>NZ_CP061913.1:5979953-11959907 GCF_019904175.1 Dactylosporangium vinaceum | reverse complement strand
CGTTCGCGCACCCCCATCATGATTCGCGGCCCCCACCGCGAGTGGACGGTGCCGGTTTCTTCCCGCCGCCCGGGTCCCCATTGTCCACAGGTTTTCCACAACCTGTGTATCAACGAGTCATGTCCCATGAACGGATCGTCCTGATTCCCTCTCATCCCGTGCTGACCGTGCGGTGATCAGCGCGTACACAGAGGTGATGCAGGTCGGACGCGGTCTGACCCCCACGCAGCAGCGTCCGTTACTTCCGGAAAGTCCAGTTGTTCCCCGTCGCCGGCCGTCGCGGTGTCGACCGGCAACCGGGCACGTTAACAGCGTTGTCCACAGACACTCAACCGTTGTCCACAACTAACCTGTGGATTACGGCTCCGACCTGGGGTTTCTTTGTTCACAGCCGCGGTCTGGGATGTGGGTGGACGGGCCTGTGGCGCCACCGTGCGGCGATCGTTGACGGTCAGTGAGGCGGCGCGTACCCTGTTTCGGTTGGAGCACCGTGTCCTGGTAAACTCCAATCCACCTTGTTCTGTGGGTCCAGCGCGTTCACTGTTCGGCTGCGTCCCACTCACGATCACGAAGACGGAGCCCCGACGTGAGCAAGCGCACCTTCCAGCCGAACAACCGCCGGCGCGCGAAGACCCACGGCTTCCGGCTGCGCATGCGCACCCGCGCCGGCCGTGCGATCCTCTCGGCGCGTCGCGCCAAGGGGCGCGGAACCCTTTCGGCCTGAGCCATCGACAACCGGGCCCTCCGGGAGGCAGCGTGCTGGCGGCCGCTCAGCGACTGCGGCGGCGGGAAGATTTCGCCGCCACCATTCGCAACGGCCGCCGGGCCGGCCGGGGGGCCGTGGTCGTACATTTCCTCAACCCCGGGCCTTCGCGGCCCGGGGTTGCTGTGTTTGCACCTGATCAGCCGGTTTCGGATGATTCGCCGGCCCGCGCCGGTTTTGTGGTTTCCAAGGCCGTGGGCAACGCCGTCGTGCGCAACACCGTGAAGCGCCGCCTGCGGCACCTGGTCCGGCCGCGCCTGGCCGGCCTGCCGCCGGGCTCCATGATCGTGGTGCGGGCGTTACCGGAGGCGGCCGGCCGGACGTACCAGAGCCTAGAAGAAGATCTTGACTCGGCGCTTGAGGCCGCGCGCCGACCGAAGAGCCGAGGTGTCCGTCGATGAACGCCGGAGCCCGGATCGTGGCAGCTCCCATCGTCGCGTACCGTCGTTGGATAAGCCCGGCGCTGCCGGCGCGTTGTCGGTTCTACCCGTCGTGCAGCGCTTATGCCCTGGAGGCGGTCGGCACGCACGGCGCGATCAAGGGAATCGGTCTCGCGATCTGGCGGCTGCTGCGCTGCCACCCATTCCACCCCGGTGGGTTCGACCCGGTGCCTCCGCGCCGGGGACACTCGCCCGAGCCCGAGTCAACGTGACTGGAGCGGTGTCGTGATTAGCAAGCTCATGGCCGGGATCTACTGGCTGATCTCGAAGGTGATGCTGTTCTGGCACACCGTCTGGGATTCGATCCTGCCGGACCACCGGGTGCTGAGCACCAACTGGCAGTGGGTGCTCGCGATTGTCTTCCTCGTGATCACCGTCCGGGTCGTGCTCTTCCCGATCTTCGTCAAGCAGATCAAGTCGCAGCGCGCCATGCAGGCGATCCAGCCGAAGATGAAGGAGCTGCAGGAGAAGCACAAGGGCGACCGGGAGACCCTCCAGAAGGAGGTCATGAAGCTGTACCAGGAGGAGAAGGTCAACCCGCTCATGGGCTGCCTTCCGATGTTCCTCCAGATCCCGGTCTTCATCGGCCTCCTGCACGTGCTGCGCCACCTCCGCCCCGGCCAGTCCGAGCACCAGCAGACGCTCTACGGCTGGACGGTCAAGGAGTTCGAGAGCGCCGTCGACGCTCGCCTCTTCGACGCCCCGATCGTCGCCAAGTTCAGCAGCAGCGCGGCCGACCTGCTGAAGATCGACGCGAGCTCGACCGCGGTCAAGATTGTCGCCGCCATCCTGGTCGCGCTGATGATCACAACGACCTACCTGACCCAGCGCCAGATGATCAAGAAGACGGGCTGGAACTCCGACCCGCAGCAGCGCATGATCCAGAAGTTCATGCTCTACGGCATCCCGTTCTTCACGCTGACCTCGGGCTGGTACTTCCCTATCGGCGTCATCATCTACTGGGTCACCAACAACGCCATCACGCTCGGCCAGCAGTACTGGGTCCTGCACAAGTACCCGCCGCCGGCGAACGCGAACACCACCACCACGCCGTTCAAGGCCGGAGGCAAGCAGACCGCCGACGCCAAGCAGCCCAGCGGCTTCGGCGCGCTGTTCAGCAAGGCTCGCGAGCAGGCCGCCGCCCAGCAGCGGACCAACGGCAAGGGCGGCCCCGTGAAGGCGACCGGCGTCAAAGCCAACGGCGCCAAGGCGAACGGCGCCGCTCCGGAGCCGGCCGGCCCGTCCCGCGCACCGAAGCCGGGCGCCAAGCCGATCAACCCGAAGAAGGGTGGCGCCGCGAAGCGGCAGTCGGGTTGATGCGACAGCGCCGGGCCACCCCTCAATCGGCCCGGCGCGTGGCGCTCCCTGTAGCAACCCACCCCTCACCGACGACCTGTGACGGCGCCTCGGCGCCCCAAACAAGCGGAGATGAGTTTTCGTGACCGACACCACCAGTGATCTCGGCGCCGAGGCCCTGGACCAGCAGTCTGCTTCCTCGCCATCCTCGGGCCCGGCTTCGGCCTCGGCCTCCGCCCCGGCGGATGCGGAGCCCAAGGACGCCGACCTCGAGAACGACCTCGATGACGAGGACGACGACGAGGACGCGGAAGATGCCGAGGAGTCCGCGGAGGGCTCCCCGGAGGGCGCCGCGAACGGCAGTGCCTCGACCCGCTCGAGTACGGACCTGTTCCGCGAGAGTGAGATCGCGGCCGACTACATGGAGGGCCTGCTCGACATCCTCGACTACGACGGCGACATCGACGAGCTGGTCGTCAGCGGCCGCCCGGTCGTCGAGGTCGTCGAGGGCGGGGACGGCTCCGGAAAGCGGCTGCAGGCCCTCGTCGGGCAGCGGGGCGCGACGCTGGAGGCGCTGCAGGAGCTGAGCCGGCTGGCCGTGTTCCGGCAGACGGGCTCGCCGAGCCGGCTGCTGCTGGACGTGGGCGGCTACCGCGCACTGCGCCGCAAGGAGCTGGGCGCCATTGCGAAGAACGCGGCAGAGAAGGTCAAGGAGTACGGCGAGGCGGTGCGCTTGGAGCCGATGAGCGCATTCGAGCGCAAGTGCGTCCACGACGTCATCAACGCCCTTCCCGGCGTCGAGAGCGAGTCCGAGGGCGTCGAGCCCTCGCGCCGGATCGTGGTCCGCCCAACCGCGTAGCGCTCGTTCACTCAGTCCGCTCGTCGAACCGCCCCGGCCCTCGCGGCCGGGGCGGTTTCGTTTAGCACCAGACCGCTCGTGTCTGGTTGTACGGGTCCCTCCTGTCTGGGTGCCGGCGGCGTCCGGCAGGGGAACGCATGATTTGGATGCGGTGCCCACGACCACCACATGCCGTCGGCCCGTCACGTCGCCGTCGCCGTCGACACCTCGCGCGGGAGCGCGGGTGGTTGCCACGATCCGCTGGTGCTTTGAGGGGTGGTCCGCTTGGTCCCCGTTGCGGCCGGTCTGTTCGGGGAGGGCATACTTGGAGGGACGCGACTGGCGGCACTGAGGATGGGCAACCATCGGGAAGCCTCGTCGTGGGACGTCGACCGCCTGGGCTCCCACGCGTACGAGGAGCCGTATGTCCAACTCGACCTCTCCCGCCTCCGTCGCCTCCCCCGCAGCGTCGAACCCGTCCGAGTCGGGCACCGGGTCGGCCCGGCTGCTGCCCGGCGGGCCGGTGGCCGAGCGCATCTTCGCCGACGTGACGGCCCGGGTGGAGGCGCTGCGCTCCCGAGGTGTCACGCCCTCCCTGGCGACGATCCTCGTCGGCGACGATGACGCCAGCGCCGGCTACATCCGGATCAAGCAGCGCCAGGCCGCGGAGCTCGGGTTCGACTCACCGCACCGGCACCTGCCGGCCGACTCGACCCAGGCCGACCTCCGCGCCGCGATCGACGAGTTCAACGCCGACCCGGATGTGCACGCGCTGCTGATCCAGTACCCGACGCCGGCCCACCTCGACTACGACGCCGCTCTCATGCGGGTCGACCCGGACAAGGACGTCGACGGCATGCACCCCCTGAACCTCGGGCGCCTCGCCGTCGGAATCCCGGGACCGCTCCCGTGTACCCCCGCCGGCATCGAAGCCCTCCTGGCCCATTACGAGATTCAGGTGAGCGGCCGCGAGGTCGTCATTCTCGGACGCGGGGCAACGCTCGGGCGCCCGCTGGCGATGCTCCTGGCCCAGAAGCGCCCGACGGCCAACGCCGCGGTGACGGTCGTCCACACCGGCGTGCCGGACTGGGCCCGGTACACCCTCCGCGCCGACATCCTCATCGCCGCGGCCGGCGTGCCGGGAATCATCCAGCCCGAGCATGTGAAGCCCGGGGCTGTCGTGATCGGTGGCGGCGTGCGATACGAGGGGCGGCGGCTGCTGCCCGACGTGGCGGAGTCGTGTGCCGAGGTGGCTGGGGCGATCACCCCACGGGTCGGCGGGGTCGGCCCCACGACGGTGGCGATGCTGTTCCGGAACGCCATCGAGGCGGCCGAGCGCCGCGTCGCCTAAACGTTTCCCGGTCGAGCTTCGTCGCCGGTGTGCCCCCGCGGCGCCCTCGACCGGAGTTGAGTCGATCGCCGTTTCACGTGAAACGGGGCTACGACCAACCCGGGCAGTCCTCCGGGCCGAGCCCTACGCAGACGTCGTTCGCAGGCCGGTGGATCGGCTCCATGGATCTGTCGCAAATCCCTCCGCTGATCGACCGCCGGCCCGGTGAGGCTGTTTCACGTGAAACGTGCGGCGGCCTCCTCGCTCCCCCGCCTCCCGGGTGGCGGCAGCGGGGTGGCCGCCGAGGCGTGGTTTGCTTGACGGATGGACGGTGCAGTGCCCAGTGAGATCCTCCCCGCGGCGGAGAAGGTGTTCGGGGACCGGCTCCCCATCGCGATCCGGTTCGCCGAACTGCTCGTGACCGACGGCGTCGTCCGTGGGCTGATCGGGCCGCGCGAGGCTCCCCGGATCTGGGAACGGCACCTTTTGAACTGCGCGGTGGTCGCAGATCTCATTCCGTCGGGTGCCTCGGTGGTCGACGTCGGGTCTGGAGCCGGACTGCCCGGTATGGTGCTGGCAGTGGCTCGTCCCGACCTGTCAGTCACCCTGGTCGAGCCGCTCGCACGACGTACCGCATTCCTATCCGAAGCGGTGACGGCGCTCGGCCTCGAGTGGACCTCCGTGGTCCGCGCGCGGGCCGAGGAGTGCGTCGGGAAGCTCCCGCTCGCCGACGTCGTCACCGCCCGGGCCGTCGCTCCGCTCGACCGGCTCGCCGGCTGGTGTCTCCCCCTCACCGCCATCGGTGGCCGCATGCTCGCGATGAAGGGCGCCTCCGCGGCGGCCGAGATCGCCGAGCACGCGGACGTGCTCACTCGGCTCGGTGCGGCGACCCCGTCGGTGCGCACGTGCGGGGACGCCATCCTCGCCGAGCCCACCACCGTTGTCGACATCGTGCGCGAGCGCGAGGCCGCGAACCTCCGGACGTCCGGTGGGGCGCGTACCCGCGACGCCGCCCGCTCCGGGAGCTCCCGGGACGGACGGGACCGGCAGACCGCACGCGACCGGAGTTCCGGGGGCGAGCGCGAGCCGGGAACCGCCCGAGCGCCGAAGTCCGGCGCCGCGGGCGGGCGGGAAGGCGCGCGAAACCGGAACGCCGGGGACGGGCGCGAGCACGGCGGCGAGCGGCCCCGCGGAACCGGCGGGCGCCGCGGCCGATAACCCGGGGCGGTACCGCGGCCCCGGCCAACGGGGGAACGCGGAGGACTCATGGGTGACGGCAAGGCGATCGGCGATCAGGGACCACAGGGCGAACCGGTAACACCATCACCGGCCGGCGGCGACAGTCAGGCCGCACCGGCCCAGCCGCCAGACGCGGCGGACGCGGCGCCCCGGTCGACGAAGGCTCTACCCCGATCAGAGGAAGCCCGGTCGGCGCAGACGCAACCACCGAAGTCGCGAGCGGCCGAGTCTCGGCCGGCAAAGTCGCAGGCGCCGGAGCTGCGGTCGACAGAGCCGCGGTCGGCGGGGACGCGGTCGGCGGGGACGCGGTCGACAGAGCTGCGGTCGACAGAGCCGCGGTCGGCGGGGATGCGGTCCACCGAGCCCCGGTCCACAGAGCCTCGGTCGGCGGGGTCGCGTGAGACGGAGACGCGGCCGATGGGGATGTCTGCACCGGAGTCGCGGTCGGCGGAGACTCAGGAGGCGCAGGCGCAGGCGGAGACTCAGGCAGAGACTCAGGCGGCGGAGGCATCGGTCCCGTCGGCCGTCGCGCCGTCGGTGCGGAGCGGCCGGGAGCGGTTGGTTCAGTCGACGGAGGCCCGGCCGGCCCCGGTGCGGACAACGGAAGCGGCGTCGGTCCAGTCGACGGAAGTGGCGTCGGCCCAGTTGGCGGAGGCGGACTCGGCCCGGCCGGCGCAGGGGCGGTCGGCCCGGCCGGCTGACACGAGACCGGCTCGCACAACGGAGGCTCGGTCGGCCGAGTCGCGGTCGGCCGGGGCTCGGCCGGCGGAGGGGCGGTCGGCTCGTGGCGGTGGTTGGGCGCCTCAGTCAGCGGCGACGGAGATGCACCCAGGCGGGGATGCGATTGGGTGGCCGCAGTCGTCCATACAGCGGCTCGGCGGGCTGCTGCGGCGAGTTGACGGATTTCTGGTGTATTGGCGGCCAAGCTGGGGTGAGAAGCCCAACGACGCGCCGGTCAGTCGTAGCTCCACCCGGCGAAGCGCCGTAGGCTGGCCCCGCGCCACTTTTCTGTCCGACGGAGCGGCACCCGAGGAAGCCGGCCTGGACGGAGCGGACCCGGATGACGAGCCCCCAGCGGGGACCTCTGAAGCCGGGACCGAGACCGCCAGGGCTACTCCCGAGGGAGTTCGCTCCGACCCGAGGGCGGTCTCCGGCGAACCTTCTTCCAATGCGACCGATGACGAGCACCACTCCGTCGGGGCCGTGGCGGACTTGGTTCCCGGTGGGACGCCGGCGGGTACCAACGTCTCAGGTCGACCTGTCGGCGACCCGGGATCGGAGGAGGTGGCCGAGGGTGCACACCTTTCCGAGCGGGACGGGGCTGACATGGTGCGCGACAGCGACGATGGTCCGGGCTACGGCGACGCCGACACTCAGGTTTCACGTGAAACAGGTATAGAGGGCTGGGGCGTACGGCCCAGCGGCCGCTCGGTGCCGCAGCCTCGGGGCGACAACGGGGAGTCGCGGGGCGTGGAGCCAGTGCGGTTCGAGCCTCCCGCTCCCCCCGCTCCGGCCCCGCAATCGCCGATGCCTCATAGTGCGCCGCCCGGCTCGGCGACGCCGCCCGGTGCTCTGGGGCCGGTGGTGCCTGCGCCGCCTCAGGCAGTACACCCGCGGAGTTCTGCTTCGACCCCGCCGAAGAGCGGCCGACCGGATCCGACACGCGGCAGCACGGTGGGGTTTCATGCCAGCGGACCTAACGACAGGGGCGCAGGCGGTACCCTTTACGGCCGGGGCGTGTCACCAGCGGTCGACGCTTCTCCGGCCGAGGCGCGGCCCGAACGACGGAACACGCCATCCCCAAGACCACACCCGTCCGCCGTGACCGCGGATTCCGAGGGCGCAATGACTGACGCGTACGTTTCACGTGAAACCGAAGACCCACCGCTGGCACAGGAGGCAAAGCGCGCCGTGGAGATTCTCAACCCGAGTGGGGAGATCACCATGCCCCGCCCACCACGGCGCCGCACGATGTGTGTAGCCAATCAGAAGGGCGGCGTCGGGAAGACGACCACTGCGGTGAACATCGCGGTGGCCTTGGCGCTGCACGGCAACCGGGTGCTGGTTATCGACCTCGACCCCCAGGGCAACGCCTCCACGGGCCTGAACGTGCCGCACCATTCCGGGGTGCCGGACGTGTACGACTGCCTGATCGACGGCGCCCCTCTCGACGCGGTGACTCAGCAGGTGGAGGGCATCCCGAACCTGTGGGCCGTCCCGGCGACGATCGACCTCGCCGGGGCCGAGATCGAGCTCGTCTCCGTTGTTGCCCGCGAATCGCGGCTGAAGCGCGCGATCGAGGCCGGCGGGGACGCGTACGACTACATCTTCATCGACTGCCCGCCCTCGCTCGGCCTTCTCACGGTCAACGCGCTCGTCGCGGCCGAAGAGGTCCTCATCCCGATCCAGTGCGAGTACTACGCCCTCGAAGGTGTGCAGGCGCTCACGAACAACATCGAGCTGGTCCGGTCGCACCTCAACCCGAAGCTCGACATCACGACCGTGCTCCTGACGATGTACGACCGGCGCACTCGCCTGGCCGACCTCGTCGAGCAGGACGTGCGTAACCACTTCGGCGAGAAGTGCCTGAACGCCGTCATCCCCCGCAACGTGCGGGTGTCCGAGGCGCCGAGCTACAGCCAGTCGGTCATGACGTACGACCCGGGCTCGCGGGGTGCGGTCAGCTATTTCGAGGCGGCGCAGGAGATCGCGCTGCGTGGTGCGCAGGGCGCGCAGGTGGGAGGGGTCGCATGAAGTCGAACCGACGTGGGGGTCTCGGACGAGGGCTCGGCGCTCTCATCCCGACCGCCGCCGCGCCGGCCGAGGGCGCGACCGGCACTGCGACCGCGCTCGCCACTCCCCCGGCCGCCGCGAACGGCGCACCCTCGTCCGCCGAGCAGACGCCTGCCGCGGCGGCTCCCGCTCCGGCCGGTGAGGCGCTTGCCCCGGTGCCGGGTGCCCGGTTCGCCGAAATTCCGGTCACCGCGATCATGCCGAACCCGAAGCAGCCGCGGCAGGTGTTCGACGACGAGGCGATCGAGGAGCTGAAGACCTCGATCCAGGAGGTCGGCTTCCTCCAGCCCATCGTCGTGCGCGAACTGGGCGAGCCGGTGGGCGACGCGAAGTACGAACTCGTCATGGGTGAGCGCCGCTGGCGGGCCGCCCAGGCGCTCGGCAAGGAGGCCATCCCGGCGATCGTCCGCGAGACGCGCGACGACGCGATGCTGCGGGACGCGCTCCTGGAAAACATCCACCGGGCGAACCTCAACCCGCTGGAAGAGGCGGCCGCATACCAGCAGCTGCTCGAGGAGTTCGGCGCGACCCACGAGGAGCTCGCCAAGCGCATCGGGCGGTCGCGGCCGCAGATCTCGAACACGATCCGTCTCCTGAACCTCCCCGCGCCGGTCCAGCGCCGGGTCGCGGCCGGCGTCCTTTCGGCCGGGCACGCCCGTGCACTGCTCGGGCTCGAGGACTCCGAGGAGCAGGAGTCGCTCGCGACCCGGATCGTCGCCGAGGGCCTGTCGGTGCGCGCGACCGAGGAGCTCGTGCAGCTGGCCGCGTCCGAGGCGCCGAAGAAGTCGGCACCGGCCCAGCGCCGCGCCAAGCCTCACGCGCCGGCGCTGTCCGATCTCGCCGACCGCCTCTCCGATCGCTTCGACACCCGCGTCAAGGTCGACATCGGCCGACGCAAGGGCCGCATCACGATCGAGTTCGCAACTGTCGACGACCTCGAGCGAATCGTCGGGATCATCGGCGTGCCGGAAGAGCAGTCGGCGACACAGCGCGAGTAGGCGCGAGTATCCATCGCTCGAGGGGCCGCCCCGCCAGGGACGGCCCTTCGTCGTTTCGGGCTCCCTCGCTCTCTCCGGTCCCCGCGATGGGCGACCGTTGCTGCCGCCGGAGTCAGCTCTGGACCGGCCGATGTGAAGTCCGCACTCGGGCGTACCTCACGGTCCGCCGGGCACCGAAAATGGCCGATTGGAACGGCCGGAGGCGAAAATCCGGGCGGGGAAGAATCTTGAGAGAACGGCTCTGAGCGAAATTTATCCACAGGGGTTATCCACAGGCTGGCCCGTTTCACGTGAAACCGAGCGCTAGCGAGTTCGCGAGCCTGTGGATGAAGGCCGCGCGTCCCACCTGCGATTCAAAGCGCTCATCCACAGATGGATAGCGATCCTGTGGATAACTTCATGTCTATCCACAGGGTGCGGACACCGAGGCCGCGGTCGGCTAGGGTCGGCTTCGTGCCCGAGCCGCAGCAGCTTCCCAGCTTCACCTACTGGCCCACCTTTCCGTTCGAAGGTGACATCCGCGTCAAGCGACTCCTCGACCCTGTGCCGATCGAGCCACCCCGCCACGGCGACAACCCTGCCGAGTGCCGGGCGTGCGCGGCGCCGGATGACGCGTACATCTGGGTGAGCGACCGCTGGCGCGTCCGAGCCCTCGACCGCCCGACCGGCCTCCCCGCGGTGCTGATCCTTGAGTCCCGCTCGCACCTCGACCTGGGCGACCTACCGAACATGCTCGCGGCCGAGCTCGGCGTCATGACGGTCCGGCTGGAGCGCGCGATCCGCTCGCTCGACGGTGTGGCCCGGGTTCACGTGAACCGCTGGGGCGACGGCGCCGCCCACCTGCACGTCTGGTTCCTGGCTCGGCCCTACGGCCGGCTCCAGCTCCAGGGCACCTTCCTCGCGCTGTGGGACGACATCCTTCCGCCGATCCCCGAGGACCAGTGGCGGGAGAACCTGGCCCTGGTGGCGGCGTGGCTTGCGGAGTTCGGTGGCCGCCCGCTGGCGGAGCCGCCCCGCATCAACTGGACGGCTCCAACGAGCCTCGCCGACGCGGAGCGCGAAGCGCAGACGCGGCCCGACGACGCCCTCGAGCCGGCCGCGGCCGCCGTGGAGAACGACGACGTCATTGTCTCCGAGCCGGCCGAGGGCAACGGCGACGCTCCCGACACCGATGGCCCCGGACCCGGCGCCCACCACGGGCAGCCGTCGTAAGGGCCCGCCACTTCGTCCCCGGCCGACAGGCACAGGACGCCGCGGACTGACGCAGGACGCCGTGGACAGACATACGGCGGTGAGACTTGGAGGCGTCGGGCCGGAGTCGGTCCGGCGCCTCGCTCTTCGTCCGCGCCGGGTCATTTCCGAGCCGGCAGCGGCTGTCGGTGCCGCTGCGGTTGTAGCGAAGAATGTGCAGGCAGTGACCCGATCGGGTGATTCGCAGGCCGGCGGCGTGGGCCGCGAGCGGGCGTCGGGAGCAGGTTGAGGAACTGTCCGCGGATGGGTCCCGCGGCGTGTCGCGAGTGCGTACCATCATGACGAGCTAATCCCGGGTGCGGTGGAGATGGGCCAATGTCGCGACGTCTCGTCAGTTTGACGCTGGACACCCTCGAGGATCTTCCTCGATCGTGCCGTGACTGCGTTTTCTGGGAGCTCGACCCCGTGGCCGCCGACCGCGCCTGCGCGAACGGCGACCCCGGCCTCGAGAAGGAAGCCTGGGTCTCGCAGACGCTGCTCGAGTGGGGTTCGTGCGGGAAGCTGGTGTACGTCGACGGGATGCCCGCCGGGTTCGTGATGTTCGCGCCGCCGGCCTATGTGCCGCGCAGCATGGCATTCCCGACGTCGCCGGTGTCGCCGGATGCGGTACTGCTGATGACCGCCCACGTGGTCCAGCCGTTCGCCGACGGCGGGCTCGGCCGGATGCTCGTCCAGGGCGTCGCCCGTGACCTCACGAAGCGCGGCGTGAAGGCGATCGAGGCGTTCGGCGACGCGAAGTTCGGCGAGGTCGACGAGGCCGGGCGCAACGAGCGGGGCTGCCTGGCGCCGGCGGACTTCTACCTGTCGATCGGCTTCAAGACGGTACGACCACATCCGCGTTATCCACGCCTCCGCCTGGAGCTGCGGACCGCGCTGTCGTGGAAGTCGGACGTCGAATACGCGCTGGAGAAGCTCCTCGGGTCAATGAGCCCGGAATCGCTGCTTCGCCCGGTTCTTCCGGTCCGCCCGGCTACGCGGGAAATGACCACGGGCTGAGCCCCACCGGGGCGCCTCCGCGCGCCCGCAGCCGCACCGGCCGGCCGGTCGTTTCCGTGGGCCGGCGGGGAGTGGGCCCTAAGCCTCGGAGGCGGTAAGCGCCCGCAGCAGGCTCACGTCGATCGACCCGGTCGGCACATCGGCCTCGACCGGCAGATACATGCGCTGCACGGCCGCCATGATGGCCTCCACGACCCGATCCCGGAACGCGGGGTCGATGAGCTGCTGGCGGTCGGTGGGCGAGGTCAGGTAGCCCACGTCGACCCGCACCGCCGGCATCCGCGTCAGGCGTAGCAGCTCCCATGTCTTCGGGTGGGTGTGGCAGTCGCGCAGCCCGGTGCGAACGACGATCTCGCGCTGCACCAGACCCGCCAGCCGCTCCCCCACGACGGAGGTGGGCCCGGAGACGGAGCCGTAGTGGTACGTGGCGACGCCGTCGGCCAGCGGCGTGCGGTGCCCGTCGACGTGGATCGAGATCAGCAGGTCGGCCCCGAGCTCGTTGGCGATGTGGACCCGGTCACGATCGCTCACAGCGCTCGCCGGGTGCGGACCCCTGGTCAGGTTCACCCGCATGCCGGCCGCGGCCAGGCGGCCTTCCAGGCGGGCGGCGAGGTCGTACACGAGGTCGGCCTCCACCCACCGCAGCGGGCCGTCCGGGACCACGTTGCCCGAGTCGGGACCGCCGTGGCCTGGGTCGATCACGATGCGCTTGCCGAGCAGTGTCGGGCCGGACTCGCGGAAGGCCTCGGCCTCGCGCAGGAGCTGGGGCCGACCACCGATGACCTTGCGCCCGAGCCGGCGCAGCGCACCGATCGTGGCCGGGCCGCACTCGCCATCCGAGCGCAGGCCGACCTCGCGCTGGAACTGGGCCACAGCGGTCGCGGTCAGCCCGCCGTAGATGCCGTCGGCCCGCCCGGGGTTGTACCCCATCTCGAGCAGCCGCTCCTGCAGCTGCCGCACGTCATCGCCCACGTACGGGTCACCGACGGTGTGGAACAGCGCCCGCTGGCCGAGCCGCCACCGAGCCGAGTCGAGCGCCCGCCAGGTCTCGTCCCCGACCTCGCCGTCGACAGTCAGGCCGCGGCTCTGCTGGAACTCGCGAATGGCGTGCTCGACAGCATCGTCGTACTCGGGGTCCTGCACCGAAGGGTCGGCCGCCGGGAGGTCGTCGAGCAGCTCCAGCACGACCAGAATGCCGCGGATCTCGGCCACCGCCGCACCCCGCGCCCCGCGCCGGATCGCCCGCATATCGGTCCTCCCGTTGTACCTGTTGCCCGCCGACCCGCCCGCGAGGCAGCGTACTACCACCACATCCGTATCGCGCTGCGGCCGGTCCCAAGCAACGACAAACGCCGCCCGGCCATCGCCGCAACGCCGGACTTCGACAGCGCCCGAGGTCTACAACCCCGGCCACAAACAGCAGTCCCTCGAGCGGCCACAACAGGGAAGCCCCGCCTCCGCTGAGCGGGAGGCGGGGCATCAGCCCTGGAAAAGACGTCAGGCCGGGTCGAGCGCCGACTCGATCAGACGAACCAGCGCGCTCTTCGGGTTGGCGCCCACGACCGAGCGGAACGGTTCGCCGTCCTTGAAGACGGTAAGGGTCGGGACCGACAGGACCTGGTAGGCCCGGGCGGTCTCGGGGTTGTTGTCGATGTCGACCTTCACGATCTTGACCTTGCCGGCGAGGTCACCCACGGCGATCTCGTTCAGCATCGTCTCGATCTTGCGGCACGGCTGGCACCATTCCGCCCAGAAGTCCACCAAGACCGGAATATCCGACTTGAGGACGTCGACCTCAAAGGTCTTGTCGGTGACGGGCTCGATGGCTCCCATGCGCTCTCCTTCGCTCGAACAAACTGAAACGCCGCTACAGGGCCGCGATGAACCGCTCGGCGTCGAGCGCCGCGGCGCAGCCGGTGCCGGAGGCGGTGATCGCCTGCCGGTAGGTGTGGTCGACGACGTCGCCGGCGGCGAAGACGCCCTCGATGTTGGTGCGGGTGCTCGGGGCATCCACCTTCACGTAGCCCTCGGCGTCCAGCTCGACCTGGCCCCGGAAGAGCTCGCTGCGCGGGTCGTGGCCGATCGCGACGAAGACACCGGCCACCGGCAGGTCCTGCTCCTCGTCGGTGACCGTGTTCTTGACGCGGATGCCGCCGACGCGGCCGCCACCGTCCAGGACCTCGGTCACGACGCTGTTCCAGAGGACCTCGATCTTCTCGTTGGCCAGGGCGCGCTCCGCCATGATCTTGCTGGCCCGGAACGAGTCGCGACGGTGGATGATCGTCACCTTGCTGGCGAAGCGGGTGAGGAACGTCGCCTCCTCCATCGCCGAGTCACCGCCGCCCACGACCACGATGTTCTCGTTGCGGAAGAAGAAGCCGTCACACGTGGCACATGACGACACGCCGCGGCCGAGCAGCTCCTGCTCTCCGGGGACGCCCAGCGGGCGCCAGGCGGAGCCGGTGGCCAGGATGACGGCCCGGCCCTGGTACTCCGTCTCGCCGACCCACACGCTCTTCACGGGGCCCTCCAGGGCCACCCGCGTCACGTCGTCGGTGATGAACTCGGCCCCGAACCGCTCGGCCTGCTTGCGCATGTTGTCCATGAGCTCAGGGCCGTTGATGCCGTCGGGAAAGCCTGGGAAGTTCTCTACCTCGGTGGTCGTCACCAGCGCGCCACCGGAGGTGACACCCTCGATCACCAGCGGCTTGAGGTTGGCCCGGGCGGCATAGACCGCAGCCGTGTAACCGGCGGGACCGGACCCCACGATGATCAGGTTGCGGACCTCATCCACGGTCGACTCCTCGATTTCAGCCTGTGCCAGCAAAACGTCATCCTACGAACCGGTCATTCCCGGTGGACGGTGACTCGTGTGCCACATCACCGCTACGGGGTGGTGGTCCGGTACCGCTCGTCGGCGATCGCTCCGCCGATGCCGCAGTCCGGCCCCACGACGACCACGAGCCGCTTGCCCGCCGCCGTCCGGGAACCGTCGACGACCACCACCAGCGCGGGCTGGCCCTGGAACGCCGCGTAGTCGACCAACGCCACCTGACCACCGTATTCCTTGGTGATGGCGCTGAGGCAGGCGGCCCGGGCGGCCGGATCGGCCAGCCGCGCGAGAGGGCTCGGCACACTCGCCGCAGCGCCGGCACTGCCGCTGAGGTTGTTGCGCGACTCGGACTGCGCCTGCGGCGCCTGCCCGCTCAGGTTGCCGACCGTGCCGGGCGCGTAGTCGCGGCCGCTGAACGTGACAGCCGAGCCGCTGCCGGCCGAGCCCTCGGCGGGGACGACGCCGCCCGCGTTGTCGGTCTGCTGCTCGGCCCGGCCGGCGTCGGGCATGGCGGCCGAGGGCTTGTCCGAGTTGGTGGCGGTGTCGCGCAGGACCTGGACGCCCACACCACCGCACACGAGCACCGCGGCGGCCGCGGCGAGCCCGGCCGTCCAGCGCATCCGGCGCCGGCGGCGGGCCTCACGGGCCCGGGCCAGGTCGACGACGGGGCCGTCAGTGGGAGGTGTGACGATCGCCCCGGCCAGGGCCGCGTCGAGGCGTTGGGCGACGTCAGGAGGTACGACCGCCGGCTCTGCTCCTAAAGCATGCAGCTCGTCACGCGTGGCGGCGTCGGCGGTCACGAGCATCGCGTAGGCCTCGGCCCAGCTCTCCTCGGTGCTCACCAGGTGACGCACGTGGTCCGCCTCCGGGGTGCCGTCCAGCGCCCCACCGACAAAGTCGGCGAGCTGGTCGAGGTCGGCTTCGGAGAAGGCCGTCATGCGCCACCCTCCTTTCCGGATGCGGATGGAGTCGTCTTCTCTGATGGGACGCGGCCGTCGGTGACCGGGTTCCGCAGGTGACCGAGGAGCATCGCGAGCCGGGCCCGGCCGCGGGCGCACCTGCTCTTGATGGTGCCCTCCGCGACGCCGAGCATCACGGCGGCTTCGGCGACGGCGTAACCCTGGACGTCCACGAGCACCAGCGCCGCCCGCTGCTCGATCGGCAGTTGCAGCAGCGCCTGGCGCACGTCCAGGGCGGTCTCACGGTCGCTTGCCGGTGCGGGTGTGACGTCGGTCTCGGGCAGCGGCACTGTCGGGCGGGCCTGTCGCCGGCGGATGCGGTCGAGGCAGGCGTTCACGACGATGCGGTGCAGCCAGGTGGTGACCGCCGACTCGCCGCGGAAGTTGGCCGCCGCGCGGAACGCCGAGAGCAGGGCGTCCTGCAGTGCGTCGGCGGCCTCCTCGCGGTCTCCGAGGGTGCGCAGGGCGACCGCCCACAGCCGGTCGCGGTGCCGTCGGACCAGCTCCGCGAACGCGTTGGGATCGCCCTGCGCATGGGCACGCAGGAGCCAAGCGTCGTCGCGCTCAGCATCGTCCACGGGACGCACCTTATCGACCGCGGACGGTTCGTGGGGTCACTGCACCCGGACGGTTATCTCTCCGATAGCCACGCGGTATCCGCCGCTGTTGCTCTCCTTCGGCAGCTTCGTGATCCAGACGAGCAGGTAGCGGGTCTTCTGCTCCGGCCCGGTGAACACGGTGGTGCTGCCCATGCCCTGGCGCGCGTTCACGACCGGGTAGCCCTGGACCGTCGCGGCGTCCTGGGACTTGCCGCTGCCCAGATCCTGCGAGCCGGCCCGCAGCTCGCCGTCGGCGCCGGGGGTCTGGAGCACGACCTGGACGTTGGCGACCTGCTTCTCCTCGCCGAGGTCGATCCAGATGCCCATGCCGGCCTTCTTGCCGCCGAAGTCGGCCCGCGGGTAGCGCTCGGTCTTCCATACCGTGTTGGCGTCGCCGTCGACGGCCTTGTCGGCGTCCTTGACCTCGGTGCGGTCGCCCTGGGGGTCGACGATGCGGACCTTCGACCCGTCGATCTTGAACTCGACGGGCTGCCCGGCCGGCTTGGCCGGCTGTGAGGCGGTCGTCCCGGCCGGTGCACTGGCGCCGGGCGGGCTGGCCTCCGGTGAGGCCGGGTCGCCGAGCACCCGGGCCGCGGCGAGCGTGCCGGCCAGGGCCAGCACGAGCAGGCCGACGACGCCGACGGCGAGCTTGCGCCCGGCCGGCTTCGGCGGGGTGGTGGACTGCGATGCGGAGTCGAACGCCGCGAAGTCGGTGCGCCCGCCCTGCTCCTCGGCCGCGATCTCCTCCTCGTCGAGGCTGCCGAACGAGGCGAGCTCGGCGCCCAGCGACTCGGCGGAGGGCAGCGGCATCTCGGGGTTCAGCAGGTCGGCGATGAGCGAGTCGAGGTGCGCCGGCACGCCGGAGCGGACCTGGCGGGGGCTCTGCAGCGCGCCGGACTCGTCGCGCACCCCGTCCGGCACCGAGTAGGTCCCGGCCTCGGCGTGCGGCCAGTAGCCGGTAAGGGCGCAGTAAAGGATCGCGCCGATCGACCGGATATCGGTGTCCGGCGTGGCCCGGTCGTCGGCCCGAGCGTCGGTGAGCACCACGCGGCCGTCGTGCGCGACGAGGACGGTGCCGGGGTGCACGTTGCCGTGCGCCATCCCGGTGCCGTGCAGCGCGGCTACGGCGTCGGTGACGGCCCAGGCGATCGCGACCGAGCGGCCGGCGTCGAGCGGCCCCTGCGCCACGATGTCCCGCAGCGCGATGCCGTCCACCCACTCGCGCACCACGTAGGCGCGCTCCCCCTCGTCGATCGCGTCATAGACGCCGACGAGGTGCGGGTGCACGATCCGGCTCGCGGCGACCGCCGCGGCCAGCATCTCCTTGGCGCTCTCCCCGCCGGGGTAGCGCGTGACGACCGCCACTGGGCGGCGGAGGATGACGTCGATGCCGCGGTACAGCTGGCGGCCCAGCGAGTCGTTGCCGATGTGCTCTTCGAGCTGGTATCGCTCGGCAAGGATTTCACCGACGGATGGGGTGCCGAAGGTGAGGACCCGGGGAACGCCCCCGGCCTCCAGCCCTTCGTCGAGCTCAGCCACCCGTCCTCCCTTCCGATCCGTGTGCCGACCTGTGCCGTACGTCGTAACGCGAGTCGCAGTCACTAAGCCTAAGCGCTTCGGCATGGCGCCGGGGTTGACCTTACCTGTCGCCTCTTCGGTCTCCGACACGTCATCATCTCCGGACCACCCCGCGCGGGGCCAATTGATCACCCATGTCCTGGCCGGTCGGTCATTTGCCCTTCACGTACTTTTCACTGAATCGCCGGAGCCCACCGGACCGCAACACGGCTTGGCGCCGCTCATTGCGGTTGCCGCATTCGACAAAAGCGACATATGCCCTGTTCTGGTACCCGTCCAGCGCTCCGCTACCGCACGTCGCACTGACCCCACCGGTGTCACGCACCGACCCCCGTTCGGGTTCAACCGGACCGTCAAGTGAGACGCCTCTCTCTTGCTTTTCGACACGTCCTTCGGCGCTCGCCGGAATTGACGCCCACCCCTGCCCGGTGGCGATTCGCCAGGAGCCGCGGCGGTGCCGGATCAGCGGCCCAGGCGGCGGCGGATCATGCCGGCGAACTGGCTGACCTCGGGCACCTTCAGGAAGATGGCGCCGACGGCGTAGACGGCGACAAGCACGGCGCTGCCGAAGATCAGCTGGACGACGCCGAGGAGCCAGCCCGGGTCGATGATCAGGCCGATCAGCCACGTCACGCCGAGGGCCAGCAGGCCGCCGACCACCGCGGCCGCGGCCAGGCGGATAAGTGTGTCGAGCAGCCGGCGCAGGCCCAGCCGGCCCAGGCGCTTGCGGAGCAGGATGTAGCCGACGATCAATGTGGCGACGTAGGACAGCGCGGTGCCGACCATCAGCGACGTCGTGACCACCGCGACCGGCAGGACGAAGTAGAAGGTCACGTCCAGGAGCAGGCGCACGGCCACGCCGCCGATGTTCACGAGCGCCGGGGTCTTCGTGTCGCGCGTGGCGTAGAAGACGCTTGTCTGCATCTGGCTCAGCGCGAACGGGAGCAGACCGAGGCCGGCCGCGGCGACCACCGAGCCGGTGGCCAGTGCCTGGTCGTAGGTGTAGCTGCCGTGGTTGAACAGCGTGACGGCCAGCGGCTTGCCGAGCACGACATACACGGCGGCGGCCGGGATCAGGATCACCGACGCCAGCCGGCTGGCCTGGGCGAGCTGATCGGTCACGTCGGAGAAGCGCCCGTCGGCGGCGGCGGCCGAGATGCGCGGCATGATCGCGGTGATGACGGAGACGGCCACGATGCCGTGGGCCATCATGAAGATCAGGAAGGCGTTGTTGAACACCGCCGGACCCTGGCCGCCCTGGAGCTGGGTCTGCTTGGCCAGGGCCATGACGACCGTGATGCCGAGCTGGTTGACCCCGACGTAGAGCAGCATCCAGGCGCCCAGCTTCGCCAGCTCGCGCAGGTGCAGCTTGCGGAAGTCGAAGCGCCACTTCCAGCGGAACCCGGTCTTGCGCATGGCCGGCCACAGCCCGGCCGCCTGCACGATGATGCCGAGCGTGGTGCCGATGCCGAGGACCAGCACCTGGGGCAGCGTGATCGTGTCGGGCTTCGGCACGCCGTCGGAGATCAGCATGAACACGCCGCCCGTGGCGATGACCACGATGTTGTTCAGGATCGGCGTCCACATCGGCGCCGCGAAGTGGCCGCGCACGTTGAGGATCGCGGCCGAGATGCCGGCCAGGCCGTAGAAGAAGATCTCCGGCAGCAGCAGGTAGGCCAGCAGCGTGATCAGGTCGCGGTCGGCCGTCGTGACCTTGTCGTTGCCAAGCGTGTAGACCGCGGTGATGAGCGGCGCGGCGAGCACGACGAGGACTGTCGCGATCCCGAGCGCGACGGCGGCCAGCGTCAGCAGGCGCTGCGCGTGGGCCTCGCCGCGGTCGGGGTCGTCCTTGCGGGCCCGCACCAGCGTCGGGATGAGCACGCTGGCCAGGACGCCACCGAGCAGCAGCTCGTAGACCTGGTTGGGCAGGTTGTTGGCCAGCGTGTAGTCGTCGCCGACCACGGCACCGCCGATGGCCGCCGCGATGGCCGCGGCGCGCAGGAAGCCGGTGGCCCGGCTGACCAGGCTCAGGATGGCCATGGTGCTGCTGTTGCGGACCACGGTGCCGGTGCTGTCGTCGTCGGCCGCGCTGGGCGGGACCGACTCCTCGACCTGTGGCGCGTCGGCGACGACCTGCGGGCGCGGCGTGAGCAGCGGCAGCGCCATGGTGGGCGCGTTGGCCGGGTCGACGGTCAGTCCCTCCGGCCGCCGCCCCACCTCCAGCCGCACCGTCTGCCCCGGATCGACTGGCCCGGCGGCGGGCGGCCGCAGCACCTGCGTGGGCCCGGCCAGCGGATCGTGCGCAGGCGTCTCGAGCGCAGGCGTCCCGAACGCAGCGGCGGGCGGCACGGCGGCGGGCGGCGCGAACGTGGGCGGTGGCGCGGCGGTCGGCGGCATGAACGTGGGCGGCGGGCCGGCGGGTGGTGTGAACGGCGGTGGTGGCGCGGCGGCCGGGGGCACCGGCGGCACGGCCTGCGTCGCCGCGGCCGGAGCGCCGGCCCAGGACGGTGGCGGGATGATCTCGGTAGGTCCGGCCGGCTGCACATCGGCCCAGCTCGGAGGCGTCGGAGCGAGCGGCGTCTGGGCGGGCGGCATCGGGACCGGTGGCGTCTGGGCGGGTGGCGCCGGTGGGATGACCTCGGTAGGTCCGGCCGGCTGCACGTCGGCCCAGGCCGGCGCCTCGGGCGCGGGCGGCAGGACCTCGGTCGGCTCCTCAGGGCGCCGGTGCACACCGCGGCGGCGAATGTGCGGCTTGTCCGCAGGCTGGCGCGAGGGTGCCTGCGCAGGCTCCGGCCAGCCCTCGTCCTCCCACGGGTCCGAACCCGGAGCCATTCGCCACATCCCTACCGACGTCGTGCCTCAATCCGCAGCACCGACCATAGTGGCACCCCCTGACACTTCCGAGGGTCCACGGATTATCGGGCGACCCGACGCACACCTGGCAGCTACCCTCGGTGCCTGCTTTCCCCGTCGCGATAGGCTGGCCGACCGATGTCCGAGACCACACGCGCCCTCAACGAGGCCCAGCGCCGCGCCGTGCACGAGCTGCTGCGCGTCTCCCCCGTCGCCGACGAGCTCGGCCACCGTTTCGCCCGCGCCGGCCACGAGCTGCACCTCGTCGGCGGGTCGGTCCGCGACGCGCTGCTCGGACGCCTCGGCGACGACCTCGACTTCACCACCGACGCCCGGCCCGAGGAGACGCTGCGGCTCATCGACGGCTGGGCCGAGGCGGTGTGGACCACCGGGCAGGAGTTCGGCACGATCGGCCTGGCCCGGCGTGGGCTGCGCATCGAGGTGACGACGTTCCGCGCGGACGCGTATGACCGGGTCAGCCGCAATCCCATCGTGCGCTTCGGTGACAACCTGGCCGACGACCTGCGCCGGCGCGACTTCGCCGTGAACGCGATGGCCGTGTCGGTGCCGGGCCACGAGTTCACCGACCCGTACGGCGGCCTGTCCGACCTCGCCGAGGGCGTGCTGCGGACCCCGGGCCGGCCCGAGGACTCGTTCGCCGACGACCCGCTGCGGATGCTGCGGGCCGCGCGGTTCGTGAGCAAGCTGGGCTTCGCGGTCGCGCCCGAGGTGCTGGCCGCCATGACCGCCATGGCGCCCGACCTGGGCCGGATCACGGCCGAGCGGGTCCGCGACGAGTTCGTGAAGCTCATGTGCGGCCAGGACCCGATCGCCGGACTGCGGCTGCTCGTCGACACCCGGCTGGCCGAGCAGTTCCTGCCGGAGCTGGCCGGGCTCAAGCTGGAGATCGACGAGCACGCCCAGCACAAGGACGTCTACGAGCACACCCTGATCGTGGTGCGCAACGCCATCGCGCACGAGAAGGAGGGGCCGGACTTCACGCTGCGCATGGCCGCCCTGATGCACGACATCGGCAAGCCGAACACGAAGGCGGTCGGCCCGGACGGCGGGGTGAGCTTCCATCACCACGAGATCGTCGGGGCCCGGCTGACCAAGCAGCGGATGAAGGCGCTGAAGTTTCCGAAGGACGTGATCTCGGACGTCGCCGAGCTCGTCGCGCTGCACCTGCGCTTCTACGGGTACGGCCGCGGCGAGTGGACCGACTCGGCCGTGCGCCGCTACGTCACCGACGCGGGGCCGCTGCTGGACCGGCTGCACGCCCTGACCCGCTCGGACGTGACGACCCGCAACCGGCGTAAGGCCGCGCAGCTGGCGGCCGACTACGACGCGCTGGAGGAGCGGATCGCGCGCATCGCCGCCGAGGAGGACCTGGCCCGGGTCCGGCCCGACCTCGACGGCAACGCGATCATGGAGCTGCTGGGGGTGCCCCCGGGCCCGATCGTGGGCCGCGCCTGGCGCTACCTGAAGGAGCTGCGCCTCGAGCGCGGCCCGCTCGACCCCGACGAGGCCATCGCCGAGCTCCTCAAGTGGGCCGAGGCCGAGGGCGTCACGCCACCCGGATCTCGGTGATCTGCACGGCCTGCTTCGGCGGGCCGTCGGGCTGCCCGGTGGTGGTGCCGGCCGCGGCGATCCGGTCGAGCAGGTCCATCCCGCTGGTCACGGTGCCGAAGACGGTGTAGTCCGGCGGGATGTCGCTGTCCTTGTAGACCACGAAGAACTGCGAGCCGTTCGTCCCCGGGCCCGCGTTGGCCATCGCCAGCGTCCCCCGGGGATACGGCGGCACCGTCGTGGGCAGGTTCTCCTCGCCGAACTGGTAGCCGGGCGTGCCGGTCCCGGTGCCGCTGGGGTCGCCGCACTGCAGGACGTACAGGCCGTCGGTCGTGAGCCGGTGACACGGCGTGTCGCTGTAGAAGTCGTCCCGGGCCAGATGCACGAAGGAGTTCACGGTGCAGGGGGCGCGGTCGGCGTACAACTGGACCCCGATCGGGCCGAGATTGGTCTGGATCGTCGCGGCCGGCCGGCCACTGAGCGTCGACTTGGGCGCCGGCGTCGCGATCAGGCGCGTGTCGCCCTCGCCGCGATCGGCCGACGAGTAGGAGCAGGGCACGCCGGCCGGGGCCTGGGTGCGCGCGCCGGTCGGCCCGGCCGCGGGCGCGCTGCTCTCGGCGCCGGTGGTGAGAGGCGCCGCGACCTGCGGGTTCGGGCCGCGTCCGGAGGCGGCCGGGCTGCCGATGACCGGGCCGCCCATGACCTCCTCTCCGCGCCGGCCGGGGCTCAGCGCCAGGTAGGCCACGACCGCCACGACGGCCAGGGCCAGCACCGCACCGCCGGCCAGCGGCACCAGCCGGCCCCGGGAGGGCGGCGGGGCGGCGGGCGGGGCGGCCGGTGGAAGGGCGCGCTCGGGCGGCGGCGGGAACTGGGGGTCTTCCCGGGAGGAGCGCGGTGCGGAGTCCCGCAGCGATTCGGGGCGGACCGCTCCGGGTACTCCGGGGGTCGGCGCGGACGGTGGCAGCGGCTCGGCCTTTTCCGGCGGCCGCACGTCGCCGGGCTCCGGTGGTGTTGACATTACGTAATCGTACGACTACTCACGGCAACACTTGGGGAGGGTGTTGCCCGAGATCCGGAGGTTGTCGGAACCCCGACCACTGGAGCGTCGTGCATGTGGCGATTCGGCCGCTTCTGCGCGTAGACCCGGTCCGCTACCGTCGCTAGCACGCAATCCCCTGAACCTGGAGGCAAACATGCAGCCGTGTCCAACCTGCGGCGGCATGGGCATTGATGCGAACGGCTACTGCACGCAGTGCCGCACCTATCGAGGCGTCCCGCAGGCGCCCCAGCAGCCGACGAGCGGCACGCCGTACACAGGCGGACCGTACGGCGGACAGCAGCCCTATGCCGGATACCCCACCAGCTCCGGACCGCAATATTCGGCGCCACCCTCATACAACGACCCCATTTCCGCCCCGCCCACCGCTTACGGCGCGACGTACGGCGCCGGCCCGTCCGGCCCCTCGGGTGGCGGCGGCAAGAACAAGTACCTCATGCCGATCCTTGCGCTTTCGGGCGTTATCGTCGTGCTCGTCGTCGCGATCGTCGTGGTCGCGGCGCTCAAGAGCGGCGGGGACGACAAGAAGACCGATCCGCAGGCGAACACCACCGGCGGGCCGGCGGCCACGGGCACTGCGAGCGCCAAGCCCAAGGCCACGATCGACGAGTGCCTGGTCGGCACGTGGACGACCCAGACGTACACCGAGCAGGTCGCCATGGACGGCGTCGGCAACGTGCCGATCAGCCTGACCAAGAACGGCTCGGTGCTGAAGTTCACGCCGGACGGCAAGCTGACGGAGACATACAAGGACAGCACCTTCGACGGCAAGCCGACCATTCAGGGCCAGGCCGTCGCGATCACGCTGACGGTCAACGCGACTGTCACCTCGAACGTCTCGACGACGAGCGGGAGCATCGCGTACACCAACGTGCAGGCGACAGGCACCATCAACACCAAGGCGCCCTCGATCAACTTCGACGAGACCGAGCCGTTCCAGACGGACGACAACCCGGCGAAGTACACCTGTAGCGGCAACAACCTGACGATGAGCACGTCGCAGATCAACGCGACGGCGACGAAGACGTCGACAAGCTACTAGTCAGCGCACGCGCGGCAGGGTCCGCCCGGGACCGGCGATGTCGTCGCCGACCCGGCGGGCCCACCGGCCGCCCAGAGCCGCGTAGCCGGCCGCGGCCAGCACGTATCCGGCCGCAACCACGCACAGCACGGCCACCGAGCGCCCCGTGTCCGGGAGGGTCAGCGCGCCCAGGTACATCCCCGCCACCAGCGCGATGTTGAAGGTGGTGTCGTTGATGCTGAAGACCCGGCCGCGGTACTCGTCCGCGCACTCGTGCTGCAGCGAGGTATCGGTGACGATCTTGATGCCCTGCGCGGCCAGGTTCGTGACGAACACGGCCCCGAGCAGCAGCACCGGGTCGAACGGCAGCCCGAAGCCCACGATCGCCAACCCGGTGCCGGCCAGCACGATCGCCACCCATCGCCAGCCGCCGATCCGGCGCGTCACCGGCGGTGTCACGAACGACGCGATGAGCATCCCGACCCCGCCGGCCAGGAACGCGTTGGCGATGGTGCCGAACGAGCCGGTGACGTCGCCGCCGTGGTTGAAGCCGGTGCGGAAGAGCAAGAGGCACGCGAGCAGCACCACGCCGTACAGCAGCCGGAACATCGCCTGCGCCAGCACCAGGTAGGCGGCGCCGCGCTTGGCGGTCAGGTGCCGGACCCCGGCGACCGTCCCGCGGCTGGTCTCCCTGAGTGCGGCCAAGATGGAGCCGCCCCGCCGATCCCGCGCGTCCGGGCCGAGCTCGTCGGGGGCGAACGAGACCCGGCCGATGAGCGCCGAGACCAGGTAGAAGAGGGCGGCCAGGCCCACGACGAGCGCGTACCCGTGAAATGACGTGGCCAGCACGGTCTTGATCAGTGCCGCGCCCGCCCCGATGCCGAGCGTGTAGCTCAGCGAGCCGAGCGTGCCGCTGAGCGAGTTCGCGGTGACGAGCGTGTGGTCGGCCACGACGTGCGGGGTGGCCGCGGAGAGCCCGGCCAGGAAGAACCGGTTCAGGCCGATCGCCACCAGGGCGAGCAGGAAGGGGATCGGCGACTTCTCGCCACCCCAGACGTAGACCGCGATCGGCACCACCAGCAGCGCCCGCACGATGTTGGCGACGATGATGATCGAGTGGCGCTGCCAGCGGTCCAGGAACACGCCGACATACGGGCCGACCAGGGAGTACGGCAGCAGCAGGATCGCGAAGCCGGCCGCGATCGCCATGCCGCCGGCCCGCTGCTCCGGGTTGAACAGCACGCTGCCGGCCAGCGCACCCTGGAACAGCCCGTCACCCACCTGGGCGACCACCCGTACCGCGACCAGCCGCCGGAAACCTCGCTGCCGCAGCACGGCCCGGAGGAAGTGCGCTTGGGTTCGGGGTGGGGCGGTGGCGGCGGACACGGCCAAAGCCTACGGCGAAGGGGCCCTCACCGAATGGTGAAGGCCCCCGGCGAATTCTCAGGTCTACTGCTTCGGCGCTTCGACGGCCGGGCGGCCGTTGACCGGCTCGACGACGTCGTCGCCCGCGAGACCGCCGAGCTTGCTCAGCAGTTTCTGCAGGTCGATGCCGGTGAGGTCGGTCCCGAGCTGGAGGCCCTGAGCGACGTTGTTCGCGACCGACCTGGTCAGGGAGCTGGCCCCGTCGGTCGAGATGACAGTCATCTTGTCGATGTTGCCCATCGGGTCGCTGGCCGCCTTGACCACGTCCGGCATCACCCGGACCAGCAGGTCGAGGATGGCCGCCTCGCCGTAGGTGGCGAACGCGTCGGCCTTGAGCTTCATCGCCTCGGCCTCGGCCTGGCCGCGGGCCAGGATCGCCGAGGCCTCGGCCGCACCTTCACGCTCGAGCGCCTCGGCGATGGCGACCCGGCGCCGCTGCTCCGCCTCACCTTCCTTGGCACCCTCGATCGCGTTGGCCTCGGCCAGCGCGGCGCGGCGGGACCGCTCGCCCTCACCGGTGAGGCGGGCCTGCTCGGCGGCGCCCTGCGCGGCTGCGATGACCGCCTGCCGCTGCGCGTCGGCCTTGAAGATGGCCGCGTTCTTGGCCGCCTCGGCCTCCTGCTCGACCCGGTAGCGCTCGGCGTCGGCCGGCTTGCGCACCTCGGTGTCGAGCTGGCGCTGCTTGAGCTCGGCGTTGCGCTCGGCCACCTTCTGCTGCTCGGCGAGGATCTGCTGGTCGCGCTCGGCCTGAGCGAGCGGGCCGGCCGCGGCGGACTTCGCCTTGGCCGCGTCGATCTCGGCCTGGATGCCGGCCTGCTTGAGCGACAGGTTCCGGTTGGCCTCGGCGATGGCCTCCTCCGCCTTGAGCCGCTCGGACTCGGCGGCCTGGCGGGCCTGCGCCTCGGCGATGGCGGCGTCGCGCAGCACCCGGGCGGCCTCGGGGCGGCCCAGGTCGGCCAGGTACGAGCCCTCGGCGAAGATGTCCTGGAGCTGGAAGGTGTCGAGCACCAGACCCTGGTTGGTCAGCGAGTGCTCGGCCTCCTCGGCGACCGCGCTGGCGAACGCGGTGCGGTCCCGGATGATCTCCTCGATGGTCAGCCGGCCCACGATCGAGCGCAGCGCACCGGCCAGGACCTCGCTGGTGAACAGGTCGATGCCCTGCTGCTGGTTGAGGAAGCGCTGCGCGGCGGCCCGGATCGCGTCCTCGGTGCCGCCGACCTTCACGATCGCCACGCCCTGAAGGTTGGCCCGGATGCCCTGCTTGCTGACCGCGCCGGTGATCTCGACGTGGATGCGGCGGCTGGACAGGTCGAGCACCTGCAGCTTCTGCACGATCGGCACCACGAAGACCGAGGCGCCCATGACGACCTTCTGGCCGGACAGGTCGGTCGAGCGGCTGCCGTCCAGGCCCTGGACCGACTTACCCTTGCGGCCCGTGATGATGAAGGCCTCGTTGGAGCCGGCGACCTTGATCCGCGAGACGATGAAAATCACCAGGAACAAGATCAACAAGGCGCCGCCGCCGATGGCGACGAGCAGGACTGTGTCCATGCGCGCTTCCTTCTTCAGTTGGGTGGGGTCTGGTTCTGGTTAAAGGGGGGTTTCTTCGACGATCACGCTGGTGGGGCTGGTCGCCTCCACCACGAAGACGCGGGCCCCGAGTGCGATGGGCCGGTCGGCGCGGGCGCTGAGTTTGACCGGCTGGCCACCGAGCGAGATCCGCACCTCGCCGTAGCCGCTGCCGGAGATGGGTGTCACGACGACACCGGTGGTCCCGACCATGTCCTGCTGCGTCGGGGTGGCGTCGGTGCGCATGTCCATGGCGAAGCGGGCCAGGCGGGTGGCGAGCCAGGCCGTCGGCAGGGCCGTGACGACCCCGGCCACGACCGGCACCAGCAGGCCGTCCGACCCGGTGATCGCGGCGGCGGCGGCCCCGGCGAATCCGAAGGCGCCGATGAACCCGGCCACGGCGGGCACCGAGAACGGCCCGGCGGCGTCGGGGTGGCCGAAGTGGAAGAGGTCACCGATGAGCACGGAGAGCGCGAGGATCACCACGCCGAAGCCGCCGATCACCAGGAACGTCGTCTCCACCGGCCCTCCCTCCAAGGACAACTGGAGGGTAACTGCACCGCGCCAATGCCTACGGAGGGCGAAGAGGCAGAATCGTCGGCGTGCGGTGGGTTGAGGTGCAGGCGCCGATCGATGCTCTAGGTGTGGCGGCCGACGAGTCGGGCATCTGCCGGGTGCAGTTCGGCGGGATGCCCCCGAACACGACGGCCGTGGAGCCGGACGAGCTGCTGGCGCGGGCCGCCGACGAGCTGACCCGCTACTTCGCCGGCGAGGACCTCACGTTCACCGTCCCGCTGTCGGTGCGCGGCGGCTCCCAGTTCGAACGGGCCGTCTGGCGCCAGCTCTACGCCGTCCCGTACGCCGAGATGCGTACATACGGCCAGATCGCCGCCGCCGTGGGCGACCCGGACGCCGCCCGCGCCGTAGGCACCGCCTGCAACCGCAACCCGATCCCGGTCATCATCCCGTGCCATCGGGTCGTGGGCGCCGACGGCAAGATGGTCGGCTTCGGCGGCGGCCTGTGGCGCAAGAAGATCCTTCTGGAGCTGGAGGCCCGGGTCCGCATCGAGCGCGAGTTCGGCCTGCAATGAAAAAGGCCGGCCCGTCCGGGCCGGCCTCTTTCACGGGGTTCAGCGCTCGATCTCGCCCTTGATGAACTTCTCGACCGACTCGTGCGCGTCGTGGTCGTTGTACTGCTCCGGCGGCGACTTCATGAAGTAGCTCGAAGCCGACAGGATCGGGCCGCCGATGCCGCGGTCCTTGGCGATCTTCGCGGCGCGCAGGGCGTCGATGATGACGCCGGCCGAGTTCGGGGAGTCCCAGACCTCGAGCTTGAGCTCCGCGTTGAGCGGCGTGTCGCCGAACGAGCGGCCCTCGAGGCGGATGTACGCCCACTTGCGGTCGTCGAGCCACGGCACGTGGTCGGACGGCCCGATGTGCACGTCGGACTTCACCATCTCGTGCGGGATCTGCGAGGTCACCGACTGGGTCTTCGAGATCTTCTTCGAGACCAGGCGGGTGCGCTCCAGCATGTTCATGAAGTCCATGTTGCCGCCGAAGTTGAGCTGGTAAGTGCGCAGCAGCTCGACCCCGCGGTCCTCGAAGAGCTTGGCCAGGGCGCGGTGCACGATCGTGGCCCCGACCTGGCTCTTGATGTCGTCGCCGACGATCGGCAGCCCGGCGTCGGTGAACTTCTGGGCCCACTCCGGGTTGGAGGCGATGAAGACCGGGAGCGCGTTGACGAAGGCGCAGCCCGCGTCGATCGCGGCCTGGGCGTAGAACTTCGCCGCCTGCTCCGAGCCGACCGGCAGGTAGCACACGACGACGTCGGCCTGCGCGTCGCGCAGCGCCTTGACGACGTCGACCGGCTGCTCGTCGGACTCGTCGATCATCTCGCGGTAGTACTGGCCCAGGCCGTCGTGCGTCGGGCCGCGCTGAACGGTGACACCGGTCGGCGGCACGTCGCAGAACTGGATGGTGTTGTTCTCGCTCGCGCCGATGGCGGCCGCCAGGTCCTGGCCGACCTTCTTGGCGTCGACGTCGAACGCCGCCACGAACTCGACGTCGCCGACGTGATAGTCGCCGAACTTGACGTGCATCAGACCCGGCACTCGGTCAGTCGGATCGGCGTTGCGGTAGTACTCCACACCCTGGATCAGGGAGGAAGCGCAGTTGCCGACACCGACGATGGCAACGCGGACGGAGCCCATCGCGGATGCCTCCTTCTCGTTGTTCACGACCGCTCCGGATCTTTTGCCGAAGGCGGTTCAGGGGTTTTGCCATTGCGCTCGTTCGCAATGAGCTCTTCGAGCCAGCGGACCTCGCGTTCGCACGCGTCCAGGCCATGTCGTTGCAGTTCGAGCGTGTACGCGTCGAGTCGCTCGGCGGCTCGGGTGAGCACATCTCGCATGCCCTCGCGCCGCTCCTCGACGCGTCGGCGGCGGCCCTCGAGGATCCGCAGCCGGGTGTCGGGGTCGGTGCGCGCGAAAAACGCGAAATGCACCCCGAAACCGGCCTCGCTGTCGTAGGTCTCGGGTCCGGCGGCGCTGAGCAGCTCCTGGAAGCGCTCTTTGCCCTCCGCGGTGATCGTGTAGACCACGCGGCCCCGCTTGCCGGTGAGCAGGGGTACCTCTTCATTGGCGGCCGGCATGCCGGACGGTGGCGCACCCTCGGTGATCCAGCCGTCCGCCTGTAGCCGGCGCAGCGTCGGGTACAGCGATCCATAACTGATGGCGAAGCGAAACGCCCCCAGCTTGGTCGTGAGCTGCTTCCGTAGCTCGTACCCGTGCATCGGGGACTCGTGCAGAAGGCCCAGGACCGCCAGTTCGAGCACTCCCGGCCTCCTTCCCGTAACCCGCCCGATGTATCGGGCCGATACATCGAACGTTAGGTCGCGATCCGAACGGATGCAAGAAATAGGACCCAGTGGGCTGCAGCACAGAGCTGCTCGTCTATCGGATCGCTACCGATCGTGACGGGAGTCGCCGAGGGGCGCGCGACCGCGTACCCTCGGGCGCATGCGTACCCAGCGTCAGGTTGTCGACTTCTCTCTGAGAAGACGCGCCCTGCTGCGTGAGGTGCAATCCGGACGCGTCGGCACCTATGAGGTGTGCGACGCGTCGCCATACCTCAAGAGCGCTGCGAAATTCCACGGCGAGCCGACGGAGGAGCTGTGCCCCGTCTGCCGTCGCGAGAACCTCACCCATGTGCACTACATCTACGGGGATGAGCTGCGGCAGTCCTCCGGCCAGGCCCGCCGGGCGGCCGAGCTGCCGATCCTCGCGATGACGCTGAGTGAGTTTCACGTGTACGTGGTCGAGGTCTGCCGCGCGTGCGGCTGGAACCACCTCGTCGAGCAGTACCTTTTGGGACGCGACGGGCTGACGGCCGGGCCCGGGGACGGCGGCGAACGCACGCCCCGGGTGCGAGGAGGGGCGGCCGAATGAACCTCGAAGGCGTGACAGAGCGTTGTCACGAGTGGGGGGATTGTTCGCCGCACCACCGGGGCTTCCTGGCGCGGGCGGCGGCGGGCGGCAACGATGCCGCACCGCATCGGCTTAGCCGTGAGTGGCGCGGCTCACAGACATGATGGCGACGGAGCATGCGACAACGATGCAACCGGCAAGGTGGGACGAATGAACTACGGTGACCCGAGCAACCCCCAATCGGGCCGCGCGCAGGTTCCCGGATTCCAGCCGGAACCCCCTTCCCCGAACCCGTCGGCCCCGCCGGCCGGGCGGGCGCAGGTCGGGCGCGCGAGCGTCGGTGGGGCCTCCGGCTCCGCCAGTGTCGGCTCGGCCCGGCCCAGCGGCTCGGCGAGCGTGGGTTCGGCCCGCCCGTCCGGATCGGCGAGCGTAGGCGGCGCCTCCGGGTCCGCCAGCGTCGGCTCCGCGAGCGTCGGCTCGGCGCGCGTCTCGCCGCCCGAGTCCCGCACCGGCCGCGCCTCGGTGACCGGCTCCGCGAGTGTCGGTGCCGCGTCCGTCCCGGGTGCCGCGGGCCGCGCGACAGTCGGCCGGGCCGTCGTCGGCGCCCCGCTCGGCGACGTCATGGAAGGCCCGGGCGGCCCCGGTGGACCCGGTGGTCCGGGCGGCGGCAAGGGCGGGTCCGGCGGCAAGGACGGCCGCAGCGCCACCGCCAAGGCCAAGAAGCGCCGGCGGCGCAACATCGTCATCGTCTCGATCGCCGCGTTCATCATGATCGCGGGCATCGGCATGGTCAGTGGCACCTACTACTTCGACCAGGTCGGCCTGCCCGACGACATCACGCTCGACCAGCAGACGACCATCTTCTACTCCGACGGCCAGACCCCGATGGGCCGCATCGGCGAGAACCGCACCGTGCTGCCGCTCGACCAGATCCCGAAAGACATGCAGCACGCGGTCGTGGCCGCCGAGGACAACAGCTTCTACACGAACGACGGCGTCGACTACAAGGGCGTCGTCCGGGCCGCCTGGAACAACGTCACCGGTGGTGACCGGCAGGGCGCCTCGACGATCAGCCAGCAGTACGCCCGCCGCTGGGCCGAGCTCGAAGGCGTCACCTACGCCCGTAAGGTCCGCGAGGCGGTCATCGCGCTGAAGCTGAACCAGCAGTACAGCAAAGACGAGATCATGGCGATGTACCTCAACGTCGTCTACTTCGGCCGCAACGCCTACGGCGTCGAGGCGGCATCGCAGGCGTACTTCGGCAAGCCCGCGCGGGAGTTGAAGACGAATGAGGCCATGATGCTCGCCGGGTTCATCAAGAACCCGTCAGGCACCGGCAAGGGCAGCCCGTTCGACCCCAACATCGACAAGGCCCAGTCGCTGGAGCGGTTCAACTACATCAAGGGCCAGATGATCGCCCTGAACTTCGTGCCGCAGGCCGAGGCCGAAACGCGCATGGCGTTCCCGACCACCGTCATCACCCCGCAGCAGGCCCGCGACCGGCAGATCGCAGCGACGAACATGGACAAGCCCGAGGGCCTGATCGTCCACCACGTCCTCGGCGAGGTCGCCCAGCTCAAGGACCCGCGCACCGGCGCCCTGCTCTACGAGGACACCGACAACGACGGCAAGAAGAACTTCGACAAGATCCGCAACGGCGGCCTGAAGATCGTCACCACGATCGACAAGGACATCCAGCCGATCGCGGTGCGTGAGGCCAGTCGCAACAAAGAGTCGAACATGAACGGCCAGCCGGACAACCTGCAGGCCGCGCTGGTCGCGGTCGAGCCGGGGACCGGGGCGGTGAAGGCCTACTACGGTGGCGACAAGGGCAGCGGCAACGACTACGCCGGCTACTACAACGACCCGGTCCTCGGCGACGGCAAGGACAGCTGCTGCGGCGGCCACCCGCCGGGCTCGACGTTCAAGGTCTACACGCTCACGACCGGGCTCATGGCCGGGTACCGCATCGACTCGATGTGGAACGGCGACTCCCCGGCCGACTTCCCGGCCAGCGGCCGGACGATCAAGGGCGGCAACCCGGTCAAGAACGCCGGTGACGGCTCTCCCTCACACCCGCAGTGTGAATCCGGTTCGAGCACCTGGTGCACCCTGGCCGAGGTGACCGAGAAGTCGCTCAACGTGCCGTTCTTCGCCCTGGCCGAGAAGGTCGGCCCGGACAAGGTGATCGACACCGCCCGCGCGGCCGGCATCACCGACATGTGGGCCACGCAGAACGGCAAGGCGGTCAAGATCGACATGACGGCCAAGACCGGCAAGGAACTCTTCCCGACCACCTTCAACACCGAGGTCGCCTTCGGGCAGTATCCGGTGACGGTCCTCGAGCACGCGGGCGGCATCGCCACCATCGCGGCCAAGGGCTACGCGGCCAAGACCCACTTCCTCAAGGAGGTCTGGGATCAGGGCAAGAGGACCTACGGCGAGGTCATCAACCCCAAGCGGATCCCGGGCTTCACCGACGGGATGTCCGACGACATCAACGTGGTGCTGCAGCGTGTGCCGCGGCACTACCACCTCGACAAGCTGAAGGACGGCCGCCAGGTCGCCGGCAAGACGGGCACCTGGCAGTTCGGCCAGAACGGCTCGTCCGGCGGCAACGCGCACGCCTGGATGGTCGGCTACTCCGGCTACGACGCGAACAACAAGGCGGCGGACCTGGCGGTCGCGGTCTGGGTCGGCAACAAGGGCGACGAGCAGCCGATCAAGGACAAGAAGGGCACGAGCGTCATCGGTGGTACGTTGCCCGGCCCCATCTGGCACGACTTCCTCGACGCCGCGCTTACCCAGATCAAGGCACCGAAGATCAACTTCCGCCCGGCGGCCAATACCGGCCGTCTGGACGTGGGCACCGGCATCTCGCCGACACCGGCCCTGCCGTCGGTCGACCCGAACAACCCGGGCAACGGCGGCTTCCCGCAGACGCAGAACCCCGGCAACGGCGGCCCCGGCAACGGCAACCAGAGCCAGGGCCCGGGCGGCAACGGCGGCGGCGGAGCGGCGCCGACGACGACCGAGCCCCGAAGGCGCTGATCACCAGCACTGGACACTGATTGCGGCCACGGCCTCAGCGAGCAATTTTCGCCGAGTCCGTGGCCGCACTGCGTTGACCGGCGATGCCCCGATCGGTTGAGCCGTTCTTTGAGATGTTGCACATATAGCAGTCGGTCGATCACCGAATAGCATGCAACTTGCGGCGTTGACTCGACGGGGGGATCGCGGACGGGTATGAGCGAAGCTGGTTTCGCCGCGTTGCTGCGCGCCTGTCGGGCGCGGTCGGGGCTGAGCCAGGAGCTGCTGGCCGCCCGGGCCGAGCTGAGCGTCCGCAACCTTCGTGACCTCGAGCGGGGCCGAGTCACCCGGCCCCGCCGCGACACACTGATCCGCTTGGCGAACGCGCTCGGGCTGAGCGGTGACGACCGGGCCGCGTTCCTGCGCCCGGTGCTCGCCACTCCCGGCCCCGTCGATCGACCGGCCCAGCTGCCGGCCGCGTCCCGGGTGTTCGTCGGCCGCCGGCCGGAACTGGGCCGGCTCGACGCGCTGGCCGCAGAAGCATCCGCGCTGGTCTGCGTCACCGGCCTCGGCGGGGTGGGCAAGAGCGCCCTCGTCCTGCACTGGGCTCGGCGGGTGCAGCAGCGATTCGTCAACGGCGTGCTCTACGCCGACCTCTGCGGCTTCGGCGAGCGCGCCGCCGCCCGGCCGAGTGCCGTGCTGACTGCGTTCCTCCAGGCCCTCGGCGTCCGCGAAGGCGAGCTGCCGCACGGGATCGACGCGCTGGCCGCGGCCTACCGCTCCGCCGTCGCGGACCGGCCGATCGCCGTGCTGCTCGACAACGCCCGCGACGCGGAGCAGGTGCGGCCGCTGCTGCCGGGCGGCGCGGCCACGGTGGTCGTGACCAGCCGCGACCGCCTGCCCGAGCTGACCGCGCTCTACGACGCGGCGGCCATCCGGCTGGAGCCGCTGCCGACGGGCGACGCGGTCGCCCTGCTTGACGCGACGATCGGACCGCGGCCCGACACCGACCGGCGCTCGATCGAGCGGATCGCCGTCCGGTGCGGCCGCCTGCCGCTGGCACTGCGCATCGCGGCGGCCAAGCTCTGCCAGCCCGGCGGCCCGACGGTGAGGGAGCTGGCGGCGCGGCTGGAGGGATCCGGGCGACTCGATGTGCTCCGGATCGGCAACGATCCGCGGCTGGCCCTGCGCCCGGTGTTCGACGCGTCGTATCGGGCTCTCGACCCGCCGGCCCAGCGGCTGCTGCTCTGGCTGGCCCGGCACCAGGGCCCGCGCGCCCTGGCCGGCCCGGCCGGCGGCTCGGCCGAAGGCGACCTGCTCGACCAACTGCTGCAGGCGCACCTCGTCGAGGCGCGTGACGGCGGGTTCGCGCTGCCCGACCTGCTCCGCGAATACGCGGATGAGCTGGCTTCACCCGCCCGGGCGGCGTAGGCGACACCGGCCCGCCGCCGACGGCGGGCCGGTCTCGTCGCGCTTGTCGGTCAGAGGCTGCCGAGATGCACCCGGCAGAATGCCTCGCCGCGCTGCACGCCGCCGCCGGGGGTGTATGCGGCGTCCCACCACCACTTGGCGGTGTTCGGGCCGTACTCGCCGTCGGTTGCGAGCCCCGCGCCGTACCGGCTGTTGATCTCGCCCTGCGCGTTCTTCAGTGCCTGCTTGGTGGCCGGGCCGAACGAGCCGTCGCGGCTGATGTTCTGCCCGAAGCAGGCGTACAGCGCCTCCTGGAGCACGACGACGCCCCAGCCGCTGGCGCCCTGCAGCAGCGAGCAGCTGCGCTGGTGATTGCCGTAGGCCGAGGTGGGTGTGTGGAACTCGGTCCGAGCGTCGATCGGGTCAACGGTGTAGCTCGCGCAGGCCGGTGTGGCCGCGTGAGCCGTCTCCGGAATCAGGACACCGAGGCCGGTGACCGCCACCGTCGCGGTGGCCACGGCCATCAAGCGCTGCACCTTCGCCTTGAGCATTGACGCCCCAATCCTGTCTGAGCGTGTTATCACGCCTGCGCTCTGTGGTGAGCGGCGCCACAAGAATCCCAACGGTCGTCGATGCGAAACAGGCGATTCGACCGGCGATCTGGTCTGCCGGTATCGGGCACGTGGGGCTCGTGCGGGCGTCGATGCGCGCGGCGGTAGGTTTTCAGGGTGTTGGAGTCGGGCAGGCGCAAGACAGTGGTCCGGTGGGTGCTGCTGGGCCTGTTCGTGGCGCTGGTCGTGTACGGCCATATCTGGTACCGCAACCGCCACGACTGGTTCGACCTCGGCATCTACCGCCAGGCCGTGAACTGGTGGCTCGACGGCCACGACCTCTACGACTACACGAAGCCCGACGACACCCAGGGGCAGCTCGGCTTCACGTATCCACCGTTCGGGGCGCTCGTCCTGGTGCCGTTCGCGGTGCTGCCCTGGCTCGGGGCGGTGATCCTCTACAGCGTCATCACGATCGCCGCGGTCGCGGTCACCACCTACTGGCTGCTCGCCCCCGAGGCCCGACGCAAGGGCTGGGAGCTGCCGTTCGCGCTCGTGCTCGCGCTGACGGTCATCAGCACCCTCGAGCCGATCCGTGAGAATTACACGTTCGGCCAGATCAACATGGTGCTTGTCGTGCTCATCCTGGCCGACCTGCTGGTGCTGCTTCCTCGCGGCAGTCGCTGGGCCGGCGTGCTCATCGGCCTGGCCGCCGCGATCAAGCTGACGCCGGCCATCTTCATCGTGTACCTGCTGCTCAGTCGCCGATACCGGGCCGGCCTTACGGCGATCGTCAGCGCCGCGGTGGCCAGCCTTGTCGCGTTGGCCATCGGGCCCCGAGCGTCGATCGACTTCTGGACTGACGCGTTGTGGAAGGGCGAAGGGCTGGGCAACGCGGCGTACACCTTCAATCAGTCCTTCTACGGCATGCTCGCCCGGCTGACCGAGCCGCACGAGCCCAACCGCCTGATCTGGGCCGGGCTCGTGCTCCTGGCGCTGGGCTTCGGCCTGTGGAGGGCTCGCGCGGCCGCGCTCGCCGGCGACGAGGTCGTCGGCCTGACCATCACCGGGATCGTCGGCTGTCTGGTCAGCCCGATCACCTGGGTGCACCACATCTACTGGTTCGTGCCCGCCATGATCGTGCTGGCCGCGGTCCGGCGGCGGGCCTGGCTGGCCGGGGTGATCGCGGTGACTGTCGGGCTCGGCCTGGTGTCCTGGTTCGAGCAGGGGCTGCCGCTGGACCCGTGGAGCCACGGCGTCCAGGGATTCATCATCAAGAATTGGTACCTGCTGCTGATGGTCGCCCTCCTCTTCGCACTGCCGATCCGGAGTGATTCCCGCGTCGAGCCGGGCCTTGCATCGACTTCTGAGCCGGCGACGGTACGGTGACCCAATGCCGACGACCCAGGGCCAGGCCGGTGCGCGACCCGAGCATCTAGTCGACGAGCCCGCCAACTCCGACCGCTTCATCAACGGCCTGTCCGAGTCGATCGGCGGCCCGCTCGGCACCCATGCCGTCCGGTCCCGCGTCCGGCTGCCCGGCGGCGGCCGTTTCTGGACCCCGGCCCGGGTGGTACTGCTGCTCATCTGCGCCATGCTCAGCTTCCACTGGATGCAGAAGGCCCCTTGCCGCGACGCGGCGTGGGTGGACATGAAGCAGTACAAGTACTTCTGCTACACCGACGTCCTCGCGCTGTACTACGCCGAGGGCCTCAACGAGGGCCAGGTCCCCTACGCCGACCACCAGGTCGAGTACCCGGTGCTGACCGGCGCGTTCATGGGCGTCCTCGGCCTGCCGGTGCACAACCTGCACGAGCGCGGCATCGTGCAGAACGACGGCCAGACGTTCTACGACGTCAACGCCGTCGTCCTCGGCGCGTTCGGCATCCTGGCCGTCGGGGCCACGCTCGCGGTGCGCCGCCGACGACCCTGGGACGCGGCCCTCTTCGCGCTGGCCCCCGCCCTCTTCGTCTCCGCCACCGTGAACTGGGACCTGTTCACGGTGGGCCTGACCGCGGTGGCGCTGGCGTACTGGGCCAAACGAAAACCGGTGCTCGCGGGCGTCTTCCTCGGCCTGGCGACCGCGGCCAAGCTCTATCCCGTGCTCATCCTCGGCGCGCTGCTGGTGCTGAGCATACGAACCGGCAAGTGGAAGGACTTCTTCACCGCACTCGGGGCCGGCATCGCCACCTGGTGCGTCGTCAACCTGCCGGTGGCGTTCTTCTTCTACGACTCCTGGGTCAAGTTCTGGGAGTTCAATCAATTGCGCGGGATCGACTGGGGAACGCTGTGGTACATCGGCGCCCACTTCCCGCGCGGCAACGGGCAGTACGGCTTCCCGTTCTTCCAGAACCTGGACGTCGACCCCGAGCACGCCACGCTGAACATCCTGTACCTGGGCCTGTTCCTGATCTGCTGCGCCGGCGTGCTCATCCTCGGGCTCACCGCGCCCAAGGAGCCACGCCTGGCCCAGCTGGCGTTCCTGATCGTGGCCGCCTTCCTGATCACCGGCAAGGTGTGGTCCCAGCAGTACGTCCTGTGGCTCGTTCCGCTGGCCGTCCTCGCCCGGCCGCGATGGGGTGCGTTCCTGGCCTGGCAGGTCGCCGAGGTGCTCTACTTCGTCTCCTTCTACGGCGAGCTCATGGGTGCCTCCGGGCGCCAGGTGTTCCCCGAGGGGGTGTTCGTGCTGGCCTCGATCCTGCGGCTGGTCACCCTCGCGGTCCTGGTCGGCTACGTCATCCGCGACATCCGCCACCCCGAGGAGGACGTCGTCCGCCAGACCTACGAGGGCGGCGACCCGGACGGCGGCGTCTACAACGAGGACGAGGAGCCCGCGCTCGATCCGCCACCACCGCCGCCCGCGACCCCCGAACTTGTCAAGACTGGATGACCTCAGGGTCTGTCCGTTTCACGTGAATCCAAGATCGGTCTGGCTCGATGTCATTCGAGCCAGACCGTTTTTCTTCGGGTGTACCGCCAGTGCTCGCATCGGCACCGCGAAGCCGCACGGCGATCAGGAGGGCCAGCAGCACGATCGCGCCCGCGAGGAGGAACACCACTTCGATGCCGGTCACGAAGCCGTTCGCCGTGCCGCCGCGCGACTCGTACACCCGGGTCAGCACCGAGCCCAGCGCGGCCGCCCCGATCGCCGTGCCGAGCGACTGGAAGAACCGGATGCCGGTCGTCGCGACACCGAGCTGGTGAACCGGCGCGCTGTCCTGCACCACCATGATCAGGCGCCCGATGAGCTGGCCGAAGCCCAGGCCGAGCAGCACCAGCGCGCCACGGATCGCCAGGAGCGACGCGTCCAGGTGGACGCAGAGCGCGATCGCGCCGACGGCCACGGCCGCGGCGGACGTGCCGAGGATCAGGGCGGCCCGGGTGGTGAGCCGGAGCCGGTTGCCGGTCATCCCGGAGAGGGTGAGGCCCAGGGCCATGAACGCCAGGTACAGGCCGGAGCTGGACGAGCTGACACCGCGCGTCACCTGGAGGTACAGCATCAAATGGACCATTGTCCCGATCATCGCGGCCCCGATGAGCAGCTGGATCACGTAGCTGCCGCGGATCGTGCGGTCGCGCAGCAGGCTCAGCGGGAGCACGGGATGTGCCGCGACTGATTCGCGCCAGATGAACAGCGCCAGGCTCACCAGCGTGGCCGCGATGAGCGCGGCGATGGCCGGGGACGTCCACGGGTACCGCTGCCCACCCCACTCGCACACGAGCAGCAGCCCGGACGCGAAGGCGGCCGCGAGCCCGGCACCGGGCAGGTCGAGGGCGGTATTGCGGGTGACCGGCGGCAGCTTGATCACGAACAGCCCGCCGACGATCACGAGGAGCCCGAGCGGGACGTTGATGTAGAAGATGCCACGCCAGTTGCCGTGATCGGCGAAGAGGCCGCCGATGAAGGGCCCGACCGCCATGCCGACCCCGGCGAAGAGCCCGCCCATGCCGGCGTTCCTGCCCCGGCCTTCCCCCGGCTCGGCCAGGTTGGCCAGCACGACCATTGTCACGCTCATCAGCCCGCCGGCGCCGAGACCTTGGACCGCCCGGAACGCGATGAGCTGCCCCATGCTCTGCGCCATCCCGCACAGGACCGAGCCGAGCAGGAACACGGCGACCGCGGAGAGCCAGACCGTCTTGGCCCCGAACGAGTCGGCGAGGCGTCCGTAGAGCGGCAGGATCGCTGTTGACGCCAGCGCGAACGCCGCGACCAGCCAGGCGACGTGCTCGACACCGTGCTGCGGGTCGAGCTCCTTGACGATCGGGACGACCGCCGAGGAAACGATGTTCTGGTCGAGGATCGCCAGCACGATCGTGAACAGGCACAGCAGCAGGCCGATCTTTCGCTGGAGCTTTGTCATGACATTAGACTAGGCACAAGTTTGTACCGAGTACAAGTTTAGGCTTGGTATAGTTTCCCGCATGGCGACGGACACGCTGCGAGAGCGCAAGAAGGCACAGACGCGTTCGGCACTGTGGAACGCGGCCATCGAGCTGTTCGTCGAGTACGGCTTCGACAACGTCTCAGTGGCCCAGATCGCGGCGGCCGCTGAGGTCTCGAAGATGACCTTCTTCAACTACTACCCGAGCAAGGAAGACCTGGTCGTAGGCCCGTTGTCGGAGCACATAGGAGACCCGGCGGAGATCGTCCGCGCCCGTGCGCAGGACGAGTCTCCGGTCGACGCCCTGCACCGACACTTCCTGGCCGGCCTGGCCGCCCGCGACCCGAGCACCGGCCTGTGCGACAAGCCGAACATCTTGGCCGTGGTGGGCCTGGTCTTCGCCACGCCGAGCCTCACCCAGCGAGCCCTGACGAGCTTCAACGCCCAGGCCGAGCTCCTGGCCGCCGAGCTGGGCCAGGACTTCCGCCACCGCGCCGCCGCCGCCATGATCGTCGGCGCCCGCAATGCCCTGATCACCGAAAACATCAACCGCCTGCTGGCCGGGGCGACGGCCGACGAGCAGTACCCGACCGCCGTGGCCAACGCCAACCAGGCATTCGACCTGCTCCGAGCCGGCCTCTGACCGGCCGCTCCGCTCCACCCCTCCCCCGCCCCCGGCACCCGAACCCACGTCAACGCCGCCGACGAGACCACTTCCGCGATGGGCATCGGCTCTGATCAGGCGGGTGGGTTCTCATGTCGAGCGGGGCCTCATGAGGGTCCGGTCCGGTACCGCGCGGCGGGGCGTTCATCACCTCACCGCGAGCGGGCCGGGGCGGGGCGGGGGGCCGGGCCGGGACAGCGAGCCGGGGCGGGGCGGCGGGCCGGGCCGAGGCAGCGAGCCGGGCGGGGCGGCGGGCCGGGCCGAGGCGGCGGGCCGGGGCGGGGCTGTGAGCCGGGCCGAGGCAGCGAGCCGGGGCGGGCGGCGGCGTGGGGCGGAAGGTCTCCGACCGGGAATCGGCCGGTCGGAGACCTCGCGCGTGGTCAGCCGTCGATCTTGTACAGGATTACGTTGCCCTGCTCGGTGCGGGAGATGCCCAGGCCGTCGATGGGGGCGTCGATCGACTTGGCGTATTCGCCGCCCTGGGCTCGGTCGCGGAGGACCACCACGGTGTGGATCTTCAGCTCGCGGAGCTGGCCGACGGTGGCCTCGTCGGGGAACTGCTGCATGTTCAGCCGCATGATCTGCTGGTCGTCGGGAGTGAAGCCGCTGCCGCCGTTGACCATCTTCGGGAAGCCATCGGTGCTCCAGAGCATGACGTTCATGTCCAGGAGCTCGTGGGTCGGCAGGACCATCAGCGGCGCCTGCAAGGTGCTCATCGCGACCGGCGACACCGGCACTTCCGGGTTCGGGCCCGGCTTGTGCATGCCTTCGGCCAGGACGAGTACGAGCGGAATCAGCGTGACGAGCCGCCACACTCCCGCGCGGGTGCCCACGTCGGACTGGGTCTGGTCGGCGAAGAGCTCGACCGCGCGGTCCGCGAACGCGCTCACCGCACCGGCCGCGAGCAGGGCCAGGAACAGCGTCACCCAGACCATGAGTCGGCCCGATGTGCGGATGCCCTCGAAGCCGGGCAGCACGCGGTACAGCGCCATGTAGCCGTAGTCGCCGTGGCCCGGGCCGTTGCTGCCCATCGCGAGCATCGTCGTGAGGACCACGCCGAGTCCGAGGTAGATGCGGTGCTTCAGCCTCCAGACGGACACGAATAGGCCGGCGAACGCGAGCCCGTAGAGGAAGAAGCCCGGCAGCAGCGCCATCTCCGGCGCCCAGCCGAGCGTCGAGCGCGCGCTCGCGTAGGCGTCGCCCCACAGCCACGACTCCGGCGGCGAGATGAAGAAGCCCTTCAGCGGGGGCGAGAACAGGCTGATGATGCCCTCGTCGCGCTTGGCCTCCTTGTGGAGCTGGAGGACCTGCAGATAGGGGTACGCCATCATCCCGCTCACCGCGGCGAAGATCAGCCCGCCGCCGAGGTTGGCGAAGAACAGCTTCCAGCCGAACGGCCGGCGCTCCCCCCAGCGGAAGATCTGCCGGAACAGCCAGAGGAGCGCGGTGACCAGCACGATGATCAGCAGCGCGTAGGCGAACGGCATGCCGATGCCGAACCCGAGGCTGATCTGCCAGGCCGCGACCAGCCAGCCGCCCACCACCCAGCCCCAGCGCCGCTTGGCCGGCTCGTAGCCCTTCGTGAGCGAGAACCCGTGCCCCCGCGCCAGCATCGCCAGCGACAGCGCGATCCCGCCGATCGACAGGACGTGCAGGTGCCCGGCCTGCCCGAGCCGCCACGGCGCATACGCGAACGCCGCGCCCGCCACCGCCGCGCCGGTGCGCCCCGCCCCCAGCTGCCGGACCAGCGCATAGGCGCCGAAGAAGGCAAAGGCGAAGATGAAGATGAAGACGAAGTTGTACCGCACGATCGCCGCTTCGGGCCCGCTACCGATCATGCCGGCCGGGGCATACCCGAGCAGGGTGTCGGAGAACGCGTAGCTGTACTGGTCCGGATAGAACGCGTTGGCGTGCCACAGCTGCAGCGGATCGGTCGTGAGGATGTGCCCCGCCCACGACATCTGCCACGCCTGGAGCGTCGGGTCCCAGATGTCCTGCGGGATGGTCGTCGCCGGGTGCAGCGCCGCCGGCCAGGTCATGATGACCGCGAGCAGCACGGAAGCGATCGCGACGATAGTCCACTCGTGGACGAGGAGCCGCGCCACGACCGACCCGCCCGTCCGGGTGATCCGGCCGACCTTCCCGGGGACGAACTCCGGCTCGGGCGCGAACGCACCGAACGGGTCCGTCGGCTCGCCGCCCTCGGCGTCCTTCCCGTCCCGCTCTCCCTCGGCGTCCGCGTCGCTCTTTTTGCCGTTCCTGGTCCCGCTGCCCGCACCGACCGCCACGTCGTCCGCGTCCACCGCCGCGCCGTCCACCGCCGCGCCGTCCGCGTCCACGACCGCGTCGGTCGAGCTCACCGCCGCGCCGTCCGCGTCCACAACCGCGTCGTTCGCCCTCACCGCCGCGCCGTCCGCGTTCACCGCCGTCGCGTCCGTCTCGGTGGCCGCCGCGTTCGCGGTCGCAGGTGCCGAGTCCGTCCCGCCGGCCGTCGTGTTCGTGTTCGCGGCCGTCGTGTTCGTGTTCACCGCTGTCGTGTTCGCCGCGGCGGCCGACGCCTCCGTCGCGGTGCCCTCGATGCCCGCCGCGCCGGCCGCGTCTCGGCTTCGCCGGCTCGGCCTGGGCGGGCGCGCCCTCCGCACCGGCGTTTTGCGGGCTGTGGCCGACTGGCCAGACGTGACGGCCGCGGCGTCCGTCGGCCCCGCGTCGGCGGTCGTCACCTCGCCGCCGCCGACATTCGTGGTGTCGGCCGTCGTGACCTCGGGGGCGCCGAGCGGGGCGGTGTCGGCGGCGCTCGGCGAGGCGCCGGTTTCGAGTGTGGTGGTCTTGGGTTCGGCGCTATCTGAAACGGGGGCGTCCGCGGGCGCGGCGGCCGAAAGTTTCTCGTCCGCGGCGGGCGTGGCGGCGGAGCCGGTGCCGTTCGGGCCCTTGGCGTGGGTGCCGGAGGGCGCGGTGGGGTCCTGACCCGGAGGTGGGGATGAGGCGGAGCCGGGAGGCACTGGCAGTACCGAATCCGACGAAACGTTGCTCACGCCAGCCGCTCCCGCAGGTAGGTGATGTCGGCGCCCTGACCCTCGGCGCCTCCCGGAGTTTCGACGAGGGCCGGTGCGCCGGCCGCGCGGATGACCGCGACGATCAGCTCCGGATCGATCTCGCCCGATGTCATATTGTCGTGCCTGTCGCGCCCGGAGTCGAAGCCGTCGCGCGAGTTGTTCGCGTGGATGAGGTCGATCCGGCCCGTGATGGCCTTGACCCGGTCCACGATGTCGAGCAGGTCTTCGCCACCCGCGTGGGCGTGGCAGGTATCGAGGCAGAAGCCGACCTCGTAGTCGCCGATCGCGTCCCACAGCCGGGCCAGGTTGTCGAAGCGGCGGGCGCAGGCGTTGTCGCCGCCGGCCGTGTTCTCGATCAGGACCGGGGTGGCGAAGCCGCCCTGCTCCGCGGCGTAGGCGAACGTCTTGCGCCAGTTGTCGAACCCGGCGTCCAGGCCGTCGGCCTTCTCGACGTGGCCGCCGTGGACGATGAGGCCCTTGGCGCCGACCTTGGCCGCGCCGGCCGCGTGGCTGAACAGCAGCTTCCGGCTCGGGATGCGGATGCGGTTGTTCGACGAGGCGACGTTTATCCGATAAGGCGCGTGAATATAGACGTCGATCTCGGCCGTGCGTATCGCCTCGGCGTCCTCGCGATCCTTGGGATCGGTCCAGGCCTGCGGGTCGGTCAGGAAGAACTGGATGAGGTCGGCACCGCGGGCGGCGGCCTCGGCCAGCGGCTCAGCGGGGTCGACGTGAGCACCGATTCGCATGCCGCAGAGCCTACGACGTGGGTGTGACACTTCGCGCGACCCGCCTCGGGCCGGCCGACCGATGCGTCCGGAATGCCGGTCTTCCGTCACCGTCTCGCCGATCGCGTCGTTACGTCCGTAGCCGCTCGTGATCGCGCAGTGCTCAACCGGCTCGATGGAACGGCCACCCCGACAGATTCCCCCAACCCTGGATGGCTACTGGTATGGCTACCTTGTCTGGACACCGAACGGCAGTCCGTCTGGCGGCTACCGCCGCGGCGATCGCCGCCGCGGCCCTGACCGTGGGCGCCGGCCCGGTGAGCGCGGCCCCCGAGACCCCGTCGATCGAGTTTTCCGGCGGCAGCGTGCTCAGCCTGCTGGTCTGCAAGTCGGAGCCGAACACCGGCAATGTGTCGGTGCCGTCCGACTCCCGGGTCAACTTCGTCAACCGCCTCGGCCAGGACGCGTCGCTCAAGGTGGACGGGAGGTCCGTCGCGACGGTACAGCCGAACCAGCAGGTCCCTGTGCTGTTCAAGAAGGGACCGGTGGAGGTCGCGATGACCTTCGACTGCGGCGTCGGCGTGGTGCAGCAGTTCAAGCCCGTCTCGGTCGGCGTGACCACGCCGCCCCCGTCCGCCGGCGGCGCGACCGCCCAGGCCGCCCAGCCCCAGGCCAAGGCGCCCGGTGCGGTGAAGACGACCGGACCGGCGAACGGGCCCGCGGGCGCGGCGGCCGGTGCGGCCAACGGCGTGATCACCAACCGCTCCGGCGGTTCGCGCTCGGCCAAGACGCCGACCGCTACCCCGGGTGCGGCCGGTTCGGCCGGCGCGGACAGTGCGGGTGAGACCGGCACCGAGCCCATCGATCCGGCCCTGATCGACCCGAGTGCGGCGGCGGCGCCGGCCGTTGGCGTGGACCCGAGTGCACCGGTCGACGACCGGGTCACCGTCGAGCAGCCCGTGGCCGCCAGTGGACCGGCGAGCAACGGCCCGGCCGGGCTGCTGGCGCTCGTCGCGACGGTGTGCGTCGTCGGTGTAGGAATTGCCGCCATTCGGGCGATTATCGCGCAACGGGCATCACGGGCTAGCTTCGCTTAAGGTACAATTTATATAGCTCCGCGGGGCGCAGTCATCCAAAGCACCGGTGTGGTCGTTCCTCCCCAGGTCCCACCCAACGAAGCGGATGACGCGCCCCGCGGTCTCTTGCGTCCGGCGCTTTTTACGTCCGGGCGCACCAGCATGTACTCTGGTTCGGTCCATCGGTCTGCAGATCGGTGGACGACGCACGACCTCCTGCCGCGGATGGACCGCGGCCGCTTAGCCCGTAGGAGGTGAGAAAGTCTTGCGTCATTACGAGATCATGGTGATCCTCGACGGCAGTCTCGAGGAGCGCACCGTCGCACCGTCGCTCGATCAGTACCTGAACGTGATTCGGACGTCGGGTGGCTCGGTGGAGAAGCTCGACGTCTGGGGCCGTCGGCGCCTGTCGTACGAGATCAACAAGAAGACCGAGGGTATCTACGCCGTCATCGACCTCCAGGCATCGCCGGAGAGCGTGGCCGAGCTGGACCGTCAGCTGCGACTCAACGAGTCCGTGCTGCGCACCAAGGTCATCCGGCCCGAGGTCCGCTAAGCGGATTCGGGCGAGATCGATCTGCTTCGCCCGGCCCCGGCCCACAGGGCGCGACCGAAAACTGTCGTACCCCTGTGACATGGTGGCCACATACCAGCGCGCGAGGAGTTGACTCATATGGCAGCGGGAGATACGACGATCACGGTCATAGGCAACCTGACCGACGATCCTGAGTTGCGTTTCACTCCGTCGGGAGCGGCGGTGGCCAAGTTCCGGGTGGCCTCGACCCCTCGGACGATGGACCGCCAGACCAACGAGTGGAAGGACGGCGATCCGCTGTTCCTGGCCTGCACGGTCTGGCGCCAGGCGGCTGAGAACGTCGCCGAGTCGCTGACCCGCGGGTCGCGAGTCATTGTCTCCGGCCGGCTCCGGCAGCGGTCATACGAGACGCGCGAGGGCGAGAAGCGCACCGTCATCGAGCTGGAGGTCGACGAGATCGGCCCCTCGCTGCGCTACGCGACTGCCAAGGTGCAGAAGATGTCGCGCAGCTCCGGTGGTGGCGGCGGTGGCTTCGGCTCCGGCGGCAACGGCTCCGGCGGCGGAGGCGGTGGTGGCGGCGGCGGGTTCAACGATGACCCGTGGGCCAACGCGACCCCGGCCGCCGGCGGCAGTGGCGGCGGAGGCGGCGGCAGGTCGAACTCTTCCTTCGACGACGAGCCCCCGTTCTAATGGCATCAGGAGCAAGAGCAATGGCGAAGGCTGCGGCCCTGCGCAAACCGAAGAAGAAGGTGAACCCTCTCGACAAGGAGGGCATCGCCTACATCGACTACAAGGACACCGCGCTGCTGCGCAAGTTCATCTCCGACCGCGGCAAGATCCGCGCTCGGCGGGTGACGGGTGTCACCGCCCAGCAGCAGCGTCAGATCGCGCGCGCCGTCAAGAACGCGCGTGAGATGGCGCTGCTCCCCTACACCGCGACCACGCGCTAGGGGGCCGGCGATATGAAGATCATCCTTACCCAGGAGGTCACCGGCCTCGGCACGCCCGGCGACATCGTCGAGGTCAAGGACGGTTACGGGCGCAACTACCTGCTGCCGCAGGGGTTCGCGATCCCGTGGTCCAAGGGCGCCGAGAAGCAGATCGTGACGATCAAGCGGGCCCGCTCGGCCCGGGAGATCCGCGACCTCGGGCACGCCAACGAGGTCAAGACCCAGCTCGAGGGCCTCAAGGTCTCGCTGGCCGTCCGCGCCGGTCGCGAGGGCCGGCTCTACGGCTCCGTCACCCCGGCCGAGGTCGTCGAGGCCGTGCAGAAGGCCGGCGGCCCTGCGCTTGACCGCCGCCGCCTCGAGCTGCCCGGCCACGTGAAGTCGGTCGGCGACTACAAGGTGCAGATCAAGCTGCACCCGGAGGTCGCCGCGGTCTTCACGCTGAAGGTCACGGCCGCCAAGTAGGACGCGCACAACGCTCGGGCCCCGCAGGACACTCGTCCTGCGGGGCCCGTTCGCGTTTCGTGAGCCTTCCGACCGCCGCCCCCCCCGGGGCTTCGCTTCGCCCGTCCAGCCCTCGGCCGGCCGCGCTTCCGGACGGCTTGGACGCGTGACGGCGCCTCGTCGGGTCCGGCCGGATGCCGGCCGGCGGGCCACATCAGCGTTCGGCCGAGCCGGCGGCCCGGTGATCGCCGCGCGGTGATCGGTCAGCCGTACAGGGACGCGGCGTCGCTGATCATGGTGGCCAGGCCATGGACCTGGGCGGAGTCGCCGGCGGACTGGGCGATCTTCAGCAGGTCGGTCAGGCGGACCTCCTCGGCGTACTGGCTGGCCCGGAGCACTTCGGCCAGGTAGGCGGCGGCGTAGGAGACGCGCAGTGGGCCGGCGGCCTCGGTGAAGTCGCGGTCGAGCGTGGTCACCGTGAGCGGTTCGGAGAGCTCGCTCGGCTCGCGGGTCTTGGGGTCCTGCCAGCGGACGCGTACGTCGGCCAGGTGGCCCTCCGCGCCCGCGCGCAGATGGAGCGCGTAGAGCGCGGTCACCGCGTGGCCGGGGCCCACCTCGCCGCCGTCGACCCGGTCGTTGCGGAACTGCGAGGCCGAGAGCGTGCGGTTGTCGTAGCCGATCAGGCGGTACGAGATGACGGTCTTCGGGTCGAACTCGACCTGCGCCTTCGCGTCCAGGGCGCGCAGGGCGACAGTGGCGGGGAGCTGCTGCACGAAGACGCGGTCGGCCTCGGCCTCGGTGCTCACGTAGACGACGTAGCCGTCACCCTTGTCGGCGAGCTGCTCCATGAAGCGGTCGCCGTAGTCGCTGCCGACGCCGACGCCCAGCAGCGAGATCTGCTTCGCCGCGGCCTCCTGGACCTCGCGGACCAGGGGCGTCGCGTCGGTGGTGCCGACGTTCGGCAGGCCGTCGGAGAGCAGGATGACGCGGTTCGTGGCGTTGCCACGGAAGCCTTTGCGGGCCGTGTCGTACCCGAGCCGCAGGCCGGCCTCGAGGTTCGTGCTGCCGGCGACCTTCAGGCGATCGATCGCCGAGTGCACGGCCTCGCGGTCGCGGACCGAGTTCATCGGGCGCAGCACCTCGGCACTGTCGGAGTACGCCACCAGCGCCACCGAGTCCGTCGGGCGCAGCTGGTCGACGAGCGTGTCGAGGCCGTGCTGGACCAGGTCCAGCTTCCCCGGCTCGGACATCGAGCCCGACACGTCCACGACGAACGTCAGGGCCGCGTCCGGGCGGTTGGCGTCGGACCCGCCGCGGGTCTGCAGGCCGATCCGCAGCAGCCGGGCGTTGTCCTCGGCGCCGCGATGCGTGGCCGGCAGCCGCGTGCCGTCCGTGTTGATCGCGAAGCCGTTGCCCGTCGGCTCGCGGTACTGCTGGTCGAAGGAGTTGATGAACTCCTCCGGGCGGATCGTGTTCGCCGCCGGGCGCCGGCCCGACTCCAGTGTGCGCTTCGCGAAGCTGTACGAGGCCGTGTCGACGTCCACCGCAAACGTCGACACGGGCCGGTCGGCCGCCGCGATCTCGCCTGCCGCCGCGCGATCGGCGTCGCCGGCCTTCTCGGGCGTCGCGGCGCCGCCGGCGAGCCCTTCGGGGGTGCCGGTCGGCCCGTACACCGGCGGCGCGGCGTTCTTGCCGCTGTCGCTGCTCGCGTTCGGGCCGCTCGCGCTGCAGGCCGCCAGCAGTGTGGCGGCGAGCGCCAGCATCGCGGCGGCGCGGAGTCCTCGTGCCATCGTGCCTCCCTCAGAGCCGTTTGGCAGGTCTGACGGCAGCACTCACCGGGCGGATCCCGGCGTGACCCTTCGGTGACCGAACCTTGATTTTCTAAAGACCCAGATCCTGCGTCGCCAGTACCGCGAAACCGACCGTGGCCAGGCCCGCTCCCAGGACCGCGCTGGCAAAACCGATCGCGAAGGGCCGCCAGCCGGCCGTGACCTTGCCCAGGATCATGGCGACCACGATGCTCAGGGCCATCGAGACGGCCAGCTGCGGTACGAGATGGCTGATGTTCGAGACGGCCTCGTCGTGCTGTGACGGGCAGGGCAGGCCGAATGCTGTCGTGCACCCGGGCCGCGGGTCGTCCGGCAGGGTCAGTGCCCAGGCGACATACGCGGCGAACGGGATGAGATACCAGCACGCGGTCGAGATGAACGACCCGATGTAAAGGCTGCGCTGGTCCGGCTCGTCCTCGTCGTCCTCGTCGTCGTCCTCATCCTCGACCCGCTCACTGGGTGGCGGCGGAGGGAGGGGCAGCCGGCGGCGCGGGCGGCGTTCGGCGTCGGCCCACTCGTCGTGGTCGAGCACCCGGCCCTGACCGGGCCGGCGGGAAGGGTCGGAGCGGGCCGGGTACGGCTCGATGCCGTAGTCGTCGTCCTCGGGCACCCGCTGCTGGGGGATCCATCGCTCCTGTCGGGGATCCCACCGTCCCGTCTCGGGCATCGGCTGGTCGCGCCGGCCGCGCGGCCGATCCCAATCCGGGTAACTCACTGCCGGAGCGTCACCCATTCGTGACCTTTTCGCAATCGGTCGTCCAGCCGAAAAATCCGTGTGCGGCTTTTTCCAACCCACAGGCTGTGGACACGGTAGGCCCAGCTCAGAGGCCATTTAAGCTGCCGTTATGGCAGGTTGTCCACAGGCGTATGCACAGGCTGTCCCAAGGTCTGGGGCCTCCGTCCACAGGTTGTCCGCAGAGTTGTCCACCGGTTAACTTTCATCAACGCCAGTCGCCCCATACGGTTGCGCGGGCGCGTCCTCGCGCCTGCGAGTTTTTGTCGTACCCCCGAGGTCTACTTGGGCCTGCAAGGTACGGCGTTGGGGGGCGGAAGTGTCGATCACCGAAGGCAGGCGGAGCGATCCGTGGGACGAGGAACCGCCACCGGAGGAGCACCACGAGGGGCCCGCGCCCGATAACCGCGAGCGCCGTGGGGGCGGCGGCAAAGGCGCGAACAAGGGCGGCGACCGGCCGTCGGGCGGCGCCGAGACCTTCGAGCGCACCCCGCCCCAGGACGTGGCCGCCGAGCAGTCCGTCCTCGGAGGCATGCTGCTGAGCAAGGACGCGGTCGCCGACGTCGTCGAGATCCTCAAGACCCAGGACTTCTACAAGCCGGCGCACAGCGTCATCTACGACGCCATCCTCGACCTCTACGGCCGCGGCGAACCCGCCGACGCCGTCACCGTCGCCGCCGCGCTCACTGACACCGGCAACATCGCGAAGATCGGCGGCACCCCCTACCTCCACACGCTGATGACCGCGGTCCCGACCGCGGCCAATGCCAGCTACTACGCCCGCATCGTCGCCGAGCGCGCCGTCCTGCGCCGCGTCATCGAGGCCGGCACCCGCATCGTCCAACTCGGCTACGGCTCCAGCGCCGAGGGCGGCCGCGACGTGGACGACGTCGTCGACCTCGCGCAGCAGGCGATCTACGACGTGACCGAGAAGCGCGTCAGCGAGGACTTCGCCGTCCTCGCCGAAATGCTCCAGCCCACCTTGGACGAGATCGAGGCCGTCGGCGCCCAGGGCGGGATGATGACCGGCGTCCCGACCGGCTTCCAGGACCTGGACCGCCTCCTCAACGGCCTGCACGCCGGCCAGCTGATCATCGTCGCCGGTCGCCCCGGTCTCGGGAAGGCGCTGGCCCTCGACACCCCGCTCCCGACGCCCTCCGGCTGGACCACGATGGGCCGAGTCAAGGCGGGCGACCGGCTGCTCGGGGCCGACGGGCGGCCCACCACGATCGTCAACGCCTTCGACGTGCTCCACGACCGCCCCTGTTACGAGGTCGAGTTCTCCGACGGCTCGGTGATCGTCGCCGACGCCGAGCACCTCTGGGTGACGACCACCCGAGCCTCCCACCGCCGGCCGGCGACTCCGCAGTGGGCGGCCGCGGTCGGCGAGCGATTGCGGCCCGTGCTCCACGGTGTCGGGCACGAGGTCGTCACGACGGGCGCCGCCGTCCGCGACCGCACGAGCGCGGGGCGGCCGGGGCGGCGGTCGATGCGGACATACTCGCGCCAGGCACCGACCGGCGAGCCGGGCCGGCGGGTCGCCCGGACGATGAACGCCGCAGCGACGGTGCTCCGCCCGGAGACCGTGACGACCGCCGAGATCGCGGCCACGCTGCGGCACCCGGCCGACGGCCGCCCCAACCACGCCGTGCCGACCACGGCCGCGCTGCAGCTGCCCGACCGCGTGCTGCCGGTGGGGCCTTACACGCTCGGCGCCTGGCTCGGCGACGGACACCCCTGCGCGGCCCGGCTCACCGCCACGGACCCGCAGGTCGTGGCGCTCGTCGAGGCCGAGGGGTATGCCGTGGTCCCGAGCACGGCCCACCCGATGCCGGCCGATATCCGCCGCGGGCGGCCGGAGGAGGGCTCGCTCACCGCTGACCTGTGCGCGCTCGGGGTGCTCGGCGGCAAGCACATTCCGGTCGACTACCTGCGCGGCTCGGAGCCGCAGCGGCGCGCCCTGCTGGCGGGGCTGCTCGACGCCCGGGGCGCGGTGTCGGCCGCGGGCAACGTGCGGTTCACGTCCGCGAACGCGCGCCTGGCCCGGGACGTGCGCGAGCTGGTCGTCAGCCTCGGCTACCGCTGCACGATGACCGAGCGCCGGGTCGACGGGCACACGCCCGCCACCTCGATCGCCTACGACCTGCACTTCACCGCCGCCGACGGCGTGTTCCGGCTCGAGCGCAAGCTCGCGGCCCAGCGCGCGCGGCGCTGCCCGACGAGCACGGCCCGGGCCGGGCAGCGATACATCGTCGCCGTCCGGCCGGTCGCGAGCGTGCCGGTCCGCTGCGTCCAGGTCGACAACGCCGACCACCTGTATCTCGCCGGCGAGGCGATGATCCCCACCCACAACTCGACAGCCGCGATGGACTTCAGCCGGGCGGCGTCGGTGAAGCACAACATGGCGTCGGCGATCTTCAGTCTGGAGATGTCAAAGGTCGAGATCGTCATGCGGCTGCTCTCGGCCGAGGCGCGGGTGCCGCTGCACGTGCTGCGCTCCGGGCAGTTGTCGGACGACGACTGGACGAAGCTGGCCCGGCGGATGGGTGAGATCAGCGAGGCGCCGCTGTTCGTCGACGACACGCCGAGCATGAACCTCATGGAGATCCGGGCCAAGGCGCGCCGGCTCAAGCAGCGGCACGACCTCAAGCTCATCGTCGTCGACTATCTCCAGCTCATGACCAGCCCGAAGCGCACCGAGAGCCGGCAGCAGGAGGTCGCCGACCTCTCCCGTGGCCTCAAGCTGCTGGCCAAGGAGGTCGAGTGCCCGGTGGTCGCGGTGAGTCAGCTCAACCGTGGCCCCGAGCAGCGCACCGACAAGCGGCCCCAGCTGTCCGACCTGCGTGAGTCGGGCTGCCTGACGGCCGGGACGCGGATCCTGCGGGCGGACACCAATGCGGAGACGACGCTCGGCGAGCTGCTCGAGTCGGGTGCGCGGGACGTTCCGGTGTGGGCGCTCAACGAGAAGCTGCAGTACGTGCCGCGAACGATGACGCACGCCTTCCCGAGCGGGCGCAAAGAGGTGTTCCGGATGCGGCTGGCGTCCGGGAAGGTCATCGAGGCCACGGCCAACCATCCGTTCCTGACGTTCGGCGGCTGGACCCCGCTCGGCGAGCTCGCCGTCGGCGACCGGATCGCGGCGCCGCGGCATGTGCCGCCGCCACTGCAGATCGCGCCGTGGCCGGAGCACGAGGTCGTCCGGCTGGCCCGCACGCTCGGGCGGCGCTCGGCCGAGAAGTCCCTGCCCGAGCGGGTGTTCTCACTGCCCAAGGAGCAGGTCCGGCTGCTCCTGCGACACCTCTGGGCGACGGACGGCTCGGTGACAGCGGCTGCGCCGGACCGCCCGGGCGGTGGCGGCCGGGTCCACTACGCCTCGACCAGTGAGGCGATGGTGCGGGGCGTGGCCCGCCTGCTGCTGCGGTTCGGGATCACCGGCCGGATCACGACGAGCAGCACCACGCCGCTCCCGGCGATGTTCACCCTCGACCTGTCGGACCGCGACGATCAGCTCCGGTTCGTCCGCGAGATCGGTGTGCACGGCGCCCGGGGCATCGCGTGCGAGATGCTGCGCGCCCGGTTGGAGAGCCGGCCGGGCAGTCCCGACGTCGACACGATTCCGGACGAGGTCTGGGGCTCGGTGCGGGCGATCCTGCACGGGCAGGGCGCGCCGCGCCCCGAGTTCGCCGCCGCGATGGGGACGCGGTCCGGCGGGCGCCGCCAGTGGGAGCGCTCGCCGAGCCGGTCGCGGCTGTCGCAGGTGGCGGCCGTGCTGGACCGGGCGGACCTCGAACTGCACGCGACGAACGACGTGTGCTGGGACGAGATCCGTTCGATCGAGAGCATCGGTGAGCAGGAGGTGTACGACGCGACGGTGCCCGGCCTGCACAACTTCGTCGCCAACGGCATCGCCACCCACAACTCGATCGAGCAGGACGCGGACGTGGTGATCCTGCTGCACCGCGACGACTACTACGACAAGGAGTCGCCGCGGGCCGGGGAGGCGGACTTCATCGTGGCCAAGCACCGAAACGGGCCTACCGACTCGATTACCGTGGCGGCGCAGCTACACCTGTCGCGGTTCGTCGACATGGCCATCTGACGGCCGTTGGCGCTGGTCCCACCAGTACGCCAGAAAGGCCGCCGGATACAGGAGGTAGCCGAAGCGCGTGGTCGGCGTGAGCATGATCGCGGCGGTCAGGCCGGCCGCTGTGAACAGGGCGGCGGCCGCGGCGGTCCGCGGGGGGCGGCGATACAGCCGGTAGGCGATGACGGCGCCGGCCAGGAGCAGCAGCGCCAGCGCGATCGTGCGGCCGGCCGGGAAGGCGGTGGCGATCAGGTGGCCCGGCAGCGGGGACTGGGCCGGGCTCGTCACCAGGCCGTGGCCGCTCGGGAAGCGGATGGCGTTCTCGATGAACGCGTCCGCGTCGACAATGAGCGCCGGCCCGAGCGCGGCCAGGGGGATGCCGAACGCGAAGGCGGCGAAGCGGAGCGCGCGGGCCAGCGGCGGCAGCGCCAGGACCAGCAGGACCAGGGCCACCGGCAGTGCGAAGAGCTTGAGGGCGCCGGCCAGGCCCACCGCGACCCCGGCGGCCACGAAGCGGTCGCGTGAGGCCAGGGCCAGGGCCAGCACGCACAGGGCCAGGACCGGCAGGTCGTCGCCGCCGGTGGCGAGGGTCAGGGTGCACAGCGGGAGGACGGCCACGGCCTGGGTCAGGCGGTGCGTGCGGGCGTTGAGCAGCCTGAGGGAGTACACGAGGCAGAACAGCGTGGCGGCGAAGAACCACACGCGGGCGTCGGTCCACCACGCCTGGCCGAACGCGGCGCGCGGTAGGCCGAAGATCGCCATGCCGGGCTGGTAGGGGGCGTAGCCGAGCAGGCGCTCCTCCGGGGGCAGCGAGGCGATCGCCGCCGGTGACAAGTAGGGCGTGCCGGTGTGGAGCAGGCGGTCGCCCATGTGCTCGACGACAAGTACCTCCTCCTGGGCCCGGTCGGCGCGCCCGGACGCGCGCTGGATCGACTCGACCAGGAGCGGGAGCAGGGCGGTGGCGGCAAACAGCAGCCAGACGACCAGGCGGCGAGCCCCGAGGAGGACGAGCGCGGCGCCGGCCGCGTAGCCGATCCAGGCGATCGCGCCCCACGCCCGGTGGGGCAGCAGCGTCGAGGTGAGCGCGGTGACGGCGGCGAACGCGGCGCACAGTGCGTAGAAGACGGCGTCGATCAGACGCGGGCGCAGGTCGGTAGCGATCCGACCATTCTGCCAATGGGTCAGGTGGAGCGCTCGCGGCCCGGGGGTTCGGCGGTGCCGCCCTGGGTCGTGCGGCGGGTGCGGCGGCTGCGGGACATGCGGATCACGGCGCCGGTGTCGTGCAGGGGAGCGGCGAGGTGGCCGGCGCCGCGGTCGAGGGCGGCCAGCAGGCGGTCGGCGGGCATGGCCCGGGCGAAGAGGTGGCCCTGGCCGGCCGGGCAGCCGAGCTCCCACAGTTGGCGGCGCTGGTCCTCGCGCTCGACGCCCTCGGCGACGACGAGCAGGTCGAGGCTGCGGCCGAGGTCGATGGTCGAGCGGACGACGGCGCCGGGGGCGGAGGCGTTCATCGCCGCGACGAACGAGCGGTCGATCTTGAGCTCGTCGACGGGCACCCGAGCCAGCGTCGCCAGCGACGAGAAGCCGGTGCCGAAGTCGTCGAGGGCCAGCCGGATGCCCTGGTCGCGCAGGGCGGCCAGGACCTCGTCGACGACCTCGAGCTTGCTGAGCGTCACGGACTCCGTGAGCTCGATGACCAGGGAGCTCGACGGCACGCCGTGCGCGGCCAGGCGGCGGGCGACGGCGTCGGGAAAGCTCGGGTCGAGCAGGCTGCGCGGTGACACGTTCACCGCGACCGGGATGGAGTACCCGGCGTCGGCCCAGTCCGTGACGGCGATCAGGGCCTGGTCGAGCACGGCGTCGGCGAACGCGGCGAGTTGGCCGGAGCGTTCGATGGCGCCGAGGAAGCGGTCCGGCGAGAGGGGGCCGCGGTCGGGGTGCTGCCAGCGGGTGAGGGCCTCGGCCGCGATGACCTTGCCGCTGGCCAGGTCGACGATCGGCTGGAAGTGGACGGTGAACTGGTGCTCGGCGACGGCGCGGGCCAGGTCGCCGCCGAGGGCGAGGCTGTTGACGTCGGCCGTGTCGCGGGACTGTGCGTAGACGACGACCCGCTGGCCCTCCTGCTTGGCCTGGTACAGGGCGATGTCGGCGCGGCGCAGGAGCTCGCCGACGCTGCCGCCGGTGCCGGTGGTCACGCCGCAGGTCGCCTCGACGCTGATGCGCATGTCGTCGAGCTCGATGGGCGGGGCGAGCGCGTCGAGCATGGCGTGGGCCCGCAGCTCGGCGATGGCCGGGGCGCTCAGGCCGGACATGAGGACCGCGAACTCGTCGCCGCCGAAGCGGGCCACCAGGTCGCCGGGGCGGGCCGCGGCGGCCAGGCGCTCGGAGACGCCGACCAGGACCCGGTCACCCTCGGCGTGCCCGAGGGTGTCGTTCACCTCTTTGAAGTGGTTGAGGTCGATCAGCAGTACCCCCACCACCCCGGCATTGCCCGCGAGGATCTCGTCGCCGTACTGCTGCAGCCGCCGCCGGTTGGCCAGCCGGGTCAGCGGGTCCTGGGCGGCGGCGCGGGCATGGCTGTCGGCGAGGCGCTGGGTCTCGGCGAAGGTCGCGGCGTTGCGGATCGCGGTGCAGAGCGCGGCGGTGAAGGTGCGCAGGGTGTACTGCTCCCGGTCGTTGAACCGCACTGGTCCCGCGCCGCGGAAGCGCAGCCGCAGCTCGCCCAGGTCGCCGTCGCCCCGGTAGCTCTCCAGGGCGACCGGGATGAGGTACCCCTCGGCCGGCGGCGCGTCGTGCGGGTGCCCGTCGAACAGGATGTCCCGGCCGTCGCTGCGGACCAGGCGGGCCTCGCCGCTCGGCGGCCGGATCTCGACCTCCGCCTGGTCGGTGGAGAAGATGTCGGTCGCCCGGCGCACGGCCGCGTAGAGGACGTCGGTCTGGTCGACGGAGTTGAACTCGTCGGTCGCCTCGGCCAGCCGCTGCCACGCCTCGTTGCCCTGCCGGGTGCGGGTCTTGTTGGCGAAGGCCAGGTGGATGGCGACGGCCAGGGGCGGCAGGACCAGCAGCAGCCACTCGCTGACGCGGTAGGCGACGACTGTGGCCAGCGCGACGCCGGCCTGCCCGAACCGGGTGAGGAGCCGGACGTCGAAGTTGGCGAAGAGGAGCTGCCGGAACGGTTTGTGCGTGACGATCGCGAACAATCCCTGGGCCACGACCTCGTCAACCACGGTATATGCGACAAATGCCAGCAGAAGTCCGGGTATGACCTCGGAAATGGAGAATGCGGAATTCAACAGGATCGGCTGGACCCCGACGCTGTACGCGGCGAAGGCGGCCGCTGTCGCGGAAAGAGTTTCTTTTCCGACATTGAAGGCCATCTTGACCGGATCGGACACCCGGCGGATCAGCAGGGAGAGGAACAGGCCGCACGCGGCGCCCAGGATCATCTCCGCGGCCGGCAGGAAGACGGCGGCGAGCGTGATCACTGCGGTGATCGGATGGATGCCGTCGCGGGCCGATCGGATGCGGACCTCGATGACGGTGAAGAAGTTGCCGATCACCACGAGGGTGAGCACGGCGAGGCCGGTGACCTGGGCCGGGCGGGTCGAGATGCTCCACAGTGCCCACAGGGCGGAGGCGGACCCGCCGACGACGACGGGACCAACGAGGCGCCACAGGCGCCGGTTGGTCGCGTCGTCGGTTCGCGGTGTTGTCTGCATCGCTCGGCTTCATCGTCGCCGATGTCGCCGCTGGCTTGTCAACCCGTAGCGGGGTCAGAGCCAGACGTGATCCTTCTGCATTTTCGCCCCCTATAGGCCGCGTCGCGGATATGAGCCCCGTTTAGCACCGGATATCGAAGTTCATCGAAGCTCTAAGTGCTGAACGCAGCCTAGGGTGCAAAACGCAAGATGCCCTAAACGATTTGTCCGTCGAATCATAGTTTGCGAACTATAACGGGCTTTGTCACGATTTGCCGACGCGAACGTGACGCTCCGTATAGGAAAATCGACTCAGTCGTCCTTAGGGTGCAGCATCCGCCGGTGTTCCGCCTCCGCTCACTAAGCTCTTCTGTGTGCCAAACGAGTTGAGTCACGTCGACGCTTCGGGTGCCGCGCGAATGGTCGATGTCACAGCCAAGGACGTGAGCGCGCGCCGAGCCGTCGCGGCCGGGCTCGTGCGCACGACCAGCGCAGTCATCGCCCTGCTGCGTGACGGAGCGCTTCCGAAAGGTGACGCTCTGGCGGTTGCGCGCATTGCCGGAATCATGGGCGCGAAGCGCACTCCGGATCTGATTCCACTGTGTCATCCGATTGCTTTGCACGGTGTGACCGTCGAATTGACGCTCCGTGACGAGACAATCGAAATCGAGGTGGTGGCCAAAACCGCCGACCGCACCGGTGTCGAGATGGAGGCGCTCACCGCGGTCGCGACGGCCGGGCTGGCCCTCATCGACATGATCAAGGCGGTCGACCCGGCCGCCTCCATCGACAACGTCCGGGTGCTGCGCAAAGAGGGCGGCAAGACCGGGGTGTGGGAGCGGGCGTGAAGGCAGTTGTCGTGGTGGCGTCCAACCGGGCGGCCGCGGGGATCTACGAGGACACCAGCGGACCCCTGCTCGTCGAGGGGCTGCGGGCGCTCGAGTTCGAGGTCGGCCCGCCGGTCGTGGTGCCCGACGGCCCGCCCGTCGAGGCCGCGCTGCGCGAGGCGGTCGCCGGAGGCGCCGACGTCGTGCTGACAAGCGGCGGCACCGGGGTCACGCTTACCGACGCCACGCCGGAGATGACCCGGCGGGTGCTCGACTACGAGGTGCCGGGCATCGCCGAGGCGATCCGGGCGGCCGGCGCGGCCAAGGTGCCAACCGCGATCCTGTCGCGCGGCCTGGCCGGAGTCGCCGGGCGCACGCTTGTCGTCAACCTGCCCGGGTCGCGGGGTGGGGCCAAGGATGGGCTGCACGTGCTGGGCCCGGTGCTGCGCCACGCGGTCGATCAGCTTCGCGGTGGCGATCACCCGCAACCGACTACGCTTCCAGCGTGACGATCCCGATCGCATGGACGGCGGCCCGCGAGGCGGTCTTCACCGCGGCTCAAAGCAGAATCACAAAAGCCTCCGAGTCGGTACCGCTGGCCGAAGCCGACGGCCGCACGCTCGCCGAGCCCCTGGTGACGCTCACCGACCTGCCCGCCTTCCCGACCTCGAGCGTCGACGGCTGGGCCGCGCGCGGTCCGGCACCGTGGCGGATCGCCGGGCGCGTGCTCGCCGGCGACACGGCCGCGCCGCTGACCGAGGACGGCACCTGCGTGGAGATCGCCACCGGCGGCATGGTGCCCGCCGGCACCACCGTGGTCGTGCGCATCGAGGACTCGAGCACCACCGACGGCCTCGTCAGCGGTGAGCCGCGGAAGCTGCCCGACTGGCGCCGCCAGGGCGAAGAGGCCGCCGCCGGTGAGGAGCTCCTGGCCGCCGGCACCCCGGTCACGCCGGGCGTCATCGGACTTGCGGCGTCGTGCGGGTACGACACCCTGGCCTGTCGCGCTTTGCCGAAGGCCGCCGTCCTCGTCTTCGGCGACGAGCTCCTCACCGCCGGGCCGCCGGGGCAGGGGCGCGTCCGCGATGCGCTCGGGCCGTCGGTGCCCTCCTGGCTGCGCCGCGCGGGAGCGTCGGTCGCAGCGGCCCGCGGCCCGGTCGTCGACACCCTCGACGCCCACGTCGCCGCGCTGCAGGAAGCGGTCGACTCCGGCGCGCAGCTCATCTGCACCACCGGCGGCACCATGCACGGCCCCGTCGACCACCTCCACCCGGCGCTCGCCGAGCTCGGCGCCCGCTACGTCGTCAACACCGTGGCCGTCCGCCCCGGCTTCCCGATGCTCGTCGCGCAGCTCCCCGGCGGCCAGTTCGTCGCGGGTCTGCCGGGCAATCCCCAGTCGACGTTCGTCGCCCTGGTCTCGCTGGTGCTGCCCCTGCTCGCCGGGCTCGCCGGCCGACAGCGGCCGGAGCTGTCCACCGTGACCCTCGGCGCCGACGTCCCGGGCCGCGGCGACTTCACCCACCTCGCCCTGGTCACGCTCGTCGACGGTCGCGCACACCCGGTCGGGCACGTCGGCTCGGCGATGCTGCGCGGCCTGGCCGGCTCGGTCGGGTTCGCGGTCATCCCGCCCGGCGGCGAGGGGCACGCCGGCGACGTCGCGCAGCTGGTGCCGCTGTCGTGATATTCACCGAGGTCACCACCGAGCCGCTGGACATGCAGGCGCACGAGCGCGCGGTCGCGCACCCCGCGGCCGGAGCCGTCGTGTCATTCGCCGGCGTCGTGCGCGATCACGACGGCGGCCGGGGCGTCGTGGAGCTCGAGTACGAGGGCCACCCCAGCGCCGCCGGCGTCCTCGCCGAGGTCGCGGCCGAGATCGCCGCCGACCCGGCCGTACGCGGGATCGCCGTGTCCCACCGGATCGGCCGGCTGGAGATCGGCGATGTCGCGCTTGCCGCCGCCGTGTCCACCGCGCACCGGGCGGAGGCGTTCGCGCTCTGCGCCCGCCTCGTCGACGAGGTCAAGGCGCGGCTGCCGATCTGGAAGCGTCAGGTGTTCACCGATGGTGAAGAGGAATGGGTGAACTGTCCCTGAGGTGCCGGCGCGCCCGCTTGAGGGTCCTCGCCGACGAACGCGCCGCGTGACCGGCCCGCCAGCGCAGGTCGGGGCGGCCCTCCCGGTCGAGCGCGGCCAGCAGCAGCCCGCCGAACAGGCCGACGTTCTTGAGGAACTGGATGCGCTGCTGGGCCCGCTCGGCCGGGTCCTCGATCTCCCAGAACGCGTGCCCGGCCAGCGTCGTCGGCACCAGCGACCCGGCCAGGGCCAGTGCGGCCGGCCGCGTCGCGTGCCCACTCGCCAGCAGCAGGCCGCCCGCCACCTGGACCGCGCCGTTGACCCGCACGAGCGTCTCGGCCTCGGTCGGCAGGCTCGGATGCATGGCCTTGATCGTCGGTTCGAGCTTCTCCGTGACCCGCACGGCCTTGCCGGCCAGCCGCGCCGGGTTCGAGAACGACGACCAACCCTGAATCACGAAGATCGCTGCCAGCATCGATCGGGCGGCGGTGCGCACGGGTCTCATGAAGGCCAACATACCCAGCGGAGAAATGTCGTACCCCCTGACTACGGTTAGCGGCATGGCGGAGACAACGACGGTGAGCACCGTCTGGACGACCGACCAGGTGATGGCGCTGGCCCCCGACTCGGCCGCGCAGCGGGCGGCCCGCGCGCTGGCCGGTGACCGCGCCTGGCTGGAGACCGGGCTCGCCGCCGACGATGACATCGACCCCACGCTGTGGGGGCTGTGCCAGGGCAGCGGCAGCACGCCCTACCAGACCGCCGTCGACCTCACCGAACCCGCGTTCAAGTGCACCTGCCCGAGCCGCAAGTTTCCCTGCAAGCACGCGCTCGCCCTGCTCCTGCGCTGGTCGTCGGGCGCCGTCCCCGAGGCCGTCGCGCCCTCCTGGGCCAGCGCCTGGCAGGCCGCCCGAGCCGCCCGAGCCGCTCCGAAACCCCCCGTCGAAACGGCCAAGAGCGGCGTCGGGGGTACTGCGGGGAGGGCCGCCCCGAGCGAGAAAGCCCAGGCGCGCCGGGCCGACCGCATCGCCTCCGGCCTCGATGAGCTGGACCGCTGGCTGGCCGACCAGGTGCGCTCCGGCCTCGCCGGGGCGGCGAAGAGCGGGCCGGCCTGGGACAGCATGACCGCCCGGCTGGTCGACGCGCAGGCGGCCAGCGCGGCCGGCATCCTGCGGCGCACCGGGGCCGTGATGGGCTCGCCGGAGCGGCTCCTGGGCGAGCTGGCCCGGCTGCACCTGCTTGTCGGCGGCTACCGGCGCCTCGACGAGCTGCCCGCCGAGCTCGCGGACAGCGTCCGGATGCGGGTCGGGGTGCCTATCGCGACCGAGACCGTCCTGGCCGGGCCGCCGGTGCGCGAGCGCTGGCAGGTCCACGGTGTCCGCGACGAGATCGAGGACCAGCTCACCGTGCGCCGGGCGTGGCTGCGCGGCGCCGCCACCGGGCAGCCGCTGATCATCCTGTCGTTCGCCGTGGCCGGCCAGTCGCTCCCGATCGACCTGCTCCCCGGCACCGAGATCGACGCCGACGTCTGCCTCTACCCGGGCGGCCAGCCGGCCCGCGCGCTCATCGCGAAGCGGCACGCACCTCCGGAGCGCATGCACTTCGTCGCCGGCGGCGCGGGCATCGAGGACAACCTGCACGCGCACGCCCTGGCCCTGGCCGGCGACCCCTGGCTCGACTACTGGCCGATGGCGCTCGACGGCGTCGTGCCGGTGCGCGACGGCTCGGGCTGGGCCCTCGTCGACGCGTCCGGGTTCGGGCTGCCGCTCGACCCGGCGGCGGGGGAGCCGTGGCGGCTCGTGGCAGTGACCGCAGGCCGCGCGGCGACGGTGACCGGCGAGTGGTCGGCGGGCGGCCTGCGCCCCCTCGGCGTGTGGGCCGACGACCGGCTGGTGCGCCTGTGAACGCGCCGGACTGGGGCGACGTGTTGGCCACGGCGCTTGTCGGCACGCAGCGGCGGACGTTGCCGGCCGGGGTCGGGCGGCCGGGGCAGGACGCGGCCGAGGCGTTGCTCGACGCGGCGGGGGCGCTGACGCTGTACCGGCGGGCCGGCTTTCGGGCCCGCGGCGGGCTCACGGTGCCGGAGGCGGCGCCTGACGACTCGGACATGCCGCTGGTGTCGTGGACGGCGGCCGCGCGGGCGGCGGATCTGCTGGCGGTCGATGCGGCCGGCTACGGGACGAGCAATGCGGTGCCCGTTCGCGACGCCGACGGGCGGCTCGAGCTGCTCTACGAGTGGCTCTCCGCGGCGCGGGGGCGCCGGGTGCCGGGCGAGCTGCTGCCGGCGCTGCTGGAGATCGGGCGGCGGCACCGGGCGCTGCGGCCGCTCGTCGCCGCGGCCGGGGGCCCGCGCGTGGCCTGGCTGGCTCGGCAGCGGCCCGAGTGGGCCTACCTCGACTCCTCGGCGACCGGCGACATCCAGGCGGCGGCCGACGACCCGCAGGGCTGGGAGCTCGGGACCATCGGCCGGCGGGTCGGCATCCTCACCGCCGTGCGGCGCGGCGGGCCGACGGGCGAGCAGCGGGGGCGCGACATGCTCGCCGACGTCTGGCCGACCGAGACGCCCGACGACCGGGCCGCGCTGCTCGGGACGTTCGCGACCGGGCTCTCCCCCGCCGACGAGCCGGTGCTGGAGGGCGCCCTCGACGACCGGCGCAAGGAGGTCCGCAACGTGGCGCTCGACCTTCTGGCGATGCTGCCCGACAGCGCGTACGCCCGGCGGATGATCGAGCGCACCACCGCCGCCGTGCGGGTGGTCGACGGCCGGATTCACGTGGAGCCACCGGCCGCCTGCGACAAGGCCATGCGCCGCGACGGGATCGTGGCCCGGCCGCCCGCGGGGGTCGGGGAGCGGGCCTGGTGGCTGGAGGAGCTGCTGACCCGCACGCCGCTGACGGTGTGGGGCGAGCCCGAGGAGTTCCTGGCGCTGCCGGTGACCGAGGAGTGGGTGGCCGTCCTGCGCCGCGGGCTGGCCCGGGCCGCGGCCGGGCAGCGGGACCCGGCGTGGGCCACCGCGCTGACCGGCCGGCTCACCGAGGAGGTAGCCGCGGGCGGGCGGCCCGACGACCGGCTGCTGCTCGAGGCTCTCTACGACGCGCTGCCCTCCGATGCGCTTTCCGCCCTCGCCGTCGCCGTGCTGCGCCGCGGGCTCGCCGGTGCGGCAGCGGTCGGCGTCGAGCACGTGCTCGAGCTCTGCCCGCGGCCATGGCCCGAGCCGCTTGTCGAGGCGGTGTTCGCCGCGCTCGACGACCTGAGCGGCCGCCGGTCGGCGGGCTGGCGCCTAGCCGGCCTGTGCGAGCTGGCCGCCCTGCGCCTGCCGGCCGACACCGCGGCGCGGGCCACCACCATGGCCGCCGCGCTGCCCTCGGACGACCCGATGTCCTCGATCGTCGGCCGCTTCGCCGACACGCTTCGGTTCCGTGACGACATGCTCGCGGAACTCCGATGATCCCCCTGGAGTTCATGTGACCAGCTCAGTCGATGTCACAGTCGTCCACGTCGACGGTGCGCCAGTCGCCGAGACGGTGCAGCGGCGCCACGCCGAGGACGAGTTTGCCGTCGAGCTCATCGCGCTCGCGGCCGGCGACGAGCGGCCCCGCCCGCCGGGGTGGCGGCTCTCCCCCGCCGCGGTCGTGACATACCTGCTCGGCGGAGAAGCGGCCGACGGGACCGTGATCGTGCCGAAGTACGTCGGGCCGCGCCGGCTCATGGAGGTGGCCGTGGCCACCCTGGCCACCGACCGGGCGCTGCTGCTGCTCGGCGTCCCCGGCACCGCGAAGACCTGGGTGTCCGAGCACCTCTCGGCGGCCATCAGCGGCGACTCGACGCTGCTGGTGCAGGGCACGGCCGGGACGCCGGAGGAGGCGATCCGCTACGGCTGGAACTACGCCCGCCTCCTCGCCGAGGGCCCCAGCCGCGCCGCCCTGGTGCCCAGCCCGGTGCTGCGGGCCATGGCCGACGGACGGATCGCCCGGATCGAGGAGCTGACCCGCGTCCCCTCCGACGTGCAGGACACGCTGATCACGATCCTGTCCGAGAAGACCCTGCCGGTGCCCGAGCTCGGTCAGGAGGTCCAGGCCCGCAAGGGCTTCAACGTCATCGCCACCGCCAACGACCGCGACCGCGGGGTCAACGAGCTCTCCTCCGCGCTGCGCCGCCGGTTCAACACCGTGGTGCTGCCGGTGCCGGCCGGCGTCGAGGAGGAGGTCGACATCGTGGCCCGCCGGGTCGCCGCGCTCGGCAAGGCCCTCGAGCTGCCCGAGCTGCCGCCGGCCGCCGACGAGATCCGCCGGGTCGTCACCGTGTTCCGGGAGCTGCGCAACGGGGTCACCGAGGACGGCCGGACGAAGCTCAAGTCCCCCAGCGGCACCCTGTCGACGGCCGAGGCGATCTCGGTGGTCACCAACGGGATCGCGCTCGCCGCCCACTTCGGCGACGGCGTGCTGCGGGCCGGTGACGTGGCCGCGGGCATCCTCGGCGCCGTGGTCAAGGACCCGGTGTCGGACCAGGTCGTGTGGCAGGAGTACCTGGAGACTGTCGTCCGCGAGCGCGAGGGCTGGCGGGACTTCTACCGAGCGGCCCGCCGTGGCGAGTGAGCCGCTGCTCCTCGGGGTGCGCCACCACGGCCCGGGGTCGGCGCGGGCCGTCCGGCGGGCGCTCGCCGCGTTCCAGCCCGAGGTGATCCTGATCGAGGGACCGCCCGAGGCCGACGCGCTCGTGCCCTACGCCGGCGACGAGGACATGCGGGCGCCGGTTGCGCTGCTCGGGTATCCGGCCGACAACCCCGATCCGAAGCTGCGCGCCTCGTTCTGGCCGCTCGCCGAGTTCTCGCCGGAGTGGCAGGCGATCCGGTGGGCCGTGGCCCGCGACGTGCCGGTGCGGTTCGTCGACATGCCGGCGGCCGTCCGGCTGGCCGCCCCGCCCTCGCCGGCGGTGCCCGAAGCGGGGTCGGTGCGGCTGGACCCGATCGGGGCGCTCGCCGAGGCGGCCGGCTACGACGATCCCGAGCGCTGGTGGGAAGACGTGGTCGAGCACCGCTTCAACCACCCCGCACCCGCTCCGCCCTCCCCGTCCGCCGCCGACCCCTCCGGGCCTGCCTCGGACTCCGCCGCCGACCCCGCCGCTGTCGCTGACGACGGGATGGGCGGGGTCGGTCTCTTCGCTGGGGACGGCGGCGTGCACGTGGACGAGGCTGAGCTGGCGGCGGCTTCGGCTCCGTTCGCGGCGATCGCCGAGGCCATGACCGTGGTGCGGGCGCACTCGCCGGAGCCGGGGGAGGCCGAGCGGGTCGAGGAGGAGCGGCGCGAGGCGTACATGCGCATCGGGCTGCGGGGGGCGCTCAAGGAGTTCGAGCGGGTGGCGGTGGTCTGCGGCGCCTGGCACGTGCCGGCGTTGACCGCTCCGCTGCCCAGCGCCTCGGCCGACGCCGCTGTGGTGCGCGGGCTGCCGAAGGTCAAGGTGGCGATGACCTGGGTGCCGTGGACCCACGCGCGGCTGGCGTCGTGGCAGGGGTACGGGGCGGGGGTGCGCTCCCCCGGCTGGTACCACCACCTGTTCACCTCGGTCGACGCGCACGTCATCGAGCGGTGGCTGGTGCGGGCGGCGGGCGTCCTGCGCAAGGACGGCGTGCCGGTGTCGAGCGCGCACGTCATCGAGGCGACCCGGCTGGCCGACGCGCTGGCGACGATGCGCGGGCGGCCGCTGGCGGGGCTGGCCGAGGTCACGGACGCGGCCCACGCGGTGCTGTGTGACGGCGACGACCTGCGGCTCGCGCTCATCAACCGGCGCCTGGTCGTGGGGGATCGGCTCGGGCGGGTGCCGGATCAGACGCCGGGGGTACCGATCGCGAAGGATGTCGCCGGCAGCCAGCGGCGATTGCGGCTCCCGCCGAAGGTCGAGCGGCGTGAGCTGAAGCTGGACCTGCGCCAGGCGTTCGATCTCGAGCGCAGCCGGCTGCTGCATCGGCTGCGGCTCCTCGGCGTCGAGTGGGGCAAGGTGCTCGCCGCGTCCAAGGGCAAGGGGACCTTCCGCGAGGAGTGGGAGATCGCCTGGCAGCCGGAGTTTGCGGTGGACCTGGTGGAGGCGGGGGCTTACGGCACGACGGTCCTGGAAGCGGCGACCGCCCGGGTCGCCGAGCTGGCCCTGTCCGCGGCCACCCTGGCCGACGTGACAGCGCTTGTGGAGCGGTGCCTGCTGGCCGACCTGCCGGACGCACTGCCCGGCGTGCTCGACGCGCTCGACGAGCGGATGGCCCTCGACGCCGACGTCGCCCACCTGATGGACGCGCTGCCGGCGCTGGCCCGCACCCTCCGCTACGGCGACGTGCGCGGCACCGACCTCTCCGCTCTCCGCGACGTCACGCTCGGCATGATCACCCGCATTTGCGTCGGCCTGCCCGCCGCGGTCGGCGGCCTCGACGACACGGCCGCGGCCGTCATGCGCGACCGGATCGACGGCGTGCAGGGCGCGCTGGCCCTTGTCGACGAGGCCGAGGCCCAGGCCCGGTGGCAGGCGGTGCTGGCCGGCCTGTCGACCCGCGACGACCTGCACGGCCTGCTCACCGGGCGGATGAACCGGCTGCTGCTCGACGCGGGCGCCGTCGACGCCGACGAGATCGGCGAGCGCATGGCGCTCGTGCTGACCGTGGGCGTGCCGGTGGCGCGGACGGCGGCCTGGATCGAGGGGTTCCTCGCCGGCGACGGCCTGCTGCTGGTCCACGACGAGCGGCTCCTGGCCCTCGTCGACGCCTGGCTGACCGGGATCCCGGCCGACGCGTTCGTCGAGGTCCTGCCGCTGCTGCGGCGGACGTTCAGCGGCTACCCGGCCCCGCAGCGCCGGATGATCGGCGAGCGCGCGGCGAACATCGGGACCGCCCGGCCCGGCACCGGCAGCGACGACGAGGTCGACCCGGCCCGCGGCGCGCTGCTGCTCCCGGTCGCCGCCCGACTTCTGGGGAGGGAGCTGCATGTCTGAGCGCGTGGATGAGGGTCTCGGCGACGACGGGGATGAGCGGCTGCGGCGGTGGCGGCTGGCGCTGGGCGGCGCGCCCGGGGCCGAGGGGACCGGGTATGGGCTGAGCGGGCAGGATGCGGCGGTCGACGCGGCGCTCGGGGCGCTCTACGACCACGGGTCCGACGGCCCGGCGAGCCAGCGCGGGGCCGGGCTCGGGGCCTCGGCGCCGCGGGTGGCGCGGTGGCTGGGGGACATCCGGCAGTACTTCCCGTCGACTGTCGTGCAGGTCATGCAGGCCGACGCGATCGAGCGGCTGAACCTCACGCGGCTGCTGCTGGAGCCCGAGATGCTCGACGCCGTGGAGCCCGACGTGCACCTGGTCGGGACGCTCCTGTCGCTCAACCGGGTCATGCCGGACAAGAGCAAGCGGGCGGCCCGGAAGGTCGTGGCGAAGGTCGTCGGCGAGCTGGAGCGCCGGATCTCCCAGCCGACCCGCACCGCGCTGACGGGCGCGCTGAACCGCGCGGCCCGCATCAACCGGCCGCGGCACCACGACATCGACTGGAACCGGACGATTCAGGCAAACCTGAAGCACTACCAGGTCGAGCAGCGCACGATCGTGCCGGAGCGGCTCATCGGGTACGGTCGCCGGGCCCAGGCGGTGCAGCGGGACATCGTGCTGTGCGTGGACCAGTCGGGTTCGATGGCAGCCTCGGTCGTCTACTCGGGTGTGTTCGCCGCCGTCCTGGCCTCGATGCGCTCGCTGAAGACGTCACTCGTCGTCTTCGACACCGCCGTCGTCGACCTCACCGACCGGCTCAGCGACCCGGTCGACGTGCTCTTCGGCACCCAGCTCGGCGGCGGCACGGACATCAACCGCGCCATTGCCTACGGCCAGCAGCTGATCAGCCGCCCGCGCGACACGATATTCGTCCTCATCAGCGACCTGTACGAGGGCGGCATCCGCGAGGAGATGCTGCGCCGGGTCGCCGCGATGACGGCGGCCGGCGTGCAGGTGATCACGCTCCTGGCCCTGTCCGACGAGGGCGCGCCGGACTACGACCGCGAGAACGCCGCCGCGCTGGCCGCCCTGGGCGTGCCCGCGTTCGCCTGCACGCCCGACGTCTTCCCCGAGCTGATGGCCGCCGCGATCGAGCACCGCGACCTGCGCGGCATCATGGAGCGCGCGGAGGCGGCCAAGGCCCAGAAATGACCCACGCGCGCCGCCGTCGCACCTCGCCAGCCGCCGCGCCGTCCGAGGCCAGCCTTCATGCCCGCCCGAGGCCGGCTGCGCGCCCGCCCGAGATCAGCTGCCGCGCTCGCCTGCGGCCAGTCGCGCGCGCCCGTCCGGGATCGGCTGCGGGCCGCCTGAGACCGGTCGCCGTGCCCGCCTGCGATTTGGTCCTCGCGCTGCTTCGTGGTGTCGGTGAGCCGGCCGGGCCGCCCTGGGTCGCACGACGTGGGGGCGCGCGGGGGCGACGCCGTACGGGTTGCCGCTCACCGGGTGGTTGCTGGCGGTGGTGAAGTGGTGGCCGGTGGGAGGTGGCTACTCCGTGGGTTGGGTGCGCAGGTAGCGGGCGAAGTGGGGGACGGTGAAGGCGACGGTCCCGCGTTCGCCCGAGTAGATCAGGCCCTTCTTGATCAAGGCGTCGCGGGCCGGGGACAGGCTGGCCGGCTTGCGGGCCAGCGTGCGGGCGACCTCCGCGGTCGGGACGGCTTCGGAGACGTCGACGGCCGGGAGCAGGGTGGCCATCGTGCGCATGTACTCGCGCTCGGCGGGAGTCGCGCGCTCGTAGCGGGAGCCGAAGAAGCCCACCGCCAACTCGGCCTCGGCCTCCGGAGCGGCCACTCGGACGTCGGCGGCGGTGATCGGGGAGCGGGGGGCGTGGTCCCAGGTCGCCTTGCCGTAGGCCTGGACGAAGTACGGGTAGCCGCCCGACGCCTCGTACAGCGCGTCAAGCGCCTTCGCCTCGTACTCGACCTCCTCCCGCTCCGCCGGAGCCGTCAGCGCCAGGTCGGCGGCGATGCGGTCCAGGCGGTCGATGCGCTGGTAGCGGAAGAGGCGCTCGGAGTACGACTTCGAGGCGGACAGCAGCGCGGGGACGTGCGGCAGTCCGGCCCCGACCACGATCAGCGGGGCGCCGGTCTGGGAGAGCTCGTGGCACGCCGCGCACAGGGCCGAGATGTCCTCGGCGGAGACGTCCTGGAGCTCGTCGATGAACAGCGCCACCCCGGTGCCCACGTCCGTCGCCACGCTTGCGGCGTCGGTGAACAGCTCCACCAGGTCGATCTCGATGTCGCCCGAGTCCGCGCGGCCCGTGGCCGGGGGTACGTCGATGCCCGGCTGCCAGCGGTCGCGAAGTTTTGACGGAGGCTTGCGAGGGTCCTCGCGCAGGGCGAACGCCTTGAGCACTCCGAGGAACTCGTCGATCCGGTCGGGGGCGCGGTGGTGCGGGGCCAGTTCGCGGATGGCCATGTGCATGGCGGCGGAGACCGGGCGGCGCAGGGACTGGTCGGGGCGCGCCTCGATCTTGCCGGTACCCCACAGATGCGAGATGGCCTCGGACCGCAGCGTGTTGAGCAGGACGGTCTTGCCGACGCCGCGCAGCCCGGTGAGCATCAGGGACCGCTCGGGGCGGCCACGGGCCACCCGCTCCAGGACGACGTCGAACGCATGCAGCTCACGGTCGCGTCCGGCGAGCTCCGGTGGGCGCTGACCGGCCCCTGGCGCGTAGGGATTGCGAACGGGGTCCACGAATCGCACAGTATCGGGCTCTCTAGCGCGCAGGCTAGAACCCCGTAGAAGAACCTCTACGGCGTGTCGTCGTGGCATATCTAGGAGTATCTAGCGCAGGCGCAAGACAGCGTTATACGACGCCATCGAACCGACCCTCGTAGACTACCGAACAGCTGTTCGATGCCTGGCTCGAACTAATGTACTACACCCGTTCGGGGCCTTGTCGCAAGGGCCCCGGAAAACACCAAGGCCCCGGCGAGCGCCGGGGCCAAGGACGAAACCGCAGGTCAGCTGCGAAGTTTCAGACAGAGCACGAAGTCGTTGGAGTCGACCGGGCTGTCGAAGAAGTAGTTGTGCGAGTACCCGGGAGTGCCTTCGCACTTGTTCTTGTCGGTCGTTCCGGGGATCCGCTTGAGCACCTCGTAGGCGCCGGGGCCGCACTGGACCTTCTGCATCTGCGGCTTGTCGTTGCTGGTGCCGACGTTCTTCAGGCACTCGCCGACCTGGACCGAGGCGGCGTCGCCGGCCTGGACGCCGGGCTTTGAGGCCGACGGGTTGCCGGTCGGCTTGCCGGACTGCCCGCCGTTCGGCGCCGCGGCCGAGCTGTCGGGCTTGGCCGAGGACGAGGACTGCGCGGCCGGTGGGTTGTTCGTCGCCGTGCCCTTGTCCTTCGACACGTAGTAGTACAGGCCGATGCCGCCGCCGCCCAGCAGGAGCAGGACGAGGACGGCGACGAGCGCGATGGTGCCGCCGGAGCGCTTCTTGGGCTCCTCCTGCGGGGGCGGGCCCCACTGCGGCTCATCGTTGTAGCCGCCGGGCTCGTTGCCGTAGGGCTGGTAGCCACCGCTGCCGGGGGGCTGCTGGTAGGTGCGGTCGTCGTTGTAGGCGCCGCGGCGGTCGTCGTAGGCCGGGTCGTTGTAGCCACCCTGGTTGCCGTAGCCCTGGTTGCCGTAGCCACCGCCACCGCCGCCGTAGCCGCCGGCACCGCCCTGGTCATAGCCGCCGGCACCGCCGCCGTAGCCGCGGTCGCCGTAACCGCCGCCGCCACCACCGCCCTGGCCGTAGTCGCCCCCGCCCTGGCCGTAACCGCTGCCCTGGCCGTAGTTGCCGCCGGCGCCACCGCCCTGGCGTCCGCCGCCCTGGCCGTAGCCCTGGTCTGCGTAGGGGTCCTGTTGACCACCCTGCTGCCATGGGTCCTGAGGTTGACCCTGGTACGGTCCGCCCGGCGGTCCGTAACCCGACATGATGTCCTCCTGGTCCTGCGGCCCTGGTCGGCTTGGTGAGCCTATCGGCGCCCGTGCAGCAACGGTATCTCTACCCATCCCCCCTAGAGCCTCACGGATCCGCGCCAAAAAGCGTTCACAAAAACCGCGGAAATCGATCAGATCAGGCGCAACTGTCGATCTTTGGGCTTGCGCGGGGCGGCCGGACCGCGCCGCTCCAGCAGGCCGGGGTCGATCGGCGCGAGGAACGGCGTCGGCGCCATCTCGCGCTCCGATCCGAAGCGGAACCGGGTGCGGCTGTGCGACACGAAGAGCCGGTCCTGGGCCCGGGTGAGGCCGACGAAGAACAGGCGGCGCTCCTCGGCGATGTCGTCGTCGGTCTGCTTGGCCCCGGCGTAGGGCCGCAGCGGCAGCAGCCCGTCCTCGGCCCCGACCAGGAAGACGACAGGGAACTCCAGACCCTTCGAGGCGTGCAGGGTCAGCAGGTTCACCCGGTCGGCCCGCGGGTCCCAGCCGTCGACCTCGGCCCCGGTGGCCAGCGCGCCCAGAAACTCGTCCAGGTCGCTGCCGGCCCGCAGCGCGAGCGGTGTCATCAGGTCGACCGCGTTCCACACGTCCGACTCGTTCAAGGTCATCAGGTCGCTGTCAAGCGTGCCGCAGCGGCCGGCGACGACCTGGCCGGCCAGGCGGACCCGGGCCGCGATCGAGCCGCCGAGGCCGTCGGCGTGACGCAGCTCGCGGGCGATGGCGGCTACGCCGGGGCGGTCGAGCAGGCGGTCGTGCGAGCGCTTCTGCACGGGTACCCCGGCCCGGCTCAGCGCATCGACGATAGGCCCGGCCTGCGCGTCGGTGCGGTACAGCACCGCGATGTCGGCGAAGGACATCGCACCGATGGTGGTGCGGGAGTCGACGCGGTTGTCGTGCGAGCGGTGCGAGAGGCCGCCGACCAGCTCGTCCACCGTGCGCACCACGAAGTCCGCCTCGTCGGCCACGGAGTTGGCCGGGTAGAGCCCGACGACCGGCGCCTCCAGGTCGAGCCGGGCCGGGTCGAGCCGGCGGCCGGGGACGAGCGTGGTGGGGGCGATCGCCTGCACAGCGGCGGCCAGGATCGGCGCCGACGAGCGGTAGTTGCGGGTCAGCCGGACCACGCGGGCGTCGACATCAGGCGTCGAGAAGTCGCCGGCGAAGCGCAGGAAGAAGGAGACCTCGGCCCCGCGGAACGAGTAGATGGCCTGGTCCGGGTCGCCGATCGCGCACAGGTTGCCGCCCGGCGGGCACAGCAGGCCGAGCAGCTCGTACTGCACCGGGTCGACGTCCTGGTATTCGTCAACGAATATCCAGCGCCAACGGGCCCGATAGCGCGATACCAGCGCCGGCGACGAGCGCAGCAGGTCGACCGTCAGCGTCAGCAGCTCGTCGAGCGACACCATGTCGCGGGCCCGCAGCGCCTTCGCCAGGGTCTCCCGGGTCGCCGGCTCAAGAGCCGCGAGCGCCTTGCGGGCCTCCTTCTCGCTCAGCGGCTCCAGCGCCGTGAGCAGGTCGGACTCCTCGGCGATGCGAAACTGCGGGGTGAGCCCGACCGCCGGGGCGTTCTCGCGCAGGATCTGCAGGCCGAGAGCGTGGAACGTGGAGACCGTGACCGCCTCGGTGACCGGCCCGAGCAGCACCTCGAGGCGCTCGCGCAGCTCCTCGGCGGCCCGCCGGGTGAACGTGATCGCCAGGCACTCCTCCGGGTAGACACCCAGCTCGGCGCAGAGATAGGCGAGCCGGTGGGTGAGCGTGCGGGTCTTGCCGGTGCCGGGGCCGGCCACGATCAGCAGCGGGCCGCCGGGCGCCGAGGCCGCCACCCGCTGGAGCGCGTCGAGCCGGTCGAGCAGGCCGGTCCCGACCTCCTCCATGCCGGCCAGCATCGGCTCCAGGGGCTCGTGCGGCGACGCCGGCGCGGAGATCGGCGGGGGCGGTGGCGGGGCCTCCGCGGGCGCAGAACGCCGCCGCCGGGGCTGGGCCTTGGGGGCCGCCTCGGCTCGGCGCTGCTTCGGCAGAACCGGCATCGGTACCTCGAACAGCGCGTCCTCCTGCGCACCTCCACGCAGTTCGGACGGCTCGAACAGGCGGATGACCCCGTATTCGCCGTCGTACCCCGGCGTCCGGTGCACCTCGCCGCGCCGCAGCCGCGCGATGCCCTCGCCGAGGAGTTCGCCGCCGGCCCGGGCGATGTCCTCGATCGGCACCGAGCGCAGGATCGACAGCTCCGAGCCCAGCTCCGCGACGAGCGCGCTCAGCTTCTCGTCGACGGTCTTCGACTTCGGCCCGACCCCGTTGATCTCGCCGAGGATCTCGTGCAGCTGGATCAGGTGGGTGACGTTCGGCGCGCCCGCCGGGATGTATCCCTCCGGCCGGTCGGCCAGCTCTTCGACGCGGTGCAGTACCCCCACAGTGAGGGGCTTGCCGCACTCCGGACAGCGGCCCTGGGCCTCGCGGGTGCGGGCCGGCGGCCAGTTCACGTCGCAGGCGCGGTGGCCGTCGGCGTGATACTTGCCCTCCTCGGGGAAGAACTCGAGCGTGCCGACCAGCCCGTCGCCGGTGCGGAGCATGTCGCGCACGCCGATGTAGGACAGCTCGCCCCGCAGCAGCGTCGCCTCCCGGGCCAGCGCGGGCGCGGAGTGCGCGTCGGAGTTGCTGACCAGCCGATACCGGTCCAGCGACGACACCCGCCAGTTCATCTCCGGGTCGGAGGACAGCCCGGTCTCGACGGCGAAGATGTGCTCGGCGAGGTCGGCGTAGCAGTCGGCGATGGCGTCGAAGCCCGATTTGGAGCCCAGCGCGGAGAACCAGGGGGTCCAGATGTGCGCCGGCACGAGGAACCCGTCCGGGCTCGCCTCAAGCGTGATCTCCAGGAGGTCCCGGGAGTCCAGCCCGAGAATCGGCCGGCCGTCGGAGCCGAGGTTGCCGATCCGCCCGAGTGCGGTGTTGAAGCGCTCGACCGCCTCGAAGTCGGGCTGATAGATGAGGTGGTGGACTTTGCGGGTACGTTCACCGCGCTTGTAGATCGTGGAGATCTCGACCGAGAGCATGAACCGCGCGCCCGCTTCGGCCACGCCGAGCCGGGCCGGCAGCCGGCGCAGGATGTCGGCCTCGCGGTCCGGGTGCAGCCGGTAGAGCCCGGGCTCGGCCGGCACCAGCGCCTCGCGCAGATGGTCGAACCAGGCGGGGTGGGTGAAGTCGCCGGTGCCCAGCAGGGCGATGCCCTTACGCCGCGCCCACCAGGTGAGCGTCTCGATGCTGAGGTCGCGACTGCACGCTCGGGAATACCGCGAGTGAATGTGCAGATCCGCGACGAACGAGTCGGAAGCGGCGTTCGAGGACACGCTGCATCCTGTCACAGGCGCCCCGGGCGTCACCCGTTACGCGCCGTGCAACTCAACGATCGAGATGTCCGGAGGTGCGCCGAACCGTACCGGCGGCCCCCAGAAGCCGGCGCCGCGGGTGACGTAGACCTGGGTGCCGTCCACTGCCCCCAGGCCGGCCACGATCGGCTGCTGCAAGCCCACGAGCAGATTGAACGGCACCATCTGGCCGCCGTGGGTGTGCCCCGACAACTGCAGGTCGACGCCGTGCTTGGCCGCGTCGTGGGCCTGGATCGGCTGGTGGGCGAGCAGGACCACGGGCCGGTTCGCGTCCCGGCCGTCGAGCGCCTTGGCGAAGTCCGGGCCGTCGCCGACGCCCTCGCCGCTGAGGTCGTTGACGCCGGCGAGGTCGAGCCCGAGGACGTCGACGCGCTCGTTGCGCAGGACGCGTACCCCGAGCGAGTTCACCTCGTCGACCCACTCCTGGAAGCCGGAGAAGTACTCGTGATTGCCGGTGACGAAGAAGGCGCCGTGCTTGCCGCGCAGGTCCTGCAGCGGCTCGGCGGCCGGCCCGAGCTCGGCGACGCTGCCGTCGACCAGGTCTCCGACGATGGCCACCAGGTCCGCGTCCACGCCGTTGATCATCCGGACGATCCGCTCGGTGTGCGCGCGGCCGAGCAGCGGCCCGAGGTGGATGTCCGACACCACCGCGATGCGGAACCCGTTCATGCTCGCCGGGAGCTTGGCCAGCCGGATCGGGACACGCTTGAGGTTCGGGGCGCCCATTGCCTGGTACACCCCGATGCCCACCGCACTCGCCGACAGCACACCGGCCGTGGCGGCCAGCGACCGGCCCAGCACCAGCCGCCGCGAGGGGTCGAAGTCGGGCTTGTCGGAGCTGTCCGGATCAACCGGCGCGGCGGCCGCCCGCCGGCGCTGCCACAGCCGGATCGCCAGCCGCGGGATCTCCAGGAGGGCCAGCGTCACCAGCAGGTAGAACATCAGCGCCAGCCACAGATACCCGGGCCACGCCACGAGCGCCTGCTGGGAGTGCGGCAGCGCCCGCGAGAGGGCCAGGGTGGCCGGGATGACGAGCGCCAGCACCACCGCGGCGACCGAGCCCACGATCCGGGCCCGCCGCGTCGACGTGGTGTCCTTGACCAGGCGCTTCCACAGGTAGAAGTGGATACCGCCGACGACCAGCAGGACGACGGCCAGAAGGATCGCGATCAACGGCTCAGCCGCCCGCGAACGGAGGCAGCACGTCCACTGTCGCGCTCGCCGGCAGCGTGGCGCTCTGATCCCGCCACGAGGTGCCGTCGACGAGGAACGAGCAGGCGGTCACCACACCGGCCAGGCGGGGGCGGTCGGCGGTGACGGCCGCGACGAGCTCGCCGAGCGTTGCCGCCTCGACCTTCTCCTCGGGCACGCCGGCGGCTGCGCGGGCCCCCGCGAAGTAGCGGACTACGAGCAACTGGTCATCCTCCGATGGCCGACATCGGCCGGGCGGGCTGCAAGAACTTCGGGTCGTCGATGCCGTGGCCGGCCGGCTTGGCCCACATCGCCTTGCGCCACAGGTCGGCCAGTTCCTCGTCGCCGGCCCCGGCCCGCAGCGCCCCGCGCAGGTCGGTCTCCTCCTGGCTGAACAGGCAGGACCGGACGGAGCCGTCGGCGGTGAGGCGGGTGCGGTCGCAGGCGCCGCAGAAGGGGCTCGACACGCTGGCGATCACCCCGACCTTGGCCGGCCCGCCGTCCACGACCCAGGTCTCGGCCGGCGCGCCGCCGCGGACGCCGGGGTCGGGGGTCAGCGCGAACCCGGAGCGCAGCGCGGCCAGGATCTCGGCGCCGGTGACCATCTCCTCGCGGCGCCAGGTGTGCCCGGCATCGAGCGGCATCTGCTCGATGAACCGCAGCTCATAGCCGTGCTCAAGGGCAAAGCGCAGCAGTGGTACGGCCTCGTCGTCGTTGACCCCGCGGAGCAGCACGGCGTTCATCTTGACCGGCACCAGGCCCGCCGCGGCCGCGGCGGCCAGCCCGGCGAGCACGTCGGCGTGCCGGTCGCGCCGGGTGATCGCCGCGAACCGGCCGGGGTCGAGCGTGTCGAGCGAGACGTTGACGCGGTCGAGCCCGGCCTCGGCCAGCGCCGCCGCCCGGCGGGCCAGGCCGATGCCGTTGGTGGTGAGCATCATGCGCGGGCGCCCCGGCAGCGCGGCGACGGCCCGGACGATCTCGGTGAGCCCGCGGCGCAGCAGCGGCTCGCCGCCGGTGAACCGCACGTCGGTGACGCCGAGCCGGTTGACGGCCACGGCGATCAGCCGCACGACCTCGTCATCGGTCAGCAGCGACGGGTTGGGCAGCCACTCCAGGCCCTCGGCCGGCATGCAGTAGGTGCAGCGCAGGTTGCAGCGGTCGGTCAGCGACACCCGCAGATCGGTGGCGACCCGGCCGAACCGGTCGGCCAGGCCGGCTCCGGGGGGTTCGCTCGCATCCGAACGGGTCATGCACCGAACGGTACCCGGTTCAGAGCGCGCGAAGCAGTGCCCGAACCGAGTCCCCGTAGGCCGCACCGAACAGCGCGGTGTGCACGAGCATCAGATAGAGCCGGTGAAGTGGGATTCGCTCCTGCCAGCCGTCCGCGAGCGGCCACACCTCCCGGTAGGCCGCGAGGAGCCGGTCGTGGTGCGCGACGCCGCCCCAGAGTCCGAGCAGGGCCAGGTCGGTCTCCCGGTGCCCGCCGTGCGCGGCCGGGTCGACGAGCCAGCCGGTCCCGCGGTGGTCCCACAGCACGTTCCCCGGCCACAGGTCGCCGTGGATGCGCGACGGTGGCTCGTCTCCGCCGTATCCGGAGATCTCCGACATCACCCGCTCCACGCCGGCGATGTCGTGGCTGCTCAGCGCTTCGGTCGACGCCGCGAGGAAGGGCTGCAGGCGATACTGCGCGAACCAGGGGCCCCACGGCAGGGTCGAAGGCTCGTTGGGGAGGGGAAACGTCCCGATATATCCGGGCCAGGGCGCTCCGAACGCGTCGGCGCCCGCCCGGTGCAGGCCGGCCAGCCCGCGCCCGAACTCCTCGGCGCTCTCCGGGGTCGGCTCGCCGTGCTCGATCCACTCAAGGGCCAGCAGGTCGGGCAGCTCGGCGATGATCTCGGGGACGGGCGCCGCCCCGGCCGCGCGCAGCCAGCGCAGACCCGCGGCCTCGGCGGCGAAGAAGCCCGGTGGCGGGTCGGCCAGCGACTTGGCGAACAGCGAACCGCCGTCGTCGAGGGTGAGCCGCTGGGCCGTGCAGATGGAGCCGCCCGGCACCGGCGTCTCGCGGATGCGCTGATGCTTGATGAAGACCGGCAGCTGGGCCGGGTGCTCCCGCAGGTACTGCAGGTCCATTACCGGGACTCTTCCAGACGGTGGGTGGCCGCGAGCGCCGGCGGCAGGAGCGCTCCACCAATGAGGGTCACCAGGCTCATGACTCGGTCGGCGGTGCCCATCTGCCCCGCGTGCAGGGCGTGGTAACCGAAGTGCAGGGTGCCGAAGACGGCCGTGGCCGCCCCGACCAGCCCGCTCACCGCCGGCTTGTCGACGATCGCGGCGCCGATGAACAGGGTGGCCAGGGTCAGCATCGTGGCGCCCAGGTCGACGGTGAGGTGCTGGTTGAACGGCGGGTACGACGACGTCCAGTGCAGCCCGAAGCCCGGGAAGGTGCTGAAGAAGTGCCGGGGCGCGGCGACTCCCCAGGCCCCCCAGACCAGGTTCAGCAGGCCGAGGACCGTGAACCCCAGCCGGCGGATGTACCCGAGCCGGATCGGAAACGCCTCGCGGCGCCGGTTGGGCCAGGGGCCCGCGTCGACCCGTCCATCCATCTCAGGCAGCGGCGGAGGCGAGGGCGTCACGCGCGTCATCGTACGAGCGCAGGACCTCCTCGACCGGGCCCACGATGTGGGTCCGGGCGACTCCGGCGATCGCGGTGCGCATGCGGCGTTCGGCCCGGGCTCGGGCGCGTCGCGCGGCCAGGGCGGTGAACGGACGTACGACCACAGCCAGAAGGAGACCGAAGAGCAGGCCGCCGCCGAGGAGCACGGTGGCCAGGGGGATGCCCGCACCGACCGTCGGCCCCCCGATGCTCGGCAGGCCCAGCAGGGCAAATGCGGCCCGGGCGGCCAGCCAGGCCAGCCCCACCAGGGCTGTCGCGGCGCCGAGCCACTGCAGCGCGCCGACCAGCCCCCACCAGGCCGGCTTGCGGTTCAGCCCGAGGTCGGCGGAGGCGACGGCCACGTCGAGCGCGTCGGGCACGTCGTCGACCCGGGAGCGCGACGCGTCGGTGATCGCGGCCGGCCACGGCTCGGGCAGGCCCTCGGACGCCTTCGCGGCGACCTCGCGGGCGGCAAGCGTCACGGCGGCCTTCTGGGCTGCGCTCGACTCGGGCAGCGAGGTGGCCTCCGGGCGGTCGGTCGGGCCGGCCTCCAGGTGCAGCCGCTTCAGCGGGTCCGGGCGCAGGCGCCGGGCCCAGCGCAGCAGCGGCCAGCCGAGGGAAGCCGTGGCCCGGTGGCGGTAGGTGCGCTCGGTCGCGGCGGCCACGATGGGCGCCCCGGCGGCGTCGGCGAGCGCGGCGGCCAGGCGGTCCACGGTCGGCGAGGGCACGCCCGCCCGCGCCGAACCGGACGAGGTCACGAGGGGCTGCAGGGCCGCGACAGCGTCGGTGACGTCGCCGTTGAGGCGCAGGAGCGCGGCCTGGCGGCCCGCGACCGTGCGCTCCAGCGCGGCCCGCAGCGTGGTCAGGCCCGGCTGGCCCTTGGCCGAGGTGGCGAACGCGGGCACGCCGCCCAGGCCGTCGTCGTCGAGCAGCCGGCGCAGGTCCTCGAGCAGCCGCTCCGCATCGGTGCGGTTGAGCCGGTCGGCCTGGTTGAGCACGACCACCGTGACGTCGCGGTGGCGCTGGAACTGGGTGAGGTACTGCTGGTGGACGACGCGGTCGGCGTACTTCTGCGGGTCGAGCACCCAGACCACCAGGTCGACCAGGCGCAGCAGGCGGTCGACCTCGAGCCGGTGCCGGTCCTCGATCGAGTCGAAGTCGGGCAGGTCGAGCAGCACCAGCCCGCGCAGTGCGGCCTGGTCGTCGCCGTCCAGCGCGCTCTCGCGGGTGAATCGCCGGTTCGGTGGCACGCCGAGCCAGTCGAGCAGCGGGCCGGCGCCCTCCTGCCCCCACACGCAGGCGTGCGCGACGCCTGTCGTCGGGCGGCGGACCCCGACCCGGGACAGCTGGAAGCCGGAGACCGCGTTGAACAGGCTGGACTTGCCGCTGCCGGTGGCGCCGGCCAGCGCGATGACGGTGTGGGCGCGGGACAGCCGCAGTCGCTCGCCGGACCGGTCGATCACCGTGCGGGCGGTGACGAGCCGGTCCTCCGGCACCCGCCCCTCGGCGGCGGCGACGAACCGGTGCAGTGCCTCGACCCGCGCCACCAGCCGGTCCGCGTTCACCGGCGGCTTCGGGACCATCTGCTTCACGCGCTCGACAAGGCTCACGCTGTCACCTCTGCTCCGCTCCGGCGCTGCCCTGAGCCTGCCGAACCGTGCCCATTGGTCGCGGCAACGTCGCTTCGCTCGCTACCGCTCATGGTGTGCGGTCCACCTCCGGCCGGGCCTGGTGAATTTCGGCACTGAGCGCGCGCAGCCGCGGCGAGAGCTCCGCGTCGACCCCGGCGCCGGTGAGCGCCGCCCGGAACCGGTCGGACTCCGTGGCGAAGAGCTCGGCGACCCGCTCGCCGAGGTCCTGCCGGGCCCGCTCGGCCAGGGCGCGCACCGCCTGGTCGCCGAAGATCGCTTCAAGGACCTTTTGGGCAGCGATGGTGGTACCCCCCGCGACGGCGATCTCCGCGCCCGTCGGAATGAACGCGGTGGCCGCGAACACGCTCACCATCACCAGCAGGCCCGTCGCGTTGACGGCGTAGGCGCTGGCCCTGGCCATCACCCGCTTGTCACCGGCCTCGGTGCGGACCAGCTCGAGCACCGCCCGCTGCCAGTCCCGGGTGAGCCGCCCGACGCGCTCGTCGAGGTCGTCCGAGGGGTGCACGAGCTCCGGCGCGGCGTCGAGCAGCGCGGCCCCGGCCGGGTGGGCCCGCCACGCGGTGCCGGCCCGCTCGGCGGCGTCGGTCGCGGCCGCCTTGAGCAGCACGGCCAGGCCCGAGCCGAGCGCCTCCTGAAACCGCTCCCCGGGCGCCGGCCGCCCGGTGATCGCGGCGACGACCCGGTCGCGCACCTTGCCGACCCGGGCCTGCAGCGCCCGCATGATGTCGCCGGTGCCGACGAGCTCCTGCCAGCGGGCGAGCACCTCGCCGCGCAGCAGCGCGCCGTCGTGGATGCCCTTCTCGACCGACTCGGTGGCCGCCCGGTAGGCCTGGTGGACCGCCTCGCCGAGCGTCCCGGCCGCCGCGACCTGGTCCTCGGCCGCAGCCGCGAGGATCACCACGTCGACGGTCAGCGCGTCGATCGCCCCGCCGACGGTCTGGCGCACCACTGCCGCTCGGGCCTCGGAGTCGCGGGCGAGCCGGCCCAGCCAGTCGCGCAGCGGACCGATCTGGGCCTCGGCGAGCAGGCCCTGGCTGTCGAGGCGGGTCTCCGGGAGCACGAACAGCGGCACCTCGCCGAGCCGGTGCTCCTCGAGCATCTGCTTGAGGTGCGGGCCGATCTCGTTCACGGCCCCGCCCCCGGGGACCCGGTCGAGCACCAGCGCGACGGCGGTGCCCCGGTTGCGCGCGGTGTGCAGCAGCGTCCAGGGCACGGCGTCGGCGTAGCGGGCCGCGGTGGTGACGAAGAGCCACAGGTCGGCCGCGGCGAGCAGCTGCCCGGCCAGTTGGCGGTTGGCGTCGACGATCGAGTCGATGTCGGGCGCGTCGAGCAGGGCCAGGCCCGGGACCAGCGCCTGGGCCGACACGACCTGGAGGGCGCCGGTTCCCGGTCGGTCCTTGCGGAGCCCGGCCGAGCCGGAGTGGGCGGTGGCATCCGCGCCGGGGCCGCTGGTGCGGGTGAGCGTTGGCAGCAGGTTGGAGCGGGAGAACCAGGACATGTCGGCCGGGTGGCAGACGAGCACCGGCGCCCGGGTGGTCGGGCGCAGCACCCCGGCCGGGCTGATCGGGGTCCGGACCAGGCTGTTGACGAGCGTGGACTTGCCGGCGCCGGTGGAGCCGCCGACGACCACGAGCAGCGGGGCGTCGAGCCGCTCCAGCCGGGGGAGCAGATAGTCGTCGAGCTGGGCGACCATTGTCGCCGCGACCGCCCCGGCCCGCTCGGCGCTCGGCAATGGCAGCGCGAACCGGGTGGCCCGGACGGTGTCGCGCAGCTCGGTCAGGCGGGCCGGCAGCGAGCCGGCCGGGCCGGGCTCGCGCGGGCGCGGTGGACTTCCGGACGAGGGGGAATCCGACGAAGGGGTCGGCCCCGTCGACCGGGCGGACACCGACTCGCCCTGTGTGGTCACGGGTAAATCGTCCATGATGCGGCTCGTCAGCGCCATGCAAGGGACGTGAGCATCAATGTGACCGAGGGCAACGGCACCCCGGGAATCACTCGGCTCCGTCCGGAGTTGCGTCAGATAGGCTCAAGGTTCCACTTGACGATCAGCAGTCTCGTGGCACTATTGAGTGACAGTCACTCAACTTCGCGCGGCCGGCTTCCCCGCCGACCGTCTCATGGAGGTCAAGCAGCTATGGCACGTGCGGTCGGCATCGACCTCGGAACCACCAACTCGGTGGTCAGTGTCCTGGAGGGCGGCGAGCCCAGCGTCATCGCCAACGCCGAAGGTGCGCGCACGACGCCGTCGATCGTCGCCTTCGCCCGCAACGGCGAGGTGCTGGTCGGCGAGGTCGCCAAGCGCCAGGCCGTCACCAACCCGGACCGGACCATCCGCTCCGTCAAGCGTGAGATGGGCACCAACTGGGCCATCGACATCGACGGTAAGAAGTACACCCCGCAGGAGATCTCCGCGCGGGTGCTCATGAAGCTCAAGCGCGACGCCGAGGCCTACCTGGGCGAGCAGATCACCGACGCGGTCATCACCGTGCCGGCATACTTCAACGACGCTCAGCGCACCGCCACGAAGGAGGCCGGCGAGATCGCCGGGTTCAACGTGCTGCGCATCGTCAACGAGCCCACCGCCGCGGCCCTGGCCTACGGTCTGGACAAGGGCTCCAAGGAGCAGACCGTCCTGGTCTTCGACCTCGGCGGTGGCACGTTCGACGTGTCGGTCCTGGAGCTGGCCGAGGGTGTCGTGGAGGTCAAGTCGACGGCCGGTGACAACCGTCTGGGCGGCGACGACTGGGACGAGCGGGTGATCGATCACCTGGTCAAGACGTTCCGCGGTCAGCACGGCATCGACCTGTCGGCCGACAAGATGGCGATGCAGCGGCTGCGCGAGGCGGCGGAGAAGGCCAAGATCGAGCTGTCCGCGGCCACGACGACGTCGATCAACCTGCCCTACATCACCGCCGGGCCGGACGGGCCGCTGCACCTGGACACCCAGCTGTCGCGCTCGGAGTTCCAGCGGATGACGCAGGACCTGCTGGACCGGACGAAGGTCCCGTTCGAGTCGGCGATCAAGGACGCCGGGCTCAACGTGTCCACGCTCGACCACGTGATCCTGGTCGGTGGCTCGACGCGTATGCCGGCCGTGACGGAGCTGGTCAAGCAGCTCACCGGCAAGGAGCCCAACAAGGGCGTCAACCCGGACGAGGTCGTCGCCGTGGGCGCCGCGCTGCAGGCCGGTGTCCTCAAGGGCGAGGTCAAGGACGTCCTGCTGCTCGATGTCACCCCGCTGTCGCTGGGCATCGAGACCAAGGGCGGCATCATGCACAAGCTGGTCGAGCGCAACACGACGATCCCGACCAAGCGCTCCGAGGTCTACACGACCGCCGACGACAACCAGCCCTCCGTGCTCATCCAGGTCTTCCAGGGCGAGCGGGAGATGGCGGCGTACAACAAGCGGCTCGGCACCTTCGAGCTGACCGGCCTCCCGCCGGCCCCGCGCGGCGTCCCGCAGATCGAGGTCACCTTCGACATCGACGCCAACGGGATCGTGCACGTGTCCGCCAAGGACCTGGGCACCGGCAAGGAGCAGTCGATGACGATCACCGGCGGCTCGGCGCTGCCGAAGGACGACATCGAGCGGATGATGCGCGACGCGCAGGACCACGCCGACGACGACAAGCGCCGTCGCGAGGAGGCCGAGACCCGCAACCTGGCCGAGGCCCTGCAGTGGCAGACCGAGAAGTTCCTGGCCGAGAGCGGCGACAAGATCCCCGCCGACGCCCGCGACCAGATGAACGAGGCGCTAGGCGACCTGCGCAGCGCGCTCGGCGGCAACGACACCGAGCGGATCAAGGCGGCGCACGAGAAGCTCGCCCAGGTCTCGCAGCAGGCCGGTAGCGCACTCTACGAGCAGCAGCGCCAGGACGCCGCGGGCGACGCGGCCGGTGCCACGGCCGGCGGTGCCGCGGGCGGCCCGGGTGCCACCGGTGCTCAGGCCGGCAACGGCGGCCCCGAGGACGTCGTCGACGCCGAGATCATCGACGAGGACAACAAGAAGTGACGGATGCCAAAGAGCCGGCCACGCCGGAGGCGTCCGTGACCGAGGACGGCGCGGTCGACGAGACCGTGCTGTCCGAGGCCGCCGAAGAGCCGGAAGAAGAGGAAGAGAAGGAAGAGGAGAAGCCGGTGGAGGGTGAGATCGTGGACGAGGAGTTCACGGTGCACGCGCCCCAGCACCGCGCTGAACCTGACGACGAGCCCAACCAGGCCGCCGCGCAGGGCACGACCGACGACGCGCACCAGCACGGGCTGGGCGCGGAGCTGGCCGCCCTGCGCACCGAGCTGGACGAGCGCACGCGCGACCTGCAGCGGGTCACCGCGGAATACGCCAACTACCGCAAGCGGGTCGACCGCGACCGGGCGCTGGTGGTCGAGCAGGCGAGCGCCAACGTGCTCGGCGCGCTGCTGCCCGTCCTCGACGACCTCGACCGGGCCCGTGACCACGGTGACCTGGTCGGGCCGTTCGGGTCGGTGGCGGAGCAGCTCGTCGCCGCACTCACCAAGTTCGGGCTGACCGTGTTCGGGGCCAAGGGCGACCCGTTCGACCCCACCCGCCACGAGGCGGTGGCCCATCTGACCTCGGCCGAGGTGACCGAGCCGACGTGCATCGACGTGATGCGCCGCGGCTACCTCCTCGGCGAGCGGCTGCTGCGACCGGCGTTGGTCGCGGTCGCCGACCCGGAGTAGACGTACGCATGGAGGAGGTGGCGCAATGAGTTCAAAGGACTGGTTGGAAAAGGATTTCTACGCGGTTCTGGGCGTCACCAAATCCGCTAGCACCGACGAGATCAAGAAGGCGTACCGCAAGCTCGCGCGTGAGCTGCACCCGGACCGCAACCCGAACAACGCGGCCTCCGAGGAGCGGTTCAAGGCGGTGTCGGAGGCGTATGACGTGCTCTCCGACCCGGCGCGGCGCAAAGAGTACGACGAGATGCGGTCGCTGTTCGGCGCGGGCCAGTTCCGCCGCAACGCCCGGGCCGGTGGCCCGGCCGGAGCCGGCGGACCCGGGTTCGACTTCACCGACCTGTTCGGCAACGCCGGGACCGCCGCCAGCGGCGGCCCGGCGGGACCCGGCGGGGACCGGCGCTTCGGCGGCGCCGGATTCTCGGACCTGTTCAGCTCGATCTTTTCGGGCGGCGGAGCGGCTCCGGCGACCGGGCGGCGCAGCCGCGGCCGGGACGTCGAGACCGAGGTCGTCCTCAACTTCGTCGACGCGGTGCAGGGGGCGACGCTGCCGATCACCCTGCGCACGCCCGGCACCTGCGAGACCTGCCACGGCAACGGCGCGGCTCCCGGCACGTCCCCGCGGACCTGCCCGAAGTGCCGCGGCCTCGGCGTCGTGAGCAGCAACCAGGGCTCGTTCAGCTTCACCGAGCCCTGCCGCGAGTGCCAGGGCGTGGGCACCATCGTCGACGAGAAGTGCCCCGAGTGCCACGGGACCGGCGGGGTCACCAAGACCCGCACGATCAACGTGCGCATCCCGGCGGGCGTGGCCGACGGTCAGCGCATCCGGCTGGCCGGCCGCGGCGAGCCGGGGAGCCGGGGCGGGTCGCCCGGCGACCTGTTCGTGCTCATCAAGGTCCGCCCCGACCCGGTCTTCGGCCGCAACGGTGACGACCTGACGCTCACGGTGCCGGTGACGTTTGCGGAGGCCGCCCTCGGGGCCGACCTGCGCGTGCCGACACTCGACGCGACCGTGACGCTGCGGGTGCCCCCGGGCACGCCGAGCGGCCGGACGCTGCGGGTGCGCGGCAAGGGCGTCGCGCGGCGCGACGGCAACGTCGGCGACCTCCTGGTGACGATCGACGTTCACGTGCCGGCCGAGCTGTCCGAGGAGGCTCGAAAGGCCCTGTCCGACTATGCGGCCGCGGCGCCGCCGCCCCCACGGGAGCGGCTCGACGCGATTGCACGGGAGCGCAGCAGTTATGAACAACGATGACGAGAGCACCGGGGCCGAGGTGTTCATCAGCTTCGAGGCGGCCTCCGACGCCAAGGTGCTGATCATCTCCATCGCGGCGCGGCTGGCCGGGATGCACCCGCAGACCCTGCGGCAGTACGACCGCATGGGTCTGGTGCAGCCCGGCCGGACCTCCGGCGGCGGACGCCGCTACAGCGAGCGCGACGTCGCGCTCCTGCGCGAGGTGCAGCGCCTCAGCCAGGAAGAGGGCGTCAACCTCGCCGGCATCAAGCGGATCATCGAGCTGGAGGCAATGGTCGGCGACCTGCGCCAGCGGGTGGCCGAACTGGAGCACGAGCTCGCGCACACGCGGGCCCGGCTGGCCCACATCGAGTCGGCGGGGTTCCCGCGGCGCGACCTGGTGCCTTCCAACCAGCACCAGACCGCGCTGGTGGTCTGGCGCCCTACAAAGAGCTCCTGACACACGTTTGGCCCCGGTCCGCCGGGGGCACCACAGAATCAGGGAATGGTGCGGTTGTTCCGGAGGCTGACCGGAGCGGCCATGCGCAAGGGGTGTGGTCACCTCGAGGGGCGTCTCGCGAGAGGCGCCCCTCGGCTTGTTCCCAGCCGTTATGCTGGTACAGCTTGAACGGATAAATCACCTTAAACCAGGGTTTACCAAGAGTAAGCTGGCCATCGCCTCTTCCCCTGGTGCCTCGTCGCGGGCTAAGTTGCCCCCGGTAACCAGGACCCGCTGGCCACGGGAGCTGACGGTGAGCGTGACACAAGCGGGATTCCGGGGCTTTGAGAACCCGGTGGACCCTACCCCAGCCGAGTTGAAGGCGTGGGCCTACCACCCTGATGCCTCGCTGCTGCACACCATGCCCCCCGACTGGGACCTGCTGGTGGCCGGCGACCGGCTCATCGGCACCCTGTTCGAGCTGGCGATGGACCCGGGCTGCCCGGCCCGGCGCTTCGCCCTGCACTGCATGTACATCTACGCCGCCGACGGCATCCGCACGCACTTCCGGGCCCACCCGAAGCGGCGGCTGAAGAAGTTCGTCGAGCAGGCCGAGCAGCAGGGCGACGAGCAGCTGGCGACCTGGGCTCACAACGTCCGGATGCTGCTGGCCCGCCCCGACCTGTTCGAGTACCACGACTGGTGCGAGGGCGGCCTGGTCCGCCAGCCGCGCCGGATCAGCTGAAGCGCGATCCTCGCGGGATATCTATGAAGCCCGGCCGCGGTTTAAGGTCTATGGCATGAGCGGTACGGAGCGCAGCGGAGTGGCCGCTCATCAGTGTCACAGCTCGGAGCTCAGGTCGGCGCCGGAGCTTGCGGAGGTGCCGGCGTGAGCGGTACGGAGCGCAGCGGAGTGGCCGCTCATCAGTGTCACAGCTCGGAGCTCAGGTCGGCGCCGGAGCTTGCGGAGGTGCCGGCGTGAGCGGTAGGGAGCGAAGCGCAGTGGCCGCGGAGTGGTCGGCATGAGCATGGACCGGCCGGACATGCGCATCTCCGACGCCGAGCGGGAGCTCGTGGTCGCCCAGCTCAACGCCGCCGTGGCCGAGGGCCGCCTGACGCTCGCCGAGTTCGAGGAGCGCGTCGACGGCGTGCTGCGCTCCCGCACCTACGGCGAGGTCGAGCCGTACGTCGGCGACCTGCCCCAGTCCGGCCCCGTCGCCGCCCCGGAGCAGCTGGAGATCCGCAACCAGTCGTCGAGCCTCAAGCGGGTCGGGCGCTGGACCGTGCCCCGGCGGCTGCTGATCAGCACCCGGGCCGGCTCGGTCAAGCTCGACTTCACCGACGCCCAGTTCACCACCCAGCTCGTCGAGGTGCGGCTGGAGGCCCGGTCCAGCTCGATCGACCTGGTGCTGCCGCGCGGCGCGACGGCCGACATCGACAGCATCGCCCCGCACGCCAGCTCGCTGAAGCAGAAGGTGCCAGCGGCCTACGACGCTCCCGGCTCCGGGGTCGTGTTCCGCATCAGCGGTGAGGTGCGCAGCAGCAGCGTTCGGGTGCGCTACCAGCGCAGATTCTGGCGCTGGCGCTGGTGAGTCGGCGCCGGGCAGCCGTGCTCGCGCTCGCCGCGGTCCTGCTCGCGACGCTCAGCGCGGGCTCGTGTGCGCCGCACAACACTCCCGCACCGGCACAGACTCCCGACGACGACGTGTCATACGAGGAGGTCCCGACCGGCAACCCGAACGAGAACCCGCGCGAGCGGCTCAACGTGGTGCCGGTGCCGAAGGGCACCTCACCCCGCGGCGTCGAGTTCTCCGACGCCGGCACCGGCTATGCGCTGTTCTCCTCGTGCGTGGCCGGCGGCGCCTGCCAGGTCGGGCTCGTGATCACCCTCGACGGCGGCTACAGCTGGGTGAACCGGAAGCTGCCCTTCGACGACGCGATCGACGTCGACATGCGGCTGGGCCGGGGCAACGTGCTGATCATCAAGGCGGCGCCGGACGGGTACTTCATCTCCCGCGACACCGGCCGGACCTTCGAGCGCCGTCCCCTCACCCCGCCGCCGGTCGAGCTCAACCTGGCCGACCAGCAGTACTCCGTCGGCTGCCAGGACACCGCGGCCACCGGCTGCCCCGACGCCCAGCCGTGGATCGTGGGCGACGACGGGAGCCGGGGCCCGCTGCCGTCGCGCCCCTCCGGGCAGATCGAGTGGACCGGGCTGACCGCGGCCGCGAACGGAACGCTGTGGCTCGCCGGGCGGGTCAAGAACGGCGCGTCCCCGGCGACCGGCGCGACTGTCGGGGTGTGGAGCAGTACCGACAAGGGCCGCACGTGGAAAGCGCAGGGCACCGCGCAGGCGTCCCCGGCCGCCGCGGTGATCCGCCCGGTGGTCGCGTCCGACAACTCCGACGTCTGGCTGGTCGGGCCGCAGTACGCGGCCGAGGCGGCGTTCAACCGGGACGGCGCGGTCATCGCCTGGACCGAGGCGTCGTCGATGCGCGAGGTCGCCCAGGTCTTCAACGCCGAGGTGCTGCCCAACCGGCGGCTGCTCGTCGCCAGCGGCCAGGGCGTCTGGGTCGTCGACTCGGGCCAGCGGGTGCGCGACACCGGAGCCCGGCTGATCTTCCGGCTGCGGCGGCTGGATGCCACGACGATCCTCGGGTACCCGGCGCAGCAGTCCGGCGACGTGTGGCTGTGCACCGTCGACCTGAACGGGTGTGACTGGGCGCACGTCGGAGTCTCAGCGCGATAACCCAAGCACAATGGGCAAACTCAACTTGAGTGGAATAGACTCAACCTCGTGGGTGTCGTACCTCATGTAGGACGCACTGGAACGAGGAGTCTGAGGCCGACAAATGAACGCCGAACGCCTGACCACCAAGAGTCGCGAGGTCATCAAGGCCGCCGTGGACGCGGCGAGCCAGCGCGGGCACGCGACAGTTGAGCCCTGGCACCTGCTGCTGGCGCTGCTGGACACGGGTGGCTCGACGGCCGCCGGCCTGCTGCGCGCCGTGGGTGCCAACCCCGCCGACGTGCGCCGCGCCGCCCTGCACGCCGTGGAGCGGCTGCCCAGCGCCCGGGGTTCGAGCATCGCCGAGCCCAACGTGGCCCGCGAGTTCGCCAACGCGATCGCGGCGGCCGAGCAGATCGCCCGCCCGCTGGGCGACGAGTACACCTCGACCGAGCACCTGCTGGCCGGCCTGGCCCGGGTCGGCGGGGCGGTCGCGACACTGCTGAAGGAGGCCGGCGCCACCGAGCAGACCCTGGTCGCCGCGTTCCCGCAGGTGCGCGGGGGCGATCGCAAGGTGACGACGGCCGACCCCGAGCAGACGTTCCAGGCGCTGGAGAAGTACGGCGTCGACCTCACCCAGTCCGCCCGGGACGGCAAGATCGACCCGGTGATCGGCCGCGACGCCGAGATCCGGCGCGTGATTCAGGTGCTTTCGCGGCGTACCAAGAACAATCCCGTCCTCATCGGTGAGCCCGGCGTCGGCAAGACGGCGATCGTGGAGGGCCTGGCCCAGCGGATCGTCGCCGGTGACGTGCCGGAGTCGCTGCGCGACAAGCGCCTGGTCAGCCTCGACCTGGGCGCGATGGTCGCGGGCGCGCAGTATCGCGGGCAGTTCGAGGAGCGGCTGAAGTCCGTGCTCGAGGAGATCAAGGGCTCCAACGGGCAGGTCATCACCTTCCTCGACGAGCTGCACACGGTCGTCGGCGCCGGCAAGGGCGAGGGCTCGATGGACGCCGGCAACATGCTCAAGCCGATGCTGGCCCGCGGCGAGCTGCGCATGGTCGGCGCGACGACGCTCGACGAATACCGCGAGCACATCGAGAAGGACCCCGCCCTGGAGCGGCGCTTCCAGCCCGTCGTGGTCGGCGAGCCGTCGACCGAGGACACGATCGGCATCCTGCGCGGGCTGAAGGAGCGCTACGAGGTCCACCACGGCGTGCGGATCACCGACGCGGCCCTGGTCGCCGCGGCCGCGCTGTCGGACCGGTACATCACCGACCGCTTCCTGCCCGACAAGGCGATCGACCTCGTGGACGAGGCCGCGTCCCGGCTGCGCATGGAGATCGACTCGCGCCCGACCGAGGTCGACGAGGTGGAGCGCAGCGTGCGCCGCCTCGAGATCGAGGAGATGGCGCTGGCCAAGGAGCCCGACGCGGCATCGGCCGAGCGGCTGCACCGGCTGCGGGCCGAGCTGGCCGACCGGCGCGAGTCGCTTACCGCGCTCACCGACCGCTGGCAGAACGAGAAGGCGCACATCCAGAAGATCTCCAACACCAAGGAGCAGCTGGAGCAGCTGCGCGGCGAGGCGGAGCGGGCCGAGCGCGACGGCGACCTGCTGAAGGTCTCCGAGCTGCGCTACGGCGTGATCCCGGGCCTGCAGAAGGAGCTGGAGCAGGCCGAGCGCGAGCTCACCACGCTGCAGGTCGCGGGCGCGATGCTGAAGGAGGAGGTCTCGGCCGACGACATCGCCGCCGTGGTCGCCGCCTGGACCGGCATCCCGGCCGGGCGGCTCATGGAGGGCGAGACGACGAAGCTGCTGCGCATGGAGGACTCGCTGCGCAGCCGCGTGATCGGCCAGGACCGGGCGATCCAGGCGGTCTCCGACGCGGTGCGCCGGGCCCGGGCCGGCATCGCCGACCCTGACCGGCCGACCGGCAGCTTCCTGTTCCTGGGCCCGACCGGTGTCGGCAAGACCGAGCTGGCCAAGGCGCTCGCCGAGTTCCTGTTCGACGACGAGCGGGCCATGGTCCGCATCGACATGAGCGAGTACGGCGAGAAGCACACCGTCGCCCGGCTGGTCGGCGCGCCGCCCGGCTACGTCGGCTACGAGGAGGGCGGCCAGCTCACCGAGGCCGTGCGGCGCCGGCCCTACACGGTCGTGCTGCTCGACGAGGTCGAGAAGGCCCACCCGGACGTCTTCGACGTGCTGCTGGCGGTGCTCGACGACGGCCGGCTCACCGACGGGCAGGGCCGCACCGTCGACTTCCGCAACGCGATCCTGATCCTGACCTCGAACCTGGGCTCGGACGTGCTCGCCGACGACCCGACGCTCACCGCGGAGCAGCGGCGCGACGCGGTCATCGCGGCCGTGCGCGGCCACTTCAAGCCGGAGTTCGTCAACCGGCTCGACGACATGGTGGTGTTCGACGCGCTGTCGCAGGCCGACCTGCGTTCGATCGTCGAGATCCAGCTCGCCGCCCTCGCCCGTCGGCTGGCCGATCGCCGGCTCGTGCTCGAGGTCTCCGAACCGGCGCGTGACTGGCTGGCCAGTCTTGGGTATGACTCGGTGTACGGCGCCCGCCCCCTGCGCCGCCTGGTGCAGACGTCCATCGGCGACCAGCTCGCCCGGGCGCTGCTCTCCGGCGAGATCAGGGACGGGGACCGCGTGCTGGTCGATCTCGCGGACGACAAGAAGTCATTGGTTGTTTCCGGCGGCTAGGAGTGCCGAAAGAAGGGTGCCGCAATGTTGTGGAAGAAGCAGGCCTACGACGACGAGCTGCAACTGATCGCCGACGCCGACACGCTGGCCTTCGGCGGTGTGGGCATCGCCGGCACCCTCTTGCCCGCCACGAAGGCGTACTTCGCCGTCGAGGAGGGTCTCCGCCAGCACGGCGGGGACCTGCGACCCCGGCTGGAGAAGATGCTCGACAAGGCCACGCCGGCCGGCCGGGTCTACGCGGCCGAGCTGCTCACCCACGCCGACGCGGCGGCGGGCCGGGCGGCCTGGCAGAAGCTGAGCGGCCAGCGCGGTGAGGTCAAGACGTTCACCGGCTGCATCATGAGCAGCACCACCCTGGAGCGCTACGCCGAGGAGCGACTGCGCTCCTGAGGTGCGACCGCGCGGCTGCGGGACTGGCGCCGCGTCGATACGGTGATCCTCAGGATTTCCCCTGGGAGGAGAGCCACCCGTGTCATTCGCAGTCCCGGCCGGGCCGCGTGCCCGGCCGTCCACCGTCAGCCTCGCCTCGACCCTGCTCTTTGTGGCGGCCGGGCTCGAGGTGATAAGCGTCGTACTCTCGCTCCTCTACGCCGGCAAGATCGCCGAGAACACGAAGAAGATCTATGAGGACGCCGGCGTCCAGGCCAACGCGAACGCGAGCACGAGCATCGGCTCGACGGTCGGCGTGGTCTTCGGCTTCCTCATCGTCGTGATCCTGGTGCTGCTCGGCTACTTCGTGAGCCGCGGCAACCAGGTGGCGCGGATCCTGACGTGGGTGGTCGGCGGCATCGCACTGTGCTGCAGCGTCATCGGCCTCGGCGCCAGCCTGCTCACCCAGACGTTCTGGGACGCGGGCCGGCGCACCTACGGGGAGCTGCCGACCTGGGACAGCGCGAAAGAGGCCATGTATGCCGGGGTCCCCGGCTGGTACGAGCCCGTCAGCACCATCCTCGGCATCCTGATCGTGCTCGCCATCGCGGTGCCGATCATCCTGCTCGCCCTGCCGGCGTCGCACCCGTACTTCCGCAAGCAGGAAGCGCAGTGGGAGCCCCCGGTCCCCGGCTCCGGCGGCCCGGGCGGGTTCCCCGGTCAGCCGGGTGAGCCCGGTCAGCCCGGTCAGCCCGGTCAGCCCGGCGCGCCCGGTTGGCCGCCCAGCAGCTGACCCGCTTCGGCTAGCCTGCGGCGGTGCCAACTGCAGTCGTCACCGGCGCCACCGCGGGCATCGGCGCCGCGTTCGCCCGTCAACTCGCCGCGGAGGGCTTCGAGCTCGTGCTCGTCGCCCGCCGCGGCGAGCGGCTTTCCGCCCTCGCCGCCGAGCTTCCCGTCCCCGTCGAGGTCCTGGTGGCCGACCTGGCCACGACCGCGGGCTGCGATGCCGTCGCGGCCCGGCTCACCGACCCGGACCGCCCCGTCGACCTGCTCGTGAACAACGCCGGGCGGTCGCTCAACCGGTCCTTCCTGCGCTCCACTCCCGAGCTGGAGGAGGAGCTGCTGCGGCTCAACGTCCACGCCGTGCTGCGCCTGACGCTTGCCGCCCTGCCCCCAATGGTCGAGCGGCGCCGGGGCGAGATCATCAACGTCTCGTCGGTCTCGGGCTTCGCGGCGACGATGCCGGGCTCGACATACCCGGCGACCAAGGCGTGGGTGACGAACTTCAGTGAGTCGCAGGCCCAGCTGGTGCGCGAGCACGGTGTGCGGGTCATGGCCCTGTGCCCGGGGTACACCCGGACCGAGTTCCACGAGGTGGCAGGCATCGACATGGCGCACTCACCGGCCTGGGTGTGGCTCGACGCCGACACCGTGGTGCGGGCGGCCCTTCGGGACCTGCGGCGCGGTCGGCTGGTGAGCGTTCCCGGCTGGATCAACCGGGTCGCGGTCTTCGGCATGCGCCACGCGCCGCGCCGGCTGCTCCACCGAGTGGCCCGGGACGCGAGGGGACGCATCGGGCATGAGGAGCAATAACACCGGCTCACCAGGTGTCTGTCGTCGATGTGTGCACTCCGACAAGCATTGAATTTGCTGTGTATCGAGCATGATTGTGGTCACGTACGTTCGGCTGATGGGCCGAATGGCAACGCTCCTAACGGCGTCCAGCCAGCGCAGACCTGGTACGTTCGGCTATATCTGCAGCTCAGAGCCGTGCATCGAGCATTGCAACGATCTAATGAGAGCGAGATTCGGGTTCATCGACGGCTGCGCTCGGTGTCGGCATCGTTCGTCACGAGTACCTCTCGTGTCACTCGTGGTGATCGCTGCGATCACCTTCGTATTCACCCTTGTCCCCTTGACGGCCTTAAATTTGGCCGAGAGTGCGGGTCATCGATTCACCGCGGAGGTTTAGCGCGTACGCTTCGGACATGACCGACCGTGACGACCTGCTGAAACTCGTACGTGACCTCGCCGTGGTCAACGGGCGGGTAACGCTGTCGTCAGGACAAGTTGCCGACTGGTATGTGGACCTCCGTCGCTTGACGCTGCACCATGCTGGTGCACCGTTGGTCGGTCGGGTGCTCCTCGATCTGGTCGACGACTGGGAGTTCGACGCCGTGGGAGGGCTGACCCTCGGCGCGGACCCGGTGGCCGCAGCGATGCTGCATGCGGCGGCTGCCCGAGGCGGACGGCAACTGGATGCATTCGTCGTCCGTAAGAGTGACAAGGCTCATGGTCTGCAGCGCCGGGTCGAAGGGCCCGACGTCGCCGGCCGACGCGTCCTGGCCGTCGAGGACACCTCCACTACAGGTGGAAGTGTGCTCACTGCCGTCGACGCGTTGCGAGAGGCGGGCGCCGATGTGGTCGGTGTAGCCGTTATCGTCGATAGAGGCGCGGAAAAGGCGGTTCGCGCCGCAGGGCTGAGCTATCGCTCAGCATTTTCGTTGGCCGACCTCGGCCGACAGGGCTGAAAAATTGTCGATTCGGACCTGCGCATATGCAGGCGGGTCGATGGTGTTGGTGGAAGGATGGAATACGTGGGAACTGCGCTGGCTGAGATGACCCTGCCCCAGATCTCGCCGCTTGCCGGCGAGCCGATTGATCGTGCCGATGCCGAGCGTCTCGCCGGCGTCCTCAAGGCACTTGCCGACCCGGCCCGACTCCGGCTCCTGAGCCTGATTCAGTCGGCGCCCGACGGCGAGGCCTGTGTTTGTGACCTGACGGCCCCCCTTGGGCTCTCGCAGCCCACGGTGAGCCACCACCTGCGAATCCTGACCGAGGCCGGTCTGCTGGAGCGCGAGAAGCGGGGTGTGTGGGCGTTCTACCGCCTCGTCCCCTCCGCCATCGGCACCATCGCCGATCTTCTGACGCCGCCGCGCAAGCGCGCGACCAAGAAGGCGCCTCGCTAACAGTGTCGGGTAGCGCCTTGGGGCACTACCCGGCCGGGGACCTTCGCGACCAGCTGGCCCACGCCGGGCGGGCGGTCGTGCAGGCCGGGCTCGTCATGGGCTCGGGCGGCAACCTGTCCGCCCGGGTGCCGGGCGCCGACGAATGCTGGGTAACCGCGGCCGGAACTTGGCTCGACCGGCTCGACCGCGGTTCATTCGTTCGGATCCGAATCAGGGACGGCGCGGCTCTTGACAACTCTGTCGGGGTCGCGCCGTCATCGGAGCTTGGGCTCCATCTGGCGCTGTACCGGGCCCGCCCCGACGCCGGCGCCGTCATTCACCTGCATCCGCAGGCCGTCCTGCTGCTGGACGCGCTGGCCGAGCCGATCCGGCTGGCCACCACCGACCACGCCTTCTACGTGCGGCAGGTCGCCACCACACCGTTCGTGCCGCCGGGCCGCCCCGAGGTGGGGCAGCTGGCCGCCGCGGCGTGTGCGGACGGTGTCAACTGCGTCGTGCTGTCGCGGCACGGGTGCTCGGTGATCGCCGACTCCGTGGAGCTGGCGCACAAGCGAGCGGTCAATCTGGAAGAGGCGGCGCGGCTCACCTACAGCGCGCTGGCCCTGGGCCGTCCGCTGCCGGTGCTGCCGACGGACTGGCTCCAGGGCCCTGGCGCGACGGCCTAGCCTCAGTCCCGCACCCGGTGGTTGCCCGGGGGGATCGTCGGGAACACCTCGGTGGGAGCGTTGGCCGGGTCAACCGCCGGCGCGGCGTTCTTGTTGCGGCGGCGCTCCTGGAAGCCCTTGAAGATCTCGATGAAGATCGGGATGGCCGAGATCAGCACGATCAGCAGGATCGCCGGCAGCAGGTAGGTGTCGATCTTCTCCGGCGGGATCAGCTTGCGGATGCGGTCGGCCAGCGCCCATCCGGCGAAGATGATGCCGTCGGTCCACAGGACGCCGCCGACCACGTTCCACACGAAGAACTGCCCCGCGGGCATGCCGACGACGCCGGCCACCGGGTTGAGGAACGTGCGCACGATCGGGATGAAGCGGGCCAGCACGACCGCGCGGGCCGGGCCGAACTTCGCGAAGTAGTGCTCGGCCTTCTCGACGTACTCCCTCTTGAAGATCCGCGAGTTGGGCCGGTTGAACATCTGCCGGCCGTAGCGGGCGCCCAGGAAGTGCCCGAGCTGCGCGCCGGCGATGGCGCAGATCGGCGCGCCGATCAGCAGCTGCGTGAGGCTCAGCCGGGTCCCGAGCAGGTCGGTTGCGGCCTCCGAGGAGGCGACGCCGGCCAGGAACAGCAGCGAGTCGCCGGGGAAGAAGAAGCCGACCAGCAGCCCGGTCTCGACGAACATGATGATCCAGACGCCGATCACGCCGAACGTGCTCAGCAGCCCCTTCGCGTCGAGAGGGTTGAAGGCGAGCAGGTCGCCCACGGCACGCGTCTTTTCTTCCACGGGTCACCAGGGTACGTGAGGTTTCCGGCCGGACTAAGCTCGGACTATGGCGGTGGTCGCGACCGCGCACTGGCATCCCCTCGATGACGGGCGGGTTCAGTGCGACGTGTGCCCACGCAACTGCCGGCTGCACGAGGGCCAGCGGGGCTTCTGCTTCGTGCGCGAGCGGCGGGATGACCGGATTGTCCTGACGACGTACGGAAAGTCCTCGGGTTTCTGTGTCGACCCCATCGAGAAGAAGCCGCTGAACCACTTCCTGCCCGGGTCGGCCGTGCTGTCGTTCGGCACAGCCGGCTGCAACCTCGGCTGCCGGTTCTGCCAGAACTGGGACATCTCGAAAAGTCGCGAGATCGACACATTGGCCGCGGCGGCCGGGCCCGGGGAGCTGGCGGCCGCGGCGGAGCGGCTGGGGTGCCGGTCGGTCGCGTTCACCTACAACGACCCGGTGATCTTCATGGAGTACGCCATGGACGTCGCCGATGCGTGCCGGGAGCGGGGGATCAAGGCGGTCGCGGTCTCGGCCGGGTACATGAACCCGGCGCCGCGCGAGGAGTTCTACCGGCACATCGACGCGGCGAACATCGACCTCAAGGCGTTCAGTGAGCGCTTCTACGAGAAGGTCACGTTCGCGCGGCTGGACGCGGTGCTGGAGACGCTTGAATACCTGCGCACCACCGACGTCTGGTTCGAGGTGACGACGCTGCTGATCCCCGGGCAGAACGACGGCGACGAGGAGCTGCACCGGCAGTGCGAATGGCTGCTGGAGCACCTCGGGCCCGACGTGCCGCTGCACTTCTCCGCGTTCCACCCCGACTTCAAGATGCGCGACATCCCGCGCACGCCGCCCGAGACACTGAGCCGGGCGCGGCGGATCGCGCACGACGCCGGGCTGCGCTTCGTCTACACCGGCAACGTCCACGACCAGGGCGGCCAGACGACGGCCTGCCCCGGCTGCGGGGCGGCGGCGATCGTTCGGGACTGGTACGACCTGCTCGACTACGGGCTCACCGACGACGGCCGGTGCCGCCGCTGCGGCTACGCGATGCCTGGCATGTTCGACGGCCCGGCCGGCACCTGGGGCCGTCGGCGGCTCCCGGTGAAGATCGGATGAGGCCGCCGGCGGTGGCCGGGAGCTTCTACCCCGAAGACCCCGCGGAGCTCCGCACGACAATCGAAGAGCTTTTGGCGGGGGTACGTCCAGAGACCGACAACGCGCCCGCATACGTCGTCCCGCACGCCGGTTACCGGTGGTCGGGCCCGACGGCCGTGCACGTCTACAGGCGCCTGGCCGGGCGCGCGGCCGAGCGGGTGATTCCTGCTGGGGCCCGCGCACCGGGTCCCGCTGCGCGGCGCGGCGGTGCCGGCGGAGTCCACGTGGTCGACGCCGCTCGGCGCTGTGACGATCGACATGGAGGCGGCCGGCGAGCTCGTGGGCGGCGGGCTGGCCGTGGCCGACGACGTGCCGCACGCGCCGGAGCATGCTCTGGAGGTACAGCTGCCGCTTCTGCAGGTTCTGGGGTTTTCCGAGGTGTTGCCGGTGGCGATCGGAGTCGCCGGGGCGCAGGAGGTGGCCGCGCTGCTCGCGAAGGTCGCCACACCCGGGTCGATCGTGCTGTGCAGCACCGATCTTTCGCACTATCTGACGCAGGAGCAGGCCGAGGCGGCCGACGCGCGGACCGTCGACGCCATCGTGCGGCTCGATGCCGATGGCATCGGGGAGCGGGCCGCGTGCGGGCGGTATGCGCTGCGGGGGCTGCTGGCCTGGGCCCGCGGCCTCGACCTCGGCGTGCGTGTGCTGCACCAGGCCACCTCCGGCGACGAGGGCGGGCCGCGCGACCGGGTCGTCGGCTACCTGGCGGCATCGCTCGGCGCGTGACGCTGTGTAGTCATATACGGCACACCGACGTCATAACGGTCTATTCCGTTGCGCCCGAATCGGCTAGAAGACCCTGACCGATCGGACGACCCCCACTGCGGTGCCCCCCAGCCGTCTTGCAGATGGAGGCGCCGTGTGGACGGCGCCGGAACTGGAGAACGGGGCATGTCTGCCACGACGACGGCCGGCCCGACCGCCGGCACCGACTGGGTGCCGATGACGAGCGAGCAGCGGGAGCAGTTCGATACGGACGGTTACCTCGTATTGAAGGGCGTGCTGAGCCCGGACGAGGTCCGCCACTACGCGTCGGTGCTCGACACCGCGCACGCCACGCACCCGCGGGCGGCCGATGGCTCGCTGCACCTGCTCAGCGCGGTCACGAGCTGCCCGGAGCTGGCCGGTCTGATCGACCACCCGGCAACGTTCCCGTTGGTCTGGTCGATCCTCGGCTGGAACGTGCACATCTACCACTCGCACCTCGACGTGCACCCGACGATCCCCGCCCCGAAGCCGGACTTCTGGCACTGGCACCAGGACGGCGGCCGGCAGAACCGTGAGCTGGAGACCGACCCGCGGCCGCGGCTGTCGGTGAAGCTCGCGTACTGGCTCTCGGACGTCTCCGAGGAGGGCCGCGGCAACCTGACGCTGCTCCCGGGCAGCCACAAGACCAACTGGCTGCCCGGCCCGCCGAAGCGCGACGTGCCGTGGCCGGCCCCGCCGGGCGCGGTCCAGGTCAAGGTCGACGCCGGCGACGTGGTCTTCTTCGACCGCCGGATCTGGCACGCGCGCTCGTTCAACTACTCCGAGATCACCCGCCGCTGCGTGTTCCTCGGCTACACGTACCGCTGGATCGCGATCCGCGACGAGATCGCCCGCCTGCCCCAGCAGCCGTGGTGGAACGACCTGAGCCCCGTCCAGCAGCAGCTGCTCGGCGGCGTCGGGGTCGGCGACGGCGACCACCACTGGGGCCACTACCCCGAGTCGACGCCGCTCTACGTCGCGCTGCGCGACAAGGGCCTGCTTGACCCGTCCTACCCTCCGCTGATTCCGTAGCCGCAATGTTCGCCGGTCTTCGATCCGTCTATGGATCGGAGGCCGGCGGCGGCCGAGGATTCGAGGGGTCCGTTCGTTGACGTTCGAAGAGTTCGTCGAGGCGAGGCTGCAGGCGCTGCTGCGCTATGCGGTGATGCTGACGGGCGACCCGCACACGGCGCAGGACCTCGTCCAGGACACGATGATCCGGGCTCAGCTCAAGTGGCGCCGGATCGCCGCGGCCGACCTGCCTGAGCGCTACGTCAAGCGCATGATCACCAACGCGTACGTCGACCTGCACCGCGGCTCCTGGCTGCGCCGGGTCGCGCTGCGCGGAGTGGACCTCGACACCGGCGGGCAAGAGCCCGACCACGCCGACAGCCTGGCCGAGCGCGACGAGATGTGGCTGTGGCTCGACCGGCTGCCCCGCCAGCAGCGCGCGGCCCTGGTCCTGCGCTACTACGAGGGCCTCTCCGACGGCGAGATCGCCGACGTGATGAGCACCAAGGTCGGGACCGTCCGCTCGTGGATCTCCCGGGCCCTGGCCACGCTCCGCACCCACCTCACGCCGACGGTGGCCGGCTCATGATGGACGACCTGCTGCGCGAGACCTTCGCCCGCCGCGAGGAGCTCGTCCCGGTGGCCACCCCAGAGCTGGGCGAGTCGATAGTCGTCGGGGCCCGGCGGCTGCGCGCGCTGCGGCGCTGGGTGTTCTCCGGCCTGACGTTCCTGTGCTCCATGCTCACCCTGCTGCTGATGCCGTTCCTGAGCGGCCCGCGCACGGCCCCGCCGGTCGCCGCCCCGCCGCCCGGGCAGCCGCTCAACCTGCTGGTCATCGGCGTCGACCGCGGCTCCGGCGAGCCGGTCCAGGTGAACGCCAACGCGATAGTGCTGCTGCACGTCAACCCCGGCGCCCGCACCGCGTATGAGGTGCTCCTCCCGCGCGACTTCCTGCTCGACCTGCCCGGTCTCGGCCGGCAGCGGGCCGATGGGGCCTATCTGGTCGGTGGATACAAGCTGGTGGCCGAGGCGGTGGCCGGCCTCACCGGGCTGGCCCTCGACGGCGGCGCGGTCATCGACGTCGGTGGCCTCGAGACGGTCACCCGCGCGGCCGGTGGCGTTGACCTGTGCGCGCCCGGATGCCGGCACTACGACCCGCACGAGGCGGTGGATCGCCTGCGCCAGTCGCTTGTCGCGGGCGACGGTCAGGTGCTGCACCAGTATCTGACCGCGCTGGCCAAGGCCGCGGCCAAACCGGCGGTGCTGGCCGCGGCCGGCGCGTCCGTGGAGCTGCACCGCGGCTCGGCCTCGCTTCTCGACCTGCCGCAGCGGCTCGGCGCCGTCGACCCGGCCGGCATCTCGGCGGTCAAGCTACCCGACCGGCCGGCCGGCGACGGACTGTACGACGCGATGCGCAACGGGCGGGTCGGCGCCTGGCTGGACGCCCATCCGCAGTACGCCGCTTCTAGTACTCGTCGCTGAGGTCGACTTCGCGGTCCTGCTCGATCGCGTCGTACTCGTTCGCGTCCCACGGCCGCGCGTGCGGCGTGTAGGGGCGGTCCAGCGGGTTGGCCGGCTGGGCCTGCTCGACCGCGTCGGCGGGTGATGCCTCCGGATCGCGCACGTCCGGGTCGAGACGATCGTCGAGGGCCAGCAGGTCTTCGTCTGGCTGGGTCATCGCCGCGGCTCCTGTCGCTCGCTTGCTCGGCCGTCCTCCACGGTACGCGGTCGGACCCGCCCCGCCCCGGCACCCCGGCAATTCCCCGGCCCGGTCACCCGGCGTCGGGGCAGGGCCGGGCCTGCGAGATACTCCGTGCAGGGACAGCGCGGTCCGCGCGGAGCCGTGCCTGTCGGCTCCAAAAACCGCACGATCCACATAGTCAAGGAGCGCCGTCATGCCCATCGCCTCGTCCGATGTCTACGCCGAGATGCTCGACCGCGCCAAGAACGGCGCGTTCGCCTACCCGGCGATCAACGTCTCCTCGTCGCAGACGCTCAACGCGGCGATCCGCGGGTTCGCCGAGGCCGAGAGCGACGGCATCATCCAGGTTTCGACAGGTGGCGCGGAGTACCTCTCCGGCCCGACCGTCAAGGACATGATCACCGGTTCGGTCGCGCTGGCCGCCTTCGCGCACGAGGTCGCGAAGAAGTACTCGGTGAACATCGCCCTGCACACCGACCACTGCCCGAAGGACAAGCTGGACAAGTTCGTCCGCCCGCTGCTGGAGATCTCGACCGAGCGGGTCGCCAAGGGCGAGGAGCCGCTGTTCCAGTCGCACATGTGGGACGGCTCGGCCGTGCCGCTGGGCGAGAACCTCGAGATCGCCGAGGAGCTGCTGGCCAAGACGGCCGCGGCCAAGGTGGTCCTGGAGATCGAGGTCGGCGTCGTGGGCGGCGAGGAGGACGGCGTCGTCGGCGCGATCGACGACAAGCTGTACACCACCGTCGAGGACGGCCTCGCGATGGTCGAGAAGCTCGGCCTGGGCGAGAAGGGCCGCTACATGGCCGCCCTGACCTTCGGCAACGTGCACGGCGTCTATAAGCCGGGCAACGTCAAGCTGCGCCCGGAGATCCTCAAGACGATCCAGGACGCGGTCGGCGCCAAGTACGGCAAGGAGAAGCCGCTGTCGCTCGTCTTCCACGGCGGCTCGGGCTCGCTGCTCTCGGAGATCCGCGAGGCGCTCGACTACGGCGTGGTGAAGATGAACATCGACACCGACACGCAGTACGCGTTCACCCGCCCGGTCGCCGGCCACATGTTCACCAACTACGACGGTGTCCTGAAGATCGACGGCGAGGTCGGCAACAAGAAGGCGTACGACCCGCGGGCCTGGGGCAAGGCCGGCGAGGCCGGTCTGGCCGCGCGCGTGGTCGAGGCCTGCGAGCACCTGCGCTCGACGGGCACCACGCTGTCCAAGTAAGGCAGTCGCCAAAAGGCCCGGCTGGATCTCCAGCCGGGCCTTTCTGCTTGGGTTTCGGTGGCTACTCGTTGAGGAAGTTGAAGTAGCCGCCCGGGGTGACCGGGCCGACGACCGGCGAGCCGGAGACGGTCTGGTCGACGATCGTCACCGGGCAGGAGCCGGCGAACACGCCGGTGCCGAGGCCGTTGGCGTCATCGCTGACGTCCGGCGTCGTGACGGTGATGCCGGTGCCGGTGGAGTTGATCGCGGTCACCGTGGCCGCCTTGTCGCAGAAGTTCACGCCCCAGGTCGCCGAGCCACCCTGCCAGTCGGCCAGCGTCTTGTCGGAGAGGGTGGACGTGGTCAGGACGGTGCTCGTCGCGCCCTTCGCCCGGCCCGAGGTGACGCTCAGCGAGGTGACAGTCGGCACGGCGACGACGCTGGCGCCGGTGTCGGCGGCCGCGAAGGTCTTGCTGACGCCGCCCTGGGTGATGGTCAGGCTGGCGTCGTTCGAAGACATCCCGACGCCCGTCTTGAACGTCATGAAGTTGCCGACCGGCGGTGCGGAGGTCGCGCTCGCGGCGACGAGGACCGGGGCGCTGCCCGAGTCGTCGTAGACCTTGAGATCGGTCACGGCCTTGCCGCCGAACGTGACCGCGAGGCCCTGTGCGGTGCGCGGGTCGAACGCGTAGGTGCTCGCGGCCTTGACCCGCACTGTCTGGCCACCGGCGGCGAGCACCCGCTGCACCTGATCGGCGGTGTTGAGCAGCGCGCTGTTCTCGGTGATGACCGGCTTGCTCGCGGTGGCCGCGATCGCCGGCGGGGTGATGAAGAAGAGCCCGCCGGTCTTCGTCAGCGTGTTGCCGCCGGCGAAGTTGATGACGATGTTGTCGCCGGCCGCCACGGTGGTCGCGGCGCAGCCGGCGGTGGGCGTCTTGACGGCGATCGTGGTGGGGCTCGTCACGATGTACGTCGGCACGGCCAGACAGTCCGGGCCGAGGTCGACGCTTGTGACGAGCGCCTCGGACAGGGTCTGGCCGGTGACAGTGAGCGTCAGGACCTGCTTGGCGGTGGCGGCGGCGAGCTTGCCGGTGGTCGGCGTGGTGATCGCGATGGTGCCGCTCAGCGCGGCGCCGTAGGCCACGTGTGGCAGGCCACCGACGATCATGGCGGTGCCGGCGGCGGTGCTCAGGGCGAGCTTTACGGCTCGTTTTCGCCAGATTCGTTGCTGCGGCATGGGGTCTGGGTTCCTTTCTGCAACCTATTGCTGACCCAACGTAACAGCAGCATTACTTTGAGTAATGGCGAAATGCGTTCACTTAGGCGGTCAGAATTTCCGCGGCCTCGGCGACGTCGTCCGTGATGTGCAGCAGCTCGCGCAGGTCGCCGACCGGGGAGGCGGCCAGGAGCGGCTCCAGGAGGCCGCGGATCGGCAGCCGCTCGCTCCAGTGGGCCACGTCCAGGAACACGAACGGTCCGCTCACGCCGTCGGTGGCGTAGAACGTCTTGGTCGCGGCCTGGAACACCTCCTGCACCGTGCCGGCCATGCCGGGCGCGAAGACGATCCCGCCCCGCGACAGCCGCAGGATCGTGTCCTCGCGGATCGCGTTGGAGAAGTACTTCGCGATCTTCGCCGCGAACAGGTTGGCCGGCTCGTGGCCGTAGAGCCACGTCGGGATGGCCAGGCCGCCGCGCTTCGCCCAGGTGACCGGGTCGACGGTGGCCTGGTCGGCCGGCGCGGCCGAGTCGGGCGTGGGCGGGACCGGGCGCCCGTAGCGCTCGCGAACTTCCAGAGCTTTCTGGGTGTACGGCTGGTGGTCGTGAAAGTCCGGAGCGTCAGCGAGCGCGTCGATGGCCGCGGCGACTGTCTCCAGGGGGTGCTCGGCCAGGAACGCGCCGAGGTTGGCCGCCTCCATGACGCCGGGACCGCCGCCGGTCACCACCAGGCGGTCGGCCCGCGCCAGGCGCCAGGCGAGCTCGGCGGCGTTGCGATACTCCACCGCGCCCCGCAGCGCCGCGTGCCCGCCCATGATGCCGATCGCCGCGGCCGGCCCGCGCGCGCCGATCCACCCGGCTGTCACGTTGGCCAGCGCGTTGTCGATGCCCGAGTCGTGCATGCGCTGGGCGACGGCCTCGCGGATCTCCGGCGTCGCCCCGCCGGTGGCCCGGAAGTGCCGGTACACCGCGGTGTCGAACATGCCGTCGAAGCCCTCGGCGGCGAACCCGGCCGCGAGGTCCTCCGGCACGTACAGCTGGCTCGGGTGGGTCGGGTACGGAACGCCGGCGAACTCCGGCACCACGACGGCCCGGCGCAGCAGCAGGTCGACGACCGTCTCGAGGGCCGCGAAGTGGCACCCGATGAACAGCGAGTCGGCCACGTCGATCTTCGACAGGTCGACGGCGGCCAGGTCCAGGCCCTGGACGATTTTGCCGGCGATGGTTCCCTGGCTCAGGTGGAACTGGAGTTCTTCGGGCGACTCGATCTCGTCCGGCGAGTGGTCGTGCAGCGCGACGACGTCCGGCGGTGGCGGGGTGGGCACGGCTCCATATCCTGCCAAAGCCGATCAAACGACGATGGCCCGATCCTGAGGATCGAGCCACCGCGAACCGGGTCCTGGGGAGGCTCCGGACTTTCAGTTCTAGCCGCCCGGCGATCGGCGCTGCACCCTCCGTGCGCTTCGCGCGGGCTCAACCGTTCAGCCAGGCCGTCTCTGGTTGAATTGCGGCATGCAGAACCTCCTGCCCGGGCCCGAGCCCACTTTGCTGCCCGCCGAGCCGCACGCGGCCGACCTGTTGGCCAAGGCCGACTCCGAGGAGGCCGTGAAGGCGGTCGCCGCGCAGTTCCCGTCCTACAGCGCCGCCTGGGCGCGCCTGGCCGAACTGGCCCTGGGCGCGAGCGAGCCGGTGACGGCTTACGCGTATGCCCGGACCGGCTATCACCGGGGCCTCGACCAGCTGCGCCGCAACGGCTGGCGCGGGCACGGCCCGGTCCCGTGGGCCCACGAGCCGAACCAGGGCTTCCTGCGGGCGCTGAACGCCCTCGGGGTGGCGGCCGGCCAGATCGGTGAGGCCGAGGAGGCCGAGCGCTGCGCGACATTCCTGCGCGACAGCGACCCGGCCGCGGTCTCGGCACTCTCGTAGCTGCTACAACCCCTCGGACACGGCCGCGGCGACCTTGAGCCAGGCGTCGCGGCTGGCGGCCGACAGCCCCGCGTAGCGAATGGGCTCGCCGGAGTCGATGAACCGCTCGTAGGGCACGATCATGACGGTCCGCGTCCTGGCCGCGAAGTGCCGGGTGATGGCGGGCACGTCGACGTACCGCTTGCTGGGCGGCATCGACACCACCGTGACCGCCTGCCGCACCAGCCGCTGCCGCCCGTGCTGCTCCAGATGGTCGAGCATGCGCGAGGCGGTCTCGGCCGAGTCGTTACGCGCCGACATGGTGACCACGAGCTGGTCGGTGGCGTCGATGGCGGCCTGCCAGTTTTCGGCCCGCACGTTGTTCCCGGTGTCCACGAAGATCAGCTTGTAGAACCGGCTGACGACGTCGCGCAGCTCACCGAACGCGTCGGCGGTCAGCATCTCGCCCGCCGTGGCCGACTCGTCCGACGCCAGCACGTCGAACATGCCCTCGCCCTGCGCCCGCACATACTGCGACAGGTCGCCGATCCGCCCCTGCGCCCCCTGGAAGTCCCTGAGGTTGTGCAGCAGATCGCGCACCGTCCGGTTGTGGAAGTCCTGCTGGGCCCGCATGCCGAGCGTGCCCTGCGTCTCGTTGTTGTCCCAGGCCAGCACGTAGCCGCCCCGCTTCTGCCCGAACGTCATGGCGAGCAGCAGCACGGCCACGGTCTTCCCGGCGCCACCCTTGGGGTTGACCACGGTGACCTGACGGAGCCCGCCGAAGTTGCGGCGGACCATCTCCACTTCTTGGCGGTACTCGAGCTCGCGCTTGCCGGGCCCGACGGAGACGAGCCCCATCGTGCTCTTGGCGAGCGCACCCCGAAGTCCCTGCGACGCCACGGGGTCGGCCGGCTTGGCCTGTCGCCGCCGCGCGAACTCCTCGGCCGTGGGCGTCGAACCGTCGTGCCAGTTCTCCTGCGGCATGGGCGGCAGCGGCGGCACGGCGGGGTTGCCCGTCCCCGGCTCCGCATACCCGACCCCGGCCCCATACGCCCCGGGCGGCGGCACCTGCCCGGGCCCCGGCTCCGGCGGGAACTGTCCGGGTGGGGGCATTTGCCCAGGCGGCGGCATGTATCCAGCCGGCGGCATCTGTCCAGCCGGCGGCCCGAACGGCGGCCCCGGCTGACCCTGCGGGGGCCCGAAGGGCATACCGGGCGGCGGGCCCTGGCTGGCTCCGAACGGCGAGTCCTGCGGCGGCCCGAACGGCGGCCCGGCCGGCGGTCCCTGGTTGGGGCCGGGCGGCTGGTCCTGCGGCGGGGCTCCGGGGGGCGGGCCGAACGGCGACCCGGCCGGTGGACCCTGGTACGGCCCGGGCGGGGGCCCGAAGGACACACCCGGCGGCGGGCCGAGGGGCGCGCCGGTCGGCGGTCCCTGGTTGGGGCCGGGCGGCTGGTCCTGCGGCGGGGCGCCCGGCGGTGGGCCGAACGGCGACGCGGTCGGCGGAACCTGGTACGGCCCGGGCGACGGCGGCCCGACCGGCCCGGCCGGTGTGTCCTGCGCGGGCCCCGAGGACTCGGGTTCGGCGCTCTTGGGCGGCCTGGCGGGCGATCCGAAGGGGTGGGTCAGCGGCGGCTCGGGCGTCGACGCACCCTGCGGCGGCACGACTGAGAGCACCTGCGTGGCTGGGGCCGGCGGGGCTCCGTCCGAAACCGGCGGCGGCGATCCGGGAGGTGCCGACACGGGCGCCCCCGTCGGTCCGGCGAACGGCGGCCCAGGGGGTCCGGACACGGGGGCACCGGTCGGCCCGGCGAACGGCGGCCCGGACATGGGCGCCCCGGGAGGTCCGGCGAACGGCGGTCCAGGCGGCCCGGACATGGGGGCGCCGGGCAGCGGGCCGGGGGGTGGCGGCATCTGTACGGCGCCGGGTGGTGGTCCGGTCGTCGACCATGATGCAGGCGGCATCGAGCCCGACGGCATCGAGCCCGACGGCACGGAGCCCGGTGGCATCGAACCTGGAGGCATGGAGCCCGGCGGCGGCATCGAGCCCGGCGGAGGCGGCATGGTGCCCGGAGGGGGCGGGACGGAGCCGGTGAAGGGTGGCGATGCGCCCGGCGGTGGAGGCGGTGAGCCCGGAGGTGGTGGCATCGAGCCGGGCGGGGGCGGGATCTGGCCGGACTGCGGCGTTTGTCCGGAAGGCGTGGGGCCGGACGGCGGGCCGAACGCGGACGGTGGCAGAGGAGAGCCCGGCGGCGTGGAGAAGGGGCCCGAAGGTGGCGCCGAGAACGGGGTCGGTGCCGGAGGACCGGAGAAGGGGCCGACCGGCGCAGGTCCGGTGCCGGGCGCTCCCGAGAACGGGCCCGGAGCCGGTGGGCCCGAGAACGGTGCCGGCGGAGCCGGATTCGGTCCCGAGCCGGGTGCGGGAGTTCCAGAGCCCGGCGCGCCGGGGAAAGCCCCAGGGCCGGCAGCAGGCGCGCCGGGGAAAGCGCCAGGACCGGAAACGGGTGCGGCGGGGAACGCGCCGGGGCCGGAAACGGGCGCGCTGGACGAGGCGCTGGGGCCGGAAACGGGCGCGCTGGAAGAAGCGCCGGGGCCTGGAACTGGCGCCGTGGAACCCGCGGCCGGGGTGCTGGAGGCCGGGGCGTTCAGATTCAGGCGGGGGGCGCCGAAAGCGGGTGGACCACCGAGCGGGCCGGAGCCCGAGGCCGGACCGCCCCGAGCGGGAGCACCGGGACCAGTCGCCGCACCGCCGGGAACCGAGCCGCCCGGACCACCGGACGCCGGGCCGCTGGAGGCCGGGCCACCGGACGCGGGGCCGCTGGAGGCCGGGCCACCGGACGCGGGGCCGCTGGAGGCCGGGCCACCGGAGACCGGACCGCTGGAGATCGGAGTGCCCGGGCCGGAAGCCGGACCACCGAACGCCGGGCCGCCGAACGATGGGGCGCCGGAGACCGGAGCGCCGGGGCCGGCAGTGGAGCCCGCGCCGGGTGGAGGGGACGCTGGGCCGGGTGGGGTGGAGGCCGCGGGGCGGGGGGTGAACGGGCTCTCGCCGAAGGGGCCGGGGACCGGGATGCCGCCGGACACCGGGATGCCGTTGCCGCCCGTGATCGGGATGCCGCCGGCGCCCGGGACGGGGATGCCGCCGGCCGGGGAGGAGATCGGTTCGCCGCCGGCGGGAGTATGGGGGACGGGGCGGCCGTGCTGTGGGACCTTGTCCTCGTCGTCGGCGGAAGCCGGGGTCTCGCGGATCGGGGGCCACGCCAGCGGGTCGACGCTGCCGGGTGGCTGCGACCACGGCGAGCTGCCGGCCTGGTCCGGGGCCGGGCCTCCGGCTTTGTGGGCGCGCTCGCCCCGCCGTCCGTCGACGTTGTCGTCCGGCGGCCAGACCATGTCGTTCACGATGTGTGCCTTCCCTCCCCGCGGTGCCCTTCCACCGTATGCGACGAGTTCGACCTACGACACCGCTGAGCGGCCCGGCCAAGATTACGAAACGTCCTACGGCACGTAGACGGCCCAGGCTGCGCGCTCCATCCACCAGGAGCGCTTGTGCGTCAATGTCCCCTCGACGCCGTCATCGACGAACGGCAGTTCGGCGCGGGGGGAGATGGCGACCGCGCGGCCGTGGGCGCGGCGGACCTGGATCTCCACGCGGGGGCGGCGGAAGAGGCGGCGGGCGGCGACCGGGATCGCCACGGCGACGTCGAGCACCCCGTCGTCGATCGAGGGCGCGGTGACGAGCGGCAGGCCGTCGACGGTGGCGTAGCGCTCGGCGTTGGCGACGACCGACATGAGCACCGGCTCCGTGCCGTCCGCGAGCACGTGGTCGTCCACCTCGACCCGGGCCAGGAAGGTGCCCGTCCCGCCGGAGGCCAGTACCCCACCCAGCAGCGCGCCGTCCAGGGTGACCGAGCCACCGTCGTTGCGCAGCAGGTCGAGCCGGCGCACCTTGCCGCCGAGCACGGCCGCGGCCACGTCGGCCGGGGAGCGGGGGAGGCCGAGCCGGCTGGCCAGGTCGGTGGCGTCGGGGCCGAGCGGCAGCACCCCGATGGGCGGCAGGTCGGGGATGGTCCGGTCGCCGGGCAGGTCGGAGGGGCGCTTGCTCGGGGCCGGCGCGTACATCCGGACCAGGCGGCGCATCACCGCACGCAGCTGGCCGTCGGCGGCCGTCGCCACGATCAGGCGGGCCTCCGGCAGGGACCGCAGCGCCGCGTCGATCTCCTTGTCGTCGTGGGCGACGACGGTGCGGACCTCGTGCGAAGAAGAAGTGCGAAGGGCGTCGCGGCAGGCGAGAATGGGAGTACGCGTTCCGCACGCGCCGCCATCGCAGCCGCACTGCGCGTCCTCGCCCAGTGTGAGCAGCACGATGTCGACCACCGTTGTCAGCCTGCCTTTCCGAAGGTTGTTAGCCTGGCACCCTGGGCGAACGCGGGTCGCCCGACCTTGGAGGGCGAGCAGACATGCCAGCGATCGTGCTCATCGGCGCTCAGTGGGGCGACGAGGGCAAGGGCAAGGTTACCGACATGATTGGCGGCGGCGTGGATTACGTCGTGCGCTACTCCGGCGGCAATAACGCGGGTCACACCGTGGTGACTCCGGACGGGCAGAAGTTTGCCCTGCACCTTATGCCCTCGGGCGCACTGTGGCCGAACGCGGCCATCGTGATCGGCAACGGGGTCGTGATCGACCCCAAGGTGCTGCTCACGGAGATCGACGGGCTGGCCGAGCGGGGCGTCGACGTCTCGCGGCTCATGATCTCCGGCGACGCGCACCTGATCATGCCGCACCACCGGGCCCTGGACCGGGTCGTCGAGCGGTACCTCGGCTCGGCGCGGATCGGGACCACCGGGCGCGGGATCGGACCGGCGTACGGCGACAAGGTCTCGCGGATGGGCATCCGCGTCCAGGACCTGCTGGACCCGGGCATCCTGCGCAAAAAGCTGGAAATCGTGCTGCGGGAACGCAACCAGGTCCTCGTGAAGGTGTACAACCGCAAGGAAATCGCAGTTGAAGCGGTGGTCGAGGAGTACCTCACCTACGCCGAGCGCATGCGGCCGTACATCACCGACACCCGGCACGTCCTGTGGCGCGGGCTCGAGGAGGGCCGCACGGTCCTGCTCGAAGGCGCGCAGGCGACGATGCTCGACATGGACCACGGCACGTATCCGTTCGTGACGTCGTCCAACCCCACCGTGGGCGGCGCCTGCGTCGGCTCCGGCATCCCGCCGACGGCCATCAACCAGGTGATCGGCGTGACCAAGGCGTACACCACGCGCGTCGGCTCCGGCCCGTTCCCGACCGAGCTGTTCGACGAGAACGGCGTGCACCTGCGCAAGGTCGGCCGGGAGTACGGCACCACCACCGGCCGTGAGCGCCGGACCGGCTGGTACGACGCGGTCGTCGCCAAGTACTCCACCCGGCTCAACGGCATCACCGACCTGGTCGTCACCAAGCTCGACGTGCTGTCGGGGCTGGAGACCGTGCCGCTCTGCGTGGCGTACGACGTGGACGGCAAGCGCACCGACGACATGCCGATGACGCAGACCGAGTTCCACCACGCGACGCCGGTCTACGAGGAGCTGCCGGGCTGGTGGGAGGACATCTCCCAGGCGCGCACGTTCGAGGAGCTCCCGGCCAACGCCCGCCGCTACATCGAGCGCATCGAGGAGCTGGCCGGCACCCGGGTATCCATCATCGGCGTGGGGCCGGGCCGGGACGAGAACGTGGTCCGCCACCAGCTCCTCTGATCTGCCCCATTAGTCTGTTCAAGTGCGCGTACTCCTCATCGGAACGGGCGGCCGCGAGCACGCGCTCGCCGCCGCCCTGGCCGCCGACCCGGCCGTGACCTCGCTCGTCTGCGCTCCGGGGAGCCCGGGGATGGCGGCGCTCGGGGAGCTGGCCGCGGTCGACGCGCTGGACCCGGCCGCGGTGGCCGCGCTCGCCGTGGAGTCGGGGGCCGACCTGGTCGTGGTCGGCCCCGAGGCGCCGCTGGTGGCCGGGGTCGCCGACGCCGTGCGGGCCAAGGGCATCGCCTGCTTCGGCCCGTCGCAGGCGGCGGCCCAGCTCGAGGGCTCCAAGGCCTTCGCCAAAGACGTGATGCGCGCCGCGGGTGTGCCAACTGCCCGATCCTTCGTGTGTACCGCACCGGACCAGGCGGCCGCGGCGCTCGACGAGTTCGGCCCGCCGTACGTCGTCAAGGACGACGGGCTCGCCGCGGGCAAGGGCGTCGTCGTCACCGATGACCGCGACGCCGCCCTGGCGCACGCGGCGGCCTGCGGGCGCGTGGTCGTGGAGGAGTACCTCCGGGGCCCCGAGGTCTCGCTCTTCGTGGTGACCGACGGCACGGCGGCGGTACCGCTCCAGCCCGCCCAGGACTTCAAGCGCATCTTCGACGGCGACCAGGGCCCGAACACGGGTGGCATGGGCGCCTACTCGCCGCTGCCCTGGGCCCCGCCCGGCCTTGTCGACGAGGTCATGGCGACGGTGGTCCAGCCGACGCTTGCCGAGATGCGCCGGCGCGACACCCCGTTCAACGGCACCCTGTACGTCGGCCTGGCCCTGACCGAGGACGGCCCGAAGGTCATCGAGTTCAACTGCCGCTTCGGCGACCCCGAGACCCAGGCCGTCCTGGCCCGGCTGGAGACCCCGCTGGCCGGCGTCCTGCACGCCGCCGCGGTCGGCCGCCTGGCCGAGGACCCGCCGCTGGCCTGGCGCTCGAAGTCCGCCGTGACGGTGGTCATGGCCAGCGCCGGCTACCCCGAGTCGGCCCACAAGGGCGACGTCATCACCGGCGCCGACAACGTGCCCGGCGTCGCCCACTCCGGCACCGCTCGCCGCGCGGACGGCGCCCTGGTCACCGCGGGCGGCCGGGTGCTGACCTGCACCGCACTGGGCGCCACCCTGTCCGAGGCCCGGGAGGCCGCCTACGCGCTCGTGCGGAGCATCCACTTCGACGGCGCGCAGTTCCGCACCGACATCGCCCAGGCCGCCGCCGAGGGCCGGCTAAGCCTTCCAGGCGCGGCCCTGGAGTAGGCCGTCGGCGCCGATCCAGACGAAGTTCATCATGCGGGTCGCCGTGCGGTCCGGGTCCTCGTCGGCGTGGTCGGCCAGCCAGTCGGCCAGGGACTCGGCCGCGCCCACGTAGGCGAAGGCCATGGCCAGGAAGTCGTCGGGAGCCACCGGGCGGCCCGGTGTCGACTGCGCCCAGGCGCCTTCGAGGAGGCCGGCGACGAGCTCCACGATCCGGGTGCGCATGCCGTCCAGCTCACCCGCGAACACCGGCTCGCTGCGGGACTGGCGGTAGAGGACCTGCCAGCCGTCGCGGTGCTTGCCGACGAAGGCGAAGAACGCGCGCAGGCCGTTCCACAGCTGCTCGTCAGGGCGGGCGGTAGGCACGACGCCGGCCGCGACCGCCTCCATCAGGCGGGTGGCCTCGCGCTGCAGGCAGGCCAGGAACAGGTCTTCCTTGGGGCCCAGATACGCGTAGACCATCGGCTTGGAGATGCCGGCCACCTCCGCGATCTCGTCCATTGAGGCCGCGTGGAAGCCCCGCTTCGCGAAGACTTTCACTGCGGCGTCGAGCATCTGCTGCTCACGGACGACGCGGGGGAGGCGCTTCAGCATCTTGCCACCTTACCTACTCGTGCGTAAGGTTACGCATGAGTAGCTTAACCCCACCGAAGGGACAGCCATGTCCGATCTTGACGCCCTGGGCGACTTCAGCAACATCGACCCGAAGCAGTTCGCCGCGTACGTGAAGAGCGCGTCGGACTCGCAGCTGGCCGACATCATGAACAGCCCGCAGCGCAAGACGATCCTGGACACGATCTTCTCCCGGTTCCCCGAGCTGTTCCGGGCCGACCGCGCCGGTTCGACGAACGCGATCATCCACTGGAACATCACCGGCGCGCCCGACGGCGGCGCCGACTCCTACGAACTGGTCATCGCCAACGGCGCCTGCGTGCTCTCGCCGAGCCCCGACCAGGAGCCGAAGCTCGCGATCACCGTGGGCCCGGTCGACTTCCTCAAGGTCGTCTCCGGCGTCGGCAACCCCATGATGATGTTCATGACGGGCAAGCTGAAGGCCAAGGGCGATCTCGGCCTGGCCGCCAACATCGCCAACCTCTTCGACATCCCCAAGGGCTGATCGCCATGCCCGAGTTCTCGCTCGACCTGAACGAGGACCAGCGGGATCTCCGCGACTGGGTGCACGGCTTCGCGGCCGAAGTCGTGCGCCCGGCCGCCGCGGAGTGGGACAGCCGCGAGGAGACCCCCTGGCCGGTGATCCAGGAGGCGGCGAAGATCGGCCTGTACGGCTTCGAGTTCCTCGCCAACGCCTGGGCCGACCCGTCCGGGCTGTCGCTCTGCCTCGCCAACGAGGAGCTCTTCTGGGGCGACGCCGGCATCGGCATGGCGATCTTCGGCACCAGCCTGGCCGTCGCCGCCATCTTCGGCAGCGGCACGCCCGAGCAGATGGCCGAGTGGGTGCCGCAGTGCTTCGGCGACGCCGCCGAACCCAAGGTGGCCGCGTTCTGCACCACCGAGCCCGAGGCCGGCTCCGACGTCGGCTCGATGCGCACCCGGGCCCGCTACGACGAGGCCGCGGACGAGTGGGTGATCAGCGGCCAGAAGGCGTACGCGACGAACGGCGGCATCGCCAACGTGCACGTCGTGACGGCAAGCGTCGAGCCCGAGCTCGGCTCGCGGGGCCAGGCCGGCTTCATCGTCCCGCCCGGCACCAAGGGCCTGGACGGCTCGAAGAAGCTCAAGAAGCTCGGCCTGCGCGCCTCGCACACGGCCGACGTGTTCCTGGACGAGGTCCGGGTGCCCGGCGACAACGTCCTCGGCGGCCGGGAGGCGCTCGCGGAGCGGCTGGCCCGGGCCCGCGAGGGCCGCAGGTCGCAGGGCCAGGCCGCGATGCGCACGTTCGAGCTGTCCCGGCCGGCCGTCGGCGCGCAGGCGCTCGGGGTGGCCCGGGCCGCCTACGAGTACTCGCTCGACTACGCCAAGACCCGCGTGCAGTTCGGCCGGCCGATCATCGAGAACCAGGCCATCGCGTTCGCCCTGGCCGACATGCGCATGGAGATCGACGCCGCCCGGCTGCTGGTCTGGCGGGCCGCCTGGATGGGGCGCAACAACCGCGTCTTCGAGGCCGGCGAGGGCTCCATGAGCAAGCTCAAGGCCGGCGAGGTGGCCGTCGCGACCACCGAGAAGGCGGTGCAGATCCTCGGCGGTGCGGGCTTCCTGCGCGAGCACCCGGTCGAGCGCTGGTACCGCGACGCCAAGATCTACACCATCTTCGAGGGCACCAGCGAGATCCAGCGCCTGGTGATCTCTCGTGCGATCTCCGGAATCCACGTCCGCTGATTTCGCACAAACCTGGTTCTGAGGGATAAATTTCGCGTATGGACGCCGGATTCGTACTGCGAACACTGGCCCGCCGTAAGGTGCTCAACCCCGCCGCCCCCACCCGCGTGGTGCGCCAGCTCAACGCGCTGCGCCGGTGGGGGTTCGGCCTCTACGGCGAGATGCGCTCGGCCGCCGCCCGCGACCCGCGCCGCCTTGCGATCGTCGACGAGCGCCGCCAGGTCACCTACGGCGAGCTCGACCTGCGCGTCTGCCGGCTGGCCAACGCCCTGCGGGTCGAGCTCGGCGTCCGGCCCGGCGACCGCGTCGGCCTGCTCTGCGAAAACTCCGTGACGATGATCGAGCTGATGATGGCCGTTGTCGCGCTCGGGGCGCAGGCCGTGATGGTGAACACGGGGCTGGGCAACGCTCAGGTCGAGGCCGTCGCGCACGACCAGGGGCTGCAGCTGCTGCTGCATGACGAGGCGTTTCTGGAAATGCTTGCGGCGGTACCCCCGAATCTCCCGCGCCTTTCGACAGAGCGGATCGAGGAGCTCATCGGCCGCTCGCCGTCGGCCGACCTCGCCCCGCCGGACGAGCCCGGCTCGATCGTCGTGCTGACCAGCGGCACGACCGGCGCGCCGAAGGGGGCCAAGCGGCGCAACCCGGCCGGGCTGGCCCCGCTGGCCTCGGTCGTGTCGCGGATCCCGCTCAATGCGGGCGACCGGATGTTCGTGGCCGCGCCGCTGTTCCACACGTGGGGCCTGGCCGCCCTGCAGATCTCGCTCGCGCTGCGCGGCACCATCGTGCTGACCCGCCGCTTCGCCCCCGCGACCGCGCTGGCCGCGGTCAACGCGCACGCCTGCACGTCGCTGTTCGCGGTGCCGGTGATGCTCCAGCGGATCCTGGAGGCGCCTACGGTGCCGACGCCGACACTCAGGGTGGTCGCGGTCTCCGGCTCCGCGCTGCCCGGCCCGCTCGCCACCCGCTTCATGGACGTGTACGGCGACGTGCTCTACAACCTGTACGGCTCCACCGAGGCGTCGTGGGCGTCGATAGCCGTCCCGCGGGAGCTGCGGGCCGCGCCGGGCACGGCCGGCCGCCCGCCGCACGGCACCCGCCTGGCGATCCTGTCCGCGGCCGGCGCCCCGCAGCCGACGGGCGCGGTCGGGCGGATCTTCGTCGGCAACGACATGCTGTTCGAGGGTTACACCAACGGCACCGGCCGCGAGTACTACGGCGACCTCATCGCCACCGGTGACCTCGGCCACCTCGACGCCGACGGGCTGCTCTTCATCGACGGCCGCGAGGACGACATGGTCATCTCCGGCGGCGAGAACGTCTACCCGGCCGCCGTCGAGGACGTGATCGCCGAGCTGCCGCAGGTCCGCGAGGTGGCCGTGGCCGGCGTGCCGGACCAGGAGTTCGGGCAGCGGCTGGCCGCGTGGATCGCGCTGCACCCGGGGGAGACCGTCGACGCCGACGCCGTCCGCGAGTACGTCAGGCACCGGCTGGCCCGCTTCTCCGTGCCGCGCGACGTGTACTTCGTTGCCGGGCTGCCCCGCAACGCCACCGGCAAGATCATGCATCGTCAGCTTTTCCCCAGGTGAACCCAGGTTTCTTCCAGCTCGTGGCGTTATTCTCGGTCGTCCGATGGACAACGTCTGGTTTGAACTGACCCTGGTCCTACTGCTGACCTTGCTCAACGCGGCCTTCGCCGGCAGCGAGATGGCCCTCATCTCCCTGCGCGAGGGGCAGCTGCGCCGCCTCGAGCGCCGCGACGGTGCCGGCCGGGCCCTGGCCCGCCTTGCCCGCGACCCGAACCGCTTCCTGTCCACCATCCAGATCGGCATCACGCTCGCCGGGTTCCTGGCCTCGGCCACGGCCGCGGTCTCCCTGGCCGAGCCGGTCCGGCCGGCGCTTGGCTTCCTCGGCGGCGCGGCCGGCCCGGTCTCGATCGTCCTGGTCACCCTGGTGCTCACCTTCGTCACCCTGGTCATCGGCGAGCTCGCCCCGAAGCGGATCGCGATGCAGCGGGCGGAGGGCTGGGCGATGGCCGTGGCCCGGCCGCTGCGGGCGCTCTCCGCGCTGCTGCGCCCGGCCAACTGGGTGCTCACCTCGGCCAGTGACCTCGTCGTGCGCGCGGCCGGAGCCGACCCGCGCCGCCGCCAGGACGAGATCGGGCCGGAGGAGCTGCGGGACCTCGTCGCGTCCCAGCCCACCTTCACGCGCCAGCAGCGCGAGATCATCTCAGGCGCGGTCGAGATCGCCGCGCGGAGCCTCCGGGCCGTGCTGGTGCCGCGGCCGATGGTCTTCGCGCTGCAGGCGGCGACGCCGGTGGCGCAGGCGGCGGCCGAGCTGGCCGCGTCCGGCCATGCCCGGGCCCCGGTCATCGAGAACGGCGACCTGGACAGCGCCGCCGGGATCGTGCACTGGGCCGATCTCGTGCGGGCCGCCAACTCGGCAGCGGCCGGCGGCACCGTCCGCGACGTCATGCGCCCGGCCCTGCTGCTGCCGGAGTCGCTCCCGGTCGCCGACGCCCTGCAGCGGTTCAAGGCCGAGCGGCAGGAGCTTGCGCTCGTCGTCGACGAGCGCGGCGCCATCGACGGCATCGTGACGCTCACCGACGCGGTCGCCGAGGTGGTCGGCGCGCTGCCCGGCCCGGCCGCCGGCTCCCCTGTCCGCGAGAACGCCGACGGCACCGTGCTGCTGCCGGGCACCTTCCCGATCCACGACCTGGAGGACGTGCGCATCTCGCTGGAGATCGGGCCGGACGCGCCGTTCACCACCGTCGCCGGGCTGGTGCTGGCCCGGCTGGGCAAGCTGCCGACCGGCCCCGGCGAGACGGTGACCGTCCAGGACTGGCGGTTCACCGTCTCGCAGGTCCGCGGCCGGGCCATCACCGCGGTCACGGCCGAGCGGATCGCTCAGAACCAGGTCGGATAGAGCGTGGTCTCCCGTGCGCCGGCCGACCTGATCATCGAGTCCACGGCGAACGGCCGGAAGCCGGGCTCGTCGACCTGCACCTCGATGGTGACTTCGGTGCCGTCGGCCTTGTACGTCTCGATCCTGCGCTCGTTGGTGACGTGCACGGTCAGGCCGTTCACCGTCTCCACCCGGCACCCGGCCGCACACGGGTGCCGGTCCGCCCAGCCGGCCTGGTCGTCCGGGCTGGCGACGAGCCGCACCAGGAACGCGAAGCGGTGGCCGTCCTTGACGTAGTCCCGGCCGCCGGCGAAGCCCATCGCCACACTCGGGTCGCGCACGAACCGGGGGGCCGGGAAGTCGTAGAGGATCTCGTCCGGCAGGTTGGCGGCGAACGTCGCCGTCAGGAACGTGGCCATGTCGTCACACGACTTCGGCATGGGTCGGCGGGGCGGCGCGCCGTGCCCCGCGACGGAGCAGGGGGCCTCGGGCGGCGGCAGCGAGCCCAGCTGGGACGGCAGGACGATGACCATCGGGTCGAGCCACGTCGGGGTCGGCCGCGGCGATGACCCGGGAGACGCGGCGGACGTCGGGGCCGCGGCGACGACGGGCGGGGCCAGGTTGTCGCCGAAGTAGCGGGGCATCAGGGTCGCGCCGAGCGCCAGCACGGTCAGCCCGGCGACGACGCCGGCCAGTCGCAGGCCGTGGGTGCGGCGGCGTTCGCCGGCGATCAGGCGATCGACGTCGATGGTGGTGGGCGGCGGGGTGTCGCTCGCCTCGTACATGGCGTCCTTCAGATCCACAACGCTTCTCCCTCGCTGAGGTCGGCCCGCAGTGAGTCAAGGGCCCGGGCCGTCTGGCTCTTCACGGTTCCCTCGCTGCACCCCATGGCCTCGGCGGTCTCCTCGACGGAGAGGTCGCAGAAGTACCGCAGGACCAGGACGGCCCGGCGGCGCGGGGGCAGCTCGGCCAGCAGGGAGAGCACGGCGAGCCGGCGGTCGGCGTCGGGCCCCGGCGGGGCGACGGACTCGGGGAGCGCCGCGGTGGCGGTCTCCCGGCGCCAGGGCCGGCGTCGTTCGTCGAGCCAGGCGCGCATGAGCATGCGGCGGACGTACGCGTCCAGGTGCTCGACGCCGTTGGCCCGTTTCCAGTGCCGGTACAGCTTGACAAGCACCGTCGACACGAGATCGTCGGCGGTGTGCCAGTCGCCGCACAGCAGGAATGCGGTGCGGCGCAGGCGATCGAGGTTGCCGCCGACGTACTCGCGGTATGACTGCTCCGGCGTCATCCGTTCCCTCCCCTATGGGTACGTGGAGGAAACGGAGGCTTCGCCGCCCGGGGTTGCCTGAGATTTCGCCCTTTTACGCGACGCTTCCGACCGGTGGCACATTGGCCAGGCCGACGCCGAGCAGGATCGCGAACAGCACGAGCGTGCCCGCGACCGTCGCGATCTGGACCGGCGTGCGCTGCTTCTGCGGCGCGTAGGCGAAGCCGGCCGCGACGAGCGCGCCCGTGACCAGGCCACCGATGTGGGCCTGCCAGGAGATCCCGCTGATGCTGAACGTGAGGATCAGGTTGAGCACGAGCACCGGGATGATGCTGGCGACGCTGAGGCGCATCCTGCGGAACACCACGATCAGCGCGGTGAACATGCCGAAGATCGCGCCCGAGGCCCCGGCGCTCGCCGTGTTGGGGGCGGCGGCGAGGAAGACCAGCACGCTGCCGCCGAGGCCGCACAGCAGGTAGAGCGCGAGGAACCGCACCCGGCCGAGCGCGGCCTCCAGGGGGCGGCCGAGGATCCACAGCGCCCACATGTTCATCAGCAGGTGGAACACGCCGTAGTGCAGGAATATCGACGTGAACAGCTGGTAGAAGTCACCGTCGGCGACGCTGTCACCGGCCAGCCGGATGCCCGAGCCCTGTGCGGTGAAGTAGGGCACTTCGGCGCCCCAGTCGTGCAGCGGGGTCGAGCCGCTGAGCAGCCCGCCCAGGCCACCGCCGGCCACGCCCTTGGCGGCGTTGCTGCCCGCGCTGATGATGCCGATGATGAACACCAGCACGTTGATCACGATGAGCGTGATCGTCACCGTGCCGGCCGCGCCCGCCTGGGTGCCGCCGAAGGCGGTGCGGGCCTGCCGCTGGGTCTTGCTGCCCGCGCGGACGCACTCCGGGCACTGGAAGCCGACCGACGCCTCGTTCATGCAGTCGGGGCAGATCGGCCGGTCACAGCGGTTGCACCGGACGTAGGTCTCGCGGTCGGTGTGCCGGTAGCAGACGGGGACCACGGGCGCCGGCGGCTGAGTCATGCTCTCAAGGTTAGCCAGCACTCATCCGCAGCCGGGGGACCGGAGCGGCCCGGCCCCCTGGCGCTGCGGTGCAGCGGGCTTCGTCAGCTGCCGGTGCGCTCGATCGAGACCTTTTCGATCACGACGTCGCTCACCGGGCGGTCGTTGGCGCCGGTGCGGGTGGTGGCGATCTGGTCGACGACCTTGCGGGACTCGTCGTCGGCGACCTCACCGAAGATCGTGTGCTTGCCGTTGAGGTGCGGGGTCGGGCCGACGGTCACGAAGAACTGCGAGCCGTTGGTGCCCTGCCCGAAGCGCGTGCCCGCGTTGGCCATGGCCAGCAGGTAGGGCCGGTCGAAGCGCAGCTCAGGGTGGATCTCGTCGTTGAAGGTGTAGCCCGGGCCGCCGGTACCGGTGCCCGTCGGGTCACCACCCTGGATCATGAAGCCAGAGATGACCCGGTGGAAGATGACGCCGTTGTAGTACGGACCGCTCCCCGGCTGGCCGGTGCGCGGGTCCGTGTATTCCGCGGAGCCCTCGGCGAGCTCCACGAAGTTGCGCACGGTCTTCGGCGCCTTGGTGGGGAACAGCTCGATCCGGATGGCGCCGACATTCGTGTGCAGTGTCGCGAACAGTTGCTCGGCCACCAGCTCTCCCTTTCCTTGGTGACATTCCGTCATCACGGTATCCGACGCGGATTCTGCCGGTTCCGGGTGTGTCGGCCGCCGGATCGGGGCACGATGACGGCAGCGGTCCTGACCGTGAGGTTCTCCCTGCTCCCGGGTGTGTCTTCGGCCGGATCGGGGTAACCGGGGATGGACGGAAAATCGCGCCTCGGGAGGTGGAGCAAGTGTTCGCACGTCGTCAGGTGCAGTCGCACACCCGGCTCATGCAGGACGAGCTCGGGCAGAGTCTTGATCACCTGCGGATGGCCGCGGCGCACGCCGCCGATGGTGCTTCAGGCGCCTTGGCGCCGCGTGTCGACGCTGCCCGCAAAGCGGTGAAGCCGCGGCTCGACAGTGGGGTCAACCGGGCCGTGGGCGGCATGGAGTCGGTCATGATGCTCGCACGTGAGCGCAGCCAGCAGGCCCAGAAGCAGGCCCAGAAGGCGAGCAAGAAGGCCGGCAAGAAGGCCGACAAGATGGGGCGCAAGGCCAAGAACAAGCTGACGCGCAGCGAGCCCAAGACCTCGCGCCGACTGCCGCTGGCCATCGGTGGCCTGGTCGTGGCCGGTGCCGCCGTCGGTGCGGCGGCCGCGTACATGCGCCGCCGCCGCGACGAGCAGAGCTGGGACGAGTACGGCTCGACCCGCACCACCAGCGACACCGGCTCGATGCTCGACGCCGCCAAGTCCACCATGGACGCCGGCGTCGACAAGGCCAGGACGATGGGCGAGGCGGCGAAGGATCGCGCCTCGGACCTGATCGGGCACAAGAGCACGAACAGCGGCCCGACCGGCGTCGGGGACTACGACAAGACGACCCCGATGCCGAACAGCCGTCCGTAACGCACGCTCGATCATGTAGGCGGCCCGTCCCTAGCCACGAGGGACGGGCCACCTATGTGGCTGGTCAGTACTTCCCCTGACCCACGGGGACTTTACAACCAGCCACTTCGGCGGAAGCCCCAGAAGAGGGCACCGCTGCCCAGCACCATGAGAGCCATCACGCCGGGGTAGCCGAATACCCAGTGCGTCTCCGGCATGAAGTCGAAGTTCATGCCGTAAATGCCCGCGATCGACGTGATGAGGGCGGCGATACCGGCCCACGCCGCGATCTTGCGCATGTCGTTGTTCTGATCGACGCTCACCTGCGCCAGCCGGGCCGCGAGGACCGAGTTGATGACGTCGTCGAGGTACAGCACTTGCTCGACCGCCCGCGCGAGGTTGTCGGCGACGTCGCGGTAGTAGCGCTTGATCTCCTCCGGCACGTCGGCGAGCTGCCCGGTGACCAGGCCGTTCATCGGGCGCTGGAGCGGCAGCACGGCCCGCTTGAACTCCATCAGCTCGCGCTTGAGCTGGTAGATGCGCTGAATCCGGTCGGCGCTGTGCCGGCCCCGGTTGGCCTGCGGGCTGAAGACCTGGTCCTCGACCGCGGCCACGTCCTCCTCGATGCCCTGGGCGACGTCGACGAGCGTGTCGACAACGCTGTCGGCCACCGCGTACGCCACCGCCCACGGGCCGCGGGCCAGCACCTCCCGCCGCCGCTCCAGCCCGGAGCGGACGGGAGCGAGCCGGCTGGCGTCGCCGTGGCGGACGGTGATGATGAAGTGCTCGCCGATGAACATCAGCACGTCGCCGGTCTCGACCACCTCGCTGGTGTCGGTCAGCTCGTCGTGCTCCACGTAGCGGGCGGTGCGCATGGTGAGGAAGGTCATCTCGCCGTACCGCTCCACCTTGGGCCGCTGCCGTGACTGCACGGCGTCCTCGACCGCGAGCTCGTGCAGCTGGAACGTGTCGGCGATGGCGGCCATCTCGGCCGCCACCGGCTCCTTGAGCCCGATCCACACGAAGCCGTGGTGCCGGCGGGCGGCGGCCAGGGCGTCGGCGTAGTCGCGGTGGCCGGGCTGGCGGACCCCGTCGATGTAGAGCGCGCAGTCCACTATCGCGCTGTGCTCGGGCGGCGCGGCCCCGGGCTTGGCGGGCAGGGTCGCGGAGCTGTTGAGCATCCGCGACATCGCCCTCACCGGCCGGGAGAGCGCGCGCTGCAGCGGACCGGAGCTGGGGGGCTGTTCGTCGGCCATCTCGACCTCCCGGGTGGGGACGGGGGTCGGTCCGCGCGCGCGATGTTGGCACCGGGTGGACCGACCGCAGGTGGGGGGTGGGGGCGCGGTCGGCCCACCCGGTGCCGTTGGGGGGCGGGGGGTGATGCCTGTGCGGCGCGACACAAAAGCGCGCCGGGCTGGATTTTGATCCATCCGACACCGCCAGCGGAACCACCCCCACCATCACGGTTTGGTGTCAGGTTCCTTGGAGCAGGTATTTATACCTTGTGCGCGGTCTCACGCAGACTTGCGAACCGCTTCGATCGCCGCGGCCAGGCGCTGGACGCCCTCCTCGACCTCCTCGGTGAGCACCGCCGAGAACGCCAGCCGGACCGAGTGCCGCCCGCCGTCGAGCAGGAAGTCGCTGCCCTTGACGATCGCCACGTTGAAGTCCCGCTGGGCGACCGTCTCGAGCTCGGTCGTGTCGACGTCGTCGGGCAGCTCGACCCACAGGAAGTAGCCGCCGTCGGGCTCGACGAACGTGGCATCGGGGATGTGCTTGCGCAGCCCTTCGGCCAGCAGCCGGGCCCGCTCGCCGAGCGTCGCCGAGACCTTCGCGATCGAGCGCTCGATGTCGCCGTTCACGCAGAACTGGTGCGTGATCGCCTGGGCCACCATGCTCGGCGAGATATAGATCGTCGTCGCCTTCTTGGCGATGTCGGCGATCGTCGCCTTCGGCCCCACGAGGTAGCCGACCCGCAGGCCCGGCGCGATCGTCTTGGTGAACGAGCTCGCGTGCACCACGACGCCGGCGGTGTCCTCGGACAGCATCGTCGGCAGCTTCTCGCCCCGCCAGCGGATGTCCGCGTAGGGGTCGTCCTCGAAGATCGTGAAGCCGTACTCCTGGGCCAGCGCGATGAGCGCCGTCCGCTTTTCCGCCGACAGGGTGACCCCGGCCGGGTTCTGGAAGTTGGGGATGATGTGCGCCAGGACCGGGCGGACCCCGCTCTCCAGCAGCGCGCGCAGCTCGCCGACGTCGATGCCGTCGGACTCCAGCGTCACCGGGTGGACCTCGGCGCCGAGGTTGCGCAGGTTGAGCAGCGTGCGGTCGTAGGTCGGCTTCTCCACGACCACGGCGTCGCCCGGCTTCACCAGGTGCGCGAACAGCAGGGCGTCGGCCTGCATCGAGCCGTTGGTCACGATGACCTGCTCGGCCTCCACGCCGTGCTTGGCGGCGATCCAGGCGCGCAGCTTCGGGTAGCCCACGGACGTGCCGTAGGCCGTGATGCCGGCCGGGTCCGCCTCGAAGGCGCGAACGGCGGCGGACTTGAGCCCGTCGACGTCGATGATGTCGAGACTCGGCGCGCCGCGGGCGAAAGAAATCAGCTGCATGCCTGGCAGCCTACGCACGGACCCGGTGGCCGTTCAGCCGAGTTCCCGCCGTCCACCCGGCCCGGACACGGGGGTTTCGAGCGTTCTTGCGACCGAACGGCCCGCGGGCGCGAAGGATTACGCCGGAATTGACGTCTGGACCCAGACTCGCATGATGTCGCGGACAGATATGACGCCCAACACATCGTCGCCGTCGAGGACGACCAGGTGCCGGAAGCCGCCGCGGACCATCGCGGAGGCGGCCTGCTCGATCGTCCACGCGGGGCTCGCGTAGACGACGTCCCAGGTGATGTGGTCGGCGGCCCGCTCGACGTCCGGGTCGAGGTCGGTGCCGATCGCGTTGAGAATGTCCCGCTCGGTGATGATGCCGATCCCGGCGCCGTCCGGGTCGTGCACGATCGCCGAGCCGACTTTCCGCCGGGCCATGAGCCCGGCCGCCTGGCGCAGTGTGTGGTCGGGGCCGAGCTGGACGACGGCCGTGGACATCGCTTCGTGTACCTGCATGGTGATCACTCCTCGCAAGGGCACGGTTACGGGACATGCTCCCGGTATGCCCGCGATGTCACAAGAGCCGCTCACCCTGGCGAAGGGGGAGATAAAGTTGCCCAACGTGCGGTTTCTCAACGACCAGACGCCCGGGCACGACCTGACCTACGACGATGTCTTCATGGTGCCGAGCCGCTCGGCCGTGGAGTCGCGGATGCAGGTCGACCTCACCACCCGCGACGGCAGCGGCACGACGATCCCGATCGTGGTGTCGAACATGACGGCGGTGGCGGGGCGCCGGATGGCCGAGACCGTGGCCCGGCGCGGCGCCCTCGCGGTCATCCCCCAGGACATCCCGATCGACGTGGTCGGCGAGGCGGTGTCCTGGGTCAAGCGGCGCCACCTCGTCTACGACACCCCCATCACGCTCGGCCCGACCGAGACCGTGTCGCTCGCGCTCGACCTGCTGCCGAAGCGGGCGCACGGCGCGGTGATCGTGGTCGAGGACGGTCGCCCGGTCGGTGTGGTGACCGAGGCCGACTGCGCCGACGTCGACCGGTTCAGCCAGCTGCGCCACGTCATGTCGAGCAACCTGCTCACGCTGCCCGACGACGTGACGCCCGAGGACGCGTTCAACCGCCTCACCGCCGGCCACCACCGCCTGGCCCCGGTCATCGACCCGGCCGGGCGGCTCGTCGGCATCCTCACCCGCCACGCCGCCCTGCGGGCCACCCTGTACTCCCCCGCCGTCGACGCCGAGCACCGGCTGCGCATCGGGGCCGCCATCGGCATCACCGGCGACGCCGCCGGAAGGGCCGACAAGCTCCTCGCCGCCGGGGTCGACGTGCTCGTCGTCGACACCGCCCACGGCCACCAGGAGCGGATGATCAGCACCCTGCGCGCGGTCCGGGCGCTGAACCCGGTGGTCCCCCTCGTCGCCGGCAACGTCGTCACCCGGGACGGCGTGGCCGACCTGCTGAACGCGGGCGCCGACATCGTCAAGGTGGGCGTCGGCCCCGGCGCCATGTGCACCACCCGGATGATGACCGGCGTCGGGCGGCCGCAGTTCTCCGCGGTCCTCGAGTGCGCCGAGGAGGCCCGCCGCCACGGCGGTCACGTGTGGGCCGACGGTGGCGTGCGCCACCCCCGCGACGTGGCCCTGGCCCTCGCGGCCGGCGCGTCGAACGTGATGATCGGCTCATGGCTGGCCGGCACCCATGAGTCGCCGGGCGACCCGCGCCGCGACGCCGACGGCCGGCTGTACAAGGAGAACTTCGGGATGGCCTCGGCCCGCGCGGTCAGCCGTCGCACCGCCGACGACAGTGTCTACGAGCGGGCCCGCAAGGCCCTGTTCGAGGAGGGCATCTCGTCCTCCCGCATGTACCTCGACCCGCGCCGCCCGGGCGTCGAGGACATCCTGGACGCGATCGTGGCCGGCGTGCGCAGCGCCTGCACCTACGCGGGTGCGGCCGATCTCGCCGAGTTCGCTGATCGCGCTACCGTCGGTGTGCAGAGCGCCGCCGGGTACGCCGAAGGGAAGCCGCTCGATGTGAGCTGGTGAGCGTACCCAATAGTCCTGAGAGTTGCCGGAAAGACCGGATGGATTCGTCACTCGCAGGTCACGTAAGGTGCGTGTCGTGAACTCCGCTCGCGACCCCCTCGGCTTGTGACCGCACGGCCGCTGCTGCGCCGCTTGCAGGGTCTTCGCGGCGCTTCCCGATTCGTCGGTGCGGGCCTGCTCGACCAGGTCGTGATCGCCGCGGCCAACTCGGCGAACACGCTCCTGGGCGGCATCCTGCTGCCCAAGGAGCAGTTCGGCGCGCTCGCCCTGGCCCTCGCGGTCGGATACTTCGCGATGTACCTCAACCGGGCGATCGTCGGCGACGTGCTGCTCGCGCTCGCGTCGCGCTACGACGGCGAGCCCCGCATCCGCCTGGCCCGCAACGGCCTGGCCACCGCGCTCTGCTCCGGTCTCGTCACCACCGTCGTGTTCGTGGTGCTGTGGGCGGCGTGGCCGAATCGCGGCGAGATCGACCTGCACGACCTCATCTGGCTGGCCCCGTTCATGGTGCCGATCATGCTGCACGACACCGCCCGCTGCGACTACCTGGCCGACCGCCGCCCGGACAAGGCCCTCGGCATCGACGTGGTCTGGGCCGGCACGCAGGCCGTCATGGTCGCGATCATGATCGTCACCCACAGCTCGAGCGCCGGCGGGCTGCTCACTGTGTGGGGTCTCGGCGCGACCGCGGGCATCACCGTCTACCTCCTGCGCGAGCGCCGCCTGCCGTGGCAGGGCCGCCCCATGGCCTGGCTGACCGAGACCCGCCACCTGTCCAGCTGGTTCACTGTCACGGCGGTCGTCGCCCAGATCCAGGTCCTGGCCATCAGCTTCGTCGTCGCCGGGCGCCTGTCCAAGGTCGACCTGGGCAACCTGCGCTTCGTGCAGACCGTGCAGCTGCAGCCGGTACAAAATCTGATCACGGCGATTCAGAGCCTGCTCGTGCCGCGGGCCTCCCGCAGTGCCGCCGACGCGGCCAAGCCCGGCCCCGAGGGCGCGGCGGCGGCCGCCGCGCTGCGCCGCCAGACCCGGACCCTGGCCATCGCCTTCGCCGTCCTGGGCGCCCTGATGGTGCTGATCGTGTGGCCGATCGTCGCCTACGTGCTCGTCCACACCCACAAGTTCTCCGAGGCCGCCCCGCTGGCGCTGCCGATCGCCCTGCAGGGCGCGGTCTACCTGCTGCAGGTGCCGTTCACCGCGGCGATGCGGGGCATGCACCGGGCCCGGATGCTCTTCCTGCAGTACGTCGTGTTCGCCGTGGTCTCCCTGAGCGGTCTGACCCTGGGCGCCGACTGGGGCGGCCTGCACGGCGCCGCGTGGGGCCTGCTGGCCGGCTCGACCGCGGGCCTGGTCTGCATGATCGTCCTGTACCTCTACGCGCTGCGCTGGGTCGGCCCGCCCGCCGGCGCCCCGGCCTCCGCCCAGCCCGAGGTCCCGCAGAAGGTCTAGGCCCGGTCGCCCCCGCAACCGCTCCCGCCTGGGCCGCGTGACTAGGCTGCTGGTCACTATGAAGGTCGTCGTCGCGCACAACCGGTATGCGTCCGGGCAGCCCTCCGGCGAGAACGTGATCGTCGACGCGGAGATCGCGCAGCTGGGCGCGGCCGGCGTCACGGTACTGCCGTTCCTGCGCAGCTCCGACGAGATCGGCACGTTCTCCAAAGCCCAGAAGGTGCTGCTGCCGCTGGCCCCGATCCGCGGCGGCGACTCCCAGCGCGCCCTGGCCACGCTGCTGGAGCGCGAGAAGCCCGACGTGCTGCACCTGCACAACCCGTATCCGCTGCTGTCGCCGACGGTGGTGAAGACGGCCCACGCGCACGGCGTCCCGGTCGTGCACACGGTGCACAACTACCGGCAGGTGTGCGCGCCGGGCCTGTATTTCCGCGACGGCCACATCTGCACGGAGTGCCGCGGCAAGACGTTCCCGACGCCGGCTGTCGCGCACGCGTGCTACCGGGGCTCGAAGGCCCAATCCGCGGTGATGGCGGCGACGCTGGCGTATCACCGCAGCACCTGGAAGCAGGTCGACCGCTTCATCGCCCTCACCGACCGCATCGCCACGCACCTGGTCGACTTCGGCATCCCCGCGGAGCGGATCACCGTCAAGCCCAACGGCATCCCCGACACCGGCGCCGCGAACGCCCCCGGCGACGGGTTCCTGTTCGCCGGCCGGCTGAGCCCCGAGAAAGGCCTGGCGCTGGTGCTGGATGCCTGGTCCCGGCACGACGACGGGGCGCTCGGGCCGCTGCGGATCGCCGGCGACGGTGAACTGCGTCCCCGCGCGGAGGCGGCGGCCGCGACCAGGTCCGACGTCACCTACCTCGGCCCGCTCGACAACGCCGGGGTCCGCGCCGAGATCGCCCGCGCGGCGTGCGTGATCGCGGCCTCCACCTGGCACGACGTGCTGCCGACAATCATCCTCGAGGCGCTGTCCGGCGGGCGGCCGGTGCTCGTCACCGACCGGGGCGGGATGCCCTACCTGACCGGGAACGCGGGCTGGGTCGTCGAACCGGAGCCGGCCGCGCTCGCCGACGGGCTGGCGAAGGCGCGCGCGGGCGCGGCGGCGCTGGCTCCGGTCGCGCGAGCGCGCTACGAGAGCGAGTTCGCGCCGGACGTGCTGACCGAGCGCTTGATCGAGGTGTACCGCACCGTCGCCGGACGCGGCTGACCCGTCCGCGCCCCGGCGCGGCGGACATTCCCCGGCGCCACCCCGGGCGGCCCGGCGCCGGAGCCTTCTGCGCCGCAGAGCGCAGCGAGCCGGAAAACTGGCAGACTGTACGGGTGCCCGAGCTTCCCGAGGTCGAGGCGCTCGCCGCGTTCCTGCGGGAGCGCGCCGTCGGCCACACCATCGACCGCATCGAAGTGTCGTCGCTCAGTGCGCTGAAGACCTTCGACCCGCCGATCACCGCCGCGGCCGGCCAGGTGCTGACCGGCGCCTCGCGGCACGGCAAGTTCCTCGACATCCACGTCGGCGCCGACCTCCACCTCGTCGTCCACCTGGCCCGGGCGGGCTGGCTGCACTACCGGGACGCGTTCAACGCCAAGACACCGCTCAAGCCCGGCTCCGGGCCGATCGCGGTGCGGGTGCGCCTCGACGACGAGTCCGGCTTCGACCTCACCGAGGCGGGCACCAAGAAGAGCCTGGCCGCCTACTTCGTGACCGACCCGCGGCTGGTGCCCGGCATCGCGCGGCTCGGGCCGGACGCGCTCGCGGTCAGCGCCGACGAGTTCGCCGAGGCGATGCGGTCGCGGCGGGGGCAGATCAAGGGCGTGCTGACCGACCAGACGATCCTGGCCGGGGTCGGCAACGCCTACTCCGACGAGATCCTCCACGCCGCGAAGCTCTCCCCGTTCGCACTCACCAACAAGATCACTGACGACGTGATGGCGCGGCTGCACGCGGCCATGCGGGCGGTGCTGACCGGCGCCGTCGAGCGCTCGGTCGGGCAGAAGGCGGCCACGCTCAAGTCCGAGAAGCGCTCGGGCCTGGCCGTGCACGCCCGCACCGGCCTGCCCTGCCCCGTGTGCGGCGACACGGTGCGGGAGGTGTCGTTCGCCGACACGTCGCTGCAGTACTGCCCCACCTGCCAGACCGGCGGCAAGCCCTTGGCGGACCGGCGCCTGTCCAAGCTCGTACGCTGACCCGCGTGCGTCGTGCTTTCCTCAGCGCCTTCCTCGCAGCCTTTGCCGCCTTCTTCCTCCTCGGTGCCGCCTGGGCTCTCGCCCTGCCGGTGAACGGGACCTACGACGAGAAGCAGCATCTCGTCCGGGCCTACGCGGTGTGGACCGGCCAGTGGCTGCCGCACGAGCGGGCGAGGGACGCCAGCGGGATCGAGACAAACGCGTTCACGGGGCCGCGCAGCCTGCTGCCGGAGAACGCGGACTGCACCTGGATCGACAAGCCCGTCTACCACCCGGCGTCATGCCTGGTGACCACCGGTGACCGGACCGACACGGCGGTACCGAGCGCGGCCGCCCGATACAGCCCGGTCTACTACCTGCTGGCCGGCCTCCCGCTGCGGATCAGCCCCGACGGGACCGGCCTGATCTGGGCCCGGCTGCTGTCCGCCGCACTCTCGGCGGCACTGCTCGCCGCGGCGGTGGCCATCGCGCCCGGGCGGCTGGAGCGCCTGGCCATCGTGCTGGTGACCACGCCGATGGCGGCGAACCTGGCCGGTGCGATAAACCCGAACGGACTGGAGATCTCCGCGGCGGTACTGCTCTTCGTCGCCCTGCTCCACCGCCGCTGGGCGCTGGCCGGCGTGGGCGCCCTGCTGCTCTTCACCGTCCGGGACCTGGGGCCCTTCTTCGCGCTGGCCGCCATCGCGCTCGGGCTGTTCGTGACGAGGACGCCCTGGCGCGGCTTGCTGGAGCGCAGGTTCCTGATCCCCGCGGCGATCGGGGCGGTGTTCGCCGGGTTCTGGGCGGCCGTCGCGTCCCGGGGCAGCGACCTCGACTCGGCCCGCCCGACTTCCCCGACCAGCTCGGGTGCGATCCTCGACGACATCGTGCACGGCCGCGCCGAGTTCTGGGCCCGCCAGATCATCGGCCAGTTCAACTACGGCGAGACGACGATATCGATTGCCGTGATCGCCCTGTGGTACCTCCTGTGCGTGGCTCTGGTGCTGCCCGCTCTCTGGATGGGCGACCGGCGGCTCCGGCTCGGGATCGGGGCGGCCCTGCTCGGCAGCGCGGCACTCCTCGTGGCCCTCGAGCTGTACTTCGCCCCCAAGGTCGGGCAGTTCGCCCACGGGCGCTATGTGATGCCGCTCGGCGTGGGGGTGATCCTGCTCGCCCCGCTCGCCGCCGGTTACTCAGGGTGGCTGGCCGGGTCGCCGGTGCGCGCGTGGCTCCCGGTGGTGTTCGCGGCGCTGACGGTACCGATGCAGCTCTATGCCCTGGCCCGGGTCATGACCCGCTTCGAGCGCGGGATTTCCGCGGGGCTCAACCCCTTCGGCGGGGCCTGGACCCCACCGCTCGGCAGTGTCGTGCCGCTTCTGTGTGCTTTGGTGGGTGCTGGGCTACTCGGGGTGATTGTCACGCGGAGTTCTGTCCGCCCTACGCCAGTGCTCTCGACAGCGAATACGTTCAGCAACTAGTGTCGGCCGGTCGTCATCGGTTGCCCCGGCCGCCGTGGGACACTTTGCAACGTGCTTCCGGGGACCTCCGACGAAGATAACCGGCCGAGCAGAGCAGTAGAGGACGCGCAGAGGTGACCACTAGTCTCCAACGTCCGGCCACCCCGCCGAGCCGGAGATCGACCTTGGGCGAACTCGACAGTTTCGAGATTCTTCCCGACCACGCGGTGGTCTCGCTGGGCCCGAACGGCGTGCCGCGATCGGGCTGGCAGCGGACCAAGCGGGCTTCCCGCTGGCACCGGCCTTACGCGGCGATCCTCATCGTGCTCGACGTGCTGGGCGTGGCGCTGTCCACGCTCATCGCCCGGACCACGCTGCAGAACGCCAACGTCGGCTTCGAGGACGAGCCGGGCCTCTTCGACCTGATCACCTACGCGGCGCTGCCCGCCGTCTGGCTGCTCGTGCTGTGGGGCCACGGCGCCTACGACCGCCGCTACCTCGGCGCCGGCACCGACGAGTTCAAGCGGGTCGTGCGGGCCTCCTGGACCGTTGTCGCGATCGTCGCGTTCGCCGCGTTCGCGTTCAAGATCCAGCTGTCCCGGTTCTCGGTGGGCTTCGCGCTCGTCGCCGGCCTCGTGTTCGTGCTCCTGATGCGCTACGTCGCGCGCCGCGCCCTGGCGCTCGCCCGCACCAAGTTCCACCTGGCCACCCACCGGATGCTGCTCATCGGCACGCTGCAGGAGGCGCTGGAGGTCCACTCGGCCATCGCCCGCGACCCCGCCGCCGGGCTGGTGCCGGTCGGCATCCACCTGACCGAGGGCTACGCGCCGCACCCGCACACGGTGACGCCGGTGCCCGTGCACGCCGGCCGCGACATCCTCTCCCTGGTCCGCGAGCTCAACGCCGACACGATCGCCGTCTGCGGCTCGGCCAGCGCCGAGCCCGTCGAGCTGCGCCGGCTGGCCTGGCAGCTCGAGGGCACAGGCATCGACCTGGCCGTCGCGCCGCAGCTGACCGACATCGCCGGCCCGCGCGTGCACATCCGCCCGATCGAGGGCATCCCGCTGCTCTACGTCGAGGAGCCGAAGCTCTCCGGGGTCGGCTGGCTGTTCAAGAACGTCCTCGACCGCGTCCTGGCCCTGCTCGGGCTGCTGATCTGCCTGCCGTTCTTCCCGTTCATCGCGCTGGCGATCAAGCTGTCGGACCCGGGCCCGATCTTCTTCCGCCAGCCGCGCGTCGGCCGCGAGGGCAAGACGTTCCGGGTCTGGAAGCTGCGGACCATGTACGTCGACGCCGAGGAGCGCCAGGCGCTGCTCGACGACCAGAACGAGAGCGACGGGCTGCTCTTCAAGATCAAGAATGACCCGCGCGTGTTCAAGGTCGGCCGCTGGCTGCGGGCCTCCTCGATCGACGAGCTGCCCCAGCTGATCAACGTGCTGATGGGCGAGATGTCGGTCGTCGGGCCGCGGCCGCTGCCCGCCGAGGACGGCGACTTCCTCGGCGACGTGCGCCGCCGGCTGCTCGTCCGCCCAGGCATCACCGGCCTGTGGCAGGTCTCCGGCCGCAGCGACCTGAGCTGGGACGACGCCGTCCGCCTGGACCTGTACTACGTCGACAACTGGTCGCTCGTCCTCGACCTGCACACGATGTGGCGCACCGTCTGGGTCGTGGTCTTCCGCAAGGGCGCGTACTAAACGACGATGGCGGCGTGGGTGCCAACCTCGCCGCCGGACTGATCGTCGTCGCGCTCGTGTGCGCGCTCGGCGGGGCGGTCTACGCCGTCATCCGGCTCCGCGGCCGCCGGGCCATCGCGACCGCCGCCCAGCGGGCCACCTACGACGTGCTGCACATCGCCGAGCTGGCCGCCGAGCCGCTGCGCAACGGGCTCACCGAGGCGGCCGCGGGCAAGGCCATCCGGCACCTGCGCACGCTGACCGGGGCGGCCGGGATCGTCTTCACGGACGCCGAGCGCGTGCTCGCCTTCGACGGGATCGGGGAGCACCATCGCGACCATGCGGCGGCCGCGGCGGTCAAGGCGGTCGCGGTGGGCCGCCCGACGGTGATCGGCGGGCGCGACCTGCCCTGCGACCTCGTCGACTGCCCTATTCGAGGCGCTGTGGTGGTACCCCTGGCGCAGCGCGAAGGGGCCATAGTCGCCCTCTCCGACGGCCCGCCCGCACCGGGGCTGGTGCAGGCGACCGCCGAGACCGCCCGGTGGGTCGGCACCCAGCTGGCCCTGGCCGAGCTCGACACCTCCCGGGCCCGCCTGGCCCGGGCCGAGGTCCGAGCGCTGCGGGCGCAGATCAGCCCGCACTTCATCTACAACGCGCTGACCGCCATCGCGAGCTTCGTGCGCACCGACCCGGAGCTGGCCCGGGAGCTCATCCTGGAGTTCGCCGAGTTCACGCGGTACAGCTTCCGGGCCCACGGCGAGTTCACCACCCTGGCCGAGGAGCTGCGCTCGATCGACAGATACCTCACCATCGAACGGGCCCGCTTCGGCGAGCGGCTCCAGGTGCGGCTGCAGATCGCGCCCGAGGTGCTGCCGGTGACCCTGCCGTTCCTGTGCCTGCAGCCGCTCGTCGAGAACGCCGTGCGCCACGGTCTGTCGCGCAAGCCGGGCATGGGCACCGTCAGCATCGTCGCCCGCGACGCCGGGGCCGAGTGCCACATCACCGTCGAGGACGACGGGGTGGGCATGGACCCGGCCAGCCTGCTCAACGCGGACGACACCACCGACGCCGGCCAGCACGTCGGCTTGCGCAACGTCGACGATCGGCTACGTTCGGTCTTCGGCGACGGCTTCGGCGTGGTGGTGGAGACCGCCCCCGGCGCCGGCACCAAGGTGAGCATGCGCGTGCCGAAATTCCGTCCGGGGGTGTCATCGCATTGACCTCGACTTCGTCTCTTCCCGAGAGCGGGTATCTGCGGGTCCTGGCCGTCGACGACGAGGTCCCGGCGCTGGACGAGCTCGCCTACCTGCTGCGCGCCGACCCCCGGGTGGGCCGCCTGCACTGCGCGGGCGACGCCACCGAGGCCCTCCGGGTCCTGCGCGACGCCGACATCGACGCCGTCTTCCTGGACATCCGCATGCCGGGCCTGGACGGCATGGAGCTGGCCCGCATCCTGGGCCGCTTCGCCCGCCCGCCGGCGATCGTGTTCGTGACCGCGTACGACGACCGGGCGGCCGAGGCGTTCGACCTGGGCGTCGCCGACTACGTCCGCAAGCCGGTCCGCGCCGACCGCATCGCCGAGTCGATCCGCCGCGTCCTGGCCACCCGCCTGGTGCCGGCCCACCCGGCAGTGGCCGCCCGCCGCGACCGCCAGGACGACCCGACGATCCCGGTCGAGCTGGCCGGCACGACCCGGATGCTGCCCCGCTCCTCGGTCCGCTGGGTCGAGGCCCAGGGCGACTACGCGCGCCTGCACACGGCCGACGCTTCCCATCTGGTGCGGGTGTCGCTGGCCACGCTGGCCGAGCGGTGGGCCGATGCCGGATTTGTGAGGATCCATCGCTCGTACCTCGTGCAGCTCCGCCTGATCACCGAGCTGCGCATGACGAACACGGGCTACGTCGTGCTGATCGACGACCACGAGCTCCCCGTCTCCCGCCGTCACACACGGGAGCTGAAGGACCGCCTGGTGCGCGCGGCGAAGTCCTGGACCTGAGCTTCTCCACAACTTCTGCACATCGCCGACCGAGGGCCTGCACTTCGCGGGCCTACGCTCCTCTGTGTGAACACAACTGGGGAGCGGCGCCGGGTGCTCGTCGTCGACGACGAGCGGATGATCGCGGAGTCGATCGCGGTGCGCCTCCGGGCCGAAGGGTTTTCGGTGGACACGGCGCATGACGGGCCCGCGGCGGTGACGGCGGCCCGGCTCATGCGGCCCGACCTGGTCGTGCTCGACGTGATGCTGCCCGGGTTCGACGGCCTCGAGGTGTGCCGGCGGATTCAGGCCGAGCGGCCCGTCGCGGTGCTCATGCTCACCGCCCGCGACGACGAGAACGATCTGCTCGTCGGGCTCGCGGTCGGGGCCGACGACTACCTGACCAAGCCGTTCTCGATGCGGGAGCTCGCCGCGCGGGTGCACGTGCTGCTGCGGCGGCTGGAGCGGCTCGCGCAGGTGCAGCCGGACCCCAACCAGACGCCCATCGTCATCGGCGACCTGGAGATCAACCGGGCGCAGCGGCGGGTCACGCGGGCCGGCATCGAGGCGCACCTCACGCCCACCGAGTTCGACCTGCTGGTCAACCTGGCGATCCGGCCGCGCACGGTGCTGCCCCGCGAGCGGCTCCTCGCCGAGGTGTGGGGGTGGGCCGACGCGTCCGGCACCCGCACCGTCGACAGCCATATCAAGGCGCTGCGCCGCAAGCTCGGGGCCGACCTGATCCGGACCGTGCACGGTGTCGGCTACGCACTGGAGTCGGCGTGAACGCCAAGCTCAAGAGGGTCGCCGACCTCCTGCCGCGGCCGCTCGACCCGCTGCGGTCGATCAAGCTCAAGCTCGCCGTGCTGCTGCTCGCCTCGGCCTGTGCGGGGCTCGGCGTGTTCTGGATCGGCATCGGGTGGATCCCGCCGAACACGACGTACATCGCGCTGACCGTCGGCCTGCTCACCTCGCAGGTGCTGGCGCACGGGGTGACCCGGCCGCTGCGGGAGATGACCGCCGCCGCCCGGGCGATGGCCCGCGGTGACTACTCCACGCGGGTCCGCGCCACCTCCAAGGACGAGGTCGGCCAGCTCGCGGTCGCCTTCAACCAGATGGTCGGCGAGCTCGCCGCGGCCGACCAGCAGCGGCGCGAGCTCATCGCCAACGTCTCGCACGAGCTGCGGACGCCCATCTCCGCGCTGCAGGCGATGCTGGAGAACATCGTCGACGGGGTCGCCGAACCGGACCCGGCCACGCTGCGCACCGCGCTGGCCCAGACCGAGCGCCTCGGCCGGCTCGTCACGGAGCTGCTCGACATCTCCCGCCTGGACGCCGGGGTCGTACCGCTGGATCGTGAGCTGTTCCACGTGGAGGACCTCCTGCACGAGGTGGTCGCCGAGGCCGAGGTGAAGGCCCAGGCGACCGGGCACAAGGTCGAGTACCTCTCCTGCTCCTTCCCGGAGAACGCCCTGGTCAGAGCCGACCGGGCCCGCCTGCACCACGTCCTGTCCAACCTCGTCGACAACGCCACCCGGCACAGCCCCGACGGCGGCACGGTGACGATCGTCGGGCGCCGCGAGCCGGGCCGCGTGATGATCGAGGTGGCCGACGAGGGTCCGGGCATCCCGCACGAGGAGCGCGAGCGCGTCTTCGAGCGCTTCACCCGCGGCGCCCGCCCGTCCGGCGGCGGCACCGGTCTCGGGCTGGCCATCGCCCAGTGGCTGACCCAGCTGCACGACGGGACGATCGCCGTCGTGGAGCAGCCGGACGACCTCCCCGGCTGCCGGATCCGCGTCACGCTTCCCGCATAACCGGCGGTAACCCTCCGCCCGTCTTCGAACGTCAATCTCGCATGTGATCGGCATCGACGCCGACCGCAGCAGTCAGCGTGCCCGTGACCGGCGACAAGGCCGGCCGCGCGAACCCCTCTGCCCACATTTGGAGCCGCGCCATGCCCGACACTCCGGCAAAGCCTGAGCCGCCCGCTCCGCCGAGGCCCCCGTTCATTCCGCCGGGACAGCCGCCGGGCCCGGTCGCGGTGGCGGCGCCGCCCGGGCCGCGACCGCCGCAGCAGGACCCGTTCGCCAACCGGCTGTCGCCGGTCAACCCGGCCCTGCGCAGCCCGTTCCAGCTCGGGCCGCCGTCGCCGACGATGTGGGAGCGGGCCTGGCCCCGGCTCAACCCCGCGGCGAGCACCACGGCCCTCGGCGGCGCTTTGGGCGCGGCGATCGTCGCCGCGGTCGCGCTGCCCGTCGACCGGCCCGGGCTCGGCTGGCCGATCGCCGGGCTCGGGCTCCTGGCGCCGCTCGCGATCCTGCTGGCCCGCAAGCCGGGGGCGACCGCCGGCGCGCGCATCGAGGGCGTGCTGTGGTGCGCCGCGGCCATGGGGCTGCTCTCGGTCGGGTTCTTCCGCGCCGCCGGATGGCTGTTCGCCCTGTGCGCGTTCACCGCGTTCGGCGCCACGGCCATGGCGGTCGGGCGGCACGGGCGGGTCCCGGCGATCCTGCACGCGCCGTTCACGCTCGTCCTCGCGGTGTTCCGGGCCGCTCCCTGGGCGGGCGCGGGGCTGAGCCGGCCGGCCAGGCGGGCCACGACCGCGGTCCAGGCCGACAACGGGCTGCGGCTGCTCGGCTCGATCGGGATCGGCGTCGCGCTGCTCATCGTGTTCGGGGCGCTGTTCGCCAGTGCGGACGCCGGGTTCGCGCGCCTGGTCGCCGCGATCACGCCGACCCTCGACGCCGGCACGGTGGTGCGCTGGGTGCTCGTCGGCCTCGTCGCGGCGGGCCTGGCGCTCGGCGGGGCGTTCCTGGTCGCCAACCCCTCCGAGATCGGCGATGGCGAGCCGCGGGTCCGGCACGTGCGCCGGGTCGAGTGGCTGGTGCCTGTCGGCGCGCTGCTCCTGCTGTTCATCGTGTTCGTCGGGGTGCAGCTCACCGTGTTCTTCGGCGACCGGGACTATGTCATGCGCACGGTGGGGCTGACCTTCGCGGAGTACGCCCGAAAAGGCTTCTGGCAGTTGCTCGTCGTCACGCTGCTCACCCTCTGCGTCATGGGCGTGACGGCCCGCAAGGCACTGCCTCAGGACAAAGGACTTCTGCGGGGGGTACTCGGCCTGCTCGCGCTCTGCTCACTCGTCGTGGTCGGCTCGGCGCTGTGGCGGATGGACGTGTACGAGCAGGCGTACGGCTTCACCCGGCTGCGCGTGTTCGTCAGCGCCGTCGAGCTCTGGCTGGGCGGGCTGTTCGTGCTGGTCCTGCTGGCCGGGGCGGTCCCGGCCCGGCGTTGGCTCGGGCGGGCCGGGGTGGCGCTGTGGGTGGCCGTGCTGCTCGGGCTGGCCGTGCTCAACCCCGACCGGTTCATCGCGGCGCACAACGTCGAGCGGGTCGATCGCAACAACGCCGACGTCTGGTACCTCCACTCGCTCTCCGCCGACGCGGTGCCTGAGCTGGACCGGCTCCCGGCCGGGGCGCGCGAGTGCGCACTGTCCGGCATCGCCGCCGACCTTGCGGCGAACCCCGACGATTGGCGGGGATGGAACCTGGCCCGGGCCCACGCGCGTCAGATGGTTCCGGGACCGCTCGACGCAGGGAAGTACCCCTGCTATCGGCGGTACTGACCCGGAGAACGGCAGTACCGAACCGGGGAACTGCAGGGGGCCGACGTTCATACGGGGGACGTCGGCCCTTGCGTTTGTTTCCCGGCCGTTGCAAGACTGCCGTCCATGGAGCCGCCTACTCCGCGTGTTCGAGTGGTGCTCGGGGACGCCTCCCGAGGGCCGATCCACCCCGCGCGGGCGCGTGCGGAGCTGGAGGAGCAGAGCCCGGTCGGGGCCGCCCTGGCCCGCGGGCTGGTGCGCGCTCAGCTGTCCGTGGCGGTGCGGCTCTCGGCGGTGGTCGCGGTCGGGCTCGGCGGGCTGCCGCTGCTGTTCGCGGCCGTGCCCGCCATCGCGCACGCCCGCCTGTTCGGGGTGTCGCTGCCCTGGCTGCTGCTGGGCGTGCTGGCGTACCCGTTCCTGTACCTGGTCGGCGCCGTCTACGTGCACCTGGCCGAGCGCAACGAGCAGGAGTTCGTCGCACTCGTCGAGGACCGCGGCCAGAAGTGAGCTCCTACTCGGTCGCCGCGGTGCTGCTGGTGACCCTCGCGACGGTCGCCATCGGGCTCTACGGCCTGCGCTTCGCCCGCACGACCTCGGACTTCCTGGTCGCCTCCCGCATGGTCAGCCCGACCTGGAACGCCGCCGCGATCAGCGGGGAGTACCTCTCCGCGGCCAGCTTCCTCGGCGTCGCCGGTCTGGTGCTCAAGCACGGCGTCGACCTGCTCTGGTATCCGGTCGGGTTCGCCGCCGGCTACCTCGCGCTCCTGCTGTTCGTGGCCGCGCCGCTGCGCCGCTCGGGCGCGTTCACGCTGCCCGACTTCTGCGAGGTCCGGCTGCGCTCGAAGCGGCTGCGCAAGCTGGCCACGGCGTTCGTGATGTTCATCGGCTGGCTGTACCTGGTGCCGCAGCTGCAGGGCGCGGGGCTCACGCTGCAGACCGTGACCGGCGCACCGTATGCGCTCGGCGCCCTGATCGTCGGGGTCGTGGTCACCGCGAACGTCGCTCTCGGTGGCATGCGCTCCATCACGTTCGTGCAGGCTTTCCAGTACTGGCTGAAGCTCACCGCCCTCGCCGTGCCGTTCCTGTTCCTGCTCATGCAGTGGCAGCACGACGGCCGCCCCGCGCTGAGCGCGCCGGACGGGCCCCGGTTCCCGGCCGTGACGAGCGTCGACGTCGAGCACGAGACCCGGCTCACGGTCGCCGAACCGACGCCCGTCAACGGGCACGGGCTCGTCGACGGCGTGCTCATCGACGGGACGCTGCTGCTCACAGTGGGCGAGCACACGGTCGCCGAAGGTGCGCTGCTGGTGTTCGATGAAGCGGCGGCGGTACCGCAGGTGGCCGCGGTCTCCGCCGATTCGCCCACCGAGTGGCTGCTGCCGGGCGACTCACCCCAGGACCTGTTCGGCACCTACTCGCTCATCCTGGCCACGTTCCTGGGCACGATGGGTCTCCCGCACGTGCTCGTGCGCTTCTACACGAACCCGGACGGTGGCGCCGCCCGCCGGACCACGCTCGTCGTGCTCGGCCTCGTCGGCGTGTTCTACCTCACCCCGACCCTCTACGGCGCGCTCGGCCGCGTGTATACGCCGCAGCTGCTCATGACCGGCAACACCGACGCCGTCGTGCTGCTGCTGCCCTCGGCCGTGCTCGGCGGCGACGTCACCGGCCGGCTGCTCAGCGCGCTCGTGGCCGCGGGCGCGTTCGCCGCGTTCCTGTCCGCCTCCTCCGGCCTGCTCACCAGCGTGGCCGGCGTGCTGTCGACGGACGTGCTCGGCCACGGCTCGGTCCGCGACTTCCGCCGCTCGGCGCTGCTGGCCGGGGTCGTGCCGCTGCTGCTGGCGCTGTTCGTGGCCAGCCTGGACGTCTCTCAGGTGGTCGGGCTCGCCTTCGCCGTCGCCGCGTCGAGCTTCTGCCCGCTGCTGGTGCTCGGCATCTGGTGGCGCGGCCTGACCGCGGCCGGCGCGGCGGCCGGGATCATCGCCGGCGGCGGGGCGGCGATCACCGCCGTGCTGCTGACCGTGCTCGGCGGCCCGCTCGACGGCTGGGCGGGCGTCCTCACCGCTCAACCGGCCGCCTGGTCGGTGCCGCTGGCCTTTCTGGTCATGATTCTGGTCTCCCTGCTGACAAGGCGCCGGTTGCCCGCGAGCGTCGGAGCGATCATGCTTCGCCTGCACGCACCCGATGCGCTGCGGTTGTGAGCAACTGGCGGGGATGGACAGCGTGACCTACGTTCAGAACGTGACGAGCGGGCCGAATTCGGCTCTCGCGCTGCGGGGGCTCACAAAGCGTTTCGATGACAAGGTCGCGGTCGCGGGCGTCGATCTCGACGTGCCGGTGGGGTCGTTCTACGGGCTCCTGGGCCCGAACGGCGCCGGCAAGACCACCTCGCTCTCGATGGCCGTGGGGCTGCTGCGCCCGGACGCCGGGAACGCGTACGTGCTCGGCCACGACGTGTGGTCGGACCCGGTCGAGGCCAAGCGGCGCCTGGGTGCGCTGCCCGACTCGGCCCGCATGTTCGACCGGCTCTCCGGCAGCGAGCTGCTCGCCTACACCGGCCTCCTGCGCGGCCTGCCGGCGGACGTCGTCGACAGCCGGGCCACGGAGCTGCTCGACGTGCTCGGCCTGGCCGATGCCGGCCGCACGCTCGTCGTCGACTACTCGGCCGGCATGAAGAAGAAGATCGGTCTGGCCTGCGCGATGCTGCACGCGCCGCGGCTGCTCGTGCTCGACGAGCCTTTCGAGGCGGTCGACCCGGTCTCCGGTGCCCTGATCCGCGACATCCTCATTCGCTACGTGCGCAACGGCGGGACTGTCATCTTCTCCAGCCACGTCATGGCCGTCGTGGAGAAGCTCTGCACACACATCGCGATCCTGGCCGACGGCCACATCAAGATCGTCGGCACGACCGAGGAGGTCCGCGGCGGGCGCGAGCTCGAGGACGTCTTCGTCGACGTGGTCGGCGGCCGCGTCGCGACGGGCGCGGAGCTGTCGTGGCTGTAGGGGACGCCGGGCCCGGCCCGGCCGCCGAGCCGGTCCGCGCCGAAGCCGTGAGCCGCGGGCCCGCCGCGACGCCAACCGCGCCGATTCCTCACCAGCGGCCGGCGCCGGGGGAGCTGCCGCCGGGCGCGCGGCCGGCGGGCGCACCCATCGCGACCGGCCGGCCCCGGATCTCCTACTTCGTCCGGCTCAAGCTGCGGATCCTGCGCAACTCGCTGCGCCCGGGCCGGGCCCACCCGACCGAGTCGGCGGCCAAGCGGTTCGGCCGGCACGGGCGGCTGATCCTGTTCATCATGGGCGCGCTGTTCGGGCTGTGGGCCGCGCTCGGCGGCTTCGCCGCGTTCGCCGCGGCCAGCCTGGCCGGCGACAACCTCCGCCCGACGGTGGCCGCCTTCGCCGGCGCCGCGGTCGTGCTGGCCTGGATCTTCGTGCCGCTGCTGTTCTTCGGCGTCGACGAGACGCTCGACCCGGCCCGCTTCGCGCTGCTGCCGGTCCCGCGCCGCACGCTGATCAGCGGCATGCTCGCCGCGGCGTTCGTCGGGATCCCGCCGACGGTCACGCTGCTGGCCACCCTCGGCTCGGTCCTGGGCGCCGCGCTCGACGGCGGGGTCGGTGCGGCGCTCGTCGCGGTCCTCGGCGCGCTCGTCGGCATCGGCGTGGCGGTCGCCGCGAGCCGGGCCGTGACGAGCGCGTTCGCCCGGATGCTGCGCTCGCGCCGGGTCCGTGACCTGGCCGCCCTGCTCATCGCGCTGCTGGGCATCTCCTGCAACCCGCTCTTCCAGCTGGTGTTCGCGCTCATCCAGCGGGGCGAGTCCCCGCAGGCCACGCGGGTCGGCGAGGTGCTCTCGTGGACCCCGCTGGCCGCACCCTATGTGGCCTACGTCGACGCGATCGAGGGCAACTGGCTGCTCGTGCCGGTCCGGCTGCTGATCGGCGCCGCCGGGATCGTCCTGCTCCTGTGGTGGTGGAGCCGCACGATCGAGTCGGCGATGATCGGCAACGCCAGCGGCCCCGGTGCCGCCCGCCGCGCGACGAGCGGCGAGGCCCCGGTCCGGGCGTTCATCCCGGGCCTGGTGCGGTTCCTGCGGCCGGGCCGGTTCACGGCGCTGCTGTCCCGCGAGATGCGGTACTGGCTGCGCGACCCCCGCCGCCGGGCCAGCCTCATCTCGCTGCTGGCGGCGTCGGTCGTCATCCCGTTCGCGTTCACCTTCGGCCTTCGCAACGGCCGGCCGGACGGCGGCGCTCCCACCTCGTTCGGGCCGGGCGCGCTCGTGTTCTCGCTGCTCTTCGCGGGCGCGTTCGTCGGCCTGGTGCTCGTCAACCAGTTCGGCAACGACGGCACCGCCTATGCGCTGCACATGCTTACCGCGGTCCCGGGCCAGGTCGAGCTGGCGGCCCGCGCCCTGGCCGTCGGCGTGCTGACGTTCCCGCTGCTGACCGCCGGTACCGTCGCCGCCTCGGTCATCTCCGGGCACGCCGCACTGCTGCCGGCCGCCCTCGGGGTGGGTCTGTGCTCGTTCGGCATCTCGGTGGGGACGGCCGGCATCACGTCGGTCCTCGCGCCGTATCCGATGCCCGACTCCAGCAACCCGTTCGCGATGAACAGCGGCCGGGGCGGGGTCAAGGGCCTGCTGTCGTTCGTGAGCATGTTCGCCACCTGGATCCTCGCCTCGCCGGTGGCCATCGCCTCCACCCTGCTGCCCACCGCGCTCACCTGGATCCTGCTGCCGATCGGCGTGGGCTGGGGCCTGGCGCTGGCGTGGCTCGGCACCTGGCTGGCCGGCAACCTGCTCCAGCGGCGCGCTCCGGAGGTTCTGGCCGCGGTGACCCCGAAGCGGGCCTGACAATGTCCCGGTGAGCATCCACGCCTCGGACCCGTTCGCCACCCCCGACTCGCAGCGCTCGCCCGTGCGCCGGCTGCGCGGACACCTGCCGTCGGCCGTCACGCTGTGGACCACGGCCGGCTCCGCGCCCCAGGGACTGACCGTCTCGTCGATGCTCGTGGTGGACGGCGAGCCGGGGCGGGTGCTCGGCCTGGTCGACGACGAGAGCGACCTGTGGACGGCGCTCTCGGCGAGCGGGCGCTTCGCGGTGAGCCTGCTGCTGAGCGACGACCGGCAGCTGGCCGACCGCTTCGCCGGGCTGATGCCCTCGCCGGGCGGGCTCTTCGCGACGGGGGAGTGGGAGCCGACGGACTACGGCCCGGTGCCGGCCGGGCGCACGTGGGCCGGGTGCCGCCTGGTCGGGTCGGCGGAAAAGGGCTGGTCACTGCTGGTGGAGGCGGAGATCGAGCGGGTCGAGTTCGCCGCCGGCGCCACCGATGCGCTGATCCACGAGCGCGGCCGCTACCGGCGTTGATCATTTTCGATACCACCGGTTAACGGTGTGACGGCTGTCACCTGGCGCACGGGCGGTGCCGTTCGGCGCAGGGGGGTACCAAAGCGGCAAAAGATCTTCATTGATGCCTGCCGGGTTCTTAACGTGCGCGTTTACCCACACCCCAATGGCAGGTGGTGATCAACCATGAGCACCGAGACCCCGGCCCCCGCGGAGACCGGCGGCGAGAACCGCTACATCGCCGTCGCCCGTACGCCGGAGTTCGACGCCTTGCGCAGTGCGCTGCGCAAGTTCGTCTTTCCCGTGTCCATCGCGTTCCTGGTCTGGTACGCGCTGTATGTACTGCTGTCCGCCTACGCCCGCGACTTCATGAGCACCAAGATCGTCGGGAACATCAACGTCGCACTGATCTTCGGTCTGCTGCAGTTCGTGTCCACGTTCCTGATCGCGTGGCTCTACGCGCGCTACGCCGATCGCCGGGTCGACCCGCTGGCCGACGACCTGCGCGCCAAGATCGAGGGCGGGCCGGCCCCGGTCGCCGCCGCCTCCGACCCGGAGGGAGAGGCCGATGCCTGAGACGATTCTCGCCGCGACGTCGGTGACGACCCAGCGGACGCTGACGCTGACGCTGTTCATCGTCCTCGTCGGCGTCACGCTCGGCATCACCATCTGGGCCAGCCGGCAGAACCGGACAGCCGCCGACTTCTACGCCGGCGGCCGCTCGTTCAGCGGCTTCCAGAACGGCCTGGCGATCGGCGGCGACTACATGTCGGCCGCGAGCTTCCTGGGCATCGCCGGCATCATCGCGCTCAACGGCTACGACGGCTTCCTGTACAGCATCGGCTTCCTGGTCGCCTGGCTCGTCGCGCTGCTGCTGGTGGCCGAGCTGATGCGCAACTCCGGCCGCTACACGATGGCCGACGTGCTCGCGTTCCGCATGCGCCAGGCGCCGGTCCGCACGGCCGGCAGCATCTCGACGATCATCGTGTCGATCTTCTACCTGCTGGCCCAGATGGTCGGCGCCGGCGCGCTCGTCGCGCTGCTGCTGGGCATCAAGGCCGGTGACACGTTCCTCGGGATGAGTGCCGAGACCGCGAAGATCGTCACGATCGCGCTCATCGGCGTGCTGATGATCGTGTACGTCACGGTCGGCGGCATGAAGGGCACGACCTACGTGCAGATCGTCAAGGCGTTCATGCTGATGATCGGCGCCCTGATCCTGACGCTGCTCGTGCTCGCGCACTACAAGTTCAACCTGTCGAGCCTGCTCGGCGAGGCCGCGGCCAAGTCGGGCAAGGCCGACGCCTTCCTGCAGCCGGGCCTGCGCTACGGCCGCGAGTTCGCCGGCAACGCGGTGGCCACGGCGTGGAGCAAGCTGGACCTGATCTCGCTCGGTCTGGCCCTGGTCCTCGGCACCGCCGGCCTGCCGCACATCCTGATCCGCTTCTACACGGTCCCCAACGCCAAGGCGGCCCGCAAGAGCGTCGTCTGGGCGATCGGCCTCATCGGCGCGTTCTACCTGATGACCCTGGCGCTCGGCTTCGGTGCCGCGGCGCTCGTCGGCCGGCAGGCGATCGTCGCGCAGGACGCGGCCGGCAACACGGCCGCCCCACAGCTGGCGCAGGTCCTGGGGAAGGACTATCTCGGCGGTGACTTCGGCGGGTCGCTGCTCCTGGCGATCATCGCCGCGGTCGCCTTCGCCACCATCCTCGCCGTGGTCGCCGGGCTCACCCTGGCCTCCTCGTCCTCGCTGGCGCACGACCTCTACGCCAACGTGCTGCGTCGGGGTCAGACCGACGAGCGGCAGGAAGTGCAGGTCGCGCGCTGGTCGGCCCTCGCCATCGGCGCCGTCTCCATCGTGCTCGGCATCATCGCCCGCAACCTCAACGTCGCCTTCCTGGTGGCGCTGGCGTTCGCGATCGCCGCGTCGGCGAACCTGCCGGCGATCCTGTTCTCGCTGTTCTGGAAGCGGTTCAACACCCGCGGCGCGACCTGGGGCATCTACGCCGGCCTCATCGCGGCCGTCGGCATCGTGCTGATGAGCCCGATCGCCTGGGGCGGCGTCAGCAGCGCCCGCACCCCGGCGACGCTGAACGCGGCGCAGGCGAAGACCTGCGGCGTGCCGGTGGACAGCAAGCAGGTCTCCAACGCCACGGCGCTGTTCAGCTGCACGACGGCGGCGCCGATCCCGCTGGAGAACCCGGGTCTCATCTCGATCCCGATCGGGTTCATCTTCGCCGCGATCGGCGCGATGACCAGCAAGGAGCGGGACTCGGACAAGTACGCGGAGCTGGAGGCCCGGTCGCTGACCGGCGCCGGCGCGCACTGACGATCATCCCCGGGAGCATCGGGTCTGAGGGCGCCGCCGAGCCCTCAGACCCGGTGCCGCGACACGATAGGCTGTCGGTCATGGTCGTTGCGCAACGTTACGGCGCGGGTCACCGGGTCCTGCTGACCGGTGGTGCCGGGTTTGTCGGATCCCACCTCGCGGATGCCCTTGTCGCTCGCGGGGCCGAGGTCGTCGTTGTCGACAACTTCCTCACCGGCAGCAAGGACAACGTCGCGCACCTGCGCGACAACCCTCTGTTCACGCTGGTGGAGGCCGACGTCACCGAGCCGCTGCCGGCCGTCGAGGCCCTCGCCGGGCGGTTCGACGCGATCATGCACTTCGCCTCCCCGGCCAGCCCGACCGACTTCGAGGCCCTGCCGGTGGAGATCCTGCGGGTCGGCTCGGTGGCCACGCTGCAGCTGCTGGAGCGGGCCGTCGCCGACGGCGCCCGGTTCATCATGGCGTCGACGTCCGAGGCCTACGGCGACCCGCTGGTGCACCCGCAGCCGGAGACCTACTGGGGCAACGTCAACCCGATCGGCGTGCGCAGCGTCTACGACGAGGCGAAGCGGTTCTCCGAGGCGGCCGTCATGGGCTACCACCGCGGCCGCGGCGCCGACGTCGGCATCGTGCGGATCTTCAACACCTACGGCGAGCGCATGCGCCCCGACGACGGCCGCGCGATCCCGACATTCATCTCCCAGGCGCTGCGCGGTGAGCCGATCACCGTCCACGGCACCGGCACCCAGACCCGCTCGATCACCTACGTGTCGGACCTGGTGCGCGGCATCCTGCTGCTGCTCGACTCCGGCGAGACCGGCCCGGTCAACTGCGGCACCACCCACGAGATGACGATGCTCGAGCTGGCCGAGACGATCGTGCGCATATGTGACAGCTCGTCCCGCGTGGCGCTCATCGCGCGGACCGCGGATGACCCCGAGCGCCGCCGGCCCGACCTGACGAAGGCGCGTGAGCTGCTCGGATACGAGCCCCTTGTCGGGCCGCAGGAGGGTCTGGCGCGCACCGTCGAGTACTTCCGCGGCCGCTGACCCTCTCCCGGGTTCGTGCCGCGCCCGTCGCCTTACGTGGCGGGGAGGCATTGAATTCGTATCGTTGAGTCATGCCCAACACGCCTAGCTCACGCGGCCCCTCCGCGGGTCGCGCCTCGGTGCCCGGCGCGCTCGCTCGGACTTCGGGCGCCCGCGCCCGGGTCTCCGCAGCCAACGCCCCTACGAGCCCGTCGTCGCCTGGCGTGTACGGGCGGCCGTCCTCGTCTCCGCCGCCGCCCTCCTCCCCGCCAACCTCTGGCCGGACCGGCCGCACGCCGGGCAATGGGGGGCAGTATTCGGGCCGCAAGAAGATCCGCCCGCGCTGGGGCCGCATCGCCCTGGTCGCCGGGGCCGGCGTCCTCGTCCTGGCCCTGCTCGCCGGCCTCGGCGGCTACTTCTACTACCGCAGCGTCGACGCGGGCCTCAACCGCGACGACCCGTTCTCGCAGATCACCGATGGCCGCCCGCCGAAGGTGGTCGACGGCGCGCTCAACATCCTGCTGCTCGGCAGCGACTCCCGCGACCCCGACAACAAGGGCAAGGCGGGTGAGTGGCGCACCGACACGATGATCGTCCTGCACATCCCGGCCGATCACCAGAAGGCCTACCTGATCTCGATGCCGCGCGACCTCTACGTGCACATCCCCAAGAGCAAGACGACGCAGTACGGCAACACGAACGCGAAGCTCAACGCCTCGTTCTCGTGGGGCGGCACTCCGCTGACCGTGCAGACGATCGAGGAGTACACGAAGGTCCGGATGGACCACGTGCTGCTCATCGACTTCGGCGGGTTCAAGCAGGTCATCGACGCCCTCGGCGGCATCGACATGAACGTCGAGAAGGACATCACCTCGATCCACCCGCCGAAGCGGCAGTTCAAGAAGGGCATGAACCACCTCAACGGCGACGAGGCCCTGGACTACGCGCGGCAGCGGTACCAGTTCGCCGACGGCGACTTCGCCCGTATGCGCCACCAGCAGGAGATGATGAAGGCCATCCTCGACAAGGCGGTCTCCTCCGGCACGGTGACGAACCCGTCGAAGCTCAACTCGTTCCTCAAGGCCGTCACCAAGGCGATGACCGTGGACAAGGACTTCTCGCTGGCCGACATGGCGCTGCAGTTCCGCAACCTGCGCAGCGACGACCTGACGTTCATGGTCAGCCCGAACGACGGCAGCAAGAAGATCAACGGCGAGGACGTCGTGGTCCCGGACAAGGAGAAGGCGACCTCGCTGTACGACGCGGTGGTCAACGACAAGATGGGCGACTGGACGGCGGCCAACGGCCCGAAGCCGTCGACGGCCCCGTCGAAGTCCAAGTAGCCGGCGCTTAAAACGGACAAGCCCGGGCATGTCCTCCCTTGGCGGGGGTTGCATGTCCGGGCTGTCGTCTACATCTCATTGCCTGAATGCCGAGTGCACGAGTAGAAATCGCCCATCGACGCCTTTGCGGGGATTCGCGGTCGGCGGATCTGGGCACGCGTACGTAGACTCGTATTGATTCCCGCTCGTTGGCAGGCGGGTGGGCCGGGGGAAGCGCATGACGGACTTGGACGGCACGGTCTCCTCCGCGAGCGAGCCTACCCCGGAAAGTGCCGAAATCGCCCCTTCTGCACCGACAAAGGTGAAGAAGCCGAAGGTGAAACTTCCAGGGCGTGACCCGATCTGGGCGAAGCTGCTCATCGCGGCCGGTCTCATCGTCGTGCTCGCCTCGGGCACCGCGGTCGCCGGCGTCGACGCGCTCAACCGCCGCTACTCGGCAAGCATTAACCAGTCGACGCTGCTCGGTCAGAACTCCCGGGCCGGCAACCCCGACGAGGTGCACCACAACACGGTCACGGGCCCGCTCAACTTCCTCTTGCTCGGCTCGGACCTGCGCGCCCTCGACCCCGAAGACGGCCAGCGCTCCGACTCGATAATCATCCTGCACATCCCGGCCTCGATGGACCGGGCCTACCTGCTGTCGATCCCGCGCGACCTGCGGGTGAAGATCCCGGCTTTCGCGCCGACCGACTTCAAGGGCGTGTCGCACGAGAAGATCAACGGCGCGTTCCAGTATGGCGGCGGCGGCGAGGGCGGCGTCCAGCTGCTCGCCGAGACCCTGCACGACCTGCTCGGCATCCAGTTCGACGGGGCCGCGATCGTCAACTTCGACGGCTTCAAGACCGCCGTCGACCTGCTCGGCGGCATCGACATGTGCATCGACCAGAAGGTCACCTCGATCCACCTCGGCTGGGACGACAAGGGCAACTACCTCTCCCCGGCCAACGGCGGCCACCCGGCCGTCTACGAGCCCGGCTGCCATCACCTCGAGTCGTGGCAGGCCCTCGACCTCGTCCGCCAGCGCAAGAGCCTGGCCAACGGCGACTACGACCGCCAGAAGAACCAGCAGAAGTTCATCCGGGCGATGCTCGACAAGGCCAAGGACCGGGGCCTCACCACCAACCCGATCGCGGCCGACAAGTTCATCCGGGCGATCGGCCAGGCGCTGACCGTCGACACCAACGGGGTGTCGCTGGCCGACCTGATGTTCGCGCTGCGCAACGTCGACCCGAGCAACCTGATGGGCCTGCAGGTGCCGTCGGAGCCGCAGGACATCGGCGGCATCTCCTTCGTCATCGCACTCCCGGAGGCCGAGGGTCTCTACACCGCGATGCGCGAGGACCTGCTCGACTCCTGGGCGGTCGAGAATCCCACCTGGGTCAACCACATGTAGCCTGGCTGGGTGTTCAGCCGACCTTCTCTCCCGAGCACGACCGCCGGTGACGTTGCGGACGATGCCTACCTGCTCGACGTGCGCGAGGACGACGAGTGGCAGGCCGGGCACGCGCCCGGCGCCGTGCACGTGCCGATGATGCTGATCCCGCACCGCATCGACGACATCCCCGCGGACCGCGACGTCGTCGTGGTCTGCCGGGTCGGCGGCCGCTCCGCCCAAGTCGTGGCCTTCCTCCAGCAGAACGGGCGGGAGCGCGCGATAAACCTCGAGGGCGGCATGCAGAGCTGGGCGGCCGCCGGGAAGCCCATGGTGAGCGGGGACGGCGGTGTTCCCCGAGTCATCTGAGCCCTGGTCTCCGCTGGTCTTCGCGCATCGCGGCTCGTCGCGGCGGCACGCGGAGCACACGCTTGACGCATACCTCCTCGCCATCGAGGAGGGCGCGGACGGGCTCGAGTGCGACGTCCGGCTCACCCGCGACGGGCACCTCGTGTGCCTGCACGACTCGCGGATCGACCGGACGAGCGACGGCCGGGGCCGGGTCAGCACCCAGACGCTTGCCGAGCTGGACCGGTTCGACTTCGCCTCGTGGCGCACCGACGTGTCCGAGCCCACGCCATGGCGCACCGACGTGTCCGACGAAGGGCTGCTGTCCGATCGGCGGGGCCGGGTGCTGACGCTCGACCAGCTCCTCGGGGTCGCCACCGACGCGGGGCGGCCGATGCGGGTGCTCATCGAGACCAAGCACCCGGTGCGCTTCGGCGGTGCGGTCGAGTCGGCGGTGCTGCAGCTGCTGCGGCGCTACGGCCTGGACCGCCCCGACCCCGAACGCCCACTTCAGGTGACGGTCATGTCGTTCTCGGCCAACGCGGTCAAGCGGGTCCACCAGCTCGCGCCGCACCTGCCGACGGTCATGCTCATCGACGTGTGGTCAGTGCCCAGCCGCATCGGCCGGCTCCCGCCGGGCAGCACGATCGGCGGGCCCGGGGTACAGCTGCTACGGGCCGCTCCGGAGCTGGTGGAGCGCCTGCACCGGCGCGGCCACCCGGTCTACGTTTGGACCGTGAACGAGCCGGACGAGGTCGACCTGGTGGCGAAGCTGCGCGTCGACGGCATCATCTCCGACCGGCCGGCCTACGTCATCGAGCGGCTCCGGGAGATGGGTCACCGGACCTGATACAAGTTTCGCATTCGACCTTTCAAAGCTCGGCCCGGCGAGGCAGACTCGCACCATGGTCGATGGTGGCTCCGCCTTCGGTACCCCGGTTTTCGCGGGGCTGGCCGAGGTCACGGAGGCGCTGAACTCCGGCGGCGGCGGCCTGCCCGGCCTGCAGCGCTCGGTCGAGGTGGCCGGCCTGGTCACCGGGGCGGCCGGGGCCGCGTTCATCGAATACGCCGCCGACAACGGCCGGGTGATCGCGGCCGCGGGCGAGCTGGCCTGGGCGCTCGGGCGGCCGGTCGACCTGATCCACCCCGCCGTGCGCGGCCTGCTGCAGTTCGGCACCCGGGTCCGCGAGTTTCCCAGCAGCCTCATCGGCACCGCCGGGGGCCTGCAGCTGGCGAGCCGGGGCCTGTACCGCGTCATGGCCTCGGAGGCGGCGGCCAACGGTACCGGCGTCGGGGTCCTCTTCGCGGCCTACGGCGACTCGGAGGAGCCCACGGGCGAGCGGGAGAAGGCGGCGCTCGGCTTCCTGGCGTCGTTCATCGGGCTGCAGTACGGCCTGGGGCGGGGCCTGCCCGTCTACAGCGACGGCCCGGCGGTCAAGCCCGCGGGTGAGCCGTTCGCGCTTCTGGACACCGAGCACCGGGTCCGCGCGTGGAACCCGCCCGCCGCCCTGCTGACCTCGGTCCCGGCCGAGACGGCCATCGGCGAGCAGTTCCCGTTCCCGCTGCCGGCCGGCGACGCCACGATCGCGCACAAGCTGCCCTCCGGCCGCTGGATGGAGATTCGCACCGCCCGGGTCACCGGCTCGCAGGACCTGGCCGTCTCGTTCCGGGCCCGGCCGGAGCCGCCCCCCGACGGCCGCGATCTCTTCATCGCGCTGACCGGGCACGAGCTGCGGACGCCTGTCACGGTCATCCGGGGCTACGCGGACACGCTCGTCGACCACTGGGAGTCACTCTCGGAGGAGTCCCGCCGCGAGGCCATCCAGGTCGTGGGGCAGCGCGCCCGCGAGCTCAGCCGCCTGGTCGACCGGCTGCTCAACGCGGTCGGCGACGACGGGGCGCCGGCTGTCGAGTCGACGACGCTGCTGCCGTTCGACCTGGTCGAGTCCCTGGCCGGCGCGGTCGAGGACCTGAACGCCGAGCAGCGCCAGTCCCTGACCGTGCGGCTGCCCGACTCGCTGCCCAAGACGCGCGGGGACCGGGCCAGCCTGGCCACGGTACTGGCGGAATTGGTGACGAATGCCGGTAAGTACTCCCCGAAGTGGGTAGAGATCGAGCTGACCGCGGGCGCCGATGCGCGTACGGTCTGGTTCCGGGTGTCGGACCGGGGCATCGGCATCCGGCCCGAGCACGTCGAACGCGCCTTCGACAGGTTCTGGCAGCTGGAGACCGGCGACCAGCGCTCCAGCGGCGGCGTCGGCCTGGGGCTCTACCTGGTTCGCCGGATCGTTGAGCGTCAACATGGATGGGTATCATTGCGACCACGTCAAGGGGGAGGGACCGTCGCCGAAGTGCGACTGCCCCGAGCTGACGCTGACGGCCCCGGGGAGGCTTGAGAGCGTGTCCACAACTATCGCGGAACCCCGCGCCTGGTGCGTCGTGGTGCCACACCACGCCCGCGGCGCCCACGTCGCCCGCCACCGCCTCGCCGATGAGCTGGACACCCTGGTCCCCGCCGGCCGCTTGGACGACGCGGTCGCCATCGCCGCCGAGCTGGTCGGCAACGCGGTCTGCCACGCCGCTCCCCTCCCGGGCGACGTCATCCGCGTCGCCTGGCGCCTGCTGGCCGACGGCGGCCTCGAGATCCGCGTGACCGATGGCGGCTCCCCGGCCGGCCCGCAGCTGCGCGTGGCCACTCCGGACGCGCTGGACGGCCGCGGCCTGACAATCGTGGCCGCGTTGGCGACCGGCTGGGGCGTGGAGCGCGACGGCCTCGGCCAGTGCGTGTGGGCGACGCTCTAGCGGCATTTGTCGCTTTTGTGGGCTTCTTAAGGTGATTGACGCGCCGGTGGGTCATGGTGTGCGCCCGTGGCGGTCGATGAAGGCCTAGGCTGGGTCGCCGTGAGCAAGCGTGCAAAGACCCCCCGTGGCCGCGCCAGCAGCGGCGAGAAGCGCGAGAAGATCCGGGACGTGTACGTCGGGCGACCGTTCGAGGGTCTGGCCGACGAGCCCGAGTGGGTCGCCTTGCGAGAGCTGGTCCCGGCCGCCTCGGCGCCGTTGAAGCTCTCGGCGGCCTTCGCTGAGAAGTACGGCGACCGGCAGGTCACCCTGGCGACGGTGCTGCCGATGGCGTGGCCGGCCATGACGAAGCCGGACGGGCGGGTCCTGATCGGCCTGCAGCGGCACGTCCAGTCCGGTGACGTGTCACGCGACCTGGCCGTGGCCCTGCTGTGTGCGCTGGAGACCCCGTCGGGCAAGACCGTCGACATCCCGGCCCTGCCCGGTGTCGGTGACCGCCTCCAGGACGTCATCGAGGTCGCGCCGCTGGACATCAGCGTCCACGACGGCTTCGAGTTCTGGCTCGACGAGAACGCCACCGACGACCCCAACGTGCGCGCGTCGCTGGAGCGGGCCAACGCGAGCATCTTCCCGACCGTGAAGCTCGCCGCCGCCCCGGCGACCTACTGGTGCCGGGTCACCGACCGCTCGCACGTCCGGCTCGTCCTGGGCGACGACGAGGACCGCGCGCTCGACGCCCTGTCGCGCCTGTCCGCCGCCGGCGAGCTGCTCCTGGGGGACAACACCAAGTTCGCCGGCATGTTCCGCGCCCACGGCCTGCTGGCCCCGGTCTGGGACCTGCCCCTGGAGATCGAGGCCGCGCACTGGGAAACCCCCGTCGCCGACTTCGACAAGCGCTACAAGCAGGCCCTCGCCGTCACCGAACCACTCACCGCCGTCGAACGCCGCAGCAAGCAGGGCCTCATCGGCCGCCTGCAGCCACTGCGCTGACTCAGTCCCGGTTGATCGGGGCGGACATGCAGCGCGGTCCGCCCCGGCCCGAGCCGAGCTCCGAGCCGGGGATCCGGATGACCTCGATCCCGTTGCGCTCCAACTGGGCGTTGGTCTCGACGTTGCGCTCGTAGGCGACGCAGAGGCGCGGGGCGAGGGCCAGGGTGTTGTTGCCGTCGTCCCACTGCTCGCGCTCGGCCGTCACCGGGTCGAGGCCCGTGTCGATGACCCGCAGGGTGTCGATGCCCATCGCGGCCGCGGCCGCCGTGAGGAACGGGGCCGGGCCCGTGCACGACGAGGCCGTGACGGTCCACGCCTGCAGTGTCGTGGCGATGTTCGGGTACATGACGACGGCGTCGACGTCCACCATCGTGCAGACCGTGTCCAGGTGCATCGTGGCCCGCTCCTGGGCGATCGGCACCACCAGGACGGTGTGGGCCAGGCCGGCGGCGAAGCAGCGCTTGGCCAGCCGCTCGGCGCCGGCCGGGCGGGTGCGCTCGCCGACCCCGACCGCGATCACTCCCGGGGCCAGCAGCAGCACGTCGCCGCCCTCCAGGTGCTCGAGGGTCGGCTCGTAGAGCAGCGTGGTGCCGGCGAACCGCGGATGGTGCCGGTAGATGGCGTGCGTGAGCGTTGTCTCGCGGCTGCGGGCGTGCATGGCCAGGCTCGTCACCGCCACCTGCGGGCCGATCCAGACCGATGAGTCGCGCGTGAACAGCAGGTTGGGCAGCGGGTCGATCACGAAGTCGCCCGGGGCCATCAGGGCGTGCACCAGGCCGAGGTCCGGTGCGGGCGGGCCGGAAGCGCGACCCACGCCGAGCTCGGACCGGCTCAGCCCGGCCACGAGCGTCGTGGCCAGCTCCGCCGGCGACAGCTCGGCCAGGTAGGAGCCGACCTTCTCACGAAGCGTGTCGCCGAGCCGGAAGTCGGCCAGCACGGCCGTGCTCACCTCGGCCCGGGCCGCCTCGATGGCGAGCGCCTCGGCCAGCAGGTCGGCCACGTAGAGCACCTCGACGCCGTGGGCGCGCAGTGCGGCCGCGAACGTGTCGTGCTCCTCTTGGGCGCGCCCGACCCACGGGATACCGTCGAACAGCAGCGAGTCGTTGTTGCGTGGCGTCAACCGTGACAGCTCCGCCCCTGGACGGTGCAACAGCACCGTGACCAGGCGTCCGACCTCTGTGGTGACACTCATGGGGTCACCTTAACGGTCGACCCGATATCGTCTGGTTGGCGCTATGTGAAATTCACCAGGCGACGTGAATGTGGCATTCATCCCAGTCACTCCATGTCATTCCGACCACACCTGGTGCTTTCTGTGGGCCCCAACACGTACGGTGTTTGAACACACACGCAACCGAAGCGGCGACATCGGAGGTGTGCGACATGACCGACGTCCTGTTCCGCGGTCAAGATTCGCAGCCCGAAGGGTACGAAGATCGCGTCATCGTCGACGCGGGCCGGCCGACCCCCATCGACTGGGTTCGCACCCGTAAGGCCGAGCGCGACACGCGCCGGGAAGAGGCGGCACACAACCGTCTCTACCGCCGGGTCGGCTCACTCATCGGCCACCTGGGCGACGAGTGGCACGTGCTGGACCTCCGCGAGCTCGGTGGCACCGAGCGGACCGGGTTCCTGGCGGTCGGGCCGGGCGGCGTGTTCGCCGTGACGGTCAAGGACCACGGGCGCAGCCGGGTCGCGTTCGCCGGCGACGTGGTCCAGATCGACGGCAAGCGGCCGCGCTACGTCGAGGAGGCCCGCCGCGAGGCGCGCGCCACCTCCGAGGCACTGTCGCGCAGTGCCGGAGTCTCGATCCCGGTGATGCCGGTGCTCGCGTTCGCCGGTAGCGGAAAGATCAGCTTCTACGGCGTTCCCAAGGGCTGCCTGGTCACGGCCTACCACGAGCTTCCGCGGGTGCTCAACGCCCGCGGTCAGCGGCTCGCCACCGAGACCGTCGACAAGGTGTATGCCCTGGCCACGCACCCGGCCACCTGGTATCAGGTGGACTACAACGAGCTCGCCGAGGGCTACCGGTGGTACCGCGAGGGTGAGCAGGTGGGCACTGACAAGCGGGGTCACTCGGAGTAGCCTCTTCGAGGTGGCCGGACGCGATGCGATGAAGATTCACGATCGGGCCCGGACGCCGGGTGTTCGCATTCGCACGACCGGTGCCTGAGGAGGCGCTGTGCCGCAGCACGTCGAGTTCTCCATCTCCGACCTTTCCCCAGCGGTGCCGACCCTTGAGCTCTGGGGCACGACCGTGGACGGAGCCGCGGAGGCCTGTCTGGTGATCGATGCCGAGCAGGTGGTGGTGGCGATGTCCGCGTCGTTCGAGAAGATGCTCGGCCTCGCCGACTCACCGGTGGGCCGGCCCCTGCTCGAGGACGGGGGCGTCCTGCAGCTGCTCGACTTCGGCGACGGCCAGGCGCTCGAGCTGACCGAGGTCGCCCGGATGCCCACGGTCCTGGCGCTCACGTCGAGCCGCCTCGCCCGCGGCCTGATCCGGATCCGCTGCGCCGATGGCCCGTGCACGTTCGACGCCATCGCCACGCCGCTGATCGAGGACGGGCTGACGGTCGGCTCGCTCACGTTCCTCTCGCCGATCAATTAACGGATATCCATAAAAGGCAATATGGAGTTACGGTCATCACGCCTGCCGCCACGGAGCGCGTTCAGACCGTAATCTCCTTGTCATGCTGGACCTTGCCCTCCTGCCGGGTGACTACGCGATCTGCCGCCTGCCGGCCGGATCCGCCATGCCCGCCGGGTTCGCCGAGGCCGCCGCCGCCGGCACCGTCGTGTCGGTGACGTGGACGCCGGAGGAGGTCTCGATCCTCTGCCCGGCCGACCGGGTGCCCGCGGGTGCCGCGGTCGAGAGCCCCTGGCGGTGCCTGCGGGTCGCCGGGCCGGTCCAGCTGGCATTGACGGGCGTGCTTGCCTCGATCGTCTCACCGCTGGCCGACGCGCGCGTCAACATCTTCGCCTTCTCGACCTTCGACACCGACTACCTGCTGGTCCCGGCGGTCCGGCTGCACGAAGCGCTGAGCGCTCTGGGTGCCGCCGGCCACCGCGTCACAACCTGACCGGCAGCGCTCGGCGGCGCTGCGCGCGGGCCTGCCCCGGCCGGAGCCCGGCAGAGTTCCAACCGCGATCCGGCACTCCTACGATGTGCCAATGCGCACCGCGGCCGCCGCCCTCGCGATCGTCAGCCTTGGATGCCTGCTGACCGCGTGCACGCACCACGAAGCAGCCGTCGCGCCGCCCCCGGTCAAGCCGAGCCTCCTGAGCCAGGAGCCGCTCGTGCCGGTACAACCGCAGCCGCTCGAAACGACGCCCCCGGCGGCGGTCCCTTCGCGCTCGGCGTCCGCGTCACCCAGCCCTTCCGGCTTTTCCGAGGCCTACGTGGCGTTCTGCAACGGCCGTCCGAGCGGCGAGCAGGTCATCGCGGCCGTGCGCCGGGTGCGCACCGGCCTGCCCGGCGGCTCCGGCGTGTCGATCCAGAAGGCTCCCGTGTGCGCGGGCGTGTGGCAGTACACCATCCTCAATGTCTCGGACAGCGAGCCGATGCGAGTGATCACCAAGGGCGCGCCGACGGCACTGACGGTCGTCACTCTCGGGACCGATCCCTGCACGGTAGAGGTGCGCGCCACGGCCCCCCAGGCGTTCTTGGACGCCGTGGAGTGCAACTAGAGTCGTGTCATGCCTGGTGTACCGCCAACGCGGTTCGTGTTCCTGGGGCCCGAGGGCACCTTCTCCGAGCAGGCGCTCAAGAGCGTGCCGGCCGCCGACCGCGGGGTCCTGACCGCCGCCCGCAGCGTCCCCGAGTGCCTCGACGCGGTGCGCGGCGGCGACGCCGACGCCGCGCTGGTGCCGCTGGAGAACTCGATAGGCGGCCAGGTCGGCGTGACGCTCGACGAGCTGGCCGGCGGAGAGCCGCTGATGATCACCCGCGAGGTGGTGCTGCCGGTGCAGTTCGTACTGGCCGCGCGCGACGCCCGGCCGCTCGACGCCATCCGCTCGATCGCCGCCCACCCGCAGGCCGGCATCCAGTGCCGCGACTGGCTGCGCACCCACACGCCGGGCGCGTCGGTGGTCGACGTGCTGTCCAACGCGACGGCCGCGATCGGGGCGGCCGAGGGCGAGTTCGACGCCGCGGTCTGCGCGCAGATCGGCGCCGAGCGCTACCGCCTGCACATTCTGGCGAAGGACATCGCCGACAACCCGGACGCGATGACCCGCTTCGCGCTCGTCTCCCGGCCCGGGCCACCGCCCCCGCCGACCGGCGACGATCTGACGACGCTCGCGGTGTACATCTCCCACGACCGGGTCGGCGCCCTGCTCGCGGTCCTCACCGAGCTCTCGGTCCGCGGGATCAACCTGACCCGCATCGAGTCGCGGCCCACGGGGGAGCGCCTCGGCCGCTACGTCTTCTTCCTGGACTGCGGGGGCCACGTCGCCGACCTGCAGATGGGGGAGGCCCTGCAGGCGCTGCGCCGGATCTGCGCCGACGTGCGGTTCCTGGGCTCCTACCCCCGGGCCGACATCCACGCGGAGCCCCCGCCCCGCCCCGCCCCCGGTCTGTCCGACGCAGACTTCGCGGATGCGGCCGCATGGCTGCGTCGAATTCGTGGGGGCGAGACGGGCTGAGGCGAGGCGCGTAACAGCGGCCGGTCAGCCGCCGAGGACGTTGCCCAGCAGGCCGCCGCCGCTGCTGGCCTGGGCCGGAGCCGGCTTGCCCTCGCTGGGCTGGACGATCACGAAGCCCTGGCCCTGCAGCGCCAGCTGGAACAGCTCGCCCGAGCCGCCGCGCAGCATCGACTTGAGGCTCTGGTTCTTCTGGATGGTCGTCTGGAGGCTGCTCGACCAGCCCACGACGGCGTCCGTGTCGACGCAGACCGGCGCCTGCGGGCTGACCGGGATCACGATCGGCGCGCCCTCGGAGACGATCGCCAGCCGGCCCTGGCCGGTGAAGACGCAGTTGAACAGGCCGCCGCCGAACATGCCCGCGCCGCGCACCATCTGGATGTCGTAGCGCAGCGACGGATCGAAGCAGATCACGTTGCGTCCGTTGATCGACAGCGCGTCGTTGGGCTCGAGGTCCAGGATGAAGCAGTCGGCCGCGCCGGAGGCGAACCAGACCTCGCCCTGGCCGCGGACGGCCATGAGGGAGACGCCCTCGCCGGTGACCGCACGCTTGAGGAAGTTGCCGACGCCCTGGCTCTTCACCTCGAACTGCAGGTTGCCACGGAACGCGACCATCGCGCCCTGGCGGGCCAGGACCTCGCCGTTGACGGCGTACTTGACGCACTTGGAGTGTTGCAGGCTCATGCCTGCCTGGGTCGGGGGCTGGGCCATGTTCTCGGCCTTGAAGATGTCACCTCGCACGACCCGCAGCGTAGCGAACAGCCACGGCCCCGCCATGTCCTGGTGGCGGGGCCGTTACCGAAGTGAATTCAGCCGCCCAGCAGGCCGCCGAGCACGCCGCCCTGCTGCTGCTGGGACTGGTGGGCGCCGGGCGGGGGCTCCTCGGAGGGCTGCACGACGACGAAGCCCTGGCCGGAGAAGCTCATCGTGAAAGCCTCACCGGTCGAGCGGCCGAGCAGCGTGCCCAGGCCGAGCTGGTCGGCGCGGTGGTAGCCGGTCTGCAGCGAGGCGGACCAGCAGATCGCGGCCTGCGGGTCGACGTAGGTCGGCGCGTCGACGGTCAGCACGACAGGGGTGCCCTTGGTGGTGATCGCCAGCCGGCCGCGGCCGGTGAACACGCAGTTGAACAGGCCGGCCGAGGACATCATGCCCATGCCCTGGACCATCTTGATGTCGTACTGCAGCGTCGGCTCGAACGCGAGCACGTTGGAGCCGTTGATCGAGATGGCGTCGCCCTGCTCCAGGTCGATCAGGTGCACGTCCGCCGCACGGTCGGCGAAGAAGACGTCGCCGCGGCCGCTGCACTTCATCAGCGGGACGCCCTCGCCGGTCAGCTTGGACTTGATCCACTTGCTCACGCCGCCCGATCCGAGCGCCTGGAACTGGACCTGGCCCTGGTACGCGACCATCGACCCCTGGCGGGCCATGATCTCGCCGTTGAGCTCGGCCTTGAGCAGCTTGGAGTTCTGCAGGCGCAGGCCGGGCTCCTGCGACTCCTTCTCCATGTTTTCGGCGGCGAACAGCGCACTGCGCATGGGGTAGTCCTCTCGAAGACGTACTTGAGACCGCACAGTGACGGTAGATGGTTGACGCAATGTCGACCATCGGAAGGCCGGGTTCCGTGCGGTTTGTCCGGCCTCCTAGTCCCACCCGAGCTCGTGCAGCCGCTGGTCCGAGATGCCGAAATGGTGCGCGATCTCGTGCACCACGGTGATCGCCACCTCGTCGACCACATCGTCCTCATCGTCACAGATCGCAAGGATCGGCCGGCGGTAAATCGAGATCCGGTCCGGCAGGACGCCGGCGTAGTCCCACCCGCGCTCGGTAAGTGCGTGCCCCTCGTACAACCCCAGGAGGTCCGGATCCTCCGGCGGAGCGTCGTCGACGACCAGAATGACCACATTGTCCATGAGGTCGAGCAGCTCTTGGGGCACCTCGTCGAGCGCTTCCCCGACGAGCTCCTCGAACCGCTCCTTGTTCATCCGCACCGGCATGCGAAGAGGGTCCCCGAAAACGGGGACCCTCTCAACAACGATTGGCGAAAGATCAGACGAGCTGCGCGTCGAGCGTGATCTCGACCGCCGCGAGCGCCTTGGAGATCGGGCAGCCGGCCTTGGCGTCCTGCGCCTGCTTCTCGAACTCGGCCGCGTCGATGCCGGGCACGTCGCCGCGGGTGGTCAGGTCGATGCGGGTGATGGCGAAGCCGCCGTCCACCGGCCCGAACTGCACGGCCGCCGACGTCTCGACCGACGTCGGGGTGAAGCCGGCCTTGGCCAGGCCGTTGGAGAGCGCCATCGAGTAGCACGCGGCGTGGGCGGCCGCGATGAGCTCCTCGGGGTTGGTGCCCTTGCCCTCTTCGAAACGGGACGGGAACGAGTAGTTGCCCTGGAAGGTGCCCGAGCCGGTGGAGACGGTGCCGGCGCCGGACCGGAGGTCACCCTCCCAGCGGGCCGATGAAGTGCGAGTTGGCATGAACCAGACGCTAGCCCATTCCGTGTTGCCGGTGGGATCAGCCCGGCATTCGGATGGGAGCAGAAACAATGCAGCGCACTTTGGTGCGAATCGGTTGGTGGCTGGCGCTGGCCGGCCTGGTCGGCGGGGCCGCGTCCATTTTCGTGCCGTGGATGCACCAGCTCGTCGTCACCGGCTCCGGCCGCCGCGCCCGGTCGAGTGTGGAGAGCATCACGGTGCTCAATATGCCCTACGGGCTGTGGTACGTGCTGTTCCTGTGCTCGCTGTTCGCGCTCGTCGGCACCGCGGCGATGGGCGTCGGCCGGGGCCGCAAGCTCGCGGGCGTGGCGGGCCCGATCCTGTCCCTGCTGACCGCCTGCATCGTGGTGGGCCTGATCATCACGTACGACGGCAAGGCCCCGGCGGGTGGACGGATCACCGACACCGCAATCACGGCCGGCAGCTGGCTCGGCCTGGCGTCGCTGCCCCTGCTCGGCTTCGCCTGCGGGCTCATCGCCATCGGCCGGGCCGGACTCTACGATGCGGACTATGTCCTCGCATGAAGAGCCGGCATCGGTCGTACCGCGAGAGCGTCGACGGCCGGACGTGATAGCGCTCGTGCTCGTGGCGATCGGGCTCGGGCTGGCGGCGGCCGCAGAGTACCTGCCGTGGGGCAGCGTCGCCCTCACCCGCGGCGAGGTGGACATCTCCTCGTCGATCGGCGGCGGCTCCGCCGATCGGGTGGTCGAGGTGCCGCTGACGAACCTCAGCCCGGCGCATGTCGCCGTGTACCTCATCACACTCACCGCCACCCTGGCCGCCCTGGCCGTGGTCCTCACCGCCACCGGTGTCGGTGTGTGCCGTGTCGCGGCCGGGGTCACCGGCGGCCTGCTCGCGGCGAACGCGCTGGTCCTGGTCGGCCTCAGCAGCGTCATCGAGAGTGTGGGCGGCAGCGAGCTCGTGCTGCTGCTGGGCCGGCAGGACAACGTGAGCCACGGGCCGGGCTACCTGCTGGCCTACGCGGCCACCCTGATGCTGGCCGCGGCGCTCGCCATGGCCGTCTGGGCGCCCGCGCGATCGCTCGGCCGGCGCCGCGACGAGGGGCCCGAGGGCGGTGAGGCGCTGGAGCTTTCGGTGACCCCCGTACCGCCGACGTTCCAGTAAACGTTCGGTTGAGTTTTATTCGCAGCCTGTCACCGGTCGGGATCCGAGAGGTACGGTTGCTGCCCCGCTGAAGCAGAGACAAGCGGAAGGAGCAGCGACAATGCGTGGCCCAGGCCTCCCCAAGCTGATCGCGACGGACCTCGACGGCACTCTCGTGCGCAGCGACGAGACAGTGAGCGACTACACCCGCGACGTCCTCGAGCGCGTCCGCGCGGCCGGCATTCACGTGGTCGGCGCCACCGGCCGCGGCCCCCGCCTGACCGAACTGGTCCGCCACGACATCCCGGCCGCCGACTTCCTGGTCATGGGTGGCGGCAGCCGCGTACTCGACGTGCGCGACCCCGCCCACCCGGTCGTCCTGCGCGACGAGCGCCTCCCCGGCCACGTCCTGGCCGACGTCCTGGCCCGCCTGGAGGTCGAGCTCGGCGCCCTGTCGGTGCTCATCGAGGCGGGCGACACCCACGACGCGCCGCTCTGGGGCGACGCCGACCCCAACTGGCGCTACGACGCCGTCGAGGCCCGAGTCCGCGCCGAGTGCCTGACCGGCCCGGTCATCAAGGGCTTCGCCCGCCACCCGGCCTGCGACGTCGACGACCTGCTGGCCGCCGCCCAGCGGCTGATCCCGGCGGACACGGCCACGGTGACCCAGGCCGGCCTCGGCTACATCGAGATCTGCCCGCCCGGCGTCGACAAGGCCACCGGCCTGATGGTCGTGGCCACCGCCCTGGGCATCGACCCGGGCGACGTCCTGGTCTTCGGCGACATGCCAAACGACATCCCGATGTTCCGCTGGGCCGGCTTCGCCCGCGTCGCCGTCGCCAACGCCCACCCCCAGCTGAAGGCGCTGGCCGACGAGATCACGCTCACCAACGACGAGGACGGCGTGGCGTCGTACCTGGAAGCTATGTTGAAGCTGTGAAACTGGTGGCTTCCGATCTCGATGGCACCCTCGTCCGCCGCGACCGGAACGTGAGCCCCCGCACGATCGCCACCTTCCAACGCCTCCACGCCGCCGGCGTGATAGTCGTGCTGGTGACCGGCCGCCCGATCCGCTGGATCGCCCCCGTCCACTCCCAGCTGGGCATCCCCGCCCTGGCGATCTGCGCGAACGGTGCCGCCACCTACGACCCGGCGACCGACACCATCGTCCACAGCTCCCCGCTGGAGGCGTCGGTCCTGGCCGAGGCGTGCACCCGCCTGCGCGCCGAGGTGCCGGAGGTGGTGTTCGCGGTGGAGCGGGACGGCGGCCGCCAGATGCGCCACGAGCCCGGCTTCCCCGTGGGCCCCTGGGAGGCCGACCACGACTCGGTGGCACCTCTGCCCCTGGCCGACATCGTCACCCGCCCGGCCGCGAAACTCCTGGTCCGCGCCGGAGTCCAGTCCCCCGACGAGTTCACCGCCCGCGTGGGCGCCTGCCTGACCGGCCTGGCCGAGGCCACGAACTCCTCCTCGTCCGGCATGGTGGAGGTGTCGGCCGCCGGCGTCACCAAGGCCTCGGCGCTGGCGCTCGTCGCCCGCAGCCACTCGGTGACGGCGGCGGACGTGGTCGCGTTCGGCGACATGCCGAACGACCTGCCGATGCTGACCTGGGCCGGGCGCGGCGTGGCGATGGCCAACGCCCACCCGGCCGTCCGCGCCGCCGCCTCCGACGTCACCAAGCACACGAACGAGGACGACGGCGTGGCGGAGTACCTGGAGCGCCTCTACGGCCTCTAGCCCGGCCGCCGGCGACCTCCGCGCCGGCGGGGACAGCGGTTCTGGCCGCTCCGGCTAGCGGGTGGCCGGGTCCATCGGCGCGACGCCGGGGGTCGGGGGTTGCTTGATCGGGGGTTCGCCCAGCGCGACAGCCCTCGCCGTTGTCGGGATCAGGATCGACAGCACGCAGGCGGCGGCGGTGATGAGGAGGCGTATGACACTTCGTCGCATGTCGACAGAGGCGTTCCGTCCCGTTCCACGGGCCGCGGCCGGCGGGTGCGGGCGGCAGTGATCACGCGCTGTTGCACGTGAAACACCACAAATGCGCAGGGTCGACAACGCGGTAGGGGGTGGCGGAGGATGTGGGTTCGCAACGTCGACGTCGGCAGGGTATGTGACGATCCCCCAGCAGCAGCGACCGCCGGCTGAGCTGGCCTCCGAGACGACGCCCGCGGCCTATGGTGAAGGGCTTCCCAGTCCCTGGTACCCCAGCCTGCACCTCCCGCCGCCGCCCCGCACGAGCTACCTCTGGCCCGTACTGTCGGCCCTGCTCGTCCTCAGCGCGGTCATCGCCGTCGGGGGTGGAGCGGCGACGGCCTGGGCCCTGCGGCAGAACGGGCGGGCGCCGGCGGCGGTGGCCTGGGTCGGTGTCGACGCCGAAGCCATTGACCGGGTACTGCAACGCCGCGCACAAGCGGTCCAGCGCAAGGACGCGGCCGCCTGGATGGCCGACGTCGACCAGAGCGACCCGGCCTTCGGCAAGCGGCAGCGGCAGGAGTTCGACAACCTCGCGAAGCTGCCCTTCGCCCAGCTCGAGTTCGAGCGCACGCCGCAGTCGGTCGTCAAGATGGCCGCGTTCCTGCCGTCCGGGGCGTTCGAGAAGTACCACGCGGCCGTGCGGATCGTGCCCGTCACCATCCGGCACCGCATCGAGGGCGTGGACAGCCGGCCCGTGGCGACGCCCTGGCTGGCCGTGTTCGCCTACGTGGGGCACCGGTGGGTCATCGCCGGTGACGGGGCCGGGAAGGACCTGCCGACCGGGGAGGCGGGGCAGCCCTGGGACGCGGCCGGGCCCATCGCCGTCGTGCGCAACGAGCGGGTCACGGCCGTCATCTCGGCCGACGCCGGACCGGCCGACGGCGGGCAGGGGCTGCTGGAGCTGGCCATGACCGGGCTGCAGCAGGTGGCCGCGGTGAAGCCCGGCGGGTGGGACGGGAAGGTGCTGCTCACGGCGGTCGCGGACCGGCGGATCTTCGACACCTACTTCGCCGAGTCGCAGGATCGCGTGGCCCAGGTGGCGGCGATCGCGGTGCCGTACTACTCGGCGGTGGCGGAGTGGTCGAACCGGCCCGCGTACGCGACCACGCGGATCGTGTTCAACCCGAGCGAGCTGTCGGCCGCCCGGGGCGAGCTGCAGCACGACCTCACGCACGAGTTCACGCACGCGGCCATGGGCCCGGTGACGGGGCCCTACACGCCGCGGTGGGTCGTGGAGGGGTTCGCCGAGTACGTCGCCTACAAGGACGGGCACTTCGCCGCGGCCGGCATCCGCCAGGCACTCGGCGACCTGGCCGTCACGCAGTTCCCGGACGACAAGCAGTTCTACGAGGAGCCGCGCAACTACGTGGCCGGGTGGCTCGCGTGCCGGATGATCGCTGAGAGGTACACCCAGGATCGGCTCGTGGCGTTCTATGAGGCTTTTCAGCGGCTCTCCGAGGTCGACTCGGCGGCCCGCGAGGTGCTCGGGGTGAGCCGGGTGCAGCTGGAGCAGCAGTGGCGCGAGTACGTGGACGTGCAGCGGCGCGGCTGACCAGGAGTCAACCGCGCCACCGGCGAGCAGAACCTAGACCGTGGCCGGCGGGAGGCCACCGTCGCCGTCGACGACCGTCTCGGGCGTGCCGTCCTGGTCGAGGTCACTCATGGTGATGTCGACCTTGCCGTCGCCGTTGGTGTCGAACTGGAACAGGTCGGCCTTGCCGTCCCCGTCGGTGTCGACCGCCCAGAGGTCGGGCTTGCCGTCGTTGTTGGTGTCGCCGACGAGGAGCTCCACGCGCTCGTCGCCGCGGGTCTCGACGGTCTCGTTGTCGGTCATCTGGTGGGTCCTCTCACCTGACTTAGGGAAACGCAGGGTAATCGGGTTCACGGTAGGCCCTGGGGCCCTGGTGCGCGAGCCAAGAACGTGACAGAAGATCAGGCCTTGACGCCCGACGTCACCAGGGACCGGATGGCCATGGCACCCTCGTCGAAGCCGACCACGAGGATGCCGGTGGCGCCGAAGCTCTTGATGTCCTTGGCGATGGGGTCGAACAGCGCCGGGCCCTCGGACTTCTCGTACTTGTCCTTGGCCTCGTACTTCTTGACCAGGATGTTCTCGGGGCGGATGCCGGCCGCGGTGAGGTCGGCCTTCACGCCCTCGGCCAGGCCGCTGCCGTAGCTGTCGTCGCGGGCGATGATCGCGACCTTGGTGTGCCCGTCCCGCATGATGATGTCCGCGACCGCCTTGGCCTGGAGGTTGTCCGGCGGGGAGGTGCGGAAGAACAGGCCCTTGTCGTCGACCTTGGTGAGCGAGTCCGACGTCGCCGAGGGCGAGATCATGATCCGGCCGGCCTGCACGACCTGCGGGATGACGGCCGCGCTGACGCCCGAGGCGCCGGCCCCGATGATCACGCCGACGCCCTGGGCGATGAACTGGGCGGCGGTGGCCTTGGCGACCTCCGGGTTGGTGCCGTCGTCGCCCTCCACGACCTGCACCGGCTGGCCGAGCACGCCGCCGGCCTCGTTGATCTCCTTGATGGCCAGCTTGGCGCCGGCGAACATCGGCGGGCCCTGGAAGGCCAGCGCGCCGGTCTTGGGCAGCAGCAGGCCGTACTTCAGCGCCGGCTTCGCGCCGCCCTTGGTGTTCGGGGTCGTGGCCGCCGGCGGCGCGGTCTTGTCCTCTTTCGTCTGGTCGCCGGCGCCGACGAACTCGGTCTTGGCGTCGTCGATCTTGTTGCTGGTGCCGAAGTTGAGCACGCCGTACATCGCGGCCGAGGGCTCGCCGACGCTCGTGAAGCCGCTGCTGCGCATCGAGATGCCGCGGTACTTGAAGTCCTTGCCCGACTTCGCGGCGGTCAGGCACGTGGCCACGCTGTCGCAGGTGTTGTCGCCGGTCGTGACGCCGATGATCTGCTTGGCGATGACGGCGGGCTCGACCGACTTGCCGGTCTCGGCGGCCAGCGCGGCGATCACGACCGCGTCGTAGGACTCGCCGGAGTAGTTGAAGTCGGTGAGCGTCGGGTCGACCACCTTCACCCGGCGCTTGAAGTCGTCGCTGAGCGGGGTGAGCGGTGTCGTGCCCTTCATGCCGTTCAGGACGGCCGGGGAGTCCTTGAGCGCGTCGCCGAACGAGTTGGCCATGTTGCCGTCCGTGCCGTACAGCCGGATGTCGGCCCGGGGGAGCGAGCCGTCGTCGTTGCCGCCCGAGGCGCAGCCGGACGCGAACAGCACTCCAATCGCCGTAAGCGCTCCCATGATGGCGGTGACCGGCTGTGCACGCATTGGCTTCTCCTCCCCAGGACCACCCGAAAGCTGCCGTGCGCACCATAGCGCGGGCGCGGGCCCGTGTTGAGTGGGGGCGCGGGTACGCTGCCCGGTATGGCTGATCAAGAAGCGCCGGGTGGCCTTTCCATGGAGGGCCATCTGCCCGAGCGGATGGGCATCGTCATCCTCGAAGCGTCCCCGGAGCGGGTCGTCGGCACGATGCCGGTGGAGGGCAACACTCAGCCGTACGGCCTGCTCCACGGGGGCGCCTCGGTCGTTCTCGCCGAGACGCTCGGCTCGATCGGCGCCGCCCTGCACGCCGGCCGGCTGTTCAACGGGATCGCCGTCGGCATCGAGGTCAACGCCAGCCACCACAAGTCGGCCAAGAGCGGCCTGGTGACCGGTGTGGCCACGCCGCTGCGGCTCGGCGGGCTCGTGGCCAGCTACGAGATCGTGGTCACCGACGAGGCCGGCGAGCGGGTCTGCACCGCCCGTCTGACCTGCGCGCTGCGCCGCGGCTGACACCCGGAAGTGCACAGTGGGGCTTGACGCCGCGACATACGGTTGCGGCGTGGATGACCCGGGAGACGAGACGTTCCAGGACGCCGCTCAGGTCCTGCAGTCGGCACTCGCGGGCGACGAGGACGCCGTGACGCACACCTTCGACTCGGTGGTGGACCGGCGCGGCATGAGCGCCGCGTACGACGTCGCGTGGCGCCTCGCCGGCGAGATGGTCGGCGACAACCTGGCCCGCGGCCCGTGGCGGCTGGACTTCCCCGACATCGACGACGCCAACTACGACAAGCGCTGGGTGGCGCGCTTCGTGAGCGCGTACATCAACGAGGATGTCCCGAGCGCCACGGCCCTGTTCACCGTGGCGCTTGTCGACGGCAAGCTCCCCGAGTGCCTGCTGACGCTGGCCGGATCGGCCGTGGCCACCCTGAAGCGGCGCGGAGCCGCTTGAAGAGCGCTCAGCCCCGAGTGGCCAGCTCCGCGGTCAGCACGTTCGAGAGCACCGCGCCGTCGTTGCGGACCTGCCGGAGGTACCACCGCTGCAGTGGTGTTCTCGTCTGGGAGAACTGCCAGCCGCCGCGCGGGCTGTCGATCTGACCGAGCCGGCCGATCGCCGCGTTGAGGTTGACGGAGTCGAGGCTCCTGGTTGCGTCGGCGATCGCCTTGTCCAGCACGGCGGCGGCGTCGTAGGAGGCCATCGCGTAGGTGGAAGGAACCGTGCCGAACGCCTTCTGGTAGTCGGCGACGAACCGGCGGTTGGCCACGTTGTCCAGGTCGGGCGAGTAGTTCAGCGCGGTGACGATGTCCTTCGCGGCGTCGCCCTGCTGCTTGAGGACCGCACCCTCGGTCAGCGGGCCGGACCCGAACAGCTTCACGTTCGACGGGAAGTGCATGTTGCGGAACTGCTTCACGAACTCGACCGCCGACACCCCGCTGAACAGCGCGTAGACCGCCTGCACGTTCGCCGACTTCACGGCGTTGAGCATGTTGGCGAAGTCCTTGCTGCCGTACGCGACAGTGCGTGCCTGCCCCGCGACGTTGCCCCCGGCGCTCTTGTACTGCTCCACGAAGCTCGCCACGTCATCGTCGTCGCCGCCCGGCCCGGTCTGCCCGCAGACGGCCAGCTGGCCACCGGCGTTGGCCGCCGCCCACTTCGCGATGGCGAAGCCGGGCTCGTCCGAGACGAATGACGTGCGCCAGTTGTACTTCAAGCTCATCGTCTGCAGCGCCTTGGGCGACGCGTTCGAGCCGATCAGCGGGATCTTCGCGTTTTCGATGTCCCCGGCCATCGCCAGCATCGCGGCCGGGTTGGCCACGCCGGTGATCGCCAGCACCTTCTCATCGTTGATGAGCTTGCCCGCCGCCGCCTTGCCGCTGTCGGCCGTCTCGCCCTCGTCGGCCTTGACAAGCGTGACCGGCCGGCCGCCGAGCTTGGTGTCGTGCTGCTGCAGGTAGAGGCTGAAGCCGTTGTCCAGCTCGTTGCCGAAGTCCTTGAACATGCCGGTCTGCGGGACGATCATTCCGATCTTGATCGGCGGGCCGCTCGGCACCTGGGTGCTTGTCGTCGTGTCGTCGGAGCTGCTGCAGGCGGACAGGATCGGCGCGGTCAGGCCCGCCGCACCCGCGGCCGCAAACAGCCGGAGCGCCTGGCGGCGGTTCAGGTGGGACACGTGCTTTCCTCCCCGGGACCCGCGCGGACGCGGGTGTGGACTGCCCGCGCTCCTAGCGAGCCACGAGCCTACAACCCAGGGGGGTTTGTACCGCCATCGCGGCGGACAGTCAATCGCCCTGCGCAGTCTCGCCCCTGGTCACCGTCCCGAACGCGGCAAGCACGGCGGTCCAGGCCAACGACAGCGGATCGATGACCCCGAAATGCTCGACTCCGGCCAGCTCAACCAGCGTGGCGTCGTCCCCGGCCCGGCGCGCGGCCCGGCAGTAGTCCCGGGACAGCTCCACCGGCACGATGTCGTCGTCGGCGCCGTGCACGATCACCGTGCGCACTCCCGAGGGCAGGTTGCGCAGCGGATCGGCCGACCGGTACGCCTCGGGCACCGACTCCGGCCCGCCGCCGAGCAGGTCGGCCACGGCGCCGCCGTCGAGATCGAGTTCATACGCCCGGGTGAGATCGGCCACCGGGGCCAGCGCGACCACTCCGCCGACGGCGTCGGGGGCGACGGAGGCGTACCACAGTGCGAGGTGCCCGCCGGCCGAGTGCCCGGCCATGATGGGCCGGTCCACCGACACGGGGAGCAACCCCCGGTGCGCGACCTCCTTGGCCAGCTGATCCGGCACCGCGACGGCCGCCGCCGCGACGTCCGAGAACGTGCCGGGCCACCCGCCACCGGTCTGCCCGGTCCGCCGGAACTCGATGGTGGCCACGGCATATCCGCGCGCCGCGAGGTCGCCGGCCAGCGGGGCGGCATGCGCCCGATCCCATTCGTGACGCCAGAAACCGCCATGCACAAACAGCACAAGCGGCGCATTCGGTACCGCCGGAAGCCGCACATCAGCCACATGATCGGGGTGCTCGCCGTAACGCAGCGTGAAATCCGGCTCCGAAGCCGGCCGACGCAGCACACTGCGGGGGTCACTCGTCACCGGGCGACGTTATCGCGTCACGAAGGGTGGCAACAGTGGCCCGGCCGATTGGTTGCCGGCCGACCGAAACGGGCCGGGCCCGTTGTTCGCAGCGGGCGGACGTGCGTAAGACTGGGACTCATGGCAGAAGAGGCACAGGACGAGTCGCGCACCGTGCTGGTCGTGGGCCCGGACGGGCGGCCGCTGGGCACGATGTCCGCCGGCGACGACGAGAACGCGGAAGACCCGAGCAAGCTGATCGAGCAGCCGGCCAAGGTGATGCGCATCGGCAGCATGATCAAGCAGCTGCTCGAGGAGGTTCGCGCCGCTCCGCTCGACGAGGCCGGCCGCCAGCGACTCAAGGAAATCCACCGCCGCTCCATAGTCGAACTGGAGGACGGCCTGGCCGTCGAGCTGCGCGAGGAGTTGGAGCGGCTCTCCCTGCCCTTCGACGACGGCAGCACCCCGAGCGAGGCCGAGCTCCGCATCGCCCAGGCCCAGCTGGTCGGCTGGCTGGAGGGCCTCTTCCACGGCATCCAGGCCGCCCTGGTGGCCCAGCAGATGGCGGCCAGGGTCCAGCTGGAACAGATGCGCGGCCGCCCCGCTCTGATGGGCGGCCCGGGCGGCCCCGCCGTCCAGCCCGGCGGCCCGACGCCGACGGGCACGGGGCAGTACCTGTAGGAGCGCTCTCCCACGACCGACAAATCCACTCCGCGGGCCCGACGCACACGCGTCCGGGCCCGCCTTCATGCCGGTAGCCCGCAACCGGCTGGCTGTCTTCACCCCGCCTGTGGATGCCGGTCGAGCCTGGGAATGCCTTGTCCGGGACCTGGCTGCTGGGCGGGCCGCGGCAGCGGATCGGTTGGCGGCCGGGCGGCTCATGATGCTCGCCGCGGTGCTGACGCCGCTCACCCACCTGGACGCGAACGACACAAGGACCCGCACCGCCGGGACGACGGATCTGTTCGCGGAGCGCGACGGGCTCCCGATCGACGAGTTCATGCCGCCCGCCGAGCTCGCGCCGGTCCTGCCGCACAGCACCGTGCCGCTGAACCCGGCCGCGCACAACGGCTACGTCTACGACCTCGACCTGAGCCCCTTCGCCGCCGCTGGGCCGCCGCTCGCAGCGGTCGTCGTCGCACTGTCACTCGCGGCCCGCCCACGCCCGGCGGCGCCGGACCAGCCCGACGTGGCGAGGTAGCGCCAGACCTCGCCGCAGGAAGGCGTAGGGGTTTCGGGTCCAGGAGCCCGGCACCACTCGGCCGGCGCCGCGCTCGACCTACCGAGGCGTGCTGCTACTGCCAGCCGGCGAAGAGCTTTGTGGGCAGGGGCGGGGTCGAACCGCCGACCTTCCGCTTTTCAGGTCTGAGCGAACCTGCTTAGAGGAGCCCCTTGACCTCGCTGAAGCGTCCGGTCCTGGCCGTCCATGGTCGCGGCCGTTCGGCGCCGTTGCTACATGCACTGCTACCTCAGGTGTCGGCTCGCACGAGCTGAATGCTGATGATCTCGCTCCCCTCGTGTGGCGTGATCATGTACCAGATGGTCACACCGTCCGCGGGTAAGTGAAGTTCATAGGCGCCTGGCAACGGATCGCCCGGTGGGAACGGGTCGGCGAGTGCAGGGACCGGCTCATCGAGGAGGTGGAAGATCGCACGCTGGACTGTCCATCGCAGTCGCTGGGCAGCGCCTCTACCTGTTGCCACGCTTGCTCGGGGAAACGTATTTGCCGTTCAGGCACGAATTCCCCACGCCTCGGCCAGCTGCTTCCGCGTGAACATGCGGGCCTCGTCGCCGGCTTCGGGACCGCGGTCCGCTCGCATAGTTGTCAACGCGACGTCGCGTGCAGCCTCTCGGCGGAGACGCTTGAGCTCTGCCTGCATGGCATCGAACTCGGCCCGGGGAACCGTGATCATCTCGGTCGCCTCGCTGGTCACGCCGTGCCTCCACTCCCGCCACCACCGCTGACTGGGCGCCACTCAACGATACGCCCGCCCGAGAAGACGCGGCAGGTCCGCGACCCGCGGGTTCGACCATCCGCTGTGGCGCGGCATGCCGTTGCTACACGGGTGAGCGCTCTGTGTGATGGGAGCCCTGACCGTGGCGAACGAGTGTGAGTCCGACAGCAGGCGGTCGGCGCCGTACGGCCCCGTTGCTACACGCATTGCTACATGGAGACGGCCGAGCTATGAGGCGAGAAGCGAGTGAGTGTCCAGCTGGAACGGGAAGGGATGGTCGGCGTTGAGGCTCTCGCCGGACTTGGCAACCGAAGCTTCGACGTAGTGAGTGCCATCGAGCCGGTTGAGCCGGAGGGTCAGCGAGTCCGACGATTCCTGTTCGACGAGGAGGTACCACTCGATTCGCGCAGCGGCGTAGAAGTGCATTTTCATGACGCGGTCCGCGGCCGCGTTGCCGGGTGAGACGATCTCGCCGACGAGCGCGACGTGCGCCGCATCTACGACCACGAAGTCGTCGGTCGTGTCCACGATCGCGAGGTCGGGGATAACGAGGCGGTCTGTGTGCAACCGGACGTTCACCGCTTCGTAGACGAGCAGGCCTGCGGATGAAGCGGGTGCGTCCAGCTGGTTGGCGATGCGACGCGAGAGACGCTGGTGGCGCGAGCTCGGCGCGGGACTCACCAGCAGGCTCCCGTCGATCAGTTCGATCCGGTTCGGCGTTTCGCCCAGTGCGAGGTAGTCGTCCTCATTCCAGGGGCCAGCGTGCTCCATTGTTGCCACGCTCATGGTGTGGACCACCTCCCTGGATGCAATGCTGCCGCCCCTGCCAGTCTCTCACGGTGGGCCGGGCGGCCGGCGATGACGACCGTCCGCCGCCAAAGGGGTCGCGGATGATCATGGTGATGGGGAGCCGCACATACAAAGACCCCGACCGGCATTGCTGCCTGGTCGGGGTCTGTAAAGCCCGGCGAAGAGCTTTGTGGGCAGGGGCGGGGTCGAACCGCCGACCTTCCGCTTTTCAGGTCTGAGCAGCCTCGCGCAGTCGGCGATCCAGAGCTGCGATCCAGTCTGGCGTCGATCGGCGATGAGCGCGGTTGTACGCGGCCGTTGCTACACGCGTTGCTACACAGACTGACCTCGTGAGGTCGGAAGCTGCTGGCACGTTCAGCGGCGCATCAGGTTGCGGGTGTCGATCTCGATGGCGAACGGCACCTCGGACGAGAGGACCTCGCCGTGCTTGGCGATCGCGTGCTCGACGTAGTGGCCGCCGTCCAGGCGCAGCAGCCGCAGTGTCACATGGACTTCCTCGTCCCGCTCTGCGAGGAGGTACCACCCGATCCTGGCGGCGGCGTAGAGCTGCATCTTCACCAACCGGTCCGCGGCGGCGTTCTTGGGCGATACAACCTCGCCGACCATGGTCACGTCAGGTACCTCAAACGTGGTTGGCTCGTCGGTGTCGGTGACCGCCAGATCCGGGATCACGATCCGATCGGTCTGAAGTCGCAGGTTCACGGCTTCGAATGTCCACAGGCCAGCCGCCGACGCCCCGGGCTCCAGCGCGTTGGCCAAGCGTCGTGAGAGGTGCTGGTGGCGCGGGGTCGGCGCCGGGCTCATCAACAAGCTCCCGTCGATCAGCTCGAAGCGGTTCGTCGTCTCGCCGAGCGCGAAGTATTCGTCTTCGGACCACGGCCCGTGATGCTGGTCGAGTGCGTTGACGCTCACGCTGGTCCACCTCCTGGTAGCTGCCATGACAGTGTCCCACGCGGATAACATCAGCCGGCGATCCGATCGAATGCGACTACGTTGAGTAGTTAGAAGTACCCACTCCGTCACAAGCACTCATGCACCGACCGTCCGCTGCAGGGACCGCTGCGGTTGCTACATAAGGATCTTCACGGCGAGCCCTGACATACAAAGACCCCGACCGCGTTGCCGCTGGTCGGGGTCTGTAAAGCCCGGCGAAGAGCTTTGTGGGCAGGGGCGGGGTCGAACCGCCGACCTTCCGCTTTTCAGGCGGACGCTCGTACCGACTGAGCTACCTGCCCAGAGTGACCCAAGAACAAGGTGGGCCTTGCGGTCCTGACGGGACTTGAACCCGCGACCTCCGCCTTGACAGGGCGGCGAGCACTCCAACTGCTCCACAGGACCTAGCTATTCACTTACCAACCCGCACCGAGGTGCGAGACCGTGCCCCCAACGGGATTCGAACCCGTGCTACCGCCTTGAAAGGGCGGCGTCCTGGGCCGCTAGACGATGAGGGCGGCCCCGCTATCATCGCATATTGCACGACTAACGCGGTGTTGCTCCCATCCGGCCCCGCCGGAGGCTTTCAGAGCATACGTGACCCCTCACGCGTTCTCCAAATGAGTATCCCCCGGCGAGTCCGGACCGGCTCAGACAGGCATCGCTACCAGCGTGAACTTGCCCTTGAGCTCTGGCAGCAGCGTCTTGTACGCGGCCATCGTGGCGCTGCGGTCGCCGCCGCCGTCGTGGGAGAGGACGATTGAGCCGGGCTTCGTGTTGTTCCTCACTACCGAGCAGATGTGGTTGGTCATCTGCTGGCCCTGCCACTTCTTGACGTTCCAGTCCCACGGGTCGACGCTCCAGCCCAGGGACTTCATGCCCAGCTCCGCGGCGATCTGGACGGCGAGCGGGGTGAAGTTGCCGCCCGGGTGGCGGAAGTACAGAACCTTGGCGTCCGGCACTGCTTTGTGGATTTCGTCGCTCGTCTTCTGCAGGTCGGCGCGGATGGTGTCCGCTGACTTCTTGCCCAGGGCCTCGTCGTGGTTCCAGGTGTGGTTGCACAGCGTGTGGCCGTCCGCGACGATCTGCTGCACGTACTGCGGGTACTGCTTCACGTTCTGCCCGATGACGCAGAACGTGGCCTTGATGCCCTGGTCGCGCAGCATCTTGAGGATCGTCGGCGTGTCCGGGCCGGGGCCGTCGTCGAAGGTCAGCGCCACCGTCTGGTCACCCGTCGTGCGGATGATGCTGTCACCTGGAGTGCTGGGTGAGGCGGACGCGGAGGGGGAGGCCGAGGCCGACGTGGAAGCGGAGGCCGACGCGGACGGCGAAGCCGAGGCGGAGGCCGCGGCCGAGGGGGTCACCGATCCGGGCGCGGCGATCGGGTGGGCGATCGGGTCGCCGCCGCCCTGGCCGGCGAGGCCCTGGGCGGACCCGGAGCCGGATGCGTGCCACGAGGCGGCAGACGGGGCGTCGGACGAGCAGCCGGCGAGAACCACCAGGGCGCAGGCGCTGATCACTGCTCCCAACGCTGCGAGTCGTACACGAGGCATGAGGGGCTCCGAGGGGTATTCGGGTTCTTGCTGACGGAGCCACACGTTACTTATTCGAGACAGTCAGTGTCTTCCCGCGTTCAGCCCGTGGCACGAACCCGGGAGTACAGGGGCAAGGGACTTTTACGCAGATGACTAGGTGAGCGCTGACGTCAGTGCGACTACCGCCTCGGCGAGACTGTCCGGAAGTACCACACCCGCCGGTACGGACGGCCGATGCCAGCCCGGGCCGCCCGCGGCGACGACGAGTGGCCGGCTCCGCTCGGCGAGGATCGCCGCCAGCTGGGCCGGCCCGCCCGTGGACCGGATCTGCGACCAGACGAGCACTGCCGCGGGGCCCGTCCGGCGCACCGCGGCGGTCAGGGCCTCGGGAGGCACCCGCGCGCCGAGCGACCGGGTGGGGACGCCGTCGGCCGCCAGCGCGGCCGCGACCGCTTCGATGGGCAGACTGTGCTGCTCGTCATCTGCACAAGCCAGAAGAATTCGGGTTGGTACTTCCCCACCCGGCTGCGGCACCGCCCCGAACACGGCGCTGATGCACCCCGAGACCAGGTGCTCGACCTCGACGAGCTCGCCCGTCGCGGCGTACCGCTCGCCGATCGCCGCCAGCACCGGCCGCAGCACGCCGTCCCAGGCCGCGATGACCCCGAGCTCGCGGACGGCCTCGGCGATGCGCTGGCGCACGGCGGGCGCGTCCAGGCGCATCGCGGCGCGGTTGAGTCCGCGGACGGCCGACGTGAAGTCCGGCGCCGCGAGCGGTGCGGCGACCGGGGCGTCGGGCGTGGGGCGCCGGGCCCAGCGGGCGGCCTCGGCGGGGGCGACGCCCTCGAAGATCAGGCGCTGCATGAGCTCGAGGCGCTTGATGTCCTGTTCGGTGTACCGCCGATGATGCCCCGGCTCGTGCAGCGACGGACCCATGCCGTAGCGCTGGTGCCACGTGCGCAGGGTCGTCACGGCGACGCCGAGCCGCCGCGCCACGGCACCGGCCGAGTAGGCGGCGGCGGGGTTGCTCATGCCGCGGCCGACCGCCACGCATCGAGTACACCGGCCAGCCACGGCGCGTAGAAGTCGGGGAAGCGCTTCAGCCGGTCGGCGAGCTCGTCCGGGTGGACCCACTCGACCTCGGCGACCTCGGCCGGGTCGGCGCGCACGTCGCCGTCGTACGGCCCCACGAGCACGTGGTCGAACTCGAACTCGACACGTCCGGAGTCGGGGTCGTCGGCCTGGTAGAGGTACACCCCGACCTCTTGCAACGGCGGTGCGGAAACCCCGAGCTCCTCGCTGAGCCGGCGCGCCGCCGCGGTGGCGACGGGCTCGCCGGGGCCGGGGTGCCCGCAGCAGGCGTTGGCCCAGCGCAGCGCGAATCGAGTCTTCGCCGCGGCCCGCTGCTGCAGCAGGATCCGGCCGTCGGGCGCGACGAGCAGCACGGAGAAGGCGCGGTGGAGCCGGCCCGGGGCGCGGTGGGCGGCGTCGACGGTGGCGCTGCCGTCGGCTGCGCCGTCCGGCGTGACCAGCTCGACCAGCTGAGATTCGCGAGACAAGTTACTCCCCCGTGACACGGCTCGCCGCGAGACGGCCGGAGATGAGCACCATGGGCACGCCGACACCGGGCTGGGTGCCCGAGCCGACGAAGACCACATTGGACAGTGTGGGGTGGAGGTTGCCCGGCCGGAAGGGGCCGGTCTGGCGCAGTGTATGGGCCGCGGCGAACGGGGTGCCGGCGGCCATGCCCTGATCGGCCCAGTCGGCCGGCGTGATGAACTTCGACACTTCGATGCCGTCGCCGAATCCGACGTACCCTCGCTGCTCCAGCGTCTCGATGAGCTCGCTGCGGTAGGTCCCGGCGAGCGAGCCCCGCCAGTCCAGGAGCTTCGCGGTGAGGTTCGGCGTCGGGGCCAGCACGTAGTAGGTCTGCCGGCCCTCGGGCGCGAGCGAGGGGTCGCTGTACGTCGGGTTGGTCACCAGCAGCGACGGGTCGCTCATCAGCCGGCCCTGGTTGATGACCTCGTCGAACGACTCGCGCCACAACCGTCCGAAGTGGATGTTGTGGTGCGCCGTGGCGCCGTACGCCTGGCGCGAGCCGGCGTGCAGCACCACACAGGACGGCGAGTAGCGCAGCGAGCCCAGCAGCGGGCTGCGCCACCGGGTCGGCGGGAGCAGGTCGCGGTAGGCGACGGGCAGGTCCGGGTTGAGCACCACGACGTCCGCGGGGAACCGGCGACCGTCCGATGTGGACACGCCAGTGGCGCGGCCGTTGGCGACCTCGACCCGGCTCACCTCGGCGCCGTAGACGATCTCCACGCCGTGCTTCTCGGCGACTCCGGCGAGCGCCCGGGGCACCGCGTGGATGCCGCCCTCGGGGAAGTACACGCCGGCGACCGAATCGAGATAGGCGATGACCGCGTAGAGGGCGAGGGCCTGGTGCGGCGCGACGCCGGCGTACATCGCCTGGAACGAGAAGATGCGGCGGGTCCGCGGGTCCTTGAAGTACGAGTCGACCTTGGACTGCAGCCGCCGGAAGCCGCCGCGGCGGAACAGCCGCCACAGGTTGGCGGTGACGAGGTCGGTGGGCCGGTCCAGGTTGCGGTCGATGAAGTCGGTGCGCTCCAGGTCCCAGAGCTCGCGGGCGTGGTCGACGAAGCGGAGGTATCCGTCCGCCTCCCGCGACCCGCAGACCCGCGCGACCTCACCGGCCATGCGCGCGGTGTCGGCGATGACGTCGAGGGTCGAGCCGTCGGGGAAGTGGGCGCGATACGCGGGGTCCAGCTTCCGCATCGGCAGCCAGGCCGAGAGATCCTCGCCGACCGTCGCCAGCACGTCTTCGAGCAGCTCCGGCATGGTGAGCACGGTCGGGCCGGTGTCGAACCGGTAGCCGTCGAGCTCCAGGCGCCCGGCCCGGCCGCCCGGGTGGTCCTCCCGCTCCAGGAGGGTGACGCTGCGCCCTGCGGCCGCGAGCCGGATCGCCGCGGCCAGCCCGCCGAGCCCGGCGCCGACGATCACAACGCGATCCGTCCGCCCTTCAACGGTTCGCATGGTGTCCCCCTGTGGGTTTCGGGTAGCTGTGCTCGCAAGGGTAGCGTAGGCTCGGGCTTGCGTCGATTCGCGCGTCGATTGGACGCAAACTTGGAGGTCAGATGGATGCGTCCCTTGCCGCTGCGTACGAGCGGTGCCGCGAGTTGCATCGGTTCCACGGTCGCACCTATTACCTCGCGACGCGACTGCTGCCGGAGTGGAAGCGCCGGCATGTGCACGCTTTGTACGGGTTCACGCGGTATGCGGACGAGATCGTCGACCGCAGTGAGGGCGGCACCCCGCAGGCCCGGGCCGACGAGCTCTCCGCGTGGTCGGCCGAGTTCCTGCGCGGCCTGCGCGGCGGGCACACCGACGACCCGCTGCTGCCCGCGGTCCTGCACACGATCCAGGTGTTCGACATCGACCTCGAGGACTTCCGCAAGTTCCTCGACAGCATGGCGATGGACCTGACCGTCACCGAGTACGAGACCTATGACGACCTGCTCGTCTACATGGAGGGCTCGGCCGCGGTGATCGGCACCATGATGCTGCCGATCCTCGAGTCGTCCGACCGCGCGGCCGCCCGCGAACCGGCCCGCCAGCTCGGCCTGGCCTTCCAGCTCACCAACTTCATCCGGGACGTGGCCGAGGACCTCGAGCGGGGGCGGATCTACCTGCCCCAGCGCGACCTGGCCGAGTTCGGCGTCACCCGGGCCGACCTCGAAGCGGCGCTCGCCGCCAAGCAGAGCTCTCCGAACATCAAGCGACTCATCCGATACCAGTTGGAGCGCGCCCGGCACCACTACGCGCTCGCGGCACCCGGGATTCCGATGCTCGCCTCGAAGTCGCAGGCGTGCATGCGGGCCGCTTATCGGCTGTACGGCGGCATTCTCGACGAGGTGGAGGCGCAGGACGCCGACGTGTTCGCGGCGCGGGCGACGGTACCCAAATGGAAGCGCTTGGCCGTTGCTCTTTCCTGCATCCTGGCCCGGCCGGGCGCTCCCGTCCCGATGCCGACCGCGACGGAGATCCCACAGCAGCGTGAGGGGGCGGCACTGCTCGACCTCCGGGGCACCACCGCATGAAGACGTGCGTCGTGCTGTTCACCCGCGACCTGCGCGTGCACGACAATCCGGCGTTCGCGTCGTCGGTCGGCGCGTTCGATGTGGTCCTGCCGCTCTTCGTGCACGACCCCGCCCTTCCGGCCGGCGACAATCGCCGGGCGTTCCTGCGTGGGGCGCTCGACGACCTGCGCTCGTCGCTGCGGGCGCGCGGTGGCGACCTGGCCGAACTGCACGGTGACCCGGTGACCGAGGCGATTCGCGCGGCGAAGACGGTCGGCGCCTCCGCGATTGCGATGGCCGCCGACGTCAGCGCGTATGCCCGGTCCCGGGAAACGCGCCTGGCCGCGGCCTGCGAGTCCGAGCGGCTGGCCTTCAAGACTTTCCCGGGCGTGACGGTGGTGCCGCCGTCCGCCGTCCGGCCGGGCGGCGGCGGGTCGCACTACAAGGTGTTCACGCCGTATTACCGGTCGTGGGAGGCGTTCACGTTCCGCGACGTCGTCGGCGCTCCGAAGAAGGTCTCACTACCGGCCGACGCGCCGAAGTCGTGGTTCTCCACCGCGATCGGTGACGCCGGTGAGACGGCCGCGCGGAAGCGGTTGTCGTCGTGGCTGGCGGACATCGCGGCCTACGGTGACATTCACGACGATCTGGCCGCCGACCGGACCTCGCGGCTGAGCCCGTACCTGCATTTCGGGTGCCTTTCCCCGCGCGAGGTCGTCGATCGCGCGCAGGGCCAGGAGGGCGCCGAGCCGTTCATCCGCCAACTCTGCTGGCGCGACTTCTACCACCAGGTGCTCGCCGCGTTCCCCGCGCTGAAGAGCAAGCCGTATCGCGCGAACGCCGAGGACGAGTGGCGCGACGAGAAGGACGCCCTGCAGGCCTGGCAGGAGGGTCACACGGGCATGCCGATCGTCGACGCCGGCATGCGCCAGCTGCGGGCGGAAGGCTGGATGCACAACCGCGCCCGCCTGATCACCGCCTCGTACCTCACGAAGCACCTGTACGTGGACTGGCGCGCCGGCGGCGACCACTTCTTCGACCTGCTCCTCGACGGCGACGTGGCGAACAACTACGGCAACTGGCAGTGGGTCGCCGGCACCGGCAACGACACCAAGCCGTACCGGCGATTCAGCCCTCTGCGCCAGGCCGAACGCTTCGACCCGACGGGCGAGTACGTGCGCCGGTACGTCCCCGAGCTGGCCCACATCCCCGGCAAGGCGATCCACCAGCCGTGGGAGCTACCCGCTGCGCAACGCCGCGGCTACCCCGCGCCCATCAAGTGACGTCGCGCCCTTTCGACACCACCGGGGCCCGCCCGGCGGCCGGGTTGATGACGGAGTCGAACCATCCCCGGTGCCGGTCGCTGCGGGCCCACTGCGCTCGCCGCGGCCGCTGATCCCCGTTCAGGGCTACCCCGGCGGCCCGCAGCGCGGCACCCGGAACCCGCCGAGGCAGCAGCCCGTAGACGTTGAGCGTCCACTCGGCCGCCTTGCGGAAGTCACACGGATACACGCTTCCGCACGCCGAGCACTCCTCGCCGCTGAGCGACGGCAGGTGCACGGCCACAACCTGCTGCGCGGCCGCCACCCCGGCCTGTGAGTTCCCCACGGTTTGTTGAACCACCTTTCCCGCGTGCACGTAGGTTGGAGCAGGAGGGCGGGGTAGCGCCGCCGGGCCGCCAAGGGTCAGTTGGCTTTCCCGGGCCGGCGCACCCGCCCGTTCACCCGACCGCGCGAGCTTCCTGAGCCACACCGGCTCCGGACACCCTTGGGCACAGCGTTACGGGGACGTACACAAAATCGTCCAACGTGCACATGCAAAGTGCAACGACATGTGGCCCAACGGCGCGGTGAACTGCCCGGTCATCACCTGATCGGGTGACATGGAGCCGGTGGTCGCCCTTGTGTCCACGGGCTCACCGCTCGCCCAACGCTGCAACGACGTGATGGTCACGCTCAGCTGTCCGGGCGTCATGCACGGCGGGTTTTTCCGAATCGGCCCGGCTTACCAGCGGGACTTTCTGGCCTGCGCCTCGTAAAGCAGGATCGACGCGGAGACGGAGACGTTCAAGGAGTCGCCGGAGCCCAGCATGGGGACGGCTACCCGCTGGTAGCCGTGGCCGTACCAGCCCTTGGCGATGCCGTAGCGCTCGCTGCCGACCACCAACGCCGTGCGGCCCGAGTAGTCGGCCTGGCGGTAGTTGACTGCTTCGTCGGTGTCGGCCAGGAGGACCGAGAAGCGCTGCGACTCCAGCCAGGCGACGGCGGCGTCGACGGTTTCGTACTCCAGGGTGGGTACCGTCAGGATCGTCCCCTGGCTCGCCCGGATCACCTTCGGATGCGTCAAGCGGGTCTTGCGGTTCGTCAGCACCAGGGCGTCGGCGCCGCACGCGTCGAGTGAGCGGATCAGGGTGCCCAGGTTGCCGGGGATCTCCAGGCCGTCGGCGACCAGGATCAGGGCGGTCTTGCCGAACCGGATGTCGCGCTCGTCCCAGCGGGGCAGGGCGGCCAGCGACAGCAGACCGTCGGGCTTGTCGCGCTCGGAGATCTTCTCCAGGGTGCGCAGGGAGATGCGGAACGAGCGCTCGGCTCGCTCCGCGATCTCCTCGGCGCGCTTATGGGCCTCGTCGGCGTAGATCGCCTCCGGGCACCAGAAGAACGTGTCGATCGGCGCACCGGACTCCAGCAGCATGTTGTGCGCCCAGAGCCCCTCGGCGACGAACAGCTTGTAGCGGTTCGGGGCCGTGTTGTTCTGGATGTGCTGCACCTGGCGTACGGCCGGGTGCTGGACTCCGATGGCCTGCAGTTCCATCACAGACTGACGGTAGCCGACAACTCCTCCGCCTCGGAGATGGCCCAGTCCCGGACGTTGCCGGCCGCGGTCAGGTCGGCCTTGACCATGTGCAGCGTGCCGACCGGCCCGGCGACCTCGAGCCGGGTCACCTCGGCCTTCATCGACTGCTGCGCGCCCGACTTGGCCCGCCGGATCGCGCCGAGCACCTCCGCCGCCACCACGAACGGCGCGGTGTCGGCCGGCATCGGGGGCTGCGGCCAGGGCGCGCGGTGGACCGAGCCCGCCTGCCACCAGGACCAGACCTCCTCGGCCACGTACGGCAGGAACGGCGCGAACAGCCGCTGCACGGCCGACAGCGCCACCGCCAGCGCGGCCCGGGCCGAGTCCACTTCGGACGGTTCGGCCTCACCGTAGGCGCGGGCCTTCACCAGCTCCACGTAGTCGTCGCAGAAGGTCCAGAAGAACTGCTCGCTCAGCTCGAGGGCCCGGGCGTAGTCGAACGCCTCGAGCGCGGCCGTCGCCTCGGCGACCACAGTGGACAGCGCGCCGAGCAGCGCGCGGTCCACCGGCTCGGTCACCTTCGCCGGGTCCGGCTCGGCGCCGCCGAAGCTGAGCACGAACCGGCTCGCGTTGAGCAGCTTCACCGCCAGGCGCCGGCCCACCTTGAACTGGTTGACGTCGAGCGCGGTGTCGACGCCGCGGCGGGCGCTGCCGGCCCAGTAGCGGATCGCGTCCGCGCCGTACTGGCCCACGAAGTCCTCGGGCGAGTCCTTGGCGTTGTCCTTGGACTTCGACAGCTTCTTGCGGTCCGGGTCGAGGATCCAGCCGGCGATCGCCGCGTGCTTCCAGGGCAGCACGCCGTGCTCGAAGTGCGCGCGCAGCACCGTGGTGAACAGCCAGGTCCGGATGATCTCGTGGGCCTGCGGGCGCATCGCCATCGGGAACACCAGGTCGAACAGCTCCGGGTCGTCGAGCCAGCCCCCGGCGATCTGCGGGGTGAGCGACGACGTGGCCCAGGTGTCCATGACGTCCGGGTCGCCGATGAACCCGCCCGGCTGCCCGCGGTCGATCTCCTCGAAGCCGGCCGGCGTGTCGCTGCTCGGGTCCATCGGGAGGGAGTCCGGGACGATCGGGTCGTCGTAGATCGGGTTGGCGTCGGCGTCGAGGCGGTACCACAGCGGAATCGGCACCCCGAAGAACCGCTGGCGGCTGATGACCCAGTCGCCCGTGAGGCCCTCCACCCAGTGCTCGTAGCGGGACCGCATGTGCTGCGGCTCCCACTCGAGCTCCCGGCCGCGCTCCAGCATCGCCGCGCGCAGTTCGGGCGTCCGCGCGCCGTTGCGGATGTACCACTGCCTGGTCGCCACGATCTCGACCGGCCGGTCGCCCTTCTCGTAGAACTTGACCGCATGCGTGATCGGCCGCGGCTCCCCGTCGAGCTCGCCCGACGCGCGCAGGAGCGCCACGATCTTCTCGCGGGCCTGGTTCACCGTCAGCCCGGCCACCGGGGCGTAGAGGTCCTCGTCCACGCCGTCCGGCGGCTGCAGCCCGAGCCGCCCGTTGCGCTGCATCACCGTGCGGGTCGGCAGGTCCAGTTCGCGCCACCAGATGACGTCGGTCAGGTCGCCGAACGTGCAGACCATGACCAGTCCGCTGCCCTTGTCGGGGTCGGCCAGACGATGGGGCAGCAGTGGTACTTCCACATTGAACAGCGGCGTGCGCACGGTACCCCCGAAATGGGCTTTGAAGCGGTTGTCCTCGGGGTGCGCCACGAGCGCCACACAGGCCGGCAGCAGCTCCGGCCGGGTCGTCTCCACGAAGAACTCACCGAACTTGATCCGGTGATAGGCGCCCGGCCGCTCCCGGTCCTCGAGCTCGGCCTGGGCCACCGCCGTGCCGAACGAGACGTCCCAGAGGGTCGGCCCGTCCAGCGCGTACGCCTCCCCGCGACCCAGGCTGTTGAGGAACCCGCGCTGCGCGGTGGCCCGGGCCCGGTCGCCGATCGTCGTGTAGAGGTGGCTCCAGTCGACGGAGAGGCCCAGGAGCTTCCAGAGGTGCTCGTAGGACCGCTCGTCCATCGCGGTCTGCCGCTGGCACAACTCCACGAAGTTGCGCCGGCTGATGTGCACGCGCTCCTTGCCCGGCCGGGCCGGCGGCTCGAAGTCTGGGTCGTAGGGCAGCGTCGGGTCGCACTGCACGCCGAACGTGAGCTGCACCCGCCGCTCGGTCGGCAGCCCGTTGTCGTCCCACCCCATGGGGTAGAACACGTCGCGCCCGCGCATGCGCTGATAACGGGCCACGATGTCGGTCTGTGTGTACGAGAACACATGCCCGATGTGCAGCGCTCCGCTCACGGTCGGCGGCGGCGTGTCGATCGCGAACACGTTCGCCTTGTCGGCGCCGCGGTCGAACTCGTAAATGCGCTGTACCTCCCATACGCGCGCCCACTTCTCCTCGAGACCGTCGAGACTGGGGCGCTGCGGAATGCGATGGGTATCAGGCATGCATCCGATGCTATGGCCTCCCTTTTTCAAACACCTCTCAATTCCTTCGGCCGCCGCCCGGTGAGCCGTTCGACGTGGTCGGTGACCTCGGCCAGCTCCCCGTTGGCGATCGCCTGGTAGGACGTCACCCATCCGGCGACCTCGAAGTCCGGCGCCCCGTAGTGCGCGCGCGACGCGTACGCCTCCTCCACCGTCTCCGGCACATACCGGAGCCCAAGCTTCTCGGCGGCCTCCTGGAGGCTGAACGCTTCAGGCCCGGTCAGGGTGTACGTCTTCCCGTCATGCCGCTGCGGCTCGTCCAGGACGGCCACGACCGAGGCGGCGATGTCGTCGTAGCTGACCGCCGCCACTCTCCCGTCGCCGCCGGGCCCGCGGATGACACCGTGCTCGTCAGCGAGGCGCGGGATCATCTCGAGGTACATGTTGTCGCGCAGGAACGTGAACGCGAGCTCCGTCTCCCGGATGTACTGCTCCGTGTACCAGTGATCGCGCCCCAACGTGAACGTGCAGTCCTTGGCCGCGCCCGCGAACGACAGGTACACGATCCGCTGCACCTTGGCCTGCACCGCCGCGTCGATGGCGCTCTTGTGCTGGGCCAGCCGGTTCGGATCCTCACGCCCGGACACGAGGAACAGGGTCTCGGCACCCTCCAGTGCGGCGGTCATCGCGGCGGTGTCGCTGTAGTCGGCGAACTTGAGCTCTTTGTCGGTTTGAGGGGCTTTCGCGGGATCACGCACGAGCAGCGCGTGCGGCCGCTGCAGCAACTTGGTGACGCGCCCGCCGACCTGCCCCGACGCTCCGGTAACCACGATCATGCTGCCAGTATTACGCGTACTGGACGGCGTATGACGGCCGTCGTACATTGGGGTATGCCCTACCGCTGGTGGCCGGCGACCTTGGCGGCCCTCAACGGCATCGACCCGCTCGAAGCATTGCAGGCCCTGAACGCCGACCGCCGCCTACCGAGGGCGGGCGTGGCTCTGGACCTGCCGGTCCTCAGCGTGTGGGCCCGCACCGAAGCAGGACGCCCACTGATCGTCGTCCTGAGGCACGAAGGCGGCCTGGAGTGGCTCATCGTCGGCGCGCTGGACATGACGCCCGCGCAGGTCGCCGAGTTCGAAGCATGGGAGGCAAGTCATGCGCCCGAGTGACGACCAACTGGACCAGCTGGCGCTCGCGGTAGCCGCCGGCAACATCACGTACTCCGACACTCCAGCCGCCCTACCCCCCAAGCCGGACGGCGAGACGATGGCGGTCTACTCCGTCCGCCTCCCCACCGAGACCGCTGAGCAGTTGGCCACCATCGCCCGGCGCCGCGGCGTCAAGCCGTCGACCCTGATGCGCCAGATGATCGAACAGTGCCTGGCCACCGAGGCCGACGACCACCCGATCTCCCTCTCCGACGCACTGCGCGCCCTGACCACCCTGCGCCGCCTGGCTTAGACGGTCGCGGTCGCCTCGCCGCTCGGCGTGGTAGCTGTGGCCGGGGTAGGTTCAGCGGCCGGCGGCGCTACGTGGCGACCTGAACCGCGCTCTGAGCCTTACCCGGGCCGCCTGTCGTGGTGGCCCGGGGCTCGTTGCCGGACGTGTCTACTTCGGCTGGGCGATCTGGCCGCGCAGGGCGATGGCCTGCAGGAAGATGTCGCCGATCTTGGCCGGGTCGGGGGCTACGAAGGTGCCGCCGCCCACCGCGTCGGTGATCTGCTTCATCTGGGCCTCGCCCACCTTGTCGCCGATGCCGATCAGGATCATCTGGATCGGCTTGGCCGGGTCCTGGGCGGCCTTCAGCTGGGCGATCAGCTCCTCGATCTTCAGGCCGCCGGCCGGGTCGTCGTTGGCGCCGTCGGTCATGACGATGATGGAGTTGACCCGGCCGCTCTCGTAGCCGCTCTGCACGCGCTTGTACGCGGCCAGGATGGTGTCGTAGAGGCCGGTGTCGCCGTTCTTCTTCGGGGTGATCTGGCCCAGGGCCTGCAGGCAGGCGGGGCGGTTGCTGATCAGCGGGCCGATCGGGACGAGCTCCTTGTAGTCCTTGTTGCCGTCGAGCAGGGTGGAGAACTCCCACACGCCGAGGGCCCAGGAGTCGTCGAAGAGGCCCAGGCCCTTGCGGGCCGCCTCGAGGGTCACCTGCATGCGGGTCGCGTTGCCGGCCGTCGGGACCGGCTCCAGCATCGAGCCGGAGATGTCCAGGACGGCGAGCATGCGGGCCGGGAGAGTGATCGCCTGCCACTTGGTCAGCAGGCCCTCGACGGTCGCCGCGTCCGGCAGTTGCGGTGCCGCGGCGGCAAGCGCGCCGGGGGCGTTGGCCGGGGAGACGAAGCCCCGGCCGGGGGCGCCGTCGGCACCGCGGAGGCCGATCGCGCCGAGCTTGTCGCGGAACGTCTGCGTCTGCAGGGACTTGAGCAGCTCGTCGGCGATGCCTGTCTTGTCGGCGCTCAGCGTGACGTACGGGTAGTCGAGCGGCGGCGCGGCCGGGTCGGTGTAGAGCGCGGCCAGGCGGACGGCCGGCTGCTGGCCGTTGTACTGGATGATCGCCTGCTCGGACAGCGGCGCCACGGTCAGGCTGGTGCCGAGCGTTGTCGGGTCGCTGCCCTTGGGGAACTTCTGCATCAGGTCGGAGCGCACCGCGGAGCGGCCGGCGGCCAGCGCGCGCAGTGCCTGCGTCGCGGTCTGGGTGGCCTGCTGTGCGTTGCCGCCGCCGGACGCCGCGGCCACCGTGGCCAGCGTGAGCAGGCCGCCGAGGCCCGTCGAGTCGCGCGTCGGGTCGGTGATGCCGACCTTGATCTTCTGGTCGGTGGCGACCTTGGCCAGCAGGTCGGCGTACGTGATGCTCTTCTGCGGCCACCCGAAGGTCTGCGCGATCGGCTCCGGCATGGCCAGCACGACGGGGCTCATGGCGATCGAGTGCGCGCCCGCCGGGACCGTCTTCTGGTCGACGGCCCGCAGTCGCTGCAGCCACAGTGACGAGTCGGCGACCCAGACGTCCGGAATGCGGGTCTTGCCGTTGGGCTGCCCGACGCCGGTGAGCGTCTTGCTCGACTTGCCGGCCAGCGCCGCCGCGACGTCGGCCGGGTCCTCGTCGAGGACCTCGATCTCGACGCAGTTGCCGTTGTTCTTGGCCTGCTCGACCCAGTCCGCGGCCTGGGCCTTGATCGCGGGCGAGAGGTCCGCGGGTGCGCCGATGCTGAGCTTCGCCTGGGCGGTGCCGCAGGAGGGCTTGGAGTACTTGTTGAACGCGTACCAGCTGCCGGCGAGGACCACGAGAACAGCGACGGCGGCGGCGCCGAGTTTCAGCGCACCGCCCGACGACCCCGAAGGGCGGTGGCGACCTTTCTTCACGGCTCTCTATCCTCCGGACCGGGGGCCTTCGCGGCGGCATACCTTCGGTTGGAAATCACTGACGGTACGCATCCCAACAAACGAACGCCCAATCTACAAGGCGCCGAAGAATCGTAGTTATACGAGCACGCTTCGCAATCGCCACCGGTTAAGCGCGCCTGAGATCCAAATTAAGCGAGCGGAAGCGTGCCCGGGCGGCTACGCAAGGTCACGACGAGCGGGCGGTGATCGGAGAACGGCATCCGGGGACTGGCCACCTCGACGACCCGCGGCAGCCGGTCGAAGCCGCGCCGGTCGGCCAGGACGTGATCGAACTGGATCTGCGGCGCCGGGGACGGATAGGTCGGTACCCCCGCCAGCCGATGCCACCCCGAGAACAGCCGCGGCAGCCCGCCCGGCAGGTTGAGGTCCGCGAGCAGGATCCGCGGGGCCGGCAGCGTCCGCAGGGCCCGGCTCACGAGGTGGAGCTGGCGAATGTTCCAGCCGGGCACGAACGACAGGTGGGTCGTGGCGATCGTCACCCGCCCGATCGGCGTGGCGACCACCGCGGCCAGCAGCACCCGGGGCTCGTCGTCGAGCAGCATCATCCGCATCCGCTCGGGTCCCGGGATCAGGATGGGTGCGCGCAGCGGAGCGGCCGGCAGCCGGGTGATCCGCCACTCGAGCACCGGGTAGCGGCTGATCAGGGCCACGCCGTAGTGCGGATCGACCCCGTCGGCGTCCGCGTCGGTGGCGGCCCGGAAGGCTTCCCCCGGGGTGCCGACGACAGCCGGCACGAACATCGCATGCTCGGCGCCCAGGGCGTCGGCCGCGATGCGGGTCAGGTCGGCGTGGCCGCTGCGCGGCTGGGCCCGGTCGACCTCCTGGAGCCCGAGCACGTCGGCATCGAGCGCCGCCATCGCCGCCCCGATCCGTCCGGTCTCGACGAGCCCGTCGGTGATCGAGCGCCCGTGCATGAGGTTGAACGTCGCGAGCCGCATGCCTCTATCTTTGTCGCCTGATCTTCTCCACCGCCGCCCGGGCGATCGACTCGGTCTCGGCGCGGTCGACCCCGAGCTGCCCGAAGTGCACGATTGTGCAGGTCAGCGCGCCGACCCGGACCTCGACCAGGTAGCCGCTCATGGCGTAGGCATCGTCTCCGGTGCCGCCGCCGGCCGTCATCGTGAACACGTGCTCGTCTGCGCCGAGGCTCGGGAAGTCGGTGACCGGGGCGACGCTGACGCTCGTCGTGGCGCCCTCCCCGTCGGTGTCGGTGAAGCTGCGGCACGGCCCGGCCCGCTCGGCCAGCGCCGGCGCCTGCGTGCTCAGGCTCTCGGCCAGGAACGGCCCGGTCCCGCCGGCCTCGAACCGCGCCTGCTTGGCACCGGGGGCGGGGCCACCGTCACGGAAGTAGTCGAGGACCTCGTCGCACCCGGCGACGCTGGCGCTGCTGGCCACCGTGACCTCGGGCGTCGCATCGGGTGGGCTGGGGGAGTACCCACCAGGAAGATCTTTGGCGGTCAGCAGGGTTTCCGGTGGTTCCGCGGCGCTCGGGGCGGGCGTGGGGTCTCCGGTGCCGCCGCAGCCGCCGACGAGTGCAGCGGCACAAAGTAATACGGAAGGAAACCACCTGTGGCTCATAGTCGTCATGATGCTTGGTGTAAACCCCACAAATACGATAAATGCGGAGAACTCACGGCGCTCACGCGTCATGACTTCTCCGCATTCATCATGTGGTAGCGGCTGTCGGGGTATAAGTCGGATATGTCGCGACGCGCAGCGCCCGACATATCCGGGCCGGCGTGAGCGGCATCAGGGCGCGACGGTCGGCTGCGAGCCCTGGTGGAGCGGGGTGCGCCGGCCGGTGGCCAGGTTGACGGCGGTGATCCAGGAGTGGCCGTTGTACGCGGCGGTCAGGATGCCCTTGGCGGTGCCCGCGTAGACCATCTCGCGGTCGTCGGCCTTGCCCACCTGGTGGCGGTTCGCGCCCGTCGCGTCGGCCTCGGTGATCGAGACGGCCTTGCCCTCGGTGTCGTAGCTCGTCCACGCGACCTTCTTGCCGTCGGTGCTCCAGGCCGGCACCACGCCGAAGCCGCTGGCGCCGTTGCCGCCGCCGCCGTAGACGTCGATGGCGCGCTCGCCGCCGGTCGCGACGGTGCCGATGCTGAGGCAGGCGTCGGCGATGCTCTCGCACTCACCGCCGCGGAAGGCGATCTGGGTGCCGTCCGGGGACCAGGCCACGGCGTCGTCGGTGCGGAGGCGGTCGGCCAGGCCGGCGGCCGGGGCGTCGGTCGGGGTGCTGGTCGGAGCCGGGGCCGACTCGACCGGGGCCACCGCCGGGGCGGCCTGGTCGCGGCAGCTCTGCGGGAACAGCGGCTCGTCGCCGGTGGTGCCGTCGGCGGCGACGCGGAAGACCCCGGGGCCGCCGGTGCACGACAGCGCGGCGAAGGCGATCCAGCGGCCGTCGGGCGACCAGGACGCGCCGCCGGCCGGGCGGTTGCTGACCTGGTGCTGGTTCTCGCCGTTGGCGCCCATCACCCACACCGTGCCGCCGTGCAGGTAGGCCAGCCGGGTGCCGTCCGGGGAGTACCGCGGGCGGGCGTTGCCGTCGGTCGCGGTGAGCCGGACCTCGGTCCCGCCGGTGCTGCGGTAGATGACGCCGGCGCGGACGTAGGCGACTGTCTCGTCGCCGGTGGCGGCGTGGGCGGCGGTGCCGCTCAGGAGGGTGGTGAGGCCGGCGACACCGGCCAGGCCGGCGATCGTGAGCGCCTTCGTCATCGTCTTGCCGTTCATCCGTGCCCCCCGTTGTGCTGTCTCATCCGTGCGACGCCACGAACATCGGCGCAACCGTGCCGCACCTGAACGGTTCCCGCGCCGAAACCGGGATTTTTCCGCCTTGGGAAATGTGCACTCCTAGTGCATACTTTTCGAGACCCTGTCTCACGCGCGAGGATCGGAGACGTGACCTCTTCTGACCTGAATCGCGTCGCCATCGTCACGGGCGCCGCGCGCGGCATCGGAGCCGCCACCGCCATCCGCCTCGCCGCCGACGGGCACGCCGTCGCCGTGCTCGACCTGGACGAGAGCGCCTGCAAGGACACCGTCGAGCAGATCACCGCGGCCGGGGGCCGGGCGATCGCCGTGGGCGCCGACGTCGCCGACGCCGAGCACGTCGCCGCGGCCGTCGAGCGCACCGCGGCCGAGCTCGGCCCGCCCGTCGTGCTGGTGAACAACGCGGGCATCATCCGCGACAACCTGCTCTTCAAGATGACCGACGGCGACTGGGACGCCGTCATCGGCGTGCACCTGCGCGGGGCCTTTCTCATGAGCCGGGCCGCCCAGGCCCACATGACGCAGGCCAGGTGGGGCCGGATCGTCAACCTGTCCTCCTCCTCGGCGCTGGGCAACCGCGGCCAGGTCAACTACTCCGCGGCCAAGGCCGGCCTGCAGGGCTTCACGAAGACCCTGGCGATCGAGCTCGGCCCGTTCGGCGTGACGGCCAACGCGGTGGCGCCCGGCTTCATCGCCACCGACATGACGGCGGCGACGGCGGCCCGCATGAAGATCGATTTCGAGACGTTCCAGAAGGGCGCGGCCGAGCAGATCCCGGTCCGCCGGGTCGGCACGCCCGACGACATCGCGCACACGATCTCGTTCCTCGTCAGCGACGGTGCCGGGTTCGTGTCCGGCCAGGTCATCTACGTGGCCGGCGGGCCACTGAACTAGGGAGCTCTTCTTGTGAGTACAGCGGACCTGGCCCGGGAGTTCCTGGCCGCCCACTCCTTCACCGACCCGTTGGAGTTCCTGCGGGCCCGCTTCGACGCGGGGCTGGCCTGGGTGCAGTACCCGCCCGGCCTGGGCGGGCGCGGCCTCACCCGGGCCGAGCAGGTCGAGGTCGACCAGGTCTTCGCCGACGCCGGCGCGCCCGACAACAACCCGCGCCGCATCGGCATCGGCCTGGGCATGGCCGCGCCGACGATCCTGCGCCACGGCACCGACGAGCAGCGGCAGCGCTGGCTGCGCCCGCTGTGGACCGGCGAGGAGGTGTGGTGCCAGCTGTTCAGCGAGCCCGGCGCCGGCTCCGACCTCGCCGGTCTGGCCACGCGGGCGGTCCGCGACGGCGACGACTGGGTGGTCGACGGCCAGAAAGTGTGGACGTCGATGGCGCACGAGGCCCGCTGGGCGATCCTCATCGCGCGCACGGACCCGGCGGTGCCGAAACACAAGGGCCTTACCTATTTCGTACTGGACATGACAGCTGCGGGTGTGGAGGTCCGCCCCCTGCGGCAGATCACCGGCGAGGCCGAGTTCAACGAGGTCTTCCTCACCGGCGTCCGGATCCCCGACTCGGACCGGCTCGGTGAGGTAGGCGAGGGCTGGGCGGTCGCGCAGACCACGCTGATGAACGAGCGCGTGTCGATCGGTGGCCAGGCCGTCCCGCGCGAGGGCGGCACGATAGGCATCGTCGCCGACCTGTGGCGGGAGCGCCCGGAGCTGCGCTCGCCGGGCCTGCACGCGGTGCTGATGGATCTGTGGGTGCAGGCGGAGGCGGCCCGGCTGACCGGGGTACGCCTCCGCCAGCAGCTCGCGGCCGGCCAGCCCGGCCCCGAGGGCTCGGCGTCGAAGCTGCTCTTCGCCCGGCTCAACCAGGAGATCTCGGCGCTGGAGCTGGACCTGCTCGGCGAGGAGGGCCTGCGCCACGACGAGTGGACGCTGCGCCGCCCGCTCCAGGTCGACTTCGCCGGCCGTACCGCCGGCTACCGCTACCTGCGCGCGAAGGGCAACTCGATCGAGGGCGGCACCTCGGAGATCCTGCGCAACATCGTGGCCGAACGGGTGCTGGGCCTGCCACCGGAGCAGCGGGCCGACAAGGACGTCGCCTGGAAGGACCTTCCGAAATGACAGATCTCCTGTACTCCGCGATCGAGGAAGAGCTCCGATCGTCGATCCGGTCCCTGCTGTCCGACCGGGTGGACCTGTCGCGCCTGGAGACCGCGGACCCCGTCGACCTCAAGCTGTGGCGCACGCTCGCCGCCGACCTGGGCTTCGCCGGCCTGCCGGTGCCGGAGTCGGCCGGCGGCGCCGGTGCCTCGTGGCGGGAGACGGCAGTGGTCATGGAGGAGCTGGGCCGCTTCGCCGCGCCTGTCCCGTTCCTGGGCAGCGCGGTGCTGGCCACGGCCGCGCTGCCCGCCGACGACCCGCTGCTGCCGGAGCTGGCCGCCGGCACCCGGACGGCGACGCTGGCCGTGCCCCTGTCCACCTGGGATAGTCCACAATGGACTGTGAGTGGGGATCTCGTCGGCTCGGTGACGACGGTCGCGGATGCGCTGACGGCCGACGTCTTCCTGGTCCCGACGGACGCGGGGCTGTTCGCGGTCGAGGGTGCCGCACGCACGCCAGTGGTGTCGCTCGACCTGACGCGGCCGGTGGCGGACCTCTCATTCGACGGCGCTGCGGGCCGGCTTGTCGCGGCGGACGCGGGGCCGCTGGTGGAGCGGGCGCTGCTGGCGGGTGCGGCGATGCTGGCCTCGGAGCAGCTGGGCATTGCCGAGTGGTGCTTGACGACGACGGTGCAGTACGCGAAGACCCGGCGCCAGTTCGCCCGGGCCATCGGCTCCTACCAGGCGGTCAAGCACCGGCTGGCCGACCTGTGGATCGCGGTGACCGAGGCGCGCGCGGTCGCCCGCTACGCCGCCGACTGCCTGGCCGCCGACGACCCCGACCTGCCGGTGGCCGCCTCCCTGGCCCAGGCGTTCTGCTCACCGGTCGCGGTGAAGGCGGCGGAGGAGTGCGTGCAGCTGCACGGCGGGATCGGGTTCACGTGGGAGCATCCGGCGCACTGGTACCTGAAGCGGGCCCGGGCGAACGCGGTCGCTCTAGGGTCCGTGGCCCAGCACCGGGCGCGGCTGGCCGGCCTGGTGAACCTGCCGGGCTGATGCGGTGCGAACGCCCGCCCGCCGCCACGCGCGCGTCGGGCGGGCGGGCGGCGTTCAGACCAGGATCGCGGTGCTCAGACCAGGATCCGGGTGAGGGACTCCGCTACGCAGACGGGCTTCTCGTGGCCCTCGCGCTCGATGGTGACGCGGTTCTTCAGCTGGAGCCAGCCCTCGCCCTTGTCATCGGCCGCGAGGAGCTCGAGGCCCGCGCGGACCTTCGAGCCCGTCGGCAGGGGGGCCGGGAAGCGGACCAGGTCCAGGCCGTAGTTGATGCCCATGCGGATGCCTTCCACGCGGTAGATCTGCGCGGTAAGGGTGGGCAGCAGGGAAAGCGTCAGGAAGCCGTGGGCGATCGTCGTGCCGAACGGGCCCGCGGCGGCTCTGGCCGGGTCGACGTGGATCCACTGGTGGTCGCCCGTCGCCTCGGCGAAGAGGTCGACGCGCTCCTGGGTGACTTCTTCCCACTCGCTGTAGCCGAGGTGCTCGCCGACCGCGGCCAGCAGTTCTTCCGCGCTCGCAAAGGTCCGCATGGTCCTGATCCTCAAACGGCCGGCCCCCTTGTGCAAGAGGGCCGGCCGCTTTGTGAGCAACTTGGATCAGGTGCCGATGTGGTTGAGCTTGTTGCTGACGGTGATGGTGCTCTTGACGACCGTCGTGCCCGGTACCGCGGGCGAGCTGACGGACGACGTCACCTCACCGTTGCCGGGTAGCAGGCCGAACACCGTCACCGTGTAGGAGACCGACGCGCCGGGCACCGGGTCGGTGCTGACGACGCGCAGGTCCTCGGTCGGCAGGGTGTTGACCGGCAGGCCCTGGCCGCCGGTGCCGTTGAGGTTCTCGGCGCCGACCACCATGTCCTGCCCGGCCGGCAGGGTGGTGATGGAGGCCGGGTCGTAGGCGAACACGATGTCCTGGACGCCGTTGGTGCCGAGCCACACCTGGAAGTGCCGGGCGTTCGTGGTGCCGAAGTCGACCACGTCCCACTCGGCCACGATCCAGGTGTTGACGCCGTCGGTCAGGGTGCCGACGTACAGGCCGTTGCGGCCGGTGCCGTTGAGGTCAGTCCAGAACGGAGCCAGCACGTTGTTCGGCTTCGCCGGGTCCGGGATCGGGGTGATGCTGCAGCAGTTGTTGTTCTCGTTCGCATCATCACTGCCCGGGTACAGGTACCCGTTGGAGTCGACGGTGATCGACGTGTACGTGATGCCGTTGTAGATGAACGCGGGCACGTTGAACGTCGTCAGGTCCTCGTCGCCGATCGCGGTCGGGCTGATCCCGAACGCCGACAGCGGGAGGTAGCCGGCGATGGTGCCCGGCGTCAGTGACGGCGTGCCGGGAACCGCCCCGGCCAGTGCCGCGCCCTTCTTCTCCACCTTGAACGGGTTGACCACCGAGGCGCCCGTGGCTCCCGCGACCGGGAGGTTCAGCGACGTCGTGGTGGTGAAGTCCGCCGTGGTGTCGTTGAAGGTGCCGTTGGTCGCGGTGACCGTGCACTTGCTGGTCTGCAGGAGACCGATCTGGGTCGGCGTGCAGGTCTGGGTGACCTTCACGTCGCCCTGCTTGGGCACGAACGCGACGGGCAGGTGGAGCGTCGGGACGCCGCCGGTGACCGGGACGAGGCGGACCTCGCCGAAGTACTGGCCCTGGGTGGCGTTCGACTTGATGGTGATGCTCACCTGCTGGCTCTTGCCCGGCGCGACCGAGAACAGGGCCGGGGTCGCCGTGATCGACGAGCCGCTGGGCGACGTCGTCTCAACGCGGTACACAAGCGTCTTGTTCGTGACGTTCTTCGCGGTCCGCACCGCCGTGAGCTTGCCGGGCATGACCGGCGCGTTCACCGACGGCAGGTTGATCTGCACCGCGTTGACCGGGTCGTTGCCGAGGGCGAACATCCGGTCGGCCGTCTCGTCGAACGTCAGGCCGGGGGTCGCGGCCAGGTTGACCTGGACGCGGCCGGCACCGAGGTCGAACGGGTCGGCCGGGGTCACCCCGTCCTCCTTGAGGACCTTGGTGGTGGCCGTGGTCATCATCGCCGACTTGATCTGACCCGGGGTGAAGGCCGGGTTCAGCGCCTTCTCCAGGATCGCCGAGCCGGCGATGTGCGGCGAGGACATCGAGGTGCCGGCGATCGCCTGGAAGTACTGTCCGGGCGGGCCGACGGCGACGTCGTCCGGGGTCGGCGTGTTGCCGGCCAGGATCTGCGTGCCGGGCGCGGTGATGTCGGGCTTGATGAAGTTGCCGCCGGGGCCGCGCGACGAGAAGCTCGCCATCACGTCACCCTGCTGCGTGGCCTTGACGCCCTGCGTGAAGCTCGCCGTGACGTTCGGGTGAGCACCCACGTAGTTCAGGAACGGCTTGCCGTCGGCCAGGTGCACCGCCGGCAGCCAGTGGCTGTCGCTCAGTGTCTCGGCCGCCGGGTCGTTGTACAGGATCATGCCGACCGCGCCGCCGGCCTTGACCGTGACGCCCTTGAGGACCCGGTTCGGCCCGCGCTTGCACGCGACGATCTTGCCGTTGAACAGGCCGGCCGGAACCGGCTTGATGCAGAGCGGGTCGCTGTACGGAGCCGCCGAGGCGAGCACGACAGGCGTCTGTGCGGCGATGCCCGGCGTGATCGACGTGCCGGTCAGGGTCGCCCCCGAGCCGTCCGACGACTTCAGCGTGATCGTCGACTGGAACGCGCGCGTCTGAGTGGACGCGGCCACCGTGGTCACCCACGGCGACAGGTGGTCGGACGTGCTCGCCCCCGGGCCGCTGTTGCCGGCCGAGGCGGCGACGAAGACGCCGGCCTTGTACGCGTCGAAGAACGCCAGCTCCACGATGTCGGTGTACGGGCTCGCGCCACCCGAGATCGAGAAGTTGATGACGTTCACGCCGTCCTTGATCGCCTGGGCGACCGCGGCGGCGGAGTCGGTGCTGTAGCAGCCGGTGGCGCCACAGACCTTGTAGACCGAGACCCACGCGCCGGGCGCGATGCCGTTGATCGGCCCGCGCTCGATGTCGAAGATCTTCGCCGAGGCGACCGGGTCACCGGCGGCGGTCGACGCGGTGTGCGTGCCGTGGCCGTCGGAGTCACGGGCGGTGTACCCGTAGACCTCGATCGGCTGCTGCGCGTTGTAGGTGTCCAGGAAGCCCTGGCCACCGATGAGCTTCTTGTTGCACACGAACGGGTCGGCGGCCGGCGTGAGCGGGTTGTCGCCGAAGTTGCATGCGCGCGGCGTGCCGTCAGCCTTGGCGGGTGGTGCGCCGAGGTTGCCGTTGTCGGCGAAGGACGGGTGCTCCGGCCAGACGCCACTGTCGATCGAGCCGAAGATGACGCCCTTGCCGGCGTTCGGAGCGCCGCCGAGCTGCGGGTACACCTTGTCCGCGCCGATGAAGGCCGGCGAGGAGTCGGTCTGCGGCTGCCGGGCGGTGTCCGCCTGGACCGCAACCACGTTATCGATGGCCAGGATCGCGCCGATCTTGTTGGCCGGCACCGTGAGGGCCACGCCACCGTAGACCGTGCGCAGCTTCTGGCCGACCTTCGCGTCGGGGACCTGCTTCTTCAGTTCGGTGAGGAACTTGTCCTCAATTCCGGCGATTCGGTTCTCATAGCGCTTTTCGTCGGCGTTTCCGGACAGTGCCTTCCCGGTTACGGAAGGGCTCGTCGCGGCATATCCGGCAATATCGCCGGAATAGGTGGCCGTCGAGTCGTAGTCGAGCTTGACCGCAATCGACACCTTGGCCGTGTCGGAGCGGTTGAGCAGGCTCGGGTCGGTCTTGGCCATGCGGCTCGTCGGCGACTTGGCCGCCGAGGTCTGCTTGACCGCCTTGAGACTTTCCACGGCCTTGAAGCCGTTTTCCTCCGGGACTGGTGCCGCTGCGCCCGGGCTGGCCGAAGCCAGCACGAACAGTGGCGGAAGGAGTGCGCTCGCCAATGCGGCGTGCACCCATCTCCGTCGGACCATCGTGCCCCCCTTCGCTGGTGCTGGTGATGCCTCAACATGCCAGCTTTCGCACGGTCGGAAAAGGGGTCCTCACGCTGTGACATCGAATTGTGAAGGCGCGGTAGGGCAACGACGAGGGTCAGTCCGTTTTCGACACAAAAACGCCCCCACGACGGCGTGGGGGCGCTTTTACGGCATTTACTGCTGTCGTTCGTCACGCCCCGGCTGCGGGGGGATCACGACGGTGTCGTCGGGCGCCGGCTGTGGCACCACGACCGTCGGCACGTCGAGGCCGGGGATGGGCCCGGGCGTCGGAGGAACGATCCGCGGCGGTACCGCAGGTGCCGGCGACGGCTCCGACGGAGCACGCGGCTCCTCCCGCCGGGCCGCGGCGGCCGCCTGCAGCCGGGCCGAGACCTCCGGGGCCTCCCGCTCCATCCGGCCGAGCCAGCCCTCCCAGCGCTGCTGCATCGGGCGGACCAGGCCGCCGCCGACGCCGACGATGATGACGCCGGCCACCGTGGCCAGCACGGCGACGAGCACCGGCGTGGTGACGGCGGTGGCGATGCCGATCTGGTTGAGGGCGGCGATGATGCCGAGGCCGAGGATGAACCAGTAGCCGAGCGCCGCGAGCCCGCGCCCGTACGCGAGGCCGCCCAGCGCGCCGGCGACCAGGTCCCGCACGCCGGCCGCGATGGCCGCGGCGACCACCACGATCACGACGGCGACGACCGCCCGCGGCAGCCAGCGCACGACCGAGTCGATGAGCTCGGAGACCGGATTGGGCCCCCACACGCCGAACGCGATCTGCAGTGTGAAGAGCAGCAGCGCGTAGTACACCAGCTTGGCCAGCAGGTCGTTGGCGTCCGTCCCGGCCCCGGTCAGCGCCCGGCCGATCCCGCTGCGCTCGGTGAGGCGGCGGAACCGGAGGCGGTCGAGCACCTTGTGGACGGCGGTGCGGGCCAGCGTTGCGATAAGCCAGCCGGCGAGCAGGATGACCACGAACAGCAGCAGGGAGGGGACAAAGCGGACAACATCCCCGAGAGCGTCACGGACTGACTCCATGTCCGCAGGTCATGCCCCCGCGCAGAGGTCTTTACTCATCCATGCCGGCCAGCCCGCGCGGGCTTTCCCGCTCCCGTGCGTGTTCGGGCCCACCGGCCAGCTGCTCGGCGAGCGTGACACTGCAGTGCTCCGTGGCGAAGTCGCCGAGATCGTCCGCGTCGAAACCCGGGAACGACTCCACGACAACCGCTTGATCGGGCTCGGTCATGGATCCAGTGATACCCCCTGCTCCGGTGGGTAAGAGCCGCACATGACCAAACCCGTGACCGGTGTGCTCTTTGATGTGGACGGCACGCTCGTCGACAGCGTGTACCTGCACGCCGTCGCCTGGTGGCAGGCCTTCCGCCAGTACGACCACGACGTGCCGATGGCCCGCATTCACCGGGCGATCGGCATGGGCTCCGACAAGATCCTCGACGCGCTCCTGGGCCCGGACCACGACTCGTCCTCCGACGAGGCCCTCATAGCGGCCCACTCCGCGCTCTACGCGCCCCACTGGCCGGCGCTGCGCCCACTGCCCGGGGCCCGCCGCCTGCTCGACACGTGTGCCAATAGGGGCCTTTCGGTGGTACTGGCAACGAGCGCTTCCCGCCCCGAGCTGGACGCCCTCCTGCGCTGCCTGGACGTCGACAGCGCCCTGACGGCGGTGACGAGCGCGGACGACGCCTCGCAGAGCAAGCCGGCGCCGGACATCCTCGAGGTCGCGCTCGAACGCTCGGGCCTGTCGGCGGAGGAGACGGTCTTCGTGGGCGACTCCGTGTGGGACGTGCACGCGGCCGCGAAGCTCTCCATTCCGTGCATCGGCCTGACGAGCGGCGGGCTCTGCGCGGCCGAGCTGCTCGACCACGGCGCGGCCGCGATCTACGAGGACCCACAGGACCTTCTCGACCATCTGGACGAGGCCCTGACCTCCGCCTTCCGCAAGTCGTTGGCCGAAGCCGGCTGACCGCCGCCACCGCGGCGGCGGCTCAGGCGGTCAGGGCGGCGAGGTGGCGGGAGGCTTCGGGAAGGGGCTCGCCCACTGTGGCCCGCAGCGCCGTCCACAGCGACCCGACGGCGGCCGGGTCCTCGTTGCGGGCCTTGAACAGGGTGCTCAGCCAGTCGTCGGCCTCGTGCAGCAGGCGGGGGTCGTTCGTCAGCAGCGTGGCCGACAGCGAGTGCAGGGCGTGGTCCAGGGCGTCCTCGGCCAGTGGGGTTTCGCAGGGCCAGCGGCTGCGGGTGGCGGTGCGGAACTCGGCGAAGCGCAGGACCAGCTCGGCGTGCTCGTCCAGGCCGGCTCGGCGGACGATGGCGGGGTCCAGGGGCGGGGGCGTGATGGCCGCCAGGGCGCTCACGGCGGATCGGGCGTCCGGGGCCCAGGCGGTGGCGCCCAGAGCCTTGGCCCTGGTGTCGTCCGCGCCGAAGGCTCCGCCACCGACCAGCACCGGCAGCCCCACCTCCCGGGACGCGTCGATCATGCGGCGGGCGGCCGGGAGGGAGGCGGCGACCGAGCAGCTGATGGCCACCGCGTCGGCGTCCACGTCGTCCAGGAAGCGGGCGAACTGGGCCGGTGAGGTCGAGGCGCCCAGGAAGGTGGTCTGCCAGCCGGCCTCCTGCAGTGCGTACGCGACCAGGCGGGCCGGCAGCCCATGCCACTCGCGCTCGGCGCAGGCCATGACCACGTGTCCGCGGGTGCGGTCGGGCACCGGGATTCGGGCGCCCAGGGCCACGGCCACCGATTCGCTGATGGCGGTGGCGGCGTGCTCGTGGGCGACTGTCCACTCGCCGCTCGCCCAGCGCTGGCCGACCTCGTGCTGAGCGGGAGCGACGATGTCCAGCAGGACGTCGACCGGGCTGCGGCCGGCGTCGAGCAGGTCGGTGCAGACGCGCAGTGCGGCGGCGCCGTCGCGCTCGGCCAGGCACTGGAAGTACGTCCGCGTCATCCGGCCGTCCGCAGGTGGCCGGGCGCGCTGCGGGCGGGCCGGCCCGCCCGCAGGGCCAGCACCGCCAGATCGTCGCGCTGCGCGGCGCCGGCTCCCTCGACGACAGCTATCTCGACGGCCTCGACCAGGGCTTCCACGCCGGCCTCGGCGTAGCGCCGCAGGAGCGCGGCCAGTCGGCGGGTGCCCGAACGGACGCTGCGGTCGCCGGCCTCGGTGACGCCGTCGGTGTAGAGCACGAGGGTGTCGCCGACGGCGAGGTCGACGGTGGCCGGCTCATACGTGACGTCCTCGACCAGGCCCGCGGCGAGGCCGCGCACGGGGACGGGGGTGACGGTGCCGTCGGGGCGCAGCAGGAGCGGTGGCGGGTGGCCGGCCGAGGCGAGCTCGACCCGCAGGCCGGAGTCCAGGGTGGTGACGCGGCCGTAGAGGGCGGTGACGTACCGCCCGGTCGCCCCGGCGAGCATGGTGTTGAGCGCGCCGAGGACGGCCGCGGGCGAGCGGTCCACCGCCGAGGCGCCGCGGACCGTGTGGCGGGCCTGACCGGTGACGACGGCGGCCTCGACGCCCTTGCCGGAGACGTCGCCGAGGGTGAACGCCCAGTCGTCGTCCCGGCCCCAGACGTCATAGAAGTCGCCGCCGATCTCGGCGTCGCCGGCCGCGGGGCGATAGCGGGCGGCCAGCTCGGCGCCGCGCAGTTTCGGCAGCTCCGGCGGGCGGAGGCTGTTCTGCAGGACGCTCGCCACGTGCGATCGCTCGGTGTAGCGCCGCGCCGCGTCGACGGCCAGTGCGATCCGGACGGCCAGCTCTTCGGCGAGCGCCACGTCCTCGACGTCGAAGCCGAGCCCGGCGCGCCGGGCCAGGGTCAAAGTCCCGAATGTCGTACCCCGAGCGGTAAGCGGCACCCCGAGGACGTCTGCCGGCCGCAGGGCCGAGACCTGGCCGCGCATGGCGTCGTCGGGGACGAGGGCGGTCAGGCCGTCGGATGCGTCCCCGTCGAAGCCGACGTGCAGGAGCTCGGGGCGGCCGGTGACGAGCAGACGGGCGTGGGAGGGCGACGGCAGCGGGCGGCGGGCGGTGGTGGGCACGCCACCGTCGAGCAGCGACGTGTAGGTGGCCTCACCGCGCGTGAGGATCATCAGCTGGGCCCAGTCGGCGAGCTCGGGCACGCAGGCGGCCAGGGAGCGCCGGATGGTGTGCAGGAGGTTGAGTGATCCCGACACCTGTCTCCCGGCCTCGACCAGGTACGCAGCTCGCATGTCACCGAGTGTTCCGCGCCGGCCGATCGAGGGCAACCGCGCTGTGCGTTTGAACTCCACCGATTGGGTACCCCAAACTGTTGACCAGCGAGTCAGGAAAGGAAGCCCGGTGGTTGACGACGAGGCGATCTGGGAGTTGGAAGCGCGCCGGCACGAGGGTCGCGTACATCTGGTGCTGACCGGGGAACTGGACCTGGACTCGGCTCCGAGCCTGCTCACGGCGGTGGTGCAGGAGCTGGAGGCCGGGGCCCGGGAGGTGGTCGTCGACCTCACGCACCTGTCGTTCATCGACTCGAGCGGCCTGGGCACGCTCGTCGGCTGCTGGCGGCGGGCCAAGAACGCGGGCGCGACGCTCGTAGTGGCCAACCCGAACGAGGACGTGCGGGTCACACTGGAGATCACCGGGCTGGACCAGATCCTGCCGATCACCAACGAGCCCGTGGAGCTGGCCTGACCCCGGGCCGCCGTAGAGCGCGCCCCGTTGACCCGGCCCGGGCCGGGTCCGGCCTGAGCTGGTGCCGGCCTCGGGTCTGAGTCGACCTGGGGCCTGAGTCGACCTAGACGGCGATCTCGGCCCAGACCGTCTTGCCGCCCTGGTGGCGGCGCACGCCCCAGGTGCGGGCCAGCGTGTTGACGATCTGCATGCCGCGGCCGGAGGTGCTCGTCAGGTTGTCGATCTCGGCGATGCGCGGCACCTTGTCGCTCGCGTCGCCGACCTCGATGATCAGCGTGTCGCCCCGGCGCAGCAGCCGCAGGACGGCCGGCGGCAGCCCGTGGCGCAGGGCGTTGGCGACGAGCTCGTGCCCGACCATGACCGCGCAGCGGCTGAGTTGGGGCAGACCCCAGGCGTCGAGCGCCTGAGTGATCACGCGCCGGGCCGTGCGGGACTGGCCCGCGGGCACGTCGACCTCGATCAAATCCGCCTCCACGGTATTCATGGTGCCCTGTGCCGGTCGCAAAAAACAGTCAGGTTTGCGCAGCACCACTCGTGGGCACACCGGAAGCCACCGATCGACGACTTACTGCCACGATGCCGGGGGGCCCGACGATGCTCGTTTACCCAGAGACCCGTACCCAGGACATTCGCTCCGCACTCATCGGGCGGCGCGAGGAGCTCGAGGCGGAGTACGTCGCCACGGTGGCCGAGATGACACTCGCGGGCGTCGTCGACTCCGGTGACGACGTGGCCGACCTCGGCAACAAGGCGTTCACGCGCGAGCAGGAGTTCATGCTCGCCGAGTCGATCCGGGGCCGCATGGACCAGGTCGACCGGGCGCTGGAGCGGCTCGACGCCGGCCACTACGGTACGTGTGAGACGTGTCACGGTGAGATCCCGGTGGCCCGGCTGGCCGCGTTCCCGTCAGTCACGCTCTGCGTCGCGTGCAAGAGCCGCAGCGAGTCCCGCTACTAGGGCCAGTGCGCGCTCGGCCGCGCTCTGCAGGTGCGGCAGATACTCGGGCGCGGCCCCGCTGCGGGTCAGGTCCTCAGTCAGGAACGTCGTGTAGTTCACGACCGCCCCGATGGCGTTGGACAGGTCGTGGGTGGCCGTGGCGACGGTGGCGCGCAGGACGTCATCGCTCATCCGGCCCCCCCAGCCTCATTGTCTGACTAAAGTGAGTCCCGTTCGGAAACCGTTACGGGGCGTATTCACATGGTAACTCTGGTCACAACCGCGCTGGTAGCGGCCGTCTTTTTACGGGCGCTTGGGGGCTACGCGAGGGGCCGAGACCCGCTGCAGCGCGACACCGCCCTGATCTTCCTGCCGACGCTGGCGCTGTGCGTGAACGCCGCCGTGCGCGAGCAGCTGCACCGCCCGGTCCCGCTCGCCGCGTCGATCCTGGCGACCGCGCTGCTGATGATCCAGCCGTACCTGACACTCCGGCTCGCCGCGCGCCTCGGCCGGGTGCCGCGCTGGCTGGACGGCACGCTGCTGGTGCTCCTGCTCGTCGCCGTCGTGGCCGTGAGCGTGGCGCCCCGGCCCCTGACCCGGCCCTACCTGGCGCTGATCACCGTGACCTTCACTGTCACCGAGTTGATCGCGGGCACCATGCTGCTGCGGGCGGCCGGCCGCCGATCCGGCGCCGGGAAGGCCCGGCTGCGCCTGGCCGCGGCGGCCACATACCTGTTTCCGGTGATGCTGCTGATGCTGTTCACCGCGGCCGCGCAGTATTCGGGGCGGCACGTGTGGTGGCAGCCGGCCGGGCGGTTCGTCGGGCTCGTCGCCGCCGTCCTGTCCCTGCTGGCGTTCCACCCGCCGCGCTGGCTGCGCCGGGTGATGTCGGCAACGACCTGGTATGAGGCGACCGAGGATCTGCAGCGGCTGCCGGCCGACGCGAGCACCGGTCAGGTGTGGCGGCGCTTCGTGCAGGTCGTCCACGACACCACGGGTACCGACGCCGTCCTGCTCCTGGACGGGCACCTGGAGCGCCGGGCCGCCGTCTGCCGCTCCGGCACCCACCTGCCGCACGGGCGCCTCGACTTCGACGTGCACGCCCTGACCACCGGCCGCCGCCCGGCCCGGCTGCCGAAGGGGCATCCGCTGGCCGTGGCCACCGGCACCCGGTTCGCGACAGCGCTGCCGCTGCCCGGGATCGGCACGCTGCTGGTGCTCGACCGCTACCGCGCGCTGTTCAGCGCCGACGACCTGCGCCTCACCAATGTCCTCGCCGGGCAGGCCCGGGTGCTGGCCGAGCGCAGCGCCGTGCTGGCCGAGCAGCGTGAGCTGACCGACCGGCTGGCCGAGTCGGTTGCCGCGCTCACCCTGGCCAGCCAGGCCAAGAGCGACTTCCTGGCCGGCATGAGCCACGAGCTGCGCACGCCGCTCAACGCGATAATCGGCTTCAGCGACCTCATGCGGGCCGAGCGGCCCGAGGGCGATCGCCGCAGCGTGCCGGCCGAGTGGGTCGATCACGTGCACAGCAGTGGGCGGCACCTGCTCGGACTGATCAACGACATCCTCGACCTGGCCAAGGTCGAGTCCGGGCGCCTGGAGCTCAACGCCGAGCCGATCTCGCTCGACGGCGCGATCGGCGACATCATCACCACGCTGCGCCCCTTGACCGATCGCAAGAGCCTGCGGGTGTACTGCAACGTGCCCGACGATCTTGCGGTGTCCGCCGACCCGCTGCGGCTGCGGCAGATCCTCGACAACCTGCTGTCCAACGCGATCAAGTTCACGCCCGAGGAGGGCCTGATCTCGATCACCGCTGAGCCGGTCACGGCCGGCGTGGCGATCACGGTGGCCGACAGCGGCGGCGGCATCGAGCCGGCCGACCAGGAGCGGATCTTCGAGGAGTTCCAGCAGCTCGGCACGGCCACCCAGCGCAAGGCCGGCACCGGGCTCGGGCTCGCGCTGACCCGGCGGCTGGTCGAGGCGCACGGCGGCACGATCGGGGTGGCGTCGACGCCGGGCGAGGGCAGCCGGTTCACGGTCCACCTGCCGGCCGCCGGCGCGCTCGCGGCCGCGGCCGGTACCGGGTCGACGGCCCATCCCGAAGGCGTCGCCCGCGGCCGGGTCCTGGTCGTCGACGACGACCCGCGCTCGGCCGAACTGCTCGAGGCATACCTGGTCGGGGCCGGATACGCGGTGCGCACCGCCGCCTCCGGCGAGGCCGGGCTCTCCGCGGCCGGCGCCTGGCGCCCCGACGCGATACTGCTCGACGTGGTCCTGCCCGGCCTCGACGGCTGGGACGTGATCAAGCGCCTCAAACACGACCCGGCCCTGCGCTCGATCCCGGTCTTCTTCACCACGATCATCGACGACCGGCGGGCCGGCCTGGCCCTGGGCGCGGCCGACTTCTTCGTCAAGCCGGTCGACCACGATGCCATGCTGGCCCAGCTGGCCCGGCACATCATGCCCGCCTCGGAGCAGGACTCGGCATCGGTGCTCGTGGTCGACCGCGACGACACGACTCGGGCGGTCGTCGCGCGACAGCTCACGGAGGCCGGCATCGCCGTCGTCACGTGCGACGACGGCGCGGAGGGGCTGCGGCTGTCCCGCAACCGCCGCTTCGATCTGATCATCTGTGACCTGCAGATGCCGGGCGTCGACGGGTTCGCCCTGCTCTCCGGGCTGGACCAGGAGCCGTCGACCCAGGGCATCCCGGTGCTCGCGCTGACCGCGCCCGACCTGTCCGACGCCGACCGGCGGCGGCTGACCGGCAAGGTCATCGGCACGGTGCCGCGGGGCTCGGCGGCCGACGGGGTCCGCGAGTGGATCGGCCTGAGCGCGGTGTCCGGGGCACGACAGGAAGGAGCCGTCAGATGAGCACAGTCCTGTTGGTGGAGGATGAGGAGCTCAATCGCGTGCTCGTCCGGGCCATCATCGCGCGCGCCGACGCTCCCGCGGTACACCATGCGAATCTGCTCGAAGCCGGGTCGCTCGCCGATGCCCGCAGCGCGCTCGCCGCGCATGCCGTAGACCTGATCCTGCTGGACGTCAACCTGCCCGACGGCAACGGGCTGACGCTGGCCGCCGAGCTCAACGCGGCTCCCGCGCGGCCGACGGTGGTGGCGCTGACCGCGAGCGTCCTGCCGCACGAGAAGGCGGCGGCCATGGAGGCCGGATGTGACGCATTCCTGGACAAACCGTACGCGGCCGCGGATTTGGTATCTATGCTTGCGAATCACTTAAGTTGATTATGAGGGTTTGATTCCCGTCCCTGGCTGGGTAGGAGCCTCGACGCTCCACTCGTACCCGGGGAAAGGGAGGAACGGGTGCAGACTCTCGCCGATGGGCTGCGCCTGCAGATGGACGCGATGGACTACGTCCTGCTGGCGCTCTACTTCATCACCGTGCTGGGGGTGGGCCTCGCCGCCCGCCGCTCCATCCGCAACAGCGTCGACTTCTTCCTGTCCGGCCGCTCGCTCCCCGCCTGGGTGACCGGCCTCGCGTTCATCTCCGCCAATCTGGGCGCCCTGGAAATCCTGGGCATGGCCGCCAACGGTGCCAAGTACGGCCTGATGACGCTGCACTACTACTGGATCGGCGCCGTGCCGGCCATGGTCTTCCTCGGCATCGTGATGATGCCCTTCTACTACGGCTCCAAAGTGCGCAGCGTCCCCGAGTTCATGCGGCGCCGCTTCAACCGCCCGGCGCACATGCTCAACGCACTGTCGTTCGCGCTCGCCCAGGTGCTGATCGCCGGCGTCAACCTCTACGCGCTCGCCCTGATCATGCAGGCGCTGCTCGGCTGGCCGCTGTGGATCGCGATCATCGTGGGCGCCGCCATCGTCCTCATCTACATCACGCTGGGCGGCCTCTCCAGCGCGATCTACAACGAGGTCCTGCAGTTCTTCGTCATCATCGCCGGCCTGCTCCCGATCGCGATCGTCGGCCTGGTCAAGCTCGGCGGCATCGACGGGCTCTTCGACGCCGTCCGCAACAGCACCAAGCTCGGCGACGCCGGCCTGCACACCTGGGCCAACACCGCCAGCAGCGCCAACCCGCTCGGCGCGCCGTGGTGGGGCATCGTCTTCGGCCTCGGGTTCGTGCTCTCCTTCGGCTACTGGACGACGAACTTCGCCGAGGTCCAGCGCGGCCTGTCGGCCCGCAACATGAGCGCGGCCCGACGCACGCCGATCATCGCGGCGTACCCGAAGCTGCTCATCCCGTTCGTCACCGTCATCCCCGGCCTGGTCGCGCTGGTGACCGTGAAGGGGCTCGGTGCCGACACGGGGGACCTGCAGTACAACAACGCCGTCCCGCTGCTGATGCGCGACTTCCTGCCCAACGGCGTGCTCGGCATCGCCGTGACAGGTCTGCTGGCCTCGTTCATGGCGGGCATGGCGGCCAACGTGTCCGGCTTCAACACGGTGTTCACCTACGACATCTGGCAGGAGTACGTCGCCAAGGACAAGCCCGACGGCTACTACCTCAAGGTCGGCCGGCTGATCACCGTCGTCGGCGTCGTGATCGGCATCGGCACCGCGTTCATCGCCTCCGGCTACAGCAACATCATGGACTACATCCAGGCGCTGTTCTCGCTGTTCAACGCCCCGCTCTTCGGTGCCTTCATCATCGGCATGTTCTGGAAGCGGATGACGGCGTGGGCCGGGTTCTGGAGCCTGCTGCTGGGCACGGTGGCCGCGTTCATCACCTACGCCGGGTACAAGTGGTTCGGCTGGTTCACCTTCGGCTCCGACCTCGACGAGTCGTTCTGGGGCGCGGGCATCGCCTTCGTCGTGGTGGCCATCGTCGCCGTCATCGTCACGCCGCTGACCAGGCCGAAGACCGACTCCGAGCTCGACGGGCTGGTGTACGGCGTCGGGCGCCACGACCTCGCGGCCGACGCGCTCGCGGGGGACACCGCCTGGTACCGCTCGCCGGTGCTGCTCGGCTCGGCCGCGCTCGTGCTGGCATTCGCGTTCTATCTGCCGTTCCTGTAGGGGGTTGTCATGTCTGAGAAGGTCGACACCGCTCGCGCGGCTCGCCTCTTCGATGTCCGCCGGGTGATCGGCGGGCTGTTCACGGTGTACGGGGTGATCGTGACGATCCTTGGCATCTTCGACTCGCAGGAGGAGATCGACAAGGCGGCGGGAGTGCGGATCAACCTGTGGATCGGGCTCGGCATGCTGGTGTTGGGCCTGCTGTTCCTGCTGTGGCAGTGGCTGCGGCCGGCCGAGGCTCCCGAGACCTCCGACATCGCGCCGGCTGACGAGGCGCGCGAGTAGGGCGCGGCCGGGGGCTCATGGGGGCGGGAGCCCCCTAACCGGGGCGGGAGCGAAGCGGCCTCGGAATCCTCTGGCGTTTGCTGTGTTTTGTCGTTTGGCAGTGTTTTGGCGGTTTTGACGGTTTTTCGGCGGCGCCTCGGTCCTTGCGGGGCGCCGCCGCCGTCGTTGCGGTGTCGCTGTCGGTTGCAGGCGGTTCACAGCTGGTTTTCAGGGAAACCGCATCAGGGCGTCAGGTACCGGCGGCAGGCTCTTAGGTGACAAGGGAACTCTGACGCAATTTGGAGCGAATCATGACGCGGCTGCTTGTGGTCGACGACGAGCCGGACATCGTCGAACTGCTCTCCGCGAGCCTCAAGTACCACGGGTACGACGTCGCCAGCGCCACCAGCGGCCGGCAGGCGATGGAGGAGGCCCGGCGGTTCCGGCCGGACATGATCCTGCTCGACGTCATGATGCCCGAGCTCGACGGCTTCGAGGTGCTCCGCAAGCTCCGCGGCGAGGGCACCCGTGTGCCGGTCCTGTTCCTCACCGCCCGCGACGCCACCGAGGACAAGATCAAGGGCCTGACCCTGGGCGGCGACGACTACGTCACCAAGCCCTTCAGCCTCTCCGAGATCCTGGCCCGCATCCAGGCCGTCCTGCGCCGGGTGGCCGATCCGGCGGGCGGCTCCTCGGCTCAGACGTCGCGCCTGAACTTCGCCGACATCGAGCTCGACGAGGACACCCACGAGGTGTTCAAGGCCGGCCAGGAGGTCCAGCTCTCGCCTACCGAGTTCAAGCTGCTGCGGTACTTCATGACGAACCCTGGCCGCGTGCTGTCCAAGGCCCAGATCCTGGACCACGTGTGGCAGTACGACTTCGGCGGCGACGCGGGCGTCGTGGAGTCCTACGTCTCCTACCTGCGCAAGAAGATCGACACCTCCGAGCCCCGGCTCCTGCAGACCCTGCGCGGAGTCGGCTACTCGCTGCGGCTGCCACGCACATGAAATCGTGGCCGCTCCGCGTCAAGCTCGTCATATTGATGCTCGTCCTGCTGGCGGCGGCCCTTGTGACAACCGGCATCGCCGGCGTGGTGAGCACCCGCGACTACCTCATCGACCGCGTCGACGCCCAGCTCCTGGACAGCGTCAGCCAGGAGACCCCGAGGTGCGACACGGACGGCGGCAAGGGCGGCCCCGGCGGCGGCCCGGTGCAGCGCGTCGGCTACTACGTCGGCTGCATCAACCCGGACGGCTCCTTCCGAGAGCTCTACTTCAACCCCAACCCGAGCGAGCCCGACCAGAGCCGCCCGGTCCTGCCCGAGTCGGGCTACACCATCGTCGGCCACACCACCCAGCTGTCCGCCAACACCGGCGGCGCGTACGCCACCCTGGATCCGGTCGACGGCGGCCACAGCTGGCGCGTCCTCTACGCCCAGCAGGCCCCCTCCCGGAACCCGTTCACGCACAAGATCGAGGACCACGACCCGGTCGTGGTCGCCATCAGCCTCGACGAGGTCGACAACACTGTCTCTCGGCAGATCGTGATGAGCGCGACGATCGGCGGGTTCGTGCTGCTGGTGCTGGCCGTGGTCGCGTACCTCCTGGTCCGCTCCAGCCTGCGCCCCCTGGTCGAGGTCGAGCAGACAGCCGAGGCCATCGCGGCCGGCGACCTGAGCCGCCGCGTCCCCGAGGCCGACCCGCGCACCGAGGTCGGCGGCCTGGCCAAGGCACTGAACACCATGCTCGGCCAGATCGAGACCGCCTTCGAGGAGCGCCGCGCCTCCGAACAGGCCGCCCTGGCCTCGGAGCAGTCGGCCTTGGCTTCGGAGGGCCGCATGCGCCGCTTCGTGGCCGACGCCTCCCACGAACTGCGCACCCCGCTGACCTCGATCCGCGGCTTCGCCGAGCTGCACCGCCAGTCCGGCCACAACGACGACAACATGCGCCGAATCGAACACCACGCCACCCGGATGGGCCTGCTGGTCGACGACCTGCTGCTCCTGGCCCGGATGGACCAGCAGCGCCCGCTGGAGAAGAAGCCGGTGGACCTGCTCGCCCTGGCGACCGACGCCCTGATCGACGCCCGGGTGACAGCCGCCGACCACCGACTACGCCTACGCACCCCGAACAGCGAAGACGCCGACGCCGACACCGAAGCCCCGATCGTGGAGGGCGACGAGGCCCGCCTGCGCCAGGTCCTGCAAAACCTCCTGTCCAACGCCCTGAACCACACTCCCCCCGGCACGGAGGTCACGGTCTTCGTGGGTACCGAGGGCGACAAGGCAATCCTGGAGGTGGCCGACAACGGCCCCGGCATGACAGACGACGACGCCGCCAGAGTCTTCGAACGCTTCTACCGCACCGACCCGAGCCGCACCCGAGCCCTGGGCGGCTCCGGCCTAGGCCTGTCGATCGTCAGCGCCCTGGTGAAGGCCCACAACGGCGAGGTCACACTGCAAACCGCCCCCGGCGAGGGCGCCACATTCCGGGTAACCATTCCACTGCACCAGTAACCCACCGAACACCGACGCCTGGCACGTCAGCAATCTCAATCCGTGCCGGCGTGGGCATCCTGAGCACCGCGTCACCAGTCACTTTTGGCACCCCGGCACCCCGGCACCCCGTCGCGTTCGGGCGTCCTGGCAGCCCGGCACGTCTCAGCACCTCGCCAGCCCGGCGCGCCCTTGCACTCGGCAGTTCGGCGCGCCCTGGCACTCGGCAGCCCGGCACTCTGACGGCTCAGCGCGGCCTGGGACCTTGGGCAGCTCGACGCGTCCCAGCATCCTGACAGCCCGGCACCACGGCGGCCTAGCACCTGGCACTCCGGCATGTCCCGGCGGCCCGCCAGCGTCGAGGGCGCAGCCTAAAGACCCACCGCAACGAGCCCTGTCTCATACGCGACGATCACCAACTGCGCCCGGTCCCGCACCCCAAGTTTCGCCAGTATCCGCCCGACATGCGTCTTGACCGTGGCCAGACTCAACCCAAGATGCGCCGCGATCTCATTGTTGGAAAGCCCCAGCCCAACCAGCGTGAGCACCTCCTTCTCCCGCTCCGTAACCCCATCCAGCCGCCGCGGTACGGGCCGCTCAGGCAACGGCCGCCGAGCAAACTCATAGATAAGCCGCCGAGTAACCGAGGGCGACAACAACCCTTCCCCACCGGCGACAACCCGGATCGCGCTCAACAGTTCGGCCGGTGGCGTGTCCTTGAGCAGGAACCCACTGGCACCCGCCCGCAACGCCCCGTAGACGTACTCATCCAGATCGAACGTAGTAAGAATCAGAACCCTGACGCCCCCGAGCGCCGAGTCCTCCGAGATGAGCCGCGTGGCGTCGATCCCGTTCATCTCCGGCATCCGAACATCCATGAGCACCACATCCGGCCGAACCTCCCGAGCCAGCCGAACCGCCTCGCTCCCGGTCCCGGCCTCCCCAACGGTGGTGCAGTCCCCACTGAGGTCGACCAACGCCCTAAAGCTCCCGCGCAACAGAGCCTGATCGTCAGCAATCAACACCCGAATCAAGCCCGACCTCCCCCACGCAGGTCTCCAGCGCCGCCACGATCCGCACCCCGGCCCGCGACTCAACGCTCCCCGCGACCGCCAGCCAAGCAGTCTGCCAACATCGTCTCGATCTTGTCCGCGACGCCCGTTACGTCCTTCAAGCGCCACCTCCGGCTCGTGCAGTCCTCCAGCACCGTCCTGATCTCGTTTGCGCCGCCGCGCGAAGTGCTCCTTGTTGTCTCTCAGGCACCACCTTTTGTCTCTCAGACACGACCTCTTGTCTCTCAGGCACCACCTCCGGCCGGCAGCAGCGCGCGCACCGAGAAGCCGCCCTCGGCTCGAGGGCCGGCGCTGAACGTTCCCCCGTGCAGCGCCACCCGTTCGCGCATCCCGATCAGACCGTGCCCGCTCCCGGCTCCATGCGTGCGTGCGGGCCGCTTCCCGTCGTCGTCGACCTCGATCCGCACGCCGTCCGCACCTACCGCAACGTTCACCCAGCACTGCGCCGGCGCCGCATGCTTGACGACGTTGGTGATCGCCTCCTGCACGATCCGGTACACCGCCAGCCCCACCGACTCCGGCGCCTCCGCGACCGCCGGTTCGTCGGGCCGGTCCATGGTGAGCTGCACCTCGACCCCGCCCACCGAAGCGAGTTGGACGAGGGCCGGGATGTCGTCGATACCGGGTGCGGGCGCATACGGCGTGTCCTCCCGCAGCATGTCCAGCACCCGGCGCACCTCGAGCATCGCCGAGCGTCCGGCGGCCTCAATGACCTGAAGCGCGTCGCGGGCCTCGCGTGGATCGGCCTCGGCGACATGGTTGCCGATCGACGCCTTCACCACGATCAGAGTCATCGTGTGAGCGATGACGTCGTGCAGTTCGCGGGCGACGCGGAGGCGCTCTTCGACCGTGGCCTGCTGCAGCATCTGCTCGTTGCGCTCGGCGGTTTGCGCGCGACGCTCGCCGGCCGTGAAGCCGAGCATGCTGGCCAGCGAGACAACGAGAGCGGCGAGGAGAAAGGCGAGCATCCAGGGAGGAGTGTCGTCGGTCGTCGGGGCTTCGGACTCGGCTATGTATATTGGCCCGGCCAGGCTCGCGCTGACCAGCACCGTGCAGGCGAACATGAAGAAGAAGGCCCTCATGTCCCGGGCTATTGAGTTGAACACGTAGAAGACCAGGGCCATGGCGAACAACGGAGCGACAGCCGCGAAGGCCGGGATGATCTCCGTCGCCAGGCCGATCGATGCGGCGATCGTGGCCGTCATGGCCGCTGGATAGGGCCAGTGGCGCCGGACCGCAACAGGTAGGCCGATTGCCAACGCGATCACCAGCGACAGCCAGATCGGCTCGTCCGGCCGGCCGTCCGCGGGCGCTGCCTCCGCCGCCCAGTAACAGAGCACCGTGGAGGCCACGGCGCCGAGGGCGTCGAGCGTATACAGGCCCCTCAGCGTCAGCCGCCGGGTGAGGAGCGGGGGCAGGTTCATGCGGTCGACGGTAGTGGGTTCGGCGGGTTTGCGCGTCGGCCTGGGAGCCGTCATACCCAGGTATGAGAAGCGGGCCGTATGGGGCTCGGCGTACCACAGCGGGTGGAACGAAAAGTGTCCATCCCAGTCCGATGCGCAAGGCCGGCCCGCCGCGGGATCGTTTCGAGCCATGACGACGCAAACCGTGGTTCTGGATGAGGTCCGGGCCGCCTATGGTGACGGCGAACGGCGGCTCGTTGCGCTCGACGGCGTTTCGGTGGCCTTCGAGCGCGGGACGTTCACGGCGGTGATGGGCCCCTCCGGCTCGGGCAAATCGACGCTGCTGCACTGCGCGGCCGGCCTCGAGCGCCCGGTGGAGGGCTCGGTGGCCGTCGACGGAGTGGTGCTCGACGACCTGTCAGAGGACGACCTCACCCGTCTTCGGCGGGACCGCATCGGATTCGTGTTCCAGGCGTTCAACCTGGTCTCGGCGCTCACCGCCGAGCAGAACGTTTCCCTGCCGATGCGCCTGGCCGGGCGCCGCCCGCGAGCCGCCGACGTGGTTGCCGCCCTGGCCGCGGTCGGGCTCACCGATCGGCTTCGGCACCGCCCGAGCGAGCTCTCCGGCGGCGAGCAGCAGCGAGTGGCAATCGCCCGAGCGCTGATCAGCCGTCCGGCGGTCGTGTTCGCCGACGAGCCGACCGGCGCGCTCGACAGTGTGACCTCAAGGCACATCCTCGATCTGCTGCGAGCACTCGTCGACGAGCACCGGCAGACAGTGGTGATGGTGACTCATGACCCGGTCGCCGCCGCCCGCGCCGACCGGGTGGTGTTCCTCGCCGACGGACGCATTGCCGACGACATTCGGCAGGCACAGACGGCCGAAGACATTGCGGCCCGCACGACGCACCTGGAGAAGAGCGGCGTAGGGAAGACCGTGCACTCCGGTGCGACCACGCGCCCAGATGAGCCGGAAGCGTCGGCGTCCGTCTCGCAGCGGGAAGCAACCGGTGTTCGACGGTCCGCACACCACGATTCCGTCCCGCGTTCGGACCACACGCACGAGCGCGAGGAAGCAAGCCCGGGCCGTGCGGCGAACCGGCAGGACGCGGACCACCTGGAGGAGTCGTGGTGAAGATCCGCCGTGTCGGCGGTGCGCTCGTTGCCGTGATCGTCGGTGTCGCGCTGGTCGCCCTGGCGCTGCTGCTGCTCGTCGCGGGGCGGCCGAAGATTCCCGACCGGCTGGCCGGTGCGGCGGTAGTTGTTCAGGCACCCGAGAGTCGAAGTCCGGCCGAGGCGTTTCCGCCGACGGTGCCGTGGTCCGCGGCCAGGGCAGAGGAGCTGAGCCGGCGACTCGATGCGATGCCCGGGGTTGCAGCCGCCGTCCCTGACCGGGTGTTCTACGTGCAGGCGCTGGTTGATGGGCGGCCGCCGCCGGTTGAGGGGCAGCGGCAGGACACGTACCAAGGGCATGGGTGGTCCTCGGCTCGGCTCGGTGGGCTCGCGCTGGTGGCCGGGGCGCCTCCCCGCGGGCCGGGTGAAGTGGTGGTCGATCGGGCACTCGGGCTTCGGCCGGGGAGTTCGGTGACGCTCCTTATGGCGACCGGGCCTGTTCAATACACGGTGACCGGGTTGGTGGACGCGCCCGGCTACCTGGTCGCGGACGAGGTGGCGGCGGAACTGGCGCCGGGTGTCCGGGCGATCGGGCTGGTGCTCGATCCGGGCGCTGATGCGGGTGCTGTTACGGCGGGGGCGCGTGCGGTCGTGGGGTCCGATGGCGTGGTGCTCAGCGGCGACGGGCGCGGAGCGCTCGAACCCGGCGACGACGCGCGGGCGCGATGGATCGGCATGCAGGTGCTCACCGGGGTGTCGGTGCTCTCCGGGTTCGTCACAGTGTTCGTTGTCGCGTCGACGTTCGCGTTCACCGTGGCGCAGCGGCGGCGAGAGCTGGGGCTGCTGCGCGCGATCGGCGCCACGCCGCGGCAGGTGCGGCGGATGGTCTACGGGGAGGCGCTGGTCGTCGGCGGTGCCGGGGCGGTTCTCGGGGTGCTCGTCGGCGCGGCGGCCGCGCCGGTTGTGGGGCGGCTGTTGGTGTCGGCCGGGCTGGAGCCGGCGACCTATGAGGTGCGGTACAGCGGACTGCCGTTCCTGGCGGGGCTCGTGCTCGGGCCGGTGGTTGCGCTCGTCGGGGCGTGGTCGGCCGCGCGGCGGGCGGCCCGGGTGCGGCCGCTGGAGGCGCTGCGGGAGGCGGCTGTCGAGCAGCGGCCGATGGGGCGGCTCCGGTGGGTTTGCGGCGGAGCACTGATGGCGTTGGGGATCGCGTTGGCCGTGGGCACGGCGACGGCGGACGATGCGCAGGACGGGGCGTCGTATGCGCTGTACAGCGCGATGGCCCTGGTGACGGGGATGGTGGCGTTGGCGCCGGGTGCGGTACCGCCGATCGTGCGACTCATGCGACTGCCGTTCCGGCGCGGTGGAGGTGCGGTCGGGCTGCTGGTGCGGCAGGGTGCGCTCACGGCTTCTCGGCGGACGGCGTCCACGGCCGCGCCGGTGCTGCTGACCGTGGCCTTTGCGGTGCTCGTAGCGGGGATGGTGCAGACGACGACAGCGGCGTATGCCGCCGGGCGGGCGGCTGATGTCGACGCCGGGGAAGTGCTGGTGCCGGATCGGACGCCCGGGCTGTCCGACGCCGCGGTGGCCGGGGTGCCGGGAGCGGCGATGCTGCCGACCACGGTGTTCGCGCCGGACGAGGACAGCGGGTTGGCGATGCGGTCGTGGAGTGCGCTCGGAGTGGACCCGGTCGCGTTTGCCCGGGCGGATCAGGGGAGCCGGGTGATCGCCGGTTCGCTTGCCGAGTTGAGCGGTGAGGACTCGGTTGTGGTGTCGGAGTCGGCGCACCGGGCCGTGGGCGATACGTACCCGATGGTGTTCGCGGACGGGGAGCGGGTGCCACTGCGGGTCGTCGCTGTCGTCGCCGATCGGTCGGTGCGGGCCGACGTGCTGCTGGATCGGGCAACGGTGCGGCGGCATGATCGGTCGGCGCTGACGTCGGCCGTGTACCTGCCGTCGGGAGAGCCGGTCGACGTGCCCGCCGGTGTCGGGGCGCGGGCGATCGGTCTGAGCACATGGGCGGCCGAGGCGGATAGCGCCGAGGACCGGTTGGTGTGGGTGTTCACGTTGATGCTCATTGCGGTGTCGGCTGGCTACGGGGCGATCGCTGTCGCGAACACTCTCCTCATGGCGGCCCAGGGGCGGGCGGCCGATCTGCGGGTGTTGCGGCTGGCGGGGGCGACACGGCGGCAGGTGGCCGGGTACGTCGCCGCGGAGTCGGCGCTGGTCGTGCTCATCGGTGCGGTGCTCGGTGGAGTGGTCGCGTTCGGGGCTCTGGTGAGCATTCGGGCTGGACTGAGTCAGCAGGTCGGCGCGACGGTCGCGCTGGTGGTGCCGTGGTCGGTCGTCGGCGGGGTTGTGGGGCTCTGCCTGGTGCTGGCGCTCCTGGCTGGCGTACTGCCCACGCGGCGGATGCTGCGTGAGCGGGCGATCCGGACGCCGGCATGAACACCCGAGCCCGGCCCGCCGGCAACCGTGAGGTTGGAACCGAATACGGGTGCAGGCGGGAGACGGACTTGCGGGTGGATGCGTATGGAGAACGGAGGGGGAATGGGGGTGGAGGTGATGCGGAGGTGGCCTGGCGTCGTCTGTCGTTCTCGCGCTCGGTCGTCCTTTGTGGATAGCCGAGGGTGGGTGAGCCTGTGGTGTCAGGCTTTGGAGATGGCGTCGCCCGTCACCTGGATGGCAATGGCGGCTAGAGCCTTCTTGGCTGGGCCGGCGGCTACGGCGCCGTCGGTCACCTTGAAGCGGCTGCCGTGGCAGGCGCAGTTGATGGTGCCGTCGGTGACCTCGCCTACCAGGCAGCCGGCATGGGTGCAGACGGCGGTGAAGCAGCGGAAGGTGCCGGCCTCCGGCTGGGTTACCACCAGCTTTTGGTTGGCGAAGATTCGGCCGCCGCCCACTGGGATGTCGGCGGTTCGGGCGAACGCGCCCACCGCGGACCCGCCGGCAGCGTTTGTGCCGGAGTTGGCGGCGTTCGGGCTGCTGGCGGTGCCTGGGGCGTTTTCGCTGGTGGCGCCCTGGGGCGTGGTGCCGTCGGCGGTGGGGCCGTCCTGAGCGGCGGCGCTGTCCAGGCCGTAAGCGGCGCAGCCCGAGAGCGCGGTGACCAGGCCGGCGGCGCCCGCGGTGGCCAGGAAGGTGCGGCGGGTTGGAGTGCTCATGGTTCTTCCGGCCCTTTCAGAGTTTGACGCCGAACGTGGTGAAGAACCACAGCGCGGAGGTGACGAACAGGCCCGACAACGCGGTGAAGACCAGGCCGCCCAAGACCGGGAGCGCCCAGCCGGGGACGCCCTTCTTGGCGAGGACCAGCATCTTGGCGGCGAAGGCTCCGTAGAAGAAGCAGCCGAGGAGAGAGTGGAGGAGTACGCGGGTGTTGTAGTCGCCGAAGCCCAGTGCGTAGAGACAGTGCAGCGCGACGGGAATGGAGGCCAGGAAGGCCAGACGGCCGGACCAGCGGTGGGCTGGGCCTAGCCACTTGGCGTCGGCGAAGAGCGAGAGCTTGCCGTACATCACGAGGGCGGTGAACAGCTGGACCAGGGCCAGGACGAAGGCGAGGGTCGCCAGCCAGACCTTGACCGTGGCCGGGCTGGAGAAGCCGGCGATGTTCACAGCGACGCCCGTCGGCTCGTGGAGCTTGCCGTAGACGCCGAGAGTCGCGGATACGAGGCAGGCGACCAGGAACGGGACGATGAGCGTGGCCGCCGACTTCCGGCTGGCCGGAGCCGCCATCGGTGTCGGGGCGCCGGCTGCCGGAGCAGGGGCACCGCTCATCGAGTAGGTGCCGGCTGCAGCTGGGGAGCTCACCGGGTAGGTACTGGCCGGGGATGAAGGGCTCACCGGGTATGGGTGGCTGGCCGGGGCGGTGGGGCTTCCCAGCATCGGAGAGGTCATCGGCGTCGGAGAAGTCATCGGCGTCGGCGCGCTCACCGGAACTGGAGCGCTCACCGGGGCGTTGGGCGTGAACGGGATTGAAGGGCTGACCGGTGCAAGAGCGCTTTGCGGCCCGAGAGAGCTGTGCGGTGCAAGAGGGGTGGCCGGCCCGAGAGAGCTGCGTGGCTCCGGGGAGCTGGCCGGCCCGAGAGAGCTGTGCGGTGCCAGAGAGGTGGCCGGCCCGAGAGAGCTGTGCGGCGCCAGAGGGGTGGCCGGCCCCAGAGAGTTGTGCGGCGCCGAAGAGCTGGGCGGCGCAACGGGGCTGGCCGGCGCAACCGAGCTGGCCAGCGCGGCAGGGCTCGCCGACATAGGAGAGCTCCCCGAGGTAGGAGAGCTGATCAACGGCGGAGAGCTGGCGGGAGCAGGAGAAACGAGCGGACTGAGGGAGCTGGGCGCGGCAGAAGAGCTGGCCGCGTAGGGAGAGGTGGTTGCGGAAGGATAGGGGGCTGCGGCAGGGAAGGTGGGCTGGGGTGGCTGTGGGTCGGGGGCGGTGGTGGGGTCGGTGGGTAGTGGAGCGAACTGGGGAGGGTCGGTGAAGATGGGGTCGACTGTGTAGGACTGAGGGGACTGGTACCGGTAGGCGGGGTTTGCCGGCGGTAGTGGGCCCGGCTCGGGGATCGGGGGGAACTCCAGGCGCTTCCGTGGAGGTTCGGGCGGGCCAGGAGGGGCCGGGATCTCGGGCGCGGGGTCGTTGATCGGGGCGTTCATGTCGGGGCTCCTGGCTCAGTATCCGGTTGCTGGGCTGGTCGGTTCGATGGTCACGTTGGTGCCGTCCACCTGGGCGGTTCTTGCGTTCACGTCGAACGGCGGGGCCGGTTGGAGGGCGCCGTTGCGCTTCTCCACGCCCACCTGCTTGCCGTCGTAGACGACCCAGCTCGCGTCGAGTTTGTTGCGGAGGGCGGACTGGGAGCGGTACAGGCCCGAGGGGGGTGCTACGGCCTTGATGGTGAAGGTCCAGGTCTTCGTGCCGGCCTTCACCGTGCCCTTGATCTGGGTGGCGGTGTAGGTGCCGGTCAGCGAGCCCGTGGCCTTCGCGCTGTTCAGCTGGGCCTGGCCGTTGGCCATTTCGCCGTCCATCCAGGACTCGGCCGCGCGGCCGTCGCAGACGTAGGCGATCGCCTTGCCGTTGTTGACCACCACGCCCAGGGAGGCGGCGCCGCCGTCCACCGCGCCCGCGTAGGTGATCGTGCCCTGCTGGGCCGCGTTGCCCGTGCCGGTTGAGGGAGAGGGGGACGGGGCGGTGGAGGGCGTGGGGGGCGCCGGGGCCGCGGAGGACGGCGGCGGGGCCTGGGTGGCGGCGGTGTTGTTCTTGGGTAGGCCGCGGCTGAGGTTGACGTTTGCGCCGTAGAGCACGCCGGCGACCGCCAGGCCGGCGGCCAGAGTCATGAGCGGTGCCTTGAACTTCATCGGAAACTCCCAGTGGTCGACTTCGTATCCATGAGACCGAGGTTCGCGGGAGCTGTCTGCGTCTAAAGACGCAGAAGCGGGATGTCATGAATGTCCAGAACGAGACCACCCAGATCACCCGCCGAAGTGCGACCCTTATCGCGACCGATGTCCGAGGAGCAGTGACCGATGCCGAAGAGCAGCGGCCGGTGCCGAGGAGCAGCAGCCGCCCCGAAAGCAGCAGCCGATGTCCCCAAAGCAGTGGTTGATGTCCGAGGAGCAGCAGCCGACGTCCCCGAAGCAGTGGCCGGTGCCCGCAAAGCAGTGGCTGATGTCCGAAGTGCAGTGGTCGGTGCCCGCGAAGCGGTGGCTGATGCCTGAAGCGCAGTCCGACGTGAAGAACAGCAACGGAAGGGGAGGCTGAGATGCCACGCGTCATCGTCTGGGCGGCACATCTCGCGTTGCCGCTCGCTGGGCTCTGGCTGCTGCTCAGCCGCCCCGGGGCCGACGAGATCTGGCAGCACCACGAGGCGCACTTCTGGCTCGTCATGATCGTGGCGGCGATCAACGTCGTCGTCGGCGTGGCCATGAGCATCGCGGCGAAGCGGCGGGGGGACGGGCGGCTGTTCCTGGTGTCGCTGGTGTTCCTGGCCGCGGCCGGGTTTCTCTTCGCGCACGCGCTCGCCACGCCCGGCGTGCTGATCGGGCATCCTAACGCGGGCTTCGACCAGTCGATGGCGGTCGGGCTGATCATCGGGTCGGTGCTCGCGGTGCTGTCGTCGCTGCGGCTGCCGGACCGGATCACGCGGTGGCAGGCCGGGCTGCGGATCGGGCTCGGGCTGCTGCTGTTCGTGTGGATCGTGTGGTCGCTGGCGGACCTGCCGCCGCTGTCGCGGCAGGATCAGATCCGCGACGTCGAGGGGCCGCTGGTCTGGGTGTCGTGGGCAGCGGTGGTGCTCTATGCGGCCGCCGCAATTCGCTTCTTCCTGCTTTACAAGAGGAATCCGAGCGCCGTGCTCATCTCCGTGGTGACCGCGTTCGCGCTGCTGGCCGAGGCGATGGTCACCGTCACCCTGGCCGACAAGTGGCGGCTCTCGTGGTGGGAGTGGCACCTCATCCTGACCGCCGCGTTCCTCTTCGTGGCCTACAGCGCCTACGTGCAGTACAGACGCGAAGGCAGCGCTTCCGGTCTTTTCGACGGCATCGCGCTGGCCGCCACCAACCGGCAGATGCGACAGCAGTATGAAGCCGCGCTCGAGGAGCTCGTCGCCGCGCTGCAGGAGTCGGAGCAGGGCGCGGCGCCGGAGCGGCTGGCGGCGCGGATGGCCGAGCGGTTCGGGCTGACCGAGAAGCAGGCCGAGATCCTGGACCGGGCGGCCGCCGCCCTGGTCGCCGAGCGCGAGCTGTCCGACCAGCTCAAGTCCCTGGTGGCGGTGGGCGAGCAGGCGGAGATCAAGACCGGTGAGGACGAGTTCATCCGCAGGACTGTCGAGACCGTCCGCGGCGCATTCGGTACCATCGAAATCGCACTGAAAAGCGACGGCCGGCTCGAGCAGCCCGAAGGTGCGCTCCCGCTGACGGTCAAGGGTCAGCTGGCCGGGGCCGTCGCCATCAGCGACAAGATTCGGCCGGAGGTCCGGCAGACGCTCGCGCACCAGCTGTCGATCGGACTGGAGAACGCCCGGCTGTACGGCGAGCTCTCCACCCTGTTCCGCCAGTACATGTCACCCGACGTGGCGGCCGCGCTGCTGGCCGACCCCGATCAGGCCGCACTCGGCGGCCGGCTCGTCGACGTCACCGCGCTCTTCGCCGACCTGCGCGGGTTCACCACGTTTTCCGAGGCGGTGGAGCCGGGGGACATCGTGGAGATGCTCAATCGGTATCACGGCGTCGCGGTGCCCTGCATTCTCGACAACGGCGGGACGATCGTGCAGTTCGTCGGCGACGCGCTGCTGGCGCTGTTCAACGCCCCCGCGCGGCAGGAGGACCACGAGGCCCGAGCGGTGCGGGCGGCGCTGCAGATGCAGGAGGCGGTGCAGGGGATCGCCGAGGGGCGGCCCGACTGGCCGCGGTTCCGGGTCGGGGCCAACACCGGGCCGGCGCTCGTCGGCAACATCGGCAGCGAGCTGCTGCGCGGGTTCAACGCGATGGGCGACGCGGTGAACGTGGCCGCGCGGCTGCAGACGATCGCCGAGCCGGGTCAGGTGGTGATCGGCGGCGTGACGTATGACGCGATCGCCGGGCGGGTCACCGCGAAGCCGCTCGGGGAGTTGGAAGTGAAGGGCCGCCGGCAGACGGTGCGGGCCTACGTGGTGGAGGCGCTCACATGACCGAGTTCTTCGATCTGCTGCACGCCGACGAGCAGGCCGCGCTGGAGGCGGCGGGGCACCGGCGGCAGTGGCGGCGGGGGGCGGTGATCTTCCGGGAGGCGAGCCGCTCGGAGGCGGTGATCATCCTGCGGGCCGGGCGGGTCAAGGTCTCCTCGGACACGGCGTCGGGCACCGAGGTGGTGCTCGCGGTGCGGGGGCCGGGTGCGCTGATCGGCGAGCTGTCGGCGATCGACGGCGGGCCGATGTCGGCGACCGTGACGGCGCTGGAGCCGGTGACCGCGCTGTCCGTGCCGTCGCCCGACTTCGAGCGGTACCTCCTGGGGCACGCCCGCGTCTCGTTCCTGCTCATGCGCGAGCTGACCCGCCGGCTGCGCGACGCCGACCGCAAGCGTATCGAGTTCGGCGCCTACGACACGACGGGCCGGGTCGCGGCCCGGCTGGTCGAGCTGGCCGAGCGGTTCGGCGAGGCCGCGCCGGAGGGGCTGCGCATCGGCCTGCCGCTGTCGCAGGACGAGCTGGCCGGCTGGACCGGCTCGTCGCGCGAGGCGGTCACGAAGGCGTTGCGCACGCTGCGTGAAGAAGGGCTGATCCAGACCGGGCGACTCCACGTAATCGTCCATGATCTCGATGCGCTCAGAGACCGCGCTCAATGACGGGTACACCCTCGCGTTGACCCTTGCACATATGCACATACCCCGCTGTTGATCTTCGACGGCCACGATGACCACCTAGTCTTCCGCGACAGGTGCATCGAGGCATCGACGCAGGGCCTCGGTGTTGATTGCCCCACCAGGGAGGTACCTGTGCGTAAGTTGACCGTGGGACTGCTCAGTCTCACGCTCGCGTCGGGGATGGGGGTGTTCGTCGGCGGGGGCGCGGTCATGGCCGCGCCGGTGCAGCAGGCACCGTCCGCCGACGCATCGACGCCCTCCGACGAGCTGTCCAACCCGTTGGAGGACGAGCGGCGTGAATCCCGTGAGGTCGCCCTCTCGCAGGTCCTGAACGGCCAGGCGCAGGCGCAGAAGCGCGGCTCGAGCACCGTCGTGAAGATCGGTGACAAGAGCAGGAGCAAGGGCCACGTCGACAAGTACGTCGAGCTGGCCCGGGAGAAGACCGACAAGATCTTCGTGGTGCTTGCCGAGTTCGGCAACCAGCGCGCCGCCGACTACCCGGACCAGGACACGGCCCCGGCCATCCCGGGCCCGGCGACGTTCGACGGCCCGCTGCACAACGCGATTCCGCAGCCGGACCGCAGCGTGGACAACTCGACAATCTGGAAGCCGGACTTCAGCAAGCAGTACTTCGAGAACATGTACTTCGCCAGCGGCAACGGGGCGGAGTCGCTCAAGACGTATTACGAGAAGCAGTCCTCCGGCCGGTACAGCGTCGAGGGCCAGGTCACCGACTGGGTGAAGGTGCCCTACAACGAGGCCCGCTACGGGCGCAGCAACGGCTACCCGTGCGGGGACAACGTCTGCGACAACACCCACTTCCTGATCCGCGACGCGATCAACGCGTGGGTCGACGGGCAGCACGCCCAGGGCAAGAGCGACGCCGACATCAAGGCGACACTCGCCTCGTACGACCAGTGGGACCGCTTCGACTACGACCACGACGGCGACTTCAACGAGCCGGACGGGTACATCGACCACTTCCAGATCGTCCACGCCGGCGGCGACCAGGCCGACGGTGACCTCCAGCAGGGCGAGGACGCGATCTGGAGCCACCGCTGGGCGGCGTTCCAGAACCGCACGAGCGGCCCGGACTACAACAAGGTCGGCGGGACCCAGATCGGGGCCACCGGCCTGTGGGTGCGTGACTACACGATCCAGCCGGAGAACGGCGGCCTGAGCGTGTTCGCCCACGAGTACGGCCACGACCTCGGCCTGCCCGACCACTACGACACCTCGGGGGCCAGCGGCAACGCCGAGAACCCGGTGAACTGGTGGACCATCATGGCGCAGAGCCGCGTGAGCCTGCCCAGCGACAACGGGATCGCGGCCCGCGCCGCCGACCTCGGGGCCTGGGACAAGTTGCAGCTCGGCTGGCTGGACTACGCGACGGTCAACGCGGGGAAGACGAAGGTCGTCGACCTCGGGCCGCACGAGTACAACAGCAAGAAGCCGCAGGCGGTCGTCGTCGTGCTGCCGAAGAAGCCGGTCACGACCCCGCTGCCGACCCCGCCGGAGGGCACGAAGTCCTGGTGGAGCGGCAAGGGTGACCTGCTCGAGAACACGCTGACCCGCAGCGTCGCGGTCCCGGCCGGCACCACGACGCTGTCGTTCCAGGCGTACTGGGACACCGAGGCGTGCTCCGGCAACACGGTCTGTGACAACGCCTACGTCGAGGTCGACGACGGCACCGGCTTCAAGGCGATCCCCGGCTCGATCACCAAGGCGACCGAGGGCAACGCCATCGACGGCAAGAGCAACGGCTGGGTGCCGGCGACGTTCGACCTGAGCGCCTTCGCGGGCAAGACGGTCGGCCTGCGCTTCGTGTACTCCACCGACGAGAACACCGGTGGCGACGGCTTCTTCGCCGACGACATCAAGATCACCAACGGGTCGACGACGGTGTTCGCCGACGGGGCCGAGAGCGGCCTCAACGGTTGGACCGCTGTCGGCTTCGCCGCCACCGGCAACTCGCTGACGACGGAGTACGACAACTACTACATCGCCTCGCACCGCACGTACGAGTCGTTCGACAAGTACATGAAGACCGGCCCGTACAACTTCGGGTTCGCGGACCGGCCGAAGTACGTCGAGCACTTCCCGTACCAGACCGGCCTGCTCGTCACGTACTGGGACACCTCGTACAGCGACAACAACACCAGCAAGCACCACGGTGCAGGTGAGATCCTGCCGATCGACGCGCACCCCGACCTGAACCTCAAGGCCGACGGCACGCCGTTCCGCCCGCGCGTCCAGGGCTTCGACGACCCGTTTGCGTGGACCATGACGGACCGGTTCACCCTGCACTCGGGCGCGAACAGTGCGCCGAGCACGCTGGGCGGGCAGTGGGGCAACCCGCTGTTCGACGACAGCCAGAGCTACTACCGGGAGGACCCGGCGACCAACACCTACTACGGCGTGAAGGTTCCGAAGAACGGGGTCAAGATCCTCGTCCTCCTCGAGAACGGCACGTCGATGGCGGTGCTCGTCACCGGCTGACCGGGAACCGAACAGCGCGGGAGGAGGTCCAAGTGGGTATGAAAGCACCCCTGGGCCTCCTCCTCGCCGTTGCGCTGCTGACCGGCTGCGCCGCCGAAAAGCCCAAAGACGAAGCGGCGGCGACCGTACCGCCGGTCAGCCCGACCGCCTCGACGAGGCCGCCGAAAATCACGTCGGAGCCACCGGTCGACGCATTTGCGCAGGTCGTTGCCGATGGCCGGGTGCGCATTACCGGCACCTGCGTCGAACTGGTCACCGCGACGCTCAACTGGGTGCTCGTCGGACCGGCCGCGGCCCAATTGCGCGACGGCCAGCAGGTCCGGGCGACGGGCGTGCCCGATCCGAACCGGGAGACCGGCTGCACCGGCAGCCCGCTGCTGGTCTCGAGCGTCGCCCCCGTCTAGTGACGTCTTCCGCCCGGCCGCGGCGAACCGTTTGAGGCATGACCACCACGCCCTTCCAGGTCTCCGTGCCCCGGCTGACGGTCCCGGTCGGCCCCGACGACCACACCCTCGGGCCGGCGGGCGCGCCCGTGTCGCTCGTCGAGTACGGCGACTTCCAGTGCCCCTACTGCGCGATGAGCCACGTCATCCTGCGGGACCTGCTGCGGCTTCGCGGCGAGCTCATCCGGTACACGTACCGGCACTTCCCGCTGACGAACGTGCACCCCTACGCCGACCTGGCGGCCGAGGTGGCCGAGGCCGCCGCCGAGCGCAACGCCTTCTGGCCGATGCGCGACTGGCTGTTCGCCAACCGGGAGGGCATCAACCCGCGCCGGCTCATGGTCGGCGTCGAGCGGCTCGGCCTGCCCTCGTCGGAGATCGGCGACGAGGTCGGCGCCCACCTGTACCTCGACCGGGTCCGCCGGGATCTCGTCGGCGGCGTGCGCAGCGGGGTCGGCGGCACCCCGACGTTCTTCGTCAACGGCGTCCGCCACGACGGCGGCTACGCCCTGGCCGATCTTCTGGAGGCCGTCGACGAGGCCGCCGAAGCCGCAGTCCCACCCGTCTCGGGAAATTCCGGGCAGTCAATTCGGTAATGATTACCGGCGTAACTCCGATTTTGCAAGCGGGGTGTTGCGGTCGGTCAATGTGCAAGGCATGCTTTCGCGTTGGGTCGCACGGTCTTTCGGGCCCTAACTGTCGTGATCTCGGGTTTCGGGGGCCCGGGGATGATTAGGCCGACGATTGGGTGACGGGGTACGCGGTCGATGCTGCTGGCCGATGACTTCTTTCTGATTGCGCACGACGACCGGGACGGCCGGTCGCGGCTCTCCCCTCGCGCGGTGGACCTCGGGCTGGCCGGGGCGATGCTCGGCGAGCTGGTGCTGGAGCAGCGGATCACGATCGAGGGCGCGCGGCTGCGGGTGCTCAGCGGGGAGCCGCCGGCCGACCCGCTCGCGCACACCAATCTGGCCACCATGATCGCTGAGGTGCAGCACCGCGAGGTGCGCACCTGGCTGCAGTTCCTGGGCCAGACCGCCGTCGAGCAGGTCGGGGCCCGGCTGGCCCGGGTCGGCCTGGTGGAGCAGACCCAGGTCCGGCGGCTGCTGCGCTCCACCACCCGCTGGCTGCCGGTCGACGTGAACCTCCCGACCGGCCGCGTGGTGCGGCTGCGCCGCCTGATCACCGGCTTCGAACCGATGCGCGTGGCCGACGCGACCCTCGCCGGGATCGCCGAGGCCACCGGCCTGTCCGGGCACGTCCTCTGGGATGGCGAGCCCGGTGCCGGCCGGCGCATCCAACACACGGTCGGCGCCCTGCCGCCGCCCCTGCGCGACCTGGTCCTGCAGGTCGAGGCGGCGGTCGGTGACGCGGTGCTGTCACAGCGCGGGTAGCACCGCCAACCCCTTTTGGAGGATCGATGTCCGTACCGCCGCCTGCGCGGCCCAGCGTGGTATCCCAGGCGCTGGCCCGTGACCGCCTGGGTGTGCCGTCCGTCATCATGTTCGCCCTGACCGCGGCAGCGCCGCTGATGGTCGTGGGCGCGCTCGTCTCGACCGGCTGGGGTGTGGTCGGCACGACCGGCTTCCCCCTGGCCTTCCTGATCATCGCGGTGATCCTGGCGCTGTTCAGCTTCGGCTACGTCGCAATGTCGCGGCACATCACCAACGCCGGCGCCTTCTACTCCTACATCGCGCAGGGCCTCGGGCGCCCGCTCGGCGTCGGCGGGGCGATGGTCGCGCTCATCGCCTACAACCTGCTGCAGGTCGGGCTCTACGGCGCGTTCGGCGCGTTCCTCTCCCAGTTCCTGGCCGACAAAGCGAAGCTCAACGTCGACTGGTGGATCGTCGCGCTGGTGCTGTGGCTCTTCGTGGCGGTCCTCGGCCTGCTGCGGGTCGACGTCAACAGCAAGGTCCTCATGATCCTGCTCGGCGCCGAGCTGATCGTGGTGACGATCTTCGACGTGATCTTCTTCAGCCACCCGGCCGGCGGCTCGCTCAGCTTCGAGCCGTGGACGTGGAGCGCGCTGAAGGACGGTGCCGGCCCGGCCTTCGCGGTCGCGACCACCGCGTTCGTCGGCTTCGAGGCGGCTCCGGTCTTCGCCGAGGAGGCCCGCAGCAAGAACCGGACAGTCGCCGTCGCGACGTTCCTGGGCCTCGCGGTCATGTTCCTCTCGTACTCGCTCACCAGCTGGGCCGCCTCGGCCAGCATGGGCGTCGACCAGACCGTCGAGCAGGCCCGGGCTTCCCTCGACACCGGCGGCCCGTTCTTCCCGGCCCTGATCGCGGCCGGCGGCTCCTGGACCGGCGACGTCGGCACGGTCCTGCTGATCACCAGCATCGCCGCGGCCGCGCTGAGCTACCACAACACGACGGCCCGCTACGCGTTCGCGCTCGGCCGCGAGCGGGTGCTCCCGGCGTTCTTCGGCCGCACCCGGGCCCGCTCGGGCGCCCCGATGGCCGGCTCGCTGTTCCAGACGATCATCGCCGCCGTTGTGCTGGTGCTCTTCGCCGTGGCCGGCTGGGACCCGCTCGTCAACCTGTTCTTCTGGCTGGGCACCGCGGGCGGTGTCGGCGTGCTGGTGCTCGTGGCGGCCACGTCCCTCTCGGTGATCTTCTACTTCATCCGGGACGCCCGCGGTGAGGGCGCCTGGTCGCGGCTCGTCGCACCGATCCTGGCCACCGTCGCCCTCGGCTACGTCATGTGGCAGGTCTTCGACAACTTCGGCCTGCTGCTCGGCTTCGCGCCGGGCACCGAGAACGCCGCCGTCTGGGCGTTCCCGGCGGCCTATGCCGCGGCCGCCGTCATCGGCATCGTCTGGGCTCTCATCCTGCGCGGTCTGAACCGCCAGGACTACGAGGCGATCGGCCTGGGCGCCCGCGCGAACACCGCTCGCCTGGAGCCGGCGGAGTCGGCCGAAGTGCATTAAGTGCCGTTCCTGGGGGGTACTCCCACAGGGCGCACAACAGCGAGGGAGGCCGACGGTGGTCGGCCTCCCTCGACTGCTTCAGCACCGATCATGGTTCACAGAATCGGTACGACTACTGGCGGCGCTGGGCGGCGGGCGTCACCCGTGGATAGGGTTCGGCCTCCGGCCGCCGGGGCGCCGGGACCTACCCGTAGGTCAGGGCCGGCGTGGGCTCGACCCGGTCGGCGGCCGCGCGCAGCGTGCGGGCGGTGAAGCCCCGCACCTTCTTCATCGTGGCCGACTCGGGGCGGCGGTCGTCGACGACCGGGGCGTTCGGCAGCGCGGACTCGGCCTCGGCCCGGACGGCCTCGAGCGAGACGAACATCGCGATCGGGGTCATGGCTAGCTCCTAGATCTGGTGGTTTGGACCGGTGGTCGCTCTGACCACCAGCGAGACGGGCAGCGTCAGGTGACGCCGCGCCGGGTCTTCGGGCGGGTCGAGCAGCAGCTCGCCCGCGAGCCGCCCGCGCTCGACGCTGGGCTGGCGGATGGTGGTGAGGCCGGCCGGCTCGGCTTCCGGAATGTCGTCGAAGCCGGTGACCGACACGTCGCGGCCGGGGCGCAGGCCCCGCACGCGCAGCGCGTCGAGCACGCCGAGCGCGAGGACGTCGGAGGTGGTCAGGATCGCGGTGGCCCGGTCGAGCCGGTCCAGCGCGTGGGCCGCCGCGGCCGCGCCCTCGTCGCGGCCGTTGTCGGCCGCGTTGATGAGCAGCACCCGCTCCCAGGGCACGCCGGCCGCCGCGAACGCATCGCGGAACCCGCGCACCCGCTGACCTGTCACGTAGTAGCGCAGCGCGTCCGGGTCGGCGTCGACCGGGCCGGTCACGCCGCCGTGCACGATCCAGTGCGCGACGATCGCGACGTCGCGGTGGCCGAGCTGGGCGATGTGCTCGCCGAGCCGGCGCGCGGCCGCGCGCTCGTCGATGCCGACGTAGCCGGCGTCGGGGCCGAACGCCTCCGGGTCCTCGCCGATCACGATCGGGACGCCCCGGGCGCGGATCAGCTCCAGCGCGCCGTGCCAGTCGGGCACGCAGTAGAGGCAGAACGCGTCGACCGCGGCGTTGCTGACCACCCGCCTGCCGGCCTCCTCGTCTTTGGGCAGGTTGAGCAGCAGCAGCGACGTCTCCCGGGCGGAGGCGGCCTCGGCCAGCCCGCGCAGGTACGCCACCGCGTAGGGGTCGGTGAACGCCATCGACAGGTTGTCGGTGAGCAGGACCCCTATCGCGTTCACCTTGCCGCGGCGCAGCGACCGGGCCGTCGGGTTGGGGCCCGAGTAGCCCAGCCGCTCGGCCGCCGCGAGGATCCGGGACCGCAGCTCGGGAGAGAGCTGATCCGGCCGGCTGTACGCGTTGGAGACGGTGCTCCGCGACACGCCCAGCTCGTCCGCGATGGTCTGCAGTGTCGCCGCCATCGGTGCCCCTCCCTCCTGTATCGGTCCAGACCCTTCTGTATCGATACAGTACGCCGCCGCGCGGACACCGGCCAGGCTTTTGTCAGGTCCTGGCAGGTGAGCCGCAACACGTGGTCTGAGCTGGGGATTTAAACGTCACGCAATAGCGCGCCACCACGGTTCAAGAGCCGGTAACGCGTCGATGTTGATCCGGTCACCGGGGCGCGGCACAACCAGCTCGATGTCGCGGGCCACGGCCTCCTCGGCCAGCCGCTCGACCGGCTCCGACCACGCGTGCAGGGCCAGGTTGAACGTGCACCAGTGCAGCGGGATCAGCACCCGCGCCTGCACGTCGAGGTGCGCGCTCGCGCCGTCCTCCGGCTTCATGTGGATGTCCGGCCACGCGTCGTTGTAGGCGCCGACCTGGATCAGCGAAGCGTCGAACGGGCCGTGCTGCTCGCCGATGCGCTTGTAGCCGTCGAAGTAGCCGGAGTCGCCCGTGTAGAACAGGCTGCGGCGCGCCCCCTTCGCGACCCACGACGCCCACAGGGTGCCGTCGCGGGTGAATTTGCGCCCGGAGAAGTGCCGGGCCGCCGTGGCGGTGAGCGTGACCCCGCGGACCTCGGCCGACTCGTCCCAGTCCAGCTCGATCAGGCGGTCCTCCGGCACGCCCCAGCGCTCCAGGTGGGCGCCTACGCCGAGCGGTACGAGAAACGGGGCCTGCTGGGTTGTGAGCAGTGCTTTGATCGACGCCAGGTCCAGGTGGTCGTAGTGGTCGTGCGAGATGACCACGGCGTCGATGCGGGGCAGCTCGTCGATCGGCAGCGGTACCGGATGCAGGCGCTTCGGCCCCGCGAACGACGTCGGCGAGCAGCGGTCGCTCCACACCGGGTCGAACAGCACCCGCACGCCCTCGATCTCGACGAGCGCCGTCGAGTGGCCCAGCCACGTCACGTGCAGCCCGTCCGGCTCCAGCCGCCCACCGAGGTCCGGGCGCCGCACCGGGATGGTGCCGAGCGGCTTGCGGCGCTGCTTGCCCGTCAGCAGCTCGACGAAGGTGTCCCGCATCGCATGCGGCGGCAGGATGTCGGCCGGCACCGTGTTGACGAACCGGCCGTCACCGTACTGCTTCGAGCGGCGCATCCGATCCGCCCGCGCTCCGGCCGGGACCGCTCCCAACTGCGCCGGAAGGTCACGCAGTGCCCACGCGGCGCCACCGGCGGCGGCCGCCACCGCGGCCCACGCGAGCACCCGAGTCGTCTTCCCCATTGCTCCGTCGCCTCCAGTTGTGGTGAGGTTCAGCACCCGTCCGTTTCGATTTTCTCTCGGCCCTCCGGTCGGACAGACACCGGCAGAGCCCCTTCGACGGGCTGCTATCTGCGAAAACGTCTTTCGGCCGGCCCCGTCGCCCTGTCACGGCCGGGGTCGACCCCTCTGTTGCGCGCCATCCAGGTATGGAAGGCTGCGCGCAAACTTCCTCTTCACGCGCTTGCGACGCGTAGGTCACTTCGCCCCCGGAGGCCTGTCGTGGTCTGGTACACCGGCCAGTCACTCCTATTGATTTTGCTCGCCTTCCTGCTCGGACTGCTTGTCGGCTACCTCTGGTGGGGCCTGCGCCTGCGCCGGGTCCGTTCGTCCGAGTCCGCCACCGAGTCTTCATCCACTCCAGCTGTTCGTGACGCCGCTGTCACCGCCAAGCCGGTTGCGGCAACGGCCCCCGCTACTGCCGCTCCGATCGCGGCAGCTGTCGCCGACCCGGAGCCGATTGCCGAGCCGGCCCCCTCGCCGGCCGTTGCCGCTGTGCCGGCCGTTGAGGTTTCGCAAGAGCCTGAGCCCGAGCCGGTTGCGGCCTTCGCTGCTGAGCCGGTTGTCGAAGAGCCCGTTGTCGAAGAGCCTGTCGCTGACGAGCCTGCCATGGACGAGCCTGTCGCCGACGAGCCCGTTGCTGACGAGCCTGTCGTTGTCGAGCCTGTCGCCGAAGAACCCGTCGCCGAAGAACCCGTCGCCGACGAGCCTGCCACGGACGAGTCTGTCGTTGTCGAGCCCGTTGCTGAAGAACCCGTCGCCGATGAGCCTGTCACGGACGAGCCTGTCGTTGACGAGCCGGTTGCTGCGGAGCGTGTCGCGGCGGAGCCTGAGCCGGTCGATGCGGCGCTCGTGGCTGAGGTCGAGTCGGCGTTTGCCGCTGAGGATGCTCCGGCGGCCGATTGGTTGGAGCGGATCGAGGGCATCGGACCGAAGATCGCGGCGGCGCTCCGGGCGGCCGGGATCACGACCTATGCGCAGCTGGCCGCGGCCGACCGGGCCGACCTGGAGGATGCGCTCGAGCGGGCCAATCTCCGGTTCGCGCCGAGCATCGGCACCTGGTCGCAGCAGGCCCGCCTGCTCGCCGACGCGGACGAGGACGGCTTCAAGGCACTGACCGGCCGCTTGATCGCCGGCCGGGATGTTCCGGCCAAGACGGCGGTTGGGCAGCCGGTCGCGGTCGAGCCTCTCGCTGCCGAGCCGGTTGTTGAAGAGTCCCCTGCTGCCGAGCCCGTCGTCGATGAGCCGGTCGCTGTCGAGCCGGTGGCAGCGGAGCCGGTTGTCGAAGAGCCTCTTGCTGCCGAGCCCGTCGTCGACGAGCCGGTTGTTGAAGAGCCCGCGTCGGTTGCTGAAGAGCCCGCGCCGGTTGTTGAAGAGCCCGCGTCGGTTGCTGAAGAGCCCGCGCCGGTTGTTGAAGAGCCGGTCGCCGTCGAGCCTGAGCCGGTTGTTGTCGAGCCCGCGCAGGTCGCTGTGACGCCCGAGCCGGTCGCGGCCGTGGCTGAGCCCGTTGTCGACGAGCCTTCGCCTGCGGTGATTCCGGCGCAGGCGGCTGCGGTCGAGGACGTCGAGCCCGACAACCTGCAGCGGATCGAGGGTATCGGGCCCAAGATGTCGGCGGCGTTGATTGCCGGGGGCATCCGGACGTATCGGCAGCTGGCCGACACCGATGTCGACACCTTGCGCGCGAAGATCGAGGCGGCCGGGCTGCGGTTCGCGCCGAGCCTCGTGACCTGGGCGCGGCAGGCGGCGCACCTGGCCGACGGGGACGAGGACGGCTTCGCCGATCTCACCCGGCGCCTGGTGGCCGGGCGCGACACCGGGCGGGCCTGATGGCGGGTGCGACCCGGACGACCACCAGCAGCAGCTCTCACTGGGTGGTCCGGAAGCGTAGCCCGTGGATTCCCATCGGCGTGGCCGTTGTGGGGCTGGTGGTGCTGGCCGTCGTGACCGAGGTACCACATCGGCATTCGATTGAGGACAATCTCACCGACCGCACCAAGGTGGCGCTGACCAACGCCGGTATCGACGCGGACGTGCAGTTCGTGGGGCGGGACGGCACGGTCAAGGTCGGCTCGGCCGACGAGAAGGACAAGGCGCGCGACGTCACGCTGGCCGTCGAGGGCGTGCGGGTCGTCGACGTGCAGGCGCCGCCGAAGGCCGAGACGCCGGCCGTCCAGGAGCAGCTCAAGTCGGTGCAGGTGAAGCTGCTGGTGGACGGGGGCAAGGTCACGCTCACCGGCACCGTGCCCAGCGACGGTGACCGGACGAAGCTCACCGACGCCGCCAAGCAGGCGTTCGGCGCCGAGAACGTCCAGGACAACATCACCGTCGACGCGGCCCGGGCGGCCGACGGCACCGACCTGGCCGGGCTCGGCGCGGTCGCGGCGGCGCTGGGCAAGGACACCAAGGTCGGCGTCGTGGACCTCACCGACCACGTCATCACCCTGACCGGCACGGTCGCCGCCCAGGACGTGAAGGACAGGGCGGAGGCGGCGGCGAAGACGGCCGCGTCCAAGTCCGGCTCGGTCAAGAACGACCTGGTGGTGGGCCAGGCGGCCGCCCCCGAGCAGGTGCAGACCCAGCTGGTGGCCCTGCCGACCGTGGAGTTCGAGAACAACAGCGCCACGCTGACTCCCCAGGGCCGGGCCGTCGTCGAGAACGCGGCGTCGATCCTCAAGGCGAACCCGAACATCAAGGTGAGCATCGAGGGCCACACGGACCTGACCGGCACCGCGGCCAACAACCAGACGCTGAGCGAGAACCGCGCCCGGACGGTCCTGGACACCCTTGTCTCGCTCGGCATCGCCGGCGACCGGCTGAGCTCGAAGGGCTTCGGCGAGAGCCGCCCGAAAGTGCAGGGCACCGACGCCGCGGCCAACTCGGTGAACCGCCGCGTCGAGTTCATCGTGCAGCAGTAGTACCCGACCGGGATGGTGATGATGAGCGGCCTGTCCGAGCGAATCGCCATCCCGTTCGAGGGCGAGGGCGCCGGGGAGGGCCCGCTGAGCTGGGGCCAGCAGTCCATCTGGAAAGAGATGGCGACGGCCGGCAGCTCGCTGGCCCTCGGCGCGGTCCGAGAGCTCGAGCCCGGCACGACGGCCGGGCAGTGCGTCGAGGAGTACCGGTTCTACCTGAGCCGGTACCAATCGATGCGCACGCTCCTGGCCTTTTCAGCGGATGGCGGCGTCTCGCAGGTCGTCCATGCGTCGGGGACGGCCGGGATCGACGTGTATGACGCGGGCGACCGCGACCCGGCCGCGGTCGCCGCGGAGGTGAGTGCGCAGTACTACGCCGTGCCGTTCGACTACGAGCGGGAGTGGCCGATGCGGGTGGCGCTCATCCGCCGCGCCGGAGAGCTGACCCACCTGGTCGTGACCCTCGCCCACCACGTCGCCGACCCGACGGCCGCCATGGCGATGTTCGAGGACTTCTCCAACCGCGACTCCGGCGAGCCGCTGCGCCCACCCGGCCTCCAGCCGCTGGAGCAGGCGCGCCTGCAGCAGAGCCCGTCGGCGCTCCGGCAGCACGAGGCGGCGCTGCGACACTGGGAGACGCAGCTCCTGGCCGCCCCGTCTCCGCGCCTCCCGCCGCCGCCCGCCGCGGCGCCGGCCGAGTTCTGGGAGCTGGACCTGCTCTCCCCGGCCCTGTACAGCGGCCTGCGCCTGATCGCCGCCCGCCTCGGCGTGACCACAACACCCGTCCTGTACGCGGCGTTCACCAGCGCACTGGCCCGGGCGGCCGACACGTCCACGGTGGCCACCATGATCACGGTGAACAACCGCTTCCGCCCCGGCCTGGCCGACGCCGCCGGCCACATGAGCCAGCACGGCCTGTGCACCATCGACGTGACCGCCGCCGACACCTTCGACGACCTGGTCCTCCTGGCCCGCCGCCGCCTGCTGACCGCCCAGAAACACGCCTACTACGCCCAGACCGACGTCGACGCCCTCATCGCCAGACTCACCCGCGACCACGGCGTCAACCTCGACCGCCTGTGCCTGTTCAACAACCGCCGCACCGAGGACACCTTCATCGACCCCGCGCCCACCCGTCCCGACACCCCCACCACCCTCGAGTGGCGCCGGCTCCCGAGCCTCCACCAGCCCCTGATGGTGCACGTCAACGACGCCGAGGACGCCCTGAGCATCCGCGCCCAGTTCGCCACCACCGCCATCAGCCGTACCGACCTGACGGCCCTGCTGCACCAGACGGAGTCGACAGTCCTCACCGCGGCCCTCACCTAGCGCTCAACCCGTCGCCCGACAGCGGCGGTCTCGCCCCCACCTCGTCATCCGGCCCGCGCCGAACGCGCCACGCGACCGCTTCCGATCCGCTGAGCCACGATTTGCACGCATCGCCGGGCGGCGGACCTGCTGGCAGATCAGACCCGGGCGGACAGCCATCCCGCGTGTGGCAGCACTGGACAGTGGAAGAAATGTGTGCGGGGCTGCCGCCGTTCAAGCGAGATCCGAGGCAATCAGGTCATCCACAGCGAGCTCGACACCGGCGTACGGAACAGAGATTCGCTCGCCGTGAAGGTATTCGACCCGAGTCCGGTAGCCCGTTGCGATGGGTCCGGTGTGCTCGTAGATCGCCTCCTGGGTGATCACCCAATAGACGGCGTAACCGGCCTGGCCATACAGCCTGGCCTTGACGTTCAGGTCCTGAATCGTGGTCTCGTCAGCCACTTCTACGACCAGCAACACGTCGGCCGCGTCCCACACGGAAAGGCGCGTCCCGATGGTCCCGACCGGCTCCGCATCCGCCCGCCGCACCCAACAGTCCGGATCGGGCAACGAGCCCCCAGTCGGCAGCGTCGCCGTCGTCACCCGCACCCCGACCCGCGGAAGCAAGGCCAGCACCTGGCCGACCGCGTCGCCGTGCCAAGATCCGATCACCACTGGCCAGATCTCTCCCTCGACGAGTTCCACCCGGTGGTCGAAGGCCTTGGCCTCCCAGGCACGCACGAACTCGCTCTGGCTCCATCGATAGGCGAGCGCGGGCTGAGTCATGGACTAAGCCTACCAACGAGCATCGCCGCAGCACGGGCTGGAAATCCGCCCGCCGCATGCGCCTCTCGGCGTTACACAGCCTCGATCTGACGTGCAGGCGACCGTTGATTCACACGAACGTGAAGCGCGCCCGCCGAAGCGCCGGGCTACTGTGCAACTCAGCCCCACGCCGAGTGACTTCTGCCCTACCGTCCAGCCATGGTGATCTGGCGGCGCAGCGATGCCAGTGGCCGCGCAGCGGCCATGGGGGCCGCGGGTGGGAACCCCCGCCGCGCGGAACGCGCAAAGATACAGAGTGGGCCGCCAGGGACTCGAACCCTGAACCTACGGATTAAAAGTCCGCAGCTCTGCCATTGAGCTAGCAGCCCGCGCCCCACAGGGTACCCTGTCCCGCCCCCGTGGTTCGCGTGTGTTTCCGGGGCGTCGGGAAAAGAGGGGCGGCGGCCCCCACACCCCGGGAGGGCCGCCGCCACCGTAGGGAAGTATCAGCAGCTCAGCGCCCCGCCGCCCACGCCCACGCCCAGGATGGAGACGAAGCGCTGGTAGGCGGTCACGCGGCTCTGGACCTGGGCGGGGTTGCGGCCGCCGCACTCCAGGCTGCCGTTGATGCTGCGGATGGTCTCGCCGAAGCCGGCGCCGTTGACCATGGCGTTGTGAGGGGTCATGGTGCCGGGGCCGCTCTGGGTGTTCCAGTACCAGAGGGCGGTCTTCCAGGCCACCGCGGAGTCGGTCTGGACCAGGTTGGGGTTGTGCAGCAGGTCGATGCCCAGTGCGTCACCGGCGGCCTTGTAGTTGAAGTTCCACGACAGCTGGATCGGGCCGCGGCCGTAGTACGACGCCTGGCCGGCCGGGCAGCCGTAGGGCTGGCTCGTGTCGCAGTAGTGGGGGTAGTTGGCCGTGTTCTGCTCCACGACGTAGACCAGGCCACCCGTCTCGTGGTTCACGTTGGCCAGGAAAGCGGCGGCCTCCTGCTTCCTCAGCGCGTCGGACCCGGTGCCGGCGAAGGCGGGGTACGCCTTCAGCGCCGCGACGAGGCCCGAGTAGCTGTAGAACGAGTTCCGGGACGGGAACATCTGGTTGAACTGCGCCTCGCTGACGACGAATCCTCCGGTGGAGGGGGGCGGCGTGGTCGCGCCCCCGGTGGAGCCGCCGCCGGTGGAGCCGCCCGTGCAGGTGTACGGGTCCCAGTACCAGGTGCTGACGACGGGGCTGTAGCCCGGGTTCTCGTGCTCCGCGATGTAGAACTTCCCGTCGGTGAACTTCACGATGTCACCGGTCGCGTAGTTGTGGCCCTGGACCCACGCCGGGAAGCTGCAGCCGCCGGCGCTGCCCGTCGCGGGAGCCCCGCCACCGCCGCCGGTGGACGAGCCGCCGCAGGCGCCCTGGTCCTGCCACACGCCGGTGTTCCCGGGCGGGGCCTCGTTCTGCGTCCACCACTTCGCCAGGAAGTTGTGACCGTTGTGGGAGACCGTCGCGCCTCCGGTGTACACCGCCGAGGCCTGCCATGCGGGGCTGCAGGCGGCGGCCGACGCGGGCAGCATGTTGAAGACCGCGACGACACCGCCCACGATTGTCACCGCGGCGAGCATCGCCAGTAGGCGCACTCTCGACACCTGATCACTCCTTCATTTCCGGAAGACCGGCCCAGAAGATCAGGCCCGGATGCCGGAAGGAGCGAAAGAAATCGCTTTATGAAGAATATTTACGGTTGCGTTGAACCATCACGCTGAGCTACGAGCCAACCACGCGGAAATGACCGCCGACGAACATCGCCGCAGGCCTCACCGCTGCGACGCCGGCGTGGTCGGACCCGCTGGCGGCCGCGTAAAAGCGACGGTAAAGAGTGATCCCGGTCACGCGGATAAACCAAGAGCCCGGTGGACGCGGCCTCCGCACAAACCGTGCGGTGCGCGAATGCAGCACCCTGGGTACAGTGACCCACGGTCACGTCCTCAAGGGCACCGCCCCCGGTGCCGGGCGGGGCTGCCGCCCAATCGCCGCACCGTGGCGAGCCGGGGACCCACCGTTACGTTGGGGTGAATCCGCCCCTCCGCTCCCAAGGCGGGGGGATGGTAGGGGTCGTTCCGTCCCGAACCCGTCAGCTAACTCGGTCGGCGGCCGACGGAAGGAACAACGAACCAGATGTCATCGCGACATCCCTACCGGCGGATCCTCGTCGGGCTACTGGCGGCTCTGGTGCTCGGGGGGCTCGCCGCCACGCCCGCCGCGGCCGAGCCCGGTGGCGACACCGGCGACGAAGGCTCCAGCGCCAACCCGACCCTCGGCTCCGTGCTCGAGGACAGCACCCGGGCCTGGACCGACGCGAAGGCGAACTACGACGCCTCCGTCAAGCACCAGGCCGAGCTCACCGCGCAGCTGCAGGCGACCGAGGCGCAGCTGGTCTCGATCCAGGCGCAGGTGGAGGCGATCGCCGTCGCGGCTTATCGCACCGGGCCGCTCACGACGATCTCCGCGCTGATGGACTCGACGAGCCCCGACAGCTTCGCCGAGCGGGCCAGCTCCATCAACCAGATCGCCCACCACAACGATCACCTGCTCCACGACTTCAAGCAGCTGAAAGAGCAGCAGGCGGCCCAGAAGAAGGCCCTCGACGACGAGGTCGCCGCCCAGCAGCAGCAGGTCGCCACGATGGAGCAGAAGAAGAAGGACGCGGAGAACGCGCTCAAGCTGGCCGGCGGGCCGAGCAAGGGCTTCGTCACCGCCAACCTGCCCAACGCGGACCCCGTCCCCCGCACGGCCGGCGGAGCGCTGCCCAAGGAGTCGTGCAGCGTCAAGGACCCCACGACCACCGGCTGCATCACCCCCCGCATGATCCACGCCATGCAGGAGGCGCAGAAGGACGGCTTCAAGCGGTTCGTCGCCTGCTTCCGCCCGAGCGGGCCCTACGAGCATCCGAAGGGTCGCGCCTGCGACTTCTCGGTGCAGACGAAGAGCGGCTTCGGCGGCGTGGCCTCCGGGGACGACTTCGTCTACGGCAGCACGCTGGCGGCGTACTTCGTCAAGAACGCCAACGCGCTCGGCGTGATGTACGTGATCTGGTTCAAGGAGATCTGGACCCCGGCGGTCGGCTGGCACCACTACAGCGGCGTCGCCGGTGATCCCTCGAGTGACCACACGAACCACGTGCATCTCTCCATTTTGTAAAACACCTCACCTCCACGAACGGCCGGCCGATGGGGAAACCGTCGACCGGCCGTTTGTGCTTAGGGGATTGCAGTGAAGTACCGTCTCGTGACCCGCAGCGACTTCGACGGGCTGGTCTGCGCGGTGCTCCTGCGCCAGCTCGACCTGATCGGTGACATCACGTTCGTGCACCCGAAGGACGTGCAGGACGGCGCGGTCGATGTCGGCCCGACCGACATCCTGACCAACCTGCCCTACGCGCCGGGCGCGCACATGGTCTTCGACCATCACCACTCGGAGACGCTGCGCGCCGAGCAGCTGCACCGCGGCCAGGCCACCAACCACGTCATCGACGCCGAGGCACCGTCGGCGGCCCGGGTGATCTACGACCACTTCGGCGGGGCCGAGCGGTTCCCGCACGTCTCCCCGGAGCTGATGGAGGCCGTCGACCGGGCGGACTCGGCACAGTACGACATCACCGAGATCCTGCAACCGACCGGCTGGACCCTGCTCAACTTCCTCATGGACAGCCGCACCGGCCTGGGCCGCTTCCGGCAGTTCCGGATCTCCAACTACCAGCTGATGATGCAGCTCATCGACGCCTGCATCGACCATCAGGACGTCGAGGAGATCCTGGCGCTGCCCGACGTGGCGGAGCGGGCCGAGCTGTTCCGGGAGCAGCAGGATCTGTTCAACGACCAGCTGCGGCGGGTGTCGACGATGCACGGGGACGTGGTCGTCGTCGACCTGCGCGACGAGGAGACGATCTACGCCGGCAACCGCTTCATGGTCTACGCGCTGTTCCCGGAGGCCCGCGTCTCGATCCACGTGATCTGGGGCAAGCAGAAGCTCAACACCGTGTTCGCGTGCGGCAAGTCGATCCTGGACCGCTCGTCGCCTGTCGACATCGGCTCGGTGATGCTGCAGTACGGCGGGGGCGGCCACCTCGCCGCCGGCACCTGCCAGGTCCCGCACGACCAGGCCGAGCGGGTGCTGGAGGACCTCATCCGGAAGCTAGAGGATCTCCGTATCCCGCAGAAGACGCCATAGGCCCGCACCGTCGGGCGCGCTGAGCCAGCGGCGGTCGTTGGGCGGGAAGCGCCGGGGCGACCCGGCCACGCCCGGGAACCCGCCGGCCAGCACCGTCTCGGCCGAGGAGAGGTGCCGGATGGCGACGGCCGCGATCGACTCCGGATGCTCCGCGGCGAACTCGGCGTAGATCTCCGGGTCGTGCTGGCCGTCGTCGCCCACGAGCAGCCAGCGGATGTCCGGAAACTCCTGGGCCAGCCGGGACAGCGAGGCCCGCTTGTGCGCCTGGCCGCTGCGGAAGAACCGGTCCGGCTGCGGACCCCAGTCGGTGAGCAGCAGCGGGCCGGCCGGGTACAGGTGCCGGGACAGGAAGCGGGTGAGCGTCGCGGCCACGTTCCAGGCGCCCGTCGAGAGGTAGAAGACGGGGGCGCCGGGGTTGGCGTTGACCAGCCGCTCGTACAGGACGGCCATTCCCGGTACCGATGCGCGGGCGTGCTCATCGAGCACGAAGGTGTTCCAGGCGGCCAGCAGCGGCCGCGGCAGCGTCGTGACCATCACCGTGTCGTCGACGTCGGAGATGATGCCGAGCCGGGTGGTGGCCGGGTCGATGATCCGGATCGGGGCCTCGACGGGCGCGCTGTCCTCACTCTGCAGGGTGACGGTGGCCCAGCCCGGCGCCAGGTCCGCCTCGACGACCACGTCGATGAACCCGCCGCGGTCGCAGCGCACCTCGGAGGTGTGCCCGCCGGCCTCGATGCGCACCAGGGCGTTGCTGACCGAGACGGCGGTGAACGAGCGCCAGCCGCGCAGCTTCTTGAGCCGCTTGCCCGGCTTCGGGTCGATCCGGGCGAGGAGCACCCGCCCGAGCACCCGCACCCAGCCCGGCTTGGCGTCGGTGGCGGCGGAGCCGTAGCCGGTGTAGGCGGTGACCGCGACCTTCCAGCCCCGTCGGCGCAGGCGCCGCTCGAGGACCGCGTGGAACGCGTCCTCGATGCGCGCCGCCCGGTGCAGCGGCAACGGTGCGCTGGTGGCGCTACCTACAGGAAGGGACACCGTCCCACCCTGTCACAGCCGTGCCACCCCTGCACCCCGCTAACCGATCAACGCAATGTGACGGGGAGACGACGCTGGCATGAAACCGGGAGCCCGAACCGAACCGGCGTCTCTAACGTAGTTCCTATCAAGCAAGCACGACCGAGGCGCACAGGAGGTGCGAGATGGCTACCACCACATTCGAGGCCGTTCGGGCCGAGGCACTGTTCGCCTCGGACCTGCAGTCGTCGCAGTGCCCGGCCCGCGGCGAGATCCGCGGTGCGGTCGCCGCGACCCTGCGCCGGATGGGCGTCAGGGGCTGCGCGGCCTGCGTCGCCGCCGAGTTCGGCGACCACCCCGAGACCGCCGTCACCCGCATGGCGTGGGCCCTCGCCCAGGTCCGCGCGACCTACACCAACCGGCGGCCCCGAACGATGCGGACGATCGCCGCTTGAAAAACGCCCGCGCGGGGCAATACCACGGCCATGCAAGAGCTGCACGTCCACATTGAAGCCGACGGTGCCGACCCCGCTGTCCAGCGGCTGCAGGAGCCGCTGGAGGCCCAGCTGAGCTCGGCGCTGCAACGCGCCGCCGAGGTCATCCAGCACGACTACCACGGAGAGTCCGTGGAGGAGGTCAGTCACCGGCTCCTGGATATCGCCCGGAGCAGCCTCCACCCTGACATCGCCAACGCCTGGCTCCCCGACGAGCACGAGCTTCGGCAGGCGGCCGAGGCCATCGTGAGGGATTTTCACTGATTGCCCGGGTTGTGCAACCTGTCCGCTCCACACTGTCCTCCTAGGGCCGTTTTCAACCCAGGAGGACAGCGTGGAGCAGCACAAACTCACGATCGACATGAACGAGGCCACGATCGAGCAGCTGCGCGACCACCACTTCGCGCTTTTCGGGCTCCACGCGATCGCGACCTCGGCCAGCGGCGCGCCGACGATCTGGCTCTCCGCGCACTACCTCGAGCGCCATGTCGAGATCTCGTGGATCGAGAACTACTCGATGTTCACGTCCCGCAAGATGGCGCACGCGCCGAGCACCAAGGTCGTCGCCACGCACAACTACCCGGCCCCGCTGGGCAGCGTGCTCACGGTCTCGGGCAACGACGGCGCCGGCATCGTGACCCCGGGCGGCCCGGCGGGGCACATGGAGATCGACAACGCCGGCCGGACCGAGCTCAGCGCGGGCCTGTGCATGCACGACTCGCACGGGATGTACCAGCCGATCGGCGTCTTCGACCTCATCGACGTCGACCTGTTCCAGCCGGTACCCAAGGTCGCGTTCTTCTTCTCGCCGATCCCGCACATGGCCGGTGAGATCGCCACCCGGTCGCTCGGGCCCGGTGTCCTGCTTGACTACCAGATGGCGCGCGACGGGTCGCTCTCGATCGAGTACGACATCCATGACGGCTGGGCCGTCGAGAACCGCCCCTACGCCCGGGCGATCAAGGCGAACGAGCCGCTCAACCCGCTGCTGCTCATCCGCTCATCGGCCCTGCAGGCCCTGGCCATGCAGCGCCAGCGCATCACCAGCCGTTAGACGTTGGGCACCCAGAGCACCGAGTGGGCCTCCGACGGGTCGGGCACCTCCCAGCGCCCGGCCATCCGGTCGATGACCGCCGGCGGTACCGTGCGCGACCGGCCCCGATTGCGCCGGTGCACCACGTCCGGCGGCGCCTCGACGCTCACCACCTCGACCCGCGCGCCGTAGTCCGCGGCCACCGCTATGCTGCGCGACCGTAGCGCGCGGGTCAGGTTCGTCGCGTTCCAGACGTAGCCGCGCCCGGCCCGCAGGTGCTCCTTCGCCCGGGCGTACGCGGCAGCGGCCACGGGCCCCTGGTCCCCCGTCGGCCGCACGCCGAGCTCCGCGCGCAGGTCGTCCAGGCTGATCACGGGGACGCCCGGCCGATTGGCCGCGATCCAGTGGTCCTTGCCGGCCCCCGGAAGCCCGGACATCACGGTCACCGTGCACTTCGTGCCGTCGTGGGCCGCATAGGCCGGATCGCGGCCGGGCGTGCGGAAATACTCGAATCGCGCATGGTCCGACGGGAAGTCCCTCGGACGATCAAAACAGCCGATTTCGCGGGTGTACTCCCGGAAGAGCGCGACTTCCCCGAGGAGCCTCCGGTCGCCACCCGCCGCCGCGGCGGCCACTGCCGCCAGATGGTAGTTGCGGGCGACCAGGCTGATCCGGAAGGCGATCCGGTCCAGGTCGCGGTGCTCGAACGCGCCGAACGGCAGCCGATGGTGGCGGACCAGGGCGGCCACGTGCTCCCGGAAGGCGATCGGCACCCCGCGCTCCCAGAGGACGCGCCGGGCCCGGTGTTCTCCGGCGTCGAGCAGGAGCAGCGCCTCGTCGACGGGGTTCACGTCCGCAGCCGGTTGGCGACGATCGGGCGGTCCTGCCAGTGGCTGCCCGAGTCGAGGATCGCGGTGTGGAAGCTCGGCCGGACCCACTTGTAGCGGCCCAGCACCGCGTCGGCGTCCTCGAGCTTGAGGTACAGGCCCTCCATCTCCTCGGCCGTGTCGGTCTCGCGCACCACCCGCTCCGGGTCGGCCCCGCCCGCCACCGCGGCCTCGCGCAGCGCCTCCCGCCACGACCCCGTCCGGCACGTCGACGGGCCGGCCAGCGCGGTCAGTTCGGCGAGGTCGGTGAAGACGTCCTCGGCCAGCACCGGCACCGACGCGATGGGGAGGCCCGCGAGCAGCTCGCGGCGGCGCCGGGTGGACAGGAACGTGCCCGCCTGCCTGTCGAACACGTCGAACTCGCAGAAGTGGTGCGGCAAAGCGTCATAGAAGACGGTGTGTTTCGCGTAGAGCCACTCGCCGTACACGATGAATCGGTCCTTGATAACGGGCCAGAGGGCGTATCGGGCCCCCGCCGCCCACGCCTTGAACGGCGCGAACTGCTTCTCCCGCGGGCCACCGGACAGATAGTGACCGCGTGACTGCAGCAGCAGCGTGCCGTCGGTATCGAAGCTGATCGCCGCGTTGGCCCCGTCCAGCTTCTCCTCCACGACCAGTGCCCGGCCGGCCAGCTCGGTGAACGGCACCTGCGCGAGATCGTGGTCCCCCGGCTGCAGGCGCGAACCCTGCACATGGGGCGTCCGGGGGTATTTGCGCAGCATCAGACCGTTGTACCGGAGCCGAAAGCGGCCCGACACCGGTTTTACGCGGGTGGAGGAAAGGGTGTTACGGCTTCCGCGCGGCTGCTGGGGCAGAAAGCATCGGCGTGACATTGTTTGACCCGAATCAGCTGGCCACTGCAAAGATTTGGGCAGATTTGGGAGGGTTGTCTTGACGAACAGAACCGTGAAGGGGCTGGTCCTCTTCACCGCCACGGCCATGGCCGTGGCTCTCGCACCCGCGGCGAGCGCCCTGGCCGCCCCGGGTGCATCGAGCGCCGACGGCTACGCGGCCGCCACGATCCCGTGGGGCCAGTGCGAGAGCCCGGGCCTGCAGCGCCGTGGTGCGCAGTGCGGCCTGCTCGACGTGCCGCTCGACTACAGCAAGCCCAACGGCAAGAAGATCCAGATCGCGGTCTCGCGCATCAAGCACAAGGTCGCGGACAAGGATTACCAGGGCCCCATGCTCGTCAACCCGGGTGGCCCCGGCGGCTCCGGCCTGACGCTGTCCTACCTCGGTGAGTTCGTGCCCAACGGTGCGGGCGACGCCTACGACTGGATCGGCTTCGACCCCCGCGGCGTTGGCTCCAGCGTGCCGGCGCTGCACTGCGACGACAACTACTTCGCGGGTCCGCGCCCCGAGTACATCCCGTGGAACAAGGGCCTGGAGAACCTCTGGCTGAGCAAGTCCAAGGGCTACGCCCAGGCTTGCGGCAAGGCCGGCGGCGAGCTCCTCAACCACATGACCACCGTCGACTCGGTGAACGACATGGAGTCGATCCGCAAGGCGCTCGGCGAGAAGCAGATCAACTTCTACGGCTTCTCCTACGGCACCTACCTCGGCCAGGTCTACGGCACCCTGCACCCGGACAAGGTGCGCCGGATGGTGCTCGACGGCAACGTCGACGTGCGCAAGGTCTGGTACGAGGCCAACCTCGACCAGGACGTCAACTTCCAGCGCAACGAGGAAATCTGGTTCGGCTGGCTGGCGAAGTACGACAGCGTGTACCACCTCGGCAAGACGGCCCAGCAGGTCGAGCTGCGCTGGTACGCCGAGCAGCAGAAGCTCCGCGCGGCCCCGGCCGGCGGCGTGGTGGGCGCCAGCGAGTGGACGGACATCTTCCTCTACGCCGGCTACTACCAGTCGACGTGGTTGGAGCTGGCCGACGCCTTCGCCGGCTGGGCCAACGACCGCAACACGCAGGTCATCGTCGACGCCTACAACAACTACATCGCCCCCGGCGACGACAACGGCTTCGCGGTCTACAACGCGGTGCAGTGCACCGACGTCCAGTGGCCGCAGAGCTGGAGCAAGTGGGAGCGGGACAACTGGCTCACGTTCCTCAAGGCTCCGTTCATGACCTGGTCGAACGCCTGGTTCAACGCGCCGTGCCTCTACTGGCCCGGCAAGGCCCAGAAGCCGGTGAAGGTCGACGGCTCGAAGGTCAAGAGCGTCCTGTTCGTCGGCACCACCCTCGACGCGGCCACCCCGTTCGAGGGCAGCCTGGAGGCTCGCCGGCGGTTCCCGCACGGCGCGCTGCTGGCCGAGGTCGGCCAGACCACGCACGCCAACTCGCTCAACGGCAACGAGTGCGTGGACAACACCATCGCGGACTACCTGGCCACGGGTAAGCTCCCGCAGCGCAAGTCGGGCGACCGCCCCGACAAGAGCTGCGACGCCCTCCCGCAGCCCGACCCGACCGCGGCCTCCGCCGCCGCAACGGCCCAGACGCTCCGCGCTGACACCAGCGTGGCCGCCCGTGAGCCGCTGTACCCGGTGCACCACTAGTACCTGCGGCACACAGCGAGGCGCGGCCGGGCTCCCCGGCCGCGCCTCCGCTGTTTCCCGGCCCGGTCACTCAGGCGTCGATGGCCGCCGTGATCTTCCGCATCATGTCGGCAACTGCCGGCCCGGGCCGCCCGTCGTGCGTCGCCGCCTCCATCGCCGTGACAACGGCGGCCCGGAAGTTCCCGGCCTCCGCCGGCGCCTGCGCCCGCAGCAGCGCACTTGTGGCGCTCAGCGCCGGCAGCACCCGGTCGGCGATCTCCGCCACCGACCGCCCGTTGAGCTCCCTGTGCTTCGCCGGCGTGGCCAGCACGTGCCCGACGAGCCCGGTCGCCGACCCGAGCGCGATACTGCCCCTGGTGGCGATCCGGTGCGGCGACCCACCGGCGGCCCCGGCCGCCGACAGCAGCGTGACCGCCCCGTAGGCGGCGACGCGCATGGTGTGCCGGTCCTGCTCGGTGAGGTTGATCGACATGGCGGGCGCTCCCTGGATCGTGGTGTGTGTCGCTGTTGTCACCACAATGCGGACCCCGCCTGACACGCTCCGGTCACCGCCCTGACGCCGCCCCTGACACGGCTCCGGCCATCGCTTCCCGCGCGGTGTCGGTGATGCTTGTCGTCACTCGCTGAGGCCCGGCACGAGCGGCGAGACGGTGCCGACGTTCACGCCCCGGCCCGAGCAGGCCATGACCGCCCACGGGACGAATATCGCGGCCGTCTCGTCCGGCGGGTACACCCGATAGCCGCGTACCTCCACGGGCTGGCATTCGGGGCCGAACGCGTCGGGATTGCCGTCGTGGACCGTCGCGTGGCCGGACGCCTGGGGTGCGAGGGTGAACCGGGCCGGTGTCGTGCCGCTCTTGCGTACCGTGGCCTCGTTCACCTGCTGGCCCGAGTCTCCGGCGACCCACGAGACGCCCGGGTAGCCGTACAGGGTGCAGGATCTGCTGGATGTGTTCGTGAAGACCAGCCACACATATCGGTTGTTCATCTCGCCACCGCCGCTCATCGCGCCCTGCGCCGTCACTTTCAGATCGCCGGTATGGCAGCGGCCGATCTGCTGTGTCGTGGCACCGCCCGACGAGGCCGGGCCGCCGGCCGCACCGCCCGACGAGGGGCCGCCGGCGCCGACGGCTGACGCAGAGCCGGTATCGGTCGGGCCGGCGGAGATGGCGGGCGGAGAAGGCGGCCGGGACGCCGAGGCGCCGGGAACGGGGACCGGCGGCGGCCCTTCGACGATCCGGTACGCGAGGCCGGCAACGCCCGCGCCGAGCACCACCGCGGCGGCGGAGACGGCTGTCACCCGCACCGCGCGGCGGCGGCGTGCGGCCCGGGCGATCTGCTCGTAGACCCCCGGGGGCGGCCCGAGGGGCTCGACTCGGTGCTGCTGCAGCCAATCCTCGAACCGGCCGTCGGGGTCAGTCATCGGTGCCGTCCAGTTCTGCTCGGATTCGCGCCCTGGCATGGAACAGGTCCGACTTCACCGTGCCCTCCGGGCGGCCGACGATCGCGGCGACCTCGCGGATCGAGAAGCCGGCCAGGTAGTGCAGCACCAGGGCGGTGCGCTGGTGTTCGGGCAGCGGCTCGAGCATCGTGCGCAGGTCGGACCGCAGGACCGGACCATCGTGCCTGTCGGCCGCCGCCAGGGTCAGGGCCCGGCGCTCCCGCTGGGCGCGTCGCCAGTGGTCCCGCAGGAGGTTCACCGCGACCTTGTAGAGGTACGCGTGTGGATCGTACGAGTCGGACCAGCGCGACAGCAGCCGGGTGAACGCCTCGGCCGCGATGTCGTGCGCGGTCTCGTCGTCGTCGACCTGGCGGCGCACCCAGCCCGCCAGACGGGCGTAGTTCGCCGCGAAGAAGTCGCGCCTCGCGTTTTCGTGCACCACCGTTTGGACCGCCCCCCGCAGCGTTGCGAACCTGAAGACGTCGATTCCCGGCCCTCGGTTGAGCGGAGGGCCGGGAATTTCGGGACGGGCGGATCAGCCCTCGACCACCTGGACGCTCACCGAGTTGTCGGCCTTGCGGTCCGGGTACACGCCGTTGTCGGGCGTGACGGCGTGGACGTAGAGGGTGCACTGGGTGTTCAGCGGGCCCGCGGGTGCGGTCAGCTGGATCGTGATCACTCGGCTCGCCCCCGCGGCCAGGCTCGGCAGCGTGCAGCTCCGCGGGGATCCACCGGTCTGGAAGGTGCACTCCGGGCCGGCCTGCGCCTGCCAGCCCGAGTCGACACCGAGGGAGAACTCGACCTGGCCCGGGGTGGCGGCCTGTGCTCCGTTGTGGACTGTCACCTTCAGCGTGCCCGTGCGGGTGCCGTCGGCCTGCGTGGTCATCGTCAGCTTGTCGGCGGTCATGGTCAGCGCGGTGACGTTCGGGTTGGTGCCGAACGCGGTCGGGCCGCCGGTCTGGGTGAACTTGGTGCCGTTCCAGCCGTACGTGCGCCACTGGTGCTGCGAGGCCTGCGCCATCTCGCAGCACGGCCGGTAGTCACCCACGTCGACCCGGACCTGGCCGTTGTCGCCGGTCGCGATCGCCCAGATAGTCTCGATGTCCGTGCCCTGCTTGCCGAGGCTGCCGGCGCTCCCGACGACCCGGCCGAGTGTGACGATCTTGCCGCCGGCGTCCCGGTCGAAGGCGATGACCTGGAAGTCGCTGCCCTGGGGCGTGCACTCGATGAGCGCCACCGTCTCCTGCGCGCCGTCGTGGTCGACGTCGGCGTACACCAGGTCGCCTTTCAGCTTGGCAACACCGTTGTAGCCGGCCTTGCCGTCGGTGAACTTCACCTTGCCTTCCGGGCAGGTCCCGGCGGCGAGGCCGCCGGGCCAGGCCGGGATGTCGAGCGTCGCCTTGCCCAGGTCGGTCTTGCTGATCTTGCCGTCCGGCGCGGCGGAGCTCGGGGACGTGGCCGGTGTGGTTGGGGAGTCCGCGGTGGTCGGGGCGGCCTCGGTGGGCGCGACAGTCGCCGACTCGCCGGGGACGACGGGCGGTGGGCCGTTGGAGTCGCCGACCGCCGCATAGGCCACGACCGGCGCGGCGATGGCGAGCGCGGCGAGGGTGGTCGCGGCGATCGTCTTCACCCGGTGCCGGCGGTGCACCGTTTGCTGTGCGGCCGCGGTGCCGGCCGGCTTGACGTGCGGTGCGACCTCGTTGCGGAAGTCCGCGAACGCGCCGGCGAGGATCTGGTCGTCGAAGTCAGCCACGGTGGTTCTCCTTGTCGGTCAGTTGCGCGGCCAGGACCGTGCGGCCCCGGTGCAGCCAGGACTTGACGGTCCCTTCGGCGACACCCTCTTGGCGCGCGATCTCATTGATGGGCAGATCGGCCAGGTAGTGCAGGATCACCGCCCGGCGCTGCTGCGCGGGCAGCGCGTTGAGGGCCCGGGCCAGCGCCACCCGGTCCGGGCTCGGCGACGGTGCGTGCTCCTCGCGCTGGCGCTGTGCGAACAGCAGCGCGGTCCGCGTCCGCCGCCAGCGGCTGGTGGCCAGGTTCCAGGCGACCCGGCGCACCCAGGCGGCCGGATCGTCCATTGCCGACACGCGCTTCCAGCGGGCCAGGGCGCGGCAGAACGCCTCCTGGACCATGTCCTGCGCGGTGGCCATGTCGTTCGTGTACGCGTACAGCTGAATGGTCAGCGGTCGGAAAAAGGCCGCGTAGAACTCCTCGAAACCGAGACTGCGCGGCGGTCCGCTGTCGGACAACCTCCCGAGTGCGTCCCCGTCAAGCAACGTCACCACACTGCCCTTCCTCCCCATTGCGGCCGGTGCCCCCGGCCGTACGGCGACAACACGCGGGGCGGGGCCCTTCGGTTGCAGCAAACTTCTGTCGCCCCGCCGACAGAGATCGACGGGCACAAAAAAAGACCGCCCCCAATGGGGGCGGTCTGCGGAGCTGGAGGGTCAGGCGACGAACTTGACGTTCTTACGGCGCCGGTACACGAAGAACAGCACCAGACCGGCCGCGAGGAGCGCGACACCGGCGCCGGTGATCATGCCGACGTTGTCGCCGGTGACCGGCAGGCCCGGGCCCGGGTGCGCGACCGGCGTGGCGGACAGCGACGGCGACGGCGAGGTGTTCGGCTGCTGCTGGGGGCAGGCCCGCACGAGCTGGAAGGGCACGTCCTTCTCGCCGGTGTACTCCGGGTCGGTGAACGCGATGCCGGTGATGAGCACGAGGCCGGCCGGGGTCTTCGCCCAGACGCCGTCCTTGGTGAGCGCGGCGGTCCAGCCCGCGGGCGGCGCCGGGATGGCGGCGTTCGCGCCCCGCTTGGAGAGCGTGGCCCGCTTGCTCTTGATCGCCGCGGCGGCCCGGGCCTCGTCGGCGCCGTCGATCGCCTGGAACAGGTTGCCGTCCGGCGTGACGTAGAGGATGTAGAGCTTGCCGGTCTTCTCGTCGCCGAACGCGAGCGCGTAGGAGATCGATTCGAACTCCAGCGCCGGCTTGCCGAACAGCCAGCCGTCGGTGCCCGCGACCGCCACGCCGGTGTCGATTCCGGTGCAGCCCTTGTTGGGCGCGGTGGCGGCGTAGACGCCGTCGTCGGAGATGTCGAGGAAGATGTCGCCGGGCGTCTCGTCCGTCTGCACCGCCGGCGACTTGGCCGGCGACGGGCTCGTCTCGACCGCCCGGGCCGGCGTGCCGAGGGCGCCGATGAGCAGAGCGGTGGCGGCCGTCGCCGTGGCGATCCGCTTGATTCCCCGTAGCTTCATACGATTCCCATCAAGTCGCGAATGGACCCGAGGAATCTCCCAGCTCGTTCCCAGTTCAGCAACGCCGACGAATCGGACTTAATCGCCACTTAAGCCAACGAGCCGGATGGATGTTCCCGCCGGTTCTGGCCGAACGGATGAGGCCGGATCCGCGCTGCGGAATCGCAAGGATTCGCAGCGTGAGGGCTTGGAACCCGGCGGTGGGGCGAGTCCGGCCGGTTGAGCCGGGCGTCGACGGGGCATCACGTCCTACGAACGGATCTCGCCCCGGTGATGCGAAGGAGCAGTGATGGCTGAGAACACCAAGCAGACGAGCGAGCAGGCGGCCTCGGCGGCCAGCGAGGTGCTGCGCGATCCCGAGGCGACAAAGGAAGACAAGAAGGCCGCGGGCAGCGCGCTCTCGCAGACGCCCTCGAAGTCGGAGTGAACAAGCGAGGGGCCCCGGCATTGCGCCGGGGCCCCTCACCGTGCGGCGGTTGCTACAGGAACGCGAGCGCGGGGACGAACTTGCCCGCGTCGATGGTGCCCCAGCCCGAGCTCAGGTCGTAGCCGGGTGTGGCCGGGAAGCCGGTGACGCCTTCGAAGCTGTTGTCGCCCGAGGTCACGTCGACCAGGCCGGTCGGCAGGTGGGTGTGGGTGCTGCCGGCGCCGAGAAGGTACAGCGCCGCGTTGATGTCGCCCAGCCGGCGGCCGGCCTGCTGGTCGGCCAGGGCCACGATCCCGGAGAAGATCGGGGTGGCCTCGCTGGTCCCGCCGAAGATGTGCCACGGCGAGTCGGCGCCGACGAACGAGTAGTACACCCACGCGCCGCCGTCGACGGCGCTGCTCATCGAGATGTCGGGCGTGCCGCGGTGGTTGCCGACCACGTTCTTCACGCCGGCCTGGAAGAGCGGGCGCGGGAAGACGTGGGACAGGCCGCCGCCGCCGGCGCCGTAGCCGTCGTTCCAGACGACGTCGGCGGAGACCCGCTTGCCGGTGTTGTCGAGGTTGAGCTGGGTGCCGCCGATGGAGGTCACCAGCGGGTCCGACGAGGGCCAGGAGTTCACCGGGAACGTGTAGAGGTCCTCGCCGTTCTCCTGGTAGTCGGTCGCGCCGGCGTCGCCCGAGGCGGCCAGCACCGTGACGCCGTGCAGCGCGGCGTCGGCGAAGGCGTACCGCAGGTTCTGGATGCTGCGGAAGTCGCCCTTGTCGAAGCCCGGGAACGTGTTCTCGGTCGCGCCGAAACTCTGCGAGATCACGTCGCCGACGCCCTTGTCGATGAGGGCCTTCTCGGCGTTCATCATCTCGGGCAGGCCGGTCACGCCCTCGGTCTCGGCGACCGGGGTCTCCACCAGCACGATCTTGGCGTCGGGCGCGATCGCGTGCGCGTATTCGACGTCGAGCGTGGTCTCCTGGGCCCACCCGACGTGGTCGGCGTTGTTCGGGTCGAACGCCGGGATGGTGCCGGCCTGGACCACCTGCACGCTGGTGTTCGGCAGGCCCCACTGGGCGTCGAAGGCCTCGAGGTCGTGCTGGATCGTCGGCGACCCGAAGGAGTCGACGATGACGATCGTGCGCCCCTTGCCCGTGATGCCGCGGGAGTACAGCGAGTTGAGGTTGTACGCCGTGCGGTACTGCAGCGGGGAGTAGCAGTGGATGCCGATCTGCGCGACGCAGTCGGAGGTGGACAGCGGCGCCGTCCGGGAGACCTTTTCGACATGCCCGGTGATCGCCGGGCGGAGCTTGAACGCGGGCACCGCGGCCGTGGCCGCCGGCGCGGCCACCGCGGCGACACCGGCCACCGTGGTGGTCACGACTGTCGCGACGGCGGCCCGGGACACGATCGAGATGAGCTTCATCGGCACCTCTCGTGCTGACCAACAATGACAAGCCCATCGGAACCGCTCACCCCGCCCTCGCGGAACGGCTACGACCCTATTCGTTACCCTTTCTCGATATCCGTGGCCTTTCAAATCCGACACGCGACCGGAATAATCCGGCCACCATCACGTGACGATGGTTGGTCGACTCCTGGAAGCTCGCTGAAAAGGTGCATTGCACCATTTGCGGCAACGACCAAACCGATTGAATCGGACATATGCCTACCAATGTCCGGCGGAATTCGTTGCTACGCGGTAAAAGCGCGGACTCGTCCGACAGGTGGATTACGAGGCGGTACGAATAGCGGTCGAAAACGAACATGAAAATGACTACGGTCCGGTTCCATGCGCGTACGAGCCCGGACGATAGTAAGTGCGGTAATCACGGGGATTTTGGCGGCTTCCGTACTGGTAGCGCCGCCCGCGGCCCACGCGGACAACACGACCATCGCCAAGGACGTACTGCGGACCGGATGGGACAACCAGGAGCCGGGCCTGACCCCGAGCACGGTGGTCGGGGCCAACTTCGGCCAGCTGTTCAAGACGCCGGTGCAGGGCCAGGTCTACGCCCAGCCACTGGTGGTCGGCAGCACCGTGGTCACGGCCACCGAGGACAACTGGGTCTACGGGCTCGACGCGGTCACCGGCGCCGTCAAGTGGTCGCGCTCGCTCGGCGCGCCGTGGCCGGCCGCGACGACGGGCTGCGCCGACCTCACGCCGAACATCGGCAGCACCTCCACCGGGGTCTATGACGCCTCCAGCGGCTACACGTACATCAGCACGAAGACCAATGACGGACCGGACGCGAACCACCCGAACTGGTACCTCCACGCCGTCAACCTCACCACCGGAGCCGAGAAGTCCGGCTGGCCGATCAAGATCGCCGGCACCCCCGCGAACGACCCGGACCACCCCTTCAACGCGAAGGACGTCAACAACCGCCCGGGTCTGCTGCTCATGAACGGCGTGGTGTACCTGGCGTTCGGCGGGCACTGCGACTACGGCACATACGTCGGCTGGGTCGCCGGCGTCAACGTCAGCACCGGCGTCACCAACCTCTGGTCGGACGAGGTCGGCGTGAGCAACAAGCTCGCCGGCATCTGGCACGCCGGCGGCGGCATCATGTCCGACGGCAACGGCCGGATGTTCGTGGCCACCGGCAACGGCGCCACCCCGCCGAACAGCCCGGGCATGCCGCCGCCGAAGCAGCTGTCGCAGTCGGTGATCCGCCTCGGCGTCGACGCCAACGGGGTCATCTCCTCCAAGGACTTCTTCAGCCCGTCCAACGCGGCCGTGCTCGACCAGAACGACCAGGACTTCGGCAGCGGCGGCCCGGTCGGCCTGCCCGACCAGTACTTCGGCACCGCGAGCGTCCCGCACCTCATGGTCCAGGGCGGCAAGGACGGCCGGGTCTTCCTGCTCAACCGCGACAACCTCGGCGGCAAGGCGCAGGGCGCCAACGGCGGCGACAACGTGGTGCAGCAGCTCGGCCCCTACCACGGGTTCTGGAGCCGGCCCGCGGTGTACGGCGGCGAGGGCGGCTACATCTACATGCTCCAGTCGACGTCGCAGCTGCTGGCCTTCAAGTACGCCGCGACCGGCGACGGCAAGCCGGCCCTCTCACTCGCCGGCAACAGCGCTGAGTCGTTCGGGTACACCTCGGGCTCACCGATCGTGACATCGGACGGCACCACCCCCGGCTCGGCGGTGGTCTGGCTCATCGGCGCCGACGGCCCCGCCGGCAACGGCGGCCGCCTCTGCGCCTACCGCGGTGTGCCGGTGAACAAGCAGATGCAGCAACTGCGGTGCTTCACTCTGGGGTACGTCTCCAAGTTCTCGTCCCCCGCCAGCTCCAACGGCCGGGTCTACGCCGGCACCCGTGACGGCTTCGTCTACGGCTTCGGCCAGCCCACCACGTCGTCGCTCGCCGCGCCCCAGCTGGACCTGGGCAACGTCGCCCTCGGCGCGAACGGCACCGGCACCGTCACCGCGACCGCCACCCGCACGATCACCATCTCCGCGGTGAACACGGCCGCCCCGTTCACGGCGACCCCGCCGGCGCTGCCGGTCACGCTGAGCGCCGGCCAGACGATAAGCGTGCCGATCAAGTTCACGCCGACAGTGCCCGGCCCGGCCAGCGGGCTGCTCAACTTCACCGTGACCGACGGCGCCAACACGGGCACCGTCGCCACGACGCTCGTGGGCAACGGCATCAAGCCCGGCTTCACCGCCAACACGCCTGTCGTCGACTTCGGAGACCGGCCGGTCGGCTCGAGCAAGGTCCTGACGGCCAGCTTCACCAACACCGGCACCGCGAACGAGACGGTCACCGCGACCACCTCCCCGGCGGCGCCGTTCTCGGTGACCGGCCTGCCCGCCACCGGCACCGTCCTGGCGCCCGGGCAGACGATCGCCGTCGGCGTGAGCTACGTGCCGACCACCAGCGGCCCCCACACCGGGTCGCTGAGCATCTCCGGGGCCAATGGGGTTGCAACAGTACAGCTGAAGGGTCAAGGGGTGACCGGAAGCGCCGAGCTCACCATCGACCCGGGCGAGCTCGACTTCGGCACCGTCCCGGTCGGCACGTCGGTCACGAAGACCCTCACCGTCGCCAACGCCGGCAACCTCGGGCTGACCATCACCAAGGCGGCCCCGCCGACGCTGCCGTTCGTCGTCGACACGCCGCTGCCGGAGAGCCAGGCCATCGGCCCGGACGACGAGCTCACCATCCAGGTGAAGTTCACGCCGACCCAGGCCGGGACGTTCACGGGGCAGTACCTCATCAGCTCCGACGACGGCCACGGCGCCCACAGCATCCCGGTCCGGGGCACGGCCACGGTGACGGGCGCGCCGGTGCCGAGCATCGTCGGCGGCAGCTGGGTGCTGAACGGCTCGGCCTCGATGGACGGCACCGCCCTCCAGCTCACCCCGAACGCGGGTGACAAGGTGGGCACGGCGATCTACTCCAACCCACTGCCCAGCGCCAACCTGACGGCCTCGTTCACCGCGCAGATCGGCGGCGGCAGCGGCGCTGACGGCCTGGCCTTCGCACTGCTCGACGCGTCCCGGAGCATCGGGCTCAAGAGCGTCGGTGGCGGTGGCGGCGGGATGGGCGTGCAGAACCTGCCCGGCGTCTACGTCTCGCTCGATACGTGGCAGGGCGCCAACGACACGTCGGCCAACTTCATCGGCATCGCGACGACCGGCAACGCGGCCGGCCTGCAGTACCTGGCCACGGCGACGAACATCCCGAACCTGCGGACCGGCACCCACGCGATAGTGGTGAGCACGGCCACCGGCAAGCTCACCGTGTCCATCGACGGCACCCAGGTGCTCGAGTCGACGGTGGCCCTGCCGGCCAGCACGCTGCTCGCGTTCGGCGGCGGCACCGGCGGTGCCTATGACCGGCACGCGGTGAGCAACGTGGCCATCACCTCCGGCGGCACGGGCATTCCGGCGCCGGGGACCGGCTGGCGGTACAACGGAAGCGCCTATCCCAACGGCGACGAAGCGATCCTCACGGCCGCCCAGAACAACCTCGCCGGCTCGGCCTTCTACAGCACGCCGGTGAACACCAACGGGCTCAAGGCCTCCTTCACGATGACCATGGGCGGCGGCAGCGGCGGCGACGGCATGTCCTTCGCGCTGCTCGACCCGGCCACGTCGGCGGGTGGCGTCGGCACGGCCGGCTCGGGCGTCGGCGTCAACGGGCTGTCCGGGGTGGCGGTGACGTTCCGGACGTACCAGGGCTCCGGGGTGGCGTCGGGCAACTGGATAGGCATCGCCACCACCAAACCGGGCGCGGCCGACTTCACGTACGTCGCCACCAACACCCAGCTGACCGACATGCGCACCGGCGACCACCAGGTGCAGATCGAGGTCGTCGGGCTCACCGTCATCGTGAAGCTCGACGGGGTCCAGGTCCTCAGCGGCCGGGTCCCGGCGCTGCAGGCCACCGCGCTTGTCGGTCTGACCGGCGGCACCGGTGGCGTCAACGACGTCCACGCCGCCTCCAACGTGCAGATCACGTCGGGCGCGGCGCTCACCCCGCTGGCGGCCCCGCCGTCGGCGAACTGGAAGGCCAACGGCTCCACGGTGGTCAACGGCGGCACCGTCCGCCTCACCGGGCCGGTGGCGATGCAGGCCGGTACCGCGATCTACACCACCCCGATCAACCCGGCCCGCCTCAACGCGAGCTTCACGATCCGGATCGGGGACGGCCAGGGCGGTGCCGACGGCATGACCTTCATGCTCGTCGACCCGGCCGCGGGCACGTCGAGCTCGCTCGGTGCGGCCGGCGGCGGCCTCGGCTTCGCGGGCGTCCCGGGGGTGGCGGTCTGCTTCGTGACGTATCCGCAGGGTAGCCAGGCGTCGAACAACTTCATCGGGATCGCGACCACGGGCGGCAGCGCCATGGGCGTGAACTTCATCGCGACCGCCACCGCCGGGGTGCCCAACCTGCGCGCCGGCACGCACAACGTCCAGGTCCGGGCCGGCGGCGGCGGCGACCTCGTCGTCACCATCGACGGCACCACCGTCCTGGACACGCTGGTGACGCTGCCCGCCACGGTGCTGCCCGGCTTCAGCGGCGGCACCGGCGGCTGGTACGACACGCACGAGGCGAGCAACATCAACATCCAGTACTAGCCACGGTTGATCGGTCGAGAGGCCCGGCCACCGGACTGCGCCGCATGTCGGAGTCCGGTGGCCGGGCCTGTAACGCTCCGGTGCGCAAAGACCAAGTACAGGTGTGATTGACAAGGTTCCCGAGTTCGCCCGGAGCCCGGAGGCGTTCGAGGCGTTCTACCGCGAGCACATCAACGCGGTCCAGCGCTTCATCGCCCGCCGGGTCGACGACCCCCACACCGCCGCCGACCTGACCGCCGACGTCTTCCTGGCCGTCATCGACTCGGCCCACACGTATCGCCCGGACCGCGGCCCCCTGCTCCCGTGGCTCTACGGCGTGGCCCACAACGTGGTCGCCGCCGAACGCCGCCGGGCCACCCGCGAGCACGACGCCGGCCGCCGCATCGCCGGCCGCCGGCTGTTGGACCCCTCCGACATCGCCCGCCTGGAAGAGCGCATCGACGCCGAGTCAAAGGCCCGGCAGGTGTACTCCGCGCTGGCCGACGTCCCCCACGGCACGAGACGAATCATCGAACTGGTCGCCGTCGACGGGCTGACCATAGCCGAAGCCGCAGCCGCCCTCGGCATCTCGCCCGTCCTGGCCCGAGTACGCCTCCACCGCGCCCGCCTCAGCATCGGAGTGAACGCCCATGGGTACGCCTGAAATGACCTTCGAGGACCGCCTGCTCGACGAGCTGAAGCTGGTGGTGGCCACCGGCTCGGCCGCCGGCACCGCCCCGGCCCCCGCCCGTTCCACCCGCCGCCGCCGGCCGGTCGCCGTGGCCGCCGTGGCCGCCACGTCGGCCGTCGCTCTGGGTGCGGTGCTCATCACCCAGCTGAACCAGCCGGCGTACGCCGTCTCCCGCGACGACGACGGCTCGGTCCGCGTCTCCATCTTCGACTACCGCGACCCGGACGGCCTACGCGCCAGGCTCGCCGCGTTCGGCGTCCGGGCCCAGGTCGACTTCCTGCCCTTCGACCGCACCTGCCGCGAACCCCGCGCCGACTACGTCCCGGCGGCCGCAATGCCGCTGGCGCTGGTGGAGTGGCCGGAGCCGGGCCGCAACGACAGCTACTTCCGCATCCACCCGCAGTACATCGCCCCGGGCCAAACCCTTGTCTACACGGTCCGAGTCAACCGCAAGGCCCACGACCAGCGCGCCGCGATCCGCCTCGCCAACGGCCCGGTCGCCGCCTGCGACCAGGTTCCCGCCTAGCACGTATCGAGGAAGCCGGCCGGCCGGCGCGGCGCGTGGCCGGCGGTGGGCTTACTGCTGGTACCCGTTGTCGTCGCAGGTGCGGCGCTGGAGGAGGCAGTTCTTCGTGCGTTTGTTCATGGTGGTCTGGTCCCACATGATGAAGGCGTCGCCGTGCATGGAGGAGGCGCTCGCGCCCTGCTTGTCGGAGGACAGGTAGTAGCCGGCGGTCGTGCCCTTGGCGCCGTACTGGATGTCGAAGGTCACCGCGGGAATCTTCACCGGATGCGTTTTCGGGCACGCGTTGTTGGCGCCGAAGGCGACGTGGTCCTTGTGGTTCGGGCTGTCCAGGTTCTTGCCGTCCCAGCAGTCCGGGAACGCCAGCATGAAGTGCAGCGTCGCGTCGCCGCCGCAGATGGGCCAGTTGCCGTTCGTGCTGCGGGCTATGCCGTCCAGGTCGCCCGGGCCGTAGAAGGCGCAGTAGAACTGGCCCTGGGAGCCGCGGGGTGTGGGGACGCTCTTCTTGGCGTCGCCCGCGATCATGCGCAGGCCGTTGGGCATCGGGAACTGGCCGGTCGAGGTGTTCATGCGGGTGCGGTAGTACACGCGGAAGCCCGTGGTCTCGACCGGCTGGTTCGTCGCGGCGTCGTAGAGGGTCGGAACCCAGTACGCGGAGTGGTCCAGGACCGGCTTGCACGTCGTGGCCGTGAACTTCGTCAGGTCCGACGGTGTCGTGGCGGCGTTTGTGGCCTTGTTCCCCACGAACGAATGCATGTGCGAGGCGCCCGGCAGGCCCGGGAAGACGATCGGGTCGTCCGCGGCCGAGTGGCTGTACTGGCAGTCGGCCCGAAACTCCGCCAGGTTGCCCACACCGGCGGGAACCGGGTCGGGGGACAGGGCCGCGTAGGCGTCGACCTGCGCCTTCCACACGGCCGGGTCAACGGGGACCCACCCGCCGACGGCCGCCGGGGCCTTGGCCGACGTCGGCGAAGCGGAGGCCGGGCTTGAGGCCGAGGCCGAGGCCGAAGTCCCGCCGAGACCGGCCGAACCATCGGAGGACGAGCCGGAGACCCCCGACTGTAGAGCGCTCACCGGCTCCGCCGCCGGCGCTGCGGCGTCGTCACCGGCCCGGAGATACACCGCCCCGGCCACTACAGCCAGCGCCAAAACGCCAGCTCCACCCGCCAGCAGACCCCGCGTAAGCCTCTTCGCCACGGCGGAATGGTAGACGGCCTTCGGCCACCGCCGGGAGCCATCTAAGCCGCACTTAAAGCAGCCCAAAGAGAGCGCTCTCCGAACCCTCGGCGTCGGTGGGAATGGTCCCGGCCGGTGGTCGCTTCACAAGCATCGAGGGATTCCGTTCGCCCGAGTGGGGCTGGCGGGGCGAGACGTTGTGAACGTGCGCTGCGACACGACTGCACTCCGGCTGCAGGGGTACAACAGACGGAGCCGACACAGCAGAGAGGGAGCGAGACGGATGCGGGTGCACGAACTGCTGGCCGAGGGGTTCGGCCGGCTCCCCGACCTGGTGCGCGAAGCGGTCGACGGACTGAGCGCCGAGCAGCTGCACTGGGCGCCGAAGCCGGGGGCGAACTCGATCGGCTGGCTGGTGTGGCACCTCACCCGGGTGCAGGACGACCACATCACCGACCTGATGGACGGCGCGGAGCAACTGTGGGTGACCGGGGACTACGCGGCGAAGTTCGGGCTGAAGGCGCAGGCCAGTGACAGCGGCTACGGGCACGGCCCCGAGCAGGTCGACGCGGTCCGGCCGGAGTCGGCCGCGGCGCTGCTCGAGTACTTCGACGCCGTCTACGCCCGGACCCGCTCCTACCTGGCCCACCTCGAGGAAGGCGACCTGGACCGGATCGTCGACGAGCGCTGGGACCCGCCGGTGTCGCTCGGCGTCCGGCTGGTGAGCATCCTCGACGACGACGTCCAGCACGCGGGCCAGGCCGCGTACGTGCGGGGCCTGCTGCCCGCGTAACGAGCGACCTGAGCCGGCTCACAGCAGGTAGTGCACGACACACATTCGCAGCGACGCAACGGTGGTGTACTTGATTTATGGACGAGCATGAGCAGCCGCGACACCGGGTGGTCGTCATCGGCGCCGGCTTCGGAGGACTCTTCGCGACCAAAGCGCTGAAGAACGCCCCGGTTGACGTCACCCTGATCAACGGCACGGCCTACCACCTGTTCCAGCCGCTGCTGTACCAGGTGGCGACCGGCATCCTGTCCGAGGGCGAGATCGCCCCGCCGATCCGGGAGGTGCTCAAGCGCCAGAAGAACGCCAAGACGCTGCTCGGCACCGCCACCCACATCGACCCGGTGGCCAAGCGGGTCGACGTGGTCGCGCCCGGGGTCGCCTACAGCGTCGAATACGACTCGCTCATCGTGGCGGCCGGCGCCTCCCAGTCGTACTTCGGCAAGAACGAGTTCGCCGAATTCGCGCCGGGCATGAAGAGCATCGACGACGCGCTGGAACTGCGCGGGCGGATCTTCGGCGCGTTCGAGCTGGCCGAGATCGAGACCGATCCGGCCGCGATCGATCGGCTGCTGACCTTCGTGGTCGTCGGCGCCGGCCCGACAGGCGTCGAGATGGCCGGGCAGATCGCCGAGCTCGCGCACCGGCACCTGCCGGGGCAATACCACAACATCGACCCGCGGCAGGCCCGGATCATCCTTGTCGACGCGCTGCCGACGGTGCTCTCCACGTTCGGCGACCACCTCTCCACCGAGGCGCTGCGCCAACTGCACAAGCTCGGCGTCGAGGTGGAGCTGAGCACCAAGGTCGTCGACGTCGACGAGAGCGGCATCGAGGTCGAGACCGACAACGGGCGGCGGCGCATCGAGTCGTCGACCAAGATCTGGGCGGCCGGCGTGGCCGCGCCGGCGCTGTCGGTGCAGCTGGCCCAGGCGACCGGCGCCGAGACCGACCGGGCCGGGCGGCTCAAGGTCAACCCGGACACCACGGTGCCCGGGCACCCGGAGATCTACGCGGTCGGCGACATGATGGCGCTCGACCAGCTCCCCGGCGTCGCCCAGGTCGCGATCCAGAGCGGCCGGCACGCGGCCGGGCAGATCAAGAAGCGCCTGGCCGGGCAGCCGACCGGCCAGCCGTTCAAGTACTTCGACAAGGGCAGCCTCGCCACCATCTCGCGGTTCTCGGCCGTCGCCAGCGTCGGCCGGTTCCACTTCGCCGGCCTGCTCGGCTGGCTGCTCTGGCTGGTGGTGCACCTGCTCTACCTGGTGGGCTTCAAGAACCGGGTGACAGCTGTCCTGCACTGGTTCGTCAGCTTCATCGGCCGCGGCCGTTCGGAGCGGGTCGCCACGTTCCAGCAGGTGTTCGCCCGGCGGGCGCTTCAGGAGTATCAGGAGAAGCTGCCGTAGGCTGAGCCCGTGGCAGCGCGCCCCGAGCTGATCGCGGCTCGCCGTGATCGCTCCGGGGCAACCCCGGGGGCGCAGTGATGAGCACCGCAGCACACCGCCGGCCCTCAGCCGCACTTCGTGCGACACCGGGCAGGCACGACCGGGCAACGTCGGGGCGCGCTGTCGCACACGCCTTGGCGCTGGCGATGCTGGCGGCACCGGAATGGTCCCGCCCGGCGCTGGCCGAAGCCGGCGCCGCGACCTTCGGGCGCCGTCCGCGATGGCTGGCCGCACTGCTTTCAGACGTTTTCCGGGGGTACCCCCACAGGCCCGCCGACCGCCCGATGGAGCTCGCCGAGTTCATCGCGGCGCACCTGCCGGCCCGGTTGCCGGTCCGGATCGTCGTGCGCCGGGCCGTGCCGACGCGGACGGTGCGGATGCGGTGGGACACGCCCGTGCTCGACGACCTCGCGGCCCTCGCCGAACTCCTGGAGCTCGACGGCGACCGGCTCGACTGGCTCGCCGACCGGCGGGAGATGAACCGGAAGACTCTGCGGGAACCGCTCAGGCACTACCGGTACACCTGGATGGGCCGGCGGTTGATCGAGGCACCGAAGCCGCTCCTGCGCGGACTGCAGCGCCGGCTGCTGGACGAGGTGCTCGGGCGCATTCCGGTGCACCCGGCGGCGCACGGCTTCGTCCCCGGGCGGTCGGTCCACACCTTCGCGGCGCCGCACACCGGGCGGGACGTCGTCGTACGGATCGATCTCGCGCACTTCTTTGCGAGCATTTCGGTGCAGCGGGTGTACGGCCTGTTCCGCTCGGTCGGCTACCCGGAGCCGGTCGCGCACGCCCTCGCCGCACTGTGCACGACGAGCACCCCGTCGGACATCGCGCGCGGCTCGATTGCGCTGCGCACCCCGCATCTGCCGCAGGGCGCACCGACCTCGCCGGCGCTTGCCAATCTGTGCACGTTCCGGCTCGACCGGCGGCTGACCGGGCTGGCGCTGTCGTTCGGTGCCACGTATACGCGCTACGCCGACGATCTCGCCTTTTCCGGGTCGTTCAACGCCGATCACGTCATCGCGGCCGTCAGGCAGATCGTGGCCGGCGAGGGCTTCCGGGTGAATCCGGCGAAGACGCGCGTGCGCGGGCGGGGCGATCGGCAGCGGCTGGCTGGCCTCGTGGTGAACGAGCGGCCGGGGGTGGCCCGGGAGGAGTACGACCGGCTGCGGGCCATCCTGCACGCCGCCGCCCGCGACGGCCTCGACGCGGCCAACCGGGATGATCACCCCGATTTTCGCAATCACCTGCTCGGGCGGATCGCCTGGGTCGGCCACGGCAGCCCGGCGCGCGCGGCCAAACTGCGGGAACTGTTCGGGCTGGTCGCCGCGACAGGCTTGTGATCGTCTGTCATATTCGACGGCGTGACTGTCGAGGCCGCCCCCACTCCGCACCGGATTTTCGAGCGCTCCGATTTCATGGTCTTCGGGCTCTGCGCCGTGGCCGTAGGAGCGGCGGCGGTCACCCGCTACGCGAACGTGCCGTCGGTCGTCGCGTTCATCGTGGCCGGTGCGGCGGTGGCCTGCCTGGCCTCGCTTGTCGGCCGCAGCGTCGAGCAGCTCGGCGACCGGTTCGGTGCCGGCGCCACCGGCGTGCTGCAGGGCGCGCTGGGCAACCTGCCGGAGCTGTTCATCGGCTTCTTCGCGCTCAAGGCCGGCCTGGTCTCGGTCGTCCAGTCGGCCATCATCGGCTCGATCCTGTCGAACATCCTGCTGGTGCTCGGCCTCGCGTTCGTCGCCGGCGGCCTGAAGCACGGCACGCAGACGTTCAACTCCGAGCGGGCCCGCACCACGATGGTCCTGATGGTGCTGGCGACGGGCGCGCTGGTGCTGCCGAGCCTGGCCTCGTATGTCCACACGCCGGCCGAGCCGCACGAGAAGGCGCTGTCCATCTTCGTGGCGATCATCCTGCTTGTCGTGTTCGCGCTCTCGCTGCCGGCCAGCCTCAAGCGCTCCGCATCCACCGCCTCGGGGGCCGGCGCCGCCGCGCACACGGAGCCGCCGCGCTGGCCGATCTGGCTCGCCGTCGCCCTCCTGGCCGTGGCCAGCGGCTGCGCCGCCCTCGTCTCGGACTGGTTCGTCTACGCCCTGGAGCCGGCGATCGAGGCCCTCGGCATCTCGCAGGCGTTCGCGGGCCTGGTCATCGTGGCCATCGCCGGCAACGCGATCGAGAACGTGATCGGCATCAAGCTGGCCTGGAAGAACCAGTCGGACTACGCGCTGAGCGTCATCATCAACAGCCCGCTGCAGATCGCGCTGGTCCTCGCCCCGGCGCTGGTCCTGCTGTCGCTGCTCACCGCGACGACGCTGACCCTGGTGTTCGCGCCGATGCTCATCATGGCCGTGGCGATCACGGTGATCGCCGTCGCGTTCATCGTCTTCGACGGCGAGTCGACGTGGCTGGAGGGCGCGTGCCTAGTCGCCCTGTACGCCATCATCGGCGCCGTCTTCTGGTGGGGTTAGCCAGATCGGGTTCGACAGGGCCACCATCCTTCTCGTGTAGCGGTGCCGCACCTCGGCCCTGACGAATCGGCACCCGGCGGCTTGCGCCTCCACGCGGCCCCGGCCTCTCGCGATCCGGCCCCGCTCGGTGATGAGCGAGAGCGTCGCGTTCGGGGCACCGGTGACAGTCGCTTCCACCGATGCGCCCTGCGCCCTCAGCTCGAGGGCGACGGCGCTCGACTCGGCGATGTAGGCCCGGCCGCGCCGGAGGCCGGCGATGAGCGCCTCCGGGGCCAGAGCGCCGGCGAGCACCACCGTCTGCGGGTGGCCGACCGGCTGGTGCGGCGCGTGCGAGTCGCTGCCGCCCACCGCCACGATCCGCCGGCCGCGGCGCAGGAGCCGGTGCCAGATGCGCAGGGCCACCTCGTCGTCGACGCTCCAGGCGCCGTTCCACACCTCGATCGCGTCGACGTCGCTGAACCCGAACTCCCACGCGCACCCCGGCATCGGCACCGCCGGGTGCGCGGCCACGACCAGCCCACCGGCTTCGCGCACCCGGTCCGCCTCGCCCGGGAACCGCCCGTCCTTCGGCCCGTAGCGCCAGTCGACCCAGGCTCCGGGCCGCAGGCCGAGCGCCAGCCAGTGGCCGTGCCGGGTGGTGACCTCCTCGCCGGGTATCACCAGCGGGCCGTCCGCCGGTCCGCCGGCCCAGGCCCGGTGCGCGGAGCTGGTGTTGTGCTCGGTGGAGGCGACGAAGTCCAGGCCGGCCCGGGCCGCCTCGGCGGCCAGCTCGCCCGGTTCGCGCACGCCATCGGAGTGCACGGTGTGGAGGTGGAGGTCGCCGCGGTACCAGCCGACGCGGCTGCGGTTCGTGCGCTCGGCCGGCCCGAGCGGATGCTCGACCGGCTCGTCGTCGCCGTGCTCGAGCGTCACCCGGGCCCGCCACCGCATGCCGAACGGGTTCAGCACCACCGGCCCGAACGCCACCGACCAGCGGCCGGGCGTGATCGGCCCCGGCAGGTATCCGGGCGTGGCGTCGCCGGCGGCCACCGTGAACCCGTCGCGCGCCCCGCCCGACCAGCCCCGGAACCCGTCCGGCCCGAAGATCCCCAGGTCCAGCACGTTGCGGGCCGGCCCCAGCACGGAGAACCGCTCGTGCCAGGTCCGCACGGTGATCCGGTTGACGCCCGGCGGCACGTCGACCGGCAGGTACGCCCATCGGTCGATGCTCGGGCCGAACCGTCCCCGGAAGTCGAGCACCGTCGGCCTTACCTGCCGTAGCGTCGTCGTCACTCAGACAGCGTCCCTGATCAGGGCCGGTCAGGTGGTTACGTCGGCGCGAAAAGGATTCCTGGCCCGTCTTAAGGTTCGCTTTGGTTCCGGCCGCGCCCCCGCCGCCGTCGGTACGCTGCGGCGGTGGCAGAGACTGCGTGGTGGCGTACCCGCCGCTTCCTGATCGGCGCCGGAGTCGGCGTTGTCGTAGCCGGCACCGCAACCGCCGTCCTGGTGGCCCAGACCTCGGGCGCGGCCTGCGCGGCGGTCGTGCAGTCGAGCTCGGGCCAGGCCACGTACTACGCGGCCGACGGCGGCGGCAACTGCTCGTTCGACAAGGTGGCGGAGCCGCTTGTCGTCGCGCTCGGCAACGCCGAGTATCAGTCGGGCGCCGCGTGCGGCGGCTACCTGGACGTGAAGGGCCCGAAGGGCTCGGTCCGCGTCAAAATCACCGACCGCTGCCCCGAATGCGCCGCCGGCCACATCGACCTGAGCCAGCAGGCGTTCGCCCGCATCGGCACGATCAGCGACGGCATCATCAAGGTCTCGTACACCCAGGTCGCCAGCCCCTCCGTCCCCGGCCCGGTCTCGGTCCGGGTGAAGGAGGGCTCGTCGCAGTACTGGCTGGCGCTGCGCTTCGACAACACCGGCAATCCGCTGTCCACCGCCGAAATCCAGGTCGGCAGCTCGTGGAAGCCGCTGTCCAGGACGGACTACAACTACTGGATCGCCGAGTCCGGCGCCGGCAAGGGCCCCTTCACCATCCGCACCACCGACACGGCCGGCCGCCGAACCACCCTGACCGGCATAACGCTCACCGTGGGCACCGTCCAACGCCCGGGCGCCACAACCACCACCGGCCCGACGGCCGCGGCCCCGAAGACCACCGCCCCCACCCGCACCTCCGCCGCACCGTCCTCAGCACCGGCGTCAGCGGCCGCCCTGGACGTCCAGCCCGAGCCCGCCAACGCCGCCCCGTCGACCGCCCTCGCCGCCGCACCCACCTCCACCCCGACCGCCGCCCACTGCCAGGGCTAGCGCGGCGCCCCGCCAACGTTCGAACCCGTCGACGTCGGCGAGCTCTCGGGCCCTTGCCCCGCGGCAGCGGCCAGCCGGTCCTGGAGCGTCGCATGACGGAACTGGTAGAGGGCGCCCACAGTGCGCAGGACCCCGCGCCGACGGGCGTCCTCCAGGAACGCCAGGATCCGAATCGGCGTCCCGGCTCGGATGCGTAGCCAGAGCGCGGCGATCCAGGTTTGACCGGACGGATGGGCCACCGCTGTCAGGACCAGGCCGGCCAAAGTGTAGTAGGCAAGCGCGACCGAGCCTCCGACCAGCGGGTTGGGGCCGAAGGAGCTCCGTTCGACGAACGGGTTCCAGTTGGCCATGACGACCAGACCGACCAGGCACCCGAAGATGGATCCGGTAACGACTGCGTGGACGGCGTCACCCCGCCACGTGTCGAGAGGGCCCAGACTGCTGACATCGGATCGCACGGTGACGCGGCGGACGGCCGCGACCGCAAGGAAGAGCCCGAGGCCGAACGGGGCGGCCAGAATGGCATTGAGGTCCACCGCGATGAGAAATGTCGCGGCGAGGATGAGCAGCAGCAGAAACCGGGCTGACCGGCGGTGTGCCCGCCCTGGTCGACGCGAGCGGCTGAGCAGGGTGGGAGTGCCGGAGCCGAACGCGATGCCGAGGGCCGCGACCACTACTCTCACGAGATCGACGTCGCCGCTTACGAAGTAGAAGACCCCGCAGGTCATACCGACGGCCGCGGTGATGATGACCGAAGGCTTCGGTTGGAGGGCCCCGGTCAGCCGCCATTGCGTCGCCAGCACGACGATGGCCGCAAAGGCGAACGCCTCCTGCAGGGCCGGAACGACCGGAAATTCCCATCGGATCCCCGGAGCCCAGCTCCAGTCCGTTGCGAACAGTACGAACGCGACCATCGCGATGATGACCGTCTGCCAGCCAAGAGGTATAGCCAGCGGCAGATGCCACCAACCGAGATCGCGCGTCCCGCGGCGCTCCATGTCGGCCGCGATCCAGCCTAGGGCCTGCCGGGCATTGTTTCGGTCGCCCGTGGCGGTCGGGCCCATCTCACTCTGGTACGCGACCTTCGTGAATCGGTCGATGAGGTGCCTTTCGAAATCCGGCCAATCGGTGGCCCGGGTCGTGAGCAGACCGGAGATGCCATCGGAAGGCTCCACGGAGTCACGGAGCAGAGTGATGTTCAGCGGCGTCGACAATGCGCGCGCCGCCGTGCCATCTCGGTCGGAGCGTAGGTTCTTCAGCAGGGTGTCCCAGTCCGCCGGGGCCGGCCTGTTCAAGGCGCGTTGCAGGTAGGCTGCCGCATCGCTACCGGCGATCGGCTCAAGTCCAATGACCAGGGCGCCGGTCAGGAACCGCGCTTGGGCCGCCGCGGCCAGTTCGTCAGGGCGGGACAGGATGATGACGCGACCGTTGGCCTGCGTGCTCAGAGCTTCAAGGATATTGGTCCTGGTGCCGGTCGGCACTTCATCGAAGCCGTCCAATATCAGCGATAGCGAACCATCGCGGCACAGCTTTTCGATCACACGCGATGGTTCGGAACGCACGACCGGGTATGCCTGCCGCAGTTGGGTGATGAGCCACCGTTCGAGGGATTCGGCTAGGGGGTCCCACGACGAGAGGCTCAGCAGGATCGGCACCGGGGTGCGCGCACGGTCTGACTCGGGCAGGTCCATTCGGTGTTTCAGCGCGTCCAGAACCAGAAGAATTCCGGCGCTTGTCTTGCCGCTGCCGGCTGGGCCGCTGATCGCCAGGCGTCCGGTGGGCAGGCCACCGTACAGCCGGAGCAGGTCCTGACGGCCTCCGCTCAGCAGGGTCCGGTGGGTCACCGCGGGCATGCCGGGAAGTGGCGGAAAAGGCGCTGCGTCCGGATCGTCTGGCCAGACGGTATCCAGGCCGCCGAATATGGGGAAAATGGTCGATCGCCAGCGCAACGGGATCGGCGCCGGGACAATCAGCCTTCGCTCGCCCGCGGAATTCTTCCACTGGGCATGGACCGCGCTCGCCAGTTCATCGGCAATCTTGATGGGCGCGGCTGGGCCTGGCCGCGTCTTCAGCGCGCCGGCCCCGGCCATCAGGAAGCCGATGAGCGCCAGCAGGAACTGCCCGAACGTCGCCTCGTCGTTCCGGCTCTCGCGCGGGAGGAAGCGAACCCAGGTGGCCCACAGGACCGCCAGCACGATGACCGCGGCGCCCACACGGAACAGCCACCTGCTACGGCCGTCGGGCATGCGGGCCCTTTCGTCCGGCGGGCCGGAGGCGCTGTCCGCCCTCATGGCCGCCGACGCGGGAGATGGACGTCATGGTCTGTACTGACGGACGGCCCGCCGGCCGGCTCGTCCGCCAGGCTCACGAGCGGCGGTTTTCCGGGGTCAGAAGCCCAGGGTGGCGTAGGCGGCTTCCAGGGTCGCCCGGCGCACCTCGGTCGGTGCGGCGTCCAGGTCCAGGATCGTGCAGTCACCGAGGCCGCCGATCGCCACCGTGGCCCTGACCCGCTGGGCCAGCGTCGGCTCCGGGCCGTACATCAGCGCCGTCAGCCGGCGACGCCAGCCGTCCACCGCCGCGGCCAGGTTCAGGTGGGCCAGGACGCTCGGGTCGGTCATCACCATGCTGGTGATGGCGCGGTGGCGGTACGTCACGTCGAAGTAGTCGGCCAGGAGGCGTTGCGGGTCCTCCTCATGGGCGGCCTCAGCGGCGGCCAGGAGCTCCTCCATGTCGTCGACCAGGGGCTGCACCAGGCCGCGCAGCAACTCCTCGCGGGACGCGAAGTGGTAGTACAGCGCCGGCTTCGTGATGCCCACGCGCTCCGCGATCTCGCGCAGGCTGGCCTGCGCCACCCCCTTCTCGGCGATCAGGGCCATCGCGGCGGCGCGGATGCGGTCGGCGGTCTCACTCGTCCTCGGTCGTGGCACCCGTCCAGCCTAAATGACCTACCGGACAGTTAATTGACTTACCGGGCGGTAAGGGTTTACCGTCCGGTAGGTAAGTAAACCGAGCGGTAGTACATGGGGCTGCACCAAAATGGAGCAGGGGGAGGGTTCGAGATGCGTGCATTGATCAGCGGGGCCAGCATCGCGGGGCCGGTGGTGGCGTTCTGGCTACAGCGGGCCGGGTTCGAGGTGACTGTCGTCGAGCGGACCGCGTCGCTGCGCACCGGGGGCGGGGGGCATCCGGTCGACCTGCTCGGGCCGGCCGTCGAGGTAGTGGATCGGATGGGGCTCGGCGAGGTCGTGCGGGCGCATCGAACGTCCACGGACCTCATGACACTGGTGCGGCCGGGGAAGGCGGACGTCACCATTCACGGTGCCGAGCTGCTCGCCGGGGTCTCCGATCGGCACATCGAGATCATGCGCGGGGACCTGGCCCGGATTCTGCACGATGCCACCGAGCGGCACGTGGAGTACAGGTTCGGGGTCCAGGTCAATGGCATCGACGACACCGTGGTCTCGCTCAGCGACGGGTCCCGGGAGCACTTCGACCTCATCGTCGGGGCGGACGGGCTGCACTCCGGGGTGCGGCGGCTGGTGTTCGGTGACGAGCGGGGGTATCGGCACTTCCTCGGCGCCTACCTCGCCGTCTACACGCTGCCCGACGTGTTCGGCCTCGGCGACCGGGTGGTCAACTACAGCACCGTCGACCGGTCGGTCGCCATCTATCCGACGAGCGATCCCCGACGAGTGCGGGCCGCGTTCCTGATGCGCAGTCCCGAGATCCCCTACGACTACCGCGACACCGCGGCGCAGCACCGGGTGTTGCGAACGCTCGTGGACGGGCTCGGATGGGAGGTACCGCGAATCCTGGAGCATCTGGAATCCGCACCCGACTTCTACTTCGACGAGATCAGTCAGATCCGGTTGGAGAGCCTGTCGCGAGGGCGGGTCACGCTTGCCGGGGACGCCGGATACGGGCCCGGGCCGGCGGTCGGCGGTGGCAGCAGCCTCGCGCTCGTCGGCGGATACGTGCTGGCCACCGAGCTGGCGGCGGCCGGCGGGGACCACGGCGTGGCCTACCCGGCCTATGAGCGGGCGATGGCGTCGACGGTGGCCGCGAGCCGGCGGATCGGGCCGTCGGTGCTGGCGACGCTCGTGCCCCGCAGCGGGCTTCAGGTGTGGACGATGGCCCAGGCGCTCAAGGTGCTGCCCCGGCTGCCGAAGCCGCTGCAGAAGCGGCTCACGTCGTTCGGCGGCGGGCCGGCGGCCATGCTCGACGGTGTCGTGCTTCGCCCGGCCTATAGTCAGGCTCAGTGACCACTACACCCACCGATCTCGGCGTCCTCTCCGCGCAGGTGCTGTTCGCTCTGCAGAAGGAGCTGTACCGGCGCCTCGCCGCGCAGGGGCACCCGAAGCTGCGGCCCCGGCACGGCGCGGTGCTGGCCTACCTCGACCGGGAGGGCAGCCGGGCCACCGACCTGTCCGCCCAGTCCGGGCAGCACAAGCAGGTCATCGGGACGCTCGTGGACGAGCTGGAGGCGCTGGGGTACGTCACCCGGCGCCCCGACCCCCAGGACCGCCGGGCCAAGCTGGTCGTCCCCACGGATCGAGGGCTCGACTTCATCGCGAAGTCGCGGGCCGTGCTGGCCGACATCGAGGCGGGGCACGCGGCCGCGGTGGGCGCGGACGCGTACGCGGCGTTCAAGGCCGTGCTGATCCGCGTGGCCGAGCGCCAGCGGGTGAATTCCCCGTAAAACGCGCCGGCGATCCGGGCCGGGCCGGTAGGAAAGCCTCTCATGGCCCTGCTGGCGGAACGGGACGGATCGGACACGCGCCCCCAGCGGGCCGGCGGGCGCCTGCGGGTGCGCTGGAGCTCCGGCTGGTGGCCGGCCGGGCTGGTGTTCGCCGCGACGGGGGCCGTCCTGCACACCTACGGCGTCTCCGTCGTCACGTACCTCGCGTTCGCCCTGTACGTCGGGCTCGCCGTCACCATGCCCGGGATGCTGCTGTGGCGGCTGATCCACCGTGGCTCCCGCGGGCTCGGCGAGGATCTCGCGGTGGGCACGGCCGTCGGCTACGGCCTCGAGGTCCTCGCCTACGTTCCCGCCCGCGCGGCCGGCTTCCCGCTGGCGTCGTTGACAGTGCCGGCCGGCGTCATCGCTGCCTTCGTGGCAATCAAAAAACTGCGCCGATCGTACTGGCGGTGCGCCGAACGAGCCCCGATGGCGCACTCGTGGACACTTGCCGGGACGGCGCTGGTCCTGCTGTTCTGGAGCACCGTCTACTACCGCCACCACGGCTTCGGCTGGCCCAGCTACGGCAAGCCCGACATCGACCTGACATTCCACCTGGCCCTGGTCGGCGAGCTCAAGCACCACATGGGACTTGTCACGCCGTGGGTGGTGAGCGAGCCGATCTACTACCACTGGTTCGCGTACGCCGACATGGCCGCGGCGAGCTGGGCCACCGGCATCGAGCCCTACGTGCTGGTGACCCGCCTGTCCATGCTCCCGGTGATGTTCGCGCTGGTCGTGGCCGTGGCCGCGGTCGGCCGGCGGGTCGGCGGCTCGTGGCCGGCCGGGGCGCTCACCGCGCTCGCGACGTTCTTCGCGCTCTCGCCCGACCCGTACGGCTGGGTGCAGGACCTCTTCTACCGCGACTACGGCTTCAACGCGACCGACGACGGCTCCAACCTGCGGCTCACCCTGTGGACGAGCCCGACCCAGACGTTCGGTGCGCTGCTGTTCGTACCGCTGATGCTCATCCTGCTCGACCTCCTGCGCGAGCACGGTGGGGACCGCCGGCGCCGGATCGCGCTGCTGCTGCTGCCGGCCGCGGTGATGGGCGCGAAGGCCAGCTTCCTGCCGACGCTGCTCTGCGGCCTGCTGCTCGTGGTCGCCGCGCACTTCGCACTGCACCGGCGCCTGCACCGGGTGGCCGCGGCGGCCCTGGCGGTGGTCCTGGGCTGGCTGGTCTTCGCGCAGCTCGTGCTGTTCGGGGGCAAGAGCCAGGGGCTCGGCCTGGGGCCGCTCGACGCCATGCGCCGCAATCCCGCCGGGGTCACCACGCACTACACCGAGGACCCGCGGCTGTACCGCCTGCTGGTGCTCCTCGCCCTGACCGTCCTCGGCTGGCTGGCGATCTGGGGCGGCGCCTTCGGCCTGCGCCGGCGTCTCCTGGAGCCGGATGCGTTGCTGCTGCTGGGACTGGGGCTCGCCGGCTTCGCCACCCTGGTGCTGTTCGGGCACTCCGGCGGGCAGGCGGAGGGCTTCTTCCTCCAGGGTGCCCGGCCCTATCTGGCGGCGCTGGCGGTCTGGGGGATCGTTCGCGTCTTCGAGCGGCCATCCGGGCTCCTCGCCTTCGGCGCCGGTCTGGCGACGGTCTTCGTGCTGCGCCTGGCGACCGGCGGCGATGTGCCGCTCATCGGGCCTTCGCGGGGGGCGGTGGCCGTGACGGTGGCGCTGGTGTGGCCGTGGGCGGTGCCGGCCGCCGTGGCCCTGGGTGGGCTGTTGATCGCCCGGCGCCGGCCGGTGTTCTTCGGCCTGGTCGCCGTGTTCCTGCTGGGTTGCACGGCGCCGACCGCCGTACGCCAGGTGGTCTATGCGGCCGAGGACGGCCGCGACAACGGCTGGAGTGAGCGGGCCGACCTGTGGCCGATCGTCACCCAGGGGACGCTCGAGGCCGGCCGCTGGCTGCGCGACCATTCGTCCCCGAACGACCTCGTGGCCACCAATATGCACTGCGCCTACGAGGGGCGCCGCGGCCACTCGCCGTGCGACCGCCGGCACTTCGGGATCGCCGCCTACAGCGAGCGCCGGGTCCTGGTCGAGTCCTGGGCGTACACCGCCGCCGCGCACGAGCAGGAGGCGGTCCAGGGGGTGCCGCAGGAGCACACCGCGTACTGGCTCCCACAGGTCCTGGCCGACAACGACAACGCCTTCAGCAACCCGTCAGCGGCGAGCATCGGCGTGCTGCGGGACAGGTACCGCGTCCGCTGGCTCTTCACCGAGGACGACATCATGCCGCCGTCGCCCGAGCTGTCACGCTACGCGACGTTGATGTACCGCTCCGGAGCCTGCGCGGTGTACCGGATCTGATCGCCACCGTCGTACACATGTTCGTCCACAGGCTGTGGATAGAACTTGTGTACGAACCCCGCGGGTGCCCCGTCGCACCGTTTGTGTGGGCCCGAACGATGAGATCAATGACTGGCTCAAGGCTTTCCGAAAGAAGCCCTAACGGCTACTTAAGAAAGGCCACAAAAATGTTGAGGGTTACCGTTCGCAATCATTTGGTCACGGTGTTTCTCGATGTGTTCAGCATGTGCTGGTGGCGCGCGGCAAAACGGGCAAATGCCCCCGACTCTCGGCGGCTGAGCGCTCGGCCGCGGGTCAAGTGGATCAACAAAGAACTTTAACAGTCCTTGAATTCGGCTTGTTGATCATGCTCCGGAGCCTTGCCCGAGCTGGATGAAACTTAAATTGACCCATTCCTCAGGCCTTGCCTACGTTGGTTTCGCCGGTTGGTGGAAACCGCCGGAACCAGCTCAACAGGATTGAGGATCTGCAATGGTTCAGCCGCACCCGTCGGGCTCCGGCGGGGTCCAGTCGTCACGCGGTCGATCCACACCGGGGGGTCCGCCGTCCGCCGTCAACGTCGCGCTCGCGGTCCTTGCCGGGCTGCTGCTGCTGGGTGTGGCGACCGGGGGCGGGCGCGAAACGCTTGGCCAGCTCTTCAGCTTCCTGGTCTTCTACTGCGGTGTCTTCACCCTGGTGTCGCTGACCCTGACGGTCATCATCGGGCTCGTCGCCACCGACCGCATCATCCTCGTCGCCCGGCACCGGGTCTGGGTCCAGTCGCTGCACCGCACGCTCGGCATCGTCGCGATCGCCTGCCTCGCCCTGCACATCGGCACCGAGCTGGCGGCTGCACGGGTCGGCGTCTTCGGCGCGCTGGTGCCGTTCGTCGCGGCGCCGTTCGCGGTCGGGGCCGGGACCGTCGCGGCCTACCTCATGGTCATGGTGATGTGGACAGGCATCGTCCGCTCCCGCTTCGCCCAGACCGGCCGGCCGTGGATGTGGCGGCCGCTGCACGCGACGGCGTACCTGAGCTGGCCCGTCGCCATGTGGCACGGCCTCAACGCCGGGCGCCCCCCGGCGGTCTGGGTCACCGCCAGCTACCTGGTCCTGCTCTTCCTGGTCACCGCCGCGCTCGGCCTGCGGCTGTCGGCCGAGCGCACCCGGCGGCAGCAGAAGCTCGCCGCCGACCGCACCACGACCGAGATCGCGCCCGTCGGGCGGCCCGAGCCGGCCGGATACGAGCGCCGTCAGCAGCGCTTCGGCAGCCGCTTCCGCTGGGACGCGCCGCCGGCCGACCAGACCTGGTCGCAGGAGGGCCCGAGCGACTTGCGCGCGGAGTACCGCCGCGAGCCGGCTCCGGTCGACATCACCCCGGTGACCGCTATCCCGTCCTACGAGGAGAGCTTCGTCGAGCCGTTCGCCCGCGAGGAGCGCCAGGCGTTCTCGACGCGCGAGCGCCCCGTCGTGGCCCGCGAGGAGCGCCCGGTCTACACCGCCGGTGAGCGCTTCTCCACCACGGAGCGCCCCGTTTACGCGGCCGGTGAGCGCTTCTCCACCACTGAGCGCCCGGTCTACGCGGCCGATGAGCGCTTCTCCACGAAGGAACGGCCGGTCTTCTCCGACGACGTGCCGCCGCCCGCTTACGACGAGCGCCCCGCCGCGCCGGACCCGTACCTCACCGACGAGTACTTCGACGAGCCGGCCCCGGCCTACCGCGGTGTGGCGACGGCGCCGGTCAACGACGACTACGACCCGTACGCCGACTACGCCGAGCGTCCGTCCTACGTGGAGCCCGTGCTCGAGGAGCCGCTGACGCTGCGGGACCGCTTCGCCGCCCGCCGCGCCGCCCACGCCGCGGAGCCCGAGGCGGACGAGGACCCGTACGTCGCCGACGACACTCCGACCCTTGTCAACCTCGACACCCGCCGCGTGCTGCGGCAGGAGCGGGCGCAGGCGCAGACCACCGGTCGCCGGGGCCGCCGCTACCGCGACGACGACGAGGACGATGTCGCGTTCTGGAACCAGATCCGGGGCGAGGCCCGATGAGCTCGCGTCGAGGCGGCGGGACCGCCGTTGCCGCGCCGCAGGTGCCGACCGTCCTGTCCATCGGGCCGGCCCGGCTCACCGCGGGCCTGGACCGCGCCGAGCGGCTCGACCTGCGCTCGCACCAGCAGGTCCACGGTCCGATCGGGCCCCTGTCGCTGCGCGCGATGCTGGAGCTGGCCGAGGACATCCGGCTCACCGGCCGCGGCGGCGCGGGCTTCCCGTTCCACAAGAAGGTGAAGGCCGTCGCCGACGCCGTCGAGCGCCGGATGCTCGCGCCGTTCGTCGTGGTCAACGCGACCGAGGGCGAGCCCGCGGCGTGGAAGGACAAGGTCCTGCTCACCCGGGCCCCGCACCTCATCCTCGACGGCGCCGCGCTCGTCGCCTGGGCGCTGAAGGCGATCGAGATCGTGCTCTGCGTCGCCGACGACGGGGTGGGGGAGCGCTCGCTGCTCAACGCCCTCGCCGAGCGCGACATGCCGGTGCCGGCGCGGGTGGTCCGGGTGCCACACCGGTTCATCTCCGGTGAGGGCGGCGCGCTCGTCCAGGGCATCAACGGCTTCCCGCACATCCCGCCGGGCATCAAGCGCCGGGCGGCCGAGGGCGGCGTGGAGGGCCAGCCGACGCTGCTGTCCAACGCCGAGACGTTCGCACAGCTGGCCATCGCGGCTCGGATGGGGCCGCGGCGATACTGCGAGATCGGCGACGCGGAGAACAAGGAGCCGGGCACGGTCCTGCTCAGCGTCACCGGCAGCGCCCGGCACCCGGCCGTCGTCGAGTGCCCCACCGGCACGCCGCTGGAGGAGGTGCTGGACCTGTGCGGAGTGCCGGCCGGGCCGGCCGTCCTCACCGGCGGCTTCCACGGCCGCTGGCTGGAGATGGGCGTGGCGGCGCGGGCGCTGGTGTCGCGCAAGGGCATGCAGTCGGTCGGCGGTGCGCTCGGGGCCGGGATCATCCTGCCGCTCGGGCCGGAGACGTGCCCGGTCGGCGAGGTGGCGCGGGTGGTGCGGTATCTCGCGGCCGAGTCGGCGGGCCAGTGCGGCCCGTGCCGGCTGGGCCTGCCGGACCTGGCCCGGGCCGTCGACGGCCTCAACTCGGGGGCCGGCGACCCGGCCGTCGTGCGCGCGGCCGCCGCGGCGGTGAAGGGCCGTGGCGCGTGCAGCCATCCCGACGGTACCGCCGGATTCGCCACATCGGCCCTCGAAGTCTTCGCCGACGACCTCGCCCACCACGCCCGCTCCGGTGACTGCGGGCGCCCGGTCGCCAAGGTCCTGCCGGTGCCCGACGCCCGTGAAGAGCTCAGCACGCGGCGCCTGCACGTCGACTGGTCCCGCTGCGACGGCCACGGGCTGTGCGCCGACGTGGCCCCGGACCTCATCAAGCTCGACGGCAACGGCTTCCCGACGTTCCTCGATACGCCAGTGCCGGTACGACTGGAAAACGTTGCCGCGCAAGCGGTTGCGGTGTGTCCGGCACTCGCGCTCCGCATGGCTGCCCCGAAACGGTGAAACGGTGACGTTGATGATTGAGGCATACGGATCCCGCACTCAACGGCCCGCCCCCGCCCGCGATGCCGACGACGAGCTGCTCGTCGCCCTGTACCGCGAGCACGCCGACGCCCTGCTCCGCTTCGTGGCCCGCCTCACCGGCGGCGACCGCCAGCGGGCCGAGGACATCGTGCAGGAGACCCTGCTGCGGGCCTGGCGCAACGCGGACCGCTTCGACCACAACGCGGTCGGCTCCCTGCGCCCGTGGCTCTTCACCGTCGCCCGCCGCATCGCCATCGACGAGCACCGCAGCGCGAGCGCCCGCGTGGGCGAGACCTACGGTCAGGACCTCGACGAACTCTGGATGACCGACATCACCCAGTCCGACGAGACCGAGCGCGTCCTGGCCAACATGGTCGTCATGGACGCGCTGCGCAGCCTCTCGCGCGCGCACCGGGAGATCCTGGTCGAGACCTACCTGCGCGACCGCACCGTGAACGAGGTCGCCGAGCTCCTGGGCCTGCCGCTGGGCACCGCCAAGTCCCGGGTGTACTACGCACTCCGCTCGCTGCGCGCGGCGCTCGACGCCCGCAACAACGCCGGCCGGTGACCGTTGTCGGCGGGGTGACGATATGTCGGGCGCTCCGCGCCGCGACATATCGGACTTATCGCCCGACGGGGTATTTGCCGGTTTAACCGCTGACCCGCGTTCGGGCGTTTCGTGCTTCGTCCCACTTGTACGGGGCCGGACTCGCGAGGGTTCGAAGAAATTCACCGCAATGTTTGTGAATTTGTCCACTGTGGATCCTTCAGTCTCGGCCCCACCCGCCCCACGTACCACCGGGCGGAACACGAAATACGCCAACCGAGGAGGATCCAGTGGCAGCAACCAGGCTCACCGCCACCGTGGCGGGATGCGCCGCGGCGGCGGCCGCGCTGGCCGCCCTGACCGCGTGCGCGCCCCCCGGCGCGAACACCGACAACACCAACGACGTCTCGGCGCAGCAGCAGGTCCCGGCCCTGAACGAGGTCGGCGGCGAGAGCCTCGCCCCGGTCGCGTCGACGCCGGCCGTGCCGCTGACCACGACGCTGAAGGCCGCGTCGATCCCGAAGATGGGCAAGGTTGTCACCGACCAGGACGGCTTCGTCCTGTACCGCTTCGACAAGGACACCGCCAAGCCCCCGAAGTCGAACTGCGTCGACAAGTGCGCGCAGGTCTGGCCGCCGGCGACCACCGACGGCAACCCCGACCTCTCCGGTGTGGACCCCTCAGTCGTCGGTACCGTGACCCGCGCCGACGGATCCCGCCAGATCACGCTGGCCGGCTGGCCCGTGTACCGCTATATCGGCGACCCCAAGCCGGGCGCCTGGAAAGGCCAGAACGTCGGTGGCGTCTGGTTCGTCGTCGACCCCACCGGCAAGAAGAACCTGACCTGCCTGCCCACGCCCGCTCCCACCGCGGTGCAGCCGCCGGCCGCCTCGGCCGAGGCCACCACGAACGGTGACGGCGGAACCGGCGGCTACTGATGTACTCCGTCGAGCCCGAAGGAGCCGCACCCCGGCCGTGGTCGCGCCGCCGAGCGTGGCCCTGGTGGCTGCTCATCGTCGCGGCCGCGGGCATCGGTATGGCCGTGCCCTCTGTGCGCACCGCACTGACCGGAGGCCAGGCGGGCTCGGCGGATGCGAAACAGACGGCGCCGGCGGCCGGGTACAACGCAGCCCAGGGCAACAACCCCGTGCAGGTGGCGGCGACCGGCCCGCAGGCGACCGGCACCGCCCTGCCCGCCGGCTACTCCATGACGAGCTTCGGCCCGCTGGGCCCGGTCGACCGCGAGTTCCTGACCAAGGTGCGCCAGGCCGGGCTCTGGGAAGGTCCGGCCGGCACCATGGCGCAGACCAAGGCCGCCGATGAGCGCGTCAAGGAGGTCGGCCGCCAGCTCGCCACCGACCACAAGGGCCTCGACCAGCAGGTGCGGCAGGTGTCCGCGCAGCTCGGGGTACCCCTGCCGGACAAACCGAGTGACGAGCAGCAGGGCTGGCTCAACGAGATGAACGCCGCGGCGACGCCGCAGCAGTTCGACGATGTCTTCTCGAATCGCCTGCGCGCCGCCCACGGCAAGGTCTTCGCTCTCGTTTCGCAGATCCGCTCCGGTACCCGTAACGAGCTGGTCCGCACCTTCGCCCAAACGGCGGTAAACGTCGTGATGAAGCACATGACACTGCTGGAGAGCATCGGCAACGTCAACTTCGCGGCGCTGCCGGAGCCGGTGAGCGCTGCGTCATCGGCGGCGAAGGGCGGTGCCACCGATGCGACTTTCCATCCCGATGCGATCTGGGCGGTCGCCGGGCTCGCCGTCGCCATCGGTGCCATCGCCGCCTTCCGGATGTTCCGCGGATCGCGGGGTTCCCGGCGCCGACCGGCCTACTAGGAAACGCTTCCCCTAACCCCTGAGACCTCGGCGCCGTTGAGTGCAAGGAAGGCCTCGACGGCGCCGAGCCCAGTTGTCTGCACCCCGCGATCGCCGCTCCTCTCGGCACCATGAGGAGCGGCGATTGGTTTTGTCACAGGTGATCGGCTGTTATCGTGCGCTAGGCCCCGCGCGGGCCGGTTGCCGATGACACGGGGAGGACGCGGTGACCTACGGGGGCATTACCTTGCCCGGCGTCGGCCGGGCCGCGTCGGCCGCGGGCGATCCTGCTTACTTTGTCTTCAGTGGGGACCTCGTCTACCGACACAACGGGAAGGTCCGGGCGCCTGGCGGCGACCCTCGGACCGGAGTCGGCGCTCGGCGGGGGCGGCAGCGCGGCCGGACCCGCCTCTTCGACGAGTTCCCTGACCAGCTCATCGCGGCGCTGAGTCGCCACGGCCTACCGATCACCTGACAGGACCACTGGCATGCAACCTGGTTACCCCTCGAACTCCCCTCAGGACTCCACTCAGCCTTATGGGCAGCAGCCGTACTCGGCGCCGCCTGCGCCGTCCGGGCCGCCTGCCCCTCCGGCCTGGGGGCAGCCGCAGGCTCCCTACGGGCAGCCGCCCACCTCTGCGCCGCCCGCTTCCGCGCCGCCCACCTCTGCGTCGCCCGCTTCTGCTCCGCCTGCTTCCGGGCCGCCGGCCTATGGACAGCCCGCCTCCGCGCCGCCGGCTTATGGGCAGCCCGCTTATGGGCAGCCTCCGAACTCGGCGCCGCCGGCTTACGGGCCGCCGCAGCAGGGTTATGGGCAGCCGGCGTACGGGCAGCAACAGCAGCCGTATGGGCAGCAGCCTTACGGACAGCCGCAGGCTTTCGGCCAGCCGCCCTATGTGGCCCCGCAGCCGGGGGCGGAGGTCAAGCGTGGGTCGCAGGGGCAGCAGGAGCTGATCTCGGGTCTGCTCTGGATGGGTGGCGGCATCGCGATCACGGTGATCACCTACGTTGCCGACATCCCCGTGTACGTCGTGGCCTGGGGGCCGATCATCTACGGCGTCATCAAGGTGATCCGCGGTCTCATCAACATGGTGCGTGGGCGGTAGGTAGTTCGGCGCCTCTGGCGGCTTTCTTCGCCCTCTGGCGGCCTCTGTCGGCGGCTTCGGATGGCTGGTTTCGGCGGGTTTTCGGCGGGGTGCGGTTCGTTCGCACCCCGCCGGTTCGTTGGGGGCGGAAGTGTCGTACCCGGTGCCTAGGCTCGGGTTCACAAACGCGTTGGTTCACAAGTCAAGAGGGATCGCGGCGGCCTTCTGCTCGAGGTAGCGCTGCTCGGGAAGGCTGGTGGTGCGCTTGGCGGCGAGGGCGTACCACTCGCGGGCCTCTGCGTGCGATCCGGCCATCTCCAGCAGATGCGCGCGCACCGCGGCCAAGCGGTGGTTGGCGGCCATGCGGTCGTCGGAGTCGAGGGTGGCCAGGAGCTGCAGCCCCGCCTCCGGGCCCTTGACCATGGCGAGGGCGACCGCGTGGTTCAGGGTGATGACGGGGTTGGGGACGGCGTGCGCCAGGAGCTGGTAGAGGGCCAGGATCTGCGGCCAGTCGGTCGCTGCGGCGTCGGGGGCCTCGTCGTGGACGGCGGCGATCGCGGCCTGGAGCTGGTAAGGGCCGGTCTGCCCCTGCGGCAGCGTGCGCGTGATGAGCTCGGTGCCCTCGTCGATCATCGGGCGCAGCCAGAGTGTGCGGTCCTGCTCGGCCAGCGGGACCAGGGTGCCGTCCGCGAGCGTGCGCGCCGGGCGGCGGGCGTCGGTCAGGAGCATGAGCGCCAGCAGGCCGGCCACCTCACCGTCCGCCGGGAGCAGCCGGTGGACCTCACGGGTCAGGCGGATGGCCTCGGCGGTGAGGTCACCGCGGTGGAGGTCGGTGCCGGAGCTGGCCGTGTAGCCCTCGTTGAAGATGAGGTAGAGGACGTGGAGCACGACCTCCAGGCGGGCGGCGCGCTCCTGCGGGGGTGGCGGGGCGAACCGGGCGCCCGCCGACTTGATTTTGGCCTTCGCGCGGCTGATGCGCTGGGCCATGGTGGCCTCGGGGACGAGGAAGGCGTTGGCGATCTCGGCGGTGGTGAGGCCGCCGACCGCACGCAGGGTCAGGGCGAGCTGCGACGCCGGTGACAGGGCCGGGTGGCAGCACAGGAAGAGCAGGGTGAGGGTGTCGTCGCGGTCGGGTACCGCGTCGGACGGCTCCGGTTCGAGCGCGGCGACCGCCACCTCACGGCGCCGGCGGGCGTCCTCGGAGCGGAACTGGTCGGTCAGGCGCCGCACCGCGACGGTGATGAGCCAGCCGCGCGGGTTGGCCGGCGTGCCCTCGGCGGGCCACTGCAGCGCGGCCGCCAGGAGGGCCTCCTGCACGGCGTCCTCGCACGCGTCGAACTGCCCGTAGCGCCGGATCAGGATGCCCAGCACCTGCGGCGCGAGCGTGCGCAGCTCCTCCTCGACCGTCACATCACCATCTCTACACCACGACGGGTCGCGCCCTGTCGGTCGCCAGCTTGACGGCGATCAGCCCCAGCAGGGTGCCGGTGACGTACCGCTGGACGCGCAGCCAGGCCGGCCTCCGGGCCAGGAACGCCGCGATGCTCCCGGCCGCGCACACGATGCCGGTGTTCACGAGCAGGCTGACGACGATCTGCACCCCGCCGAGCAGGAACGCCTGGGCCACGAGATGGCCGGCGTGCACGTCGACGAACTGGGGGATGAGGGACGCGTACATGATGGCGGCCTTGGGGTTGAGCAGGTTCGTCATCAGCCCCATGGTGAACAGCCGCCGGTTCGAGTCCGGCTCCAGCTCGACCGGCGTGAACACGGACGCGCCACCGGGCCGGACCGCCTGCCAGGCCAGGTACGCCAGGTACGCCGCCCCGGCCAGCTTGACCGTCGTGTACAGCGCGGGCACGGCGGCGAACACCACGGAGAGCCCGGTCGCCGCGAGCGCCAGGTACACGAGAAACCCGACAGCGACGCCGCCCAGCGACGTGATCCCGGCCCGACGCCCCTGCGTGATGCTGCGCGAGATCAGGTACATCATGTTGGGCCCGGGTGTGAGCACCATCCCGAGCGCCACGAGCGCGACACCCACCACCGCACCGACGGAGATCATGTCCACACGATGCCCGTGGCCGGCCTGGCGCAGAACGGCCAATTCGCATCGACTGGCGTACGACCAGGGCGTGCCCCGGCTACGCCCGCGGGGCGACGACAAACGGCCGCCGCTCCGCCGGGCTGCCCACCGGCCGTCCCGAGCCCGGCGCGTTCTTCTAGGCGACGTGCGCCGGTGCCGGTGGGCGCGAGCTGGTCTGTCTTGCGACGGCGGTGACGGCGGCCAGGAGGGTGGCCGTGCCGAGGAGGGCGATGACCAGGCCCGTCGGCAGCGCTTCGGCCAGGAGGCCGGCCAGCGCGGGCAGGAGGCCCTGCGCGGTCATGAGGCCGGTGCTGAGCAGGCCGAACGCCTGGCCGCGGCCGTCGGCGGGGAGCGCGTCGCGGAAGGCGGCCTGCACACCCAGGCCGAAGGCGAAGCCGACGCCGACCACGACCAGGGCGGCGGCCAGTACCGGCCAGGAGAGGCCCCACGACACCGGGGCGGCGAAGGCCAGGCACGGGAGGCCCATGAGCGCGATGAGCGCCGGGACCAGGCGCTCGCGGCGGGTAGGGGCGAGGAGCCGCCCGACGACCACGTTGCCGGCGACCATGCCGACCGGGATCGCGGCCAGGAGCCAGCCGGCGGCGCCGGCGGGGAAGCCACGAGTGGCCGCGTACGGGACCATGAGGGCCTCGGCGCCGGTGATGAACGCCGGCGGGAGCCACTGGACGAGGAGCAGGCGGCGGACGGTGCGGTCGCGCAGGAGGGCCGCGTTGCCCTTCCAGCTGGCGGCGGCCAACCCGGTCCCGGGTGCGCGCCGGGCTTCGGACCGGTGGTGCCGCGGGGCCGGGAAGTCGGGCAGGGAGAGGTGGGTCCACGCGGCGGCGATGATGTGGCCGAGCGCGGCCAGCAGCATGGCGTTGCGTCCGCCGAGGGTGGCGACCGCGATGCCGGCGCCCGCCATCCCGATCAGCTGGGCCAGCGAAGAAGCGACGTTGGCCAGCGAGCGGCCCAGGACGTAGGCGTCGCCGGTCAGCGTCTCGGCGATGAGCGAGTTCTGGGCGCCCATGAACACCGGGGTGAGCAGAGCGGCCGCCGCGACAAGGGTGAGCGCGGCCCAGACCGGGAGGGCGACGGTCGCCAGGACCGCGGCAACGGCGGCCTCGGCGAGATAGCCAAGCACGATCAGCCGGCGCGGGCGGACGCGGTCGGCCAGGGCTCCGAGCAGGCTGGCTCCGGCGAGCTGGGGCAGGAACCCGATGCCGTACGCGAGGGCGGCCAGCGCCGGCGAGTCGGTGGCCGCGTAGACGAGCAGCGACAGCGCGACGATCCGCAGGGTGTCGGCCAGGACGCTCAGGGTCCTGGTGCCGAAGAGGACGCGGAACGTGTGGTCGCGCAGCACAGCCGAGTACGTGGTCATGGACTCAGGCTCGCCGGGTCCGCGGCTCGGGGGGACTTTTACGTCCACGGACGTAAGGTCGAGAGATGCTCCGGCTTGAGGTGGCCGCGGAGGACCTGCTGCGGACGCGGTTCGCGGTGTCGCCGCTGTTCGAGCTCGGCGGGCTGCTGCGGCGGCTGAACGGGCTGGCGCCGCTCGGGCCGTTCGCGCGGCTGCGGCCGGTCTACGCGCGGCTGCTGGCCGAGACCGAGCTCGACGCGGTGGTTGCGCTGCACACCGTGTGGTACGGGGCGGACTTCATCGGGCCGCCGCCCGCCGGGATGCAGCAGACCATCGCCGCCGACCTCGCGACGGTGCGGGCGACGCCGTTGCCGGTGGCACGGCGGGAGATCGAGCGGGCGCTGGCTCAAGGGCCGCGGGTCGGCGCCGATGCCCGGGAAGTGCTGCGCTCCGACGCGGTGGTCGACCGGCTGGCCACGGCACTGGAGATCGCCTGGCGCGAGCTGCTGGCGCCGGAGTGGCCGCAGCTGCGGGCGATCTGCGAGAGCGACGTGGTCTACCGCGCGGGACGGCTGGGCGAAGGCGGCTGGGCGGCGGCGTTCTCGGGGCTGCATCGGCGGGTTCGCTGGCGGGACGGGGCGGTAGAGGTGGCCGATCGGCCCGACCCGGCGGACGCGGCCCGGGTTCGGTGGCCGGACGACGGGGGCGGCCCGGCTCGGGACGGGGTGCGGGTTGTGCCGTCTGACGGGGAAGGGCTCCTGTTGATGCCGTCCGCGCTGATCTGGCCGGGGATCGGGGCGTACACCGAGGAGCCCTGGCGGCGGGCGCTCGTGTATCCGGCGCGCGGGGTGGGGGCGCTCTGGGAGAAGGAGGCGGGTGGTGGTGGGGCGCTCGGTGAGCTGGTCGGGCAGTCCCGGGCTCGGGTTCTGCTGGCGCTGGAGGAGCCGGGGAGCACTACGCAGCTGGCCGGGCGGCTCGGGCTGGCGGTCGGTGCCGTCGGGGATCATCTGGCTGTGCTCAGGAGGTGTGGTCTGGTGGACTCCGCTCGGGCCGGTCGGTCGGTCCTGTACCGGCGGACCGCGCTCGGGGACGCGCTGGCTGCGCAAGGAGCGGCCTGAGCGTGAACGTTCCGGGCAAAGCGCGTCAGGGGCCGGGTGGCGGAACTAGGCTGCGGGAAATTGTGCACGTCACACGACCGAAGGAGTTTGCTGTGGCTTCCGTGCTCAACCCGTACATCAACTTCCGGGGGAACGCTCGCCAGGCGATGGAGTTCTACCAGGCCGTCTTCGGCGGTGAGCTGCGGCTGAATACGTTCGGGCAGTTCGGCTCCGACGACACCTCGCTGGCCGAGCAGATCATGCACGGCCAGCTGGAGACGCCAAGCGGATACACGCTCATGGCCTCCGACACGCCTCCCAACATGACGCTCAGCCCGGGTGACAACATCACGATCAGCCTCAGCGGGACCGACGGCGACGAGCTGCGGGGGTACTGGGAGAAGCTCTCGTCCAGCGGCAAGGTGTCGATGCCCCTGGAGAAGCAGATGTGGGGCGATGAGTTCGGCTCCTGCGTCGACCAGTTCGGGGTCCAGTGGATGGTGAACATCACGCAGGCGCAGGGCTGATTCGCGGTACCCACGGAGAAGCTGTTTATCGTCTGGCCGTGGCGATTGAGGACCTCGACGAGGTGGTCGCGCTCGACCGCGAGCATGTCTGGCACCCGTACGCGCCGATGCCGGCCGTCCAGCCCCCGCTGGTCGTCTCGTCGGCATCGGGCGTGCGGCTGACGCTCGCGGATGGACGGGAGCTCGTCGACGGGATGTCGTCGTGGTGGGCGGCGATTCACGGGTATCGGCACCCGGTGCTCGACGCGGCGGTGATCGAGCAGGTCGGTCGGGTGAGTCACGTCATGTTCGGCGGGCTGACCCACGAGCCGGCGGTGCGGCTGGCGAAGACGCTCGTCGATATCACGCCCGGGCCGCTGCGGCATGTGTTCCTGTGCGACTCCGGATCGGTGTCGGTCGAGGTCGCGATCAAGATGTGCCTGCAGTACCACCGCTCGATGGGGCGGCCGGGGAAGCGGCGGATGCTTACCTGGCGCGGCGGGTATCACGGCGACACGTTCCACCCGATGTCGGTGACCGATCCCGACGGCGGAATGCACAGCCTCTGGCGCGGCGTGCTGCCCGAGCAGGTCTTCGTGCCGATGCCGCCGGTCGAGTACGACCCCGGCTACGTCGACCTCGTCGCCGAGACCCTGCGCGAGCACCGGGACGAGATCGCCGGGATCATTGTCGAGCCGGTGGTGCAGGGGGCCGGGGGGATGCGCTTTCACAGTCCGCAGTACCTCACCGCGCTGCGCGAGCTCGCCGACGAGCACGACGTGCTGCTGGTGTTCGACGAGATCGCCACCGGGTTCGGGCGGACCGGGGCGTTGTTCGCGGCGGACCTGGCCGGGGTCGCACCCGATGTGCTGTGTGTGGGGAAGGCGCTGACCGGCGGGTACCTGTCGATGGGGGCCACCCTGTGCGTGCCGCGCGTGGCGCAGGGCATCAGCCGGGGGGAGCTGCCGGTGCTGGCTCACGGGCCGACGTTCATGGGCAATCCGCTGTCGTCGGCGGTGGCCAACGCCTCGATCGAGCTGCTGCTCGGCGGGGACTGGGCGGGCAACGTGCGGCGGATCGAGTCGGGCCTGGTCGCCGGCCTCGCGCCGGCACGGGCGGTGCCCGGGGTGCGGGACGTGCGGGTGCTGGGGGCGATCGGGGTCGTGCAGCTCGACCATGACGTGGATATGGCGGCGGCGACCCGGGCCGCGGTTGAGCTGGGGGTTTGGCTGCGGCCGTTCCGAGACCTGGTGTACACGATGCCGCCGTACGTGACCGATGACGTTGATCTGGCCCGCATCTGCGCCGGGGTTGTGGGAGCGGCGGCCGCGGGGTAATTCGGGCATTCGGTTGTGCAAGAAGGCGGCAGGGTTGCGCAATTATCGCGCTAGACCTTGTGCAAGGGGGTGCGGCCGACCTACTGTCACCTTCACCTCCATGGCGTCCGCTCCCATCCCGCCTCGAGCGTCGAGGTTTGCCAAACCCGCCACCCCCCGCTCGAACGTTCCGCCAACTCGATGCATCTGGGTGCGCCGCCTACCCGAGAGAAACGAGTCAATCGATGTCACGGAGCACCACAGGATTACCATCGCGGTGGTCCGCGGCGGCGACCGCGGCCGCTGTCGGCCTTGGGGTCATCGTCGCCGGTGGGACCACCGCATTTGCCGCGTCGGCGGCGCCGGCCGTGACGCGGGCGGGCCTGGACCCTGCGCTCGTCGCGGGCCGGGGCGCCAACGTCGGCTTCGCCGAGCAGGAGGCGGAGAAGGCCGCGACCAACGGGGTGGTCATCGGGCCGGACCGCACGGCCTACACGCTGCCGGCGGAGGCGTCCGGCCGGTCGGCGGTGAAGCTCGCGCCCGGGCAGTACGTCGAGTTCACGCTGCCCAGCTCGGCGAACGCGATAAACGTCCGCTACAGCATTCCGGACGCTGCGAACGGCGGCGGGATCACCGCGCCGCTGGATGTGACGGTCAACGGCAAGTCCAAGCAGACGATGACGCTGACGTCGCAGTACTCGTGGCTGTACAACCAGTATCCGTTCAGCAACGACCCGAACGCGGGGCTGCTGCACCCCGACTGGTGGATCACCGAGTGCGCGTGCGTGCCGGCCGCCACGTCGCCGGCGCCGCAGATCACCAAGCCGTTCCGGCCGTTCCACTTCTACGATGAGCAGCGGCTGCTGCTCGGCCGGACGTACAAGGCGGGCGACAAGGTCCGGCTGAGCGTTCCCAGCGGCAGCAACGCGGCGTGGACCGCGATCGACCTGCTCGACTCGCAGCTCGTCGGCGCGCCGAAGCTCGACCTGGTGGCGTCGAACGTGCTGTTCTTCGGGGCCGACCCGACCGGCAAGCGCGACTCGGCTGACGCGTTCGACATGGCGATCGCGTTCGCCAAGTGGACGCATCTGAAGGTGTACGTCCCGCCGGGCACATACCAGGTGAACCGGCACATCATCGTCGACAACGTGACGATCGAGGGCGCCGGCTCGTGGTACACGATCATCAAGGGGCACGAGGTTGCGCTCAGCACGCCCGCGCCCGACAAGTCGATCCACACCGGTGTCGGGTTCTACGGCAAGTACGCGCAGGACGGCGGCAGCCGCAACGTGCACCTGTCGGGCTTCTCGATCGTCGGTGACGTGCGCGAGCGCATCGACACCGACCAGGTCAACGGCGTCGGCGGGGCGCTGTCGGACTCCACCGTCGACGGGCTGTACATCCAGCACACGAAGGTGGGCCTGTGGTTCGACGGCCCGATGAACAACACGAAGGTCACCAACACCACGGTGGTCGACCAGATCGCCGACGGGCTCAACTTCCACACCGGCGTCACGAACTCGTCCGTGTCGAACAGCTTCTTCCGCAACACGGGTGACGACGCGCTGGCGATGTGGGCGGAGACGACCACGAACGCGAACAACACGTTCGACCACAACACCGTGCAGACCCCGACGCTGGCCAACGGCATCGCGATCTACGGCGGCAAGGACATCACGGTCTCCGGCAACCTGGTCGCGGACCCGATCCGCGAGGGCAGTGCACTGCACCTGGGCACCCGCTTCGGCGCCCAGCCGTTCGCCGGGACGATCAAGGTCACCGACAACACCACGGTCCGGGCCGGCACCTACGAGCTCAACTGGAACATCGGCCTGGGCGCGATCTGGCTGTACGCCCTCGAGCGCAACATGGACGCGAACGTCCAGGTCGTCGGCGACAACTTCCTCGACAACACCTACAACGCGATCATGATGGTCGTGGACTTCCCGGTGAAGGACCAGTACTCGATCACGAACGTCCACTTCAAGGACGTCAAGGTCGACGGCACCGGCACCTCGGTCGTCTCGGCGCGCGTGGCCGGGTCGGCGACGTTCGAGAACGTCGACGCCCGCAATGTGGGTGCGGTCGGCATCAACAACTGCGGCTCGTTCCACTTCACCCCGGCCGGCTCGGAGTTCTCGCTCGTCGACCAGGGCGGCAACGACGGCGGCGGCACCACGGGCCCGTGGTTCGCGCCGTGGGAGCTGCCGAACACGATCACCTGCGATGACCGCCCGCCGGTCGTGGCGCCTCCCGCGCCGCAGCCCTGGTAGCAGTCGGCACCGCTCCGAACCGGGCAACACCGCTCAGAACCGAAGCGCCCCCGTCGTGTCAATGGACCGGCGGGGGCGCTTCACGTCCACCACGAACAACGGCCATCAAGAGAGCGGCGGCCGTCGGCACCGACGGGAGCACAGAAGAAAACGACAGGAGCGCAAAAGAAGCGGCCGCGGGGCCCGGCGAGACCCCGCGACCGCAGCTTTGGAGTTGGACGCCGCCGAGCGGATCGCGCCTGTACGCGCCCCCGCTCGGCGGCCACCGTCCGCGTCGCCCCGTTGTCCCCCGAATCTCGACGCGGACGAGCCACCGGCCTGCGCGGTTGTGCGCTCAGCCAAAGCTGAACCGCACGACCGACCCCCGAAGTCGCCGCGGGCCGACAGGCGTCTCCACCCCCAAGACATGTGTCGCCTGAGACGCCCGAACGCCTTGTGGCTGGTGGGTCCAGATCAGCGTATCTAGACGTCTAAGTGAGCGCAATTGTTGATTTGAGGAAATGTGGCTAGCCTGGCCTCGTGCGCGGCCGCCTCTTCCCAGTCGCTGACGGCTGGTACGAATGGCGCCAGGACGAGCCTCCGCTGGCCGGGACGGTCCTGGTGCGCGTCGCGGTCGGCGCGGGCGGGCGGCTGGTGCTGACCGGGCTGCGCATCGACGGGACGCCGAGTGCGGAACTCCTGCGCGCCATCCCCGTCGGGCGGATCGAGGCGGCGGCCAATGCGCAGCTGGCGGCGGATGAGGTGGCGGGAAGTACGACAGCGGTGGTTCGCGTTCGCGAGGCGCCGGTGGGACCGCCGCTCGCCGCGGACATCGGCTGGGAGATGGTGGAGCCGGCTCTCGCGGTCGTGCGGACGGCGGCGCCCGAGTCGGTGCGGCTGCGCGGCCGGCCCGACGTGTTCTACCGCCGGGTGGCGGACGTGTATCTCGAGTATGCGCAGGAGTCGCCCCGCCCGGCCTGTGACCTGGCCGATCAGCACGGGGTGCCGGTCAGCACGGCGCACCGCTGGGTGAAGGAGGCCCGCCGCCGAGGGTTCCTGCCGCCCGGACGGCCCGGTAAGAGCGGGTGAACGCCTTTTGTATCGTGGACGCGTGTCGATAGACGACGCCTTACGGGCGAGGGTGCACGGGCTCGTCACGGACTACCTCGGTGGGCCGGAGGTGCCGGCTGACCTGGTCTCGACGCCTGTCGCGATCCGCAGCGGCACGGCGGTGGTGTATCTGCGCCTGATCGCCAGCGAGCCGCCGTTCGTGCGGGTGTTCTCGCCGGTGCTGCGGGAGTTGGAGCGCACGCCGGAGCTGCTGGTGGAGCTGAACGACCTCAACGGGCGGCTCAACTTCATCCGGCTGTTCTGGCGCGACGGCAGTGTGTTCGCGGCGGTGGAGATGCTCGCCTCGACGCTTGACCCGATCGAGCTCAGCAACGCCTGCGACTGGGTTGCGGACACCGCGGACTACTACGACGAGCGGCTGCGCGACCAGTTCGGCGGGCGGTTGGCCTTCGATCCGGCCGAGACGACCGGATAGGCGGGCGGTTGGCCTTCGGTCCGGCGGCGGCGACCAGTTAGATAAGACGCATGAAGCGCCTCATCACCTCGACCGTCGGCGGCCAACCCGCTGCGGCCACCGGCAACCGCGTTGCCTCGCTCAACCCGTCGCGCCTGGACGACGTCGTCGCCGAGGTCGCGCTGGCCGACGCCGACACCTTCGCCGCCGCCTGCCGCTCCGCCCGCCGGGCGCAGAAAGCCTGGGCCGACGTGCCGGCACCGGTCCGCGGGCGGGTCGTGGCCAACCTCGGCCGCCTGGTCGAGGCCAACTTCGAGGCTCTCTCGGCCCTCGTCACCCGCGAGGTCGGCAAGACGCTCACCGAGGCCCGGGGCGAAGTGCAGGAGATCGTCGACACCTGCGACTTCTTCCTCGGCGAGGGGCGGCGGCTCTACGGGCAGACGGTGCCCAGCGAGATGCCCGACAAGCAGCTGTTCACCTTCCGGGTGCCGGTTGGCGTGGCGGCCATCGTGACCGCCGGCAACTTCCCGGTGGCGGTCCCCAGCTGGTACCTCGTGCCGGCCCTCCTCTGCGGCAACGCCGTCGTATGGAAGCCGGCCGAGTACGCCGCCGCGTGTGCCGAGGCGTTCGCCGAGCTGATCCGGCGTGCGGGCGTTCCCAAGGGCGTTTTCGAGGTGGTGTACTCCGATGGCCCCAACACCTACGCGGGGCTGGAGGCGGGCCTGCGTGAGGGGCTCATCGACAAGATCGGATTCACCGGCTCGTCCGAGGTCGGCGCCCGCATCGGCGAGCTCGCCGGCCGGCACCTGCAGAGCGCGTGCCTGGAGCTCGGCGGCAAGAACCCGATGGTCATCACCGAGGACGCCGACCTCGACCTGGCGGTGCACGGCGCGCTCTTCGCCGGCTTCGGCACCGCGGGCCAGCGCTGCACCTCGCTCGGCACGCTCATCGTCCACGACAGCGTGCTCGACGAGTTCACCCGGCGGCTGGAGGACGCGGTGCAGGGCGCGGTCGTCGGTGACCCGGCCGACCCGTCGGTGCTCTACGGGCCACTGATGAGCGAGCGGTTCGCCGAGCGGTACGACGGCTTCCTGGACTGGATCGAGGACCACCACCGGGTCTCCGGATCGTCGGGCACCGGGCGGATCACGGCGGACAACCCGCGGGCCGGCTTCGTCGGCGACCCGGCGGCCGGGCTGTTCTACCACCCGGTGCTCGTCCACGGCGTGCGCCCGGAGGACAAGATCTTCCAGCAGGAGACGTTCGGCCCGATGGTGGGCGTCACGCGGTACTCCACGCTCGAGGAGGCGATCGAGCTCGCCGACGCGCCGGGTTACGGGCTGTCGGCCGCGATCTACACGACCGACCCGCGCAAGGCGTTCGAGTTTCGCCGCGGGACCCGGGCGGGCATGGTCAGCATCAACAACTCGACGTCGGGGGCGGAGGCGCACCTGCCGTTCGGGGGCAACGGACGTTCGGGCAACGGGAGCCGGCAGTCCGGGGTATGGGTGCTCGACCAGTTCACCCGGTGGCAGTCGATGAACTGGGATTACTCGGGGCGACTGCAGCGGGCGCAGATGGACACGCTCACCATTTCTCCGGACCTGGATTATCGGCTCGACCCGGAGTAAATCGGATATTTGCCGTAAATTCTCCAGCAGGGCATTCCGTGCTCGAGGTGGCACGGACGCCCCGACGGGGGGAACCACAGATGTTTCGGCAGAAGGGGGCCCGGCCGACACGCTGGGTTGCGGTGGCGCTGCTCGCCACCTGCGGCGTGCTGGCCGTGCCACAGACGAGCTTCGCGGCGGCGGCCGGGCCGGCCCACGCCGCCGCCAAGAGCAGGACGCACGCTCACGACACCGCCGCCAAGCCGCAGAAGGCGGCGAAAGCCCACCGGGCGGACAAGCCGCACACGGTCACGAAGCCCGGTAAGGACGGCGGGCAGCAGAAGCCGGACAAGGACGTCAAGAAGCACCTGGACGTCCAGCCGGTCACGGGCGACAGCAAGGGCCGGGCCGACGTCGCGGACAAGGCGGCGACCGGGCTGAGTGCCGGCAAAGCCGCGGCCAAGCCGGGCGCGCGGGCGTTCGCCTGTGCCGAGAGCGCCGGCGTCACCGTCTCGGCGGTGTGGGGCGACGCAACGGTCGACGACCACCAGACGACGACGCTCGTCGCCACCGTCAGCAAGGGCATCACCTGCTCAACGGTCAGCGGGATGGACTTCACGATCACGCTTCCCGGCGGCGGAGCCCTGTGGCGGGCGCAGGGCAGCGAGGTGTCGACATGCAGCACGACAAGCATCGTGACCAGCCCGGGCAGCACCGCGCTGGTCGTGAATGGGATCTCGATGCCCGATGTGCAGGAGGACTGCACGATCACGTTCCCGGTCGTGGCCGAGGCGTCCGGGTCGTATTCGCTGACGTCCGCGCAGTACAGCAACCTGACCGGACTGACCACCGGCCAGACCACGCAGACGCTCACCGTCACCACCGCGCCGGCGCGGGTCGGGGCCAACATCTCGCCCTACCAGATCGTGGTGATGGACAGCAGCTCGCTGACCGTCGGGCTGGACCGCACCGACATGAACGCGACGGCGGTGTCGAGCGGCCTCGGGTTCCGGCTCAACCTGCCGAGCGGTCTGACCGTCGGCACCGGCGGCAGCACGGGCAACACGTGCGGCGGCACGGTGACGGCGGCGGCCGGCTCGACCTTCTTCACGCTGGCCGGCGGCTCGCTGACCGGGGCCGCAGCCAACTGCTCGTTCACGGTGCCGATCACCAGCTCCATCGCGGGCACCTATGAGCTCGACGACACGGTGATCGCCGATCCGGTGGGCGTCGCGGCCCGCATGAGCGGCGGCTGCGCCGAGAGCCGGCGGCGGCACCGGACCGAGGGGGAGTGCGGGCCCAGCCTGCGCGTCCGGCTCAAGCCGCAGACCATCGACTTCACCGCCCCGGCCGACTGGTCGGTGTCGAAGGGCTCGGTCGGGCTCGTCGCGTCGGCGACCTCGGGGCTGCCGGTGGCGTTCTCGAGCTCCACGCCGTCGGTCTGCACCGTCTCCGGCAGCACGGCCACGCTCGTGGCCCCGGGGTCGTGCACCGTCCTGGCCGACCAGGCGGGCGACACGACCTGGGCCATGGCCACGCAGGTGCCGCGGACGTTCACGGTCGGCGCGCCGATCCCGGCACCGTCGTCGGTCACCGCGACCGGTGGCGTGTCCTCGATAAGCGTCAGCTGGGTCGCGCCCGGGGACGTCACGGGCGTGACCGGGTACACCGCGTTCGCCAACCCCGGGCCGGCGAAGTGCACGACCACATCGGCCGCGGCCACGTCGTGCGTCATGGGCGGGACGGCGGGCGTGACGTACACCGTCACTGTCGTCACCAACAATCCGCTCGGTGACTCCAGCGCGGCCGGGCCGTCCAACCAGGCCACGCCGACCGCGCCGACGATTCCGGCCACGCCGCCCGACACCGACCTGACGCTGACGACCGACCAGGGGATCATCAAGACGGCCGAGCCGGGGCAGGACATCGTGGTGATCGGGACGGGCTTCATGCCCTACTCGACCGCGACGATCGTCGTGTACTCCCAGCCGATCGAGCTCGGGACCGCCGTCACCGACGGGCAGGGCAACTTCTCCAAGCCGGTGCGGGTGCCGCCGGACCTCGTGGTCGGCGCGCACTCGCTCGTGGCCGCGGGGGTCGGGCCGAACGGGCTGCCGCACAGCCTGAAGATGGCGATCACCGTCGCTGCCGCCGGCGGTGGCGGCGGGCTCGCGGTCACCGGCGCGCCGATCGCGGCGATGCTGCAGCTGGGGCTCGCGACCGTGTTCGGCGGCGGAGGGCTGCTGTTCGCAAGCCGTCGTCGGAAAGCCTAGATTCCTCGTAAAACGGTCAGAGCGCAAAATACTACGAAATAATTGATAAGTCGCGGCGCGGAGCGCCCGACTTATCGGAGCCGGCTGGCAACGTCGAGCCGGGTGGCAACAACGGCCGGATCCGAGAGCGGATCCGGCCGTTGTGCACGGACGGCATCAGGCCGCCGCCGTGACCACCTGCGGAGTCGGGGCCGGTGCGGACCGGCGGGTGCGGAAGAGCAGCAGGGACAGCGCCGCGGCGGTGATGGAGAGGCCGCCGGCTATGTACCAGGCCAGGTCGTAGTTGCCCAGGCGGTCGCGCAGCAGGCCCGTGGCGGTCGCGGCGATCGCGGCGCCGAACTGGTGGGAGGCGAAGACCCAGCCGAAGACCACGGGGCCGCTGGCGCCGAAGTACTCGCGGCAGAGGGCGACTGTCGGGGGTACCGTCGCGACCCAGTCAAGCCCGTAGAACAGGATGAACACCAGCATGCTCGGACGGACCGTGGCCGCGAAGAGCACCGGTAGGACCAGCAGTGACAGCCCGCGCAGCGCGTAGTACCAGCCCAGCAGCGCCCGGCTGTCCATGCGGTCGGTCAGCCAGCCGGAGGCGATGGTGCCCGCGATGTCGAACAGGCCGATCAGGGCCAGCAGCGAGGCGGCGGTCGGCTCGGCCATGCCGTGGTCGTGGGCGGCCGGGATGAAGTGGGTGCCGATCAGGCCGTTGGTCGTCGCGCCGCAGATCGCGAAGCCGCCCGCCAGCAGCCAGAACGCGGGCACGCGGGCGGCCGTGCGCAGGGCGCCGAGGGCTCGGCGGGCCGCGCCGGTCGTGGCCGGTGGGGGCGGGGTCACGTCACCGTCGGACCCGTAGGCCGTGACGCCGAGGTCGTACGGGTGGTCGCGGAGGCGCCAGAGGACGAGCGGCACGACGGCCAGGGCGGCGCCGGCGACGGTGAGGGCGGCGGTGCGCCAGCCGTGGGCGTCGGTGAGCAGGGCCAGCAGCGGCAGGAACACGAGCTGGCCGGCCGCGCCGCCCGCGGTCAGGACGCCGGTGATCAGGCCCCGGCGCTTGACGAACCAGCGGCCGGTGACGGTGGCCACGAAGGCCAGGGCCATCGAGCCGGTGCCGAGGCCGACGAGCACGCCCCACAGCGCGATGAGCTCCCAGCTGTGCTTCATGAACACCGTCAGGCCGCTGCCCGCGGAGACGAGCAGCAGCGCATAGGCGACGACCCGGCGGATGCCGAACCGCTCCATCAGCGCCGCCGCGAACGGGGCGGTCAGGCCGAAGAGCAGCAGGTTGATGGACACGGCCAGCGAGATGGTCCCCAGCGACCAGCCGAACTCGTCGTGCAGCGGGTGGATCAGCACGCCCGGCGTCGCGCGGAAGCCCGCGGCGCCGACCAGGGCGACGAATGCGACGGCGGCGACGAGCCAGGCCGGGTGCAGTCTCTTCACGTGACAATTGCAACCGACTCGGCACGCCGCGACGAGTGGCCCGACAGCCATCATGCGCAAGAATTAGGCCATGACCGAGAAGCATCAGGTGGCGATCCTCGTGCTCGATGGGCTCGTCCCGTTTGACCTGGGCACGCCGAACCAGATCTTCGGGACGGCGCGGGACGAGACCGGGCAGCGCAAGTACCGGACCCGGGTCTGCAGCCCGCAAGGGCGCCCGGTCGAGACGGCGGGCGGCTTCAAGGTCGTGCCCGATCACGGGCTGGAGCTGCTGGAGCAGGTCGACACCGTCGTCGTGGCCGGTATTCACGCCGGCGACCCGGTCGAGCGGGGCACGGTCGCCCCGGACGTCAAGGATGCGCTCCAGCGGGCGCATCGAGCGGGCAAGCGGATCATGTCGATCTGCACCGGGGCCTTCGTGCTGGCCGCGGCCGGGCTCCTGGACGAGCGGCCGGCGACCACGCACTGGTGGTGGGCGGAGCGGTTCCGGGAGTTCTTTCCGCAGGTCAAGCTCGACGCCGACGTGCTGTTCGTGGACGACGGGGACGTGCTGACGAGCGCCGGCGTCGGGGCCGGCATCGACCTGTGCCTGCACGTGGTGCGCACCGACTTCGGCAGCGAGGTGGCCAACCGGGCGGCCCGGCGCAGCGTGGTGCCGCCGTGGCGGGACGGCGGGCAGGCGCAGTACATCGAGCGGCCCCTGCCCCGCCCGGCCGACGTCACCCTGGCCGCCACCCGTTCGTGGGCGGCCGAGCGGCTGGATGCGCCGTTGTCCCTCCAGGACCTCGCCGCGCACGCGAACATGAGCGTGCGCACGTTCACCCGGCGGTTCCGTGAGGAGACCGGGGTGAGCCCGGCGCGCTGGCTGCTGCAGCGGCGCGTCGACCACGCGCGGGCCCTGCTGGAGAGCACCGACCTGCCGGTCGAGGTGGTCGCCCGCCGCTCCGGCCTGGGCACCGCGGCCGGGCTGCGCCAGCACCTGCAGGCCACGATCGGAGTCGCGCCGAGTGCCTATCGTCGTACGTTCCGGGTTGTGCCGGAGACCACCGGCGGGTAGGCAGGAGGAGCGATCGCCGTCGATCCTCATCAGGGAGGCACCCGTGCGAAGGCTCATTCCACTGGCCCTTGCTCCGTTCCTGTTAGTGCCCGCCACACCCGCATCCGCGTCGGCCGTCAACGGACCCACTGCGACCGGCTACGGCGGGGCGGTCGCGAGCGTCGACCCCACCGCCACCGCGGCCGGGCTCAAGGTGCTGCGCGACGGCGGGAACGCGGTCGACGCCGCGCTCGCGGTCGCGGCCACCCTGGGCGTGACCGAGCCGTTCTCGTCCGGCATCGGCGGCGGCGGATTCTTCGTGTACTACGACGCCCGCACCGGGCGCATCTCGACCCTCGACGGCCGGGAGACCGCGCCGCGCTCGATGGGCGAGACCGCGTTCGTCGACCCGGCCACCGGCCAGCCGCTCGCGTTCCAGGAGGCCCGGGTCAGCGGCCTGTCCGCGGGTGTGCCCGGCTCGCTCGCGACGTGGCAGGAGGCGGCCCGGCGCTGGGGCAGCCGCCCGCTCGCCTCGGCGCTGCGCCCGGCGGCTCAGGTCGCCCGCGACGGCTTCCTCGTCGATGCCACGTTCAACCAGCAGGTCAAGGACAACGCCGCCGCGTTCGCGCAGTTCGAGCCGACGGCGAAGCTGTTCCTGCCCGGCGGCGCGCCGCCCGCGGTCGGGACCACGCTGCGCAACCCGGACCTGGCCGCCACCTACGACCTCGTCGCGCGGCGCGGCACCGGCGTGTTCTACGAGGGCGACGTCGGACGGGACATCGTGAACACCGTGCAGCACCCGCCGGTCGCCGCGAGTCCGGGGCAGCCGTGGCAGTATCCGATCCGGCCCGGCGGCATGACGCTGAACGACCTGCGCGCCTATGACGTGCGCAACCCGGCCCCGACGAAGATCTCCTACCGCGGCTACGACGTCTACGGCATGGCCACCCCGTCGTCCGGCGGCTCCACGGTGGGCGAGTCGCTGAACATCCTCGAGCGGTCCGACCTGTCCAAGCTCGACAAGACCCAGGCGCTGCATCGGTACCTCGAGGCCAGCGCGCTGGCGTTCGCGGACCGCAACCGCTACGTGGGCGACTACACGCCCCGGCCGCTCCTGGACGCGCTGCTGACCGACGGCTTCGCGGGTGAGCGGGCGTGCCGGATCGACCCGGCCAAGGCCCAGGCCAAGCCGGTGCTCCCGGGCAACCCCGACGGGCGCTACGACCGGCACTGCACCACGGCGACCGGCGGGGCGAGCCCCGACAAGGGCCAGTCGACGACCAACCTGACGGTCGCCGACAAGTGGGGCAACGTGGTCGAGTACACGCTCACGATCGAGCAGATCGGCGGCAACGCGATAGTCGTGCCGGGCCGCGGCTTCCTGCTCAACAACGAGCTGACCGACTTCAACTTCACCAACACCCAGGGCACCGCGGCCGACCCGAACCTGCCCGGCCCCGGCAAGCGGCCGCGCAGCTCCATGGCGCCGACGATCGTCCTGCAGCACGGCAAGCCGTTCCTCGCGGTCGGCTCGCCCGGCGGCTCGACGATCATCACGACCGTCCTGCAGATCCTGGTCAACCGGCTCGACCTCGGCATGAGCCTGCCGCAGGCGGTCGCCGCACCGCGGGCCTCGCAGCGCAACACCGCGAGCGTCACCGCGGAGCCGGCGTTCATCAGCTCGCCCGAGGGCACGGCGCTGGCCGGGCTCGGCCACACCTTCACCCCGATGGCCGAGATCGGCGCGGCCACCGCGATCGAGTTCCTCGGCCACGGCAAGCTGCTGGCCTGTGCCGAACCGGTCCGGCGGGGCACGGGCTCGGCCGGCACCGTCCGCTAGAGCAGGTCGGCCCCGGCCCCCTCGCGAGGGGGCCGGGGCCGCTACGCGCGGGCGATCACGAGCAGGCCGATGGCCAGGACGCCGAGCACGCAGAGACCGGCCGCCACGGCGATCGTGATCAGCACCCAGAGCAGCGCGGCCGACTTCTTCCTCGGCTCGATGACGATGGGCTCGACGTCGTCCTCGGGCGCCTCCGCCGCGGCCTCCTCAGCGCTGCCGAGCAGGTCGAGACCGGAGCGGACCTCGACCTCGGTCTCCGGCCCCAGCTCGGCCCGCTTGGCCGAGATGTGCTCGGAGAGATCGGCGAGCAGCTCGGCGCGCCGGTGGGCGGGGACGCCGGCGAGGGCCTCCTCGACGGCGCGCTGGTAGTCGTTGACCAGCCGATCCTAGCGCCCGGCCCGAGATCGCGGACAACGTTTCCGACCGTGCAAAAATAAATGCCATGACCCGCTGGCTCGACGAGGAAGAGCAGGCCGCCTGGCGCGCCTTCTACAGCGCGACCACGCTGCTGATCGACCGGCTCGACCGCGAGCTGCAGCACGAAGCCGGTATGCCGCACGCCTATTACGAGATCCTGGTCGTGCTCTCCGAGTGCCCGGGCCGCTCGCTGCGCATGAGCGAGCTCGCGGTCCAGACCCGATCCTCCCGCAGCCGGCTCTCGCACGCGGTCACCAAGCTCGAGGCCCGCGGGTGGGTCAGGCGCCGCGACTGCGACGACGACAAGCGCGGCCAGTTCGCCGACCTCACCGACGAGGGGTTCGCGGCACTTGCGGCGGCCGCGCCGGGGCACGTCGAGACGGTTCGCACCCATTTGTTCGACCCGCTCAGCCCGCAGCAGGTTGAGCAGCTCAAACAAATCAGCGAGGCGATCCGGCAAACGCTCAAAGGCTAGGTTGTCAAGCCTTGTAAGGATCTCCATCGGTCGATACGGTGCCCACCTCGCCAGAGAGGGAGGCCCCGCCATGCCGTCCGCAAAGCACCTGACGTTAGGCATTCTCACCACGCTCGCCGTGCTGGCCGCGGTGCCGGGCGACAATCCCCGCACACCGGACGTGCCGCAGGAGCCGACGAGCTACTCCGTGACCGGGGTGCCGGAGTGGGCGAACGAACCGTCGATCGCGAGCCTGATCGACAACGGACTGCTCGACGGCGGCCGGGGCGCGAACGCCCGGCGGGCCGAGCAGTTCTACTTCGTGCTGGCCGACCGGTTCGCCGACGGCGACGCGCGCAACAACACCGGCGGGCTGTCCGGCGACCGGCTCAGCACCGGCTACGACCCCACTGACAAGGGCTTCTATCACGGCGGCGACCTCAGGGGCGTCATCGACAAGCTGGACTACATCCAGGGTCTGGGCACCACCGCGATCTGGCTCGCGCCGGTGTTCAAGAACAACCCGGTGCAGGGCAGCGGGGCCGACGTCTCGGCCGGGTACCACGGATACTGGATCACCGACTTCACCCAGATCGACCCGCACTTCGGCACCAAGGAGGACCTGAAGGTCCTCACCAAGAAGGCGCACGACCGCGGGATCAAGATCTACCTCGACGTCATCACGAACCACACCGCTGACGTCATCCGGTATGCACAGAACCAGTATTCGTACCGCGACAAGACGGACTACCCGTACAAAGACGCCAACGGGAACAAGTTCGACGACCGTAACTATGCGGACGGGACGCACGGATTCCCGCAGGTCAATCTGGACTCGTTCCCCTATACGCCGGTGTTCCCGACGGCGGCCGACAGGACCGTCAAGCAGCCGGCGTGGCTGAACGACCCGACGATGTACCACAACCGCGGTGATTCGACGTTCAGCGGGGAGAACTCGGAGTACGGCGACTTCTTCGGCCTCGACGACCTGTGGACCGAGCGGCCCGAAGTCGTGCAGGGCATGACGAAGATCTACTCGGACTGGGTCCGGGACAGCGGCATCGACGGCTACCGCATCGACACCACCAAGCACGTCGACATGCAGTTCTGGCCGCAGTTCACCAAGGGCGTCGAGGCGGCCGCGACAAGGGCCGGCAAGCCGGACTTCTTCATGTTCGGCGAGGTGTACGACGCGAACCCGGCGTTCGACTCGCAGTACGTGCGCAAGGGCCGGCTCCCGGCCACCCTGGACTTCCCGTTCCAGCAGGCCGCCACCGACTTCGTGGCCCGCGGCGGCTCCGGCCAGGAGCTCGCCACCATGTACGCCCAGGACGACCTCTACACCTCACCGGGCACGAGCGCGCAGTACCTCCCGACGTTCCTCGGCAACCACGACATGGGCCGCATCGGCTACTTCGTCGCCACCGGCGGCACCGACCCGGCCACCCACCTGCGCCGCGACCAGCTCGGCCACGAGCTCATGTTCCTGACCCGCGGCCAGCCGGTCGTCTACTCCGGCGACGAGCAGGGCTTCACCGGGGCCGGTGGGGACAAGGACGCCCGGCAGGACATGTTCGCCACGAAGACGGCCGACTACCTCGACGACGACCTGCTCGGGACGGACACCACCCACGCGAGCGCGCACTACGACCCGAGCCACCCGATCTACCGCACCATCTCGAGCCTGGCGAACCTCCGCGAGCGCAACCCGGGCCTGCGCCAGGGCGTGCAGGTCACGCGGTACGCCGACCAGAACGTCTTCGCCTTCTCCCGCATCGACCCCGACCAGCGGGTCGAGTACGTCGTGGCCAGCAACAACGGGCCGGGCACCAAGACGGTGACGATCCCGACGTACATGGCCACGACCACCTTCGACCAGCTGTATCCGTCGACCGGCGCCATCGCCGCGACCGCCGGTGACGGCTCGCTGCAGGTGAGCATCCCGGCCCTGACCACGCTGGTGTTCAAGGCCCGGGGGCAGGTCCGCAAGGCCACCGCGAAGCCGCAGATCACCCTCGCGGTCGACCCCGCCCCGGCCGGCGTCGCCGCGGTCAAGGCCGACGTCACCGGCGACCCGCTGGCCACCGTCACCTTCGCGGCGAAGGTCGGCAACGGCTCGTGGCAGCTGCTCGGCACCGACAAGGCCGGCCCCTACGCCGCGTACCACGATCTCGACGGGCTCGCGGCGGGAACGAAGCTCGAATACAAGGCGGTTGTCCGCGACGCCTCGGGGCGTACCGCCGAAGCAAAAGTCACCACGAAGGTCGGGACGGCGCCGAGTGCCGCCGCCCCTGACTACGCGCTCGTGCACTACCAGCGGCCGGCCGGCGACTACACCAACTGGGGCCTGTACGCCTGGGGCGACATCCAGGACCCGATGACCTGGCCGCAGGGTGCGCCATTTGCCGGAGAGGACTCGTACGGGCGCTTCGCATGGGTCAAGCTGAAGCCGGGGGCTGCCACCATGGGCTTCCTGGTGGTCGACGCGAACGGCGTGAAGGACGTCGAGGCCGACCGCTCGCTCGATCCGACGAAGCATCCGGAGATCTGGCTCAAGCAAGGAGATGCGACCATCTACACCTCCCAGGCGGCCGCTACCGGCAGTGTTTCCATCCACTATGGACGCGCGGACGGCAACTACACCGGGTGGGGCCTGCACCTGTGGGGCGACGGCCTCGCCGCCGGCACCGCCACCGACTGGGCGAGCCCGCGCCCGCCGGACGGGACCGACTCGTTCGGCGCCTACTGGCACGTGCCCGTTTCCGACCCGAGCAAGCCGGTGAACTTCATCGTGCACAACGGCGACACCAAGGACCCCGGCCCGGACCAGTCAGTGCTGCCCAGCACCCAGGGGGAGGCGTGGGTGCGCTCCGGCGAGGCCGCCGTGCACCCGACCCGGGCCGCGGCCGAGCACACCGCGGTGCTGCACTACCGGCGCCCGGCCGGCGACTACGACGGCTGGGGCCTGCACGTGTGGACGGGCGCCGCGACCGGCACCGACTGGGGCAGCCCGCTGCAGCCGTCCGGCACCGACGCGTTCGGCAAGACGTTCACCGTGCCGCTGGCCGACAATGCGCCACTGTTGAACTACATCATCCACCGGGGCGACACGAAGGACCTGCCGTCCGACCAGGCGCTCGACCTGGTCACCGTCGGGCACGAGGTGTGGATCCTGTCGGGCGTGGAGAAGTACCTGCGGCCGATCCCGGCCCAGGGCACCCCGGACACCGACGTCAACCGGGCGAAGGCGGTCTGGATCGACCGCAACACGGTGGCGTGGCGCGCCGGGCCGACCGACGGGCACAGCTACGAGCTGTGGTCGGCGCCGGCGGGCGGGCTCAAGGTCGTGGACGGGCAGGTGATCGGCAACGGCACCAAGCTCGCCATGAGCGCCGTGCCGGGCAACCTGACCGAGGCGCAGCGGGCGAAGTTCCCGCACCTGTGGGCTTACCAGACCTTCCACGTCGACGGTGACCGCAACGCCTTCACGGCCGCCCTGCGCGGGCAGCTGGTGGCGGTGGAACGGGACGGCTCCGGGCAGGTCACGGAGGCCACCGGAGTCCAGCTGGCGGGGGCCCTCGACGACCTCTACGGCGCGGCCCTGAGCGCGAAGCTCGGCCCCACCTTCGACGGCGGGAAGCCGGGCGTGAGCGTCTGGGCGCCGACCGCCCAGAACGTCGCGCTGGAGCTGTACCGCGACATCAAGCAGCCTCCGCAGGTCATCGCGATGCGCCGGGACGAGCGGACCGGTGTCTGGTCGGTGACGGGCGACCGGAGCTGGAAGAACCTCTACTACAAGTTCCGGGTCACGGCCTACCAGCCGGCGGTGCACGCGGTCACCACGGCCGCCGTCACCGACCCCTACTCCGTGTCGCTGGCGGCCAACGGCACCCACAGTCAGCTGGCCGACCTCAACGATCCGAGCCTGCGCCCGGGCGGCTGGGGTGACCTGCGCAAGCCCCCGGCCCCCAACCGGCCGCAGATCCAGGAGCTGTCGGTGCGCGACTTCTCCATCGCCGACTCCACCGTGCCGGCCGCGCAGCGCGGGACGTACCTGGCCTTCACCCAGGCCCAGTCGGCCGGCATGCAGCACCTGAAGCAGCTGGCCCAGGCCGGTGCGTCGTACGTCCACCTCCTGCCGGTCTTCGACATCTCCACGATCCCCGAGGTGCGCGCCGACCAGGCCCAGCCGCCGTGCGACCTGGCCGCGCTGCCGCCGGACTCGCCGCAGCAGCAGGCGTGCATCGCGCAGATCGCCGACCGGGACGGGTACAACTGGGGCTACGACCCGTTCCACTACAACGCGCCCGAGGGCTCCTACGCGACCGATCCGCAGGGCACCCCGCGGATCACGCAGTTCCGCCAGATGGTCGCCGGGCTCAACAACGCGGGTCTGCGCGTGGTCATGGACGTCGTCTACAACCACACGACCGCGGCCGGCACCGATCAGTACTCGGTGCTCGACCAGATCGTGCCCGGGTACTACCAGCGGCTGCTCGACGACGGCACCGTCGCGAACTCCACCTGCTGCGCCAACACCGCACCCGAGAACGCGATGATGGGCAAGCTCGTCGTCGACTCGATCGTGCAGTGGGCCCGGCAGTACAAGGTCGACGGCTTCCGGTTCGACCTCATGGGGCACCACCCGAAGGCCAACATCATGGCCGTGCGGGCCGCGCTCGACCAGCTGACCGTGGCCAAGGACGGCGTCGACGGCAAGAAGATCCTCCTCTACGGCGAGGGCTGGAACTTCGGCGAGGTCGCCGGCGACGCCCGGTTCGTGCAGGCCACCCAGGCCAACATGGCCGGCACCGGCGTCGGGACCTTCAACGACCGGATGCGCGACGCGGTCCGCGGCGGCGGCCCGTTCGACGGCAACCCGCGCATCCAGGGCTTCGCCACCGGCCTGTACACCGACCCCAACGGCGACGCGGCCAACGGCACCGCGGCCGAGCAGCGCACCCGGCTCCTGCACTACCAGGACCTGATCCAGGTGGGGCTGACCGGCAACCTGGCCGCCTACGAGTTCACCGACTCGAGCGGGCACCGGGTCACCGGCGCGCAGGTCGACTACAACGGCTCGCCGGCCGGATACACGCGCTCGCCGAGTGAGGCGGTGACATACGTGGATGCGCACGACAACGAGATCCTGTACGACACGATGGCGTACAAGCTGCCGACCGGCACCACCGCCGAGCAGCGGGCCCGGATGCAGGTCCTGGCCCTGGCCACGACGATTCTCGGGCAGGGCACCGGGTTCGTGACGGCCGGCTCCGACCGGCTGCGCTCCAAGTCCCTCGACCGCAACTCGTTCAACTCGGGCGACTGGTTCAACCAGATCCGCTGGAACTGTGCCGACGGCAACGGCTTCGGCGCCGGGCTGCCACCCGCTGCGGACAACCAGGACAAGTGGCCGTACGCGCAGCCGCTGCTGGCCAACCCGGCGCTGGTGCCGAACTGCGCCGCGGTCGACCTGGCCGCGGCCCGCTTCCAGGAGCTGCTGCGCATCCGGGCCGGCTCGCCGGTGTTCGCGCTCGGCACGGCGGCCCAGGTCCAGCAGCGGCTGAGCTTCCCGCTCTCGGGCGCGCAGGCGACCCCGGGCGTGATCACGATGGTGCTCGACGCCCGCGGGCTGGACGGGCACTGGCGCTCGATCGTCGTGGTGTTCAATGCGGGCGCGGTCGCGACGACGCAGACGGTCGCGGCGTATCGCGGGGCCCACGTGTCGCTCCACCCGGTCCAGGCGGCCTCGGCGGACCCGGTGGCCAGGCAATCCACGTTCGACGGTGCTCACGGATCGTTCACGGTTCCGGCACGCACAGTGGCGGTGTTCGTGGAGGAGTGAGATCCGCGCAGCGGGGTATCACCCTTCGCATGAGTCGATACCGCAACCGCGTCCTGAAGGCGACGGCCGCAATGTGGCTGCTCGTCCTGCTCGCCGACGCCGGCTGGGTGGCGAGCTCGCGTACGGCCCTGACCGCGGCGACGGTCCTGGCCGTCTGCGTGGTGCTGTCCGGCGTGCTGTTCTACAGGTTCATGCAGAACCTCCGCGACGGCGAGCCGGTCGCGGTGCAGGCACCCCGTAACGACCGCCGGGCTTGATCGGCGAAAGCTTCGCTTAACCGTTCCAAAAGGCTCAACCCGGTCCCACCGCTGCCGTTGGGACCTGTGTGAAGTCGCTCGTGGCCGCGTTGCTGATCGGCGGCGCGGCCCTCGGGCCGACGCCGCCGCCCGGCCCGCCCCTGCCCGGGCCACCGCCGATTCTGGAGCCCGTAGGGCCCTCGGCGACGCTGCCGGATCTCACCCCGCCCGCGACACTTCCGCCGCTCACGACACCGGTGGTGCCCACCGGTCGGCCGCCGTCCTCGGTGGCCGCGCCGCCCTCGTCGTGGAGCCCGCCGGTCGCCCCGAGCGCAATCTCCCCGACCCCGGTGGCCGTGGAAGCGTCATCGCGCAACTCCACCCCGTGGATCCTCGGCGGAGGGGCTTTCGTGCTCGTCGGAGCCCTTATCTGGTTCGTTGTGCGACGCCGTAATCACGCTTAGTCATACCGACTCAGACGAACGGCTAAGGACCCTTTAGGGATTCAACCTCTTCCAGTAGCGTGCCTGATCGTGTTCCGTAATGGATCCGACTCCGGCGCTGTGGCGTTGGAGCGCTCTCAGCGGCACGCTCCGTATTGGAGACGCTACTTTTAGGAGGCCAGGCGGTGGCAGGCAGCGGCCCCTCCCGCGCCCCGGTTCCGCGCCACGGCGTCAGCTCCGGCGGCCCGGCTCGCCGTGCGGCGGGCACTGATACGTCAGTCGCCGGGCACCGCCGAGGCGGTGGTCCCCGCGCGAGCCTGCTCCAGTCGGTCCGCGCGCAGCTGCTGGCGCCGATCATCGTCGCGATGGTCGGCCTTTTCGTCCTGGGTGGCATCCAGGTCACCAACGCGGTCAACTCGGCCCGCGACGCCGGCAACGCCCGCACCCTGAGCATCACCGCCACCAGCGCGGTGCTCTTCGTCCACGAGATCGAGCGCGAGCTGGCCGAGACCGCCGCGCTCCGCCAGCGCGGCGGCACGAGCGGCGCCGCCCTCGTCACCGCCCAGCGGTCCCGCACCGACCAGGCCGCGTCCCGGTTCTTCGCCGACGCCGCCAAGGCCGTCGAAGCCGTGCCCGCTCTCGCCGACCGGGTGCGCGTGGCCGGCGAGAACTACGGCCAGCTCGGCTTCACCCGGGCCTCCATCGACAACGGCACCGCCACGATGGTGCTCGTCACCGACGTGATCTACGGCGGCCTCGCCGACGCCCTGCTCACCGTGGCCGACGCCGTCCCCGGCCAGATCGAGGACATCGAGCTGTCCAACGCGGCCCGCGCCCTGGCCTCCAGCGCCTTCATCGAGCACTACGCGGCCGTCGAGCGCGACCTGCTGCGCACCATCTTCAGCCGCGGCAACCTCCAGCCCGGAGACCTCGGCAACCTGGCGCTCATCGAGGGCGCCAAGGGGCAGCGCGAGGCCGAGTTCCGCCGGGTTTCGACGGACCAGCAGCGGCAGCTGTACTCCAACGAGGTGCGCGGCACCGACGTGGACACCGCCGACGGCATGGCCGCCAAGGTACGCGACGTCGAGCGGGACGCGGCCGGGCTCAAGGTCGACGCCGACGCCTGGTTCGTCGCGCAGAGCGGGGTGATCCGCCGGGTCAGCATCGTCTCCGTCGAGATCGCCGACAACCTCGACGTCCGGGCCGACGAGATCGCCGTCAGCGCGTCCCGCCGGGCCTGGGCCACCGGTATCCTCACCGTCCTGCTCGCTCTGGGCGCTCTGGCCATCGCCATCGTCCTGGCCGTGCGCACCGCCCGCCGGCTCAACTCGCTGCGCGGCGCCGCACTCCAGGTCGCCCGGCGCGACCTGCCGGACGCGATCAACGCCGTCTCGGCCGGCTCGTCCTCCCCGGCTCCTTCGCTCATGGAGGGCGGCCGGACCGCGGCCGAGGTCACCCGGGGCATCGCCGCCCTCAACGACGAGGTCGGGCAGGTGGCCGAGGCGTTCAGCACGGTGCACCGCACCGCCCTGCGCCTCGCCGGTGAGCAGGCCGAGCTGCGCGTCGACGTCGGTCGCATGGCCGAGGTGCTGGCCCGGCGCATCCGGACCCTCATCACCCGCCAGCTGCGGCTGCTCGACGAGTTCGAGCGCGACGAGACCGACCCGGACGTGCTGGCCCGGCTCTTCGCCCTCGACCACCTGGCCGCCCGCCTGCGCCGCAACGGGGAGAACCTGCTCGTCCTCTCCGGCGGCGAGCCCGGCCGCCCGCAGACCAAGGCCGTCGGGCTGGGCGCGGTCATCACCGCGGCCGCGTCCGAGATCGAGGACTTCGCCCGCGTCGAGTTCCAGCCGGCCGACCTGGCCATCGCCGGCCCGGTCGTCGGCGACCTCGTGCACCTGCTGGCCGAGCTGCTGGAGAACGCGACGGCCTTCTCCCCGCCGACCGAGGCGGTCACCGTCGACGCCCGGGCCACCACCGACGGCGCCATGATCCGCGTGCACGACCAGGGGATCGGCATCCTCCCGGCCCGGCTGGCAGAGATCAACTCCCGGCTGGCCGTGCCGAGCGTGCTGTCCAGTGCCGCCGCCGGCACGATGGGCCTGCACGTGGTCTCCCACCTCGCGGCCCGCCACGGCATCCGGGTCCAGCTCCACGCCAGCGGCTCGGGGACCGTGGCATACGTGGCCATCCCGCACCGCCTGCTGGACACGGTGAGCGCCCTGCCGATGGGCCGGTCGGCCCCGACCGAGACGATCCCGGCGGTCAAGCCGCCGCCGAGCCGGCCGGTGCAGGTGCCTTCCACCGTCGGTGCCCCGCTCGGCCGCGCGGAGCAGCAGTTCCAGCCGCAGCGGTCCCAGCCGCAGGCGCCGCAGATCCCGCAGCAGCGCCGCCCGGAGCCGGCCCCGGCCCCGGCCCCCACGCCTGTCGCCGCCGGTCCGTCAGCGGGAGGCATGGCGCCGTGGTTCCGTCCGTATCTGAGTGGCAGCTCTGAAGGGCAAGGCAGTTTCCGGGCCGGCGGATCCACCCCGCCGCCGGCCACGAGCAGGGTCCAGCCGGGCGGAAACACCCCGTCGCGCGGCGTGGCCCAGGTGGCCGCCACCCCACCGGCGAACCCGCCGGTCCGGCCGCCGCAGTACAGCGCGCAAACCACCTGGGGATCCCCCGGCACTTGGCCGCCACGCCCGGGGAGCCCGTCCTCCAGTGCCGGAGGTGGCTCGATGTCGTCGGAGCAGGACCAGGATCTTCCTCGCCGTCGTCCCGGCGCCCAGCTGGCGCCGGAAACCACCGCACCACCTGCCGAGAGCCGCAGCGCCGCGGCGGTCGACCCGGATCAGATCCGGTCGCGACTGTCCGCGTTCGCCGAGGGAGTCTCGGCGGCCGCACGACGTAGCACCAGCACCGCAACAGGGCAGAGCAGTACCCCAGGAAACAAGGAATCATGATGTCTCAGCAACCGCACGGCGCCGGACAGCTCGACTGGCTGATGGTGAGCTTCGCGCGCCAGGTGCCCGACGTGGCGCACGCCATCACCGTTTCCGGCGACGGCCTGCGCCTGGCCGCCTCCGCCGATCTCCCGATCGATCAGGCCGACCACCTCGCGGCCGTGATCAGCGGCCTGGCCAGCCTGGTGTTCGGTGCGGCCCGGGTCATGCAGGCCGGGCACGTGCGGCAGACGATCGTCGACATGGACGGCGGCGTCATGATCGTGATGTCCGTCGGTGACCGGGCCCTGCTCGGCGTCCTCGCGGCGCCCGGCTGCGACCTGGGCCAGGTCGGCTACGAGACGGCCATGCTCGTCCACCGCGTGGCCGACGCCCTGGACCCCCTTCCGCGCGACGCCCTGTCCCGCTGAACCCGAGAAGGCCGGCTTGAAGATCAGGAAGTTAGCGCTGGCGCTGGTGGCGGTCCTCGCCGTCACCGGCTGCGCCGGCTCGATCCAGCGCCCGGGCGCCGACCTGTGGCACGGCGGCCGGCTGTTCATCGCCACCGGCAACACGACAGGTGTCTACTACTCCATCGGCGGCGGCCTGGCCGACCTGATCACCAAGCACGTCAAGGGCTACGAGGCCCGGGCCGAGGCCACCGGCGCGTCCGGCGAGAACATCCAGCGGGTCGCGACCGGTGACATGGACGTCGCATTCACCATCGCCGACACCGCGGCCGACGCCTATGCGGGCAAGGGCGCCTTCGACGGCAAACCGCAGAAGGTCGTCGCCCTGGCCCGCATCTACCAGAGCTACGTGCAGCTCGTGGTGCGCAAATCGGCAGGCATCACGAAATTCTCCGACCTGCGCGGCAAGCGGGTGTCCACCGGCTCGCTGGGGTCCGGCGCCGACACCGCGGCCGGGCGCGTGCTGGCCGCCGGCGGGCTCAACCCGGACACCGACGTGATCCGCCAGCGCCTGTCGCTGCCCGAGACGACCAAGGGCATGCAGGCCGGCACCACCGACGCGCTGTTCTTCGTGGGCGGCGTGCCCACGCCGGGCATCAGCGACCTGCTCAACAGCTCACCCAACGCCTACGCCGTGCTGCCGCTCAACTTCCTGGTGCAGCCACTGCAGGCCAAGTATGGGCCCGTCTACGGCAGTGGCAAGATCGCCAAGGACCGGTACAACACGCCGGGCGACGTCGACACGATCACGATCGGCAACTTCATCGTGGTCTCGCCGGACATGCCGGAGCAGCTCGCGCACGACCTGACGAAGGTCCTGTTCGACTACCAGGCGGAGCTGAGCCGGGTGCACCCCGAGGGCGGCAACTTCGACCGCAGCGCGGCCCCGCAGACCGATCCGATACCCCTTCATCCAGGTGCGGCCCGCTACTACACCAGTGGTTAAGGGCGTTACGGATCTCTCATTCGGTCCAAGAGACTAGGGCGATCCGGCCCGGGTGATGTCACGATGGCCCCGTGACCGCCACCCAGCAAAACCTCGTTCACCTGGAGGACATCCGCGACGCCGCCGCGCGGATCTCCGGGCTCGTGGTGCGCACCCCGCTGCTACCCAGCCCCTGGGCCGAGGAGCTGTGGCTCAAACCCGAGAGCCTCCAGCCCATCGGCGCGTTCAAGCTCCGCGGCGCCACCAACGCGCTGCACCGCCTCGACATCGAACACCGCCGCACCGGGGTGGTCACCCACTCCTCCGGCAACCACGGCCAGGCGCTTGCCTATGCGGGCCGGGCGCTCGGCGTGCCGGTCACGGTCGTCATGCCCGACGTCTCCACCCCGTTGAAGATCGAGGCGACCCGCGGCTACGGCGCCGAGGTCATCCTGGTGCCGCAGTCGCAGCGGGAGGTACGGGCCCGGCAGCTGGTCGAGGAGCGCGGGCTGACGCTCATCCCGCCGTACGACCACCCGGACATCATCGCCGGTCAGGGCACCGTGGGCCTGGAGATCTTCGAGGACCTCTCGAGCGTCGACGTCGTCGTGGTGCCGGTCGGCGGCGGTGGCCTCTCCTCGGGCGTCGCGACAGCCGTCAAGTCCCTGGCCCCGCACGTGGCGGTCATCGGCGTGGAGCCGGCCGTGGCCGCCGACGCCGCCGAGAGCCTGGCCGCGGGCATGGTCCGCGTATGGCCCGAGGCCCGCATGCTGAGCACCGTCGCCGACGGCCTGCGCACGCCGCTGTCCGAGCTGACGCTGGCGCACCTGTCGTCATACCTGGACGCGATCGTGACCGTCAGCGAGGAGGAGATCCTCGACACGGTCCGCACGCTGGCCCGCAAGGCCCGGCTGGTCGTCGAGCCGAGCGGCGCCGTTGCCACCGCCGCGGTCCTGCATCGGCGCGATGAACTGCCGGCCGGGCGGACGGTCGCGGTGATCAGTGGCGGCAACATTGCCCCTGAGCTGGCCGCCACCCTCTTCGCCTGACCGATCCGCACGTCCGGCGTTCACGGCGAAAAGTTATCCACAGCCTGTGTGTAGTGCCTGTGTGGATCCGCACAGTCACGCGCAGCGCGCCGAATCGTTGCCGCGGAGTGAGTCCGATATGGGGGATTAACCCCATGGCTACTCCCGCGTGGGTGAGTTATCCACAGCCTGGTATCCACAGGGCTGTGGATAACTCGCCTGCCGGTCAGGGCTCGGGCAGGCGGCCCGGGGCCAGGCGGTCCTCGGGGTCGAGGGTCAGCTTCAGGCGGGCCGTGCTTGAGGGCAGTGGTTCGGGGCCGTGGGTCTCCACCAGTTCGCGCAGGTCGAGCGGGGCGCGTAGCAGCGTGCAGCCCCCGCCGCCCCGGGCCATCAGCACCGTGCGGGCGGCGGTGAGCATGCCGTCCAGGCGGTCGGGGGTGGTGGTGTCGGGCAGCGCCACGTGGGCCACGCCCAGGCCGACCGAGCCCCGGACCGGCACCGGTGCCCCCGCTGCGTCGCGCAGGGCGTAGACGACGGCGAAGAGCTCGGTCGGGCGGCCCCAGATCTTCAGCGCCACGTCGTCGGTGCCGAACGGGTAGCGGCCCCACCAGGCGGGCGGGAGGGGCTCGACTGTCGCGCCGCCGCCCAGGAGCTTGGCGGCGGACTCGGCGCGGTGGGTCACGTAGGCCTCGTCGCCCTCGAACAGCGCGGCCAGCTCGGCCGGGCGGGCGCTGGTGGCGGTGCTGCCGGGCAGGTCGGCCTCGATGGCGGCCGGGTCGAGCGGGGAGGCGACAAGGGCCTCGGTCAGCTGCTGGACCTCGCGCGGGGTCGAGACCGGGCGGATCACCCAGGCCCGGCTCGCCGGGATCGGCTCGATGCGGACCGTGGCCTCGGTGACGACGCCCAGGGTGCCGTAGGAGCCGCAGACCTGGCGGGGCAGGTCGAAGCCGTCCACCGAGCGGGCCAGGCTGCCCTCGTCCAGCGCCACCTGCACCGCCGTCACCAGGTCGCGGGGGGTGCCGAAGCGGTGGCGGAGAGGGCCGGCCTCGTTGGTGGCCAGGACGCCGCCCAGGGTCGCGGCGGGGGAGCCCACGTCGAGCGGGAGGCGGCGGCGCTCCCTCAGCAGCGCGGCGCGCAGGGCCCGCAGTGGGGTGCCGGCGGCGATGGTGGCGGTGTGGCCGGCCGGGTCGAGGGCCAGCACACCGGTCAGGCGGCCCACGTCGAGCAGGACGTCGGCGTGGGTGGGCGGGACACCCCAGTCGAGCTTGGTGCCGGCGCCGGTGGCGAGGACGGAGAGGCCCTCGGTCGCCGTGAAGCGCAGGACTGCGGCCACACCCTCAGCGTCGGCCGGCTCGGCCACCCATCCGACCGGGACGCCGTCGACGGTGTCCGCCGGGCCCGCCTCCCATGCGTGGTCCGGGCCGCACGCCTCGGTCAACGCCTCGATCACCGTCACCGCTGATCCCGCTTCCCTGCTCACCGGCCGGCGCGTAAGCACCCACCGCGGCCACTGTGGACGTGGGGAAGACCGGTCGCTGGGTTTCGCGGCAGCCTGGAAGAGGACGACATGATCCAGGCTTTCCCAATGACACGCTCGAATAGAGTCGAGCCCCGGTCAGGTGCACATGATGCACCAACCGGCACTCGAACGTACGTTCGAAAGCCTATGGCGTCGGCGCTCCGGCCGCAAGCCCTGTCCCCGGCCAGGAGCCGGGTCGCTCCTACGACAGCCGCAGGACCTGCTTCAGGAAGGCCGCCCGATCGGCGGTGGCGGCGGCGAACGACGCGAGGTCGTGCCCCGTCGGGTAGTCCTTGCGCTGCTTCGCGCCCGCGACCGCCGCCACCAGCTCGGCCCGCTCGACCTCGGGCACGATGGTGTCCTGCTGGCCGAACTGGAGCAGCACCGAGCGCTTGCCGGAGGCGGCGACGTAGGGGCCGGCGTCGAAGCGGGACAGCGAGTCGAGGTACGCGTGCCAGTCCGCCGGCACCTTCTGCTTGACCATCCACCGCGAGAACCGCCCGGTCCCGCTCGCGAGCACCGCCCCGGTGATCCGCGACTCGAGCCCGAGCAGGACCGCACCGAGCGCCGCGCCGGAGTGGTGCCCGGCGTAGCCGACCCGGGACCCGTCGGCGTCGCTGCGCCGGATGAGCAGGTCGAACGCCCGGCGCTGGGCGACCACGGCGTTCGCCATGACCTTGGCGTCGGCCACCGGGTCGCCGGTCGGCTTGATCGGCAGGCTGGGCACCATGACGAGCGCCTTCATCTTGGCGATCGCCGTGGCCTCGGCCAGCAGCTTGTCCCGGTCGCCGTCGGGGCCCGTCCCGAGGACGATCGCCGGCATCCGCAGGGTGTCGCCGGGGATGTCGGCGCTGACGACGTACGCCGGGATCTCGTCGTTGCCGCGCGTGTCGGAGTAGGTGATGTCCTCGAGGATGACGCCGTCACCGGTGCGCTTGTCGGTGAGCTGGGCGTTGAGCGTCGAGCCCTTGTCGTAGTTGTAGAGCTTCTTGAGCTCCGCGAGCGCGACGGGCGGCGGGACGTACCCCGAGGGGTCGAACGTCGACGCCGCCTGCGGTTCGGTGCTCGGCGAGGCTGAACCCCCCGCCGCGGACCCACTCCCCGCAGGTGGTGTCGTCGACGACCCCTCGGAGCACGCCTGGACCAGCATTGCTGCCAGCCCGGTCACCCCGATGTGCAACACCCCACGACGCCGCACCGGCATCCCTCCGTGGTCTCGCCCGAACTACGAGACCATGACGGTACCGGCGTCGCTCTCTCTGCATGGACAGACCTCCAAATGACGCGCCTGGTTGCGTCTTTTCGAGAACGGGTAATTTGGGGCCGGGGGAAGTAGAGTTGAGTCGCGTGACGAGCGAGCAGCCACCCGTAGCGAAGCGGGTCCCGCACGACCGGGTCCACCACGGCGACACCGTGGCCGACGAGTACTTCTGGCTCCAGGATCGCGAAGACCCCGACACGGTGGCCTACCTGGAGGCCGAGAACGCCTTCACGACCGCGGCCACGGCGCACCTGGCGTCGCTGCGGGAGACGCTGTTCAACGAGGTCAAGGCCCGCACGAAGGAGACCGACCTCTCGGTCCCGACGCGCAAGGGCGGTTTCTGGTACTACACCCGCACCGAAGAGGGCCGCCAGTACGGCATTCACTGCCGGGTCCGCGCCGCCGACGGGCGCACCGCTCCCCCCGAGATCGGCGACGGCACCCCGCTGCCCGGCGAGGAGATCCTGCTCGACGGCAACGCGCTGGCCGGCGACTCGGACTTCTTCGCGCTCGGCACGTTCGACGTCAGCGTCGACGGCAACCTGCTCGCCTACAGCGCCGACTTCTCCGGCGACGAGCGCTTCACGCTGCGGATCAAGGACCTGCGCACCGGCGAGGACCTCCCGGACGTCATCGAGGACGTGTTCTACGGCTCGGCCTGGGCGGCCGACGGCTCGACGCTCTTCTACACCCGGGTCGACGAAGCCTGGCGGCCGTATCGCGTGCTGCGGCATTCGCTGGGCTCCGGCAGTACTGACGACGCAATCGTCTTTGAAGAGCCCGACGAGCGGTTCTGGGTGAGCATCGAGCTCACGCGATCGGAGCGCTTCCTGCTGATCGACGTGAACAGTAAGGTGACGAGCGAGGTGCTCGTCATCCCGGCCGACGCCCCGCTGACCGAGCCGCGCTCGATCGCGCCGCGGCGCCAGGGCGTCGAATACTCCGTCGAGCACCACGGGCACCGGTTCCTGATCCTGCACAACGACGGTGCCGAGGACTTCGCGCTCTCCTACACGTCGGTGGACACCCCCGGCAGCTGGACGACGCTCATCGAGCACGAGCCGGGCACCCGGCTGCTGCAGGTCGACGCGTTCAGCGGCCACCTGGTCGTCTCGCTGCGCCGCGACGGGCTGACCGGCATCCGGGTGGTGCCGCTGCAGGGCTCGGCGCCCTACGACATCGCCTTCCCCGAGCCGCTGTACTCGGTCGGCCCGGAGGCCAACCTGGAGTACGACACCACGTCCTTCCGCCTGCACTACGTCTCGATGGTGACCCCGGACTCGGTGTACGACTGCAACCTGGACAGCGGCGAGCTGACCCTGCGCAAGCAGAAGCCGGTGCTCGGCGACTTCGACCCTTCCCGCTACGAGCAGCACCGCGAGTGGGCCATCGCCGACGACGGCACCCGGGTGCCGATCTCGATCGTGGCCCGCAAGGACACCCCGCGCGACGGCTCCGCCCCGGCCACCCTCTACGGCTACGGCTCCTACGAGTCCTCGATGGACCCGTGGTTCTCGATCCCGCGCCTCTCCCTGCTCGACCGCGGCGTCATCTTCGCCATCGCCCACATCCGCGGCGGCGGCGAGATGGGCCGGCGCTGGTACGACGAGGGCAAGCTGCTGGCGAAGAAGAACACGTTCACCGACTTCATCGCCTGCGCCCAGCACCTCGTGAAGGCCGGCTGGACCGCTTCGGACCGCCTGGTCGCCCGCGGCGGCTCGGCCGGCGGCCTGCTCATGGGCGCGGTGGCCAACCTGGCCCCCGAGGCGTTCGGCGGCATCGTGGCCCAGGTCCCGTTCGTGGACGCGCTCAACACCATCCTCGACCCGTCACTCCCGCTGACGGTGACGGAATGGGAGGAGTGGGGCAACCCATTGGCCGATCCCGAGGTGTACGCGTACATGAAGTCGTATACGCCCTACGAGAACGTGCGCGCGGTGCAGTACCCGCCGATCCTGGCCGTGACGAGCCTGAACGACACCCGGGTCCTGTTCCACGAGCCCGCGAAGTGGGTGGCTCGCCTCCGGGCCGTCTCCCCGTCGACGAAGGTGCTGCTGAAGACGGAGATGGGCGCCGGGCACGGCGGGCCGAGCGGACGCTATGACGCCTGGCGCGAGGAGGCGTTCGTCTCCGCCTGGCTGCTGGATCAGGTCGGCAAGGCATCCTAGGTGCAGTGGTAGATCTTGGCGCTGGTGGTGGACTGGCCGGTGGCGTGGTTGACCGCGATGGTGCGGCCGTCCTCGCTCACCGTCACCGGTGCATCGCCGGCGCCGAGGACCACGCGCTGATCGCCGGCGAGCAGGACACCCTTGCCGCCGGCCTGGACGCCGGCCACCCAGCCCCGCCCGTTGCCTGCGACGGCCTTGCCCTGCAGGCCGGGGATGACCTCGGCGACGCCGGTGTCGAGATTCCAGCGCACCGGCTGCGGGGACAGGTGCAGCCCGGCGACGCCCGTCGCCCACGGGCCACTGACCTGCCGGGCCAGCGTCAGCGGGCCGGGCTCGGTGCCGGCGTTCGGTGACGTCGACACGCCCGGCGGGATGGCCAGCGGGCGCCCGGTGTTGTCGGGGCCCCAGGCGTAGGGGTACTCCCGCAGGCCGACGGTGACGGCGCCGACCACTGTGCCGTCGTCGGCGATGGCCAGCGCCTCGCCGCCGTAGGCGCCCTCCGGCAGGGGAAGGTCGGCCGGGGCGGCGGCGGTGTCGCGCCACACGATCGGGTGCCCGCCGGGCCCGGTCGACCCCCGGCTCCCGATCACCTGGCCGGCCGCGTTGACGCCGGTGGCGTAGGCCATGACACCCCCGGGCAGCGGCGTCACCTGGTTGCCGCGCAGCGTCCAGGCGGTCACCTGGACGTCGATGTTGCCAAAGCCGACCGCCAGCCCGTCGTTGTTGACCCCGGAGACGTACTGGTCATCGGGTGGGATCGGGGCGGTGAGCTTCGGGACCCGCCACACCCGCGAGTCGCGGCCGTGGATGTACTGGCCATAAATGATCTTGCCGTCGGGCGAGGCCGCGGTCACCGACCAGGTGCTCGCGCCGCTCGGGGCGGGCACGTTCTCGGCGGTGCAGGAGGTGGGCGGGGCCAGCGGCGGCAGGGCGGCCCGCGACGGCCGGGTGCCGGTGGCCGACGCGGACGGGGTGGCCCCGCCCGGCGGCGGGGTGGCGCTGTTGCGGTTCGCGGCCAGGGCGGCCGGGACCGCTATCGCCACCAGCACCGCCAGGCCGACCCCGCCGGCGACCGAGGCCCGCCGGACGGTGCGCACCCGGCGGCCGGCCCGCATCGCCTCCGCGATGTTGACGCGGGGCGGGCGGGGGGAGTCGGCGCTCAGGCCGGCGCGGAACACGTCGCCGGCATTGTTCTCGTTGAGGTCCACCATGTCAGCGCTCCTTGGTCAGGGCGGTCACGGACTGCTCGCCGAGCAGCTTGCGCAGCGCCGTCAGGCCGTGGGCGGTCTGGCTCTTCACCGTGCCGGGCGTGACGCCGAGGATCTCCGCCACCTCGGCGACGGGCAGGTCGTAGAAGAACCGCAGGACGAGCACGGCCTGCTGGCGGCGCGGCACCCGGGCCAGCGCCTGGCGCACCGCCGTGCGCTCCGCGCGATAGTCGTCCGGCGCGGGGCGCTCGGGCGGCTGGGCGAACAGCCGGACCCGCGACCAGGCCAGGCGTCGCTCGTCGACGAACGTGTTGACGAGCATGCTGCGGACGTACCGGTCCGGGTGCTCCACCCGCCGGACCTTCGCCCACTTCACGTAGAGCGTGGTGATCGTCTGTTGCACGAGGTCGTCGGCGCGGTGGGGGTCGCCGGTGAGCGCGTACGCGAGGCGGTGCAGTGCCGGCAGTCGCGCCGTGACGTACTCGACGTAGTCGTCGTCGCCCATCCGCGTCCCTCCGTCCTGAGAAATCGACTCCCCTCAGACGGGTCGGTGCGGTGCTCAGGTTGTACGCGACTTTTCCGTCCAGACCACGAGCTGGTCGGTGCCGTCGATCTGCGTGGTGTAGCGCCGTGAAGGTACCTCGGTGAAGCCGAAGCGTTTGTGCAGTGCGATGACCGGCTTGTTCCAGGCCAGGGTGCGCCCGCCGAACGCCCGCAGGCCCATGTCCTCGAAGGCGTAGGAGACGGCCGCCTTTTCCAGCTCCATCCAGGCCGGAAGGAGCTCGCCCCGGGCCTCCAGACCGTCGACGTCGAGGAAGAAGCCCCATTCCGCGGTACCCGCCGAAGGATCGTGGTCGTTGAACGTCACCACGCCGCAGTCGTTGCCGCGGTAGTTGAAGATCAGCACCCGCCGGGCCGGATCGGACTTGACGTTTGCCCACCACCGGGCGTGGCCCTCCGGCGTGATGAACGCGGTGTGAATGCTGGCGCCGCGGGTTTTCGGGTGGTTGCGCCAGGTGCGAATGATCTCCACGTCGGACTCGCGCGCCTCGCGTAGCACCCCGGGACCTCCTAGGTCGTTGAACCCAGTGTTCGCCCCGTACAACGATAGGACCGCCGATGAGCAACCTCGACCGCCTCCGCGCCGCGTTCCGTACGGCGCTGGGACTGCCGGAGGACCTGGACGTCGACCGGCTGGAGTACCGCGGCATCGAGCAGTGGGACTCCCTGGCCCACCTGCAGCTGGTCGCCGAGATCGAGGACGCGTTCGACGTCATGATCGACACCGACGAGGTGATCGACCTGAGCTCGTTCGACAAGGCCGTCGAGATCCTGGGGAAGCACGACGTTGCGCTCGCCCACTGAGTCCCCGCGGGTCGCGCTCGTCACCGGCTCGTCGCGCGGCATCGGGCGGGCGATCGCGGCCGCCCTCGCCGCCGACGGCTACGAGCTCGTCCTGCACGGCCGCGAGGAGGGCTCCGCGAAGGCCGCCGCCGAGGCCATCCCCGGTGACCACCTGCTGGTCCACGGCGACGTGAGCCGGCCCGAGGACGTGGCCGCCATCGTGCGGGCCGTGTTCGAGCGGCACCGGCGCCTCGACGCGCTCGTCGTCAACGCCGGCGTCCACGAGTCCGGCCTGCTCGGGATGATGAGCGCCGAGGCGGTCGACCGGCTGTTCGCGGTCAACGCGGCCGGCGCCGCGCACACCCTGCAGGCGGCCGTGAAGCTGCTTCGCCGGAGTACGACACCCGCCGTTGTGCTCGTCGCCTCGGTCATGGGCACCTCGGGCGCCGCCGGGCAGGCCGTCTACGGCGCCTCGAAGGCGGCCGTCGCCGGGCTGGCGCGCGCGGCGGCCAAGGAGCTCGGCCCGGCGGGCATCCGGGTCAACGCGGTCGCGCCCGGGTTCGTCGAGACCGACATGCTCGCCACGCTTGACGAGGCCGGCCGGGCCGAGCGGATCGCCGCGACCCCGCTGCGCCGCCTGGGCCGCCCGGAGGAGGTGGCCGACGTTGTCGCGTTCCTGCTCTCGCCGGGGGCCCGGTTCGTCACTGGCCAGGTGATCGGCGTCGACGGCGGGGTTGTTGTATGACCGAGTTACTGCACCCGAACGCCCGGGTCATCGATGCGGCGAGCGGGGAGGTCGTGCGCGACCTGGTCCGGCCCGCCCTGTTCGCCGACGTCCCGCCGGGCGTGGTGTTCCTGCGCATGCCGACGTGCGTCGAGTCGGTGGTCCACTACGTGACAGCGTTCGAGACCGGGCGGCCCGTCGCGCTGCTCGACCCCGGGCTCACCGACGAGACGCTGCTGGAGTTCGTCGAGCGGTTCGAGCCGTCCGCCGTGTTCGGGCCCGTCCCGCAGGAGCTGCCCAAGCGGTATCAGCTGGCGGGCGACGCCTGGGTGCGCGAGACGGCGCCGGAGACCGCGCCGCATCCCGACCTGGCCGTGCTGCTGGCCACCTCCGGCTCGACCGGCGACCCGAAGTTCGTCCGGCTGTCCCGCCGGGCGGTGCTGTCCAACACCGACTCGATAATCGAGGCGCTCGGCATCACCGCCGCCGAGGTGGCGATCAGCACCCTGCCGTTCTACTACAGCTACGGCATGTCGGTGCTCAACACCCATCTCGCCGCCGGGGCCGCGTTCGTCGTCGAGGCCGAAGGACTGCTGGGGCGCGGGTTCTGGCCCGCCGTCGACGAGTTCGGGGTCTCCTCGCTGGCGCTCGTGCCTTCGCAGTACGAGATGCTCGTCCGTCTTCGCTTCGACCCGGCCCGCTATCCGGCGCTGCGCACCCTGACCCAGGCCGGCGGGCGGCTGCGCCCCGAGCTCGTCCGCGACTTCCACGAGCGGATGGCGGCGGTCGGCGGCCGGCTGTTCGTCATGTACGGCCAGACCGAGGCGGCGCCGCGGCTCACCACCCTCCCGGCCGGGCGGCTCGGCGAGAAGCTGGGGTCGGTCGGTCCGGCGGTGCCCGGCGGGCGGCTGAGCATCCGGCTCGCCGACGGCACGGAGACGACCGCGCCCGACGTCTCCGGCGAGGTGCTCTACCGCGGACCCAACGTCATGCTCGGCTACGCCGAGACGGCCGCCGATCTCGCGCACGGCGACGTCGCCGGCGGCCTGCTCGTCACCGGCGACCTGGGCCGACTGGACGGGGACGGGTACCTGTTCCTGGAGGGCCGGATCAAGCGCTTCGCCAAGGTCTTCGGGGTGCGGCTCAACCTGGACGACATCGAGCGGATGCTGCCGGTGCCGGCGGCGGCCGTGTCGTGCGACGACGGCGTCGTGGTCTTCGTCGCGCAGGGCGAGCCGTTCATGTTCCGGCGGTCGCTGGCCGACCGGCTCAAGCTGCACTGGTCGGGGTTCGACGTGCGCTCGATCGAGGCGTTCCCGCTGCTGAGCAACGGCAAGGTCGACTACCGCGCCCTGGAGGCGTTGCGATGACTGTCTTCACGCTGTCGGGCCCCGAGCGCGAGGCCCGGCTGCTGCCCCGGCTCATCGAGCTGACCGAGCGGCACCGGGACCGCAGCCGCGAGTACGCGAACATTCTCGCCGCCACCGGCCACGCGCCCGGCCGCGCCTACCGCGACACCGCAGAGCTGCCGTGGCTGCCGGTCCGGCTGTTCAAGACCCAGACGCTCAAGAGCATCCCCGACGACGAGGTCTTCAAGGTCCTCACCTCCAGCGGCACCACCGGCGACGTGAGCCGCATCTACCTGGACAAGGCGGCGGCGGCCGCGCAGACCCGGATGCTCGGCGAGACCCTCCAGGCCGTCCTCGGCCCGCGCCGGCTGCCGATGCTCGTCGTCGACACGAAGTCGGTCATCAAGGACCGCCGCTCGTTCAGTGCCCGCGGCGCCGGCGTGCTGGGCATGGCGACCTTCGGGCGGGACCACGTCTGGGCCCTCGACGACGACGGGCGGCCCGACGTGGAGGCGGTCCGCGGCTTCCTGGCCGCGTACGGCGACCGGCCCTTCCTGGTCTTCGGCTTCACGTTCATGGTGTGGTCGTACCTCTACGAGCTCGCGAAGCACGCCGCGCTGGACCTGTCCAACGGCATCCTGGTCCACTCGGGCGGCTGGAAGAAGCTCGCCGACCGCCGGGTGGGCAACGCGGAGTTTCGCCGCGCGTTCCGGGCGGACACCGGGCTCACGCGCATCCACAACTTCTACGGCATGGTGGAGCAGATCGGGGTCGTGTACCTCGAGGGCCCGGACGGGGACTCGCTGTACTGCCCCGACTTCGCGGACATCGTGATCCGTGACCCGTCGACGTGGGAGCCCCTGCCACCCGGGCGGCCCGGCCTGGTCGAGGTGCTTTCCACGCTGCCCGAGTCGTACCCCGGGCACGTGCTGCTGACCGAGGACCTGGGCGTCGTCCACGGCGTGGACGACGGGGCCTGGCCGGGGAAGCGGTTCTCGATTCTCGGGCGGCTGCCGCGGGCCGAGGCCCGGGGCTGCAGCGACACGTTTGTGGGGGCCTCGGTATGACGGCGGCATTTCAAGTAAAATTTCCGCATTTTTCGGCATCTGTTGATCTGGACTCCCTGCTCGCCGAGGTGACGGCCGCGCCGCCCGGTGGCCGGCTGGTTGTCGGGGACGAGCGGGTGCGGGACTTCCTGACGGCGTTCTCCCGGCGTCTGCTGCGGCCGGACCTCGCTCGCCGGCATCCGGAGCTGGGCTCCCTCGGCTTCTTCCTGCGCAAGGGGGAGCTGGCCCGGGCCGTGGCCCGGCTCGGCGACGGGGCGGGCGGGCAGCGCCGAGCGCCCCGTGGCCTCGTGCTGCACTTCCCGCCGGCGAACGTGGACACCATCTTCGTGTACAGCTGGGCCCTCTCGGCGCTCGCCGGGAACCACAACGTGGTCCGGATCTCCGGCCGCTCGGCGGGCGCGGCGTCGGCGGTGCTCGACGCGCTCAACGACGTGCTCGCCGACGCCGACCCGGCCATCGCGCAGACGCAGCGGATGGTGACGTACGAGCGCGACGACGCCCTGACCGCCGCCCTCAGCGCCGCCTGTGACCTGCGGGTGCTCTGGGGCGGGGACGCGTCGGTGGCCGCGCTGCGCCGCCACCCGATCCGGCCGCTCGCCCGCGAGCTGGCGTTCCCCGACCGCAGTTCGCTCGCCGCCATCTCGGTCGCGGGCTGGCGCGCGGCCGGTGCGAAGGAGCGCCGGGCCGCGGTGGCCGGGTTCGCCAACGACCTCTTCTGGTTCGACCAGGCCGCCTGCTCGTCGCCGCGAAACCTGTGCTGGGTCGGGGAGGCCGCCGCGGTCGCCGACTGCCGGGCCGAGTTCACGGGCCTGCTGGCCGAGGAGATCTCCCTGCGCGGCTGGGCGGTCGACCCGGCCATGGCTGTCGAGAAGTACGTGGCCACCTACGGCCTGGCCGCCACCGGCGCCGCCACTCGCATCTCGTTCGCCGGCAATGCCCTGGCCGAGGTCGACCTGGCCGGCCTGGGCCGGCTCCAGCGCGGCTGGCTCGGCGCCGGCACCGTCTGCCACGTCGCCGTCGGCTCGCTGGCCGAGCTGGCCCCGGCCATCCAGCGCAAGGACCAGACGCTCGCCCAGTTCGGCTTCACCCGGGCCGAGCTCGACGACTTCGTCACGCTCGTCGCCGGCCGCGGCCTTGACCGCATCGTGCCCCTCGGCCACGCACTGACCTTCGCGGGCGTCTGGGACGGCCTGGACCTGCTGCACGAGTTCACCCGGATCATCACGATCGCTGCGTAGTTTTGGAGTCTCGCGTGTCCGTCTCCGTTGTCGTTCCCTGCTACCGCTCGGCGGGCATCCTGCCCCGCCTGGTGGAGCGGCTCAACGCGGTGCTCCCCGAGATCGACCCGGTCCACGAGATCATTCTGGTCGTCGACAGCACCGACTCCACGTGGGACGCGGCCCGCGCGCTCGCCATCGACAACCCCCACGTCCAGGCGATCCGGATGGCCCGCAACTACGGCCAGCACAACGCCCTGATCGCCGGCATCCGCGCCGCCTCGTGCGAGCGGATCATCACGATGGACGACGACCTGCAGCACCCGCCGGAGGAGCTGCCGAAGCTGGCGGCGGCGCTCACCGACGACCTGGACGTGGTCTACGCGGTCTCGGAGACCGAGGAGCACAGCCCCCTGCGCAACTTCACGTCGTGGGGCGCGAAGAGCCTGGTCATGGGCCGCACCATGGGCATTCCCAACGCCGACGTCCTGGGCGCGCTGCGCATCTTCCGCACCTTCCTGCGGGCCGGCTTCGACCAGGTGAGCGGCCCGCACGTGTCGGTGGACATCGTCCTGTCCTGGACCACGACCCGGGTGGGCTCGGTGGTCGTCCGGATGGACCAGCGCTGCGAGGGCCGCTCCGGGTTCACGTTCAAATCCCTGATGAAGCACGCGATCAACATGATCCTCGGCTACTCCACCAAGCCGCTGCGGCTCGTCACCTACCTGGGCTTCCTGATCGGGGTGTGCGGCGTCCTGCTCACGCTGCGGCTGGTGTGGCTGTACTTCACGGGCGACACGAAGGTGGCCGGCTTCACGACCCTGGCCTCGCTGGTGACCATCTTCTCCTCGGCGCAGATGATCGGGATCGGGGTGCTGGGTGAGTACCTGGGCCGCGTGCACGCCCACGGGATGGGCCGGCCGACGTACGTCGTGCGGGAGCACTTCCTCAAGAGCGAGGGGTAGTTATCCACAGGCTCGGACTGCTGCTTGCGGCTCGCCCCGGCGGCGACGAGGCTGAATTTCGTGATGCGGCAAGGCTTTGCGGTGCTCGTGCTGGCCCTGGTCTCCGGCTCCGCCTGTGCTGCCGCTCCTCGCCCCTTGCCGCCCCCTGACTGCCGACCGGCCGCACGCCCCGCCCGCGTCGGACCGGCTCTGCCCGTGGGCGACGGTCTGACGGCGGCCGAGCTGGGCTTCAGCCGGGTCGACAAGTGGTCGTTCAGCCTCGGCGCGATCGTTGCCAACCCCTCCTCCCGGGCGGCCTACCGCACGACCGTCACGCTGCGCCTGCTCGATGCCGCCGGTCTTGCGGTCCTGGCGCTGCCGGCGCAGACGCTCCCAGTCGTGCTGCCGGGCTCGCGATTACCGGTGGGCGCGTCGATCGACCTGCCGGCCGAGGTGGCGCCGGCGGTCGCCCGCGTGTCCGTCGAGCTGGGCACGACGCACTGGGTGGACAGCGAGCCGGACAACCGGCTGTTCATCCACTACGACACCGTGGCGGAGACCGACCACCCTGACGACCGGGCGCGCAACGCCGAGTTCCGGCTGCCGGCCAACATGGGCTCCGGGCCCTGCCGCGGCCTGTCATCGGGATCGGTGACGCTCGTCTATCGCAACCCGGCGGGCGCGGTGATCGGCGGCGAAACCGTCGCCTACGCCGGCGACTACTGCATGGGAAGCCACTTCGGGGAGGTGGTGAGCGCGGCATATGTCCCCCTGGAGGCGGACCGGGCCAGGACCTTGATCGCCGTGTACTGCGACGCCTGACACTTGTGCGATGTCGAGTCACACCGCGCTTGTCGTCCTGGAGCACGTCGGCATCTTCGTGTTCGCGATTTCGGGGGCGCTGACGGCCATCCAGAAGGGCTTCGACGCCGTCGGCATCCTTGTCCTGGCCGAGGTGACCGCGCTCGGTGGCGGGGTGCTGCGCGACCTCATCATCGGTGACAACCCGCCGGCCGCCTTCCGCCAGACCACATACCTGCTTGTCCCGTTGGGCGCGGCCACTGTCGCGTTCTTCGCCCACCCGGTCGTGGCCCGGCTCAACTTCACCATGCTGCTGTTCGACGCCGCCGGCCTGGGCCTCTTCTGCGTGACGGGCACCCTGAAGGCCCTCGACTTCGGCCTGGGCTCGGTCCAGGCCGCCCTGCTGGGCGTGACGACGGCGGTGGGCGGCGGCCTGCTGCGCGACATCATCGCCCGCGACACGCCCATCCTGATGCAGAAGGACACCGACCTGTACTCGATCCCAGCGATGGTGGGCACCGCCGCACTGGCCGCCGCCGACCGCTTGGAGTTACCGATGGCAGTGGCCGCCCCGGTAGCCGCCGTCTTCGTCTTCACCTTCCGGGTGGCCGCCATGCTCCGCCACTGGACGGCTCCCCAAGCCTGGACCCGCCCCCGCGACCGCCACTCCTCCTGACCCGCCGCTCCTCCGGCCGCGCTCCCGTCGGCCGCCCACGCTGAACGTGAGACGCACGGTCAGCGGCGGAAGGCCCACCACTTGCTGAGCTGGTAGTTGATCAGGGGGGCGGTGACGATGAGGATGGCCTGGGCCGGCAGGACCGGGACGTGGGCCAGCTCGACCAGGAGGGGGAGGCCCACGTAGGTGAAGACCAGGGCCCACAGGCATATCGCGTAGAACTTCAGGAAGCCGGCCACCACCGGGCCCTTGGACTGGAAGACCCAGCGGCGCTGGAGAGGGTACGTCGCGAAAGCGCAGCCCAGGTTGGCCAGCACCGGGATGGCCAGGTAGTGCAGGTGCTCGCGGGTCGTGAGGTAGATGGCGGTGAAGAGGGCGTAGTACACCGCTGAGGAGACGGCGCCGACCGCCACGTAGCGTACGCGGCGGTCGGCCAGGACCCGTTCGACAGCTGTCGTCACTTTGCGCAGGGGACCGTCGGCCTGGAGCGGTGGATCGGGCGGTACGACTCGACAGCGGAGATGACCAGGTCGATGTCGGTGTCGTCCATGCCGGCGTACAGCGGCAGGCGCAGCAGGCGGTCGGCTACGTCCTCGGTGACCGGGCAGCCGGCGGTCCGGCCGTACTTCTGGCCCGCGGGCGCCAGGTGCAGGGGCTGGTAGTGGAAGGTGCCAAGCACGCCGTGCTCGAGCAGATGGGACAGCATCGCCGAGCGGCTCTCCAGGTCCGGCAACAACAGGAAGTACAGATGCGCGGGGTGTGTCCGGTCCTGCGGCACCGTGGGCTGGATGACGCCGTGCTCGACGGCCCACGTGGCCAGGCGGTTGTGGTAGCTGTTCCAGACGTGCTGGCGGCGGCGCTGGATCTCCGGGAAGGCCTCCAGCTGGGCGGTCAGGAATGCGGCGAGCAGGTCCGACGGCAGGTAGGAGCTGCCCAGGTCCATCCAGCGATACTTGTCGACCATGCCGCGGAAGAACTGGCCGCGGTTGGTGCCCTTCTCGCGGATGATCTCGGCGCGGTCGTAGAAGCGGTCGTCGTTGAGGATCAGGGCGCCGCCCTCGCCGCAGTGGACGTTCTTGGTCTCGTGGAAGCTCTGGGTGGCCAGCGCGCCGATCGAGCCCAGGCTGCGGCCGCGGTAGGTGCCGCCCAGGCCGTGCGCGTTGTCCTCGATGACGACCAGGTCATGGCGCCGCGCCAGGGCCATGATGGCGTCCATCTCGACCGCGACGCCGGCGTAGTGGACGACCACTATCGCGCGGGTGCGATCGGTGATGGCCGCCTCGATCAGGCGCTCGTCGATGTTGAGGGTGTCGGGGCGGCAGTCGACGAAGACGGGGACGGCGCCGCGGAGGGCATAGGCGTTGGCGGTGGAGCAGAACGTGAACGACGGGAGGATCACCTCGTCGCCCGGCTCGAGCTCCAGCAGCAGCGCGGTCATGTCGAGGGCGTGCGTGCAGGACGTCGTCAGCAGCGCGTGGCGTGAGCCGATGATCTGGTTCAGCAGCTGGTTGGCGCGCTTGGTGTAGGGGCCGTCGCCGGTCATCGGGCCGTTGGCCATCGCCTGTTGCATGTACCCGGTCTCGGCTCCGGTCAGGAAGCCCTTGTTGAACGGGACGGCGAGTTGCTTCGTGGCTTTCACTGGCGGGCGCCTACCTAACGTCAGGGACGGGGCAGCTCGTACACCACACAGACGCCGGACCGGTAGCGAAACTCCGCAAAATCCGCGAGACGTGGCGAAACGCTGCTCTGCGTTTCATCAACGAACAGCCACCGGACTCGGTAGCGATTGCGAAGAACGTCCACGTTTGCCGGGGTCGGTGCGGCGAAGACGGCGTCGTTGTCGGCCAGCACCGCCGGCTTCCAGTACGGCACCGCGCCGACCCACGTCCCGAGCCGGGCCGCCTCCTCGTGGGCGGTCGTGGCGAAGCCCCAGCCCTCGACGAGCATCCGCCGCTCGGAGTACGCGGTCATCGAGAAGTGCAGGTTGCTGCACTCGCCCTGGAACATCAGGCAGTGCGCGTTGGTGGCGACGAGGTCGTCAGGCGACGAGTGATCGCGCAGCCAGTGCCCGGCCTCGAGGGTGCCCGCGCTGACGTAGCGCGGGCTCCGTACGACGTCGCGGAACCCACTCTGCCGCGACTCCGAGGCGATCAGGAGAAAGTGCTGCACGCTGGTATTCACCCCGAATCCCAGCAGCAACCCAAAAATCATGATATGTCCGAAATATTTGTTGCGGAGCGGCGGATATTTCGAGCCCGCATACTTGCCGATCAGCCAGCAAGAACCGAGAACCAACAGCAGCAAAGCGTAGGGAGCGGCGAGATCGAGGACCGACGCGTGCTTGGGGATGGCATTTCGACCCAGCGTTTGTACTCCCTGAATCGCCACGACCCCGACGACCGCCCACGCGATAAGGGTCCGGCCACCCAGTCGAGCCAGCCCGGCGACGGCGGCGACGCACAGATACGGCCGCGCCGACTCCAGGAAATAGCGCTGGCTGTCGCCGTCCTGGCCCAGTAGCATCGTCGCCGCCGCGCCCGCGATGCCGATGCCGAGCATCACCACGAGCTCGGGTGAGGGGCGGCGCAGCAGCGCGATGCCGGCCCACATCGCGGCCCAGCAGAGCACCGTCAGCAGGGCGAGCACCAGCAGCTTCCACGGCTCCCGGCCCGCGCTGAACCCGGTCGTGACGCCGATCCCGCCCGTGGCGACATCCGTCAGCGGGGCCAGCCGGGTGCCCTGGCTGCTGGCCCCGAACAGCAGCAGCATGCCGGTGAGAAAGGCCACGACCGTCGCGCCCAGGGCGATGAGCGCCACCCGGTGGAGACGGCGGACGACGATGAGCAGGCCCAGTCCGGCGGCGAGCAGCGGCAGGTATGTCGCCTTGCCGCCGGTGACGCCGGCCAGCAGGACCGCGAACAGCGCCCACTGCCGCCGTGAGCCGCGCAGCAGGTCGACGAGCACGAGCATCACCGGCACGAACAACAGCGCGCCGAAGGTCTGGGTCGGGCCGGTCCACGCCGTCTGCCGCAAGTAGGCGCCGTCGTCGAAGCCGGAGAACGCGAGATCGCGGTAGAACGCGTTGAGCTGCCACTGGTACGGGTTCGGGGCGAGCACCAGCAATGTCACGGCGCTCGCGGCGACGCCGGGCCACCAGGCGCCGATGACGCGGCGGCCGAGCAGCGCGACGAGGACCGTGAAGCCCATCAGCATCGGCAGCATGGAAAGGCGCAGCAGCAGGACGTTCGGCTCGATGCCGGTGACCCAGCTCGTCGCCGCCATCTCCGGGTAGACGAACCAGTGGTACAGCAGCGGCTCGCCCTGAATCCACGGGATCGTCATCGGCATGTGGTGCTTCGCCTCGCCCAGCAGCGCGAGGTGGAACGGGCTGTCGGTGTCGGGGGAGGCGTTCGCCGGATACCGCAGCCCGTAGACCCGGAAGAACTTGACGCTCCACACGAGCGTCAGCCCGGCCAGTGCGGTGAGAGCCAACTGCGCCGGCACCGACGGGCGATCCGGATCGGGGGCCGCGCGGAAGTACGACCGCCACCGCGGGACCAGGGCGAACACGGCGACAGTGGCCAGCGGGAACACCAGCACCAGCAGCGGCGCGCCGAGCAGCCGGGCGACGACATAGCAGAAGACCTCGCCGATGTACCCGACCACGAGCCCGGCCGCCAGATCGGCGACGAGCCACTCGCGGCGGCCGCGGCCGAGCCGCCACCAGAGCGTTCCCGGCAGCGTGACGCCGAGCGCGAGATACGTGACGAACAGGGCCGTCGTCGCCGGTGGCACGCGATAGAACCACAGCACCGCGAACACCGTGGCCAGCAGCAGGGCCGGGCCCGCGAACCGAACGGCGACGGCACCCTTGGGCGCCGCCGTCATGGGCTCAGCGGGCGCCCTCGTCAGGGTCTGCACAGTCGTGGTCAACGATCGTGCCGGTCAGGTGCGGTGCTCCTGTCACCCCATCGTGGACGGCGAACCGAGCGCCGCCGTTCGCGAACGCCACCGTCGCGGGCAGCAGAATCGGGCGCTTGAACTGCACGGACACCGTGAAGCGCTCGGGTAGCCGGCCCTCCAGAGCGGCCAGGCAGCGGGCCTTCGTCCACATGCCGTGCGCGATGGTGCGCTTGAAGCCGAACGCCCGGGCCGCCAGCCGGCTGATGTGGATCGGATTGCGGTCGCCGGACACCCTGGCGTAGTCGGGCCCGGTCCGCCGCCGTACCCCCCAGATCGCCGTTGATCGGGGCGAGTCCGGGCCATCCGACTTCTCGCGCGCGGTGTGCGGCCCGCCATCGCGCTTGAGATACGTCGACCGCCCGATCCAGACGGGCTCATCGGCGATCGACGCGGTCGCGACCATGTCGAACTGCCGCCCACGTTCATGGGGGCGCAGGTCCTCGGCGCGGACCGACAACGCAAACGAATCCGAGGAGCGCAGCGGCCGCAGGACCCGGATCTCGTTGGCGACGTGCACGATTCCCATCGCCGGAAACGGGAAGTCCGCCGCCGTCATCAGGGACAGCGCCATCGGGAACGCCAGCACGTGCGGATACGTCGCCGGCAGCTCGTCGCGCAGGCGGAAACCGCACACTCGGTCGTACTCGGCGAGGTGCGCGACGTCCACGGAGACGTTCGCCAGGCGCAGCTCCCGCTCCGGCAGCACCGTGCCGTTGGGTCGCCGGAGCAGCGCCGCGCGGTACAGGGGAAGCAGCTTCGGGGGTCTTTGGAGCTCCACCTCAGGCTCCCAGCAGGCTCTGCCCGCACACGCGCACGACGTTGCCGTTCACGCCACCCGATGCGGGGCTGGCCAGCCAGGCGATGGTCTCGGCCACGTCGACCGGCAGGCCGCCCTGGGCCAGGCTGTTGAGCCGGCGGCCGCTCTCGCGCAGGAACATCGGCATCGCCGCGGTCATCTTCGTCTCGATGAAGCCCGGCGCGACCGCGTTGATCGTGAGCCCGTGCTCGGCGACCGCGCCCGCCGTGGCCTGGACGAGGCCGATGACGCCCGCCTTGGAGGTGGCGTAGTTGGTCTGCCCGCGGTTACCGGCGATGCCCGAGACCGAGGAGACGGCGACGATCCGGCCGTTGTCACCCAGGAGCCGCTCGGCCAGCAGTACGTCGTTGATGCGCTCCTGGCTCGCGAGGTTGACGTCGATGACCGACGCCCACTGCTCGGCGCTCATCTTGCCGAGCGTCTTGTCGCGGGTGATGCCGGCGTTGTGCACGAACACGTCGGCGTGCACGTGCCGGGTCGCGATGAAGTCGGCCAGCCGGCGCGGTGCGTCCTCGGCGGTCAGGTCCAGCTGCAGCGCGGTGCCCTTGTTCTCGTTGGCGACCCGGGAGAGGTCCTCACCCGCCGCCGGTACATCCAGGCAGACCACGTGCGCGCCCTCGCGGGTCAGCACCCCGGCGATGGCCGCACCGATCCCGCGGGCCGCCCCGGTGACGATCGCGGTCTTGCCGACGAGCGGCCGGTCCCAGTCGTCGGGGACGTCGACGGCGGCCGGGCCGATGCGGATGACCTGCCCGGAGACGTACGCCGAGCGCCCCGAGAGCAGGAACCGCAGCGTCGACTCGGTGGCCTCCTCCGCGCCCGGGGCGACGTAGACGAGCTGGGCCGTCGAGCCGCGGCCGATCTCCTTGCCGAGCGAGCGGACGAACCCCTCCAGGGCCCGCTGCGCCGTCGCCTCCCGGGCGCTGGTGCACAGCTCGGGCGGGGCGCCCAGCACGATCACCCGGCCGGACGGGCGCACCGAGCGGATCACCGGGTGGAAGAAGTCGTAGAGCGCGCCGAGGCCCGCGCTGTCCGCGATCCCGCTCGCGTCGAACACCACCGCGGAGGTGCCCTCGCCGGCGGTGGGCAGCTTGTCGAGGATGTGCCGGGTCGGCTCGGCCAGCCGGCCGGAGCCACCCAGCGTGACGGGGCCGAACTCGTTGCCGGGCCCGTATCGGCGCAGTTTCGGCGGGTCGGGCAGGCCGAGGCGTTTGACCAGGAACCTCCCGGCGCCCGAGTGGGCGAACGTCGCGTAGCGATCGGTCATTGCGGTGCCTCCCCAGTCACACTTCCGCGCGCTAACCTACTCACGAGTAGGGTAGCGCCAGAACGCCCCGCCCGTGGAGAAGGAGACTCCCGTGAAGGTCGCGATCGTCGCCGGCAACCGCATCCCCTTCGCCCGCTCGGGCAGCGCATACGCCACTGCATCAAACCAGGACATGCTGACCGCCGCCATAGATGGACTTGTGTCCCGCTGCGGCCTGGCCGGGGAGCGGCTCGGCGAGGTCGCGGCCGGGGCGGTGCTCAAGCACAGCCGCGACTTCAACCTGACCCGCGAGTCGGTGCTGGGGTCGCGGCTGGACCCGCGGACACCCGCGTACGACGTGCAGCAGGCGTGTGGCACCGGGCTGGAGGCGGTGACGCTGGTGGCCAACAAGATCGCGCTGGGCCAGATCGAGGCCGGGATCGCCGGGGGCGTCGACACCACCTCCGACGCGCCGCTGGGGGTCAACGAGGACGCCCGGCGGATCATGATGGAGCTCAACCGGGCCCGCTCCCTCGGCGCCCGGCTGCGTGCGGTGAGCAGGTTTCGCCCGGGCCAGCTGCGGCCGGACATCCCGCGCAACGCCGAGCCGCGCACCGGGCTGTCGATGGGCGAGCACGCCGCGCGGACCGCGGCCGAGTTCGAGATCGGCCGGGCCGAGCAGGACGAGCTGGCGCTGGCCTCGCACCGCAACCTGGCCGCGGCCTACGAGCGCGGGTTCTTCGACGACCTGGTCACGCCATATCTAGGGCTGGCCCGCGACCAGAACCTGCGCCCGGACACCTCCCTGGAGAGGCTGGCCGCGCTCAAGCCGGTCTACGGCCGCGGCCCTGGCGCGACGATGACGGCCGGCAACTCGACTCCCTTGACGGACGGCGCGGCGGTGGTGCTGCTGGCGTCCGAGGAGTGGGCCGCGCGGAAGAAGCTGCCGGTCCTGGCATACTTCGAGACCGCCGAGACGGCCGCCGTCGACTTCGTCGGTGGGGCCGACGGCCTGCTCATGGCCCCGGTGTACGCGCTGCCGCGGATGCTCGAGCGGGCCGGCCTGAAGCTGGCCGACTTCGACTACTACGAGATCCACGAGGCGTTCGCGTCGCAGGTGCTGGCCACCCTGAAGGCCCTGGAGCCGACGCTGGGGCCGATCGACCGGGCCAAGCTGAACGTCAACGGCTCGTCCCTGGCGGCCGGGCACCCCTTCGCGGCGACCGGCGGCCGGATCGTGGCCACCCTGGCCAAGCTCCTCGCCGAGAAGGGCTCGGGCCGCGGGCTCATCTCGATCTGCGCCGCCGGCGGGCAGGGCGTGACGGCAATCCTGTCGCGCTGAAATCGCACCGGGCCCATAGGGTGTCGGCATGACCGTCCAGCCCACGATGCTGCGCCCGGCCACACCCCGACCCGCCTGGCAGGTGGTCGTCGGCCTCGTACTGGTGCTCCCCGCACTGGTGCTGCTCATCACCTCCTACGTCGAGCCGGTCTTCTGGACCTTCCGAAGCTCCTTCAACAAGCTCAGGGGCGTCCGCTTCCTGACCGACGGCGGGACCGACGGCTCCGCCGGCTGGGACAACTACCGCGCCGCCTTCGACAAGGGCCTCGGCGGCGCGATCGGCTGGAGCCTGCTGCTGGCGCTCCTGCCGCTCGTCGTGGTCCTCATCGTCGCCCCGGCCCTGGCCTGGGCGGCCGACGCCGCGGGCCGCCCCGGCCGCTGGGTCACCCGCGGCCTGCTGACGATCCCGCTGGCCGCGTTCGCGCCGCTCGGGATCGCCGTCGCCCACTTCGTCGACGGGCACTCGCAGCTCTCCGCGTTCTGGCTCGGCACGTTCGGCGTCGTCACGGCGTCGGCCGTGCTGCTCTACCTGGCCGCGTTCCGCAGCGGCCGCAGCCCCTGGCCCGGCGTGATCCTCGGCGGGCTGCTGGCCGTGCTGACCGTGATCGCCCTGACCCTCCAGGAGTTCACGTTCACGCAGATCTTCCAGAACGTGCCGCGGGAAGAGCGGCACGTCACGCCGGTGGTGGAGCTGATCCAGAGCGGGTTCGTCTACGCCGACTTCGGGCTGGCCAGCGCCGTCGCCTCGGTGCTGCTGGTCCCGCTGCTGCTGCTCGGGCTGGCCGCGACCAGCTTGATCATCGTGACGAACCTGCGGTTTCAGCTCACCTCCGACTCCCGGCCGGGCAAGGTCTGGGCCTGGGGTCCGCTGGGCGCACTGCTGCTGATCGTGCTGATCGTCACGATCGTCGGGCTGTGGCCCTGGCTGAGCCACATCACCGGCGACAGCGACCGGCTCCCGGCGACGTTCGTCAACACCTGGATCCCGTCGCTCATCGCGGCGCTCGTCGGGGTCACGGTGGCCGCCCTGGCCGCGTTCGGCATCAGCGGACTGCGGCCCCTGGGGAAGTACAGTGAGCTGCTCCTCCTGCCGTTCGGCCTGTTCCTTTTCGTCGGGGTCGGGCCGCTCGTGCTGCGGGAATACGCCGCGGGGCGCACGGCCGACCGGATCGGCGAGTTCTCGGCGCTCGTCCCGCCCTCGCGGGTGACGATCCCGGTGCTCATCCTGCTGGCGATGCTGTTCCGCGGGCAGGCGCTGCGCCGGGAGGTGCTGCTGCAGGAGGGGCGCCCGGCGTCGTGGTGGTCGGTGATCTGGCCCGGACTGCCGGCGCTCGGCCTGTCCTACTTCGCCACCTGGCTGGTGCTCGCCCAGGACGCGCTGTGGCCGTACGTCAGCGGCACCGGCAAGCAGCCGAACGGGTTCTTTGCGATCTTCAACACGCTGACGCAGTACGGGCCGGCCCGGGAAATGCCCTACAGCCGGCTGCTCTCGCTGCCGATGCTGCTGCTGTTCCTGATCATCGGGGTCGCCGGGCAGCTCGTGTACCTCGACCGCGTGGCGCTGCAGTACGGACTGCCCGAGCGAGATCACCCACCGCGCACTTAGCCCGGCCGAGGTCTTAGGCAGAATGGGCGGCGTGACCAAGGCTCGGATTCCTGACGTGCTCGCCGCCCGCTACGCCTCACCCGAACTCGTCGACATCTGGTCGCCCGAGGAGAAGGTGCGGCTCGAGCGCCGGCTCTGGCTCGCCGTGCTCAAGGGGCAGCGCGATCTCGGGGTCGCGGTGCCCGACGGCGTCGTCGAGGCGTACGAGCGGGTCCTCGACTCCGTCGACCTCCCCTCGATCGCCGAGCGGGAGCGGGTCACCCGCCACGACGTGAAGGCCCGCATCGAGGAGTTCTCCGAGCTGGCCGGGCACGAGCACATCCACAAGGGGATGACCTCGCGCGACCTGACCGAGAACGTCGAGCAGCTGCAGATCCGCCGCTCGCTGGAGCTCGTGCGGGACCGGATGGTGGCCGCGCTCGCCCGGCTGGCGGCGCGGGCGAAGCAGTACGACGAGCTGGTGATGGTCGGCCGCTCGCACAACGTCCCGGCCCAGGCCACGACGCTCGGCAAGCGGTTCGCCTCCGCGGCCGAGGAGCTGCTGATCGCGTACCACCGGATCGAGAATCTGCTCGAGCGCTATCCGCTGCGTGGCATCAAGGGGCCCGTCGGCACCGCCGCCGACCAGCTCGACCTCTTCGGCGGCGACGCGGACAAGGTCGCCCAGCTGGAGCGCCGGGTCGCCGAGCACCTCGGGTTTCGCAACGTGCTGACGAGCGTCGGCCAGGTGTACCCGCGCTCGCTCGACCTGGACGTGGTGTCGGCCCTGGCCCAGGCCGTCGCCGGCCCGTCGAGCCTGGCCACGACGATCCGCCTGATGGCCGGTTACGAGCTTGTCACCGAGGGTTTCAAGGCCGGGCAGGTCGGCTCCTCGGCGATGCCGCACAAGATGAACACCCGGTCCTGCGAGCGGGTGAACGGGCTGGCGGTGATCGTGCGGGGGTACCTGTCGATGGTCGGCGAGCTGGCCGGCGACCAGTGGAACGAGGGCGACGTGTCCTGCTCGGTCGTGCGGCGGGTCGCGCTACCGGATGCGTTCTTCGCGGTCGACGGGCTTTTTGCGACATTCTTGACGGTACTTGATGAATTCGGGGCGTATCCCGCAGTGGTCGCCCGCGAACTGGACAGGTACCTGCCGTTCCTGGCCACGACCCGGGTGCTCGTCGCCGCCGTCGGCCGCGGGGTCGGCCGTGAGGATGCTCACGAAGCCATCAAGGAGCATGCCGTCGCGGTGGCCCTCGCCATGCGCGAAAAGGGCATTTCGGACAACGATCTGCTGTCCCGGCTCGCGGGTGACTCGCGGCTGCGCCTTACCGAGGGGGATGTCCAGGCGCTCGTCGCCTCCCCTTCGGAGTTCGTCGGCGCGGCATCTGCCCAGGTCAAGGCCGTCACCGCGCAGGTCGACGAGGTCTTGGGGCGCCACCCCGCGGCGGCCGCCTACGTGCCGCCGCCCATCCTTTGAGTTCGTGGATCTTGGGCGGGCGGGCGGGCGGTTAAGATGCGTGTCGGGCGATGCTTTCACGGCCGGTGAACTGCGGTGGAGCGCTGCCCGGTAGGCTCGTGTCGCTCGCCCTCGAGCGCCCGACTCAACTGTCAGGAGTGCCCCGTGGCCCGCGTCGTGGTGGACGTCATGCTCAAACCGGAGATCCTGGACCCCCAGGGTCAGGCCGTCGCGAACGCGCTGCCACGCCTCGGCGTGGACGGCGTGTCCTCGGTGCGCATCGGCAAGCGCATCGAGATCGAGTTCGAGGGCTCCGCCGACCTCGACCGGGCTCAGGAGATCGCCGACAAGCTGCTGGCCAACCCCGTGATCGAGGACTTCACCCTGCGGGTGGAGGAGGAGCCGGCACTCGCGACGGCCGACGCGTCGGCCGCGGAGGGTGGAGAACAGTGACCGCCCGCATCGGGGTCGTCACGTTCCCCGGCTCGCTCGACGACCGCGACGCCGCCCGGGCCGTGCACCTCGCCGGGGCCGCGGCCATCCCGCTCTGGCACGCCGACGCCGACCTCTATGGGGTGGACGGCGTCATCCTGCCGGGTGGCTTTTCCTACGGCGACTACCTGCGGGCCGGCGCCATCGCCCGGTTCTCCGCGGTCATGGACTCGATCGTGCGGGCCGCCGGCGACGGGCTGCCCGTGCTCGGCATCTGCAACGGCTTCCAGGTCCTGTGCGAGGCCCACCTGCTGCCGGGGGCGCTCACGCGCAACCAGCACCTGCACTTCCGCAACCGCGACCAGGGCCTGCGCATCGAGAACAACACCACCGCCTGGACCGTCGGCTTCCAGCCCCGCCAGGAGGTCGTGATCCCCGTCAAGAACGGGGAGGGCTGCTACATGGCCGACGAGCGCACCCTCGACGAGCTCGAGGCCGAGGGCCGGGTCGTGGCCCGGTACATCCGGGGAAACCCGAACGGTTCGCTGCACGACATCGCGGCGATCAGCAATGCGGCCGGCAACGTCGTCGGGATCATGCCCCACCCGGAGCACGCCGTCGAGGTGCTGACCGGGCCGTCGATCGACGGCCTGGGCATCTTCACGTCAGTGCTCGCTCACCTTGGAGCGCGAGTATGACCGCCGCTGGGTTCGACACCGTCGAGCAGGCCGACAAGACCCCCGACGAGGAGCAGCCCTACGAGGACCTGGGGCTGCGCGAGGACGAGTACCAGCGGATCCGCCAGATCCTGGGGCGCCGGCCGACGACGTCGGAGCTGGCCATGTACTCGATCATGTGGAGCGAGCACTGCTCGTACAAGAGCAGCAAGGTCCACCTGCGCCAGTTCAGCGAGAAGGCGCCCAAGTCCGAGCTCATGCTGGCCGGCATCGGTGAGAACGCGGGCGTGATCCGCATCTCCGACGAGATCGCGGTCACCTTCAAGGTGGAGTCGCACAACCACCCGAGCTTCGTCGAGCCCTACCAGGGCGCCGCGACAGGCGTCGGCGGCATCGTCCGCGACATCCTGGCCATGGGCGCCCGCCCGGTCGCGGTCATGGACCCGCTGCGCTTCGGCGCGGCCGACCACGAGGACACCAAGCGCGTCCTGCCCGGCATCGTCGCGGGCGTCGGCGGCTACGGCAACTGCCTGGGCCTGCCCAACATCGGCGGCGAGGTCGTCTTCGACCCCTGCTACCAGGGCAACCCGCTCGTCAACGCGCTCTGCGTCGGCGTCCTGCCGGTCAACCGCCTGCAGAACAAGGAGGCGCACGGCCCCGGCAACATCGTCGTGCTGCTCGGCGCCAAGACCGGCCGCGACGGCATCGGCGGCGTGTCCGTGCTGGCCAGCGCCACCTTCAACGCCGACGGCCCGGCCCGCCGCCCGTCGGTCCAGGTCGGCGACCCGTTCATCGAGAAGCTCCTGATCGAGAGCTGCCTGGAGCTGTACGAGCGCAGCCTGATCGTCGGCGTCCAGGACCTCGGCGGCGCCGGCCTCACCTGCGCCCTCACCGAGACCGCGGCCGCCGCCGGCACCGGCATGGACGTCGACCTCAACAAGGTCCCGCTCCGCGAGGCGTCGATGGACCCGCAGGAGGTCCTGGCCAGCGAGTCGCAGGAGCGCATGCTCCTGATCGTCGACCCGGCCAAGCTCGACGAGGTGCTGAAGGTCGCCGACCGCTGGGGCGTCATCGCCACCGCGATCGGCACCGTCACCGACACCGGCCGCCTGGTCATCACCTGGCACGGCGAGACCGTCGTCGACGTCCCGCCGGGCTCGCTCGTCGACGACGGCCCGGTCTACGCCCGCCCGATGCGCGAGCCGGCCGACCTCATCCTGCTCCAGGCCGACCGGGCGGAGACGCTGCCCCGGCCGCGTACCGGGGTCGAGCTGCGCGAGACCCTCCTGCGCCTCGCGGCCAGCCCGAACCTGTGCGACAAGAGCTGGGTCACCGAGCAGTACGACCGCTACGTGCAGGGCAACACGATCCTCGCCCAGCCCGAGAACTCCGGCGTCGTGCGCATCGACGAGCAGACCGGCCTGGGCATCGCGCTCTCCGTCGACGGCAACGCGCGGTTCGCCCGCCTCGACCCGTACAACGGGGCGAAGCTGGCGCTGGCGGAGGCGTACCGCAACGTCGCCACCGCGGGCGCCACCCCGCTCGCCGTCACCAACTGCCTCAACTTCGGCTCCCCCGAGGACCCGCAGGTCATGTGGCAGTTCGCCGAGGCCGTCCGCGGCCTGGCCGACGGATGCGCCGAGCTCGGCATCCCGGTGACCGGCGGCAACGTCTCGTTCTACAACTCCACCGGCTCGCAGGCCATCCACCCGACCCCGGTCGTGGGCGTCCTGGGCATCATGCAGAACGTCGGCAGCCGCGTCCCGATGGGCTTCGGCGGCGACAGTGACCTGATCATGCTCCTGGGCGAGACCACCGAGGAGCTCTCCGGCTCCGAGTGGGCCTGGGTCACCCACGAGCACCTGGGCGGTCAGCCCCCGCGGGTGAACCTGACCCGCGAGCGCATCCTGGCCGGCGTGCTCACCGAGGCCGGCGAGCGCGGCCACCTGTCGAGCGCCCACGACCTGTCCGACGGCGGCCTGGCCCAGGCCCTGGTCGAGGCCACGCTCCGCTACGACTGCGGCGCGAACATCACCCTCCCCGAGGGCCTCAACCCGTTCGTGGCGCTGTTCTCCGAGTCCACGGCCCGCGCCCTGGTCTCGGTGCCCCGCGGCCACGAGAAGGCGTTCACCGCCCTGTGCGCCCAGCACGGCCTGCCGGTCACCATCATCGGCACCGTCGACGGCCGCAGCCGCGCCCTGGACGTCCGCGGCCAGTTCACGATCGCCCTGGACGAGCTCCGCTCGGCCTGGATGGGCACCCTGCCCGCCCTCTTCGGCGAGGTGTCGACCGAGGCTCCCGCATACCGCGCGCCGGACGCCCAGTCGTACTTCGAGCCGGTGGAGGCTCCGGAGGTACCGCACGCTCCGCTCGACACCGAGTCGTAACGCCGATGCCGGAGGGCGTCCACAGCCAGCCCGGCTCGGGCGCCCGCTTCGACTGGGGCCCGGCCGGCGCGGCCGAACTGGCCCGCGTCTGCTCGGTCCTGGTCGTGGTCGACGTCCTCTCCTTCTCCACCGCGGTGGACGTCGCCGTCTCCCGCGGCATCCGCGTCCACCCGTTCCCGTGGAGCGACCAGGCGCCGGACTACGCCAACCGCCTCGGGGCGGCGGTCGCGGTGGGCCGCCGCCAGACTTCGGCGGCCCAGCCCTGGAGCCTGTCCCCGGCGGCCCTCCAGTCAGCCCCGCTGGTGGACCAGCTCGTGCTCCCCTCCCCGAACGGCGCGACCATCTGCTCGGCCGCGGCCTCCACGGGGGTACCGGTGGTCGCCGCCTGCCTCCGCAACGCCCCCGCAGTAGCCCGCTGGCTGCACGCCCACGGCCACGGAACCCCGACCTCCGCGGTGGGCGTCATAGCGGCCGGCGAACTCTGGCCCGACGGTACCCTGCGCCCGTGCGTGGAGGACCTCCTGGGCGCGGCCGCCGTCCTGGACGGCCTGTCCATGCTGGGCTCCCCCCTGTCCGTGGAGGCCGCCGTATCCCTGGCCGCCCTGGCCGCGGTCCGCAACGTGGCCGCCGCGGTCCGGCGGTGCGTGAGCGGCCAGGAACTGATCCAGCGCGGCTACGCGGAGGACGTCCGCCTGGCCGCCCAGGCGGGCACGTCGCACACGGTCCCCATCATGACCAACGGCGAGTCCTTCGCCTCCGCCTGACCGCTCTACGGACGCTGCCGGCGACCGCGACGCCATACCAAGACGCCGAGCAGCGAGCTCAGCCCGCCCGCGGCACCGGCGGCCGGCCAGTCGGGGAAGATCAGCCCGACGCCGCTGATGACCAACACGGCAGGGATGACGGCGGCCGCGATCACGCCGTGGACGATGAAAAGCTGCAGGAGCGCGTAGCGGAACCCTTGCTCGGCGTGGCTCCACCGGTGCTCGATGAAGCTGAGCGCCGGCGGCATGACGTGGGCTGGCTGCTGCGAGCCGACTCCGGCGGCCGGTGAGGACGTCTGGTTGATCCAGTCAGGCTTGCCGCTTTTTTCCAGAGGGAGGCTGCCCGCCGCGGTCTGAGGGCGGTACGCTCCGTTACGCATGAGGTCGTCCGGCAAATGCCGTCTGTCGCACGTGCCAGCCGCTGCGGGTGTCACGTCACTCGTCGCGGGACGGCACATGTCGGGCAGCGGCTCGTACGGGTTGGCCATGGCTGCCTCCCATGGACTGTCCGCCCAGATCGGGAGGACTGTCGGCTGGGTGTGAACCTGGAGCCCGGACGAATCGGCGCGACGTCCGCACCGGATTTGGGTGGGCAGAAGGAGCACCCAATTCATGATGGACACGACACGGTACTTTTGGCAATTGCCAAACATGCTTTGCCGGGAGTAAGTTGCCGACTTGATCACGGTGTCGGCGACGCCGATAGAGATTGATCTCGGAAAGGATCCGCGGTGCCGCGAGCCAAGAGCCCGACGGTGCGCCGAAGGGCGTTGGGCAACCTCCTGCGCCAATACCGGATCGAGAAGGACCTGAAGGTCTCCGACGTGGCCGAACGGCTCATGGCCCACCCGTCGAAGATCAGCAGAATCGAGTCGGGTGAGCGATCACCCATCCTGCGTGACGTGCGTGATCTGTGTCAGATCTATGGTCTGACTGCCGAGCGCACCGCGCAGCTCCTGCAGCTCGCCCGAGAGGCGAGGGAGCAGGGCTGGTGGCAGCAGTACGACATCGAGGGCGGAGAGTATCTCGGCCTCGAGTCGGAGGCGCTGAAGATTAACAACTTCGAGTCCTCCATTGTGCCCGGACCGCTGCAGACGGCGGACTACGCCCGCACGGTCCTGCGTGCGGTGCGGCCCGAGCTGACCGGCGACCAGGTCGAGCAGACCGTTGAGGTGCGTATGGTCCGGCAACACTCGATCACGGAGAACGAGGAGCCCGAACTGTGGGCGGTGCTCGATGAGGCGGTACTGCACCGACAGGTCGGGGGGCCTGACGTCATGCGCCGTCAACTGGGGTTCCTGGCCGAAGTGGCTGGGCATCGGCACGTCACGGTCCAGGTCATCCCGTTCGCCGCAGGCGCGCATCAGGCGATGAGCAGCGCCTTCGCCTGGCTGGAGTTCGCGGAAGGGTTACCCGGAGTCGTCCTGGTCGAGGGGCTTGTCGGCTCCCTCTACCTCGAGAAGCCTGCCGATATCGCCCGCTATCGTCGAGCCTTCGACCGTCTTCGTGCCATAGCCATCAGCCCTGACGACTCGATCCGTCTCATCGAGGCAGTCTCCAGAACAATCTGAGCGACAGACACGGAGACGACGATGTTCTCGTATTTAGTCAGCGACCCGAGCACTCAATGGAAGGTGTCCACCCGCAGCGGCGGCACCAACTGCGTCGAGGTCGCCACGACCCTGCCGGGAGGAGGCGTGGCGATCCGGGACACCAAGGACCGGCGCGGCCCGGTGCTGCTCTGCTCCGCCGGAACCTGGCGGCAATTCCTGACGGCGGTGCAGTCGGGCGCCTTCGACCCGCCGTCCGGCCACTAAGCACGAGGGGTGGCCACCTTCCGGTGGTCACCCCTCAGTGTTCGCCGCGGAGCCTACGCAAGCTCGCTTCGATGGGCTCTGCCGTGCTGTCCCCTTGCATCCGCTCGAAGAGTGCTCGATAGGCCCGGACCAACTCGGGCTCGGTTCGCAGCACGGTGTCGCCCAGGTTTTCGGAGCCGACGACCTCCGCAGTCGTCCCGCCGTCGAACGCGAGCAGCACGAACGGGCCGGTCAGACCCGCATGGAGCCCGGCCGTCCGGGGGAGCACGACGATGTCGATATTGGGCTGCTCGGCCAGGCTCAGCAGCTGTGTGAGCTGCTCGTCCATGACCGACGCATCGCCGATGCGTGGCATCAGCGCGGCCTCGTCGAGCACGAACCAGGCCCGCGGTCCGTCGGACGCCACGAGCTGTCGCCGGCGCTCAAGACGCGTGGCGATGCGCACGTCGATCTGGTCCCGGGAGCTGTCGATGTCGGCAAAGGCGGTGATCGCCGCCCGCGCGTAACGCTCGGTCTGCAGCAGGCCCGGTATCAGCGCGAGCTCGAAGCATCGCAGCTCGTCGGCGATCGCCTCGAGATCCAGGTAGCGCGCAAATCCCGGCCGTAGCCCCGCATCAGACCGGGCGAGCTTGGCTCGGCGCTGTCCGGCTCCGGGCTCCTCGCTCCGTGGCATCGACCACCCCCTACGGAAGGTAGCAACGATGCTACGGTCAGCTTTCCTGGATTGTAAGACGTATGTTCGTCAACGCCCAGGGATCGCTGTTGATCTTCGGCGGAGGGCGTGGGATTCGAACCCACGGAGACGCGGAACGCCTCACCGGTTTTCAGACCGAGTGCAACGCCGCACTTGAACTGCTGAAACGTCCGCAAGTGACGGCTTTAAGGCACGGTCCAGGCGCAAGTCGACCGCTACAGCCCACCGCGTAGCGCGCTGCCGGCGTGGTTGGTCTTCGCCGCCCCCCGGACTGCTGCCGCCGGGCGCCTACTGACAGTTCTCCTCGAACCAGGCCTCCATCGCACTGTCGACGATGTTGCCATGCCAAGCATGTCGGGAAGCGCTCCACGTGAGAAGCCTTTGGTTCTCCGACTTGAGGTTTTGGTAGAAGATCTGAGAGACCATCGTTCTGCCGTCACCGTAGTTCTCATTGCCATGGGCGGCAAGCTTTGCTGCTTGGTTAACAACATCGCCCATATAGACGATGTCGTTAATGCCACTCCCGGAGTAGCCGGCCTTCACGACCAATGCGCGGCCGTACGATAAGCCTATCCCTACTCGGATGGGCTCGTAGTCGTGGCGTCGGAGCGCATAGTTCAGCATTATTATGGCCGAGCTAACCTCGGCTGAGGTTGCGAAAACATCGTCGATTTCATCGGTAGTCGGTGTATCGAAGACGCCCCATACCCCGTCGCCAACAATATTTACCTCCCGGCAGTCAGCACTGCCATCCATGACGGCAACCACCTCGGAGATGTAAGCCCGGTACAGTTTGGCTAGCTTGGGGCGCCGGTACTTATCGGGTAGCTTCGATGATTCTCGAATGTCGACAAACATTGCCGAACAGTAGGCGTAGAAGCCGTTGTTGAACGTAAGACGTTCTCGCGGGGGTAGAGAGTCGGTTTTCACATAACTCACGTCCGCAGCATTCAGGATCTGGACCATCCTTGTATAGCTATCCTGGTGGCTGTAGCGCGTACCTGTGCTCTTCATAGATCCCAAACCCTCTGTAGTATTACCGATGTTCCAGAGAAGGCCATGGAAGAGCCAAGAAAAACCACCGCAAACGACACGCGCCGAAACTTTCGCCTTGCGACCATGCTGTTGGACCACACCTGATCAATCAGCTGCCTTACGAGATCCTCTTCCTTGTCCGCAAGACTGATGTAGCGGTCGACGAACGTGCTCCGGTCCTTCGCATACTTGCGAGCGATATGATCGAAGTAGATCATGGAGCGCGCTTCCCCCGTTCTCAAGCGGGGGGCCAGCGTCCTTAGAGTGATCAGCGCGCTGCACCCGACGCAGATGATTGCCAGAGAGATCAAGGTAGCTCGTGCCGGGTGTTGGTGGAAGGTGGCTCGGTCCGGTATTGCCTTGATCAAGAGTCCACCCAGTACGCCGCTGCCAGCAAGGACGGCGCCGGCCTTGACGTCCGCGAACCGAATCCACTCGTTGACCTGGGCAAGGGACTTCCATGCGTCGTCGGTCTTCACGGCCTGACACCGTACCCGGCTCGGGGGATGTGGACAGTTGCGACACTCGCCGGTTCGGGTCGAGTGTGCTGGTCACTCGGGCCGTGATGTCTGCTTCCGAAAATTGTCGTACCCCTCCTCTATGCTCTGCCCGACGAGAGGAGGGGCTCGTGACTGAAGTTGACCTTGGTTCGCTCCTGGGTGCCGTGGATGGGACTGTGGCGACCGAGCTGTCCAGCATGCCGGACGTGATCGACAAGGGGCATGATCTCGATCTGGACAGCTTGCCGATTGAAGCAAGGAAGTGGCACAAGCTCAAAGACGCGGTTGCTGTTGTTGCTGATCTAAAAAGCTCAACAAGCCTAGGTCTTAACAAGAAGGCCGCCTCAACGGCCAGTATTTACGAAGCGGCGACCGGTGGCGTGGTCAAGATCTTCGACGAGTTTGAGGCAGACTTCGTCGCCATTCAGGGCGACGGAGCGTTCGGACTGTTCTGGGGGGACGGTCGGAAGGCCCGAGCTGTCTGTGCGGGTATTACGATTAAGACCTTCAGTGAGAGGCATCTGGTTCCTCGCCTTGAGAAAAAGTGGGAAACCTTGCCGGAAACAGGGCTGAAGGTGGGCATCGGAAGTAGCCCATTATTGGTCAAGAGGGTTGGTGTTCCGCGAACGAAACATCAGGAGCCTGTTTGGGCGGGACGAGCTGTGAACTATGCCGCCAAGTGCGCACAGCTGGCTGACCGTCACCAAATGATCGTTACTGGCGAGATCTGGGATTGGATCTCGGACAACGATTATCTAGCCGTCACATGCGAATGTTCAACGCCGAGTCCTTCGATCTGGAACGACGTGACCATCGAAAAGATCCCGGAAGGCGACGGAAGTCGAGAGGGAAAACTGCTCACCGCTACTTGGTGTGCAGTTCACGGGCCAAGCTATTGTGCCGCCGTCTTGTCCGGCGGTAAACGCCGAACCGACGTGACTGACCAACGTAAGGCGGCCATGGCTGCCGAGATGAAGAGGTCGATTCGGGTTAAGGCGCAAAATGAGCGCCGTGACCGATCGGCGCGCCTGCAGGGCCTGAAGTAGGTCGATCAATTTCTTACCTGCATCATCAGAGCATTAGGGTGTCTGCTGGGAGACAAATGTCCCTCGCTGCGGGACGGTGAAGACTAGGCCGCGGTCGCGGAGGAGTTCGACGGCACGGCGAGCTGTGCCTCGCGCCACACCAAATTCCTGCTGAAGGGCTAATTCGCTCGGGATGGGCCGGTTGGGCTGTAGCTCGCCGGCCTCGATCCGCAGCTGGATGATGTCAGCGATCTGCACGTACACCGGCGTAGGACCATCCGGATCGACCATGCGGCCAACGTAAATGTGCAGGTACATTATCAGTCCTTCAGCTACGTCTCTGGACGTACAGAGACGTACAGTCCTACGCTTGGTCTGGGGCAGGGCAGCGGCGTCCAAGCCGTTGTCACCCACATCGTCATCAGCGCTTCGGACCTGAACAGGATGATCGAGTGGACAGGCAAGCATCGAGTGTTGATCTCGACTTGTGCTCGGCTGGCGCGTGGACCGAGCAGACCGGCAACGGCCTGGTCCTAGTCGTCACCGACCACGCGAGTCGTCTGTACCTGTCGAGCAGCCCTGGCGGCGCTTCCATGGACGCGATTCGCGGCGCGCTGAAGGTCGCCAGCGAAGCATCGTCCTACGCTCGCGAACTGGCACGTGCCGTCGCCTTACCCGTCGGGCTGGAAGTGGCGCGTCGGCACGTGGCGGCGCGTCCGGGTTGGTCCTGCACTGGGTGTGGTCGACCCTGGCCTTGTCCCTGGGGGCGTCGCCGGCTGGCCGCTGAGTTCGCCGCCGATCCCGCTGCATTGGCTCTGCTGCTAACGATCCGGCTTACGGAGGCATCGGCCGACCTCAGCGCGGGTGGCCTGCCGGCCTCTACGACCGGTTTCTCGGGTGGTCGCAGACCGTCCCGTTCCTACGTGCTGAGAAGAGGTAGACGTGAGTATCGACCAGGACATTGACCCGGAGCCTCAGCCGGAGTGCACCGTGCTGTACGACGACCGTTCCGGCTGCGGTGTGAACGTCGAGTACGTCCAGCACGGTCGGGTGCCGTTCGTGGCGTTGAGCTTCGTGACGCAGTTCGGTGAGAGCGGTGTGCATGACCTGACCCTGGGGCAGGTCGACCAGCTGCGCGCCGCGCTCGACGCGGTAGGTAGGGCTGCTCGTGCTGTCGCTGTGGTGCAGCAACAGCCGGCGGCGTAGGTCGGTCAGCCGGCGAGGGACATCAGCGCCGAGGCGATCTCGCCCATGCTGGTCACCACCACGTCGGCGGACGCATCGGTGAAGCGCTGGACCTTCGGCGGCTTGTTGGCGTAGGCGATCACCGGCACGCCGGCCGCCTGGGCGCCCTCGATGTCGAACAGCGAATCCCCGATCAGCACGGACGCCGCCGGTTCAACCTCAAGCGCGGTCGCCGCGCGCCACAACGGCTCAGGGTTCGGCTTCATCCGCTCCGGCTGCGCGTAGGCGCGCCCAGAGATGTTCGCGATGTGCCCGGCGAGGCGGTGGGCCTTGAGGTACGCCTCGATGGCGCCGGCCGAGTTGTTGCTGACGATCGCTACCGGCCGCCCGGACTCGCGGGCGGCCACGATGACCTCGCGCCCGTACGGCTCGGGTATGGCGGATTCCGCGGCGAGCAGCTCGGCGCGGCACAGCGCGTCCTCGACCTCGCGCAGCAGCTCGGGCTGGCCGAGCGTCGCCGACCACCGCAGCACCTCCATCGGGTCCGTCTCGGACCGGATGTCGTCGGTCAGGTCGACGTCGCGCGCTTCCAGGAGGTTGAGCAGCTCGGCTGCGACGAGCGGCGCCGGGTGGCCACCGAAGATGCTGCAGACCGGCCCGTCGAAGTCGAGCAGGATGGCGCGGCTGCGCGCGAGCAGCGTCCGCAGGTCGTCGCTCATCCCTGGTACTCCCTCGTCACGCTGTTCCACACCGAGTCGAACCACTCCTTCGCGGCCCACACGAACTGCGTCCCGTGCGAGGCGTCCTCGTCGCTGACCTGGTAGTTGAACAGCGGCACGTCCTTGCCCATCAGGTCATAGATGGCCAGCGGCTCGCCCTTGAACGCCACCGTTCGTTCGGTGACCGGGGTAGAACCCGAAGAACACTTCGCTGTCGTTGATGATGTAGAGCTTTAACAGCGGCGAGGCCGAGTGCACCCGCGCCTGAACGGTCGCGGACTCGACCAGCCCCAGCTCGCCCAGCTCGTGGACCTGGTCGACGATGGCGTCGAGCGAACGGCTCGTGATCCGCTCCGCGCGCTCCCGCACCGTCGGATCGTCTGAGGCGGTGTCGGCGCCGGCTGGAATCGCCATCGGCACGCCCATGTCCGAGACCATGACGCGGATCGCGATGCGCTTGGACGCCAGCTGGCCGGCGCGTACCCGGTCGAGCACCTCGGCGAGCGCGCCCTGCAACGTCTCGCCGCTGAAGCCGGCGAAGTCGATGGACACCTCGTCGCGCTCGAACGCCGCCTCCAGGTGCGGCCCAGCGCATCGCCGCCGCGATCGCCCGCAGCCCGAAGGCCAGTGACGCCACGATCGCCGCACGCCTCGGCTTGAGCGAGGCCACCGTCAAGCGCCACCGTCGACAGCCTGTCGACAGCGTGTCGACGTCCACGGCCCCAACCCTCAAAGCCGCATGACCCCCGCCGGCCGCACCGCGAACCGTGCCCGACCAGCCATCCACGCCACCGCACACGACCTGTAGCTATGCCCGGAGCGCGGCCTGTCGGCCTAGGAACCTCGGCCGCGCTCCGGCCCCTCACATGGAGGAAGCTCATCATGCCCAGCCCCAACCCGGACCGCGCCCCGTTCGACTGGGAACGGCACGAACAAGACCTAGCCAACGTCGTCCAGCTCCACCAGGACGCCGACGCCGAGGACGGTCCTACCCTCGTCGATTCGCCCGAAGCCCAGCAGCCGACCACCCGCACGACCGCAGCCCGTCGAGGCGAACGCCGCCCGATCGTGCCGAGCTGGCTCCGTTCCCGCGCTGAGTTCGCGTACACCCTGCGGTGGGCGATCGGGTACTCCGCGCACGTCGCCGCCTATCACGCAGTACGACTCCCGAAATATGCCGGCAAGCTCGCTCTGCGCGCACCGAGCGGCCTGCTGAAGTCCCTCGGCGGCTACGTCCGTTGGCTGTTCGACCTCGAAGGCGAGGCCGTGCGGCAGGCGACCGTGCGGACGGAGGACGCCGAGGCGTACCTGAAGCTTTCCCGCCAGCGGGACCGCCGCGTGCGGTGGCGGGGCATGGTGACCCTGTCCCTGCTCGTCGCGCTCGTGGCCCTCGCGGGCCTGCTGGTCGTCGCTCCGCACTGGGCGCGCTGGTGCACGCTCGCGTTCGCCGTGCTGGTCTGCGGCGCGGTCGGTGCGCCGGCCGATCGCCCGCTGCTCGACACGGCGGTGGTCGCGCCGCGGGTCGCCGCGCTTACCTCCGCCATCGTCATCCGCGCGCTGTCGGTGCTGTCCGTGGCGGGCATCTCCCAGGCGCTCGCCCGTGACTCGAAGGCCATCGGCTTCCCCGCGCCGATCACCCGGGATGGCCCCGGATGGCGCGCCGATGTCGACCTCCCGCCCGGCGTGACCGTGGGGGAAGTGATGGACCGGCGGGACAAGCTCGCGTCCGGCCTCGGCCGCCCGCTCGGCTGTGTCTGGCCGGAGGGCAACGCCGACGTCAGCCCGTCGCGACTTGTCCTGTGGGTTGGCGATGAGCCGATGGCCGCCGCACGTCAGCAAGCTTGGCCGCTGCTCAAAGCATCCACGGTGGACATGGCGAAGCCGTTCCCGTTCGGCACGGATCCGCGTGGCCGGGTGGTCTACATGGAACTGCCGTACACCAACCTCCTGATCGGCTCGATTCCCGGCTACGGCGAGACCGCCGCCATCCAGCTCCCGATGCTGGTCGCCGCGCTCGACCCGTACGCCGAGCTGTGGGGCTATGAGTTCAAGGGCACCGGCGGCCTGGACCCCCTGATGAAGGTGTGCAGCCGGTACGCCTCGGGCGCCGACGACGACACCGCCGAGGCCGGCCTCATCGCCCTGCGCGAGCTGCGTACCGAGTGCCAGAAGCGCGCGGCCATCATCAAGAACCTGCCCAAGGACGTGTGCCCCGACAATAAGGTCACGCCCGAGCTCGCGCGGCGCATCAAGGGCCTGCACTGGCTCGTCGCCGGATTCGACGAGTGCCAGGAGCTGTTCGCCCACCCCGAGTTCGGCAAAGAAGCCGGCGAGCTGGCCGAGAAGATCATCAAGCTGGGCCGCGCCCTGGGCGTGATCCTGCTACTCGCCACTCAGCGCCCTGATGCCAAGAGCCTGCCGACCGGCGTCTCCGCGAACGTGGGCACCCGCTACTGCCTGCGCGTGATGGGCCAGCTTGAGAACGACATGGTGCTGGGCACGTCCAGCTACCGCAACGGCATCCGAGCAACGATGTTCGCCAAGAAGGACAAAGGCGTCGGCTACCTGGTCGGCGCGGCCGACGAGGCACAAATCGTACGGACCTTCTACCTCGACGGTCCGACGGTCGAGAAGGTCTGCGCCCGGGCGTACGCGGTTCGCGAGACTGCCGGCACGCTGACCACCCGACAGCCCGCCGATCCGGCCGGCCGCCGCGAAACGCTGCTGGAAGACGCCTTGAGCGTTATCCGCACCGACGAGGCCAAGGTCTGGATGGAGACCCTCATCGAGCGCCTGGCCGCGCTGCGACCGGAGGTGTACGGCGACCTGACCCGCGATCAGCTCGGCGCGGCCTTGAAGCCGTACGGCATCGCCACCGGCCAGGTCTGGGGCACCGACCCGACGACCGGCAAGGGCGCCAACCGGCGCGGTATCGACCGCGCCGCGCTCGCTGAGGCGATAGCCGACCGTAACCGCCGCCGAGGCGATTCGGCCGCGTGAACGCTGCTAGGTCTAGCAGCCCGCGCTGCTAGACCTAGCACCCCCGCTAGCACCCGAACCAACCCCTGATCAGCGCGCTAGTACCTAGCAGCGCCGACCCCGTGCACCCTCAAACCGCCCGCAGGAGGCGTTTCGTGGACACCCTCGCCCCGCTAGCCCCGTGTTCCGCACATGAGTGTGGGTGGGTCAGGTCAGTTGGAGTGGGTCGATGTTGAGGAGGTCGAGGATTCGGGTTTGTAGTGGTCCGGGTTGTGGGATCACTGGCGGGTCGTTGCCGTGGCCGGGGATGAGCCGGAGTCGGTCGAGGGCTTCGAAGATGAGCCGGCCGGTGGGTTTGGCGGGTCGGCCGACGTAGAGGCCGTCGAGTTTGTCGGCGGGGGCGATGGCGTTGGCGCGCGAGTTGCGAGCGTGCTCGTGGTTCGACCACGCCATTGAGTTCGTGGACATGAAGTGGCCGCGGGCGGCGGCCACGCAGCGTAAGTCGATCGCCGAAAGTTTGTCGACGGTGACGCTGGCGCTGCTCTCAACCGATCGTGGTGCACCGACAGACTCCGCGATCCGGCGGACCTTGTACGCGTGGGCGTTCAACAAGGCCCAGCGAGAGGTTGGCCCGCCCACGGAGGAGCACCTCCGCGCGATCGAGTGGCTAAGGAAAAGCACAGTTAAGCTCACGCGTTGACCGATGCCGCGTTGGTTCGGAAGGTGCTCGACCAGTTAGCGTTGAAGACGGACGGCAAGGCAGCGGCGCCGAACACGGTCGCTCGAAAGCGTGCGGTCTTCTACGGCGCGCTGCGATATGCGGTCGAACTGAGGCGGCTCGATGCCCACCCGATGGACTTCGTGCAGTGGTCGGCCCCGAAGAACGACGAGGAGGTAGACCGCCGTGTTGTCGTGAATCCTGCGCAGGCTCGGCTGCTGCTTGAAGCGGTGCAGCAGAAAGACCCACGGCTAACCGCGTTCTTCGGCTGTATGTACTTCGCTGCCCTCCGGCCCGCAGAAGTGCTGCACCTGCGCTTGGACGACTGCAAACTCCCGGAGACCGGCTGGGGATCGCTCCACCTAACAGGGTCAACGCAACGCGCCGGACAGGAGTGGAGCGACAGCGGCGCGGTTATGGAGGACCGGGCGCTGAAGCATCGCCCCGCCAACGCGACTCGCATAGTCCCGGCGGCTCCGGAGTTGGTGCGGCTGCTCCAGCAGCATATCGACGTATATGGAGCAGGCCCCGATGGACGGCTGTTCGTTCGCCGCTACTACCAGTACGGGCCGGTGTCTAAGGAGACCTACAACCGGGTGTGGCGGCAGGCACGCGCGACGGCACTCACCGAATCGCAACAGCGTTCGCCCCTAGCGAGGGTGCCGTAATTGCTCAGGCATGCCGCGGTATCGCTGTGGCTCAACGCTGGCGTGCCCGCGACTCAAGTCGCAGAATGGGCTGGTCATAGCGTAAATGTGCTGCTGAAGGTTTACGCTCGCGGCATAGACGGACAAGATGAAGCCGCGAGGCATCGTATTGAAGCAGCGCTTCAGCGCCCATACGTCAACGACCTGCGAGATTCCATCTAGACCGTTGCCGAAGCAGGTTAGAAAGACGAGAAGTGAGAAACTCCGGCGTCAGCGGAGATCGTCCAGCTCGTGAATTATTCTGATTCCTGCGATTTCGCCGGCGTAGTAACTCGGCGGAGTGTAAGATTCCGGAAGTATCTCGCGAAAGGCGCGAAACAAGGGGAAGCCGACGTCGGGTTCAACTGACGCGACGTAGCAAGACCACCCCAAAAGGCGTTGAGGTATCATTCCGGCTTCCAGGCCGCCAAACTCTGTCATGTAAGTCTCGTAGCCAAATCTCGAGATTACGTGCAGAATCCAACGCATTCGACGCTTTGTCTTGCGGGGAATGCGCGGGCGATCCGGCGCTCCAACGTACAGTCCCGTCACGTACTGCGGGCCGCCGCGGCGCATGAACGCAGTTTTTCTAGTATTGACTCTCCAGCCCAAGTCCTCAAGAATCCGCGTAATATCACTGAGGTGCCTATCTTCCACCTCGCCGGAGAATGAAAGGTCATCAACGTAGCGCGTTAATCCTAAACCTTCTGCCCTGGCGTAATCTAGCAGTGCGTAATCAGTAGCGCGAAAAACCAGATTTGATAAAAAGGGCGAAGTGCTGACCCCAACAGGAAGTTTGTCGGAGATGGTTACGACCCTGACGCACAGCTCGGCCGCTTTTTCGTCGTAGACCCGTTCGAGGAAAGCAGCTTTGAGGCGCGTGGAATCAATGGATGGAAAGAAGCTCTTCAGGTCCACTCGTAAAACGCACGTTCTGCCAAGGTGTTCTGAGGCGTTACTGATCGTTGAACGGCCTTTAACGAAACCGTGTACATGTTCGGGTGGTCGGTAACGGAATACGTCGAGAAAGCTCCGATGCAAGTTCTTTGTCACAACGTCGAGGGTCTTTCGTGGTGAGACGACCTCTCGAAATCCGCCGCGCTTCTTCGGAAAAGTCAGGCGGCTGTAGAGAGTTCCGGCACCCGACGGAAGGGACTCGGCAAGCTCTTCGAGCGTTTGAGTAGATACTCCGGCATGCTGCGCGAGATCCTCAACCGAGAATATAGCCACTCAGTTCGCCGCCTTCAAGACTAGGGAGCAGGGCCGCACTCCTGTGCTAGAGCTATTAGGCAACGCGCGCGGACTCGCGCACAAAGTTGACCGCAGCCCTGCTCCGCGTAGAAGGTACCACATCTCAGTGAAGAAGCGTCTTTCGATCGGATATGCGTCCCTCTTCCAGGGAGTACAAGACTGACAAAAATGGTTCTACTTCTCGGAAGGCGCGGTACGGGCGATCCGCTGGATCTGTGCTACAACCGGACTGGAGCCACCCGCTGATGTCCCGTGCGATGTAGTCGGCCATCGCCATTGACATTACGTCGAGCCTAACGCTGGCGGCGATGTCGAGCCGCGGTAGATCGGCGTGGCGTCCAAGTTTCATACGCGCTCGGCGGACAGCGCTATTTGAGAGCGCCTCTATGGGGAGGTCACGGTTCTCGCTGCTGGTCTCAATCCGGCACCGAAGCTCGGGCCTCGTCTTGTGTCTAAGCACGAGATCTCCGAGCATGCCCGTGTACATAAAATTGAGCATCTGCGTATCTGTTGCGCCACCGCGTGGGCTCATCCTGCTGGTTACGTAAGCATAAGCTCTAAAAGTGAACTCGTGCATCAACTCTCGGAATGGCCCCGACACTTCATCGGGATCGGTTAGGGCATTAAATCCGTACCGGCGAAAGTGATCGAAACTGGAAAGGCCTTTGAGGCTTCGTCGAGCGGAAAGACGGCGGAACAAATCTTGGATACGTCGCTCTATCTCGGCTCCGTCGCCGACTAGCTCGACCGCTGACACAATCAGTGGCTGCGTTGGCTCATTCTGCCCGGAATCAGTCATGAGCAGATCCACGCACGGCCCTCCTGCAGTGCGGGCCGGCGTTGAGGGCGATGAACTTGGCGCTTTCGTAGTCGAAACTATATTCGCCCCGGTAGAGTCATAGTCTACTTCTGTCGGACGAGACTGACGTACTTCGGCTCGACTTGATGCCGCAATCCATAGGTTATGGAAACGCTCAACCTCTTTGGATTCCGGCGGCCCGGACGGAACCTTCCTGGCAAGTTGTTCGACCAGTATTTCAACGAGACCCCAACTCGGTATTCGAGGTTGTGAGAACGCCTCGTGGATTCGACTACGACTCGCAACGCCCGCCCCGAGCATCCGTTCCATGTCCTTCAGGGACGGCAGGCCGGCGCGTTCGTGGAGTTCATGTAGCGCTTCGTTGAGGGCCCTGCCCTCGCCAGTCTGGCCAACAGGGCGTGCCAGGCGGGGCATGGATACCTCCTTGAAGCATGGGCGAAAGCCGGGCCTATAAGGGCCAGTGGTCCTATCTTGTCCGTCGCTGTCCGCTGACGTCTACCGTCGTCTGCTTCCGTCTGCCGCGCCGAACCGCCCTCCACTGTCGAGAGGTATGAACCTACGGATTGGAGCGCAGGAGTTGTTGTCGCACGCGGTGTCGTTGATCATGAATGGGATCGTGACCGAGCTCCCCGCCGCACTCATTGCCGCAGCACTACCAGTTGGTCTGCGCTGGTGCCTGAGGCTGCGTGATCGAACAGGCCGAAGCGGCGCGTCGACCAAACGAACCTTGTGGCGGCAGGTAGGCCATCGTCGCCGGCGCGGATGCGCGGTTCGCGCGGGCCGTTCGATGAGCGTCAAGAGTGGGACCGCAAGGAAGAGGTAGGCATGCACTCTGTCAGTGGTTCTTGTAGGTGAGGTCCGGTTTCAGATGCGCGGTCCCATGCACAGCTCATGCACAACCAGTGAGAAGCAGTGGGTTTCAATGGGATCAAGAGAGACCCGCGACCGGTAGACAAGGCGCCCGCTAAGCCAGCGTTCCTGCTGCTCAGCGGGCGCTCTTGCTGTCTGGGAGCGGAGGGCGTGGGATTCGAACCCACGGAGACGCGGAACGCCTCACCGGTTTTCAAGACCGGCGCCATCGGCCACTAGGCGAGCCCTCCCGGCGGAACGACGCTAAGTGTGCCAGATCGGCGCTCGCCGTGCGGTGTCACCCACGTGAGGGACGTCGTTCGGGGGAACGCGGGGTGGTGAACCCGCAAGCGGTGCGGCGCAAATGGGCGCCTGAAGGGGGTGAGCTGCGCAGACTCGAGGTACGGCACACCGCTGACGGGGGGAACGGGACTGTGCACCTCTTCTTCAACGATCCTCGGGCCGGGTGCGTCACTCGGCATCGGAGGATTGTGCGGCCCTCGTTGGCTGCGCTCCTGGCCGGTGGCGTCGGAGTGGCGGCTATCGGGGTCATCGTGGGGTCGGCCGGGTTCGACCCCAGTCGGGTTCGGCCCGAGCGGGCCAGGGAGCCGGACGGTGGGTTTGCGATGCCTGTCGCGGCGGGTGGTGGGCCGAGTGCGGCTGCTGGTGGGCCGCTCGGGATGAGTACCGTGCCGGCTGCGCCGGTGCCGATTCTCGATCTCGGGAGTGTGCCGGTGGTGGCGCCGTCGCCGGGGCCGCGCAACGAGGTGCAGCAGCAGACCGGGCGGCGGGCGGTGGTGACGGTTGAGAGCAGCACCGGTGGTCCGCGGCATGCGGTGCCCACGACCGCGGCGGCCGCGGTGGCTGAGTTGCCGGCCATCGAGGCGCCGCCGGTGACCGAGGAGCCCACGGAGGAGCCGGTCGAGGCGCCGACCCAGCCGACCGGCCGGCACCGCCACGACCAGGTGCAGGACCAGAGCGACAGGGACCGCAGCGATCAGGCCCGGGGCGACCAGGCCGGGGGCGATCAGGATCAGATCGACCAGGACCAGGGGCGGAACTGGCAGCGGGATGCGCACAGCGATTGGTGGGGTGACGGCCACCAGTGGCGGCCGTGGTGGGAGCGGCAAGAATGAAGGTGTGCATGCGATCACGATTGAACGACCCGGTGGGCCCGAAGTGCTGCGCTGGACGGAAGTGGCCGATCCGGCTCCGGGAGACGGCGAGGTCCTGATCGAGGTGGCGGCGGCCGGGGTCAATCGGGCCGATGCGCTGCAGCGGCAGGGGAACTATCCGCCGCCGAAGGACGCGCCGCCCTACCCGGGGCTGGAGGTCTCCGGGCGGGTCCGGGAGCTGGGCCCGGGAGTGCACGGGTGGCACGTCGGGCAGGAAGTGTGCGCGCTGCTCGGCGGGGGTGGCTACGCGGAGCTCGTCGTCGCGCCCGCCACCCAGGTGCTGCCGGTGCCGCAGAAGGTTGATTTGGTCGACGCGGCGGGGCTGCCCGAGGCGGCGGCGACGGTGTTCTCGAACCTCGTCGACCTGGCCCGGCTCAAGCCCGGCGAGACGCTGCTGGTGCACGGGGGCGGGAGCGGGATCGGCACATTCGCGGTACAGCTGGGCAAGGCTCTTGGCGCTGAGGTCGTCGTGACGGCGCGGGCGGCCAAGCACGAGCGGCTCCTGGAGCTGGGGGCCGATCGGGCCATCGACTACACGTCGGTGGACTTTGCCAAGGAGGTGCAGGCCGACGTCGTGCTCGACATCATGGGCGGCCCCTACCTCAAACGGAACGTCGACGTCCTGAAGGTCGGCGGGCGCCTGGTGGTGATCGGGCTGCAGGGCGGTCGGCGCGGCGAGCTCGACATGGGCCAGCTCCTGACCAAGCGCGCCCTGGTCGCCGGCACCACGCTGCGGGGCCGGTCGGCGGCTGAGAAGGCGGCCATCGTGCGGGGCGTCCGGGAAGAGGTCTGGCCGCTGCTCGACGAGGGCATGATCCGCCCCGTGATCGACTCCCGGATCCCTATCACCGAGGCGGCCGAGGCGCACCGGCTGCTCGAATCCAACGAGCACTTCGGCAAGGTGCTGCTTACTGTCGGGTGAGGATGACCGGCCCCGAGCCCTTGCCGGCCAGGCGGTCGTCGGTGTTCGCCAGGCTGCAGCTCTTCAGCGACAGGCAGCCGCACCCGATGCAGCCGGTGAGCGTCTCACGCAGGCGCTCCAGGAGCTTGATCTGCTCGTCCAGGTGCGAGCGCCAGCCGGCGGAGAGCCGGGCCCAGTCCGCCTTGGTCGGGGTCCGGTTGGCCGGCAGGGAGGCGAGGGCCTCTTTGATCGTCTCCAGCGGCACGCCGACCTGCGCGGAGATCCGGATGAAGGCGACCCGGCGCAGCTGGGTGCGCTCGTAGCGGCGCTGGTTGCCGCCGGTCCGGGTGGCCTGGATGAGCCCGAGTTTCTCGTAGAACCGCAGCGCGGACGGGGCCACGCCGCTGCGCGCGGAGAGCTCGCCGATGGTCAGGAGGTCTCGATGCTGCGGGAGGGCTTGCGCATGCGTTCGCGGGACAGGATCCACAGCGCCTCGACCCCGTCCTTCCACGTGATCTTCTTGCCCTCTTCGCGGGTGCGGGCCCGGTAGCTGATCGGCACCTCGTAGGGGCGGTGCCGGTTGCGCAGCAGCTTCCCGGTCACCTCGGCCTCCATGCCGAAGCCGGCCGAGCGCACCTGCAGCGAGCGGTACAGCTCGACGGGCATCAGCTTGAAGCAGGTCTCGAGGTCGCCGAGGTAGCAGTTGTAGAGCATGTTCGCGGCGGTGGTGACGGCCTTGTTGCCCATCACGTACCAGAACGAGAAGGAGCTGTGCGAGCCGAAGGTCCGGTTGCCGTAGACGACAGTGGCCCGGCCGTCGAGCACCGGCTCGAGCAGCTTCGGGATGTCCTGCGGGTCGTACTCGAGGTCGGCGTCCAGGATGACCATGTAGTCGCCCGTCGCGTTGTCGACGGCCGTCTTGATCGCGGCACCCTTGCCCTTGTTGCGCGGGTGGACCACAACGTTGAGCCGCTCGTCGTGCAGCCCGCGGAGGATCTCGGCCGTGCGATCGCGGCTGCCGTCGTCGACGATCACCAACTCGATCTCGGTCGGGTAGTTCACGTCGAGCGCCTGTTTCACGGCGTCGGCCACACGAGCTTCCTCGTTGTAGACCGGCATCAGGATCGACAGCTTCATCAGGGATCTCCGGGGCATTTTGACTGGACCATCAGACTAGCGGCCCGTCACCCGGGGGTGTGAACCTCCCGCTGCCGAGCAGCCGCTCGTACGGTGTGTCGTATGACGAACACTCCCGCAACGGTGGAGCGGTTGAGCGAAGAACAGTATCTCCTGGTGACGACGTTCCGCCGGGACGGTACCCCAGTACCGACACCCGTGTGGGCGGCGCGCGACGGCGAGGCGCTCGTGGTCTGGACGGTCGGCGCTTCTGGCAAGGTCAAACGCATTCGCAACAACGGCCGCGTGACTGTCGCGCCATGTACGGTTCGCGGCAAGCCGACGGGGGAGGAGCATCCGGCCCACGCGGAGGTGCTCGACCCGGCCGGCGGGCGGCGGGTGCGCGATCTGATCAAGCGGAAGTACGGCCTGCAGGGCCGGCTGTTTGTGTGGGCCAGCATCATCCGGCGGGGCCAGGACGCCACCGTCGGCGTCCGGATCACGCTGGACTGACCTGCCCGGCGCAAGCCGAAGTCCCTCGTACAGGCGGAAAAGCAACGCGCTCGGATCACCGGGGGGTGACGATCCGAGCGCGTTGCGATAAGAAGTCGTGTCGTTTTGGCGCAGCGGGTTGGCGCGAGGTACTGTCTCGTCAGTCGCCCGTGCGCTGCGTGGGAATCTGGCCCTGGAGCAGGGCCCGCACCTCAGACTCCCGGTAGCGACGGTGGCCACCGAGCGTACGAATCGCGCTCAGCTTGCCCGCCTTCGCCCAACGGGTGACGGTTTTCGGGTCGACGCGGAACATCGACGCGACCTCAGCCGGCGTTAGCAACGGCTCAGGCTCATGCGTGCGAGATGGCATCGGTCACTCCTCCACAGGTACCCAGGAACGCCGGCCGGGGTCCCGCCGGTCGACGCGTTTCCTATGGTCCGGGTAGTCCCCGATGTCCGACATGGGCCGAACGGCTGAAGGTCCCTGTATGGACGGATGATGAATAAGTGAATTTTCCGACTTTGACACCGCAAAACCGGATAAATTCGGACTCATTTTGACGGAGGGTGAGCGACTCACCACGAATCTAGCTCACTCTCCGGGGTGATGGGTACCCCACAAAGTCTGTTCAAAAAGGCATAACGGACACGGCGGGGGTGCGATTCGGTTGCTGAGGGTGACACTCGATCGGGTAGGTGACGAACCGGGCATTTAACCCCATCGAAATCCGAGAACCTTTCACAACCAGCCGAAATGCCAAGATCAAAAAAGGCGCCAAGACAGGGGCGAAAGCGCCGGACTCGGGTCCGCGGCACTTGCGGTCCGCTCCTCCCGCGAGACACCGGTCGGCGCCGGGGCGCCTCCCTGCCAGGTCCGCGATCAAAACGGTCCGGACAAACAGCAGCGGCCCCCTGAAGGGGCCGCAAAGAAGCCGAGCCGGCCCTTGGCGGGCCGGCCACCGGGCGCGACTAGGGCCCGTTTCATAAGGTTGGTCGGAGCCACTCTCCGATGACGGCGATGGTCACGATGGCCTGGAAGCGTGTGGCGAGTTTTTCGTAGCGGGTGGCGACGGCACGGTGGCGTTTCAAGCGGTTGATGCCGCACTCGACGGCGTGGCGTTGGCGGTAGCGGACCGGGTCGAATGCGGGTGGACGCCCGCCCTTAGAGCCTTTGGCTTTGCGGTGGGCGTCCTGGTCGGCCTTGCTGGGGATGCAGGCGGAGATGCCGCGGGAATGCAGATGTGCTCGGTTGGCTCGTGAGGTGTAGGCCTTGTCGGCCAGGACAAGGTTTGGTCGGGTGCGGGGATGGCCGCCGCCGACGCGGGCGACGCGGATCTTGCGCAGGACCGGGATGAACTGCGGGCTGTCACCGCGTTGCCCGGCGGTGACGAGCAGCGCGAGGGGCTTCTGGCCCTGTTCGCAGGCCAGATGCGTCTTGGTGGTCAGGCCGCCGCGGGAACGGCCGAGGGCGTGGTCGGCGGGTTCGTCGTGGACGCCACCGGGTGGCTCTTTCTGCAGATGCCCGTCGCGGCGGGCACCGGCGGCGTGCTGGTGTGCGCGGCTGGTGGTGGAGTCGATGCTGACGTCCCAGTCGATACGGCCGGCCGCGTCAGCGCCGGCCTGGACGGCGGCGAGGACGGTGTCCCAGGTTCCGTCACGCTGCCAGCGGCGGAACAGTCCGTAGAGGGTCTGCCAGGGCGCGTACTCCGCCGGAACGTCACGCCACGGCGAGCCGACCCGGATGCGCCAGCGGATCCCGTTGATGAGCTGCCGTCTGTCCCATTTCGGCGGCCGACCCAGGACCGGCTGCGCAGGCAGCAGCGGTGCGAGCGCCGCCCACTGCGCATCGGTCAGGTCGTGCCGCCTCGTCACCGATAGGGTGGCCACGAGGTCTCCGGTATGAAGTTCTGCTTGGTCGCTGAACCATCTACCGGAGACCTCTTCAGTTATCGATCACCGCCACGCCGGAACCCCACCCGGCAGCACCTTATGAAACGGGCCCTAGTTGCAGCGCTCCAGCAGCTGCACGATCCGCCACCGCTCGACGAGCTTCTCGTAGACCTCGGTCGCCGCGTCGGCGTCGCCCCGGGCCACATTCGACAGCCCGGCCGACACCAGCCCGGGGGAGTCGTCCTCCGCAAGCGCGTCGTCAGGCATGAGGTTCACGAGGCCGCCGTAGTCCAGCTCGACGATCGACCGCGAGTGGAACTCCTCCAGCCACCGGGCCGTCTCCTCGACCGCCACCGTGATCGGCGCGTCCCCCATGGCCCGCCGCAGCACGGCGTAGGCCCGATGTGCACGCCGGCGCGCCTTGGAGATCTCCGTGCGATACCGCAGCACCCGGCGCCCGGGCCGCAGCGACAGTTCGCGCTCCTCCAGGTCCACGAACACGAACCAGCGCAGCGGCACGCCCCACGTCGCGACCTGCTCGTGCACCCGCGGAAGGCCCCGCTCCAGGACGTGGTCCCCGCTGCGCCAGTCGTCGACGATGGTCTGCGCGAGACCGGCCAGCACCGGCGGCACGAACGCATCGGCGATGACGCTGGGAACCCCGTCACGGGCGGTCAGCGCCGCCTCGGCCACCCGGATGCGCAGGTTCCAGGGGCAGACGAGCAGCGTGTCGTCGGCCTCCAGGACGTAGGCGTCCTCGGGCAGCGCCGGCAGCCGGGTCCACCCCGCGCCGAGCGCCTCGAGCACGGCGGTGCGCTGGCGCCCGGGCCCGTCGGACAGCGCGACGGCGCGGCCCTCCTTGACGTAGCGACGCCAGTACAGCTGGTGGTCACGGTCGAAGGCAGCCAGCGGCTCGTACACCCGCAGGTATGACGCGAAGAGCGACGGCACGGCCCGATCGTCGCACGAAACGGCCGAACGGCGCGAAGGTGCCCTCGATCCAATCTCCATGTGTCGGCGTTAGGGTCGAGTCACCGCCCACAATCGCGGTACCGCACCACCGCACAACGTCGTGCCCGGCTCCGTCTCACGAGGACGGGCCGCCAACTCGCTCCGGGAGCGCCCATGAGTGTGTTCAGCAACAGCCACGAGCAGGTCGTCTTCTGCCACGACCGGCAGTCCGGCCTGCGGGCCATCATCGCCGTCTACTCCACGGCCCTCGGGCCGGCGCTGGGCGGGACCAGGTTCTACCCGTACGCCTCCGAGGACGAGGCGCTGCACGACGTGCTGGAGCTGTCGCGCGGCATGGCGTACAAGAACGCGCTGGCCGGACTGGACCTCGGCGGCGGCAAGGCGGTCATCTGGGGCGATCCGGACCGCGACAAGAGCGAGCCGCTGCTGCGCGCGTACGGCCGGTTCGTGCAGTCCCTGGGCGGGCGTTACTACACCGCATGCGACGTGGGCACGTACGTCCAGGACATGGACATCGTGGCGAAGGAGACCCGCTTCGTCACCGGCCGCTCCGAGTCCCACGGCGGCGCCGGCGACTCGTCGGTGCTGACCGCCTATGGCGTGTTCCAGGGCATGCGGGCCGCCGCCGAGCACCGCTGGGGCACCCCGACGCTCGCCGGGCGCCGGGTCGGCGTCGCGGGGCTGGGCAAGGTCGGCAAGCACCTGAGCAAGCACTTGCTCGACGACGGCGCCGCGGTTGTCGCCACCGACGTTTCCGCGCGGGCGCGGGAGTGGGCGCGCTCGACGTACCCCCAGATCGAGCTCGTGGACAGCAACGACGAGCTCATTGCGGCCCCGATCGACGTGTACGCCCCCTGCGCCCTCGGCGGCGCGCTGAACGACGACACCGTGCCGCTGCTCCAGGCCCGGATCATCGCCGGCGCGGCCAACAACCAGCTGGCCCACCCCGGCATCGAGAAGCTCCTGGCCGAGCGGGACGTCCTCTACGCGCCGGACTACGTGGTCAACTCCGGCGGGGTGATCCAGGTGGCCGACGAGATCGAGGGCTTCAACTTCGCCCGGGCGAAGGAGCGCGCGGGACGGATCTACGACACCACGAAGCAGATCCTCGACCTCGCCGCGGCCGACGGGGTGCCGCCGGCGCTGGCCGCCGATCGGCTCGCCGAACGGCGGATGGCCGAGGTCGGAAGGCTCCGTACCATCCTGGTGTAACCAGGTGCGTGGGGCTGAGCGTGGGGCAGTGCGTGGGCACCGCCCGGCAGTGACGACCCGTTGACCGCGGTGGTGCTTACCCGCCGGGAACCCGACCGGCCGGACGGGTAAGCAACGCCACCGAAATGGTCGGCAGGGGCGAGATGCCGAAAGGTGCCCTCGACATGTACCGTAAGAGCCACGAGAGATGCCTGACGTTGTCGGGGCCTGCCGGTAATGGCTGCCCCGTAATTCTGTGCGAGGGGGTCGAGCCATGGGGCGCGGCCGTGCGAAGGCCAAGCAGACTAGGGTGGCCAGGGAGTTGAAATATCACTCACCGAACACCGACCTCGAAGCGTTGCAACGCGAGCTCGCGGCGGGCGGCCCTAAGTCAAGCGACGACTACGCCGATCAAGGCGGAGCCGACGATGAGGCTGACGACGAGGACGACTACGACGACCCCTCCAGCGACAGTGATTGGCGCTCACGGGGTCGTTGACCGCTGGTCAACCCGGCTCACGGGCACGTGGACAACCACGTGCCCGAGTCGTGTTCACAACACCCGCACGGCGGCCGTTCTCTCGACGGCCCGCCATGCGGGTGTCTCGGCGTAGCTACCGCCAGGGTGCAGTTCCCACCACCCCTCGGCGCAGGGCCACGACCCATCTCCTGAGGCGGTGCATCGGTGCACCGCCTCTGACGTGGCGTCCACGGTTCCCTGACACGGGCTCTAGGGCCAGGCCGCGATGGTTCGCGCCCTGGGAGCGGCCACCCCGCTCACCAGGCCGCGCAGTCATCACCGCCGCGCCCGCGCCGCACTGCACCGTGCGTTGAGCAGGCGTGCGCATTTCGGGCGGCTGCGGCCGGTACGCCGGCGTCGGGCCGGGCGCAAGGCGGGCTGCCACCAGTCCGCGGCGCGCGGATCCCACCCCTCGTCGCGGCGGACGCCCGGTGCTGATCCGCGGACGCCGCCAGGGGCGTGGGTGGAGTCGGGCGTGGTCAGCGCGGGCGGTTGTTCCAGTTGTAGAAGGTCGGGATGTTCTCGAAGTGGTTCCAGGCGCACACGGCGCTGGAGCCCTCCTCGCCCGTGGCCTCCGCTCGGGCGGCGCGCGCCGCCGTGGCCTCGTCGAGCAGCACTCTCAGGCCGTCGGCGGCCCGGTGGACGCGCTCGGTGACCGTGTCCAGGCTCGGGTCAGCGTGCTCCGGCATGGTCCAGCACTCCCTCCAGAAGGCGAATCTTGCTGTTGCGGCAGTGGTTCGTCTCGGTGCCGTCGAAGCGGCCGTGCTCGAAGTAGCGGTTGGCCGCGTGGGCGCCGCCGCAGAAGCCGAAGTATGGGCAGGTGCGGCGGCAGGACTCGACCCCGTCCAGATACTCGCCGATCCACGGGGCCGAGGTCGCCGCCCGGGCCAGGATCGACGCCAGCGGGGTGGTCAGGACGCTGCCCGAGGAGAAGTCGCCGTAGTGAGGGTCGGTGAAGCCGGCCAGCTCCGGTGAGAGCAGGAAGACCCGGCCGTCGGCGGCGATCGTCGGGATCGGGTCGAGGGTGGCGGGCAGGAGGCCGTCGGCCCGGTCCGTGAGCACGGCCTCGGCGTATCGGAGCGTCCACTCGATCTCGCGCACGTGGATTCGCGGGTCGACCCGCCAGGCCGCGACGAGCTCGGCCCAGAAGGCGCGGACGGCGTCGTCGGCGAAGGCGTTGGCCCGGGCGTTCACGCCCTCCTGCTCCTCGATGTTGATGCCGAGCACCTCACAGCCGAGATCGAGGAAGTACCCGTACAGCTCCGCCGCCAGCCCCGGCCGCGGATCGCTCACCACGCAGAGTGCCGAGAACGGCACCCCGTGCCGGTGGAGCGCTTCGATGCCGTGCATGATCTGGCGGTACACGGGAGAACCGCTCTTGTTGATGCGCTGCCCGTTGCGCTCGGCGGGACCGTCGACGCTCACACTGACGCGGACGCCGTGGTCGGCGAAGAACGTGCACCAGGCGTCGTCGATGAGCGTTGCATTGGTCTGCACGTGGTGCTCGACGCCGGCGAAGGGGGCCATCAGCTCGGCAAGCCCGGCCCGCCCCGCGGCCATGGGCTCCCCGGCGTGCCAGACGACCGAGAATCGCCCGTCGGAAGCCGCGGCCCAGGGGTTCACGGACTCGGCGACCGCCGCGGCCACGGCCGGGCTCATGCGGTCGTTGCGTGAGCGGAAGGGCAGGTAGCAGTAGGTGCAGTCAAGATTGCACAGCGTCGTCGGCTGCATCACGACATAGCCGGGGACCGGCGCGATGCCTTGCATGCCGCTCCACGACACCGCCCCGTCCTCCTTTTAGGCGTAGGGACGTGTCGCTCCAGCCTAGGTCCATCACTGCGCCGCGGTAAGCCCCGGTTGCACGTATTGGTAAAGGGGCGGCCGGGCCGCCCCTTCGCTAGCTTCAGCCGCGGGTGTGCGAGCCGACCATCTGCACGGTGCCGGTGCCCTCGATGACCTCGCCGACCTGCCAGGCGTCGAGGCCGCGCCCGGCCAGGAAGGCCAGCGTGCGGTCGGCGTCCTCGGCCGAGACCACCGTCATCATGCCGATGCCCATGTTGAAGGTGCTCTCCATCTCCATGTCCTCGATGCGGCCCTTCGTGCGGACCAGCTCGAAGATGGGCTGGGGGCGCCAGGTGGAGCGGTCCACAACGGCGTCGACGTGCTCGGGGAGGACCCGGACGAGGTTACCGGGGATGCCGCCGCCGGTGACGTGGGCGTACGCGTGGATGTCGCTCTCCTTGATCAGGTCGAGGCAGTCCTTCGCGTAGATCCGGGTCGGGGTGAGCAGCTCCTCGCCGAGCGTGCGCTGCGAGCCGAACTCGTCGATGACGCTGTCCAGCCGCATCCGCCCGGCGCCCAGGAGCACGTGGCGGACGAGCGAGTAGCCGTTGGAGTGCAGGCCCGTCGAGCGCAGCGCGATCACCGCGTCGCCGACCTCGACCCGGTCCCGGCCCAGGATGGCGTCCTCTTCCACGACGCCGACGCCGGTGCCCGAGATGTCGTACTCGTCCGGCCGCATCACGCCCGGGTGCTCGGCCGTCTCGCCGCCCAGCAGGGCGCACCCGGCGTAGCGGCAGCCGTCGGCGATGCCGGCGCCGATCTCGGCCACCCGGTCCGGCACGACCTCGCCACAGGCGATGTAGTCGAGCAGGAACAGCGGCTCGGCCCCGCACGCGACCAGGTCGTCGACCACCATCGCGACGAGGTCGATGCCGACGGTGTCGTGGATCCCCATCGCCTGGGCGATCGCCAGCTTGGTGCCGACGCCGTCAGTCGAAGACGCCAGAATCGGGCTCTTGTACTTCTTCAGGTCGAGCCGGAACAGCCCGGCGAACCCGCCGATGTCACCCATCACCTCGGGCCGGTGCGTCCGGTGCACCTTGGTGCGGAGCAGCTCGACGGCCTTCTCGCCGGCGTGGATCGAAACACCCGCATCCGCGTAGGTCACGGTCTTGCGGCGGCTCCGGCCATTGCCGGCCGACCACAGCTGCCGCTCGGGGGTGCTGCCCTGACCGGACTGTCCGGTCTTGTCGGCGCGCTCATCCACGTGCGTCACTTTCTCCCCTTTGAATTGCCTCTGCGGCGGCTTTGCTCTGACGGGTGGCGGTCACGGACGCAACAGTGCGTCAGCTCCACCGACACTGGCGGTGATCTGGACACCGTCAGTCGTGGTCGGCGCGGCCCCCGCGGCGCGCGCGACACCTTCCAGCACGTGCTTGCCGATCACGTTGTCGGCCGGGAGCTCGATCGGGTAGTGCCCGTCGAAGCAGGCACTGCAGAGCCGGGTGGCCGGCTGCTCGGTGGCGGCGATCAGGCCCGGCAGCGACACGTAGCCGAGCGAGTCCGCGCCGATCGAGCGGCGGATGCCTTCGAGGTCGAGCCCATTGGCCAGCAGCTCGGCCCGGGTGGCGAAGTCGATGCCGTAGAAGCAGGGCCACTTCACGGGCGGCGAGGAGATCCGCACGTGCACCTCGATGGCCCCGGACTCCCGCAGCATGCGCACGATCGCGCGCTGGGTGTTGCCGCGCACGATCGAGTCGTCGACGACGACCAGGCGCTTGCCCCGCACGTTGTCGCGCAGGGGGTTGAGCTTGAGCCGGATGCCCAGCTGGCGGATCGTCTGCGACGGCTGGATGAAGGTGCGCCCGACGTAGGCGTTCTTGACCAGCCCGTGGCCGAACGGGATGCCCGACTCCTGGGCGTAGCCGATCGCGGCGGGCGTGCCGGACTCGGGGACCGGGATCACCAGGTCGGCCTCGACGTGGTGCTCGCGGGCCAGCGTGCGGCCGAGCTCGACCCGGGCCGCGTGCAGGTTGCGCCCCGCGATGTTGGTGTCGGGGCGGGCCAGGTAGACGTACTCGAACAGGCAGCCCTTCGGGTCCGGGGTGCCGAACCGGCTGGAGCGCAGCCCGTGCTCGTCGATCGCGATGAGCTCGCCCGGCTCGACCTCGCGGACCACGCTGGCACCGCAGATGTCCAGGGCCGCGGTCTCGCTGGCCACGACCCAGCCGCGCTCGAGGCGCCCGAGCACCAGCGGGCGGACGCCGTTGACGTCACGCGCCGCATACAGGGTGTCCTCGTCCATGAAGACGAAGCTGAACGCGCCGCGCAGGGTCGGCAGCACCTCGAGTGCGGCGGCCTCGACGGAGAGGTCGGGGCGAGCCGCCAGCAGCGCCGTCACCAGGGCGGTGTCGTTGGTGGAGTTGATCGCGTCCGGCTCGACGTCGGGCAGCTCGGCGACCCGGCGGGCCAGCTCGGCGGTGTTGACCAGGTTGCCGTTGTGCGCCAGCGCGATCGTGGTGCCGGCCCGGTCGCCGCCGGCCCGCGTCGAGCGCAGCGTCGGCTGGGCGTTTTCCCAGGTCGATCCGCCGGTGGTCGAGTAGCGCGCGTGGCCGATCGCGATGTGGCCGCGCAGGCTGGCCAGCGTCGGCTCGTCGAAGACCTGGGACACCAGGCCGAGATCCTTGTAGACCACCACACCGGATCCGTCGGACACCGCGATGCCGGCCGCCTCCTGACCACGGTGCTGTAGTGCATACAGCCCGTAGTAGGTCATCTTGGCGACCTCTTCGCCCGGCGCCCAGACGCCGAACACACCGCACTTGTCCTGGGGACCTGGACGCTGGGGGTCGAGCTCGTGGCTCAACCGGCCATCGCCTCGGGGCACTTGCCGCTCCTGTCGTCGCAGTTGCCTTGGGGTGGCTGAAGTGTGTGAGGGGGGTGGCTCTGAGGTTGACGCGCGCCGGACGGATGGTGACCGCTCGGCGGGCTGGTCGGCGCCACACGCTGGGTCGCCGTCGCGGAGCCAGTGTACGCGAGGTTGCGGGCATGACGCAGAGCGACATATCGAAGCCCGTTGGTGAGAACTCCGGCCGGTGGTTCGCCCTGGTTACAACGGTAGATAGTCGGATAAATCCGCCCGAATGCCACTGGCTCGAATCTTCCCGGCCGTGACGGCTTCGTGCCACGATTTCCGACCCGTGGCGATCTCGATCCACGTGACCGGGTCGGTCTCGACGACGTTTGGTGGCGTACCTCTCGTATGTCTCGGCCCCTCGATGCACTGAATCGCGCCGTATGGCGGAATCCGGACCTCCACCGAACGTCCGGGTGCGCGTGTCCGCAGGTGGGCGAGGAGTTCTCGGACGGCGTCGCGGACGGCGATCCGGTCCGGAGCGGTACCGTCATTCAGGGCATCAAGGACGCTTTGCACCGTGCCGGAATATCGGTGCGCAGAGGACATAAGCGGACGATACGACCGGCCCCCGGCGGCTCGCAACACTCTCCGGGTTTCGCCGACCCCTTCGGACAGGGCATAGTTTGCTGCGGCGCACCATGCAAGGCGAGTCTCGCTCGCATGCTGGACCATAGACAGACATGCTCGGCGGCGAAGCTCGGGTGAAGGTCAAGATCCGGAGGGGTGTGGACGTGACTGCGCACCGACGAGCCCTGCTGTTCAGAGCGGGGACGGTGGCTGTTCTAGCTGCGGGCGCTCTGATCGGCCTGGCGGCACCAGCACACGCGGCCGGGCCCGAGGTCGTGATCGCCGGCGCGGGAGATGTGACACTGACGGTAGGCGGCAGTGCGCAGACCGTCAATGTTCAGGTCAAGAACCAGGGTGACCTGCCCGCGTTGAAGATCTCGCTCACCATCGACATTCCGGGCGATCTCGGCCTGACTGTCGCCAGCAAGCCGAACGGCTGCACCGGCAGCGGGACCCACGTCGAGTGCGACATCGACGCCGGCCTCGGCGCCGGGCAGACGAAGAACCTCCCGATCGGCATCGCGCCGCCGGCGCAGAGTTCGATCCCGGCCGGTCAGCAGAAGTCCGGTGGCGGGCAGGTGATCCTCACCGACGGCGGCTCCGACACCAAGAACTTCCAGGCGGTCCTCAAGGCGCAGGCCGTCGTCGCGCCGCCGACGACGACGCAGGCCGCGCCGCAGACGGTCACCGAGGTCACCGGCAACGTCACCGACTCGACCACCGGCAAGGGGATCAAGGGCGCGACGGTCGTGCTCGAGGACAACGCCGGCAAGACCCGGCAGACCTCGACGCAGGACGACAAGGGTTTCTTCCGCTTCACCCCCACCGACGCCAACCCGATCGCGCCGGGGACGCTGAAGCTGACGGCCGGAGCCAACGGCTACGACAACTTCGACAAGACCATCACGGCCGCGGCCGGCAAGCCCGCGAGCGTGAAGCTGGGCCTGACACTGCTGGCCGACAGCGCCACGCCGGTGCCCCCGCCCACGGCGGGCGACCCGGCGATCGTGCAGGGTCAGTCGGCGGGCGGGGTCGACCCGGGGAACACGAAGACGAACAACGCCTCCAACGACAGCGGCGGCGGGGTCTCCTGGATCCTGATCGCGCTCGGCGTCCTGCTCGTCGGCTTCGGCATCGTGGCGATCGTGATGCTCCTGCGCCGCCGCGGCGACGACGACGACGACGAGAACGTGGACGAGCCGGCCCCGCGCCGCGGCCCGGGTCCGCGCCCGGCGTACGTCGGCCCGGGCACCGACCCGACGATGGTCGGCGCCATGGGCGCCCCCACGATGATCAGCCGCGGCGGCAGCAACGACGCCACAGCGATCGTCAGGCCCACCCGCGGCGGCTTCGACGACGTCCCGCCGGACCCCTACGGCGCGCCGCTGCCGGCCCCCGGCGGCTACCCGTCGGCGGGCGGCTACGACGACCGTGCCGGCTTCGCCAGCGGCGGGTACAACGGCGGCGGTGGCAACGGCTACGGCCGCCCGGCCCCCGGCCCCGCTGTCGACCCGTACGCCCCGGACTACAACAACGGTGACGGCGGCGCGAACGGCTACGCCGACTCGACGCAGCGTTACGAGCCCGGTACCGGTGGCAACAACTACGGTGGCGGCGCGAACGGCTACAACAACAACCCGCCGACCGGTGGCTACGGCCCCGGCGCCGGCCCGGGTGGCGCCGGCGGCCAGGGCGGCTACGGCGGCGCGAACGGCTATGACGGTCCGTCGACGGGCGGCAACAACTACGGCGGCGGCCCGCGCGACCGCGGCGGCTATGACGACCGCGGCGGCCCGCCCACGACCCTCGGCGGCTTCGCCGGCGGCGACCGCGGCGGCTACGACGGCCCCCAGGCCGGTGGCGGTTACGACGGCCCCAAGGCCGGCGGTGGCTACGACGAGCGGGGCGGCTACGGCCCGCAGGCCGGTGGCGGCGGCTACGACGGCCCGCAGGCCGGCGGTGGCTACGGCGACCGCGGTGGCTACGGTCCCCAGGCCGGCAACGGCTACGACGGTCCCCAGGCCGGTGGGGGTGGCTACGACGATCGCGGCGGCTATGGTCCCCAGGCCGGTGGCGGCGGGTACGACGACCGCGGTGGCTACGGTCCCCCGGCCGGCGGCGGCGACTACGACGGGCCCTATGCGGGTCGCGGCGGATACGGCCCGAGCGGCGGCGGCGCCGGCTACGAGCCGGCGTCGGGCTACGAGCGCGACGGCTACGAGCGCGTCCCGGAGCCCCCGCGGGCCGGCAACGGCTACGGCCCGGGTGGGAGTGCCCCCGCCGGCGGTGGCGCTGCCGGTGGCGACTACGACCAGCGTGGCGGCTACGGCCCGAGCAACAACGGCGGCGGCGACTACGACGACGCCCGCGCCCCGGGTCGCGGCGCCGGCGGCAACGGCAACCGGCGCTCGCTGGACTGGCTCGACGACTAGGTCGGTCCGATCGGACGGTTCTGCACAATGCGTTTCGGAGGGGCGGCCAGGTGCCGCCCCTCCGGGGTTTCTGCCCTGTGCGGGCGCTTCGACTCCGAGGGCTCAGGCATCCTCGGCGGAGTCCCCGGCCTCGCGCGCTGACGGCTCCAGCTCGGAGCGGTCGCGCAGGTCGAGATCGTTGCGGGTGTTGCGGAGGTCCGCGGCGTGCCGCGGGATGTACTCGTCCTCGTCCATCCGGCGCAGAACCTTCGTGTGTCGTCGCATCATGTGCAAGGGTTCCCCGTGGCAGTTATCTGATGTCGGGTGTGGCGGCGCGGCAGGCGGCGTCGAGCTCGAAGCTCATCGGTGCCGACTCCCGCCGGTGCGTCACCCGGAGCCAGCGCACCTTGCGCAGCATCCGGGTTGCCGGGCCGGCAGCCCGGTGCCTGGCAACGTGGCCGATGCGGCTCTCTTGACTGTTCACAACACAGAGTGTGCGGGGACGACGACAGAATCGTTAGACCACGAACAGTCTGGGTACGGCGACCGTCCGGATTCCCCTATTAGTAGGTGAGTATGCGATCAAGCCGGATTGAGTAAGTGCCCGAACTCGGCGTGGAAGGTCTGACCTGCGCTGATAGCCCTCGATGCGAGTGCGAACCGGCGGTGGACGGACGGCCGCAGATCGGGCCGGGCCTCCTCCAGCGTGGCCCAGCGGAAGCCGGTCAATTCGTTTGCAGCCGGACGAATCACCGCGGCCGGATCGAGCACACCACCGTCGAACACGAACTGCACCTGATCACTCCACGGTCCGCGCCCCGGCGTCCAGTCGACCACCAGTAGCCGGCCCGGGGTCAGCTCGAGCCCGATCTCCTCGGCGACCTCACGCGCGCAGGCGGCCGACGGCGACTCGCCGGGCTCGACGATCCCGCCCGGGATGTCCAGGAACGGCTTGTAGTTGGGCACCACGAAGAGCAATCGTCCGGCCGGATCCCTGATCAGGGCGCCCGCGGCCACTGTCTTGTGCGCCATTCGCTGCGCGATGCCCGGATTGAACTCGGCCTCGGGTGGGCCGTCCAGCTCGAAGTCGGCCGCGTAGGGGCCCGTTGAATCGCTCATCGCATCGAATTCAACTACTCAAGCCGGGCGCTCGTCCATCCAATGGGGTACGCCGTACGCCCGCCGGAAGTGAACAACTTCGCTGATGGTGTCCGAATCCGCACCGGTGCCAAGGTGATGCGACGACGAAATGGCGGTTGAAAGGGGTGGTGCAGATAGCGGATTGCATCTCGTGCGCTGGGGGTGGCCACGAGAAGGATGAGGTGGGCGGCGGCGTCCGCGCGGGGTGCCGTCGCCCGCCTATTCGCGGCGCATATGGAGTCGCACGGTCGTACCGCTTTCTCCGCTGCGCATTTCCAGAAGGTCGCAGATCTGCCGGGCGATCCACAGCCCGTGGCCGCGGCCGGCCTGCGGATCGGTGCGCAGGAAGCCGAAAAAGCCATTCGACAGGTCGTCGCTCTTCGGCCCGCCACCGGCGTCGCTGATCTCGCAGATGACGCGGTGATCGGTGGCCCAGAGCCACACCTCGCCGCGGCCGGCACCGTGCCGGATCGCATTCGTCGCAATCTCGTTCACCGCGAGCGTGAAGTCGTCGAGCCGGTCCGGCGGCAGGCCGAGACGCACGGCGTGGTCGGCGATGAATTTGCGCACCGCGGCCATCTCGATGAAATCGTGGAGCCGTTCGACGCCCAGCGCCGGACGGTCCAGGAGCGGCCCGTTGCGCTCCGCGTAATAGGAGGCCGGATCGGCGTAGGCGTTGCTGACTTCACTGCGTGCCCCGACCGCCAGCGCCGGATGGGTCCGCCGGGCGTCGTCGACGATCGCGGCGGGCAGGCTGCGGCTGTCATACCCGCACATGATCCACGCCCGGGCTCCGGCCAGCGCGACGTTCATGACGGACTCGTACCGCCCCCACTCCGACGTCTCCAGTGGGTCGAGCCCGTTCCAGACCGGCTCGCCGAGCACGCGCAGGATGCCCGTGGTGCCGGACAGCGCGTCGATGCGCCGGTGGTGGGCGTTGAGCGTCCGGCCGGGCGAGTCGTACCAATCAGAGAGGGTCAGGAACGTGATCTGCTCGGCGTCCGCCCCGATCTGCTCCCGCAGCAGCGCCTCGTTCTCGCCGGTGGTGACCGCGACGACGGAGTCTCGCCGACGCACCCCCTCGGTCACGAACGGGACCGCCGCATCCAGGAACTGGGCGGCCGAGTCGAAGACCAGCGCCTGATGGATGAGTTTCACGGCGACTCGTCCACGTCCTCGAGCGACCAGCGCGTGAGGTGCAGGACCTTGCGCATGGAGGCCGGCATGTCCTTGATCCGCACCCGCCGCTCGGGCGCGACCGATTCGGCGAACCGCACGAGCGTCCGGATGCCGGCCACGTCGATGAAGCTCAGCTCGGCCAGGTCGAGCACGAGCAACGGCTCGCCGCTGCTCCAGCCCTCCGCCTCGGCCAGGGCGGCGGCCAGCGGCAGTGCGGTCCCGTCGTCGACGACGCCGGCGATCCGCAGGCCGCGCGGGGAGTACGTGGGCACGATCCGCAGCTGCCGGTCGTCGTGCAGCGGGTCGATGCAGAGCACGCCGTGGTGCACGGACACGAGCCCGGTCAGCTCGGTGCGCTCGAAGAGCCGCTCGTCGTACTGGCACACGGCGGCCAGATCCTTGACGTCGGTCACGGTGGAGGCGACGCCGCTCTCGTACTCGTGCACCCGCGCCGTGGAGCCGCGCTTTTCCCGCAGCGCCCAGCTCATCTCGCCGGTGAGCCGCAGCCCTTGGAACCCGGCCGCTCGCGCGTCGCGCACGGCGTCGCGGATGCCGAACTGCTCGGGCCGGTCGTCGCCGACGACCCGCACCTCGAGCTGGCCGCGGGCGATGGCGAGCGCCCCGTCGACACCCCGCGGGTCCAGCCAGGCGTCGATGACGTCCGGCGGCGTGCGATCCGCGAAGTACAGCACGCGCTCACCCCGGCGCAGCCCGTCCGCGATGAACGCCGAGACGACTTCCTGTTGCTGGGCGTCGCTGGCGAACGGCAGGCAGAGGTGATCGCCGGGCCGGACCCGGCCGGCGTGCGTGGTGGAGATCGGTTCACTGATGTGATTCAACCTAGATGGTGTACCCACGGCGCGCTGACCGTGAAACACGACCTCAGTGGGCGCGGATACAGCAGGTCGTGCACACCTTCGGCGTCGGCAGCGTGAAGGCCAGGCAGCAGGTCCGGCGCTGGATGTCGACGCCGCCGCCCGCGCGCGGGGTCAGGTCGACCAGGTCCTCGGCGTCCAGAGCGGCCAGCAGGCGGTTGGCGATGTCCAGGGTCGGGCCCGGAAGGGAGTCGGCGGCTCGGGACAGGCCGTAGGCGATGCCGGAGGCGACCGAGCCCCACAGCGTCCGGCGGCCGATGCGGGCGTGCCGGCGGAACTCGTCGAGCAGCGGGTCGAGGTGGGCGACGACGAGCGAGCGGCGCAGGACGCCCAGCAGCTCGCGCTCGTCCTCCACGATCAGCAGGCCCGGGGCGTCGGTCGCCACGATCGGGTCGGTGGCCAGGACGGCGGTCACCGGGGCGCGCAGGGCCAGCGTCAGGAAGGGGCGCGGCTCCTGGTAGCGGACCAGGACGTGGTCCGGGGTCATCAGCGGGACCCGGCGGGAGGCGGCGAAGCCGAGCACGGCCGGCAGGGAGCACCAGTATGAGTAGCACTTCCAGGCGAGTGCCGCGGCGGCGTGCGGCTGGGCGCTCCAGCGGCCCGCCGCGGTGTCCAGAAGATCGGCTACGTCCAGATCCGCGGCGAGGCGCCACTGCGGGCCGTCGTCGGCCACCAGACCGGGCGCCAGCCCCTGGAGTGAATCTTTGCCGTGCCGATTCTGCAGCGCGGTGAGCGTCGCGACGACCGGGCGGAGGGGTTCGACACCCTCGCGGCTGATGAGGGCGGTCACGTTGGGTCGCCGTTTCCGGCAGTGGGCAGGGTGGCCGAACACCGCGCTGCGGCGTGCGGTCCGCGCCTGCTCTTGGTGCTCACCACCATGACGTACCCCCAGAAGTGCCTGCCAAGCGCCCACGATACGCGAGATAGGTAAGGCTAACCAGGGTGGCCGTGTCGGACTTCGGCCGCAGCCTAATTGTGACATTGCGTTACAGCCTTGGGAGCGGTCAGTGACCGAAACGGGTTGATCAACACCGATCCGGCGGTGGTGTCAACCATTTTGTCAGGAATCTGTCCCCCTGACCTGGTCGACCGGAGGACTCGGGGACACTTACCGGACAGGGGCCGTCTCCCTGTAGGGCTGGACCGGACATGACCACGAGCGACCCTTCTCCCGTGCAACGGGCGGCGGAGGCGTTCGTCGCAGAGTTCGCGCGGTGGCGCGTTGAGCGCGGCATGTCCAAAAAGCAGCTCGCCGCGGCCATGGGCTTCGACGCCTCCTACGTCAGCCACGTGGAAGCCGGTCGGCACCGCCCCACCGAGGACTTCGCGCGCCGCGCCGAGGCGATCCTCCAGAGCGGCGGCTCCGTCTGGCAGCGCTACAAGGAGTACGACGAGCTGCGGGCGACCGCGCGCAGCCGGGTCGGGGTGCCGGGGCGCGATCCGCCGGTGCCGGACCAGTGGCTGCCACCGGGCACGGGCCTCGTCGTCGAACGCGAGACCGCGCGGCTGTCCTATGTCGACGGGAAGTACCGCTGCACGGTCCGCCGTGCGCTGTACAACGCCGGCACGGAGCCGATCACGCGGTACCTCGTGCGCATCTCCGTCGACCGCTACCCCGACGACCCGGCGCGGTCCAATCGCCACCACCACGACCACCCGATGTCGCTCGACGAGCTGTCTCTGGTCGCCTCCTGCGCCGGTGAGCCGATGGAGTGGCGGACCAAGACCGACCGCGACACGCTCAAGGAGCTCTGGCTGCTCTTCGAGAATGCGCAAGGGCGGTTTCCGCTGTACCCGGGCCAGCGCACGACGATCGCCTACTCGTGGCACATCGGCATCGACAAGTGGGGCAACTTCTTCGAGCGCGCCATCCGCCTGCCGACCCGCCACCTCACGGTGGAGGTCGAGTTCCCGGCCCGGATGCGCCCGGTCGTGTGGGGCGTCCAGACCTCCCTGTCGGCCGAGGAGGTCCCGCTGCGCACGCCGATCACCCAGGAGCTGTCCGAGGACGGCCGCGCGGTCTTCTCCTGGCACACGGAGGCGGCCACGCTGCACGACTACTACCGGCTGGAGTGGCGCTTCCGCGGCAGCCGGCCGGAGGGGGCGGTCGAGGACGCCGACGACTGGCCCGATCCGCCGTTTGCACCGCCCACCGCTCGCCAGCTCTCCGCGTAACCGGACCGGAGGGCTGGCGGCGGCCCTTCGGCACGGCCAAAGCGGCTCTGAAGCGCACGCTGTATTCCGGTAAGCGAACACCTACCCTCTGTGCGTTTGAAACATAATGCTGAGGAATTGACTACGTTCTGTACACCGAGCGCGTGAAAAACGTGCACGCCGCGTGAGAACCGTCAAGAGGCGTCGCTACGATTGCCCGCGTGGCGGAAGCGGTCTTATTCGACCTCGACGGCACGCTCATCGACAGCGAGCCCGTATGGGCCGCCGCGAACACCGCCCTGGTGCGCTCCCGCCGCGCCGAGGTCACCGATGAGCTGCTGCGGAGCCTGAGCGGGCTCGATGCGACGGTGGCGATGCGGCGCATCCATCAGCAGTACGGCTGGGTGGGTTACGACGTCCAGGCCGACGTCGACTGGGTGCAGCGGCGGGTGCGCGAGTCCTACGCCCGCGGCGTGCACTGGCTTCCGGGCGCCCGCTCGCTGCTGGCCTCGGTGCGCGCCGCCGGCCTCAAGGTGGCGCTCGTCACGTCGACCTACCGCGAGCTCGTCGAATACGTGCTCGCGGAGGCCGGGCCCGGCACCTTCGACGCGGTCGTCTGCGGCGACGACGGCCACCGGCCCAAGCCCGACCCCGCGCCGTACCTCGCCGCGATGGACGCCCTCGGTCTCGGGCCGGCCGGCTGCGTCGCCGTGGAGGACTCGGCGGTCGGCGTGGCGAGCGCCCACGTCGCCGGGTGCGCGGTGCTCAACATCGCCCCCATGATGCGCAGCGACCTCGCCCACACCTGGGCCCCGTCGCTGTTCTACGTCGGCGTCTCCGAACTGCGCGCCGTGCTGCACGACCGCGCCGCCCTGCACCGCGTCGACGCCTTCGCCGACCACGCCGCGCTCGGGGCCAACGCCGGGCACGGCGAGCGCATCCGGCCGCATCGCCCGGACGGCCGCGCGGCCGAGTTCGGCGTGGTGCACGCGCACGTCTGACCCGCCGATCGCGGTGCCGGGATCGATCCGCGCGGTCAGGCCACCGAGAGGCCGGGTGCGCCGGACTCGATGTGGTCGACGCAGAGGACGCCGTACAGGTGGTCGACCTCGTGCAGGACGTCGCGGGCCAGGCGGCCGTGGGTGAAGCGGGCCACGGCCTCGTCGCCGGCGGGAGTGAGGTAGCTGATCACCGCGGTCCGGGGGCGGCGGAACGTGCAGCGGAAGTCGAAGAAGCTGAGGCAGCCCTCCGTGTCCTCGGCCCAGTCCGAGTGCGACGCCGGACCGACCTCGATCACCTGCGGGTTGATCAGCGCCAGCTGCGGGACGCCGGCCGAGCGGAAGATGGCGATCGACCGGGACTCGCCGATCTGCGGGGCGGCCAGGCCCATCTGACCGCCGACGAAGTCGTGGACCCGCTCGACGGCGTCGGCCGTGGCAGTGAGCCGGTCCAGGATGCGCAGGGCCTCGTCCCGCTCACGTGGCAGGTCGAACGGGCGGGTCCCGGTCGTGAGCATCGGGTCGCCCAACTGCACAATGCCGAGCGCCGCCATGACCTCGCTGGGCCGGGGGGTGCCGGTCGGGCGGAGGGGCACGGGGGCGGGCGCGGTCGTGCGGTCGGCTGCCACGTCGCTGGTCATCGCTGCTCCTTCATGGGCGGGTTGCTGCAATCGCCACGTGAATGGACGCGAGCCAGTTGTGCAAAAGCCGCGGTCTGGCGGGACCGCGGCGGCAAGAATCGTACGGGTGCACTTGCGGAAATGCGTCGGCCCGGCTCAGCGCCATCCACTCAGTGTGAGCGGCGGTGAGCCGGGTGTGAACCCCTTTAGGTCTCGTTGAACGTGAATGAATCGTGCGATTCTTATGGGATTAGGTAACGTTTAGTTTCGTGGTCGTCAGTCCAGTTCGCCGGCCGCCGACAGGTATGCCTCCGCTACGTAAACGGTGATCCAGCGGGCCGGCCGGCGCTCGGCTACCAGGTCGAAGGAGGGGTCGAGGTTCAGCTTGCGGTAGGCCCGGCGCATGGCGTCGTCGTCGAGTACCTTCGCCAGGCCGTTGACGTGCAGACCTATCGCGCCGCGGGCGAAGTCGACGAACAACAGGCTCATTCGCGGGTCGTGCGCAATGTCGGCGACCGCGGTGGAAAGGCTCGCGTCGTCGAACTCGGGCCACGCGAGACGATTCACGCTCAGTATCCGGACGAAGCCCGCACCGCCTGTGACGAAGGTGCAGTCATGGCCGTCGTCGGGGTCACCGGTGGCGACGAACATCATCTCCTGGCGGCGGATGAAGCTTTGCATCCGTTCGTCGAGAGCGGCGAGGACTGATCGATCCGCCGCGTGCGGTTTGGCAATAGGGACTGTCGGCACGGGCACCTCCGGGTTCTGAACGCCTGTGGCCCACCGTGCGCCGTGCGGCCCAGGACCAGCCGGACAGCCGGTGCGACGCCGCCGTTCGGAGGATGTGACGGGGCATGTCCAGTGCTTCGCACCGGCGCGTCGCGGGGGATTTCGCGCCCGCACACGCCAGGTCGCACAGGCAGTGCGTCGCGTGGTCTTCGCAGGTAGTGACGCTGATTCGCGGACCGCACCTACGTTTGACCGCGAAGGGCACCGATGAGCAATCTGTCGCGATTACTGAAGGAGAGTTGGACCCTCGTCGAGGAGCACCAGGACAAGCTCGCCAGCTACTTCTACGCGCGCATGTTCCTCAACAACCCGCAGCTGCGGGACCTGTTTCCGGTGCAGATGGACGTCCAGCGCTCCCGGCTCCTGGGCGCCATCGTGACGGCCGTGCAGACGGTCGACGATCCGGAGCACTTCGAGGAGTACCTTCAGTCGCTCGGCCGGGACCACCGCAAGTTCCACGTCCAGCCCGAGCACTACGAGGTCGTCGGCTCGGCGCTGATGGAGGCGCTGCGCACCTTCGCCGGTGACCAGTGGTCGATCGAGTTCGACCAGGCGTGGAGCGACGCCTACGCCGTGATCGCCGACAAAATGATCGCCGGCGCCGAGGCCGACCTGAGCAACCCGCCGTACTGGCACGCGGAGGTGCTCTACCACGAGCGGCGCAGCCGGGACATCGCTGTCATGACCGTCAAGCCGATGCAGCCGCTGGAGTACCGCGCGGGGCAGTACCTCAGCGTCGAAACCAAGTACCAGCCGCGGCTGTGGCGCGTGTACTCGGCGGCCAACGCGCCGCGCAAGGACGGCTCGCTCGACTTCCACGTCCGCGCGGTGGGGGCCGGCTGGGTGTCGTCGGCGCTGGTCCGGCGGGTGCGGCCGGGCGACATGATCCGCCTGGGCGCACCGATGGGCCAGATGACGCTCGACCGCCGCTCGACCCGGGACATCGTCTGCGTCGCCGGCGGCACCGGGCTGGCGCCGATCAAGGCGCTCATCGAGGAGATGACCCGGGCCAACCGGACCCGGTGGGTGCACGTCTTCTTCGGCGCCAAGGACCGCGACGACCTCTACGACCTGGCCTGCCTCAACCGGCTGGCCGCCCGATACCCGTGGCTCTCGGTCGTGGCGGCCACCAGCGACGACCCCGACTTCCCCGGCGAGCACGGCAACGTCTCCGACATCGTGGCCCGCTACGGGCCCTGGCGCGACCACGACTTCTTCGTCTCCGGCTCGCCGACAATGGTGAAGTCGACCCTCCGAACCCTCGCCGAGATGCAGGTCCCGGCGATTCGCATCAAGTACGACGCCTTCGGTGATGTCTGAGCGGGTGGGCGGCCCAGGTGCGGTGGCCGCCCGCCCGCCCTCGGGGTAAGTACAGTTGCCCGCGTGATCGAGAAGCGTGGGATCAGGGCCGAGATCCTGCTCGTGCTCGGCGTCTCGCTCGGCAGCTCGGCGATCTACGCGATCCTGAACATCATCAACCGGCTGACCTACGTCAAGCCGCTGTCCGAGCAGACCGCGACCCTCAACCCGACGGTCGTCGCCGACCGGCCGTGGCTCGACCTGCTGTATCAGCTGGCGAACATCGGCCTCGGGGTGGTGCCGGCGCTGCTCGCGGTACACCTGCTGCGGCGTGCGCACGAGGACCTCGCGGTGGGGCTCGACGGGCGGCGTCCCGGGTTCGACCTGCTCAGCGGCGTGGGGCTGGCCGCGCTCATCGGGCTGCCCGGGCTCGGGCTCGTGTGGGTGGCCCGCCGGCTCGGGGTAAGCGCCCAGATCGTGCCCGAGGCGCTCGGCGACCACTGGTGGTCGGTGCCGGTGCTTGTCCTCTCGGCGGTCGAGAACGGGGTGCTCGAGGAGGTCGTGATGATCGCGTACCTCCTGACCCGCCTGCGCGACATGCAGTGGGGCTGGTGGTCGGCGGTCGTCACGAGCGCGGTGATCCGCGGGTCGTACCACCTCTACCAGGGCTTCGGCGGGTTCGTCGGCAACTTCGTGATGGGTCTGGTGTTCGGGTACTTCTTCCGCCGGACGCAGCGCGTGATGCCGTTGATCATCGCGCACTCGATCCTCGACATCGTGTCGTTCGTCGGATACGCGCTGCTCAAGGATCATCTCGGATTCCTGAACTCGAGCAAATAAGGACAATTAGCCTGAGCCTGTGGGTCGAATCGTTCTCGTCATCGCTCTGGTGCTGTCCGGCGTCTTCGCAGTACCGACGCAGGCTCTGGCAAAATCCGACACGACGCTCTATATCGTGCAGCTCTCGGGCGATCCGGCACGGCGGACCGAGAGCGCCCGGGCCGCCGTGCGCGCCAACCGGGAGTCGGTCCTGCGCCGGGCCGGCATCGGCCGGACCGTGCGGGACTACGACACCGTGTTCAACGGGTTCGCGGCCGCGCTCACCGCCGCGCAGCGCGAGAAGGTCGAGCGCACGCCCGGCGTGGCCCGGATCTGGAAGAACGAGCGGCACACCGCCGACACCATCAGCACGCCGGCGTTCCTGGGGCTGGCCGGGGCCGACGGCGTGTGGGCGAAGCAGTTCGGCGACCCCACCCGGGCCGGCGAGGGCATGATCATCGCCGACATCGACACCGGATTCTGGCCGGAGAACCCCAGCCTGGCCGGGCTGCCCGAGCCGCGCCCCGACCAGGCCGTCATCGACGCCAAGTGGAAGGGCACCTGCGTGGCCGGCACGGGGACGCCGCAGCAGCAGGTGACCTGCAACAACAAGGTGATCGGCGCGCGCTTCTACGACAGCAGCGGCTTCGGCGGCTGGAGCGGGGAGTTCCGCTCGCCGCGGGACTACGACGGCCACGGCACCCACACTGCGACCACGGCGGCCGGCGACTACGACGTGGCGGCGACGATCAACGGCAAGCCCGTCGGCAGCGTCTCCGGCATGGCCCCGGGCGCCCGGATCGCGGTGTACAAGGCGCTGTGGCGGCAGGAGGACGGGGAGGGCTCGGGCGGCACCGTCGACCTGCTCGCCGCGATCGACGACGCGGTCGCCGACGGCGCCGACGTCATCAACTACTCGGTCTCCGGCTCCACCCGGCTGGTCGTCGACCCGGTCAGCCTGGCCTTCTACAACGCGGCCGCGGCGGGCGTGTTCATCGCCGCGTCGGCCGGCAACGAGGGCCCGGACGCGTCCACCGTCGCGCACAACGCGCCCTGGGTGACCACCGTCGCCGCGAGCTCGCACGACCGCGGCGCGATCAAGAGCGTGACGCTCGGCAACGGCCGGACCTACCAGGGGATCGGCCAGGGCGACGCGGTGCCGGACGCGCCGCTCGTCGACTCGGTGAACGCCGGCCTGGCCGGGGCCGCGGCCGACCGGGTCGAGCTGTGCTACCCGGGCGCGCTGGACCCGGTGAAGGTCAAGGGCCGGATCGTGCTCTGCAAGCGGGGCGTGAACCCGCGCACCGACAAGAGCATCGCCGTGCGCGACGCCGGCGGGGTCGGGATGGTGCTCTACAACCCGAGCGAAAACTCCCTGAACGCCGACTACCACGTCATCCCCACGGTCCACGTGGACGAGGTGACCGGGGCGGCGATCAAGGAGTACGTCCGCGGCGCGAACCCGCACGCGGCGCTCTCCGCGACCACGACCACCGTGGCCCGCGCCCCCGCCGTGGCCGCGTTCTCCTCGTCCGGCCCGGCCGACGCCGGCGACGGGGACCTCATCAAGCCCGACCTGACCGCGCCCGGTGTCGACATCGTCGCCGGCGTCTCCCCGGCCGGGCACCACGGCAACATGTGGGACGGCGAGAGCGGCACCTCGATGTCCAGCCCGCACATCGCCGGGATCGCCGCGCTGCTGCTGGCCCGGCACCCGCAGTGGTCGCCGGCCGCGCTGAAGTCGGCGATGATGACGACCGCCGGCAACGTGGACAACACGGGCGGGGCCATCCAGCGCGGCGCCCACCCGGCCAACCCGTTCGACGACGGCTCCGGCCAGGTCCGCCCGGCCCGCGCGTTCGACCCGGGCCTGGTCTACGACTCGGGGGCGGCGGACTGGGCGCGGTACGCCTGTGGGATCGACCAGATGCAGCTGGCCAGCGACTGGTGCCCGGTGGTCGGCGCGATCGATCCGAGCGATCTGAACTACCCGTCGATCGGGATCGGCTCGCTGCCCGGTGACCAGACCGTGACGCGGACCGTCACCAACGTCACCGACCTGCCGAGTGTGTACGTTGCCACGGTCACGCCACCGCCCGGCACCACCGTCGAGGTCAGCCCACCGACGATCACCGTCCCCGCCGGTGGCTCGGCCACGTTCAAGGTGTCGGTGAAGCGGACCGATGCGACATACCGGCAGTACACCTTCGGCGCCCTGACCTGGACCGACCTGCGAGGCCACGCTGTGCGCTCTCCGATCGCGGTTCGCCCGGTGGCGCTGACCGGCCCGGGCGAGATCACCGGCACCGGGGCGGCCGGCCACGCGGGGATCGACCTGGTCTCGGGGTACAGCGGGATCGTCACGGCCCACCCGTACGGTCTCGCGGCCTCGAGCGAGCACAGCCAGAAGCTGATCGGTGCGACGGCCGCGTTCGTGCCGTCGGCGCCCGGGCTGTCACCGGCGATCTTCAGCTTCGAGTTCACGCTGCCGCCGGCGGTGAAGCTGGCCCGGCTGGCCACGTACGACGCCGATGTCGCGCCGGGCACCGACCTGGACCTCTACGTCTACCAGGACGGCGAGCTCGTCGGCCGCAGCGACGGCACGACGTCCGACGAGGAGGTGCCGCTCAACGGCGGTTCCGGGACTTTCCAGGTGTACGTCGTGCAGTTCGGACTGCCCCCGACGCTCACCGACCAGGTGGTGAAGGCGCACCTGTTCGTGGTCGGCGCCCCGCTGACCGGCAACCTGACAGTCTCGCCGAAGCAGCGGCCGGTGGCGCCGAACGACGCCCTGCACTTCGATGTGGCATGGCAGGGACTTGATCCGACGAAGCGCTACCTGGGCCTTGTCGAATTCGGCGACGGTACTGCCGCGAGGGCGTGGACCACCGTGGCGATCGGGCCGCAGCGGCCGACGATCCCGTAGCGAGAGGGCCGTTCGCGGGTGGCCTCTGGCCGGCCACGAACGGCCCTTCGACGTGCGGTCCCGCTGACGTGCGCAGTTGCCCGCGTTACGCGGTGAACTGGATGTTGAGCAGCATCGGGGCCAGGAACATGCCCTGGGCCATGATCGCCAGCAGCAGGTAGAACCGCTCGAACGCCCGGCTGCGGCCCATCATGCCCAGGATGATGAAGGCCGGGAACCACTCCAGGCCGATGCGGGTGGCCGACATCAGGTAGTTGGGCCAGCCGGTCTCGGTCGAGATGAACAGCAGGATCGGCACCGCCGCGTAGACCAGCAGGTAGTACTGGTCCGGGCGGAAGCTCAGCCGGCTGCGGCGGCGCAGCGCGAGCAGCAGCAGGATGATCGCGCCGGCCACCACGGCCAGGTTGACCAGCTGCAGCAGCCGCCAGTCCTGCAGGAACGGCTTGTCGTTGAGCAGCTTCAGCGTCTTCCACATCGGCACGCCGGGCCAGTCGTACTTGCGCTTCCAGCCGTCCTGAGCGTGGCTGAAGGCCAGCCAGTCGCCGGTCGTGCGCTCCAGGAAGATCGCGAAGGCGACGACGCCGCTCGGGATGAGCCCGAAGCTCAGCGCGTCCCAACGGATCTTACGGAGGCTCCAGCCCCGCTGCCGCATGTACTCGTAGATCAGCGGCGCGGCCAGCAGCAGCCCGAAGAGCCGCGTCGAGCCGGCGAACGCGGCGGCGACGTTGGCGACCCAGAAGTTGCCCTTGCGCGCGGCGTAGAGCGAGATGAGCACCAGCGCCAGGTAGAGCGACTCGTTGTAGGCCGCGAACAGGAAGAAGCCGGCCGGGAACGCGACGATGTAGAACGTCGTGCGGCTGGCCACCTTCTCACCGAACTCGTGGTCGACCAGGCGGTGCAGCATCACGAGCGCGACAAGCCCGAACATGATGCTGATGAACAGGCCGGCGGGCAGGCCGCCACCGGGGAAGATCGGGTTCAGCGCCTTGATGAGCGCCGGATAGAGCGGATAGAACGCCGGGGCGAACTTGCTCCACAGGTAGCCGTCTTCGGCGATGCGGACGTAGAAGACGGTGTCGTACTTGTACCAGGTGCCCATCAGGTCGTGCACCGGCGGAATGTGCTTGGGCACGAAGCGCCAGGCGAAGAACGTCACGAAGAGGTACGCCGCGATCGCGCCGAACCACACCCCGAGCGCCGCCCGCAGCGAGCGCACCCACGGCTCCATCCACGGGCGCATCCACGCGCGCCACTTGGGTGTCTCGGCCGGCTCGTCGTCGTTGTCCCCGTCGGGCTCGACGTCCTTGGCCGCGGACGGCACCGGCGGCGCCGGACGCTCGTCGGTCGGGCTGTCGTCGAGCACGGGTGCGCCGACAGCCGCCTTGGGGCTGTCCACCGGCACGGCGGGAGCGGCGACGGCCTTGGGGCCGGCCTCGCCGTTCACCGGATCTCGCCCGGTATGCAATCCGTAGATGTCGATATCGTTCACGTCGGCGGCGTCAGATTCGATAGCGCCAGAGGGGAGCGACACAGGGTGGGACTATACATAAGCGCAGTTCACGTTGGCGTCCCCCGTCTTGGCCCGGTTCGGCTTCCACAGTGACCAAGACGTTGCCAGTTCGTTTCGGGTTGCTGTCCACAACGCTATTCGAGCCCACAACGATGGCACTCCTCACTCCCCGTACAAGTAGTTCTACCCCGGGTGCGCCACTCTGCGTTCAGGGTCGGTCTGGGCCGTAATCGGACCGTCAGGATTGCATTCCTCGGTAGTAACGCACGGCTCGCGCGGCCAAACGTTCCGTACTGCGGGCCGCCGTGACGGAGCCCACGATGAGCCCCGCGCCGGGCACCACCCGCCGGGCCAGCCGGGTCGCGGCCGCCCGCAGCAGCCCGGCCCCGACCATCCGGGCCAGCGGCGTCGTGACCCGCTCGACCCCGACCCGCGGATCGGCCCGCCGCCCGCCCGCCCGCTCGGCCGCCCGCACCGCCGCCTCGGCCGTCTCCACCGTGGCGTGGACGCGCTGCAGGACCAGCAGTTCGGCCGCGCGGCGGCGGTCGCCTGGGTCGTGGCCGAACGCGGCGGCGAGGTGCAGCACGAGCTTGGCCTGCAGCCAGGCGACGCCGGCCGCCTCCACCACCAGCCCGGTGGGCCCGGCGAGGCCGGCGGCGAACCCCTGGCGGCGGGCGCGGCGGACGAACTCGCGGGTGATCGCCCTGGAGATCGCCTCGCCGTCGACGTCGGGGTAGGTGAGGCGGTACCAGCCGACGCGGCGCTTGGCGGCGGCGCTGAGGTGGTCGACGGCGGCGACGGCAAGCGTTTCCGGCAGGTAGGCGGGGTTGATGCCGTTCGTTTCGTCACTTTGTTCAGCAAATGAAACGGAAGCGGCGGGTTCCGGGCTTGCTACCGGGGGTTCTGCGGCGATCACCGGGCGTGGTGGCTCGATGATCGGCTCGGGTTCGGGTGTGGTGGCGGCCGGGGGAGTGGCCTTTGTCACTGCGGTTTTCTTGGCGGGGGCGGCCTTCTTGGCCGCCTTTGCCGCCTTCTTGACCGGCTCGGGTGGTGTTGCCGAGGCCGGCTCGGCCTTCTTGGCTGCTGTCTTGCTCGCCACGGCCTTCTTGGCCGGTGCCTTCTGGGCTGGGGCTTTCTGGGCTGGGGCCTTCCTGGCTGCGGTCTTTTTCGCAGGCTGCGGCTCGATCGCTGCGGGGGCCGGCTCGGGCGCGGTGGGCGGCTCGATCACGGCGGGCGGCTCGGGCGCGGGCGGCTCGATGGCCACCGCGGGCGGCGCTGGCTCGGGCTGCGGCTCCGGCTTCGGCTCGGGCGGCGGGGCGGCCTTTTTGGCGAGCTTTTTGGCTGGTGCGGCCTTCTGGAGCGGTTCGGCGGCGGGTGCGGCTTTCTGCACCGGGGGCGCGACCTTCTTCTGCACCGGGGGCGCGGCGGCCTTCTGGGCGGGTGGGGCGGTGGTCTTCTGCGCCGGTGGAGCGGCCTTCTTCTGGGCTGGTGGGGCGGCCTGCTGCTGCGCCGGGGGTGTGGCCTTCGGGAGTGGGGTCTCGGCCGCCGTGGGCTGGGCCGGGGCGAACGGTGTGATCGGAGCGGGCGTGCGCGGACGCGGTGGTGCCTTGGCCGCCTCCTCTTCCAGGGCATCCTGCGGCGGCGGCTCGAACCGCAGAGCCGTATCGCCGAGGGCCCGGCCTTTGGGCGGTACCGAATCCGGCTCCTGGCTCGTAGGCTCTTTCCGACGCGGCGGCGGAGTCACGTCCTCTCCCATCTGCACGAGCGTAATGGCCAACCGCCCTGAGCACCCGTTCTGTGCCAGTCGCGCCCGGCCACCACTCGACCCGCCAATGGGTGTACCCGCTTTGCCCGGGTACATAGCCTGCCTGTATCCTCGGACGGCGGTCCCCGGTGACGGGGATTGCTGGAGGCTTCGCCTAGTTCGGTCTATGGCGCCGCACTGCTAATGCGGTTTGGGTCTTAAAGCCCATCCCGGGTTCGAATCCCGGAGCCTCCGCGCAAAACCTGGTGTGGCGGGTGTGTACACTAGGCGAGCACCAAGCGCCCGTAGCTCAACGGATAGAGCATCTGACTACGGATCAGAAGGTTAGGGGTTCGAGTCCCTTCGGGCGCGCAACATCAAGAGGCGGTTGACCTGCGGAAACGTAGATCAACCGCCTCTTGGCATCCGTCCACTATGGACCTGTTGTGTTCCAAATGTGATCGGCTGTTTCGGAAGCGTCTGGGCCGGTGTGTGCTGGTGGGCGTTGATCCGTGCTGCCTGGTTTTCGATCTTGACTGTGGCGGCGCCCGTCTGACGGCCGCTGCCGGGGGCCGGTCGCCATCTGACCGGCTTCGGATTCCCACGACCTGAAGATCGTCAACGATCCGCCGAACGGGTCGATCTGGTGGGACGGAGGGTTGTCCGCCGATCACCTACTGGCCGGTGGTGCTCGTCTGCCCACCACCGCCAGGCCGGGTGGAAGCCGCTCGCGTAGCGATGGCGCCGACTCCGAGCGGCGGTGCCGATCACCCGGCTTCCTTCGCTCGTGGATCTTCGTCTGGATGCTGGAGGCCGGTACCGTGACGCGGGCGAAGGTCCCACAACACGCTTGTGGCCGCTCCCGCCCTGCCCGGCTCTGCGCGCAGCGTTCGTAACGCGGTCATGTCGGGCTGGCCGAGCATCTCGCCGAGGCGGCGGAACGTGACGTAGTCCGCACCACGGTCGCGTGCCTCGGCTTCGAACGCGCGCAACGCTGCCGGTACGTCAGGAATGGCCGGTCGCTGTCGCTGGAGTCGAGCGGCCTTTGATCGCTCCTCGTCCAGTTCGGTCGAGCCGAGCACATCCCGTGCACGTTGCTCCGCTTGCGCCAGGCTGGTTGATCCACTGAGGGGACGGATAAGTGGATTGATCTCTGCCACCTCGCCAAGTGGCAACTCGAACACGGCGGCGCTGAGGTCCGTGAGGGGCACCAGCAGGCCGGCGCCGCGGATCTCTACAGCGCCGCGAACGCCGAGGGATGCCGCCGCCAGTAGAGCGGTGGCCTCGGACGGATGCCACGAGAGGATGGACAAGAAGTCCTTCCAGTGCTCGGCGGTGAGCAACACCCGCGGCGGGCGATCGCCGATCCGTTCGAGAACGACTCGTTCAGGTAATTCACCGTCGAGACCGGGACCGGCTATCCAAGCTCTAGCGGGAAGGTCCGTGCAGGCTGCTGCTGTCAACGCGTCTGCCAGGGGACTACGAAGACCGGCGTCGCCGGGTCTACCGATGAGGTCGCCGCCCACGTCGACCAGAGTTACGGCCTCGGCTCCGAGGTCGCGGGCGGCACTCGAAAGCTGTTCACGCATGCCTACGGCGCCGGGAGTCGGATCGAGCAGCACGATCGGTACGTCGAGTTCTCCGGAGAGGCGGGGCAGGGCCGATCCAGCTGGCGCTATGGGGTGAGTGCTCACTGTTACGACGTCGTATCCGGGGCGTCGGGTCAGTTCCCGGAAGTCTGCGGCGCATCGAGGGCCGGGAAGCGGATCGACGAGCAGGCGGTCCCATGCCATCGTGGCGATGCCTACAGGGTCAATCGCGGTGGCGGCGCCCAGCACGGCTGCTGCAATAGCATCGCCACCGCCGCCTGCGGCGATCATGAGCGTTCCCATCGTGTCAGCGTATGGGTATCTTGGTCGCTGGTGGCTAATGGAATAGGCCAGTTACAGAGAGTTCATATGCCCGAGTTGCAGCGTGTCCTGCCGAAGTATCTCCAGATCGCGAACTACATCCGTGATCAGATTCTTCGTGGTGACCTCCCGCCCGGCGCCGAGGTGCCATCGGAACGTCAGATCGCCGTGGACTGGGAGGTTGCCCGGCCAACGGCGGCCCGCGCGCTGGAGGCGTTGCGGAACCAGGGCTTCGTTGAGTCGCGGAAGGGCTCGGGAACGTTCGTGCGCCAGCAGGGCCAACCGAACCGGCTGGCCCGGGAGCGCTACTCGCGGGCTCAAGAAACCGGCTTCATCTACCCGCCGAACGAACGCGCCGAGATCATCGCTGCCGAAATCGCTCCCGTTCCGGCCAACGTCGCCGCCGCGTTGGGGATTGCGGCCGGCGGTGAGGCTGCTCGTCGCCAACGGATCATCTATGCCGATGATCATCCGGTCGAGATCTCAACGGCCTGGTACCCGGCGGCGGTCGGCCAACTCGCACCGCTGCTGCTGGAGCGCCAGCGAATCCGGCCCGGCACGCTGGTCTATGTCGAGCAGTCGACCGGCCGGCAGGCACGCTACGCCCGCGACGAGATGAGTGCGCGATTGGCCACTGCCGAGGAGCGCACCCGATTGCGGCTCGACGAGCCGGCGGCTGTGCTGGTGGTCCACCACTTGGTCTACGACGCCGACGACCGCCCGCTCGAGTTCACCGAAGCCGTGTATCCGCCCGGCCGATGGGCCTTCGATGCTACGTACCCAATCGCGTAAGACGGTCCGAGTGGGATCGCGTCCGTCATTGCGATCACAAGTGGCATATGCCAGACTGCCTTGAACTGGCATATGCCACTTCGTGACCCCCCGCTACTACGTGACCGCTGAGACGCCGTGGTGGCGGGCGACGGCGGAGCGCGTGCCGCACAAGTGAGCAGCTCGCTCGCTTGTGAGGTGCGCGCTCCGTTCAAGAAGGGCATCGAAGTGGCTACACACCGCGGGTGGTGATCAGGGGGATCACGCACGCCGTGGTGGTAGGTGGCAGAGCGGCGGGGTGCACGGCGTCCAGTACCCATCCCACCGATCAAGGAGGAGGGGGCGCGGAGGTGTCGACGAAGTTCGGCAACGATCCGACTAGCAGTCCTCGATCACTGCTCGGCCAGTGTGCCAGGTCTGGTCGCGTGGGAAAGCGGTCGGTGCTTGAGGGAGGGCGATCGTGAGTTCTACGGCGTTGACGGCGAACGCTTCACCGCGGCACCTGCTCGGGGCGGAGTTGCGGCACTGGCGGCAGGCGCGCGGCCTGTCGACCAGTCAGCTTGCTGCCCTCGTATTTGTCAGTCGTGAGCTGATGCAGAAAGTGGAGACTGCCCACCGCAACGCCAGCGCGGATCTCATCGCCGCCTGCGACCGGATCCTGGACACCGGCGGGTCGCTAGGCAGGCTCCTTGAGTTCGCCGTTTACCAGGAGCGCAGGGCCGCCAACTTGGCAGGTGCCGCAACGCAGAAGCCTGCGGCGGACGCTTCACCGCCGATGACAATTCTGGTCAGAGTCACAGCTGAGCTGGTGCCAGCAGCCCGAACTGACGGCGTGGTGGCCGCGTCCGCTGCTCGCCCGGTCAATTCGGAAGGCGCCCGAATTTACCGCTTCCCGTCGTCTCGTCACAGCAGTGACCGACGATAACTGCAGTAGCGACGCAGTCCCGCGGCTTGCCCGCCGCTGGCCTACGCTTGTGGCACTCGAAGGTGGCGCCGGACTGCAATACGCGGTCCGTAACGCAGACCGGTAGACCAGGAGATAGGGCCACGCTGTTGCCGGACGACGCCGAAGCGCTCGCCGCCTTCGGATACGAGCTCGGACTGTTGAAACGTATCCGGCGTTCCGGTTGGTGGCACGCCGGTGTACGGGACCCCGAGTCGGTAGCTGAGCACACCATGCGCACCGCCCAGCTCGCCGCCATGATCGCAGCCGAAGAGGGCGGCGATCCCGCCCGCGCAGCATTCCTCGCGTTGTGGCACGACAGCCAGGAGACCCGTACCGGCGACCTGCCACACACCGCCACCACTTACATGGACACACCCAACCCACGTCGGATCACCGCCGACCAAACAGCGCACCTGCCCGAACGTACCCAGGCGGCGGTCCGCGGCGCGGTCGAGGAGTACGAGTCACGGCAAACCCTAGAGGCACTTTGCGCCAAGGACGCCGACAAGCTGGAGATGCTGCTCCAAGCTCTGGAGTATCGCAACACCGGCGTCCATCGCGTCGACGGCTGGATCGACTCAGCGCGCGACGACCTCAAGACCGAGACCGCCCGTCGTGTGGCCGTGGCGGCTGTCACCGTGTCGCCGCTTGCCTGGCGTGACCGGTAAGGACGGACGTGCCCAGCTGCCGGCGGGTGGTCAGCTTCGGCGGCGCCTCCGGGGCGACGGTGAAGTAGTGCTGGGCGATGGCGTGTTCCGTGTTGTCGTCGGATTTGGCGAGTAAGCAAGATCATTTCGGTTGGGCCACCCCTGCGCGGTGGGTTCGCCGAGACGTCGAGCGTGACGATTTGGGCGTTATGCCCTGACGGTGATCCGGTGTCGGAGGTTGTGAGCACGGTTGGCGGCTATAGATCCGCGTTCGTGGAGCCGGGGCTGTCCGCGGGTCCCGTGATGGCGGAGTCGTTGAGAAGTCGCGTTCCGTCATGATTGCGGACCGCTGGCGTGGGGTCCGAGCGAAGTGCGTCGAGGATACGCACGGCGAAGACCTCGCTCATATCCGCGACCACCTGGTCGGCGGTCCACCAAGCAACGGCCGCGGACTCGTCCGTTTCGGTCGGGGTGCCGGCGATAAGGCGGGCGCGGAAGACGAGCGCGACCACACCGAGGGCCATGTTCTTGTAGATCCCGGTCAGCCGTTCGGATTCGACGTCCACGCCGGTCTCCTCGCGTACCTCACGACGGACGCCGGTCTGGGGAGACTCGTCGAGTTCGAGAATGCCGCCCGGCAGCTGCCAGGCGCCGTTGTCGCGTCGCTGGATGACGAGTACGCGGTTGTGTCTGTCCGTGACCACCGCAGCGACGCTGACGGAGTGACGCGGTGGCTGGGTCACGGCTGTTCCTCCGGATGAACAGGCAGTAGGCGATGGTGTCGTCGTGGTGCTTGGGGCGGGGCCGGCATAGCCGTGTGGTTCTGCAGTTCAACGTCGTACTGCTCGCCGTCGCGCACGCCGAGACCGGCGAGCCGAGGAGGCGAGCAAGGTAGGGATACAGGCTGCCGACGGGCCGAAGGTTTGCATTCGTCACGGACCCGCGACTACCCGACCGACCTGGCGATCCGGCTCGCCAAACATGCGGGCCTACGAGCGGTCCATGACTTCACCGACCGGGTTCGAGCCGATGCTGCAACCCACCTAGAGCTTACCTTCGGCCTTGAGTAGCAGCGCCGCTAGCAGGCCGGACACCGACCCGGCGCCGATGATGGCGCCGCTTTCAATGTGCTGGCGTACCCCGGCCAGCGGGATCCAGCCGATCCGTGCGACCTCATTGATGTCCGGGGCCGACTCGGCGTTCTCGGCACCGCGGGCAAGGAACACGACGTTCTCCTGATCGATCGTGCCGATCATCGGCTGGAACGTGACGAGCCGTTGCATACGCAGCGGTCGCCATCCAGTCTCTTCCTCGACTTCCCGCGCCGCGCACGCCATCGGGTCCTCGGCAGGGTCGAGGTAGCCGCCGGGCAGTTCCCAGACCCACCGGTTGACGATGAAGCGGTGCCGCCACATCATCAGCACCCGCTCATCGTCGTCGAGTACGACGACCATCGCCGCCGGTGGCACGCGAAGGACGTACTGCTCGAACCGCACGCCGTCGGGCAATTCCACATCGGCGACGCTCAGCACCGCGCGCCGACTGTCATCGATGACGCGTTCGCCGTGGATCGTCCATACGCTCGCCAGATCGGCTTCCGTGCTCATGCGCGCCACATTATCCGCGCGCACCTATTCGGGGCGCTCGAAGTACCTGCCCAGCATCTGGGTGGTCCAGCTTGCTTGGTGGACCGGTCCGCGTGGACCGAACTCGACGAACCAGGGCTTGATGTCGAGGACTGGGGTGCCGTCGACGGCGTCGAGTTCTTCGACGTGTAGGTCGAGGCCGTCGACCTTGATCAGCCGACAGCGGGAGACGCCGAGCCAGTTGATCCGGCGCATGTTGCGGTGGCCGAAGATGCCGACCTCGGGCCAGTCGGGGTTGTCGCGGGGGCGGCGGGCGCCCAGATTGAGGTCGGTCGGGTCGGTGAGGTGGAACCGGAACACGATCTCCAAGTGGGAGAACTCGTCCAAGCCTTTCGTGGCATCGGCCGTGAACCGGGTGTCGTCGATCCTGATGATCGCTGGCGTGCCGCCCCAGAAGTCGTCGGTGGGTTCAACCCGGCCGCCGACGACGTGGGCGATGGATTCCACGGTGTATGACTCGGCTGCCATGCCTGCTCCCTAGCGAGATCGGTCGGCGGGGTCGGCGGGGTTTGTCGGATCGAGATGGTTGGGGTGCTGCTGTGGAGGCCTCAGGCGACCCCTTTCCAGTGCCATGGGCGGGGACCGGCCTGGCCTTGCACGCAGGCGAGGCGATACCGCGCCTGTGGTTCGGCGTGCGGGTCGGCGTCGGCGATCTGGAACGCGAAGGTAACCTTCCGCAGCTCCCGGATCGCGCGGAGCGTTTCGTAGCCAGCCCACGTGGTGACGTCCAGGCCGTACCCGTCGCAGACGTCGCGCCACTGCTGGGCGGACATGTCGCCGAAGTTCTCGAAGTCGACGGCGATCGCGGTCAAATCCCATTCGGGCGGGCCGTAAGCGAATCGTTCAAGGTCGAGCACGACAACCCCGCTGTCGGTGGCGACGATGTTGCCGCCCCACGCATCGCCGTGAACTGCGCACCACGGCAGGCCGGACGGCAAAGCGGCCCAGGCGTCGGCGAGTTCGTCTAGATGCTCCCAAAGCCATCGACGGTCGTCGCTGTCGAGGAGACGGGCGGCGCGGATACGGCTGTCGAGGCGTACGAGTGGGTCGAGCGTCGGCAGCTGCAGATCAGGTGGCATGGCGAGGCCATGCAGCTGCCGCAGCGTTGCGCCGACCTGCGCCGGCGTGCCAGGCCGGTGGGGTGGAAGCTCACGCCAGAACGTGACCGCCCGCTGCTCGACGACCACCGGCTCGTCAACACCGGGCACCAGTTCCACGACCGGGAACCTGATGGAGGTGAGCCATCGTGACACGGCGACTTCCTTGGCAGCCGCGTCCTCCTGTCCCGGTCGTGCGACGCGGGCGACGACACCACCGGCAAGCCGGTACAGCACGTTCTCGCTGGCGCGGATCAGCGTGGCACCAACGGTGTCGACACCGGCGATGGCGCCGGCGGCATCGAGGGCCGACCGCGCCGCGCTATCGGCTGCCGGCGTCATGTCCGATGGCTTCGTCGATGCGCTCGACCAGCTCACCCACCTCGGGGATCACGACATGGACCTCGGCCTTGCTGCGCAACGCGATCAAGTCGGTGCGGGCCCGCTGAGATTTCAACCGTGCTGCCGGCTGTACCGCGCCTTGGCCTACGCTGGCCGCCTGCCGCGGATCCCCGGTCGCCATCATCAGCGTGGCTTGCTTGATCAGCGAGATGGTGCGGGAGCGTGTATAGCCCGGCTGATGGTTGCTGACGGCATAGTCGAACCGCGATACCGCTTCGGTGCTGCGGCCGTGGATCGCGACGTCGAACAGGGCATGGGCCGTGTCGCCGTGGTGCTGGGCTGTGTCGTAGAACGCGATCCAGGTGGGATCGAGGTCAGGGCGTGACTGCGTGAACTGCTCGTCGGCTTCCCCGACGGTCCGCAGGGCCGCCTCCGCATAGGCCGGCCCCAGCTTGCCGAGCGCTCGGGACCGCACCGTCAGCAGATCGGTGCGTTCGGTCGCGGTGAGGCGGTCTGCGAAGCTGGTGGCCTGGTCAAGGGTGGCGATCGCGTCGTGCGGCCTGCCGCACCACACCGCCTGCCGCGCCATCGAGGACAACACAAACGCCCGCAGGTGGAAGTCGGAGGTCTGCCGGGCGCAGTCGAACGCGAACGTGAACAGCTCCCGCGCCCGCTGGTGCGCGAACGCGTCGAACGCCATGAACCCGGCCAGCGATGACAGCCGACCCACACCGACGAACAGCGCCTCCCGCAGGGAAGGGTCGCACTCGGCGTCGAGCAGCGCCGCGGCCCATTCCAGTTGTGCTTGACCGGCCGCCAGCGCCTGCCCTCCGCCGAACGCGTTGTCCCAGGTGACGAGCGCGTGCGCGACCGCGTCGATCTGGGTGAGGTCATCCGGTGTGACGCGCTGCGGGCTCAGCGGCGGTAGCCGTAGTCCACCGGCGATACCCGGCATGGCCATCGCCGCGCCCACGGCCAGCAGGTTGCGCCGCCTCACGTTGTCGTTCTCCCATGCTCTCGTCAGGGCACCGTCGCAGCCATACAGACGGTCGAGGATCTCCACGCGGTCACGCGTGAATTGGCGCCTACCGGCTTCGACGTTGGAGTATGCCGAACGGCTGAGATTGACCTTCACCCCGATGGAGGCCGCGCTCCGGCCCGATGCTGTACGCAGTCGTCGCAGCATCTCGGGCAGCGTTTCCGGCGTTTCCATGAGTTGAAACCTTCCGAAACGTATCGACTACTAGTACTCCAACGTCACTTCAGCCGTTGCGTGTGAGTCTGCGCTGGTAGTGGGATCGGCGGGCGCGGGCTTGGACGGTTCGTCGCCAAAGTGACCAGCGCAGGGCGTGGCTGGGATCGATGGGTCGGTGGAGGGTCAGGGCGTTGAGGAGGCGGCGGGTCTCGGGCACGGTGAGCGCGATCGTGGGGCTTTGCAGGTCGGGTTCGGTGACCGGCTCGGGTGCTGGGACGAGCGTGGTGAGCAGGGCGAGGGCGAGCATGGCCAGGGTGATGAACCGGTGCCAGCTGGTCCAGGTCTGGACCTGGTAGTGGTCCAGGCCGATCTCGTTCTTGCCGGTCTGGAAAAGTTCTTCGACGCTCCATCGGCTGCCCGCGACCCGGACCAGCACGCGCAGCGGCACCGGCCGGGGTGACCAGCACAGGTAGAACGCGACTTCGCCGGTGTGCGGGTTGCGGCGCACGAGCAGCCAGCGATGCTCGCCGGGATGGGTGGCGGTGGTGATCCAGGCCCACTGGTAGGTGCGTGGTCCTTTCGCGCCCGGGCCGCAGCTGTGTGTCTGCCAGCTGCCGGCGGGGACACGGGCGGTCAGGGTGTCGGCGCGGATGATGGTGCGGCCGTGGTTGATGCGGACTCGCCGGTCGCAGCCGATCGCCAGGACGTAGCCGACACCACGGGCTTCGAGGTCGGCGCGCAGGTCGGGGTCGGCGCCGTAGACCTCATCAGCGGTGACCCAGCTGGCTGCAACGCCGGCGACGGACGCGGCAGTGAGCATCTGCCGGGCCAGGGCCGGTTTGGTGGCGAACACGGTGTCGTCGGGCACGCCGGCTCGGGCGCGCCGGTCTGGCTGGTTACACCAGTTGGCTTCGGGCAGGTAGAGCCGCCGGTCGATCAGACCACGACCGCGCGGGGAGGCGTAGGCCAGGAACACCGCGACCTGGCTGTTCTCGATCCGGCCCGCGGTACCGGTGTACTGCCGCTGGACCCCGACCGAGGATCGGCCTTTCTTGACGAAGCCGGTCTCATCGACGATCAGCACGCCGTCGGCGTGACTGACCTGTTCGAGCAGCAGGTCGCGGGTGTCGTCTCGGACGGCGTCGGCGTCCCACACCGCCTTACGCAGCAACCGTTGCATCGGCTGCGGATCCGGATGCCCGGCGTGCTCGGCCAAGGACCAGCAGGTCTTGCGTTCTACCGTGGAGAGCAGACCCGCGACGAACGCCGCCGCGGTCCGGCGGACCTCGGCTCGGGCGAACCGGCCGGCGATGCGGGCCATGCCAGTGTCGAGCAGCGCACCCCACCGCTCAGGGTCTACGCTGTGGCACGCGGCCACCGCTTGATCTTCTTTTGTCTTCACAAACCATCGATGATCACCGCGGTGGCCGTCTTCATGCCCACGCCACGCCGCACCCAGCCGCGAAGTGACGTTGGAGTACTAGGCGCTCCGGTCCGTGACTGTGAGGCTACTGGCAGGGGCGGAGGCGCACGACATGTCCCTCCGCCCTGTCGAAGCCACCATAGGTGCCGCCAAGGCCGGCGTCGATCGCCGTTGCCCTTGTGCGGGTGCTGACCGTTTGGGAAGGAGTCGCTGTGGAGGCGCTGTCACCCGCAGCCGTCGCCTTCGGCGCCGTCCTGCGCTCGTGGCGGCAGCGGAAACAGTGGACCCAGCAGACGCTCGGCGCCGCAGTGTTCTTCAGCCGTGAGCACGTTGCCATGGTCGAACGCGGCCTGCGCAAGCCGACCGCGACGTTTGTCGAGCGGGCTGAGACCGCCTTGGAAGCGGACGGTGCGCTACGTGGTGCGTTCGCACAACTCGAACGGGAACTCGAACACGACGCGCGGCAGCGCGTCGAGACCCGCCGCGTGCAGCGACGCGGAGGCAAGATCGCCATTGTGGCCGGCCGGTTTCGTGCTGCAGCCCGCCGTGCGCCCTGCAGCGAGCAGCCGGAGTCCGGGTGGCTGGCATTCGACGACCTCCACCGCGTCTTGAAGGACGAACTCGGCCTCCTCGACGCCGACGCCGAAATCGCGAGCCTCGAGCAGCGGTGGGCCCGCCTCGCGGCGGACGCCGGCGATGGCACAGGTTGGGCCGCAGTGGCGTCTGCTGCCGCGCTCGGCTGCGCGGAAGCCGGTGCGCTGTTGCAGCGATCGTTGCCCAGCGGACAGGCACGAAGGGCGGTGGCCGTCGCACGGCAGTTCGCGGCGCTCACCGCAGACGCGCTGCTGATGCTCGACCAGCACCGCCGAGCGGAAGAATGGTACGGCTTGGCCGACACCCTTGAGCACCGCTCAGCGCACGTGCCGATCGAGAACATGGCACCCACACAGGGCGCATCCGCAGCGGCGGTCCACGATGCGCTCCACCGTGTCGCAGCGCAGACGTTGAGGCCAACGATGCGGCCGACCTCGATGCCCGTCCATCGTGCTACCTGCGACGGCAAGGGTCCGAGCGGAGTCGAGCCCGCGCGAGTACCCGAAGGCCGGAACGGGCTGGGATGCAGCGGACGCGCACCGCCTGTCCCGCCACCGCCACGCTTCCGCTCGACGGTGCCGCAGGGAGCCCAGCGGTTGACGTCGTGCCGGTAGTCTTCGCCCTGTCCGCTGGTGTCGGCCTTGGGAGCGACGGTGTTCATCGTTCATATCGGCCGCGGCGAGGAAGTCTTGGAGTCGATCACCCGGCAGGTCATCGCGCGGGGCGTTACCGACGCGGCGCTCACCCTCATTGGCGCGGTGCAGCAATGCACCGTCTCGGTCATGCCGAAGGGTAACGCCCTCAAGGACATCCTGACCGACTACGACCAGCCGTTCGAACTCAGCGGGACCGGCGAAATTGTCGACGGCAAGGTCCACGTGCATGTCACGCTCGGCGGTGACGGTGTCGTCGTCGCAGGGCACCTGCACCGGGCGACCGTCCGGGACTGGTTCGTGCGCGCCTACATCCAGCCAGTCGGCTGACCGCAGCTGGCCGCGCCTGCGCCATCTCCCGGAGAAGACCCAACAGGTTGACCGTCGGCCAGACGGTGGCGTGCTTGGGACGAGGTTGTGGCGGCCGGTCGCGAGTCATGGGTCCTGCCTGCAACCTTCGGGGTCGGCCGTTCGGATGACTGCGCCATCGACAGCCGACAGCGGCGTCGATACCGTGGCGGACATGCCGGTGGAGCAGGTCCGCACGATCAGCGCCTACGGGTACCGGCTCGGCGGCCCTCGAGCCTGGAACCTGCATGGGTTCAAGCCGGGCGACGAGCTGCGCACCGACTGGTACGACGAGACCGATCCGACGCGCCAGTTCGCACGCTGCGCGACGACAGCAGCCCGCGCCAAACTCGGATATCCGGCTGAGCGGCCGGTCGGCGACCTGTCGTCGTTCTTCGAGACGATGGTGGCCGGCGCCGAACGCGGATCCCCGATCGTGGGTCACGTTGTGGGTGAGCTGCCATTCAGCTTTGAGGAGGCGTTGGAGGTCTCCCCACCCGGCTGGACCCGCGAGGCCAGCGGCCCCCCGCAGCTCGGCCACAACCTGCCCGCCGACGCCGAGGTCCGTTCCCTCGATCGGGTTACGGCCGACCAGTTCGTCCTCGTCGTCGCTGACTCGCTGTTCGACCGCGACGCGGAGAGCGTCGCGCAGCACAGCGGCGAGGACTACCACCCCGATCCGTACACGTTCTCGGTCGGCGACCCGGACCTGGACTGGGACGACACCCTAATCGCCGCGCTGACCATCCTCGGCATGGAGCCGGTCGGGATGCCCGACTGGCTATGGTTCCGCAGCGCCGTCGTCTACGGGTGATCCGCGCAGACCGTCAGGATCAACCGAACGCGTCGGGGACCGAGTAGGGCTCGAGGTGGGTCGGTGCGACGACCGGGCCGCAGTTGGGGTGACGGGGCCCGGCACGGCAGCTTCCTCGGAGCGTGAGGGCGGTCAGATGACGGTCCGGTCAATGCTGCGTGGGTCGTCGGCGGGTGCAGTGGGGTAGAGCGTGCCGGAGCGGGCGACGCGCCGCCACGGTCGGGCCTTGTGCAGGGCGATGTCGAGGTCCGGGTCGGTGCGGTCGAGGTCGACGCAGACGACGGCGGGACGCTGACCAGACTCGGCGCTGGTGATGCGGTAGCCATGCGGGCCAATGACGCCGGACGGCATCGCGTCTGCGTGCTGGGCTGGTACGGCGACGCTGACCCAGAACCCGTTCGCGGCGGCGTGTCCGCGGGCGAGGACGTCGAAGATCGGGTCTTCGGAGAAGGTGGAGAACAGCACGCATTCGACGTCCAGGGCCTGCTGCTGCAGCCACAGTTCGGGGAAGTTGACCTCGATGCACAGCAGGCAGCCGAACCGGAACCCGTCCACGTCGAACGTGCGAACCTCTGTGCCGGGAGTGTAGAAGCGGGTGACCTCAGTGTTGGAGCACCACCGTTTGTCGTAGCGGTCGACGAGCTCGCCGCGGTCGTTGATGAACCACAGGCTGTTGTGCGGCCACCGTTCGCCGGTCAGGCGGTGGTTGCCGCCGATGACCACCCACATACCGAGCTCGCCGGCGAGCTGGGTGACGGCGTGGAGTTCGTCGTGGACGGGTGCCCAGTCGATGTGCCAGCCGTCGAAGTGAGGCTTGTCCTGACCGACGTAACCGCTGAGCGCGCCCTCGCAGAGGTGAGCGAGCCGGGCACCACCGTCGGCGGCCTGGCGCAGGGCGTCGCGGACGGCGCGGCCGTTGACGGCGGGATCGGTGGTGACCTCGGTCTGGACGGCGGCGATGCGGATCCGGTCGGCGCCAGTCATGTCGCGCCGGCGGGCAAGAGCCGGCGCAGGTCGTCGGCGAGGGCGTGCAACGGGCCGGCGGGTTGGTGACCGTCGTCGAGGTAGGTCCACGGCAGCGGCCCGCCCGGGTTCGGGTCGTCCAGGCCGCGCGGCACGACGTGGGTGTGCAGGTGCGGTACCGCGTTGCCGAGCGTCTCGTAGTTCATTTTCGCCGGTCCGAGCAGCCTGATCAGGGCGCGGCCGACTGCGAAGATGTCGTCGAAGTACCGGCTCGCGTCGGCAGGAGTGAGGTCGGTCGGTTCGCAGATGTGCCCGCCGCGCCAGATGATGACGCAGTAGCCGGTGATCTGCCCACGCGCCCACAGGTAGCCGTTCGCGACCTGCCCGGTGTAGACCGGCAGGCCCCAGGCGGGGTCCTCGGTGCGGAGGAAATCGCACAGCTGGCAGCCGTCGCCGGCCTTGCGTGCGGTCCAGTCCTGTGGCCATCGCCGCCACTCGTCGTCCACCATCGGTGTCTCCTTCCGTAGGCCGTGCCGGCATCGGGTCGAGGCGGGGTGTGGCGCGTGCTCAGAACAGCGTGGCCTGTTCCGCGGCCAGGTGGGGTGGTGCGAGTCCGGCGAGGGCTTGCAGTTGGGCCAGGGTGGCCCAGCGCAGGCGTCGGGCGCCGTCGGCGAGCAGCGCCTGCAGGACGGCGGCGGTCACGACCGCGTCAGGCAGTGCGCGGTGCCGGTCCGGCGGGGTCGGGACGCCGAGCTGGGCTAGAAGGGTGTCGAGCTGATAGTTCGCCAGCCCGGGATGGGCGTGACGGGCCAGCCGCAGCGTGTCGAGCATCGGTGCGGCGGCGAGCGCGGGGCAGGCGGTGGCGTAGCGGCGCAGAATGCCGGCCTCGGTCCGGGCGTGGTGTGCCACGGTCACGTACGGCGGGCGGGTGAGCGTCGCGTCGAACCTGGCCAGTACCGTCGCGGCGTCGGCCTGACCGGCGACCATCGCCGCGGTGATGCCGGTCTGGCGGGTGTCGAACGCGGTGACCGGCGCATGGTCCGGGGGCCGAATCAGCGACTCGAACCGGCCGGCCTCGGCGAGGTCCCAATGCCCCGCGGGCTCCTGTCGCAGGCGAAGCAGGACCGCGCCGACCTCGGTCGGCTCGGCCGGGTACCCGGCTGGGGTGGCGCCTTCGAAATCGAGCACGACGAACGTCGCCGCCCGCACGGCGGGGTCAGCCGCGTATCGGTCAAGCATCGCCGGCCCCGCCGGTTGCGGTGCGCCAGGGCAGCAGCCCGGTGGAGGCGACGACAGCGACCGCGGCGACGGCGATCGCGGTCCGGGCGGACGTGACGGTGGCGAGGAGCCCTGCCGCGGCGATGCAGGCGGGTTGGACGGTCTTGGAGCTGACCGACCAGGCAGTGGCGACGCGGGTCATGTGTGTGTCGGCGGTGACGCGCATCCGGTAGGTGACGAAGGTCGGGTTGAACACGCCGGCGCAGAACAGCAGCAGGGTGTCCGCTGCGATGATCACCACCAGGCCGGCTGTGCCGGGCGGGGCGAGCGCGACGAAGCCGAGCCATACCGTCCGCGCCACCCCAGAGGTCAGCAGCACCGTCCGGGCGTCGAGGCCGAGGCGGAGGGTCAGCGGGCCGACGAGGAGTGAACCGGCGATCCCACCGACGCCCGGCACACCCAGAGCGAGGCCGTACTGCCATGGCGTGAACCCGAGGTCGCGCAGCATCAACACGGTGGTCAACGGGGCGGCGGCCATGATCAGACCGCCGAAGGCCATGGCGTTCCAGAACAGCAGGTGCAGGTCGTGGTGGGCGGCGATGTACCGCCATCCACCGGTCACCTCGCCGAGCCACCGACGCCCAGCGGCGGGTGGCAGCGGGGCGGGTTCGCGGCTGCGCAGCCGGCGGACACCGATCGCCGAGAGCAGGAACGTTGCCGCGTCGACGGCGACGGACACGGTCGCGCCGAGCCACGACACGAGCAGCCCGCCGATCGGCGGCCCGACCGTGGTGGCCGACCACAGGCTGGTCTCGAACCGGCTGTTCGCCTGCGCCCGGTGCGGTTCGGGAACGAGCCGCTTAAGGTGCGCACCGCCGGCGGCGGCGAACACGATCGCGCCGCCGGTCTGCACCGCGGCGACCACACACAGCTGGGCGTACGTGAGCACCCCGAGCCACGCCGCGACCGGCACGGTGACCAAGGCCGCGAACCGGGCCAGGTCCGTGGCGATCATGACCGGGCGTTTGCGGTGGACCTCGATCCACGGCGCGAGCGGCACCGCGACGGCCGCGCTCGTGAGCCCGGCCGCCACCGCCAGCATCGACACCTGCCACGCCGGCACGTCCAGGACGACGATCGCGATCAGCGGCAACGCTCCGGCGCCAACCGCGCTGCCCAGCTCGCTGACGGAGTACGCCGTCCACAGCCGGCGCAGATCACCACGCCATGACACCGGCGGCGGTGCGGGCACGGTGGACGTGGGTGCGCCAGCGCCGGAACCCGGCCGGCCCGGCGGGTCCTCGCCCGGCCGCGTCTGCCTGCCGTGCCCGGCAGGGCGGGCGGTGCCGTGGTCAACCGTCATCGGTGCCTCCATTGCGTGCCGGGCCGTCGAGGCGGGCGAGGAGGAGGTTGACCTGGCGGCGGCTGGTGACCTCGATGAGCACCGCGCGCTGGCCGTGCGCGGCGATGTGCGCCCGCACGGCGGGTGCGAAGCGGCGGCGGAAGGTCAGCACGAACCGCAGCGACCCGACGGTGATGCGGTCGTGCACACCGTCGGGATGCCGGCCGCCGTGGTAGCGCAGCCGTCGCCGCAGGATGCTCCACAGGCAGAGCAGCGGCGGCAGATTCAGGAAGATGATCGTGTCGGCTCGGGCGAACCGGACCGGCATGCTCGCGGTCGAGTTTCCGTCGACGATCCACCGATCGCCGGCCACGACGGCGCGTTGCGCGTCGACGAACTCCCGCTCCGGCACGACATTCCAGTCCGCGTCGTAGCGCAGCGCGTCCAGATGCGTGACCGGCAGGGCGAGTAGGGCGGTGAGCTGGTTGGCCAGCACGGTCTTACCAGCCCCGCCCGCACCCACGATCGCGATCCGCTGCACAGCTCAGCCCTCCCGCCCCGGACCGATGCGGTATCCGGCGTCCCATGCCGCTGCCACTGGGGCTGGCCGGCGGCTGTTCACGGCAGGTCGCCGAGCAGGTCGGTGGCCGGCCATACGGCGGCGGCGAACGGGATGCCGTGGCGGTGCAGGTGCACGCCGGCGGCGGTGTAGCGCACGGTGTTCGCTGGCAGGGCGTCCATCGGGTACCAGCCGATGGCGGCGCACTTGTGCGGCTCGGCGTTGACCGGCACCCCGTGCCGGTCGGGGGCGGCCTCGACGTGGAAGAACACTCCGAGCCGGTACTGACCTTCCGGGTTGCGCCAGTGCAGCAGCACCGACAGCCGCATTTCCGCCCGGTCCAGGTGCAGGCCGACCTCTTCGTCCGCTTCGCGGCACACCGCGGCGTCGACCATCTCACCGGCGTCGAGCTTGCCGGACGGCAGGTTCCATTGCCCGTCGGCGTAGCCGGTGCCGTTCCGCAAAGCCAACAGCACCCGATCGCCGTTGGTGTACAGCAGCTTGCAGTCCACCGGGCTCGCGTACGGCACGCTCAGGGCGGCAGCGGTGCGAGGCTGACTTCCGGTCATCGCGTCACCGCACCTTGGCCGGTCCGGGTGGTCAGGTGCTCGACCTTGGACAGGAACCGCCCCAGTTCCGGGTCGGTCCGCCCGGCCGGCCAGCCGGCGACCTCGCGGCGAGGATGCCAGCCCCAGCCACTGAACTCGCCCGGGTCTGCAGCGATGCGCTGGGCCGGGTCGAGGTCGAGAAGCCACCAGAGCGTCGCGTCGAGGTGGCTGTGCGGGCCGACCGTCGGGGTGACGGTGACGAACAGCGGACGCCGATCCGGGGTGAGCGGGTGCGGCCGGGCGACGACGCCGAGCTCCTCCTGCGCCTCACGCACAACGGTGTCCCATGGCGGTTCGTCCGACTCGACGTGCCCGCCAGGCGGCAAGAGGAGGCCTGCTTTGCGGTGCTCGACGAGGAACACCGCGTCGGTGCCGGCGTGGTAGGGCAGGAAGTAGGTGACCAGGTGTTTCGGCGGGTCCGCCGGCGGTGTCCGCCGGTACAGCCCGGCCCCGGAGGCGATCCAGGCGAGGATGTCGGCGCGGTCGGCGGCCTCCCGCTCGTCCACCGGCACGACACCAGCCACGAGGTCGTGCACGACGCCGCGGTCGCCGGGCCGCGGGGGCATCACTGGTTCACTCACCTGGGTCTCCGTTCGTCCACCGGCACGACACCAGCCACGAGGTCGTGCACGACGCCGCGGTCGCCGGGCCGCGGGGGCATCACTGGTTCACTCACCTGGGTCTCCGTTCCGCCGCCCCGCTATCGCGCCGGCCACAAGGTCGCGCTGGTACACGGCGCGGTGCCGGCCGCAGCCCTTGAAGTCCGAGACCACCTGGATACCGGCGTCGGTGGTGGTGTCGCCGGGCAGGTTGGTGAACCCGAGCCGCCGCCAGGTCGCGTCGGCGGCCGTGTTTCCCGGCTCCGATGTCAGGTACAGCCGGCGGGCACCCCAGCGCCGTGCCTGCCCGGTCACCACACCCAGCAGGCCGGTGGCGATACCCCGCCGGCGGTGACCGGGGTGGACCATCACGTCCTGCACGTACACGTCGCCGGGGTCGTCCTGGCTGCGCATCGCCACCGCCGCACCGGCGAGCACCCCGTCGTCGACCGCGACCGGGCACGTCGCGGAGAACAACGTCGCGTACAGCCAATAGTCCGACCCACCCCGCGCCCGCACGTATGGGACACCCAGACCCATGAGCCGCTCGACGTCGTCGATCATCTCCACACTCATCGGCGCGATCAGCACACCGGACCACCGGCCCCGCCCAGCTCGCCGGACCGTTCGACGCCCAGCACGGCGAGCACACCGCCTCCGGCGGCCTGCTTCGCGGCGCAGCGCGGGCAACGGGCCGGGCACGGCGTCAACGACGCGGCGATGGCCAGGCCGCTGACGTCCAGAATGGCGGCGACGGTCTGCTCGAGGGTCGAGTCCTCGTCGAGGACCATTTCCCCATCCACCCCGAGGACGTCGAGCGCCTTGTACCACCCGGCCATGTCGTCGGCGGTGACCGGGATCGGCTCGGCCCGGCCGTGATGGCGCCGGACGGTCTCCTCGAAGCTGACGTCGAGATAGAAGACGTGACTCGGGCCGGGGTGGTCGGTGATCAGCTGGCGCAGCATTGGGCCGTAGCCGCCGGTGTGCAGGATGCCCTCGACGATCACGTGGTAGCCGGCGCGGAGCAGATGCCGGACCGACACGTCGATGAACCCCGGCGCCACCGCGTCGTCGCCGAGGCCGCCGTGTTCGCGCAGCACCACCCGCCTCCAGTGGTCCTGCTCGATCAGGGCGGTGCCCCGGCCAGCCCGGCGACGCGCCTCCCGCGCGGCGGCGGTCTTGCCACTGGCTGAATTCCCGCGGATCACCAGCAGCATCGGGGCTCCCACACCCGGCGTGGTGCAGCCCGACACTGCCGTGAGTGGCTGGGTCATGCTGTGGCAGCCGACGTCAGTGCGGGCGCCGACCAGCTGACGACGATCGTGGCATGCCGGCGCGGCACCAGCAGCCGCACCGCGCCGTCCGAGGCGGCGACGCTCGCAGCGTCCGTCGCGGCGCTGGCGGGGTGGACGGCGATGTGCGGGTCGGGGGCGTGGCGGTCCCAGGCCCGGACCGCATCGCACAGCATGGTGGCGACCAGCGTGGCGTCGGGGCCGAAGCCGTGCGCCCCGAACTCCCACCGCGACTCCCCCGGCGGCTGCGCCCCGGGAACGGTGCTGTCAAGCTTGCGCAACACGAGGTAGGCCAGGCTGTCAGCGGTGAGGAACGCCGGGCTGACGTTGGCAAATGGGGCGAGCAACCCATCGAAGTGGACCTTCGCCCGGTCGCGGTCGACGAACAGCCGCCCGTACGGCACCGGCTGGCCGGTCAGCCACAGCAGTAGCGTCTCGAACGACGTGTTGCCCGGCAGCGTGATCCCGGACCACACGTCGGACCGCGGACCGCGGAGCGCCTCGGCGAGAGCGCCCGGGTCGACCGTGGTGGTGTCGTCGTCGACGCGTAGGACGACGACGCCGTCACCACCGTCCCCGCCCCCGCCGGTGAGGTCGAGGTGCTGCTCCGGGATGCTGCCCTGCCCCTGCATCGGCACGAACCCGCACATGAGCAGCGACCGGGCCACCAGACCGTCACCGGAGCCAGCGCTGTCGCCGGTGCCGTCCCGGGTGAAGGCCACGCTGCGGGTGAGGCCCCGCATCCGCACCGGCGCTACGAGCACCCCGGTCGGGGCGAGCTGCTCGCGCCAGGCCGGTGGGATGTCGGCGGTCTCCACGGTGACGATGATCGCGTCGTACGGCGCGCCCGGCAGGTGGCCGTGCTCACCGTCGCCGACGACTGTCGCCACCTGCGGGTAGCCGGCGGCGTCGAGCCCGCGCCGTGCCCAGCCGATCACGTCTAGGTCGATGTCGACGCTGGTCACCGCACCCGTCGGGCCGACGACCTCGGCGAGTAGCGCCGCGTTGTACCCGCCCGAGCCCACCTCGAGGACTCTCGATCCCGGGCCTACCCCGGCTTGTTCGATCATCCGCGCCTGGAGCCACGGTGCCGAGACCGAGCTGGTCGGCTGGCCGTCCGCACGACGTTTCGTGATCACCACGTCGTCGGCGTACGCGTCGGCCAGGCTCGTGCCGGGCGGGGCGAACACCTCCCGCGGTACGGTCCGTACCGCCCGCTCCACGTCCGGGGAGGTGATCGCGCCCGCCGCGACCAGGGCGTCGGCGAGCTGGTGACGCAAGATGTCGGCGGTCGGTGCAGTGGCGAGGTCGGTCACCGGCTCGGCGTCCTTTCCACAGTCGGGTCGATGGTTGGGCGATCGGGGCGATGAGCGGACTCGACGATGTCGAGCAAGCGGTGCACCGCTGCGACTGCAGGTTGGAACGCCGGCCAGCGGGCGAGGTCGATGCGCTGGTCGAGCACGTCGCGCAGCACAGCCAGGGTGCCGCCGGTGGGAAGGTGTAGCTGCTGGTGGATGCCGTCGCGGCGAGACACGTCACCGCGGGCTTGGTACTTGGCGGCGAGTTGGACCAACAACAGGACTGTCGCCGGGTGGTCCGGGTCGGCGCCCGTAGTGTCGCCGCTGCGGTGCCGGTCCAGCAGCGTCATGAACGCCAGGTCGCTGCGCGGCGGTTCGGTGCGGGCATAGAGAATCCGGGCGCCGTCCGGGACCGCCGCGGTCGCGGCCGGCCACAGGTACAGGTCGACCAGGACCGGCAAGCCAGCCAGCCGGATGCAGACCGCCTCGTAGGCCCCGCCGGCGGGTGCGTTGCGCGGCTTCGGCCGGGTGTACAGCAGCACCGTGTCCGGCACCCGCAGCAACGTTGCCGGGTCCGCCAGCACCGCCGCGGGGACGGTCGAGTCGACCGCGACGACGAGATCGACGTCGCTGTAGCCGTCGTCCCCACCTCGTCCGAGTGACCCGACGAGCCACACCCCTGCCACAAACAGATGCCGAGGCAGCAACTCCGTCAGGGCCGCCAGCCACGCGTCTCGCGCCTGGGCATTCGCTGTCACCTCCGACCCGTGCATCACCGGGCGTGAGTGCGGCGATTGGGTCACGGCTGCTCTCCTTGACGACTCTGCCCCTGCATGCTGAGCCAATGCGTCGACACCACTGAACGAACGTATTCGGCTCGTCGCCGGAGAGGGCAGACGTACACGGGTACATTTCGCCACCGTCCGCTTGTACCGCCCTGGCGTCACCAGTCATCACCCAATCGGGGGACCACGAGACCCGCCCTCGCCTGCAACGCATCGGGCACCGGAACGGGTTCGCAAGCTCCGGGAGGCGGCAGGTCGCGCACAGCGCCTCCGGCGCTGATTCGTCCAGTGCGTTGCGCAGGCTCGGCAGCGCACGGCGGGTCCCCCTAGCCGTGCACCGCAGCGTCGAGGCGGGTGAACCAGTCGTCGATCGAGCGGCGATATCCGGACGGCATGCGCAGCGCAGCGACTTCATCGTGGCTGAAGAGGCGAGCTTCCTTGTGTTCGCTGCTGACCTGGACCGGCGAGTCGGCGTCGACACGGCATCCATAAGTCACGATCAGCACATCGACGCCGTCGCGGATGTGGTACAGCCAGCAGTCCAGGATCGTCCTGACGGTGACCGTCCAACCGGTCTCCTCGGAGATCTCCCGCGTCACGCACGCCATCGGGTCTTCGCCAAGTTCGAGCTTGCCGCCAGGCAGCTCCCACTCATCCCGTTCGTTGCGCAGCAACAGGACCTGGCCAGCCCGGACGCAGACGCCCTTGACCGACACAGGGAAAGCATGCGGTCGATACACGGCGGCCTCCGAACCGACGGTCTCCGCGGACCGTAACACGCCATCAGGACGTCGCCCGGGGCCATAGCTGACAATCCGACGCTTTGATGAACGCGGAGACAGCGGTGCGGCCCGGTCGGTGTGGCCCTTCCTGGCGTACTTGACCGCCGACCTTGACACAACGAGGCCGACTGGGCATTGCACGGCGCCCTGCGTGTGTCCCGACTGCCCAGCCCGGACGAACGCGCGCTGCTGGGGTCAGTTGCTCGGGATATAGGCGACCTCGAACCGTGACCCATCAAGGTCCTCGACGAACACCGCGTAGTAGCCGTCGGCGTACTCGGGATAGAAGCGGGGCGGGTGGACGACGGCGCCGCCGGCGCCTGCTGCTGCACGGTGCGCTGCGTCGACGGCCGCGGCATCGCCGACCTTGAACGCGAGGTGCTGCAGTCCGGGAGCGCCGTGCTGATGCCGAGCCCGGCTGACGCCGTCGCCTTCGGCCACGTAGACAAGAATCTCCGGACCGTCACCAAGGTAAACAAGGGGACTTTCGATGCCGCCACTGCGCTGGTAGCCGAGTTGCGTGAGGAACGGGTCGTAGAAGGCGGCGCTCGCCCCGACGTCCCTTACGGTGAGGGCAAGGTGATGCAATGCGGGCATTCGCGTGCTCCCTGGTGAACGCGGATCGGTGGTCGGTTAGGGATCAGGACTTGGCGCAGTCGTACGGTGCAACGAACGACACTCGCGTGACTGCACCAGGCTCGACACGCCGCGCGCAGGCGCCGTCAACAACACCGGCGCCCCGACGGTGGCTGGCACACTGACGCTTCATTCCCCATCGGCCGAAGGGTCCGTCGAGATGTCTGACATCGCCGTTGGCACTGCCGGCCGCACCGGCGGTTGCCTGTGCGGCAGGATCCGGTTCGTCGTCACCGGCGAGCCCGACTACCCGCACCTTTGTAGCTGCCCACATTGCCAGAAACGCGCTGGCGGACCCGTACAGTCGTGGGTCGGCTTCCCGCTCGAAGGACTGCGCTGGACCGGCGACGGCGGCGAGCCGACCTGGTACGACACATTTCCCGGAGAGACTAAGCGCGGCTTCTGCTCTACCTGCGGCAGCCACATCGCTGCCTTCGACTATAACGACACCACCATCGGGATCAACCTCAGCGCGCTGGACGACCAAGACGATCCCTGCCTTGTACCGGTCAACCAGTCCTTCCGCGGCACCGCCGTCGCGTGGCTACCGCAGGTAGCGGACACACAGCACCACTCCGCCGGCTGACCGTCCGGCAGCCGGCCCACTAACCGCACCATCTGCCACTGGCTGTCGTTCACATCGCAGACCGGGCTGTCGCCTGCGGTCTTGCCGCAGCACCACGGCAGCGGGTCTTCGACGTAACCGGTTGCAATGGAATGTGCTGTCGAGCAACGGCTGGCATGCGCGGATGCCGACGGCGGCGGTGGTATTCCGGGTTGCTACAACCGGTACTCGCCAGCCGGAACGCCGCGAGACCATGCAGCGGCGAACGCATCCCGGCACCGCCGGACGGTCATCGGGTCCTCGGTGACCTCGAATGCGTTGTTGGTGCCGCTACCCGCATAGTGCAGAAACAGTGCGAGCTGCTCGTCGAACACGTAGAAGTCTCCACTGCCGGGCAGCAGGATGTCGATCAACCGGCGCCGGGAGACGTAGCGGACGTCTTCACCGGCCTCGACGAACCGGTCGACGTGACTGAAGGTCCACTACTGGTACTCACTCAACGGCTCTGACACCACCCTGGCACGGCGGCAGCTGCGACCGGCGGTCCGGTGACCGCGCAGCATCTGCAGCCACCACGACAGCCACAAGTCGTCGTCGGGCTCGCCGCGGCGCCACGCCGCCATGTGCGGCAGCTCCGTTTCAGTGCCGTACGCGTCGCGGGTCTCCAGGTGCACAAATGAAGTGGTGATGCCCCGCGTTGAGGTCGTCGTAGCCGATCGCCCGAAGCGACGGCACGATAGCCGGAACCGCGGCGGATGCGAGCCCAGAAACGTGGTTCACGCCCCTGCCTTGCCCTGTCCTGAGTCGGCTGTCACCGCTGGCGTTCGTCTGCACGGTGACATGCCGGGATGCCGTGTCGGAGGCTCGCAACAACACGCAACTTCATTGACTGTCTTACCTCCGGGCGGCAACGATCAGCATTGTCATCGCAACAATTCGCAACTGCCGAGGACAGGAGCTGACCATGCGCCTAACGTTCGTCGGAAAGGATCCGGACTCCAACCCGACAGGTTCGCCGACCGTGTACCGCACCGATCGTGGCAGTTGGGTCGTCCAGGGCTGGGTGGTCACCGACGGCGACGCGCTCGCCGCCATGGACATCCCGGACGGGGAGACCTGCGTCGAGATTCCGGACCGCATGCTGCAGTTCTTCACCGCGTCGCCAAGGGAGGGCCGTGCCGACGATCACTGAGGCCGAGTTCGGCGACCTGCTGCGCACCTTCGAACGAGAGTCGCTGCACCTGGAGACGCGCGACGCGTACGGCACCCAGACGGAGCTGCCGTACATGGACCGGTGGGCCAAGGGGCAACCGGACGACCTGACCTGGCTGGCGGACTGGTGCAACACTCTCCGCTCACACGTCGCTGCAGGGGCGACCGTGCGGCGGGCACGCATCGTCTCCGAGCCGCTGAGCGCCTATCAACGGTGGTCGTACAGCATCGCCCATCCGATGGTCGACGCCGGCGAAGACATCCGCTGGGTACCCCGGCGGTTGGTGTCCTCGATCGGCATCCCGGGCAACGACTTCTATCTGCTTGACGGCCGCCTGGTGATCTTCCTGCTCTACACCGGCGAAGGGCTCAACGCGCAGTTTGTGACCTCGACCGATGCAGCGGATGTCGAGCTGTGTCGGTCGGCGTTCGCGGCGGTGTGGAAACTGGCCATCCCACACCGTGACTACCAGCCCGTCTAGCGCCGCCCGGCAGGCCCAGGAGGCCCTCGGCGCCTCCTTGCGGGAAATCCGCAAGGAGGCGGGCCTCACCGGGCGCGCGCTGGCGGCGGCCACCGGCCAGCACTTCACCCGCGTCAGCAAGATCGAGAACGGGGTGCAGTCGCCGACGCCCGGCGACATCGAACGGTGGTGCCGGGCGTGCGGCGCGCAGGCGCACGTCCCGGACCTGCTGGCGAGCCTGCGGGCGGTCGAGTCGGCCTATCAGGAGTTCCGCAGGCAGGGCCGGTCCGGACTGAAGCGGGTGCTCGGGGCGCACACGATCGGCCTATACGAGCAGACCACCCTGTTTCGCGTCTACGAGCACAACGTCGTTCCGGGGCTGTTCCAGACGGCCGACTACTGCGCTGCGATGCTGTCGTTCTGGATCGACTTCCTGCAGACGCCCAACGACCTCGACGCCGCCGTCGCAGTCCGGATGGAACGCCAGCGGGTGATCTACGAGCGCGGCCGACGCTTTGCCGTCGTGCTCGAGGAACAGGCGCTGCGGACCTGGTTCGGCGACGCCGAGGTGCAGGCCGGCCAGCTCGACCGGCTCCTCGCGGTGATGTCATTGCCCAGCGTGTCTGTCGGCATCATCCCGCTGATGGTCGAACGCTCCGGTGTGGCATCCACCGGCTTCTGGATCTTCGACGACACCCTCGTCGCGCTCGAGACACCCACGGCCAGTATCGAGGTCACCCGCCCTCAGGAAATCGACCTATACGGTCGCATGTTCGACCGGCTGCAATCCGCCGCTGTCTACGGTCGCCGCGCCCGCACGATCATCAACGCTGTACTCCGCGAGTTGGACTAACTCGCAACAGTTCGCAACATTGTGGACCTACCCCGCAACCGCCTTCTAGCGTTGGCCGAAGCGTGCTGGGCGAACGCCGCGAGGCTGTCAGCAGGAGATCAGCAGGAGACCGGCACTGTCAGGAGGAGGTTCGTGGCGACCACCGTGAAACACGGGGCAAGCCAGAACACCGACGTGGTGCCCTTCGGTGCCCTTCTGCGGCAGTGGCGTCACCGGCGCAACTGGAGCCAACGCGAGCTCGGCGCCGTGACCTTCTTCAGCCGCGAATACGTCGGCTTAATCGAACGTGGTGAACGCCGGCCTACCGCGAACTTCGTCGAGCGCGCCGAGGCCGCGCTTGGCACTGATGGTGCGCTACGAAACAGCTTCACCCTGCTGCAACACCAGCGCGCCACCGACCCGCAGCGGCAGCAAGCCCGTCACCAACCGCAGTCACCAGGAGCAGCGCGAGCCGATCCGGAGTTCAGCGCGCCGGCATCGCAACACCGAGACATTCCAGCGATGGCGAAGCTCCTCGACCATCTGATGCGCGAAGTCATCGCAGGCGTGAGCCTGGACGGGGCGCCAGCGCGACTGGACGGTCTGCCGCACAGGGATGTGAGACTGCCTGATGGCGGTGACTTGATCATCGCAGCGCAGGACCGAGTCCGTGCTGCCGCCGTCGCCCTCGAGGCGTGCATCGACCTGCTCCACGGGCCGGTGGCTGACGCGCCGCACAGATCGGCTGCTGTGCTCGCCGCCCGCTTCGCCGCAATGATCGTCGACGCACTGGCGGAACTTGGCTATGCGACCGCCGCGCAGGGTTGGACCACCGTTGTCGAACTGCTCGGTCCAGTCGCCGTTCAGGGTCAGGTCGGGGCGGCGACGGGCAGCGGCGAGGTCGCCCATCTGGTGACGTCATACGGCTCGGCGGCCAACGACACGGTGCCGGCCGGTCGGCCGAAAATGCGCAGGGCGGCGACTGGTCGCCGGCCAGCCGTACGGCTGCCATGCCAAGTCGGACGTCGCACGCATGTGGATGAGGCGCTGGTGCGGATGGTCAACCGCATCGAACTGGCAGCGGTGAAGTCCGGATGCTGGACCACTCGCGCCCCTCCGTGCTTGCCACGTTCAACCATTCGATCGGGCCGCATGCGATGCGGCGAGGCCTGCTGCAGATCGCCGCGGGTTGCGTGCGTCGGCAGTCTTGACCTCCCTGGGACCTGTTGGCGCCTGGCGTAGCCTGTGGCTGGTTGGGTGTCGGGCCGTTCAGCTGGTAACCCTGTTCATGACCCCGGTGGCAGGGTCTGGCGCATACCGGCGTGCGGCATTGGTCGCAAGCTTGCGTTCGATCGCTGACTGTAGGTCGATGCCGTTCATCTCCGCGAGGCCGAACAGGTAGATCGCGACGTCGGCGAGCTCGTCATCGAGGTCCGGATGCTGCCGACGCCAGGCGTTGAACGCTTCGGCGATCTCGCCGTGCAGCAGACCGAACTCGTAGGCGACGTCGGTGATGTTGAATCCCTTGGCCTTCTTGTTCTCCCAGGCGAGTGCTTGGGCCGTCCGGATATCCACTGTTTCTCCTCACCCACCGGCGACGGTCAGTTGTGCGACGAGCGAGGCGGCCGATCGCCGACGGCGACGGCCGCTGCGATGGCGTGTTCGGCGGCGTCAGTGGCGTTGGTGAGCTGGGTTAGTAGCGGCTCAGGCATGCCACCGACGTCCAGTCCGGCGTGCTCCACGACCGTGGTCAAGTGGTGGGTTGCTCCGAGGGTAAGCGACGCGGCGTGGGCCGCGCCCAGGACGTCGCGGGCAATGTAGGCGTCGCCGGTGCTGATCGCGGTGTGCTCGAGGTGTGCGATGACGGCCGCTGGGGCGGGGTGGTCGGCTGCGAGGGATGCGATCGCCAGGCCGAGTCGGACGGCGAACGTCGCGTCGACGTCACTAGCGACGGCCTGGCGGTAGGAGTCGGTCGCCGCAGCGACGTTGTCGGTGGTGAGGTGACCGGTCCTGAGGTGCCATGCGGCGGTGAGGCAGCTCGCGACGGCGCGCTCCCAGGCCGTTGGTGTGGTGCTGGCCTCGAGCATGGCCTGAGCGTCCGGGTCGCCACGGGTATACGCGTCGATGACCGCGACCTGGCGGCCGTCGAGCAGACGCTCGCCGATGCCGTGGTGGGCTGCGGCAACGTCGCGGGCTTCGCGCCACCGGCCGGCGCGGGCGAGCGCTCGGCTGCCATCGGCGAGCACGACCGCCCACAGCCATTGGGTGAGCTCGGCGTGATCGGCATCGACGACGAGAGCGCGCGCGTCGAAATGCAGAGCGTCGAGGTCGGCGTGGCGGCGGTCGCGGACCGTGGTGAACAGCGTCTGGAACACGCGGTGGGCGGCGTCGCCGTCGCCGTCGCGGGTATGCAGGCGGCCGAGGTTGACCAGGGGTTGCAGGGCAAGTTTGGCAGCGACGATGCTCACCGGTGCGTTGGCGCGGATCGTCGCATACTGGCGCAGGCAGAGGGTTCGGGCGAGGTCAGGCATGCCGCAGTCGCTGGCGATCAACGCGGCGAAGTTGTGTGCCTCCGCAGCTCGGAGCAGCGCATCGGCGGGCGGCTGCCCGGCGGCTTGCTGGACGAGGTGTTCGACGTGCGCGACGCGGGATGGCAGGGGGCGGCAGGACGGGCGGGTACGCGGCAGTAATGGGAAGTGTCGGGCCATTAGGTCGTCGAGCGGTCCGAGGCGGGCGGGCAGCGGCGGGCCGGCGGTCATGGATCTGCCCTTTCCGTCGGGCCGCCGCCGGTGTGTTGAGGCTGGCGGCCCGGCGATGCGACTGGAGAGTTACCAGCGGATGCTGAACCGGGTGTCCGGTCGGACGACCTCGCCCGGGCCGGCAGGCTCTGGCACGGGTGCAGGGTCGGTGTTGGTGCGCCGGTGGGCGGTGACGGTCGGCTGGGCGGCCCTGTGCTGGTCCCATTCGTGCAGCAGGTCGGTGAGGTCGGCGGCGAGTTTCTCCGCGTCGGGCCCGTGGGCGGTGACGCCGAGTTCATCGAGGGTGTCGGTGACGGGGTAGGCGGTGATGTAGGCGATGGTGCCGCCGCGGTAGATGCCGGCGCCGGCCCAACGGCGGGCGGGGTCGGCGAGGCCGCGGGCGGTGGCGGTGACCGACAACCGCCCGAACGGATGTGTCGTGTGGGTGAGCAGCCACAGGTCGAGATGCTGGGCGGGTTGGTCATCGTGGACCTGGATGCCGGTGCGGTGGGCGTGGGCGGAATGGTTGAGGGCGTAGCTGAGGGACGGGTGATCGGGCTGGTCGTCGGGGTCGGTGCGCAGGGCGACGCCGGCGGCTAGCGAGACGTGGCTGTTGGCGGTGGTGGTCGCGCCGCGCATGGGGACGAACCCGCACACTTCGGCGTGGGTGCTGGTTAGCACGCCGTGGTCGTCGAGGGCGAAGCCGAGGGAGCGGGTGAGGCCGCTGCCGTGCAGGCGGATGGGGGCGACGATGCGTCCGTCGGGTGCGAGCTGGTCCCACCAGGCGTCGGTGATGTCGGACGCTTCTGCGGTGACGATGATCCGCTGGTATGGGGCCGCGGGTCGGTGGCCGAGGGTGCCGTCGCCGCAGATGACGGTGACGTGGGGGTAGCCGGCGCGGTCGAGCGCGGCGCGGGCGCCGGCGGCGAGGTCCTCGTCGAGTTCGATCGTGACGACGGTGCCGGTCGGTCCGACGAGTTCGGCGAGCAGGGCGGCGTTGATGCCCGTCGCGGCGCCGATTTCCAGCACCCGCTGTCCGGGCTGGGCCTGGAGCTGTTCGAGCATCGCGGCGACGAGGTTCGGTTTGGACGCCGAGGACAGCGACGCACCGTCGGTGTCGCGTTTCGTGACGACCGGGTTGGTGCCGTAGGCGACATCGAGCGGGACGCCGGGCAGGAATAGATGCCGGTGGACCGTCCGGAACGCTGCCTCGACGGGCGGGGTGCGGAACGTGCCGCGGCGGCGAATGTCGTCGGCGAGCGCCGCCCTCAGCCGAGCGTCGGCGGGCTCGGCGGGTCCGCTGGCTTCTGCTGCGGTGGTGGTCACCGGGGCGACTGTAGCGGCGCTGTCGGCTGTGGTGGGTTGATCACCGGCCGGTTCACGCTCGAAGACAACCTGGCGAGCGGCGCTGGCGAGGGTTTGCTGGTCGGGTGCGGCGACTCCGTGCCGGTTGAACAGGAACAGCACGTGGTCGGTGAGGATTGCGCGGATGCCGCGAGTGAGCCCGCCGCGTTCGGAGAGGCCGGCCAGCGCGATGCCTGCCTGCTCGAACGCGGTCGGCCAGCCGGGCGCTGCATGCAGCGGGCTGGTGTCGGTGTCGGAGATGGCCAGGATGAGCTGCCGCACGGCGGCGAGTTGGGCCGGGACCGGTTCGCCGGCGTCATCGGATGCGGCGGCGCGGTGGTCGGCGACGGCGCGCCAGATGTCGCCTTGCTCGTACCAGTCTTGCGCGGCGGCGCGCATGAGCCGGGTCGCCAGCACCAGGCTGAGTTCGCGGCGGTGGTCGATGCGGTGGTCTCGGTCGGCGCCCGCGAGGTACTGGAGCAGGTGCCGGCTGTCGGCGTGGAACAGGGTGTGGGCGAGGTCCATCCCGGCGGCTCCGCCGAAGCGGTGGGCCTCTGGTTCGTAGATGACCTCGGCCCAGGCGCGCAGGCCGGTGACGGCGGCGACGTCGGTGAGGCGCTGGATGAGGTCTGCGACACGGCTGGTGTCGGTGCTCGGTACTGGGCGCAGCCGTAGCCGCCACGCCGGGCCCTTCCGGACGAACCACCACTGGCCCAGCACGTCGTCGTGCTCAGCGCTGTGTAGCAGCGGCCCGAGCTGGGCGGCGGCGGTGCGTTCGGCGGTCTGCCACGTGTCGAAGGTGAGGTTGAGCTGCCGCCAGCCGTTGGCGTCGGCGTGTGCTGTCACGGTGCGGTGTCCCATCATCTGGTGGTGTCACTCGTAGCGGTCAGGCCAGCAGGAGGCACGTCGGCCAGCTGACCGACGCGGTGGTGGTGATCATGGATTGCAGAGTGAGGGCGATGCCGGCGTCGCCGTCGATCAGCCCTTCCCGGGCTGGCTGGCTCGGTGCGGGGATCTGCTCGGCGAGCGCGGTGAGCTTGCTCAGCAGACGTGGCAGGTAGCCGGCGATGCGGTCGGTGGCAGCGTCGTGCGCGGCGTGCCAGGCGGTGGCGGCGATGCCGGCCCAGCCGTGACACAGCCGCGCGTCGAGGACGTTGCGGAGCTGGCCGGGGTCGTCGAGGCAGTCGGCGAGGGCGCGTTCGGCCGCCTGCTGGCGGGCGGTGTCGCCGAGGACGACTGCGGCGAGCTGGCAGGCTCGGGCGATGCCTGGCGTGCCGTAGCACCAGGACGGTCGCGCCGGCCCTGTCTGCCGCGGGCGCCCGTGGTGCAGTTCGTTGCGGCCGATGCGTTCGGGCCACCATGCTCCGGCCGGGCTGTTCTGGCGCCAGTGGTCCAGGAAGCGGCAGACGCGGTCGATCGCCTCGGCCTGGCCGGGGACCGTGAGCCCGCGACGCATCGCCAGTGCGAGGAAGGCGAGCGGTCCGCTGATGCCGTGGGCGATGCCGAGATCGATGTGGCCGCCCGGGTAGCGGTGCGCGGTCTCTCCGGACGGGACCGCGCCGCTCCACCAGCCCGGCACGTCAGCGCCGAACTCATCGACGGCCCGCGGCAGCGGCTCGGTGAGCTGGACCAGGTAGGCGACGACCCGCCGAGCCAGGTCGCCGTCCACGCCATGATCCGGTCTGCTGGGCTGTCGGTCGGGCCGGCTATCGGAGTGGGTGCGATGCAGAAGGTAGGCGCCGAGACCGGTCAGTCCGCGGACGAGGTCGAACTCGGCGAGGGGCGGGCGTCGACCAGCCACGATGCGGGCCTCAGCGGCGTCCAGCCGGGCGCCGATGAGACGGGCGACGGCGGTGTCGAGCTGCTGCAGGGTGGCCGGGCACAGCCCCGGCGCGGCGGTGGCAACGGCGAACCCGACCGCGGGTGCGCCGAACCAAAGCCCTGCGGTGGATGCGGCACTGACGTCCTCACGGGTCGCCTCCGTCAGCCAGGTGCGAACCCGTGCCGGCGGGTCGTCGCCGGTCTGCGCACGGACGCCGTGCAGGACGGCGGTGCCCGCCGCACCACGGTACAGCGACTGGCCGTGCCACCGCCGGCCGCGCGCATCGTCGCCGGTGACCGGCCTGGCCGGTTCGGCCAGCGCGACGCTGAGGCGCTCGCACGCCGCCGCCGCGCGGTCGCGCTCGCCCGGGTCGACCGTCGGTGCGGTCATGACGCCGTCCTGCTGCGGCCGGCGTCGCCGGTCCGGGCGGTGCGGGCGAGTGCCGCAGCGCGGGCCAGGCGGTGAGTCCGGGCCTCCAAGGCCGGGGTGATGCCGTGGACTCGGACATGGTGCAGGTGCAGCAGCGCCGTCAACACCGACGCCGATGTGACGTGTGTGGCGGGATGCTCCAGCTGGGCGGCGTAGGCCGCGGCGGCATCCCGCCGAGCCTGCCACATCTCAAGGACCTCGGCACCGCCGACGAAGGCGGCAAGCGCCGCTGGGCCGGTATTCGCATCGGTGAGGGTGATGGTGTGTGCCAGGGCGATACGGTCGGTGCGGCCCTGCGAGGCGGCGAGGTCTGGATGGTCCAGCAGCCATCGGAGTCCGTTGGCCTCGCCGCCGCTGACCGCGGCTGCGAGGTCGACAAGGCTCGCTGCGGTCAGCGCCTGCCGGTACGACTCGTCGAGCCGACGGCCCGCGGCCAGTTCGGCGACGGCGGCGGCGGAGTCGGCGGCGAAGAACGCCTCGGCGGCGGCCATCGCTTCGCCGGTGCCGAACCGGCCGGTCTCCGGGCGATAGGTGACCAGCGCCAGATCGGCGAGGAGACCTAGCCGGCGCAGGTCGGCTGCCCACGCACCGATCCGCTCGGCGGCCAGCCCGTACTCGACCCGGTGCAGCCGTAGTCGCAGATGGGGTGCCGGGTCCTCGTACCGGATGAACCACCACAAGGGTGGGGACGACCAGGCGGCGAGCAGCCGTGGCAGGTGTTCGGTGAGGATCGCGCCAGCCAGCTCCGCGGGGCCGTAGAGCTTCGCGGACAGGATCGTGTCGCCCGGGAGGATGTCCTGCACCTGACGGAACGGATGCAGGTCAGCATGCCCGCGGAGCACGACTGGTGGTGGCGCCGGTGGCAGCGTGGTGGCCAGGGGCAGGAGGATCTCGTGGGCCCGGCCGCCGAACCAGCGGTGATCCTCGGGAGTAGGTGCCTCCGTGAGCACGGGCTGGTCGGCGGTGCGGTGCAGGTGGCCGCGCAGCAGCGCCCGGTCCATAGGCTCGTCCAGGTGCAGTCGCAGCCGTTGGTCTCCCGTTCCCACGTATACCCACGCCGGCAGCTGCAGCCGTTCCCGCAGCCGATCGAGCGCCTTCTCCCACACCGGTTCGGCGGCGGTCGCCGCGGGCAGATCGGCAGGGCTGATCCGCCACCGGGCCGGGGAGAGGATGCTCCGGCCGTAGCGCAGCCGCGGCCGGAACGGCAGCACGTCGGCAGCGCCCCAGTCCAGCAGCGACATCGGTGTGCACCATGCAGTAGGCAGTTCGGCCAGTAGACGCACCAACGGCGCCATGGCGTGCCGTGCGGCGGCGTTGGCGAGCACCGGTTCGATGACCCGACGGCGGGACAGCGACAACAGGCACAACCGGTCCGGATCGCCGGTGACCGCAAGGTCGCGTAGGTCTATGTCCGTGTCACGTTCGCGATGTTCACCGACCGGCAGCACCTGCGGCAGCAGTCGCGGCGCCCGCAGCACGTTGCCGCCGCGTGCGTCCAGCGCAGGAAACGATAGTTGCACCGGTTCGCCGTTCAGGACGACAACCGGCAAATCCACGGCGGCGGGGACCTCGTGGACGATGTCGAAGAACCGGCCGCCGGTGGCCAGAGCGGTCCGGCCGATCCCGGTAACCCCGAGCGCGAACCGGCCCACCCCCACATCCGGCAGCGACGCCGCCCGCAGGTCGAAGCACAGATCAAGATGCGGCACCGGCCGAGGCGCCGGCCCATCTGCGGTGACCGCGTCGATCGCGGTCTCGTTGAGCACCACTTCGTCGGCACCGTCGAGGACGGCCAGCTGAGCCAGCACCAGCAGACGCTCATTCCGCACCGTCAGCCCCGCCGGCGCGGCGAGTTGCCCCGACCGAGCCGTCGGAGCCGAGTTTGCGGGCTCGACGAAGTGGTCAGGGAATCCAATCCCACGGACCGGGTCGACCATGTCGAGCAGCGGCACGACCGCACCGAGACCAAAGCGGTCCAGGAACCGCTGCCGGTACGCACACCATGCAGGGTCGCCTTCGGGGTGCGGCGCCAGCCGCGTCAGTGCGCTAGCAGCGGCTGCCGCTTCGGTCGCCACCCGACGCGGCAGCGTCGCCGTGCAGTCCAGCCGCACGTCCGTCATCAGCGGCTGCGGCACCTCGGCGATCCGCCGCAGCCGCGCAGCAACCGCATGCCGGCCGCCCCCGTCGAGCCAATGCGTCTGGCACAGCATCCGGACGGCGGTACGGGCCTCGCGCAGCGCCGACATCAAGGCCTCAACCTCCTCGATACCATCGGCGTCCACGCCGGCGAGCTGGTCAAGAACATGAGCCAGGCCGTCGACGGTCGTGGACGGCGGGCGGAGGTTGGTGATCAGCACGCCATGCGCCACCAACTGTTGCAGCATCGCCGAGGCTGCCGCGGCATCGGCCGGAAACACCGCGCGGACCAGGTCGGCGACGACCACCGGGGCGGTCGCGGCCCGCAGCACATCTCGCACCGCCGCGCTGTATATCACCGACACCTCATGGCGGCCCGCACCGAACCGCGCCTGGGCCACCCGCGTTCCCGGAATGGTCACGCGCCCACCGCGGATCTCCGCGAGGCCATTGCCCACGACACTCAGCCGCGCCAGTAGCTGCGGGTATGCCTCCAACCGGGTAACGACCTCAGCCAGCCACGCGGCGTCGGCACGTACCCAGGTCCGGTGTGCCTCGGACCCCAGGAGCGACCCCGTGGCAGCGAAGCCGAGCGGGGTGACACCGGCGAACAACCCGAATGGTGTCGCCCGCCCGCGCATTCGTGCCAGGTATCGTCCCAGCGACACCGCGAGCCGTCGTACCCGCGCCGCGTCGCTCTTCCCGCCGCCGTCGACCGCGGCCGTGATCTGCTCGGCGAACACCGGACTCGACACGGCGACCGATTCCACGATCCGACGGTCCTGCCAAACCTTGCCCAGCCACCCGACCCATACCTCGAGTCGATCCGCATTTCCCGCAGCAGGCCACGGCTCTCCGCCACCGGCATCCGGCAAGTGCGTGCTGGCCCGCAGAAGCGCGGTGTCACGGGACTGATACCACCGACGGTGCATGCCCGACTCCCCGAACTCGATGATGGACACCAACACCGCAATGCGATGGGGCTCGCCCGGCCGGGTGGCCCGGTCCGGGCGAGCTCCGGTCTCAGCAGTCGCCTTGCTTCTGGGTGTCGCAACCGTCGTCGGTGCTGGCCAGCAGCACCCGATCCAGCTCGCCGGACTCGACGATGCGCACGTCGAGTTCGAACCGGCCCGCACCCTCCACCGGCTGCTGCGCCAGCCCGCCGGTCAGGGACAGGCCCGGCCGATTGCCCTGCATCTCGGACTCCTCTCGCCAGGATGCGACCGTCAGTGTCGGAGCGCACCCGCCTCAGTCGTCCCCGCAACATATTCGCGTCCGTGAACCTTTGGCCCACTCACGTCGGGTACATCGCTGCTGACCGACTTCTGTACCAACCCGATTTGGGCCCTAGGGACTACTGGTGCCGACTCAGTAGTCGGTAGGTCCGATGCGACTTCAGGATCAGCCAACCCTGCGTCCCGGGTACGTCGCCGCGCATTCCGTACGCCGGCCCTCAGCAACTCGCACCGACGTCTACGGCCTGGTGTGTCCAAGCGGTGGTCAGGACAGGTTGCGGCGGTAGGCGATCCAGCGTCGAGAAGCGGCGGCGATGCGGGCGGTCCACGTGTCGCCAGGGCTCCTATCGTTGATCTTTGTCCAGAGTCTGGCCTGCGCATCGGCGAACGCCCGCAGTCCTACCTTCGGTGCGGTGGCCCACGTAGAGACCTTGCCGGCCCAGTGCTCGGCCCGCGCCGGGTGGTGTCCGGCCGCGACGAGCCACAGCACCCAGTACGCTGCGTCGAGCCATGGCGCGCCGCGCGTGGCCCAGCCCCAGTCGACGAGCCGGGCCTGATCGGCGTGAACGATCAGATTGGCGTTGTTGAGGTCGGTGTGTAGCAGCGCAGTCCCGGCGAATTGGTCCAGGTCGGCTGGGTCATTGACGTAGCTGCGGAGTCGGTCGACGGCATCGCGGAGCTCGATCGGCGGACAGGGTGTGCTCGCGGCAGCTTCCAGAAGCGCCACAACAGCGGGTAGGTCGCGTGAGCCGGGGCTGTAGTCGGCGTGATGACCATCGAGGGCTTCGAAAAGCAGGACGTCCCAGCCGTCGACGGCGAGCCGGGCGACGAGGTCGGGCGCCAGCCCGATCACGTATGGAGCTATGTCGGCTTCACGGCGCTGGGTCCACACCCAACGGTGGTCGGCGGGCAGGGCCTTACAGAAGACGTCACCTGTAGCGGTGCACAGCCTTGCTGCGACGGCGCTGTTGAACCCACCGTTGGCTGACACCGTAGCTTCGACCGGACCAATGACCTCCTCGATCGCGGCCTTGACACCAGCTGGCAGCGCATCGTAGGCGATCCGGGCGGTCAGCATCGTTCATCATCCCCTCGGCGCCACCGTGCCCTAGGTCTTGGGACTGCTGCCGACAGTACGATCACGCGCAAACATCACGTCCTGGCGTTGGCTCTTTGGTGCCGAGCGCTTCAAGCCTTATAGGCACAAGCCAGTTGCGCCGGAACTGTACCGGGTGACCATGCAGTTGGAGGCGGAACCCAACGGCCCCCTTCCGTAGGATGCGTGAGCATGACGCGGATGCTGGTCACCGGCGGTGCCGGATTTATCGGTGCGAACTTTGTTCACTACACCACTCGGCACCATCCGGAGTACGAGGTCGTCGTGCTCGACGCGCTGACCTACGCGGGTGACCGGACGACGCTTGCGCCGGTGCAGGACCAGGTGCGGTTCGTGCACGGCGACATCTGCGACGCCGGCGTCGTCGACGGCATCGTCGCGGAGTCGGACGTGATCGTGCACTTCGCGGCGGAGTCGCACGTGGACAACTCGCTGCACGATCCGGAGCCGTTCATCCGCAGCAACATCATCGGCACGTTCACGCTGCTGGAGGCGCTGCGTCGGCACGGCGGCCGGTTCCACCACATCTCCACCGACGAGGTGTTCGGTGACCTGCCGCTGGACAGCGCCGATCAGTTCGCCGAGGACACGCCGTATGACCCGTCGAGTCCGTACTCGGCGTCGAAGGCCAGTTCGGACATGTTGGTGCGGGCGTGGGCCCGCTCGTTCGGGGTGCAGGCGACGCTGTCGAACTGCGCGAACAACTACGGCTCGTACCAGCATGTGGAGAAGTTCATCCCGCGGCAGATCACCAACGTGCTGACCGGGCAGCGGCCGAAGCTGTACGGCGAAGGGGTGAACGTACGGGAGTGGACCCACGTCGACGATCACAACGCCGCCGTGCACGCGATCCTGTCCCGCGGCCGGCTGGGCGAGACGTACCTGATCGGGTCAGGTGACGAGCGGTCGAACAAGCAGATCCTGGAGCTGATTCTGGAGCTGATGGGCGAGGCACCGGACGCCTACGACCACGTTCCGGACCGGCCCGGGCACGACCTGCGGTACTCGAACAACACGACGAAGCTGCGCACCGAGCTGGGCTGGGCGCCGGTGTACGGCGACTTCAAGGCCGGGCTGGCGGCGACGATCGACTGGTACCGGGCCAATGAGTGGTGGTGGAAGCCGCAGAAGGAGGCCACCGAGGCGAAGTATCAGGTCCTCGGCCGCTGACCCTCTCGGCTCAGCCGCCGCCGGCTGGCGGATGCACTCGTTCGCGCAGAAGGTAGGTCAGCAGGCACGCCAGCGAAGCGGCGTGGGTGACCTCGTGCTTGGTGATCAGGTCGAGCGCGGTGTCGCGGTCGACTCGGAGCAGGTCGATGCCCGGTTCGGGGTCCTGGACGGGCCGGGCGTCGTGGGCGATGAACAGGTGGACGGTCGCCGCGACGTTGGTCGGGTATGGGTGCACGATCCCCGCCGAGGTCCACGTGGCGGCGGCCAGGCCGGTCTCCTCGAGCAGTTCGCGCATCGCCGCCTGCAGCGGCTGTTCGCCGTCGTCGACGCCGCCGCTGGGGAGCTGCAGGATGTGCCGGCCGATGGCGTACTTGTACTCGCGGATGAGGCACAGGTCGCCGTCGCTGGTGACGGCGAGGATGGTGACGCCGTCGCCGCAGTGCAGGACGTTGAACATGCCGGGTGTGCCGTCGGCGTGGACGACGTCGTGTTCCTCGACCTGCCACCAGCGGCTGGCGTACACCTGCCGCGTGGCGGTGGTGATGATCGGCCGTTCGGGATCTTGCACAAGGACTGACTTTACCGGTGGGCGGTCGGAGCCCATGGCTCGACCGCTACCAGTGCCTGCGGGACGTCGACCGTGGTGGCTGGGGTGAGCAGCAGCGGTAGGTCGGTGCCGAGGATGGCGTCCGCGGCGGCTTTGCTGGCGTGGAAGGCGAGGGTCATCTTGCCGGTGATGACGGTGTGCAGGCCGTGGATGCCGTCGGTGTGTTCGTGGTGGATGACGTGGAAGCCGGGGTTGATCCGGCCGTGTTCGGCGTGGGCGGTGCCGATGTAGTCGGTCTTGCCGGCGACGTAGGCGACGGCGCCGGTGGGGTCGACGACGCCGTCGGCGCAGGCGCGGCGGGTCTGCTCGAGCAGTGCGGTGGCCTTGTCCAGGTCGACGGCGTACGCGCGGCGGCCGGTGATGTCGGGTTGGGTGCCGCCGAAGTATGAGGTGAGGGTGCCGCCGTCGCGGGCGGGCATGAGGACCGGCCGGTGCAGCTCGGTGAAGATCAGACCCTGGCGGATCGTGGTGGCAGGTAGATGGATCATCATGTCGAGCCGGGACTTGAGCAGCTCGCTGTCGCGACTGCCGCAGGCGCGCAGCAGCGTGGCGGTGCCGATGCCGGCAGCGACCACGACCGTGCGGCCGGCGAGACGCTCGCCGGTGGACAGGGCGACGCCGGTGACCTTGCCGGACTCGTGGTTGATCTGTTGGACGGTGACACCGGTGCACACGGTGACGCTGGCGGCCAGGGCTTGGCCGGCCAGGATCGTGACGATCCGCCAGGACGAGAAGACCCGCTCGGCGACCTGTACCAGCTGGTAGGCGTTGCCGCCACTGGCGCCATTGGCGTCGGTGGCGAGGTCGTGGGTGGCGCCCGGCTGGTGTGCGATGCCGTGCTGGTCGAGGTGGCTGCGGAAGCCGTCGGCGTCGGCGCGGTGGACGACGTAGACGGCGGGCTGCGTCGGCAATTCGGCGGCGGGGAGCAGGGTGGTGAAGGCGGCCTGGGCTTGGCGGCAGTTGGCGACGACGTGCGGGTGGCGGCGGGCGTAGAGGGCGCCGGAGTGCAGCATGCCGTGGTTGGCGCAGGTGGCGCCGGAGCCGAGCTGGTCGGCCTCCAACAGCGCGACGGCCTGCCCGGCGCGAGCCAGGCGCAGGGCGGTGAGCAGGCCGGCGACGCCGCCGCCGATGACGATGGTGTCGTAGCTGGTCACCGGCGCTCCTTGCTCGTGTTGTTGATCGTGGCGCGGTGTTTGGTGACGAGGAACGGGCCGATGACGAGGGCGTCAGCGGTGCTGGAGTACAGGAACGCCAAGGCCTGTTCGGGGCTGGTGACGATGGGTTCCCAGCCGCTGTTGAGGCTGGTGTTGAGCACTGCCGGGGTGCCGGTGCGGGCGTGGACGTGTTCGACGAGGCGCCGGTAGAGGGTGCCGTCGTCGGGCACGGTGTGGGGGCGGCTGGTGCCGTCGACGTGGGTCGCGGCGATGATCGGCGTCGGGTTCGTGGTGGGCAGGGTGAACGACATGAACGGCGCCACGACCGTGGCGGGGAACAGCGTGGGGATGTGTTCGGCGAGGACGGAGGGGCCGAACGGACGGAACTGCTCGCGGCGTTTGATGCGGTTGACCTGGGCGCGCATGGCGTCGGTGGACGGGTCGGCGAGCAGGCTACGGGCACCGAGGGCGCGGGGCCCGAACTCCATTCGGCCTTGGAACCAGGCGACGATCTGCTGCTGCGCGATCAGGTCCGCGGCGGTGGCGGCTGGGTCGGCGGTCTCGACGTAGGGCACCCCGCACTCGCGCAGCACGTCGGCGATCTGCCCGTCGGTGAAGGACGGGCCGAGCTGACTGTGGGTGAGACGGGCGGGCCGGTGGCCGTGCTGGGCGGCGACGAGCAGTGCGGCGCCGAGGGCGGTGCCGGCGTCGCCGCAGGCCGGCGTCATGTACACCTCGTCGAACCCGCCCGCGGCGGCGAGTGCGCCGGCGGCGACGGAGTTCTCAGCGACGCCCCCGGCCAGGCACAGCCGCCGGTCGGTGCCGGTGCGGTGCCGGTCGACGAAGCCCAGCAGCGCGGCGGTGATGCTGTGTTGGGCGGACGCAGCGAGGTCGCGGTGCGCGGCGGTGAGCTCCCCGTCGGGCAGCCGCCGTGGTGGCAGGCCGGGCAACTCGTCGGTGGCGAACATCGGCAGCTGGTCGGTGTGGAAGACCGGATGCCGCTGCAGGACCGTCGGGTGCAGTGCGTGCGGGTCGAGGCGCGGTCGTCCGTCGACGTGGTGCAGCAGTCGGGTGAGGTCCATGGTCGGGTTGCCGTACGGGGCGAGACCCATGACCTTGTACTCGTCGTGGTTGCTGCGGAACCCCAGATACTGGGTGACGAGGGCGGCGAACAGGCCGATCGAGTCCGGGAACGGCACCGCCTCCAGCAGCTCCAGTTCGCGCCCGCGAGCGCGGAACGCCGCGCAGGAGGTGCCGTCCCCGGCCTGGTCGGCGGTGACGACGAGGGCGTCGTCGAACCCGGAGATCAGGTACGCCGACGCGGCATGCGCGGTGTGATGATCGACGTAGACCACCGGCGGGGCCCAGCCGAACGTGTATCGCAGATACGCCTCCAGGCGGGGCGGGAAGTCCGCCCATGTCGCCCGGGGGAACGCGACGACGTCCACCTCCCGCATGCTGATCTTCGCCTGCTGGAGGCAGAACCGGATCGCGGCGTCGGGCATCAGCCCGATCGCATGCTTGAACCGGGCGAAGCGTTCCTCCTCCGCGGCGGCGACGATGTCGCCATCGCGGAGCAGGACCGCTGCGGGGTCGTGTTCGGCTTTGCCCAGGTTGCCGTGGATGCCGAGGATGTACATCGCGTCGTGCCCTTCCAGCTCGGTGATCCGCGCAGGGGTGCTCGTGGAGGTGCCAGGTCGCCAGAGGTTGCCTGGGTCAGGCGGCTGGCGGCGCGGGGTGCTCCCGGTACCAGGCGATCGTGTCGGCCAACCCGTCAGCGAGCGGCACCACCGGTGCCCAGCCGAACGTCTGCCGCGCCCGAGCGGCGGTGGCGACCTGACGGCGGATGTCGCCCGGCCGGTCCGACACGAACCGGATCAAGGATTCGTCGGCGCCGACGCTGGCGAGGATCTGCCGGGTCAGCGTCAGTACGTCGGTCTCCGTGCCGGTGCCGACGTTGAACACCTGCCCGTTGATGTCGTCGCCGTCGTAGCGCAGGGCGGCGAGGAGCAGGTCGCAGACGTCGCTGACGAAGATCCAGTCGCGGCGGACGGAGCCGTCGCCGGTGAGCGTGATCGGCTGCCCAGCCAGGGCCTGGGTGATGACCCTGGGGATGAGCCAGCCGGGGTATTGCTGCGGCCCGTAGATGGTGACCGGCCGGAACGCCACGTAGGGCAGGCCGCGCATGGCGTGGACGGCGGACAGGTACGCCTCGAACGCGGCCTTCGCCGCGGCGTAGATGGTGCTCGGCCGGACCGGGGCGTCCTCCTGGAGGTCGTCGGCGTCGTTGTCGCCGTAGATGTCGGCGGTGGACAGGAACAGCAGCCGGGCGATTCGCCGGTCGGCGAGGTGATGCAGATACCGAGGCGGGTCGTCGACCGTCGTGGTCTGGGGCGCGGTGAAGCTGTTGACCTGCGCGACCAGGTGCAGCACCGTGTCACCGGCTGCGATGACGTCGTCGGCGACGGCCGGGTCGTAGATCGAGCCCTGCACGAACCGGTACCGCGGGTCGGCGAGCACGTGCGGCGGGATCTTCTGCTCGCCGTACTGCAGCGGGTCGACCAGCACGATCGTGGCGAACCGGTCGAGGACGTCGGGGCGGGTCTGCAGGCGGTGCAGCAGGTTCACGCCGATGAACCCGGCCGCGCCGGGGATGACGAGGTTGCTGATGACGGACTCCTTCCCTGCGATGGGATGTCTGGTGTGCCGCTGGTCGCGGCGACGACGAGCTGTTCGAAGTCACGCAGCCGCTGACGCTGACCGGCGGTCGCGGCGCCTTGGGCCTTGCGGATCAGCGTCGGTCCCACGGAGATCACCTTGGTCGCGCCGGAGGTGCTGATCACCCGTGGGGCGAAGTCGATCCGCAGCGTTGACCCGTCGGCGGGGACCACGAGGTTGAGCGCGCCGGACAGTCCCTTCGCCAGCCACGCCTGGGCGGCAGATCGGATCCGAGTGGAGCGTGGTGTATCGCGAGCCGTGGCGGGGACGAGCCGGTTGGCAAGGTGGCGCAGGACTGCCAGCGACTCCGCAGACCACCTGACTTGGCAGATGGCCTCGAACGCATCGAGCCGCCGCAGCCGCTCAGCCGGCGCCACTGGCACGAACCGGCAGTGGCCGGTGGCCTGCTCCACCTGCCCGTCGGTGAACACGCCGACGAGTTCGTGGTAGCGGTCGTGGAGCACGGCGAGGACGGCGTGCAGACAGCAGAGATCCTCGTCAAGGCGCCCATCCAGCGGCGTGCTGATGCTGACATGACCGAACCCGCCCGTGACGGTCCACCGGCACACCACCGACGTGTCCGCTGAGCCGCAGGTCGTGAGGCAGTGCCGGACAAGGTCAGTCGCGATGCTCGCGCACGGTTCGATCAAGGCGAGGCGTTCGAAGTGGGTCAGTTCGGCTGGGCGCACCGGGCGCCGATGTGTCAGGTCGGGGACGTGGATGTGGGTGTGGAACTTCGCTGCGACCGAGTGCGCGTCCGGGGCGGTATCGGTCGGGTTGAACCCGTGGGTGACGTACACGTCACGGCCGAGCGCCGCCGAGACCCGCCGGGCGACCACGATGTGCCAGCCGAACACCGCGATGAACGCCGCCGCGCCCAGGTCGAGCATCGACCGCAGCGGCACAGCGTTGGGAGCATCCGGAGTGGCGGGGGCACCGACGAAGATGTTGATGTCCCGGTCGCTCCAGGTGACCGTCTTCGGCACCACGAGCGCCTCAAGCGCGGTGCCCGCTACCGGCGTCTGCGCGATCGTGGGTGCGAGGTCACGGAAGCGGTCCCACGGCATCTGGTCGGCGACTGCGGCGGGCAGGTAGTCCGGGGCGTAGCGAGGGGTGTCCAGCACCGCGACCTGCGCCCAGTCCACCCGCGCCAGGTACGCCGCCAGCAGCGTCGCCGGGGCCCACGGGCCGGTGTCAGCCGTCATAGCGCCACCCGTTGACGGCCTCGACGACCCGGTCAGCTTCGTTGTCGGTGAGCCCGTGCCACAGCGGCAGGCACACGTGCGATGCCGCGAAGTGCTCCGCTGCGGCAAACGGCCCTTGGTCTGTCAGGCGCAGGGCGGGCTGCCGATGCAACGGCACGTCGTAGACGCCTTTGCCCGGCTGTACACCGCACGCCCGCAGATGGGCGCGCAACGACTCCCGAGCCGCGGCGCCGCTGGTGGTGACGATGAACTTGTGGCCGCTGCAGCGAGCTCCCGGCAGCCGCGGCACAAGCACTGCCGGATGGTCGATGCCGTCGAGGTATCGGCTGACGAGCCGGTCGAGCCGGGTAAGGATTGCCTCGAACCCGAGGAGCTGGGCGACGCCGAGCGCGGCGTGCAGCTCCGACATCCGCCACGCGCTGCCGAACACCACGTTGTGCAGCCCGTCGTCGGCCTTGCCCTGGTCGCGGTACCGGCGCGCCGCCGCCGCCCGCACGCCGGACCCGGTGGTCAGCACCCCGCCCTCGGCCGTGGTCAGGACCTTCGTCGCGAACAGCGAGAACGCCGCCAGGTGCCCGAACGTGCCGGCCCGGCGCCCGTCCACCGCGGCGCCGTGCGCGTGCGAGGCGTCCTCGATCAGCAGGACGTCGCGCTCGTCGCACCAGCGCCGGATCCGCACGAGCTCCGGGGTGAGGTAGCCACCGATGTGCACCACCACGACCGCCGCGATCTCGGGTGTCCAGGCGGCGCCGATCGCCGCGAGGTCCGGGTACAGGCCCGCGTCGTACAACACCGGGCGGCACCCGGCCCGCAGCACCGCCTCTGCGGTCGCATAGTTGGTGTTCGCGGGCACCAGCACCGGCCGGCCCTCGACCGCCGCGACTCGAAGTGCGATCTCCAGCGCAGCTGTACCCGAGGACACTGTCACCGCATGCTCGGCGCCGACCAGTTCCGCGAACCGGAGTTCGAACTCGGCGTTGTTCGTCCCGGGGATCAGCTGGCCGGTCTCCAGCACCGCTGCCGCTCGCCGGAGGAACTCCTCGACGACCTCGGCCGGGAACCGCACCCTGAACGCGGCGATCTCATCCATGACCGGTGCCCCGTCCAGGAGCTCCGGTCGGGAGTCCGACCGGGCAAGCTGCGCTGAGCCGATCAGTCGCTGGCGACGCACCGCGATGCGCTCGAGCCGGGGTGCCGGCGGCGATCGATGGACGGATCTGGGTGCGGCGGATCTGTGAAGTGATGCACGGTAGGGGCGTCACTCTCGCAACGTATGTGGATACATGGGCGCGTCGGCCTTGATCGGCTGGTACACCTGTGCGAGGGGTGCGGTGTACCCGTGAGCGTCCGGGACGGCCGGACGATCACGGGTGCAGCAGTCGCCCGGTCCGCACGTTGTAGGCGGTCATTCCGGCGGCCAGGGCCGCCGCGACACCGGCGTCCGCGTCCTCGTAGACCAGGCAGCGGCCTGGAGGCGTCTGCAGTCGCTGGGCGGCGAGCAGGAAGATGTCCGGCGCGGGCTTGCCCCGGCCAGCCGGCACGTCGCTCCAGGTGACGACGGCGTCGAACAGGTCGGCGAGGCCGGTCGCGGTGAGCCCGGCCGTGATCGTGTCGGTGGAGGCGTTGGAGCCGATCGCGGTGCGCTGGCCACGGTCGCGTGCGGCCCGAGCGATCTGCACGTAGGTGTCGACGACGACAAGCTGCGCGGCAGCGGCGATGACGTTCGCCCGGCACCGGGCGATGATCGCCTCGATCGGTGCGGGCAACGGCCCGAACTGCTGCTCCCACAGCACCAGCAGGTCCGGTGACGCGATCGCCTGCCGCGGCCAGTACCAGCCGGGGTCGAGGGTGACACCGACCCCGTCGAGTGCTTGTGCGAGACCGCGGTAGCAGACCTCGCGGGAGTCCACGAGCGTGCCGTCCCAGTCGAAGATCAGCGCCTCGAAACCAGCACCGTCGGGTACGTCGGCCGGCGCTGCAGCGCGGCCGGCGTTCACCCAGGGAGGCTGCTGCGTCATACCGGGAAGGACAGCAGGAACGCCTCGATCGCGTCGGTGTCGGTGAGGTCCGGCCACGCGGTGACGGCACCGGCGGCGAGCAGCTGCTCGACGGACTCGCCGCCCGAGGCGACGCCGACGGCGTGGGCGCCACCGGTCAGGCCGGTGTTGATGTCGTGGCTGCTGTCGCCGATCACAACCGTGTTGTCGCGGTCGAATACGGTGCCGTACTTCGCCGACGCCCGACGCTGGGCGACGGCGACGAGCTTGGGCCGGTCGGTGTCGTCGTCGCCGTAGGCGCCGGCGTCGAGGTCGACGTAGCGGTCCAGGTCGAATACCTCGAGCTTGATCCGGGCGACCTCGCGGAGGTTGCCGGTCAGCACCGACTGCACCAGCTCGGGCCGGCCGGCGAGCGCGGCGAGGATCTGCTGCGCGCCGGGCAGGACCCGTCCACGTTCGGCCAGGTCGGCGCGGCGCCGGTCGTATTCGGCCGGCAGCGCCGCCTCGTACCGGGACAGGTGCGGCTCGTCCTCGGCGATGCCGTGCAGGCGCAGGGTCGCAGTCAGGATCGACGGCTCCGTCTGCCCGGTCACCTCCGCCTTGTGCACCATCGGGCTACCGGTGGCGGTGCGGAACGCGTTTGCGTACAGCTCGGAGCCCAGCCCACGGGTTTCGATGAGCGTATGGTCGATATCCCAGAGGATCAGCCGACGGCCGGACCCAGAAGCGATCATCCTTCGAGTCTGCCAGGCTGCGCCGAACCTGCACGGGTACAACCGGTCCAGACGGGCGGTGGGGTGACGGTATGGAGATCGACGAGTGGGCGATCGGGCAGCGCATCGCCCAGCACCGGATGCGCCGAGGCCTCACCCAGGAAGAACTCGCCGGGCTGGCCGGTATCTCGCTGTCGATGATGAAGAAGATCGAGTCCGGCGCGCGGACCGTGACCCGCTTCGCGCAACTGGTGCTGTTCGCCCAGATCCTCCGCGTCGCTGATCTGCGGGACCTGACCGGGGTGCCGATGTCGATGCTGCCCGACGCCCGGCGCGGCCATGCGGCGGCTGACAGCGTCCGCACCGCCGTCCTCGAACGCGGCCACGGCACCGAACCGGTGGGGTTGGAGCCGTTGCGGCGCCTCGTCGGCCGCGCTTGGGGTACCTGGCAGGAGCCGTCGAGCTTCCGCTACGACGCGGTCGGGCAGTATCTCACCGAGGTGATCCGCCTCGCCCAGGCGCAGGTCAACACGTCAGCCGGCGAGCAGCGCCGGGAGGCGCTCGCCCTGGCCAGCACCGTCTACCAGCTGGCCCGGACGTGGACCAAACGGGTCGGCGAGTACGACCTGTCCTGGGTCGTCGCCGACCGAGCCGTCACCTGCGCCCTCGACGCCGATGACCCCGATCTGACCGGCGCGGCGGCGTGGAACCTTGCCATGATCCTGTCCGCGCAGGGCAAGACCGAGCAGGCACGCAGTGTCGTCCGTACCGCGATCACGCACCTCGGCGCGCAGCTCGGCGACGCTCCCGCCCCGGGCCGGCTCGCGGTCTTCGGTGGCCTACACCTGCTCGGGGCGACGGAGGCCGCTCGTGAGGACGATGCCCAGGATGCGTGGAACCTGCTGGACACCGCGGCGGCGATCGCTGCTCGCACCGGCGAGACGAACCATCACCGGATGGTGTTCGGGCCGACCAACGTGGCCCTGCACCGGATATCGACTGCAATCGAACTCGGTCGGACCCGCGAAGCCCTCGACCTCGTCGAACGGACCGACGCCCGCAACGCCGCGTCGGTGGAGCGCCGCCTCACCTTCCATATCGACGCCGCTCGCTGCTATGTCCGTCGCGACAACCCTGTTGCCGCTGTGCACATGATGGGCCGCGTGCTGCGCGACTCGCGGGACGAGCTGCGGTTCAACCCGATCGCCCGGGAGACCCTGCGGCAGCTCGGCGCCCGCGGCACTCCGTCGATCCGCGCCGACCTCGACCCGCTGCTCGAAGCGGCCGGTCTGACACCGTAACCCGCCCATAGGCGGTCGAGGGGCACTGGCAGTGTCCCTCCCTCACCGTGCCTGCACCCATCCATCGCCGTACATACGGTCACCAGTGTTCCGCGCGACGCCACCGGCCGACCACCGGGTGGCCGGGGCTGCGGTTCATGGCCGTGAGGAGGTGGATGCGTTGGACACAACGGGATGCGCCATTACGCACGCCGCGCCGTCCACGACGCCGTCCAGGACACCGTCCGAGCCGGGAGCGGCGAGATTCGCCGCGGCGCTGCGAACGTGGCGGTTGGCCCGCGGGCTGTCGCAGACGGCGCTGGCGCAGCAGATCATGTATTCGCGGTCGCTGGTCAACCTGGTCGAGAACGGCTACCGGCGAGCCACCGAGGCGTTTGCTCGTGCTGCCGACGCAGCACTCGACGCGGGTGGGCAACTGCATGCCGTACGGACGACGACCACTGCAGCCGGCCACGTACCGGCAGACCCGACGAGGCGGCGCCAAGAGCCGGACATTCCCCTCGCTGGCACTTGTGCCGAGCAACGCTCGCACCGGGCCCTCGCTGCCCGGATCGACCGGGTGGCTGACCGCCGCGACGATCGTGGGCTCTCGCGCTGGCCGCAGGCTTCGCGACCTGCCGCGACGCGGACGCGTCCGCCACTGACCAGGCGTACCGCGCGTGGCGCTCACACGCGGTACAAGCCCGCGCCCCGCCGCTTGTACCGCGCCGACCTCTGGCGCGCCGACGGCCGCGCCGACCAAATAGACATCGGCGAGTGTGCACGGGCGTCGTCGGTTCATGGCCCGCTCGGGCCTGACTCGGGCGTGGATCGGCCACCGCGCACGCCGCACGGCAGGTGCTGCGGCGAGCAACAGGCGGTGCCCGAGCACCACACCGACGGCCCGGACATCAGCGAGCGGTCGTCACGAGCCAGGCCGCGTGCCGAGCGGTCCGGCAAGCGGTCTGAGGGGGCCGCGCCAGCACGTTGTGACGTCCCGGCCGGGACATCACCACAGACTCAGTACGGGAGGCATGCGGTGGGCGGCTCCACCATCACGTCGTCCCCCACCGGCCGGCGCACGGCCGGTCCCGATGGGCCGTGCGCGCCGTGCACGGTCGGTTCCAGCGCTGTGGCGCGTGTGCTGTGCGATCCCGCCGTTCGGCGCTGCAGACGCCGGCCTAACGGACTCTCGTGGCCCTCCGGTGCCAGCGAAGCCCGCCGATCGGCGCCCCAGCACCTGACGTGGGCAGCCCTCGGTGCGCCTGGGGCACGCGCCGGTGACCGGCTCGACGGTGCCGCGGCCGTCCTGCACGTCGCCGCCCCAACAAGTGATCATGCCGATCCGGAAGAGGTTGTTCTGATGCGCACGGCCGTGTCCGACGCAGCATTTGCAGATCCGTCCGCCGATGTCGTGGACACGGCGCTGTGGCTGCACGGCGCCGAGCTGGTCGAGCGGCATCGCCCTGATCCGGCAACCGGTAGCGGCTGCGTCGAACTGGCGTGCCGAACGGGCGGGCGTGGCACGTGCTGGGTTCGGCCTTTTGCTCGACGGCTGATGGTGGCGAGCAGCGGGGCGTGGGTGCAGCGGTGGACGGCCCGGCATGACGCGCGGTCGTGCGGACTGCCGGTTCCTGACGGAACAGCGGCCGTTCGCCCGGGGGCCACGATGGCCATTCCCGACAGCGATGTCGATGGCGTGGGTCGGCTGCTGGCGGGTGTGCGATGACGCACCACCAGCCGACCGCGGTGTCCCGGCGGCGGGGGTGGCGGCTGCGGGATCGCCGGATCCGGGTCAAGCTGACCTTGATCCTGATGCTGCCGGTCACGGCGGTGCTGGCGTTGTCCGGTGTGATCGCGGCGAGCGTGGCGTCCGGGGCGATGCGCGCTGATCAGGCCCGGCAGGTGGTGGCGCTGGGCGGGATCGCCGGAGAGCTGGCCGGGCAGTTGCAGCTGGAGCGGGCGGGCGCGGCGCTGGTCTTCACCCGCGGCGGTGGGCCGGCGGCGCTGGAGGCGTATCGACAGCGGGCCGTGGCCACGGACACGGCTGTGGGCCGGTTCCGGACGGCTCGGGCGTCGGTGCGGATCCCGGCCGGGCTCGCCGGTCCCGTCGACCGGGTGGAGACGCAGCTGGCGGCGTTGGCCGGGCTGCGGCAGCAGGTGCAGGCGGCGCCGGATGTGCGGGCGAGCCTTGCGCTGTTCCGGTACCGGGCGATCGTCGCGGACCTGATCGCGTATCGGCAGGGGCTGAGCCTGACCGGCGTGGACGCCGCAACCGCGAACAGCCTACGGGCGAGCGCGGCGTTGTCGCAGGCCGTGGAGTCGCTCGGGTTGCTGCAGGTTGCCGGGGTCCGGGCCGTGGATGCCGGCGCGTTGACCCCGGCCGGGCAGCAGGAGGTGCTGGCGGCCGACGCCGGGTTCGTGGAGTCAACACAGGCGTTCCGCGATCTGGCCCCGCCCGGCTGGCGAGGCGCGTTGACCGCCCAGGTCGGCGGTGAGCAGGTGCTGCGGGCGGAGCGGCTGCAGGGTTCGATGGTGCGGGCCGGGCCGGGTGAGGCACTGCGGCTGGAGGTCGACGCGACGGGGTGGGCCGAAACGGTCGGTGCCCGGATGGCCGCGATGCACACCGTCGAAGCGGGTCTGGACGCCGAGCTGCTCGCCGCGGTCACCGCCGAGCGTGATCAGCAGCGTCGCTCGATCGTGCTGCTCGGCGCGGTCGTGCTGGCCGCGCTGGTCGTGGTCTTGGCATTGGCGTGGTGGGTGGCGCGGTCCCTGGCGGCGTCGCTGTCACGGCTGCGGGCCGGCGCGGAGGCCGTCGCCGGGCATCGGCTGCCACGCATGGTGAGTGTGGTGGAGTCCGGTGGATCGGACCCGGCTGCGGCGCGGGAAGCGATGCGGCGGGCGGCGGAGCCGCTGCCGGTGGACGGCCGCGACGAGGTCGGCCAGGTCGCGGCGGCGTTCAACACGGTCGTCGAGGCGGCGGTGCGCATCGCTGGTGAGCAGGTGGCGATCCGAGCGTCGGTCGCGTCGATCTTCGAGGCGCTGTCGTGGCGGTTGCAGCAGCGGGTCGATCGGATGATCGCCAGTCTGGACCGGCTGGAGAAAGACGAGACCGACCCGGACCGCCTCGCCCAGCTGTTCGAGCTCGACCATGTCGCCACCTTGATCCGTCGGCTGATCGCGAGCCTGCAGGTGCTGTCGGGCACCAGCGCGGGCCGCAGCATGCCGCGCGCCGTGCCGCTGCAGGACCTGCTCCGCGCGGCGATGAGCGAGATCGACGACTACCAGCGGGTGGACCTGCTCGCCGCCGACGACGGCGTGAAGATCGCCGCGGACGTCGCGCCGGACCTGGTGCATCTGCTGGCCGAGGTCCTGGACAACGCCGCCAAGTTCTCCCCTCCGGAGACACACGTCGTGATCGAAGGGCGACGGGTCGGCGACCGGCTGCACATCCAGATCCGCGACGACGGGATCGGCATCCGGGTGGAGGACCTGCCCGCGGTACGGCAGCGGGTGGCCCGGCCGGATCTGACCGATCCGCGGACCGCGCAGCAGATGGGCCTGCCGGTCGTGGGACGCATCGCCCAGCGGCACGGCATCGGCGTCGGCGTGCGCTCGGAAGGGCGGGGCACGACCGTCGACATCACCGTCCCGTCCGCCCTGTTCACCACCGCGACCTCAAGGGTCCTTCCGCCGCCCTCGGCAGTGCCGCCAGCGGTCGAGGCCGGCGCGACCAGGGAGTTGCCGGCGGTCGGTCCGCGCCGCCCGCAGGGGCCGCCTCCGGCAGCGTGGCCGCCGATGGAGGCAGCGCCGGTTGCTCCACCGATGAGTTCCGCTGCGGCGACGCCGTCTCTGGCGATCTACGACGAGGTGCGGTCGTGGTTCGTCACCAGCGGTCACGGCGGTGTCGTGTCCTCCCTCGTGCCGCCGGACTGGCAGGCCGCGTCGACGGCGGCGGCGCAGGCCGCCCGTGCCGTACCGGAGCGGACGACAGCGAACGGGCTGCCGGTTCGCCGGTCCGGGCAGCGGCTCATCCCAGCGCTGGCGGCGGCCGGGCAGCCCGAACCGTTGCGGCGCGACCCGGAGGCGGTCCGCCGGCAGGTCAGCGCGTTTCAGACCGGGCTGGTCGCCGCCGGGCGGCGCAGCCACCGGGTCCATGGCCAGATCCACGTCCAGGAGGCAGCACGATGACCCATCCCTATGCCAGCCATTCCCGCGCCGGGGCGCCGGACGCGCCGCGACACGAGTGGGGGTTCCTGCTCGACCAGCTCGCCGCAGTGCACGGTGTCGCGCACGCGGTCGCCGTCTCGTCGGACGGGTTGTGCCTGGCCAGGAGCCAAAGCCTGGAGAAGGACTCCGCTGAGCAGGTCGCCGCGTTCACCACCGGGATCGAGTCGCTGACCCGTGGCATCGCCAAGCTGATGCAAGCCAATCCGGTCGAGCAGGTCGTGGTCGACATGGCCGGTGGCCGGATCGTGGTCATGGCGATCGGCGACGGTTCGATCCTGACCGTGCTGGCCGCCAAGGACGCCGAGATGGGGCAGATCGCCTACGAGATGGCGATGCTGATCAACCGGGTCGGCGCCGTGCTCACACCGCAGCAGCGGGTGCCGCAGCGAGCATGACCAGCCCAGCGCAGCACATGACCAGCACCGTTACCGGCACGCGGCGGGTGACGTCGGCGAAGATCGTCATCGCCGGCGGGTTCGGGGCGGGCAAAACCACGTTCGTCGCGGCGGTCTCGGAGATCACCCCGTTGACGACCGAGGCCGTGCTGACCGGCGCCAGTGTCGGCGTCGATGACACGGCCGCGGTGCCGGACAAGACCACGACCACGGTCGCGATGGACTTCGGCCGGATCAGCATCGACGACGACCTGATCCTGTATCTGTTCGGCACCCCCGGGCAGGACCGGTTCTGGTTCATGTGGGACGAGCTGGTCCAGGGTGCGGTCGGCGCGGTCGTCCTGGCCGACACCCGCCGCATCGAGGACTCCTTCGCCGCCGTCGACTTCTTCACCCATCGGGGCATCGCCTTCGCGGTGGCGTTCAACACCTTCCCCGACGCTCCCGCCTTCAGCGACGACGAACTGCGCGAAGCGCTCGACATCAGCGCTGATGTGCCGGTGCTGCACTGCGACGCCCGAGACCGCGGCCAGGTCCGCGACACGCTGATCGCGCTGGTCGAGCACGTCCTCGCCCGCCGCAATCCCCGGCACGCCGCCGGCGTGCCCTCCTGACCGACCTGCACCGCGAACCCTTCGAAGGAGCACCGTGACCCTGCGACGACACCAACTGCGTACCCGCATCCTGGCGGCGGCTGCCGTACTGGCCCTGACCGCGGCGGCCGGCTGTTCCGGCTCGGCCGCCTCCGGCGACCAGCAGCCCACCGGCGGTCCGCTGAAACTCGGGCTGATCCTGCCGCAGTCCGGGCCGTACAAGTCGATCGGTGACGACATCGGCCGCGGCTGGCAGTTCTACCTCGACACCCACGGCGGCAAGCTCGGCGGGCACGCCGTCGAGGTCGTCACCGCCGACGAGGCCGAAGGCAAGCAGACCGCGATCAACTCGGCGAAGAAGCTGCTGGACAAGGACCGGGTCGTCGCGATCGCCGGGACCGGCACCGCCGACTCCGTCGAGTCGATCAAAACGCTGGTCACCGAGCGGAAGGTGCCGTTCGTCGGCACCGGCGGCCGTCCGTCGACGCTGACGGACCTGAGCTACATCTGGCACACCAGCTGGCTGTCGCGGGAGACCGGGCAGGCGATCGCGCAGCATCTGCGGACCGCCGTCGACGGGACGGTGTACGTGATCGGCCCGGACTACGTCGGCGGGCACGACCAGATCGGCGGGTTCGTCGACGCCTACACCGGCGCCGGCGGCAAGCTCGCCAACGACGACGGCAAACCGGCCTGGACGCCGTGGCCGGCGACCACGAACTTCCTGCCCTACCTGAACAAGGTCCAGACCAGCGGGGCGAAGGCGGTGTACTGCTTCTACGCCGGTACCGCCGCTGTCGACTTCGTCAAGCAGTACGAACAGGCCGGGCTCAAGGGCAAGGTGCCGCTGTACGCGGCCGGGTTCCTCACCGAAGGCGCCGTCCTGGCCGCGCAGGGCCCGGCCGCCGACGGGGTGCGGACCGTCCTGAACTACGCCGCCAACGTCGACAACGCCGCCAACCGGTCCTTCGCACCGGCGTTTCAGGCCAAGTACTCGGCCGCGCCGAACATCTACAACGTCACCGGCTACGACGCCGCGCTCGTGTTCGACCTTGCCATCGCCGCTGCCGGTGACACGCCGACCAGCCAGAGCATCAACACCGCGATCGGCAAGCTCGGCGCGATCGACTCCCCGCGCGGCAGCTGGCGGTTCGGGACCGCGCACTCGCCGATCCAGCCCTGGTACCTGCGCGAGGTGCAGAACGACGGCCGGGCCCGCGCCAACGTCGTCGTGCAGAACCTGACCACGCTCGGCAGCTGAATCCCTTCAACGCTCACCGTCCCTCTCACCGTTTCGGAGACCAGCCATGACCATGACCACGATGTCCGGCGCGCCCACGGTCCCGCCGGGCCGCTACACCTTCGACAACGCCACCCCCGACGCCGCGCAGCAGGTCCGGCTCCTCGCCGAGATCCTCGACGCGCACACCACCGACGTGCTGGCGCTGCAGGGCGTCGAGGCCGGCTGGGCCTGCCTGGACCTCGGCGCCGGCGGCGGCACCGTCGCGACCTGGCTGGCTGACCAGGTCAGCCCGTCCGGGCTCGTCGTCGCCGTCGACCAAGACCCGAGGCACATCCGCACCCACGACCTGATCAACGTCGTCAAGGCCGACCTCACCGTCGCTGACCTCGGCAAGGAGCTCTACGACCTGGTCCACGCCCGGCTGCTGCTCATGCACCTGCCACAGCGTGAGGAGGTGCTGCGGCGGGCTGCGGCGGCGCTCAAGCCGGGCGGGGTGCTGGTCGTGTCGGACTGGGACTGCCGCCGCCTGGACGAGATGCTGCTGCGGTCCACCGCCGAGGTCGCTGCGGCGTTCCTGGCGTTCCAGACGGCGCTCGTGGGTCTGGCGGTGGACAACGGCGCCTCCGCGGAGTGGGCCAACCGCATCCCCCTCGCGATGACCGACGCCGGCCTCGTCGACGTGACCGCCCGCGTCCACAACGAGCTGTGGCAGGGCGGCACTGCGGGTTGCCTGCTGCACGCGAGCAACAGCCGACAGATGGAGGCCGCACTGCTCGGCCGTGGTGTGACCGCCGAGCAGCTCGCCGTACTCCGCGACGGGATGCAGGACCCGGCCACCTTCGCCTGGTCCTACCCGATGGTCACCGCCGTCGGTCGCCGCCCGGAGCGCTGACCCCGCGACACGACCGCACACAGCCACGGCACGGACCACGGCACAGGGCACGGCACAGGGCACGGCACGCATGAGGCGACAGGGAACGGAGGTGCGAGGCAGATGGGGACGGTCGCGGTGACCGGGCTGGACGGGGTCGCGTTCGGGCTGCTGCTGTTCACGGTGGCCGCCGGCCTCGCGCTGATCTTCGGCGTGATGGACGTGCTCAACCTCGCGCACGGCACGCTGTACCTGGCCGGGGCGTACCTGGCGTATCTGCTCACCGACGGAAGCATGGCGGGGCTACTCGCCGCGGTCGCGGTCGGTGCGGCGGCCGGGGCGAGCGGCGGCGCCGTCCTGGCCGGGTTGCTGCGCCCGCTGCGCCGCGGCGACCACCTCGACCAGGCCCTCGTGACGCTCGGGATCGCGTTCCTGGCCGCGGACGGGTTCACCACCGTGTTCGGGGCGGTGCCGCTGCCCACCGATCCGCCGCAGGTGCTCACCGGCCGGGTCGACGTCGCCGGACACGGCTATCCGATCTACCGGCTGGTGTTCATCGCCGTCGCCGCCGGGATCGCGGTCGTACTGCACCTGACGTTGCGGCACACGACGGCGGGGCTGATGCTCCGTGCGACCGTCACCGACCCCGCCATGGCCGCCGCGACCGGCATCCGCACCGGCGCCGTCCGCGTCGCCGCGCTCGCCGCGGGGGGAGCGCTCGCCGTCACCGCCGGGGTCCTCGGCGCGCCGCTGCTCGGTCCCGCTCCCGGCGTCGACACGACCGTGCTCATCCTGTCCCTCATCGTCGTGGTCCTCGGCGGTGCTGGCTCGATGCCGCACACGCTGGCCGCAGCGTTGCTCGTCGGGCAGGTGCAGACCGTCGGGGTCCTCGCCGCGCCGCAGGCCGCGCCGTTCGTGCTGTTCGGCGCGCTGCTCATCGTGCTGCTGATCCGCGGCCGTGGCGCCGCCGCACCCGCCGCGAGGACCGCGTGAACGCCCCGGCCGCCACCGCACACTCCACCGACCGCCCGCGGGCCGGCGCCGGGCGGGTGGGCCGGGCACGGGTCGGCGCGTTGAGCCTCGTGGTGGCAGCCGCCGTCGGGTTGCCGTGGGTCGCCGACGCCTACACCGTCGCTCTCGCCTCGACCGCGGTCGTCTTCGCCGTCCTCGCCCTGTCCACGCAACTGCTCGTCGGGGTCGCCGGCCTGCCCGCGTTCGGGCAGGCGGCCTACCTCGGCATCGGCGCCTACACCGCCGCGCTGCTCGCCCGGGCCGGGGTCGGCGATGCGCTGGTGCAGCTCGCCGCCGCGACCGCCGCCGGCGCGGTCGCGGCGGCGGTCACCGCGCCGCTGGTGCTGCGCACCCGCGCGACCGCGTTGCTGATGACGACGTTCGCGGTGCAGAGCCTCACCGCGACCGGTGCGGCGCAATGGCGGTCGCTGACCGGCGGCGACGACGGCCTGCACACCCCACCCGTCAAGCTGCCGGGCGTCGGCGCGGTGACCGGCGCCGCCGGCGTCTACTGGTACGTCCTGGCCGTGCTGCTGCTGGCCGGTGCCGCCGTGGCGGTGCTGCTGCGCTCCCGGCTCGGCCTGGTACTGCGCGGCTGCGCCGGGCACGAACCTCGGATGGCCGCGCTCGGGCATCCGGTCACCGCCGAGCTCGCCACCGGCTACACCAGCGCCGGCGCCCTGGCTGGGGGCGCCGGGGCGCTGCTCGTCGCCGTCAACCGGTACGTGTCCCCGGCCGACATGGGCTTCGACGTCGCGGCGTTGAGCCTGCTCGCCGCCGCGATCGGTGCCGGCACCATGACCGGTGCGGTGGCCGGCGCCGCCGTCATCGTCGCGACCCGGGATCTGCTCGGCGGGATGACCAGCGGCCACGGCGTCGCGCTGCTCGGCGTGCTGTTCCTGGCCGTCGCGTACACCCGGCCGTTGCTGCGCACCGCAGGCACCGCAGCCACGCACCGGCCCGGGGTCCTGCGCAGGTGGTGGCCGTGACCGTGCCGCTGCTGCACCTGGACCGGGTAAGCCGACGCTACGGCGGCCTGCTGGCCCTGCACGAGCTCGACCTCACCATCCCGGCCGGGGCCCGGCACGCGATCATCGGCGCCAACGGCGCCGGCAAGAGCACCCTGTTCCACCTCATCGCGGGCACCGTCCGCCCCACCAACGGCAGGATCACCTTCGACGGCGTCGACGTGACCGCGAGCGGTGCCGCCGCCCGCGCCCGCCTCGGTGTCGGGCGCACCTTCCAGCACCCCGCCGTCGTGGACACGCTGACTGCCGCCGCCAACGTCGAACTCGCCCTCACCCGCCGCCTGCAAGGTCCGCGGCCGGGCCGCCGCCGCGACGAGGCCGCCGCCGTCTTGGACGCCGCCGACCTGAGCGAGCATGCCGCAACACCGGCGGGCGAGCTGCCGTACGGACTGCGCCGCCGGCTGGAACTCACCGTCGCCGTCGCCGCCCAGCCACGACTGCTGCTGCTCGACGAACCCTCAGCCGGCCTGGACCCGCAGGAGGTCACCCGGCTCACCGCCACCATCCGGGCGCTGCCCGCCGACCTCACCGTGCTGCTCATCGACCACCACCTCGACCTCGTCTGGGACCTCGCCGACACCGTCACCGTCCTGCACCACGGCCGGCACCTGACCACCGGTCCGGTCCACGCCGTGCGGACCGACCCGGACGTGCACGCCGCCTACCTCACCGCACCCGTCACCGCCGCCCGCGGCGACGAACCGGCCCCTCGCACAGCCACCGCCGCGGCCATCACCAACCGCCGCACACCACCATCACTGCTGCAGGTTCGCGGCCTGCGCGCCGGCTACCAGGGCGCGGCCGTCCTGCACGACATCACCTTCGACGTGCCGGCCGGGGCGGTCGTGGCGGTCCTCGGCCGCAACGGCGCCGGCAAAACCACCATGCTCAACGCCGTCGCCGGCCTACACCCGCGCCACCCGAATAGCCAAGTCCACCTCGACGCGACACCCCTGCCCGGGCGGCCCGATCAGGCCGCGCGAGCCGGAATCGGCATCGTTCCGCAAGGCAGGCGCCTGTTCGACCTCACCGTCAGCGAGCACCTCACCCTCGCCGCCGCCACGGCCCGACGCCGCAGCACCGACACCAGTGCAGCACCGACATGGACCCGCGACGACCTCCTCGGCATGTTCCCGCCCCTCGCCGCCCGGCTGGCACAGCCCGCTGCCCGGCTCTCCGGCGGCGAACAACAGATGCTCGCCCTGGCCCGCGCCCTGCTCGGCCGGCCCCGACTGCTGCTGCTCGACGAACCCACTGAAGGGCTCGCCCCCGCTGTCGTCGCGGACCTCGCCACCGCCATCGGGCAGATCGCCGCCGGCGGCGTCACCGTCCTGCTCGCCGAACAGCACCAGCCGTTCGCCCTGCACACCGCCGAGCACGTGCTGGTCCTTGACCGCGGGCGGATCGTCCTGGACACCCCGGCCACCACCGTCGACGACCCGGCCGTCCGCACCCGGCTCGACCAGGCGCTCGGCGTCGCAGCCCGGAGCAGCCGATGAACGTCCCGCAGATCTGCACCGCACTGCCCGGCGAGGCCGAACTCGTCGGCTACACCATCCTCGCCGCCACGGCCGGGCATCCGCTACGGCAGTGGCTGCTCGGCGACGCGACCGAGTACCAGCTCCGCGCCGACATCACCGCCGTCGCCCGGCACGCCATCGCCTGCGGAGCCGTCGACTGGTGCGACGACCGCTCCGCGGTCGCGGTGTGGCTGCAGCAGCCCGCCGCTGGCGGTTGGCCGCCGCTCGGCGCGTCGGGCGGGTTCGCTCCCGACACCGCCTACATCCACCGCATCACCACCCTGGCCGCGACCCTGCCACCGGTCGGGCGACCAGGCGAGCCGCAGGCGACGGCCGGAGACGCGTTCTGGCAGCTCCTGCTCGTCGCCGTCGAACCCGGGATCCGCCGCATCGGCCGCGCCAGCGCCCTACTGGCCCACCGCCACGCCGCCGACGACCGGGCCGGCGCCGCCGCCACCGCGTACGCCTTCGACGAGCCGACCGTTCGCCTGCTTGAGCGCCACGGCTACCGGCCCGCCCAGCAGGCAGTCGTCGCCGGTGCCCACCCGTGCTGGATCATGCTGCGCCCGCCCCGAGCGGGTGCCCGCACCGGATCGGCACCGGCATGACAGCGACCCGCCCGATCAGCCCGATCGGCACCGCTCGCGAGCGGCTGGTCGGCGCCGCCGTCCGCGGCGACGGGCCCGTCCTCGACGAGCGGCCCAGCCCGGCCCGGATCCTCGACTTCCTCCGCGGCGGCGCGCACACCTTCGCCGACGACCGGACGGTCGGCGCGGCGATCCTGCGCGCCGCACCGCAGCTGCGGACCGCCCTGCACGCCGAATGGACCTTCCGCCGCCATCTCGTGCTGCGCGCCATCGCCGGCGGCGTCAGCGAGATCCTCGAGCTGGGTGCCGGCATGGCGGTCCCGAACGCTGTGGCCGGCGTCGACCACCGCCACATCCCGCCCGGTGTGCGGGTCGTTGCTGTCGACGCCGACCCGGTCGCCGTGGAGCAGCAGCGGCTCGTGCACGCCGACCGGCCCGACGTCACGGTCGTGCACGCCGACCCCGGCCACCCCGAGACGCTGCTCGACCTGGCCGGACAGACCCTCACCCTGCGGGAACCGGTCCTGGCGCTGTGCCTCGGCGTGCTGCACCACCTGCCCGACACCGCCGCGAGCCGGCTGCTCGCCGTGCTGAGCAGCCGGCTGCCCGCGGGCAGCCGGCTGGTGATCTCGCACCTGGTCACCGACGACCAGCCCGCCGCCACGGCCGCCTCGCTGACCCGTCTGTACGCCGGCACCAGCCAGCCGCTGTACCTGCGCACCCGCCGGCAGTTCCGCACGCTGCTGCACACCGCCGGCCTGACCGGCATCACCCCACCGCGGCGACGCCGGACCCGCGGCGGCGGTCGCGGGATGCTGGCCCTGGCGGCCCCGCACATCCCCGGCCGGCTCGCCTCCGGCGTCGCCGAGGGACGGCCGGCGTGAGCGTCGACGAGGAGATCCGGGCGCTGCTGTCCAGGGCCGCCGAGCACGACGCCGCCGGCGACCTGGCCGCCGCTGCAGACGTGCTCGGCTGGGCCCGGCAGCAGCTCGACAGCCCCAGCGACGGCTCCAGCGCAAGCGCCGTCACCGACCCGTTGCTGGCCGCGGTCGTCACCTGGCGCCACGCCGACCTGCTGTGCCGCAACGGTGACCTCGACACCGCCTACCGGCTGGCCCGGCACCTCGTCGACGACCTCGCCGCCACCTACGGCCCGCGCCACCCGGCGGCGCTCCGCGCCACCGGCGTCCTCGGCCGGATTCTGCACGCCCAGGGCCGCCTCGACGACGCCGACCGGCTCTACCGCGTCGTCCTCGGCGGCGCCACCGACGACGCCGACCTGGCCGGGTGGGCCGTGCGCCTGGCCCGCGCCGACCGCGCCCAGCTCATCGCCGACCGCGGCGACCCGGGCCGGGCCGTGCCGCTGCTGAGCGCCGCCGTCGCCGCGCTGCACGGCCCGACCCGCCAGCACACCGCGGTCGCCGCCCGCTACAGCCTGCACCTCGCCGCGCTGCACGACCGGCTCGGCACCCCCGCCGCTGCGGCCGACGTCCTCGACGACGCCGCCGCCGAGGCCCATAGCGTCTTCGGTCCGGACCACCCCCTGACCGCCCACGTCGAGCGCCTGCTCACCAGCTACACCACGCCCGCCACGGCATCGAAGCCCAGACACGACCCGGCCGGGCGTGCGGCGCCGACCCGCGACCGCGGGCCAGACAGCCCAGGACAGCGGGCGGTGCCCCCACCCGCCGCGCCGGACCCACAGCGGCGCCAACGACCGCGGTGGCACACCCGGGCGATGATCGCCGTCGCTGCCCTCGTCGTGGTCTCCGTCGTGGCCCTCGCCGCCAGTGCCTGGAGCGTGCCGGGCGCGGCGGTCGACGACCGGCGGGCGCATCCGGCCACGCCCACCGCAGCCGGACCGACCGGCGGCCAACCGCCGGCGAGTTCCGCACCGAGCGCATCGGCGAGATCGGCGGCTGCCTCGCCGGCGGCGCCGCAGCAGATCCGGCTCGTTCGCAACCCGCCAACCACCCTCACCGTGGCCTGGCGTGACCCGACCGCCAGCAGCCCGGCGCTGCTGCGCCTCACCCGCTCCGACGGCGGTGCCGTCGCCGACACCACGACGCCGGCCGGCACCACCGAACACCAGTTCACGGGGCTGCACCGCACCCGCGAGTATTGCGTCCGGATCGCGCTGGTCTACAGCACCAACCTGACCGTCGCCGCCGCACCGGCATGCACCCAGCCGCCCGGCTCGACGTCCGCTGCCACGGCCGCAGCAACCTCGCCAGCAGCGGTCACACCGGCCGCGTACCGGCCCAGCGGCACGCCCCGCCGCCGGCATCCCACCCGCTGCGCACCCTGGCCCGTTCTGCGGCGCCGACACCGGCGAGGCCAGCACCCGACCGCATCGGACTCGGCGGCGACGACTGACGGGCCGACCGCGGCGCAGCCCGGACCACGCACCCCCGATGTGCGAGGACGGCGACGTCCGATCACCGCTCCCGGCGCGCGAGCCGCCATCTGCTGCTGCCCGTCGGGCCGTTGCGCCGCGACGGACGCCTCCGCCGTCCTGCACCCGCCCGACCGAGCCGCCGTCTGGCGTGACCTCCTGCCCTGACCCGCTACGACGGCGATCCGAGACCCACCCCGCGACCTCACACGACCTGCTGAACGGAACGGATCATGACCCAACCGGACACCACCGCTTCGCCGACTGATCCTCCGTCGGCCGACTCGTTGGCGCAGAACAGTGCACGGCCGGGTGCGCCGGCCGCGGACACCCGCGCGTCCGAGACCTCGGCAATCGACTCGACGCGTCCGCATCCGGCCCGCCGGTACAACTACTGGCTCGGCGGCAAGGACAACTTCGCCGCTGACCGCGACTCCGGCGATGAGGTGACGAAGGTGTTCCCGCACGTCGCCGTGGCCGCGCGGGAGAACCGGGCCTTCCTGCAGCGTGTCGTCACGCACCTGGTCAGGGACCTCGGCATCACGCAGTTCCTCGACATCGGCACCGGCCTGCCGACCGCCGACAACACCCACGAGATCGCGCAGCGTATCCACCCTGCCGCCCGCATCGTCTACGTCGACAACGATCCCCTCGTCCTGGTCCACGCACGGGCGTTGCTCACCGGTCACCCGGACGGGCAGACCGTCTACGTCGACGCGGACCTGCGCAACGCCGCCGCCCTGCTCCAAGATTCGCAGCTGCGCGCGACAGTGCGCTGGGACGAGCCCGTCGGGCTGCTCCTCATCGCCGTCCTGCACTTCCTCACCGACGCCGACGAACCCAGGCGGCAGATCAGGGCGCTGATCGAAGCGATGCCCGCCGGCAGCTACGTCGCGCTGTCCCATGCAACCAGCGACTTCTTCGACCCGGACACCACGGCGATGCTGGCCGCGATGGCCGCCAGCGGCGCCCATGGACCGTACCGGGCCCGGACCCGCGAGGAGGTCGAAGCGCTCGTTGCCGGCCTCGAACTCGTCGAGCCGGGAATCGTACCGGTCAGCCAGTGGCGGCCCGACGGACCCGACGACCAGGTCATCCCGCCGGAACAGACCGGCTGCTACGGCCTGCTCGCCCGGATCCGGTAGCTGAACCGCAGCGGACGATCGAGCGCACTTCGGCGCGACGCCAGCCCTCGGCACACACCCGTTCGTGGCTCCGGCCCGGACCAGCGCAACCTGCCGGCGGCGGACAGGGCGTGAGCCGGCCGCGCCGACGCCCGCCCCTCGACACCCGGCACCACCAAGCGGTGCCGGGCCGCAACACCACACCACGGAAGAGAAAGGTCTCGATGAAACTCCTCACACGGTCGACGATCATGGCGGTGACCCTCGGCGTCGTTGTCGCCGCCGGGTCCGCGCCAGCCGCTGCGATCGTCGGCGGGCGCGACGCCACCCAGGTCTATCCCGGCATGGCGGCGCTGTCCGTCGAGTACCCGGGCCTGGGCACCGCCAAGTGCGGCGCCGCGCTCATCACCCCTCGCCTGCTGCTGACCGCGGCGCACTGCGTCTCCGACCAGCGGGTGGCGCCGACGCCCGTCGCCGCACCTGGCGGAAACGTCACCGCCCGCATCGGTTCCAACGACCGCACCACCGGCGGTGTCGTCGTCACCGGCAAGCAGGTCTACCTCCACCCGGACTGGATGTGGGGCGCACAAGCCGGTGCGCCGGTGTCCGACCTCGCCCTCGTCGAGCTGACCGGCCCGGTACCGGCACGGCTCATGCCCGTCGCTTTCCGGCAGGCCGACACCACGCCGCGGCGGCTCATCGGCTGGGGCCTGACCGCGTACCCACCGCCGCCGGGAACCACGATCCCGACCCTCCTGCAGCAGCGCGACACCACCCGCCTGCCCACCACCTCCTGCGCTGGCGGGTTCATCGGCGCAGGTGAACTGTGCCTCGGCGCCGGCGCGTGCTTCGGCGACTCCGGCGGCCCAGCACTGCAGCCCACCGCCGGCGGCCACTACAACGCGCGCAGATGGGCGTCCGTCGGGATCGCGAGCCGAGAGACCAGCGAAGCCGACCCCTGCAACGGGCCGGATGTCTACACCGACATCACCTACCACCCGTTCCAGATCTGGATCGCCACGATGATCGTCAAGCCAAAGCTCCAGCCGTGCACCTGCCCACCGGTGCAAACCTTCGGCGCACCCGACGCCACCCGGATGAACCTGCTCAGGCCGTACATCGTCGCCTGACCCGCGCACCTGGGACGAGCACTGACGCAAGGCTCGGTCCGGCCGCCGACCGGCTCGGACGCGACGCCGGTCGGGACCGGACCGAGCCTGCGCACGATGCGCACCGAGGGCCTGCGCGCGACCCGTCGCGTGCGTGCTGCCTGACGACCAGCGCGTGTAAAGGACCACGGCGATGAGCGGGCGTTCGCCTGAAGGAGCTTGGTGACACCCATCGAGATCACGTTCGTTCGGCGGTTCGGAGCCTGCACCCCACGTACCGCCGATTGGAGGGCAGGCCGGTGACCGCGGCACCCTCCCTTGCACCAGCCGATGCCGTGCGGTCGGCCACCGGCACGACAGATCGGCGGGAACGTCCTCGGCTGCCCGACCTCCGGGACTATCAGACGGCTGGAGGGGCGGCAGCCGTCAGCGCGCTCCGCACCGGCGGGCGAGGCCAGTACCTGTCGGCGTGCGGCACGGGCAAGACCCTCGTCGCGGTCCACGCCGCGGTCGAGCTCGTCCAGGACGGGCCGGTGGTCATCGCCTGTCCGTCACTGGGGCTGATCGCGCAGACCCTGGCGGTGTGGGCCCACACCGGCGCGGCGCAGGACCTGCTCGCGGTGTGCAGCGACGCAACGGTCCGAGACGCCGCCGTTCGCGTAACCGCGCAACTGGCCTGCGACGTCACCACGGACACGGCCGTGATCGTCGCGTTCCTGCGCCGGTCTGCTCCCGGGCGGCGACTGATCCTGACGACGCACGTCTCGGCGCACCTGGTCGGTGCCGCGCTCGCCGCCGCGGGGACCGTGTCTGAGCTGCTCGTCATCGATGAGGCACACGAAACGACCGGACGGGTCGACACCGACGTCGCCGCGATCCACGACGACGATCGGTTCCCGGCACGGCGGCGGCTGTACATGACCGCGACACCGCGCATCCTGGGCACCGATCGGCGCGGCCGGGTCGACGATGCGGCGCTGCTGTCGATGGACGACCAGAAGGTATTCGGGCCGGTCCTGTCCCGCTACAGCACCGCCCGGGCCATCGCCGACGGGTGGCTCGACGACTACCGCATCGTCGCCGTCGGCATCACCAACCGCGAGGTGATGCAGCTGCTGCACGCCACCGGCCGCGAAGCCCTCAACGACGACGGTCTCGCCACGACCCGCACCGTGGTGCTGCAACTGGCGCTGATCCGGGCGGCAGCCGAGTTCGGGCTGCGCCGGATGCTCGTCTTCGACACCGGCATCGAGGCCAGCCGCGAGTTCGCCCGGACCCTGCCCACGACCGTGCGGGCCGTCGAGGCGGCCGGCGGGGAACTGCCACCTGGCCCGCTCACGACCGGCCACGTCGACGGGCAACAGACCGTCGCGCAACGGCGCATCCACCTCGAGCACCTCACCGCCCCGCCACAGGACGGATGGACGGTCGTGTCGAACGTGCGCTGCCTGAGTACCGGCGTTGACGTGCCCGCCGTCGACGGGGTCGCGTTCGCCGGACAGCGCCGCGCCACGATCGAGGTCATCCAGGCCGTCGGCCGGGCGCTGCGCCGCAGCGTCGGCGGCTCCGGCACAGCCACCATCCTGCTGCCCATCCTGCTGCCCGATCTCGTACCCGACGGGCAGCACCGCACGTCGGACAGCGGCACCACGGACGCCGACCTCGGCGCTTGGGAGACGGTGTGCCAGATCCTGCGGGCTCTACGCGCCCACGACGAGGTCCTCGGCGACGAGCTCGACACGCGCCGCCGCAGTGCGTGCACCGGCCGGGCCGAACTTCCGGCCCGCGTCCTGCTCCGCCTGCCCGACGGCTACGCCACCGAGGACCTGGTCCAGCACATCACGCTGCGGATCCTGGAAGGCACCACCTCGGACTGGCTGGTCGGCTACACCGCCCTGCACGCGTTCCACACCCGGCACGGTCACGTCCGCGTCCCGACCGGCCACCGCGAACACGACATCTGGCTGGCCCGCTGGATCGGCCAACAACGCGCCGCCGCCAAAGCCGGGCACCTACCCGCCGACCGCCGCCAGCTGCTGACCAACCTCGGTCTGGACCTGGACCCGTACGAGACGGCCTGGCAGCAAGGACTGGCCGCCGCGACCGCCTTCCACCGCGAACACGGCCACCTCAACGTGCCGACCGGACACCATCGCGACGGCGTCGACCTCGCCGCCTGGCTGCTGCGACGCCGCGGTGATTACCAACGCGGAACCCTGACACCGGCCAGGGCTGCTGCGCTCACCGCGATCGGCATGATCTGGAAGACGAAGGCCACCTGGGCGGAGGGGTTCGCCGCCGCGCAGGCGTTCCACCGCGAGCACGGCCACCTTCGGGCACCGAACGGCACGATCATCGACGGCATCGACGTACACCACTGGCTGACGATGCGGCGGGTCGACGTCCGCGAGGGGCGCCTCACCGCCGCCAACCGGGCCCGGCTCGACGCCATGGGCATGATCTGGAATCTGCGGGAGCAGCAGTGGTGGGAGCAATTCGCCGCGCTGGAACGGTTCCACGCCCGGGAGGGGCACCTGCGAGCGCGTACCGGCGACCGCCACGACGGGGTCGTGCTGTCCCGGTTCATGCTCAAGATGCGCAAGGACCACGACGAGGGCCGGCTCACCGCCGACCAGATCGCCGCCGCCGACGCCCTCGGCATGAACTGGCAGATCACCGGCCGCCGCTACCAGCCCGGCCGGCCCCGCCGCGCCGGTCCGGTTCCCAGGCAACCGGGTCGAGCACTCGAGCACCTCGGCCCGCTCGGGACGGACGTCAGGCGTGACGTGCCCGAGCGACTGGCCCCGCCGGACGACCGGCACCCGCCAGGAGCGCCGCCATGACGCGTCGAGCCGCTGTACAGCCACCGTTCCGCGTTGTGCTCCTGCTTGCCGGGCGGGGATGTCGTTCGGCGGGCCGAGGCCCTCTGCAGCGTGACGTCTGCCGCTCAACGGTCCCGACCGCCGTTCCGCGCGACGAGGCGGCCCTCGGCACCGGCCGTGCGACCGACGCGTTCCCCCCGCTTCCTCATCCTGGAGTGATCCATGCCTGTCGCTATGACCCACTTCCTGCGACTCGGGTTGCGTCGCCGTAGGCCGGCGGGCGTGAGCCGGCGGTGGTGTCTGTGTGTGGCCACCGTGGTTGGTGCCGTCGCTGTGGTGCCGCCGGTCGTGCCGGCACCGTCGACACCCGCGGCCTCCGCGGCGGCGCGGACCCTGGCCCAGATGCGGCCGATACCCTCGATGTGCCAGTGGGCCGCCTCGACGCTGCGCGGGACCGGCTCGGCGTCGCCGCTGCTGCGTCAGCCCGCCGCGGCGGGAGCTGGCCCCCTGGCGGCGGTGAGCCTGCAACTACCGGCGGGTGGGCCGGTGCTCGGCGGTGAGCCGGTCTGGCTGCGGCCCGGCCGGTACACCTACTTCGTCGTGCGATACCTCCAGTACGACCAGCACCCGTGGCGAAACCGCTCGACGGGACCGTGGTACTACCCGCTGCAGCAGAGCGACGTCGCGACGTGGCAAGCCGCCGACGGGGCGACCGTGCGGCACCTGACCTACCGGTGGAACCTCGACGACCCGCACGTATACCGCGGATGGAGCGCCGACCCCGCCGTCCGCAGGCCGCCACCGGACCGGACCGATCCGCTGTGGATCGCCGCCAACGGATGGTCCACCGACCCCGCCGAACTGGCCGAGCAGGTGGCGATGTGGGATCCGGACGACCGGCGCCTGACCTACCTGCTGCAGGGCATCGAGTCGCGCTACCGCCGCCTGCTGCCCACCATCACGCAGCACGCCGCCGCGCTCGCCGTGCTGTGCACCACGCCGGGACTGCACCTCGACGGGCCGGCGGTCGACCAGGCCGGCCGCCCCGGCATCGCCGTGTCCGGCGACCACCACTACGACAGCGACTCCGTCGACCGAGCAGTGCTCATTCTCGACCCGAACACCTGGCGACCCCAGGCACTCACCGTCACCCGGTCCGGCAGCACCGTCCCCTGGGCCACCGACCGCAGCTACCTGCTGCTGGACGCCGGCTACCGCATCGTGACCTGAACACCCGCGCCGAGCGCGGACCGTCGGCCCGGCTCCCGATGCGCGGGCAGCAGGGAGCCGACCCGGGCCCGCTCCTGCCTGGCGGCAGCGTCAGCACGACCTGGGCGGCAGGTTACGACTGTGCGGCGGTCGCCTCGCCCGCAACCGCTGCCTCCCACTGCGTGCGGGCGCCTTCCTGCGGTCCGCGCGTCTCGCGCAGCCGGAACGTCCGACCGGCGTGGACGGTGGCGGCGTAGTCGCGCAGGTTCCCGATCTCGGCGCCGGTGAAGCCGTTGGCCGCGGCCCACGCCGCGAGTCGGGTCGGGTCGGGCAGGTAGCCGCCGCGGTGCAGCTCCTGCAGCGTGAGCACGGCGTAGGACTTGTCCTCGGCCTGGAGCAGGGCGTTGTTGTGGTTGACCGCCCTGGCGACCTTCGTCATCGCGTAGACCGCGACGGCGTGCAGCGGCTCGGCCGGCGGATGTGCCTCGCCGGTCGTGACGTGGGTGGCGCCCAGGTCGGCGAGCCACGCCTCGCAGAACTCGTCCCCGTTCTCGATCACGCACAACGCGGTGACCTTGTTGACGAACTCGTCGATCAGCGCCCCGATCACCGTCTCGGTCGGCTGCGGCGCGAGTACCGCACCCCGGGCGGACGCTCCCCGACGCTGCGACAGGCTGACCGTGCGCGTCGAGGCGGCCAGCCGGCCCAGCGCCGTACCCGCCGACGGGCTGCCGGACGCGACCAGGAGACAGCGTTCGCCCGGCTGCGCTTCCAACCAGCCGGCGCCGAGCTCGACGTCCTCGGGGTACGGGGTGTCGAACGGCACGTAGTACACCGGGTAGCTGATCTTGCGTTCGAACACGTACCCTCCAATGTTGACGAACCAATCCAAATCCTACCCGATCGTGCAATATCGACTTTCGTCGTTTGCTCGCGATGCCGACCGCGGCAGTGTCACGGCCTGCAGTCAGAGGGTTGAACAGTTCCGAACGGTGGCGGGGTAGGCCTGGACGACGAAACCGGCCCCTCCCACCTTGCGTGAGAGGGGCCGGTCTTCGTGCGCGGGGCGGACGCCGCTGCGGAGCGCGGGTCGTTCGCGACGCCGGGTTCAGGCGGCGCGGGGTTTGCGGGGGATGAGGTCGCCGACGGTGTCGGCGTGGGCGCGTTGGAACTCCAGCAGCACGGAGGTGTAGGTGTCCGAGGTGAGCGCGGCGTTGGCGTGGCCGAGCGTCTCCTGGACCTCTTTGATGTCGGCGCCCCCGGCGCGCAGGAAGGTGGCGGCGCAGTGGCGCAGGTCGTGCAGCCGGACCGGCGGCAGTCCGCTGGCGTCGACGAGGGCGTCGAAGCGCTTGCTGACGGTGTCCGGGTGCCACGGCTGGCCGTCGGGGCGGACGAAGAACCGGCCGGTGTCGGGCCAGTCGTCGCCGCACACCTGCTGCCAACCGCTGCGGCGGGTCAGGTACTCGCGTAGGACGGTGATGGTGGAGGGGCCGAGCGGCATGACCCGTTCCCCGGCGTCGCTCTTGACGTCCTTGGTGACCGGCTTGTATCCGACCGCGGTGATCTGCTCGGCCACGGTGAGGTGGGCGTCGTCGAGGTCGACGTCGAAGTCGCGCAGCCCGATCGCCTCACCGCGGCGCAGGCCGCGGTGCAGGATGAGCACGAACATCGCGTAGAGCATGATGTCGTGCGACTCGGCGTGGTCGAGAAACTCTCCGGCCTGGGCCGGGGTCCACACCATCACCGGGCTCGGGCGCTCGCCGGTGGTGCGCCACCGCTCAACGGCCTTCGGCGTCCACACCTTGGGTGTCGGCGGCTTCCCGGACGGTAGCTCGATGCCGATCGCGGGGTTGGTGGGGATGAGCTTGGCCTTGCGTACGCAGTCGTTGAGGGCCTTGCGCAGCGTGGCGAGCAGCCGCTGCATGCTGGCCGGTCCCATCGGCCGAACGCCGTTGACGGTGGCGCGGACGGCGGGGTCGGGGCTGGCTTTCGCGGCGACGATGTCGGCGTTGCGTTGGTCGAGGTTGGTGAACATGGCGGTGATGTGCCGGTCGGCGAGGGCCTGGATGGGCACGGCGCCGAGGTGCGGGACGAGGTAGTTGGTGATGTGGTCGCGGTAGCTACGCATGGTGTGCGGGGACAGCCCGCGCCGCCCGTCGATCCACTGGGTCAGGTAGTCGCCGGTGGTCGTCGCCGCCGACGCGGGTACCCCGGCGCGCAGGCGGGCGGTGATTGTGGCCGGGTCGGGCAGCGCCTCGCCCCGGCCGGTGTTCCAGATCAGGTCGCTGATCTGGAAGGCGACGTTCCAGTCGCCCTTGGCGAGGTCGAGCAGGGCCTTGACGTGATCGCGCATGGCGTTGGCGTCATCACGGCCGTCGAACCCGCCGCGGCGGAACGGCCGCCGCTTCTCGCCGGGCCGTGTCGGCAGTTCGATCTGGTACGCCCAGCTGCCGTGGGTGGGGTGCCACCCGCCGCCGGCGCGGCGCAACTTCGGGCATTTTCCGTTCAGCATCTTGCCGTTGGCGTCCTTGCATCCGCAGCGTTTGTAGACGGATCCCTCTGGGATGGTGTTCACGGAACTCCTCGGGTCGGTGCGGCCCGCAGCGGCTGCGGGCCGGAGCGTCTGATTTCGTCGTGGTGATCGACGCTCGACTGCGGCGGCACGATCAAGTCGTCCACCGAACCCGATCCGCCGGACCGGTCCGGCTCGGTGACCGGGTCGGTGACGGTGTCCGGTGCGGTGGGCAGGTGCAGCGCGGCGAGGATGGCGGCGACCGCGACGCGGTAGCGGTTGCCGACGCGTAGCACCGGGACCGGGAACTGCCCGTCGCGGGCGAGCTGATAGGCCAGGGCACGGCCGAGCCCGAACACCTTCGCCGCGGTCGGGAGGTCGGTGACGACGCCGAGTTCGCGGATGCGCTCCGCGGTCCACGGCCCGTCGTCGCGGCGGGCGGGCGTCGACGGCTGCGGCGGTGCGGGGGGTGTCGTCGGCAAGTTGTGGAAGGAAGGGGTCGTGGTCACGAGGCCACTCCATTCAGCGGTGATGGGGATGGACGAGGGTCGACGGGGCTGCGCCGTCGACGGGGTGACATGGTCGGCTGCGGGTGTGCCATGCTGCCGATATGGCTGGGAAGGTGTACCGCCCGGACCACACGGCGCACATCCGCGCCGACCTGGCGCGCTCGGCGATGTATTTCGGGACCGGGCTGGCCGTCGTGTTGGCCGCGGCGGTGACGACGGTGTTGATCTTGCAGGTGGCCGACGGGACGGCAGCGCCGGCGTGGCTGATCCGGACGTTGTGGGTCGTCGGCTCGTTCGCCGTCACTGTCTCGCTGGTGGGGCTGTTGCTGACCCTGGTCCGCTGGTTGGTGTATCTGCGCCGGCGGGCGGAGCTCGACGCCGCAGGCGCGGAAGCCGTCGGTGAGGTGTACGCCCGGATGGCGGACCGGCGCCGCGAGCCGTAGACCGTCAGCGCGGCCCGGACTGGTCCGGTGCTTCGGCATTGACCTGCTCGAGCCAGCCCAGCAGCTGCGGAAGGTTCCGCCGCGGCCCGTACGCGAGGTGCGTGCCGTCGGCGGAGTGCGCGCCGATCGCTGCGGCGTACCGCAACCGGCGCAGGCTGTTGACGCGACCGACGTGGACCTGCAGGCCGAGGGAGCGGGCGTGGGAGGCGACTTCGGCGGCGGCCGGGCCGAGTTTCCACGCCGTCGTCCCGCCGATGAACACTGCGTCGAACAGCGACCAGTCGATGTCGAGATGTTCGAGGCCGTCCTGAGCGACGAGCGCCGCCGGGAAGCCGAGCGCGCGGATGCGGGGCAGGACGGGCCGGGACCGGGTCCAAGTCGCCGCGGCGTCGGCGACGACGTCGGGTGCGGTCGCCAGCGCGCACCGTCCGCGGTGGACGGCGCGGGCGGAAAGCCACGCCAGATACGCCTCGTCGCCCGGGTACCGACCGGTGAACGCGGCGTTGTCGGCGATCCAGTCGACGCCGGGCTCGACCCGGTTCCCGGCGGCCGGGGTCGCGATCTGCCCGAGCAGCCCGGCCCGCATCGCCTCACGAACCGCCGGGCCGGAGGCGGTGGCGTAGTACCGCACGGGCGGTCCAGACGACGGCGACGGGGATGGCGGTGGTCAACGCCTTGACCCACAGCTGGCCGGGCAGCGCCGCCCAGACCGGCAGGCCGGCCAGGGTGAGGAACACGATGGTGTCCAGCGGGGCGCCGACGGCGTTGGACGCCAGCACCGCCCGGACGAGGCCACGGCGGCGCAGCGGCTGGTACACCGCCAGGTCGGCCAGCTCCGACACCGCGAACGCGGTCGCCGACGCCAGCGCGAGGCGCGGCCCGGCCAGTCCGGCGCTGAGCAGCGCCCCGGCGGCGATGCACACCAGGACCGCAGGGCCGCCGGCAACGTCATGGACCCAGTCGCGGGCCAGCAGGGTCACCCCGGCGGCAGCGGTCCCGGCGGTCGCCGTCAGCCCGAAGCCGACGGGGACCAACCCGAAGACGGCGGTCAGGACGTTGGCGGCCACGACGGTGGCGACGAAGGCCAGGACCGGCGCCACCATTGCCGGTGCACTGCGGTGGGACCCGCGCACTGTGGCGCTGGCCGGATCGGCGGCGTATGGGCGGGAGGTCGTAGTCACGGACGAAGTCCTTTCAGGGCAGTGAATGCGCCAGTAGGCCACCGCGCCGACGACGCAGTGGCCTACTGGAAGATCCGATTGGGATGCGGTGGTGTCGCGAGTGCGGTGTAGCCGGTCAAGTGGTCTCGGCAGGACGTGGGCGACCATCTCGGTCCATGCCAACGCCGAGGACGCTGGGATCCTCGTCGAAGCAGAAGTCGAGGTAGTGCCCCCCGTCCCCCTCAGCGTCGCCGTAGCCGTCGAGGAAGGTCCAGCTGGTGGCGGTCGCCACGCCCGCGCGCCGGCGCTGCGGATACAGCACGAGGCGCGCGGGGGACCTCGGGAAACGGGCCGCGATCGAGCGGCGTGATCAAGTCGGTGCGTGCCACCGCTGGCGGGCGATGCCGGCGGTGCCGTGGTCGGTGCGGGGGCGGCTGGGTCTGGACCAGCCCGGTGCGGGTGGTAGCTGCGCGACGATGTGCCAGCCGGCGGCGCGGAGGCTCGCGCCGGACTCGCCCGTCTGGGTGTAGGTGATCAGGCGGCGGTAGCCGAGGGCTTTGGCCGCGGTCCAGGCGGCGGCGTACAACTTCGAGCACGCATTGGGCGTCTCGTCGGTGGTCATTCGGACCACCTCGAGGGTGTGGCCGTCATCGAGCAGCCGGGCGACCGGCCGGCCCACCATCGCCACCCCGACGAGCTGGTCGCCGATGGCGACGCCCACGGAGAACTTGTGTCCGCGGGGCGGGCGATAGTGGCGATGGTGGGCCTCGACGAATGCGCATGCCTGGGCGAAGGTGACCGGCACCAGCCGCAGCCGCAGCCGGGCCACCGCGACGGAGTCTTCGACGGTGCGCGTAACGGCGTGGGTGACGGTGTCCGTGCTGATCTCCGTACTGATCTCCGTACCAAGGTTCGTGTCGCCCATCAGCTCGGCCTGTCGTCGGGCGGCAGGTGCGGGCGGAGCCGCCGCCATGCTTCGTCGTGGAACGCCGGGTTGACGTCGACGCCGAGGTAGCGGCGGCCCAGCTGCAGGGCGGCGAGACCGGTGGTGCCCGCGCCGGAGAACGGGTCCAGCACGACGCCACCGGCGGGGCAGCCGGCGGCGATCGCCCGCAGCGGCAGGTCGATCGGAAACGGCGCGACGTGTGCGCCGTGGTACGGGCGGGTCGCGATCGTCCACACGTCGCCGGGGTTGCGGCCCCGGACGTTGGCGGCGGTGTGGGCGTGCCCGAGCGGCACCAGGTTGCTGCCGCTGGCCTTGGCCGGTTGCGTGCCGTCCGGCTGCTTGCCGCCGGGATTGTGCTTGCCGTAGCGGCTGCCGCGGCGGCGGGCGGTCGACCCGACCCCGCCGGTGGCGCCTTTGCGGGCGCCGCCGAAGACCCGGCTGCCGTCAGCGGCGTGGGGCCGCGCGAGCGGCACCCGGATCGGATCGAGGTCGAAGAAGTACCGCTGCGAGCGGGTCAGCAGGAACAGCAGTTCGTGGCTGGCGGTCAGCCGGTCCCGTACCGACTCCGGCATCGGGTTCGGCTTCGACCAGATGATCGCGTTGCGCAGCCACCAGCCGGAACGTTGCAGCGCGAACGCCACCCGCCAGGGCACCCCGTTGAGGTTCTTCGCCGCCAGCTCACCACCAGCAGCCGCACCACGAAGCGGTCCGCCGCCCACCCCCGCGTCATCGACGCGGGGGCGGGTACGGCGAGCGCCGGTGGCGTAGCTGTCGCCGAGGTTGAGCCAGACCGTGCCGGTCGGGGTGAGGACGCGCCACACCTGGTCGAACACGGCGACCAGCCGCGCGACGTAGTCCTCGACGGTGGCCTCCAGGCCGTACTGCGGATCGGTCCACACCGCCTGGCAGGCCGGGCATCGCGTCCCGGCCGCGGGCGTTCGGACCCGATGCGGGCAGCCGGGGTCGCCGCCGCTCCAGCGGCCGGTGCCGTAGTCCCGCAGCTGCCAGAACGGCGGTGAGGTGACGACGCACTCGACGCTGGCGTCCGGCATCGCGGCGAGCACCTCGGCGGCGTCGCCCAGATACAGCGCCGCCGGGGCGGCGCGCCGGTACTCGTACCCGGACAACGCAGCATCGCCGTCGGACGGCGACGTCATCGGGCCGGTGCTCATGCCGGCACCGCCCAGCGTTGGGTGTCCAGTAGCAGGCACAGCGCGGCGGCGGCCTGCTGCGGGACAACGCCGTTGCCGAGGACCCGCAGGGCGCGGGTGCGGGGCAGCCCGAGCTGCGGGTCGGTGACCCACAGCTCGGGCAGCCCCATCAGCCACTCGACGAACGGCGGCGCAAGCACGGGTTTGCCGTGCCTGCCGGGCTGCGACGGGTCCGGCACCGGCCGGCCGAGCAGCAGTTCCCAGCGGGCGACGGCGGTGGCGTACTCGCCCCAGCGCCCTTCGTCGAGCATGCCGAGCTGCGCCGATGGTTCGGTGGCCAGCCCGGCGATGGTGGTGGTCAGGTCTTCCCCGCCGTCGCCGTGGTGGTTGGCGCCGTGGCCGTCGGAGGCGCGAGGTGTGGGCAGGAACCGCACCGCGGTCGACGGCAGGGTGAGATCGCCGTGCGAGCCGCGCTGCCCTGGGCAGCCTTTGCTGCCGTCGGTGGCCCGTGGGGTGGGCAGCAGCCGCGCCGCGTCGGTCAACGTCCGGCCGGCGTGCCCGACGAGCGGGACGGTCCGCCCGGCGGTGGCGTTGGCCGAGGATCGGCTGTCCGCCACCGTCGGGGTCGGCAACAACTGCCCGCGGGCGAGGCTGTCCAGACTGGGTCGAACAGCCGCGCCCGCTGACGGCGACTGGTTGGTGCCGTACGGCACCGCGGTCGGGGTAGGCAGCAGGTGATGGCGGGTACCGCCGGGCTCGATCAGGTCGGGCAGCCCGTACGGTAGGCCGACACCGCGCCCGTCACGGGCGCAGGGCGTCGGCAACGTCGGCACCCTTGCCGGCACCTGGTCTGAGCCGGTGCTGGTCGGCGGCCAGCAGGAACAGCCGGTCGCGGCGGTGGGCGGCGCCGATGTCGGACGCGCGTAGGCACTGCCAGCGCGTGTCGTACCCGATCTCGGCCAGGTCGGCCTGGACGACGTCGAAGCCTCGGCGGAGGAGCGCGGCGACGTTCTCCACGAACACGAGTGGTGGTCGAAGGTGGCGAACGGCGTCAGCGACGGCGGTCCAGACGCTGGAGTGTTCGCCGGTGATCCCGGCGCGCTTCCCTGCATTCGAGATGTCCTGGCACGGAAACCCGGCGGTGAGGATCTCGACCGGTTCGACCGTGGCCCAGTCGACGGTGCGGATGTCGCCGAGGTTGGCGACGTCGGGCCAGCGGGCGGTGAGGACGGTGCGGGCGTGCGGGTCGGTTTCGGCGTACCAGGCGAGCTGGCCGCCGAGGACCCATTCGACGGCGAGGTCGAGCCCGCCGTAGCCGGTGCACAACGACCCGATCCGCGGCCCGCCGTGATACTCGCCGGCGGCGCCGGGGACTCGGGCTGTGCGGTTGTGGCCGGACGCGGCGCCGGTGGGATAGGCACTCACGCCACCTCCCGCACGCCGTCGCGCCCATCGCTTCGGCCAGCGAGCGGCTCGGCGGGGGCCTCGGTGGCCGGTTCGGTGGCGGAGTCGCTGGGGTGCGGGCAGGTCCACGGCCCGCACCCCGGAGCGTCACCATCACCGTCGCCGGTGTCGCTGATGGCCGATTTCGGTCGCAGGACGACCTGGTCGAGCGGCACCCGCTGCCGGTGCAGAAAGAACTGCCCGCGCAGCGGGTGCCCGTCGGCGTTGGCCCGGGCCGAGCCGTGCCGGATCGCGGCGTCGAACGCGACGGCGTCGGCCCACTCGGCCGGGCTGCCGGCCCACAGCGACGCCCAGAAATGATCATCGTGGAAAGGGCAACCGAGGCAACTGCTCTTGCCGACACCGGACAGACCGTGCTGCTCGAGGTAGGTCACGCAGTCGCCGCGCCGCCAGCCGAGGTCGAGCAGCGGGAAGACGTTGCGCATGTAGGCGACGTCGGCGTCGCGCGCCCGATGGACCTCATCGACCGAGATGCCGATGGCGATCTCGGCGACGACACCGGTCGGCACCCGCGCGGGGTGCGGGTAGCCGAGCCGTCGGCGTACCTCCGCCTTGATCGGTTTGATCTTGTACTCGGAGGTGCATTGCCGGCGCGCCATACCCCGTTCGCCACCCGGCCCGAGGGTGAACAGGGGCATGGAGGCGAAGCGGTGGGCGGGGTCAAGTGCGTCGGCGCGGATGTTGCCGGCCGACACCCGAACGACCGGAATCCCGGCCGGGACGGCGATCCGCTCCAGGCGGTCCAGCTGTTTGTAGACGGCGGAGGGCTCCCAGCCCGTGTCGGCGAACACCGCCGCGGTGAACGGCGGGATCTCGCCACGCGCGGCGAGCAGCAACACGGCCGAGCTCTGCACCCCGGCCCCGAGCGACAGGTAGCGGTGGCGGACGGTCATCGGCGCCCTCCGGGATCGTCCGAAGCGGACGTTCGGTCGCCGTCGCCGTCGTTCGGTGCGGCGTCCGGCTTGGCGAAGATGAGCACGTCCTCGTGCGCGATGAGGTGCATCGGCGTGCCCGCCGCCCGCGCCCGCCGCACCGACTGCAGCTGGAAGAACGATGGCCGGGCGACGAGCTGCCCGTCGCGGACCGCGGTGAGCAGTGCCACGCACCGCTCGGTCGGCACCAGGCCGGCGCGGATCCCGGCGCCGATCACCGCCGAGGGCAGGTCGACCAGCTCGCCGCGCTTGCGCCACGGCCTGGCCGTAACCACGACGGTCCCGCCCGGGCGCAGCAGCACCGCGCAGCCGCGCAGGATCTCCGCGAACCCGTCGGCGAGGCCGGTCAGGTCGCGGTAGGCGAGGTTGCCCTTGTCGGTGCCGTCGTTGTAGCGGTTGTCGCGGATGTCGAGCTCGTCACCGACGGCGACGTGCCCGTGCACGGTCGGCCCGTACGGCGGCGACGTCACCACGAGGGCGACCTGCCCGGCCAGGGCGGCCGGGACGAGGGACAGCAGCGCGGTGGCGTCACCGCGAATCACCCCGCCGCGTCCCGGCGCGCCCTGCTCACGGGCGTGACGCAGGTTGGCGTCGGCGATGTCGGACCACCGCGACTCGTACTCGATCCCGAGCGCGTCCCGGCCGGCGTGGACCGCCTCGACGAGGGTGGTCCCGATCCCGCACATCGGGTCCAGCACGAGGTCGCCCGGGTCGGTGTAGGCGTCGATGGCGTGCGCGGCGATCGCCGGCAGCATCCGCGCCGGATGCGCGGTCGAGTCCGGCACATACCGGCCGCGGCGCTGCACCGGACCGGTGCGCTGCGCCGTCGCCCACACCGACAACCGCGCCGCGGCGGCGGCAGCGGCGTGCAGCGCGGCAAGGTCGGCCGTGCCGTCGGCCGGGGCGCCGGAGGGCTCCCCACGGTGCTCGGGGTGGTCGCGGCCGGGCTCGTCCGGGTCGGCGGCGGCGATGACGGTGCGGGTCTTAGCCACGTCGGCCACCACCCTCGCGACCCTTCCCGCCACCGTCGCTGCTGCCGTCCCCGCCAGAGCGGGTGGTGCGGCGGCGGGTGCGGGCCGGCGGGACCTGGCTGGGAGTGAAGACCAGCAGGTCGGCGTGCACCCGCAGATGCGCCACCGCCCAGGTCTGGCCCTCGGACTGCGCGCGGGCCTTCGACAGGGCGAGCAGCTCCTCGTCGTCGACGTGGTAGACGAACGTGTCGCCGTGCTCGCCGCCGATGTCGGCGGAGACGGCGACGATGTGCTGCAGGTACCCCAGCCCGGTGCGGGCCGCGGCGTCGACGATCGGGGAGAAGTCCTCCGGGGTCACGCCGCGACCTGCCGCATCCCCCGTCGTTGCGGCCGGGTGCCCGGCGGGCACGGCGACGACGAGGACGAGGCAGCCGCCGGGCCGCAGCAGTTCACGGCAGGCGGTCAGCAGCCAGGCCAGCCGGACCCGGCCGGCGGCCGGGTCTGGGTCGAGGGGCCAGCTGGCGACGACCAGGCTGGTCTGCCCGGACAGCGACACACCGTCCGGGACCGGCGCGACGGGCGCGACCGAACCGTCGGCGGGCGGCAGGTCCGGGTCGGTGAGGTCGTCACCGAACCAGTCGGCCAGCGCCCACACCGGCTCGACATCGGCGAGCTCGCCGATGTCGTCGATGCCGGGTTCGTCACCGGCCGGGCCGGTGCGCACGGACCGGCCCGGGCTGGCGCCGTGGTGCAGCGGCCGACCGGTCGCGGCCTTGATGTCGGTGTCGGTCTCGTCGTCGACGCCGTCGTGCGCGCCTTCGCCGGTGGTGGCGGGGCCGATGATGAGGGACGCGACGTCGGTGAACCACGCGCGGTGGTGGCGCCGGTCGCCGGCGCCGCAGGCGGTGGTGAGGGCGTGGTCGTCGGTCAGGTCGACGACGGCCTCGCCCGTCCGGCTGTAGGCGGCCACGAGCCGCCGCGCCAGCCGGGCCGGGATGGACGCGCCGTGGTCGCCGCCGGCGCGGGCGGTGCGCCACACGCTGATCGGCACCGGCGGGTCACCGGCGACCAGGTCGACCAGCGGGCGGCCGTCGTCGTCACCGTCGAATGCGGCGTCGCGCTCGACGTCGGGCCCGGTGGCGGGTTCGGAGTTGGTGGGGTGGTTGGAGTGGTGCGGCGGGTGCGTCGTCATGTGACTGTCGGCTCCGCGCCGCGCCGGGAAGCGCTGACAACCCCCTATCCGGATCTGTGAGCCGTGGCGAACGCCCCCTCCCGATCACAGCCGCTCACAGTGACCGACACCCCACACACAGCAGCGCTGCGCACGCTCACAGCAACCGAACGTGACGGGCAACGGCACGGCGGCGCTCACAGCGGCCGTTTCTGTCAAGCCCCGCCCGCACACAGCCGCACACAACCCGCTCACACCGGCGACGCCCAGGATCACCAGCGGCCCGGCGCTCGCACACACAGCTGTCGCAGCCGCTCGCGACCCCGCGCCTTGAGCCGGACCGAAAAGGCGCGTCGCGCCCCACCGCCCCCTGGGCCGGATCGGCGCGTTGGCCGCGCGGTTGGCTGGTCCGGGAAAGCGACAGGTCGCCGGTGTTCGGGCGTCACATCGTCAGGATCGAGCCGATGACGGCGCTATGGAACGGCGGGGCGTCGACCGCGGCGCCGCGGTCGTGTCATCGACGGGCATCGTTGACATCGGCAGTGTCAATCGACATTCGTCGCTGTCATTGGATGGAGTGTCAATCGGTGATCTTCACTGTCACAACGCCGCGTCCGGCATGACGCCCAATCCCGGCGGGCTCCCCGCCGTCGCGGCTGTGGGCGGGTTGTGAGGGACTGTGAGCGGCGCGGCAGTCCACCGCGTGCGACGCCTGGCCAGACGGCGCGGGCGCCGCCGCTGCCGTGACACGGTCACCGCCGCCCCCGTGTCACAGCCCTTCCGGCGTGTCAATGCGCAGTTCGGGTGCTGTGACACGACGAAATGTCAACGATCACAGTCGATGTCAAAGATCGTGTGACACGACCGCCGCCGTGCCGGTGACACGACGGCCGACGGCGGTCCGCACGTGTCCTGAGCAGCACTGTGGGCGCCACGTGAGCGCCGTCTGGCGTACTGGCGCTCTCGGACGCCGCCGTGACATGTCGCCGGTGTCAATCCACGAACTTCACTGTCATAGGAGCTGTGACATGACTGTGTCCGCCACCGCCGCCCACCGCGCCGACCGTGACACCAGCCGCGACGTGCCCGATGACATCGGCACGGCGCCGCTCGCCGGCACCGCTGGCACTGCCGCCGATGACATCGCGGACGCCGCCAGCGACGGCGGGGCGTGGCCGTCGTCGCCGTTCGCGTGCGTCGACGCCGCGTTCACCGCGCTGACCAGCGAGCCGCATCCGCTGCGCATCGACCTGTCCCACCTCGACCCGGCCCTCGGCGTCCCGGCCGGCCCGATCAACCTCGCCGACCTGCGGACCTGGCTCGCCGAACACCGCCGGGACTGGCCGGCCCTGGACGCGGTCTGGCGGGAGCTGATCACCCGCGCCCGCCTCGACGGCCCGGCCTGGGTCGTCGCCGCGACCGCTCTCGCCCTGCCCGCCCTGGTCCGCGCCGCCGCCGACCTGGTCGCCGGCGGCTGGCGCGGCGACCCCGACGACGTCGACGCCGAAGTCCTCACCGGTTTCCTCACTGCCCTGCGCGACACCGTCGACACGGCGAGACCCGCCCCGTACGCCGGCCTGCGCCGCGCCGCCCAGCGCGCCGGACTGGCCCTGGTCGCCCAGCAGCGCGACGTCGTCCTCGTCGACGACATCGACGCCATCCCGGCCGGCCCCCGTACCCCGCACCGCCCCTGGGGCCACCCCGACCTCCTCGTTCGCCGCGCCGTCGAGCTCGGCCTGCTCGACCCCGGCGACGAACAGCCCTACATCGACACCCGGCTCGGCCGGCGAGCGATCGAGCCGATCGCCGCCCGCCTCGACGTGACCGTCGACGCGCTGCGGATGCGGCTGCGCCGCGTCGACGAACGCCTCACCCGCGCACTCGCCGACGGCATCCTCACCGGCACCGCCTCCCCGCAGGCCCAGCAGGCCCTGGCCCGCCAGGCCGAACACCGCCAGGCAACCCGCACCGCCGTCGCCGCCGACCCGAACCGCACACCCAGCCCCGTGCCCAGCCCCGTGTCCAGCGCTGCGCCGATGCAGCTCGCCGCCGCCTGCTGACGCCGGCCGGCCAGCAGCACACGCCGCACGGTCGAGATACCAGTCACTACGGGCCGTGCCGCCACACCCCTGACCCGGGTGCGGCGGCACGGCCCGCTCGCTGTCTGTGCGTCGCGTCGCTGCGCTCCGGGTGCAGGTGTGGCAGCGACGCCGTGCGCTCCACCCCCGGACAAGTCGCCATCGGTCGCGGTGTGAGTGGGCGGGTGCTGTGAGCGGCGGGCCGCCGGTGCTGTGAGCCGTTTGTGAGCGGCTGTGAGCGGCAGGGGGCGTTCGCCACCGCACACAAACCCGGATAGGGGGGTGCAGGACTCCTCCGGCCGGACCGCTTCCGCGGCCCGCCTTCGCCATCGGGGTTCTGCCCGCCGCCGGGCGATCCCCGGTCGCGGGTGCCCGTGCCAGCCGCACGCACCCGGGTGCCGCGCCATCGTGATGCGCTGACACCTCATCCCACCCCGACCCGTAAGGGAGGACGCGCTCTGCCCCGAGCGCGTCGCGGCTGCACCCACCGGCACTCGCACCACATCGGGATCCCGCTCGGCGGCGGCCTCATCCGTCCGCTGCTTCGAGCAATCGCCCCGCACGCCCTGACCCCGGCCCGCGCGTACGCGCCGGCCCGCGTCGGCGTGCGGGGCGGGAGGTGACCCCAACCATGTCCCGCATCCAGCGGGCACGCCCGCGTGCCCACAACCCGCACTCCACCAACCCCTCCACCCGCCCGGCCGCCAACTTCTCCGTCGACGCGTCGAGCGTCATCGCGTCCGAGCCGCTCACCGCACTGTCCACGCCCCTGTCCGTCGCCGCGCCGCAGAACGCGGTACGTGCGACCGCTGACCAGCACGTCCAGCGCGGCCACCGCACCGTCGTGCGGGCGCTGGCCGCCACCGCGACCGTCGCCGGGGCGGCGATCGCGCTGCTTGCAGTGCCGTCGGCCGCGTCGGCCGACCCCGGCGCCCCGGTCGTCCTGGCGGCGAACACGCTGCCCGTCGTCATCGCCAACCTGCAGACCTGGGTCATGGGGATCCTGGCTGCGGTCGCCACCCTGTTCCTCGTCCTCGCGGGCGTGTACTGGGCGACCGCCGGCGGTGACCCCGCCCAGGTCGACAAGGCCAAGGGCGCGCTGAAGAACGCGCTGATCGGCTACGGCCTGGCCGTCCTCGCGCCGATCCTGCTCGAGGTCGTCAAGGGCATCGTCGGGGGCTGATCGAACTATGGGCTGGCTCCTGGACGGCATCATCGACTGGTTCGCCAAGGCGATCCTGGCCTGCTTCGACGGGCTCATCGGCGTGATCACCAACGCGCTGCTGAAGACCCCGGACGTCACGACGTTGCCGCAGGTGCAGGCCCTGACCGGCCGGTCGGTCCTGATCGTCGACATCTGTTTCGTGCTGTTCTTCGTCGCCGCCGGCGTGCTCACCATGACCGCCGGCGGCGACGAACGCGCCCGCTACACCGCCAAAGACCTCGTACCCCGCTGCATCGTCGGGTTCATCGCCTCGCACTTCAGCCAGCTGTGGTGCGCCAAGATGATCGAACTCGCCAACGCGCTCACCGCCGCACTCGTGCAGGACGACCTCGCCGGCGACGGCGAGCTGCGCCCCTCAGCGATCGGCGCGATCAAGACCCACATGCTCGCCGCCCGCGACAAGAGCGCCGGCATGCTGTTCTGCGTCTGCGCGGTCATCATCCTGATCCTGCTCGGCTCGACCGCCTTCTCGATGATCACCCGGTTCGCGGCCGTGCTGATCCTGACCGTCATCGCACCGCTGGCGTTGGCCTGCCACGCCCTGCCGCAGACCGATCCGGCCGCCCGGCTGTGGTGGCGCTCCTACGGCGTCACCCTCGCCATCCCCGTCGGGCAAGGCATGACCCTCTACGCCGGGCAATGGATGCTGCTGGACAGCGAGCACTTCCTGCCCGTCTTCGGGATCGGCACGCTCGAACCCGGCGGCATGATGAACCTGTTCATCGTGATGGTCCTGCTGTGGACCACGGTGAAGATCCCCGGCCTGATGCGCCGCTTCCTGTCCGCAGGCGGACAGCGACCGAACATGCTCGGCACGATCGTGCGGGTCGTGATCGTGCAGCAGATCACCCGCAACGTCCCCGGTCTCGGCAAGGCGGTCAGGGCGGTGGCCCGATGAGCCGCCGCGACGAAGAGGTCGTCCGCGCCCGCATGCCGGCAGACGTCGACGCCCCCGACAAAGTGGTCTACGGCCTGACGTTCCGGCAACTGGCCATCCTCGCCGTCGCCGCACTCATCGGCTACGGCGCCTGGAACGCCCTGCACACCCTCCTGCCGATCCCGGTACTCCTCGGCTGCGCCGTCGTCCTCGGCGGCGTCGTATTCGGCCTGGCCGTCGGCCGCCGCGACGGGCTGCCGATGGACCTGTGGATCCTCGCCGGGCTGCGGCACTCCCGCAGCCCACGGGCGCTGACCACGACCGACACCACCGCCAAGGTCCCCGACTGGGTGCAGGCCCCACCGACGAAGGTGATGCTGCCCGCGCCGCTGAAACTGCCCGCCGACGCGATCGGCGACGACGGGCAGATCAGCCTTGGCGGCGCCAAGGCAGCGATGGTCGCCGCGACCAGCGTCAACCTCGCCCTGCGCACCGCCGACGAGCAGGCGGCGCTGATCGACACGTTCGGCCGGTGGCTCAACAGCCTCGCCACGCCGACCCAGATCGTCGTGTCCGCGCAGCCGGTCGACCTCGCCTCCTCCGCCCGTACGGCGGCCCAAGCCGCCGACCGGCTGCCGCACCCCGCGCTCGCGTCGGCGTGCACCGACCACGCCCAATTCCTCGCGGAGCTCGCCGAGCGGCGGGATCCGCTGCGCCGACAGGTCCTCATCGTCACCCGCGCGAGCTCCGGCGAGCGCGGCGAGCACGCCGCACGCCGCCGCGCCGACGAGACCGTCCGCGCGCTGTCCGGCCTCGGCGTCACCACCCGCGCCCTCGACGGGCCGGCGGTGACCGCTGCGCTCGCCGCGGCCGCGGACCCGTACCGGCCACCGCGGCCGGGCGGGCTCGCCGCCCCCGACGCGGTCATCACCGCAACCCCGGCCACCAAGCCGGTCAAGAAGGCCACCAAGAAGGCCGCACCCAAGACCCTCAGAAAGCCACCGTCATGAAACTGCGGACCCGCACCCCGAAGGCGCCGGCCGCCGCCACCCCGCCCACCGCGGGACTGGCGGCGGCCGTCGCGCCCGCCTCAGTCGAGGTCACCCCGCGGATGCTGCGCGTCGGGGACGGCTACGCCGCCACCCTCGTCGTCACCGGCTACCCCGCAGAGGTCGGCCCCGCCTGGCTCGAACCCCTCCTGTCCTGGCCCGGCCGGCTCGACCTCGCCCTGCACATCGACCCGCTGCCGGCGCCGGTCGCGGCGAAACGGCTGCGCACCCAGCGCGCCCGTTTCGAATCGTCCCGCCGCGCCGACGCCGAGAAGGGCAAGCTCACCGACCCCTATGTCGAAGCCGCCGCCGAAGATGCCGCCGACCTCGCCGAACGCCTCGCCCGGGGCGCGGCGAAGCTGTTCCGGGTCGGGCTGTACCTGACCGTGCACGCCCGCACCGAGACCGAGCTCCTCGACGCGTGCGCGCAGGTGAAAGCCGCCGCCGCGTCCACGCTCATCGAGGTGCAGCCCGCGACGTGGCGGCACCTGCCCGGCTGGACCACCACCCTGCCCCTGGCCACGGACAGCCTGCAGATGCTGCGCACCATGGACACCCAGGCCCTCGCAGCGGCGTTCCCCCTCGCCTCCGCGGACCTGCCGGCGCCGCTGCCCGGCGACGAGCTCCGGACCGGCGGTGTCCTGTACGGACTCAACCCGGACAGCTCCGGGATCGTGTGGTGGGACCGGTGGGCGCAGGAGAACCACAACAGCGTCGTCCTCGCCAGAAGCGGCGCCGGCAAAAGCTACTTCGTCAAACTCGACGTCCTGCGCAACCTCTACCAGGGCGTCGTCGTGTCGATCGTCGACCCCGAAGACGAGTACCTGCGCCTCGCCGACGCCGTCGGCGGCACCGTCGTCCGGCTCGGCCAGCCCGGCGTCAAGATCAACCCCCTGGACCTGCCGGTCGGGGACACCCGCCCGGACGTCCTCACCCGCCGCGGCCTGTTCCTGCACACCCTCATCAGCGTGCTGCTCGGGCACCAGCCCCCGCCGCAGGAACGCGCCGCCCTCGACCGGGCGATCCTCGCCACCTACCGGAATGCCGGGATCACCCCGGACCCGGCCACCCACCACCGGCCCGCCCCGCTGCTGGCCGACCTCGCCGCCGCGCTCCGCGCCGACGGCGACCCGGCGGCGACGCAGCTCGCCGCCCGGCTGGCGCCGTGGGTCGACGGGTCGTTCGCCGACCTGTTCAACGGCCCGACCACCACCCGCCCCAACGGGCACCTCGTGGTGTGGTCGCTGCGGCACCTGCCTGACGAGCTGCGCACCGTCGGCACGCTCCTCGCGCTGGACTCGATCTGGCGCAGCGTCGACGCCCCCGGCAGCCGCCGCCTCGCCGTGCGCCGCCTGGTCGTCGTCGACGAGGCGTGGCTGCTCATGCGCGACGGCGAAGGCGCCCGGTTCCTGTTCACCATGTCCAAGGCCGGCCGCAAGCGCAACGCCGGCCTGTCGGTGATCACCCAGGACGTCGCCGACGTCCTCGGCACCGACCTCGGCATGGCCGTGGTGTCCAACGCGGCCACACAGATCCTGCTCAAGCAGGCCCCGCAGGCGATCGACGCCGTCGGTGACGCGTTCGGGCTCACGGTCGGAGAGCGGCGGATGCTGCTGTCCGCCCGGACCGGTCACGGCCTGTTGATCTCGGGGACGAACCGCACGGCGTTCGAGTCGATCGCATCGCCGTCCGAGCACACCCTCGCCACGACGAAGCCGAGCGAGCTGCTCGACCTCGACGACGAGGAGGACCTGCTGTGAGCCCGCCACCCGACATCGTGCTCCTCGCGTCGCCGTCACCGGCGCCCAGCCCATCCGGGCCGGGCGCCGGTTTCGTTTCTCCACCCTCCCCGGTCGCGGCGTGGCTGATCGACGCGGTCCATTGGGCCGCCGGGCGGCCGTGGCTGCTCGCCGTCGCCGCCACGCTCCTCGTCGTCTGGGTGGCCGGCCGGAACCTGCTCGACGGGTGGCGGCACGGTTACCACGCCGCCGACGCCCGGCTGATCACGATCGCGCCCCCGCCTGAGGTCGATGAACACAGCGCCGCCGCGCTGTGGGCGAACCTGCACGGCGTCCTGACGCCCTCCCGCAAGCGGCGGCTGGTGTACGGCAACCCGCACGTGGTGTGGCAGTACACCTGGACCGGCCGGCAGCTGCGCATCCAGGTGTGGGTGCCGGGCACCGTCCCGCTCGGCGCGGTCGAGGCCGCGATCCGGGCCGCCTGGCCCGGTGCGGCCTGCACCACCGAACCCGACGCCCCGCCGCCGATCCCGCTGGAGGCGGCACCGGCCACCGGCGGGCACCTGCTGCCGCAGGCGGCGGAGTGGCTGCCGTTCAACACCGACTTCGACGCCGACCCGCTCCGCGCGCTCATGGCCGCGGGCGCGCAACTGCGCCCCGGCGAGCACGCCTGTGTGCAGGTCCTCGCCCGCCCGGCCCCGCCGCGGCGGGCGGCGCGGGCCCGGCGGGCGGCCGGGCGGCTGCGCGACGGCAAGACGGCGACGCCGGTCGTCAACCCCGCGGCGCCGGCGCTGTGGCTGCTCGAGGAGTTCATGCCCGGCCGGCTCTCCCGCACCCCGCGCACCGGCGGCGGCAGCGCCCCGGCGGCGTCACGGCGGGATCCCGGCGTCGAACGCGACGTCCGCGCGATCCTCGACAAGACCGCGCAGCCGCTGTGGACCGCTGGGATCCGCTACTGCCTGGCCAGCACCAGTGAGCGTGGCGGATCCACACCGGAGGGGAGGCTGCGCGGGATCGCCGACGCGGTCGCCTCGTCGTTCGCCGTGTACGCAGCCCGCAACCGCCTGGCCCACCGGGCCCGGATGGCGCAGCCGGTCGCCGTGGTCGCCGCCCGGCGCCTCGGCGCCGGGTTCCTCGTCAACGGCGGCGAACTCGCCGCCCTCGCCGCCCTCCCGCGCGACCTCGCGGTGCCCGGCCTGGACCGCGCCCGGGCCAAGCCGATGCCCGCCCCGGTCGCCGTCCCCGGCGGTGGGCGCGGGATCAAGGTCCTCGGCGACGCCGAGGTCGGCGGCCACGGTGTCGGCCTGTCCGTCACCGACAGCCGCTACCACCTGCACGTCGTCGGCTCCACCGGCTCCGGCAAGACCACCCTGCTGGTCAACATGGCCGTTGACGAGATCAAGGCGGGCCGCGGGACGGTTGTCATCGACCCGCACGGGGACATGGTCACCGACATCCTCGACCGGCTCCCCGCGAGCGTCGGCGACCGGCTTGTGATCTATGACCCGGACCAGCCGAACCCGCCCTGCCTCAACCCCCTCGAAGGCGACGACCCCGACCTCGTCGTGGACAACCTCGTGTCCATCTTCGGCAACATCTTCGCCAAAGCGTGGGGGCCGCGGATGGACGACGTCATGCGGGTCGCCTGCCTGACCCTGCTGCGGCACGCGAACGTGACCCTGCAGCACATCCCGCCGCTGCTCAACAGCGCCCAGTTCCGGTCGGCGATGACGGTCGACCTCGACGACCCGGCCGGCTTGAGCGGTTTCTGGCAGTGGTACGACGAGCTCAACCCCGCGCTGCGCTCCCAGGTCATCGGCCCCGTGCTGGCCCGGCTGCGGGCGTTCCTGCTGCGCGACTTCGTGAAGAAGACGATGCGGTTCCCGCGCTCGAGCTTCGACATGGGCAAGGTCCTCGACGGCGGCGCGCTGCTGGTGCGCATCCCGAAAGGACAGCTCGGCGAGGACACCACCCGGCTGCTCGGCTCCCTCGTCCTGGCGCAGGTGTGGCAGGCCGCCACCGCCCGCGCCACCATCGCCCCCGACCGGCGTCGCGACGCCACGCTGATCATCGACGAGGCGCAGAACTTCCTCACCCTGGCCAATTCGCTGGACACGATGCTTGCCGAAGCCCGCAAGTACCGGCTTTCGTTGGTGCTGGCCCACCAGGACCTCGCGCAGTTCCCGAAAGACCTCCTCGCCGCAGCGTCGTCGAACGCCCGTAACAAGATTTATTTCACGGTGGCGCCGGAAGACGCCAGGGTGCTGGGCCGGCACACGCTGCCGGAGCTCGACGAGCACGACCTGTCCCACCTCGACGCGTACACGGCCGCCGCGCGGCTGGTCGTGAACGGGCGGCAGACGCCGGCGTTCACGATGCGCACCAGGCCGCCGAAACCGGAAGTGGGGGAGGCGCTCGCCCTGCGGCAGGCCGCCGCCGCGGCGGTGCCCGTCCAGGACACCAGCGCCATCGACGAACTTGTCGAGCGGCTGTCCCAACCCAAGCAGCCAGGCGGCAACGGGGGCAAGAGCGGTGGCGAGCGCCAGCAGGGTCGGCAGGGCCGGCCCAAGCAGTCCAGAGCCTGACCGTCACCGCCCCCGCAGCGCGTCGCCGGCGCCGGACGTCCCAGTGCGACACCTCGCTGTCAGCGGGTGTCGCACAGGTGGTCGTCGACCTGATCGCGGTGGGGGACGTTCCCGCGTCCCGCCACGACACCACGAACCATGCCTGACCTGCGCTGTCAGTGCAGCACGTGCGCCTGACAGCGGCCGGTCCGGCTCCCTTGACCTGCCAGACACCCCTCGCAAACGAGGGATTCCTTCTCCCCTAGGAGTACCAGTACCCATGTCGTCCGACGACCGTTCTCACTCGATCCGTTCCCATTCCGTTTGTCGTTCTGTTCCTGGTTCCGCGCCTAATCCGTTGTCCGACGTGCTTTCCGATTCCGTGCGCTCGTTCCCCGGCTGCTCGTCTGGTTCCTCCGATGGCGGCGCTCACGTGCTCGGTCCGACCAGCCACGGCTTCTCCACCTTGCTCCCGGCTCTCTCTCGCGGTGAGCTCGCTTCCATGCGTTCCGGCGCTTCGCGTCCGGGTGCTGTGCGCTTCGGTTCGGACCCGGACGACGTGCCCGCCGATGGTGGTGTCGTCGATGTCTGAGTCCCTGGCCGTGTTCCGGCGGATCGTGCCCCGCGACCGGGCGCTGCTGGCCCTGCTGGCCGAGCACTACCTGCTGTCCACGCCGCAGATCGCGGCGGCGTTCTTCGACAGCCGGCGGGTCGCGCAGCGACGCCTGACGACGCTGCACCGCCTCGGGGTGGTGCACCGCTTCGCGTATCCGAACGCCGAGAACACCGCCGTGCCGTACCTGTACACCCTCGGCCCGGTCGGGCTGCAGTTGCACCCCGACGCCTACATCGACCCCGACGGCAGGCACACCAAGGCGCCGCGCACCTCAATCGAACTGGCCCGGCGGATCGCCGTGTCGGCAACCGCGGCGCACCTGCTCGGCGTCAACCAGTTCTTCATCGACCTGCTCACCACCGCCCGCCACAGCAGCGCGCTGGGCACACCAGACGCGCGGCTGGTGCGCTGGTGGTCCGAGCAGCACGCCACCGACGTCTACGCCCAGGCGAACATCCGCCCCGACGGGCACGGCATCTGGCAGGCCCGCGACCACACCGGCACGCGCAGCGTCGGGTTCTTCCTCGAGCACGACCGCGGCACCGAGGACCTGCCGAGGGTGGTCGCGAAGCTGCGCGGCTACGCCCGCCTCGCCGAGTTCGGCCCCCGCTACCCGGTCCTGCTGTGGCTGCCGTCCGCCGAACGGGAGGCCAACGTGCTGCGCCTGCTCACCGGCGTCCGCACACCGATGCCGGTCGCCACCGCCGTGCACGGCCCCGACCCGGCCGGGCGGGTCTGGACCCTCGCCGCCGACCTGCCCGCCAGCCCCGGCCGGCGCCGGCGGCTGCACGAACTGCCCTCCGACCACGGCCCCCGCACCGGCACCAACCCCGGCCGTCACCGCGACTGACAGCACGCACTCACAGCGCAGGTCAACGGGCCGACCTTCGGCCCAGCCCGTAGCCGGTCGCCGCCTGGCCCTGACCGGCCCGTGCGTGGCCGCGGCCAGGCACAGGCACCCACAAGATCCTTTGTGAGCGTGGTGTCGTCTCACAGCGGCACCACGCACGACGCGGCCGTCCGCTCACAAACCGCTCACAGCGCACGTCAACCCCGCTGCCGGGGCCGTACCTCGGCCGAGCTGGTCTGTGAGCGGAGGTCGCTACCGTTCACGGCAATACATCACACCTCATATATCGCTCCACCCGGTTCGGTCCCACCTCGGACCCTCGCCGCACCAGACCGGTGCCTGTCACCCACCCGCCTTCACCGGCCGGTCGGTACCCGCACCCGATGCGGCGACCCAGGTCGCACCAACCACCCAGCACCATCCAGGACCACCTCGTTCCACCGCTTCATCTGCACCACATCGCGGCGCCGCACCCAAGCGCCCACCAACCCAACCCGTTCACCCAAGCCGACCCATGCACCCCGTGGGCCGGCCACTTCCGCGCGCCATCCGGCGCCCAAACCTCAAGGAGGCACCCCTCATGTCCAAGAAGCGCGCCATCCCGGCGAACTCGACCACCGCCGCGAACCCGGCCAGCAGCTCGACCGCCAACCCGGTCGCCAGTGCCACCAGCACTGTCCCGGCCACGCCGACCCCGACCGTCAAGGTCATGATCGTCTGCGTGCCGGACGAGCTGCCCAGCGAGGCGCTCAACAGCCGCCAGCTCGACAAGCACTTCGGTGTCACCGGCACCCTGTCACCCCGCTTCTGGGCCACCCCCAGCATGTGGATGTGGCAGCGCAGCCAGCTCGTCGACGCCCGCAAGGGCCAGCCGATCTACTGCGCCGGAGGACCCGCGAGGTTCCTCGACCTGGCCGGTATGCGCCACGCCGCCGGACTCGGCGCAGGGGTGCGCTACCAGGTGTGGTCCCGCGTCGTGCAGGGCACCCGCCCGGCGATGCCGTGGCCGCAACTGCTGCAGCAGCACCTCGCCGACCCGGCGAAGCTGCCGATGGCCGACGCCATCAACCGGTACAACAACCAACCCCGCGTCATCGCGATGCGGATGCACAACGCCGTCACCTTCGGCGCCGGCCAACTCAATCTCCGCGAACTGGAGATGTTCCAGGCCGGCCCGGTGGCCTACCAGCACTACTGCGCCACCACGGCGCTCGCCGCCGACACGGTCATCACCGCCGACGGCACCCGGCTGGCCCCGGCCAGTGACGCGTTCGCCCACCGGGTGACCTACCTCGAGCAGGCAACCCGCTACCTCGCCGGCATCGACGAGACCCAGCGGCTGCTCGCCGTCGCCCTCTGAACACCAACCCGCACCACGGACCCGGCCGGGCCAGCCCACGCAACCCGCATCCCTGTACCCGGGGGACGCAACGCGTGTGCTGCCCGACCGGCTCCACCAACCGATCGGTCCAACCACTGCAGCCCGAAGGCGCTCGGCGCACGTTGAGCGGTCCACCCCAACGTGCCGCCCACGCCCGCCGCTGCGCGGCGCCCACCCGCCTTCGCCGCTCGACCGGCGAACACCCAGACACGGAGGAAACCCTGCCCATGCCCGAACTGATCTTCCCGCTCGACGAGGTGCTCGTCCTCGCCGAGCACGCCGCCGCGGCACCGTCCAGCGCACCACCGGCCGCCGGCGAACCGCCTGGACCGGCGCTGCTGCTCGCCGCCGACGACGGCATCTATCTGCTGTCCAACGGCCTGCCGCAGCTCGACGCCGCAGCAGGCGAGCCGCACGCCTACGGCATCCGCGCCGTCTACGCCGACGGCTACGGACCCGGCACCCCGCCGACAGCCCGCGACGCAATGACCGGCGTGTCCGGCGAACTGCTGACCGCACTCCCGATCCCCGAACCGGTCCTGCGCCGGCTCCGCGCGACAGCCACCAACCACGACCTGTTCACCCTCACCCTCTCCGCCGACAACGTCGTGCTTGGAGTCGCCCGCCGCCACCCCGGCGGCGAGCTCCAAGCGCCCGCCTGCGGTTGAACCCCCGTCCTGCCCGGCGCCTCGGGCCGGGGCGCGCGTCCAAGCCCGGCCGGCGAACGGCCGCCCTTTGCCCCTTTCACCCGCCCTCGTCCCAGCCTCCGTCCGCCCATGTCCTGTCCATCACCGGCCGTCCGGCCGCCCCCATGAAGGAGTTCCCGATGAACGATCACTGGTGGTTTCGCCTTGAGGACGTCCTGCGCCTGGCCAGCCACGCAGACGGCTGCGCCGAGCACCGAGTCACCCGGGCACAGGTCACCGCGTTCGGCCCCGACGGCCCAGCGCTCATCCTGACCGGCACCGACGACCATGCCGTCCTGACCTCCAACGGCGTGCCCGGTTGGTACGACCGAACCGGCACCGAACACACCGTCCATGCCCGAACCTGGCGACCCACCGCAGACGCAGCGAACCCGACCAGCCGGCGCGTGCTGGGCTACCTGCCGACGCGCCACACCAGCGGCGATCAACGGCCCCTGATCGACATGCTGCGGGCCGCGAGCTGGCTGGAGCAGCACTGGGTCGCGCTCGACCGCAACGCCCCGCCGCTGCGTTTCGCCGACGCGGTCCGCATTACCGACCACCGCACCGAACTCGTCCCGGCCGGTGCCCGCTGGCGACCGGCCGTCGTCGAATACCCCACCGGGCTGCTGCCGCTGCGGTACCCGGCCCTGGTCGCCGACCGCTACACCACCGACCAGGGGTCGGCGATCGCCCGGTTCGATCGCGACGCCGTCACCGCCATGATCGCCGGTTTCAGCACCGTCGTGCGCGCCGGGCTCATGCCCGGTGAGCTGCCGGTGCTGCGCCTCGACGGCGATGTCCTCGTCCTGCTCGAGGAGACCGACGAGGGCACCCAGGTCGGCTACGTCGAAGTCGACCGCTGCCACCCCGACCGCGACGGCCTCTACGCCGTCGGCGCGTATCTGTGGCGCTGGCAGGTCGTCGATGCGCGGCTGCCGCTGCGCACCCAGGTGCGGCTCCGGATCACCCCACACGTCGCGCGACTGCGTCGCCGCTGAGCGCACCCGCACCGCACGACCCGGCCGTTGCCCGGCCACCCGCACCAACTTCCGGGCCGGCCATCTGGCCGCGCCCGGCTCCATCACCGCCGGAAGGGCAGCCATGACCACACCAGATCAACCCGAACGCGCACCCGAGACGCCGGCCACCGACCGGCCACTCGATCCCGGTGAAATTGTCACCGTGCGCTGCGACGACGACGTGCACCGCGACACCCCGCCCAATCAGGCATTCGTCATCATCGACGGATTCTGGCCGGACCGGCTCGCCATGGCGGCCCTCGGAGGTGACGGGCTCGAGTGGCGCAACCAGCGTCGCGAATGGCTCCAGCCGGTGTCGCCGCTGCAGCTGCGCCAAGCCCGCGACGCCGACGGCAACGCCATCTACGTCGTCGACTGATCGGCGACCGCTTGACTGCGGCCGGCCGCACCGCATCGCCGCGTAGGCGACGCACAGCCCCGGACGAGCAAGCCCGGCGCTGCCCAGCTGCCGCCCCACACGGTGACAGCCGCTCCCGGCCGTGACCCCGCCTGACCTCACCTGGCGCGACGCCGGCCGCTGAGCCGCGCGCCCAACCGCACGACCTCTGGCCGATGCCCGGCCACCCGCGCACCCGCGCATCTGTTCCGGGCACGGCCGCACGGCCGTGCCCGGATTCCGTTCCCGGCCCGCGATGGGCCGCTGCCGAAAGGGAATCCGCACATGGCCACCATCAGCACCGCCGAGTCCAGCACGCCATCGAACGCGCCCGTCACCGACCTGCAGACGTCGACCTTCGCCGGCCGGTTCCGGCGACCGGTCACCGAGGCTGACGTCGTGCTGGCCGCCCGCGTCCGGGCCGGCGACCGTGACGCCTTCGCCGCCCTGTACCGCTCGACGGTGGAGCGGGTGACGGCGTTCGTCGCCGCCCGCGTCTACCGCCGCGACCTCGACCTGGTCGACGACCTCGTGCAGGACGCGTACTGCCTCGCCCTGGCCGAGCCGTACCGCGTCGACCCGGACCTGATCGGGTCGATGTACTCCCTCGCCGCCCGGGCGATGACGAACCACAGCTGGTCCCAGCGGCGCTACCTGCGCGCCGCCCACACGCTCTACACCGACCGCACCAACGCTGCCGCGAACGAACCGGCGACGGGGCCGGTCGACCGGCGCACCATCGCCGCCGTCAGCCGCAGCAACACCCGCAGCGGCGGGTTCGCCGACGCCCTGGCACAGCTCACCCCAGACGAGCGCCGCGCCGTGCAACTGCGCTTCCTGGACGGGCACAGCCGCACCGAGGTCGCCGCCCGCATGGGCCGCACCGTCGGCGCGGTCCGCTGGCTGGAACACCGAGCCCTGCGCAGCCTGCACGCACTGTGCATTGCCGTGGCCAGCTCGGCCTGACCGGTTTGCGGCCGACCAACATCCACACCGCACGCCCCGTCACCGATCCGTGGTGGCGGGGCGCTTTCGGCGTCCACACACCCCGGCCCGCGTACCTGCCCGCCGGGCACGTGACCTACTACCGAGAGGAGCACGACGGGTGCAACCGCCCGACCTTCCAGCCGGAGCCGAACAACTCGACGTCGACGACGCGATCGCCATGCTCGTCACCGGCGACCATACCGAGGCTGCGAAGGGATCCGTCGCCTTGGACACCGTCCTGATCGACGCGCTGCGCGCCGGTCTGATCGTGGCGTGCCGGCTACCCGACGGACGGATCGCCGTCACCCCGACCGGCAACGACAACGCCGGATGACAGCCGCCGACCTCCCGGCGGCCCGTACGCACCACGTTCCCGGCACGGACTTGCTTGTCCACGCCGGTCAAGCGTCCATCAAGACGCGCCCACACCCGCAAACCCCTGCCACGCAGGAGAAAGCAGGCTGACATGCCCAAGCGCACCAACACCGGCCGCGACCACAACACCGGCCCCGCTGCCGGGACCGGCGACGTGCCGCCGCTGGATGAGAAGTCCCAGCAGATCCTCGCCGCCCTCACCGACCTCGGCGAGGCGACCGCTGCCGGCCTGGCCACCCACATCGGCATCGGCTACTCCACCACCACCCCGAAGCTGCGCAAGCTCAACGACCACGGCCTGGCCGAGCCCGACAAGGCCGACAACGGCCAGACGGTGTGGCGACTCACCGCCGCAGGCCGCGCCCACCCCGCAGCCACCAGCAGCAACAACGGCACCGCCGCCGACGGCGCCGACAGCACCCTGCCGCAGGACACAGCCACGATCACCGAGCCCGCAGACGACGCGGACCGCCGCACCGAGCAGGACACGACCCCGACGGCATCGAGCGCACCCGACGAGGCCGCCGAAACCCCGGCCGCCGAAACCCCGACCGTCGACGAACCGGCCGCCGCAGACGACAGCGCCGACAGCGCCGACAGCGGCGTCGGCGACGGTGCCCCCGACGGCGCCCCCGGCCCGGAGTCAGCAGGCGAGAATGAAGCCGACACGGCCGAGCGGACGCTGCGCGAGGCCACCGACGAGGCCACCGACGAGGCCACCGACGAGGCCACTGACGGGGCCACTGACGGGGCCACTGACGAAAGCGCCGCCGACGGCACCGCACCGGCTTCGGCGACCGACGACGACGGACCGGCCCTCGCGGACGATGCCGCCGCCCCGGCCGCCGCGCCGACGGGTGACGCCGCGACCGGCAAGGTCCGGCGGCCCAGCGGCAGCCTGGACACGGCGGTGCTGGCGATCCTGCAGGCCCGACCGGACCTGGTGTACAAGGTCGGCGAACTGTGCAAGCTGATCAACAAGGCGGAGGAGGGCACCGGGTTCCCCCCGGCTAGCCCCGGCGCGGTCGTGCTCGCCGCCCAGCGCCTCGTCGCCCGGAACCAGGCGATCCTGGCGGTCGAGAAGCCGGCCAGCTTCCAGCTCATGCCCGGAACCGCCGGCGCTGCCGCGCCCACCGCGCAGGAGACCACCGCCGAGACGCAGACCGACACCGCGTTCGACACCGAGTCCGAGACCCCGGCTGGGGCCGTGGACCCGGCGATCGTCGGCTGAGCCGGCAGCCCTCCGGTTCTCCTGAGTGCCCGAGGGCGGGCGTCGGAAGTTTCGCGCCTGCCACGCCCACCCTCGGCGCTCCCGCAACGAAGGAGCGTCACCAGTGTCCACTCTCGCCGCTCTGTCCGCCGCAGCAGCCGCCGGCGTGCTCGCCGGGCTGCTGCTCGCCGCAGTACCGCTGTGGCGGCTGCTCCGCGCCCTGCGCACCGCACGACACCAGGCTCACCACGACGACACCACCGGCCTGCCCAACCGGCGGGCGTTCCTCGCCGCCGTCGACGACGTCCAACGCGGCGGCCAGGCGTTCGGGCTGGTCCTGCTCGACCTCGACAAGTTCAAGCAGGTCAACGACGTGCACGGCCACGACGCCGGCAATGACCTGCTCACCGCAGTCGGACACCGGCTCGCTGGACAGCCCGACCCGGTCCGGCTGGCCGCTCGGCTTTCCGGCGACGAGTTCGCGCTGCTCGTCCGCGGCGACGCGGACGCCACCTACCGGGCCGCGCAGCTGGCGGCGACGGTCATCGCCGCCACACCGATCGCCCTGCAGAAGGGCGTCACCGTGGCCGTCTCCGCGAGCGTCGGCTACACCACCAACCGGCTCGGCGTGAGCACCCGCGACCTGCTCGGTGAGGCCGACACGGCGATGTACCGGGCCAAACGTGGAGCCAGACCCGTCTACCGCTACGAGCCGGTCACCGAGGCCACCGAACCACACGGCCGGTGCCGCGACCGCCGCTGACCCGCGAGCTCATCCACGCCACGTTCCCCGACCTCACGTTCCGAACCAACGTCTGGATCCGGGCCGCCGCCGAAGCCTCCACCGTCGTGGAGCCGGGCGGCGGCCCGCGCGTCCGAAGGAGCCCTTCCGACATGACCACGCTCTACTTCGACCTGCCCGCCGCGCTGCGGCTGGCCGAACACGCCGCCGCAGCAGCCGAGCACAGCCTGTCGTTCACCGAATCCGAGGACGGAGCCGCCTGCCCGGGTGCACTGCTGTGGGTCGCCGACCTGGGCGTCTACCTGATGTCCGGCGGCATCCCCGGCCTGCGTGTCGACCCGGCAGACGACACCAGCCGCCACGAGGTCGTCTACGCCGACGGGTGGGGCGAAGACGACCTGAACAGCGACGACCGGCACCACAGCGACCTCGGCGGCGACGACTTCGTCGAGCACCTGCACCTGCACGAGCACTACGGCGCCCGTGCCGCCGGCACCGGCTCCACCCTGCTGCAGGCCATGCGGGCTGCCGCCACCAGCGGCTACCGCTACCTCGTCATCGACGTGCCCAACGAAGACACCTTCACCCTTCGGCTGTCGCGCACCGGCCCCCAGTAGCCGACCCTCCGCCAGCCGCCCGGCCCCATAGCCCACCTGGAGCATCATGTTGACGCCCGACACCATCCGCGCGCTCACCAGCTGGCTGGTCAGCGCCGCCGATCCCTGCGCACCCACCGCGCCGCGGATCCCCGCAGCACGGCCCGACAGCATCGCGACGAGCGACCCCGCGGGCGGCACCACCGACATCGAGGACGGTGAGCCGCCCTACACGCTGCTGGTCCTGCACGACGGCGACGCGGTTGACGCGCCGCCCGGCACCCGCTGCCTCGCCGGGGTCGCGGTCGCGATCCACCCAGTGCTCGTCGGCAGCTACCGCCGCGGCCTGATCGACCTGCTGCCCGACCTCGCCGCAGCCCTCGCGCCGTCCGATCACGGCGCAGCGCTGCGGCCGGACGAACTGTCTGCGCTCATCCAACGCCGCGCCGCCGACAGGCTCACCGGCGTGTTCACCCCTCCACAGCCGGGCATGCGGCTGGTGGCCTGCGCCATCGCCTACGACGACGTCCACACCGACGTCGACCTCGGCGCGGCGGGCGGCAGCGACCCGATCCTGATGGTGCGACGCATCGACGCCGTCGACGTCGACGGCCGGGTGTACCAAGCCGTCCTCCTTCCGAGCGCGCACGCGACCGTCCTGGTCGACGACGAACCCGACCCGGTGGACACCCCGGCCACCTACGCCGGCCTCACCGCCCTGCTCGCCGCAGCCGTCGAACACACCACCGCGACACCCGCCATCGGCGGCTGACTTCCCCGCGCCGCAACGGCGCCGACCAACTGCCGCACCCACGCACAACGGCGGCCCTGTGCGCTGTGACCGCGACGACGACTTGACCTCCGTCGGAAGGCAAGCGTCGATCTGCGCGTCGCCGGCCAAAACACGTTATGCACCAACGCGTCCAGGTCCGCGAGGACCGCATCGCGATCCAGCACGAAGCGCCGAACTCCCGAACGACCGTCCGACTTCGACCCTGCCGCACCACCGGCGACACGCAGCCCGAAAGCCCGCTGCCGGTGGCGTGATGCCGCCGGCCGACCCCGGTCCGGAGGCGTCCGTTGTCCTTCCACCACGTCAACACCCTCACCGACTACGCCCGCACCGCCGTCGACCTGCGCATCCGCATGACCGAGGCCGCCGGCGGCAAGGTCGACCGCGCCTACCTGCAGGAACTGTTCGCGGGCCGCTTCGCCGCCGCCGACGCCCCCGGCAGCGACGACCCGCAGGCCGCGGTCGCCTCGGTCGTCGACGCCGTCGCCCGCGGCGCCAAGGCCGCCTGGAGCGTCGGGGAAAGCTTCGTCCTCGCCCCGGCGATGACCGCGGTCGTCGCCGCCGCCGGCGAAGCCCTCGACCTCACCGGCGACCTGCTCACCGCCGAGTCCGCCCCGTGCGACCACGGGGTGCTGTTCCTGCCCGAACCGATTTACCACCGCCGCCCGACCGGCGTGGTGGCCGCGATCGGGGCGATCACCTGGGCGTCGTTGAGCACCGTCAGCGGCGACCGGTTCTGGCTCATCTGCTCCTACAGCCCCGTCGATGACCCCGACGACCCGGCCGCCGCAGCAGTGCGCCGCGACCTCGCCCGTAACCAGCAGGTCCGCACCGGCCTCGGCCCGTACCTGCTCAACGACATCGCCCAACTGCCGGTCGCCCGGCCGGTCCCGGCCCCGCCGGACACAGCCCCCGTCGACGAGCACGACCTTGACTGGCAGAGCACCCCGGAAGGCCGGTACGTCATCACCGACGACGGGCGCCGCACAGACGTCGTCGCGTCCGTGCTGTACGCGTTCTGGCGCATCCAGGCCCAGCCGATCACCGTCGCACCGAAGACCCCCGCCGACCGGCCGGCCCGACGCCGCGCCATGCGGGCGTCGATCGTGCACGAGACGCGGGTGGTGATGCTGCGCCGCACCAGCCCCACCGTCGCACCGGCCGACGGCGAGGCGAAGTGGCACTACCGCGTGCGGTTCTTCGTCCGCGGTCACTGGCGCCGTCTGATCGACAAACAGGGCCAGCCGTACCGGGTGTGGGTCCAGACCCACATCAAAGGCCCCGACGGCGCGCCGCTGCTGCTCGGCGAGAAGGTCGCCGTCCTCGCCCGCTGAGCCCGGCACAGGCGGCTCGGACAACCCATCCAGACCCCAGTTCCCGCACCACCGCCACGGACCGGCACACCGCCGGTCCGTGGCGCAGCCATGCCCGCAACCAACCACGGCGTCGCCACCCGGCAGCGCCCACACCACCTCGAAGGAGACATCCCATGACCAGCGGTGACCGGCCCGACGGACACACCGAACCGGAACAGCCCGACACCAGCGCCACCGCCGACGCGATCGGCGCGGTCGGCGCCACCGTCGACATCCTCACCTACCCCATCTCGCCGGACTACGTGAAGTCCTGGACAGCGGTCCGCGCGCTGTGTGAGCTCATCGCCAACGCCCTCGACGAAGACCGCGACGCCACCATCGGATGGGCCGACGGGGTCCTCACCATCACCGACCAGGGCCCGGGCATCCCGGAGGAGGGCATGATCCTGGGCCACTCCACCAAGTCGGCGCAGCAGATCGGTCAGTTCGGTGAGGGCAAGAAACTCGCCTGCCTGGTCCTGGCCCGCAGCTCCGAGATCGGCGCGGTGCGCTGCGAGACCGTCGGCTACGGGTTCGTCCCGACCGTCGAGCGGCGCCGGCTGCTCGAGGGGCTGATCCCGTCGCGGTCCGGGCAGGGCGCGGAGGTCCTCGTCTACCACCTGCACCGCAACGACCGCGCCCACGGCACCGTCTTCACCGTCGAATGCCCGCAGGAGTTGGCGGACGAGGCGGTCGGACGGTTCCGGGCGCTGAGCGAACCCGGCTACCGGCCACCCGCGGCGCCGGGCGCCGCGGTGCTCACCGGCACACCGGGCCGGGTGTGGATCGGCGGTGTCCTCGTGTCCACCATGCCGGGCCTGCTCGCCTCCTACGACCTGCCGTTGGACGACAAAGGTCTGCAGAACAGGGACCGGACCGTCATCGAAGCCGGCGCACTGCGCGACGCGGTCCAAGCCATCCTGGGCGCCAGCGAGGATCAGGCGGTGGTCGACCGGTTCGCCACCCACGCCCTCGCCGGCGGGAAACTCCGCGAACCCGAGCAGTTCTTCGCCAGAGTCGAAGCCGCCCGGCCCCGCGCCGCATGGCGGACGTGGGGACGGACACACCTGCCGGCCAACGCGTTCTACGCCAGCGCCCGGCAGGAAGAGGCGGTGCTGGACCTGCAGGACATGGACTACATCCGCGTGACGGCCAGCGGCCTGCCGGCCTACCAGGAACACGTCCTCATGACGCTGCTCGGCGTCGAGGTCGCCCGGGTACGGCAGCAGCGGCACTACGAACGCAACCACGACAAGACCACCTGGATCCCGGACCGGGACCTCAACCCAGCCGAACGCGGCCTGCTCACCGCCGGCAAGGCACTGGTCTGCCGGGTGATCGGGCCGTTCGCCCTGGACCGGGTCCGCGTCTACAGCGACAGCGACGAGTCCCCCTGCTCGGACGGGTTCTACACCCCGCGCAACGGCGACGTCGCCGTCCATCGTGACGTCCTCACCGACCGGCACCGGACCCTGGCGGTGCTGTTCCACGAGGCGGCCCACCGGGTCCGGCACCGCGGCGGCGGCCGGTGGATCCCCAGCCAGGACTACAGCGACCGCAGCCGCGGCTTCGAGCACATGCTCACCGAGTTCGGCGGGCTGCTGCTCGCCCTGCTGGCCGACGTCGCCGACGGCGGCGCCCTGCCCGAGCCGGCCATGCCATCCCCGCCGGTCGGCTCCGGGCGGCGGGTCCGGCTGACCTCCGCGGATGACCCGGCCGTGCCGGTCAGCCGCCGGGAGCTGGCGCACCTGCTCACCGACCGGCTGCCGGACGCCCTGACCGCCGGCGGGTTCACCGACGAGCGCGACCTGGTCGCCTCCACCGCGGTCCGCACCGTGTACTGGAACCTCCTCATCCGCCCAAGAGCAGCCGGGTTCCGCCGCAACCAGGGCGTGAGCACCGCCTGGGACTACGAGAAGGTCGCGCTGCTCGCCGAAGCGGTCGGCGTGCACCCGCCGGTGGTGTGGCTGGCGTCCAACCTGTGCGAAGGGCCGCTGCACGGCCGCCGCCGCGACCAGTGGGGCCGGCCCGGCCGGTGGGCGAAGCAGGTCCGCGACCACGTCGAGCGCGCCTGCGCCGACCTGCAGGCCCTCGGCGGTGCCTACGCCACGCAGATCCCCGCGCTGCAGGCCCTCGCCGCCGGCACGACACCCGCCCCGATGGGCGACGACAGCTGGCAGGCACCCGCCCGCGCGTTGATCGCCCTCGAGCGGCAACGCCTGCACCTCGACCACGACGAGCAGACCGACTGACCGCACCCAACCAACCAACCAACCAGGTTCCGCACCGCCGCACGACAACTGCGCGGTCCAGGCGTCGAGGGTCACGGCCGATGCCGCCGCGACTGCAGCGCCCGCGGAGCCGGACCACCGCACAGCCTGCTGTCCAGGCAGGCCCCGACTTCCGCGCACCCGGGCCGCGCACCAGCGGCCCGGGTGCACCGCCACGTCCCCGCGCCGGCTCGTCCGGGCCGCGGGCACCCGATCCCATCCCGTTCCGCGCCGGCGATCCGCCGGCCATCCCCAGTGGAGGAACTGATGCAGTACGAACCCGGCCAGCGCGTCGCGCTGGTCCACACCAGCGACCCGCACACCGAACTGCGCCCCGGCGACGAGGGCACCGTCCGCCGCTACGACGCCGGCCAGCGTCGTGTCGACGTCACCTGGGACAGCGGCTCCACCCTGTCCATGCTGCTCGACGACGGCGACGCCATCACCGCTGTCCCCACCGCTGTCTCCGCCGACCAGGCTGACCCGGACATCCCTGCCCAACCGGCAGACCCCGCCACTCCTGGCGGCGACGTCTGGCCCAGTCTGTTGGACGCTGTGCGAACGGTCGGCATCGCCGACGGGACGTCGGCCGCCGAATGGTGGCTGCAGGACGCGATCGGCGGACGCGCCAGCGGCGACACCGCCGCATCGGCCCGTCGGATCCTCGACGGCATCGACGACGAGGACGCCGCGGTCCTCGACACCTTTCCCGCCGCGGACGCCAACTGGCTCGGCACCAGCACCATCCGGCATCACCTCGCAGACGAGCTCGGTCGGTCCACATCGCTGACGGGCGAGCAGTGGCGGCAGGCGCAAGACGCCTACTGCGACGGGTACGCCACCGCGGTCACCGACATCATCGCCGCCGCGTGCCGGCGCCGGCTGCACCCGACGGGAGACGACCGGGACCTGTCGCACCTGCACCCGGACCACGTCACGTTCGGCAGTGTCGGGGTGTTCTCCGGCGACTGGAACGACGCCGGCGTCATGGCGGCCCATCCGCTGACCGCCGGCTACGTCGGCACCCTCATCGACCGGTGGAACGGCTGGGCCGTGTTCGGCTGCACCAAAGATGTCGCGGAGGCGATCGTCGCCGACCAGCAGCAGGTCCGCGACGCCTACCGCGCCGAACTCGCCGCGGCCGGCGTGCCGCAGACGGACCTGGACCGGCAGACCGACGAGGCGTACACGCGGCTGTGGTGGGACGGCGACGTCATCGTCGCGGACTCCACCACCCGCCAGGACGACCCGACTGCGTTCGAACGGATCGCACCGGACGAGCAGGGCCGGTACGTGGTGATGGGCTGGTCGTGGACCTGGGAGGCCGTCGACCCGTACGACTGCGCTCGCATCGTCGGGGACCTGCCCGACGGGGACGCGAGCCAGGAATGGATCCTGCTCACCCACGCCCCCTCCACCCGGGTCGGACCGCAGCCGTACACGATCGGCGGCCTGGCCGGCACCGGCCCAGGCAAAGGGCTCGCCGGGCAGCTGCGCCACGGCGCGGAACGGGTCGCCACGGTCGTCGAGATCAGCGTGTTCACCAACGCCGCTGCGGCGGCCCAGCTGACCGCGACGACCGCTGGATTCGACGCCGAGGGTTGGCGGGCGTTCGTGGCGGCGGCGCGCCACTGCGGCGAACCGATGACCGAGGCCGCGGTCCTCGACGCCCTCGCCGAGGAGACGCTGCTCGCCGCGGAGACGGCCGAGGCGGTCGCCGCCGGAGGCACGCTGGCCCGGCTCCTCGACGACACCGGCACGATCCTGCACCTCGAGCGGATTCACCCCGCGCCGGGCACGCCGGAGACGTACCTCGCTCTGCAGGACCGGCTGCGTGCGTCCCGCCGAGACCCGCGCGGGGTGACCTGGCAGTACTGGAACGGCCGGTCGTGGCGGCACCTGACCAATGCCGCAGACACCGACCAGCCACCCACCGGCGGCGGCGCCGCCACCACCTGATCAGCGGGCCCCGCGGCCCGCCCACCGATCTCCGGCGGCCAGCCGGACTGATGCCCGACGACCGCGTCACCGCCTTGGCGGCGGCGCGGTCGTCGCCATGTCCACGCGACCCCTTTTCCGACTGTCACGTTCCGATCCACGGAGGACCTCGTCATGTCAGCCCACGGCCGCAGTGACACCCGAACGCCCGCGTCGTATCGCACGACCCGCCCGGCCACCTACCGCACCACCAACCCGGCCTGGGAAGCCGGCACCGCGGCGGGCCCGTCCGTGCACAGCACCGCCGGCCGGTACGGCGCACCACCCCGCGTCGTCGCGCCGACCCCGGACCTCGTCCCCGCACAGCACGACCACGATCACGGCGCCGCTGCTTGGGCCGGCCGCCCGCTGTCAGCCGAGCCGCGCCGGACGGTGCGGGCGCAGTACGTCGACAGCGACTGCCTGATCGGGGTGCGCGACCTGGACCGGCCTGGCCTGCTGCAGGCCCGCAGCGTCGACGCCGGCGGGCACCCGCGCGTCATGCTGCCCGTCCTGCGCCGGCTCTGGACCGCCGCCGGCCGCGACACCGTCCGCCTCGCCGCGCGACTGCTCGCCCACGACTGGCACTACCTCGACCCGGGCATCCCGGCCATCTCCGCCGCTGCGTCGGCGTCGCCGACCGCAGCCAGGGTCGCCGCGGGCGGTGATCAGCCGGTCGTCCACGGACGACGGGTCATCGCCGGTGTCGGGATCACCCACACCCCGTTCGGCCTCGACACCACGGACACCACGGACACCTCGGCCGGCGGCGACCCGGTCGGCAGCGACCCGGTGATGGTCGTGCCGCTGGCGCATCTCGACCTGCTCGACGCGGCGTGGCTGTACCTGCTCGACCCGGCCGGCGACAGCGTCGCCGTCCACAGCGGCGACGGCGGCCTCGTCAGCCACCACCTCCTCAACACCTGAACCGCCAACCGCAACCCGAAGCCGTACCGCGCGGCGCCCAGCACCGGCTGGATCGCCAACCCCGGCAACCCCAACGCGCTGGGCGCTGCGCTCGCCTTCCCGTGCCATCACCGAAAGGGCAAACCCCTGATGCACCGCCGAGTCCGTAATCTCCACGTCCATCTCCCCGTCGGCTCGCACTGCGGTGCGCCGGCCGCCGGCCACGTCACCGGCCCCAGCCAACCGCGAGCCCGCGGGCGCGTCGCCTGCCGATCCCGTGCGCGGATGCGCACCGGCGGACCACCGGCCACCTCGGGGCCGTCATGACCGGCCGCGTGCTCGCGTTCGCCGCCGCGCTCGTCTGCGGCATCGTCCTTGCCTGTGCCGGGCTGGCCGGTGTGGTGTTCACCGGCGGCAGCGCCTCGGCGAACTGCGCCCCGGTGCAGCCAGCGAGCCAGCCTGCCGGCCAGCCGGCACCGTCCGCGCCGAGCGGGCCGTTCCCGGCGGTCGGCCCGTGGGACAGCACCCAGGTCGGCAACGCCGCCACCATCATCTCCGTCGGCGTGCAGCGGCAGCTGCCGGCCCGAGCCTGGGTGATCGCCATCGCGACCGCCATGCAGGAATCGAGCCTGCACAACACGTCCGGCGGGGACCGGGACTCGGTCGGGCTGTTCCAGCAACGCCCCTCGCAAGGCTGGGGCACCGTCGAACAGCTCATGGACCCCGTCTACGCGGCCGGGAAGTTCTACGACAAGCTCGTCACGATCCCCAACTGGCAGACCCTGCCATTGACCGAGGCCGCCCAGGCCGTACAGATCAGCGCCCTGCCCGACGCGTACGCACGGTGGGAACCCGACGCGGTCACCATCGTGCAGACCCTCACCGGGCTCACCGGGGGCCTTGCCGCCTGCGGCATCACCATCAGCGCGGAAGGCTGGACCCAGCCGGTCAAGGCCAAACCCGGCTCCGGGTTCCGCACCGCGGACCGGCCGACGCACGACGGTGTCGACCTGATGGCCAACCGCGGCACCCCGATCCACGCCGCGTCCGCCGGCACCGTCAGCCGGGTGCGGTGCAACGCCACCGACGTGCGCACCGGGCAGCCATGGGGCTGCGACCGCGACGGCGACCCCGACCTCACCCGCGGCTGCGGCTGGTACGTCGACATCGATCACCCCGGCGGCGTGGTCACCCGGTACTGCCACATGCTCACCCACCCGATGGTCGCCGAAGGCCAACCGGTCGCCGTCGGCCAGGTCATCGGCGTCGTCGGCACCTCCGGGCACTCGTCCGGACCGCACCTGCACTACGAGGTCCATGTGACGACTGACGGTAGCCACGACCACAGCTCCGCCAGTGCCAAGGACCCGGTGTGGTGGCAAGCCGCTGTCGGCGCCCCACTCGGCCTGGAGCCGACCACATCCCCTTGAGCCGCAAGTACTTCCGCGCCAATCGGCCGGAGTGACTTGATGCCACGCGGGCCGCCAAGCGTCGATCGACACGGTTGGCGCCGCCCGCCTGCCGTTCACCCACAGTAACCGCCGGTCGGGGTGCTGCGGCATCCCCGAACCGGCACGAAAGGAGTACCCGTTGACGATCCACCACCCCGACAGCGCGCGCACCGAACCTCGGACCGGACCTCGGCCTCGCCCTCGGACCGGGCGTCCGACGACGCTGCGCCACGCCGTCACCGCCGTCCTGACCCGGCTGGAAGGCCAACTCGCCCCGCACGGTTGGGACCAGCCGCCGGCGCTGCTCGGGATCTTCCACCGTCCGCGGCTGCAGCAGGCCTCGCCCGGTGCATCCGCCATCCTGCGTCCCCGCGGTGCGGACGTGCCGATGGGTCGGATGGTTGAGGTCGACACCACCCTGGTCACGGCGCAGACCTGGCACCGACCCGACCCCGCCGCACCTGCGGTCAACCTGCACCCGCTCGACGTGCTGCTCGGTCTGCCCGACGAACTCACCGCACCCGCCATGCGGCCCTGGCTGCGCGAATGGCTGCACCGCGACGGCCGCCGACTTGTCGGGTTCGGGCTGTGCTTCGAGGGCTGGCAGCGCGGGATCCGGCCCGGCGACCGGCACCGCGACCTCACCGCTGATCTCGCCGCCGACCTGCCCGGGCAACGCACCGAGGTCCGCGTCATCGCCGCCCTGGACAGCCACGGCCACACCTGGGAACTCATCCGCCGCCGCGGCGCCCCCGGCCCCGAGATCAACACCGGCGATCGCACCGGCCGGCGCATCGCCGCAAACGGCGTCCTGACCGCACTGCACCGCCTCAACCAGCTCGCCGACGGCCACTGACCCCGGCCCGGGCCACGACACCCACCACAACCCAGGCCGCCAGGGCTTCCGCCGGCCTCAACCCCTTCACAAGGAGGACCAGCTGATGTCCACATCCTGCCTACTGGGCAGCCCACACCCGGACGGGCGCACCGTCACCGTCGTGCCAGTATCCGCCGGGCACTCACCCGAGCAGATGCTGCCGCTGCTGCGCGAAGTCCACTCCGTCGCGTTCGACGGCGAGACCACGTCAATGGTCCAGCGGCTGCTCACCCACGGCTGGCTACAGCTCGGCATCGACGTGCCGACCAGCGCCACCGCCGAGGCGACGTTCGCCGGCGCCCTCACCCACACCCCGCTCGGCGTCGTCTACGCCGATCCGCCGGCACCGTTCCACGTCCGGCTCGGCGAGCCGTTGCAAGCCGGGACGGCGCAGTGGCTGTACCTGCTCGACGCGCGCGACGACACGGTCGTGGTGTACGAGGCGACCGTCCACGGCCGCTGGCTGCGCCACAGCCACCACCCGCTGCGCCTGACCCGGCCCGAACCGCTCCCCGCGACGATCGCCACCACCGGCGACGCCGCCACCGCCCGGCACGTCCACCGATGGCGGTCGGCCTGGGTGTCCCTCGACGGCTGGTCCGCTGCCTGGGACGCCCAGATCTGCACCGTCGAGTACCACCGGGGCGTCATCGTCGCCCGCCTGGACGCCGGCACCCTCGCCGGGGTCGTCGCCGACACCGACGCCTGGTACGCCGAGCGGCGGCCCGGCTCCGGACTGCCGCAGCTGCGCCTGGACGGCGCCCGGTTGACGGTGACCTGGTTTGCCGGTACCGGCCATCCCCAGCAGCACACCATCGCCGCGGACACCGATTCTGGCGCTGAGGCGGACACGGGCGGCCGGTTCGTCGTGGGCCCGCACATCCTGCCGTGGATTCTCGCCGGTGAACCGAACCCCGGCGCCGACGCGCGGCACCTGCGCAACGGCACCCCACCGATCGTGGAGTGGGCCACCGAGGCCGCCCTGCACGCCTGCCACCCCACCCTGCAGCGCTACCCGCTGCCGGTCCTCGCCGCGGCGCTGCGCGCGCTCAGCACCGGGGTCAGCGGCGGGATCGGCGGCCGGATCGGCGTCCTCGCCCCCACCGACGGCGTCACCAGCCACCACGTGTGGCTGCTCACCGACGGCCACGCCCTGCTCGTCACCCCGATCAGCCACGACCCCGACGCCGGCACCGTCATCCTGCCGCGCCCTCTCGCCGGCAGTTGGACCGACGACCCGCCGGTGCCGGTGTTCACCGCCGGCCAGCTCGCCGCCTTCTGCCGGCCGAACCCGGCGGCCCGCTGACAATCCCAGCGGCCGAGCCGCCCAACCGTCGACGTGTCCCGGACCTTCCCGGACTCCGTCACCGGCACCAGCGACCAGTCAAACGCGCTCGATAAGGAGTCATCCGTCATGCACAACGGAGCCTATGTCGGCCGGCCCGATCCGACCGACCCAACCATGCTGCACCTGCGCCGCATCGACGCGGACGCGGCACCCGAGACCGTCGTTCCCGCGATCCACGCCATCCGGCAGCGCACCTTCGCCGGCGACGCCGCCGCGACCGCGGCCGCGCTGCTCGAGCACCACTGGACCCGCCTCGACGCCGCCACCACCGCCGAGCGCACCTGCGCCGCCGGTGACACGCCGGTCGCCGGGGTCGGCACCATCCGCGGCGAGGACGACGTCGAGCCGCCCACCACACTGTCGGTCACCCGGCTGGGGGAGCTCCCCGCCCGGTGGGTCTACCTGATCGACCCGTTTGCGGACACCCTCGCCGTGCTGTCCACCGACGGACCTGCCCACCTGCTGTCCACCGGATTGTTCCCCCGTCTGACGGCGGACCCGGCAACGACCGGGCAGCTGTCGCCGGACGCCGTCGACACCACCGCCTCACCGGCGGCTGCCACCGCGCCGCCGTGTACCTGCCGACAGCGGGCCGAAGCCGCGGAGGCACGCCTCGCCGAAATCGAGGCCCAGGCAGCACACGTCCGCCAGCACGTCCGCGACGGCGTCGCCGCCGGCAACTTCGACCTCGACGTCACCAACGATCTGCTCGAACGGCTCGGACTGGAGCCGCTGCCGCGGTACTGGACGGTCAACCTCCTCGTCGCGATGACCGTGACCGTCCCCGCCACCGACAGCGACGACGCGGTCGACACCGCACGGGACCTGGTCGAGAACTTCCTCGACGACGCCGACATCGTCGACGGATACGACGTCAACGACGTCGACACACCGATCGCGGGCGGCCTGGCCGACGAACCGCCAGCCGTTCCCACCCTCCGACCTGCCCGCCGACCCGGAAGCCGACCGGACATGGCGTGACCGCCCCGGCGGCACCATCCCGCGGTCACAACCCGGCGACCAAGACGCTCATCAAACGCTGACCAGACGCTGCAGCGGTCCGCATCCGCGACGGCGTCGCCTGCCTGAACATCTCCCCGCCGTGCCTGGCTGCCGCTCGCCCAGGCGGGCGCAGCCAGGCCGGCCCACCGGAAAGCGAGCACCACGCATGTTCCGACGTCTCTGGTTCGACCTGTACGCCACGGTGCTGCACGCCGAACACGCCCTCACCCGTGCCGAGGACACCCACACCCAGCCCGGTGTGCTCCAACCGGCGCTCGTCCTGCGGGACGGTCCTAGCCCGTTGCTGGCCAGCAACGGCATCCCGATGCTGGCGGCGACTCCGCCGGTAGCGGCGACCCACATCGACAACCCGACCGCCGAGCACCCCGTCGCCGAGCACCCCGTCGCCACCGATCGCACGGCAGCCGGCACGAGCGGCACCGCTACAGACGGCGCCGTTGACACGGCAACCGCGGATGCCGCGGGCGCCCCCACCACCCCAACTGCGGTCCGGATGCTCCGGCTGCCGCTGCAGGCGCGAACGGCGCTGACCGTCGAGCCGCTGCGCGACGTGCTGCGCCGCGCCGCGCACGCCGGACACGCATGGTTCACCATCGACATCGACAACGTCGGGCTGGGCGCCGTCACCACCCGAGCCGTGCGGGACAGTGCGCCGCCCGCGTCAGCGACCTGGCGCGACGCGATCATCTCGCACGGCCCTCAGGGCCCGGACCAGAGCAGGTACCGGGGCCAGACCTGCCCCGGCTACCAGGTGCACGGCGGCGCACCCGCCCGGTTCAGTACCGAAGTCATGTACCAGCTGCTGGCCGACACGCTGTGCAGCCATCGCCTGCACCGGATGGTCACCACCGTGTTCGAGGACGGTCGGCCGTGGCTGGTCGACGACCTCGGCGAACGAAGGCCGGTCACTGCCGACGCCGACGGCTGGTGGCCGATCGCCCACCCGCAGCTGCCCTGGACAGCGTCACTGTGCGCCGACGACGGCTGGAGCGGCGCGGAGTCGGTGTTCGAACCGTACGGCGCCGACGGAACCGGCCTGCGCTGCGGCATGTGCGGCGCCGTTGGCGAGGTCGACTTCTGGGAGATGCCGTCGATGGTCGGCTACGGCCTCGACACCGCGATCACCTGCACGGTCTGCGGCTCGTGGGACGGCTCCGACCCGATGTTCGGCCAGCGGGCCCACCCCAAACCCTGGCCGCCGCAGCCCGGCGCCTCCACCCCCGGCGCGAGGCCGAGCGGGCAGGAGCCGTCGGCGTGATCGACGACGACTACACCCTCGACGAGGGCCGGGACTGGATGCCCGACGGCTGGTGGCGCCTCGACGGGCGGATCCCGCTGACCGTGCGCCAGCAGCGCAGCGACATCCCGGATCTGCCGCTGGTGGCGTTCGGCCCGCAGTTCTCCGGCGGGGTCCTGTCGGTGTACGGGGCCCGGTACCTCGACCTCGGTCACTTCACCCGCTGGGACGCCACGAGGCCCTGGCAGACCACGGCCGAGCGGACAGCGTTCGACACCCTCCGCGCCGCGCATCCGGACACGTTCACCACCGTCGTCGGCGGCGACGGGCCCACCGCGGTATGGCTGGCCCTGCGCCTGACCCGGCTCACCGACCCGGTCACCGACACCCTCCTCGCCGTGCACGACCGCACCTGTCCTGCCGGAGTCCACCTCTGGGTCGACCCGACCCATTGAACCGTCACCGGCCGCGCCGCGCGCCGGCGCCCAGCTGGGGCTTGGGCGAGGCGACGGCCGCGTGGCGCCACCACCCGAACCACGACCACGACCAGAACTTGAAGGGAAACGTGCCATGCGGCACCACCACGACCGGCGCGATGACGCCGACACCTGCGACTCCATCGACCCCAACACCGGCGACGAACTCAGCTACGAGCAGCTCATTGAGGCGCTCGTGAGCCGGCTGCTCAGCGACGACACGCTCGAGCAGCTCTGCGTCGACGCCGACCTGCCCGTGCTGGTCGACGACACCGGCGAGCCGGTGACCGTCACCGCGCGTACCTACCCCGACGCCGGTGTGCTGACCCTCGACCGCGGCATCTGGTTGGAGATGTCCGACGGCAGCGCCTTCGGCCTGACCGTCACCGTCTCCCGCCGCCCCTCCATCGAGGTGCACCTGCGCCACTAGCCCGTGTCCGCCGACCCGGACCTGCTGATCCACCGCCTGCCGCACCCCGCGTGAGGTGGGCAACCGCCAGCAGCGAGGGGCAACCCGACGGCGCCGAACCGCACGAGCGGCCTGGACCTGCGGGGCAGGCCGAGCCCCCGCTGTTGCACGCACCACCGGGTGTGGTCACCCGCCGTCCGCTCCAAGCCAACCCGGCCAAGGACGGCACGGCGAACACCACACCCGTCTCCGCTGCGCGGATCCATCCGCCCGCGCATCCGGAGACGGGTGCGCGGGCCTCCTTCTCCTGCGAATCGAGGCACGCCATGACCACACCAACCCCGAGCCCGGCCACGCCGGAACCACCAACGGCACCGGCCGCCGACGCTGCCGAGCCCGCCGCAGCTCCCGCGGCCGACCCGAGCTCCGAGCCGACAGGAAGCCGGCCCGGCTACCTGTACCCCCTGGTCGCCATGTACCTGGTCGAGCACCCCGACGAGTTCCACCAACCGGGCGCGATCAAGAACGCCCTCGGTGTCCCGTCGTCCGGCGCGGTGTCCGAGGTGCTCAAAAAGATGACCGCTGCCGGCCACGCCACCCACGAGACCGGTCCGCACCGGTTCCGGATCACCCAGGCCGGCATCGACGCCGCCGGTACCATGCCGCCCTCCGCGCCCCGCGTCGCCACCGGCGGCGGAAGCGGGGCAGGCCGGTCCGGGCGGCGCGGGCCGGTCACCCGCCCCAACGGCGAGCAGTACTTCCCCCGCAAACTGGCCGGCGCCACCGACGTGGACGTGCTGCGCCGGCTGCGGGACAAGCGGATCCCGGTGCTGCTGTACGGACCGCCCGGCACCGGCAAGACAGCCATGGTCGAGGCCGCCTTCTCGGACCTGCTCACCATCACCGGCACCGGCGACACCGTCGTGGAGGACTTCCTCGGCAACTTCATCCCGCTGCCCGACGGCGGGTACGAGTTCGTCTACGGCCCGCTCGTGCAGGCGATGCGCCAAGGCCGGGCGCTGCTCATCGACGACGCCACCCTCATCCCGCCCAAGGTCCTCGCCGTGCTGTACCCGGCGATGGACGGCCGCCGCGTCATCCACATCCCCGGCTACCGCAACGAACGCGCCGAAGCCGTCGACGGGTTCTACGTCATCGCCGGGCATAACCCCGGCGTCCACGGCGCCGTCCTCACCGAGGCCCTCGCGAGCCGCTTCGACGTGCACATCGAAGTCACCACCGACTGGGACCTCGCCAAGCACCTCGGCGTCCCCGCTGCGGCGATCATCGCCGCTGTCGCCCTCAACGCCGACGCCGAGGCCGGGAAGGTCACCTGGGCGCCGCAACTGCGCGAGCTGCTCGGCTTCACCCGCGTCCGCAAGACCCTCGGCCTGCCCACCGCCGTGGCCAACCTCGCCGGCCGCGCCCCGCTCGACGACCGTCCCGCCGTCATCGCCGCCCTGACCGCCGCGTTCGGCACCCCGGTCGCGCCACTGACCCTCGGCAAACAGCGCTGAGGCGAACCAACGAGACCACCAACACCAGCATCGAAGGAGGAACCACAGTGCCACATCCCAGCAGCCATGTGCGCCCAGCCGGACTCGCCGAGACTCACCCGGATTGGGCCGAGTGGGACCAGGCATGGACCCGTGAAGCCGTGAAACTGACCGGTCGGACCGACCTGACCGTCGTCGTCGCCCCCGGCGCCGGCGGCGGCGCACCGGCCTGCTTCTACCCGCACTTCCGCCGGATCGAGGTCGACGCCGCCCACATCGGCGCCCCCGACATCGCCAACCCGCGCCGCGCCGCACACAAGAAGCTCGTCCCCACCGGCTACGGCGCCCTCGTCCACGAAGCCGGCCACGCCGCCCACAGCCTCTGGACGGCGCCGCCCGGCACCCCGCCCGTCGTCGCCGACATCGCCATGGTGCTCGAGGAGTCGAGGGCCGAAGGGCGCCAACGCGCCCGCCGCCGCGGCGACCGGCGCTGGCTGCGGCACATGGTCAACGTCCTGGTCAACGAGGACGACGCCCCGGTCGACGACCCCTGGCACGCCGCCTACGCCGCCGGGCTGCTGCTGGCCCGCGTCGATGCGCGCATCCTCACCGCCAAGGACGTCAAAGCCGTCCGCGCTGCGGTCACCGGCATCCTCGGCCGCACACGGCTGGCGCAGCTGCGCGAGATCTGGCGGGAAGCCCACGCCGTCGCCGACACCGACGCCGAAACGATGATCGAGCTGGCGTGGCGATGGTGCCGGCTGCTCGGCATCGACCCCGCCGCCCAGCCGGCGACCCCGGTCGCGGACGACGGTGCATTCGCCGGGGCACTCGCCGCCGCGATCGGCGGGATCCTCGCCGCAGCGGCCGGGCTCACCCCGGCCGCCTACACCGAGCAGCGCATCGCCGAACGTCACGGCGCCCCGGCCTCATGGACGCTGCGGGACCCGACCACCGAGGAACGGCAGGCGGCCAACGCGCTCGCCGCCCGGCTCCGCACGGCGCGGACCAGCAGCGTCGAACCGGGCACCCGCCCGTCGGCGATCCCGCCCGGGCGGCTGCGGGCCCGCGCCGCGATCACCGCCGACGCCCAACGCGCCGCCGGGCAGCTGCCCACCGCCCAGCCGTGGCAGCAACGGGCCACCCTGCCACCGCACAAACCGAAGCTGCACCTCGCCGTCCTCGTCGACGTGTCCGCCTCGATGTGGGCATTCGCCGAGCCGATGTCCTCGGCGGCGTGGATCCTCGCCAACGCTGCCCGACGCACCGACGCCACCGTCACCACCCTCGCCTTCGGCGAAGCGGTGACGCTGCTCGTCCCGCCACACCACAAGCCCGCCCAGGTCCAGCAGATGCAGGCCGACGACGGCTACGAACGGTTCACCGAGGCGGTCAAACTCGCCGACCAGCTGCTCAGCCTGCGCCACCGCAGCACCGTGCGGATGCTCGCCGTGGTCTCCGACGGCCGGTTCGTCCAGGGCACCGAGCCCGCGCAACGCCTCATCACCACCCTGCACCGCAGCGGATGCGCGGTGCTGTGGCTGCACCCCAACGACAGCGACGGCTGCCACACCTACACCCACACCACGACCGTCGCCGTCACCAACCCGGTCACGGCGATCAACGTCATCGCCGACGCCGCCGTCACCGCCCTCACCACGGCGTAACAGCGACCCAGACGACAGGAGCAGCAACCCCAATGTCAGCAACCGATCCACGGATCGCGGGCTGGGCGGGACAGATCCTCACCGCCGTCGACGACAGCATCGCCGAAGGCATCCTGCCCGCCACCGTGCGGTCCTTCACCGACCTGCACGACCACTGCGACGCCAACGACTTCCTCATCGACGCCGGCGTCCCGTACGACGGCACCGAAGCCACCATCGAGCTCACCGTCGCCGTCCAGGACGCCGTCACCGCCGCGCTGCGCGCACCCGGCCGCCCCTGGTGCACGCACGGCACCTGCCGCTTCCCGGGCCACGACCACACCACCACCCAGGCCGACGACGGCACCGACCTGGACACTCCGGCGCCGATGCGCTGCACCGACTGCGGCCAACCCGCCCACTACGACACCCGGCTCGGCGACTACCGCCACGACAACCCAGCCGCACCGGACTGCTTCCTCATCCACGCAACCAGGCGCTGACACCGCCCGGAACCCGGCCCCGTCCACGAACCCCATCGGCCAGAGCCGGCTGGGTCAGCGATCCGTGAGGACACGAGCCGGCACCGGTGACCTGAACAACCACCACTGTTGATCTGCGCCGCAGCGCTGCCCCGGCTGCGGCCGGGGCAGCGCTGCGCGCCCGACTCCAGAACCTGGAGCACACGCATGCCCGAACACACCGACCCGCTGCGATTCCCGCTGCAGCACCACCTCGACGCCCACACCACATCGGCCGGCTGGCACATCGGGCCCGACGCCCTGGACCCCACCGATCCCAGGCTCGGTTCCCTCGTCACCACGCTCATCGAAGCCACCGCCCGCTCCGCCGCCGCCACCCACCTCTGGCACCTCCTCGACGCGCCCCTGTCGTTCCTGCTCGAAGTCATCGGCGACGGCCCGATCGACAACCACGAAGGAGACCTGCTGCAGCTGCTCACGCTGCTGCAACTGCGCGGACGGATGCGCGAGCAGCGCGAGGAGGCAGCCGCAGATGTCAGCGACGCCTGCGAGGCTCTCCACGCCGTCGGCATGACCACACCCGTCACCGCCGACATCACCTGGCACAGCGGCGGCCAGGCAGACCGCCGCACTGCGGTGCTCGCCGCGCTCGTCGACGCCGAATTCCTCGCCGAACTCACCGAACACCGCGCCGCCCGCCGCTACCAGGCCGTCGTCGCTGGCGACACCGTCCACGCCGACCTCGCCGTAGACGGCAGCTTCACGCTGCACAGCACCGGCCACGACGGCAGCCCGCCATGGCACATCACCGCCTCCGGCAGCACCCCCGCCCGGTTCCTTGCCGCGCTCATCCGCGCCTGCACCACCCCCGACGCCGACCCGCGCATACCGGCGTCGACGCCCGCGCACCCCGGCGACGGCCCGACCGCCGCCAGCACCCACACCGCTGAACAGACCGAGACGACAGGAGAACACCCGCATGGGCACCTGGGCCTTTGAAACCTACGCCGACGGCGAAGACGCCAGCACCGCGTTCAACACCGCCCGCAGCGACGCCGCGTTCGAGCACGGCCACGGCGGCTACAGCGGCACCATCGCCGAGAAGGACTCCTACGTCGTCATCACCTACACGATCACCGATCTCGACGAGGCGGAACGACTCGCCGGGACGCTCATGGAGAACGACGACCCGCGCATCGCCGACAAGTGGGGACCGGCCGGCGCGATCCCCGTCCGCCAGCCCACCCGCACCGTCCGCGTCGACGACCTCACCGGCAGCGGCACCAGCTATCTCCTCGACCCAGCCGAACTGGACCGCATCACCGGCATCGCCCGTACCCGCGGCCTGATCACCCCCGGCGAGACCGTCACCGCCGGGCACCTGATCACCGCCACCCGCAACCGTGCCGGCCGACGGCCCGGCTACACCGGCGGCGTCGCCGAACTCACCGTGCGCCGCAGCCCCGCCGACCTGCAGGCCCAGACCCGGCCCGACGGATGGCTGTTCTTCGGCCTGGCGAGCTGCTGAACCACAAGTGCCCGGCACCGCGACCGCCACGCACGCAACCCGCCCTACAGGCGCACCGGGCAGGGACGGTGCGGTGCCGGCAACTTGACCTCACCGCGCAGCCAAGCGTGCATGCATCCGCCCCGGAGCTCACCCGGGGCCACCGGCACGCACGCATCGAAGGAGCCACTCATGCGCTACGGCACCGGCACCAGCATCGACGCTGGATCGCCGTTCGACACCGACAACCACGCCTGGCAGCGGTTCACCACCGTCGCCGCCGACCACTTCGACGTGGTCACCTGGACCCGCCCCGACGATCGGCCCGTCATGGTCAGCCTCGTCGACCTGCACACCGGCGACACGTTCACCGTCGCCGTCCTCGACTCCCTGGAAGTCCGCGACCCGCATGTGCTGCTCGCGCTGTCCACCACCGGCGAACTCACCGTCCACGGCCCGGCCGATGGCGTCGCCGCCGTCACCGACTACGGCACGCACCTCGCCGTCACCGGCACCGCGCTCCAGGCCACCGGAACCGTGCCGCTGCACGCCCCGGCCAGCGCCGATCTACCCGAGACCGCCTGGATCGACCTGCCCCCGAACCCCGTCACGGCCGCGGCCTACGACGGCGACGGCGCCCGCGCCGTCGCGCTTGTGCTCATCGACCGCGAACGAGACCGGCTCGCCGTCATCGGCCCGTTCCCCAACCGCGACACGGCCGAGCGGTGGCGGCCCACCAGCGGGACCGTGGAACAGCACGTCGTCGCGCTCCAGCCGATCCCACCCGCGACGCCGACGCTGCCATGACCACCGCGACCGCCGCGGCCTCGATCGCACCACCGGCCGCGCTGCGGCCGGTGGTCGCCGTCGACGTCGACGGTGTGCTCAACCCGGACGTCCCCGCCGTCGCGGCTGCCGCCGGCTACCAGCCGCACCACTACACCGGCCCCGGCCCGGACGGGCAGCACACCGAAGGCACCGTGTGGCTGCATCCCGACCACGGCAACTGGCTGACCGAACTCGTCACCGCCGGAGCCGAACTCGTCTGGTGCACCAGCTGGCGGCACCTCGCCGCCACCTGGATCGCGGCACGGCTCGGCCTGCCAACCGACCTCGCCGTCATCGACGTCACCGCCGCCGGCGTCCGCTGGGGCCACCAACACAAACTGTTCGACCTCTACCAAGCCGTCGGCGACCGTCCGGTCGCCGTACTCGACGACGCGTTCGGCGGCAAGGACCCCGACCATGCCGAATACCGCACCCGCCGCGGCGCGCCGACCCTGCTCGTGCCGGTCAACCCGCGTACCGGCCTACGCCGCTCGGACATCGACACCGTCCGCGTGTGGCTGCACCGGTTGCCCGGTCCAGACGGGCGGCGACGCCCTGCCACCAGCTGATCCGCACCGCTTGCGCGGCCGTCCTCGCACCAGCGGGACGGCCGCGCTGCCGTGTGGTACCTCTCCAGGAGTCATCATGACGTCCGTGCCCGAACCCGATGACGGACCGCCGCCGCTCAGCGTCGGCGACCCCGTCCTCGGCAAGTCCCGCCTGCTCGCCCGGCAGTGCGGCACCTGCATCTTCCATCCCGGCAACCGCATGCACCTCGCCCCCGGCCGGCTCAAGCAGATTGTCGACGAAGCGGTCACCGAAGGCAGCTACGTGATCTGCCACGCGACACTCCCGTACGGCGAGCATCCCGAGGTGCAGCCGGCGATTTGCCGCGGCTTCGCCGACCGCTACACCACCTGGCGGCTGCAGGTGATCGCCCGCCTGTTCGGCTTCGTCGAAGTGCCCCCACCCGGCGAGCCGGCCAGCACGACGACCGAGAACAGCGCCGACTGAGCCACTGGAAGCCGGCCGCCGAACAGCCACCACATCCGCGATGACTTGACCTGCGAGGGAAAGTCGAGCGTCGATCGGCATAGCCGCCCGGCCGGTACCGGCACCAGCGACCGGCGATGGACGGCTGCCCAGCTCATCGGACCAACATCGGGGAGTCGACGCCATGCCCTCCATGCTCGCCATCGCAGCCCGCATCCGCCCGTCCGCCAACGTGGCCGTCCCGGACGACGTCACCGACGTGCTGCTGTGGCAGCTGGCGTTCGACGTCGCCGTCGAACACCAGCGCGGCCCGGACGGCGACTGCGCCAACCTGCGCTGCGCCGGCCAACGTGGACCCTGTGACGCCGCAGTCCAGGCGCAGCGAGCACTGCGCGCCGCGCGGCGACCCACGGCAGCGCATCGGCCAGCCCTGCCGCAGACCACCCAGGCCACCGCGTCCCCGCCCACGGTGGTCCCGAACCCACACCCCGGCCGGGCCATCGGCCAAGCCGCCGTTCCTCCGCCGAACGCCGGACGGTTCACCGGCTGGTTCACCCAAACCGCTACCGCGGCAGTCAACCGGTGGCGCACCCAACTCCCCAGACGCGTACCCGGCGAAGCACTCGCCGCCGCTTGACCCGACGCCGCTCGGACTGTGAACCAGAGCCCCGATCCTCCGTCCGGCCGCGTCGCCTCTTGCCCACGGCGCCGCGGCCGTCCGTTTGCCATCCAGCGCATTCATCCCACGCCCGCGAGATCGATCGGACCGGACCGCAACGCGGGGCAACCTATGATCGCGCCAACTGTGAAGGAGACTTGCACCATGCCTGGCCTCGAAGACTTCGTGCGCCGCCAGACCGAGATCATCCAACGGGTCGGATGGGCAGTGATGCACATCCTGCCCACCGAGGACGACGCCGACACCGTCGCCCCCTACTCCTACACCGTCGGACTAACAGCCCGAATCGCACCGGAGTTCGTCATCACCGGTCTGCACCCCGACACCGCCCAGCACCTGCTCAACGAGATAGCCGGAAGGGTCCACCACGGCGCGGGCACCATCGCCCACAACACCCGCGTGGCCGATCTCATCGCCGGGTTCGACGCCGTCATCATCGACGGCACCCCCACCGACCAGATCATCCCCAGCGCCGCGATCGCTCGGTACGGCGCCGACCAGGTCCGGCTGCAACAGGTCGTTTGGCCCGACCCGAACGGCCGGTTGCCGTGGGAACCTGGCTACAGCCTCGGGCTCGACAGTCAGCCACTGATCGGGACCTGCTAACCGGCCTACGAGATCATCGAGTCGAGCAACGCTGCCAGCCGCCGGCAGATCTCCAGCATGAACGGCAACGGACGGCAGGACGACGACACCCGATGAGGCGACGGATGCCGATCCGGCGCCTCATCGGTACAGAGTAAGAAGTTGAAGCTCTTTTTCGTTGCCACGCCAGCAATGTCGATCTACCTGCTGCGGCTCGACACGCGCCCCCACCCGCACCACATACCCGTCCAACGCCGCCGCCGTCGTCGGGTCGGACTACGAGGTGCTGAAGGTGTTGCTGAGCCTGTGTCTCAGAGTTGGAGTCGTTCCGCCAGCCATGTGTCGTCGAGCCAAAGCCAGTCCAAGGGTTGCGGTTGCAGGCATTCGTTCATCTCGGCCACTGGCACGAGTCGCGTGCTTGCGCCGGCGACCGGGACGGTGAAGCGGACTTCGGCACCGGTGAAGGCGACGGTGGGACGTTGCTCGGGAAGCGTTACCAATGCGAGGTGCGTACGGCCGTCGGTGCCCCATGGGAGGTGTCCCCGCCGGAAAACCTGGTAGTTGTATCCGTGGCGGCGGGCGGCACCGTTGGTTGGCGTGAGCAGCTTCGCGTCTACGAGCAGGTGCCCGTCGTCGGAAGTGACGAGTACATCGTGGCCGCGCGTTCGGCCACCGCGCCATGTCACGTCTCCGCCGGCGGCTTCAAGACGTAGGGCGGCGATGTATTCGGCGGCTGCGGATCGGATGGCGGTGAGTGCGGACGGCTGAATGGTGGCCATCGGTGCCTCCCTTGTCGGACGCGTGTGTGGCTAGTCGTCAGTGGCTGCGTCAAGCAAGGCGATCGCCCGGCGGAGCAGGTCTTTGGCCTCGGTGATCATGTCGGCGGGGCTGCGGTCCTGTTCCGGGATCTTGACAACGAACGCGCCAACACCGCTGACGGTGCGAAGCACCCCCTCGCCGACGAGCATTTGCTGGGCGCGGCGAATGGTGTTCAGCGACCGCACTCCGTACCGGACCTGCAGCTCTGAGATGGATGGGATGGCTGAGTCGATGCTCCACTCGCCAGCGGCGATGCTGGTGCGCAACTTTCGGTAGACGGTCAGGTACGCGGGCTGGGCTGTATCCGCCATGCTCCGAGGATATCACACACCTCCACAGGGCTGAGTTAGCTGGAGGGCTGAGTCCTGACCGCGGATTCTCCGCCGACCTCGGCCTTGAGCCTGCCGCCAGGAGCCGAATGCTCCCTGTGACCCGGTGTTTGCACCCGCAAGGGGAAGTGGGAAGTTCGGCGTCGTGGCGTTTGTGCCGACGGGCTGATTGCCGGCGGCTCGGGCAGAGCGGAGATCGGGTGCGTCGGCGCGCTTCTGTGACGGCGGGCCCTCGCTGGGAGCGGTTGAGATGCACCGTCACGACAAGCGGCTAACGGCTGCTGCTCGATCCTGGGCGCCCGAGCCATCGTTGGCTGGCTGGCAACCTTGGACGCCCAGGTCGCAACTCTGCCACTGACAACCGCAACTGCGGAACCTACAGCAACCGTGCCCCATGCCGTGTCCGGTCCAGCGCTGCGCAAGTCAGCGTGGCGGTGGGGGATGACCTGCGTTGGTACGACGACCGGTTACCCATACCACCCGCTGCCCGGCCTCCGCTTACGCGACGCTTTTCAGCTTTGCGCCGGTGGACAACTCCATACGAGCGGAACGCGGACCATGACCCGCGCATGGTCGGCAGCCCGCCCACCAACCGACATTAGCCAACGGCAGAGAGCCGACGGAATTCACGATGAGCCCTGCGCTTGGCGGTCATGGCTGACCTCGTCTTCTGACCAGAGGCCGAGCTCCTCGACGAATCGAATCACCAGAGGCAACGCGCGTTCGCCGGCTGGTGTCAGGGCGTAAGACTGCCCTCGTCTGCTCGGCTTGCGAACCAGTCCATGATCAACTAGGCGCTGCAATGCGATGTTGAACGACGTCGGGTGCGCGACGTTGACCGATCGTTGGAGATCGTTGAAGCCTTTCGGCTTGTCCGCTAGTGACGCCAAGATCTCCATCGTCCAGCGGTGGGCTAGAAACTCGAGAGCGCCGTAGATCGCGCCGTAGTCCACCCATGCCTCCCCCCGTCGGCATCCCGTATGTCGATGTCCCCCGGGGGAAGTGTAGACGGACGTGAGTACCTTTCTCATGCCCGTTAAAAGGCCGTGACCTGCAACCACGCGTGAAGAGTGCGCAGATCGGGGCTATTGCCGCGGCTCGCCAGTACCGGCCGGAACTGGATCCGACTGTCTTGTAGGCGCCAAAATGTCGGCGAGTTCTGTCAATGTGCGCGTAAGGGTCGAGTTCGTTGCGGGGTGCGGTACCCAGAAGAAGGACACGCCGAACACCTCTGGTCCACCTTCCGTGACCGCACCGTCCACGACCGCGCCGGCCGCCACCGATCCGGCGTCGATCGGTCGCACCGCCTTGGACACCTACCGCGGCATGTGGCGCGCCTACCAGACGGCGCTGGCCGTTCCGGACCCCGCGAGTTCCGAGCTGGCGAAGTACGCCACCGGCGACGCGTTGAAGAACCTCACCTCTGGCCTGCAGTCGGTGAAGGACCAAGGGTTGAAAGGCGAGGGCCAGATCGTCACTTCACCGCGCGTTGTTGGGGCTGCACCTGCGAACCAGCCAACATCGGTCGACCTTGAGGACTGCCTTGACGACAGCGGCTCCAAACTCCTCCGGGCGTCGCCGGGACCAGCCTTCAGTGACAAGCCAGGCGGGCGCCGCCTGACGAAGGCCACCGTGCAGAGGCAGCCCGACGGCACTTGGAAGGTCACCAGCTTCGGAGCGCGTGAGGTGGGAACATGCTGACGCTCCGTCGCTCGCTGGCCGCCCTTGGCTTGGCCGTGGCGCTGACGGCTTCCTTCACGCCACCTGCTCAGGCGGGCGGCATCGACCCCGTGGATTGTTCGAAGACTCCGAACGATCCGAAATGCAAGGTCGAGGTCGAAGATCCAGCTGACCCTGGCGGTCCTGGTGGTCCAGGAAAAGGCAACGGCCCGCGGGTGTGCCACAACCCGCTGACCGGTACTGAGATCCCGTGCAGTGTTCCCGGGTATGGCGACCTGGCCGATGACGGCTGCTACTACCGGCCCGCGGTGGGTCAGGAGTTGCGGGCGGCGGAGGCGTTGGGTGGGCCGGTGACGCCGCCGGACCGTTGGTATATCGGCTCGTGCGGGTATCCGCCGTCGGCGACGCTGACCCGGTTCCGGATCTTTGCCGGTGGGGTGGTGCCGGATCCGGCGGTCCTTGCTGCGCGGGCGGTGAGGGAGCTGAACCTGCCGCTGCCGGCGATCCGGGTGAACCCTTCGCCGCCGGCGAAGCAGCTGGCGTATCTGCCGACGTGGTTGTGGCTGGACGCGTCGTCGTGGGGTGCGAAGTCGGCGACGGCGTCGGTGCCTGGCCTGTCGGTCACGGCGACAGCGAAGCCGGCGAAGTTGGTGTTCTCCACTGGTGAGGGCGCGTCGGTGACCTGTGCGGGTCGGGGCACCGAGTGGACACGCGGGACGGATCCGGAGAAGCCGTCACCGACGTGCGGACACACCTATACGCGGCCCGGCAGCTACAGCTTGACAGCAACAGTGACCTGGCAGATCTCGTGGGCCGGTGGCGGTCAGACCGGCACGGTGCCGGACCTGGTGACGACGTCGACGGTGGCGCTTGAGGTGACGGAGTCCCAAGCGCTCAACACCAATCCATAGGAGCAAACCGAAGATGGCTTCGACGACACTCGGTACGCAGCGGCGTACCGAGACGGTGAATGGCGCCCAGGCATCGGTGCCGACGGTGCGGGGACCGGTGCTTCGACGGCGGGTCAGCGTGCCGCGGGTCCTGCTCGGTGTGCTGCTGATTGTCGGCTGCGCCTTGGCGGGCGCGGCGGTGGCGAACCGGATCGACACGCGGCTGCCGGTGCTGGCCACGGCCCGACCCGTCGCGGCCGGGCAGACGATCACCGACGCGGACTTGACCGTGGTGCGGGTCGCTGCCGAGGCGCAGGTGGCGACGGTGCCGGCCGCGCAGCGCGGCACGGTCGTCGGCCGGACGGCGGCGATGCCGCTGCAGGCCGGTGTGCTGGTCTCGGCGCAGCAGCTCGGCGACGTGGCATGGCCGCCAGCGGGGCAGTCGGTGATCGCGGTCGGGCTCAAGCCGGGCCGGGCACCCGCCGGACTGACGGCCGGGACGCAGGTGACGGTGATCGTGATTCCGTCGACCGCGCCCGGCGGAGGTGGCGCCGCCGGCGGCGCTACAGGCGGCTCCGGGACCGGTAGCGGGCCGCAGGTGGTGCGGGCCGACGCGACGGTGGTGTCGGTGAGCGAGGCGGCGGACCAGTCAGGCGTGAGCGTGGTGTCGCTGCTCCTGTCGGCCGCCGACGCGGTCACGGTCGCCTCGACCTCCGGTGAGGCGGCGCTTGTGCAGCGCGGCGTGGGGCGGTGAACGCGATGCTGATTGTGATCAGTTCGGTGAAAGGCGCTCCCGGAGTGACGACCCTGGCGGTGGGGCTGGCGGCCTTGTGGCCGGAGCCGGACGCGGTGCTCGTCGAGGCCGACCCTGCCGGCGGAGACCTGGCCGCCCGGTTCGGGCACAGCCCGGAGCCGGGCCTGACCGGGCTGGCGGCGCAGGCGCACACCGGCACCCTGGCCTCCCTGGCCCCGTTCACGCAGCGACTGGCGGTCGGCGCCGATGTGGTGCTCGCCCCGGCGGGTGAGACGGTCGCGGCGTCGACGTTCACCCTCGCCACACGGGGCTTGCAGGCGCTGCGCCGGTTGGCTGAGCAGCAGCCGGTCCTCGTCGATGTCGGACGCCTCGAGCAGTCCAGTCCGGCGGCCGGGCTGCTCGGCGTCGCCGACCACGTGCTGGTGCTGGCCGACGGTGAGCTCGCAGCGCAGACGCAGGTGGAGGCCCGGCTGGGTTGGGTGCGGTCGGTGGTGACGGGCCGGTTGTGGCTGGTGCGCACCGGCGCCGGTGGCTATCCCGGGCGGGAGATCGCCCGCGATCTCGGGGTGCCGGTGCTGTGGGAGCTGCCCGACAGCCAGCTCGGCGCCGGCGCCCTGGCGGGACGGCTGCGAGCGCCGGCGTGGCGGCGGCTGCGGCTGGCGCGGGCGGTGCGCGGCGTCGCGTTGACGTTGACCACGGCGCAGCCAGCGTCGATCCTCGCCGCCGAACCGGTCGGGTCCATCATGTCCACCGATCCTGCGGTCCGGGCCCACTACGCTCCACCGGTCGCTGCGGTGCCGCCGGTGATCCAGGCCGCCGCGCACCAGCCTCGGGCACAGCAGCGAATGGAACCGCGGCCAGCGGAGCAGCAGTCGGGGCCGGTTCAGCGGCCCGAGCCGGTGCAGGTGCGGCCGTGACCGCCCCGACGATCGCGGCCGGCAACGGCGCGGCGCACGCCGATGGCTGGCAGGCAGGGACACCGCACCACCAGCTGATCGACCAGCTGCGGCAGCAGGTCGCGGCGCAGCTTGCCGCGACCGGCGCCCGGCTGTCCGGCGCGGAGCGGGAGCAGCGCGTCGACGAACTGATCGCCGCGGCGCTCAACGAGCACGCCCGCACCCAGCTCGCCGACGGGCGGATGCCCCTCGATCCGCCGGTGGAGGCGCAGATCGCCCAGGCGGTGCGGGACGCGCTGACCGGCCTCGGCGGCCTGGAACCGCTGCTGGCCGATCCGAGCATCACGAATATCTTCATCAACGGGCCAGTGGTGTGGTGCCGGCACAGCGACGGGACCAAGTCCCAGATGCCGGCGATCACCTCCACCGCAGACGAACTCGTCGCGCTCGTGCGCGACATCGCCGCCCGCGCCGGCGCCGACGAACGCCGCTTCGACCGCGGCGTACCCCGCGTCAGTGTCCGGCTTCCTGACGGCTCACGGCTGTTCGCCACCCTGCTGGGCAGGCATCCGTCGGTGTCTATCCGAAGGCACACCCTGCTCAACGTCACCCTCGACGACCTGGCCCGCCGGCACGGGGCGATGGACCTCGGCATGCGGGACCTGCTCACCGCGATGGTCCTCGCCCGCAAGAACGTGATCATCTGCGGCGGCACCGACTCGGGCAAGACAACGTTCCTACGCGCGATGGCGAAGGCCATCCCGGAGTACGAGCGGCTGATCACGATCGAGGACACCGACGAGCTCGCCCTCGACCTCGACCCGTCCCACCCGGACTGTGTGGCGTTGCAGGCCCGCGAGCCGAACATCGAAGGTGTCGGCGGCGTCGACCAGGCCGAGCTGGTCCGGCAGGCGCTGCGGATGTCCCCGGATCGGCTCGTCGTCGGTGAGGCCCGCGGCGGCGAGGTCGTCGCGCTGCTCAACGCCATGTCGCAGGGCAACGACGGTTCCCTGGCCACGATTCACACCTCGTCGTCGAGGCAGGCGTTCTCCCGGCTCATGACCTACGCGGCGCAGTCGGCGGAACGGCTGCCGTTCGAATCCTCGGCGCCGCTCGTCGCCGGGGCGGTGCACTTCGTGGTGCATCTGACCTGGTCGGTCGACGGGCAGCGGGTCGTATCGTCGATCCGGGAGGTGCTGCACTCCGAAGGCGTCGAGGTGATCTCGAACGAGGTGTTCAAGCCCGGCCCGGACCGGCGGGCGGTGCCGGCGGCGCCGCTGCGCACCGACACCCTCGACGAACTCGTCGCGGCCGGGTTCAACCCCGACGCGATCCCGGGCTGGTGAGGACGCGATGGCCGCGTTGTACGCGTTGCTCGGCGCCGGTGCCGGCGCCGCGCTGCTGCTGATCGTCACCGGCCTACGGGCCCCGGTCCGGCCGGATCGGCCCGGCCGCGCCGAACAGCGCCGCGCCCGCACGGGCGTGTCCGCCGCCCGCCTCGCCGCGGCGCTGGCCGCCGCTGCGGCGGTCGGTGCGGCGACCCGCTGGCCGATCGCGGCGCTGCTGGCCGGGATCGGGGCGTGGACGCTGCCGGCGGTCCTCGGCGCTGACCGGGACGCCCGCCGGACCCTGTCCCGGGTCGAGGCGATCGCCGCCTGGGCCGAGGACCTCGCCGGCACGTTGCGCGCCGCCGCCGGCATCGAGCAGGCCATCTTGCAAACCGCCGCCGTGGCCCCGGCCGAGATCCGGCCCGAGCTGTCCGGGCTTGCCGCGGCACTGCGGGCAGGGGTCCGGCTGCCCGACGCGCTACGCGCGTTCGCGAAGGACTTGGCCGACCCTACCGCCGACATGGTCGTCAACGTGTTGCTGCAGGCCGCCCAGTACCAGGCCCGCGACATCGCCACCGGCCTGTCCGGCGTCGGCCGCGCCGCCCGCCGGCAAGCGTCGTCCCGGCTGCGGGTGGCGACCGGCCGGTCACGCACCCGCACCTCGACCCGCATCGTCGTCGCGGTCGTCCTCGGCACCGTCGTCCTGCTGATGATCTTCGCGTCAGACTTCCTCGCCCCGTACGGCACCGCCGTCGGGCAGCTCGCCCTGGCGGTGCTCGGCGCGTTGTTCGCCGCGGCGCTGGCGTGGATGGTGCGCACCGGCCGAATCCCCGACCTGCCGAGGATCTTGACAGGTACCGCTGAGGAGGTCCCGTCGTGACCGGGCTGCTGTACGCCGGCGCAGGTGTCGGCCTGGGTGTGGCGGTGCTGCTGTGGGCGCTCGTGCCGGCCCGGCCGTCCCTGGCGGTGGCGATCGCGACGCTGCGCCAGCCCCCGCCGGCCAGGCCGGTCGGCCGAGCCCGGCTGCTGCACAGCCTCGCCGCCCCGCTGGTCCAGCTCGGCCTGCCCCGTGAACGGGCCCGCAAGGATCTGGCGATCCTGGAACGTGACCCGACGGCGTTCCTGGCCGGGCAGGTCGGCCTGGCCGGGCTGGGGCTGCTCGCCCCAACCGCTACCGTCGGCGCGCTCAACGCCCTGGGCGCCACCATCACCTACACCGTCCCGCTGTGGCTCGGCCTGCTCCTCGGTGCAGGCGCGTTCGCGGTGTCGGAGCTGTCGATCCGGGAGGAGGCGGAGGCGCGGCGGCTGCTCATGCGGCACACCCTCGGCGCCCTCCTCGACGTCGTTCCGCCAGCTCTCGCCGCCGGTGCCGGGATCGAACAGGCGCTCACCGACGCATCCAGCATCGCCGAAGGATGGGCCGCCCGCCGCATCCGCGACGCGTTGACGACCGCCCGGGTGGAACGCCGGCCGCTGTGGGAGCCGTTGCGCGAGCTCGGCGAGACCACCGGAGTCATCCAGCTCGAACAGCTCGCCGGCACCCTCCAGCTAGCGGCGGGCGAGGGGACCCGGATCCGTGAGGCGCTGCTGCAGCGCGGGGAGGCGCTTACCGAGCGACTCACCGCCGAGATGGAAGCCCACGCCGAGTCCGCCACCGAACGCATGAGCATCCCGCTCATGGCTCTCACCTTCGTGTTCTTGCTGTTCTTGATCTACCCGGCCATCGCCGCGATCGGAGTCGGCACATGACCATCGTCCACAGCGCTGGCCAGGCGATCCCCTCACTTGTCCACACCGCCATCCACAGGCTCATCCACAGGCACTCCAACAGGCTCGGCCGGCGCGCCCGTCGCGTCGCCGTGACCTCGCTGCGGCAGCAGCCGCGGCGAGATGGGAACGACCAACAACCGTCGACGACCAACCCGGTTGGTCGCTGACCAGAACCGCAGGAGGCACGTCCATGTCCACATCCACGATCAAGCCCGGCAGCGCCGCGCTCGATGCCGGTGTTCGGCACCGGCTGGCGGAGCTGCGGGCCAACCCGCAGCGCGGCAGCCACGCGACCGAGTACGCCATCGGCATCGGCCTGGCCGCCGCCGTCATCATCGCCCTGTTCGGCGCCTACCAGCTCGGCATCGACGCGATCGTCGCCGCCTGGTTCTTCGGGTGAACGATCCCATGCCCACCAGCAGCAGCGCCCCGGTCGCCGCCAGCCGGCGGTCACGGCTGCGTGCCCGGCTCGACGGCGACCGCGGCGCGGTCGCCGTCGAGTTCGCCCTCGCCGTGCCGCTGATCGTGGCGATCATCGTGATCCTCACGCAGGTGTTCTTCTGGGGCATGGGATATCTCGCCGCGCACGCCGCCGCCGACCACGCGGCTCAGACCACCCGCGTGGTCGGCGGCACCGCCGCGGCCGGGCAGACCGACGCCGAGGAACTCCTCGCCGACCTCGGCGGCACCTTCGTCGGCGACCCCACCGTCACCGTCACCCGCACCGCGCAGACCACCACCGTCACGATCGCCGGGACCGCGCAAGGACTGCCGATCCCGATCGTCGTCACCGTGCAACTTCCGACCGAACGGTTCACCACACCATGAGCAGCACCATGGGCGGCACCCTGAACCGCGCGACCAGCCCGCACAGCCGTCGACCGAGCCGACGCTCCGGCCGCCGTGGCCGCGCCCGCACTGCCTCCGGTCCGGCCGACGACCGCGGCTCGATCTCCGTCGAGCTCGCCCTGTCCGTGCCGCTGGTGGTCTTGCTGCTGTTCCTCGTCATCGGCGCGCTCAACCTCGCCCGAGCCAACGTTGACGTCCACGCCGCCGCAACCGCTGCCGCCCGCGCCGGCTCGATCACCCGCAGCCCGGCCGCCGCCAGCACCGCTGCGCAAGGCGCGGCAACCGCCAACCTCGCCGGGCACTGCGCCACCGTCGCCGTCACGGTGGACACCAGCCAATTCCACCGCGGCGGCCAACTCACCGTGACCGTCGGATGCACCGTCACCACCCACGGCCTGACCGGCGTCGACGTCCCCGGCCAGATCACCCTCTCGGCCACCTCGAGCAGCCCCGTCGACGTCTACCGCAACCTGTCCCTCGGGCTGCCGTCCGACGCCAACGGTGCACCGAACAGCGGCGGAGGCCGGTCGTGACGCCGAGCGCCGAGCGAGGCAGCCCCCCGCGCATGCCCTACAACGACCAGCACCGGCCCAGCGGTGCCGGCGACGGCGCCACCGCGGCACCGCGTCGCGCCGACCGTCCCGCACAGCCCGACAGGCTCCGCGGAGACCAGCCCGACCCGTTCAGCAAGGTGATGAACCGTCCACGTCAGCTCCGCACCGACGACCGCCAGCCGGGGGCCCGCACCGTCGCCCGTGCCCACCCCGGCCGGCGATGCCCGCGCACAGCCGGACCAAGCTCGCCAAGTTCAGATGTCGGTCGATCCCCGGACTCCCTAGGCCGCGGCGGGAATGCCCACACGCAGGCACGCTGGGACGAGCGGGTGCGCGGCGACAGCGGAGCGATCAGCGTGACCATGCTGTTCATCGGCCTGCTCGTGGTGATGTTCGTCGCCGCCCTCATCGGTGGCGGCGCCCTGTTCGCCGCCCGCGCCACCGGCTTCGACCTGGCCCAGTCCGCCGCTCGCGCCGGCGCCCAGCAGATCGACACCGCCACCTACCGCGCCACCGGACAACTGCGCCTCGACCCGGCCAAGGCCGCCCAGGCCGCCAAACAGTTCCTCGCCGGAGCTGGCGCGACCGGCACCGTCGAGGTCACCACCGCGAAGATCACCGTCGTCGCGACCAGCCACCAGGCCACCCCAATGCTGGCGAGGTTCGGCTACGACACCGTCACCGTCACCTCGACCGCGTCAGCCACACCCACCACCGGCCCACCGGCCTGACCACCCGCCCAGCCATCTGTTTGGAGCGCCCGTGATGCTCACGCACCGGCTCGGCCGGGCCGTGATCCAGCTCGCCAGTGCCCTGGCCCTGCTCGCCTTGGTCGCCGGACTGCCCATCGCCCTGACCGGATTCGTTGGCTGGCCGCTGCCGTCCACCGTCCCGACCGACTGGGCCGGCTGGTCGGCACTGCTCACCGGCGGCTTCCCCGACACCGCCGTGATCAACCTCCTCGCGGTCGCGTTGTGGCTGGCCTGGGCCGCGTTCTGCTACAGCCTCATCGGCGAGGTCGTCGCCGTGCGGCGCGGCCGACCCGCCCGTCACGTGCGGGTCATCTCCCCGATGCAGGCCCTCGCCGCGCTGCTCATCGCCGGGCTGTCCACCGCCCCCGCGGCGGCGTCGGTCGCGATCGTCGCCGCGCCGCCCCCGGCGGTCAGCCAAACCGTGCCCGCCGCCGCACCCACCAACACCACAGCCAGCCCGGACACGGCCGACCCCGCGGCCGGCACACTGCCCTGGCTGAACATCACCACCCAGCCGAACGGCGCCAGCGGCACGGGATCAGCGACCTCCCTCGTGGTCACCATCGCTGCCGATACCGGTTCAGTCGCCGCTCCCACCGCCAACACGAGTGCTGCGACCCTGCGCACGAGCAACCCCTCCGCCGGCCTGCCCCGGTTCGCCGCCGTGGCACACACCGGCCCGCTCACCCTCACCGCCGGCGGGCAGCAGTACACCGTCACCGTCCAGCGTGGCGACACGCTGTGGGAGATCGCCGAGGCGTGGCTCGGCGACCCGCACCGCTGGCCCGAGATCTACAAGCTCAACGCCGACCGCTACGACGACCACGGCCGCATGCGCGGCGGCGACCACATCGAACCGACCTGGGTCCTCGTACTGCCCGATGACGCCACCCCGCCGCCCGGCGCCCAGCCCGCTCCACCGCCCGGCAGCCAATCGCCACCCGGCGCAGGAGAAGACCCCGGGCAGCCGGCCGCACCACCCAGCACCGCGCCCCCAAGCACCGCGCCCCCAAGCACCGCCCCGCCAAGCACAGCGCCGTCGACGATCCCGCCGTCGACCGCCGCACCCGGCACCCATGCGCCAGGCGACGACGGAGTATTCGACCCGCCCGGCGCCTCAACCAGCGGCCCGGCCGCTTCCGGGGCCGCTAGTACGGCCCCGGCGCCGGCCGGCAGCGACGGCACCGCCGCGCCCACCGCAGACGACGGCCGAGACGACACCGACGGTGGGGTGGCGCTGCTGTCCGGAAGCTGGCTCGACGTCGGCCTCGCCCTCGCTGTCATCGCCGCCGCCGCGCTCGTCTGGGCACACCGCCGCCGCCGGTACACGCCCCGCCCACCGACGGCGCAGCCACGGCTGGACGACCCGGACCTCGCCCCGATGCCCCCGGTCGTCACCGGCGTGCGCCGCGGACTGCGCGAGCGGTTGCGCCGAGCAGTCCCGCAACCCCAGTCGGCGAACGACGACCTCGGCCTGTTCAGCGACGACCCCGAAACACCCCACCGCCACCTCGACGGCGACGACGGGTTCGCCGGACCCGAAGCTGCCGTCGACCCCATCACCGCGCTGCCCAGGTTCGACCTCGACCTCGACGAGGACGATTACGACCATGAGGACGACGAGGACGACGAGGACGATGACTCCTCGTACGACGACGGCGACAGGCTGTACGTACGGGACCTGATCGACGACGACATCGAGGCGGATAGCGGGCCGCACCCCGACGCCGATGACGATGAAGTCGGCAGCGAGCCTGAACCCGAACCGGTGCCGGTGGTGCCCGCGTTGACCAACCCGGTCATGGCGGTCTGGCCGCCAGCCGGGCTCGGCCTGACCGGCCCTCGCGCAGAAGACGCCGCCCGCGGCTTCCTCGCCGCCGCCCTCGCCGCCGGCGGGGTCGACGAACCCGACGCCCGCACCCACGTGGTGATGCCGTCAGCGACCGCGGCCACTCTCCTCGGCGCCGCCGCGGTCGGCCTGCCCGACACGCCGCGGCTGACCATCACCGGTGGTCTCGACGAGGCCCTCGAACTGCTCGAGGCGCAGACCCTGAACCGCACCCGCCTGGTCTACAGGCACGAGGTCGACACCGTCGCCGAACTGCGCGCCGCCGACCCGCTCGAAGAACCCGTCGAGCCGCTGCTGCTGCTCGCCGACGCCACCACCGGCCACGCCCGCGCACGCATCGCCGCCCTGCTCGCCCAAGGCCAGCGCCTCGACATCCACGGCGTGCTCCTCGGCGTCTGGCCCGACGGCAACACCGTCGTCGTCAACGCCGACGGCACCACCCGCCCCCGCGACGGCGACCACGCGCGCCACGGGCACCACCCCGGCGACATCGGCCGCCTCGCCGTCCTCACCCCCGCCGAGACCGCCGACCTGATCGCGCTACTCGCCGAATCCCACACCGGCTTGCCCCCCGCCCCCGCCCCCACGGAACCGCAGCCCGCACCTGTCGTATCGGGCACTGCCGCAGCCCAACCTGCAGCCTCCGGTGGCGCCATCCTCATCGCGGAGCAACCCGACCCCGCGTCGACCTCTTCGTCCGACGCGCCACCCCCGAGCCTGCCGGTCCCGAGCCTGCGTGCCCCGGATCTACCGCCCGGCCCGCCGGACGCGTCCAACGGGCGGTCGCACCCCGCCCCCGCCCACCCCGACGCCCCGTCAGGCGCTGCGACCAACGAGGTGGCGGCCGGCGCCGACGACCCGGACACCCCGCGCGAGCAGGATCCGCAAGCCCGGCCGGACCTGCAAGACGTACCGGTCGACCCGGGACCGGATCACCGGTCGGATGCGCCAGACGAGCCGGAGACACCGGTGGCGCCGAGGCCGCAGGACGAGCCGGAGGTACAGGACGAGCCGGAGGCCAAGGACGAGCCTGCGGAGGCCCCCGCCGAAGCCGGCACCGCCGCGGCGGACCTCGACAGCTCGGACAGCGGGCAGCCGAAGGGCCGTCCGCCGCGGGTGGTGCGGGTGCGGGTGCTCGGCCAGCCGGAGATCGTCGACATGGACACCAGCAAGGGCGGGACCCGCCGCAAGTCGATGGAGGTGCTGGTCTACCTCGCCGTCCACGACGGGCAGATCCACTACGAGGCGATCCTCGACGACGTGCTGCCCGACGCGGCGGCCAAACGCGCGCCGCACCGGCTGCACACCTACGTGTCCGCCCTGCGCGACGTGCTGCGCCGCACCGGCGGCGCCGGCGAGTACGTGCCCCGTCTCCGCGAGCGGTACACCCTCAACCGGGACCTGCTCGACGTGGACCTGTGGCGGATGCAGCATGCCCTGCGTGAGGCGGAACAGGCCACCGATCCGGCCGTGAAGGTCGCCGCGTGGCGTCGGGCCGTGGACGAGTACCGCGGCGACCTCGCCGAGGACAGCGGCTACGAGTGGCTGGAGCCGTACCGGGAGGCCGCCCGCCAGCAGGTCCTCGACGCCGTCCTCGCCCTCGCCGACGCCCTGACCGACCAACCCACCGAGGCCGCTGACATCCTCGAAACGGCCCTGACGCACAGCCCCTACACCGAGGCGCTGTACCAGGCGGCGATGCGCGCCCACGCCGCCCGCCGCGACATCGAGGCAGTCCGCCGGCTGCGGCGCACCCTCACCCAACGCCTGGCCGAGATCGACACCGAACCGGCCGAGGAGACCACTGCGCTGGCCGACCAGCTCATCGCGCGACTGCAGGCCCCGCCCCGGCGTACCGGACCCCGTCCCGCCGCCGACCCCGGTGAGGACGCCGCCGCCTGATGACCACCTTCGTGCACCACCCCAGCGAAACCGAACCGAAGTCCAGCACCGTCAACGCCGCCACCGTCAACGGCGCGGCCAGGCCGCTCACCGCTCCGACACCCCCGGGTGCGGCGCGCGCCACGGCAGGCGCCGCTGTGCCGGGAGTGGACGCGCAGCTGCAAAAGGCGGTCCGCCAGTCCGGACATCTGCGCCGCGGCTTCTACGTGGTCGTCCTGCTCGTGGCGTTGGCCGGGCAGGTCACCGGCGCCGTGCAGGCGCTGCACATCCCGCTGATGGCCGCGATCCCGGCCGTCGCCGCCCTCGAACTCGGCGGTGTCGTGGTGCTCGCCAACGCCGACGTCCGTCGACGCCTCGGCGAACGCGCCCTCGGCTCCCGGGTCCTGTCTGCCGCCATCGCCGCCGGTGCGGTCACCTTCAACTGGCTCGCCCACACCAACCACCTCGCCGGCGGGTTCTTCGCCGGCATGTCACTGCTGGGCTACCTGGTGTGGGCCACGCACGCCGAGAACTCCCGCCGCGACCGGCTCCGCGCCCTCGGCGACCTTCCACCCACGACCCCCGCCTACGAGATTGTCGGGCACTGGCTGGCCCACCCGTGGCTCACCCGCCGTGCCCGGTCCCTCGCCAAAGTCGACCCCACCCTCGGCCTGTACGGCTCACTCACCGCTGCCCGCGAACAGCTGCGCGCCGAACGCCGCCGCGCCGCCATCTCCACAGTGCTGCACCGCAAGATCCGGGCAGCGGTCGACCCGGTCACGGCCGACATCGCCGTGCACGTGTACGACCTCGACCACATCGCCGACCGGCTCGCCGACCAAGCCGACTACGACGGCCTGACCGCCCTCATCTCCGACGATCTCACCCCGGCCCGACTGGCCGCCGTACCCGCCGCACCACGACGCCGTCCCCGACCCTGGTGGCGGCGCGCCCGAACCGGCGCCGAAATCCCCGCCGTGCCGGCCGCCGCCGAACCGGCGCCACCGTTCGCGGACCCGCACGCCGTGCCGGTGACCTTGCCGCCCGCGGCCGGCACGCCGGCACGGGCTGCGGCACCGGCCGCCGCTTCCAACGTCCGCGCCCCTGGCGCCGACGCGCCGGCAGCGGCGAGCCCGGTGCTACTGCACCCGGAACAGGCTTCCGCCGTGCTGCGGACACCGCCGGACGCCGATCCGCACCTCACCGAGCCGCAACCTCCGCAGCCCTTGCCGGCGCCGCACCACCCGTCGGCAATCACCGCGCAGCATCTGCGGCTGGTGCGTACCGATGCCGGTCCGGCCCCGGACGCCGCTATCGGTGGACATCCGTGGCAGCCGGCAGCAGGTGCTGGCGCCGCGAACGCCTGGTTCGCCCGCACACCGCTGGCCGGCGGACTGCCCGGCGGCACGACGCAGTTCGCCGAGCCGGCCGATGCAGCCGATGGGGTCGCCGCCGTTCGCACCGAAGACGTCGAGCGTTCCGATGACCGGCACGACGGCGACGCTCGGAACGGGGAAGGCGGTGGGCCTAACGACCCCGGCGACGAGCTCGGCGGAGAGGATGGGGGCGGGGATGAGGACGGCACGGACGGCGACTCGGTGCCGCAGGAGACCGCAGCCGCGGTCGCGTACTGGCATCAGCGCGAACCCGGGCTGCACCCGCGTGACATCGGCGCCCGCATCGGACGGTCCGAGCGGACGGTGCGCCGGTACTTGCCACCCACGGCCGACCCTCAACCGGACCGCTGACATGCCGGTCAACCCGTCGCGGCATCGCCGACCGCATCTGACGCGGTCGGCGCGCGGCACCGCGGACAGGCCACCGCCTCGCGCCGCCTGCCACAGCGGGCTTCCGTCGGCTGGTCGACACGGAACCCCAGCCCGGACCGGGTTCAGACTGCCCAGCCGACGACTTGCCATCGGCCGTGAAGCGACGCTACCGTGCCGTCACTACCCGAATGGAGGGCAACCTCCGGTAGGGCGGTCCGGGACGCTCAGCTGTTTCCGTCACTCGCCTCTTGCCTCTGCGGCAACGCCGTGCGGCAGCTCCCCGGGCTGGGTCCTGGAGCGTGCTCTGGCTGCAACGCGGTCACTCACACCAGAGACCACCAGCCACCACCGGGCAGGGCCGTTCGACCAGGGCCCTGCCCGGTCGCTGTTCCCGGCGCGACCGCGATGAGCGCCACCCATCCCGGCCTGCTCGCCGCCGTTGGTCTTGCCAGCGCGACGGCAGCGGTGTGGACGCCCCGCCTCGCCGACCACCTGACCCGAACACCACACGCCGTCAATACCGCCGTGGGCGGACCCTGGCGGCGCAGCCTCACCGCTGCCGGCGTCGCCGGCCTGACCGGGACCGTGCTGGTCTGGCGACTGCCCACCACGCCGGTGCCGGCCGCCTGCCTACTGGCGGCGTGGCTGCTGTTCCTCCAGGCCGGCCTGCTACTCACCATCGCCGACCTCGAAACCCGCCGCCTCCCCACCTCGGCCATCGCCGCCACCGCAGCCGCAGCGTCCGTACTCCTGCTCATCGGAGCCGCCGCCGGCCACGACCCCGGCCCGATCCTGGCCGCGCTCACCGGCGCCGCCCTCGTCGGCGGCACCTACCTCGCTCTGGCCGTCCTCACCCCGGCTGGCCCCGGCATGGGCGACGTCCGCCTGGCCGCCCTCACCGGCGGCCTCGCCGCCGCCACCGGCTGGAACACCCTCCTACTCACCGCCATGCTGCCCTACCTGCTCGGCCTGCCCTCAGCGATCGTGCAGTACCGCCGCGGCGGCGGAAACCGGCACATCCCGTTCGGGCCGTTCCTGGCCGCCGGCGCGGTGACGGCCGTCATCATCACCGGATGACGAGCAGCACCGACCCAGACCGCCTCGCGGACCCCGCGGTCGAGGACGACTGGACTGAGTTGCGGCACCGCGCCGACCGCGCCGGCGTACGGCTCACCGCCCGGCTGCACCACACCGACAAGGCCATCGTCGCCGCCGGCATCCGCGACGGCGCCCCGGTCGTGGCCAAGCTGTGCACCACCGACGACGCCTATTGGGTCGCCCGACGCGACCAAGAACTCGCCGTCTACCGCCGCTTCGACACCGACCCGCCACCGGTACCTGCACCCCGGCTCCTCGGCTACGACGACCGGCTCACCGTCCTCACCCAGCTCCCCGGCGAACGCCTGCACGACCACCGCCACCTCAACACCGACCTGCCATCAGCCGCCGTCGACCGGCTCCTGGACACCCTCGACCGCGTCGCCGCCTGGCAACCGCAACTGCCGCTGCCCGACCCCGTGGACTACCCGGCCCGCCTCGCCGACGAGCACGACACCGGCCTGCTCGACGACACCGAGCACACCGCACTCGCACAGATGCTCACCCGGTCCGGTGGGCATCTGGTCGGAGCGCACGGCGATCCGCTCCCGGCCAACGTGCTCCTCGACCGCGGCACCGTCAGCCTCGTCGACTGGGAACACGCCGGCCGGTACCTGCCCGGCTGGGATCTCGCGGTGCTGTACACCGTCGGCGCGCACGCCGCACCCACCCTCGCCCACGCCATCACCGACCGGGCCGCAGCCACCGGCATCGACGCCGCCTTCGCCGTCAACGCCGCCCTGCTGTACTGCCGTGAGGTCCGCATGCACCGCGCCCTGCCACACGGGGCGGTCCGCACCGACCGGCTCGCCGCCCTGCACCTCCACCACGACCGCGTCCGGGCGCTGCTGCGGGTCACCTGAGCCAACGCGTCACCGCCGCGCCGACTTGCGGCAGAGTCCCGGCCGTCCCACGGGCCGGGGCGGGTACCACACGTCAAGGCGGCACGAGGGTTGACTTGGCTTCGCGGTGGAAGTCGTCGCTTCATTCGTCGCAGCCGGCACACGACGGTGTCGGCGCGACGGAAGGACCGCTTGTGATCGCTACGAGGATCGACCCCGACGACCCCACCACCGACGACCCGTACGGCGCCCTCATCGACGACCTCGCCGCACTCGGCTACACCGCCGGTGACGCCGTCGACGGCATCATCACCTACGCCCACCCGGACGGCGGCGGTGTCCTGGCCACCATCGACGAGATCCGCCACCTGGAAGCGCGACTGCGCTGGCGCAACGACGACGGCGACCCGACCTGGATGGTCCGGCTCACCCCCGACGTGCCTCCCGCCGTGCAGCGCATCGTCCTGCACGCGGTCCTGCACGTCGACAGTGGCGACGAACAGGCGATCCTGGCCGCCATCGCCACTGCCGTGCAGCCCGACCCCCGGCCCACCCAGTAGGCAGATCGCCCAACGCCGACCGCCAGCACGACGCGCACGCCTAAGCCTCTCGCGAAGACTGGCACCCACGGGGGTGGTGCCGGTCTTCGCCGTCCAACGAACCCACCGACGCCGCGAACCCCGACGCCAGATCCAGATCGTGTCGGGACCGGCGAGGAACGACCCGCCGCAGCTGGGACCGGCCACCCGTTTCACCGCGCCAGCGCGACGCGAGGGCGCAGCCCAGTCACGCATAGCGGCGCCGGTCGCGCCGCCACACCGACGCGATGTACCCGACGACTTGGACCCTGCCCGCAACCACGGTTCCATGCAAGCCGATCGATGACGTGTGTGGCCCGATCCGCCGTACATGTGCGCGTGACGCCCTATCGCAGCGCCCCTGACATGGGGTGCGGATGGCGGCGCGCCAGGTGGCGACACGGGCCGATGAGGTGGCGAAGGTGGCGGCGCGATGCAACGGGACATCACCGGGTTGCCGGACGCGCAGGGATGGCAGATCCCCGCGGTCGGTGCGGCTTCCGCCGCCCTGGCCGTGGGCGGGCGGGGACAGATCATCGCCGCGTGCGGCACCGGCAAGACGATCGCCGCCGCGCACATCGCGATGCGTGTGTGCCCGGCCGACGGCATCGCGGTCGTGGCCTGCCCGACCATCACGCTGCTCGCCCAGACCTTGCACGCCTGGCACACCGCGACCGACCGCGTCCTGGCGGTGTGCGGCGACGACGGCGTCACCGACCCCGCCGTGCTAGCCGCAGACCTTCCGGCCGCAACCACCACCGACCCCGACAGGATCGCCGCCTGGCTCGCCGAACCCGCACCTGGCCGGCGGCTGATCGTCACCACCCAGGTGTCCGCAGGGCATCTCGGAGACGGGCTGCGCCGCGCCGGTCGCAGCGCCGACATCCTCGTCGTCGACGAGGCCCACCACACCGCCGGCCGCGACAGCAAACACACCGCCCTGCTGCACAGCGACACCACGCTGCCGGCCCATCGCCGCCTGTACCTGACCGCCACCCCACGCCTCGGCGACACCGGCGACAGCGAAGCGGTGCTGTCCATGGACGACCCCGCCGTGTTCGGACCGGTGCTGGCCCGCTACCCGTTCGCCCAGGCCATTGCCGATGGCTGGCTGGACGACTACCGGATCGCGATCGTCGCGGTCACCCGGGCCGAACTGCTGCCCGTGCTGCGCACGCTCACCGGCACCGGCCGGTCCCGCGTCACCGTCGACGGCACCGAGGGCGAGGACGGGCCGTTGCGGATGGCGATGGTCGTCACCGCGCTGGCCCGCGCCGCGACGGAGTTCGACCTCCGCCGCACGATCGTCTACCACCCACGCATCGCCACCTCCCGCGCGTTCACCGACGCGATGCCCGAGATCCTCGCCGCCATGCCGGACGGCATCCGGCCCGACCGGCCGCTGACCTGCCACCACATCGACGGCCGCCACGACACCGCCTACCGCCGAGCGGTGCTGACCGACCTCGCCGACCCACCCGGCAGCGGGTGGAGCGTGGTGTCCAACGCCCGCTGCCTCGGCGAAGGCGTCGACGTCCCCGCCGTCGACTCGGTCGTGTTCGCCCACCCGAAGACCTCGCCGACCGACATCGTCCAGGCCGTCGGACGGGCGCTACGCCGCAACCCGGCCGGCAGCGGCATCGCGACCATCCTGGTGCCGGTCCTCGCCGCCGACACACCCACCGCCGACGCGCACGCCGCCGCAGAGGCCGACCTGGCCGGCTACCACACCGTCTGGGACGTCGTACGCGCAATGCGGGCCCACGACGAGACCCTCGCCGCCGCCTTGGACCTGCGACGCCAATACGGCGACGCCGACCGGTGGAGGTTGCCGGACAAGATTGTGGTCAGGGTGCCGGACAGCTATGACGTCGAGCAGTACCTACAACATCTCACCGTCCGGCTCGTCACCGCGACCACCTCACCCTGGTGGGAAGGCTACGGCGCGGCCACCGCCTACCACGCCGCCCACGGCCACCTCGACGTCCTCGTCGAGCACGTCACCGACACCGGCTACCCGCTCGGCCGGTGGCTGCACCACCAACGCAAAGCCCGCCGCCAAGGCGTTCTGCCCGCTACCCGCATCACCGCCCTGGACTCCCTCGGCATGCGCTGGGACCCGCTGGCAGGCCGGTCTCGACCACGCCACCGCCTACCGCGCCCGTGAAGGCCACCTGCGAGTCCCGCCGGACCACGTCACCGCCGACGGGTACCCGCTCGGGTCCTGGATCCGAATGCAGCGCAAGCAGTACACCGCCGGGCGGATCCCCGCCGACCGCGCCACCGTCCTCGAAGCGCTCGGCATCGAATGGCACCCGTACGAGGCGATGTGGCAGCGCGGCATCACCGCCGCGACCGCCTACCACGCCCGCCACCACCACCTGCAGGTCCCCGACGAGCACACCGAGGCCGACGGCTACCGCCTCGGCCAATTCATCGTCGCCCAACGCATGCTCTACAAGCGCGGCAGCCTCGCCGCCGACCGCATCGCCGCGCTGGAAGCCGTCGGCATGATCTGGAACAACCGCACACACCGCTTCAACGTCGGCGTGGCCGCCGCCCGCCGCTACCACCAGACCCACGGCCATCTGCACGTGCCGAGCGCGTACCGCACCGGCGACGGGTACCCGCTCGGCCGGTGGCTAGCTCAGCAGCGGCGCGCTCTTCGCGACGGCCGGATGCCCACCGAACGCATCACCGCACTCGACGACCTGTCCCCGACCTGGCGGACCGGTTGACCTGAGACGACCCCTCCGTACGCGGCCTGCCGCACCATCGCGTCGGCGCCCGTGGCTGACCCAAGGGTATACAACCGATCGGGACTCGCCGCGCTCCTGTAGTCGGATGCGATTCCGGGCTACCCGGACTGATGGTCGGACCAGCGCAAGCCGTTGCCTTCCGGAACGATCTCCTGCCACACCTGCAGCGGCACCGCAAGCGGGTCGTCGCGCAGCAGGCGCGCCAACGCCTCACCGGTGCCGGGAAACCGGGTGACCCGGCCGGAGCGGACGACGGCGTCGACCTGCTCGTCAAAGCCGGGCATGCCCCACCAGTCGCCGCACATGAGGTGGGCCCAGGCAGCCATCGCCAGCGGCGGCTTGGCCCGAGCGTCGTCGATCAGGTCGGCGAGGTCGGCGGTGAACGCCGACCAGTTGTCACCGAGCAGTGCGCCAGCGGTCCGGCCGGGCAGCGCATCGCGGTCCGGGTCCTGCAGCACGGCTCCGATCGCGTCCCATGCGATGGCGTCTAGGTCGCAGTGCGAAGTGACGTGGATGGTCGTAGCGATGTTGAGGTAAGCCATCTCGTGATCGTGGATCAGTCGGGCGTGCCAGGGTTCGAGCGCGGCGCGCCATGTCGCGTGGACCACGCCGCACGCGATCTGCACCGGCTGCATCGCAGCACCGGTCACGGCTGCGAACTGGGCACCGAGTTGCTTGAGTTCAGAGGCAGGGCCTGAGCTGGTGGCAGGACCGACGCGTGGGCCGCCGCCGGGGCGGTTCGCGGGATTGCCGACTCGCCGCGCGCCGGTGCCTTTGCGTCTGCTCACAAATGCCCGCCTTCCGCCCGTGCTGTTCCGCCGGCAATGAACTCGACGTGGAATCCACAGGTGCCTTCATGCGTCGGCCGGTTGCCGAGTGCGTCCCGTTCACCGTACCGACCTCGGTGGCGGCATCGGTGTGCGTTGCCGGCGATCCGGGCGACCCGCACGGTGCGCGAGCAGCCGGCGACACGCTACGGCGAGAACGTGGAGACGTCGTCCCGATCGTCGTACGGTCACGGCTCGTACTGGGGTGTTCGTGTGCCTTGATCGCGACGATGACCTCGTTCACACCCAAGGCTGCGCGCGTGTCGGCTACGGGTTGTTTGGGCTTGTCCGCTGCTGGTCGAGGCCATGCTCCAGGAGCCGTCGATAGGATCCAAGGGTCCTGTAGACCGTGTTACCGCTGAACCAAGCCGCGAACCCGAAGAGGCCGATGCAACCGACCAGAACCAGAAGCCCCGGCCATCGGGCGTACGCCTCGACATACTCCGGTGCCAGCCAAACGACCATCGCCGCCACGACAGGCACGCCTGCGATCGTGCCGATCATCGGCATTGCGGTCCCTGTCCAGTACCGTCGTCGGGCCTTGCGGAGTGCCTCCACGGGATTCTCAAGGTCTGCGAGATCCTGCTCATAGCGCCGCCTCCGCTCGGCGGACCAAAAGGCTTGGCCGGGCGCCGGGCCGTAGAAGGCAAGGAGGTCCTGTAGCTCGGCTCCGCCGAGTACGCGACCCGAGGGCAGCACCAGCGTCTCGGGCACGACCCGCACGTCGGCGGCCAGTCTCAACAATTCGATGTCCCGCGGCATCAACGGCTCAGCCGCGTCGCTGTTCATCGTGTCACCTTTCCGTGCTTGCGGTGGGCTACGGCGGCTGAACGGGAAGACGTCGTATCGATGGCCATCTGACCCCATTGAGGGTACAGCTGCTGGTTGCGGCCTGACTCCCGGACTTGATCGCGGGTTGCAGACTGGCTTTCACCCCGCAGCCGGACGGCTCGATCTAGCTTCTACCAGCTGGCCGATCCGCCAACTCTGATGGACGAGATCCGTCATTTAGCGTGGACAGTCACCCCGGATCGGCCGATAGGTGACGCCCCGAAACGATGCCGCAGTCGAACCTGTGTTCGATACTGTGGTCGGATGGTGGGTATCCCGCAGCTGCGTGAGGCCGGCTGGTTGATCACTGGGAACGACCGTGACCCGGTCCGGCACCTGTTCATCCGGCTGGAAGAGACGATGGACGGCTCCGGCGTGTGGACGCTCGAGCTTGCGGACTGCCGGCGGCGCGCCAGCGACGGTGGGCACGTAATGCACCGCTACAGCTGTGAGGCGGACGCGCGGACCGCCACCGTGGCGATCTACGCCCTCAGCCGGCACCTGGCGCCGCTGCCGACCTGGGACCCGGATCGACGCGAGCAGGCCCGCTGGCGGGTCAAGGTCTACAGTCCCGAACCGATCGGAGGCCGACGAGAGCGACCGGTCACCAGCAGCGACGAACTTGCCGCAGCTCAGATCAGGTCCTCGTCGAAGCCCTCCAACTCCAGCGCCCGCTGAGTCGCCGCTCGCGCGATGCCGCCGAGGCGGGCGTATTCGGCGTTGTACGCCGCCTGCCAGGTCGTGTCGGCCCGCACCACCCGGTAGAGCACCTGCCCGCCGCCGATCTCGAACGGCAGGTCGCCGCTGCTGATCTCCTCGGGCGTGATCTGCTGCATCAGGGTGCCGCCGGGCAGGCCGGTCATCCGGCTCACTTGGTCTAGCGTCGGGTCGAACCACCAGCCAGCCTGCGCGGCGTACAGGACCAGGTGACCGGCGCCGTTCCACCGGGCCGGGTCGAAGTGCGGCCCGCGCACCACCCGGCCGCCGTCGGCGAGCGGGACCATGTCGCGGACGGCGTCGCCGAGGACACAGGTGCCGGCAGGGCCCTGCGCGGCGACCGCCACCGCGAGCGGCTCCGCCCGGACCTCGACCAGCCGAGCGACGCGGTCCAGCAGCGCCACGCCCTCGATACAGCCTGCCCGGCCCTCGTTGACCTGGTTAACCAGCCGAGCGGCACGGCCGAGCACGATCACCCGGTCAGCCACGCTGAGCGAGCGGATGCCCGGTCGCTTGCCGCTTCCCCGTGCTCTTGCCACGGCTCGTCCCTTCCTGGCCCCATGTGCCTGATCGCACCGTCTGCGCACCGTACGCTGCCTGGCGCCCGCCGCGGCTCTCGGCCAGCCGGCCCGGATCGCAGCGATCCGTTCCGGCGGCCAGCATGCCCTCGTAGTGTCCTGGATGTTGAAGGTGGTGCCACACTGGGGAACCGCCAATCTGGAGGACCGCATGGCCCGACGAGGCAAGTTCGCCAGGCTCGTCGACGACTTCATTGCCACCGTCGACGCCCTCGGCGGCAGCGTCGACCAGGCCGTGGTGGCCGAAGAACTGCAGCAGCGGATCGACGCCATCGCCGCCCAACTGCGGATCACTCCGCAGACTGTGCTGCGCAGCTACATCGACGAGGACTGGGGCCGGGCCACCGCGACGGCGATGATGGCCGAGGTGCAGCAACGGGCTGCGCCCACTGGGCCGCCGGAGCATCTCGCGGTGCGGGTCGCCGCCCGGCTGCTCGCCGCGCTCGGCCAAGCGGTGATCTACGCCGCGATCAACGGCGACCAGCAGCGGCCACAGCCCGTGCTGGACCTCCGCCGTGCCGGCGAGGCCGTGTCGGGTCTCGGGCTGGCCATCCGCGACGCCCCGCCCGACACCCCCTTCGTCACGGTCGGCGCCGACGTAGCCGCTTGGTCCCGCGCGACCCTGGAAGTCCTGCGCGACCAACTCCAGGACGGCGCGTGGACGTTCTGCCCCTGCGGCGAACACCACGGCCAAGACGACACCGACGCCGGTGTCCTCGCCGCCGTACGTGCTGACCTGCTGCACCTGCCCGCCACCGCAACGTCGCCAGCGGGCCGGAAAAGCTGAGCAGCGGGCATGGAGCTGACGGCGGAACCCGCCCGGCCGGTTGGTACTGCTGTCAGTACCCCGTAGCTCTACTCCAAGCCGGAAAGCAGATCAGCCTGCGTGTCGACCGTTCTGAGGTGGACCGGAAGCATCTTCCGCAGCCGGTCCCTTGCGATCGTGACGACCCCGCGGTGGACTTCGAACTCTACCGCCCTGGCAGGAGACACGACGAGCGCTAACCGCGCCAGCGTCGCCCCGTCTGTACGAATGCGGTCGCGAACTTCGACGGGAGTCGCCCCACCGCCGGGTCCCGGCCGGTCAGCAACGTCGAAGACGTAGATCCAACTCCGTGGCTCCGCGGAAGGATCGTCGAGCAGAGTGCCTGTCCCGTCAAGATTCCGGGAAATCTGCGGATCGCCCAGGAATTTCCGCCACGAGTCCCAAACCGGCTGCGGCAGCGCCAGGACGCTCCCTGCTGAATCATCTTGATTCGTGACCTGGAACTTGAAGACGATCTGGTAGAAGGTGCGTTTGAAGACGTTGGCGATGTTGGGTCCTTCGATCTTCCGGCGGGGCCACTCCGGATTTTCGGCCAGCTGGCGGTGGAACTGCGCCGGGTGCAGGTCGAGCGCGCTCCGCAGCGCTTGCACCGCTTTGGCGTATGTGCCGTGCATGTCGGCGGTCTGCAGCTCAACCGCGGCGTAGCGGCCCAGCGCGAAGGGCATGCGGTCGGTCGAGTTGGCGGCAGGTGCAACCAACTCGATGACCGTGGTGTCCAGCGACATGAGCGGGGACGCTGCGGTCGCCTTGAACTGGATCTCACCGCCGGCCTTCGCTTCGAAATATACGAAGACGCGCTGCCGGCCTTGGCGTACGGCGGCAATGACGGACGCGGCCACATCGGCCTTCTGCAAGCCGGATGCGGCGGTCAACATGATCTCGTCGTTCGGCGCCACGGCGTACAGGTGCCGGACAATCGGACGGAGCAGGTCCTGGTCCAACGCCCGTACCGGGCATACCAGCCAATCTTGCCGCGAGCCGTTGCTGGTCGTGCTGATGGTGCAGACACCCTGGGACGGCCCCGTGCCGTCCTTGTTGACTTTGATGCACTGCCGGTCTTCGTGAAACGCTTTGGACAGGAACGGGCACCGCTTCTCCGTCTGGTCGCGAAGCGCCGTACGAGAGGCAGAGACGACCGGGAAGACCCGGTGGCCAAACCACTCCGCAACATGTGGCCGCTGGAGCTCGGCATAGTCCGGCTGGATCTCCAGGACTGGCGCTGCCTCGGGGTCCGCTTGGGTCACTGCGCAAGAGTACGCGAGACGATTGCAGGACGGAGATGTCCCGTTGCGCTGCAAGCTGCCGGCGAACGGCTCTCACCAACCCCACTTCACGCCAGCCTGCCAGGTAGGCCGGGCGCCAGTACTGGGGCTGCCGATCGTCCGTCGAGTGCGGGTCGTCGGGGGCGAAGTCGCCAGCGGTGCAGTGCAACGGCAGGTCTGCGCAGTGCGCTTGACGTCGTCGCAAAAGGCCAGCACATTCATGCCGCATCGATCTAGGCAGACAGGTGGGCAACGATCAGCATGAAGAGCGAAGAAGGCTCAATTTCGACGCGGCGAACAGCCAGGGTTTCGCAAGCAGCGGGCGAGCCCGCTCGCCGGTCCGGCCGCGGTAGTCATCCAGCCACGTCCGAGGGCAGGGAGGGGGTGGTGTGTGACGCTGGTCAGGCTCGAAGCGCAGAGTTCGCTGGTGCTCCCTCCGCGATCTTCCGGGCCGGCGACCATACAATCGGCGGCATGACAGCGGAGCCCGAAGCGGACAAACCAGATCATCTGGATGAGGTCTCTGGCGAGGTCTGGCAGGGCGACGCCTACGACCTGATGGCGAAGCTCCCGGACGAGTCAGTTGATTTGATCATCACGTCGCCGCCGTACTGGGGCCTCCGCACCTACGGGCAAGATCACAATGAAGACATCCTCAAGGAGTGGATTGCCGAGGGTAACGACCAGTTGGAGACGCCCAGCTACGACTGGTACCGCCTCCACGGCGGAATGCTCGGACTCGAACCCCTACCCGAGTGGTACGTCGATCACCTCGTCGAGATCCTTCAGCGGGGCGCAGCTGCCCTGAAGGCCCGAGGGAGCATGTGGGTGAATATCGGCGACACCTACTTCGCCCGCTGGTCGAGCATCCGCATGAACGGCCGGCAAGGACTGGGCGGAAACCCGCGTCAGCGGCGAAAGACCCCCATGGGGGGGCACCGCCAAGAAAAGCAGCTGCTGCTGGTGCCGGCGCGGTTCGCGATCGCTATGCAGCAGAAGCGGTGGATCGTTCGCAATGATCTCATTTGGCACAAACCCAACGTGCCGCCGCGACCGGAGAAGGACCGCCTCCGGCTGGCTCATGAACACTTCTTTCACTTCGTGAAGCGAGCCAAAGAAGGCCGACCCAGCTACTACTACGACACGACGCCCTTGGAAGAGGGCGGTCGCGACGTGGTGACCGTGAACGTCCGGTCCGGCTCGGACGGGCATTCAGCGACCTTCCCGCCGGAGCTGATCAGGCCGCGAATCATCAGCTCGTGCCCGCCGGATGGCCTCGTACTCGACCCGTTCTGCGGAACTGGCCGCTCGCTGACAGTCGCACTAGCGTCGGGACGCCGGGCGTTGGGGTTCGAACTCGGTGACGACTTCTCGGAAGCCGCCCGCGCGAACATCACAGCGGTCCAAGGTCAACTTCTCGCATAGTCCATCAGCACGCACTCTGTCCTCACGCAAGCCCCGACGGCAGGCTGCGGCACGGCGACAGCACCCGCTGTCCGGTCGGGACCCTTGTCGATCCCCGATCTGAGGACCGAACCCTTGGACGCCAACAGAACGGGCGCACCTACCCGGAGTTCACCGCGATGGCGGCCAGTTCGCGCAGGGCGATGGGCATGCTGCGATTTCCGGACGGATTGGGACGTGCGGTGGCACCGAACGGCGGCTGGTTGTGCAGCCAGATCAGTCCGGCGAGATTGGGCGGCATGACCCAGTGGGCCGGACTCGCCGGGTTGACCGAGGTGCTGCCGAGGTAGCCGTCACCGATGTTGAAGTGGAAACTGATCGTGGGATCGCCGTTGAGTACGGCGTCGAGGTCATCGAGATCGACGCTGGTGAAGCGATGTGCACCGGCGGCGACGACGAGCGGCACGTCGTACCGGTCGGCCAGCGCGGCGTACTTGCTCACCTTCTCCTCGACAGCGCGGGTAAGACGACTGGTGTCGACAGGCCCTGCGACACCGCTTGGTGCCGCGAACTGCGCATAGAGGCCCTTCGCCGATGCGAGTGGCCCGAACCTGTTGGCCATCACGTTGAAGGTGTAGCCGTGCGAGTGGATCCGGGCGATGCCCGGCGAGCCGAGAAGCCTTGAGCGCAGTTCACGAGCGATCTTCTTCGCAGTTCCTGAGTCGGGCGGCCGCAGCGCCACGTGGCGGCTTCCCTGCAGGATCAGTACCACCCCGACCGGGATCTCCGCGATGCGGCGCTCGAGCGCCTGCCAACCACGGATGCGGCCGAACGTCTCCTTCGTCGGCTGATCGGTGTGCACCTCGAGCAGGAACGCAACCTGGCCGTCGGGTGTGAGAGCGGTCCAGTCAGGAGTGAGGCCACCGTGGTCCTGCTCGTAGACCGCGGTGTAACCACTGGCCCGGATCGCGGCGCCAGCGGCGAGTTCGAACGTCACCGGAAAGAAGTGCTCGTCCAACCACAGGCGTCGGGCCAGCGCGTCCCCCAGCGTTGGCGGCAGCAGGGCGAACTGTTCGTCATACCAGGTGCGCCAGTGGGCGAAGTCAGCGTCGACGGCAATGTCATAGGTCAACTGCCGCTGCTCCCGCCGGCGCCCGCCATGCGCGGCTTGGTGCGCGGCGACGAAGTCTGACCCGAACCGGCGCTGTTCCACGGCTCAATTCTCGCTGGTGCGGGCAATCACATTTGCGCAGCAGCGGTCGACCGGGGTGGAAGCGCTGCTGCGCCTCGCAACTCGCGGGCGTCTGCTGATGGCCACGTAAACGGGCGGCGGCACTGGCGGGCCGCGTTACCGGATGAGCCGGTCACGGTCCCGTGCGGCGCGGTCGCGAACTGCGGCGGTAAACGCCGCAGTCGCTGCCGCGATCATCCGGTCGAACTCATCGTCGTCGCCTTCGTCGTCATCGCGGTCGGGAGGTGCTGCCGATGCGTCGATGGCTTCTTCCCGGTAGACCAGCAGGCAGGCTCGCACCCCGTTGAGCAGGTGCTCGAGCAGGTCATGTGCTGGACGTTGCGGATCGAGCGGGGTCAGCCTCTCCAGCAGCGCGGACAGTGCCTGTTCGCGGTGGCCGACGTCGATGCGGCGGATCTGCTCGCGGGCGGCGTCGACCCGCTGCAGCAGCCCGGTCGGGTCTGGGACGCGGCCGTGGCGGACCGCGTCGGCCTCGGCAAGGAGCCCGATGACGACCTCCCGCGGTGTAGCTGAACGGTCGACGACCACGTCGACCATGTAGGAGGGCACCTCCACCGACACCGCCTCGATGTCGTCGGCGACGCTGAACACCGCGGCTGGCTCGACGTCGGCGGCCTCGGCGGTGACCTGCGCTGCGGCGACCAGCCAGTGGGTGGCGGCCACGCACGCCGCGGCCGGGTCGATGGTGGTGTAGAGCTCGTCGCAGCCCAGCGGCTGCTCGTGCAGAAGCCGGTCGGCGGCGGCGACCTGGAGCGGTGACGGGTCGAGACGGTCCAGCGCGACGGCCTGGACCGCCCGACCGGACAGGTCGCCGAGGCCGGCGCGGGCGACCGCGTCGATCTCAGCTCGCACGTCGGCAGTCACCGCCGCCGTGATCTCGGGGTCGGCGATCGCGTGCAGCGCTCGGCCGACGGTGTGCGCGTACTCCAGCATCGGGTCGTAGGACACCATCAGCAGCCCGTGCTCGTCCGGCAGGTTCGGTGCGGTGATCGCGGCGAGGACTCCGGCGAAGCCGTCGCCACGCTCGCGTTCCAGCAGCTCACGTTCGTCGGTGTCGTCCGCATCATGCGGAGCGGGCCGCTGGTAGGTGTCCCACAACGTCGTGGACAGCCGGGTCGACGCCTCACACATCTGCGCGGCCAGCTCCGGCACCACCGGCCCCAGCTGGCAGACCGTCGTGGCGTGGTGACCGACGCCAGACGCCCAGACCGCAAGAAGCGACCCCGCCTGCAGATCGAGCGCGTACGTCGTCACCAAACCTCCCACGCCCGCCGAACCACGCTCCCCGCCGGTGTGCACCGACGCGTCGCCCATCGTCGCACCCGCACCGCGACGCCGTGGCAGCGAGAGCTACTAGCCTCCGCGGGGACGAGGTTCCTGTTCGAGGAACGCCGGGACTGCGGCGCAGAGGTGTGGCCGCGGTTGGTGCGGCAGCGCCAGTGTCCAGCGCGGTGCCGGCTGTCGGCAACGGGGATCCGATCGATCACGCCGGGTAGCGGTGCCCGCGGCGGACCAGCGGTTCTACCGCGTCAGGTTCGGCGGCGGTGTACAGCCTGTTGCTGTGCAGGTCCGTCAACCGCCAGCTGAGCGGGTCGATGCCTACCGCTTCACCCATCCGGGTTCGCCCACCCGTTTCGAGTCCGACCACCGTTCGTACCCGCCAGGTCAGACGACGTCCGGGCGACCGGTGATGCGAGATGCCGGCGCCGACGAACGAGAACGCTTCCGGCATGCTGAGGACACGCGCCGAGTACCGCAGCAGCCCTGAGGCGACCACGTGCGAGGCCAAGCCAGGCGCGACGCCTGCATCCGTGAGCTGTCGTACGCGTAAGCGATGATGAAGCATCAGCGCGGCTCCGCCGGGAGCCTGGCGGACGGAAGCGATGGGAAGGGTGGCCTGAGCTGGTGGAGGCGACCGGCGGCGGGTACGCCAGCCCGTACTCCACAGGCGGGGGTGGCACCACCCTGGAACACGCATATGGCGCGGTGTTGCTCGCCGCGCTGCTGTTGCGGCATCCCGTGGTCGGGCTGGGTGACGAGTTCACCGTTGGCGAGGTCCGGTTCCAGCAGGGCGCCACTAGCACCGTCGACGATCTCGTCGTCGTCGGCGACTGCCTCGGGAGTTCCCGCACCTTGTACATCGGGGTCCGGCGCGCGCCGACTATCGCCGGCGGCAACACCTCCTTCGTTACGCTGCTGACCGACTACCTGCGGATGGTCAACGCCCGCCACGTTGAACTCGCCGCTGACCGGCAACGGCTCGGGCTGGCCGTCGCGGCACCCCACACCGGCGCGGGCGAGGTGGGCCAGCTGGCCACATTGGCGCGCAAGCAGCCCAACGGCATCGCTTTCCGCCAAGCAGTGGCGGCACCGCGCGCGACCAACGGCAAGGTCCGGACCCGGCTGCAGCACCTCGACGACGCGGTCAAGGCCGCTGCCGCCCAGTGCGGGATCGCCCTCGCCGACACTGCCGCGCAGGAGACGCTGACCTGGCAGCTGCTCACGGCCCTGCGCATCATCGAGTTGCGGCTGGAGGGCGACGATCAGGCCGACCGTACCGTCGTGGTGAGCATGCTGGTGTCGCTGGCCGGTGACGCGGCACGGGCCAGCGCGCTGTGGCGTCGGCTTCGGGAGCTGTCGGCCGAGTACGCGCAGAACGCTGCGGTCGTCACCTACGACATGCTGGTGCGCGACGTGGCACCGGTGCTGCACATCGCCAGCCCCACCCCGGCTTCGGGTCGGCCCGCGGCGGGCGTCACCGACAACCAGCTCTATGAGCGGCTGCGGCAGCTCCCGGTGATCTGCGGCCCCCCGCTGCTCGCGGCGTGGCGCGACGACCAGGCCATGGCCTGGCGGCTGATCAGCGCGGTGACCACGATCGACGCCCGACCCGCGACTGTACTGCGGCAATGGCAGGTTCACCGGCCGGCCTGGCTCGACACGGCGTCGTGGCAGGTCCGACTCGCCGCCGGTGAATTGGCCGCATCTTACGGGGCCGGTCTGCTGGCGGCGGACCTGTTCACCGCCGCAGCTGACGAAGGTGCGCCGCGCCGTGGCTTCTGGCTGGCCCGAGCCGCCATGATCTACGACGAGAACGGCAACGACGACGCCCGGGAGACCGCACTCGCGGCGATGTCGGCGGCATCCGCCGACGATGAGCCGTTCACCGCTGCGGTCAGAGCAGAGCTGAACGGTCAACGGGACACCGCGGCGGGCATCGCTGATGCCTGGACTCCGGATGAGCCCAGCGACCGTAGCCTGCGAGCCGTCCTCCGCCTGCGACTCGCCGCCCCGGCGGCACCAGATGCCGACCTGTACCGTCAGATGATCGACCGAGGGCTGCAGGTCCTCGCCGAGGCGCTGCGCGAGCAGTGGACCGCCGGTCTGGCCGTCGCCCGGGCCCGGCTGCTGATCCTGCGTGCGCGACGTGGCGAGTCGCCGAACTGGGACGCCGATCTGCGTGAAGCCCGGACGTTGGCGATCCGCGCCCGGGACGAACGGCGCACCTACCGGGCCGACAGCGCCGAGGCGGTCGCGTTCGCCTGCCACGCCAGCGTGCTGCTCATGGACCTACGGCGGGTTCTGGAGCTCGGCGCCCCCGGTGGGGACGTCACCGCCGAGGAGGCTGCCGCGCCAGAGGTCTGTTCGTTGGTCGCGCTCGCCGCGATCCAGTTCGGCCAGCTCGACCTCGCTCGGGAACGGGCCGAACTCGTTCCTGAAGGGCACGCCCGCACCCGCATCGACGCATACCTTGCTGAAGCCACCGGTCAGGACCCCGAGCCGCATTGGTGGCGCGCGGCTGAGCAGGCTGGCGACGACGAGCAACTCGCCCAAGCCCTGCTCGGTCTCGCGCAGACCGGTGCCGACGGTGTGGCCCGATACCCCGATTTCGCGCAGCGGCACCCGGGCGAGGCGGTCGAGCTTCGAGCCATGGCCGAGCTCGGCGCCGGGCGGGCGGGGGCGGCGATCGGGCAGCTACGGGAGCGGCGGCGTTCGTCCGTGGCCGCCGCCCTCAGCCTGGCCCAGGCATACCAGGCGGTCGGCCGGATCGACGATCAGGTCCAGACCCTGCGTGACGCCGCCGATCATTTCGGCGACCGGTCACTGCGCCACTCGGCTGCCGAGGTCCTGGCTCGCGCCGGCCGCGCCGCCGATGCCGAACGCGAACTCGATACCCTGCTGGCTACCGCGGAGCCGGACTGGAGCGGCCGAGCCGATGCACTGCGGCTGGCCGCGCAACTTGCCAGCAACGCCGGCCGGCTCGACCGGGTCAGCCACCTGCTGCGCACCGTGCTGCAGATCCATCCCGAAGACACCACGTCCCGCTGGGCCCTGATCCGGACCCTGCTCAACCGCGGTGACGTCAACGAAGCGTGGCGCGTGCTGCATGACGCGCCCGAGCCGCTCGACCCGTCCAGCACGACCGACGCCCGAGCCTGGATTCAGCTCTACCGCCGACGCGGCCAGCCGGTGGAAACCGTCGCCGGCTGCCTACGCCTGCTGCGCCGGTTCAACGACGACGAGCGATTCGTTGCAATGGCGTTGACGAATCTGATGCTGCCCCGGCCCGAGCCCGTGGAACTGCCCGAACAACTCCGCCAGCAGCTCGCCGCCGAGTCCGAACAGTTCTTCCAGCGCTGGCCCAACAGCCCGCACCTGCGACGGCTTCGCGCAGGTGACCTTGATCAGCTCCGAGCCGACATGATCACCATCATGCGGCGCGGCGACGATGAGCAAGAGGTGTGGCGGCGCATCGTGCAGGGACTGGCCCGCGGCCAGCTACCGCTCGGATTGCTCGCCACCGTAGCTGGACGCAGCTACGCGGAGATCTGTCTCCGTCGCGGCGACGGCGTCCTGGCCGCTCACGTCCCCGAACAGGCCGAGTTCGACGCATGCGTCGAGGCGGCGACGACGGCCGAGGACCACGACATCATCATCGACACGCCGGCAGTCGCCGTCCTGCTCACGCTGCCAGACGACATCCGCGCAACCGCGATGAGCCGCTTCACTCGCGTCATCACCACCGACGACGTGATGCTCGACACACTGGCCGCCAAGGACACCCTGGCGTTTCGGTCCACCCGGTCCATGCGCTATGACAGCCAACACGATCACCTCCAGTTCAACGAGGGCTCCGAAGCGGAGGCGGACCGACTCGCTGAGGAGGCAGACCGACTGCATACGGCAGTCGAGGCGCTCACCCGCCTCAGCACTCCGCCCGAGCGGACCTTCGATGAGGCCGAGGACCGAATCTGGACGTCGGCCCTTGACCTTGCCCGAGTCCAACATGCCGCGCTCTGGAGCGACGACCCGGTCGTTCGGGCCCTCGCCCGCGGCATGGGTATCCCTGCCACCTCCACCGTCGCCGTCCTCCGTCGTCTCCGCGCCGTCGGCGCGATCACCGACGACCAGCACGAAGGCTGTCTCCGACGGCTGATCAAGGCCCGAATTGGCCAGCTGCCGCTCAACGAACCGCGCCTGTTCGAACTCGCCGAAGATGACAGCTGGCGCCCCGCCGCCGTCGGAGCCGCACTCGCCCGGCCAGCGGTCTGGGCCGACCCCCTGCGCGCTCTGACGTTCTACCGGCGCCTCATCGCCCAGGCGCGCACCCACGCTCCCACGTCATTGCCGGACTGGCTCTACGCAGCTGCACGCGGCGCCACCGTCCTGCTGGGCAGGCCCGATGCCGCCACCGGGGTCGCTGCGTGCCTGCTCGCCGCCACCATCGAAACCGCCGCCAGCCACGGTTACCAAGTCGCACACCTGGTGGCCGCGACCCGACAGGCACTTGCCGACACCGACGACCCCGACCAACCGCCGGCCGCCGACCCGCTACCGATCACAATCACCATCCTCCGCGACGCCTACGCCAAAGCGTCCTCCCACGAACTCGCCGCCCGGTTCGTCCTCGCTACCTTCGCCGCGCTCAGCGAAACCGACAAAAACACCGTTCTCCGGATCGTCCTCGAGTAGCCGCCCACAGGCTCGGCATCCTCGGCCATAGGTGTCGTGGCCGCCCACCCGGCCCAGCTGCGTGCTCCGATGTGTTCCGGATCTACGGATCAGAAGGTTAGGGGTTCGAGTCCCTTCGGGCGCGCAAGATCGTCAGAGGCCTGACCTGCGGGAATGCGGTTCAGGCCTCTTGTCGTTTCTGTCCTCTGTGGACGGTGGGTGTCACGCGGGTGCGATGGTGGTGTCGTGACGGTCCGTGATGCCGTTCCGGTCGTCGGTGGTGTGACCTGCGGCTTCTTGTCGTTGGCGGGCCGTGCCGGGGTCGGCACACCTTTCGCGGGTCGCTGGTGGCGTCGGTTCCGTCGGCTCTTGCCGCGGATCTTCTCCCGGGTGCGGCGGTCGGCGGCGAGGACTAGCTTCGCGGTGGCGTCGGCGCATTTGCGCTGGGCGAGGGGTAGCACGCTGGTGTAGGTGTCGGCGGTGATCACGATGCTGGAGTGTCCGAGCAGGTCCTGCAGCGTCTTGAGGTCCGCGCCCGCCTCGTGGGCGAGGGACGCGGCGCCGTGGCGGAGGTCGTGCAGCCGTACGGGTGGGATGCCGGCGCGTTTGACGAGGAGCCGGAACCGTCCGCTGGCATAGCTGGGGTGGATCGGGTTGCCCTCCTTGCCGACGAACACGTACCCGGAGTCGTGCCACACCTTCCCGGCGGCGAGCCGCCGTTCCCGCTGCTGGGTCTGGCGGCGGCGGTGCTCGCGGAGCACTTTCACGGTGCGCCGGTCGAGGGCGACGGCCCGGCGTCCGGCGGCGGTCTTCGGTTCGCCCTCCACAACCTGGTAGCCGGCGGTGGTGCGGTTGCGGACGACGAACAGCACGCCGTGGTCGAGGTCGAGCTCGGACCAGCGCAGCCCGCACGCCTCCCCTCGGCGCAGGCCGCGCAGGGCGGTGAGCCACCACAGGGCGAACAACGCGTCGTTGGTGACACCGTGCAGGAACGTGGCGAGTTGGTCGGCTGTCCACACCGCGACGGAAGGTCGTTCGCCAGTGCGTTGCCATTCGGCGACGCGGCCGTCGGTCCAGACCTTGGCATGGGGTTTGCGGTAGGAGGGAACCTCGATGTGTCGGGCCGGGTTGGTGGCGATGACGCCTTCGCGGACTGCAAGGTTGAGCGCGGCGCGCAGGGTGGTGCGCAGGTGCTGCATGGCCGAGGCTGACTGCGGTTGGCCTTTGGTGTTCGTGGTTTGGGCGATCTCGGTGAAGATGGTGCGGAGCCGGCGGGCGTCGAGGTCGGCCAGGCACAGCCGGCCGAGGTGCGGGATGAGGACGCGTTCGACGTCGCGGGTGTAGTGCAGTTTGGTGGTCGGGCGGATGCTGGTGCGGCTGGACAGCCAGTACCGCAGCCAACGTTCCACTGTCCAGGACCGGGCGGTGCGGTCTTCGCCGGTGGTGGCCAGCCACTCGTCGCGGGCGCGGCGGGCCGCGGCCTGCGACCGGTAGCCGCCCCGGCGGGCGCGTTCGGGGCGGCCGAGCAGGTTCGTGGCGGAGCAGTGGAAGTACCAGGAACCGTGCCCACGCTCGGAGAGCCGCGGACAGGCCCGTTCAAGTCGGCGGTTGGCGTCGTTGCGGCATCCGCACCGTTTGAAGATCACACCTGTGTCCGCCATGACCGCGCCCTTCGTTGAAGCCGTTGTGGCATCCAGGGTGCGTGGGCCACGGCAGATGCACGTCACCCAGACGAGCGACAGATGGGTCGGGACCCTTCGCGCAGATCCAGGCGGGCGGTGCCGAGCCTACGCAAGCTTCGGTGTTTATAGGTAGAACGCGATGCCGGATCCAGTGTCGACCTGCTTCTGTCGGCGCTCCCGGAAGACTGACCCCCGGGCGGTCTTGGAACCCGCCAACTCGCACGGGGTCAATTTTGCGGAAGCGCTGACAGCCTCAGGTAGCCGGGACTTTGCCCCAGGTAGACGACGCCGTCTGCCGTGTGTGCACTGCCTGATTGTATGCGCTGCACCTCGGTACCCCGGCAGTCAGGAGGCGCTGGTTGACACCTACGGTGTCCCGACCGCCGCTGATCCGGCAGGTGCACCCCCCGGTCCCGTTGCACGGTGTGGTCACAGTTTCCAGCTGGCGTGCAGCGGGGCTGGGCCTGCGAGTGGCGTGCCGGACGGCGAGTGGTACCGCCGTCCCGGCGAGGCGAGGTGCCCGACCACGATGCCCAGGACGAGGGGGACGAGCCCGGCGAGGCCGAACCCGACCTGACCGGCGGGGAGTCGGGCGGCCTCGGTGAAGTACAGCACGCCGGCGGTGAGGTACATGCCGCTGCCGAGCGTGAAGACCAGGTTCGATGCCGTCAACAGCCGGCCTGACCGGCCGCCCGGGAGCAGAGGGCGGGCGAGCTGGGTGGGTTGGGTGCTCATCGGGCGGGTCGCGTCGGGCAGGCGGTGCAGTTGCCGTAGACGACGACGCCGCCGTCGCGGCCGTCGCTGTCGGTGGTGAACGTCCCGTCGGCGGTGGCGGCCGCGATGACCGCGGCGACGGCTGCCCGGGGGAGCCGGCGGACGGTGCCGCAGCGGCGGCACACGGTGTGATGGTGCGGCCGGTCGGCAAGACCGTAGGTGAGGACGCCGCCGATCGGCACGACGTGGACCACGCCGATGTCGGTGAGGGCGGCGAGCACCCGGTGCACCGTGGACAGGTCGGCCGGGAGGCCGTCGGCGGTGAGCCGGGCATGGACCTCGGCGGCGCTGAGGTGGGTCGCGGCGGCCAGGACGCGCAGGACCGCTCCGCGGGCGCTGGTCGCCCGGCCGCCAGCGGCGCGCAGGGCGCTCAGCGCGGCGGCGATGCGCTCGTCTGCGGTCCGCATCACCCTCCCTCCACCTCCAGCTCGAGTCTTATTGCAATATGGTGGCAGAAACAAACAAGTTGCAGAACCCTCGGGAGGACTGCGCATGGCCGGCTATACGCTGCCCGATCTGCCCTACGACTACGGCGCCCTCGAGCCCGCGATGTCGGGGCAGATCCTGGAGCTGCACCACGACAAGCACCACGCCGCCTACGTCAAGGGCAGCAACGACGCGCTCGACCAGCTCGCCGAGCTGCGGGAGCGTGGCGACTTCGCCGCCCTCGTGGGGGTGGAGAAGACCCTGGCATTCAACCTGTCCGGACATGTCCTGCATTCGATCTTCTGGAACAACCTGTCCCCGGACGGCGGTGACCGCCCCGACGGCGACCTCGCCGACGCCATCACCGAGCACTTCGGATCGTTCGAGGCGTTCGCCGGGCAGCTGTCCGCGGCGACGAAGTCGGTGCAGGGCTCCGGCTGGGGTGTCTTGGCGTGGGAGCCGCTCGGCCGGCGGCTGCTCGTGGAGCAGGTCTACGACCACCACGGCAACGTCGGGCAGGGCTCCACGCCGCTGCTGGTGTTCGACGCGTGGGAGCACGCCTACTACCTGCAGTACAAGAACGTCCGCCCGGACTACGTCGACCGGCTGTGGAACCTGGTCAACTGGGCTGATGTGCAGGCCCGCTACGCCGCCGCGACCGCGAACCCGGCCGCGTAGCCGGATGGGTGCACCGTCCCCGGCCCGCGCGGCCGAGGCGGTCCAACGTGCCGCCGGGGTCATCGCCGCGAAAGCGCGCGGTGACCTCGACGGCGCCGAGGCCCTCCTCGCGGCCTTCACCACGCCGGCCGAGCAGGCCCAGGCGTTCGCGCTGCTCGCCGAGCTGGCCCTTGGCCTGGTCCGGGCGCAGACCGGCCAGTCGATGGACGACCTCGTCCGCGAGCTCAGCCTCCTCGTCGAGCAGGCCCTCGCCGCGCCGCCGGCTACCGGACCGGGACCGGCTCAGTGACGCCGAGCCCGCCGGCCAAGGCCGGCTCGTAGCCGTCCAGGGCCCGCCACAGGGCGGGATGCCCGGCCAGGGCGGTCGCCACGGCTTCGTCGCCGACGCGCAGCCAGGCAAGGTGCCGAGCGGCGTGGGTGGCGACCGCGTCCAGGCACACCTGCGCCGGGCTCGGCGCGGTCGGGTCAGCCGAGCGAGCGATGCCATGCGGGCCGAGCCGGACCGCGCCTGGCGCAGGCTCGCCGTCGAGGACCGCGACGTAGGTGAGCACGACCACGCCGTCGGTGTAGCGCCAGGAGGTGGAGTGCAGAATCGTCAGAGGGGGCGGCGCCCAGACAGGCTGAGGACCATCGCACTGGACGCCGCCCTGCCCGGCCGGCACCACCACCGCCCGAGCGCTCAACGGTGCAGCGGCCAACCCCGTCGCCGCAGCATCAGGATGCACGCCTGCGGGCAGCTCACCCGCGACCGGGCGGTACCACACCGCCCCGTCGCGAGCCCCCACGATCAGCACCTCGACGCGGACCCGGCCACGATCGTCACGCTCCACCACTGCCACTGTGCTGTATTTGCCAGTAAGTTGCAACAGTGGAGCGCCGGTGCTCCTGCCGATCACCTTTACTCGTGAAGAAGGTCTCCCATGAGTGCCCCCGACACCATGGCCGTGGACGGCTCCGGCCCGACCCGGTTCCGCCGCAGCCTCAACCCCCACGACTGGCGCTCCCTGTCCGGCATGGCCGCGTTCATCGCCCTGCTGCACGTCATCGGCTTCGGCGTGCTGTTCGGCCTCGTCGCCCCCGAACACTTCCAGCTCGGCGGCGACCACCCCGTCTTCACCGTCGGCGTCGGCATCCTCGCCTACACCTTCGGCCTGCGCCACGCCTTCGACGCCGACCACATCGCCGCCGTCGACAACACCACCCGCAAGCTCATGGCCGACAACACCGGCATCCCCGACGCCCGCAAACCGCTGTCCGTGGGGTTCTGGTTCTCCCTCGGCCACTCCACCATCGTGTTCACCCTGGCGTTCCTGCTCTCCGTCGGGGTGAAGACCCTCGCCGGGCAGGTCGAGAACGACGACTCCGAACTGCACTCGGTCACCGGCGTCATCGGCGCGTCGGTGTCCGGGGTATTCCTGTGGATCCTCGGCATCCTCAACCTGGTCGTCCTGCTCGGCATCATCCGCGTGTTCCGCCGGATGCGGGCCGGCTACTACGACGAACAGGAACTCGAAGACCAGCTCAACAAGCGCGGGTTCATGAACCGCATCCTCGGCGGCCTCACCAAATCGGTCCGCAAGCCGTGGCACATCTACCCGATCGGGGTGCTGTTCGGCCTCGGCTTCGACACCGCCACCGAAGTCGGCCTCCTCGTCCTCGCCGGCGGCGCCGCCGCGTTCAACCTGCCGTTCTACGCCATCCTCGTCCTGCCGATCCTGTTCGCCGCCGGCATGTGCCTCATGGACACCATCGACGGGGTATTCATGAACGCCGCCTACGGCTGGGCGTTCGCCAAACCCGTCCGCAAGGTCTTCTACAACATCACCATCACCTCGATCTCCGTGGCCGTCGCCCTGATCATCGGGACCATCGAACTCATCGGCGTCCTCGCCGACCAGGCCGGCATCACCACCGGCCCCCTCGCCGCCATCGCCGACATCCCCCTCGACTACGCCGGCTACGCCATCGTCGGCCTGTTCGTGCTCGCCTGGGCCGTCGCGATCGCCGTATGGAAGTTCGGCCGGATCGAGGACCGCTGGACCGCGCGACTCAGCCCGAGGCCGACCGAACCGGCGTAGCGACGGTCAGCAGGTAACGGGTGCTCCCTGCCCGGCAGGTTACGGGGTGATCGTCGGCGTGCTTGAGCGCCGCAACGCGGGGAATCCGCCGCGGAGTCAGCGGTGCGGGAACGTGGAGTGCGGTCGTCAGGATGCCGGTCTTGGCGGTGATCGCGCCGGAGACCGGCGGCCCCTGGGGCCGCGCTAACTGGCGCGTCCTCGATGTGGTCGGCGGGTGGGCGGCGGGACGCCCGATGGACCCCGGCCGCGGGCAGGCGGTTCGACCACGCCCAGCCAGCCTGCGTCATCGCCGCCCAGCACCGCGGGGACCTCGCCGGCGCCGAGGTCCCGCTCGCGGGTCCTCGACCACCCAGCCCGACCAAGCGGGTCCTGGCTGTTGGCCGGTCTGGCCGTGGCGCTGGTACGGGCCAAGACCGGGCAGCGGAACCATGACCTGATTGCAGGAGCGCACACGGCACAGGCCCCCGGCCTGGCCCCACCGGCCCGGCACGGCCGCGGCCTGCCTCGCCGGCCGGTCACTGCGGCCGCGCCCCGAGCGGAAAGAACGCGTAATCATGACTGTTGGCACCGATGTCACCGTGCCGGCCGTTGATGACCTGCCCGATTTGCTCGCAGCCTGGGTGCACGGGTGGGCCGTCTCACGCGCCGTGCCGAGCCCAACCGCGGTCCCCGGTGGCTGGCGCCTGCACGTCGGACGCGTGGGACATCGCGTCCGCTACGTCCTGACCGCCCACACCAACGCGTCGCTGGCCGACCTGGCCCGGCGCCACGCCGCACCAGGAACCTGGATCAAACTCGCGGCCGGCCCGGCGGACCTGCGCACTGCACTGCCCGCTGCCTGGACCATGGCCGACACCGGCCATCTCATGACGACCCGATTCACCGCCGGCCCCGCAGCACCCCCGGCGCCGTACACCGTCCGCACCGCCGTGTGCGAGCACGTCGTGGTCGCCTCGGTGCTCGACGCCGCCGGCGAGGTCGCCGCTTCGGGCCGGCTCGCACCTGTCGGCCACGCCGGGATCATTGACCAGGTCGAGACCGCCCCTGCGCACCGCCGGCGCGGCCTCGGCCGCACCGTCATGCATGCCCTCAGCCACCGTGCCGCCGAGCTCGGCCTGCACCACGGCATCCTCGTCGCCACCGATCAGGGCCGCGACCTCTACCGCAGCCTGGGCTGGACGGTCCGCACTCCCATCGCCGCCGCCTACATCCCCGAAGCTGACCCGGCACACCCGTGACCGGCCCCAGGCGTCACGCCACAGCGGCCATGCCGGGTGGTTGCCGACGGCGCCGGTGCGGAGGTCTAGGTCCAGGCGGTGCCGCTCCAGGTGCGGCCCGACCATGTTCGCCCGCTCCAGGTCCGGCCGCTCCAGGTCCGGCCGTCCCAGACGGCATCGCTCCAGGTCCGGCCTGACCAGGACTGCCCGGACCAGGTCCGGCCGGTCCAGTTCGCTGCGGTCCAGGTGAGGCCGGTGGCCGGTGTGCCCGTCCAGGCGGCGCCGGTCCAGGTACTGCCGTTCCAGGTGCCGCCGTTCCACGCGGTGCCGGCCAGGGCCGCCGGGGCCCAGGTGGCCGGGTTCCAGGCGCGGCCCATGATGTCCTGTTCACCGGTGAGTTCGATGTCGTTGACCGGGTCGGCGACGTGCGAGCCGCCGCGGGCGAGCTCGAGGGAGCCGGTGCCGGTCGCGGCCGGGAACGTCTGGGCGGTGAGCGGGGTTGCGGCCCGGGCGGCGGCGGCGATGTCCAGTTCGCCGGCGCCGGCACTGACCGGGTCGGCGCCCTTGAGCGGCGTGGCCGTGCTGGTGAGCAGCTTCTTCACCTGGTCGGGGGTCAGGTTCGGGCGCTGCTGCAGTAGCAGCGCGGCGGCGCCGGAGGTGACGGCGGCGGCCTGGGAGGTGCCGCTGCCGCGGAAGAACCGCCCGGCGGTATCGCCGGTGAGCAGCCCGGTCGGGTAGGCGACGTCGATGGTCGAGCCGGGGTCACGCAGCGAGGCGACCGACCGGCCGGGCGCGAGCAGGTCGGCGTGGCGGATGGCGTTGCCGCGGCTGCTGAACGCGCCGACGGTGTCGTCCTTCGTGTCGACCTTGCGCTGCGGGTCGGCGCCGCCGACCGCGATCACATACGGGTTCTGGGCCGGCATGGTCAGCCGGGTCGCGGCCGGGCCGTCGTTGCCGCCCGCGACGACCACGACGATGCCGTTGCGCCACGCCGCCTCGACCGCGTACGACAGCGGGTCGACGCGCGGGTCCTGAGTCGAGGCGGTGCCGTAGGACAGGTTGATGACGCGGATGTTCAGGCCGGGGTCGTCGCGGTGCGCGACCGCCCAGTCGATCGCGGCGATCACCTGTGACACGTCGGCGGCGCCGTCGGCCGCGGCGACCTTGAGGTTGACCAGGTGCGCGCCGGGGGCGACGCCAGCGAACCGGGACGGGTCGGTGAGCGCGGTGTCCGGGGTGGCGGGGTCCCGGCCGGCGATGATGCCGGCCATGTGCGTGCCGTGACCGAATGTATCCCGGAAGCGCAGGCCCGGCGTCTGCGACTCGAACGACAGATCCGGCCCGTTGGCCACCTTCGCCGGGTCGGCGAGCCCGGCAACCGGCGCGATCCCCGAGTCGATGAGGGCGACACCCACCCCGGCGCCGGTGAGTTTCCGCCCGGCGCTGTCGGTCATGCCCCACACCTGCTGCGCACCGGTGATGGCGTTGATGTCCGCCATGGTGTACGCCCCGGACTCGACGTTCCACTTGGCCCCGTTCGGCCGCAGCACCGCGCCGTCCAGCACCGACGAGCCCGTCTCCGCCGCACTCGCCGGCGACCCCGCCACGACAACGGTTCCGGCGAACGCCAGTACCGCCAGCGCGAATGCCACGCTAGCCCGCCGCGCCCGCGGCAACGAACGACCGAACCTTGCCATACCTGCACTCCCGACGTCCTATGACCTGCCTGACGAGCATGCCGCCCCAGGTGGTCCGCTCGCGTCGGGCAGGCGGATCAACAGGTCGTTACCATCTGGTGGACATAGCGTTGCGGCTCCTCAGACTGGAACCGCCTCGCCGACTGCCGCCTCAGCCGCGCCGCCGCTATGGTCGTCGTCGACCGTTGCCCCCTTGCAGACCGGAGCTGACGATTCGGCGTAGCCCGACCGTACCGATGCAGCTGCCGGCGACGCGGCTGGCGCGTACGAGCGCGTCGATGCCCACCGACGAAGCCAATCGCGCGCACTCGCCGGTACGGACTCGGGTCGACCATCTCGGGGGATTGCACCGAACTGGCATCCGACCAGCGACTCCCGATGGCCCACGGTCGGTCGATGCTCAGTCATGGCACCGTGACGAGCACGTGAGCCGCCCACTTCCCCGCGACGTACCCTCAGGTGGATTCGATGGCTACCGCGTTGACCGGCACCACCCAGTCCCGCCGTGACGCGGTCCGCCGCTGCGCCGCAGCGAGCATGTCGATGCGCCTGCACGACACGGTCACCCTGCTCGCCGACGCCTGCCGGACACCGATCGCCGCTGTGCGAATGCTCGACGACCAATGGCTGCACACCCTGGCCGCGGTCGGCGTCGACGCCACCCAACCGCTGCCGCGCAAGGGCACCTTCTGCGACCTCGTCGTCACCACCGACGCGCCGGTGGTCATCGCCGACGCGCACCGGGACCCGCGCTTCCGCACCCACCCGCTGGTGGTCGGGTCGCCGGGCATCCGCAGCTTCGTCGGTGTACCGCTGCACACCGACGGGACACCGGTGGGCACCCTGTGCGTGCTGAACACCACCATCGCCCAGGACCACGACCGGGTGCTGGCGATCCTGGCCGCCATCGCCGCCCACCTCGACCAAGAACTGCAGGTGCGGCAAACCCTCCAGGACGCCGAACCGCTGATCGCCCAGGCCACCCGGTATCGACAGAACCTTGTCGCCCAGATCTCCCACGAGATCCGCACACCGGTCACCACGATCCAGGGCTACCTGGAAGTCATCGCCGATGACCCCGACGCGCTCGCGCCCCGCTACCGGCCGCTGCTCGAGCCGATCAACCGCAACGTCCGACGCCTGTGCCGCACCGTCGACCAGCTCATCCTCGCCGCCGATGCCGCCGCCACCAGCGATCACACCAACATGGAACTGCTCGACCTGGCCGGCCTGGTCCGCGCCAGCTGCGCCCGCCGCGCAGGAACCGCCCACCCGGTCCACCTGGACCTACCAGCCGAGCCGGTGCCGGTCCACGGCAACACAGCACAGCTGCACATCGCTGTCGACAACATCCTGACCAACGCCGAGCTGTTCAGCCCAACCCCAACCGCTATCGAAGTCCAGGTCAGCGCTACCCCGCAGCCGCACCTGACCGTCATCGACCACGGCGTCGGCATCCCCGCCGACGAACTCGCTCAGCTCGGCACGCCGTTCTACCGCGGCGCCCACGCCCGCCACCACCACGTTCCGGGTATCGGCCTCGGCCTGACCATCACGCAACAGATCATCGCCCGCCACCACGGCAGCATGCACCTACGCAGCACACCCGGACAGGGCACCTCGATCACCATCACACTGCCCGGCACCGACCGCCTCGACGATGGGCCGGCTACCGCCTGACCGCTACCCGCCGGTCTCGGCCGCCACGGCAACGGCAGGTCGTCGGGGTTGGTGCGGCGTCAGTGTAGCCCCGGGAGCGGTGTGGCGCCGGCGGCCAGGCCGATCGGCTCCAGCTCGTACCGGTCTTCGATGGTGCGCAGGACGGAGTAGTGGTCCACGGTGCCGGTACGCGGGCCGGGGGTGATGCCGGCGCCGCTGACGAGGGTCAGGATGCGGTTGGCGGAGCCGCCGTCGTCCTCGTCGAAGGTCACGATGAGCCAGCTGTCATGGGCCTGCGCCCACTGACGGTAGGGCTCCAGGTGCTGGTGGGCCCAGACGTCGCCGGTGGCGATGGAGCAGTCGTGCATGTCGTTGCAGAGGTTGGGGATCACGAACGCAACGGTCGGCAGCCGGGCGAAATCGGCTGGCCAGGCTGTGTATGGCTGGTTGGTCTGGGCCGGGATGTTGTCGAAGTCCGCCCAGGGGTTGTGTTTGGCGGCGTACCGGCCGCTGGAGCAGCCGCGGTACCCAGGAGCGGGCAGGTCCTCGGAGAAGCCCGTGAAGGTGTACCCGGCGGTGAGGAGCTGCTGGGCGAGGTTGGGTGCGGAGCCGGCCCGCACAGGGCAATGGTCGTCGGTCACGCCGTGGGTCGAGCCGGAGAAGAGCGCGAGGTAGTTCGGCTGGCTGGGGTGCGCGACGCCGTGCGCGTCGTCGAACACGGCGGACCCGGCGATGAGCGCGTTGAAGTAGGGCGCGTCGGGGTTGCCGGCCAGCTGCTGGGAGGCCTTGTTCTCGAACACCGCCACGACCACGTGCCCGGGCCCCGGCGTCGCCGCGGCCGGCGGCGTGACGGCGGACGGCGTGACCGTCGGCGTCCTCGTGGCCGGCGGTGCTGCGGGGCTGCACCCGGCGACGAGGCAGAGCAGCGTGGACAGGGCGGCGGCCGGACGTCGCCATCTCGGCTTGAGATTGACCACCGTCGGCATCGTCCTCAGGGTACCTGTGCTGGGTGTCCCGCCGCTGCGAGCGGCGACGCGCCGCCCAGCCACGAGAAAGAGGGCGCCGCCTGCCGCTATTGCCACGATCGGAGCTGGGCGATGCGTTGAGCGACGTAGACGACGTTGACGGCGTAGTCGTCGGTGCCGGGCAGGAGCCGGGCCGCCGCGTCGACGCTGCGGGCGATCGGGCGCAGCCCCCGTCGTTCGTACCAGCCCTGGGTCAGCATCGTGAAGCCGCGCCGCTCGATGATCTCGAAGCCGTGCTGGTGCAGGAGCCGGTCGAGTTCCTGATGCGACAGTTCCGCGAACCAGCGGCTGCCTCGGTGCCGGCGGGCTCGTAGATGGCGCAGTGAGCGGGCGTTGCCGTGGTTTTCGAGTACCAGCAGCCCGGCGTCGGCGTCGGGTAGCGCGCGCGTGGCGAAGGTGAGGGCCCGGTCGCGGACCGCCGGGTCGACGTTGAGGAGAAGCCGGAACATGGTGACCAGGGCCGGTTGCTCGGCGGACGCTGGCAGCGGCGGCGGGCCGTCGGCCGGAATCGGGTGGAGCGTCGCCTGGGTGCCGAGCTCGGCGGCCTTGGCGAGCATGTCAACGGAGGTGTCGTAGCCGTGGGCGGCCCGGACGAGGCCGTGCAGGCTGCGGATCGCCCGGCCGGTGCCGCAGGCGAAGTCGTGCTGCACCGGCGGCCGGGCCGGGAATGCCCGGCGGACCAGGTCCCGCAGATAGGCCCGCTGCCGTGCGTTGATGCTGGAGGCGTAGCTGCCGGGCGCGTAGGTGACGTGTTCGTACTTCTCGACCGCGTCGGTGTTCTGGAACACCCGCGCGTAGTTGCTGGCCAAGCCGGTCCCCGATCGTTGCGGTGGTGCTGTACCTACAACGTGTAGGGCAACGGGTGGAAACGGGGACCGGGGCGGCGGACGCTCAGGCGGCCGGGTCGCGGTGGCGCAGTACCAGCACGGCGAGGGCCACGCTGACGGCGATGGTGGCGACTTGGGCCACCGCCCCGGTGGCCATGCTGGGCAGCGACGTCACGTCGGGGGAGCCGGCTCGTTCGAGCAGTTGGGGCCAGCTCTGCCAGTAGTGCACCGGCAGGGCGACCGCGATGGTGTGCAGGACGCCGCCGTCGGGGTCGGCCTGGCCGTTGAGGATGCTGGCCGCAACCAGGAATCCGATGGTGATCGCGACGGCCTCGGCGCCGCGTGGCAGGAGCACGCCGAGCGCGAAGGCGATCGCGGCGATGCTGAGCATGCACAGCGTGAGGTAGGCGGTGGCGGCCAGGGCGCGGCCGAGCGCGGCTGCGGTGGGCAGGTCGGGTGCGTCGATGATGTGGAACGGGTGCCAGCCGAAGACGGCGAGCCCGGTGAGCACCCCGGCGAGGACGTTGCCGCCGACGGCCGTGACGGCGGCGATCGTGACGGCGGTCAGTTTGCCGATCAGCAGGCGGGTCCGGGTGACCGGGGCGACGTACAGGTAGCGCAGGATGCCCCAGTCCCGGTCGGCCGAGGCGATGGCGGCGGCCAGCGTCGCCACCACGATGGGCAGCAGCAGGGGGCCGGTGAACTGCAGGCTGGCCATGGCGTGGTTGAGCGCGGAGTAGGTGGACGCGCCGAACAGGCCGTCCTGGTTGTTGTACCGGTGACCGGCGGACGTGGCGGTGGCCAGGCCCGCGGCGACCGGCACGGCGGCCACGCAGCCCAGGGCGATGAGGGTCCGCAGCCGCAGGATCTGGGTTCGCAGTTCAACGCGCAGCATCGGCTTCTCCCGTGATGGTCATGGCCAGGAAGGCGTCTTCCAGGGACCGGCCAGCCCGGTGGACAGCGCCGACCCGGACTCCGGCGGTGACCAACGCGTGCACCAGGTCGCTGGACGGCACGCCCGGCGCGGTGACCTCGGCGTACCCGCCGCGGGCCGTGACGGCGGTGACCCCGGGCACGGCCCGCAGGACGGCGACGGCGCGGTCGAGGGGGTCGGCCTCGAAGCGCAGGGTGTCGGCTGCGCCGAGGAGGGTGCCGAGCTGGCCGGCGGCGACGAGTCTGCCGCGGTCCATGACCACCGCGTGGGTGGCGACCTGCTGGACCTCGGCGAGTTGGTGGCTGGAGATGAGCACCGCCGCGCCGCGCTCGGCGAACCGAGCCAGGTACCCGCGCAGCGCCCGGACCTCGGCCGGGTCGAGGCCGTTCGCGGGCTCGTCGAGCACGAGCAGGTCGGGCGCGCGCATCAACGCCTGGGCGAGCATCAGGCGTTGTTTCATGCCCATGGAGTACCGCTTCACCTTCTCCTGCAGGGCGGTGCCGAGACCGGCGAGCTCGAGGGCCTCGTCGAGCGCGGGCGGCGGCCAGGCCCGCCGGGTGGCCGACCAGAGCAGCCGCAGGTTGGCCAGACCGCTCAGGTGCGGTACGAACGCCGGCCCGTCGATGAGCACGCCGACGCGGCCCAGCACCGCGACCCCGAGCCCGACCGGCTCGCCGAGGACGCTGACCCGGCCCTCGCTCGGCGTGGACAGCCCGACGAGGACCCGCATGGTCGAGGTCTTGCCGGCGCCGTTCGGGCCGAGCAGGGCGCAGACCTGACCTGCTTGGACCGTGAAGCTGAGCCGCTCGACGGCCGTGCGGCGGCCGTAGCGTTTCGTCAGCGACGCGACCTCGATCATCCGGTATCTCCGTTCGAACGGGCCACCAGCACGGCGGCCGTGAGCGCCGACGCGGCCAGCCCGGCGCCGACGGTGAGGCAGACGAGGCCGAGCACGGACCCGACCGGCCGGCCGGTGACCGCGGTCCACACGGAATCGCGGATCGCGGTCATCAACGACAGCGCCACGCTGCCGGCGAGCACCGCCGCCTCCGCCGTGCGGGCGGTGCGGGTCCGGGCCGGGCGGGTGATGAAGCCGGCGACGGCGTTGGTGGCGACGCTGAAGGCGAACATGCTCGTCGCGACCACCGTCACCGCCCAGCCGATGAGTAGCGGATCGGTCCAGCCCTCGCCGAGCGCCTGCGCGCCGATGACGCCGATCCCGGCCAGCAGACTGGCGGCGGCAAACACGCCGGTGGTGTGACCGCGGACCCACACGGCCACGTGCGGCGTCGCCCAGCGCCGAGCGAGCGGCACCCGTCCGGCGAGCAGGACGACATCGCCGAGCCAGTCATGGCGCCAGCCACGGGCGGTGCCACGAGGGGCGCGCCGCAGCCACAGTGTGCCGGCCACGGCCGCCGTCAGGATCGTCTGCCCGGCCAGCCCGGCGATCAGTGCGGTCGTCCGGCCGCTCCAGACGGCGCTGTGTGCGCAGGCCCCGACGGCGGCCCACTCGGCGGCAAGCGTCAGCCCGACCAGGCCGGTCAGCGCGCCGGCCGCCCGGGCGGTCTGCTGCTGCCGGTCCGGGCCGCCGGGTGCCCGCCACAACGGCAGGCGCCCGGCGATGACCACCACCAGCGGCGGCACGGCGACCAGTGCGAACGATACGAACGCGTCGTAGGGGTCGTCCTGCCAGGGGCTGACAGCCCGCACGGTCTTGTCCTGGGTGGCCAGCACCGCCTGCGCCTCGAAGGCGACGGCCGTGGCGAGTGCCGCCAGGACGGCGGTGAACTTCATGGCGCCATAGTACGCACCTCGTAGTACGAGGCAAGTAGTATCGCGGTGCGGAGTATTCTGCCGCTTGTCGAACGGGAGGCCGATGTACAGCACCGACGCGCAGCTGGTGGTGCTCACCGTCCTGGCGGACGGGCCGCGCCACGGGTACGCCATCAATGCGGCGATCGAGACGCTCACGGGCCGCAAGCTGGGCCCTGGCAGCCTCTACGGGGCGCTGACCCGGCTGGAGGCCCGCGGCCTCGTCGAGCCGGTCGCCGAGGACGACGGTCAGGAACGGCAGCGCATCATGCGGATCACCGACGCGGGCCGCGAGTCGCTGCGGGCCGAGCTCGAGCAGCTCTCCCGGGTGGCGCGGGCCGGTCTGCGGGCACTCGGGGCGGAGCCGGCATGAGCGGTCCGGAGCGAAGCGGAGGTGACCGCATGAGCGCCTCGCGAATCATCGTGGCGTTGTATCCGCCGGCCGTGCGCGAGCGGTGGGGCGCGGAGATCGGCCGGGAGGTTGCCGAGCGGGGAGCACGCACCTGGCCCGACGCGGTCGTGGGTGCGGTTCGGCTCTGGCTGCACCCGGGTGACTGGCCGGAGACCGCCGCCGGGCAGACCCGCCGGGTGCTCGCCGTTGCCGTCTTCGCCGTGACCGCTGCCGCGACGCTGCTGTTGCGGGCCGCCGAGCCGGCACCGCCCCCGCAGCTGACCCTGCTGTGCCTGGCAACGCTCACCGCCGGTGCGCTGATCGCCGCGCCGCTGCCGCCGTTGACCTGGCATACGGCCCGGGTTCTGGCAGCGCTCACGGCCCGCACCATGGCGCTGCCGGTCGTGCTGATGCTCGGCATGGTGATGCTGGCCAACAGCGGCGCGGTCGAGCATCCGGGCAGGGTCGGTGACGTTGCCCTGGTGGCCTACTACTGGTGCGCCCTCGCCTACGTCGCCTTGCGTACCTGCACACTGGTCGCCCGCGTCCTGCCCAGCTGTGTCGTACCGACGAAGCGCCGGCTGCGCAGTGCGTTGCTGCTGGCCGGTGCGGGTGCGGCTCTGGCCGCCGCGCAGGGCGCGCTCGTCGCGGTGCACACCGCCGTCACCGGCGGCGTGTGGGTCAGCGCGGCGCTCGCGCTGCTGGCCGCGGCGACCCTGCAGGCCGGACGGAACCTCGACCGGCCGGCTGTCACCTGAGCCGCATCAACGGCCGTCGAACGAGTTCAGGGTCTGCATCAGCCTGTTCACCGCGGCAGTGCAGTCCGCCTGCCTCGGGTTCGACGCCCGCAAGGCGGTGAGGACGGCGTCGATCTGGTCATCGAGCTGGTGCCACTTGCCGGCGTCACGCGGTTTGAGCCCCGCCTCGGCGTCGTCCCAGGCCACCTCGAGGTCCTTGACCCGGGTCTTGGCGCCCGTGAGATCGTTCTGGGTGATCTTGTCCTGCACGTCGGCGACGATCACCGCGAATCGGCTGAGATTGCCCAGCTTGGTTTTCGGATGTACCGGCTGCGCTGCGACGGAGGCGCCCGTCCCGCCGGCCGTGACCGCGGTCTGGACGGCGTCGGCCTGCGGGTCCGTAACCGGCGGCGACCCCTGGGCCAGGCTGAACGCGAAACCGGCGACAGCGACGGCCATCGTGATGGCGCTCGCCCATGCCAGATCCTTACCCCGCCCGCCCCTTGGGCCGGCTCCCTTCTCCACGACCCCGTGGCGGCCGACCAGCACCTGCTCCCGGGCCACGAGCACGACGATGGCGGCGAGGAACAGCGCGCTGGTGATGCTCGCGCCCAGGGCGAGGCCGCCGAGGTCCTTGTCCTGGGTCAGCAGGTCGCCGAGGGAAGCGCCGAGCGGCCGGGTGAGGACGTAGGCGATCCAGAACGTCAGCACCTGGCCGACGCCGAGGCGCGACGCGATCCAGGTGGCCAGAATCAGGCCGCCGAAGATGAGCGCACCGTTGCGGAAGCCGAGGTTGAGCGCCTCGGTGGCGAAGTCGCCGGCGGCGGTGCCCAGCGCGAAGGTGGTCAGGATCGCCGCCCAGTAGAAGCCCTCGCGGCGGGGTGTGTTGATCGAGGTGATCGCGAGGGTGCGCTCCTGGCGGTACCAGATCGTGAACACCACGGCGAGCAGGACCGCGAACGCGGCGGTGCTTGCGGCGAGCGGCACACCGAGTGTGTCGGTGCAGAAGTCGGTGATCTGCGTGCCGACGATGCTGACCAGCACCACGCAGAGCCAGTAGATCCACGGCGTGTAGCTGCGGGTGCGCAGCTGCACGACGAGCGCGGCCACGAGCAGGACGAACATGATCGCGTCGGTCACGGCGGGACCCAGCCCGACATTCACGGCGAGGTAGTCCGCGAACGTCTCCCCGATCGTGGTGGACAGCACCTTGATGACCCAGAAGGTGGCGGTGATCGCAGGCACCTTGGTCTGCCACCCGCGCGTACTCGCCGGCCTGTCAGCGGTAATGGACACAGCTCTTCCTCACGACGGTCGTAGGACGTCAAATCCCCAGAATTAGGGTGAAACGTACGTGAATTACCCTGAAAGGTCGCTGAACCCTTCGAGTGCAGTGGAGGACCTGATGGCGGAGCTTCCAGTCGGCCGGACCACATGCGTCGCCCATCGGATGACGTGCTGGCGCGCCACGACCTGCGAATTCGCCATATCCTACAACATGTAGGAATGCGATGGATCTGGGCGGCCGTGGCCGCTACTGCGCCCCTGCTCGCCTCACCGGTCGCCGCGTCCGCGCCGCTCAATGCCACCGCGTCGACCGCGGCGCAGCGGCCGGATCACGTCGTCGTGGTGGTGATGGAGAACAAGCGGTACGACGCCGTCATCGGGCACCGCAGGACGCCCTACATAACAGCGCTGGCACGGCGCGGCGCGAACTTCACCGCCGCCTATGGCGAGACCCATCCGAGCCAGCCCAACTATCTCGCGCTGTTCTCCGGCTCCACCCAGGGCGTCACCGACAACGCCTGCATCCGCCACCCGTTCGACGCGCCGAACCTGGGCCGCCAGCTCCTCGACGCCGGCCTGACCTTCACCGGGTACGCGGAGGCACTGCCGTCGACAGGATTCACCGGCTGCTCGGCCGGTACATACGTCCGCCGCCACAACCCGTGGGTCGACTTCGCCGACGTGCCGGCGGACTTGAACCGCCCGCTGCGCGACCTGCCCTCACGGTGGGGGCAGCTGCCAACGGTTGCGTTCGTCGTCCCCGACCTGTGCCACGACATGCACAACTGCCCTAAGGCCGACGCGGACCGGTGGATGCGGCAGACACTCGGCTCCTACGCAGATTGGGCCGAGTCGCACAACAGCCTGCTGATCCTGACCTTCGACGAGGACAACGGCACAGACGGCAACCACATCCCGACCCTGGTCCTCGGTGCGGGCGTCCGCCCCGGTGACCGAACACAGCGCGTGGACCACTACGCGGTGCTGCGCACCATCGAGGACGCCTATGGCCTGCCGCCGCTCGGCGCGGCCGCGCAGGCCACGCCGCTGCCCTTGTCCTGAGCCGTCGCTGACCTCGCACGCCACCGGCTGGTGGTGGGCGCTCTCTGCGGTGGCCGTGAATCCCGGCGGACGCCTGCGTCAGCCGGGGTCGTTCGGCGGACTGGCGTCGCCCTGCACCCCTGCGGGCCGGCGCCACAGCAGCGTGGCCGTGACGATCACCGTGGTGGCGAGCAGCCAGCCGCCGATCACGTCGGTCGGCCAGTGCGCGACCAGTGCGACCCGGCTGACGCCGACCAGCACGGCCCATCCGCCGGCGACGCCGGCCAAGGTCAGACGTGACCAGCGGTTCGGCAGCAGCCTCCAGCCGAGCACGATGACGAGGCCGGCCGCGACGGCCGACGATGTCGTGTGACCGGACGGGTACGAGAACCCGCTGGCGGCAGTGAGCCGGTCAGCGGGCCGGGGCCGGTGCACCAGCCAGAGGACCCCGTGCCGTACGACCGTCGCGGCCGCGGCGGTCGCGACGAGCAGGACGATGGCGGAGCGGTCCCGGCGCGCCAGCAGGACGAGCAGCGCCAGCAGCGCCAGCACCCAGATGACGGCGCTGTCCGCGGTGTGGGTGACAGCCGACATCGCGGCCCGCCACGCCGGGTGTCCGAGCGCCAGGGCGTGTGCGGCGTCGCTGACGTGGGTATCGAGCCGTACCAGCGGTGCAGATCGCATCGTGACCAGTCCGGTCAGGACGACGAACAGCACCGCGGTCGCCGTCGGCACCGCGCGCCCGAGCAGGTTGTTGTGCACCGGCACCAACGTACTCCTACAATATGTAGGTGTACCGCGGTGTCTCCGCTGACACCACGGCCGCACCCCCGAAGCGAGGAGCGCCTGTGCAGTTCCTGGATCCCGAATGGCTCATCTCCACCTTCGGGATGATCGGCATCCTCGCGATCGTGTTCGCCGAATCGGGCCTGCTGATCGGGTTCTTCCTGCCCGGCGACTCACTGCTGTTCACCACCGGGCTGCTGGTGGCGGGCGGCCGATACCTCCACCTGCCGCTGTGGCTGGTGATCCTGCTGATCGTGGTCGCCGCGGTCGCCGGTGACCAGGTCGGCTACGCCTTCGGCCGACGAGTCGGGCCGACGCTGTTCCGCCGTCCGAACTCCCGGCTGTTCCGGCAGGAGAATCTCGCCCGGGCCACGGAGTTCTTCGCCCGCTACGGCCCGCGGTCCATCGTCCTTGCCCGCTTCGTGCCGATCGTGCGGACCTTCACCCCGATCGTCGCCGGCGCCTCACGCATGCACTACCGCACGTTCAGCCTCTACAACGTCATCGGCGGGTCGCTGTGGGGCACCGGCGTCACGGTGCTGGGCTACTTTCTCGGACAGGTCACCTTCGTGAAGTCCAACATCGAACTCATCCTCATCGGGATCGTCGTGCTGTCCGTCGTGCCGATCGCGGTTGAGCTGCTCCGTGGGCGGGCCCGCGCCCGCCGCGGGGGTTCCTGATGTTCCCGTGCTCAGCACCGCTTGCGACAGGATGCCCGGCGTGCACCAGCTGACCTATCCCGAGGCGATCGTCGTCGGCCTCCTGCAAGGTGTCACCAGCCTTGGCAGCCTTATCTGGCTCGTCGTCGCGTGACCCCGAGCGTCGGTGCGTACCGGGTGGTAAATAAAGTAAGCCTTACCTTATGGTGGGTGGATGGCTCGAGGAATACCGGCGGCAGCCCTGCTCGCGACCCGCGACGGTCAGGCCGCCGACTGCCGTGTGCTGGCCGATCTCACACCCGGCCGGCGCGCTGTGGTGGTCGGCATGACCGCTGACGCGCCTCCCCTGGTCGCGCGCCGCCTCGAGGATCTCGGGCTGACCGGCGGTACCACGGTGGAGGTGGTTCGGCGGGCACCGCTGCGCGATCCGGTTGTCTACCGGGTGAAGGACTACGAGCTGTGTCTGCGCCGCGAGCAGGCGGCGTACGTGCTGGCCCGGGAGGTCCAGTGACGGAGCCGGGGTGCCATGGCCCCGGCGGTGCCGCCGCGGCTGAGGCCGGGGTGCCGCGCGTCGCCCTGGTCGGCAGCCCGAACGCCGGTAAGACGAGCATCTTCAATGCCCTGACCGGGCTGCACGCCAAGACCGGCAACTATCCCGGGGTGACGGTCTCCAGGTTCGTCGGCACCAGCCGCTCGGGAGCCCACCGGTATGTGATCGAGGACCTGCCCGGGGCCTACAGCCTGGAGCCGATCAGCCCCGACGAACAGGTCATGGTCGACGTGCTCGACGGGCGGCTCGACGGTGCGCCGCCACCGGACGCGCTCCTGGTCATGGCCGACGCGACGACGCTGCGCCGGTCGCTGCGGTTCGTGGCGCAGGTGCTCGGCCGGGGTCTGCCGACGTGCGTGGTGGTGACGTTCACCGACGAGCTGCAGGCCCGCGCCGGCCACCTCGACGTCGACGCTTTGGAGCAGGCGCTCGGCGTGCCGGTCGTGGCCGCGATCGGCAACCGGGGCCGGGGCGTCGACCGGCTCCGCGAACGCCTCGACGAGTGGCGGTCCTGGCCGATCCCGGCGCTCGCGCCGCCCACCGTGGCCGCCGAGTTCGACGCGTGGGCCGAGTCCGTGCTGGCCTTCGCCGGGTACCGGGCGCCGGACCGGCACCGGATCACCCAGCGGGTGGATGCGGTGCTGCTGCACCCGGTCTGGGGCACTGTGGTGTTCTTCGCGGTGATGGTGGCGTTCTTCCAGATCCTGTTCGGCCTCACCGCGCCGCTGCAGGGGTACGTGGAGACCTTCTTCGGCTGGCTGTCCGGCGAGGCCACCGCGCGCATCGGCAACGCGTGGCTGGCCGGGCTGATCGGTGAGGCGGTCATCGGCGGTATCGGCGCGGTGCTCGTCTTCGTGCCCCAGATCATGCTGCTGTTCCTCATGATCTCGCTGCTCGAGGGCGTGGGCTACATGTCGCGGGCGGCGCTGCTGATGGACCGGGTGATGGCCAAGGCCGGTCTGGAAGGCCGCGCGTTCGTCGCGCTGCTGTCCTCGTTCGCCTGCGCGATCCCGGGGATCATGGCCACCCGGACACTACCCTCGGCCCGGGACCGGCTGGCCACGATGATGGCCGCACCGCTGATGACCTGCTCGGCCCGCCTGCCGGTGTACGTGCTGCTGATCGGTCTGCTGGTGAGCCCCGCGAGCCGGTTCGGGCCGTTCGGGGCGCAGGGCCTGGTCATGTTCGGCCTGTACCTGCTGGGATCGGTGTCGGCGATGCTCGCCGCGTGGGCGTTCAAGAAGCTCGGCGACCGCCGCGGCGCGATGCTGCCGTTCTACATGGAGATGCCGCCGTACCGGCTGCCATCGGTGCGCAGCGTGCTCACCGCGATGTGGCACTCGGCCCGGTCGTTCCTGCGCAAATGCACCACCATCATCGCGCTGACCACGCTTGCGCTGTGGCTGCTGCTCAACCTGCCGCTGCACTCGCCGGCCGAGCTGCGCGCACACGGCGTCGACCGGAACGACCGCACTGCTGTGTCGGCGTACACCGCCGAGCACAGCTATGCCGCGAGCGTCGGGCATTTCGTCGAACCGGTCTTCGCGCCGCTCGGCTTCGACTGGCGGATCAACATCGGCATCCTCTCCGCGCAGGCCGCGCGTGAGACGTTCGTCGCCACCCTCGGGCAGGTGGCCGCCGCCGAAAACCCCGACGACCCGGCCCAGGCACTGCGCGCGATGACCCACGACGACGGCCGGCCGGTGTTCACGCCGCCGACGATCGCCGCCCTGCTGGTGTACTTCGCGTTCGCGCTGCAGTGCATGGCCACCGTCGGGATTATGCGACGGGAGACCGGCGGCTGGAAGTGGCCGGCCATCGCCTTCACCTACCTCACCGGCCTCGCCTGGGTGATGGCGTACCTCGCCCACACGGTGACCGCGCTGGCCTGGCCGTGACGATGATCCCGATCCACCCGCAGTCCTGCCCGGGAGAGCCCGACCGGTTGCGCTGGATGACCCCGGCCGGCGTCCTGACCTTCACAGGGCCCGCCGCAGCCGTCCCGGATCCGCTCGCCGGCCTGCTCACCGACGGCACGCTCGCCGAGGTGCACGTCGAACCCGACGCCATCGTGACAGTGCTCGGCACCGGACGGGACTGGACCCGCGACGGCGCCCGGATCCGCTCCGCGCTGCACGCCGCACTGGCCGACCGCGGCGGCTGGCTCCCGGCCGGCCGGGCCGCGACCGCCGACGACGTCCTGCACGCCACCGCCCGGGAACTCATCGACGGAGCCGTCGGCGACCTCGCCCGCTCCCACGGCGGCGCCATCGAGCTCGTGACCGTGCACGACGGCGTGGTCACGGTCCGGCTCACCGGCGCCTGCCACGGCTGCCCGGCCGCCGAGTCCACGCTGCGCCACCAGCTGGAGGACCGACTCCGTCGCCGCTGTCCCGACCTGCGCGCCGTCACCGCGGACGGACCGCCACAACAAGATCCGACCGGCGGCGGCGCCAAGCCGTGGCACCGCGCCCTTACCCTCATCCGTCGCTGAGCGGGCCCAGCCGCACGCGCGGAGAGGCGTGGTCATCCGCGGAACCGCGTCGTTTGGCCACGGAACACGTGTCGCAGGAGCCGCACACGATCACGTCGCCGCCACGCCCCATGGCGGTCGGTTGCGAAGCCCTCTCGGCGGACGGTCGCGATCCCGTGAGGACCCGGCCGGCGGCGGAACATGGCGTACGGTGCCGCACCGTTGAACAGGTCAGTGCGGAGGCATCCAGGCCCGAGCGAGTTCGATGAACTCGACGATCGCGGCACCGGTGGCGACGACGGCAAGACCCGCGGCGGCGAGCGCCAGCAACGGCGTGGCCCGGTCCGACGGTGGCGTGAGCAGTGCCGTCACACGGCGGATAACGGACGAACCGCTGAACCGCAGGCCGCCTTCGTCCCGTCCGGCGGCGTCGTCGCCGAGGGCGACCTTGCCGATCGTGCGAGCCACCAGCAGACGATCGCCGATGTCACGGGCCGCGTCTTCGTCGGCGCTGCGCTCGATGAGGACGTCCACCGCCGCCGGGATCGGCCGCAGCAGCGGGTTGACGGCCGCCGCGGCAGAAGCCAGTGCCGCCACGCGATGATGCTGCCGCCGCAGGTGAGCCTGCTCGTGCGCGAACACGACGGCGCGTTCCCGCGAGTCGAGAAGCTGCAGCAGACCGGTAGTCACCATGATGTGACCCTTGCGCCCCCGCCGTGGCGGCACCGCCACAGCGCGGGCGGCCGACCAATCGGCGACCAGGAGACCGGCTGTCGGGCGCCCCGCCCCGTGCAGCACGGAGGCGGCCTGGTCTCTGCGCCATGCCTCGCGCACCAGCCGAACGGCGCACCACACCAGCAGTAGCGCCGCAATGAGCGCCAACCAGTCCGGGACCGGCTCGGGCAGCACCCGGCCGAGCGCCGCTGCGTGGTCTTCGTGCCGCTCCGACACCGGCAGGTCATCGAACAGCGTGGCGCCGAGCAGGCCGAGACAGACGCTCGAGCAGGCGGCGATGAGCAGCGCCGCCCCGGTGAGGACCCGAGCGGCCGCCTCCGGGCGGCTCGCGGCAATGGCACGGCGCGCAGCCGGAATCAACAGTACCGGCAGCACCAGAGGCAGGTAGACGAGCCAGATCACGCTTGATCGTCTACCCCGGCGAGGAGCCTACGGAGCACGGCCGCGTCGGCCGGATCGAGCTCGGCGGTAAATTCGCGCAGCACGGCGCGGCGGTCGCCGGGACCGTCGAGCAGTGCCCGCATCTGCTGCGCGATCGCGGTTGCGGTGCCATGGGTGGGCCAGTACATGTGCCCGCGTCCGCCGTGCGGGCTCGGACCGCGCTGCGCCAGACCCTTCTCCAACAGGCGGGTGAGGATCGTCTGGACGGTGTTGTACGCCACGGCATTGTCCAAGCGCTTCAGCACCTGGGCCGGGGTGAGTGGCTCGTCGGCGTCACGCAGCGCGGCGAGCACGTCCGCCTCGAGCGAGCCCCAAGGTCGCCGCTCGGCGCCGTCCTGTCGGGTCACGTCTCAACCGTACCGGCGCGACGGGCGATCTTCACGCTCCACCTGCAGCACATGTCCAAAGCCTCCGGTTGGTCCAACGCGGACAACGGGTCCGGGATGCGGTCGCCTTGCATGTCGTCGGCGGTCACCGGCATGGGTGGAACACACCTGTTGGTCCGTCCGCACAGAGCTGCACCGAGCGGGGGCGGCCGGGCCGACCACGGGGTCGGTGCGGGATCACGTTGTGTTCCTGATGTGATCGGACGTAGCGCGATTGTCGAGCACGATCCGCACCAAACCAGCACGGACACCCGGGGATAGCGAGCCTGGTCATGCCGGCGGAATCTGAGATCGCGTGGACCTGCGGATACGCGCCGCACCGTTCGAGCACGGACCCCTTGCGAAACAGCATGCTTTCGTGAGAAGGTAAATAAGTAGGAGACTACGCGGATCATCTGACTACGGATCAGAAGGTTAGGGGTTCGAGTCCCTTCGGGCGCGCTTCATCGACTGGCGTCTGGTCTGCGGAAACGCGGGCCGGGCGCCATTGTCGTCTGTCCGGTGTGCCCGACGTGGGTGGACCGCGGCCGGGGGGCTTGCGGGCCTTGGTCTTGAATCTTCTGCGGGTGCGCCAGGGCGCCGGCCGGCGAACCACCGGCAGCCCATACGGCGACGGCGGGGTGGGCGCCGGCCCGCCGTGCCGGTCACGGCGTCGGTCCCGGTGGCGGCGCTAATCCTGTTCTCAGGTTCATCGGCGATGGTGGCAGGAAAGGCTTCAACTGGAGGAGGCGGGCGGCGTGCGGGTCATGATTGCGGACGATGACGCGGCGATCCGTGAGTCGCTGGAGCGGGTGCTCCAGGTCGAGGGTTACGACACCAGCACCGTCGCCAACGGTCTCGCCGTGCTCGAAGGACTCGGCGGCGACGCAATGGATCTGCTGATCCTGGACATCATGATGCCGCGCCTCGGCGGGTTGGAGACCTGCCGGCGGTTGCGGGCGGCGGGCCGGGATCTGCCGGTGCTGATGCTTACCGCTCGTGACCAGGTCTCCGACCGTGTCGCGGGGCTTGACGCGGGCGCCGACGACTACCTGCCCAAGCCGTTCGCCACCGAGGAGTTGCTGGCCCGGGTGCGGGCCTTGCTGCGTCGGCGCGCGGCGGGCGACGGCGAGTCGCAGGTCCTGTCGTTCGCCGACGTCCGGCTCGATCCCGACAGGTTCGAGGCGTGGCGGGGCGAGCGGCCGCTGCGGCTGACCCGCACCGAGTTCTCCCTCTTGGAGGTCCTCGTGCGCAATGCGACGCGGGTGTTGACCCGCGACGCGTTGTTCGAGGCGATCTGGGGCTTCGACATGAGCGCCACCGCCAACAACCTTCAGGTGTACGTGAGCTACCTGCGCCGCAAGATGGAGGCCGAGGGTGAGCCGCGATTGATCTACACGCTGCGGGGCCTGGGATACACGTTGCGGGAGACTCCTCCGTGAGCAGGCGCGCCGGCCGGGAACCGCGCCGGCTGACCCGATGGTGGCGCCGGCAGTCCCTGCGGACCCGGCTGACGGTGATTGCGGCGACGGCCATCGCGGTAAGCGTGTTCGTGGCCTTCCAGGTGGCCAGCGAGCTGCTGGGCGGAGAGCTGCGGGGCGCCGCGGAGCATCAGCTGCGCGCAGACTCCCGCGTCCTGGCGGCGGACGCGGAGCGCGCCGGTCTGGCGCAGGTCCAGCTGCCGCCGTATCCCGGGTCCGGTCGGCTGGTGCGGGTCATCCTGCCCGACGGTTCGACCCGGACGCCGGCCGGCCAACCCGCGCTGCCTCCGGTCAGCGAGCAGGCCAGGCGGGTGGCCCAGGGCGGGTCGGCCGACCTGATGGAGTCGGACGACAGCGACGAGGACGGCTATATCGTCTACACGCTGCGGGCCGGCGACGGGGCGGTCCAGGTGGCCCGGGTCGCCGACGACACCCCGGTCAACCAGTTCGGGTTGGGCATGCTGCTGATCGGGCTGCTCTGCGTGGCCGGGGGCGCCCTTGTCGGGCGGGCCGTGGCGCGGACCGGGCTGGCGCCGATCGACCGGCTGACCGCCGCCGCGGTCCGTGTCGCGCACACCCGGGACCTCGACGCCGGCATTCCGGACGAGGGCGGTGGGGAGATCCGGCGGCTGATCCAGTCGATCAACGACATGCTCGCCGCGCTCCGGGACTCCCGGCTGGCCCAGCGGCTGCTCGCCGAAGACGCCGCGCACGAGCTGAAGACCCCGCTCACCAGCCTGCGCCTCAACGTCGAGCTGCTGATCCGGCTCGATCGGCGCGGCACCCTGGACAGTGCACTGCCGGCGGAGAGCCGGACCCGGCTGCTCAACGATCTCGGCGCGCAGGTGGCCGAGTTGAGCACCCTGGCCGCCGAGCTGACCGACCTGGCGCGGGGTGACGTCAGCGACGAGAGCACCGAGCTGCTCGATCTCGCCGACGTGGTGGGGGCCGCTGCGACCCGGGCGAGTTCCCGCGGGCCCGACATCGAGGTCGCGCTCGACCTGACCTCCGTGTGGGTGCGCGGGCGCCCCGCCGCGCTCCAGCGGGCGGTGCTCAATCTCATCGACAACGCCGGCAAGTGGTCTCCCGCCGACCAGCCGATCCAGGTCCGGCTCCGCGCCGAGGGCGCGTCGGCGGTGCTCGAGGTGGACGACGCCGGGCCGGGCATCGACGCCGCCGACGTGCCGCGGGTGTTCGACAGGTTCTACCGGGCCGACAGCGCCCGGGCGTTGCCCGGGTCCGGTCTGGGCCTGTCGATCGTGCAGCGGGTCGTCGACGCCCACGGCGGCCGGGCCACCGTCGCGCGCTCCGCCCGCGGCGGCGCGCTGCTCCGGGTCGACCTTCCGGCCGCCGCGGCCCCGGCCGCTCCGATCGCGCGCCGCGCCGCCGGGGACGACACCGCGGTGCGCTGACCCGGCCCGGCGCCGGGTCCGCCGCAGCGGGCGGCGCCGGACAGGGCCGCCAGGTCACGATGAAGATCCGGGACGGGCGCAGGCCCGTCCCGGATCTCGTCAGTACCGCTGCGTTCACCGTTGCAGCGCGGGCTCCCCGTCGTCGGCGAGCGACTGCTGCGCGGTCGGCGGCTGCGCCGTTGGACGGGACAGCCGGCTCGGCGCCCAGATGCGTCGGCCGATCAGCAGGGTGAGGGCGGGCACCAGGACCGACCGCACCAGCAGGGCGTCGAGCAGCACGCCGAAGGCGACCAGGAACCCGAGCTCGACCAGCATCACCAGCGGAAGTGAGACGAGGACCGCGAACGTGGCCGCCAGGACCAGGCCGGCCGAGGTGATCACGCCGCCGGTGGCGGAGAGGGCTTTGAGCATGCCGTCTCTGGTGCCAAGGCGCACGGCCTCCTCCCGGGCCCGGTGGGTCAGGAAGATGTTGTAGTCGACGCCGAGCGCCACCAGGAACATGAAGGCCAGCAACGGCACCGAATAGTCGATGCCCTTGAACCCGAGGATCGTGTCGAAGACGAACACGCTGCCGCCGAAGGCTGCGGCGAATGAGACGACCACGGTGGCCATCAGCACCAGCGGGGCGACGATTGCGCGCAGCAGCAGCCCGAGGATGATGAGGACGACGGCGAGCACCAGCGGGATCACCACCTTCTGGTCGCGCCTGGTGGTCATGTCGGTGTCGAGGTGCTCCGCACTCGGCCCGCCGACGATCGCTTCCGCCCCGTTCACCGTGTGCACGGCGGTGCGTACCCGCTTGATCGTGTCGTACTCCGCGGTGGTGTCCGGCGCGTCGGTCGGGTACACGGAGATGTCGACCCAGCCCTCCTTGGTCTCACCCGGGTGGGCCTGGGCCACACCGGGGACGCCCTTGACGACGTTGAGGACTCGCTCCTGGTACGCCGCCCGCGTGAAGACCGTCATCGGCTGGCCGCCGAGTTCCGGGAAGTGCTGACGCAAAACGGTGAAGCCGGTGACCGACTCCGGCGTGGACAGGAACTGGTCCTGCTCCCGCAGGATGCTTGTGTTGCCCGCCAGCCCGACGGTGAGCACGCCAAGGACTCCGAGCGAAGCGAGCGTCGCCACCCACCGGCGGCGACTGATCGCGGTGCCGAGCCGTCCCCACGGCCCCGGCTTCTCCTGCATTGCCGTGTTGAAGTGTGGGATGGCCGGCCAGAAGATCCGCCGGCCGAGCACCACGAGTACCGCCGGGAACAGCGTCAGCATGGCCACCAGGGCGCAGAGGATGCCGGCGGCACCGATCGGGCCCAGCCCGCGGGTTTCGTTCAGGTCCGCGGCGAGCAGGCAAAGCATGCCGGCGACCACGGTGGCCGCGGACGCGATGATGGCCGGCGCCGCGCCGCGCAGTGCGTGGACCATCGCGACCCGGACGTTCTCGTGGTGGTGCAGTGCCTCCCGATATCGAGCGATGAGCAGCAGCGCGTAGTCCGTGCCGACGCCGAACACCAGGATCGTCAGCAGCGCCGAGTTCTGGCTGTTGATCACGATGCCGAAGCCCTTGACGAGCAGGTAGACGGTCGCCATCGCGGTCAGCGCGGCCACCCCCACGGCCACCAGCGGGATGATCCACAACACCGGGCTGCGGTAGGTGAGGATGAGCAGGACGGTGACCACGATGATGGTCGTAAGGAAGACCTGCACGTCGATGCCGTCGAAGACGGCGTCCATATCGGCGTCGATCCCGGCCGGGCCGGTGACGTCGAGGTCCAGGCCGGCGGGGCGATCCTTCGCGGCGTCACGCATCGGGCCGATGAGGACCGCTGGTTCGCCGTAGGTCGTGCTCACGTTGAGGGTGAACACCATCGCCTTGCCGTCGTCGGAGCGTTGCGTCGGCGCACCCGCGTCGTTCTCGCCGGCCGGCGGCGCCACCTTCGGCGGGTACTGCTTGGCCAAGGTGTTGTAATGACGCTCGACCGCCGCACTGTCGTCGGCGGTCAAGCCGCCAGCACGGTGGTACACGAAGACGAACGTGTTCTCTTCACCACCGGGAAGCTTGTCCTCCAACGCCGCCACCTTGGTGGACTCGGCACTGGCGGGCAAGGCGTCCACGGCCCTGTCTTTGGTGACCGAGCTCAACCTTCCGCTCAGCGGCACCATGACCGCCGCCAGCGCCACCCACAAGCCGATCACCAGCCACGGCACCCACCGGCCGGCCAACCGGCCGGCCGGTGCTTCTCCGGACGGTGCTGCATCGCCTGCCATCACTAGCCTCCCACATACGGTCGCATCGCTTATCCGGTCCCGACTTTCATATCGACCGAATCTGAGACGACTGTTAGAACGGCGCTCAGGCCGCCGTTCGTTCTCGTCCACAGTGGACCGGAAGGGGGCCGACCTTCGTTTGCCGGGGCCCGCGCCGGCGCCGCCCGCCATATGCGCCTGTCACCGGTCGCCTGCGCCGAGTTCTGAGCGCCGCTGTGAAGACGCGCACCGCACCCTCTTGCGCAATGGTCAAGAATCGTTGACCATTGAGTGCATGCCCACCGAGGATCTGCCCGAGACGTTCCACGTCACGACCGACGAGCAGCTGCGTGCCGTCTCCAATCTCACGCGGCACCGCATCATGGCCGTGCTCCGCTTCGAGCCGGCAACGATCACGCAGATCGCCGAGCGGGTGGGGCTGGCCAAGGGCAGCTCCAGCTATCACGTGCGGCTGCTCGAACGGGCCGGCCTGGTGAAGGTGGTCCGGACGCGGAAGGTGCGAGGGGTCGTCGAGCGGTACTACGCGATGGCCGCCCGGTCGATCGAGCTGCCCGACCCGGGCGAGGGCGGGCCGGACGTGCTGATGCGCCACGCCGTGGCGGACCTGGAGGCGTCGCCGGCGGATGGCGTCCGGCACGTGCGGATGGCGCATCTGCGGCTCACCGAGGAACAGTTCGCGGAGCTGGGGGCGCGGCTGCACGCGCTTGCCGACGAGTACCGGAAGCTGTCCGACCCGGCGCTGCCCGACGCGTCGCTCGTCTTCGCGCTGTTCCACCCGGCGTGGCGTGAGCAGGCCGAAGGGGGCGCCGAATGAGCGCGGACACTCGCAAGCTGCCGACCGGGTTCGGGCGGCTGTGGAGCGCACAGACGATCTCATCGCTCGGCGACGGGGTGACACACGCCGCGCTGCCGCTGCTCGCGCTGACGCTGACGCGCGACCCGATGGCCCTCGCCGTCGTCACGGCCGCCGGGACACTGCCGTGGCTGCTGTTCGGGGTGCTCGGCGGTGCGCTGGTGGACCGCTGGGACCGCCGGCACACGATGTGGGTCACGGACGCCGCGCGTGCGCTGCTGCTCGCGATACCGGCCGCGGCGGCCGCGCTCGACGTGCTGAGCATCCCGCTGCTCGCGGTCGTCGCCTTCCTGCTCGGCGTCGGCGGCCTCTTCTTCGACACGGCCGCCACGGCCTACCTGCCGGACCTGCTGGACCGCAAGCCCGTGCTCCTGGAGCGAGCCAACTCCCGCCTGCGCGGAGCCCAGACCGCCATGTCCGGTTTCGTGGGGCCGCCCGCGGGCAGCGCCCTGCTCGCGCTCGGGCGAGCGGTCCCGCTGCTCGCCGACGCGGTGTCGTTCGCGCTCTCCGCGCTGCTCGTCCGGTCACTTCCGGCCGTGCCCCGGCCCGCGACGCCGGCCCGGGAGTCGCTGCTGCGGCAGGCGCGGGCCGGCGCCTCGTACGTCTTTCGGGACCGGGTGCTGCTCGGGCTCGCGCTGCGCCCAGCGGTCGGGAACATCGCCTTCGTCGCCATCGAGACGGTCCTCGCCCTCTTCGCCCACGACCGCCTCGGCATCGACACCTACGGCTTCGGCCTGCTCCTGACGGCCGAGGCCACCGGCGGCCTGCTGGGCGCGGGCATCGCCTCCACCCTCGGCCGGCGACTCGGCACCGGCACCGCACTGACCGTCACCGCCGCCGTCGAGGGGCTCGCCATCCTGGGCCTGGCCGCCGCCCCGAACCCGTACGTCGCCGGCCTCGCGCTCGCCGTCTGCGGCGCGGGCATGGGCGCCACGATGGTGCTCGCACCCTCCCTGCGCCAGGCGATCGTCCCCGCCCACCTGATGGGCCGGGTCGCCTCCACCTCCCGCATGCTCGCCATGTGCGCCGCCCCGCTCGGCGCCTTCCTCGGCGGCTGGCTGGCCTCCGCGTTCGACGTGCGCACCCCGCTCTACACCGCAGCCGGCCTTCTGCTCACCATGACCGCCGTCACGGCGTCCATGACCAGCAACCGCCGGGTCGAAGCCGCGCTGCTCGCCGCCACCCCGGCCGGCGGTCCGGATCAGCCCGAAGCCGAGGATCGCGTCCGGGAAGTCGCGCCGACCCTGGCGTGACCCGTTCACCGCTTGACCCGACCTCCGACCAGCGGCGGGCGACCTCGCCTGCCGCCCGACGAATCGACAGCGCCGCCACCGGTCTCGCCGATGGATGCGCGGGCGGGGCGTCGCGCGCCGTCGATCTCTGGCAGACTCTCCCTCGCCTGATCAATCGATCATTGGGGTATTCATGCTGCTCCGCCGTACGGTGGTTGCGGCGTGCGTGCTGGCTGTGGCGGTCCCGCTGGGATCAGCCGCGTCGGCCGCGCCGCCCACCGAGGACAAACTCCCCGTCAAGAAGCTGCCCGCACTGGACCGCTCGCACGTCAGCCGCCAGCCGGCGTTCGACCCGCACGCGGTGCTTGTCCAGTTCAAGCCGGACGCCTCGGCGGCCAGCACCGACCGGGCGGTCAAGAGCCGCAACGCGCAGGTGGCGGGGTCAGTGCCGGGGACCCGGTTCGTCCGGGTGACGACCGCCGGCTCGGCCGCCGACCTGCTCGCCGAGCTGCAGAAGGACCCGGCGGTCGCGAGCGCCTCGCTCGACTACCGGCGCAAGGCCAGCTACACGACGCCGAACGACCCCGCATTCGGGGGCAGCGGCCAGGCCGCCTACATGACCCAGATCCACATGCAGGCCGCCTGGGACCGCTCGCACGGCTCGGCCGACCAGGTCATCGCCGTGCTCGACACCGGCGTCGACGGGACGCACCAGGACCTGACCGGGCGCGTGCTGGCCGGGTACAACGCGATCACCCACACGGCGATCGCCGCCAACACCAACAGCGACGACAACGGGCACGGCACGATGGTGGCCGGGATCGCCGCGGCCGCCACCAACAACGGGATCGGCGTCGCCGGTGCGGCCTGGGACGCCCGCGTCCTGCCGGTCAAGGTGCTCGACAGCAACGGTGACGGCACCGACTCCAACATCGCCGAGGGCATCACCTGGGCGGCCGACCACGGCGCGAAGATCATCAACCTGTCGCTCGGCGGGCCCGGGGACAACGCGGCCCTGCACACCGCTGTCACCTACGCGGCGAACAAGGGCGTGGTGGTCGTCGTCGCGGCCGGCAACGACGGCAACGACACGCTGCAGTACCCGGCCGCCTACCCGGAGGCCCTCGCGGTCGCCGCGACCGACGGCGCCGGCAAGCTGACCGACTTCAGCTCCTACGGCGACTGGGTCGACGTGGCCGCACCCGGCTGGGGCATCATCTCCACCTACCCGGCCCAGCAGTACTTCAGCGGCGACGGCACGTCGTTCAGTGCGCCGCTCGTCTCGGGCGTGGCCGCGCTCGTGCGCACCAACTTCCCGGCGCTCACGTCGGCCGAGGTCATCAGCCGGATCAAGGCGACGGCCGACGAGAACGGCGGCCCGCAGGGCCTTGACCCGTACTACGGCGCCGGTGTCCTCGACGCCTACCGGGCCGTGGGCGGCAACGACCCGCGGCTGGTCGGGCAGAGGAGCGCGGGTCCGAACGAGCCCAACGACGTCCCGGCCCGGGCCACGGCGTTCACGAGCTCGATCAGCGGGCAGATCGGCATTGAAGGCGACGTCGACTGGTACCGCTACGACTCCACCACCCAGCGCGCGGTGAACGTTCGCGTGACCCCCGCGGCGTACAACGTCAACTGGCCGCAGAACTTCGACCCGGTCGTCGAGGTCTACAACCAGGACCTGAAGCTCGTGGGCGCGGCCGACAGCAACGACCCGGCGGCCACCGAGATCGTCAACCTCACGGTCGGCGTCGGCACCTACTACGTCAAGGTGCGCAGCTACAACGGCGCCGCCGACAGCCGCAACTACACCGTCGCGGTGGAGTCCGCGACCGGGTCGGCCAGCCCGACGCCGGGCACCGACGCGGCGTGGGTGAAGACGACAGGCATCGCCGACTTCGCGACGGGTGTGGCGCTGAACGCCCAGCCGTCGGTCACGTTCGCCCGGACGGTGGACGCCTCGGCCGTGCGGCTGGTCGACGGCGTCACGGGCCAGACGGTGCCGGCCACGGTGTCGTTCGACGCGCCGAGCAACACCGCGACGCTTACCCCCGCGGCGGCCCTGCTGGACAACACGCCGTATCGCCTCGTCGTCGACGGCACGCCGTTCACGTCGACGTTCCGCACCGTCGACACGGCGCCGCCGGCAGTGACCAACCTGCAGGCCAACGGCGCCACGGGCGTCGTGTCCTGGACGATCCCGCCGGTCACGGACCTGCAGCAGGTAATCGTCCGGGCAGTGCCGGGGACCACCGCGCCGGGCTCGGCGACCGCCGGCATCGGCATCTACGCCGGCACCGGGACGAGCATCGTGGCGGCGAACCTGATCCCCGGCACCGCGTACACCCTCCAGGCGTTCACCAAGGACTGGAGCGGCACCGTCACCGCCGGTCCGACAGTGCCGCTGACGGTGACGGCGTACCGCGCCCGCGTCGACTTCAACGGTGACGGCTTCACCGACGTGGCCGGGATCGACGCGAACAACGACATCAAGCTGTACACCGGTGACGGGACCGGCCACCTGGCCGAGGGCGGCGCGATGTGGCCGACCGGCGGCCTGTGGGCCGGGTTCAAGTTCATCGTCGCCGGCGACTTCAACGGCGACGGCAAGGTCGACATCGCCGGGATCGACGCGAACAGCGACATCAAGTACTACACCGGCAACGGTGCCGGGCAGCTCGTCGGCAACGGCAACGCGATGTGGCCGACGGGTGGCCTGTGGGCCGGGTTCAAGAAGCTCGTCGCGGGCGACTTCAACAACGACGGCAAGACGGACATCGCGGGCATCGACGCGAACAGCGACATCAAGCTGTACCCGGGCAACGGCTCCGGCAGCCTCGTCGGGCCGGGCTCGGCGATGTGGCCGACCGGCGGCCTGTGGGCCGGCTTCAAGCACATCGAGGCGGGCGACTTCAACAACGACGGCAAGGTGGACGTCGCCGGCATCGACGCGAACAACGACATCAAGTACTACACCGGCAACGGTGCCGGGCTGCTCGTCGGCACCGGCGCGGCGATGTGGCCGACCGGCGGCCTGTGGGCCGGCTTCAAGTACATCGTCGCCGGTGACTTCAACAACGACGGCAACGCCGACATCGCGGGCATCGACGCGAACAGCGACATCAAGGTGTACCCCGGCAACGGCGCCGGCTCCCTGGTCGCCCCGGGCTGGGCAATGTGGCCGCCGGGCGGCCTGTGGAACGGCTTCAAGCACCTGACCTGAGCCGCCATCCGATTCGCACCGCAGAACCAGGAAGGGCCCGGGCCGATCGGCCCGGGCCCTTCGCACTTCACGTCAATTGCTTGAAGCCGACCCACATCCCGCCCGGCGGCCACATCGCGTTGCCGGAGCCGACGAGCTGGCCGGTGCCGTCGCCGGTGTAGTACTTCAGGTCGTTGTTGGCGTCGATCCCGGCGATGTCGGCCTTGCCGTCATTCGTGAAGTCGCCGGCCACGATGTACTTGAAGCCGGCCCACAGACCGCCCGTCGGCCACATCGCCGAGCCGGTGCCGACGAGCAGCCCGGCCCCGTTGCCGGTGTAGAGCTTGATGTCGTTGTTGGCGTCTATTCCGGCGATGTCGGCCTTGCCGTCGCCGTTGAAGTCGGCCGCCTCGATGTGCTTGAACCCGGCCCATAAACCGCCGGTCGGCCACATGGCCGAGCCCGGCCCGACGAGGCTGCCGGCGCCGTTGCCCAGGTACAGCTTCAGGTCGTTGTTCGCGTCGATGCCGGCGATGTCGACCTTGCCGTCGCCGTTGAAGTCGCCGGCCACGATCTTCTTGAACCCGGCCCAGAGGCCGCCGGTCGGCCACATCGCGGCACCGGTGCCGACGAGCTGGCCGGTCCCGTTGCCGGTGTAGAGCCGGATGTCGTTGTTCGCGTCGATCCCCGCGATGTCCACTTTGCCGTCGTTGTTGAAGTCTCCGGCGACGATGTGTTTGAACCCGGCCCACAGACCGCCGGTCGCCCACATCGCGCCGCCGTTGGTGAGCTTTCCCGTACCGTCGCCGGTGTAGAGCTTGATGTCGTTGTTGGCGTCGATGCCGGCGATGTCGGTGAAGCTGTCCCCGTTGAAATCGACCCGTTGTCTGTACGCGCTGACGGTCAACGAAGCCGAGGGCCCCGCGGTGATCTTGCCCGAGCGGTCGCGGGTGAAGGCCCGCACCGTGTACGCGGTGCCCGGCGTCAGGTTCGCCGCCGTGAAGCTCGTCCCCGCGCCGGCGTACAGCCCGATCCCGGCGGTGACCGAACTCGGCGCCGTCGCGCCGGCCGCGGCCCGGATCACCACCTGGTCGAGGTCCGTGACGGCCGGCGCCGTCCAGGAGACCACCGCGGTCCCGCCGTTGGCCTGAAGGTTCGTCACCGCGGCGGGGACCGTGTCGACAGTGCGGAACGTGGACGTGAACACACCCTCGACGACCAGCCGGTAGCCGGTGTTGTCCAGCAGCGCGGCCGAAGGCGTCACCGTCGCCGTGAAGGTCCCGGCGTCGTAGGTCACCGCGGCCGGCACGACCTGCCCCGTGGCCCCGCTCACGAGCTTGACCTTCGCCGGGTCGACGGCCCGGGCGAATGTGATCGTCGGCACCGCGTCGAGCGCGACCCCGGTGGCGAAGTCGGCGATCCCGAGCGACTTCACCCACTCCGTCTCGCCGCCCTGCGCGAAGCCGGCCGTGTCGTAGAGCACGCGCAGCCCGCGGCCCACGTCGGCCGTGACCACGTCGGGCCGGTTGTCGCCGTTGACGTCGGCCAGGACCAGGCCCTGCGGGTCGTAGGCGCCGACGGCCGGCGTGGTGAAGGCCGCGGCCGCGTCGAGCGTGCCGTCGGCCTTCTGGCTCAGCAGGCTCACCTTGCCCGAGCCGGACCCGTGCACGGCGATGACGTCGCTGCGGCCGTCGCCGGTCAGGTCGGCCGCCTCGACGGCCATGGGCGAGGCCGCCGTCGCGTACTCCACCGCGGCCGCGAGCCCGCCGGCGCCGTCCTGCGCGAACACGTCGACCTTCGCGCCGGCCCCGTTGACGTTCATCGTGGCCACGATGTCGGCCCGGCCGTCGCCCGTCACGTCCGCGACCTCGACCCCGGCGATGGCCGGGCCCGTCGTGGCCGGGCTGTGATCGGTGCGGCTCCAGCCGGAAGCGCTGTTGTGGAAGACGTTCACCACGCCGCTGCGGGGCCTGACGATGTCGGGCCGGCCGTCGCCGTCGACGTCACCGACCTCGACCTCCTCGTCCTGGGCGGTGCCCGTCGCCACTGTCGACGCGGTGAAGGTGCCGGCCGGGTCCTGGCTCAGCAGGAGGATGCCCGCGGAGCCGATCACGACCAGGTCGGTGTCGCCGTCGCCGTCCATGTCGGCCGCGGCCAGGTGCCAGGCGCCGGCGGTCCCGGCCAGCAGCCCGTTGTCGGTCAGCCGGCCGTCCGCCGCCTGCCGGAAGAGCTGCACGCCGGCCGCGGTGGCCAGAGCCACGTCGCGGCGGCCGTCGCCGTTCGTGTCGAGCAGCGCGAGGCCGTTGCCCACGTCGGTGGACTGCAGCTGGGTCGGGTACATCGCCGGCCGGGCGAGCGCGCCGTATCGGCCCTGGGCGAAGACGAGCAGCTTCCGGGCGTCGGCGGACTGGGCGGTGGTGCCGGTCACCGCGACGACGTCGGTGCGCCCGTCTCCGGTGACGTCGCCGGCGGCCACGGTCTTGAGCCCGGCCGGCACCGGCAGATCGTAGAAGTCGGCGAGGACGGTGCTCGGCACGGCCACCACCGCGACCGTGTAGGTGCGGATGTCCGCCGCGCCGTTGGAGTTGCGCACGGCGACGTAGTACGTGCCGACGCCGAGCGTGACGTAGACGTTCTCCACGCCGCCGCTCGTCGCGGCGTTCGCCGTGCCGACCACGCGCAGGTCGTGGTCGTAGACCTCGACGAGCGCGTCGAGGTTCTGCGCGAAGTTCACGTCGTTGCCGGCCGGGGTCACGCGCACGCTCACCGACTGGGCGGCGGTGGAGTCGAAGCGGTACCAGTCGACGTCGCCCTCGACGCCGATCGTGCCGGTGGCCGAGCCCGTGAACACCGTCGCCCGGGCCGGGACGTCGTTTGGCTCGTTGGCCCCGAGCGCGGGCAGCGGGAGCTCGGGCGCCCAGGCACCACCGACGGCGGCGAAGGCGTCAAGCAGCCCGGCACCGTAATACGGGTCGAGGCCGCGGGGGCCGGCGTCGCGGGCCGTGGCCTTGATGGTGGCGATGAGCTGGGCCGGGGTCAGGGCCGCGTTGTTCGCGCGCATGAGTGCGGCCACGCCGGCCACGATCGGCGCCGAGTAGGAGGTGCCGTTGCCCTTGAAGTAGCCGTGGTCGGCGCCGGTGGAGACGATGCCGAAGGCCGGCGCGGCCACGTCGACCCAGTCGCCGCGCGAGCTGAAGTCGGTGACCTTCCCGCTCGCGTCGGTCCCGGCGACCGCCAAGACCTCCGGGTAGGCCGCCGGATACTGGACCGTGTCGTCGAAGTCGTTGCCGGCCGACGCCACGATGAGCGCGCCCTTGTTCGTGGCGTAGGTGACCGCGTCGTGCAGCACCTGGGAGTCCCCGGGCCCGCCCAGCGACATGTTGATGATCCTCGCGCCGTGGTCGGCCGCCCAGGCGACGCCCTCGGCGATGTCCGAGTCGTAGCCGCTGCCTGCCGCGTCGAGCACCTTCACCGGCATGATCCGGGCGTTCCAGGCCACGCTCGTGATGCCGGCCCCGTTGTTGGTGTTCGCCCCCGCGATGCCGGCCACCATCGTGCCGTGCCCGTTGCCGTCGCTGTTGGCCCCGGCCGCGATTGCCGTGTTGGCGATGGCGTCGTAGCCGGCCAGGACCCGGCCGACGAGGTCGGGGTGGGTGCCGTCGACGCCGCCGTCGACCACGGCGATGACCTGGTCGGACGAGCCCATCGACCGGTCCCACGCCTGCGGGAGCCGGACCGTGTTCAGGTAATCCTGGTCATTGAACGTATATCCCGGATCATTGGGGGTCGAGTTCGCTTTTCGCCGGTAATTCAGGGAAACGCCGGAAACCGCGGGATCTTTGGCGATTTCGCGGGCGAGATCGGCGGCCGGACCGGCGGTCGTCACCTTGACGAATCGGGTGCCGGCCACGTTTCCCGCCATTTGCGCATTGCGACCCTTGACCGCGCGATCCACGGCCGTCGCGGACGCGTCCGGCTTGAACTGCACAAGCACCGCGTGCGGGTCGAAGACCGGCCCGAGATCGCCGGACGAGCGCTGCGGCCGCGGCAGACTCCGCACGTCGAGCCGGTCCCCGGCGGGCGGTCCGGCGAACGCGGCCGGGCCCAGCGGGGTCACCGCGGCCAGGACGCTCGCCACCGCCGCCATGCGGCGAAGCAGCATCAATACCCCCATGATCGATGTTCGGGCGAATGAGAGTCTGCCAGATTTTTGATTACTCACGAAACGGGCCCGTGCCGATTGGCACGGGCCCGCATCCGCTTTACCGACGCAAGGTCAGGTCAGCTGTTTGAAACCCACCCAGAGGCCGCCCTGCGGCCACATCGGGAAACCATTGCCGACGAGTTTGCCGGTGCCGTCGCCGGTGTAGTACTTGATGTCGTTGTTGGCGTCGATGCCGGCGATGTCGGCTTTGCCGTCGTTGTTGAAGTCCCCGGCGACGATCCACTTGAACCCGGCCCACAAGCCGCCGGTCGGCCACATCGCGGCGCCGGTGCCGACGAGTTTGCCGGTGCCGTCGCCGGTGTAGTACTTGATGTCGTTGTTGGCGTCGATGCCGGTGACGTCGGTCTTGCCGTCGGTGTTGAAGTCGGCCGCCTCGATGTGCTTGAAGCTGTTCCACAGCCCGCCGGTCGGCCACATGTAGGAGCCGTTCCCGACGAGCTTGCCCGTGCCGTCACCGGTGTAGAGCTTCAGGTCACTGAACGCGTCGATGCCGGCGATGTCGACTTTGCCGTCGTTGTTGAAGTCCCCGGCGACGATCTTCTTGAACCCGCCCCACAGCCCACCGGTCGGCCACATGTAGGAGCCGTTGCCGACGAGTTTCCCGGCGCCGTCGCCGGTGTAGAGCTTGATGTCGTTGTTCGCGTCGATACCCGCGATGTCGACCTTCCCGTCGCCGTTGAAGTCCGCGGCCACGATGTGCTTGAACCCGTTCCACAACCCACCGGCCGGCCACATGTACCCGTCGTTGCCGACGAGCTTGCCGGTGCCGTCACCCTTGTACAGCTTGATGTCACTGTTCGCGTCGATCCCGGCCACGTCGGTGTTCCCGTCACCGTTGAAGTCGACCTTCAACTTGTACGCGTTGACGGTCAACGACACCGACGGACCCGCGGTCACCTTGCCCGAGCGGTCCCGCGTGAACGCCCGCACCGTGTACGCGACGCCGGGCTTGAGGTTCGCCGCGGTGAAGCTCGTGCCGGTGCCGGCGTACAGCCCGAAGCCGGCGGTGACCGAGTCCGGAGCGGTGGCACCGGCCGCCGCCCGCACGATTACCTGGTCCAGGTCGGTGACGGCCGGAGCCGTCCAGGAGACGACCGCTGTGGTGCCGTTGGCCTGGAGGTTGGTGACCGCGGCCGGGGCCGTGTCGACCGTCCGGAACGTGGACGAGAACTCACCCTCGACGACCAGCCGGTACGGCGTGTTGTCCAGCAGCGCCGCCGAGGGCGTCACCGTCGCCGTGGCGGTGCCGCTGTTGTACGACACCGCGGCCGGCACGACCTGCCCGGTGGCCCCGTTGAGGAGCTTCACCTTCGACGTGTCCACCACCCGGGCGAACGTCACCGTGGGCTTGGCGTCAAGCGCGACCCCGGTGGCGAAGTCGGCGATGCCCGTCGCCCGGACCGCCGCCTGCGCCCCACCCGGCGTCGGGCCGGTCCCGGCCCGGAGCACGACGAGCCCGGAGTTGTAGTTGGCCATGACCGCGTCGATGCGGTTGTCGCCGTCGATGTCACCGAGGGCGAGACCCTGGGCGTCCAGGCGCGTCGCGTACGGCACCGGCGAGAAGACGGCCGGGGCGAGGGTGCCGTCGGTGTTCTGCCGGAGCACGCTCAGCTGGGTGCCGCCGTGCACGGTGACGACGTCGAGGCGGCCGTCGCCGTTCACGTCGGCCGCCTCGACCGGCCCGGGCGAGTCCGCGGGGATGAGGTAGACCGCGGGCGTGTCGAGCCCGCCCGAGGCGTTCTGCTTGAACACGTTGACCCGGGCCGAGGGCGGGTTGTAGCCCACCGTGGCGATGATGTCGGCCTTGTTGTCGCCTGTCACGTCGGCGACCTCGATGCCGGCGATCGGGGCGAAGTCGTCGCCGTGGATGGTCTCGTGGTTGGTGCGGGTCCAGCCCGTCGTCGTGTTGTGGTAGACGTTCACGGTGGTGCCGATGAAGCCGACCACGTCGTTGCGGCCGTCGCCGTCGACGTCACCGACCTCGAGCTCCAGGCCGCCCTCGGCCGAGACGGACGATGCGGTGAACGCGCCGCCCGCTCCCTGGGTGAGCAGCGTGATGCCCGCCGTGTCGGTCACGACCAGGTCGGCGTCGCCGTCGCCGTCCAGGTCGCCCGTGGCGAGCCGGCTGGCGCCCTCGGTGCCGGCCACGAGGCCGGTGTCGCTCAGCGTGCCCGTCGACGTCTGCCGGAAGATCTGCACGCCGGCGGCGGTGCCGACCGCCACGTCCTTGCGGCCGTCACCGTTCGTGTCGAGCACCGCGAGGCCGGCGATGTTGCCGTAGGCCAGCCGCGTCGAGTACTTCGCGGGAGCGGCGAACGTCCCGTTGGCGTTCTGCGCGTAGACGAACAGCTTGTAGTCGTTGATCTCGTCGAAGTAGTACGTCGTGGCGAGGACGACGTCGTTGCGGCCGTCGCCCGTCACGTCCCCGATCGCCACCGTCTGCGCCCAGGAGCCCGTCGCGGTCGACTGCGCCGGCTGGAACTGGGTGCTCGGCGCGTCGGCGATGGCCACCGTGTAGGGCCGATCGTCGGCGGCACCGTTGTAGTTGCGGACGGCCACGTAGTACGCGCCCGCGCCGACGGTGAGGGTGACCTGCTCGGCCACTGCCGGGTCCGGGCTGTCCGCCTGGCCGACCAGCTTGAGGTCCTTGTCGTACACGGCCAGGACCGTGTCCATGTTCTGCCCGCGGTTGGCGTCGAACGCCGGCGGTGTCACGGTGACTGTCACGGTGCGCTCGCCGGTGGGGTCGAAGCGGTACCAGTCCACGTCGCCCTCGATGCCGAAGGTGCCGGTGGCAGTGGTCGTGACCGAGGTCGCCCGGGCCGGGACGTCGTTCGGCTCGCCGGCGCCGAGCGACGGCTGCGCGAACTCCGCCGCCCAGGGGCCGCCCGTGGCGGCGTACGCGTCGAGCACGCCCGCGCCGTAGTAGGGGTCGAGGCCGCGCGGGCCGCTGTCCCGGGCCGTCGCCTTGATGGTGGCGATCAGCTGGGCCGGGGTGAGCGCGGGGTTGTTGGCGCGCATGAGCGCCGCCACGCCGGACACGATCGGCGCGGCGAACGAGGTGCCGTCGCCGACCGCGTACCGCTGGCCCGGGTAGGTCGAGACGATGCTCAAGCCGGGCGCGGCCACGTCGACCCAGTCGCCCCAGGAGCTGAAGTCGACGAGCTTCGCGGCCCAGTCGGTCGCGGCGACCGTGAGCACCTCGGGGTACGCCGCCGGGTACTGCGGGGCGTTGCCCCCGGTGTTGCCGGCCGCGACCACCAGGAGTGAGCCCTTGTTGGTGGCGTAGGTGACGGCGTCGTGCAGCACCGTCGCGTCCCCAGGACCGCCCAGGGACAGGTTGATGATCTTCGCGCCGTGGTCGGCCGCCCAGACGATGCCGGCGGCGATGTCGGAGTCGAAGCCGTGGCCCTGGCTGTCGAGGACCTTGACGGACATGATCCGCGCGTTCCAGGCCGCGCCCGCGATGCCGTCACCGTTGTTGGTGTTGGCGGCGGCGATGCCGGCGACCATCGTGCCGTGGCCGTAGTCGTCGGTGTTGGCGCTCGCCGCCGTCGTGGTCTTCGCGATGGCGTTGTAGCCGCCGACGGTCCGGCCGCCGAGGTCGGGGTGGGAGCCGTCGACGCCGGAGTCGACAACGGCGATGACCTGGTCGGCCCCGCCCATCGAGCGGTCCCACGCCTGCGGCAGGCGGACCGTCTTCAGGTAGTCCTGGTCGCCGTAGGTGTAGCCGGGGTCGTTCGGTGTCGTGCTGGCCGTGCGCCGGTAGTCGAGGGAAACGCCGGCGACCGAGGGGTCCTTGCCCAGGTCGCGCAGCAGGTCGGTGGCCGAGCCGGGCGTGGTGACCTTCGCGTAGCGCGTGCCGGCGACGGTACCCGCCAGATGCGCGTTTCGGCTCTTGACGGCCCGGTCCGTATTCGCCGCTGACGCGTCGGGCTTGAACTGCACCAGCACGGCGTGCGGGTCGAACTGGGCGTCTTTGTACTCGTGCGAGCGGTCCGGTTTCGGAAGGTGCTGAAGGGTGAGTTTGTGATCGGCAGCCGGTGCGGCGGCAGCGGGTGAACCGGAGGGGTTCAACGCGGCCACACCGAGCAGGCACGCCACAGCCACCGAGCGGCGGAGCAGCATGGAAAGGATTACCCCCATGATCGAGTGATCGGGTCAGGGCGAGTGTGCCAGAGATCAATGGGGCAGAACACCCCGGGCGACAAAGCGGACCCGCACCGATCGGCACGGGTCCGCTTTGCTGGCTTTTATGGCGTCAGGTGAGCTGTTTGAACCCGGCCCAGAGCCCGCCGGTCGGCCACATCGCATTGCCGGCGCCGACGAGTTTGCCGGTGCCGTCGCCGGTGTAGTACCTGATGTCGCTGTTGGCGTCGATCCCGGCGATGTCCGCCTTGCCGTCGTTGTTGAAGTCCCCGGCCACGATGTACCGGAACCCGGCCCACAGCCCGCCGGTCGGCCACATCGGCTGCTCGATGCCGTTGAGGTGCCCGGCACCGTCGCCGAAGTACACCTTGATGTCGTTGTTCGCATCAATTCCGGCGATGTCGGTCCGGCCGTCATTGTTGAAGTCGGCCGCCTCCATGTGCCGGAACCCGGCCCACAGCCCGCCGCTCACCCACATCGGCGCCCCGTTCCCGACGAGCTTGCCGGTGCCGTCGCCGGTGTAGTACTTCAGGTCACTGTTCGCGTCGATGCCCGCGATGTCGACCTTGCCGTCGTTGTTGAAGTCTCCGGCGAAGATCTTCTTGAACCCGCCCCACAGCCCACCGGTCGGCCACATGTAGGAGCCGTTCCCGACGAGCTTGCCGGTGCCGTCGCCGGTGTAGAGCTTGATGTCGTTGTTCGCGTCAATTCCCGCGATGTCCACCCGGCCGTCACCGTTGAAATCCGCCGCGACGATATGCCGGAACCCGTTCCACAGACCGCCGGCCGGCCACATGTAGCCGTCGTTGCCGACGAGCTTGCCGGTGCCGTCGCCCCTGTAGAGCTTGATGTCGCTGTTGGCGTCGATCCCGGCGACGTCGGTGTTCCCGTCACCGTTGAAATCGACCCGGAGTTTGTACGCCGAGACCGTCAGCGACACCGAAGGCCCGGCCGTCACCTTGCCCGAGCGGTCCTTCGTGAACGCCCGCACGGTGTACGCGGTACCCGGCGTCAGGTTCGCCGCCGTGAAACCCGTCCCGCTACCGGCGTACAGGCCGATCCCGGCGGTCACCGATGACGGCGCCGCCGAGCCGGCCGCGGCCCGGACGATCACCTGGTCCAGGTCCGTGATGGCGGGGGCCGTCCAGGAGATCGCCGCGCTCGCGCCGTTGGCCTGGAGGTTCGTGACCGCTGCCGGGTCGGTGTCGACGGTGCGGAACGTCGACGAGAAGCCCGCGCCGTCCACGACGAGCCGGTATGCGGTGTTGTCCTGCAGCGCGGCCGCCGGCGTCACCGTCACGGTGCCGGTGCGCGCGTCGAACGCCACCGTCGCCGCCACGGGCTGCCCGGTGACCCCGTGCACCAGCCGCACCGCTGAAGCGTCGACCGCCCGCGCGAACGTCACCGTCGGCCGGGCGTCCAGGGCGACGCCGGTGGCGAAGTCGGCGACGCCTGTCGAACGGACGTACGCCTGCTCCCCGCTTGCCGCCGGGCCGGGGGCGGCGCTGCGGATCACGCCCAGCCCGTAGGTGCCCGCGGCGATCGCCACGTCGATGCGGTTGTCGCCGTCGACGTCGCCCACCGCCGTGTCGTTGGGCCCCGATCCGTCGGAGTTCACCCCGGACGTGAGGGCGATGGGACCGAGCGAGCCGTCGGCCCTCTGATGCAGCACGCCGAACCCGCCCCCGGCCCGGACCATGACGTCGGCCCGGCCGTCGCCGTTGAAGTCGGCCGCCTCGACCCGGCCGGCGCCGCTCACGGAGCGGTGGACCGCCGGCACGGCGAGCCCACCGGCGGCGGTCTGGGCGAACACCTCGACCGCCGCGCCGACGCCGGCGATGACGTCGGCCCGGCCGTCCCCGGTCACGTCCGCGACCGCCACGCTCGCGATGTGCTCCTGGTCGGCCTGGACCGCGTTGTGATCGGTGCGGATCCACCTGGTCGCCGTGTGGTGGTAGACGTTTATCGCCGTGTGGCCGAAGCCGACGACATCCGGCCGGCCGTCGCCGTCGACGTCACCGACCGCGATGTCCTCGGTCAGGCCGGCGTCGAGCGTCACGGTGGAGGCGGTGAAGGTCCCGGCCGGCTCCTGGGTGAGCAGCTGCACGCCGAGGCCGAAGGATGCGACGAGGTCGCCGTCGCCGTCGCCGTCCATGTCGGCGGCCGTGAGGAACTGCACGCCGCCGGTGCCGGGCACCAGGCCGCTGTCCGTCAGCGCGCCGGCCGCCGTCTGGGTGAAGAGCTCGACGCCCGGCACCGTGCCCAGGGCCACGTCCTTGCGCCCGTCGCCGTTCGCGTCGAGCACCGCGATCGGGGCGGTGGAGATGTACTCGAGCTGCGTCGGATACATCGCGGGTGCGCCGAGCGTGCCGTCGGTGTTCTGCGGGTAGACGAACAGCCTGTAGTTGTTCGCCGAGCCCGACCAGGCGTTCGTCGCCAGGATCACGTCGTCGCGGCCGTCGCCGGTGACGTCGCCGATGGCCACGGACTGGGCCCGGGAGCCCGGCGAGACCGTCTGCGCCGGGCCGAACTGGGCGTCCGCTCCGAGCGTGACCGCGAGCGTGTAGGGCCGGGCGTCCGCGGCGCCGTTGTGGTTGCGCACGGCCAGGTAGTAGGGGCCGGCGCCGATCTCGAAGTCGACCTGTGTGGCGACGGCCGGGTCGGGGTTGAAGGCGGTGCCGATCAGCCGGAGGTCCTGGTCGTACACCTCCAGCACCGGGTCGAGGTGCTGCGGGAGGCTCGCGTCGAACGCGGCCGGCGTCACCCGCACCGACGCCTTGCGCCGGGAGATGGAGTCGTAGCGGTACCAGTCGACGTCGCCCTCGGCGCCGATCGTGCCGGCGATCGAGTCCGCGAACGGGGTGGCCCGGGCCGGGACGTCGTTGGGCTCGTCGGTGCCCGGGTTCGGCGGCGGGAACTGCGGGGCCCACGGGCCGCCCACGGCGGCGTAGGCGTCGAGGACGCCGGCGCCGTAGTACGGGTCCAGGCCGCGCGGGCCGGCGTCGCGGGCGGTGCCCTTGATGGTGGCCATCAGCTGGGCCGGGGTCAGGGCCGGGTTGGTGCTGCGCATGAGCGCGGCCACGCCGGACACGATCGGGGCGGCGAATGACGTGCCGGCGCCGATGTAGTACTCGACGTCGCCGTCCGGCAGGCCGGTGGAGACGATGTCGAAGCCGGGGGCGGCCACGTCGACCCAGTCGCCGTAGGTGCTGAAGTCGGTGACCTTCCCGGCGCCGTCGGTCGCGGCGACCGCCAGGACCTCCGGGAACGCCGCCGGATAGTTCGTCGCGTTGCCGGCGTCGCCGTCGTTGCCGGCCGAGGCCACGACGAGCGCGCCCTTGTTGGTGGCGTAGATGACGGCGTCGTGCACGACCGCGGAGTCACCGGGGCCCCCGAGCGACAGGTTGACGACCTTCGCGCCGTGGTCGGCCGCCCAGACGATGCCGGCGGCGATGGAGGAGTCGTAGCCCTCGCCGCTCGCGTTGAGCACCTTGACCGGCAGGATGCGGGAGTTCCAGGCGACACCGGCGACGCCCTCCAGGTTGTCGGTGCGTGCGGCGGCGATGCCGGCGACCATGGTGCCGTGGCCGTAGTCGTCGCTGTTGGCCCCGGCCGCGATGGTCGTGCCGGTGATGGCGTTGTAGCCGGCCAGGACGCGGCCGGTCAGGTCGGGGTGCTGCCCGTCGACGCCGGAGTCGACAACGGCGATGATCTGGTCGGCCGAGCCGGTCGTGCGGTCCCACGCCTGCGGCAGCCGGACCGTGTTCAGGTAGTCCTGGGCGCCCTCGGTGTAGCCGGGATCGTTCGGTGTCGTGCTGGCCCGGCGCCGGTAGTCGAGCGAGGCACTCGCCACCGCCGGGTCCCGGCTCAGGTCCCGGAGCAGGTCGGTGGCGGTCCCGGCCGTGGTCACCTTCACGAAACGGGCGCCGGCGACGGTACCCGAAACCTGGGCATTGCGGCTCTTGACCGCACGGTCCGAGGACGCGGCGGTCGTGCCCGGCTTGAACTGCACCAGCACCGCGTGCGGGTCGTAGGCGAGGTCCTCGCGGCCCGGCCCGGGAAAGTCCTTGGTCGCGAGCTTGTGTTCGGCGGGCGGCGCGGCGGACGCGGGCGAGCCCAGCGGGTTCAGCGCCGCGGCGCCCAGCACGCAGGCCACCGCGACCGTACGGCGGAGCAGCATGGATACCCCAATGATCGACTGGTCGGGCAACGGCGCGGGCCCGCACCGACTGGTACGGGCCCGCACGCTGCTGGAAGAGATCAGGTCAGCTGTTTGAAGCCGACCCAGAGGCCGCCCTGCGGCCACATGGCGAAGCCGTTGCCGACGAGTTTGCCGGTGCCGTCGCCGGTGTAGTACTTGATGTCGTTGTTGGCGTCGATGCCGGCGATGTCGGCTTTGCCGTCGTTGTTGAAGTCGCCGGCGACGATCCACTTGAACCCGGCCCACAGGCCGCCGGTCGGCCACATCGCGGCGCCGTTGCCGACGAGTTTGCCGGTGCCGTCGCCGGTGTAGTACTTGATGTCGTTGTTGGCGTCGATGCCGGTGACGTCGGTCTTGCCGTCGGTGTTGAAGTCGGCCGCCTCGATGTGCTTGAACCCGCCCCACAGCCCGCCGAGCGGCCACATCGCCGTCCCGGTGCCGGTCAGCTTCCCGGCCCCGTCACCCGTGTACAGCTTCAGGTCACTGTTCGCGTCGATCCCCGCGATGTCGACCTTCCCGTCACCGTTGAAGTCCCCGGCGACGATCTTCTTGAATCCGCCCCACAGCCCACCGGTCGGCCACATGTACGAGCCGTTGCCGACGAGTTTCCCGGCGCCGTCGCCGGTGTAGAGCTTGATGTCGTTGTTCGCGTCGATCCCCGCGATGTCGACCTTCCCGTCGCCGTTGAAGTCCGCGGCCACGATGTGCTTGAACCCGTTCCACAACCCACCGGCCGGCCACATATAGCCGTCGTTGCCGACGAGCTTGCCCGTGCCGTCACCCTTGTACAACTTGATGTCGCTGTTCGCGTCGATCCCGGCCACGTCGGTGTTCCCGTCACCGTTGAAGTCGACCTTCAACTTGTACGCGTTCACCGTCAACGACACCGACGGACCCGCCGTGATCTTCCCCGACCGGTCCCGCGTGAACGCCCGCACGGTGTACGCGACGCCGGGCTTGAGGTTCGCCGCGGTGAAGCTGGTCCCGGCCCCCGCATACAGGCCGATCCCAGCCGTCACGGAGTCCGGCAGCGTCGTCCCGGCCCGCACGATTACCTGGTCCAGATCCGTGATCGCCGGAGCCGTCCAGGAGACGACCGCCGTGGCGCCGTCGGCCTGCAGGCCGGTCACCGCGGCCGGAGCCGTGTCGACCGTCCGGAACGTCGAGGAGAACACGTTCCCGACGACGACCCGGTAGGCGGTGTTGTCCTGGAGCGCGGCGGCCGGCGTGATCGTCGCCGTCGCGGTCCCGGCGTCGTACGAAACCGTCGCCGGCACGGCCTGACCCGTGACCCCGTGCACCAGCTTCACCGTCGACGTGTCCACCGTCCGGGCGAACGTGATCGTCGGCTTCGCGTCGAGGGCGACCCCGGTGGCGAAGTCGGCGATGCTCGTGGACTTCACCCACGCCGCCTCGCCGCCCGGCGTCGGCCCGAAGGCGCTGCGCAGCACCTCGAGCCCGGAGTTGGGGTCCACGACGACCGCGTCGATCCGGTTGTCGCCGTTGACGTCGCCGAGCGCCAGGGCCTGGGTGTCGCTGCCCTGGAACGGGACGAACGCGGTGATCGGGGTGCCGAGCTGGCCGCCGGTGGTCTGGGGCAGGACGCTCACCTTGTTGAAGCCCGGGTGCGCGGTGACGAGGTCGGTCCGGCCGTCGCCGGTGATGTCGGCCGCCTCGACCGCCTGCGGGAGGTCCACCGTGGCGTAGGTGACAGGCGCGTCGAGCCCGCCCGCCGCGTTCTGCTTGAAGACGTTGACCTTGGCGTCCTGGAGGTTGCCGGTGACCGTCGCGGCGATGTCGGCCTTGCCGTCGCCCGTCAGGTCCGCGACCTCGACGCCGCCGACGTTCGAAGTGCCGTGGACGGCGGCGTGGTCGGTCTCCGTCCAGCCGGTGGCGGTGTTGTGGTAGACGATCACCGCCGTGCTCGAGAAGCTCACGATGTCGGTCCGGCCGTCGCCGTCGACGTCGCCGACCTCATACTCGGCACTGCCGTTCGCCGACACGGACGACGCCGTGAAGGTGCCCGCCGGGCCCTGGGTGAGCAGCTGGCTGCCGGCGGTGTCGGCCACGATCAGGTCGGCGTCGCCGTCGGCGTCGATGTCGGCCGCCGTGACGCGCGTCGCACCGGCGGTGCCGGCCACGAGACCGGCGTCGGTGAGCGCCCCGGCCGCGGTCTGGCGGAAGAGCTGCAGGCCCGCGTTGCTGGTCAGGGCCACGTCCTTGCGGCCGTCGCCGTTCGTGTCGAGCAGCGCCAGTGCGGGGCTGTCGAGCGGCGACTGCAGCTGCGTCGTGTACTTCACCGGCGCGGCAAGCGTGCCGTCCACGTTCTGCGCGAACACGAAGAGTTTGTAGTCGTTGTCCGGGTCGAAGTAGTAGCCGGTCGCCAGGACCACGTCGTTGCGGCCGTCGCCCGTCACGTCGCCGACGGTCACGACCTGGGGGCGCGAGCCGGTCGCTGTCGCCTGCCACGGCTGGAACTGCTGCGGGGTGCCCGGCCCGTCGGTGACGGCGAGCGTGTAGGGGCGGTCGTCGGCGTCGCCGCCGCGGTTGCGCACGGCGACGTAGTAGGTGCCGGCGCCGAGCGTGAGGCTTACCGAGGCCGAGCCGGAGGCCGGGTCGTCGCCCTGGCCGACAAGCTTCAGGTCCTTGTCGTACACGGCCAGGACCGCGTCGATGTTCTGCGCGCGGTCGAAGTCGTAGGACGGCGAGGTCACCGTGACCGTCGCCGATCGGATGCCGGTGGAGTCGAAGCGGTACCAGTCGACGTCGCCCTCGATGCCGATGGTGCCCGTGACCGGCGCCGTGAACGCGGTGGCCCGGGCCGGCACGTCGTTGGGCTCGCCGGCGCCGAGCGACGCCTGCGGGAACTCCGGCGCCCAGCCGCCACCGAGGGCGGCGTAGGCGTCGAGGACACCGTTGCCGAAGTACTTGTCGAAGCCCCGGGGGCCGGCGTCGCGGGCGGTGCCCTTGATGGTCGCGAGGAGCTGGGCCGGGGTCAGCGCCGGGTTGTTGGCGCGCATGAGCGCGGCCACGCCGGAGACGATCGGCGCCGCGAACGAGGTGCCGTCGCCGATGAAGTACTCGTACCCGTTCTGCGGCACGCTCGTCGAGACGATGCCGAAGCCGGGGGCGGCCACGTCGACCCAGTCGCCGTAGGTGCTGAAGTCGGTGAGCTTCCCGTTGGCGTCGGTCGCGGCGACCGCGAGGACCTCCGGGTAGGCCGCCGGATACTGCGGCTCGCTGTCGGCCGAGTTGCCCGCCGCGACCACGAGCAGCGAGCCCTTGCCGGTGGCGTAGGTGACGGCGTCGTGCAGGATCGGCGTGTCACCGGGCCCGCCCAGGGACAGGTTGATGACCTTGGCGCCGTGGTCGGCGGCCCAGACGATGCCGGCCGCGATGTCGGCGTCGTAGCCGTTGCCGTCCTGGTCGAGCACCTTGACGGGCAGGATGCGGGCGTTCCAGTCGACCCCGGCGACGCCGATGCCGTTGTTGGTGTCGGCGGCGGCGATGCCGGCGACCATCGAGCCGTGGCCGTAGTCGTCGCTGTTCGCCCCGGCCGCGATGGCGGTCCTGGTGATGGCGTTGTAGCCGGCGAGCACCCGCCCGGCGAGGTCGGGGTGCTGCCCGTCGACGCCGGTGTCGACCACGGCGATGATCTGGTCGGCTGAGCCGGTCGAGCGGTCCCAGGCCAGCGGCATCCGGACGGTGTTCAGGTAGCTCTGGTCGCCGTAGGTGTAGCCGGGGTCGTTCGGTGTCGTGCTGGCCTGGCGCCGGTAGTTGAGCGACACGCTGGCGACCGAGGGGTCCTTGCCCAGCTCGCGGGCGAGGTCGGTGGCCGCGCCGGCGGTCGTGACACGCGTGAACCGGGTGCCGGCGACGGCACCGGCAACCTTGGCGTTGCGACTCGTGACGGCCCGGTCGGTGGAAGCGGCCGAGGCGCCCGGCTTGAACTGCACGAGCACGGAGTGCGGGTCGAACGAGAGGGCCTTGGGGTCGCGCGAGCGGTCCGGCTTCGGAAGGTGCTGAGGGGTGAGTTTGTGGTCGGCGGGCGGTGCGGCCGAGGCGGGCGAACCCAGCGGGTTCAGCGCCGCGGCACCCAGCACGCACGCCACAGCCACCGCGCGGCGGAGCAGCATGGAAAGAGTTACCCCCATGATCGAGTGATCGGGCGAGGGAGAGTGTGCCAGACATCCTGAGTCCGCGCTGTGGCGCAGTGAACCGCGGGCCGGGTGGGCTGCTACTCATCGGGCATGGAGGCCGGCGGCGACGAATCCCTGGTGCGGCTGATCGCGGCCGGGGACGCCGGCGCGCTCGGGCGGCTCTACTCGCGGTACGAACGCGGGCTTTTCGGCTATTTGCACCGGCTCGCCGGAGACCGGATGGTCGCCGAGGAGATCCTCCAGGACACGATGCTCGCGGTCTGGCGGTCGGCGGGGACGTTCGCGGGGCGGGCCAAGGTGTCGACCTGGCTGTTCGGGATCGCGCGGCGGCAGGCCCACAACCGGCTGCGCGGGCGAGGTGCCCCCGCACCCTCCGGGATCGAGCTGACCGAGCGGCCCGACGGCGGCGCCGGGCCGGAGGAGCTGGCGATCGCGGCGGCCGGGGGCACGCCGGTGGCCGCGGCCATCGACCGGCTGCCCGCGCACCATCGGGACGTGATCGCGCTGGTGTTCGTGGCCGGGCTGCCGCTCGCCGACGTGGCCGAGGTGCTCGGCATCCCCGTCGGCACGGTCAAGAGCCGGCTGTACCACGCCCGGTCCGCCGTCGCGGCCGCGCTCAACGCCCAGGAGGTGCCCAGGTGAACGACGACCGAGCCGCCTGGCGGGCCATCGCCGACGCGCTCACCCCGGCCGCGCCCGGGCCCGACCCGCAGCACCTGGTGCGGGCCGTGCTGACCCGCAGCGCGCTCGCGGAGCCGCTGGTGCGGGGCCGCCGCCGACGGCTGCGGCACCTCGCCGCGCTGCTCGTGGCCGAGGCCCGGCTGATCCGGTTCCCCGTGCCGGTGGCCTCGGCGCTGGTGATGGCGCTCGGGGTGGCGACGGTCCTGCTGCAGCGGGCCAACGGCGTCGGGGCCGACATGGTGCTCGCGCTCGTCGCGCCGATCGTGGCCGCCGCGGGCATCGCGGGCACCTACCGGTCGCGGCTCGACCCGGCGGCCGAGCTGGTCGCGGCCACGCCGACGTCCGGGAGGCGGCTGCTGCTCGTGCGCATAGCGCTCGTGTTCGGCTACAACCTGGTGCTCGCGCTCGGCGCCTCGGCCGCGCTCGACGGGCTCGTCGGGGCCTGGCTCGGGCCGATGGTGCTGCTGTCCTCGCTGAGCCTGCTGCTCGCCGTGCGGTTCGGGCCGGACGTGGCGCTCGGGGCGGTCGTCGGGCTGTGGGTCGTGCGCGTGATGGCCGGCGGGGTGCTCGCGGCCGACGGCCGGCCGGCGCGATACATCGTGGCCGCCTGGTCGACGAACGCGGCGGTGCTCGCGATCGGCGCGGGCCTCGCGGTCGTCGCCGTGATCGTTGCCGGGCGCGGTGAACCCCGCGACGGCTGGCGTGCAACCAACCCCATGTGAGACCACTTAGCCTGTGGCGGTACGAGGCCCGCCGGGCCGGCTGGGCGGCGCTGCTCGGCCCGCCGATCGCCGTCGCCCTCGGCGTCGCCGCCGCGCTGGCCAGCCCCCTGCCCGGCGAGTCGACGACGGCCCGGATCCTGCTCGGTGGCCTGGAGATGGCGGTGCCGCTGGCCGCCGGGGTCGCGTGCGCGTCGCTCGTCGGCCGGGATCCGGCGACGGAGATCCAGCTGACCGCGCCGACGCCGTACCGTGTCACGCTCCTGCGGCGGATGGCCGTCACCCTCGGCTGGACCGCGGCGATCGCGCTGCTGAGCGCGGCCGTGTTGATCGCGACCGGCTGGTGGGACCGCTGGCCGGCCAGCCACGGCCCGCTCGTCGGCCAGCTGATCTGGGCCGCCCCGACCGCCGGGCTGAGCGGGCTCGGCTTCGCGGCGGGTGCGCTGCTGCGCAGCCCGGCGGCGGCCGGCGCGCTTGTGACCACGCTCTGGACGATCCAGCAGTGCTTCGCCGGCCCCGCGCAAGAGCATCTGCCCGGGCGCCTCTTGTACCTCTTCGCGACCACCCGCGGCGCGAAGCCGGACGAGTGGACAGCGAACCGCCTCACGCTGCTCGCCACCGGCGCGGTCCTCACCGCCGTGGCCTTCACCGTGCTGCGCCGCTCGGAGCGGCTGATCGGGGAGGAAGACGAATGACCACGTTCTGGGCGTGCCTGCGCTACGAGTTTCGGATGCAGGTCCGCAAGCGCTCGGTCTGGATCGTGCCGGCGCTGTCCATCCTGCTGTTCATCCTGATCGGCGGCAGCCTGCTGCGTGACCTGTTCGACCCCGGCGAGCGCCCGCCGCTGGCCCGTACCGCCGTGTTCGGCCTGGCGCTGCAGGTCCACGCGCTGCTGGCGATCGGCTTCGGGTGCCTGCTGGCCGACCGGCTGGTCCGCGACGACCGGCTGCGGGTGGCGCCGATCCTGGACGCGACGCCGACCGGCCCCGGCGTGCGCCTGGCCGGCAAGTACCTCGGCACGGCCGCGGCGACGGCGATTCCCATCTTTCTGGTGTACTTCGGGTTCTCCGCCGCCTACGCCGTGAACACCGGCGCGCCGGAAGCGCTCCTCTGGGCCTTGGCGGCCGGCGGCGCGGTGCTGGTGCCGGGGCTGCTCTTCGTGGGCGGGTTTGCACTGGCGGTACCCGTGACAATGCCTGCTCCGCTCTTTCGCGTCCTCTTCGTCGGCTACTGGCTCTGGGGCAATCTGGCCGGGCCGGAGCTGATGCCGACGCTCGCCGGGACGCTCGTCCACCCGCTCGGCGGCTACGCGTTCACCGGGCTTCTCGGCTTCCGGGGCATCGAGGGCGACCAGACGCTTGCCGGCCCGGTCCCCGGCGCCGCCCTGAACTTCCTGCGGCCGGAGCCGACGCCGCTCACCGCACTGTTGTCGATCGCCGTGCTGCTGGCCCTGGCCGTCGCCGCCCTCTACGGGGGCGCGGCGCTGCGGGCCCGCCGGCTGCGCTGAATGGAGTCTTCGTGAAGATCGAAATTTCCGGCCTGGTGAAGCGGTACTCGCGTGGCGTCGCCGCGCTCGACGGGCTGGACCTGGAGGTGCCGACCGGCATGTTCGGGCTGCTGGGCGCGAACGGCGCCGGCAAGACCACGCTCATGCGCATCCTGGCCGGGATCGCCCGCCCGACGGCCGGCCGGGTCACCGTCGGCGGCCACGATCTGGCCACCGGCGCAGGGCGGACGGCCGTGCAGCGCGAGCTCGGCTACCTGCCGCAGGACCTGGGCGTGTATCCGGACCTGACGGCCCGGCAGTTCCTCGACTACGTGGCCCTGCTCAAGGGCCTCGACGACCGGGCGGTCCGGCGGCGGCGGGTCGGCGAGCTCCTCGAGGTGGTCGCGCTGACCGCCGAGGCCGACCGGCGCCTGCGCGGCTTCTCCGGCGGCATGCGCCAGCGGGTCGGCATCGCCCAGGCGCTGCTGGCCGACCCGCAGCTGCTGATCGTGGACGAGCCGACCGCCGGCCTCGACCCCGAGGAGCGGATCCGCTTCCGCAACCTGCTGTCCCAGTTCGCCGGCCGCCGTACCGTCCTGCTCAGCACGCACATCGTCGACGACATCGCGCAGACCTGCCGGGAAGTCGCCGTGCTGGCCAAGGGAAGGCTCAGGTTCCGCGGTACCGTCGCCGAGCTCACCCAGCGCGCGCAGGGCCGGGTCTGGTCCGTCACCACCGCGGGTCCCCCGCCGGCCGAGGGGACAGTGGTGTCGGCGCTGCCCGACGAGGACGGGATGCGCTACCGCATCGTGGCGCCGGGGCCACCCGACCCGCAGGCCCGCGCCCTGGAACCGAACCTTGAGGACGGATACCTCTCGCTGAGTGGGTAGCGTGAGGGCATGGGGACTTTGCAGGGAACTGTGGCGCTCGTCACCGGCGCCTCCAGCGGCATCGGCGAGGCGGCCGCGCTCGCACTCGCCGAGCGCGGCGCCGCCGTGGCCATCGCCGCCCGCCGGGCCGACCGCCTGACCGACCTGGCCGAGCGCATCGGGGCCGCGGGCGGCCACGCACTCGTCATCGAGGCCGACGTCACCGACCGGGCCCAGGCCGAGGCGGCCGTCGGCCGCACCGTCGACGAGCTGGGCCGCCTGGACACGCTCGTCAACAACGCGGGGGTGATGCTGCTCGGCCCGGCGCTCGACGCGCCCGTCGAGGAGTGGGAGACGATGGTCTCGGTCAACATCATGGGCCTGCTGTACTGCGCAAAGGCCGCCCTGCCGCACCTGTTGACGGCCGCGGCGGAGGGGCCGCGCCAGGTGGCCGACATGGTGAACGTCAGCTCCGTGGCGGGCCGCGTGGCCCGCAGCGGCAGCGGCGTCTACAACGCCACGAAGCACGCGGTGGGCGCGTTCAGCGAGGCGCTGCGCCAGGAGGTCACCGGCCGCTTCGTGCGCATCTCCCTGGTCGAGCCGGGCGCCGTGGAGACCGAGCTGGCCGGCCACAATCGGCCCGAGGTATACGAAACCATTACGCAGCGTTTTGAAGGCGTCGAGCGGCTGCAGGCGCCGGACATTGCGGACACAATCGCATACATTGTGACGCGCCCCCGCCATGTGGCAGTCAATGAAATGCTGGTCCGCCCCACCCAGCAACAGGGCTGATTTATCTGGCAGAATACCCCCGCCCGATCATCTGATCATGGGGGTTTCTGTTTCCATGCTGCTCCGTCGCGCGGTGGTTGTGGCGTGCGTTCTCGGTGCCGCGGCGCTGAACCTGACCGGTTCGGCGGTTTCCGCGGCACCGAACGCCGATCACACGCTCACCCCTCAACACCTCCCCGAATTGGACCGCTCGCGCGGCCCCAAAGATGCGGCTTATGACCCGCACGCCGTTTTGGTGCAATTCAAACCGAATGCCTCCGCGGCCAGCACGGACCGGGCGGTGAAAAGCCGCAATGCACAAATGTCCGGAAATGTGACGGGAACCCGCTACACAAAGGTGAAGACCACCGGTGCGGCGCCCGACCTGCTGCGCGAATTGCGCAAGGACCCCGCCGTCGCGAGCGTTTCGCTCGACTACAAGCGCACGGCCAGCACGACGCCGAACGACCCCGGCTACACCCAGGGTCTGCAGAACTACCTCAACACGGTGCGCCTGCCGCAGGCGTGGGACCGCTCGATGGGCGGGGCCGACCAGGTCATCGCCGTTGTCGACTCCGGTGTCGACGGGCAGCACCCGGACCTGAGCGGCCGTGTCCTGGCCGGCTACAACGCGATCACGAACGCGAACATCGGGGCCGGGGTCAACAGCGACGACTACGGCCACGGCACGATGGTGGCCGGCATCGCCGCCGCCGGCACGAACAACGGCGTCGGGGTCGCGGGCGCGGCCTGGAACGCCCGCGTCCTGCCGGTCAAGGTGCTCGACAACAACGGCAACGGCTACGACTCGGACATCGCCGAGGGCATCATCTGGGCCGCCGACCACGGCGCCAAGGTCATCAACCTCTCCCTCGGCGGCCCCGGCGACGCCCAGGTCCTCCACGACGCCGTCACCTACGCCACGAACAAGGGCGCGCTCCTCGTCGTCGCGGCCGGTAACGACGGCAACAGCACGGTGCAGTACCCGGCGGCCTACCCCGAGGTCCTGGCGGTCGCCGCGACCGACGGCGCCGGGAAGGTCACCGACTTCAGCACCTACGGCGACTGGGTCGACGTGGCCGCCCCCGGCTTCGGCATCGTCTCCACCGGGGTGCCGCAGGGGGCGAACGAGTACTTCATCGGCGACGGCACGTCGTTCGCGGCTCCGATCGTGTCCGGCGTCGCGGCGCTCATGCGCACCAACAACCCGGCGCTGACCCCGGCCCAGCTGATCGCGACAATCAAGGGCACCGCCCGCGACGCCGGCCCGCGCGGCCTGGACCCGTACTACGGCGCCGGCGTCCTCGACGCCTACGCCGCGACCGGCGGCGCCTGGACGACCGAGTTCACCCAGCCGTCGGCGGGTCCGAACGAGCCGAACGACGTCCCGGCCCGGGCCACCGCGTTCACGGGCTCGACCACCGGCATCATCGGCGTCGAGGGCGACGTGGACTGGTACCGCTTCGACTCCACCGGCGTGCGCTCGGTCACCGTGAAGGTGACGCCGCCGGCCTTCAACCCCGACCTCGGGCAGAACTTCGACCCGGTCCTGGCCGTCTACGACAAGGACCTGAAGCTCGTCGGCACGGCCGACAGCGCGGACCCGACAGTCGCCGAGAAGCTCGACTTCGTCATGGGCGCCGGCAGCTACTACATCGCCGTGCGCAGCTACAACGGCGCCGCCGACACGCGGCCCTACACGCTGGCGCTCACCGACGGCCCGGCCGCACAGCAGTTCCAGCCGGCGCAGACCTACACGACGGGGGCCCGGGCGCAGGCCGTGGCGATCGGCGACGTGACGGGCGACGGCCGCAACGACGTGCTGGTGTCGACGCTCGACAACGGCGACGCCACCACCAACTACAAGCTGTGGGTCTACGCGCAGAACGCGGACGGCACGCTCGCCGCGCCCGTCAAGTACCCGACGCAGCTGGCGACCGGCGGCGGCGGCTCGATCGCCGTGCTCGACGCGAACGGCGACGGCCGCAAGGACGTGGCGCTGGCCACGTACGCGGGCATCCAGATCTTCACCCAGTCGGCGAACGGCACGCTCGCTGACCAGGGCGTCCTGGCCGGCACCAGCTCGTCGGAGATCGTCGCGGTCGACATGGACGGCGACGGCGACACCGACCTGGTCGCCAATGGCGGCGCCAGCATCGCGCTGCTCACCCAGGGGCCGGCCGGCACCTTCACGTCGTCGGCCGTGTCGACGGACACCACCAGCCCGGAGGTCGAGGTCGGCGACGTCGACGGCGACGGCCGGCTCGATGTCGTCGGTTACACCGGCTATCAGGTGAACGTCTACCACCACAACGCCACCGGCTGGACCCGCACCAACCACGACACGCTGCACGACTCGTGGGCGATCAGCGGCATCGAGGTCGCGGACGTGACCGGCGACAACAAGGCCGACATCGTGGCCACGCTCGGCGGCAACCGCCCCGTCTCCCGGCTCAACGTGTTCAAGCAGAACGCCACGGGCGGGCTCGACACCCCCGTGATCTACCCGATCCTGGACATCCCCTCGGCGGTCGAGGCGGCCGACATGACCGGCGACGGGCGCAATGACGTCGTCGCCGTGCACCTGGGCTGGAACGCGCTGAGCGTCAGCCCGCAGAAGTCGGACGGCACGCTCGACGCGCCGGTCCCCGTGAGTCTTCCGACCTCAGGGGCCATGTACGACGCGCAGGGCCTGACGCTTGGCGACGTGAACGGTGACGGCCGGACCGACGCGGTGGTAGCCGACAACTACTACGGGCTCCTCGTGGTCCGCGGCGCGGGCGGTGTGACGCCGGGCGGGGAGCAGGCGTGGGTGAAGTCGACGAGCATCGCCGACTTCACGACCGGGGTCGCCCTCGACGCGAAGCCGACTGTGACGTTCGCCCGGGCCGCCGACACGTCGTCGGCCCACCTGGTCAACGGCGTCACGGGAGCCACAGTGCCGGCCGCGACGACCTATGACGCCGGCACGAAGACGGTGACGATCTCGCCGAGTGCGGCGCTGCAGGACAACACGCCGTACCGCGTGGTGGCCGCGGGCGGGTTCTCAACGACGTTCCGGACGGTGGACAACGCTCCGGCGGCGGTGACCGGTCTGCAGGCCGACGGCGCCACGGCGGTCGTCTCCTGGACGGCTCCGGCCGTCACGGACCTGGACCAGGTGGTTGTCCGGGCCGCGGCGGGCACGACCGCGCCGAGTTCGGTGACGGACGGGTTCGGGCTGTACGCGGGGGCCGGGACGAGTTTCACGGCGGCGAACCTGAAGCCGGGCACGGCCTACACGGTGCGGGCGTTCACGCGGGACCGCTCGGGGAAGGTGACCGCGGGTCCGTCGGTGTCGTTGACCGTGAACGCGTACAAGTTGAAGGTCGACTTCAACGGTGACGGCAACACCGACGTGGCCGGGATCGACGCGAACAGCGACATCAAGCTGTACAAGGGTGACGGCACCGGCAAGCTGGTCGGCAACGACGGCTATATGTGGCCGGCCGGTGGGTTGTGGAACGGGTTCAAGCACATCGTGGCCGCGGACTTCAACGGCGACGGGAAGGTCGACATCGCGGGGATCGACGCGAACAACGACATCAAGCTCTACACCGGCGACGGCGCCGGGAAACTCGTCGGCAACGGCTCGTACATGTGGCCGACCGGTGGGCTGTGGGGCGGATTCAAGAAGATCGTCGCCGGGGACTTCAACGGTGACGGCAAAGTCGACATCGCCGGCATCGACGCGTTCAGTGACCTGAAGCTCTACACCGGCGACGGCACGGGCAAGCTCGTCGGGAACGGCTCCTACATGTGGCCGACCGGCGGGCTGTGGAACAGCTTCAAGCACATCGAGGCGGCCGACTTCAACACCGACGGCAAGACCGACGTCACCGGCATCGACGCCAACAACGACATCAAGTACTACACCGGCGACGGCACCGGCAAACTCGTCGGCAACGGCGCCGCGATGTGGCCGACCGGCGGCCTGTGGGCCGGGTTCAAGTGGATCGTCGCCGGCGACTTCAACAACGACGGCAAAGCCGACATCGCCGGCATCGACGCCAACAACGACATCAAGTACTACACCGGCGACGGCACCGGCAAACTCGTCGGCAATGGTTTCCCGATGTGGCCGCAGGGCGGCCTCTGGGTGGGTTTCAAACAGCTCACCTGATCCCACCCGACGAACAGGCGGGCCCGTGCCATCCGGCACGGGCCCGCTTTGCGTTTGCTGTTCGAAAACCAGGAATTGCCAAGGGCTGGTCGCGGCGTCAGGTCAGGTGCTTGAACCCGACCCAGAGCCCGCCGGTCGGCCACATTCCGAAGCCGTTGCCGACCAGCTTCCCGGACCCGTCGCCGGTGTAGTACTTGATGTCGTTGTTCGCATCGATCCCGGCGATGTCGGCGTTGCCATCGTTGTTGAAGTCGCCGGCCACGATGTGCTTGAAGCCGGCCCACAGGCCGCCGAGCGGCCACATCGCCATCTCGACACCGGTGAGCTTCGCGGCGCCGTCCCCGAAGTACACCTTGATGTCGTTGTTGGCGTCGATGCCGGCGATGTCGGTCTTGCCGTCGTTGTTGAAGTCGGCCGCCTCGATGTGCTTGAAGCCACCCCACAGCCCGCCGAGCGGCCACATCGCCGAGCCGGTGCCCGTGAGCTTGCCGGTGCCGTCACCGGTGTAGAGCTTCAGGTCGCTGTTGGCGTCGATCCCGGCGATGTCGACCTTCCCGTCACCGTTGAAGTCGCCGGCGACGATCTTCTTGAACCCGCCCCACAGGCCACCTGTCGGCCACATGTAGCTGCCGTTGCCGACGAGCTTGCCGGCGCCGTCGCCGGTGTAGAGCTTGATGTCGTTGTTCGCGTCGATCCCGGCGATGTCCACTTTGCCGTCGCCGTCGAAATCGGCCGCGACAATGTGCTTGAACCCGCCCCAGAGACCGCCGGGCGGCCACATGTAATCGTCGAAGCCGTCAAGCTTGCCCGTGCCGTCACCCGCATACAGCTTGATGTCGCTGTTGGCGTCGATCCCGGCGACGTCGGTGTTGCCGTCGCCGTCGAAGTCGACCTTCAACTTGTACGCGTTTACCGTCAACGACACCGACGGCCCGGCGGTGATCTTGCCGGAGTTGTCCTCGGTGAACGCCTGCAGGGTGTACGCGGTCCCCGGCTTGAGGTTCGCCGGGGTGAAGCTGGTCCCGGTGCCCGCGTAGAGCGAGGTCCCGCCGGTCGGACCGGCCATCGACCGCACGATCACCCGTTTCAGGTCGGTGATCGCCGGCGCGGTCCACGAGACCACTCCCGTGGCGCTGTCCGCCTGCAGGTTGGTGACCGGCGCCGGGGCGATGTCGACGGTCTTGAACGTCGACGTGAACAGCCCCTCGACCACCAGCCGGTATGGCGTGTTGTCCTGCAGCGCCGCGGCCGGCGTCAGCGTCGCCGTGTTCGTGCCGGCGTCGAAGGCCGTCGTCGTCGGTACCACCTGGCCGGTGACGCCGTGGAGCAGCTTCACCGTCGCCGGGTCCACCGTCCGCCCGAACGTCACTGTCGGCTTCGCGTCCAGGGCGACCCCGGTGGCGAAGTCGGCGATCCCGGTGGACCTGACCGCCACCGGCGCCCCGGGCGTCGCTGCCGATGCGGTCGCCGCTACGACCGCCAGTGTGTAGGTCCGGAAGTCGTCCGCCGAACCGTTGTAGTTGCGCACGGCGACGTAGTAGGCGCCTACGCCGAGGCTCAGGTTGACGTTCTCCGGATCGCCGGCCGCCCCGTCGTCGGCCGCGCCGACCAGCCGCAGGTCCTGGTCGTAGACCTCCACCACCGGGTCGAGGTTTCGCGACCAGGCGGAGTCGTACGCGGGCGGCGTCACCCGCACGGCCACCGAGCGCGCGGTGGCGTTGTCGAACCGGTACCAGTCGACGTCACCCTCGACGGCGATCGTGCCGGTGACGGAGTTGGTGAACGCCGTGGCCCGGGCCGGGACGTCGTTCGGCTCGTTGGCGCCGAGCGGGAACACCGGGAACGAGCCCCCGTGGATGACACCACCGACGGAGGCGGAGGCGTCCAGGACGCCGGTGCCGTAATACGGGTCGAGGCCGCGCGGACCGGCCTCCTGGGCCTTCGCCCTGATGGTCGCCATCACCTGGGCCGGGGTCAGCGCCGGGTTGTTGGCCCGCATGAGCGCGGCGACGCCGGAGACCATCGGCGCCGCGAACGACGTGCCGCTGGCGAAGTAGTAGTTGTGGTTCGGGCCGGTGGAGACGATGCGGAAGCCCGGCGCGGCCACGTCGACCCAGTCGCCCCGGGTGCTGAAGTCGGAGATCCGCGCGGAGCTGTCGGTCGCGGCGACCGCCAGCACCTCCGGGTAAGCCGCCGGGTACTGCACGGTGTCGTCCCCGGTGTTGCCGGCCGCCACGACCAGGATCGCACCCTTGTTGGTGGCGTAGGTGACGGCGTCGTGCAGAACGGCGCTGTCGCCGGGGCCGCCCAGGGACAGGTTGATGATCTTCGCGCCGTGGTCGGCCGCCCAGGTGATGCCCTCGGCGATGTCCGAGTCGTTGCCGGTGCCGGCCGAGTCGAGCACCTTGACCGGCATGACCCGGGCGTTCCAGGCCACGCCGGCGATGCCGATGCCGTTGTCGGTGTTGGCGGCGGCGACGCCGGACACCATCGTGCCGTGGCCGTTGTCGTCGCTGTTGGCGCCGACGGCCGTGCCGGTGTTGGTGATGGCGTTGTAGCCGGCCAGGACGCGTCCGGCGAGGTCCGGGTGGGTGCCGTCGACGCCGGAGTCGATCACGGCGATGACCTGGTCGGTCGAGCCGATCGACCGGTTCCAGGCGTAGTCCAGCTCGATCTCGTGCAGGTAGGCCGCCTGGTTGCTGATGTACAGGGGGTCGTTGGGCAACCGGCTGGCCCGGCGCTTGTAGTCGAGCGACACGGCCGCGACCGCCGGGTCCTGGCTGAGCGCGTGCAGCAGGTCCGGGGCCGCAGCCTGACCGGTCACCCGGACGAAGCGGGTCCCGGCGACGGCTCCCGCCATCTGCGCATTGCGACTTTTCACCGCGCGGTCCGTGGCCGCCGCGGACGCGCCCGGCTTGAACTGCACCAACACCGCGTGCGGGTCGAAGCTGGGCTCGTGACTGCCCGGTGAGCGGTCGGGCTTCGGCGGGTTCTGATTGATGATTTTGCTTTCGGCGGGCGGCGCGGCGAAGGCGGCCGGTCCCGTGGGGACCGCCACGGCCAGCGCAATCGCGACTACCGCCATCCGGCGGAGCAGCATGAGCACTCCCATGATCGATGATCGGGCGAGCGCGAGTGTTCCAGAGATCGGCCGGCGCGGTTGCCCCTCCACTTCGAAAACGATCGATGGCCGGGCGGGTGGTCGCACGGCGCTCAGGAGCTTCTGAGTTCGGCCAGGTCCGCAGGGTCGGCGATCGCGTCGATGGCGGTGATGCGGCCGCCGGTGATGGCGAACACCAGGGCCAGCTTGACCCGCCGGCCCGCGAAGACCAGGGCGACCGGTCCACCGCCCGGCCGGGCTCCCCGCGCGCGCCCGTTGAAGAACGCGGCCACGACCTCGGCCCCGCGGGTCTCGCCGCTGCCACCCATGCGGGCCGCGGTCTCGTCGGCCCGCATGACGACGTCGGGGTCGAGCAGCTTCAGGAGAGCCCCCAGGTCACCGCCCCGGGAGGCGGCGAGGAACGCCTCGACGACCGCTTCCGGCCGCTCGCCGCCGGCCACCGGCTCCCGCATCTGTACCCGGCGGCGGGCCCGGCTGGCCAGCTGCCGGGCGGCGGCCGGGCTGCGGCCCACCACGACGGCGATGTCGTCGAACGAGACCGCGAACAGGTCGTGCAGCACGAACGCCAGCCGCTCGCTCGGCGTCAACGTCTCCAGCACCACCAGCAGCGCCAGCCCGACCGAGTCGGCCAGCAGCGCCTCCTGCTCCGGGTCGGCCGCCGCGACCGGCTCCGCGGTGATCGGCAGCGGGTCCTCGCGCCGGCCGGCCCGGGCCCGCAGCATGTCGAGGCAGATCCGCCCGACGACGGTGGTCAGCCAGGCGGCGAGGTTGTCCTTGCTGTCCTGCTGGCGGGTGAGCCGCAGCCACGCCTCCTGGACCGCGTCGTCCGCCTCGCCGGCCGAGCCGAGCATGCGGTGCGCCACGGCCTTCAGCCGGGGCCGCTGCGCCTCGAACTCCCGCGCCAGCGCCTCGTCACTCATGTTGCTCCTTTTGTGGCCTGCGCCACATATGTCACAGCACCCCGGCCTGGGGCGTCAACAGCGCGACGAAGCAAACGACGCCGTTGTGACAAACGATCGGAGACAGCATCATGCAGGCTCGACTGACAAACCCCGGTGTCCTGGCGACCGACGTCCCGAAGGCCGTGAACCTGCTGTACAAGGCGGCCCACGGGTCCGGCGTGGCCCCGGCCGTCCTGGAGCTCGTCCACCTGCGGGCCAGCCAGATCAACGGCTGCAGCCCGTGCGTGGACTCCGGCGCCCGCAGCATGCGCAAGCACGGCGAGTCCGACGAGCGCCTCTTCTCGGTCGCCGCGTGGCGCGAGACCCCGTACTACACCGACGCCGAGCGCGCCGCCCTCGCCCTCACCGAGGCCGCCACCCGCCTGGCCGATCGCGGCGACGCCGTGCCGGATGCCATCTGGGACGCCGCCGCGCAGCACTTCACCGAGGAGGAGCTGATCGCGGTCGTGCTGTGGATCGCCACCACGAACTTCTTCAACCGCATCAACGCCACCCTGAAGACCCCGGCCCCACAGCAGTGGTGAGCGCATGACATCCGTCATGGCGCGGTGGTGACGGCGGGCAGGCGTGGTGGAGGGTGCGGTTCCATACCGTCATCGGCATGACCGAGAAGAACGTGAACCGCACCCTCGTCGCCGTCCTCGCCATCGCCGCGCTGCACGTCCTGGCCATTGGGGTGACGCTCCTGGCGCTCGGTCCGGCCGGCGCGGGGGCCATCGTGCCGCACCTCGTGCTGGCGGTGCTGCTGCCGCTGCGGGCCTACAAGCTGCGCGGCGGGCGGCCCAAGGCGCGGCGCATCCTCACGGTCGTGCTCGGTATCCAGATCGTCGCGCACGCCACGCTGCCGGGCGTCATCGCGCAGATGCCCGGTTACGCGGTGCCGATCGTCGTGCTCCAGGCCCTGTCGCTGGTGTGCGAGGTCGCGGCGATCGTGTTCCTGTGGGCGCCCGGTCGCTCCGGCGTGGAAATCCAGGAGCGCGGGCCGGAGCTGGTCGGTACCGTCCAGGGGCATGGCTGACATCGGCGAAGTGCTGCGGGACAGACTCGCGGCCGCCTTCGGGACCGTGACCGGATCGACTCTCGACCCTGTCCTGCGGCGATCCCGGCACGCCGATTTCCAGGCCGATGGGGCGCTCGGGCAGCCGGGCGCCCGGGCCGTCGCCGCCGCCGTCGTCGAGGCGGTCGACCTGGCCGATCTCTGCTCCGACGTGACAGTGGTCGGGCCCGGGTTCATCAACCTCACGCTCAGCGATGCGGCGCTTGCCGAGTGGCTCGCCGCGGCCGCGGCCGACGACCGGCTCGGGGTGTCCACTGTGGAGCCCGAGACGGTCGTCGTCGACTACTCGGGGCCGAACGCGGCCAAGGAGATGCACGTCGGACACCTGCGCTCGACTGTCATCGGGGACGCTGCGGTGCGGGTGCTGGAGTACCTGGGACACACCGTCATCCGGCAGAACCACCTCGGCGACTGGGGCACCAACTTCGGCATGCTCGTCGAGCACCTCGCCGACGGCGGCGAGCTCGACTTCGCCACCCTGTACACGGCCGCGCGCCGCAAGTTCGAGGCCGACCCCGCGTTCCAGGAGCGCGCCCGCCGGCGGGTGGTGCTGCTGCAGACCGGAGACCCGCAGACCATCGCGCTGTGGCGCTCCATAGTGCAAACCTCGAAGTCGTACTTCCAGGGCCTCTACGACCAGCTGGGAGTCCGCCTGCAGGACGGTGACTTCGCCGGGGAGAGCGGCTACAACGATGCACTCGACGGCGTGGTCGACGACCTGCTCGCGCTCGGGCTGCTGCGGGAGAGCGACGGGGCCCTGTGCGCGTTCCCGGAGGGCTTCACGACCCGCGACGGGGCGCCGCTGCCGCTGATCGTCCGCAAGCGCGACGGCGGATACGGGTACGCCGCGACCGACCTCGCCGCGCTGCGGTACCGGATCGACGAGCTCAAGGCGACGCGCCTCCTGTACGTCGTCGGTGCGCCCCAGCGCCAGCACCTGGAGATGGTCTTCGCGGTCGCCCGCGCGGCCGGCTGGCTGGCCCCGCCGGTGCGGGCCGAGCACGTCGCGTTCGGCTCGGTGCTCGGCGCCGACGGCAAGATGCTGCGCAGCCGGACCGGCGGTGCGGTGAAGCTCACCGAGCTGCTCACCGAGGCCGTCGAGCGGGCCGGCGGCGCCACCATCGGGATCGGGGCGCTGAAGTACGCCGACCTCTCCAGCGACCGGATCAAGGGCTACACGTTCGACTACGACCGGATGCTGGCGACCAACGGCGACACGGCGCCGTACCTGCAGTACGCCCACGTCCGCGTCGCGTCGATCTTCCGCCGGGGCGGGATCGACGGCGCGGACGGCGAGTTCGTCATCGCGCACCCGGCCGAGCACGCGCTCGCGCTGGAACTGCTCGCCTTCCCCGGCGCGGTCGCGCGGGCGGGTGAGACGCTCGAGCTCCATCGGCTCACCGCGCACCTGCACGATGTCGCGGTGGCCTTCACCGCGTTCTTCGAGCAGTGTCAGGTGCTGCGCGCGCCGGAGCCCGTTCGCGCCGGCCGGCTCGCGCTGTGCCGGCTGACCGCCCGCGTGCTGGCGACCGGCCTCGATCTCCTGGGCATCGAGGCACCCGAGCGAATGTAGGTGCGGATGTACGACAGTATGGGCGGATTCTGTCGGTTACGATCCACCGTCCGCCCACTGCCAACTCATGTGAGGAGACCTCCACAGTGCGACGTCTGATGACCGTTGCCATCCTGGCGGCCCTGGTCGGCACGTCCGCGGCCTGCGGTGACAGCAGCGACGACAAGACCGCGGCCGCGCCCACGACCGCGGCGACCACCGCCACCGCCTCGCCGAGCCCCACGGTCGACCTCAAGGCGAACACGAAGCAGGTCTGCACCAAGTTCGACTCGATCGTGACCGCTGACGCGTTCAAGCCGATCGGCGTGCAGCTCGGGCTCATGATCCAGGCCCGGCAGAGCGGCAACAAGGCGGCCGAGACCGCGGCCGCGGCGAAGGCCAAGGAGCTCGCCGACGGCATCGCCAAGCAGATCACCGACCTCAAGGCCGAGGCCGCGGACCCGAAGGTGCAGGCCGCCCTCGACAAGGGCGCGGCCGCGATCCAGATGTTCGGCTCCCCGGACTACCTGGCCAAGCTCAACTCCACGGCCGACATCAACAAGCTCGCGACCGACCTGGAAGCGGCGGGCAAGGACATCGACACGCTCTGCGCCTGAAACTTCCACCGCGGCTGACGCTGCGTCATCCGGTGCCCCGCTCTGCGTCAAAGCAGAGCGGGGCGTCGTGTTCTGGCAGGCTGAAGTTGTTTGCCTGTGGCAGGCTTCCGGGCGTGGTAGATCCGTCGGGTGTCTCCACCCTGGACGAGCTCTCGGGGCTCCTGCGCGACCTGCGCCGCCGGCAGGCGCGCCGCGTCCGCTCGTCCCCGCTGGGCGTCGGTGAGCTGGCCGCGCGCACCGGCTGGCCGTCCGCCGCCATCGGCGCCTACTTCGACGGCCGCGCACTACCCCCGGCCGAGCGCCTCGACGCGCTCCTGCGACTGCTGGGTGCCACCCCCGCCGAGTGCGGCGCCTTCGCCTCGGCGCGTTCGCGGATCGAGGCCCTCGCCGAGCGCGTTCCCGCCCGATCACTGCTGCCCGCCGTGGGCCCGGCCCCGCTCGGACCGCTCGCCGCGGATGCATCCCCGTCCGGCTCGTTCGCCGTGGGCTCGGCTCCGCCCCGACCTCCCGCCGCGGGTCCGGCCCCGTCCGGAGCGGCTCCCGCGGGTGCGGCCGGGCCCGGATTGCCGCTGCCGCCGGCGCCGATCGGGTTCGCCGGGCGCGCGGGCGCGATCGCCCGCCTGGACCGGCTGGTGCCGGGCGTGCGAGCGGTCGTCCTCACCGGCGCCGGCGGCGTCGGGAAGACCGCGCTGGCCGTCCACTATGGACATCGAATCGCCGACCGCTTTCCCGGCGGCGCGCTCCTGCTGAACCTGCGCGGCTGCGACCCGACCGGCCCGCTGCCCCCGGCCGACGCGCTGCGCATGGTGCTGGCCGCCCTCGGCGTGGCCCCGGCCGACCTGCCGCTCGGCATGGCCGCCCGCACGGGCCTCTACCGCAGCCTGACCGCCCGCCGCGGTGTACTGCTCCTCCTGGACGACGCCGCCGACGCCGACCAGGTCCGCCCGCTGCTCCCGGCCGCCGGGGACAGCATCGCGCTCGTCACCGCCCGGGCCCCGCTCACCGGGCTCGCGGCCGCGGCCGGCGAGGACGGTACGGGGCCGCCGACCGGTCCCGTGTCGCCCGCACTGCTGTCCGAAGTGGACGGTGTTGGGGCGGTTTCGCTGGATGTGATCGATCGGACCGAGGCGCGGGCGATGCTGGCGACGCGGGTCGGGGTCGAGCGGGTCGGCGGCGAGCCGGAGGGGGCTGATCGGATCATCACGGCCTGCGGGCGGTCGCCGCTGGCGCTGGCGATCGTTTCGGCGCGGGTGGCGCTGCAGCCGGAGTTCCGGCTCGGGGCCGTGGGCGATGCGGTGGCCGAGGTCGGCGCGCTCGCGTGGACCTACGCGCGGCTCGGCCCGGCCGCGCGGGAGCTGCTTCGCGGGTTCGGGGCGCATCCGGGGCCCGACTTCAGCGCGGCTGACGCCACCATCCTCATCGGACGCTCCGGTGCCGACGCGCTGGCCGAGCTGGTGCGCGCGCAGCTCGTCGGGGCGGTCCGGGCCGGGCGTTTCGCGATGCCCGCCCTGGTGCGGGAGCACGCGGCCGGCCGTACCCCGGCCAAAGAGCGCAAGACCCTGCAGGACCGGCTGGTCGAGCACGGGTCGGAGTTCGCGATCCTGGGGCTGGCCATGCGGCGCCGGCGGTACCGCGACGCCTGGCGCATCGCCGACGAGGTCGACGGGCAGCTGGACGCCGAGGGGCGCTGGGACGAGCGCATCGCCGCGCAGGGGGTCGCCATCCGGGCCGCCGAGCACCTGGGCGATCCGGCGCTGCTGGCCCGGGCCAAGCGCGCGCAGTCGGCGGCGTACCTGCGGACCGGCCAGCACGAGGCGGCTCTCCGGCGGCTGCGGGAGGCGGCCGACTGCTTCCTCGCCCAGGGCGACCCGGCGGCCGCGGCCCGGTGCCGGCAGGACCTCGCCGCGCTGCTGGAGTCGATGGCCCGCTTCGCCGAGGCGATCGTCCACGACGAGCTGGCCCTCGCGCTGTTCCGCCGGGCCGGCGACGTTCCCGGGCGGGCCGCCGCCCACGCCGCGGCCGCCTGGCACTATGCGCTGGCCGGGCGGGCGGTGGAGGCGGTGGCGCACGGCGAGGAGGCGCTGGCCCTGCACGGCGGGCGCGGCGACCGGCGCGAGGTGGCGGCCGCCCTCGCCCACCTCGGCCGGGTGCACGCGGCCCTGGGGGAGCGGGATCGTTCGCTGGAGCGGCTGCGGGCGGCTCTCGACCGGTTCACCGAGCTCGGCGACCGCCTCGACGAGGCCCACACCGCCACCCGCCTCGGCGACGCCCTCGACGGCGCGCCCGCCATCGGCCTGTGGCGCCGGGCCCACGCGATCTACGAGCGCCTCGGCCACCCGTCCGCCGCCACCGTGGCGGCCCGCCTCGGGATCTAGACAGCAACCTCCGCGGAGGCCGGCCTCAGGCGCCCCCGGCGCCGGGTTCGTGGATCTGGACCGGAAGTTTCGCGGACGCTGCAGGGAGGCGCCCCGGCGCCGACCGGTGTCTCGCGGGAGGCTCGGACCGTCATGCGCGCGGACCCGAGTAGAAGCTTCGGCCTTGACGGTTCTTGCCTTGATCGCGGGCATGCCGGATCTTCATCGAGCGGGTTTAATCACGACATGACCTCCGAAACGCCCGGCTGGGACGCCATCGATGCGGCGCTGGCGCGGCTGTATCCGGGCGTCCGGGCCCGCCACCTCGGCACGATCATCAAGTGGGCGCTCGGCGGGCCCGACCCGCTTGACGGCATCAGCTTCTACCCGCGGACGGATCCGGTGCCGCACTGGCATGCCGTCACGTTCGGTATGAGCGAGCTCTACGGCAAGCAGTCCGACAATCCGGAGGACTCCGGCTGGGGCTTCGAGTTCACGTTCCGCATCCGCCGGCACCCCGACGAGGCCGAGCCGCCGATCTGGGCCGCGAACTTCCTGCAGAACCTCGCCCGATACGTGTTCTCGACAGGCAACTGGTTCGAGCCCAACCACCACATGGACCTCAACGGCCCCATCGCGCTCGACCGCGAGACGCTCATCCGGGCCGTCGTGTTCACGGAGGACCCGGAGCTGGCCGCGATCGAGACGCCCAACGGTGCGGTGCAGTTTCTGCAGGTCGTGGGCATCACCGCGGACGAGTACGCGGCCACCCAGGCGTGGAGCGTCGTCGGCTTCCTCCAGCTGCTCGCGGCCCGGCTGCCGCTGCTTGTCACCGACCTCGACCGGGCCTCGATCACCGACGATCTCGACGTCGCCGACGCGGTCCTCGAGGGCCGGCAGCTCGAGGGCTCATCCACCGCGACCCTCGCCCTCGCCGAGTTCGGCTGGCGCCCCGACGGTGACCTGATTCGCCTGGTCATCGGCGCGCACGTGGCCCCGCGGGTGGCGGAGACGCTGCTCGGCCGGCTGCCGTTCGGCCGCTCGCTGCGCCTCGACGGGCCGGGCAGCAGCGCCGAGTTCTCGTCGGGCAACTTCTTCGTCGGCACCGCGGAGGACGCGGTCAACCACCTCGACGTCGTCCTCACCAGCGAGGCCCTCGACGGCCTGCTCCAGGTGCTCGTACCCGTCGCCGGCACGCGGCTGGCCCCCGGCGCCGAGCCGCTGGTGGTCGAGATCGTCCCCACCGAGATCCGCGACCAGGAAGGCAACATCGTCCGGACGATCGGCTGACGCGGCCCTAGTGTGGGTTGGTGACCTATAGCGCCGACGACTCGCGTTACCAGCGCATGCAGTACCGCCGGACCGGCCGCAGCGGCCTGAAGCTGCCCGCCGTCTCCCTCGGGCTGTGGCACAACTTCGGCCACGACCGGCCGCTGGACAACCATCGCGCCCTCGCGCGCCGCGCCTTCGACCTGGGCATCACGCACTTCGACCTGGCCAACAACTATGGCCCGCCCTACGGCTCCGCCGAGGAGAACTTCGGCCGGATCTTGAAGAGCGATTTCCGTGGGTACCGCGATGAGCTCGTCATCTCCTCGAAGGCGGGCTACGACATGTGGCCGGGCCCCTATGGCGACTGGGGTTCGCGGAAGTACCTGACGGCCAGCCTCGATCAGAGCCTCAAGCGGATGGGCCTGGACTACGTCGACATCTTCTACTCCCACCGCTTCGACCCCGAAACTCCGCTGGAAGAGACCATGGGCGCGCTCGACGCGGCGGTGCGGGCGGGCAAGGCGCTCTACGTGGGCGTCTCGTCGTACTCGCCCGCGAAGACGGCGGAGGCGGCCCGGATCCTGCGCGAGCTCGGCACGCCGGCCCTCATCCACCAGCCCTCCTACTCGATGATCAACCGCTGGATCGAGGACGGCCTGCTCGACGTGCTCGCCGAGGAGGGCATGGGCTGCATCACGTTCTCGCCGCTCGCCCAGGGCATGCTCACCGACCGCTACCTCAACGGCGTGCCCGCGGACTCCCGGGCCGCCGAGAACAGCTCCCTGTCGCCGGAGTGGCTGACCGAGAAGAACCTGGGCAAGATCCGCTCCCTGCGTGACATCGCCGCCGGGCGCGGGCAGAGCCTGGCCCAGATGGCACTGGCCTGGACGCTGCGCGACCCCCGGGTCACGTCGACGCTCATCGGCGTCAGCAGCATCGCCCAGCTGGAGGACAACGTGGCCGCGCTGGACAACCCGGAGTTCTCGGCGGACGAGCTGGCCGAGATCGACAGGTACGCCACCGAGTCCGGCGTCAACCTGTGGGCGGGTTCGAGCGCGCACTGACTTTTTTCGGCGGTTTGCCGCGCGCTGTGTCGATCGGGGGCCGGGCCCGTTCGTGTAGGCGGTACACGTCAGCGCTTCCCTGGAGGTCAACATGAAGCAGTACCTGCTCACGGTCGTCGAGCCCAGCTTCGGTGAGCCGCCCGCGCCGCCGGAGATGGAGAAGATCATGGCCCGCGTCGCCGAGAACGAACGCGCCGCGAAGGAGGCCGGCGTCTGGCTCTTCAGCGGCGGCCTGTTCCCGCCGGCCAGCGCCACTACCTTGCGCCCCAAGAACGACGAGGTCCTGATCACCGACGGCCCCTTCGTCGAGGGCAAGGAGCACGTGGGCGGCATCATGATCATCCAGTGCGAGGACCTGGACGAGGCCCTCGAGTGGGGCCGCCGCACCGCCGAGGCGACCACCCTCCCGATCGAGGTGCGCCCGTTCCGGTGGTGAACGGCCCGGCGATCGAGCGAGTCTTCCGCGAGGAGTACGGCCGGGCCGTCTCCGTCCTGGTCCGCACCCTCGGCGACATCGACCTCGCCGAGGAGGCGGTCCAGGAGGCGTTCACTGCCGCCCTCCAGCGCTGGCCCGAGGACGGCACCCCACCCAGCCCGGCGGGCTGGATCATCACCACGGCCCGCAACCACGCGATCGACCGCCTCCGCCGGGAGGCCAAGCGCGCGGAGAAGCAGGCGGAGGCCGACTTGCTGTACAACGCTCCCGCGGAGCCCCCCGACGACCGCCTCCGCCTGATCTTCACCGCCTGCCACCCCGCCCTGGCCCGGCACGCCCAGGTGGCGCTGACGCTCCGCCTGCTGGGCGGCCTGACGACACCGGAAATCGCCAGAGCACTCCTGGTCCCCGAGGCAACGCTGGCCCAGCGCCTGGTGAGAGCGAAGACCAAAATCCGGGAAGCCGGCATCCCGTACCGCATCCCCCGTGAAGCCGACCTCCCGAACCGCCTCGCCGCCGTCCTGGCCGTCCTGTACCTGATCTTCAACGAGGGCTACGCGGCCAGCACCGGCCCCCTGATCCGCGACGACCTGTGCGCCGAGGCCATCCGCCTGACCCGCATGCTCCGCACCCTGATGCCCGACGAGCCCGAGGCGACGGGCCTGCTCGCCCTGATGATCCTGTCCGACGCAAGGCGCCCGGCGAGGACAGACGCCTCCGGCCACCTCATCCCGCTCCCGGCCCAGGACCGCTCGATGTGGGACCGGCAGGCAATAGCCGAGGGCCACCGCCTGGTCCGGGAGTGCCTGCGCCGCGCCAACCCAGGCCCGTATCAACTCCAGGCCGCCATCAACGCAGTCCACACCGACGCCCCCTCCGCGCAGTCAACGGACTGGCCGCAGATAGTCCAGCTGTACGACCAGCTGCTCCTCTACGCCCCGTCCCCGGTGGTGCAGTTGAACCGCGCGGTAGCCGTAGCCGAAGTAGCAGGCCCCGCGGCAGCTTTAAGGCTCATCGAGGACCTACCGCTGCCGAACTACCACGTCTACCACGCCGTACGAGCCGACCTCCTACGCCGAACCGGCCGCCTCGACGAGGCCGCAGCCGCCTACACGAGGGCCGCCGCCTTGACCTCCAACGAGGCAGAACGAGCCCACCTACAGGCCCAACGAGCAGGTCTTCGGTAGCCAGCACCGCGCCTCTCCTGTGGCCGGCACCGCACCTCTCTTGCAGCCGGCACCGCGTCCTGCAGCTGGCACCGCGCCCAGACCGGAACCACCCCGCGCCGCCCGAAACACAGCCCAGCCCCCGCCCGACACAGGCCACCCCCGCCAGGCCAAGGACCAGCCATACCGCCCGACGCCAGTAGGTCACGACGCAGCCCAGCCCCGCCAGGCCAAGGACTAGCCATACCGCCCGACGCCAGCAGGTCACGACGCAGCCCAGCCCCGCCAGGCCAAGGACTAGCCATACCGCCCGACGCCAACAGGTCACGACGCAGCCCAGCCCCGCCAGGCCCAAGGACCAGCCATACCGCCCGACGCCAGGAATTCACGACGCCAACAAAGTCACACAGCCCCGAACCACGGCACGGCGATGACGGACGCGAGTGCGACGGCGAGGCCGAGGGCGGACGCGACGGCAAGTGCGAGGGCGGACGCGACGGCGAGGGCGGCATAGCGGCGAGGGCGGGCAAGCGCGGCGGCGAGGCGAAAGCGCACAGCGGCGAGGGCGGCAGAGCGCGGCGGCGAGGGCGAAAGCGGCACAGCGACGAGGGCGAGGCAAGCGCGGCGGCGAGGGCGAGTAAGGGCGAAAGCGGGCACAGCGGCGGGGGCGAAAGCGGGCACAGCCACAGCGGCGAGGGCGAATACGTCTAAGCCGTTGGCGTTGGCGTTGGCGTGCGGACTGTGGCCGGATCAGGCGGGGCGGCGCGAATGGCGGCGAACATGGCGAGCGCGCCAGCGCGGCGGGCGGCTGGCCGGGCGCTTACCCGGAGGTGAGCCCCAGTGGTACGCATCGGTCACGAATTGCGGTTTTCCCTTTACCCGGTGTAAGGCCCTGGTCGGGTGAAGCAAACCCCCCTCGTTACCGATTCGCTAGCTTCTTGTTCCTGATGATTTCGTGCGAACTGGGTCGCGGTTCGGTGCAGCGCTCGACCATCTTGCTGCCGAGTGGGAAACTTGGACGATGACTCAACCGGTGGTTGCCGAGCTGCTCGCGATCGCGTTGATCGTCGCGATCTGTGCACTGGCCGTCGTCGTCATTCCCCTGAACCGCCGCGGCGCGCCCATCAGCACTCGCAACCGGCCGCAGCAGCGGCACGACGACGAGCGCTACTGGTACGGCGGGATCATCTACGCCAACCCGGACGACCCCAACCTCTTCGTCCCCAAGCGCCTCGGTTTGGGCTGGACCCTCAACTTCGGCCACCGCCGGGTCTGGCAGAGCCTCTTCGGCCTCATCGCGTTCCTCGCCCTGAGCATCGTCATCGGTACCGTCGCCGGCCACCAGGGCCGCTGACCATCGCGTCAAACCGTCGGCCAGTCCCAGCCGAGCTGCAGGAACATCCCTAAACGATCGCTTACCGCCCGCATCTCGGAGATCTTTCCGTCACGCACGGTAAGGATCCAGATCTGCTCCACCTCGCACGACCGCCCGGTGGGCTCCGGCATCCGCGGGTGAGATCCGGTGTGTGTGCCCCGGACGATCAGCCGCGCCACCACGGTGTCGCCTTCGGCGATGAGCTGCTGCGGATACATCCCGCCCGAGCCGAACGCCTCCAGCTGCTGCCGGAACGCCTCGAACGCCGCCCCCGGCCGGTCCTCCTCGCCGAAGATCACCTTGTTGTGGTCCACGACGTCCTCGGCCATGTACTGCGGCCAGTCGCCCACCCGCCGCTCGTTCACCGCCGCGAAGAACCCGGCCACCACCTGCTTGTTGGCCTCGATCACTGCGCTCACGACGATCCTCCTCATTCTTACAACGTATGTTTGCTGGGCCCAGGGTAGTCTTACGAAGTAAGAAAGCGCAACCCCACCGACGGGAAGGCACGCCCGTGGCCGCGAAGCGCCAGCGTGGAGAGCGCGCCGGGATCACCCGCGCGCAGGTACTCGACAAGGCCCTCGAGCTCGTCGACCGGGTCGGGCTCGGCGGATTGACCATGCGCGCGCTCGGGGCGGAGCTGGGCGTGGAGGCCATGACGCTGTACCACTACGTCCCCAACAAGGACGCGCTCATCGACGGGCTCGTCGAGCGCGTCTTCACCGCGGCGACGCCGGCCGCGGCCGGTGACGACTGGCGTGAGCACCTGCGGGCTTACGCGCACGAGCTGCGCATGCTGCTGCTGGAGCACCCCGGCGTCCTGCCGGTGATCGTGCGGCCGGCCGCCACCCCGGCCACGCTCGACGCGGTCGAGACCGGGTTGCAGGTGCTCACCGGAGCCGGTTTTCGCCTGGGTACCGCCCTCGACGCCATCAACACCCTGACGCTGTTCGTGATCAGCCATACCGCGGCCGAGGTCGCCATCGGTGAGACGGCACCCCCGACGCTCGATGCGGAGCGTCACCCGCTGCTGCTCGCCGCCGCGACCACGAACGCCGGCGGCGACGACTTCACACGGTTCGCGTTTGCGGTGGAGGCGCTGCTGACGGGGTTCGACGAAGCCCGGTGAAGACGATGTCGAGCGCGCGCCGGCGCAGGTCCGGCGGGCTGCTCAGCGCGGCCTGGGTGACGCCGGCGAGCAGGGCCATCACGGCGTCGATCCGCACGGACTCGCGCAGCTCACCGGCGGCCTGACCCTGCTGCAAAAGCCGGTCGGCGGCGGCGCTGAGGGTGCCGAGCGGGCCGGCCAGCGGTACCTCCGCCGCCAGCACTTCCACCACCGTCCGGTTCGCCGCCGTGCGCTCCACGATCAGCTCGAACAACGCCAGGAGCCCGCCCGGCCGGCCGTCGAGATCGGCCGCGGCCGCGGTCAGCTCCTCCAGCAGCCGTTTGAGCAGGGCGCGCACCAGGTCGTCCTTCGTGGGGAAGTGGCGGAACACGGTGCCGATCGCCACCCCGGCCCGGCGGGCCACCTCCTCGGTGGACGCCGTCGCTCCGCCCTCGGCGAACACCGCGTCGGCCGCCGCCAGGATGCGCGCGCGGTTGCGTTGCGCGTCCGCGCGCATCGGTCTGGACAAAGTGAGTCTCCACTCATTATCTTGCAGAAGCTGAGTTTGTACTCATATTAGGAGGCGAATCGCCGATGGACCCGAGCCCGCGTGAACTGTTCGAGCGGATGGCTGACGAATGGATGACCCGGCCCGGCGAGGTGACCGGTGACCAGTTCGCCGATGATGTCGTCATCGAGATGCCGTTCGCGCCGCCGGGTGCCCGCGGCCGGTTCGAGAGCAGGCAGGACTTCCTCGACTTCGCCCGGCCGCAGCGCGCGGCGTTCCCGGGCCGGATCGACGGGTGCCGGACCATCGCGGTGCACGACACGGCCGACCCGGGGACGATCGTCGTGGAGTACGAGCTGTCCGGTACCTCCCTCAAGGACGGCGCGCGTTCGACGGCCGGGTTCGTGGTCGTGCTGACCGCGAAGGACGGCCGGATCACCCGCTGGCGCGAGTATCAGAACGTCGCCGCCATGCAGCGCGCCCTCGCCTGAGCCGTTCCCAGTATTCTTTTCGGCGCCAATGCATTCGATGAAGGAGCCGAAGTGAGCGAGACGCTGGAGTTCCAGGCCGAGACGCGCCAGCTGCTGCAGCTGATGGTCCATTCGATCTACTCCAACAAGGACATCTTCCTGCGTGAGCTGATCTCGAATGCCTCGGACGCGCTGGACAAGCTGCGCCTGGAGTCGCTGGTGAACAAGGAGCTGGACGTCGACACCAGCGACCTGCACATTCAGCTGGAGATCGACAAGGATCAGCGCACCCTCACCGTCAGGGACAACGGCATCGGCATGTCGCACGACGATGTCGTGTCGCTCATCGGCACGATCGCCAAGTCGGGGACCGCCGAGCTGCTCAAGCAGCTGCGCGAATCGGCCGAGCAGACGCAGCGGGCCGAGCTGATCGGGCAGTTCGGCGTCGGGTTCTACTCGACGTTCATGGTCGCCGACCGGGTGACGCTCGTGACCCGGCGGGCCGGCGAGAGCCAGGGCACGCGGTGGGAGTCGGCGGGCGAGGGCACGTACGAGATCGAGACCCTCGACGAGGCGCCGCAGGGAACGGCGGTGACGCTGCACCTGAAGCCCGAGGACAGCGAGGACCAGCTCTTCGACTACACGGCGGAATGGAAAGTCCGCGAGATCGTCAAGAAGTACTCCGACTTCATCGCCTGGCCCATCCGGCTCGTCAGCGGCGAAACCAAAGACGAGGGTGAGCAGAAAGAGGGCGAGCAGGCGGCGCCCGCCCCGCTCAACTCGATGAAGGCGCTCTGGGCCCGGCCGCGCAGCGAGGTCGCCCAGGAGGAGTACAACGAGTTCTACAAGCACGTCAGCCACGACTGGACCGACCCGCTCGAGACCATTCACATGAAGGGTGAGGGCACCTTCGAATACGAGGCCCTGCTCTTCATCCCGGCCCGCGCGCCGTTCGATCTCTTCATGCGCGACGGACACCGCGGCGTCCAGTTGTACGTCAAGCGCGTCTTCATCATGGACGACTGCGAGGCGCTCACGCCGCGCTACCTGCGCTTCGTGAAGGGCGTCGTCGACGCGCACGACCTCTCGCTCAACATCTCCCGCGAGATCCTGCAGCAGGACCGCCAGATCCAGGTCGTCCAGCGGCGCCTCGTGAAGAAGGTGCTGTCGACGCTCAAGGATCTGCCCGCGGAGCGTTACGCCACGTTCTGGAACGAGTTCGGCCGCGCGCTCAAGGAAGGTCTGCTCGACGACGCCGACAACCGCGAGACGCTGCTCGATCTCCTGCGCCTGCCGTCGACCCATTCCCCGGACGAGCCGACCTCGCTGCGCGACTACGTCGAGCGCATGAAGGAGGGGCAGACCGACATCTACTTCATGACCGGTGAGAGCCGCGCGACGGTCGAGCATTCGCCGCACCTCGAGGCGTTCCTGGCCAAGGGGTATGAGGTGCTCATTCTCACGGACCCGGTCGACGAGGTGTGGGTGGAGCAGGTCTCGCAGTACGACGGGAAGAATCTCCAGTCCGTTGCGAAGGGTCAGGTCGACCTCGGCGCGGAGGATGTGCCCGAAGAGCGCACCGAGGAGTTCGCGCCGCTGCTTTCCTGGCTCACCACGGCGCTGGAGGCGGACGTCAAGGAGGTCCGGCTGTCCACGCGCCTGACGACCTCGGCCGCGTGCATTGTCGGCGATGCCCACGACATCACGCCGACGCTCGAGAAGATGTACCGGGCAATGGGTCAGGAAATGCCGCACACCAAGCGGATTCTGGAGCTCAATCCGGGGCACCCGCTCGTCACCGGACTGCGTGACGCGTTCACCGCCGACTCCACCGCGCCGGCGCTCACCGAAACCGCGGAACTGCTGTACGGCATGGCGTTGCTGGCCGAGGGCGGCGAGCTCGCCGACCCGTCGCGCTTCACCCGGCTGCTCGCGGACCGGCTGGCCCGATCGCTGTGAGCCTGCCGACGCGCACCGCCGTCCTCGTCCTGGTGGACGGGGACGGCGCGGTGCTCGGGCAGCTGCCGCCGTTCGACGTGCGGATCCCGTTCTGGCCCGAGACGGAGGACCTGATCGACGGGGCCCGCGCGCTCGGTGCCGAGATCAGCGTGCTGCGGTTCCTGAGCGCCGACGGGCCGGGGCACGTCGGGGGCGTGGTGACCTACCTCGCGCAGCTCGACGGCGGCGATCCGGCCCTCGCTCCCACGTCGTTCCGCCTGGAGCCGCATCCGCTGCGGGCGCCCTACGCCGAAGTGGGCGGCCCGGCCGCCTCGCTCGCGTGGGCGCGTGAGGCGCTCGTCGCGGCGGGCTACGGTACCCCCGATGCGGTCAGGCAAAGAAAAACCTGGAACCTGTCGGGCCTGTGGCGGCTGGAAACGGCGCGCGGGACGGTCTGGCTCAAGCACCTGCCGCCGTTTCTGCGGGCCGAAAGCGTGGTGTTGGAGTGGCTCAACGCTGTCGCGCCGGGCTCCGCGCCGCCGCTTATCGCCGCCGATGGCACCGGCCGGCAGTTGATCGGGCACCTGCCCGGCGAGGACGGGTTCGGCGCGCCGCTGAGCGTGCGATACGGCATGGCGGACCTGCTGCACGGGCTGCAGCGGCGCGCGATCCAAGACGTGGATGCCCTGGCCGCGCGCGGGGTGCGGGACCGTCGTGGGCCGCTGCTGGCCGACCAGATGGTCGCGGCCGCGCTGCCCTGGCTCGAGGAGATTCCCGGCCTGGAGGCGCTGCTGGAGCGGCTGCCGAACCAATTCGCCGAGCTGGAGGCGTGCGGGCTGCCCGACAGCCTGGTCCACGCCGACTTCCATCCGGGCAACGTCCGTTTTTCGGCGTCCGTACCACCTGCCGCCCTGGACTGGGGTGACTCGTTCCTCGGCAATCCGGGCTTCGACGTGCTCAGTCTGAGCGCAGGGCTTACACCGCACGAGTCCGAGCAGCTCACCGAGCACTGGGCCGCACTCTGGCGGCAGGCCGTGCCGGGCAGCGATCCGGTGCGGGCGGTGCGACTGCTGCAGCCGCTGTCGGCGCTCTACGGCGCCGTCATCTACAGCACCTTCGTGGAGAACATCGAACCGAGCGAGTGGCCCTACCACGCCGACGACGTCCCGCGCTGCCTGAAAATGGCGGTTGAGCAGGGCTGACGATTTTTTGTCGTACCCATGCGATACAACTTCTGGCGTCGGGGACACCCGATCATCGCAGATGCTGGAGGTTGATGGTCTTGAGCGTCGAAACGCGCTCGACGGCGGTCGTGATACCGCCCGTACAGCCCCGCAAACTGGCCAAGGTCCCGTTCGTCGAGCTGACCGACGGCCGCCTGCAGGGCGTGGTGTCGAGCGGATCGGACATCGAGCGGGTCTACGTCTCCTCGATCGGCGCCAGCACCCACGGGCTCAGCTGCAGCACCAACAACAACCGGCCGTGCGGCGGCCTGCGCGGCGCGTTCCCGTGCAAGCACCTGCAGGCGCTGCTGGACGAGGCCGAGCTGCAGTACGGGCGCGAGCGCGTGGCGCGTTACCTGCGCATCGAGGTCGACGAGCACACCTCCCTGCTGCACGGGCTGAAGGCGCACCACGAGCCGACGCCCGCCGCGACGGTGTTCAGCGGATTCCTGCGCCACCTGGCCTATCTGGAGCTCCCGGGCAGCGACGAGCCGATCCCGGAGCTGCACTGGTTCCCGTCCGTCGCGCCGGCCGGGGAGCGCTGATGCTGACCACACTCTTCACGGACGCGCCCGGCGACGACGGCATCGCCGACGCGCTCGCGGCCGCGGGCGCCGTCGACGACGGGCTCCTGCACGGGTTCGCGCGCATCGACGAGGACCGGGCCGCCGCGCTGAGCGCCCTGGCCGGTGCGTTCGCCGGCAGCCCGCTGCGCGAGCCCGTCGCCGAGGCGGTCGACAAGATCGTGGCCGGCTCCGTCGCCGACGACCACCTCTTCGCGCTGGCCGCGGCCCGCATCGCGCTCTTCGGCGCGGTCCACGACGCGCTGCTCGCCCGGGCCGACGCCGCTCTCGGGCGCACCCGGGCCGAGTGGCTGGGCGAACCGGGGCCGGCCGCGGCCGCCACCCACCTGCTCGGCGGCGCCCGGTCCTGGCTGCGCGAGCTCGCGATCACCGGCTGGCGGGGCGTCGACCACGACCTGGTCGCCGCGGCCGGCCAGGCCGTCGAGGCCGCACTCGCCGAGCCGGAGCTGCGCCGCCTCGCGGTGCTGCTCGACGGGCTCGCCGCGGAGCTGCGGGCCGGGAGCCCGATCGCGACGATGGCGCACGTGCCGATCCGGCGCTGGGCCGATCTGTGGAGCCGCGCGCTGCTGCTGGCCCGCGACGGCGGCCGGGCGCAGAAGGCGGCCCAGGCCGAGCCGGTCACCGGGCGGCTGTTCCCGCTCGGCGTCGACGTGCACGAGCACCCCACCGCGGTGCAGGTGCAGGTCCATGGCGTGCTGGAGGCCGGCGGCGCCACCCGCCTGGTGCGGGCGAGCGTCTCCGCCGCGAAGGTCGACACGATCGTCGGCCCGGCGATCTGGCGCCTGCTCAGCGGGCACCCGATGCTGCTGACCGCGCTGGCCGAGCACCGCGCCCTCGACGTCACCGACATGCCGCTGCTGGCCGGCGGCGACCTGATCTGGCGCGACGCGCAGGCCCGGCCGGGCGACGAGGCCGATCCGTTCACCACCGCCCGCGTGCACCTCGCCACCGCTGTCGCCCCGGCCACGCCGCCGCTGGAGCGGCACCCGGCCCGCATCGCCGAGCCGGTGCTCGTCGAGGACGTCTCCGCGATCACGCTCGACACGACCCGGCTGCCGGCCTGTGGGCCGCTGACCCCGGCGACGGTCCGGGCCGCGACCGCCTGCATCGGGCTGCTGCGGTGGGACGACGGCGCCTGGACGGTGCAGCCGCTCGGCGTGCAGGCGACTGTCAAGAAGAAGGCGGTCGCCGCGCATACCGCCGACTGGGCGCTCGGCCCCACCGACGCCAAGCTGGCCAAGGCGGCCGGCGAGGCGGTCGAGGTGCTGCGTGAGCGGGCCGGAAGGTTGCTGCGCAAATGACCACCCCGGAGCAGACGACCACCCCGGAACAGACGACCACTCCGGAGCAGATGAGCGCCGCGGAGAACCGGCGCCAGGTTCTGTACTGGCGGATGCTCGGGCGGCTGTTCGAGGCCGACGAGCAGATGTCGCTGGAGTCCGCGAGCGTCGCGATCGTCGACGACATCGGGCTGCCGCCGGCGCTGCTCGACCCCGGAGTGTCGGTCGACAACCTGGTGCAGCGCCATCCCGAGCTCGCGGCCGAGTTCGAAGGGCTGCTGGCCAACGAGACAGCGGCCGGCGACGGCCTGGAGGTGCGGCGGGCCGCGCTGGTGTCGAAGCTGCTCATCAACGTCTTCAACACCGGGCACGGCAACGTCAGCGCGACCCAGCTGAGCAACTGGCAGGCCGACGCCGGCTGGTTCGAGAAGGCGCTCGGCCTGGACCCGGGCGAGCTGCGCGGCAAGCCCAACGCGGGCGGGCTCGGCGGGGTGCTGGGCGGCATCGAGGGCGACCTGATCAAGCGGATGCACCTGCGGGAGGTGCTCGCCAACCCGGCGCTGGCCAAGCAGCTGACCCCGAGCATGTCGCTCATCGAGCAGCTCCTGCGGGACAAGAGCAACCTGTCCGGCGTGGCGCTGGCCAACGCCAAGGCCCTGATCCGCAAGTTCGTCGACGAGGTGGCCGCGGTCCTGCGCACCCAGGTCCAGCAGACGAGCGTCGGCGAGATCGACAGGTCGGTGCCGCCGAAGCGGGTGTTCCGCAACCTCGATATCGAGCGCACGATCTGGAAGAACCTGACGAACTGGAGCCCCGAGGACGAGCGGCTCTACGTCGACCGGCTCTTCTACAAGCAGACCGCGAAGCGGACCACGCCGGCGAAGCTCATCGTCGTCGTCGACCAGTCCGGCTCGATGGTCAACGCCATGGTCAACTGCACAATCCTGGCCTCGATCTTCGCCGGGCTGCCCAAGGTGGACGTGCACCTGATCGCGTACGACACGCGGGCGCTCGACCTGACGCCATGGGTGCACGACCCGTTCGAGGTGCTGCTGCGCACCAAGCTCGGCGGCGGCAACGACGGGCCGGTCGCGATGGCCATGGCCCAGCCGAAGATCACCGACCCGCGCAACACGGTGATGGTCTGGATCTCCGACTTCTACGAGTTCGACCGCTCCCAGCCGCTCTTCGACATGATCCAGTCCGTGTACCGCTCCGGCGTGAAGTTCATTCCGGTCGGCTCGGTCGGCAGCGGCGGCGAGCAGAGCGTCAACCCGTGGTTCCGCCAGCGCTTCAAGGATCTGGGCACGCCGGTGCTGTCCGGCCACGTCCGCAAACTCGTGTCCGAGCTCAAGAGCTTCCTCGCCTAGGAGACCCCGCTCATGACTGAAATGCTTCGCGCCCCCGCCGAGGTCAAGTACGCCGAGGAGCTCGACTGGCTGGAGTCGGTCGACGACGGCCCCAAGCCGTTCTCGTGGCGGCTCAGCCCGCGCATGGTCCGGCTCTTCGTGCTCGGCTCCGAACGGGCCGACGGCCTCGACCGCGAGATCTCCCCGAAGTGGTTCGGCGACCGCAGCTTCGTCGAGCGCAGCATCGTGACACTCGCCTCCGACCGCGGTCTGCTGCTCATCGGCGACCCCGGCACCGGCAAGAGCTGGCTCGCCGAGCTCCTCGCGGCGGCCATCTCGCGCAACTCGACGCTTGTGGTGCAGGGCACGGCCGGCACGACCGAGGACCACATCAAGTATTCGTGGAACGTCTCCATGGTCATCGCCAAGGGCCAGTCCCGGGCCTCCATGATCCCGTCGCCGATCATGACAGCGATGGAGAAGGGCGTCATCGGGCGGTTCGAGGAGCTGACCCGCTCGACAAGTGACGTGCAGGACGCGCTGATCTCGATCCTGTCGGAGAAGTACGTCTCCATCCCCGAGCTCGAGGACGACAACATCGTCTTCGCCCAGCCCGGCTTCTCGATCATCGCCACCGCCAACAGCCGCGACCGGGGCGTCAACGACCTGTCCTCGGCACTCAAACGGCGGTTCAACTTCGTGCGGATCCCGGTGGTGACAAACAAGAAGAGCGAGGCGGAGATCGTCCGCTTCCGCACCACCGAGCTGCTGCGCCGCCACCAGATCGACCTCGACGTGCCGCCGAACCTGCTCGACATCCTGCTGCAGAGCTTCGCCGACCTGCGGGCCGCGGCCGCCTCGGCGACAAGCGACGACGAGAAGCTCGAGTCGGCGCTGTCCACGGCCGAGCAGATCGGCGTGCTCGAAGACGCGATCCTGCACAGCACGTTCTTCGGCGACCGCAGCCTGAAGGCCGAGACGCTCGCCGGGTCGCTCGTCGGCTCCCTGGCCCGGCGCAGCCCGGAGGACCTGGCGATCCTCAACAAGTACTGGCACGGGGTCGTCGAGCCGCGCAGCAAGGAGGACGGCGGCGAGTGGCCGGCGTTCCTCGAGGGCGGCCGGCAGGCGATCGCCACCCTGTCATGAGCGAGCCACAGCCGTTCGGGGCGCTGCGGACCCAGCTGGTGGAGGCGGCCACCGCCTTCGCCACCGGGCCGGGAGTGGTGCCGGAGATCCTGGCCGGGATCGTCGATGACGTCGACCGGGCGCTGCGCGAGGAGCTGGAGATCTTCCCGGTCTGTCACCACTCGCCGGCGTCGGGCTTGGCCATGGTCCGCCGCCTGCGCGAGAAGCAGCCGAAGGTGATCTACCTGGAGCTGTGCGAGGACCTCGGCCCGCTGCTGACCGAGCTGCGCAACTGCCGGCTGCCCGTCGCGCTGCAGGCGTTCGCGTCGCAACTTGACGGGTTTCCGCAGGAGTGGGGGCCGCTGAGCATCGTCGCGCCGATCACCGAGGCGTCGGCGGAATACCAGGCGATCGCCTACGCCCTGGAGACCCCCGGCGTCGAGCTCGTGCTCGTCGACCGCTCCACGGACCACGTCTTCCAGTGGCAGCCGCGCGAGGAGGCGGACACCGCCGCTGCCGGGGACGCCGAGGAGGCCGAGGACACCGACCTGCACGGTGACGCGGTCGGCATCGAGATCGGCGACCTGCGCCCGCGCTTCGCCGAGCTCGAGGAGCATCTGCTGCACCACGGCAAGGTGCGGCACTGGTCGGAGTGGTGGGACCAGTACGTCGAGCAGCCGCTGGCCGGCGCCGACTACGAGACGTATCGGCAGGTCATGGTCCTCATCGGCAGCCTGTTCCGCCGGCTTGCCCCGTCCGGCACCCGGCGGCTCAGCGTCGACGAGGACCGGGAGCGGTACATGTGGACGCGGATGCGCGAGCATCTCGCCCGCACCGGGGTCGACCGGGCCGACTGTCTCTACGTGTGCGGCGCCTTCCACGCGGCCAGCCGGGTCGCGGAGTTCGGCACCGCCGAGGGCGTCCCCGACTTCGAGATCAGCCCGCGCACCGAGACCAAGTGGCTCTACGGGCTGATCCCGTCCAGCCACTCGGCGATCGAGGCGCAGTTCGGGCTGGCCTCGGGCTCCGTGTCGATCGCGGCGGCGACCTGGCAGAAGGCCCTCGCCCGGACCCGGCTCACGCCCTTCCAACTGGAGGGGCAGAAGGGCAGCCGCAAGCGCAAGGCGGTGGCCAACACCGCCGGCGCGATGGCCGCCGAGCCGGTCGCCGACAGGCTGACCGGGTTCCTGGCCAGCCCGCCCGTGCTCGACGGGCTCGACGAGGACGAGCTGCTCGGCTGGTGCGTCGACATCGTGCGGCTGGCCCGGCGCAACGGATACCTGTCCAGCACGGCCGACGCGATCGCAGTGTTCGAGACGTCGATCCTGCTGGCCGGGATGCGCAACCGGGCCCGGCCGACGCCCTACGACTTCCAGGACGCCGCGGTCACCTGCATCGAGAAGGACGCGGTGCCGGGGCGGCGGGACGTGCGGCGGCTCTGCGAGATCCTGCTCGGCGGCGACCGGGTGGGGCAGGTGGGATACGAGGCGCTGCCACCGCTGGCCCGCGACGTCTACGACCGGCTGTCCCCGATCGGGCTGGACCTGACCAAGTCGACAGTGCAGCGGGCGCTGCTCGACCTGGCGGGGCGGCCCGAGCTCGGGCCCGCATCGCACCTGCTGTGGATGCTGCGTTACCTGCTGCCGGACGGCGCCGTCCGCCCGATCATGGGCAGCCGGCGGCTCGGCGAGAAGTCGATCCAGGAGAGCTGGGACCTGGCGATCGGCAAGCACCAGCGATACATCATCGAGCTCGGCTACGAGGGCGTCACCGTCGAGCAGGTAGTGGAGCAGCGGCTGCGCCGGTCGGTGTGGGCGGCCGACGCCACGGCCGCGGTGGCGCTGCGGGCGGTCGAGGACTCGATCCTGTTCCTCGGCAGCCGCCGCTTCACCGACGAGCTCGGCGCCCGCGCGGTCGAGCTGCTCGCGGCCGAGCGCACCGTCGACGAGGCGCCGGAGGTGCTCAAGCGCATCCGCCGGCTGCTGGCGCACTACCGGGCCACCGAGCCCGACCTGCCGGCCTGGGCCGAGTCGTTCGTCACCGCCGGCTACGCGCACTACTGCACCCTGCTGCCGACCGCCTTCGTCGACGACGAGACGGGCGTGCGCCAGGTCGCGGCGATGCTCGGCTTCCTGTTCACCATGGAGGGCCTCGCCCTGGCGCTGGGCTGCGACCGGGCCCAGCTGGAGATCGCGGTGCGCCAGTCGCATCCGGAGTCCCCGGCGAAGCTGGCGCTGCTGTGGTCGGCCCACCATCAGCTGGGCCTGCTGCCGCTGGCCGACCTGCGGGCCCGCGGGGCCGAGCTGCTGGGCAACCCGCTGGTGGTGCCGTCGGTGCCGAAGTACCTGAGCGGGTTCATCCAGGCCCTGGACCCGGTGCCGAAGCTCACGCCGTTCGTGGTCGAGTTCATGTCGAACGCCTTCGGCAAGCTCCCGGACCCGGTCCTGCTGCCCTGGCTGCCGACGCTCATCACCACGCTGCGCGAGCAGGCAGCGGAGCTCGTCCCCGTCCTGATCCGCGAGGCGGGCCGCACGTTCCCGGGCACGCTGGCCGCGGTGGACTCGTTCGTGCCGCCGTGGCATTCGAAGGCGTCGGGCGCTCCGGTGGTCGCGGCTCCTTCGGCGGCGGCGGCGGCCGGTCCGGTCGCGGCGTTCCTGGCCGCGCACCCGGCGACGACCGACGCATTGGCCTCGGCCCTGGATCTACCGGTAACCTGGCAGCCCATCGCGTCCGCGCCGGGCGCCGCGAAACCGCTGCCGCTGCTGGCAACGCACGCCGCGACGGCGGAGGCGCTGGCCGCTGTGCTCGCCGCTCCGGTCTAGGCCGTACCGGAACGGCGCGCCGGGCCCCCGATGACTCGTTCGCCGGGGGCCCGGCTCCTTTCCCAGCTCTCACCCGAGGGCGGCGCGGCCGTGGGTCATTTCCCTACCTGGAGTCCGGCCGTTCGCCGAGGCGGGCGGAGGTTGATGGCCCTGCTTAGCGTGGGGGCATGGACTCGTCGGTGATCGTGGCCGGGCTCGTCTGCATCGCAGCGGTGTTCGTGCTGCTCGTGCTGGCGGCCGTGGTGTCGCGGCGGCGGGAGCGGGAGCGGCGGGAGCGGCTCGAGGTCTGGGCGGTGCAGCACCGCTGGCAGTACGTGCCGCGGCCGGTGAACGAGTGGTGGCGGCGGCTGCCCGGGCACAACAAGCGCGGGGTGAGCCTGGCCCTCAGCGGCGTCGTCGGCGGGCGGGCGGTGTCCGTAGCCGAATACTCGTACACGACGACGAGCACCACCTCGGGGCCGGACGGCAGCACCTCGACCAGCAGCCAGACGCATCACTTCATCGTCTGGGTGGTCCGGGTCCGCGGCTCCTGGCCGGAGCTCTCGGTGCATCGGCGCGGGGCCGTGTCACGGTTCGGGCGGACGCTGTTCGGGGACCGGGCCACGGCGCTCGGGTACGAGCCGTTCGACAGCGCGTTCCGCATCCGCGCTGCCCGGCCCGAGACGGTGCGGACGGTGTTCGGCCGGGACCTGGTGGCCGAGCAGCTCTCGGGGCGGCTGCCGGAGTGGAGCCTGTACGGCGGCGACCTCATGGTGGTCGAGAGCGGACGGCTGGCCGAACCGGACGGCATCCCCGCCCGGTTCGGCCCCCTCGTCCGCGTCGCCGACCTGATCGAAAACCCGCGCTGAGGCGGCGGGCGAGCAAGCGTGATCGAGCGTCCGCGTGCCAGGACGCGGGCGAGCAAGCGTGATCGAGCGTCCGCGTGCCAGGACGCGGGCGCTCGAGCGGCGGCTCAGAGCTTCTGCAGGAACTCGGCAAGCGTCGTGGTCGGGCGGCCGATGAGCCGGCTCAGGTCGCCGGTCACCACGTCGAGCGAGCCGTGCTCGATGGTCACGTCGACGTCGGCCAGGACCCGCGCGAAGCCGGCCGGGACGCCGAAGCTCTCCAGCGCGGCCGCGTAGTCGTCGACGGGCAGGTTGCGGTACACGACAGGCTTGCCGAAGCGCTCCGCGATCGCCGCCGCCAGCTCGCTGAGCGTGAAGGCCCGGTCGCCGCCGAGCTCGTACGCCCGGCCCTCGTGGCCCTCGGTGGTCGCCACGACGGCGGCGGCCGCGGCGTAGTCGGCCCGGGTCGCGGCGGCGATGCGGCCGTCACCCGCGGCGCCGAGCACCGCGCCGTGCTCGAGGGTGCCGGCCAGGTTGCCGGTGTAGTTCTCGAGGTACCAGTTGTTGCGCAGGAACGTGAACGGGATGCCGGAGTCCCTGATGAGCTCCTCGGTCGCCTTGTGCTCGGGGGCCAGCGGGATCGGGTTGGTGTCGGCGTGCGTGATGCTCGTGTACACGATCCGGCCGACCTTGGCCTCGATGGCCGCGTCGACGACGGCGCGGTGCTGCGGCAGGCGCTTGCCGGCCTCGCTCGCGGACACGAACACGAGGACGTCGGTGCCGGCGAACGCGTTGACCAGGGTCTCGGGGCGGTCGTAGTCGCCGAGGCGGGCCTCGACGCCGCTGAGCGCCTCGGGCCGGCGGGCGACCGCGCGCACGTCCTGCCCCTGCAGCTCGCTCAGGATCAGCTGGCCAAGGTGTCCGGTCGCGCCGGTTACGGTGATCGTCATTTCTGAATCGTAGGCACTAACTTTTGGAAAGTGCAACCCCAGCGAAAGTGCGATCTCTGAGTTATCGTGTGGGCATGGCCAACGACCCGTTGGTGTTCGACGTGTTCGCGCGCAACTGCACCTCACGGCCTGTGATGGAGAACATCAGCGGCCGCTGGGGCGGTCTCACCCTGGCCGCGCTGCACGAGGGCACCCACCGCTTCAACGAGCTGCGCCGCCGCGTCGACGGGGTGAGCGAGAAGATGCTGTCCCAGACGCTGCACGCCCTCGAGCGTGACGGTCTGGTGGTGCGGGAGGTGCGCAGCACGATCCCGCCCCGGGTCGAATACAGCCTTACCGACGCCGGGGCCAAGATCGCCGCCAAGCTCTCGGAGCTCATCGAGCTCGTCGAGGCCGAGATGCCGCAGATCACACTCGCCCAGGAGCGTTACGACGCGGCCAGGTCCGATTAAGGCAGATCCCGCATCTGTACTGCGAAAGCCCCGACGACGAACGCCAGCGCATAGGCACCGAGCACCGCCGCCGCCGTGCCCTGGCCCAGCCCGGCGTCCATGCCACCGAGCGACATGGCCGCCCGGAACGGCAGCCACCGGGCCGCGTCCGCGCCCACCAGCTCCGCCGCGACCCCCTCGATGAGCGCGAGCCAGGCCAGCGCCCCCGCGATCGCCCCGACCTGGCTGCGCACCAGCGCGCCGAGCCCGACGCCGATCGCCGCGAACAGTGCGTTCCAGGCCACGACGCCGGCCAGCACCTTGAACGGCACGTTGTCGGCGATGATCGCGGCGATGCCGGCACCGAGGACGCCGAAGCCGGCTCCGATGAACGTGTACAACGTGAACTTCCGCAGCAGGACAACTGTCCGCCCGGGCGTGGCGAGGTACGTGTCGGCGATGGTGCGGTGCCGATACTCGCCGGCCATCGCCATGATCCCGAGCATGAGCGGGAACAGCGCGGCGAGCCCGGCGTGGGCCGCGGCTCCCACTGCGTCCTCGGGGTGCTTCGCGATCCGGCTCCCGGCGCCGGTGGCCACGAGCGCGAGGGCGGCCAGGAGCAGCAGCAGCGGTGTCCGTACCGTCGTGAGCTTCCGGATCTCAGCCCGCATGGCCGGCCCCCGTCTCCGCCCCGGTCATGCTCAGGAACGTGCTCTCCAGATCCGGCTCCACGGGTCCCGCGTGGCGCAGTTGTCCATTGTGGACTATGACGATCCGGTCCGCCGTCTGTGCCACCTCGGCCAGCACGTGACTGGCGATGAGCACGGTGCTCCCCTCCGCCGCCCGGCGCCGCAGGAGTGCGCGCAGCCAGGCCATGCCGGCCGGGTCCAGGCCGTTCGCGGGCTCGTCGAGCACCAGCAGCCCCGGGTCGCCAAGCAGGGCACCGGCCAGCCCCAGGCGCTGGCGCATCCCGAGCGAGTACGTGCGGATGCGCTGGTGCTTCGCGTCGGTCAGCCCTACCTCATCGAGTACTGCATCGACTCGGGCTTTTGGCAGTTTGGCTTCTTCCGCCAGGATCAGCAGGTGGTCACGGCCGCGCCGGCCCGGGTGGAAGCCGTTGGCCTCCAGCAGCGCGCCGACCGTCCGGCGAGGCTGCGACAGCTGCGTGTAGCGCCGGCCGTCGATGAGCGCCTCCCCGGTCGTCGGCCGGGCCAGCCCCACCAGCATGCGCAGCGTGGTCGTCTTGCCGGCGCCGTTCGGCCCGAGGAAGCCGGTCACCGCGCCGGCCGGGACGTCGAAGGTGAGGGCGTCGACGGCGGTGCGATCGCCGTACCGCTTGGTGAGCCCCCGGAACTGCACTTGTGTCATGCCGGACCACTCTTCGCGGTCGCGGACCCGCCGTCGTCATCCGGCCGCGGCATCCGAATACCGCGGCTGGAGGACTTTTTTGTCGTACCCCCGGACTAGCGTCAGGGGCATGCGAGTCGACCTGGTGATCGGGATCGTGGTGGGTCTCGTGGTGCTGGCCACCACCCACGGCTCCCCGACGGCCATCCCGGTCGAGCCGGCCGCGCTGACCGCCGTGATCGTGGCCTGCGGCTCCCTGGCCCTGCGCCGCCGCCACCCGCTGACCGTGTTCCTGGTGAGCTCGGTCGCGGCGGAGGGCTACCTGGTGCTCAACCACAGCAGCACCAACGGCACGCTGATCCTGACCGCCCCGCTGATCGCCCTTTACACGGTGGCCGAGTCGCAGGTCCGCCGCCGCGCCCTGATCATCGGCGTCCTGGCCGTCCTGGCCTTCGCCGGCCTGCACATGCTCGTCAAACCCGCCTCGTGGCTGGGCGTGGAAAACCTGGCCCTGGCCGCGCTGGGCGGGCTGGCGGTCGCGGCGGGCGACGGGGCCCGCAGCCGCCGCGAATACCTGGCCGAGGTGGAGGCCCGCGCCGACCGCGCCGAACAGGCCCGCGAGGCCGAGGCCCTGCGCCGCGTCACCGAGGAGCGCCTGCGAATAGCCCGCGACCTGCACGACGCGGTCGGCCACCAGTTGGCGCTCATCACCGTCCAGGCCGGCGTGGCCGCCCACCTGCTCGACTCCCAGCCGGCGCGCGCCCGCGAGGCACTGGGCAACGTCCGCAGCGCGGGCCGGATCGCTCTCGCCGAGCTGAGCGACACCATCGGCCTGCTACGCCGGCCCGGCGAGCTCGTGGCGCCGCTTGACCCACTACCCGGCCTGTCGGGGCTGCCCGAGCTGCTGGCCTCGCACCGGGCGGCCGGCCAGTCCATCGACACCTCCGTCTCGGCGGCGCCGGACACCTCGATCGTCGAGGCGGTCCTGCCCGTGCCGATCGACCTGACGGCGTACCGCGTGGTGCAGGAGGCCCTGACGAACGCCTGCAAACATGCCCCATCGGCGCCGGTTCACGTTGCGCTGCTCTACGAGCCGGGCGCCCTGCGCATCCGCATCGACAACGGCCCGCCGCAACCACCAGCCGTCGATCGCGCTGATCGGACGGCGCGGGCTCACCACGTGGATCGGGTGGAGGTGGGCGGGCTGGGGCTGGTCGGGATGCGGGAACGGGTCCTGGCGCTCGGCGGGAGCCTGGTGTCGGGGCCGCGGCCGGATGGTGGGTTTCGGGTCGAGGCCGTGCTGCCGATCGGTGCGCCGGTGGTGGATCGTGGGGTGGGGCTGTGAGCGCACCGATCCGGGTGGTGCTGGCCGACGATCAGGCGTTGATCCGCAGCGGGTTCAAGGTGTTCGTCGAAGCGGCGGCCGACGTTGTGGTGGTGGGGGAGGCGGCGACGGGGCGGCGGGCGGTGGAGCTGGCCCGGAGCACGCGGGCCGATGTCGTGCTCATGGACATCCGGATGCCGGACCTGGACGGGCTGGCCGCCACCCGGCTGATCGTCGGCGACCCGGACCTGGCCGGCGTGAGAGTGCTGATCCTGACCACCTTCGAGGTCGACGAATACGTGTTCGAGGCGCTGCGGGCCGGCGCCAGCGGGTTCCTCGGCAAGGGGGCGGAGCCCGACGAACTGCTGGCCGCCATCCGTACCGTCCACCGAGGCGACTCCCTCCTCTCCCCGGCCGCCACCCGCAGCCTGATCGCCCGCTTCCTCGCCGAGCCGATAGCCACCACCACCTCCGCACCCGACACCGCCGCGCCTGGAACCACTGCCGCGTCTCGAACCACTGCCGCGCCGGGAGCTACTGGCTTGCCGGGAGCTACGGTGCCGCTTGGGGCCACCGCCGCGCTTGGAGCCAGTGCCATGCCTGGAGCCACGGGCTTGCCTGGAGCCACGGGCTTACCTGGAGCTGTAGCCAACCCAGGAGCTGCGGCCACCGCCGCTGGGTCCGGCGTTCGCGCCGGCGGAGCCACTGCCGCCGCTCGGGGAGCCGTTACGGCGGCCGGATCCTCCACCACCGCTCGGGTCGACTCCATCGGTGCCGGTGCCGGTGCCGGTGCGGGTCCGGGTGGTGGGGGAGCGGTCATCGGCTCGGGGCAGGGTGGGGGTGGGCGTTCGGGGGCGGTGCTGCGGGGCGATGTGCGGCTCATCGGCCTGCTCACCGAACGCGAGCGCGAGGTCGTCGGGCTGGTCGCCACCGGGATGTCCAACGAGGAGATCGCGGCGCTGCTCTTCGTCAGCCCGCACACCGCCAAGACCCACGTCAACCGGGCCATGACCAAGCTCGGCGTGCACGATCGCGCTCAGCTGGTGGTGGTCGCGTACGAATGGGGGCTGACCCGGCGAGCCCCGTGACCCCGGCCTGAAGCACCTCGAATCCGGAAGCAGACCCGTCCGGTCCACAGCGTGCGCGTAGGCGGCGCCGTGCACGTCGGCTTCCGTCCGCGGCGGCGTCGGATGTGCGTGGCGGTAGTGTCGTGCGCCGATTGGCAGTCGACGGCGCCGGCCAGTGGCGTGCGCGGCGGCGGCGTGCGTGCGCAGCGGCGGCGGCGGCGTGCGTGCGCAGCGGCGGCGTGCGTGCGCGTCGGTGGCGTCATGCGGCTTCGACGGTGGCGTCGGGTATGCGCGGCGGTGGTGTTGTGCGGCGTATTGGCAGTCGACGGCGTCGGTCGGTGGGGGTTGCGTGCGCGGCGGCGATGTCTTCGGAGAGGGCGCCGAGGGCTTTGGTGGGGTCGCCGGGTGTGCGCGGCGGTGGTGTTGTGCGGCGTATTGGTGTCGACGGCGCTGGCCAGTAACGTGCGCGGCGGCGTGCGTGGGCGGCGGTGGTGTCGTGCGGTGTCGGGTGTGCGCGGCGGCGTGCGGGGGCGTCGGCGGCGGTGTTGGGTGTGCGCGGTGGTGGTGTTGTGCGGCGTATTGGTTGTCGGCGGCGGCGGTCAGTGGCTGCCGCGGCCGCTCAGGTCTTGCCGGTGGGCGCGGTGCGGTCGGGCGGCGGGCCGTCGTGGATCTGCGTGCGGGCCGGGGAGTTGACGGCGCGGTGGAGGTGGCCCGTGGAGGCCGGCGGCTGTTCGGGTTTGCCGGCCTCCGCGGGCAAGAAAGGGGCGTGAGTCAGGCGCGCATTACGGTGGCTATTGGGATTCGGGCGGCTCGTATGGCTGGGATCAGGCCGCCCAGCAGGCCGGCTACCAGGCCGGCGATTACGCCGGCTACGCCGGCCTCCCAGGGGAAGGTCATCTCCTGGAGCTGGATGATCTGACCGCCCAGGACGCGGCGGGCCAGGTTCAGGCCGGCCACTGCGGCGCCGATGGCGGCGGCTGAGGTGAGCAGGCCTGTCAGCAGGGTTTCGGCCAGGACTATGCCGGCCAGGAGGACCCTTGGGGTGCCCACGGCTCGGCGCAGGGCGAACTCCTCCACCCGCTCGCCCACCGTGGCCAGGCCCACGTTCAGGATGCCGGCCACGCCGATCAGGAGTACCAGGCCGGCCATGCCCAGGAAGACGTAGTTGAGGATGGCCAGTTCCTTCTCGATGTGCTTGCGGACGTCGACCGTGTTGATGTTCAGGGTCTCGCGCGGCACGCCGGCGGCCAGGAGTTTGCGGGTGAGGAGGGCCTCCAGGTCGGCGTGGCCGGGGGCGAAGTCGACCTGGAGGCCGCTGCCGGAGACCGCGTTCATGGCCTTGGCGTCGGGGGCGGCGCCGGGCTGGGGGTTGTCGACCGGCTCCGGCGGCTTCAGCCAGTTGTCGATCTCGTCGGCGCGGGCGTAGGCGGTCGGCTGGGAGTTGCCGTCGTCGACCACGCCGATGATGCGGGGCGTGGGGTTGGCGATGGCGTCGTCCAGGCGCATCTCCGCCGGGATGCTGTACTTCGAGAAGCCCACCGCGGCCGCCTTGTTGATGACCAGCCGGGGGGAGTACGAGGGCTCGCCGTCGAAGCTCAGCCAGGCGCCGGCGACCGGGCGGAAGGGCCGGAAGTCGCGGATGTCATTGATCATGGCGACCAGGCTCACCTCGATCGCGGCGCCCTTGGGGGCGGGAGTGCCCGCGCCCTGGATGGCGATGGGGCGGCAGTTGCCCGACTCGTCGCAGCTCATGGCGAAGCGGGGGCCGTCGTACCCCTCGGGGCCGTAGGCGGCCTCGTCGAGGTGCTCGAACGGCTGGGCGCCCGGGTTGATCGGGCGGACCTTGGGCTCGCCGATGATCGCCTGCAGGGAGTAGGAGGCGGCCACGCCCGGCTTGCCCTTGATCGTGTCGGCGGTGATTTTGGCCGAGTCGCCGACCGGCGGGACGAACATCGTGCGGGTGCCGTCGCGGCCCGCCTGGAGCTCGATGTCGGCCAGGCGCAGGGTGCGCACGGTCACGGCCGACGCCTGGACGGTGACGACGGCCAGGACGCCCAGGAACAGGGAGATCATCGACAGGAACGTGCGCATCTTGCGGGCGCGGATGCCCTGGAAGCCGATGATGAGCGCCGAGCGGAGCCGGCCCGAGAGGCGCATCATGCCGGTACCACCGCCGGGTTTGGAGCCGCCGGTTTCAGCACGCCGTCCTCGAGGCGCAGGACGCGCTGCATCTTGGCCGCGTGGGCCTGGTCGTGGGTCACCAGGATGAGCCCGCAGCCGCGGTCGGTGGCGGCCCGCATGACCTCGATGACCAGGTTGCCGGTCTCGGTGTCGAGCGCGCCTGTCGGCTCGTCGGCCAGCAGCATCCGGGGGCCGCGGACGAGGGCCCGGGCGATGGCGACCCGCTGCTGCTCGCCGCCGGAGAGGCGGGCCGGGCGGCTCTTGGCCAGGTGCGCGATGCCGACCTGATCGAGGGCCTCCAGGGTCCGGGCCCGCCGCTTGCGCCGCGGCAGCCAGCCCTGGCCGTTGACGAGCGCCATCGCCACGTTCTGGGCCGCCGTGAGGTGCTTGAGCAGGAAGAAACGCTGGAAGACGAACCCGAACTCGGCGCTGCGCAGGCGGGCGGCCCGGCGCTCGGAGATGCGGGCCAGGTCGCGGCCGTCCATGACGTAGGTCCCCGCGTCCGGTCGGTCGAAGAGCCCGATGAGGCTCAGGAGGGTGCTCTTGCCCGACCCCGAGCGGCCGAGGATTGCCACGCTCTCGCCCTCGCCGACGGTCAGGTCGACGCCGTCGAGGATCGTGCGCGGCTGCTTCTGGCCCTTGAGCGTCTTGGTGATCCCGCTCAGCGCGATGATCGGCGCGGGCGTGAGGGGAGCGTCGGTCATTTGCCCATCCCCGGCTGCTGGCCGCCGCCCTTGGCGTCCGGGATGCTCGGCCCGGGTATCGCCACCGTCTCGGCCTCGGTGAGGCCCGACTTGATCTCGATGACCTTGCCGTCGGTCAGGCCGAGCACGACGTCGCGGATCTCCCGGGTCTGGTCGTCCTTGATCACCTCGACCTTGCCCTTGCCCTGCGAGCCGGCGACCGCCTCGACCGGCAGGACGAGCGCACCGGTGACCTTGGCGGTGATGATCTCGACGGTGGCGGCGGCGCCGTTGATGAGCTTGGCGTCGGCCGGGCCCACGCACACCAGGCGCATCCCGGTCGCCTCCGACGGCTGCTGGGGCTGCCCCTGCGTCGGCTGCGCGACCGGGGGCGCGCTGCTCGACGGGTTCACGGCTGGGGCCTTCGGCTCGGGGATCGTCCCGCTGGGAAGCGCGGCAAGCGTGCCCAGGACAGTACAAGGGAAGGGTCCGGGTCCGCTCTTGATCTGGGCCTGGACCGACTGCAGCTGGTCGGAGACCTGGTAAGCCTGGGTGCCGTCGATGTCGGCGACGATGCCGTAGCCGGTCTGGCGGGCCGAGACGATCGGCATCCCGGCGGTGACCTTGGAGCGGTCGTCGACCAGGCGGCCCGCGAACACCGCACCGGCCGGGACCTCGACCGGGGTGGCCTTGCCGCTGACCCAGATGTTGGCGACCTTTGTCGGCTTGGTCGGCGTGCCGGACGCGGATTTGACGTCCAGGTAGCGGACCTCGCCGTCGATCGGGGCGACGAGCCCGAACGTCGGGTTGAGGGTGACCTTGCCGCTCAGGCTGACCCTGTTGGTGAGGTCCTGGCGCTTCGGCTTGGCCGTCGTGACCTGCGTGCCGCGGTCGGCGAGGCCGGGTGGTGGATCGTTCGAGGCCGCCTCGGTACACCCGGCCAGAAGGCCGAGCGCCGCCAGCACAAGCAAGATCCGTCGCATCCGCAACCCCCGGCATAGAAGCTAACCGCCACTGGTATGACGCCGCTGCCCCGTCCGGGGGATGCAATGGAAAACGCCCCGTCCCCCGCAATGGGGGACGGGGCGGGTGAGCAGAGGGTCAGACCTTGTAGGTGAAGGTGGCCGCGGCCGCGGCGGCACTCGTGCCGCCCGGCGTCGTCACCTGCACGGTCGCCGCGCCGGCCGCGTGCGGCGGGAGGACGATCTTCAGCTGGGTGTCGGAGATCTTCGTGAAGGACACGACGGCGCCGTTGACCGTCACCTTTGTCGCGCCGCCGAGGTTGGCGCCGGTGAGCGTGACGGTGGTGGAAATCTTGGTGCCGCCCGCGTTCGGCGACAGCGTGGCCACGGTGGGTACGGCCGGGGCGACGTAGGTGAAGGGCAGCGCGTTGGCCTCGAACGAACCGCCCGCGTTCGTCAGCTTGAGCGTGACCTTGCCGGCCGCGTGGATCGGCATCGTCACCGTGAGCTGCGTGTCGGAGAGCCTGGTGAAGGGCACGGCCACGCCGCCGGCGGTGACGGCCTTCAGCGAGCCGAAGCCGGTGCCGGTGACCGTGACGGTGGTGGGCGCGATCGTCGAGCCGCTGTTGACGCTGAGCGCGCTGACGGTCGGTGCCGGCGGGGCGACGAGCGTGAGACGGCCGGCCGGGACGGCGGTGCTGGTGCCGTAGGGCGTGGTGACGGTGACGTCGTAGCCACCCGCGGCCAGCCCGGCCGGGACCGGGAAGGTGAGCGTGGTCGGCGCGACGACCTTGAAGCCGGCCACGGCGGCCGCGCCCAGCTTCACGACACTGGCCTCGGTGAAGTCGGTGCCGGTGACGGTGATGACGTCGCCGCCCGCGGTCGAGGACGAGGAGGCCGACAGCTTCGTGACCGCCGGAGCGGCCGGAACATACGTGTACTTCGCCAGGGCGTTGAGCGCGCTGGTCCCCGTCGCGTTGGTGACCGTCACGTCGACGATGCCCTTGGTGTGGGCGGGCGCGGTGGCGGTGAGCGTGGTGACGCCGTTCGCCTCGGCCTTGGTGAACTTGGCGGCCACGCCGCCGAACGTGACGGCGGTGGCGGAGGCGAGGTTGGCCCCGTTCACCACGACCTGGGTGCCGCCGGCGACCGGGCCGCGCACGACCGACAGCGAGGTGACGGCCGGGGCCGGGACGACCGCCTTCTCCGGGGTCTTCACGCCGCCGACGGTGTAGGCCGCCTGGACGTCGGTCGTGACGAACGACCACGACAGGTGGGCGTCGCCGCTCGCACCCCAGCCGGTGCCCCACTGGTTGCGGATCCAGATGCCGTCGGCGTCGTACGCGTACGCCGTGATCATGTGGCCGCCGAGGCTGGAGCCGGTGATCGTGTTGTACAGCGTGTCGCCCCTGAGGTACATGAAGTCCTTGAAGACCGGCATGCCGATCGCGACCGGTGAGCCGGCGGCGATGGCGGTCTTGATCGCGGTCTTGGCCTTGTCGCCCTGCCTGTCGCCGGTCCACAGCGTGGTCCAGCCGGAAAGCTTGTAGTTCGCCGCGTTGGCGATCTCGGCCGCGGTCGGGGCGGTCTGGTAGCCGTAGATGCCCTGGATGTAGTCGTCCTGGGTGTCGACGCCGTTCGCGGTCGCCTCCTGCAGCGTCGCGGCCGGGTTGAGGCCGGCGTTCGGGGCGCCGCCCTTCGCGACCGAGCGCATGTAGAGGTACAGCGGGGCGTAGGGGGCGCCCGTGCCGCCGTCGCGCTTGGCGTAGTACCCCATGATCGAGTGCGCGATCGTCCACGCGACGCATGAGGAGATCTGCCCCTGGTCACCGACCGGGGGCAGGTTTGTCACGAGCGAGGCGCTGTCCGGGAGCACGTCCATCGCGCGCATGCTCGGGGTCTTGGCGTTCACCCGGGTCGTGGGGGCCGCGAAGCCGCCGACGGCGTGGGGGAGGCCGGCGGTGTCGGCAAGTGCGGGCTGCGCGGCGGCGACAGTGCCGCCGGTCGCGGCAAGGGCGAGGCCGAGGGCCGATTTGAGAAGGCGCATCCGTGCTCCTAACGGGGGGTTCCGGTGCCGCCTAGATCGGCGCGGCCGGCCCCCGCCTTCGTTCGGGCCGGGTGGAGCCCGGTTGCAAGAAAGTGGCCGGCTCCGCTGCACGAAACGGAGCCGGCCACGCACTATCCAGTTATGGGGCCGGTCATGGAGCCCAAGGGGCGTCGACGCTCCACGTGGTGTCCTCCACGAAGAGCCCGGCACCGTCGTAGGCCGATGGGCCGCCGGGTGTCGCCAGCCAGAGCTCGGCGCTGTAGTGCCGCAGGTACTGCCCGGGGAAGTTCCAGGCCGTCAGCCGCACGCCGCCGTTGCCCTGCTGCGCGCAGAAGGTCGCGTCGGCCTTGAACAGGGAGGAGTTGTCGTTGGTGTCCAAACGCACGCGGAACGCCTGGTGCCGCAGGTATCGGCCCGGGTAGTTGCGCGACTCGAACGAGTAGCACGACGAGTCGGCCAGGCCCGGCACGACCCGCCAGGTGGCGTCCTGCTTCAGCAGGGCCGTGCTGTTGGCGTCGACGACGTCGGTGTACCCGAGGCTGTCCCGATGCCGCGCGTAGCGGGTCGTGCAGCAGGCGGTCGTCGCCCGCAGCGACTTGTAGACGCCCGTTTGCAGCGTGGCCGTGCCGACCGGGCTGGACGAGGCGTTGATGAGCGCCTGATTGCTCGCCCGGAGCCGGGCCGCGTCCACCTTCACGACCTGCCGGTCATAGGTGAGCAGGCCGTTCACCTCGTTCTCCACGTCGGTGATCTCGGTGTACACCGAGGCGGAGAGTCCCTGGGGCATCCCGCCGGTGCGGATCTGCTCGTAGAGCCCGTTCAGCCGATCGTTGAGCCGGGCCGTGCTCGGCTGGTCCTCGTAGGAGAAGCCGTTGCCGGGCGACCACTCGTGGCCGGCGACCCGCTGGCCGAGGCCGCCGAACTCGCCGAGGACCGCGGCCCGGGTGCCGGACGAGCGGGTCGCGCCCGGGCCGACGTAGATGTGGTTGTCGAGCACGTCGCCGTTGCCGCCGTCGACCGAGCCGCAGCAGTTGATGCCGCTCATGTTGTCGACGAGGCGGGACGGGTCGTACGCCTTGACGTGGCTCGCGATGCGGGCCTGGTCGTACTGGCCCCAGCCCTCGTTCTCGTCGACCCACATGACGAGCGAGGGGGAGCTGCGGTGCTGGTCGATGATCCGGTCGTACTCGGCCTCCCACTGGGTGCGCGCGGCCGCGCTCGGGTCCTTGCCCGTCGGCATGGCCGGCATGTCCTGCCACACCAGCAGGCCGAGCTGGTCGGCGGCGTAGAACCAGCGCTGCGGCTCGACCTTGATGTGCTTGCGCACCATGTTGAAGCCGAGGTCCTTGTGGGCCTGCAGGTCGGAGCGCAGTGCGGCGTCGGTCGGCGCGGTGTAGATGCCGTCGGGCCAGTAGCCCTGGTCGAGGGTGCCGCTCTGGAACACGAACTGACCGTTGAGCAGGATGCGCAGCTTGCCGTTGACGCTCCCGATCGCGATCGAGCGCATGCCGGCGTAGCTGCCGACCGAGTCCACGACCGTCGAGCCGCTCTTGAGCTCGACCTTCACGTCGTAGAGGAAGGGGTCGTTCGGGGTCCACCGGTGCGCGTTGGGCACCGGCACGCTGAACGCGGCCCCGGCGCTGCCGCTGGCGGTGCCGACGGTCGTGCCGCCCGTGGAGACGGTAGCGGTCACGGTCTGGCCGGACAGGCCGGCGCCGAGCGCGTTCACTGACAGCGTGTTGCCGGCGAGGTCCGGCACCAGGTCGACCCGGGTGATCCGGGCGGTCGGCGTCGGCTCCAGCCACACCGTCTGCCAGATGCCGGAGGCGCCGGTGTAGAAGATGCCGCCGCCGGCGTGCGGCAGGACGTCGTTGCGCCGCTGCTTGCCCACGGCCTGACTGCCGGCGTCGGTGGGGTCGTAGACGCCGACGACTATCGTGTTCGTCCCGCCGTTGAGCAGGGAGGTGATGTCGTAGGTGAAGGCGTCGTAGCCACCGCTGTGCACCGCGCCCGCCTGGGTGCCGTTGACCCAGACAGTCGTCTGCCAGTCGACGGCGCCGAAGTTGAGCTGCACCCGGCGGCCGCTCCAGCCGGCGGGGACGGTGAAGGTGCGGCGGTACCACATCCGGTCGTTCTCGGTGATCTTCCGCTGGACGCCGGAGAGCGCCGACTCGACCGGATACGGGACGCGGATCTGCTCGCCGAACGAGCCCGGCGGGGTCGTCTGCCCGCTGCCGGTGGTGGCGAAGTCCCAGATTCCGTTCAGGTTCTGCCAGTCGGCCCGGGTCAGCTGCGGACGCGGGTACTCCGGCAGCGGGTTGGTCGTGGACACCGAGTTGGTCCACGGCGTGGTCATCGGCGGGGTTTTGGGGGTCCAGGCGCTGGCCGGCTGGGCGGAGGCGACGAGCAGGCCGGTGGTGGCGACGATCGGGGCGAGCGCGAGCGCGACCCGTCTGGAGAGACGCATGCAATCTCCTCGAGGCAACGGTGGCGGCCGTAGCCGATCCGTGAGGGCACATGGACCCCCACGGACCAACACATCCACTCATGTTCCAACGAGAAGTGTCAACATCTACCGGCACGTATTACTGGGCGGTGCAACTCGTCCGATCGACGATCTTCGTAAGGTCGACGGGTCGGGTAGAAAAGAACCTCCGGAGTTTTTCGTTATAAGACCGTGATATTGCTACGTGTGGTAGTGATCACAGTTATCTGGTGTCCGCTTTGAAGGCTTTGCCCGGCGGTCGATCCGGAGATTCGTCACGCACCGTAGGGAAATTGGGCCCCGGCCAGTTACCGGCCAGTAACGAGTGCCCTTGTCCACCTGAGGGGGACGGGGCAACATCTTCCGCACGCCTCGCCCGGCCCTGGACACCCCCCGGCAGCACCAGAGACCGGCACCGCCGAGGCAACCCCGCGACCAAAGGGAGCCCTACGTGACCGTAGCTCAGGGCAGCACGGTGAAGGGCGGCACACGGTGGAAGCGCTTCGCGACCGTCGTCGTGCCGGCCAGCTTCATCGCCGGCGCCATCGTCTTCGGCCAGGCGACGGGCGCGATCGCCGCGTCGTTCAACGTCTCCGGCAGCCAGTTCAAGGTGTCCGCCGACCGCCTCGAGGGCACCGGCTTCGTCCAGTACGGCGGCTTCGCCACGGAAAAGGGCGGTGACCCGCGCAACCCGGCCGACCCGAAGAACCACGCGGTGGCCGTCTCCGGCATCGCCAAGGCCAAGCTCTTCAACCTCTGCCAGTCGGTGAAGGTCCCGAACCTGCCGGTCACGATGGTGATCCACGCCGGTAAGGACCCGAAGGCCCCGGCCGAGGCGACCGACCTGCTGATCGACCTGACGTCGCTCAAGGGCGACGCCACGTTCGACAACATCCAGATCGGCATCGACGCGTCCGACCTCAGCAAGGGCGGCGTGAACGCCAAGGGCCTCCAGGGCAGCTTCGCCCAGCAGGCCGACGGCGTCGTCATCACCGGCCTCAAGCAGGTCGCCTGGTCCACCACCGCCGGCACGTTCAAGCTGACCGGCCTCGACCTGAGCCTCTCGACGGGGCCGAACGCCGAAGAGTGCTTCTAACAAGCGTTTTCCGGGCCCGCGGGGTAACACCCGCGGGCCCCTGTTCTTGGAGGACCCGGTGACCTTTGGCGGATGGCGCGCCCAGCGGCCATTCTGGGGCGGGTTGTTCCTGATCCTGTCGGGTCTGGAGCTCTTTCTCAGCGGCAATCTGAAGCTGGCCCTGGAGGTCCACTTCGGACCGACCGGCTTCCTGTCCTACGTCCTGCCGCTCATCATGCTGCTGTGCGGGGCCCTGACCTGGGTGAGCCCGTCGCAGCGGCTGTTCTACGGCATTCTCGGCACGGTCACGGCGCTGTACTCCCTGATCGGTCTCAACCTCGGCGGCTTCTTCCTCGGCACGGTCCTGGGCCTGGTGGGTGGCGGCCTCGCGGTCGCCTGGTCCCCGCCGCCCGCCGAGGCCGAGCCGGCGGTCGCCGAGCCGCCCGCCGCGGCGGAGGACACGTACTACGAGGACGCCCCTCTCGACGACATGATGACCTCCTCGTACTGGTCCTCCACCACCGCTGACGCCTCGCCGGCCGCGGACTACGACCGCCCGCCGTCGGGCGTGCTGCGCGACGAGATACCGACGAACCAGGTAAGCCCGCTGCACGCCCACCACGAGGGGACCGGTGCTGGAAGCGCCGATGAGCAGCTCCCCCCACTGTCTGGCCCAGGTGACCTGCCGAAGCGCCGTCACTTGGGCCCGCTCCTGATGGCCCTGTTCCTGGCCCTGTCCGTCTTCGCCACGCTGTCCAACCGGGGCGGCGAGGCCTACGCCGCCCCGGCGACCTGCCCGTCCTCGTCGTCGGCCCGCCCGGCGTCCCCGGCGTCGCCGCCGGCCACGAAGACCCAGCCCGCCCCGCCGCCGGCCTCACCGCCCCCCAGCCCGACGCCGACCGCCACCGCGGAGGAGAAGCCCGGCATCCTGGACTGGCTGCACGACCTCTTCACCGGTGGCGACAAGAAGGCGACCACCGCGGCCGCCCCGTCGAGCTCGTCCACACCCCCACCCCCGGCCGCCACCACCGCCGCGCCGGCCACCACCAAGGCGCCGGCGTCGGGCAAGCCGTCGTCGACCCCGGCCTGCGGCCTGACCAGCGCCTCCCCGACCCCGAACGACAAGAAGGCCAAGCTGGCCGCCGGCCAGCCCCACGTCGCCAACCAGCCCTCGATCCTGCGGGCCGACGTGATGACGATGGACTCCCTGACCTACGACGGCGTGGCCGACCTGCCCCGCAAGGACGGCACGACGGTGAAGGTCCTGGCCTTCTCGATGAAGAACTCGATCTCCACGCCGTTTCAGCTCGACACCCCGGGTGGCCCGAAGCTCCTCATCACGAGGAGTTCCAAGCTGACGGTGGAGGGTGACGTGAAGTTCTACACGTCGAAGTTCTCCGCGAACGTCCTCGGCCTGATCCCCCTCACCTTCACGCCGTCGTTCCCGCCGCCCCCGATCCCGCTACCGGGCTTCTACACGAAGTGCGAGATCGAGCTGGTCTACGTCCAGTCGAACGTCCTGACCGCCCCGGACCTGGACATCCAGTACGCCAGATAGCCACCCCGCAGCCGGGTCCGGTCCACGCGACCGGGCCCGGCTGCGCGCCTGCGGCACTCGGCCGAAAATTTCTCGGCAACGGCGGCAACGGTCCGGCCGCGAATCGCGTCTTGGTGTGCGTCTGTTCGCGCACGCACCGCCTACCCCCGAGGACCAACCCCACATGGATGAGTTCGACTCGTTCGTGCGATCTCGTAGCGCCGCACTCCTGCGATCCGCGTACCTGCTGACCGGAGACCAGCACCTCGCCGAGGATCTGGTGCAGTCGGCGCTGGCGCGGACGCATCGGGCCTGGGGACGGCTGCGCGACCGGGGCAACGTGGAGGCGTACACCCGCAGAACCATGTATCACCTCCAGGTGTCCTGGTGGCGTCGGCACCGGGCGGAGGCCATGCCCGGTGAGCTGCCCGAGCCGCGCGGAGGGGTCGATCACGCGGACCAGTCCGCCGTCCGGATGGTGCTGCGGGCGGCGCTGCTGAAGCTGTCGGCAAAACAACGGGCAGTGCTGGTGCTGCGGTACTTCGAGGACTGCACCGAAACCGAGGCCGCCCACCTGCTCGGCGTCAGTGTCGGGACCGTCAAGAGCCAGACGTCCAAGGCTCTGGCCAAGCTCCGCGAGATCTACCGCCTGGAAGGGGCAGTTCGATGAACCGGCTGCGGTACGACCTGGCGGACCTGGCCGACGAGGTGGTCAACGTGGATCTGACCGCTCGGGCGCGGCAGACGTCGCGGAAGATGCGCAACCGGCGGGCCGCGTTGGCGACGGGGGCGGCCGTGCTGGTTGTGCTGGCGGGGGCGGCAGGCATCGTCTATGCGCTGCGCCCGCCCGAGGCCACGGCGCCGCTGCCGGCCGACTCGGCGTCGACGACGACAACGAGCGCCGCACAGACGGCGCCGAGTGAGGACCGCTCCACGGCCGCCGCCCGCTACCAGGTGGCCGACGTGGAGGCGGGCACGCGCTGGTATCTGCGGGGCGGCGAGGTCCATGCCTACAGCAAGGGCCGGGACACGGTCACGGCGCGCATTCCCATCGACGAGAACGACGAGGCCCGCTGCGTCTCGCAGACCCTCACCGTCTCGCCGGGCGGCAAGCGGATCGCCTGGGCCGAGGGCAGCGGCGACAGCTTCAGCGGCACGCTCAAGGTGGCCGGCGTCGACGGCAAGAACGTGCAGACCCTCAGCGCCGGCGCCGTCTGCCTCGGGGCCGGCGCACTGCGGTGGAAGGGCGACGACCAGCTGTACTTCAGCAGCAAGGACGGCGGGGCGTTCATGGCGAACATCCCGGCCGGCAGCAAGACCAAGCTGCCCGCCGGCGAGCAGTTCGACGCCGCCTCGGCCGACGGCAAGTGGACGGCCAAGCAGGTCGGCAGCCAGCGCCTGGTGACAAACGGGCAGCAGAAGCGGGTCTACACGTACAAGCCCCCGGCCGCGGAGGCCGAGCACCATGACGGCTGGGGGGCTCGCGGGGTCTCGGCGGACGGGCGGTACATCACGGTGGGCTGGTCCGGCACCGACCCGAGCCGGGCACTCTCGACGTTTGCGATCGTGGACACGACAACCGGCAAAGCCGTCGTCAGCCAGGAGTCGAGCGTGTGCTTCACGGCTGGAGGGCTCGTGCTCGTGCACGGCAACGGCCTGACGACGATCTATGACGCGACGATGCAGAAGCTCGGCGAGTCCCAGGAGCCCGCCGCCCTCAAGGACGCGCTGCTCCTGGGATACGCCCGAGCCTCCTAGATGCGGGCCAGGGCCGCCCGGAGCGGGTCGAGGCCCAGCGAGCCCAGGTTGAGCGCGTCGCGGTGGAAGGACCTCAGGTCGAACGCCGCGCCCTTGCGGGCCTGGGCGTCGGCCCGGGCGGCCAGCCAGGCGCGCTCGCCGAGCTTGTAGGAGGGGGCCTGGCCGGGCCAGCCGAGGTAGCGGTTGAGCTCGAAGCGCAGGCTCTTCTCCTCCACGCGGCAGTGCGCGCGCAGGAACTCCCAGCCCAGCTCCGGCGTCCACCGCTGGCCGGGCGCGAAGCCGAACGGGTTGTCGCGCGGGATCTCCAGCTCCAGGTGCATGCCGATGTCGACGATGACCCGGGTGGCCCGGAACGCCTGGCCGTCGAGCATGCCGAGCTTGTCGCCGGGGTCGGCGAGGTAGCCGAGCTCGTCCATCAGCCGCTCCGCGTAGAGCGCCCAGCCCTCGCCGTGCCCGGACGACCAGGCGAGCACCCGGCGCCAGCGGTTGAGCAGCTCGGCGCGGACGTACGTCTGGGCGATCTGCAGGTGATGGCCGGGTACACCCTCGTGGTAGACGGTTGTGACCTCACGCCAGGTCGAGAAGCTGTCGACGCCCTGCGGGACGGCCCACCACATGCGGCCGGGGCGGGTGAAGTCCTCGCTCGGGCCCGTGTAGTAGATGCCGCCGTCCGAGGTCGGGGCGAGCATGCACTCGATCGGCTGCACCTGCTCCGGGATGTCGAAGTGGCGGCCGTTGAGCTCGCGCACGGTGGCGTCGGCGAGCTGCTGCATCCAGTCCCGGAACGCCTCCTTGCCCCGGATCACCCGGGCCGGGTCGCTGTCGAGCGCGGCGACCGCCTCGTCGACCGAGCCGCCCGGCACGATCTTGTCGGCGACGGTTCGCATCTCCGACTCGAGGCGGGCCAGCTCGTCGAAGCCCCAGGCGTAGGCCTCGTCGAGGTCCACCGTCGCGCCCAGGAAGTAGCGGGAGGCGAGCTGGTAACGCTCCCGGCCCGCGGCCTCCTTCGGCCGGCCCAGCGGCGCGAGGTCGCGGCGCAGGAACTCGCCGGTCTCCACGGTCGCGGCCCGGGCGGCCTCGGCGTTGACGGCGAGCTCGGCCGCGAGCGCCGGGTTCTCGGTGCCGATCCGCGCGGCCAGGTCCGGGTAGAAGTTGTCCCCTTCGAGGTCGGCCCACACCTCGCACTGCTTGGCGACCTCGATGATCTGCCGGGCCGGGGCGACGTGGCCGCGCTGGGCCTCGTGCATGAGTGTTTCGCGCCATTGGGCGAGCGCCAGCGGTACAGCCGCCAAACGCTTGAGGATGTTGAGTGCCGCCTCGTCGCCGGTCGTCGGCATCAGGTCGAACGAGCTGCGCACCCCGTGCAGCGCACTCGAGATCACGTTGACGTCGCTGGTGAGGTCACCGGCCTCGTAGCGCTCCAGGGCCAGCCCGAGCCGCTCCTGCATGGCCTCCTTGGCCACGCGCTCGGTCTCGCTGCCCGGTGTCTCGGCGGCGAGCGCGGCGAGCGTGGCCCGGTCGAGGTCGGCGAGCGCCGCGAACCCGTCGGGCGACAGATCGCTCATCTCGTGGTCGTGGCCGGCCACGCCGACGAATGTCGCCCCGATCGGGTCGAGGGGCGCCCACTGCTCGACATACCTGTTGGCGATGTCATCGATAGAACCCACGCGCCGACCCTACGGTACGAACCGGATCGGTGCGGTACCGCCGAAGGCCAATTGCAAACGCGTGGCCCGGCCACCCTTCCGACGTCCGAATCCCGCGCGACAACCGGCCCCGGCCGGGTGCACAGTAAGGCCCATGACGAGCCCCGCTCCTGACGTGAAGCGCTGGTTACCCGCTTTCGCCGCCGTCGCCCTGATCTGGGGCACGAGCTTCATGTTCATCAAGGATGCGCTGACGGACCTCGCCCCGGCGTACATCGCGCTGTACCGCATCGCCCTCGGCGCACTCACGCTCGTGCTCTTCCTCGCCGTTCGCCGGCTGCCACCGGCCCGCGGTCTGCGCCTCTGGATGCACCTGTTCGTGTTCGCGATCTTCGCGTCCACCGTCCCGTTCGTCCTGTTCGGTTACGCCGAGCAGCGGGTGCCGTCGGTGCTGGCCGGCATCTGGAACGGCACCGCGCCGCTCACGACGCTGCTTGTCACGCTTGTCGCCGTTCGCTTGCAGCGCCCGGCCCGACGCCAGATCTGGGGACTGCTGACAGGCTTTTTGGGGGTACTCGTCGTGCTCGGCGTATGGGAGGGAGTGGGTGGAGCGTCGTTGACCGGCCAGCTCATGCTGCTCGCGGCGGTCACCTGCTACGGGATCGCGTTCAACTACACGCGGTGGCTCCTGCAGCACTTCGAGATCTCCGCGTTCCAGCTCTCGGCCGGCCAGCTGCTGATGTCGACGCTGCACCTGGTCATCGCCGCCCCGCTGATCGCCGGGCGTCCCGCCGCTCTGGGTGGCATGAGCCCGCGCGTGTGGATCGCGATCCTGGCGCTGGGCGTGCTCGGCACCGGCCTCGCGTTCGCTCTCAACTTCCACGTGGTGCAGACCGCCGGGGTGACGACGGGCTCGATGGTCACGTACTTCCCGCCGTTCGTGGCCGCCATCGCCGGCGTACTCTTCCTCGGCGAGCACCTGACCTGGCACCAGCCGGTCGGCGGCCTGATCGTGCTCGGCGGCGTCGGCATCTCACAGGGCCTATTTGTGCGACGCCGCCCAGGCCAGCAGGTCGTCGGCGGGCAGGGTGTTGAGGATCCGGTCGGCCGGGACGCCGCAGGCGATGGCCCGGGCACACCCGTTGGCGAGCCAGTCGAGCTGCCCGGGAGCGTGCGCGTCGGTGTCGATGGTGAACCGGCACCCCGCCTCAAGAGCAACGCGTAGCAGCCGCTTCGGCGGGTCCAGCCGCTCCGGCCGCGAGTTGATCTCGATCGCCTTGTCGTGCTCGACCGCGGCCGCGAACACCGCCTCGGCGTCGAACCGTGACTCGGCCCGCGTCCCCCGCCCGCCCGTGATGAGCCGCCCGGTGCAGTGCCCGAGGATGTCCATCCGGGGGTTGGCCAGGGCGTTCACCATCCGCCGGGTCATCACCTCGGGCTCGTCCTTGAGGTTGCTGTGCACGGACGCGACAACGACGTCGAGCCGGTCGAGCAGCTCGTCGGTCTGATCCAGCGACCCGTCGGCGAGAATGTCGACCTCGATGCCGGTCAGCAGCCGGAACGACATGCCGAGCTGCCGGAACCCGGCGTTGACGTCGGCGACCACGCCGAGCTGCTCCTCGAGCCGCTCGGCACTGAGCCCCCGGGCCACGGTGAGCCGCGGCGAGTGGTCGGTGAGCACGAGGTACTCGTGCCCGATCTGCGCGGCGGCCATCGCCATCTCGTCGATCGGCGACCCGCCGTCGCTCCAGTCGGAGTGCGAGTGGCAGTCCCCGCGCAGCCGGTGCAGCAGCCCCGCCGTCTCGGCGTCCAGGTCCTGCCCCGCCGTCGCCTCGAGCCGCCGCAGGTAGACGGGCTCCTCCCCGTTGAGCGACTCGACCACGCACCGCGCGGTCACGTCCCCGATCCCCTGGATGTCAGTGAGCGTCCCCGCCTGCGCCCGCGTGGCCAGCTCCCCCTCGGCCAGCTTCCCGAGCGTCGCCGCCGCACCCCGGAACGCCCGCACCCGATAGGTCTTCTCGTGGGCCCGCTCGAGCAGGAACGCAATGCGCCGCAGGTCGGCAATCGGATCACGCGCTGACGGCATGCCCCCACGCTAGCCGAAGGTGGGCCTGGCCCCACCCGATGCTGGGCCCAGACGGATACTGGCGGACCCCCGTGCTCCATAGCGTCTATGGCATGACTTCCACGCCGCTCCGCCTCATGCAGCTGTTCACCGCCCTCTCCGCCGCCCTCCTGACCGCCTGTGCCCTCCTCTACGCCGTCGACCCGCCCGCGGTGAACGGCGTCGTCTGGATCCGCGCCGCGGGCATCCTCGCCCTGTCCTTCCTGAGCCTGCGCTGGGCCGCCCAGCTACGCCGGGGCCACCGCGGCGCGTACCGCCGGCTGCTGTGGGTCTCGATCGCCGGCTCCCTCGGCATCGCCGCCCTGGCCCTGCTCCCGGACAGCCCGTTCCCGCTGTGGTTCCGCCTCGAACAGTCCGCCCAGGGCCTGGTCCTGCTGGCCCTGGCCACAACGCTCCTGCGCCCGTCCCTGCGCGCCACCCTCGAGCCCACCCGTTGACGCCCGCGAGCCGACGCCCGACCCCAGCGACGCGGGGGCCGGGCGTTGCCGCGTCAGCCCAACCGGACGCTGAGCGCCACCGTGCTGGGGAAAGCGGACATAAACGACGAACGCCCGGTTTCGTCCTGCTCGGACGCCCGGGCGTTCTCGCTGGCCAAAGTGCGGTGGCGCGGGGATTCGAACCCCGGGAGGGCTTGCACCCTCACACGCTTTCGAGGCGTGCTCCTTAGGCCACTCGGACACGCCACCGCCGAAGAGGTTACCTGACTGCCACCGGGCGTCCGCACAGGGGCTCGCCGTTTGGCAGGATCTTCTGTATGAGCACGCACATCGGCGCTGAGGCCGGGCAGATTGCTGAGCGGGTCCTGCTGCCCGGAGACCCCCTCCGGGCGAAGTGGATCGCCGAGACATACCTCAAGGACTCCTACTGCTACTCCACCGTCCGCAACATGCTCGGGTTCACCGGCACGTACGAGGGTGTCGCGGTGTCGGTGCAGGGCTCCGGCATGGGGATGCCGTCGGCCAGCATTTACGCGCACGAGCTGATCAACGACTACGGGGTCAAGGCGCTCATCCGGGTCGGCAGCTGCGGCGCGATCCGCGACGAGCTGAAGCTGCGCGACGTCGTGGCGGCGATCGGTTCGAGTACGGACTCGAACATGAACCGCGTGCGCTTCGACGGGCTGATCGACTACGCGCCCGTGGCCGACTTCGGGCTCCTGCGGACGGCGGTTGACGTGGCCGCGGAGAAGGGCATCGAGATGCGGGTCGGGCCGATTCTGGCCGCCGACGCGTTCTACACGGACCGCCCCGACCTCTACGACCGGCTGGCCGACTACGGCGTGCTCGCCGTGGAGATGGAGTCCGCGGCGCTCTACACCATCGCGGCCCGCTTCGGAGCGCGCGCGTTGACACTGCTCACGGTGTCCGACCACATCAAGACCGGCGAGCGGACCACCGCCCAGGAGCGCGAGCAGACCTTCAGCCAGATGGTCGAGGTGGCCCTGAAGACGATCATCAGCTGACCACCCCGCCCAACGACTTCCGGCCCGCGCCCGCACCCAGGTACGCCCAGCGGTCCACATGGCCGCATGCAGACTCGCAGCCCAGGCGGCCGGGTGCGGGGCGAGTAGTCCCCGCGAGCGGGTCCGCGTGGCCAGGTCGGGCTGGCGGCCCGCGGCGAGTGGCCGAGGTTGCCCTACGGGTCGGTGGTCGTGCGAGGTGGGTGAAGTCGCGCTGCTGGCGGCCGTCAGCTGCGGCGGCCATCAGCTGAGGGCCGCGGTCGGGGACATCCGGGCGGCGCGCATGGCCGGGTACAGGCCGGCTATCGCGCCGATCGCCAGCGTGGCCAGGAAGGCGCCGGCCAGGGCCCACAGCGGCAGCACTGCCGGCCAGGAGCGGGCGGCGGCGTAGAGCGACGTCACCAGGAAGCCCAGCAGCACGCCTGCCGCGCCGCCGAGGCCGGCCAGGAGCAGCGACTCCGCGAGGAACTGCAGGCGGACGTGGGAACGGGTCGCACCCAGGGCCCGGCGCAGGCCGATCTCGGGGCGGCGCTCCAGGACGGAGATGACCATCGTGTTCGCGACCCCGACCCCGCCGACCAGCAGCGCGACGGCGCCCAGGCCCAGGAGCAGCCCGGTGTACGCCTGGTCCGCCGCCGCCTTCGCCGCGAGCGCATCCGACGGCCGGGAGACCTGCACCTCGTTGGGCGCCTCGGGGTTGGCGGTCGCGGCCAGGACCCCGGCCACCGACTCCACGGCGTCGTCCCGGATGCGGCTGTAGATAGTCGTCGCGTACCCGTCGAAGCCCAGCACCGACGCGGCGACCGGCCAGCCGATGAGGACCGCCGAGTCCAGTTCGGGGGCGAGCGGTACCGGATCCAGGATCCCCACCACCGTGAACCAGTGCCCGCCGAGCCACACGTTCAGGCCCAGGCCGTCGGTGAGGCCCAGAATTCCGGCCGCCCGCGCGCCGAGCACGACGGTCGGGTAGGTCGGCGCGGCCAGCCAGGTGCCGGAGTGGATTGTCGCCCCGACGGTCGCCGGCAGCGTGCTCCGGGCCGCGAGCACCGCGATGCCGCCGGACTCCGTGGACGGGATGCGGTCGCTGCGATACACGTGCGCCGAGGCCACCCGGCCCGTCGCCGATACCCCGGTGACCGGCCCGATGCGCGCCACCATGGCCTCGGCGTCCTCGGGCAGGTGGGAGGCGTCGCCGAAGAACGACTTGCCGGGCCCTGCGGTGAGCAGGTTGGTGCCGAGTGCGGCCAGGCGGCGGTCCACCTCGGCCCGGGAGGAGGCCGAGATGCCGACGACCGCCACCATGGCCGCGATGCCGATGGCGATGCCCAGTGCGGAGAGCACCACCCGCAGGGGCCGCGTGCGCAGGCCGATCCCGCCGAGGCGCCAGACGTCCGAGAACTTCATGTCAGCCGCCCGTCGAGCATCGTGATCTGCCGCGGCAGCGAGGCCGCGATGTCCCGGTCGTGCGTGATCACCACGACGGTGGTGCCCGCGCCGTGGAGATCGTGCAACAGGCTCATGACGGCGGCCCCGGATGCGCTGTCGAGGTTGCCTGTCGGCTCATCGGCCAGGATCAGGGGCGGGTCGCCGAGCACCGCCCGGGCGATGGCCACCCGCTGCCGCTCGCCGCCCGAGAGTTGGTGCGGCCGGTGCGTCAGCCGGTGCCCGAGGCCGACGCGCTCCAGGGCCGCCTTCCCGAGACGGCGCCGCTCGGCCAGCCCCACGCCCGCATAGAGCAGCCCGTCGGCCACGTTGTCCAGGGCCGACATCCCGGGCGAGAGGTGGAACTGCTGGAACACGAAGCCGATCGTCGTGGCCCGCAGGCGGGAGAGGCCCGCATCCGAGAGCCCGGCGACGTCGCGGCCGTCGATCGAGACGGTGCCACTTGTCGGTACGTCCAGCGCGCCGATCAGATGCAGCAGCGTCGACTTGCCCGAACCGGACGGGCCGACGATGGCGACCAGCGAGCCGGCCGCGATGGTCAGGGAGACGTCGTCGAGCGCGACGACCGGCCCGGAGTACACCTTCCGGACGTTCTGCAGCGCGATCATCCGGCGACTCCGACGGTCAGGCCCGCCGCCAGGTCGGGGCCGGACACCTCGACACGGCCGGAGGCGAACAGCCCGGTCTTCACCGCCACCGTGCGCGTGGCGCCGTCGGTGACGATCTGCAGGCCGTATCCGCCCTCCGCCAGCGCCACCAACGCGTTCACCGGCACGGTCAGCACGTCCTTGCGCTGCTCCGACACCAGCGTGACCCGGACCGGCGCCGCGTCATACGTGCCGAGCCTTCCCTGGTCGGCGACAGTGACAGTGACGTCGACGGTGACCTTCGTCTGATTGTTCTGGACGGTTGCCGTTGCCACCGCTCCAATAGCCGAAATCTTCCCCGGTACCTCACTGTCGTCCGGCAGCTTCACGGTGGCTTCGGCCCCGACCGCGGCGAGCCGCTGCTCGGTCACGTCGAGCTGGACGGTGACCAGCCGGGTCGAGCCGGTCCACTGCAGGATCGGGCCGGTCGCGCTGTCGCCGAGGTGCGCCTTGACCTCGCCCACACGCACCGCATCGGGCGCGACGACGACCCGCCCGAGCTCGATGGTCCCGGTCTCGGGCAGGCCGAGCGCTTCCTGCCAGTCGCGCACGGCGTCGGCGGTGGCGCCCGTGTAGGAGTCGTCGGCGGTGAAGCCCCGGTATCCCAGCGCGGCGAGGTTGGCCTCGAACGCCCGCACGTCCTCACCCTCGTCGCCCGCCCGCAACGCGCGGTAGAACGGGGCGGCGGCGTAGAAGAGCACGATCGGGCGGCCGTCGGCGCGGTACATCACCTCGCCCCGGTGAATCGTGGACCCCTCGGCCGGCAGTGCGGTGACCGTGCCCGGCAGGCGGCCGTTGACCGTCACCGGGTCGCCGAAGCCGAGGGTGCCGTCGACCTGCTCGGTCGCGGTTAGCGTCCCCTTGGCGATCGTCGCCGTGTGCGGGGGCGGCGGGTCGGCGGCCGGAGCCGTGCTGCGGTTGAACCCGGTGTAGGCCCAGAAGGCGCCGCCGCACACCACGACCGCCAGTCCGGCCCAGAGCAGGCGCCTCACCGGCCGACCACGCTCTTGCACGCTTCGGTGGCGGCCTTGAACGTGGGCGAGTTGAAGTCGATGCCGCTGTTCAGGATGGCCGACATGCCGGTGTTCGGGTCCGGGTCGGGCATGTCGACACCGTGCTCGCGCATGCATTTGGCGAATGCGCGCGCAGTCTCCAGCTGCTGGGGCGAGAGGTTCTCGAGCGTGCCGCCGTTCGGCAGGTAATGCTGGCATGCCGACGTGGCCGCTACCGCTTTGTTGCGATCCCCGCCGGCCGCGTTCGCATCGAACTGGATGTTGCCGTCGGGGCCGGGGTCGGGCATGTCGATACCGTGCTCCCGCATGCACTTGGCGAACTGGCGGTTGGCCTCGGCCTTGTCGATCGTCGCCGAGACCGAGGGCTTCGCGCTGCCGTTGTCGGCCGAGGCGATCGACGGTCCGGACGGCTTGGACGAGCAGCCGAAGAGCAACAGGCAGGAGAGGATGACCGCGAGCTTTCTCATGGCGGCCAGTCAAACCGGGCCGGCGTTAGCCGGGCGTTAGCGCAATCGCTAACGCCCGGCTCACATCGGACACGGCACGATTGACGCATGCGAGTTCTGGTGGTCGAGGACGAGCAGCTGCTCGCCGACGCGGTCGCCGAGGGGCTGCGCCGTGAGTCGTTCGCGGTCGACGTGGCCTACGACGGCGACGGTGCGCTGCAGCGGCTGGGCGTGAACGAGTACGACGTGCTGGTCCTCGATCGCGACCTGCCAGTCGTCGGCGGCGACGACGTGTGCAAGCACGTCACCGCCGCCCTTCCTCATACGCGGATCCTGATGCTGACCGCGTCGTCCGCCGTGGCCCAGCGGGTCGCCGGGCTCGAGCTCGGCGCCGACGACTATCTGGGCAAGCCGTTCGCGTTCACGGAGCTGGTGGCCCGGGTCCGCGCTCTGGCCCGCCGGGCCCGTCCGGCCGCTCCGCTGGTGCTGGAGCGCGGCGACCTGCGGCTGGACCCCAACCGGCGGGAGGTCTTCCGGGACGGGCACTACGTGAATCTGGGCCGCAAGGAGTTCGTGGTGCTCGAGGAGCTGCTGCGGGCCGAGGGTGCGTGGATCTCGGCGGAGCAGCTGCTGGAGCGGGCCTGGGACGAGCACACCGACCCGTTCACCACCGTGGTGCGGGTGGCGATAGCGTCGCTGCGCCGCAAGCTGGGCGAGCCGGCCGTGATCGAGACGATGGCCGGAGTGGGGTACCGAATCCGATGAAGCGTATGGGTATCCGGGTTCGCCTGACCGCACTGTTCGGCGCACTGTTCCTGGCCGGCGGCACGCTGCTGCTCGGCCTGACCTACATCCTCGTCAAGCAGAACATCCAGCAACGCAACTCCGGCCAGACCTCCGTCGCGGACCTACCGGCCGAAACCAAGGCTCTGCTGGGCGCTGATCAGCAGAACTTCCTCAACCTCGTCCAGCAGTTGCAGGAGCGACAGAAGCGGATCGAGCAGGAAACCCTCAACGCGGTCATCACCCAGGGCTCGATCGCGCTGGGCGTGATGACGCTGATCGGGGTCGGATTCGGCTGGATGATGGCCGAGCGGGCGCTGCGCCCGGTCGGGCAGATCACCGAGACGGCCCGGCGGGTGGCCGGCGGCAGCCTGCACGAGCGAATCGCGCTCGGCGGGCCGAAGGACGAGATCAAGGAGCTCGCCGACTCCTTCGACACGATGATGGAGCGGCTCGACAAGGCGTTCGACGGGCAGCGCCGGTTCGCCGCCAACGCCTCGCACGAGCTGCGGACGCCGCTGGCGATCAACCGGACGCTCATCGAGGTGGCCCTCGCCCGGCCCAACCCGCCGCACGAGCTGATCCTCCTCGGCGAGACGCTGCTGACGGTCAACGCGCGTCACGAGCGGCTCATCGACGGGCTGCTCACGCTCGTCGCCTCCGAGCAGCCGCTCACCGTGCACGATCCGGTCGACCTCGCGGCAGTCGCCCGGCACGTGGTGGCCGGCAAGGACGTCGTCGCCGACCTGCAGACGGCGACCGTGGCCGGGGACCCGGTGCTGCTCGAGAGGATCGCGCAGAACCTCGTCGACAACGCGATCAAGTACAACGTCCCGGGCGGGAAGGTCTGGGTGGCGACGCTGCAGAGCGAAGACTGGGCGCGGCTCGTGGTGGAGAACACGGGGGTCGTGATCCAGCAGTACGAGATCGAAGGGCTCTTTGAGCCGTTCCGCCGCCGGCGCTCCCGAACCGATTCGGCCGAGGGCACCGGGCTGGGGCTGTCGATCGTCCGGTCGGTCGCCGTCGCGCACGGCGGATCGGTCCAAGCGGAGGCGCGTGAGGAGGGAGGACTCTGGGTGTGCGTGACGCTGCCCACAATAAAACCAACCGACCGATCGCACGTTTAGTTGGTACCGTCAGGGCGTGATTGACGGCCGCCTGGCCCGCGGAGAGCGGGCCCGCCACGCCGTACTCGATGCCGCCGTCGTGCTGGCCACCGAGTCCGGCCTCGACGGGCTGTCGTTCAACCAGTTGGCCGAGCGGCTCGGGGTGAGCAAGTCCGGCCTGTTCGCGCACTGGCGCACCAAGGAGGACCTGCAGCTGGCCGCGGCCGCGCACGCCGAGGCCCGGTTCACCGACCGCGTCGTGCGGCCGGCGCTGCACGAGCCGCGGGGAATCCGGCGGCTGTGGGCGCTGCACGAGCACCGGCTGGCCGACATCGCCTCGGGTGAGCTGCCCGGCGGCTGCTTCTTCTGCCTGGCCCAGTTCGAGTTCGTGGCCCGGCCCGGCGTCGTGCACGAGCGGCTGGCCGCGGCGTTGGAGCGCTGGCACGTGCTGCTGGAGCGGCTGATCACCGAGGCGGTCGAGCTCGGCGAACTGCGCCCGGACACCGACCCGCAGCAGCTGTCCTTCGAGCTCAACGCGCACGGTACGGCCGCCGTCTACGAGTCGCGGCTGCTGGCTGCGACGAGGGTCTACGCGCATGCCCGCACGGCTGCGCTGGTCCGGCTGCGCAGTCTGAGCCCCGCTCCTCAGCTGCTTCCGGAGGCGTGATGCCAGTCGTGCGGGGCGACGGTGGGCCGGCGGTTCTGATCGGGCCGCGGCTGGTGGCTGCGCGCACGGCTGCGCCCGCGTGCACGGCTGCGCCTGCGCGCATCGCGGCGCTGGTTCGGCTGCGGGGTCTGAGCTTTGCTCCTCAGCGTGTGGTGGCGGTCGTGTCCGGTGCGGGGCGTGGCTGGTCGCTGTGGTGCCTGCGCACACGGCCGCTGTGGGCAGGCTGCGCAGTGTCGGTTCCGCTCCTCAACTTCTCCCGGAGGCGTGATGTCCATCGAATGCAGGCCCGGCCATGTCGAACCCTTCACCGTGCACTTCGATGATCTCGATCCGATGGGGATCGTGCACAACTCGCGGTACGCCGTGTTTCTTGAGCGGGCGCTGTCGCGGTGGTGGGGCGAGCGTGGGGTTTCGTTCGCGGGTGGGCGGCCGAGCACTCCGGACGCTGTGCACGCCGTGGCTGAGTACTGCATCTCGTATCGGGCGCCTGTTCGCGGTACCGGAGAGATAGGCGTGCATTTCTGGCTTGAAAACCTGGGCGAAAGTAGCGCCGTCTACGGCTTCCGGATCCTGTCCCCGGACGGCGGCACGGTGCATGCCGAGGGGCGCCGGGTCAACGTGAAGCTTGATCCGCGGACGCTGCGGCCGGCTCCGTGGACCGATGATGCCCGCCGTACCGCCGAGCCGCTACTGGCGGTGGGTGCGGAAGAAGTCGCGCAGCAGCGCTGACGCCTCGGCCTCCAGCACTCCGGCGATCACCTCGGGGCGGTGGGTGAGGCGTCGGTCGCGCAGCATGTCCCACAGTGAGCCGGCGGCGCCCGTCTTGGGCTCCCACGCCCCGAACACGACCCGGCCGACCCGGGCCAGCACTATCGCGCCCGCGCACATGGTGCAGGGCTCGACGGTGACGACCAGGGTGCAGTGCTCCAGGCGCCAGCCGCCGGCCCCGGCCGCTCGGCGCAGGGCCAGCATCTCGGCGTGCGCCGTCGGGTCGCCGGTGAGCTCGCGCTCGTTGTGGGCGGCGCCGAGCTCGGCCTCGTCGGGGCCGAGCAGCACCGCCCCGATCGGGACGTCGTCCCCGGCCGCGGCGGCCACCTCGAGGGCGCGGCGCATGGCCGGCTCCCAGCGGTGCTTCACAGTGACCGGCCGCGCATCAGACCTCGCGGAGTTCCTCGATCTCGTCGCCGGCCCCGATGGCCTGGCAGATCTCGGCGGTGAGGTCGGCCGGGAGCATGCCTTCCTGGGCGCACAGCTCGAGGAGCCGCCCGCCGGGCATGCCGAGGTCGGCGAGCAGCTCCGGGTCGCCGGCCGGCTCGATGTCGGCCTCGACCTTGGGGCGCTCGTCCTCCTCCTCGTCGTCCTCTGACTCGTCGTCGTCGGCGTCGATGATCTCGGGTACCTGCTCCTCGAGGTCACCCAGGAGGATCGCGCCCAAGCGCGACTCCTCGGCGAAGACCTGATCGGAGCCGAAGACCCGCAGATCCTCACCCTCGTCGAGGCGGAGGATCACCAGGTACGCATCGTCGGACTCGATGAAGAGCAGCGAAACGGCCGCCTCGGGATCGGTGTCCCGCAGGCGATCGGTGATCTCTTCGATGTCGGCAACGCCACTGAGGTCGAGCTCGGCTGCGGCCCAGCCCTTAGCGCCGCGCGTGACAGCGGCAGCGAAGTGCGACACGGTCCCCCCGGTCAGTGCTCGTCGGTACGCGTGAACACTATTCGAGCGGGTTGCCTGTTGATGGCAAAGGGCCCCCGACTTCGCCTCGGCGAGTCGTCTTAACTTTGCCTTTCGCCGGTCGCGGCCGGTCGCGCCGGCTCAGCCCGTGATGCGTCGGCGGGTGGCGATGAGCTCGCGCAGGCGATCGGCGCGCAGCCGGCGGTGGAGCCGCTCGCGCAGCGCCTTGGCGTCCGCGATCTCGACCAGCAGCCTGAGCCGCCGGCGCCGCCGCTCGGGATCGAGCCGCTGCAGCCTCAAAGCCATGCTGCGAGAGTGATCCTCGCCGCATCGCTCGTCAAGAGGCGCCCGGCTACCAGAGCAGCCAGTCACCACCGGCGAGACGGTACGCAACGAGAATGCCCGCGATCGCCACCGCGACACCTGTCGAGGCGGCCACGCCGACAGCGACACCGCGATCGCCGAAGCGAGCCAGCACTGCGGCCGCGCCCCAGCCGACCAGGCCGGCGATGAGGCTCGCCCAGACGTACGAGCGGGCCGAGCCGTTGAAGATGAGCCCGAACAGCAGCATCCAGGCGGCTCCGGCCGCACCGCCGATGGCGACGGATTGACCGCGGACAGGCAAGGGTTCACGGTACGTCGGCCGCGGTTGACTGACCCGGAACACCGGCGGACGCAGCGCACCCTGCCAGGTGCCCATGGTCGCGGCCGGCGTGGGCGGACGCGACGCCGGCATCTGTGCGCTCAGGCGCGGCGGCGGCCCGACCACGGGCGGGCCGATGGCACCCGGCCACGGCCCGGGCCCTGGCGCGGCGGTCGCCTGGGCCTGGCTCACCGCGGGACCCCCGGGCTCCTTCCACTGCGACTCGCTCACATTTGCAGAATAGCCCGCAGCGTCGGCCGGGGGCGGCGAGCCGTTTCCAGCTCCCCATGATCACCGCTTCGCCGCTGTCATCCGCTTCGCTCCGGCGACCGCCATCAGCTCCCGGATCTCACGCAAGATGTGCCGGGGATGCAGTATTCCAAAAGCCGTAAATAGGTCAGGGTGAGTCGTCCGGCGAGCGTCCCGAACCGGACGGGGGACCGGGTTGTGTGCGAGAGTTCCGCAGTGCGTGATGCGACGTTGAACGTGGCGGTGATCGGCCTCGGCCTGATCGGCGGTTCGCTCCTGCGGGCGCTCGCGGTGCACGGGCACCGGGTGAGCGGCTACGACGCCGATCCGGCGACCAGGGCCACCGCCCGCACGGCCGCGGCCCAGGCCCCCGCCAACGCCCGCTGGCACGTGACCGGCTCCATCTCCGACGCCGTCCGCGACGCCCAGCTGGCCGTGGTCGCGGTGCCGCTGCCGGCCGTGGGAGCGGTCTTCGACGAGCTGGCCTCGCTCGGGTACGTCGGCGTCGTCACCGACGTCACCTCCGTCAAGGGCCCCGTCCGCGACCTGGCCGCGGACCGGCTGCGCACCGGCGGGCAGGCGCTCGCCACGTTCATCGGCGGCCACCCGATGGCCGGCCGGGAGACGTCGGGCTTCACCGCGGCCGATCCCCGGCTGTTCAACAGCTGCGCCTGGGTGCTGTGCCTCTCCGAGGACGGCGCCGGGCTCCGGGACTGGGTCGACCTGGCCGCCCTCGTCACCGGCCTCGGCGCCCGCGTCGTTCCCGCCACCGCGGACGAGCACGACGCCGCCACCGCCGCGATCTCCCACGTGCCGCATCTGGTCGCCGCGGCCGTGGCCGCCCTGATCTCCAACGACCCTTTGGCCGGGACCCTGGGCGCCGGCTCGTTCCGCGACGGTACCCGTGTCGCCGCCTCCCGCCCCGAGCTCACCGCCGCGATGTGCGGGGGCAACGCGCCGGCGGTCGGCCGCGCCCTGGACGCCGTGCTGGCCGACCTGGCCGCCGCCCGGGCCGCGCTCGACGGCGCCGACCCGATAGGCGCGCTCACCCCGTGGCTCACCCCCGGCCACACCGCGCGGCTGTCCTGGCCCCCGGAGCCGGGCGAGTCGGCCGACCTACCCGCCCGCGCCGACGTACTGCTGCGGCTCGGGCGAGTCGGCGGCTGGATCGAGTCCGTCTCCGCCGACCGCAAGACAATCCGCGCCGTCCGCCCCGCCTGAGAGCCCGCTCGCCGCCCGCCGGTGTCGTCGGGGGCCGCGGTCGCCGGCCGGCCCGGGGTCGCACCACGAACGCAGCGCGCCGCGCTCAGCCGGCCGGGGCGCCGTCCGCGCGGCCCGAGAACACGCGCTCGTCCGTCACGATCGCGGTGACCAGGTGGGCCGGGGTGACGTCGAAGGCCGGGTTGATCGCCTCGGTTCCTTCGGGCGCGGTGGTGCCCGCAACCTCGGCCGAGCCGCGGTCCTCGATCTCCACCTCCGCGCCGGACGGGGTCGAGAGATCGACAGTCGACTCCGGGGCCACGCAGATGAACGGAATGCCGGCCGCCTTCGCGCCGAGCGCGTGGGCGTAGGAGCCGACCTTGTTCACCACGTCGCCGTTCGCGCAGATCCGGTCGGCGCCGAGAATCACCGCATCGACCTCGCCCCGGGCCATCAGGAACGGCCCGGCGGAGTCGACGGCGAGCCGGTGGGCAATGCCCGCGCGTCGCAGCTCCCAGGTGGTGAGGCGAGCACCCTGCAGCAGCGGGCGGGTCTCGCTGGCAATGACGCCGCCGAGGGATTCGCGGCGGTACAACTCAAAGACGACCGACAATGCCGTGCCCTCCACGACGGTGGCCAGGCCGCCCGTGTTGCAATGCGTCAGCAGCCGGGCGTCCGGTCCGCAGAGCTTCTCGACGAGGTCGGCCCCGAGCCGCGCCATCGCTTTCGAACTGGCGATTTCCTCGTCGCGGATTCGCAGCGCCTCACCGAGCGCCGCATCGAAGGACGGCAGCAGCGCCGCCACCCGGCGCACTCCCCGAGCCAGATTCACCGCCGTCGGCCGGGCCGTTTCCAGAAGGTGTACTGCCGCGGCGAGTTCGGCCGGGTCGGCATACTGTTTCGCCGCGAGCGCAACGCCCAGCGCCCCCGCGACCCCGATGGCCGGCGCCCCGCGCACACGCAGCCGCTGAATCGCCTCGACCAGCTCCGCAACGGTGTCCAGGCGCAGGTAGACCTCCTCGCCCGGCAGTCGGGTCTGGTCCACCAGGACGACGGCCCCGTCAATCCAGTCAATGGTGCGCATCAATCAATCCCACCCTCTCGTCGCCCGTTGGAATTCGTCCGTTCAGATCTTCGTGGATGGTCACGACCCGGAATCGGCCCGGCTTTCGGCCAGTCCGGCCTCGGTTTCCGGCTCGGTTTGCGCGAAAGTGCCGGGCGCTGACGTCGACGCGCGTACATTCGGTTTCCATGAGCTCCGCACTGGTGCTCGCGGCGGTCCCGATCGTTCTGGCCGCGGGTTTGCTAGCTTTGATGAAGGTCCCGACGAATCTCCAGCTGACGGTTACCGAAAGCGCACTCGTCATCGAACCGCAGGGCCTGGACCGCCTTTGGACCAGGCGCGACCGCATCGAGGTGCCGCTCGCCGCGGTCGCCTCGATCCGCATCGCGCCCCGCTCCGAGGCGCCACCACTCCCTACCGGCCGGCACACGCTGCACCTCAACGGCATCATCACGGCCGGCGTACACGGCGACACATTCTGGGACGTCCGCCGAGGCGACCAACTCCTCATCATTCAGTGCCGCCCGGGAGCGGAACTGGCCACACTTGTCCTCCAGTTCGCCAACCCGTTCGCCACCCTAACCCGCACGCGAACCGTAATTTCCCCACACCGCGCCACCCGCGCCTGACCCGGCCGGCCCACCCGCCACGAGCTGCGAACCCCCGACCCCGCGTCCGCCGAGCCAGCGCGGGGCCATCGGGCCGAAAGACCGCAGCCCGCGGGCCCGAGCCGCAAGCTGACAAGCCGCGTGCCATCGGGTTCACGATCGCGCGGCCGACGCACCGCAGGCTTGCGAACCTGCGCGCAAGCCGGGACATCCCCGCGCCGCAGGTTCGCGAGCCCAAGTGCCGCAGCCAACAGGCCACAAGACGGCGGGCTCGCAGGTCCAGAAGCCCGCAGACCCGGGCGCACAGGTGCAAGGCCCGCAAGTCGATGGCCCGCAGGTCGATGGCCCGCCGGTTCGTGGCTTGCCGGGCCCGGGCGCGCAGGCCGAGGAGCGCGGGTTGAAGCGCGCAGGTTCCGGGGCTGCAAGATCACAGAGGGCCGGGTCAGCCGCCGGTGGTCTCGCCGATCTTCTCGGCGCCGAGGGTCTCCATCAGCAGGCGCAGGGCGGCTTCCTCGCTTGTCTCGCGGACCTCCGAGGCGTCGTCCAGGAGTTCGTCGCCCGGGTCGAGGCCGGGGAAGCGGGGATCGGCGGCGACCGGTGCGTCGTACTCGGGGTCGAACGGCGGCTCGTCCGCGCCCGTGCCCTCCCAGGCTCCGCCGCCCGCTGAAGAGCTTGGAGCAGCCACCGATCGAGCCGCGGGCGGTGTCGCGGGACCGGCATTGGCGCCCGCGCCGCGACGGGCGGCACCACCGGCGGCGGCTGCGGCCCGGCTGGCGGCCGCTCGCGCCTTCTCGATGGCGCTTGACGCGCTGCCGCCCGGAGTGGAGCTGGCGTTCCCGGCATATGTGGACGAACTGGACGGGGCGGTCGCCGTCGGCGGCGGTGCAACGGCCGGGGCGGGTGGAGCGGTGATCGGGGCCGCGGCGGCGACCGGAGGAGTGAAGGCCGGCGGCGCGGATACGGCGGGAGGCGCAGAGGCTGCCGCATGACCCGAGCCGGCCGCGTTCGCGGCCGGCTGCGCGGCCGGCGCCCCGGACGATGTCGGAGCCGAGCTGCCGGGGATGGCCGGAGTCGGCCAGTCCGAGGCCACCGGGGTGGCGGATGCCGCGGACGCCGAAGAAGCGGCGCTCACCGCCCCGCCCGGAACCGCCGCCACCGGCCACCCATCGTCCCCATCGAAAGACTCCGACGAAGCCGACGGGCTCGACGACGCCGCCGGGCCGGACGGGGCGAACGAGCCCGATGAGCCGGGCCCAGCCGACGGGCCCGATAACGCGGACGGAGCCGCCGGAGCCCGGGAGGACGACGTGACCGCGGAAGCGACCGGCTGTGGAGCGCTCTGCGGCCGGGCCTGCTGCGGTGGACCGTAGGACTGGCCACCGCCCCCGTTCCCCGGCCCGCCCGACGTCGGAGAAGGTGGCGGGGAGGACGACGGGCCCGCGGGCTGCGGTGTGGGCTTCGGCGGCGCGGGCCGGTTGCCGCCGCCCCCGCCGCCCGGCTGGCCGCCGACCTCGCAGCGCACCTGCCAGCGGCCGCCCAACAGCTCCTGGAGCGCCTTGAGCAGCACGTCCGGGGAGGCGTTGAGCATGTCGGCGTGGGTCGAGTACTTGAAGCCGAGCACCAGCGTGGTGCCCTCGACGGCCTGCACTGTCGCCTCGCGGATGATCGCGCCGGCCTTCTTGCTCTTGTCGTTCACCAGGGCCAGCAGGTCCGGCCACACCCGCCGGATCGCGTCGGCGTCCAGTCCACCGCCACCGCCGACCGGCGGTGCCGCGGCCACGGGAGGCGCCGAGGCCGGAGGTGCCGAAGTCGGAAGTGCCGAGATCGGGGGAGCGGCAGCAGGCGGAGCCGAGACCGGAGGCGCGGAGACGGGCGCCGGCGCGCCCTGCGCCCAGGACGACGGTGCCGGGGCGGGGGCTGGCGAAACCGGAGCGGGAGCCGCCGGAGCGCTGCTCGGCCGGGCCTCCCGGATGTAGTCCATCCCGCGGTTGCCGCCCTCGGCCGGCGCCCGGACCGGCTCGGCGGGAGCGGCCATCGGCGCCGGCGCAGAAGCGATCGGCGCAGAGGCAACCGGGGCAGAGGCAATCGGCGCAGCGGTGATCGGCGGGGAAGCGGCCGGGACGCCCCCGGCCTGGAGGCGCCGCTCCATCCGCTCCAGTCGCTGCAGCAGCGCCGAGCTCGAGTCGTCCGCGCCCGGCAGGAGCATGCGGGCCGTGATCAGCTCCAGCAGCAGCCGCGGTGCAGTGGTGCCGCGCATCTCGGTCAGGCCGTTGTGCACGATGTCGGCGTAGCGGGACAGGGTCGCCTGGCCCAGCTGCGACGCCTGGGCGCCCATGCGTTCGAGCTGGTCCTGGGGGGCGTCCAGCAGGCCCTTGGCGACCGCGTCCGGCACCTGCTGCAGGACGATCAGGTCGCGCAGGCGCTCCAGGAGATCGGAGGCGAAGCGGCGCGGGTCGTGGCCGGCCTCGACGACGCGGTCGATCACGCCGTAGGCGCCGCGGCCGTCGTCGGCGGCCAGGGACTCGCACATCTCGTCGATGAGGGCCACGTCGGTGACGCCGAGGAGAGCGACCGCACGGTTGTAGGTCACGCCGCCTTCGCCCGCCCCCGCGATCAGCTGGTCGAGCACGGAGAGGCTGTCACGGGCGGAGCCGGCCCCGGCCCTCACCACCAGCGGGAAGACGGCGGGCTCGACCTGCACGCCCTCGGAGATAGTCAGCTGCTCCAGGTAGGGCCGCAGGACGCCCGGAGGAATCAGCCGGAAGGGGTAGTGGTGGGTCCGGGACTTGATCGTCCCGAGGACCTTCTCCGGCTCGGTGGTGGCGAAGACGAACTTGACGTACTCCGGCGGCTCTTCAACCAGTTTCAGCAGCGCATTGAAGCCGGCCGAGGACACCATGTGGGCCTCGTCGATGACGTACACCTTGAAGCGGCTCGACACCGGCGCGAAGAACGCCCGCTCACGCAGGTCGCGGGCGTCGTCGACACCACCGTGGCTGGCCGCGTCGATCTCGATGACGTCGATCGAGCCGGAGCCGTCGGGCGCGAGGTCGCGGCAGGACTGGCACTCGCCGCACGGCTCCGGGGTCGGGCCCTGCTCGCAGTTGAGCGACCGGGCCAGGATGCGCGCGCTACTGGTCTTGCCGCAGCCGCGGGGGCCGGAGAAGAGGTACGCGTGGTTGAGCCGGCCGGAGCGCAGCGCCTGCGACAGCGGCTCGGTGACGTGCTCCTGGCCGATGACCTCGGCAAACGTCCGGGGCCGGTACTTGCGGTAGAGCGCGAGCGCCACCAGCGGTCCTCCGTTCCGAGTAGAGCCGGGACCACCGTACTCCCGGGCACCGACACTTTTTCGAGGGAAGCCGGCGCCCGCCGAGGTCTGCGTCACCTACCCGCCGAGGTCCGCGTCGCCTACCTGTCCGGGCAAGAAGACACCGCTCGTGCACCCGACAGAGCTCACTTATCCTTGCTGCCTTCCGGCCCTGGGGAGGTTCATGAGGTGTCGCCGCACGAGCGGCTTGCCGACAACAATACCCGGTGCACGAACCCCGTCGGTCATGGGTATCCTGGCGCACGGAGGATTCGCCTAGAGGCCTAGGGCGCACGCTTGGAAAGCGTGTTGGGATAAAACCCTCACGAGTTCGAATCTCGTATCCTCCGCCGTTCCACCAGGCAAAACGCCGGGCCGCCCGATCAGGGGAGCCCGGCGTTCGGCTTTTGCGGCACTGTCGGCTCCGGCCGGTGCTCGCGTGTGGCGCGCGTCTCACAGCCGTAGGGCCCATGGATTCGTCATCGGACGACTCCAACGAGTGACTTCGGCGTCCGGGCGGTGCCGATCTTCTCGAAATCGTGGTGACCTGAAGGCCGCCCTCCGCGTGCCACGTGAGCGATCCCGGAACGCCATCCACCGGATGGGCAGAGGTCATGTCGCCATCTGCGATATGGCAGGTTGACGCCTATTCCCGCGTGCATACCCATGCGACCATCTCAAGTACAGGCACGCTGTTGGAGGGGGCGGCGATGTTCTATCGAAGCTCGGACATCCTGATCACCAGCACGCACGTGGTCCTCCTGCGGCCCGGGGAGCAGCGCTTCCGGCTCGAGGAGATCCGCTCGCCGTACATCGTCAAGCACGGCCGGGGTGCCGGCTTCCGGGCGGGTCACGAGATCCGCGCACGCATCGGCGCGGTCGACGTGCGCATCTTCTACACCACCAACCGGGCCACGTTCGGCAGCGTCCGGCGGGCGCTCATCCGCGCCCTGGAGAACCGGACCGACCCGCTGCCGATTTGAGGCGCCGGCAACCAGCCTTTCGGCAATCTGCGATATGGCAGGTTGTGAGCTGGCGCCTAGGTAGGCAGCCATGGGACCATCGAAGGAGAGCCACGAGGGGGCAAGTGGCGAAACGCAGCAGCGCCCGGCGGACACCGGGCGCTGTTTCAGCCACTACCGCCTTCCGGTCACGCGGAGAGGCCACATCGATATCCGGTGTCATCCTTGCCGCAGTTCCGGCCCCGCTCGCAAGACGAGGGGAAGGGAAATGCGCAATTTCTACGAGAGCCCCGAGCTGGTCGTGACCATGGATCACTTCGTGATCCTGCGCCCGGCCCACGTCCAGTATCGCCTGGACTTTCTCGAGGGCGTCTACGTCCTGCAGCACCCGCGCTCCGGCCGGACCCGCCCGGCCCAGGAGATCCGCGCACAGTACGGCGTGCACGACGTGCGCCTCTTCCACACCAGCGACCGTCAGACCTTCGGTCAGGTGCGCCGCGCGCTGATCCGCGCCCTGGAGTGGCGGGCCCACTACGCGACGTCGGCCGAAGCCTGAAGCCGCCGGCGGAAGCGTGATCCTTGGGCGGAGCCCTAACCTCTGAGCCGCCGCCGGGCCGCGTTCGGGTTGTCCCCAAGGTCACTGCCTGGAACGTTCGGCGAGGGCAGAGTCGCCCGGCCGATCTATACAGCGCGCACCGGATTCGCCGGGTTGTCAGCCTACTGTCAGGTAGGTAACGATCCGGCGAATCCGCCATATACCCGTCAGCCGTATCGCAGGTTGGTCTTACACTAGTTCCGGCCCGATCGGGCCACCCGAACGGGCGACCATATTTCGCGACAACGTGGGGTATGTCAGCACTCGCGTCTTTTCATGTCTGGACCCGCAAAGCCCACCGGCACAGTAGGGTGAACCACGACCAGCGATATGGCTACTAGGCATACGTCCAATGAGGGACACGATGAGTCCGGGTGACACGCCCGCGGTCGCGCGCCGGAGGGTTCGGCTGGCGATCAAGGACGCCCGTCTCGCCCAGGGATTCACGCAGTCCCAGGTGGCGGAGGCCATGGAGTGGTCCCTCTCCAAGGTGATGCGGATCGAGTCGGGCGAGGTCACGATCTCGGCCAACGACCTCCGGCCGCTCCTCTCCCACCTCGGCATCAGGGACCGCCAGACAGTTGAAGACCTCATTCATGCCGCGAAGGCGTCGAAGCAGAAGAAGCAGTGGTGGGACGATCAGCGATACCAGGGGATGCTCACCCCGGCGATGCGCCAGCTGATCAGCTTCGAGGCCGAGGCGACGGTGATCCGCAGCTTCGCACCGGCGGTCATCCCCGGCTGGCTCCAGGGCGAGGCTTACGCCCTGGCCGTCACCAGTGTGTTCGCCGACGAGTTGTCTGACAAGGAAATCGCAACCCGATCCGCGATCCGGGCCGCACGCCGCAAGGCGCTGCGCGACCGGTCACCGCGGCCACAGCTTTATGCATTGTTCGACGAGTCGGTACTTCTGCGCCAATACGGTGGAGCGGAAGCTCTCGGTGAGACGCTGTCAGCGGTCAGTTCGGCGATTGCCGAAGGCTGGCTCAGCGTTCGGATTCATCCGCTCGAGAGCCCATATCCAGCATTTGGCCAATACGATCTGCTGTACCTGTCGAGCGAGGACGACAACCACGCCGTGCTGTACCGAGAGAGCTATACCATCGACGAAATTGTCGACGATCCGCCTCGAATCGCGCGTCATCGCGAGGGCTGGGATCGGATGTGGGACGCCTCGATCGGGGAAGTCGAATCGGCTGAACGGATTGCCAGGGCCGCGTAGCTCCCCTCAAGGGGTTCTTCCCCAGGCGGACCCGCAATTCGCGCCGATGAAGGATCTCCGGCCCGGTGCCGGAGGACCCGATCCGGAGGCTGACCGCAAGGCGGCTGCCTCCCTGTCAGAAAACAGGTGGACCATGCACGAACCGGCCATGCCTCGCGTCTTTCGCCGCAGCAGCTACTGCGGCAACTCGACGTGTGTCGAGGTCGCTACCGCGAACAGCGTGCACGTTCGCGACGGAAAGAATCCGGACGGCGCCGTCCTCTTCTTCGAGGCCGGACCGTGGCGGGAGTTTCTGCACGGCGTCAAGCGCGGCGAAATGGACCGCGGCTAGAGCGACCGGCAGTAGGTGATCCGTCCGGACCGGCCGCCCGATTGGCCAAATGCGGTGCGGCGGGCCGCACCGTCGGGCACCGGCACAATGGGACGTGATCTCACCCTATTGGTGGTCGCGCTCAGTCGGACAGGGTTTCGTTGCGCAGGCCGGCGATGAAGTCCCGCCAGGCGTCCGGTTGGAATTGCAATGGCGCCGCCTCCGGGTCTTTCGAATCCCGGATCAACACCGCGCCAAGACCGTGCGCAACCTCGACACAGGACTGGCTTCCGCAAAAACGGGACTTGCGCCAAACGAGGGCCCTGCTGTTCTCGGCCATCGGGTCGGCCTCCTTCTAACCCTAGGACGTGAACCTTCAGCATACGTAGCGTGTTGAAACACGACACGCGAGTATGCGAAGTTGGCCCATGAATGCACATATCTGGCAAACCGGGCGACGAGCTTCGCCCGCGGGACCACAGTCCCGCGGGCTTGTCCGTGTGCAGGGCGCTCAGAGCAGGGAGTTCAGCCTCCTGTAGGCGTCGGCGTAGCCCGTCCGGTCCAGCCGCTCGACGCTCGCGGCGTTGGCGGCGAAGGCTCGCATCAGGCTGCGGTGGACGCGCAGTATGGAAATCACGTTTGTCGATGAGAATAGGGTGACCCCGGCGCCGGCGTAGTTGGCCTTCAGGAGCCAGACGACCGGCGTGAGGATTCGGATGGCGCGCCCGGTGAGCGGCGGCACGGACAGGACGGCCGCGGCGATCATGAACTGGCCGGCGCCGTCGGTGATCGTCAATGCGGCCGCCGCCCCCGCGGTGGCCAGGGCGCCGGCGGCGAGCGCGGCCACCCGGCCGGGGCGTGCGCAGTGCTCGATGTGCAGGTCCTCGAGGGCCTCCAGGTCATACACCTGGGGCTCGGGTTTCCAGACCGCGTAGACATCGTCGGTGATGACGATATCGTGATCTTTGTAGAAGACGATCGGCATCGGTTCCCCCCTTAGCCTCGTCAAACAGTATGAGTCGGCTGCGTCACAGATCGCCAGGCCACAAGGTGCCATATCGCAACCTGCGCAACTCCCACCCGCCGTGCGACTGCTGTCACTCAGGGTGGTTCGTACTGGTGAACGCCACCCTAGCGTCGCGGAGCCGGACCGATCGGCGCAAATGGAATTTCCGTGGTCTCGACCGGCTGACGAGCTCTGAACGACAAGCCCCTACCGAATAGACCCTGACCGGCAGACCCTGACGGACGACCCGTGGCCGGACATCGACCGGACGCCGCAGCGATCCCCGCCGCCGGGGCGGCGCGGCGGGCTGCGCGCCGGGGCAGGGCCTAAGCTGGTCCGAGGTGTGACGACCGCTCACCACGAATCGAAGGAGCGCCCTGTGCGGCCCGGTGGACAGCCCAACCTGCAGCAGATGATGAAGCAGGCGCAGAAGATGCAGCAGCAGATGGTCGCCGCGCAGGCGGAGCTGGCCGAGGCCGAGCTCACCGGGACGGCCGGCGGTGGGCTCGTCACCGCCACGGTCAAGGGCAGCGGCGAGGTCGTGTCCATCAAGATCGACCCCAAGGCGGTCGACGCGGACGACGTCGAGACGCTCGAAGACCTGATCGTCGCGGCGCTGCACAACGCCGCACAGGCGGCGCGCGAGCTGACCGAGGAGAAGATGGGCCCGCTGACCGCCGGCCTCGGAGGTCTGGGCGGCGGCCTCGGGCTGCCCGGTTTCTAAATGTACGAAGGCGCCATTCAAGACCTGATCGACGAGCTTGGGCGCCTGCCCGGGGTCGGGCCGAAGAGCGCGCAGCGCATCGCGTTCCACGTGCTCTCGGCCGACCCTGCGGACGTCAAGCGGCTCGCGCAGGCCCTCCAGCGGGTGAAGGAACTCGTCCGGTTCTGCACCCGCTGCTTCAACGTGGCCGAGGCCGAGCTCTGCCGGATCTGCCGCGACCCGCGCCGCAGCGACGACGTGTTCTGCGTCGTCGAGGAGCCGAAGGACGTCGTGGCGATCGAGCGCACGGGGGAGTTCCGCGGGCGCTATCACGTGCTCGGCGGCGCGATCAACCCGCTCGAGGGCATCGGCCCCGACAGCCTGCGGATCCGCGAGCTGATGACCCGGCTGGCCGAGGGGACGTGCAAGGAGCTCATCCTCGCGACCGACCCCAACACCGAGGGCGAGGCCACGGCCACGTACCTCGCCCTGCTCGTCAAGCCCATGGGCCTGAACGTGACCCGGCTGGCCAGCGGCCTACCCGTCGGCGGTGACCTCGAATACGCCGACGAGATCACGCTGGGGCGCGCCTTCGAGGGCCGCCGGGCGGTTTAGCCCTCGGGCCGGTTCAGCACGCCGACCACTACCGCGTGCACGGCGGCCAGGTCGGCCGGATCCTTCAGGGTGCCCTTCGCGCCCGTCACGTGGTACCACTCATCAGCGTCTTTGTATTGGACCTTGACGACGAAGGACCCGTCGGCACCCACCGAGGACTCCAGGGTCAACTCTCCGGTGACGACACCCACCTCGTCGGTCATGACCCCGCCCGGGCCGGCCACGATGTCGGTCCGCAAGGGGGCGTCCGCCGCGGCCGGGGTCGCGGGAGCAGGGGCCGCCGGAGCAGGGGCCGCCGGAGCGGGGTCCGAGGCGGCCGGCGCAGGGGGAGGAACCGGAGTCGCAGTAGCGGGTGTTTCCGTCGTCTCCGGCATCCGGTTCCTCCAAAAGCGCATCAGCAGGTCGCCAGCATGTCCGCGAGCGCCGTCTTCTCGGCCTGGGTCACGGACAACTTGTAGTAGGCCTTCACTGTTACCCAATCCGTCGCGTACGTGCACCAGAACGCGTGGTTCGGCGGCTTCCACGTCGACGGGTCCTGGTCGCCCTTGGATCGGTTCGACTGGAGACTCACCGCGAACAGCTGGGGCCGGGTCAGGTCGTTGGCGAAGTCCTTGCGCTGGTCATCGGTCCACTTCCCGGCGCCGGAGCGCCACGCGGCCGCGAGCGGCACCATGTGGTCGATGTCCAGGGCCTGCGGGTCGGTCAGGTCCTTGTCGTCGTAGGGGCTGTGCCAGGCGCCGGCGGTGATCTTGCAGTCGGCGGTGGCCTTGACGTTCTTGCCGTCGCGCTTCAATACGACGTCACGAGTGTCGCAGCCGTTCCCCTGGCTGATCCAATGCGTGAATTTCTCGCGGCTGTACCCGGACATCGAGCTGGCCGCCGCTACGGTCAACGTGTCCAGCGACGCTTTCCCGGCGCCACTCCCGCCGCCGGTCCCCGTATTGGAGCCGGTGCCGGTGGAACCCTCGGCCGCGCCGGGGGTGGAGGAGACGTCGCAGCTGCCGGCGCCGGTGAGCACCGTGGCGAGCGCGAGAGCGATGAGGACGGCTTTGCCGTTCTTGGAGGGGCGCACGCCACTACTGTGCGCCATCGATGCGAACAAGTGTTGGAGGACCCGCCCGTGTCGATCACCACGGGCGGGTCCGATTGCCGACTAACCGCGGTTGGCCGCGCTCAGGACGGCGCGCAGCGACGCGGTCACGATGTTCGCGTCGACGCCGACACCCCAGAACGTCTCCCCGTCGACGGAGCACTCGACATACGCGGCGGCCTGCGCACCCTCACCCGAGGTGAGCGCGTGCTCGGCGTAGTCCAGCACCCGCACGTCCACGCCGACGTCGCCCAGCGCGTGCACGAACGCGTCGATCGGGCCGTTACCGGTCGCGGCCACGCTGCGCGCCTCGCCGTCCACAGTGATCTCCGCGGCCAGCGAGACCTTGCCGTCGGCGGTGTTGGCCTCGTAGGAGGTCAGGGTGAAGCGGCGGTCGGAGAAGTACTCGCCGGAGAAGAACTGCCACATCTGCTGCGGGCTGACCTCGCCGCCCTCGTCGTCGGTGTGCCGCTGCACGACGCCGGAGAACTCGATCTGCAGCCGGCGCGGGAGGTCCAGGTGGTGCTCGGACTTCATCACGTACGCCACGCCGCCCTTGCCGGACTGCGAGTTGACCCTGATCACGGCCTCGTAGGAGCGGCCCAGGTCCTTCGGGTCGACCGGCAGGTAGGGCACGCCCCACGTGAACTGGTCGACGTCGACCCCGGCGGCGGCCGCGTCGCGGTTCAGGGCCTCGAAGCCCTTCTTGATCGCATCCTGGTGCGAGCCCGAGAACGCGGTGTAGACCAGGTCACCGGCGTACGGGTGGCGCTCGTGAACCGGCAGCTGGTTGCAGTACTCGACGGTGCGCTTGATCTCGTCGATGTCGGAGAAGTCGATCTGAGGGTCGATGCCCTGCGAGAACAGGTTCAGGCCCAGGGTCACCAGGTCGACGTTGCCGGTGCGCTCGCCGTTGCCGAACAGGCAGCCCTCGACCCGGTCGGCGCCGGCCAGGAGCCCCAGCTCGGCGGCGGCCACGGCGGTGCCGCGGTCGTTGTGCGGATGCAGCGACAGCACGACCGCCTCGCGCCGGGGCAGGTTGCGCGACATCCACTCGATGGAGTCGGCGTACACGTTGGGGCTGGCCATCTCCACCGTCGCCGGCAGGTTGACGATCAGCGGCCGGTCGGCCGTCGGCTGCATGACCTCGATGACGGCGCTGCACACCTCCAGCGCGTAGTCCAGCTCCGTGCCGGTGTAGGACTCGGGGGAGTACTCGTAGAAGATCTCGGTGTCCGGAGTGATCGCCTCGGCGTACTTCTGGCACAGCCGCGCGGCCGAGGTCGCGATGTCGGTGATCCCGGCCTTGTCCAGCCCGAACACCACGCGCCGCTGCAGCGTCGACGTCGAGTTGTAGAAGTGCACGATGGCCCGGCGGGCGCCGATCAGCGACTGGAACGTCCGCTCGATCAGGGTGTCCCGGCACTGGGTCAGAACCTGGATCGTGACGTCCTCGGGGATCATGTCCTGCTCGATGAGGGCGCGTACGAAGTCGAAGTCGGTCTGCGAGGCGGACGGGAAGCCGACCTCGATCTCCTTGTAGCCCATGCGGACCAGCAGGTTGAACATCCGCCGCTTGCGCTCGACCGACATCGGGTCGATCAGGGCCTGGTTGCCGTCGCGCAGGTCCACCGCACACCAGCGGGGCGCGACAGTGACCTCTTGACCCGGCCATTGCCTGTCGGTCAGCGGGATCGGGAACTGTTCAGAGAAAGGCCGGTAGCGGTGAATGGGCATGCGGCTGGCGGTCTGGCGGGCGATCTCGGACATGCTCTCGCGGCTCCTGGGTTGTCGCGCTCGAACGCGCGGAAGGTCTGGTCAAGGCAGACCGGCAGGAGCGCAGACGCGCATCATCCCCGCGACGAGGTGCCGGCCTGATGGGCCTCGTCGCGGCGACGAAGAAGAAGCGTCTGCCACATGTCAAGAGTCACAGTACGCCTTCAGCGAGTACCGCCAAATCGGGTCTCGGTCTTTGAGACCTAACGGGGAGCGGACGCCGACACCGAGGCGCTCGGCGGCGATGGAGGCGGGGTCGCGGTCCCCAGCGGCGCATCGTCGGCCACGGGTCCCGGCAGGGAGATCGTCGACGGGGCGGCCACCACTTCGCCGGTGAGCATGAGCTGCCCGAGAGGCAGCTTGGCCGCGGTGAGGATGCCGTTGTCGTTGTAGCAGAAGGTGCCGGGGTCGATCGGCGGGGCGATCGCGGTGACGCCCGGCTCGACCGCGAAGCAGGGCGCCGAGGTGCCGGCCAGCGGCTCGGCCGGGTTGACGGTCAGCGGAATCTGCCGGTCCAGGAGTACGTCGAGCCAGCCCACGAAGACGTACTGCACGCGCGGATCGATAGCCGGCGGCAGCTTCTTCCCGGCCGCGGCGACCTTCACGCAGCTCGAGGCCGGGTTGATCGGACACTGGTACACGCCCTCCGGGCGGCCGGCGATGGCGACGTCGGCGGTACCCCCGAGGGCACCACCCTGGATGTCGACCCGCCAGGTCCGGTCGGTCGCGATTGACACCAGGACCGAGCGGGGCCCCTTCCCGGGGACGGTGAGCGTGTACGCGGCCACGTACCGCTGGTCCTTGGCCACCGCCACCCGCGCCGCGAGCAGTCCCCGCGGGTCGGGCTGGGCCGCCACCGGCGTGCCGTCGGGTGTCGTCGGGCCCGGATCGGGGGTGCCGCCGGAGCCGCACCCGGCCAGGAGCAGCACAGTCAGCACGGACAGGGCCGTGCCGGTGGTCACAGTGATCACATGATGGCCGACCCGACGCTCCCGCACCCGCGTATTCTCGCCCGGCCGGGCCGCCGGATCGTGGAACGCCACTCCCGAGTGGTTTCCAACCCCGGTACGCTCGGCTGCGTTGACCTGGTGAGCGGTGACGACCTCGGTTAGGAGTGCGGCGGCGTGGCGCTGATCGTGCAGAAGTATGGCGGTTCCTCCGTCGCCAACGCCGAGCGCATCAAGCGCGTCGCCGAGCGGATCGTCGACACGCGGAAAGCCGGCAACGAGGTCGTCGTGGTCGTGTCCGCGATGGGCGACACCACCGACGAGCTCCTCGACCTCGCCTCCCAGGTCAGCCCGGTCCCGGCCGGCCGCGAGCTGGACATGCTGCTGACCGCCGGCGAGCGGATCTCCATGGCCCTGCTGGCGATGGCGATCAACAACCTCGGGTACGAGGCCCGCTCCTACACCGGCAGCCAGGCCGGCGTGATCACCACGTCGACGCACGGGCGGGCCCGGATCATCGACGTGACCCCCGGCCGCCTGCGCAGCGCGCTCGACGAGGGCGCGATCGCGATCGTGGCCGGCTTCCAGGGCGTCTCCCAGGACACCAAGGACATCACCACCCTCGGCCGGGGCGGCTCGGACACCACCGCGGTGGCCCTGGCCGCGGCGCTGCACTCCGACGTCTGCGAGATCTACACCGACGTCGACGGCATCTTCACGGCCGACCCGCGGGTCGCCAAGAACGCCCGGCACATCAAGCAGATCACCTACGAGGAGATGCTCGAACTGGCCGCGTGCGGCGCCAAGGTGCTGCACCTGCGCAGCGTGGAGTACGCGCGGCGGTTCTCGCTGCCGATCCACGTCCGCTCCTCGTACTCAACCGCCAACGGCACCATGGTCACCGGATCGATGGAGGACCTTTCCGTGGAGCAAGCACTCATCACCGGCGTCGCACACGACCGGAGCGAGGCGAAAATCACGATCGTGGGGGTACCGGACCAGCCTGGTGTCGCCGCGAGGATCTTCGAGACCGTGGCGGGTGCGGAGACCAACATCGACATGATCGTGCAGAACGTGTCGACGGAGAGCACCGGGCGCACCGACATCTCCTTCACGCTGCCGAAGACCGACGGCGCCGCGGCCAAGGCGGCTTTAGAGCGGATCAAGTCGACTGTCGACTTCAAGAACATCCTGTTCGACGACCACATCGGCAAGGTCTCCCTGATCGGCGCGGGCATGCGCTCCAACCCGGGCGTCGCGGCCAAGCTCTTCGCCGCCCTGGCCGAGGCCGGCGTCAACATCGAGATGATCTCCACCTCGGAGATCCGGGTCTCGGTCGTCTGCCGCGACACCGACCTGGATGTCGCCGTCCGGGCGATCCACGACGCTTTCGAGCTGGGTGGAGACGAAGAAGCCGTGGTCTACGCGGGGACCGGAAGGTAGGTTCGTCCCCTTATGGACCTTCAGGGTGTCGACGGTCTGCCGAGCCTTGCCGTTGTCGGGGCCACCGGAGCCGTCGGCTCCGTGATGTGCGAGCTGCTGTCGTCGCGCAAGAACGTGTGGGGCGAGATCCGGCTCGTGGCGTCCAAGCGCTCGGCCGGCCGGAGGCTCACCGTCCGCGGCGAGGAACTGCCCGTCCACGAGCTCACGCCCGAGGCGTTCGACGGGATCGACGTCGCCATGTTCGACGTGCCCGACGACGTCTCCGCGGAGTGGGCCCCGATCGCCGTCGGGCGCGGCGCCATCGCCGTCGACAACTCGGCCGCCTTCCGCATGGACCCCGACGTGCCGCTGGTCGTGCCCGAGATCAACCCCGAGCAGGTGCGCAACCGCCCCAAGGGCATCATCGCCAACCCGAACTGCACCACGCTCACGATGATCGTCGCGCTGGCTCCGCTGCACCGGGAGTACGGCCTCAAGGAGCTGGTCCTGGCCTCCTACCAGGCCGTCTCCGGCGCCGGCCAGGACGGCGTCGACACGCTGCTCGACCAGCTTTCCCGAGTCAGCGGCGACCGCACCCTGGGCTCGCGCTCAGGCAACGTCCGCCGAGCCGTCGGCGACGACCTGGGCCCGTTCCCGGCCCCGCTGGCGCTGAACGTCGTACCGTGGGCCGGCTCCCTGCGCGAGGCCGGCTGGTCCTCGGAGGAGCTCAAACTCCGCAACGAGTCCCGCAAGATCCTGGGCCTGCCGGACCTGAAAGTCTCCGCCACCTGCGTCCGCGTACCTGTCGTAACCGGCCACTCGGTCGCCGTACACGCCGTCTTCGGCATCGAAGTCGACGCCGAGGGCGCCCGCGAGGTCCTACGCCACGCCCCAGGCGTCATCCTGGTCGACGACCCAGCCGCCGGCGAGTTCCCGATGCCCATCGACGCCGTGGGCACCGACCCGTCCTGGGTTGGCCGCATCCGCCGCTCGGTGGACGACCCGCGGGCGCTGGACTTCTTCGTGACGGGCGACAACCTGCGCAAGGGGGCGGCTTTGAACACCGCCCAGATCGCGGAGCTGCTCTCGAAGGAACTCCGAACCGCCAGCTAGGCCCTGACCTGCTGCCCCCCGCCCACACCACGTCCGGACAACCCTCACACCGCCGAGCAACCACCCACTTCCGTCACCTTCTGCCCGCAGGTCCGTGTCTCGCGGCCCTGCTCGTGCTCTGCGCCGATGCTGGTCTGCGTTTTGCGCTCACGTCCATGCCTCGCCCCTGCCCGTGCCTCCGCGTCTGCCTCCGCGCGTCTCGAGTCCGCGCGCCTCGCGGCCCCGGCCCATGCCCGCGTCTCGTGTCCGTGCGTCTCGCGTCCGCGCCCGCGTGTCGGTGCGTCTCGCGTCCGTGCATCTCGCGTCCGTGCATCTCGCGTCCGCGCGTCTCGCGCCCGTGCGTCTTCCGTCTCGGGTTTGTGCGCCGTGCGCCTCGCGTCCGCGCGCGGTGCCTGCGTCGAGCGCCGTGCGCTGGCTCGCGACCGCGGTAGCACGCAGTTCGCGGCCCGAGTGCGCGCTTCTGCCCGCCCGGCGCCCATGTCGCACCCCGCACCCGGCGTTCGTGTCCAAGGCACGGCGCCCGCGTCTGCGCGTTCCCCGTCTGCGCGTCTCGCGCCCGTGCGTCTCGCGCCCGTGCGTCTCGCGTCCGCGCGTCTCGCGTCCGCGCGTCTCGCGTCCGCGCGTCTCGCGTCCGCGCGTCTCGCGTCCGCGCGTCTCGCGTCCGCGCGTCTCGCGTCCGCGCGTCTCGCGTCCGCGCGTCTCGCGTCCGCGCGTCTCGCGTCCGCGCGTCTCGCGTCCGCGCGTCTCGCGTCCGCGCGTCTCGCGTCCGCGCGTCTCGCGTCCGCGCGTCTCGCGTCCGCGCGTCTCGCGTCCGCGCGTCTCGCGTCCGCGCGTCTCGCGTCCGCGCGTCTCGCGTCCGCGCGTCTCGCGTCCGCGCGTCTCGCGTCCAAGGCCCGGCGCTCGGCCTCCGCGCGCCCCGCGTCCGCGCGCCCGTGCCAGTGTCGTGCTGCATCCGCGCCCGGCGTCCGCGCGCGTCCCCGTCCGTGCCAGTGTCGTGCTGCCTCTGCGCTCGCGCCGCGCAGAGCGCCCGCGTCCGCGCCGATTCCGTGTCCGCGTTTGCGCCGCGTCCGTGCCCGGCCTCCGAGCCGTGCCCGTGCCGCGTCCACCGTGCCACGTGCCAAGTCCATGCCGCGCCCGTCGTCCGCGTCCGTGCTTGTGCGGCGCCCACCGCCCGCGTGCCGCGTCCGCGCGTGCCGCGTCCGCGCGTGCCGCGTCCGCGCGTCCGCGTCCGTGCACGTGCCGCGCCCAGTGCCGGTGCCGCGCTCAGCGCTCGTGTCCATGCCTTGCGTCCGTGCGCCCCGCATCCGTGCCCTGCGTCGCGCCGTGCCTGTCGTCCGCGTCCGCGTCCGTGCCCGTGCCCGTGCCGGCCGCGGCTCGTGTCCGCGCGTCGATTCTGGCTTGTGCTCTGCGCGTGCGCATTCCCCAACAACGACCGTGCCCGCGTCCTCTGCCCGCGTCTCGTGCCCGCGTCCTCTGCCCGCGTCTCGTGCCCGGGTCCTGTGTCCGCGTCCGCGGGTCTGCGGTCCTGTGCTCGCGTCCGGGCGTCCGGGCGTCCCGTGTGCGCCGTGCCCCGTGAATGCGCCCATGCTCGTGTTGCCCCGTTGTGCGTCCGGGGTGGGCGGCGCTCGTGGCTGGCTTTGGCGGCAGTCAGGGGATTGCGGCCCTGGGGGATGGCACCGTACGGCAAAGGGCAGGCCGGCTGGTCTCCCAGCGTGCCTGCCCTTCGACGGCATAGAGGTTTCGCCGGTGCGCGGTGAAAACTGGCCGGGTGGCCGGTCTCCGTCGGCGTCGATTGTGCGGAAACCTCGGTGGAGGCGAAGCCTTCCTCCACGAGGCGATCAGACCTCGAGCTCCCGAGCGACCAGGTGGACGGCCTCGGCTACGGTTCGGGCGGTCTTGCGGTCCGGGAAGCGGCCGCGTTGGAGGTCGGGCTGGACCTTGGCCTCCAGGACTTTGATCATGTCTTCGATCAGGCCGTGCAGCTCTTCCGGCGGGCGGCGGCTGGCTACGGCTCGGGCCTCGACGACCGATGGCGGGGCTTCCAGGAGTTTGACCTGGAGGGCCTGGCTGCCCTTGCGGCTCTCCACCACCCCGAACTCCACCCGCTGGCCGGTCTTCAGCTCACCCACGTTCGACGGCAGGGCCGCCTTGTGTACGAAGACGTCTCCCCCGTCGTCGCTGGTGAGGAACCCGAAACCCTTCTCCTGGTCGTACCACTTCACTCGACCCGTCGGCACGCTGCCCTGCTCCCCAGTGTCGGACCCGTCCCCCCGGCTTGCGGCGATCGTGCGCGCACCCGGGATTGCACACCAAATCTAGTCACCCGAATCGGCCCGGCCAACCGAGATCATGCCTTGGAGAAACGCCGGGAAAGGGCGCAGATCGGCGAAGACCGCCGTGGCGCCGGCGGCCTGGAGTTCGGCGGCCGAGCAGGGGCCTGTGGTGACGCCCACAACGGGGATGCCGGCCAGGGTGCCGGCCTGCATGTCGGCCACGTGGTCGCCCACATACAGTGCGGCGCCGATGTCGCGCAGGACCTGGGCTTTTCCGGCGTGGAAGACGTCGCCGTAGAGGTGGTCGGCCGTAATGCCCGAATGGGCCAGATGGAGCTCGGCCAGTCGGCCCAATTTCGAGGTGATTATGGCGATTTCCGCAGGCACTTGCAGTACAGCGGCCAATGCTGCTTTTGCTCCTGGCAAAGGGATTGAAGGAGTTATGGCGTAGTCCGGGTAGAGCGCCCGATAGATCCGGACCGCTTCTTCGACCTGGTCGGGTGGGAACCACTCGGCGATTTCCTGGCGCAGGGGAGGGCCCAGGCGGCTTACGGCCAGGTCAGCGTCGACGTGGACGCCCGTGCGCTCGGTGAGCGCTCGAAACGCTGCGTGGATGCCGGGGCGGGTGTCGAGAAGCGTCATGTCAAGGTCAAAGCCAATGACAACCGGTTGTTGAGACACCTTTAAGGATGCCCAGGTCACAGTAGGTATGCCATCGAAACAACCCGACGATCTCCTATTGACGAGTGAGATCCAGGCCACTACCGTCATCACAACTTTTAGGAAAGTTTCCTAAGAGACCATCCAGGAGACGCGATGAAACGATCCGTCCGCAACGGCCTCATCGTCGCCGCCGCTCTGGCGGTGGCCGGGGCTGTCGTTCCGATTGTCACGAGCACCGCCAATGCCGCCGGAAACCTGAGTGCGACGTTCACGGTCGACCAGGACTGGGGCACGGGCTGGGGTGCCACCTACAAGATCACGAATGGTACTTCGAGCACGGTCAACGGGTGGACGCTCGAGTTCGACCTGCCCGCGGGCGGTCAGATCACCAGTTTCTGGGACGCCGACGTGACCCGCACGGGTCAGCACTACGTCGCCAAGAACAAGTCGTGGGCCAACACGCTGGCCGCCGGCGCGACCTTCAGCTGGGGCATGAACGGCTCCGGCGCCAAGCCGCCGACCAACTGCACGATCAACGGCGTGAGCTGTAGCGGGGGCTCCCCGACCACGGCGCCGCCGACCACCCAGAAGCCCCCGACGACGCCGCCGGTGACCACCTCGCCGACGAGCACGACCAAGCCGCCGACGACCCCGCCGCCCACCACCAGCACGCCGCCGGCCACCGGTGGCAAGAAGGTCGTCGGCTACTTCGCGGAGTGGGGCGTCTACGGGCGCAACTACCAGGTGAAGAACATCGAGACGAGCGGCTCGGCCGCCAAGCTCACCCACATCCTTTACGCGTTCGGCAACACGACCGGCGGGCGCTGCTCGATCGGTGACAGCTACGCGGACTACGACAAGGCGTACACCGCGGCCGACTCGGTTGACGGCGTCGCCGACACCTGGGACCAGCCGCTGCGGGGCTCGTTCAACCAGCTGAAGAAGCTCAAGGCGATGCATCCGGGCCTCAAGGTCATCTGGTCGTTCGGCGGCTGGACCTGGTCGGCCGGCTTCACGCAGGCCGCGCAGAACCCGACGGCGTTCGCGGACTCCTGCTACAGCCTGGTCAACGACCCGCGCTGGGCCGGTGTCTTCGACGGCATGGACATCGACTGGGAGTACCCGAACGCCTGTGGCCTGCAGTGTGACGGCTCCGGCCCGAACGCCTACAAGAGCGTGATCGCCGCGCTGCGCGCCAAGTTCGGCTCGTCGAAGCTCATCACCTCGGCCATCACCGCGGACGGCAGCAACGGCGGCAAGATCGACCTGACCGACTACGCCGGTGCGGCCGCGAACCTCGACTGGTTCATGCCGATGACCTACGACTACTTCGGTGCGTTCAACGCGCAGGGCCCGACCGCCCCGCACTCGCCGCTGACCTGCTACTCGGGCATCCCGACGGCCGGCTTCTGCTCCGACGCGGCGATCCAGAAGCTCAAGAGCAAGGGCATCCCGTCCAGCAAGCTGCTCCTGGGCGTCGGCTTCTACGGCCGCGGCTGGACCGGTGTGACGCAGGACGCCCCCGGCGGCACGGCCACCGGCGCCGCTCCCGGCACCTACGAGGCCGGCATCGAGGACTACAAGGTCCTGAAGAACAGCTGCCCCGCCACCGGTACCGTCGGCGGCACCGCCTACGCCAAGTGCGGCAACAACTGGTGGAGCTACGACACGCCGTCCACGATCTCCGGCAAGATGACGTACGCCAAGCAGCAGAGCCTCGGCGGCGCGTTCTTCTGGGAGCTCTCCGGTGACACCAGCAACGGCGAGCTGATCACGGCTGTGAGCAACGGCCTGAAGTAACACCGCGCAAGTGATGGAGGGCGGGCCCGCCGGGCCCGCCCTCTTTTGTCGTACCGGGCGGTTAGCGTATGAGGCGAGATGACGACGACTTCGCTGGCCGATTTTCTGCGCGCCCTGCCCGACGAGGAGCTGACGGCGCTCATCCGCCTGCGCCCTGACCTGGTCATCCCCCCGCCTGCGGACTTCTCCGCGCTGGCCCACCGGGCCCAGTCGCGGGTGGCCGTGGCCCGGGCGCTCGACGCGCTCGACCAGTTCACGCTGGAGATCCTCGACGCGCTGCGCTACACCCGGGTCGGCCACAGCTCGTCGGTCGAGTCCGTGCTCGCGCTCACCGCCCAGTCCGGCGTCGAGGCGGCCCGCGTCCGCGCGGCCATCGACCGGCTGCGGGCCTACGCGGTCGTCTTCGGGCCCGACGCGGCGGTGCGGATCGTGGGCGCCGTCGACGAGGTGTGCTCGCCCTACCCGGCCGGCCTGGGCCGCCCCGCCGAGGAGCTCGACCCGCTGGCCGGCGCGCTTGTCGCCGACGCCGCCGGGCTGCGCCGCACGCTGCTGGCCGCGTCACCGGCCGCGCGGGCCGTGCTCGACCGCCTCGCCGCCGGCCCGCCGGTCGGCACGGTCGCCGCGGCCAGCCTCCAGCCCGGCTCCGACTCCCCGGTCCGCTGGCTGGTCGACCGCCACCTGCTCGCGGTCGTCGGCCGCGACGCGGTGGAGCTGCCGGTCGAGGTCTCTCTGGTGCTGCGGCGCGAGGCCGGGCCGCTCGGGCAGCTGCACCCCGACCCGCCGCCGATGGAGACGCCGCGGCGCGACCCGGCCCAGCTGGACCGGGCGGGTGCGGGGCAGGTGCTGGAGCTGGTCCGCAACGCCGAGGCTCTCGTCGAGGCGATCGGTCAGGAGCCTCCGGGTGTACTCCGCTCAGGCGGCCTCGGCGTGCGCGAACTGCGCCGATACGCGAAGATTGTCGGCATCGACGAGCAGCAGGCGGCGCTCCTGGTGGAGATCGTCACCGCGGCCGGCCTGATCGGCGAGGAGATCGTCGACAACAAGCGGGTGGAGAGCGTCTTCCTGCCCACCGTCGCCTATGACGCCTGGCGCGCCTTCGGGATCGCCGCCCGCTGGCACCGGCTGGCCGTGGCCTGGCTGACCATGACCCGCGCGCCGGCCCTCGTCGGCCAGCGCGACGACCGCGACCGGCCCATCAACGCCCTCGCGCCCGAGCTGTCCCGCCCCGGCGCCCCGGCCCAGCGCCGGGCCGCACTGCAGGTGCTCGCCGACCTGGCCCCCGGCGAGACGGCCGACCCGGCGGCGGTGGTGGCCACGCTGAGCTGGCGCGCGCCGCGGCGCATCTCCCGGGGCACGTCGGCGGGCATCGAGGCGAGCCTGGCCGAGGCCGCGTTCGTGGGGCTGACCGGCTTCGGCGGGGTGACCGGCTTCGGCCGCCTGCTGCTGGCCGAGCTCGCCGCGGAGGCGCCCGACCCTGAGGACCCGCTGGGGATCGGGTCGCCGGAGGGGTACGCCCTCTCCGGCTCGGCTGCCCTGCTCGACACGCTCCTGCCGGCCCCCGTCGACCACGTCCTGCTGCAGGCCGACCTGTCCGTGATCGTCCCCGGCCCGCCCGAGCCGACACTCGCCGGCGAGCTCGAGCTGCTCGGGCAGCAGGAGTCGGCGAGCGTGTACCGCATCACAGCGGAGACCGTCCGCCGCAGCCTCGACGCCGGATACTCCGCGGCCGACCTGCACGCGCTGCTCGCCCGGCGGTCGCGGACGCCCGTGCCGCAGACGCTGACGTACCTCATCGACGACATCGCCAGGCGCCACGGCGGCATGCGGATCGGCTCGGCGAACTCCTACGTGCGCAGTGACGACGAGTCGTTGATCGCCGAGGTGCTGGCCGACCGGCGGCTGCAGCAGCTCGGCCTGCGCCGCCTGGCCCCGACCGTGCTGGCCTGCCGCCACACGCCGAACCGGCTGCTGGAGGCGCTGCGCGAGGCCGGCTACCCGCCGGTGCAGGAGGACTCGACGGGCGCCGCGGTGCTGGCCCGGCCGAAGGCCCGCCGCGGTGCGCCCCGCCCGACGTGGGCGGCGCGCGGTGTGGAGGACCCGACGGCGGCCGTGCGGCTGTCCGCGCCCCGGCTGGCCGGGGTCGTCGACCAGATCCGCCGGGGTGACGCGGCGGCTCGGGCCGCGCGGCGGGCGCCGGTGACAGTCCGGGCCAACGGGGCGTCAGGCGCGTCGCACACCGAGGCTCTCGAGGTGCTGCAGCAGGCGCTGCGCGACAAGACGCGGGTCTGGGTCGGCTACGTCGACGCCCACGGCGCCACCGCGTCCCGCCTGGTCCGGCCGGTGTCGATGGGCTCGGGCTACCTGCGCGCGGAGGACGAGCGCACCGAGATGCTGCACACGTTCGCCCTGCACCGCATCACCGGCGCCGTGCCGGAGTCGGAGGCTTAGCGACAGCCGACCGGCGAGCACCGCTAAGGCTCACGTGTCGCTCTGGCGGTGCCGACGATGGAGACGATGAGCATCAGCGCGGCCAGGCTGCCCGCCGTCTCACCGATCGCGTCCGTCAGCGGGCTGCCGAGCACGAGCCAGGAGACGAGGAACCAGGTCACGGCGGCTACTGCGATCACCGCAATGGTGCACTTGGCCCGGGTGGAGAGCACCTCCATGCATCGATGGTAGGTGCGCTGCGGCCGGGTGAACTCCGGGAGAATCCCCCTTGGCCGGACCGGACGGCGTGCCCGCCCCCGAACTGATTCGACCGCCCACCCCCCGCCGATGCCGGCCGCCACCTTCGGCTGCCCCGGCTCCGGCTGCGAGCGATCACGGACACGCGCGTCCGACCCGTAAGCAGAGAACGCACACAACGGGTGGCGGGGTTGCATGGGTGTGAATCTTTCCCAGTATGCGGGAAGTGTCATACCTGCATGCGACACTGGTCCGGTGCCTGAAGGTCCACTGATCGTCCAGTCCGACAAGACGCTCCTGCTCGAGGTCGACCACCCCGACGCCCAGGCGTGCCGCATGGCCATCGCACCGTTCGCCGAGCTCGAGCGCTCGCCCGAGCACGTGCACACCTACCGCCTCACTCCGCTCGGCCTGTGGAACGCGCGCGCCGCGGGCCACGACGCCGAGGGCGTTGTCGACTCGCTCCTGCGCTACTCCCGCTACCCGGTGCCGCACGCGCTGCTTGTCGACATCGCCGAGACGATGGACCGCTACGGGCGGCTCCAGCTGGTCAACGACCCCGTCCACGGCCTGGTCCTGCGCGCCTCCGACCGGGCGGTGCTGATCGAGGTGTCCAAGAGCAAGAAGCTCGCCGGCATGCTCGGCGCCCAGCTCGACCCCGACACGATCATCGTGCACGCCTCCGAGCGCGGCCGCCTCAAGCAGGCGCTGCTGAAGCTGGGCTGGCCGGCCGAGGACCTCGCCGGCTACGTCGACGGCGAGGCCCACACCATCGACCTGGCCGAGGACGGCTGGGTCCTGCGCTCCTACCAGGCCGAGGCGGTCGAGTCCTTCTGGGCCGGCGGCTCCGGCGTCGTCGTCCTGCCCTGCGGTGCCGGCAAGACGCTCGTCGGCGCGGCCGCGATGGCCCAGGCCAAGGCGACGACCCTGATCCTGGTTACCAACACCGTGGCGGGAAGGCAGTGGAAGCGCGAGCTGATCGCCCGCACGAGCCTGACCGAGGAGGAGATCGGGGAATACTCCGGCGAGCGCAAAGAGATCCGCCCCGTCACGATCGCCACCTACCAGGTGCTGACGACCCGCCGCGGCGGCCAGTTCGCCCACCTGGACCTGTTCAACGCCCGCGACTGGGGCCTGGTCGTCTACGACGAGGTCCACCTGCTGCCGGCCCCGATCTTCCGCTTCACCGCCGACCTGCAGGCCCGCCGCCGCCTCGGCCTGACCGCGACACTGGTCCGTGAAGACGGCCGCGAGGGCGACGTGTTCTCCCTGATCGGCCCAAAGCGCTACGACGCGCCCTGGAAGGACATCGAGGCGCAGGGCTGGATCGCCCCGGCCGAGTGCGTCGAGGTCCGGGTCACGCTCACCGACGAGGAGCGGATGGCCTACGCGGTGGCGGAGCCGGAGGAGCGCTACCGGGTGGCGGCAACGGCCCGCACGAAGCTGCCGGTGGTGCGCGCCCTGGTCAACCGGCACAAGGACGACCAGATCCTGGTGATCGGCGGCTACATCGACCAGCTGCACCAACTCGGCGACTACCTCCAGGCCCCGATCATCCAGGGCGCGACCACCAACCGCGAGCGCGAGAAGCTGTTCGACCAGTTCCGGACCGGTGAGCTGAAGACGCTTGTCATCTCGAAGGTCGGCAACTTCTCGATCGACCTGCCGGAAGCGGCGGTGGCCATCCAGGTGTCCGGGACGTTCGGGTCGCGCCAGGAGGAGGCCCAGCGACTGGGCCGGGTGCTGCGCCCCAAGTCGGACGGTCGCCAGGCGCACTTCTACACAGTCGTGGCCCGCGACACGATCGACACCGAATACGCCGCACACCGGCAGCGGTTCCTGGCCGAGCAGGGCTACGCCTACACGATCACCGACGCTGACGACGTGCTCGCCTAGGAGCTCCAGGCTTTTCGGTTCCGGGGGCAGGGGATGTGTCTGCGTCCTTTGCCCCCTGGTTGATGTGCGTCCGGGCCGGGCCGCGGAAGTCCTTTACGGGCCTTCCTCCAGCACCGAGATGGCCTCGTTGATCAGGGCGAGGGCCTGCTTGGCGTCGCCGCCCTCACGGACCCAGGCCATCAGGGCGTTCATCAGCGCGCCCACGCAGGCGCCGACATACGCCTGGCAGCGGAAGTCGTCCGCCGGTCGGCCCAGGCGCTCGGCCAGCGGGGCGGCCAGGTAGCGGATCGAGTCCTGAAGGTTGTCCAGGGCTCGCATCCGCAGCGCCGGGACGCTCAGCTGGAGGCGGGCCCGCTGCAGGGCCTGGTCGGCCTCCTCGTCGGAGATCGCCTGGAACGACCGGGCGAACGCTCGGCGCAGGACCTCCAGCGGGCTCAGCTCGGCCGGGGCGGTGCGGATCTGCTCGGCCATCAGCTCGTCGTAGCGGTCCTGGATGATCACGTCTTCCTTGGTCTTGAAGTACCTGAAGAACGTGCTCGGGGAGATCTCGGCCGCCTCCGCGATCTGCTCCACAGTGGTCGCGTCGTACCCCTGCTGGACGAACAGGCGCACGGCGTGCTCCTGGATCGCCCAGCGGGTCTTCTGCTTCTTGCGTTCACGCAACCCGGGTGAGCTCATCCACCGATTCTTCCGCACCGGGCCGCCGCTCGGCATTGGGCAGGAACAACGCGATCAGGACGGCCCCGGCGAGCCCGATCGCGGCGCAGACCAGCAGAACCGTCCCCATGGCGTCGACGAACGCGGTCCGGGCGGCCAGGGCCAGCCCCGCGTCGCCGGTCCGCGCGGCCAGCGCCACACCCGCGGCGACCGAGCGCTTCGCGGCCTCCGGGGCGGCGCCGAGGTGGTCGCGGTAGACGGCGCTGGTGAGGCTGCCCAGCAGCGCGACGCCCAGAGCCCCGGCGACCTGGCGGAACGTCATCGTGATCGCGGTACCGGAGCCGGCTTCGTCGCGGGGCAGTGCGCCCATCACCGCGTCCATCGCCGGTGTGATGGCCAGCCCGATGCCCGCGCCGGCGACGGCCAGCCAGGTGGCGACGGGGCCGTACCCGTCGCCGACCCCGGTCCGGGCGCCCAGCCCGAGCCCGACGGCGCCAATCAGCAGTCCGGCCGCGACCGGGAGCCGGGTCGCGGTGACGCTCGCGATGCGTTCACCGAGGGGCGCACCCACGAACAGGCCGCCGATAAGCGGCAGCAGGCGCAGGCCCACGCCCAGCGCGTCGTCGCCGCGGACCGCCTGGAGGTACTGCGGGACGATGAACAGCACGCCGAAGAGCGCAAACGAGGCAAGGGTCCCCGCGGCGGTACCCCACGCGAAGCGCGGCCTGCGAAACAGCCGCAGATCGATCATCGGCGCGGCGCCCGCCCGCTCCACCAGCACGAAGACCGCGAGGAGCACCACGCCGCCGACGAGCCCCACCAGGACCCAGAGGTCCGTCCAGCCGCGGGTGGGCGCCTCGATCACGCCGTACACGAGGGCGACAAGCCCCAGCGTCGACAGGCCCGCCCCGAGCAGGTCGACCCGCTTGGCCACCGCCGCACGTGACTCCGGCACCAAGAACCCGACCGCCACCAGCGCAATGAGCGCGACCGGAATGTTGATCACGAAGATCGAGCCCCACCAGAAGTGCTCGAGCAGGTACCCCCCGATGATCGGCCCGAGCGGCAGCCCGAGCCCCATCCCCATGGTGAGCAGCGAGATCGCCTTACCCCGATCCCGGTCGTCGAACAGCACCGGCAGCACCGCCATGGTCAACGGCGTGAGAATCGCCCCGCCGACCCCCATCAGCGCCCTAGCCGCGATGACCTGCGCCGAGTCGTTGGCGAACACGGCGATGAGCGAGGACCCGGCAAACATCGCCAACCCGCCCATGAGCAGCCGCTTACGCCCGTACCGATCGCCGAGCGCGCCCATTGGCAGCAGGAGGCCGGCGAAAACCAGAACGTACGCGTTCACGATCCACTGCAAGTCGTCGTTGCCGGCGTCAAGCGCGGTGGCAAGCGTCGGCAGCGCCACATTGAGGATCGTGGTATCGAACCCGACCGTGAGCACACTGAGCACGATCGCGACAAGCGCCCACCACCGACGGGGGCTGGAAGTGACAGCATCCATATTTTGACAGTAACTATCATTTAAGTGCGACAGTCAATTGCAATCTACTTCACAAAAGTCAGGAGGAGATGGCGTAAGGGCGCCCATCGGCTGCCCGTTGTGGCCGAGGCCCACGCCGCGGCGGCCGGGCCGCGGTGTGGTGGGCGGCTCCCGGGGGCCCTGGCCGTGGCCGTCGGACGGTTCGCAGCGGGGCTCGGCCGCGGCGTTTGGGTGGTTTCCGGCGGGCCTGGCCGGGCGCTTCGCTGTGGGCCTGGCCGGGCGGGTGTGACCGCGGCGGTTGGGCGGCCTGCGGCGGGCCTGGTCACGGCGGCCGGACGGCCCTGGCCACGGCGGCCGGGCGGTCCGTGGCGGGCCTGGCAGGGGCGGTTTGCGGCGGCCCTGGTCATGGCGGTCGGGCGGTCTGCGGTGGGCCTGGCCCGGGCGGTTCGCGATGGACCCTGTCGCAGCGGAGCGGGCGGTTCGCGGCGGGCCTGGCGAGGGCGGTTTGCGGTGGCCCTGGTCATGGCGAGTCGGGCGGTTCGCGGTGGGCCTGGCCGGGCAGTTCGCAGCGGGCCTGGTCACGGCGGTCCGCGTCGGTCCTGGCCGGGCGGTCCGCGTCGGTCCTGGCCGGGCGGTGTGCGGCGGTTTTGGCCGGGGCGGTTCGCGGCGGACCTGGTCACGGCGGTCGTTGACTCGCGGCGGCCCTGGTCACGGCGAGTCGGGCGGTCTGCGGTGGGCCTAGCCGGGCGGTTCGCAGCGGCCCTGGCCGAGGCGGTTCGCGGCGGGCCTGGTCGCGAGGGCGGGTGATTCGCAGTGGGCCTAGTCGCGGCGTGCTGATGAGTCGGTGAGGGCGACAGGGAACGGCTGGTGAGGCCGGGGCAGGCGGCGCCCCCTCGTCGCGCCTGGCCCGGCCTCACTGCTGGTGTCCCGGGGGCCCGCCCGGAACGGCTGGGGTGTTACTGGGTGCCGGCCCTCAGTAAGGTGCGGAGTTCGGTCAGGGCCTCCTCGTCACCCTTCACCTCGATCGGTGAATGCACATCGGTCGTTGAGTTGGATTCGCGTGCCCAAAGCCACCGCAGCAACGGCGCCGGATCGCCCGCTACGGTTGCCGCGGGAGCGGGGTCGGTGGGGGCGGGGTCCGGCGTGGACCTGGTGACGTGGACGCGGTCGGTGTCGGCGCGGATGAGCCACGAGGTGGCGTCCGGTGAGAGGAGGTCGACGCGGATGGTGTGGCCCTTCGCGTCGGCCAGGACCTGGTTGAAGTCGTCCGGCCAGGCGGTCGAGCCGTAGCCGACGAAGAGCTCGAGGACCTCGGCCACGCCGTCGGCGGCCAGGTCGTCGGGGATCGGGGCAGAGTCGATCTTGTGGGCCAGCTCGGCGTCGATGCGGTGGATGACGGTCTCCTGGGCCATGCGGCGCATCCAGAACTTGACCGTCTGGTCGGGGCGGTGCCAGGTGGTGGCCGGGGAGTCGACGCCGCGCCGGGAGAACTCGTGGGTCAGGGCGCCGTAGCCGCGGTCGAGCAGGGCGATCGGGCTTTCGATCCGGACCTCCTCGGGCGGCCACGGGTCGGGCCAGGAGCCGATGCGCATGACCTCGGCCTTGTGCAGATACACCTGACCCACGTGGCGGACCAGATCGGCCACGGTCCAGCCGGGGCAGCTGGGCACTTTAGCGGTCAGGCCCGAGCCGGCCACCTCGCGGAGGCGCATGTAGTCGGCGGACAGGCACTGCAGCAGTCGCGATCGCTCCATGTCCGTGACTCAACCACATGGGTACGACAAAAATCCCCGTGCTCGCACCACCCCGTTGCGATCGTAAGATCTCAGCGCACAGCCGGACGTACGGCCGGCACGCCCGAGCTGCGTTCGTGCACGTGAACGTGCAGGCGCGGACGCAGAGCGACGTGAATGCGACCGCCGGTGCGGCGCAGTTGCATGATGCCGAGCAGTACCGCGGCGACGAGCGAGATGAGTCCGCCCGTCCACAGGCCCGAGCGAGGGCCGAAGCGCTCGGCGCACCAGCCGATGATCAGGGAGCCGACCGGGGTGCTGCCCAGGAAGACCAGCACGTACAGCGCCATCACGCGGCCTCGGAAAGCCGCGTCGACGCCGAGCTGGACGCGCTGGTTGGCGGCCTGCGCGAAGTAGATCATGAAGAAGCCGGTGGGGACGAGCAGGCCGACGGCGACCGCGAAGGTCGGGGCCACGCCGACCAGGGACTCGAAGCCGGCGAACAGGATGGCGGCGGTCAGGACGCGGTACACCGAGGGCCGGTTCCGGCGCCGCGAGCTGGCCAGAGCGCCGGCCAGGGCACCGAGCGCGATGGCTGTCGAGAGCAGGCCGAAGTACTTCGCGTCGACGTGGAACTCGACCTTCGCCAGCACCGCGAGCGTCAGCTGGAAGTTGAAGCCGAAGAGGCTCACGAGGAACACGAGGAGGATGGTGAGGCTGAGGTCGGGGCGCTCGCGCACGTACCGCAGCCCGTCGATCGTCCGGGCCTGGCTCGCCGCGATCGCGTCGCGCTCGACGCGGAACAGCTCGGCCGCTGTCATCCGGACCAGCGAGATCAGCGGGGCCGTGCACAGTACCGCCGTGAGCAGGAAGATCGGGCCCGTCCGGTCGTGCAGGGCGGCGATCACGACGCCCGCGATCGCGGGGCCGACGATGCGGGCGGTGTTGAACGTCGCCGACGAGAGCGACAGCGCGTTGGGCAGCAGATCCTTGCCGACCAGCTCGGAGACGAACGACTGGCGGACCGGGGTCTCGATGGCGCTGATGGCGCCGAACAGGCCGGCGGTGATGAAGACCCACCACAGGGTCACCACGCCGGTGACGACGAGCACGCCGAGCAGGGTGGCGACGACGGCCGAGGCGGCGTTCGCGAAGAGCAGCAGGCGGCGCTTGTCGAAGCGGTCGGCGAGCTGGCCGCCATACAGCGTGAGCAGCAGCACCGGCGCGAACTGCAGCGCGGTGACGACGCCGAGAGCCGAGGCCGAATCGTCGGACAGCTGCAGGACCAGCCAGTCCTGCGCGGTGAAGAGCATCCAGGTGCCCATCAGCTTGATCAGCTGGCCGATGGTGAACAGACGGTAGTTGCGGACCTTCAGTGAGCCGAACGTGCTGCCTCTCATGCGCTGCGTCCGATCCTCCCCAGTATCTCGGCGGCCTTGGTCAGGACATCCCGCTCTTCCGGCGTCAGGGCCGTGAGCTGTTTGGCCAGCCACTCGTCGCGGGTGCGACGGTGCTCGGCGACGACGGCGCGGCCCGACTCGCTGGCGGCGAGGATGACCTGCCGCCCGTCGGTCGGGTGCGGGGACCGCTGCACGAGCCCGCGATCCTCGAGTTTTGCGACGATTTTCGTCAAAGTCGGCGGTTGTACCCGCTCAATCTCGGCCAGTTCGCGCGGAGTCAACGCGCCGGACAGTTCAAGACTGGTCAGCGCCGACAGCTGCGTAATTGTCAGATCGCCCATGGGCCGGGCCTGGCGCAGCCGGCGGTTGAGGCGGGTGATGCTGTCCCGGAGTGCGGCCGCGAGCTGGGCGGCGGCGAGTTTGGGCACGCGTACCATCACGATTGTTAGCTTATCTAATAAGCCTGGCTAACGACCTGTGGGTTCGGTCACCCGGACGGGTATCCGGCGGGTACCGTTTGCGGCGTGACCGCGCCGCCCACCCCTCCGAAGCCGCTCGACCCGCCGATGGTGCCGTTCGCCATCGGGGGCATCGTGCTGTGGATCATTACCGCGCTGGTCATGCTGCCGTTCCGCGACGAGCTGGCCGCGCACGGCCACGGCAACTGGTTCGGCATCGCGGTCGCGGGCGCGATCTGGGGCATTCCGGGCCTGTCGTTCATGTTGATCCACGACCGCAACCGCCGCCGGCGCCGGGCGCGGGCGGGCATCGGGACGTCCGATTCGTTCAAGACGGACGCGTCGGCCGCTCCCTAGGTTGGAGCCCATGGGACTTCGACTGAATGTGGTGGGCATCGTCGTCGCCGACATGCCGCGCGCGCTGGCTTTCTACCGCCGTCTTGGCCTGGACGTGCCGGAGGCGCAGGACAAGGCGCCGCACGTGGAGTACGTGCTGGCCAACGGCCTCAAGCTGGCCTGGGACACCATCGAGACGATCCACTCGTTCGATCCCGAGTGGGTGCCACCGGTCGGCGGGGGCCGCATGGGGCTCGCCTTCGAGTGCGACTCGCCGGCCGAGGTCGACCGGGTGTACTCCGAGCTGCTGGCGGCCGGCTATGAGGGCCACAAGGAGCCGTGGGACGCGTTCTGGGGGCAGCGGTACGCAGTCGTCCACGATCCCGACGGCAACGGCGTGGATCTCTATGCGGCGCTGCCCTGAAGCGAGGAATCGCGGACCCGGAAGGGAAGGCGCTCCAGCGCCGACCGCTTCGCCCACTCTGGCTCGGTGGGCTTCGCATTGACCGACCCAGAGCAGGCGCTGACGGGAGCGGCGGTCGCAAGCCATCGCGGACCCGAGTAAAAGGGTCTTCCTCTTTTGACCGGCTTTGCCGGGCTTTTGGGGGTTATCCGTGCCCGTAGGGCTCGGCCGGCTCATCGCTGTCGACCGAGCCCGCGGCCCGGCTCACCGCGACCGCCTCGACCTCGCTGTCGTCGAACACCGTCGGCAGCTCGTCGACCGCCTGGACCTGCTCGACCAGGACCTCGGAGTGCGCGCCGCAGCCGTGGTCGACCGAGACGACCTGGGCGTCGTCGGGCGCGTACTCGTTGCCGCACACGCCGAACGCCTGCCGCATCGAGCCGGCCAGCTGCATGTAGAAGCCGCACGAGCCGCAGCGGGCGGCCGAGGGGGCGGCGACGGAGATGGGCGCGTTGGGGCCGCGGTCGCCGTCGTACCAGCGCTGGGCCGCGTCCAGGCGCCCCTCCCGCGACAGCACGCGGGGCCGGCCGAGGCCGAGCTCCCAGCTGACCTCCTCGACGCCCGGGTCGTCGGAGAGCACATAGCCGGGGGCCAGGCGGATGTCGTCGGCGGGGGTCGGGAGCAGATCGCCCACGCCCAGGTCGCCGGGCTGCAGGCGCTCCTGCCATGGCACCCACTGGGGGGCGCGCAGTGCGTCGGCGCCAGGGAGCAGGGCGGTCTCGCAGATCGTGACCTGCTTGCTGCGCGGGATGCGGGTGACGGTGACGGCCCAGCGCCAGCCGCGGTACCCGGGCAGCCCGCACTCGAAGAAGTGGGTGACCAGGCGTTCGCCTTCTGCCACAACGCCCAAATGCGCACCGATGTGCTCAGGGTCGACGACGTCCAGGCCCTGCAGCGCGACCTCGACCGCGTCGGTCAGGACCTGGTCGGGCTTCGCGGCACGGCCGCTTCCTCGCGTGGGCGCAGTCGAGGCAGTCACGACCCCATTCTTGCTCATCGCCACGCCGACCCGACACGGCGCCCCGGCGCGCTCGGAATTTTGTCGTACCCGTGGTCCAAGATGGTGGCATGTCGGTGATTCGAGGGGTGGCCCAGACCGTGGTGACCACCGCCCGCGCGGCCCGGGTCGCGACGGTCGGCACGACGCGGGCTGGTCGATACCTCGGGCGCAACATCCTGCGCGTTCGCGAGCGCGGCGCGGGTGGCGAGGCCGGCATGCTGCGCCTGCTCGACCTGCACGCGGCCTCGTGCGCGGGCGACGCCCTGGTCACCCTGGGCCTGGCCGGTACGGTCTTCTTCTCGGTACCGGCCGGGGAGGCCCGCGGCCGCGTAGCCCTCTATCTGCTCGTCACGATGCTGCCGTTCGCGCTGCTCGCCCCGGTCATCGGGCCGCTGCTCGACAGGTTCCGGCACGGCCGCCGCTATGCGCTTGCGGTGACCATGCTCGGGCGGGCCGCCCTGGCCTTCCTGCTCTCCGATCACCTTGCGAGCTGGCTGCTGTACCCGGCCGCGTTCGGGATGCTCGTGCTGTCCCGCGCATACGGGGTGGCCCGCAGCGCCGCCGTGCCCCGGGTGCTGCCGCCCGGTCTGGGGCTGTCGGAGGCGGGGGCGCGGGCGTCGGTGTTCGGGACGATCGCCGGGGCCGTCGCCCTGCCGCTCGGGCTGCTCGCCGGCCAGTGGGGCCCGCAGTGGCCGCTGCGGCTGTCGATCCTCGTCTTCGTGTTCGGCATGGTCACCGCGCTGCGGCTGCCGGCCCGCGCCGACTCCGACCCGCCGGAGACGGTCCCGGGCGTGCTGCGAGGGGCGATGGGCCGCCGCCCGATCAAGGTGCTCAGCGGGCGGGTGGTGACGTCCGCGCTCGTCGGCAGTGCCACGCTGCGGGCGCTCTACGGCTTCCTGACCTTGTACCTGGCCTTCGCGATCAAGGAGGGCTCGCTCCCGGTACGCCTGCTGGCCTGGCAGCTGTCCCAGCAGGCGGCGGTGGTCATGGCGGCCGGGGCGCTGGGCGTGGGCACCTTCCTCGCCACGGCGATCGGGACCCGGCTGCGCATCCACCGCCCCGCGCTGCTGCAGGCGATCGGGCTGGTGCTCGTCGCATTCGTCGCCGTCCTGGCCGCCGATCGCAACTCGCTCGGCACGGTGGCGCTGCTGTGCCTGTTCACGGCGGTCGCCAGCGGACTGGCCAAGCTGGCCGTCGACGCCTCGATCCAGGAGCGGATCGACGAGCAGGTCCGGGCCAGCGCGTTCGCCCACTCCGAGACGCTGCTCATGATCGCGTGGGTGCTGGGCGGGGCGTTCGGGCTCTTCCCGTTCCACTCGGCCTGGGGCCTGATCCTGGCCGCCGGGTTCGTGACGCTGGGTGCCGTGCGGGCGCTGTACTCCGCGCTGGCGCTGCGGAAGGAGAGGCTGCGGGGGGCGCCGGCGGATGTACCTGACGCCGAGGCTACGACGGTGGTCGCGCCGGCTGCTCCTTCCACGCCACCGCCGGCCCCTTCCTCCGGCGGCGGTCCGGCCGCGGGTGCCGGTCCGGGGGCGACGACGGCACCGAGAGCCCCGGGCGGGTCGGACGCGCCGACCGTGCCGCAGCCCGCGCGGGCGGCCGAGGAGAGCGGACGGCGGCGGTTCGGGTTCGGGCGGCGGCGTGAAGCCGGGGCATCGGCGACCGCTGCGCCGATGGCTCCACCGCAGCCGGCGCCGTCCGGTGGATCGGCGGGTTCGTCGGGGGCCGGGGGGCCGGGGCAGACGAAGAAAATGCCAGCGGTGGACGTGGAGGACGGTTCGCCGCTGGCACCGCCGGGGTACACGCTGTATCGGCCGTCGGGGACCGACCCGACGACGCGGCTGGAGGACGACGAGCGATGAGGTCGCTGCTGGGATACTCGCGAGCGCTGATCGTGACAGCGGTCGAGGCGGAGCGGGCGAGCGTGCTGGACGGCCTGGGGCTCGGCGAGCAGGGGCCCGACGCACTCGAGTCCGGCGCGGCGGTGGTCGTGACCGCCTGCGGGGTGGGCCCGGCCGCAGCGGCGGCGGTGACGGCCCAGCACATGAGCATCGCGATGCAGGAGGGCGCGCCGTTCGACGTAGTGATCTCCGCCGGCATCGCGGGCGGGTTCGCCGGCCGGGTCGAGATCGGCGGCCTGGTCGTCGCGACCGAGTCCATCGCGGCCGACCTGGGGGCCGAAGGGCCCGACGGCTTCCAGAGCGTCGACGACCTGGGATTCGGCTCGTCCCGGATCGACGCCGACCCGGGCCTGCTACGCACGTTCCGCCAGGCGCTCCCCGAGGCCGTCGGAGGTCCGGTGCTGACGGTGTCGACGGTGACCGGGACGGCCCACTCCAAAGAACTCGTTCAGAAACGCCACCCCGACGCCGTCGCGGAGGCAATGGAGGGCTTCGGCGTCGGAACCGCCGCGCGCCTGTGGCCGGGAGCGACCTTCGGCGAGATCCGCACCATCTCCAACGCCGTCGGCCCCCGCGACCGAGCCGCCTGGCGAATCCCCCAGGCCCTGGCCACGCTGCGCGACGTGTTCGGGGCCCTGGTCGCCCGCTGACCGCTCCGCCCAACGAGACCAGCCCGGCCCGCGCTCCCAGCCCAGCCCAGCCCGACCAGCCCAGCCCAGCCCAGCCCGACCAGCCCAGCCCGACCAGCCCAGCCCGGCCCGGCCTGCGAGACCGGCCCGGCCCGCGGTCCCAGCCCAGCCCAGCCCAGCCCAGCCCGACCCAGCCCGGCCCGGCCTGCGAGACCGGCCCGGCCCGCGGTCCCAGCCCAGCCCAGCCCAGCCCAGCCCAGCCCAGCCCGACCCAGCCCGGCCCGGCCTGCGAGACCAGCCCGGCCCGCGGTCCCAGCCCAGCCCAGCCCAGCCCAGCCCAGCCCAGCCCGACCCAGCCCGGCCCGGCCTGCGAGACCGGCCCGGCCTGCGAGACCAGCCCGGCCCGGCCCGCGGTCCCGGCCCAGCGCGGCCCGGTCTCAGCTGGCCCGCGGTCGCGGCCCGGCGCCGTCTTGGCCCAGCGCGGTCGGTTTGGTGTGCATGTCCGGCCAGCTGAGCGCTCGCTCGCTCCCGCCCGTGGTCAGCTTGGTGCCGGCCCAACGTGGCTGTCGGCTGCGGTCCGGCTGCTGAGCGGTCCGGCCTGGCGCGGTCGGTTCGGCGTGCGCGTGCGGTTCAGCCGAGCGCCCGCTCGTTCCCGCTCGTGGTCAGCCGGATTCTGCGGGGGTGGAGTGGGCGCCGTGGGCGCGCAGCGGTGTGCCGGGTTCGGCGTGGCTGTCGGCCGCGACTCGGCTGCTGGAGTGCGGCAAGGTTCGGGGGCTTTGGTGGCGGGTGGACGGCTCAACGCGCGGTTGGGCGGCTCGTTCGGCGGGTTCGGAATGCGGTCGGGTCGGTGGGGGTCGAAGGCCCTTGTTGTGCATCTGAGCGGGGACGACCCAGTCGGCCGCGATCGGCTGCTGAAGTGCGGCGGGAGCTTGGTCGGCAGCGCCCCTGGGCCGTCCCATTGGACCCTGACGAGGACGGCGCGACCGGGGTTTGCGGAGGTGATCCCCGCGACCACGGCCCGGCCGTCGTTCGGCTGCGGTCGGGCTCGTGCCGCTATTCGCCGCTGCGGGTTCAAGTGTGTCGCCCCGGCGGTGGGGGCTTGCGTCGCTGTCCGTCGTGCGGGCGCGGTCGCTGGTCGGCGTGCGGAGGGCCCGGGCGTTGGTGGTTTGGTCCTCGGTGGTTTGGCTGCGGTTCCTCGGCATGGCGGGGGAAGGGTTAGGGATCTTGGGTGGGGGTTGAGAGTCGGAAGTGTCACAGCAAGGGATTCGGGACTCGGGGTGCGGGGGTCGGCGTGCGGGCTAGATTCGGGTTTGTGACGCTTTCACTGGCCTTTTCGCCGTGTCCCAATGACACGTTCGTGTTCCATGCGCTCACGCACGGGTTGGTGGCCGGGGCGCCCCGGTTCGAGGTGACGTTCGCTGATGTCGACGTCACGAACACGGCGGCGCTCGGTGGGGAGTTTGACCTGGTGAAAGTGAGTTACGCGGCGCTGCCCTGGCTGCTCGACAAGTACACGCTGCTGCCCTGCGGTGGGGCGCTCGGGCGGGGGTGTGGGCCGCTCGTGCTGGTCAAGGATCAGTCGATCACGTCGCTCGGTGGGAGGCGGGTGGCGGTGCCGGGGGATCGGACCACGGCGTACCTGCTGATGCGGCTCTGGTCGGCCGGGGAGCCGCCGGCCGAGATCACGGTTGTGCCGTTTGCCGAGATCATGCCGGCGGTGGCGGCGGGGCGGTTCGATGCGGGGCTCGTCATTCACGAGGCTCGGTTCACCTATCAGCGGTACGGGCTGCACGCGCTTGCCGACCTCGGCGAATGGTGGGAGACCGACACCGGGCTGCCGATCCCGCTCGGTGCGATCCTGGCCCACCGCGACCGCGTCGATCCGGAGCAGGCCACCGCCTGGATCAAGGAGTCGGTCCGCCTGGCCTGGGAAAACCCCCGGGCCAGCCGGGAGTTCGTGCTCGAGCACGCCCAGGAGATGGAGCAGTCGGTCGTCGACCAGCACATCGCCCTGTACGTCAACGAGTTCACCTCCTCCCTCGGCCCCGACGGCCACGCCGCCGTCGACGCGCTGCTCAACCGGGCCGCCGCCGAGGGCCTCGTCCCCGCAACGCCGCTCGTCGGCGCCTGAAAGATCCGCTCGGAGCCGCAGAAGACGGGCGGCCGCAACGTAGGCGCGGCCGAGGCTGCGCGGCGGGTCCGGCGAAGGTTGGCGCAGGGAACGTGCGGAAATCGGTGGCGATCGTTTCGATGTGAGCTTAGTCTCAGATCGTGGGCGTCCTGCACGGACTGCTGGTGGCCGGAGTCATCGGGCTTATCGCCGTTGCTCCGTGCCTCGTGTGTGTGCTGCTCATGTCGGCCGATGAGGTAGCGGCCAAGGTGTGGGGGCGGGTGCGGTGGCTGCTGCCCCGGCCCGTCAGGCGGCGGTTGGCGGCTCGGCAGCGCAGGCTCGACGAGGAGCGACTCGCCCGGGATCAGCGGTGGGCGCGGCTCGACAGGTGGTCGCGGGAGACGCAGTTCGGGCAGCGGTGGGAGGACCCGACGATCCCCGCACCGCGGCCGTCGGAGCTCGAACAGCAGCACGAGAGCAGGACCCGGATCGGGCGCTGGCTGGAGCGGCGGCGGGTGCGGCAGGAGATCGACGACGCGATGGTGGAGCCGCAGCTGCAGGTGGTCGGGCCGCCGATCGAGCAGGTCGCGGGCGATCTGCGCCGGCTCAACCGGCTGCGGGAAAGCGTGGCCACCCGGTCGCGGGTGTGGTTCGTGGCGGTGCAGGAGGCGTACGACGAGGGGCTGCACGTCGCGTGTGCCCAGCTCAGCGTCGAAGAGCATCTGGATGAGCTCACCGGCATCGATCTGGAGGTCGAGCGGCTCCGGGTCGAGGGGGAGCTGCAGCGGGCCGGCCTGGTGCTGCGCAACGCCGGCGCCCAGCAGAAGTAACGCCGGCCCGACACGGATGACGCCGCGGTCTGGCGGCGAAAGAAAGAGCAGAGGTTGAGGTTGTTCATGGCGGCCTATCCGCCGATCGAGATCCGCGAACATTTCCAGGCAGTCGTCGACCGGCTGGCCGTGGCCCGGCCGCGCGAGCGGTCGGTCCGGCTCGCCCCGCCCGAACGGTGGCATCTCACCGTGGCGTTCCTCGGCGAGGTCGAGGACGAGAACGCGGCCGTCGACGCGCTCGGCGAGCTGGCCGAGGTCCCGGCGCCCGCGGTGCACATCACGGGCGGCAGGACGCTGGGGCGGGGCCGGTTTCGCCACCTCGTCACCGGCATCGAGACCGACGACGGGGGAGCCGGGCTCAAACGGCTCGGCGAGCAGGCCAGGAAGGCGCTGAAGCGGCGGCGGCTGCCCTATGACCGGCGGGACTGGCAGCCGCACGTGACGATCGCGCGGCCGTCGGACATTCTGAGCGCCGAGGAGCTGGCGCACGATCTGCGGCTGCTCGCCGAGTACCGTTCGCCGCAGTGGCGCCTGCAGGAAGTACACCTGATGCGCAGTCGCCTTGGACCGCAGCCGGAGTATGACGTCCTGGCCGCGGTCCAACTGCGGTAGCGACTGCGACGAGACCGGCTACCAGGCCCACGCCTCCGGGCCGGGGCCGCCCTTGCCGACCGGCGGGAAGAGTTCGTCGAGGCGGTCGAGCGTGGCCTGGTCGAGGGAGAGCTCGAGCGCCCCCAGCGTGCTGTCCAGCTGGGACAGCGTGCGCGGGCCGATGATCGGGGCGGTCACCGTCTCCTGGGCCAGCAGCCAGGCCAGGGCCACGTTCGCCGGGTCCCCGCCGATCGACGCGGCAAGCTTCTCGAACTCCTCGATGGCCGCGCGGTGCTTCTCCAGGTCCTCGGCCGAGCGGCCCTCGGCGGAGCGGCCGGCCGTGCCCGCCGCGGCCTTGGCCAGCGCGCCGCTGAGCAGGCCGCCGTGCAGCGGAGACCACGGGATGATGCCGAGGCCGTACTGCTTGGCGGCCGGGAGCACCTCGAGCTCGACCGTGCGGGCCATGAGGTTGTAGATGCACTGCTCGGCGACGAGGCCCAGGAAGTGGCGGGCCTTCGCCGACTCCTGCGCGGCCGCGATGTGCCAGCCGGCGAAGTTGGACGAGCCCACGTACAGGACCTTGCCCTGCGCGACGAGCACCTCCATCGCCTGCCAGATCTCCTCCCAGGGCGTGGTCCGGGAGATGTGGTGCATCTGATACAGGTCGATGTAGTCGGTCTGCAGGCGGCGCAGCGAGGCGTTGGCCTCGGCGATGATGTGCCGCGCGGAGAGGCCCTGGCCGTTGGGCCACTCCTGCATCTTGCCGTAGACCTTCGTCGCCAGGACGACCTTCTCGCGCCGGCCGCTGCCCTGGGCGAACCAGTTGCCGATGATCGTTTCGGTGACGCCTTCGCCGGTCTTCCAGCCGTACACGTTCGCGGTGTCGAAGAAGTTGATGCCGTGCTCCAGCGCGCGGTCCATGATCGCGAAGCTGTCCGGCTCGGTGGTCTTCGGCCCGAAGTTCATGGTGCCCAGGCAGAGGCGGCTCACGGAGAGCCCGGTGCGCCCGAGGTTGGTGTACTCCATGTACATCAACCTATCCCGGTACAGCAGGCCCAAACAGTCCCTGCGGATACCCCTCAGGACGTCTCGCGGGCCGCCGGGGCGCCGCCGAACAGCACGTCGTCCCAGCTGGGCAGGCGCTTGCGCGGCTTCTCCGCCGCGGCCGACGGCTGCTCGACCGCGGCCGCCGCCGACACCGTGTTACGGCGCGGGCGCAGCACGGCCAGCGACGGTACCGCCGGAATCTCCTTCGCCTGGTCGGAGTCCTCGTCGAACGGCGAACGGCCGATAAGCGCGGCGGCACCACGGGCCCGGTTCTCGTGCTTCGCCGGCGGCGTCACGACCGGGGCCTGCTCCTCGCCGGGCTGCGAACCCAGCGGCCGGTCAAGCGAGGCCAGCAGCGCGTCGCGGCCGGCCCGGATCGGGTCGTTGCCGAGCGTGCGGCCGCCGGGGCGGCGCTCGGGCGTGATGGGCCGGATCGGCTCGTGCCCGCCGCCGCGGCCGGAGTCGGAGCGCATCCCGAGGTCACCGCGGCTCGTCTCGCCGCGGCTGGGCGTGGCCCGCTCGGGCGCCGGCGGCTCCAGGCCGGCCGGGGCGCGCTCGGTGCACAGGTACTGCGCCATGTCGTCGTGCGGCGCGACCAGCTGCCGGGCCTTGTCGAGCTCCCACACGGCCTGCGCGGTCGCCTTGCCGCTGGGCCAGGTCGCGGTGATGCGCCACGTGCCGTCCTCGCGGCGGTACGCGTCCCAGGAGATCTTCTCGGTGTCGATCCCGTGCTGGCTGAGGCGCGAGTCGACGACCTCGGCCAGCGAGGAGCCGCGGTCGGACGTCTTCAGCCGGGTGCGCCGGGCGTGCTGGGCGAGCATGGCCCGCTCCTGCAGCACCGGGCCGGCGTAGCGCAGGACCCGGTCCACCGGGACGCCGGCGACCCGCGCGACCTCCTCGGCCGACTCGCCGGAGCGGATGCGGGCCTGGATGTCGCGCGGTGCGAGCTGCGAGGAGCCGGTCTCGGGAACGCTCGTCGGGTGGCTGTGGTCGGGGCGCAGGGCGCCCTGGACACGCTCATCGATCGGCAGCGCCAGGAGCCGCCCGACCTCGTCGGCCAGGACGAACGCCTGCCCGTCCTCCGAGAGGGCGACGAATCGCACAGGCCGCATCGCGTGCCTCCGTCCCACCCGCTTCAGGCGCCATCGGCCGGCGCCTTCCAGTCACAGTACGACAACCGTAGCTGGAAAGACGCACGCCGCGCCGACAAAAAGCTGATCAGAGACGTTCGATGACGTAGTCGATGCAGACGGTCAGCGCCTCGACGTCGGCCGGGTCGACGCCGGGGAACATCGCGACGCGCAGCTGGTTGCGGCCCAGCTTGCGGTAGGGGTCGGTGTCGACGATCCCGTTCGCGCGAAGCACCTTGGCCACCGCGCCCGCGTCGACGGAGTCGGCGAAGTCGATGGTCCCGACGACGTTGGAGCGCACCGCCGGGTCGGTGACGAACGGGGTGGCGACCGCGGAGCGCTCGGCCCAGCCGTAGAGGTGCGCGGCCGACTCGGCGCTGCGCTTGGCCGCGAAGGACAGGCCGCCGCCGGCCAGCATCCAGTCGACCTGCTCGGCGGCGATGAAGATCGTGGCGAGGGCCGGGGTGTTGTAGGTCTGCTCCAGCCGGGAGTTGTCGATGGCCGTCTGCAGGTCGAAGAAGTCGGGGATGTACCGGCCGGACTCCTTGATCTCCGCCGCCCGCGCGATGGCGGCCGGCGACATGAGCGCGATCCACAGCCCGCCGTCGGAGCCGAACCCCTTCTGCGGCGCGAAGTAGTAGACGTCGGTCTGGCTCACGTCGACGTCGAGCCCGCCGGCGCCCGAGGTTGCGTCGGTCAGGTGCAGGGCGCCTTTATCGGTACCGCCCAGCCGCCGCACCGGCACCGCGACGCCCGTCGAGGTCTCGTTGTGCGGCGAGCAGTACGCGTCCACACCCGCTTCGGCGTGCAGGAGGGCGCCGGTGCCCGGGTCCGCCTTGATCACGGTCGGCTCGCCGAGGAACGGGGCCTTCTTGGCGGCCGACGCGAACTTGGCGCCGAACTCCCCGAAGCTCGCGAACTGCGCCCGGTCGCGGATCAGGCCGAAGACCGCGATCTCCCAGAACGCGGTGCTGCCCCCGTTGCCGAGGACCACCTCGTAGCCCTCCGGCAGGCTGAACAGCTCGGCGAGGCCGCGGCGCAGCCGGGCGACCTGGTCGCGGACCGGCTTCTGCCGGTGGCTGGTGCCCATCCAGGTGGAGGCGACCCCGGCGAGAGCCTGCACCGCCTCGGGCCGCACCTTGCTCGGACCGGAGCCGAAGCGTCCGTCCTTGGGCTTGATCTCGTCGGGGATGCGGATTTCAGCCATGTGAGTACTCCGGGGTGCGGCGGGCGGGCGGGTACCTCGCGGATCCTGCCATCTCTCCCGCCGCCGCCCCGCGAAAATTAACGAGCGTCACACAGCGTTGCGTTTCAGACCCCGTGCGGGATCTTCTCCCAGCCCTCGACGTCCTGGGGCTTGCGCGGGGCCGGGCCGACGTACTTCGCCGACGGGCGGACCAGCCGGCCGAGCTCCTTCTGCTCCAGGATGTGGGCGCTCCAGCCCGCCACCCGGGCGCAGGTGAACATCGAGGTGAACATGTGGGCCGGCACCTCGGCGAAGTCGAGGACGACGGCCGACCAGAACTCCACGTTGGTGGCCAGCACGCGGTCGGGCCGGCGGGCGTGCAGCTCCTCCAGCGCGGCCTTCTCCAGGGCCTCGGCGACCTCGAAGCGGGGCGCGCTGAGCTCCTTGGCCGTGCGCCGCAGCACGCGGGCACGCGGGTCCTCGGCCCGGTACACCCGGTGGCCGAACCCCATCAGCCGCTCGCCGCGGTCCAGGACGCTCTTCACGTAGCCTTCCGCGTCACCGCTGCGCTCGACCGCCTCGATCATGCCGAGCACCCGCGACGGCGCGCCGCCGTGCAGCGGGCCGGACAGGGCTCCGATGCCGGAGGAGATGCAGGCCGCGGCGTCGGCGCCGGTGGAGGCGACCACGCGGGCGGTGAACGTGGAGGCGTTCATGCCGTGCTCGGCGGCCGAGATGAAGTAGGCGTCGACGGCCTTGACGTGGCGCGGGTCCGGGTCGCCCCGCCAGCGGCGCATGAACCGCTCGACGATCGTCTCGGCCTTGTCGATCTCTTTCTGCGGCACGGCCGGCAGCCCGAGGCCGCGGGCCGCCTGCGCGACGAACGACAGTGCGGTGACGCTTACCCGGGCCAGGTCCTCGCGAGCCTGCGGGGTCTCGATGTCCAGCAGCTGGCCCAGGCCCCAGTACGGCGCGAGCATGGCGACCGCGGACTGCACGTCGACGCGGATGTCGCCGGAGTGCACGGGGACCGGGAACGGCTCGGCCGGCGGCAGGCCGGGGCCGAACTTTCCGTCGACGAGCAATGCCCAAACGTTGCCGAAGGACACCTGGCCGATGAGATCCTCGATGTCGACGCCGCGATACCGCAGCGCGCCGCCTTCCTTGTCGGGCTCCGCGATTTCGGATTCGAAGGCGATCACGCCCTCGAGTCCCGGCTTGAAATCGGACATCATGCACTCCTGATCAGATCGGGGTGTCGAACTCCCACACATCTTCGCGGCGCGGGCAGACTGCGTCCGCTTAGACAAGACTTGTGTCGCTTGGTCGGCGTGGCGGCTGCCGCCTGAACGGTGGCTCAGATGTGTCCTGTACGACACATCTTCACGCAAAATCGACTCGCGGAGGAAGGATGTGAGCGTGAGACCCAGCACATCACCGCAAGATTTGTCACGGATGCGCACCGAGTATTCGGGTGAGTTCGATGAAACCACGCTCGCCGACAACTGGCTCGACCAGTTCGCCACCTGGTTCGGCGACGCGATGGACGCCGGCCTGCCGGAGCCCAATGCGATGCTGCTCGCGACCGCCTCCGCCGACGGTCGCCCGTCCGCCCGCACGGTCCTGCTCAAGGGCTATGACCAGCGCGGGTTCACGTTCTTCACGAACTACGAGTCCCGCAAGGGCAACGATCTGGCCGGGAACCCGCGAGCCACGCTCGTCTTCCCCTGGTACCACCTCAAACGCCAGGTCATCGTCAGCGGATCGGTGGCGAAGGTGTCGCGGGAAGAGACGGCGGAGTACTTCGCGGTGCGGCCCCGCGGCGCCCAGCTCGGCGCCTGGGCGAGCCCGCAGTCGTCAGTGATCGGCAGCCGGGCCGACCTCGAGCAGCGGCTGGCGGAGGCGGAGCGGCGCTTCGGCGACGGCGCCATCGAGCCCCCGCCGCACTGGGGCGGGTTCCGGGTCGAGCCGGACGAGGTCGAGTTTTGGCAGGGCCGGCAGAATCGCCTGCACGACAGGCTGCGCTACACCGCGGACGGCAAGATCGAGCGGCTGGCTCCGTGACGGCGGTCGAGGACGCGGCGCAGCGGGAAGAGCCGAAGGGCTGGCTGCGGCGCCACGCGATCGATGTGCGGCCGCTTCGCCACAGTGCCTACCGCCGGATCTTCATCGGCAACGCGGTGTCCTTCTTCGGGGTGCAGTTCACGGCGGTTGCGGTACCCGTGCAGGTCTACGCCATCACGAAGTCCGCACTCTGGGTCGGCGTGGCCAGCTTCGTGGGCCTGGTGCCGCTCATCGTGTTCTCGATCTGGGGCGGCGCGATCGCCGACGCGTTCGACCGGCGCAAGGTGCTGCTGGTCAGCTCCACCATGATGTGGCTCACCACGCTGGGGCTGCTGGCGCAGGCCGTGCTGCACCTGGACAACGCCTGGCTGATGCTCGGGCTCATCGCGGCGCAGTCGGCCGCGTTCGGCATCAACAGCCCGGTGCGCCAGGCCATCATCCCGTCGCTTGTCGGCCCGGAGGAGGTGGCCTCGGCCAACACGCTCGGCTTCACGATCTCCAACGCGGCGGCGATCGGCGGCCCGGTCGGCGCCGGCCTGGTCATCCCCGCGTTCGGCTTCTCGGCGGCCTACCTCGTCGACGCGATCATGTTCACCGTCGTGCTCTGGGCCACCCTGCGCCTGCCCGCCCTGCCACCCACCGGCGACAAGCATTCCGCCGGACTGCGGGACATCGGGATCGGGCTGCGCTTCCTGGCCGGGCACCGGCTGATCCTGCTCACGTTCGCCATCGACATCGCCGCGATGGTGCTGGCCATGCCCAAGGCGCTGTTCCCGGTGGTCGCCGACCAGCGCTTCGGGGAGTCGTCGCTCGGCTGGCTGTACTCCTCCATCGCGATCGGCGCCGTGCTGGCCGGGCTGACATCGGGCTGGATCAACCGCGTGCGCCGGCGGGGCATCGCGCTCGTGGGCGCCGTGGTCGGCTGGGGGCTGGCGGTCGCGGCGGCGGGAGCGGTGCCGTGGCTGTGGGCCTGTGTAGCTTTCATGGCCTTGGCGGGGGCGGCCGACATGATCAGCGGGGTGTACCGCCAGACGGTGCTCCTCGGCGCGCCGGACGAGATGCGCGGCCGGCTGCAGGGCGTCTTCTTCGCCGTCGTGGCCGGAGGTCCACGTCTCGGTGACCTTCGGGCCGGATCGGTGGCCGACTGGACGGACGCGACGTTCTCGTGGGTCGCCGGCGGAATCGCCGCCGCGGTCGTCGCCGTGCTGCTCGGGGCCGCCTTCCCGGTGCTCCTCCGCTACACCGACAAGACGCCGTGACGATATTGTCACTCACCATGGAAACCGCCGCCGCCGCGCAGCTCAAGCATGCGCCCTCCGGTACACAGTGGACGATTCGCTCCGGCGGCCAAGAGGCCGTCATCGTCGAGGTGGGCGGAGGCGTGCGCACTTTCACCGCTGACGGTCGCGACGTCGTCTCCGGCTACGCGGAGCACGAGCACGCGGTCGGCTCGGCCGGGCACGTCCTGGCCCCGTGGCCGAACCGCATCCGCGACGGGCAGTACACGTTCGGCGGCGAGCACCTGCAGCTGCCGCTCACCGAGCCGGACCGGCACAACGCCATCCACGGCCTGGTCAACTGGGTCCGCTGGACCGCCGTCGACGCGACCGAGGACAGCATCACCGTCGCCCACGACCTGGTCCCGCAGGCCGGCTACCCGTGGCCGCTGCGGCTGCAGACCCGCTGGTCGGTGAGCGAGGCCGGGCTGCGGGCCGAGCACGAGGTGACGAACACCGGCGGCACCCCGGTCCCGTTCGGCCTGGCCACGCACCCCTACGTCCTCGTGCCCGGCGTGCCCGTGGACGACCTGACCCTGCGCGTGCCGGCCCGCAGCCGGGTGCTCGTCGACGCCCGGCTCCTGCCGATCGGTGCGGCCGCGGTGACGGGCACCGAGTTCGACTTCGTGGAGAGCCGCCGGCTCGGCGCCACGGTGCTCGACACCGCCTTCGGCGAGGTGGACACCAACGCCGACGGCGGCTCGCAGGTCGACATCGCCGCACCCGACGGGCGCGGCGTGACCGTCTGGGCCGACTCCGCCTTCACCTGGTGGCAGGTGTACTCCTCCGACACCCTGCCCCCCGAGCGGCTGCGCAAGGCCCTGGCCATCGAGCCGATGACCTGCCCGCCGGACGCCTTCCGCTCCGGCCGCGACGTGATAGTCCTCGAGCCCGGCACGACCTGGCGCGGCACCTGGGGCATCCGCGCCCACTGACGATCTAGGCTTTTCCGGTGGAACTCTCCGAGGTGATCCGCCGGCGGCGGATGGTGCGCAACTACGACCCCGACCGTCCGGTGCCGGCGGAACTCGTCGAGAAGCTGCTCGGCTACGCCACGCACGCCCCGTCGGCGGGCTTCTCCCAGGGCTGGGAGTTCCTGCTGCTCGACACGCCGGCCGACGTCCAGCGCTTCTGGAGCGCCACCGCGCCCGAGGAGGAGCTGCCCGGGACGTGGATGGAGGGCATGACCCGGGCGCCCGTGATCATCGTGCCGCTGAGTCACCGGGACGCCTACCTGGACCGCTACGCCCAGCCGGACAAGGGCTGGACCGACCGCGACGAGGCCCGGTGGCCGGTGCCCTACTGGCACATCGACACCGGGATGGCCAGCCTGCTGGTGCTGCTCGGAGCGGTCGACGAGGGCCTCGGCGCGTGCTTCTTCGGCATCACCCCGGACCGCGTCGCGCAGTTCCGGGCCGAGTTCGGCGTCCCCGAGGCGTACACCCCCATCGGGGCCATGACCATCGGGTACCGCGCCGAGGACAAGCGCTCGCCATCCCTCAAGCGGGGCCGGCGCGAGTCACCGAGCGTCACGCACCGCGGCAACTGGGGTGACCGAGCCGCCTCGTGACGCAAATCTTGTCGCACCCAGTCGGTACCCTGGCACGGTCAGGGGGGTGACGCGTTCATGATCTTCAAGGCGGTCAAAGACGGTCGGCCGTATCCGGAGCATGGGCTGACGCTGAAACAGTGGGCCGAGATCCCACCGCGACCCGTGCGCCTCGACCAGCTCATCACCACCAAGCGTGAGCTCAAGCTCGACCACCTGCTGGCCGAGGACTCGACGTTCTACGGCGACCTGTTCCCGCACGTCGTGCAGTGGGACGGCGGGCTCTACCTGGAGGACGGGCTGCACCGCGCCCTGCGCGCGGCCCTGCAGCAGCGGACCTCGATCCACGCGAGAGTCCTGCAGGCTTAGGGCTTACACGCAGGCGCTGTGCATATTCTGGGGGGCGTGACGACTACGCCGGCGCGCCCCCTCGACCTGCTCGACCTCGACGGACTGCACTCCGAGGAGGAGCTGGCGATCCGGGCCGTCGTGCGGCAGATCGTCGACGATCACGTCCGTCCCCACGTGGCCGAGTGGTACGAGCGGGGGGCGGTGCCCGTCCGCGAGCTGGCCCGGGAGCTGGCCAAGGTCGGGCTGCTGGGCATGCACCTCGAGGGCTACGGGTGCGCCGGGGCGAGCGCCGTGGCCTACGGGCTGGCCTGCCTGGAGCTGGAGGCCGGCGACTCCGGCGTGCGCAGCCTCGTGTCGGTGCAGGGCTCGCTGGCGATGTACGCGATCTGGAAGTACGGCTCCGAGGAGCAGAAGTCCGAGTGGCTGCCCCGCATGGCGGCCGGCGACGCGATCGGGTGCTTCGGGCTCACCGAGCCCGACCACGGCTCCGACCCGGCCTCGATGGCGACCCGGGCCCGGCGCGACGGCGACGACTGGGTGCTCTCCGGCGGCAAGATGTGGATCACCAACGCCCCGGTCGCCGACGTGGCAGTGGTGTGGGCCCGCACCGACGACGGGATAAGCGGCTTCGCGGTGCCCACGCAGACGCCCGGCTTCACCGCCCGGGAGGTCCACCACAAGCTCTCCCTGCGGGCCTCCTGCACCGGCCAGATCTTCCTCGACGAGGTCCGGCTGCCCGCATCGGCTCAGCTGCCCCTGGCGCGCGGCCTGAAGGCGCCGCTGTCCTGCCTGACCGAGGCCCGCTACGGCATCGTCTGGGGCGCGCTGGGGGCGGCGCGCGACAGCCTTCACACGGCCATCGACTACGCCGGGGCGCGCGAGCAGTTCGGCCGGCCGATCGCCGGATTCCAGCTGACCCAGGCCAAGCTGGCCGACGCGGCGGTGGAGCTGCAGAAGGGGTACCTCCTCGCCGTCCACCTGGGCCGCCTCGCCGACGCCGGGAAGCTGCGGCCCGAGCAGGTGAGCGTGGGCAAGCTCAACAACGTCCGCGAGGCCCTCGCGATCGCCCGCCAGTGCCGCACGATCCTTGGCGCGAACGGCATCTCGGCCGAGTATCCGGTGATGCGCCACGCCGCGAACCTCGAGACGGTGCTCACCTACGAGGGCACGTCGGAGATCCATCAGCTCGTGATCGGTCAGCACCTGACCGGGCTCGCCGCGTTCGCCTGAGCGCGGGGCACTGATCGACTCGCGGGCCTTTACTGACACCCTTAACGTTGTCAGTACGAGATCCTCCGATCCAGGAGTCAGCGATGGCCGACAACGACGAGTCGAAGACTTCCGAATATCCCGAGGTCACCTCTGGTCCTGGAAAGAGCCTGCAGATCGGTGACCCCATCGATCCGCCCCGCGCCGCCGAGCCACCCCAGCCGGTGATCGTGAAGCAGGGCAGCGGCGCGATGCGCGGGCTGTTCTGGCTCGTCGCGGCCATCGGCCTGGTCGTCGCCCTCGTGCTGGGCGCCAAGACGATCGGGCTGTTCCCCGGGCTGAAGAACCCGTTCGCCCAGGAGCAGACCGACCGCTCCGGCCCGGCGCTGCTCAAGTCCGTGCAGGACCTCAACCAGTTCGTCGCGGCCGAGGGCAACTTCCAGGTCATCGTCGATGTGCAGAAGGACCGCAAGTACATTCCGGACTTCCTGCTCAACGAGCGCATCCTGTTCGTCGCGGCCGGCTCGGTCGAGGTGTACGTCGACTTCACGTCGATCGGCCAGGGCGCGGTCAAGGAGTCGGAGGACCGCCGCTCGGCCGAGATCAACCTGCCCGCCCCGCAGCTGCGGCCGGTCCGGATCGACAACGACAAGAGCTACGTCTACGAGGAGGAGCGCGGCGCTTTCAACCGGATCGGCGACGCTTTCAGCTCCGACCCCAACCGGCTCCAGGAGGTCTACAAGCTGGCCGAGTCGAAGATCGGCGACGCGGCCAAGGACGCCGGCCTGCAGAAACGGGCCGAGGACAACACCCGCAAGATGCTGCAGCAGTTTCTCACCGCCCTGGGCTACACTTCGGTCACCGTGAATTTTCCCGCCGGCTGACACGGCCGTGAGCAGGGACATTGCACCTCGGTAATCACGCGGTAACGCGGCGAACACTGGTCATTTACCCGATGGACCAACTTGCGTGTGCCTCATCACAGTATTTGACTCGGGGTACCTGGCCGAACCGCGAACTGCTGACCTGGGGTGGAGGTGACGGTGGCTACCGTCGCACTCAAAGATGTGATGAAGGTGTTCGCCGACGGCACGGTCGCCGTCGACCGAGTGAACCTTGATGTTGGGCAGGGCGAGTTCATGGTCCTGCTCGGTCCGAGCGGCTGCGGCAAGTCGACGCTGCTGCGAATGGTGGCCGGGCTCGAGGACCCCACCTCGGGCGCGATCATCATGGACGGGGAACTGGCCAACGACCTGCCGCCGCGAGAGCGGGGGGTCGCGATGGTCTTCCAGGACTTCGCCCTCTACCCGCACATGACGGTCGGCGAGAACATCGGCTTCCCGCTGCGGCTGTCCGGCATCGAGCCGGAGCCGCGCGCGGAGCAGGTGGCCGAGGTGGCCAGTGCGCTGGGCATCGGAGACGTGCTCGCGCGCAAGCCCGGGCAGCTCTCCGGTGGGCAGCGGCAGCGCGTGGCGATGGGGCGGGCCATCGTGCGGCGCCCGAAGCTGTTCCTCATGGACGAGCCGCTGTCGAACCTCGACAGCGGCCTGCGCGCCGAGCTGCGGGCCGAGATCTCCGGCCTCGTGCGGGAGCTCGGCGTCACCACCATCTACGTGACGCACGACCAGGCCGAGGCGCTCACCATGGCCGACCGGGTCGCGATCCTGCGCAAGGGCGTCCTGCAGGACGTGGGCACGCCGACGCAGGTCTACGGGCGCCCGGCCACGCTCTACGTGGCCGCCTTCCTGGGCAGCCCGCGGATGAACCTGCTCGAGGCCGAGGTGTACGTGCACCTCGACCGCCACATCGCCCTGCACATGGGCGACCAGGTCCTGCACCTTCCCTGGAACGACCTGCGCTCGCGCCAGGTCGCCCACTTCCACGGCGAGCGCATCGTCATCGGAGTCCGGGCGGAGGCGTTGACACCGGTGCCCGACTCGACCACGGGCGACGTGTTACGGGGCCGCATCCGCTACCTGGAGCACCACGGCCACGAGTCGCTGGCCTTCCTCGACATCGGCGCGACGGCGGTCATCGTCGACGAGATCGGCAAGCCGCCGACCGACGTCCCGATCAACGGCGGCGGCCTGAAGCGGTTCGTCAGCAAGCTCACCGGTCGGGGCGGCGAGGACGAGCTCGTCGGGGCCGGCGTCAACGGCCGCGGCGGCACCCAGCGCCGCCCGCAGAACCGCGAGAGCGTCCTGAGTGACCCGGGCCGGCACCACCGGCGCCCGGCGGAGCTCGCCGTGCGCCTGGCGCCCTACCCGAATGTCACGCACGGTCACCCCTTGACCGTCGCTGTGCGCATGGAAGCACTGCACTTTTTCGACGAAAGAGGACAACGTATCGACGTGGGGTGGCGCTGAGTATTAAGTGTCGCTTAGCCTGCGCCGATGGCAGCCTATGGCGAATCCAGTTCTGGACTGCTCATCATCGAGCGGATTCTGCGCGATCGCGACGGAATCTGGCGGCAGATCGGTGAAGAGCGGGAGCTCGGCAAGCTGACGAGGCAGATGCTGTACAGCTCCGTAGTGGCCCTGGCCTGCTACGGAGCTGTGCTCGGCGCCTCCCACAGTGTCGCGATGGCGGGGATCTCGGCGGTGAAGCTCCCGCTGCTGTTCCTGGCCACCCTGGCGATCTGTCTTCCCACGCTGTACCTGTTCAACCTGGTCTTCGGGGCCCGGCTGCAGGTGAAGCAGGCATTGTCGCTCGTCATGGTCACGATCACCGTGATGTCGGTGCTGTCGCTGGCGTTCGCGCCGATCAGCCTCTTCTTCCTGATCACCGCGTACAGCTACGACTTCTACAAGGTGCTCAACGTCGCGATCCTCACCCTGACCGCGTTCGTCGGCCTGCGCTTCCTGACCAGCGGCATGCGCGCGCTCAACGAGCACACCACCGCCCTGGCCGTAGCCCGGCGGCAGGAGCAGGAGCGCAAGGACCGCGAGGAGGCGGCCGCCCTGGCCGCGCTCTCGGCGCCGGCTCCGGCCCCCGCCGACGGGTCGGTGGAGTCCGTCTCGCCGGTCTCCGCGGTCCCCGCTCCGGCTCCGGCTCCCGCTCCGGCCGCCAACGGTCTGGTCTCCACCATCGTGGCGCCGCCCCAGCCGCAGATCATGGTGGGTCCCGACGGCCGGCCGATGTACCCCGTCATCCACCAGCTGGCGCCACGCCCGCTGCCCCAGCGTCAGGAGCAGCTCGCCCCCGGGGAGCGGCCGGCCAGCATGGCGCTGCTCAACGTCTGGATCCTGCTGTTCGGCTTCGTCGGCACCCAGCTGGCCTGGACGCTGCGGCCGTTCTTCGGCTCGCCGGACGAGCCGTTCGAGATCTTCCGCAAGATCGAGGGCAACTTCTACGTCGAGATCGTCCGCTCGATCGGTCGGCTGTTCACCTGAGCCGGCGAACCCCTACTCGCCGGTAACATCGGGTCATGACGATCGACACGAAGGCCGTTGCCGCGAACCTCATCGCGGCCGTACCGTTCGCGCGGACGCTCGGCATCGAGATCACCGACCTGGACCTGGACGGCGACCGGGTCCGGGCGGTGGCCACCCTGCCGGACGAGGAGCGGCTGCACAACCACGTGGCCGGGCCGCACGCGGGCGCCCTGTTCGCCCTCGGCGAGACCGCCTCCGGCGCCGTGGTGATGGGCGCGTTCGGCCCGTACCTCAACCTGGGCACCCCGCTCGCGGTCCGCTCCGACATCGCCTACGCCAAGCTGGCCCGCGGCCCGGTCCGCGCCGCCGCCACCCTGGGCCGCCCGGTCGCCGACGTCGTCGCCGAACTGACCGCCGGCGAGCGCCCCGAGTTCCCTGTGCACATCGAGATCACCCGGGCCGACGGCGCCGTGACGACGACCATGACGGTGGTGTGGACCATCCGCCCGCACGGGTGATTGCGGCTGGCACTTACCTGTTAACTACTGGAAGGTTTCTTGACTATTTCTCCGTCGTGATGTGACCATTCTCGCCAGGCAGCCGCCGCCGGCCGACGACGTCTCATCGACGAGGCCTGTGTCGCCTGACAGCGAAAGGGTGGGGTCACGGGCATGGATGCACGTACGGGGGCAGATCTGGCCGGCATGGCGAACGCCGTGCTGCAGCCGGGATTCGTGGGCAAGGAGCCGCCACGGTGGCTACGCCGCCGCCTCGCCGAAGGGCTTGGCGGCGTCGCGCTTTACGCGCGCAACGTGGTCGACCGCGACCAAGTGGCCGAGCTGACCGCGGCCCTGCGGGCGGAGAAGCCGGACGTCATCGTCGCCATCGACGAGGAGGCCGGCGACGTCACCCGCATCGACGCGCACACCGGCAGCCCCTGGCCCGGCAACCTGGCCCTCGGCGCCATCGACGACTCGGCCCTGACCCGCGAGGTCGCCGGGCACATCGGGCGCGACCTGGCCGCGGCCGGCATCACCTTCGACTACGCGCCCGACGCGGACGTCAACAACGACCCGGGCAACCCGGTCATCGGCTCGCGCGCGTTCGGTGCCGAGCCCGAGCGGGTGGCCCGCCACACCGCGGCCTGGATCGCCGGGCTGCAGGAGGCCGGCGTCGCCGCGTGCGCCAAGCACTTCCCCGGCCACGGCAACACCAACGTCGACTCGCACCTCGACGTGCCCCTGATCCAGGCCGGCCGGGCCGAGCTCGACGCGATCGAGCTCGTGCCGTTCCGCGCCGCGATCGCCGCGGGCGTGCAGGCGGTGATGAGCGCGCATCTGCGGGTGCCGTCGCTCGACCCGGAGCTGCCGGCCACCCTGAGCCGGCGGATCATGACCGACCTCCTGCGCGGCGAGCTGGGCTTCGACGGCCTCATCGTCACCGACGCCATCGAGATGCGGGCCGTGGCCGGGCGCTACGGGCTGGCCAACGCCACGGTCCTCGCCCTGGCGGCCGGGGCCGACGCCATCTGCGTGGGCGGTGAGCACGCCGACGAGGAGACCGCGGCCGCGCTGCGCGACGCGATCTGTGCCGCGGTGGTCGCCGGTGACCTGGCCGAGGAGCGCCTGGCCGACGCGGCCGCCCGGGTCGCCCGCCTGGCCGCCTGGTCGGCCGCCGCCCCGAAGACCGCCCCCGATCCCCGCGCGACGGCCGTCGGCCTCTCCGCCGCCCGCCGCGCGCTGCGCATCTCCGCGCCCGACGCGCTGTTCCCGCTGGGCGTCCCCGCGTACGTCCTCGAGTTCCAGCCCGAGCTCAACCTGGCCATCGCGCCCGAGACGCCCTGGGGGCTGCTGGCCCCGCTGGCCGAGCTGGTCCCGGCCACGACCGGCGCCCGCCTCTCGTCGCCCGACGGCCTGCCCGCCGCCCTGGAGGCGTCCCAGGGTCGCCCTCTCGTCCTGGTCGTGCGCGACCCGCACCGCTACGCCTGGATGACCCAGGCGCTGCAGGCAGCGTTGGCGGTACGTCCAGAGGCGGTGGTCGTCGAGATGGGCGTCCCGGCCGCGCCGCTGGGTGACGTGCACATCGCCACCTTCGGTGCCACTGCGGCGTCGGGGCGGGCCGTGGCGGAGCTGCTCGCCGGGCGCTGAGCGCCGCCGGGCGGCACCGGCGCAGACGAAAGGCCCCTTGCCCGACGCCCAGCCTCTGGGAGTACGGACAAGGGGCCTTTGATCGTTTGGAGCCTTTAGCAGCGGAACGTCGCCGGAGCGGCGTTCGGACCCCACGGGACCGTCCCGACAAGCAGGACCGTGGTCTGCTCACCGGGCTTCAGCCGGGCGTCGCGCGGCGTCAGCACCACGTCGGCCGCCGTCTGGCTCGCCGTGCCGTTCACCGCCAGCTCGACCTTCTGCGTGCCGGTGTAGGCGAAGCGCACCTTGACGTCGTTCAGCGTCTGCCGGCCCGTGTTCTTGATCGTGGCCTGGGCGATGAAGACGCCACCGAGGTTGATCACCGTGCTGTACTGCACCGAGCACCCCGACGCCGCCGGCGCGCCGCCCTCGCCCTGGTCGGCCAGGAACGAGGCGACCCACGAGAGCGTCGAGTTCCAGTTGATGGCGATCTCGTTGGTGGAGTACGAGTTGATGTCGTCCACGTAGCAGAACTGCGGCGCGCAGCCGGTGAGGAGCTTCTGCGCGAGCGGGTCCTGCAGGTAGGAGTTCGGCCCGCCGGCGAGGGAGCCGGACGGCGGGTTCGGCAGGGCCGCGTTGAGCTGGTGGCCGTAGATCCGGGTGTGCTGGTTGTGCGAGTTGCGCTCGCCGAAGCCCGTCACGTACGACTGGTTGAGCGCGTTGCGGCCCAGGATGTAGTCAATGCCGCTCACGACGCCGTCGCGGAACTCGCCCGACCCGGTCAGGTCGTAGGCCGTGGCGATGACGACGAGGTTGTTGAGCACGGCGCTGTTGGAGCCCCACTCGTACTTGCCGGTGCCCGGCGCGTACGCGATGCCGTAGGGGTTGGCCCGCACGGCCGCCAGGTAACCCTTGGCGCCGTCGACCACCGACTTGCGCACCCGGTCGCGGTCCGGCAGTCCATTGGGGACGGTGGCCAGGTCGAGCCGGCCCAGCGCGGCGGTGTAGCCCCAGCTGAAGCCCTCGGGCTTGAAGATGTCAGCGGTGTGCCACTGCGACGCGGTGACGGCGTCGCGGTAGGTCTTCTCGCCGGTGCTGATGTACAGCTCGGCCGCGGCCCAGTAGAACTCGTCCGTCACGTCGGCGTCGTCGTAGGCGCCGCCGCCGGTGCTGTCACTGCCCAGCGCGTAGATCGCCGGGTGGGCCAGCGCCGCCGCGTAGGCGGTCCTCGCCGCGGTCAGCAGCTTCGCCGCGAACGCCTTGTCGTACGGCGCGAACAGCCGGGCGCCCTGCGCCGCCGTGGCCGCGAGGTTGAGCGTGGCCGCGGTCGACGGCGGGTGCAGCTCGCGCGGCTGCGGGTCGGCCGCCGGGTCGAGCGGCAGGCCCGTCCAGTTCTGGTCGTGGATCTTGTGGTGGACCATGCCGGCCAGCGGCTGCCCCGCGGGCACCTGCATGCGCAGCAGGAACTCCAGCTCCCAGCGGGCCTCGTCGAGCACGTCGGGCACCTGGTTGCCGTGCTCCGGCAGGCGCAGGGTGCCGTCGGCGAGCTGGCCGGGCTTGCCGCTGGCGGCGACCTTTGACCGCTCGAAGGTGCTCATGAGCTGGGCCACCGCGATGCCGCCGTTGACGACGTACTTGCCGTGGTCACCGGCGTCGTACCAGCCGCCGCGCACGTCGAGCCGGTAGTCGCAGACCCCGGCCTGGCACGGCACGTCGGTGTCGCCCTGGTTGGGCGCGACCCCGAGGTGCCCGGCCTTGCGGCCGTAGCCCGGCGCGATGGCGTCGGAGATCTCGATGCCGCTGCGCTGCACGTAGAACCAGGAGAGGGCGTCGGTGCGCAGCTGCTCGTAGGCGGCGTTGGCGCCGATGTCGAACGGCACGCTCGTCTCACCGTCGGCGGTGAGCGTGAAGCCCTTGCCCTGGGTCTTGTACTGCGAGAAGTCGGCCGTCTGCACGTTCTGCCCGCTCGTCGCGTCGACTCCGCGCGGCGTCGTGCTGCCGCTGGCGACCACGGTCCCGGCGGCGTTCTTCAGCTGCCACGGCAGGGCCGCCGTCGCCTCGGTGACGACGGTGGCCTGCTTGGGGCCGTTGGCGAGGTAGCCGACCTGGTTGACCCGCACTCGCGGGCCGGTGTCCGGCACGTACACGGGCGGCGGTGCCCCTCCCTGCAGCGAGACGTTGTCGACGCAGAACGTGTAGGCCGCGGCGCTGCCGCCGACCTGGAACGCGACCTGGCCGGCGGCGGTGTCGGCGGCCGCGGTGAAGGTGTAGCTGAACGTCTGGGGCGCCGGCGTGAGCTGCGGGGCCTCGGAGATCTCCTGGGTGTACGGCGGGTCGGCCAGCTGCACGTTCGCGCGGACGGTCACGGGGACGCTCGCGCTGGCGTCGAACTGCAGCTTGTACGACTCCCCGGCCTGGAGCCGGATCTGGTTCTGCCCGATGATGGCGTCCCACGGGTTCGTCGTCCCCGCGGGAATCGGCGCACATAGGCGGCCGTCGACCACGGAGCCCGGTGAGTTACCGGTCCACCACCAGGGATCGGTGCCGCTGTCGAAGGTACCGTTGACGATCTGTTCGGCTGGGTCGGCCGCATTGGCGGATGATGCCGCGACGGGCGAGAGAAGCAGCGCCGCGGCGACGGCAATGGCAAATTTGCGCTGCACAGACACCTCTTTTGGCGGAAGGTTGTGCTCGCTGGATGGGAGCGTTCCCACGCTGCCGGAGGCCGTCGGGGGTGTCAATACCGAAGCGCTTCAACGCTTCATGGTGGGCATTATGTACCAGATCCCGATGAAAGCTGCAGCGAATGCGACGGCGACACCGATCGCCCAGGACGTGCCCACGACGACCTCGAAGATGAGGAAAACGGCGCCGACAATCGACAGCCACAGAAACCACAGGCCGACGCCGGCCAGGTTGGAGCTGGTGGCCACCAGCTCCTTCTTGCGGCCGCGCCGGAAGAGAATGCGGTGGTGGCTGACCGGGGCGATCAGGCACAGCGTGGCGACCGCCGTGCAGAGCAGCGTGGCGACATAGGTGGCCTTCTGCGTGTCCGTCACCACCGTCCACCGCTGGTTGAACGGCAGCGTCAACAGGAACGCGAACAGGATCTGCACGCCCGTCTGGGCGACCCGCAGCTCCTGGAGCAGCTCGTTCCAGTTCCGGTCGAACCGCTCATCCGGGGTCTCGTCGCGATCGGCCATAAGGGCGCAGTTACCCAGCTGTTCACCCAGATGAACGTGGCGGTTCGGGCAGTCCTGGGTCGTTCCCGCTTCCCGGGCCGCATGTCAGGGCTGGGCAAGCTCGCCGCCTCGGCTTATCGTCGCGACGTGAGCGCCCCCTTCGATGAGCTGACCGCCGGCCGGCGCGCGTGGATCGCACGGGCCGGACTCGCCGAGCTCAACGCCACTATCGGCCGCCCCGGCCGAGCGGCGGTTGCCGCCCGGCCGGACCTGCTGGCCCGCGTGGATCAGCATGCGGCCGCCATCCGTGACTCCCTCGGTGGAGCGCTGCTGGACCCGGTTGCGCTGGCCGGTTACTCGGCCGCCATCCGCGACGCGGCCCGCGACGCCGAGGACCCGCTCGACGACTGGTCGAAGCCGTCGTGGGCCATGCTGCGCCTGCTCGCCGTGTGCAGCCTCGTCCCGTAACTTTCACCGGCCGCGCCGGGCGGCGTCATTTCAGGAAGCGCTTGTCCGCGTGCAGGTTGTCGGTCAGGCGGATGGTGATGAACTCGTCGTCGTCCGGCCGGCCCGGCGTGCGGCCGCTGGAGAACGGGAAGTTGTTGTCGTTCACGACGCCCAGCGTGCGGTCGTCGAGGATCACGACGTCCTCGATGGTCTGGAACGGGAACGTGAAGACGTCGGCCGGGCCGAACAGGTGCCGCGGGTCGGCGATGTGCATGAGGTCCGCGACAACGGTCTTGTCCATCTTGCCGTCGCGGTTGCGGTCCCGCTTGTCGGCCATGTAGATCTTCTTGAACTTGGCCGTGGCGCCCTGGCCGTTGTCGCGCTCGATGATCAGGAAGCGGTCGTCGTCGACGGCGATGGCGTCGCCGATCGAGTTGGCCGGGTCCTCGAGCTGATACGTGTAGACCTTGCCCGTGTACTGCTGCTTGACCAGGCTGAACTCGTTGAACCGCAGGGTGCCGGCCGGGTCGCCGGCCACGGTGCCCTCCAGCAGCGGGTAGAGGGTGCGCCCGTCGGGCGACTGGGCCATGCCCTCGAAGCCCTTGCTGCTGTTCAGGTTCGGGCTGCCCTCCGGGTTCTCCGGGGCGCGCACGCCGGGCAGCGGGATCGGGGCCTGCAGGAGGCGTCCGGCCCGGTCGAAGTGCAGCAGGTAGGGGCCGAACTCGTCGCCGATCCAGTACGAGCCGTCCTTGACCCGCTGGATGGACTCGATGTCGAAGTCGGCGCCGGTCAGGACCCGGTCCGGCCGGGTGAGCGCGAACGGCACATAGCGGTTCGGGTCGGTCAGGTTGATGCCGCCGAGCACGTCCACGGTCTTCGTGCTGTAGTCGGGCGCGAGGTGGTGGATGCGCAGCACGAAGTCGCCGCTGTTGGCCTTGTTGCCGTAGCCGTTGTCGGAGATGACGTCGAACGTGCCGTCGCCGTTCTTGACGATGCCGCTGAAGCCCTGGATCGGCTGGTCGTCGAAGGGCGGGGTGACACCGTTGGACGGGGTGCCGCCCAGCAGCGCGCCGGACGGGTCGCTGGCGGAGACGAACGTCGCCGCCGGCAGCGCGGCCCAGCCGGTGAGCGTGGCCGTCCCGAAGCCCCCGTGGCCGAAGTCGGCGGAGCCGGATGCGGAGGCGGACGGCGCGGCAAGCGTGAGCGCCAGCGCGCCGACGCCCACGCCGAGGCCAACACGTCGAAGATTCTTCATGGGTCGGGACGCTAGGGACGGCCCGTGAACCCCGCCTAGACTTTTTGTGTCATCTGTCCTAGCAGCGTGTGTAGGCGGTTGACGACGCCCGGTCCATCGGTGATCTTCCCGCTGTCGACGTAATACACGAACGACGCGCGCAGCACCAGGGCCCCGTCGGAGGTCTCGACGTACGCCTGGCCGTCATCGAAGAACGAGAACGTGTTGGCGTCGACGTCCTTGGCGCCCTGCACGGCCGCCTTGTCGAAGCTGACCTGCTCGCCCGCGCCCATCGAGGGGCGCATGACGCTCAGGAAGATGTAGAACGCGCCGGATGATCCGTCGACGGCACACGCCTTGAGGCTGTCGGTGTCGCGCCGCTCCTTGCCGGCGGCGGCCTCGCCCAGAGCGGCCTTGTACTGGTCGTCGCCGGCGAGGGAGCACACGTCCACGGAGTCGTAGGCGGCCGCGTTGGACTTCGCGTCCGGTGGTGCGGCCGCCTTGTCGTCGCCGCAGCCGGCGAGCACCAGGGTGGCGCTCGCCAGCAGCAGCAATTTACGAAGCCGCCGCCGGCCGGCTCGGTCTCCACCGACGAGGACTGTGTCGCCTGACAGGGTGGTGGTCACCCGTGCTTTCTACACGGTCGGTGACCCGCAGGACTATCCCGAATGTCACGGGTTGTCGATGTGGGGCCGTTCGGTTGGTCAGACGCGACCGAAGTCCTGGGTCCAGTACGGGGTGCCGTCGGCCTTGTAGGCCAGGCCGACGCCGACCGCGACGCTCTGGCAGTTGAGCATGTTGGCGCGGTGCCCGGGGCTGTTGATCCAGCCGTTCACCACGTCCTGCGCGGTGCGGTAGCCCCACGCGATGTTCTCGGCCGAGGCCCCGCCCTTGGTGTAGCCCGCGGCCTCTTCGCGCTGCACGAAGTTGCTGCCGTTCGAGCCGGTGTGGTCGAAGAAGTTCTTCGTCACCATGTCGGCGCTGTGGTCGCGGGCCGCCGTGACCAGGCGGGTGTCGATGCGCAGCGCGCCGCAGCCGTTGGCCGTGCGGAAGTTGTTCGTGAGCGTCACGACCTCGGTCTCGACAGTGCTCGGCGAGGTGGTGACGGGTGCGGTCGTCGGGGTCGTGGTCGGCGTCGTCACCGGCTTCTTCTTCGCGACCGACTTCTTCTTCTTTTTCTTCTTGGCGGTGTACGACGCCTTGGCGGCCGCATCGTCCGCGGCGCTGGCCCCCACGGCCTCGGCGACGTGGGCGACACTGGCCGTGACGGGCGCGCCGGCCGCGAAGGCCTGTGGTCCGGTGGTCGTGACGAGCGCGAAGCCGAGGGGCGCCGCGATGAGCGCGGCGGCGATCGTGGTGGCGCGGCGGGCGAATCGGGTCACTGTTCGAGGCCTTCCGTTGCGGGGACAGTGATGTCTGACGCAATGGGTATCGGGCCCGTCACACCCCGTCTGAGCTGCTGAACCGCCATGCAACCCCGAGCAACCGACCGGCTACCACGGACTCGGCCTCGGTGCATCTTCCCTAGTGGTCGGCACCCCGGATTTCGCCCAAAGGTTGGAGGGCGGCCGGCGCGGGCATTTCTACCGTTGAGGTACACATCGACGAAGGAGCCAGTGCAATGTCCAGTCTCTACAGGCCCCGTGACAATCGCTGGATCGCCGGCGTCTGCTCGGGCCTCGCCCGCCGCTTCGGCATCTCCCCGAACATGATGCGTCTGATCTTCGTGCTCTCGTGCCTGCTGCCGGGCCCGCAGTTCGTCATCTACATCGTGCTGTGGGTGCTCATGCCGGATGAGTCCAAGGCCCGCACGTACAACTGAGTCCGCTCCTCTCTCTCCACAGTGGACTCAGTACGGGAGGTCCGGGGTGCGGCCCGGGCCTCCCCTTTGCCTGCTAAGTCCGAATATGACGCATCTTCATGGTCGGGAGAGCCGGATTGGCGTGATGCGACGTTTGTACGGTTCGGTAGCGGAGTGGGTCTGATGGGGTGCGGGCCGGTTCGCCGGTTTCAGGCGGTCCCGCCGCGGCCGAAGTCGGTGGCATGTCCAACGACACGAGCTACACCGCAGCCGGCACCGGCGCCTACGGCGACCACGCCGAGGCCACCCGCAGCGCCGCCCGATCGACGCTCAACGGGCTGATGACGTGGCTCGGCGCGGCCGGCCTGGCCGCGGCCCGCGAGTCGGCCGGACTGCAGGCGACGATCGACCAGCACGCTGCCTGCGTGCGCGACGCCCTCGGCGACCCCGAGCACGGCCCCGGCGCCGTCGCGCTCGCCGGCTACGCGACAGGCGTGCGCGACGCCCTCATCGAGGCGCAGTGGCAGCTCCCGCCGACCGGTGACATCGACTGGGCCCACCTCGAGTGGCCCGCCCTCCGGCTGATCTCCATCTGCGCCCTGGCCCGGGCCGGTGGGCTCGTCTAAGCCTTGACGCGCCCCGGCAGGAGCACCGAGCACAGCGCCCCCACGGCGCAGATCACCGCGGTCGCGATGAAGATCTCCCGATACTCCGTGCGCAGCGCCGCCTGCAGCGCCTCCTTGTAGGCGTCGAGCAGGCGGCGCTGCTCGTCCGGGGCCTTGCCGAACACCAGCGGGAAGTTCAGCTTCGCGGTGAGCTCGTGGAAGCGGTGCAGGCCCCACGCGGTGAGCGCGGCCACGCCGATAAGCATGCCCATCATCCGGGCCACGACCACCGCCGAGGACGCCACGCCGTGCTGGGCCGGCGGCGTCGAGCGCAGGATCGCCGACGAGAGCGGCCCGATCACCAGCCCGAGGCCGAACCCGGCGATCACCAGGTCGGTGTCCAGGCGGGGCAGGAGCCCGAGGTACTGCCGGCTCAGCACGTCCGCGGGCCAGCCCGCGATCAGCACATACCCGGCGGCCGCCACGACCAGCCCGGTCACCGCGACCACCCGCTCGCCGAGCCGGGCCACCAGCCACCCGCCGAGCACCGCGCCGACCGGCAGCGCGACCAGGAACCGGGTAAGCACCAGCGTGCCCTGCACCCCGCTGCGCCCGAGCAGCGTCTGCGCCACCAGTTCGACGTCGACGAGCGTGACCATGAGTGCCGCGCCGGCGCAGAAGCTGGCGCCCAGCGCGGCGAAGAACGGCCGTGGCCGCGCGCCGCGCAGGTCGATCAGCCGGGTCCGGGCCCGCGCCTCCCAGCCCGCGAACAGCACCGCGCCCAGCCCGGCCCCGGCCAGCGCCCACCAGCCCCACGGCGGCAGCACCGCGCGCTCCGGGTCCGGGTTGTAGAGCGCCACCACGGCCGCGCCGAGCGTGCCGGCCAGCAGGAGGCCGCCGACGACGTCGACAGGCGTCTTCGCGGTCGCCGCGGCTTTCGGCAGCGCCACCCAGACGAGCGCGATGGCGACCGCCGCGAGCGGGAGGTTGAGCCAGAAGATGCCCCGCCACGAGCCCAGCAGCGCGGCGACCCCGACACCGTAGAGCGGCCCGAGCACGCTTCCGAGCTCCTGCGCCGCCCCGACGACCCCGAGCACGCCGGCCCGGCGCCGCTCGGCCCACAGGTCGCCGGCCAGCGCGAGCGTCACCGGCAGCAGCGCCCCTCCGGCCAGCCCCTGGACCGTCCGGCCGCCGGTCAGCAGCCAGATCGAGTCACCGGAGGCGGCGGTCAGCGCGGACCCGGCGGCGAACCCCACCAGGCACCAGATGAGCACCGCCCGCCGACCGAACCGGTCGGACAGGGAGCCCAGCAGCGGCATCCCGGCGATGTACCCGAGCAGGAACCCGGTCACGACGGGCGTGACCTTCTCCAGCCGGTTGGTCGCGATGTGCAGCGCGTCGAGGATGTCGGTAAGCACGCCGACGACCACGTAGGCGTCGAGGGCGGCCAGGAGCACCGTGGCCCCGCCGACCCCGATGGCCAGCCGTCGCCGCTGCCCGGTCGGCGCGGAAAGCTCGGTGACGGACACCCGGCGCTACTTCGGCGCAGTGATCGTGACGGCCGCGTCGAACTCGGTGAACGTCACCGTGACCGACCCGCCCTTGGCGTCGCCGGAGCCGGGCAGGTCGAACGTGGCCTTCAGCACCCGCTTGTCCGTTTTGGCGATCCACACCTTGCCGGGCACCTGGCCGGTCACGCCGGGCACGATCTTGGAGAGGTTCTCGGCCGGGAACTTGGCCGCGACCCGGTAGGTGCTCTGCCCCTGGACGTTCTCCGCGGCCTCGGTCTTGCCCTCGGTCGCGGTGCTGAGCACCTTGGCGATGCCCCGCTGCGGGTCGAGGATCGCCGACGGGTCGTAGACCGTGGCCGCCATGGACAGCGGGAGCTGCTGGTATTCGCCTGTCGGCCCCTTGAGGTACATCGTCTGCCCGACGATCGTGAAGGTGAGGTCGGTCGTGGCTCCGAGCGCCTCGACCTGCGCGGTGCCCTGGGCGCTGCCGTCCTTGGTCAGCACGCCCTCGGCGCGCTTGAGAGGCAGCCCGGCGATCGAGCCGTCCGCGGTGATCAGGAACTTTGTCGATTTGATGTCGGTCATGGCGGCCGACGCGTCCTTGAGCAGCCCGTCCGCCGCCGGCAGGTTCGAATCGACGGCCGGGGCCGAATCCTTCTTGTCGTCGTCGTTACCGGAGCAGCCGGTGACCGCCACGAGCACCGCCGTCAGGGCGGCGACGAGCAGACCGGAGCGAGACTGGATGCGGGACATACCCGGCATGCTAGACCTGCGCGCATAACAAACCGGGCGCACGCTGAGCGTTGTCTCAGGACCGGTGATGCAAGATTGCGGCGTGGGTGGGCGGAGGCGGGCGACAGGAATCGCTCAGCAGGTCGACGGGGGAGTCGCCGAGCTGTGCCCGGACGACGGCCGGCCCGGGCGGTGGACGCTGCTGCTGGACGGATATCCGCAGTCCGCACTGGACCTCGGCGACCCACGTCAGCTGGATTTCGAGTACATGCGCCGCATCGCCTCGGTCATCGACGCCATGGCCCCCGCCGGCACGCCGCTGTCGGTGCTGCACCTCGGCGGCGGGGCGCTGACCCTGCCGCGGTACATCGCCGCGACCCGCCCCGGCTCCAGCCAGCGCGTCGTGGAGCTGGATCAGGCCCTCATCGATTTCGTACGCCGAGAGCTCCCCCTACCCCGAGGAGCCGACATCCGCGTGCGCGCCGTCGACGCCCGCGCCGCCGTCGAGGGCTACGGTGCGGCCCGCTTCGACCTGGTGATCGTCGACGTGTTCGGCGGTGCCCGGGTCCCGGCCCACCTCACGTCCCTGGAGTTCGCCGGCGCGACCGCTCGCCTGCTGCGCCCCGGCGGCGTCCACGTGGCCAACCTGGCCGACGGCGCCGGGCTGGCCTTCGCCCGCGGGCAGGTCGCGACCCTGCGCCGGGTCTACGGCGAGGTCGTCCTGCTCGCCGAGCCCTCGGTCCTGCGCGGCCGCCGGTTCGGCAACGTGATCCTGGTGGCCGCGGCCGAGCCGGGGCGCATCCCGCAGGCACCCCTCGCGCGGGCCGGCGCCGGCGACGCGTTCCCGGCCCGCCTGGTCGCCGGGGCCGACCTCACCGATCTCGTGGCCGGGGCCAGGGCCGTCACCGACGCGACGGCCGTCTCGTCCCCGCCGCCGCCGGCCAATCTGTTCTAGGTGGTTGTTACCGACCAGTCCCCGGGACAAAGCTTAGGGATCGTTCAGGTACCGCCTACATTGGCGGAATGCTCGAATTCGACATCGTCCCGGCGCGCCGCCGCCCGGCGGAGGAGCGTGCCGCGCTGCTCGCCGACCCCGGGTTCGGCCGGGTCTTCACCGACCACATGATCACGATCAAGTTTGGTGAGGACGGCTGGCACGATGCCCGTCTGATCCCGTTCGGGCCGCTTTCGCTCTCCCCGGCCACCGCCGCGCTGCACTACAGCCAGGAGCTCTTCGAGGGCCTGAAGGCCTACGCCCTGCCCAGCGGCGAGATCGGGCTCTTCCGGCCCGAGGCCAACGCCCGCCGGCTCAACGCGACAGCCGAGCGGCTGGCCATGCCGGCGCTGCCGGAGGAGCTGTTCCTGAAGGCCGTCTGGACCCTTGTCGAGGCCGACCGGGACTGGGTGCCGTCGGGCGAGGGGCAGAGCCTCTACATCCGGCCGTTCATGATCGCCACGGACCCCTTCCTGGGCGTGCGGCCGTCGTCGGAGTACCTCTTCGCCGTCATCGCCTCGCCCTCGGGCGCCTACTTCTCCGGTGGCGCGAAGCCGGTCACGGTCTGGATCTCGCAAGACTACTCACGGGCCGCGCCGGGCGGGACGGGCCACGTGAAGGCGGCCGCCAACTATGCGGTGAGCCTGCGCGCGCAGGCCCAGGCCCAGGACGCGGGCTGCGACCAGACGGTGTTCCTCGACGCGGTCGAGCAGCGCTGGATCGAGGAGTCCGGGAGCATGAACCTGTTCTTCGTCTACGAGAACTCCCATCTGGTGACCCCGCCGCTGAACGGGTCGATCCTGCCCGGCGTGACCCGCGACTCGGTGATCCGGCTGGCCCGGCACAACGGCTGGACCGTGGAGGAGCGGCCCTACTCGGTCGACGAGTGGCGGGCCGACGCCGAGAGCGGGGCGCTGCGGGAGACCTTCGCCTGCGGTACCGGCGTCGTGATCACCGCGATCGGCCGGGCCCGCTCGCGCGACGGCGAGTTCACGATCGCCGGCGCCGCGGAGGGCCCGGTCACCGCCTCGATCCGCGACACCCTCGTCGGCATCCAGCGCGGCCGGCTCGAGGACCCCTTCGGCTGGTCGGTCCGGCGGCCCTAGAGCACCGACAGGTGCACGTGGTTCGTGTGGTCGCTCGACGGATCCCCGTTGCCGCCGCTGTAGGCGTGCCAGCCGGCGGCGGGGGTCCAGACCTGCCGGAACCAGATGACGTAGAGCACCCCGAGCGCCGACGCGTTCTTCACGAAGTAGGCGGCCAGGTTGGTGCCGTAGGTCTTGTCGGCGCCGGTAGCGGTGCCCCCGAAGCCGTCCGCGGCGGCCGAGAAGTCGCAGGCCCGGCCCTTCGGATGCTCATACGGCCCGGACGGGCGGAAGCACGAGTAGAAGTGCGTGAAGCCGGCCTTGCGCGCCTCCTGGGCGGCGTGCAGCATTCGCGGCGTGATGCAGCCCGTCGTGGTCGGGTCGTCGATGATGCAGTTCTCGGCCGGCCAGCTGCCGTCGGCGTTGCGCGGGGCCGGGTTGGCCAGCGGTGAGTTGACGTTGACGTAGCCGTCGGCCTTGCCGCGCATCTTGGCCAGGGCGGCCTCGGCGTCCGCCTTCTTCTTGGCCTGGATCGCGGCCTGCGCCTGCTGCTTGGCGACCTCCTCGTCGGCCGCCTTCTTGGCCGCCGCGAGATCCTTCTCCAGCTTCGTCAGACGGGCGATCTGCTTGTCGCTGTACTGCGCGACCATCCTCACGAGCAGGACGCGATCCATGAACTGCTCGGTGGAGTCGCTGTTGACGAGCGCCGCGGAGAGCCGGATGTCACCGCCGGTGCGGTAGGCCGCGGCCGCGATGACGTTCACGCTGGCCCGGACCGGCTCCAGCTCCTTCTGCATCGACTCCATCTGCAGCGCCAGGTCGGCCTGGCGCTTCTTCGACGCGTCGAGCACGGCCTGGGCCTGCAGCCACTCCGTGTTGGCGGCGTCGAGCTTCTCACCGAGCGTGAGGTCGGTACCCTCGTTCGGCGCGCCCGTCGGGTCGCCCGGCGCGGCGGCCGCCGGAGTCGTCAGGCCGCCGACGATCATGAGCGCCGCAACCAGGAGCGTGAGTGTCCGGCGCCGCATGCCGGTGAGATTACCGAACTGTTCCGGTGCCGCCCAGAGCCAAGAATGCGGCCGGATGACTACCTAAAGTAAGTCTGAACCTCCGCACCGCAACGTTCGTAATGGCTTTCGGCATTCGAACGTGTGTTTGGCGTGTCGGATTCGAGAGATCGACCGTTGCTTTGCTAGCGTGCGCGCTAGCAATCGGCTAGCGGGAGTGGATGTGGACCTTACGGACAGGGCGGTGGCGATGCCGCCGCAGCGGCCACGGTTCGAGCGTGTGCAGCTCAACACCCGGGTGCGGGTGGAGATCGAGCAGACGCTGCAGCGGTTCGTGGTCGACCACAACACCACGGTGCAGAGCTCCGTGGACCTCGCGCTGGCCGAGTTCCTAGCGGCTCGGGGCTATCCCTTGCTCCCCGCGGACGACGACGGGAGAAGCCGGTGAGCACGCCGGGCATCAACGAGTACGACGCTGATCTGCACAAGACGGTCCGGCAGACCTCGATCATGCGTCAGCTCTTCTACTTCGTCGTGCTGATCGTCGCCCTGGCCGGGCAGGTCTCCGGCGCGGTCGAGGCGCTCGGCATCCCGCTGATCTGGGCGATCCCGGCGGTCGGCGCGCTGGAGCTGGGCGGCATCGTCGTGCTCGCCAACGCCGACGTGCGCCGCCGGCTGGGGGAGAAGGCCACCGCCTCGCGGGTCCTGTCGGCCGCGATCGCCGCGTTCGCCGTCGCGTTCAACTGGATGGCGCACGACAACAAGCTGATGGCCGGGTTCTTCGCGGGCATGTCGGCGCTGGGCTATCTGGTGTGGCTGATGCACACGGAGAACCAGCGCCGCGACCGGCTGCGGGCGAAGGGCGACCTGCCGCCGACCACCCCCGCGTACGAGGTGGTCGGGCACTGGCTGCGCCACCCGTGGCTGACGCTGCGGGCCAAGAACCTGGCCAAGGCCGACCCGTCGCTGGGGCTCTACTCGTCGATCGCCGCGGCGAAGGCGGAGAAGCGCAAGGAGCAGCGCACGTCGGCGATCGCCAAGGTCCTGCACCGCAAGATCCGTTCGGCCGTCGACCCGAGCACCGCCGACATCGCGGTCGCCGTCTACGACCTCGACGAGATCGCGGTCCGCCTGGCCGACGGCGCCGACTACGAGGGCCTGACCGCGCTCATCGCCGCCGACCTGGCCCCCGCCCGGCTGGCCGCGATGACCAACACCCCGCCGCCGCCCCCACCCCCGCCCGCGCCGGCGCTGCCCGAGCCGGAGCCGCTCCCGGTCCTGGACACCGAGGAGCAGCAGGCGCTACCGGCGGCCGCCGTCCGCCCGGCCCCGGAGGAGGAGCAGCGCCGGGCCGCCCGCGAGGCTGTCGCCCGGGCCGCCGCGACCGTCGAGGTCCCCCAGCCGGAGCCGGTCACGGCGCCGTCGCCGCTCGGCGGCCTGCGGGCCGACCTGGAGGGCATCCTCCCGGCCACGCCCGCCGCGCCGCGCCCGCGCCGGGCCCGGACCGCGCCGGTGACCCACGAGACGGGCGACGTCCTGGACATCGCCGAAGAGCCGACGCTGACCCCGCCGACCGTGATACGCGAGGGGTCCCTGCGCAACCAGGTGCACCAGATCCTGCACGACAACGTCCCGCCGAACGACCGTCGCGACGTCGTCGCCCTGACCACGATGGTCGGCGACCTGCTCGATCTGGACGACGTGGAGCGCCTGACCGCCTCCAACTACGTGCGCACCTGGAAGAACGACGTCGACGCGGGCCGCCGGACCAACGGCCGCCACCTGCAGGGCATTCTCCCCGTCCAGGGCTAAAGCAGTAAGCCCCGCCTCTTCGCTGCCGATTGGTCGGCGAAGAGGCGGGAGGTAGCGATGGCCCGGTTGCTCGTGGTGGACGACGAGCCCGACGTCCGCGATCTGATCGTGAAGCGGCTGCGGGCCGACGGCCACGACGTCCTCGCCGCCGAGAACGGTGCGGACGCGCTGGCCGCCGTGGCCCGGCACGGGCTGCCCGAGGCCGCGATCCTCGACGTCGACCTGCCCGGCATGGACGGCATCGAGCTCCTGCGGCACCTGCGCACGCACCGGGCCGACCTGCCGGCGATGTTCCTCACCGTGCTGTGGGACGGTGCCGTCGCGGCGCGGGCCCATGAGACCGGCGCGGAGTACGTCCGCAAGCCCTTCACCGCCGAGTCCCTGCGCGCCGGGCTGGAGCGGACCCTGCAGGGCGCCGGATGACCGCTTCACTCCTGCGGACCACCGTCTGGGCCGCCCTGTATCTGCTGGCGACCATCGCCGGCCGCCTGACCATCATGGAGGGCTCCAGCCTGAGCCTGGTCTGGCCGGCGGCGGGCGTCTCCATCGTGTGGTTCGCCACCCAGCGCAAGGCCCGCATCCGCTGGCTCGACCCGGTCGCGCTCGCCCTGATCACCGTCGCCGTCAACGTCGCCACCGGTGCGCCGCTCGTCCTCGCCCTCTGGTTCGTGGTCGCCAACCTCGTCCAGGCCGCCGTGTTCATGCGCACCTTCGAGCGGCTGTGCCCACACCTGTGGGGCGCCGGCGGCGATGAGCTGCTGGCCCGCTCGGCCGACCTGTGGCGGCTGCTGGTCGCCACCTGCGCCGGGGCCGCGGCCGGCGCGCTTGTCGGCCCGGTCGCGGTCTGGCTGACGACAGGCCAATACCGGTGGTCCGACGGGGCCGTGTGGCTGCTGCGCAACGTGGTGAGCATCCTGCTCATCAGCGCCGTCGGTTTTCGGCTGGGGTACCACCACTCGACCGGCTGGCCCTTGAAGCGCGCGCGACCGGGGCGCCTGTTCGAGTACGCGGCCCTCGTCGTCTGCTCCCTCACCGCCTACGGCGCCGGCTTCGGCGTCTCCCACCTGCCCCTCGCGTTCCCGCTGCTGACGGTCACGGTCTGGGCCGCGCTGCGCCTGCACACCACGTTCGTGGTCCTGCACGACCTGAGCCTGGGCGCGATCGCCGTCCTGTTCACCCTGCACGGCAACGGCCCGTTCGCCGCGGTGCCCTCGCACCCCGTCCGCGCGCTCCTCGCCCAAGGGTTCGTCGGCCTGATCGCCGTCGTAGGCCTCTCGATCGCCCTGGGCCGGGACGAGCGCACCGAGCTCATGGACCGCCTGGCCGCCGCGACCCGCGAGGCGGAGGCTCAGGCCCGCCTGGTGACGACAATCGTCAACTCGATGAGCGAGGGCGTTTCGGTGGTACGTCCAGACCTCACCTGGGCGATGCGCAACCCGGCCGCGGTGTCCCTCCTCGGCGGTGTGACGAGCGCCGACGGCACTGTCGCCCGGCCCGACTACTACGGCATCACGCTGCCCGACGGCTCTCCGCTGCCGCCGCAGGAGATGGCGCACACGCAGGCACTGGCCGGCGAGGAGGTCCGGGGCCAGGAGGTGCTGGTCCGCAACGCCGGGATACCCGAGGGCCGCATCCTGAGCATCAGCGCCACCCCACTGCCCGACGAGGCCGGCGCGGTAATCGTCTTCCACGACGTCACCGCCGATCGCCGCCACCGCGACGAACTCTCCTCCTTCGCCGGCGTGGTGGCCCACGACCTGCTCAACCCCCTGACGACTATCGACGGCTGGGCGGAGAACCTGGCCGACACGCTGGAGACCATGCCGAAGGACGACCCGGCGGTTCGCGACGCGGGCGACAGTCTGGCGAGAATCACGAGAGCGTCGTCCAGAATGCGCCACCTGATCAACGACCTGCTGGCCTACACCACGGCCAGAAACGCGGCGATAGCCCCGGTCGACGTCGCACTGCGCGACCTGGTCGACGAGGTGACGAACGCCCGCACCGATCTGGCCGCCGCCGCCGGCACCCCGACCCCGGAGTTCACCCTGGGCCACCTGGACGACGTGAGAGCCGACCCGGTCCTCCTGCGCCAGCTCCTCGACAATCTGATCGGCAACGCGGTGAAGTACACAGCCCCGGGCACGATCCCGAGGATCACGATCTCCTCGACCGTCGACGAGGACGCCCTGGTGCGGGTCGAGTTGACCGACAACGGCATAGGCATCCCCCCGGGCCACCACGACGCCATCTTCACCAACTTCCACCGGGCCCACCGCTCCAGCGGCTACGCGGGCACGGGCCTGGGGCTGGCCATCTGCAAGCGAATAGTCGAACGCCACGGCGGCAGCATCAGCGTCACCGACAACCCGGCCGGCGGCTCCCGCTTCACCTTCACCCTTCCACCGGCCGAGTCGAAGCTCGCCCCCGCCCCCGCCGCTGTCTAGCCGCCGGTCAAATCGATCAATCCCGCCCGTGGTACTCCGAACGGCCGTAGAGAAATGGCGTATGGACCGCAGCGGATCGGGCCGCGCCACGGATAGCGTCGGCACCGCTTTGTTCGTCGCTCAGGGCGGGGCTTCGGCATGGCAGCGGAGCTGGTGCGATATGAAGGCGACGGCCCGTCATTCACCGAGACCGTCGCCGATTTCGCCGGGATCATCCACCCGCTCGTCGGATTGTCGCGCCTCGTGTCCAAGGTCATGGCCGCCCGTGTCGAATCCCAGCGCCTGCAGGCTCAGTCGCGCCGGGATCGCAATTCCCACGAACTGCACATGGCGCAGGTAAAGGGGCAGGAACGGGTGGCCGACCGGCACTCGCAGCGTTTGGTCCGGGTCGAACGAGAACGGATTCGGGCCGACGAGCGAGCCGATATTCGCCAGGCCGCGGTCAGCCTCCGTCAGCTGGAGATCGACTTCGACACCGCGATGCAGGCCATCCGGTCGGAGGGCACGATCCGCCGGCACGAGATCGACCGGCACTACGCGGCGCAGATCCAGCGCGTCGACGCCGACCTGCGGGTGCGGCTCGCGGCGATCGCCCGGCAGCGGCACCACGATGACCAGGTGTTTGCTCAGCAGCGGCGGCGGCTGCGCAGCGCCGAGGCGGCGCAGGCGGAGATCCGCGCGGCGCTGCGCGAGTCGACCCGGCTCATGGGCTCCCGATCGCGGTTCACCGAGATCGCGGCCGTGACCACCGAGTCGCTGGCCCGGACGCTGAGCACGATGCAGATACACCAGCAGGATCCGGTGGCCGCCCTCCTCGGCAACCTGGCGGGGCTGCGGACGCGATGAGCTTCAACACGTTCGTCATGCTGCTGCTCGGAGCCGCCATCATCTTCGGCCCGATCCTGGCCCGCAACCAGATCCGGCAAAAGAGCCGGCCGCGAAAACGCCGGCCGCGCAATCGTCAGGCGCCACCGGCGCGGCCCATTCAGCCACCGCACGTGCCGCAGCAGCAGCCGGTGCGGCCGGCCAAGCCGGCCAAGCCGAACCAGGCGCAGACGAGGGCCATCCTGCAGCGGCGGCTGGGTGTGCAGTGGGAGGCCGAGCAGCAGCGGCTCCGGGCCCGGGTCCTGGAGCAGGAGCGCAAGATCGCCGCCCGGATGCGGCAGGCCCAGCAGCAGCGGGACTTCGAAGAACTGACCGGCCTGCACAGCCAGTCCCGGCAGGCCGCCGACCTCGCCTACGCCACGATGGACAGCGCCCGCAACACCGAGCAGGCGATCTCCGACAGCATCCGCGACACCCATCGGCACATCGACGCCGATCGGGCCCGCGGCGGCCGGCAGGTCCCCACCCTGCGCGCCGTCCTGGACGGACTGCACCTGGACCGCGCGGCCATTCAGGCCCACCGGGAGCGCTACCTCCAGGACGTCCAGCGCCTCAACCGGGCCACCGGCGAACTGCGCGACGCCATCAACGCCAACTGCGGCGAGAAGGGCCGCCGGTGGTACCAGGCGCTGATGGCCCGCACCGCGGCCAGGCGCGAGGGCAAGCGCTGACCGGAACCGCCGGCGGCGGCTGGCGATGACCGGTCGGCAATGCACGGTATTGCCGGCGCGATCGCCGAACCGGCCGCAGGTGAGGCGGGTCGCAGTTAAAAACGAACGCTCGTTCTTGACGCGAGCCCGAGGGGAGTCGACCCTAAAGAGAGCGAACGGACGTTCTTTTTAGGAGATGGACATGGCCGCTCAGGAGCAACGGGGTTCGTCGGGCTGGGGGCGGGTGGCCGGGGCTGTACTGCTGCTCACCGCGCTGCTCAGCGTCATCATGGTGGCGTTCGCGTGGCCGGCCACCCGGGCCGGCGTGCATGACATCCCGCTCGCCGTGGCCGGGCCGGCGCCGGCCGCCGCCCAGGTCGTCAAGCAGCTCGAGGCCAAGCGGCCCGGGGCGTTCGACGTTCAGGTGGTCGACGACACGGCGGCGGCGGAGCGGTTGATCCGGGACCGCCAGGTGTACGGAGCCATCGACCTCAGCAGCGGCAAGCCCCAGCTGATCGTCGCGTCCGCGGCGAGTCCCGCGGTGGCGCAGGCCCTGCAGCAGGTGGCCCAGGGGCTCTCGGCGGGCCAGTCGGACGTCGTGGTCCGCGACCTAGTGCCGCTCCCCGTCGACGATCCGCGCGGCGCGGGGCTGGCGGCCGGCTCGTTGCCGCTGGTGCTCGGCGGGATCATCGCGGCCGGGCTGCTCACCAGCCTGATCGTCGGCACGGGGCGGCGGGTCGCGGGTGCGCTGGCGTTCGCGGTGACGGGTGGGCTCGCGCTCGTGGCGATCCTGCAGTACTGGCTGGGCTCCCTCGACGGTGACTACTGGCTCAACAGCGGCGTCGTCGCGCTGTCGATAGCGGCCACGGCGCTGGCGATCCTCGGGCTGGAGTCGCTGCTGGGCATGCGGGGGCTGGCGCTCGGCGCGGCCACCATGATGCTGCTGGGCAATCCGCTGTCCGGGCTGACGAGCGCGCCCGAGATGCTGCCCGCGGGCTGGGGGACGTTGGGGCAGTACCTGCCACCGGGCGCGGCCGGCTCCCTCCTGCGCAGCACGGCCTTCTTCGACGGCGCGGGCTCCGCGGAGCACGTCTGGGTGCTCACCGCGTGGGCGGTGTTCGGGCTGCTCCTCGTGGGGCTCGCCGCAGTACGCAAGAGCCGGAGCCGCCAGGCGCCGGAGCCCGACCGCGAACTCGTCCCAGCCTGACAGCCAGTTCAGCACCGCCGTTGCGACCGTCCCGCCGGCGCTGCCCATCGCGCTTGTGCACCACCGCGGTCGTCACGCCGTGCAGGTGCCGGCGCGAGGGCGGCGCTCCGGCCGGCGCTGTGCACGCTACGGGGGCGTGCCGACGCTGCTCAAGCGACGTCACCGGACTGTCCGATCCGAACGCCAGCAGCACCCTCACCCCGCCGTGATGCTTAGGTCGGTGCCGGCCAGGACCACAGTGGTGGCGGCGGTCGCGGCGCAGACGGCCACGAAGCGCGCGGTTGAGCCAGTCGCGGCGGCGGACCGCCTTCTGCGCCAGCAACGTCACATCGGCACGACCGTCACGCCCTGGCGGCGCACGGTAGGCCGCCCCATGACCACGTCGCTGACTCTCCTCGATCGCCGATTCTGACCGCGAAATTCTACAAATCGCGTTTAAAGGTCGTCGGGCGATAAATCCGATAAGTCGCGGCACGGAGTGCCCGACTTTATCGGAGCCCAGCGCGGTCACAGTCCTAGACGATTAAGTCCGAAGTCTGGTCAGTGGTCTAAGAGAGTGTTGTGATACCTCAATGTGATCTTCGCTGACTTTGTCAGCGAAGATCACGGGTGTGTCGTTGTGTCTGTAAGCCGGTGTATGAGTCGTCGCTGACCGATGGTCAGTGGAGCGTCTTGGAACCGTTGTTCCCGCAACGGGATCCGCGCCGGGGCGGACGGCCGTTGCGGCATGTGCCGCATGATCTGGCGCCGTGGGACGCCGCGTATCGCTGGTTTCGCTGCTGGAGCGCGGACGGCACCTGGGATCGGGTGCATGACCGGTTGCGTGATCTGGTCCGGGTGGCCGAAGGCCGTGATCGGCAGCCGTCGGCGGCGGTGCTGGACTCGCAGACCGCGCACAGCCACGAAGGCGGGGACGCGATCGGCTGGGACGCCGGGAAACGTACCCGGGGCCGCAAACGGCACCTGCTCGTGGACACCGGCGGGCTCCTGCTCCGGGCGGTGGTGCACGCCGCCTCGGTACAGGAACGGGCCGGGGCCAAGCTCGTCCTGACCGGGATCACCACGGTGTTTCCGTTGCTCGGGCTGGTCTGGGCCGACGCCGGCTACGCGAACCGTGTCGATCGGGGCCTGCTGGGCTGGGCGCGGGACCACGCTGGTGTCGAGCTGGTGATCGTGCCGCGTAACGCCGATGTGCGAGGCTTCCAGGTACTGCCCCGCCGATGGGTGGTGGAACGGACCTTCGCCTGGTTGGGACGGTGCAGACGGTTGGCCCGCGATTACGAGCGCAAACCTGCGCACGCCGAAGCGATGATCAAGGTTGCGATGATCCGGCTGATGGCCGCCCGCCTGGCCGGCGAGGACATCGAGCCGCAAGGCCCTATCGAGACCGAAGCGGCCCGACGTCTTCAAGACGAACTCAACCAAGACCCTCAGTAGTCACCGAGTAACCCAACACTCTCTAAGGCGATCAGTGACCTGGTCATGAATTGTCCGATGGCGCGGCTGTGCCAGATTGCGGCGGTCATGGCCAGGAGGCGTTGAGCGACGCGGGCTGCGACGCCTTCGATGCTGCGGCCGCCGTGCAGTTCGAGGTCGAGCTGGCCTTTCAACGTGTCGTTGACCGAGCGGTACGACGGGCGCTGCAGCCGCACTCCTCGCTTGGCCAGCCATCGGTCCAGCTCCGCGGACACATAGCCCTTGTCCGCGACGATCAGCAGACCGGGACCTGCCGCTCGTCGACCTCCGGGGGCCGTTAGGACTTACTCGTCTAGCCCCAGTAATGAGCCAGGACAGGGCCCGCCGGAAGGTCATCACCGCCGGCGCGAGGTCCGGCAAAGGCGTGTGCGACGTCGGCGTGAGGCCGGCTCGTGGCTCACAGGTGGTTGCCAAGGTCCGCGCGGCGGCGTGACAGGGACTGTCGCGATCGTTGCCCCCAGAGCGGTTCCCCCCGAGCGGGCCGCCGGACCTCAGGAGCCGCGCCATGAGCAGCCAGATGACCGACAAGCAGCCGCCCGCCGCCGCCCCCGTCTGGGCCGGTGAGGTCCAGCCGGTCGAGGTGGCGCCCGCGGCGGTGCCGGTGGCGAAGTCGTCCAAGGTGAAGACCGTCGTCGTGGGCGTGGTGGCGGCGCTGGTGATCGGCGGGGGTGGGTTTGCGGTGATCAAGGCGGCCGGTGGTGCCTCCGCCGGCGCTACGGCGCAGCAGGGCGGGCCCGGCGGTAACGGGCAGGGCGGGCCCGGGGGCATGGGGAACTTCGGCGGCGGTGGCATGGGCGCGGGTGCTGGGCTTTCCGGCGCGCTCTACGGGGACTTCACGGCCTCCGACGGCAATGGCGGGTACGCGACAAAGCGCCTCCAGACCGGAACCGTCACCGCCATCAGTGCCACCTCGATCACCGCCAAGAGCGCCGACGGCCACGCGACCACGTTCGTCATCAACGGGTCCACGAGCGTCGACAACGGCAACGACCAGGTCGCGGACGTCAAGACGGGCGACACCGTGACGGTCGTCGGGACCGTCAGCGGCGACACGGCCACGGCCACCGCGATCAACGACTCCACGCTCAACCAGGGCGGGGGCGGGCCTCAGGGCCAGCAGAACGGGCCGCCCGCCAACGGGGCGACCAATTGAGCGGCGGGCGCTCGGAGAGGTGATCTGAGCCGCAAAAAGCCGCTACCGATGGCGCCGGACACTTCGTTGTACGAACATAACTATTATGGTTGTACAAACACGTGGCCGGCGCCTGCTCATTCTGGGTATCTGCTGCATGAGCCTGCTCATCGTCGGGCTCGACAACACGATCGTGAACATTGCCGTGCCGGCGATCGGGCGGGACCTGGATGCGCCGCTGTCCGGGCTGCAGTGGGCGATCGACGCGTACACCCTCGTGCTCGCCAGCCTCCTGATCATGGGCGGCTCGACGGCCGACCGGCTCGGGCGGCGGCGGATCTTTCAGCTCGGGCTGGTGGTCTTCTCGCTGGGGTCGCTGCTGTGCGGGCTGGCGCCGTCGCTGGAGTGGCTCATCGCGTTCCGGGTGGTGCAGGCGGTGGGCGGGTCGATGCTCAACCCGGTGGCCATGTCGATCATCACAAACGTCTTCACCGACCGGCGGGAGCGGGCCCGGGCCATCGGCGTGTGGGCCGGGGTCGTGGGCATCAGCATGGCGCTCGGGCCGGTCGTCGGCGGTCTGCTGGTGCAGACCGTCGGCTGGCGGACCATCTTCTGGATCAACGTGCCGATCGGGATCGCGGCGATCGTGCTGACGGCGCTGTTCGTACCCGAGTCGCGGGCGCCGAAGCCGCGGCGGGTCGACGTGCCGGGACAGATCATCGTCCTGGTACTCCTCGCAAGCGCGACCTTCGCCATCATCGAGCACGAGTGGATCGCCGGTGCCGTCGCCCTTGTCGCGCTCGTCGCCCTGCTCGTGGTCGAGCCGCGCCGCCCCGAGCCGCTTGTCGACATCACCCTGTTCCGCAGCCCGCCGTTCGCCGGAGCCACCTCGATCGCCGTCGCCGCGTTCGGGGCGCTGGCCGGGTTCCTGCTGCTCAACACGCTGTACCTGCAGGACGTCAGGCACCTGTCACCACTGCACGCCGGCCTGCTGACCCTGCCCATCGCCGCGATCACGGTCGTGCTGGGGCCCCTCTCCGGCCGGCTCGTCGGCGCCCGCGGGCCGCGCCCGTCGCTGCTCGTCGGCGGGGCCGGCATCCTGACCAGCGGGCTGCTGCTGACCGGGCTCACGGCGCACACGCCGCTGTGGCAGGTCGTCGCCGCGTACGTCGCGTTCGGCATCGGGTTTGCCATGGTCAACCCGCCGATCACGGTGACGGCGGTCTCGGGGCTGCCGATGGCCCAGGCCGGCGTGGCCGCGGCGTTCGCGTCGACCAGCCGCCAGTTCGGCTCGGTGCTGGGCATCGCGGTCCTGGGCGCCGTGGTGACGGCCGGGCTGCACGGCCGCCCGATGGCCGACGGCTTCAGCCCGGCCAGCCACGTCGGCTGGTGGATCGTCGCCGGGTGCGGCGCCGCCATTCTGCTCATCGGTACCCTCACAACCAGCCCCCGAGCCCTCAGCCGCCAACCGGAAGCGGAGCTGGTCGATGCCTGAAACAGACGACGCCAAGGCCGCCGCGGTCTGGAAGGCCATGCTGACCCTCGTGTTCGAGCGCCACGACCGGCGCAAGGAGGTGAGCGAGGCCCTCGATATGAGCTACCTGCGGATCAAGGCGCTGCGCCGGCTGGCCGGGCAGCCGATGACGATGCGCGAGCTGGCCGCGCTGCTGCAGACGGACGCCCCGTACATGACGGTGGTCGTCGACGACCTGGAGAAGCGCGGCCTCGTGCGCCGCGAGCCCCACCCGTCCGACCGCCGGGCCAAGCTCGTGATCCCCACCGACCAGGGCCGCCGCGAGGCCGCCCGGGCCGAGGAGATCCACGGCCGCCCGCCGGCCGAGATGCTGGCCCTCGCCCCGGAAGAGCTGGACGAGCTGGCCGCGCTCATCAGGAAACTCGAGAACTAGCGGGCCGCGGCGATGGCGAAGGCGCGCGAGCACAGCGAGCGGGCCCATCGGATGCGGTTCAAGGCCACCTCGGGGCGGTCGCCGAACACCTCGGCGGCGCGGGCGTAGCACTCGTCGGGGCCGAGGCGGTCGAGCGTCGAGTGCACGGTGGCGCGGACGGTGTCCGTGCCGGGGTCGGAGAAGCACGGAGTGTCGGAGACGAACAGTGCCATGCACAGCACCGGGTCGACCGGGCGAGTCGTCATGGTGGATCACCTGTTCAAGGGGGTGTGAAGGACTGTTCCACCGTGCCCGCGGACGGGTGTCCGCGGCCTCGCGGCCAGCGGGGTTTGCGTGGTCGGAAAACCCGCAGTCGGCGATACCGGCCAGCCGCCATAGCGGGGTCATCACGCCTCACCCTTCTGGAGGAGCGACCAGGGGGATCGTGATCGTCAGCGTGGTGCCCGCGCCGGGGCGGCTGGCGATCTGCATGGTGCCGCCGAGCGCGGCCACCCGGTCGCCGAGGCCGGTCAGGCCGGTGCCGATGCTGTTGGCGGGGTCGGCCCCGCCGACACCGTCGTCCTCGACGGAGAGCGCCAGCCGGGCGTCGCCGATCGCCGCGCGGATCGAGATCACCGAGGCGTGCGCGTGGCGGACGGCGTTGGTGAGGGCCTCGGCGACCACGTAGTACACGCCGATCTCGACCGAGGCGTCCAGCCGGGCCGGCAGGTCGAGGCGCACCTCCACCGGCACGGGCGAGCGCCGGGCCAGGGAGCGGATGGCCGGGCCCAGGCCGCCCTCCGACAGGATCGACGGGTGGATGCCGCGGGCCAGCTCCCGCAGCTCGTCGATGGCGTCCGACAGGTCGCTGCCGATGCCGTGCAGGCGGTCGTGCAGACCCCCGCCGACCTGGGTCTCGGTCGCCCGCAGCGCCAAGAGCAGAGCGATGAGCCTTTGCTGGGTACCGTCATGCAGGTCGCGCTCGATGCGCCGGCGGCTCTCGTCCGTGGCCGCCACCACCCGGGCCCGCGACGCGGTGAGGTCGGCCCGGGCCTGGGTGGTGGCGATCGCGCTGGCCACCAGCTCGGTGAACTCGGCGGCCCGCTCGGCGTCGTGCTGCTCCAGGGACCTCGAGCACCTCGACAGGGCCTTCAGGGCGCCCCACGTGCGCCCGGCGACCAGGACCGGCGCCCCGATCGCCGAGCGGATGGTGGCGTCGCCGAACTCCTGCCGCAGGAAGTCGGCGCTGTGCTCGCCCGCCATGCGGATCGGCCGCCCGGAGCGCAGCACGCGGCCCGCGACACCGCCGTCGGCCACCTGCACCCGGCCCAGGCCGACGCGGTGCGCGGGGTCGTGGCTCCAGCTGGCCACGATCGTGGCGTTGCTGTCGGCCTCGAACCGCAGCAGGACGGCGGCGTCGGCCCCGAAGAGCTTCCCGGCCTCCTCGGTCACGGCGGCGAACACCTCCTCGGCCGATCGGCCGCGGGCCGCGACGGTGGCCACCCGGCGCAGCGCCGCCTGCTCGGCCGCCACCGCACCGAGCTGCGTCCGGTTGCGGTCGAGCGCGGCGACCATCGCGTTGAACGTGCGCTGGAGCGCGCCCACCTCCGCGGGGGCCGCTGTCGCTACCCGCACCTGCAGGTCACCCCCGGCGACCCGGTCGGCCGCCATGACCATCCGGTGCAGCGGCCGCACCACCATGACCGCCAGCGAACGGGTGAGGATCGCGACCGCGACGAGCGCCACCGCCAGCCCGGCCACGCCCGCCATCAGGGCCTGCTGCCCGGCCCGGTTCGCCGCGGCGTGCATCTGGTCCACCGCCAGCCGCTGGGTGTTGATGAACTCGTCGAACTCGGCGCGCAGCGCGGCGATCTGCCGCTGACCGTCCATGATGGACTTCGAGTCGATGTTCGTCGGGCCGCCGGCCTCGTCGCCGGCGATCGCGGGGTCGGCGTAGTTGTCGAGGTATGCGGTGACGTTGCTGTTGAGCCGGGTCATCCGCGCGGCCTGGACCGGGCTGCCCGCGACCGCCGCGGCGAGCTCCTGCTGGCGCTGCGGGATCTGGCGCTGGGCCCGCACCCAGGGATCGAGCAGTGCCCGGTCGTGGGTGAGGGCGTATCCGCGGCGGCCCGCCTCCACGTCGAGCACCAGCCGTTCGAGGGTGTTCGACGCCGAGACCGCCCGCTCGGCCCGGGTGACGACCGTGACCGACGAGCGCAGCTGATACACGGACACCAGGATTGCCGCGAACGCCGCGGAGATCATGACGGCGAACAGCGCACTGGTGGCCGCGAGCCGGCCGGTCATCCCCCCGCGCATGGGTGGTGTCTACCCACGTCTGCGGGGATATGTTGGATTTGATGGCATTCGAGACGGTGCGGCAGTCGGTGGTGATCGCGGACGACGACGTGCTGCTGCGCGAGGGGCTGGCGAGCCTCCTGGACCGGCACGGGTTCGCCGTGACCGGGCTCGCCGACGACGGCCCGCATCTGCTGGAGCTGGTCGAGAAGGCCACGCCGGACATCGCCGTCGTCGACATCCGCATGCCGCCGGCCCACAGCACGGAAGGGCTGGCCGCGGCCCGGGAGATCCGCCGCCGGTTCCCGCGGGTGGCGATCCTGGTGCTGTCGGCGTTCGTGGAGGTCGAGCACGCGATCGAGCTGCTGGCCAGCGGCGAGCGGATCGGCTACCTGCTCAAGAGCCGGGTCACCGACGTCGACGACTTCGTGGAGACCCTGCACCGCATCTTCGACGGCGGCACCGTCGTCGACCCCGCCGTCGTCCAGGAGCTGGTCGCCGCCCACCGCCGCCGCGACCCCCTCGACGTGCTCAGCCCCCGGGAGCGCGAGGTCCTCGCGCTCATGGCCGAGGGCCGCTCGAACGCCGGCGTGGCCAAGACGCTGTGGGTCACCGAGGGCACCGTCGAGAAGCACGTCAGGTCGATCCTGACGAAGCTCGACCTGCCCGAGACCGACGAGACGCACCGCCGGGTGCTCGCCGTGCTCACCTTCCTCGAGGCGGCCTCGTCCGCAGCAGGACCGTGATCGCCACGCCCGACAGCTCGTGCTTCGGCAGGTAGCCGATCGCCGGGCTGGCCGCCAGCAACTCGGCCAGGTCGTCCGGGGCCAGGCTCGACACCATGATGACGGCCCGGTCGCGGATCTTGGCGGCGAGCTCGAAGCCGCTCTCCGAGCCGAGGCCGACGTCGACGAGTACCACATCCGGGTCTTGTTCTTCGACCGCGCGCAGAGCCTGACGGCTGTCCGCGGCGGTCGCCACCACCGCGATGCCCTGGGCGCCCAGGAGCCGGCGGGCGCTGGCCCGGAACCGCTCGGAGTCGTCGACGATGACACAGCGGATCATGCCTGCGACGGTGCCACGGCCGCGGGCGATTCGACCTTGCCGCTAGCCGGAACATCGCGGGGCCGGGCCGTCATTGCAGAGCGTCGCCGGGGCGGATCGTCATCGCGGAGCGTCACCGGGCCGGGTGGTCTGGAGGAGCCACCCGTGGCGGCGGGTGGCTCCTCCGGTCCTTGGGGCAGGGCTCAGAACGTGCCCTGGGCGTTGCACTTGTAGCCCTGGTCGAGGCAGTCGCGGACCCGCTGCGCGAGCGCGTCGGGCTCCCACGCGTTGAAGAAGTCGGCGTGCATCGAGAAGCCGTTGCCCGACGAGAGCGTGATGCCGCTCGTGTCGGTGTTCAGCGGATACCCGATCACGAACGACACCGACGGGATCGGCACCGGGTGACTCGCCGGGCAGGCCCCCGTGGAGTCGCCGTTGGCCATGTGCGCCTTGTGGTCGGGGCTGTCCAGGTGCACGCCGTCCCAGCAGTCCGGGAACGTGACCTGGCGGACGAGGCCGGCCGTCTTCGCGCAGACCGGATACTGCCCGTCGGCGGTGCGCCCGACCTCGCCGCCGGCACCCGCGCACCAGAAGTGGTTGCCCTGCTTGTCGGGGGTGTCGCTCTGGTTCTTGGCGTCCCCGGTGATCATGCGCAGGCCGAACGGGAACGGCTGCGTCCGGCTCGGGTCCTTGAGGCGGGAGCCGTAGTAGACGGTCACCTCCTTCGGGTCCACGACCTTGCCGTTCTGGTACAGCGTCGGGATCCAGTACGCGGAGTGGTCCTGCGCGGGCGTGCACGTCGTCCCGGCGGCGAGCAGCGAGTCGGCCGTCGAGGTCGCGCTCGTGGACCGGTTGCCCAGGAACGTGTGGTCGTGCGAGGCGCCGGCCAGGCCCGGGAGCACGATCGGGTCGTCGGCGGCGTGGTGGCTCACCGTGCAGGTGGCGTGAAACTCGGGGACCTTCACCGGGTTGTTGGTGACCGGGGCCGGGCGGCGGGCGAAGAACGCCGCGGTGTCCGCCTGCTGCGCGGCCGGGTCGACGGCCGGCCAGCCGCCGTCCGCCGCGCCCCCCGGGGACGACGGCGACGCCGGGGACGATGGCGGCGCCGGGGTGGGCGAGCCGGGGATCGTGGCCGTCGGCGTGCGCTTGAACTGCAGCCAGTTGATGTTGATGAAGTCGGCCGGCTGCGCGCTCTTCAGCACCAGGAACACGGTCTGCAGGCCGGTCAGCTCCGTGGTGCTGACCGCGGCCTTCGTGGTCCAGTTCTGCCAGCCGCCGGTGTAGCCGACCGGGATGCCGGCCAGCAGCTCCCCGTCCTGGGTCCCGGCCCGCAGCTCGATCGTCCCGCCCGCCCGGCTGGCCGCGGCGACCCGCACGCTGGCGGTCAGCGAGCCGGCGGCGCCGAGGTCGACGTCGTCGTAGCGCATCCAGTCGCCGCTCGCCAGCCAGCCGACGTTCCGGCCGCCGCCGGTGTCGCCGGTGTTCTCGGTGCGCGCCCCGCTCTGCGCGCTCCACGCCTCGGCCTGGACCACCCCCGCGGTGTCGATCTGCTCGGCGCCGGCGGTCGCGGTCAGCACGACGGTGAAGGCCAGCGCCCCGGCGACGGGGACGGCCAGCAGCGCCAGCAGGGTCCGGCGCCGCTTCGGCTGGCGCCGGGGCGGCACGAGGTACGGGTTGCGCGCGGTCGGCATGAGGAAGGCCCTCCAGGGGTGGCAGGCATGCGACTGCCTCGTACTCCACCAGCCGGAGAGCGCTCTCTCAAGATTTCCGCCGAGATCTAAGTCGAACGTAAAACTGGGCTAAGCCCCCTGTCAGGCGTCCCGGCGGCGAAGTGTCAGATATCCGCCCACCAGCGCCGCCGCCGTCCACAGGGCGAGAATCCCCAGCCCACCCCACGGCCCGAAGTCCCGGTCGTAGAGGCGCAGCACCACGAGGCCGGCCTGATCGGGCAGGAACTGCGCGACCGCTCGCACCCCGGGAACGTTCCCGAGGCCCTGCGATCCGAGAAAAAACAGCGGCATCAGTACCGCCAGTGCCGCCGTCGAGCCCCGGAGGAGCTGCGCGACGCCCGCCGCGAACAGGGTGATGAGCAGCAGATACAGGAAGGCGCCGGCGATCGGGGCCGGCGTCGGGCCCATCCGCCGGGCACCCAGCTCGACGCTGCCGACGGCGAACGCCACGCCCACGGTCAGCGCCGAGGTCACCGCCGCGCAGGCCCCGATCACGGCGACCTTCGCCAGGTAGTAGCGGCGCCGGTCGGGCACGGCGGCCAGGGTCGGCCGGATGGTGCCGCCCGCATACTCCCCGCCGACCGTGAACACCCCGAACACGACGAGCGCGAGCTGGGCCAGGGTCAGGCTGTAGAACGTGGCGAACACGGCGTCGAAGTGTGCGGCCTCGACGTTGCGCATGCCGGCCGCGACGACGAACGCCAGCGCGCCGCCGACCGCGACCGTCGCGCCGAGCGTCAGGAACGTCGAGCGCAGCGTGCGCACCTTGACCCACTCGGCCGCGAACGCGCTCATCGCCCGACCGCCTTCAGGAACGCGGCCTCCAGGGACGGCGCCCCGGCGACGAACTCGTCGACGGTGGCGTCGGCGATGAGCCGGCCCCCGGCGATGACGACCAGGCGGTCGGCGGTCAGCGCGGTCTCGGCCATGAGGTGGCTCGACACGAGGACCGTGCGACCCTGCGCGGCGTACCCCCGCAGCAGCGTCCGCAGCCAGTGCACCCCCTCGGGGTCGAGGCCGTTGACCGGCTCGTCGAGCAGCAGGATCGGCGGGTCGCCGAGCAGCGCCGCGGCCAGCCCGAGCCGCTGCCCCATGCCGAGCGAGAATCCGCCGGCCCGCCGGTGCGCGGCCGCGCCGAGCCCGACGAGCTCCAGGACCTCGCCGACCCGCGCGGCGCGGATGCCGTTGCTGCGGGCCAGGTACAGCAGGTGGTCCCGGGCCCGCCGCCCCGGATGCGCGCAGCGCCCCTCCAGCAGTGCCCCGACGGTGTGCAGGGGCCGGTCCAGCCCCGCGTACGCGCGGCCGTCGATGAGCGCCCGCCCGCCCGACGGCCGGTCCAGCCCGAGGATCATCCGCAGCGTCGTCGACTTCCCCGCCCCGTTGGGCCCGAGGAACCCCGTCACACATCCCGGCCGGACCGCGAACGACAACCCGTCGACGGCGACCGTGGACCCGTAGCGCTTCGTGAGCTCTTCCACAACGATCACGAGCCGGACGCTATGGGCGCCGCACCGCCGCCCGCAGTCACCGAAAGTCGGCCTCCGCCGCGACGAACGTCGCAGTAGCCTGCTGGACATGCGCCGATACCTCGCGGCGGCCGGCATCGTCGGCTTCGACAGCGCGCTGCTCACGTTCGCGCATCCGGCGCCGGTCCGCCCCTGGCTGCTGCCGGTGTGGGCCCTGGTCGTGGCCGCGCTGCTGGCCCTGTCGCAGCGCCGCCCGGCCCTGGCGTTCGCCGCCGCCCTGCTCCCGGCCCTGGTCACCGGCGGTGCGGGCACCCTGCTGCCGTATACCGCGTTCCGGGCCGGTCGGGGCGCGCGCGGTACCCCCGCCGCACTGTGTTCTGCGGTTGTGCTCTTCATCGGGGTGCAGCTCTTCCGCGCCCCGAACCCGACCGCCGTGATCATCACCGCGGTCGTCCTCGCCCTGCTGCCGCTGCTTGTCGGGGCCTACCTGGCGCAGCAGGACCGGCAGCGCGCGGCGCTCGCCGCACACGAGAGGCTGCGGATCGCCCGCGACATGCACGACGCCCTCGGCCACCGCCTGAGCCTGATGTCCGTGCAGGCCGCGGCCCTGGAGGTGGCCGAACTCCCGGCGCCGCAGCAGGAGGCCGTCCGCCGCCTGGCCGAGTCGGCTCGCAGCGCCGCCGGCGACCTCCACGACGTGCTCGGCGGCCTCCGCGCCCCGTCCGCGGGCCTGGCCGCCGTCGAGGACCTCGTGACGCGCGCCCGCACCGCCGGGGTGCCGGTGGAGCTGACCGTGTCCCCGGCGCCCCGGGAGGTCCCGGAGGGGGTGGCGGCGGTCGCGTACCGGCTGGTGCAGGAGGGCCTCACGAACGGCTGCAAGCACGCCCCCGGCGCGCCGCTCTCGGTCCGTCTCGAGTGGCAGGACGACGCTCTGCTCCTGTCCGTCGTCAATCCCGTGCCGCCGGGTCGCCCGCCGGCCCGGGGTCGCGGCCTGCTGGGCCTGATGGAGCGGGCCGAGCTGGTCGGCGGCCTGGCCGGCCACGCGGTGACCGACGGACAGTTCCGCCTGTGGGCCGTCTTCCCGCCCGCGATCCCCGGGCCCGAGGTTGCCGAGCCCGCGTTCGTCCGGCTGGCGCTGGCCGGCATCATGTTCGGCCTGATACCCCTGAGCCTGCTGGTCGGCGTGGCCGGATGACCGCGCGGATCCGCGTCCTGATCGCCGACGACGAGCCGCTGATGCTCGCCGGCATCCGGACGGTCCTGGAGTCGGCCCCCGACCTGGAGGTCGTCGCCGCGGTCACGGACGGCGCCGCCGCGGTCGCCGCGGCCGGGCGGCTGGGCGTGGACGTGGCGCTGCTGGACGTACGGATGCCGCTGCTGAGCGGCCTGGACGCGATGGCCGCCCTGAGCCCGGGCACCGCCGTGGTGATCCTGACCTCCTTCGGCGACGAGCCGAGCGTGCTGCGGGCCCTGAGCCAGGGCGCGTCGGGCTACGTCCTGAAGACCTGCACCCCTGACGAGCTGATCCGCGCCGTCCGCTCCGCGCACAACGGGGACGCGTACCTCTCCCCGCCGGTGGCCCGCCAGGTCCTCACCCTGCTGGGCCCGTCGGGCGCGGCCGGCGCCGAACACCGGCGAGCCGCAGCGCGCCGCCTGAGCACCCTGAGCCCCCGCGAGGCGGACGTCCTGCGCCTGGTCGCCGAGGGCCTGTCGAACGCGGACATCGGCACCCACCTGCACATGACCGAGCCAAGCGTCAAGACCCACGTGAGCCGCATCCTGACCAAGCTCGACTGCACCAACCGGGTCCAGGCCGCCCTCCTCCACCGCGAGGCCACCCGTTAGGGAGTGTCTTCAAAGGGTTCATAGCCATCGCAGGATTGCTGCGATGGTGACGGTTGCCCGGTAGGACGTGGTGGTCTTGTCGTAGCGGGTGGCTACGGATCGGCATTGCTTGAGTCGGTTGAAGCAGCGTTCGACGACGTTGCGGTGCCGGTACCTGTGCCGGTCGAATGTTGGTGGGCGACCGCCGCGGCTGCCTCTGCGGCGGCGGTTGGCCTGCTGGTCGGCTCGTTCTGGGATGGTGTGACCGATGCCGAGGGAACGCAGGAACCCTCGGATGGCGCTGGTGCTGTAGCCCTTGTCGGCGATGACGTGGTCGGGGCGGGTTCGGGGCCGGCCCCGGCCGCGCCGGGCGACGTGGATCGAGTCCATGACCGCGGTGAGCTGGTTGCGAGCCCTCATGGGTGTCTGATTCGCCGGGTTCTGCCCGCCCCCTTTGCCGCCGCCGGCGGCGTGCTGATGCACCCGCACGATGCTGGAGTCGACCGACACCAGCCAGTTGATGTCACCGGCTGCGTCCGCGTCGCTCTGTGCACCGGCCAGCATCCGATCGAACGTGCCGTCCAAGGCCCACCGCCGGAACCGCGTGTACACCGACTGCCATGACCCGTACCGGCAGGGACATCCCGCCACGGCGCCCCGGAGCGCACCTTCCACACGATGCCGCCCGCTCACCATCAGTGAGTTCATATCGACGGACCACAGATCAGATCATGCCCGACCCGCGTTCCTTTTGAAGGCACTGCCTAGACCGGACGGGGCAGAGTCCGGGCCGCCGGAAGCTGTGATGGCGAACGGCCCTCCCGCCGATCCGCCCGGCGGCGAGAGCTGTCGATGTCGGCTTACGCTTTCACGGTGCGTGGCAGCCGGTTTCGTGCGAGCCGGAAGACGACTGTCGTTGTCATGTTGATCATGGCCCTCGTCTGGGCCGCCGGATTGGTGCTGGCCGGCTGGCGGACGATCGACGACGCCCGCGGGGCGACGGTCGACGCGGAGGTCGTCGGCATCACGACGAACGTGCCGGGCCGGAGGGTGTATGACGTCCGGTTCGCGACGCCGGCGGGTCAGGCCTGCGAGTCCCGCGTGGACTCCGGCTCCAAACCGCCGCCCCGCGAGATCCATGTCGGCGGACGCGCGCTGGTGCACTATTCGGCCTCCGACCCGTGCAGCAGCTTCCTCCTGCGGGAGACGACGTCCCTGGCGCCATGGCCGTTCACGATTGTCGCGTCGGTGTCGATGGTCGCCTGTCTGACCGTGGCGTGGCGCCGGCACCGAAACCGCGGCGAACCGCCGAGCCGGGCGCCACGCTGAGGCCGGATGCCGACGCCCACCTTGCTCGGCCGCGGCCGAACCCGGGCGGCCGGAGCGGGGTGGCGGGGATCGTGCGGGGTCCGGGTGGAGGCGAAGCCTCCCCCGGCCGACCAGGAAACACTGTGGCCCCGGCGCGAATCGAACGCGCGACACCCGCTTTAGGAGAGCGGTGCTCTATCCCCTGAGCTACGAGGCCCTACCCTGCCGAGTCTAGGGGACGACTGGCATCGACCGAAATCGCGTATCCGTGCAACCTCCCACCGGGTGGGGCTCGTTTCAGTCCGACCGATGGGGGAGGGCGATGCGAAGACAGGCGCAGGAGGAGTACGTCGAGTACGTCAGCGGGCGGCTCGGGGTGCTCCGGCAGCTGGCGTTCCTGCTCTGCGGGGACGAGCACCGGGCCGACGACATCGTGCAGCTCACCATCGAGAAGCTCTACCTGCGGTGGGCGAATGTGAGCGCGGTCGAGCACCTTGACCAGTATGTCCGGCGGATGCTCGTGCGCACGTTCCTCGACGAGCGGCGGCGGCCATGGGCGCGGATCGGGCTGTTCGCGCGGGCGCCTGAGGTCGCGCCGGCGGCGGGGCCGGAGGTCGAGACGCGGCTCGTGATCCGGGCGGCGCTCGCGAGGGTGCCGAGGCGGCAGCAGGCGGTGCTGGTGCTGCGCTACCTGTGTGACCTTCCGGTCGACGAGGTGGCCGCGATCTTGAGCTGCTCGCCCGGCACGGTGAAGAGCCAGACGGCCCGGGGGTTGGCCGCCATGCGGCAGCTGGTCGGCGATGACCTGCAGAGGACGGTGTGAGATGGACGATGACGACAGGTACGGGATCGACCTGCTGACGCCGCTGCGGGGGCAGCCGCGCGGGCCGGTGGGGGTGGACGTGCGGCGGGCGGTGGCCAAGGGTGAGCGGCGGCGGGCGACCCGGAGGGCCGTGGCCGCCGGGGCGGCGGTGCTGGTGCTGCTCGGTGGCGTGTGGGTGGCGACCAGGCCGGATCGGGACCGGCCGCGGCCGGCGCCGGAGGTGACCGGGCCGCCGGTGCCGCGCGCCTGCACGCTCGAGTCGCTGGAGGTGCCGCCCGACTTCCCTGGCGACGCGCAGGTCATGGGCGCGGACCCGACCGGGCGTTACGCGATCGGGATGGTCGGCTTCGGCGAGGCCCAGATCGCGGTGCTGTGGGACGGCGGCCGCGTGGTGAAGCTGGGGCCGGGCACCGGGGAGCCGACGGACGTCAACTCGGCCGGCACGGTGGTCGGGCGGCGGCTGCGGTTCGGCGACGGCACCGAGCACGCCTGGGTGTACCGGGACGGCACGGTGCGGCAGCTGGCCGGCGTCGAGGCGTTCGCGACGGGGATCAACGATCGCGGGCAGATCGTCGGCGAGTCCGGTGGCCGGCCGGTGACCTGGGCGAGCCCGGACGCCGAGCCGGTCGCGCTGCCGATTCCGGCCGGCTACGAGCCGGCGCACCTCGCCGAGGTGGGCGGCATCGACGAGGACGGCACGGTGGTCGGCACGCTCGTCAACCGGGACAACCACGAGGTCGCGGTGGCCTGGTCGCCGGGCGGCCCGGCCCGGGAGCTCGCGGCCCCGGCCGGTAGGCCCATGTACGGCGCCGACGCCATCCGCAACGGCTGGGTGATCGGCCGCAGTGGCAACTCGCTCGTGCGCTGGAACCTGCGCGCGGCCGGGCCGCCGATCGTGATGCCGGACGTGTGGGGGTTCGACACCCACGGACCGAACGCGTCGGGCTGGCTGGTGTTCGGCGGGAACAACCGGGCGGCGCTGTATGCCGGCGGCACCGAGATCAGGCTGCCGCTGCCGGAGCCGCCGCAGTTCTCGTCGCCGATCCCCGGCCGCACCCCCGACCCGGAGGAGAACCCCGCGCGGCCCATGAGCATCAGCGACGACGGCCACACGATCATCGGGACCTGGGCGCTCAAGGGCGTAGGGGATCGCTCGAATGTGTACGTGTGGACCTGCCGATGAGGGCCCGGGCCCGGGCCACCTTCACCGCCTCGGTGAGGGTGGCCAGGTCGTAGGCGCCGTAGTGCCGCTGGCCGTTGATGAAGAAGGTCGGAGTCCCGCTGACCCCGCTCAGATCGGCGGACTCCAGGTCCTGGTCGATGCGGGCCGCGTGCCGGTGGTGGCGCAGGTCGTCGTGGAACTGCTCGCGGTCCAGGCCGAGGCGCTCCGCGTAGTCGACAAGGGCCGCCGGCTTGAGCTCGTCCTGGTGGTCCAGCAGCAGGTCGTGCATGGGCCAGAAGGCACCCTGCGCGGCCGCCGCCTCGGCGGCCTCCGCGGCCAGCTGGGCCTGCGGGTGGACGTCGGTCAGGGGCAGGTGCCGCCAGACGTAGCGCAGGTCGGTGTCCGACAGCAGCGCCCGCACGACGGGCTCGGCCTGGCCGCAGTAGGGGCACTGGAAGTCGCCGTATTCGACGATCGTCACCGACGCGTCGGCGGCACCCCGGACGTGGTCGACCTCGACGTCCACGGGCGGGATCAGGTCGAGCAGGACGTCGGCGTCGCCCAGCAGGGCCCGGGCCCGCTTGTGCTTGGGGAGGCGGGCCGTCACGCGATACACGACGAACGTCAGCAGCGAGGCGACGACCGCGGCCGCCAGCACGCCCACCTTCGCCTCGGCGAGCTCGTCGCCGGTGAACGCCAGGCTCGCGATGAGCAGCGACACCGTGAAGCCGATCCCGGCGATCGTGCCGCTGCCGAGGACCGCCGCCCACCCCGCCCCGGGCCGGATCCGCCCCCTCGAGAGGCGGGTCACGGCCCAGGAGGTACCCACGACGGCAATCGGCTTGCCGACGACATAACCGGCCAGCACGCCGAGGGTGATCGGCGAGGTGAAGGCCCGGGCCAGGAACGCCCCGTCGATCGCGATCCCGGCATTGGCCAGGCCGAACAGCGGCACGATCAGGTAGCTCGTCCACGGGTGGTACATGCGCTGCAGCCGGTCGTTCGGCGACAGCGTCCGGGTGAGCCCGACCGACGCCGACCGGGCCAGCTCCGCCGTCGGCTGCTCGCGGAACAGCTTGAACAGGCCGCTGGCCGCCTCCAGCGCACCGCGGGCCGGCGTGTACGCGGTAGCCGTCAGCCCGATCGCCAGGCCCGCGACGACCGGGTCGACCCCGCTTCGCAGCATGAGGTACCACAGCAGGATGCAGAACGGCGCGTAGATCGCCCCGCTGCGCACGCCGAGCGCCCGCAGCCCGAGGAGCACCCCGAAGACCGCCGCGGCCAGCACCAGCGGCATCACCGCGATGTGCTCGGAGTAGGCCACCGCGATCACGATGAGCGCAACCAGATCGTCGACGACGAAGACCGTCAGCAGAAACACCCGGGCCTGCTCCGGTACCCCCTTGCCGACCAACGCCAGCAGCCCGAGCGCGAGCGCGGTGTCGGTCGACATGGCCACACCCCAGCCGTGGGCGCCCACGCCACCGGCGTTGATCGCCAGGTAGATGCCGACCGGCAGCACCATCCCGGCCACCCCGGCCGCCGACGGCAGCAGGAACCGCCGCCGGTCCCGCAGGTCACCCAGGTCCAGCTCGCGCCGCGCCTCCAACCCGACGACCAGGAAGAACAGCGTCATCAGCCCGCTGTTGACCCAGGCGCGCAGGTCGTCGGCGAGCTCCCACGAGCCCACCTTGAGCGCGAGCTCGGTGCTCCACAGCCGCTCGTAGCCGGCCTCGTCCACGTTCGCCCACACCAGCGCGGCGACGATCGCGGCGACGAGCACACCGGCGCTGCCGGACTCGGTCGCGATGAACCTGCGCAGGGGCGCCGCGAAGTTCCGCCTCGTCTGGGACAGCTCGCTCACGACGCTGAAGTCTAGGCTGCTTGATCGTGGGAATTCGGGTGGTGATCGCCGACGACCAGGAGATGGTCCGGGCCGGGCTGCGCCGCATCCTCGCGGCCGCCCCCGACATCGAGGTCGTCGCGGACGCGGCCGACGGGGTCGCGGCGCTGGAGCTGGTGCGGGCGGTGCGCCCGGACGTCGCCCTCCTCGACATCCGGATGCCGCGGATGGACGGGCTGGAGGTCACCCGGGCGCTTGCCGGGGGCCCTACCCGAGTGGTCGTCGTCACCACGTTCGACCTGGACGAGTACGTGTACGCGGCCCTGCGCAACGGCGCCGCCGGGTTCCTCCTCAAACGCTCCGGCCCGGCGCTGCTCACCGAGGCCGTCCGGGCCGCGTACTCCGGCGAGAGCCTGATCAGCCCCTCGATCACCGTGAAGCTCCTGCGGCACCTGTCCGCACCGAAACCCTCGTCGCCCGGGCGACTGACCGAGCGCGAGCTGGAGATCGCCGCGCAGGTCGGTGCCGGCCTGACGAATGCCGAGATCGGCGAGCAGCTGTTCATCTCCGCCGGTACCGTCAAAACGCACGTCGCCGCCGTGCAGCGCAAGCTCGCGGTGCGCAATCGGGTCGGCATCGCCGTATGGGCCCACAGCAACGGGCTCGTCGCGCCGTGAAGGCGCTCTGGCCGCTCCTGCTGATCGTGCCGGTCCTGTGCGGGCTGCCGTTCACCAGGCTGCCCGGCCTGCTCATCAGCATCGCGGCCATGCTCGCGGTCGCCGCCGCCATCCGCCCCTCGTGGTGGTGGCTGGTATTCGCGTCACCGGCCGTCACCGTGGCCTACCGGTTCGTCTACGAAGGTCCACCACAGCCGCCCGGTCTCTGGTTCATCTTCGAGTTCCTGCCGTTGCTGGTGCTGCTGGCCCGGCTGACCCGGCGGGGCCGTCGGGCCGGGCTCATCGTCGGACTGGCCGCCACCGTGCTCCCGCTTCGCATGTCGTTTCCGCTGAACGGTGAGGTGCTGACGGTTTCCACCGCGTTCGCCGGTGCCGTGGCGGCGGCGGCAATCGGGCTCTACCTGCGGGCCCGGGATCGGGCGCTGGAGGCGGCGCGGCGGGCGCAGCGCCTGGAACTGGCCCAGGACCTGCACGACCTCGTCGCTCACGAGGTGACCGGGATCGTGATCGAGGCGCAGGCTCCCGAGGCCGCGTCGTATTCGCGGATCGAGGCGGCGGGGCAGCGGGCGTTGGCGGCCATGGACGAGATGGTGGCCGCCCTGCGATCCTCGCGGGTGTACTCGTTCGCCGATGTGCCGGCGGTCGTCACCCGGTTCGGGCCCTCCGCTTCGCTGTCGATCGCGCCGGGGGTGTCGCTGTCCCCGGCGGCCGCGTCGGTCGCCTATTCCGTGGTCGTCGAGGCGTTGACGAACGTTCGCCGCCACGCTGCACCGTCGGCCGGCGTTGCCGTCGCGCTGTCGGCCACGGGAGTCGTCTCGGTTGTTTCCGACATGCCGGATACGGCTGGCCGGCCGCCGACCGCGGGCGCTGCTCCGGCGCGGTCCGGCGGGGGTAGCGGTCTGCGCGGACTGGCCGATCGGGTGGCCGCCGTCGGGGGGACGCTCACCTTCGGGCCGCGGGACGGGCGCTGGGAAGTCGTCTGCGATCTCTCCCGTTCGGCAGATGTGCGCGGCGGCGGCGGTCAGCAGCCTTGAGGGCATGCTCGAACTGCTCGACATCACGAAGGTCTACAAGGGACACAAGCGGGCCGTCGACGGCCTGACGCTGCGGCTGGCACCCGGACTGATCGGTCTGCTCGGCCCCAACGGCGCCGGCAAGTCCTCACTGCTGCGCATCGCCGCCACCGTCACCCGCCCGACGACGGGCACCGTCCGCTTCGACGGCGCCGACGCGGTGGCCCGGCCCGACCCGCTGCGGCGGGCACTCGGGTACCTGCCGCAGGACTTCGGCGTCTACCCGCATCTGAACGCGGTGGAGTTCCTGACGTACCTGGCCGCGGTCAAGGGGCTCTCCGCGCGCACCTCCCGGACCCAGATCGACGAGCTGCTGGAGCTGGTGAACCTCACCTCGGCGGGGCGGCGGGCGCTCGGCGGATACAGCGGCGGCATGCTGCGCCGGATAGGCATCGCGCAGGCGCTGCTGGGCGATCCGCGCGTCATCATCGTCGATGAGCCGACGGCCGGCCTCGACCCCGAGGAGCGGGTCCGCTTCCGCAACCTCCTCAGCTCGCTCGCCGCCACCCGGGTCGTCCTGCTCTCGACCCACATCGTCAGCGACGTGGAGTCGGTCGCGGCGCGCGTAGCCGTGCTCCAGGCCGGCCGGCTGCGGCTGGACGGCCCGCCGGAGGAGGTCGTCCGCAGCGTGGCCGGCCACGTCTGGGAGGCGACGGTTCCGGTTGCCGCCGCCGCCGACCTGCAGCAGCGGCTGGTGACGACCCGGGCGGTCCGATCGGCCGCGGGGGTACGGCTGCGCATGCTGTCGCCGACCCGCCCGCTCCCGGACGCGGAGCCTGTCGCACCCGACCTCGAGGACGCGTACGTCGGGGCGGTGAATCGATGATCGCTCAGGCCACTTCGGTGCTGCCGGCCGCGCTCGCCGACTTCCGCGAACGGGTGCGGCGCCCGGCGTACCTCCTCATGCTCATCTCGGCCGTCGGCCTGGGTCTGCTGGCCGTGCCGGCCGTCGACTCGCACTGGTCAGTCCTGGTGATGGGCGGCTACCGCGGCCGCTACACGAGCGGCTACGTCGGGATGGTGACCGCCCTGACCAGCGCGTTGTGGCTGACGCTTGTGGGCTTCTACCTGGTGCGCGACGCCGTGGCCCGCGACGAGCGCACGGGGGTCGGCCAGCTGATCGCCGCTTCACCACTGCGCACTCCCGCATACCTGCTGGCGAAGCTGCTCAGCAACGTCGGCGTCCTGGCCTCGATGACGGCCGTCCTGGCGGTCACCGCTGTGGGGCTGCAGCTGCTGCGGGGCGAGTCGCGGACCGTGGATCCGGTAGCGCTCACGTTGCCGTTCGTGCTTATCGCCTTCCCGATGCTCGTCGTGACGAGCGCCGTAGCCGTGCTGTTCGAGACCACTCCGCTGCTCCGCGGCGGCCTGGGCAACGTTCTGTGGATCTTCATCTGGATGGTGTCGGCGATAGTCGGCCAGTCGTCGAAGGCCCCGCTGGGTGGCCTGGGCCTGCGCCGGGTGACCCTCCCGGCCGGCGCGTCACGGGACGTCGGGCTGGGCCTGATGTACGTCGAGGAGCCGTTGAAGGTGTTCGATTGGCCGGGCCTGTCGGTGGACGCGCCGTTCGTGGCCGCCCGCCTGACCTTGATCGCCCTGGCCGCGGTCCTGGCCGTCCTGCCCTCGCTGTGGTTCACCCGCTTCGCTAGCCCGGCCCACCCCGACCGGGCCACCCGTGCGCCAGGGTCAACTCGGCTCGGCGCGGTCAGGCCGACGATGACGCCGAGGCGGGGCACCCGTGCGCTGCGCCTGCTGGCCGGCGAGACCCGGATCCTGATCGCCGGCACCCCACTGTGGTGGTGGCTGGGCGCGGCGGCGCTGACCCTGGCCGGCCTGGCCGTCCCGCGCGGCGCCGTGCTGGCGATCGCCTGGATATGGCCGATCTTGATCTGGTCCCGCCTGGGCACCCAGCCGGCCACCTCGGGCGCGGCGGCGATCCTGGACGCCTACCCGTCGCCGCGCCGCCGCGTGCTCGCCGAATGGGCAGCCGGCGTCCTGCTGGCGGCGGCGACCGGGGCCGGCGCGGCGATCCGGATGGGCTTCGGCGGCGACGGGCCGGGCCTGCTCGCCTGGGCGGCCGGCGCGCTGTTCATTCCGGGCCTGGCCCTGGCCCTGGGCACGCTGACCGGGGCGCCGCGGGTGTTTCAGGCCGTGTACACGCTCCTCTGGTACCTGATGATCAATGACGCCGATCCGCTGAACTTCATGGGCGTGCTGCGAGAGGGCGACCGGCCGACCGGTCCGGGGCCGCTGACCTGGGTCGCTCTGGCTCTCGTCGGCGTGCTGGCGGCACTCGGCCGGACGGCCGCCCGGCAGGCCCGTCGATGAGTCCGCCCCGGCGGCCGGTGCGGTGCTGTCACGCCAGTGCCTTTGTGAGGCTCTCCACCTGGCTCGGGCCCACCGAGTCCCAGTAGCGGCCATCGTGGCAGCCGGTGGTGAAGGTGACGACCGACGGGTCCGGCAAGCGGTCCCTGAGGCGGCGTACCGCGGGAGCGAACGGGTCGGCGGCTCCGATGTCGATCCGGAGCGGTAGGCCGGCCAGCTCCGCGGCCCGGGCGGTGACGTCGTGGCGGTCCCAGTCGGCCTGGGAGTCGTAGGCCCCCGGGTTGACCCGCTCGGCGTCGGCGTAGTCGCGGAAGATGGCGGGGGACGAGGCCACGACGTAACGGATCTGCGAGCGGTACGTGAGGGCCGACAGCAGCGCCCCGTAGCCGCCCATCGACCAGCCGGCCACGGCCACCCGGTCCACCTGGAGGCCGTGCCGGGAAGCCAGCAGCGGCAGGAACTCCGTGAACAGCATGCCCAGCGGGTCGTCGGTGGCGTGCGGGTGCCAGTATCCGTCGCCGCCGTCGGCTGCGGCCAGGACGAACGGGGCGGACGAAGCGGCCAGCAGGCGGGGGTAGTTGCCGGTGTTCACCGCCTGGAGCGCGTTGGAGCCGAAGCCGTGCAGGGCCAGGCACACGCCGAGGGGCCGGTCGCCGGACGGAGCCGATGACAGGGCGTAGGCGACGGTCCGGCCGCGCAGGCGGGACTCGAACGAGCCGGTTGTCGGCGGCGGTGGCGCGGCCGCGGGCAGGGCGGGAGGCGGCGCGTCGCAGCGGCCCAGGGCCTCGTCCAACCTGCCCTTGCCGGGGAGGACGGCGTGATCCACTAGTTCGAGACCCGTGCCGGCCGCTACCGCCAAAAGGACGCTCCCGCCCAGCAATGCGTTACGCCGGCTGATCCCCATGGGCGACTACGGTAGCGAGTCCGGGCCACTATCGTGGCCCGCGTGACGCGGCTCGAGTTCCGGATCCTGGGGCCGCTCTCGGTGTGGACGCCGCAGCGGCGCGCGGTCGAGCTGGGGGCCCGCAAGCAGCGGGCGGTGCTGGCCATGCTGCTGCTGGAGCCCGGGCGGGTGGTCTCCGTCGACCGGATCGTCGACGGGCTCTGGGGCGCGGACGTGCCGGCCAGCGCGACCGGGACCCTGCAGGCGTACATCTCCCAGCTGCGCCGTGCCCTGGAGCCGGACCGGGCGCCGAGGACCCCGCCCGCCGTCCTGCTCACCCAGGAGCCCGGCTATCTGCTCGCGGCCGCCGGTGACCGGATCGACGCGGTGCGCTTCACGACTGGCGTCGAGGCCGCGCGGGCGCAGCGCGATCCGGAGCGGGCCGAGCAGTTGCTGACGCAGGCCCTGGCGAACTGGAGCGGGGAGGCGCTCGCCGACTTCGCCGACGAGACGTTCGCCGCGGCGGCCGTCGCGCGGCTCAACGAGCTGCGCGACGGTGCCCTCGAGGACCTGGCCGAGATCCAGCTCGGCACCGGGCGCCCGGCCGCGGCCGTCGCGTCGGCCCGGGCGCTGCTGGAGCGGCGGCCGTTCCGTGAGCGCTCCTGGGCCCAGCTCATGCTCGGCCTGTATCGCGAGGGCCGCCAAGCCGAAGCGCTCGCCGCCTTCCGCCAGGCCCGGACCGTGCTCGACGAGGAGCTGGGCCTCCCGCCGGGGCCGGAGCTGACGGCGCTGGAGACGGCGATCCTCCAGCACGACCCGAAGCTCGCCGGTCCGCGGGGCGCGCTTGTCGCACAGGCGGCCCGAACAGCGCAATCAGCCCGTAGCGAGGACGCGGGCACCGACCCGGGCCGAAAAGCCGGCAACGACCCGGGCAAGCTCGTCGGGCGCCAAGCCGAGCAGCGGCGCATCGCCGACCGCATCGCCCAGGCGGCCAAGGGCAACGGCGGCGTCCTGCTCATCGTCGGCGAGGCCGGCCTCGGCAAGACAAGCCTGGCCGAGCACGCGGCCGAGCAGGCCCGGCCCGACCTCACCGTCGCCTGGAGCCGCTGCGCCGAAGCCAGCGCCACTCCCGCCTTCTGGCCCTGGACGCAGATCCTCAGGGCGATCGGCGGCAGCGAGGACCTGCTCGACGCCCTGGCCGGCCGGAGGGCTGCCGACCACGCGGATCCCGAGACGGCCCTGTTCGAGCTCCACGAGCAGGTCGCGGAGGCGCTCCACACGCCCCTGCTGATCGTCATCGACGACCTCCACGCGGCCGACCCGGCCTCGCTGCAACTGCTGGCCCACCTGGCGCCCACCCTGCACCGGCGACCGATCCTGGTGCTGGCGACCCTGCGGCCCGAGACGTCCGAGGCGGCGGTCCGCGAGACCCTGGCCCTGCTGGCCAACGAGCGCGGCGCCGAGCGCATCCGGCTGGCCGCGCTCACCGAGGCCGACGTCGCCGAGTACGTCAAGCGCCCCGGCCCGGTCGCGCACGCCCTCCTGGAGCGCACCGGCGGCAACCCGTTCTACCTCAAGGAGCTGCTGCGGCTGCTGGAGAGCGAGTATCCGGACGGCTGGGGCGACACCCAGGCCGTCGCCGCGGCCGGGGTGCCGGAGAGTGTCCGCGACGTCATCGCCCGGCGGCTGTCGCGGCTGCCGGCGCCGGCCCGGGAGCTGCTGGAGACCGCGGCCGTCATCGGGCGCGACGTCGACCTGCTGCTCCTCGCGGCCGGCACGGGCCGGGAGCACGATCAGGTCATGGCCGGGCTCGAGCCCGTCATCGGGATCGGCATGCTGCTGGAGGTACCGGACAGCTGGGATTATCGCTTTTCGCACGCCCTCGTCCGGGACACCGTCTACGGCAGCCTGACCCGGCTGCAGCGGGCGCGGCTGCACAAGCGGGTCGGTGAGGCGCTCGAGGCGTTCGACCGGCCCGACGACCCCGAGCATCTCGGGCGCCTGGTGCACCACTTCACGATGGCCGCCCGGCTGGGTGTGGCCGATCGCGCGGTCCGGTATGCGCGGCGGGCGGCCGAGCTGGCGATGGCGCAGCTGGCCTACGACGAGGCCGCCCGTTATCTCGAGTCCGCCCTCGGTGCCCTCGACCCGACGGGGCCCGGCGCGGCGGGGGAGCGCGGCCGGCTGCTCGTGCAGCTCGGGCTGGCCCGGCGCGCGGCCGGAGACCTCGACGGGACGCGGGCCGTGCTCGACGAGGCGCTGACGCTGGCCCGGCCGCTCGGCGACGACGAGCTCGCGATGGACGCGGCGACGCTGTTCGGCGGGGCGACGCTGTGGACGTGGCGGCCGTACCTCACCGTCGACGAGCGCATGATCGCCATCCTGCGCGAGCAGCTGGACCGGCTCGGGCCCGATGACGTCTACCGGCGGGCCGTGCTGCTCGGCACGCTCGCCGTGGAGTTGTACCACCACCCCGACCGCGAGCAGGGCGAGGCCCACGCGGCGGAGGCGGTGCGCCTGGCCCGCGGGCTCGGCGACCCGGAGCTGCTCGCGCGGACCCTGAACAACGCCTGGAACGTCGCCTGGGTGCCACAGCGCCTGGCCGAGCGCCGGGCGACAACCGACGAGCTGCTGGCGATCCCCGGCCTGCCGCGGACCGTCGAGGTGATGGCCCGGCTGCACCGGATGATCACCGAGGTCAGCGTCGGCGACGTGGCCGGGTTCGACGCCGACCTGGCCCGGGCCGTCCGGCTGGCCGAGGAGATCCGCTCGCCGGTGCTGCCGGCGCAGGTGCGATACGCGCAGGCCGGGCGGGCCGTGCTGGCGGGCGACTGGGAGGCCGGGGAGCGGCTGGTCGGCGAGGCGTTCGCGCTGCAGGAGCACACCTCGCTGTGGGGCACGCAGTGGATCCGCCTGGCGATGCTGTACACCAGCCGGCGCTTCCAGGGCCGCGCCGGCGAACTGCGCGACGAGCTGATCCGCCGGGCCGACGAGCCGCACCTGCAGCTCCTGCGGCCGACAGCGGTCCTGGCCGCGTGCGAGTCCGGTGACGAGGAGCTGGCGCGGGCGCTTGTCGAGCGCTGGGGAACGGCCCGTGAGCAGCTCTGGTGCTGGGACTTCGTGGCCTTCCAGTGGGCCCTCGTGGCCGCCCGGCTCGGCACACCGGACCCCCGGGAGCTGTACGCCGAGATCGAGCCCTACGCCGACCGGTTCCCGACACTCGGCACCGGCTGCGCCACCTGGGGCACCCTCGGGTTCGCGCTGGCCGGGCTGGCCGCGCGGCTGGGCGAGCCCGGGAAGGCCCTGGTCCACGCCGAGGCCGCGCTGGCCGCCCACCGCCGCCTCGGGGCCGCCCACCTGATCGCCGCATCCGAGGCACAAGTCGCCGACCTAGTGGTCTCCAAGTCCTGACCAACCGGGCCGCCGCACCGTTCACGGCATGACCACTGCACTGACCTCCCTCCCGGCCGTGGCCGGTCCCGTATATGTCCCCGGCGACGAAGGCTTCGCGGCCGAGGTGTTCTCCTGGAACGTCGCCACCACCCACGAGCCCCTGGCCGTCGTCGGCGCCACCAGCGCGCAGGACGTGGCCGAGGCGGTGCGCTGGGCCGGCACCCTCGGCCTGCCGGTCGCCGTCCAGGCCACCGGGCACGGCGCGGTCCGCCCCGCGAAGGGCGGCATCCTCATCACCACGACCCGCATGGCCGAGGTGAGCGTGGACCCGGTCGCCCGGGTCGCCCGCGCCGCCGCCGGGGCCCGCTGGTCCCAGGTGATCGCGGCCGCCGCCCCGCACGGCCTGGCTCCCTTGAGCGGCTCGTCGTCGCAGGTGGGGGTGGTCGGGTACACCCTCGGAGGCGGTGTCGGTCCGCTGGGCCGCAAGCACGGCTTCGCCGCCGACCACGTGCGCCGGGTCGAGATCGTCACCGCGGACGGCGCGCTGCGCACGGTCGACGCCGACCACGAGGCCGACCTGTTCTGGGCGGTCCGGGGCGGCAAGGGCAACTTCGGCATCGTCACCGCCATCGAGTTCGACCTCGTTGCGGCGGCGGAGTTCTTCGGCGGCGGCATCTACTACCCCGGCCGACACGCTTCCAAGATCCTGGAGGTGTACTCCCAGTGGTCGGCCCGCCTCCCCGAGGAGATGAGCACCTCGGTCGCACTGCTCCGGCTCCCGGACGCGCCGATGGTCCCCCCGCCCCTGCGCGGTGCTCTCACCGTCCACCTGCGCGTCTGCTTCCTCGGCCGCCCGGAGGAGGGCGAGGCGCTGCTGGCCCCGATGCGCGCCGCCGCGCCGTCGATCATCGACGACATCGCCGTGCTCCCGTACGCCGCCATCGACGCCGTCCACCGCGACCCCACCGACCCGATGCCGTCCCGCGAGCGCGGCGTGCTGCTCGACGCCCTCACTCCGGAGACGGTCGAGCGGATCGTCGCCGCGGCCGGCCCCGACGTCGACATCCCGGTGCCGATGGTCGAGATCCGCCACCTCGGCGGCGCGTTCACCCGCCCGCCGGCCGTCGCCAACGCGGTGAGCGGACGCGGCGCGCAGTACGTCCTGTTCGCCATCGGCCTCGGCCTGCCCGAGCTGGCCCCGGTCGTCGACGCCGCGATCGAGCGGATCCTGGCCGTCGACACCGTCCCGGGCGGCCTGATGAACTTCAGCGGCGGCGCCGGCCCCGAGGCGATCCAGGCCAACTGGGCGCAGGCGGACCGCGACCGGCTCCTGCGGGTCAAGCGCTCGTACGACCCGACGAACGTCTTCTCCAGCGGCCAGCCGCTGCTGCCCTGAACTTCCCGTCCTGCACCCGGCCCGCACTGACGCGGGCCGGGTGCGCGCCGATGTATGCAGCATGCAAAGGTCGGTGCTGCGGACGATGCGGCTGACTGTCGCTCTCGCGCTGGCCGCGGTGACGGCGATCAGCCTGGTGCACATCACCCTGGCGGGCCTGGCGACGGTGCTCGTCATGGCCGTCTTCGCCTACACCCTGCACCGGCTGCTGAACCGCCTGCAACACCAGCACACCTCCCAGACCGCCCTGCTCCACACGGTCCTGCGCCGCTTTCCGTTCCCGGTCGTCGTGACCGACCCGGCGGGCGCTGTCCAGTCGGCCAACCCGCCGGCCCTCGACCTGCTGGGCTGGCCACTGGAGCGCCCCCTGGCCGCCGAGGCGCTGCAGCTGCACACCGCCGACGGCCGCCCGGTTGACCTGCGCACGCTCGCCCTGAACGGCCCCGACACCTGCGAGGCCCGCCTGACCCGCGCCGACGGCACGGTAAGCGACATCCACATCGAGTCGATCCCCATCGACCCGGGCGCCGGCACCGTCTACGCCCTGCAGGACATCAGCGCCCAGCGCGTCTACGAGGAGTCCCTGCACCACGCCGCGTACCACGATGCGCTGACCGGCCTGCCGAACCGCGCGATGCTGTGGCAGCACCTGCACCGCGCGGCGGCGGCGAGCGACCCTTACGCGGTGCTCCTGATCGACCTGGCCGACTTCCGCACCGTCAACGACACCCACGGCCACCAGACCGGCGACGAGCTCCTGACCGCCGTGGCCCACCGCCTCCGCGACGCCGCCTACGCCGAGACCCGCACCACGCCCCACCGCGCCGTCGTGGCCCGCCTGGGCAGCGACGAGTTCGCCATCCTCCTGCCCGGCGCGGACACCCACCGGGCCGGCCACCTGGCCCACACCCTGCGCGCCGCCTTCGACCAGCCGTTCCCCACCACTGTGGGCCGCCTGGCCGCAAGGGCCCACATAGCCACCGCCACAAGCAGCCCGGGCGCCAACCCCGACGAGGCCATGGCCGAGGCCGACACCGCCCTCACCAGGTCCAAGGCCCGCCGCCTGCCCACCCCGACCTGACCACCACGCAATGCCGCCGGCCGGGCCGGGAGAAGGCGAAACGGCCCCCCGCTGGTGCCGGGAGGCCGTTCCTTCTATGTAGGGCGCGCCCCAGTCCGGGCCGGACTCGCAGCGCGCGCTCAGGTTCGTGTGGTGTCGCACCGGGGTGGCCGACGGTGATGGTGCCGGCCCGCCGCCCCGCAATCACATCGTGGCCGCCCTCGGTCTCGATTGTGTCGTTGCCCGGTTCCGCCTTGATCACAATGTTGCCGCCGGCAGCATTCCCGCCGCGGCCGAGGGTGAGCGGGCCGCCCGTGGCTATCGGCGCGCCGGTGTGGCGGGCCCGCCGTGGGCCACGGCCCAGTCGATCAGGCCGGCGAGGGAGGCCATGAGCGCCGTCCCCTTCGCCGAGAGGGAGTACTCGACGGACGGGGGCACTGTCGGGTACACCGTGCGCTCCACGAGACCGTCGCTCTCCAGCGTCCGCAGTGTGCGGGTCAGCATGCGCTGGGAGATGCCCTCGATCGCGCGGTGGAGTTCGTTGAAGCGGTACCGGCGCCGGGACAGCAGCGACAGCACGACGAGGGTCCAGCGCTCCCCCATGCGGCGCACGATGCCGGTGACGGGGCAGGCGTCGTACTCGGCGACGGGCACACGGGTGTGCGTATCCAACATTGAAGTGCCTCCTTATGCGCCTGGCCCAAGGGTACTGAGATGTGTCGTATGAGCCCCAAAACGGTTGTGATCGCCGGCGGTACGGACGGGATGGGCCGGGCGACGGCGCTGGCCCGGTTCGAGCGCGGCGACGACGTGTACGTGATCGGCAGCAATCCCCTGAAGGGCCGGACGCTGCCGTCCGGCATCACCTTCTTGCGCAAGGACCTCAGCGAGGGCGCGGCCGTCCGTGAAGTCGTGGCGGAGCTGCGCTCGCGGGTCGCGGCGGTGGATGCGCTCGTGCTCTGCGCCAATCGGGTCGGCCCGGCCCGGCGGGAGACGTCGGAGCATTTCGAGTACACCTTCGGGCTCTATTTTCTGGCTCGTCACCGGCTCGCGGAAGGACTCCGGCCGCTGCTGGAGTCGGCCGCCGCCCCGGTCATCGTCAACGTCGGCGGGGTCGGCGTCACGAAGGGTGTGATCGCGTGGGACGACCTGCAGCTGCGCAGCGGCTATTCGATGGTGCGGGCGCAGATGCAGGCCGGGCGGCTCAACGATCTGCTCGGCGCCGGGTACCGCGGGAAAGCCCGCTACGTGCTCTACCACCCGGGCTTCACGAAGAGCGGCGACCACTCGCCGCTCAACCCCGTGCTGCGCGGCGGGCTGCGGCTGCTCGCGGCCGTCGCCGCGCGCCCGGTCGCGGCGTCGGTGGCGCCGATCGTGGAGCTCATCGACGCGCCGCCCGCGGCCCAGCTGACCGCGCTGGACCGCGGGCGGGAGCTGCCGCTGTCGCTACCGAGCCTCGACCCGGCCGGGGCGGCTCGGCTGCACGCGATGCTGGCGGATGAGGCGTTTGCGTAGCACCCAGGGCGCGAGGGCGAGGCCGGCGACCGCCCAGGCGCCCAGCACCGCGGCGGTGGCCACGGGGTGCGCCGCCTCGCCCGGGAGGAACGCGGTGCGCATGCCGAGCCCCAGCCAGTACACCGGGAACGCCTGCGCCACCGCCTGCACCCAACCGGGCAGGACGGTGATCGGGTAGAAGATCCCGGAGATGCCGATGACGACCAGGATCGGCAGGGTGAGCAGCCCCTGCCCGCGCGCGGTCGGGAACAGCGCCCCGAGCACGGCCCCGAGCGGCAGCGTCGCGAGCAGCCCGAGCCCGAGCACCCACAGCGCGGTGCCGATGTCGACGGCGGGCGCCGCGTCGACGATGAGCAGCGCCGGCACCAGGAAGATGGCGAGGTCGACGACGAGCCCGCCGCTCACGCTGATGATTTTGCCGATGAGGTACTCCCGCAGCCCGTTCGGCGTCGCCCGCGCCCGCAGCAGCGTGCCGTCCTCGCGGTCGGCGGTCAGCCCCTGGCTCATCGTGACCATGCCCATGGCCGCGTTCATGCCGAGGATGGAGGGCAGGAGCGCGGCGTGGCCGCGCAGGAAGTAGAGGGTGACGAGCATCAGCGTGGGCCAGAAGCAGTGGTTGAACAGGTCGGCGGGCTGGGTCAGCGACTGCCGCAGCTCGATCAGGCCGCGGTGCCACCCGGCGCTCACGGCCGGGCCGCCTTGTCCTCGGCGCGGCGCACGAGTTCGAGGTAGGTGTCCTCCAGCGACGAGCGGCGGATCTCCAGGTTTTCCACGGCCGTCGCGTGCCGCCGGAACAGCTCGTAGGCGAACCCGGTGGCGTCGCTCGTCGTCTCGATGTGCTGCTCGCCGTGGAGCCGCCAGCGCACCTCGTCCGGCCCGGCGATGCGGGCGAGCTCGGCCGCGGTACCGTCGGCGATCACCCGCCCCGCGTCGAGGATCACGATCCGCGCGGCGAGGCGCTCGGCCTCGTCCAGGTCGTGGGTGGTCAGCAGGACCGTCGTGCGGTATTCGGCGATCACGTCCTGGATCAGCTGATGGAACTCGCGCCGCGCGTGCGGGTCGAGCCCGGCCGTGGGCTCGTCCAGGAACAGCACCTCCGGCCGCCCGATCAGCCCGAGCGCCAGGTCCAGCCGCCGCCGCTGCCCGCCGGAGAGCAGCCCGATGCGCTGCCCGGCCTGCCCGGTCAGCCCGACGGCGGCGATGAGCACATCCGGGTCCCAGGCCCGCCCGGGGTAGTACCGGGCCTGGTGGCCGACAAGCTCCCGCACCCGCCACCTGGCATGGTCGCGCCACGCCTGCAGCACGATCCCCACCCGGGCCCGCCACCGCTCGTCCCCCCGCGCCGGGTCGGTCCCGAGCACGGCCGCGCTCCCGCCGGTGCGAATCCGGAACCCTTCGAGGATCTCGATGGTGGTGCTCTTCCCCGCCCCGTTGGGCCCGAGCAGCGCCACCACCTCGCCCGGCCGCGCCGCGAAGCCGACACCGCTGAGCACGTCCCGGTCGCCGTACCGCATCCGCAGCCCGTCGATCTCGATCACGTTAGTTTCCATTTTTTGAAACTAGAAATTTGCTGGTACCGCAGGCAAGCGCCCGTTGCACCGCACTGCAATGAATTGCACAGCGTTGCAATGGGGGGTGACTGAATGCAACGATGGGTCCCATGCCGGGAGCCCGCCTGACGCGCGAGGAGCGCGAGCACATCGCGGCCGGGCTGGCCGACGGGCTCGACTACGCCGAGATCGCCCGCCGCCTGGGCCGCCCGACGTCGACCGTCTCCCGGGAGGTGGGCCGCAACCTGCGCCAGGGCACGTATCGCGCGGCCGACGCCCACCGCGCCCGCCGCCCGGCCCGCAGCCTGTCGCCGCGCCCCGCCGTCGCCGGGGCGGAGGGGGTTGCCGCCTTCGACGACCGCTTCGCCGCGCTGATGGTCGAGACCGGCCTGAACCGCATGGCCGCCCGCGTCCTGACCGCCATCGTCACCACCGACACCGGCGCCCTGACCGCCGCCGAACTGGTCGCCCGCCTCAACGTGAGCCCCGCCTCGGTCTCGAAGTCCATCGCCTACCTGGAGGCCATGGACATCGTCCGCCGCGAACGCCCCGCGGGCCGCCGCGAGCGCTACGTCATCGACGACGACGTCTGGCTCCGGACCTGGCTCACCAGCGCCCAGGCCCACGCCAAATGGGCCGCCGCCGCCCGCGAGGGCGCCGACCTGTACGGCGCAGCCACGCCCGCGGGAGTCCGCCTGGAGCGCATGGCCCGCTTCTTCGACACCCTGAGCCGCGACATGGCCGCCGACTACGACCCCGCGGTCGCCGACGACATGCTGACCGTCCTGGCCGCCCTGGTGCACGCGGCCGCCCCCCGCACGGCCGCGGAGCTGGCGGCCGCCCTGGACTGGCCGGCGGCGCGGGTCGAGGCCGCACTGTCCCTGGCTGCCGACCGCCCGGACTTCGCCGATCCGGTGGCGCCCCACCCGCTGCCCGGCGGCCGCTACCTCGCCGTCGCCGGCACCAACCGCCTCACCGCCGAGCAGCGGGCCGCGCTGCGCTGACCGGAGGTGTCGGCCAGGGCCGCTCGGCCGGGTGGTCAGCGGGCGAAGTCGGCGGGCATCGGGGCTTCGACTGTCACGCGGGTGCCGGCGTGGTCGAAGGTCAGACGCCAGGAGTGCAGATAGGTGCGGCCCTCCGGGTGCTTCTCGAAGAGCGGGTCGCCCACGATCGGGTGGCCGATCCAGGCCAGGTGGACGCGGATCTGGTGGCGGCGGCCGGTGTGGGGGTGGGCCTCCAGCAGGGCGCGGTCCGGCGTCTGGGTGCGCACGGTGAAGCTCGTCTGGGACGGGTACGTCGAGACCGTGTCGAACACCGCCGACGCCGGCACGCCCCAGCGGCCGCCGGTCTCGGTGATGGTCTCGCGCGGCGCGGCTATGCGGACGCGGTTCTTGCGCCCGACGCTCAACGGCAGGTCGATGTGGCCGGTCTCGGGCAGTCCGCCGGGGGAGACGACGGCCAGGTACGACTTCTCGACCGTGCGCTTGTTGAACTGGCGGGTCAGGGCGCCGTGGGCGGGGAGGTTCTTCGCGAAGAGGATGACGCCCGACGTGACCTTGTCGATGCGGTGGGCCGGAAACAGCTCCTCACCCGCGTCGGCGGCCAGGCGGACCAGGTCGGACTCGTGGCGCTCGCCCATGACGGAGATGCCCGGGGGCTTGTTCAGGACGAGGATCGCCTCGTCCTCCAGGATCACGTGCTCGCGAAAGTCCGCCCACATCGGCCTCATCTTGCCCGACGCGGCCGCGGCTCTCAGGGGTAGGGGAAACCCCCCGCTCGATCGGCGGGCTGGCACCGCTGACTCCGGAGGCGCGCACCGGCAGGGTTGAAGCATGGAAGCGATGGCCGGCTGGGCGTACCTGCTGATCTTTGTGCTGCTCGTCCTGGACTGCCTCATCCCGGCCGTCCCGGCGGAGACGAGCGTGATCGCGGGTGGGGCGCTGGCCGCGAACGGGCACCTGCACCTGGCCGCCGTCCTGCTGGCGTCGGCGTCCGCGGTGTTCGCCGGCGACGTGCTCATGCACGAGGTGGCCCGCCGCGGCGGCCGGCGGTTCGTGGAGCGCTTCCTGCGCGGCGAGCGGTACGCCAGGGCCGTCAGCTGGGTCGCCCGCCTCCTCGACCGCCACGGCGGCGCGATCGTCGCGGGTGGCCGCTTCGTCCCCCTCGGACGCACCACCGTCGCGCTCGTCAGCGGCTACGCCCGGTTTCCCCGGCGCCGGCTGCTGCCCGCGTTCGCGATCGGGGCCGTCCTGTGGAGCGTCTACGTGGTGGGCCTCGGTTATCTGGGCGGCAACGTGTTCACCGACAACCCACTCGCCGCCGCCGGCCTGGGGATCACCCTGTCATTCCTCGTGACGGGTGTGACGACGGTGGCGCGACGCCTACGTTTGCGCACTCGGCGCGGCGGGCATCCAGTAATCAGCAAGGCGTGACTGGAATACGTGGAAGGGATACGCGATGAGTTTCACGGACAAGGTCGAGCACAAGGCCGAAGAGCTCAAGGGTGCCGTCAAGGAGAAGTACGGCGACGCCACGGACAACGAGAGCCTGCAGGCTGAGGGCGCCGCCGAGCGCGCCGCCGCGAAGGCCAAGCAGGCCGGCGACCACGTGAAGGACGCGGGCAACGACGTTGCCGACGCCTTCAAGCGCTGATCGCCTCCAGCGACGGATATCGGGCCGCCCCCTTCGGGGGCGGCCCGCCTCGTTTCCGGGCTAGGAGAGGGCCGCGCAGGTCAGCACCAGGAGCCCCAGCGCCACGTCGTTCACGGCCGAGGGCGACAGGCCGTACTGCAGGACCAGCGGCGCCATCAGCAGCCACCCGGCCAGGCCGCCCGTGATCGCGGTGAAGCCGGCCACCCCCGGCTTGAGCAGGCGGATGGCGGTCACCACGGCCAGCGTGACGCCCGTGACGGCGTCGCACCAGAAGATGTCGTAGCGGCCCGCGCCTATGTAGCCGAAGGGCACCGACGAGACGACGAGCCATACCGCGGCCAGGAAGATGACGGTCGAGGGCACAAAGCGTGCGGTCCGGGCCGGCTTGTCCGGTTCGAGCGTGCGGGCGTGGGCGGGGGTGGTGAAGTCCTGGTCCGAGATGAAGCTCGTCATGGCCGCCAGCCTCGGCAACGGGCGGATGAGCGGTGATCACCCCGCGGGAGCGCTTTCGTTCCAGGAGCGGTCCAGCTCGGTGACGCAGTAGGTGCCCTTCGGGCCGGTGTAGTCGCCGTCGCCGCCGCGGCGGGTGGCGACAAGTTTGGCGGTACCGTCGGCCACGCGATAGACGGCCGAGGAGGTGCCCTTGCCCTTCCAGGTCACCTTCACGCCCCCGCCCTCGACAGCCGTCGTCACGCTCGGCGCGGCCGGTGCGTTGTTCGGCAGCCACTTCATCAGCGGGGGCAGGGCCGGGGTGGAGTAGAAGTGTGCGGAGTACTTGCTGACCGCGCCCAGAGCGTCGGCCCGCAGGTTCTTCGCGCTGAAGTGGAGACTGCCGCTGACCTGTGGATACTTGCGGTTGAGGGCCAGTTCGCGGTCGAGTTCGCCGGGGTCTGACCACGGGCCCGGCTGGCCTACGCGGTAGTCGGCCTGCCCGATGTACAGCTGCACCCTCGTCGTTTTGACGACGTCGGCCCACCAGGGCAGGAGCTTGGCGTAGTCGGCGACCTCGAAGCCGATGTTCCAGTACAGCTGCGGCACGATGTAGTCGAGCCACTGCTCGCGCACCCAGAGGCGCGTGTCGGCGTAGATCTCGTCGTAGCTCTGCAGACCGCGGGTCGGGGAGCCGGCGGGGTCGGTGGCGTCGTTGCGCCAGATGCCGAACGGGCTGATGCCGAACTTGACCCACGGCTTGACCTGCTTGATGCGCTGGCTCACCTCCTTGACCAGCAGGTTGACGTTGTCGCGGCGCCAGTCGCCCTTGCTCTTGCCGCGGCCGTAGATCTGGAACGCGCCGTCGTCCGGGAACTCCTGCTTGGCCACCGGATACTGGTAGAAGAAGTCGTCGAAGTGCACGCCGTCGATGTCGTACTGCTTGACCGCCTCCAGCATCGAGTCCTCGACGAACTGGCGGGCCTCGGGGATGCCGGGGTTGAAGTGCAGGCGGCTGCCGGTGGTGCCGGCCGAGGGGTAGACGACGGCCCACTCCGGATGCTTGCGCAGCGGGTGGTCGGGGGCGAGCGCGTTGATGTCCGGGCCGGCGCCGGCGGGGGCGGGCTGGCTGGCCCGATACGGGTTGAACCAGGCGTGGAACTCGAGGTTGCGGCGGTGGGTCTCGTCGATCATCCACTGCATCAGGTCGAAGCCGGGGCCCTGGCCGCGGACGCCGGTGATCCATTCGGACCAGGGGGCGTACTCCGACGGCCACAGCGCGTCACCGCTGGGGCGCACGTGGACGAAGACGGCGTTGAGGTTCAGCTTCTGCGCGAGGTCGAGCCAGCCCAGGTACTCCTGCTTGATCTGGTCCGCGGGCAGCCCCGGCCGGCTGGGCCAGTCGATGTTCTCGACGGTGGTGATCCAGACACCGCGCAGCTCCCGGGGCGCGGTCAGCGGGGCACCGTCGCAGCGGGCGGCCCGCGGGTCGGCGGCCCGGTCGGCCCGGTCGGCGTTGCGGTCGAGCCGGTCCACGCCGCCGGGCGCCTCGGCCGAGGCGCTGCCGGCCCGGTCCCACACCATCCGGGCCACGCCGACCCCGCCGACGAGGACCAGGACGATGCCCAGCACGAGCGGCAGCGCCGACGTGCGTTCGGGCAGGCGGGGGAGCACCGGCACAGTCTGCCCTGGGAGCCGGGGGCGAAAGCAAGACATTGTGCGAAGAAAGGCCCTAACGAACCAGGCGGGACTGGTCCTCGAGCTCGGCCATGAGCCGTTCGGTGGCCCGGCTGACCGCCGCGTCCATGAGCCGGCGCTCGGCCACCACTGTCTGCATCCCGTCCCCGGCGAGGCTGCGGGCCTGCTCGGCGACCAGCAGCTCCTGCTCGTGGCGCTTGGTCTCGGACAGCTCGCGGCGGCGGGCCTCGCGGGCCTCGGTGCGCTCGTAGCCGTTGCCGTGCGAGACGAGCTTGAGCCAGACCGCGGCGCAGTCGAGGCAGACAAGCAGCGCGGCGACGCCCAGGTAGAAGAAGCCGAAGCCCCAGAAGTCGCTCGTCACCAGGTGCCACATCGCTGTCGTGCGGGCGCCGAAGCCGGCCCCGGCCTCGACCGAGGCGCGATTGTCCGTCCGCTGCTCGGCGATCTGGGCCAGCAGGGACGCGACCTGGTCGGCCCGGGTCTTGCGGGCGGGGTCCTGGGAGGTGCGCAGGGCCACTGCCTCGCCGTCGAGGCGGGTGGCCTCGTCCATGAGCGCGCGGGACTGCTGCACGAGCGTGTCGCAGTAGCCGCCGGCCGGGCAGCCGGCCCGCCGGGACACGCCGTCGGCCCGGGAGTCGGCGAGGGCCTGGTCGTAGACGGCGGCGGACTCCTTGCGCTTGTCGGCGGCGAGCCTGTGCAGGTCGGCCACGGCGGTGTCGTCGGCCGCGTCCTGGGCCCGCAGCCCGTCGACCTGCTTCTGGAAGGCCGCGATGGCGCCGCCCTGCTCGAGCTGGATGAGCTGCCGGTTGTGCACGGTGCCGAGGTAGGCGTCGATCTCGCCCTTGTAGCGGGCCAGCATGAGCGGCTCGGTGATGACGACAGCGAACAGCAGGGCCAGCACGATGCGCCCGGCGTACAGCCCGAAGGTCCGCCGTTTGAGCAGCTGGTGCGGGTCGGCCGAGTCGAGGTGCTCGAAGTTGACCGCGACCCGGCCGACGACGGCCCGGTCGTAGGCGATGACGGCCAGGGCGACCGGCGGCCCGACAAGCCACTGCCACCAGGGGTGCGCGTAGTTCGTCGAGGCGTCCACGAAGCTCGCCGCGCCGACGATCGCGTACACGCCGTACAGCACGATGAAGATCCCGATGGACCCGTAGAGCGCCCGGTCGGTGTGGGTGCGCACGCTGGCGGGGTTCACATTTGCGATCTTGAGTAACGCGGTTCCCGCCATGGGTGCGACGGTACGCGAGGATAAGTCGCTTTTGCGGGCCTTTGGACAACCCGCAACTGTCGCCCGCCCGCCGGCCGCTCAGCGCCCGAGGTCTTTGATCATGATGTGGCAGCGCTCGGTGCTGTGCGTGCGGCGGCCCTGGTCGTCGTAGTCCACGACGAGGGCGTTGATCACGCCGAGCCCCCAGTCCGCGTAGCCGTTGCGGGAGTACAGGTCGAACGCCGTCCGATCGTCGGGCTTCACGCCGAGGACCATCCGGCGGCGCTGCTGCCCGCGGGCCAGCCCCTCGGCCGCCGCGAGGATCTTCGTGCCGACGCCGTTGCCGCGGTGCTCGGGCAGCACCTCGAGGTGCGAGAAGATCGGCACCTTGGGCAGCCGCTCGCGCAGCTCCCACTCCTCGGCCGGGGCCAGCCGCAGGAACGCGCTGCCGGCCACGGTGCCGGCGCGCTCGGCGATCAACACGATGCCCAGCGTCGGCTGCCGGGCGATGCGCTGCTCGAAGTAGTGGTGCTGCCCATGGGCGGCGACGAGCCGGGGCAGGTCCGCGGCGCGCGCCGGGCGTATGTGCACCAAAGCCGGACCTCGACCCTCAACCGCCGTCGGCTGCCTGCCGGCGGCGCTGCCTCAGGCGAATCGGGAGAGGTCAATCATAGGCCGCGGTGTCTACCGCCCGGTAACCACGAGCTCGCGGGCGCGGGCCTGATCAAGGGCGTCCAGATGCTTGCGGTGCTGGCGGAGGCGGGGTTCGCGCGGCGCCGGCCCGGTGCGGTTGAGTCGGACGGTGGCCGATCGGCGGAGGCCGAAGTGGCTGATCGCCCCCGCGATTCCGCGTCCGGTGCTCAGCGCCTCCACGGCCCGGCGCCAGACGTTCTGGTCGCGCTCCCACGCCTTGAGGAACCGCGCGCACAGGTGCGGCTCGATGAGGTAGGAGCGGCCCCGGGCCGCCTTCAGCGCGGTGACCATGCTCTCGCGGCCCGCGGCCCGCTGGAGCAGCCGGGTGATGAGCCGCCGGCGGACCTCCAGGAAGCCGACCCAGTAGTCGGGCTTCAGCGCGTCTTCCAGCTTGCCGTGGCTCAGCGCGGCGAAGACGCCCTCGGCCAGCGTGTCGCCGAGCTCCTCGCCCCGCGCCCGGTCGGGGTTGACGAACGGGTCGTACCACTGCTGGACGGCCCGCCCGGTCCGGGCCACCGGCCGGATTCCGCCCTCGTCGAGCAGGAAGAACCAGTCCTCGTTGTAGATGTGCGGGAAGAACGCCCCGTCGCTGCGCTCGACCGGCACGAGCAGCGCCCCACCGCCGACAAACGTGCCCTGCCGGTCGCCGAGCTCGCGGCGGGCGTGGCAGACGACCGAGTTGTCGGGCATGCCGTCGATGTGCAGCCCGACCGCCGCGTGCGTCGGCAGCAGCGCGGCCGCCCGGCGCAGGTCGGCCGCGTCGGGCACCTGGATGTCGTCGTCGAGGAACATCACCTGGTCCCAGCCGGCCGCCCGGGACAGCAGCAGCGCCAGGTTGCGCTTCATGCTCACGTCGGTCGTGCGCCCGAACGGCCCGCGGGTGAACAGGCCGGCCGTCTCCAGCCCGGGCATGAGCCGGGGCGCGCCCGTCACGTCGATCGCCACGACGTCGGCGACGATGCCGTGGTCCTCGATCTCCCGGACGATCTCGGCCGCGTGGGCCTGCCGGCTGGCCAGCACGAGCAGCGGCGTGTTGAGCTCCTCGGCCAGCCCGGCCGCGTGCAGCAGCGAGGAGGCCGGGCGGGCGCTCGGCACGATGATGGCGTCCGGCCGCCGGCCCCCGAGGTCGGGCGCGTCGGCGCAGGTGAGCAGATCGTCGTGGTCGAGCAGTTGGTCGCGCTGCCCGCCGGGGCCGGCCCCGCCGCCGCTCATCCCGCGTCCGGCCATTCGAGGAACCGGTTGCGCGCGACGGTCCAGTCGGGCGTCACTGTCTCTCCTGCCATCACCGTGACACGGAACAGGATGCCGAAGCTCTCGGCCGGGCCGAAGCGCTTCTCGAGGTACTCCTCGTTGCGGTTGCGGAAACCGCGATCCGTGAGCGCGCGGACTGCCCCGTAAGTACCCCGGCCAAACATGCCGTTGCAGAGCGTCACCGTGCGCTTCACGTTGATCGGGCTGGGGCCGCGGTAGAAGTACGCCACGTCCTCCAGCAGCGTGCGGCCGCTGCTCTCCTCGTCGATCACCGGCTTGTACTCGTGCCCGTCGACCTCGAAGTAGCCGCCGTAGTCCTTGTCGGTGCGCGGGTGCTGGCGCACCGGCAGGTCGAGGCGCTGGGCCATCTCCCGGCTGACCGGGTTGAAGTCGACGCCGCCGAGCAGGATCAGGTGGCTGTGGTAGTCGTCCGCGGTGAGCTTGTCGTGGGTGCGGATCCGCACGTCGGCGATGGGGTTGACGGCCCGCAGGTGCCCGAAGATCTCGATGACCGAGTCCGCGTCGGCGTACGTGTAGGCCCGCACGTAGTCCGGGTCGCTCTTGTGCGCGTAGGGCGCCCGCAGGTCCTCGGGCAGCCGGGCACACACGATGACGATCCGGGTGGGGTCCGGCCCGAAGTACCAGGTGCCGCCGCCGATGGTGTCGCGCGCGTTGAGCCGGATCTCGCCGCCCTGCGCCAGCACGTCCTGCGGGCTCGTGTAGCCCGCCGGGGCGCCGCCGCTCTCCAGCTGGTCGCGCAGCCGGCCCAGCTCCGCGTGCAGGACCTCCTCGGCCGCCTTCTCCTCGTCCGTCAGCTCGTCCTCGTCGAGCAGTCGGGCCGGCCGCTGCTCGATCGAGCGGCGGGTGGCGAAGAACCGGGCGTAGCCGGCCAGCCGCGCCTCGGGCGGGGTGACCGGGTCGGTGTCGCGTTCCCAGGAGGAGATGACGGAGACGCTCAACGGCTTCGCCCCGCCCAGGGCCTCCGCGAGCTGCTTCTGCGTCACGGGCTGCGGCCGCTCCGGCCACTGGTGGCGGCGGAGGTCGCGAAGATAGCCCGCGAGGGTGCGGTTCGGTGGCGTTTCAGTCGGCTGCACCGGCCCACCTTCGTTCGCCGAACTTCGGTCGGCTCCTGAGTATACGGGTAGGGCAAACCGGACTGCTATCGGAATCCTCGCCGTTTCCAAGGTTCGGCAGTGCCCCGAAGCATCGACCAAGATGGTCCGAACGCTTGAGCGGGGGGAGGGTCGCGGCGTAGCGTATTAGGCAGGAGAAGTGAAGTTCACCGAAGTGCAGCAGCTGGAAAGAAATTCAGGCAAACGCAAGGCTCGTGGCGCCCTCTCCCGGCAAGGACCAGGCACCACGGGCCCGCTCGACCGACTCCAGAGAGGACCCGGCCATGTCCAACCTAACTCCCCACGGCCATCGAGTAAACAACGGCCGCGCCCGGAGCGCGGCGGCCCTCGGCGCGGCGCTGCTGACCCTCCCGGCCCTCGCCGGGTGCTCCGACGCGGCCGCCGCAGCGGGCGGCGAGGGCGCCGGTCCGGCCGTTCCGGTGCTCGCCGCGCTGGCCGTCGTGGCCGCCGGTTTCCTGCTCAAGCAGTGGCTGAGCTCCGCACGGGACGTGGTGCGGATGGAGTGGAACCTGACGATGGCCCGGGTCCGGGCCGCGCTCTGGGCCACGCTCCTCGGTGCGGCGGTGATGGCGGCGCTGCTGTTGCTGGCGATGAGCGCACACTGAACCCTGGCTCCACCGACCCGACCGGACTCGTTCGGGTCCGAAGGTGAACTTCACCGAACTCCCCGGGCGACGTCGCTCGACGTCGCCCGTATCCTGGGGTCTGAAGGAGACGTCGATGGGCCGACCCGTAGACCTTGCCGACCGGCTGCGCCGCCTGCGCGTCACTGCCGACGCCACAGGCCTCGCCCCGGCCAAGCTCAGCCAGGGCGACCTCGCCCGCGCGTTCGGGGTGAGCACGCCGCTCGTGTCCGCCTGGGAGAAGCCGGTCGGCGCCACCCGGCCGACCGACGGGCACCTGGACAAGTACGCCCGCCTGTTCGCCACCGCGCGCTCGTTCGCCGGTGACCGCCCGCGGCCCCTGGAGCTGGAGGACCTGACGGCCGAGGAGCGGGACCGCTACTACGAGATCAAGCACGAGCTCGGCCTCACCGAGCCGGCCGACCCGCTGTGGTTCCCGGACGGCATCCCGGTCACGATCGTCTGCGCCGAGCAGCCGGAGAAGATGCGGGCGGCGGTCGAGTACGCCGACCCGCTGCACCCCGACCACATCGAGCTCTACAGCTACGCCGACCCGGATGCGCTGTTCGAGCTGCACGGGTACCTCGGCCGGGTCAACCCGGACACCCGGGTGCGCTACAAGCTCGTCACCCGCCTGACCAGCTTCGACCTCGACACCCACCTCGTCGTGCTGGGCGGTGTCGACTTCAACACCCTGACCCGCCAGCTCATGGACCGGCTCGATCTGCCGGTGGCCCAGGTGGGCCGGGAGGGGCTCGAGGCCGGCGCCTTCGCGGTGACCGACGCCGACGGCACCCAGCGCACGCTGGTCCCGGAGCTCAAGCAGGAGGGCGGCCGGCTGATGCTCCGCGAGGACGTCGCCCACCTGTGCCGCGCGCCCAACCCGTTCAGCCGCCGCGACACCACCGTGACGATCTTCAATGGGATGTACGGCCGCGGCACCCTCGGCATCGTGCGCGCGCTCACCGGAGCCGACGGCCGTGACGCGAACTTTCGCTATCTGGAGCGGCGTTTCGGTGGCTCGCCCCGGTTCAGCCTGGTCTGCCGGGTCCCCGTCGTGGCCGGTGTGGTCACGGTGCCCGACCTGAGCGACGACCGCATCCGGCTGCACGAGTGGCCCGAGCCGATGGGCGGTCCGATCGGGTAGGAGTAAAAAACGGCTCATCGTGGTATGCCAGAGGGCACGGTCTCCCCGCGCGGAGGTGGCAGCCGATGGGCAAGGACGTCGAGTCGACGGTGTTCAGCCGGGAGGACCGGACGCGGTACCGCGACAAGGTGCACCGGTGCCTCGACGCGTTCGCCCGCATGCTCGACGAGGCGACGTTCGAGGACGGCGACGGGATGAGCGGGCTCGAGATCGAGCTCAACCTCGTCGACGAGCGCTACGACCCCGCGCTGCGCAACCAGCGGGTGCTCGACGCCATGGCCGACCCCGCGTTCGTCACCGAGCTCGGGCAGTTCAACATCGAGATCAACGTGCCGCCGCAGCACCTGGCCGGGGACGGGCTGGCCCGCTTCGAGGAGCAGGTGCGCACCAGCCTCAACGCGGCCGAGAAGCATGCGGCCCAGGTCGACACCCGGCTGGCGATGATCGGCATTCTCCCGACGCTGCGCCGCGACCAGCTCACGCCCGACGTGCTGTCGGCCAACCCGCGTTACGCCCTGCTCAACGAGCAGATCTTCGCGGTCCGGGGCGAGGACCTCATGATCGCCATCGACGGCGTCGAGCGGCTGCACGTGCGGTGCGACTCCATCGCCCCCGAGGCCGCCTGCACGAGCGTCCAGTTCCACCTCCAGGTGCTGCCGCAGCAGTTCGCCGCCTACTGGAACGCGGCCCAGGCCATCGCCGCGGTTCAGGTGGCCCTGGGCGCCAACTCGCCGTACCTGTTCGGCCAGGAGCTGTGGCGCGAGACCCGGATCCCCCTGTTCGAGCAGGCCACCGACACGCGCGCGGAGGAGCTCAAGAGCCAGGGCGTGCGCCCGCGGGTCTGGTTCGGGGAGCGCTGGATCACCTCGATCTTCGACCTGTTCGAGGAGAACGTGCGCTACTTCCCGTCGCTGCTGCCGATCTGCGAGGACGAGGACCCGATCGACGTGCTCGACCGCGGTGCGGCGCCGCGGCTCGGCGAGCTCAAACTCCACAACGGCACCATCTACCGCTGGAACCGGCCCATCTACGACGTCGTGGAGGGCCGCCCGCACGTCCGCGTCGAGAACCGGGTGCTGCCGGCCGGGCCGACGGTCGTGGACAGCATGGCCAACGCCGCGTTCTACTTCGGGCTGGTGCACAGGCTGGCCGGCCAGGAGCGGCCGGTGTGGACGCAGATGTCGTTCGGGGCGGCCGAGGAGAACTTCCACACCGCCGCCCGGCACGGCATCGAATCCTCGGTGTTCTGGCCGGGCCTCGGCGCGGTGCCGGTGACCGAGCTGGTGCTGCGGCGGCTCCTGCCGATGGCCCACGAGGGGCTCGACGAATGGGGCGTGGACCCGGCCCAGCGCGACCGGCTGCTCGGCATCATCGAGCACCGCTGCCTGGCCCACCGCAACGGCGCCTCCTGGCTCGTCGAGGCCGCCCACGCCATCGAGGGCAACGGCCCCGTCGAGCGGGACGACACCATGCGCAAGCTCCTGGCGGAGTACCTTCCGAGGATGCATTCGAACGTCCCCGTCCACGAGTGGTGACCGGCGAGTGACGGGTGAACTGATCCTCACCCAGGACGGCCCGCTCGCCACGCTCGTCATCACCAACCCGGCCAAGCGCAATGCGATGACCGCCGCGATGTGGGCGGCGCTGCCGGGGATGCTGGAGGTCCTGGCCAAGGACCCGGTGAACCGAGTGCTCGTCGTCGCCGGGGCCGGCGGCACGTTCTGCGCCGGGGCCGACATCGCCGAGGCCGCGGCGATCGCGCGGGCCGGCGACGACAGCCTGGCGGTCGCGGCCGAGCGCGCCCTCGCCGAGTTCCCGCGGCCGACCATCGCCCGGATCGACGGCTTCTGCGTCGGCGGCGGCTGCCAGCTGGCGGTGGCCTGCGATCTGCGGGTCGCGGCGGCCTCGGCCCGCTTCGGGGTGACCCCGGCCAAGCTCGGCATCGTGTACCCGCCATCGACCACCCGCCGCCTGGCCGCCCTTGTCGGCCCGGCCAAGGCGAAGCTGCTGCTGTTCACCGGCGAGCTTGTCGACGCGTCCGAGGCCCTTCGCTTCGGGCTCGTCGACCGGCTCGTGGCCGACGATCTGCTGTCCGCCGCCGTCGACGACCTGGCCGCGACCATCGCCACCCGCTCACGGCTGACGCTGCGGGCCGCGAAGGCCGTGCTGGGCGACCTGCCGGTGCCCGCGCCCGACGAGGGCGAGCTGGCCGAGGGCGTCGCGGCGTTCCTGGAGCGCCGGGCACCGAACTGGGCCTGACTCACAGCTGGCACACAGGCTCCTCGGACGCGGCCGGAAGTCTCCGGCCGCAGCGTAATGACCATGACAGCCACGCTGACCCCTCCGGCCGCGCCCCCGGCCGCCTCCGAGGCCCCGGCGCGGGCGCGGGCCGGCGGCAATCCGGCCTGGGCCACGCCCGCCCTCGTCGCCCTGCTGCTCGCCACCGGCGTGCTCTACCTGTGGAACCTCAGCGCCTCCGGCTGGGGCAACGCGTTCTACGCGGCCGCGGCCCAGGCCGGCGGGGACAGCTGGAAGGCGTGGTTCTTCGGCTCCTCGGACGCCTCGAACTTCATCACCGTCGACAAGACCCCGGCCGCGCTGTGGATCACCGGCCTGTCCGTGCGGATCTTCGGGCTGAACTCCTGGAGCGTCCTGGCGCCCCAGGCCCTCATCGGGGTGGCGACGGTCTGGCTGCTGTACCTCACCGTCCGCCGCTGGCACGGCCCGGCCGCCGGTCTCCTGGCCGGTGCGGTGCTCGCGAGCACCCCGGTGGCCACCCTGATGTTCCGGTTCAACAATCCGGACGCCCTGCTCATGCTGCTGCTCGTGGCCGGGGTCTACGGCGTGCTGCGCGCGGTCGAGCGGGGCAGCACCTGGTGGCTGCTCTTCGCCGGCTCCATGGTCGGCTTCGGCTTCCTCACGAAGATGCTCCAGGCGCTGCTGGTGGTGCCCGCGTTCGGCCTGGCGTACCTGCTCTTCGCACCGACCGGCCGGGTGCGCCGGCTCGTCCAGCTCCTCGCGGCCGGTGCCGCCGTCATCGTCTCGGCCGGCTGGTGGGTGGCGATCGTGTCGCTGACCCCGGCGTCCTGGCGCCCGTACGTCGGCGGCTCCCAGACCAACTCGATACTCGAGCTCACCCTCGGCTACAACGGCTTCGGCCGGCTCACCGGCAACGAGACCGGCAGCGTCGGCGGCGGGGGCGGCGGCTGGGGTGCGACGGGCTGGTCGCGGCTGCTCGACGGCGCGACCGGCGGCCAGGCGTCCTGGCTGCTGCCGGCCGCGCTCATTCTCGCTGCCGCCGGCCTCGTCTGGTCGGCCCGCAAGGCGGCCTACGTCGTCTGGGGCGGCTGGCTGGTCACCACCGCACTGGTCTTCAGCTACATGCAGGGCATCTTCCACGACTACTACACGGTGGCCCTGGCCCCGGCGATCGGCGCCCTGGTGGGCATGGGCGCGATGACCCTGTGGCGGCGCCGGGCCGACCTCTACGCGCTGCTGGTGCTCGGCGGCACCGTCGCCATCACCGCGGTCTGGTCCTACATCCTGCTCAACCGGGCCACCGACTTCCACCCGTGGCTGCGCGTCGCGGTCCTGGCCGCCGGCGCGCTCGGTGCGGCCGGCATCCTGCTCAGCCAGCAGCTCGGCCGCGGCCTGCGTCTGGCCGCGGCGGCCCTGGCCCTCTTCGCGGTGCTGGGCGGGCCTGTCGCGTATTCGCTGAACACGGCGGCCACCGCCCACACCGGCTCCATCGTCACGGCCGGCCCGACGGTGGCCGGCGGCAACGGCTTCGGGGGCGGCGGTCGCGGCTTCCCGGCCGGCGGCAACTTCGGCGGTGGCTTCGGCGGCAACTTCGGCGGCGGCGGTGGCGGTGGCGGCATGGGCGGCCTGCTGAACGCGACGACCCCGAGCAGCGAGGTGGTCGCCGCACTGCGGCAGGACAGCTCGAAGTACACGTGGGTGGCCGCGGCCGTCGGCTCCAACAACGCGTCCGGCTACCAGCTCGCCGGCCAGCTCCCGGTGATGGCGATCGGCGGCTTCAACGGCAGCGACCCGGCCCCGAGCCTGGCGCAGTTCCAGCAGTACGTGCGCGAGGGCAAGATCCACTACTTCATCGGCGGCTCCGGGCTGGGCGGCCGGAGCAACGGCGGCAGCAGCGTCGGCGCCGAGATCGCCGCCTGGGTCCAGGCCAACTACACCGCCACGACGATCGGCGGCACCACGCTCTACGACCTCACGACCTGACCCTTCCCCTGAAAAACTGCGGCCTCCACCGGGAACCCGTCCCGGTGGAGGCCGCTGTCGTGTCTTCGGACCCCCGGGTTCCCAGCCTGGGCACAGGTTCACGGCAACTTGCCGGAAGGTCGCGCGCCGAATCTTCGACAATGACCAGCACAGAGACGCTTCCTCACGCGGTCGGCCCGGGCGCCCCGAAAGCCGCCGCCGTGCTCGACGTCGTCATCCCGGTGTACAACGAGGAGGCCGACCTCGGGCCCTGCGTGCGCCGGCTGCACCAGCACCTGCGCGAGAGCTTCCCGTACCCCTTTCGGATCACGGTCGCCGACAACGCCAGCACCGACGCCACCCCGCAGGTCGCCGAGGCGCTCGCCGCCGAGCTGGCCGGCGTCGAGGTCCTGCGGCTGGCCGAGAAGGGGCGCGGGCGCGCGCTGAAGCAGGCCTGGTCGGCGTCGGACGCGCCGGTGCTGGCGTACATGGACGTGGACCTCAGCACCGACCTCAACGCGCTGCTGCCGCTCGTGGCACCGCTGCTGTCGGGGCACTCCGAGGTGTCGATCGGCACCCGGCTGGCCCGCGGGGCGCGCGTGGTGCGAGGCCCGAAGCGCGAGTTCATCTCACGCAGTTACAACCGCATCCTTCGTACCGCCCTGAGCGCGAACTTCTCCGACGCGCAGTGTGGGTTCAAGGCCATCCGCAAGGACGTCGCCGAGCAGCTGCTCCCGCTGGTCGAGGACACCGGCTGGTTCTTCGACACCGAGCTGCTGGTCCTGGCCCAGCGCTCGGGCCTGCGCATCCACGAGGTGCCGGTGGACTGGATCGACGACCCGGACAGCCGCGTCGACATCGTCGCGACCGCCGTGGCCGACCTCAGGGGCATCGCCCGCCTGGGCCGCGCCTTTGTCACCGGCAAGGTGCCGGTCGCCGCGCTGCGCAGCCGCCTGGGCCGGGCCCCGCTCGTCGAGGGCGTCCCGGCCGGGATGCTGCCGCAGCTGCTGCGCTTCGGCGCCATCGGCGTGCTGTCGACGGTGGCCTTCCTGGTGCTCTACGCGCTGCTGCGCCCGCAGCTCGGCGCCCAGGCGGCCAACTTCGTCGCGCTGCTGACGACCGCGATCGCCAACACCGCGCTGAACCGCCGGCTGACGTTCGCGGTCCGGGGCGGCGGCGGGGCGGTACGACATCACCTGCAGGGTCTGCTGCTCTTTGCCCTTGGGCTCGCCCTCAACTCGGCGGCGCTGCTGGCGCTCGGCTGGGCCGCGCCCGCCCACTCCCACGTCACCGAGCTCGGGGTGCTCATCCTGGCCAACGCCGTCACGACGCTGCTGCGCTTCGTGCTCATGCGCGTCTGGGTCTTCCGCCAGCACTCCACGGAACTGTCGTAACCGACAAAATGGTCAAGTCTGACACGCCGGAGTCGCCCGTACGATACCGTCAAATGTGGTGAAAGCGGGATTTCTTCATGAAGTGCGCGACGGCGTCACGCCGCGCGCGGGTGCGCTGGTCCTCGCGGTCCTGGCCCTCCAGCTGGCGTTCATCGCCAGCTACATCGGAGCCTTCCACGAGCCGACCCCGCACCGGATACCCGTGGCCGTCGCCGCGCCCCCCGAGGCGCTCGACGACCTCGTCGGCAAGCTCAACCGCCTGCCGGGCGAGCCGCTGGCCGCGCGGGCCGCGTTCAGCGAGGACGCCGCCCGCCGCATGATCGACGAGCGCGAGGTCTACGGCGCCTTCGTCGTCTCCAACACCGACGCCACCGACCGCCTGATCGTCGCCTCGGCCGCCGGTGCGAGCGTGGCCACCGCCCTGGAGCAGATCATCACGCCGCTCGAGGACGCCCAGGAGCGCGCCTTCACCACCGAGGACGCGAAACCGGCACTCCTCGGCGACGCCCGGGGCCTGTCCGGGTTCTACCTCGCGCTGGGCTGGGTCGTTGGCGGATACCTGGTGGCCCTGGCCGTCAGCATGAGCAAGGGCGCCCGCCCCGCCAACCCCCACCGCGCCGTGATCCGCCTGCTCGCGCTGGCCGTCTACGCCGCCGTTTCCGGCGTGTGCGGCGCCCTGATCGCGGGCTCGCTGTTCGGTGCCCTGGACGGCCACTTCGCGCAGCTGTGGTGGTTCGGCGCGCTGCTGGTGTTCGCCTCGGGCTGCTTCACGATGGCCCTGCAGGCCGCATTCGGCTTCGTGGGCACCGGCCTGACGATCCTGCTCTTCGTGGTCCTCGGCAATCCGAGCGCCGGCGGGGCGTACCCGGCCCCGCTGCTGCCCGCCTTCTGGCGCGCCATCGGCCAGTGGCTCCCACCGGGCCTGGGCACCGAAGCCATCCGCGGCATCGTGTACTTCTCGGGCGCCGGCGTGCAGCGCGCGGCCATCGTCCTGGGCGGCTACGCACTGTTCGGCCTGATCGGCACCCTGCTGGTCGCCCAGATAGCCCAGCCCCGCCAGATCGTCATCACCCCGGGCCAGAGCCTGGTCCCGGCCACCTCCCGGGCCCCCGTCACCACCTCGCGCCCGTAGGGGCTCCCGGCGAGGCGCTCGCTTTCGCGAAACCGCCCCGCTCGGCGCGCTTTTGCCGGCGCGGCGAGCGGGGCGGGTCCGGGTGGGGGTCACGGCATGTAGCCGAGGATCAGGGCAACGGTGCCCAGCGTGGCCATCAGAAGGGTCGTGCCGGGGTGCATGCCGATGGAGATGCGGATGTCGTGCTTGCGGTGGACCAGCCAGACCGCGGGGAAGAGGAAGACCAGCTTCGACAGGACGGTCCACGGCGCCCAGAAGTGATAGACGGAGAACAGCAGCGTGTTGAGGGCCGGAGCCTTCCAGCCCAGGTGGGCCAGGCGGGGCAGGAGGAAGCCGCGGAAGTACAGCTCCTCGATCAGCGGCAGGCCGAAGCCGGTCAGCGGGAGGCTGATGAGCATGGTGATGACGATCTTCGAGTGGGAGTAGCCGTCCAGGTAGGTGGTGGCGCTGCCGCCGGCGCCCTCGAAGGGGATCCAGGTGAAGAAGTGCTCGAAGACCAGGTTGTCAAGCGGGGTCAGGGCCAGGGAGACCACCGTCATCCAGACGATCAGGGCGGCGATGAGGGCAGTGATCCGGCCGCGGGAGATCGGGCGGTCCGTGTAGGCCACGACGCCGCGAAGGGAGGCCCGGCCGTTGCGCTGGTGGCCGAGCCAGAAGAGGCCGGCCATGAGCGGGGCCAGCACGATGACCAGTGCGATCGCCCAGGCGAAGAAGATCGGGTAGGCGATGGCCCTGACGAACGGCGCGGCGATGAGCTCGTAGGCGGCCACGATGAGCGCGCCGGGGACCAGGTGCAGGGCGGTGGTCAGGGGCAGGGAGTGGCGGTCGGCCAGGAGCTTCTCGACCAGGCGGTTCGGGCGGCGGGTGGCCTGTGGGGCGGTGAGCGTCTGCGTGGTTTCCATGCCGCAAAGCATCGATGGGCGGCCGAACACCGCCCTGACACGCGACTGACACCGCTCACGGGGGCGTGGCGGCGGCCTCGCGCTTGATCTGCTCGAACTGTGCGGCCATCGCGGCGGCCAGGGCCTGGGCGGCCGAGAGCGGGCGGACCATGACGGTGAAGTCGTCGATGAGGCCGTCGGCGTCAAGGTGCAGGAAGTCGCAGCCCTCGACGGCCACGTCGCCGATGCGGGTCTGGAACACCAGGGCGTGGTCGCGGCCGTCGGGGGACTGCAGCTCGCGGACATACCGGAAGTCCTCGAACACCCGCAGCACGCCCCGCAGGATGGCGGCCACGATCGGCTTGCCCTGGTACGGCTTGAAGGCCACCGGGCTGTGGAAGACCACGTTGTCGGCGAGTGTCGCGGCCATGGCCTCCGGGTCGGCCGCCTCGACGGCGCCGCGGAAGGCGGTCGCGCGGTGACCGGCCCCTCCGCTGCGCTCCGGACCGGTCACGACTTCGACTCCGGCATTTCGAAGATCATGCAGGTGGACGTGGCGTGGGCGACGAGCGCGCCGCGGGCGTCGGTGATCCGGGCCTGGGCCAGTGCGGTCCGGCGGCCGCGGTTGAGGACGACACCCTCGCAGGTCAGGATGCCCGAGGCCAGTGACGCGGGGCGGAGGAACCTGGCGTTGAGGTCGAGTGTCGTGTACCCCACCCCGGCCGGCAGCGTCGAATGGACAGCGCAGCCCGTGGCCGTGTCGAGCAGAGTTGCCAGCACCCCGCCGTGGACGGTGCCGAGGGGGTTGTAGTGGTACTCCTGCGGCTCCAGCGTCACCACGACCCGCCCGTCCTCGGCCTGCAGCGCGCCGGTGCCGAGCAGGTGCATGATCGGCGGCCGGGGCAGCTCGCCCCGGCTCATCGCCTGCAGCAGCTCGAGTCCGCCGCGCCGCCCCAGCTGGGCCGAGTTCAGGGACGGGTCGGACCACGAGAAGGTGCGGCTGCGGACATCCGGCTCGGTCTGCGTCATGGACCCAGACTTCCGGCCCGCTGCTGAATCTGTCAACCAGACTCAGCAGCGGGTTAGCCTGAGGAGCATGAGACCTAGGGCACTCGAGTGGTCCGTCGACAACTGCACGATCGGCCGGGCGATGGCGATTCTCGGCGAGCGGTGGACTGTCGTAGTGCTCCGCGAGGTCTTCAACGGCATCTTCCGGTTCGACGACATGCGGGTGCGGACAGGCATCCCGCGGCAGGTGCTCACCAACCGGCTCGGCGTGCTCGTGGACAACGGCATCCTGCGCCGGGTGCCGTATCGGGAGCCGGGCGCGCGGGCGCGGGACGAGTACCGGCTGACGGAAAAGGGTTTTGATCTTTATCCGATGTTCGTCGCGCTCCGCGAGTGGGGCGACCGCTACCTCGCCGACCCCGGCGGGCCGCCACTGGAGCAGGTCCACCGCGGCTGCGGTGCGCGGGTGCACGCCACACTCATCTGCGAGGAGGGGCACCACGAGATCGCGCCCCGCGACGTGGTCCCGCAGCCGGGGCCCGGGGCGGTGCGGCGGACCCCGGCCGAAGTTTAGGAAAACCGGTCGTGCCGCGTGTCACGCACCGTGAGTGAAGAGCGACCGTTCTGGTGACAACCTGACGCGGCTAACTGCCCAACCATGGATCACGGCGAGTCATCGACCCATGGAAGGGGCCCGCATGCCGAGCAGATACCGGAGCGCACTGGGCGTCGCTTCGGCCGCGATCGCAGCGATCGTGGCAGGAGCGGTCGTACCGGGCGGGCCGGCGGTCGCAGCCACCAGCCCGCCCGTGAACACCGGCGGCCGCACCCGCGTCATCGTCGAGGCCGACGACCCGATCGCGGCCGCTCTCGCGGTGACCCGCGTGGGTGGCACGGTCGGCCGAGCACTTGCCGTGGTGAACGGGTTCGTGGCGGAGGTACCGACGAGCCAGCTGTCCGTTTTGCAGTACGCGCCAGGAGTGCGCAGTGTGACCGAGGACGGCTCGGTCGCCATGGAGGCGGCCAGCTGGCGCGCCGACGGCGACGCCAACTCGATGTTCAGCGTCGTGCGCGCCACCGGTGCGCTCGACGTGTGGAAGAAGCTCGATTCGTCCGGCCGCAACATCGCCGGGACGGGCGTGGGCGTGGCCCTTATCGACTCGGGCGTGGCGCCGGTGACCGGGCTCAACGACACCACCCGGATCATCAACGGGCCGGACCTGTCGTTCGAGTCGCAGAGCCCGACCCTGCGCTACGCCGACACGTTCGGCCACGGCACGCACATGGCCGGCCTGATCGCCGGCCGTGACCCGAACACCAACCTGCTGACGGTCAGCGACCCGACGAACTTCACAGGCATGGCCCCGAACGCGACGCTCGTCAGCGTCAAGGTCGCGGCGGCCGACGGGGCGACCGACGTGTCGCAGGTCATCGCCGGCATCGACTGGGTGGTGGCGCACCGCAACGACCCCGGCCTGAACATCAGGGTCATCAACCTGTCCTTCGGCACCGACTCCAACCAGGACGAGAAGCTCGACCCCCTGTCGCACGCGGTCGAGTCGGCCTGGAAGAAGGGCATCACCGTTGTCGTGTCCGGCGGCAACGACGGCACCACCCGGGCCAAGCTGTCGAATCCGGCGGTCAACCCGTATGTCATCGCGGTCGGCGCGGCCGACTCCAAGGCGACCGAGTCGCGCGCGGACGACGTCGTGGCCGACTTCAGCAGCCGCGGCAACGCGACCCGGTCGGTCGACCTGACCGCGCCCGGGAAGTCGATCGTGGGTCTGCGCGACCCCGGCTCGTACGTCGACGTGAACTACCCGACCGGGCTGGTCCCGGGCGACACGTCGGGCCGCTACTTCCGCGGCAGCGGCAGCTCGCAGGCCGCGGCCATCACCTCGGGGGCCGTCGCGCTGCTGCTCCAGCAGCGCCCGGCGCTGACCCCGGACCAGGTGAAGAAGCTGCTCACGAGCACCGCCGACTTCCTGCCCCTGGCCGAGAAGCTGGGCAGCGGCGCCGGTGAGCTCAACATCCGCAACGCCGTCAACGCCCCGACGCCCACCGCGGCCGCCGCCACCCAGACCTGGGCGGCGTCCACCGGCACGGGGACGCTCGAGGCGTCCCGCGGCACCGCCCACGTCGCCGACCCCGTGAGCGGCGTCGAGCTGACCGGCGAGAAGGACATCATGGGCAAGGCGTGGAACGGCACCACCTGGGCCAAGGCAGCCTCTGGCGGCACCGCCTGGACCGGTGGCACCTGGAACGGCGCGACCTGGACCGGCACGGGCATGAAGGCCGGTCTGCTGCCGGGCCTGCTCACGATGCAGAGCTGGAGCGGCGCCACCTGGTCGGGCACCAACTGGGACGGCCGGACGTGGAGCGGGCGGACCTGGAGCGGGGCCACTTGGGACGGACGCACATGGAGCGGCCGAACTTGGTCAGGAAACACCTGGAGCGGCCGAACTTGGAGTGGGAGCTACTGGTCCAGCTCCATCTGGGATTAACCGAAGAGTTCGGCACAAACAGGGCGATTAATGACGAAAGTACGCGGTTGGAGTCGCCCGGATGCGCGGGTCGCGATGCTCAGCCTGTGGCTGGGCATCGCGACCGTCGCTGCCCACGCGGTGCGTATCCGGACCTTCGGCCTCCCGGCCGACCCGGACCCCGTCCCGCTCGCGATCCTGCTCGTCGCTTTCGCGCTGACCGAGGGGTTCGCGATCCACGTGCGGGTCCGCCGCGGCGGGCACGCGATGAGCCTCAGCGAGATCCCGATGGTGCTGGGGCTGCTGTCGGTCGACCCGACACTGCTGCTCTGCGCCCGGCTCATCGGCGGCGTCGCCGGCCTGGCCCTCCTGCGCGGCCAGCGGGGCATCAAACTGGGCTTCAACATCGCCCTTCTGGGCGTGCAGACCACTGCCTCGGCGGTACTGCTCAGCATGCTGGCCGGCCCCCACCCGTCGAACGGGCCGAAGCAGTGGCTCTACGTCCTCATCGTCATGCTGATCTCGGATGTCATCGCCGCGGTCCTGGTCACCGCCGTGATCGCGCTGCACGACGACCCATCCGAGTGGCGCCGGCTGCCCAGCGCGCTGCAGGGCCTCCCGCTGGTCGCCGTCACCACCAGCATCGGGCTCATCAGCGCCCTCGCGATCGAGCGCGACACCCGGGCCATCGCGCTCCTGGCGATCGTCGCCGCGGTCACCTACAGCGCCTACCGCGCCTTCGTCCGGCAGAGTCAGGGCCACCAGCAGGTCGAGGAGCTCTACGCCTTCACCCGCGCCCTCGACGGCTCCCTCGACACCCGCGGCGTCGCCCGGATCGTCCTGGAACAGGCCCGGGACCAGCTGCGGGCCGAGCGGGCCGAGCTCATCATTCCGGGCGCCGACGGTACCCATGTCAGGCTGCGCATGCACGGCCGGAGCGCCTTCGAGATCAACACGGCCGCCGCTCTGCCCGAGACCGCCTGGTGGCAGCCGGCCCGGGCCGGGGAGCCGGTGCTCGTGGCCAAGGGGACGCGGGTGATCGGCTCCATCGCCGACGGCATCGCGGTGCCCGTGCCGCTGAACGACCACGAGACGGGCGTCCTGCTCGTGGCCGACAGCCTCCCGGACATCCCCACGTTCGGCGAGCAGCACGTGCGGCTGTTCCAGGCCCTCGCCAACCACGCCAGCCTCTCGCTCACCAAGGCCCGGCTGCTCGACGACCTGCGCCGGGAGGTCGCCCAGAACGAGCGCCTGGCCACCTACGACCCGCTCACCGGCCTGATCAACCGCCAGCGGTTCCAGGCCCTGACCGACAGGCACCGGGCCGCCGGCACGCCGGTGGCCGTGCTCCTGATGGACCTGGACCGGTTCAAGGACGTCAACGACGCACTCGGCCACGACGTGGGCGACCAGCTCCTGCGGCTTGTCGGCGAGCGGCTCCAGGAGCGGCTGGGCGACCGCGGCACGGTGGCCCGGTTCGGCGGTGACGAGTTCGCGGTGCTCCTCCCCGGCATCCAGACCGGAGAGTCGGCGGTCGCCGTGGGTGACGACCTCGGCGCCGTCATGGAGCAGCCGATCCCCATCGGCCACCTCCGGCTCAACGCCCGGGTCAGCATCGGCATCGCCCTCGCGCCCGAGCACGGCCACGACGCCAACTCGCTCATCCAGCGGGCCGACGTCGCCATGTACGTCGCCAAGAACTCCCACACCGGCGTGCGCGTCTACACCAGCGACGACGACCGCAACAGCCCGCGCCGCCTGGCCATGGTCGCGGACCTGCGCGAGGCCATCCAGCGCCGCGACCTCGTGGTCGTCTTCCAGCCCAAGCTCTCCACCGCGACCGGCCTGGTCGTCGGGGCCGAGGCGCTGGCCCGGTGGCACCACCCCGTGCACGGCTTCGTCCCGCCTGACGAGTTCATCCCCCTGGCCGAGCACTCGGGCCTGATCCGCCCGCTGACCCTGCACGTGCTCGAGGTCTCCCTGCGCCGCTGCGCGAGCTGGCGCCGGATGGGCCACGACATGCACGTGGCGGTGAACCTTTCACCGAACAGCCTCCAGGAGCACGACCTGCCCGACATCGTCGACCGGCTCCTGGGCCAGGCCGGCGTCCCGGCCAGCGCCCTGACCCTGGAGATCACCGAGAGCAGCATCATGGCCGACCCGACAGGCGCTCTGGTCATCCTCGACCGCCTGCACGCCCTGGGCGTGAAGCTCGCCATCGACGACTTCGGCACCGGGTACTCCTCCCTGGGCCGCCTCCGCGAGCTGCCGATCCACGAGATGAAGATCGACCGCTCGTTCGTGCAGCGCATCGCCGTCGACCACCGCGACCGGGCCGTGGTGCGCTCGGCCGTGCAGCTCGGGCACGCGCTCGACCTCATGGTCGTGGCCGAGGGCGTCGAGGACGAGGAGACGCTGCTCCACCTGCGCCGGGAGGGCTGCAACCTGGTCCAGGGGTATTACATCTCCAAGCCGCTGCCGGCCGACGAGTTCGCCGATTGGCTTACCGCCCGAGTCCCGCAGCTGGGCGGGGCATAACGTTCGCTTCCATGTGCACCGTGCTCCTCCGCTTCGACCCCGACGCCACCTGGCCGGTTCTCCTGGCCGCGGTCCGCGACGAGTACCTGGCCCGCCCCTGGGAGCCGCCGGCCGAACACTGGCCGGGCCGCTTCGGCGGCCGCGACAGCACCGCGGGCGGCACCTGGCTGGCCGTGGACCCGGCCCGCCCGAGCGTGACCGCGCTGCTCAACGGGTTTCCGCACCTGCCCCCGGCGGGCGACCGGCCCACCCGCGGCTCGCTGCCCCTGGCCCCGAAGACGCCCGACGACGAGGTGCTGCGCTCGTTCGACTCGTTCCACCTGGTCCGCGCCGAGCCGACCGAGGTCTCGGTCATCACCTGGGACGGGGCGGAGGTCACCCACCGCCTGCTCGAGCCGGGCGACCACGTGTTCGTCAACCAGGGCGTGGACGTGAACGACTTCGCACCGCTGCACGCCGCGGCCACGCCCGATCCGAAGCCCGGCGTGCCGCCGGCGCAGGCCTGGGGCGACTGGATCGGGCTGCTCTCCGGCGGCGAGTTCACGGGGGCGGCGGTGCGGCCGCTGCTGGTGCGGCGCGAGGTGGAGGGCCTGCTCTACGGCTCCGGCTCGGCCTCGCTGGTGGCGATCGGGGAGCCGGGCGTGCGCTACGACTTCACGGCCAACCCGGGGCCCGACGCGCAGTGGTCGGAGGTCCCGCTACACGCGGAGTGAGGACTCCCACAGCCGGGCGGCCCGGTCGGGGCTCGTGGAGCGCGGGGTCGCCGGGAAGAGCTCGCGCAGGAAGTAGTAGCCGCCCGGCACCAGCTCGGCGGCCGGGGCGTCGGCCAGCCACTGCAGCCGCCCGGCCGCCCGATCGGGTGACGCGAACAGCACCGGCACCGGCTTGGCCAGCATGAACAGCGGGCTGCTGGACGCGAACCGGCTGCGCACCAGCCCCGGGAAGAAGGCCACGGGGAGCACGCCGTGTGCTCCCCACCGCCGCGCTGCTTCCTGGGTGAACAGGATGTTCGCCTGCTTGGACGAGCCGTAGGAGAGCCACCGGGCCCGGTGCCAGAGCGAGGGCCTCAGCGGATCGTCGACGTTCAGCACGCCCCACGCCTCGGCCAGGGACGCGGTGGTGACGATCCGCGAGGTCCCGGCCGCGTAAAGCCGGTCGAGCAGCTCGTGGGCCAGCCGGAACCCGGCGAGGTGGTTGACCACCAGGGCCTTCGGCCCGCGATAGAGCCCACCGGCGTTGTTGACGAGCACGTCGATGCGCTCGCAGGCGTCCCGGATCGCCCGGGCGGCCGTGCGGACCTGGTCGAGGTCGCCGAAGTCGGCGCGGACGGTCGTCGCGCCGGTCTCCTCGCCGGCGGCGGCCAGGCGGCGCTCGTCCCGGCCGAGGAGGATCAGGCGGTCGCCCTGGGCGGCGAACCGGCGGGCGGCGGCGAGGCCGATGCCGGCGCTGGCCCCGGTGATGACCACCGTGCGGCTCACTGCGGCTCCCGGACCCGGGCGTGCCGCACCGCGGCCACGACGACCCACGCGGAGACGCCGACGAGCGCGGCGCGCTCCATCACCCCGGTGAACAGCGATCGCCCGACGAACACGACACCGACGGCCGACAGGATCAGCGGCGGCCAGGCGATCAGCATGCCCAGCCAGGCGATCCAGCGGACCCGGAACCAGTACAGCAGGATCGCGAGCGCACACAGCAACAATGCCCCGATGGCCGCGGCCGCGTGCACCAGATCTTGCGGTGTCGTCGACTCGTACGGCGGCAGCGGGCAGCCGGGGCTGCAGTGCACGACCCCCGACAGGGCGGCCAGGGGGGAGGACAGGGCCAAGGAGAGCGCGATGAGCCCGCAGACCGGGCGGGTCGCCACCGCCAGCAGGGCCAGGGAGCCCGCCAGCAGCACCAGGCTGACCTGGTACAGCGGGGCGTGGGGAGCGCCGGGGACGCCCGACTCGGAGACGTACCGCCAGGGTGCCGACCCGGCGACCGCCGTGGCCAGCCCCACCGCACCGAACGATCCGACGACCGCGGAACCGGCGGCGGCCCAGCGGTTGATCACCAGGCCAGCCTAATTCCATAGCGTGGTCGAATACCCACAGGGGGTACAACCAATTTTGACGTTTGTGTAAAACGGCAGTTCTCGATGCCTCAAGGGTATCTAGCAGGGTATCTACAGTCCTACCGTTCCTAGTTATGGAACTGGAGCTGCGGCATCTGCGGGTCGTGTGCGCGATCGCTGACGCCGGCAGCGTGACGAAGGCCGCATCAGTGCTCGGCCTGGCCCAGCCGGCGCTCACCGCTCAGCTGCAGCGCATCGAGCGGGCGCTCGGCGGGGTGCTCTTCGAGCGGGACCGGCGCGGGGCGCGGGCCACGCCGCTGGGTGAGCTGGTGCTGTCCCGGGCCCGGGTGCTGCTGCCCGCGGTGAAGGGGCTGCAGGACGAGGCCACTCGGCTGGCCAGCGCGGCGGAGCGGGCGGGGCGATACCGGATAGGCGCCGTCAACGGCCCGATCCTCGGCGGACTGGTGCGCCGGATCATCGGCAACCACCCGGCCGCGCAGGTCACCACGCACGCGTCCTGGTCGTCCGCGGAGCTGGGCGACCTCGTGTTGGCCGGCAAGCTCGACTTCGTGCTCGTCGGGGCGTGCGGGGACGCGCCGCCGGCGACCGACACGGGGCTGGCCTGGCGGGCGGTCGCGGCCGATCCAGTGTTCCTGCTGCTGCCGGAGGGCCACGAGCTCGCGGACCGGGACGAGGTGGACCTGTCCGAGCTGGCCGGCGCGCAGTGGGTGGCCGCGCCCGGGGACGGGTGCTTCTCGGCCTGCCACGCGGCGGCCTGCGCGCGGGCCGGGTTCACGCCGAAGGTGCTCTTCGAGACCGAGGTGCGCGGGGCGATCGACCTCATCGAGTCCGGCGACGCGGTAGGCCTGTGCCAGGCGACCCTGCGGCCGATGGCGGGGCTGGCGGCGGTACCCATCGCCGGGGCGCCCCTGCACTGGCGGCAGATGCTGGGCTGGCTTCCGGACGGGCCCGCGGCGAGCGTCGCCTCGCAGGTCTGGGCCTATGCGATCGAGTCCTACGCGGACGCGGTGCGCCGTAACGAGCGCTACTCGAGCTGGCTCGGCCGGCATCCCGACCACCACGGGATGGCCCTCTGAAGACGCCGATCTATCACTTGCCCCGGGCGATACGCTCGCAGCGTGGAGGACGCTGTCGCCCGGCGGGGAACGCTCGTGCAGGAGGCGGCCCGTCGCTGGCGGTCACAGCTGATCGACCTGGGCGGGCGCAATACCCTGCTGTTCTACCGCGACCTGCGCGCGGGCACGCTCGACCTCAGCGCCGCCGACCCCGTCGCGCTCCAGGCCCTGCTCGGCGGGCGCACCCTGCCGCTGGGCCAGCTCTTCGCCGATCGGGACGCGCACCAGGCCGCGATCAAGCGGGCCCGGACCATCCGCAACAAGGCCCGCGAGCTGACCGAGGAGCGGGGCATCGAGACCTGCTTCGCCGCGATCGGCAGCGCCACCTGGGACCAGCCGCCCGGCGCCGGGCCCGCTCCGGCCGCCCCGGTCCTGCTGCGCTCGGCCCAGCTGCGGGCCCGCGGCGCCGCCGAGGACGACTTCGACCTCACCCTGCAGGGTGACCTGGAGCTGAACCCGACGCTGCTGCAGCTCCTCGAAGAGGATTTCGGCGTACGGCTGGACGCCGACGAGCTCGAGGAGCTCGTCAGCTACGAGGCCGGGTTCGACGCCCAGCCGCTCTACGAGCGCCTCGGCAAGGAGGCCGCGGCCCGGGTCAAGGGCTTCGCGATAAGCCCCCGGTTCGTGCTCGGCACCTTCTCCTACGCCAAGCTCCCCATGGTCACCGACCTGCGGGTGGGCGCCCGGGCCCTGGTCGAGCACGACGTCATCGCGGCCATCGCCGGCGACCGCGACGCCCAGGCCGCGCTGCGCCCGGCCGGCGCCATCGGCCTGCGCGACCCCGACTGGATCGCGCCGGAGGACGAGTTCCTGGTCCTCGACGCCGACTCCTCGCAGAACTATGCGATAAACGCCGTCCTGGCCGGCCAGCACAGCGTGATCAAGGGCCCGCCCGGCACCGGCAAGAGCCAGACCATCGCCAACCTGATCGCGTCGCTGGTGGCCCGGGGCAAGCGGGTCCTCTTCGTGGCCGAGAAGCGCGCCGCCATCACCGCCGTCACCGACCGGCTGGCCCGGCGCGGCCTGGGCAACCTGGTGATGGACGTGCACGACGGCACCACGTCCCGGAGGAAGGTCGCGGCCGACCTCAAGGCCGCCTTCGACTCCGCGGCCCGCATCGCCCAGCCCGACCTCGCGGTGCTGCACGAGACGCTCGCCGCCCGCCGGGCCGCCCTCATCGACCACGACGAGGCCATGCACCAGGTGCGCGGACCGTGGGGCGTCTCCGCCTACCAGGCCCAGTCGGAGATGATCCGGCTGGCCGCGGTCGTGTGGCCGATGACCGCCGTCCGCCTGCGCGGCCCGGTCCTGGCCAACCTGGACGAGGTAGGCGCCCGCCGGGCCCGCGAGCAGCTACGCGACTACGCGACAGTCGGCGGCTTCACCGCCACTCCGCAGGAGTCCGGCTGGATCGGCGCCGCCATCCACAGCCCCCAGGACGCCGGGGCCGCCTTCGACCTGGCCTCGCGCCTGTCCGGCCGCACCCTGCCCGAGACCCGCCCGGCGCTGCGCTACGTCGTCGACCAGACCGGTCTGCGCGCACCGGCCGACCTGGCCGGATGGCGGAGCCTGTTCACGTTCCTCGACGGTGTCGCGGCCACGCTTGCGCAGTTCCGGCCGGAGGTCTACCAGGCCGACCTGCCCGATCTCATCGCCGGTCTGCAGGCCGGCTGGTGGACCCGCCGCAAGACGCGCAAGCAGGCCGCTCAGCTGTGGCGCGGCGGTGGCGCTCCGAGCGTGCAGCAGCTCCAGGAGGGCCTCGCCGCGGCGCTGCAGCAGCGCTCCCGCTGGCCGCAGCCGCGACTCCCCGGCGACCTGAGCCGGGCCCGGGCCGCGTTCGAACAGCTCGAGGGCCAGATCGGTGGCCTCACCCGGTTCTGCCCGCACCTCGCGCTCACCACGATGGACCTCGACCGGTTGGAGCGGGTGCTCGCCGGGCTGGCCGCCGACGAGCGCACGGTCCGCCGCGTCCCGCGGTTGAACGAGCTCTCGCTGGCTCTGGCCGAGTCGGGCCTGAGCGAGCTCGTGGAGGACCTCCGCGCTCGCCGGCCCGACGCCGAGCAGGCGGCCGACGTGTTCGACGCCTGCTGGTACGCCTCGATCCTGCAGCACCTGAACTTCTCCGACCCGCGGGTCGGCGCGTTCGACGGGCCGCTGCAGTCGCGCACTGTCGCCGACTACCGCGACGCCGACCGCCGCCACATCGACGCCACCGCCACCCGCGTCCTGCGCGCCGTCGCCGAGCACATCACCCAGGTCCGCGACGAGCACCCGGACGAGAGCCGCCTGGTCGAGCACCAGGCCAACCTCAAGCGCCGCCACCTGCCGATCCGCCAGCTCTTCGCGACGGCCCCGCACATGCTCACCGCCCTGCGCCCGTGCTGGGCGATGAGCCCCCTTGTCGTCTCGCAGCTGCTGCCGCCCCAGGCCGACCTGTTCGACGTGGTCGTCTTCGACGAGGCCAGCCAGGTCACCCCGGCCGACGCCATTCCGGCCCTCCTCCGCGGCCGCCAGATCGTCGTGGCCGGCGACGAGCACCAGCTCCCGCCGACGAGCTTCTTCACCGCGGCCGAAGAGGGCCAGGGCGCCGACCCGCTCGGCGTCAACCCCGACGGCTCCATCGACCTGTCCCTGACATCCGGCTATGAATCGATTCTGGACGTCCTGAGCGCCCTGCTCCCGGGGTACCTCCTGCGCTGGCACTACCGCAGCCAGGACGACCGGCTCATTGGATTCTCCAACGCCCACATCTACGAGGGCTCCCTCGTCACCTTCCCCGGCGTGGCCGGCGAGGGCTCGGTCCAGCACGTGCACGTGCCGTTCTCGGCGCTGTCGGCGTCGGCGGACGAGGCGGCGGACTCCGTCACGGCCGAGGTCGACCGGGTCGTCGAGCTCATCCTCCAGCACGCCCAGCTGCGCCCCAACGAGTCCCTCGGCGTCATCACGATGGGCATCACCCACGCCGAGCGCATCGACCTGGCGCTGCGCAAGGTCCTCGCCGCCCGCCCGGAGCTGCACGCCTTCTTCGCCGAGACCGCCACCGAGCCGTTCTTCGTGAAGAACCTCGAGCGCGTCCAGGGCGACGAGCGCGACGCCATCATCCTGTCCATCGGCTACGGCAAGAACGCGTCGGGCCGCCTGCTGTACCGCTTCGGCCCCCTCCTGCTGCCCGGTGGAGAGCGCCGCCTCAACGTGGCCGTCACCCGGGCCCGCCGCCGTATGACGCTCGTCAGCTCCTTCACCGCGTCCGACATGGACCCGGCCCGCTCGACGAGCGACGGCGTCCGCCTGCTGCGCGCCTACCTGGAGTACGCGGAGTCCGGCGGCACCTCGCTGGCCCCCACCGCGGCCACCCGCACCCCGCTGAACCCCTTCGAGGCCGACGTCCACGACCGCCTGACGAAGGCCGGCATCCCGCTCACGCCCCAGTTCGGCGTGGCCGGCTACGCCATCGACTTCGCCGCCGCCCACCCCACCAACGCGAACGAGATGGTCCTGGCCATCGAGACCGACGGCGCCTCGTACCACTCGGCGACCACCGCCCGCGACCGCGACCGCCTGCGCCAGGAGCAGCTGGAGCGACTGGGCTGGCGCTTCCACCGCATCTGGTCGACCGACTGGTTCGCCGACCCGGTGGCCGAGACCGCGCGCGCTCGCGCCGCCTACGACGAGGCGGTGGCCGCGGTGGAGGCCCGCCGCACGAACGAGCCGACGGTGGTCCTCCACGTCGAGGCCCCCGCCGCCGTCGACTCCCGCACCCGCCCGAAGCCCGACTTCACTCCCGGCCGCCCGATAGCCGAATACCCGCACGGCCTCCTGGTCGACCTGCTGCTCTGGATCGAGTCCGACACCCTCCTGCGCACCGAGGAGCAGGTGGTGGACGAGGCCCGCAAGGAGCTGGGCTTCAAGCGCGGCGGCTCCCGCATCAACGCCGCGCTGCTGGCCGCCCTGGCCGACGCCCGCGGCGAGACCGAGCCGCCGCCCCCGTCGCCCGAGCTTGCGGACGCGGAGGCGGCGGACAAGACCCTGGTCATCGAGCACCCCGAGACCGACTAGGACGCCGAGTCCCGCGGCGTTCGTCAGGGGCCGGTGAACCTCAGGCGCCGGCGGTGAAGGTGTACGAGCCCGCGGGCAGGTAGTAGGTGGCCGGACCGGACGGGACGGCCTGGGCGGGGGCGGTGACGGAGGCGGCGTTCGACGTCGGAACCTTGACCGTGGCCGTGGCGCCGGTCGGGACCGTCACCCGGAGGGTGAGCGTGCCGCCGGAGATCGACCAGTCGCTGACCGCGCTGCCGTACGGGGTGTCGTAGGACGACTTGGCCGACGTCAGGCCGCCGCCCGGGATGGGGGCGATCGTCAGGGCGCTGTAGCCCGGTGCGGCCGGGGAGACGCCGCCGACCTGGCGGTACAGGAAGTCGCCGACCGAGCCGAGGCCGTAGTGGTTGAAGGAGTTCATGCCGGGGTCGTTGAAGGTGCCGTCGGTCCGGATGCCGTCCCAGCGCTCCCAGATCGTGGTGGCGCCCTTCGAGATCTGGTAGCCCCAGCCGGGGAAGCCGGGCTGCATCAGGATCGTGTACGCGGTGTCGGCGTGGCCGTAGGCGGCCAGGACCGGCAGGAGGTTCTCGACGCCCAGGAAGCCGACCGAGAGGTGGCCGCCGGTCGCGCTCACCTTCGCCGCCAGCCGGTCCGCCGCCGCCTGGACGCGGTTGGCGGGCAGCAGGCCGAAGGCGAGGGCCATGACGTAGCCGGTCTGGGTGTTGCCGCTGACGGTACCGTCGGCCGCCACGAACCGGTTCGTGAAGGCGGCCGCTACCTGGTCGGCGAGCTGGCCGTAGGAGGTCGCCTGGGCGGTGCGGCCCGTGGCGGCGGCCATGCGCGCGACAAGCCGGGCCGACCATCCGAAGAACGCGGTGGAGACGACGTCCTGCGCGGTGTTGTCGTTGACGTTGAGCCAGTCGCCGTACGTGGTCTGGTTGCGGATCAGGTCGGCGCCCGACGTGCTCTTCAGGTAGTCGACCCACTTGGCCATGGCGTCGAAGTGATCGTTCACCACCTTGATGTCCCCGTACCGCTGCCACAGGGTGTAGGGCACGATCACCCCGGCATCGCCCCAGCCCGCGGTCCCGGCGCCGGCCGACACGCCCGGGGCCACGTCCGTGAACGCGCCGTCGGCGTGCTGGGCGTCGACCAGGTCATCGGTGAACTTGTCGAGGAAGTTGTGCACGTCCAGGTTGAATGTCGACGTGGCCACGAACGCGGCGATGTCACCGGTCCAGCCGAGCCGCTCGTCGCGCTGCGGGCAGTCGGTCGGGATCGTGAGCATGTTGTCGCGCTCGCCCCACAGGATGTTCTTGGCGAGCTGGTTGAGCATGGCGTTCGACGTGCTGAACGTGCCGGACTGGGCGCCGGTCTGCCAGGCCGCGCGGCCGGTGAGCGTGTCGGCGGTCGGGGTGAAGCCGGCCGGCAGGCCGGTCAGCTCCACGTACCGGTAGCCGTGCACGGTGAACCGCGGCTCGTAGGTCTCGGTGCCGGAGCCGCTGAAGGTGTACCGGTCCGTCGCCGCCGCCCCCCGCAGGTTCGCGGTGTAGATCGTCCCGTCCGGGTTGAGGACCTCGGCGTGGCGCAGCTGCACAGTGGTCCCGGCCGGCGCGCTCATCGTGAGCCGGTCCCAGCCGGTGAAGTTCTGGCCGAGGTCGAGCACCCACACGCCGGACTGCGGCTGGGTGATCGCGACCGGGCGGAACTCCTGCTGCACCGTCACCCCGTTGTCGACCTGGGCGACCAGGTTGGGCTTGGTGCCGCTGCGCACGGCCACGGCCGGCCAGGCGCTGTCGTCGAAGCTCGGGCCGTCCCAGCCCGCGATCACCGACCGGGCGTCGTAGGACTCGCCGCCGTAGAGGTCGTCGGCGCGGATCGGGCCGGTCGTCACCTTCCAGGTGCTGTCGGTCCGGACCGTCTGCGTGGTGCCGTCGGTGAAGGTGATGAGCAGCTGCGCGGAGTACCAGGGCTGCGGGCCGTAGATGGCGGTGCCGGCGAAGCCGACGTTCCCGGAGTACCACCCGTTGCCGACGTAGGCGCCGAGTGCGTTGGCACCCTGGCGGATCTGCCCGGTGACGTCGTACTCCTTGTACTGCACCCGCTTGTTGTAGTCGGTCCACCCCGGCGCCAGGACGTCGCCGCCGACCTTCGCCCCGTTGAGCCGGGTCTCGTGCAGGCCGAGCGCGGTGGTCAGCAGGCGGGCCGACGCGACCGCCTTGCTCACCGTGAAGCCCTTGCGCAGCAGCGGCGACGGCTTGCTGACCACGACGTTGGAGCCCCACGGGCCGCTGCCGTAGGTCGCGAGGGCCTTGGCCGCGGGCCAGCCCGAGTCGTTGAAGCCGGTGGTGTTCCAGCCGCTCGGGGCGCTGTTGAACGCTTTCCAGGCGGTGTCGGTGCTGATCGTCTGGCCCGGCAGGAACAGCTTGGCGATCATCCCCGCGGGTGAGACGGTGGTGTTCTGGCCGGCGATCGCGATCGTGTTGGTCCCGGCCGTGAGGCGCCCGCCGAGGTCGATGGTCGCCGCCCGCTTCCACGAGTCGGTGACCCGCGGCGAGGAGCTGAGCTGCACGCCGTTGACCCAGACGTCGGCCGTGTCGTCGCCGGTCACGACCAGTGTGGCGCTCGCGGGCGCACCGGCGAGGGTGAACGTGCGGCGGAAGTATCTGGTGGCCGCGGGCGCTTCGGTGGCGGGGTCGCCCTCGGGGTACCAGATCCAGGTGGCTCCGGCGACATCGGCGTTGACTGACGGCTGGCCGATGAAGTCCCCGGTCCACTCGGTGGCCGGCGTGCGCAGGGCGGTCTCGAACGACTGGGTCGCGCTCCACGCCCCGGCCCGGCCCTGCGTGTCCCAGGCCCGCACGCGCCAGAAGTACTTCCGCAGGCTGCTCAGGGCCGGCCCGCCGTAGGCGACGTCCACCTGGCTGCTCGACGCCACCCGGCCGCTGTCCCAGACGTCGGCGGTGTTGGCGCTGCTGGTGGAGACCTGGATCTGATACGCGCCCGGCGCCGCCGACCCGGCCAGCTTCCAGCCGAAGCGGGGCTGCGCCGCGTCGATGCCGAGCGGGTTCGTCGCGTGCTCCACCGTCGCCGAAGCCACGCTCAGCGGCGAGGCGGCGCCGGTGTCGGGCAGCACCACGGAGGTGTTCCAGGGGGAGGAGCCGTAGAGGCCGAGGTCGAGCGCGGCGGCCCACCCGCCGTCGCCGAACCCGGGCTGCTCCCAGCCGGCCGGAGCGCTCTGCGCGGTCTTCCAGCCGGCGTCGGTCACGAGATCGGTGGTCCCGCCGCTCGTGGCGACGTGCACGTGCCCGAGCACGCCGGCCGGTCCGGCGGTGGTGTTCTTCGAAGCCAGGGCAATGGTGTTGGTACCGCTTGTCAGCGCGCTCTGGAGATCGACGTACACGGCGCTCTTCCACGAGTCCGTGGCCCGCTGGGAGCCGGCGAGCGGCTTGCCGTTCAGCCACACGTCGACGGTGTCGTCACCGGTGACGACGAGCTGGGCGTCGCTGACGGTCCCGGCGGGGACGGTGAAGGACTTGCGGAAGTACCGGAACCCGGCGGGCACGCTCACGTGGGGATCGCCCTCGGGATACCAGATCCAGTGCGATCCGCTCAGGGAGACGGGTGTGGCCGCCCGGGCCGGCGGGGGCGGTGCGACGAGGACGAGCGCGGCGGTGGCGATCAGCGCGGTGGCGGCCGCGCGTGTTCGTTTTGGCAACGGCATGACGGCTCCTTCTGAAACGTTTCATTAAAACGTTTCATATCCGGATAGTGCGCTCACTGTAGTGAGACGTGTATCGATGCGCAATGGCGATGACCGCACATCCTCGACCAAGTACCGAACAATTTCGAAACCCCGATCCCGGCAAACCTCGGACGCCCGGCGCGGTCGGTTTGCAAGATGTAGGGGTTGTGGAGGTGGGATGCCGGGAAAGCTGCTCGTCATCGGGGGCGCGGAGAGCCACGACGCCGGCGACGACGAGATCCTCGAGCGCTTCGTGCTGCTCGCCGGCGGGAGCGACGCACACCTGGTGGTGATCGCCACGGCGAGCGAGAGCCCGGGGGAGCGCGAGCAGGAGTACGCCGAGGTCCTCCACCGGCTCGGCGCCCAGCGCGTCACGGCGCTGCGCCTCGCGTCGCGCGAGGACGCCAACGGCGAACCGGCCGTCGCCGTGATCGAGCGGGCCTCCGGCGTGTTCTTCACCGGCGGTGACCAGCTGCGGATCACCACCGTGCTGGGCGGCACCAAGGTCGACAAGGCGCTGCACGCGCGGCTGGCCGAGGGCATGATCCTGGCCGGCACCAGCGCGGGCGCCGCGATGATGTCCAGCACCATGATCCTCGGCGGGAGTCTCGCCACCGTGAGCACGGGCAGCGTGCGCACCGGCCCCGGGATGGAGTTCCTGCCCGGCGTGCTCATCGACATGCACTTCGCCGAGCGCGGGCGGCTCAACCGGCTGCTCAGCGCCATCGCGATGTTCCCGCACGAGCTCGGTCTCGGCATCGACGAGAACACCGCGATCCTCGTCGACGGCGACTCGTTCGAGGTGCTCGGGCGCGGCACGGTGACCGTGATCGACGCCGGCCAGGCCCGGGACATCCAGTGCCCCACGGCCGGGTTCGCCGACGAGCTGGGCGGCCCGATCGCGCTGTACGGCGTCCAACTGCACGTCCTGCCGGCCGGGCACTGGTTCGACCTGACCGAGCGGGCCCCGAAGAGGAAAGCAGAAGAGGATCATGCGTATTGAAGACAGCCGCCGCCTGCGGGGGCCGAACCGGTACCTCGACCGGCCGGTCCAGGTGACCCGGGTCCTCCTCGACGACCTCACCGGCCGCGAGACCTGTGACTTCCCGGGCCTGCCGGAGCGGCTGCTCGACCTGCTGCCGGGCCTGGCCGAGCACCACTGCGCGGCGGGGACGCCGGGCGGGTTCGTCAAGCGGCTGTACGGCGGCACCTACTTCGGCCACACCGCCGAGCACATGGCCATCGAGCTGTCCAACCTCATCGGCCGCGGGGTCAACTTCGGCCGCACCGTGGGCACCGAGGACCCCTCCGCCTTCGACGTGCTCATGGAGTGCCCGGTGGACGAGCCCGCCGAGTCCTCGCTTTCCCGCCTTCTCCTGCAAAAAGCGATTGATGTGGTGGTACCCCTCGTGCGTGGCACGGAGCCGCCCGCACTCGATCTGGAGGAGCTGCGCCGGCAGTACGAGCGCGAGAAGCCGGGCCCGTCCACCCAGGCGATCGCCGAGGCGGCCCGCGCCCGCGGCATCCCCGTCGAGCGGGTCGGCGACCTGAGTCTGCTGCGGCTGGGGTACGGCCGCCACCGCCGGCTCGTCTGGGCCGCCCTCACCGATCAGACCTCGGCCATCGGCGTGGACATCGCCGCCGACAAGGAGCTCACCCGCCGCCTGCTCGAGGACGCCGGCGTCCCGGTCCCGGCCGGCGGCCCGGCCGCCACCGCGGACCAGGCCGTGCGGCTCTTCGCGCAGCTCGGAGCGCCGGTCGTCGTCAAGCCGCGCGGGGGCCGGCAGGGTCAGCACGTGTACCTGGGCGTCGACTCGCCGGACGCGGTCCGGGCCGCCTTCGCCGCCGCCACCGCGGACGGCGGCGACGCCGTCGTGGAGCGCCAGGTCGAGGGCCGCGACTACCGGGTGCTGACCGTCGGCGGCGAGATCGTCGCGGCCGCCGAGCGGGTCCCCGCGCACGTGACGGGCGACGGCCGCACCGACATCACCGGCCTGATCGCCCGGGCCAACGAGGACCCGCGGCGCGGCGACGGCCACGCCCGCGCGCTCACCCGGCTCGCGATCGACGACGTCGCCGAGACGCTCCTGGACCGCCAGGGCTTCACGGTGCGCGACGTGCCCGCCGAGGGCACGACGGTGTGGCTGCGCGACAACGCCAACCTCTCCACCGGCGGTACCAGCGTCGACGTCACCAAGCTCGTCCACCCCTCGGTCGCCGACCTGTGCCGCCGCGTCGCCGGCCTGGTCGGCCTGGACATCGCGGGCATCGACATGCGCCTGCCCGACATCGCCGAGGAGCTCCCGCTGCGCCGGGGCGGCGTGATCGAGGTCAACGCCGCCCCCGGCCTGCGCATGCACCTGGACCAGCACGACGTGGGCGCGGCGATCGTCGACGCCCTCTACCCGGCCGGCACCCCGTCGCGCATCCCGATCGTCGCCATCACCGGCACCAATGGCAAGACCACCGTCGCCCGCCTGACCGCCCACCTCCTGGCCGGGGCCGGCCTGCGCGTGGGCGTGACGACAACCGATGGCGTGATGGTCGGCGGCCGCCTGATCCAGCACGCCGACGCCACCGGCCCCCGCTCCGCCCGGGTCGTGCTGGGCGACCCGACGGTCGATGCGGCAGTCCTGGAGACCGCCCGCGGCGGCCTGCTCCGCCAGGGCCTGGGCTACGACTGGAGCGACGTCGGCATCATCACCAACCTCTCCTCCGACCACTTGGGCCAGGACGGCATCGAGAGCATCGACGAGCTGGTCAACCTGAAGTCGGTAGTGGCCGAACGCGTCCGCGAGGGCGGCGCCGTCATCCTCAACGCCGACGACCCCCGCAGCAGCGAGCTGGACTTCCCCGGCCGCGAGATCATCTGGTGCTCCCTGGACCCCCGCAACCCCCTGGTCCGCCGCCACTGGGACTCCGGCGGCCGCGCCTACCTCCTGGCCGACGGCTGGCTCGTCGAGCTGACCGGCCGGCGCTGGATCCCCCTGCTGGCCGCCCACGAACTGGGCACCGCCTTCGGCGGCGCGGCACGGCACCTGGTGGCCAACGCCCTGGCCGCCACCGCCGCCGCCCGCGTCCTGGGCGTCACGACGACCAGCCTGGCCGAGCGCCTGCGCACCTTCGGCGCAACCCCCACCGACAACCCCGGCCGCGGCACCCTCCTGCGCCGCGGCGAGGTCGACATCCTGCTCGACTACGCCCACAACCCGGCCGCGATAGCCGCCGTCAGCGACCTGGTCGACCGGGTGTGGGGCGGCAACCGCGCGGTGGCCGCGATAACGCTGCCCGGCGACCGCCGCGACGACCTGCTCCGCGAGTCAGCCACCGTAGTGGCCACCCGCTTCACCCGCGTGGTCCTGTACGAGGACGCCGACCGCCGGGGCCGGGCCCGCGGAGAAGTCCCCGACCTGGTCCGCACGGAGCTGCTGGCGGTAGCCCCCGCGACCACCTGCATCCAGGTGGAGACGGTGGACGACGCCATCCCCGCCGCCCTGTCCCTGGCCAACCCCGGCGACGTCGTCCTCCTGCTGTACGAGAAGATCGAACCGGTCCTGGCGCTGCTGGAGGCGCTCGGCGCCCAATATGCGGGGGAGCTCGCCACCGCCGCCCCGTCCTCCTCGACCAGGCCGATGGCCTGGACCGCCACCGGCTGACGCACCGCTGTTAGTGCGGGGCCGATATGTCGGGCGCGGGCGCGCCGCGACATATCGGATTTATACCCCGTCCCCGGTTTTAAGGGATCGTTGCAACACATGACCTGATCAGGGTTGTGATGTTCGAGATCCGGGAGGGTCGTCGCCCGCAAGGTTGCATGCCGCTGCTGGCCGAGCGCGCCGCGTATTTCGAGTTCGATGGGCAGGGTGTGCCGACGGGTGTGGCGTGTCGCTGGTCGGGGTGGCGGAGCGGACGGGGTGGCCGGTGGCGGCGGGAAGCTGCTGCGGTGGGCGCTGTCGAGGCTGCGGCGGCGCGGCCGCCGGTGGGGTCGGTCCGATACCTGTCCCTCGATGAGCGGGTGGTGATCGCCGATCGGTGCGGGCTGGGGTGTCGCAGGCGGCGATCGCGGTGCACGATCAGCCGGGAGATCCGCCGCAACCGTGACCCTGACGATGGTGGGTATCAGCCGTCCCCCGGCCCAAACTGCGGAAGCCGGCCGGGAACCCGGCCCTGCGTGCTGTGGTCCAGGACCTCCTGGTGACCTGGCACAGCCCGCGGCAGATCAGTGCCCGGCTGCGCCGGTCCCACGAGACGATCTACCAGGCGTTCTACGTCCAGGGCCGGGTGTGCTGCGCCGCGAGCTGGCGGCGGCGTTGCGGACCGGCCGGGCGGTGCGCCGGCCGCGGACCACGACCGCTCACGGGTCGCGGTTCGTCGCGCCGATGCTGATGATCAGCGACCGCCCGGCTGAGGTCGGCGACCGTGCGGTGCCCGGGCATCGAGAAGGTGACCTGATCATCGGCAAGGACGGCGGCTCGGCGATCGGCACCCACGTCGAACGGGCTACCCGCTACGTCCTGCTCGCGCACCCCGGCAACCGCGGCCGCTGCGCCGACGTGGTCCGTGACGCGCTGCTGGCCACCCTGCCGCAGCACCTGAAACGGTCCCTGACCTGGGGTCAGGGCGCCGAGATGGCGTGGCATCACGAGTTCGGCCCGGCCGCGGACATGCCCGTGTATTGCTGCGACCCGCACAGCCCCTGACAGCGCGGGTCGAACCAGAAGACAACGACCTCGCCGGGCACAGCCCCGAACACCTCACCGCGGTCGCCGCCCAGCTCAACGACCGTGTCCGCCAAACCCTCAACTGAGACACCCCAACCCAACGCCTCGCACAAGTTCTCAACATCACCAACTGAAACCACCGTGTTGCAACCCCCGGAAACCGCCGACCGGGTATTTGCCGCAAGCGCCGGAACTCGCAAGCGGATGAAGTAGGTCGAAGCCGGACACGAACAGCAGCGCCGTCAACGAGGTGCCGCTACGACCGAGAAGAGGGATGCCGCCGCGAACGCCGCGGGTAGCCGCCGCACGCAGCTACCGACGAACGCCGCGGACAGCGGCGAATCGCGGGCAAGTTGTGGTTGCGGCTGTTTGCGCCGATCCAACGACGCCGGTGAGATCAGACGCCGACCATCGTTACGCCCGCCAGGTCAGCGCCCGGCAGATCAACGCTTGCCACATTGCAGACACGGGCCGGCTCCGAGGGCCTGCCGACCGGTCAGGTCCGCGCCGGTCACGTCCGCGCCGGTCAGGTCAGTGGTGGCCCGGTTCGCGCCGTGTGGGGTTCGGTGGCGGCGACCCGGTTCGCGTTGGTCAGGTCGGCGCCGGTCGGAGGCGTGCGACACAGGCGGGTGCGCGGTCAACTGCGCTCGAGTTCGTCCCGCGCGGTGGGAGGCTCGGGCCGCGGCGGTTCAGCGGTCAACTGCGCTCGAAGTTCGCCCCCGCGCGGTGGAGGGCTCGGGCCGCGGCGGCTCGAGGGTCAGCGCAGAGCGCGGATGGCGGTAAGCGTGGTGTGGACGTTGAACTGGTCGCCGTCGTCGCTTGCCCAGCTGCCGTCGCTGCGCTGGGTTTCGTCCAGGCGCTTGCGGGCGGCGCCCAGCAGCCAGTCGCCGGCGGACATGTCGATGCGGCGTAAGGCGGCGTACAGCAGGGCGGTGTCGGCCGCAGTCATGGTCGGGACGCGGTCGGCCAGGGCGACCTGGATCTGGGCCGACTCGTAGAACCAGCCCAGGTGATACAGCACGGCGCACCCCAGCCAGCCCGTGACCAGGAACGACGGCCACGAGCCGTCCGGGCGCAGGGATGCCCGGAATGCCTCCGCGGCCCTGGCGATGCCGGCCGCGTGCTCGTCCTCGGCGCCCGGGGCGGGGCCGCCCACGACGAGCCAGTACGCGGCGCTGCAGGTCAGGTACAGGCGGGCCTCGTCGTCGCCCGGCTGGGCCCACGGCGGGGCGACGCCGGCCAGGGACTCGTCCTCTTCCCACATGCCGTCCGGGCGTTGGCTCTGGCGCAGCCAGGCGAGGGCTCGGCGGGCGGCCGGGCGGCCCAGAGCGCCCAGGTCGTCGAGCTCGTTCAGGCGGAAGCAGGTGGCGTCGACCGAGGCGACGCGGGCGCCGAAGTACGCGGGCCAGCCGCCTGTCGACGCCGGGCCGGACTCGGCCCGGTCCAGGACGTCGGCCGCGGGGGCCTGGCCGGTGCGCAGCCAGGCTAGGCGGGCGCGGTCCACGGAGTCGCCGTGGGCGACTACGTAACCGATCGCGGCATCAAGGTCGGCCATGGGCCGCAGACTACCGCTCGCCCGGCCCACCCGCGCGTGTTGATCAGGTGTGACGTGAGTCGTTTTCGGGATGACCATCCGGTGCCTGGTCGCCACCGAGCGCACCCTCCGCACGGCCGACGGCGTCGATCGTGCGGAGGGTGCGGGTGGAGGCGGGGCCTCCCGGGCGACGGGAGATCGAACCTAGTAGATCGGCAGGGACGGGTCGACGGTCTTGACCCAGGAGACGACCCCGCCCTGGACGTGGACCGCGTCCTTGAAGCCCGCCGCCTTCACCGCGGCCAGGGCCTCGGCGGAGCGGACGCCGCTCTTGCAGTGCAGGACGATCTGCCGGTCCTGCGGCAGATCGGCCAGGGCGTTGCCGTTGAGGAACTCGCCCTTCGGGACCAGCCGGGCACCGGGGATGCGCACGATCTCCCACTCGGCGGGCTCGCGCACGTCGATGAGGTCGATCGGCTTGCCGGAGTCCTGCCAGTCCTTGAGCTCCTGGGCGGTGATCGTCGAGCCGACCGTCGCCGCCTGGGCCTCGTCGGAGACGGCGCCGCAGAAGTCGTCGTAGTCGATCAGGCCGGTGACCGTGGGGTTCTCGCCGCAGATCGCGCAGTTGGGGTCCTTGCGGAGCTTGATCTTGCGGTACTCCATCTCCAGCGCGTCGTAGACCATGAGGCGGCCCAGGAGCGTCTCGCCGACCCCGGTCAGCAGCTTGATCGCCTCGGTGACCTGGATCGCGCCGATCGACGCGCACAGGACACCCAGCACGCCGCCCTCGGCGCAGGAGGGGACCATGCCGGGCGGGGGCGGCTCCGGGTAGAGGCACCGGTAGCAGGGGCCGTGCTCGGCCCAGAAGACCGACGCCTGGCCGTCGAAGCGGTAGATCGAGCCCCACACGTACGGCTTGCCCAGCAGTACCGCCGCGTCGTTGACCATGTAGCGGGTCGCGAAGTTGTCGGTGCCGTCGATGATCAGGTCGTACTGCGCGAAGATCTCCATCACATTGTCGTTGGTGAGCGCCTCGTTGTGCAGCACCACGTTGACGTACGGGTTGATCTCGAGCACCGAGTCCCGCGCCGACTCCGCCTTGGGGCGGCCGATGTCGGACTGCCCGTGGATGATCTGGCGCTGCAGGTTGGACTCGTCGACGGTGTCGAACTCGACGATGCCGAGGGTGCCGACGCCGGCGGCCGCCAGGTACATGAGCGCGGGCGAGCCGAGCCCACCCGCGCCGACACACAGCACCCTGGCGTTCTTGAGTCGTTTCTGCCCGGCCACCCCGACGTCGGGAATGATCAGATGGCGTGAGTAACGGCGGACCTCGTCCACCGACAGGTCGGCGGCGGGTTCGACCAGAGGAGGCAACGACATGGTTCTCATTCTGCCCCGCGTTGGCCCCGAACCCGAGTGAGCTAGGGCACTTTGGGTCCCGTGTACGCCTGGCCGTCCACGAACGGCCAGGAGTTCGCCACGCAGCCCTTCAGCCCGTACGTCTGCTGCATCATGACCGGCGCGGGCTTCCCGGCCGCCGGGCACGCCTCGTGGCCGTGGCCGAGCTCGTGGCCGGTCTCGTGGTTGACGACGTACGTGCGGTAGTCCGCGATCGGCGCGCCGTAGTCCGGGATGGCGGTGTTCCAGCGGGCCAGGTTGATGATGACCTTGCCCGTGATGCGGCAGGAGCTGTACCCGTCCGTGTGCAGCCCGGCCGCCGCGCACATCGCCTCCGACGTGGCCGGCGTGGCCAGGAACACCGTGAAGTCGGCCGGCCCCTGCCCCTTCACCCGCTGGAGTCGCAGCTCGCCGCTCGCCGTCCACCCGCGCGGGTCCGCGTAGGTCTTCTCGACCTCCGCGGCGAACGCATCCGCCTGCTGCCCGGCACCATTTTCGACGGCGACGGTGTACTTCTTCAGCGCCCCGTTCCCGCCCGCCACCGGACCGTCGGTGGTGGCGTAGGCGAACGTGCCGTCACCCTTGGCCGGTCCCGCCTCCGGGGGCGGGCTCGCCGGCTGCGACGGCGGCGCGAGCATCGGCTGCTCCTGGCGCACGGGCGCCTTCTCGGAAGTACCCCCGGAGAAGAAGAGCTGGCGGGTGAGCCCCAAGGCGGCCAGAAGTCCCGCCGCCGCCATGACCCCGGCGATGAGGTACCGCTTCCGGCGCGCCTCCATCCGCCGGCGGTGCCGGGATGCGCGCACGACCTCGCGAGCGGCCGTCGGGTCGCTCGGCAGAGGCTCGGGCTCCCGCGGGCGGTCGGAGAGAAGCCGGCTCACCATCGATGCCTAGCTTGCCATGCGCACCCTTGCCACGCGCGCGCGGACCGGCTCCTGCTCCCGTTCCGCAACCGGCGCGGCGAGCTCGTTCAGCAGCCCGAAGACGGCCCGGGCCACCGAGCGCGGCACTTCCATCTGGGCGACGTGGCCGACACCCTCGAGCATCATCAGCCGGCTGTCCGGGATCAGCCGGGCGACCTGCGGGGCGGTGCGGATGTCGACGAGCTTGTCCTGCCGCCCGGCGATCACCAGGGTCGGCGCCTTGATCTTGCTCGCCGTCCGCCAGATGGAGCCCTCGCCCGGCAGGTACGCCCGCAGGAAGCTGCTGACCAGCCCGCGCAGGCTGCCGACGTACGCCTCGGCGTACCACGGCACCTGATGGCGCAGCCGGGCCTCCTCGATGGCCTCCAGCCGGCGCTGCTGCGGGTAGCGGGTCGGGTCGCCGTAACAGGAGTCGATCACCATGTCGGCCAGCGCCTCGGGCTCGATCGAGCTCATGTGCCGGGCGGCCAGCCGGGTGGCGTTGGGCAGCAGGAGCAGCGGCACGACCCGGCCCTGCAGCGACCGGCGCGGGTCGAGGAACGGCATCGCCGGGGAGATCAGCGTGAGCGAGCGGACCAGGTCGGGCCGGCGGGCGGCGACCTTCACGCTGGTGGCGCCGCCGAGCGAGTTGCCGAACAGGTGAACCGGGCCGCGGTCGCTGTGCTCGATCCAGCGGATCACGTGACCGGCCATCGCGTCGAGGGTGTAGCTGCGGGCGCGGCCGCTGTACCCGAATCCGGGCAGGTCGATGGCCTGCCCTTCGAGCGCGGGCCCGTCCGTGCGCGACGCCAGGATGCCGGCCAGGTCGGTCCAGTTGGTCGACGAGCCGCCGAGGCCGTGCACGTAGACGGCCGGCTCGACGTTGTCGCCCTGGGCCGGGGTGTCACGGATGAACGTGACGGTCCCGTCGAGCTCGACCTCGCGCCCGGGCCACCGCGCCGGCAGCTGCGCCGGTGACGGGATGGTGAACTCCGGGACAAGGGTGGCTCGCTTCATCCTCCAAGTGTGCCTTGAAGTCGCCACTACGGCAGGAGGGCTTCCAATCGCCGGTTCACGGCGGCCATCGTCGCCCGCACCACGGCCTGGCGGGAGTCGCCGTCCGCGGCCACCACGGCCGAGCCGGTGAGCTGCTCGACGAAGCCGTCGTACATCAGCAGGAGCACGACGACCGCGACCTCGCACCCGCCGAGCGCGACCACCGCGGCGTGCTCGATGTAGCAGCGCGCCCGGACGGTGGCGTCGGTGTCGATGAGCAGCTGGTCGACGGCGGACGCGGCGGCCAGGGCGGCCAGCTTCAGCATGTACCCGTCGAAGTTCGGGCCGCTCGCGACGCCGATCGCGGGCTGGTTGTCGGCGGTCAGGCGGACCTCGACGGTGGCGTCGATGCCCTGCGTGTTGACGTCGACCGATTCGATGACGACCCGCGGCGACACGATCGAGCCGGGGTTCGGGGTGAGCGCCGGCGCCTTCTGGTCCAGCGGCGCGGGTTTGCGCGCTCCGCTGCTGACCGGGCGGCGGCGGCGGGACTCCCGGCCGTACCCGGGAAGGGCACTGTGGGGTGAATTGCGGGCGGCGTTCAGTGCGGCGGCGGCGTTGACCGGCGGCCGCGGCGTGGGCACGGGGGCCGAGGCCGGTGTGCTCGCATAGGGCGCGGCCGGCTCCGGCATGCCGTCGGGCAGCAGCGGATTCTGCTCGGCCGACAGGCCCATCGTCTCGTTCAGCATCCGTGCGACGATCCGGCTGACCTGCCCGGCGTCGGCCTCGTCGGCGAGCTCCAGGCGCAGCGTGTGCAGGCCGTCGGCGTTCTTGCGCAGCGTCGCCCGGTGCACGCCGCCGACCGTCTGCACGGCCCGCAGGACGCTCTGCACGTCGAAGCCGTCGGGCCGGTTGTCCGGGTCGCCGGTCTGGCCCTCCTGCTCCTCGCGCAGGTAGTCGGTGATCCGCGTGAGCTCGGGCGCGCCGACCGCCGACGCCTGCGGCTCACCGGCCGGGATCGGCGGGACGTCGGGCTCGGAGGGCACGCGCTGGGGCAGCTCGGGCGCATCGTAGGCGGGCTGCGTCATGTCGTCGGCGAACGTCGGCATGACCGGCTCGGGAGCGGTCATCGACGTGGCCGAGCCGAGCAGGAGCGGCGGCAGGGGCCCGACGAGCGGGTCGTTCTCCGGGACGCGCTGGCTGGGCAGGCTCTGCGGCTGGACGGGCGCGGGCGGCGGCGCCGACACGGGCTCGCGCGGGGTGGGGTGCTGCACCGGCGCGGCCCAGTCGAACTCCGGCTGCGACGGCTCCGGGGCCCAGTGGCGCTGCTCCTGCGGCTGATAGGAGCCGCCCGTGTAGCCCCAGGCGTCGGGCGCCTGCTGGTGCTCGGCCACCCGTTCGAGCGCCGAGGCGGGCTGCTCGTAGGTGTGGGCCTGCTCATAGGCCTCGTACGGCTGGGCTTCGTACGGCTGGGCCTCGTACGACTGATTCCGGTCGTAGGTGGGCTCGTATGCCGGAGCGGGCGGCGGCTCGTAGGACGGCTGCGCGGAGATCGGCCGTCGCAGCTCGCCGGTGTGGTCGAGGGGCGCGGACAGCGCGCCGTAGACGGTGCCGGGGGCCGGCGGCGGGACGCTCTTCGTCTCGCCGGTCGGGCTGGAGGTCGGCCAGCCCTGCCCGTCCGGGCCGTAGTGGCCGTAGTGCAGCGTCGACATGGGGGCCTGCGGGGCCGGCGGCTGCACCGGCGGTGGCGGCGGCGAGACCGGCGGGCTCATCGGGGCCAGCATGTCGGAGTACGGACCGCGCACCTCGGCGCGTCCGCGGGTCCCCCCGTTGGCGCCGTTTGTACCGTTCACGCCGTTCGGGGGATTGCCATTGGCGCCGTTGAGCCCACTGCCGTTCAACCCATTGATGCCGTTGATATTGAAAGCGCCCGTCACCTGGGCCCGGCCGGCGATCGCGCCGGTGGCCGGCTCGCGCCAGGCGGAGACGATCGCCTCCAGGGCGTCGTCCGACGGCGTACCCCCGTTGACCTGCCCATTCGGGTATGCGGAACGGCCGCGACCCAGGCCCTGGTCCGGGCCGAGGTTTCCACCAGGGTAGGCGCCGCCCGCCTCCGGGCTACCGGCTTGCCCCGTTTCGTCCACCGCACGCTCCTCCATCGCCCCGTAGTGAGGCTACCGTGTGGGTGGAAAGGGGGTAAGTTGCAATCTCGACCCAAATCCGGATGGTGAACATGACCTCGTCGATGAGCGGCACGCAGGCGGCCGGCCGGCCCGTGCGGCTGCCCCGGTCGGCGCGGAGAAAGCAGCTGCTCGCCGCAGCTCAGCAGGTGTTCGTGGCCCAGGGCTACCACGCCGCCGCGATGGACGACATCGCCGAGCGGGCGGGCGTTTCGAAACCTGTCTTGTATCAGCATTTCCCGGGCAAGTTGGAGTTGTACCTCGCGCTCCTGGACACCCACTGCGACGCGATGGTGTCGCGGGTGCGCTCCGCGATGGAAGCGACGACCGACAACAAGGACCGGGTGCGCGGGGCCATCCAGGCCTACTTCGACTTCATCGATCACGAGAGCGAAGCCTTCCGGCTCGTCTTCGAGTCCGACCTGCGCAACGACCCCGCCGTCCGCGAGCGCGTGGACCGCGTGGAGACCGGCTGCATCGCGGCCATCACCGACACGATCATGGCCGACACCGGCGTGAGCCGCGCCCGCGCCGAGCTGCTGGCCTCCGGCCTGGTCGGCGCGGCCGAGATCGCGGCCCGCTTCTGGCTGGCCGGCGGCCGCCAGGTGGAGAAGGCCGAGGCGGAGAGCCTGCTGACCGCGCTGTCGTGGCGCGGCATCGCGAGCTTCCCCCTGCACGGCGAACACGCCTGATCGCGTTAATCTTCAACCACACTGGGTGTGCGGCCCGACGCGCGGCCGCGCCCGATCAAGGAGGAACGCGTGGAGGTCAAGATCGGCGTGCAGTACGCGCCTCGGGAGCTGGTGCTGGAGAGCAACCAGTCGCCGTCCGAGGTCGAGTCTGCGGTCACCGACGCGATCAACGGTGGCGATAAAAGTGTGCTGTCCCTGGTCGACGACAAGGGCCGCCGGGTGATCGTGCCCGTCGGCAAGATCGCATACGTGGAGATCGCCGAGTCGTCGCCGCGGCCGGTTGGTTTCTCGGCCGCGCGCTGAGCGAAGGGGCCCTCGCAAGGGGGCCCCTTTTCCGTCAGTTGTTGAGGCCGACGGCGCCCATCCGGGCCGTGTGGGCCGTGGTCAGGCGCTTGATCAGGGCCTGGAAGTCGGTGCCCTGCCCGGCCAGCAGCAGGCCCAGCGAGGGCCGCTCGCCGGCGACCCGCAGCGACTGGGAGATCGCCTCGCCGACCAGGCGGCGGGCCCACATCGACAGGCGGTTGGCCACCTTCGGGTCGACCGCTATCGCGGCCCGCAGCTCGTCGGCGGCGAAGTCGGCGTGCCGGGAGTCGTGCAGCACGTCCAGGATCAGGTCGCGGTCCGGCGCGGCCAGCACCAGCGCGACCTCGCGGGTGAAGTCGTCGGCGATGCCGTCGCCGACGTACGCCTTGGTCAGGCCCTCCAGCCAGTCGTTGGGCTCGGTCTGCTCATGGTAGTCCGACACCGCCCGCACGTAGGGGGCCATCGCGCTCTCCGGGTCGGCGCCGAGCTCCACCAGGCGGTCGGCCAGGCGGCGGTAGTTGCTGATCTCCCGGGCCGCCATCTCGCTCAGCACGGCGCGCCGGCGCAGGTCGGGGGCCAGCCGGGCGTCGGCGGCCATGCGGTCGAAGGCGACCAGCTCGCCGTACGCGAGCATGCCCAAAAGGTCGAGGACGGCGGAGCTGTCAAGGTCGCCGGCCCGGACGGCCGAGGTGAGATCGGACACGTCGGCACAGTACCGCGCCTGATCGCCGGGGGCAGCACACGATCTGCCCACGCTGTGTTGTGCGCGGATCCGCGATTGTGTCGGTACAATGACGAGAAATGCCTTGGGCGGACCCTAGCCCAGGCACCGGCGCTTGTAGCCCGCGACCAACGTTCGAACACGGTCGCGTGTGGCCCGCGCCCTACACAGATCGAGCGCACCCGGCAGTTCAGGGGCGCTCCCGCGAGAGAGACACCCCGAGCACAACATGACAATCGACAACACAGAGGCTGCCGCAGCGGTAGCCCCGCGCGCCCCCGTGCGCGCCGACAGTCCGACATTCGCCGACCTGGGCGCGCGGCCCGAGACAGTGGCCGCGCTCGAAGCGGTCGGCATCACGCACGCCTTCGCGATCCAGGAATACGCGGTGCCCATCGCGCTGCGGGGGACCGACCTGATCGGACAGGCTCCTACCGGTACCGGAAAGACGCTCGGTTTCGGCGTTCCACTGCTGGACCGAGTCACCGCGCCCAGTGAGGGCGCCGACGGGCTGCCCCAGGCGCTCGTCGTCGTCCCGACGCGCGAGCTCGGCCTGCAGGTCGCCCGCGACATCGCGGCGGCCGGCAAGACCCGCGGCGTGCGGGTGCTGCCGCTCTACGGCGGGGTCGCCTACGAGCCGCAGGTCGACGCGCTGCGCAACGGCGTCGAGATCGTCGTCGGCACGCCCGGGCGGCTGCTCGACCTGTCCAAGGGCAAGCACCTGCGGCTGCACGCCGTGCGGGCGCTCGTCCTGGACGAGGCCGACCGCATGCTCGACCTGGGCTTCCTCGACGACGTCGAGCGGATCCTCAAGCTGCTGCCGGAAGAGCGCCAGACCATGCTCTTCTCGGCCACGATGCCCGACCCGATCGTCACCCTGGCGCGCCGGTTCCTGCGCCAGCCGATGACGATCCACGCGCACCACGACGCCAGCACGGGTCCGTCCCCGCTGACGAAGCAGTTCGTCTACCGCACCCACCCGCTCAACAAGATCGAGATCGTGGCCCGCATCCTGCAGGCCGAGGACCGCGGTCTCACCATGGTCTTCTGCCGCACCAAGCGCGCGGCCGACCGGGCCGCCGAGGACCTGGACTTCCGGGGCTTCGCGGCCGCGGCCGTCCACGGCGACCTGGGCCAGGGCGCCCGCGAGCGGGCTCTGCGCGCGTTCCGGGCCGGCAAGATCGACGTGCTCGTCGCCACCGACGTCGCGGCCCGCGGGCTCGACGTCTCAGGCGTGACGCACGTGATCAACTACGACTGCCCGGAGGACCCGGACACGTACACGCACCGCATCGGCCGCACGGGCCGCGCCGGCGCCACCGGCGTCGCGGTGACGTTCGTGGACTGGGAGGACATGCCCCGCTGGCGGATCATCGACAAGAGCCTGGGCATGGAGCTGCCGGAGCCGCCGGAGACGTACCACACGTCGGCGCACCTGCTCACCGACATCGGCATTCCCGAGGGCACCACGGGTTCGCTGCCGACGGCCGACCGCAAGCGGGCCGGTCTCTCGGCGGAGAAGCTGGAGGACGTCGAGGGCAAGCCGCGCGGCCGGGCCGCGCGTGGCCGTGGTCGCGGGCGCTCGGCGTCGGCCTCCCCGTCGCCGGCGGCGACCGTCACGGACACCGCCGAGTCGACGGAGCCGCGCCGCCAGCGCCGGCGCCGCCGCCGGGGCGAGGTGGACGCGGTCGAGCACGCCGAGGCAACGGTGCCGGCGGCCGTCTTCTCGGGCGATCCGTCGCCCGACGAGAGCGCCGCGGGTGACGAGGGCGGCCGCACGCGTCGCCGCCGTCGCCGTGGGGGCCGCGGACGCGGTGGAGCCGGCGAAGAGGCCGCGGCAGAGTAAGTTCCAGCGACGAACCGGACCCGGGCAAAGCTTCTTTGCTCGGGTCCGTTGCTGGTTGCGGTCCGCTCCTCCCGCGAGACCGGGCGTCCGCGTCTGGTGGCGGTTGCAAAGCCGGCGACGCAGAGCGTCGCCCTACTGCACGTCCACGGTGAACTCGGCGCGGTGGACCGCGCCGCCCTTCTGGAACTCGAAGAACATCCGGTAGCGCCCCGGGCTGGGCGCGGAGAGCCAGAATTTCACCGCTCCGCCCACGAGCTGGTCCTCCGGGTGCACGTGGAGGTATCCCAGGTCGCCGTCGCGGATCACGACCAGGTGCCCGTAGGCCGCCAGGTACTTCTCGAGGTCCGTCACCGGTGAGCCGCCGGAGAAGACCCGGAACGTGAGCGGCTGGGTGGCGTTGGCCTTGGCCGTGCCCTCGTAGGTGACGGTGAAGCCGTCCGCCTCCGCGGTCCGCGCCGCCGGGGCGAGCGCGAGCGGCGTGTAGGCCCCGGCCACCGTCGCGTCGATGGACAGGGCGAGGGGCACCTGCTGGCCGGTGGCCGGGTCCAAAGTCACGAAGTCGCTGTACAGCCGCCAGATGCCCGGGCTCGGCAGCGTCAGCGGGATCGACCAGGTCCCGTCGGCCGCCATCTCCGGGTGCAGGTGCTGAAATCCCGACAGGTCGTGCTTCACCACGATGAAGTGCAGCAGCTTGTCGTGGTTGGGGACGAACTTCGTCACCGCCTTGCCGTCCACCCCGAGAATCCTGAACGCGAACGGCCGCTGGACGCCCGCCTCGAACGTCGGGGGCGCCGCCGGGGCCAGCGTGAAGCCGCCCGCGCTCAGCGAGAAGCCGCCGAGGTCGCCGAGCGCCGCGCCGCCGTGCGAGTGCGACGGGATCGTCGTCGGGTCGGACGCCGCCGGCGTCGCGGCGGGCGCGGTTGCGCGGGCGATGCCGAAGCCCAGCAGCAGGGCCGCGACGAGCCCGGCCGCCACGAACGGTCCCTTGAGCACCATGAAATTCAGCCTACCGAGGGAGGTAAAGTTACTTTTGTCCAAATTGCGACGTTAGGGACACGTGGGGTTTTGCCGCAAGAACTTGCGCAGCGCCGCATCACTGGTCGTCGCCGGACTCATTGTCCTGATGGCGCCCGGGGCCGGGCACGCGGACCCAACTGCGGACCGGCAACGGCAGCTCGCCAACGCCTGGCAGGAGCTCGAGAGCGTCATCGAACGGTACAACGCCGTCCGGGACGACCTGCGAGCCACCGACGCACGTCTCCAGCAGGTCAACACCCGCCTGGGGCCGCTACAGACACAGGTCGACAACGCTCAGCGGGAGACGGACGACCAAGCCGTCGCCCTCTACCGCAGCGGCGCCGTCGGCTCGACCGCCGTACTGATCTCGGCGCCGTCGCCCGAGGTCTGGATGGACCAGATCGCCATGCTGGACCAGATCTCGCGCCGCCGCGTGACGGCACTGCACGAGCTCAAGGCCGCCCAGAGCGCGCTGAACTCGGAGAAGGCGGAGCTGTCGACGCTGCGGCAGCAGCAGACCGCGCAGCAGGCCGAGCTGGGTCAGCGCAAGGCCACGATCGAGGCTCAGCTGCAGCGGTACGGCTTCGGCAGCACCGCGAAGTCGCCCTCCGGCGCGCTGCACGACGGGTTCGTGCCCGTCTTCAGCGACGACGCCGCCGGCCGCGCCGTCCAGTTCGCGTTCTCGCAGCTCGGCAAGGTCTACAAGTGGGGTGCCGACGGCCCCAACAGCTTCGACTGCTCGGGCCTCACGATGGCCGCCTGGAAGACCGCCGGGGTCGTGCTCCCGCACAATGCCGCCCGCCAGAAGCAGACCGTCAAACCGATCACGCGGGACGAGCTCCAACCCGGTGACCTGGTCTTCTACTACAAGGACGTGAGCCATGTCGGGATCTACATCGGCTCCGGCCGCGTCGTGGAGGCTCCCCGGGCGGGTGAACGTATCTCCATGCGACTGATCGACTACGCTCCGGTGGTCGGATACGGTCGACCACAGTGATCCTTTCGGTTTTTGTCGTACCCCTGGGCTAGCGTCGGGACCGTGAGACAGGAAGCCACGCAAGTCCTCAAAAAGCTCGCCGGACCCACCGCTGAGCTGCGCGAAGACCAATGGACGGCAATCGAGGCGCTCGTCGCCGGGCACCGCCGGGTGCTCTGCGTCCAGCGCACCGGCTGGGGCAAGTCCGCCGTCTACTTCGTGGCGACCGCCCTCCTGCGCGCCCGCGGTGCCGGGCCGACGGTGATCGTGTCCCCGCTGCTCGCCCTCATGCGCAACCAGACCGACGCGGCCGCCCGGGCGGGCATCACCGCCCGCACCATCAACTCCTCCAACCTCGAGGAGTGGGACGCGATCACCGCCGAGATCGCCGACGGCGCGGTCGACGTCCTGCTGGTGAGCCCCGAGCGCCTCAACAACCCGGCGTTCCGCGACGACGTGCTGCCCAAGCTCGCCGCCACCACCGGGCTCCTGGTCGTCGACGAGGCCCACTGCGTCTCCGACTGGGGCCACGACTTCCGCCCCGACTACCGGCGCCTGCGCACCCTCCTGCTCGACCTGGCCCCCGGCACCCCCGTGCTCGCCACTACGGCCACCGCCAACTCCCGGGTCACCGCGGACGTCGCCGAGCAGCTGGGCGACGCCCTGGTGCTGCGCGGCTCGCTCGACCGCGAGTCCCTCCGCATGGGCGCGCTCACCCTGCCCTCGCCGTCCCACCGCCTGGCCTGGCTGGCCGAGCACCTGAGGGACCTCCCGGGCTCGGGCATCATCTACACGCTGACCGTGGCCGGCGCGGAGGAGACGGCCGCGTTCCTGCGCGGCCAGGGCTACGACGTCGCCTCCTACACGGGCAAGACCGAGGGCGCCGACCGCCTCGGCGCCGAGGCCGACCTGCTCGGCAACCGCATCAAGGCCCTCGTCGCCACCTCGGCGCTCGGCATGGGCTTCGACAAGCCCGATCTGGGCTTCGTGGTCCACCTCGGCGCCCCCTCGTCCCCGATCGCCTACTACCAGCAGGTCGGCCGCGCGGGCCGGGCCGTCGAGAAGGCCGACGTGCTGCTGCTGCCGGGCCGCGAGGACGCGGACATCTGGCGCTACTTCGCCTCGCTCGCCTTCCCGCCCGAGCATCAGGTCCGCGAGGTCCTCGACGCCCTGGCCGCGGCCGGCCGACCGCTGTCCACCCAGACCCTGGAGCCCCGCGTCGAGCTCCGCCACAGCCGCCTCGAGCTCCTCCTGAAGGTCCTCGACGTCGACGGCGCCGTCCACCGCGTGAGCGGCGGCTGGGAGTCCACCGGCGTGCCGTGGCAGCACGACACCGAGCGCTATGCCCGCATTGCGCAGGCCCGGGAAGCCGAGCAGGAGGCGATGCGGGAGTACACCGCGCTGACCTCCTGCCGCCTGGAGTTCCTGCGCCGCCAGCTCGACGACCCCGACGCCGCCCCGTGCGGCCGCTGCGACAACTGCGCGGGCGTATGGTTCCCGACCGAGGTCTCCCCGGCCGCCCTGGACGCCGCCCGCGGCCACCTGGGCCGGGCCGGCGTCGAGATCGCCCCGCGCCGCAAGTGGCCGACCGGCATGTCCGCCGTCGGCGTCCCGGTGAACGGCAACATCCCGAAGTCCGAGCAGTCCCTCCCGGGCCGAGCCATCGGCCGCCTGAGCGACCTGGGCTGGGGCGACCGCCTCCGCGCCGCCCTCAACGGCCCCGACGCCCCGATCTCCGACGAGCTCTTCAAGGGCGTGGTCGCCACCCTGGCCGAATGGTCGAAGGGCGACGCCCGCTGGCCCGAGCGCCCGGCCGGAGTCGTCGTCCTCGGCTCCCAGCACGCACCCGAGCTGGTCGCCTCGCTGGGCGCCCGCATCGCCGAAGTGGGCCGCCTACCCCTCCTGGGCACCATCCCTGCGGGCCTGACCACTGACGCCGCCTCCCGCACCAACTCGGCCCAGCGTGTGCGGGCCCTCTACGGCGCGTTCGAGGTGCCGGCCCCGCTCGCCGACGCCGTACGCGCCCTGGACGGCCCGGTCCTGCTCGTCGACGACATGGTGGACAGCGGCTGGACCATGGCCTTGGCCGCCCGCGCGCTGAACCAGGCCGGAGCGAAGGGAGTACTGCCGTTCGCGCTGGCCGTGACCGCCTGAACCACCAGCCCGTCCCGCACCAACCGCCGCAGCCATGCGCCCGCTGGCTCGGTCATACGCCCCCTGGCTCGGCCACGCGCCCGCTGCCGGTGTCGCACGAAATGCTGTCGTCCTCACGCGCCTTCCGCCGAGCGGTCGTGTAGGCGTTGTTCGGGACCGGCTGGCCCAGCGTCGGGAAGTACTGGCCGCCCGGTCCCTGCTGGCACGCCCGCGGCATTGTGCCGATCGAGCAGCTCCGCGAGCCGGGGGCGCTATAGGGCGGTGGGCAAGAGAAGGGCTTCGACTCCATGGCCTACACCTGAGAGATCGCGCAATCGCCAACGGCCACCCGAAGCCAGCGGACCACTAGACCGCCTCCGCGCTTCCTGCCTCTGGCGATCCGCTTCTTCACCTCAGACTCGATATTTACGGTGCCCGCAGCGCAGCGGCGATGACGCAGCCGCCAACTGGGCCCAGTGGACAAGGCGGCTAATCGCGACCTCTACGCGACCACTCGCGATCTGAGTTCAAGTTTCCCTAGGTAAACCCAGACGGATAGTTCGGACTGTAAACTCGTCGAGAAAGCTACAGAGGCCGGGGCTGCTTGATGCCGAGCGCCAGAGCGACCCGGTTCAGCGCGGCGGGGATCTCGCCGTCCAGGCACTTGGCGTAGACGTCCATCAGCACCTTTGACGCTGTTCCCCGCCCACTCGGCGACCTGGGTCGGCTGTACACCCGGCGTTCGGCCACGTCGAGAGGCAAGCGTGGCGGAGGTCGTAGGGACGACTGGCGACCGCACCTAAGCTGCGGTGCAGTCAGCCACGCGCCTGCCGCGATCCTGCATCAGTTGGCTTCGGCGCCGCGTCGACCGGCCTGATCTTGGGTGAGGCGTGGAGCAGTCGCGCGGTCTCGGTCGGTACGGGTGGCCCGTCCGCCCACGCGGATCGCGGACGGTCACGCGGGTCAGTCGGTCACGCGGGTCGGTCGGTCGGCGGGGCGGTGCAGTGCGGTCGGCCGGGTGGTTCGGCCGGGCTCTTCGAGCGGCCGATCAGTCGACGAGGCGCAGGGCGACGGTCGGGGCGTCGAGGAGGACCGAGGCCGGTTCGGAGCCGACGACCGTCTGCAGGCGGTGGTCGCCCACGACGAGTTCGACGCCGGTGTAGAGCTCGATCGAGTCCCAGCCGTCCAGGCGATACGACTTGCGGTAGATGCGCTCGGCCTCTTCCTTGATGTCGGGCGACGAGCGCTTCCAGATCAGGGTGCCGTTCTCGCTGGTGTCGGTGACCTGCAGGCGGCCGGCCGTCACCTCGAGTTTGACGTGCTCCTTGGAGATCCAGGCGGCGGCCGCCTCGTGGAGCCAGGCGGCGACGGAGATGTCGTCCGGGTCGGCCGGCTCCTTCCCCACGATGACCGGGTGGTCGGCGCTCACCACGAAGCGGCGCCGGGCCAGGTCCTCGACCACGATGGCGATCGCGAACGCGGCCGGCCGCGGCCCGATGTCCTTCACCGCCTCGCCGTGGCGGGGGCAGGCCGGGACGCCGGCGCGCATCCGTGGGACCGGCTGCCCGATCCGGCGAATCTGCCCGAACGCGGGGCACTCCGGCACCTTGCACCGCCACTCCCGCGCCATCAGCGAAGCCCCGACACCACTGGGGTCGGCCCGCGTGAAGCGACGGCGCACGACGCGGGTGCGCCCGAAGCGCTGTGCGCCCCGAGCCGTGAACGACTGGAGCCCGTCCGGCCGCCCACCCTTCTCGGCGCGCTTCTCGTCCTTGCCCGAACCTTCCCCGGCCCCGGCCTGCGCCGCCGTAGCTCCAGCCGCCTTGGCCGGCTCAGCCCCGGCGGTGTCAACCCCAGCGCCAGCCGAACCAGCACCGGCCGAACCAGCCGCGGCAGCGTCAGCCGCCGGCGTGTCACCGTCGGCGGGAGTGTCGGACGACTCCGCGGGAGACGGCTCGGCCATCTCCTTCTCCTCGGTCTTGTCCGCCGGGTCCGACGGCACGATCGGCAGCGTCGCCTGGCCGCGGATGACCAGCCGCTCCTTGCCGTCCTTCGGGGGCAGCGGATCGCCCCCTGGCGTCAGGACCGCGCCGCCCGCCCGCGGGGTCAGCCGAAGCAGCCGCTCGGGGCTGTCGCTGATCCAGGTGAAGCGGGTCTTCGCCTGCGGCGGCAGGTCACGGATCACCACCAGGGGCAGCCCGGTGAAGTCGGCGATCTCCGCGGGCCGGTCGGCCACCACTGGTGTGACCTCGATCAGGCCGTCGTCCGCCCAGCGGCCCAGGACCATGCGCTCCTTGGAGGTCAGCGCGGCCTCGGAGAGCACCTCACGGCCGGCCACGGGGTAGAGCATCGCGCCCGCGTCGATCAGGTATCGGCTCAGCGCGTCGACCACCATGCCCAGCCGCAGCAGGTTGATGGGGCGCCCGCCGTCCAGGGGCACGAACCGTGCGACCTCGGCCAGGTCCACCACCGCCTGCGCCAGGGTTATGTCCGTGGTCAGCCGCTGCTCGATCGTGTCCATGACCCGGCTGATCTCGAACCGCACGGCGCCTCCTACCTTCGACCCCAACACCCTACGGCGAGGCGGCCCGCATATATACGGGACGCCACGAGGATCAGACTTGTGTACCAGTCAGGAAGGTTGCACGCCATACGCTACAAAACGTCGATCAACTTACGAAAGGGTCAGTCGTCCTTCTTCTTCGGCCCCTTGCCCTCATTGCCCTTCTCGCCGGAGCCGGGGCCCTTGTTCACGGCCGGCGGCTTGGGCCCGGGCGGTGGCGGCGCCGTTGTCGCCCTCTGCACCGGCGCCTGGGTGACGGGCACCTGGGTGACCACCAGTTGAGCCGCCGGAGCCAGCAGCACCGAGCGGCACGCCACACCGTTCAGGACGAAGTCGGCCGGCAGCTGTGACGCGTCGCGGTAGGCCCCGACCACCTTGAACTGCGCGCCCGCCGACAGCTCCGACGCCATGTCGGCCCCGCCCAGCAGGACCGTGTCGCCGTCCTGGTGCCAGGTGACGCCGTTGATCGCGCCGATGGCCTGGCCGTCGGGGACGCGGAACGTCAGGCTCCAGCCGCCGTCGCCGCCCGCGGCCTTGAGCTGGAGGTCGGCGTCGAAGGAGCCGGCCTGCTCGGAGCGCACCGAGTATTCGACGGTGCAGTCCACCCGAGCCGCCGAGGGTGCCGGCGCGGAGGCCACCATCCAGCTCGGCTTGGCCTGCGCATCGGCGGCCGCATTGCCCGAGGAGCACATGGCCAGTCCACCGACCGCCGCGGCCGCGACGATTCCCGCCGCGGCGACCCGACCGCGCTTGCTCCGCGGCACGAACACGCGCCGCGTCGACTCGAAGCTTCGAGCCTCAAACGCAGGAGGTGTACTGAAAGCAGCTGTCGCATTCGCCAGCACCTCGGCCATTTCCGCGGCCGACGGCCGGTTTTCGGGCGCCTTGGCCAGACACCTGACGATCGCGGCGGCCACCGGCGGGTCCGCCAGGCCCGGCGGGAGGGGCGCGGGCCGGGTGCGGCGATGGGCCTCGAGCACGCCGGTGGTCGTGGACTCCTCGGGCCAGGGGAATCGTCCGGCCAGCGCGCGGTACACCAGAAGGCCCAATGCATAAACGTCTGTCGCAGCGGTGGTGGGGAGTCCCCGGATCCGCTCCGGGGCCAGGTACGCCGGCGTGCCCAGGATCTGCCCGCCCTTGTCGCTGAGATCACCGGCGACCGCCGAAATCCCGAAGTCGACGAGCTTCGCCCCGCCGTCGGTGAGCATCACATTCGCCGGCTTGACGTCCCGGTGCACGAGCCCACGCGCGTGCACGGCCGCCAGCGCCGCGGCCAGCTGCGCCCCGACCTGCAGCACGGTCGCGGCCCCCAGCTCCCCGACCTCCTCGAGCGACCGCCCGGTGACGAGCTCCATCACCACGTACGGCGCCCCGTCGGCCCCGTGCCCGAAGTCGTAGACCTGCGCGATGTGCGGATGGCTCAGCAGCGCCGCGGCCCGCGCCTCGGCCTGAATCCGCCGCCGTGAGTCCGGATCGGCCAGCAGCTTGGGCGCCAGCAGCTTCACCGCGACCGGCCGCTCCAGGATCTCGTCGAACGCCCGCCAGACCACGGACATGCCACCAGTACCGAGGGGCTCAATCAACCGGTAACGCATCCCACCAAGGCGCATGCCGTCCACCCTTGGGTGTTGCCCAGATTCACGCCCGTCACACCCACCTTGTTGCCACCCGGCATCGAATTCGACGATGCCGCAGGTCAGGTGGGTGAACGGTGAGCTGACAGCGCCCGCCGTCAACCCGGCGGCCACCAGGCAGCGCGGCGGATGTCGACCTTGTCGCCCTTCAGCGGGGTGCCCTCCGAGCGGTGCCGGCGCAGGGCCTCCTGCTCGTGGCCCGGCACCAGGCGGCCGTTCGCGGCAACGACCCGGTGCCACGGGACCGGGCCGCCGTAGTGCGACATCACGGACCCGACCTGCCGCGGGCCGCCCTGCCCCAGGTATTCGGCGATCGCGCCGTAGGACATCACCCGCCCCGGCGGGATGCGCTCCACCAGCGAGAGAACCAGCTCGGTGTACTCCTCGTCGGCCACGATATGGGAACCTACCGCGCCGCCGTGACCGTCACGCGGCAAGATGAGCGGCGTGCGTGAACAGGTCACCGAGGCTCGGCGGATCGTCGTCAAGATCGGTTCGTCGTCGTTGACCACCACGGACGGCGGGCTCGCCGCGGACCGGGTGGACGCCCTGGTTGAGGCCCTCGCGACGTCGCCGGCCGAGGTCGTGCTCGTCTCGTCGGGGGCCATCGCGGCCGGGCTGGCCCCGCTGGGTCTGCCCCGGCGGCCCCGCGACCTGGCCACCCAGCAGGCGGCGGCGAGCGTCGGGCAGGGGCTGCTGATGCGGGCGTACAACGACGCGTTCGCCCGGCACGCCCGGGTCGTCGGGCAGGTACTGCTCACCGTCGACGACGTGACCCGGCGCGCCCACTACCGCAACGCGTACCGCACCCTGCGCCGCCTGCTGGACCTGAAAGCCATCCCGATCGTGAACGAGAACGACACCGTCGCCACCCAGGAGATCCGCTTCGGCGACAACGACCGGCTCGCCGCGCTGGTGGCCGCGCTCGTCGACGCCGACCTGCTCGTGCTGCTCTCCGACGTCGACGGCCTGTACACCGGCGACCCCTCGCTACCCACCTCCCGCGCGATCACCGACGTCCACTCGTTCGCCGACCTCGACGGCGTGGACATCCGCCGCCCGGGCCGGGCCGGGCTCGGCACCGGCGGCATGGTCACGAAGGTCGAGGCGGCCCGCATCGCCACGACCAGCGGCATCCCGGTCGTCCTCGCCGCGGCCCCGCAGGCGGCCGACGTCCTGACCGGGCGCCCGGTCGGCACCTTCTTCCACCGCCAGCGGCAGCGCCCGCAGGCCCGCCTGTTCTGGCTGGCCCACGCCACCACGCCCCGCGGCCGGCTCATCCTGGACGCGGGCGCCGTGCGGGCCGTGGTGAGCCGGCACGCCTCACTGCTGCCGGCCGGAATCACGGCGGTCGACGGCCGGTTCGCCGCGGGAGACCCGGTGGACCTGGTCGACGCGGGCGGCGTCCCGGTCGCGCGCGGCCTGGTGAACTACGACGCGGTCGAGCTGCCGCCGCTGCTGGGCCGCTCGACGAGCGACCTGGCCGCCGAGCTCGGGCCGGCGTACGAGCGCGAGGTCGTCCACCGCGACGACCTGGTCCTGCTATAGCAGCCGGCCGATGCCCCCGCGCCGGGGGTCGCCGCCCGCACCCGCCAGGCCCACCGCGCTCACCCCGCCGAAGTAGTGGTCGAGCCGGTCCCAGCGCTGGATCTTGTACCCGGCCTTCTGCAGCGCCTCCAGCTCGTCCTCCGGATACCCGGGCTCCGCGTGCACGAGGTCCGAGACGACGTGGAACCGGGGCCGCTGGATCGCCGCGAGCGCGGAGTCCCCGTCGACAAGCGTGTTGATGAGCGTGTGCAGCAGGGCGGTGCGGATCCGGGTGGCCCCGGCCGAGCCGATCGCCATCAGCAGCGGCCCGTCCGGTGCCGTCACGACCGTCGGGCACATGCAGGAGGCCATCCGGTCACCGGGCCGCGTGCCCGGCCGGATCAGCTCACCCTCGCCGAGCATCGAGTTGAGGTGGATGCCGAGGCCGTCGAGCCAGACCCCGGACCCGATGCCGAGCGTCAGGGTGACCACGCACGCGTTGCCGTCGGCGTCGACGACCGAGATGTTCGTCGTGTCCCCGAGGCGCTGGGTCCCGAACGACCGCAGCGCCTCGGCCACGGCGACCGCCCGGGCCGGCCGGGGCATGACGTCGAGCTCCGGCAGCGAGCCGAGCGTGATGATGAAGTCGTTCAGGTCGGGCCGGGCCATGACCGTCGATCCGGCCAGTGAGGCCGACGCGACAGGCTGCTCCAGAACCTCGTAGACGGAGAGGTCGGTCGGCGTGAGAATGCCGCCGCCGGCCGTCACCGTGGCCTCCATCTGCCGCCCGACCGGACCCGTGTAGAACGCCGCCGGGCCGTCGGCCGCCAGAATGCTCAAAGCCCTGTCCAGCCCCGGGTGATACAGCAGATCGCCGCCTTGCAGCAGCCGCCCCGCGGGCGCATAGACCTGCGCGCCGAAGCCGGGCATCATCGCCGGCGCGAGCGACGCCAGCGTGGCCGAGTGCGGGGCGGGCAACAATGCGCCGGCCCGGGCCAGTGAACGCGCCGGGGAAACGACCTGGGTCCAGGGCAGCCGGCCCCATCGGGAGTGCAGCGCCCCCGCTCCGGCCGGCACGCCGGGCACGCCGACGCTCGAAGCCCCGATCTCGTATCGCTGCGGCACCCCGCCGAACGAAACCGCGATCGGCTCCATCGGCGCCGCCGCCCGGGTCGCCTCCAGACCCGGCACGGAGCAGAAGAAGTCGAGGCATGTCGTACTGCCCGTCGAAGCCTCGTAGAACGTCGCGAAACCGCCGCCCGCAATGCCGGTCAGCACGCTCTCGGCCACGCAGCTGGTCAGCATGGCCGCCACTGCGGCGTCGGCGGCGGACCCGCCCTCCTCCAGCACCCGCAGCCCGACCTCGGTCGTCAGGGGGTGGCCGGCCGCCACCCCGGGTAACACCCGTGGCGAAGCAGAAAGAGAAACATCCTCGCAATAGCGGTAGCATCCGTGGACCATGAATCACCCGTCGCAGTCACTGCCCGGTCGCGTGCGGGCGGGGTACGCACTCGGCTCGCTCGTCACGGGCGCGTTCGGCACCGTGCCTGGTTTGTTGCTTCTGCCCTACCTGACCGACACCCTCGGCGTCGCGGCCGGGATCGCCGGGCTGCTCGTGCTGGCGCCGAAGGCGTGGGACGTGCTGATCAACCCCGTTGCCGGGAGGATCTCCGATCGTACCCGCACGCGCTGGGGCGCCCGGCGACCATTTTTGCTCGGCGCCGGGCTCGCTGTCGCCCTGCTGTTCGCGGCAATTTTCGCGGCCCCCATCAAAAGCGGCGTATACGTCGCGCTGACGTTCCTGGCCACGGCCACCGCGTACGCGTTCTATCAGGTCCCATATGTCGCCATGCCGGCCGAGATGACCGATGACTACACCGAGCGGACCCGCCTGATGACCTGGCGCGTCGCAATCCTCGCGGTCGCCATTCTGGTGTCGGGCGCATTGGCCCCGGTGGTGACGAAGCAGTTCGGCGACGGTGTCCCGGGACATCGGGCCATGGGCGTTTTCGTGGCCGTGCTCATCCTCATCGGTACCGCCGGCAGCTTCTTCGGCACCAGCCGCGCCCCGACGGGCCGGGTCCTCGAAAGCGAAGCGTCGCTCAAAACGCAGCTGCGGACGGCGGGTCGCAACAAAGCATTCACCCGGCTGCTCGTCTGCTTCATCATTCAGGCCGCCGGCATCGCCACCATGCTCGCCGGAGTGAGCTACTTCGCCACGCAGGTGCTCCGCGACCCCGACACCGGATCGACTGTCCTGTTCGCGTGCTTCGTCGGGCCCGCGCTGCTCGTGATGCCGCTCTGGTCGCGGGTCGGAGCAAAGATCGGCAAGCTGCGGTCGTACTTCCTGAGCTCCCTCGTCTTCGCCGGCGCGGCGGCGCTCATGGCCCTGGCGCCGGTCCTGCCGGCCGCGGCCGTCTACGTGCTGACCGGCGTCGTGGGCTGCGGCTACGCCGGTCAGCAGGTGTTCGGGCTCGCGATGCTGCCCGACTGCATCGCCTACGACGCGGCGCGGACCGGGCGGCGGCAGGCCGGCGTGTTCACCGGGCTCTGGACGGCGGGGGAGACGTTCGGGCTGGCGCTGGGGCCGGGGATCTTCGCGCTGCTGCTGGCGGCGTTCGGGTATGTCTCCAGCGACTCCGGCACCGCCGCGGCCCAGACGGACACGGCGCGGCTCGGGGTGCTGCTCGGCTTCACCGTGGTACCGGCCATCGTCGTCGCATTGGCGTTGTTCACTCTGCGAGGCTATGACCTCGACGAAGAGCGACTGTCGAGCCGTTCGGAAGGACAGGGTGAAGCACTTGAGCGCACTGCCTGAGCAGGGCCGCCCGGCCCAGGATGTGCTGGCCGAGTTACGGGACATGCGCGGTGGCGACCTGCCCACGCATGGCGGGCGCCTGTTCGCCTACGTCTACGACGCCGGGCTGGCCGGCCTTGACGATCTCGCGGCGGCGGCCCACGCACTGTCCGCACACGTCAACGGCCTCGACCCGACCGCGTTCCCGTCGCTGCTGGCGATGGAGAACGACCTCGTGGCCGCGGCCGCGCAGGTCCTGGGCGGCGACGAGGACACCGTCGGCAGCGTGACGTCGGGCGGGACGGAGTCGCTGATCCTGGCGGTGAAGGCGGCCCGCGACAGCCGGCCGGACATCGCCCGGCCGCGACTGGTCATGCCGGTGACGGCGCATGCGGCCCTGGCGAAGGCGGCCTCCTACCTGCGGGTCGAGCTCGACACCGTGCCGGTCGACCCGGTGTCGCTGCGGGTGGACCCGGCGGCGGTCGCGGCGGCCATCACCCCGGACACGGTCCTCGTCGCCTGCTCGGCCCCGTCGTACGCGCACGGGCTTATCGACCCGGTCGAGCCGATCGCCGCGGCCGCGGCGGCGAACGGCGTGCGCTGCCACGTCGACGCGTGTTTCGGCGGCTGGACCCTGCCGTACCTGCGCCGGCTGGGCGAGCCGATCCCGCCGTTCGACCTCTCGGTGCCGGGGGTGACGAGCATCTCGGTCGACCTGCACAAGTACGCGTACGTACCCAAGGGAGTGTCCGTCCTGCTGCACCGGGACGAGTCGCTGCGCATGCCGCAGTACTTCGGCTACGCCGACTGGCCCGGGTACACCATGGTCAACCCGGTCATCTCCTCGACCCGGTCCGGCGGGCCGATCGCGGCGGCCTGGGCCACGCTGCGGCACATCGGCGACGACGGTTATCTGGCGCTGGCCGCGAAGACGCGCGACGCGACCCGGGCCATCGGCGGCTCCGTGGCTCGCATCGCGGACTTCGCCGTCATCCCCCGGGAGTCGACAGTCGTGGCGTTCATGTCGAGCAGCATCGACCTGTTCGTGTTGGCCGACGAACTGGCGGCGCGCGGGTGGCATACGCAGCCGCAGTTCCGGCACGGGGCGATTCCGGCCTCGGTGCATCTGACGGTCACCGCGGCCGTCGCGCCGCGGGTCGGCGAATTCGAGGCGGACTTCGCGGCGGCCGTCGAGGCCGCGCGCGCACATGGGCCCATCGCATTGCCGGACGGAATTCTCGACCTGCTGGAAACCGCTCCGGTCGAGCAGATCGCCGGGGCCCTGGGACTCGGCGCGGGCGGTGGGCTCCCGGATCGCATGGCGCCGGTGAACTCGCTGCTGAATGCGGTGGCTCCGGCAGTACGGGAGAAGCTGCTCATTGCTTTTCTCAGTTTGCTGCAGCGACCTTCACGGCGGCCGTGAGCACGAGCTGGGCCAGTGCCGCGGGGACCAGAATCAGCCAGCAGATGCGCTGGAGCTGGTCCTCGCGGAGGCGCGGATAGGACACGCGGACCCAGATCACCACGAACGACACGGCAAAGATCTTGACGAGCGTCCAGAGCCAGCCGAGCTCGGCGTCGAGGCCGAACGGGCCTTTCCAGCCGCCGAGGAACAGCACAGTGGTGAGCGCGGCGATGACGACGATGCCGACGTATTCGGCGAGCAGGAAAAAGGCGAAGCGCAGGCCCGTGTATTCGGTCATGTAGCCGAACACCAGCTCGGAGTCGGCGATCGGCATGTCGAACGGGGGCCGGCGGATCTCGGCGAGGCCCGCGGTGAAGAAGACGAGCATCGCCGGGAGCTGCCACAGCAGCCACCACGGCCGCCACGCCTCGACGATGCCGGAGAGCGACAGGGTGCCGGCCGCCATCGCCACGCTGAGGGCCGAGAGGATGAACGGCAGCTCGTACCCGAGCAGCTGGGCGGCCGCCCGGAGTCCGCCGAGCAGCGCGTACTTGTTGGCGCTGGACCAGGCGGCCATGAGCACCGCGACGACGCCGACGCCGACCACCGCGAGCACGAAGAACAGCCCGATGTCGAGCTTCTGCGCGACGAGCCCGTTGGGGCCGAGCGGGATGACGAGCAGGACGATGAGGTACGGCAGCAGCGAGATCACCGGCGCGAGGCGGAACACGGCCCGGTCGGCCGCGCGCGGCGTGATGTCCTCCTTCTGCACGAACTTCACGCCGTCGGCGACGAGCTGGGCCCAGCCGTGGAACGCGCCCGCGTACATCGGCCCGAGCCGCCCCTGCATGTGGGCCATGACCTTGTGCTCGGCCTGCCCGACGACGAGCGGCAGCGTGAGGAACGCGACGACGACACCGACGACGCGGATCGCGACGTCGAGCCAGACCGGGATCATTTCGGCCACTCATTCGGGTCCGGCACACCGGGCGGCCGCATCGGCGCCCGCTTGCTCACCGTGTGCTCGCTCTCGCCGGGCTCCTTGGCGCCGGGCCACGGCTTGGCGACGCGGGAGGCGAGCACGAACTCCTTGCGCAGCGGGTGCCCCTCGAACTCGTCCGGCAGCAGGAGCGGCTTCATGCCGTCGTGGCCGGTGAACCCGATCCCGAACATCTCGTGCGTCTCGCGCTCGTGCCAGGCCGCGCCGGGAAAGACGTCTTTGACGCTGGCGATGGCCGGCGCGGACCGCGGGATCTCGGCCCGGATCAGGACGCCCTGCTTCTGCGTGGTCGACCAGAGGTGCACGACGAGCGTGAACCCGCCGGGCAGTTCGTCCACCGCGGAGAGCCAGTCGAAGAAGTCGAAGCCCTCGCGCTTGGCGGTGGCGATCGCCTCGGCCCAGGACTCCGCGGGCACGTCGTAGGTCGGTCGGGCGAACCGTCCCCCGCCGCTCTGCGTAGCCTCGCCGATCACTGCTCCACCTTCTTGACGGGCGGCGCGGTCAGGGCCTTGACGTCGGGGCGGGGCGTGCCCCCGAGGCCGGCCGGCTCACCGGCGATCTTCTCCTGCAGCCGCATGATCCCGTGCAGGAGCGCCTCGGGCCGGGGCGGGCAGCCGGGGACGTACACGTCGACGGGGATGATCTGGTCGACGCCCTTGGTCACGGAGTACGAATCCCAGTAGGGCCCGCCGCAGTTGGAGCAGGCTCCGAAGCTGATGACGTACTTGGGCTCGGGCATCTGGTCGTAGAGCCGCTTGACGGCCGGCGCCATCTTGTCGGTCACCGTGCCCGACACCACCATGAGGTCGGCCTGGCGCGGCCCGTGCGCGAACGGAATCACGCCGAGCCGCATGAAGTCGTGGCGCCCCATGGATGTCGCGATGAACTCGATGGCGCAGCAGGCCAGCCCGAAGTTGAACACCCACAGCGAGTAGCGCCGCCCCCAGTTGAGCACGAACTTGATCGGCTCACCCAGCACTCCCGACATGGCGACAGCGTAGCCTCTGGCAAGCTGTACTGCGTTCGTGTGTCGCCCAGACTTGGAGATTGCGCAATGGCAGCGTTGGAGCGGACCCTCGTACTGCTGAAGCCGGACGCGGTAGCCCGCGGCCTGGCCGGGCGGATCATCCAGCGCTTCGAGGACGCTGGCCTGAAGATCGTCGGCACCAAGATGGTCCAGATGGACGCGGACCTGGCGAAGAAGCACTACTTCGACCTGGAGGAGCGCTTCGGCCCCTCGGTCTTCAACGTGACCGCCACCTTCATGCAGTCCGGCCCGGTCATCGCCCTGGTCCTGGAAGGCGTCGAGGCCGTCACCACCGTCCGCCGCCTGGTCGGCGTGACATTCCCCAACCAGGCCAACCCGGGCACCATCCGCGGCGACTTCGCCCACACCTCGAAGGCCTACACCGAGGCCAACCACACCGTGGCCGCCAACCTCATCCACGCCTCCGGCAACCCCGAAGAGGCGAAGTACGAGGTGGAACTCTGGTTCCCGGAGGCCGAACTCTTCACGTACCAGACGGTCGGCGAGAAGTTCCTGTTCTGACGCGGCCGGCCAAATGCTGAGGGCCTGGCACCGGAGTTTTCTCTGGTGACAGGCCCTTCAGTCTTGCCAGTGGCGGGTAGAGGATTCGAACCTCTGTAGCTTTCGCGACGGATTTACAGTCCGCTCCCATTGGCCGCTCGGGCAACCCGCCTGGCGGAAGCCAGAATAGCGGTAGGCCCCCGGGGCAATGCAAACGGGTACCCTCGGCACGCCCACAACCGTCTAACGCACGCAGTAACAGGGAGCGTCTGTCATGGCTTCGGCACCCTCGTTCGACATCGTCAGCAAGGTCGACCGGCAGGAGGTCGACAACGCGCTCAACCAGACCGAGAAGGAGCTGGCGCAGCGGTTCGACTTCCGCGGCACCGGCGCTGAGATCAAGTGGTCCGGCGAGGAGGCCGTCGCCCTCCAGGCCGAGACCGAGGAGCGGGTCGTGGCCGCGCTCGAGGTCTTCAAGGAGAAGCTCATCAAGCGCAACATCTCGCTCAAGTCCCTCGACGCCGACGAGCCGCGCGCCTCGGGCAAGACCTACAAGATCGACGCCCGGATCATCCAGGGCATCGAGTCCGACAAGGCCAAGGCCATCTCGAAGAAGATCCGCGACGAGGGCCCGAAGGGCGTCCAGGCCCAGATCCAGGGCGATCAGCTGCGCGTGACCGGCAAGAAGAAGGACGACCTGCAGGCCGTCATCACCCTGCTCAAGCAGGAGGACTTCGGCATCGCCCTGCAGTTCACCAACTACCGCTGACCCACCCGCCGCTCCGGCCCGCACGTGTCCAGCAGGTCGGAGCGGCGCCCGTCACCCGCCGGGGAGTTCGGGCCGGCCGGCTCCGGTCAGCGCTTGTTGCGCCGGGTCATCACGACCGCGACCGTGGCGACGATCGCCGCCATCGCCAGCAGGCAGCACAGCAGAACGAGAACATGCCAAGGCTTGATCGCACCCATGGCCGAGCAGCCTAGCCGAGCAGCGAATCGTTCGTTGACCCGCCTCGATAAACAAGATCGCCGCGGCCCGGGAAACCCTCGGGAAAGGCGTGAAGATCGCGAAGGTCCTGCGGCGCCCGGACGAGCAGGAAGCTGTCCGTGTCACGGATCTCGAGGTCCTGCTCCCCGGCACCGTCCGGATCGGTGAGCACGACGTTGAGCGTCTGAGCCATGGGAGCCGACCCTACACGGCGGCCGGTTTTCGATCGCCCGTGTGAGTGAACGCCGTCGGCGCGACCAGGGCGCCCGCCGCCACCGACGCACCGGCCAGGAGAAACGCCCAGACGACCCCGCCCGGCCGGTCGACGATCAGGCCGGCCACCGCGACTCCGGCCGCGCTGGCGCCGATCGAGACGGTGACAAGCCACGTGTACGCCTCATTCAGCATCGACCGCGGCACGATCAGCCCGACCATCGAGTTCTGCACCGTCAGCGCGGGCGCGATCGTGGCCCCGCCGATCACGAGCGCCACCCCGAGCGCGAGCGCGTTGGGCATCGCGGCCAGGATCGCCAGGCTGCCCGCCACCGCGACGAGCAGCCGGCGCAGCCGCGCGCCCGGGCGGGGCCGGCTGCCGAACCACACGCCCGCGGCCGCGCTCCCGATGCCCCACACGCCGAGCAGGATGCCGCCGACGCTCTCGGCGTCCTCCGCAACGTAGGCCGTCGCGTACGCCGGCACCGCCACCCCGATTCCGCCGAACGCGAACCCGACGCCGAGCGCGGTCACGAGCAGCGCCGCGAACCCCGGCACCCGCAGCGGCCCCAGCCCCCGAGCCGGGATGTGCTCCTCCGCCCGCCGCCAGGAGCGAATGGCCTGCCCGCGCGCCACAACCAGCGTCCCGACGAACGTCACTGCGGCCGCCGTGGCCAGTGCTACGGCCGGCTGCCAGAGGGCCACACACAGCGCGACGAGCAGCGGCCCGACCACGAACACGAGCTCGAACAGTGCCGTCTCCGCCGCCAGCGCCGTGCCCCGCACCTCGGCATCATGGGCGGTCAACGAGTTCCAGGTCCCCCGCACGGCCGCCGTGAGCGGCGGAAACGTGACCCCGGCCAGCGCCGCCGCGGCCAGCACGACGCCAAGCGGCAGATCGTTCATCCCGGCGACAAGCAACAGGACCAAGCAGCAGGGGTACGCCACGCCCGTGACCAACAACACAGGAGCCGGACCGACCCTGTCCGCCAGCCGCCCCACCACGGGGCTCGCCGCGGCAGTCGTGAGCGCGTAGACCGAACAGGCGAGCGCCGCCTGCGCGTAGTGCCCATTGGCCTGCTGCAGCAGCAACAGCAACGACAGCGACACCATCCCGCCGCCGAGCCGAGCCGCGACCCCGACGACGAGCAAGAGGGGCGCCCCCGGAAGCCGCCACACGGACACGTACTGCCGCACGGCAGACCTCGTTTCCAAGTGTTTCCAAAAGCAAAGAGCCCGCCGATGGTACGGCGAGCTCTCCCGCGATTCACCCCTGTTTACGGCCGCCGGCGTACGACCCGAAGCCCCCAGCACCCCTTACCGCTCGCCCCGCCGGTCCCCGTCCGTCGTCCGGAAGCGGCAAGCGGGTCACACACACGACGGCGGCCATCGGCGCTGCGGTGCCGAGCGCCTCAAGCGCGGGTCACCCCAGAAGCCGATGGCCGCCGCGGTTCGAAGCCTCAGCGGTGCAGCGCGAGCCCGGCCATCTGCTCCAGCCGCGCCACCCGCTCCTCCATCGGCGGGTGCGTCGAGAACAGCGACGCGATCCCACCACCCCGGAGCGGGTTGTCGATCATGAGGTGAGCCTGGCTGGCCATCTGCCCGTCGGCCGGCAACGGCAGCGCCTGGGTCCCGCGGTGGATCTTCCGCAGAGCGCTGGCCAGCGCGAGCGGGTCTCCGGTGAGCCGCGCACCCGACTCGTCCGCCTGATACTCCCGGCTCCGGCTGATCGCCAGCTGGATCACCGACGCGGCCAGCGGCCCGAGGATCATCATGAGCAGCAGCCCACCGAGCCCGGGCCCCTCCTCGTCGTCGCTCGACCCGAGCGGCAGGAAGATCGCCAGGTTGGCCAGCATGGTGATCATGCCGCCCAGTGCTCCGGCGACGCTCGAAATCAAAATATCGCGGTTGTACACGTGTGAGAGCTCGTGCCCGATGACTCCCCGCAGCTCACGCGGCGTCAGCATCTCCAGGATCCCGGAGGTGACAGCCACCGCCGCGTTCTGCGGATTGCGCCCGGTCGCGAAGGCGTTGGGCTGGCGCGTAGGACTGATGTAGAGCCGAGGCATGGGCTGCCCGGCCGACGTGGCCAGCTCCCGCACCATCGCGTACAGCTGGGGCGCCTGCGCCTCACTCACCGGCTGCGCGTTCATCGCCCGCAGCGCCAGCTTGTCGGAGTAGAAGTAGCTGAACGCGTTCATGCCCAGCGACAGGAACACGGCGATCACCAGGCCGGCGCTACCGCCGAGCCAGTACCCGACAAGCAAAATGACAGATGTCAGCAGCCCAAGAAGGGCCGCCGTCTTCAACCCGTTGAAATGCCTGTGCTGCATACCTCCAACAACACCGCAACTCCCCGTACCTCTTCCCAACGCAAGCTGTGAGCTAGCTGAAAGTTCCCCAGCTCACCCCACTTCCAGCCCACCGACACGACGCCCACCGAGCCAAGCAACCACGTGATCTACAACACATCCAGACCGTCTACAGCCCACTCCTTACGCACCTCCCGCTCGAACCACCAGTCGCCACCGTTGACCGGAGCCCCGCAGGCCGCCGTCGCTCCTGACAGCACCACCGCCCACTGCCCACCGCCCACCGCCGGCCGCGACCACCGGCACCGCCGCAGCGCTCCCAGCCGCCTAGCCGAACGCCCCGGCAGCTCGCATGACAACCTCCGGCCCCAACCCGACGAGCACGGCCACCACCGCCGCCACGCCCACGGCCACAGCCACCGCCCACGGCACCCGCTGCGCCACACCAACCACCCCGTCACCCTCGACCACGTCGCCCCGGCCGCCACCGCCCTCGACCACGCCGCTTCGGCCACCGCCCCTACCGGCCACTTCGCTTCGGCCGTCACCACTGAGCGCGCCACCACGGCCACCGTCGCCCAGGGCGTCATCGACTCCTACCGCGTTGCCGGGCCCGGCCGGAGCCGCGAAGAACGTTGCACCGACCCGCACGTAGTACGCGAGCCCGATCACCGCGTTCACCGCCACCACGATCGCCAGCCAGGCCGCGTCCCCGCCGAGCAGCGACCGCACCACCGCCACCTTCGCGAACAGCCCCGCGAGCCCCGGCGGCAGCCCCGCCAGCCCGGCCAGCGCCAGCACCAGCACCGCGGTCAGCCACGGCGACCGCCGCGCCAGCCCCCGGTAGTCGGCGATGGTCCCGCCGTCACCGGCCCCGCGCACCGCCACCAGTGCCCCGAACGCGGCGAACTCCAGGACCACGTAGAAGAAGGCGTATCCGATCGTCGCCGCCACCAGCAGCGGCGTCACCTGATCGGCGGCGACGAGCGCGCCCAGCGGCGCGAGCAGGTATCCGGCCTGCGCGACCGACGACCAGGCCAGCAGCCGCACCATCCGCCGCTGCCGCAGCGCCACCAGGTTGCCGACGGTCATGCTCAGGACGGCCAGCACGGCAAGCGTCAGCCCGGACGTCGACAGCACCGGCCGCGCCGCCGAAACCCCGACCAGCAGCAGCGCGACCACCCCGCCCAGCTTGGAGGCGGTCGACAGGTACGCCGCGATCGGCAGCGGCGCCCCGTCGTACGTCGCGGGCGCCCACGCGTGCGCCGGCACCGCCGCGACCTTGAACCCGAGCCCGACCAGCAGCAGCACCACGCCGGCCTTGAGCAGCGCCCCGGTCGCCGCCCCGGCCGCGCCGACGTCAACCGACCGCCCGGCCAGGTGCCCGGTCCCGGCCGCGATGTCCGAGAAGTGCACCCCGCCCGTAGCGGTGAACACGAGCGCCGCCCCGAGTAGCGCCACCGCCGTCGACACGACGCTCACCACGAAGAACGTGACGGCCGCCGTCCCGCCCTCGCGCGCTCCCCGCCGCAGCCCGACCAGCAGGTACAGCGGAAGCGTCAGCGTCTCCAGCGCCACGATCAGCGTGATCAGGTCTCGGGCCCCGCCCAGCACCACGGCCCCGGCGAGCGAGCAGGCCAGCAAGAAGCAGTACTCCCCGACCGGCACCTCCCCGGTCCGCAGCAACGGGACGGAGAGCCCCAGCGCGCCCAGCGCCAGCCCGGCGAAGACCCCGGCGACGATCGCGGCGGCCGGGTCGAGCACCAACGAGCACTGGTCGGGTCCGAAACAGAACGCGCTGCGATGCTCGCCGGAAACCCCGACAGCGACAGCCGCCGCGAGCACCCCGGCCATCCCGACCGCTGTCGCCCCCATCACCGGCCCCCGCCGCCCCGGCCAGAGCAGATCCACGAGCAGCGCGAGCACCGCCGTGCCCGCCGCCACGTACGCGGGGATCAGCGCCACCTGATCGATCCTCATCGCCCGAACACCCCCGCCAGCGCCTCGACGGCCGCGTTGGACCACCCCAGCGCCAGCCCGGGCGCCACACCGACCACCAGCGTGAGCACCACCAGCGGCGCCCAGGCCACCAGCTCACCGGCGGTCAACCGCGCCGCCGTCCGCCCTCCGCCCGAGCCGCTCGGGTTCGCGCCGCCGAGACCTGTCCCGCGGCCGGCGCCGTCCCCGGCACCTTCGTCTTCGACGTCGTCGTCACCGGCCGCCGCTCCGCTGGCCGCCACCGGCCCGTCGCCGTCGTCCGCCCGGCCGTCGTGCGGCGGCCCACCGGCAGCCCCGGCCCGGGCCGGCTCGCCGCCCAGCGGCGTGCTCAGGTCGAGGGGCGCAACGCCGCCGAGCGGGGCGATGCCGCCGAACGGGGCCGGGAGCGGCAGGGCGAGCGCGGCGACGAGGGGAGTGGCCGGGCCGTGGGTGACCCGGCGCAGGAGCCGCAGGAAGTACGCCGCGGCCAGCGCCGCCCCGACCGCCGCGACCGCGCCGAGCGTCGTCCACAGGGGGCCGCCGCGTTCGAAGGCGGCCACTACCGCGAACGCCTCGCCCCAGAAGCCGGCCAAGCCGGGGAGGCCGAGCGAGGCGATAGCCGCGAAGGCCAGCACCCCGCTCAGCGCGGGCGCCGTCTCCCGGAGACCGCCGAGCCGGCCGAGGTCGCCGGTGTGGGTGCGGTCCTTGATGCCGCCGGCGACGAAGAAGAGCAGGCCCGTGACGAGCCCGTGGGCGATGTTGCCGATGAGCGCGGCCTGCATCCCGGTGGCGGTAAGCGTGGACACGCCGAGCAGGACGAAGCCCATGTGCCCCACCGAGGAGTACGCGATAAGCCGCTTCAACTCCGTCTGCGCCAGGCAGATCAGGCCGCCCGCGATGATCGCCGCCGTCGCCAGGACCCCGAGCACCGGCGCGCACCGGGCGGCTCCGTCGGGGGCCACACCGACCGCGACCCGCAGCAGGCCGTAGGTGCCCATCTTCAGCAGTACCCCGGCCAGGATCACCGACCCGACAGTCGGCGCCTCGGTGTGCGCGGCGGGCAGCCAGGTGTGCAGCGGCCACAGCGGGCTCTTCACCGCGAACGCCAGGGCCAGCAGCACGAACGCCAGCAGCTGCATCCCCGCCGACATCGGCCGGACCGCCGGGTCGCTCAGCGCCACCAGGTCACCGGTGCCGGACGCGGACACCACCACGAACACGCCGACGAGCAGCAGCACCGATCCGAACAGCGTGTAGAGCACGAACTTCCGCGCCGCCCGCCGCCGGTCGGCCCCGCCCCAGACGGCGATCACCGCGTACATCGGCAGGAGCACGACCTCGAAGAACACGAAGAACAGCACCAGGTCGAGCGAGAGGAACACGCCGGTGATGCCGGCCTGCAGGACGAGCAGCAGCGCGACGAGCAGCCGCCCGCGCCCGGGCTCGGGCACCCGCCACAGGCAGTAGGCGCAGCAGAGCAGCGTCAGCAGGGCGGTGAGCGCGACGAGCGGATAGGAGATGCCGTCCACGCCGATGTGGAAGCGCAGGCTCAGCGTCGGCGCCCACGGCAGGTCGACCTCGGCGAACGGCTCGATCCGGCGCACCCCGGCGGTGTCGGTGTGCGCGAGCCCGAGCGCGACTACCACGCCCGCGGTGGCCGCGGCGAACGCTGTCGCGCCGACCCGCGCGACCCGGTCCAGCCGCGCCGGCATCGCGGCCGCGAAAAGCGCCCCGATCGCCGGCAGCAGCAGCGACGCCAGCAGCAGCGTCTGTGCGGAGGTCACCGCCCCACCCCCAGCGCGACGACGACTACGGCGGCGATCACCACGGCGCCGGTCAGCACCGCTGTCGCGGCCCGGGGAAGGGCGGCGGTGTGGGCCCGGGCGAGCAGTCCGCCGAGGCCGCCGGCGCCCGTGCCGACCCCGTCGACGGCGCCGTCCACGAGCCCCTCGTCAGAGCGGCGGGCCAGCCGGGCCAGCGCGACGATCGGCTGGGTGACGAGCGCGTTCTGCACCGTGTCCAGATAGAAGGCGTTGGCGAGGAGCCGTCCGAGGCCGGTGTCGGGCGGCGCCGCGGCCGGGTCCAGGCGCCAGGCGAACAGCCCACCGGCGGCCAGCAGCACCAGCGCGACAAGCGTCATGAGGCCCAGGTGCGCAACCGGTTCGTGAGAGCCGAGCCGGGCGCTGAAACCCGGTGCCAGCCCGGCCAGCCCGAGCAGCGCCGCGGGCGCGGCCAGCACGACGAGCGGCCCCCGCATCGCCCAGGACGGCTCGTGCCCGGCCGCCGCCGCAGCCCCGCGCGGCGCACCGAAGAACGTGCGACGCCAGAGCCGCACCACGTACGCCGCGGTCACGGCCACCGTCAACCCCGCCGACCCGAGCACGATCCACGCGACCCCGCGCGGCACCGGCCCGGACCCGGTCGCCGCCTCCAGGATCGCGTCCTTGCTCCAGAACCCGGCCAGTGGCGGCACCCCGGCCAGCGCACCCAGCCCGACCGTCATCGTCCAGAACGTCACCGGCATGCGCGAGCGCAGCCCGCCCATCGCCGACATCAGGTTGCTGCCGACGGCGTGGATCACCGACCCCGCCGCGAGGAACAGCAGCGCCTTGAACGCCGCGTGCGTGAGCAGGTGGAACAGCGCCGCCGACGGGGCGCCGACGGCAAGCGCGCCTGTCATGTACCCGAGCTGGCTCACCGTCGACCAGGCGAGCACCCGCTTGATGTCGTCCTGTCCGAGTGCACTGAGCGCGCCGAGCAGCATTGTCACCGCGGCCATCAACGCGAGCACGACAAGCGCCGCCGTCGAGCGCTCGAACAGCGGATACAGCCGCGCCACCACGTAGACGCCGGCGGCCACCATCGTCGCGGCGTGGATCAGCGCCGAGATCGGGGTCGGGCCGGCCATCGCGTCGGGCAGCCACGTGTGCAGCGGGAACTGTGCGCTCTTGCCGGCCACCCCGGCCAGCAGCAGCACGCACGCCGCGGTAAGCGTCCCGCTGGAGATCGCCCCGGACCCGGCCGCCGCGAACACGTCGGCGATGCGGAAGCTGTGCGCGTGCAGCCCCAGCACGACGATCCCGAGCAGGAACCCGACGTCGCCGACCCGTGTCACGATGAACGCCTTCACCGCGGCCCGCGGCGCCTCGGGCAGTCGCCGGTCGTGCCCGATGAGCAGGTATGAGCAGATGCCCATGACCTCCCACCCCACCAGCAGCGCGATGAGGTCTCCGGACACGACCACCAGCAGCATCGCCCCGGTGAAGAGGCTCACCTGCGCGGCGTACGGCGCATACCGCTCGTCATCGTGCAGATAGGCCACGGAGTAGACCTGCACGCACAGCGCGACGACCCCGACCGCTATGGCGACGAGCCCCGCCGGCCCGTCCAGCCAGGTCCCGAACGTCACCGCCACCCGGCCGAACTCGGCAACCGTGATCCCGGGGTCGGCCCCGCGCGCGCCCCGCAGCGCAACGGCGACGGCGCACCCGACCGCGACGACCGCACCTGTCACTCCGAGAAGAGCGGCAAGGCCCCTTTGCTTGTACCGCAAGAGCAGTCCCGCCAGCCCCACGCCGACGGGCACGGCCGGCAGTGCGACTCCCAGTGCGTCCACACTCACCGCGCCACCCCCGCTGCGCTCGAGCCCGACTCCGCCACCGGTCCGTCGGCCGCGGCTTCTGCTTCCTCATCCTTGTGCGGGCCGCCATCGGTTTCCGATCCGCGGAGTCCGTGCTCGCCCGCGGGTGGCGGCGGCTCGGCCGGGGCCGGGGGAGGCGTCGACCGGCCGGTGGTCACCGGCGTCGGCGGGCCCGGAGACGGCGTGGGCCGCGGGCTCGGCGACGGTCCGGGCGACGGTGCCGGGGGAGGAGGTGGGGGGTCGGCGAGCGGGAGGTCGTCCACGCCGACCGTGCTCCTCAGGCGGTACAGCTGCAGAATCAACGCGAGCCCGACACCGATCTCCGCGGCCGCGAGGACGATGATGAAGAGGGCGAAGGACTGCCCGGCCTGTGGCACCGCCGCCCGGATGGTGGCGTCGGCGGTCACGAAGACCAGGTTCACCGCGTTGAGCATGAGCTCCACGGCCATCAGCAGCAGGACCGCGTTGCGGCGGACCAGCACGCCGTAGACCCCGATGCCGAACAGCAGGGCGGCGATCGTGAACGGAAGCGCGGGATGCATCAGGACCGCCTCCGATCCGCCGGGCGGGAGCCGATGTCGGGGCGGGAGACCACGATCGCGCCGACCAGGGCGGCCAGCAGGAGCACCGAGATCAGCTCGAACGGCAGCACCCAGGTGCGGAACAGGGCCGCGCCCATGCGCTCGGCGGTGCCCGGCTCCGGCATCGTGACCCCCGCCCACCGGAACGCGTCGATGAACAGCGCCGCGAGACCGGCCCCGGCCCCGGCGCCGACCAGGGCACCCGGCCAGCGGGTGCGGTCCAGGTCGTCGCTCGCACCGATCGGAGCGCGGGTGAGCATGACGGCGAAGAGGAGCAGGACGACGACCGCGCCGACGTAGACGAGCACCTGCACCCAGGCCACGAGCTCGGCGGTGAGGACCAGATAGAGGCCGGCGACCGCGCCCAGGGCGACGACGAGCCAGAGCCCGGCCCGCACCACGTGCCGGGTCGTCACGACCAGGAGGCCGGCACCCAGCGCCACAGCGCCGAGCGCCAGCGTGAGCACGTCGGCCACGGTCATCGCTGCGCCACCCTCATGGCCGACATCCTGCCATCCGGGTATGACAGGAATCGACCGCCGGGCCGCCTGGCGATCACCCTCGGTTCCCGCGCAGCATCGAGACGCGGTCGGCGCGGAGTGGGAGCTGGCTCAGCCGGCGTCGCGGGCGGCGCGCTTGGCCGCCGCTGTCTGCTCCTTGGCCGGCTCGCCGCGGGGATCGTGCGCCGGTGGAGCCGGGACCGTCGGCACCCACTCCTCCAGGCGCTCCTTCTCGTGGAGCAGGTCACGGATGTCGTGCTCGGCGTACTCGAACTCCGGCGACCAGTGCAGCGCGTCGAACGGGCACACCTCGATGCAGATGCCGCAGTACATGCAGAGCGAGAAGTCGATCGCGAACCGGTCGAGGACGTTGCGCTGGCGGGCCCGGGCGGCGCCGGGAACCATCACCTCTTCCTTGTGCGAGTCGATGTAGATGCACCAGTCCGGGCACTCCCGCGCGCACAGCATGCACACCGTGCAGTTCTCTTCCAGCAGCGCGATGACGCCGCGGGACCGGGGCGGCAGGTCCGGTTGGACGTCCGGGTACTGCTGGGTGTGCGACCGCTTGGTCATCGTGCCCAGCGTCACGGCCAGTCCCTTGGCGAGACCCTTCCCCGGAAACTCCACGTCCGGAAGGTAACACCGGACCCGGACGGGTGGCGGCGGACGGAGGCCCAAAAAAATGTCGTACACCTGTTCTAAGATGTAGGCATGAACGAGCGACGGTGGTGGAACGGCAGCTGGTCCCGGCTCACGCGCCGGGACGTCTTCGTGCACAACGCGGCCGACGGCCGGTGGCAGGTCGAGCTGCGGCGAGGCGGGCCGGCCGGGCGGGTGCGGACCCGTGCGTTCGAATCCGAGGGGGAGGCGATCGCCTGGATCGAGAGCGCGGTGGTCGCCGTCGAGCCCAACTGGCGGGAGATCGGCGCCGCGCAGCGGGGGAAAGCGAAGGCGCGCACCCGCCGGAAGGTGGCGAAGAGCGGCTCGGGCGGGGATACCGGTGGGCTCGTCGCGTGACGGCGCGCCGGGTGGAGGCCCGCTGGGTGGAGGCGCGCTGGGTGAAGAAAGCCGACCTCGTGCAAGAAGGCATGCAGAAGCAAGAAGGCATGGGGAAAGAAGGCGCTGAGAAAGAAGGCGCTGCGAGAGCGGCAGCGGTGACCTGAGGGTTGCGTGACGAGGTGTCGCGCGATCCCTCAGCCTCGCCGTGGTGTGCGCGTCGCCGCAGTTGCCGGGGAGGGCGGCGGGAGGCGTTCGCGGCCCGGTGCGAGGGTTGGCCCGAAAGTGTCGGCGGGGGTGCCGCCGCCGTGAAAGTGTCCGGAGCGTTCGCGCGCCGCCGACCTGCCCGCCCGCTCGGGGGCGCGTCGGCAACCTGCGCCCGAAGGTGTCGGCTGCGCGGAGGTGGCCCCACTCGCGTTCGCGCCGCCGGCCCCGCGAACGTGCTCGGACCACTTTTGGTGCGACAAGTCCGGCGGCCGACACCGGGCCGAGCGAAGTGGCGTCACACTGTTGCCGGGCAGCAACCACCCCGCCGCGGGCGGGCCGTCCGTCAGGAGATCCGGTAGGGCGTCGGCGTTCCCAAACGAGAAGGTTGGTCGGAATTGGGGCAAGTGCGCGAGAAGTGAAAATCCCGTGTACGTGGGAGTACCGGCAGCGGATTGCCGGAGGCCCACGTCCGTTTTGTGGAGGTTGTCACGGCCGATCGGCTCGGGCGGGTGGCGGAAGGTCCGTCGAGTTCGACGAAGGCCGACTCACGGCGACGCCGAAACGTTGCGGTGAAGCTGCGACGAGTGAAGCGATATAGCCGGTTCGCCAGACCTGAAATCGGCCGAAAGGTCGATTCTTCCTCGCGACCGCGTCATCTTGGCCCGCGCTCTGTTGGTCCTGACGTGGCTTGTGGCACGATCGTGGGTAACCAAACCGCGCCACGTGTCGCACCGATCGCATGGGAGTCAGAGATGCGCGAAAAGACGCTCGGCCGGTGGATTGTGCGGCTGGCGGTGACCATCGGCTTCGGCTCGGTGGCGTTAGGGCTGTCAGCGGCCGCGGCCAGTGCGGATCCGATCACAATTGTCCGCTTCCACCCTCTTCCGGGGTCGGTCAGTGCGCCAGCTGTGACGAACGCGGGCTCCGCCCAGGTCTTCGTTACTGAAGACTTCGCCTGGGAGTGACCTCCGTCGCCGGTGCAGCTGGGCGGCGGTTGATCAAGGCCATGGCTGCACGCGATTGGGGAACCGGTGCCCGCACCAAAGACGCCGATCAGGCGCGATGACACGCATGCCTGGCTCATTACGGGGCCGCTGCTCATCCTCGGTTGCCTGATCTCCCTGCCGGCGCTGCTGTCCGAGCATTCGGTGCCGCTGACGCACAACATTCAGTACGCACCGGTCCTGCTGTTGTTCGCCATCGTCGCGACGCACATGCAGTTGCGGCTCGATGTGCGCCGGCAGGTGCTGGCGATCGGGATGAACGACGTTCCGATCCTGCTGGCGCTGTATTACCTGCCGCCGGCCCTGGTGATCATCATTCGGATCATCGCCGGCCTGGCGTGGTACGTCTTCAAGCTCAAGCTCGGGCCGCACAAGGTCGCGTTCAACGCCGCCAGCTTCTTCGCCGGCACGGCGACGGCGACGTTCGTCGTCGCCACGCTGCACCTCGGGCCGGCCGGCGACCCGCGGACCTGGCTGGTGCTCGCGCTGGCCATCGTGGTCAGCAACATCGTCAACCTGGCGGCGATCGCCGGGGTCATGGTGCTCGTGCAGGGCATCGCCCACCTGCCGCAGTTCCTGCGCACGGCGCTGCCCGGGTTCGCCGTCATGGGCGTCGGCATCGTGCTCGGCCTCGTGATGCTGCTGACGCTGCAGGCCAGTCCGTGGGCGAGCCTGTTCCTGTTCTTCATCGCGGTCGTCCTGGTGCTCGGCAACCGGGCCTATGCGCGCTTCCTGCGCCAGCACAAGAGCCTGATGGAGATGTACGCCCTCACCCGTGACATCGCCAGCACGAACCACGACGGCACGCTGCCCGACGTGCTGCTGGCCCGGGTCCGCGCGCTGCTCGTCGCCGACTCCGCCACGCTGTGGCTGCCCCGCCAGGGCCGGCACCAGGAGCTGCTGCTGTCGGCCCGGTTCGACTACCCGGGGCTGCTGGACGCCGCGCCGACGCCGGACCTGTTCCGCGATCTCGCAATGCGCACCGGCCGGACGATCGCGGTCGGGCCGGCAATCGGCGACTCCGAGCTGCGCACCGCGCTGCAGGAGGCTTCGGTCAAGGACATCATCGTCGTGCCCCTGCGCTCCGGCGGCGTCACCATCGGCACCCTGGAGGCGGCCGGGCGGCTCGGCGAGCGGACCGCGTTCGGCAAGGACGACGTGCAGCTGATCGAGACGCTCGCGGCCCACACCGGGGTCGCCGTCGAGAACAGCCGGCTCGTCGACCGGCTCCAGTTCGACGCCAACCACGACGCGCTGACCGGGCTGGCCAACCGGCGCCGGATGCTCGAGGCGCTCGGCGAGGCCATGAGCGGCCGCGGGGCCCGCGAGGTCGTGGCCGTCCTGCTGTTCGACGTCGTCGCGCTGCGCCAGGTCAACGACTCGCTCGGGCACGCGGCCGGCGACAAGGTGCTGGCCGAGGTGGCCCGCCGGCTGCAGGCGCTCGCGCCGCAGGGTGCGCTGGTGGCCCGGGTGGGCGACGACGAGTTCGCGATCGAGCTGCGCACCGCGAGCGCCGAGGCGGCCGCGAACGTCGCCGACACGCTGCGCCAGGGGCTGCGCGACCCGATGGTGATCGACTCGCTCACGATCGACATCGACACGTACGTCGGGGTGTCCATCTTCCCCGAGCACGGCACCGACGCCGAGGAGCTGCTGCAGCGGGCCCACGTGGCCACCCACGTCGCGAAGTCGCGGGGCATCGTGCAGGTCTTCAACGCCGGCCTCCAGTCGCGCGCGGTCCGCCGCGTCGGGCTGGCCGCCGACCTGCGCACGGCCCTGGCCGGCGGAGAGCTCGAGGTGTACTTCCAGCCCAAGGTCGCCCTGAGTGACCGGCGGCTGGTCGGTGTCGAGTGCCTGGCCCGCTGGGAGCACCCGGTGCACGGCCAGGTCGCGCCGCCGGACTTCGTGGCCGTGGCGGAGCACACCGGTCAGCTCAACCGCTTGAACGGGGTCGTACTGCGGGAGGGCATCCGACGGGCCCGCCAGTGGGCCGACGCCGGGCGCCCGCTCGCGGTGGCCGTGAACCTTTCCGCCCGCACCCTCGGCGACTCGGACCTGCCGCTGCAGATCTCGGAGCTGCTCGACGAGCACGGCGTGCCCGCCGACCGGCTCATCCTGGAGATCGCCGAGGACGAGGGGCTGCTGGCCGGTGGCCGGGCCCTGTCGACCCTCACCCGGCTGCGTGATCTCGGCGTCCGGCTGTCGGTCGACGACTTCGGCGCCGGCCGCTCGTCGTTCGCGGACCTGAGCCGGCTGCCGGTCCAGGAGGTCAAGATCGATCGGACATTCGTGCAGGGCATGGCGACCTCGCCCAGCGACCTCGCGATCGTGCGCACGATCGTGGACATGGCCCGCAACTTCGAGCTCGACGTGGTGGCCGAGGGCGTCGAGAGCGAGCTGACGCTCGGGCTGCTGGAGGACATGCGCTGCGACATGGGCCAGGGCTTCCTCTTCAGCCGTCCGCTGCCTTACGAGCGCTTCGAATCCTGGCTCCAGGTGCAGACCGCGGAGGACTCGGCGGAGGCGCCGGCGGGCGAGGTGCGCTGGCTTCGGGCAGTGCCATAACCCCGGAAAACCGCAGGTCATCGGGGACAGAATCAAAAGAGGGTAAGTCGATTTCGTGCCCGGGCCGGGGCCGTGTACTCTTAGCAAGCGCGTGTGCGGGACCGTAACGGGAACGGATGCGATGCGCCCCCTTAGCTCAGTCGGCAGAGCGTCTCCATGGTAAGGAGAAGGTCTACGGTTCGATTCCGTAAGGGGGCTCGAGACCGGGCTTGAGACATCGAGTCCGCCCGCGGCGGTGTAGCTCAGATGGCAGAGCAAGCGGCTCATAATCGCTGTGTCGCCGGTTCAAGTCCGGCCACCGCTACAGAAGCACTACGGGACGCCCGATTGGGCGTCCATCTGTGTGAGCCGCTATGATGGTTCGCTGGATCTGAATGCACCCCAACTTGCAAGCTCTGAAGGAAGGCACTTCGCCATGGCCAAGGCGACCGACGTTCGTCCGAAGATCACGCTGGCGTGCACGGAGTGCAAAGAGCGGAACTACATCACCAAGAAGAACCGCCGCAACGACCCGGACCGCATCGAGCTGAAGAAGTTCTGCCCCCGGGACGGCAAGCACACCGTGCACCGCGAGACCCGATAAAAGCAAAGAGCGACAACTGCCGCTGCGGGTTCCGAGGCCGCTTCGCTCCCGCCTCGGGTAGGGGGCTCCGCCCCCAAGCCCACAGTCAGCCATACAGCGCACGACGAAGCCCCCGGCCGAGCAGGTCGGGGGCTTCGTCGTGCTCCGGACCAGGAAGGCTGGGCCTTCGTCATCTCCCGGGAAGGCGGAACGGTAAATTCTCCGCATGCCGCTCGATCAGTCGTTCCTGGGCCGGGTGTACCCGCCGACCCCGCCGTATGAGGTGGGGAGGGAGAAGATTCGCGAGTTCGCCGACGCGATCCTCGCCGCCGACCCCGTGCACCGCGATCTCGCCGAGGCGCGGGCCAAGGGCTACAGCGACGTGATCGCGCCGCCCACCTTCGCGATCATCCTGAGCCAGAACGCCGGCCAGCAGCTCGTCGACGACCCCCACTTCGGCTTGGACTACAGCCGGGTCGTGCACGGCGGGCAGACGTTCCGCTACGTGCGGCCCATTCAGGCCGGCGACCACCTCGTCACGGTGATGGCGGTGGAGGAGATCAGCAGCCGGGCCGGGCACGGCTTCCTCACCACCCGGCATGAAGTTTCCACCGTTGAGGGTGAACTCGTCGTGACGATCTGGACCCGGCTCGTGATCCGTGGGGAGGGCTGACGCCATGCAGCCAGGCACCGAGTTTCCGGCCCAGACCTACCGGGTCACCCGCGCCACCCTGGTGCGCTACGCGGGCGCGTCCGGCGACTTCAACCCGATCCACTGGAACGACCGGCAGGCGGTCGCCGTCGGGCTCCCCGGCGTCATCGCGCACGGCATGCTCACCATGGGGCTGGCCGGGCAGGCGGTGGCGTGCTGGGTGGGCGGTACGGCGGCAATCGTGGAATTTTCGACGCGGTTCGCCAATCCAGTCGTCGTGCCCGATGACGACGAGGGGACCGAGATCGTCATCAGCGGCGTGGTGAAGAAGGTCCTCGACGAGGGCCTGGTGCAGATCGACGTCGCGGCGACGTGCCAGGGAGACAAGGTCCTGGGTGCGGCGAAGGCCATCGTCCGAAGCGATCAGGCGACACCGGCACAGCCGGTGTCGATGTAGCCGGCGGCGGCGTCGACAGCGATCGGTGGACACCGGTAGAGGGGGGTGGTTGGGATATCCCGCCAGAACCCCGTACACTGGTCCGCCGTGGGGTGAGCAACTCGACACCGGTTCATTTGGACCCGTCGGGACTGCCCTCCTCACGAAGGGGTGTGGCGCAATTGGTAGCGCAGCGGTCTCCAAAACCGCAGGTTGCAGGTTCGAGTCCTGTCGCCCCTGCGCCGAAGGCCTGACCTGGGTCCGGTGCATCCGGCCGGAGGGCCGGGGTGCCGGCCACAGCGGTCACGGTTCGACCGACCGAGTGCCGCCGGCTCCTGCCGGTGTCCGCGGCCGAAGCCGAACCGGTGGTCTACGGGTCGATCATCGGACCCGGGGTCTTGCTGCCGGCCGAAACGGACCGAGCACTCGCGAGATCACGGAAGAGGGCGAAAGTGGCCGAACGCAGGCGACGCGGGACCAACCCCGCCGACGATCGCCGTGAAGAGGAGCTCAGCGCCGAGGACGCCGCCATCGAGGAAGAGTTCGCCGACGAGCTGGACCGCCTCGACGCCGCCGACGACATCGACGAGGACGAGCTCGACGATGATGACGACGACACCTCGAGCCGCAACGGCCGGGCCAAGGACAAGGCCAAGGACGCCAAGTCCAAGGACCTGAAAGAAAAGCCGGGCAAGAAGGTCAAGGTCAAAGAGGGCGGCTCCAACAACATCTTCGCGCGGCTCATCAACTTCATCCGCGAGGTTGTCGCCGAGCTGCGTAAGGTTATCTGGCCGACCCGCAAGGAGCTGACCACTTACACGCTCGTCGTAGTGGTGTTCGTGATCGTCATGCTGGCCATCGTCGGCGGTCTCGACTACGGCTTCGCCAAGCTCGTCCTCTGGTCCTTCGGCAACGGCAGCGCGGCCGACCAGTAGGCGGTCGGCGGCGCCGGGATCAACCAGCCGGGGGATCTTCAGCCGGCGCCACAAACCGAAGACAGACAGACGGAAGTGAGCAGCGTGCAGGAATTCGACGAGACGCCCGGAACCGACGACGAGGAGCACGAGGAAGCGTCGACGGTGCTGACGGCCGAGAGCCCGGCGGAGTCGGCCCCGGCCGAGGACCCCGTCGCCGAGCTGCGCGCCGCACTGCGCTTCGCGCCCGGTGACTGGTTTGTCGTGCACTCCTACGCCGGCTACGAGAACAAGGTCAAGACCAACCTCGAGACGCGCATCACGAGCCTCGACATGGAAGAGTTCATCTACCAGGTCGAGGTCCCGACGCGCGAAGAGGTCGAGATCAAGAACGGCAAGCGCACCCAGGTGCAGAACAAGGTCTTCCCCGGCTACATCCTGGTCCGGATGGAGCTGACCCCGGAGTCGTACTCGTGCGTGCGCAACACGCCGGGCGTCACCGGCTTCGTGGGTGCGACGGACCGCGCCGACCGCCCGGCGCCGCTGTCGCTCGACGAGGTGCTCAAGTGGCTGGCCCCCGCAGTCCAGCCGGAGGCGGGCAAGAAGGCCGGCAAGCCCGAGGTCAAGGTCCTCGACTTCGAGGTCGGCGACTCGGTCACCGTCACCGACGGCGCCTTCGCTTCGCTCCAGGCGACGATCAGCGAGATCAACGCGGACCAGCAGAAGCTCAAGGTGCTGGTCTCGATCTTCGGCCGCGAGACCCCGGTCGAGCTGAACTTCAACCAGGTCACCAAGATCTAAAGGCCGGGCCAACGGCCTGGTCAAAGATCCAAAATAGCCTGCGGTACGCTTGAGCGTCCGGCCGGAAAGGCCGGGCGCTCACGTGTGCGTAGAGACCGCGACACAGCGCGGACGCACCAAACACGATTCCAGCCCAGGAAGACGAAAACAGCCATGCCTCCGAAGAAGAAGCTCGTCAAGACCTTCACGCTTCAGCTGCCGGGCGGCCAGGCCACGCCGGCGCCGCCGGTCGGCCCCGCCCTCGGTCAGCACGGCGTGAACATCATGGAGTTCGTCAAGGCGTACAACGCCCAGACGGAGTCCATGCGCGGTGACATCATCCCGGCGCAGATCAGCGTCTACGAGGACCGTACGTTCACGTTCATCCTGAAGACCCCGCCCGCCGCGCGCCTGCTGCTCAAGGCCGCCGGTGTGCCGAAGGGCTCGGGCGTCCCGCAGAAGGACAAGGTCGGCTCGATCACCAAGGCGCAGCTGCGCGAGGTGGCCGAGAAGAAGATGGCCGACCTCAACGCGAACGACATCGAGATGGCCGAGCGGATCATCGCCGGCACTGCCCGCTCCATGGGCATCATCGTCAAGGACTGACCCCAAGCACATTGAGTGGGAGGGCGCTCCGCGGGGCGTCCGCACTGAGACCACAGGAGAAATCAGCGACATGTCGCAGCACGGCAAGAACTACCGCAAGGCCGTCGACCTCGTCGACCGCGGCGCGCTCTACAGCCCCGTCGCCGCCATCCGGCTGGCGAAGCAGACCACGACCGTGAAGTTCGACCCCACCGTCGAGGTGGCCATGCGCCTGGGTGTCGACCCGCGCAAGGCCGACCAGATGGTCCGTGGCACGGTCAACCTCCCGCACGGCACCGGTAAGACCGCCCGCGTCATCGTCTTCGCGCAGGGCCCCAAGGCCGCCGAGGCCGAGGCCGCCGGCGCCGACGCGGTCGGCACGGACGAGCTGGTCGCCCGCATTCAGGAGGGCTGGCTGGACTTCGACGCGGCGATCGCCACGCCGGACCAGATGGCCAAGATCGGCCGGATCGCGCGGATCCTGGGCCCGCGCGGCCTGATGCCGAACCCGAAGACGGGCACGGTGACCATGGACGTCACCAAGGCGATCAACGAGATCAAGGGTGGCAAGATCACCTACCGGGTGGACAAGCACTCGAACCTGCACCTGATCATCGGCAAGGCGAGCTTCAGCGAGCAGCAGCTGGTCGAGAACTACGCGGCCGTGCTGGACGAGGTCAACCGGGCCAAGCCTTCGGCCGCCAAGGGCAAGTACCTCCGGAAGATCTTCGTCACCACCACCATGGGCCCGGGCATCCCGGTCGACCCGAGCAAGACCCGCAACCTCCTCGAGGACGACAGCGTCACCCCTGGAGCAGCGGAGTAGTAACGACGCTCAGCAATCTCCCAGCCGACTGGGAACACCCGGGACAGCGTGTCTATGGCACGCTGTCCCGGTGCGTTTCCAGGACGTGTGGTTCCGGTACGGCCGTCGCGCACCCTGGACGCTGCGCGGTGTCGACCTGACGCTCGAACCCGGGGAGACGGCCGTCGTGGCCGGCCCGAACGGCTCGGGCAAGTCCACCCTGTTGCAGCTCGCCGCCGGTGTCCTGGTGCCCGGCCGCGGCATCGTCGCCCAGCGCCCGAAGGTCGTCGGCTGGGTTCCTGAACGCTTTCCGGCCGACCAGCCGTTCACCGCGCGGGCCTACCTCACCCACATGGGCAAGATCCACGGTCTGGACGCCACCGCCGACATCGACCGCTGGGCCGACCGGCTCAACTTCGGGCACTTCCTCGACGTGCGGCTCGGCCGGCTGTCGAAGGGCTCGGCCCAGAAGGTCGGCCTGGTGCAGGCGCTCCTCAAACCGCCGGGCCTGCTGGTGCTCGACGAGCCCTGGGAGGGCCTCGACGCGCAGACCCGCGAACAGGTGCCCGCGATCGTCGCCGAGGTCGTCGGCCAGGGCGGGTCCGTGCTGGTCAGTGACCACCTGGGCGAGGTCGCGCGGCTGCCCGGGGCGCGCCGCTGGGACGTCCGCGACGGCGAGGTCCGCGCCGGCGAGCGCGCGGGCGGCAAGAAGGTGATCGAGCTGGCGGTCGACGCGGCGGAGGCGGGTGACGCGGTGTCGCGCCTGCGCTCGTTCGGCTTCGACGTGCTGTCGGTGCGGGATGAGGTACCCCAGCGATGATTGCACTTGTCCGCATGCGGCTTGTCGGCTTCGTCCAGACCGGTCGAGCGGCCGCACCGCTGTTCTGCACCCTCGTGGTCCTGTCGATCCTGTATGGCGGCGGTCAGTCCCAGGCCGGCGAGGCGTACGGCGTCTCCGCGGCCATCCTGTTCGCGGTCCTGGCCTGGCAGACGAAGGTCCTCATGGACGTCGAGCCGGACGTCCAGCGGCGCCTCAGCCGGATCGCCGTCGGCGGGGCCACACGGGAGATCACCGCCGGCCTGCTCGCCGCCGTCCTGGCCGGCCTGCCCGTTGTCCTGGTCGCGCTGATCCTGCCGTGGGTGGTCGGCGGCGTGACGACCCCGCGCGCCGGAGATCCGCCGCTGTCCACCGGCATCGCCCTGGGCGTCTGGGCCCACCTGCTGCTCCTGCTGCCGGCCGTCGTCCTCGGCGCGCTGGCCAGCCGGGCCGTGACCGGGCACACCGGCCGCGGGCTGACAGTGCTGGTGGCCGGCATCGTGTTCGCGATCGTGTTCGGCCTCAAGAGCTTCCCGGTGCCGTGGCTGGCCCCGCCCGTGATGGTCACCGCCCGCGACACGGTCGGCGCGGCCCACCTGCCGGCTGTCCTGCTCGCCACCGGATGGGGCATCGCCTGGAGCGCCGTGTTCACCGCCGTGTACGCCCGCATCCGCCGGGAGCAGGCGTGATTTGGAGAAGCGGCCGGTAACCCGTACTCTTGTCGCTGAAACCCGAAGACCGCTGGTCATGTCCGCGTGAGCGGATATCGAAGGCCCCGCCGCAATGCGGGCGACCCGCGCAGGGACGCGATACTGGTGTGAATGTCGGCCGTCACTGGCCGCCCTCCGCTCCGAGCGCCCCTGCGCCCGGGGCGTTTTTCATTGCCCGGAGTTTTCAGCCGGCGCTCTTAAACGGCAACTGCAACAAGGATGAGAGGAGGGACATGGCGGACAAGCCGGTTCGAGACGACAAGGCCACTTCGGTCGCGGAACTCACTGACAAGTTCCGGGGCTCCTCGGCCACCGTGCTGACCGAGTACCGCGGCCTGACCGTGGCGCAGCTCAAGACCCTGCGCCGCAACCTGGGCCGCGAGACCACGTACGCCGTCGCGAAGAACACGCTCGCGAAGCGTGCCGCGACCGATGCGGGCATCAGCGGGCTCGACGATTTGTTCTCCGGTCCTACCGCGCTCGCCTTCGTCGGCGGGGACCCGGTGGAGGCGGCCAAGAGCCTCCGCGAGTTCGCGAAGACCAACCCGATGCTCGTCATCAAGGGCGGCGTCTTCGAGGGCAAGGCCATCAGCGCGGACGAGGTCCGTCGCCTGGCCGACCTGGAGTCCCGTGAGGTGCTGCTGGCCAAGCTGGCCGGCGCCATGAAGGGCAACCTGTCCAAGGCCGCGGCGCTGTTCCAGGCTCCGCTGTCGAAGGCGGTCCGCACCGCCCAGGCTCTGGTGGACAAGCGCGCGCAGGAAGCCGGTGGCGCGGCCGAATAGTCCGGCCCGCCCCGTTATTCGAAACTTTTGAGAGGAAACGCCACCATGGCGAAGCTGAGCACCGACGAACTCCTCGACGCGTTCAAGGAGATGACGCTGATCGAGCTCTCCGAGTTCGTGAAGCAGTTCGAAGAGGTCTTCGAGGTCACCGCGGCCGCCCCGGTCGCCATCGCCGGCGCCGCCGGCCCGGCCGCCCCGGCCGAGGCCGTTGAGGAGCAGAGCGAGTTCGACCTCGTCCTCGAGGCCGACGGCGGCAAGAAGATCCAGGTCATCAAGGTCGTGCGTGAGCTGACCGGCCTGGGCCTGAAGGAGGCCAAGGACCTCGTCGAGGCCGCGCCGAAGGCCGTCCTGGAGAAGGTCAACAAGGAGACCGCCGAGAAGGGCAAGGCCAAGCTCGAGGCCGAGGGCGCCAAGGTCTCCCTCAAGTAATCTGCTGCTCGCGCACAAAGCGGCGGGCCGGCTGCGTCATTACCGACGCGGCCCGTGCCGCGGAACAGCGAGATCGGACGGCCGCCGGAATTCCGGCGGCCGTCTTTCTTTTCTTACGCAACATGTAAGGACCCCAAGATCTAGGGGGTCGACCACAACACTTAGTGGTCGCACTGCGAGATATCTGTCACGAAGCCCCGACGCGCGTGGGAACCCTTGACGCGATGACCGGCGGGCAGGCACGCTAATCAGGCACTGCCTTCCGCGGACGCGGCGGCCGAGCGGACCGACCTGATGTGCCCCCGCCCTTCTTGGGCGCGGCTCAGCGCGCATCGACAGGAACCCGCAGGCCACGACCGATGCGAGCGGCTCGGCCGGTGGGGAAACGATCTTCAAAAAAGGTCGTTGGAAACATCGTGCACGATGCCGCTGGACAGCGGTGAGCCTTGCGGCTACACTGCTAGTTTGCGCTGTCTTCTGACTTCACCTTCGGCGTGAGGTGTCCCTTCGTGGGCTCCTCCACATCGGGGGTCGTCAGGCTGCACGCGAAACGGCCTGTCTGCAACACCGGTCCTCGGAAGGACGCATCTTGGCAGCTTCCCGCCCTGCGAAGACCAGTTCGAGCGCTTACGCTCCCCGCCGGGTCTCCTTCGGCAGGATCACCGAACACCTTGAGGTTCCCAACCTCCTCGCCATCCAAACCGACTCGTTCGACTGGTTGGTTGGCAACGAGGCTTGGCAGAGCCGCTCGTCCGGTGATCAGCACGCCCGTTCCGGGCTCGCGGAGATCCTCGAAGAGATCAGTCCTATTGAGGACTTCTCCGGCACGATGTCGCTGTCGTTCTCCGCGCCCCGCTTCGATGAGGTCAAGGCCCCGATCGAGGAGTGCAAGGAGAAGGACCTCACCTACTGCGCCCCGCTGTTCGTGACCGCGGAGTTCACCAACCACACCACCGGCGAGATCAAGAGCCAGACGGTGTTCATGGGTGACTTCCCGATGATGACGCCCAAGGGCACGTTCATCATCAATGGCACCGAGCGCGTCGTGGTGAGCCAGCTCGTCCGCTCGCCGGGCGTGTACTTCGACAAGCAGCCGGACAAGACCTCCGACCGCGACCTCACCAGCGTCAAGGTCATCCCGAGCCGGGGTGCCTGGCTCGAGTTCGACATCGACAAGCGCGACACCGTCGGTGTCCGCATCGACCGCAAGCGCCGGCAGGCGGTCTCCGTCCTGCTCAAGGCCATCGGCTGGTCCGCCGAGCGGATTCGTGAGAAGTTCGGCTGGTCCGAGCTCATGATGACCACGCTCGAGAAGGACCACATCGCCGGCCAGGACGAGGCGCTGCTTGACATCTACCGCAAGCTGCGGCCTGGTGAGCCGCCGACGCGGGAGAACGCGCAGAACCTCCTCGACAACCTGTTCTTCAACCCGAAGCGGTACGACGTCGCCAAGGTTGGTCGATACAAGTTCAACAAGAAGCTCGAACTGGATCTGCCGATCAACCAGGGCGTCCTGACCGAAGAGGACATTGTCGCCACGGTCGAGTACCTCTGCCGCCTGCACACCGGCGAAGAGGGCTACGAGGCCGACGACATCGACCACTTCGGCAACCGGCGGCTGCGCACGGTCGGCGAGCTCATCCAGAACCAGGTCCGCGTGGGCCTGTCCCGGATGGAGCGCGTCGTCCGCGAGCGCATGACTACCCAGGACGTCGAGGCGATCACGCCGCAGACCTTGATCAACATCCGTCCCGTCGTGGCGGCGATCAAGGAGTTCTTCGGCACCTCGCAGCTCTCCCAGTTCATGGACCAGACCAACCCGCTGGCGGGCCTGACCCACCGGCGCCGGCTGAGCGCGCTCGGCCCGGGTGGTCTCTCCCGTGAGCGGGCCGGCTTCGAGGTCCGCGACGTGCACCCGTCCCACTACGGCCGCATGTGCCCGATCGAGACCCCTGAGGGTCCCAACATCGGTCTCATCGGCGCGCTCTCGACGTTCGCGCGGGTCAACCCGTTCGGCTTCGTCGAGACGCCATACCGCAAGGTCGTCGACGGCAAGGTGACCGACCAGATCGACTACCTGACCGCGGACGAGGAGGACCGGTACGTCAAGGCGCAGGCCAACGCTCCGCTGAAGAGCGACGGCAACTTCGCCGAGGACCGGATCCTGGTTCGCCGGAAGGGCGGCGAGGTCGACAACGTCCCCGCCGACCAGGTCGACTACATGGACGTGTCGCCGCGGCAGATGACCTCGGTCGCCACCGCGATGATCCCGTTCCTCGAGCACGACGACGCCAACCGGGCACTGATGGGCGCGAACATGCAGCGCCAGGCCGTGCCGCTGGTCAAGGCGGAGTCGCCGCTCGTCGGCACCGGCATGGAGTACCGTGCCGCCGTCGACGCCGGCGACGTGGTCGTGGCCGAGGTCGGTGGGGTCGTCGAGGACATGTGCGCCGACTACGTCACCGTCCACCAGGACGACGGCCACCGCCGCACCTACCTGCTGCACAAGTTCCGCCGCTCCAACTCCGGCTCCTGCGTCAACCAGAAGCCGGTGATCTTCGAGGGGCAGCGGGTCGAGGCCGGGCAGGTCATCGCCGACGGTCCGTGCACCGACGAGGGCGAGATGGCGCTCGGGCGCAACCTGCTCGTGGCGTTCATGCCCTGGGAGGGCCACAACTACGAAGACGCGATCATCTTGTCCCAGAAGCTGGTGCAGAACGACGTCCTCACCTCGATCCACATCGAGGAGCACGAGGTCGACGCGCGCGACACCAAGCTGGGGCCGGAGGAGATCACCCGCGACATCCCGAACGTCAGCGAGGAAATGCTCGCCGACCTCGACGAGCGGGGGATCATCCGGATCGGCGCCGAGGTAGTCACCGGCGACATCCTCGTCGGCAAGGTCACGCCCAAGGGTGAGACCGAGCTGACCCCGGAGGAGCGGCTGCTGCGCGCGATCTTCGGTGAGAAGGCCCGCGAGGTCCGCGACACCAGCCTCAAGGTGCCGCACGGCGAGACCGGCACGGTCATCGGTGTGCGCACGTTCAGCCGCGAGGACGGCGACGAGCTGTCCCCGGGCGTGAACGAGCTGGTCCGCGTCTACGTGGCCCAGAAGCGGAAGATCCAGGACGGCGACAAGCTCGCCGGCCGCCACGGCAACAAGGGTGTCATCTCCAAGATCCTGCCCGTCGAGGACATGCCGTTCCTCGAGGACGGGACCCCGGTCGACATCGTCCTCAACCCGCTCGGTGTGCCGAGCCGTATGAACATCGGGCAGGTCCTGGAAACCCACCTCGGGTGGGTGGCCAAGACCGGCTGGAAGATCGACGGCGACGAGCACGAGTGGCAGCGCGCCCTGAAGTCCATCAACGCGGGGGAGTCCGAGCCGGACACCAACGTGGCGACCCCGGTCTTCGACGGCGCCAAGGAGGAGGAGATTGCCGGCCTGCTGAGCAGCACGCTGCCCAACCGGGACGGCAAGCAGCTCATCGGGGCCAGCGGCAAGGCGCGGCTGTTCGACGGCCGCTCCGGCGAGCCGCTCCCGGACCCGATCGCGGTCGGCTACATCTACATCCTGAAGCTCAACCACCTGGTCGACGACAAGATCCACGCTCGCTCCACCGGCCCCTACTCCATGATCACGCAGCAGCCGCTGGGTGGTAAGGCGCAGTTCGGTGGCCAGCGCTTCGGTGAGATGGAGTGCTGGGCGATGCAGGCCTATGGTGCGGCTTACGCGCTGCAGGAGCTGCTGACGATCAAGTCCGACGACGTCCTCGGACGCGTCAAGGTCTACGAGGCGATCGTCAAGGGCGAGAACATCCCGGAGCCGGGCATTCCGGAGTCCTTCAAGGTGCTCCTCAAGGAGCTGCAGTCGCTGTGCCTGAACGTCGAGGTGCTCTCCAGCGATGGTGTGGCCCTCGAGATGCGCGAGACGGACGACGAGGTGTTCCGGGCCGCCGAGGAGTTGGGCATCGACCTCTCGCGGCGCGAGCCGAGCAGCGTCGAGGAAGTTTGATTCGCGGCTGATGCCCCCGCCGGAGACGGCGGGGGCATCGGGCCCCGCGACCTAGCAATTACCCGAGCAACTGAATCGTGAGGACATAGACGAAGTGCTCGACGTCAACTACTTCGACGAGCTCCGCATCGGCCTGGCCACAGCCGACGACATTCGGCAGTGGTCGCACGGCGAGGTCAAGAAGCCTGAGACGATCAACTACCGCACCCTGAAGCCGGAAAAGGACGGGCTCTTCTGCGAGAAGATCTTCGGCCCCACCCGGGACTGGGAGTGCTACTGCGGTAAGTACAAGCGGGTCCGCTTCAAGGGCATCATCTGCGAGCGCTGCGGCGTCGAGGTGACCCGGGCGAAGGTCCGCCGTGAGCGCATGGGCCACATCGAGCTCGCCGCGCCGGTCACGCACATCTGGTACTTCAAGGGTGTGCCCAGCCGGCTCGGCTACCTGCTCGACCTGGCTCCGAAGGACCTCGAGAAGATCATCTACTTCGCGTCGTACGTGATCACCAGCGTCGACAAGGAGGCCCGCCACCGCGACCTGGCGACCCTCGAGAACGAGGTGTCGGCCGAGAAGCGGCAGGCGGAGAACGCGCGCGACTCCGAGATCGAGAAGCGGGCCGCCAAGCTGGAGCAGGACCTGGCCGAGCTCGAGGCCGAGGGTGCGAAGGCCGACGTGCGCCGCAAGGTCAAGGAGGCCGGCGAGCGCGAGATGCGGCAGATGCGCGATCGCGCCCAGCGCGAGATCGACCGTCTCGACGAGGTCATGGACACGTTCCGCAAGCTGGAGCGCAAGAACCTCATCACCGACGAGCTGCTCTACCGCGAGCTGCGCGACCGGTTCGGCGAGTACTTCAACGGAGCCATGGGCGCTGAGGCGATCAAGGCTCTGCTGGAGAACCTCGACCTGGAGGACGAGGCCGAGCAGCTGCGCGAGACGATCCGCAGCGGCAAGGGCCAGCGCAAGATCCGTGCGCTCAAGCGCCTCAAGGTCGTGGCCGCGTTCCTCAACACCGCCAACTCGCCGTTGGGCATGGTGCTGGACTGCGTCCCGGTCATCCCGCCGGACCTGCGCCCGATGGTGCAGCTCGACGGTGGCCGCTTCGCCACCAGCGACCTCAACGACCTGTACCGGCGCGTCATCAACCGGAACAACCGGCTCAAGCGCCTGATCGACCTGGGCGCGCCCGAGATCATCGTCAACAACGAGAAGCGGATGCTGCAGGAGGCCGTCGACGCGCTGTTCGACAACGGCCGCCGCGGTCGTCCGGTCACCGGCCCGGGCAACCGGCCGCTGAAGTCGCTGTCCGACATGCTCAAGGGCAAGCAGGGCCGCTTCCGTCAGAACCTGCTGGGCAAGCGCGTCGACTACTCCGGCCGTTCGGTTATCGTCGTCGGTCCGCAGCTCAAGCTGCACCAGTGCGGCCTGCCGAAGCAGATGGCCCTGGAGCTGTTCAAGCCGTTCGTGATGAAGCGCCTGGTGGATCTCAACCACGCGCAGAACATCAAGTCGGCCAAGCGCATGGTCGAGCGTCAGCGCCCGGTCGTGTGGGACGTGCTGGAGGAGGTCATCGCGGAGCACCCGGTGCTGCTCAACCGCGCGCCGACCCTGCACCGCCTGGGCATCCAGGCCTTCGAGCCGCAGCTGGTCGAGGGCAAGGCGATCCAGATCCACCCGCTCGTCTGCACCGCCTTCAACGCCGACTTCGACGGCGACCAGATGGCCGTGCACGTGCCGCTGTCCGCGGAGGCGCAGGCCGAGGCCCGCATCCTCATGCTGTCCAGCAACAACATCCTCAAGCCGGCCGACGGCAAGCCGGTCACCATGCCCACCCAGGACATGGTCATCGGCCTGTACCACCTCTCGCACATCCAGAAGAACCTGCTCGGCGAGGGGCGGACCTTCAGCTCCGACGCCGAGGCGCGGATGGCGTTCGACAACGGCGAGCTGCACCTGCAGGCGCCGGTGAAGATCCGGCTGCGGGACATCATCGGGGTCGACAACGGCGCCGGTGCCGAGCCGTGGGAGGCGCCGGAGGGCTGGCAGCCGGGTGAGCCGGTGATCGTCGAGACGACGCTCGGGCGCGTGCTGTTCAACGAGGCACTGCCCGTGGGGTACCGCTTCGTGAACTACGAGATCCGCAAGGGTCAGCTCTCGGCGATCGTCAACGACCTCGCCGAGCGCTTCCCGAAGGTCTCCCTCGCGGCGGCCCTCGACGCGCTCAAGCTGGCCGGCTTCCACTGGGCCACCTGGTCCGGCGTCACCATCGGCATGGAGGACGTCATCCAGCCGCCTCGTAAGCGCGAGATCCTCGAGCGCTACGAGAAGGAGGCCGAGCGGATCGACAAGCAGTACCAGCGTGGTCTCATGACCGCCGAGGAGCGTCGCGGCGAGCTCATCGAGATCTGGACCAAGGCGACCGGCGAGGTGGCCAAGGAGATGGAGAGCGCGCTGCCGCGCGAAAACCCGCTGTGGAAGATGATCAACTCGGGTGCCCGCGGTAACCTCCTCCAGCTCCGCCAGATCGCCGCGATCCGTGGCCTGGTGGCCAACCCGAAGGGCGAGATCATCCCGCGGCCGATCAAGGCCAGCTACCGGGAGGGTCTGTCCGTGCTGGAGTACTTCATCTCCACCCACGGTGCCCGCAAGGGTCTGGCCGACACCGCGCTGCGTACCGCCGACTCGGGTTACCTGACCCGTCGTCTGGTCGATGTCTCGCAGGACGTCATCATCCGCGAGGAGGACTGCGGCACCGACCGCGCCATCCCGATGGCGGTCGGCGAGCTGGCCGACGGTGTGCTGCGCATCCACCAGCACGCGGAGACGGGTGTGCACGCGCGCACCCTGGCCGACGACGTGCGGGACAAGGACGGGCGGATCGTCGCCGAGCGCGGCACGGACATCAACTCGATCGTCGTCGACCTGCTCATCGCGGCCGGCACCGAGAACGTCCGGGTCCGCAGCGTGCTCACCTGCGAGTCGAAGCTGGGCGTCTGTGGCGCCTGCTACGGCCGGTCGCTGCCCACGGGCAAGACCGTCGACGTCGGCGAGGCGGTCGGCATCATCGCCGCCCAGTCGATCGGTGAGCCGGGCACGCAGCTGACGATGCGTACCTTCCACACCGGTGGCGTCGCGGGTGAGGACATCACCCAGGGTCTGCCGCGTGTCACGGAAATCTTCGAGGCCCGCGTGCCGAAGGGTAAGGCGCCCATCGCCGACACCCCCGGTCGCGTGCGCATCGAGGACGGCGAGCGGATGCGGAAGATCATCATCGTGCCGGACGACGGCAGCGACGAGATCGTCCACGACAAGCTCAGCCGCCGTGTCAAGCTGCGCATCCAGGACGGCGAGCACGTCGAGGTGGGCGAGAAGCTCACCGAGGGCACCATCGACCCGCACGAGCTGCTGCGCATCATGGGTCCCCGGGCGGTGCAGGTGCACCTCACGTCCGAGGTCCAGGAGGTGTACCGCTCGCAGGGTGTGCTCATCCACGACAAGCACATCGAGATCATCATCCGGCAGATGCTCAAGCGGGTGACGGTCATCGACTCCGGCTCGACCGAGTTCCTGCCGGGCGTGCTCGTCGACCGCGCGATGTTCGAGGCGGAGAACCGCCGCGTCGTCGCCGAGGGCGGTGAGCCGGCCGCTGGTCGTCCGGTGCTGATGGGTATCACCAAGGCGTCGCTGGCGACGGAGTCGTGGCTGTCCGCGGCCTCGTTCCAGGAGACGACCCGGGTGCTGACCGACGCCGCGATCCACGCGCGCAGCGACTCGCTGATCGGTCTGAAGGAGAACGTCATCATCGGTAAGCTCATCCCGGCCGGTACGGGCATCAGCAAGTACCGCAGCATTCGGGTCGAGCCGACCGAGGAGGCGAAGGCCAAGGTCTACTCGATGACGGGCTACCCGGAGGCCGACTACGGCTTCGGGCCCGCGAGTGGCCAGGCGGTCCCGCTCGACGACTTCGATCTGGGCTCGTTCCGCTGATCCAAGCAGCAACGAAAGGGCGGGCGCCTTCGGGCTCCCGCCCTTTCGCCTGTCTGAGATCACCACCACCCAGGCCTGGCCGGCCGCGGACACGGCTCCTGACCGGCTGGCGGTGACCACCTGTGGCAGGGGGTGCGGGTGGGCGGAGCCCCATGCCGGGGAGGGAGCGAAGCGACCGCGGGGCGCAGTAGAGTCAGACGGTGACGTCCTCAACCCGGCATCCCCTGGATCCGGATCCGGTCCGCGCGACGAAGGCCACCGCCGTGTTCAGCCTCGGGCTGCTCTCGGTCGTCACCGGGCCGTTCCTCGGCGGGGTGATCCCGGCGACGCTGGCGCTGCTCATGGCCCGGGAGTCGCACCGGGAGCTGGTCGCGGCGGAGGGCTTCCTCCTGGGCGCCCGGCGGGTCCGCAGCGGGGTCCGGCTGGCCTGGACCGGGATCGTGCTGGCCATCGCCGGCCTGGTCGTGCTGGCCATCATCGGGCTGCTGCACTACGCGCGGCAGCGGGGCACCGACTTCGACCCGACGGTGAACTGATGTCCTACCCGCCGTCGCAGCCGCCCATCTACAACCAGCCGCCCGCGTACGGGCCGCCACCCGGGTATGGCCCGCCGCCCGGATACGGTCAGCCGCCGCCCCCGTACATGCCGCCGTCCCCGCCCGTGGCCCCGGCCATGCGGGTCGACGTCATCCAGGGCACACCGTTCGGGGTCGCCTACCCGGCGGTTCCGGCCACGCCGAGCGGCCCGTCGATCGGCTCGCTTGTCGCCGGGATCGCCTCGATCCTCGTCGCGCTGTTCGCGGGGTGCCTCGGGACCACCGGCGCGCAGGACGGCTGGGGCCTCGTCGCGGCCGGAGCTTTCACCGTCCTGGGTGTCTTTCTCGGTGCCGGCGCGATCGGGCTGGCGCTCGCCTCGATGCGCCAGATCCGCCGGGCCGCGGGCTCGGGCGCCGCGATCACCGGCCGGGGGATGGCCGTCACCGGCATCGTCCTGGGCAGCGTCGGCGCTGGTCTGGCCCTCCTGGTGATCGTGCTGACCTTCGTGTTGTCGTAGGCCGGCCGGCGGTCGACGACCAGGAAACGGGCCCCCCGGACGCTTCGATCAGCGACCAGGTACTCTTGGTGTGAAGAGTGTTCCGTCGGCGGGCGCCTCGGGCGATTTTGACCAGCGTCCTTACGGTGGGTACTCTTTCCCCTCGTGCCCGGCTTTGCCGGGCAACTCGTGCGTGCGCCCAACTCGGCTCCCGCTCCGTGGGAGTGAGGGTGGGCGTGGACCACAACCCCGGGCTGGGAATGAACGGGCCGGGTCGCGGACGCGGCGACACGCCCGACCGCGTGTGCCGGTCACACGGGGAATATAAAGAGAAGACGTGCGGCCGGGAGGCCGAAGGGAGAGGCAGGCCCAGTGCCTACGATCCAGCAGCTGGTCCGCAAGGGCCGCCAGGCGAAGCTGAGCAAGACCAAGACGCCGGCGCTCAAGGGAAGCCCGCAGCGGCGTGGCGTCTGCACGCGTGTGTACACCACCACGCCGAAGAAGCCCAACTCGGCGCTTCGCAAGGTGGCTCGTGTGCGACTGAGCAACGGTATCGAGGTGACGGCCTACATCCCCGGTGTCGGTCACAACCTTCAGGAGCACTCGATCGTGCTCGTCCGCGGCGGCCGGGTGAAGGACCTCCCCGGCGTCCGGTACAAGATCATCCGTGGTTCGCTGGACACCCAGGGTGTCCGCAACCGCAAGCAGGCTCGCAGCCGCTACGGCGCGAAGAAGGAGAAGAGCTGACATGCCGCGTAAAGGCCCCGCGCCGCGCCGGCCGCTCGTGGCGGACCCGGTCTACAACTCCCTGCTCGTCACCCAGCTGATCAACAAGATCCTGGTTGAGGGCAAGCGTCAGCTGGCCGAGCGCATCGTGTACTCGGCGCTTGAGGGTGCCCGTGAGAAGACCGGCACCGACCCCGTGGTCACGCTCAAGCGCGCCATGGACAACGTCAAGCCGACCCTCGAGGTCCGCAGCCGCCGCGTCGGTGGCGCGACCTACCAGGTGCCGGTCGAGGTCCGCCCTCCCCGGGCGACGACGCTGGGCCTTCGCTGGCTTGTCACCTACTCCCGCGCCCGCCGCGAGAAGACGATGACCGAGCGGCTCATGAACGAGCTGCTCGACGCCAGCAACGGCCTCGGTGCTTCGGTGAAGCGCCGCGAAGACACCCACAAGATGGCGGAGTCCAACAAGGCCTTCGCGCACTACCGCTGGTAAGCAAGCGCATCCAGCGATCCGACGAGAGACGAAGTAGGGATTTGTAGTGGCTGCCGCAGACGCCGCCCTCGCCAAGGTCCGCAACATCGGCATCATGGCGCACATCGACGCCGGTAAGACGACGACGACCGAGCGCATCCTCTTCTACACCGGCATCACGTACAAGATCGGCGAGGTCCACGAGGGCGCGGCGGTCATGGACTGGATGGAGCAGGAGCAGGAGCGCGGCATCACCATCACCTCCGCCGCCACGAAGTGCGAGTGGAAGGGCCACACGATCCAGATCATCGACACGCCCGGCCACGTCGACTTCACGGTCGAGGTCGAGCGGTCGCTGCGTGTCCTGGACGGTGCGGTGGCGGTCTACGACGGCGTGGCCGGCGTGGAGCCGCAGACCGAGAACGTCTGGCGCCAGGCGGACAAGTACAACGTCCCGCGCATGTGCTTCGTCAACAAGCTGGACCGCACGGGTGCCGACTTCTTCCGCTGCGTGCAGATGATGGTCGACCGCCTCAACGCCACCCCGCTGGTGCTGCAGATCCCGATCGGGCTCGAAGGCGACCACATCGGCGTTGTGGACCTCCTGGAGATGCGCGCGCTCACCTGGCGCGGCGAGACCCAGAAGGGCGAGGACTACGCGATCGAGGAGATCCCGGAAAACCTGGTCGAGCAGGCCAACGAATACCGGGACAAGCTCCTCGAGACCCTCGCGGAGACCGACGACGACATCATGGTCCGCTACCTCGACGGCGACAGCTTCGACGTCAAGGAGCTCAAGACCGCGATCCGCAAGGCGACGATCGCCGGCAAGCTCAACCCGGTGGTGTGCGGCTCGGCGTTCAAGAACAAGGGCGTGCAGCCCATGCTCGACGCGGTCGTCGACTTCCTGCCGTCGCCGCTGGACATCCCGGCGGTCGAGGGCGTTGCGACCGACGGCGAGACCCCGCTGCAGCGCAAGCCGTCCAACGACGAGCCCTTCTCCGCGCTGGCCTTCAAGATCCAGACGGACAAGCACCTGGGCAAGCTGACCTACGTCCGCATCTACTCGGGCACGCTCGAGTCCGGTTCGCAGGTGGTCAACTCCACCAAGGACCGCAAGGAGCGGATCGGCAAGATCTACCAGATGCACGCCAACAAGCGTGAAGAGCGTCCCAGTGCCCAGGCCGGGGACATCATCGCCGTGCAGGGTCTGAAGCAGACCACCACCGGCGACACGCTGTGCGACCCGGCCAACCCGGTCATCCTCGAGTCGATGACGTTCCCGGAGCCGGTCATCCAGGTGGCCATCGAGCCGAAGAGCAAGGCCGACCAGGAGAAGCTGGGCACCGCCATCCAGCGGCTGGCCGAGGAGGACCCGACCTTCCGCGTCAAGAACGACGAGGAGACCGGCCAGACGATCATCGCCGGGATGGGCGAGCTCCACCTCGACATCCTGGTCGACCGGATGCGCCGCGAGTTCAGCGTCGAGGCCAACATCGGCAAGCCGCAGGTGGCCTACCGCGAGACCATCAAGGGCACCGTGGACAAGATCGACTTTGTCCACAAGAAGCAGACCGGTGGCTCGGGTCAGTACGCGAAGGTCATCGTCAAGCTCGAGCCCCTCGAGATGACGGCGGACGGCGCGACCTACGAGTTCGTCAACGCGGTCTCGGGCGGTCGCATCCCGAAGGAGTTCATCCCTTCGGTGGACGCCGGCGCCCAGGACGCGATGCAGTACGGCGTGTTGGCCGGCTACCCCATGGTGGGTGTGAAGCTGACGCTGCTGGACGGCCAGTACCACGAGGTCGACTCGTCAGAAATGGCGTTCAAGATTGCCGGCTCGATGGTGATGAAGGAAGCGGCCCGCCGGGCCACTCCTGCGCTCCTCGAGCCGCTGATGGCCGTCGAAGTCACCACCCCGGAAGAGAACATGGGTGATGTCATCGGCGACCTCAACTCCCGGCGCGGCACGATCCAGGCGATGGAGGAGCGCGGCGGAGCCCGCGTCGTCCGCGCCACTGTGCCGCTCTCGGAAATGTTCGGCTATGTCGGCGACCTCCGGTCAAAGACCCAGGGCCGGGCGAGCTACTCGATGCAGTTTGACTCCTACGCCGAGGTTCCCGCGAACGTCGCGAAGGAGATCATCGCGAAGGCGACCGGAGAGTAGTTATCCCCGTGTAAGCGGGGGTGATCCGTCGACAGGGTGTGTCGGTGCTTCCAGCATCGGCCCACCATGAACCAAGAAGTCCACAGGAGGACACCAGTGGCGAAGGCGAAGTTCGAGCGGACTAAGCCGCACGTCAACATCGGCACCATCGGTCACATCGACCACGGTAAGACGACGCTGACGGCGGCCATTACCAAGGTGCTGCACGACGAGTTCCCGGACCTGAACCCCTACACGCCGTTCGACGAGATCGACAAGGCGCCGGAGGAGAAGGCCCGCGGTATTACGATCTCGATCGCCCACGTCGAGTACCAGACCGCGAACCGGCACTACGCGCACGTCGACTGCCCCGGTCACGCCGACTACATCAAGAACATGATCACCGGTGCCGCGCAGATGGACGGCGCGATCCTGGTGGTGGCGGCGACCGACGGCCCGATGCCGCAGACCCGCGAGCACGTGCTGCTGGCCCGCCAGGTCGGCGTGCCGTACATCGTCGTGGCCCTGAACAAGAGCGACATGGTCGAGGACGAGGAGCTCCTGGAGCTCGTCGAGCTCGAGGTCCGTGAGCTGCTCTCCAGCCAGGAGTTCCCGGGCGACGACGCGCCGGTCGTGCGTGTCTCGGCGCTCAAGGCGCTCGAGGGCGACTCGCAGTGGACCGGCGCTCTGCTCGAGCTGATGAACGCGGTCGACACCGCGATCCCGCAGCCCGAGCGTGAGACCGAGAAGCCGTTCCTCATGCCCGTCGAGGACGTCTTCACGATCACCGGTCGTGGCACGGTCGTGACCGGCCGCGTCGAGCGTGGCATCCTCAAGCCGAACGAGGAGGTCGAAATCGTTGGCATCAAGGCCAAGTCGATGAAGACCACCTGCACGGCGATCGAGATGTTCCGCAAGATCCTCGACGAGGCGCGCGCCGGTGAGAACGTCGGCCTGCTCCTGCGTGGTATCAAGCGCGAGGACGTCGAGCGCGGCATGGTCGTGGTGAAGCCGGGGAGCAACACCCCGCACACCGATTTCGAGGCGACCGTCTACATCCTCTCCAAGGAGGAGGGTGGCCGGCACACGCCGTTCTTCCAGAACTACCGGCCGCAGTTCTACTTCCGCACCACGGACGTCACCGGCGTCGTCACGCTGCCCGAGGGCACCGAGATGGTCATGCCGGGCGACAACACCAGCATGTCGGTTCAGCTCATCCAGCCCATCGCGATGGAGGAAAACCTCCGCTTCGCGATCCGCGAGGGTGGCCGTACCGTCGGCGCCGGCCGTGTGACGAAGATCATCAAGTAATAGCCAAGAGGTACCCCGATTTCACTTTGTCGCAGTGCGTGCGGCATAATGGACGGGTTGCGTCGCGGGGCGGTCGGGACTGCTCGATGAGGAGTCTCGACCGCTTCTGCGCGGCGTCAGTTCTTTGAACTGGCGCGGATCCCCTCGACGGGCGTGGCACGCCCTGGGGTAGGTCTCCACTAGCGGAAATCGCATGAGGCGGAGCCTGGCCCTTGGCCGCGACACGCCCGACCGCGGGGGTCGGACAGACTCCAATAGGCGGCACCGGACCCTGCGGGGTTTGGCGGGGTTGCGAAGCCCCGCATGAGAGAGGGAACTGAAGCCACCATGGCGGGACAGAAGATCCGCATCCGGCTCAAGGCCTACGACCACGAGGTCGTCGACTCCTCGGCGCGGAAGATCGTCGAGACGGTCACGCGCACCGGGGCTCAGGTCGCTGGGCCGGTGCCGCTGCCCACTGAGATCAACCGCTACTGCGTGATCCGCTCGCCGCACAAGTACAAGGACTCGCGCGAGCACTTCGAGATGCGCACGCACAAGCGTCTGATCGACATCATCGACCCCACCCCGAAGACGGTCGACTCGCTCATGCGGCTCGACCTTCCGGCCGGCGTCGACATCGAGATCAAGCTGTAGGGACTCGGACTTATGGACAGGCAAGTCAAGGGCATCCTGGGTGAGAAGCTCGGCATGACCCAGGTCTGGGACAACGGCAAGGTTGTCCCCGTGACCGTCGTGCAGGCCGGCCCGTGCGTCGTGACCCAGGTGCGCACGCCGGACAACGACGGCTACTCGGCGGTCCAGCTGGCCTGGGGCCAGATCGACCCCCGGAAGGTCAACAAGCCGCGCGCCGGCCACTTCGCCAAGGCGGACGTCGCCCCGCGCCGGCACGTTGTCGAGCTGCGCACCACCGACGCCGGTGAGTACTCGCTCGGCCAGGAGATCAGCGCCGACGCCTTCGCCGCCGGCCAGCGCATCGACGTCACCGGCCGCACCAAGGGCAAGGGCTACGCCGGTGTCATGAAGCGCCACGGCTTCCACGGCCTGCGGGCCAGCCACGGCGTCGAGCGCAAGCACCGCTCGCCCGGCTCGATCGGCGCCTGCGCGACCCCCGGCCGCGTCTTCAAGGGCGTCCGGATGGCCGGTCGCATGGGTGGCGCGCGCTTCACCGTGCAGAACCTGACCGTGCAGGCGATCGACGCCGAGCAGGGCCTGATCCTCGTCCGGGGCGCCGTTCCCGGCCCGAAGGGCAGCCTCGTGCTCCTGCGCTCCGCCGCCAAGGTCGAGGTCAAGGCGCAGAAGGGTGGGATCACGAAATGAGCACCGTCGACGTCCGTAAGGCCGACGGCACCACCAACGGCACCGTCGAGCTCCCCGAGAAGATCTTCGACGCGCAGGCCAGCATTCCGCTGCTGCACCAGGTCGTCGTCGCCCAGCTCAACGCCGCCCGCCAGGGCACGCACAAGGCGAAGAGCCGCGGCGAGGTGGCCGGCGGTGGCAAGAAGCCGTACAAGCAGAAGGGCACCGGCCGCGCCCGTCAGGGCTCGATCCGCGCGCCGCAGTTCACCGGTGGTGGCGTCGTCCACGGCCCCGTGCCGCGCGACTACACCCAGCGGGTGAACAAGAAGATGAAGGCCGCCGCCCTGCGCGGCGCGCTGTCGGACCGCGCCCGCGAGGGTCGCATCCACGTCGTCGAGACCTTCATCGAGGGCGAGACGCCCAAGACCAAGGACGCGCTGACCGTGCTGCGCGGCATCACCGAGGCCCGTCGGATCCTGGTGGTCCTCGCCCGCGACGACGAGGCCAACTGGCTGAGCCTGCGCAACGAGCAGTCGGTGCACCTGTTGGTCGCCGACCAGCTCAACACCCACGACGTGCTCATCGCCGACGACGTGGTGTTCACCGCCACGGCGCTCGACGAGTTCCTCGGGGCCCAGGGCGAGTCGGTCGCGAACGTCGACACCGACGCCGACAGCAACGAGGAGGGCTGAGATGGCGACGATCGCCGACCCGCGGGATGTGATCATCCAGCCGGTGGTCTCCGAGAAGAGCTACAGCGAGCTCAACCGCAACTGGTACACGTTCCTGGTGCACCCGGACGCCAACAAGACCGAGATCAAGATCGCGATCCAGCAGATCTTCAACGTCCGCGTCCTGTCGGTCAACACCATCAATCGCGAAGGCAAGCGCAAGCGGACCCGGACTGGGTGGGGCAAGCGCAAGGACACGAAGCGGGCGATGGTGAAGCTCGCCGAGGGTGACCGGATCGAAGCCTTCGGCGGACCGGTCAGCTGAGGGGTATAGACGATGGCTATCCGTAAATACAAGCCGACGACCCCCGGTCGTCGTGGTTCGAGCGTCGCCGACTTCGCCGAGATCACCCGATCGACGCCGGAGAAGTCGCTGCTCGTGCCGCTGCCCAGCAAGGGCGGCCGCAACGTGCACGGGCGCGTGACCGCACGCCACCAGGGCGGCGGGCACAAGCGTCAGTACCGGTTGATCGACTTCCGGCGGGCGGACAAGGACGGCATCCCGGCCAAGGTCGCCCACATCGAGTACGACCCCAACCGGACCGCGCGCATCGCGCTGCTGCACTACGCGGACGGCGAGAAGCGCTACATCATCGCCCCGAAGGACCTCAAGCAGGGCGACCGGGTCGAGGCGGGCGCGGGCGCGGACATCAAGCCCGGCAACAACCTGCCGCTGCGCAACATCCCGGTCGGCACCACCGTCCACGCGGTGGAGCTGCGCCCGGGCGGCGGCGCCAAGCTGGCCCGCTCGGCCGGCGTCGGCGTCCAGCTGCTGGGCCGCGAGGGGCAGTACGCCACGCTGCGTATGCCCTCCGGCGAGATCCGGCGCGTCGACGTGCACTGCCGCGCGACAGTGGGCGAGATCGGCAACGCCGACCAGTCGAACATCAACTGGGGCAAGGCCGGCCGCATGCGGTGGAAGGGCAAGCGCCCGACCGTCCGTGGTGTCGCGATGAACCCGGTGGACCACCCGCACGGCGGTGGTGAGGGTAAGACCTCGGGTGGTCGCCACCCGGTCAACCCGAAGGGTAAGCCGGAGGGCCGTACGCGGCGCAAGGGCCAGCCGAGCGACCGTCTCATCGTCCGTCGGCGTTACGCCACCCGGAAGCGCGGCTAAGGAGCCTGAGCAATGCCTCGCAGCCTGAAGAAGGGCCCGTTCGTTGACGACCACCTGATCAAGAAGGTGGAAGTCCAGAACGCCAAGAACTCCAAGAACGTCATCAAGACCTGGTCGCGCCGGTCGACGATCGTCCCCGAGATGCTCGGGCACACGATCGCCGTCCACGACGGACGCAAGCACGTGCCCGTCTTCGTGACCGAGGCGATGGTCGGGCACAAGCTCGGCGAGTTCGCGCTGACCCGCACGTTCAAGGGTCACGAGAAGGACGACCGGAAGAGCCGCCGCCGCTAAGGCAGCCCATAAGGAATCAAGGGGATTTCCCGATGCCAACGAAGAGCGAGGCGGCGCTGCCCGGTGCGCGGGCGATCGCGCGGCACGTCCGCGTGTCGCCGATGAAGGCGCGCCGTGTGGTGAACCTCGTGCGCGGCCTGCCCGCGCGCGAGGCGCTCACGGTGCTGCAGTTCGCGCCGCAGTCGGCGAGCGAGCCGGTCTACAAGGTGCTCGCGAGCGCCATTGCCAACGCAGAGAACAACGAGCGTCTCGACCCCGATTCGCTCCTGGTCGCCGAGTGCTACGTCGACGAGGGCCCCACGCTCAAGCGGTTCCGGCCGCGGGCGCAGGGCCGGGCGTACCGCATCCGCAAGCGCACCAGCCACATCACGATGGTGGTCGAGAGCGTTCCGGCCGCCCAGGCCCGCGCGGCGAAGGCCGGCGTGGCCAAGGCGGCCAAGGCCGCCAAGGCCGTGACCCCGGAGACCGACGAGGTCGACGAGGTCGAGGGGTCGAAGCCGGCCAAGAAGACGGCGGCGAAGAAGGCTCCGGCCAAGAAGGCCGCGCCCGCCAAGCAGGCGGAGGCCAAGCAGGCGGACGCCGACGCGGCTGACGCCGAGGAAGGGACCGAGTAATGGGTCAGAAGGTTCACCCGCACGGGTTCCGGCTCGGCATCAGCACCGACTGGAAGTCGCGCTGGTACGCCGACAAGCTCTACAAGGACTACATCGCCGAGGATGTCAAGATCCGTCGGATGATGTCCAAGGGCCTGGAGCGGGCCGGCATCGCCAAGGTCGACATCGAGCGCACCCGCGACCGGGTCCGCGTGGACATCCACACGGCCCGCCCGGGCATCGTCATCGGCCGTAAGGGCGCCGAGGCGGACCGCATCCGGGCCGAGCTCGAGAAGCTCACCGGCAAGCAGGTCCAGCTCAACATCCTCGAGGTGAAGAGCCCCGAGTCGGACGCACAGCTCGTCGCGCAGGCCGTGGCCGAGCAGCTGTCCAGCCGGGTCAGCTTCCGCCGGGCGATGCGTAAGTCGATGCAGTCGGCGATGAAGAACACGCTTGTCCGCGGCATCCGGGTGCAGGTCTCCGGCCGCCTGGGCGGCGCTGAGATGAGCCGCACCGAGTTCTACCGCGAGGGCCGCGTGCCGCTGCACTCGCTGCGCGCGAACATCGAGTACGGCTTCTTCGAGGCGCGTACGACCTTCGGCCGCATCGGCGTGAAGGTCTGGATCTACAAGGGCGACGCCGTTCCGGGTCGCGAGGCGCCGGCCGAGGCCGCCGCTCCGCGTGGCCGCCGTGAGCGCACCGACCGGCCCGAGCGGCCGCGTCGTGGGCGTTCCGGCTCCTCCGGCACGACCGCCGGTGGCACCGAGGCCGGTCGGGCCGCGGCCGCCGCGCACGCTGCTGAGGCGGCCGCCGGCGACACCGCACCCGCGGCCGAGACGGCCGCCGCTCCGGCAGAAACGCAGCAGGAGGGCTGACGAATGCTGATCCCTCGTAAGCCCCCGAAGGGCTTCCGCAAGCCGCACCACCCGGACCGTCACGGTCCGGCCAAGGGCGGCACGCGCGTGGTCTTCGGCGAGTTCGGTATTCAGGCTCTCGAGCCCGCGTACATCACGAACCGCCAGATCGAGGCTGCGCGTATCGCGATGACCCGGCACATCAAGCGTGGTGGCAAGGTCTGGATCACGATCTTCCCGGACCGCTCCATCACCAAGAAGCCGGCCGAGACCCGCATGGGTTCCGGTAAGGGTTCACCGGAGTGGTGGGTGGCCAACATCAAGCCGGGCCGCATCCTCTTCGAGATGTCGTTCCCGAACGAGCAGATCGCCCGTGAGGCGATGCGCCGCGCGATCCACAAGCTTCCGCTGAAGTGCCGGATCGTCACGCGCGAAGGGGCTGATGTCTGATGGCCGCCGGTATCAAGGCCAACGACCTGCGTGAGCTTTCCGACGAGGGCCTCGTCGAGAAGCTGCGGGAGGCCAAGGCGGAGCTGTTCAACCTCCGCGTGCAGTCGGCCACCGGCCAGCTGGACAACCACGGGCGGCTGCAGATCATCCGCAGGGACATCGCCCGGATCTACACGATCATGCGTGAGCGCGAACTGGGTCTTTCGGCCGCGCCCGACGCTGTGGCTGAGGTGGCATGAGCATGAGCGAGCAGACGACCGAGTCGGGCACCGAGGTGCGCGGCCGCCGCAAGGTCCGCGAGGGCCTCGTGGTGAGCGACAAGATGAACAAGACCGTCGTCGTGGCGGTCGAGGACCAGGTCAAGCACCCGCTGTACGGCAAGGTCCTGCGCCGCACGAGCAAGCTCAAGGCGCACGACGAGCAGAACGCGTGCGGCGTCGGCGACCGGGTGCTGCTCATGGAGACCCGGCCCCTGTCGGCGACCAAGCGCTGGCGGGTCGTGGAGATCCTCGAAAAGGCCAAGTAAGGCCGTCGTTCCGCCAAGCTCGGCGCCGGCGCCCGGGGCACTGCCCCCGGGCCGGCGCCGAGAACTGGCAGACATTAGGAGACAAGCGTGATTCAGCAGGAGTCGCGGCTGCGCGTCGCCGACAACACGGGAGCCCGGGAAATCCTGTGCATCCGTGTGCTCGGTGGCTCCGGCCGCCGCTATGCAGGCATCGGCGACATCATCGTGGCCACGGTGAAGGACGCCATTCCGGGCGCCGGCGTGAAGAAGGGTGACGTGGTCAAGGCCGTCGTCGTCCGTACCACGAAGGAACGGCGCCGGCCGGATGGCTCGTACATCCGCTTCGACGAGAACGCCGCCGTGATCATCAAGGACGGTGGCGACCCGCGCGGAACCCGCATCTTCGGCCCGGTCGGCCGTGAGCTGCGCGACAAGCGTTTCATGAAGATCATCTCGCTCGCGCCGGAGGTGTTGTAGCCGTGAAGGTCAAGAAGGGCGACACCGTCCTCGTCATCGCCGGCCGGGACAAGGGCACCCGCGGCAAGGTTCTGGCCGCGATGCCCCGCGAGGACAAGGTCCTCGTCGAAGGCGTCAACCGGGTCAAGAAGCACACCCGCATCCGCACCACCCAGCGGGGCTCGAAGACCGGCGGCATCGTGACGCAGGAAGCCCCGATCCACATCTCGAACGTGATGGTGATCGACTCGGACGGGAACCCCACCCGCGTCGGCGCCCGCGAGGACGATAACGGCGTGAAGACCCGCGTTTCCCGCCGCTCCGGTAAGGATCTGTGATGACGACGGTCGAGAAGGTGAACCCGCGCCTCAAGCAGCGCTACCGCGACGAGATCGCGGGCGCTATGCAGGAGCAGTTCAAGTACGCCAACGTCATGCAGGTGCCGGGCGTGGTGAAGGTCGTCGTGAACATGGGTGTCGGCGAGGCTGCTCGCGACTCCAAGCTCATCGACGGCGCGGTGCGCGACCTGGCCACGATCACCGGTCAGAAGCCGCAGGTGCGGCGGGCGACCAAGTCCATCGCGCAGTTCAAGCTGCGCGAGGGCATGCCGATCGGCGCCAAGGTCACGCTGCGCAACGACCGGATGTGGGAGTTCCTGGATCGGCTGCTGTCCATCGCGCTGCCGCGTATCCGCGACTTCCGCGGTCTCGACGGGCGCAAGCTCGACGGCAACGGCAACTACACGTTCGGTCTCACCGAGCAGTCGGTGTTCCACGAGATCGACCAGGACCGCATCGACCGGCCGCGAGGGATGGACATCACCGTGGTCACCACCGCTCGCACGGACGAGGAAGGTCGCGCGCTGCTCAAGCTGCTCGGCTTCCCCTTCCGTGAGAACTAGGGAGAACTGACCCATGGCGAAGAGAGCCCTTGTCCTCAAGGCCGCCGCGAAGCCCAAGTTCGCGGTTCGCGCATACACCCGCTGCCAGCGCTGTGGCCGGCCGAAGGCCGTGTACCGCAAGTTCGGCCTGTGCCGCGTGTGCATCCGTGAGATGGCGCACCGTGGTGAACTGCCCGGCGTTTCCAAGGCTTCCTGGTAATCCTCCTTCGCCGCAGGCCCACCGACCCGGTGCGGAACCGCGGCGAGAAAGGCTGACAAACACATGACCATGACCGACCCGATCGCAGACATGCTGACCCGTCTGCGTAACGCCAACCAGGCGTACCACGACCGGGTGTCGATGCCCTATTCGAAGATCAAGGCGAACATCGCCGAGGTGCTCAAGACCGAGGGCTACGTATCCGCGTGGCTGGTTCAGGAGCCGGAAGAGGGCAAGGTCGGCAAGACCCTTGTCGTCGACCTCAAGTACGGCCAGAACCGTGAGCGCAGCCTCGCCGGCATCCGTCGCGTGTCGAAGCCCGGCCTCCGCGTTTACGCGAAGTCGGTCGAGATGCCGCGCGTGCTCGGTGGTCTCGGTGTGGCCATCATCTCGACGTCCCAGGGCCTCCTGACCGACAAGCAGGCCCGCAAGCGAGGGGTGGGCGGGGAAGTCCTCGCCTACGTCTGGTAAGGGAAGGCATCACATGTCTCGAATCGGACGTAAGCCGATCACGGTGCCCTCGGGCGTCGACATCAAGGTCGACGGCCCGGTCGTCACCGTCAAGGGCCCCAAGGGGCAGCTGAGCCACACGCTCGCCGAGCCGATCACGATCGAGCGGGCCGAGGACGGCACGTACAGCGTCGTCCGCCCCGACGACGAGCGGAAGTCCAAGGAGCTGCACGGGCTCTCCCGCACGCTTGTCTCCAACATGGTGGTCGGCGTGACCGAGGGGTACCGCAAGAGCCTGGAGATCGCCGGCACCGGTTACCGCGTCACGGCCAAGGGCGCCGACCTCGAGTTCGCGCTCGGGTTCTCGCACCCGGTCCTGGTGACGCCGCCGCCCGGCATCACCTTCACGGTCGAGAAGCCGACGGTGTTCCACATCGCCGGCATCGACAAGCAGCAGGTCGGTGAGGTCGCCGCCAACATCCGCAAGATTCGCCCGCCGGAGCCGTACAAGGGCAAGGGCGTGCGGTACCAGGGCGAGGTCATCCGCCGCAAGGCCGGAAAGGCTGGTAAGAAATGAGCGCCACGCTGCTCAAGCGCCGCAACTCCGGTGGCGTTGCCTCCGCGCGCCGCACGGGGCGGGCTCGCCGGCACTTCCGCATCCGCAAGCACGTCGGTGGCACCGCCGAGCGTCCCCGCTTGGTCGTCACCCGCTCACTGCGCAACATCACCGCGCAGATCGTCGACGACATCAAGGGCCACACGCTGGCCTCGGCATCGACGCTCGACGCGACCATCCGTGGCACCGACGGCGACAAGAAGGCGCAGGCCGCTAAGGTCGGCACCCTCCTCGCCGAGCGGGCGAAGGCCGCGGGTGTCGGCAAGGTCGTCTTCGACCGTGGTGGCAACAGGTACGCCGGCCGCATCGCGGCTCTGGCAACCGCCGCCCGCGAAGCCGGACTCGAGTTCTAGAAGGAGAAGCGTTCATGCCTGGTCCTCAGCGCAGGGGCGGCGGGTCCGGTAACACCAATGAAGGTGGTGGCGGCCGTCGCGAGAATCGTCGTGAGGGTGGCGGCCGTGGCAACGCGCCCGCCGAGAAGACCCCCCACCTCGAGCGGGTCGTCGCGATCAACCGTGTCGCCAAGGTCGTGAAGGGTGGTCGTCGCTTCAGCTTCACCGCCCTGGTCATCGTCGGCGACGGTGACGGCACGGTCGGCGTCGGCTACGGAAAGGCCAAGGAGGTGCCCGCGGCCATCGCCAAGGGCGTCGAGGAGGCCAAGAAGCACTTCTTCAAGGTTCCGCGGCTCGCGGCGACCATCCCGCACCCGGTGATCGGCGAGGACGCGGCCGGTGTCGTGCTGCTCAAGCCGGCCTCCGCCGGTACGGGCGTCATCGCCGGTGGCCCGGTCCGCGCCGTTCTGGAGTGCGCGGGCATCCACGACGTGCTCTCCAAGAGCCTCGGCTCCTCCAACGCCATCAACATCGTCCACGCGACGGTGGCGGCGCTGAAGAAGCTCGAGTCCCCGGAGGCCGTGGCCGCGCGCCGCGGCCTGCCGGTCGAGGATGTTGCGCCGGCCGCGATGCTGGCCGCGCGCGCCGGGGCGGGTGCGTAACCATGGCCCGTCTCAAGGTGACCCAGATCCGGTCCGAGATCGGCGGCAAGCAGAACCAGCGCGACACGCTGCGCTCGCTCGGCCTGAAGCGGATCCGCGACGTGGTCGTCAAGGAGGATCGCCCGGAGATCCGCGGCATGATCCACACCGTGTCGCACCTCGTCGCGGTTGAAGAGGTGGAGTAATTCCATGACCATCAAGCTGCACCACCTGCGGCCGGCCCCCGGCGCCAAGACCGAGAAGACCCGTGTGGGTCGCGGTGAGGGCTCCAAGGGCAAGACCGCCGGTCGTGGTACCAAGGGTTCCAAGGCCCGCAAGAACATCTCGGCGGCGTTCGAGGGTGGGCAGATGCCCCTCCACATGCGCCTGCCGAAGCTCAAGGGCTTCCGCAACCGCAACCGGGTCGAGTTCCAGGTTGTGAATCTTGCACGCCTCGCGGAGCTTTTCCCGCAGGGCGGCGAGGTCGGCGTGACCGAGCTCGTGCAGGCCGGCGCCGTCCGCAAGGGCGAGCTGGTCAAGGTCCTCGGTGACGGGGAGCTCGGCGGCGTGAAGCTGCAGGTCAGCGCGCACAAGTTCAGCGCGTCGGCCAAGGAGAAGATCGCGGCGGCCGGCGGTTCCGTGAAGCTGCTCGGCGGCGAGCTCGAATAGAGCGCTATCGTGGCGTCCACCAACGTGGTGGGCGCCACGCGGTGCGTTCAAAGCCGGACGTGATGTGCCCCGGACATCCTGTTAGAGTCCGTTGCGCAGTAACACGCTCGACTCATACGTTTCGTCAGTGACATCGGCACCACCCGGACCCCACCTCGTCGGCCGAACGAACGGCCGCCTTGCGCAGGAGGATGAAGTTGCTCTCCGCCTTTGTTAGCGCGTTCCGAACGCCTGACCTGCGCAAGAAAATCCTGTTCACGTTGCTCATGATCGGCATCTACCGGCTCGGCGCCACGCTGCCCAGCCCGGGTGTGTCATACGGCAACGTGCAGAAGTGCCTCAACATCGTCGAGAACAGCAAGGACAACCAGGTCTTCACCCTGTTGAACCTGTTCTCCGGTGGAGCGCTCCTCCAGCTGTCGGTGTTCGCACTGGGCATCATGCCCTACATCACCGCGAGCATCATCCTGCAGCTCCTGACGGTGGTGATCCCGCGCCTGGAGCAGCTGCGCAAGGAAGGCCAGTCGGGCCAGGCGAAGATCACCCAGTACACGCGCTACCTGACCCTCGGTCTGGGCATCCTGCAGGCCTCGGCGTTCGTCGCCCTGGCGCGGTCCGGCCAGCTCTTCGGCGGCGCGTGTGACCAGTCGACCTACCCGATCATCCCGGACACCGGCCGCATCCCGATGTGGCTGACGCTCGCCACGCTCGTCATCACGATGACCGCCGGCACCGGCGTCATCATGTGGCTGGGTGAGATGGTCACCGACCGCGGCGTCGGCAACGGCATGTCGGTCCTCATCTTCACCTCGATCGCGGCCCGCCTCCCGCTCGAGGGCATCCAGATCTGGCAGGACGACCGCACCACGTTCTTCATCATCGTCGGCCTGGCCGTCGTCGTCATCGCGTTCGTGGTCTTCCTGGAGCAGGCCCAGCGCCGCATCCCGGTCCAGTACGCGAAGCGGATGATCGGCCGGCGGATGTACGGCGGCACCTCGACCTACATCCCGCTGAAGGTCAACCAGGCGGGCGTCATCCCGGTCATCTTCGCCTCGTCGCTGCTCTACATCCCGCAGCTGATCACGTCGTTCGCCGGCACCGACTCGACGAACAAGACGATCCTGTGGATCAACCGGAACATCGTGCCGCAGAACAGCGCCTGGCACATCTCGATCTACTTCCTGTTGATCATCTTCTTCACGTACTTCTACGTGTCCATCACCTTCAACCCGACCGAGGTGGCGGACAACATGCGCAAGTACGGCGGGTTCGTGCCCGGCATCCGCCCGGGCAAGCCCACGGCCGAGTATCTTGACTTCATCCTCAGCCGCATCACCCTTCCCGGCGCGCTCTACCTGGGCATCATCTCGATCCTGCCCAACCTGCTCATCGGGATCGTGGGCGGCACGCAGGCTCTGTCGAACTTCCCGTTCGGTGGCACCGCTGTTCTGATTATTGTTGGTGTGGGCCTCGAGACGGTGAAGCAGATCGAGAGCCAGCTGATGCAGCGCAACTACGAAGGGTTCCTCCGGTAGTGAGGCTGGTGCTGGTAGGTCCCCCCGGGGCGGGCAAGGGGACCCAGGCCGAGTACATCGCCGCGCACCTCGCCGTGCCCAAAATCTCGACCGGTGACATCTTCCGGGCCAACGTCGGGCAGGGGACCCCGCTCGGCGTCGAGGCGAAGCGGTACATGGACGCCGGCCAGCTGGTGCCGGACGAGGTCACCATCAACATGGTGTCCGACCGGCTCAGCGAGGGCGACGCGACCGACGGCTTCCTGCTCGACGGCTTCCCCCGCACCGTGCCGCAGGCCAACGCGCTCGACAAGCTGCTGGCCGACCTGGGCACCGGGCTCGACATCGTGCTCGAGCTCGTCGTGGAGAACGAAGAGGTCATCCGCCGGCTCTCGGGCCGGCGGACCTGCCGTGGCTGCGGGAAGATCTGGCACGTCGAGTTCGACGCGCCGACGCACGACGGTGTGTGCGACCGCTGCGGCGGCGAGCTGTTCCAGCGCGACGACGACAAGGCCGAGACCATCGCCGAGCGGCTGAAGGTCTACGCGCGTGACACGTCGCCGCTGGTGGACTACTACGGCGCACAGGGCAAGCTGGTGGGCATCGACGCGACGGGTCCGGTCGAGGACATCACCGTGCGCGCGATCGACGCCCTCCGTTCCTACGGCGCCTGAGCACAGCGGCGGTAAGTTTCAGATGGCGCACCACATGGAGATCGAGCTCAAGACGCCCGAGGAGATCGGCCACATGCGCCGGGCCGGGCTTGTCGTCGCCGATGCGCTGGCCCGGATGCGCGCCGCGGTCGCGCCCGGGGTGTCCACCGCCGACCTGGACCGCATCGCCGAGGAGACCATCCGCGCCGCTGGTGCCGTGCCGTCCTTCAAGGGGTACCACGGCTATCCGGCCTCGATCTGCTCCTCGGTGAACGACCAGGTCGTGCACGCGATCCCGAGCCCGCGGCAGGTGCTGCGGGAAGGGGACCTCATCTCGATCGACTGCGGCGCCGACCTCGACGGCTGGCATGGGGACGCCGCGATCACCGTCGGCGTCGGGGCGGTAGACCCGGATCTGCTTCGGCTCGTGCGTGTTGCCGAGGATGCCATGTGGGCCGGCATCGCCGCCGCCGCGCGTGGGGCCCGATCCGGCAAGGGGCGGCTCACCGACATCTCGTTCGCCATCCAGTCGACAATCCGCAAGGCCGGCCGCTACGGCATCGTCGAGGGCTACGGCGGCCACGGCATCGGCAGCGCGATGCACCAGGACCCGTTCGTGCAGAACTCCGGACGCCCGGGCAAGGGCCCCATGCTGCGCCCCGGCATGGCGCTGGCGATCGAGCCCATGATCACCAAGGGCAAGCCGAAGGTGGCCGAGCTCGACGACGGGTGGACGGTGGTGACGGTCGACGGCTCCGTGGCCGCCCACGTCGAGCACACGATGGCCTTCTGTGACGACGGCGTCTGGGTGACGACCGCCCACGACGGCGGGCGGGCCCACCTCGGCGACCTGGTGACGGCCCGTGAGCCTGTCGGGGCCTCCGAGTAGGGGTATTGCCGGGGTAGAGCCCCCTGTGGCCAGGCTGCGATGATGGGTGCAGCGTCCAAAGGGGGAGCAGTGGCAGACCGGCGGGAAAACCTGCGCGCGGCCGACGTGGACCGCCAGTTCGTGGCCGAGCGCCTCAAGGCGGCGCTCGACGAGGGCCGGCTGTCGCTCGGGGAGTACGACGACCGGCTCAAGGACGCCTACGCCGCGCGCACCTACGGCGACCTGGACGGCATCCTCAAGGACCTGCCCGGCTTCCACCCCGTCGGCAGTTCGCAGCTGGAGCCGAAGGAGCCGTTCGTCGACGACCCCGACGAGCGGGCCGACCCCTCCGACAAGAGCAACCCGCGCTGGCTCATCGGCATCTGGAGCGCCTGGCTCGTCGCCGTCTCGGTGAACGTGGTCATTTGGGCCCTGGTGAGCGTCTCCGCCGGCGAGCCCGTCTACTTCTGGCCGATGTGGGTCGCCGGGCCGTGGGGCGCGGTGCTCCTCGCATCGACGTTCTCCGTCAAAGTCCTGGGTAGCAGCACCGAGAACGGTCGTCAGCAGCGGTATCGCGACAGCTAGGTGACCTCGATTTGGTGCTGGGGGATCGCACGCGTAGACTTGCCGATTGGCGCATCGCGTCCACTCCGGCATGCCTCCACGCGCTTCTAGTGGTGTGACCGGAGCCGCGGCTGGCTCAGGGCTCCAAAGCCCTGAGAAAATGGACACGATCGCCGACCACCAGACCCGATGTCAGGTAGCGGAGGACATGCCGAAGAAAGACGGGGCCATCGAGATCGAGGGCCGAGTGATCGAGCCACTTCCGAACGCGATGTTCCGGGTGGAGCTCGCCAATGGCCACAAGGTCTTGGCGCACATCAGCGGCAAGATGCGGCAGCACTACATCCGCATCCTGCCCGAGGACCGTGTTGTCGTGGAGCTCTCGCCCTACGACCTCACTCGCGGGCGCATCGTCTACCGCTACAAGTAATTCGGTGTCGGTACCCAAAATAACGGTCGGGTTCTGTCGTGCCCGCTCGTACGAGTGCGCGCGCAGCGAGAGTTAGGCAAACCGTGAAGGTCAAGCCGAGCGTCAAGCGGATCTGCAACAACTGCCGGGTCATCCGGCGGCACGGCCGGGTCATGATCATCTGCAGCACCGACCCGCGCCACAAGCAGCGCCAGGGCTGAGTCCCCGGCACCCGCTTTTTGTAGTAAGCCCGTTCCAGCCTCGGGCTCGCCCACCGAAAGGTGAGGCGCGCGTGGGGCTGCACCCCCGGTCGGAGGCCGGGGCCCGTCTGTGGGCAGACGGGAGTGGAGTGGGCACAGACCTCCGCACACTTGAGGAGCACGCCCACCTATGGCACGTCTCGTCGGTGTTGATCTCCCGCGCGACAAGCGCACGGAGATCGCACTTACCTACATCTTCGGCATCGGGCGTACGCGCGCTGTCGAAACCCTGGCCGCCACCGGCATCGACCCGAACAAGCGGGCCCGGGACCTGACCGACGAAGAGGTCGTGCAGCTGCGCGACCACATCGAGGCCAATTACAAAGTCGAAGGTGACCTGCGCCGCGAGGTCCAGGCGGACATCCGCCGCAAAGTTGAGATCGGTTGTTACGAGGGCATCCGGCACCGTAAGGGCCTGCCGGTGCGCGGTCAGCGCACCCGGACCAACGCGCGCACCCGCAAGGGTCCGAAGCGCACGGTCGCCGGCAAGAAGAAGCCGGGCAAGAAGTAACCACCGGTCCACGCAGAAACTTATCTAGGAGCGCATAGAGAATGCCGCCGAAGGCTCGCGCCGGTGGGGCCGCTGTCAAGAAGGTCCGGCGCAAGGAACGCAAGAACGTCGCCCACGGGCAGGCGCACATCAAGAGCACGTTCAACAACACCATCGTGTCGATCACTGACCCGACCGGTGCTGTCATCTCCTGGGCCTCGGCCGGCCAGGTGGGTTTCAAGGGCTCGCGTAAGTCGACCCCGTTCGCCGCGCAGCTGGCCGCCGAGGCCGCCGCGCGCCGGGCGATGGAGCACGGCATGCGCAAGGTCGACGTCTTCGTGAAGGGCCCCGGCTCCGGCCGGGAGACCGCGATCCGTTCGCTGCAGGCCGTCGGCCTGGAGGTCGGGCAGATCTCTGACGTCACGCCGCAGCCGCACAACGGCTGCCGTCCGCCGAAGCGCCGCCGGGTCTAAGGGAAGAGACAGAGAACATGGCTCGCTATACAGGTGCCGACTGCCGCCGTTGCCGGCGCGAGAAGATGAAGCTGTTCCTCAAGGGCAGCAAGTGCGACGGGCCGAAGTGCCCGTTCGAGTCGCGTCCCTTCCCGCCCGGCCAGCACGGCCGTGGCCGGCCGAAGGAGACCGAGTACCTCCTGCAGCTGCGCGAGAAGCAGAAGGCCCGCCGCATCTACGGCGTGCTGGAGCGGCAGTTCGCGGGCTACTACGAGGAGGCCGTGTCCAAGCCGGGTAAGACCGGTGAGGAGCTGCTGCGCATCCTCGAGTCGCGGCTGGACAACGTCGTGTACCGCGCCGGCCTGGCGTCGTCGCGCGACATGGCCCGCCAGCTCGTCAAGCACGGCCACATCGTGGTCAACGGCCGGAAGGTCGACATCCCGTCGTACCGTCTGCGCGAGCACGACATCGTGCAGGTGCGCGAGAAGTCGCGGGAGCTCACCCCCTTCCAGGTCGCGCAGGGCCTCGCGGGCAGCAAGACCGTCCCGGCGTGGCTCGAGTTCATCCCGAGCGAGTTCAAGGTCCTGGTGCACAGCCTGCCCGCGCGGCAGGTCATCGACACCCAGGTCCAGGAGCAGCTCATCGTCGAGCTCTACAGCAAGTAGCACCACAGGTCGGTGGAGGCCCCCTCGCGGGGCCTCGCCGATTCCGTAGCGCGTCAAATAGCGGGCGCGCAACGAACTGGAGGAACAGAACGTGCTCATCTCCCAGCGGCCCAGTCTCGCCGAAGAGTCCATCAGCGATGTCCGGTCCAAGTTCACCATCGAGCCCCTCGAGCCGGGCTTCGGGTACACCCTCGGCAACTCGCTGCGGCGCACCCTGCTCAGCTCGATCCCGGGTGCGGCGGTCACCAGCATCAAGATCGACGGCGTGCTCCACGAGTTCACCACCATCCCCGGTGTCAAGGAGGACGTGGTCGAGCTCGTCATGAATATCAAGGAGCTGTGCGTCAGCTCCGAGCTCGACGAGCCCGTCTCGATGTACCTGCGCAAGCAGGGCCCGGGCGACGTCACCGCGGGCGACATCCAGCCCCCGGCCGGCGTCTCCGTGCACAACCCGGACCTGAAGCTGGCCACGCTCAACGGCAAGGGCCGCCTCGACATGGAGCTCACGGTCGAGCGGGGCCGTGGCTACGTGACGGCCAACCAGAACAAGCAGCAGGGCCAGGAGATCGGGCGCATTCCGGTCGACTCGATCTACTCGCCGGTGCTCAAGGTGACGTACCGCGTCGAGGCGACCCGTGTCGAGCAGCGCACCGACTTCGACCGGCTCATCATCGACGTCGAGACCAAGGCGTCGCTGACCCCGCGCACCGCGCTGGCCTCGGCCGGCTCGACGCTGGTGGAGCTCTTCGGCCTCGCCCGCGAGCTGGACGAGACGGCCGAGGGCATCGACATCGGCCCCTCGCCGCAGGACGCGCAGCTCGCGGCCGACCTGGCACTGCCGATCGAGGAGCTGGACCTCACCGTCCGCTCGTACAACTGCCTCAAGCGTGAGGGCATCAACTCGGTCGGTGAACTAATAAGCCGTACGGAAGCAGACCTCCTCGATATAAGGAATTTCGGTCAGAAGTCGATCGACGAGGTCAAGATGAAGCTCGCCGGGATGGGCCTGGGTCTGAAGGACTCCGCCCCGACGTTCGACCCGGCCCACGTCGTGGACTCCTTCGCCGAGGTGGACTACGACGCCGACGACTACCGCGAGACCGAGCAGCTGTAGTAGTACAGCCGCTGTACTAGAGGAGTCCCTGACAATGCCCACGCCCACCAGAGGTCCCCGCCTCGGCGGCAGCCCCGCGCACGAGCGGCTGATGCTGGCGAATCTCGCCTCGTCGCTGTTCAAGCACGGTCGCATTCAGACCACCGAGACGAAGGCCAAGCGGCTGCGCCCGCTCGCCGAGCAGCTCATCACCAAGGCCAAGCGCGGCGACCTGCACGCGCGCCGTCAAGCGCTCTCCGTGGTGCGGGACAAGGACGTGGTGTTCCAGCTGTTCGACCAGATCGCGCCGCGGTTCAGCAACCGTCCGGGTGGCTACACCCGCATCGTGAAGACGGGTCCCCGTAAGGGCGACGCCGCGCCGATGGCGATCATCGAGCTGGTCGAGGAGCTCGAGGTTGCCGCACCTCGGGCGCCGCGCAAGACCGCCCGGAAGGCCGCCAAGGCCGACTCGATCGCGGTCCTCGCCGGCGACGACGCGGATGAGGCCCCGGCCCCGGTCTCCACCAAGGCCGAGGACGAGGACGCCGCCGAGGCGAAGGACGAAGAGACCAAGGCCTAGCCGACGGTCACGGCCCGGCACCCTTCCGAGGGTGCCGGGCTTCTTGCTTTTGTGGGGGGTACCGCATGCCAGTCCGCATTCGCCTGGACGTCTCCTATGACGGCACGGACTTCAGCGGCTGGGCCGTGCAGCCGGGCCGCCGCACGGTCGCGGGCGAGCTGCTGACCGTCCTGACCCGGCTGTTCGGCGTGGTCGAGGGCCTGACGGTGGCCGGCCGCACGGACGCCGGCGTGCACGCGACGGGCCAGGTCTGCCACGTCGAGGTGCCCGAGGAGCGCTGGGCCGTGCTGGAGCCGGCGCTCGTCCGCAAGCTCGCCGGCCTGCTGCCGCCCGACGTCCGCGTCCTGGCCGCGTTCGCGGTGCCACCCGAGTTCGACGCGCGCTTCTCGGCGCTGTCGCGGCGCTACGAGTACCGCGTGACCGATGCCCCTCACGGCGCCGATCCGCTGCGCCGTCACAACACCCTGGCCTGGCCGCGCCCCCTCGACCTGGACCGGCTGAACGCCGCCGCGGAGGGCATCGTGGGCGAGCACGACTTCGCCGCGTACTGCCGCCGCAAGGAGCACGCCAGCACCATCCGCGCGGTGTCCCGCATGGCGTGGCACCGCGACCCGGACAGCACCGTGGTGGCGACGGTGGCCGCCGACGCGTTCTGCTGGTCGATGGTGCGCAGCCTCGTGGGCGCCCAGCTGGTGGTGGGCGACGGCCGCCGCCCGGTGGCGTGGCCCGCCTCGCTCCTGGAGCGCGCCGTGCGCGCCGACGAGGTCGTCGTGGCCCCCGCCCACGGCCTGACCCTCGTCGAGGTGGTCTACCCGCTCGACCCGGCCGCCCTGAGGTCCCGGGCCGAGCTGACCCGCCGCCGCCGCGACCTGTAGCTCAGGCCCGGGCCGGCAGCTCCAGGCCCACGAGCTTGGTCAGGAAGCGGTCGGCCTGCTCGGGGAACGGTGGCCACGGCAGGTCGGGCTCGTTGATGCGCAGCGAGAGCATGCCGATCACGGCCGTTCGCAGGTCCAGCGCGACGGTTGCGGCGTCGCCGGGCGTGGCGACGCCGGCGTCCATGCAGCGCTGGATCGAGGCGGTCATGCGGTTGAACAGGATCTCCTTGAACGGCATGCCGACCCTGCTCTCATGCATGACCTTGTAGAGGCCGGGATGGTCCTGGACCCAGGCGGCCTGGGCCAGGATCCGGGCGCGCAGGCCCAGGGCGGGGCTCGGCTGGGCGGCGTCGGCGTCGTCGGCGGCCTTGAGCATCTCCGTGTGGCACCTGTGCATGGTGGCCGCTACCAGGGCGTCGCGGTCGGAGAAGTACAGGTAGACCGAGGTCGGGGAGATCGACACCGCGCGGGCGACCGCGCGCAGCGACAGGGTCTCGTCGTCGGCCAGCTCGCCGAGCATCTTCGCGGCGGCCGAGATGATCTCTTCCCGCAGGCGTTCTCCCTGGCCGCGCGCGTTCGGGCGGCGCGGGGTGGCCGGGGTCTCGTCGTTCATCGCCCGACCATCGTAGCCACGCGCCCTTGTGCCGGAGGCACCTCCAGCAATACGCTCGTCCATGCACGGACAGCTGTCCACATAACTTCGGGGGATGTGCCATGCCGCTCACGCTTGATGAGGCTCAGACGGTCATCGCCGGTGCGCACGAGCGGGCCGGGGAGCTCGCCGCGTTCGTCACGGTGGCCGTCGTCGACGAGGGCGGGCACCTCCAGGCGCTCGGCCGGATGAACGGCGCGCCGCCGCTGTCGGCGCGGATCGCCGAGACCAAGGCGGCGAGCGTCGCCCTGTTCCGGCGGGACGGGGCCGTGCTGCGCACGATGCAGGAGACGTCGCCGGGGTTCTTCGCCCAGCTGGGTCAGGCGCTGCCGGTGCCCATCCTGGTGGGCGCGGGGGCGGTGCTCCTGCGGCGCGGGGAGACGATCGTCGGCGCGCTGGCGGTCAGCGGTGGCACGGTGCCGGGGCAGGACGACGAGTGCGCCGAAGCCGCGCTGGCCGCGCTCGCCGGATAGCTGCCGCCGGAACACTGCACGCTCGGCCCGGCTCGGCGCACTACTCAGGTGACGGGGTCGGGCGGTGGGCCCGTCGCGGGGGCGGTCAGCTCGGCTGGGCGCCCGGGAGCGAGGCGGCGGGCGTGGCCTCGGGCTGGATGATCGAGCGGTTCTCGATGATCCCGTTGTCCAGGTACGTCTCGACGATGTCGTACGTGATCTGGTTCGGATACGGGTCGCCCTGGGCGAAGTTGTTGCCGTCCACCCGGGCGATCACGCAGTACGTGATGAAGTGGCCCTTGTAGTTCCAGCCGAGCTGGGTGGGGGCCCGGACCAGGGCGTCGGTGCCGGTGCCGGCGCCCACGCTCATGCCCGCGAAGCGGCCCTTCTGGCCGTCGACGATCGGCTTGATGCCGTCGAAGGTCTTGGCCGCCACCTGCTCGCTCGTGACGTTGAAGATGCCGGCCGTGATGAGGTACTCCTCGTTCGGCGACTTCATCGTGGCCCGCACGACCTCGGTGCAGCCCGCGCCGGCCAGCAGCGTCGCCAGCTCCTCGGTCGCGGCGACCTTGCAGTCGTTCGACGCCTTGGTGGCGAGGATGACGTACGGCGGCTCGTTCGGCACCGCGACGATGCTGTTCTGCGGAAACACCTCGGCCTCGGTGAGCGCCTTCGGGTCGACGGCGCGGCTGCTGATGTCGCGCTTCTTCGGGGCCGACGTCTGGCCGGACTTGGCCGAGTCGGGGCCGTTCTTCTCGTCCTTGAGGATGAACCAGGTCCCGACGCCGCAGGCGCTCAGCACGACCAGGACCGCGATGACGCTGAGCATGGCGATCCAGCGGTGCGGGCGGGGGCCGGTGCGGACCGGGTCGACGACCATGCGGTTGGAGCGCGGGCGGTCGAGGCGGTCCGGCGGCTCCGGGCGGTCGAGCTCGCGGATGCGCTCGCGGCCACGCGGGAGGTCGCGGTCGAGCCGGTCGGGGTCCGGGCGGTCCCGCAGTTCGCGGGCGGGCCGGCGGGTGCCGCCGCTTGTGTAGTCGCCGGTGTACTCCCCGGTGCCGCGACCGCCGCGTCCACGGCGGACCTCGGAGGGCTCGTCGTAGGGGTCGTACGGGTCGTACGCGATGTCGTCGTCGAGGGCCCGGCGCTGCTGCGGCGGCTCGTCGTAGGCGGGCCGGCGGCGGGCGACCTCCTCGCGGCGGCGCACACCGCTGTCGTCGCGGCGGGTGTCGGGCGGCGCCGCGGACTCGAAGGCGCGCGGGTCGTCGTCGTACGGTGTCCGGCCGCGGTTGCCGCGTGGGCGTTCGCCGGGGCGGAACATCGCGGTCTCGCTCGCGGATGCGCCGTTGGTGGCGGTGCGGCGGCTCCGGGTGCCGGTGTCGTCGACCGGGCGGAACATCGCCGTCTCGCCACGGTAGACACCCTCGGGTCCGCTGCGGCCGAGCTCGACCTCGTCGGCGGGTGCGCGGCGGCGGCCACCGGTGACATCCCCGGTCCTGGCACCCAGGTCACCCGTGCGCGGGCCGAGGTCGCCGGTGCGCGGGCCGAGGTCGCCCGTGCGGGGGCCTAGGTCGCCGGTGCGGGAGCCGAGATCGCCTGTCCGCGGGCCGAGGTCGCCGGTGCGCGGGCCGAGGTCGCCCGTGCGGGGGCCCAGGTCGCCGGTTCGGTTGGCTCGCTGCTCCTCGGCGGCGCGGCGGGCTCGGCGGGCGGCCCCGCTTGTCGGTGAGGCGTCCGGGCGCATGTTCGGGAAGATCGGGACCAGCGGGGGCGGCTCGGTGGTCGGGGCCGGTGCGGTCAGCTCGGCCAGCGGCTTGATGATCGGGGTGAGCTGCGGGCCGGCGTCGTACGAGCTCTCCTCGCGGGCCCGGCGCCGGCCCCCGCTACCGGGCGTCTCGACGGGGGGACTCACCGGCACCTGTGGGGCGGTGAGCTGCTGGTCAAGTGGCGGGCGGGCGGCCGGCGGCGGCGTGACCGGGCCGCGGCCGTACGCGCCGCTGGGTGAGCCGTAGACCCCGCTGGGGGAGTCGTCAGCCCCGCGATAGGCGCCGGCCCCGCGGTAGGCCCCACCGGGCGGGTCGTCGACGGATCGGCGGTAGACCCCGCTGGGCGAGTCGTCAGCGGCTCGGCGCGAGACACCACCGGGTGAGTCGTCGGCGCTGCGCCGGTAGACCCCGCTCGGAGAGTCGTCGGCGCTGCGCCGGTAGACGCCGCTGGGCGAGTCGTCGGCCGGCCGGCGATAGGCGCCACCGGGGGAGTCGTCCTCGGCCCGGCGGCGGCGGCCGGTCGGCGTGGTGGAGGCGTCGGGCGCCGACCAGCCGTCGACGTTGGCGGGACGGGCGGGTGGCGGAGCCGGGGGAAGGGAGCCGGGGCCGAACACGCCGCTGGGTGAGTCGCCCGGCGAGCGGCGGCCGCGAATGTCACCCGTGGTGTAGACGCCGCTCGGGGAGTCGTCGGCGGCGCGGCGGGCGCGGATGTCGCCGGTGGTGTAGACGCCGCTCGGGGAGTCGTCGGCCGTGCGGCGGCCGCGGACGTCGCCCGTGCGGGGCTCGCGGATGTCGCCGGTGCGGGCGGCGCGGACCTCGCCCGAGCGCTCCATCCGGGCCGGGCGCTCCAGGGGGCGGTCGTAGGCGCCGGCGGGGCCGTCGAAGCGGCGGTCGTCCAGGTCGCGGGGGTCGGGGCCGGCGGGCTCGAACGGGTCGGGCTCGCCGCGGCTGCTGCCGCGGAGGCCGGCCAGCCAGTCGTCGGCCTCGTCCGCCTCGTCCCGGCGGAACGAGTCGGATCGCCGCTTGCGGCGCTGCTCGTCCCGAGAAGTCATGTCGCACAGGGTAGCCGACGCACCGGGGCGGTGGCTTGTCGGCGAGGGTCGGCACAATCCGAACGGGTGGGCCCCGAAACCGGCCGTCACCTGCGCGAGGACAATGCGTTGGCGGGCGGCGCCTAAGGAAAAGCCGCACCCAGGCAAAGCGGCGCCTCAGGAAGGGCACTCGGTGGCAGGCGAGCACTACTTCACGGCCGACCCGGCCGTTGCGCACGAGCGGCACGAGGTCGTCTTCGAGGCGCTTGACCGGCAGTTTCGCCTCGTCAGCGCGTCGGGGGTGTTCTCCTGGCGCGGGCTTGATCCGGGCACGGCGACACTCCTTGCGGAGGCGCCGCTACCCTCTGTGACGACCGAGGGGGCGCTGCTGGACCTCGGCTGCGGCTACGGGCCGATCGCGACAGTGCTGGCGACGGCGGCACCGCGGGCGACCGTGTATGCGATCGATGTGAATCAGCGCGCACTCGAGCTGGTCCGGGAGAACGCCGCCGGGAAGAACATCGTCGCCGCGCGGCCCGACGACGTGCCGGAGAGTGTCGGGTTCGCGCAGATCTGGTCCAACCCGCCGATCCGCGTCGGCAAGGCCGAGCTGCACGAGCTGCTGCTGCGCTGGCTGCCCCGGCTCGCCCCGGACGGGGTCGCGTGGCTGGTCGTGGGCAAGAACCTGGGCGGGGACTCGCTGCAGCGCTGGCTCGTCGAGCAGGGGTACGCGGCCGAGCGGCACGCCAGCCGCAAAGGCTTCCGGGTGCTCAAAGTCCAAAAACCCCTTTCGCGGGGTACCGCCGCAGCCTGAAGCTTCTGCACGTGGGATATGTGGACGTCGCAGGGGTCGGGCACACGCTGCCGGACGGCCGTGAGCTCTTCTCCGAGGTTTCGTTCCGGGTCGGCGAGGGCGCGAAGGTGGCCCTTGTCGGGCCCAACGGAGCAGGCAAGACCACCCTGCTGAAGATGGTCGCGGGTGACCTTCCGGTGCACGAGGGCGCGGTGGCGCGCTCCGGCGGGCTCGGCGTGATGCGGCAGTTCATCGGCATGATCGGTGACGACCGCACGCTGTATGACCTGGCCCTGGACCTCGCACCGGCGCGCCTGAAGGAGGTCGGTCTGCGGCTCGCCGCGGCCGAGCACGCACTTGCCGACGGGACCGAGAAGGCGCAGCTGCGATACGCCAATGCGCTGGCGGCCTGGGGGGAGGCGGGCGGGTACGACGCCGAGGTCCTCTTCGACACCGTCAGCGTCGCCACGCTCGGCCTGCCCTGGGACGAGACCCGCGACCGGCCGGTCCGGACGCTCTCCGGCGGCCAGCAGAAACGCTTCGCGCTGGAGCTGCTCCTGCGCGGCGAGGACGAGGTGCTGCTCCTCGACGAGCCCGACAACTTCCTCGACGTGCCCGGCAAGCGCTGGCTGGAGGAGCGCCTCCGCGAGTCGTCGAAGAGCGTGCTCTACGTCTCACACGACCGCGAGCTGCTGGCCCGCTCGGCCGATCGCGTGGTCGCCGTCGAGGGCGGCTCGGCGTGGGTGCACCCCGGCGGGTTCGAATCCTGGCACGAGGCCCGCACCGCCCGCCACGAGCGCCTCGACGAGCTGCGGCGGCGATGGGACGAAGAGCACGAAAAACTCAAGGCCCTCGTCCTGATGTACCGCACCAAGGCCGCCTACAACGACGGTCTCGCGTCCCGCCTCCAGGCCGCCGTCACCCGCCTCAAGAAGTTCGAGGAGGCCGGCCCACCCCCGGAGCCCCCGAAGGACCAGAACATCCGGATGCGGCTGTCGGGCGGCCGCACGGCCAAGCGCGCGGTCATGTGCGAGGAGCTGGAGCTCGAAAACCTGACGTTCCCGTTCGACCTGGAGATCTGGTACGGCGACCGCGTGGCCGTCCTCGGCGGCAACGGCACCGGCAAGTCGCACTTCCTGCGGCTGCTGGCCCGGGGCGGGTCCGACCCCGACGGGCCGCAGATCAACGCCGAGCTGACCCCGGTGGCGCACGGCGGGCGGGTCCGGCTCGGCGCGCGGGTCCGCCCGGGCCACTTCTCGCAGACGCACGACCGCCCCGAGCTGCTGGACAAGACGCTCGCCGAGATCCTCTGGCGGGGCGACGACTGGCGGCAGGGCCTGCCCCGCCCGCAGGCGATGCCGGCGCTCGGCCGCTACGAGCTGGCGGGCCAGGCCGACCAGCGCTTCGGCACGCTCTCCGGTGGGCAGCAGGCGCGGTTCCTGGTGCTGCTGCTGGAGCTGTCCGGGGCGACGCTGCTGCTGCTCGACGAGCCGACCGACAACCTGGACCTGGCCAGCGCCGAGGCGCTGGAGGAGGGCCTGCGCGGCTTCGACGGGACAGTCATCGCGGTGACCCACGATCGCTGGTTCGCCCGCTCCTTCGACCGCTACGTGCTCTTCCGCGCGGACGGTGAGGTGGTGGAGGTGCCGGAGCCGGTCTGGGAGGGCCGCTCGTAATCGGACTGATTGTGCGGGTGATACGTCACTCTCCGTGGTGACCTATCGCCCGTGCAGCCGACTGTCGTTCTCACCATCGGGGCCTCCGACTCGTCCGGCGGGTCGGGCCTGCAGGCCGACCTGCGCACCCTGGCCGCGCTGCGGATGCACGGGGCCTCGGTGGTGACGGCCGTGGTGTCGCGCAACACCCGGGACGTGGCCGACCTGTACCCGCAGCCGACGAACGTCGTGACCGCCCAGCTCACCAGCGTCCTGGACGACCTGCCGGTGGCGGCGGTGAAGACCGGCATCCTGCCCACGCCGGAGACCGCGGTGGCGATCGCCGCCCGGGCCCGCAACGGCGCGCTGCCCAACCTGGTCGTCGACCCGGTGCTGACGGCGGCGACGGGGTCGCGGCGGGGGCTGATCGCGGCGTACGAGCGGCTGCTGCCCCACGCGAGCGTCCTGACCCCCAACCGGGAGGAGGCGTCGGCGCTGCTCGGCTGGGACGTGGTCACGCCGGAGGACATGGCGGCGGCGGCGTCGCAGCTCTCCGCCCGGGGCCCGCGCTGCGTGGTGATCACCGGCGGCGACTTCGCGGCCGGTGCGGACGCGATCGACGTGCTGTGGGCCGACGGCGAGGCCCGGGTGCTGCACAGCCCGCGCATCTCCAGCCGCAACACCGACGGCAGCGGCGCGACGTTCGCCACCGCCGTGGCCGCCCGCCTGGCCGCGGCCGACGACGCCGACGCCGCGGTGGCCTGGGCCAAGGGCTTCGTGGGCCGCGCGATCGGCGACGCGGCCGAGTGGCGCCTGGGCAACGGCCCGGGACCCATCGACCAGTTCGGCTGGTCCTCGCTCACGCTGCGCTGACGTGGTGGATGATTGCCTGTCATGGACGAGAAGACGCTGATCCACCAGATCTCCACCCTGGTGGACGAGGAGCACAAGCTGCGCACCCAGGTGCAGGCCGGCAAGATCACCGAGCAGGAGGAGCACGAGCGCCTGCGCGCGGTCGAGGAGCACCTCGACCAGCTGTGGGACCTGCTCCGCCGCCGGCGCGCGGCGAAGCAGCAGGGCGTCTCCCCGGACGAGGTCGAGGCCCACTCCATCGACGAGGTCGAGCACTACCTCCAGTAGACCGCTCGACCCGGGGGTTGCGTCAGTCGACCCGGAGGCGGTAGCCGCGTTTGACCACGGTCTGGACGAACGCGGAGCCGCCCAGGGCGGCGCGCAGGCGGGCCACGGCCATCTCCACCGCGTGCTCATCGGCGCCGCGCGGCAGCTCGCGCAGCAGGGCGGCCCGGGACAGGACGCGGCCCGGCGAGGCGGCCAGGGCCCGCAGCACGGCCATGGGGCCCGGGGCGAGCGGCTTCAGGTGGCCGTCGATGATCGCCGCGTGGCCGCGCAGGGTCACCGCGGCCCCGGCGACCTGCAGGGTGGGCGAGCGCTTCGGCAGCTCGTCCACCAGGATGCGGACCAGAGCGCCCAGGCGGGCCCGGGCCGGCGCCGCCACGGGGATGCCCAGGCGCTGCAGCGGGGCCGCGGTCACCGGGCCCACGCAGGCGGCCAGGACGTCGGTGCGCAGGGCCTCCAGCACGTCCGGCGCCTCGGGGCCGGCCACGCGCAGCAGGGAGCTGACCGCGGGCGCCGAGGTGAACGTGACCGAGTCGACCAGGCGCGAGCAGATCAGGTCGACCAGCCGGCGCAGGGGCGCGGGGTCGACGGGCGGGGCCCAGCGGTACACCGGGATCTCCACGACGATCGCGCCCGCATCGCGCAGGGCCGAGGTGAACTCCGGGTGGGGCTCCCCGTGCAGCTGCAGGGCGATGCGCCGGCCCGCGAGCCCGCCCGGGAACCCGCCGGTGGTCAGGTAGTCGAGGACCTCGTCGCAGCTCTCGGTCTCGGGGGACCAGTTCTCCAGCATCCCGGCCGCCCGCACGGCTCCCTTGGCCTTGGGGCCCCGCGCGATCAGGTACGCCTCGCTGAGCCGGGTGCGCAGCGCCTCCCCGAGACCCCAGCCCTCCGCCGCCTCGATCCAGCCGCGCAGGCCGATGCCGGTGGTCGCGATGACGATGTCCGGGGCCACGTCCACGCATGACACGGTGGCCGCCTTGAGCTCGGTGTCGTCGGCGACCGGCACGATACGCAGGGCCGGGGCCAGCACCACCCGGGCCCCGCGCCGCTCCAGCAGGGCGCTGAGCTCGTCGCGGCGCCGGTCCGCGGTCACGGCCACCGTGAACCCGGCCAGCGGCAGCTCCTCGTCGGACGCCGGCCGGGACTCCAGCCGGCTTGTCGCGCTCACGCTGTCACCTCGGTCGGGTCGCCGATCTCGACCATCCCGTCGCTGACCCGCACCGCGTAGACCGGGACGCGGATCTCCGGCTCGTCCAGGCACTCGCCGGTGGTGAGGTCGAAGGCCTGCTTGTGCATGGGTGAGGCGACGACCGGGCGGTCGCCGCGGCTGCCGACGATGCCGCGGGACAGCACGGCCGCCCCGCTTATCGGGTCGACGTTGCCGATGGCGTGCAGCGAACCGTCGAAGGTGCGAAAGAGTGCCACCTGCTCGCCACCGACCAGGGCGGCCACCCCGCGGTCGGGCTCCAGGCGAAGGTACGGGCACACAACGGTCCAGGTCATTGGCGCGCTCCTAGGACGACGGGCACCGGTTGCCCGCGTTCGGAAACGAAGGAGATCGTCGGATCGGGGGTGCCGGGGGCGTTGACGAACGACACGAAGCGGGCGAGGCGCTCGGGGTCCTCGACCGTCGCCCGCCACTCGTCCATGTACGACGAGACGTGCCGGGCCATCTGCGCGTCGAGCTCGTCGGCGATGCCGAGGGAGTCCTCGACGACGACCGCGCGGACGTAGTCCAGGCCGCCCTCCAGGCCCTCGATCCAGGCCGAGGTGCGCTGGAGGCGGTCGGCGGTGCGGATGTAGAACATCAGGAACCGGTCGATCGTGCGGATGAGCTCCTCGGTCGTCAGGTCGGAGGCCAGCAGGTCGGCGTGGCGCGGGCGGAAGCCGCCGTTGCCGCCGACGTAAAGGTTCCAGCCCTGGTCCGTGGCGATGATCCCGAAGTCCTTGCCCTTGGCCTCGGCGCACTCGCGGGCGCAGCCGGAGACCGCGGACTTGAGCTTGTGGGGAGCGCGCAGCCCCCGGTACCGCAGCTCCAGCTCGATGGCCAGCCCGACCGAGTCCTGCACCCCGTAGCGGCACCAGGTCGACCCGACGCACGACTTCACCGTGCGCAGGGCCTTGCCGTAGGCGTGCCCGGACTCGAACCCGGCCGCGACCAGCCGGCTCCAGATCGCCGGGAGCTGCTCCACCCGGGCGCCCAGCAGGTCGATGCGCTGCCCGCCGGTGATCTTGGTGTAGAGGTTGAAGTCGCGGGCCACCTCGCCGATCACGATCAGCTTCTCCGGCGTGATCTCGCCGCCGGGGATGCGCGGGACGACCGAGTAGGTGCCGTTGCGCTGGATGTTGGCCAGGAAGTGGTCGTTGGTGTCCTGCAGAGAGGCCTGCTCGCCGTCGAGCACGTAGTCGTTGTGCAGCGAGGCGAGGATCGAGGCGACTGTCGGCTTGCACACGTCACAGCCGCGGCCCCGGCCGTGCTCGGCGATGAGCTGCGAGAACGTGCGTACCTCGCGGACGCGCACGATGTCGAAGAGCTCGGCCCGGGAGTAGTCGAAGTGCTCGCACAGCGCCTTGGAGGCGGCGACGCCCTGCTGCTTCAGGATCTGCTTGAGCAGCGGCACGCACGACCCGCAGCTGGTGCCGGCCCGGGTGCACTCCTTGATCGCGGGCACGTCGGCGCAGCCCTCGTGGATCGCGGCCACCACCTGGCCCTGGGTGACCGCGTTGCAGCTGCAGACCTGGGCGTCGGACGGCAGCGCCACGTCGCCCATGTCCGTGGAGCCGGCCAGCAGCGCGAGCGGGTGGCCGGGCAGCGGTCCGCCGACGCTGGCGCGCAGGGTCGGATACGCGCTCGCGTCCCCGACCAGGATGCCGCCGAGCAGCGTCTGGGCGTCGTCGGACAGCACCAGCTTCGCGTAGCGCCCGTTCGCCGCGTCGAGGTACACGATGTCGAGCAGGTCGTCGCGCTGGCCCTTTTCGGTCTGGGCGATGCCGAAGCTGGCCACGTCGACCCCGAGCAGCTTGAGCTTTGTCGACGTGTCGGCCCCGGGGAACTCGGCCGCCCCGCCGAGCAGCCGGTCGGCGACCACCTCGGCCATCGCGTAGCCGGGTGCGACGAGCCCGTAGCAGCGCCCGTCGATCTCGGCGCACTCACCGATCGCGTAGATCGCCGGGTCCGCGGTCCGGCAGCCGGCGTCGACGACCACGCCGCCGCGCGCCCCGGTGGCCAGCCCGGCCGCCCGGGCCAGGTCGTCGCGGGGCCGGATGCCGGCCGCGACCACCACGATGTCGGCGGGCACGTGGGCGCCGTCGGAGAGCGTGAGCCCGAGCCGTCCGCTCGACCCCGTGGAGCGGATGGCGGTGGTGCCGGCGCCGAGGTGGGTGGTCACGCCGAGGTCCTCGACGTACTTGCGCAGCACCGCTCCGCCCGCGGTGTCGACCTGCACCGGCATGAGCCGCGGCGCGAACTCGATCACGTGGGTGCGCAGGCCCAGCAGGCGCAGCGCGTTGGCCGCCTCCAGACCGAGCAGGCCGCCGCCGATGACCGCGCCGACCTCCCGGCCCCGGGCGTGCTCGCGGATCGCCTCCAGGTCGTCGAGGGTGCGGTACACGAAGACGCCCGCCTGATCCACGCCGGTGATCGGCGGCACGAACGCGGACGAGCCGGTCGCGATCACGAGGGCGTCGTACTCGTACACCCCCTGCGCCGTGGTGACCTTGCGCCCGGCCCGGTCGATCGAGAGCGCGGGCTCGCCCAGCCGGACCTCGACGCCGTCGGGCACGCCGTAGGTCAGCTCCTCGGCCGAGACGCCGTCGAAGTAGGCGGAGAGGCGCACCCGGTCGTAGGCCCGGCGACCCTCCTCGGCCAGTACTGTGACCTGCCACCGGCGGCCGGGGTCGCGGGCGGCCAGGGCCTCCGTGAACCGGTGCCCGACCATGCCGTGGCCGACGACGACCACTTTCATCGACGAGCCTGATTCACTGACCGCAGCGGACATGGCCCAAAGGCTGCCGGGGGGCGGTTTCGCCGCAAAGTCCCGAATGTTTCGGGCCTGCTAAGTGCGGCTCACACGGGGCCCGGCCTGGACGTTACCGAAGCGTTGTGCCAGATATCCACACTGTAGATTGGCGGCGGTCCGTGGCGGGGTAAAGAACCATGGACCCCTATAAAGCAGCGAGGAGGAAGCAGATGCGCACGACCGGCAAGGCCGCACTAGCGGCCGTTGCGGCGCTCAGCATCGGGCTCACCGGATGTAGTGGCGACAAGGCCGGCCCCGGCACCGGGGCCTCGGCCGGAGCGTCCGGCGCGACCGGCACCACGGGCACCGGCCCCTCGGGCGGCGCCTCCACCGGCGCCTCGGGCACCACCAGCGGCACCACCGGCGGCGGCCAGGGGACTGTGGCGTCGTGCCTGGTCGGCTCCTGGAAAGCCACGAGCATCACGGGCAAGCTCACCGGCCCGGTGGGCGGCGACTTCACCGGTGGCGGCGGCACCATGCTGACGATCGACTCCGGCGGCAAGACGCTCGTCGACTTCGGCGCCATGCAGCCGGTGACCTTCACGTTCTCCGTCTCCGGCAACGCCGTGAAGGGCAGCTTCAGCTACGGCGGCAAGGTCAACGGCGCGGTCAAGAGCCCGTCCGGCACCACCGGCACGCTCGAGCCGAGCGGCTCCGTCGACTTCACCACCCTCACGGTGACCGTCGACCTCACCGCGCCGGTCGCCCAGCGCGTGGCCGACAAGGTCTCGATCGCCGAGTTCGCCGGCACCGGCACCGCCAACACCGGCGGGGCCGTGGACGCGCAGCCGATCCTCAAGAAGAGCCAGTACGAGTGCGGCAGCGGCACCCTCAAGCTCTCGCCGCCCGCGGGCGAGACCGACACCGGCACCTGGACCTTCACGAAGGCGTAAGCGACGAATCCCGCGAGGGCGGATCCTCACAAGAGCCGATCCGCCCTCGTGGGGTAAACGTTTCGACGCCGACAACTTGGGTGCGACGAGCCGAAACGGGCCGTCCCTAGCATCCACGACCATGACGCTTGCCGTGGACAAACCGCAGTCTCAGCCCGAGCCGCGCCGCGGCCGCTGGATCGACGACTGGCACCCCGAGGACCCGGCCTTCTGGGCCGAGGGCGGCGCGAAGATCGCCCGCCGCAACCTGGTCGTCTCCATCCTCTCCGAGCACATCGGCTTCTCGATCTGGAGCCTGTGGTCGGTGTTCGTGCTCTTCCTCGGACCGCGCTACGGGCTCGACCCGGCCCAGAAGTTCCTGCTCACCAGCGCGCCTACGCTCGTCGGGGCGGTGCTGCGGCTGCCGTACACGTTCGCCGTCGCCACCTTCGGCGGGCGCAACTGGACGATCTTCAGCGCCCTCATGCTCCTGGTCCCGACGATCTTCGCCGGGATCATCCTGGAGCCCGGAGTCTCGTTCACCACGCTGCTCATCTGCGCCTCCGTGGCCGGTGTCGGCGGCGGCAACTTCGCCTCCTCGATGGCCAACATCAATGCCTTCTACCCGCAGCGGCTCAAGGGCTGGGCGCTCGGCATCAACGCCGGCGGCGGGAACATCGGCGTGGCCGCGGTCCAGCTCATCGGGCTGCTGGTGCTGGCCACCGCCGGAGCCGCCCACCCGCGGTACATCGTCCTGATCTACCTGCCGCTGATCGTCATCGCCGCGGCGCTGGCCGCGATCTACATGGACAACCTGACGCACGCCTCCAACGACAAGCGGGCCATGCGCGACGTGATCAAGAACGGGCACGCCTGGATCATGTCGCTGCTCTACATCGGGACCTTCGGCTCGTTCATCGGCTTCGGCTTCGCCTTCGGGCAGGTCCTGCAGGTGCAGTTCAAGTCCGACTTCTCCACCCCGGTGCAGGCGGCCTACCTGACGTTCCTCGGCCCGCTGCTCGGCTCGCTGATCCGCCCGATCGGCGGCATCCTGGCGGACCGGCTCGGCGGCGCGGTCGTCACCTTCTGGAACTTCGTGGCGATGGCGCTCGGCGCGGGGCTGGTCCTGCTCGCGTCCCAGCGGCACTCGCTACCACTGTTCGTGACCGGGTTCGTGCTGCTGTTCATCTTCAGCGGGCTCGGCAACGGCTCGACGTACAAGATGATCCCGGCGATCTTCCGGGCCAAGTTTCCGGACGACGAGCGCGAGGCCCGGCGGCTGGCGACAGCGCTCATCGGCGTGGCCGGGGCGATCGGTGCGGCCGGCGGGGTGCTGGTGAACCTCGCGTTCCGGCAGTCGTTCCTGGCGTACAAAACCGGTGATGGCGCTTATATCGCTTTTATCGGGTATTACGCCATATGCTTCCTGGTGACGTGGCTGGTCTATCTGCGCCGCTCGCCGCGCAGGCTCTCGGGGGTGTAAGGCGGTAGGCGACCCGATTTGGATCCCGCTGGGGACGCCGAGTATCGTGGATCGCTGTTGTGCGATGACAAGGCGTCCCCATTGTTCGGGTACGCTGGGTGACCGTGCGCCCGGGCTAATTTCAGTTCAGCGCCGTCATCGAGACGCACCCCGGACCGACGATTGCGGAAGACAAGGTAGAACTGTGGGTACGTACAGCCCGAAGCCGGGTGAGATCGAGCGCGTGTGGCATGTCATCGACGCCACCGACGTTGTGCTCGGCCGCCTCGCCACGCACGCGGCGACGCTGCTGCGCGGCAAGCACAAGCCGACGTTCGCCCCGCACGTGGACACCGGCGACTTCGTCATCGTGATCAACGCCGGCAAGGTCGCGCTGACCGGCAACAAGCGGCAGACGAAGGTGGCCTACCGCCACTCGGGCTACCCGGGTGGTCTCAAGCGGGTCGGCTACGAGGAGCTGCTCACCAAGAACCCCGAGCGGGCCATCGAGCTGGCGGTGAAGGGCATGCTGCCGCACAACCGGCTGGGCGCGCGCCAGATCCACAAGCTGAAGGTCTACGCGGGCGCCGAGCACCCGCACGCCGCTCAGCTGCCCCAGCCGTTCGAGATCAAGCAGATCGCGCAGTGAGCGCGGACGAAGGACTGAGCGTGACGGACGAGACCACCGCCGACCCGACGCCGGCCGCCGAGGCCGTCGAGACCGTCGAGACCCCCGCCGCCCCGGCTGCGGCCGCTCCGGCCCCCGCCGCGACGGCCACCGCGACCGCGACCGCGACCAGCACGGCGCCCACCCGGGCCCGCCGCGCCGGCCAGCCGATCCAGACCGTCGGCCGCCGCAAGGAGGCCATCGTCCGGGTCCGCCTGGTCCCCGGCTCCGGCAAGTTCCTGCTCAACGGCCGCGAGCTGGAGAACTACTTCCCCAGCAAGGTGCACCAGCAGTCGGTGAAAGAGCCGCTGGTGATCGTGGAGAAGGCGGAGCAGTTCGACGTCTTCGCCAACCTGCGCGGCGGCGGCACCACCGGCCAGGCCGGCGGCCTGCGCCTCGCGATCGCCCGGGCCCTGATCGAGAACGACCCCGACGACCGTCCGGCGCTCAAGAAGGCCGGATTCCTGACTCGTGACGCCCGGGCGACCGAGCGCAAGAAGTACGGTCTCAAGAAGGCCCGTAAGGCTCCTCAGTACTCGAAGCGCTAACGAAGCGCGTCGGCCGGGTGCCACCCTGGAGGTGGGCACCCGGCCGTTTCGTGTTGCGGGGCGGTTGCGAGGCTGTGCTGCCGGGCGTGCGCGCGGCGGGTTCGACTTGGGAGGTATCGCGATGGGGCGACTCTTCGGCACCGACGGAGTTCGTGGGCGGGCCAACGCCGACCTGACTCCCGAGCTCGCAATGGCGGTCGCCATCGCGGCCGCCCAGGCGCTGTTCGAGCACGACCACTCCCACGCGCCGGTCGCGGTCGTCGGGCGTGACCCGCGGGCCAGCGGCGAGATGCTGGAGGCGGCCGTGGTGGCCGGCCTGACCAGCGCGGGCGCCAACGTGGTGCGGGTCGGCGTGCTGCCGACGCCCGCGGTGGCGTACCTGACCGGCGTGCTCGAGGCCGACATCGGCGTGATGCTCTCGGCCTCGCACAACCCGATGCCCGACAACGGCATCAAGCTCTTCGCCGCGGGCGGGCACAAGCTGCCCGACGAGGTCGAGGACGAGATCGAGCGCCTCATGGACAACGGCACCCACCGCCGCCCCACGGGCGCCGGGGTCGGCCGGGTCACCGACTACCCCGACGGCGAGGACCGCTACGTGCGGCACCTGCTGACCTCGCTGCCCAGCCCGCTGGCCGACCTCACCGTCGTCGTCGACTGCGCGAACGGCGCCGCCTCGTCGGCCGCGCCCGAGGCCTACCGCCGCGCCGGCGCCAACGTCATCGCGATAAACGCGGACCCCGACGGCCTCAACATCAACGAGGACTGCGGCTCCAACCACATCGCGCAGCTGTGCCAGGCCGTCGTCGAGCACAACGCCGACCTGGGCATCGCCCACGACGGCGACGCCGACAGGTGCATCGCGGTGGCCGGCGACGGCACCGAGGTCGACGGCGACCAGATCATGGCGATCCTCGCGCTGTCGATGCGCGACGCCGGTCGGCTGACCGACGACACGCTCGTCGCGACGGTGATGAGCAACCTGGGCCTGAAGCTGGCGATGGCCGAGGCCGGCATCCGGCTGCTCGAGACCAAGGTCGGCGACCGCTACGTCCTGGAGGAGCTGCGGGCCAAGGGGCTCGCGCTCGGCGGCGAGCAGAGCGGGCACATCGTGATGCCGGCGTTCGCGACGACCGGCGACGGCGTGCTCACCGCACTGCACCTCATGGGGCGCATGGAAAGCTCCGGCAAGAGCCTCAAAGAGCTGGCGTCAGTGGTACATCGGCTGCCTCAGGTGATGATCAACGTGCCGGTCCTGGACCGGGCGGCCGCGGCGCGCTCGCCCCAGGTGCTCGACGCGGCCAAGCAGGTCGAGGCCGAGCTGGGCGGCGAGGGCCGGGTCCTGCTGCGCCCCTCCGGCACCGAGCAGCTCGTGCGCGTCATGGTCGAGGCCGGCACGCAGGAGATCGCCAAGGAAGCCGCGGAGCGAATCGCTCACATCGTGCGGATGGTCTCGCCTACTCAGTAGTAACGTGCGCGCATGACAGATGCCCGCACAGTGATCGTCACCGGCGCGTCCCGCGGTATCGGCAAGGCGAGCGCGCTCGCGTTCGCCGCCGAGGGCTGCAACGTCGTGCTGACCTCACGCAAGATCGAGACCTTGGACGAGGTCGCGGCCGAGATCACCGCCCAGTTCCCGGCCGTCGGCGTGCTCACCCACGCCGCCCACGCCGCCGAGCCCGAGCAGGCGGCCGCGGTGGTCGACGCGGCCATGGCCCGCTTCGGGGCGATCGACGTGCTTGTCAACAACGCCGGCACCAACCCCTACTTCGGGCCGCTCATGGACATCGACCCGGTCCGCGCGGAGAAGACGGTCCGGCTCAACCAGTTCGGCCCGGTGCTCTGGACCCAACTCGTCTACAAGGCCTCGATGGCGCAGCGGGGGACGGGCACCGTGGTCAACGTGGCCTCCGTCGGCGGGGTGCTCACCGAGCCCGGGATCGGCTACTACAACGCCACCAAGGCCGCGCTCATCCACCTGACCCGGCAGCTGGCGGCCGAGCTCGCCCCGATCCGGGTCAACGCCGTCGCCCCCGGGATCGTGCGCACCCACCTGGCCAAGGGGCTGTGGGAGAACAACGAGGACTACCTCAACGACAAGCTCCCGCTGGGCCGCATCGGTGAGCCCGAGGACATCGCGGAAGTGATCACCTTCCTGGCCGGTTCTGCGTCACGCTGGATGACGGGCCAGACCCTGGTGGTTGACGGCGGAGCACAGATCCGCTCCTCGCTCATCTAGGGTCAACCTTTCGTGCGCATTTCCCGTGCGCGTATGCGACAGTTTCGCGCACGGGTTCTGCTCGAAATTCTGCTACGGTACGGGCATGTGCGGAATCGTGGGGTACGCCGGCGCCCGGCCGGCCTTGAACATCGTGCTGGACGGGCTGCGCCGCCTGGAGTACCGCGGCTACGACTCCGCCGGCGTCGCGATCGTCCTGTCGGGCGACACCGACGATGGGGACGCGGCCGGCCGGCGCCGGCCCGGTGAGCTGCTCACCGCCAAGCGCGCCGGCAAGCTCGCCAACCTCGAAAAGGCCCTGGCCGAAGAGGGCGCGCACGGCCTCCGGGTGGGCGCCACCGGCATCGGGCACACCCGCTGGGCCACGCACGGCGGCCCGACCGACCGCAACGCGCACCCGCACCGCTCGTTCGACGGCCGGGTCGCGGTCATCCACAACGGCATCATCGAGAACTTCGCCAAGCTGCGCGCCGAGCTCGAGCACGACGGCATCGAGTTCGCCAGCGACACCGACACCGAGTGCGCGGCCCACCTGCTGGCCCGGGCGCTGCAGGACGCCGCCGGCGCCACGCCGGGCGAGAAGCTGGCCGAGGCCATGCGGATCGTCTCCCGCCGCCTGGAGGGCGCGTTCACGCTGCTCGCCGTCGACGTCGAGGCCCCCGGCGTGGTGGTCGGCGCCCGGCGCAACTCCCCGCTCGTCGTCGGCCGCGGCGAGGGCGAAAACTACCTGGCCAGCGACGTCTCGGCGTTCATCGAGCACACCCGCGAGGCGGTCGAGCTCGGCCAGGACCAGGTCGTGCTGATCAGCCCCACCGACATCGTGATCACCGACTTCCACGGCAACCCCGTGGAGGGCAAGCCGTTCCACATCACCTGGGACGCCTCCGCCGCCGAGAAGAGCGGCTACGAGTACTTCATGCTCAAGGAGATCGCCGAGCAGCCCCACGCGGTCGCCGAGACGCTCCTGGGCCGGCTCAACGAGACCGGCGACCTGATGCTCGACGAGGTCCGCCTGACCGACCAGGACCTGCGCGACGTCGACAAGGTGTTCATCGTGGCCTGCGGCACCGCCTACCACGCGGGCATGGTCGCCAAATATGCCATCGAGCACTGGACCCGCATCCCCTGCGAGGTCGAGCTGGCCAGCGAGTTCCGCTACCGGGACCCGGTGCTCGACCGCTCCACGCTCGTGGTCGCCATCTCCCAGTCCGGCGAGACCATGGACACCCTGATGGCCCTGCGCCACGCCAAGGAGCAGAAGGCCCGGGTCCTGGCGATCTGCAACACCAACGGCTCGACCATCCCGCGCGAGTCCGACGCCGTGCTCTACACCCACGCCGGGCCGGAGATCGCCGTCGCGTCGACCAAGGCGTTCCTGACCCAGCTGGTCGCCTGCTACCTCGTCGGGCTGCACCTGGCCCAGGTGCGCGGGGTGAAGTACGCCGACGAGGTCGCCGCGATCATCGCCCAGCTGCAGGAGATGCCGGAGAAGATCGAGCAGGTGCTGTCGATGATGGCCCCGATCCGCGAGCTCGCCCGCGACCTGGCCGAGGCCAAGAGCGTGCTGTTCATCGGCCGGCACGTCAGCTACCCCGTGGCCCTGGAGGGTGCGCTGAAGCTCAAGGAGCTGGCGTACATGCACGCCGAGGGGTTCGCGGCCGGCGAGCTCAAGCACGGCCCGATCGCGCTCATCGACGAGGGCACACCCGTCATCTGCGTGGTGCCCTCGCCCCGCGGCCGCGGCGTGCTGCACGACAAGGTCGTCTCCAACATCCAGGAGGTCCGGGCCCGTGGCGCTCGCACGATCGTGATCGCGGAGGAGGGCGACGTGGCCGTGAAGCCCTACGCCGACCACCTCTTCTACGTCCCGATCACCCCGACCCTGCTGGCCCCGCTCGTCACGACGGTCCCGCTGCAGGTGCTGGCCTGCGAGATCGCCTCGGCCCGGGGCCACGACGTCGACCAGCCCCGAAACCTGGCCAAGTCGGTCACCGTGGAGTGAACCCCATGTGATTGGGTTGTCGGGTGAGGACAGCCTGGCGGGTCGCGCAGGTGCGCGCGGCCGAAGAGTCCGTGATGAAGACGCTGCCCGGCGGCGCGCTCATGCAGCGCGCCGCCGCCGGCCTGGCCCGGCGCATCGCCGACACCCTGCCCCGGGTGTACGGGAGCCGGGTCCTGCTGCTCGTCGGCCCCGGCAACAACGGCGCCGACGCCCTCTACGCCGGGGCCCGGCTGGCCGCCCGTGGGGCCCGGGTCGACGCGCTGGTGTTCAGCCCCGACCGGGTCCACCGCGCGGCCGCCGAGGCGCTCTACCGGGCCGGCGGGCGCCTCGACGACGACGCTCCCGGACCGTCGGCCGGCCGGGCCGACGTGGTGGTTGACGGCATCCTCGGCATCGGGGGGCAGGGCGGGCTGCGGGAGCCGATCGCGGCGCGCGTCGCCGACCTCGCCGACGTGCTGCACCGCGCGCCCGTCATCGCCGTGGACATGCCGTCGGGCGTGGACGCCGACACCGGGGCCGTGGGCGGCATGGCGGTGCACGCCGACATCACCGTGACCTTCGGGGCCCTCAAGCCGGGGCTGCTCGTCGGAGCGGGGGCGGTACACGCCGGAATCCTGGAGCTTATCGATATCGGCCTCGAGGACCATCTCGATGGCGACCCCGCGCTCTACGTGCCGGACGCGGCCGACATCGCCGGCTGGTGGCCGCGTCCGCGGGCGACCGACAACAAGTACTCCCGCGGGGTCGTCGGGGTCGCGACCGGCTCCGACAAGTACCCGGGTGCGGCGGTGCTCTCCACCGCCGGCGCGCTCGCCGGGCCGGCCGGGCTCGTGCGCTACGCGGGGAGCGCGGCGCACGTGGTGCGGTACCACCACCCGCCGGTCATCGCCACCGAGAAGGTCTCCGACGCCGGCCGGGTCCAGGCGTGGGTCTGCGGCAGCGGCCTCGGCACCGACGAGCGCGGCTACGGCGAGCTGCGGGCCGTGCTCGGCGCGCCGGTGCCGGCCATCCTCGACGCCGACGCGCTCACGCTGCTCGCCGACGCCCGGCTGGCCGACTGGATGCGCGAGCGGGACGCGCCCACCGTCGTCACCCCGCACGACGGGGAGTTCCAGCGGATGTTCGGCGGTGCGCCCGGCGACGACCGGATCGGCGCGGCCAAGGCCCTGGCCGAGCGGATCGACGCGACCGTCCTGCTCAAGGGCGACCGCACCATCGTGGCCACCCCGGACGGGCGGGTGTTCGTCAACCCGACAGGCACCGCGGCGCTGGCCACCGGCGGCTCCGGCGACGTCCTGGCCGGGCTGCTCGGCGCGCTGCTGGCCGGCGGCCTGCAGGCCGAGCACGCGGCGGTGGCAGCGGCATACGTCCATGGGCTGGCCGGGCGCCGGGCCGCCGACTCCGGCCCCGTCACCGCCACCGACGTGGCCGCTCACCTGCGCGAAGCCGTCGGGACCTTAACTCGCCGGTAACGACCGTTTACGCTTTCAGCATGGGTACCGAGGTGGCGCGAACCAACCGCAAACGCAAGGCCGGCATCGTCGGGGCGATCGTCGGCCTCGCCGCGGCCGGCGTCGCCGCGGGAGTGGCCACGGAGCGCTACCTCGTGCGCCGCTCCAAGAACGCCGACGACCCCTACGCCGACGAGGAGTTCGGGGTCTGGGCGGCCGACGAGGAGCTGACAGTCACCACCGACGACGGCATCGACCTGCACGTCGAGATCGTGGACGGCCCGCCGGGCGAGGACCGCCCGACGCTTGTCTTCGTGCACGGGTTCTGCCTGGACATGGGCACGTTCCACTTCCAGCGCAAGTACTTCGAGGGCAAGTACCGCATGGTCATCTACGACCAGCCGGGGCACGGGAAGTCGGGGCGGCTCAAGAAGGGGGAGTACACCATCGACTCCCTCGGCGCGGGGCTGCGGGCGGTCCTGGAGGCCACCTGCACGAACGAGGACGCGGTAGTGCTCGTCGGCCACTCCATGGGCGGCATGACGATCATGGCCCTGGCCGAGCAGATGCCCGAGCTGTTCGAGTCGCGGGTCGCCGCGTGCGTGCTGATCTCCACCTCGGCCGGCAAGCTCGACACCGTCACGTTCGGCTTCCCCGAGGTCGTGGCCCGGTTCCGCCGCCCGCTGCTGCCGCTCGTCGGCCTGGCCGGCCCGATCAGCTCGGCCGTCATCGACCGCGGCCGCCGCGCCTCGGCCGACCTGGCCTGGCTGCTGACCCGCCGCTACGGCTTCGGCACCACCCGCCCCAGCCCGGCCCTGGTCTCGTACGTCGAGCGGATGAACTCCACCACGTCGACCGAGGTCATCGCCCGCTACCTGCGCACCCTCTACACGCACTCGCGGCTGCTCGTGCTGGGCCCGCTCCAGTCGGTGCCGGTGCTGCTGGTCTGCGGCGACAAGGACTTCCTGACGCCGCTGGCCCACACTTACGAGATCACGTCGGTCCTTCCCGAGGCCGAGCTCGTGATCGTCCCCGACGCCGGCCACGTGGTCCTGCTGGAGCACGCCGACGAGGTGAACGACGCCATGGACACGTTCCTCACGAAGGTGCTGCAGTGACGCGAGTGCTGGCGACCGTGGATGAGACCCGGGACTTCGGCCGGGCCCTGGCCCGGGTCCTGCGAGAAGGCGACCTGATCGTCCTCACCGGTCCCCTCGGCGCGGGCAAGACGGCAATGGCCCAGGGCATCGGCGCCGGGCTGGGCGTGCGCGGGGACGTCACCTCGCCGACGTTCGTCATCGCCCGCGTACACCAGCCGGACCCCGACCGCGGGGGCTCGCTGCCGATGGTGCACGTCGACGCCTACCGGCTCGGCAACGTCGCCGACCCGATCGGCGAGGTGGACGCGCTCGACCTCGACGCCACGCTCGAGGACTCGGTGACGCTCGTCGAGTGGGGCGAGGGCCTGGTCGAGCAGCTCAGCGACGAGCACCTGGAGGTCCGCCTCGAGCGCCGCGACGACGACTCCCGGGTGGTGTCGCTCACCCCGCGCGGCGGCGACTGGGCCGATCGCATCTCAGGCGGGCTGTAGCACCTCGTAGACGTCGACCCAGGTGCTCTCGTCGTCGGTGCCGCGGACCAGCAGGTGCCGGCCCTCGTGGCAGAAGGCGGTGCTGACCCGCCGGGCCGCGCCGAGCTCGGTGCGGAACACCTCGGCCTCGGTCTCCAGGTCGCGGACCGACAGCGCGCCGTCCGCCGCCGCCGCGTAGAGCCGGCCGTCCGGGCTCTTCATCTCCGGGGCGAAGGCGTCGGCCTGGCTGGCCTCGGCGTAGCCGGTGAACCGCCGGGACAGGTCCTCGCCCACGATCCGGTCCAGGCGGGCGCCGGTGCTGAGGTCCCAGACCGTCGCCACGTCCCGGCGGTAGCGACCCACGTGGGCCGCCCCGGCGCCGGTTGTCACCAGGCGCCACTCGGCCTCGTTCAGCAGTACCGCATCCGGCTTGTGCCCGTCCGAGAAGCTCGCCGTGACCCGTCCGGAGAACACGTCCCACACGCTGAAGTGGCCCTCGGCGTCCCACGTCACGAGCGCCAGCTGCTGCCCCGGCCCGAGCGCCAGCTGCGCCTGCCGCTTCTGCTTCGTCCCGCGGCCCGGCCGCAGCTCGGCGACGAGGGCGCCGCTGGCGATCGTGCGCACCTTGACGTACTCGCCGTCGCTCGAGCACTCCACGAGCGTGCGCCGGTCGGGCATGAGCAGCCAGTCGCCGGTGGCCCGGAGCCGATGGCGCTTGGCCAGCTGAAACCGCTCGACGCCCGCGGGCTCCAGGCGGGCGTGCGCGGCCACCATCCCCGAGTCGATCAGGCCGCCGGCCGCGACCCGCTGCTCCAGCAGGATGCCCTCGCTGCGGCCGGACGTGAGGTCATAAACGCTGTCGTCGGCTGTGCGCACCTGAGCCAAGAGGGTGTCGCGACCGTACGCCTCACCCTCCTGCACCAGCCAGCGCACCAGCCGCCCGCGCCCGCCGGGAACGGTCCAGGTCAGCGGCTCCACCCGCCAGGCCGGTGGCTCGGCCGGCACCGTGCGGGCCGGACGGGAGCGCACCCAGGCCGCCGCGCCGCGCAACACCGCCAGCTCCGGATCCGCGGGCCGCGTCACCGGCCGCCCGAGGCCGTTGTGCAGCGCCGGTCCGATCCCCGGCAGCCGGGCCGCGCCCCCGACGAGCAGGACTGTCACCACGTCACTCGGACCGAGGCCGGCCCGCGCCACGACCGCCCGGGCACTCGCCACCAGCCACCGGGCTCCGGGCTCGGTGAGCTGGTCGAGGCGGCGGCGATCCAGCCGGTACGGCGGCACCCCGGCCTCCACCTCCTCCTCGGCTTCCATGACGTCGGCCAGGCGATGCTTGAGCCGCCGGACGACGTCGAGTGCGTGGAGGTTGGCCCGCAGGCTGACGTCGCCGCCGGCGGCGAAGGCGGGCTCGACCCACTGGGCGAGCTGGGCCCGCAGGTCGGCGACGAGCATGACGTCGAGGTCGCGGCCGCTGCCGGAGCTCTCCTGGCTCAGCGACACCGGCCGGCCGTGCTGCATCTGCGCAACAGTCACAGTCCACGTCTGCCCGAGGTCGCACACGAGCACGAATCCGCCCTCCGGCACCTCCAGGAGCGTCAGCGGATCCAGCACGGCGGCGCCGGCGTCCGGGACCAGTTCGGCGTCGGGGAAGCCGGCCTGCGCTGACGCTTCGAGCGCGGCGGCCCGGGACGTCACAGGCGCGCTCAGCACCAGCCGGGCGACGGGCCTGGCCTCCGTCGCGATCGCGCTCAGCGCGGCCCCGAGCCGCTCGGGACTGGCCGCGGGCCAGCGCAGTGCGCCGCTCACCGGCTCGCGCACCGGGTGGACCCGGTCGGGCAGGACTACGGCGGCGGACAGGGCCCACGACCCGATGTCCACGACCAGGATCGGTTCGGTCATGGCGGCTCTCTCCCGGCGTCGATAGCCGCCGATGCTAGGGCCTTCTCGTTGCGGCCCTGTTAACTGGTTTTAGAGTTGGCTGCGTGCTGGTGATGGTGGTGGACACGGCGACGGCGGCGGTGACAGCGGCGCTGGCCAAGATCGATGACGGGGTCACGCTGCTCGCGGAGCGGGTCACGATCGACGCGCGCGGCGCCGGTGAGCTGCTGGCGCCCCAGATCCACGCCGTCCTGGCCGAGAGCGGCGCGGCCCCCGGCGACCTGGCCGCCGTCGTCGCGGGCGTCGGCCCCGGCCCGTTCACCGGCCTGCGCGCCGGGATGGTCACCGCCGCCGCGCTCGGCCACGCGCTCGCCATCCCCGTCTACGGGGTGTGCACGCTCGACGCGATCGGGCTGCGGCTGCCGGGCCGGGCGCTCGTCGGCACTGACGCGCGGCGCAAGGAGATCTACTGGGCCGTGTACGCCGACGGGCAGCGCATCGCCGGCCCGGACGTGGCCCGCCCGGACGCCGTCGCGCTCGACGGCGTCGCGCTCGCGGCGGGGGACGGCGCGGAGAAGTACGCCGAGGTGCTGCATCTGCCGGTCGACGGCCCGCGCTACCCGTCCGCCCTGGCCCTGGCCGAGCTCGCGGCCGACCGGGTGCGCGGCAAGGCGCCGGGGGAGACCCTGACGCCGCTGTACCTGCGCCGCCCGGACGCGATGCTGCCCGGAGAGCGTAAGCCGGCCCTGCAGTGAGCGTCGCGGTCCTGGCCGAGATGCGCTGGTTCCACATCGAGGACCTGCTGCCGATCGAGGACGAGCTGTTCGGCGATGAGCGCTGGTCGGCCGGCATGTTCTGGAACGAGCTGGCCCTCGGCCACCACTACCTGGTCGCGCTGGACGGCGAGCGGATCGTCGGCTACGCCGGGCTGGCCGTCACGGCGCCCGACGAGGCGTGGGTCCAGAACATCGGCGTGCGCAAGGACGCGCAGCGCCGGGGGGTCGGCCGCCGGCTGCTGGAGGCCCTGCTGGCCGAGGCCGAGCGCCGCGGCGCCCCGAAGGTACTGCTCGAGGTCGCGGTCGACAACGGCCCGGCGCAGCGGCTCTACGCGGAGTACGGGTTCGAGGCCGTCGGCATCCGCCGCGGCTACTACCAGCCCAGCAACACGGATGCACTGGTGATGATGCGTGAAGACTGAGCCTTTGGTTCTGGGTATCGAGACGTCGTGCGACGAGACGGGCGTCGGGATCGTCCGCGGGCACACGCTGCTCGCCGACGAGATCGCGTCGAGCGTCGACGAGCACGCCCGCTTCGGCGGCGTGGTGCCCGAGGTGGCCAGCCGGGCCCACTTCGAGGCCATGGTCCCGACGGTGCAACGGGCCCTCGACCGGGCCGGCGTGACGCTCGCCGACGTGGACGCCATCGCGGTGACCGCGGGCCCCGGCCTGGCCGGCGCCCTGCTGGTCGGCGTGGCCGCGGCCAAGGCCTACGCGCTCGCCGCGGGCAAGCCGATCTACGGCGTCAACCACCTGGCCGCCCACGTGGCCGTCGACACACTCGAGCACGGCGCCCTGCCCGAGCCCGCGATCGCCCTGCTGGTCTCCGGCGGGCACTCCTCGCTCCTGCGCGTCGACGACCTGGCCGCCGGCGTGACCCCGCTGGGCGCCACCATCGACGACGCCGCCGGCGAGGCGTTCGACAAGGTGGCCCGCCTCCTGGGCCTGCCGTTCCCGGGCGGCCCGCCGATCGACCGCGCGGCCCGCGAGGGCCAGGTGGTCATCCCGTTCCCGCGCGGCCTCACCGGCCCCCGCGACCTGGCCGAGCACCGCTTCGACTTCTCCTTCTCCGGCCTGAAGACCGCCGTCGCCCGCTGGGTCGAGGCCCGCGCGCGCAGCGGCGAGCCGGTGCCGGTCAACGACGTGGCGGCCAGCTTCCAGGAGGCGGTCTGCGACGTCCTGACGGCCAAGGCGATCGACGCCTGCCGGGAGCACGGCATCGAGACGCTCGTCATCGGCGGCGGCGTGGCGGCCAACTCCCGGATCCGCGCGTTGGCCGGGCAGCGGGCGGAGAAGTACGGCATCGCGGTCCGCGTCCCGCGCCCCAACCTGTGCACCGACAACGGCGCGATGGTGGCCGCGCTCGGCTCCCACCTGGTCGCCTCCGGCGCCGAGCCCGGCCGGCTGGGCCTGCCGTCGGACTCGGCGATGCCGATCACGCTTGTGACGGCGTGACATGGGGGTAGTAGAGTCCACCGCCGTGATCGTGCGCATGTGGGAGGTACGGGCGCACCCTGAGGCGTTCGGAGAGCTCCTGTCCTGGGTCTGCGACGCCATGCTGCCCCGCGTGGAGGTGAGCCCGCTGCACCTGAGCAGCGAGGTCTACTCCTCGACCGACCAGCGCCTGGTGGTCATCTCCAAGTGGCGCGGCAGCACCCCGGAGCCCTTCGCCGACCCGCCGTCGCACCTGGTCGCCCGCAAACCCCAGTTCTGGGACTTCACCGAGGTCGACCGCTAGCCGAGCCCTCCCGGGCCGCGGAAAATGTAAGGCGTTCCGGGGTGAAGTGCGGTTACCGTCGGGGGCTGTGCGAAGACTGCCTCAAGATGAGCCCGGGGAGCCGGACAGCCGGTCGGCGTTTCGGTATCTGGTCTGGATCGTGCGGGGGCAGTTGGGGCTCATCGCCGGTGGTGTGACGTTCGGCGTGCTGTGGATGGTCAGTCAGGCGCTCGTCCCGGCGGCCATCGGGGGCGGGGTGGATGCGCTCGCGCGGCACGATCGCGGCGGGCTGCTCCGGGCCGGGACGGCGGTCCTCGGGCTCGGGGCCGCCACGGCGTTCACGGGGATCATGCGGCATCGGTTCGCGGTCTCGAACTTTCTCAGCGCCGGGTTCCGGACCGTGCAGGTCACGGCGCGGCAGGCAACCCGGCTCGGGGCGGCGCTGCAGAAGCGGGTGGCGGCCGGGGAAGTGGTGAGCATCGGGACCACCGACTTCGACCACATCGGGTACTCCATCGACGTCACCGCCCGGGCCAGCGGGTCGGTCGTGGCGATCGTCGTGGTGACCGCGCTGCTGTTGCGGGTGTCGGTGCCGCTCGGGCTCGTGGTCGTGCTCGGGGTGCCGGTGCTCGTCGTGGTCGTCGGGGTGCTGCTGCGGCCGTTGCATCAGCGGCGGCGGCATCAGCGGGAACTGTCGGGGGAGCTCACCGGGCGGGCCGCCGACATCGTGGCCGGGCTGCGGGTGCTGCGCGGGGTCGGCGGGGAGCAGGAGTTCTCGCGGCGGTATCGGGTGGAGTCGCAGCGGGTGCGGTTCGCCGGGGTGCGGGTGGCGCGGGTCGAGGCCACGCTGGAGGCGGCGCAGATCCTGCTGCCCGGGTGCTTCATCGCCCTCGTCACGTGGCTGGGGGCGCGGTTCGCGGTGAGCGGGCGGATCTCGCCGGGCGAGCTGGTGGCCTTCTACGCCTACGCGGCGTTCCTGATCGGGCCGCTGCGGACGCTCACCGAGTTTGCCCAGAAGCTGACCCGGGGCCTGGTGGCCGCCGGGCGGGTGGTGGCCGTCCTGCGCGTCGAGCCCGATTTTCCCGAAACGGCGGCATCGGTACCGGTCCAGGAGGGCGACCTGGACGACCCCGACTCCGGCCTGCTGGTGCAGGAGCACCGGCTCACGGCCGTGGCCGCGGTCAGGCCGCAGGACGCGGCGGCCATCGCGGAGCGCCTCGCGCTGCTGGACCCGGCGTCGAACGTGCGTGTGCGCGGGGTACCGCTGAAGGCGATGGCGCTCGAAGAGGTGCGGCGCCGCATCCTCCTCGCGGACAACGACGCCACGCTGTTCCGCGGGCCGCTGCGCGACGAGGTCGGCGCCGGGGACACGCTCGCCGACGCGGCCGCCGTGGACATCGTCGAGGCGCTGCCGGACGGGCTGGACACCGAGATCGCCGAGCGGGGGCGGGACTTCTCCGGCGGGCAGCAGCAGCGGCTGCGGCTGGCCCGGGCGCTGGCCCTGGACCCGCCGGTGCTCGTCCTCGTCGAACCGACGAGCGCCGTCGACGCGCACACGGAGGCGCGGATCGCCGAGCGGCTGCCGCAGCGGCGCAAGGGGCGCACGACGGTGGTCTGCACGACGAGCCCCCTGCTGCTCGACCGGGCCGACACGGTGGCCTTCGTCGACGCCGACGGCCGGGTCGCCGCGACCGGGCCGCACCGGGAACTGCTGGACAGCTGCCCGGCGTACGCGGCCACCGTCACCCGCGGGGAGGGCTGAGGTGCTGCCGATCGCGTCGCGGCCGCAGGTGCGGGCCTATCTGCGGGCGCTGTTCACCGACTATCCGGGGCGGCTGGCCGGGGTGCTGGCCCTGCACGTGACGGGGGCTGCCGCCGGGCTGGCCGCACCGCCGCTGCTGGGCCTGCTCGTCGAGCGGGTGGCCGCGGGCACCTCGACCGTGACCGTCGACCGGATCGCGCTGGCCATCGCCGGGTTCGTGGTCGCGCAGGCGGTGCTGGTGCGCTGCGCGCGGGTCGCGGCGGCACAGCTGGCCGAGCGGGTGCTGGCCCGGCTGCGCGAGGAGTTCGTCGACGGCGTGCTGGCGATCCCGCTGTCAACGGTGGAGCGGGCCGGGACGGGCGACCTGCTCAGCCGGGCCTCGCGGGACGTGGCGCAGACGTCGGACTCCGTCCAGATCGCGCTGCCCATGATCGTCGTCAGCGGGCTGCAGATGCTGCTGACGCTCGCCGCCGTGGGTCTGGTCGGGCCGATCCTGCTGCTGCCCGCGCTCGTCGGCGTGCCTGTCATCTACCTTTCTTCGCGGTGGTACTTCAACCGCGCCAACGCCGGATATCTGCGCGAGACGGCGGCCCTGGCCCGGATGGCCGACGGACTGGCCGAGACGGTCGAGGGCGCGCGGACCGTGGAGACCCTCGGCTGGCAGCAGCGGCGGATCCGGCGGACGCAGGAGCAGCTGGAGGGCACCTACGCGGCCGCGATGTACACGCTGAAGCTGCGCACGCTCTGGTTCCCGCTCTCCGAGTTCGGCTACGCGGTGCCGGCCGCTGTCGCGCTGCTGGCCGGCGGCTGGTTCGTGATGGAGGGGTGGGCCTCGGTCGGGCAGGTGACGGCCGCGGTGCTCTACTTCGTGTCGATAATCGACCCGCTCGACCGCATCCTCAGCTACATCGACATGCTGCAGCTCGGCCAGGCGTCGTTCGCCCGGGTCATCGGGGTGCGGGCGGCGGCCGGGGCCCCGGTGCCCGCGGACGGGCCGAAGCCGGTGGACGAGGTGCTGGTGGCTCGGGACGTGCGGTACTCCTATGTGGACGGCCGCGACGTCCTGCACGGCATTGACCTGGCCGTGCGGCCCGGGGAGCGGCTCGCCATGGTCGGGCCCTCGGGAGCCGGCAAGTCAACGCTCGGGCGGCTGCTCGCCGGCGTCCACGCGCCGCGGGCGGGCGCGGTCGAGCTCGGGACGGTACCCCTGGAGGCACTGCCCCTCGACGAGCTGCGCGGCCACGTCGCGCTCGTCACCCAGGAGCACCACGTGTTCATCGGCAGCCTCCGCGACAACCTGACGCTCGCCCGGCCGGGTGCGACCGACGCCGAGCTGTGCGCCGCGCTGGAGACGGTGGACGCGCTGGACTGGGCCCTCGCGCTGCCCGAGGGGCTGGACACCGCGGACCTGTCGCTGTCGCCCGCCCAGGCCCAGCAGCTGGCCCTGGCCCGGCTGGTGCTGGCCGACCCGCACACGCTCGTCCTGGACGAGGCGACGTCGCTCATCGACCCGCGGGCGGCCCGTCACCTGGAGCGGTCGCTGGCCGGGGCCCTCGAGGGGCGCACGGTCATCGCGATCGCGCACCGGCTCTTCTCCGCGCACGACGCCGACCGGGTGGCCGTCGTCGAGGACGGCCGGATCAGCGAGCTGGGCAGCCACGACGAGCTGGTCGCGGCCGGCGGGGCCTACGCCGCGCTGTGGCGCTCGTGGCACGGCCTGTCACTTCAGCAGGGCGTAGATGATCCCGATGATCACCACGGCGGCGATCGCCAGCCCGAAGGTCAGTAGCAGCTGGCGGTCGTGCGCCGACGCGGCCGGCGGCGGTGTCGGCGCCGGCTTCTTCAGCGAGGTGATCGCCGGCAGATCGACGACGGCCGCGCGCAGGTCGTCCAGGGTCTTCGCCGCATACACGGTCCCGACCCGGTCGGAGAACTCCTCCAGGGTCAGGCGGCCCTCCTCGGTGTGCCGCTGGAGCACACCGATCACGCGTCGCCGGTCCTCGTCCGATGCCCGCACGGCCGTCATGGTTTCACGACGATGCCGTCGGCCGCGACGCGATCGGCGCCAGGGTCGCGCCCGTGACCTGTACCAGGTCGGCCGGGGCGAGCTCGATCTGCAGGCCGCGGCGGCCGCCGGAGACGTACATCGTGGCCAGCTCCTCGGCCGAGGCGTCGATCACGATCGGCAGCCGGGAGCGCTGGCCGACCGGGGATATCCCGCCGGTCACGTAGCCGGTGGCCCGCTCGGCCGCGGCCGGCTCGGCCATCGCCGCCCGCTTCCCGCCGACCGCGGACGCGAGGGCCTTGAGGTCCAGGGACGCCGAGACCGGCACCACGCCGACGGTGAGCTGCCCGTCGACGGTCGTCACCAGGGTCTTGAACAGCCGGGTCGGCTCCACGCCCAGCGCCGCGGCGGCGGCCTCGCCGTAGGACGCCGCCCGGGGGTCGACCTCGTAGGTGTGCGGGGTGAACGCAATCTTGGCGCGTGTCAGCATCGCGGTCGCCGGGGTACCCTTGCTCGCCACTGGCCCACAATAGCGAGATGCAGATCGGCTCGGTCCAGTTGTACCTCGGCCACGGCCACCTGTTCCTGGGCGCGACGAGCAGCGTGGACCTGGCGGTGTTCGACGGCGACGGCCCGGTCACCGCGACCGAGCACCACGTGCGCATCGCGGCCCGCCCGCAGGTCGGTCCCGTGCGGGTGCGGCTGTGGCAGGGCGCCGGGCCGCGGGTCGGCAAGCTGGTCTTCGACGGCCCGCTCAAGCTGCCGGACGCCAAGTTCTGCGTCGAGGAGGGGTCGGGGCTTTCGCGGTACGTCACGAAGGTCACCAGCCACTGCCCGCGGGTCCTGGTCGCGGTGGACGACCCCGGCCACGCGTCCCGGGTCGAGATCGTGTTCGAGCCCGAGTTCGTGCCGCGCAGCGCCCAGGTGTGGACCGCCGGCGAGCCGCCGTTTCCCAAGCTGACCGTCTCGCCGACCGCGCCCCGGCACCGGGCCGACGCGTTCGCCGACGCGCTGAGCGGCCACGACTTCGCGCACCGGCGACTGGCGGCGGCGCTGCTGGTGGTGGCCGAGGAGCGGCGGCAGCGCAACTCCGAGCAGATCGTGGCCTTCTACATCAACGACATCGTGGAGTGGCTGCGCTGGCTGAACGACCGCCTGACCTACGAGATGTGCCGGGACACGGGCCGGCAGCTGCTGAGCCAGCTGGGCCTGCGCTCGCCGGACCTCCTGGCCGCGGACACGCTCAACGACCTGCAGCGCCGCCTGGGCCATCCGCTGGTCTGAGCAGGAGCGCGGCCGGCTCGCCGGCGATTCTCGTGAGCGCGAGGAAGGCGCTCGCCCCACCCTCCAGCCTCAGCTGCCTGCGCAGCTCGTCCACGTCGTGGGCGGAGCCGCGCTTGAGGATCTGCAGGGCGCCGACGCCGCGCTCCCGGAGTGCGGCGCGCAGCTTCTTGAGGGCGATGGGCAGCCGGTCGATGATCTCGTACTTCCGGGCGAAGGGTGTCGGCACATCCGACCCGGTGGTCACGTAGGCGATCGACTCGTCGAGCAGGTGGCCGTCGAGCTGCTCCGCCAGCTCCGCCACCAGGTGCGAGCGGACCACGGCGCCATCGGGGTCGTAGAGGTAGGCGCCGACCGGGCCGACCGGGGCCTGCCGGTCGCCGCCGCCGGTGAGCTCGTGGATCTGGTCGCCCCGGTGCAGCGTGGCCCGCCGGGGCACCTCGGCCAGGGGGCCGCACCAGGCGGCCGCCTCCACCACGTCGCCGTCGACCGACACCCACTCGCCCTCGGCGCCCTTCGGCAACAGGGCGTGGTCGATGCCGGGCGCGAGCTTCAGCACGGTGTTGGAGACCCGGGCGGGCAGGGCGGTGACGAAGTCCCACGGCGGGGAGTAGGCGCGCGGGTCGAACACCCGGCGGCCGCCCGACGTCCGGCGGGCCGGGTCGCAGAACACCGCTTCCACCGCGACCAGAGGGGTTTCGGTGGCGTCGCGGGCTTCTACGAGTACGACATCGTCCAGTTCGAGGCTTTTGACGTTGGCGGCGGTCACGGCGGACGTCACGGGGTCGGCGTCCACGGCCAGCACCCGCAGCCCGGCCCGCGCGAACGCGATCGTGTCCGCGCCCACGCCGCAGCCCAGGTCGGCCACCCGGCGCGCACCGGCCGCGGCCAGCCGCTCAGCCCGCCGCCGCGCCACCGGGGCCCGGGTCGCCTGCTCCAGGCCGGCCCGGGTGAAGAGCATCAGCTGCGCGTCGGGGCCGAACTTCGCCACCGCCCGGCGCCGCAGCTCGGCCTGCGTGAGCGCCGCGGCAGCCAGGGCCGGCGAGAAGCCCTGCGCGCGCAGCTTCTCGGCCGCCACCAGCGGCGAGCTTGCCGCCAGCGTGGCCGCGGCGGCCAGCGCATCCTGCCCGTCCGCGCTGGTCAGGGCCTGAACGTCCTCTAAGCGCACGGTTTTTCCTCGGGTGATTTCGTGGCGTGTCTGGCACTCTAGTTGACGGAGTGCTAGCCACCGGCATAACCTCCGAGTTAGCACTCTCATGCCGAGGGTGCCAGACATACCCGGCCGGGGCCGGCACCCGCGACGACGGCTTCACCGGGCACTCGATAAGCAAGCTCGATACCCCAGGAGGGTATGCCCGTGACTACCGCGACGCAGGTTGCGATCAAGCCGCTCGAGGACCGCATCCTGGTCCAGGCCAACGAGGCTGAGACGACCACCGCCTCGGGCATCGTCATTCCGGACACCGCGAAGGAGAAGCCCCAGGAGGGCACCGTCATCGCGGTCGGCCCGGGTCGCATCGACGACAAGGGCAACCGGGTCCCGATTGACGTGAAGGTCGGCGACACCGTCATCTACTCGAAGTACGGCGGCACCGAGGTCAAGTACGCCGGCTCGGAGTACCTGGTGCTCTCGGCCCGCGACGTGCTCGCCGTCATCGAGAAGTAAGAGTTTTCTAGAAGCAGTGGCCACCGCCCCGGACCGCGCGTAGGCGCGAGCCGCCGGTCGACTACGCCTCGACCGACGAGGCATGTGTCGCCTGTCGGCTCCGGGGCGGTGTCGCTTTGAAGGGAATCAACAAGCATGGCGAAAATCCTGAGCTTCTCCGACGAGGCGCGCCACCTTCTGGAGCACGGCGTCAACCGCCTGGCCGACACGGTCAAGGTCACGCTTGGCCCCCGGGGACGCAACGTCGTCCTGGACAAGAAGTTCGGCGCCCCGACCATCACCAACGACGGCGTGACGATCGCCAAGGAGATCGAGCTCGCCAACCCCTACGAGAACCTTGGCGCACAGCTGGTCAAGGAAGTCGCCACCAAGACCAACGACGTGGCCGGCGACGGCACGACGACCGCCACCGTGCTGGCGCAGGCGCTGGTCCGTGAGGGCCTGCGCAACGTGACCGCCGGTGCGAACCCGGCCGGCATCAAGCGCGGCATCGAGCAGGCCACGGCCGCGGTCGTGAAGGCGCTCAAGGAGAAGTCGACCCCGGTCAACAGCCACACCGAGATCGCCCAGGTCGCCACCATCTCCGCCCAGGACGCCACCATCGGCGACCTGATCGCCTCGGCCATGGAGCGCGTCGGCCGCGACGGCGTCATCACCGTCGAAGAGGGCTCGATGCTCACCACCGAGCTCGAGATCACCGAGGGCATGCAGTTCGACAAGGGCTTCATCTCCCCGCACTTCGTCACCGACGGCGAGGCGCAGGAGGCGGTCCTGGAGGACGCGTACGTCCTGCTCACCACCCAGAAGATCTCCGCCATCGAGGAGCTGCTGCCCCTCCTGGAGAAGATCGTCCAGAACAGCAAGCCGCTGCTGATCATCGCCGAGGACGTCGAGGGCCAGGCCCTGTCGACCCTCGTCGTGAACGCCATCCGCAAGACCTTCCGGGTCGTCGCGGTCAAGGCCCCCGGCTTCGGCGACCGCCGCAAGGCGATGCTGCAGGACATCTCGATCCTGACCGGCTCCGAGCTGATCGCTCCCGAGCTGGGCTACAAGCTCGAGAGCGCCACCCTGGACCAGCTCGGCACCGCCCGGCGCGTCGTGGTCACCAAGGACCTGACCACGATCGTGGACGGCGGCGGCGAGCAGTCGGAGGTGACCGCGCGCGTCGAGCAGCTCCGCAAGGAGGTCGAGGCGTCGGACTCGGACTGGGACAAGGAGAAGCTGAACGAGCGCATCGCCAAGCTCTCCGGCGGCGTCGCGGTCATCAAGGCCGGCGCGGCGACCGAGGTCGAGATGAAGGAGCGCAAGCACCGCATCGAGGACGCCATCTCGGCGACCAAGGCCGCGGTCCAGGAGGGCATCGTCCCCGGCGGCGGCGCCGCTCTCGCGCAGGTGGCCTCCGTCCTGGACGGCGACCTGGGCCTGACCGGCGACGAGAAGGTCGGCGTGTCGATCGTGCGCAAGGCCCTGGTCGAGCCGCTGCGGTGGATCGCCCAGAACGCGGGCCTCGACGGCTACGTCGTGGTCGGCAAGGTCAAGGCGCTCGACTTCGGCCACGGCCTCGACGCGGCCACGGGCGAGTACGTCGACCTGGTCAAATCAGGCATCGTCGACCCGGTGAAGGTGACCCACAGCGCGGTCTCCAACGCCGCGTCGATCGCCGCTCTCCTGCTCACCACGGAGAGCTTGATCGTCGAGAAGCCGGCCGCCGCCGAGCCGGCTCCCGCCGGTGGCCACGGTCACGGCCACTCGCACGGCCCGGGCTTCTGACCGGACTTGCAACACGGGGCCCCGGGCGATCATCGCTCGGGGCCCTCGCATTTCTTAGCGTCCCATTACATGGCTTGGTGCGGCCGGGATGACCGCCGCATGCTTAGGGCGTGCACACTCGCAGGTTCGCCGCCCTGGCCGGAATCGCCGCCGCGGGAGTAGCGGTCGGGGTCGCCGAGGCGGTCGCGATTCTCACCGGGGCCACCACGTCGCCTCTGGTCAGCGTCGGTGGCGTGGTCATCGACGCGGTTCCGGCCAAGGTCAAGGACTTCGCGGTCGCGGTCTTCTACACCTACGACAAGCTGGCTCTGAGCATCGGGACGCTCGTCGTCCTGACCGCCTTTGCCGCCGGGATCGGGGTGCTGGCGCGGCAGCGGCGCCTGTGGGGATATCTCGGCATCGGTGTCTTCGGGGTCATCGGGATCGCCGCCGCCCTCAGCCGCCACAATGCGCCCTGGTACGCCTTCGTCCCCACCCTTGTCGGAGCGGCTGCGGGTGCCGGCGTGCTGCACTGGCTGTTCACGCTCGAGGCCGGCGACAACGCCGACCCGGAGGAGCGCCGCGCGTTTCTGCGTTCGGCCGGATATACGCTGCTCGGCGCGGCCGTGCTCGGGTTCGCCAGCCGCTGGTGGTCGACGCGGCGCGGGGTCGAGGCGGACCGGGCCAACGTCCAGCTGCCCAGCGTGCCGCCCAACACCGTGGCGCCGCTGCCGCCCGACGCCGACGCCACGCTGCCCGATCTGGCCCCGTTCGTCACGCCGAACAAGGACTTCTACCAGATCGACACGGCGCTCGTGGTGCCGCAGCTGACCACCGAGGACTGGAAGCTGCGCATCTACGGCCGGGTCGAGAAGGAGCTCACGATCAGCTGGGACGAGCTGCTGAAGCGGCCCATGATCGAGCGGTACATCACCCTGGCCTGCGTCTCCAACGAGGTCGGCGGCAACCTCATCAGCAACGCCAAGTGGCAGGGCGTGCGGGTGGCCGACCTGCTGGCCGAGGCCCGGCCCAAGGCGGGCGCCGACCAGGTGGTGAGCCGCTCGATCGACGGGTTCACCGCGGGCACCCCGACCGCCGCCCTGCTGGACGGGCGCGACGCCATGCTCGCGATCGCCATGAACGGGGAGCCGCTCCCGGTCGAGCACGGTTTCCCGGTGCGGATGGTGGTGCCGGGTCTGTATGGGTACGTCTCCGCGACGAAATGGCTCGTCGAACTGGAGCTGACGTCGTTCGCCGATTTCGACGCCTATTGGATCAAGCGCGGATGGTCGGCGCAGGGGCCGATCAAGACCGAGTCAAGAATCGACACGCCGCGGGACGGGAGCAGTCCACGGGCCGGCGAGATCATGATTGGCGGCGTCGCCTGGGCGCAGCGGCGCGGCATTTCCAAGGTGGAGATTCGGGTTGACGACGGTCCCTGGCAGAGCGCGACGCTGCTGCCCGTGCCGTCGATCGACACCTGGCGCCAGTGGACGTTCAAGTGGCCGGCCACCCCGGGCAAGCACCGCATCACCGTGCGGGCCACGGACAACGGCGGCGACACGCAGACCGACGCCGTGGCGCCGCCGGACCCCGACGGCGCCACGGGTTGGCACTCGATTGACGTGGAAGTGAAGTAGCGGCTCTACCGGGCGGCGGTGCGCGACCGGGAGTTGCCGGCCGACACCTGCGGGCGCCGCTGCGAGGGCACGCCCGGCGCCGGGTGCGTCGAGCCCGGGCGGCCCGGCACGGCGCGCAGCGGCTGCTGAGCGCCCGCGTTCGGGGCCGGCGTGGGTGCGGTCGGGCGCAGGCCCAGCTTGGCCTCCAGGCGCGCGACGTCGACCCGCGTGTTGCGGCGGTCGGCCGCGTCCTCCCAGCCCAGCGCCAGCAGCCGGAGCCGCTCGCCCTCGGTGAAGCCGCCCCACACGCCGTAGGGCTCGCGGGTCGTCAGCGCCTGGGCCGCGCACTCCGCGCGGACCGGGCACGCCCGGCAGACGTTCTTGGCGGCCGTTTCCCGGCGGCCGCGCGACGCGCCGCGTTCACCGTCCGGATGGAAGAACTGGGCGCTGTCACGCCCGCGGCACAGGCCGAGTCGCTGCCAGTCCCAAATGTCCGCGATCGGACCGGGCAGGCGAGTAACATTCGTCATTCGCTCCTCCTTCCAGGCATGTGGCCTGGAATTCGTGCGTTGCACAATCCCTGTACAACGCGCGAGACCGCCACAGGTAACGGCATGTCGTCGGTCAATTTCTCGAAGGCCAATCGCTGCGAAACCGCGTCTAGATCTCGCCTTTTCGTGTTTCTCTCTACGAGAGAGAGGAGCACGACGGTGCGTACGATTTTGGTGTGTGTGCGAACACAGGTCGCGGCACAGACGGTCGCCGCAGCCGCGGCCAGGCTGGGAGTGGCACACGCGGTGCGGACCGCCGTCACGATGGTCGAGGCCCTGGCGCGTCTTTCTGAGCAGCCGGCCGACCTGGTGCTGGCGGACCCGACGCTGGCCCGGCCCGACAGCGCGGAGTTCTCCCGCCGCGTGCTGGCCGTGGCGCCGGGCGCGACGGTGGTCTTCTTCGGCACGGAGGAGCCCCGGGCGGCCGCCGCGGCGATCGCGGCCGGCGCGCGGGCGGTCATCCGCGTCGACACGGCGGACCCGGTCACGACGCTGGCGAAGGCGGTGCTGCTGGTGCTGAGCCAGGTGGGCCGCGGCGGCAACGGCGAGCCGGTGCTGCAGGCGCGCATGGGTGCGCCGACCCAGGCGGCGGGCGGCATGATGCAGGCCGGCCGCGGGCTACCGCCCGGCGCGGCCAGGACCGCTGTCGGGGTGCCCGGGGCGCGGGTCGCCGGAGCGGGCGTGCCGGCCCAGCGCGGCGACGTTGCCGGCGAGCCCCCGCGGCGGCGGGTCGAGCTGACCGAGCGCGAGCTGCAGGTGCTGCGCGGGATGGCGGACGGCAAGAGCAACGCCGAGATCGGCCGCGAGCTGTTCGTCTCCGAGGATACGGTCAAGACGCACGCTCGCCGGCTGTTCCGGAAGCTCGGTGCACGCGACCGGGCACACGCCGTAGCGGCGGCGTTCCGAGCCGGGCTCGTGAGCTAGCGAGGGCCATCCTGGGCATGCCGCAGCGGTACCCGCCGCCCGGCAAACCTAAACGACGGGCAGATCAGCTTTCACCGTCGTCGGTCGCACTCGCGAGTGCGTCGTGGACCCCGTCAGCGTAACCCCGCGCGTACTCCCATGTGACGTAATGGTCGGGGTCGGGGTCGAAGGCGGGCTCGTGCACACGGGGACGACCGGACGTGAGCAGGTGTTTCAAGTTGCCCCGCAGCAGGTCCCAGTCGAAATAGTGCGGTTCGTGGCAGTCCTCACACTCGATCACGAGCCCACGCACGCCGATCGCCGTGAGCAGCGCCTGGTAGATCTCGAGGTCCGCAAGGTCCTCGAGAACGTCCTGGCGCTCGGCGGCCGTCAACGGGTCTTCGTTCCCGCTTTCGTCGAGCTCGGCCGAGGGATCGGCCGGGTCGCCGGCGAACGGGTCGATGGGCTCTTCGTGCACGCCTCAACGGTAGACCTTTTCGGCCCCGATGTGGGCCCGGGCACGGCTCTGCCATGGCGGACGGGTGCGCCGCCGGGGCAGAAGTACGATGAGACGCACCCGCCGGACGACCGAGAGCTGGGATGCGCTTCATGGATTTCTCGCGACCTGACGTGCTGCCTTTGGGCCTGACCTTTGACGACGTGCTGCTGCTTCCGGGCGAGTCGGACGTCGTCCCGAGCGCTGTGGACACGTCGAGCCGGGTCACCCGCAACATCACCCTCCGGATACCGCTGGTGTCCTCAGCCATGGACACCGTCACCGAGGCCCGGATGGCGATCGCCATGGCGCGCAACGGCGGCATCGGCACGCTGCACCGCAACCTGTCGATCGAGGACCAGGCCATCCAGGTCGACCTGGTGAAGCGGTCCGAGGCCGGCATGGTCACCAACCCCGTGACCTGCTCGCCCGACGACACGCTGGGCGAGGTCGACCGGCTCTGCGGGCGCTACCGGATCTCCGGTGTGCCGGTCACCGACACCGACGGCCAGCTCGTCGGCATCGTCACCAACCGCGACATGCGCTTCGTGTCCGACCCCAACATCCGGGTCCGCGAGATCATGACCGTCGCGCCGCTCATCACCGCACCGGTCGGCGTGAGCAAGGACCAGGCCCTCGCGCTGCTGCGCCAGCACAAGGTCGAGAAGCTGCCGATCGTCGACGGCGCCGGCAAGCTGCGCGGGCTGATCACCGTAAAGGACTTCTCCAAGAGCGAGAAGTTCCCGCACGCGACGAAGGACGAGGCCGGCCGGCTGCGCGTGGCCGCCGCGGTGGGCGTTGGCGAGGACTCCTACAAGCGGGCCCGCACGCTCATCGACGCCGGGCTCGACATCGTCATGGTCGACACCGCCCACGGCCACAACCGGCAGGTCGTGGAGATGGTCCAGCGGCTGAAGAAGGAGACGTCGGTCGACGTCGTCGGCGGCAACGTGGCCACCTACGAGGGCGCCAAGGCGCTCGCCGAGGCCGGGGCCGACGCGGTCAAGATCGGCGTGGGGCCGGGCTCGATCTGCACCACCCGGGTCATCGCCGGTGTCGGTGTGCCGCAGATCACGGCCATCATGGAGGCGTCCCGGGCCTGTGCGCCGCTGGGAGTTCCGGTCATCGCCGACGGCGGCATGCAGTACTCCGGCGACATCGCCAAGGCCATCGCGGCCGGCGCCGACACCGTCATGCTGGGCAGCCTGCTGGCCGGCTGCGAGGAGAGCCCGGGCGACCTGATCTTCATCAACGGAAAGCAGTTCAAGACCTACCGCGGCATGGGCTCGCTCGGCGCCATGCAGTCCCGCGGCCAGGCCCGCTCGTACTCCAAGGACCGCTACTTCCAGGACGACGTCAACTCCGACGACAAGCTCGTCCCCGAGGGCATCGAGGGCCAGGTGGCCTACCGCGGCCCCCTCTCCTCGGTCGCTCAGCAGCTGGTCGGCGGCCTGCGCTCCGGCATGGGCTACGTCGGCGCGGCCACGGTCCCGGACATGCACGAGCGCGGCCGGCTCATCCGGATCACCGCTGCGGGGCTCAAGGAGAGCCACCCGCACGACATCCAGATGACCGTCGAGGCCCCGAACTACCACTCGCGCTAGATACTTGTGCGCGGTGTACACCCCGGATTAACAGGAGCTGACAATGCGTGACGTGGTCGAGATCGGGCTGAGCAAGAGCGCCCGGCGGGGGTACCACCTGGACGACATCGCGATCGTCCCGACGCGCCGCACCCGCGACGTCGACGACGTGTCCACGAACTGGCAGCTCGACGCCTACCCGTTCAAGATCCCATGTGTGGCCCACCCCTCCGACGCCACGATGAGCCCGGCCACCGCTGTCGCGCTCGGGCGGCTCGGCGGGCTCGGCGTGCTCAACGTCGAGGGGCTCTGGACCCGCTACGCCGACCCGACCAAGATCCTGGAGGAGCTGTCCGGGCTCGACGACGAGTCGCCGGCCACCGCCCGCCTCCAGGAGGTCTACGCGGAGCCGATCAAGCCGGAGCTGATCGGCGAGCGGGTCAAGGAGATGCGCGACGGCGGCATCACCGTCGCCGTGCGCGTCTCGCCGCAGCACACGCTGGCCCTCGCCCCGGTCATCCTCGACGCCGGCGTGGACATCCTGGTCATCCAGGGCACGCTTGTCTCGGCCGAGCACGTCTCGACCACCGACGAGCCGCTCAACCTCAAGGAGTTCATCGCCGACCTCGACCTGCCGGTCATCGTCGGCGGCTGCACCAACTACCAGACCGCGCTGCACCTGATGCGCACCGGCGCCGCCGGCGTCATCGTGGGCATCGGCGCCGACGAGTGGTCGACCACCGACCGGGTGCTCGGCATCCGGGTGCCGATGGCGACGGCGATCGCCGACGCCGCCGACGCGCGCCGCGACTACCTGGACGAGACCGGCGGCCGCTACGTGCACATCATCGCCGACGGCAACATCCAGACCTCGGGCGACATCGCGAAGGCCCTGGGCTGCGGCGCCGACGCGGTGATGGTCGGCGAGCCGCTGTCGCGCAGCGAGACCGCGCCGGCCGGCGGAGCCTGGTGGCACTCGGCGGCCAGCCACCCGAAGCTGCCGCGCGGCTCGTTCGGCTCGGCCGAGGCCACGCTCGGCACCCTGGAGAAGGTCCTCTACGGCCCCTCCGAGGACCCGGACGGCGCACTGAACCTCTTCGGCGGTCTGCGGCGGGCGATGGCGAAGTGCGGGTACCGCGACCTGAAGGAGTTCCAGAAGGTCGGTCTGATTCTTGACAAATAGCGCGAATCTGTAAATTTCACACTGAGGGGGCCTTAGGGCCTCCTTTTGTGGCTCACCTGACGCTTCTGTGGGTGGTGCAGCGCGTCGTGAATAGCGCACGCCGTTGTCCTGCCTAGGTTCTGGCTTGTCGAAGGTCGGAGCTGAGGTGGCGGGAGGACGGCGTGCGTAGGGCGAGGTTATGGGCCCGGCTGGCGGGAGTCGAGAAGGCGGTCGTTGAGTGTGTCGTCTTCGACGACAGTGAGGGCGCCGTCGTTGGCGGGCGCTGGACCTGGGCCGGGTGCGGGTGTTCGTGGAGGCCGACGCGCCGCGGGTGTGCTGTTCGTGGCACGGGGTCGTGGTGGCGGCTGCGCCGCATCGGCATCGACGAGATCTCCTGGAAGAAGGGTCACAAGTACCTGACCGTGGTGGTCTGTCACGACTCCGGCCGGCTGGTACGGGCCAGCTCAGGCCGTGATCGGGCCACGCTGCGGGCGTTCTTCGACGCGCTGGGGACCGCGCGCAGCGCGCAGATCATCCACATCTCCGCTGGCGGGCGGACTGGATCGCCGATGTCGTCGCCCGCCGCTGTCCGGCCGCGGTCGTGTGCACGGACCCGTTCCACGTCGTGTCCTGGGCCACCGACGCCCTCGATCAGGTACGCCGGCAGGCGTGGAACCTCGCCCGCCACGAAGCGGGCGGCAGCAGACGGCACGTGCAGGGCCCGGGCAAGACCACCCAGCGAGCCGTCGGCGCGGCACGCACGCACGCTGCCGGTGGGCGCTGTGGAAGAACCCCAGCAACCTCACCGAGCAACAGACCGCCAAGCTGGCCTGGATCGCCAGGACCAGCCCGATGCTCTACCGCGCCCACCTGCTCAAGGAAGGGCTACGGGCAGTGCTCCAGATCGCCAAGGTCAGTCCGGACGACGCCGTGGTAGCCCTGGACCCGTGGACCAGCTGGGCCCGCCGCAGCCGGATCCCGGCGTTCGTCACCCTGCAACGCCGCATCACCGCTCACCGTGCGGCGATCCTGGCCACCATCACCGACGGGTCTGTCCAACGGCCGGATCGAGTCGACGAACACCAAAATCCGGCTGATCACCCGGATGGCGTTCGGGTTCCACTCCGCCGGCGCGCTCATCTCCTTGGCCATGCTCTGCCTGGGCGGCCACCGACCCACCCTGCACGGGCGATGGCCACCCCAACCAACCCACAGATCAGTCAAGAGAGCCCTTTTGTGCGCACCTGGCGCTCCGGGGAGCGATATGTCGGGCGCTGCGCGCCTCGACATATCGGACTTTTCGCCGGACGGGGTATTCGCACGATTGGGCCAGGTTGAGCTCGAGACGGCTGGAGAACCGTCCCGGGCTCGCCCGGAGGTGCTGTCGGGGGATGGCGACTACCGGGGCAGCGCCTGCTGGAGCTCGGCCCGCAGCGCCGGCGTCAGCATCTCCCCGGCCTGCTTGGCCAGGCGGGCCATCTCGTAGCCGACAACGCCGATGTCCGCGTCGCGCCCTGCCAGCGTGGCCAGGATCGAGCCGTCGCGGATCGACATGACCAGGAAGAAGCCCTGGCCCATCTCGACCACCGTCTGCTTGACCTCGTCGCCGTCGAAGATCCGCGCGGCGCCGCTGGTGACGCTGACCAGGCCCGACGTGACCGCGGCCAGCTGGTCGGCGCTGTCACGGGGCAGATGGTCCGAGACGGCCACCAGCAGGCCGTCGGAAGAGACGACAACAGCATGGGCGATGCCGGGCACCCGCTCGGTGAACGCGTTGATCAGCCAGCTCAGGTCCCGTGCTTGTTGGCTCAGGGTCACGCCGTGCTCCCTCGATGTTCGTTGATCGGCACCGTGGGGACCTCGTCCTCGTTCGCGGCCCGATGCACGCCACTGTAGAACCGGGTGAGCATGCTGCCCACGCTGGCCGGGTCCGGCTCGGTGTGCGGCATGGTGACCGGCTGGGTATCCTCCGGCGCCGGAGCCGGCTCGTTGGGGTCGCCCGGCAGCTGGGCCAGCGGGACCCGGATCGGCAGGCCCGCGTTGCTCGTGCCGGCCGTGACCGGCTCGCGCTGGGCCGGGATCTTGATGGCCGGCCTCGGCGCTTCTCCGCCACCGCCGCCGCGCGACCACCAGCGGGTGCCCTTCGCGGCCGGGGCGGGCGCGCCGTTGGTGCCGCGGGTCGCCGCCCCGATGATCTCCTCGGCCCGGGCTGGGCGGGGCTTCGCCCCATTTGCCGGACCGCCGTTGGGTGGGGCGGAGGTGGGGGCCGCCGAAACCGGCACCGCGGAGATCGGTACCGCGGAGACCGGTGCTGCGGAGACCGGCACCGCGGAGACGGGTACCGCCGACACGGGAGCCTCTTGCGGCACCGGCGGCGCGGCGACCGCCGGCACGTCCGGGTCCGCCTCGTCGCCGGCCGCCGGCTCCGAGTCGGTGGCGGGGCCGGCGGTCAGCGCGGGCAGCGCCGTTGTCGGCCCCTCCGGCTCCGGGCCGGTCGTGTCCCCGGCGTCGACGCCGCCCTCGACCGGGATCGGCAGGCGGGCGGCGCCGGCGAGCCGGCCGGCCGGATTGTTGCCGTAGAGCCCGGCGCCGTCCGGTGCGGCCGCGAGCAGGCGCGCCGGCAGCGTCACGTACGCCGTGACCCCGCTCTCGCTCGCCGTCAGCCGCACCGACACGCCGTGCCGGTCGGCGAGGTGGCCGACCACGACCAGGCCCATCCGCTCCGAGGCGGCCACGTCGATCGCGATCGGGCTGGAGACGCGCTCGTTGGCCTCGATGAGGCCGGAGTCGGTCATCCCGATGCCCTTGTCCTCGATGACGATCGTGGCCTCGCGGGCCTGCTGGGCCGGCCAGCCGGTGACCGTCACCACCGTGTCGGGCGGCGAGAACGTCGTCGCGTTCTCCAGCAGCTCGGCGAAGAGGTGGACGATGTCGGATACGGCGTGGCCGACGATGAACACGTCGTTCGACACGTCGTGGCGGATTCGGGCGTACTGCTCGATCTCCGCCATCGCCGCCAGCATCACGGCCGACAGGGACACCGGCTGGGCCCATCGTCGCGTCGCCTCACTACCCGCGAGGACCAGCAGGTTCTCGTCGTTGCGGCGCATGCGGGTGGCCAGGTGGTCGAGCCGGAACAGGTTCGCCAGCTGCTCCGGGTCGGTCTCGGCCGACTCCAGCTGGTCGAGCAGCTGCAGCTGGCGCTCGACGAGCGTCTGCGACCGGCGGGCCAGGTTGACGAACATCGAGTTGACGTTGCGCCGCATGACCGCCTGCTCGACGGCCAGGCTGACCGCGCTGCGGTGCACGGCGGTGAACGCGTCGGCGACCTCGCCGATCTCGTCGGACGAGCGCACCCGGGTGGTCGTGTCGACGGTCACCGTCTCGCCCCGGGGAAGCGTCCGCAGCCGCTGGATCGCCTCGGGCAGGCGGTGCTGGGCCACGTCGAGGGCCTGGGCCCGCAGCTGGCGCAGGGAGCGGGCCATCGACCGGCCGATGAGCCAGGACAACAGCAGCGCCAGCAGCATGACCAGCACGATCGCCGAGGTGGCGACGATCGCGTTGGTGCGCTGGGTGCCGCTGCGGTCACCGGCGCCCTTGATCGCGTCCTCGAGCATCAGCCGTTCGATGCTGCGCAGATACTCCAGCTCCTGGGTGCTGGCCCGCCACCAGTCCTCGGCGCTGACGCCGACCGCGGCGCCCCGGGCCCGGGAGATGATGTCCTGCTGGAGCCGGGCGACAGTCGAGACGGCTGACTGGCGCAGGTTCTTGTCGTAGATCGCGAGGTGGCGCGGGCTGGCCGAGCTGCGGAAGCGCTCGACCGCGGCGATCTGCCGGGCCTGGATCTCGGAGAACGTCTCGAAGTCGTCGGGCGCGAACTTGCCGGCGCTGGCCGCGGCGAAGATCCGCCCGCGCAGCTGGTCCTTGAGCTCCTTGGCCTGGGCGAGGTCCATGAGCGAGGCCACCTCGGCCACCGACTGCGAGTCGCCGCCGATGTCGGGCCGGTCCGGCACCAGCTCGAAGAGGTGCTGGATGGTGATGGAGTACTGGTCGAAGACCGCCTCCTCGCGAAGCCACCGGTGCGCCACGCCGTCGCGGACCAGGCCGAGGTCGGTGAAGTCGGCGGCCATCCGGTTCTGCACACCGCTGAAGATCGGGTTGCGCAGCAGCGGGCGGGCCTGCTCGGAGAAGGCGCGCAGTGAGGCGTCGGTCGCCGCCTGGCTGGAGGCCAGGTCGTCGGCGGCCGGGTTCGCGCCGGACGGCTGAGCGCCGCCGTTCGACTTGGCAATAAATCCGACCGTTCGGTCCCTTTCCAGCTGCAACTGGTGGATGAGATCGGTCAGTTGGCGGCCGACCTTGACCCCTTGGGCGAACTGGTCCAGCTTCGTCGCGTCCTGCACGGAGACGTTGATCTGCACGCCGGCGATCACCAGGAAGGCCACGGCGGGCAGCACCAGGACGGCGGCGAGCTTCGTGGGCACGCGCCAGTCGCGCACCCGGAAAAGCGATGCGCTGCGCCGTTGCGGTTCCCCCGGCCGCCGACGGCGATGGCTGTTCACCTTCATCACGACGGCCGGAGCCCTCGTCGAAGGCGGCGTAGCGAAGGTCTGCACCCCTCCACACCTTTCGCATGCGTCATCGCGCTGCTGAGCAGCGTGCGGGACTTATCAAACCAGGGTTGCGGCGACTGTCCAACCGCCTCATAGTGGCGCAGGTCACAATACTCGAAGCCGGACACCGGACTTGCTAGCCATTGACCAGAGGGGAAGGATACGGCCGTCCGACCAGCCACGCTTCGCGAGGAGTCATACGCCGTGCTCACCCGGGGCCTGCGGCCCGCAGTGACCGCCCTGGTGCTGGCGTCGGCGTTACTCATGTCGGCCTGCACCTCCGGTGCGGAGAAGCCGGCCGCGACCGCGCCCACGACCGTGGCCATCGGCCTGCTCGTCCCGACGAGCGGCCCCAACGCGCAGCTCGGCCAGCAGGCCACCCTGGGCGCCAAACTGGCCATCGAGGTGGTCAACCGGGACATTCCGACGAAGCCGCTGCCGCTGCCCCTGGGCGCCGGGGCCGGCCTGCGCAACGGCACCAAGCTGACGCTGCTCACCGGCAACACCGAGAGTGCGCCGGAGAAGATCGAGAAAGAGGCCGGCAAGCTCATCGACGACGGTGCCCTCGGGCTCGTCCTGGCCGACACGATCGACGTGGCCCTGGCCACCAGCCGGGTCGCCGACCTGCAGGGCGTCTCGCTCGTCGACGCGCTGAGCACCTCGGACACGTTCGGCGACCTCAACCGCACCGGGCACTTCCGCATCCAGCCCACCGACCGCCGCGAGGTCACCACCGCGCTCGACCTGCTCTACCGCCAGCGGGGCGGCGACAAGCAGATCAAGCGGATCGTCACCGCGGCCGGCACGCCGGCGGGCCCGCTCGGCGACGAGGTCGCCAGCCTCAAGAACTCCATCGAGGACCTCAGCCAGGCGGCCGGCTACGACGTGGCCGGCAAGGACAAGATCCTGCCGCTCACCGGTAGCGAGGCCGGCCAGCCCAACGGCCAGGTCCAGAAGGGCGACGCGGTCCTCGCCGTCGTCACCAGCCCGGCCGAGGCGAGCGCGGCCAACGACCTGGCCGTGAAGCTCAAGGGCACCGCACCGGTGATCGCCATGGGCCCGGCCGTCGGCGCGCTCGACGCCGTGAAGAACCCGACGGCCCTGCGCGCCTCCGGCTGGTCGAACGAGTTCGCCGCCCGCAACCCGATCGCCCAGGTCATCGGCGCGATGTTCGAGCAGGCGTTCCACACGAAGCTGACCGAGGTGGCGGCCGACGCGTTCATGGCGACGCTCACGCTGGCCCTGGCGATGGACCAGTCGGCCGAATACTCGAAGCAGGCCGTCCGCAACGCCGTGCAGCAGCTGAACCTCCCGGCGACCCAGATGATCATGCCCTGGAACGGCGTCCGCTTCGACGGCAACGGCGTGAACCAGCTGGCCGGTGGGGTCGTGGAGCAGCGCACGCAGAACGGCTACACGCTCATTCACCCGGCCGAGCTGGCGCTCAGCCAGGCCCTCGCGCTGTAGGCGGCGGGCCCGGCCTACCCGAGGTGGGTGACGAGGGCTCCGGGGTCGCTGCGCACCAGCTCGTTCAGGTCGATGCTCGACGCCGAGTCGGGCGCGACCAGGCAGCGGGGCAGCAGCGGGTGCTCGCGCCGCCAGCCCTTGCGGAGCAGGGCGTACTCCACCACGACCGCCAGCAGCGCCGCGCCCATCCACGGCGGGGGTGTCTCCGCGTCGGCCTCGGGCGGCAGGCCGCGCCGGGCTCGCTCCACGTCCACCGGGCGGCGCAGCAGCGTCCCGGCCAGCTCGTCACGGTCGTCGGGCGTGCGGCCCAGGACCTCGGTGACCGCCTCGACGTACTGCCGGGCCCGCCGCTCCACGTCCGGCAGGTAGGACTCGACCGGCAGGTCGGCCAGGCGGACCCACGGGTCGGCCGAGTCCGGCAGCACCTCGGCCGCCAGGGTGCGCAGGGTGGCCGGGCCCAGCTCGTCGAGGGGGACCGCGTCCGGGTCCAGCGTGACGAGCGAGACGATCGACGGAGTGAGCAGCTCCTCGGCCAGGCCCGGGTGGCGGGCGGCCAGGTCCTCGCGGGAGAGGCGGGCGGCCGGGGCGCCCCAGCGGGCCAGGCGCAGCTGCCAGGCCGCGTGCAGGTCCTCGGCCCGGACGATGGCGGTCGTGGGCAGGGAGCCGGTGTCGAGGGTCGGGGCGGTGCCGGAGGCCAGCGGTGCGGCGGCGAACGCGGCGAAGCCCGCCTCCGTCGCGGCCGCCTTGAGCAGGGCCCGGGCCGCGTCCTCGACGGCGGAGAGGCCGCCGCCGGCGGCGGTGATCGCGGTGGCGTCGCGGACCTGCTCGGCCTCGGCCAGGAGCTCGCCCGTCGCCCCGACCAGGCGGGCGTGGCGGGCGGCCGCCTTCTCCGAGTGGGCCGTGTGGCGGCGGGCGTTGAGCAGGTTGCGGACCAGGTCGGGGTGGCGCGACGGCGGCAGGGCCAGCTCGTGGGCCAGCAGCACCCGCAGCTCGTCGCCCGACAGGCCCCAGACCAGCGGCAGGCCGATGACCAGGAAGCCGCCGTCGGTGCGGACGGTGGCCGCGCCGCCGAGGTGCACCGAGTGCGGCGGGGCCGCGTCGGCGAACTTCAGCGCGTCGAGGACCACCGAGTGCAGTGCCGCGTGATGAGCCGCATCGACGGCCGGCAGGGTGGGCGGTGACGACGGCGGTTCCGCGCCACCCAGCAGCCGGCGACCACGCCAGACGGGCAGCCCGCCGGGAAGTCTCGCCATAGTTGCCCAGTCTGCCGCAATCGACCGCGGAAACCGAAGGGGCTTCCGACTAAGTTACCGGTGAGTATCATGGGGCATGCGCTACGACGTTGTGGTGATCGGGTCCGGGTTCGGCGGCAGTGTGACGGCGTTGCGGCTGGCCGAGAAGGGGTATTCGGTAGCCGTCCTGGAGGCCGGGCGCCGCTTCGCCGACGACGAGTTTCCCAAGACATCGTGGGATGCCCGGCGGTTCCTGTGGGCGCCGGCGCTGCGCTGCTTCGGCATCCAGCGGATCACCATGCTGCGCAACGTGCTCGTGCTGGCCGGCGCCGGGGTCGGGGGCGGCTCGCTGGTGTACGCCAACACGCTGTACCGGCCGATGCCGGCCTTCTACGACGATCCGCAGTGGCGCGCCATCACGGACTGGGAGCGCGAGCTCGCCCCGTTCTACGACCAGGCCGAGCGGATGCTGGGGGTGACGACCTACGCCCGCACCACGGCCGCCGACCGCGCATTTCGCAAGGTCGCCGAGCGGATGGGCGTCGGCGACTCCTTCCACCCCACACCGGTCGGCGTGTACTTCGGCCGGCCCGGCGTCGACCCCTACTTCGGCGGCGCCGGCCCGATCCGCCAGACCTGCGAGCACTGCGGCTCCTGCATGACCGGCTGCCGCGTCGGCGCCAAGAACACGCTGGTGAAGAACTACCTGCACCTGGCGGTGCGGCTCGGTGTCAGCGTGCACCCGCTCACGACGGTGACGCAGGTGCGGCCCGCGGCCGGCGGCGGTTACGTCGTCGCGACCCGGGGGACGGACCGGCGCCGCCGTCGCCGGCAGTTCGAAGCGGACCAGGTGATCTTCGCCGCCGGAGCGCTCGGCACCCAGCGCCTTCTGCTCAAAATGCAGGCCGAGGGGGTACTGCCCAAGCTCTCACCAAGGCTCGGCAAGCTGACCCGGACCAACTCGGAGTCGATCGTCGGCGCCCGGTCCCTGCGGAAGGGGACCGACTTCACCGATGGTGTGGCCATCACGAGCTCGTTTCATCCGGATGCGCGCACGCACATCGAGCCCGTCCGCTACGGCCCCGGCTCCAACGCGATGGGCCTGCTGCAGACCGTGCTCACGGACGGCGGACCGTGGCGCCCGCTGCGCTGGTTCGGCGCGTTCTTCCGCCACCCGATCCGGCACCTGCGGGTCCTCTCGGTGCACCGCTGGTCGCACAAGACGGTGATCGCGCTCGTCATGCAGTCCCTCGACAACTCGCTCGACGTGCACTACAGGCGCTCGTGGACCGGGCGGCGGCGGCTCACGACGACGCAGGGGCACGGCGAGCCCAACCCGGCGTGGATCCCGGCCGGCAACGAGGCGGTCCGCCTGCTGGCCGAGGAGATCGGCGGACTGCCCGGCGGCGGCTGGTCGGAGGTGTTCAACATCCCGCTCACCGCGCACATCCTCGGCGGCTGCGCGATAGGTGACTCCGCGCAGACCGGTGTCGTCGACGCCTACCAGCGCGTGTTCGGCCACCCGGGGCTGCACGTGGCCGACGGCGCCGCCGTCTCGGCCAACCTGGGGGTGAACCCGTCGCTGACGATCGCCGCCCAGGCCGAGCGGGCGGCGTCGATGTGGCCCAACCGAGGCGAGCCCGACCCGCGCCCCGAGCTGGGCGCGCGCTACCGCCCGGTCGCGCCGATACCTCCGTCACGTCCCGCGGTCCCGGCGGAGGCACCGGCGGCGCTGCGACTACCCTTTTCGGCATGACAACGCCTCCACCGGTTCTCGTCGTCGACTTCGGGGCCCAGTACGCCCAGCTGATCGCCCGCCGGGTGCGCGAGGCGAACGTCTACTCGGAGATCGTGCCGAGCTCGATGCCCGTCGCGGACATGCTGGCCAAGCGCCCCGCCGCGATCGTGCTGTCCGGCGGCCCCTCGTCGGTCTACGAGGAGGGCGCGCCGCAGGTCGACCCCGCGCTGTTCACGGCCGGCGTGCCGGTCTTCGGCATCTGCTACGGCTTCCAGGCGATGGCCGTCGCCCTGCACGGCGAGGCCGCCCACACGGGCAACCGCGAGTTCGGCGGGACCCCGCTGACGATCGCGGCCGGCGGGGGAGTGCTGCTGCGCGACCTGGAAGCCCACCAGTCGGTCTGGATGAGCCACGGGGACTGCGTCACCGCCGCCCCGGCCGGCTTCACCGTGACCGCCGGCTCGCCGGGCGCGCCGGTCGCCGCGTTCGAGGACACCGAGCGCCGCCTGGCCGGGGTGCAGTTCCACCCCGAGGTCGCGCACACGCCGCACGGCCAGGAGATCCTGCGCCGGTTCCTCTACGACATCGCCGGCCTGGAGCCGACCTGGACCTCGAACAACATCATCGAGGAGCAGGTCGCGGCGATCCGGGAGAAGGTCGGGACCAAGCGGGTGATCTGCGGGCTGTCCGGCGGCGTCGACTCCGCCGTGGCCGCGGCCCTCGTGCACAAGGCCGTCGGCGACCAGCTGACCTGCATCTTCGTCGACCACGGGCTGCTGCGGGCGGGCGAGGCCGAGCAGGTCGAGAAGGACTACGTCGCCGCGACCGCGATCAACCTCAAGGTGGTCGACGCGTCCGCGACGTTCCTCGGCGCGCTGGCCGGGGTCACCGACCCGGAGCAGAAGCGCAAGATCATCGGGCGCGAGTTCATCCGCACGTTCGAGGCCGCGGCCCGCGAGCTCGACGCCGAGGACCACGTCGAGTTCCTCGTCCAGGGCACGCTCTACCCGGACGTCGTCGAGTCCGGCGGCGGCACCGGCACGGCCAACATCAAGTCGCACCACAACGTCGGCGGGCTCCCCGACGACCTGCAGTTCCAGCTGGTCGAGCCGCTGCGGACGCTGTTCAAGGACGAGGTCCGCCAGATCGGCGCCGCCTTGGGCCTGCCCGAGGAGATCGTCATGCGCCACCCCTTCCCGGGGCCGGGCCTGGCGATCCGGATCATCGGCGCGGTCGACGAGGAGCGGCTGGAGATCCTGCGTGCGGCCGACCTCATCGCCCGCGAGGAGCTCACCGCGGCCGGCCTGGACCGGACCGTCTGGCAGTTCCCGGTGGTGCTGCTGGCCGACGTCCGCAGTGTCGGCGTCCAGGGCGACGGCCGCACCTACGGGCACCCGATCGTGCTGCGCCCGGTCTCGAGCGACGACGCGATGACCGCCGACTGGTCGCGGCTGCCGCACGAGCTGATCGCCAAGATTTCGACCCGGATAACGAACGAGGTCCGGGAGGTCAACCGCGTGGTCGTGGATGTTACGTCCAAGCCGCCGGGCACCATTGAATGGGAATGAATCCCTCTTCAGGGTGTCTGACCTCTTGCTCTGGCCGTCAAAAGCCGGACAATTTATCTCCGTGACTCCAGCGTTACAACCGCTGCGGCGCATCGCGGCCTACTGCGTATGCGCGGACGGCGACACGTTCCTGCTCGTGCGGGCCTCGGCCAAGTCCGGAACGCCCGGCGTATGGTCGCTGCCCGGCGGCGCCGTCGACCACGGTGAGAACCCGGTCGACACCGTCGTGCGGGAGACCGCCGCCGAGACCGGCCTGTCCGTCGCCGTGGTCAAGCTGCGCGACGTGCTCGCCGACATGCGGGCGCTGCCGGCCCGTGAGCTGACGATCCACACCGACCGGCTCATCTACGAGGTGTCGGTCCGCGGCGGTGCGCTGCGCGACCGGGTCGGCCAGCCCACCGACCTGGCCCGCTGGGTGACGCTGGAGGAGGCCAAGACGCTGCCGCTGCGCCGGTTCACCGCCGACGCGCTCGGTCTGCCGGAGGCGGCGGCCGATGTGCGCCCTGACGGTACCCCCCAGATCCCGTCCTTTTATGCGGTGCCCGGCCCCGACGGGCTGCACCGGGCCCAGCGCTTCGCCGCGTATGCGGTGTGCACCGACCGGCGCAACCGCGTCCTGCTCACCCGCATCTCCGACGGGTATCCGGGCGGCGGCTGCTGGCACCTGCCCGGCGGCGGCACCGACTTCGGCGAGCAGCCCGGAGTCGCCCTCATCCGCGAGCTTGTCGAGGAGACCGGCCAGGAGGGGAAGATCGTCGAACTGCTCGGCGTGGCCAGCCACCGCGACGCCGCCCAGCTCGGCCCCGAGGGCTACCCAATCGACTGGCACGGCGTGCGCGCCTTCTACCGCGTCCAGGTCGCCCGCTCCAGCCGCCCGGTGATCCACGACGTCGGCGGCTCGACCGCGGAGGCCCGCTGGTTCGACCCCGAGGAGCTCGACGAGCTGCCCCTCACCGAGGTGACGGAGGAGGCCCTCCGCGGGGTCGGCCTACGCTGATCACCATGACGCAGACACGGGTGATCACCGTCTACGGCCGGCTGCCGGACGCGGCCGAGGAGATCGGCGGACCGATCCGCCACGGCGAAAACCCGGCGTCCGCCGTGGTGCGGCTGTTCCGTGAGAGCTCCGGCACACCGGTTGTCGTTTCGCGGGTACGGGAAGTGCTCGCACTGACGACGCCCGGCCTCCACGAGGACCGGGTCGTCTACGACGTCGTCCCCGCCTCCGCCGGTGAGGTGGCCGACGCGTTCGTCGAGGCGCGCTCCGACCTGCCGAAGGGCCAGCGGTTCGCGGCGTACGGGTACGTCACCGACCCGGCCGGCCGCGTCCTGCTCACCGAGATCGCCAAGGGCTTCCCCGGCGCCGGCCGGTGGCACCTGCCCGGTGGCGGCACCGACGTCGGCGAGCAGCCGGCCGACGCGCTGCTGCGGGAGCTGTACGAGGAGACGGGTCAGCGCGGCCGGATCGTCGAGCTGCTCGGCGTGACACACAGGCGCTCCTCGGGGCTCGTGGGGCCGGAGGGGTACCCCATGAACTGGCACGCCGTCCGTGCCCTCTACCGGGTGCTGGTGCCTGAGCCATCGACACCGAGCGTGACGGAGGAGGTCGGCGGATCGACAGCCGGCGCGGCCTGGTTCGAGCCCGGCGAGGTAGCGGGCCTGACGGTCACCGAAGTTGTCCAGTGGGCTACAGGACTGTCCGCAACGAGCGAGTGACAAGCGTCGTTACAATGGACTAGAGGTTAACAAAAAACTACACTGAGTAGTTCTACGGTTCGTCCTAACCGGCGGTTTCCTACCTGAGGCATCGCCAATCGCGACCTGATATGAGACCGTGTAGATCGCGAGACCTACTCGCGAAACGGACATCGCGGGTCGAAAGGCCCCGAAAAACGGACCGTGGGAACCTCGTTCCTACATGGAGGATCAGTGCCGAGCACACCTTGGCAGCGACGACGCACCACGGACAGCCCGCGCCCCGGTGGCGGACGGCAATGGGCGGGGCGGCTGCGACGCAGCGGCTCGCTCGCCCGTCAGGTGCTCTTCGCCGGACGGGTCGCCCGCCGCGGCGAGGGTAACGTTGCCGGCGCCACCTCGCTGCTCGTGCCCGCCGCGGAGACCGACACCCGCACCGGCCGCGTCCGCCTGCCCCGCCTGCGGATGCGCCGTCGTGACGGACTGTCACGAGACCTGACCACCCTGGCACCGGTCAGCCCTCCGCCGGTCACCACCCCGGTCATCCCGCCGGTCGACGAGCCCGCCGCGCTCGCCATCCCCCTCCTGCCCGGCGAGCGCACCGTCGCCCGCCGCATCCGCTTCGCCCTGGTCAACGCCTGCACCCTGAGCAGCCTCATGCTCGGCCTGTCGGCCATCTTCATCGCGGTCAACCAGGGCGACGTGCGCGTCGCCGCCTCGCTGCTCATCGCCTGCGTCATCTTCGACGGCCTGGACGGCTTCCTGGCCCGCCGCCTCGGCGTGGCCAGCCCCTTCGGCGCGCAGATGGACTCGCTGGCCGACATGTGCTCCTTCGGCCTGGCCGCGCCGGTCGTGGTCTACGCCTGGCTGAACGGCTCGGCCCCCGGCTGGCTCCTCGTCCCCGCCTGCGCCCTGGTCGCCGCGGCCGCCGCGATCCGCCTGGCCCGCTTCAACGTCTCACCGAAGGACGGCCGCTTCTTCTGCGGCGTCCCGACCACGATGTGCGCCGCCGTCCTGGCCCTGGGCACCCTCATCGCCCCGGAGATGCCGGCCGCCCTCCGCGTCGCGGGCGTCGTGCTGCTGGGCCTGGCGATGGTCTCCAGCTTCCCGTACGCGAAACTGGCCCGCCTCCTGAAGCTCCCGCCGTGGCTGCTGGTGCTTCCGGTCGTCGGCGCCCTGGTGAACTACCGCGTCACCTTCGTGGTCGTGGTGCTGGCCTACCTGATCAGCGGCCCGCTCCTCTGGCTGAAGCAGCGCAACAGCCAGACCGCCTGACCTTCGACTGCTCGGGATCGGCCCCGCTCCGCACGCTTGGAGCCGGGGCCGATCGCCGTTTCCGCCCGTGATCCCACGACGTAACCGCACAGGCCGGCCACGTCACCACCGCCCGCGCGGGCGCATCTCCTGTCGCATGGGCTCCACCATCGCGGCGGTTGCGAGGTCTTGGCTTCGGGCTCCCGTGCGGACGAATTACTCTTTACCGATATGTCGGGCACTTCGTGCCGCGACATATCGGATTTATCGCCTGTCGGCGGTTTCTAGGGGTTGTTGCAACACAGTGTTTTCAGTTGGTGATGGTGAGGACTTGTGCGAGGCGTTCGGCTGGGGTGTCCCAGTTGAGGGTTTGGCGGAGGCGGCCGTTGAGCTGGGCGGCGACTGCGGCGAGGTGTTCGGGACTGTGCTCGGTGAGGTCGGTGCCTTTCGGGAAGTATTGGCGGAGCAGGCCGTTGGTGTTCTCGTTCGATCCGCGTTGCCAGGGGTTGTGCGGGTCGCAGAAGTACACGGGCATGTCGGTGGCCGGGGTGAACTCGTGGTGCAGCGCCATTTCCGAGCCTTGGTCCCAGGTCAGGGACCGTTTCAGGTGCTGCGGGAGGGTGGCGACGGTGTCGAGGAGGGCGTCGCGGACGACTTCGGCGCTGCGGCCACGGTTGCCGAGGTGCACGAGCAGCACATATCTTGTGGCGCGTTCGACGAGGGTGCCGATCGCGGACTGGCCGTCCTTGCCGATGATCAGGTCGCCTTCCCAGTGGCCGGGGACCGCGCGGTCGTCGGCCTCGGCGGGCCGGTCGCTGATCATCAGCATCGGCGCGGTGAACCGCGACCCGCGGGCCGTGCTGCTGCGGGGCCGGCGCACGGCCCGGCCGGTCCGCAACGCCGCGGCCAGTTCCCGGCGCAGTGCCCCCCGGCCCTGGACGTAGAACGCCTGGTAGATGGTCTCGTGGGACACGCGCAGCTCGCGTCGGTCGGGGTGATCGCGGCGCAGCCGGGCGCTGATCTGGGCCGGGCTGTGCCAGCCCGCGAGGAGGTCCTGGACCGCGTCGCGCAGGGCGGGGTTCCCAGCACGTTTCCGCAGTGTCGGCCGGGGCCGGCGCCGCTCGGCCCGCTGCTGCGCCGCGAACGGCTGATACCCGCCGTCCGGGTCGCCGTTGCGGGCGATCTCCCGGCTGATCGTGCACCGCGGCCGGCCGAGCTCAGCGGCGATCGCCGCCTGCGACACCCCGGCCCGGACCCGGTCAGCGATCACCACCCGCTCATCCACAGACAGCTACCGGCCCGAGACCACCACCGGTGGCCGCGCCGCCACCACAGCCGCCACCACAGCCGCCTCCGCAGCGGCCGCCTCGGCGGCTACCCGCCGCCACCGCCACCCCGTCCGCTCCGCCACCCCGACCAGCCGGCACGCCACACCCGTCCGCACCCCCTGCCCAACGAACTCGAAATAGGCAGCGCGCTCAGCCAGCAACGGCATACATCCCTGCGGGCGACGACTCTCCCGGATCTTGAACATGACAACCCCTGATCAGGTCAGGTGTTGCAACGATCCCTTGAAACCGGGGACAGGGTATAAGTCCGATAAGTCGAGGCGCGCCAGCGCCCGACTTATCGGGGACACGCCGGACGGCCCTTGCTGCGGCAGGTGTCACGCGCTAACCCGTGTTCGTAAGGCGTCCGTGTGTTGGTGTGGCGGTGGTCGATAACTGAAGACCTCATGGCGAGGGTGGCGGTAGCGAGGCGCCATGACCTGACCGGCGCGCAGTGGGCGGTGCAGCAGAGACCTCGTGGCCGGGGTCCGATGGCGGGACGGGGCGTGGGTGCAGGTCCGGGCGGCTGCTGATGCTGCCAGGAGTATCGATTGGCCGGTGAGTGTCGATTCCACGGTCAGTCGGGCACACCGGCATGCGACGGGTGCCCGCCGGGCGGTCACGTGCAGCGGGAGCCGTCGGGCGGTGTCCGACGAGCCCGCTGGTCACGCGTGGGGTGGACCCACATACGCGCTGCTGGACACCGACCCGGCGATGCGGCCGTTGACGGCCCGCCGGTTGACTGCAGGCCAGGAATCGGTGTCTGTGTCCGCTACCGCGACCTGGCCGTTGGCGGACGCCTGACCAGAAAGCGCGGCGGCTCAGACGAGCCGGCGATCCGCGGCCCAGCGCGACAGCTCGTACCGGTTGGACATCTGCAGCTTGCGCAGCACGTTCGATACGTGCGTCTCGACCGTCTTGATCGAGATGAAGAGCTCCTTCGCGATCTCCTTGTACGCGTACCCCCGAGCCAGCAGCCGCAGGACCTCCCGCTCGCGGTTGGTCAGCTGGTCCAGCTCCGGGTCGGCGACGGGGGTGTCGGGGCGGGCGGCGAACGCGTCGAGTACGAAGCCGGCCAGGCGCGGGGAGAAGACGGCGTCGCCGTCGGCGACGCGGCGGATGGCGTCGGCGAGCTCGTCGGGGGAGATGGTCTTGGTGACGTAGCCGCGGGCGCCGGCGCGGATCAGGCCGATCACGTCCTCGGCGGCGTCGGAGACCGAGAGGGCCAGGAAGCGGACGTTCGGGTGGGTGCGGCGCATGGCGTCGAGGACCGCGCGGCCGCCGCCGTCGGGCATGTGGACGTCGAGGAGGACGACGTCAGGCTCCAGGGCGGAGATCTTCTGGACCGCCTCGGCCACGGCGCTCGCCTCGCCGATCACGTCGACGTGCAGGCCGAGCTCGGCGCGGACGCCCGCGCGGAACATCGCGTGGTCGTCGACCAGGAACACGCGCAGGCGCTGGGTGGTCTCGTCGGTGCTCATCGTTCTCCGCCTTCGCTCGGGGCCGTAGCTGAAGCCGATGCTGTCGCCGGCTTGCGGCGCTTGGCCTCGGTGTCGATCGGCATGTGGAGGCGCACTTCGGTGCCCTCACCAGGGGTACTGCGGATCTCGGCCCTGCCGCCGTGGCGCTGCATGCGCAGGATGATCGAGCCGCGGACCCCGTGGCGATCATCGTCCACCGCGGCCAGGTCGAAGCCGGCGCCCCGGTCGCGCACGAAGACGCTCACGCAGTCGGGCTCGACCTCGGCGTACAGGGAAATCGTCTGCACTTTGGCGTGTTTGGCCGCGTTGACGAGCGCCTCCCGGGCGGCGGCGACGATCGCGCCGACCTTCTCGTCGACGTCCACGTCACCGACGACCACCGTCTCGACGGCGATCGCGAAGGTGTCCTCGACCTCGGCCGACGCCTCCTCGAGGGCGGCGCTGAACTTCTCCATGGGCGAGGCGGTCGGCTTGTACAGCCAGTTGCGCAGCGTGCGCTCCTGCCCCCGCGCCAGCCGCTGGACCTCTTTGACGTCCCCGGCGTTGCGCTGGATCAGGGCGAGCGTGTGCAGCACCTGGTCGTGGATCATCGCCGCCAGCTCGGCCCGCTCCTGCTCCCGCACCCGGGCCTCGCGCTCGGTGCTGAGCTGGGTGAACATGCGGTACAGCAGCGGCGCCAGGGCCAGCCCGACGCCAGCGAGGGCCACGGCGGCGAACGCCAGGCCGTAGCCGATCGAGGAGAACGGCACGCCCCGCAGCGGCACCCCGACCACGAACACGCCGATGATCCCGGCCACCACGAGCAGGCCGCCGCCGACGAAGCGCACCAGATACGACTTGCGGTTGGTGTCCATCACCGCGCCCAGCCACGGCATTCCCGGCACGGCCGCCGACCAGCGCTCCCGGCGCTTCGGGTCGGCCTGGTGCCAGATGATGCCGGCGCCGAGGGCGATGATCGCGGCGAGCCAGCCGATCACCGCCGAGACGCCTCCGCCGCCTTCCGGCTGCACCATGAGCCGCAGCACGACGATGCCGACGCCGAGCGCGAGGAACGAGAACAGCTGGTTGACGTTGCGCCCGCCGCCCCGCCCGTGCGGTGGCATCGGCAGGACCGCCCAGAACGCGGCGTAGAGCAGCGCCCCCAGCCCGTTGAACGCCGCGAGCACCACGAACGCCACGCGCACCAGCACCACCGACGCACCGAGGTGCGCGGCGAGGCCGGCGGCGACGCCTCCGACGACCCGGTCGGCGGGTTCGCGGTACAGGCGGCGTACGGGGAACGGGCTGCTCACCCCCGAATCGTCACACGGATGCACCGCCCAAAACCACTCCGAGCGGCCCGGAGCCGCAGAATCAGGGTGCCCTCAGGGTCGATGCCTGAGGCGGTCCCGGGTCGAGTCCGCGAGCATTGACGGCATGACGAACCCGCCCGCCGCTGACGAGCCGGCCGCCGCCGCCGCTTCCCTCGGCGCCGGCGATGCAAAAACCGCAAAGCCTGCTCCGGGGGTACTTCCCGAAGCCGCCGACACCACAGAGCCCGCCGCCGCGGCGGCCGGCACCGCGCCGGACCCCGACGCCGAGACCTCACCGGCGGTGAAGGCCGCCGACGCGGACGAGGTCGGCGACGCCCGCGACGCCGGTGACGCCGGCCCGGTCGCCGGGAAGATCGACGAGGACGAGCCGGAGGCCGTCGCCCCGAGCTTCGCCGCCGACTACACCCCGTCGGGCCCGTCGGCGACGTTCGAGTGGCCCACTGACACCGCGGGGCCCACTGACACCGCAGAGACCACGAGGATCACGGAGACCACTGACGAGCGCGCCGCCACGCCGCCGCCGGCCGCCGAGGACGCTCCGCCGTCGGCGCCGCCGTTCGGTGGGGCCACACCGCCTCCGGGTGGGGGTATGCCGCCGGGGGGAGGGATGCCGCCGCCGTTCGGTGCGCCGCCGTTCGGAGCTCCGCCGCCGCCGTTCGGGGCCGGGTTCAACCGGGCCCTGCTCGTCCGGCCGCAGCAGGGCCGGTACGTCGCCGGTGTCTGCGCCGCCATCGGCCGGGCCACCAACACCGACCCCACCCTCTGGCGGGTGATCTTCGCCGTGCTGACGCTGGCCGGCGGCGTGAGCATCGTCGCGTACCTGCTGGGCTGGCTCCTGCTGCCCGCCGAGGGCGACACCGGCTCGCCGCTGGAGGCGCTGCTGGGCCGCGGCCGCTCCGGCACCTCGGCGCCCGTGGCGATCATCATCGGCGTGTTCGCGGTGCTCGCGTTCCTGCTCGTCATGTCCCAGAACTTCGGGGCCGCGCTTGTCGGGCTGGCCGTGGTCATCGGCGTCGTCGCCCTCGTCGTGCGGGGCCAGGGCGCCGGCGGCCAGCAGTCGCCGCCGCCCGGCCCGTTCGTGCCGCCGCCGATCCCCAACCCGGCCCCGGGCCCGTTCGCGGCGGCCGGCGCACCGTACGGGGCACCGCAGTACCAGCCCGGCCCGGCCCCTTCGTTCGGCCCCATGTCGTTCGGGTCGCCGTCGTTCGGGTCCGCACCATCGCGCCCGTCGGCGCCGACCGCGACAGGAGATCCCGAGATGACCGGTGCCGCCGAGGCGTCCGCGCCGCGGCCGGGCGGCGTGGGCACGACCCAGGACCTGGCCGGCGAGACGGCCGTGGCGCCGGACGGCGAGCCGGGTCCGCCGCTGCAGCCGCCGACCGCGTATGCGGAGCCGAAGGGGCCCACCGTGACCCCGTTCCCGCCGCTGCCACCCCTGCCGCCGCTGCCCCCGATGCCGGGGACTGCCCAGTCCGGGTACCGCCCGCCGTTCGCGCCGCGCGGCCCGTTCAGCGGCAGCCCGTACGCCGCGAGTCTCGGCTACCCGCCCGGTGTACCCGGCGCGCCGTACCCCGGCTTGGGGGTTGTCCCGAAGGTCAAGAAGCCCAAGGAGAAGTCCCGCCTGGGCCGGATCACGTTCTCGCTGATCCTGCTCGCGCTCGGTGTGCTCGCGGCGCTCGACGTGACGGTTGTCGACTTCAAGCCGAGCACGTACTTCGCGGTGCCGCTGGCCATCACCGCCCTCGGCCTCGTCACCGGTGCGTGGCTGGGCCGGGCCCGGGTGCTCATCCTGCTCGGCGTGGTGCTGAGCATCGCCCTGGCCATCGCGACAGCGGCGGCGCAGACCGCGCTGCCTCGCAGTACAGCCAATGTGAATATCGCTCCTAGCTCTTTCTCGGAGCTGCAGGACGAATACTCCACGGATATCGGCGACATCCGGGCCGACCTCACGGAACTCAACTTCGCGGGGCAGGAGTCACCGATCGCCATCGCGTTCCACACCGGGGCCGGCGACATGCGGATCACGGTGCCCGAGAACGTGGACGTGACGGTCAACGTGCACCTCCAGGCCGGCGACTGCCAGGTCTTCGAGACCCAGTGCGGAGGCTTCAAGCAGACGACCACGGTCACCGACTACGGGGCCGACGGCAAGGGCAAGGGCGGCGCACTGATCCTGGACCTGGACCTGCAATTCGGCGATGTGAGGGTGGACCGATGAAGCCGCACCGTCTGGACGGCGTCTCGCTGACGTTCGGCCTGATCTTCCTGGGAATCGTGGTGGTCTGGCTTTTCAACCAGGCCGTCTCGGTCCACCTGAACGCCGGCTGGATCGTGGCCGTGGGCCTGATCCTGTTCGGAGGGCTCGGCCTGCTGGGGGCGCTGCGCTCGGACAAACCGCAGCGCAGCACGGCCGGGCCGAACGGCGATGGGCCCGACTACGACCTGGACGCCGACTGAGCCTGGCGGGGGGTCAGGCTCGGCTCGGGCGGGGGCCCGGGCCGGCGGTCAAGGATGGAGAACGGCGCATCGCGGCACGGAATATGCTGGCCGACGGGGTTGATACCCCGTCGGCCAGCTGTCCGTTGCCGGGCCGAAACCCTACGTAGCCCAGACAACCTTTTGAGGAGCCCTTCCGAGATGACCCAGCTTCCCGTTGGCGGCCCGTCCGGCGCCTCCCGCCGCCCGACCCAGATCGGTGACCGGGCCGCCCGGGTCCTCGCCTCCGAGCTCGCCCGCCACGGCGGCCCCAAGACCGGCCTGGTGGTCGGCGCCGTCGCCGGCTCCCCGGCCCTGGCCGCGGTGATCGACGCGCTGCTGCCCGACGACCGGCTGACAGTCGTCGCCCCCGGCCCCGGCGGCGGCGCCGCCCTCCGCGAGCACGTGGAGCGCCAGGGCCGCTGGGTCGTCGAGCGCACCCGGGTGATCGACTCGATCGACGCCGCCGAGCCCGCCGACGTGGTGATCCTGGCCGAGGCGCTGAGCGGCACCGCCGAGGACGCCCGCGAGGTGCTCGCCGGCCTGGCCAAGCTGGTCGCCGACGGCGGCGTGCTCACCGTCGTGGTGCCCGCGACCCGCCTGCCCAGCGGCGCGGCCGACGAGGTCGAGCGGCAGGCCGCCCTGTACGGCGTCGGCAGCGACCTGGTCCTGCGCAACGTCCCTCCGGTCCGCGTCCACCGCCTCCGGCACACCCCGGCCCACCACAGCGCGGCCGCGAACCTGCTGCCCGCCCTGCGCCCGTCGAGCGTGCCGCTGACCCGGGGCATGAACATCGACTCCAACGGCGTGGCCGCGGCCGGCATCGCCCTGGGCCTGGCCGCACTGGCCAAGGCGGCCCGCCCGAAGTCGAAGCTGTGGCTGGTCCCGGCCCTGGCCGCGGCCCCGGTGGCGGCGTTCTTCCGCGACCCGCAGCGCGACGTCCCCGAGGACGCCTCCGCCGTGGTGGCGGCGAGCGACGGCAAGGTCCTGGGCGTCGAGCGCCTGTACGACAAGCGCTTCGGCGACCAGGAGTTCCTGCGCATCGCCGTCTTCCTCTCCGTCCTCGACGTCCACGTGAACCGCGCCCCGGTCGCCGGCAAGGTCATCGACTACTTCGTCGAGGACGGCGGCTACGCGGCCGCCATGAAGCCGGAGGCCGAGCACAACGTGGCCGCCTACACCCTCCTGGAGACCGCCCACGGCCCCGTAGCGGTGGTCCAGCGCACGGGCCTGATCGCCCGCCGCATCGTCCAGCGCGCCCCCATCGGCTCCCTGCTGGCGAAGGGCGAGCGCTTCGGCCTGATCCGCTTCGGCTCCCGCACCGACGTCTACCTGCCGGCCGACCGGGCAACCGCCGAGGTGGCCCCGGGCGACCGCGTGATCGGCGGCCAGACGGTCATCGCCACCTGGCACTGAGCACAGCGCCACCGACCTGCGCCGCGGTGCTCCGTCCGGCCGCGGCGCAGGCCGACCCCCGACTTCCCGCTTGCCTCCTTGGCCGCAGCGAACCGGTCCGTGACATCGGCCACTCCTACGTCCACGCCGCCGCCGTCGACCGCGCCGGCACGGTGTTCCAGCAGCCCGTCACCGACCTCAGCGCCCGTCCAGCAGTGCGTCAAACCCCCACTGCCACTGGACCCAACGGCAGGGTCGAACGCTTCAACCGCATCGCGAATCGAATGGGCCTATCGGCGCAGCTCCGCCGGCAACACCGAGCGCGCCGCCGCAATCGACGCTGGCTCGACGTTCAGCCGCGCGCGGCGCTCGCTGCCACAACCGTTCTCCGGCGTGTCGCGATAAGTCGGGCGCTGGCGCGCCGCGACTTATCCGACTTATACCCCGGCAGGCGATAAATACGACATGTCGAGGCACGCAGTGTCCGACATGTCGGGAAAGCAGGCGTTCAGGCCGTCGAGAAGACCGAGTACCCCTCGGCGAGCCGGCCTTCGGCAAGGCCGCCGGCCCGGGCGACCTGGGCGTGGCGGTCGCGCAGCATCTCCTCGAAGCCGTCCAGGTGGCTGGTCTGTGAGGCGTGGGCGCGCAGGGCGGCCAGTTTGCGGTCGAAGACGTCGGTGATGTCGACGATGTGGTCGGGGTTCGGGCCGCCGCTGTACCAGATCTCGCGGACCGTCCAGGCGTCCAGGCCGATGTCGGTGAACGTGAACGGGTTGCGGGCGTCCGGATACACGGCGCACGTCGTCGCCTCGCCCGCGGCCAGGTGGTCCGGGTGGCTCGGGCCGGCCAGGCGTTCCCAGCGGCGCAGCGGCGAGCTGGTCAGGACCCGGTCGGGGCGGAAACGGCGGATGGCCGCCGTGATGTCCCGGCGCAGCCCGATCGTCGGCTCGAGGACGCCGTCGCGGTACCCCTCCAGGAACTCCACCTGCTTGACCCCCACGGCCGCGGCGGCGGCGCGCTGCTCCCGCTCGCGCAGGATCGGCATCTCCGCGCGGGGCGTGTCGTCGAAGCCGCCCGCGTCGCCCCTGGTCACGAGGAGGTACTTGACCTCGATGCCGGCATCGACCCAGGTCGCGATCGTGCCGGCGGAGCCGAAGTCGACGTCGTCGGGGTGCGCGAGGACGCACAGCGCGCGCTGCACGTCGGTGAGCGGCACGGCCGATGGAGGAAAGGTCATGTTCCTATTTGTACCGCTTGCCGCGACCCGTCCGCCGCTACAGCGGTCCGCGGCCCGCGCGCAGGATGAGCAGAGCGAGCTGGGTGCCGTCGGCGCCGAGGTCCTGGGAGAAGCGCTCGAGGATCTCGCGCTCGCGGGAGAGGACGAGACGGGTGCCACCGGCGGCGACGCGGGTCTTGCCGACCTCCTGGGAGATCGCGGCGCGCTCTTTCCAGAGAGCCACGATGGCGGAGTCAATCTCGTCGATGCGCTGTCGCAGACCTTGAATGTGCTCGTCCGGGGTGGCGGCGGGCTGCTGCTGCTCCATGGTGGTGGTGACCATTTCTGCTCGTCCCTTGTGTTTCGGGCCTGGTGCCTCCGGCCCCGGGAACGCGAACGCCCCGGGCTCGGAGCCCGGGGCGTCGGTAGGTTTTGCGATCAGGCGCGACCTACGGCTGCCGGACTCCGGTAGCCGTAAAAAAAGTAGCGCGCCCGCTCGATCACGTAGCCGAGTATGGCACGGCGCCCAGGCGACCGGAAAGACGTTGCCGAAACTTGGGACGCGTCGGTTTTCGGCCACCCGTACGAACCGCAAGGGGTGTCGCGCCCCGGAAACTGTCACACCGGCGGCGTAGAGTCGCGCCTGCGATGCATGCTCTCTTCGAAGTACCTCAGTCTCGCCCGCCGCAGCCCGAAGCTCCGGCGGTGCCCGCCCGACCTCCGATGCGCGACCTGCTGGACGGGCTCAACGGCCCCCAGCGCGACGCGGTGACGCACGAGGGGCAGCCGCTGCTCATCGTGGCCGGCGCCGGGTCCGGCAAGACGAAGGTGCTGACGAGCCGGATCGCCTACCTGCTGGCCGCGCGCCACGTGCACCCGGGCGAGATCATCGCGATCACGTTCACCAACAAGGCCGCCGGCGAGATGAAGGAGCGGGTCGCCAAGCTGGTGGGCAACCGCGCCCGGCTGATGTGGGTGTCCACGTTCCACTCGGCCTGCGTGCGGATCCTGCGCAACGAGCACGACCACGCGGGGCTCAAGTCGACGTTCTCGATCTACGACGCCGACGACTCGCGCCGGCTCATGCAGCTCGTCGCCCGGGAGCTGGACCTCGACCCGAAGCGCTACCCGGCCCGGGGCCTGGCGACGCAGGTGTCGAACCTGAAGAACGAGCTCATAGATCCCGAGAAGTTCGCCGGCACCGCCAAGGGGCCGGCCGAGCGGGCGCTGGCGGAGGCGTACACGCTGTACCAGCAGCGTCTCACCGAGGCCCACGCGCTCGACTTCGACGATCTGATCATGCGGGTGGTCCACCTGCTGCAGAGCCACCCGGAGGTCGCCGAGAGCTACCGCCGGCGCTTCCGGCACGTGCTCGTCGACGAATACCAGGACACCAACCACGCGCAGTACATGCTGGTGAAGGAGCTGGTCGGCGACACCGGCGAGCTCTGCGTGGTGGGCGACGCCGACCAGTCGATCTACGCCTTCCGCGGCGCGACGATCCGCAACATCCTGGAGTTCGAGCGCGACTACCCCAACGCCCGCACGATCCTGCTGGAGCAGAACTACCGCTCCACCCAGACGATCCTGTCCGCGGCCAACTCCGTGATCGGCCGCAACACCGAGCGCAAGCCGAAGCGGCTGTGGAGCGACCAGGGCGAGGGCGAGCAGATCGTCGGCTACGTCGCCGACACCGAGCACGCCGAGGCCGACTGGGTGGCCCGCGAGATCGACCGGCTCTCCGACAACGAGGGCGTCCGCCCGGCCGACGTCGCGGTGTTCTACCGCACCAACGCGCAGTCCCGCGTGTTCGAGGAGATGTTCATCCGGTTCGGCCTGCCCTACAAGGTCGTCGGTGGTGTCCGCTTCTACGAGCGCAAGGAGGTCCGCGACGCGCTGGCATACCTGCGGGCCGTGGCCAACGAGGACGACACGGTGAGCGTGCGCCGCGTCCTCAACACCCCGCGCCGCGGCATCGGCGACCGGGCCGAGGCGTGCGTCGAGGCCCTCGCGAGCCGCGACCGCATCTCCTTCGGCGCCGCCCTGCGCCGGGCGAGCGAGGCCCCCGGCATCTCCACCCGCGCCGTCAACGCGATAAACGAGTTCGTGGCGCTGCTCGACGACCTGCGCACCCTGGCCACGACGGCGATGCCCGAGGAGGTCCTCGAGGCCGCCCTCGATCGCTCCGGCTACCTCGCCGAGATCGAGGAGAGCACCGACCCGCAGGAGGCCGGCCGCGTCGAAAACCTCCAGGAGCTCGTCAGCGTCGCCCGCGAATACACCGAGCGCGCCGAGGCCACCATCGCAGTCGCGGCCGAGCAGGGCGACGCCACCGTCGCGCCGCCCCCGAGCGTCGCCGGCTTCCTGGAGCAGGTCTCCCTCGTCGCCGACGCCGACCAGATCCCGTCCGACGACCCCGACCACACGGGCGTCGTCACGCTCATGACCCTGCACACCGCGAAGGGCCTCGAGTTCCCGGTCGTCTTCCTCACCGGCCTCGAGGACAGCATCTTCCCGCACCAGCGCGCGATGAGCGACAAGAAGGAGCTGGAGGAGGAGCGCCGCCTGGCCTACGTCGGCATCACCCGGGCTCGCCAGCGCCTCTACATCTCCCGCGCCGTGACCCGCTCCGCGTGGGGCGCCCCCTCCTACAACCCGCCGTCGCGCTTCCTGGAGGAGCTCCCCCCGGAGCTTGTCCGCTGGGAGCGCACCGACGCCGCGTACACGAGCTGGTCCGGCCGCGCCGGCGTCGGCGGCCGCTCGTCGGGCGCCACCCAGTCGCGCACCTCGTCGTTCGTCGGCAACACGCCCAAGGCCGCGCAGCTGGCGGCCAAGCTGGGCCTCGACCCGTCCAAGCTGTCCACGGCCAGCGAGCTGCAGCGCGAGGTCCCCAACTTCGCCGTCGGCGACCGCGTCAACCACCAGCGCTACGGGCTCGGCCGGGTGCTGGCGGTCGAGGGCGCCGGGCCGCGGGCCCAGGCCCAGATCGACTTCGGCGATCAGGTGGTGTGGCTGGTGCTGAGGCACGCGGCGATCGAGAAGCTGTAGCGGCGCCGAACGTCCTGCCGCAGCGAACGCCCGGCCGCAGCGAACGCCCTGCCGCAGCCGCGCGATCGGCCGCAGCCGCGCGATCGGCCGCAGTGAGGGATGGGCCGAAGCGGGGAGTAGGTCGAAGCCTTGACGAGCGAGCTTCTGGCAGAGCTTCATGACAAAGCGGAGCAATTGCATTGCTCGGGTCCGTGGGGCTTGCGACCGCTCCTCCCGCGAGACACCGGTCGACGCCGGGGCGTCTCCCTTCGGCGTCCGTGGGTCCCGGAAAAGCCCGGCGCCGGCGCGCCTCTGAGAACCTGGCGTTGTAGCGCCCTTGATGGCCCGGTGTTGCAGCGCATGTCGAGGGCCTGGTGCTGGAGCGCTCGTCGAGGACCCGGTCTCGTAGTGGCCCTTAGACCCGGCGTCGTCGCGCTTTCAAGAGGTCGATGCTGGAGCGGCCTCTGAAGGCTCGGCGTTGCAACGCCTTTCGAAAGCCTGGGGCTGGAGCGTCCCGGAAGGTACCGGCGCTCGAGTGTCTTTCGAGAGCCTGGCGCCACTGTGTCTCTATTGCGTCCGCGGCGGGTCGGGAAGCGGAGAAGTGAGCGCGGAAAGGTGGGGCCGGGAAAGGTGGGCGCTAAAGGCGTGAAGCTGAGCTCGAAAGGCCGGTCGCGCAGAAATGTGAAACCTGAAAAAGGCTATGAGTAGATGGCCTCGGTGTGCTGCTGGATGTCGACGCCGTGTTTGCGCATGAAGGCCAGGGGTTCGATCGGTTTGTCGTTGTCGCGCACCTCGAAGTGGAGGTGGGAGCCGAACGAGTGGCCCGTGTTGCCGACCAGCGCCAGCCGGTCGCCGGCCTTGACCTGCTGGCCCTCCTTGCACAGGAGCTTGGAGGCGTGGCCGTAGACGGTGACGATGCCGCCGCCGTGGTCGATCATGACGTTGTTGCCGTAGCCGGCGTTCCAGCGGCACAGGATGACCTTGCCCGCGGCGGCGGCGACGAATGGGGTGCCCGTGGCGGCGCCCAGGTCGACGCCGGGGTGCAGGCGGCCCCAGCGCTCGCCGTAGAACGAGGTGAGCGTGTAGTTGTGCAGCGGCAGGATCCACACGTCGGGCGCCGGCTGGTTGGCCGTGGAGAGCGTGGTCTTCGCGTCGCCGCGTGAGGCTCGCTCGCCCGAACGGGTGGTGATGTCGCCGTAGTTGCCGGCCGACTCCATCGTCAGGCCGTCGGTGTGCGGGTCGGGCAGCGTCGTGGCCGTGCCCATTGCGACAACCCCGGACGCGACGACCGCCGTTGTCAGCACCGCCAGGAATCGGCTGCGCCGATTCTCCATACGCCGCCGGCCCCGATAGTTCGCGCGCTGGGTTGCTGAGGGCACCGCGAACCTCCGAAAGATTTGGCGACTGATTGGCGGTACAATTGCGAAAAGAAGTCATCAAGCGTTTGAGCCGATCGTCACCGTAGACACCTCCGAATCTTTTGCACAAGCGCCGCGCCGATTCACGTGCGCGTTTATGCCCGCCGGGTTGGTTGTGCGTAACCGTGCTGTGATGCGGTCGTTGCGTCGGTCCCCGATAAACCCGATAGAGCTGCGGTACCTTCGGCTGAGATCGCCGCAACGGTGCGGTGTCGCCTGACTGTGGCCGCCACGAACGGCCGGGAAGGACCGTGAGGATGAGCGCGCGGACCCGCGTCGTCATCGCCAAGCCTGGACTCGACGGGCACGACCGAGGAGTCAAGATCGTCGCCCGGGCCCTGCGCGACGCCGGTATGGAGGTCATCTACACCGGCCTGCACCAGACGCCTGAGCAGATCGTGGAGACCGCGATCCAGGAGGACGCCGACGCCGTCGGCCTGTCGGTGCTGTCGGGCGCCCACATGACCCTGTTCCGGCGGGTCATCGAGCTGCTGGCCGAGCGGGGCGCCGCCGACGTCACCGTGTTCGGCGGCGGGATCATCCCGGACGAGGACCTGCCCGAGCTCGAGGAGCTGGGTGTCGCCGCCATCTTCACCCCGGGCGCCACGACGCAGTCGATCGTCGACTGGGCGCAAAAGAATCTGGCGGCCGAATAGACGCGCGTCAGCGACAAGTAATTCGGTTTCCCGCAGGGATTCGGGTCAGCTTGAGGGGGGTGCGGGTGGAGCTCGCTCCCCCGCCTGAATGAAGACAGGGGGAGGGGCCGGACGCACCCCTCACACGTCCGGCCCCTCTATCGCACGATGCCCCGCCGCCACCCCTCGACCGACAGGGCATCGGCCGTTTCTGGTGCCGGCCGCGCCCCCAGGTTTTCCCGTGGGCGGGCCGACACTGCTCTCAACGACGGTCCGCCGGGGCGGTTACGCGATCACTCGCGTGTCACCTGGAAGTGCAAACAGAGCGGCGAAAACGTCACAGAGAGTGGAATGGGGCACATCGGCAACCCGCGCGGTGCCGGCGGGTGAGGCCGTGGTTAGGCTGCGATCGTTGAGCCGTCCTCGCGATGGGGCAGGCGGCACGGTTGACGGAACGGGACCAACTGTGGACCTGTACGAGTACCAGGGGCGCGCCCTCTTCGCCAAGCACGGGCTGCCCGTGCTGGGCGGCGGTGTCGCCGAGACCCCGGAAGAGGCCCGGGCGATCGCCGAAGAACTCGGCGGCCGGGTCGTCATCAAAGCCCAGGTGAAGGTCGGGGGCCGCGGTAAGGCCGGCGGCGTCAAGCTCGCGGAGAACGCCGACGAGGCGACCACCCACGCGACCAACATCCTCGGCATGGACATCAAGGGCCACACGGTCCACAAGGTGATGGTCACCACCACGGCCGACATCGCCGAGGAGTACTACTTCTCCTACCTGCTCGACCGCGCGAACCGCACGTTCCTGTGCATCGCCAGCGTCGCCGGCGGCATGGAGATCGAGACCGTCGCGCACGACGCCCCGGAGAAGGTGGCAAAGGTCGCCATCGACGCGGCGAAGGGTGTCGACGAGGCGCTCGCCCGGCAGATCGTCGAGCAGGCGAAGTTCCCGGCCGACGTCGCCGACCAGGTCGTGTCGATCGCGGTCAAGCTGTGGCAGGCGTTCGTCGCCGAGGACGCCACGCTCGTCGAGGTCAACCCGCTGGCCAAGACCCCCGACGGCACCGTGCTCTGCCTCGACGCCAAGGTCACCCTCGACGCCAACGCCGACTTCCGCCAGTCGGAGCACGCGGAGCTCGAGGACAAGGCCGCGGCCGACCCGCTGGAGCAGGCGGCCAAGGAGAAGAACCTCAACTACGTGAAGCTCGACGGCAACGTCGGCATCATCGGCAACGGCGCGGGCCTGGTCATGTCGACCCTGGACGTCGTCGCGTACGCCGGCGAGGGCCTCGGCAGCAAGCCCGCCAACTTCCTCGACATCGGCGGCGGCGCCAGCGCCCAGGTCATGGCCAACGGCCTGGAGATCGTGCTGGGCGACCCGGCCGTCAAGAGCGTCTTCGTCAACGTGTTCGGCGGGATCACCGCCTGCGACGCGGTGGCCAACGGCATCGTGCAGGCGCTGCAGCTGCTCAAGGACCGGGGCGAGGCGGTCACCAAGCCGCTTGTCGTCCGCCTCGACGGCAACAACGCCGAGGAGGGCCGCCGCATCCTCGATGAGGCCGCCAACCCGCTTATCGAGCGGGTCGACACGATGGACGGCGCCGCCCGCCGGGCCGCCGAGCTCGCAGCGAGTGGGGTGTAACGACCATGGCGGTATGGCTCACCGAGTCCAGCAAGGTCATCGTGCAGGGCATGACCGGCGCCGAGGGCTCCAAGCACACCCGGCGGATGCTCGCCGCGGGCACGAACGTGGTCGGCGGCGTCAACCCGCGCAAGGCGGGCCAGCAGGTCGACTTCGACGGCACCAAGCTGCCGGTGTTCGCCTCCGTCGGTGAGGCGATGGAGCAGACCGGCGCCGACACCAGCGTCATCTTCGTCCCGCCGGCGTTCACCAAGGCGGCCGCGATCGAGGCGATCGACGCGCGGATCCCGCTCGCCGTGGTCATCACCGAGGGGGTGCCGGTCCACGACACCGCCTACTTCTGGGCACACGCGCAGGCGACGGGCAACGCGACGCGGATCATCGGGCCCAACTGCCCCGGCATCGCCAGCCCCGGCAAGTCGAACGCCGGCATCATCCCGGCCGACATCACCGGCCCGGGCAAGATCGGCCTCGTGAGCAAGTCGGGCACCCTCACGTACCAGATGATGTATGAGCTTCGGGACATCGGCTTCTCGACGGCCATCGGCATCGGCGGCGACCCGGTGATCGGCACGACGCACATCGACGCCCTGGCCGCGTTCGAGGGCGACCCCGAGACGGCGGCCATCGTCATGATCGGTGAGATCGGCGGCGACGCCGAGGAGCGGGCCGCGGACTTCATCAAGGCCAACGTGCGCAAGCCGGTCGTCGGCTACATCGCGGGCTTCACGGCCCCGCCCGGCAAGACCATGGGCCACGCCGGCGCGATCATCTCCGGCTCGGCGGGCACCGCCGACGCGAAGAAGGCGGCGCTCGAGGCGGCCGGTGTCGCGGTCGGCAAGACCCCGACCGAGACGGCCAACCTCATGCGCGACATCGTCACCGCGCTCTGAACAAAATCATCGTGACCAGCAGTCCGGACGGCCGGGGTTAGTGACCGGCCGTCCGGACTTTGGCAGAGTACAAGGCGATGCCGACCACCCCTGAAGACCCGGACGAGGGGGCGCAGACCCGGCTCGCTGACCGCGAGACCGTCAAGCTGCCGATCCAGCGGCGCGCGGTGCGAGGCAAGGACCCCGCCAAGCGCCCGGCCCGGCGTGCCCCGCTCGCGCTGGCGGCGGTGGTCAACTCGCTGTGGGCGGCGCTCGTCTCGCTGGTGCCGACCCTGTTCGTGGTCTGGGGCCTGTTCGCGATGGACGGCGCCGACGCCCCGCTGCCCGAGGTGCTGCGCCTCGGCCTCGCCGGGTGGCTGCTGGCGCACTGGGTGCCCCTGCAGACCGGCATCGGCCCGATCAGTCTCGCCCCGCTCGGGCTCACCGTGATCGCCGCGTGGCGGGTCTACCGGGCCGGCGTGCACACCGCGCGGGCGATCGGCGCCCGGGCCCATCACCGCGGCCGGCCCTGGTCACCCTGGCCGGCGGCGCGCGCCGGGCTCGGGGTCGGGGTCGTCTACGCCGTGCTCGGCGCCGCGGCCGCGCTGATCGCCGACCACCGCGGTGTCGAGGTCTCCGCCGTCCGGGCGGCGCTGACGTTCGGCGCGTTCGGCCTGGCCGGCGGCCTGCTCGGGGCGTTCGCCGAGGCCCGCGGCATCGCCCGGCTGGCCTCCCGCACACCCCGGGTGCTGCGCGACGCCACCCGGACCGGGGCCGTCGCGGCCCTGCTGGTGCTGGGCGCCGGGGCGGCGACGACGGGCATGGCTGTCGCGTTCAGCGGCGGCGACGCCAGCCAGATCATCGACGACTACCACACCGGCATCGCCGGGCAGATCGGGCTGGTCGTGGTGTGCGGGTTCTTTGCGCCGGACGTCACCGCGTGGACGGCCAGCTACCTGGTGGGGCCCGGCTTCACCATCGGCTCGGAGACGTACATCAGCGCGGCCCACGTGACAGTCGGCCCTTTGCCCGCGGTACCCCTGCTGGCCGGTCTGCCCTCGACGCCGGCCACCGGCTACGCGCCGCTGCTGCTCGGCCTGCCGCTGCTGGCCGCGCTGATCGCGGGCTGGCTGCTGGCCCGGCGCTCGCAGCGGCTCGACCCCGACCGCTCCTGGTATGCGCTGCTCGGCGCGGCCGGGCTGGCCGGCCCGGTGGCCGGGGCGCTGCTCGCGCTGGTCAGCCGGGCGGCGAGCGGGTCGCTGGGGGCGAGCGGGCTCAGCGACGTCGGGCCGCAGTCGGGCGCTGTCGGGTTCGTCGCCATGTTCATGGTCGCGATCGGCGCGCTGCTGTCGACGGCGGCCACGAAGCTGGCCCTGCGCGCCAAAAGGGCGCGCGAGTAGCTCGCGCGCCCGTCAGCGGGTGGTGCTTGTTACGGGTAGCTGTACAGACCCCAGTTGAGGGCGAACGACCCGATGATCACGATGATCGTGAGGCCGATGCCGATCGCGCCGCAGATGAGGCCGGCCTTGGCGTTGCCCTCGTTGTTCGCGAGGCCCTGCTTGACCTTGTTCTGGCCCAGGTAGCTGCAGATCACCGCGGCGATGCCCAGCGGCAGGCCGATGGAGCAGCAGAACGCCAGCGGGATGGAGGCGATGCCCAGGATCATGCCGACCAGGCCGAGCGTGTTCTGCGGCTGCGCCGGCGCGCCGTAGCCCGCCTGGTAGCCCTGCTGCGGGTACGCGCCGCCGGAGGTCGGGTAGGCGCCGCCGGACGTGGGGTAGCCACCGCCCGAGGTCGGGTACGGTGTGCCCGAGACCGGGGGCTGCTGCGCGTACGGGTCCTGGTAGGCCGGCTGCTGCGGCTGCGCGTACGGGTCCTGGTACGCGGGCTGCTGCGGCTGCGCGTACGGGTCCTGGTAACCCGGCTGCTGCGGCTGCCCGTACTGCGGCTGCTGCGGCTGTCCGTACTGCGGCTGCTGACCGTAGGGATCCTGGTTGGGCTGCTGCCCGTACGGATCCTGGCCCGGTGGTGGGTAGCCCATGACTTCTGGCTCCTAAAGCTGGGGACTATCGCTGGGTGGTGGTCCGCACCAGGGTAATCCCGAGGGGATATAGAACCACGGCAGCCTAACCGCCCGGATCAACTCTGCGCAGTCGCGTAATGTACTTTGGACACGTTTATCCGCAAATGCCCGGCGACCCGCCGCTGAGCAGGGCCGACCGGGTCGTTAGAGTTTCGTGGTGACAGTTCGGCTTGTCGTGCTCGTGTCCGGTTCGGGGTCAAACCTGCAGGCCCTGCTCGACGCGGCCGCCGACCCGGCCTACGGGGCCGAGGTGGTGGCCGTCGGTGCCGACCGCCCCGCGGTCGAGGGCCTGGCGCGTGCGGAGCGTCACGGCGTGCCCACGTTCGTGGCCCGGGTGGCCGACTTCGCGACCCGCGACGACTGGGACGCCGCCCTGCTGGCCGAGTGCTCCCGATACAAGCCCGACCTGATCGTCTCGGCCGGGTTCATGAAGCTCGTCGGGCCGCGGTTCCTGGGGGAGTACGAGGGCCGCTATATCAACACCCACAACGCGCTGCTCCCCGCGTTCCCGGGCACGCACGGCCCCCGCGACGCGCTCGCCTACGGCGTCAAGCTCGCCGGGGCCACGCTGCACTTCGTCGACAGCGGCGTCGACACGGGGGCGATCATCGCCCAGGTCGCGGTACCGGTCCTCGACGACGACACCGAGGACACGCTGCTGGAGCGGATCAAAGTGGCCGAGCGCCGCCAGCTGGTCGACACGGTCGGGCGGATGGCACGCGACGGCTGGACCGTCAACGAACGAAAGGTCAGGCTGGGCCGTGGCTAACCGCCGTCCCATCAGGCGCGCGCTCATCAGCGTGTACGACAAGACAGGTCTCGAGGAGCTCGCCCGCGCCCTCGCCGGGGCCGGCGTCGAGCTGGTCTCCACCGGCTCGACCGCGGGCCGCATCGAGGCCCTCGGCCTGCCGGTCACCCGGGTCGAGCAGCTGACCGGGTTCCCGGAGACGCTCGACGGCCGGGTCAAGACCCTCCACCCGAAGGTCCACGCCGGCCTGCTGGCCGACCTGCGCCTGGAGGCCCACGCCGCCCAGCTCGGCGAGCTCGGCATCGAGCCGTTCGAGCTGCTCGTCTCCAACCTGTACCCGTTCACGGACACCGTCGCGTCAGGCGCCACCGACGACGAGTGCGTCGAGCAGATCGACATCGGCGGCCCGGCCATGGTCCGCGCGGCGGCCAAGAACTTCCCGAGCGTCGCCGTCGTCACCTCGCCGGCCTCCTACGACTCGGTACTGCAGGCCGTCGCCGACGGCGGCTTCACCCTCGACGAGCGCCGGGCGCTGGCCGGTCAGGCGTTCGCCCACATCGCCGAATACGACGTCGCCGTCGCGGCCTGGTTCGCCCGCGACGACAAGCGGTTCGCGGGCACGGCCCTGCGCCACGCGGCGACCCTGCGCTACGGCGAGAACCCGCACCAGGCGGCCGCCCTCTACACCGACCCCGCGGCGGCCCCGGGCCTGGCCCAGGCCGAGCAGCTCGGCGGCAAGGAGATGTCCTACAACAACTACGTCGACGCCGACGCCGCCTGGCGCGCCGCGCACGACTTCACCGACCCCTGCGTCGCGATCATCAAGCACGCCAACCCGTGCGGCATCGCGATCGGCGCCGACGTCGCCGAGGCCCACCGCAAGGCCCACGCCTGCGACCCGGTAAGCGCCTACGGCGGCGTGATCGCGGTCAACGCCGAGGTCACCACCGACCTGGCCAAGCAGATCAGCGAGATCTTCACCGAGGTCGTCGTCGCGCCGTCCTACTCCTCCGACGCGCTCGAGCTGCTCTCGGCCCGCCGCAATCTGCGGATCCTGCGCGCTCCGGCCTGGACGCCCGCGTCCTTCGAACAGCGGCAAATCTCCGGGGGTGTACTCGTCCAAGCCGCCGATCGCATCGACGCGGACGGGGACGCCGTCGATCGCTGGACCCTCGTCACCGGCGAGCCGGCCGACGAGGAGACCCTCCGCGACCTCGCCTTCGCCTGGCGGGCGGTCCGCGCGGTCAAGTCCAACGCGATCCTGCTCGCGTCCGGCGGTGCGACGGTCGGCGTGGGCATGGGCCAGGTCAACCGGGTCGACTCGGTCCGCCTGGCGATCAGCCGGGCCGGCGAGGAGCGGGTCAGAGGCTCGGTCGCCGCTTCGGACGCGTTCTTCCCGTTCGCCGACGGCCCCGAGGCCCTGATCGCCGCGGGCGTGAAGGCGATAGTCCAGCCCGGCGGCTCGATCCGCGACGAAGAGGTCATCGCGGCCGCCAACGCTGCGGGCGTGACGATGTACTTCACCGGCACCCGGCACTTCTTCCACTAGCGCAGGCCGGCCGGTCCCCGTTACGGCAGCGTGACGGGGGCCGGCACCTTGGCCCCGAAGTAGGTGGCCACGGCGTCGCTCACCGCGTGCGCGCCCTTCTCCAGGGATCCGCCGGGCTTCTGCTCGTAGACGACGGCGACGACGTACCGCTCCGAGTCACCGGCGAAGCCGACGGTGTGTGTCATCCAGACGTCGGTGCCGTTGACCGGCTTCTCGACCCACCCGTCCTTGTTGCCCGGCTTGAGCCCCGACCCGGCCGCCCAGACACCCCAGTGCTGGTTGCCGGCGACCTTGCGCAGGGTTGTCACGAGGTAGGTCCGGCTCGTGGGGTCGAGCTTCTCCAGGACGTACGACATCAGGCTCTGCAGGTCTTCGGCACTGCACCGCAGGTTGCGCCAGAACGTGTCCATCCCGTCGACGACGGCCAGGCTCCCCATCCCGTACTGCGCCTTGTACTTGGCGACAGTGCCGGCCCCGGCGTACTTGTTCCACAGGGCCGTGGCGGCGTCGTTGTCGGAGTTGATCAGGGCCTTGTCGAGGTTGCCCCTGTCGGTCGCGTCGAGCGTGATCTCCTTGGCCTGCTGCCGCTCCAGCAGGTCGGTCGCGATGGCCAGCTTGATCGTCGACGCCGTCCACGTGGTCGCCGTGGTGTTGCCGGCCTTGAACACGGTCCCGCTCTGCCGGTCGCGCACGATGATCCCGAACGTCCCCGGCAGCTTCTGCACGAACGCGGTCGTCCGGTCCTTGGTGCTCCCGCCGGCCGACCCTTTGGCCTCGAGCCCGGCCGCGCTGTCCCCGCCACCGCCACCGCCGTCGCCGGCCTGCCGGGCCTGACTGGCGGACACCTGCGGCAGCAGCCCATGCGGGTCGTCGCTGGCGTCATCGCCACACGCCGCGAGGGCAAGCAGGGTGAAGAGGGCGACAACGCCGCGCCGGACCAGCACGCCCTGCACTCTAATGGCAGGATCGGGTTCCGTGACGGCAACGATTCTCGACGGTAAGGCAACGGCGACCGCCATAAAGGACGAGCTGCGCGCGCGGGTGGCCGCGCTGCCCGCGCCGCCCGGCCTGGGCACGATCCTGGTGGGCGACGACCCGGGCTCACACGCGTACGTCGCCGGCAAGCACCGCGACTGCGCCGAGGTCGGCATCGCCTCGATCCGCTACGACCTGCCCGCGACCGCCACCCAGCAGGAGGTCGAGGCGGCGGTGCGCGCCCTGAACGAGGACCCGGCCTGCACGGGCTACATCGTGCAGCTGCCACTGCCGGCCGGCCTGGACGAGCAGCGCATCCTGGAGCTGATCGACCCCGACAAGGACGCCGACGGCTTGCACCCGACAAACCTGGGCCGCCTGGTCCTGAACATCCCGGCCCCCCTCCCGTGCACCCCGAACGGCATCGTCCAGCTCCTGCGCCGCCACAACGTCCCCATCAACGGCGCCGAGGTGACAGCCATCGGCCGCGGTACCACCGCCGGCCGCCCACTGGGCCTGATCTTCACCCGCAAATCCGAGAACGCCACGGTCACCCTGTGCCACACCGGCACCCGCGACCTGGCCGCCCACACCCGCACCGCCGACATCATCATCGTGGCCGCCGGCTCCGCCGCCCTCCTGACCCGCGACATGGTCAAGCCGGGCGCCGCCGTCCTGGACGTGGGCGTGACGCGGATCGTCGACGAAACGACAGGCAAGGCCCGCCTGGTGGGCGACGTAGCCCCCGACGTGGCCGAGGTCGCCGGCTACCTGGCCCCGATGCCGGGCGGCGTAGGCCCGATGACCCGAGCCATGCTCCTGGCGAACGTGGTCGACCTGGCCGAACGCCGCTCGACAAACGCCTGACGCCCAACTTGAGGGGTGCACCGCGTCGACTCCAAGCACGGCGAAGCGTTCCATCGCCTCCACACCTCGTGCGGCGCTCCTCGTGCCCCGCTCCTCGTGCGGCGCTCCTCGTGCCCCGCTCCTCGTGCCCCGCTCCTCGTGCGGCGCTCCTCGTGCGGCGCTCCTCGTGCCCCGCTCCTCGTGCGGCGCTCCTCGTGCGACGCGAGGGCTGGGGTGCGGCAGCGAGCTTCGGTGTGGCGAAATGGCCCGCGGATCGACTGGTGGAGCGAGGTTCGCGCGGTGCGCCTTGAAGTGCGGCGCGCTGTGGGTGCGGCGGCTGAGGGCGCGGCGGCGAGCTTCGGCGTGGCGAAACGGTCCGCTGACCGACTGGCGGGGCGAGGTTTGCGCGGTGCGGCTTGGAGCGCGGCGGGCTGTGGGTGTGGCGGCTGGAGTGCGGCGGCGAATTCGGCAGCGGAGTCATCCTGAGGCGGCGCGGTGCCTGAGGTGCGATGGAGCAGTTCATCACCCGATCAACCGAGGCGAATTGCCGACCGCAGTGCGGCGAACGAGCGCCACACAGCAGCCCCACCCGCTTGGCCCGCCGCGCGCGGCTCGTTCGTAAGGCCGCCGGCGACCGACCGAAGCGCGGCCCGGTGATCAGCCGAGAGCTGATGAGCCTGGCGGAGCGGACGGCCCGTCGCGCGGCTGGCCGGCGGGCGTTGCCGCACCGAGCACAGCAAGCGAAGCACCGCAGCGAGCCAGGCACCGCAGCGAGCCGGGTCGAGCGCAGCAACCGAGGTAGCGCAGCAAGCCAGGCAGCGCGCGAGCCAGACACCGTAGCAAGCGAGGCACCGTAGCGAGCCAGGCACCGCAACGAGCCAGGCACCGCAGCAACCGAAGCACAGCAGCAACCGAAGCAGAGCGCAGCAAGCCAGGCAGCGCGCGAGCCAGACACCGCATCAACCGACGCAGCGCAGCAAGCGAGGCGTCGTAGCTCAGGCCCCGCCGGGCGCAGGTCGCCGGCGCCGATCATCGGTGTACCTCGTGGTGTAGCTCGTCGCGCACGGTGAAGCCGGCCCGCTGCGAGGCGAGGCAAGGCGGCGGGTGCGGGATCGGCGGTAGGCGGGTCAGGTGACGGTCAGGTACAGCCGGGTGGACTTCTCCTCTCGCGTGGCGATCACGGCGTGGCCGGCGGTGGCGGTGAGCTGGGCCTCGGGGCAGGCGGTGTTGCAGGCCACGGCTCGCTCCTCCTTGGTCGAGCCGTCGGCCGTGGCGATGGTCAGGAGCCGGAGGGCGCCCGCCGTGTTGCGCCACAGCACGTAGGCGTAGCCCTCCGCTGCGGTCATGGCGACCGGCTGGTAGCCGCCCAGGCCGCCCAGGCCCACGTTCCACTGGACCTTGCCGGTCTGGGCCTCGACCGAGGACAGGTGGGCCTGCGCGGAGCCGGGGTCGGCGTAGATGAGGCTGGCGCCGGCGGCGGCGGAGAGGGTGCCGGGGGCGTCGTGGCGGGTGCCGACGGAGCCGTTGGCCGCGTCCATGTACGTCGCCCGCTGTGGTGCGGCGCCGGTCAGGGTGACGAAGCCGGGGCCGACGGAGAGCACTCGCAGCTCGGCGGTGCCCCGCTGGATCGCGTGCCAGGACCAGGTCTCGGCGCCGGTCGCGGCGGCCAGGCCGACGGCGACGTCGTCGACGCCCTGAGCGCGGCAGCGCAGGGCCACCACGGCGGTGTCGGGGGAGCCGGCCAGGTCGGTGACGTCGCAGGGGGCGCCCCCGCGGGCCGGGGTCCAGCGCCAGCGCTCGGTGCCGTCGCGCGCGTCGATGCCGAGCACGACGCCCGCGCCGGACCCCGTCCCGGACAGGATCGCGGTGCGGCCGGCGGCGTGGACCGTCGCCATCTTCCCCGACCGGTACCGCTTCGAGAACCGCTCCGCGCCCGTATCCGCGTCCAGGGCGGTGACGAGCACTCCGTCGTCGGTCCCGAACGCGAGCACCACCGCGTCGTCGACCAGCCCCGCGGCCTGCGTGGGCAGGTCCGAGCGCAGGTATTGCCAGGCGATGGTGCCGCTGCTGAGCCGGACCGCCCGGACGCCGTCGGCGGCGCGGACGAGCGCCCGGTCCTTGCGGGCCCCGACGAGCTGCACACCCGCGAAGGGCTGCGGCCACGTCTGCGTCTGCGGGCCCGCAGTGGCGCCGCCGGCCGTCGTGGCGTCCACGAACCTTCCTTCGCGTGCCCAGGAGATGGCGAACCCCGCCAGCAGTGCGAGTACCACCGAAAAAATGCCCGCAGGAGCCCAATGCCGCCAGTCAGCGCCTGGAAGGCGGCCCACACCTGTCGCGACGAGCACCGCCCAGCCCAGGACCAGCGCCGCGGCCCCCACGACGGTGACCGGCCCGCCGAGCCCGATGCCGGCGCTCGGCTCCACCAGGCGGGCCAGCGCCACCGCGATCACGCCCGCCGCGATGCCGGCCACCCCCGCGACGATCGCGACCATCCGGGACCGGCGCGGGTCGGAGCGGGCGTAGACGAGGCACAGCGCGCTCAGCAGCGGCCCGAGGAACGCGACGCCGGCGATGGTCGTCAGGTCGGGGTGCCGGCCGCCGGCGATCGTCCACGGCAGCGCCAGGCCGGTGATGGTCGCGACCATACCGAGCCCGACGACGACGACGCCGGCTGCGCGTGCGGTGAGGTTCACGAGGACAGGATGACGGGTGGGTACGACAATTTCTCACCTGGGCCGGTCACGGCGCTTCTGCCGGTAGGCGGCCGACTTCGCGCGGTTCTGGCAGGCGAGTGAGCAGAAGCGGCGCGACGCGTTCTTCGTGGAGTCGAGGTAGTAGGCGTCGCAGACGTCCGCGGAGCACTGGCCGAGCCGATGCGTCTGGTGGGTGCCGACGAGAAAGGCCAGCGCGGTCGCGGACTCGGCGGCCCAGGCGTCGACGATCGGCGCGTCGGCCGCGTGGAACGCCAGGTGCGGCGCTTCACCGGGCGCGGCATGCAGGTTCGGTACTGCCCCGAACTCCGCCAGCACCGTATTGAGCGCGAAGGCCGCCATCAGCATGTCGCCGGCGATACAGGCCTCGATCGCGATGTGCAGGCGCCGGGCCGCCGAGGCGAGGTCGTCGACGTCGGCCAGGGACAGCTCGAACTGCCGGGTCAGCGCGTTGCCGGCCAGCTCCTCGAAGGCCTCGCCCAGACCGGTGTCGCCGGCGATCGGGCGGCCCTGCCGGGCGTCGATGGCCAGGTCGTTGACGAGCTCCAGACAGAGTTCGACCCAGTCCGCCACGTAACTGTCTATCGCGACTTGACCAGTGATGCCGCCGCCCGCTACCGTCACTGGCATAGCCTACCAAGGCAGTGACGGGGGAGAGCGTTATGCAGTTCGAGTTCACTGACGCGGGCCGGATCCTGGCCGGGATCGCGCTGTTGTCGATCGTCACCATCGAGTTCGGCGGATACTTCCTGACCCGGGTCGTGCGCGGAGCCGTGCCGATGACACCGTTCCAGCAGGCGTTCGCGCGGGCCGGGCACGCACACGCCGGCGTCCTGGTCACACTGGGTCTGGTCGGCGTGCTCTACGCCGACCTCGCCCGGCTCGACGGCGTCGTGGGCTGGCTCGGGCGGGCCGGAATCCTGGCCGCGGCGATCCTGATGCCCGGCGGGTTCTTCGCCTCGTCGGCGGGGAAGGACCGCACGCGGCCGAACGGCGCGATCGCGCTGGTCTGGCTGGGCGCGGCCGCCCTGGCCGCGGGTGCGCTCAGCCTGGGCATCGGCGTGCTGACCGCATGAACGCCATGAGGCCCAGCCGAAACGGCTGAGCCTCATGGTCGGAGGGTGCAATCAGGCGGCGAGACGCTTCGCGAGGTTCTGGTCCAGCGCGTTCATGAACTCGTCGGTCGTCAGCCACGGGGCGTCGCGGGAGATCAGCAGCGCCAGGTCCTTGGTCATCTGGCCGCCCTCGACGGTGTCGATGCAGACCTGCTCCAGGGTGTTGGCGAAGTTCGTGACCTCGGGGGTGCCGTCGACCTTGCCGCGGTGGGCGAGGCCGCGCGTCCAGGCGAAGATGGACGCGATCGGGTTCGTCGAGGTCTTCTCGCCCTTCTGCCACTGCCGGTAGTGCCGGGTGACGGTGCCGTGGGCGGCCTCGGCCTCGACGGTCTTGCCGTCCGGGGTCATGAGGACGCTGGTCATGAGGCCGAGCGAGCCGAAGCCCTGCGCGACGGTGTCCGACTGGACGTCGCCGTCGTAGTTCTTGGCGGCCCACACGAAGCCGCCCTCCCACTTCAGCGCCGCGGCGACCATGTCGTCGATCAGCCGGTGCTCGTAGGTGATGCCGGCCTTCGCGAAGTCGTCCTTGAACTCGGTCTCGAAGATCTCGGCGAACAGGTCCTTGAACCGGCCGTCGTACGCCTTCAGGATTGTGTTCTTCGTGGAGAGGTACACCGGGTAGCCGCGGTCGAGGCCGTAGCGGAACGACGCGCGGGCGAAGTCGCGGATCGAGTCGTCGTAGTTGTACATGCCCATGGCGACGCCGCCGCCGGGGAAGTTGGCGATCTCGAACTCCATCGGAGCGCCGCCGTCGGCCGGGGTGTAGGTGACGGTGACCTTGCCCGGGCCGGGCACCACGAAGTCGGTCGCCTTGTACTGGTCGCCGTGGGCGTGCCGGCCGATGATGATCGGCTTGGTCCAGCCGGGAACCAGCCGAGGCACGTTGGACATGATGATCGGCTCGCGGAAGACCACGCCGCCGAGGATGTTGCGGATCGTGCCGTTCGGCGAGCGCCACATCTTCTTGAGCGAGAACTCCTCGACGCGCGCCTCGTCGGGCGTGATCGTCGCGCACTTCACGCCGACGCCGTACTGCTTGATGGCGTTCGCGGCGTCGACCGTGACCTGGTCGTCGGTCTGGTCGCGGTACTCGATCGACAGGTCGTAGTACTTCAGGTCGACGTCGAGGTACGGCAGCACCAGCTGCTCGCGGATCTGCTTCCAGATGATGCGGGTCATCTCGTCGCCGTCGAGCTCGACGACAGGGTTGTTTACCTTGATCTTCGCCATCGGCCGGGCGCTCCTCTCGCGCTGCCCTCCCGCGACTCCGCCGTCGGACAGTCCTCGCTGATTCCAGCACTCTTCGCCGCGCTCCACCGGACGGACACTCAAAGTCCTCGTGGCCGCTTAGCAGTACGAGCGTACTGCATGGCCGAGCCGTGCCCACCGTCGACCCCGGTCGGCCCGGAAAATGCGCGCCGGCGGGCCAGCCAGCCGAGTGCCGCGAACCAGCCGAGGATCTCGATGACGACGATGCGCTCGAGCAGCCCGGACACGCCTGTCGTCGAGCCCTCGACCGTGGGGTCGAACGTCGCCAGATAGACCGCGACGAGCCCGAGCGTCACCGGCGCCGCGAACCGCAGCCAGGTGCCGAACCGCCGCCAGCCTGGAATTCGGCGCAGCGCCGAGCCGGTGACCCAGAAGCTGATGACGGGGCTGCAGAAGGCGAGCATGGCACCCAGCAGGTGCGGCTTGAAGGACTCCAGCGTGAAGATGCCGTCCGCCGCGCAGCCGATCGCCACCAGCGAGAGCAGCGCCGTCAGGGTCCGCCGCGACCTCGGTGTCAGTGCGGTGATGCACCGCAGGCTGCCCACGACCCCGACGCCGAGCAGGACGCCGGTGAGGACGAACGCCGCGTTCATGTACGGCGCGGTCGGGCCCAGGCCGAGTCCGCTGATCTGCGCACTGATCGCGGAGTACGGCTCCACGCGGACGTCGAACAGCGTGAACCCCGGGCTGACGAAGCCGAGGATCAGCCACGCCACGGTGAACAGGATCGGGCCGGCGACCGCTCCGGCGGCCATGGTGCGTGGGCTCATGACAAGCTCCCTCGACGCGTAATAGTTGAGCCCAACTATCCGACATCAACTATTACGCGTCAAGGGTGCTCTGGCAGCGGCCTTCAGATGCCGCGACCCCGGCGGTGCAGCGCGCCGAGCACGCTTTCCACCTTCACGACGCCCGTCACCGCGGCCAACGCGATAGCCGCGCGCGGCTCGCGCCAGTTCGAGCGCATCGCCGCCTTCGTCCACCGCCACGCGTCGCGCCGATTGCCGGTGGCGGCCGACCAGCACGCCAGCTGCCCGTAGACCCGACCCGCACCCGTGGTGGATCCGGCAATCTCCGGATGGCGGGACATCATCCAGCGCAGAGAGGCCATTTTTGTCCCGTACTCGTACGCGAACATCGAAGTCCGCCCCCACAGCACACGCACCAGCGGATCGTCCACGTGCACGATCTCGCCGCGTTTCACGGCCCGCAGCAGCAGATCCCAGTCCTCGTTCTGGCTGCCGGGCGCGTCCTCGGCGACCAGGCCCATCTCGTCGGCCGCGAACGCGGCCCGCCGGACCAGGAACGTCGAGGAGTGCAGCATCGACATGCGCGAGCGGATCAAGTCGTCCAGCCCGACGAGCGAGGCGCCCGCCAGCCGCGGCGTGAGCCGGTCGCCGAACTCCACCTCGATCGCCGACGTGCAGAACTCCGCCTGCGGCCGCTGCTGCAGCGCGTGCACCTGGCGACGCAGCTTCGTCGGCAGCCACACGTCGTCGTCATCACAGAACGCGACCAGGTCCGTGTCCAGCGCGACGATCCCGGTGTTGCGGGCGCCGGCCAGGCCGGGCTTGCGCAGGTTGGGCAGCACGTCGAGCGGCCGCTCACCACCCCGGCACAGGCTCGCGTCCGGATCGTGCTGGTCGAAGATCACGATGGTCCGGACCGGGCCCGGGTAGTCCTGCGCCACGATCCCGGCAACCGCGCGCCGCAGCAGCTCGGGGCGGTTGCGGGTCGGAATGATCACGCCCACGCTGGGCCAGTGGCCGGTCGGGATCATCGGACCCCCCGGTACCCGTAGGCGCCGAGCAGCGGCGCGGTCAGGGCGCTCACGACCCGGCGCTGACTGTGGGGCAGCGCCGTGCGCCAGGCGTCGTCGCGGCGCAGCGGCACCGGGCCGACGGTGAACCGCATCGGGTTGCCCGCCGCGCTGTGGCACGCCCCGAGCTCGGCGACGCCGTCGTTGATGAACGACAGGCCCCCCGGCTTGATGTCGATGAACTTCGACAGCTCCCGCAGGGTCGTCTCCGGCTGATCCAGGAGCTCCTCGTACCGCACCCGTTGCACCGGCACCCCGCAGCGATGCAGCGCCGAGAACGCCATGTTGTGCGCGTTCCACAGCAGAGCCGAGCGGCCGGGGGAGTACCGCGTCATCTCCTCGGCGTTGTCCGTCTCCGGTCGCGAGACCTTCTTCGTCCACGAGTACGCCACGCCCCGGCTGTCCCGCACCATGTGCACCACACGCAGGTCGATGCTCGGCGCGAAGCGCAGGCAGTAGGCGAGCGCGGCGTGCTTCGAGGAGTCGACGAGCACGTCGGCCCCGGAGACGATCGCGGCCGCCTCATACAGCCGGGCGTACCAGTCGGCGTACTCCTCCACCAGCAGCCGATGGGCCGGGCTCATCCGCAGGCTGGCCAGCCGCGGAATGTGCCGCGTGCGCTCGACCGCGTGCCGCAGCGCCAGCACCCGCCACACGTCGACGTGCTGCCAGCCGCCGAACGCCTTCTCGCCGACCGCCTGCCAGAACCCGCATTCGGAGAAGTGGTCCCCGCACGCGCACCGCTCGTCGCCGGCGATGTCGCGCTCCCAGAGGTGCACGACCTCCCCAAGCGGGCACACGCCGGGCAGTTCCCCCAGCAGGCGTTCGAGCAGCGTGGTGCCGCTTCGCCCCAGCCCCCCGAGGAACAGAACGCGTACCAAAGCGTCCTCCTTGGTCGTTTTGGTAGATATGCCAGTTTCGCTGGCATCTGTGAGGTCTAACGAGGAATTGCGGACGAACGATGCTGCGCAGCTACTCCCACACCCGCCGGGTCCCCGTCGGTGGACTGCCGATCGACCCCGTCACCGAGGACGAGGTGGTGGCCCGCGTGCTCACCGCACTCGAACGTGGCCGCGGCGGCTGGATCGTCACGCCGAACGTCGACATCCTGCGCCAGGTCGCCCGCGACAAAGCTCTCCGCGCCCAGCTCAGCGCGGCCGACCTCGTGGTCGCCGATGGCGCACCGCTGATCTGGGCCGCCCGCCTGGCCGGCCGGGCGCTCCCGGCCCGCGTGCCCGGCTCGGACCTGATCTGGTCCCTCTCCCGCGGCCTGGCCACCCGCGGCGGCAGCGTCTTCGTCCTGGGCGGCACCCCGGCGCAGGGCGACGAGCCCGACGGCGCCCGCCGAGCAGCCTCCCGCCTGGCCGCGGAGTGTCCCGGCCTGCGCATCGCGGGCGCCCACTGCCCACCGTTCGGCTTCGACCACAACCCGCGCCGCCTGCGGTCGGTCTGCGCCCGCGTCATCAAGGCCCAACCCCAGATGGTGTACGTCGGAATCGGCTTCCCCCGCCAGGAGCACCTGATCGCGTCTCTGCGCGAGGCACTCCCGTCCACCTGGTTCCTGGGCTGCGGCGCAGCCGTGAACTTCGTCGCCGGCGACGTCCAGCGCGCCCGCCCAGCGCTGCAGAAGGCCGGCCTGGAGTGGCTGGACCGCCTGGCCCGCGAACCCCGCCGCCTGGCCCGCCGCTACCTACGCGAAGACGCCCCCTTCGCCGCCGCCCTCCTGGCCCGTTCCCTCCACCACCGCCTAACCCGCCGCCCAGCCCACCGCGCCTAATTACCTCAAAAGCAATAAATCGGGACAAAAATTAGCGCTCTCCCACCGGCCGCCCAAACCGGCGAAAATCCCGACCACCAGCCAACCGGCCTCGAGACGTCCAATCACCGCCCACCCGCCGCGCGCAACCTGCCGCCCGGGACCGCAAAGCCGTCCAAGGTTCGCTTCTGGACGAGTAAGTCCTAACGGGTCCCCGAAGGTCGACGAACGGCAGGTCCTGACGGCGGTCCTGGACCACGACCCGGACCTGATGACCGAGCGACCCGGTCGGCTGATCGTCGCGGACAAGGACTATGTGTCCGCGGAACCGGACCGGTGGCCGGCCGAGCGCGGAGCGCGGCTGCTACGCCCGTCGTACCGCTCGGTCAACCACGTTGAAAGGCCAGCTCGACCTCGAACTGCACGGCGGCCGCAGCATCGAAGGCGTCGCAGCCCGCGTCGCTCAACGCCTCCAGGCCATGAACGCCGCGATCTGGCACAACCGCGCCGCAGACAACCCATGACCAGGTCACTGATCGCCTACGACCGCTGACCAGACTTCGAACTCACTCGTCTAGTCGGCCCCTCAGGCGCTCGGGCAACCGTTCACCCGGTAGAAGCCTGCGCAAACCACCTGCGAAAGCGCCGTCGAAGACACCACGGGGGCGTCATGGGGCACCGCAAACCCGCCGGTAACACCCGTGGCCGCGGCAACCGATCCGCAGGGCACGGCCAGACAGTGCGGCCGATCTCTGTGATCCTGGATCAACGTGCCCGCGCGTAAGGGCAAGCAGATCCGGGCCCCAGCCGTTCACAACCAGGTCGAGCTGAGCTGCACCCCGACCTACTCGTCCTGGACCAATACGACTTGCATAACCACCTGCGCAGGCGCAACGCCAACGCCGCTGGGCCTGACCACCACCACCAACACGGCGGCGTGAGCAACCCCGCCGACGCTTCCGGCAAGGACACGCGCATCGAGGCTGGTAACGCGCGCATCCAAGCTGGCAAAGCGCGAGAGGCCGGCTCGGCGTATCGGGGCTGGTCTACGCGATTTGCGGTTGAGTGAAGGCGCTCCCAAACGTGGGGTTCGGCCCGTGTGTGACTGCCGGCGCCGTTCCCAATTTGCACTTCTAGCTTAGCTCACACGTCCTAATCGACCTTGGAGTAAAGCGCAAATAGTAACGCAACAACAACCCTACGTAGCTACGAGTTCAGCTCCGTCGCGCGGACTGTGTCCATGTAGTGGAGTGCGGCTTCTCGGAGTGCGGCCTCTGCGTCCTCGCCCGCTGACCTGGCCTCGGCCACCGCCGCGAACAGGCGGCCGCCCAGTGACGTCGGTGGGGGTAGAGGTACGGGCAGGCTGGCCCGCTCCACGCGTTGGAGCAGTTTCGCGGTAAGCGCAAGCGCCGGCTGGGAGAGGGCCACGCCGTCCACAGTCGAGGCGCGAGACTTCTCGGCCTTCTTGATCTGCTCCCAGTTGGCGATGATCTCGTCGATGCCGCCGACTTCCGTGTCCGCGAAGACGTGCGGGTTGCGGCGGATCAGTTTGGCCACCAGGTCGCCGGCCACGTCGTCGATGGTGAAGCCGGACGTCTCCTCGGCCAGGCGGGCGTGCAGGATCACCTGGAGCAGCACGTCGCCCAGCTCCTCGCGGACCGCGGATGTGTCGTCGTCGCGGATGGCGTCGTAGAGCTCGTATGACTCCTCGAGCAGGAAGTGCGCCAGGCTCGCGTGGGTCTGGGCCCGCTTCCACGGGTCGCCGGCCTCGGGGTGCATCAGGCGGTCCATCACCGTGACCACGTCCAGGAGGCGGGCGCCCGCCGGGTCCCACGAGCCGTACACCAGCTCGAGCTCGGCCAGGCCGGGCTCGCGGGCCAGGCGCAGGCCGAGCTCCCGGGCGAACCGCGCATCGGATGAGCCGTCGTCCGAGGAAGAGGACAAGGAGGAAGAGGACTGCGAGGCGGAAGGGGACGAGGAAGGCGGAGAGGCCAGCCACACGACGGTGCCGTGCGCGTCGACGTGGGCCAGCAGCTCGTCGACGGAGGGAGCCATGACCGTGACCGAAGCGCCCGCGGCCCGCAGCGCGGAGACCTGCGCGGATTCGGAGGCGGTCAGGACAGGGTGGGCGCGGACCAGGTCCCAGGCCTGTGCGGTGAGCACCTCGGCCGGGAGACGGGGAGAGGTCACCAGCAAGATCACGCTGCCCGCCACGGCCGTCAGCCCTCCTCGAAGTGCTCCGGGAAGTCTACGGCAAGGTGGCGGCCCTCCATGACCACGGGCATGACCACCGGGCCGTACTGCGGGTTGACGGCGATGGTCCCCGCGTCGAGCACGTCGCCGAAGCGGCGTTGCGCACCGAAGAGCGGGCCCAGGTTGATGTTGGTCTTGAAGGTGTGGACGGCCTCGTCGTAGTCGGCGTCGGGGTCGGCGGCGCCGGCTTCGAAGAGGCGGTCGGCCTCGTCGTCGGTCAGGGGGCGGGCCAGCTCGGCGGCGGCCACTGACTGCAGGCCGGTGAGGTACCGCGTCCACAGCTGCACGTACGTGTCGGTCGGCGGCAGGCCGAAGGTCTCCGCAATCGTGTCGGCCGGCGCGGTGCGGGTGCCGAGGCCGCGCTCGGCGATGATCCGCTGCCCGGCGTCGGCCAGGACGATGAGGGAGACGACCTCGTCCCCGGTCGTGTGGACGATCGGCGGCGGTAGGAGGTTGGGGTCGGCGGCGCGCTTGCGGCCCCAGTCGGCGATGCGGCGGTCGGCCTCGGCGTTGACGTCCTTGACGATCCGGTCGACCTCGGCCGTGGAGACCGTCCGATCACCCAGATACACGGCGACGTCCGGCTGGGAGCGGCAACCCGCCAGTGCGGAACCGGCGGCGACGGTCAGGGCAAAGACGGCCGCGAGACGACGAGCACCCATAGTGCGCAACGATCTCACGGCCGTCGCCCGAATCACGGCTTCGCCGCGACGGGGTCACCCAGAACGGTCCGCAGCAGCTCCGCCGCCCAGTCCAGCAACTGCGTGTCACGCATGGGCTCGCCCCCGACCCGGCGGGTCGACGGGCGGGGCAGCGAGACCGTGTCCGCCGCGGCCTTGTACACCGACTCCGGGTACAGCCGCTTCAGGCGCATCTGCTTCGAGTCGGGCAGCGGCAGCGGGCCGAAGCGGACGTGCTTGCCCTGCAGCGACACGTCGGTCAGGCCGTAAGCGCGGGCCAGGAAGCGGAAGCGGGCCACGGCCAGCAGGTTGGCGACCGGCTCCGGCGGCTCGCCGTAGCGGTCCTTCATCTCGGCCACGATCTCGTCGAGGGCGGCGTCGTCCTTGGCCCCGGCGATCTTGCGGTAGATCTCCAGGCGGAGGCGCTCGGCCCCGATGTACTCCAGCGGGAGGTGCGCGTCGACCGGCAGGTCGATCTTGACGTCGGGCTCGTCCTCCTCGGGCCGCTCGCCCTTGAACTGCTGGACCGCCTCGCCGACCATGCGCACGTAGAGGTCGAAGCCGACGCCCTCGATGTGGCCGGACTGCTCGCCGCCGAGGAGGTTGCCGGCCCCGCGGATCTCGAGGTCCTTCATCGCCACATACATGCCCGCGCCCAGCTCGGTGTGCTGCGCGATCGTGGCCAGCCGCTCGTGGGCGTGCTCGGTGAGCGGCTTGTCGGGCGGGTACAGGAAGTAGGCGTAGGCGCGCTCGCGGCCGCGGCCGACCCGGCCCCGGATCTGGTGCAGCTGGGCCAGGCCCAGCAGGTCGGCCCGCTCGACGATCAGGGTGTTGGCGTTGGGGATGTCGATGCCGCTCTCGACGATGGTGGTGCAGACGAGGACGTCGTACTCCTTCTCCCAGAACCCCACCATGATCTTCTCGAGGGCGTCCTCGGTCATCTGGCCGTGCGCGACGGCGATCCGGGCCTCGGGCACCAGCTCCCGCAGCCGCCGGGCCGCCCGCTCGATCGACTCGACCCGGTTGTGCAGGTAGAAGACCTGGCCGTCGCGGAGCAGCTCGCGGTGGATGGCCGCGGAGACCTGCTTGTCGTCCTGGGCGCCGACGAACGTGAGGACCGGGTGGCGCTCCTCGGGCGGGGTGGCGATCGTCGACATCTCGCGGATGCCGGTGATCGCCATCTCCAGCGTGCGCGGGATCGGGGTGGCCGACATGGTGAGGACGTCGACCGACGCGCGCAGCTGCTTGAGGAACTCCTTGTGCTCGACGCCGAAGCGCTGCTCCTCGTCGACGATCACCAGGCCGAGCTGCTTGAACCGGGTCGCGGTCTGCAGGAGGCGGTGGGTGCCGATGACGATGTCGACGGTGCCGTCGGTGACCTTCTCCATCGTCAGCCTGGTCTCGGTGGGCGTCTGGAACCGCGACAGCTGCCGGACCTCGACCGGGAACTGCGAGACGCGCTCGGAGAACGTGTTGAAGTGCTGCTGGGCCAGCAGCGTGGTCGGCACGAGCACGGCGACCTGCTTGCCGTCCTGCACCGCCTTGAACGCCGCCCGCACCGCGATCTCGGTCTTGCCGTAGCCGACGTCGCCGCAGATCAGCCGGTCCATCGGGACCGACTTCTCCATGTCGCCCTTGACCTCCTCGATCGCGGCGAGCTGGTCGGGCGTCTCCTGATAGGGGAACGCGTCCTCGAGCTCCCGCTGCCACGGGGTGTCCGGCCCGAAAGCATGACCCTGCGAATTCTGTCGTACCGCATACAGCTGGATCAGCTGCGCGGCGATCTCCCGCACCGCCTTACGGGCCCGCGACTTCGCCTTCTGCCACTCGGAGCCGCCCATCTTGTGCAGGGTGGGGGCCTCGCCGCCGACATAGCGGGAGAGCTGGTCGAGCTGGTCGGTGGGGACGAAGAGCCGGTCACCGGGCTGGCCGCGCTTGGTCGCGGCGTATTCCAGGACGAGGTACTCCCGGTCGGCCCCGTTCACCGTCCGCTGGACCATCTCCACGTAGCGGCCGATGCCGTGCTGCTCGTGCACGACGTAGTCGCCGGCCCGCAGCTCCAGCGGGTCGATCTGGTTGCGCCGCCGACTGGGCATCTTGCGCATGTCCTTGGTGGACGCGCCGCGGCCGCCGGAGATGTCGGTGCCGGTGATGACCGCGAGCCGGGCCCCCTCGTCGAGGAACCCGAGCTCGAGCGATCCGGTGGTGACGGTGACGACGCCCGTCGCCGGGGGCGCGTCGATCCGGTCGACGACGTTGACGCCGAGGTCGGAGCCGCGCAGCACCTCGGCGGCGCGCTGGGCCGGTCCGGTGCCCTCGAACACCAGCGCGACCCGCCAGCCGTCGCAGGTCAGCCGCTTGAGATCGTCGACCACCCGGGCCGTCTCGCCGTGGTACAGCGGCACGGCCTGAGCCGAGAGCGTTATGGCCACAGCATCATCGGAGACGGCGACGACGGCGTCTTCGCCGAGACGCCAGGGCTCGTCGGGAGCGGCCGAATCGAGCGTGGCGGCGAACGGGCTCAGCGACCACCACGGCTGGCCCAGCGAGGCGGCGGCCGCCCGGACATCGCCCAGGTGGCGGAACGCCGCCGCGCCGAGGTCGATCGGGGCCTTCCCGCCCACCGCGGCCGCGGCCCAGCTGGCCTCCAGGAACTCGTCGCTGGTCCGGACCAGGTCGTGGGCCCGGGTCCGGATCCGCTCCGGGTCGCACAGCAGCACGTGGGTGCCCTCGGGCATGCAGTGCAGGACGAGCTCGAGGGAGTCGGTGCCGCCGAGCAGGGCCGGGGCCAGCGACTCCATGCCCTCGACGGGGATGCCGCCGGCGAGCTTGTCGAGCATCTCGGCCAGCTGCGGGTGGTCGGTGGACAGGGCCGCGGCCCGCTCCCGGACCTGGTCGGTGAGCAGCAGTTCCCGGCACGGCGGGGCCCACAGCCGCTCGACCTTCTCGATCGTGCGCTGGTCGGCGACGGCGAAGGAGCGGATCTCCTCGACCTCGTCACCCCAGAACTCGACCCGCAGCGGGTGCTCCTCGGTCGGCGGGAAGACGTCGAGGATGCCGCCGCGGACCGCGAACTCGCCGCGCTTGGTGACCAGGTCGACCCGGGCGTAGGCCAGCTCGGCCAGGCGCTGCGTGAGCGCGTCGAGGTCGGCCGAGCCGCCGGGGTGCAGCTCGATCGGCTCCAGGTCGCCGAGGCCCTTGAGCTGGGGTTGGAGGACCGAGCGGACCGGGGCGACAACGACCCGCGGCCGGGGCGCGTCGGCTGTCGGGTGGGCCAGGCGGCGCAGCACCGACAGCCGCCGGCCGACGGTGTCCGAGCGCGGGGAGAGCCGCTCGTGGGGGAGGGTCTCCCACGACGGGTACACGGCCACGGACTCCGGCTCCAGCAGGCACGCGAGGGCGGCGGCCAGGTCCTCGGCCTCGCGGCCGGTGGCGGTCACGGCCAGCACGGGCCGCTCGGCGGCGATGGTGGCGGCGACGAAGGCCCGCACGGCCGGCGGCCCGGTCAGGTCGACCTGGTCGCTGTGGCCGGAGCGGGCGAGGTCACGGGCCCGGGTGAGGGCGGGGTCGGCGAGCGCGGCGGCGGAGAGTCCTGCGAGCTTCATGGTGATTTCCGCCCAATGTCTCAGGAACAACGAAACGCACTGTCTCAGGAAGAACGAAGACGCACGGCAAACAACCCCGGCGCCCGGAGCGGGCGGGGGTGGTCGATGCAGACTCAAGAGTAGCCGGAGGGTATGACAAAAACGCGATCGGCCGAACACGACAAGAAACCGAGACGTGGCTCACCGGAACAGCACGGCGGGAAGACGGAGCCGATACGATGCCCGGGTACGACAGGGATAAAAACAGTGAAATACCGGACAGCGCCGTCCCCCAGCCGAGCCGAACACCTTGGAGGGGACACATGTCTGCCGACGCCCTCGAACAGTCGCGCGCGGACGCCGCCGACGCAGCCCTGCGCGCCGACATCCGCCGCCTCGGTTCGCTGCTCGGCCAGAGCCTGGTCCGCCAGGACGGCCAGCAGCTGCTCGACCTCGTCGAAGAGGTCCGGGCGACGGTGCGCACCGACCCGGAGGCGGCCGCCGAGCGCCTGCACGGCCTCGATGTGGTCACGGGCACCCAGCTGGCCCGGGCCTTCTCGACCTACTTCCACCTGGCCAACATCACCGAGCAGGTCCACCGGGCGCGCGAGCTGCGCCGGATCCGGGTCCGCGAGGGCGGCTGGCTGGAGCGCGCGGCGAAGCTGATCGCCGACCGCGGCGTGGGCGTGCGCGAGATCGGCTCGATCGCCTCGAAGCTGGCGGTGCGCCCGGTGTTCACCGCGCACCCGACCGAGGCCGCCCGCCGCTCGATCCTGACGAAGCTGCGCGCCGTCGGCGACGAGCTCGACGCCGAGGCCCTGGCCACCGCGCTCGACGGCTCGCTGGAGCCGGACAAGACCCGCACCGCCCGCACCGACCGGCGCCTGGCCGAGCTGCTCGACCTGCTGTGGCAGACCGACGAGCTGCGCCTGGAGCGGCCCGAGCCCAGCGACGAGGCCCGCAACGCGGTCTACTACCTGGCCGACCTCGCCGAGGGCGCCGCCCCGCAGGTGCTCGACGACCTCTACGACACGCTGCGCGATCTCGGGGTACAGCTGCCGCCGACGGCCCGCCCGCTGAGCTTCGGCTCGTGGATCGGCGGCGATCGCGACGGCAACCCGTTCGTCACCCCGGCCGTGACCCGCGACGTGCTGCTGATCCAGCACGAGTACGGCATCCGGATGGCCGAGGGCGTGATCGACACGCTCATCGACGAGATCTCGGTGTCCAAGCGCCTGCGCGGCGTCTCCCTGGACCTGTCGGCAAGCCTCGCCGCCGACCTCGACAACCTCCCGGAGCTGCCGGCCCGCTACCGCCGGGTCAACATGGAGGAGTCCTACCGCCTCAAGCTGCGCTGCATCCGCCTGAAGCTCGGCCACACCCGGGCCCGCCTGGCCACCGGCACCCCGCACAAGCCGGGCCGGGACTACCTCGGCACCGGTGAGCTCATCGCCGACCTGGAGCTCATGCGCGCGTCGCTGGCCCGCAACGGCGGTCAGCTGGCCGCGACCGGCAAGCTCGCCTCGGCGATCCGCACGCTGTCGGCGTTCGGCCTCCAGCTGGCGACGCTCGACGTCCGGGAGCACGCCGACGCGCACCACGACGTGCTGGCCCAGCTGTACAAGCGGGTCGGCGAGGTCGACTACCCGGCGCTGAGCCGCGACGCCCGCCAGCAGCTGCTCACCGACGAGCTCAACGGCCGCCGCCCGCTCGCGACCCGCGACACCGGGCTGACCGACACCGCGCGCAAGACGTTCGAGGTGTTCGCGGCCATCCGCGAGGTGCAGGAGCGCTTCGGGCCCGAGGTCGTCGAGACGTACATCATCTCCATGACCACGGGCATCGACGACGTGCTCGCCGCCGTGGTCCTGGCCCGCGAATGGGGCCTTGTCGAGGTGAGCGCCGGGGCCGGCTTCGGCGGCGCCTCCATCGAGTCGGCCCGGGCCCGGGTCGGGTTCGCGCCGCTGCTCGAGCAGGCCCGTGAGCTGGAGATGGCCGGTGAGCTGCTCGATGAGCTGCTGTCCATCCCGGTGTACCGCGCGATCGTGCGCGCCCGCGGAGACGTCCAGGAGGTGATGCTCGGCTACTCCGACTCCAACAAGGACGCCGGCATCACGACCTCGCAGTGGATGATCCACAAGGCCCAGCGCCAGCTGCGCGACGTCGCGGCCCGGCACGGGGTGCGGCTGCGGCTGTTCCACGGCCGGGGCGGCACCGTCGGCCGCGGCGGTGGCCCGACGCACGAGGCGATCCTGGCCCAGCCGTGGGGCACGCTCGACGGCGCGATCAAGGTGACCGAGCAGGGCGAGGTCATCTCCGACAAGTACACGCTGCCGGCCCTGGCCCGGGAAAACCTCGAGCTGACGCTGGCCGCGGTCCTGCAGAGCGCGCTGCTGCACACCGAGCCGCGCCAGCCGGCCGAGGCCCTGGCCCGCTGGGACTCGGCGATGGAGACGGTGTCGACGGCGGCCTTCGCCAACTACCGGGCCCTTGTCGAGAACCCCGACCTGCCGGCGTACTTCTGGGCGGCCACCCCCACCGAGCTGCTGGGCGCGCTCAACATCGGCTCGCGGCCGGCCAAGCGCCCCAACGCCGACGCGGGCCTGTCCGGGCTGCGGGCGATCCCGTGGGTGTTCGGCTGGACGCAGTCGCGGCAGATCGTGCCCGGCTGGTTCGGCGTCGGCAGCGGCCTCAAGGCGGCCCGCGAGGCCGGCCTGGGCGACGTGCTGCGGGAGATGCACGAGAAGTGGCACTTCTTCGCGACGTTCCTGTCCAACGTGGAGATGATGCTGGCCAAGACCGACCTGGAGATCGCCGGGCGCTACGTCGGGACGCTCGTGCCCGAGCCGCTGCAGCCGGTCTTCGACGTGATCCGCGCGGAGTACGAGCAGACGGTCGCCGAGGTCCTGGCGATCACCGGCGAGGCGGCGCTGCTCGACCGCCAGCCGGTGCTCCAGCGCACGCTCGGGGTCCGCGACAGCTACCTGCTGCCGCTGCACCACCTGCAGGTGTCGCTGCTCGACCAGTACCGGGCCAGCAAGTCGGCGGACAGCGGCAACTGGCCGACCGGCCGCCGCTCGTCGCCGGACCCGGCCCTGGAGCGGGCGCTGTTGACGACCATCAACGGGATCGCGGCGGGCATGCGCAACACCGGCTGAGGCCTATGGCAGTCTTGCGGGGTGTCTGTAGATGGATTTGCGTTGCCGGATGACGTACTACGCGACGCTCCTACCTACACGCCCAAACCGTCCGAGCTCGCCGACCTGGAGCTGCTGGTGTCAGGGGCGTACGCGCCCCTGACCGGCTTCCTCGGCTCGGCCGACCTGATCGCGCTGCGCCGGACCGGGCGGCTCGCCGACGGCACCGCCTGGCCGGTCCCGGTGACGCTGGAGCTGCCCCGCCCCGTCGCGGAGCAGCTCGACGTGGCCGACCCGCGCAAACGGGTGCTGATCCTGGCCGACCTGGAGGGCGCACCGGTCGCGGCGCTCGACACGACCGAGGTGTACCCGGCCCGCAAGACGACGATGGGCGTGGCCGGGCGGGTGCGCCGGCTCGGCGACGGCGGGCACGGCGCGTTCCGCCGGATGCGCCGGACCCCGGCCGAGGTCCGCGGCTCGCTGCCGGCCGGGCGGATTCTCGGGGTGATCGCCGACCGGCCGCTGCACCGCCCGCAGCTGGCCCAGATCGCGCGGGCGGCCCGGACGCTCGCCGCCCACCTGGTGGTGCTGATCCCGGTCGACGGCCCCGGCCCCGACGGCCTCGCCCCGGAGGCGCTCGTGCGCTGCGTCCTGGCGGCCCGCGACCGGATGCCGGCCTCGACGATCGTGGCCCTGCCCCTGCCGCACCATGACGGCGACGACATCCGCGACGCGATGCTGCGGACCCGGGTCGCCGCGTCCTACGGGGTCACGCACCTGCTCGCCTCCAGCGAGTCGATGCTTTCCGGTGGCGGCCTGCGTGTGCTGGTACCACGGGAGCTGGCTTATGACGGACGGGACGGCCAGTGGCGCTCCCTGGACGACATCCCGCCCCGGCACCGGCGCCTGCCGCTGACCTTCGCCGAGATCGACGATCACCTGGACCGCGGCACGATCCTGCCCGAGTGGCACACCCCGCCCGCGGTCGCCCGGGAGCTGGCCCGGGCCCGCCCGCCCCGCCGGCAGCGCGGCCTGGTGGTGTTCTTCACGGGCCTGTCCGGCAGCGGCAAGTCCACCATGGCCACCGGCCTGGCCGACGTCCTGCTGGAGACCGGCGAGCGCACCGTCACCCTCCTCGACGGCGACATCGTGCGCCGCCACCTCTCGGCCGGGCTGGGCTTCTCCGCCGAGGACCGCGACACCAACGTCAGGCGCATCGGCTGGGTCGCGGCCGAGGCCGCCCGGCACGGCGGGGTGGCCATCTGCTGCCCGATCGCCCCCTACCGGGACGCCCGCGCGGCCGCCCGCCAGTTCGCGCACAACGCCGGGGCCGGGTTCGTGCTGGTGCACGTGTCGACGCCGCTGGCCGAGTGCGAGCGCCGCGACCGCAAGGGGCTCTACGCGAAGGCCCGGGCCGGGATCATCAAGGGCATGACGGGCATCGACGACCCGTACGAGGAGCCGCTCGACGCGGAGCTCACCATCGACACCACCGACCGCTCCCAGGGCGAGGCGGTCACGACGGTCCTGCGCTACCTCGGGAGCAACGGCTGGCTCGACCCCCGGCCGATCCCCTGACGAGACGGACGGGTGAATAGGGCGAATCGCCCACTACGAAGTGTGCGGTGACGGCGTTAAGGGCTGGAGAACCTTGACGCCGAAGGGGCCGCCGCTCAATGGACGCCAACCGCCTGCACACCGCCGAACCCGACTCCTCCGGCGTCGATCTCCTCGGCATGGCCCGGCGCCACTGGTGGCTGGTGCTGGTGCTCGTCCTGGTCGGGGTGGCCGGCGCGATGCAGTTCACCAGCCTGCAGACCAAGGTGTACGAGTCGTCGACCTCCGTGCTCGTCTCGCCGATCGGCAACGGCCAGGACGCGAACTCCACCTCCGGGCGCACCAAGGGCGACATCAACCTCGACAACGAGGCACAGCTGGTCGCCAGCACCACCGTCGCCACCGACGCCGCGGCCCTGATGCGCTCGACGGTCCCACCGGACACGCTCGCCGCCAGCGTGCGGGTGGAGGTGCCGCCGAACACGACCTTCCTGGTCATCACGTTCTCGGCCAGCACCGCCGGGCAGGCCCAAGCCGGCTCGCACGCGTTCGCCGAGGCGTACCTGCGCAACCGCGAGGAGTCCGCCAAGGCCGACGTGGCCGGGCGCATCGCCATCCTCAACGACAAGATCAACCAGCTCAACGCCGGGCTGACCCAGATCAACACCAAGCTCGCGGTGCTCAAGCAGACCGACCCCAACCGGCCCAACCTGGAGAGCCAGCGCAGCACCGCCACCGCGCAGATCAACACCCTGGCGGGCCAGCTCAACCAGCTGCTCACCACGACGGTCAGCGCGGGCAAGATCACCCGGGACGCCGACCTGCCGAGCACCCCGGTCAAGCCCAACCGGCTGCTCAACCTGGCCAGCGGCGCCATGGTCGGCCTGCTGTTCGGCGTCGGCGCGGCGATGCTGCGCGAGCGGCTCGACCAGCGCGTGCGCCGCCCCTCCGACCTGCCCCGCCGGGTCGACATGGGCGTGCTCGCGGCGGTACCCGGCCGGGTCAAGCCGCGCCTCGACGACGTCTTCGCGCCGTTCGGCGCGGGCGGGCGGATCTTCAACCGGCTGCGCAACGAGGTCCTGGCCAGCATCCCGGCCCCGGCCGGCGGTGACGCCCGGGTCGCGCTCGCCGGCCAGGTCGTGGTCGTCGCCGGGGCGAGCCGGGGTGCCGCGTCGACGGTCGTCGCGGCCAACCTCGCCGCCGCGTTCGCCCGCACCGGCGCCGAGACCGTACTCGTCTGCGCCCACCTACCCGACAGCATGGTCGACACCGCCTCGGTGAACCGGATGCTCGGCGTGCGTGCGGTCCCCGGCCTCTCCGACGTCCTGGCCGGCCGTTTCTCGCTCAGCAGCGCCACCCAGCGCGCGCCCCGCCACCCCAACCTCAGCGTCGTGACCACCGGCGGCACCGCCAGCGCCGGCGGGCTGCTGCAGTCGCAGGCCCTGCGCGACACGCTCGCCACGCTGCGGGAGCGGGCCGCCTACGTGGTGGTCGAGGCGCCCTCGACGGCCACCAGCGCCGACGCCCAGAGCCTGGCCGCGCTGGCCGACGCCGCGATCGTCGCGGTCGAGCTGCGCCGGACCCGCAACACCGAGATCGCCGACGCCGCCGATCAGCTGCGCCGGGTCGGCACCCCGCTGCTCGGCGCGGTGGTGCTGCCGAAGCTCGCCGCGCCGCGGGCCTCCGACGATCAAGCCGCCGCCCCGGCTCTGCCGACGATGGCCGACGACATGACCGCGGTGATCGAGAAGATCCCGGCGAAGGAGCCGGAGAAGGAAGAAGAGCCCAAGCGCATCCGCAGCACCCCCCAGACGCCGCCGGTCAACAAGACGAAGACCGTGCCGCCGCCGAGCCGGCCGGCCCGCGCCACGATCTCGGTCACGCGCATCCCGGCCGAGGCCCCCAGTGAGAACGGTGCCGACAAGCGCCGATGACCATGCTGACCAGCCACCCCTCCGCCGAGCCGGCACTCGGCGCGCCGCCCTCCGTCCGCCGCCGGGTCCACCGGCTCAACGCCTGGCCCATCACCGGCATCCTGCTGCTGTACCCGCTGTGGTGGGCCCTGGGCCTCGGCGTCCTGATCTTCTTCCTGGCCGCTGTCCCCATGCTGTGGTCGCTGATCCGCCACCGCGCGGCCGGGCACGTCGTCAAGCTGCCGCCGGCCTTCATGCTCTGGCTGCTGTTCCTGGCCGTCGTCGGCTTCGGGCTGTTCACGCTCGGCGCCGACCCGGCCGGGACCGTCCCCGGCACGTGGCACAGCCGCTTCGTGTCCTACGCGTTCCGCCTGGGCGGCTACGCGGCCCTCACCGTGCTGCTCGTCTACGCCGGCAACGTCGAGCGCCGCGCGCTCACCCAGGAGCGCCTGGTCCGGCTGCTCAGCTGGCTGTTCGTGGTCACCGTCGCCGGCGGTGTGCTCGGCATGCTCGCGCCGCGCTTCGAGTTCACCGCACCGTTCGAGCTGCTGCTGCCCAAGCACGTGCGCAACGACGGGTTCGTGCAGTCGATGATGCACCCGACGGCGGCGCAGATCATGAACCTGCTCGGCGGGGAGACGCCGCGGCCGGGTGCGCCGTGGGGATACACCAACACCTGGGGCAACAACGTCTGCCTCCTGGTGGGCTGGCTCGCGGTGGCCGGCTTCTGGCTGGCCCGCAAGCGGCGCACGAAGATCTTCGCGGCGGCGACGCTGCTCGTGTCAGTCGTCCCGATCGTCTACTCGCTCAACCGCGGCCTGTGGATCGGCCTCGGCGTGATGGCGTTCTACGTGGCCGTCCGCCTCGCGCTCAAGGGCCGCCTCGCCGCGCTCGGCCTCATCGCCGTCGTCGCGGTCGGGCTGGCCGTGGCCCTGGCCGTGACCCCGCTCGGCGACGTCGTGAACGCGCGGGTCGACAACGGCAAGTCCAACGGCGTGCGGATGTACACCACCGTGAAAGCCGTCACCGGCATGCAGGAGTCGCCGCTCATCGGCTTCGGCTCCACCCGCAGCACCATCGGCGGGCGCAACTCGATAGCCGTCGGAGAGAGCGCCGACTGCGAGCGCTGCGGCAACTTCACCATCGGCGGCAACGGCCAGCTCTGGCAGCTGCTCTACGCGCACGGGCTGCTCGGCACCCTGTCCTACCTCGGCTTCTTCCTGGCCGGCCTGTGGCGGTTCCGGCGCGACACCAGCCCGATCGGGCTCGCCGGAGGCGCCGCGCTCGTGTCCAGCTTCGCGGCCATGCTCTGGTACAACAGCCTGGTCACCCCGCTGGCCCTGACGTTCCTGGCGTATGCCGTCCTGTGGCGCAACCAGCAGAGGGGTTTCAGCCAGCCATGAGTCCGATCAAGACCGCGCCGGCCGCATTGCAGGTGGACGACGAGCAGCTGCGCGCCAGGTACATCGAGGAAGTCCTGAGCGTGCTGTACCCCGGCTCCGGGCCCACCGCCACCGAGTACCTGGTGATACCCAACGCCCGCAAGCCCCGGCTCCTGGTCCCGGCCGACGACCGCCGCGTCGCCGCCGGAGCCGTGCGCCGTTACGCCGAACCGCAGTCGCGTCTGGCCCGGCTGAAGCGGGACGCCGTCGTGGCCGCGCTGCGCACCGGCGCGTCCGGGATGCTGCTGCGCGACCGCCTGACGGTCCGGCCCGGTGCCGACAGCATCGACGCCTACCTGGCCCGCCACCTCGGCGCCGGGCTGCGGCTCAGTGTCCACATCGGACCCGCACGGGCCAACCGCAAGCCGGTGCTGCAGCTGCTCGACGGGGCCGGGCGCACCCTCGCCTTCGCGAAGCTCGGGACCGCGGCGCTGACCCGCCGGCTCGTGCGGGCCGAGGCCGACGCGCTCGCCGCGGTCGGGGCCGCGGGCCTGACCCAGATCCAGGTGCCATCGGTGCTGCACGCCGGGCAGTGGGGCGAGCACGAGGTGCTGGTGCAGTCCGCGCTCCCCGTGTGGCAGCCCCGCGTGGCCATGCCGGCCTCGCGACTGGCCGCGGCCATGCTCGAGGTCGCGCGCTGCTGCGGTACCGGCCAGGGGCGCCTCAACGGCAGCGGCTACTGGAACCGGCTGCGCGCGCGCCTCGACGCGGTCGAGGGGCATGCGGAGGGGGCCGCCCTGCGCACCGCCGCGGAGCGCGTCGCCCGCGCCGCCGGCGACGTCGAGCTGCGCTTCGGCTCCTGGCACGGCGACTGGTCGCCGTGGAACATGGCCACCGTCGAGGGCTCGGTGCTGGTCTGGGACTGGGAGCGGTTCACCCCCGGCGTCCCGGTCGGCTACGACGGGCTGCACCACGCGCTGCAGCTGGGCATCGCCCGCGCGCCCTCGGCCGGCGACGCCGTCAACGAGCTCGTCGCGGCCGCGCCCGACCTGCTGCTGCCCTTCGGCGTGGCCGGGCGGCAGGCGGTCGACGTGACCGCCCTGCTGTACCTCATCGACCTGGCCACCCGGTACGTCACCGACCGGCAGGCGGAGGCCGGCGCCCGGCTGGGCGTCCTCGGCAGCTGGCTGCTGCCCGTCCTCGTCGCGCGAGTGGAGGCGCTGTAACCATGCCCGTGCAGGTACCCGAGACGATGAAGCGCATCGTCCACTTCGGATCCCGCAACTACGGCCAGCTCACGGCCGGGCGGCGGATGCTGCCGCAGTTCCTCATCTGCGGCGGGCAGCGGTGCGGCACGACCTCGCTCTACCGCGCGCTCGCCGCGCACCCCGCGGTCATCAAGGCGGTGCTGCACAAGGGAGTGCACTACTTCGACGTCGGATACCACCACGGCCTTCGCTGGTACCGCGGGCACTTCCCCCTGCAGCGCCGGGCCGAACGGGTCCGGGCCGAGTTCGGCGTGCCCGCCCAGACGTTCGAGTCGAGCCCGTACTACATGTACCACCCGCACGCCCTGGCCCGCATCGCCGCCGACCTGCCCGGCGTCCGCCTCGTGGTGCTCGTGCGCGACCCGGTCGAGCGGGCCTACTCCCAGCACGCCCACGAGGTCGCCCGCGGCTTCGAGCCCGAGGTCGAGTTCGCCCGGGCCCTGGAGCTGGAGCAGGAGCGGCTGGACGGGCAGCGGGACAAGCTGCTGGCCGACCCGTTCGCCTACAGCTTCGCCCACCAGCACCATGCCTACCGGGCCCGCGGGGAGTACATCGAGTACATCGAGCCGATGGCCCGCCTGCTCGGCCGCGACCGCATCCACGTCATCGACAGCAGCGAGTTCTTCGAGCGGCCCGAGCCGGTCTACGACGCCGTGGTGGAGTTCCTCGGCCTGCCGCACGTCAACTCCTACCCGCTCTTCGACAGGCACAACGCCCGGCCCCGCAACCGCCTCGACGACTCGATCGCCCAGCAGCTGGCCGCGCACTACGCCCCCTACGACGAGCGGCTGGCGAACTTCCTGGGGTACAAGCCCTCCTGGATGCGGCAGTGACCACCACGTGGTCCGGCTCGGGCGGGCTGCGGACGCTCGAGCGGCCCACGGCCGAGTCGCCCGGCGGGATGCTGCGCGGTGCGGCCCGCGGCGGCATCGCCAACCTGGCCGGCACCGTCTGCACCGGCCTGGCCGGCGTCGGCGTCACCTGGCTGGCCGCGCGCGCCCTCGACCCGCACGCGGCCGGCGCGTTCTTCGCCGCCACGGCCACGTTCGGCCTGGGCGTGACGGTGGCCAAGCTCGGCGTGCAGACGTCGCTTGTGTACTGGCCGGCCCGGATGCGCGCGGTCGGCGACCTGTCCCGGTTCGGCGAGTGCCTGCGCATCGCGATGGCCCCGGTCGCGGTGGCCGCGCTGTGCATCACCGCCGGGCTCTGGTTCGCCGCCGACCTGCTGCCCGGGCGGCCCGACCTGGTGCGCGCCCTCGCGCTGTTCCTGCCGGCCGCCGCGTTCACCGACGTGCTGCTGTCCACCACCCGCGGGCTGCGCTCCATGCGCCCCACGGTGCTGCTGGACCGGGTCATGCGCCCGGCCGCCCAGCTGGTGCTGCTGGTGCTGGTCTGGGCCGCGGGCTGGGGCGAGCAGGTCTTCGCCGGGCTGTGGGCCCTGCCGTACATCCCGACGGCGCTGCTCGCGGGCTATGCCATGCGATCCCTGAAAAGCACGTTGCGCCTCGACAAGTCCGACGAGACCGACTTCACGCCCAGGCGCTTCTGGTACTTCACCACGCCCAGGGCCGTCGCCAGCTTCGCCCAGATGGCCCTCCAGCGCGTCGACGTGCTCATGGTCGCCGCGCTGGCCGGCCTCGCCCCCGCCGCCATGTACGCGGTCGCCGGCCGGTTCGTCATCCTCGGCCAGTTCGTCAACCAGGGCGTCTCCCAGTCGGTCCAGCCGCGGCTGGCCGAGCGCCTGGCGGTCCGCGACACCGACGGCGCCAACCTGCTCTACCGGCAGGCGACGGCGTGGGTCGTGCTGTGCTGCTGGCCGCTGTACATCCTCGTGTTCACCTACGCCCCGCTGTACCTGGGCCTCTTCGGCGAGCACTACGAGAACGGCGTCGGCGTCGTGCGCGTCCTCGCCGCCGCGATGCTCGTGGCCACCGCCTGCGGCATGGTCGACGTGGTGCTGGCCATGGCCGGGCGGACCTGGTGGAACCTGGCCAACGTCGGCCTGGCCCTGCTCGTCATGCTCGGCGTCGACGCGCTGCTCATCCCCCGCAGCGGCGCGTTCGGCGCGGCCACCGGCCTCGCGGCCGCGGTGCTCGTGAACAACCTGGTCCCGCTCGTGCAGGTCGTGCGCGGGCTGGGGCTGCACCCCTTCGGCCGGGCCACGCTCATCGCCGCCGCCATGGCGACCGCGTGCTTCGCCGTGCCGCAGCTGGTGCTGTGGCCGCTGCACCCCGGATTGATCGTGAAATTCGCCGCCACGGGGGCGGGTGCCGTCGCGTACTGCTACGCGGCGGTGCGCTTGAGAACAGTGCTGATGCAAGGGGGGCGAGGACGATGAGAACGGACTACGCGGAGGTCTTCCAGTCGGAGGCGGCGGTCGACAAGTACGAGCGGGTGGTGTACGCGCCGGAGACCTACGCAACGGCGGTGAGCGGGCGGCAGCGGGCCTTCCTGCGCCGGCTGGTGCGGCGGGAGTTCACGGCGCGGCGCCCGGTCCAGCACGACTTCGCGTGCGGCACCGGGCGGGCCATCAAGCTGCTGCACGGCGTGGTGCGGGCCGCGCACGGGTACGACACCTCGGAGCAGATGCTCGCCAAGGCCCGGGAGGCGGGCGTCTACGCGAAGCTGCACCAGGTGGCGGAGGACGGGCCGGTGCCGGAGCCGGCCACCACCGACGGGCCGGCGCTCGTCACGGTGTTCCGGCTGCTGCTCAACGCCCCGAAGGACGTGCGCGACCGAGCGATCGCGTTCGCCGCCCGGCTGCTGCCGGAGGCCGACTCGGGGCTGCTCGTCGTGGAGAACCACGGCAACCGCTCGTCGCTGCGCCACCTGCGCCACCGCCGGCACCGCGGCAACACGTGGTTCGCCGAGCTGCAGCACGCCGAGGTCGAGCAGCTGCTGGCCCGGCACGGCTTCGAGGTCATCGACCGCCGCGGCTTCGCCGTGTTCCCGGCCGGCGCCTACCGCCGGGAGTGGCTGCGGCCCATGGCCCGCCGGGCCGACGACCTCGCCACCCGCTCACGCCGTCTCTCCGGGGTGGCTACCGACGTTCTCTATGTAGCCAGGAGGATCCCCAAGTAGGAGTTGGTTGTGAAGCGGATCGTCGTGACCGGTGTCGTCGTGGCCGTGCTCGTCGCGGTCGCGGCGACAGTGACGCTTGTCGTGCTGCAACAGGGTAAGCGCGAGCAGCCGCCGTCGGCGGCCCCCTCGTCCACAGTGGACACGGTGGACAAGGGGTCGCCCCCGGCCATCGCGACGTCGCAGGGGCCGTTCGCGGCCGGCCCCGTCGGTCCGCCGAAGCACGGCTCCTACCTCGGCGCCTGGGTCCGGCCCGACCACCTCACCGAGCCGGGCCGGCTGGCCGCGATGACCGCCTACGAGCAGGAGCTCGGGCGGAAGATGGCGATCGTCAACACGTACCGCCGCTTCGACGAGAACTTCATCAACGACTCCGACCGTGCGTTCGCGGCCCGCGGCAGCACCATGATGCTGTCGTGGGCCGGCGGCGACACCCGGCTCATCACGATGGGCCGCTACGACGACCTGATCCGCCAGCGGGCGAAGGAGCTCAAGGCGTTCGGGCGCCCGGTGCTGCTGCGCTACCGCTGGGAGATGGACCGGCCCAACCTGCGGGCCCAGATGTGGTCCGGGGCGGACTACATCGCGGCGTGGAAGTACGTGCGCAACATCTTCAACCAGGAGGGCGCGACGAACGCGTCATGGGTGTGGTGCCCCACGGCCGAGGGCTTCCAGGGCGGCTACGCGGCCGACTTCTACCCCGGTGACGACCAGGTCGACTGGGCCTGCGTGGACGTCTACGCCGGCACGAAGTACGGCGAGATCGGCGACCTGATGCGCCCGTTCCTCGAGTTCTGCGCGAAGCACCCGAGCAAGCCGGTGATGATCGGCGAGTTCGGCATCGCCCGCAGCTGGGGCACCGAGCAGCGGGCCGCGTGGCTGCGGGACGCCTCGATGACGTTCAAGGTGAACCCGCAGATCCGCGCGGTGCTCTATTTCGAGTCCGACCCCACCGAGAACAAGGGCCCGACGAACCAGTACATGGTGTCCGACGACCCGGGCGTGCTCGAGGCGTTCCGCTCGTCGATCGCCCAGGACGCGTACTTCAAGCCGATGGCGGCCAAGGGCTCAAAGTAGTGCCAGCTCCCGGCCCTGGCGCTCGGCCGCGGCCAGGGTCGGGGCCCAGCGGCCGCCGTCGAACACGTTGCCGCCGATCGCCGCCGTCGAGGCCGCGTCCGGCTCGATGACCGTGAACCGGGGGTCGAGCGACTCCCGCTGGAGCAGCGGCATCCGGGGCGCCAGCACTGTCACCGTGTCGTAGTCGGCGGCCAGGTCGGCGTTGGTCCGGGACCGCAGCCCGCCGTCCATGTACCGCCCGCCGTTGACCGGGATCGGCGGGAAGAGGCACGGCACCGCGCAGCTGGCGGTGACGGCGGGGACCAGCGGTACACCCGAAGCGGCATTCCAGACGACCGGATCCCCGGTCCGGCAATCGGTGGCCGTCACCGTGAGCCGCTCCGGCCAGCCCTCGATCGGCAGCCGCCGCCCGAACGCGGCCAGCCACGGCTCCGGCGGCCCCACCGCGGCCCGCAGGGCTATGGCACCGATCTGCCGGCGCATGTCGGCCGGGTCCAGCGACTCGTCCTGCAGCAGCCCGAACGCGATCGGGCCGAGGCTCCAGTCGGCCTCCAGCGGCGGGTCGGCGGGCCCGAGCGGCGCCTCGACGGCGGCCGCGGTGCGCGGATCACCGAACGCGGCGATGAGGGCGCCGGTCATGGCGCCGGCGGACGTGCCGAGGATCAGGTCGGCCCGGGCGAGGTCGACACCCCTGTCGTGCAGGCCGATGAGGATGCCGAGTTGCCAGGCGACGCCGGTGATCCCTCCGGCGCCGAGGACGAGCGCGGTGCGTTGCATCCATCCTGCTTAACACGCGATGTTGAACCGGCCGCAGCGATCAGGAGACCGGCGCCGACCAGGAGCACCCCCGTGATCTTCGCCGGGCCCGGGAGCGCGCGGTCCACGATCGCCGCCGTGATCAGCGCGAACACCGGCACCAGGGCCACGAACACGCCCGCCCGGTCGACCCCCAGCCCGGCCACCCCCGTGTACCAGCAGACGAACGCCACGACCGTCAGGATCAGCCCGAGAAACGCGACAGCGGCCGCCTCCGACGGGTCCGGCAGGCGCGGGCGCTCCGCCGTGAAGGGCAACAGCACCAGCAGCAGTGGTACCGCCAGAGCCGTGCTCCACGCCGAGACGCGCACCGGCCCCAGCCGGGGCAGCAGCGGCGCCGCCAACAGCGAGAAGGCGGCCTCGCACAGCAGCACCCCGACGGCCGCGACGAGCCCCTTGGTGTCGTGCGCGCCGAAGCCGGAGACAAGCGCGGCTCCCACGACGACGACAGCGGCCGCGCCGAGCAGCCGCGGCGCCGGGCGGCGACCCTCCTGCAGCGGACCCAGCAGCGCCAGGAGCAGCGGGCTGACGCCGACGATGGTGGCGATGACGGCCGGGTCCGCGTGCTTGAGGGAGTACAGGAGGAGCAGGTTGAACCCGACGAGCCCGGTCGCGGCGACGAGCGCGAGCCTGACGATCTCGCTCCCGGACGGGTGAATCCGGGCCCGCTCGCGCAGCACCAGCGCGAAGAGGGCGAGGGCGGCCAGCGCGTAACGAATCGCCTGGCCGGTGAGGATCGGATACGCGACGATCGATCGGCTCACCACGAACGAGCTGCCGAGAATCGCGCAGGTCAGCATGCAGTACATGGTGTGGCGACGGGTCATGAGCGAGACCTTACGAGCGCCAGTGGTACCCGCTACAGTGCCACCGAGTGCGGCTTTTAGGGGGCCACTTTCGTGTCGGTGTGGGAGGCGCTCGTCGAGCTCGACCGCACCCGGCCGCGGGTGGGGGAGCAGCTCGTCGGAGCGCTGAGGGAAGCGATCAGGCAGGGCCGCCTGGCGCCCGGGACCCGCCTGCCCTCGACCCGTGACCTGGCCGCCGACCTGGGCGTCTCGCGCGGCCTGGTGGTCGGCGCCTACGAGCAGCTGGCCGCCGAGGGCCGCCTGGTCAGCCGGCGCGGCTCGGGCACCGTTGTCGCCGAGGTGGCCGCGGCCGTCCCCCGCCGCCGCGGCGACCTGGTCGAGCGCCGGGCCGCCGTGGCCCCGCTGCGCCCCGGCGTCCCCGACCTGGGCGCCTTCCCGCGCACCGCCTGGCGCCGCGCATACGAGACGGCCTTGACGAGCGCCCTGGACGCCGACTTCGACTACGGCGACGCGACGGGCGTACCGAGGCTGCGCACCGAGCTGGCCGGCTACCTGGGCCGCGTCCGCGCCGCCCTGATCCCGCCCGACGGCCTGATCGTCACCGCCGGCGTCACCCAGGGCCTGGCCCTGCTGGCCCGGGTCCTGCTGGCCCGCGGCACCCGGCGGATCGCCCTGGAGGACCCGGGCTCGGCCGCCCTCCGCGACCACCTGGCCCGCCTGGGCCTGGACGTGATCCCCGTTCCCGTCGACGCCGACGGCCTGGACGTGGCCGCCCTGACCCGCACCCGGGTCCGCGCCGTCCTGCTCACGCCGGCCCACCAGTTCCCGACCGGCGTGGTGCTGGCCCCGGGCCGCCGAGCCGAGGTGATCGCCTGGGCCCGCCGCACGGACGCCCTGGTGGTCGAGGACGACTACGACGCCGAGTACCGCTACGACCGCGAGCCCGTAGCCTGCCTGCAGGGCCTGGCCCCGGACCGCGTCGCCCTGGTCGGCTCGGTGAGCAAGGTCCTGGCTCCCGGCCTGCGCCTGGGCTGGCTGACCGCCCCACCCGACTGGCTGCCCGACCTGTACGCAGCCAAGCACGACGCCGACAACGGCGGCCCGGCGCTGCAGCAGCTGGCCTTCGCCGAGTTCCTGTCCGGCGGCGGCTACGACCGCCACCTGCGCCGGGCCCGCCGCCTCCACCGGGAACGCCGCGACACCATGGTCGCAGCCCTGCGCCGCCACTTGCCGCGCGCCCGGATCACCGGCATCGCGGCGGGCCTGCACCTGGTCGTTGAGCTCCCGGCCGGCGTCGACGATCTGGCTCTGGCCGAGCGGGCCGCGGCGGCCGGCCTGGGCCCGCTGGCCCTGTCCACCCTGCGCATCCGCAAGTCCGGCCCGGGCGGCCTGGTCCTGGGCTACGCCGCCCACACCCCGCACGAGCTGACGACCGCCGTCCGGAAGCTGGCGACGCTCCTGTGACAGTCGCCGCCGTGGTGCTGCTCGGTGGGTGGGGTAGCGGCTACCGTCGGAGGCATGTCGCAGCAATTCGTTCCACTTGCCGAGCACGTCGCCGATGCGCTGCTCGAATGTGCGCCCGCGCTCGCGGCCAGCGCCGGGGATCATCGGTTCGACACGCGGCTGCCGGACTACTCCGCGGAGGGGGTGGCCGGAGACGTCGACATGCTGCGGGACGCGGCGGCGGCGCTGAGCCAGGTCGACGTCGACGAGCTCGAGCCGCAGGACCAGGTCGACCACGCGGTGCTGCTGGCGCGGGTGGAGCGGATGCTGTTCGAGCGGACCGAGATCCGCGAGCACGAGTGGAACCCGCTGGTGCACAACCCCGGCTCGCTGCTGCACGGGCTCATCTCGCGGCCCTTCGCGCCGGCCGAGGAGCGGCTCATGTCGATCGCGGCCCGGCTCAGTGCGATTCCGGACTCCCTCGCCACCGCGCGCGAAGTGCTTGGCGACGCGCCCCGGGTGCACGTCGAAACCGCCATAGGCCAGTTCGGGGGTACCGCAAGGCTGGTGCGCGAGGAGCTCAACGAGCTCTTCAAGGAGGCGCCGGGGATGGCCGAAGTGGTCGCGCCGGCGCAGGAGCGGGCCGCGGCCGAGCTCGACGCGTTCGCGGAGTGGCTGAAGGGCCGCCTGGAGTCGTCCGACCGCGACCCGCGCCTCGGGCGGCGGCTGTGGGAGGCGCGGCTCTGGCACACGCTCGACACCGAGCTCGGCGCGGCCACCGTGCTGGAGCGGGCCGAGGCCAACCTGGAGCGGGTGAGCGCGGCGCTGCGGGCGACCGCGGCCGAGCTGACCGGGGGGCCGCAGAGCGACGCGACGGTGCGGGCGGCGCTCGCGCAGGCCGCGGCCGACGCGCCGGACAACGACACGATCGTCGAGCTGGCCAAGGTGTCGCTCGACGAGGCGACCGCGTTCGCCCGGGAGCACGACCTCATCACGCTCATCGACGACCCGCTCGTCATCATGGAGATGCCCGAGTTCGCGCGGGGCGTCGCGGTGGCCTACTGCGACCCGCCCGGGCTGCTGGAGCCGGCCGAGCTGCCGACGTTCTTCTGCATCTCACCGACCCCCTCGGACTGGTCGGACGGGCGGGTGGCGTCGTTCTTCCGCGAGTACAACAGCCACATGCTGCGCGACCTCACCGTCCACGAGGCCACGCCCGGGCACTACCTCCAGCTGGCCCACGCCCGGCGGTTCCGCGGCCGCACCCGCGCCCGGGCCATCGGCTGGAGCGGGCCGTTCGTCGAGGGCTGGGCCGTCTACGCCGAGGAGTTCATGGCCGACCGGGGCTTCGGCGGGCTGCCGGTGCGCCTGCAGCAGCTCAAGATGCAGCTCCGGATGAGCATCAACGCGATCATCGACCAGCGCGTCCACTGCGACGGGATGACCGAGTCCGAGGCGATGACCCTGATGATGGAGCGCGGCTTCCAGGAGGAGGGCGAGGCGGCCGGCAAGTGGCGCCGCGCGCTGCTCAGCTCGACCCAGCTTTCGACGTACTTCGTCGGGTACACCGAAATCCGGGAGATCGCCGATGCCCGGCCGTCCGGCGTCACGCTGCGCGACTGGCACGACCGGATGCTCGCGCACGGTTCCCCGCCGCCGCGCCACCTGCGCACGCTGCTGGATCTCGACTGACTCCCGCGGCGGTGGTGCGTTGCGCCTGGCGAAGGCCGTGCGCAGCTCCCGAGCGGGCTCCCGGCCCACAACGGTGACCAATGCGTGCCAGGGGGTGCGGGTGGGCGGAGCCCCCCGCTGGGGAGCGACCGAGGGGAGCGCGAAATACTGTCCGTGCCGCACCGTGGCGGCCGACCAAACAAAATTCTGCAAGGAGTGACACGACAGTGGCCACTATCGAAGCAATCGGCGCGCGGGAGATCCTCGACTCGCGGGGCAACCCGACGGTCGAGGTCGAGGTCGTTCTCGACGACGGGACGCTGGCCCGGGCGGCGGTTCCCTCGGGCGCCTCCACCGGCGCGTTCGAGGCCAACGAGCTGCGCGACGGCGACACCAAGCGCTACCTGGGCAAGGGTGTCGAGAAGGCCGTCGAGAACGTCAACGAGCGCATCGCCGAGGCCGTCCGCGGGTTCGACGCCACCGAGCAGCGCCTCGTCGACCAGGCCATGCTCGACCTCGACGGCACGCCGGAGAAGTCGGAGCTCGGCGCCAACGCGATCCTGGGCGTCTCACTGGCCGTGGCCAAGGCGGCCGCCGACTCGGCCGGCCTGAGCCTGTTCAAGTACCTGGGCGGCCCCAACGCGCACCTGCTGCCGGTGCCGATGATGAACATCCTCAACGGCGGGGCCCACGCGGACTCCAACGTCGACATCCAGGAGTTCATGATCGCGCCGATCGGCGCCCCGACGTTCCGCGAGGCGCTGCGGACCGGTGCCGAGGTGTACCACACCCTGAAGTCCGTGCTGAAGAAGAAGGGCCTGGCCACCGGCCTGGGCGACGAGGGCGGCTTCGCCCCGAGCCTGCCGACCAACGCGGCCGCGCTCGACCTGATCGCCGAGGCCGTCGAGAAGGCCGGCTACTCGCTGGGCAGCGACATCGTGCTCGCGCTCGACGTGGCCGCCACCGAGTTCTACAAGGACGGCAACTACGCGTTCGAGGGCGGCACCAAGTCGTCCGCCGAGATGATCGCGTACTACACCCAGCTCGTCGACGCGTACCCGATCGTCTCGATCGAGGACCCGCTGAACGAGGAGGACTGGGACGGCTGGAAGGCGATGACCGACGCCCTCGGCTCGCGCATCCAGATCGTCGGCGACGACCTGTTCGTCACCAACCCGCAGCGCATCGCCCGGGGCATCGCCACCGACACGGCCAACGCGGTCCTGGTGAAGGTCAACCAGATCGGCTCGCTGACCGAGACCCTCGACGCCGTGGACCTCGCGCACCGCGCGGGCTTCCGCACGATGATGTCGCACCGCTCCGGTGAGACCGAGGACACCACGATCGCCGACCTCGCCGTGGCCCTGGGCACCGGTCAGATCAAGACCGGCGCGCCGGCCCGCTCCGAGCGGGTGGCGAAGTACAACCAGCTGCTCCGTATCGAGGACGAGCTGGACGACGCGGCGCGCTACGCGGGCCGGGGCGCCTTCCCGCGGTACCGTTAACCGTTCTTGACCGCCCGCGGCCTCACGCTCTGGGGCCGCGGGCCGTACGGACTCCGGGAGGAGCGATGCAGCCACGCAGGCGGCCGGGCGGGCGCAGCGGCGGCCCACGCGGCGCTTCTCCCCGGGCTGCGGCGCGCGGCTCCCAGCGCGCCGGCCGCGCACCGTCCCGGCCCGTGGCCCGGCGGGCGGTCTCGCCCGGCGGCGCCGCGATGCGCACCCGGGCACCGCAGCCGCGCCGGTTCACCAGCCGCGCCGTCGTGCTCAGCCTGGTCCTGCTGGTGCTGCTGCTCGCCTACGCGTACCCCGTGCGGGTCTACCTGGCCCAGCAGGCCGAGATCGCGGCCCTCGAGGAGAGCCAGGCGCACCAGGCCGCGAAGGTCGCCGAGATGCAGGCCCGGGCCAAGAAGTGGGACGATCCCGAATACGTGATCTCCCAGGCCCGCCAGCGGCTGCACATGGTGCTGCCGGGTGAGAAGCCCTACGTGGTCGTGGACCCGGCCAACAACGCCGAGGCCGACCCCGACGACGTCCCGGGCGCCCCGAAGCCGCCCCGGCCCTGGTACGGCAAGCTCTGGTCGAGTATCGAGGCGGCGGACAAGCAGTGACGGAATTCCAGCCGGCCACCGACGAGGATCTCGCGGTGGTCGCGGCCCAGCTCGGCCGCACGCCCCGCGGCACCCGCGCGGTCGCCCACCGCTGCCCCTGCGGCCTGCCCGACGTCGTGGAGACGACGCCCCGGCTGCCGGACGGCACCCCGTTTCCGACGCTGTTCTACCTGACCTGCCCGCGCGCGGTGCACGAGTGCAGCCGCCTGGAGTCGTCCGGCCTGATGCGCGAGATGGGCGCCCGGCTGGCCGCGGACCCGGAGCTGGCCGCGCAGTATCAGCTGGCGCACGCGGACTACCTGCGCCGCCGCGAGTCGGTCGGCCACGTCCAGGAGATCGACGGCGTCTCCGCCGGTGGCATGCCGACCCGGGTGAAGTGCCTGCACGTCCACCTCGGCCACGCCCTGGCCGTGGGTGAGGGCGTCAACCCGTTCGGTGACGAGACAGTCAAGCTGGCCGGCGAGTGGTGGGCCCAGGGCCCCTGCGTCGACCGGCCGGCCGCGTCTGCGCCGGACAGTGCCCCGGCGGACTCACTCGATGCTGGTGACGACTGACCGCAGGATCTCGTACCCCTCCGCCTCGTCCTGCGTCCCCGTGTGCGGCCGGCGGAAGCGGCGCACCTCGACAGCGATGTCCGACAGCGCCCACCGCAGCTGGAACAGCATGATCGTCGACGGGCGGACCAGCACGCCGGTGGCCTCGGCGTAGGCCGCGAAGATCGACCCGTCGCCCGGCTCGATCAGCCACAGGTCCCGCTCCGGCGGCGACACCAGCACCGTGTCCCAGTCGATGAGCCGCCACCCGGTCGGGGTCCGCATGGTGTTGCCCGAGTGCGGCTCGCCGTGGGTGAGCACGGCCCGGACCGGCTCGGTGCGGCTCTGCAGCACCAGCTCGTCGTAGCGGGCCAGGACCCTCTGCAGCGGCCGGCGGTGCTCCTCCAGGAGGTCGGCAGCCGGCACCGCGTAGGGTCCGCAGCCCGCCGACTCGCCGGGCTGCCGCAATGCCTGCTCGACCTCGTCGCGGTAGAGCACCGCGAAGTCGTCCACCCGGGCGTGCCGGCGCGCGATCGGCGGCGCCGTGTGCAGCCGGATGATCATGTCCAGGGTGGCCTGGCGGTGGGTCGGGCCGGTGAACGCGTTCCAGTCGAAGCTGGCGCCCTCGACGAACGGGTACAGCGCGATCGTGAACGGCCCGTGGTGCACCGTGCTGGCCCCGCTCAGCGCCGGGATCGGGGCGACGACGAAGGCGTGCCCGGTGGCGTGGAGGTCGGCCGCCGTGCGCAGCGACGCGTCGAGCTTGGCCGGGTCGGCCGGCTCGTCGACGTTCACGAACCAGCGGAAGCCCGCGGTGTCGACGACCTCCCAGTGATGGGAGCCGAAGCCGACGGGCTGGTAGCCGAGCGATTTGACCGGAATGCCCCACTCTCGGCCGATCAGGGCCCCGAGCGCGTCCTCGGGGAGTCCGGCCGGTGGGGTCAGCACCCAAAGAAGGTACGTCAGACTTCTTGCCGAAGCGGGGTCGGATGCCCGCCACGTGCAAACAGTCGGATTAATGACTCAGCACGCCGTGCCATTGACGGAGCAGCTGGTAGGTGCTTGTGCCGGCCCTTTCGCCTCGAAGCCCATCCGGATCGCGCCGCCCGCCTCCAGGTAGGTGTTGTACGCCTGGGAGCGCAGCACCAGCCGCCCGGGCGCCTGCTCCGTCTTGGCGCCCCACGTCGAGGTGACGTCGACGTCTTTGGGCAGCTCCAGCTGCACGATCCAGCCCATGAGCGGCCGGCTGCCCAGGTTGGTGACGGTGACCTCGGCGTTGAAGCCGTCCTTCCACTTGCTGCGCACCGCGTAGTCGGCCTTCACCGTGCCGGGGGCGGCGGTGGCCCGGGCGCTCGCCCCGGGGCTGGCCTTCGGCGGGCCGGTCGTGCTCGCCACGGGTGTCATCGGCTGCGGGCTCTTGTTGATATAGAGCACGGTCATGGTGGCGGCCACCGCCGTCATGAGCGCCGTGGTGAGGATGAGCACCCGATCGCGTGTCAGAAGCCACATCCGCGCGCCACTACCCTTGCGCCATGGAGGTAATCGTCCGGCGGGCACGAACCGCCGACGTCCGGGGCATCCGGAGGCTCGTCGCGATGTACGTCGCCGACCGCCGGCTGCTGTCCAAGCCCACCGTCGCCCTGTATGAGGCCGTGCCGGAGTTCTGGGTGGCCGAGCGCACGGATGACGGTGCGATAGTCGGGTGCGGCGCGCTGCACGTCATGTGGGAGGACCTGGCCGAGGTCCGCACGGTCGCGGTCGACCCGCTCCTGCGCGGGCACAAGATCGGCCACCGGATCGTCGCCGAGCTGCTCGACGCCGCCCGCGAGATCGGGGTGCGCCGGGTGTTCGTGCTGACCTTCGAGACCCGCTTCTTCGGCTCGTTCGGCTTCGTGCCGATCGATGGCACCCCGGTCACCCACCCGGTCTACGAGGAGCTCCTGCGCTCCTACGACGAGGGGGTCGCGGAGTTCCTCGACCTCGAGCGGGTCAAGCCCAACACCCTGGGCAACCACCGCATGCTGCTGCATTTGTAGGCTTTGACCGTGAAACGAGTGGCGGCCATTGACTGCGGCACCAACTCCGTCCGGCTCCTGATCGCCGACGTCTCCGAACAGTCCGACATCTCGGACGTGACCCGGCAGATGCGGATCGTCCGGCTGGGTGAGGGTGTCGACCAGACCGGACGGCTGGCTCCGGCCGCGATCGAGCGGACCCGGGTGGCCCTTGTCGACTACGCGGCCGAGATCGCCGCGGCCGGTGTCGACGCGGCCCGGATGGTGGCCACCAGCGCCTCCCGGGACGCCGAGAACGCGGCCGACTTCCGGGCCATGGTGCTCGACACGCTCGGCTTCGCGCCCGAGGTGATCACCGGCGACGAGGAGGCCCGGCTGTCCTTCGCCGGCGCCGTGCGCGGGCTGACGGCCGCGGCGCCGTTCCTGGTCGTGGACATCGGGGGCGGCTCGACCGAGTTCGTGCTGGGCGCCGGCGACGTCGAGGCGGCGATAAGCGTCGACATCGGCTGCGTGCGGATGACCGAGCGGCACCTGCACTCCGACCCGCCGACGGCCGGGGAGATCGCGGCGGCCGAGGCCGACGTCGCGGCCGCCGTGGACCGGGCGCTGGCCTCGGTCGACGGGGCGCGGGCGGCCACGCTCGTCGGCCTGGCCGGCTCGGTGACGACAGTCGCCGCGCTGGCGCTCGGGCTGGGGGAGTACGAGCCGAAGCGCATCCACCGGGCCCGCATCTCCGCCGCGGACGTGGCGAAGGTGACCGCCGACCTGCTCGGGCGCAGCGCCGCGCAGCGGCTGGAGCACCCGGTCATGCACCCCGGCCGCGCCGACGTCATCGGCGCGGGGGCGCTGATCCTGCGGGTGATCGTCGAGCAGCTCGGCTCGTCCGCGGGCATCGACTCGGTGATCGCCTCGGAGTCCGACATTCTGGACGGCATCGCGCTGTCGCTCTCGTAAGTTGCGATGCCAACCGTAACGTTGCGCTGTCGGATTTGTGTCAGAGCTGGTCAGCCCGTGCGGCGGACCTCGGCCCGGGACTGTTCGCGCGGCTCGGCGTCGTCGCGGGCGTACCACCAGCCGTAGGTGAGCACGCCGTCACTCGGCATCGTGATGATGATCTTGGCTGGTAGGGCGCCCTCGTATGCGTTGAAGACTCCGGGCTCGCTCTGCACGAACCGCGTCACGCCGGGCAGCTCGAGGCAGGTGACGTGCAGTTCCAGCCGGCCGGCCTCGCTCGCGGTGAGGATCGTGTGCTCGACGTGCTGCAGTCCCTTGCTGTCGCTGACCGCCTCATAGTCGAGCGTGATGGCGTTGCCGCGCACCACCGAGGTCACCTTGATCCGGGCCACGAAAGGTCCGGACTCCAGCCCGTCGCCGCGGCCGCGGTAGACGCCGGGCCCCGCGGCGAGCCGTTTCAACAGATCGGTCACGGCGCACACCGTAATACGAGCACGCTCTGTGCTGCGCGGGCTGGCCCTCTCCGGCTATCGTGAGCCGTCTCCAGTGGGTCGGAGGTCGGTTTCCCAAGCTCAACCGTCTTTTTGCCCGTTAGGGTGATCTTTGCGGCATACCCCGGAAGGAAACGCATGTCTGATCAGTACCCGCCGCCCGGCAGCTACCCGCCACCCGGTGGCGGGGGATACGGCGGTGACCAGCCGTATGGGCAGCAGCCGCCGTACGGGCAGCAGCCTCCCTATGGCCAGCAGCCGCCGTCGTCGGGCGCGCCGTACGGCCAGCAGCCCGCGTCGGGCGCGCCGTACGGTCAGCAGCCCTCGTCGGGTGCCCCGTACGACCCGGCCTACGGACAGCCTCCGGCGTCCGGCTCGCCGTACGACCAGCCGCCGGCCTACGGTGCCCCGGGTGCTCCCGGTGCCCCGTTCGGCGCCCCGCCGCCGCCGAAGAAGAGCAGCGCCGGCAAGATCATCCTGATCGTCGTGGGTGTCATCCTGGTCCTCACGCTCGTCTGCTGCGGCGGCATCTTCCTCTTCGCCCGCAGCACCTGGAACGACATCGTCGACAGCGTGAACTCGGACCCGAAGAACGCGGCCGTCGGCGACTGCCTGGCCGGTGACTCGATCGGCGACTCGACGTCCAAGGACGTCAAGGTCAAGATCGTCAAGTGCGACGACTCGACCGCGAAGTACAAGGTCGTCGGTATCAAGAACGGTGTCTCGCAGACCGAGGCGCTCAAGGACGAGGCCACCGTGTGTGACGCCTGGTCCGACGCCAAGTACGTGCTCTGGCAGGGCACCGACGTCACCAGCGGCGACGCCCTCTGCCTCGACGACGCCAAGTAACCACACTCTTCTCCGTAAGGCGGTCCGCCGGTGGTGGGCCGCCTTTCGCGTGCCACCCGGTCGATCTGCCGCCGCGCCGCGAGGGTGCAGGTCGGAGCAGGCCCGGCGCCCCGACCTCCGCGCTTGATACTACTGTGCATTGCGTACTACTCTGCTTGGCGTGGACACCACTCAGCTGCTGAAGGGGGTGCTCGACCTCGCCGTGCTCGCCGTGCTGCGGGATGAGGACGGCTACGGGTACGACATCCTGCGCCGGCTGCGCTCGGCCGGCCTCGACGAGGTGGGCGACGCCTCCGTCTACGGCACCCTGCGCCGCCTCTTCCAGGCCGGCGCCCTGACCACCTACGTCGTGCCCAGCGAGTCGGGGCCGCACCGCAAGTACTACGCGCTCAACGCCGCCGGCCGGGCCCAGCTCGCCCAGTCCGGCAAGGTCTGGCACGGCTTCGCGCAGACGATGCAGACGCTCATAGGGGGAGAGGCGGCATGACGACTGCGCCGAGTGGCTCCAGCTTGGAGATCGACTACTACCTGGAGCGGGTCGCGGCCGCGCTCGCCGACCTGCCCCCGGACGTGCGCGACGACCTCATGGAGGACCTGCCCGCGCACTTCGCGGAGGTCCTCGAGGAGCAGGGCGGCTCGCTCGTCGAGCGGCTCGGCCCGCCCGACGCCTACGCGGCCGAGCTGCGCGCGGCGGCCGGCATCGAGGCCGGGCGCGCCCCGGCGGCGGCCCGCGGCGGCATCGACGTCGAGCTGCTGCGGCTGCGCCTGGGCACGCTCGACGAGCGGTCCGGGCAGGTCATCGGCTACGAGCGGGCCACCGACTTCCTGCGCCTGCTCCGCCCGGCCTGGTGGATCGCCCGCGGGGTGGCGATCGTCGTGCTGATCTTCGCGCTCGACATCATTCCCACCGACCGCCTGGACGATCCGATCGGGCTGGTGCTCATGGCCGCCGCCGCGGTGTTCTCCGTGCGCATCGGGGCCACCGGCCGGCCCCGCGTGCCCAGGACCGTCGGCATCGGGGTCAGCGTGGTCGCGGTGCTCGGCCTGCTGTTCATCGCGGTAAACCTCCCGGGCTCCCTGTGGCGCCTCTCCGACTCCAGCCGGTCCTACGACAACGGCTCCTACAACCCGTACTCGAACGTGATCGACGTCTACCCGGTCGACGAGAACGGCCGTCCGCTGCACAACGTCACGCTGTACGACCAGGACGGCAACGCGATCACCATCGGCGACCCCTACCGCTGCGACAACGATCAGGACACCGGCGGGGTGCACACGACGAGGCCCGCCTACCCGCTGTGCCCGCTCGGCCGGGTCGACCCCTCGGCGAGCTCCGCCCCATCGGTGAGCACCGTCCCCTCCGCCGGCGCGAGCCCCAGCCCCTCCGGGAGCCCGTCGGTGTCGCCGCCCCGCTAACGTCGAGGGCGTGGGAGACGCACTCGACGAGCTGGATCAGGAGATCTCCGAGTGCCGCCGCTGCCCGCGGCTCGTGGCGTGGCGGGAGGAGGTCGCGGCCACCAAGCGGGCCGCCTTCCGCGATCAGGAGTACTGGGGGCGCCCGGTGCCCGGCTTCGGCCCGCACCGGGCGCCCATCGGCATCCTCGGGCTCGCCCCGGCCGCGCACGGCGGCAACCGCACGGGCCGGGTCTTCACCGGCGACCGCTCCGGTGACGTGCTCTTCGCCGCGATGCACCGGGCCGGCCTGGCCAACCAGGCCACGAGCACGGCCCGTGACGACGGGCTCACGCTGACCGCCACCCGGATCTTCGCCGCCGTGCGGTGTGCCCCGCCGGACAACAAGCCCACGCCCGAGGAGCGCGACACGTGCGCGCCGTTCCTGCACCGTGAGCTGCGGGAAATCGCCCCTGACCTGCGCGTGGTCATCGCGCTCGGTGCGTTCGCGTGGGCCGCCTTCTGGCCTGCCCTCCGCGCCGTCTACGGTGTAGCACCGGCGCGGAAGGTACCGTTCGGCCACGGCGCCCTGTGGCAGGCCGAAGGTGCTCCCGCGTTGCTCGGTTGTTACCACGTGAGTCAACAGAACACCTTTACCGGTCGGCTCACGCCAGGAATGCTTGACGAGGTCTTCACCCGGGCGAAGCAGCTCGCCGGGGTCACTTAAGAGCGACGGGATCTCATGGACCGCACCTTCGGCCGCTGGTTGCCGGTGCTGGGCGTCATCGCCGTCCTCCTCATCGGCGGCCTGGCCGCGTCCATGTCCTCGCCCGAGATCACCCGGGTGCCGGTGCCGGGGCCCGCTGTCCCCGAGCCGACGCCGAGCGTCCTGGCACCCGAGCATCAGGACGTGCCCGAGCCGGCCGGCGACAGCAACACCGACGGCGGCGGCGGGCTGCCCGACTGGGCCATCCTGGGCGGGACGCTGCTGTGCGGGGCGCTCGTGCTCGCGCTCGTCGGCAGCCTGATCTGGTTCCTGGTGACGAACCGCTCGACGAAGCAGAAACCGCGGATCTTCGTCGAGCCGGAGGCGCCGCGGCCGATGGTCCAGGGCTCGGCCGAGGAGGTCATGGCCGCTGTCGAGGCCGGCATCGTCGAGCTCAGCGACACCGACACCGATCCCCGCCGGGCCGTCATCGCCTGCTGGGTGCGCCTGGAGCGGGCCGCCGCGGCCGCCGGCACCCCGCGCCTGACCGGTGACAGCCCCACCGAGCTGGTGACCCGGCTGCTCTCGGCCCACCAGGTGAGCCGCCCGACACTCGAAGGCTTTGCTGAGGTGTACCGCGAAGCCCGCTACGCCACCCACCCGGTCGGCGAGCGCTCACGCCAGGACGCTATCGGGGCCCTGCGCCAGATCCGCACCGAGCTCGCGGGTCAGGCCGCCGGGGCCGCACCGCCGGTGGGAGGTGAGCGCCGTGCCCCGTGAGGAGCAGGTGGTCGGCCTCGACGAGCTGTTCGACGACGGCCCGCCCGTCCCGCGCCGGGAGCAGCCGCCCCGCCCGGCCCGCCGCCCGGCACGCCCGTTCGACTGGCGCTGGTGGGTCCGCCGGCTCTTCGTAGCCGTCGCGCTGACCACCGTCGCCTACGCCCTGCTGTACATCTTCGGCTACCAGGTGTCGTATCCGCTGATGCTGCTCACCATCGTCGCCGTGCAGGTCATGCGCGAGATGCTGGTGCAGGTGCGCTCGGAGGAGCTGCCGGCCACGGTGACCGGCATCGGCCTGGAGCCGGCCGGCCGGCGCCCGGAGCGTCCGGGGCCGCCGCGCTCCCCGGGCCGCCGCGACCTGCGCGACGCGATTCCGACCGGCGACGGCATCCTGCTGGCCGTGGCCAAGTGGGACGACCGGTTCGTCTGGGGTGAGCGCGACCCCAACCGCTTCTCGGCCGTCGTCGTGCCCCGGTTCACCGACCTCGTCGACGCCCGGCTCCGCCAGCGCCACGGCATCACCCTGGCCGGCCACCCCGAGCAGGCCCGCAAGCTGGTCGGCGAGGACCTCTGGAAGCTGCTGCACTACACGCCGTCCCGCGTGCCCAGCCCGCAGGACATAGCATCGATCGTCGCGAAGGTGGAGGCGCTATGAAGACGCTCGCTCCGGGCGAGGTGGGCCGGATCGCCAAGGTGGTCCTGGACCAGGTCGGCACGGTGGTCGTCGGCAAGCGCGACTCGCTGGAGCTGGTCCTGGCCGGCATCCTGGCCGGCGGCCACGTGCTGCTCGAGGACCTCCCGGGCCTGGGCAAGACGCTCACCGCGCGCTCGTTCGCCCAGGCGCTCGGCATCGGCTTCCGCCGCCTGCAGTTCACCCCCGACCTGCTGCCGGCCGACGTCACCGGCTCGTTCCTGTACGACCAGCGCAACCACGAGTTCTCGTTCCGGGCCGGGCCGGTCTTCACCAACCTGCTGCTGGCCGACGAGATCAACCGGACGCCGCCGAAGACGCAGTCGGCGCTGCTGGAGGCGATGCAGGAGCGGCAGGTCTCGGTCGAGGGCGCCACCTACCGGCTGGACGCGCCGTTCCACGTCCTGGCCACGGCCAACCCGATCGAGTACGAGGGCACCTATCCGCTGCCCGAGGCCCAGCTCGACCGGTTCCTGCTGCGCGTGTCGTTCGGCTACCCGGAGGCCGACGAGGAGTGGGACGTGCTGCGCCGGCGGATGTCGCGCCGCCAGGAGGAGGCGAACCTCGAGCCCGTCGTCGACTCCGAGACGCTGCTGGCCATGCAGGGTGCGCTCGAGGACGTCATGGTGGAGGACTCGATCGGGCGGTACATCGTCGCCCTGACCGCGGCCACCCGCGTCCACCCGCACGTGCTGGTCGGGGCCTCGCCCCGCGGCTCGCTCGCGCTGCTGCTGCTGGCGCGGGCGTCGGCCGCCCTCAGCGGGCGCGACTACGTGGTGCCCGAGGACGTCAAGGCGGTCGCCATCCCGGCCCTGTCCCACCGGATCTCGCTGCGGCCGGAGATGTGGCTCAAGCGCATCGACCCGCGCTCGGTGGTCGGCGAGGTGCTGGCCCAGACGCCGGCCCCGGCCAGCGGGGCGCTGCCGACCTACGGCGGAAGGCGTGGCTGAGTCCAACGAGACCCGCTGGCCCGACCGGGCGTTCGACCCGACCCGCGCCCTGGGCCGGGCCGTGCTGGTCGCCGGGGTGCTCATGCTCGTCGCCGTGCTCACCGGCCAGTTCGACCTGGTGGTCATCGCCACGCCGTTCGCCATCGGCACCGCTGTCTCGCTGGTGCGCCGGCCTCGGCGGGCGCCGACGGTCGAGGTGACGGCCGCGGAGCCGTTCCTGGTCGAGGGGGCCGACCTCGGTGTCACGATCAACATCGGCAACCCCAACCCGGCCGGGTTCGACCTGGTGGTGGTCCGCTCGGTGATACCGCGCTGGGTCCGTCTCAAGCACACTGACCGCCCATACGCGGTGAACGTCGACGGCCGGACGATCTCCGGCGTGGACCTGGAGGGCCGGGTCCTGCGCTGGGGCCGCCACCCGCTCGGCCCGGTCACCGCGCACGCCGTCGCCTCCGACGGGCTGCTGCTCGGCCGGGCGGTGTCGACGCCACCGCTGCCGCTGAAGGCCTACCCGGCGACCGAGAGCTTCGACGCGGCCGAGGCCATGCCCCGGGCCGCCGGGCACGTCGGTGGTCACCGCTCCCGGCGCCCCGGCGAGGGCGGCGAGCTCGCGGGCGTGCGGCGCTTCGGGCCCGGCGACCGGCTGCGCCGCATCGACTGGCGGGTCTCGCTGCGCACGCGCGAGATCCACGTGGTCAGCACCCTGTCCGACCGCGATGCCGAGGTCGTCGTGCTCCTCGACGCGCTGCACGAGGCGGGCCGCTCGGGTGGGATCGACGGGCGGGCCTCGGTGCTCGACATCACCGTGCGGGCCGCGGCCGGCATCGCCGAGCACTATCTGCATCGCGGCGACCGGGTGGCGCTGCTGCAGTACGGCGGGACCGTCCGCCACCTGCGCGCCGCGAGCGGTCGCCGGCACTACATGACCACGCTGGAGTTCCTGCTCGACGTGGCGGCCGGCGAGGGTGGGGACGAGCCGCCGCCCTCGTCGTTCGGGCCGCAGCTGATCCAGGGCAATGCGCTTGTCATGGTGCTCACCCCGCTGCTGGACGTGCGCAGCGCGGCGATGCTGGCCAACCTGGCCCGGGCCGGTCGATTCGTGGTCGCCGTCGACACGCTCGCGGACCCTGTACTGCGAGTCCGCGCGATAGGCAAGTGGGGCGACGTGGCCTGGCGCATGTGGCGGCTGGAGCGCGAGGCGATCATCGGCCAGCTGCGCGAGCACGGTGTGCCGGTGGTCGCCTGGGGCGGCGCCGGCAGCCTGGACGAGGTCCTGCGGGGCGTGGCCCGCCTCGCGGTGGGGCGGACGGTGACGACGTCATGATCGAGGATCTCCAGGACTACTTCGCGGGCCGGGTCGGCCGGGTCCGCGACATGGCCGAGCGGGCCGCCGCCGGTCCGCTGATGATCCGGGCGGCGATCGCGGTGTTCGCCGCGCTGAGCCTGGTCCTCGCGTTCCCGCCCGAGGTCATGCGCAACTTCGCCGGGATCGTGCTGGCCGGCATCGTGGCGCTGCTGCCCGCCGTCTTCACCCGCACCCGGCTGGTCGGGCTGGCCATCTTCTCGTGCGCGTTCGGCTTTCTGATCGGCAAGTTCGTATACGGCTACATCCCTTCCATCCCGCACCTGGTCGGGCTGTCGACGACGCTGTACCTCATGCACTCACTGGCCGCGCTGGCCGCCGTCCTGCCGTACGACGCCATCGTGTCCCCGGGCGTGCTGAGCGGCTGGCTGCTGCGGGCGCTGGGTGTCGTGGCCGTCAGTGCGCTCGTCAGCGTGGTCATGCTGCTCGTGGTGAAGGTGACGCTGGGCCCGGTGTTCCTGGCCGCGTCACTGGTCGGAGTGCTGGCGGCCGGCGCGTTGGCGTATCTGGTCGCCCGCCGGGCCTCCCAGTAGCCGTCTGCGTCGCAGGGGGTCCCGGGGGGGCGCGAGCCTGCTGTGGTGGCGGTTACACCCTTGGTAATGGGCGTTACATTGTCCGTGACCAGGCTGAAGAGAGCGCCGTCACGTCCCTAGCGTTGAGGCGTGGCTGCGAAGCGAATCCTCATCGTCGGCGCCGGGCACGTCGGGCTCTATGCCGCCCTGCGCCTGTCCAAGAAGCTCAACCTCCACGAGGCTGAGGTCACAGTGGTCGACCCCCAGCCCCACATGACCTACCAGCCGTTCCTGCCCGAGTCGGCGGCGGGCAACATCTCACCCCGGCACGCCGTCGTGCCGCTGCGCCGCGAGCTCGAGCGCTGCCACGTGCTGTCCGGCACGGTCACCAGCATCGAGCACGCCCGGAAGGTCGCGATCGTCCAGCCGATCATCGGGCCGGCCCGCGAGGTCGCCTACGACCACATCGTCGTCGCGCCCGGCTCGGTGTCGCGCACGCTGCCGATCCCCGGCCTGCGCGAGCAGGCGGTCGGCTTCAAGACCATCGGCGAGGCCGTCTTCCTGCGCAACAGCGTGCTCGACCGGCTCGACGTCGCCGCGACCACCGACGACGAGGCCACCCGGCGGCGGGCGCTGGCGTTCGTGTTCGTCGGCGGCGGATACGCGGGCGTCGAGGCCCTGGCCGAGATGGAGGACATGGTCCGCGGCGCGCTGCGGTACTACCCCGAGATCCCGCGCGACGAGGTGCGGTTCGTCCTCGTCGAGGCGGCCAACCGGATCCTGCCCGAGGTGGGCCCGGAGATGGGTGCCTACACCGCCGTCGAGCTGACCCGGCGCGGCATCGACATCCGCCTCGGCACCCGGCTCGAGTCGTGCGTCGACGGCCTCGTGAAGCTCTCCGACGGCGACGCCTTCGAGGCCGACACCATCGTGTGGACGGCCGGCGTGAAGCCGCACCCGATGCTGGAGCAGACCGACCTGCCGCGCACCCCGCGCGGCGCCGTCACCTGCAAGCCCACCCTCCAGGTCGTCGACGCCGACGGCAACGTCGTCGAGGGCGCCTGGAGCGCCGGCGACTGCGCGGCGGTGCCCGACCTGACCTCGTCCGACCCGGCCGCGCTGTGCTCGCCGAGCGCCCAGCACGCGGTGCGCCAGGCGTCCCGGCTGGCCGACAACATCGCCGCGGTCGTGCGCGGGCGCGAGCCCGTCGACTACCGGCACAAGCACGTGGGCTCGGTGGCCGGGCTCGGGCTCTACAAGGGCGCCGCGCGGGTGTACGGCATCAAGGTCCGAGGGCTGCCGGCCTGGTTCATGCACCGGACGTACCACCTGAGCCGCATCCCGACCCTGAACCGCAAGATCCGGGTGCTCGTCGACTGGACGCTGCAGCTCGTACTGCGCCGCGAGGTCGTGGCGCTGGGCTCGCTGCACGAGCCGCGGGAGGCGTTCGTGGAGGTCGCACAGCCGATCCCGCTGTTCGACAGCAAGCGCAAGGCCGCCTAGGCGCGCGCCCGCCAGACCCAGACGTCGGCCACGTGCTCGCCGGGGCCGAGCAGGGCGTCGAGGGTGCTGTGCAGCGCCCCGGCCTCGGCCTGGCCGTCGGCGAGCACGAAGCAGGACGCGTGCCAGAAGGCGATGTCCCGGCGCAGGTCGATACGGTCCTGGTCGGTGAGCGCCGGGGGGTTGGCGTTGGCGAGCGCGCGGTGCAGCAGCTGTGACGTCGGCCGCGGGAAGACACCGACGGCCGACGTGCCGTCGGTGCCGTACGGGCCGATGAACCAGCCCTGCGGCGTCGCGAAGGCCACGTTCGTCGCGGCCGCCCAGCGCATCGGCTGGGGGTCGCGCCAGTCCGGTAGCGGCACCGGGACGATCGTGCCGTCGCGCGGGGCGTAGCCGCGCCAGTACCCCTCCGTGAAGAACCGCGGCACGGGGGCCCGGTCCGCGGTCGGCAGCGGGCGCGGCGCGAGCGGGACGAGCGCGGCGATGACCGCGACCGGCACGAGCACCTTGAGGGTCTCGGTCTGGGTGATCGCCGCGTGCACCACCGACGCGAGCACGAAGCCGAGCAGCGGCACCGTGGCCAGGGCGAACCGGGTCGGCAGAGCCCACTCCACGATCGGGGTGCCGGCGATGAGGGAGTACGGCGCCCACTGCTCGGTCCGCTCGTGCCCGACCACGATGTGCGGCCCGAGCGCCAGCGCCCACAGCACGATCGACACCACCGTGCAGGCCACGACGGCCGGGCGCCGCCACATCCACAGCGTCGCGCCCAGCACCGCGATGAGCGCCGGCGCCCCGAAGAAGGCCGTGTACTCCGAGGGCCCGCTGGCCAGCCGGGTCGCCCCGTTGCCGCCGGCCAGTGACAGCGGGGACAGGGCGGCGAAGCTCTTGAGGTCGGCCGAGTAGAACTCCGGCCGGAACACGGCGCCGGGGGCACTCTGCGGGCCGCGGAACTGCACCCAGATCGGGTACGCGAGCAGCGCCAGCGCCACCCCGCCCGCGATGACCAGGCCCAGGCCCAGCGACGGCAGGACGTGCCGCGGGATCGGGCGGCAGGTCGCGACGAAGGCGAGGCAGAACAGCGCGAGCGCGACGGCGGTCAGGAGCAGCACCTCCTCGCCGAGGAAGAACTGGGCGACGACGAGCCCGCCCAGCAGCAGGCCACGCTGGACCGTCCGGGTCCCCTGGGCGAGGGTGACGACGCACCAGACGATGGCCGGGACCAGCCAGGCCGCGGTCATGTGCAGGTGGCCGTTGGACTGGCTGACCATGCCCGGCGCGAAGCCGCAGAAGACGCCGCCGACGCCTGCGGCCAGGCGGTGCAGGCGGGCGGTGCGGGAGAGCAGGAGGTACCAGCCGGCGCCGTTGGCCGCGAGGTTGAACCCGGTCGCCACCGCGAACGTCACAGGTGCGCCGAACGCGAGGGTCAGCGGGGCGAACAGCAGCCCGAGCCCGATGAGCGAGGCGTTGCCCAGGACGTTGATGCCCTCGGGTGCGTTCAGGGCACCCGTCACGAAGGCGAAGTCACCGCGATAGGCTCGAGTGGCGTAGGCGAGGAACCACTCGTCGAGTGCCTGGTCACCGGGGTTGAGGCTCAGGGCGCGACCGGCCGGATCGGCCAGCAGGCCCCTGGTGACGAAGGCCGCGACAAGCACCATGAACGCGCACGCGGCGACGTCGCTAATCCATGGACGTCCCCAGCGCATCGGCGAATTGGCCGGTGTTTCATGGTCAACCGGAGCAGTACCCGCCTCGTCGGTCTGTGGGCCGCTGGTCACCCGGACGACAGTAACGGCCAACCCGTTGTCGGTGTTGACAGTTCATCGGACGGGCTACCGTGAGATCGCGTTCAACGCCCGGGTGGTGGAACGGCAGACACGGCCGCCTTAAAAGCGGCTGCCGCAAGGCATGCGGGTTCGAACCCCGCCCCGGGCACGAGTTTTGTCCATACCATCACGTTGCGCTGTATGGTGCCCGTTTCTCTTGCGCTCCTTCGCGGTACTCTGGGTCTACACGTGGATGAGAGCCCATGGAGGCCGATCGTGCAGAGTTCGAACCCGGTGCTCACCCGCCTTGGCGAGGCGGCGCGGGCTTCCCGTTATGAGACCGGCGCGCCCACGCGCGCCATGACCATGGACGACGTCGTCGTCCGCACCGTCGCGCTGTTGGCCGTGACAGGCGTCGTCGGCGCCGCGTCGTGGATCCTGCTGCCCCCGAGCAGCGGCCTGACCTTCTTCGCGGCCATCGTGTCCAGCCTGGCCGGCCTGGTCCTGGGCCTCGTCATCTCGTTCCGCCGGATCACCAGCCCCGCCGTGATCGTGCCCTACGCGGTCCTGCAGGGTGTGGCGCTCGGCGTCATCAGCCGCTCGTTCGAGAGCTTCTACTCCGGCATCGTCCTGCAGGCCGTCATCGGCACGTTCGGCATCTTCGCCGTGATGGCGGTGCTCTACAAGCTGAAGGTCCTGCGCGCGACGCCCCGCTTCACCAAGTTCGTCATCGGCGCCCTCATCGGCGTCATGGTCCTGGCCTTCGCCAACTGGCTGTTCTACCTGTTCGGCGTCAACCTGGGCCTGCGCGAGTACAGCCAGAACGGCCAGGTCAGCTGGCTGCCGATCGTGTTCAGCCTGGTCATCATCGGCGTCGGCGCCCTGACGTTCATCCTGGACTTCGACGCCATCGAGCAGGGCACCCGCTACGGCATGCCCGAGAAGTACGCCTGGTACTGCGCCTTCGGCATCCTGGTCGGCCTGATCTTCCTGTACTACGAGATCCTGCGCCTGCTGAGCTACCTACGCCGCTGATGCCCACCAACGATCAGCTGGGCGCCGCCGTGCGCAAGCTGGTCGGCCAGGTCTCACACTGGACGCCGCCCCGATGGGCGGCGTCCGGTCTGTCCGGGGCCTCCCGCGCCGACCTCATGCACGACCTCATCCAGTGGCTGGCCGACCGCACCGCCGAGGCCGAGGCCCGCCCGCCGCTACCGGTACCGCGCCTCGACAACGACCTGGCCCTACCCGACCAACTCCAGGTCATAGCCGCCGACCTGGCCCGCTACGCCCCACCCGAAGTCCAGCAGGAAGCAGCAGCCCGCATCGCGGCACTCCGCGGCGCCTTCAGCTGACCACCGACCGTGAGCCCGTTTCTACGCTTCTCCGTTCTCCTCTTGGGCGCAGAACGCGGCATGGCGCGCTCAATACAACACGAGGGCGCTGAACAACCGGGGCACTACAACCGCAGCTCGGCCCACCCAATCGTCAGGCCGATCCGCACACTTCACCATTGTTTCCATAGGCGCGCCATCGCCGCCACCAATACGCGAGCGAATAGCCGCCGAGCCCCCAGCACCCAAAACGCGCCAGCGCCGAACCGACTTTTCATAACCACCAACCCCCTCCGGTGCCAAAATCCGATGAAGTCCGCGAGCAAACGGCACCCCAAACAACGGTCGGGCCCACGCTATTCAGCTCTGTCCCCGCAGGGACATTTCCTGCTGCGGTGCACGTCCCTCTGGGCTCTACCTACGCGATACCTCGACGGCCGGCACAGATTCGTGGCCGAGGGGGGGGCGGCCGAGATAGCCGCGACCAGAGCCGCAGAAAGCCCCGCATGCCCTCGGACAAGCCGCGCCGATGCGCGCAATCTCGCCAGCCGCCACGAACTCGGCAGCCAGCGGTCCTCGGGCAGGGCGTGTCCGGCGTACACGGACCAGCCGGTTGGCGCGGACTCGGCAACCAGCCCGGGCCTTAGGGGAGGAGCGCCTGGCGTGCGTGGGCTCGCCAGTTAATGCGGACTCGACAGCCGGTGCGACCTCGGGCAAGGCGCGACCGACATGTGTGGGCTCGCGAGTTAGCGCGGGCTCGACAGCCGGTGCAGCCTCGGGCAAGGCGCGACTGGCGTGCGTGGGTTTGCCAGTGGCTGCGAGCTTGGCATTCGGCGCGGGGAGTTCGACAGCCGGCGCAGGTGCGGCAGCCGGTGCGAACTCGGCAGCCAACACGGGCCGGATAGCCGGCGCGAGCTCGATAGTCAGCGCAGGGGCGGCGGCCGGCGCGGGTTCGACAGTCGTTACCAGTTCGACGGGCGGCTGGTGCTCAGATTCGGGCGCGGCCGGGGCTATAGCGGTGGTTGTGGTTGTGGCCGGAGTGACCGGCGCGAGTGTCAGCTGCGGAGTGGGGGCCGTTGCGGGTGCCTGAATCGCGCGGTCGCGCAGGCGCCGGAGCTTGGCCGCGTGCCGCTGCGCCAAGCCCCAATCCCGATGCCGGGCGTGCTCCCGCCGAAACTCCTCATTCGCCGGAGAATAATTCCGCACACGAGTCCGATCGCGCATCAAGGCCACTTCCGCCCGATCGAACAGACTCATCTGACCAGCCACATGACTATCATCCCGGCCCCGGTGTTAACCCAGCGTTAGCAAAATCCTTAACGCTGGGCTAACGCCGCGATCCATACGCTTCTCTCGAACCACGAACTGGGAAGGGGCGCTCAGCACTTGCCGTTGTTTGATCGGAGCTCGTTTGTCGACCGTCTAGCGCACTGCGACGCCTATAGCGCAGCCGGATTGGCGTACCGGTCGAGTAATACGGGCCAGAGGATGCAGCAGTGAGGAATCAGTTGCGCCATGAGTTGGGCCGAGTCCGGCCTTCGAATGCGTCACCACCCGGTGCTACCGGCCGCCGTCGACCGCTGTACTTCCGGCCCGGGTTCGTGTCGACCGCGGTGTGCACGCCGGCGCCGCGGTGGCGGCTTGTTCGACGTGGGGAGGAGGGGCGTGCGCACGGATGCGGTGGGGAGGAGGGCATGCGCACGGATGCGGTGGGGTGAGCCCGGGCGGTGCTGGCGGCTGTGGTGGAGCGTTGGTGCGGGCCTCAGTGGGTCATGCTGTGCGGCGGACGGTGGCGGCTTCCTCGATGGCGGGTAGGAGGGCGTGGGCCCAGACTCGGTAGCCGTCGGCTGAGGGGTGGAAGCCGTCGTGGCACAGGGTGCCCTCGTCGGCTCGGAAGACTGGGCCTGTGCGGGCGCCCAGGTCCACGACCACGGCGCCCTCGGCGCCGGCGGCGGCGGCCTGGAGGCGGGCTACTCGGCGGCTGCGTAGGCCCAGGAGTTGGCGTAGGGGTGGGGCGAAGGCGCGCAGGGCGCCGAAGTCGGGGCAGGTGCCGACGACCACGGGGATGTTTGCGTCGTAGAGGCGGCGGCAGGCGGCACCCAGGTGTTCGGCGGCCTCGGTGATGCCGGTCAGGTGGGTGACGTCGTTGGTGCCGACCAGCACCAGGGCCACGTCTGGAGCCGGGCCGACCAGGGCGCGGGCTACCTGGGTGGCCAGGTCCGAGGACCTCGATCCGGCCACTGCGACGCTCGACAGCTCCACCCGGCGGCCGGCCGAGCCCTCGGCCAGGAGCGCGGCGAGCTGGCCGCCCACCGTGTCGGCCACGCGGTCGACGCCCACGCCGAGTGCTGTCGCGTCGCCCAGCAGGACCAGGCGCATGGGGGGCTTGCCGGTGCCGCCGATCGACGAGCGCATCGCCAGGCGCATGTCGGGCTTGGCGTAGTTGCGCGTCCGCGCGGCGACGGCCTGCGCGGTGAGGACGGCGGCCCCGCCGACCGCACCGGCGGCCACCGTGAAACCCGTGAGCTTGGCCAGGCGCTTTACGACACCCACGCCGTCACCTCCGTTCCGGCAAGTGTCCGGCAGTCCATCGAATCATGGGCCGGGCGGTGCGAACAAGGGGCAAATCTGGACGAATGAACCCCATCACAACGACCGGCGAATTCCGGGGGACGCTCATGATGGCACCGCAGCCGCTCCAGCGTCGACCCAAGCGCGCCCGGCGTCGACCGGAGCGCGGCCGGCGTCGACTCGAGTGCAGCCCGCACCGACCTGAGCGCGGCCGGCGTCGACCTGAGCGCGGCCGGCGTCGACCCGAGCGCGGCCGGCGTCGACCCGAGCGCGGCCCGCACCGACCCGAGCGCGGCCTGCACCGACCCAAGCGGGGCCGGCATCGACCGGGTCGGCGGCCGTGCGGACCGGAGCGGCGGGAGCTTCCGCGCGGACCAGGGCAGTGAGAGCTTCCGCGCGGACCGGAGCGGCGGGAGCTTCCGCGCGGACCAGGGCAGTGAGAGCTTCCGCGCGGACCAGAGCGGCGGGAGCTTCCGCGCGGACCAGGGCAGTGAGAGCTTCCGCGCGGACCAGAGCGGCGGGAGCTTCCGCGCGGACCAGGGCAGTGAGAGCTTCCGCGCGGACCAGAGCGGCGGGGACTTCCGCGCGGACCAGGGCAGTGAGAGCTTCCGCGCGGACCAGAGCGGCGGGAGCTTCCGCGCGGACCAGGGCAGTGAGAGCTTCCGCGCGGACCAGAGCGGCGGGGACTTCCGCGCGGACCAGGGCAGCGGGAGCTTCCGCGCGGACCGGAGCAACCCCCGCGCCGACCGGGCGGCTGCCGAGATCGGGCCGGTGCCGGTGGAAGCGGCGGCGTCGCGCTGAGCCCTCCCGGCCGGGGTCTGAAGGCGCGGACGGGCACGAAGCGGCCTGGGCGCTCATGCCGCCTCCGCGGTCCGGTCGGGCGTGCGGGCGGACTGTTGCGGCAGGCGGAGCCAGACGCGGCGGCGCAGCTGGGCCCAGCGGCCCCCGGGGCCGCGGTCGTGGCCGGCCACCTGGGCGGCGCTGACCTCGGTGCCGGGGCTGTGCGCGGCCTCGGCGGCGGCCTGGGGCAGGGAGCGCACGCCCTCGCCGGCGGTCAGGGCGTCCTCCGCGGTCGCGGGCAGGCCGGCCGGGTGGTCGGGCTCGGTCAGGGCGGCCACCGCGGTCGGCAGAACGGCCTGGGCCGCGGCCAGGTAGCCGGCGCCGGACGGGTGGAAGCGGTCCAGGCTGAACATGCGGTCGGGCTCGGCGTAGAAGAGCTCGCCCAGCAGGTCGCCGAGTGACACCGTGCGGCCCCCGGCCTCGACGACGGCGATGGTCTGGGCGGTGGCCATCTGGCGGCTCCAGTGCCGGGCCAGCCAGCGCAGCGGCGGCTGGATCGGGCGGATCGTGCCAAGGTCGGGGCAGGTGCCGACGACGACCTCGACGCCCGCGTCGCGCAGCATCCGCACGGAGCGCACGAGGTGGTGGATGGCGGTGGGGATGCGGACCCGGTGGGTCACGTCGTTGCCGCCGATGCAGATGACGGCGATGTCCGGCCGCTGGCGGAGGGCTACCTCGGTCTGCGGCGGGAGGCCCTTGGACTCGGCGCCGACCACGGCCAGGCAGCGCATCCGCACCGGGCGCTGCAGCTGCTCGGCCAGGCCGGCCGCGACCGCGGCGGCGAAGGTCTCGCTGGGGCTCTCCGCACCGTAACCGGCGGCCGACGAGTCGCCGAGCACCACCAGCCGCACCGGCTCGCCGCCGAAGTCGGCACCGTACAGGCCGTCGGCGCGCGGGGGTGGGCTCACCACCTGGGGGATCGTCTTGCGGGCCAGGAGTGCCTGGCCGAGTACCAGTCCGTAGAACAACACGCCCGCCCCGGCCACGCCCCCGCCGCCGACCGCCGCCGCCGTTGCTATCCGCTTGACCTGCTCCGACTGCAGTTTCACCGCCCCCGACCTTTCCGACCCCACGGTCCTCGCGAACCCGAGGCTAACCTCCGCCCCCCAAGTATTCGCCGCCGTTGTCCCTACCCCGACCTGACCTCATCCCGACTTGTCCGGTCCGGCCCGGTGCAGGGTGACCCGGATGAGGACCCGCTGTTCCCGGATCATCGCCGCCCGGTAATCGTCCCAGTCGGGGTGTTCCCCTCCGGTTGCCCGCCGGTAGTAGTCGACCAAACCTTCGACGCTGTCCGGCGGCAGCACGATGTCGGCCTCGCCCTCGACCTGGATCCAGCGGCCGAAGAACCCGTCGGGCAGCACGCAGAGCGCCGCGCGGGGGTCGCGCTGCAGGTTGCGCACCTTGTACGCCGGCACCCGGCTGCTGATCACCGCCCGGCCCTCGGCGTCGACGGCCACCGCGACCGGCGACATCTGCACGCCGCCGTCCTTGCGGCGGGTGGCCAGGACGGCGTGGTGCTGGTCCGTCAGTACCGTCCGAGCCTCATCAAGGTCCATGACGCAATTCTTACTCCGGCACCTGATGACAGCCACCGTTACATTCATAGGCAAGGGCAGAGAGGGTGGTCATCATGGCGGACAGGGCGCTGCGGCGGCGGTTGGCGTGGACGGCGCTCGCGCGTGTGTTCCGACCGGACACACCGGGTGTCGGGAGGCGCATCGCGGCGATTCCGCGCATGGTCAAGGCCACGATGAAGGGTGAGTACGACGGCGGGAAGCGGCTGGCGATGCTGGCCGTGGCCGGGGCGTACATCATCTCCCCGATCGACGCGGTGCCCGAGGCGTTCCTGTTCGTGCTGGGGCTCGTCGACGACCTGGCCGTGGCCGGGTACTTCGCCGGCGCCCTGATGGACGAGCTGGAGCGCTTCCTCGAGTGGGAGAAGCGGCGCGAGACAGTGATCCCGGGACACGTCATCCGATAGGCCCGCTACGCTGGCGGCGTGCGCTACTACGACAACGTCGTCGAGTTGGTGGGCAATACCCCCCTCGTCCGGCTCCGCAACGTGACCGCCGGCATCTCCGCCACCGTCCTGGCCAAGGTCGAGTACCTGAATCCGGGCGGGAGCGTGAAGGACCGTATCGCGCTGCGGATGGTCGAAGAGGCCGAGAAGGCGGGCCTGCTCCAGCCGGGCGGCACCATCGTCGAGCCGACGTCCGGCAACACCGGAGTCGGGCTGGCGCTGGTGGCGCAGCTGAAGGGGTACCGCTGCGTCTTCGTCTGCCCCGACAAGGTCAGCGAGGACAAGCAGAACGTCCTGCGCGCCTACGGGGCCGAGGTCGTCGTCTGCCCCACGGCCGTCGCGCCGGAGGACCCGCGGTCCTACTACAACGTGTCCGACCGCCTGGCCCGGGACATCCCCGGTGCGTGGAAGCCGGACCAGTACGCCAACCCGGCCAACCCGCGCTCGCACTACGAGACCACCGGGCCCGAGGTCTGGCAGCAGACCGACGGTCGCGTCACGCACTTCGTGGCCGGGGTGGGGACCGGCGGTACCATCTCGGGCGCTGGAAAGTTCTTGAAAGAGGCGTCCGAGGGCCGGGTGCGCATCGTCGGGGCCGACCCGGAGGGCTCCGTGTACTCCGGCGGGACCGGCCGGCCCTACCTGGTCGAGGGCGTCGGCGAGGACTTCTGGCCCACCACGTACGACCGGACCATCTGCGACGAGATCGTCGAGGTGTCCGACAAGGAGTCGTTCGACCTCACCCGCCGCCTGGCCCGCGAGGAGGGCCTGCTCGTCGGCGGGTCCTGCGGCATGGCCGTGGCCGCGGCGCTGAAGGTCGCCCGCGCGGCCGGCCCGGACGACGTCGTGGTCGTCCTGCTCCCCGACGGCGGCCGGGGGTACCTCTCCAAGATCTTCAACGACGGTTGGATGGCCCGGTACGGCTTCCTGCACACCGCCGACCAGACGCCGACCGTCGCCGACGTCCTGATCGGCAAGGACGGCCGCGTCCCCGGCATGGTGCACATCCACCCCAACGAGACGGTGCGCGACGCGATCGACTACATGCGCGAGTACGGCGTCTCGCAGCTGCCCGTCCTCAAGGCCGAGCCGCCGGTCGTCACCGGCGAGGTGGCGGGGGCGATCGCCGAGCGCGACCTGCTCGACGCGCTCTTCTCGGGCCAGGCCCACCTGCACGACATGGTGGAGCGCCACATGGCCGACCCGCTACCGATGATCGGCGGTGGGCAGCCGGTGAGCGAGGCGGTGGCGCTGCTGGAGAAGGCCGACGCCGCCGTGGTGCTCATCGACGGCAAGCCGGCCGGGGTCATCACGCGGCAGGACCTGCTGGCGCACCTGACCTGATCTTCAGCGGGTTTGTGCACCCGGTGTGACAATTCTGGCTCGGTGGGCCGGGTTTGTGGCGGGTTACCTCCGAGTAGCATCTCCGGTATGCCGGAAGCTGTCATCGTTGCCACCGCCCGGTCCCCGATCGGCCGTGCCGTCAAGGGATCGCTGCGCGACCTCCGCCCCGACGATCTTGCTGCCACCATCGTCCGTGCCGCGCTCGACAAGGTGCCGCAGCTCGATCCGCGGGCGATCGAGGACCTGTACCTGGGCTGCGGCCTGCCCGGCGGCGAGCAGGGCTTCAACATGGCCCGGGTGGTCAGCACCCTGCTCGGGTTCGACCACCTTCCCGGTGCGACCACCACCCGCTACTGCGCCTCGTCGCTGCAGACGACCCGGATGGCGTTCCACGCGATCAAGGCCGGCGAGGGCGACGTGTTCATCTCGGCGGGGGTGGAGTGCGTGTCGCGGTACGCCCGGGGAAACTCCGATGCTCTTCCGCCTGACGCCCAGGCGGCCGTCGGCGGCCCCTGGCAGAATCCGGCGTTCGCCGAGGCGTATGCGCGCACGGTCAAGCGGGCCGAGGGCGGCGGCGAGGCCTGGCACGATCCGCGGGAGGACGGCCAGTTGCCCGACATCTACGTCGCCATGGGGCAGACCGCCGAAAACCTCGCCGAGATCGAGGGCGTGACGCGCGAGGACATGGACGAGTTCGGCGTGCGGTCGCAGAACCTCGCCGAGGCGGCCATCAAGAACGGCTTCTGGGCCCGCGAGATCACGCCGGTCACCACGCCCGACGGCACGGTGGTCGCCACCGACGACGGCCCGCGCCCGGGCGTGACGCTGGAGGGCGTGGCCGGGCTCAAGCCGGTCTTCCGCCCCGACGGTCGCATCACCGCCGGCAACTGCTGCCCCCTCAATGACGGCGCTGCCGCGGTCATCGTCATGAGCGACGTCAAGGCCCGCGAGCTCGGCATCACCCCGCTGGCCCGGATCGTCTCCACCGGCGTGACAGCGATGTCCCCGGAGATCATGGGCATCGGCCCGGTCGAGGCGTCCCGCAGCGCCCTCAAGCGGGCCGGCATGACCATCGACGACGTCGACCTGGTCGAGATCAACGAGGCGTTCGCCGCCCAGGTCATCCCGTCGTACCGCCAGCTGGGCATCCCCGTCGAGAAGCTCAACGTCAACGGCGGCGCGATCGCTGTCGGCCACCCCTTCGGCATGACCGGCGCCCGCATCACCGGCACGCTCATCAACTCGCTGAACTGGCACGACAAGTCGATCGGCCTGGAGACGATGTGCGTGGGCGGCGGCCAGGGCATGGCCATGGTGATCGAGCGCCTGGCGTAAGCGCCGGGATCAATCGAGCGGCGCCGGTACCGCCACCACGTCGACGAGCGCACCCTTGCGTAGCACGGTGATCGGCAGGCGGGCGCCGATCGCCGGGCCGAGCATCAGCTTCAGCACGTCCTGCACGCCCGTGATCGGCTTCCCGCCGGCACTGAGCACCACGTCGCCCACGTAGAGCCCGGCCTCACCCGCCGGGCTCCCCGGGACCACCTCGGCCAGCCGCAGCGCCTTCGACTGCCCCAGCCGCGCGGCAAGCGGCTGGGGGAGCGGCACCGTGGCCCCCGCGACCCCGAGCCAGGCGCGGCGCACGTGCCCGGTGGACATGAGCTCGGACAGGATCACGCGCGTCGTGTTGTTGATGGGCACCGCCAGCCCCAGTCCGATCCCCGCCACCGCCGTGTTGATGCCGACCACCCGCGAGGCCGAGTCGGACAGCGCCCCGCCCGAGTTGCCGGGGTTGAGAGCGGCGTCGGTCTGGATGACGTCGTCGACCAGGCGCAGGTGGCGGCCGTCGCGGACCGGCAGCGAGCGGCCCAGGGCGGAGACCACGCCGGCGGTGACCGAGCCGGCCAGGCCCAGCGGGTTGCCGACGGCCACGACGAGCTGGCCGATGCGCAGGTCGTCGGCGTTGCCAAGGGTCGCCGGCGGCCCGCCCGGCTCGCGGATGCGCAGGACGGCGAGGTCGGAGAGCGGGTCGGCGCCGACGACGTCGAAGCGGGTCTCGACGCCGTTGGTGAACTCGGCCACGCCACCGTCGGCCCCGGCGACGACGTGGGCCGAGGTCAGGGTGAAGCCGTCGGAGGTGTAGACGACGGCCGAGCCGGCCCCCTCGCCGCGGCGGCTGCGCACGGTCAGGCTGGCCACGCTCGGCAGCAGGGTGGCCGCCACGGTGGAGACGACCCGGCTGTACGCGTCGAGCGCATCGATTTCTGGGTCATCGGTTTCGGGATCCATGTCCACCCGAACACGGCCCAGGCCCCGCGCATGCCGCCCAGCGTTACGCCAACAGCGATTTCGCCGGCAGGTCGAACCAGCGCAGCGCCTCGAAGTTGGCCGAGACGACCCCGTCCGGCTCCTCGACGACCGGCAGCGCCTCGACGAGCGACCGTGCGTACCGCAGATATCCGGACAGGTCGGACTCCGGGGCCCGCTCGTGCCGGGCCGGCCACGTCAGCTCGCCGGAGTCGGCGTACGTCAGCTGGGCGAGGCGTAGCGGCGGCTCCACCACGCCGTCGCGGTGCTTCCACAGGCCCGTGTAGGGGTCGAAGCGATACTGCGGCAGGAATGCCCAGCCGTGCGTGGCGACGAAATGCATGGCCTCGACGATGTACTCGAACACCGCCGACGAGATGAAGTAGTTGAAGCTGACCCGGACCCAGCCCGGCTTGATCCCCTCGCAGCCCGCGATGATCTCCTGCTCGAACCGGTGCGAGCGCTCGACGTCGATGCCCAGGAGCCGGTGGCCGTAGGGGCCGGCGCAGGAGCATCCGCCCCGCGCCTGGATGCCGAAGAGATCGTTCAGCAGGCTGACGACGAAGTTGTGGTGGAGGTACCGGCCGCCGGGCTTCTTGATGACGAGCGACACGATCGACAGCCGGGACGCGTCCAGGTTGCCGAGGATCTCGATGTTGGGGTTGGTCTGCCACGACGCGATGGCCTCGTGCAGGAACCGCTCCTCCAGCGCCCGGATGGTGCCGGTGCCGACCGCCTGCTTGAGCTGGAAGACCAGGCCGGCCCGGATCGACTCGACGATGGCCGGGGTGCCGCCCTCCTCGCGGTGGGCCGGGTCGGCGATGTAGTGGTGGTCGGTGGGGTTGACGTAGTCCACCGTCCCGCCACCGGGCACTGTCGGGACGCGATTGGTCAGCAGTTCCTTCCGGACGACCAGGACGCCGGGGGTACCGGGGCCGCCGACGAACTTGTGCGGGGAGATGAACACGGCGTCTTTCTCCTGGCCGGGCGGCCCTGACATCTCGATGTCGACGTAGGGCGCCGCGGCCGCGAAGTCCCAGAACGACAGCGCGCCGTGCTCGTGCAGCAGCGCCGAGACCGCGTGCGTGTCGCTCACGATCCCGGTCACGTTGGAGGCCGCCGAGAACGATCCGATCTTCAGCGGCCGATCGGCGTGCCGGGCGAGTTCCGCGCGGAGCCGGTCGAGGTCGATGTGGCCGTTGTGATCCTCGGGGATGACGACGACATCCGCGATGGACTCGCGCCACGGCAACTCGTTGGAGTGATGCTCGAAGGGGCCGATGAACACGACCGGGCGATCCGCCGGCGGGATGTGGGCCGAGAGGTCGTAGCGGTCGTCGAGCCCGGCCGGCACCCGCAGGCCGAGGATGTGGACCATCTTGTCGATCGCCGCGGTCGAGCCGGACCCGGTGAAGATCACGACGGTGTCGGCCCCGCCGCCCACGGCCTCGTTGATGATCTGGCGGGCATCCTCGCGCAGCCGGGTCGTCTGCAGCCCGGTGCCCGACGACTCCGTGTGCGTGTTGGCGTACCGCGGCAGCACTTCCTCACGGATGAACCGCTCGATGAAGTCGAGCGCCCGGCCGGAGGCGGTGTAGTCCGCGTAGGTCACGCGACGGGCGCCGTAGGGCCCCCACATCACCTGGTCGTCTCCGATGACTGCGGCGCGGATCCGCTGCAAGAGGGCGCTTTCCATGGCGGCCATTATCCGCCGCGCCACGCCGTCCCCTTTCGTGTGGTCGGAAGAGAGTCGCACTTGTTGTCCGCTCCACCGTCCGGCCCGATTGTTTAACGTTTCGTCCGGAGGTGCTCAGGAACCTCATGAGACTGGGGGTAGGGAAGTTGGTCAGTCTTGACCAGTCCGAGCCAACAGACGTCGTCGACCGACTGCTGTGGCGGGACGCCACGCAGATCCTGACTCGGCACAGCGAGTCCGACGGTGAGGGGCAGTGCCTCTGGTGCGGGCGTGAGTGGCCCTGCGCCCCACGCCGGCTCGCGCAGAACGCCGCCGAGGCGTCGCGCCGCCCGTGGAACGAGGCGTGGACCGCCCGCCACGACCTGTACAGCCTGCGCACCATGCCCGATTGGCGCATCGACCTCGGCCGTCCGAGTGAGAAGCGCGGCGGCTGGCATCGCGCCGGTGGAAACCGAGGAACCTTCCTCTGAACCGATCGTTGAACCGAGCGAGACTCCAGTGCGCCCCGCCAGTGCAGTGCAGTCCCGCTACACAAAGACCCGCTCGGACACGGTTGCCGGCATGCCTCCGCCGGCTCCGAACGCCTCCGGCCAGGCGTCCTCCCCAGGGATCGAGCGGGTCTACCCGGCAGGCGAGGGCACTTCTCGTGGTTCCCCCGCATATATCGCGAATTGTGCCCTCGCCTGCCAATACCAACGCTGTTGTGCATGCTCACCCGCACGGCGAACGGCCCGGAGTCTCGCGACCCCGGGCCGTTCGTGTGTGGTCGGACCGTCTAGACGATGGCCACTAGTTGTAGTCGGCCACGGTGAACGTGGAGCCGCTCGACAGGATCGACTGCATGTAGTTCGCGGCGTTCGGGTTGGTGGCCGAGACCACGTTCGCGTTGACCGCGCCGCTGCTCACCACGGTGACCGTGTAGGTCCCGTTCGGGATCGCGCCGGTGCCGTACACGTAGATCGGCTGGGCGAGGCTGCCCGCGGCGTTCTGCAGGCCGCTGAGGTTGTTCGACAGCGTCACGGTCTTCGTGTCGGTGAACCCGGTGATGACCGTGCCGGCCGGGATGTTCGCGCCCGAGACCGCCTTGCCGACGTCCGTCGCGGCGAACATCGCCGTGGTGGTGGTCAGCACCTTCTGGCCGCTGGCGCCGGCCGCGTCGGTCAGCGCCTTCACGCCCGTCGCCGAGTAGACGTTGACCACCGTGGTACCGGTGACCGCACCCGTCATCGGCTTGCTGATCGTCGCCACGCCGGTGCCGGCGTTGACCGCGGTGATGGTCGTGGCGGCCGGGATGCCGGTGCCGATGATCGTCAGGCCGACGTCGGCCGCGCTGAACGTGCAGGCACCGCCCGGCGTCAGCGTGGTGCCGGCGTTCGAGCCGGTGCAGCCCTGGACGCTGCGGCCGGTGGTCGACGGCAGCGGGCCGTTGCCCATCGTGTACAGCGTGCAGATCAGGTTGGTGTCGGAGACGACGAGCACGTCCGCGCACTCGGCGGTCGGGCCGACGGTCTTCGTGGTGCCCGAGCCCTTCGGGTCGTAGGTGCCCTTGACCAGGTACACGTGCGCCTTGGTGCTCAACGAGTCGTAGTTGCCCGGCGCGGCGAAGGTCAGGTCGAGGAAGCCCACGCCCTGGATGTCCAGGTCGGTGCCTGTCGCCTTCGAGTTCGGCGCGGTGTTCGGGGTCACCGTGATGCCGTTGGTGAACGTGAACAGCTGCTTGCCGGTGTAGGTCGTGCCGTTCGTCAGCGTGATCGTGATGTCGAAGCCGGTGCCCGGAGCGTGCGCCGGCGTGACCGCCGTGAAGCTGCTCGAGGTCTGGGCCGTGATCGTCATCGGCACGCCGCCGATCGCGGCGGTCATCGTGCCGAGCGTGCTGGGCAGGTTGGTGCCGGTCACCACGATCGTGGAGCCGCCCTGCGCCGGGCCGGTGGCCGGCAGGACCGACACGATCGCCGGGATGTTGCCCGAGACGTAGGTGCTGTAGCCCTGGGCCACCAGGTGATTGCCGGAGCTGGCGTTGGCCGAGTCGTAGACGCAGACCTTGTACGAGTTGGCGGCGATCGCCGGCACCGTGACCGCGATCTTCGAGGTCGAGATGAACCGGATCGCCGACACGTTCGGCGTGATCGCACCGCTGGACTGCGGGAACTGGTCACACTGGCCCGGGGCCGTGGTGGTGCTCTGGAACTGCACGAACGTCTGGCCGCTGGTGAAGATCGGGGCGAACGCGGTAAGCGTGATCGAGTTGCCGCCGGCGCTGGAGCCCGTGGCGGCGCTCAGCGCGACGTTGCCGCTGAGGTTGAACGGCGAGCTCGTCAGCGTCTCGGCCACCAGGGCGTTGCTGGCGTACACGCAGACGTTGAAGTCGGTGCTCATGACCGTCGGCAGCGTCGTCAGATACGGCTGGATCATCGTCGCCGGCATGTTGACCTTCATGGTCCGCGACGACGGCACCTGGAGGTTGGCCGCCGGGACCTGGATCACGCCGCCGGTGATGGTTGTCGAGTTCGACGCGCTCGGCGCGGAGGCGCTCGGCGGCGTGGCGGCGCAGACGGCTCCGGCCGCGGTCTTGGCCTGGAACTGCACCGTGTAGCTCGTCGAGTACGGCGTGAAGGCCGCGTTCGCCGTGATCAGGTCGACGTTGTAGGTACCGCCGCTGGCGCCGCTCGTCGGGCTGGCGACGAGCATCGGGTTCACCGTGTACGCGGCGGTGGCCGTGCTGGCCAGCAGGGCCGTCGTGCCGACCGTGGAGCCGTCGTAGACGCAGACGTAGAAGGAGGCCGGCGCCGTCACGTCGGGCGGCAGGTTGAGCGACGACGGCACCGTGACGTTCAGGTTGCTGCCGCTGACGGCGACCGTGGTGGCCTGCACGATACCGGCGGTGATGGAGCCGGACGCCGACGCGATGGGCACCGGGGCGTCGTACGGGTCGGCGCACGCTGTCGCCGAGAACTGCGCGACCGGGCCGCTGGCGCCGCTGAACTTGCTCGCCGTGGTCGGCGTGAGCGAGATGATGTTGCCGCCGCCGCTCGGACCATGGGCCGGGGTGACCGTCGTGATCGGGTCGGTGGCCGCAAAGCTTGGGGCTGACGTGGCGACCAGACCGGCCGCTACCACGCCCAGGACGACGGCCGCGCGGGCGAGTCGCTTTCTGACTTGCACTTGAGTGTCTCCTCCGTTGATTGCCACGGTGTGGGAGTGCTCGGTGGGGGCGCGATTCCCTGCAGAGGTAGCGCACAGCATCCGGGACGTCACTCAAAGTAGCAGCGGGGTACCTGAAAGGTTCTCAAAACTGGCAATCCGCGAGATCCGCTCGTATTACCTTGGAAATGGGCGAAAAGGGCGATCGGCGCGATGCCGCTTCACGGCCGGGGTCCGGTGGGCCGCCCCGGCCCGGGCCTCGCGGCTCAGGTGGCGAGCAGGGCGGTCAGCACGGGGCGGACGTCGGCGGGGCGCAGGTTGAGCGGTTCGAACTCGGCGGGTGTGGCCCACAGCAGTTCGAAGCTGTTGTCCGGGCCGTTCGCGACGGCCTCGGGGCCGGAGAGGGCCGGCACGCCCGTCACGTCGGCCATCAGGAAGTAGAAGCCGGTGCGGCCGCGCTCCTGGCTGGTCCAGATCCGGCCGGCGATCGTGGCCGCGAGGCCTGTCTCCTCGGCCAGCTCGCGTACGGCCGCCGCCTCGGCGCTCTCCCCGGCCTCGACGCCGCCGCCGGGGAGCACCGCATAGTGGTGGCCCGGGCAGTCGGGCCCGGGCCGGCCGTCTTCCGCGCACATGACGCAGGCGGCGGACGAGTGCCGGCGAAGGAACCGCTTGATCACCAGCACTCGACGCGCTTCGGTCACCACCGCGACCGCTCTCGGAATCGTCACCGCCGCACTATGCCGCCCCGGCGGAAGGAAAAGCCAGGCGGAGCACGGTCAGGCGGGGAGCGTGCCCACGCCGATGGGGCAGGTCAGGCCGTTGGGGCCGTGGTTGCAGTAGCCGCCGGGGTTCTTGGAGTCGGAGAGGTACTGCTGGTGGTAGTCCTCGGCGTAGTAGAACGGCCCGGCCGGCTTGATCTCGGTGGTGATCTGGCCGCGGCCCGCCTTGCTGACGACCGGCTGGAACGCCTCGCGCGACGACGCCGCCACGGCGGCCTGGGCCGGGGTGGTGGTGTAGATCGCCGAGCGGTACTGCGTGCCGACGTCGTTGCCCTGGCGCATGCCCTGGGTCGGGTCGTGGTTCTCCCAGAACGCCTTGAGCAGCGTCTCGTACGAGACGCGGGCCGGGTCGTAGACGACCTGGACGGCCTCGGTGTGGCCGGTGTTGCCCGAGCAGGTCTCCTCGTACGTCGGGTTCTTCGTGAAGCCGCCCTGGTAGCCCACGGCTGTCGAGTGCACGCCGGGGATGCGCCAGAAGATGCGCTCGGCGCCCCAGAAGCAGCCCATGCCGAAGTAGGCGACCTCCAGGCCGGCCGGCCACGGGCCGCGCAGCGGGGTGCCGAGGACGGTGTGCTTCGCGGCTACGGGCATCTGGGTGTCGCGCCCGGTGAGGGCCGACTCGGCGGTCGGCAGGTCAAGCTGCTTGGTGTACCGCAGGAACACGATCCGCTCCTTAGAACTTGATGCGTCTAGGCTCAAGTTTGCCTCGTCCAACGCCGCTGTGCCTTATGAGCTCATTACGGCTGCGACCTTCTCCGCGTAGGACAACGCCTCGTCGTCGGACGCGTATTTCGTCCGCGGCCAGAAGAAGCCCTTGAGCCCGTCGCCCTTCGTTCGCGGTACCACATGGGTATGCAGGTGGGCCACGCTCTGTGAGACCCGGTTGTTGATGGCGACGAAGGTGCCGCCGGCGGACAGCCCGGTCTCCACGGCCGCCGCGATCTTCTGCACAAACCCGAAATAGCTGGCGATGTCCGCCTCGGGTAGATCCACGAGCGTCACGACATGGGTGCGCGGCACGACAAGCACATGGCCCTTGAACACCGGCCGGATGTCCAGGAAGGCGGCGGCGGTGTCCGTGGCGGCCACCAGGAACCCGGGCGCGGCGCCCGACGCGATCGAGCAGAACAGGCACTCCGACACGAGCCCCACACTATCCAAGACTAGGGTCGGAGAAATGACCCACGGCTTCGATACACTCGCGATCCACGCCGGCCAGGAGCCGGACCCGGTCACCGGCGCGGTCGTGCTGCCGATCTTCCAGACCAGTACGTATGCCCAGGACGCCGTCGGAAGCCCGCGGCAGGGGTACGAATACAGCCGCACCACCAACCCGACGCGCGACTCGCTGCAGGAGTGCCTGGCCGCGCTCGAGGGCGGCCGCCGGGCGCTGACGTTCGCCTCCGGCCTCGCCGCCGAGGACACGCTGCTGCGCACGGTGTGCCGGCCGGGCGACCACGTGATCATCCCCGACGACGCCTACGGCGGCACGTTCCGGCTGTTCTCGAAGGTCGCCGAGCGCTGGGGCCTCAACTGGACGGCCGCCTCGATTCACAGCGTCGACTCGGTGCGGGCGGCGATGACCGACAAGACCCGGATCGTCTGGGTGGAGACGCCGACCAACCCGCTGCTCGGGATCGCCGACATCGCCGCGCTGGCCCAGGCCGCCCACGACCGCGGCGCGCTGCTCGTCGTCGACAACACGTTCGCCTCGCCGTACCTCCAGCAGCCCCTCCACCTCGGCGCGGACGTCGTCGTGCACTCGACGACGAAGTACCTCGGCGGGCACTCCGACGTCGTCGGCGGCGCGCTCATCGGCACCGACGAGGCCCTCATGGGCGAGCTCGCGTTCCACCAGAACGCGATGGGCGCCATCAACGGCCCGTTCGACGCCTGGCTCACACTGCGCGGGATCAAGACGCTCGGCGTGCGGATGGACCGCCACTGCGACAACGCCGAGAAGGTCGTCGAGTTCCTGTCGAGAAGCAAGAGCGTGGGCCAGATTCTGTACCCCGGGCTGCCCGAGCACCCCGGACACGAGACGGCGGCCAAGCAGATGCGCCGCTTCGGCGGGATGGTGAGCTTCCGCGCCCAGAGCGAGGAGCACGCCGTCGCGATCTGCAACCGCGCGAAGCTGTTCGTGCTCGGCGAGTCGCTCGGCGGCGTCGAGTCCCTGATCGAGCACCCCGGCCGCATGACCCACGCGAGCGCCGCCGGGAGCCCGCTGGAGGTACCGGGCGACCTCGTCCGGTTGTCTGTCGGAATCGAGACGATCGACGATCTTCTGGCCGATCTGGAGCAAGCCCTCGCTCGTTGACACACTAGACCGCACCGCACCGCCAGCGAGGTACGGGAAAGGGTGTCGACGATGCTGCACCGCTCCACCGCCTGGGTCGGCGCGACGGCCCGGGAGATCGCCCGCGCGGTGCGCCGCGGCGACACCTCGGCGACCGCCGTCGTGGCCGACCACCTGGACTCGATCCGGGCCTATGACCGGATCATCGGCGCGTTCCGGGAGGTCCGCAGCGGCGCCGCGATCGCCGAGGCGGAGATCGTCGACGACCAGCCGGACCTGGCCAACCTGGCGCTGGCCGGGGTGCCGGTCGCGGTGAAGGAGAACGTCGCGGTCACCGGGCTGCCGACGTGGAACGGCTCGGCCGCCGCGCGGCGCCCGGTCGCCGACGCCGATCACGAGGTGGTCCGGCGGCTGCGCGGGGCCGGGGCCGTCGTGGTCGGCGTGACCCGGATGCCGGAGCTGGGCCTCTGGGCCACCACCGACGACGCCGAGACCGTCACCCGCAACCCGTGGCGGACCGACCGCACGCCCGGCGGCTCCTCCGGCGGCTCGGCGGCGGCGGTCGCGGCCGGGCTGGTGCCGATCGCCCACGGCAACGACGGGCTCGGCTCGATCCGGATCCCGGCCGCCTGCTGCGGGATCGTGGGCCTGAAGCCGGGCCGCGGCGCGGTGCCGGCCGGGCTCGGGGTCAACGACTGGTACGGCCTGGCCGAGAACGGCATCCTGGCCACGACCGTCGCCGACGCGCACCTGGGCTACGCCGTGCTCTCCGGCCGCACTCCGGCGGCGCTCACGGAGCCGCGCGGCCTGCGGATCGCGGTCTCGCTGCGCAGCCCCGTCACCGGCGTGTTCGCGGACGCCGCCGCCAAAAAGGGCGTTTCGGATGTTGTACGTCTCGTGCTCGCACACGGCCACGGAGCCCTCAAGGCCGATCCGCAGTACCCGCCGGCGCTGGCCGCCCGCGCCCTGTCCACGTGGTTCGCGGCGGCCGCGGCCGACGCCGCCGAGCTGGACCGGGCGGCGCTGCAGCCGCGGACCCGCCGCCACATCACGCTCGGCGAGCAGGCGCTCCGGCAGGGCCTCGTCCGCGACGCCGACCGGGCCGCCTGGCGGGAGCGCTGCCGGAACTGGTTCGAGGCCGGGCGCTACGACGTGCTCGTGACCCCGGCGCTGGCCGCCGCCCCGCCGCCCGCGGATCGCCTGTCGGCCCGCTCGTGGTCGGCGAACATGCTCGTCAACACCCGCTACGCCCCCTACGCCGCGCCCTGGAACTTCGCCGGCTTCCCCGGCCTGGTCATCCCGGTCGGGGTGCGCGCGGACGGCCTGCCCGCGGCGGTGCAGCTCGTCGGGCCGCCCGGCTCCGAGCTGCTGCTGCTCGCCCTGGCCGGGCAGATCGAGCAGGCCGCACCCTGGCGGCGCCACGCCCCCGGCTGGCCCCGGATGGCGGCGCAGCGCAAGTGATCCGGGCCATCTCCTCGTGGGCGACGGCGGCCATGGTGTTCGCGGCCGCCGCGGCCCTGACGAATCTCGCGATGGCCTTCCTGCCGGTCGTCGACCTTCACGCGGTACACCATCCGGGTCCTGCGACAACGGCACTCGCCACGGCGCTGCGCCTGGTGGCCGGGGTCCTGCTGGGTGGGTTCGCCCTCGCGTTCGCGGTGGCGTGGGCCGGCTGGTCGAGCCGGGCCCGCAAGAACCTGCAGGGGTTCGGGGTGCGGTCGCGGCGGGTGGTGGACAGCATCGGGCGCGCGCCCGACGTGCGGCGCCGGATGACGACGCTCACCTGGGCGCTGCGCGGCGCGGTCCTGGCCGGCGGCCTGGCGCTGCTGCTGGCCTGGCTGGGCGGGCGGTCCACGGCGGGGGAGATCGCCGACGTGCGCGCGCAGGCCCGCTCGGGGCACCCGGTCGACGACGCGCTCGCGGCCCACCTGTTCGGCCGGGAGGTGCTGCTGTACCTGCCTTCGGCCGCCCTGTTCGTGCTTGTCGCGGTGCTTGCGCTGCTCTTCATCGCCCGGGTCACGAGCGCGCAGTACGGCCGGGTCGCGCGGCTGTCAGGCGACACAGGCCTCGCCGGTGGAGACGCAGTCGGCCGGCGGCGGCTGGGGGCCCGCGACGATGCGGTGGCGCTGGTTGGTGGCACGATCAGGGCATGACCGTTGCATCGGATCTCGTCACCCTCGCCGAGATCGAAGCGGCCCGGGAACTGCTGGCCGGCGTGATCCGCCTGACGCCCGTGGAACCCTCCCGGCCCCTGTCCGCCAAGCTCGCCGGCCCGGCGCTGCTCAAGTGCGAAAACCTGCAGCGCGCGGGCTCGTTCAAGGTCCGCGGCGCCTACGTGCGGCTGTCCCGGCTCTCCCCGCAGGAGCGGCGGCGCGGCGTGGTGGCCGCGAGCGCCGGCAACCACGCCCAGGGCGTCGCGCTCGCCGCGAGCCTGCTCGGCATCAGCAGCACCGTCTACATGCCGCTCGGCGCCCCGCTGCCGAAGATCGCGGCGACCCGCGGCTACGGCGCGGCCGTCGAGTTCGCCGGGTCGACAGTCGACGAGGCCCTTGTCGCCGCGCAGGAGTTCGCCGAGCGCACCGGAGCCGTGCTCATCCACCCGTTCGACCACGCCGACGTGATCGCCGGCCAGGGAACCGTCGGGCTGGAGATCCTCGAGCAGGTGCCCGAGGTCAAGACCGTGATCACCGGGGCCGGCGGCGGCGGGCTGATCTCCGGCCTGGCCGTGGCCGTCAAGACCCTGCGGCCCGACGTGCGGGTCATCGGCGTCCAGGCGTCCGGGGCCGCCGCGTTCCCGAAGTCACTGGCCCGCGGCAAGCCGGTGCGCCTGGAGCAGTTCGGGACGATCGCCGACGGCATCGCGGTCGGCCGGCCGGGCGACATCACGTTCGCGCACGTGGCCAAGCTCGTCGACGACGTCGTCACGGTCACCGAGGAGGACATCTCCCGGGCGCTGCTGATGCTGCTGGAGCGCGGGAAGATGGTCGTCGAGCCGGCCGGGAGCGTCGGCGTGGCCGCCCTGCTCGCCGGGGCCGTCCAGGTGGAGACGCCGGTGGTGGCGGTGCTCTCCGGCGGCAACATCGACCCGATGCTCATGGTCCGGGTGATCGAGCACGGCCTGGCCGCGGCCGGCCGGTACCTCACCTTCACCGTCCGCTGCGGCGACCGGCCCGGCCACCTGGCGAAGCTCCTGTCGTACATCGCCGAGCAGGGCGCCAACGTCGTCGACGTCGCCCACCGGCGCCAGGACCCGCGCCTCCAGCTGGGCGAGGTCGAGCTGGGCCTCTCCGTGGAGACGCGCGGCTCCGAGCACTCCGACCGGCTCGTGAACGCGCTGCGGTCGGCGGGTTACACGGTCACGTTCGGCACCTGAGCGCGCCTGCGCGGCAACGCCGGGGGAGTCGGCGCCGGTCAGCCGGTGCCCTCGGCTCTCAGGTGGCGGCGCTGGAGCTGGCGGCGTTCGCGTAGAACGGCCTGGAGGCCGTCCGGGGACAGCGGCGGGTAGAAGAGGAAGCCCTGGGCGGCCGTGCAGCCCAGCTCGGCCAGGCGGATGCGCTGCTCGGGGTGCTCCACGCCCTCGGCGACCACCCGCAGGCCGATTCTCCGGCCCAGGTCGACGGTGGTCTGGACGATGGCGGCGGCCTTCGGGGAGTCGAGCATCTGGGCCACGAACTCGCGGTCGATCTTGACTTCCTGGACCGGCAGCTTCGTGAGCACCGTGAACGCGGAGTAGCCGGTGCCGAAGTCGTCCACCGCCAGCTGCACGCCCAGCCGCCGGATGCGCGACAGGACGTCGTCGATCACGCCCGAGTTGGACAGCATCACGGTCTCGGTGATCTCCAGGACCAGGAGCTCGGCCGGGAAGCGGTGCCGGGCCAGGAGATCCTTGATCGTCTCGGGGAGCTGGCGCTCGGCCAGGCTGCGGGCGGAGATGTTCACCGACACCGGGGTGGCCAGGCCCGCCCGCCGCCAGCCCGAGGCCAGGAAGATGGCCCGCTCCAGCACCCAGTGGGTCAGCGGCGCGATCAGCTCGCTCGCCTCCACCGCGGGCAGGAACTGGGCCGGCATCAGGCGGCCGCGGCGCGGGTGGCGCCAGCGGAGCAGGGCCTCGACGCTCGTCACCGACGAGGCGGTGGTCAGCGCGATGGCCGGCTGCAGGTCCAGGGTCAGCTGCTCGTCGCCCGAGTTCGTGGCGTTCAGCGCCTCGCGGAGCTCGGCCAGCAGGGCCAGGCGGTCGGTGCTGGCGTCGTCGCGGGCCGGGTCGTACCAGGCGACCGGCTGGCCTCCGTCCTTCGCCTGGTACATCGCGATGTCGGCCCGGCGCAGGAGCTCGGTGAGGTCGGCCGAGCCGGCGGGGGCGACCACGACACCGATCGAGGTCTCCTTGGACAGGACCACGCCGTCGATCTGCATCGGGGCGGCGATCTGGGCGCCCAGCCGGCGGGCCCGCTCCACGGCCGCGGCCAGGGCGAGGTCGTCGGCGCCGGCACCGAGGTCGGTGATGAGGACGGCGAACTCGTCGCCGCCCAGGCGGGCGTGCAGGTCGTCGGAGGCGCCGGCGGACTGGACCCGGCGGGCGATGACCTTCAGGACCTCGTCGCCGGCGGTGTGGCCGAGGGCGTTGTTCACCTCTTTGAAGTCGTTCACGTCCAGCAGGAGCAGGGCCACCGGGTCGGCCGCGGGGCGGGCGGCCAGCTGGACGTTGCCCCGGCCCAGGAGGGCGGCCCGGTTGAACAGGCCGGTCAGCGGGTCGCGGACGGCGTCGTAGGTGGTGCGCTCGCTCATCGCGCGCAGCTCGCCGTGCGTGATGGCGTCGTGCATCGCGGCGGCCAGGGCGTCGCCGAAGGTGGCGAGCATCAGGCGGTCGCGCGGGCGGTGGGGCTCCGGGCCGGCCAGGTGGAGCTCGCCGACCGCGACCGAGCCGACGGTCAGGGTGCGGCTCGAATACGGGCCCGGGGGCAGGTCGCCGTGGGTCCGGCCGCCGGCCAGGACGATCCGGGCGGCGGGCACGTGAAACAGCCGGACGGCGCCGGCGATCCCGGCCCGGGCGGCGTCGCGCTCGTCGAGGCGGTTGAGGTCGCGGGCCACGTCGGCGAACTCGGACCAGGTGCGGCGCTCGTCGTCCTCGCCGATGCGGTTCGCGTAGAACTGGTGCATCAGCCACAGGACCGGCGGCAGCAGGAGGAGCAGGAAGCCGCTCGTCGCGCAGGCCCATACGACGACCAGGCCCACCGTGACGTTGCCGACGAGCATCAGCGGGGTGCTGGTGACCATCGTGGTGACGCTGGCCCGCAGGTCGCCGCCGGCGGCGACGATGCGCAGCACGACAAGGGCGAACGTGGCGACGAAGTACACGGCCGCGGCAACGCACAGCGCGACGATGAAGCGTGGCGGCAGGCCGGCGCGGTCGGCCCCGTTGCCCCAGATCAGGACCATGACAAGCGTGGCCAGGCCGGCGCCGACGGTCAGGGCGGCGACACCGTAGATGCTCTCGCGGACCGGGCGGGCGCGGCTGGCCCGGGCGTCGAACACGTGGAGCGCGGCGTGCGCACCGGCGAAGCCCAGGAGGGCGACGGGCGGGACGAGCTCCGGCGGCAGGAAGGCCAGCAGGACCACGACCGCGGCCTCGCCCCAGGCCAGGCGGGCCAGGCCGCCGCCGGCCCGGACCCGCAGCCGGGCCAGCTGCGAGACCATCGCGACGGCGGCCCCGGTGAGCATCGCCGTCGGTACCGCCGGCAGCCCCTCGATACTGAACCGATTCAACGCGGCGGCCACCGTGCCCTCGGGCAGGCGCCGGGAGGCCACGAGGGCCGTGATGACGATCAGGCCCGCCGCCGCGACCATGAGAACGACCAGGCGGGACGGCAGTGCACGATGGGCGCGCGCCAAGGCGATCACCACGTGCCCCCTTCCCTGCCCCCAGGGGTGCACGCCTGGCGAAAACGAACGCGCACCTCGTGAAGGCTAAGCCACCCGGGATTGGGACAACAGTGGCAGGCGATGCGTTTCTAACTCAGATCAACGTGCGCGACTACTCAGACGGAGCAGCCGCCATCCTGCTTTGCGGCATCCCCCAGGGGCGTGGGGCCGGGCAGCGTCGACTTGTTTCACGGCGACTTTGGGGGCGCGGGGCCGGGAAATTCGGCCGGCGTGACTACTCGGACGCGGCGGTGTCGTCCTGCTTCACGGCGTCCTTGGGGGCATCGGGGTCGGGGAACTCGGCCGGGAGGCGGCGGATTCGCATGGTCATGTTGCGGATCAGGAAAACCGTCGCAATGCCCAGGAGCACGATGATGAGCAGCCCCATGGGGCCGGCCAGGCCCCCGGAGCGGGTGTCGCCGAAGTTGTTCTCGGCGAGAACGTCCAATGCGCTCATACGCCTTACCTTACGCCGGCAAAGAGATCGTCTTCCGGCATGGAGGTCTCGACGAACGATTTGACGAGCTCGAAGTCTTCGGTGGGCCAGATCTTCTGTTGAAGATTGAGCGGCACGGCGAACCAGAACCCGTCCGGATCGACCTGTGTCGCGTGAGCGCGCAGTGCGTCGTCGCGCGCCTCGAAGAAGTCGCCGCACGGCACCTTGGTCGTGACCCGCTTGTCCGGGTCGGGCCACTCCGGCTGCCCCTCGCGCGCGGTGCGCCGCTCCTGCATCTCCTTGAGCCACTCGGTGTAGGGCGACTCGCCGGTGAGCTCCAGCATGGCCTCGTGGAACAGCGTCATCCGCTTGAACGACCAGCCCATGTTGTAGTACAGCTTCAGCGGCTGCCACGGCTCGCCCGCGTCCGGGTAGCGGTCCGGGTCGGCGGCGGCCTCGAACGCGACCATGCTGATCTTGTGTGTCATGACGTGGTCGGGGTGCGGGTAGCCCCCGTTCTCGTCATACGTCGTGATGACGTGCGGCTTGAACTCGCGGATGAGCTTGACCAGCGGCTCGGCCGCGACCTCGGGGTCCATGAGGCCGAAACACCCGTCGGGCAGCGGTGGCAGCGGGTCGCCCTCGGGCAGGCCGGAGTCGACGAAGCCCAGCCACGCCTGGCGGATGCCGAGGATCTCGCGGGCCCGGTCCATCTCGGCCCGGCGGATCTCGGCGATGTTCTCCCAGATCTCCGGCCGGTCGAGCTTCGGATTGAGCACGCTGCCGCGCTCACCCCCGGTGCAGGTCACCACCAGGACGTCGACGCCCTCGGCCGAGTACATCGCCATGGCGGCCGCACCCTTGCTCGACTCGTCGTCGGGATGAGCGTGCACCGCCATCAACCGCAACTGCTCGGTCACGAGCTTTCCCCTCCAAAGAGACCCACCGCGGAGCGCTGGAATGTCACGACCCTATTGTGGTCATTACCTCTGACAAAAAACGACGAGGACGCACTCCCGTGACCGCTGGGAACGAGACGCACGCCACAACCAAATACCCGCCGGGCCGCTACGGGCGCCGCCGGGAGCCGCAGCCCCGACGCCGCATCCTGACAGTCGTGCTCGCCGCCGCGGTGGCCGCGGCCGGCCTGGCGGTCGCCTGGCAGCTGTACGTGCAGTACGGCCCGCAGGACTACGAGCCGCAGGTCCAGCGCTTCTACAACGTCACCGACGACGGGATCACCGTCGACTTCGTGGTGCGCAAGGCCGCCGACCAGCGCGCGACCTGCAGCGTCCGGGCCCGGTCGGCCAGCGGCCAGGAGGTCGGGCTGGCCCAGGTGGAGGTGCCGCCGGGGGCAGAGGCGTACGTCACATATCGGCTCGCTACGAGTGATCGTCCGGTCACAGTCGAGGTCCCGGCCTGCGGCCCTCTGAACAAATAGACAAACGCGACCCCAAATTCAAGTGGCCGCGGTGATGCGGGTCACTGGTACTTTGGTGGTTTGACCGAGCGTGCCCGTAAGGAGATCTTCAGTGTCGACCACCGACGGCAACCAGGCCACCACCTGGCTGTCGCAGGACGCCTATGACCGGCTGCAGGCGGAGCTCGACGAGCTCATCGCCAACCGCCCGGCGGTAGCCGCCGAGATCAACGCACGCCGCGAAGAGGGCGACCTGCGCGAGAACGGCGGCTACCACGCCGCCCGCGAGGAGCAGGGCAAGGCCGAGGGCCGCATCCTGTACCTCAAGGAATTTCTCCGGAAGGCGGTCGTCGGCGACGCCCCGACCTCGAACGCGGTGGCGCCCGGCACCGTCGTCACGATCCAGTTCGACGACGACGAGGACGACACCGAGAAGTTCCTCCTGGGCTCGCGCGAGATCGCCGCGACCACCGACCTGACCGTCTACAGCCCCGAGTCCGCACTCGGCAAGGCGATCCTCGGCGCGAAGCGCGGCGACAACGTCACCTACACGGCCCCCAACGGCGCCAACATCAAGGTGAAGGTCATCGACTTCGAGCCCTTCGGCGGCTGAGACCCCCACGCGTTGCGGCCCAAGGGCCGCACGGGACCACCCACCACAAGGACGGCAATAGCGGCAGCGGTGAGCGGTTCCGAGGCCGCTTCGCTCCCGCCCCGGGCAGGGGGCTTAGCGCCCCCTGCACCCCGGGCCGCGCAGTCCGGCACTACGAGGGCGCAGCTCCGCACGACGAGTCGCGCCCGACGGCCGGCTGCAAGCGAGAGGGCAACGCGGCGCCTGAAGTCCAGAGGCCCCGCCGACGCCCACGCCACGCCACGCCCGCACCGGCACCACGCCGGCGTCTGGACACGGCCGCCGCGAGGACCACGAGTGACGGCCAAGCGGTCGGCCAGGCGCAGCGCGACCAGGCGGGGCCCGCTGAGAGGCGTCCAATCCAGCCGCACCCGGCCAGACCGGGAACGCCGACCCGCCCGCCGCTGCTCCGCAATGCGGCGGCGGGTCCGGCTGCGGTCCTGCAGCGAAGCCCAGCGACAAGACCCAGCCAAACCTCCGCAACACCGCCGGGACTCTGAACCCGTGTAGCGACGCGAGCCATGAAGCGCTCCGCAGCAACCCGCCATCAGGTCGATCCGACAACGTGGAGACCTGCACGGACATCCAGAATCCACGCAACCGAGTCAACCGAGCCGGCGAGCCTTTGAGCCGACGAGTCTTTGAGCCGAGCGGCAGCGACGGCCGTGCTCACCATTCAGTGCGACGAGTCCGAGGCGCAGCGACAGCCGTACTCCCCATGCGGTCCGCCGAACCGCCGACGCTAGGCCCCGACGCCCGGACCGCCAGCCGCCCAACGCCCTCAATCGCCGCCCGGACTGACACGGCACCGGCAGTGGCGCAGTCCCTCGCATTGAGGTCGCTTCCAACCAGGCCGACCACGACAGCGGATTGCCATAGGCGCGCGGGTTGTGGGTGGCGCCAGCGAATCAACCGCGCCCGCTGACCTTCAATCGCCCGTCACGTCGATGGTCACATAGTTCGACCTCCTCCTTCGCCTCGCTATTGGAACAGACTATTCCGTTCTGATAGAGTCAGTGCATGACGAACACCTGGCCCGTCCTGGACGAAGCCCACCGAGCCCTCCGCACCGTGATCGCGGCCCTCAAGCCCGAGGACTGGACCCGCCCGACTCCATGCACCCAGTGGAACGTCGCCCAGGTCCTTCAGCACGCCGCCGGCGACCAACTGGGCTACGCCGCCGCCCTCACCGGCACCGGCGGCCCCACCTTCGACCCCTTCTCCCCGTCCGGACACCTCCCCGAGACCGACATGGCCGCCTTCGCGGAGCAAACCCTCCAGACCGCGGCCGCCGCCTGGTCAACCGTCCCCGCGGACGCCGTCGAAGTGCCGACTCCCCTCCCGCAGGGCAACCTCCCGGGCTGGCTGGCCGCAAGCGCCTGCGCCCTGGACGCCGCCGTGCACGCCTGGGATATCGCGAAAGCCACCGCCCAGCCCTCCCTGCTCACCAACGACCTCGCCGCCGATCTCCTGAAAGCCGCGCAGGAACTGGTCGAACCCCTCCGCTCCTGGGGCGCGTACGCCGCCGTGATCCCCTCCACTCCCGCCGACGACACCACCGCCACCCTCCTGCGCTACCTCGGCCGTGACCCCCACTGGACCCCAGCCGCGTGACTCAGACCGGACGCCCATCCGTGCTCTTCCCATCCGCGCTCCGGCCGGTGACTCCGTCCAACTGCTCCAACCGGGCCCACCTCCACCCCTCGCCGCCTCCGAGCACTTCCTCGACGGGCTTGCCGGTCTTGGCGGCGCCTCATACCTGACCCGTACGAGGAGGCGGGGAACAGCCATGACGACCCCTCCTACGCCCGACGGACACTGCCCTCCGCCGGTTGCCACGTCTGCATCGCCCCTCATGTCCGTATGGCTCATGCCTCATGAGTCGCGATCGTCAGGGCGCAAGCAGCCCCCAGGACGCGACCCACGGCACCAGCAGAACCGCCGCACCGACGGCCATCCCCAGACGCACGCGGCCACGCCGGCTGCGGCCCGATCGCCACCACGAGACCGCCGCTGTGATGCCCGCCGCGGCGGTACCGATGGTGAGCAGCTCCAGCGCCAACCACGGGATAGGGCGACCGAGCACCACCGGGCCGATGACCTTGCCGGCGGAGGCGAGCAGGAACATGAGGTACCCGACAGTGCCCACCATGGCCACCGGCCCCACGACCGCCAGCGTCCGCACCGGCCACACCGCGCCGGTACGCCCCTCCCGCCGCCGGATCGGCGCAACCAGGAACCCGGCGAGCAGCAGCACCGTCATGACCGTCAACGCGACCGGCCGGTGGTACCACGGCGCCGCGACGACCGGATCGGCCGCCGAGTCCGAGGCCGGGGCGACTGTCACCTCGGAGATGCGGCCGGACTCGATCCAGGCCGTCTCGACGGCTCCATAGTCGTCGGGCATCTCCGGCTGCCGGTCGAAGCCCTCGGCCCTGGTGGTGTGCAGATTGTGGTTCGTCCCCGGCACGATTCGGCTCTGGTACCGCGAGTTGCCCCCCGCCACCAGCGCGTCTCCGATGATCTGCCGACTCTGTGCGGGCACGCTGTCGCGGTCGAGCTCGCCCCACTCGGCCAGGACCGGCTGCCGCACCCGCCGCCACTGCGGTACCCCGTCGAAGTCGTCCTCGGGGAAGAGGCCGGCCGCGATGGCAGCGGGCAGGACGTCCATGCGCAGCGCCCGGGACACCGCGTCGGCGACTCCCGCGTGGCGGAGGTACTGGTCGTATCCCCACGCGGTCTGGGCGGCCGGAGTGGTCCCGACCGCGCCGACCGTGATCAGGAACTTCACGTCGTCCGAGCGGTTGGCGGCGATCGGTGCGACCCACGCTCCTTCCGACAGGGCCCACATGCCCAGCTGCGCGGGGTCGACGTCCGGCCTGGAGCGCAGGAGTTGCAGGCCCGCGAGTGCGTCGTCGGCCAGCACCGAGTAGTCGCGGTGCAGCAGCGAGTATCCCTCCGTGCGCTTGTCGTAGATCAGCGTGACGATTCCGCGGCGGGCGAACACCTCCGCCTCCGTCCGCAGATAGTCACGTCCGCGGTTGCCCGCGCCCTCGAGCATCACCATCGCCGGATGGCGACCGTTGGCGCCGGGCGGGGTGCGCACGGTGCCGTGCAGGACCACGCCGCCGCTGCCGGTGAACGTGACATCGGCGCTGGTTGTGTCGCCGGCCTCCGCGTGCGCTGGATTGACCGGGATCAGCGTCGCCATGCAGCCGACCACCAGGGCCGCGGCCGCTTTCCACATTCGTCGCATCGAGGCTCCTCGTCGTTGGTGTCGGCGTCGAGGATGGTTGCTGGGGTGGGTGCGGGCCCAGGGTGCAGGCACCTGAATCCAATCGGGGTGCAGGCACCCTGGTTCACGACCGAGCCGCCGCCTACCTTCGAGGCGTGACGGGGAGAATCAAGGCGCACCTTGACGATGTGCGATCGCTTGCGTTCGGGGCGGTGCTGGGCCTGGCCGCACCGCCGTTGCTGGTGCTGTTCCTGCTGTCAGGTCCGCTGAGCCTCGTCGGTGGGCTCGGCCTCCTGCTCCTGGCCGGTGTGATCCTGGCGGCGCGCGGGCTCGCGGACGTGCAGCACCGTCGGTTCGGGACAACCCGATGGAGGACTGTCGACATCTATGTGGAGCCGCCGAGATTCGGTTTCGCCTGGCTGCGCACGGCCGTGAAGGATCCCCAGACCTGGCGGGATCTGGCCTGGGTGCTCGCCCAGTTCCCCCTCGGCGTCGGCTCGCTCGTCGTCGTGGTGGGCGGATGGCTGAGCGCGATCCAGTTCGTCGCCGCCCCGATGCTCCTGGTGCTGCTGCCGAAGCCGACCTCGTTCGACCCGGCCGTGCTGGAGCTGACCGGGCGATCCGGGCCGCTGACCTGGGTGCTCGTGCCGGTCGGCATCGGGCTGGTGCTGGTGCTGCCCTGGGTTGCGCGGCGCCTGGTCGGATGGCAGGGGCTCCTGGCGGTCAGCCTGCTCGAGCGCCGGCGGCAGAATCTGGAGGCGCGGCTGGCGTGGGTGACGACGAGCCGTACCAGCGCCGTCGACGCGTCGGCGGCCGAACTGCAGCGCATCGAGCGCGACCTGCACGACGGCGCCCAGGCCCGGCTCGTCTCGGTCTCGATGAGCCTCGGGATGGCGGAGCACGTCATCGACACCAATGTGGACAGTGCGAAGGTACTGCTGGCGGAGGCGCGGGCCGACACCGCGACGGCGCTGACCGAGCTGCGAAACCTGGTGCGCGGCATCCACCCGCCGGTGCTGGCCGACCGCGGCCTGGGCGCGGCGATCGAGGCGCTGCGGCTGACGAGCCGGCTACCGGTGGATCTGGACCTGCGGCTGGAGCGGCGGCTGAAGCTGGCGGTGGAGTCCGCGGCGTACTTCGTGATCGCCGAGTCGCTCGTCAACGCCCTCAAGCACAGCGGCGCACAACGGATCGGCATCCGCGTGGTCGACCTCGGTGAGCGGCTGGCGATCGACGTGTCGGACGACGGGTGCGGCGGTGCCGACCCGGCGCGCGGCACCGGGTTGCAGGGCATCCAGCGGCGGCTGTCAGCGTTCGACGGCAGCCTGTCCGTCTCAAGTCCGCTCGGCGGCCCGACCGTCCTGACGATGGAGTTGTCGTGCGGATCCTGATCGCGGAGGATCAGGCCCTCCTGCGGGACGGGATGAGTCGGATGCTCACCGCGTTCGGGTTTGAGGTCGTGGAGACATTGGCCTCGGGGGAGGGGTTGGCTGAGAAGCTCGTTGCGGTAAGGCCCGATGTGTCGGTCATCGATGTCCGGCTGCCGCCGACGTTCACGCACGAAGGGGTGCGGGCTGCACTGGCGGCGCGGCGGATTGTGGCGGGGTTGCCGGTGTTGGTGTTGTCGCAGTACGTGGAGCGGATGTATGCACGGGAGCTGCTGTCGGACAGCGCGGGCGCGGTTGGGTATCTGCTGAAGGATCGGGTTGGCGAGGTTGCGCAGTTCGCCGAGGCGGTGCGGCAGGTGGCGAGCGGGGGGACCGTCATGGACCCCGAGGTCGTGGGACAGCTGCTTGACGGGCGGGCCGAGTTTGACGGGTTGACGCCGCGCGAGCTGGATGTGCTGCGGCTGATGGCGCTCGGGCGGTCCAACGCGGCGATCGCGGAGGAGCTGATGCTTGCCGAGAAGTCGGTCAGCAATCAGATCAACTCGGTGTTCTCCAAGTTCGGGTTGCCGCCTGGAGCGCACCAGCAGGATCGGCGTGTGGCGGCGGTGCTGCGATATCTGGATCGGATCTCGGCTAACCCACCGGACCCCTTGGAGTAGGGCATGGTCGATGTTGGTATGCCTGCACGTTCGGGGCCGCGGTCGGGCCTAAGGGTTGTAGTGGTCATTGGTGCGGGGCGCTGAGCTCGGTTGCCGTGGTTGGTGTTGGTCCGGGTAGCGGTGGGCTGGTGATTGTGGTTTTGGTGTTGTTGTTGTTGTTGGTGGCGGCGGCTGGGGGCGTCGACTTCGTAGATGCCGTCCTGGATGTCGCACGCCGCGGCCGGTGATCAGGGCGGCGGCTGAAAGTACGTCGTCGGGACGCTGGCGAATTGGGGTGCCGAGCTGACGCCGGGCGGGGACATGCCGGATGTCGGGGCGGGGCTGCGGTGGTGCGCTGGGTGGGTGGAGGGGCGGGATGGGTTTCCGCTGGGCAAGGGGGCGACACGCCGGAGTGGTGTTCGGGGGTTGGCGGTGGGGTGGCTTAGCGTCACGGATTGTGAGCAGGCGGGGGATTGCTGGGATGGCGGGGTTTGCGGTCGCGGCTGTCGGGGCGTTCGTGGTCGTTGATCGTGGCGGGGGGACTGAGCGGTTTGCGGATCTGCCCGGTGGGGTTGATGTGCGGCTGGTGGGGCGGTTCACGCCGGTGCAGGTGGAGCGGCTCGGGCAGTTGCCTGAGGCGGCGGCGGTTGAGTGCGATGACACGCTCTATGACGTCGGCATCGCTACCGGGCGGTTGAATCTCGGCCAGGTGACGGTGTTGACGGCGGTCAAGAGTGCTGGATTGCAGCGGGCGGCGTTGGTGCAGGGGCGGGGGGTGCAGGGTGATGCTGAGATGTTGGCGGTTGATGGGCGGGGGTTGCGGCTTGGGGAGCGGGTGACCGTTACCCGGGGCGGGCGGGGAGTGGCCGGGACCGTGGTGGGAGTTGTCGCTCGGCCCTCGGGGCAGCCGGATGCGGTTGCCTTGCTGCCTGCGGCGGCTATGGCGCGGCTCGACGGGCGCAGTGGGTGTGGGGAAGTGGTGGTGCAGCTCAAGCGGCGCAGTCAGGCCACGGCGTTTCAGCGGGCGGCGCGGGGAGTTGTCGGTAGGGATTCCGTTGTGACCTATGACGAATCGCTGCGGGGGCATGTCTGAGCGCCTACTCAGAAGTCCTGTGCGTAACCCCGGCGACTGTCGCGCAGACGGCCCGGCCATCTGAGTCGGCGCAGCGGACAGGACTTCCGGCAAGGTCCTGAGCGGGCGGTGCCGTGGACGTCGCGGGTGGACTCCGTGGTGCTTGTGTGGGAGAGGAGCGGGGGTCGGGAGTTGAGGGGGACGGTGGGTCAGGACTTGGTGCCGGACCAGGTCATGGAGAGGGCTGTGGCGGCCCGTTCGGCTCGGATCTCCATGGCGGTGCCCAGGATCACCGCTCGGTCGTCCACCACCAGGGTGTCGTCCACTGTGTACGTCAGCCGCGTGCTGACGAACACCGCAGTGTTCGCCGGTTCGTGGAGGTGGGGGCGGGAGGTGGCGTCCAGAAGGCCGGGGCTGATGGTTTCCGTGGCCCGCGCGACCGGGATGCCGGCCGCCGCCAAGGCTGTGTACAGGGCGGTCGTCGTGAAGTCCACCTCCAGCAGCGGGGCGGCGAAGGGCGACGGGACCCAGGAGACCTGGTGGACCGATGGGCGCCCGGCGAACTCGCGGACGCGCTCCAGGCGCAGCGCACCGTCGCCGAAGCGGGGGGAGGAGGCCAGGGTTACCGCGATGACGGTGGTGCGGACCGGGAAGCCCTGGTCGCGCAGGTCGTCGGTCAGGCTGCGCAGGGAGCCCAGGCGATACGCCAGGTGCGGCGGGGAGACGAACGTGCCGCGGCCCGGCTGCTGGACGATCAGGCCCTCGTCGCTCAGCTGGCGCAGGGCCTGGCGGAGGGTCATGAGGGTCACGCCGTACGCGGTGCTGAGGTCGCGCTGGGACGGCAGGGCCTCGCCCGGGGAGTAGGCGCCGGTCCGGATCTTCCGGGCCAGGTCGGCGGCGATGTGGCGGTAGCGGGGTTCGCCGTCGCGGGGCACGTGGATCATCCTCCTGACATCGCCGTCCTCAGGGCCCGGACGTAGTCGGCGGCCTCGTCCGGGCCGGCGCCGTCCAGGATTCGGCGCATGAGGGCCGCGCCCACGACGGCGCCGTCGGCGAGTGACGCGGCCTCGGCCGCCTGCTCGGGCGTCGAGATGCCGAATCCTAGCAATACCGGCAGATCGGTCCGCTGCTTGAGGCGGGCGGCCAGGGTCGCGGCGGAGGCGGCCAGCTCGGTGCGCTCGCCGGTGGTACCCATGACCGTCACGGCGTAGACGAAGTGGCGGCTCTGACGGGCGATCTCGGCCAGGCGGGCGTCGGGCGTGGCGGGGGAGGCCAGCAGGATCAGGTCGATGTGCTCGGCCACCTCCGCGCACTCCTCCAGCGGCAGGTCGGGGACGATGAGCGCGGTGAATCCGGCCTTGCGCAGGCGGGAGCAGAACTCGGCCGCCCCGGCCCGGATGACGAGGTTGGCGTAGGTCGAAGCGACGAGCGGTACCCCCACTGCAACCGCTTCCAGGTCTTGCAGGATGCGGTCCAGTGTCGCTCCGCGGGACAGGGCGACGGCGGTGGCCTCCTGGATCGTCGTGCCGTCCAGGGTGGGGTCGGAGAACGGGAGCCCGACCTCGATGTAGGAGGCGCCGGCGGCGGCGAAGGCCGGCAGGTACGCGGTCCAGTCGGGCGTGATGCCCGCCGTGATGTACGGCATCAGCAGTTTCACAGCGCCCCCTTCAGCGATCCCAGGTCCTTGTCGCCGCGGCCCGACAGCGTCACCATGACCGTCGACCCGGGCGGGAGCTCGCCGCGCATGATCCAGGCCAGGGCGTGCGCGGACTCGAGGGCGGCGATGATGCCCTCGGTGCGGGCCAGCCGGACGGCCGCCGCCACCACCTCGTCGTCGGTGACCGTGACATAGCGCGCGCGGCCCAGGTCCCGCAGGTGGACGTGCTCGGGGCCGATGCCCGGGTAGTCGAGGCCGGCCGCGATGGAGTGGGCCTCCGTGACCTGGCCGTCGTCGTCCTGGAGGAACATCGAGCGCACTCCGTGGAGTACCCCCAACCGGCCCTTGCTCGCACCGGCACCGCCGTCGGCCTCCACGCCGATGAGCCGGGCCGGCGTGTCGACGAAGCCGGCGAACGTGCCGGCGGCGTTGGACCCGCCGCCCACGCAGGCGACGACGTAGTCGGGGACCGCCGCGGGCAGCTCGGTGGCGCACTGGCGGCGGGCCTCGTCGCCGATGACGCGCTGGAACTCGCGGACCATCCACGGGTACGGCGCCGGGCCCAGCACGGAGCCCATGCAGTAGTGCGCGGTGTCGACCGCGCCGACCCAGTGGCGCATCGCCTCGCTCGTCGCGTCCTTCAGCGTCTGCGCGCCGCTCGTCACCGGCACGATCTGCGCGCCGAGCATGCGCATGCGGAAGACGTTGAGCTCCTGGCGCTCGATGTCCTTCGCGCCCATGAACACAGTCGCCTGGAGGCCGAACAGCGCGGCGGCGGTCGCCGTGGCCACGCCGTGCTGGCCCGCGCCGGTCTCGGCGATCAGGTGGGTGCGGCCCATGCGCTTGGCCAGCATCGCCTGGCCGAGCACGTTGTTGATTTTGTGAGAGCCGGTGTGGGTCAGGTCCTCGCGCTTGAGCAGCACTGTCAGGCCGAGCTCGGCGGAGAGCCGGATGGCCGGGGTGAGCGGGGTGGGGCGCCCGGCGTACGTGGCCAGCAGGCGGTCGAGCTGCCCGCGGAACCCGGGGTCGGCCCACGCCTCGCGGAACGCCTCCTCGACCTCGCGGCACGCGCCGATCAGGGACTCCGGGATATAGCGTCCGCCGTACTCCCCGAAGCGTCCCGACGCCCCCGGGTCGCCCATGAGCGGGCCCCGGACGACGTCGCGGCGCGGGCGGATCAGCAACTCGGGCACGACAACCTCCTACTGTTCTAGAACTGTCGACTGTTCTAGAACTGTGGCACGAACGGGCGCCGCTGTCCAGACTGTTCGCGTGGGGCTTCTTGAATACGATGCGAGGGCGGCGACAGCGTTCGTGGCCGGACGGCACCTCGACGACGACGGGCTGGCCGCCTGGCGCGAGCGGATCCGGCACCATCTGCCGCTCGACGAACGGGCCGTCCTGCTCGACCTCGGCGCCGGCACCGGTCACTGGATGGCGGCATTCCGGCGGTGGTACCCCTTCATCGTCATCGGCGTCGAACCGTCCCCGGCCATGCGCGAAGCCGCCGCCGAGCCGCTCCTCGCCGGCGACGCGGCCGCCATTCCCCTGGCCGCGAACAGCGTCGACGCCGTCTGGCTCTCGACGGTCGTCCACCACATTCCCGACCGGCCCGCCGCGGCCGCCGAGATCCGCCGCGTCCTGCGCCCCGGCGGCCGCGTGCTGATCCGTTCGGCCTTCGCGGGCCGCCTGGACCGCATCTCGCTCTTCCACTACTTCCCGGAGGCGGCGACCGCGCTCGACGCCCGTTACCCCTCGGCGGCGTCGATCGCCGCTGACTTCGGTACCGCCGGATTCCGCACGATCGCGCTCGAACCCGTCCCGCAGGTGACCGCACCGACGCTCGGCGGGTTCGTGGAGCACCTCGACCGCGCCGCCCACACGCCGCTGATGCTCATCGACGACGCGGCCTACGAGCGCGGCCTGGCCCGCCTGCGCGCCGCCGACCCGACCCAGCCCGCCGTCGACGCGCTGGACCTTCTCGTGCTGCGGGCATGCACCGAGCAGCCCTGGGTAGCCTGACTCGCATGGCCAACCGTCTCGCCGGCGCGACCTCGCCCTACCTGCAGCAGCACAAGGACAACCCGGTCGACTGGTGGCAGTGGTCGCTCGAGGCGTTCGCGGAGGCGCGGCGGCGGGACGTGCCGGTGCTCATCTCGGTCGGGTACGCGGCCTGCCACTGGTGTCAGTGACCCGCAAACCTACAAGCCTGCATCCGCCAACGGCAGAGCAGAACAAGGTGCGTCAAGCCGTGCTCGACGTCGACGACGTGAGACCGCACCCGCCAACAAGCCATGGCATCGCCCGCATGAAGAGATCTAGGCGGACGCCTGGCAATGGGCTTTACTGAGTCAGTGCCATTTGGTCGGGCGGCTGAGGGCGCGGCCGCTCGGGTGACTGACGATCGGCGGCAACTGGGCGGCACGGAGAGCGGCCTCGCGGATGTGAAAGACGCCCGCACCGGGGATTGACCGGAACCGGGGCTGATTGGAGGGCGGCAGGGCGACATAGATCCCTCGGCCAGGGGTGATCTTCTGCACCGATCGGATAGCTGGCAGCAGGTCGGAGTCGGCGCTGATCAACAGCGAGATGTCTCCGACGCCGAGGGCGGCATCCTCGACCATCGCCACACCAAGGGCGACGTCGGTCTCCTTCTCCTCGTAGCTTTGGTAGATCGCCGGGCAGGTGCACTGAAAGTCCTGACGGCATACCTTGCACCGCCCGATGGTCTTGATCTTGAAACGGCCAACGTGCGCATCAACCAGCACGCCGTTGTGCGCATTGAGGGCATCAAGGTAGGTGGTTTGGTTCGCAGCGGCCGCTGGCTCATCCTTGACGATGGCGGTGAAGTAGCGGACAACCGCGACCTGATCGCCGGGGCGGAGTTGACGGACGAGCTCGACGACATCGAGCCACATGTATTTGCGACGATATGTCGACTTCATGCCGTAGTAGAGGTTGAAGCCATCGATGTAGGCAGCGACCATGGCCACTCTCATTCACCCTTCTGTAGGTGCGCCGAGTCGCCGTCTGGCGGATGGCAGGGGTCGGCGTGTGCACCAGGAGTGCGCTGCCGACTTCAGGGGTGTAGACTTCGGGGTACAACGGCGAGAGATACGCCGAGGACGGCCCCCTAGGGGGCCGTTTTTTTGGGCATAGACGCTGCAAGCTCCGTGGGTCAGGTGCTCCGGGGTGGCAGGCTCTTGCTCGGACGCCACTTACGCCTTGCGACGGAAGGACGGCGCGGCGACCGCCCGATCAGCCTCTCTGAAGCCTACGGGGCGACCAGCATGCGGTCCGGCCCAAGGCGCTTGTTGTACTCGGTAACGATATTGCCGGCCAGCGGCGTTGAGCGAGACGATGATCCGCCGCCAGCGGTGGTTGCGCCGATTGCATTGGCCTTCCAACGAGTGACGGGAGCTTTCTCAAGGGTCCTGACCAGCCGCTTGTCATCGACTTTGTCCCAATTGCCGACTAGGACCATGCCAAGTGCGCGCAGCATCATGTTGTCCCAGGTGCCAGCGTCACGGCCCCAGGAGCTCTCCGCCACGGTCAACACTCGGGCGATCAGTCCGCTACGTCGGGAACCGAGGTGCATCAGCGCTTGCACCGCTCCAACACGGTTGGTGGAAGTGCCGTTTGATACTTCGAGACCTACGCTGCGGACCTCTGCGTCGACCTGGATGGCGAGCGGATCATGTGCGGTGATCATGACGCGGAAGTTGTCATAGGGCTTGACCGGCTTACGGTCCCGGTTGGCGGCGAGAAACAGCTTGGCCTCCATCTCGGTTGTAAGTCCCTTGTAGACCATGCAGTCGCGCAGGAAGTCCGGGCCCTCGATGCGTCGGGCGACCTCATTACTGTGCTGGCCGTCGAGAACGTAGTCGCCATCCACTCGGCGAGACACCGTAGCCACCAGCAGAAGGTTCGGGTCCCAGATCTTCTCCAGCTTGTTGGCCCACTCGGGCTGGAAGATCCGCTGGGCGTCAAGGCTGCTGTCCACCTTCAGCTGTGAGACGGGAATCGCCTCGTAGAACTTCTCGACCTTGTGTGTCGATGCAGCGACAGGCATTGCTACTCCTCCGGGCGGGGCTACCTGAACTCTAAGCGAGAATATCTTCGCCTGTCCAGCTTTTTCGCTCCCTCGGATTTTTCGCTCTCCTCAGATCCTCGCCGCCGCGATATTTTCGCCGATCCTAGGCCTTGTTCTCGGCCGCAGCCGATCCGCTGGCGGTATGAGAGGGTTGGTGCATGAACCGGCTTGGGAGTGCGACTTCGCCGTACCTCCTCCAGCACGCCAACAATCCTGTGGATTGGTGGCCCTGGGGAGGTGATGCCTTTGCGGAAGCCAAGCGGCGAGACGTCCCGATTCTGATCTCTATCGGGTATGCGTCTTGCCACTGGTAGCTTCCGCAACTCAATTTGGTGTCACGTCATGGCCCACGAGTCGTTCGAGCACGAGGGCGTCGCCGGGGTCGTCAACGCGCTCACCGTGCCGATCAAGGTCGACCGGGAGGAGCGGCCCGACGTCGACGCCGTGTACATGACGGCGACGCAGGCCATGACCGGGCAGGGCGGCTGGCCGATGACGGTGTTCGCGACGCCCGACGGGGAGCCGTTCTACTGCGGGACCTACTTCCCGCGGGAGGCGTTCGTGCGGCTGGTCGAGGCGGTCGCGGCGGCCTGGCGCGAGCAGCGGGAGGGGGTGCTGCAGCAGAGCGCGGCAGTGGTCGACGCGATCCGCAAGGTCTCCGAGCGACCCCCGTCGAACCCCATGGATGAGGGGGTACTCGACCAGGCCGCCGCCACCCTGATGGCGTCCTACGACGCGGAGCACGGCGGGTTCGGCGGGGCGCCGAAGTTTCCGCCGCACATGGCGCTGCTGTTCCTGCTCCGGCACTACCAGCGCACCCGCGACGAGGCCGTGATCCAGGCGGTGCGGCACACGTGCGAGCGGATGGCCCGCGGCGGCATGTACGACCAGCTCGCCGGCGGGTTCGCCCGCTACGCCGTCGACGGCACCTGGACCGTCCCCCACTTCGAGAAGATGCTTTACGACAACGCGATGCTCCTGCGCGTCTACACGCACCTTGACCGGATCGCCGGCAGCGACACCGGCCGGCGCGTCGCGCGGGAGGTCGTCGCGTTCCTCGCCCAGGAGCTGCACGACGGGCACGGCTTCATCTCCGCGCTCGACGCCGACGCGGACGGCGAGGAGGGGCTCACGTACGTCTGGACGCCCGCCCAGCTCGACGAAGTCCTCGGCGAGATCGACGGGGCGTGGGCGCGGTACCTGCTCCAGGTCACCCCCGAAGGCACGTTCGAGCACGGCGCGTCGGTCCTGCAGCTGCCCGAGGACCCGGGCAACGTGGAGCGCTGGCAGGGCATCCGGACCCGCCTGCTCGCCGCCCGCGCGAAACGCCCGCAGCCGGCCCGCGACGGCAAGGTCGTCGCGGCCTGGAACGGGCTCGCGATCACGGCACTCGTCGAGTTCGGGAAGGCGTACAACGACGCGGACGCGATCGCGCTTGCCGTCGAGACCGCGTCGTTCCTGGCCGACACCCACCTCGTCGACGGCCGCCTGCGCCGCGTCTCCCGCGACGGCGTGGTGGGCGAGCCGGCCGGCGTGCTCGAGGACTACGGCGCGGTCGCCGAGGCGTTCTGCGCGGTCCACCAGGCAACCGGCGACGGCCGCTGGCTCAGCCTGGCCAAGCAGCTGCTGGACGTGGCCCTGGAGCACTTCCGCGACCCCGACTCCGGCGGCTTCTTCGACACCGCCGACGACGCCGAGACGCTGGTGGCCCGCCCGGCCGACATCACCGACAACGCGACGCCGTCGGGGCTGTCCGCGGTGTCGGCGGCGCTCGTGACGTACTCGGCTCTCACCGCCGACACCTCCTACCGCGAGGCCGCCCTGCTCGCCCTGGCCACGGTGTCGGCGGTGGCCGCCACGCACGGCCGTTTCACCGGGTACGCGGCCGCGGCGGGGGAGGCGCTGCTCTCGGGCCCGTTCGAGATCGCGATCGCCACGGCCGACGTGGCCGATCCGCTCGTGGCCGCGGCGTGGTGGCACGCACCGCCCGGTGCCGTGGTGGTCGCGGGCTCGCCGGACCGGCCGGGCGTGCCGCTGCTGGAGGCCCGTCCGCTGCGCGATGGGGTCGCCACGGCGTACGTGTGCCGCGGGTTCGTGTGCGATGCGCCCGTGACGGCGCTCGAGGATCTGGTGGCGAAGCTGGGCTAGAGTCCCGCCTTGACGCCGGTCTCTCGGTCGACGTCAAGGCTGGTCATGAGGCTGGTCACGAAATATCCGGCTCGTTCCTCGCCTGATATTTCGGACTCATCACCATTTACCGGTTGCTGCGGCATTTCGCTGGCGGCGTACCCGCGCTGTCTTGGTTAACAGGTGCAACGGTGTAATCGTGTAATCATGATGATGCGACGAGGAGACGTCCCCTGGGGACGGGGCGGTGGGCCGCGCAGTGAGCCCCCGCCCGCCGATGACGCCACCGCCTGGATCGGCGGGGCACTGCCGGAGACCTGGTTCCAGGGGCCGGCCGAAGTGACTATCGACCGCGACGAGATCCTGATCGTGGGCCGGCTCAGCGCGCCGACCCTGGCCGATGACGCGTCCGACGCCGACCGGGCCGCCGCCGAGCAGGGGCGGATCGCCGGGTTCCGGGAGACCACCCGGGACCAGCGGATCGGGATCGCGCAGCAGCTCGAACGGCGGTACCGCCGCAAAGTCTCCTGGGGAGTCCAGGTCGGCGAGGCCCGCGAACTGTTCACCACCCACTCGGCGCCGGTGATGACCCGCCTGCGGCAGGCCGAGCGCCAGGTGCTCGACACGCTCGTCGACTCGGGCGTGGCCCGGTCCCGCTCCGAGGCGCTCGCCTGGTGCGTGGCGCTTGTCGGGCAGCACGCCGACACGTGGCTGACCGAGCTGCGATCGGCCATGGAGTCCGTGGACGAGCTCCGCAGGCGCGGGCCGGCGGTCTGACCGCGACGGGCGCCGCGCGCTGATCCGGGTACGTCGGACATATCCGGAAGGCCGCGGCGCCCAACCGTCCCTTATACGACATACCTGGCGTCGGGGTATAAATCCGATATGTCGCGGCGCGCCAGCGCCCGACATATCGGCCCCTCGCCCAACATCGGGCGGCGAGAGCCAGACGATAGGCTGGCCAGCCTATGGACACCCGAACCGGACTCCCCGTCGTCGGCATGGTGGGCGGTGGTCAGCTGGCCCGGATGACGCACCAGGCCGCCATCGCCCTTGGACAATCGCTGCGCGTGCTCGCCGTCTCGCCCGACGACGGAGCCGCGCTCGTCGCCGCCGACGTGCGGATCGGGCGGCACGATGACGTCGAGGCGCTGCGGGAGTTCGCGAAGGGCTGCGACGTCGTCACGTTCGACCACGAGCACGTCCCCGGCGACCTGATCAGGCAGCTGACCGGCGAGGGGTTCAACCTCCTGCCCGGCGCCGACGCCCTGCAGTACGCCCAGAACAAGCGGGCCATGCGCGAGCACCTCGGCGGGCTCGGGTTCCCGATGCCGCGATGGACAAATGGCGACGTCGCCGCGTTCGGCGACGAGGTCGGGTGGCCGATCATCGTGAAGACCGCCACCGGTGGTTACGACGGGCGCGGCGTGTTCGTCGCCAACTCCATGGCCGACGTGCCGCCCGGCGTCGAGGTGATCGCCGAGGAGATGGTGCCACTCAAGCGTGAACTCGCGGCCGTGGTCGCGCGCTCGCCGCTCGGGCAGGTCGCGGCCTACCCCGTGGTCGAGACCGTCCAGGAGGGCGGGATCTGCGTGGAGGTACTGGCGCCCGCTCCTGGTCTGGACGAAGATTCGGCGATCGCGGCGCAGCGGCTCGCCATCGACATCGCCACCGGGCTGGGCGTCGTCGGGCTGCTCGCGGTCGAGCTCTTCGAGACGACCGACGGCCGCCTGCTCATCAACGAACTCGCGATGCGGCCCCACAACTCGGCCCACTGGACGATCGAGGGCGCGCGCACGTCGCAGTTCGAGCAGCACCTGCGCGCCGTCCTGGACTACCCGATGGGCGACACCCGCCTCACCGCACCCGTCGTCGTCATGGCCAACGTCCTCGGCGGTGAGAAGGGCGGCATGTCGATCGACGAACGACTGCACCACCTGTTTGCCGAAGAGCCCGGAGCCAAGGTCCACTTGTACGGCAAGCAGGTCCGCCCCGGCCGCAAGATCGGACACGTCACGGTGCTGGGAGACGACCTGGACGACTGCCGCAGGCGCGCCCGCCGGGCCGCCCGCATTCTCGAGGAGGGGTACCAGCATTGAGCGCGCCAGTGATCGAGGTCGGCGTCATCATGGGCAGCGACTCCGACTGGCCGGTCATGCGGCTGGCGGCGGAGGCACTCGACGAGTTCGGCGTCGGCTACGAGGTCCGGGTCGTCTCCGCGCACCGCACCCCGCACCTCATGCTCGACTACGCCGGTGACGCCGTGGCCCGCGGCCTGAAGGTCATCATCGCCGGCGCGGGCGGCGCCGCCCACCTCCCCGGCATGGTCGCGTCGGCGACGCCGCTGCCGGTGATCGGCGTGCCGGTGCCGCTGAAGTACCTCGACGGCCTCGACTCCCTGATGTCGATCGTCCAGATGCCCGCCGGCATCCCCGTCGCCACCGTCTCCATCGGCGGCGCCCGCAACGCCGGCCTGCTCGCCGTGCGCATCCTGGCCGCCACCGACCCGGCCCTGCTGGCGAAGGTGCGCGACTTCCAGGAGTCGCTGCGGGCCATGGTCGCGGAGAAGGACGCCGCCCTCTCCGCCTCCCTCGTCGCCCCGGAGTAGACGCCGACGGGCGTACGACGCCGGCGCGGCGGTCACTGCACGAACCAGCGCCGGCGACGTACCCATCAAGTACCGCTAGACGACACCGGGGCAGCCCGCGTCGATGCGGCCCGTGTTGAAGAACCGCACCGCATCCGCGGCGCACGCCGGCTCGTGCAGGACCGAGCCGTGCACGTCGTCGTCCACTGTGTACACCCGGCCGCCGGCCAGGGCCTGGGTCTGGATCGTCCACTCGTAGGGCGACGGGGTCTCCCAGCGGTGGCCGGCCAGCACCAGCTCGCCGCCGCCGGGGCCGATGCGCACCGGCTGAGGCGGCAGCGGCCAGCCCGCGCAGCCGGCCGAGAACCGCAGCGTCCGGCCGGTCATCGGGTTCGCGGCCAAGCGTCGCTGGTAGTCGGCCCACGCCGTGTCGAAGCTGGGCCGGGCGGTGTCCTCGTTGCAGAACGCCGCGTGGTTCATCGTCTGGTTGGTCTGCTCCGGGAGGTCTGCCGGTGGGGGGCCCTGCGGACCGCCGTCGTCGCCACCGAGGACCTCCTTGGTCTTCGGCGGTGCCGTCGGGCCGGTGGCGGTCCGCAGTTCGCCGAGGATCTGCCCGGCCAGGTCCCAGTCGTAGTGGTTCACGGCCGCGGCCTGCGCGATGAGGGAGCCGTCCAGCGGCTCGGGCAGGTCGGTGAAGGTGCGCGGGTGGGCGTCGAAGTCGGCCACCATCGCCGCTATCGCTGCGCGCACCCGGGTCCCCGTGGCGCCCAGGTGGTACGTCGAGTCGCGGGCGGCCAGCCAGTCGGCGAACCGGCCGGCGTTGCGCTCGGCGGCGGCGTTGCGGCCGCTGTCGAAGGAGGTGAGGTCGAAGCGCGGGATCGCGACACTGTCGAGGAGCATGCGGTCGACGTTGTGCGGGAACAGGGTCCGGTACACCACACCGAGCCACGTGCCCCAGGAGACGCCGAGGAAGCTCAGCCGGCGCTCGCCGAGGGCCGCGCGGATCGTGTCGAGGTCACGAGCGACGTCGGCGGTGGTGAGCCGGCCGAGGAAGGAGGGGTCGTAGTCGCCGCACGCGGCGGTTTCGGCGACCTGGGTGGAGTACAGCTGCCGGGCCTGGTCCCTGGACAGGGTGCCGATCACGCGCTCCGGGCGCTGGGCCGGCGGCGGGCAGTCGACCTTGGTGCTGTAGCCGACGCCGCGCGGGTCGAAGCCGATGAGGTCGTAGCGGGTGTTGAGCCCGGCGTTCGCGTCGTTCTGGATGATGACCTGTAGTGGCATCAGGTAACCGCTGCCACCGGGGCCACCCGGGTTCAGGGCCAGGCTGCCGAGGCGGTGGGCGCGATCGGTGGCGGGCAGGCGGGTCAGCGCGACGGTGATCTGGCGGCCGCGTGGGCTGCGGTAGTCGAGGGGGACGGTGACGGTGCCGCACTGCAGCCGGGCCAGCAGCGCCTTGAGCTGGTCGAGCCTGTCGGGCGGGGCCAGGGCCCGCAGCGCGCCCTCGGAGTACGCGGGGCACGGCTTCCAGTCCACGGCCGCACCCGGGCGTCCGGACGACGTGTCGGGCGCCGCCGCCGCGGGCGCCGCGGCCAGCAACGCGCCGACGGCCCCGAGGAGAGCGGCCGACGCGGTCAAGCGGTTGGGCTGCATCATGCCGCCCACCGTGCTTGCCTAGCCGCGCTAGCCGCGTCGGCCGTCAGAGGTATCGAAGATATGTCTCGCGATGGATGCGCGGGGCGGCCCCGGCTCTCTAGGCTCGACGGACCATGCCCGAGATCACGCGCCGCACCTACCGGAGAGTGCTCAACCGATCCGGTCGCGCAGCCAGGCGATGAGCGCCGGATACTCGCCCAGGACCCGGTCCACGGCCACCGCGTCGCCGGGGCGCAGGAGTTTCTGCTCGGTGACGCACGCGTACTGCTCACTGCGCAGCCGCTCCGCCTCGGCGGTGTTGCCCGAGGTGACGGCCCGGTTGTGCAGGCGGGTGTAGCAGGCGATGGCCTCTTCGATGGCCTCCTGCGCCGCGTCGTAGCGTGCGCTGTCCCGCCGGTTCCACTCGTATGACTCGACCCCGCCGACCGCCGAGTAATCGGACATCGATCCCCCTCACCGTCCGGTTGTCGCGGTCACTGTACCGCTACGACACGGCTGCGTGGGGTCACCGCACCAAGTTCGAAACGCCTGACCTTTTCCCGCGGTCAGGGCGTGAAGGTCGGGCCCGGCCACCGCGCGACCTCGACCAGCGCATTCACGTCGGTGCTCAGCTCCGGGCGGGTCAGACTTGTATCAACGTAGTTGGCGATCCAAATATGTACACCCGTGCCGTCGGCGCGACTCACCTTGACGTCCTCGTCGGTGGCCTAGCGCACGGAGCGGCGGGCGTTGAGGACCCGGACCAGGCGGCGCAGGCGCGGGGCCGCGGCCAGGACGGCGCCGGCCAGGAGGAGCAGCAGGGTCGCGGCGGTGACGCCGGTGATGACCACGTTGCTGACCGCGCGGGCCGGGTCGTGGGCGGGGACGGCGCCGGGCGGGGCGGCGGCCGCGGTGCCGAATACCAGTGCGGAGCCCACGGCGGTCGCGGCGACGAGGGCTCGATAGGTCCAACGGAGGATCACCGAGGATAAACGGAAAAAACCGGCATTTGGTTGTGCCTCGACCGCCCCGCGTGACCGCCGCGGATCGACCTTTCCGGCCGCCGCCGCGCCCGTTGTCGCCCGGCCGCGAACGCAGACCGGGCCTCGCGCAGAGACATGGTCGTACCCACGTGCGCTACAACGGGAGGAAGTCGGATGGGATCGTGGTGATGACCTTCGACGTCGGCGTCGACGACGCGACGGCCGTGCGGGACCCGCGACACTTCGCGGTGCTCTACGACCGGTACGCCGCGCAGCTCTACCGGTATGCCCACCGCCGGGTCGGGCCGGAGCCGGCCGAGGATGCGGTCGCGGAGACGTTCCTGGCCGCGTTCCAGCGCCGGCACCGCTACGACCCGGGGCGGCCCAGCGCGCGGCCGTGGCTGTTCGGGATCCTCACCCGGGAGTTGGCGCACCGGCACCGGGCCGAGAGTGCCAGGTATCGCGCGCTCGCCCGGGCCGGCGCCGACGAGGTCCAGCCGGGCTTCGCCGAACGCGTCGACGCCGCCGTGTCCGCCCAGGCGCTGCACGGCCCGCTGGCCGGCGCCCTGGCCCGCCTGTCGCGGGGCGACCGCGACGTGCTCCTGCTCATCGCATGGGGCGACTGCAGCCACGACGAGGTCGCCGAGACGCTCGGGATCCGCCTGGGCACTGTGCGCTCGCGGCTGCACCGGGCCCGCAAACAGATCCGCGCGGCCCTCGGCGCCGCTGGACTCGATCGGGAGACGTTGTGAACGACATGCACCTGCTCGACTCGCTCGGCACCGCCCTCGACCCGCCGGGCGCCGAACTGCCGCCGCGGCTGCGGCACCGCGCACTGCGCACGGCCGAGGCCGTCGCTGACGGGCCGGCCCGCCGGCGACGGGGGCTGACGGGCCTGGTCCGCAGCCCGTGGAGGCGCCGGCTCGCCCTCGCCGGTGCGCTTGCCGCAGCGCTCACCGCCGCCCTGCTCACCGCCCAGGTCACTGACTTCGGGCGGCGGCCGGCCGCCTCGGCCGCGGCGTCGGAGGTGCTGCACGGCGCGGCCGCGGCGGCCCTGACCCGGCCGGACGTGACGGTGCGCGACGACCAGTTCGTCTACGTCGAATCATTCGACTCGGGGGTGGCGATCGGCCCGGCCGGGACGAGGTTGGAGACCCGGCACCGCGATGTCTGGATGTCCGTCGACGGCACGCAGGACGGCCTGATCCGCATCGACCGGACCGACATCGCGGTGCCCGGCTGCCGCAACGGCCGGCAGACCCAGTCGAAGGGCGGCAAGAGCGAGACCACCGCCTGCCGGCCGGTCCGCGGCTACCTGCCCGACCTGCCCACCGACAGCGATCGGATGCGCGAGTACCTCTACGCGCACTCCAGCGGCGGCAACCCCCGCGACCAGCAGGCGTTCACCACGGCCGCCGACCTGATCCGCGAGGCGTACCTGTCCCCGGCCGCCCTCGCCGCCGTCTTCGATGCGGTGGCGAAGATCCCCGGCGTCGACGTCGTCGGCGACGTCACCGACCAGGCCGGCCGCCACGGTGTGGCGGTGGCGCTGGACGAGGTCCAGGGCATGCGCACCGAGCTGGTCTTCGACAAGCAGACCCACGCGTTCCTGGGCGTCCGGGCGGTCATGTATCGCGACTCACCCGCCGATGGCCTCCACAAGGGCGACGTCTTCTCCTCGTTCGCCGTGCTGCACGTCGCCGTCGTGGACCGCGCGGGTCAGACCCCGTAGGAGGGCCAGCGGTCGCGGGTGACGAGGTGCAGGACGAGCGCGGCGATATTCCAGGCGTCGTCGGCGCCGTTGTGGTGGCGGCCCTCCAGGGGCAGGCCGGCGGCTTGCAGCGCGCCGGCCATGCCCTGTCTGCGCTCGTCCCGGGCCTCGGCGAAGAGGGCCTTCGCGTTGTAGTGCCGGGAGCCGAAGGGGTACCGCACCGGCCCGCCGCACTGCCGCTCGAACTGCTTGCGGTCGTAGTCGCCCCAGCTCGCCCACGGGCGGGAATCCGAGTGGTGCTCCGTGCGCAGCCGTGCGCACGCATCGGCGAACGAGAGCCCGCCGGCCGCCTCGGCCGGGGTGATGCCGGTGAGGCGGGTGCAGAACGCGCTGACCGTCGACCGGGCGGGTCGCACCATGATCCGGTCGCGGCCGACGCGCTCCCGGGCGTCGAGGTCCACCACGCAGACCCCGATCTCGATGATCTCGTTGACCTGCCCGGGCGGCGGCGGGCCCTCCCAGCACGTCGCCTCGACGTCTATGACATTGAGCAGCCGGGTCATGATCGGCATCGTACGGTGGAAGGCGTGACTCTTCCCGAGAATTTGCAGCAGCTCCTGGCCCGGCCCAACCCCGCCGTCATCGCCACCGTGCGCCCGGACGGGCAGCCGGTGTCGGTCGCCACCTGGTATCTGCTGGAGCAGGACCGGATCATCGTGAACATGGACGCAGGGCGCAAGCGGCTCGCCTACCTGCGCCAGGAGCCGCGGGTGAGCCTCACGGTGCTCGACGGCGAGGACTGGTACACCCACGTCTCCGTCACCGGCACCGTCGCCGAGATCTACGACGACACGGACATGGCCGACATCGACCGGATCGCCATCCACTACACGGGCAAGCCCTACGCGAACCGGAGCAACGGCCGGGTCACCGCGGTCGTCGACATCAAGTCGTGGCACGTCTGGCCGCAGCCATGAGCGCCGCCGGGCCGACGCCGCGGCAGTGACGCTGCGGCAATGACCCTGGGTGGGTCTGGCGGACCCAGGAATGCGCGTGCGAGTGAGCCGGGGCGACGCGCACCTAGCGTCGGGGCATGCCGAACACCATCGCCGTCGTGACCGGAGCCAACTCGGGCCTCGGCCTGGTCACCGCCACCGAACTGGCCCGCCGCGGCGACCACGTCATCCTGGCCGTGCGCAACACCGCGGCGGGCGAGCGCGCCGCCGGGGAGATCCGCCGCGCGATCCCGGCGGCCCGCGTCGAGGTGCGGGCGCTCGACCTGGCCTCGTTGGCGTCCGTGCGGGCGTTCGCTGAGGGAGTACAGACGCTGCATCTGCTCGTGAACAACGCCGGGCTGGTCCTGCTGGGGCCCCGGCAGGAGACGGCCGACGGGTTCGAGCTGCACCTGGGGACCAATTTCCTCGGGCACTTCGCCCTCACCGGGCTGCTCCTCGACCGGCTCGCCGGTGCGCGGCCCCGGATCGTGAACCTCAGCTCGATCACGCACAAGGGCAAGACCCTCGACTTCGGCGACCTGATGTCGGTGCGTGACTACAACGCCTCGCGCACGTACGGCCGGTCGAAGCTCGCCACCACGATCTTCGGCCTGGAGCTGGACCGGCGGCTGCGCGCGGCCGGCTCCCCGGTCATCAGCGTGCTCGCTCACCCGGGCATCACCCGCTCGAACCTGACCCCGCGGGCCTGGGAGCACCGCGGCGCGCTGGGCCGGGCCCTGTCCCGCACCTTCCTGCTGCTGACCCAGCCGGTCGCGCGCGGGGCCCAGCCCCAGCTCCGGGCGGCGACGGCACCCGACGTGCGCGGCGGGCAGTTCTTCGGCCCGGCCGGCCCCGGGGAGATCCGCGGCCGCAGCACGGAGGTCCAGCCCAGCCGAGCCGCGGCGGACCCCGCGACCGGCCGGCGGCTGTGGACGGCGGCGGAGGAGCTGACCGGAGTCCGGTACCTCAGCGATTGACCCGCTACGATCTGTGCCGGGGTACGGCTGGCGGAGTGGGGGCCGGGGTTGGCGCGGGAGACTGACGCACGACGGGCGCAGGTGCTCAAGTTCTGGCAGACGGTCGAGATGTTCAGCCCGCAGAAGGTGGAGAAGGTCGACCGCGAGCAGCTCGTGTTCGCCGTCCGGCCGGGCGCGCCGCTGCCGTGGGAGCCCGGCCACGAGCTCGCCCGGCGCCGGCTGCGGCCCAACCAGGCGTGGCGGCACGTCGTGTATCTGGGGATCTACCGGCTCGACGAGGTGTTCGCGGTGCTGTCGCGGATGCTGGCGCCCGACCCGGACAGCTACGACGAGCGCCCGGGCGGGGAGAGCGCGTTCGCCGCGTTCGCCGTCGGCGAGGACGGGCACGCGGTCCTCGGCTCCGAGGTGCTCTCCAGCTGCGCCTGGGCCACCGGACAGGTGCTGGCCGAGCGGCTGGCGACGGACTGGGTCGCGGCGTTCGAGGACGCGTCGATGGCGTTCGGCGAGCTGTGGCGGGAGGCGGTCACCCACGAGCCGGCCGAGCCGGACGGCGAGTTCGCGGAGCGGCCGCCGCGCCTGCTCGGGCCCGAGGAGCTCGCGGAGTGCCTGGCCCTGGCCGTCGCCGCGGCGGGGACCGGCGACGCGCTGTCGGGCGCCGAGATCCGCATCAGCAGCCAGATCGTGGCCCGGCGCAGCGCCGACGCGGTGAGCGGGCACGAGTTCCTCAACAGCTTCATCGTGGCCGACCTGGCGCTCGTCGCCGAGCGGGTGGCGAAGGGCGGTGCCGGGGCGGCGCTGGGGGAGTACCTGCGCCCGGAGGCCGAGATCGACACCGCGGGGCGGGTCGACGTCCGGGCGCGGACCGACCGGGTGTTCGCCGCGACCGCGCCGGACACCGTGCCGGCCGGCCGCTGGCCGAGCGATCCGGAGCACGCGCTGGCGCTGAGCCAGCAGCTGGCCGTCAACACCGCGCTCGGCCTGAGCGCCGCCGGCGCCGGGATCCTCGGGGTCAACGGGCCGCCCGGGACCGGCAAGACGACGATGCTGCGCGACCTCGTCGCCGCGCTGGTGGTCGAGCGGGCCCGGCGGCTGGCCGCGCTGCCCGATCCCCGGCAGGCGTTCACCGGGCGGCAGCTGCGCTGGAAGACGGGGCAGTACAGCCGGGTCGTCAACGTGTGGCGGCCCGAGCTGACCGGCTTCGAGATCGTCGTCGCCTCGGCCAACAACGGCGCCGTGCAGAACGTCACCGACGAGATCCCGGCCGCCGCCGCGATCGCCGGGTGCTGGCGCGAGCGGGCGGCCGCGGCCGGGTACTTCCCCGCGATCGCCGGTGCGCTGCTGGCCCCGGAGGGCGAGGAGCCGGTGCCCGGGGCGGCCTGGGCGCTCGTCGCGGCCCGGCTCGGCAACAAGGCCAACCGCAGCCGGTTCGTCAACGCGTTCTGGTACCACACCCCGGAAGACGACGACGACAACCCGTGGACCGGGCTCCTGACGGTGCTCAAGTCCTACGAGCAGACCCCGCCCGAGCGGTCCTGGGCGCGGGCCGCCGCCGATTTCCGCGACGCCGAGGCGCGGGTCGAGGCGATCCGGGCCGAGCGGTCCGAGGTGTACCGCACCATCCGGCAAAGGGCCGAGCTCGACGCGCACCTGCCGAGCCTGGCGGCGGCCATCCGGACGGCGGCCGCGCGGGTGGAGACCGCCCGCGCCCGGCGCGCGGCCGCGGTCGAGGCCGAGCGCGAGCAGACCGCCGAAGCCGCCCGCCAGGCTCAGGAGCAGCAGCGCCAGGCCGAGCAGGCGGCCCGGCAGCGGCGCGCGGCGGCCGAGCGGACCGTCGCCGAACGCCGGGCCGAGGCCGAGCGGCTGACCACCGGCCGCCGGGCCAACGCCGAGCAGGCCCTGCGCGCGGCCGCGGCCGAGGCGGGCCGGCGCTGGTGGGCCCACGCCGCGCACCAGCAGCAGCGCCCGGACTGGTGGGAGCGGCTGCGGACGCTCGGCGCGGCCGACGGCAAGTGGTCACAGCAGGACCGCTGGCTGCACGGCGAGGTCCAGACGGCCCGGCAGGCGCAGGCGGCGGCCCAGGCCGGGCTGGACGCGGCCCAGCGGGAGCTCGACGCGGCCCTGCGCGCCGCCGCCGACGCCGAGCGCGACCTGATCGAGGCCGCGCGGCTGCTGGCGGCTGGAGTCCCGGTGCCGGACCTGACACCGGAGCCGCTCGTGGCCGCCCGCCGGGAGCTGGCCCGGGCCGATCAGGAGGTGTCCGCGGCCGCGCGCGCCCTGAGCGACGCCGAGTCCGCCCACCACACCGCGCGCGGGCGGCTGGCCGCCCTCGACGACCGGCTGACCGGCCTCGGCGCGGGTCTGGGCCGCTACTACCCGGACGCCACCTGGTGGAGCGACCGCGAGCGCCGCGAGCCGGCCGCGCTGTGGACGGACCCGGAGTGGAACACCGCCCGCAGCGAGCTGTTCCTGGCCGCGCTCGCACTGCACGGGGCGTTCCTCGGGCACGCGGCCGGCGACATGCGCCGCAACCTTCAGGCGGCGATGGACGTCGTCGGCGGCGACGCGCCCCGCGACATCGCCGAGGACGCGGCCCTCGCCGCATGGCAGAGCCTGTTCTTCGTCGTGCCTGTCGTGTCCACCACGTTCGCCTCCTACGCCCGGCTCTTCGGCCACCTCGGCCAGGAGGCGCTGGGCTGGCTGCTCATCGACGAGGCCGGCCAGGCGACCCCGCAGAACGCCGCCGGCGCCCTGTGGCGGACGAAGCGGGCCGTGGTCGTCGGCGACCCGCTGCAGCTGGAGCCGGTCACCATGCTGCCGTTCCGGGCCGAGCAGGCGATCCGCCGCGAGCTCGGCGTGTCCGAGGAGTGGCTGACCGGCCGCACCTCGGTGCAGCGCCTGGCCGACCGCCTCACCGGCCTCGGCACCCACCTGCCCACCGCCGACGGCGAGTCCACCTGGGTCGGCGTCCCGCTGACCGTCCACCGCCGCTGCGACCAGCCGATGTTCGACATCGTCAACGCCATCGCCTACGACGGCCTCATGATCAACGGGACCGGCACCGCCGCCCGCGACCGCTTCAACGCCGAGCACCCGACGCTGCCCGAGTCCAAGTGGATGGACATCGCCGGCGCCACCGCCCAGGGCCACTGGATCCCCGACGAGGGCCGCCAGCTCGACCGCATCCTGCGCGCGCTCGCCACCCTCGGCCTGGACATGTCCGAGGTGATGGTCATCGCGCCGTTCCGCGACATCGCCCGCCGGATCGCCGCTCAGGGCCGCCGCTATCCGGGCCTCACCGCCGGCACCGTGCACACCGCCCAGGGCAAGCAGGCCGACGTGGTCATCCTGGTGCTCGGCGGCAACCCGGACCGCCCGGGCGCCCGCCGCTGGGCGGCCGCCCGGCCGAACCTGCTCAACGTGGCCGTCAGCCGGGCCAAGCGCCGCCTCTACGTGATCGGCGACCGGGAGGCGTGGTCGGCGCAGCGGTACTTCAAGACGCTCGCCGCCGACCTGCCGTTCACCCGGGACAGCCCGGCCCCGCCGCGCTGACCGGCCGGCTCAGCGGAAGATGGCGAACGCGTCGATCACCAGCTCCTGCCCGGCCCGGTCCCAGCCCTGGACCCGGCCGAGGCACCGGGCCAGGAACGGCCCGTCGGGGATGCCGCCGCGCAGGCCGCTCGCCGGGCCGCAGTCGACGCGGACCCGGGCGGCGGCGGACTCCTCGTCGTCGGCGCGGACGTGGAACGCCGGCCGGGCGCCGTCGCGCTCGAAGCGGCCGTCGACGAGCACCCACGACTTGAGGTCGCGCAGGCGGACCCGGCCGCGGTGGACCTTGACCGCCGACGGGACCGGGGCGTCCGGGTGGCTCGGCGTGAACGTCAGCCGCTCCAGGTCGATGCGGCCCACGCTGCTGGTCTTCTCGAGCACGTCGACGATGAGGCCGACGACGGTGATCGGCTCGTCCTGCTCGACGTACTGCCGGACCACCGTCTCGTCGACCTGGCCGCCCGCGTCGCCGCCGACGGGTACGCCCGGCACCGTGGAGCGGACGCCGAACTTCCGGCTGCGCTTGATCTCGTGGCTGACCGCCCGCCGCAGCGCCGGCACGCGCCGCATCTGCTGGTACACGTCCATGATCGCGGTCTCGTCGAGGTAGAACGCGACGTCGAGGCGCCGAAATCCGCGGTAGCGGCGAATCTGCGCGACGACGATCGACACGGCGACGACGAGCGCGCCCGCTGTCGCCGCCCACAGCAGCAGCGACGGCCACCACACGCCCCACCACGCCGCGTCAGTGACAGCCACGGATCTCCTTGAAGGCGTCGAGGAGGGACACGGCGTTGGCGTCGACCATCCGGCCGCCCGTCGCCTTCGCGGCCCGGTCGAGCTCGGCGGCGTCGGCCTCGCCGTAGCGGATCGCGTAGGTCGGCACCACCTTGCGGGCGGGGTCGGCGTCGTGCCGGGCCAGGAACTCGTCGAGGCCCATCCCGGCGTTGCTCAGGCCGTCGGTCATGAGCACGACCGCGACCGGGCGGTCGGTCGCCGCGGCCGCCGCGGCGATGTCGGCGTGGTCGAGGGCCGACCACACGGCGGTGCTGTCGTCGAACTCGTCGGCCGCGATGAAGCCGCCGAGCTGGTCCAGGGCGCCCTGGTTCTCCACGGTGAACGTCTGCTCGCCGAGCACGGTGCCGCCGAAGCGCACCACGGTGAACCGCTCGCCGCGGTAGAACCGGAAGAACTTGCCGCTGGCCGAGCGGTCGGCGCCGCTGAGCCCGGCGAACGTGGCCCGCAGCGCGGCGATCCGCTCGCCGCGCATGGAGCCGGAGAAGTCGAGCACGAAGAAGACGTGGTCGGGCATGCTCAAGCGCGGGTCGGCGTAGTCGGAGAGCAGCTTGTCGACGACCTCGACCTGGTCGGGGTAGAACAGGGTGGTGCCGGCCAGCCGCTGCAGCCGCAGGTCGCGCGCCACCCGCGGGTCGAAGGGCCGGCGCAGCGTCGTCTCGGTCAGCCGCTTCTGCCCTTGGGCCCCCATGAGCCAGCCGATCACCTTGTCGTAGGCCACCCGCGCCTCCGGCCGCAGCAGCTGCAGCGGATAGTCGGCCTGGATGATGCCGTCGGCCGGGTACACCAGCTCCAGCTTCTCCTTGAGCTGCCCGCTGTCGTTGAGCTTGAGCAGCGCCGACTCCTCGCCGACGAGCGCGTCGAGCTCGTCCTGGCGCTTGACGAAGTCGTCGGCGAGCGTCGCGAACGTCGGCCCGGTCAGCGAGCGCCCCGCGAAGAACCCGCGCAGCCTGTCGCATGTCACGTCCTCCGGCCGCAGCGCCGAGCCCGTCCCGGCCGCCGCGGTCGCCACCCCGATCAGCGCGGCCAGCCCCGAACCGCCCTGGCTCGGGTCGGCCATGGCCAGCCGCAGCGCGCCGCTCGCCGCCGCGTCCGCGACGTCGGCCCACGTGAGCGCCGCCCCGCCCGCCGCCGAGCGCAGCGCCGCGGCCGCCTTGGGCCGCACCCCGATGACGACGGGCGACAGCATCGTCGGTGTCGCAAGTGGACGGTCGGCGCCGCGCAGCTGCAGCTGCTGGTAGGCCCCGGTCGTCAGCCACGCGGCATCGAACGACTTGTCGAGCCCGGCCGGTGGCAGCATGTCCAGCCCCGCCCGCACGTCGAGCGTGACGTCGACTCCCGTGTCGCGGCTCAGCTCGGCCAGCAGCGGCCGGACGCCTTCCAGCTCTGAAGACGCGACAATGCGCAGCTGTACCCGCTGTGCCGCCTCGCTCGTGCAGGCTCCGGCGCCGGCCAGCAGTACCACCGCCGCCAATGCCATCCGGAAGGCCCTCATGCGCAGTTCCCGGTGATCGTGATCATCTTCTCCAGAAGGTCGAGGCGGGGCAGCTGCGCGTTGGTGCCGACATCGGTGAGGAAGGTCGGGACCGGGATGCCCTGGCTGCGCAGGTAGTCGCCGAACTCCGGCCCGGCCGGCTCGGCGTCGGCGTTGAGGGTCCGGAAGCCGAGCGCGACCGCCCGGTGGCGCAGGTCCGGCTCGGTCGTGATGAGCCGGCCCAGCTCCTCGCCGGTCCGCGAGAGCGGGATGTACACGGGGTCGGTCCGGAAGTTCACCGACGGGTAGAGCAGCACCCGATCCCGGTCGAGCGTCTGCGTCCGCGCGTGGAACTGGGCCTGGTAGGCCAGGAACTGGTGCTCGTACACGACCACGATCGGCTGCCCCTTGCCTTCCGGCGTGACGTAGGAGTTGAACAGGTCCGCCTGCGGCAGCCCGAACACCCCGACGAGCGGCTTGACCTCGTTCGCCAGCCGCTCGGCCTCGGCGTCGCTCTGCGGCACGTCGGCCCGGTTGCGCACGAAGGCCACGAGCGCCATGTAGGTGGCCGCCGAGTTGGACCGGCAGATGTCCGGCGACCAGGCGGTGATCCGGTTGTCACTGGCCACCGCGCCCCCGGCCAGCTCCCTCCACCGCCGCCGCTGCTCGACGGCGGTCAGGAAGTCGCCGAGGTTGAGCCGGTAGTACAGCGGACCGGCACCGTCGTCGACGGGCGTGGCGAGCCCGGCCGCCCGCAGTGCCTCCGCGTAGTCGCGGTAGGTGCCCAGGGCGATGGGGCTGGTGAACGGCTTGTAGACGGTGGTGCTGCGCCCCTGCTCCTTGAGCCGCTCCAGGATCAGGTCCCCGGCGGGCTGCCCGGACGGGAACACGAAGTCGAGCCCGTCCAGCGCCGTCCGCGCGATGTCCCGCGACCCGCCCTGCGTGAAGTGCACCCGCACGTGGTGGCGCAGGAGGATCCGCTGCACCTGCGGGTCCGCGAAGAAGTCCGCCTTCGACGCGAGCCTGCCCTCGACCACCGTGATCCGCTCGAAGGGCAGCAGCACCTCGCCGGCCCGCGCGAGCAGCCCCAGCCCGACCGCGAACACCAGCACGAACGGTACGACCGACAGGAGCAGCCGCGGGCGGAGCCAGAACCCCGCGGGCGGCCGCCGGACAGTGAGGTGGACTTCGGCTTGCGTCGAGGTGTCGGCAGCCATCGAAGACCCTCCAATCGACAGGGAGGGTATCAGCGGCTGTCGAACTGTGAGCGACCGCGTCCTAGCTACCCGTCGACGACCGGCTCGGCCCGGATCCTCGTGCGGCGACAACCAACGCCCGGTTGAACGCCGAATGCGCCGCCGCCGGCACGCCGTGCGGGCGGACGAGCCTTGCCGCCTGTCGCGGCGACGTGTCGGCGTCCGACTGCCGCGGGGGCGTCGGCCGGCGAGGAGTTGGCGGGCCGTGACGATGCGCTGGACCTGGTTGGTGCCCCCGTAGATCTGGGTGATCTGCGGGTATAGAGGTCCTTAGTTGCGGAAACTGACCTCGTGATACCTCGGTCCAGGATTCGCCAGAGATCACATCCTGAACTATTTGGATATGAGCGAAGATCTCAGAACTGAATTTGACCGACTACCATCCGTAAGTGTCATCTGCCAGTGCAGCGTGGCCGCCAAGCACCGGACCCCTGCTAAGCAAACACCGACGCGGCCACCGCGCACCGGCTGGCCGGGCCGATCCTGGTCGGGATCGCGGACGCGCGGGCCGCGATCATCCGGGGTCGGGCCAGACGATCCGGACGCAGTGCGGGTGCTCAGCATGGCAAGGCCAGCACCGGCACGGTCGCAACACGGGGTTGCCAGCCTCGGCGATCTCGCTCGACCTGCTGATGTGGCCAGCCCACAGGCCGACAGCCACCGACACTGAGCTAAGGTGCCGGGGCCAGCGACGCTGGCTTTCCGGAGGCTCGATTGCGGTCACACTGGCGGAAGGTGATCTCCGGGCGATGTCTGGAGCAGCCACGCGAGGGGCATTTGTGCCGCTCGTTCGTATCTACCGGCCAGTTCCAATGAGTGCAGAGTTACGGTCTGCGCGGGGTCGCGGGCCACGGTCCAGTATTGAGGGATTCCCGCTGCCGCGTACTCGTCGACCTTGATGACGCGGTCGGTTGCCTCGGAGCCGCGGGACATGATTTCGATGACGAGCAGGAGATCGGTGACGGCCAGCCATACGGCGTGCTGCTGGGGTCGCGACCATACCGTCAGATCGGGGATGCGGCCGCCGTCGCCGTCTGGGCCGGAGATGCGGATGCCGGCGGCCTGCATCAGTTGCTCGGCGGGCCAGCCGGCGAGGCCGAGCCACAGCATCAGACGTGTGGCGATGACGGCATGCTCGCTGTCGGGGGGTGGTACGACGGAGAGCACTCCCTCGGGACTGGTCTCATACCGACGGCCATGTGTGTCGGCGGAGATCATGGCGGCCAGGTCGTCGAGCGTGATGATGGCAGGCATATGTCTGCCAACGGCCTCCGCGCTCATACGCCCATGCTACCGACCCTGCTCGTCAAAGGCCGCCGTTACGGTGCGCAACATGCAGTCGAGGTCAACGGCGCGTGTCCATAGTGGAGAGCCTGCATCGATGTATCTGCAATAGTGCAGCTGGAGGCCAGGATTGCGCCGGAATGACGCGGCCGACCGAGTCGACCGGAGGGTGGACGCCGTCTGGCGGCCTGGCCTCTCACCTGCGGAAACGGAATCGACGCGGCCACGCAAGCCGGCCGAAGCCGCGTGCTCGTAGATCAGTGGTATCTCGGCGCGCCTCGCGGGAATGGATAGGTGAGGGCCACTGAAAGTAGCGGCCTAAGCAGGGAAAGGTTGCTGGCTAGCCGTTAAGGAGCTGGCGGGCCATGACGATGCGCTGGACCTGGTTGGTGCCCTCGTAGATCTGGGTGATCTTCGCGTCGCGCATCATGCGCTCCAGGGGGAAGTCGCGCGTGTAGCCGTAGCCGCCCAGGAGCTGGACGGCGTCCGTGGTGATGGACATGGCGGCGTCCGAGGCGAAGCACTTCGCCGCCGCGCCGAAGTAGGTCAGGTCGGCGTCGCCGCGTTCGGACTTGGCGGCGGCGGCGTAGGTGAGCTGACGGGCGGCCTCCAGGCGCATGCCCATGTCGGCCAGCATGAACTGGATGCCCTGGAAGTCGGCGATCGGCTTGCCGAACTGCTTGCGCTCCTGGACGTAGCCCAGCGAGAAGTCGAGCGCGCCCTGGGCGATCCCCAGGGCCTGGGCGGCGATCGTGACCCGGGTGTGGTCGAGGGTGCGCATCGCGGTGGCGAAGCCGGTGCCGGGGGCGCCGATGATGCGGTCCGCCGGGATCCGGACGTTGTCCAGGTACACCTCCCGGGTCGGGCTGCCCTTGATGCCCAGTTTCTTCTCCGGTGCGCCGAACGTCACACCCGCGTCGGACTTCTCCACGACGAAGGCGGAGATGCCGCGCGAGCGGGCGGCCGGGTCGGTGACGGCGAACACGGTGTAGTACTCGCTCACCCCCGCGTTGGTGATCCAGCGCTTGACGCCGTTGAGGACCCACGTGTCGCCGTCGAGCTCGGCGCGGGTCTTCATGCCGGCCGCGTCGCTGCCGGCGTCGGGCTCGGACAGGCAGTAGGAGAACATCGCGTCGCCGCGCGCGACCGGAGGCAGGTAGCGCTCCTTGAGCGCCGGGGAGGCGGCCAGGAGCAGGGGCATCGTGCCGAGCTTGTTGACCGCGGGGATGAGTGACGAGGAGGCGCAGGCCCGGGCGACCTCCTCGATGACGATGGCGGTGGCCAGGGCGTCGGCGCCCGCGCCGCCGTACTCGACCGGGATGTGCGGCGCGTGGAAGTCGGAGGCGCGCAGCGCGTCGTAGGAGGCCTGGGGAAACTCGCTCATTTCGTCGGCCGCCGCGGCGTTCGGTGCGACCTTGCCGTCACACACCGCGCGCACGGCCTCACGTACGGCGACGTGGTCCTCGGGCAGCGAGTAGGCGTCGAACATGGCAAACCCCCTGGTCGCAGTGCTGCTGAACCGCCGTTCAGCGGCCCGCCGATGTGAGCATACCGACGAGTAATGAATCGGTCGGAGGCACGGCTCCTCGCAAGGGACTATCCTCGCCGTGGCGACGTCGGCCCGATCCCACCAGGTGAGGGTCGCACCGAGCGGACCTCGATCGAGTTGGAGACCAGGCGTGACAATCGCGTACCCCAGCACCTCACCCGCCGTTGCCCCGCCGTCCGGATCGGCGCGGCCCCGGTTGACCTTCCTGGGCACCGGATATCTCGGTGCGACTTACGCGATCTGCTTCGCGGAGCTCGGCTACGAGGTCATCGGCTTCGACATCGACGAGGCGAAGATCGCCAAGCTCGCCGGCGGCGACGTGCCGTTCCACGAGCCCGGCCTCGACGAGCTGCTGCGCAAGAACCTGTCGGCCGGCCGCCTGCGGTTCTCCACCTCCTGGGAAGAGGTCGCCGAGTTCGGCGACATCCACTTCATCTGCGTCGGCACCCCGCAGCGGGCCGACGGCATGGCCGCCGACCTGTCGCACGTCGAGAGCGCCGTCACCAACCTGGTCCCGCACCTGACCCGCAAGGCGCTCATCGTCGGCAAGTCCACCGTCCCGGTCGGCACCGCCGAGTGGATCGAGCAGCTGGTCGCCCGCAACGTCACCGCCGATCTCGGCGTCGAGGTCGCCTGGAGCCCCGAGTTCCTCCAGGAGGGCGTGGCCGTCGAGGACGTGCTGCGGCCCAACCGGGTCATCTTCGGGGTGAAGTCCGAGTGGGCGACCGGGATGCTGTACTCCGCGCACAAGGGCGTGTTCGACCTGGCCGTCACCGAGGACCGCGAGGTGCCGGTCGTGGTGACCGACTTCGCCACCGCCGAGCTGGTGAAGGTCGCGGCCAACGCGTTCCTGGCCACCAAGATCTCCTTCATCAACGCCATGGCCGAGGTCTGCGAGGCGGCCGGCGCCGACGTGACCCAGCTGGCCCGCTCCATCGGCTACGACGCCCGCATCGGCAACAAGTTCCTCCGGGCCGGCGTCGGCTTCGGCGGCGGCTGCCTGCCCAAGGACATCCGCGCGTTCCAGGCCCGGGCCCAGGAGCTCGGCGTCGGCGAGGCGCTGCGGTTCCTGCACGAGGTCGACCTGATCAACCAGCGCCGCCGCAACAAGATCGTCCAGCTCTCGGCCGAGCTGCTCGGCCGCGGCTACGGTCCGGCCGGCCCGGACCTGGGCGGCACCAAGATCACGGTGCTCGGCGCGACGTTCAAGCCCAACTCCGACGACGTGCGCGACTCGCCGGCCCTCTCGGTCGTGCGCAAGCTCGCCCGCTCCGGCGCCGACGTCACCGTCTACGACCCGGAGGGCATGGACCAGGCCCGGGCCGAGGTCGACGACGTGACCTACGCCAAGACGCTCACCGATGCGGTGGCCGGGGCCGACCTGCTCTGCGTGCTCACGGAGTGGGAAGAGTTCCGCAACGCCGACCCGAACGCCGTCGCCCCGCTGGTAGCGGCGCAGAAGGTCATCGACGGCCGGAACTGCCTCGACCAGGCGGTCTGGGTCGCCGCGGGGTGGGAGTACCGCGGCATGGGTCGCCCCGTCGTTTCATAGAGAATCTCCCGAACGAGCACATCGCTTTCGTCGCCCGGCGAAACAAGGCATTCTTCCCAGTAAGGCGTGAACGACCGGGACCCCCGGGGAAGGGGGTTCCGGTCGGAAGCCTGGGGGAGGAGTGGCGTGGAGACGTACCCGTGCCCGGCGTGCGGCGGGCCGGCCAGTGAGGCCACCGGCTGTCGTTCGTGTGGCCGCCCGCACGACCCGGACGCGGCCGCACTCGCCCTGTTCCAGCGGACCGTCGCCGCGTTGGAGCAGAAGAAGCGGGACCTCACCGAAAACACACAGATGCTGCGCAAGCAGCTCGCGCACACCTCCGCGCAGCGCGACAGCCTCCGCCGCAAGGTCCGCGCGGCCGTCGAGGCCGAGCAGACGGCCCAGGCGGCCAAGACGAAGCGGCCGCTGCTCGGTCGCCAGCGTGAGGCCGTCCCCCCGGCGGTGACCGAGGCGGCCCCGGCCGCCGTCGGCGCGGGCACGCGAGCCACCACCGACACCGGTGTCGCCGCCCCGCCGACCGGTCCGCAGCGCTTCTCGCCGCGGGCCGCGCAGCCGGCGGAGAGCGGGCACGTGCCGGCGGCCGGCCGCCCCCGCATCGCCCCGTTCGACGGCCCGCCGCCGCCCCGCCGCCCGCGCGGGGGCGAGCGGACCCTCCCGCCCGGCGATCAGCCGGAGGCCACCCAGAGCAGCATGCAGGCGTCGGTCCTGGCGCTGGGCGGGCTCCTGCTGGCCGGCGCCGCGATCGTGCTCACCCTCGACGCGTTCGGCAGCATCGGCACCGCCGGGCGGATCCTGTCCCTGGCCGCGATCACCGCGATCGCCCTGGCGCTGCCGCTCGTGCTGGTGCGGCGCGGCCTGAGCGCGACCGCCGAGACCGTCGCCTCGGTCGCGCTGCTGCTCGTGCTCCTCGACGGCTACGTGGTCCGCTCGGAGAGGCTGATCGGTGCCGATCAGGCCCGGCTCAGCACGTACCTCGGCCTGGTCTGCCTGCTCACGGCCGGTGTCGCCGCCCTGTACAGCATGAAGAGCCACCTGATCGCCTCCCGCTTCGCGACCCTGCTGGCCCTGCAGCCGGTCCTGCCGCTGCTGTTCTACGACGCGATCCACGGCCCGACCGGCTGGGCGGTCGCGCTGTGCGGCGTCGCGCTCATCGATCTGGGCTTCGCGATCGGGCTCAAGCAGTCGATCGAGCGCCGCATCGCCGCGCACCACGAGGACGCCGCGGCCGAGGACGAGGCCGCCCACACGGGCCGCACCAACCGCATCGCCGACGGGCTGATGCGTGACTTCGCATGGGTCCTGTTCGCCGCGGCCGCCGGGGTCGCGCTGCTGGCCGCCGGGGCCGGGATGCTGGCCACCGACGCGAAGCTGCCGACCCTGCAGGCCGCCGCGGCCATGCTCATCGCGGCCGCGCTCGGCGTCGGCGGAGCGCTGACCTGGCGCCGGGGCACACTGTCGGACATCGCCGCAGGCGTCGCCACCGCCGCGGTCATCGTCGCCATCGCCCGGGTCGGCGCCGTCTGGTTGCCCGGCTCCACCCCGCTGTTCCTGGCGCTCGCGGTGACCGTGGCCGCCGCCGGGGTGCCCTTCCTGCCGGCCGACGCCCGCCGCGGGCCCCGCTACGCCGTGTCGGTCTCGGCCGCCGGCGCCGCGCTGCTGGTGATCGTGCGGGCCTACCCGGGGATCGCGGCACCACTGCGGGCCGGGTGGCCGGTGTGGAAGGCCGATCTGAGCGCGTACCAGACCCGGATCCACGACGCCGTCGGGCCGGACGGCTGGCAGTACGTCATCGCGATCCTGCTGCTCACCGGCGCCTGTGTGCTCATGCTGAGCGGCCGGACCGACCCGGTGAGCGTGCCGCTGCGCGACGGTGCCGGGCCCGAGGTGCCCCCGGACGAGCTGCGGGCCGACATCGTCGTCGTCGGCGCGGCCCTCACGCTGCTCGTCGCGCCGGCCGCGCTCGGCCTGAGCTGGCTGGCGATCCCGGCCCTGGCGGTCAGCGCGGCGATCGCCGCCGGTGCGGCCGCGCTGCGCGTCCGGGCCGCCCACACGGCCTGGGTCTGCCTCGGCGCCGCGCTCGTCCTCGGCCTCTACGCGGCCGGGGCGAGCCTGGTCCGGCCCGGTGCGACGGCGCTCACCCTGACCGCGATCACCGTCGCCGGGGCCGCCATCGCCTGGCTGCCGCGGCCCCACCAGACCGACGGCAACCGCATGGCGACCACGCAGCGGGTCGCTGACGCCGCCGCGGGTGGCGCGCTGTTCGCCCTGCCCGGCGCGGCCGCGGCGGCCGCCGCGATCGTCTTCGGCGACCTGCCCGGCGGCGCGACGGTCGTGCTGGTGCTCAGCTTCCTGGCTCTCGCGATAAGCCTCGGCGTGGCCGCGCTGACCCAGGTGGCCCGCGACCGCCGGGGCGGTGAGCCGAGCGTGCCGCTGCTGGTCGGGGCCACCGCCGGCGCGGTCGCGGTCGGCCTGGCCACCGTCCTGGCCGACGGCGCCGCGACCATCGACTTCGTCATCGGCCTGCTCATGGTCGTCGCCGCGGTGACGCTGTGGCTGGCGCCGCGGATGGACGACCGGCAGACCTTCGGCGTCTCCTTCACCGGCTCCGACGCGGCCGCGGCGGCCGTCACGATCGCCGCGATCGGCGCGGTCGCCCGGGCCGTGTCGCTGGCCGCCTCCGGCATCGAGGTCGTCACCCTCGCCTTCCTGGTGTTCCTGGTCGCCGTCGCCGCCCGCTCGTCGCTGCCGGAGGAGTGGCGGCGCGGCCCGGTCGTGGGCGCCGCGGTTGTCGGCTTCGGCACCGGACTGTATGCGGGCGCCCTCTCGGTGGTCGCCGCGATCGGGGTGATCCGGGCCGCGAGCCCACCGTGGACGGCCCCGCTCGACGAGCGCTGGGCCGAGTCCGCGCACAGCCTGGCCCAGTTCGGCTGGCAGATCCCGATCGCGCTGCTCCTGCTGGCCGGGGCGGCCGCGATCGCACTGCCCCAGCCCTACGGCGACGACATCGCCTCGGCCGCCCTCGTCCTGGCCACGCTCGGCGCTCCGATCGGACTCGGCCTGGGCTGGCAGGCCCCGATGGTCATCGGCTGGGCCGCGGCCACCGGCGTCGCCGTCTGGGCCTGCTTCGCCCGCAGCTGGCGCGGCGTCTACACCCGGCTCGGCGCGGCCCTGGTCGCCGGGCTCTACGCGGCCGGGGCGGCGCTCGTGCGCCCCGGGGCGACCGCCGGCACGCTCGCCGCACTCGGCGTGAGCGCGGCCATCGTCGCCGCGCTGGCCCGGGCGGTGGCGGTGCGCCGGATCGGTACTCCCGACGCCCGGTTCGAGGACGATGACCCGGACGAGGGCCCGTCGACGGTCGTCGGCGGGGCCGGCGTCGCGGGCGCGCTCTTCGCCTTCACCGGCGCGGCCGCCGCGATGGTCGGCAGCCTCTACCCGGAGCGGCCCAGCACCGTCCTCGTCGCCGCCCTCGCGACCGCCGCCCTCGGCCTCGCCGCCGCGGCCGCCGGCGCGCACCAGGCGCCCGGCTACATGCCGTACGTGAGCACCGGGGTCGCCGTCTCCGCGACCACGACCGCCCTCGCCGCCCTGTTCTTCCAGCGCGACGGCGCGGTCGTCTACGCCGCGGCCGCCGCCCTGCTCGGCGTGCTCGCCGAACTGCTGCGGGCGAACTGGTACAACCCCCGAGAGCCCGACCTCGAAGGGCGCTTCCGGCCGGACCGGGCCGGGCGTGTGCCGCGCGCCGTCGACACCGCCGGCGACCAGGTCCGCATCCCGCGCAACTTCGCCTTCGGGGTCGCCACCGCGGCCGGGGTCCCCGCGGCGATCGTCGTGGTGTTCCTCGCGCCCGCGCTGTTCGCGGCGCTCATCGGGCCGTACCGGTGGATCGAGCACCCGTGGACCGGCACCCCGGCCGACGCCGCCGACCTCGGGTCGTTCGCGCAGTACGCCGGCAACGGCACCCACGTGCTCGGCGCGTTCCTGCTCACCGTGGCCGCGGCCCTGATGGCCGTGGGCCTGGGCGGCAGCGGGCAGGCGATGGCCAACCGGGCCGTCGCGATCGTGGTGCCCGGCGCCGCCCTGACGATGCTCATCGCCCCGGCCGCGCTCGACGCGCCGTGGCCGATGCAGCCGACCCTGGCCCTGCTGGTGGCCACCATCGCCGGGCTCGGCCTGGCTCTCACCGTGCCGCCCGCGGCCGACGGCCCCGACGGCCGGCTCATGATCGGTGCCCGCCGGCTGGTGTTCGTGATCGCGGTCCTGGCCGCGGGCGCGGGCGGCGCCGGCAGCCTGGCCACCCGCAGCCAGACCCTGACCTGGCTGGCCGGCTCGGTGCTGGTCGGGGCGGTCGCCGGCATCTGGGGCCGGACCCCGAACGGCCGGATGCTCGGCTGGCACGTGACCGCCTCGACCGCGCAGGGCTTCGCGGTGGCCGCCGGGCTCGCCGCCGGCCTGGGCCTGAAGCAGTGCGCGTTCCCGCTGCTCATCGTGGCCGCCGCGCTGCTGGTGCTCGGGGCCGCGCTGCCGCGGCTGCGCCCCACCCGCAGCATCAACCGGGAGGCGCTGACCGTCGAGACCGCCGGGTACGCCGGGGCCGGGATCGCGGTGCTGCTCACCCTCGGCTCGTGGGCGCACACCGCGGCCGCGCTGACCGCGGTCGGGGCGATCCTCGGCCTGTCGGCGGCGCGCAAGGGCCGCAGCGCGCGCCAGCGCACGGTGCTCATCGTCGCCGCGTCGATCGCCGAGCTGGTCGCCATCTGGCTGCTGCTGATCACGGTGCGGGTCGCGGTGGTGGAGGCGTACACGCTCCCGTTCGCCGCCCTCGCCCTGATCACCGGGCTCATCGAGATCCGCAACCGGCCCGAGCTGGGCAGCTGGCTGGCCTACGGCCCGGCGCTGGTGGCCGGCTTCGGCCCGAGCCTGGCGATCGCCGTCGCGCAGCCCGACTCGCCGGAGCTGCGCCGGGTGCTGCTGATTCTGGCCGGGGTCATCTGCGTGGCCATCGGCGCGGCCCGGCAGCAGAAGGCCCCGGTGGCGGTGGGCGCCACGGTCACGGTGATCGCGACCGTGAACGAGCTGTTCCGGATCGGCCTGCCGTTCTGGATGATGCTCCTGCTCTTCACCGGCACCGGCGTGCTGCTCATCAGCCTCGGGGCGACCTATGAGCAGCGTCAGCGCCTCGACCGGCTGCGCGGGGCGTACCGAGGGATGCGCTAGTCGTCCTTCTCCAGCTCCTCGAGCACCCAGCGGGACCAGTCGCGCTGGAGGGCGAAGTACCGCCGCCCGAACTCCGCCGCGAAGCGCGCATAACCGCGGCGGAGTCCGGCGTCGTCCATCTCCTTGATGGCGCCGTCGATCTGGGTGACCTCCTTGTCGCTCTCGGCCGCCATCTGGTCGACGAGCGTGCGCACGTCGGGCAGGTCGAGCGAGGAGATCAGGAACAGGCGCAGCACGAACTCGTTGCGCGGCGGCGTGTCGCCGAGCGGGCTGAACATCCAGCGGCGCAGCTCCGTGCGGCCGGGGTCGGTCACGCCATACACCTTGCTGCCGCGGGACCCCTCGTCGACGACCTCGATCAGCCCATCGCCGAGCATCCGCTTGAGCTCGGGGTAGATCTGGCTGTGGCCCGCGCTCCAGGCGTGGCCCGACAGCGTGCGCTCGAAGCGCTTGGTCAGGTCGTAGCCGTTCTGCGGGGTGTCGGCGAGCAGCCCCAGCAGGGCGTGGCGGAGGGACATGCGACAAAGCCTAACCTCTCGACTTCGACATGTCGAGAAAGACATGACGTGCTTGACATGTCGAAAGTGACATGTCACGGTTGCATTATGAAAACCCCCGGAGCCCTGGCCATCCTCAAGTCCCTGCTGTGGGACGTCGGTCTTTCCCTCGGCGCCTACTTCGTGGCGCACTGGCTCGGTGCGAGCGACTACGTCGCACTCCTGTGCGGGTCGGTTGCGGCCCTGGCCCGGATGCTCTGGGTCGCGGTCCGGGCCCGCAAGTTCGACATGTTCGCCGCCGTGATGCTCGGCGTGTTCCTGGCCGGCCTGGGCCTCTCGTTCGTGACCGGCTCGCCGAAGTTCCTCCTCGTCAAGGAGTCCTTCGGCACCGGCATCGCCGGCCTGGCCTTCGTCGTGTCCTGCTTCGTCGGCCGCCCGCTGATCTACCACGCCGCCCTGCGGATGCAGGAGGGCGACCCGGCCCGGGCCGCGGAGTTTGACCAAAAGTGGCGCGACCAGCCCGGCTTCCGGCACACCTTCCGGGTGATGTCCGCGGCCTGGGGCGGCGGCCTGCTCTTCGACGCGGTCGTCCGCATCCCGCTGGTGCTGGCCCTGTCGACCTCGGCCGCCGTCACCGCCTCGACCGCCCTGTTCGTCACGACGATGGTGCTGCTGGCGCTGTGGAGCGTCCGCTACGTGCGGCACCGGCAGGCGTGGGCGGCCCGGATGGAGCAGCAGCAGCCGGCCTGAACAGCAGGATCGGGATGAGCGTCAGCGCGGCGGCGCCGGCGGCCCACCAGAAGGTGGTGCCGAAGGCGCCGCCGAGCGCGTCCACGGAGCGGGCCCCGGCCGCGTTGCGCTGCAGCGACACCGCCAGCAGGGCCACCCCGAACGAGCCGCCGACCTGCTGGAAGACCCGCACCGCGCCTGTCGCGTGCGAGACCTGCGCCCGGGTCAGCCCGGCGTAGATGCCGCCCTGCGCTGGCACCATGACCGCCCCGAAGCCGGCCCCGGTCAGCGCGATCAGGCCGGCCAGCAGCCACTGATCGGTGCCGCCGTCGAGCTGCGTGAGCGCCAGGGTCGAGCCGATCAGCAGCGTGGCTCCGGCGAGCGCGACCGGGCGCAGGCCGAAGCGCTCGGTGAGGCGCCCGGCCAGGGCCAGCGAGAGCGCCGAGCCCACCCCGTTGGGGGCCATGAGCAGACCGGCGTGCAGCGGGGTGTAGCCGTGGACCTGCTGGTAGTACAGCGGAATCAGCAGCATGGTCCCGATCAGCGCGACCATGCCGAGGAACATCACGGCCGACGCCGCCGTGAAGTTGCGGCTCCGGAACAGGCGCAGGTCGATGACCGGCTCCGCGCTGCGCAGCGCGTGCACGACGAACGCGATCATCAAGGCCGAGCCCGCGGCCAGCAGGAGCAGGGTCAGCGGGCGCAGGCCGCCCTCGGTGCCGGCCCGGGACAGGCTCCACACGATCCCGACAAGGGCCGGCGACAGCAGGGTCAGGCCGAGCACGTCCAGGCGGGCCGGGCGCTCGACCCGCTCGACAGGCATCACCCGGAGCGCGGCCCAGGCGGCGATCGCGCAGAACGGCAGGTTGACCAGGAAGATCCAGCGCCAGCCGGCCCCGTCGACCAGGACGCCGCCGAGCACCGGGCCGAGCACCGGCCCGAGCAGCATCGGCAGCCCGACGAGCGCCATCACCTTGCCGAACTGCTGACCGGCGGCCCGGCGGGCCAGGATCGTCTGGAAGAGCGGCATGAGCATCCCCCCGCCGATGCCCTGCACGACCCGCATCGCGATGAGGCTGCCGGCCGACCAGGCCACCCCGCACAGCAGCGAGCCGAGGGTGAACAGGCCGAGCGACACCAGCCAGGCGGAGCGGGCCCCGAACCGGTCGATCGCCCAGCCGGCCACCGGGATCACCGCGGCCATCGCCAGGAGGTACGCGGCACTCACCCACTGCACGGTGCCGAGATCGGCCCCGAAGTCCCGCCGGAAGCTCTCCAGCGCGATGTTCACCATCGTCGAGTCCATCTGGACCAGGAACACGCCGAGCAGGATCGCCCCCACGAGCGCGAGCAGATCCCGGGGCAGCCGCCCACTCGGTTGATACGCCGTATCGGTCATTGATACACCGTATCGCTAAGTCGTACGCCGTACAATGCCGGAGTGACGGTGTGGACGCAATCGGACCCCGGCCGGCCGGCCAAGCTGACCCGGGACGCGGTGGTCGCCTGCGCGGTGGACCTGGCCGACCGCGAGGGGCTCGACGCGGTATCGGTGCGGCGGGTGGCGGCCGAGCTCGCGGCCCGGCCGATGAGCCTCTACTCGTTCTTCAAGCGCAAGGACGACCTGGTGGACCTGATGGTCGACCGGGTGCTGGGGGAGATGCTGGTGCCCGGGGCACTGCCGGAGGACTGGCGGGCCGCGCTGAAGGCCGTCCTGCACCGCCAGATCGAGGTCGGCCGCCGGCACATGTGGGTGATGGGCGTGTTCGGGGCCCGGGCCCCGATCGGGCCCAACGCGGCCCGGCACGCCGACCAGTCCCTGCAGGCGGTCGCCGGCCTCGGACTGCCGCCGCAGCGGACCCTGCGGCTGCTGCGGGCGGTCGACACCTACCTCTGGGGGTTCGTGACGCTCGGCGCGCAGGAGTTCGCGACGCGGCAGCGCGACTCCCTCACCGAGGAGGAGTGGAAGGCCACGACCGACGCGTACTTCGCCGACCTCGTCGCGACCGGAGACCTGCCCCGGCTGGCCGAGGCCGGGCGGCCGGGACTGCTGCGCGGGGGCATCGAGGAGTGGATCGCCAACTTCGACGAGGGTCTCGACTGGTTGCTCGACGGATTCGCGGCGAGCCTCTAGTCATCTTCGGCCGCCGCGGGCCGATAGCAGTGCCATGTCGAGCACGAGTGAGCGCTGGTTCGGCGCCGGCCACAGCACGGCCGCCGACTCCGCGAAGGCCGGTGCGGAAGCCGCGGCCGCCGCGATCGCCGGGCGTACCCCCGCCGCGGTGTTCGTCTTCACATCCGGCGGGCACGACCCCGCCGCGATGGAGGCCGCCGTCCGTGAGCTCGTGCGGGCCGAGGCGAGCGGTGCGGTGGTCGTCACCGGCACCGGGTTCGGCGAGCTGAGCCCGGCCGGCGCGACCGAGCACGGCGTGGCCGTCGCGGCCTTCGGCGGCCCCGGCTTCACCGTGCGCGCCCACACGGCCGACGTCGGTGCGCTCGGCGCCCGCGCCGCCGGTGCGGAGGCGGCCACGGCGATGACCGAGATGATGGCCGAGGTCGACGCGCACCACTCGGTCCTGCTGCTGCTCGCCGACGGCGAGGCGCTCGGACCGCACGAGATCGTCCGCGGCGCGTACTCGGTCGTCGGCGCGGCCGTACCACTGGTCGGCGGCCTCACCACCGGCGGCTCCGGCCGGGTCGTCGGTGTCGCCATCGGCTCGGACCGGCCCATCGGCATCGGCGTCGCCCACGGCTGGCGGCCGGCCGAGCCGCCACTCGTGGTGACCCGCGCCACCGGCGGCCGCATCTACGAGTTCGACGGGGAGCCGGCCCTCGACGTCCTCCTGCGCCGCCGTGGCGTCACCGGCACCGCCGCCGACCTCTTCCAGGGCGGGATCGAGCTGTGCCCGGTCGGGCTGGCCCGCCGCACGGGGCTCGACATCCGGTCGCTGCACGGGGGCGACGACGAAGAGCGATCGGTCTTCGGTACCGCGGAAATCCAGCAGGGCGCCCTCGTCTGGCTGATGGAGGCCGAGCGCGACGAGCTCGTGGCCGGTGGGCCGGCCGCACTGCGCGCCGCTGTCGACGGTCTCCAGGGAGCCGAACCGCTCGGCGCCCTCGCCTTCGACTGCGGCGGGCGCAAGCTGACCCTCGGCGAGGGCGGCACCGCCGCGGAGGTAGCGGCCATGCGCGCCGCGCTCGGCCGGCCGTTCGCCGGTTTCTACACGCTCGGCGAGATCGCCCGCATCCGCGGCGCGGCCGGCCTGCACCAGCTCACCCTGGTCGCCCTGGCGCTGGCCTGAGGAGGGCGACGTGCCCAACTGGTCAACGCAGCAGCTGACGGAGTACTTCGTCGCGGTCAACACCGCCGCCTCCGAGGAGACAGCCATCGCGCTCGCCGTCGAGCGGGCGGTGGAGATCATCGAGGCCGAGGTCGGCCTCGTCGTGCTGGCCGGGCGCGTCCGCGGCGCCTGGGGGTTCGGCGGCCGGGCGCCCGGACCGGACCTGGTGACCCTGCCGCCGGCCGGCGCGACAGTGGGCCTGCAAGGGCTTTCCGACGTTTTCGCGGTACCGTCGCAGCTCGGATCGGGGCTGCCCGGCGCCCTGATCCTCGGCCGGGCGGGCGACGCGTTCGGCCCCGAGGAGCGCCAGACGCTGCAGGGCATGGCCCAGATGCTCGGCGCCGCCCTGCGCGGAGCCCGGGCCCTGGCCGCGGAGCAGACGCTGCGGGCCGAGCGGGAGCGCGAGGCCCGGCTCGTGGAGACGCTGCTGCGCATCCAGCGGGCCATCTCCAGCCGGCGCCCGCTGCAGGAGATTCTCGACACGATCACCGAAGCCGCGGCCGAGCTGCTCGGCGGGGCCAACGTGCAGCTGATCCTGAACGAGTCGGAGGCCACCCACCCGGCCGCCGCCGCGGCGATGCGCACCGGCGAGCTGCACGTCGACGAGGACGCCGAGGGCCGGACCGTCATCGCCGTGCCGGTGCACGTGACGGGCGAGACCGCCGGCGCGCTCGTGGCCCGGGTCGCCGGGGCCGGCTACCACGCCGACCAGGTCGAGGCGTTCGCCCAGCAGGTCGGCCTGGCGCTCACCGACGCCCGGACCGTCGAGCAGGTCCACGAGGCCCACCACGACCACATCACCGGCCTGCCCAACCGCGCGCTGTTCCTCAAGGCGTTCAACGGGCGCCCGCGGGCCGGTGTGCTCTTCATCGACCTGGACCGGTTCAAGGCGGTGAACGACAGCCTCGGCCACGACGCCGGCGACCAGCTCCTCGCCGCGGTGGCCGAGCGCATCCGGGCCCAGGTCCGCAGCGGCGACACGGTGGCCCGGCTCGGCGGTGACGAGTTCGCGGTGCTGCTGGCCGACGCGCACCGCGACACGGCGGTGGCGACCGGCGAGCGGATCATCGCCGCGGTCCGGGAGCCGTTCCGGGTCAAGGGCCGCGGCGTGTACATCGGGGCCAGCATCGGCGTCGCCCTCCCCGGCACCGCCGGCGCCGCCCCGGACGAGCTGCTCAACTGCGCCGACCTCGCGATGTACCGGGCCAAGAAGGACGGCCCCGGTCGGGTAGTGGTCTACGAGCCGGCAATGCACGCGGCCGCCCTGGACTACCTGTCGCTGCGAGCCGACCTCCAGCGGGCCCTGGCCGCCGGGGAGTTCGCGCTGCAGTACCAGCCGCTGGTCCGCCTCGACGTCGAGTCGGTCGTCGGCGTGGAGGCCCTGCTGCGCTGGCACTCACCCGAGCGCGGGGTGGTGACGCCGAGCGAGTTCCTGCCGATCGCCGAGGAGTCCGGGCTGATCTCCGAGATCGGGCAGTGGGTCCTGGCCAACTCGGCCCGGCAGGTCGCGGCCTGGCGGCGGCGCCGGCCCGGGCTGACGCTCAACGTCAACGTGTCCGGGCGCGAGCTGGTCCGGCCCGGCTTCGTCGAGGACGTGACCCGCATCCTGGCCGCGGCCGGGCTGCCGACGAACGCGGTGACGCTCGAGCTCACCGAGTCGGTGCTGATGAGTGACCCGCAGCCGGCCGTGCTGGCCCTCAACCGGCTGCGGGCCCGCGGGCTCCAGCTGTCGATCGACGACTTCGGGACCGGCTACTCGTCGCTGGCCTACCTGCGCGACCTGCCGGTGGACGAGCTCAAGGTGGACCGCGCGTTCATCGCCCGGACCCAGCTCACCGGGCGGGACATGGCACTGCTGTCAAGCATCCTGGAGCTCGGGCACATCCTGGGCCTTCGCGTGGTGGCCGAGGGCATCGAGAATGCGGCGCAGCTCGAGGCGGTACAGAAGCTGGGATGTTCGCTGGGTCAGGGTTTTCACCTGCAGCGGCCGCTCGATCCGGCCGCGATCCCGCCGCTGCTGGAGGCGCCGCCGGCCTACCGGGCGGCATGAAAACGGGGCCGGGCATCGCGCCCGGCCCCTCATAACGCCTGACTACCGGCCTTCGAGCGACTTCACGTTGTCGCCGAAGCTCCAGCCCTTCGAGCCGTCCCAGTTGATGGACCAGGTCATGAGCCCCTTGATGCCGGAGACGCTGTTGTACGCCTGCGACACCAGCGACGGCGCCATGTACCCGCCACCGGCGCCCGACTGCGCGGGCAGACCGGGGACCTGCTTGTCGTACGGGATCCGGATCGTGGTGCCCTGGATCGTGAGCCCGTTGTTGAGGCACTGGGTCTGGACCGTGAAGCCCTGGACCGTCCCCGCCGAGTACGAGTCACCGGCGCAGCCGTACATCGAGCCGTTGTAGTACTGCATGTTCAGCCACCAGAGGCGGCCGTTGTCGAGGTACTTCTTGATGATCGGCAGGTACGAGCCCCAGATCGAGCCGTAGGTCACGCTGCCGCCGGTCACGTACGCCGTCTCCGGCGCCATGGTCAGGCCGAAGTTCGACGGCATCTGGGCCAGCACGCCGTCGATGATGCGGATCAGGTTGGCCTGCGACGTCGACAGCGTGCCGATGTTGCCGCTGCCGCTCAGCCCGGTCTCGATGTCGATGTCGATACCGTCGAAGTTGTTGGCCTTCAGGATCGGCACGATCGTGGCGACGAACCGGTCCGCCACCGCCGACGAGCTCAGGTCGATGCCGGCCGCCGCGCCACCGATCGACATCAGCAGCGTCCCGCCGTTGGCCTTGGCCTGGCACATCTCGGCCGGCGTCGGCACCTTCACGCCGGCGTCCATCCCGTTCTCCCACAGCACGGTGCCGTCGGAGCGGATGACCGGGAAGGCCAGGTTGATGACGTTGTACCCGTGCTGCGCGATCCGGCTGTCCGTGATCGGGATCCAGCCGAGCCCCGGGTGCACGCCGTTGGAGGCGCCGTCCCAGTTCTCCCAGTAGCCCTGGATCACCTTCCCGGCCGGCCGCGACTTCACGCCGCAGCTACCACCGGTCGGCGTCGTCGACGGCGACTTGCTCGGGCTGGCCGACGCCGACGCGGACGCCGACCGGCTGGGCGAGACCGACGGCGACGGCGAGGCGGTGCGCGAGGGCGACGGCGACGGCGAGCTGGTCGGGTTGCCGCCGGTACACGCCCCGAGGTCCTTCCACAGCGACGGCGTCGCCGCGGGGTTCCAGCCGGCGCCCACATAGGCGGTGTGGGTCACCAGCGCCTGGTACGTGTGCCCGCCGTACGTCACCTGCTGGCCGGCCGTATACGTGTTGCCCTCGGCCCAGTTCGGCGCGCTGCAGGCGGCAGCGGCGGCGTTCGTGGCGGCCTGGGCCCCGAGAACTGGCGCGAGGGCCAACGCGACGACAATTGCCGCGGCCGCCCCGGTCACCAGGGCGAATGTCTGACGACGAGATCTCACGGGACCTCCTGCCCATCGATGGATCGATGAACAGGGACGCTATCAGTTAACAATATTAAATGTAAGGGTCGGTTTCCTTAAAGCGATCGAGCCCCACAAGCACTCCGCCCAACACTCAGCGAGCACACCACACAGACCGCCCGCCCCGCCCTGCACCATGCCGCACCGCTCCGTGAAGCGCCGGACCACGCTGCGACGGTGCCGTGCCGTGCCGTCCCGCGAAGCGCCGGACCGCACCGTGCCGCACCGCGCCGTGCCGCACCGCACCGCACCGCGCCGTGCCGCACCGCACCGCGCCGTGCCGCGCCGTGCCGCACCGCACCGCGCCGTGCCGCGCCGTGCCGCACCGCACCGCGCCGTGCCGCGCCGTGCCGCACCGCACCGCGCCGTGCCGCGCCGTGCCGCACCGCACCGCGCCGTGCCGTGAGCGCCGGACCGTGAAGCGCCGGACCGCCCGCCTCGCACCGTGCCGTGAAGCGCTGGACCGGCCCCGGCGCGCACCGTGCTGGGAAGCGCTGGCCCGCACCGCACACCGCACCGTGCCGTGCCGTGCCGCGCTGTGCCGCGCTGTGCCGCGCTGTGCCGCGCTGTGCCGCGCTGTGCCGCGCTGTGCCGCGCTGTGCCGCGCTGTGCCGCGCTGTGCCGCGCTGTGCCGCGCTGTGCCGCGCTGTGCCGTGCCGTGCCGTGCCGCGCCGCGCCGCGCCGCGCCGTGCCGCGCCGCGCCGCGCCGTGCCGCGCCGTGCTGCACCCGCGCCGCGACGGGCTGCGAGCGTGCGAAGGCCGCGACAGCCGTGAGGGGCGTGAGGGGAGTGATGGACGAGACGGCTACGAGGGAAGCGACGGGCGGTGAGGGAGCGACGGCGGCGAGTGAGTGGCGGGCCGCGGGTGAGTGGCGGGCCGCGAGGGAGTGGCGGCCATGGCGGCCGTGGCGGGCCGCGAGGAAGCCATGGCTACGAGGGGGCGACGGGCGCGAGAGATCGATGGCCGCGACGGGTGCGCGAGAGGCCGTGACCGCGCGACACGGCGCGACGGGCCGCGAGGGAGTGGCGACCGTGACGGGCCGCGAGGAAGCGATGGCCGCGAGGGGGCGACGGGCGCGAGAGATCGATGGCCGTGACGGGTGCGCGATAGGCCGCGACGGGTGCGGGAGAGGCCGCGACCGCGCGCGACGCGGCGCAACGGGTGTGGGGAGGGACGGTCGGGGCGTGGAGCTGGGCCGAATGTGGTTCCGGCCCCGGCGCTCGGTGGGAGCGGCGGGGCCGGAGTGGTGTGCGGGTGGGTCAGCGTTCGCGCGGGGGCTGGGCCCAGGGCGAGTTGCCCGTGTTGTCCTTGCGCGGCTCGTTCTCGAGCTTCGAGGTCGCGTCCGGGTCCGCGGAGGCGTCCGCGGCGGCGGGCGGCTCGTCGGTCGGGGGTTGGGCGGGCCGGCTCTGGGTGGCCCGCTCGGCCGAGATGCGGTCGAGCTGGGACTGGGCGGCGGTGGCTCGGCGCTCGGCCTCGCCGCGGGCGAAGGCGGACCGGCGCTCGGCCGCCTCGGCGGGGGTCAGTGCTTCGCCGCCGAAGCCGAAGTTGGCCGTGGCCTCGGCGTCCGGGACGGGAGCCTCGAACCTCGTCGTCGCCTCGCCCATGCCGGCGGCCACGTCGCTGCTGCTGGCGAACGGCCGCAGGACTGTGGTCTTCTCGCCCTCGCTCCCGGTCGGCGGCGGCGTCGTGGGAGCCATCGGCTCGAAGCGGCTCCGGTGCTCGGTCGTGGCGTCGTTGCTCGTGGAGACGATCGACTGCTCGCCGGCGGCGGCGTGGCGCGGGCGCGGCTGCGTGGGGGACTGGCGGCCCGGGTGGAACGCCTCGGTCTCCTCCTCGCGGCCCGGCCGGCCGGGCACGGCGAAGCCGTCGAACGACGGGCCGGCCAGCAGCGACTGCTCCTCCTCTTCCTCCCGCCCCCGCGCGGCCCGGGTCGGCAGCGCGGGCGGTGCGTCGCCGGCCGAAGCCGAAGCCGGAGCCGCAGCGGCGGGCGGCGGCGAGGCGGGAGCCGCGGAGGTGGTGGAGGCGGAGGACGTCGTGGAGGCCGAAGACGTTGTGGAGGCCGTGCTGTGCAGCGGCCGGGTGGCGTCGTCGGTGTCCGGCGAGCCGCCGGGCGCCGGAACCACCGGCCACGAGCCGGACGGGCCCAGGTCGGCGGGCGGCGGCGACGTCGGCTGGGCGACCGGCCACGACGGCGGGGCCTCCTCGGCCGGCGGCGGCGAGCCGGCACCGCGGCTGTACCCGATAGCCCCCACGTCGGCCCCCTGCTCAGGTGCCGGCATGGAAGCTGGCGGCGCGGCCCCCGACTCCGGAGTCAGCCAGGCCGGATTCCCACCGGCCGGCGGAGCCGAAGGGACCGGCGGCGGCGAAGAGACCGGCGGAGCCGAAGGAACTGGCGGAGCCGAAGGAACCGGTGGCGGCGAAGAGACCGGAGCAGACGAGAGCGGCGGCGGCGTGAAGACCGGCTGCGGCGCCACACCGGGCGGCGTCGGCGGGAACGGCCCGGGCGGCCCCGAGACGGGCGGCCCCGAAACGGGCGGTGCGGAAGTCGGCGGCAGCGGAGGCGGCGCGAACGGCGACTGCGGCGGCCCGGAGATCGGCGGCGGCGCAACCGGCGGTGCGAACGGCGAGTGCGGCGGCGGCCCGGAAACCGGCGGCGAGGACATCGGGTGCGAGGACATTGGCGGCGAGGACATCGGGGGTCCCGACACCACGGGCGGCCCCGACGCGGCGGAAGGCACCGGCGGCCCCGAGACGACCGGCGGGGCGTAGGCCGGGTAGCCGCCGCTGCCGGACACCGGGTGCACCGGGTGCACCGGCTGCGTCTCGTCGCTGGCCGGCCGCGCGAACGGCCCGGCCCCCGGAGGCGGCGGCAGCACCGTCGTCGCCGAAGAGCCGGCCGCGGCCGGGAACGCCGTCGTCGGCGAGGACGGCTGGTAGCCGGGCCGGGCGGCGACCGGCGGCGCGATCCCCGGGCCCTGGCCCAGCGGGTACTCGTGCACGTCGGCGGGCTCAGCCGGCTCCGCGATCAGGGGCACCGTGGCCGGCCAGGTCCGCCAGCGCTTGATGCTGAAGGCGGCGATCAGCAGTGCCAGCCCCAGCACGGCGGTGGTGCCGTTGACGATCGGGATGCGGAGGTCCACCGTGAGGCTGCCCAGCTTCAGGTCGGCCGGCAGGCTGCTCATGACCGAGAGCGGGTCGATGAACAGGCTGACGTACGTGGCCAGCAGCGCCAGGCCCGCGACGATCGGCCCGACCGGGGAGATGCGCAGAGTGGCGACCAGGCCGATGAGCAGGCCGGCGCCCAGCAGGTATGCGGCGGGGAGCAGCAGGTCGACGGAGTCGAAAGAGCCGGCTTTGACCCACTTGTCGACGGTTTCCCCGGATTTTGGCTGACCGATCGCGATCAGCAGCCAGGCGATCGGGGCGATCAACATCCCCGCGATCAGGCTTCCGACGTGTCGCATGGCTCGCACCGTACCGTCTTTGTCATGACCGAGCACACCGGCCGACCGCCCAGCCGTCCCACCGGTTACTCGCGGGTCACGCTGAGCCGGATCATGACGGCGGTGGACGTGAACCTGTACGGCACAGTCCACGGCGGCGTGATCATGAAGTTCATCGACGACGTGGCCGGAGCGGCGGCCGCGCGGCACAGTGGTGGCACCGCCGTGACCGCCTCGATCGACGAGATCGCGTTCCTGGAGCCGCTGCGCGTAGGCGACCTCGTCCACGCGTATGCGCAGGTCAACTGGACCGGCACCAGCTCGATGGAGGTAGGGGTCCGGCTGGAGTCGGAGCGGTGGGACCGGGTCAGCGAGTCGGCCCCGCTCGTCGTGGCCACCGCCTACCTCGTGTTCGTCGCGATCGACGCCGAAGGCAAGCCGCGGCCGGTCCCGGTCGTCCGGCCCGAGTCGCCGGTCGACGAGGGCCGGTGGCGAGAGGCGGAAATCCGACGCGAGCACCGTCTCGCCCGCCGGGACGCCATCCAGCGGCACCGATCGAGCCGCTAGGGAAAATTACGGGAACACGACCGTCCGCATCGGACAAGAAGGTGTGTGGACCCGGAAGGCAACCTCTTGATCGCGGACGGCTTCAGCGCCCTCTACGACCGGCACGCGCAGGCGCTCTACCGCTACTGCGCCCGCCGGGTGGGGCCGGACCTGGCCGAAGACGCGGTGGCGCAGACGTTCCTCGTTGCGTACGAGAAGCGGCACACCGTGGAGGCCGGCGCCGACCCGCTGCCGTGGCTGTTCGGCATCGCCACCAACGTGTTGTTCCGCCATCGCCGCGACGAGGTGCGCGGCTACCGGGCGCTGGCCCGGACCGGCGCGGACCCGCTGCTGGTGCCGGTGTCGACGGAGAGTCACGCGGCTCGCACCGACGAGCGGGTCGACGCCCGCCGTCGGGCCCGCACGATCGCGCGGGTGCTGGCGAAGCTACCGGCCCGCCAGCGCGACGTGCTGCTGCTCTACGCGGTGGCCGACCTGTCGTACGCGGAGATCGCCGAGGCGCTGCACCTGCCCCTCGGCACGGTGCAGTCGGCGCTGCACCGGGCTCGCACCAAGTTGCGCAAGGCACTCGACGAGTCGAAGAACTAGGGGTGGGCGATGAGCAGCACTGACGATCGAGATCTGCATGCACTGCGCGAGTTCCGCAGCGCTCTGGACAACCCGCCGGAAGGTGTACTCGTCCGCGGGCGGTACCGCCTGGCCAGCAGCGAGTACCGCCCGCCGAGCCGGCGCCGGCAGTGGGTGCTGGCGGGCGCCGGGGCCGCCGCGGCCCTCGCCGTCGTGGTCGGCGTGGCGGTCGCGGTCAACGGCAGCGGCCCGGCGAAGGACGGCGGTCAGGCCCCGGCCGAGCGGCCATCGGCGGCCCAGTCGGCGGGCGGCGTGAAGGCTCAGGACCTACCGGTGACGCCCGGCACCCGGGCGCCGCTCGACGCCCAGGTCAGCAGCGACGGGGGCGCGACGCACGCCAAGGCGGTCGCCGCGATGGATCGCCTGGCCGCAGCCGGAGCCGGCGCGCAGCCGATGCAGGTCGGGGCCGGGCAGGTCCTGTACGTGAAGACGTACAACCTCACCGGGGGCGCGGAGAAGTACATCCACGAGGTCTGGATGGACCCGCAGACAATTGTCGCCCTGCGGATCCGGCGGACCGACACGCAGTCCATGGACACGACGAGCACCCAGCAGGACATCGACGCGGCCGTGGCCGAGCCGGCGAGCCTCTACCGGCCGACCTCCCAGTATCTGGCGAGCCTGCCCACCGACCCGGACCAGCTGATCGCGGCCCTGCGCCAGTGGTCGCAGGCCCGGTATCCGGACCGGCCGGCCGACGGCATGATCTGGAAGGACGCCTTCGAGCTGCTCAACTACTCGGAGCCGTTCTGGACCCCGCAGCAGCGGACCGCGATCTACCGGGCGCTGGCCAAGATGCCGGACCTGAAGGGGACCACGGCGAAGATCGACAACCGGCCGTACGACCTGCTGTGCCTGGACCGCGACGCCGCCGCCGGCAGCCTGGACTGCCTGCTGTTCGACTCGGCCACCGGCCGCTACGCGGGCAGTGCCTGGCCGGCGAAGAACCTGGTCCTCACCACGGTCAACGTCAACCTCGTCGACTACGGCACCCAGCCGCGCCCGGCCCCGGACACGCGCCCCTCCTCGCCGGTGCTCAAGGACGGCTCACCGAAGGCCCAGAAGTAAGACGCTCGAGACGTAACCGCACCGGGGGCGGCCCACACCGGACCGAGGGGTCGGGTAGGGGCCGCCCACACTGAGCGATCGTTCACCTGCACGGCAAGATGGACCAATGGCAAAGGTGCTCTGGGAACCCCCGACCGACGTGCGCGAACACACCCGGATCGGGGCGTTCCTGCGCTGGCTGGAGGCCGAGCGGGGCCTCGCGTTCGCCGACTACCAGGCGCTGTGGCAGTGGTCGGTCGACGAGCCGGCCGCGTTCTGGCGGGCGATCTGGGACCACTTCGAGGTCGTCGCCCATGTGGCGCCCACCGACACACTGCCCGATGCCCGGATGCCGGGCGCTGTGTGGTTCCCGGGGGCCGAGCTCAACTACGCCGAGAACGTCCTGCGCATGCCCGGCGTGGCCGACGACGAGCCGGTCGTGGTCGCCCGTTCGCAGACCCGCGGGCCGGTCGAGCTGACCGCGGCCGAGCTGCGCGAGCAGGTCCGCCGGGCCCGGGCCGGGCTCGAGCGGCTCGGCGTCACGAAAGGCGACCGGGTCGCGGCCTATGCGCCGAACATCCCCGAGACCTTCGTGCTCCTGCTGGCCACGGCCAGCCTCGGCGCGATCTTCTCCAGCTGCGCGCCCGAGTTCGGCACCCGCTCGGTGGTCGACCGCTGGCGGCAGATCGAGCCGAAAGTGCTCGTGGCGGTGGACGGGTACATGTACGGCGACAAGCCCGTCGACCGCACCGCCGAGGTCGAGGCGATCCGGGCCGCGCTCCCGTCGGTGCAGCACCTGGTCCGCATCGGCTACCTCGACGAGGCGGACGACGGCTGGGCCGGGCTGACCGCGGAGACCGGCGAGCCGCTGCGGTTCGAGCCGGTCCCGTTCGCGCACCCGCTCTACATCCTGTACTCCTCCGGCACCACCGGCCTGCCCAAGCCGATCGTCCACGGCCACGGCGGCATCCTGCTCGAGCACCTCAAGATGCTGGCCCTGCACCACGACCTCGGGCCCGGTGACCGCTTCTTCTGGTTCACCACGACCGGGTGGATGATGTGGAACTACCTCGTCTCCGGCCCGGCCGTCGGCGCCGCGATCGTGCTCGTCGACGGCAACCCGGCGTTTCCGGACCCGGGCTGGCTGTGGCGGGCCGCGGCGCAGACCGGGACGACCTACTTCGGCACGTCCGCCCCGTTCCTGCTGGCCTGCCGCAAGGCCGGGCTGGTGCCGAAGGAGCTCGCGGACCTGAGCCGGCTGCGCGGGGTCGGCTCGACCGGGGCGCCGCTGCCGCCCGAGGGCTTCGAGTGGGTCTACGCCACTGTCTCCGACGACCTGCTGCTGGCGTCGGCGTCCGGGGGCACCGACGTCTGCACCGCCTTCGTCGGCGGCGTCCCGCTCCTGCCGGTCCGGGCCGGCGAGATCGCCTGCCGGGCTCTCGGCGCGCGGGTGGAGGCGTTCGCGGCCGACGGCACCCCGGTCATCGGTGAGCTCGGCGAGCTCGTCATCACCGCGCCGATGCCGAGCATGCCCGTCGGGTTCTGGGGCGACGCCGACGGGAGCCGCTACGCCGAGGCGTACTTCGGGACCTACCCGGGCGTCTGGCGGCACGGCGACTGGATCACGATCGACGAGCGCGGTGCGTGCGTCATCACCGGCCGCTCGGACGCGACGCTGAACCGCGGCGGGGTGCGGCTCGGCACGAGCGAGTTCTACTCCGTCGTCGAGGGGCTCGGCGAGGTCGTGGACTCTGTGGTGGTACACCTCGAAGACCCGCAGGGCGGGGCCGGGGAACTGCTGCTCTTCGTGGTGCTCGCACCCGGGCTGACCCTCGACGACGAACTGCGGTCGCGCATCGCCCGGGAGCTGCGCACGGCGCTGTCCCCGCGGCACGTGCCCGACCGGGTGTTCCAGGTCGAGGCCGTGCCGCGGACGCTGTCGGGGAAGAAGCTCGAAGTGCCCGTGAAGCGCATCCTGACCGGAACCCCGGTTGACCAGGCCGCGGCGAAGGGTGCTCTGGCGAATCCCGAGTCGTTGCAGTACTTCGTCGACGTCCGCCCCTAAACCGGAGCCGCGCCTTCGGCCGAGGCGCGGTCGGCGAGCTTCGCCGGGTCGCTGTTGACGCTCAGCACGATGCTGGCCCCGGCCGCCAGGGGGCCGAGCAGCCACTCCACCGGGTCGGGGTGGGCCACCGCGTCGACGAGCAGCCGGCTCCCCGAGTAGCCCAGGGCGCGGGCCCGCTCCACCAGGTCCTCGGTGCCCGCGCCGCCGACCGGGCCCGGGTAGTGGTCGCCGAACTGGCGCACCTCGGCCACGTAGTCGGCCCAGCCGTCGGGGACGCCGCCGCGCATCGGCAGCCCCATCGGCGCCAGCCCGAGCACGTAGCGGTCCGCGGGCCCGGGCGCGCCGGTCTCGGCCGCGCTCAGCGACGCGAACTCGACGTCGGCCCCGGCCGCGGTCGGCTCGCCGTAGGCCACCGTGAGCCCGGCCGTCCACGCGCCGAGCAGGATCGCCGCCGTCTGCCAGTGCGCCGGCAGCCGCACCGCGGCGGTGTCGCCGGGGCCCAGGCCGCAGCCGTCGACGAGCAGGTTCGCCGTCTTCGACACCCAGTTGGCGAGCGTCGCGCCCGACAGTTCCGTTCGCTCGCCGGTCGCGTCGTCGTAGAACGTCAGGAACGGAAGTGACGGGTCTTTACCGACAATTGCCGCAAAGAGTGAAGGAACTGTATTCCCCATATGTCCAATTAATCCCTTCCATAGCATCTCACCGGATATCTAGCGAGATGGGGCAAGCGAGATGGGTGTCTGGGCAACGCGACGATACCGACACAACCGCGTGCTCGCCCTCGCCGGCTGCTCGCTCGCACTGCTCACCGCGGGCGCCGTCGGCGGCGGTGCCGCGGCCCGCCCGAGCGACCCGCCGGTCGCCTCACCCGGCCTCACCGCGCCGGTCGAGTGGGCCAACCCGGCGGCCACGGCCCCGGGCGGCGCCGGCGTGCCGACGACAGTGACCCGGCTGCCCCTCGGCGACTTCGACAGGCCCGCGAGCGGAGCGGTCGCCCAGGGCGGCGTGCTCGAGGACGTGCCGCTCGCCGGCGGCTACCACAGGACGACCCGCAGCCGGACGCTCACCGTCACCCGCCCGGCCACCGCACCCTTCAGCGCCGTCGGCGTCACCTGGCGCGAGACCACCGGCGTCGGCGCGGTGAGCGTGGCCGTGCGCCACCACCCCGTGGGCGGCGCCTGGAGTGGCTGGCAGACGGTCGGGGCCGCGGAGGCCGACCGGGACGCGGCCGTGGCGCCCCGAGGCCGGCCGTCCCCGTCCGCGTCGGCGAGCGGAGCGGGCGAGCGCGGCGGCGCCGACCTCGTGTGGGTCGGGCCCAGCGACGGCGTGCAGGTCTCCGTCAGCTCCACGGGTGGCTCGGCCCCGCACGATGTCACCGCCGATCTGATCGACCCCACCAGCGCACCCGCCGATGCGGTGCTGCCGACGCCGCCGCCCGTGGCCGAGGACGCCCCGGTGGCGCTGCGCCCGTTCATGCCGGCCATCAACCGCCGGGCCGCGTGGGGCGCCAACGAGACACTGATGAACTGGAAGCCGGACTACGCCCCGATGGTGAAGGCGATCGCGGTGCACCACACGGCCACCGGCAACGACTACGCCGAGGCCGACGTCCCGAAGATCCTGCGCTCGATCTACCAGTACCAGACGGTGAGCCGCGGCTGGGGCGACATCGGCTACAACGTGCTCGTCGACCGGTTCGGCCGGCTCTGGGAGGGCCGGGCCGGCGGGCTGTCCCGGCCGGTCGTCGGCGCGCAGGCGGGCGGCTTCAACACCGGCACCGCCGGCATCGCGATGATCGGTGACTACGGCGCCGCCACCGTTCCCGACGCCGTGGTGGAGTCGGCCGCGAAGTACACGGCATGGAAACTTTCACTGAGCCAGGCCATCGACCCACGCGGCACCGTGACGCTCACCGGGGGCGGCTCCACCTCGCGCTATCCGGTCGGCACCACCGTCACCGTCCCGCGGGTGTTTCCGCACCGGCAGACGAACCCGACCGAGTGCCCGGGCGCCAAGGGTATGGACGTCCTGCCCGCCATCCGAGACCGGGCGGCGGCAATGCTCGGGGACCTGACAAAGCCGTCGACCGTACGGTCGCTGCTCGCCGCCTACCGCCCGGCCGACGGGACCGTGCGCCTGCAGGGCATCCCGCAGCCCATCTTCACCTCGGGTCCGAACGAGATCGCGGTGCCGGCCGACTACAACGGCGACGGCAAGGCCGACGTCGCCACCTGGTCGCCGATCACCGGCAACTGGACGATGCTGCTGACCGGCGAGGGCCGCTCGGTGGTCCAGTGGGGGCTGCCCGGTGACGTGCCGGCCCCGGCCGACTACGACGGCGACGGCGCGGCCGACCTCGCCGTATTCCGCCCGAGCAACGGGATCTGGTACATCAAGGGCGTCGGCGAGCAGCAGCTCGGCCAGCCCGGTGACCAGCCCGTGCCCGGCGACTACACCGGCGACGGTCGGGCCGAACCGGCGATCTGGCGCCCGGCCACGGGCCTGTGGGCGGTCCGGGCCATCCGCGAGTGGACGTTCGGTGAGCCCGGCGCCATCGCGGTGCCGGCCGACTACGACGGTGACGGCAAGATCGATGCGGCAGTGTGGTCGCCCTCGACCCAGCAGTTCACGATCGGCGCTCAGGCGGCCGGCCGCCAGATCTCGACGAGGCTCGGCGATCCGGGCGACACACCGGTGCCCGGGCAGTACGACGGGGACGGTAAGGCAGACCTGGCGGTGTATCACGACGGGCGATTCGACGTGAAGGGTGTAGGGAAGTACGAGGTGGGGGCGCCGGGTGACGTACCGATGCCGCTGAATTGAGCAAAACTTGAACTTTGCGGACGGCACCGGGATTCATTCAGGCTGAATCCTGGGTGGACTCGTGAGCCAGTCGCGTCGTGGACATCGATCACCGGTGGATCGGGCGTAGGCTTTGCCGCGAAGACCGTTCCACCCGAGTTCAGTAGTCGAGTCCTACAGGGAGCGCCAAGTGACCCCCGGCCGTCCGCCACGCGTGCTCGTTGACGCCACGAGTGTCCCAGCCGACCGAGGCGGCGTGGGGCGTTACGTCGACGGTCTCCTGGGCGCGCTTGGCGCGCTCGACACCGACCTGGCCGTGGTGTGTCAGCGCACCGACGCGGAGCGCTACGGGCGGCTCCTGCCCAGTGCCCGGATCATGGCGGCCCCGGCCGCGGCCGCGCACCGCCCGGCCCGCCTGGCGTGGGAGCAGACCGGTCTGCCGATGCTGGCCCAGCAGGTCGGGGCCCAGGTCCTGCACTCACCCTTCTACACGTGCCCGCTGCGGGCCGGCTGCCCGGTGACCGTCACCGTCCACGACGCGACGTTCTTCACCGAGCCCGAGCACTACGACAAGTCCCGGCGCACGTTCTTCCGCTCGGCGATCAAGACGTCGCTGCGGCGGGCCAGCCGGGTCATCGTGCCGAGCAAGGCGACCCGCGACGAGCTCATCCGGCTGCTCGACGCCGACCCGACCCGCATCGACGTGGCCTACCACGGCGTCGACCCGCAGGCGTTCCACGCGCCGAGCGACGACGAGAAGGCCCGGGTGCGCGCGCGACTGGGGCTCGGCTCGACGGAGTACATCGCCTTCCTGGGCGCCAAGGAGCCGCGCAAGAACGTGCCGAGCCTGATCCGCGGCTGGATCTCGGCCGTGCGTGACCGGCCGGAGCCGCCGGCGCTCGTCGTCGCCGGCGGCCAGGGCCACGACGACGAGATCGACGGCGCGATCGCCGAGGTCCCGAGCCACCTGCGGTTACTCCGGCCGGGCTACCTGCGCTACGCCGACCTGCCGGGCTTCCTGGGCGGGGCCGTGGTCGCGGCCTACCCGTCCTTCGGCGAGGGCTTCGGCCTGCCGATCCTGGAGGCCATGGCCTGCGGCGCCCCGGTGCTCACCACGCCCCGGCTGTCGCTGCCCGAGGTGGGCGGGGACGCGGTGGCGTACACCGGGCCGGGCACCGAGGAGATCGCCCGTGACCTGGCGGCGCTGCTCGACGACACGGAGCGACGTAACGCTTTGGCAAAGGCGGGCGCCGCGCGCGCCAAGGAGTTCACCTGGGAGTCCAGCGCCGAAGTCCATCTGGCCGCGTGGGCCAGAGCGGCCGGCCCACGCGGTCTCTAACCCTGGGTGACGAAGATGGTGGCGATACGAAACGGTTTTGGGCGATTTCGGTAACGGGATTGGCACCCCCGAGTTGTCAACCGGTGCACCTTTCCGGGCATGATGGGCCCGTGTTCTACGCGGTGATTCCTGCAGGTGGCAGCGGCACGCGGCTCTGGCCGCTGTCGCGAGCCGGCCATCCGAAGTTTCTCCACGCCCTCACCGGGACCCCGTTGTCGCTGCTCCAGGCGACCTACGGGCGGCTCGAAGGCCTAGCGACGCCCGAGTGCACCTACGTGGTGACCGGCGTAGCGCACGCGGCCGCCGTGGCCCGGCAGCTGCCGGGCCTCCCGGAGGGCAACATCCTCGTCGAGCCGACGCCGCGCGACTCCTGCGCCGCGATCGGGCTCGCCGCGGCGGTGATCGCCCGCCGTGACCCGAGCGCCGTCATGGGCGCCTTCGCCGCCGACCAGCTGGTCCGTGACGTGCCGGCCTTCCAGGACACCCTGCACCGGGCGATCGAGGGCGCCGAGGACGGCCTGCTCATGACGATCGGCATCACGCCGACCCACCCCGAGACCGGCTACGGCTACCTGCACGTCGGCGAGCCCACCGGCACCGGCGACGTGTGCAAGGTGGCCGAGTTCGCGGAGAAGCCGCAGCTCGACGTCGCCCAGCGCTACGTCGACTCCGGTGAGTACCTGTGGAACGCCGGCATGTTCGTCTGGCGGGTCGACGTCTTCCTCGACGAGCTCGCGCGCCAGCAGCCGGAGCTGCACGAGGGTCTGCGGCGCATCGCGGAGGCGTGGGACACCCACGACCGCGAGGAGATCCTGGCCCAGCTCTGGCCGAGCCTGACCAAGATCTCGGTCGACTTCGGCGTCATGGAGGGCGCGGGCGCGGCCGGCCTGGTCGGCACGGTGCCGGGCAACTTCGGCTGGAACGACGTCGGCGACTTCCACACCCTCGGCGAGCTGCTCGAGACCGACACCCAGGGCAACGTGGTGGTCGAGCTGGCCGGGCTCATCGACGACCCGTCCTACGCGGCCAAGCCGACGGTCCTCATGCAGGACGCGGAGCGCGTGGTCGTCGTCCCGCGCTCGGGCCGGCTGGTGGCCGCGGTGGGCGTCAGTGACCTGATCATCGTCGACACGCCGGACGCGCTGCTCATCTGCCCGCGCTCGCGCGCGCAGGACGTCAAGAAGCTCGTCGACTCCCTGAAGGAGCGCGGCTCCAGCGAGCTGCTCTAGCCCTGCTTCGCCCAGGCCAACGCCGGCGCGACAAGCACTTCGGTCGCGTCGGCCAGGGGCGAGGGCAGGTCGTCCGGGGCAAACCAGCCGAGCGCGTTCGACTCGGCGCTCACCTTCTCGACGGCGCCGGCCGGGGCGATCGCCGCGTAGCGGATGTCGTAGTGGAACGACTGCCCGCCCGAGCAGAGCACCGGGTGCACGTCGAGGTTGATCGGGGCCTCGCTGATGCGCAGCCCGAGGATCCCCGACTCCTCCGTCGCCTCGCGCAGGGCGGCGCCGGCGATCGTGGTGTCCTCCGGCTCGCAGTGGCCGCCGAGCTGGACCCACCGGTTGATCCGGCCGTGCAGGCACAGCAGCACGCGCTCGGCCGCCGCGTCCACGATCAGGGCGCTCGCGGTCACGTGGCCCCCGGCGTGCTCCCGCAGGACCGTGGTGGGGTCCGGGAAGACGAACTCCAGGAACCGCTTCCGGGTCGCCTCGGCCTCCGCCGACGGCGCCTCCCACCCTTCCAGCACAGCCAAAGCGTTCTCGTGCAGGCTCATAGTGACGGTAGGCTACCGCGCCCGATCGCGAGCACGCCGAGGGGCTCGCCCCCCGCTGGCACATCGCCCGCCACGGCCGCCGGATCGGTGACTTCCAGCCACGCCGTCGCGAGCCCGTCAGCAGCGAGGACGGCCCGCAGTCGCTCGGCCTGCCGGCCCGCTTCGGCCGCCGCCCGCAGATTGCCGGCGGGTGCCCACACGACGACGGCGGCCACGGTGTTCGCCGGAACCGTCACGCTGCGTGTCCGCGGGAACGGCAGATCGGGCAGGCGGACCGCAGCGTCGGCCGGCGCGAACTCGGTCGCGTCCGGAAGCTCCCCGGCCAGCCGCAGGCCCCGCGCGGTCGCCTCCGCGGTGCCGAGGGAGAACAGGTCGGCCTCGGAGCCGCGGATGAGCTCGGCGGCGCCGCGGCCGTGCGCGGCCGGGAAGTGCGGCGCGAACCCGCGAACGATCGCCACCGGCACCTGCGCCGTCTTGCCCTTCACGAGCTCACCCGCGGCGGCCAGCTGGTCGATCTGGGCCATCTGGGTCAGCTGCAGCTCGTTGCCGTAGGCGTCGTGCAGTCCGCGGTAGTCGAGCAGCGCGTCGACGCCGGCGGCGCCGATCGCCACGTCGGTCAGGCCCAGCCGCCACGGCCGGCCCATCGTGTCGGTGATGACGACGGCCACGTCGAGCCCGAAGCGCTCGCGCAGCTCTTCGCGCAGCGCCCGGGCCGAGGCGTCCGGGTCCTTCGGCAGCAGCACCAGGTGCGCGGCGTCGACGTTCGACGCGTCGATGCCGCCGGCGGCGAGCACGAGCCCGTGGTGGGTCTGCACGATCCGGGTCGCGCCCCGGCGGGCCACGACCCGGACGGTCTCCGCCCGCAGCGCGGCCTCGCGGGCGGCCTCCCGGGCCGGCTCGTCCGGCGGCAGGTCGACCAGGCGGCCCTCGGCCTTGCTCACGATCTTGCTGGTCACCACGAGCACGTCGCCGTCGCGGATGAAGCCGGCCGCGCCGGTGATGACGTCGGCCAGGTTGTCGCCCGGCCGCACCTCGCCGATGCCGGTGACCGGCAGGATCTCCAGCGACGGGATCACGCCACACCGACCGTGGCGAGCGCGTCGCGGACCATGGTGGCCGTGGCCGCCTCGTCGGTCATCCAGAGCGGCACCGCGCGGACCGTCAGCCCCGGGACCTGCGCACCCGCGTCGCTCTCGTCGACGAGCCAGGCGTCCAGGACCCCGCCGGCCGACCGGGCGCCGAGCAGCCCGCCGACCCCGGCCGGGCTGCACTCGACGCCCATCACCTCGAGGCACTTGTCGGCCATGCCCCGCACCGGCGCGGAGCCGATGATCGGGGAGAACCCGGCAACCGGCGCCGGCCCGGTGGCCACGGCCTCGCGCACGGCCGGCACGGCCAGGATCGGCGCGATGGACACGACCGGGTTGCTGGGCGCCACGAGCACGACGTCGGCCGCCGCGATGGCGTCGAGCACCCCGGCCGCCGGCTTCGCGGTCTCGGCGCCGACGAACACGAACCGCTGGGTGGGGATGCCGGCGCGGTAGCGGATCCACCACTCCTGGAAGTGGATCGCCCGGGTGGCCCCGTCGACCTCGACGACGGCGTGCGTCTCCACGCGGTCGTCGCTGGCCGGCAGCATCCGGACCCCCGGCTGCCAGCGGTCGCAGAGCGCCTCGGTGACCGCGGAGAGCGGGTAGCCCGCCTCCAGCATCCGGGTGCGCACCAGGTGCGTGGCGATGTCCTTGTCGCCGAGGCCGAACCAGGTGGGCTCGGCGCCGTACGCGGCCAGCTCGTCCTTCACCGTCCACGTCTCGCCGACCCGGCCCCAGCCGCGCTCCGGATCCGCGCCGCCACCGAGTGTGTACATCACGCTGTCCAGGTCGGGGCAGATGCGCAGCCCGTGCAGGGTCACGTCGTCGCCCACGTTGATCACCGCGGTGACGTCGGCGCCCGTCTCCCGGGCCACCGCACGCACCCCCAGCAGGAAGCGCGCGCCGCCGATGCCACCTGCAAGAACCACGATCCGCATGGGTCCAATCCTGCCGCACTCACGTTACGGCGCCGTTCGGGGTCCGGCGCCCACGCGGGAATCGCCGTCTCCGGCTAGGCTGCTGGCGACCTGTTGCACGGACCGTTGAAACTTCGGGAGAGCCAGTGAGCACCCAGCCACCCGATCCGACCCCCAGCGGGGGGTTCCAGACCCCGGCCGCGGCCCAGTACCAGACCCCGACCCAGGCGGTTCCCGTCGCGGCGCCCGCGCAGCAGTACCAGGCCGTTCCGCAGGCGGTCTCGGCTGTTCCGGCCCCCGCGGTCGCACCGCCGGACGCCAAGAAGGCGCGCGGTCTGCTGGAGCCCTACCGTGAGCTGGCCGCGTTCGGCCTCCTCGGCGCCGTCGGGCTGATCCTGCTGGCGGGGCTCGTCCGCCTCCTCACCGGCCTGTTCAACTCGTTCCTGGCCACCGCGACCGCCTCGTTCGGCAACGTCATCGGCTTCGAGGTCGTGCTGCTGCCGATCGTCGCTGTCGTGCTCGTCCTGCTGCTCGACCCGGTGACCCCGCGGGCCAAGGCCGTCGTCCTGATCGCGATGATCGAATACGCGATCGCCGCCATCATCGGCCTCGTGCTGCTGCTCGGCGGGCTCATCGGCGACTTCAAGGACGACGCCCCGGTCGGCTGGGCTCTCGGCGGCTTCCTCGAGCACCTGGCCGCGCTCGGCCTCATCGGCCTCGGGCTGTTCCTCACCGCCCGGGTCTACCTGGGCGCCTACTCGGCCCCGAAGCCGGTCGGCGCCCCCTACGGCCAGCCCGGCTACCCGTACCAGCAGGGCTACACCCAGCAGCAGCAGGCCTACTACGCGCAGCAGCAGCAGGCTGCGTACGCCGCGGCGCAGGCCCAGCAGACCGGCTACGTCACCGGCGGGCAGCCGGCGGCCACGCCCGAGCAGCAGGCGTACTACGCGCAGCAGCAGGCCGCGTACGCCGCCCAGCAGGCCCAGGCCGCGCAGGCCGCCCAGGCCACGGGCAGCAACCCGGCGGTCGCGGCGCAGACGGCCTACCCGCCCCATTCGGCGCAGGCGACGCAGGCCACGCCGGTGGTGCAGCAGGCCGCCCCGGACGCCCCGGCCGCGCAGGCCACCGCCGCGTATGCCACCCCCGGCTACGCCGCCCCGACGACCGGCGGCCCGACCCCGGGCTACGCCACCCCGACGACCGGCGGACCGACCCCCGGCTATGCGACCCCGGGCTACACGGCCCCGGCCGCCGCGGCGCCGAGCTTCGGTGCGGCCGCGACCCCGGCGGCGGACAGCCCGGCCTCGGCCGCGGATGCCCGGCCGGCGTCCGGCCCGCCGCTCAGCTCGCCGTTCGCCGCCTACACCGCGCCCGCCCCGACCCCGGTCGAGGACGAGCCGGTCTCCGCGTCGCCGGTTGAGACAAGCGCCTCGACCCCGCCCGGCGGCTTCGCGTCGGCCGGCTGGCCCGGCGGCCAGTCGACCCACCCGGCCCCGGCCGCCGAGGAGGAGGGTACTGCGGTCCTCACCCCGGCGAACACCGACGCCGACGCCACCCAGCAGGCGCCGATCGTGAAGACCGACCCGGAGCCGGCCGCCGAGCCGGGCGACCCCGACGCCACGACGGTGCTCAAGCCCGAGCACAAGCGCGGGGACGACGGCGAGGAGACGCAGCGCACCCAGGCGATCCCGCCCGGTAACTGAGTGAGGCACCCGTGGCCGCGCTCCGGCCCGGCCACGGGTAACACGTCACACACTGAGCGCGCGAGGAATCGCCCTCGGGCGGCCTACAGTTCGGTGGTGACGTCTGAGGGCAGAAGTACTGAGGGCAACGCGATGCGGCGGTCCCTGCGGCGGGCGGCGGACGGCCGCACGCTCGACGCGACGGAGGCCGCCGTCCTGCTGACCGCGCGCGGCGCGGCCCTGGACGATCTGCTCGGCATCGCCGGTGCGGTCCGCGACGCGGGGCTGGCCGACGCCGGCCGCCCCGGCGTCATCACCTTCTCCAAGAAGGTCTTCATCCCGCTGACCCGGCTGTGCCGGGACCGGTGCCACTACTGCACGTTCGCGACGGTGCCGCACCGGCTGCCGAGCGAGTACCTCGAGATCGAGGAGGTGCTCGCGATCGCCCGGGCCGGCGCCGCCCAGGGCTGCAAGGAGGCCCTGTTCACGCTGGGCGACCGGCCCGAGGAGCGCTGGGACTCGGCGCGGCGCTGGCTGGACGAGCGCGGCTACGACTCGACGCTCTCCTACCTGCGGGCCTGCGCCATCGCGGTGCTGGAGGAGACCGGCCTGCTGCCCCACCTCAACCCCGGCGTGCTGTCCTGGGCCGAGCTGCAGCGGCTCAAGCCGGTCGCGCCGAGCATGGGCATGATGCTGGAGACCACCGCGACCCGGCTGTGGTCCGAGCCCGGCGGCCCCCACTTCGGCTCACCCGACAAGGAGCCCGCCGTGCGCCTCCGGGTGCTCGACGACGCCGGCCGGGTCGGCGTGCCGTTCACCACCGGCATCCTCATCGGGATCGGCGAGACGCTCGACGAGCGGGCCGAGTCGCTCTTCGCGATCCGGCGCACGATGCGCGAGTTCGGCCACATCCAGGAGACGATCGTCCAGAACTTCCGGGCCAAGCCCGACACGGCGATGCGCGGGATGCCCGACGCCGAGCTCCAGGACCTGGCCGCGACGATCGCCGTGGCCCGGCTGGTCCTCGGCCCGAAGGCCCGCATCCAGGCCCCGCCGAACCTGATCGACGACGAGTACGCGCTGCTCATCCGGGCCGGCATCGACGACTGGGGCGGCGTGTCCCCGGTGACGCCGGACCACGTCAACCCGGAGCGGCCCTGGCCGGCCCTCGACGAGCTGGCACGACAGACCAAAGCCGCGGGTTTCGTACTGCGAGAGCGCCTGACCATCTATCCGGAGTACGCGCGCCGCGGCGTCCCGTGGCTGGATGCCCGCCTCACCGCGCACGTCGAGGCGCTGGCCGACCGCGACTCCTTCCTCGCCGACGAGGGCGCGCTGCCGGTGGGCCGGCCGTGGCAGGAGCCGGACGGCGGGCACGAGGACAGCGGGCGCACCGACCTGCACACCGCGATCGACGACGAGGGCCGCAGCGCGGACCGGCGCGGTGACTTCGACACCGTCTACGGTGACTGGACAGCGGTGGCCGGACGGATACGGACGCAGGCTCCCGAGCGTCTGGAATCCGACGTCCACAGTGGACTCGATCTGGCCGCGCACGACCCCGGTGCGCTGCTGCGCCCGGAGCACGAGGCGGCCGCCCTGGCGCTGTTCAATGTGGACGGTGCCGGGCTGGAGGAGCTCGTGCGCATCGCCGACGACCTGCGCCGGGAGGCGGTCGGCGACGACATCACGTATGTCATCAACCGGAACATCAACTTCTCCAACGTCTGCTACGTCGGCTGCCGGTTCTGCGCCTTCGCCCAGCGCGAGCGCGACGCCGACGCTTACCGCCTCTCCTATGAGCAGGTCGCCGACCGGGCCGAGGAGGCGTGGCAGGCCGGCGCGTCCGAGGTCTGTATGCAGGGCGGGATCGACCCGAAGCTGCCGGTCGGGGCCTACGCCGAGCTGGTCCGCGCGATCAAGGCACGGGTGCCGGGCATGCACGTCCACGCGTTCAGCCCGATGGAGATCGTCACCGCCGCGGCGAAGGCCGGCGTGTCGATCCGCGACTGGCTGACCCAGCTCAAGGAGGCCGGGCTCGACACGATTCCCGGGACCGCGGCCGAGATCCTCGACGACGAGGTCCGCTGGGTGCTCACGAAGGGCAAGCTGCCGACGTCGGCGTGGGTCGAGGTGGTGTCGACCGCCCACGAGCTCGGCATCCGGTCGAGCTCCACGATGATGTACGGCCACGTCGACCACCCCGGCCACTGGCTCGGGCACTTCCGGGTGCTGGCCGGCATCCAGGACCGCACCGGCGGCTTCACCGAGTTCGTGGCGCTGCCGTTCGTGCACCACAGCGCGCCCATCTACCTCGCCGGCATCGCGCGGCCGGGCCCGACCCGGCGCGACAACCGCGCGGTGCACGCGATGGCCCGGGTGCTGCTGCACGGCCGCATCCCGAACATCCAGTGCTCGTGGGTGAAGCTCGGCGACGAGGGCACCGTCGCCATGCTCCGCGGTGGCGCCAACGACCTCGGCGGCACGCTGATGGAGGAGACCATCTCGCGAATGGCCGGCTCCGAGCACGGCTCCGCCCGCACCCGCGAGGAGCTGGAGGCGATCGGCCACGCCGCCGGCCGCCCGGTCCGCCGGCGCACGACCGTCTACGGGAGCGTCAGCCGGTCGTAGGGACCATCGCCACCGCGGCCACCAGCCCGCCCAGCAGCAGCAGGCCGAAGATCCGGCGGCCGGGGACGAGCAGCGCCAGCAGGAGCGCGCCGAGTGCGATTTTCACGGGGTGGGTGCGCACCTGCATCACCGGCCAGCCCGCGTGGGGCAGGATCAGCCGCACCGGGCCCACCACCCTGTGGCGGTCGACGGTGGGTGAGTCGGCGGGCGGGTTCGCATCACCCTTGAGCGTCAGCGCTCCGTCGGGGCGCTGGGAAACCACCCGCTGGGTGATGGGGCCCGGCGGTCCGTCGTACGTGACGATCTCGTACTGCGCCACGGACTGGGCGTTGGGGTCCACGAACACGAGATCGCCCGCGTGCATCGCGGGCGCCATGGACTCGGACATCACGACGTAGGGCTTCCAGCCCAGGCCGGCGACGCCGACGGTGAACAGGACGATGGAGACGGCCGCGCCAAGGAGCAGACGACGAATCATGGGCGGGCCGACATGAGGGTAGGTCTCAGCTTTTGCCGCACATCGGCCCCCTTCGGCCGGGCGGCGGGGGCCTTGAGAAAACTTGCCGAGACTCTTCCGGCGCGTCCGGCGTGTCGCCCGTTACCTCGGGCGGGGCTCCGTCGGTATGGGTACGGCACGGGGGTGCAGGCGGTCGCCAGAACGGGCCTATTTAGCAGGTTCGGCTTGACGACGCACGCATTACACGCGTGTAATTTCACGGGGGATGTTCGCTGGGTGAGTCGCAAGAGCCCACCAAGCGGACATAAGGAACACCGCGCCGAGGTACAGCAACCTTGTAGGACATGCGCCTTCCGCGTGGGGGGTTGCGCCGGCACTGACGCCGGTGCGCAAGAAGGAGGCACGCTGATGGACGGCCGACCAGTCGTGGCCGACCTGCTGGGTAACGCTCCGGAGTGGCAAGAGCGCGCCCTGTGTTCGCAGACCGATCCGGAGGCTTTCTTCCCGGAGAAGGGCGGGTCGACGCGCGAGGCCAAGCGCATCTGCTCGCGCTGCGAGGTGCGGGGGGACTGCCTGGAGTACGCGCTGGGGCACGATGAGCGTTTCGGGATCTGGGGGGGACTCTCGGAGCGCGAGCGCCGCAAACTCAAGCGACGCGCCGCATAGCAGGTTCGGATTATCAAGTAAAGGGCGTCGATCTCCTATTTGGGGGTCGGCGCCCTTTTGTATGCGATTCTTTAGGCATCGGGGGGAATCACCCGCAAATGTCCGCGGCGGCCGAGCGGGTGCTGCGTGTCGGGCTCCTCGCGGTGGGGCGCCGGCCGGGCCGCCTCGCGCACCGCCTCGGCGAGCGCTACCAGATCGTCGTTCGTCGGTGGCGGGGGGCCGTACTCACCCTCGTGCCGGACCAGGTCCCAGCCCCGCGGCGCGGTCAGTCCGCGGGCGTGCGACTCGCACAGGTCATAGGAGTGGGGCTCGGCGAACGCGGCCAGCGGACCGACAACTGCTGTCGATTCGGCATAAACGTACGTCAACGTAGCAACGGGCGATCGGGGGCAACCGTTGCGCGAGCATCGACGTGGGGTCCTCACGGCCGAACGGTATCGCTCCGAGCCCCTCGCGTCGTCCTGGAAGGCCCGCGACACGCCGGGGTGACCACGCCGACACGCCCGCTCGGGCGATCCCGCCGCCCGGCGCTACTCTGAACATCGTGGCGAGCCCAGACCGACGACGCAGCGGACCCGGAAGGCGCGGGCGCGATCGGCATGGCCGGGGCCTGCGCGGCCGGTTGGTGCCGGCGTCCCTGCCGATGTCCCGGACCCGCGCCGAGATGTTCGACGACCTCGTCCTCGACTCGGTGGAGCAGCTCGAGCAGCGGTTCTCCCAGGAGCTCGCCGGCGTCGAGTTCGCGGTCGAGGACGTGCCGCCGGACCTCAACGTGTACGACTCCGACGTGCTCGAGGACGGCGAGGTCCCGCTGGCCCGGCTGCTGCCCGGCCGCCCGGGGCGCCACGGCGTGCCGCCCCGGATCGTGCTGTACCGCCGCCCGCTCGAGTTCCGCGCGGCCGACCACGACGACCTGGCCGACCTGGTCCACGACGTGATCCTCGAGCAGGTCGCCAACCTCCTGGGCGTCTCCCCGGACGACCTCGAGGGCTAGCTGGTTTCACACCGGCCACCCCAGCAGGTTCCAGTTCCAGAAGAACCAGGTGACGAGGGCCAGGCCGCCGAGCGACACCACCTGATGGATGCGGCCGCCCGGCCGGGTGCGCGCCCAGCCCCGGATCGTCTCGGCCACCGCCGCGATGAAGCCGAGCACCACCAGGACGGGCAGGGTCAGCAGGGCCAGGAACCACCACGGCGCCCCGTAGATGAAGTCCCGCGAGTGCCAGCCCAGCGTCCACGTCAGCAGGGCCAGGAACACCACACCGAGCAGCGAGGCCGCCGCCGTCAGCGGCCGCCGCCGCAGGCCGGCGAGGGTGCCCAGCGCGATGAGCACGAACGCCGCGAGCACGACGAGGTTGAGCGGCAGTGAGTCGGCCGGGCCCAGCCGCTCGTACTCGGGCCCGTCGGTCGCCACCCGCCCGTCGCGGAACACCAGGTGGTCCTCGCCGTCGCGCTGCGCGTAGAGGCCGCCGCCGACGTCCGCGTATTCGTGGCCCTTGAAGTGCACCGTCCCGTCACCGGCAACGGTCAGCCGCAGCGGGCCGAGCAGCACGAGCAGACGCTCCACTGTGGAGTCGTTGTGCCGCGCCGGCGCGTAGAAGCCCGGCTCCGGCGCGGCGGTGGCGGGAGCCTCGCGGCGCTCGGGAGCCGTCTTCGGGGCGACCCGGTCCATGAAGGCCGCCACCACGTCCAGCGCGTCGGTCGCCCTCGTCGAGTTGAGCGACAGGAACAGGCCGGCGTTGCAGTCCGGCACCAGCAGCAGCAGGCTGGCGAACCCCTCCCAGCCGCCGTCGTGCATGAGGACGCGGTGGCCGTTCATCGTGCGGTCCATGAAGCCGTGGGCGTAGCCGCCCAGCCGGGGGTCGGCCGCGAACGAGCGGGAGTGCATGAGCGCGGCCGTGGCGGGGGAGAGCAGTTTGCCGCCGCCGTCCAGGTGGGCCTTCATGAACTCGGCCATGTCGTCGGCCGAGGCCGTGATGGAGCCGTCCGGGGTCAGCGGGTCGAAGATGAACGGCACGGTGCGCACCGGGGTCTCCTCGGTGTTGTAGCTGCGGGCGGGCGGAAACGGCGGCGGCTCCGTCGCGCTGGTGTTCGCCATGCCGAGCGGGTCCAGGATGTGCTGCTGGACGTAGCGGTCGTAGGGCACCCCGGTCACCTGGGCCACGATGTAGCCGGCGAGCGCGGCGCCGTAGTTGGAGTACGCGGAGACCTCCCCGGGCGGGCGGATCCGCCGCGGCATGTGCGCGGCCAGAAACGCGCCGAGCGGCGGCACGTCCGCGGCCGACCGGGCGCCGGTGCCGATGACCCGGTCCTCGAAGCCGGCGGTGTGGTTCATGAGATCGAGCAGGGTGATCGGCTGCGGATAGGTGGCGGGAATCCGCAACGCGGTGAGGTAGGTGTTCACGTCCGCGTCCAGCCGCAGCCGCCCGGCCTCGACCTGCTGCATGACCGCCGTATAGGTGAACAGCTTCGTGATCGACGCGATGCGCACGCCGGAGGTCCGCGGGTCCATCGGCGTGCGGTGCTCGATGTCGGCCAGGCCGTAGCCCTTGTCGAACACGGTCTGCCCGTTCGCCACCACCGACACCACCGCGCCCGGGATCTCGTCGTTGCGGATGTGCGGCGCGAGCTTCTCGTCGAACAGGCTCCCGACGGCGCGCACGTCCCCGCAGCCGGCCGGTGCCGCGACGGCCGCCTTGACGGTGGGCGCGACGACTGTCATGACGGTGATCGAGGCGACGGCCAGGAGAGCGGGAATCCTTCGCATGGGTTCGAGGGTGGCGGTCCGGGGCCGGGCGCCACATCGGAGCGCGGTCGGCGGGTGACTACGACAAAAGTCGCAGGAGCTCGGCGCGACATCGCGACCGCGGGCTGAGGTACACCGCCGGCAGCGCTTTTAGATTTGGCCCATGACCAGAGAACGCATCGGCGACGCCGCCTGGGTGGTGGCCTCCTTGGCGCTTGCCGCGCTGGCGGTGAAAGGGCATTGGTCGGCGGTACCGGCACCCGTCATCGGCCTCGCCGGCGCACTCGGCAGCGCGGCCCTGTGGTGGCGGCGTCGACGGCCGGTGGCGACCGGGCTGGTGGCCGCGGCCTCCTATGCGCTCTCCGGCAACCCGCTGCCGATCCTGTTCGGCGTCTACTCGGGCGCCGCCCACGCGCCGCGCCCGCGCGCCTGGGTCTTCCCCGTCGCCGGCCTGGCCGGTTACGCCGCCTGGTCGCTCATCGACGCCGGCCGCGTCGCGCCGCAGGACATGGGGGCTGCGGCGCTCGTCGCGCTGCTCCTGGCCGGGCTGGGTGTCTACGTCGCCACCCGCCGCGAGCTGGCCGACTCCTGGCGCGACCGGGCCGAGCGGGCCGACGCCGAGCGCCGCCTGCGCGACGACCGCGCGCGGGCCGACGAGCGCACCCGCATCGCCCGGGAGATGCACGACGTCCTGGCCCACAAGGTCTCCCTCATCGCCCTGCACGCCGGCGCCCTGGAGCTCATCGCCACCGGCGACGACCGCGTCCGCGAGGGCGCCGGCCTGATCCGGGTGACGGCCCGCGAGGCGCTGGAGGAGCTGCGCGAGGTCCTGGGCGTGCTGCAGTCCGCCGCCCCCACCTCCGACCTGCCCGACCTCCCGACGCTCGTGGCCGCCGCGATCCAGGCCGGCCAGCCGGTCACCCTCCACGACGAGGCCGGCGAGCTGCCCCCGGCCACCGCCCGAGTCGTCTACCGCGTGGTCCAGGAAGGCCTGACCAACGCCCGCAAGCACGCCCCCGGCGCCCCGGTCACCGTCTCCCTGACCGCCGGCGACACGCTCGTCGTGGACGTGCGCAATCTCCCGGCCGACGGCCACCACGGGCTGGACCTCCCGGGGACGGGCGCCGGCCTGATCGGCCTCAAGGAGCGCCTGCGCCTGGTCGGCGGCACGGTGGAGGCCGGCCCCGTGGATGATGGCGGATGGTGTCTGACGGCGGAGGTGCCGAGGTGATCGACGTACTGCTCGTCGACGACGAGGCCCTGGTCCGGGCCGGCCTGCGCCTGATCCTGAGCACCGCCGAGGACCTGGCGGTGGTCGGCGAGGCCCCGGACGGCGTGGCCGCGCTGGAGGCGGTGCGGTCACTGCGGCCCGCTGTCGTCCTGATGGACCTGCGCATGCCCAGGATGGACGGCCTCGCCGCGACCGCCGCCATCCGCGCCCTGCCCGACCCGCCGGCGGTGGTGGTCCTGACCACCTTCGACACGGACGACGCCGTGTTCCGCGCCCTGGAGACGGGCGCCACCGGCTTCCTGCTGAAGGACACCCCGCCACCGGAGCTGCTGCGCGCGGTCCGCCTGGCCGCCGCGGGCGACGCCATGCTCTCCCCGGCCGTGACCCGCCGCGTCATCGACCGCTACACGGCCGAGGACCGCACCGCCCGCCGCCGGACCGCCCTCGACCGCCTGGACGCCCTGACCGACCGCGAGCGCGAGGTGCTGATCGAGATCGGCAACGGCCACGCGAACGCCACGATCGCCGCCACCCTCCACATGAGCGAGGCCACCGTCAAGACCCACGTCACCCACCTGTTCGACAAGCTCGCCGCCACCAACCGCGTCCAGCTGGCCATCGCCGCCTTCCGCGCCGGCCTTGTCGACTAGTGCCGGTCCACCAACCTCGGCCGGGCCCGCCGGGCCGCCGCGCGACCGCCTGCCCGGTCAACGCTGATGAGCAGGGCACCGGAGACGTCGGCCGGGCGGGCGCCGGACGCGGTGGCCGGTCAGTCGCCGAGCAGGCGGGACATGAGGGCGGCGCGGCGCGAGGGGCGGCCGGTGCGCGACTCGGCGGCGTCGGCGGCGGCCATGACGCGGAGGCTGGTGTTCACGCCCAGCCAGCGCAGGGGTTCCGGCTCCCACCGGGGGGAGCGGTGGCCGACCCAGGGCAGGTGCACCAGGTCGCTGCGCTCGCCGCGGATCAGGTCGCACAGGGTCCGGCCGGCCAGGTTCGTCGTGCCCACGCCGTCGCCGACGTAGCCGCCGGCCCAGGCCAGGCCCGTCGGCTCGTCCAGGCCCACCGAGGCCATCCAGTCGCGGGCAATGCCCAGCGGGCCGCCCCAGCTGTGGGCGATCGGCACCGCGGCCAGGGCCGGGAACAGTTCGGCAAGCGTGCGGTGCAGGTCGGTGAAGACCCTCGGCTCGCGGTCGAAGGTCGGGTCGACGGTGGAGCCGTAGTGGTACGGGGCGCCGCGGCCACCGAAGGCCAGGCGGTCGTCGGCGGTGCGCTGGCCGTAGATGATGAGGTGGCGGAAGTCGGCGAACGTTTCGCGTCGGGCCAGGCCCGCCTCGGCCCAGAACGCCGGGGGCAGGGGGTCGGTGGCGATCATCAGGGAGTACACCGGGGCTATGGCGCGGCGCAGGCCCGGCAGCTGCGGGGTGAATCCCTCGGTGGCGCGGACGACTATCGGGGCGCGGACCGTCCCGAGCGGCGTTTCGGCGCGGCCGGGGGACAGCCGGGTCACCCGGGTGTGCTCGAAGAGCCGTACGCCCCGCCGTTCGCAGGCCGCCGCGAGGCCGCGGACCAGCTTCGCCGGCTGGATCGCGGCGCAGTGCGGGGTGTAGGTGGCGCCCAGGACGTTCGTGGCGCCGACGCGCGTGCGGGCCTCGTCGGCGGTGAGCAGGTGGAGCTCGACGCCGAAGTGCGCGGCCGCGTCCACCTCGGCGCGGGCGCGGGACAGCTGGGCGGGGGTGCGGGCGAGTGTGACGGTGCCGCCCTTGGCGTAGTCGCAGTCGATGCCCTCCGAAGCGGCGACCCGGCCCACCTCGTCCACTGTGGACTCCATTGCCGCGTTGAGGGCCAGGGCGTCGGCGCGGCCGTATCGGCGGTCCAGATAGGCGACGGACTTGGGGAACAGCGCCGAGCACCAGCCACCGTTGCGGCCGCTGGCGCCGAAGCCGGCCGTCTGCGCCTCCAGGACCGTGATGCGCAGCGATGGGTCGGCCACCGCGAGGTAGTACGCCGTCCAGAGCCCCGTGAACCCGGCGCCGACGATGCACACGTCGGCCTCCGCGTCGCCCGGAAGCGGCGGGCGGGGAGCCTCCGGTGGAAGCACCGACATCCAGAGGCTCATGCTCATGTAACCTCGCCCGGAATCAGCTCGCCGAGCTCGGTGCGGATCGGGATGACGCCTGTCGGCGGGGACCAGCCCTCGTCCTCGGGCGTGGCCTCGGGCCAGCCGTCGCTCACCTTCAGCGACCACTCGTCGAGCGGCAGCCGCAGCACCGACGTCGCCGCCAGCTCTTTGGCCGACGGCGGGCGGATCACCTCCCAGCGGCCGGGCATCAGGTGCTCGGCCACGGCCCGCAGCGCCTCGGTCTTCTCGGTGACCGGGGCGCAGGCGCCGAGGACCATCGCCGAGCGGTAGCGCATCGACGCCTCGAACGCGCTGCGGGCCAGGATCAGCCCGTCGAGCAGGGTGACGGTCAGGCAGCACGGCACGCCCGTGGCCAGGAGGCGGAAGAGGCGGCTGCCGGTCGAGCCGTGGAACAGGACCGACTCGCCGTCGCGGGCGTAGGCCACCGGGATGGCGAACGGATGTCCATCGTGGACAAATGCCACGTGGGCCACCATCCCGGCGTCGAGCACGGCGTGCAGCGCGGCGCGGTCGTGGACCGCCTTGTCGGGGAGGCGGCGGATCCGCGTGCGCTCTACAGGTGCTTCCATGCCTCGGAGAGTACCGAGCGCAGGATCTGCTCGATCTCCGCGAAGTGGCTCTCGTCGCAGATCAGCGGCGGGGCCAGCTGGATGACCGGGTCGCCGCGGTCGTCGGCGCGGCAGTAGAGGCCGGCCTCGAACAGGGCCTTGGACAGGAAGCCGCGCAGCAGGGCCTCGGACTCGGCCTCGGTGAAGAACGGCTTGGTGGCCTTGTCCTTCACCAGCTCGATGCCGAAGAAGTAGCCGTCGCCCCGGACGTCGCCGACGATCGGCAGGTCGTAGAGGCGCTCGAGGTATGAGCGGAACAGCTGCGAATTGGTCCGCACGTGCTCGTTGAGGCCCTCGCGCTCGAAGATGTCGAGGTTGGCCAGGGCCACCGCGGAGCCGACCGGGTGCCCGCCGTAGGTGATGCCGTGGGCGAACCAGCTGCGGGCGTCGAGGAACGGCTGGGCCAGCTTCTCCGAGACGATCATCGCCCCGAGCGGGACGTAGCCGCTGGTGAGGCCCTTCGCGACGGTGATGATGTCGGGCTGGTAGCCATAGCGGACGGCCCCGAAGTATTCGCCGAGGCGGCCGAACGCGCAGATCACCTCGTCGGAGACGAGCAGCACGTCGTAGCGGTCGCAGATCTCGCGGACCCGCTCGAAGTAGCCGGGCGGCGGCGGGAAGCAGCCGCCGGCGTTCTGCACCGGCTCCAGGTACACCGCGGCGACCGTGTCCGGGCCCTCGAACTCGATGGCCTCGGCGATCCGGTTGGCCGCCCAGGTGCCGAACTGCTCCGGGGTCATCGACTCGTCGGGCCGCCGGTAGTAGTTGGTGTTCGGCACCCGGAACGCGCCCGGCACCAGGGGCTCGAAGTCCTGCTTGAGGATCGGCACGCCGGTGATCGACAGGGCGCCCATGGAGGTGCCGTGGTAGGCGATCGACCTGGACAGCACCTTCGTCTTCAGGGGCTTGCCGACCTTCTTGAAGTACGACCGCGCAAGTTTCCAGGCACTTTCGACGGCCTCGGAGCCGCCGGTGGTGAAGAAGACCCGGTTGAGGTCGCCCGGAGCCAGGTCGGTGAGGCGCTCGGCCAGCTCGATCGCCTTGGGGTGGGCGTAGGACCACAGGGGGAAGTAGGCGAGTTCGGACGCCTGCTTGGCGGCGGCCTCGGCGAGCTCGTGGCGGCCGTGCCCGGCCTGGACCACGAACAGCCCGGCCAGGCCGTCGAGGTAGCGCTTGCCGTTGCTGTCGTAGATGTACGCGCCGTCGCCGCGCACGATGACCGGGATCGGGTTGTCCTGGTACGTCGCGAGGCGCGTGAAGTGCATCCACAGGTGCTCGCGCGCGGAGCGGTCGAGCGCGGCGGCGTCGGGCTGCTGGTCGATGGTCATCGGGTCCCCCAGGCGTATGTCTGTTTGGCGAGCTTGAGGTAGACGAAGGTCTCCGTCGCGGTAACGCCGGGGATGCTCCGCACGGTGTCGTTGATCAGGTCGAGCAGGTGCTCGTCGTCGGTGCAGACCAGCTCGACGAGCAGGTCGTAGCCGCCCGCGCAGATCACCACGTAGTCGATCTCGGGGACCGACGCCAGCGACTTGGCGACCGGCCGCAGATCGCCCTCGACCTTCACCCCGATCATCACCTGGCGGGCGAAGCCCAGGGAGAGCGGATCGGTGACGGCGACGATCTGCATGACACCGGTGTCCAGCAGTCGTTGCACGCGCTGGCGCACGGCCGCCTCGGACAGGCCGACGACCTTGGCCAGGGCGGCGTAGGACATGCGGCCATCGCGCTGCAGCTGCTCGATGATCCGCTTGTTGACGTCGTCGAGTACGGGCTCGGACACGTGTGGATTCTTGCTCAGTACCGGCCCTTTGGCAACTAATTCCATGGCTGATCAACGAGTAGTCCACGGAATCGTTAGGGTTGCCCGGCGTCGGAAACCGTTGCACACTGTGGCTCCCTGTTTCGGCGAGGTGACGGCCGTGACGCCACCTTGACGTAATTGCGCTTTTCGTTGTGCGACCGGATCGTGACAACGGAATCCCTTGTGAGTGATGGCACTCCATGTCAGGATCAGTTGCCGGTCAATACCCCCCACTTGTACCGGCGTCGAGATCCATAGGAGCCTCCCGTGCGAAACTCGCCGCTCTCTCCAGAAGCGCAGGCGTTGATCAACGCCACCGGCCTTTCGCGCCGGAACCTCATGCGTGGCCTCCTGGCCGGCGCGGGCATGGTCGCGACCGGCGGGGCGTTGGCCGCCTGCGGCACCAAGCCCGCGAAGAAGAACGAAGCCGAGAAGGCCGCCTGCGTCGGCGCCGACGCCTCCTCCAGCGAGAAGAAGCTCAGCTGGTCCAACTGGCCGCTCTACATCGACGTGGACGCCAACGACGACAAGAAGCGCCCGTCGCTCGACGCGTTCACGCAGAAGACCGGCATCGCGGTCACCTACACCGAGGACGTCAACGACAACAACGAGTTCTTCGGCAAGGTGCGAAACCAGCTCCAGGCGTGCCAGTCGATCGACCGCGACATCATGGTGCTCACCGACTGGATGGCCTCGCGGGTCGTGAACCTGGGCTGGGTCCAGCCGTTCGACCCGGCCAAGGTGCCGAACTTCACCAAGAACCTGCTGTCCACCCTCAAGAACCGGCCGTGGGACAAGGACACGACCCACGCCGCCCCGTGGCAGTCCGGCCTGACCGGCATCGCCTACAACGGCGCGGTCACCGGCGAGGTCCGCTCGATCGACGAGCTGCTGACCCGCCCCGACCTCAAGGGCAAGGTCGCAGTGCTCTCCGAGATGCGCGACACGCTCGGGCTGGTGCTGCTCTCGCTGGGTAAGGACCCGGCCAAATTCACCGACGCCGACTTCGACGCCGCGGTGGAGAAGGTCAAGAAGGCCGTCGACTCCGGCCAGATCCGCAAGTTCACCGGCAACGACTACAAGGAAGACCTGGCCAAGGGCGACATCGCGGCCTGCGTCGCGTGGTCCGGCGACGTCATCCAGCTCGCCGCCCAGGAGGGCTCGAAGGTCACCTGGGTCACGCCCGAGGACGGGCTGATCGTCTGGTCGGACAACATGCTGATCCCGGCTCCGGCGACGCACAAGGCCAACGCCGAGCAGCTCATCGACTACTACTACGACCCGATGATCGCCGCGCAGGTGGCCGCGACGGTCAACTACATCTGCCCGGTGCAGGGCGCGCAGCAGGCGATGGAGAAGGTCAACCCGGACCTGGCCACCAACCCGCTGATCTTCCCGGACGCCGCGACGCTGGCCAAGACCCACTCGTTCCGCGCGCTGAGCGAGGAAGAGGACAAGAAGTACGCCGCCAAGTTCGAAGCCGTATCGGGGGCCTGATACATGGACCTTCGCCTCAGTGGGGTGACCAAGCGGTTCGGCCCCTTCACCGCCGTCGACGACCTGACTCTCACCGTGCCCAGCGGCTCGTTCTTCGCACTGCTGGGCGCGTCCGGATGCGGTAAGACGACCACACTGCGGATGATCGCCGGGCTCGAGGAGCCCACTGAAGGCCAGGTCCTGCTCGGCGACGACGACGTCACCCGGCTGCGGCCCTACCGGCGGCCGGTCAACACGGTGTTCCAGAGCTACGCGCTGTTCCCGCACCTCAACATCGAGGACAACGTCGCGTTCGGCCTGCGCCGGCGCGGCATCAGGAAGTGCACCGACCAGGTGGAGGAGATGCTCCACCTGGTCGACCTCGACGGCTTCGGCAAGCGCCGGCCGGCCCAGCTCTCCGGCGGCCAGCAGCAGCGGGTGGCGCTGGCCCGGGCGCTCATCAACCGGCCTCAGGTGCTGCTGCTCGACGAGCCGCTGGGCGCCCTCGACCTCAAGCTGCGCCGGCAGATGCAGGTCGAGCTCAAGCGCATCCAGACCGAGGTCGGCATCACCTTCGTCCACGTCACCCACGACCAGGAGGAGGCCATGACGATGGCCGACACGGTCGCGGTGATGAACGCGGGGAAGATCGAGCAGCTCGGCGCGCCCGTGGAGATGTACGACTTCCCCGGCACCGCGTTCGTGGCCAACTTCCTGGGCCAGTCGAATCTCCTGGCCGCCTCGGTGACCGGCCGGTCCGGCGACGACCTGCTGCTCGACGCCTACGGCTCCCGCTACTCGGTCCCGGCTCTGCGGGCGCGCTGCGAGGAGGGGACGGTCTGGCTCGGCGTGCGGCCGGAGAAGATGCACCTGAGCACCGGCGAGGTGCCGTCGGGCCACCAGAGCGTGACCGGGATCGTGACCGACTCCTCCTACATGGGGGTCAGCACGCAGTACCTGGTCCGAGCGCCGTGGGGCGAGGAGCTGACGGTCTTCTCGGCCAACTCGGGTGTGGCCCCGCCGCTCGCGGTGGCCAGCGAGGTCACGGTCTTCTGGCGGCCCGACCACGCGTTCCTGCTGCCCCGCCCGGCCGATCAGACACACGCGCCGGTCGTGGACCCGGAGGAAGTGGCGGCATGAGCGGTACGGAGCGAAGCGGAGTGGCCGCTCATCAGTGTTGCAGCTTGGAGCTCGGGCCGTCGCCGGAGCTTGCGGAGGTGTCGGCATGAGCGGTACGGAGCGAAGCGGAGTGGCCGCTCATCAGTGTTGCAGCTTGGAGCTCGGGCCGTCGCCGGAGCCTGCGGAGGCGGCGGCATGAGCGCGCTCGGGCAGTTGGGTGCCGGTGCTCCGGTCAAGCTGGAGAAGCCGCGCCGCCGGTGGCTGCCCTATCTCCTGCTGCTGCCCGGCGGTCTGTGGCTGGTCCTGTTCTTCGCGGTACCGTGCCTGCAGCTCTTCGCCACCAGCCTCTACGACCCCAGCGGGTCACTCGAGGACGGATACGCGATGACCTGGGCGTTCGGCAACTACACCGACGCCATCGTGGAATACCTGCCCCAGTTCGGCCGCTCGCTCTGGTATGCGCTGCTCACCACCGCCTTCGCCCTCCTGCTCGGCTACCCGCTGGCCTACGCGATCGCGCTGAAGGCCGGTCGCTGGAAGAACGTGCTGCTCATCTGCGTCATCGCGCCGTTCTTCACCAGCTTCCTGATCCGCACGCTGGCCTGGAAGGTCATCCTCTCCGACAACGGCACAGTCGTGTCGGTGCTCAACGCGCTGCACGTCCCGCTGCCCGACGGCCGGCTGCTGGCGACGACGCCGGCCGTGATCGCGGGGCTGGTGTACAACTTCCTGCCGTTCATGGTGCTGCCGCTCTACGCCAGCCTGGAGAAGCTCGACCCGCGGCTCATCGAGGCGGCCGGCGACCTCTACGCGCGCCCGGTCGCGCGGTTCACCCGGGTCGTGCTGCCGCTGTCGATGCCCGGAGTCGTGGCCGGCACCCTGCTGACGTTCATCCCGGCGGCCGGCGACTACATCAACGCGCAGCTGCTCGGGACCAACCGGCAGTTCATGATCGGCAATGTCATCCAGTCCAAGTTCCTCAAGGTCGGTGACTACCCGGCCGCCGCCGCGCTGTCGTTCACGCTGATGGCGGCGATCCTGGTGCTGGTGTTCATCTACGTCAAGCGGGCCGGAACGGACGAGGTGCTCTGATGCTCCACCGCCTGCGCCGCGCCGCCGCCGACCACTGGGTCCTCGGGATCGGCCTGCTCGTCCTGCTGTACCTCTTCGTGCCGATCGCCGTCGTGGCCGCGATGTCGTTCCGGGACGCCCGGGCCAACGCCCCCTACACCCTCGACAACTACCGGTTCACGCTCGATCACTGGAAGGACCCGTTCGGCGTGGCCGGCATCGGCGACGCCTTCGCCCGCAGCATCGGCATCGCGTTGCTGGCCACGGTCGTCGCGACGGTGCTCGGCACCCTCATGTCATTCGCCCTGGCCCGGCACGCCTTCCGGGGTCGCGCCGCCACCAATACGCTGATCTTCCTGCCGATGGCGACGCCCGAGATCGTGATGGGCTCCTCGCTGCTGGCGCTGTTCGTCGCGGCCGGCGTCCCGCTCGGCTTCTGGACCGTCGTCATCGCGCACATCATGTTCTGCCTGTCGTTCGTCGTCGTCACCGTCAAGGCCCGCCTGGCCGGCATGGACCCGCGGCTCCAGGAGGCGGCCATGGACCTCTACGCCGACGAGCGGCAGACGTTCCTGCGGGTGACCCTGCCGCTGGTGCTGCCCGGCATCGTGTCGGCCGCGCTGCTGTCGTTCTCGCTGTCGTTCGACGACTTCATCGTCACCAACTTCAACTCCGGCACCGTCGTCACGTTCCCGATGTTCGTGTGGGGCGCCTCCCAGCGCGGGATCCCCCCGCAGATCAACGTCATCGGCACCGCGATGTTCCTGATCTCGTTCCTGATCGTCCTCATTGGACAGCTGCCCCGCCTGCGTCGCCGGAAGTCGGTCTAGCCCCCAAGGCACAACCACCGGGAACCTTCATGCGATTACTCATCGTCGGCGCCGGTGGCGTCGGCACCGCAGCCGCGCGCATCGCCGCCCGGCGCTCCTTCTTCGACCATTGTGTGGTCGCCGACCGCGACCCGGACCGGGCCGAGGCGGCAGTGTCCTCCGTGGACGATCCACGGTTCGCCGCCGCCCTGCTCGACGCCTCGTCCGCCCCCGCCGTCGCCGACCTCTGCCGCAGCCTGCAGATCACCCACGTGCTCAACGCCGTCGACCCCCGCTTCGTGATGTCGGTCTTCACCGGCGCGTTCGAGGCCGGCGCGCACTACCTCGACATGGCGATGTCGCTGTCCCAGCCCCACCCCGAGCGGCCGTACGAGAAGATCGGCGTGCTCCTCGGTGCCGAGCAGTTCGCGCTCGAGGACAAGTGGCAGGCCGCCGACCGCCTCGCCCTCGTCGGGATGGGCGTCGAGCCGGGCCTGTCCGACGTCTTCGCCCGCTACGCCGCCGACCACCTCTTCGCCGAGGTGCACGACATCGGCATCCGTGACGGCTCGGACCTGGTCGTGGAGGGTTACGAGTTCGCACCCTCGTTCTCCATCTGGACCACGATCGAGGAGTGCCTCAACGCTCCGCTCATCTATGAGAAGAATCGCGGGGTGTACGTCACCCGCCCCTTCTCCGAGCCGGAGACCTTCGACTTCCCGGCCGGCATCGGCCCCATCGAGTGCGTGAACGTGGAGCACGAGGAGGTCCTGCTCATCCCCCGCTGGATCGACGTGCGGCGGGTCACCTTCAAGTACGGCCTCGGCCGCGACTTCATCGAGATCCTCAAGACCATCCACAAGCTCGGCCTCGACTCGACGAAGAAGATCCGGGTCGGCGGGGCTGGCGGCGCCCTGGTCTCCCCGCGCGACGTGGTCGCCGCGGTCCTGCCCGACCCGGCGACCCTCGGCGACCGCATGCACGGCCGGACCTGCGCCGGCACCTACGTCACCGGCCTGGGCCGCGACGGACGCCCGCGGGCCACGTACCTCTACCACGTCGTCGACAACGCCTGGACCATGCGGGAGTACGGCTGCCAGGTCGTCGTGTGGCAGACCGCCGTCAACGCCGTGGTCGCGCTCGAACTGCTCGCCGCCGGCGTGTGGCACGGCGCCGGCATCCTGGGCCCGGAGGCCCTCCCGCCGCGGCCCTTTCTGGATCTGCTGACCGAGTACGGCGCGCCCTGGAGTATGCAGGAGCTATGAATCAGTTCGGGCCGAGCTTCTCGTTCCTCGGCGTCCCCTCGTGCGACCTCGCCGCGCTTCCGGACGCCGACGTGGTGATCCTTGGCGCGCCCTACGACGGCGGCACCTCGCACCGCCCCGGCACCCGGTTCGGCCCGCAGGCGATTCGCCAGGCGTGCTACCTGCCCCAGGACGGGTCGAGGCCGTCGCTCGCAATGGGGGTCGACGCGCTGAAGGACCTGCGCGTGTTCGACGCCGGGGACGTGGAGATGTACGCCCCGGAGTCCACCGCCTCCCTGCAGCGGCTGGAGGACGCCGTCTTCGCCGTCGCCGACGCGGGCGCCATCCCGGTCGTCCTGGGCGGCGACCACACCATCGCCTGGCCGGACGCGACGGGCGTGGCGCGCAAGCTCGGTTACGGCCGCGTCTCGATGGTCCACTTCGACGCCCACGCCGACACCGGCGACACCGAATACGGCTCGCTCGTCGGCCACGGCCAGCCGATGCGCCGCCTGATCGAGTCGGGGGCGCTGCGCGGTGACCGGTTCCTGCAGCTGGGTCTGCGCGGATACTGGCCGGAGCCGCAGACCCTGGACTGGATGGCCGGCCAGGGCCTGCGCTCCTACGAGATGACCGAGATCGTCGCCCGTGGGCTCGACGAGTGCCTGACCGAGGCGTTCGCCATCGCCACCGACGAGTGCGACGGGGTCTTCCTGTCCGTGGACGTGGACGTGGTCGACCCGGGCATGGCCCCGGGGACGGGCACCCCGGAGCCGGGCGGCCTGACCTCCCGGCAGCTGCTGGACGCGGTCCGCCGGTGCTGCTACGAGCTGCCGATCGTGGGCGTCGACGTGGTCGAGGTCGCGCCACCCTACGACCACGCCGAGATCACCGCGTTCCTGGCCAACCGCGTGGTGCTGGAGGCCCTGTCAGCCATCGCCCGCCGCCGCCGCGGCGACCCGTGGGACCCGCGCCGGCCGCTCCTCCAGGGCCGCTAGCCCTTCTGGGTGATCCGCGTCAGTCCTGGTCGTCGAGGGCCGAGGCCAGGCGCTCGAGGGCGGTGTGCAACGTGGCGTCGTCAATGACAAGCGGGGGCAGGAAGCGGATCACGTTGCCGTACGTGCCGCAGGTGAGCAGCAGGAGCCCGGCCTCGTGGGCCCGGCGCTGGATCCGGGCGGTTCGGGCCGGGTCCGGGGCCGGGCCCCACGGCTCGGACGAGTCCGGGACCACGATCTCCAGGGCCAGCATCGCGCCGCGGCCGCGGACGTCGCCGATGAACGGGTGCCGGCGCTGCAGTTCGCGCAGCCGCGGGAGCATCACCGACTCGATCCGGCGGGCGGCCGCGGGCAGGTCGAGCTCGTGCATGGTCTCGATCGCGGCGAGCGCGGCCGCACAGGCGATCGGGTTGCCGCCGTAGGTGCCGCCGAGGCCGCCCGGGTGGACGGCGTCCATCAGGTCGGCCCGGCCGGTGACGGCGGCCAGGGGCAGGCCGCCGGCGATGCCCTTGGCCGTCGTGACCAGATCGGGCTCCACGTGCTCGTGGGTGCTGGCGAACCAGTCGCCGGTGCGGCAGAAGCCGGTCTGGATCTCGTCGGCGACGTAGAGCGCGCCGTTGGCCCGGGACCAGTCGGCGAGCGACGGCAGAAAGCCCTCGGCCGGTACCACGAAGCCGCCTTCGCCCTGAATCGGCTCCACGAGGACCGCTGCGACCTGATCGGCCCCGACCTGCTTCTCGATGGTGCTGATCGCCAGGGCGGCGGCGTCCGGCCCGGACCGGCCGTCGCGGAACGGATACGACATCGGCACGCGGTAGACCTCGCCGGCGAACGGGCCGAAGCCGTGCTTGTACGGCATGTCCTTCGCGGTGAGCGCCATCGTCAGGTTGGTCCGGCCGTGGTACGCGTGGTCGAACACGACGACCGCCCGGCGCCCGGTCGCGTGCCGGGCGATCTTCACCGCGTTCTCGACCGCCTCGGCCCCGGAGTTGAACAGGGCCGAGCGCTTCTCGAACGCGCCCGGGGTGAGCGCGTTGAGCTGCTCGCAGACGGCGACGTAGCTCTCGTACGGTGCGATCATGAAGCAGGTGTGGGTGAACCGCTCGGCCTGGCGCTGGACCGCGGCCACCACCCGGGGGCTGGAGCTGCCCACGTTGGTGACAGCGATGCCGGCCGCGAGGTCGATCCACTCGCGGCCGTCGACGTCGGTGAGCGTGCCGTCCGCCGCGTGGTCGACGTAGGACGCCAGCATGCTGCTGACCCCGCGGGCGACGGCGACGGAGCGGCGCTTGTGCAGCTCGGACGAGTTGGACATGGCGGCTACAGCTCGATGTTGTGCATGACGTGCTTGATCCGGGTGTAGTCCTCCAGGCCGTACATGGAGAGGTCCTTCCCGTAGCCGGACTGCTTGAACCCGCCGTGCGGCATCTCGGCCACGATCGGGATGTGCGCGTTGACCCAGACGCAGCCGAAGTCCAGCCGCCGGCTCATCCGCATCGCCCGGCCGTGGTCGCGGGTCCAGACGGAGGACGACAGGCCGTACTCCACGCCGTTGGCCCAGCGCACGGCCTCGTCCTCGTCGGAGAAGCGCTGCACGGTGATGACCGGCCCGAAGACCTCGTCCTGAATGATTTCGTCCTCCTGGCGCAGGCCCGAGACCACGGTGGGGGAGTAGAAGTAGCCCTTGTCGCCCACCCGGGCACCGCCCGTGTCGAGCTTCGCGTGGTCGGGCAGCCGGTCGATGAAGCCGCCGACGCGGGCCAGCTGGTTGGCGTTGTTCAGCGGGCCGTAGAGGATGTCCTCGTCGTCCGGGGCGCCGGTCCGGGTGGCCGCGGCCTGCTCGGCGAGCGCGGCCACGAAGTCCTCGTAGATGCCCGGCCCGGCCAGCACCCGGGTGGCGGCTGTGCAGTCCTGGCCCGCGTTGAAGTAGCCGGCGACCGCGATCGCCTCGGCCGCGGCGGCCAGGTCGGCGTCGTCGAAGATCACCACCGGCGCCTTGCCGCCCAGCTCCAGGTGCGTGCGCTTGAGCGAAGGGGCGGCCGCGGAGGCGACCTCGCGCCCGGCCCGGACCGAGCCGGTGATCGAGACGAACGCCGGGGTCGGGTGGGCGACAAGGGCCCGGCCGGTGTCCCGGTCGCCGGTGACCACGTTGAGCACGCCCGGCGGCAGGAACTCGGCGGCCAGCTCAGCCAGCAGCAGCGACGAGACGGGGGTGGTGTCGGACGGCTTCAGCACGACGGTGTTGCCCGCGGCCAGCGCCGGGGCGATCTTCCACACGGCCATCATCAGCGGGTAGTTCCACGGCGTGACCTGGGCGCAGACGCCGATCGGCTCGCGCCGCACGTAGCTGGTGTGGCCCCGCATGTACTCGCCGGCCGACTTGCCCTCCAGCACCCGGGCCGCGCCCGCGAAGAACCGGATCTGGTCGACCGATGGCGGCAGCTCCTCGCTGGCGGTCAGCGCCCGCGGCTTGCCGGTGTTGCGCACCTCGGCGTCGACGACCTCGGCCGCCCGGTCCTCGAGCGCGTCGGCCAGCTTCAGCAGGGCCCGCTGCCGCTCGGACGGGGTCGCGTCGCGCCAGGTCTCGAACGCCTTGGCCGCGGCCCGCATGGCGCGGTCGACGTCCTCGGCGCCGGAGATCGGGGCGGAGGCAAACACCTCGCCGGTGGAGGGGTCGATGAGGTCGGAGTAACGGCCGTCGACCGGGCTGGTGTAGGCACCGTCGACAAAGTTCTGCAGCTGCTTGGTCATGTCCACTCCCTTGAGTGCCGGCAGGGACATCTTTCCATCGAATCCGCAGCACACAAGCCCTCGGGCAACTGTTTCCGTCGGAGTTAGGGTGGAGCGGTGACCCCGTTCTTCATTGCCGGACGCCCGGCAGCCAGCGACGACGCCGTCGAGATCCGCCACCCCTACGACGGGCGTCCGGTCGGCACCACCTCCAACGCCACCCCGGAGCAGGTCGAGGCGGCGGTCGCCGCGGCGGCTGCCGTCGCCCCCGAGGCCGCCGCCCTGCCCGCGCACGCCCGGGCCGCCGCGCTCGACCACGTCAGCGCCCGGCTCAAGGAGCGCGCCGACGAGGTCGCCCGGCTCATCACCGCCGAGAACGGCAAGCCGCTGAAGTGGTCGCGGGGCGAGGTCGCCCGGGCCGTCTCGACGTTCCGCTGGGCCGCCGAGGAGGCCCGCCGCTTCTCGGGCACCCTCCAGCGGCTGGACACCGACGCCGCCGCGACCGGCCGCCTCGCCGTGGTCCGGCGGGTGCCGCGGGGCCCGGTGCTCGGGATCTCCCCGTTCAACTTCCCGCTCAACCTGGTCGCGCACAAGGTTGCTCCGGCCCTCGCCGCCGGCGCGCCGATCGTGCTCAAGCCGGCCCCGGCCACCCCGCTCAGCGCGCTGCTGCTCGGCGAGATCCTCGCCGAGACCGACCTGCCCGCCGGGGTGTGGTCGATCGTGCCGATCCCGAACGACCGCGCCGCCGCCCTGGTCGCCGACCCCCGGCTGCCGGTCGTGTCGTTCACCGGGTCCGGCCCGGTCGGCTGGCAGATCCGTGACGCCGTGCCGCGCAAGCACGTCACGCTCGAACTGGGCGGCAACGCGGCCGTCGTGGTCTGCGAGGACTACGACGACCTCGACTGGGCGGCGACCCGGATCGCCACGTTCTCCAATTACCAGGCTGGACAGAGCTGCATTGCCGTGCAGCGGGTGTACGTCCACCAGCGCCACTACGACGCGCTGGCCGAACGGGTCGTGGCGGCGGTGGAGGCCCAGCGCACCGGCGACCCGAACGACGAGCAGACCGACGTCGGCCCGCTGATCAGCGAGGACGCGGCCAAGCGGGTCGAGGCCTGGGTGAGCGAGGCGGTCGCCGCGGGCGCGAAGCTGCTCACCGGCGGGGCCCGCGACGGCGCCTCCTACGCCCCGACGGTCCTGGCCGCGGCGCCGGCCGACGCCAAGGTCACCGCCGAGGAGGTCTTCGGGCCGGTGCTGGTGCTGGAGCGGGTCGCCTCCGACGCCGACGGGTTCGCCGCGGTCAACGCCTCGCAGTACGGGCTGCAGGCCGGGGTCTTCACCCGGCGCCTGGACCGCGCCTTCGAGGCCCAGCGGGTGCTCGAGGTCGGCGGCGTCATCGTCGGGGACGTCCCCAGCTACCGGGCCGACCAGATGCCCTACGGCGGGGTCAAGGGCAGCGGCATCGGCCGCGAGGGCCTGGCCAGCGCCATGGCCGACTACACCGAGGAGCGGGTGATGGTCCTCACCGGCCTGCAGCTGTAGAAGGAGTTCACTCCCACGCCTCTCGATGTTCACTGGAGGACGACGAGCCGGGCGGGCGTTCGGCGGTCTCGAAGAGCTTGGCGTCGAACACGTCGGGCTCCAGGAAGATGAAGCACTCGTAGCTCAGCTCGTCGCGGACGGCCTTCTCGGCCCGGTTGATGGCCTGGGCGACGTGGGCCATCGTCTCGTTCGCCCGCACCGCCACCTTGGCCGCGATCAGCAGTTCGTCGGGGCCGAGGTGCATGGTGCGCAGGTGGATCATGCGCTCGATCAGCGGCTCGCGCTCGATCGCCGCCTCGATCGCCAGCAGGGTGCCGTTGTCGGCCGACTCGCCGATGAGCAGGCTGCGCATCCGCTGCGACAGGGTGATCGAGATAACGACGAGCAGCGCACCGATCGCGAGGGTGCCGACCGCGTCCCAGCGCCCGTCGCCGGTGATGACGGCGAGTGTGACGCCGACGAAGGCGAAGGTCAGGCCGGTCAGCGCGCCGAAGTCCTCGGCCAGCACGACCGGCAGCTCGGGGGAGCGGGTGGTGCGGATGAACCGCAGCCAGGGTGCGCCGCGGCGGGACGGCTGGGCCTCGTGGACGGCCGTGCGCAGCGAGAACGACTCCAGCACCACCGAGACGCCGAGCACCGCGAAGGCCCAGATCGGGTCCTCGACCGGCTCCGGGCTGTGCAGCTTCTCGTACCCCTCGAAGAGCGCGAACACCCCGCCGACCAGGAAGATCACCAGGGTGACGAGGAAACCGTAGAAGTATCGGAACCGTGCGTAACCGAACGGGTGCAGCTGGCTCGCCCGGCGCTGGGCGCGCCGCCCGCCGACAAGCAGCAGCACCTGGTTGGCGGTGTCGGCAACGGAGTGCACAGCCTCCGCGAGCAGGGACGATGAGCCGGTGAACAGAAACGCGACGAACTTCGAGACCGCGATGCCGAGGTTCGCGGCCAGAGCCGCGACGATCGCCCGCAGGGAATTGCCTTCCTCCGCCATGCCTCATCCTGTACCACAACGTTTACCCGATCTCACATGCGCAACTCGGGACTGAGACGTGTACGGAACGCAACGGCACTAGGCTCCCTCGTAGGAACAGCGGTAGGAAGAGCGACCACGACTAGGGGTGCGAGACTGTGATCGACCTGAGCCGGATCGTCAAGGCCTACGACGTGCGGGGGACGGTGCCCGACCAGCTCAACGAGCCGGTGGCGGAAGCGCTGGGCCGCGCGTTCGTGCAGACGCTGCGGGCCCGCGGCGAGTTCGCCGAGAAGATCGTGACGGCGCATGACATGCGCGCCTCCGGGCCGGCCCTGGCGACCGCCTTCGCCAACGGGGCCCGGGCCGAGGGCGCCGACGTGCTGGAGGCCGGGCTGGGCTCGACCGACCTGCTGTACTACGCCTCCGGCGTGCTCGACCTGCCCGGGGCCATGTTCACCGCGAGCCACAACCCCGCCCAGTACAACGGGATCAAGCTCTGCAAGCAGGGCGCCAAGCCGGTCGGGCAGGACAGCGGCCTGACCGAGATCCGCGAGCGGGCGCAGCAGATCCTCGACAGCGGGGCGCCCCGGGTCACTGACGGTGATCTCAAGGGTGGCATCGAGCAGTACAGCCTCCTGGAGCGCTACGCCACGCACCTGCTCGGGCTCGTCGATCTCTCCGCCATCCGGCCGCTGACGGTCGTCGTCGACGCCGGCAACGGCATGGGCGGCTACACCGTGCCGGCGGTGCTGGGCTCGGGCCTGCCGCTGACGATCATTCCGCTGTACTTCGAGCTCGACGGCACCTTCCCCAACCACGAGGCCAACCCGCTGGAGCCGGCCAACCTGGTCGACCTGCAGGCCAAGGTCCGCGAGACCGGGGCCGACATCGGCCTGGCCTTCGACGGTGACGCCGACCGCTGCTTCGTCGTCGACGAGCGCGGCGAGGCCGTCTCCCCGTCGGTGATCACGGCGATGGTGGCCGTCCGCGAGCTGGCCAAGGAGCCGGGCGCCACGGTCATCCACAACCTGATCACCTCGAAGGTCGTCCCGGAGATCGTCCGCGAGCACGGCGGCGAGCCGGTCCGGACCCGGGTCGGGCACTCGTTCATCAAGGCCGAGATGGCCCGCACCGGCGCGATCTTCGGCGGCGAGCACTCGGCGCACTACTACTTCCGCGACTTCTGGGGTGCCGACACCGGCATGCTGGCCGCGCTGCACACCCTGGCCCTGCTCGGCGGTCAGGCCGCGCCGCTGTCGACGCTGGCCAAGGACTACGAGCGCTACGCGGCCTCGGGGGAGATCAACTCCACGGTCGCCGACACCGCGGCGAAGATGGCCGAGGTCGAGCAGGCGTTCCCGGTGGAGATCGACAGGCTCGACGGGATCACCCTGTCGTTCCCGGACGGAAGCTGGGCCAACGTGCGCCCGTCCAACACCGAGCCGCTCCTGCGGCTTAACGTTGAGGCTCCGACCGCGGAGCGGATGGCCGCGCTGCGCGATGAGATGCTGGCCGTGATCCGCCGCTGAGAAGGAGTTGGAACGCGTGTCCGTGGACCCCGCCCTGCTTGCGATACTGCGCTGCCCCGACGAGCACCACGCCGAGTTGCGCCATGACGCCGAGGAACAGACGCTGACCTGTACGGAGTGCGGCCGGATCTTCGAGATCCGCGACGGGATCCCCGTGCTGCTGCTCGACGAGGCCCGCCAGCCGGCCGGCGACGAGGGAGGCATCGCATGAACGGTCCGGAGCGCAGCGGAGGGGCCGTTCATCGGCTGGCACAGGGCTTGGTTCAGGCTGCTGACGAGCGAAGCGAGGAGGCGGCATGAACCCGCTTGAGGGGACCGCTGGGGTCCGTGGACACCGCGAGATCGACCTGGCGCTGCTGGACAACGCCGAGGCGCTGGCGAAGAACGACCCGGGCGGCATGCTGCGGGCGACCGCGTCGGCCGGCGCCCAGGTGCGGGAGGCGGCCACCCTGGCCGCCGAGACCGACCTGAGCGCGCTGGCCGACGAGGGCCGCCCGCGGGCCGTCGTCGTCGCGGGCGTCGGCACGGCCGCGCGCACCGGTGACATCCTGGAGACCGTCGCCGGGCCGCGCTGCCCGGTGCCGGTCCTGGCCCATCGCAGCGCGGGCATCCCCGGCTGGGTCGGTGCGGCCGACGTGGTCATCGCCGTCTCCGCGTCGGGCCGGTCCCCGGAGGCCCTCGCGGCCGCCGAGGCCGCCGGGCGCCGCGGGGCCCGGCTGGTCGCCATCGGCGCGCCCGACACCCAGCTGCACGCGCTGGCCGACCGCTTCCGGGCGCCGTTCATCCCGGTCCCGCGGCGGGCCCCGGCCCGGGCCAGCCTCTGGGGCCTCACCGTCCCGGTGCTGCTGGCCGCCCGGCAGCTCGGCCTGGTCAAGGTCACCGAGGCCGACTTCGCCGAGACCGCCTCGCGGCTGGACGCCGACGCCGAGCGGTGCCGGACCCAGCTGGAGTCGTTCGTCAACCCGGGCAAGAGCCTGGCCCTGGACCTGGCCCACTCCGTGCCGATCGTCTGGGGCTCCTCGCCGCTGGCCACCGTGGCCGCCCGCCGGTTCGGTGACACGCTGGCGGCCAACGCCCGCTACCCCGCAGTCGTCGGCGCGCTCGGCGAGGCCGGCCGCGGCCGGGTCGGGCTGCTCGACGGCGTCTACGGCGGCCTGGCCGAGGACTCGCGCGACATCTTCGCCGACCCCGGCGACGAGGACGACAACCCGGCCACCCGGCTGCGCCTGGTCCTGCTCCGCGACGGCGGGCTGACCGCCGACGATGAGGAGGCCGACGGCGAGCCGGTCGCCGTCGAGGAGCGCCGGGCCGAGGCCGTGCAGGAGCTGGCCGAGCGGCGCGGCGTGCGGGTCAGCCTGATCACCGCCGAGGGCGGCTCCGCGCTGGAGCGCCTGGCCTCGCTCGTCGCGGTGCCCGACTTCACCTCGATCTACCTTGGTCTTGCCCACGGCTTCGACCCGATGGCCGTCCCTGCTGTGTCCGAGATGAAGGATCTGGTTTCTCCATGAGCGTGCTGGAGCGAAGCGGAAGAGGCCCGAGCCATGGACACCGCCATGGCGACGCTCGCCGCAGCGAAGCGGAGGCGATGTGAGTACTGAGGGCGGGACGAAGGCGATCTTGGCGGCCCTCGCCGCCAACCTCGGCATCGCCGTCACCAAGTTCATCGCGTTCTTCCTGACCGGCTCCTCGTCGATGCTGGCCGAGGCCATCCACTCGGTCGCCGACTCCGGCAACCAGGGCCTGCTGCTGCTCGGCGGCAAGCAGGCGTCGAAGCAGGCGACCGCCCGCCACCCGTTCGGATACGGCCGGGAGCGCTACATCTACGCCTTCATCGTCGCCGTCGTGCTGTTCTTCGTCGGCGGCGTCTTCGCCATCTACGAGGCGTGGCACAAGATCTCCCACCCGGAGCCGATCGAGTCCTGGCAGTGGGTGCCGGTGGCGGTGCTGGTCGCCGCGATCGCCATGGAGGGCTTCTCCTTCCGCACCGCGATCGCCGAGACCCGCAAGATCAAGGGCAAGGCGACCTGGGTCCAGTTCATCCGCCGGGCCAAGGAGCCGGAGCTGCCGGTCATCCTGCTGGAGGACTTCGCCGCGCTGGTGGGCCTGGTGCTCGCGCTGTTCGGCGTCGGGCTCACCCTGATCACCGGCAACGGGATCTGGGACGGCATCGGCACCGCGGCCATCGGTGTGCTGCTGCTCCTGGTCGCCGCCGTGCTCGCGGTCGAGATGAAGAGCCTGCTGGTCGGCGAGGCGGCCACGCCGGAGCAGGTCGACGCCATCGAGGCGGCGATCACCGACGGTCCCGAGGTGGAGCGCGTGATCCACATGCGCACCGTGCACCTCGGCCCGGACGAGCTGCTGGTGGCGGCCAAGATCGCGGTGCGGCACAACGAGACGGCCGACGAGATCGCCCGCGGGATCGACGCGGCCGAGGAGCGCATCCGGGCCGCGGTCCCGATCGCCCGGGTGATCTACCTGGAGCCCGACATCTACCGGGCGAGCAAGGCCGGCGAGGCGGCGGACAAGACGACGGCTCCGGCGGAGGCGCACTGACCATGGAGCTGCTCGACAGTCCCATCCGCAAGTACGCATGGGGGTCGCACACCGCGATCGCCAACCTCCAGGGCCGGCCGGCGCCCACGGCCGACCCCGAGGCCGAGCTGTGGATGGGCGCCCACCCGGCGAGCCCGTCCCGGCTGGCCGTGAGCGGCGCCTCGCTCGTCGACGCGATCGCGGCCGACCCGGTGACCCTGCTGGGCGCGGCAAACGTCGAGCGCTTCGGCACCCGGCTGCCGTTCCTGCTCAAGGTGCTGGCGGCCGCCCAGCCGCTCTCGCTGCAGGCCCACCCGACGCTCGACCGGGCCCGGGAGGCCCACGCGGCCGGGCACGGCTCCTACGTCGACGCCTGGCACAAGCCGGAGATGCTCGTCGCGCTCACCGACTTCGACGCGCTGTGCGGCTTCCGCGACCCGGCGGCGGCCGCGGCCGACCTGGCCGCGCTCGGCGTGGAGCGGCTCAAGCCGACGGTCGACGCGCTGCGCCAGGAGGACCCGGCGGCGGCCCTGCACGACGCGGTCCGCGGCCTGCTGGGTGCCCCGGACGCCGAGCTGGTCGGCGAGGTGGTGGCCGCGTGCGCGCCGCGGGTGGCCGAGAAGCCGGCGTACGACCTAGTGGCGGGGCTGGCCGAGCAGTATCCGGGCGACGCCGGCGTGATCGTCGCCACGCTGCTCAACCGCATCCGGCTGCGCCCCTCCGAGGCGGTCTGGATGCCGGCCGGCAACCTGCACGCCTACCTGCGCGGCGTCGGGGTGGAGATCATGGCCGCCTCCGACAACGTGCTGCGCGGCGGCCTGACCCCGAAGCACGTCGACGTCGAGGAGCTGCTGCGGGTGCTGCGCTTCGAGGTGCTCGACGAGCCGGTGACCCACGCGGCGGACCTGGGCGGCGGGCTCTCGGCCTACCCCGTTCCGCTGCCCGACTTCGCGCTGCACCGGGCGGTGCTCGACGCCGACCGGCCCGCGGTCCGGCTGCCCGGCGGCGGACCCCGGATCGTGCTGTGCACGCGGGGCTCGCTCCGGGTCGACGACGGGGCGGTGCCGGTGACGCTGAGCGCCGGCCAGGCCGCCTTCGCCCCGGCCAGCCGGCCCGAGCTCTCATTGAGCGGCGCCGGCGAGGCTTTCCAGGCGGCCACGCCGCTGCCGTAACCCACACGGGCTGCTGAACCGGGCGCGCTGCGACTCTCGCAGCGCGCCCGGTCTCGTTAGGCATCCAAAGCGTCCGATTTAGGAGCAATTGCTTGACAATTCGGTTGCGCAGGGTAGTCTCATAGTTACGCAGAGCTTGAGACATGGTCCAAGCAACATGCGGGGGAACCAAACCGGGGGGAAGAGCAGGGCGGTGAGAGCGATCTCGCCGCCCTGCTCGCTGTCTACCGGCCGTTTCAGGTGCGGGTATAGGGGTGCTTTACCGGGGCTCCAGCCTTGCCGCGTACCGTGAAGGGTCGCCGTCCAGCCTCTGCAGACCAGGAGATCGAATTGACCAGCACGCTGCCGCCGAGCACCGTCGCCGACGGGGACTTCAAGGTGGCTGATCTGTCCCTCGCCGCGTTCGGGCGTAAGGAGATCCAGCTCGCTGAGCACGAGATGCCGGGCCTGATGGCCATCCGGCGTGAGTTCGCGGCGGCGCAGCCGCTCAAGGGCGCGCGGGTGACCGGCTCGCTGCACATGACGATCCAGACCGCGGTGCTGATCGAGACGCTCGTGGCGCTCGGTGCGCAGGTGCGCTGGGCCAGCTGCAACATCTTCTCGACCCAGGACCACGCCGCGGCGGCGATCGCGGTGGGTCCGGAGGGCACCCCGGAGAAGCCGGCCGGGGTGCCGGTCTTCGCGTGGAAGGGTGAGACCCTCGAGGAGTACTGGTGGTGCACCGAGCAGGTGCTGCTGTGGCCCGATGGGCAGGGCCCGAACATGATCCTCGACGACGGCGGCGACGCCACGCTGCTGGTCCACAAGGGTGCCGAGTTCGAGGGGGCCGGTGCGGTGCCGTCACCGGACACCGCCGACTCCGAGGAGTACGCGGTCATCCTGGGGCTGCTGCAGCGTTCCATCGGTGAGGACAACCGCCGCTGGACCCGGATCGCGGCCGGGATCAAGGGCGTCACCGAGGAGACCACCACCGGCGTGCACCGCCTGTACGAGATGCAGCAGGCCGGCACGCTGCTGTTCCCGGCGATCAACGTCAACGACTCCGTCACCAAGTCGAAGTTCGACAACAAGTACGGCTGCCGGCACTCCCTCATCGACGGCATCAACCGCGCCACCGACGTGCTCATCGGCGGCAAGGTCGCGGTCGTGTTCGGCTACGGCGACGTGGGCAAGGGCTGCGCGGAGTCGCTGCGCGGGCAGGGCGCGCGGGTCATCGTCACCGAGGTCGACCCGATCTGCGCGCTGCAGGCCGCGATGGACGGCTACCAGGTCGCCACCATCGACGACGTCGTGGAGAGCGCCGACATCTTCATCACCGCGACCGGCTGCCTCGACGTCATCACCGCCGAGCACATGGCCCGCATGAAGCACCAGGCCATCGTGGGCAACATCGGCCACTTCGACAACGAGATCGACATGGCCGGCCTCGCCAACCGCTCCGACGTGACCCGCATCACCATCAAGCCCCAGGTCGACGAGTGGAAGTTCGACGACGGCCACTCCATCATCGTGCTGTCCGAAGGCCGCCTGCTCAACCTCGGCAACGCCACCGGACACCCCTCCTTCGTCATGTCCAACAGCTTCGCCAACCAGACCATCGCCCAGATCGAGCTGTTCACCAAGACCGACGAATACCCGATCGGCGTCTACACCCTGGCCAAGCACCTCGACGAAAAAGTCGCCCGCCTCCACCTCGACGCCCTCGGCGTCCGCCTCACCGAACTCACCAAAAAGCAGGCCGAATACCTCGGCATCCCCGTCGAAGGCCCCTACAAGGCCGACCACTACCGGTACTGACATCCGCCTGCACTGCACTGCGCTCGACGAAGGGCCCCGCCGGATCGCTCCGGTGGGGCCTTTTTCACTCAAGTTCCACGAGCTTGTAGTCGATGGCGGTGTGGCCTAAGGTAAAGCTGACCTAAGTTAGCAAAGCCTTACCTGCGGAGTCTGCGTGACCGCCATCTACCTGATCGGCCTGCGCGAGGGCCTCGAGATCACCCTGGTGGTTTCGATCCTCGTCGCCTTCCTGGTCAAGTCCGACCGCAAGCACCTGCTGAAGTGGGTGTGGTCGGGCGTCGCGGTCGCGGCACTGCTCTCCATCGGGGTGGCCGCGCTGCTGCAGGCCGGCACCGCATACCTCTCCGGCCCCCATCAGGAGCTCGTCGACGCGATCGCCTCGCTCATCGCCGTCGTCTTCGTGACGTTCATGATCTTCTGGATGCGCCGGATGGCCCGCCAGATGAGCAAGGAGCTGCGCGGCCGGCTCGAGGACGCGATCCAGGTCGGCCCGTTCGCGGTGGCCGGCATGGCCTTCCTCGCCGTCGCCCGCGAGGGCCTGGAGACGTCGATCCTGTTCTTCGCCGCGGCCCAGGGCGCCGACGACTGGCAGCCCTTCGTGGGCATCACGCTCGGCCTGGCCACCGCGGTCGTGCTCGGCTTCCTGCTCTACGCCAGCGCCGTGCGGATCAACCTGACCAAGTTCTTCACCTGGACCGGGGCCCTGCTCGTGCTCGTGGCCGCCGGCATCCTCAAGTACGGGGTCCACGACCTGCAGGAGGCCAACGTCCTGCCGGGCCTGAACAACCATGCGTTCGACCTCACCGGCGCGCTGCCGCCGACCGCCTGGTACGCGGAGCTGCTGCGCGGCATGTTCAACTTCACGCCCCAGCCGTCAGTGCTCGAGACGATCGCCTGGATCGCTTACGGAGTGCCGGTGCTCGTGCTCTTCCTGCTGCCGATGCTGCGCAAGCCGGCGCCGGAGCCGGCGCCGTCGAACGCCTGATTGCTCACTCCACCCTTCCTTTTGTAGGAGAACCATGCGTACTGCACGCCTGTTCGCGCTCGGTGCCGTACCGGCGCTGGCCCTGGCCGGCCTCACCGCCTGCGGTGACGACAAGCCTCCGGCCGCGCAGAGCAGCTCGAACGGCAAGATCGCCGTGACCGCTACCGACACCGAGTGCAAGGTCGAGAAGACCGAGGCGGCCTCCGGCCCGGTCACCTTCACCGTCAGCAACAAGGGCGGGAAGGTCACCGAGTTCTACGTGTACGCGACCGGCGATCGGATCATCGGCGAGGTGGAGAACGTCGCGCCCGGCCTCACCCGCGAGCTGATCGTGGAGCTGGCCGCCGGCACCTACGAGACCGCCTGCAAGCCCGGCATGGTCGGCAACGGCATCCGGGGCGCGTTCAAGGCCACCGGTGAGAGCAAGCCGCTGACCGACGACGCCAAGCTCTCGCAGGCGACGAAGGACTACCAGCAGTACGTGAAGAACAACACCGGCGCGCTCATCGCCAAGACGACGGAGTTCGTCAACGCGGTCAAGGCCGGCGACGCCGAGAAGGCCAAGGCGCTCTTCCCGGTCGCCCGCACCTACTGGGAGCGGATCGAGCCGGTGGCCGAGAGCTTCGGCGACCTCGACCCGGCGATCGACGCCCGCGAGGCCGACCTGGAGGCGGGCCAGGAGTGGACCGGCTTCCACAAGATCGAGAAGGACCTCTGGGTCACCAAGGACATCAGCAAGTCCGGCCCGACCGCCGACAAGCTGCTCGAGGACGTCAAGACGATCGTGGCCAAGGCCGAGACCGTCCAGCTCTCCCCGATCGAGCTCGCCAACGGCGCCAAGGAGCTGCTCGACGAGGTCGCCACGGGCAAGATCACGGGCGAGGAGGACACCTTCTCGCACACCGACCTGTGGGACTTCCAGGCCAACCTCGAAGGCTCGAAGGCGGCGATCGCCGCGCTGCGGCCGGTGATCGAGGAGAAGGACGCCGCCCTGGCCAAGAGCCTGGACGACAAGTTCGCGGCGGCGCAGGCGGAGCTGGACAAGCACCGCAGCGGCGACGGATGGAAGCTGCACAACGAGCTGTCCGAGGCCCAGCTGAAGTCCCTCGGCGACGCCATCAACGCCCTGGCTGAGCCGATCAGCAAGGTGGCCCCGCTGGTCGCCTCCAAGTAGCGGCCGGCTCGAAGTAGCGAGTGACGCTGAAGTCGCGAGTGACGCTGGAAGAAGGGCTCGGTATGGATCGTCGCAAGATGCTCGGACTCGCCGGAGCCGGGGCCCTCGGGGCCGCGGCCGGCGGGGCCGTCGCCATGGAGGTCTTCGACGGGGCACTGCCCGCCCAGGCCAACGACGCGGGCGCGGCGGTGCCCTTCTACGGCGGCCACCAGGCCGGGATCATCACGCCCGCCCAGGACCGGCTGCACTTCGTCGCCTTCGACGTCATCACCGACAAGAAGGCCGAGCTCGTCGAGCTGCTGCAGAAGTGGACCGCGGCGGCCGCCCGGATGACGCAGGGCCGGGACGCGGGTGTCATCGGTGCCGTCAACGGGGTGCCGGAGGCGGCGCCCGACGACACCGGCGAGGCCCTGGGCCTGCCACCCTCCGGGCTCACGCTGACGATCGGCTTCGGCCCGACGCTGTTTCGCACCGCGGAGGGCAAGGATCGGTTCGGCATCGCCGACAAGCGCCCGGCCGCCCTGGCCGACCTGCCGAAGTTCGCCAAGGACGCCCTCCAGCCGGAGATCTCCGGCGGCGACATCTGCGTGCAGGCGTGCGCCCACGACCCGCAGATCGCCGTGCACGCGGTGCGCAACCTGGCCCGCATCGGCTTCGGGGTGGTGAGCGTCCGCTGGTCCCAGCTGGGCTTCGGGCGCACCTCCTCGACATCGGTGACCCAGCAGACCGCGCGCAACCTGTTCGGCTTCAAGGACGGCACGGCCAACCTCAAGGCCGAGGAGCCCAAGCTCCTCGACGAGCAGCTCTGGGTGGCCGGCGGCGACGGCCCGGACTGGATGACCGGCGGTTCTTACATGGTCACCCGCAAGATCCGGATGCTCATCGAGACCTGGGACCGCACCTCGCTCGCCGAGCAGGAGGCGATCATCGGCCGCAACAAGGGCGAGGGCGCCGCGCTGGGCTCGGCCAAGGAGTTCGACGAGCCGAACTTCGACGCGACGGGCTCCGACGGCGCCCCCGCCATCGCCCGGGACGCCCACGTGCGGCTCGCCCACCAGCAGTTCAACAACGGTGCGCGGCTGCTGCGGCGGGGGTACAACTTCGTCGACGGCTCCGACGGGCTCGGCCGGCTCAACGCCGGGCTGTTCTTCATCGCCTATCAGCGCGACCCGCGCAAGCAGTTCGTGGCGATCCAGACCCGGCTTTCGCGGCAGGATGCGCTCAACGAGTACATCCGGCACGTCTCCAGTGGGCTGTTCGCCTGCCCGCCGGGGGTCTCCGGCGCGGACGACTACTGGGGTCGTGCCCTCTTCGTCTGAGCCCGCCCCCTATGGTGGCCGGGTGGCGTTTGTTACTGGAAGGCAAATGCGAGGCGTGGCCGTGGCGCTGACGGCGGTCGCGCTGCTGCTCGGCGCGTGCACCGGCGGCGGCTCCGGCAAACCGTCCCCGACGGCCACCATCGGGTTCGCGGACTGCGAGAAGAATCCGACCACCTGCAACGGTGGCGAGCTGAAGCTCGGCGGGTCATACACCTACGGCCTCGAGCGCACCATCGCCAACTGGAACGTCAACACGAAGGACGGCGCCTCACCGAGCACCAAGCAGGCCCTGTCCGGCCTGCTCCCGCAGGTGTTCGAGGTCGACCCGCAGGGCCGCCTCCAGCTCAACGCCGACCTGATGATCAGCGCCGACATCACCAACCAGAACCCCGAGACGATCGTCTACAAGATCCGTCCCGACGCGGTCTGGAGCGACGGCATTCCCATCACCGCCGACGACTTCATCTTCTCGTGGAAGCAGAACTCCGGTAACCCGCTGCACTGCAACGGCTGCACACCGGCCGCCACGGCGGGGTACGACGTCATCAAAAGCATTGTCGGTTCGGACAGTGGCAAGACCGTCACCATGACGTTCACCGATGGCAAGACCTTCGGCGACTGGAAGGGCAACTTCTCCAACGACGGGCTCTACCCCTCGCACCTGGCCACCAAGCAGGGCTACGACCTCGCCAAGCCCGACGGCGTCTACGCGGCCTCCGACTGGTTCGCCCGCACCGTCCCGACCTGGTCGGGAGGCCCGTACCAGATCGACTCGTACGACCGCGACAAGAGCCTGGTGCTGAAGAAGAACGACAAGTGGTACGGCAAGACCAAGCCGTCGTTGGACACCATCACGTTCAGGTTCATCACCGACCCGGCCGCGATCCTCCCCGCCCTCAAGGCCAAGGAGATCACCGGCATGTCGCCGACGCCCTCGCAGACCCTTGTCGCGGGCGTCTCCGGCACGCCCGGAGTGATCTACGAGGTGGGCGAGAGCTACGCGTGGGAGCACCTGATGCTCAACGTGCGCAACAAGTATCTGGCCGACCCCGTCCTGCGCCGGGCCCTGTTCACCGAGGTCAGCGTCAAGACCGTCGTCGAGAAGACGTACGGTGCCTTCGACAAGGACCTCAAGCCGCTGGGCAGCCACAACTTCGTGCCCGGGGACACCGGCTACAAGGACGTCATCTCCGGCACCGGCCAGGGCACCGGCGACAGCGAGAAGGCCAAGAAGCTGCTCACCGCCGCCGGCTACAAGCTCGACAACGGCCGGCTGTCCACGAAGGCCGGCGAGGCGGTGCCGACGCTGCGGCTGCGCTACGACAAGGACAACGCCATCCGCTCCGCGGCCGCCGAGCTGATCTCGGCCGCCCTGAAGAACATCGGCATCGACGCCCGCCCGGAGCCGGCCGACAACCTCCAGCAGGCCCTCACCGCGGGCGACTTCGACCTGGTGCTGTCCGACTTCGTCAACGGCCCGCTGTACCAGGGCGCGGCCGAGCGGCGGTGGGCCACGGGGGCGGCCGGCAACTACGGTGGCTACTCCAACGCCGAGCTGGACCGGCTGGTGCACGCGGCGGCCATCGACGTCGACCCGAGGCATGCCGCCGACACCCTGAACCAGGCCGACGACCTGCTGACGAAGGACGCGTACGTCCTGCCGCTCATGCAGCGCCCGACGCTGACGTTCACGTACTCGGAGTACGCGAACATTCGCGACAACCCGTCGGTCTGGGGCCCGACCTACAACATCGGCGAGTGGGGCCTGCGCTCGACCTGATCCTGCGGCGGCTGCAGCGGAGCCCACTGGCCGCCCAACTGCTGCGGCCGGCTCGGCGGCAGGATGCGGGGCGTGATCGCGGTGTACAGCCCCGGCCACACGGCCGCCGAGGCGGCGCGGGCCCGGGCCAGCCGGCGGCTCGCCCGGCGGTGGCGCTCGGCCAGGACCGCGGCCAGGTACGCCCAGCCCGGCACGTTCGGCGGGGGCGGCGGCGTGGTGCAGGCGGCCACCTCGCGGGCCAGCGCCTGGCCGAGTGCGGTGCGGGCCGGCTCGCCGATCTCGCGGTTGCGGGCCAGGAAGTGCCGCACCGCCAGGGCGAGGCTGTCGTCCAGGCCGGTCAGGTCCAGGTTGCGGGCCCACTGCGTCAACGGCGGCGGCATCGCCGGGACCCAGCCCCAGCCGGCCGGGGTCCGCTCGTGGATCACGATAGTGCCGGCCACCAGGTCACCGATCCGCTTGCCGCTCGGGTTGAGCATGAGCACGCCCAGGCTGCCCAGCCAGGACACGACCGGGAAGAGCAGGCCCGGCCACTCGATCGCGAAGCCGACGAGCGCCCGCGTCAGCGCGTGGCGGAAGCGGACCGGGCCGCCGTCGTCGCGGACCACCCGCAGGCCCATCGCCGCCTTGCCGGGCGTGCGGCCGTGCAGGATCGTCTCCCAGAACACCGGGTATCCGATGAGCGTGACGACCATCAGGATGACCACGATCGCCTGGAGGAGACCGCCGTCGAAGATGTTCGCCTCGAGCGTCAGGTACACCACGATCGCCGTGACCATCACCAGCGCCTGGAGCAGCAGGCACTGCAGCACGATGTCGAGCATCAGCGCGAGCACCCGCGAGCCGGCCCGGGCCAGGCGCACCTCGAGCTCGACGGCCTCGCCGCTGACGAGCCGCTCGCCGGGCGCCGCGGTGTCGGTCATGGCTGACAGTCTGCTATAGCCGCGCACGTCATGGGGGCCGCGTGGGGATGCCCCGGCCGTCTACGCTGCCAGCGTGGACCTCGACGCCTACGTCAACGAGCACAACGCCGAGTGGCGGCGGCTCGACGAGCTGTCACGCAGGCGGCGGCTCAACGCGGGCGAAGCGGACGAGCTCGTGGCGCTGTACCAGCGCGCGGCCACCCACCTGTCGCTGATCCGCAGCCGCTCGCCCGACCCGATCCTCGTCGCGCGCCTGTCCCGGCTGGTGCTGGCCGGGCGCAACGCGATGACCGGCACCCCGTCGTTCTCGATGGCCACGGTGGGCCGGTTCTTCACGCACACCTTCCCGCTCACCGTCTACCGGGCCTGGCCCTGGTGGTGCGGCGTGGCGACCGCGTTCTCGCTGTTCACATTCACGCTTATCGGGTACGTCGCGGCGAATCCCGAGGTGGCCGGCTACTTCATGTCGGACGGGGCGATAAGCGCCCTGGTCAACAATGAGTTCGAGGGGTACTACAGCCAGTTCCTCCCGCAGAACCAGCTCCTGCGCGTCTGGACCAACAACGCCCTGCTCACCGGCGAGGTCCTGGCCTCCGGTGTGATTTTCTTCCCGGTCGTGTACCTGCTGTTCAACAACGCGCTGAACATGGGCCTGATCGGCGGCGTGATGATCGCCTACGGCCGCGGCGACCTGTTCTTCGGCCTGATCGTGCCGCACGGGCTGCTGGAGCTGACGGCCGTGTTCATCGGGGCCGGCGTCGGCCTGCGCATCGGCTGGTCCTGGGTCGCCCCGGGCCCCCTGCGCACGCGCGGCCGGGCGCTGGCCGAGACCGCCTCGGAGGGGATGCTCGTCGCCCTCGGCCTGGTCGGGGTCCTGCTGGTGAGCGGCCTGCTGGAGGCGTTCGTGACGCCGAGCCCGGTGCCCAACATCCTCAAGGACTTCATCGGCTTCATCGTCTGGGGAGCATTTCTCTTGTACGTCTTCATCCTCGGCCGCAACGCGGAGGCAGAGGGAGCCAGCGCGGCGATCGAGGGTGAGATCGCCCAGGAGTCACTGCCGGCCGCGTGAGCGGTACGGAGCGAAGCGGAGGCGGCGGCGCTACTTACAGCCGTCCCGTGTGCTTGAGCGCGAGGTAGCGGTCGGTCAGGCGGGAGGCGAACTCGTCGGCCGGAGCGTCGACGACCTCCACGCCGTGGCGGCGCAGGGCGGCGGCCACCCGGTCCCGCTCGGCCAGGGCCCGCTGGGCGGCGGCCGCGGTGTAGACGGCGGCCGGGTTCGCGTCGTCGGGCACCCGGCTCATGCGGGTCAGCTCGGGGTCGTGCACGGCCGCCACGATCACCTTGTGCTTGGCCGCCAGCTGGGGCAGCACCGGCAGCAGGCCCTCGCCGAGCGCGCCCGGCTCCAGCGCCGTGAACAGCACGACCAGGGCCCGCTTGCGCTCGCGGCGCAGGACCTCGCCGGCGACCAGGCCGAAGTCGGTCTCGACGAGCGCCGGCTCCAGCGGAGCCATAGCGGTGACCAGGCGGAACAGCAGCGTGCGCTTGTCGACGTTGGTGAGCGAGGCGCGCACCGCGGTGTCCACGGCGAGCAGGTCCACCCGGTCGTCGGCGCGGGCGGCCACGGAGGCGAGCAGCAGGGCGGCGTCCATGGCCGCGTCCAGGCGCGGCTCGTCGCCGATGCGGGCGGCCGAGGTCCGGCCGGTGTCGAGCACGCAGACCAGGCGCCTGTCGCGCTCGGGGCGCCAGGTGCGCACCACGATGTCGGAGCGGCGGGCGCTGCCGCGCCAGTCGATCGAGCGGACGTCGTCGCCGACGACGTACTCGCGGAGGGTGTCGAACTCGGTGCCCTGGCCGCGGCCGCGGGTCACCACGGAGCCGTCGAGCACGCGCAGGCGTGACAGCTTCTCCGGCAGCAGGCGACGGCTGTGGAACCGGGGGTACACCCGCATGCGCCACTTCGGCGTGAGCCGGTCGGCGCTCGCCCGGCTCGTCTGGCGGTACGCCAGCCCGAACGGCCCGACCGAGCGCACGAGCACCCGCACCGCCGCCCGGTCGCCGCGCCGGGTCGGGGTGAGCCGGGTGACCAGGGCGACCGCGCGGCCCGGCTCGATGCGCACGTCGTGCATCGTGGGGGTCGCGCCCGCCGACGGCACCCACGCATCGCGCACCCGCCCGGTGAGCACCCGGTCGGAGCGGTTGTGCACCAGCAGGGTCACCTCCCCGCTCTCGCCCAGCCACAGCGACTGGTCACCGGTGCGGCTCAGCTTCAGCAGCCGCGGCGACGCCGCGTTGATCCAGTCGACGACGCAGGCCGCGGCGACGAGGAGGACGAACACCCCGGCCCCGATCCACAGCCCGGCGGGCGGGATCGCGGCGCCGCCGATGAGCCCGACCAGCGCCAGCAGCACGGCCCCGCCCCCGAGCAGCGCCGCCGCCCGCCACGTGATCATGCAGCGGCCCTATCGCGGGGTCGGGACGGTGGCCAGCACCGACTCGAGCACGTTGTCGGTGGTCACGCCCTCCAGCTCGGCCTCCGACCGCAGCCGCACCCGGTGCCGCAGCGTCGGGCGGGCCAGGGCCTTCACGTCGTCCGGGGTCACGTAGTCGCGCCCGGTGAGCCAGGCCCACGCCTTGGCCGCGGCGAGCAGGGCGGTGGCCCCGCGCGGAGAGGCGCCGAGCTCCAGCGACGGCGAGACGCGGGTCGCCCGGCAGAGGTCGACGATGTACGCGAGCACGCCGTCGGCGACCGCCACCCGCTGCACCGCCGCCCGCCCGAGGGCCAGGTCGGCCGCGGTGGCGACCGGCTGCACGCCGGCCTCGCGCAGCTTGCGCGGGTCGAAGCCGTTGTGGTGCGCGCGCAGCACGCCGAGCTCCTCGTCGCGGGTCGGCAGCGGCACCGTGAGCTTGAGCAGGAACCGGTCGAGCTGGGCCTCGGGCAGCGGATAGGTGCCCTCGTATTCGATCGGGTTCTGCGTCGCGGCGACCAGGAACGGGTCGGGCAGCGGCCGCGACGAGCCCTCCACCGACACCTGCCGCTCCTCCATGACCTCCAGCAGTGACGCCTGGGTCTTGGGCGGCGTCCGGTTGATCTCGTCAGCCAGCAGCAGGTTGGTGAAGACCGGCCCTTCGCGGAACTGGAACTCGGCGCTGCGGGCGTCAAAGATCAGCGAGCCGGTGACGTCGCCGGGCATCAGGTCGGGGGTGAACTGCACCCGCTTGAAGTCCAGGTCGAGCGCGGCCGACAGGGTGCGGATGAGCAGTGTCTTGGCGACGCCGGGCACGCCCTCCAGCAGCACGTGGCCGCGGGCGAGCAGCGCGATGACCATGCCGGTCACCACCGCGTCCTGGCCGACGACGACCTTGGCCACCTCGGCGCGCAGGCGGCTGAGCGCGGCCCGGGCCTGCTGGGCGCCGGCCTCCGGCGAGCCTTCGATCAGCGGCGTGACGATATCGGTCACCGGGGATCTCCTTCGACGGGCGCGGCTGTGTTCGGCTGGGTCGCCGGCGTTGTGCCTGGTTGTTCGGTGGTGACGGCGTTGACGAGCTGCTCGAGGCGCACGGCGGCGGCCACGAGGTCGGCGTCGGTCGCGGGCGGCGGCCCGAACAGCGTCTGGTCGACGACCGGCGGCGGCCAGCCGCTGCTCGCGGTGACCGCCTCGATCAGGACGCCGCGGGTGACGTCGGCGTCGAGGCGCAGCAGGCGGGTCAGCCGGACGATCGCGGAGTGCCGCAGGACCTGCAGCGACTCCGCGCGGGCCCTGGCGCGCTGATACAGCCGGCCCCGGCCGAGCGCGGTCTCGCTGGAGCGCACGACGACCGGCAGCGGCTCGACCACCGGCGCGCCGAGCCGCCGGGCCATCGCCACGGCCAGCATGATCACACCGAGCGCCAGCATGGCGGTCACCACGTACGTCCACGGCGGGAACGCGCTCCACAGCGGGTTGGGCGGCTGCGGCGGCTGCTCCTGCTCCTGGTCGCCGTCGTCGCTGTTGACGTCGCCCCGGGCCGGCGGCCGGGCGGTGGAGCCCGGGCCGGGGATCGGGAAGTCGGTCTCGCCCGGGTTCTCCGGGTCGACCGGGCGCAGCGAGGCCGGGGCTTCCGGGGCACCGGCCAGACCGGGGTCGTTGGTGACGCCCGGCGGCGGCTCGCGCCGGTGCAGGTCGAGCCAGACGAGCCGGGGCGCGCCGGTGAGCAGCGCGGTGGTCAGCTCGGCGTTGCCGCGCTCGTCGCCCCGGTCGTTGCGGAACGGGTCGGCCGAGCCAACGACGGTGACGGGCGCGGAGCCCGGCCGCTGGTAGACGATGAGCGAGTCGGCGTAGCAGCGGGCGACCTCGCGGCCCAGCGACTCGTCGAGCGGGCCGTAACGGGTGCGCACCACCTCGGCCGCCCCCGCCCGGACGGCCGGCGCGTAGTCGCAGCCGGGCGCCGTGGTCCGGGCCACATAGCTGCGGGCGGTGCCGACCATCGGCAGCAGGCCGTCGGTGATGACCGCCGCGTCCGGCTCGATGATCACGACCCGGGTCGACGGCGGCAGCAGCTTGAGCATGCGCAGGTAGAACCTGTGCACGAGCTGCGGCGTGGTGATCAGCAGGGTGGCGTTGCCGCTGGAGGCCGCGACGAGCGCGTCGGCGCTCTTGCGCTCGGGGATGATCTGCACGCCTGCGGCCCGGACCCGGTCGGCCAGGTCGGCCGCACCGATCCCGGCGTGGCTCGTCGGCCCGAGATAGTCGGCGTCATCGAGGTCCGGCTGCTCCCACTGGTACACCACCGTCCCCAGCAGCATCAGCACCAGCAGGGCCACCGGGGGGATCACCAGCCGCAGCCAGCGCTTCGAACGCTTTTTCGCGGTCGTGCTCCGCTGCGCGGACCGCACCGGTGCGGTGGCGGTCATCGGTTCACCTCCGCGGCGAACTCGCGCATGCGGCTGTCGTGCTCGGCGGTGGCCGGGCGCTCGCCGTACCAGATGTCGGAGAAGATGCCCGACGCGTTGCGCATCGGGGCCTCCACCGCGGGCCGGGCCGCGCCCGCCGCCCGGGCGAGCTCGGTGACGGTCATGCCGGGCCGGTGCTCGAGGATCTCCCGCTCGACGAGGCCGCGCACCATCGACCGGAGCCGCTCGCGGACGGCCTCGGCGTAGCGGCCCTCGGCGGCGAGCCGGTCGGCCAGCGAGGCGAACACGTGCGCCGGCAGCTCCGGCACCTCCTCGTCGGCGGACGGCTCGGCGTCCGGCTCCGGCTCCTCGTCCTCGTCGGGATCGACGTCGATCTGGTCCTGCTCGCCCTTGCCCTGGCGCCGGAAGCGCAGCCGCGGGAACCGTTTCGGGACCCACCGCGGATAGAAGTAGTACAGAACGCCGAACAGGATGGCCGCCAACAGCAGCAGAACCGCCGCCAGTGGTACTCCGAGCAGGTCGTCGACGAGCTGGAGGAGCTCGGCCCAGGCGCGGGTCATCGCACCGCCGCCCCGAGGATGACCGAGCCGGCCAGGTCGATCGGGCGGTCGAGGCGGCGCAGCCGGCCGATGGCCACGTCGAGCCCCTCGACCCGCATCCGGACCTCGAGGTAGAGCACCGCGTCGATGCAGGCGAGCGTGGCGTAGGCCACGGCGTCCACGACCGCCCAGACCGCGATCATCGCGAGCGCGTAGCCGGTCTCGCGCCTGTTCCACCAGATCCCCAGCACGGCCGAGCCGCCGACGCCGAGGGCCAGGCGGATCGCGGCCCAGCTGACGTAGGCCCCCACCCGGATGAACACGCCACGCAGCCCCCGCCCGGCGAGCTTGAACGAGCGCCCGATCGCCCGGAACGGCCCGACCCGGTCGACCATGAGCGCGGGCGCGGCCAGCCCGAAGAGCCCGTAGACCCACGGCCAGGGCAGCATCAGCACCAGCGAGGTGACGAAGACCAGCGGGGCGGCGGCGAGCGCGATCACCAGCAGCGGCAGGGCCCGGCGGCCCACCTGGCGCAGCAGGTCACGGGGGCGGGCCCGCTGCCCGAGCAGCCCCGGCCCGGCCGCGGCCCCGGCGAACCCGCCCAGCAGGGCCAGGATCGCCGCCTCGGTGCTCATGCCGGCGCAGAAGACCAGCCAGCCGGCGCCGAGGTGGCGGCTCCAGTCGAACGTGTACGCGGGCGGGTGCAGGTTGGCCCACTGCCGCAGCGGGTAGAGCAGCGCCTGCTCGATCGCGGCCAGCCCGAGCGCGGCCAGGAGCAGCAGCGGGGCCTGGGCGCGCAGGAGCGACACGGCACCGTCGAGCAGCTCACCAAAGGTGAGCGGGCGCAGCGGTATCACGGCCCGGGTCTCCTCCACGCGGACACCGTAGTCGGCCGATGCGACTTCGGCGGTCCGAGTGACCGAGAGTTACAAGATCGGCACAACCTGGTGGTCTTTGCCCAAGATCCGCGATCGGGTTCCCACATTGGGGCGCGGGGGTGAAATATTGGACCGCATGAGAGCCCGTGTCCTGGTGGTCGACGACGACCCCGCCCTTGCCGAGATGCTCGGCATCGTCCTGCGCAGCGAAGGCTTCCTGCCGTCCTTCGTCGCCGACGGTGAGCGCGCGCTGGCCGCCTTCCGGGACACCCGCCCCGACATCGTGCTGCTCGACCTGATGCTGCCCGGCATGAGCGGGATCGACGTGTGCCGGTCCATCCGGGCCGAGTCCGGCGTGCCGATCGTCATGCTCACCGCCAAGAGCGACACGGTCGACGTGGTCCTGGGCCTGGAGTCCGGGGCCGACGACTACGTGATGAAGCCGTTCAAGCCCAAGGAGCTCGTCGCCCGCATGCGCGCGCGGCTGCGCCGGGGCGAGGACGTGGCGCCGGAGCTGCTGACCATAGGGCCACCGGGCAACCAGATCACCATCGACGTGCCGGCCCACACCGTCATGCGCGACGGCGAAGAGGTCAAGCTGACCCCGCTGGAGTTCGACCTGCTGGTGGCGCTCGCCCGCAAGCCGCGCCAGGTGTTCACCCGCGAGGTGCTGCTGGAGCAGGTGTGGGGCTACCGCCACGCCGCCGACACCCGCCTGGTCAACGTCCACGTGCAGCGACTGCGGGCCAAGATCGAACCCGATCCCGAGAAGCCCGAGATCATCCTCACCGTCCGTGGCGTCGGCTACAAGGCCGGGACCGGTTAGGCCGATTCGTGGTGCGCATCGACCCGATAATCGTGCGAGCCCGCCGCCTGCGACCGCGGCGGATCATTCCGCAGTCCGTGAGCCGGCGCGTGCGCCGGTTCTGGGCCGTGGCCCGGCGGCAGTGGCGCCGCTCGCTGCAGTTCCGCGTCGTCGGCATCACGCTGGCGCTGTCCGCCGCCCTCGTGCTGGCCTTCGCCTACACGGTGGCCTCCCTGATCAGCAACGGCGTGCTGTCGGGCAAAATCGATCAGTCGAAGTCGATGGTCGACACCGGAGCCGGCTACGCCATGCGCGAGCTGTCCGGCTTCACCCAGGCCGACGACCCCGGCCTGGACCCGAGCCTCAACAACGTCGTGACCCAGCTCTACGGGTCGGTCAACGACCAGGAGGCCGAGGTCGTCATGCTGCGCCGCGGCGGCCCGCCGGCCTTCTGGCCCCGGGCCCGCAAAGGCACGGTCATGGACGACCCGCAGGTGCGCGGCATCCGGACCCTGGTGGTCGGCTCCAAGAGCGGCATCTATGAGCAGATCGCCACGCTCGACATCGGCGACGGGCTCCAGAAGTACCTCGTGATGGGCACCGCCGTCCCGGTGGGCCCGGTGCCGATCGAGCTGTACTACGTCATCCCGCTCAAGACCGAGGACGGGCTCGTCCAGTTCACCGGGGCCGTCGTCACCGGCACCGGCATCGCCCTCGTCGCGCTGCTCGCGCTCATCGCGGCCATGATGACCCGCCTGGTGGTCACGCCCGTGCGGGTCGCTGCGCGGACCGCCCAGCGGCTCTCGGCCGGCCTGCTCGACCAGCGCATGGTGGTGCGCGGCGAGGACGATCTGGCCCGGCTGGCCGCGGCGTTCAACCAGATGGCGGCCAACCTCCAGCGCCAGATCGTGCGCCTGGAGGAGATGTCCCGGCTCCAGCGCCGGTTCACGTCCGACGTGTCACACGAGCTGCGCACGCCGCTGACCACCGTGCGGATGGCGGCCGACCTGCTCTTCTCCTCCCGCGAGGACTTCGACCCGGCGGCCGCCCGCAGCGCCGAGCTGCTGCAGGCCGAGCTGGACCGGTTCGAGGGCCTGCTCACCGACCTGCTGGAGATCAGCCGGTTCGACGCCGGGTTCGCCGCGCTCGACGCGGAGCCCACCGACCTGGTCCCGGTCGTGCGAAGGGTCGGCGACCAGCTGATGTCGTTGGCCGAGCGGTGCAAGGTGGAGCTGAGGGTCGTCGTGCCCGAGACCGAGGTGATCGCCGAGGTCGACCCCCGCCGCGTCGAGCGCGTGCTGCGCAACCTGGTCGGCAACGCGGTCGAGCACGGCGAGGGCAAGCCGGTCGTGGTCACCCTGGCCGTCGACGGCTCGGCGGTCGCCGTGACCGTGCGCGACCACGGCGTCGGGCTGAAGGCGGGGGAGGAGAAGCTGGTGTTCAACCGGTTCTGGCGGGCCGACCCGTCCCGGGCCCGGCAGACCGGCGGCACCGGCCTGGGCCTGTCGATCAGCCTGGAGGACGCCCGCCTGCACGGCGGCTGGCTGGAGGCGTGGGGCGCACCGGGCAAGGGCGCCCAGTTCCGCCTGACCCTGCCGGCCCGCAGCGGAGACCGCCTGGTCTCCTCGCCGCTGCGCCTGGTCCCGGACGACGCCCGCGCCGACGAGGCCGCCCTGATCGGCGAGACCCCATGACCCCGCCGCGCATGACCGGCCGGGTCCGGGCGGGGCTGGCCGGGGTGGCGGCGGCTGCGGGGCTGGCCCTGGTGGCCGGGCTGGGCGGCTGCGGGCTGCCGTCGCGGACCGAGCCGAAGTACGCGGGGCCGGCGCCGAGCCCGGCGGTGGCCCAGGGCGGGGTCAAGTCGCCGCCCGCGCCCGGCGATGAGCGGTCCACGAAGGATCTCGTGACCTCGTTCCTGGGCGCGTCGGTCGGGGCGAACCTGGGCGGCACCACCGATCCGGACGCCAGCAAAGAGGCGCTCGGGTGGATGAAGAAGTTCATGACCGACGCGACGGCCAGCACCTGGCGGCCCAAGCCGGGTGTGACGATCGTGCGCGACCCGCTGGACATCGTCCCGACCGGGGACAACAACGGGCTGGAGACGGTGCAGCTGCAGCTGCACCCGATCGGCGTGCTCAACGAGACGGGCGAGGTCGTCGTCCAGCCGCAGTCGCCCGACATCCCGGCGAGCTTCCAGACGGTGTACATCGCCGGCCGGCCCCGGCTGACCGAGGTGCCCGACCGGCTGTTCATCAGCGAGTCGGGGCTCAAGAAGTGGTACCAGCAGCGGACCATTTACTTCTGGGAGCAGGGCACCGACGATCCGCGGCTGGTGCCCGACCTGCGGTACATGCCGAACACGCTGTCGAACCCCAAACAGGTCAACCAGATCGTGGAGTGGCTCCAGAAGGGGCCGGGGGCGCTGCTGCAGAACATCGCGAAGCCGACCGAGAGCTACTTCAAGGACTCTCCGGTCGTCGGCGACACCGACGTCACGGTCAACCTCAACAGCAACGCCACCTCGCTCAAGCCCGACAAGAAGGACCGGCTGGCCCGGCAGATCCGCTGGTCGCTGCCGGGCCACCCGACGGTGCACCTGATGATCGAGAATCAGCCCGACAGCGCGAGCTCCGACGGCTACGAGGACGACAACGTCGCTCTCGAGGCGTTTGAGGCGACGAAGGTCGACAGACGGTACTGCGTCGTCAACGGCAGCGTGCGCTCCGACGTCATCGACATCAGCCACCCCGAGAGCCCGCTCTTCGCCCCCGGCGGCGACAACACCAGTGTGGTCGCCGCGGCGATCAACCGGCAGCGCGACCGGGCCGCCCTCGTCCGGACGGCCGGCGCCAACGGCCACAACGAGCAGCGGCTGTTGGTGAGCGCACCCGGGCCGGTGAGCAGCCCGCCGAAGTACCTGCCCACCAACGTCTCGGCGCCGCGGCTCAGCCGGCCCGCGTGGATCACGTATCCGGTCCGCCGGCTGCTGATCGCCGACGGCGACCACCTGCTTATCAGCACCGACGAGACCGCACAGACCTTCGAGCAGGTCAAGGGCCCCACCGGGTTCTCCACCGGGCCGATCACCGCGTTCTCGGTCTCGCCCGAGGGCCGGCGCGTCGCGTACATCGCCAACGGGGCCCTCATGGTGGCGCCGCTGCAGCTGGACAACGGCAAGCTCAGCTTCATCGGGGCGTCGGTGACGGTCCAGACGACGCTCGGCAACAACCAGGCGGTCGGCTGGCTGGGCCAGACCACCCTCGCCGTCGGCGGCCGCCCGAGCCCGCGCTCCGCCCATCCGCCGGCGCCGGCGTATTCGCTCGTCTCCGTGACCGTCGACGGGGCCGAGGAGGAGGTCCTGCCGCCGCAGTCGCGCGATGAGTCGCAGCTGGACGTGACGCAGCTTGTCGCCCAGGTCAGCAAGCCCGACGACCAGCTGGGCAACTCGGTGATGTTCGAGTCCAACGGCGTGGCCCGCCGGGTGTACTCCACGTTCAGCGACCCGCTGCAGCTCCAGGACCTGGTGCCGCCGTCGGGCAACGCCCCGCTCCGCACGCCGACCGCCCCGTTCTTCGCGGACTGAGGTGAGCACGTGCGGCTGCTCGTCGCGGGGTTGATGGACCTGGTGCTGCCGGCCACGTGTGCCGGGTGTGACGGGCCGTCCGCGCGGGCGTTGTGCCAGCGGTGCTCGGCGGCGCTGGCGGGCGTGGTGCCGCGCCGGACGTCGCCCGATCCGGCGCCGGCCGGGCTGCCTGCGACGTTTGCCCTGGCCGCGTATGCGGGCTCGGTGCGGCGGGCGATTGTGCAGTACAAGGAGAAGAACCGGCACGAAATGACAGGGGTGCTGGGCTCGCTCCTCGGGCGGGTCCTGGAGCGGGCGGTGCCGCCGGCGGTCCCGGTCGTGCTCGTGCCGGTGCCGTCGACCGCGGCGGCCGTGCGGCGGCGCCACGGTGACCACATGCTGCGGCTGGCCCGGACGGTGGCCCGTGGGCGGCCCGGGACCGAGATCGCGCTGCCCCTGCGGGCCCTGCCCCGGCCGGACGATTCGGCCGAGCTGACGGCCGTGCAGCGAGCCGCGGCGGCCCGGCGGGCGTTCGCGCTGCGGCCCCGGGCGGCCGCGGCCATGCGGACACGTGTCGCGTGCAGCGGTGCGGCGGTCGTGCTGGTGGACGACATCGTGACCACGGGCGTCACGCTGGCGGCGGCCACGTATCGGCTGGGGGAGGCCGGCATCACCGTCGACCGGGCCGTCGCGATCGCCGCCACCCAGCGCCGCCGCTAGTTCCCGTTAGCGCTTCGGCTTCGCGCAGCGGCGAGGCGGCATGCCTCAGAACGGCCGCGCCGTGGAGGCTGCGCTGTGGCGGGGCGGGCGGCCGTTGTCGGGTGGCTGGGGGCGTCGGGCCGCCGGATCGGGTGCATTGTCGCGCCGAGAGTTGCGGACCGTGGGAATCCAGCGCGGGGCAACGCGGCGGCGGTCAAGATTGGGCATTACGCATCGTCAACGGGAGAACACGGATTTACCCGATTTGCACCGAAAGTCACTTCTGGCACAACGTGGGGTAATCCCTCGGGGTGGGTTTCAGTCTAGGAACCGATCCTTCTTCTGAACCAGGGGTGACTAGTGGCTGTCATCGGTTTAACGTCGAGAGACGACAGGTGCTCGCCCCGGTGAACGCTTTCGAGCGAGCCGCGGTGAGAGGCCGCGAAGGGAGGACCTGACACCCGCAGTTTCGGTCGCGTGCCGCGTGGGCTCAGCCTCTGGGGAGGCGCGTTCCGGCCGAGTCTCGAAACCGACACCCGAACCCGTTGCTCTGGAAGAACCCGTGGGGGAGGTCAGGAGTGGACATCGTCGTCAAGGGCCGCAACGTCGAGGTGCCCGACCACTACCGGCAGCATGTCGCAGACAAGCTGCAGAAGGTCGAGCGCTACGACCACAAGCTCATCCGCGTCGACGTCGAGTTGTTTCACGAGCGCAATCCGCGCCAATCAGATCACTGTCAGCGCGTCGAGATCACGTGCTATTCGCGTGGTCCGGTGATCCGGGCGGAAGCCTGCGCCGCCGACTTCTACAGCGCCTTGGACACGGCGATCGGCAAGCTGGACAGCCGGCTGAGCCGCGCCGCCGATCGACGGCGGGTCCACCGGGGCCGGCACGCGCCGGTCTCCGTTGCCGAAGCGACCGCGTCACTCGCATTCACACCGCCCGAACGGTACGGCGCCACCGCGCTCGCCACGAAGGCCGACCCGGCCCAGGCGGACGGCTTCGACCTGATCGAGGAGGCCGACGACCAGCCGTGGCACATCGTCCGCGAGAAGGAACACCCCGGTGAGCCGATGACTGTGGACGATGCACTGTTCCACATGGAGCTGCTCGGCCATGACTTCTATTTGTTCAACGACAAGGAGTCGGGCCGGCCGAGCGTCGTGTACCGGCGCCGGGCCTACGACTACGGGGTCATGAGTCTCGGGCTGTGACCATGTCTCGGTAGGGCGCCCGGTGCCGGGGCGCCCTACTGGGACGGCTATCGACCCGCCGGCCGCAGATACAGGTCACGAGCGAGGTATGCCGTATCCGCGTAGTCGGCGAAGACCCCGTCAAGGCCGGCGGCCAGGAAGGTCCTGACCTCCTCCAGGATGTTGCCCCAGGCGTTGGGGTCGGTGCCGGTGCGCAGGTTGAGCGGCAGGAACTGGTTCTCGTTGCGGAACGTCCATGCGTGCACCTTCAGCCCCCGGGCGTGCGCGTCCCGGATCAGTGCCGTGGGCTGCTGCAGGTTGCCGGCCGCGTCGCGGCTGATGACCAGGTTCTTGGTCGCGCCGACGCCGTCGGTGAACGCCTTGAGGTAGTCCAGCCCGGCCGGCTGGGCCAGGTCGGCCCACGTCCGCGGGTCGCCGCTGGTCTTGAAGTCGAACGGCTGCCCGACCTGGTCGAGCAGCACCACCGACGGGGTGTCGACGAGCCCGCGCAGCTTCCTGATGCTCGTCGGCTCGAACGACTGCAGGAACGCCGCCGCGTTGCGCCCGGCGAGCCCGTTGCGCTTGAGCACCTTCGCGACGAGCGGCTCCAGCGCCAGGCCGATCGAGTTGAAGTACGTGGGGTGCTTCGTCTCCGGGTACACCCCGATGGTCCGCCCGACCCGCCGCCCCTCTTCCCGGGCCAGGTCGATGACCTCCTGGAACGTCGGAATCTGGAAGATGCCGTTGTAGATCGCGTTGTGCGGCCGCACCGCCGGGAGCCGCTCCACCGCGCGCAGCGTCTTGAGCTCGGCCAGCGTGAAGTCCTCGGTGAACCAGCCGGTCACCGCAACCCCGTCGACAGTCTTCGTCGTCTTGCGCGAGGCGAACTGCGGCTTGGTCGAGACGTCGGTGGTCCCGCCGATCTCGTTCTCGTGCCGGGCGACGAGCTGCCCGTCCTTCGTCGGCACGAGGTCGGGCTCGATGAAGTCGGCGCCGAGCTCGATGGCGAGGGTGTATGACCCCAGCGTGTGCTCGGGCCGGTGTCCGCTGGCGCCGCGGTGCCCGATGACCAGGGGCCGCGCCGGGCGGTGACGGTCCCGGTCGGTGTCCGTTACCGTGTCGGAGGCGTAGGCGGCGGGGCTGATGAGCGCGGTGGGTAGCACTGCCGCACTTGCGGCGACACCCACGCCGGAAATCACTGCACGACGACGCATGGCCTTACGTAAATGGGCCGAGCGCAACGTCACGTGACGCTCAGGTGACGGGCGGGCACACCTTGGCGAACGCAACGTTGTCGATCCGGCCGCCGTCCGGTCCGGGGAGGCGGGCCAGCTGGACCGCCTCGCGGTGATAGCCCGCGGCCTCGAGCACCCGCTGGGAGGCGATGTTGTCCGGGGCGGTGCCGGCGGTCATGCGGGCCATGCCGATCTCGAAGCCCCAGTCGGTGACCAGGCGGGCGGCCCGCGCCGCGTAGCCGTGGCCCCGTGCCTCGGGAGTGAGGCTGTAACCGATCATCGCCTCCCTGAGGACGGGCTCCGCGTAGAACAGGGCGATCTCGCCGAGGTAGGTGTCGTCCTCGGCGCTGCGGATGGTCATTTCGGCGCGCTGGCCGGCCAGCCACCTCGAGCCGGCCTCGGCGCACTGGCGGGCCACGATCGACGGGTCCATCGGGGTGCCGACGACCGAGCGCCCGCTGACTTCCGGACGAATGCGGAGGTCGTACGTCGCGGAGGCGTCGTCGGGGCCCATGGGGCGGATGAGCACCACGCCGTCGGTGAGGCGGCCTCCGGGGAGATCGGGCAGGGCCCGCGCGGCGGGGCCGGCCGGGTCGTCGTGCAGGCGGGACAGCACGATCACGTCGCAGGGCGCGCCGTCGGAGTCCCGGCCGGCGCCGCGAGCGATGCCCTCCCGGGCGAAGCCCGCGGCTACCGCCACGCGGAGGGCGGGCAGGTTGGCGGGCTCGATCTCGCAGTACAGGCGAAGGAAGTCGTTCTTGAAGAGCTCGGCGCTGAGTGACTCGAGTGCGCTTGTGGCCACGCGGCGGCCGCGGGCCTCGGGGGCGACCCAGTAGTCGATCGCGGCGATGCCGGGACCGTGCGGGGTATAGGCGATGCGGCCCAGGCGTGCGCCGGTGTCCGCGTCGACGATGTCGCGGGTGGTGGCGTCGGACGGGTGCAGTTCGATGCTCATGTCAGGTCTCCGTGTGTCAGATCGGGGCGGAGCAGGGTGGCGGTCCAGCCGTCGACGCGCCGGCCGCGCTGCACGCAGCTGTCGCGCTGGACGCCCTCCACCTTGAAGCCCACCTTCTCCGCCACGCGGCGGGAGGCGTCGTTGCCGACGTGGGCCCGCCACACGATGCGGACCAGGCCGAGGCGCTCGAAGCCGTATCGGCACAGGGCCCGGACCGCGGCCGTCGTGTAGCCCTTGCCCCGGGCCCAGGGCGCGGCGGAGTAGCCGACCTCGGCGCTCACCGGGTCGAGCGCGTTGAACCGCAGATCGGCGGTGCCGACGAAGCGGTCGTCGCCGTCGGCGAACGCGAAGCCCGCTCCGGTACCGCGGAGCCACATCGCGGGATACGCGTTGTCGATGAAGTCCAGGCCCTGGTCGGGGCGGTACTCGAGGGGGATTGAGGTCCACTGCACCGTGTCGGGGTCGCGGAAGGTGGCCACCAGGTCGTCGAGGTCGCCCTCGCGCAGCGTGCGCAGGGTGCAGGGGCCGGCCGGGAGGCGCTCCGGAGGTGTGCTGAGCGCGTGGGCCCGCCGCGCGCCCGGGCCGCCCGGCGCCACCCAGGCGGGCGGTGTGTCGCACACCTCGCCCGGCAGCAGCACGCCCTGCCACCCGTCGACGAACCCGCCACCGCGCGCGGGCAGCCCGGCCCGCACGACGCCGTCGAACGTGAAGCCGATCCGCTCGGCGGTCAGCTTGGACACGTGGTTGCCGACCTCGGCCCGCCAGGTCAGCCGGCGCAGGCCCAGCACCTCGAACGCCCAGTGCGCGACCGCGCGCCCGGCCCGCTCCGCGACCCGCCGGCCCCTGGCCCACGGCGCCACCCAGGTGCCCAGCTCGGCATCCCCGGCGCGCCGGTCCAGCGCGACCAGGCCGGCCGAGGCGAGCAGTTCACCCGAGCGGGCGTCGAACACCCCGAGCGGGGCCGCGGTCTCGGCCGCCCAGGCCGCCGGGGTCGCCGCGCCGGTGAAGTCCTCGGCGTGCTCGGGCCGGTAGGGCACCGGGACCAGGGTCCAGCGCTGGATCAGGGGGTCCTGACACGCCCGGAACACGTCCGTGGCGTCCTCGGGCTGCCAGGCGCGCAGGACGAGTCCGTCACCGGTGGCGAGTTCGATCGGGTCCATGAACGCCGATCCTGCCTCATGGTCCGGTGCCTTGAGACGGATATTTCCGCTGTATTTTCTGTCGTACGTCGGGGGTTTTATACCCATTTGGTACCTTGTGTCGGTTACGGCGGCGGACAGGGGCGGCAGGTCGGCCGGAAAGCCGCCTACGATGGGTCGCAGACGTTTGAGGGAGCGCTGACCCGTGTCGATTTTCGAGAAGATCCTCCGCGCCGGCGAGGGCCGGATGGTGCGGAAGTTGAAGGCCGTCGCCGACGCCGTCAACTCGCTGGAGGACGAGTATGCCGACCTGACCGACGAAGAGCTCGCCGGCATGACCGAACAGTTCAAGGAGCGTCTCGCCGACGGTCAGACGCTTGACGACATCCTGCCGGAGGCGTTCGCGGTCGCCCGCGAGGCGGCCTCCCGGGTGCTCGGACAGCGGCACTACGACGTGCAGGTCATGGGCGGCGCCGCTCTCCACTACGGCAACATCGCCGAGATGAAGACCGGTGAGGGCAAGACGCTCACCTGTGTGCTCCCGGCCTACCTGAACGCGCTGTCCGGCAAGGGCGTCCACGTCATCACGACGAACGACTACCTGGCCCAGCGCGACGCCGAGTGGATGGGGCGCGTCCACCGCTTCCTCGGGCTCACCGTCGGCACGGTGCTGCCCAACCAGCCCTCGAGCGCGCACAAGGCCGCCTACGAGTGCGACATCACCTACGGGACGAACAACGAGTTCGGCTTCGACTACCTGCGCGACAACATGGCCTGGTCGAAGGACGAGCTCGTCCAGCGTGGCCACAACTACGCCATCGTCGACGAGGTCGACTCGATCCTCATCGACGAGGCCCGCACCCCGCTGATCATCGCCGGGCCGGCCGAGCAGTCCGCCCGGTGGTATCAGGAGTTCGCCCGGGTCGTGAACCGCCTCAAGCGCGGCAAGGAGGGCGAGGCCGACTACGACGTCGACGAGTCGAAGCGGACCATCTCGGTCACCGAGCGCGGCGTCGCGAAGGTCGAGGACCAGCTCGGCATCGACAACCTGTACGAGTCGGTGAACACGCCGCTCGTCGGCTACCTCAACAACGCGATCAAGGCCAAGGAGCTCTACAAGCTCGACAAGGACTACGTCGTCACCGACGGCGAGGTCCTCATCGTCGACGAGTTCACCGGCCGCATCCTGCACGGCCGGCGGTACAACGAGGGCATGCACCAGGCCATCGAGGCCAAAGAGGGCGTCGAGATCAAGCAGGAGAACCAGACCCTCGCCTCGATCACCCTGCAGAACTTCTTCCGGCTCTACACCAAGCTCTCGGGCATGACCGGTACCGCGCAGACCGAGGCGGCCGAGTTCAACAAGGTGTACAACGTCGGCGTCGTCTCCATCCCGACGCACCGCTCGATGATCCGCCAGGACCACCCGGACGTGATCTACAAGACGGAGAAGGCCAAGTACAACGCCGTCGTCGACGACATCGTCGAGCGGCACAGCCTGGGCCAGCCGATCCTCGTCGGCACCGTCTCCGTCGAGAAGTCCGAGCTGCTCTCCCAGCTCCTGCGCCGCAAGGGCGTCGCCCACGCCGTGCTCAACGCGAAGTTCCACGCCAAGGAGGCGGAGATCATCGCGCAGGCCGGCCGCAAGGGCGCGGTCACGGTCGCCACCAACATGGCCGGCCGCGGCACCGACATCCTGCTCGGTGGCAACGCGGAGTACCTGGCCAACGCCGAGCTGCGGCAGCGGGGCATCACCGAGGAGGAGAACCCGGAGGAGTACGAGAAGGCCTTCGCGGAGATCCTGCCCCAGTTCGAGAAGCTCGTCGAAGACGAGTCCGACGAGGTCACCGACGCCGGCGGCCTCTACGTCCTCGGCACCGAGCGGCACGAGTCCCGGCGCATCGACAACCAGCTCCGCGGCCGCTCCGGCCGGCAGGGCGACCCGGGCGAGTCGCGCTTCTACCTCTCCCTCCAGGACGAGCTCATGCGCCGCTTCCGGGCGAGCGCCGTCGAGGCGGTCATGGACCGCTTCAACATCCCCGAGGACGTCCCGATCGAGTCGAAGATGGTCACGCGCCAGATCAAGAGCGCGCAGACCCAGATCGAGGCCCAGAACGCGGAGATCCGCAAGAACGTCCTGAAGTACGACGAGGTCCTCAACAAGCAGCGCAAGGTCATCTACGCCGAGCGCAAGCGCGTCCTCGACGGCGAGGACCTCAGCGACCAGGTCCGCAACATGATCGACGACGTGATCGGCGCCTACGTGGTCGGCGCCACCTCACTCGGCGAGACGGCCGAGGACTGGGACCTCGAGCAGCTCTGGACCAACCTGAAGCAGCTGTACCCGGTCGGCGTCACGATCGAGGACCTGGAAGAAGAGGCCGGCGGCCAGCTCGACCCCGAGTTCCTGCGCGTCCAGCTCATCGAGGACGCCCACAACGCGTACGACCGCCGCGAGGAGGAGCTCGGCGCCGAGGCCGTCCGCGAGCTGGAGCGCCAGGTCCTGCTGAACGTGATCGACCGCAAGTGGCGCGAGCACCTCTACGAGATGGACTACCTGCAGGAGGGCATCACCCTCCGCGCGTACGCCCAGCGCGACCCGGTGGTCGAGTACCAGCGCGAGGGCTTCGACATGTTCCAGCAGATGCAGGAAGGCATCAAGGAAGAGGCCATCGGCTTCCTCTTCAACCTGGAGGTCCAGGTCGAAGAGGCCGTCGAGGAGGCGCCCGCGGAGGCCGACGACGAGGCCGACGGCGACGCCCCGGCCGTCAAGCTCTCCGACCACCCGGTCGAGATCCGGGCCAAGGGCCTGGGCGGCAACCGCATGCCGCGCGCCCTGCAGTACTCGGCCCCGACCATCGACGGCGCCGCCGGCGAGACCGGCGTGGTCATCGAGCAGGAGCAGGCCCCCGCGCTCGGCCTGGGCACGAACGGCGCCAACGGCTCCACCACCGGCCAGCGCCCGTCCCCGTCCGCCCGCCGCTCCGGCCCGCCGAGCCCGACCGGCGCCGCCCGCAAGCCGTCCCCAGGCCAGGCCGTAGCGGGCAACGGCCCGTCCCGCAACGCCCCGTGCCCGTGCGGCTCAGGCAAGAAGTACAAGCGCTGCCACGGCGCTCCGGGCGGACCGGCCTGATCCGGTCCCTCCCCAGCAATCCTTAGGCGGGCGCTCCCAGATCCTTGGGGGCGCCCGCCGCTCTGTGCGACCACCCAGACCGTCGGGCACTTCCCGCGTCGGGCACTTTCTTGCGCAGTGCACTTCCCGCGCGGAGCGCTTTCCTCGGCCGTGCGCTCCGGCGACGGACACTTCCCCGCCGGGGGCTGGTGCGGTTTGACCATCTTCCGCGCTGACTTCAAGCGCTGACCACTTTCCGGGCCATGCTTTCGACCCTGGCTGGCCTGGACCTCATCGCGGGTCGGCCGCTTCCCATGCCGGAATTCGGTGCGCGCTTCGAAGCGGGTCGTCCACTTTCCGCGCCGGGTCGATGCGGCCGGCCATTTTCAGCGCTGGGTTCGAAGCGGCTGGACAATTTCCGCGCCGGGCTTGAAGCGGGCCGGCGGCCGGCGGCGAGGATGGCGGGACGGTTGCGTTGTGCGTTCACGGTGAGGCGATCAACCTCGTGCTGGATGTGAAGCGGCCGCCGCAAAGGCTCTTGGGGGAGTGCGACGGCCGCGTTCTTGGGATGGGTATGTACTTCGTTGAGCGGCCGCCCCTCCGCAACGTTGCCGCGACTGTCGTATCTGCGGTGCGCGAAGTGGGGCTGAGCGGGTCATGCACGTTGGGAAGGTCCAGCGGTGCAGCGATCGGCGGCGAGGTCCAGGTCGCCGAGCGCCACGTGCCGCGATCGTCGCGTCCGGGCGTTCGGGTGTGGCTCAAGTCGAGCGCGCCGATGTTGGAGGTCGCCGGCCCGGTCTCGATGGCTCGCAGTAAAGCGGTGCACGCCACGAGCAGGTCGTCGTGTGACGCCTGTCGTGGCGGTCGTGCCCGGTCTGGTTCGCGGTGTGGATGAATGGCGTCGTGGTCAGGTGGGCGTTCGGTGCGGTGGGTGGTGGTTGGGTGCCGATATCGCGGGTTGGGTGTTGGGGTTCTGGCTGGTTGAGGCGGCCGCCGCGGGCGAGGCCCAATCCGCTCACGGCGGCCGCGTTTTTGGTGGTGGGAGTGGAGCCCAGTGCACCCGCCGCTGCTTTGAGCTGCCGGGCGCACCGGGGGATGAGAGTGGTGGGTGGCGGCCATCGCGCCCTGGCACGAAGGGGCGCGATGGCCGCCCTGGAGGGGAGGGGTCACTTGCCCGGCCCACCGAATCCGGGCTGACCGGCCCTCCACGGCCGCCGCTCGGGTTGTCCCTCCCGAACTCGAGCGGCGGGTGCGTCGGCGAGGGCGGGCCGTCCTGCCCCGTGCCGGGACGGCCGGCTGGTCTCGCCGCAGCGGGAACGGTGGTTCAGAGGACCTGGACGAGGGTGCAGACCCAGCCGAGTACGCCATAGTTGGGGCGGTTCTCACGCTCGAACCGCAGCGCCATGGCCCAGGTGTTGTCGCCGTGCTCCAGGACGACCACGCCCTCGGCTATGCCTTCCAGGGGCTCGTTGACCAGGAGCCGGCGGATGCGGACAAGGGTTCCGTGGCGGGCCGCCTGGCCGGGCGTCATGCGTACGCGGACGGTGCGGCGCAGCACCTGGTCGCTGATGTCGTTGAAGCGGTGCGGATGGGCGAGGGGGCGCAGCTGGTTCGGGGGGCGGTATCCGTTCAGGATTTCCACGACCATATTCGCGAACCGCTTGGCCGCCCGGTACGAATCGGAGCGCGGGGTTGGCTGCTGGGCCGGGACCGGCCACTTCGGCTCGCGCTCGGGCCGGCGGATCGGTGTCGGTAGGCCCGGCCACTCCAGCGGGAGCGGCTCCATGTCGGGCGCCGGCTTCGGTGGGTTGAGCCAGGCCACCGTGTCGGGCGGCTCGTCCTCGGGCGGCGGGTCCAGCGGTGGCGGCATGCGCAGGACGACGGCCGGCTTCCGCGGCAGCAGGCTCGAACCCGGCGGTGCCGCAGCCAGTCGAACCGGCGGCGCCACCGCCAGCGCGGGGCGGGTGCGCGGTCGGGTCGCGGAGGCGCGCCCCTCGCCGCCGGCCTCGCGGACTGGCCCGGCTCCTTTGCCCAGCCCGCCGTCAGCCTCGCGGACCAGCCCGGCTCCTTTGCCTAGCCCGCTTCCGGTCCCGCGGACCGGCCCCGCTCCTTTGTCTGGCCCGCCGCCCGGCCCGCCGCTCTGGACGGGTCCGCGGCTTCGGGATGCGCCGCCGCGCTCGGGAGGACCTTGGCCGGCGTGGTTCCCCGGTCCGCTGGCGTGGTCCGGTCTGCGGCTTCGGGCTGTGCCTCCGCGCTCGGCGGGACCTTGGCCGGCGTGCTCGGGGCCGGTGCTTCGCCGGGTGGCGCGGTCGCCCGTCGGTTGACTGCCGCGTAGGTCGCGGCGCGGTCGGTGCTCGGTGATCGCCGCCATGAGAAGCCCCCCGATGCTTGCGTTTGCTTTCGTTTGCCTCCGGAATCAGTTGTATCGAGCAGGCGCGATGGAGTCAACGAGCGGGCTGCGGCTTACGGAGGCGTTCGCGGGGCTTTAACCGCTTCGTCCTTTCCTGCGCGCCCGCCATCCGTGTGCGAAATGTCCGGCTTCGACGCGGCGGGAGGGAGTGCTGCAAGACGGCTCGGGTGCCGGAGAAGGCGGGTGGCGACGCTCTGTGCGAGTACCCACCCAAAGGAAATTGCCTGCTCAGGACAGGTCGGGATCGTCCTTCTCGACCAGGGGGTTGGTGCGGACCCACTCGGCGGTCTCGGCGTACTTGCGCTCGATGTACTCCTCGAGCTTGCTCCGCTCGATGCGCCACTGGCCCCGGCCGCCGATCTTGATCGCCGGCAGCTCGCCGCTGCGCACCATGTGGTACACCTGCGAGGCCGACACGTTCAGCTGCTCGGCGACGTCGGCCATGAGCAGGAATCGCGGCTCCATCGGCCCAGTTTGCCATCGTTGGCTTCCCGTTGGTTACGACGGCCGCGATTCGCTGCGCTCCGACACGCCCGACATGCGTGTCGAAAGCCGGGCAAGGGTGTAGGACAAAAGCGTGACGACCGACCTCACGCGTGTGTATCTGCCCGCGACGCTCGCTCAGCTCGCCGTGCTGCGGGAGAGCGGTGAGCTGCCGCCGCCGACGGAGGTGCACGCGGTCACGCCGTCGCTGCGGGAGTGGTACGCCGAGGGCGACGAGGAGGAGCTGGAGTACGTCGCGTTCACGCGGGCCGCGCAGGGTGCTCTGCGGCTGCTGCGCAACGACGACAAGACGCCCCGCCGGCGGGTGGTGCTGTCCGCCGACCTGCCCGGGGCGCAGGTGAAGATGCACGGGCTCGATCTCGGGTCGAGCCTGGTCGAGGTCTCCGGCCGGATCGCGCTGCGCACGGTGGCGGCGATCCACGTGGACGGGCACGACGCCGAGCGTGACGTGTCGGCCGCCGTCGACGTGGTGGAGCGGGCCGAGGCCGGCGACGCCGACGCGCAGTTCACGGTGGACGGCGCCGAGGATCACGAACTCGAGTGGTACGACCCCTCGGAGCTCGACCAATTGGTCAACTAGGGACCGGTCGGCCCGGCGGCGACGGAGTCCGCCGCCGCCGGGTGCGCCGACGGCTCAGCCCATGTGCGGGTACCGGTGGTCGGTCGGCGGCACGAACGTCTCCTTGATCGTGCGGGGCGACGTCCAGCGCAGGAGGTTGTGCCAGGAGCCGGCCTTGTCGTTGGTGCCGGATGCGCGCCCGCCCCCGAACGGCTGCTGGCCCACCACGGCCCCGGTCGGCTTGTCGTTGATGTAGAAGTTGCCGGCCGCGAAGCGCAGGGTGTGGCTGGCCCGCTCGACGGCCTGGCGGTCGGTGGCGAAGATGGAGCCGGTCAGCGCGTACGGCGCGGCGGACTCGGCCTGGGCCACGACCTCGTCGTACCGCTCGTCGGGGAAGACGTGGACGGCCAGGATGGGGCCGAAGTACTCGGTCGTGAACACCTCATGCGTGGGGTCGGTGCACTCCACGATCGTCGGGCGCACGAAGAACCCTTCGGTGTCGTCCGCGGTACCGCCGGCGACCACCGTGCACGACGAGGAGTTCTTGATCCGGTCGAGCGCCGCGGCCAGCCGGTCGAAGGCCCGCCTGTCGATGACCGCACCGCCGAAGTTGGTGAAGTCGGTGACGTCGCCGTAGGTGAGCGCCTCGGTCGTGGCCACCACCTCGTCCTTGATCTGCGACCAGAGGCTCGCCGGGATGTACGCGCGGGAGGCCGCCGAGCACTTCTGCCCCTGGAACTCGAACGCGCCGCGCACCATCGCCGTGATCAGGGGCGCCGGGTCGGCCGAGGGGTGGGCGATGATGAAGTCCTTGCCGCCGGTCTCGCCGACGACGCGGGGGTAGGAGCGGTACACGTTTTCGGCGACCGTGCGGTTGAGCGTCCGGAACACCGCTGTCGAGCCGGTGAAGTGGATGCCGGCGAGGTCGGGGTCGGCCAGCGCCACCTCGGACGTGGCCAGCCCGTCGCCGGTGACCAGGTTGATCACACCGGCCGGCAGGCCGGCCGCCTCGAACAGCCGCATCGTGTAGTGCGCGGCCAGCTGTTGGGTGGGCGAGGGCTTCCAGAGCACCGTGTTGCCCATGAGCGCGGGCGCGGAGGGCAGGTTGCCGGCGATCGCCGTGAAGTTGAAGGGCGTGATCGCGTAGACGAACCCCTCCAGCGGGCGGTGGTCGAAACGGTTCCAGACGCCGGCCGAGGAGCGCGGTTGATCGGCCAGGATCCGCTGCCCGAAGTACACGTTGAAGCGCAGGAAATCAATCAACTCGCACGCGGAGTCGATCTCGGCCTGGATCGCGGTCTTGGACTGGCCGAGCATCGTCGCCGCGTTGAGCGTGTCGCGCCACGGCCCGCTGAGCAGGTCGGCGGCGCGCAGGAAGACCGCGGCGCGCTCGGAGTAGGGCAGGTCCCGCCAGGCCGGCGCGGCCCGCTTCGCCGCGGCAACGGCCCGGGCCGCGTCGTCGGTCGTCGCGTTGTGCGTCACACCGAGCACATGGCTGTGACGGTGGGGCTGCACGACGTCGATCGGCTCCCCGGCGGCCATCCGCCGCTCGCCGTCGATGGTCATCGTCAGCTCGTGGCGCTCCGCGGCGAGTTCGCCGAGGCGGCGCTCCAGGTTCGCCCGCTCCGAGGTGTCAGGGGCGTATCCGCGCACCGGCTCGTTTACGGGCTCGGGCACGTTGAACAAGGCATCCATGAGGGTCTCCCACGTCGTCTCGGCAGCGTTGGCGAGGTTTCCCCCATCCTCCCACGGCGCGGCGGGGCGAACCGGCGGCCCGGCGGCCTCGCGTACGCTGCATGGTCGTGGGTTCGAAGCGTGCTGCAGTGACCGAGCCGGCCGTCGACGCGTGGCGCCCGGCGCGCGCGGTGTTCGTGGCCGCCTTCGCGCTGGTACTGCTGTTCCTGACGCTGTTCTCGGCGTACGGGCACGTGCCCGGGCCCGCGGTCGCCGCGCTCGTGCTGCCGGCCGTCCTGACCCCGACACTCATCGCGGGAGCGGCGGTCGGGGTGCTGGCGGTGGGCCGGTTCGCGGCCGACGCCGGAGTGCGCGGGCGGCTGCTCCACGGCGCGCTGGGCGGCCTGCCGGTCGGGCTCCTCGCGATGGGCGGGATGCTGATGGCGTACCACTCGGGGCCCTCTGTCGCCTATGTCGCCGTGACCGTGGCGGTGGCCGGAGCGCTCGGTGGCCTGGCCGCGGCCGCGCACCCGGTGAGCGCGGTCGCCGCGGGTGCGGCCGGTGGCGTGCTGGCCTCGGCGATCGGGCTCCTGGTGGCGTACTTCCAGAATGATCTCGTCGACCTATTCGGCAACGAGGAGACTGTCGGCAGCATGGCCGACGCGTCCTACCGGCTGCAGCTGACGGGGTCGATCGTCGGCGGGATCGCGGCGGGCGCCTTGGCCTTCGGCTACCTGCGGCGCACCGGGCTGGCGCTGCCCTGGCCGACGTACCCCTTCGCCGGCGCGATCCCGGGGCTGTTGACGCTGGGGGCGGCGCTGATCGGGTGGATCGGTGGGCTGCCGCTGTCGAGTGCGGTCGCGAAGGAGAGCGAGTTCGACGCCGCGATCATCGCGAACCGCCTGCCGGAGCAGGTGAACCACGGGCTGATCCTGCTGTTCGCGGGGGCGTTCGTGGCGATGATCCTGGTCGGCCGGACGATCAAGCGCTCCTAGGGCGTCCACCCCTGGCGGTCGGGCGCGACCCGCTGCGGCGCGCGGAGGCGTCCGGCGGGGGCCGGGTCTTTGCATTCGAGGCGCTGCACGGGTGCGCGGGTAGTACATCTCGGCGGCGGCGGCGGCGTAGCGGGCGGCGACGGCCGGGTGTCGAGGAATTCGGACATTCATTGCACGGCTGACATATACCCCGCCGTCGTATAAATCCGATATGTCGAGCGCCAGCGCGGCGCGCAAGCGCCCGACATATCGCTCACGCCGGCCCGAGCGATGGTGCGGCACGTGCGCCCGACATATCGCTCACGTCGGCCGAGCGCTTGCGCGGCGCGCGAGCGCCCGACATATCGGGCAAACGACGTCAGTGCCGTGGCCGGGCGACGGCGACGATCTTGTTCAGGGTGAAGGCGCGGTCGTCGCGGCGCAGGCGGCACCAGGCTTCGATGACGGAGCCGGCCAGCTCGGCGTTCTCGATGACGCGCTCCGAGGCGCGGCCGTTGGCGTCGACGTAGCGGATCCAGATCGGCGTGCCGTGCTCGACCGCGTCGGCCAGCAGCTGCGCCTGCTCGGGGCGGAGCTGCGGGGCTCGGTGCCGGATCTGCTCCAGGGCCGAGGCGTTGCGCTGGAGCGGTACCGACAGGCGGTGCGCCAGATCGACCGGGTCCACTGCCGGCCTCGGGCGGGCCGGCCGGGGAGCCGACACCGCCGGAGCCGCGGCGGGCGGGCGGAAGGCGGCCCCCAGCGCGGCCCGGACCGAGGCGACCCCGTCGGGGGAGATGGCCACCGTGGGAGCCACCCGCGTCAGGTGCAGCGCGGCCGCCACCTCGTCCAACGCCGCCGGGTCCGCGCTGACGACAACGCTCTGCGCGGCCAGGACCCGCACGTCGACGGCCGGCAGGAGCGGCGTGGCCACCTCGACGAGCGAGCGGCCGTCGGCCAGGGCGCGCCCGAGCGGGCTGATCGCGAACGTGTCCGGCGACAGCATCACGCACACGCCGAGCAGCGTCGCCTCGGCCACGATGCCGCTCACCACCTCGGGCAGCGCGACCGAGCGGGACGGGCGGGGTGCGGTCCAGCGGACCAGGGCGGCCAGGGAGTCGGTGCCGCGCACGGCGGTGTCCGGCGGGAGGTCGTGCAGGACCCGGATCACGACCCGGCGCAGGGGCGGGCCGGACCACCAGGCCGACAGCAGCCGGGCCAGGCGCTCCGGGAGCGGGGCGGCCGTCCACGCGGCGGCGGCGGTCGTCGCCTCGAGCTCGGTGCCGTCCGGGGCCAGGAGACCTGCGTGGAGTACGACATCGGCGAAGTGGGCGACGAGCGGCTCATCGAGGCCGAGTGCCGCGGCCAGCCGGGCGTGCTCGCGGGTCGCCACGCCGCCGTTGCGCTGGCGGGAGAAGGGGGCTTCAGCGAGTACGGCCGCCGCGTATTGCAGGAGATCGGCCGCCGACTCACCGGCCGCCGTGCGAATCGCCGCGCGGTCGGCGGGCACCAGGGACGGGGCGGGCGGGACCGGCGCGAACGGCTCGGCGGCGGGGCCGGACGCCTCCAGGAGCAGGGCCGGCGTGGTCCAGAGATCATCGCCGTCCGGCCAGACGAGGGCGCGCTGGCTCAGCACGCGCAGGGTGGCCTGCAGCTCGGCGTCGTCGGGGGCGCGGTCCAGGTCCGCGGCCAGGTCCGCGAGTGTGGTCGGCGGCCCACCCAGGCGGGCCAGCGCCTCGATCACCTGCAGGGCCGGGAGCGGAAGCGTGGCCAGGACCTCCGTGACCGCGGTCCGGGTGGAGAGCCGGGCGGCCAGCTGGGTGAGATCGCCGGGTGACGGCGCGACAAGGGCGTCGGGGCGGCGGCGGAGGACCTCACCGAGCTCGTGCGGTCCGAGACCCTGCAGCCAGCGGACCAGTGCGCCTCTCGTCACGACACGTGACCTTATAGCGTGGGCCGGTGACCAACGAATCTGCTGGCAGCGCCGCCGGCAACTGGACTGACGCGCACTTCGGAGAGCAGGGCGGGCAGCTTACCTACGGTGATTATCTGCGGCTGTCGGGGCTGCTCGAGGCCCAGGTGCCGGAGTCGAGCCCGCCCGCGCACGACGAGCTGCTGTTCATCACGATCCACCAGGTGTACGAGCTGTGGTTCAAGCTGATCCTCCACGAGCTCGGCGACGCGCGGGACCGGCTGCTGGCCGGGGAGACGTACCTGCCCCGGGTCCGGCTGGAGCGGTGCCTGGCGATCCAGCGGGTGCTCGTGAGCCAGGTCGACGTCATCGACACCATGACCCCGCAGGACTTCCTGCGCTTCCGCAACAAGCTGGCGCCGGCGTCGGGGTTCCAGTCGGGGCAGTTCCGGGAGATCGAGTTCCTCTCCGGGCTGAAGGACCCGACATACCTCAAGCGCTTCCGCGGGCTCACCGATCTCGAGCGGGAGCGGCTCGAGCGGCGGCTGGCCGAGCCGAGCGTGTGGGAGGCGTTCCTGGCCATGCTCGACCGGCACGGGTTCGCGGTGGCCGGCCCGGAGGAGCGGTTCGCATCGCTGGTGGCGATCTCGCGGGACCGGGAGCAGTACGGTCCGCTGTGGGATCTGGCCGAGGCCATGATCGCCCACGATCAGGCGTGGTCGCTGTGGCGGGCCCGGCACGTGCTCATGGCCGAGCGGCAGATCGGGACCAAGGCCGGCACCGGCGGCAGCGCGGGCGGTGCGTACCTGCGCTCCCGGGTTGAGCTGCGGTTCTACCCTGAGCTCTGGGAGCTGCGCAGCCACCTGTAGACAGACTCCCTTCTTTGTGCCATCCGGCGGGACGGCGACCCGTCGAGCAAGCGCGCTCGCCTAGCGTCTCAGGGTAAGGGGAGGGACTTGCAATGAAGACGGTGGCGAGCGCAAAGACGATGCTGGGGGGCCGGTACCGGCTCGAGTCCGAGGTGGCTCGGGGCGCGATCGGCGCGGTCTGGCGCGCCTACGACACGCAGGCCGGTGAGTGGGTCGCGATCAAGGTGCTGCGGCCGGAGGCGGCCGAGGTGTCCGAGCTCAAGGACGGGTTCCTCGGCGAGGCCGAGCTGCTGGCCGGGCTCGACCACCCGTCAGTCATACGGGTGAAGAACCTGATCACCGAGAAGAGCGGGCTCGCGATCGCCATGGAGCTTGTCGCCGGGCCCGACCTGCGCCGCCGGCTGCGGGCCGAAGGGCCACTGCCGCCCGCCGTCGCCGCCGAGGTCGTCGCGCAGGTGGCCGACGCGCTGGCGTACGTCCACGGCAACGGCATCGTCCACGGCGACGTGAAGCCCGGCAACGTGCTGGTGCCGACCGACGGCGGCCCGGTGCGCCTGGCCGACTTCGGCGTCGCCCGCCGCCTGGACCGCCCGGCCGGTCCGACCCACGCCACGCCCGAGTACGTGGCGCCGGAGGTCGTGGCCGGGGGCACCCCGAGCCCGGCCGCCGACGTGTACGCCCTCGGCGTCGTCCTCTTCGAGCTGATCTGCGGCCGCAGCCCGTATCGGGGCGGCGCGCCGAACGAGGTCCTGCGCCGCCACGCCGACTGCGTGCCGGTGCCCCCGCCCGGCATGCCGGCCGCGCTCTGGCCGGTGATCGAGGCGTGCATGGAGATCGACCCGCGGATGCGGCCCACGGCGGCCTCGATCGTGGGCCGGCTCCGCGCGGCCGAGGGCGCGCTCGACGGGTTCGAGCCGCTGCCCCGCCTGCCCGCCGAGGCCGTCACCTTCTGGCAGCGCTCGGCCGAGCTGACCGCGCCGATGCAGGCGCCGGTCCGGCGGGTGGACTGGGTGCCCCTGCCGACCGCGCCGACGTCGCCGGCGGCCGCGTCCGCCGCGCTGATGATGGCGGTGCCGATTGAAGAGCCGACGGCAGCGGTTGTACATCCAGACGCCGCCCCGACCCCGATGCGCGAGCCGGACACCGAGGTCGTCGCCGCGACTCCGGCTTCCGCCGCTGAGGGCCCTGGGGCCGCTGACCCCGCCCCGGAGACCCCGTCCGCGGCGGTGGCCGCGGGTGTGCCGCTCTGGGGTGACGCGGCGCAGGCGGAGGAGATGGTCATCCCGCCGCAGCGGACCGCGTCGCCGGACGAGCCGCCCACCGCGCTGCGGGCCGAGCCGGCCCCATCCGCCGCCGAGGAGCCCGCTACCGAGGAGCCCGCGACGGAGATCGTCGGGGGAGCACCGTCCGCCGCCGAGGAGCCCGCCACGGAGATCGTCGCGGCGCCGGCACCGCCCGAGCCGCCGACCGAGGTGCTGGGGGTATTCATGCCGGGTGGCCCGGGTACCCCCGAAATGCCGGTTCGTCCCGTGGCGGCCACGCCCGAGGAGACGGCCGATCGCCTGTTCGAGGAGTTCGGCGAGGGGGAGTCGCGGCCCGCGTCCGACGCGGGGAAGCGCCAGCAGCGCCGGGTGCTCGCCGCGATCGGTGGCGGCCTGCTGCTCATCGCGATCATTGCGGTGGGTGCGCTGCTGCTTACCGGTGGTGACCCGAAGGCTGACAAAACGGGCGGCAAGCAGGGCGTCTCCGCCTCCGCGCCGGCCCCGTCCGGCTCGGCCGCCGCCGCGCCCGTGCCGAGCGCCACGCCGGGGCCGACGCCCTCGGCGACGCAGACCGCTGACTCGGGCGTCGGCGACGGCGAGAAGCCGCCCACCAGGAAGCCCGCAACGACCGCGCCGGCGCCCACCAAGACCGGGCTCCCCGGGATCGGTGACCCGATGCCCTCGTTCCCGTCGATGCCGTCGATGCCGGCGTTCCCGACATTCAAACAGTAATGGCGATCACCGTACGGCTGTCCTAACTCGACAGTCGCACCGCGACAGTTCACAGTGGATTTGGCGAAATGCTGGACTGCGCAGTCGAAAGATGGCAGCGTGGGGTCATGGCTGATTCTGGAGTCAACGCGACCGCGGCTGCCCTGCTGGGGTTGCTGCACGAGGGGCCGATGACGGGCGGTCAGCTGATGGCCGCCGCGCATCGCCGGCTCGGCCCCTACTGGTCGATGACGCGCAGCCAGGTCTACCGTGAGCTGCCCGCGCTGGCCGACTCCGGATACGTCAAGCTCGGCAAGCCCGGCGCCCGCTCCAGCCAGCCCTATGCGATCACGCCGGCCGGAAAGCGCGCGTTCGCGCGCTGGCTGTCGGAGCCGGCCGGGCGTGAGGCGTTGCGCAATCCCGTCGCACTGCGTGTCGCGTTCGGCGCGCAGCAGTCGGCCGCGCAACTGCAGGACGTCTATGCCCAGGCCGCCGAATACCACAATGCGGCGCTTACCGAGACGCGGGAAATGGTCAAGGAGGCCAAGAAGTCGGGCGACGACTTCTTCGCCGCCTCGCTGGAGTTTGCGGTCGGTTATCACAAGGCCGCGCTCACCTGGCTCAAGAGCGCGCCGGGCAAATAGCCGGGGGCGATGCGGCGTACCCTTGATGTGTGACTGCTCTCGACCACGCCGAATCCCTCAAGAGCCTCGACGGCACGCTGCGCAACATCGAGGCGGTGCTCGACCTCAACCGGCTGCGCAAGGAGAAGGCGGAGCTCGAAGAGCAGGCGTCGGCGCCCAACCTGTGGGACGACCAGGTCGAGGCGCAGAAGGTGACCTCACGCCTTTCCTATGTCCAGGGTGAGATCAACAAGCTGGAGCGCCTCCGGGCCCGGCTCGACGACGCCCAGGTGCTGTTCGAGCTCGCGCAGGCCGAGTCGGACGCCGGCTCGCTGAGCGAGGTCGCCGACGAGATCGCCGGGCTGTCGAAGTCGATCGAGGAGCTCGAGGTCCGCACGCTGCTGTCCGGGGAGTACGACGCCCGGGAGGCGCTCGTGACGATCCGGGCCGGCGCCGGTGGCGTCGACGCGGCCGACTTCGCCGACATGCTCATGCGGATGTATCTGCGCTGGGCGGAGCGGCACGGCTACTCCACCGACGTCTACGACACGTCCTACGCGGAGGAGGCCGGCATCAAGTCGGCGACCTTCGCGGTGAAGGCGCCGTACGCGTACGGGACCCTCTCCGTCGAGTCCGGCACCCACCGGCTGGTCCGGATCAGCCCGTTCGACAACCAGGGCCGCCGCCAGACGTCGTTCGCGGCGCTCGAGGTCGTGCCGGTGGTGGAGCAGACCGACGAGGTCGAGATCCCCGACGACGAGCTGCGCGTCGACGTGTACCGCTCCAGCGGCCCCGGCGGCCAGGGCGTCAACACCACCGACTCGGCGGTGCGGCTCACCCACATCCCGACCGGCATCGTCGTGTCGTGCCAGAACGAGCGCTCGCAGATCCAGAACAAGGCGACCGCCATGGGCGTGCTCAAGGCCAAGCTGCTGGCGGTGAAGCGGGCCGAGGAGGCGGCGAAGATGGACGCCCTGCGCGGCGACGTGGCCGGCTCCTGGGGCGACCAGATGCGCTCCTACGTCCTGCACCCCTACCAGATGGTCAAGGACCTGCGCACGGAGCACGAGACGAGCAACCCGACGGCGGTCTTCGACGGCGACCTGGACGGGTTCATCGACGCCGGCATCCGCTGGCGCAAGCAGCGGGAGATGGACCCCGCCCTCTAGGTTTCGCTGAGGGGCTCCTTAAGTCTCGGTTAGCCACATGATCATCGCTTCGGAGTCCGTCAATCACGTTCGGTGATCGGCGGACTTCTCGCTAAACTGAGACCTACGTCACATTCGAGCGTGGGAACAAGCGCTGCCCTGCGATTCGCGTCCCCGGTTCGGGTCCGCATTCCTGGCAAATCGTGCACGACGCACCGCGTGTACTTGGCCCGCTTGTCACACCGCGTAGACTCACCTCCCGTGATTCGGCTTGACCACGTGACGAAGACGTATCCGAAGGCGTCCCGCCCCTCTCTCGACGATGTGAACGTCAACATCGAGAAGGGCGAGTTCGTCTTCTTCATCGGTCCCTCCGGCTCAGGCAAATCCACGATCATCAAGCTCCTGCTGCACGAGGTCACCCCCAACCGGGGCAAGGTCGTCGTGAACGAGCGCGATGTGACGTCGATGCGTTCCTGGCGGATCCCGGCCTTCCGGCGCCAGATCGGCTGCGTGTTCCAGGACTTCCGGCTCCTGCCGAACCGCACCGCCTACGAGAACGTCGCCTTTGCCCTCGAGGTGATCGGCAAGTCGAAGGGCGTCGCCCGCCGCGTCGTCCCGGAGGTGCTCGAGCTCGTCGGCCTCGGCGGCAAGGAGCACCGCTATCCCCACGAACTGTCCGGTGGTGAGCAGCAGCGGGTCGCCGTCGCCCGCGCGTTCGTCAACCGGCCGCTCATCCTGCTCGCCGACGAGCCGACCGGAAACCTGGACCCCGACACGTCGATCGAGATCATGCGGCTGCTCGACCGGATCAACCGCACCGGCACCACGGTCGTCATGGTCACCCACGACTCCAACATCGTGAACCAGATGCGCCGCCGGGTCGTCGAGATCGAAAGTGGCCGGATCGTGCGGGACCAGCCTCGCGGTGTCTACGGCTGAGCAACCTCAGCCCTAGTCCGCACCGCCCCCCGTCCTCCTGCTGGGTCCGCTGGGAAGGAAACCCCACCCGATGCGCGTGAGATACGTCCTGTCCGAAGTCCTGACCGGGCTCTGGCGCAACGTCACGATGACCGTCGCCATGATCATCACCATGACGGTGTCGCTGGGCATGCTCGGCGCGAGCCTGCTGCTGTTCTTCCAGGTCGGCAAGATGGAAGACTTCTTCTACCAGCGGGTGGAGGTGTCAGTCTTCCTCAAGGCCGACGTCACTGACGACCAGCGCAACGCCATCGAGAGCGCGCTGAAGGGCAACGGCCTGGTCAAGTCCTATGAGCACGAGACCAAGGACGCCGCCTGGAAGCGATTCCAGGAGCAGTTCAAGGATGCTCCCGACCTCGTCGCCGCGACCAAGCAGGAGTCGCTGCCGGAGTCGTACCGGATCAAGCTCAAGGACCCCAGCAAGGTCCAGGACTTCGGCGACCAGATCCGCAGCCAGGACGGCGTCAGTGACGTCATCGACCAGAAACAGCTGCTGAAACGGGTGTTCGACCTCCTGGGGGCGCTCCAGACGCTGGCGCTCACGGTCGCCATCGTGCAGGGGGTGGCCGCCTTGCTCCTCGTGGCGAACACCATTCAGGTAGCCGCGTACAGCAAGCGGCGCGAGGTCGCGGTCATGAAGCTGGTGGGCGCCTCGAACTGGTTCATCCAGATGCCGTTCGTCCTGGAGGCGGTCTTCGCCGGCCTGATCGGCGCGATCCTCGCCTTCGGCGGGCTGGTCGCCGCGAAGATATTCTTCATCGATGGCTCGCTGAAAGCGCTGGCCAATGTGCTGCTCCCGGTCGACTGGAGCAACATCTGGGTCATGCTGCCGGTGCTGTGCGGCGCCGGTGGCCTGGTCAGTGCCGTCACCGCCTGGGTGACGCTGCGGTTCTACGTGCGCGTCTGACGCTGCTGCAGAGAGGGCGGGCCCCGTTCGGGGTCCGCCCTTTCGGCGTTTCCGGCGGCACTGCCACGACAGGCCCACTTAACGGAAATTCCGGACTTTTGGGTTTTATCTGCGTACCGTAACCCTCAAGTGGTACTGGAGGGTTGCTTCCTTGAACCGAATTCGGATCATGGCCGCGGTCGGCGTTCTGCTCCTGCTCCTCGGACCGGGCACGCCCGGGCGCGCGGACACCGGCGACGACAAGGCCCGGCTCGACCGGCAGCTGCAGGAGACCCAGGCCACGCTGGAGGCGGCCACCGACAAGGCCCAGCAGGCCGCGGCCGACCACGATCGCGCCCAGGCGGCGCTGCCGGGCGCCCAGCAGAGCCTGGCCGAGGCCAAGGGCCGGGTGATCGCGGCCGACGCGGCGGTCCGCCAGGCCCAGCGCGACCAGGCCGAGGCCGACGCCGCCGCCGCGGTCGCCGACTCCGGGTACGCCGCGGCGAAGCAGCAGGTCGACCAGGCCCGCCAGGACGTGTCGGTGTTCGTGGCGGCCGCGTACAAGGGCGGCGGGTTCGCCATGGTCAACTCGGTGCTCGACGCGAACGGCCCGACCGATCTCGCGCTGCGCATCGAGTACCTCAACCACGTCGCCCAGGAGAACCGGGCCGCCGTCGACGAGCTCACGGTCGCGCGGATGGGGGCCAAGCAGCGCAGCGACGTGGCCGCGCTGGCCCTCCAGCGGGCCCGGGAGGCGGCGGACGCGGCCCAGCGCTCGCTGAGCGAGTCGCAGACCGCCCAGGCCGGTGCGGAGCAGGCCACGGCCGACGTGCAGGCCCTGCTCGACCGCAGCGCCCAGGCCGAGGCGGCCGCGAACGCCGAGCGCAGTGCGGTGCTGGCCCGCTACGACGCGCTGAAGGTGGAGAGCGACCAGGTCGCCGCGCAGCTGCGGGCGGAGGCGCAGGCCGAGGCCAGAGCGGCGGCGAAGAAGCGGGCTTCGGGGGGTACCACCGCCAAGAATGCCGTCCCGGACACCGTCATCGGACCCAGGTCGGGCGCGTTCTTCCTGATGCCGGTGCACGGCTGGAAATCGAGCAACTTCGGCATGCGGTTCGACCCGGTGTACAAGGTCTACCAGCTCCATGCCGGCGTCGACATCGCGGCGGGCGGCGGGCAGCCGATCATCGCGGCGGCGGACGGGGTGGTCGTGAGGGCCGGGCCGTCGGGCGGCAACGGGAACTACACCTGCATCTCGCACGGGCTCTACCAGGGCAAGGGCCTGGCGACCTGCTATGCGCACCAGTCGGCCATCCTCGTGCACGTCGGCGAGCGGGTCTCGCGCGGTGAGCTGATCGGGCGGGTCGGCACCACCGGAGCCTCGACCGGCTACCACCTGCACTTCGAGGTGCGCCTGGACGGTCGGCCGATCCAGCCGCTGACCTGGCTGCCGGGATGTCTCTGCTGAGGGTCGCGTATTGCTCTTGCCGGGCGCGCTACGCTTCTCTTTGATCGAGACTTCAGGAGGGTTCGATGCCGCGCGAAAAGGGGCGCAAGCTGGTCGCGTCCAACCGGAAGGCGCGGCACGACTACGAGATCCTCGAGACGTTCGAGTCCGGCATCGCGCTGACCGGCACCGAGGTCAAGTCGCTGCGGGCCGGGCGCTGTTCGCTCGTCGACGCGTTCGGCCAGATCTCGGACGGCGAGGTCTACCTGCACGCGATGCACGTGCCCGAATACACGATGGGCACCTGGACGAACCACCCACCCCGCCGGGTCCGGAAACTGCTGCTGAAGCGGCAGGAAATCAATCGAATCGGGGCGAAGGTGCGGGAGAGCGGTCTGACCCTCGTGCCGCTCTCGGTGTACTTCGCCGACGGATGGGCGAAGGTCGAGCTGGCCCTCGCACGCGGCAAGAAGTCCTACGACAAGCGCCAGACGCTGGCCAAACGCGACGCCGACCGCGAGATCGCTCGCGTTGCCGGCCGCCGCGGCAAGGGCATCGCCGAGTAGAGCGACCCCGGCGCGTGAGTAGCGCGCCGGTGTCATGCAAGCAATGCGTCGAAGTCATATAGTCCCTGCGTGACCGAGATTCGGGTCGATGTCGACCTCGTGCACCCGCCCAGCGTGGTGTGGCGCGCGCTCACCGAGGCCCACCTCGTCACCGACTGGCTTCCGACCAACCGCTTCATGATCCGCGAGGACGGGACGTTCACGTTCCAGTCGAGCGAGCTGACCGGCCTGGAAGACCCGATCGAGGGCCGGATCGTCTCCGTCGAGGCCCCCAGCCGCCTGGTGATGCGCTGGGAGGCCAGCAACCTGCACACGGTCGTGACGGTGACGCTCGCCCCGCGCGGGTCCGGGACGCGGTTCACGATGACGCAGAGCGGCTTCCTGGGGCCGCAGGGGACGATGCGGCGGCGGGTGCTGCTCGCGACGTACACCGCGCTGTTCAAGGGCCCGCTCACCGCCACGCTCGGCAAGATCGAGGTCGAGGTCGAGGACCCGGCGCCACCCGCGCCGCCGCGCCGCAACGACGGCCTCTTCAACCGCCTGCCGCGCCAGCACAACGGCCCCAGCCGCTCGGCGCCCGGCCTGAGCTCCCGGATGCGCTCGACGGCCGGTCCACGCCCGACCACGGCCGTGCCCGGCTTTGCCGCGGCCGTGCTGACGGCCCGGGCGACAGGGGTGGCCGCGGTCCCGACCACCGTCGAGCCGGCCGTGCCCGCGGCCTCGCTCCCGGCCCGGGCCCGCGCCTGGCTGAGGTCCACGTGGCACCGGGTGGCCGGCCGCGACTGGTCGGCCGACCGCCGCAGCCAGGCCGTGGCCACGGGCGCCGCGGTCCTCCTCCTGCTCGCCCTGGCCGCCATCCTGATCGGCAAGGCGACGGCCCTGCACCCACCCGGCCCGCCCCGCACCGGCGGCGAGAGCCCGGGCCCGGCCCAGGCCACGATCCCCGGCGCCGCGGTGGCCCCGACCCGCAGCACGCCCCAGCCGATCGTGCCCGCCGCCTCCCGCTCCCCGGGCCCACCGGTGTCGCCGGTGTCCTCGCCCACCCTGCTGCCGTCGGGCCCGGCCCGCCTGGCCGCCGGCTACAAGACCGAGAACCTGTCCCTGACTTCGTACCGCGTCACGATCACCATCACCAACCCCAGCGATTTGACCGCCGACGGCTGGACCCTGGAGATCCAACTCCCCCTTCTGGACCTGACAGTCCGCAACGTCAGCGGCGCCGTCATGACCCGGACCGAGGGCCACCTGGCCTTCACCCCCCTGGACACCACCCGCACGCTCAAGCCCGGCACCACCGCCACCGTCCGCTTCGACGTCGAGGGCCTGGGCGTGCGCAACGAGCCTTTCACCTGCACGATCGACCAGCAGCCGTGCAGCTCGATACCGGGATGAAGTTGGGGCGGGGAGGGGTTAAGCTTGATCGGTGGGGCCACGGTGGCACCACACGACCGCGTCACGCGCGGCCTCCCAGGGGGTGACTGGTTTCGACTTTGTTTGTGGCGATAGGGGAAGCGAGCCGAGGAAGCCGACGTTGTCTCGCTAATCAGCCGTCGGAAAGTTATAAGCGCCAATGTTAAGCGCTCTGAGCTCACGCTCGCTGCCTAAGCGATCCTGAGCTCTGTCGGTCTGGGAGTGCCTTCGGCCCAGTAACCGGCATCAGCTAGAAGGCTGGCCAACCGAGCCCGGTCACGGGGCTCGCGCGGTGAGATTAATTGTGGCTGGGCCCGTCATACCAACTCGCTCGCGTGATTGGTAGGGCCGAGAGAGACACAGCGAGCTGCGCTCGGAGAAGCCCTAACAAAGCGACGAAGGACCCGGGTTCGATTCCCGGCACCTCCACCACTGACGCCCCCCGCTCGACGCGGGGGGCGTCTTCGCGTTTGCGGTTCCGGGCTTCTAGCTGGCTACCCGGTCGACCGGGATGAGCGTGCCATCGAGGAGGGCGGAGGCCAGCCGAGCGGCGCGCTCGGCGGCGGTGACGTCGCCGGCCGAAGCAGTGGGCCGGTCAACCGGCCTCGGAGGTGGATCGCTGCCCGCGGCCGCCGAAGCCGACCGACCGCGTCGACGGGTCAGGCCAGCTGCTGGCCGGTGGCGGGCCGGCATTGCGCTTTTAAGGCTAAGCGCTCGAGGCCGGCCGCCTACCAGCTGGCTGCCGTCTCGGGGCGAGTGATGGTGCCGGCGCGGCGGGATTCACGCTGGGAGCAGGGCTACGTCGTACTTCTGGATGTGGGTGTCTCGGGTGACCAGGGTGAGACCTTCGAGCTGGGCCTGAGCGATGAGCATCCGGTCGAACGGGTCGCGGTGGATTGGTGGCAGGCGTCCGGCCGCGATGGCGTGAGAGGAACTGATGGGCAGTTCGCGGAAGCCACTGTCGCGGATGCGTTCCGGGAGGTCGGCCGGCCCAAGTTTCCCGATGGATTGCTTGATGGCAACTTCCCAGATTGTCGCGGCGCTGATGTGGACGTCGAGGTCTTGGTCGAGGCGGTCTTTGATGTCGGCGGCCAGGGTGTCGTCGTCGGTCAGCCACCACAGCACGACGTGTGTGTCGAGCAGCAGGCTCACGGCGCCAGCCCGAAGTCGTCGGCGATGCTGTCGTTGACCTCGGCAGAGTCCCAGTTGTCGGCGGCGACGAGTTGCCCGGCCAGCGACCCGCGGCCCGTGCGTTTGACGCGCGGGTGCAGCGGGATCACCTTGGCGACCGGTGTGCCGGCGCGGCTGATGATGATTTCCTCACCGTGCTCCACGCGGTCGATGATCCGGGACAGGTTGGTCTTCGCATCGTGGATGTTGAACTGTGGAACGATCCCCTCGCTCGACATGGCCACCCCCTTAGCTAAGAGCCTAGTCCGGCCTTCTGGGTACGGCTATGGCGTGCGTCAGATCGGCCCCGCCGGGTTCAAGTAGGCCATCGTCAGCTCCACTGGAGATGATCAGCGGCGGCTCACCGGTTCGGTGGGCCGCCGCTGTTTGGTCACCTGTCCGCTCGTCCGCGGGCGGACCTGGGTGTCACCGGAAGGCGTGTCAAGCGATGTCGGCCGGCGGCGCGGGGCGGCTTCCTGCGGGTGGAGACCACGCAGTGCAGGGCACGGCTAGGCCGCGGCGGCCAGCTCGCGCAGCACGTCGTCCAGCGGTGTCGGCTCCAGGCCGAGCTCGGCCGCCGTCCGTGACCAGTCCAGGACGCACTCGCGCTGGTACAGGTACTGCATTTCCGCTGACTCGGCCATCAGCGGGTCCGCTGTCGCCGTGTGGAGCTCCAGCGCCGTCATCTCGCGGACCGATGGCTGCGGCCGGCCGGCGATTGTCGCAAAGCGGGCCGCGATCTCGCGGATCGACATGTCCGAAGTCTGCGGCGTGTGCCAGGCCGTGCCCCACGACCGCTCGGATCGCGCGACCGCGGCGAGTGTCTTGGCCACATCGCCGATGTAGGTCCAGCTGTGCGCCACATCCAGGTCGGCCGGGAACACGACCTCCTGCCCGGCCTGCACCTGCGGGCCGATGAACCAGTTGAACATGGCCATTGCGCCGACGCCGAGATAGTCGGCCGGGCGGACCTCCGCGAACCGCAGCCGGCCCGCCTCGTGTGCGGCGAGGCCGTCGCGGTACATCTGCGCCCGGACGCGGCCCTTGATGGTCGTCGGGCGCAGCGGCAGGTCGTCGGCCAGCGGGCTGCCGGCCGGGCCGTAGCCGTAGGCGTTGGACAGGTTCACGTACCCCGCGCCGGTCCGCTCGGCCGCGTGCAGCAGTCCGTCCGACAGCGCGGGCGTTTCTTCCGGCCATCGGTTGTACGGGGGCATCGCGCAGTTGATCAGTGTGGCGGCGCCCTCGGCGAGGTCGGCCAGCCCGGACGTGGCGTCCGCGGCAGTGAGCTCGATCCGGGCGTGCTCCGGCCCGGTGCCGCGTCGCGTGACCACCCGGACGTCGTCTCCGGACTCGGCGAGCAGGAGCGCGGTGGCGGTGCCGGTCGGGCCGGCGCCGACAACTACGTGGAATGTCATGCCTTCGACGCTATGAATCGATCCGAAGACTTTCGATGGCCAGGAAGCTTCGGAAGATGTCTTAGAGTCTTCGGTGTGGACGTGCTGAGCGATGTGCTGGTGGCCATGCGCACCGGGCGCCCGACGGCCGCCCGCAGCAGCAGCCGTGCACCGTGGGGTGTGCGCTTCCATCGGGGTAAGGCCGCGGGCTGCCACGTCGTCCTGGCCGGCGGCTGCTGGCTCGTGTCCGGCACTGGTGAGCCGCTCCCGCTCGGCGTCGGTGACGTCCTGTTCACCCCGCACGGAGACGGCTACGCTCTCGTCGACCAGTTGGGTAGTCCGATCGTCGACTTCGAGCCGCGACCCGGCGACGCCACGCCGCTGGATGAGATGCACATCGAAGGTGCTGGGGCAGTCACCGAACTGCTGTGCGCCTACTACATGTTCGACCCGGCCCGCCCGCACCCGCTGCTGGCCGACCTACCGGCGATCATCCACGTGCCGGCGCGCGTCGGGCAGCACCCGTCACTGCGCAGCGCGGTGGAGATGCTGGGCAGTGAACTGCTCAGCCCGCGCCCCGGCACCGAGGCGGTGCTCCCGTCGCTCATCGACATGCTGCTGCTGTACGTCCTGCGGGCATGGTTGGCGGAGCGGCCCGATTCGGCGGCCGGCTGGGCCACCGCGCTGCGCGACCCCGCCATCACCACCGCACTGCGCCAGATGCACCGCCACCCCGAGAAACCGTGGACGGTCGAGGATCTCGCGGCGGTCGCGGGCCTGTCTCGCGCGGCGTTCGCCAAACGCTTCGCCACGATCCTCGGCCAGCCCCCACTCGCGTACCTGACCTGGTGGCGCATGACGACAGCCGCCCGCCTCCTCCGCGAGTCCGGCGCCCCGCTCCGCACGGTTGCCACCCGCTGCGGCTACGGCTCGGAGTACGCGTTCGGCAAGGCGTTCAAGCGCGCCTACGACGTGGCGCCCGGCCAGTACCGCGCACAACACCCGACCTGAGCTCCGGCCGGCTGAGTAGCTCACCCCGGCCGTCGCCGGCGCTGACCGCTGCCGCTGGGACCGCGGGCGGGGCCTCGGTCGCGTAGCCTGGCGCGATGCATCGCAGTCGATTGGTGGGGGTTATTTTCGACACGCCGGCGGCGCGGGTGGGGTCGGAGGTGAGCTTCTGGGCCGGGGCGCTGGGTACGCCCACCTACTCGCCGCCCGGTGAGGAGCAGTTCACTGCGCTGGTCGGGGCTGTGCCGGACTTCTTCACGATTGTCCAGGCGGTCGGTGATGATGCGCCGCGGTACCACGTCGATATTGAGACCGATGACCTGGCGGCGGAGGTGAAGCGGTTGACGGCGCTCGGGGCGGAGTCGGTCGGCCGGTGGAAGGACGCCTTCACGATGCGCTCGCCGGGTGGTCATGTGCTCTGTGTGGTGCCGGTGCACAGCGATCCCGAGACGTTCGCCAGGACGGCGCACACCTGGCCGTGACCCAAGCGTGCCCGTTACCCGGCGCGCGGCCGGTTCGGGCGGTGCCGGCTTCAGATGCGGGTGTAGGTCGCGGCGGCGTCCGGGTCGGTCAGGGAGGTCGTCGTCCAGGTGTTGGGGGCGCAGGTGTAGGGCTGGGGGTTGTTCTTGCCCACCGGGTTGCCCTTCGTGACCTGCTTGTTGTTGACCAGGACGGTCATCTCCAGCGTGCTGCTCTTGAACGTGAACAGGATCTGGTGGTCGGCGGTCTTCAGGCTGTTGTGGACCTGGCCGCTGAAGGTCAGGGTCACGGCGCGGCCGTCGGGGGCGTTGCCCGTGTAGGAGACGCCCGTGTAGTCGGAGTCGGAGTCGCCGGCGGCTGAGAGCTCGACCTTCACGCCGGAGCCGGTGACCTTGACCTGGCCCAGGGGCTTGCCGTCGGCCACGACGTCGGTGAGGTCGAAGGTGGAGGTGTACTTCGTCAGCTTCCAGTTGCCGATGATGCACGTGTCCACGGGGCCGGTCTGCGCGGCCTCGGTGCTCACGGCCGGGGAAGGGGCGCCGGCGGTGGGGGCCGGGGAGGAGCCGCGGCGGACGCCGATCACCACCACGATGCCCACCGCGACCACGGCCAGGACCACCAGGCTGCCGACCAGGGCCAGCACCGGTGCCCCGCGCCGGGGCGCCGGCGACGGCGGCAGCGGCGGCACGAGCGGCGGGGCCGGCGGCTGGTACGAAGGGGGCGGGTACCCGTACGGCTGCGCGGAGGTCGGCTGGGCCGCGTACGGCAGGGCGGAGTACGGCTGAGCGGGGTAGGGCTGGGGCGGGCCGGGGTCCGGGGCGATCGGTGTGACCTCATAGGACTCATAGGCGGGCCGGCCGCCCTCGTGCCACTGCGTCATGACGCTGCTCCCCCGAATGTCACCCGATCGGGGTACAGGATGTCACAGCGGCACGAGGCCGGTTCCGGACTCAGCGGCCCGGCTTCGACGGATCGAAACGTATCGTGGCGGCGTGATCGAGCTGTTCTTCGCGCCCGGCGATCTGGCTCGGGTCCGGTTCGCGCGGTCGCCCATGCAGGAGCTCGTCAACAGTCTGCGGGTCGGGGGGCGGGCCGACCGGGCGCGGATGCACCAGCCGTGGGTGCGGTCGGTGCGGGGTGCGGTCGGCGCGCTCGAGCTGGAGCTGCTGCCGGCGCTGCTGCGGGATTCGCGGTACGTCCCCGACTTCCTGACGCCACCGCCCGACCCGGCCGGCGTCACGTTCGAGAGCGAGCTGGCCCGGGTGCGCGCCACGCCGGGGGAGGCCGTGCGGGCGCAGCTGGCGAGCCTGGGCCCGCACCCGGCGCTGCGGGACCTGCGTGAGGACCCCGAGCGCCACCTCGGGCGGCTCGCCGTCGAGCTGCGGCGATACTGGGCCGCCGCGATCGAGCCCATCTGGCCCCGGCTCGTCGGGCTGGTCAACGCCGAGATCGGGTATCGGGCCGACCAGCTGACCGCGGGCGGGGTCGTGCGGGTGCTCGGAAACCTGCATCCGGAGCTCGAGTACGCCGAGGACGCCCTGCGAATCCTGTGGCCCACGTGGCAGTCGCAGAGCCGGCTCGACGGTGCCGGCGTGCTGCTTGTCCCGTGCGTCTTCGCCTGGCCGTCGCTGCTCGTGGACGCCGCCGCGCAGTGTCCGACGATCGCCTACAGCCCGCGCGGGGTCGGGCGCGTGTGGGACGGGTCGGGGCGGGCGTCGGGTGCGCCGGTGGCCGACCTGCTCGGGCGCAGCCGCGCGGCGCTGCTGGCCTGGCTCGACCTGCCGCTGTCGACCACGCAGGTGGCCCGGGAGCTGGGGCTCAGCGCGGCGGCGGTGAGCGAGCACCTGGCCGTGCTGCGCCGGTCCGGGCTCGTCACCTCGCGACGCTCGGGGCGGCAGGTCCTGTACCAGCGAACCGCCCTCGGCACCGATCTGCTGGGTGCCACCGGGGCGAGCATTCGGTGAGAGCCGAATCGTGGAGCCGGTCCTGAACGGCGGCCGACCATGGTCCGAGCACGGCAGGCGGACCTGAGGAGGCTGACATGCGCGTGGTGAAGACATTGGCGATAGCGGCGGCGATCGTAGCCGTCACCGCAACACCGGCGGCGGCGAGCGGGCCGGGCGGCGGCGGATGGGAGCCGTCGAGCACGCCGCCGTTCGTGCTGGCGGCCGGGGCGGTGTGCGCGTTCGAGGTCAAGGGCGACATCGTCCGGGACCGCGAGCGGATGCGGACGCTCGCCACCCATCCCGACGGCACCCCGAAGGTCCAGGACTTCGAGGGCGTGCTGGTGATCCGCTACACCAACACGAGCAATCACAAGTCGGTCGTGCGCGACGCCACCGGCTCCATCCGGCTGATCTCGCTTGAGGACGGCACGAGGATCCAGCAGCTGCACGGCCACAACGCATTGCCGGTCAAGGCGTCGAACACCGGCTTCCCCGGTGGCGACTACATCACGCACGGGGACTTCGTGGTGATCGACCACCCCGACCACGTCCGCGAGGTGCCGGTCCAGCTCGGCACGATGGAGAACCTCTGCGTCACGCTGGCTTGAGGGCTCGGACAGCCGTTCGGTCAGTGGTGGACGACGGCGTCACCCAGGGCGCCGTACGGGCGGGTCGCGTTGCCGCACGAGCCTTGGGTGCGCTGGGCCGAGACGGTGAGCATGCGGATCGACGTCAGGTCCAGGTCGACGGCGACGGACTTGCTGCGGCTCACGTTCTCGGTCAGGGCGGCCTTGCCGTCGACCTCGATGACGAGCTTCGCGACGACGTCGGTGGGGGCGGTGACGTCAAGGCCGGCCGTCGCGGTGAGGCGCCGCCACTTGCCGTCGAGCTGATAGGTGGCCGTCGCCGCCCGCCCCTCGCAGCCCACCCAGAAGCCGGTGGACACGGGGAAGTGCTTCCCGGCGAGGGTGCTGTCGAGCTGCTGGCCCGATGAGCCGACGTCGCTCGCGGCGATCGGAATCCGGAACAGCGGGCGGTCGTCGCCGGCCGTCGCCTCGGCGTCCGGTCCGCCGCGGCCGTCGAACCACGGGACGACTGTCGCACCGGCGCAGATCGCGAGCAGCCCGGCGATGGCGGCCAGCGCGCTCACCGCGGCCAGGGCCCGGCCGGCCAGGCGTGCGCCCGGGCCGGGGACCGGGGCCGCGGCCGGGGCCAGGCCGACCGGGTGCACCTGGATCACGCGGTGCCAGGTGTTGGGGTCGACCGGCCCCGCGTAGTTGTGGAAGTCCCGGCGGTCGAGCCGGAACGGGGCGGACAGGTCAAGGTAGCTGTCGGCGGTGGCCCGCCGATCCCAGCTGTGCGTCGGGATCGGGATGTGGTCGTGCCGCTGGCTCTTGTCCTGGCTGGTGATCTTCAGGACCTCGAAGGTCTGCCCGTCGCCGCGCAGCACCAGGCACGGCCGCACCTTCTCGCCCGCGGTCTCGCGGAACGGCACCGCCGCCCACCAGACCTCACCGGGCTGCGGATACCGCGGGGTCCGCTGCGCACCGCGGCCCTGCATCGCCCGGCCGACGAACCAGCCGACCACTCCCGCCACGAACAACACGACGCCGGACACCAGGACCCAGTTCGCGTGGATGTCGTCCTCCATCGATCGTCGGCCGAATCGGGATCATCGCAGAGCCGCGGGCCGAACGAAAGGGCCTACGTCATCGCCGGCCCATCAGCCGCTCGACGTCGGCCAGCTCCGCGGAGGTCAGCGGGCCGTGGGCCAGCGCGCCCGCGTTCTCCTCGACCTGCGCGACGGTGCGGCAGCCGGGAATCGGAACGGTCCGGCCGTCGTACGCCCACAGCCACGCCAGTGCGCCCTGGGCGAGCGTGCGGCCACCCGAGGTCAGAATGTCGCGGATCGCGCCGATGCGGGTGAGGAACTCGGGTGCCGGGCGGCCGTCGGTGAAGTACGTCATCCACTCGGGGCTCAGGCCCCGGACGTCATCGCGAGGGAGTTCGGACGTCGCGGTGTAACGGCCGCCGAGCAGGCCCATCGCGAGCGGGCCGCGGATGATGACGCCCAGGTCGTGCTTCTCGGCGACCGGGAGCACCGCGAAGGAGCCGCGCAGCACCGACAGGTCGGCCTGGATGGTGGCGCAGCGCGGCCCGGCCGCGGCGAAGGCGTCGGCGCGCTCGGGGAAGTCGGTGCTCCACCCGTAGGCCCGGATCAGCCCCTCGTCGATGAGCGACTCCAGGGTCGGGATCAGGTCCAGCGCCTCGGGAATCGGCAGGCCGTTGATGTGCAGTTGATACAGGTCGATGCGGTCGGTGCCGAGGCGGCGCAGCGACTCGCGGACCGAGCGCCTGACGTTGGCCGGCGTCCCGTCGTCGGGCCCGGTCTGGCGGGTCTCCTCGTCGAACGTGCCGCCGAACTTCGTAGCGATCACGACCTCGTCGCGCCGCCCCGCCAGCGCGCGGGCCAGCACCTTCTCGCTGTGCCCGGCGCCGTACACGTTGGCCGTGTCGAAGAACGTGACGCCCAGCTCGACCGCGCGGCGCACCGCCCGGATCGACTCCTCGTCGTCCACCTTGCCCCAGCCGAGGGGCTGCGCACCGGCCCAGAACGGGCCGCCGATCGCCCAGCAGCCCATCCCCAGCGCGCTGACCTCGATGCCGCTGCGACCCAGCGTTCGCTTGTCCATGACCGTCACCATTGCACCTGGAGCGCACTCCAGGTCAACACTGCCGCTGCACGAGGAGTGCCTTGGCGGAGGCGGCCCACTGGTAGGGGATCTGGCGAAGCCAGTACGCCGGGGGCAGGTGTGAGGTGATGACGTACACCCGGCCCGGAAAGCATCTCGTCACCCGCAGGGTGGCGCGTTTGGCGTGGTCCGCGGTGGTGACGAGCACGACCGATCCCCAGTTGTACCGCCGCGCCAGCCCCTCGATCGCCTCGGCCTCGCCCTGCGTCGTGTCCGGGTCCGGGTGGAAACACAGGATCGTGATGCCCGGCTGGGGTGGCAGGCACCGGCCCGAAGCGGCGTCCTCGGGCAGCGTGGACTGCACGAGATAGTCGGCCCGGTGCTCGCGCGCCAGCTCGACGGCCAGCCGGTCCCGGTCTTCCAGGCCGGGGCCGGCCAGCTCGACGATGGCGTCGACGTGTGCGGGTACGACCGGCAGCACCGGCCATATGAAGTAACGCGCGGTCAATCCGATGAAAATTCCGAGAATAATTGCGGCGACAATGAAGACCCGGCTACGGCGCACGTTGCGAGATCGTGCCAGCCGGCCGCGTTCTGCGCCGTGACGATGTTCACTGCATCAGGAGTACCTCCCGCAGCCTCGCCACGAATCCGGGCGGGTCCATCACGAATGCGATATGTCCGCCCGGAAATGGCACCGTTTCCTGTCCGAGCAGCTCAGCCAGTGTGTGTGAGGTGCGGTCGAGCAACTGCCCGGCCGAATCCACGCCGAGCGCCACCCGCACCGTGGTTGCACCATCGCGCAAAATCGAAATATCCGGCGCAAAATGCGTGGTGCCCCGCATTTCGTGGCGGAACCAGAAGCGTTCGTCGGCGAGCTGCTGCGCGTCCGGCTCGGGCCCGGGCGGCGGTCCTTCGTGAATGTTCGCGTTGATCATGAACTTCTTCCAGGCGCCCGCCGGGTCGCCGGACTCGTACGTGGCGATGATGTCCTCGACGGCCGCGTTGCGCTCCTCCCGGTCCGGCAGGATCGCGGTGACCGGCGGCTCGTGGGCGATCACGGTGTGCGCGACGCCCGGGTGGCGCTGGGCCAGGGCGAGGGCGGTGACGGCGCCGCCGCTGGAGCCGAACACCGCGGCCGGCCCGGCATCGACGTGGGCGATGAGCCGGGCCAGGTCGTCGGCCCGGGCCTCGGGCGTCGAGTCGGACTCCGCGGTATCGAGCACGCTCGCGCCGATGCCCCGCGGATCGGTGGTCAGCACGGTATGGTCGGCGGCGAGCAGGTCGGCGGCCGGTGCGAAGAAGCGCGTGCCCATCGGGGCGCCGACGAGCACCAGGAGCGGTCCGTGGCCGCGCAGCTCGTAGTAGATCGTGGCATCCGAGACGCGCAGGGTGTCGTACTGCATGTGGAGACCTCCTTCTCTCACCAAAGGAGACCGTGCCGATGCCGTCGAATCGTCGCCTGCTGGAGCCCGACTTCGCCGACGACCTCGATCGGGCCCGCAAGGGTGACGACGACGCCTTCGCCCGCCTGGTCGCGCCGCTGCGGGGGCAGCTGCACGCCCACTGCTACCGCATGCTGGGCTCGGTCCACGACGCCGACGACGCGCTGCAGGACGCGCTCGTCCGGGCCTGGCTGGGGCTCGGCGGATACCAGTCCCGCGGCTCCCTGCGGGCCTGGCTCTTCACGGTCGCCACCCGCACCTGCCTCGACCTCATCGCCGCCCGCGGCCGCCGCGCCCTGCCGATCGACCTCGGCCCGGCCTCCGACGCCGCCGCCATCGCCGAGCAGCCGCGCAACGACGTCGCCTGGCTGGAGCCCTACCCGGACGTCGTCTACGAGCGGCGCGAGACAGTCGAGCTCGCCTTCGTCGCCGCCCTCCAGCACCTCCCGGGCAACCAGCGCGCGGCCCTGCTGCTGTTCGAGGTCCTGGGCTTCACCGCGGCCGAGATCGCCGAGATCATGGCCACGACCGCCGGCTCGGTCAACTCCGCCCTGGCCCGCGCCCGCCGCACCCTCGCCGAGAAGGTCCCGCCGGCCGCCCAGCAGCCGACCCTCCGCCGCATCGGCGACGAGCGGATCCGCGAGATCGTCGCCGCCTACGCGACAGCGCTGGAGCACGGCGACGCGGCCGCCCTCGTCGCCCTGCTCACCGAGGACGTCACCTGGTCGATGCCGCCGCTGCCGAGCTGGTATCACGGCCTGCCCGCCGTCACCGACTTCGCCGTCCGCCTCCCGCTCTCGACCTGCGGCAGCTGGCGCCATCTGGCCACATTCGCCAACGCCCAGCCGGCCATCGCCTGCTACCGCCGCCCCGAGCCCGAGGGCCCCCACACGGCCTGGTCCCTCAACGTCCTGACCCTTCGCGCCGACCGCATCGCCGAGATCACCTCATTCCTGGACCCCGCGCTCTTCGCCCGCTTCGACCTGCCGATGCGCCTGTAGAAGAGAAGGCTGAGCCCCGTCCGGGTCCACAGTGGACCGATGGTGTCCGGCGGCCGGTACCGCTGGATGCTGCTGCTCTGCACCGCTACCACACGCGGACGCCGAAGGGAGACGCTCCGGCGTCGACCGGTGTCTCGCGGGAGGAGCGGACCGCAAGTGTCGCGGACCCGAGTCGATGTGTTTGCCTTTTCAGGCTTTGACCTCGGTCGTCTGCGGCCGCGAGAGCGGGCGGCGGCGGGCCGGCAGGCCCAGCAGCGGGTTGGCCACGGTCCACGCGGCGCCCTTGCAGATCAGCTCCTTGTAGAGCGCGGCCAGGCGGCCGGTCAGGGCGGCCGGCTTTGCCCGGTCGTCGGCGGTCACGTACTGGATCAGGCCCTCCCGCCGGCCCAGCGAGATGCACTGGTTGAAGTAGCGGATCGGGACGTGCGGGAGCTTGGCGCCGGTCAGGCGGGCGGCGATCGCGTCGGCGGCCTGCCAGGCGGCCGGGGTGCCCGAGGCGCACGACATGCGCAGAGCCTTGTCGCCCGGGCCCATCGCCCACGCCGCGTCGCCGACGGCGTACACGTCGGGGTGGGAGACCGAACGCATGGTCTCGTCGACAACGATCTGTCCGGACGACGTGATCTCGAGCGTGGTTGCTGCGGCAATGGGGTGTACTGCGAAGCCGCCGGTCCACACCGTGACGTCGGACTCGATCTCGCCGTTGGCGGTGACCACGTGGCCGGCCGCGACGCGGTCGACCGTCGCGTGCTCGTGGACGGTGATGCCGAGCCCGGTGAAGACCCGGCGGAGGTGGGCCCGGCCCTTCGGGGCGAGCCAGTCGCCGAGCTCGCCGGAGGTGGCCAGGGCGACCTTCAGGTCCGCGCGGGACTCGGCGATCTCGGTCGCGGCCTCGACGCCGGTCAGGCCGCCGCCGACCACGAGGACCGGCCGGCCCGCGGGGAGGGCGGCCAGGCGCGCGCGGAGGCGCAGGGCGCCCGGGCGGCTGGCGAGCTCGTCGGCGTGCTCGGCCGTGCCCGGGACGCCGTGGCTGTTCCAGCCGCTGCCGAGGGCGTAGACGAGCGTGTCGTACTCGAGCTCGGCGCCCGTGTCGAGGGTGACCAGCCGGCGGTCGGCGTCGATCGAGTCGACCCGGGCGACAGTGACCCGCACGCCGGTGCCCCTGAACATCTCGGTGAACGGGCGCGGCTTGAGGGTCTGGCCGGTCGCGAGCTGGTGCAGGCGGACCCGCTCCACGAAGTCGGGCTCGGCGTTGACCAGGGTGATGGCGACGTCCTCCGGCCGCAGGCGCCGGGCCAGCCGGCCGGCCGCGATGGCTCCGGCGTACCCGGCGCCGAGGACGATGATGCGGTGCTGCATGGCCGTGCTCCTGTCTCGCGCGGTGTGGCTCGCTTTCGCTCCCTGAGCCGGATGGGCCGCGCTTTCCTGACAGGTACCGCCTGTGAAGCACCTCACATGGTGACGAGCAGGGGCTTGCCGTGGTCGGCCGCGCGCGCCCAGCGCTCGGTGGCGCGCTCGAGCTTGTCCGGGTTCACCTGGTTGAGGATCAGGCCGATGCCCTCGGCCGTGACCTGCAGGTGCGTCACCCCGAACACCCGGCCGCCGGCGATGGCGACCGCGCCCGGCTCGCCGTTGACGGTCGTCACATAGATCTCGATCACGTCGCCGGCGAGAGCCCGCTTGGCCGGCGCCGGGCGGAACAGACCCCAGATGAACCTCGCGACGGCCGCGGCACCCTCGAACGGCTTGGCCCGGGCCGGGACCTTCCCGCCGCCGTCGCCCAGCGACACCGCGTCGGCGGTCAGCAGCTTGACAAGCGATTCGGGCCGTCCGCTGATCGCCGCGGCCAGGAACTCCTCGACGATCCGGCGGGCCTCGGCCGCGTCCACCGCGACGCGGGGCCGGCCCTGCGCGATGTGCTGCTTGGCCCGGTGGAGCACCTGCTGGCTCGCCGCCTCGCTGATGTCGAGGATCGCGGCGATCTCGCGGTGCGGGTAGTCGAACGCCTCCCGCAGGACGTAGACGGCGCGCTCGCTGGGGGAGAGGCGCTCCATGAGCGTGAGCACGGCGTAGGAGACGGACTCGCGCTGCTCGGCCGTCTCCGCCGGGCCCAGCATCGGATCGCCGGCCAGGAGCGGCTCGGGCAGCCACTGCCCGACGTACAGCTCGCGCCGCGCCCGGGCCGAGCCCAGCTGGTTGAGGCACAGGTTGGTCAGCACCTTGGTGAGCCAGGCCTCCGGTACCTCGATCCGCTCGACGTCAGCCGCCTGCCAGCGCAGGAACGTCTCCTGGACCGCGTCCTCGGCCTCCGCGGCGGAGCCGAGCAGCCGGTATCCGATGGCCTCCAGGCGTTGCCGGGATGCCTCGAACCGCTCGACGTCCGCCGCGGTCAGCCCCATGCCGCGATGGTAGCGCTGTGCGCTCCACGGCCCGGCGCGTGCCGCGTCCGCCGGCCTTTGGGGCTTGGGCGGGGCCCGGGTTCAGTAGCGGAAGCGCGAGACCAGGGTTTGCAGTTCGGTTGAGGTGGCGGCCAGGAGTTGGGCGGCCTTCGTGGTTTCGGCGATCGAGTCGGTGGTGCGGCGGGTGGCGTCCGAGACGCCGGTGATGGTGACGGCTATGTCGCCTGCGCCCTGGGCGGCGGTGTTGAGGGTGCGGGTCATCTCCTGGGTGGTGGCGGTCTGCTCTTCGACCGAGGAGGCGATCGTGAGCTGGATGGAGTTGATGCGCTCGATGATGCCGGAGATCTCGCCGATGGCCTCGACCGCGCGGGAGGTGTCGCTCTGGATGGCCTCGACCCGGTGGACGATGTCCTCGGTCGCCTTGGCGGTCTCCTGGGCCAGGTCCTTGACCTCGCTCGCGACCACGGCGAAGCCCTTGCCCGACTCGCCGGCTCGGGCCGCTTCGATGGTGGCGTTCAGGGCCAGGAGGTTTGTCTGCTCCGCGATCTGCGTGATGACCTTGACGACGGTGGCGATCTCGGTGGAGGAGGCGCCGAGTCGCGAGACGGTTTCGTTCGTCTGGGCGGCTACGTGGACGGCCTGGGCGGCCACCTGGGCGGCCTCCGAGGTCGAGCGGCTGATCTCGTGAATTGACGAGCCCATCTCCTCGGCACCGGCGGAGACGACGTGGAGGCTGCTGGAGACCGTGTCGGCGGTGGTGGCCACGGTGCCGGCGCGGGAGGAGGCGTCCCGGGCGGCCGTCTCGACGCCACCGGCCACCGCGTTGAGCTGGTCGGCGGCGCCGCGCAGGCCGGTGGCGTTGCGGGCCAGGCCGACCACGTCGTCGCGCAGGCGGGTGATGCCGCGGTTCAGCGAGGTCGCCATCTGGCCGATCTCGTCGTGGTCGACCACGACGGAGGTGCGGGTGAGGTCGCCGTCGGCCAGCCCGTCGGTCACCTGTGAGACGCCGCGGACGGCCTGCCGGATCCGGCTCGCTACGCGCAGGCCGAGGAGCAGACTCAGCAGTACCCCCACAGCCAGCACTATCGCGATCGTCGTCGTCGCCCGGTTGGCGCGCGCGCCGTTGGTCTGCGCCGTGGCCGTGACGAATTTGTGCGCCGTATCGCTCAGGGCCTTCTGGTCGGTGCCGAGCGCGCCGTAGAGCTGGTCGTACGTGGTGACCGCGGCGGCCAGTTCGGCGGGCGGGGCCTTGGAGCGGTCGACGGCGAGGAAGTCCGTGTACGCCTTCCAGTCCGTCGCGGCCTTCGTGACCACCGCCGTCGCGGCGCTGTCGTCGGCCAGGGCCGTCTGCAGCGTGCCGAGCGCATCCTCGACGGCCTTGCGGTTGGTGGCCAGGCCCGCCGTGATCCGGTCGGCTAGCGCCGGGTACAGGCGCATGGCGGAGATGTTGCCGCTGAACGCCTCGATGTTCTTGCCGAACGATCCGGCCGCCTCGAACACCTGCAGGCTCTTGCGCTGGGCGGCGTCGGCGTCGGCGTTGACGCCGCGCACGGCCGAGATGCCGATCGCACCGACGGCGATTCCGCACGCGGTGGCGAGGAGCACCACCGAAGTGATCTTGGCGCGGACCGACCGGTCGTCGAACACGGAGAGGATGCTCACGCCGTGCTGATCGGACGGCCCCGACCGCACCTGAGACGAACCGTACGCACGTACCCACTACAGTCCTCTCCAACCATCGGTCCGGTGCGGCCGGTCCGGTGAGCAGTGGTGGGGGTAGCCCGATGAGTCGCAACGTGCGGTTCGGCGCGCGCGTTCGGTACTGGTTCGACAACACGATGTCCAGGGGCGCCCCGTCGCTCGTGGGCTGGCTCGCCCTGGCCACGGCGCTGTTGATCGCCCTCGTCACGTTCGCGCTCACCACCGTCGAGCCGCCCGAGGAGCGCAACCCGATCCGGCTGCTGTGGCAGACGTTCGTCGCCACCTTCAGCCTGGCCGTGCCCGAGGACGGCTCGCTGGCCGTGCTCGGCCTGTGGTTCATCCTGGTGATCGCCGGCATCTTCGTGGTCAGCGCGCTCGTCGGCCTGCTCACCAACGGGCTGAACGCGGCGCTGGAGCAGCTGCGCAAGGGCCGGTCGGTGGTCGTGGAGCGCGAGCACACGGTCATCCTGGGCTGGTCCGACCAGATCTTCACGGTCATCACCGAGCTGGTCGCGGCCAACACGAGCCGCCGCCGCCCGGCCATCACGATCCTGGCCGAGAAGGACAAGGTCGAGATGGAGGACCTCATCCGGCAGCGGGTCGGGCGCACCGGGAAGACGCGCGTGGTCTGCCGCACCGGCAGCCCGCTCGACGTGAGCGACCTGGAGATCGTCAACCCCAACGAGTCCCGGTCCGTCATCGTCCTCGCGCCGCCCGGGAGCAGCGCGCCGGACGCCGACGCGTACGTGCTGAAGGTCCTGCTGGCGGTCAACAACGGCCCGGCGTTCAAGGACCGGCCGCATCACGTGGTGGCGGCGGTGCGCGACGGGCGCAACCGCGCGGTCGCCCGCCTGGCCGGCGGTGACGCGGTGGTGCTCGACGCCGACGACATCGGCGCCCGGCTCGTCGTGCAGACCGCCCGCCAGCCCGGGCTGTCGTCGGTGTACCAGGATCTGCTCGACTTCCGCGGCAACGAGTTCTACGTGGTGGACGAGCCGCGGGCGCAGGGCCGGCGCTTCGGTGAGCTGCTGCTGGAGTACGGGGCGTGCTGCCCGGTCGGCCTCGTGGAGGCCGGGGGCACGAGCGTGCTCAACCCGCCGATGGACCGCGTCATCGCCCCGGGGGACCGCCTGGTGCTGCTGGCCGAGGACGACTCGACGGCGCTGTTGATGACGGCGACCCCGGAGGTTGACGAGGAAGCGATTGTTCCGGGGTCCGACGTGGCCGCGGTACCGGAGCGGACGTTGATTCTGGGTTGGAACGCGCGCGCCGCGCGCATCATCGAGCAGCTGGACACGTATGTCGCCACCGGCTCGACAGCGGACATCGTGACCGACCGCCCGGACGCGTTCGCCACTGTCGCCCAGCTCGCCGCCGCCCTGCGCCAGCTGAGCACCCCCAGCGTGAAGACCGGCGACATCCGCGACCGGGCCACGCTGGAGCAGCTGGACATCGCCTCCTACGACAACCTGATCGTGCTGTCCGACGATCTCCTGGAGCCGCTGCCGGCCGACTCGCACGTGCTGATGACGCTGCTGCACGTACGCGACCTGCTGCGCCGGCGGGGCCGCGACACCTCGATCGTCAGCGAGATGCGCGACGAGCGCGACCGCACCCTGGCCCAGCTGACCCGCGCCGACGACTTCGTGGTCAGCGACCAGCTGGTGAGCCTGCTGATGACGCAGATCTCCGAGAGCCCCCACCTCGAGTCGGTATTCGCCGACCTGTTCGACCCGGCCGGCGCCGAGATCTACATCCGCCCCGCCGACCGCTACATCCGCCAGACCTCCACCCTGACCTTCGCCACGGTGGTGGAGGCGGCCGCGCGGCGCGGGGAGCTGGCCATCGGGTATCGCCTGAAGGACCCGGGCGAGGCGCACGGCGTGGTCCTGAACCCGGCGAAGTCCGCCCCCATGCCCCCGGTGGACCGCCTCATCGTCCTCGCCCAGTCGTGACGCCCGGCGTCACCCGCCGCGCCCGCTACGAGCGCACCGCCGCCACACTGGCCGCGCGCGGTGACGCCGACCTGGCCCGGCTCGTCGCCGCCGCGCCCGTCATCGCCCTGGGCGTGGGCGGCGCCTGCTCGGTCCTCGACATCGACGGCGCACCGGTGTTCGTGAAGCGCATCCCGCTCACCGACCGCGAGCTGGCCCATCCGCTCAGCACCGCGAACCTCTTCGACCTGCCGACGTACTGCCAGTACGGCATCTACCGCCACCCCGGCCCCGGCTTCGGCGCATGGCGCGAGCTGGCCACCAACGAGATCGTCACAACCGGGGTGCTGACCGGCAAAACCGAGGCATTTCCTTTGTTGTACCACTGGCGAGTGCTACCGGGCCGCCCGCCGATCGCGCCCGAGCACCGCGACACAGCACCCGCAGTCGCCCAGTTCGCCGGGGCCACGTCCGTCCGCACTCGCTTCGAGGAACTGGCCGGGGCGAGCTCCAGCCTCGTCCTGTTCAGCGAGTACATCCGGGACCCACTGCCCGAGTGGCTGCACGACCCGATCACCCGAGCCGCACCGTTCGAGCGTCAACTGTTCGAGATCACGACCTTCCTGCGCCGCCACGACCTGCTCCACATGGACGGCCACTTCGGCAACCTGCGAGCCGAGGCCGACCGGGTCTACCTCGTAGATTTCGGCCTGGCCACCTCGCCACGCTTCGACCTCTCGGCCGCCGAACGCGACTTCGTCGCCCGACACGCGGCCCACGACGCCGACTACGCCGCGATGTGGCTGGTGAACTGGCTGGTCAACACGGTATGCGCCGTCCCGCCCACCGTCGGCTTCACCGCCCGCGACGAGTACATAGCCAGGTGCGCGACAGGCGACATCCCCCCGGACGTACCCGCACCGATAGCCGCAATCCTCCGCCGCCACGCCCCAACCGCCGCGAGGATGAACACCTTCTGCCTGCGCCTGTACCTGAACGCCGACATCCACGCGAAATACCCACCCGCCCCCTGACCCACAGCCAGCCCCGACGAGGAGCACAGGACCCCGCAATGCGGGCCGCGAATGCCGAAGCCCAAGCCCGGAAGAGAATACTTACGCGTGCGTGAGGAATGCCGCCATCGCAGATGCCACCATTGAGCGGAGACCGCCAATCAATGGCGGAGCTATCGCCGTTCTTCGAGCGCCTGGCGGGCGAGTAGCAGTCCACCGAGTGTTTCGAGCCCGTGGATCGTGCGGCCGAGCGCGGAGATCGCTTCGTCGAACGGCATGACGACAACGCTCATGTCGAAGTACTTCTCGATCTCGGTGTCACCCTGCGGCGCCCCGGCACTGACGACCGGCGCGGCCAGGTAGAAGTGCACGTACTTGTCAGTCTCGGAAGGCAGCGCATAGTACGGGCCGAGCGGCTGAATCTCGGCGCCCTCGGCCATCACATGCCCGGTCTCCTCGACCAACTCCCGCAGCGCCGCATCGCGAGGATCCTCACCTTCTTCAGTCACGCCGGCCGGGAGCTCGAGCGTGTCCCGCTTCAGATTGTGCCGATACTGCTTGACCAAAATGACGTCGCCCTCGGCCGTGACCGGGACGACCATCACGCTCGGCGTGCTGTGAACGTAGTACCAGTCGATCTCCTGCCCATCGGGCATACGGAGCACCTCATGCACGAACGTCTTCGGCTTTTCAAGCAAGACATCGGCCGAGACAAGTGTCGAGTCCTTCATCCGCGCCACCCAATCGCCGGAGCCACTCATACCGTCCACTCCTCCACTAGACCTCACAAGCCCAAAACCCCCGACACACGCGACACACGCGACACACCCAGCCAGGAAGCACACGAACCCCAACCACAACCACAAAGCGATGCGAAGCGAGCCCATACGGCGATGCGAAGCGAGCCCGAAGCAACAACACACCAACGAAGAGCACAGAACCCCGCGACAGGGGCCGCGGGTGGCGAAGCCCCCGCCGGGGAGCAAGCGCTTGCGCTTGCGCGAGGAATGCCACCATCGCAGACGCGAAAATGGCGCCCTCCGCCATTGAGCAGAGAGCGCCAATCGATGGTGGAGCCGAGGGGACTCGAACCCCTGACCCCCACACTGCCAGTGTGGTGCGCTACCAGCTGCGCCACGGCCCCATCTGGTGTGTCCTGCGCTCTCGCGCGGGCACTCACGGAATAGTACACACACCCGGGGACCGGGTCACATCGGGTATCCCTAGTTCTGGGTCGGGTCGGTCGGGTAGTGGGCGACCGCCGCCATCAGGCCGCCCTGGCGGCGCAGGACCATGTGCCACAGGTCGTCGGGGCGGGGGGCGAAGGCGTCCGAGGGTAGGGCGTCGAAGACGAACCAGGAGCCGCCCTCGATCTCGCGCTCCAGCTGGCCGGGGGACCAGCCCGCGTAGCCGGCGAAGACGCGGACGCCCAGGACTCCGGCTACCAGCAGGTCGGGGTCGCCCGAAAGGTCCACTGTGCCCACGGCGCCGGAGACTCGGTTGAAGCCGGCCAGGTCTTCCACGCCGGGGCGGGTGCGGGCCAGGCAGATGGCGGCCTCGGGCTGGACGGGGCCGCCCTCGAAGACGACGGGAGGTTCACCCGCCAGGGCGCCCCAACTGCCGAGGACGTCGGCGACCTGGACCTCGGTGGCGCGGTTGAGGACCACGCCCAGGGCGCCGCCCTCTTCGTGGGCTACTACGAGGACTACGGTGCGCTCGAAGTTCGGGTCGCGGAGCGCGGGCGTCGCCACCAGCAGCCGCCCGGTCAACGACTCCATCGCCCTCCCTCGACGCTGCCTGCTCGTGCCGCGGCCGCTCCCCGTATTTCTACCGGAATTTCCTGGTCTCGGTGACCCGCGCCCGGTCGGGGGCTCACCGACGTCCCCGTGCATAGACATCAGTCCCACCAACAAACAACCAGGGTCATGTCTCGCACCATAGCCTGACCCGCGCGTCCCGGTTAGGGTCTGATCCGTGACCTCACTCGCGGACGTTGCCGTGATCGGTGGATCGGGGCTCTATGCACTCCTCGACGACGCCCAGGAACACATGGTCGACACGCCTTATGGCCCACCGTCGGACCCGATAACCGTCGCGACCGTGCACAACCGGCGGGTCGCGTTTCTTCCCCGGCACGGAAAGGATCACCGGTTCCCGCCCCATCGGATCCCCTATCGGGCGAACCTGTGGGCGCTGAAGGAGATCGGCGTGTCCCAGGTGCTGGCGCCGTGTGCGGTGGGTGGGCTGCGGCCGGAGCTGGGGCCGGGGACGTTCGTGGTGCCGGATCAGCTGATCGACCGCACGACGGCGCGGACGCAGACGTTCTACGACGACGGTGCGGTGCACGTGAACTTCGCCGACCCCTACTGTGCGACCGGGCGGGAGGTCGTCCACAAGACGGCGGCCGAGCACGGGATCGAGACGCAGACCGGCACGATGGTGGTCGTCGAAGGGCCGCGGTTCTCGACGCGGGCGGAGTCGCGCTGGTACACCTCGATCGGGGGAGCGGTCGTCAACATGACCGGGCACCCGGAGGCGGTGCTGGCCCGCGAGCTGGCGCTCTGCTACACCTCGATCGCCCTGGTCACCGACCTGGACGCGGGAGTCGAGGGCGAGCACGGGGTCACCCAGGAGGAGGTCTTCCGGGTCTTCCGGGAGAACACCGACAGGCTCCGCGCGCTGCTGCTCGACGTCATCCCGCGACTGCCGGAGCAGCCGGACGACCCGTGCCGCCACGCCCTGGACGGCCTGCGCTGATCGCGGCGGCCGGCAGACGTCCGGCCCGGACCGGTTCACCGCCGCCCTAAGCGACAGCGGCGGGCAGCTTCACCACGAACCGGCATCCGGCACCGACATTGTCGGCCGCCACCGAGCCGTGGTGGGCCTCGACGAGTCCGCGGACGATGGCCAGACCCAGTCCACCGCCGGCGCTTTTTTCGGGGGTACGCGCTGGGGCCCCCCGAAACGCGACGTCGAAGACGCGGGGCAGGTCGGCCTCGGGGATGCCGCCGCACGTGTCGGTGACCGCCAGCCAGCCCGAGCCGTCGACGTCCTGGCCGCCGGTGACGGTCACCGTGCCGTCCGGCGGCGTGTAGCGGATGGCGTTGCGGATGAGGTTGTTCACGACCCGGGACAGTTCCGGGACCGACCCGCGCACGACGGGCCAGCCGGTGGACGGCTCGGCCACGATGTTGATGTGGTCCGCCGCGGCCAGTGGAGCCGCCGAGGCGATGGCGTCGGAGACCACGTCGCCCAGGGGTACGTCGGACAGTGACAGCCGCAGGGCTCCGGCGTTGATCCGGGACAGCTCGAACAGGTCGTCGACGAGGGTGGCCATCCGGTCGGTCTCGGCGCTGATGCGGCGGTGGTAGTCGGCGACCGTCTCCGGGTCGGCCACCACACCGTCGTCGAGGGCCTCGGCCATCGCGCGCAGGCCGGCCAGTGGCGTGCGCAGGTCGTGTGACACCCACGCCACCAGCTCGCGCCGCCGGGCCTCGGCCGCGCGCTCCTGCTCGCGGGCCTCGGCCGCCCACATGCTGGCCCGGGCCAGGCGCCGACCGGCCAGGAGACCCACGGCGAGCGAGACGGTGGCCGCGGTGCCGACGACGATGAGCAGGACGTGCAGGTCGTGGTCGGAGATGAACATGCGCATGGACGCGCCGGTGACGCCGGTGAGGACGCTGAGCACGGTGATCAGCAGGATGACGACGATGTGGACGGTGACCGAGCGGCGGTGCAGGGCGCGCAGGGCGGCCAGGCCGGCCAGGGCGACGGCCAGCGAGCCGGCCAGCGCCATCAGGAACGTGTGGATGACGTCACGCATATTCGTACCGGTAGCCCACGCCCCACACGGTCAGGATCCGCTTCGGCTCGGCCGGGTCGTCCTCGACCTTCTCCCGTAGGCGTCGCATGTGGACGGTGACGGTGGACTGGTCGCCGAAGGTCCAGCCCCACACCTGCTCCAGCAGCTCGGCCCGGCGCAGGACCCGGCCCGGGTTGCGCATGAGGAAGACCAGCAGGTCGAACTCGCGCACGGTGAGGGCCAGCTCCTGGCCGCGCAGCGTGGCGATGCGGCGGGCGGCGTCGACGCGCAGGTCGCCGTCGGTCAGGTCGTCGGCGGCCGAGGCCGGGGGCGGGGCGATGCGGCGCAGCACCGACTGGACCCGCAGCACCAGCTCCCGGGGTGAGAAGGGCTTGGTGATGTAGTCGTCGGCGCCCAGCTCCAGGCCGAGCACGCGGTCGGACTCCTCGCCGAGCGCGGTGAGCATGATGACAGGCAGGCCCGGGTCCTGGGCCCGCAGCCGCCGGCACACCTCCAGCCCGTCGATGCCGGGCAGCATCAGGTCGAGCACGACGAGGTCGGGGCGGTCGCGGCGGTACTCCTCCAGCGCCGTCACCCCGTCGCCCGCCAGACGGACACCGAAGTCGGCCCGTTCAAGGTATCGCCGCACGACGTCGCTGACGGTCGGGTCGTCGTCCACGACCAGCACGCGTTGCCCCATGCGTTCGAGCGTAGAGCCCGGGGCGCTGCGACCCTAAGCATCGGCCGGGCCGTAAGCGAACCGTCAGGTCTCGCCGCCGAGATCCGTCTCGTACGCCTCGTGGAGCAGGTCCGCCCCGCGCTGCCGGTGCAGCCACACCTCCCGGATGAGCCGGTCCGCGTGCCGGCGCACGGCCTCCGGCGGGTGCCGGTCCGAGAGCCGGCCCTCGAGCTCGTCGAGGGCGGACCACACGGTGCGGTGGTCGCCGACGAGGTCATTGAGGTAGGGGGCCAGCCGCGGCGCGTCGTCGATCACCCCCGCGTAGAGGCCGCTCGGCCCCTCGGTCACCGCCACATGGCGGGCGAACGCCAGCTTGAGCTGCGCCACCGCGCGGGTCACCGCGAGCCCGAATGCCGGGTCGCCGACCGGTGTCTGGATGGCGTGTTGCATGCGCTGAATGCCGCCGAGCAGTTCCATGCCGCACCTCCCGCCCACACTCCATGATGTGACGGGGAACACACACCTGTCGAGACTAGAGCGTGGGTAACTCTTCGCTCTGGGCCGCTGGAGCCTCGGTCATCCGGCGCAGCCAGGCGCTGACCACGGCCAGCTCGTCGGCGCTGAACCCGCTGGAGAGCCGGGCCTCGACCGCCTGGACCGTCGGGATCGCCTCGTCGAGCCGGACCCGGCCCGCCGCGGTCAGGAAGATCTGCTGGGAGCGGCGGTCGGTCGGGTGCGGCTTGCGCTCGACCAGGCCGGCCTTCTCCAGGCCGGTGAGCATCTCGTTGGCCGACTGCCGGGCGGTGGAGACCTTGCGGGCCACGTCGGCCACCGACATCCCCGGCGACTCGTCCAGCAGCAGCAGGGACGCGAACTGGGCCACCGACAGGTCGTGCTCGACGAGCGCCTCGGCGACCACCCCGCGCAGGGTGAGCCAGGCGTGGCGGACGAGGAACGTCGAGCAGGCGTCGATCGGGGTGGCCATGCCCCTATTTTGCATGGAATCCTATTGACAGGGACCTGCCAATCTTGCGAGTGTGACGACATGACCGTCAGGGACCTGTCAATTGACCTTACCCGGCAGCGGCGCGTGCTGTCGGTGTTGGTGTTCGCCGCGGTGCTGATCTGGATCGACACGACAATCCTCGGCATCGCGCTGGAGCGCATCGCCGACCCGCGCACGGGCCTCGGCGCGACGCCGGGCCAGCTGCAGTGGGCCGTCGGCTCCTACGCGCTGCTCTTCGCCACCGCCCTGTTCGCCGCCGGCGCGCTCGGCGACCGCTACGGCCACCGCACGATCCTCGTGCTCGGGCTGCTCTGCTTCGGCGCCGCCTCGATCTGGGCCGCCTGGGCCGGCGACGCCACCGGGCTGATCCTGGCCCGCGGCCTCATGGGCCTCGGCGGCGCGATGATGATGCCGACCTCGATGGCGATCATCGGTGCCACCTTCCCACCCGAGCGCCGCGCGGGCGCGATCGCGATCTGGGCTGCGTCGAGCGGGGTCGGCGTCGCGCTGGGCCCGCTGCTCGGCGGGGTGCTCGTCGACCACTTCTGGTGGGGCTCGGTCTTCCTGGTCAACCTGCCGGTCGTGGCGCTGGCGCTGATCGGGATAGCACTGGCCGTACCGAATCCGAAGCTTGCGCAGCGACGCCGTCCCGATCCCATTGGGCTCCTGCTGTCGACGGGCGGTCTGGCCGCCCTCGCCTACGGCCTCATCGAGGCCGGTCAGGACACCGACTGGGCCCGCCCGGCGGTGTGGGGCCCGGTCGCCGCCGGCCTGGCGCTCCTGGTGCTGTTCACGGTGTTCGAGTGGCGCACGGCCGAGCCGTCGTTCGACCCGCGGCTGTTCCGCAGCTTCCGGTTCAGCGCCGGCAACCTGGCGCTGGCCGCGCTGTTCTTCGCGATCACCGGTCAGATGTTCTACGGCAACTTCTACCTCCAGGGTGCCCGCGGGATGAGCGCGCTGGACACGGGCTTCGCGTTCCTGCCGGGCGCGCTCGGCGTGGCCGTCGGCTCGGTGCTCGGCGCGCGGTTGGTCAAGCGGTTCGGCCTGGCCTGGATCAGCGGCGTCGGGCTCCTCGTGGTGGCGGGCGCGTTCCTGACCAACCTGGCCTTCGACGTCGACACGCCGCTTGTATGGTTCTGCGCTGTGGGCCTGGTCAGCGGTACCGCCATGGGCATGACGATCGCCCCCACGTCCGCCGCCGTCATCGCCGCCCTGCCGCTTGACCGCATGGGCGCGGGGTCCGCTGTCAACAACACGCTCCGCCAGGTCGGCAGCGTGCTCGGCATCGCCCTGCTGGGGACGGTCCTGACCACCGCGTATCGGGACCGGATAGCCCCGGCGCTGGCCGGCCTGCCCGCGTCCGCGCGCGACGCCGCCGCCCCGTCGGCCGAGCACACCCGCGCGGTCGCCGACGCCCTGCACCGCCCGGACCTCACGCGGGCCGCCGACGACGCGTTCATCGCCGCAATGCACGTGACCGCCGCGACGGCCGCTCTCGTCGCATTTCTGGGAGGTGTACTGCTCATCGTCGCCTTCACCCGCGGACGCGCGGACGCGGCGGGCCGGCCGCAGCCCGATCGGGAGCGCCGAGACGTGGCCGAGGTCGCCTAGCGCTCACAGCGGCTCGTCGGACTCGAAGCAGGGAGTGGCGACGTTGACGCGGAGGATGTCGGTGCCCTCGGGGGCGACGGAGATCATGACGCGGTCCGGGGTGGTGGCGTTCAGGGCGGTCGAGCCGTCCGTCGGGGCCGGGGCGACCGTGTACCGCTCCGCCGTGTAGTGCGCGCGCAGCTTCTGCAGGGCGGCGGGCTGCTGGTCGGCCGGGACGGGGACGTCACCGTAGGTGATGGCGGTGAAGGTGTGCGGGCCCTCGCACGGACCCAGGGAGCTGGTCGGGGCGCCGGCGGGCGGGATGCCCAGGGTGGTGGCGGCGTCGGTGCGGTACCTGTCGGCCAGGGTCTGGGCGTCGGCGTGCCGCATGCGCTTCACCGGGCCGCTGGCGGCGGTCTGCGGCGCGGGTGTGCTGTTGTCGTTGTTCGAGCAGCCGGACAGGGCGGCCAGGCCGGACAGCACGGCCACGGCCGGCAGCAGGCTCAGGATGCGCCTCATTGCACACTCCCAAAAACGGTACGGATCAGGTGAAGTCGTACACAGTGGTCGAAATGTCGCGGGCGCACAGGTTGGTGATGATCAGCGGTTCGATCCGGTCCCAGCGGCCGCCGGCCAGGCCCGCGCCGATCCTCGGCATGTGCACGGAGGCGGCCAGGGCTACAGCGCGGTCGGCAAGCGTGGCGAGGCAGTGGTCCAGGGCGTCGTAGCGGATCGGCGGGCCCTTCGAGCCGGTGCGCATGCCGTGCTGGCCGATCATGTTGGCCACCCAGGTGTCGGGGCGGACCTGGATCACGCGTACCGCACCCAGCCCGAGGTCGTTCCCCGCCCGCTCGCGATGCCAGGCCCGGTAGTCGCGCTCCGGCTCCGGCCAGCGGCGGGACACGGCCAGCACGAAGCCCTTGCCCCAGCCGCCCAGGTCGTTGCAGACGTGCGCGATGACCTTCGGGCCGGCGGCCTGGGGACTCGTCGCGTCGCCCTGGACGTAACGCAGCGCAAGCACGGCAGAAGACCCTACGTCAGACGGTTCGGCGGGGCAGGACCAGGGCGAAGGCGCGCGGGAAGCCCAGTGGATCGAGCTTGCGGCCGGCGACGTCCTCGACAGCGATCGTCGTCTCGCTGCCGCGGGCCGGGTTGAAGCACTGGAGCCGCCCGCTGTCGTGGCCGATGATCAGGATCCAGTGGCGCGGGATCGAGTTGCCGATCAGCAGGCCGACCGGCCAGTCGCACTCGACAGCGGCGATCGCCGGGGCCAGATCGCCCCGGAAGACCCGCCAGCCGTACCGCACCCCGAGCGGAGCCGTGTGCCGGGAGATGACGGCGGCCACGCCGGGGGGAGTGGTGCCGAGCTTGCGCGGCCAGATGAAGTTGGCCGCCCGGTGGAGGCGGTGCTGTTCGGCCGCCGGATCGGTGACAGTGGCGCCGTATTCGGGGTCCAGGGCGGCCGATGCGACGAGCGCGACAGTCGGGCCGCACGTGAAACCGTCGGTCTGGCGCACGAACGAGTAGTCGGGCACGCCAGGAGGATAAGGAACGGTCAGCCGCGGCGCAGGAGTCGTCCCACGGCGGCCATCATCTCCGTGGTCATCTCCTCGGCCTTGCCCTCCTGCGCGCCGTTGTGCATGCAGTGGCGGGCGTGGTCGTCGAGGAGCCCGAGCGCCACCTTGTCCAGCGCGGCCTGGATGGCGCTGATCTGGGTGAGGATGTCGATGCAGTACCGGTCCTCGTCGACCATCTTCTCGACGCCGCGGACCTGGCCCTCGATGCGGCGCAGGCGGCTCTGCAGCTGATCTTTGGTGGCGGTGTAGCCACGCGGCGTCGGCGCAGTCATGGCGACAAGCATACCTGCACTTCCCGAAACCCCCTGGGGGTATGAAACCCGATCACAAACCTCAACCGATGGGCGCCGACTGCCGATAACCCTCGCGTGAGAGAGTGGCTGACCGGGCGCCTCTGGGCCACCTGGTTACTCGGGGGATGCCTGGTGGCAGCGGTCTTCGCGCTGCTGCCGGCCGGGTCCGCCGCGGCCGATCTCGTGCACGTGGCAGCCACCGTCGCCGCCCTCGCGGCGCTGCTCTACGGCGTCCGGCGCAACCGGCCCCGCATCCGCGCGGTGTGGCACTGCTTCACGCTCAGCACCGCCGCCTGGGCCGCCGGTGACATCGCCTTCACCGTGTACGCGCACTCCGCCGGCACCGTCGCGTACCCCTCGATGGCCGACGCGTTCTTCCTCGCCGCCTACCCGGCGCTCGCGGCCGGCAGCTGGCTCGTGCTGCGCCGGCAGGGCGACGACCGGGCCGGCTGGATCGACGCCGGCATCATCGCGATCGGCTGCGGACTGCTGCTCTGGACGTTCGTGATGCGCCCCATCGTGCACAACCAGGACCTGTCGGCCGTGCAGCGGACGGTGTCGCTGGCCTACCCGGTCTGCGACATGGTGCTCCTCGTCTCGCTGGCGCGGCTGCTGGCCGGGCGGGTCGCCCGCACGCCCACCTACTGGCTGCTGGCCGGGAGCCTGGTGCTGATGTTCGGGGCCGACCTGGTCTACGCGGGACAGTTCAGCTTGTCGGCGGTACCGAGGGAGTTTGTGCGCATCGGGTGGCTCCTGTCCGGTTTCGCGCTCGCCGGAGCGGCTCTGCACCCGTCCATGCGCACGCTCACCGAGCCGATCGCCGTGGACGAGTCGCCGCTGTCCCGCAAGCGGCTGGCCGCGCTCGCGATCAGCTCGCTCGTCGCGCCCGCGCTGCTCGTCGGGCAGGGCCTGGCCGGCGTCGCGCACCTGGACTGGCTGGCCATCGGCGTCGTCGCGGCCGCGCTGTTCCTGCTTGTCGTGGTGCGCATGTCCGGGCTGGTGCGGCAGGTGCAGACCCAGGCCGACCAGCTCAGCGACCTCGCCATGCGCGACGACCTCACCGGCCTGCCCAACCGGCGCTTCCTGGAGGAGCTCATCCGCGAGGAGCTCGACGCCGGCGGGCGCCCGCAGGTCGCATTCATCGATCTCGACGACTTCAAGGGGATCAACGACGGGCTCGGCCACGCCGTCGGCGACCAGCTCCTGGCCGCCGTCGGCCGCCGGCTCACCGGCGTGCTGCGCCCCGGGGACGTGGTCGCCCGGCTCGGCGGGGACGAGTTCGCCGTGCTGATGCCGGACACCCCGCACGCCGCGGCCGACGCCCTGGTCGGCGAGCTGGCCGCCGCCCTGGCCGAGCCGGTGTTCGCCGGCGAGCACCACCTGCTCGTCCAGGCCGGCATCGGCGTCACCGACGCGGAGGGCACCCGGGACCCGTTCGAGCTGCTGCGCCGGGCCGACGTCGCCATGTACGCGGCGAAGGAGTCCAAGACCCGCCAGGAGCGCTTCCGCCCCGAGCTCGACCAGCGGGCGAGCGAGCACGCCCGGCTGGGTGCGCAGCTGCGGGAGGCGATCGACCAGGGCCAGTTCCAGCTCGTGTACCAGCCGATCGTGGCCCTCCCGCGCGGCGAGATCGCGGGCGTCGAGGCGCTTATCCGCTGGCACCATCCGGAGCTCGGGTTCATGAGCCCGGCCGACTTCATCCCGGTCGCCGAGCGCAACGGGCAGATCGTCGAGCTGGGCGCCTGGATCCTGCTCGAGGCGTGCTCCCAGGCGGCGACCTGGATCGCCACCCTCGGCGCGGCCGCACCGGGCAAGGTGAGCGTGAACGTCTCGGCCCGGCAGCTGGTCGAGCCCGACTTCGCGGAGGTGGTGGCGGCGGTGCTGGCCGCCACCGGGCTGCCCGCTGAGCGCCTCGCGATCGAGGTCACCGAGACCGCGGTCTTCGGGGGCGGGCGGGCCATCGAGGCGCTCGAGGGAGTACACCGGCTGGGGGTGCGCATCGCTCTTGACGACTTCGGCACCGGGCACTCGTCGCTCGGGCTCCTGCAGACGTGCCCGGTCGACATCCTCAAGGTCGACAAGTCGTTCGTCGACAACGTCACCATGGCCGGGCGCCACTCCGTCATCGCGACCGCACTGATCAACGTCAGCGACGGGCTGAATCTCGACGCCATCGCCGAGGGCGTGGAGACGGCGGAGCAGGCGGCCGAGCTGTACCGGCTGGGCTACCGCTACGCCCAGGGGTACCACTTCGGCCGCCCCACCCCTAGTCCCCAGTTCGCGCTGGAGTCGGCCGCGGCGTGAACTGCGGCAGCACGACGCACGTGCGGCAGCGGGGCTCGTAGGTGTACGTCCCGTCGTCCGGCAGTGCGGTCGACGGCGGCAGCTCCCGGATCATCGGCTCGCCGTGCTCCAGCACCTGCGTGTACACGGCGGAGAACGAGCGGCACCTGTCGCACACCGCGCGCCGGTAGGTCACCGCGGCCGGCCCCAGCTCCAGCAGCGCCCGCACCGGCGCGAACAGCTCGCCGCGGTGGTCGAGGTCGATCCCGGCGGCCACGACGCGCGTCCCGTTGATCAGCAGCCGCCGCACCACGTCCATGTCGCCGAGCGTGAACATGTGCACCTCGTCGATGCCGACGACGTCGAGCTCCTCGTCGAGTGCGGCGGCGAGCGAGTTGGCCTTCACCGTCGCGAGGGCCGCACCGCTGCGCGAGACCACACCGGCGTCGCGCACGTGCCTGGCGCTCTGGAACACACGGTGGCGCGTGTCCGTGTACTGCAGCGGTGAGAGGAGGCTCACAAGCTCGAGCGACTTACCGCTCTTCATCGGCCCGAGGATGAGGGTCAGATCCACCGCGCCAATGTAGGCCGGGTTGCAAGCTCGGCTCATAGCGGGCAGGGTTGAGGAATGCGCGGCGGTGGTGGCGTCCACTATGGACGGTGTAATAGGTCGGGCCCCCTTTGGGTACCCATTGAGAGACGAACCTCTTTCTGACCGGTCTCGTTCCCCCTCCGAGGTGCCCACGTCATGCAGAACTTCGCAAATGGGATGCAGCAAGCCCTGACCATCTGGCTGGCCCTGCTGGCCGCCGCGATCATCGCGTTCTTCGTGATGTCGCACATCAACCGCCGGGCGACGGGCGGCCCATCATGGTGGAGCCGCATCCGCCGGGCGATCCACAACCCCGACGCGAAGCGCGAGAAGCTCGCCAAGGCCGAGCGAAGTGCCAAAGAGATCGAAGAGCTGCGGCGGTACTGCACTGAGCTCACCGTGGCCGCCGAGCGCGCCACCGCCATGGCCGACCGCCGCCGCAACGAGTGGGAGGCCGCCCAGCGGACGCAGGAGGCGGCCTGGCGCGCCTTCGAGGAGTCCGAGCAGGACGTCCACCGCCTCCGCCGCGCCAACGCCTTCCCGCTGACCGACGACGACCCGGAAAGCCGCCGCCGCCACCTGGTCCGCATGGTCAACGCCGCCCACGACCGCGGCGACATCTCCGCCTCCGACCTGGCCGACGCGCTCATGCACCGCAACGGCTGGGACCCGCAGGCCCACCCGTTCGCCCAGCAGATGATGCTGCAGAAGGCCATCACGGACCGGAAGTTCCGCGCCTATCAGGAAGCCTCGGAAATCGAACGCCAGACCGCGAAGGCCGCCGACCTGGCCGCCGCCTCGAAGCGCAGCCTGGACGACGAGAAGTTCAACGCGGAGCTGAAGCTGCGCAAGGCGACCGCCGTAACCTCGGAGAAGTCGGCCGCCGCACTGCGGGCCGTGCCGGCTCGGTAGCGCTTGCTCGCGCGGGGCCTCCGACGGGTCGGATTCCGATAAGTCGGGCGCTCCGCGCCGCGCTGCGCTCGACTTATCGGATTTATCCGTCGCCGGGCGATATGTCGGGATCGCGGATTACGCCTGACTCGGACGAGTGTTCGGGTCCTTTTGTCGCTCTCGCATTGCCGTGAGTCGAACGACGCCGGCCGCTGGACAAGCACGACCATCGGTCGCATTCGCTGGCCAAAGGGTGGGCCGCGCGCTGCACTGTGCTGAGCTGCGCCGTGGTAGCGGACTGCGCGGTGGTGCAACGGCAGCGGGTTGAGCGGCGGCCGGCCCCGGTGTGGTGGTACGGGCCGGGGGTGGTGCGGCGCCGCGGGAGGTAGGAGGGCCGGCGAGAGCGCGCTGGCGGCTGAGAGGCGGTCGGCGGGTGACTGCGGCGTGTGGGTGAGGGTGGCGGCGTGCGAAGGGCGCGCGCCCGGCTGATCGGCTGTGCTTGCGCCGCTTGGGGCGGGCTCGGCGTGGCCTGCCGGTCGCGTCCGCGCGGCATCGTGCACCGCGTGGCGGCGTGCGTCCACGACCTGCCCCGCGGCTCGATGTCGGCGTGCTGGTCGAGGTGCTGAGTCGGCGTGGTGGGTCGGTGGTGGCGGGCTCGTTGCGGCTGAGGGCGTGCGGGCGAGGTGGGGCGGCGGTTTCAAGGTCAAGTCGGTTGAACAAGATGTAACGTAGAAGTAACGTTGCGTGATCTCAGGAGCCGGCCATGGGCATTGAGCTGTCGATCGTTGCGGGGCAGTGTTATGCGTCGTCGAGCGTCAATGCTCGCGGGGAGGACCGGCACGCCACGAGTGAGTCGGAGGTCGAGCTCTTCGGGCTCGGCGAGGAAGGGCTCACCGAGGCGGTGACCGCGTGCCTCGGGCGGCGGCCGGACCGGGTGCAGATCGACGGGCTGCTGCACGGTACGCACGGGTGGGCGCCGGTCACCACCACGCTGCGGGTGGCCAGTGCGTCGATCACCGGTGTCGGGTCCGAGCCGGTCGAGCTGCCGCTCGCTGACGGGCCGCGGCTCGTGTCCACCGCGGCGCACGTCTGGTCGCCGAACGGTGGGGTGGTGGCGGCGGAGGACGTGCAGTACGCCATCGACATCCCGAACGGGCAGCGGCTCACCTATGAGCATGCCTGGGGCGTCGACACCGTCGAGTCGTCAAGCATCGAGATCGCCGAGGACGTCAAGACCAACACGCTGCTCGCCCTGCGGATCGATCTCGGGGTGCGGATCGTTTATGACGCCTATCTCAGCGGGGACGTGGCGGTGCTGTTCCGCGACGGGCACGAGGGGCATCGGGTGTGGGGTGTCGACGTCGGCACGGTCATGGCGGCGGGCGGGCGGCCGAACGGGCGGAACTTCGCCGAGAATGTCCGCGTTCGGTACCTCGCCGGGGCCCGGGTCGTGCATGCGGGGCCGGGCGGCCAGGTCAGTACCGTCGGCGGCCCCGGGATTCGGGCCGGTGCGGATCTGGCTCTGATCCACGCCTGACCGCTATTTTGGCCGTCGTGGCCTACCTGCTTTCCGTGAACACCGGCGTCCTCGTGTCCAATGAGCACTCCGACGCGTCAATGACCGGGATCGACAAGCAGCCGGTCGACGGGGCGGTGGCGATCACCGTGCCGGGGCCGCGCGGGACCCGGCCGACGGGTGTCGCCGGGGACTGGATCGCCGACACGCGCCATCACGGGGGGCCGGATCAGGCGGTGTACGCGTACGCCCGCGAAGACCTCGACGCGTGGGGCGCGGAGCTGGGCCGCGAGCTGCCCGGGGGCGCGTTCGGGGAGAACCTCACCACGTCCGGGCTCGATGTCACGGGCGCCCGCATCGGCGAGCGGTGGGTGATCGGCGACGAGACCGTGCTGGAGGTCACCGCGCCGCGCATCCCGTGCCGGACGTTCGCGGCCTGGCTGGGGGAGAAGGGCTGGATCAAGACGTTCACGCAGCGGGCACTGCCGGGGGCGTACCTGCGCGTGATCACGCCGGGCCGGGTCCGGGCCGGCGACGAGGTCCGGATCGTGCACTCGCCGCGGCACGACATCACCGTCGGGCTCGCGTTCCGGGCGCTGACGCTGGAGCCGGAGCTGCTGCCCCGGCTCGAGGTCGCGATCGACGAGGTGTCCGCGGACACCCGGCGCAAGCTGCTAAACCGTCTGCAGCGAGCGCTTTGAGAGCCCCATGAAGTATCCCTCGATCACCGACTTCACCGGAGCGTCCGGCCGGTCGGCGGCGCCGAGGGTGACGAACAGCGGCGTGTAGTGCTCGACCGTCGGGTGGGCGAACGGCATGCCCGGCGCCTGGCTGGCGAACCGGCTCAGCGTGTCCACGTCGCCCTTCGCCAGTGCGTCGGCGGCCCAGGCGTCGAAGTCGGAAGACCAGCCGGGGGTGGTACCGCCGCCGCTCCAATGCTCGCGCTTGAGGAACGGCAGCCCGTGGGTCATGAAGCCCGAGCCGATGATGAGGACGCCCTCCTGGCGCAGCGGGCGCAGCCGGCGGCCGAGCTCGAGGAGCCGGTCGGGGTCGTGGGTGGGCAGGCTGAGCTGGAGCACCGGAACGTCGCCGAGCGGGTACATGACCATCAGCGGCACCCACGCGCCGTGATCGAGGCCGCGGCTGCGGTGCTCGTGCAGCGGCTCCGTGTCGGGCATGACGGCGGCGACCCGCTGGGCCAGGGCAAGAGCGTCGGGCGTCTCGTACTGCAGCGTGTAGAAGACGGGCTTGAACCCGCCGAAGTCGTAGACCAGCGGGGTCTTCGCCGGCGTGGCCGAGACCGCGAGCGGCGCCGACTCCCAGTGCGCGCTCACGATGAGGATCGCCCTGGGCTTGGGCAGCTCCAGCGCCCAGTCGGACAGCTCGCGCATCCACGGGCCGTCCTCCAGCAGGGGCGGGGCTCCGTGGCTGATGTACAGGCTGGGCAGCGCCCCGTCCTCGGGCGTCCACGCGCGCTGCTGACGGCTCGCCGGAACCGCGGCGGCGAGGTGCTGCTCGAGGATGGGAAGTTCGCTCATGTTCTCCAGAGTAGCGCGTTAGTTGAGCGCTCAACAAGAGTCGGCGGCCCGGTGCAGGGCGGCGGCGCGGGCCCGGGTGCCGTCCGCGCAGTACACCAGCAGCAGTTCTCGGCTTTTGCGCCCTTGGCGGTCGGTGATGACGGCGCGCTCGACGACGACCCGGGTGGTGGTGAACCGATCGTCGACGGCGATGTCCATGTCGGCGACGCCGATGTTCACCTGCCGGACGAAGAGTGCTTCCATGACAGAAAGCGTGGCGCCGGGCCCGACGGCGGGCGCCGCCCCGGGCGGGTGATCAGAAGCGCGCGCGGGCGGCCGTGGTCACGAGCAGCTTGCCCTCGAGCAGGTGGGCCTTCTCGTCGGCGGTGACGTTCGGGTCGGCCGTGCGCCGGTGCACCGCCGCCTCCAGCTGCGACAGCGGGTTGTCCCGGGTGCAGCTCATGAGCGTGTCGAGGAACAGCTCGGCGTGGTTGTTGAACTGGTGCCCGGGCAGCACGGCGACGGTCGCGATGATCAGCGCGGTCATGGCCACGTCAAGCTCCGGCGGGCCCTCGCAGCTGTTGCGCCAGTCGATGACGACCGGGCCGCCCTCGGTCATGATGACGTTCTCGGGGTGCAGGTCGAGGTGCAGGATGCGGGTGCCGGGGTCGGTGGCCGCGCGGACCCGGACCTTGTGCAGCCGCTCCAGCAGGTCGGCCAGGACCGTCGCCCCGGAGCGCATGTCGAGGGTGCCGTCGCCGAGCGCGCCCATCATCGTGGGCCCGTCGAGGCGCTCCATGACCAGGTCGGCGCCCTCGGCCGCGTAGATGCGGGGCACCGGAAACCCGTGGTCCGACACGTAGCGCATGATCGCCGCTTCCGCGGTGACGTCGCCGCCGCGGCGATACCGCCGGAGCACTCGCCGGTCGTCGAGCGCATACACATCCGCGTCGCGGCCGCTGGCGAGAAGTGCGGTCATGCCGCGACTCTACGTCCCCAGCCGGAATCATTCAGCCCTTCGGGTGCGGCATCCACCCGCATGAAACCGATGGGAGCGCTATCAGAGCCAGCCGTTTTCGTCGGCCAGGCGGACCGCCTCGGCGCGGGTGCGGGCGCCGGTCTTGCCGATGGCCGCCGACAGGTGGTTGCGCACGGTGCCCTCGGACAGGCCGAGCTGGGCGGCGACGTCGGCCACGGTGCCGCCCTCCCGGGCCGCGCGCAGCACATCGGCCTCGCGGGGCGTGAGCGGGCTGTCGCCGCTGGCCAGGGTCTCGGCGGCAAGCGTCGGGTCGACGACCCGCAGGCCCTGGGCGATGCGGCGCACGGCGTCGGCCAGCTGCCGCGCGGGCGTGTCCTTGACCACGAACCCGGAGGCGCCGGCGGCCATCGCCCGGCGCAGGTACCCGGGCCGGCCGAACGTCGTGACCATGAGCACCTTGCAGGACGGCAGCGCCTTGCGCAGCGCCGCCGCGGCCGCGATCCCGTCGATGCCGGGCATCTCCACGTCGAGCAGCGCGACGTCGGGCCGGTGCTCGCGCGCGGCCGCCACTACCTCGTCCCCGCGCCCGACCTCGGCGACGACCGTGAGGTCGGGCTCGAGATCGAGCAGGGCGGCGAGCGCGCCGCGCACGAGGGCCTGGTCGTCGGCGATCAACAGCCGGATCGACGCCGCGGCCGACGTCATTGGGCGATCGTGGTGATCGTCCGGACGGCCGCCTTGACGACGGCCGCCGCAAAGTCGTAGTTCAGCGTCTCCGCGGTGTCGGACGGCCGGTGATAGTGCGGATTGCGGTAGTCGGCCGTGTCGGTCACCAGCAGCGACCGGCGGCCCGCTTCCCAGTACGGCACGTGGTCGCTGCGCATCGCCACTTCCTTGGCGAACTCCGGAAGCACGAGCGGCAGCGACGGTACCTCCAGGTGCCGCGCGAACCGCGCCAGCAGCCCCTGGGAGTTGTCGTCGGCGACGAGCGCGATGAAGTCGCCCCGCTCGGGCGCCTCCAGGTAGTCCTCGAGCTCCTCGGGCAGCCGCTGCGCCGCTCCGGTGAAGCCGATCATCTCGAACACGATCGACTCGGTCTTCTCGGTGATGAAGGCCTGGTGCGCCGCGCTCCCGTCGAACTGCGCCTCTTCCCCGCCGAAGAGCACGAACCGGATCGTGCGGGCCGGCAGGTCGGCGTCGCGCAGGGCCCGCGCGGCCTCCAGGACCCCGGCCACGCCGCTGGCGTTGTCGTCGGCCCCGGGGCTCGTCTCGACGGAGTCCCAGTGCGCGCAGAGCTCGACGGCGTCGTCGGAGGTGCCGCCCTCGATCTCGGCGACGAGGTTCACCTCGTGCAGCTCCCGCCCGTATCGCTCGACCCGCACCTTCAGCCCCACGGCACTGAGCTGGTCAGTGGCATACCGCAGGGCGGCCGGCACACCGGGCAGGTCCTCGAACCGCGGCCCGTGTGCGGTGAGCGCCTCGACGTGTTCCCGTAGCCGCTTCGCTTCGATCACGGTTCACAGATTAATGGAACAGCCCCCGAGGTTCCCGCGCTAGGCGCGTGGGCCGGTCGGACTACACCGGAAAGCCTCGGGGGCTGGGTTGCTGTCTCGTATTCGCCTGACCGCCATCCGGGCGGACACACGAAGTGCGAGTCCAGAGGACGGCGACTAGCGGACAGCCACCTCACGAGTCCCATTGCTACACAACTTTGGACCACCTCCTTTCCCGTGTACTCCCAAATTAGCCAGCTCCGTGGATCACCCGCAACGGTTTTTCGGGAGCATCTTGGTTGTCGCCGCCGATCGGCGGTAGGCGCTTGATCATCCGGCGGACGACCAGCAGCGGGATGATGCCGAAGACCCCGAACGAGATGTCGATCGCCGACCACCAGAGCGGGATGCCGCGGACCGGACCGGCGAACAGCGCGAGCGGCACGACGCCGACGCAGGCGATCATGCCCCACTCGATGATCCAGATGTTGCGCACCGGGTCGCGCAGCGGGCCCCAGAACGCCACGCCGATCACGAGGTGCGCGAAGGCGAGCCAGTCGGTGCCGTACATGATGAAGGGGTACCTGTCGTTCGTCTCCGCGATGCCGCGATCCACCCGCGCGATCCAGTCGACCAGGCCCTGGGGGGCCGGCGAGCCGTCGAGCAGGTGGTGCAGCCAGCGCACCTCGTGCTCGAGCGGGAACGCGGTCACGCCGCTGGCCACCAGCCCCACCAGGAAGATCACCAGCCAGATCCGGATCCGCGTCATGCCCGCAGCGTAGGGCCGCATCCGGGCGCGTGGCGCGGGCCGTCACGAGATCTGCACAACACCCGCCCCGGATACGCTGCACGGTTGTGAGAGACATCGAAATCCGCGGCGACATGATCCGGCTGGGGCAGTTCCTGAAGCTCGCTGACGTCATGGAGTCGGGCGGGGAGAGCAAGGAGCTGGTCCTCGACGGCGAGGTGACCGTGAACGGCGAGGTGGACACCCGGCGCGGGCGCCAGCTGCACAAGGGTGACGTCGTGCGGGTGCTCGGCCAGGTGCTGCGGGTGGCCTAGCGGGCCCGGCACTCAGCAACTTCACAGCGCCGTTTGGGTTGGCCATCAGGTGGGCGGCGGATAGTTCTTCCTGTGACCGGCGCCGGAAAAACCGGAAGCCTCCCTGGATGGTCCACCGGCGCACGGTCACGCCACAACGTTGCTCACAAAAACAGTTGCTGCTGCTGGGGTGGTCAGTAAACGGCAACCGTGATGCGGTCGAGGTCGGGGCGCCACCTGCCGGGGGTGCTCCGGCCTCGACTGTTTTCGGGGCCGGGTCTCAGGGCGTCAGCACCAGTTTTCCGCGTACCTCACCGCTGTCGAGCAGGCGATGCGCGTCGGCCGCGAGCGCCAGGGGCAGCTGGCGGTGCAGGGCGACCCGCAGGAGGCCCCGGTCGGCCAGGTCGGCCAGCCAGCGCAGGTCGGCCGCGGAGGGCGTGGGTGCGGCGTAGCGGCCGCCGGCGGCGGTGATCGCCGGGTTGACTGTCGAGACGGCGCGGGCCGGATCGCTGACGGCGCGCAGGGCGGCCGCGGTCGTCTCGCCGCCCGTGAACTCCACGACGACGTCGGCCTGTGACAGTACACCCGCCGGCTCGGCACCCAGTTCCCGCAGGAAGTCGTCGTCCTCCGGCGACGCGGTGCCCAGCACGCGCTCGGCGCCCAGTGCCCGGGCGATCTGCACCGCGAAGTGGCCCGGACCGCTCGCGGCGTCGGCCACGAGGACCACGTCGCCCTCCCCGGTGCCGGCCGCGCGCAGCGCCTGGAGTGCCGCGACCGCCGCTCGGGGTACCGCCGCCGCTTCGACGAACGAGAAGCTGGCCGGCTTGTGCGCGGCGGTTCCCTCGGACACCGCGGCCCGCTCGGCGTAGGCGCCGTCGGTCCAGGCGTACACCTCGTCGCCCACCACGAAGCCGGTGACCTCCGGACCGCGGGCGAGCACGACGCCGGCCACCTCACGGCCCGGCACCCCCTCGGCGTGGTCCAGATCGGCCCGGTCGACGCCGGCGGCGCGGATCGCCAGCAGCAGCTGGTCCGGGGCCGGGCGCGGGTCGGGCAGGTCCTGCAGGGCCAGGTGGTGGTCCGCGCTGAGCGTGATCGCCTTCACGCCTCCATGTCTAGCGGCTCGCGGACCCGGGCGCAGGCGGATACGGCCAGGTCGAGGGAGGTGAGATACGACAGCCCGGCCCGGGTGAGGCGCGGCACCACCCCGGCCGCGAGCCAGCCGGGGCCGCCCGCGTGGAAGGCGGTGTCGGGGAAGCAGCCGGCCACGGTGAGCAGGCCGGCGACGTCGGCGGAGTCGGCCGTCTGCGACCAGACGACGACGGTGCCGGGGGCGGTGCGCTCGGTCGCCAGGAACAGCGACTCCCATGGCAGGCTCGCACCCAGCGCGAACGTGCCGACCCGCCGCTCGAACAGGGCCGCCGAGAGGGCCTTGAGCGCGAGGTCGTGCTGCTCGCCGGGTGCGCAGGCCAGCAGCACGTGGTTGCTGCGGATGTCGTCGTGGCGCGGGGCGCTGACCAGGTCGAGGCCGCGGGCGATGCCGACGCTGAGGGTGTGCTCGGCCGCGATGTCGATCGGGCGGCCGGGCCGGTCGGGGCCCGCGGCCAGCCGCCGCAGGGCGGGGACGCAGGCCCCGGTCCAGGTCTCGGCGACGCCGTGCTGTGCCGTCAGGGTGACCACGATGCCGGCGACGGCACCGCAGTCCAGATCCCGGGCCGCGTCCAACAGGTCCAAGAGCCGCATACCCAGTCATTCGCCTGGATAGCGGCGCTTGGATGCATCTGCGATACCGGTCCCTGTCGGTCCTGCCGGTGTGGGCGGCAGGACCGGGGCTCAGGCGCTCTGCCGGCGTACGAGAGTGGTGGGCAGCACTGGCGGCTCGTCCCACGACTCGTTGCTCATCTGCGCGAGGAGCTGGCGGGCCGCGGCCGCGCCGATCTCCTCGACCGGCTGCTTGATGGTGGTGAGCGGCGGCTGCGTGAACGCCGCGAGCGGCAGATCGTCGAAGCCGACCAGGGCCACGTCCTCCGGGACCCGGCGCCCGGACTGGCGAAGTGCGTGCAGTGCCCCGACCGCCATCAGGTCGGACGCGCAGAAGACGGCGTCGAGGTTCGGCCGATGATCCAGAAGCCGGGTCATCGCGTGTACCCCGGCCGGCCGGGTGAAGTCGCCGTACGCGATCGGGCCCGGGTCGAGGCCGGCGCGCTCGAGCCCCTCACGGAACCCGGTGAGCCGGTCCACCCCGGCCGAGACGTCCGGCGGCCCGGCGATCGTGACGATCCGGCGGCGGCCCGTGCGGGCCAGGTACTCCACCGCCTGCCGGGCGCCACCCCGGTTGTCGGCGTCGACGTAGGACAGCGCACTGCCCTGCAGCGGGCGGCCGATCAGGGTGACCGGGACGCCGAGGGCCGGGAGCGTGACGACGAGGGGGTGGCTGCTACGGCAGTAGATCAGCATCACGCCGTCGATGTGGCCGCTGCTGAGGTACCGCTGCAGCGACGCCGGCCGTTCACCCGCGGCCAGCAGCATGGGCATGTCGCGCTCGGCGAACGCGGCACTGGCGCCCGCCAGCACCCGGGAGTAGAACGGATCGGCGAAGAGGCGTGCGTTGGGTTCACACACCACTGCGGCGACGGAACGGGGGCGGCGGTCCACAGCGCGGGCGGCGCGCTGACGAACGTAACCGAGCTGATCAACGGCGTCACGAACCTGCTGACGGGCGGTCGGCGAGACTCGGGCGGAGCCGTTGAGCACGCGTGAAGCAGTAGCGGAAGACACGCCGGCAAGGGCGGCGACGTGGGCGAGAGTGGGGTGTTCGGCGGTGTCACGCATGGGGGAGTGCGTGGGATCCAGCGTTTCTGGAGCGGCGGTAATCGACATCGCGACCTCCTCAGATAGCAAGTCGTCGATTTTGGGAGCGCTTCCATACCGCAGCGTCATACACCGTTTCTGCGGTGTCAACACGAGATTGCCGCAAGGTTTCGCGACCGGGGTTCTGTCTGTAAATTTCAGCGGCGCGCCGTGAGCCGGGTCTCCCTGGGGTCTGTACGGGCTCACCGCCTGTCTCTAGCCTGCTGAGGCAGATAGATCTCTCTCTTGGAGGCCGCCGTGCGCGACTGGATCGCCGTGATCGTCGCCGTGCTGGGGGTGCTGCTGGTCCTCGCCGGCGCCGTCCTGATCGTCCTGCAGGCCCTGGGCGACCGCCCGCCGCGGCCCGCCCCGGTTGCGTCCGTCGCCGATAATCCGGACACCCCGCTGGCCGAGCCCGTCGCGGCGCCCGTGGCCGCCCCCGGGGCCGAGCCGATCACGAACCGTCTTTTCGGGGCGGTGAAAAGCCCGACTCCCGCCGATCGGCTGATCTTCTGGGGGATCATCTTGTTGGTGCTGGCCGCAATAGCGGCGGGTGCCATCAGCTTCGACTTCGGGGCCAAGGGCGGTAGCTGAACCCCAGCGTTTCAGCGTCGGGCGAGAGGACTATCCTGCCTGCGGGGTGACTTGTTGATCGCTCGCGCGATCGCCCGGGACCCTGCGGAGCTGGCTTGCCAGCTGGTTCAACAGCCTCAGGAGGCCTTTCGTGACCACCGTCGCACCGAAGCCGATCGTCACCAGGCCATGGCCGGTGCACAAGCCGGTCAAGGGCTCGGCGTTCGCTCGGCTGCTGCGCACCACGGACGCGAAGCAGATCGGCCTGATGTACCTCACCACGTCGTTCGTGTTCTTCATGATCGGCGGGTTCATGGCCCTGCTGATGCGCGCCGAGCTCGCCCGTCCGGGCCTGCAGTTCCTCTCCCCTGAGCAGTACAACCAGCTGTTCACCATGCACGGCACGATCATGCTGCTGTTCTTCGCGACGCCTATCGTGTTCGCGTTCGCGAACTACATCACGCCGCTGCAGATCGGTGCCCCGGACGTCTCGTTCCCGCGGCTCAACTCGTTCGCGTACTGGCTGTATGCGTTCGGCGGCTCGATCACGCTCATCGGCTTCATCACGCCGGGCGGCGCCGCCGACTTCGGCTGGTTCGCCTACGCGCCGCTGAACAGCATCATCCACTCGCCCGGCGTCGGCTCCGACCTGTGGATCGTCGGCCTGGTCCTCTCCGGCCTCGGCACGATCCTCGGCGCGGTCAACATGATCACCACGATCCTGACCCTGCGCGCGCCCGGTATGACGATGTTCCGGATGCCGATGTTCACCTGGAACATCCTGGTCACGAGCGTCCTGGTCATCATGGTCTTCCCGATCCTGGCCGCCGCGCTGCTGGCCCTGGAGGCCGACCGCCGCCTGGGCGCGCACGTCTACGACGCCGACACCGGCGGCGCGATGCTGTGGCAGCACCTCTTCTGGTTCTTCGGCCACCCCGAGGTGTACATCGTGGCGCTGCCGTTCTTCGGCATCATCACCGAGGTCATCCCGGTCTTCAGCCGCAAGCCGGTCTTCGGCTATAAGGGCCTCGTCGGCGCGACGATCGCGATCGGCGCCCTGTCGATGAGCGTGTGGGCCCACCACATGTTCGCCACGGGCCAGGTCCTGATGCCGTTCTTCTCGTTCCTGAGCTTCGTCATCGCCGTGCCGACCGGCATGAAGTTCTTCAACTGGATCGGCACCATGTGGCGGGGCCAGATCACCTTCGAGACACCGATGCTCTTCGCGGTCGGCTTCCTGGTGACGTTCCTCTTCGGCGGCCTCTCCGGCGTCCTGCTGGCCAGCCCGCCGATCGACTTCCACGTGTCGGACACCTACTTCGTGGTCGCCCACTTCCACTACGTGCTCTTCGGCACGATCGTGTTCGCGGTGTACTCCGGCATCTACTTCTGGTTCCCGAAGATGACCGGCCGCATGCTCGACGACCGCCTGGGCAAGGTCCACTTCTGGCTGACCACTATCGGCTTCCACACCACGTTCCTGGTCCAGCACTGGCTCGGCACCCAGGGCATGCCGCGCCGCTACGCCGACTACCTGGCCACCGACGGCTTCACGACGCTGAACACGATCTCCACGATCGGCTCGTTCATCACCGGCCTCTCGACCCTGCCGTTCATCTGGAACGTCTGGAAGTCGTACAAGACCGGCCGCGTCGTCGAGGTCAACGACCCGTGGGGCCACGGTATGTCGCTGGAGTGGGCCACCTCCTGCCCGCCGCCGCTGCGCAACTTCGACAGCATGCCCCGCATCCGTTCGGAGCGCCCGGCCTTCGACGCCCGCTTCCCGGCCCACGCCCCCGGCCACTCGCTGGACGCACCCCCGCCGGGCGGCGCGAAGCCGCTCAGCGCCGAGGCCGACGGTGGGGCCTCGTACCAGGAACAGCACTAGACGCAGCACGAGCACCCAGACGCCCTCGGCCCGCTTCGGCGGCCGGGGGCGTCCCTCGTTTGCGGGCCGCCCGGTTTGGGCCGGGAGGGGCGGTCTGGGGGCACTTCACGGGCTACTGCCGGCCCGGGGTCGGCGGTGGTCGATGCCGGTGTATTCACACCGGGCGCGCGGCGGCGGGCCGGGCGGATGAGTGGGGCTCGGCGTGCCGGCCGGACAAAGCTCGCGACGGCGCGGTGACTCGCGGCCAGGTGTAGTGATCACGAGCGTTGTCGACGCGGCGTGCCAGCTTGATCAAGAGGAATACCTCCGGCGAGGTGGAGCTGCGACGCTTCACCGAACCGGAGGTCACTATGGCCCACCGGAACGCCGCCTGCTCATCCAGCACGTCGTCGTCGGCGGCCGCCCGGTTGCCGACGTCGTCAAGGAACTCGGCTGCTCCCGCGCGACCGGCCGCACACGGCTTGCCCGCCGGCGCGCCGAGGTCGACGCCGGGGCCGCCGACCGGCCGGCATCGCTGCTGGGCTCGTCCGCCACGGCCCGCACCGCCTCGCCTGGCTGGACCGGCCGCCGGCCAGCGCATCCGCCGCTCCGAACGCGACCGGCCCGGCGAACTCGTGCACGTCGACGTCAAGCAGATCGGCCGGCTCCGCGAGGGCAGCGGCTTGCGCGTTCACGGCCGCGACAGCCCCGAACGCCGCCGATCCCCGCGCCAGCACCCGCATCGGCTACGAAAATCTCCATGCGGCCATCGACGACCACACCCGCCTGGCCTACGCCGAATCCACCCCGATAAAAAGACCACCACCCGCGCCAACATTCCTGCACCGCGCCGCCGTCCACTTCACGACCGACAACGCCTTGGCCTACCGCCGCCTGCTATCGGCCACAAGCCAACGGCAAGGCGGAGCGCTTCAACCGCACCATGCGCGACGAATGGATCTACTCCCGGCCCTTCAACTACGGCCAAGACCGCGCCGACGCCTACCCAGATGGCTGCACACCCACAACCCACCATCGTGGACACACCGCGTTCGGAAGCCGGCCGCGCATCAGCCGCAGTGGCCGGGAGCGGTCTGCGGGGTGATCGACGCGCGGCTGCGCGGATCGTCGTGTGGGCCGGGCGGCAGGCGTTGAGCAGACGCGCTGAAGAGCGCCGACGCCGACGGCTCGCCCGGTGGGGCACGCAAGAGTGTCCTACCTGTTGCGTGCGTTCCCGAGGGGAGCGGCAGGAAGCATGACGGTCTTATGAAAATTTGCCGATGATCACCCGGGTGGGTGAATTGGTGACGCTGTGTTAAGGCGCTGATACGGGCTGACACGGATTGTGACGGCTCTAGCGGGGGAGCGCCGTCGCTGGGGTGAGAGCGGGGCGCTCCTCGCGCTGTCGTCTAGGAGCGTCGGCCGAAGCCGGAGAGAGCTACGGTGCGTAGTGGTCAGACCGGCTGGGTGACCCCACCCCGAGGGGCGGGGAGACGGCCGGAGACCGTGCCGGGCGGGATCGGCACGCCGAGGATGTCGCTCACGCCCACCACCGCGAACAAGCGCGCGATGAAGGGGTTGGGCCGGCGAATGTCGAGCTTGACGCCCATGCTGTGGCAGATGCGCTTGGCAACGACGAGGGTGCCGATGCCGGTGGAGTCGAGGAAGGTGACCCCCGCGAGATCGATGACGAGGAGATCGATGCTTCCGTCGAGCACTGAGCTCACTGAGGTGCGGAGCTCCTGAGCGGTCTCATAGTCGATTTCGCCACTCAGCGTCAGCACTGCGTCGCGCTGATCCGAGGGGCGAGTCTCGATCGACAACTTCACGTGACCCTCCTGGTGCTGAGCCGTCCACCATGGACGACCCTTTGAGGTCCCGCAAGCGTAGCGAAGTCTTCCCACTTTCGCCACGCTCCGTGTAGGTGCTCCTTACATAGAGACGTGAGGAACCCTCACATCAAGTGCTGCGGAACCGTCTTGCCCGGATGACGGTACACGTCGGTTGTTACACGGCAAGTCCAGCCACGTGCCATCCGCCGCCCGGTCAGCTCCCGGCCACGACCGGTTCGCCGACGAGCGTCACGCCGGCCTCACGCAGTTCTACCAGCGCAGATGCGGTAGTCGCTCGGGCGACCCCGGCGGTGAGGTCGAGCAGGACCGTCGTAACAAAGCCCTCACGGACCGCATCGAGGGCCGTCGCGCGGACGCAGTGGTCGGTGGCGATCCCGACCACGTCGACCTCGGTCACATCGCGTTCGCGCAGCCAGTCGCCCAGGGCCCGGCCGTCGGCCGCGCCCTCGAAGCCGGAGTAGGCGGCCGCGTATGAACCCTTTTCGAAAATGGCCTCGATCCGGGCGGTGTCCAGGTTGGGGTGCAGCGCGATACCGCCCGTGCCGACCACGCAGTGCACCGGCCAGGTGCTGACGTAATCGGGGTGCTCGGCGAAGTGCGCGCCGGGATCGATGTGGTGGTCCTGGGTGGCCACGACGTGGTCCCAGCGACCCTCGGCCAGCGCGGCCGAGATCTGCGTGGCGACACCCGCGCCGCCGGCCACCGCGAGGGAGCCGCCCTCGCAGAAGTCGTTCTGTACGTCCACCACGATCAACGCCCGCGTCATGCGGTGCCTCCAGACATGATGACCGGGACGGCGGGGTCGCCGGCCGAGAGCTTGAGCCCCTCCCAGGGGATGGAGATGAGGCACTGGCGCAGGTGCTCGCGCGACTCGGTGAGCGTCGGCCGGCCGGGCACCGCCTCGCCGTCGCGCATCAGCGGGCGCTGCAGGATGCGGTCGTGCGGCTGCGGCTCGGGCGTGCCCAGGGAGACGACCACCTCCTCGACCGCTGTGCCTGTCGGCTTGTGCCGGCGCACGGCGGTCTTGCGGCCGCCGACGGTGCCCTTGTTCTCCGAGCGCTTGACGACCGGGCGACCCTCGACCTCGACCAGCTTGTACACCAGCCCGGCGGTCGGGGCGCCCGAGCCGACGACCACGGCCGTGCCGGCGCCGTAGGCGTCGACGGGCTCGGCGGCCAGCGCCGCGATCGCGTATTCGTCCAGGTCGCCCGACACCACGATCTGCGTATCCGTGGCCCCGAGCGAGTCGAGCAGGGCCCGGGACTCGGAGGCCAGCACCGACAGGTCGCCGGAGTCGATCCGGACCGCCCGCAGGTCGGGCCCGGCCACCGCTATCGCGTTGCGGATGCCCTGCGCGATGTCATAGGTGTCGACCAGCAGCGTCGTCTGCTTGCCCAGCGTCGCCACCTGCGAGGCGAACGCGGCCTGCTCCGAGTCGTGCAGCAGCGTGAACGCGTGCGCGGCGGTGCCCGTCGTCGGGATGTCGTAGCGCCGCCCGGCCTCCAGGTTGGAGGTGAACGCGAAGCCGGCCAGGTACGCCGCCCGGGCCGCCGCGACCGCCGCCTCCTCCTGCGTGCGCCGCGAGCCCATCTCGATCACGGGCCGCCCGCGCGCCGCGGTGACCATCCGGGCCGCGGCCGCGGCGATCGCGCAGTCGTGGTTGAGCACGGAGAGGATAAGCGTCTCCAGCACCACGCACTCGGCGAACGTGCCGCTCACGGTCAGGATCGGCGAGGTCGGGAAGAAGAGCTCGCCCTCCGCGTAGCCGTCCACGTCGCCGCTGAAGCGGTAGTTCGCGAGCCAGTCGGCAGTCGTGTCGTCCACGATGCCGCGCCCGCGCAGGAACTCGACCTCGTCCGCGCCGAACCGGAAGTCGGCGATGAGGTCGAGCAGCCGCCCGGTGCCGGCCACGACGCCGTAGCGCCGGCCGATGGGCAGCCGGCGCGCGAACACCTCGAACACACAGCGGCGGTCGGCGGTGCCGTCGCGCAGTGCGGCGGACAGCATCGTCAGCTCGTAGTGGTCGGTCAGCAGTGCACTACTGGTCACCCGACCAACATATTCCACGAGTTATAGGACGGCGATCACTCCTGAGGCAGGCAACGCTCACTCCTCGGGCGGCAGGGAGCGCAGGGCCGCGGCGAGCTCGGCCCGGCCGGTCACGCCCAGCTTGGCGTACACGCGCATGAGGTGGTTGTCGACGGTGCGCGAGGACAGGTACAGCTGGTCCGCGATCTCCTTCGACGGCACCCCGGCCGCGGCCAGCCGGGCGATCTGACGCTCCCGCCCGGTCAGCATCGGCTGCGGCACGACAAGGGCCGGCGTGACCGCCTGCGGGCACTCGACGCGCAGCTCGGCCAGGCGCTGGGCGGCGCGCGGGGTCTGCGGCGAGCGGATGCCCCGCAGCAGGGTCACCGCGCCCGCGGCGGCCTCGGCGGCGAAGAGGTGCAGGTGCATCTCGGCCAGCTCCTCGGCCACTGCGAGCAGCGCTCCGCCGTCCTCCTCGGCCATCGCCCGCACGTGCCAGGCCATGGCCGGGGCGAGCCGGCCCTCGACGGTCTGGGCCAGGGCGTTGATCCGCTCGTTGACCTCGGCCGCGAAGCCGAGGCGGCCCAGGTCGTAGAGCGCGAACATCTCGTGCGCGGCGAACCCGTCGCTGCGGTTGCGGGCGGCCAGCAGGCGCAGGACCTCGGCCGCGGTGGTCACGTCCCCGGCGGCGACGGCGACCCAGGCCCGGGCCTCCTCGAGCCAGGGGTACAGGACCTCCATCGAGCGGTAGTGCGCCTCCTCGGCCAGCGCGAACGCCGCGGCGGCGCCGGCCGCGTCACCCTGCAGGGCGGCGGTGTGGGCGCGCTCGGCGTGGGCCAGGGCCACGAAGATCCGGCCGGTGGCGAGCATGGCGCTGGCCTGGCTGGCCGCGCGCCCGGCCTCCTGGAGGTGCCCGCGCAGGCGCGCGGCCTGGGACCTGACGATCTGCAGATAGCCGGAGCCGAGCAGGAAGTTGCCCGCGTCGGCCATGCCGGCGAACTCGGTGGCCACGATGGCGTCGACGGCCTCCAGGTCGGCCGCGAGGATCATGGCGGTACCGCGGGCCAGCTCGATCCCGAGCTGGATGTAGGGGACCTCGGCCCGCCACTGCGCCGCGTCGGCGTCGAGCAGCGCCATGGCCTTGACCGTCTGCACCGGGGTGCCCCGCATCGCCTGGAGGTGCCCCATGTTGCTGCGGGCCAGGGCGCGCGGCCCGGGCGCGGAGGCCGGGCCGTCGAGCACGGTGCGGGCCAGGGTCAGGGCCAGGCCGTAGTCGCCGCGGTGCAGGCGCATCGTCGACTCGACGGCCAGCACCAGGGAGCGCTCCCGCAGGTCGATGATCTTGTGAGCCTGCCTGTCCATCTCGTCGACGGTGGAGGAGTCGCCGACGCCCCAGTGCGAGGTGATGTGCCGGATCGCCAGCCAGCGACTGCGCTGGCTCTCGTCGGAGATCTGGCTCTCGTTCTGGTCGAGCAGGTGCGCGCCCTCGTCCGGGCAGTTGGCGAACATCAGGATCGTCGCCAGGGTCTCGGCCGCGTTGAACCCGCCGCCGGCCGCGACCGCCGCCCGGCCCAGCCGCATCGCGAGGGCCATGTCGTAGGTCGCGAACGCCAGCCGGCACGCGTTGAGCAGCAGCACCGGGTCGCGGGCGGTGTCGCTGTCCAGCCGCCAGACGGCGACCCGCAGCAGATCGTCGCGGCGCCGGGCCCCGCACTCCTCCGTCAGCGAGGCCAGGTCGGCCAGCAGTCGGCGGAACCGGGTGACCGGGCAGCGGCGGCGCACGACCTCGCCGTAGAGCGGGTGGGCCAGCCGGACCGTCGTGCGCCGGTCCTCGACCACGACCCGGACCAGCTGCCGCTCCTCGGCGATCTCGACGGTGGCCATGTCGGTCGCCTTGACCAGCAGCGGCAGGCCGATGGGCTCGCCGAACGCGACGAGCTCCAGCACCGCCCGCTCGGGCGGGGTGAGCTTGCCGATGCGGGCGTCGACCACCTCGGTCAGGGTCGGGGCCAGGTCGACCCGGCCGGTCCAGCGCTGCATCCCGTAGCTCTCGACGATCTCGCCGGCCGCGTGGGCGGCGATCACGAGCTCGCGCAGCAGCAGCGCGTTGCCCTGGGAAAGCTGCCAGAGCCGGTCCACCGAGGCCGAGTCGACCGGGCCGCCGAGCACCTGCTGGAGCAGGTCGGAGGTCTCCTGCAGGGTGAGCGGCCCGAGCTCGATGCGCTCGACCAGGTCGTCCTTCCACAGGGCGCTGATCGGGTCGTGCACGGTCTCGCCGGTGCGCACGGTGCCGATGACCGTGGCGTTCTCCGAACGGGCGACGTAATACACGAGGGCCGCGGACAGCGGGTCGAGCAGGTGGGCGTCGTCGATCGCCACCACGATCGGGCGGCCCGCGGCCTGCCGGTGCAGTGCGTCGACCGCCCAGCGCAGCAGCCCGGCGGGAGAGCCGCCGGCGGGCTGGTCGGGCGGGAGCACCTGGGCCAGGCCGCCGAGCGGCAGGCCGGCCGTGGCGGCGTTGGCGGTAGCGGTCCAGACGGCGAGTCTGTCCTGGTCAAGCGTATTGACGCCCTCGCGCAGCAATCGGCTCTTGCCGATGCCCGGCGGACCGCCGAGAATCAGGCCGCGACCGGTCGAGCCGGAGGCCGCCTCGGCGACACGGATGAGTTCTGCGTTTCTGCCGACAAAGCTCCAGGGAGGCACCGTCGCAGCATATCGATACGTTGATTACTGCGCGTACCGGCGTAAGCACGAACTTGAGTAGTGCGTTCGGCCCCAGTGAGTACCACCGACCCTGCTGTTGTAAGTGTCCGTTCACGTAGCGTTCCGGTGCCCGCCCGCCAGCGCCGCCAATCCCGCGCGCTCGGGCCGGGGTTCCCGGACGTGCACAAGGAGGTCGCACATGGGCTTCGGGGTCATGCAGGCGCCGCTGATCGATTTGACCATTACGTCAGCGCCGGCGTTCGGCGTCGCGACGAGCGGGGGATCAGTGTCCGCCATGCCGGTTCGCGGCAGCCGGGGCTTCCGGCCTTCCGGCGCTGCGCCGCAGCCGCCCCTCCGGTCCTGCGCCGTCGTCGCCGGTGCCGCCCGGTCGGGCAAGACGGCGCTCGTCAACGCGCTGATCCGGCGCCCGGCGGAGCCGATGGAGGCGGGTGACGCGTGGCTGGTGTTCCGCCACGGCGACCGGCCGGAGGCGTGGGCCTACGTGCCCGGGCACCGCGAGCCCCGCCCGTTCCCGGAGCGCAGCTCGGTCAAGGGCCCGGTCCGCCCGGCCCGCCGGATCGAGGTCACGCACCCGTCGCCGCTGCTCAAGCGCGTCACCTTGATCGACACGCCCGGCAGCGGGGGGCTGGACGCGGTGTCCGCGGAGATCTCGCTGGACGCCGCGGCCGACGGCCTCGGCCTGCTCTTCGTCGTCGACGCGGCCGCCCCGCTCGGCCGGGCCGACCTGGACCTGCTCGGGGCCGCCGCCGACCGCCTGCAACGCATCGCATTCGTACTGACCCGAATCGATCAGCACGACGAGTGGCCCGAGGTGCTGGCGGCCAACCGGGCGCTGCTGGCCGCACTGGGCCCGAGGCTGGCCACCGCGCCCTGGTTCCCGGTCTCGCTCGACCCGGCCTCGGTCTTCGGGGTCGCCGAGCTGCGCCACCAGCTCGAGGCGTGGGCCGACGAGCAGGGCGCGGCCGACGAGGAGGCCGCCGCCCGCACCGGCGGGGTCGCCGCGGCCACCGTCTCGGCGGTCGGCGACGGCTGGCAGGAGCATCTGGAGCGGGAGATCCGCACCCGCCGCCTGGCCGCGATCGAGCGGGTCTCGATCGACCTGGCCACCATCCACGTGCGCTGCGTGCAGGAGCTCGGCTCCGGCAAGGGCTGCCCGGAGCTGCCCCGGGTGCTCGACCGCCAGCTGCACGCCCTCTCCGTGCGCAGCACCCGCCAGCTGGACGCCGACACCCGCGACGTGATCGGCGCGGTCTTCGGCGAGCTGCTGGACACCCCGCCCGACGCGGCGGTGCTGGCCCGGATCGCCGGGGCCGCCCGCCGGGCCGTCGACGCGGCCCGCGACGAGGGCCGGGAGCGCGACCGGGCGCTGCTGGTCACCACCACGTCCGGCGTCGCCGCCCTCACCGGGGCCGGCGCGCTGGACAGCCTCTCCGCGACAGGTGCGGCCGAGCCGGGCGACGCCGGCCGCGTGGTCTCGCCGCTCGGCATCGGGCTCAACGCGGGTTCGTATGCGATGTGGCAGGCGCGGCACGCCCCGGGCGGCCCGCCGAAGCTGCCGGACAAGAAGGACTGCCGTCGCTGGCTGCAGCACGCCCTGCGTGAGATCGAGGTCGAACTGGGCCATGAGCTCAGCGAGCGCTACGCGGAGCTGCGGCAGGCGCTGTCGATCATTGCGGGGGATGCGGTCGACCATGGCGTGCTGCTCGCTTGATGGCACCATGTTGGTATGGCGGCGCCGCAGGTCCTACCGATCGAAGAGACCCACGTCGAGGTTGATGAGGTGCCCCAGACCGACCGTCCGTGGGTGACGGTGGTCTGGAACGACCCGGTCAACCTCATGAGCTACGTGACATGGGTCCTGCAGAAGCTGTTCGGGTACAGCAAGGAGAAGGCCGAACGCCTCATGCTCGACGTGCATCAGAAGGGCAAGGCGATCGTGACGAGCGGGGCCCGCGAGAAAATGGAGTACGACGCGTCCCGCCTGCAGGCCCACGGGCTCTGGGCGACGGTGGAACAGTCGTGACGATGTTCGTGCGCTCCGGGACGGTCTGCGTGGCCCGGTTCGGCCCGGGTGAGGCCGCGGTGCTCAACGAGGTGATGCTCGAGGTCATCACGCTGCTGTCCGAGGGCTTCGACCGCACCGATCCGGTCATCGAGCGCCTGTTCCCCGACGTGTACCGCGATGATCCGGCGCTTTCGGCGGAGCTGCGGCGGTACACGGAAGATGATCTGCGCTCTTCGAAGCTGGAGCAGGCCGCGCTCCTGCTCGACGCCCTGCCCGTGGAGGGCGGGGAGGTGGCGCTCGACGAGGAGCAGGCCGAGGCGTGGCTGCGGGCCCTGACCGACGTCCGGCTGACGCTCGGGCTGCGGCTCGGCATCGCCGACGACGACGTGGACATCGAGGCCGAGCTGGACGAGGCCATCCTGAAAGACCCCACGTCGGCGCGGGTGGCCCAGCTTTCCGTGTACCAGTACCTGACCTACCTCCAGGAATCGCTCGTCGGCGCCCTCATGGGCTGAGATCGGCGTACCGTGAGACCCCCGTCACGGGCGAGTGGCGCTCGGGTTTCGGTAGGCTGTTGTCGTGCTGACCATCGACGCCGCGATCCTCGATGCGATCGTCGCGCACGCCCGCCGGGACCACCCGGACGAGGCGTGCGGGATCGTCGCGGGTCCGGCCGGCTCCGACCGCCCGGAGCGGCACGTGCCGATGGAAAACGCGGCCCGCTCCATGACCTTCTACGAGTTCGACTCGAAGGAGCAGCTGCGGCTGTGGCGGGAGATGGACGACGCCGACGAGGAGCCGGTCGTGGTCTACCACTCGCACACCGCGACCGAGGCCTACCCGTCGCGCACTGACGTCTCGTTCGCCGGCGAGCCCGGCGCGCACTACCTGCTCGTCTCCACCCGGGACCCGGAGGTGACCGAGGTCCGGTCGTTCCGCATCGTGGACGGGGCCGTCACCGAGGAGCCGGTTCAGGTAGTTAATGCAGTCGTGGATCCGAACGCCGTCCAGAAGTACCTCTTCGGGCAGAGCCCGGCGACAGTCGACTACGAGTGTCAGACCGGCAGCTGAGAAGCCGTCAGTCCTGACCCTTTTGTCCAGTTCGCTCGCATTCGTAGAGGAAAACTCCCATGGCTATTGAGGTTCGCATCCCCACCATCCTGCGCAGCTACACCGGCGGCGCGAAGACCGTCGAGGGCTCCGGGGACACCATCGCCGACCTGCTCACCGACCTCGACTCCCGCCACGCCGGCCTGCGGGACCGGCTGATCACGGGCGAGGGCGGGCTGCACCGGTTCGTCAACGTGTACATCAACGACGAGGACGTCCGCTTCCTCGGCGCGCTCGACGCGAAGCTCAACGACGGCGACTCCGTGACGATCCTGCCCGCGGTCGCGGGTGGTGCGTTCGCGTTCGCCGCCGCCCACGCACTGCGGGGCTGATTCGCGTGACGCGCTACGAGTCCCTGCTCGACGCGTGCGGCAACACGCCGCTCGTCGGTCTGCCGCGGCTCTCGCCGAGCGCCGACGTGCGGCTCTGGGCCAAGCTCGAGGACCGCAACCCGACGGGGAGCGTCAAGGACCGCGTGGCGCTGTGGATGGTGAAGGCGGCCGAGGAAGCCGGCCGCCTTCGTCCCGGTGACACGATCATTGAGCCGACGAGCGGCAACACCGGCATCGCGCTGGCGATGGTGGCGAAGCTGCGCGGATACCGGCTCGTCTGCGTGATGCCGGAGAACGTCTCCGCCGAGCGCACGTCGCTGCTGCGCATGTACGGCGCCGAGATCATCACCTCACCGGCGGCGGGCGGCTCGAACCGGGCCGTCGCCGTCGCCAAGGAGATCGCGGCCGAGCACCCGGACTGGGTGATGCTCTACCAGTACGGCAACGAGGCCAACGCACGCGCCCACTACGAGTCGACCGGGCCGGAGATCCTGCGCGACCTGCCCACGATCACCCACTTCGTGGCCGGCCTGGGCACCACCGGCACGCTGATGGGGGTGGGGCGGTACCTCCGCGAAAAAGTGGACGACATCGAGATCATCGCGGCCGAGCCACGCTACGGCGAGCTGGTCTACGGCCTGCGCAATCTCGACGAGGGCTACGTGCCGGAGCTGTACGACGCCCAGGTCCTCACCCGCCGCTTCTCGGTCGGCACCCAGGACTCGGTGCTGCGGACCCGGCAGCTCGTCGAGGTCGAGGGCCTGTTCGTGGGCTTCTCGACCGGGGCCGTGCTGCACGCCGCGCTCGCGGTGGCGCACCAGGCGCTGAAGGCCGGCAAGCGGGCCGACGTGGTGTTCCTGGTGGCCGACGGCGGGTTCAAGTACCTCTCGACAGGCGCCTACGGCGGCACCCTGGCCGAGGCCGAGAGCGCCCTGGACGGCCAGCTCTGGGCCTAGGCCCTGCGCTGCGCTGCCGAAGGCCCTCTACAGCCCGGTCACGACCCAGCCGATCAGCAGCGTCACCGACGCCGTCGCCAGCAGCATGTACGGGAGGCGGCGCCGGTGCACGCTCGCGAACGCGGCGATCGTGCACGCCAGGCCCAGCAGGCCGATGGTGATGACGACGGGCCCGTACCAGGCGCGGTACTCCGAGATGAGGCCCACGAACGCCCGCAGCGCCACCGCCATGCCCCCGAGGCCCAGCGCGGCCGCCCAGGCGCACACCGCGGCGATCTGCCGGTTGTCCGGACGGGGATCGGCCTCCGTCGGCAGCCGGAACGCATCCGGCAGCTGCTGTCGCAGTCGCTTGGCCCGGGACACGTCAACCGACACGGTCGCCTCCTCTGTTGCCGCCTCACTGCGTGCAACGAGCGAGATAGTTGAGCGTGACGCAACCGTGTCACGTTGACGACATCCGCCCCCGGATCTTTCGGCCTGGAACCGTTGTCCGGCGTAGGCTTCGCGCAGCGTGAACGGCCCTGCAGCGGCCCGGTTCGCGAATTGGATCTATCCTCACCTGACGGTTTGCTCGTCAGTTGCTCGTCAGTTGTTCGTTGGATGCGATCCACAGTTCGACAGAAGATGGGAGACCGCGGGTTGAGGGCAGCAGAATGAGGCTCACGGTTCTCGGCTGCGCCGGCAGCTTCCCGGGGCCGGAGGCGCCCTGCTCCGCCTACCTCATCGAGGCGGACGGTTTTCGCCTCCTCCTCGACTTCGGCCCCGGCTCGATGTCGGCGCTGCAGCGGTACGGCGACCTGTACGGCGTCGACGCCATTCTCCTGACGCACCTGCACTGCGACCACATGCTCGACGCCTGCACGTACGTCGTGGCCCGCCGATACGCTCCGGCCGGCCCGTTCCCGCCCCTGCCGGTCTACGCGCCGGTGAACGCGCCCGAGCGCATCGCGGCGGCCTACGGCGGCGAGAACGAGGCCATCTCCATCGGCGAGGTGTACACGTTCTACGCCCTGCAGCCCGGCAGCTTCCCGATCGGCCCGTTCGGGGTGACGGTGGACCGGGTCAACCACCCGATCGAGACCTACGGCGTGCGCCTGGAGCACAACGGCAAGGTGCTCACCTACTCCGCCGACACCGCGCCGTGCGAGCCGCTGATCCGGCTCGCGCAGGGCGCCGACGCGTTCCTGTGTGAGGCAAGTTACCTCGACGGTGTCGACAACCCGCCGGACCTCCATCTGACCGGCCGGGAAGCCGCCGAGCACGCGACGAAGGCCGGCGTCGGCCGACTGCTGTTGACGCACCTGGTGCCTGCGTGGGGCAGTGAAGCGCTCACCCTCGAAGCGGCATCGAGCGCCTTCGCTGGGCCAATCGACATTGTCCGGCCTGGCTCGCGGTACGACATCTAAGGGTTTTCTCGGGGTCTGAGCTCCGGACATTTAGGGACCCGTTTGCCGTCTGTCCAACCTACTGTGGCCGCATGCATGGACGCCGCCCTCATGGTCATGGCATGCGGATCGCGATCGTCACCGAATCGTTCCCGCCCGATGTGAACGGTGTGGCCCACTCCGTCGTCCGGGTCGCTGAGCACCTCGTCGCGCGTGGCCACGAGCCGCTCGTGATCGCACCGCAGCCGTCCTCCGGGGCGCGCTCGGTCACCGGCTCCTTCCCCTACCCGATCATCCGCGTGCCCTCCGTGGCGACGCCGGGATACGGGAGCTTCCGGCTCGGCCTGCCCAGCCGCCGCCTGGCCGCCGCCCTGAAGGCGCACCGGACCGACCTCGTCCACCTGGCCAGCCCCTTCGTGCTCGGCGCCCGCGGCATGACGGTGGCGGCGTCGCTGGGCCTGCCCACGGTGGCCGTCTACCAGACCGACGTGCCTGCTTACGCCCGCCTGTACTACCGGACGAACCTCGGTGAGCAGACCGCCTGGCGCTGGCTGCGGCACATCCACAACGCCGCCGACCGGACCCTGGCGCCCTCGACCGCCTCCGCCACCGCCCTGCACAGCCACGGCATCGAGCGGGTCTGGCTCTGGCGCCGCGGCGTCGACGCGGCCCGCTTCGACCCCGGCCACCGCTCGTCCGCCCTGCGCCGGGCCGTGGCCGCCGAGGGGCAGGTCATCATCGGCTACGTCGGCCGCCTCGCGGTCGAGAAGCGGGTCGACCTCCTGGCGCCGGTCAGCCGCATCCCCGGCGTCCGCGTGGTGGTCGTCGGCGACGGCCCGGCCCGGGCCAACCTCGAGCGGGCCATGCCCGACGCGGTGTTCCTCGGCGAGCGGCGCGGCGACCAGCTGGCCCGGATCTTCGCCAGCCTCGACCTGTTCGTGCACACCGGCCCGTTCGAGACGTTCGGCCAGACCATCCAGGAGGCCCTGGCCAGTGGCGTCCCGGTGGTCGCGCCGGCCCAGGGCGGCCCGCTGGACCTGGTCGACGAGGGCCGCACCGGCCTGCTCGTGCCGCCCGGCGACGCCCCGTCGCTCGTCGCCGCGGTCACCTCGCTCGTGGAGAACACCGAGCAGCGCCTGGCGATGGGCGTGGCCGCCCGGGTGGCGGTCGCCACGCGCACCTGGTCGGCGGTGGGCGACGAATTGATCAAGCACTACGTGGATGTGCACAGCGGCGGCATCGCCGCTCGATCCGTTCCCATCTCCGCATGAGCGGTCCGCAGCGCGGTGGTGAAGCCGAGGCGCCGGCGTGAGCGAGAAGATCGTACGGCTGGCCAACTTCGTCATGCCGCGCTCGGGCGGGCTGCGTACGGCGCTGCACGCCCTCGGCGCGGGGTACCTCGCCGCCGGCCATGAGCCGATCCTGATCGTGCCCGGCGCCGGGTACGCGGACGAGATGACCTCGCAGGGCCGGGTGATCACACTGCCCGGCCCGGTTGTCCCCGGCACCGGCGGCTACCGCGTGATCCTGGCCCGCCGCCGGCTCCAGAAGCTCCTGGAGGACCTGGCGCCCGACCGTCTGGAGGTCTCGGACCGGTTCACCCTGCGCTGGACCGGCCGCTGGGCCCGCGAGCACGGCATCCCGGCCGTGATGGTCTCCCACGAGAGCCTGGCCGGCCTGCTGAGCTTCGCCGGTCCGCTCGGCAACCCGTGGGCCGACCGGCTCAACAGCCGCACCCTCCGGGCCTACGACAAGATCGTGTGCACGACGGGCTGGGCGGCCGGCGAGTTCCGCCGCATCGGCGCCGACAACATCGCCCAGGTGCCGCTCGGCGTCGACCTGGAGCTGTTCGACCCGTCCCGCTACAGCGACGACCTGCGCGCCCGCTACGCCGAGCCGCACCAGGTCCTGCTCGTCCACTGTGGCCGGCTCTCCCAGGAGAAGCGGCCCGAGCGCTCCGTCGAGGCCCTGGTGGCCCTGCGCAGACGCGGCGTCGACGCGGTGCTCGTCGTGGTCGGCGACGGCCCCCTGCGCGCCCGCCTCCAGGAGCTGGCCCGCGGCCACACGGTGCACTTCGTGGAGTTCGTCGCCGAGCGCACCGCCGTGGCATCCCTGCTCGCCACCGCCGACGTCGTCATCGCCCCCGGCCCGATCGAGACCTTCGGGCTGGCCGCCCTGGAGGCGCTGGCCTGCGGCACGCCTGTCGTCGTGGACGCGGCGTCGGCCCTGCCCGAAGTGGTGGGCGCCGCGGGCGTCGCCGTGACGAACGACTTCGCTGCGGGGGTACTGCAAGTGCTCGAACGGCCCGCGCCCGCCCGCCGCGCTCAGGCGCGCCGCCGGGCCGAGCGGTTCTCCTGGCCGGCGGCCGTGGCCGGGTTCCTGGCCGTGCACCAATCACTTGTCCTGTCCGGAGCGGTCCCGTGACTCGGCGCCCGCTCGGACCCGCTGCTCGGGGGTGGCCCTGTGACCGTGTTCGCTGCTCTTGGTGATTCGACCACCGCCGGCTACGGCGATCGGATCAGGGGCGCCTGGCGCGGGTGGGCACCGATCCTGGCCCAGGCGCTCGGCGTCCGGCTCCACAACTTCTCCACCAGCGGCGCCCGCGCCCACGACATCGAGCGCGACCAGCTGCCCAGGGCCCTCGCCGTGCGGCCGGCCATCGCCGCTGTCCTCATCGGCACCAACGACACGCTGCGCGACCCCTTCGACGGCGACCGCATCGGCGGCCACATCGAGCGCACGGTCGCCGCGCTGCGCGAGACGGGTGCGGAGGTCCTCACGATCCGCCTGCCCGCCCCCGGCGCCATCTTCGGCCTGCCGGGCCCGCTGGCCCGCCCTCTCGCCCGCCGCATGGCCGAGCTCAACGGGGCCGCCGACCGTGTGGCGGCCCGCTACGACACGCTGCACTTCGACGCCGCCGGTCACCCCGACTCGTATCGCCCGGAGATGTGGAGCGTCGATCGCCTCCACCCCAGCGAGCGCGGCCACCGCTTCCTGGCCTGCTCCTACTTCGACCTCCTGGAGGAGCGCGGCGTCGTCAGGTCGCTGCGGGCCGGCGGGCTGGACCCGGCCCGCCCGTCGCCGGAGCCGACCGGACGGCCGCCGTCGAAGCTGGCGCAGGGCCTGTGGCTGACCACGGCCGGCGCCGCCTGGATGGTCCGCCGCTCCACCGACCTCCTGCCCGGGCTGGCCCGCCTCGCCTGGTCCGAGTGGCGGCACGGTTCGCCGGCGGGTTCGCCCCTGGTGGCCGACCTCGACCTGCTGGAACAGCTGGACCCGGTGCCGGGCCGCGTGGCCTGAGCTTATTAGGGTGTTCGGTATGGCCCGACCCGATGGACGCGACGCAGACCAACTTCGACCCGTATCGATCGCCCGCCAGTGGAGCATGCACCCGGAAGGTTCCGTGCTCATCGAGTTCGGCAACACCCGCGTGCTCTGCACCGCCAGCGTCACCGATGGCGTGCCGCGCTGGCGGAAGGGCTCCGGTCTGGGCTGGCTGACCGCCGAGTACTCGATGCTGCCGCGCGCCACGACGACCCGCAGCGACCGGGAGAGCGTGAAGGGCAAGATCGGTGGCCGGACGCACGAGATCTCCCGCCTGATCGGCCGCAGCCTGCGTGCCTGCATCGACCTGAAGGCGCTCGGCGAAAACTCGATCGTCCTGGACTGCGACGTCCTGCAGGCCGACGGCGGCACCCGCACGGCCGCCATCACCGGCGCGTACGTCGCCCTCCACGACGCCGTCGCCTGGCTCGCCACCCACCGCAAGCTGGCCGGCAAGCCCGCTGACGTCCTGCACCGCTCGGTCGCCGCGGTAAGCGTGGGCGTCATCGGCGGCGAGCCCCGCCTCGACCTCTGCTACGAGGAGGACGTCGTCGCCGACGTCGACATGAACGTGGTCTGCACCGGCACCGGCGACTTCGTCGAGGTCCAGGGCACCGGCGAGCAGGGCGTCTTCACCCGCGCCGAGCTGGACACGCTCGTCGACCTGGGCGCCCGCGGCTGCGCCGACCTGACCGCGCTGCAGCAGAAGGCGCTGGCCGGATGAACCTCCTGCTGGCCACGCGCAACAAGAAGAAGCTCGTAGAGCTCCGCCGCATCCTGGAGGTGTCGGCCCCGGAGGTCACCCTCCTGGGCCTGGACGACGTCGACACCTACCCGGAGTCGCCGGAGACGGGCCTGACGTTCGAGGAGAACGCCCTGCTGAAGGCCCGCGAGGCCGTCCAGTTCACGGGCCTGCCGAGCATCGCCGACGACTCGGGCATCGCGGTAAACGCCCTCAACGGCATGCCGGGAGTCTTCTCGGCCCGCTGGTCCGGCCTCCCGAGCGGCGCCCCGGACCGCGACGGCGCCAACCTGCGCCTGGTCCTGGCCCAGGTGGCCGACGTCCCGGACGAGCACCTGGGCGCCGCCTTCGTCTGCGTCGCCGCCCTGGTCCACCCGGACGGCCGCGAACAGGTCTTCCGCGGCGAGATGCCCGGCCGCCTGATCCGCACGCCCCGCGGCGACGGCGGCTTCGGCTACGACCCGATCTTCGTGGCCGACGGCTACACCCAGACCACCGCCGAGCTGACCGCGGAGGAGAAGGACGCCATCAGCCACCGCGGCAAGGCATTCCGAGCCCTGGCCGCCGCCCTGTAGCAGCCACCTCGACCGCCCCGGCGCCCCACCACCGCCGAACCGCGGCCGCTTCGGCCCGGGCTCCGCACGCTGAGCCCTCCCCGGAGCGGCCGTTTCCCATCCGCACCGCCCAGCCGCTCCCACCGCCGCGCTGCGCGTTGCGGCTCGTCCGCGGTCGGCGCTCAGCTCAGGTGCCCGGCGACCCGTTCGATCTCCTGCCGCAGTTCGCGCGACCCGACCAGACCGCGGGCCGCCTCCATCACGGGGGCCAGGAACACGTCCGGTCCCGGGCCGCCCGCGAACTGCTCGACGGTCGCCACCGCCAGCCGGCCGGTCGCCGAGGGCTCCAGAGGCGCGCGGAGCTGGATGCCGCGGACCGCCGCGAGCAGCTCGACGGCGAGGATGCTGCACAGGTTGTCGAGCACGGTGCGCAGCTTCTTGGTGGCCGCCCACCCCATCGACACGTGGTCCTCCTGCATGCCCGACGTGGGCAGGGAGTCGACGCTGGCCGGGGCGGCGAGGCGGCGGTTTTCGGCGACGATGCCCGCCGCGGTGTACTGCGCGATCATCAGGCCCGAGTTCACGCCCGCGTCCGGGGTCAGGAACGGCGGCAGGTCCCGGGAGCGGGTGACGTCGAGCAGCCGGTCGACCCGCCGCTCGGCGATGGCTCCGACCTCGGCCGCCGCGATCGCCAGGTAGTCGGCGGCGAACCCGAGCGGGGCACCGTGGAAGTTCCCCGTCGACTCGACCCGGCCGTCGGTGAGCACCACCGGGTTGTCAACGATCGAGCGCAGTTCCCGGGCCGCCACGGTGGCCGCGAACTCCAGCGTGTCCCGGGCGGCCCCGGCCACCTGCGGCGCGCACCGCATCGAGTACGCGTCCTGCACCGCATGCGCGAGGTCGTCGCGGTGCGAATCCATGATCGGTGAGCCCTGCAGCAGCCGGTGGATGTTCGCCGCCGAGGCCGCCTGCCCCGGATGCGGCCGGATCGCGTGCAGCTCCGGCATGAACGGGCGGTCGGAGCCGAGCATCGCCTCGATCGACAGTGCGGCTGTCACGTCGGCCATCGTGAACAGGTGGCGGGCGTCCTCGATGGCCATGAGCAGCATGCCGAGCATGCCGTCGGTACCGTTGATCAGCGCCAGCCCCTCCTTCGAGGACAGCTGGATCGGCGACACCCCGGCGTCGAGCGCGCTCACCCGGGTGCCGTCCTTCGCCAGCACCCACCCCTCGCCGATCAGCACCAGCGCGCAGTGGGCGAGCGGCGCCAGGTCGCCGGACGCGCCGAGCGATCCGTGCTCGGGCACCCACGGCGTGATGTCGGCGTTGAGCAGCTCCGCGAGCGCCTGCGCGACCTCTGGACGTACTCCCGAACGGCCCATGGCCAGCGACCGGATCCGCAGGAGCATCATGGCCCGCACGACCTCACGCGGCATCGGGGCGCCGACACCCGCCGCGTGCGACCGGATCAGGGCGTGCTGCAGCTCGGCCCGCCGCTCCGGTGCGATGAACGTGTTGGCCAGTGCCCCGAACCCGGTGGACACCCCGTAGACCGGCCGCCCGTCCCGCTCGATCGCGTCGACGATGGCCCGGCTCGCGCGCATGGCGTCGAGCGCGTCGGGCGCGAGGGTGACCCGCGCGTTGGCCCGGGCGACCGCGATCAGGTCGTCGGGGCTGATGCCAGAGGCGGTGATGGTGATCAAACCAGCTCCCCATTGAGCACGACGTTGGAAATCAGCGGTACCCCGGGCCGGTAGGCCAGGTGCACGTGTGAGGGTGCGTCCAGCACGACGAGGTCGCCCCGCGCCCCGTGGGTCAGCCGCCCGATGTCGTCCCGGCGCAGCGCCGCCGCCCCGCCCCGGGTCGCCGCGAACACGGCCTCGGCCGGTGTCATCGCCATCTCGCGCACCGCGAGCGCGATGCAGAACGGGATCGACGTGGTGTAGGACGAGCCCGGATTGCAGTCGGTGGCCAGCGCGACGGTGGCCCCCGCGTCGAGCAGCGCCCGGGCCGGCGGATACGGCGACCGCGTCGAGAACTCGGCCCCCGGCAGCAGCGTCGCCACGGTGCTGCCCCCGGCCAGCGCGGCGATGTCGGCCGCCGACAGGTGCGTGCAGTGGTCGGCCGAGGCGGCCTGCAGTTCCACCGCCAGCTGCACCCCGGGCCCCTCCGACAACTGGTTGGCGTGCACCCGCACACCGAGCCCGGCATCGGCCCCGACGGTCAGGATGGCCCGCGAGTGGTCCGCGTCGAACGCCCCCTGCTCGCAGAACACGTCGATCCACCGCGCCCCGGCCGCCCGCGCCGCCGTCAGCATCGGCCCGCAGACGAGGCTGACGTAGTCGTCGGTCCGGTCCGCATACTCCGCCGGCACCACGTGCGCCCCGAGAAACGTCGTCTCGCTGGTGAACTCCCGCGCGATCCGCAGCGACCGGGCCTCATCGGCGACGCTCAGCCCGTATCCGGACTTGATCTCCATCGTCGTCGTGCCCTGCCGCAGTGCCTCGTTGCGCAGCCGCGCCACGTTGGCCCGCAGCTGCTCGTCGTCGGCCGCCCGGGTCGCGCCGACGGTCGTCCGGATGCCGCCGCCCGTGTAGCGCTGCCCCGCCATCCGGGCGGCGAACTCCGCCGCCCGGTCGCCTCCGAACACGAGGTGCGAATGGCTGTCGACGAACCCGGGCAGCACCGCCGCGCCATCCACGTCGAGCCGCGCATCGGCCACCGGCGTGTCCGTCGCCCGCCCGATCCACTCGACCCGCCGCCCGTCGACGACGAGCGCCGCGTTGCGCCGGATGCCCAGCGGCCCCTCGCCCCAGTTCGGATCGCCGGTGACCAGCTCTCCGATGTTGGTGACCAGCAGCGACCTCATCCCGCCGCCCCGATCCCGGCCCGGCCGCCCACGTCGTGCGCCCACCGGCCGCCCACGTCGTGCGCCCACCGGGCACCGTCGTCGGCTCCGCGGGACCGTGACCGGGCGCCGGCTCCGTGCGGTGCGGCCGCCGGGTGGCCGGTGGCCGGTGCGGCGATGGCGGGGGCGAGCGGCGGCCTCATCGTGCGGCTCCGATGCGCCGGCGGCCGTCGGCCTCGGACGGCGCCACGGGGACGGCTCGGGCGTCAGCGGCGACGGTGGCCAGGGCTTCGCGCAGGGCGGCGCCCACGTCGGGAACGGCCGTGTGGACGCCGTCGCGGACGACCGCGCGGCCGTCGACGAGGACGTGGCGTACGTCGGCCGCGGTGGCCGCGAAGCCGATCGCCGCCGGGTCGCAGCCGGCCGTGCGGGGCGAGTCGAGCGCGACGGTGACGAGGTCGGCGCGCCCGCCGACGGCGATGGTGCCGGCGTGCGGCCAGCCGAGTGCCGCGTGCCCGGCCGCCGTGGCCGCGCCGATGAGCTCGGCGCCCGTGAAGTGCCCGCGGCGCTCGGTGTGCAGCCGCTCGTGCATCTCCACGCCGCGGGCCTCCTCGAACAGGTCGATGACCGCGTGGCTGTCGCTGCCGAGGCTCAGTGGGCTGCCGGCGTCGGCGAGCGCTCGGGCCGGCCCGATGCCGTCGGCGAGGTCGCGCTCGGTCGTCGGGCAGCAGCACACGCCGGTCCCGCTGTCGCCGAGCTCGGCCCGGTCGGTGTCCGACAGATGCGTGGCGTGCACGGCCGTCACCCGCCCGCCGAGCAGGCCCCGGTCGGCGAGCAGCTCCGTCGGTGTGCGCCCGTGGATCGCCAGGCACGCCTCGTTTTCGGCCCGCTGCTCGGAGAGGTGCACGTGGGTCGGCAGGCCGTCGGTCCGGGCCGCGAACGCCGTCAGCGCGTCGACAGGCACCGCCCGCACGCTGTGCGCCGCCGCGCCGATCCGGGCGTGGGGCCGCGGCCGGAGCCGGTCGAGCCGGGTCGACCAGGCGTCGAACGACCCGTCGCCGAACCGGAGCTGCACCCCCTCCAGCGCCCGCCCGTCGACCCCCGCCGTCAGGTACAGCGTGTCGAGCAGCGTGATCCGGATCCCGGCGTCGGCGGCCGCGGCGATGAGGGCCTCGCCCATCGCGTTCGGGTCGGTGTAGGCGGCGCCGCCCGGCGCGTGGTGCAGGTAGTGGAACTCGCCGACGCACGTGATACCGGCCAGGGCCATCTCGCTGTACACCGCGACCGCCAGTGCGTGGTACGAGTCCGGGTCGAGCGCCCCGGCCACCGCGTACATCTGCTCGCGCCACGTCCAGAACGTGCCGCGCCCGCGCTGGGTCCGGCCCCGCAGCGCCCGGTGGAATGCGTGCGAGTGCGCGTTGGCCAGCCCCGGCAGCGTGAGCCCGGCCAGCCGTACCGCACCGGCGGCCTCCGGCGCATCGAGCGGCGTGTCCGGCCGCACCGCGACGAACCGTCCGCCGGCGATCTCGACGAGCACGTCGGCGGCGACGCCGGTCGGCAGCCAGGCGTGCGCGCAGTGGTACCGCGTCATCGACATAGCCGGGCCAGGAGGTCGGTGAGCTTCTCGACGCCGATGGAGCAGTCGACGGCGGACGCCGACTCCTGCGGCGCGTGCGAGATGCCTGTCGGGTTGCGCACGAACAGCATCGCCGTGTCGACGTGGCCGGACAGCACGCCCGCGTCGTGGCCGGCGCCGGTCGGCAGCACCGGTGCCCCGAGCTCGAGGGCGGCGAGCTTGCTGACCTCGCCGGTGAAGCCGACCTCGCCGGTGATCGACTCCGCGGTCATCGTGACGTGCGTGCCGTCCATCCGGGCCCGCTTCTCCGCCCGCTCGCGGATGGAGTCGACGAGCTTCTGCAGCGTCTCCCCGTCGGCGGCCCGGGCGTCGAGCCACGCGGAGGCGCGGGCGGCGATGGCGTTGGTGGCGTTGGGTGCGGCCTCGACCCGCCCGACGGTGGCGTGGGCGCCGTGGGTGCGGGCGGCCTCGTCGGTCGCCACCACCGTGTGCGCGAGCGTGAGCATCGGGTCGTGCCGGTCCGACATGCGCGTCGTGCCGGCGTGGTTGCCTTCGCCGGTGAAGTCGAAGCGGTATCGGCCGTGGGGCCAGATTGCGCTCGCCACCCCGACCGGGGCGTTCAGGTGGTCCAGCGCCCGCCCCTGCTCGACGTGGAGCTCGACGAACGCGCCGATGCGGGCCAGCCGCTCCGGATCGGGCCCGAGCCGATCGGGGTCGAGCCCGGCCCGCCCGATCGCGTCGGCCAGCCAGACCCCGTCCCGGTCCCGCAGTCGCAGCGCCGCCGCCGCGTCGAAGGCGCCGGTCATCAGCCGGGAGCCCAGGCACGGTACCCCGAACCGGGCCCCCTCCTCCTCGGTGAACACGACCACGGCGATCGGCCGTGTGGGCCGCACGCCGCGCTCGCGGAGCCGGTCGACGGCCAGGAGCCCCGACACGACACCGAGCGGCCCGTCGTAGGCGCCGCCGTGCGGCACCGAGTCGAGGTGGCTGCCGGTGACGACGGCCCCCTCCTGCTCGGGCTCGCCCCACCAGGCCCACAGGTTGCCGTTGCGGTCGATCTCCACCTCGAGGTCGCGGTCGAGGGCCTCCTCGACGAACCACTCCCGGCACACCAGGTCGGTGTCGGTCCACGAGTGCCGGAGGTATCCGCCGTCGTCTCCGGCTTGGCCGATGGGGCTCAGCGACCCCCACAATGCGGCGAACCGCTCAGGGCTCGTCATGACCGCTCACCCGTCCCTTCGCCATTGGTCGGCTGCGCGTCGACCGGCCCTTCGCGCATCGGCACGCGGAGCCCCGCCGCGTCGGCGACCTCGGCCGCGTCCTCGTATCCGGCGTCGACGTGCCGCAGCACCCCCATGGCCGGGTCATTGGCGAGCACCCGGGCCAGCTTCTGCGCGGCGAGCGGCGTGCCGTCGGCGACCGAGACCTGGCCGGCGTGGATCGAGCGGCCCATCCCGACGCCGCCGCCGTGGTGAATCGACACCCAGGAGGCGCCCGATGCCGTGTTGACGAGCGCGTTGAGCAGCGGCCAGTCCGCTATCGCGTCGGAGCCGTCGCGCATCGCCTCGGTCTCGCGATAGGGCGACGCGACAGAGCCGGTGTCGAGGTGGTCGCGGCCGATGACGAGCGGCGCCTCCAGCGTGCCGTCGGCGACCATCTCGTTGAACCGCAGCCCGGCCCGGTCGCGCTCGCCCTGCCCGAGCCAGCAGATCCGCGCGGGCAGGCCCTGGAACGCGACCCGTTCGCGGGCCATCGAGATCCAGCGGTGCAGCGAGGCATTCTCGGGGAAGAGCTCGAGGATCGCCTCGTCGGTGGCGGCGATGTCGGCCGGGTTGCCGGACAGCGCGGCCCACCGGAACGGGCCCTTGCCCTGGCAGAAGAGCGGCCGGATGTACGCCGGGACGAACCCAGGGAACGCGAACGCCCGATCGAAGCCGCCCAGCTGGGCCTCGCCGCGGATCGAGTTGCCGTAGTCGAACACCTCGGCGCCCTGGTCGAGGAAGCCGACCATCGCCTCGACGTGCCGGGCCATCGAGTGCCGGGCCCGGTCGGTGAACTCCTCGGGCTTCTTGGCCGCGTAGTCGGCGGCGTCGCCGGGCTCGATGCCGATCGGGATGTAGGACAGCGGGTCGTGGGCCGAGGTCTGGTCGGTCACGATGTCCACGGCGACGCCGGTCCGCAGCAGCTCGGGCAGCAGCTCGGCGGCGTTGCCGACGACCCCCACGGACAGCGGCCGGCGGGCGTCGCGGGCCTGCGTCGCGAGCCGGACGCCGGCCTCGAGCGAGTCGGCGACGACGTCGAGGTAGCGGGTGGCGACCCGGCGCTCCAGCCGGGCCCGGTCGACGTCGATGATCAGGCAGACGCCGTCGTTCATGGTGACCGCGAGGGGTTGGGCGCCGCCCATGCCGCCGCAGCCGGCGGTGACGGTGAGCGTCCCGGCGAGCGTGCCGCCGAACCGCTTCTCGGCGACCGCCGCGAACGTCTCGTAGGTGCCCTGGAGGATGCCCTGGGTGCCGATGTAGATCCAGGATCCGGCGGTCATCTGGCCGTACATCGTCAGGCCGAGCGCCTCCAGCCGGCGGAACTCGGGCCAGTTGGCCCAGTCGCCGACGAGGTTCGAGTTGGCGATGAGCACCCGCGGCGCCCACTCGTGGGTCTGCAGCACGCCGATCGGCCGGCCCGACTGGACGAGCATCGTCTCGTCGGGCGCGAGCGTCGTCAGGGTGCGCACGAGCGCACGGAAGGACGGCCAGTCGCGCGCGGCCTTGCCCGTGCCGCCGTAGACCACCAGGTCCTGCGGGCGCTCCGCGACGTCGGGGTCGAGGTTGTTCATGAGCATGCGAAGGGCGGCCTCCTGCTGCCATCCTCGCGCCGTCAACCGGGTGCCCCGAGGGGCACGGATCGCTTCCATGAGTCTCCTCGGCTAGGGCAGGAATACCTGACGGGTGGCGGCGGAGCGCTCGAACGCCTCGAGCCGTTCCTGGGTCTCGGAGGGCGCCGTGTCGCACATCGCCTGCAGCAGGATCGTCACCAGGGCCATCGGCGCGGTGTGCATGTCGAACACCAGACGGGAGCCGACCGGGGCGGCCAGGACGATGTCCGACTCCATGGCCGCCGGGCTGACCGGCGAGTCCGTCACGGTGATGACGCGCAGCCCCGCAGCCCGCGCCTCGCGCAGCGCGTCGACCGCCTCGCGCGGATATCGGGGCAGCACAAACGCCAGCATGGCAACTGCACCGGCCGCGCGTGCCTGTTCCAGGCGATCGGCGAGGAGGCTGCCCTGCTCGTGCACGAGCCGGACGTCGGGATGGACCTTCGCCGCGAAGTAGGCGAACGCGCCGGCGAGCGCCGCGGCCGCCCGCATGCCGAGGACCGGCAGCGGCCGGCTCTCCATCAGCAGGCGGCCCGCCTCGGCCAGCGGCGCGGGGTCCTTCAGCGTGTCGGCGAGCCGCTGCAGATTGGTGATCTCGTCGCTCAGCGCCTGCTCGAACTGGTTGATCGGCGCCGACTCGTCAGGGTCCTCGACCGTCGACGGCCCGTGCCGGTAGCCGTCGATCGTCACCCGCAGCTGATCGCGAAGCGCGGGATAGCCCTCGAACCCGAGTGCGGTGGCGAACCGCGTCACGGACGGCTGGCTCACCCCGGCGAGCGTGGCCAGGTCGCCGCTGGAGAGGTAACCGGCCTGCCCGGCGTGCTCGACCAGGATGCGCGCGATGCGGCGCTGGACGGGCGTCAGGCGCTGCCCGTCGAAGAGGTCGAGGATCCGCTGCCGCGGCGTCGAGGTCACGCAGGCAATGTAAGTCGTCTTTCAGAGCTGCGTCAAGTGCATGAAAGCATGCAGGACGTTGGCGGGAACGGGGGATGACATGGGACGCTCGCAACGTGCGGCTGAGCTACCTGGCGACCTACCCGATCAAGAGCTGCTACCGCGTCGAGGCGGACACGGCCGAAGTGGAGCCGTGGGGTCTGGCCGGCGATCGCCGGTGGATCGTCGTCGACGAGGCGGCCAAGCTCATGACGCAGCGACACTGGCCGGCCCTGGGCCGGATCCGACCGCGGTACACCGGCTCGGGCCTCGTGCTGGAAGCGGCCGGCCTGGAGCCGCTCGACGTGCCGTATCCGGTCGTGGGGCGGGGCGAGGGCAAGGTCGAGCACTTCCGGGAGTGGATCGCCGCGACCTCCGCGGGAGACGTCGCGGATGCCTGGGTCTCGCGGGTCCTCGGCCGGCCGGGGCGCCTGTTCCACCTCGACGACCCGACCCGCCGGGCCGTCGATCCGGAGTACGGCACCGCCGGCGATCGGGTGAGCTTCGCCGACGGCTACCCGGTGCTGCTGGCCAACGACGCCTCGCTGCGGGCGGTCAACGACTGGTTGGCCGAGGACGGTGACGAGCCGGTCACGATGACCCGCTTCCGGCCCAACGTGGTCGTCTCGGGTGCGCCGGCCTGGGCGGAGGACGACTGGATCGGCCGCCGGGTCGTGATCGGCGATGTGACGTTCCGGGTGCCGAAGCACTGCGAGCGGTGCGTGCTGACCACTGTCGACCCGGAGACGGGCGAGAAGGGGCGGCAGCCGCTGCGGGTGCTGGGGAAGCACCGGCGCTTTGCGAGTGGGCTGCTGTTCGCCGTGAACCTCATCCCGGACGGGTCCGGCAAGATCGCGATCGGTGACGAGGTCACGATCCTCTGAGGGCGGTGGCAGAGGGAGCGGTGTGGGCGTTGGGACGCGGGTGGCGGATCCGGCCGGCGGAGACCCGGCGGAAATTCGGGTGAAAGTGGCATATCGCGGCGGGTGAGGGGCGGGTGGGCCATGATCGGCTGGTGATGCCCGTTCGGGTGCGGCCCCATCTTGCTGAGATCCTTGCGTGCACTCGGCACGTTGTTGTGACGTTCAGCGTGCTCGGCGATCTGCTGCCGGAGCCGGCGGCCGTGGCTCGGCGGGTGCGGGAGATGCTGTGGGAGCTCGGGCACGAGACGTCGATCCTCGTGGACACCAGTGACAATCCGTTCGACCTGTTGGCGGCGGCCTACGCGGTGTCGGACGAGGTCGGGCGCCGGGCCGAACAGCTGGTGCACGACGCCGAGGTCGATGCGGCCGGATGGGTGCCGATGACCGCCGGGGCGGCTGAGCTGCTCGACGCCTGCCGGGACACCGGGCGGTCGGTCTCCGTCTACGCGCCGCACAGTGAGTCGGCGGTCGGGCGGCACCTGCATCGACTCGGGCTGCGCCACCTCGCCGGGCCGGCCATGGGGCGGGGGTTCGCCATGCGGCATCTCGCCGGGGCCGGTGCGGGGCGGGAGCGGGCGGCTCCCAGTCTCGGTGTCCGGAGCATGGCGCCGGTGTTCGCCGCGATCGAGGTGCGGCCCGAGGAGACGGCTGTGGTGTGCGCCACGTTCGCGGCCATGTCCGCGGCCCAGCGCTCCGGCGCCCACGCCATCGGGGTCGAGTGGATCCGGGAGCCGCGCAAGGTGCTGCACGGCGGGGAAGGGCGTAACGCGGTCGTCGGCTCGCTGCCGGCGCTCGCCGCGGCAATCAGGGCGTGCGGGCGCGCGGAGCCGCTTCACTGCGGGCCCGGGTCGGTGGCTGCGCGCCCGCTGCGGCCGGAGACGCCGTGACCGCCGGGCCAGCGCAAGATCAAGGTCGAAAACACACTGGTAATGCCGCTGAAATGGTTGGTACCTAGGCTCTCGTCATGGCGGACATCTTCGATGAATACTCGATGTCCGGGGCCATGTTCGAGGCCTGGGACGAGATGTTCGAGCGCCCCGGCCTGCCACGGTCCCCGTACCGATCGCTGTTCGCCGCGCTGCAGCCACTGGCCCCGGCCGACCTGCGGTTCCGCGCCGACCAGCTGGCCCGCGTGTTCACCGACCGGGGCGTCACCTTCGCCTACGCCGGTGAGGAGCGGCCGTTCCCGCTCGACCTGATACCGCGCATCCTCGACGCCGCCGAATGGGACCTGATCACCGCGGCGGTGCAGCAGCGGGTCAAGGCGCTCGAAGCGTTCCTCGCCGACATCTACGGCGCCGGCCGGGTGCTCATCGACGGGGTGGTGCCCCGGAAGCTGGTCACCACCAGCGCGCACTTCCACCGCCAGGCGTACGGGATCGAGCCCCCCAACGGCGTTCGCGTGCACATCAGCGGGGTGGACCTCGTGCGGGACGAGGAGGGGCACTTCCGGGTGCTCGAGGACAACCTGCGCATCCCCAGCGGTGTGTCGTACGTCATCGAGAACCGGCGGGCGCTCACCCACACCATGCCCGCGCTGTTCGCCGACGCGCGGGTGCGCCCGGTCGACGACTACCCGGCGCGGCTGCTGGCGGCGCTGCGGGCGGCGGCGCCCGAGGGCGTCGACGATCCGACGGTGGTGGTGCTGACACCCGGTGTGTACAACGCCGCGTACTTCGAGCACGCCCTGCTCGCCCGGCTGATGGGAGTCGAGCTCGTCGAGGGGCGCGACCTCGTGTGCAGCGGCAACCGGGTGCGGATGCGCACGACCCAGGGCGAGCGGCCCGTCCACGTCGTGTACCGGCGCGTCGACGACGACTTCATCGACCCGCTGCACTTCCGGCCCGACTCCGTCATCGGGTGCCCGGGGATCGTCAACGCGGCCCGGGCCGGACAGGTCACGCTGGCCAACGCCGTCGGCAACGGCGTGGCCGACGACAAGCTGCTCTACACGTACGTGCCGGACCTGATCAGGTACTACCTCGCGGAGGAGCCGCTGATCGACAACGTGGAGACGTATCGGCTCGACGATCGCGACCCCGAAGTGCTCAACGATGTCCTCGGGCGGCTGGACCAGCTGGTGCTCAAGCCCGTCGACGGGGCCGGCGGCAAAGGGATCGTGATCGGGCCGCAGGCGTCCGAGGAGGTGCTCGCCACGCTGCGGCGGGCGGTCGAGAAGGACCCGCGCGGCTGGATCGCGCAGCGGCCGGTGGCGCTGTCCACGTCGCCGACGCTGCTCGGCGACCGGGTCGCGCCCCGGCACATCGACCTGCGCCCGTTCGCGGTCAACGACGGCAACGAGATCTGGCTGCTGCCCGGCGGCCTGACCCGGGTCGCGCTGCCCGAGGGGGCGCTGGTGGTCAACTCCAGCCAGGGCGGCGGGTCGAAGGACACCTGGGTCCTCGCGCACCCCGGCGAGCCGGCGCCGCCGCCGCGGGCCCGGGTCGCGGCCGAGCTGCGCGACTCCGGCGGCAGCCCGCGCGACAGCGGACCGGCGGCCGCGCAGATGGCCGGACAGCAGCAGTAGGGGAGGGACGGATGCTCAGTCGTATCGCCGAGTCCCTGTTCTGGATCGGCCGCTACATCGAACGGGCCGACGACACCGCCCGGATTCTCGACGCGTTCCTGGGGCGGCTGCTCGAGGACCCGTGGGCCGACGAGGACGGGGCCTGCCGCAGCCTCATGTCGATCCTCGGCGCCCCGATACCGCAGGACCGCCGCCTCACGACCGGAGACGTCCTCGAGCTCCTCGCGTTCGACGCCGAGGACCCGAGCGCGATATCCGGCGCGATCGTGGCGGCCCGGGACAACGCCCGCGGTGTGCGCGAGACGATCTCCAGCGAGATGTGGGAGTGCCTCAACGTCACCTGGCACACGCTCGCCTCCCGCCGGGTCGCGGCCGAGCGCCTCGGGCCGACGGTGTTCCTGAGCTACGTGCGCGAGCGGGCGGCGGTGCTGGCCGGCCTGGCCGAGTCGACGATGAGCCGCGACGACGGCTGGCGGTTCCTGGTGCTCGGGCGCAGCCTGGAGCGGGTCGACATGACCGCGCGGCTGCTGTCGATCCAGACGCACACCTCCGACGAGGTCACCGGCTGGCGTACCGTGCTGCGCTCCTGCGGTGCCGATGAGGCGTTCCTGCGCACGCACGGAGGCACCTTCGATCCGCAGCGGGTGACCGAGTTCCTGCTGCTCGACCGCCTGTTTCCGCGATCCGCGCTGCATGCTCTCGGTACCGCCGAACAATGCCTTATAGATCTTGCACCCACCACCGAGCGGGCGGGTGTCACCGATGCCGCCCGCCGGCCGATCGGACAGATCCGCACGCGTCTGGAGTACGCCGACACGACGACCCTGCTCGCCGAGCTCCCGCAGCACCTGGGGGCGCTCCAGCAGACCTGCGCCACGGCCAGCGCCGCGATCACCGCCCGGTACTTCCCGCAGTCCACGCCCGTCACCTGGGGCACCGTCGCATGGGGTGGTTCATGAACTGGCGCCTCAAGATCCGCCACGTCACCGGCTACGAGTACGCGGGCTCGGTCTCGGCCTCGTACAACGAGGCCCGGCTCACCCCGCTGACCCTCCCGTGGCAGACGACGCTCTTCAGCCAGGTCGAAGTGACGCCCGGTGCGACGACGTACCGCTACCACGACTACTGGGCCACCCAGGTCACCGCCTTCGACCTGCACCGCCCGCACCAGCAGTTGCGCGTGGTCTCCAGCAGCCTGGTCGAGGTCACGCCGCCCCCGGCGCCGGCGCTCTTCCTCGGCTGGGCCAACCTCGACACCGACGCCGTCGTGGACGCGCACGCCGAGTTCCTGGCCTCGTCCCGGCTCACCGCCGTCGCGCCGGAGCTTGTCGAGGACGCCTGGTCGGCGGCCGGCTCGAGCGACCCGACGGAGTCCGCCGAGGCCATCTCGCACTGGGTGCGCGACCAGGTCGCGTACGTGCCCGGCTCCACCGGCGTGCAGACGAGCGCCCAGGAGGCGTGGGACCTGCGCAAGGGCGTCTGCCAGGACATCGCGCACCTCACCGTGGGGCTGCTGCGAGCCCGGGGGATCCCGGCCCGGTACGTCTCCGGCTACCTGCACCCGAAGGTCGCGGCCGAGGTCGGCGAGACGGTCGCCGGGCAGAGCCACGCCTGGGTCGAGTGGTGGGCGGGGGAGTGGACCGGCTTCGATCCGACGAACGGCGTTCCCGTCGGCCCGCGCCACGTCGTCGTCGCCCGGGGCCGTGACTACGACGACGTACCTCCACTACGCGGCGTCTATCACGGCGCCCCCAGCAAGCACCTGGGAGTCACGGTGGAGATCACGCGCCTGGCCTGAGTATTGTGTCTCTCGGTTGCGCGGGGCCGTAGCCCAATGGCAGAGGCACATGGTTTAGGTCCATGCCAGTGTGAGTTCGACTCTCACCGGCCCCACGAGCTCGGCACGCGGTGAGTGCATCGCCCCGAGTGGACGCGCTGAGTGCACGCAGTGTCCCAGCCCAAGGGCGGCGAAAAAACCGAAAAAGGGCTGTGATCAACCTCGTACACTCGTGCGCATTATGACGAAGCTGAATCAGATCATCGCAGTCGAGAAGGGCGTGAAGTCACGCTCGTTCCAGGAGCTCACCGAGGCTCACCACAACCTGCAGAAGCAGCCGCTGCTGGCCGGCATCTCCCGCACCTACCGTCCGAAGGACGAAGAGGGCGAGCAACTCCCGCCGGAGTCGACCCGCGTCCAGGTCAAGGCCGAGGAGGTCCTCCGCCAGACCGCGACCATCCTCACCCGCCTGTTCGACGTGACCGCCACCAAGGACTGGACGAACTGCGTGGCCCGCGCGGACGTCACCGTCGACGGTGAGGTCCTCCTGCGCGAGGTGCCCGTGTCCTACCTGCTCTTCCTGGAGAAGCAGCTGGCCGACATGCTCACGTTCGTGCGGAAGCTCCCGATCCTCGACGCCGCCGAGAGCTGGGTCTACGACGCCTCGGCCGACACCTACGCCACGGAGCCGACCCAGACCACCCGGACGAAGAAGATCCCGCGCAACCACGTCAAGGCCGAGGCCACCGAGAAGCACCCGGCCCAGGTCGAGGTGTATTACGAGGACGTGGTGGTCGGCTACTGGAAGACCGTGAAGTTCTCCGGCGCCATGCCGGCCAAGCGCGTGAACGAGCTCGTCGAGCGCGTCGAGAAGCTCCAGGCGGCGGTGAAGTTCGCCCGCGAGGAGGCCAACGGCGTCGCCGTGGTCGAGCAGGAGACCGGCGAGAAGGTCTTCCGCTACCTCTTCGGCGCCTGATAACTCGCTTGGCCGTGGCCGGGGTTGGATCTAGGATCGGTGGTGCGCAAGGAGCGCAGACTGAACCTGAGGCTCAGTTTGACAGGTGCGCGCGGTGTCAACGTGGAGGTTCGATTCCTTCCGCCGCCATCAACACGGCGGTGTAGCCCAATGGCAGAGGCGGCCGCGGGAGCCGAAACACAAACTCAACTTCTCGCTCCAGTCTGAGCATTCGCCGCCGAACGCCGGATCAATCGAACGGGACGCCAGTCGTCGAGGTTGCGGGTTCAACTCCCGCTCGGTCCTCTCCATGGGCCGATAGCTCAATCGCAGAGCGCGACGTCAGAATCTGATCTTCGTTCTTCAAACGTCGCCGGCGTGAGCAATTGGGCGGCAAGCCGAAGCCCGGTGGATGGATACTCCACCGGGCTTCACCAATGCATGAGCGGCGCACACCGCGCGGCTCTGCCTCGGGTAGAGGGTCGAATCCGGAACCTAGCCGTCCAGCCCGAGATCCTTGCGCAGCTTGGCGACGTGCCCTGTGGCCCGCACGTTGTACATCGCCCGCTCGATCTGCCCCTTCTCGTCGATCACGAAGGTCGAGCGGATGACGCCCAGGATCGTCCGGCCGTAGTTCTGCTTCTCCCCGTAAGCCCCGTAGGCCCGCAGGACGGCCCGGTCGGGGTCCGACACGAGCGGGAACGTGATCGCGTCGCGCTCGCGGAACTTCGCCAGCTTCGCCGGGGAGTCCGGCGAGATCCCGACGACCTCGTAGCCGGCCGCCTGCAGCGACGCCAGGTTGTCGCGGAAGTCGCAGGCCTGCTTCGTGCAGCCGGGGGTCATCGCGGCCGGGTAGGCGTAGAGCACAACCTTGCGCCCGCGCAGGTCAGCGAGCGACAGGGGCTCGTCCTGATCCGTCTGCAGCGTGAAGTCAGGAGCCGCGTCGCCGGGCTCGAGGCGCGTCGTCGTCATGCCCAGACTCTATCGCGAGGGTATGACAAATCGCGGGCCGTCCATTCCTGGCTACACAAAGTCACCGGGAACTTTTCGGGGCCCACCCGCGACCATCTCACAATGACCGGCGCGAAATCATGAGCTCATGAACCACCGCAGATGGTCCGTACCCCTGGCGATGCTCCTCGGCGCTCTGGCCATCCTCGTGCTGCCCGCCGGGCCCGCCAGCGCCCACGCGGAGCTCGAGAAGACCGCGCCGGTCGCCGGGACCGTGCTCGACCAGCTCCCCGGCGAGGTCACGCTCAGCTTCAGCGAGCAGGTCCGCCTGGTCACCGACAAGATCAAGGTCACCGCGCCGGACGGCAGCCGGGCCGACACCGGCAAGCCCGCCGTGCGCGACCAGGAACTCGTGATCCCCCTGAAGTCCGGCGGACCCAAGGGCACGTACCTCGTCAGCTACCGCGTCATCTCGGCCGACAGCCACCCCGTCGCCGGCGGCTACAGCTTCTCCTACGGCCAGCCCTCGGCCACGCCCAACGCGAACGCGAACGGCAACGCCGACACCACCACCGACCAGGTGGTCAAGAACACCATGTCGGCCGCCCGCTTCCTCGGGTTCGCCGGCCTCGTCCTGCTCGTCGGGCCCACGCTCATCCTGTTCGCGCTCTGGCCGCGCCGGCTCTCCACCCGCGACCCCGGCCGGCTGGCGCTCGTCGGTGCCGGAGTGCTCGCCCTGAGCACGATCCTGGAGCTGTACCTCCAGATCCCCTACACCGCCGGAACGTCGCTGTTCGATGCGAGCGGCGCGGCGGCCTCGGAGGTCCTGGGCACGCCGTTCGGGGCCGCGCACCTGGTCCGCCTGGGCGTCGTGCTGGCCACGGTCATCCTGCTGCGCCCGGTCATCTCGGGCCGCGCGAGCAAGGTCGACCAGACGCTCCTGGTCATCCTGGGCATCGTCGGCCTGGCGACCTGGCCGATCTCCGGGCACCCCAGCGCCTCGCCGGTGCCGACGCTCACCGTCGTCGCCGACGCCGCCCACCTCGCGTCGATGTCGATCTGGCTCGGCGGTCTGGTGATGCTGTTCGGCTTCCTGCTGCGCCGGGCCAACGCCCGGGAGCTGGCCGCGATCGTGCCGGTGTGGTCGGGCTGGGCACTGTTCGCGATCACCGTCCTGGTGCTGGCGGGCACCGCGCAGGCGCTCGTGGAGATCGGCACCCTCGACGCGCTGACCGGCACCCTCTACGGCCAGATCGTCATGATCAAGGTGGCGCTGCTGGCGGTCGTGGTGGGCGTCGCGGCGTACTCCCGCAGCATCACGAACCGCAGATTCGCCCCGCCGCCGGTGGTCGCGGCCACCGAGGACGACGAGCCCGACGAGGACGAGGACGACGAGCCGGCCGAGCCGCCGGCGATCGAGGACCGCGACCGGCGCCGGCTGCGGACGGCTGTCATCGCCGAGGTCGGGATCGCCGTCGTCGTGCTGCTCATGACCTCGGTGCTGGTCCAGACCAGCCCGGCCCGCGCCGGGCAGGGCGACGCACCGCCCGGACCCTTCGACACCGTGGTCTCGACGAGCCTGCTCAAGCTCCAGGTGGACATCTCGCCGGCCACTGTCGGTCAGAACTCGATCCATGTGTACGCGGTCAAGCCCGACGGCTCCGGGCCGCAGACGGTCGTCGAGTGGAAGGCGACCGCCGCACTGGCCAGCAAGGGCATCGAGCCGCTGACCGTGCCGATGCTCGGGATCAGCGACGACCACGCGATCGGCCAGATCTCGCTGGTGTCCGCGGGCACCTGGGAGTTCAAGTTCACGGCCCGGGTCGACGACCTCAACCAGACCACCGTCACGGTGCAGGTGCCCGTGAAGTAGTACATCTGCCGCCACGTTCTGTGTTTCCGACCGATACGCGCAGTATGCGCCCGAATTGCCGGTAATGTCGGCCCTGTAATGCCGGGGGGAAGAGGGGCCGCTGCCATGGTCGTGCGTCTGGTTCGGGCGGGTGTCGGCGCGCTGCTGCTGCTCATCGCGGTGCCGCTGGCTCTCGCCGGTGGCGGACTCCTGATGGCCATGGAGCATCGCGCGGACGACGACACGTTCACGGCTCGTCTGGAGCGCGTGCGCACCGACGGCGACGCCGTGGTCGTGACCGACGTCGATGCGCTGCTGCGGACCGACGCGCCGTTCGCGCGGGGTGGGCAGACCACGCTCAGCCTGTCGGCGGTCGGGTCCGGCGGCCCGCTCTTCATCGGGCTCGGCCCTGAGGCGGCCGTCCGCCGCTACCTCGACGGGCACTCCTACGCCCGCGTCAGCCGCGTCCGCCTGGCCCGCGGCCCGCTCCCGGTCGAGCTGGCCACCGAGGCCGCCGCCCGCACCGCGAACCAGACAGCCGTCACCGGCGACGCGGCACCCCCGCCGCCGGCCGATCCCGCCGCTCCGGTCGACCCCGCCGCCGTAGCCCCTCCGGCCGCCGCCGCTCCGCCGGCCGCCGCAGTGCCGCCCGCCCTGGGTGGGGCCGCGACCGGGGCCGAAGCCAAGGGCCCGGCAGCGGAGAAGTTCTGGACCGGGCGCAGCGAGCTGAAGGCGGGTGTGGCCCGGATCACGTGGTCGCCCTCGGCCATGCGGGGCAAGCACCTCGCGCTCGTGGTGATGCGCGCCGACGGTACGGCCGGCGTCGACGCCGCCATCACCGCCCGGCTGGCTCCCGCCTGGCTCGCCCCCACCACCGGCGGCCTGCTCATGCTCGGCGCCGCGCTGTTCTTCCTGGCCCTCGTCACGCTGGCCTGGCCGCAGGGCCGCCCGGCGGCCGTCGCCGCGGGCGGTTCCGAGCCGGCCCCGCTGCCCGTCCTGCCGGCCCAGCCCACCTCCGACGAGGACGAGGCCACGCCGGAGGAGCCGGAAGCGGCGGCCCGCGTGGTGGCGAACGAGCGGGTCATGGCCACCCTGGCCGACGTCCTGGCCGCGGCGGACGCCGAAGCCGAGCCGGCGCCGGTCGAGCCGGCCGGAACGATCGAAGAGGCCGGGACGATCGAAGAGGCCGGGGCGAAGGCCGAGGACCCCCTGCTCGTCGAGTGCGAGCTGGACCGTCCGGCCCCGCTCGACGCCGACTTCGACGACCACGGCCCGATCGACCTGCCCCCGCTGCCGGCGATGCCCAACATCGAGCTCCAGTTCACCTGGGCGCCGCTGGCCGTCAGCGAGGACACCGCTGAGTCCGGAACCGCCGCGCGCTGAGTGATGCACGCCACATCGGAGCCAGAATTTGGTAACGACAAGGCGGAGTCTGGGTGGTTGCCCGGGCCGAGGAGTGAGAAGTCGGTCAGATGAACACTAGGCTGTCCGATGTGGGTGATCTTTTGGTCTGGATCGACTGTGAGATGACAGGGCTCGATCTGGGGAAGGACGCGCTGATCGAAGTCGCAGCGCTGGTGACCGACCCGGATCTCAACGTGCTCGGCGAGGGCGTCGACGTGGTGATCCACGCCGACGACGCGGCACTGGACGGGATGCTCGATGTGGTGCGCGACATGCACCGCAAGTCGGGCCTCACCGAAGCCGTGCGGGCCTCCACGACCACGGTGGCCGAGGCCGAGGACCTCATCATGTCGTACATCACGGAGCACGTCCGCGATCCGCGCACCGCACCGCTGTGCGGCAACTCGATCGCCACCGACCGCGGCTTCCTGGCCCGCGACATGCCGCGACTCGATCACCATCTGCACTACCGGATGATCGACGTGTCCTCGATCAAAGAGCTGTGCCGCCGCTGGTACCCGCGCGTGTACTTCGGGCAGCCGCCGAAGGGCCTCGCGCACCGGGCGCTTGCCGACATCCGCGAGAGCATCCGCGAGCTGGAGTACTACCGCCGCACGCTGTTCGTGCCCCTGCCCGGCCCGGACGTCGAGACCGCCAAGGGGATCGCGGCCGAGTTGAGCCGGGAAAGCGACACGAACGCGTCATAACCCTGTCGACGAATCCCACTCCCCATGCCCTACTATTAGCGGGCGAGTTCATGGTGGCTGTAGCTCAGTTGGCAGAGCACCGGGTTGTGGTCCCGGGTGTCGTGGGTTCAAATCCCATCAGTCACCCCATGCGAAAAGGCCCCGTCCAAGCGGACGGGGCCTTTTCCGTACTGTCGAGTCAGGACACCGGCAGCAGCGCCAGGCGGCCGTGGTACTCGTTGCCGATCCGCTCCGTGTCCGAGCCCACCAGCAGGCCCTGCGGGGTCGCCAGGAGGGCGCGGGCGCCGATGCCGCGCGGGTTGCGCTTCGGGTTCCAGTCCGTGGCCTTGCCGGTCTGCGGGTTGATGGCCGCGATGCCCGGCCGGGCGACCGCACCGGGGCCGGCCGTCTCCTTGCCCTCCGGGTTGTCCATCCAGCGCTGGTGGCCGCCCACGTACACCGCGGCGCCCGTGTCGGCGACGGAGTACAGCGAGTCCCCGCCCGTCCAGTTCACCCAGAGCGGCTTGTGCAGGCCCGTCCCGCGCAGGTCGAAGCGGGCGGCGGTGTCGCACATCAGGTGGTCGCCCCACTTGCGGCCGGTCGACACGATCGTGGCGTAGGTGCCCGTCGGGTCGAAGTCGATGCCGCGCAGGTAGGTCTCGAAGCCCGCCCGGCACTCGTGGGCGTACGCGTCGGTGTACCAGTCGGCCAGGCGCACCGGGCCGCCGTTCGGCATGTCGATCATGACGACCTGCGCCCGCCACTGCCCGGCCGCCTGCTCGACCGCGCCGACCGCGGCCAGCCGGGTGCCGTCCGGGGTCAGGGCGAGGTCCTCGAGCTTGACGCGGCTCAGGTGCGGCGCGGCCAGCTTCATGTCGAAGGCCGGGTCGACGGCGCCGGTCGTGGCGTTCAGCCGGGCCAGGCCGGTCCGGGTGGTGGCGCCGATGGCGCTGAAGGAGCCGGCCACGTACAGCCACGGGCCCTGGGCGATCACGCTGCGGCTGTCGCCCCAGTTGATGGCGGCCGTGAACGCCGGGACCCGGTTGCCGTCGGCCAGGTTGAGCTGGGCCAGGCCGCGCTCGTCACCGCCCGCGATGCGCTTGAAACTGCCGCCCGCGTAGACGGTGTTGTTCGGCCCGCCGGCCAGCGTCAACACCGGGGCGTCGGGCTGCGGCGCGAACGGCAGGACCTCACCTGTCGAAGCGCGATAGGCAAAGAGATTCTTCCGGTTGTACTTCACCTTGCCCGCGGCATCGGTGACGGTATTGAAGTCGCCGCCCACCACCACCGTGTCACCGACGAGTGCAAAGGCCCGGACCTCGCCGTCGGTGACGTTCGGGGTGTAGTCGACCGGGTTGATCGACACCTGGGCTTGCTGGTTGAGCGCGGCGGAGGCGGGGATGGCGACCGCGAAAGCGGCAATGGCTGTGGCGGCAGCGGCGATCAGGCGTCGGCGCATGCAGGCGTCTCCTCGGTCGTTTCGTCGAGCTGGACTCGGCCGCCCGGACACGGCGGCACATAGACAAGACAACGCGAAACGTGGCGAAAGGAAACGCAAACAACCCTAAAGTACCGGAATAGTCCGATTGTCCGATTCGTTCGGGTCCTCGGCATTGACCATGAAGTTGGCCGCGTGCTCCAGGTAGTTCCACAGCGTGGCCTCCTGCTCCGGTGGCAGCGCGATCGCGTCGACCGCCCGGCGCATCTGCCGCAGCCAGGCGTCCCGTTCGGCCGAGGCGATCCGGAAGGGCGCGTGGCGCATGCGCAGCCGCGGGTGGCCGCGGTTCTCCGAATACGTCGTCGGGCCGCCCCAGTACTGCATCAGGAAGAGCCGGAACCGCTCGTTGGCGGGGCCGAGGTCCTCTTCCGGGTACAAAGGCCGCAGGATCGGGTCTTCGGCAACACCGGCGTAGAACTCATCCACCAGTTTGCGGAATGTCGGCTCGCCGCCGACGAGCTCGTAGAAGTTGGGGGACGTCACGCCATCAACTATGCCGCGCGGCCTGTGAGGGCGGTGCGGGCGGGAGGCCACCCAGGTCCGTGGTCCGCTCGCTGAGGTCCACAGTGCGCTCGGCCGGGTCGGTCATCGGCGGCTCACGGCGGGCCGACGGGCCGGGGGAGGGGCGGCGGCGCGGCGGCAGCGGTACCCGGGCCAGGTCGATCGTGACCTCGCCGAGGTCCTCGACGTTCTTGTTGTCGGCCGCGGCGTACTGCTCGGCCGCGACCCGCACCTTGTTGGCCGCGATGGCGTCGGCGATCGTCGCCTTGGCCGGCCAGGCGGCGATGATCAGGACTGTGACGCCGAGACCGAAGATCCCGAAGTAGCCGACGACGTCCGGGAGCGGGTAGTAGGTCGCCAGCCAGCCGGTGAGCACGATCGAGCCGCCCTGCAGCAGGTGCACGCCGCTCTGCATGACCCCGAAGGCGCGGGCCCGGTAGGACGGTGGCAGCACCTGCACGAACAGCCCGTTGCCGGCCGGAAGCGTGATGGCGAGGGAGGCCCCGGCGAACACCGTCATCACGACGATCACCGGCAGGCTCGGGTCGAACAGGCCCGGGACCAGCGCCAGCGGTGTGATGAGCGCCATGGGCCGGATCAGCGCGACCCGGCGCTGCGGGGGCAGGAACCAGGTGACGAGCGCGCTGCCGATCACGAACCCGGCGGCGGCGGCGGTCATGATGGCGCCGAAGGCGAAGGAGTCGGACTGCTCGCCCAGGCGGGCGGCCCACGCCGCGGCCAGCCCTTCGGGCACCACCCCGAAGCAGACGCCGGTGAACACCACCAGCGCGATGGAGCGCATGATCGGGGACCGGAAGACGACGCGGTATCCGTCCACCGCCTCCCGCAGCAGATGCGTGCGCTCGTGGACCTTCAGCGAGGGCTCGCGCTCCTTGACGGCCACGGCGAGCAGCCCGGCCGAGACGGCGAAGGTCACGCCGTTGAGCAGCAGCGCGAGGGAGCCGTTGTAGGCGGCCAGGGTGGCGCCGAGCGCGTAGCCGGCGATGAGCGCGACCTGGCCCGTGGTCCGGGTCAGGGTGACCGCGGTGACGTACTGCTCGCCCTGCAGCAGCTGCGGCATCAGCGCCGAGCGGGAAGCGTCGAACGGCGGGCTCAGCAGCGCGTTGGCGAACAGCAGCGCGATGATCAGACCGATGTGCAGCCCGGGGAACGCGGCCAGCACCACCATCAGCGCGGCCCGGATCAGGTCACAGCCGATCATGGTCCGCCGATACGCATGGCGCTCGGCCCACGCCGACAGCACCGCCCCGATGCCCAGCCACGGCAGGTAGCTCACCGCGAACGCCGCCGCCGACCAGATCGGCGAGTTCGTCTGCCGATAGACAAGCGCGATCACCGCCGCCCGGGCCACGTTGTCACCCAGGCTGGACTGCGCCTGCGCCGTGAACAGTGCGGCGTACTCCCGATTGCCGAGCGTCTCGCGGATAGTCGCGGGGCGTTTGGCGGACTCGGCGGGATTCGACACCGGCAGAGCCCCCTTCCCTCGGTCGCGACGGCCAAATGTTCGTGGGCGCGGCCGAACCGGACATTGCCGCCCGAGAGGGGTCAACGGCGGCGGACCGGGACACTGTGCAGCGATGCACCTGAACGAACGGACGATAACCGACTGACCACCCGACGCGCGACCCTACCCTCCGGGTTGATCACGAATGCCCGCGAGATTGGGCAAATACCACCGTTCGGTACAGGACTGGCGGTATGGCCACACCGGAAAACGTTTGCGGTACGGCAAATTCGAGTGCGCCGATGTGGTGTTCATCGAGGTGATCCGATAAGTCGGGCGCTCCGCGCCGCGCTGCGCTCGACTTATCAGATTTATACTGCACCGGGGTATAAGTCCGAAAAGTCCGATCACGGAGTGTCGGACCTTTTCGGCACCTACGCGCTGGTTGCGGGCGGTCACTTCGGCCCGCAGCGGAGCCGACTGCGCTCGAGCGGCGGCCCGCGTCGGGAAGCGGCCTACGTCGGGCCGGCCGGGCCCGTCTCGTCGCCGTTGGCCGGGCGGATGTACATGCGGGCGGCGGTCAGCTGGGCGGTGATGCCGGCCCGCTCCAGAGCGTCGGTCGTGCGGCGGCGCAGTTCGCGGCCGATCCGCCACTGGGCCTCGTTCGACGTCTTCACCGTGACGCGCAGCACCGCGCCCTCGGCGGTCAGCTGCTCGACGCCCAGGACCTTCGGCGGGTCCATGAAGTCGTCGGCGAAGTCGGCGTCGGCGGCGAACTGCTCGACCGTCTCCTGCAGGACCGCGGTGGCCTGGTCGACGGAGACGAAGCCCACCGGGACGTCGATGTTCACGACGGCCCAGCCCTGGCTCTTGTTGCCGACCCGGACGATTTCGCCGTTGCGGACGTACCAGACGACGCCCGTGCCGTCGCGGACGGTGGTGATGCGCAGGCCGACGGCCTCCACGGTGCCGGTGACCTCGCCGACGTCCACCACGTCGCCGACGCCGTACTGATCCTCCAGCAGCATGAACAGCCCGGCGATGAAGTCCTTCACCAGGTTCTGCGCACCGAAGCCGATGGCCAGGCCCGCGATGCCGGCGCTGGCCAGCAGCGGGCCGAGGTTGATCCCGATCTCGCCCAGCACCAGCATCGTGGCGATCGAGAACACGACGGCCGAGGCGATGCTGCGCAGCACCGAGCCCAGGGCCCGGGCGCGCTGGTTGCGCCGCTCGGAGGGGGCGGCGAGGGTGGGCAGCCGCCGGCGCAGGGGGCGCAGGATCGAGCCGCCGTTCTCGCTGTCGGCCACCGTGTGCTTGATCAGGCGGTCGATCGCCCGGTGGATGAGCGCCCGGATGATCAGGGCCACGATGATGATCGTGATGATCGTCAGCGGCTTGACCAGCACCCAGTAACTGCTCTCGGCCAGCCATTTGTTCTTGGTCTGGTCGTAGACGAAGTCGCAGAGGCCCGACTCGGCGGCGCAGCTCGGCCGGGTGCCGGGCGTCTCCTCGAACGGCATCGCGATGGGGCTGATCACTTGACTCCTCGCAGGGAAACAGGGCGAACCGGGGTAAGTCCGCGCAAATAAGTCGGGGTTGCGGGTGAAGGTTCACGCACCGGCCGCAAATAGTACGTGCAATCCGAGGATCTATCAGGGACGATTAGCCCACGGACCACCGCCGGTGGGCTCGCAAGCAGACCTCACATGGCCATTTCCAGGGAGACTTCCTTCACGTACTAGGGGGACGGCGCGATGCCTGACATACGACCCGCACGAGTATCGGGTGCGCTGGTGCTGAATGCCACCTACGAGCCGCTGTGTGTCGTGTCTGTCAGACGTGCCACCATCTTGGTCCTGACGTCGAAGGCCGTGTGCGTCGCCGACGGTGACGGGATCCTGCACAGTGCGATGAACGAGTTGCCGGTGCCGTCAGTGGTCCGGCTCACCCGCTACGTCCGGGTGCCGTACCGCACGCACATAGGACTCTCCCGCCGCGGAATATTCGCCCGCGACGGATGGCGCTGCGCCTACTGTCGCGGGCCGGCCGAGACCATCGACCACGTGATGCCACGTAGCCGGGGCGGGCGGCACGCCTGGGAGAACGTCGTAGCCGCCTGCGCCCGCTGCAACCACACCAAAGGTGACAAAACGCCAGCCGAACTCGGCTGGCGTTTGCATGCCAGCCCCATTGCGCCCAAGGGCGTCGCGTGGCGCGTCCTCGGCCACCGCACCCCGGACCCGCGCTGGGCCGACTGGCTCGACCTCCCGATCGACGGCGTGGCCCAGGCCGCATAGGCGATCACGTCACGCGCCCGAGCGTGGCCGCGAACGACAGGTGTGAGCCCGACTCCACGATGGACCGGAGCCGGCTCATGCCCTCGTGGACGTCGACGAACCGGGTGTACAGGGGGGCCAGGCCGATCCGGAGCCGGTCGGGGGTGCGGAAGTCCGGGATCACGTTCGCGGCCTTGAGTGCCTGGCACAGCTGCCACGCCTCGGGCGAGTGGAACGTCACATGGCTGCCGCGCACCGCCGAGTCCCGGGGGCTGGCCAGCGCCAGCCGGTCGCCGAGCCACTCCGAGGCCAGCGCGATCGCGTAGTCGGTGAGCCGCGCCCCCTTCTCGGCCAGCGCGTCGATCCCCGCCTCGGCGACGAGCCGGGCGCCCTCCTGCGCCGCGTAGCCGCCGAGCACCGGGGGAGTACCCACCAGGAACCGGTCGATGGACGGGGCCGGGTCGTAACCGGGCGCCATCGCGAACTGGTCCCGGCGGCCGAACCAGCCCCAGATCGGCTGGCGCAGCCCGGCCTGGAGGTCCTCGCGCACGTACAGGAACGCGGGAGCGCCCGGGCCGGCGTTGAGGTACTTGTACGTGCACCCCACCGCCAGATCCGCCCCGGACTCGCGCAGCGGCACCCGCACCGCCCCCGCCGAGTGGCAGAGATCCCACAGTGTGAGGGCGCCCACCCGGTGCGCGGCCGTGGTGATCGCCACCATGTCCGCGATCGCGCCCGACCGGTAGGCGACGTGCGACAGGCAGACCAGGGCGACGTCGTCGTCCAGGGCCGCCGCCACCCGCGCCGGATCGAGGCCCGCGTCGATATCGGTCGCGACCAGGCGCAGCTCCAGACCGCGGGCCGCGGCCAGGCCCTCCAGCAGGTATCGGTCGGTGGGGAAGTTGTCGTCGTCGGTCACGATCACGTGGCGGCCGGGCCGGGCGTCGAGGGCGGCGGCGGCCAGCTTGTAGACGTTGACGCTCGTCGAGTCCGAGAGCACCACCTCGCCGGGGCCAACGTGCAGCACCCCCGATGCCAGCAGATCGCCGACGGACCGGGCGAGATCGATCCACGTGTCCCAGCCGCGGATCAGGTCGTGGCCCCATTCACGGTCGACGGCGTCGCGCAGCCGTTCCCGGGTGGCGAGGGGCAGGCGGCCCAGGGAGTTGCCGTCGAAGTACACCAGATCGCTGTCCGGAATGTGGAATCTCGACCGGAAATGTCCGATCGGGTCCTGGGTGTCGAGCGATTCGGCATACTGACGCGTGTGGTCCATGTCTGCGACGGTAGGCCCCCGGCAACCGGCTGGTCATTGCCGCCCGCTAACGTGAAGCCGGTCTTTTAGTCCCTTCGACGCCTGGGGGCGTTGAGCTTGTCCATCATCGAGACGACGCTGATCTTCGCCGGAATTCCGGTCGCGATCATCCTGCTCATATCGGGCGCCGTCTACGCGGGGGGTGCCCGCCGTAGCCGGCGCTACCGGCCCGGGCGGCCGTTCGAGTTCACGCCCGTCTGGTTCCTGGCCGCGCCCGAGCAGCAGGCCGCGTTGGCGCGCGCCCGTGAGCTGACCGGGGTCCGGCGGGCCGAACTGACCGCGGGCGGCGACGACGCCACCACCGCGACCGAGTGGTCGGGCGAGAAGTCCCAGCCGCAAGTCATCGGAGGCGCAAGTGACAGGTGGTAGCCCGGGCGGACTGTCGGGCCGGCCCGAGGTCCTCAACGGCCCGTTCACCACGCGCCAGCTGCTCCGCCTGGACGAGGCGCTGCGCCTGGCCGACTCATCGACCGGGCTGACGTTCAGCATCTACGTCGGCGACCTCGAAGAGCCGGCCCGCACCTACGCGGAGAAGCTGCACGGCCAGCTCGCCGTGCCGGCCGAGTCGGTGCTCATCGCGCTCTCGCCCAACCAGCGCGTCCTGGAGATCGTGACCGGCGGCGACGCCCGCCGCCGTCTGCCGGACCGCGCGGCGAAGCTGGCGGCCCTGTCGATGGCCGCGGCGTTCGGCGGCGGCGACCTGGCGGGCGGCCTGGTCTCCGGCCTGGCCCAGCTGGCCGACCACGCCGGCAAGCACTGAGGCACGCAAGCGCTGCACAGCAAAGCGCCGCACCCCTGGATCACGGGGTGCGGCGCTTCTGCATGACCGGCTACGACGCCTGCGCGTCCTTCGCCCGGGCCTTCAGCGCGCGGACGATGCCGTCGCGGCCCTCGCCCACCAGGCGGCGCAGCGGAGCCGGCGTGTCCGGCGTGGCCAGCCACGCCTCCGTGCGGGCCACCGTCTCCTCGCTCACCTGGTAGGCCGGGTAGGCCATCTCGACGAACTCGGCCGCCGGCTCGCTGTCGCGCGACTCCCACACCGGCAGCAGGGCGTCGAAGTAGGACGGCACGAACGGCGCGGTCAGCTTCGTCTGGGCCGAGTGCTGGAAGCCCTGCAGCAGCGAGCGCTGCAGCCAGTTGGGCAGCGAGTGGTCCTCGGTGAGCCGGCGCCAGGTCTCGGCCTTCGACTCCGCCGTCGGGACCAGGGCCCGGGCCAGCGCGGCCTGGCGCTCGCCGGAGGCCGTGCGGTCCCGGTCGAGCTCGGCCTCGATCTCGGCCGGGTCGGCGGCGCCGTTGGCGATGAGCGCGTGCAGGATGCCCCAGCGCAGGTCGGCCTGGATGCTCAGACCGTCCGGGACGTCCTCGCCGCGCAGCCAGCCGGCCAGCACCGCCAGGTCGGCCTCGCTGCGCGCCGCGGCCGCGAACGAGCGGGCCCAGGCCAGCTGGAAGCCGCTGCCGGCCTCGGCCGTGCGCAGCGCCGAGCGGGCGGTCTCGGCCAGCTGGGTCCAGCCCTGCGGTGCCCACGCCGGGTCGGCGTAGAACACCAGCGCCGACTGGGCCTGGCGGATGGTCGCGGTCACCAGGTTGATGTCCCGCTCGCGCGGCAGCCCGGTCGCGACGAGCCGGACGTAGTCGCGGGCGGCCAGCTCGGCGTCGCGGACCATGTCCCACGAGGCCGACCAGACGAGCGCCCGGGCCAGCGAGTTGTCCAGCCCGTCGATGTGGTCGACGACGACGGCCATCGAGGCCGGGTCGAGGCGCAGCTTGGCGTACGTGAGGTCGTCGTCGTTGAGCAGCAGCACGTCGGCCGCCCGGACCCCGGCGAGCGCGGCGATCTCGGTCTGCTCGCCGTCGACGTCGGCCTCCACCAGGTCCCGGCGCACCAGGGCGTTGTCGACCAGGTCGTACAGGCCGACGCCGATGCGGTGGGTGCGCAGCGTCGCATAGGCGGCCGGGGCCTCCTGGCGCACCACGACGCGCTCGTAGGTGCCGTCGGCGGCCGTCGTGATCTCCGGTCGCAGGGTGTTGACCTGGGCCGTCTCCAGCCACTGGGCGGCGAACTTGCGCAGCTCCTTGCCGCTTGCCGACTCGAGCGCCGTGAGCAGGTCGTCGAAGGTGGCGTTGCCCCACTGGTGCTGCTGGAAGTAGGTGCGCAGGCCGCGGCGGAACGGGTCGATGCCCACGTACGCGACGAGCTGCTTGATGACGCTGGCGCCCTTGGCGTAGGTGATGCCGTCGAAGTTGACCTCGACCGCCTCGACGTCGGGCATCTCGGTGTAGACCGGGTGCGTCGAGGAGAGCTGGTCCTGGCGGTATCCCCAGTTCTTGCGCACGGACAGGAATGTCGTCCAGGCGTCGGTGAACCGGGTCGCGTTGGTGTTGCACCAGTGGCTGGCCCACTCGGCGAACGACTCGTTCAGCCACAGGTCGTCCCACCAGCGCATGGTCACCAGGTCGCCGAACCACATGTGGGCGAGCTCGTGCAGGATCGTGTTGGCCCGCTGCTCGTACTCGAAGTCCGTGACCGGCGAGCGGAAGATGTAGTGCTGCTCGGCGTGGACCACGCAGCCGAAGTTCTCCATCGCGCCGGCGTTGAACTCCGGGGAGTACACCTGGTCGTACTTCGGCAGCGGGTAGCGGATGCCGAACTCCTCGTGGAAGAAGTCGAACCCCTGCTTCGTGACGAGGTTGATGTCGTCCGCGTCGAGGTACTGCTTCATCGACTGCCGGCAGAACACGCCCAGGTCGATGCCGTCGTGGGTGTCCCGGACCTCGTGGTAGGGCCCCGCGCACACGGCGGTGATGTAGGTGCTCATCCGCGGCGTGCGCTGGAAGTGCCGGACCAGGCCCTCCTGCCGCTCCAGCGGCATGTTGGAGATGACCTTCCAGTGCTTCGGCGCCGTCACCCGGAAGGTGAACTCCGCCTTGAGGTCGGGCTGGTCGAAGCAGGCGAAGGCGCGCTGGGCGTCGGCCGTCTCGAACTGGCTGTAGAGGTACACCTCCTTGTCCACGGGGTCGACGCTGCGGTGCAGGCCCTGACCGGTCGTCGAGTAGGGGAACTCCGCGTCCACGACCAGGACGTTGTCGGCCTGCAGCCCGGGCAGCGCCAGCCCCTTGTCGGTGGCCCAGTCGCTGACGTCCACCGGCGCGCCGTTGAGCGTGGCGCTGTGCACGGCCGCCGCGGCGACCTCGATGAACGTCGTGGCGCCCGGCTCCCGGCAGGAGAAGCGCACCTCGCTCGTCGACCGGAACGTGCCTTCCCCGGGGTTTCCGGCGCCGTCGGTGAGGTCGAGGCTGATGTCATACGCCGTGACGCCGAGCAGGCGGGCCCGCTCGACCGCTTCAACCTGGCGTAGGTTGCGTACACCGGCCACGTGTCGTCTCCTGTCGTTCGCTGTGGCCGTCCCCGTCGACGGCGTCAACCCGAGTGTTCCATGCTCAGGGAGGACACTGGGGGAGTGGCTCAGGTCACCAATGTCGCAAGTGGTACCGGCCGGTGCCGTTGCGTAAGGATCGAACCGGGTTCCCGACTCTTTCACTAGAGAGGTGGTCACCGGCATGGCCGAAGACCGCGTCACCGCCGACATGTGGTTCGACCCGCGCTGCCCGTGGGCCTGGATCACCTCCCGCTGGCTGCTGGAGGTCGAGCAGGTCCGTCCGGTGGACATCCGTTTCCACGTGATGAGCCTCTCGATCCTCAACGAGGGTCGCGACGACGTTCCTGAGCAATACAAGGAGGGTCTGGCAAAGGGTTGGGCGCCGGTCCGCATCGCCATCGCCGCCGAGCAGAAGTTCGGCAATGATGTACTTCGCCCCCTTTATACCGCTCTGGGGAACCGGATTCACCACGAGAAGCAGGAGCTCGGCGACGAGCTCTACCGGGCCGCGCTCGTGGAGGCGGGGCTGCCGGTCGACCTGGCGCAGTACGGGGAGTCGACGGAGTTCGACGAGCAGCTGCGGGAGAGTCACTTCGCCGGCATGAACCCGGTAGGCATGGACGTCGGCACCCCGGTGATCCACGTGCCCGGGCCCGACGGCGCGACCGTCGCCTTCTTCGGCCCGGTCGTCACCCCGCGCCCGCGCGGCGAGGCCGCCGGTCGCCTCTGGGACGGCACGCTCCTGGTCGCCGGCACCCCCGGCTTCTACGAGATCAAGCGCACCCGGACCGTGGGCCCGGTCTTCGACTGACGGCGGCAGGAGTAGCCTGCCTACCTGTGCGGCAGTTTCTTACCCCCCGGTGGGTGCTCGGGCATGTCCTGACGCTCGCCGGGGTGGCCGTCTGCCTGGTCGCCATGGCGTGGCAGTACCGGCGCGCGACCGCCGGGAACATGCTCAGCTGGGCCTATACGGTCCAGTGGCCGCTGTTCGCGGTCTTCGTGGTCTTCCTCTGGGTGCGGGCCGTCCGAGACGCGCGCGGGACGCGGCCGCAGAAGCCCGGGCCCGCGCCGTTGAGGATCCAACGCCCGGCCGCGGTACCGGCTGCGCCGCCGGGCGATGATCCGGAGCTGGAGCAGTACAACCGGATGCTGGCCTGGCTCGCCGCCAATCCCGACCGTCGCCCGAAGGACTTCCCCGGATGAACCTCAAGCCCGCTCTCACCCGCTACCGGGTCGTGGCCTGGATCGTCGGCGTGCTGCTGATCGTCCTCACCGTCGGCACCGTGCTGAAGTACACGACCGACAACGAGACGATCGTGGCGCTCGTCGGGCCCGCGCACGGCTTCCTGTACATGGTGTATCTGGTGCTCGCGGCCGACCTGGCCCGCCGGGCCCGCTGGAAGCTCGGCTTCACGGTCCTGGTGCTGCTGGCGGGAACCGTCCCGTTCCTGTCTTTCGTGGCCGAACGGGTGGTCACCCGCCGCGTCCGCGCCGCCGAGCCCCAGCCGGTCGGCACCGCCGCCTGAGCCTTCCTGCGCACAGACTGTAAGTTTCCCCCTTACGCGCACGGGGCACCCTTACGGTGCAAGCGATTCGCGCGAAGGGAGCCCACCGTGGGGATGGAAGTCCGGCTTTCGCTATCCCTGCCGCGCGATACCACGACGGTGCCGCTGACCCGCAGGGTTCTGGACGCCGCCCTCGCGGTCTTCTCGGTCACCAAGGACTGCCGCGACGACATCGGGCTGGCCGTCGGTGAGGCGTGCGCCAACGCGGTCCAGCACGCCGACAGCGGCGCCGACTACGAGGTGACAGTCACCATCCACGAGGACCGCTGCATCATCGACGTGGTCGACGACGGGGTCGGTGTCGATGCTTCGGTGGTACCGCAGGATGTCGACCCCGACGCGGAGAGCGGGCGGGGCCTGAAGATCATCCACGCCCTCGCCGACATGGTGGAGCTGCGCCGGCGCCAGCCGCGGGGCATGGCCCTGCGAATCGTCAAGCTCCTCACCCGGACGACTCCCGCCTTCTCGTGAGATGGTCCTGAATTCGTGCCGGGCCGGCGACCGAACTCTCCGTCACGCATATCCGTGTTGTTCTCTGGAATCGCACCCCTGGTGCGTCACCCGCAGGAATGAGTGCCGTTGCACCCCGTGACGACACATTCTGGAGAAAGCCGAGACCATGTCTGACACCCGCTGGACCGTCCAGGACTCGACCTGGAAGGACGAGCTGCCCGAGCTTCCCGAGGACGTGAGCGCGCTCCTGGCGCCGCCGGTCGTCGTGTGCGCCGGCGCGATCGTCCGTGGCGGCCGCCGCCGCGCTGCGATCCACCAAGGTCGATCCGGTGACGCTGTGCAGACCGAATCGTCTCGGGGCCCGGGACGAGCAAACCCCCGTGCCGTGGCCCGTATGTCCTGACCTATAGCGTCTTGCGCATGACGGTTGCGTACCCGATCGCCCACGCCTGGCTCTCCACCGGAGGGACCGGCGCGCAGAACTACGACGAGTTCGCCGACGACGCGGAGATCACCGCGATCATCGCCGCCAACCCCGCCAGCGCCCTCGCGGTGGAGATGCCGCACCGGGCGCCCGAAAGCGTCGGCCGCCCGTTCCTCGACTGCCTGCCCGACGCCGTGGACCGGCTGCGCGCGGCGAAGGACGACGGCCACTACGCACCCGCTTCCGACGTCGTGGTGCTTTACCGGATCACCGCCCCGGACGGCGCCCGCGCCTACGGCCTGTGGTGCATGGTCGCCACCGACCAGATCTCGACGAGCGCCGACGAGCCCGGCGCCGTGATCCGCAACGAGGACGTCTTCATCGAGAAGGTCCGCGAGCGGGTCGCGCTGGCCGAGGCCACCCGCCACCTGCTCTCGCCGGTCCTGCTGCTGCAGACGGCCCACGGTGAGGCGCTGCACGCCGCGCTCGCCCAGGCCGTTGCCGACGCCGGCCGGCCCGCCGTCACCGACACCGACCCGGCCGGGCGGGCCCACGAGATCTGGGCCGTCGGCGCCGGCACCACCCGCGACCGCCTCCTGGCCCTCGCGGGCGGCGGTGAGCTCGTCGTCGCCGACGGCAACCACCGCAGCCTCGCCGCCCAGACCGCCGGGTACGAGCGATTCCTGGCCGTCGTCACCACGCCGGAGTCGGTGGCGATCCAGCCGTACAACCGGCTCGTCTCGGAACTTCCGTTCTTCGAGGGGCTCACCATCGAGCCGCTCCCGGGCCCGGCCGACGTGCCGGCCGTCGGCGGCCGCGTGCACCTCTACACCCGCGAGGGCTCCTGGGCGGCGACGCTGCCGAAGGTCGACGGCGCCGGGGTGGTCGACAACCTCGACCACGCTCTCGTCGAGCGCCGGCTGTTCGCGGAGGCGCTGGGCCTGGAGCCGGGCGACAAGCGGATCACCTACGTCGGCGGGGACTACCCGGCCGAGTGGCTGCGCGGCGAGGTCGACGCGGGCCGGGCCGAGCTGGCCGTGCTGATCGCCCCGGTGACTGTCGACGACTTCGTGGCGGTCAACCTGGCCCGGCAGAAGATGCCGCGCAAGAGCACCTGGTTCACGCCGAAGGCACGCGCCGGACTTGTCGTGGCGCAGCTCGACTCGGTGTAGCGCAGACGTGGCGCAGCTCGACTCGGTGTAGCACGGGCATCACGCAGCTGGATTCGTTCTCGTCACCCGATCGTGATACACACTAGGCCGCTGTACTTCGGGCCTGGGGTGTGTACATGCAGATGCAGATATTTATCGCGGCAATGATCGCTGCGTTCGGCATAGGCGCCTTCGCCGCCGCCGCGCTCGTCTGGGACCGCCGGAGAATCCTGCGGCTCAAGACGGGCGTGACGGCCGGCTGGGTGTTCGGCCTCGTCCTGCTGGGCGGTGGGTTGCTGGCGGGTTCGTGCCTGGGACTGATCCGGCTCTGACAGACTGCCGGGTATGCGCGTCTACCTTGGTTCGGACCACGCCGGCTATGAGCTGAAAGTGCACCTGGTCAGCGCTCTGGGGCTGCAGGGCTACGAGGTCGTGGACGTCGGACCGGCGAAGTACGACCCCGACGACGACTACCCGGTCTTCTGCTTCCACACGGGAGCCCGGGTGGTCGCCGACCCCGGCACCCTCGGCGTGGTGATCGGCGGCTCCGGCAACGGCGAGCAGATCGCCGCCAACAAGGTCCCCGGCGTACGGGCCGCGCTGGCCTGGAACGTCGAGACCGCCCAGCTCGCCCGCGAGCACAACGACGCCAACATCGTGGCGATCGGGGCGCGCCAGCACACCCTTGACGAGGCGACAACGCTCGTGACGACGTTCCTGTCGACGAAGTTCTCGCAGAACCCGCGCCACGCCCGGCGCATCGCGCAGGTCCTCGACTACGACAACACGCGCGTCCTGCCGCAGCTGCCCTGAGCCGGGCTCAGTCGGTTTTTCGGCGCTGTTTGGGGATGTCGGTGTATCGCGGAATGATCGCGGTGGAGCCGGCGTCCCCCTTCGGCTGCGGCTCGTTCGGGATCTTCGGCATGATGATCGTGGCGCCGACGTCCTCGTGCTGGCCGGAGCCGCGGGCCGCGAGCCGCTCCTGCAGCAGTGCCCGCGGGATCTCCATCGTGATGTCACCGGAGTAGTGCGGCGTGCTCGCCTGGGGCAGCGGCTGCTGGCGCTTGGCCGCCGCCGATTGGTCGAGGCTCACCGCCTTGGCCTGGCTGCGCACCAGCCGGGCGTCCAGCCGCCACAGCACCAGCGGCAGCAGGCAGACCAGCAGCGCCACGACGGGCCACAGCAGTGACGCCGGCGCCGCGTAGTCCCGCACGAACGACACCGCGACCAGCCCGATGATCAGCACCAGCCAGCCGAGATGGTTGCGGAACGTGCGCAGCCCGTCGCGGGAGCTGCTCTCGCCCTTCGGCGTCACGACGAACCGGGCCGGCCGCCGGAACGCGGTGCTCAGCAGCTGCACGGCATAGATCGGCGCCGCGATGATGGACATCAGCATTCCCTTGATCCCGCGGGAGTCGGGCGGCTCATAAGGGCTGACGTTGTACTGCCGGTTGTTGATGTAGAGCCAGAAGGAGAACGCCGTCGCGTCGACGTACAGCGCGAACCACAGCTGGGGCGAAATGGTCATGCCGCTCACGCCGAGCCCCAGGAACAGGATCGCGTTGAGGATGCCGAGCAGCCAGCCCAGCGCCATCGACGGGTAGAACGTCGTGATGAGCGTGTAGTGCAGCATCCCGCCGGGGGAGAGCCGCCAGAACCGCCGCCAGTAGGTCTTGAGCAGGATCTCGAACGTTCCCCGCGACCACCGGCGCTGCTGGCTGAAGTAGTCGTTCCAGCTCGACGGCCCCTCGCCGGCCGAGAGCACGTCGGGGGTGTACACCGACTTCCACCGCTTCCCCGTCTCCGGATTGCGGGTGGTGTGCATCATCAGCCCGGTCGCCATGTCCTCGGTGATCGAGTCGGCCAGCCCGCCGATGCTGCGCAGGGCCGAGATCCGGATCGCGTTGTTGGTGCCGACAAGCATCGACGTGCCGTAGCGGTTGGCCGCCCGCTGGATCACGCTGTGGAACGGGAACTGCTGCGACTCCGCGGCCCGGGTGACGAACGCCTCGCCGTTCTTGTAGCACTGCGGCCCGATGGCGTACGCGACGTCGGGGTCGCGGAAGTACCCCACGATCCGCTCGGCGAAGTTGGCCAGCGGCACGTGGTCGGGGTCGACGGCGAGCAGGATGTCGTAGTCGTCGCCGTGCGAGTCCACCCAGGCGTTGTAGTTGCCGTGCTTGGTCCTGGCCTTGAAAGGGCCTTTGGGCCGGTTGTACCGCCGGCTGTGCTTCCGGGTGAAGTGCCGGATGCCGAGCTCGTCGCACACCGCCTTCACGGCGTCGTCGTCGCCCTCGTCGAGCAGCCAGATGTCGAACACGCCCCGATGCCTGATGCGCTTGGCCGCCCGCAGCGTCTCCCGCACGACCGCGATCGGCTCCTTGCTCGGCACGATCGTCGTCAGGAACGCCAGCCGCAGGCGCGGATCGGGCGTCACCGGAATCGGGTCCCGCGCGATGATCGAGGCCAGCGACAGCGACAGCACGTTGATCAGCCGCAGCAGCTCGACCACCGCGATCGTCACGATGACGAAGATGTTCGCGATCCCCGCCGCCTGCGCCGTGGGGCCGGGGTTCGTCTGCGCGAAATGGTCCGGCTGCAGCAGCCAGACGCAGAAGATCACCTCGAAGCAGATGTTGAGCAGCGCGATGAGCACCGAGCGGCTGATCGTGCGCTGCTGCGGCCGGTACTTGACCCGGTACGGCTCACCGGTCGGCGGAGGCGTCAGCGGCCCGGCGAGCCGGCTGAAGGTCTCCAGCCGCGCCCAGGATCGTCCGAAGACCGGAATCTCGAACTCGTCCGCCACTGGACCCTCTCGCTGTGTCTCGGGCTTGCTCCTGCCGGGCTCCCGACCGCCCCAGAGCATAGGTCACCTGCCGGTTGCCGACATCCGCCGTGATGTCGGTAACCCGTGCCGGGTGATGCACTGCGTTACCCTCCCGTGGTGGCGGCTCGCGCGGTGACACTGGCCCTGGCCCTGACCTTGCTCGCCAGCTGCTCGTCCGACCCTTCCGGCCCGGCCACCCAGACCTCGGCGGCCGCGGCGTACCAGAACTGCCGACCGGCCGCGGCCGCGGGCTTCTTCGTCGACCCGAACAGCGCGGCGGTACTGCAGGTCCAGCGCTGGGAGGGCCAGCAGCGCGCGGACGACGCCGCCGCCCTACGCAAGATCGCCGACCGCCCGGTGGCCACCTGGACCAGCGACGGCGTGACAACGGTGGGTGCATACGTCGACGCGATCCTCAGCTGCGCCGCGACCCAGCACCAGGTCCCCGTCCTCGTGGCGTACAACATCCCGCACCGCGACTGCGGCAACTTCTCCTCGGGCGGCGCAGGGTCACCGGACGAGTACAAAACGTGGATCCGCAACTTCGCCGCGGGCATCCGCAAGCGCCAGGTGACAGTGATCCTGGAGCCGGACGCCGTGGCGCACGCCGTGGAGGGCTGCGAGAGCGAGGAGCGCTACGCCCTGCTGGCCGACGCCGTGACGGTGCTGAAGTCCGCGGCGGCCAAGGTCTACGTGGACGCGGGCAACCCCCGCTGGATCACCGACGTGCGCAAACTGGCCGACGCGCTGCAACGCTCCGGCATCGCGAAGGCCGACGGCTTCTCCCTGAACGTCGCCAACTTCGTGACGACGGCGGACAACATCGCGTACGGCCGCCAGATCTCCGACGCCATGCCCTCGAAGCCCCACTTCGTCATCGACACCAGCCGCAACGGCGCCGGCCCCCTGGACGGCCCCGGCGACGTCGACGGCGGCCCCCGCTGGTGCAATCCCCCGGGCCGGCTCCTGGGCGCCCCGCCGACCACGACGAACACCGGCGACCCCCGCGCGGACGCCCTGCTCTGGATCAAGCGCCCCGGCGAGTCGGATGGAGCCTGCCGCCCGGGCGAACCGGCCGCGGGGCAGTGGTGGCCCGAGTACGCCCTGGACCTCGCGAAGCGCTCGACCTGAGCTCGCCGGAGACACCGCTCGGTCACCGCATCGCATGCACGTTCGGTAGTTGCTGGGTGGCGTTGCGAGAAGGAGTAGAACGGCCGGGTTGATGCGGGTGGAGCGGCGGCCTACGGTGGGCAGCGCCTGACAAACGCAACACCGGAAGAGGCAACCCCGTTGTTCGTGCCGTCCTGGATCCGCCGCAAGATCGTCCTCCCCCTCGTGGCCGCCGGAGTGCTCGGCGTGGCCAACATCCCGCCGCTGTACAGCGCGACAGTCGACTGGCTCCACGATCGGAAGATCAACAGCCCGGAGTACAAGGCCGCGAATGGCTTCTGGCAGGTCGTTGAGCTGCCGAAGGGCCAGCGGGTGAACGCGATCCACGCGGCCCTGCTGCCGTCCGGGCGCATCCTGCTCATCGCGGGCTCGGGCAACGACCGGGAGCAGTTCACCGCCGGCACGTTCAAGACGCTGGTGTTCGACCCGGCCAGCGGGCACACGACGCTCGTGCCGACGCCGACCGACCTGTTCTGCGCCGGCCATGCGTTCCTGCCGGACGGGAAGCTGCTGGTGGCGGGCGGCACCCTGCGATACGAGGTGCTCGAGCAGGACGTCAAGCGGGCCGGCGGCACGATGACGATCAAGAACGAGTCCCCGGCCGAGTCCCGGACCTTCCCCAAGGGGGCCGTGCTCGTCGCCGCGGACGGGCGCAAGTACACCCTCGGCGACGACGTCACGGTCCCGGCCGCGACGAAGGTCACGTACCCGCCGCACAAGGCCGGTGAGCAGGGCAAGACCGTGATCACCGCGGGCGAGGCCAGGGTCTGGGTCGACGCCGCCGCGGAGGGTGTCGACTACGTGGTCGACCACAAGGCGCAGTACGAGTTCGAGGGCCTGACCGGCGAGGACCACCACAACTTCTACGCACTGGCCGACAAGATCACGATGGAGAAGCAGGACTACCAGGGTCGCAAGGAGACGTACGAGTTCAACCCGCAGACCGAGCAGTACGAGCGCGTCGCCGACATGCACGAGAAGCGCTGGTACCCGACGCTTACCGGCCTCGCCGACGGCCAGGTGCTCGCGGTCTCGGGCCTGGACGGCAGCGGCCTCGTCGTCGACGGCTCCAAGAACGAGATCTTCGATCCGAAGACGAAGCAGTGGACGGTCCGCAGTGACCTCAATCACTACTTCCCGACGTACCCGGCCCTGTTCCAGACGGCCCGCGACAACGTCCTGTTCTTCTCCGGCTCCAACTCCGGCTACGGCCCGGCCGAGAAGGGCCGCGCCCCCGGCTTCTGGGACCTGTCGAACAACAACTTCACGACCGTCCCCGGCCTGCGCGACCCCGACATGCTGGAGACGAGCATGTCCGCCTGGGTCGGCCCGGTCCAGAACCAGACGGTCATGGTCGTCGGCGGCGGCGGGGTCGGCGAGTCGACAAAGGCGACGAGCCGCATCGACATCATCAAGCTCAACGGCGACAACCCGCACTTCGAGCCGGGGCCGAGCCTGCCGGACAAGACTCGCTACCCGAGCCTGGTCCAGCTCCCCGACGACACCGTCCTGATCACCAACGGCGCCGCCGACTACCGCGGCCGCTTCGCCTCCGACAACCACACGGCCCGCATCTACCACCCCGACACGAACACGCTGACGTACGCCGCCGACCCCCACGTGGGCCGCAACTACCACAGCGCCGCCATCCTCCTGCCCGACGGCCGCGTGCTGACCGTGGGCTCGGACCCGCTGTACCGCGACAAGAAGAACTCCATCACCGGCCAGTTCGAGCAGCGCATGGAGATCTACACCCCCGCGTACCTCTACCGCGACGGCGGCCGCCCCTCGGTCGGCAACGGCCCGACCGACCTGAAGCCGGGCCAGCAGGCGACCTACACAACCGCCTCCCGCGACATCGCCACGGCCCGCCTGATCCGCCCGAGCGCCGCCACGCACATGCTGAACACGGAGCAGCGCTCACTGGCCCTGGACATCACCCAGGCCCAGGGCTCGATCACCGTCACCCTGCCGACGTCGCCCAGCCTGATGCCCCCGGGCCCGTACATGCTCTTCTTCATCAACAAGGACGGCGTCCCCTCCGAGGCCAAGTGGGTCTCAGTAGCGGCGCCGTAGGGCCTCACTCGGTGTCCCTGGTGAACCGGCAGCGGCCCGACCCGGCCCGCTGCCGGCCGGTGAACACCTGAGAGCCACCGCGCAGTCGGGCCAGGCATCGAGCCGACACCCACGGTGGTGACCGCCCGCGAACCGCCAGGCTGTGCCGCCCGAGAGAGGTTGCGGTCAGCCTCCGGCGGGTCCCGACGGGGCCCCGGGAAGTCGCCTCGGTGCCGCACCGGCGTCCGGGACGTGGCCTGGCAGCCCGGCGCCGCGCGCCAAGCCAGGCCGCTTCGCGCCGCCCGCTCATCGCCGACTTGCAGGCCCGGGTCGACGCTCGCCGCGCGGCGGAGGAACCGTCGCTGCTGTGGCGGCGGCCGGGTGTCTGGGCCGCCCGCGATGCAGCCTGGCGGAAAGGCACGTGCCGGCCGAGGGTTTGGACGTATTCCGGCCGCGCTCGACGAGGCCCTGCCGCGGGAGCGGGACAAGGATCTGCCCGGCCGTGGCGGCGGTTCGGTGCCTGCATGACCGCGTACACGTTCCGGGATCTCGCCGCACGGGAGACCTGTGCGGAAGAGGCCGCCCGTGCGCTCGCGCCCGGCGCGTCGCTCGACTATGCCGACACCCGGAGGCGCACGCGCGGGCTGCGGAGAACTTGCCGCCGTCGAACGCACCCCACTACATGATCCGGGCGATCCGCATCCCGCTCGAAGTCGACCAACACGCCCGGCGGATCGTCGCGGGCGAATAAGCAGTGTGATCGACGTCCATCTCGTTGTCCCTTATGTCGCCGAGGGCGAGCTAGAACCGCTGTTCGCGAGTTGGGTCAGTTCCTCTTTTCCCTGATCGGCGGATACTGGGGCGCATGTCCAGGCGGTCCGTCTTTGGCCTCCTCCTGGTCGGACGGTATCGGCCGCTCATACCACTTCGGGGGTGGAGCGGGCGGCGGCCTGAACTTGAGCGGCAAGGGCCGGGGCTCCGGCTGGGGCAACTTCGGGGGCTGGTTTCCGAATGAGGGAGGCGGCAGGTCCGGCGGTTGCTTCGAAATGCTCAGAGGCGGCGCGAAGAATCTCGACGCTGGCCTGAAAGGAGGCGGTTTCGGTAGCTGCTCGTCGCCTGGCTCGTCGGGGTCGCCGACGTCACGTGAGTGCTCCACTCATCGATAGTGCGGCACCCGCGCGTCTCACTGGCGTGTCGCTTACCCGCTAGCGCCTAAGCGTACGAATAGCACGTTTCGACGCTAGCGGCATGCATTGATCACAGCCATTTGCGGCACGGACAGGATTTATCGCGGGATTTGCGCTCCGTCCTTGCGACTTCCAAACTGACGGTGAGAGTTCGATTCTCCTCGCCCGTTCTTCTACTCAACTCCAGGTCAACGGCCTGGGGTTGCTGTTTTCCGCGATCGCTTCCGGGCTGCGATACCGAAGATGACCGCGTCGGGGCCGTTCGGGTCAGGCGTTGCCGCGGCCCGTCAGCCGACGGGGCGCAGGTGCGAAAGGTCAGCCGGTAGGAGAGCGCCGGCCCGGCCGGGTCAGCTCCTCGCGGGGGACCCAGCCGCGGCGGATGATCTGCAGGTCCCGCTCGGCCGCCGCCAGGTCCGCGTCCGTCGGGCGGGCCGCGTCGCGGGCGCGGAGGGCCGCGGAGACGCTCACCTGGGACGCGCCGCCGCCGACCAGGCCGCGCAGGCCGCGCTCCGAGACCACCTCGTCGTGGTGGTGGGGGTGGTGGTGATCGTCGTGGTGGTGGTGATGGGGCGCCGGGTGGTCGTCCTCGGGGGCGGACGGTACGGCGGGCTGGGTGGCCTCGGCCGGCTCGGGGTCATGGACGCTTGCGGTCATCGCGAACGTTTCCGAGAGCTCGGCCAGGTGGTGGGGGGACGGCGGGCGGGGAACCGGTGCCGGCTTGGGGGGCGCCGCGGGCGGCTGCACGGCGACGGGCGCCGGGGCCGGCTCCGGTTCTGGCTCCGGGGCGGCAGGCGACTCCGCCGGCGGCTCTTCCAGGGTGGGGGTCACCGGCTGATGTTGCCGCATCCGGCGCCGCCGCCGCTGTATCCCACCCATGCACCGAATCTACCGCCTGCCGCCCGTCCATCCGAGAGATCAGAAGATTTCGATACCGTACGGCGCGATCGGCCAGCCGAACGCGGTGCTCGCGGCGGCCACGGCGCCGGGGCGGTGCTCGTGGACGCGGCCGGCCAGATGGAGGGCGCCCAGGCGGGTGCCGCCCAGGTACGCCGCGCCCAGCTCGGCGATCCCCAGCGTGAAGTCGGGCTCGCCGTCGGATCGGGTGCAGTTGACGAGGGAGCCGCCGGCGCGGGCCTGGAGCCGCCAGCGGCCCGCGTTGTCGGGGAGCAGCTCGTCGGTGACCTCGAAGACGACGTCGACCGGGGCGGCGAACGTGCGCGCCGTCAGCGCCCGGGGCAGGTCGCGGATGCGCACCCACAGGCCGTCCTGCGTGTGGCCGCCGAGTGCGGCGGGCTCGTTGACCAGGTGGAACAGCGGATCGTCGGCGCTTGTCAGGCCCTGGGACAGAGTGCGGGCCAGGTCGATGCGCAGCAGGAAGCGGTACAGCTCGGCGTAGGCCGCGGGGGTGCCCGCCACCACCTCGATGACGCCCACCTCCATCTTCGGGCCGGTGTCGTCCCAGCGCGGGTGGATGCGGTAGCGCGCGTAGCCCTCGACGGCGCCGTCCGGGTTCTCGTAGAGGACCGCCCGGGCTTTGGTGCCGCCGCCGCGGTCGTGCTCCGGGTCGCTCGTCAGGTGCCGCCACCATGTCTCGTTGCGGCTCGACCAGCCGGGCTTGGTCGGGAGCACTGACGAGTACACCTCGGAAAGCTCTTTGAGCAGTTCTGACGGCACGCCGTCGCGCAGCCGGCCGCCGGCGGGTGTGGCGGTGATCTCGAGTTCGCGGCGGTCGGCCCGCACGGCGACGTTCTGCGCGGCCATGCCGTAGCCGTATCGGCCGTAGAGGCGGCCCTCGGAGGCCCACAGCACCGCCACGGCCTCCGGCGCGGTCCGCAGCTGCTCGGTCATCAGCCGGCGCAGCAGTCCGCGGCGGGTGTGCACGGCGGAGACGGCGACCCCCGTCACGTGGGCGGCCGGGATGACCGCGCCCGGGATCGCCAGGTCGCGGGTGAAGATCGCCGCGGCCGCGACGACCTGTCCGTCATGTTCGAAGAGGTGGTTGCGCTCCGCCTCGAAGACCAGGCGCCGGGTCGAGTCGGGGTCGGGGTCGCCGGTGTTGGCGAATGCCTCCCGCCGCAGGCGGACCAGGGCGTCGAGGTCGGTCTCCGTGGCGGTGCGGAGGACATAGTCGCTCATCGGTTGTGTCTACCTCGTGACCTGGGCTCGGCGCGACCGATTTGCGCGCTCGTTACTCTCGGAAGCGTATGGGGGCGGCAACACACTGCTGGGGGGAGCGAGACGATGACGCAGGGTGCGCTGCTGGACCTTGTCTGCGGTCCGGCGAGCCCTTTGCCGGAGACGTTCCAGCGTTACCGCCTGGTGGCCCATCTGGGCTCCGGCGGTCAGGCCGACGTGTACCGCGCCGTGCGCGTCTCGGGCGGCGTGACCTCGGCGCCGATGACGGTGAAGGTCTTCCGGGTCGACCCGCAGCGCCCGATCGCCGACGAGCTGCGCTCGTGGGACAAGGGTGACGCGGCGCTCATGGATCTCAACAACCGGGGCGTGCCGGGCATCTGCCGCCGCGCCGACGGTTTCTACGGCCCGCCGCCGCACCGCCCGACCGAGCGCCCGGCGCCCGGGGACGCGGTGCCCTACCAGGTCTACGACTATCTGCACGGGGTGAACCTGCGCGAGTACGTCGTGAACCGCAGTGCGGCGGCACCGAACGCGCGCCGGTTGAACGCCGTCTCGGCATTGAAAACCCTGGCGGTGGTACTGCAGCAGCTCCACGACCCCCAGGAAAGCGGGGCGACACCCGTCCTGCACATGGACGTGAAGCCGTCGAACGTGATGGTCCTCGCGACCGGCGAGGTGCGGCTCATCGACTTCACCGGCGCGCGCTACTTCCGGGAAGAGGAGATCACCCAGATCGCCTACACCCCCGAGTCGGGCGGCCCGGAGGCGTTCGGCGGGGTCAAGCACGTCGGACCGGCGTACGACGTGCACGGCTTCGGCGCTGTGGCGTACTTCATGGTCACCGGCGCCTACCCGCGCGTGGACGGCCGCAGCGACGTGGGCGGCCGGCCCGACGCGTCGCCGCCGCCCTGGAGCGTGCTGCGCCGCCACCCGCTGCTGGAGCGCATGCCGGCGCTGCGCGACCACCTCCACCTGCCGCTGGCCGACCGCCCGTCCGACCGGCCGCAGACCCGCGACCTGCAGTCCTGGTCGCTGCACCTGGCCGAGCTGGTCCGCCGTTCGGGGCTGCCGGACGTCGGCTGCGACTGGCACGAGGTCGATGCGGGAGAGACGGGCCGGGTGGTCGGCCGCGCGCGGCCCTCTGTCAGCGGCACGGAGACCGACGCCTACCAGCGCATCGAGCGCCTGGAGCGGGAGCTGGTGTCGCTGCGCTCGGGCGGCCTGCCCCCGACGGCCATGTACCAGGCCGCGCCCCCGGTCTCCGCTCCTCCTGTCTCCGCGCCGCCGGTCTCCGCCGCGCCGGTCTCCGTCGCGCCCGTTTCCGCTGGAGGAGTGGCTGTGAACGCTGAAGGTGTGCCCCAGATGCGCGGCCGGGCCAAGGTCATCCCGCGCGCCGCCCCGGAGCCGACAGGCATGATGGACATCGGCCACGAGGAAGACCTCCAGCCCCGCTACACCCCGCCCCGCGGCGAGCGCTCCCGCCAACTCAAGATCGGCTGGGAGTTCACCGGCACCGGCGCGATCATCGCGTTCATCTGCTGGGGCCTCTGGGCCCTGGACAGCGAGGGCAACCTGAGCGGCCCGTTCATCGCGTTCCTGGTCGTGCTCGGCGTCGCCGTCGGCGTCTTCGCGCTGGCCCGGCTGATCGGCCGCCTGGTCCTGGAGCAGCGGCTGGGGCGCCCGCGCCGCTCGGCCAAGGGCGCGCACGCGCTGACCGGCCTGTTCCTGGCCGCGGCCGGCTTTGCCTACCTGCGCGAGGTCAGCTGGGCGGTCGAGGTCTACCACTGGGTGACGGGGCTGTTCTAGTGAGATTCTGGCGCCGCCGCCGGCCGCTTGCGTTCACGGGCCTGGTGAACTTCCGGGACCTCGGAGGCAAGCCGGCCGACGGCGGCACCGTGCGCTCCGGCGTCCTGTTCCGCAGCGACTCGCTGGCCTACGCCACCCCCGGCGACGCCGACCGCCTGGTCCGCGACCTGGGCCTGTCCACCGTGATCGACCTGCGTGGCGAGTACGAGGTCTCCCAGCTGGGCCGCGGCCTGCTGGCCGACGCCCCGGTCGACTACTACCCGGCCCCGATCGCCGACGTCAGCGGCGCCGAGGACCTGGTCGGGCACTACGTGGCAATGCTTACCGAGAAGGGCCCGGTGCTCGCGGCGACGGTCCGCCACCTGTCCTGCGCCGGCACCCTCCCCGCCGTCTTCCACTGCGAGGCCGGCTGCGACCGCACGGGCGTGCTGGCCGCCGTGGTCCTGGGCCTGCTGGGCGTCCCCGACGACACGATCGCCGCCGACTACGCCGCGACGGCCGCGGCGATGCCCACGATCCACGAGCGGGTGGCGGTGGTGGTGGACCGGCTGGGCCTACCACCACGCCCGGTGACGCTGCCGGCCTGGGAGCCGGACGCGGCGCTGATGACCCGGATGCTCGACGTGGTGCGGGAGCGCTGGGGCGACATGGCGGGCTGGGCCAAGTCATACGGCCTGACCTGCGACGACCTGACCGCGCTGCGCAAGAACCTCGTCGTGCCGGCCTGAGTGCGGGGCCGGCTACACGGACATCGCGTCGGCGTGGGCCTTGACCGGCAGCGGCCGGGCGTTCAGCAGCGCGGTGTAGTCGCGCTGCGCGGCGTCCAGGACCATCCGCCAGGCATCGTCGCCGATCGGCTGGCGGACCGGGCGCTCCTCGGAGGCGACGAGCTTCAGGACCGCGTCCGCGAAGTCGGCCGGAGAGCCGCAGATCGGCAGGGACTTCAGCGCCCGGACGCCGGCGCGGACCGGGTCGGTCACCGCGGAGTACGCGGTCACCTGCTCCGGGGACTCGGTGAGCGAGTTGCCCCACTCGGTGGCGTACGCGCCCGGCTCGACCGCTGTGACGTGGACGCCGCTGCCGGCCAGCTCCAGGGCCAGGGTCTCGACCATGCCCTCCAGGGCGAACTTCGACACCGCGTACGCCCCCAGGCCCGGCATCGCGATCCGACCCGCCGTGGACGAGACCATCACGATGTCGCCGTGGCCCTGGGCCCGCATCAGGGGCAGGACCGTCCGGGTCAGGCGCCACGGTGCGACGAGGTTCACCGCCAGCTGGGCCTCCAGCTCGGCGTCCGTGACCTCCTCGACGGCGCCGAAGTGCCCGGCGCCGGCGTTGTTCACGAGCACGTCAACTCCCCCGTACCGGGCCACTGCGGCATGTACGGCGTTGTGGCAGTCGTCGGGGTCGCGAACGTCGAGGACACAGGTGGCGAGCGTTGCCGGGTAGCGGTCGCGGAGGTCCGCGAGCGTCTCCGGACGCCGGGCCGTGGCCAGCACCTGCTGCCCGGAGGCGGCGACCGCCTCGGCGAGCGCACGCCCCAGGCCGGTGGAGCAACCAGTGATCAACCAGCGACGAGTCATGTTCGACATAGTGACTCTCAGTATCCGCCGACCAACAGTCCGAGAAACGTGAATGACAATCATTCAGGGCAGTTTCCGTCGTTCGGGTGGGTCCTCCAGAAGGGCCGGCGAGCCTCTCGCGACAAGTACCCTTGGCTCGTGCGCTCGCTGGCGGAGCTGATCTCCGATGACCGGTCCGCGTGGGCGGAGATCGAGGCGGCGGTCTCCCGTTCGCCGTACGCGATCGAGCTGCTGCCCGCCGACCCCGACCGCGCGGCCGCGTGCCTGCACCGCCTCCAGGTGGCCACCACGTCCTGGCTGGGCGCGCTCGTGTACCGCAGCGGCGGCCTCATCGTCGACGGCGGCTGGCTGCGCGTGCTCGGCTCCGGCCGGCCGAGCCGCCGCCTGGCCGACATCCACGAGGTGAACGAGCTGTTCGACGCGGCCGGGATGGTCGTGGCCCAGGACGTGCTGGGCGGCGAGTTCGTGTGGCGGCAGGGTGAGGCGCAGGGGGAGGCAGGGGCCAGGCCGACGATCCACTACTTCGCGCCCGACACCCTGGGCTGGGAGGACCTCACGCTCGGGTACACCGACTGGCTGTACGCCATGCTCACCGGCGCGGCCGACCGGTTCTACCACAGCTGGCGCTGGCCGGGCTGGCGGGACGAGGTCGCGGCCTGCCCGTTGGACACCGGCATCCACACCGTGCCGCCGCTGTTCTCCAAGGAGTGCCGCGATCTGGACGGCCGCAGCCGCCGCCCGGTCGCGATGACGCAGCTGCTCAGCGTCAAGCACGACATGGCCGACCGGCTGGGCATATGAGGCTCGCCCGCAGCGACACCGGCACCGGCCCGGCGATCGTCCTGCTCCACGGGGGCGGGAGCGGGCGCGGGACCTGGGACACGTTCACCCGCGACCTCACCGGATGGCGGGTGATCGCCCCGGATCTGCGCGGGCACGGGGAGAGTGCGCGCTGCGCGGAGTACCCCCTGGATGGCTTTGCCCGTGATGTCGAGGAGCTCCTCGACGAGCTCGACGATCCCGCTCCGGTGCTCGTGGGCCACAGCCTGGGGGCCTTCACGGCGACGCTCGTCGCGCAGCGGCGGCCGGACCGGGTCGGGCGGCTGGTGCTCGAGGACCCGCCCGCCCCGCCGCGCGCCGGCGACCGCAGCGGCGGCTTCTCGCGCGCCCGGCTCGCCCTCACCAGCCTGGCCGGCGGCCTCTCCCGGCGGCGCTTCGACCGCAACGCGCTCATGTCGGCCATCCATCAGCTTCGGGAGCCGAATCCGGCCTGGTGGGACGGGTTGCCGAAGCTTCAGGCCCCGTCGTTGGTACTGTCCGGAGGCCCAAAAAGCCACATACCGCCCGCGCGCCTCGAGCTGGTGGCCGCGGCGATTCCGGGCGCCGAGCTGGTCACGATCCCGGTCGGCCACCGCATCCACAGCACCGCCCCGGCCGAATTCTCCGCCGCCGTCCTGCGGTTCCTGTCCGGCTGAGGCGCCCGGCTCCGACGTAGCCCGTGAAGACGCCACGAACGAAGGAGCCACCGTGAAGTACATGATCCTCAGCTACGCCTCCCAGCGCGACTACGACGCCATGGCCGGGCAGCCCGCGCAGACGCCGTGGAAGCCCGAGGACTTCGCCGCGATGGGCAAGTTCATGGCCGAGTTCAATGCCGAGCTGGAGGCGAGCGGCGAGCTGGTCGAGACCCGCGCCCTGGACGCGCCCGCGCACACCCGCCGGGTCGGCGGCGCGCCCGTCGTGATCACCGACGGCCCGTACGCGGAGACGCAGGAGGTCCTGGCCGGCTACTGGATCGTCGAGTGCGCGAGCTTCGACCGGGCCACCGAGATCGCGCGGCGCCTCGCCGAGTGCCCGGCCCCGCCGGCGGTGGCCGCGACCGCGTACGCCGACGTCCGCCCGATCGTCGAGTCCTCGGGCGAGCTCGGCTTCTAGTGGGCACCTTCGCCGCCGGGGACCTGCTGCGCGAGCTGGCGCCGCAGGTCCTGGGTGCGCTGGTGCGCCGGTACGGGCACTTCGACCTCGCCGAGGACGCGGTCCAGGAGGCGCTTGTCGCGGCCGTGCGGCAGTGGCCGGCCGACCCGCCCGCCGACCCCCGGGCCTGGCTCATCGCGGTCGCCGCGCGCCGGCTCACCGACCTGCTGCGCGCCGAGCAGGCCCGGCGGCGGCGGGAGGAGTCGGTGGTCCGGCTCGACCATGCGGTACCCCCGCAGATCAATGACGTCGACGACTCGCTCGTGCTGCTGTTCATGTGCTGCCACCCAGCCCTCAAGCCCGACGCGCAGCTCGCGCTCACGCTGCGGGCGGTCGGCGGCCTGAGCACGGCCGAGGTCGCCCGGGCCTTCCTGGTGCCGCCGGAGGTGATGGCCCGGCGCATCGGCCGGGCCAAGCAGCGGATCAAGGCCAGTGGGCTGCCGTTCGCGCTGCCCCCACAAGCGGACTTCGCATTGGTACTCCACGTGCTGTACCTGATGTTCAACGAGGGCTACACGGCCACGCGCGGGGACGCGCTGCACCGCCCCGACCTGGCCGCCGAGGCCATCCGCCTGACCCGGCTGGCCGGTCGCCTGCGGCCGGACGACCTGGAGGCGGCCGGTCTGCTCGCGCTGATGCTGCTGACCGACGCCCGGCGCGCGGCCCGCACCGCGGCCGACGGCTCGCTGGTGCCGATGGAGTCGCAGGACCGCTCGCTCTGGAACGCCGCGCAGATCGCCGAGGGGGTCGCGCTGATCACCGCGACCCTCCCGCGCGGCGTGCCTGGCCCCTATCAGCTGCAGGCGGCGATCGCGGCCGTGCACGACGAGGCGCCGTCGGCCGCGGCGACCGACTGGCCGCAGATCGAGGCGCTGTACGAGCTGCTGCTGCGCTGCTCGCCGGGCCCCGTGGTCGCGCTGAACCACGCCGTGGCGGTGGCCATGGCCCGGGGCCCGGCGGCCGGCTTGCCGCTGCTCGACGCGCTCTCGACGCTCGACGGCGACCACCGCCTGCACACCGTCCGGGCCCACCTGCTGGAGATGTCCGGCGACCTCCCGGGAGCCCGGGCGGCCTTCCTGCGCGCGGCCGGCCTGGCCGGCACCCTGCCGCAGCGCCGCTACCTGAACGCGCGAGCCGCCGCGATACCGGATCATCGGGCATGATCCGGGCGTTTTCCCAGGTCTTGGCTGCTTTAGCACGCATGTTCGACTAGCCTCGGCGGACATGAAGATCGAGACCTGCCCGGCCACCCGAACCACCACCACCGCGACCGGCGACGTGGAGGTCCGCTGCACCAAACCCGCCGGCCACGACACGGCCCATGAGGCGAAGCTCGGCGCGTTTCCGATTCGCTGGCGATAACCGGTACTATCCGTGCGGCTCGCAGCCTTCCCGTGCATTTTGCATCTGAAGGGACAGCTGCTGCCGTGGAGCCGAAATTCGCCGCAGTCGTGACGAGCCTGCAGGAGCGCATCGCCGACGGCCGCCTGCCCGTCGGCGCCACCCTGCCGAGCGAGGCCGAGCTCACCCTCGAATTCGAAACGTCCCGCGCCACCGTCGTCCGCGCCCTGCGCCACCTGCGCCAGCACGGCTGGATCATGGGTCGCCAGGGCAAGGGCCGGGTCGTCCTGGGCCGCCCGCTGACCGCGCTCAGCACCCTGCCGCGCCGGATCCAGTACCTCCTGCAGGCCGACCGCCACGCCGAACTCCTCGGCGTCCACCGCGTCCCGGCCAACCCGCGCATCGCCGCGACCCTGGGCGTCCCGATGGGCCACGACGTCTACGCCACCCGCTACCGCCTGGCCGTCCTCAACGCCGTCCCGCTGGCGCTGACCACCACCTTCACCCGCACCCGCCCACCCGAGCAGCGCGGCATCCTGGCCCACTTCGAGTCGGCCACGGGCCGCCGCCCCCACCGCGTCATCGAACGCTGGGGCGCCCGCCTCTCCACCCCGGCCGAGACGACCGCCCTGTCCCTGCCCCACCCCCGCAGCGTCGCCGTGACCCTGCTGACCGTGCACGACGCGCGCGACCGGCCGTACCTGGCCCTTGACGCCATCCTGTCCCGCGAGACCCCGGAACTGATCGAGACGTACGAAATCTAGAACCGCAGACTGATCGTTGCCCGCCAATGCCCGACCGGCCGACCCAAATCGGTCAATGTTCCCTGCCCAAGTTGCCGCGTCGGCGCACCCTGTCCAGTCTGGGGCAGGAGGCCCGAAACGTCCTTGGGGAGGGGAACATGTTCGGACTGCTACGAGCCCTGCTCCGCACGCTGCGCGGCACCTGGCGCGGCCGCCCGCTGACCAACGAACAACCAACCGGCTGCCGCCGCCTGGTCCCCGACGACATCTGACAGCCCCACCCCTCGCCACACCGCCGCGCCGGCCGATACCGGTGCTCGCGCCGCCGCCAGGCCGAGCTTGATCGGCGTTCACTCACGGCCCCCGTTACCGCCCAGCGCACACGCTGCATGAGCATTTCACGGTCTGGCTCTATCGGTGTAACGGCAGCCGTGCGCTCATGGGCGGCGAGACGTGACGGCCTACCGCTTGTCCGGTGCTCGTGACCAGGTCGGTGCCGCATGTGTACCTCGAGTGCACCGGAAGCTGGCGGCGCTGCGGAACCGGCTGGAGTCCGGCCCGCCCACTGGCACGCCGGCCCGGAAGCGATCGAGAAAAACGCAACCCCAGGCCGTTGACCTGGGGTTGAGTAGAAGAGCGGGCGAGGAGAATCGAACTCCCACCGTCAGTTTGGAAGACTGAAGCTCTGCCATTGAGCTACGCCCGCGTCGCGCGCCCTAGCGTACCCAATCGCCGGGCTCTCGGTCAGTGGTGGGGTCCACCCAGTGCGACACCGGCATACCGAGCGGCACTCTCCACGGCGGAGCGCATACACTTGCCGACGCACACCACCGGGGTGTAGCGCAGTTTGGTAGCGCACTCGCTTTGGGAGCGAGGGGCCGTGGGTTCAAATCCCGCCACCCCGACCGGGAACGACACCAGCGTGCCGTCAGTCCGAACACACACGTCGTAGTACGAGGGAGAAGGTTCTGTGAAGAGCACCGTCGAGACACTGAGCCCGACTCGCGTGCGGCTCGAAATCGAGGTGCCGTTCGCTGAGCTCGAGCCGAGCCTCAAGAAGGCGTACCGCGAGATCGGGTCCCAGGTCAACATCCCGGGGTTCCGGCGGGGGAAGGTGCCCTCGGCCGTCATCGACCAGCGGGTCGGGCGGGGAGCGGTCCTGAACGAGGCCGTTCAGGAGGTCATCCCGACGCAGATCCTGGCCGCGGTGCGCGAGCACGAGGTGAAGACGCTCGGGCGGCCCGAGGTCGAGATCACGGAGTTCGCCGACGGGCAGCCGTTGAAGTTCACGGCCGAGGTGGACGTGCGGCCGGAGATCACGCTGCCGGACATGAACGACATCACCGTGACCGTCGACGCGCTCACGATCTCCGAAGAGGACGTCGATGAGCAGCTCAAGGGGCTGCGGGACCGGTTCGCGACGCTGAAGACCGTGGAGCGCACCGCGCTCGTCGGCGACTACGTCCAGATCGACCTCGTGGCGACGGTCGACGGCGAAGAGGTGGCGGGCGGCTCGGCGACGAACGTTTCGCACGAGGTCGGCAGCGGCCAGCTGGTCCCGGGCCTGGACGACGTGCTGGTGGGCATGGGCGCCGGCGACTCGACGACGTTCACCACGCAGCTGGTGGGCGGGGAGTTCGAGGGGCGCGACGCCGAGGTCTCGGTGACCGTGAAGTCGGTCAAGGACAAGCAGCTGCCCGCGGTGGACGACGAGTTCGCCCAGCTCGCCAGCGAGTTCGACACGCTTGACGAGCTCAAGGACGACCTGCGCGCGCGGCTCACCCGGGTGAAGCGCATGGAGCAGCTGTACTCCGCGCGTGACCTCGCGCTCAAGGCGGTCATCGAGGCCACCGACGTCCCGGCGCCCGAGGGTGTGGTGAAGGACGAGGTCGAGTCCCGGAAGGAGTCGATGAACGACCAGCTCCAGCGGATCGGGGCCTCGTTCGACGACTACCTGCAGACCGAGGGCAAGACCGAGGAGGAGATGGACGCCGAGCTCAACGAGGCGGCCGTCGAGGGCGTGAAGGTGCAGCTGGTGCTCGACACCCTGGCCGACGCCGAGGACATCCAGGTCAGCGACGACGAGTTCGGGCACGAGATCGTGCACCGGGCGCAGCGGGCCGGGGTCGGGCCGCAGCAGTACTACGACCAGCTGGTCCAGGCCGGCGTCGCCGGCGCCGTCTTCGGTGACGTGCGCCGCGGCAAGGCGCTGGGGGTCGTGCTCGAGCGGGTGAAGATCGTCGACAGCGAGGGCACCGCGCTCAGCCTGGACGACCTGCGCGGCGCGGTCGACGACCACGAGGGTCACGATCACGGCGACCACGAGGGTCACAACCACTAACGTTGTAGGCCGGGGCAAAAGCCCCGGCCTTCACCACGGTGCGCTCATAGCGAAATGCGGTGAGCATGGGAAGCTGCGGCCCCCCGCACCGGTTAGGGTCGGCAAGTACAAGACTCTTGCGAAGGGCTGCCATGACCGACCTGCATATTCCAGCGTCGCCAGTCAGTCCCGCGCCCCACGGGCGCGGTCGGGGCGCGGACTCGAGCCTGACGCTCGACGACTCGGTGTTCAACCGGCTGCTCAAGGAGCGAATCGTCTTCCTGGGCAGCGAGGTCAACGATCAGGTTGCCAACCGGATCTGCGCCCAGATGCTGCTGCTCGCCGCCGAGGACGACGAGCGGGACATCTGGCTGTACATCAACTCGCCCGGTGGCTCCGTCTACTCGGGCATGGCGATCTACGACATCATGCAGTTCGTCACGAATGACGTGGCGACTGTCGCGATGGGTATGGCCGCCTCGATGGGCCAGCTCCTGCTGTGCGCGGGAGCGCCGGGCAAGCGCATGGCGCTGCCGCACGCGCGGATCATGATGCACCAGCCGTCCGGCGGCATCGGGGGCACGGCCTCCGACATCGCCATCCAGGCCGAGCAGATGCTCTACACGAAGCGCATGTTCCAGGAGCGCGTGGCGCACCACACCGGTCAGTCGCTCGAGCAGATCGAGGCCGACTCCGACCGCGACCGCTGGTTCACCGCCGAAGAGGCGCGGGACTACGGCTTCATCGACAAGGTGATCACCGGGGCCCAGCAGGCTCCGGAAGGCGCCGGAACCCTGGCCTGAGGAGCGAAGCCATGACCGATCTGAGCCTGCCCCCGGCGCTGCGCGAGGTGCACAACCGCTACATCCTGCCGTCGTACGTCGAGCGGACGTCCTACGGCATCAAGGAGACGAACCCGTACAACAAGCTGTTCGAGGACCGGATCATCTTCCTCGGCGTGCAGATCGACGACGCGTCGGCCAACGACGTGATGGCGCAGCTGCTGACGCTGGAGAGCACGGAGCCGGACCGCGACATCACGCTCTACATCAACTCGCCCGGTGGCTCGTTCACGGCCATGACGGCGATCTACGACACGATGCTGTACGTCCGGCCGGACATCCTCACGGTGTGCCTCGGTCAGGCGGCCAGCGCGGCGGCGGTACTGCTCGCGGCCGGCACGCCCGGCAAGCGGCTCGCGCTGCCCCACTCGCGGATCATCATCCACCAGCCGGCCACCGAGGGCGGCTACGGGCAGGGCTCGGACATCGAGATCCAGGCCCGGGAGATCATGCGGATGCGGACCCAGCTCGAGGACATGGTGTCGCGGCACTCCGGCCAGCCGGTCGAGAAGGTTCGCAAGGACATCGACCGGGACAAGATCCTGACGGCCGACGAGGCCAAGGAGTACGGCCTGGTCGACAACGTTCTGGTCAGCCGGAAGAAGTCCAGCCTGGTGTCGTCGGGCAGCTGACGCCCGGCCGTGCAACACTCCCTCGGCTCGCCCTAACCTGGAGGTTGGGCGAGCCGATGGGGTTGTCGGGCGGGTGGTGTCGGGGGCCCGGCCAAAAAGACACCCCCGCGCAGGGGGTCGGAATACGAGCCACTACCAGGTAACGTCAAGGCAAGCAGGCAGCGCGGCCGCAGAGCCGCTCGCGCGGCGAGGCACGATTTTCGATCCGGACGCAGGGTCCGGCCGAAGGCAGGGAGATCGTAGGTGGCACGGATCGGCGACGGCGGCGACCTACTGAAGTGCTCCTTCTGTGGCAAGTCGCAGAAGCAGGTGAAGAAGCTGATCGCCGGTCCCGGCGTCTACATCTGCGATGAATGCATTGATCTCTGCAACGAGATCATCGAAGAAGAGCTGGCGGAGTCGGGCGACGTCAAGTTCGACGAGCTCCCCAAGCCGATGGAGATCTGCTCCTTCCTCGACCAGTACGTTGTCGGGCAGGACCAGGCCAAGAAGGCCCTCGCGGTGGCGGTCTACAACCACTACAAGCGGGTGCAGGCGGAGTCCGGCGGCAGCGGGGGCGGCGACGGCGTCGAGCTCGCCAAGTCCAACATCCTGCTCATCGGCCCCACCGGGTGCGGCAAGACCCACCTGGCCCAGACGCTCGCGCGGATGCTCAACGTCCCGTTCGCCATCGCCGACGCCACCGCGCTCACCGAGGCCGGATACGTCGGCGAGGACGTCGAGAACATCCTGCTGAAGCTGATCCAGGCGGCCGACTACGACATCCGCCGGGCCGAGACCGGCATCGTGTACATCGACGAGGTCGACAAGATCGCCCGCAAGTCGGAAAACCCGTCGATCACTCGCGATGTGTCCGGCGAGGGCGTTCAGCAGGCACTGCTCAAAATCATCGAGGGTACCGTCGCGAACGTCCCGCCCCAGGGTGGACGGAAGCACCCGCACCAGGAGTTCATCCAGATCGACACGTCCAACGTGCTGTTCATCTGCGGTGGTGCCTTCGCCGGCCTCGACCGGATCGTCCAGCAGCGAGTCGGCAAGGGCGGCACCGGATTCGGCGCCAACCTCCGCTCGATCACCGACCGGACGGCCGACGACTCCTTCAGCGACGTCATGCCCGAAGACATGCTCAAGTTCGGCCTGATCCCCGAGTTCATCGGGCGGCTCCCGGTCATCACGAGCGTGAAGAGCCTCGACCGTGACGCGCTGGTGAAGATCCTGACCGAGCCGCGCAACGCGCTGGTCCGGCAATACCAGCGGCTGTTCGAGCTCGACGGGGTCGAGCTGGAGTTCGCGCCGGAGGCCCTCGAGTCGATCGCCGACCAGGCCATCCTCCGCGGCACCGGCGCCCGTGGGCTGCGGGCCATCATGGAGGAGGTGCTGCTCTCCGTGATGTACGAGGTGCCGAGCAACCCCAACATCGCCCGGGTGCAGATCACCCGCGAGGTCGTGCTCGAGAAGGTCATCCCGACGATCGTGCCGCGAGACCTGGGCGCGCACCGGGTGGGCCGTCGCCGGGCCGACCGCGAGGAGAAGTCCGCCTGACCTGATGGAGTGCCGGGATGCGGGTTGCCGTATGTCAGCTCAATGCGCGCGACGACCGGGCTGAGAACCTCAAGGCGGCCCGAAACCTCCTCCAGCGGGCTGCCGACGGGGGAGCGGACATTGCGGTGCTCCCTGAGTACGTGGACTACCTCGGGCGGGCCCACACGGCTCCCGCACCCGAGTCCGTCGACGGCGAGTTCGGCACGTTCTTCGCCGACGCCGCGCGCGAACTCGGGATGTGGGTCCACGCCGGCTCCTTCCACGAGACCGGACCCGACCCCGAGCACACCTACAACACAACGCTCGTCTTCGATCGATCGGGCGCGCTCGCCGCGACCTATCGAAAGATCCACCTCTATGACGTGGAGATCCCCGGCCGCGTCTCGTACCGCGAATCAGCGACCGTCGCGCCCGGCGCCGCGACGAGCAGTGTCGATGTCGAGCGGATCCGGCTGGGCCTGTCGATCTGTTACGACCTGCGATTTCCTGAGTTGTACCGCCAGCTGGCCATCGACGGCGCCACGGTCCTCGTCGTGCCGGCGGCGTTCATGCTCCACACGGGCCGGGACCACTGGGAGGTCCTGCTCCGCGCGCGAGCCATCGAAAACCAGTGTTACGTGCTCGCGGCCGGACAGATCGGCAACCACGATCCCGACCGCACCTGCTTCGGCCGCAGCATGGTGGTCGACCCGTGGGGAACCGTCATCGCCCAGGCCCCCGACATCCCCGGCGTGACCTTCGCCGAACTCGATCTCGAGCGCCTGGCCGAGATCCGCGAGACGCTCCCGAGCCTCGCCAACCGCCGCCTCTAGAGGCGCACCGCCAGAGCCGGCGAATCCCAGTCACCGAGAGGGCGTTCCCAAGGGGAGCGCTCCAGCCGCGCAACCGCAGCCGCGTCGCTCGACCGGGCGCACGTCGGGCAGCCGCGCTCGCGCCGGCAAGTCGGCGCTCCGTCGGGGAGCGGCTCCGTTGCGAGGGGGAGCTCTATGACCGGCGTGGGTTTTGTCGTGCGGGGGCGGCGGCCGTGGGGAGCTCGGGGTCTCCGGAGGCGCGCGGCACCCATCGGCTGGTTCGCCAAACGGCGGGATAACCCGTCTGTACAGGCGATTTGACTCTCGCTGCGGGCCTCCGTAAGGTTCTCCAAGTCCGAGGGGGTGGGCGGAAACGCCCGGTTCGTCGGATTGGTACCTCCAGGGTGGTGCGGGAAGCGATTTGCGAACGCGAAGCCGACCAGGTAAGGTACTCCAGCCGGTAGGGAACCGGGCGAGCTCGCAAGAGCTGGCCGGCCTACCGAATCCCCGAGCAGATCTGGCGCCGGAAACGGCGCGGATGAGCTGTGCGGGGAGAGCGGTAAGGGAAGTCAGAAAGCGGAAAACGCGGACTTGACAGAACGAACCGAGCTGGTAAAGTAGACAAGCCGGACGCGAGCCGGGCGGGCAAGACGAGCGACAAGCTCCACTGCCGGTCGGTGCGAACGGATCTCCCGAAACAAGATCACCGGAAACGGTGTACTTGGTATGCTCGGGAAAAGCCGCTGAAAGTAAAGAGATCGGAAACGGTCTTGACAACTGGAAGCGACCTGGTAAAGTAGAGAAGTTGCCCCGGATGAGGCAAGCGAGCGATCGCGAGACTCAGCGGTGTGTGTTGGTTGTTTGAGAACTCAACAGGGTGCTTGTTAAGCCAGTGCCAATTGAAATTTACCCCGTGGCATGGGCTCCACATGTGGAGTGTGTGTCTGGGATTCCTTTGGTGACAACTAGTTTGTTGCCGGGTGATTGATTCACCAACGCAGATTTTGTTGGAGAGTTTGATCCTGGCTCAGGACGAACGCTGGCGGCGTGCTTAACACATGCAAGTCGAGCGGAAAGGCCCTTCGGGGTACTCGAGCGGCGAACGGGTGAGTAACACGTGAGTAACCTGCCCTAGGCTTTGGGATAACCCTCGGAAACGGGGGCTAATACCGAATATTCATGGACTGCGGCATCGTGGTTTGTGGAAAGTTTTTCGGCCTGGGATGGGCTCGCGGCCTATCAGCTTGTTGGTGGGGTGATGGCCTACCAAGGCGACGACGGGTAGCCGGCCTGAGAGGGCGACCGGCCACACTGGGACTGAGACACGGCCCAGACTCCTACGGGAGGCAGCAGTGGGGAATATTGCACAATGGGCGGAAGCCTGATGCAGCGACGCCGCGTGAGGGATGAAGGCCTTCGGGTTGTAAACCTCTTTCGACAGGGACGAAGCGCAAGTGACGGTACCTGGAGAAGAAGCGCCGGCCAACTACGTGCCAGCAGCCGCGGTAAGACGTAGGGCGCGAGCGTTGTCCGGATTTATTGGGCGTAAAGAGCTCGTAGGCGGCTTGTTGCGTCAGCTGTGAAAACCCGCAGCTCAACTGTGGGCTTGCAGCTGATACGGGCAGGCTTGAGTTCGGTAGGGGAGACTGGAATTCCTGGTGTAGCGGTGAAATGCGCAGATATCAGGAGGAACACCGGTGGCGAAGGCGGGTCTCTGGGCCGATACTGACGCTGAGGAGCGAAAGCGTGGGGAGCGAACAGGATTAGATACCCTGGTAGTCCACGCTGTAAACGTTGGGCGCTAGGTGTGGGGGGCCTCTCCGGTTCTCTGTGCCGCAGCTAACGCATTAAGCGCCCCGCCTGGGGAGTACGGCCGCAAGGCTAAAACTCAAAGGAATTGACGGGGGCCCGCACAAGCGGCGGAGCATGCGGATTAATTCGATGCAACGCGAAGAACCTTACCTGGGTTTGACATGTGCGCTAAAGCCGTGGAGACACGGTGTCCTTCGGGGGCGTTCACAGGTGGTGCATGGCTGTCGTCAGCTCGTGTCGTGAGATGTTGGGTTAAGTCCCGCAACGAGCGCAACCCTTGTTCGATGTTGCCAGCGGTTCGGCCGGGGACTCATCGAAGACTGCCGGGGTCAACTCGGAGGAAGGTGGGGATGACGTCAAGTCATCATGCCCCTTATGTCCAGGGCTTCACGCATGCTACAATGGCCGGTACAAAGGGCTGCGATACCGTGAGGTGGAGCGAATCCCAAAAAGCCGGTCTCAGTTCGGATCGGGGTCTGCAACTCGACCCCGTGAAGTCGGAGTCGCTAGTAATCGCAGATCAGCAACGCTGCGGTGAATACGTTCCCGGGCCTTGTACACACCGCCCGTCACGTCACGAAAGTCGGCAACACCCGAAGCCGGTGGCCCAACCCTTGTGGAGGGAGCCGTCGAAGGTGGGGCTGGCGATTGGGACGAAGTCGTAACAAGGTAGCCGTACCGGAAGGTGCGGCTGGATCACCTCCTTTCTAAGGAGCACCTTCAGGCGAAAGCCTGCAAGGAGCCCGCACCGCCCGAATGTGGTGGTGGGGTGCTCAATGGCGGAGACACTGGCGAAGGTCCTGCGGACAACGGTCCCGGAATCGAGTACAGCCGGCCTCGTGAGAGGTTGGAGTGGAAATGGTTCTGGTATGCGGTTCGTGGCGATCGTATAGGCACCCTGTTGGGTCCTGAAACAATCAGCGCGGTGACGTGGTTGGTTGGTTTCAGACGAGATCTGCACCGGTTCAAGGACCACGATATGTGAATGTCGAAGGCTTGGGCTGATACGACGGTGTGGGTTCTGGTGTTGGTTGAGAATTGCACAGTGGATGCGAGCATCTTTATTGCTTTGTGGTCAAGTTGCTGAGGGCGTACGGTGGATGCCTTGGCACCAGGAGCCGATGAAGGACGTGGGAGGCCGCGATAGGCCTGGGGGAGCTGTCAACCGAGCTGTGATCCCAGGGTGTCCGAATGGGGGAACCCGGCACCAGTCATGTGGTGTCACTCCTGCCTGAACACATAGGGCAGTGAGGGGGAACGCGGGGAAGTGAAACATCTCAGTACCCGCAGGAAGAGAAAACAACATGTGATTCCGTGAGTAGTGGCGAGCGAAAGCGGAAGAGGCTAAACCAGGCATGTGTGATACCCGGCAGGGGTTGCATGTTTGGGGTTGTGGGACGTGCCTTGCTTGGTCTGCCGGCCTTGCGCACAGTCAGAAAATCAAGGGTTAGTTGAAGTCAGCTGGAAAGCTGTACCGTAGACGGTGAGAGTCCGGTAGACGAAAATTCTTGATCTGTGTTGGTGTGTTCCCGAGTAGCGGCGGACTCCTGAAATCTGCCGTGAATCTGCCAGGACCACCTGGTAAGCCTAAATACTCCCTGGTGACCGATAGCGGACGAGTACCGTGAGGGAAAGGTGAAAAGTACCCCGGGAGGGGAGTGAAATAGTACCTGAAACCGTGCGCCTACAATCCGTCGGAGCGTCCTTGCCTTTTGGGGTGAGGGGTGACGGCGTGCCTTTTGAAGAATGAGCCTGCGAGTTAGCGATACGTGGCGAGGTTAACCCGTGTGGGGGAGCCGTAGCGAAAGCGAGTCTGAATAGGGCGTTCAGTCGCGTGTCCTAGACCCGAAGCGGAGTGATCTAGCCATGGGCAGGCTGAAGCGCGGGTAAGACCGCGTGGAGGGCCGAACCCACCAACGTTGAAAAGTTGGGGGATGACCTGTGGTTAGGGGTGAAAGGCCAATCAAACTCCGTGATAGCTGGTTCTCCCCGAAATGCATTTAGGTGCAGCGTCACGTGTTTCTTGCCGGAGGTAGAGCACTGGATGGCCTAGGGGGCCTACAAGCTTACTGAAGTCAACTAAACTCCGAATGCCGGTAAGTGAGAGCGTGGCAGTGAGACTGCGGGGGATAAGCTTCGTAGTCGAGAGGGAAACAGCCCAGATCACCAGCTAAGGCCCCTAAGCGTGTGCTAAGTGGTAAAGGATGTGGGGTCGCATAGACAACCAGGAGGTTGGCTTAGAAGCAGCCACCCTTGAAAGAGTGCGTAATAGCTCACTGGTCAAGTGGTTCCGCGCCGACAATGTAGCGGGGCTCAAGCACACCGCCGAAGCTGTGGCATTCACACGTGTACTAGGCCTTCGTGGTCCAGGTGTGTGGATGGGTAGGGGAGCGTCGTGTCACCGGTGAAGCGGCGGAGTGATCCAGCCGTGGAGGTGACGCGAGTGAGAATGCAGGCATGAGTAGCGAAAGCAGGGTGAGAAACCCTGCCGCCGGATGACCAAGGGTTCCAGGGCCAGGCTAATCCGCCCTGGGTGAGTCGGGGCCTAAGGCGAGGCCGAGAGGCGTAGTCGATGGACAACGGGTTGATATTCCCGTACCCGCGTAGAAGCGTCCATGCTGAACCTGCTTGTACTAACGTCACAATGGCTTGAACCTTTCGGGGGGATGGCCGGCGTTTCGGAACTCGGGTGGTAGTAGGCAAGCGATGGGGTGACGCAGGAGGGTAGCTGGACCCGGCCGGTGGTTGTGCCGGGGCAAGCGTGTAGCCCGTGCTGTAGGCAAATCCGCAGCACATGAGGGTGAGGCGTGATGCGGAGCCGTTCAGGTGAAGCCAGTGATCCCATGCTGCCGAGAAAAGCCTCTAGCGAGTTTCGAGCGGCCCGTACCCCAAACCGACACAGGTGGTCAGGTAGAGAATACCGAGGCGATCGGGCGAACTGTGGTTAAGGAACTCGGCAAATTGCCCCCGTAACTTCGGGAGAAGGGGGGCCACCGATGGTGAGACCACGTGCTGGTGGAGCGGTTGGTGGCCGCAGAGACCAGGGGGAAGCGACTGTTTACTAAAAACACAGGTCCATGCTAAGTCGTAAGACGACGTATATGGACTGACGCCTGCCCGGTGCTGGAACGTTAAGGGGACCTGTTAGTCCGTGAGGGCGAAGCGGAGAACTTAAGCGCCAGTAAACGGCGGTGGTAACTATAACCATCCTAAGGTAGCGAAATTCCTTGTCGGGTAAGTTCCGACCTGCACGAATGGCGTAACGACTTCCCCACTGTCTCAACCACAGGCCCGGCGAAATTGCACTACGAGTAAAGATGCTCGTTACGCGCGGCAGGACGGAAAGACCCCGGGACCTTCACTATAGCTTGACATTGGTACTCGAATTCGATTGTGTAGGATAGGTGGGAGCCGGTGAAGTCCTCACGCCAGTGGGGGTGGAGGCAAGCTTGAAATACCACTCTGTTGGATTTGGGTATCTAACCTTGGGCCGTGAGCCGGTTCAGGGACAGTGTCTGGTGGGTAGTTTAACTGGGGCGGTTGCCTCCTAAAAGGTAACGGAGGCGCCCAAAGGTTCCCTCAGCCTGGTTGGCAATCAGGTGTTGAGTGCAAGTACACAAGGGAGCTTGACTGCGAGACTGACAGGTCGAGCAGGGACGAAAGTCGGGACTAGTGATCCGGCACTGGCAAGTGGAAGCGGTGTCGCTCAACGGATAAAAGGTACCCCGGGGATAACAGGCTGATCTTCCCCAAGAGTCCATATCGACGGGATGGTTTGGCACCTCGATGTCGGCTCGTCGCATCCTGGGGCTGGAGTAGGTCCCAAGGGTTGGGCTGTTCGCCCATTAAAGCGGTACGCGAGCTGGGTTTAGAACGTCGTGAGACAGTTCGGTCCCTATCCGCCGTGCGCGTAGGATACTTGAGAAGGGCTGTCCCTAGTACGAGAGGACCGGGACGGACGAACCTCTGGTGTGCCAGTTGTCCTGCCAAGGGCACGGCTGGTTGGCTACGTTCGGAAGGGATAACCGCTGAAAGCATCTAAGCGGGAAGCTCGCTTCGAGATGAGGTATCCCACCCCTTGAGGGTTAAGGCCCCCAGCGAGACCACTGGGTTGATAGGCCGGAAGTGGAAGCCTGGTAACAGGTTTGAGCTGACCGGTACTAATAGGCCGAGGACTTGACCTACACTTCGAGTTGTAGAGACTGCTTTGCATCCACTGTGTGATTCTGAACCAATACCAGATCGCACCCACTGAGCCGGGGAAACCCTGGTTGTGGTGGTGTGCGGGGGTTGACAGGTTCATAGTGTTACGGCGGCCATAGCGGAGGGGAAACGCCCGGTCCCATTCCGAACCCGGAAGCTAAGCCCTCCAGCGCCGATGGTACTGCACCCGCGAGAGTGTGGGAGAGTAGGACGCCGCCGGACAATTTTTCCCCTCAGGGGCTCACCGATTGCGGTGGGCCCCTGAGGCGTTTCTGCGTTCAGGAGCAGCAAACGTAGACGCCGCCACGGCATGGAAAACGCGTGGAGTGGCTCTGTCGCCGGCGAGCTGGCGCATGGAAAGGCCGCGCGGTCCAAGCAGTCCGCGCGGCCCTCTGAGCCAGCGATGTCTAGTTTCGGTGCTCCACCGCACTGCGCAGCGCCAGCATCGACTGGGCGGACTCGGGGACGCCGCGGTTGGAGAACAGGGCGACACCCAGTGAGCCGTTGTCCACCCAGCCGCACACCGTCAGCGTCGACTCGTCGACCTTGGTGGTGCCGCAGCGCATCGTGCCGCCCAGCGGGCCCGCGTCGACGTCCCTGGCATCCTTCACACCGCCGGAGTCGTCGGTGACCGTGCTGAAGGCGTCGCTCAGGACGTCGTCCGGCTGCCAGATGCGGGCGGTGCCGGCCACGAGGATGGCGTCGGTGCCGCCGTCGCGGTAGATGAGGCCCACGCTGTTGTCCAGGCTCACCTCGGAGGCGATGGCGTCGCGGATGTACTCGCTGGTGTTCTTGGCGCCGTCGCTCTTGTCCAGGACGAACGAACCGACCTTGTCGGGGGACTTGATCTCGGTGTCGCTCTGGCCCAGGACCCGGAAGACCGTGGGTCCGTAGAAGATGCCGGAGATGAGCAGGGCCGCGCCCGCGACCGAGCCGGCGACGATCGCGATCTTCTTGATCGGCAGGCGGGTCGCCGGAGCGTCGTCCTGGGCGTCATCGTCGTCGTCTTCGAAGTACAGGCCGGCGGGACCGCCGTTGGGGTCGACCATCGGCGCACTCTAGCTGATCCGCAAAGCCGGACGGGGGCGCCGGAGCACCCCCGTCCAACAGCAACCGAAACTCAACTCAACTGCGCGTCTGCACGGCCTCGCGGATGGCGACGATCTGAGTCGACGCCTCGGAGACCGAGCGGCCCATGAAGAGCACGATGCCGACGCTGCCGTGGTCTGACCAGGCGCACATGGACATCTGCAGGGCGGTACCGGTGCCGAGGCTGTATTCGGAACTTCCGCACTTCAGCGTCCCGCCCAACTTGCCGGCGTCGTACTCCTGCGGGGAGCTGACGCTCGTCAGGCCCTGGCCGCTGCCGAAGCCCTTGAACGCGGCGTCGACCTGCGTGCCCGGCGAGAAGAAGGTGCCCGTCGCGGCGACCAGGATCACCATGTGGGTCGGGTCGGAGTCGTCCTTGTTGCCGTACACCCCGGTCTCGATCTCGTCGACGCTGTCGACGCTGCCGCGCAGGTCCGACTCCATGCTCGACTTGAGCGCGTCGGACTGGGGACTGTCCTGCTTGGTCAGGCCGCCGGGCAGCGTCGGCGGGGCGCTCACGTGGGCGCCGGCGTCGCGGAAGATCGGGTAGAACGCCACGCACGCGACTATCGCGCAGACCAGGAACACGCCGCCGATCACGCTCAGCGTGATTTTGAGGCCCTTGCCCTTCTTCGGCGGCGGGGCGGGCGTGTAGCCGAGCGGCGGCCCGACCGGAGGCGGCACGGGGGGCTGCGGGTAGGCCGGCGGCGCGTACGCGGGCTGTCCATAAGGCGGTGGGGCGACCGGCGGCGGCCCGTAGGACGGCTGAGGTGGCGGCGGTGGCTGCTGCCCGTACGACGGCTGAGGCGGCGGCGGTGGCTGCTGGCCGTAGGACGGCGGGGGCGGTGTCCCATACTCCGGAGCGAGGTCGTACGACATCGGCCGGAACGGCTCGGAGCGCGGCTCGTCATCCGGGTTCTGCGGCGCGTAGGTCACCGTCGATCAGTCTCCTGAGTGTAGGGGCAATGGCGAGCGTAGACCCCCTGTGCGACAGTTCTAGACTTTGCGTGTGACGGATACTCCACGCGCGGGGCAGGCAACCTCGGCGCTCTCGGCTCAGTACGCTCCCGGCGAGGTCGAGCAGCGGCGGTATGAGCAATGGGTAGCCGACGGTCTGTTCAAGGCGGACGCGGAAAGCGACAAGCCGCCGTTCTCGATCGTATTGCCGCCGCCGAACGTCACCGGCTCGCTCCACATCGGCCACGCCCTCGACCACTCGATCCAGGACGCCCTCACGCGCCGTAAGCGGATGCAGGGCTACGAGGCGCTGTGGCTGCCGGGCATGGACCACGCCGGCATCGCCACCCAGAACGTGGTCGAGCGCCAGCTGGCCGGGGCCGGGCAGTCCCGGCACGACCTGGGCCGCGAGCCGTTCGTCGAGCGCGTGTGGCAGTGGAAGGCCGAGTCCGGCGGCAAGATCCTGGGCCAGATGACCCGGCTCGGCGACTCCGTGGACTGGAGCCGTGAGCGGTTCACCATGGACGAGGGGCTGTCCCGGGCCGTCATCACGATCTTCAAGCGGCTGTACGACGACGGGCTCATCTACCGGGCGGAGCGGATCATCAACTGGTGCCCGCGGTGCCTGACGGCGCTGTCGGACATCGAGGTCGAGCACTCGGACGACGACGGCGAGCTCGTGTCGATCCGCTACGGCGACGGCGACAACGCGATCGTGGTCGCCACCACGCGGGCCGAGACCATGCTCGGCGACACCGCTGTCGCGGTACACCCGGACGACGAGCGCTACCAGCACCTGATCGGCACCGAGGTCGAGCTCCCGCTGACCGGGCGGCGCATCCCGATCGTCGCCGACACGCACGTGGACCCGGCGTTCGGCACCGGCGCGGTGAAGGTCACGCCGGCCCACGACCCCAACGACTTCGAGATCGGCCAGCGCCACGACCTGCCGAGCCTGACCGTGATGGACGAGCATGGCGTGATCACCGCGCACGGGCCGTTCCTGGGCCTGGACCGGTTCGAGGCGCGCCCGGCGGTCGTGGCGGCGCTGCGCGAAGAGGGCCGGATCGTCGCCGAGAAGCGGCCCTACGTGCACGCCGTCGGGCACTGCTCGCGCTGCGGCACCACCGTCGAGCCGCGGCTGTCGCTGCAGTGGTTCGTGCGGACGGAGCCGCTCGCGAAGGCGGCCGGTGACGCGGTGCGCGACGGGCGGGTCCGGGTCGAGCCGCCGGAGCTGACGAAGCGGTACTTCGGCTGGGTCGACAACATGCACGACTGGTGCATTTCCCGGCAGCTGTGGTGGGGTCACCGGATTCCGGTGTGGTACGGCCCGAACGGCGAGGTCGTGTGCGTCGGCCCCGACGAGGCGGCCCCGACCGGCGACGGCTGGGTGCAGGACGCCGACGTGCTCGACACGTGGTTCAGCTCGGCGCTGTGGCCGTTCTCGACGCTCGGCTGGCCCGACCGGACGCCGGACCTCGCCAAGTTCTATCCGACGAGTGTGCTCGTCACGGGGTACGACATCCTGTTCTTCTGGGTCGCCCGCATGATGATGTTCGGCCTCTACGCGATGGAGGGCCGCCAGCCCTTCGACGTGGTGATGCTGCACGGCATGGTGCGCGACCAGTACGGCAAGAAGATGTCGAAGTCGTTCGGCAACGTCGTCGACCCGCTCGACTGGATCGAGCGCTTCGGCGCCGACGCCACCCGGTTCACGCTGCTGCGCGGGGCCAACCCCGGCGCCGACGTGCCGGTCAGCGAGGAGTGGGTGCAGGGCGCCCGCAACTTCGCCAACAAGCTGTGGAACGCGACCCGCTACGGCCTGTCGGGCGGGGCCACCGTCGAGGGCGACCTGCCCTCAGGGGACGGTCGCGATGGCCTGAGCACCGTCGACAGGTGGATCCTGTCCCGGCTGCAGCACGTCATCGGCGAGGTCGACCAGCAGTTCGAGGCGTTCGAGCTGGCCAAGGTCTGCGACACGCTGTACCACTTCGCGTGGGACGACGTCTGCGACTGGTACCTGGAGCTGACCAAGCCGGTGCTCGCCGGCGACGACGAGGCGGCCAAGGCGCGCACGCGGCGGGTGCTCGGGCACGTGCTGGACAACCTGCACCGGCTGCTGCACCCGATCATGCCGTTCGTGACCGAGGAGCTGTGGACGACGCTCACCGGCCGCCCGACCCTGCTGCGCTCCGAGTGGCCGGCCGCGGACAAGGAGCTCGTCGACGACGCGGCCGAGCGCGAGGTCGCCAGCCTCCAGCAGGTCGTCACCGAGGTGCGCCGGTTCCGGGCCGATCAGGGTGTGAAGCCGGCTCAGCGGGTAGTGGCCCGGCTGGAGGGCCTGGACGCGGCCGGGCTGACCGCCCACGAGGGCCTGATCCGGTCGCTGGCCCGCCTCGACCCCAACGACGAGGACTTCACCGCCACCGCCAAACTGGCCGTCGGGGTGGGGGTCACCGTCGAGCTCGACACGCGCGGCACGATCGACGTGGCCGCCGAGCGGGCCCGGCTGACCAAGGACAAGGCGGCGGCCGAGAAGGAGGCCACGCAGTGCCGGGCCAAGCTCGGCAACGCGGCCTTCACCGACAAGGCACCGGAGGCCGTCGTGGCCAAGATCAAGGATCGGCTGGAGAAGGCCGAGGCCGACCTCGTCCGGATCGACCGGCAGCTGGAAGCGCTCCAATGACCAGGTCTTTCAGTGAGGTCGACGGCGAGCTCAACGCGCGCGGGTTCACCCGGATGGTGTTCGACCTGTCGCGCATCGAGGGGCTGCTCGACTCGCTCGGCAGCCCGCAGCGGGCGTATCCGGCGATCCATCTCACGGGTACCAATGGCAAGACCTCGACCGCCCGGATGATCGACTCGCTGCTGCGGGCGCACGGGCTGCGGACCGGGCGGTACACGAGCCCTCACCTGCAGAGCATCACCGAGCGGATCAGCATCGAGGGCGAGCCGATAAGCGAGGCCAAGTTCGTGGAGGTGTACGAGGAGGTCCAGCCGCTTGCGGAGTTCCTCGACGCCCGCAACGACGCGCCGCTCACCTACTTCGACATGACGACGGCGATGGCGTTCGCGGCGTTCGCCGACGCGCCCGTCGACGTGGCGGTGGTCGAGGTCGGGCTGGGCGGCGCCGACGACTCCACGAACGTGCTGCAGGCGCTGACGACGGTCATCACGCCGATCGGCCTGGACCACACGGAGTGGCTCGGTGACACGATCGAGGAGATCGCCTGGGCCAAGGCCGGGATCGTGCACAAGGGCTCGACGCTGATCTGCGCGCTGCAGCCCGAGGAGGCGATGCGCCCGATCCTGGAGCGCTGCGCGGAAGTGGGTGCGACGCTGGCCCGGGAGGGCCGCGACTTCGGTGTCGTGCACCGCGAGCTGGCCGTCGGCGGTCAGGTCCTCACGCTGCAGGGGCTCTCCGGGGTGTACGAGGGCATCTTCCTGCCCCTGCACGGCGAGCACCAGGCCCAGAACGCGGCGATCGCGCTGGCGGCGGTCGAGGCGTTCCTGGGCGCGGGCTCCGAGCGCGCGCTCAACGCCGAGTCGGTCCGCGACGGCTTCGCCGGGACGACGTCGCCCGGCCGGCTGGAGCGGGTGCGCAACTCGCCGCCGATCCTGCTCGACGCCGCCCACAACGCGCACGGGATGCAGGCCACGGTCCGGGCGCTTACCGAGGAGTTCGCGTTCGCCGGGCTCGTCGCGGTCGTCGCGGCCCTGGCCGACAAGGACGTCGAGGGCATGCTGGAGCTGCTCGAACCCATCACCGAGAGCATCGTGGTGACCCGCAACAGCTCGCCGCGGGCCATGTCGGCGGCGCAGCTCGGCGTGATCGCCGAGGAGCTCTACGGGGGCGATCGCGTGCGGGTGGTACCGAGCCTGCCCGACGCGATCGACGCGGCGGTGGAGCTCGCGGAGAGCGACAACGCCGTCCCCGGCACCATCGGCATCCTCATCACCGGCTCGGTCGTGACCGTCGCCGACGCCCGCGGGCTGCTGAAGCGATGAGCGCGCCCGTGAGCGGCCCGGCCGGGTTGAAGAACCCGGGCGCGGCCGTGCGCGGCGTGGGGGCGGCCGGCCTGGTCGTCGAGGGCGTCGTCCTGCTGCTCGCGCTGCTGCCGCTGGCCAAGCTCGGCCACGGCGACAACACCGCGGCGATCTGGGTCTGCGCCGGCCTGGCCGTCGTGTGCTTCCTGCTCTGCGGGCTGCTGCGGCACGGCTGGGCGTGGACGGCCGGGCTCGTCGTGCAGGTGGCGCTGCTGGCCGGCGGGTTCCTGCACTGGTCGCTGCTCGCGCTCGGGATCGTGTTCGGGCCGGCCTGGCTCTACGCGCTCTACGTGCGCCGGTCGGTCTACGCCAACAAACCGGGCTGATGCGCGCCGGCCGGCTCCTCTCGACGCTGCTGCTGTTGCAGACCCGGGGCCGGCTGACCGCGCAGCAGATCGCCGACGAGCTCGAGGTGTCGGTCCGGACGGTCTACCGCGACATCGAGGCGCTGTCAGCGTCGGGTGTCCCGGTGTACGCCGATCGCGGGCCGGCGGGCGGGTTCGCGCTGCTGGACGGGTATCGGACGAACCTCACCGGCCTCAGCACGGACGAGGCGGCGGCGCTCTTCCTCAACGGCAGCGGCGCCGGAGACCTCGGACTGGGCCGGACGCTCGAGGCGGCCCGGCTCAAGCTGCTCGCCGCGCTGCCCACCGAGCAGCGCACGATGGCCGGGCGCATTCAGGAACGCGTCCACGTGGATGCACCCGGATGGTTCCGCGACCCCGAGGCGCCGCCGCACCTGGAGGCGGTCGCCACCGCTGTCTGGGAGCAACAGCGAATCCGGATTTCGTACTGCAAGTGGGATGGCGAGTCCGTCGAGCGCCCGCTGGCCCCGCTGGGCCTCGTGCTGAAGGGCACCGCCTGGTATCTCGTCGCGACCGGCCGCACCCGCACGAACGCTTTCCGGGTCGCCCGAATCGCCGCCGTCACGGTCCTGGACGAGCATTTCGAGCGGCCCGCCGACTTCGACCTGCGTCAATACTGGGGGGCGTTCGCCGAACGGCTGGAAGAGACGCTGTATTCGGGCGGGTCGGCGACGGTACGGCTGTCACCGCGCGCCGTCCGCCTGTGGTTCCTGCTCGGGCCGGTGGCCGGGCGGGCATTGCGGGACAGCGCTGAGCCGGAGGCCGGTGGGTGGGTGCGGGTGGTGCTGCCGATCCAGTCGATCGAGCATGCCCGGGTCGACTTCGGCCGGTTCGGAGCCGATATCGAGGTGCTCGAGCCGGCCGAGCTCCGCGCGGCGATGCGGGCCACCGCCGAGGCGATGACCCGCCTCTACTCAGCGCCGTAGCTCCCAGCGGGTCAGGGCGATGGCGTGGCCGTCGGGGTCGCGGAAGGTCGCCGAGCACAGCTCCAGCTGCTCGCCCTGCGGCACCACCCGGGGGCGGTGGACGAAGTCGACGCCCTGTTCGCGCAGCCGCTCGTATGCCTCGTAGACGTCGGGGACGTCCAGGTTGAGGTGCACCACCCGGCGGTCGACCGGCGGCATGTCGGCGACCCGGCGCAGGACGACCCGGGCGCTGCCGGTCTCCAGCACCGCGCTGGTGTCGCCGCTGTCGAGCTCGGTGAGGCCGAGCGTGTCGCGGTAGAAGCGGCGGGAGCGCTGCAGGTCGGACACGATGAGCGTGATGCTTACCCCGTTGACGCCGTCGAGCGGCATGGTGGTCGGCTTGCGCGGGCCGGCGGCCAGGAACTCGGCGACCGCCCCGTTGGGCAGCGCCTGCTCCTCGAGCCGGTCGGCGTCCTCCTCGTCCTCGTCGGCGGCGTTCTCGAACTCGGCGAGGTCGACGTGGCCGTCCGAGGGGAGGTAGTGCTCAGTCGCGTACGGGTCCGGCGCCACCGGCTCCCCGTCCTCGTCGTCTTCGTCCTCGACGGGGGCGCGGAACACGGGCGGCGCGCTGTACAGCCCGGCGCCGACCGGCACCGGGCCGCGGCCGTTCGCCGACCAGGCCGACCCGCTCTTGGGCTCCGGCTCGGCATCGATCACCGGCTGGGTGCCGGCCATGGGCTCGGCCGCGGCGGCGGCGGGGTCGGCCAGCTCGCCCTCGATGACCGGGGGCGGGGTGTAGAGGGCCCGGGTCGGGGGCGCCTCGCTCTCGCGGTCCGGGTAGTACGCGACCTGCGGGCGCGGATCGTCGGCGCCCATCCACCACTCGACCTCGGCCCCGGCGTTCGGGTCCGGCTCGGGGGGCGGGACCTGGGAGTCGGACTCCGGGATGGTGAAGGTGTCCGAAGCCTCGACGTCGGGCTCCGCCCGCGTCTCCGGGCGCTCGATGACAGTCGCCTCCGCCGCCCGGGGCATCTCCACCGGCCCGGCGCCCGGCGGTTCGGTGCCAAGCGGTTCGGTGCCGAGCGGCTCGGCGGTCCGGCGCTCGGCCGCCCGGGGGTCGGCGGCCCGGGGGTCGGCGCTCAGCGATTCGGCGCCCGGCGATCCGGTGGTAGGCGATTCAGTGGTCAGCGGGTCGGCGGTCAGGGGTTCGGCGGTCAGCGATTCGGTGGCCAGTGGGTCGGCGGTCAAGGGTTCGGCGGCCGGTGGTTGGGCGGTCAGCGGTTGGGCGGCCGTCGGCTCGGGCTGAGGCTCGGGCGGTGGTGGGGTGAGCGTCGGAGGTAGCGGCGGCGGGTCGGCCGAGACCGGGTGGGAGCGGCCGGGGCGGGTGCGGCGAACGCGGTCGTGCGCGCCCGAGCGCGGGTGCGGGCTGGGGCGGCGGTGACCGCCGGGGCGCGGGGCCGACCGGAGCCGCATGATGATCGGCTCGTCCTCCTCGCCGATCACTGTCGGCCGCTGTGCCTCCGGCTCGTCGGTGATCGTCTCGGTGGCCGTTGCTGCGGCGTCCTCGTCCACCATTGGCTCGGCGGCTGCCGGCTCATCCACCACCGGCTCGGCGGCTTCGCGGGGACCTGGGGCCGGCGTGGCCGCCTCGTCCTCGGTCACCACCGGCCCGGCCGCGGGCGGGGTGGCGTCGAGCGGCTCCAGGGGAGTGTGGCCCGGGCCCTCGCCGTCGCCGCCCAGCGGGGCGGGCGGGTGGTGGACGGGGTCGCCGGCGGCGTGGCGGGGGCGGGTCGCCTGGCGGGGCGGGAAGCCCAGACGCTCGCGGAGGCTCTGGCGCGGGGCGTCGGCCGGGGGCGCCACCGTGGCCACCGCGCCGGCGGGCTCGTCGATCTCGGCCTCGACCGGGGGGAGGTTGGTCAGGGTCGGGGTGTTGTCGGCCGGGAGCTGCGCGTAGGCGTCGGGGCGGCGGTAGGGCTCGTCGGAGTCGTAGGTGTAGTTGTCGCCGGCCGCGCCGTTGCCGCCGCTGAGGTGGGCGGCGTTGAGGGCGGCGAAGTCCTCTTCCAGCTCACCCAGGCTGTTGTCGCCGCCGGAGCGGCCCACCTCCTGGTGGGTCTGGACGCGGTCCCACAGGACGGTGAACTTGCGCGGGTTGCCCTTCAGCACCTGCACGGGGAGGACGGCGCCGCGCTCGGGCCACCGGTCCAGGGGCACGGCCGGGTCGACGCCGGTCACCGAGACGCCGCGGATGCCGGTGGCCGTGATGGTCAGCCGGAGCTTGGCGCGGGCGGACCGGGCCCCCTGGGTCGACGGCGTGGTGATGTCCTCGACGACCGCGGTGCCCTGGACGAACAGCCGGACCCGGTTGCGGTTGTTGATCACCATGAGGGCCACCGGGCCGGCCGCGATCACGAGCACGCCGAGCGCGACCACGAGCGATTTGGACTGGCCCAGGCCGCACATGGCCAAGAACCCGCCGAAGAGCATCAGCGAGGCTATGACCAGTTTCCGGCCGTCGTTCGATGACGCGCCTTTGCTGGACGGCAAGTCGACCTCCCCAGACGACTGACACCAGGCTATGCCTGATCATTCCTGAAACGGAAGTGTCCGGCACCCGGGCGAGGCGCGCGCGGTGACACTCGGTGAGTTTCAGGCCGACCTGGTGAGCGTCTTTTCTTGAGAGGTTGAGATTACGCCTCGGGCTCGGCGATCTGATCGGGGCGCTTCGGTGCGTATCGACCGACGTATTCCTGGCCGGTGAGCTGCTGAATCGCGTTCATCAACTTCAGCGTGACCTCGCGCAGTGCGCGGCTGTCGACTTCCCCGCCGCCCTGCCACTGGCTCAGGTCGAGCGGCTCGCCGATGCGCACCTCGACCTTGGGCCCCAGCTTCGGCAGCGACCGGCCGACCGGCATGACCTGGTCGAACCCCATCAGGCCGACCGGGATGATCGGGGCCGGCGCGTCGAGGGCGAGCTTGGCGACGCCGGGCCGGCCGCGGTAGAGCCGGCCGTCGGTCGAGCGGGTCCCCTCGGGGAAGATCCCGAGCACGTGCCCGGCCCGCAGGATCGGCAGGGCGGCGTCGAGGGCGAGGAGGCTGGCCCGGCCGCCGGAGCGGTCGACGGGGATCTGGTTCAGCCCGTACATGATGTTGCGCAGCGCCAGGCCGCGCAGTCCCGGTCCGCGGAAGTACTGGTCCTTGGCGAGGAAGTACACGTTGCGGGGCGAGATCGCGCCCATCATCACCGAGTCGAGCACCGACTGGTGGTTGCTGGCCAGGATCGCGGGTCCGGTCTTCGGGACGTTGTCCAGACCGATGATCCTCGGGTGCCAGAGGAGTCGGACCGTTGGTGCGATCGTCATCTTGCCGACCGCATAGAGCGCGGACAAATGCCCTCCACCAGGCTCGACTCAACGCTGCCGCACACTCTAACGGCACCTCACGGCCGGGACAGCGGGGCAGCCCACAAGGTGGGCAACACCACCCGCCGCGGGGTCAGGAGGCGACGAGGACGAGCGCTGTGGCGGCCAGGCCGAGACCGGCGAGCTGGATCGGGCGGAGGCGTTCGCGGTCGACGAGCATGGCCAGCAGGACGGTGGAGACCGGATACAGGGAGGCGATGGGCGCGATGATGCTGAGGTCCCCGCGGGCCACGGCCAGGATGTAGAGAGCGTTCGCGGACATGTCGAGCACGCCCGCGGCCAGGAGCCAGGCGTGGCCCGACCCGCGAGCGGCCGATCGCGTCTCCACCGACGGGGCCTGTGTCGCCTGACTGCCGCGGCCGGCCGGCAGCGTGTCCATCGGCTGGGTCTGTGTGGCCTGGCTGGCGGTGGGCCGGGGGGCGCCCTTGCGCAGGCGTCGCAGCAGCAGTGGTGCGCCGAACACGACGGCGGTGAGCTGGGCGGCGGCGATCGGCCAGAGGCCCGCGTCGGGGCCTGAGCCCGCGCGGCCCAGGGCGGTGAAGAAGAGCCCGAACCCGACGCCGGAGAGCAGGGCCAGGGCGATCAGCCGGCCGGTCACCCGGCGGCCGGTGCCGCCGGCCGCGCTGACCAGGCCGATCGCCGCTATCGCGAAGGCGGCGCCGGTCAGGGCCAGGGCGCCGGGGCGCTCGCCGTCGGCCAGGCCGAAGCCGACCGGGATCAGGGCGGTGGTGACGGCGCTGATGGGGGCGACGATCGCCATCGCGCCGCCGGCCAGGGCGCGGTAGAAGACGATCATGCCGATCATGCCGAGGAAGCCGGCCACGGCGCCCCAGACCAGCGTGTGGGTGGAGGGGGCGCCGGGGATGAACAGCAGGTAGATCGCCAGCAGTGGGAGGCTGGCCGCCTTGGAGAGGACCACGACCAGCAGGGAGTCGGCCTGCTGGCTGGCCTTGCCGCCGGAGAAGTCGCCGATGCCCCAGATCAGGCCGGAGAGCGCGGCGAGGACGATGCCGATCATGCGAGCCGCTCGATCGTCACGGCGTCGGCGTCGAGCAGCGTGACCAGGAGGTCGGTCGCCGGCTGGAGGTCGATGTCGAGGCCCTCCAGCAGGAACACGGCCGACGTCGTCGCCTCGGTCAGGGCGGTCCGGCGGCCCTGGCGCCAGTTCCAGCGGCGGCAGGTTACGGCCACGTCGTCGCGCCAGACGACCTCGCCCGGCTCGGGGGTCTCCGTGACCGGGGCGCCGTCCTTGACGGTGTCGAACGGCTCGTCGCCCGCCGCCCGGACCAGGCGCTCGGTGCCGACGAGTGCCGCGCGGTCCTCGCCGCCGATGGGGACGGCGAAGCGGATGCTCACCGCGTTGTAGGCGTCGACGATTCGGTTCACCGACGGGATGTCGCCCTTCGCCGCCCGTTTGCGCAGGGCCTCGGCCGAGCTCGGGGTGCGCTGGGGCTTGGCGCCGAACGCGCGGTAGACGTCGCGCCACGCCTCCAGGTGGGCGTGCGGGGCGCTCAGGTCACCCGCGGCGGCGACGGCCTCGTGGAGCAGCGCCGGGTCGCCGGGGCCGTTGCGCAGCCCGTCGGCGAGCACCGCGAACACGGTAGCCTCGTGGCCCACGGAGCGGCACAGGTCGAGCACTTCTTCGGCGACGGCGAACATGCGATAGTCGTACCACAATAGTGACCGCAGGGGAAAATATGTTGACCGAGCGCGACGCCCAGGCCGCCATCGCGCGTCAGGTGAAAAGCCTGCGCCAGGGGCGGAAGTGGTCCCTGGACGAGCTGGCCAGCCGCTCCGGTGTGAGCAAGGGCATGCTCGTGCAGATCGAGGGCGCCCGCACCAACCCGAGCATCGGGACGCTGTGCCGGGTGGCCGAGTCGTTCGGCGTGAGCGTGGGGCGGCTCATCGAGGGCGAGCCCGAGCCGGTGGTGAAGATCGTCGGGGCGGACGAGCCGGCGGTGCTGTGGCGCGGGCCGGGCGGCGGGGCCGGGCGGCTGCTGCGCGGCGTGAACGACCCCGCGTTCGTCGAGGTCTGGGAGTGGCGGATGGCCCCGGGGGAGGAGCACGACTCCGGCGACCACGCGCCCCGCACCCGGGAGATCATCCACGTCCGGGAGGGCTCCCTGACCATGGTGATCGACGGGGCCGACTACCGGGTCCGCACCGGCGAGACGATCGACTTCTTCGCCGACCGCCCCCACCGATACGGCAATCCCGGGCCGGTGGAGGCGGTCCTCACGATGGTCGTGGTCCTGCCCACTGGAGAGCGGGACCGCAGGGTCTAGACGGGCGTGACGGTGACCTTCACCGGCTCGCCGTCGCCGACCTCGCCCGAGAAGCCGTCGATGAGGGTGCCGAGCTCGACCGAGTTGGCCAGGGTCTCACCGGCGACGAAGTCACCGTGCACGGCGAGCGCCGAGGCCACCGACGGCGGGCCGTCGACGACGACCACGATGCGGTCCGAGACGTTCAGGTCGGCGTCGCGGCGGGCCTGCTGGACGACCCGGACCAGGTCGCGGGCCACGCCCTCGGCGGCCAGCTCCGGGGTCACCGTGCTGTCGAGGACGACCACGCCCTCGCCGCCCGGCAGCGGTGCCGACTGGGTCGGGTCGGCCGCGACGAGCTTGAGGTCGAACTCGCCCTCCTGCAGCGGCACCCCACCGGCCGTGACGACACCGTCGGCCTGGCTCCAGTCGCCGGCCTTCACCGCCTTGATGACCTGCTGGACCTGGCCGCCGAGGCGCGGGCCGAGGACCCGCGGGACAAGTGTCAGCACCGGGGTGCAGTGCGCGGCCACGTCGCCGGTGAACTCGACCGTCTTGACGTTCACCTCGTCGGCGACGAGCGCGGCGAACGGGCGCAGCGCCTCCGCGGCCGGCGTGGCGACGGTGAGCGCCGACAGCGGCAGCCGCACGCGCAGCCCGCGGGCCTTGCGCAGGGACAGCGCGGCCGAGCACACGTCGCGCACGGCGTCCATGTCGGCCACGAGCCGGTGGTCGGCCGGAAACTCCGCGGCGGCGGGCCAGTCGGTCAGGTGCACCGACCGCTCGCCGGTCAGGCCGCGGAAGATCTCCTCGGCGGTGAGCGGGGCCAGCGGCGCGACGACCTGCGCGAGCGTCGTGAGCACGGTGAACAGGGTGTCGAACGCGTCGTGGTCGCCGGACCAGAAGCGGTCGCGGGAGCGCCGGACATACCAGTTCGTCAGGGCGTCGAGGTAGGCGCGGACGGTACCGCAGGCGCCCGAAATGTCGTAGGCGTCGAGCTGCCGCTGGACCGTCGAGACCAGCTCACCGGTCTTGGCCAGCACGTATCGGTCCAGCAGGTCGGTGCTGTCGGTCCGGCGGCGGGCCGTGTACCCCTCCGCGTTCGCATAGAGCGTGAAGAAGTAGTACACGTTCCACAGCGGCAGCAGCACCTGGCGGACCGCGTCGCGGATGGCCGGCTCCGTGACCGGCATGTCACCGCCGCGCAGCACCGGCGAGGCGACCAGGAACCAGCGCATGGCGTCCGAGCCGTACTCGTCGAAGATCCGGTAGACGTCCGGGTAGTTGCGCAGGCTCTTCGACATCTTGCGCCCGTCCTCGCCGAGCAGGATGCCGTGGGACACGCAGTTGTTGAACGCCGGCCTGTCGAACAGCGCCGTGGCCAGCACGTGCATGGTGTAGAACCAGCCGCGGGTCTGGCCGATGTACTCCACGATGAAGTCGCCGGGGTAGTGGTTGTCGAACCAGTCGGCGTTCTCGAACGGGTAGTGCACCTGCGCGAACGGCATCGATCCGGACTCGAACCAGCAGTCGAGCACCTCGGGCACGCGCCGCATGACCGACTGCCCGGTCGGGTCGTCCGGGTTGGGCCGGGTCAGATTGTCGATCTCCGGCCGGTGCAGATCGCCCGGGCGCACGCCGAAGTCGCGCTCCAGCTCGTCCAGCGAGCCATAGACATCGATCCGGGGGTACTGCGGATCGTCGGACTTCCACACCGGGATCGGCGAGCCCCAGAACCGGTTCCGGCTGATCGACCAGTCACGGGCGTTGCCGAGCCACTTGCCGAACGAGCCGTCCTTGATGTGCTCGGGCGTCCACGTGATCTGCTGGTTGAGCTCGACCATCCGGTCGCGGAAGGCGGTCACCTGGACGAACCAGGAGGACACGGCCTTGTACACCAGCGGCGTGTCGCAGCGCCAGCAGTGCGGATACGAGTGCGTGTAGCTGTCGTGGCGCACGACGACGCCGGCCGCCTTGAGGTCGCGGATCACCGGCTTGTTGGCCTCGAACACCTGCAGGCCCTGGTAGTCGGGGACCAGTGAGGTGAACCGGGTGTGCTCGTCGACGGTGACGACGGTGGGGATGCCGACCGACGCGCACGCGTTCTGGTCGTCCTCGCCGAACGCGGGCGCCATGTGCACGACGCCGGTGCCGTCCTCGGTGGTCACGAAGTCGGCCCCGATCACCTGGAAGGCGTTCGGGGTGTCCGCGAGGTAGTCGAAGAGGGGGGAGTACCGCCGGCCGACAAGCTCCGAACCCTGGATCGAGCCGACTCTGGTGGCCCCGGCCAGCTCCTTCTCGTAGGCGGCGACGCGGGACTCGGCGAGGATGAAGCGCTGGCCGTCCTCCTCGAAGAGGGCGTATTCGATGTCCGGCCCGACCGCGATGGCCAGGTTGGACGGCAGGGTCCACGGGGTCGTCGTCCAGACCAGGATCTTCTCCCCGGTCTCCAGCCGGAACGCGACGGTCAGCGCCGGGTCCTGCCGGTCGCGGTACACGTCGTCGTCCATGCGCAGCTCGGTGTTGGACAGCGGCGTCTCGCAGCGCCAGCAGTAGGCCAGCACCCGGAAGCCCTCGTAGACCAGACCCTTGTCGTGCAGGGTCTTGAAGGCCCACATGACGCTTTCCATGTAGTCCAGGTCGAGCGTCTTGTAGTCGTTGGTGAAGTCGACCCAGCGGGCCTGGCGGGTGACGTACCGCTCCCACTCGGCCGTGTACCGCAGCACCGACTCCTTGGTGGCCGCGTTGAACTTGTCGACGCCGAGCTGGAGGATCTCGGCCTTCGTGGTGATGCCGAGCTGCTTCTCGGCCTCGACCTCGGCCGGCATGCCGTGGCAGTCCCAGCCGAAGCGGCGCTCGACCCGGAAGCCCTGCATGGTCTTGTACCGCGGGACGACGTCCTTCGCGTAGCCGGTCAGCAGGTGGCCGTAGTGGGGCAGGCCGTTGGCGAACGGCGGGCCGTCGTAGAACACGAACTCGTTCTCGCCGTTCGCGCCGGCCGGGCGGTTGTCCACCGACGCCTGGAAGGTCGCGTCGCCGGACCAGTAGTCCAGGACTTCGCGCTCGACTTCGGGGAGGTTCGGGCTCGCGGGTACGCCGGTGCCCGTGCGGTGCATCGGGTAGGCCATCGGTGGTCGCTCTCTCTCGCGTGGTTGTCTGCACTTCCACGCGGGGACGAACCTTCGGTCCGCGGTACCACCCCGCTTGCCGCCGTGATCGTGCGCTCGGCGGCCGCTCGTTGGCCGGCTGTAACGGGCCGGTGCCCGTCCGGGTCTAGTGAGCCACCGGGGTGGCCGTTCTTCCGGAGGCTCGCCGGTGATGGCCGGGTCGACGCCTGTACCACAGAGGATAGCGCTTGTGAAAAGGCGGCCGCCCGCGGAGCCTTAGTAAATAGTAAAGAAACCTTGACATTAATTTCCGGTGCGTGGACCGTGAGGAGACACGTCGACGCCCATCGACGTCACCCCCCTTTGGAGCGTCCATGCGTAGACGTCACGTCACCCTGCTCGCCGGGGCCGGCGCGGCGGTCATGACCCTGGCCGGGGTCCTGATCGCGCTGCCCGCCTCGGCCGCCGAGCTGATCGCCAACCCCGGATTCGAGACGGGCGCCGCGTCCAACTGGACATGCGAGTCCGCGTCGGTCACCTCCGGAGCCGCCCACTCCGGCAGCTACAAGCTCGCCGGCACGCCCGGCGGGACCACGGCCCAGTGCAGCCAGGTGGTGTCGGTCCAGCCCAACACGAAGTACACCCTCTCGGGCTGGGTCAATGGCTCCTACGTCTTCATCGGCGTGACCGGCGGCGTCGACGCCAGCACGTGGACGCCCGGCACCAACGGCGGGTACTCGCAGCTCTCGGTGCCGTTCACCACCGCCGCCGGGCAGAGCACGGCGACCGTGTTCGTGCACGGCTGGTACGGGCAGCCCGCGTACACCGCCGACGACTTCTCGCTCAACGGCCCGGGCGGCCTGCCGACCACCGTCGGCCCGACGACCCCTTCGGCCTCGCCCTCGGTCTCCAAATCGCCGTCGTCCTCCCCGTCGCCGTCGTCGTCCCCCTCGGGCTCGCCGTCGAGCTCTCCCTCGACGCCGAACACGGGCCCGCTGCCGAAGCACTTCCTGACCGGCTACTGGCAGAACTTCGTCAATCCGGCCACGCCGCTGCGGCTGCGCGACACGCCGAGCGAGTACGACCTGATCGCGGTGGCGTTCGCGGAGGCCGGGGCCCAGCCCGGCTCGCTGACGTTCGCCGCCGACTCCGGCCTGTCCGGCGCGCTCGGCGGATACTCCGACGCCGATCTCAAGGCCGACATCGCCACGATGCACTCGCGGGGCAAGAAGGTCATCCTCTCGGTCGGCGGCGAGACCGGCCGGGTGAGCGTCGGTGACTCGACGTCGGCCACGAACTTCGCCAACACGGCCTACTCGCTGATGCAGTCCTACGGCTTCGACGGCATCGACATCGATCTCGAGAACGGCCTCAACCCGACGTACATGGCGCAGGCCCTGCGCGCACTGCGGGCCAAGGCCGGCGCGAACCTCATCATCACGATGGCGCCGCAGACGATCGACATGCAGTCGACGGGCAGCGGCTACTTCGCCCTGGCCCTGTCCATCAAGGACATCCTGACCGTCGTGCACACGCAGTACTACAACTCGGGCAGCATGCTCGGCTGCGACCAGATGCAGGCGTATTCGCAGGGCACCGTCAACTTCATCACCGCGCTGGCCTGCATCCAGCTGGAGAACGGCCTGCGCCCCGACCAGGTGGCCCTCGGCCTCCCGGCCGGCACCGGCGCGGCGGGCGGCGGCGTGGTGTCACCGTCGGTGGTCAACCAGGCGCTCGACTGCCTGGCGGCGGCGGCGAACTGCGGAACTTTCAAGCCTCCGCACACCTACCCGGGCATCCGCGGCGCGATGACCTGGTCGATCAACTGGGACGTGAAGAACGGCAACGGCTTCGCCAAGACGGTCAAGCCGCACCTGGCCACACTGCCGTAGCGAGACTTTCCTCCACCAACAGGGACGGGGAGATCGGGTGTTCCCAGCATCCGGTCTCCCCGTCCTGCTGTCCGTCAGTCGCGGTTGACGATCGCGGCCCGGATGTTCTGCATCGCGTCGGAGGCGGCGTCGGTGGACTTGCCGACGAAGACGGCGATGGCGATCACGCCGTGGTCGGCCCAGCCGCAGACGGTTGCCGAGCGGCCGTCGAAGCGCGACGCGGCGCAGCGCTTCTCGCCGCCGAAGACGCCCGGGTCCACCTCGCGGACGTTGCTGATCGGGATCTTGGCGCCGAGCTTGCGAAGGCTGGCGTCCAGGTCGCGGGCCGGGTCGGTGATGAACCTGGTGGCGCCGAACACGACGATCTTCGCGCGCCCGTCGGCCGGGTCCTGGTAGGCCGCGGTGAAGCCGGCCTCGTCCAGGTGGTCCGACGTGAGCGCGGTCTGCAGCTGCTCGGCGGTCTTCGTGGTGGCCGTGTCGTTGAGCTTGGTCAGGCCGGTGACGCCGGCGTCGGTGTTCACCGACGCCGGGTACTGCACCCACCACGGCCTGGCCCACGCGTAGGAGCCGCCGCAGCAGCCCGCGCAGAGCACCAGCAGGACCAGGAACACCCACGGCCACTTGCGGCGCCGGCGGCGGTACTGCGGCGGCGGGAAGGGACCCGGGCGGTACCCGGGTGGCAGGGGGCCATATCCCGGTGGGACCACAGGGACGTACTGGATCTTGGGCGGCTTCTCCCGCTTCTCCCGTCGCGGAGGCGGTGGCGCCTCGGGGACGGCCGGCAGTTCGCGGGTGCGCGGCATCTCCCGGGTCTCGGGCTGCGGTTGTTCGGCAGGGACGTCGAGCGTGTCCTCCCAGTTACGGCGCCGGCGGGACCCGCCCGGCGGCACCTTGGCGGAGCCGACCCACGTGGGGGAGGCCGGCTGCCGCTGGGTCGGCGACTCGTCCGGCGGTTGTGTCACAACTTGAAGGCTAATGACCCCGTGCACGCCGCGCAGAGTTCGCACATCCGCCGTAACGTCGCAGGGGTGCTGGGTCTACCTGATCACGTGACCGCGTGCCTGTTCGACCTCGACGGAGTGTTGACGCCCACAGCGGTCATCCACAACAAGGCCTGGACCGCGATGTTCGACGAGTTCCTCAAGGCCAAGGGCCAGCCGGAGTTCGACCCGGTCCACGACTACAACGACTACGTCGACGGCAAGCCGCGCGAGGCGGGGGTCCGCGACTTCCTCGCGTCCCGGGGCATTTCGCTGCCGGAGGGTACTCCCGACGACCCGCCCGAGGCCGAGACGATCTGGGGGCTCGGCAACCGGAAGAACGCCAGGGTGCTGGAGCTGCTCGCCGAGGGCGGGCTGGAGCCGTATCCGACGTCGGTCACCTATCTGCAGCGGGCGCGGGAGGCGGGGCTGCGCACGGCGGTGGTCAGCTCGAGCGCCAACACGCTGCAGGTGGTCACGTCGACCGGGATCGACAGGTATCTGGAGACCCGGGTCGACGGGGTGACCATCCGTGAGCGCGGGCTCAAGGGCAAGCCGGCCCCGGACACGTTCCTGGAGGCCGCCCGCGAGCTCGGCGTCGAGCCGGCGAACGCGGCCGTGTTCGAGGATGCGCTGGCCGGGGTCGCCGCGGGGCGGGCCGGCGGGTTCTACGTCGTCGGCGTCGACCGGGTCGGCGGCAAGCACGCCGCGGATCTCGCCCGCGACGGCGCCGACACTGTCGTGGCCGACCTGGGGGAGCTGCTGTGAGCGTCTTTCCCGTCGAGCCGTGGGCGGTGCGCGAGACGAGCCTCGACATCGACACGCTCGGCCAGACCGAGTCGCTGTTCTCGCTGTCCAACGGGCACATCGGCCTGCGGGGCAACCTCGACGAAGGGGAGCCGTTCGGGCTGCCCGGCACCTACCTGAACTCCTTCTTCGAGGAGCGCCCGCTGCCCTACGCGGAGGCCGGCTACGGCTTCCCGGAGGAGGGCCAGACGATCCTCAACGTGACGAACGGCAAGGTGTTCCGGCTGCTCGTCGACGACGAGCCGTTCGACGTGCGATACGGCAGGCTGCACGCCCACGAGCGGGTGCTCGACCTGCGGGCCGGGACGCTGCTGCGGGACGTGGAGTGGTCCTCGCCGGCCGGGCAGCGGATCAAGGTGCGCACCGTCCGGCTGGTGTCGCTGGAGCAGCGGTCCGTGGCGGCGTTCCTCTACGAGGTGGAGCCGGTCGACCAGCCGGCCCGGGTCATCGTGCAGTCGGAGCTCGTCGCCAACGAGGACGTGCCGACGCCGAGCAAGGACCCGCGGGTCGCGGCCGCGCTCGGGCACGCGCTCACGGCCGAGGGGCACTACGCCCACGACCTCAACGCCCAGCTGCTGCACCGCACCAACGCCAGCGCGCTGCGGCTCGGGGCCGAGATGGACCACGAGGTCGAGGCCCCGGTGCCGGTCCGCTCGCACACCGAGTCGACCGAGGACTGGGCCCGCACCACGTTCGCCTGTGAGCTGCAGCCCGGGCAGCGGCTGCGGATCGTGAAGTACCTCGCCTACGGCTGGTCCAGCCAGCGGTCCCGGCAGGCCATCCGCGACCAGGTCCACGGCGCTGTCGCCGGGGCCAAGCTCGGCGGCTGGGACGGGCTCGTCAAGGCCCAGCGGACCTACCTGGACCAGTTCTGGGCCCAGGCCGACGTGGAGGTCGAGGGCGACGCCGAGATCCAGCAGGCGGTCCGGTTCGCACTGTTCCACCTGATGCAGGCGGGCGCGCGGGCCGAGGCCCGGCCGATCGCCGCCAAGGGGCTCACCGGCCGCGGGTACGACGGGCACGTCTTCTGGGACACCGAGAGCTTCGTGCTGCCGGTGCTGACGTACACGCACCCGCAGGTGGCCCGGGACGGGCTGCGCTGGCGGCACGACACGCTGGACCTGGCCCGCGACCGGGCGCGGCAGCTCGGCCTCAAGGGCGCGACGTTCCCGTGGCGGACGATCCGCGGGCAGGAGTGCTCGGCGTACTGGCCGGCCGGGACGGCCGGGTTCCACGTGAACGCCGACATCGCCGCGGCCGTGGTCCGTTACGTCCAGGCCACCGGTGACGTGCAGTTCGAGATCGACCACGGCCTGGAGCTGCTCGTCGAGACCGCGCGGCTGTGGCGCTCGCTCGGGCATCACGACCGGCACGGCGTGTTCCACATCGACGGCGTGACAGGCCCGGACGAGTACTCGGCGATCGCCGACGACAACGTCTACACCAACCTGATGGCGCAGCTGAACCTGCGCTCGGCGGCCGACGTCGCGGAGCGGCACCCGGACCGGGCCCGCGAGCTCGGGGTCGACGACGAGGAGATCTCGTCCTGGCGCGACGCGGCCGCGCGGGTGCACCTGCCCTACGACCATGAGCTGGGCGTCCACCAGCAGTCGGCCAACTTCACCCTGCACCAGGAGTGGGACTTCGCGAACACGCCGAAGGAGAACTACCCGCTGCTGCTGCACTACCCCTACTTCGACCTGTACCGCCGCCAGGTGGTCAAGCAGGCCGACCTCGTGCTGGCGATGCACTGGCGCGGCGACGCGTTCACGCCGGAGGAGAAGGCCCGCAACTTCCACTACTACGACGAGCGCACGGTCCGTGACTCCTCGCTGTCGGCGTGCACCCAGGCGGTCATGGCGGCCGAGGTGGGCCACACCGAGCTCGCGTACGACTACCTCGGCGAGGCGGCCTTCGTCGACCTGTACGACCTGCAGCACAACGCCGGGGACGGCCTGCACATGGCCTCGCTGGCCGGCACCTGGCTGGCGATCGTGGCCGGGTTCGGCGGCATGCGCGACTACGGCGGCGAGCTGTCGTTCCTGCCCCGGCTGCCCGCGCGGATGAACCGGCTCAGGTTCGCCCTGACCATCCACGGCGACGTCCTGCGCGTCACGGTGGAGCACGGCCACGCCACCTACGCGGTCGACCAGGGCGAGGTCCGGCTGCGCCACCACGGCGAAGAGGTCACGGTGAGGGCCGGCGCGCCGGTCACCCGGCCGATTCCCGAGCCGCACCCGAGCACCCCGGCGCCGCTCCAGCCGCGCGGCCGGGCACCCCATCGGCGCGAGCGTGAGGTGCAGGTTCCTGGATGACGCAGGTCGGTGGGTACTCTGGTACTCCGTGGCCAGTGTGACGAGCATCTTCCCCCAACTCGAGCGACTGCTGCCCCGGATCAGCAAGCCGATCCAATACGTCGGCGGTGAGCTGGGCGCAGTCGTCAAGGACTGGGACGCCGTCACCGTGCGCTGGGCGCTGTCCTATCCCGATGCCTACGAGGTCGGCCTGCCCAACCAGGGCGTGCAGATCCTCTACGAGGTGCTCAACGAGCAGCCCGACGTGCTGGCCGAACGCACCTATGCGGTCTGGCCGGACCTCGAGAAACTCATGCGCGAGGAGGGTGTACCGCAGTTCACGGTGGACGCGCACCGCCCGGTGACCGCGTTCGACCTGTTCGGCGTCTCCTTCTCCACCGAGCTGGGCTACACCAACCTGCTCACCATGCTCGACCTGGCCGGCATCCCGCTCGACGCGTCCGCGCGGGATGACCGGCACCCGATCGTGATCGCCGGCGGCCACGCGGCCTTCAACCCGGAGCCGATCGCCGACTTCATCGACGCCGCCGTGCTCGGCGACGGCGAGGAGGCGGTCCTGGAGATCACCGCCATCGTGCGGGCGTGGAAGGCCGAGGGTGAGCCGGGCGGGCGTGACGAGCTGCTGCTGCGGCTGGCCCGCACCGAGTCCGTCTACGTCCCCCGCTTCTACGACGTCGACTACCTGCCCGACGGGCGCATCCAGCGGGTCGTGCCCAACCGCGCCGACGTGCCCTTCCGCGTGCACAAGCGCACCACGATGGACCTCGACGCGTGGCCGTATCCGAAACGTCCGCTCGTGCCGCTGGCCGAGACGGTGCACGAGCGCTACGCGGTGGAGATCTTCCGCGGCTGCACGCGCGGGTGCCGGTTCTGCCAGGCCGGCATGATCACGCGGCCGGTGCGGGAGCGCAGCATCACCACCGTGGGGCAGATGGTCAAGGAGGGGCTGGAGTTCTCCGGCTTCCACGAGGTCGGGCTGCTCTCGCTGTCCTCCGCCGACCACTCCGAGATCGGCGACATGTGCTCGGGGCTCGCACAGCAGTACGAGGGCACGAACGTGTCGCTGTCGCTGCCCTCGACGCGGGTGGACGCGTTCAACGTGACGCTCGCCCAGGAGCTCTCCCGCAACGGCCGCCGCACGGGCCTCACGTTCGCCCCGGAGGGCGGCTCGGAGCGCATCCGCCAGGTCATCAACAAGATGGTCTCCGAAGAGGACCTGATCCGGACCGTCGTCACCGCCTACTCCAACGGGTGGCGGCAGGTGAAGCTGTACTTCATGTGCGGTCTGCCCACCGAGACCGACGACGACGTCCTGCAGATCGCCAAGCTCGCCCACGAGGTCATCAAGGCCGGGCGGGCGGCCACGGGCTCGCGGGACATTCGCTGCACGGTGTCGATCGGCGGGTTCGTGCCGAAGCCGCACACGCCGTTCCAGTGGGCGCCGATGGAGGAGCCGGAGGTCATCGACAGGCGGCTCAAGGCGCTCAGGGACGCCATCAATTCCGACCGCTCCGTGGGCAAGGCGATCGGCTACCGGTATCACGACGGGGAGCCGTCGCAGGTCGAGGGCCTGCTCAGCCGGGGCGACCGGCGGGTCGGCGCGGTCATCCGGCGGGTCTGGGAGGACGGCGGGCGCTTCGACGGCTGGTCCGAGCACTTCTCCTACCGGCGCTGGGTGGAGGCCGCGGCCGCGGTGCTGCCGGCCTTCGGCGTGGACCTGGCCTGGTACACCACCCGGGTGCGCGAGCAGGTCGAGGTCCTGCCCTGGGACCACCTGGACTCCGGCCTGGACAAGGACTGGCTCTGGCAGGACTGGCAGGACGCCCTGACCGGCTACGAGCAGGACGACTGCCGCTGGACGCCGTGCTTCGACTGCGGCGTCTGCCCCAGCCAGGACACCGAGATCCAGATCGGCCCCACGGGTCGCAAGCTCCTGCCCCTGACCCCGGTCGGCGGGCTGCGGGTGCCCGGCGGCAGCGGGGCCGGAGCGCCGCATGCCTAAACGGCAGCCGGAGGGCAACCAGGACCCGGTGGTGCAGCGGATCCGGCTGCGCTACGCCAAGCGCGGCCCGCTGCGCTTCACATCACACCGTGACTTCGCCCGCGCGTTCGAGCGGGCGATCCTGCGGGCCAACGTGCCCATCGCGTACTCGCAGGGCTTCACCCCGCATCCGAAGGTCTCCTACGCGTCCGCCGCGCCCACGGGTGTGGCGAGCGAGGCCGAGTACCTCGAGATCGGCCTGCGCGCCGTCGTCGACCCGGCCGAGCTGTGCCGGGCCCTCGACGCGGCCCTCTCGCCCGGCCTCGACGTGCTGGAAGCGGTCGAGTCGCCACTCAACGGCGGGGGCAGCCTCGCCGACCGGATCGACGCGTCGAGCTGGCGCATCGAGCTGCCGGGCATCGCCGGGCACGACATCGCCGTCGCCGTCCGGACCTTCCTCGACGCGCCCGAGGTGCTCGTGGAACGCCTCACAAAACAGGGCCGCCGGACCTTCGACACGCGCGCCGCGGTGGTCCGGCTCGAGGCGTCTGATCTTGAAATTCTGTCGGATTCTGCGTCCGGTGACCTACCTTCCGAGGTCACCGACACACCGTGTGCGATACTCGACCTTGTCGTGCGGCAGGTGACCCCGACCGTGCGACCCGACGATGTGCTGTCCGGTCTGCGCGTTGTGGCCGACCTGGAGCCGCCGGTTCCGCCCCGTGCGACCCGACTGGCTCAGGGAGTGCTGACCGAGCAGGGCGAGCTCGTCGATCCGCTCGCCCAGTTCGGCGACGCGAATCGGCCGGCGGCGGTCGTCGGGACTTCGTCGCTGTAGACGATGGGTGATCCGCCAGGTGGCGGGCCGCCGGTCGCCACGGCGCGAGGTTGGCAGACTTTCGACGGATCGTCCGTGTGAGCGGATACCTCCGACGGCACAACATATATTGCGGTGCCCCCGTGTGGCTGCGTTGCTACGCGCCCGGGAGCGCCAGAACTGGAGAACGTCCGCATGTTCGACAACGAGTCGGCGAGCGGCGAGACCACCGGCGAAGAGCCGGTGGCTGCTGCAGCCAACGCTGAAGAGACCACTGCCCCTGTGCGGCGCACCCGCCGCCGGACCACCAAGGCCGCCGCCGACGCGCCGGCCGCCGAGCCCGTCGACCCGGTGGAAGCACCGGCCGAGGAGCCGGCTCCTACCACCACCCGCCGCCGGCGGAAGGTGACACCGGCCGCCGAGGCCGCCGAAACCGGCGATTCCGGGCAGCAGGCGCTTCCGCTCGAGGAGACGCCCGTGCCGGTCAAGGCCACCAGGGCCCGGCGCAGCCGGGCGAAGGTCGTCGAGCCGGAGCCGGAGCCCGAGCCGCTGCCCATCGCGGCCGCGGAGGAGCCCGACGAGGAGCCCCTGGCCGAGGAGCTCGCCTCCGAGGAGGCCGAGGAGGACTCGGACACGCCCGAGGAGCTCGAGCCCCTGGTCGTGGAGGAAGAGGAGCCGCCGGCCCGCCGGGGCCGCCGCGCCGCGCCCGTCCAGCTGCTGTTCATGCCGCCGAGCGAGCAGGCCGCGCCCGTCGCCCGGGTCGAACGGGCCGTCGAGCGGGTCGTCGAGCGCGCCGAGGACGAGGACTTCGCCGAGGAGGAGCCGGTCAGCCGGGGACGCCGGCGGCGCCGGGGCCGGGGCGCGAGCGAGGATGTCCTGGCCGAGGCGCCGGTCGAGGTGGTCGAGGCGCCCGTCGAGACCGACGAGGCCGAGACCGACGATGACGACGATGACGACGAGGACGGCCTCGACGCCAATGCCCGCCGCCGGCGCCGCCGCGGTCGCCGCGGCCGTGGCCGTGGCCGCGGTACCGCCGGGGACGAGCTCGACGAGGGCGACGAGACGGCCGAGGCCGACGGCGAGGAAGCCGCCGACGGCGAGGAGCCCGAGGCGTCCGCCGACGAGGACGGTGAGGAGGACGGCGAGGGCCTGACCCGCCGCCGTCGCCGCCGCCGCCGCAAGGGCTCCACCGACACCGAGGCCGGCGACGATCCGCACGTGGTCGTCAAGATCCGTGAGCCGCGGACCGTGACCCGCGACCGCGACGAGGTCCAGGGCGTCTCCGGCTCGACCCGGCTGGAGGCCAAGCGCCAGCGCCGCCGGGACGGCCGCGAGCAGCGCCGCACCCGCCCGCCGATCCTCAGCGAGAGCGAGTTCCTGGCCCGCCGCGAGGCCGTCGACCGCACGATGGTCATCCGGCAGAAGAACGACCGCACGCAGATCGCCGTGCTCGAGGACAAGGTGCTCGTCGAGCACTACGTCACCCGGGCGTCGTCGAGCTCGATGGTCGGCAACGTGTACCTCGGCCGTGTCCAGAACGTGCTGCCCAGCATGGAGGCCGCGTTCGTCGACATCGGCCGGGGCCGCAACGCCGTGCTCTACGCCGGTGAGGTCAACTGGGATGCCACCGGGCTCGAGGGCCGCACCCGCACCATCGAGCAGGCGCTGAAGTCCGGCGACTCGGTGCTCGTGCAGGTCACCAAGGACCCGATCGGCACCAAGGGCGCCCGCCTCACCAGCCACATCGCGCTGTCCGGCCGGCACCTGGTCTACGTGCCGCACGGCAACGCCTCGGGCATCAGCCGCAAGCTCTCCGACGTGGAGCGCAAGCGCCTGCGCGACGTGCTCAAGAACCTCGTGCCCGACGGCGCCGGCGTGATCGTGCGCACCGCGGCCGAGGGCGCCTCCGAGGACGACCTCGAGCGCGACGTCACGCGGCTGCAGGCGCAGTGGGAGGCCATCCAGGAGAAGTCGCGCGGCAGCAGCGCGCCGGCCCCGCTCTACGAGGAGCCCGAGCTCGTCGTGCGGGTCGTGCGCGACCTGTTCAACGAGGACTTCCGCGAGCTGGTCATCCAGGGCAACGAGGCCTACGAGTCGGTCGAGCCCTACCTGTCGCACGTCTCGCCCGACCTGGTCGACCGGGTGCGCCGCTACACCGGCACCGGCGACGTCTTCGCCGACCTGCGCATCGACGAGCAGCTGATCAAGGCCCTGGACCGGCGGGTCTTCCTGCCCTCCGGCGGCAGCCTGGTCATCGACCGCACCGAGGCGATGACCGTCGTGGACGTCAACACCGGCAAGTACACCGGCGCCGGCGGCAACCTCGAGGAGACGGTCACCCGCAACAACCTCGAGGCGGCCGAGGAGATCGTCCACCAGCTGCGGCTGCGTGACCTCGGCGGCATCATCGTCATCGACTTCATCGACATGGTCCTGGAGTCCAACCGCGAGCTGGTGCTGCGCCGGCTGACCGAGTGCCTGGGCCGGGACCGGACCAAGCACCAGGTCACCGAGATCACCTCCCTGGGCCTGGTCCAGATGACCCGCAAGCGGGTCGGGCAGGGCCTGCTGGAGGCGTTCAGCGAGACCTGTGAGGTCTGCAAGGGCCGCGGCCTGATCATCCACACCGAGCCGATCCCGGAGAAGCGCGGTGGCGGCGGCAACGGTGGTGGCGGCCACAACGGCGGCCACAACGGCGGTGGCGGCCACAGCAACGCCGTGGCCAAGGTCGCCTCGGCCACGTCCGCGCCGGGGGTCAGCAGCGGTGTGGAGGAGGCCGACGCACCCGCGCCGCGCAGCCGCCGCCGGGGCCGCCGCGGTGCCACCGCGGTCGCCGAGGAGGAGACCGCCGAGGCCGTGACCGCTGTCCACGACACCCAGGACGCCGCGGAGGAGGAGGGCTTCGCGCCCATCGCCTCCGAGGACGACCCTGACAATGCCGAGGACGACGATGAGGAGGGCGCGGGCAACGGAGCCCGCCGCCGCACTCGCCGGGGTGGCGTTCGCCGCCGGACCCGGCCCTGATTTGGGGAGTACGCCATGCGTGGCGTACTCTCTTCAAAGCGCACTTTCGTGCGCGGGGTCTTTCGCGTGCCTGTTTAGCTTTGGGGTGCGCGGTGTCGACCGACCAGCCCGCCAGAGCTACGACAGGAGTCCGCGTCCCATGTACGCGATCGTCAAGACCGGCGGCAAGCAGTACAAGGTCGCCGAGGGCGATGTGATCGAGGTCGAGAAGCTCGCGGGCGAGCCGGGCGATGCGCTGACGCTCTCCGCTGTGCTGCTTGTCGACGGCGAGGATCTCATCACCGACGCGGCCAAGCTTGCCGGCGCCGCGGTGACCGCTGAGGTCGTCGCACACACCAAGGGTCCGAAGATCCGGATCCACAAGTTCAAGAACAAGACCGGCTACCACAAGCGCCAGGGTCACCGCCAGCCGCTGACCCAGGTGAAGGTCACCGGCATCTCCACCGGGAAGTAGGGCAAGCGCGATGGCACACAAAAAGGGTGCGTCCAGCTCGCGGAACGGGCGCGACTCCGCCGCCCAGCGGCTCGGCGTGAAGCGTTTCGGCGGTCAGCTCGTGAACGCCGGCGAGATCATCATCCGGCAGCGCGGCACCAAGTTCCACCCGGGCGACCTGGTCGGCCGCGGTGGCGACGACACGCTGTTCGCGCTGGCGCCGGGTCACGTGACCTTCGGCACCAAGCGCGGTCGCAAGACGGTCAGCATCACGCCCGCCACTGTTGCGGCTGCGAGCTGATTCACGGCTTTGCGGTCCCCGGTCCGGTTTTGATCCTCGCGAAGCGTCGTCGAAACGGGACCGGGTGACTCGGGCCCCGGTCCGGTTTTGCACCACGCGAAGCGTCATCGAAACCGGACTGGGTAGTCCCGCGGCGGGCGGGGGCATAAAGGCCCTCGACCCGCCGTTGCTGCTTTTCGGGCCCACCGGGGCCCGTTGGTTTCAGGGCCGTCAGGGCCCGTTGGTTCTGACCGCATGCACCGCGGACCCGGCAGGGAGGCGCCCCGGCGCCGACCGGTGTCTGCGGGAGCGACGGTCGCGCCCACGGCGCGCCCGAGTCATAGCTTCGTGTATTTGAAGGGTGTTGACCGTGACCTCGTTCGTTGACCGGGCCGTGCTGCACGTGAAGGCCGGCGACGGCGGTCACGGTTGTGTGTCCATCCACCGGGAGAAGTTCAAGCCGTTCGGCGGGCCCGACGGCGGCGACGGCGGGCACGGGGGCAGTGTGACACTCGTCGTCGACCCCGGGGTGCACACGCTGCTCGACTTCCACTTCCACCCGCACCAGAAGGCCCCCAAGGGCGCCGGGGGAGCGGGGAACGACCGCGACGGGGCCAACGGCGCGACGCTGGAGCTGCGGGTGCCGGACGGGACGGTCGTGCAGACGCTCGACGGTGAGGTCCTGGCCGACCTCGTCGGGGCCGGCACCAGGTTCGAGCTCGCCCGGGGCGGGCGCGGCGGGCGCGGGAACGCGTCGCTGGCCAACACCAAGCGCAAGGCTCCCGGCTTCGCCGAGCTCGGCGAGCCCGGCGAGGAGATCGACGTCGTGCTCGAGCTCAAGAGCGTCGCCGACGTCGGGCTCGTCGGGTTCCCCTCGGCCGGGAAGTCGTCGCTCATCGCGGCGATCTCGGCGGCCCGGCCCAAGATCGCCGACTACCCGTTCACCACGCTCGTGCCCAACCTCGGGGTCGTGCAGGCCGGTGACGAGACGTTCACGGTGGCCGACGTGCCGGGGCTCATCCCGGGCGCGGCGACCGGCAAGGGGCTCGGGCTGGAGTTCCTCCGGCACATCGAGCGCACCGCGGTCCTGGCGCACGTGGTCGACACGGCGGCCCTGGAGACCGAGCGCGACCCGGTGTCGGACATCGACGCGATCGAGGCGGAGCTCAGCGCGTACGGCGGGCTGGAGGACCGGCCGCGGATCGTCGTGCTGAACAAGATCGACGTGCCCGACGGGCGCGACCTCGCCGAGATCATGCGGCCCGAGCTGGAGGCCCGCGGGTTCACCGTGCACCTCGTCAGCGCCGTCTCCCACGAGGGTCTGCGCGAGCTCACGTTCGCGCTGGCCGCGCTGGTCAAGGAGCACCGGCTGGCCGCGCCCACGCCGGAGCGCACCCGGATCGTCATCCGGCCGGTGGCCGTGGACGACGCCGGCTTCACCATCGAGCGCGACGACGAGGGCGTGTTCGTGGTCCGCGGCGGCTCGCCCGAGCGCTGGGTCCGCCAGACGAACTTCGACAACGACGAGGCCGTCGGGTATCTTGCCGACCGCCTGGCCCGCCTCGGCGTCGAATCCGCGCTCAAAAAGGCCGGTGCGGAGCCGGGCGACCCGGTTCGCATTGGCGTCCGCGAATTCGACTGGCAGCCGAATCAGTTCGGCGAGGAGGACTACGTGCCCGGCAACCGGGGCACCGACTACCGCGTCGAGGACCCCAACCAGCGCATCCGGGCGGTCGACCGCAAGGCCATGCGGGCCGCGCGCCGCCGGCCGTACGAGGAACTTTCCTCCGCGGGCCCGGTCCAGGACGACGATTTCTGATCCACTCCGCAACGCGATTTGCCTGGTAAAAGAAACATCGGGGAAATCGAGGGTGCGTACCGTCGTTCCATGTTGATCGAGCAACGCCCGTCGGGCGACTCGGAGGTGATCGCGCTCGTCGTCGACCAGCAGGTCGAGCTGCGGGCGCGGGACGGTGGCCGGGAGGGCCACGTGTACGCGGTCGACCCGGCCGCCCGCTACCTGGTCGCGGTCGACGGCGGCGACGCCGTGGCCTGCGGCGCCATCCTCGCGCTCGACATCGACTCGGCCGAGGTGACCCGCCTGTACGTCCGCCCGCGGTACCGCGGCCGCGGCGTCGGCCGGCGCATGCTGGCCGCGCTCGAGGACCTCGCCGCGTCCCGGGGCCACCGGGTGCTGCGCCTGGAGGCCGGGATCACCGCGCCCGAGGCCATCTCGCTGTTCCTGGGCGCCGGATACCGGCCCATCCCGCGATTCGGGCGCTACGTGAAGTACGAGGCCAGCCGCTGCTTCGAGAAGCGCTTCGACGACCCCGGGCGGGACGTGCGCGTGGTGCGCCGGGCCGCACCCGACACGGCCGTCGCCGAGCTCGTGTCCCTCTCGGCCGACGAGGCCGCGTACCGCTACGGCGACGCCGAGGCCCGGACGTTCCCGCTCGACCCGAACGCCAAGTTCGTGCTGGCGACGGTCGACGGGGTCGGGGCGGGCTGCGCCGCCATCCAGCCCCTCGACGACCAGACGGTCGAGATCAAGCGGATGTACGTGCGGCCGGCGTACCGGGGCAACGGCCTGGCCCGGCGGATGCTGGCCGCGCTGGAGGACCTGGCCGCGGGCTCGCACTACCTGTTCATCCGACTCGAGACCGGCGCCCGGCAGCCGGAGTCGATCCGATTGTACGAATCGGCCGGTTACCGACCGATTCCGCCGTATGGGCCGTACGTACACAGCCCGCTCAGCCTGTGCTACGAAAAACTCGTGATTGCTCCCGAGGCCATCGCGTCCGAGCTCGCCTGAGGCTACTGTTCGATCGGTGGGGATCCTCGAGCGGTTGACCCGACCGGCCCGTTCTCCGCGGGAGCGCTTCGCCGACCAAGTGCTGGCCGAGCTGCGCAGAATCGGGTTCACCGACGCCGAATTCCGCCCGACGCAGTTCGCCATCGTGTGCGAATGCGGCCAGGACGCGTACAGCACACTCTTCCTGTCGAAGGCCTTCTCGCAGTATCAGCGCAGCCACGGAGACCGGAAACAGTTCGTGCGGGAGTTCGTGGCGCACAGCCTCGCCCCGCCCGTCCAGCCGGCGACGTTCGCCGAGGCGCTACCCGAGTTGCGCCTCGCCCTGCGGCACGCGGCCCGGGGGACCCGGACGCTGCGCCGGCCCGCGCTGCCGCACCTCGACGAGGTGGTGCTCGTCGGCGACGTCCCGCTGGACATCGACAGCCCGGCCCGGTGGCGCGTGAGCCCGGAGGAGATCTTCGCGGCCGCCCACCATCGCACGCTCGCGCGGGCCGAGCTGCCCGCCTCGGCCGGCTTCTTCGGTCCGTCCGTCCTGCACGTGCCCGACTACGGCGGCGAGCAGTTGGTCTCCTGGGTGCTGCTGGAGGGCTGGCTGGCCGAGCTCGACGAGCAGGTCGGCGGGCGGGCCGTCGCGTTCCTGCCGAGCACGCTGATGCTGCTCGTGTGCACCGACGAGCCGCGCCTGGTCGAGCAGCTCTACGAGCTCGCGGCCGACGAATACGCCCGCACGCCGCGGCCGCTGTCGCCGATGGCCTATACGACCGACGACGACGGGCGGGTGGTGCCGTTCCTGCCCGATCGCGGCCATCCGGCCTACCCGGCGGCGTCCCGGGCGGCCCGGCGGCTCGCCGTGGACGTGGCCGAGCACCAGCGGCGCACCCTGGGCCATCAGCAGGCGCCGGGGCAGCCGCGGCTGGTCGAGGCCACCCTCGCCGCCCGGCCGGACGGGTCGGCGTTCACGTCCGCCCAGTGGACGGTCGGGACGCCGGCGCTGCTGCCCGCCGTGGATCTGGTGGGCGTGTCCGTGCCGGGCGAGAAGGTGTTCCACGTGCCCTGGGCGCTGCTCGTCGAGGCCGACCTGCTGATCGAGGAGGTCGACTACCGGCCCTCGCGCTTCAGCGTGGAGCCGGCGCCGTCGGCGGCTTCCCTGGGCTACCTGCGGGAGCGGGCCGTGCGCTGGTAGCGGCCCGACCGGCCAGGCCCATCGCCGCGCGGACCCGCCGCACCGTGGCATCGGCGCGGTCGGCGGCCCGCTCGGCGCCGCGGGCGAGCACGTGTTCGATGTCGGCGTCGCCGAGGTCGTCATAGCGCTGCTGGATGGGCTCGAGCAGGGCGATCACGGCGTCGGCCACGTCGGATTTCAGCCGGCCGTAGCCGGTGTAGTCGGCGGCGATCCGGGCGGGGTCCCGCGCGGTGCAGGTGGCCAGGAGGTCGAGCAGGTTCGACACACCCGGCTTGCCCGCCGGGTCGTAGACGACATCGGTGCCGGCGTCGGTGACCGCACGCATGATCTTGCGGCGCAGGACGTCGGGCGGGTCGAGCAGGAACAGCACGCCGTTCGTCGCCGCGTTGGTCTTGCCCATCTTCGCCGCCGGGTCGGCCAGGTCGGCGACCCGGGCCGCGACCTGCGGGTGCACGGCCCGCGGGACGGTGAAGACGGGGCCGTGCCGCTCGTTGAAGCGCAGCGCCAGGTCGCGGGTGAGCTCGACGTGCTGCCGCTGGTCGCGGCCGACCGGCACATCGGTGATGTCGTGCAGCAGGATGTCCGCGGCCATCAGGACGGGGTAGGTCAGCAGGCTCAGACGGGTACCGCTGCCGCCGCCTTTTTCTTTGAACTGAATCATCCGGTGTACCTCTCCGTAGCTCGCCGAGCATTCGAGGAGGTAGTGCAGTTCGGCGTGGGCGGGCAGGTCCGACTGGCGGTAGAGGACTGTGCGGTCCGGGTCGACGCCCGCCGCGAGCAGGAGGCCGGCGACCTGGCGGGTGAGGTCGCGCAGGCGCTCGGGGTCGTGCGGGACGGTCAGGGCGTGCAGGTCGGCGACGAAGACGACCGTCTCCTCGCCCTGGCCCTGGACCGTCGGGCGGATCGCGCCCAGGTAGTTGCCGAGCTGCAGCGGGCCGGTCGGCTTGAAGCCGGAGATGCGACGGGTGGGCATGGGTTCGTTCCCTCCTGGTGGAGGGCCGCCGGTCCGGGCGGGATTCCTGGGACGAGACGCCGAGGATGCAATGCCGAAGCCGCCCGGATTCCGGGCGGCCCTGGTGTCTGTCTGGGGTTGTCGCGATGCGCGCGAAGTCAGGCCGCCCCTATGGGGCGCGCCAGCTGTTCGATCGGGCGGTGCGCGACGGCATGGGATCGATGATAGCAGCGGGGGGAGTTTGTCAAGGGCGCCGCTGGCCCCTCCCAAGGGGCGTTTTGTGGTGTTCGCTGGTGGGGGTGCGGGGATGGTGAGGACGGGGGAGGAATCATGGAGTTCACTGAGGACAGAGCCTGGTTGCGGCTGGAATGCCCGGGCTGCCGGGCGTGGCTGGGCGTGCCCGCGGCGGTGCCGCGGGGCCCGGCGGCGCAGCGGGTGGCGCGGCGGATCGACGCGTTCACCCATCGGCACCGGGCGTGCGGGCGGCGGCCGTGATGCGCCTGCGGCAGTTTCGGATGCTCGTCGCCGGGGCGTTGCCGGACCCGGCCGCGGACGAGCTGTTCGGGTGGGCCGACGACCTGTGCGTGGAGGTGATGCCGGCCGGCGGGGACCTGCCGGTCGTGCCCTCGCTGCCGTCCGGGCCGACCGGGTGGGTGGCCTGGGTGGCGTTCGACCGGCCGGCGCCGACGCTCATCGACGCGGTGGTGTCCGGGGTGCGTGACCTGGACGCGGCCGGGCTCGGGATCGCGGCCGTGCTGGCCGACGACTCCCTGGTCACCGTCGAGACCATCGCCGAGCGGTGCGACCGCTCGGTGGCGGCGGTGCGGGGCTGGGACCTGCCGGCGCCTGTCGGGCCGCATCCGCGCCGGCCCGTCTACGACTGGTCCGAGGTCGTGGACCGGCTGCCGGCGGGCGCGGGCGTCGCGCCCGGCGTCGACGAGGAGGCGACGCTCGAGGCGGTCGCGCTCACGCTGCGGGTGCGCGCGCTGGCCCCGCGGCTGGAGCGGATGACGCCGCTGCGGTCGCTGTTGTAGAGCCGTCGCCCGGGAGCCGTTGTGGTGGGCGCCCCTCAGACGTCGAACTCGCCGTCCTTGGCGCCCGCCACGAACGCGTCCCACTCGTCCTGGGTGAAGACCAGGACGGGGCTCTCCGGGTCGGCGCCGTTGCGCAGCCCGATGAGGTCGTCGACGAACGCCACCTCGACCCGGCTGCCGTGGCTCTCACCGGGGGCCGAGCGCCACACGGCGCGGGCGCTGTCGAAGTCACCTTTGGGGTGGGACATCGTCATGGGCGTCACCGTACCGCTTACGGACCGTGTCCGTGGGGCCGGGCGAGCCCCGGCCACCCCTTCCGGGTGATGCTTCGCACTTCGCCGGTTCCGCTTGCTGATCATTACGATGCGGTGATGCGTGTTGGCATCATGGGCGGCACCTTCGACCCGATCCACCACGGGCACCTCGTGGCGGCGAGCGAGGTGGCCGACCGGTTCGGGCTCGACCAGGTGGTGTTCGTCCCGACCGGGGAGCCGTGGCAGAAGAGCGGGAGTGCGGTGAGCCCGGCCGAGGACCGGTACCTCATGACGGTCATCGCCACCGCCTCCAACCCGCGCTTCCAGGTCAGCCGGGTGGACATCGACCGCGGCGGCACGACGTACACCGTGGACACGCTGCGGGACCTGCGGGCCGCGTACGGTCCGGAGGCCGAACTGTTCTTCATCACCGGCGCCGACGCGCTGGGCAAGATCCTCTCGTGGAAGGACGCGGCGGACCTGTTCGAGCTCGCGCACTTCGTGGGCGTGACGCGGCCCGGCTTCGACCTGAGCGCCGAGCACCTGCCGGCCGACCGGGTCAGCCTGGTGCAGGTCCCGGCCATGGCGATCTCCTCCACCGACTGCCGCCGGCGGGTCGAGGAGGGCAAGCCGGTCTGGTATCTGGTGCCGGACGGGGTGGTCCAGTACATCGCAAAGCGCAGTTTGTACCGAAAAGTCGACAACATCTGAGAAGCAAAATGTCGTACCTGCGCTCTAGGCTTGGGGAGTAGCCCGGGAGTTGCCCGGGATCGTTCGACGAAGGGAGAGCGGTGCCCGCCACTGAGCGTGCCCTGGAGCTGGCGCTCGCCGCCGCGCAGGCGGCCGCCGACAAGAAGGCCGAGGACATCGTGATCCTCGACGTGGCCGACCAGCTGGTCATCACCGATGCGTTCCTGCTCGCCTCGGCGCCGAACGAGCGCCAGGTCCTCTCGATCGTGGACTCGATCGAGGAGCGGCTCACGCAGCTGCCGGAGAAGGCGAAGCCGGTCCGCCGCGAGGGTGAGCGCGGAGGGCGGTGGGTGCTGCTGGACTACGTCGACATCGTGGTGCACGTGCAGCACACCGAGGAGCGCGAGTTCTACGCGCTTGACCGGCTGTGGAAGGACTGCCCGCAGATCGAGTTCGTGGATCGCGACCTTCCCGCGACGGCATGACCCTGCTGGTTCTGTGGCGGCACGGCCAGACGGAGTGGAACGCGACCCGGCGGATTCAGGGGCAGACCGACGTACCCCTGTCCGCTGTCGGCCTCGCGCAGGCGGAGGAGAGTGCGCCGCGGCTGGCCGCCATGCAGCCGACCGTGCTCGTCTCCAGTGACCTGCGGCGGGCCTCCGCGACGGCGGCCGCGCTGACTGCCCTGACCGGGCTGACCCCCACCTACGACACGCGGCTGCGCGAGCGCGGCTTCGGAGAGTGGGAGGGGCTCGACCATCCGGCCGCCGGCTCCCGCTGGCCGGAGGCGTTCGCCCGGTGGCGGTCGGGCGAGGAGGTCCAGGCGGCCGGGGTCGAGGAGGTCGACGCCGTGGCCAAGCGGATGGTGGCCGGCCTCCTGGAAGCCGTGGACGCGGCCGGGCCCGACGCCGTCGTCGTGGCGGCGACGCACGGGGCGGCGGCCCGCATGGCCGCCGTGGCGCTGCTCGGGCTGCCGCTGACGTATGCCTCCTCGTTCGAGGCGCTGCACAACTGCCACCGCACCGTGCTGCACAGCCATCCGGTGCGCGGCTGGATGCTGGAAGGGCACAACCTCCCCTGATCTCCGGTCGGAACCGATCGGAGCGGTCTAGCGTCGAAGGTGTCATGAGGCTTGTAGCGCTGATCGTCGGAGGCGGGCTCGTCGTTGGCGGGCTCGCCGGGTGCGGCTCGACCGCGGAGCCGGTCACCGGGCCGCCGCCCGTCGTGGCCTCGTCCGGGGCGCCGTCGCCGTCGGTCGTTGTGCCCACGGTGCGGCCCTCGCTCGGAGCCGGATCGGTGCAGCCCGAGCTGGCCGTGCGCGGCACCGTGAAGGAGGGCGTCGAGCCCGGCTGCGTGCTGCTGGCCACCGACTCGCAGACGTATCTGCTGGTCGGCGGGGACAAGACGGCCCTGAAGACCGGAGCGACGGTGACCGTCCACGGGCGGCCCGAGCCCGACCTGATGACCACCTGTCAGCAGGGGACGCCGTTCAGGGTTACCAAAGTGGAGAACTGACCGGCTACCGTGCCCGTCATGGCCCGCTCTTCTGTTGCCGTGGTCACCGACTCGACCGCGTGCCTGCCGCCGCTGCCCGCCACCGCCGCCGGTGGGCGCCTGACCGTCGTACCGCTGGCCGTGGTCGTCAACGGCGTGCCCGGCCTGGAGACCGTCGACGTGGACTCGGCGACAGTGGCCGAGGCCCTCAACGCCCGCCGGGTGGCCGTGACGACGTCGCGGCCCGCACCTTCCGCGTTTTCGGCCGTCTACCGTGAGCTGCTCGACGCCGGGGCGTCCGGGATCCTCTCCGTGCACCTCTCGGCCAAGCTCTCCGGCACCTATGAGGCGGCGTGCCTGGCCGCGGCCGAGTTCGACGGGAAGGTCGAGGTCATCGACACCCAGTCGACCGGGATGGGGCTGGGCTTCCCGGCGCTCGCGGCGGCGGATGCGGCAGCGGCCGGAGCCGACCTGCCGGCGGTGAAGGCGGCGGCCGAGGACGCGGCCGCCCGGACCACCACGCTGTTCTACGTCGACACCCTGGAGTTCCTGCGCCGCGGCGGGCGGATCGGGGCGGCGGCCGCGCTGGTGGGCACGGCGCTCTCGGTCAAGCCGATCCTCAACGCCTCCGAGCAGGGGGTGGTGGTGCGGGAGAAGGTGCGCACCGCGAGCCGGGCCCTCGCGCGGCTGGTGGACATCGCCGTCGAGTCGGCCGGCGACTCCGACGTCGACGTCGCGGTCCACCACCTGGTCGCCCCGGATCGGGCGGACGCCCTGCTCACGACGCTCAAGGAGCGGCTCGGGGAGCGGCTTCGGGGCGCCTACCTGACCGAGGTCGGCGCGGTCGTCGGAGCGCACGTGGGCCCGGGGATGGTCGCGGTCGTCGTCCACCGCGTGTAGTCGTCCACAGGGTTTTCCACAGGGGCCCGGAGTTATCCACAGGGGTCGAGCGGGGCGGGCGGGGTCCGGCCTAGCCTGCTGCCATGTGGCGATCCGAGGACGACGAAGACGCGGGGCCGCGGGGGACCGAGCTGCCCGGCGGCGATGACAACTATCCATGGGACAAGGCGCCCGAGGAGCGGCGAAGACCCTGGACCGCCTTCGACCCGCAGCGGCCCGGCGCGCGGGTGCTGCTGGTCGTGGCGGTGGTCGTGGTCGTCGCCGCGGCCGCGGTGTACTGGTTCTCGCGGCCCCACGTGACCTCGGCGCCCGCGCTCGGCGCGGCGTCCGCGCCCGCCGACCCGGGTGTGTCGCCCTCGCCGGCCGTGCTGATCGTGTCGGTGATCGGCAAGGTCAACCGGCCGGGGCTGGTGCGGCTGCCCGCGGGGTCGCGGGTGGCGGATGCGATCGAGGCGGCCGGTGGAGTCGCCGCCGGGGTGGATCTGGGCGGGCTCAACCTGGCGCGCAAGGTCGTCGACGGGGAGATGATCGCCGTCGGGGTCACGCCGCCGCCTGTCGCACCGCTCGCGCCGGGCGGGGCCGGGCCGACCGCCGGTGGACTCGTCAATATCAATACCGCCTCGCCCGCGGAGCTGCAGACGCTGCCGGGGATCGGTGAGGTGCTGGCGCAGCGGATCCTGGACTACCGCGACGCGCACGGCGGCTTCCGGGCGGTCACCGACCTGCGGCAGGTCGAGGGCATCGGCGAGGCCAAGTTCAAGCAGCTCAAGGACCGCGTGACGGTATGAGCGCGGACCTTCGGCTGGCCGGGGCGGCGCTGGGGTGCTGGCTCGCGGCGATCGGGTCGCTGTTCCTGCCCGCCTGGGGCGGCTGGGCCCTGGCCGGCGGCGCGCTGCTGGTGACGGTGGCCCGGCTCGGCGGCCCGGCCCGGTGGGTCGTCGTCGCGGTGGCCGCCGGGGTGGCGTGCGGGTCGGCCGCCACCGCCGCCCGGATCGGCGAGCGCGACGCCGAGCCGCTGCGCTCCCTGGCCGCCCGGCACGCCACCGTCGAGGCCGGCCTGCGGATCGCCGATGACCCGCGGCTCGGGCGGCCCCACGCCGGGCGGGACGCGACTGTGGTGGTGCCGGCCCGGCTGGACTGGATCGGGCTCGAGGACGGGCGGCGGGTGACGCTCTCGGCGCGGGTGCTGGTGCTGGCCGGCGACCGGGGGTGGCTCGGCCTGCTGCCGGGGCAGGTGGCCGAGGCCACGGCCCGGCTGTCGCCCGCCGGGGGCGGCGACCTGCAGGCGGCGCTGCTGTCGGTCGGCTCCGGGCCGCGGCTGATCGGGGCGGCGCCGTGGGTCCAGCGGGCGGCCGGAGTACTGCGGGCCGGGCTCCAGCGGGCCTGCCAGGGGCTGCCGGCCGAGCCGGGCGGACTGCTGCCGGGGCTGGTGGTCGGCGACACCAGCCGGCTCGATCCGGCGCTCGCCGACGACTTCCGGACCACCGGGCTCACGCACTTGACGGCGGTATCCGGTGCCAACCTGGCGATCCTGGTCGGGCTGGTGCTGGCGGCCGTGCGGTGGTGCCGGGCCGGGCCGCGGGTGGCGGCGATCGTCTGCGTGGTGGCGCTCGTCGGGTTCGTCGTGCTGGTGCGGCCCTCGCCGAGCGTGCTGCGGGCCGCGGCCATGGGCGGGCTGGCGCTGGTGGCGCTGGCCCTCGGACGGCCGCGGGCGGTGGTGCCCTCGCTGGCCGCGGGGGTGCTGGGGCTCGTCGTCGCCGACCCCGCGCTCGCCGTCGACGCCGGGTTCGCGCTGTCGGTGCTGGCCACCGCCGGGCTGGTGCTTATCGCGCCCCGGTGGACGGCGGCGCTGCAGGAGCGGGGGTGGCCCCGGTTCGCGGCCGAGGCCCTGGCCGTGCCGGCGGCCGCGCAGGCCGCCTGCGCGCCGGTCATCGCCGCCATCTCGGCGAGCGTCAGCCTCACCACGGTGCCGGCCAACCTGCTGGCCGCGCCGGCCGTCGCGCCGGCCACCGTCGCCGGGCTCGTCTCGGCGGTGCTGTCGCCGCTCCTGCCGTCCGCGGCGGCGTTCGCGGCGTGGATGGCGTCGTGGCCGGCGCGCTGGCTCGTGCTCGTCGCCCATCGCGGGGCCGAGGTGCCGGCCGGACTGCTGCCGTGGCCCGGCGGCGTGGTGGGCGGGCTGCTGCTCGGTGGGCTGGTGGCCGGGCTGCTGATCGGGTTCCGGTGGCCGGTCGTGCGGCGCTGGGTGCTGGTGGTGGCGGTCGCGGCCGTGCTCGGGGCGGTGCCGGTCCGGCTGCTGGCCCCCGGCTGGCCGCCGCCGGGCTGGCTGCTCGTCGCCTGTGACGTCGGGCAGGGCGACGCTCTCGCGGTGGCGGCCGGGCCGGGCGCGGCGGTGGTCGTCGACGCCGGGCCGGAGCCGGACGCCGTCGACGGGTGCCTGCGGCGGCTGGGCGTGGAGCGGGTCCCGCTGCTGGTCATCAGCCACTTTCACGTGGACCACGTCGGCGGGCTGGAGGGGGTGCTGCGCGGGCGGGCCGTCGGCGGGCTGCTCGCACCGGCCTTCGCCGAGCCGGCGGGGGCCCGGGCGGCCGTGCTGCGGCGGGGGCTGGCGCTGGTCGCGGGGCCGTCGCTGACCGTCGGCGGCGTGCGGATCGACGTGCTGGGGCCGGTGCGGACGGTTACCGGCACCAACTCCGACCCCAACAACAACTCGCTGGTGCTGGCCGTCACCACCGGCGGGCTCCGGGTGCTGCTCACCGGCGACGCCGAGAACGAGGAGCAGCTCAGCCTGATGGGCGCGCCCGGGCTGCTGCGCGCGGACGTGCTGAAGGTCGCCCATCACGGTTCGGCGTATCAGGAGGGGGCGTTCCTGGATGCGGTACGGCCGAGGATTGCGCTTGTCAGCGTGGGGGCGGGGAACACCTATGGGCATCCGAACCCGGCAGTGCTGGACCGGCTCGCGCGGGGCGGGGCCCGGGTGATGCGGACCGACCGGTCGGGGGACCTGGCCGTCGTGCGCGACGGGGACGGTCGGCTCGCGGTCGCGGCCCGGGGAGCGTGACACGATGGCCTGCGTGTCGAATCTGCCGCACCTTCGCCTGGTGATCGGGGACGAAGAGCTTCTCGTCTCCCGTGCCGTTGCCGAGACCATCGCCGCCGCCCGGGCCGAGGAGCCCGACACGGAGGTGCGGCAGCGGGCCGGCGGGGAGCTGGTCGCGGGGGAGCTGGCCGAGATGCTGAGCCCTTCCCTGTTCGGGGGGCGGCGGGTCATCGTCGTGCTCGACGGGCAGGACGTGAAGAAGGACGTCTCGGCGGCCCTCCTCGGCTACGCCAAGCAGCCCGAGGACGACGTCGTGCTCGTCGTCACCCACGCCGGCGGGGCCAAGGGCAAGGCGCTCGCCGACGGGCTCAAGGCGGGCGGGGCCGACGTCGTGCCGGCGGTGAAGATCACCAAGCACCGTGAGCGGGTCGACTTCGTGCGCAACGAGATCCGGCGCCAGGGCGGCAAGATCGCCGAGGACGCGGCCGAGGCGCTGCTGGCGGCGGTCGGCAACGAGCTGCGCGAGATCGTCGCCGCCTGCTCGCAGCTCGTCGCCGACACCGGCGGGCGGATCGACACGAAGACCGTCGCGCAGTACTACACCGGCAAGGCCGAGGTGTCCGGCTTCACTGTCGCCGACGCCGTCATGGTGGGCGACACGGCGGCCGCGCTGGAGGCGCTGCGGTGGGCGATCCACATCGGCGTCGATCCCGTCCCGATCGCCGACGCCATCGCCGACGGGGTCCGGACCGTCGCCAGAGTGGCCGCCGCCGGCAAGGGCAACGCATATCAACTCGCCTCCAGTTTGGGAATGCCTCCGTGGAAGGTCGAACGCGCGCAGCGCCAAGCCCGTGGCTGGACGGCCGAGGCGCTCGTTGATGCCATGCGAGCGGCCGCAGAGTGCAACGCGGCCGTGAAGGGTGGATCTGATGACCGCGGCTATGCCCTCGAGCGGGCGGTGTTCGCAGTGGTCGCTGCGCGCGGTGGAGGAATAGGACGATGACGACGAGCAACGGGTTTGCGCAACAGGCGCCGCTTTACGTGCGGGCGCTGCGCCTACGGCACCTGCACGTGGGCGGGTTCGTGAGTTTCCTGCTGTTCGAGTGCATGATCGCCGTCGGGGTGCTCCTGGCCTTGGCCGAACTCGTCAGCTGGTGGGCGGTCCCCGTCCTGCCGACCGTCGTGGCGATCATGGTAAAGGTCAACGACATGGTCATCGGCGGGTCCCGCCGGGCCCGGGCCATGGCGCGGGCGGCGGAGCGGGGTTCATCCGAACGAGCGTCATCCGGCCGGGTGGACTTGGATGACCGGACCGACGACACGCCCTCGGTTGCCCGGCGTACCACGACTTCGCTCGATCGGGCCGAGATCGCCCGCGCGGGGCGGGCCGCTCGATCGGCGGCTGCGGGCGGTGCGCGTACCGGAGCGGTGACCGGCTCCGGGGCTGACGCCGGGCCGGCCGTGGGCGCGGGGACGGGCTCCGGGTCCGGCTCTGCACCTGCGACTGGGGCCGGTTCTGGGACCGGAACCGGGACTGGGACCGGGGCTACTCGGACCCGGACCATTGAGCCGCCCGCGCAGCGCAAGAAGGTCGGCGTCATCAAGATCTCCCTGCCGCCCAAGGACGGCGGGGTCGGGGGCGGGTCGCGGCACTCGGCTGACGAGGGGCCGCGAGAGGTGGTCGACGCCGGGTACGGGATCTCACCCGGCACCGGTTCGGACGGGGCCACCGGCGATCCGGCTCCGTTGCCCGCTGCCGCGGATGCGGACTCGGGTGCGTATGCGGCGTCCGGTGCCCATGCGGCTGTGGACGACACCGCCGGTTCGCACGGTGCCGGTGCGCATGGTGCCGGTTCGACGTACGTGAGCGGCGCGTACGCCGAGGCGCACGCGGTGACCGGTGACGAGTGGACCGATACCGACTCGCACGGGTTCCAGCGGTCGCGGCCCCTGCACCCGTCGGGGTGGAGCGAGCGGGCGGTGCAGGACCCGTGGGCCACGACGACCGCCGCGGTGGAGCCTGCGCACGCGGTGGGCAACGACGCGCAGGAGGACTGGTCGACCGACACCGGGGCCGGCTGGGGCGACCGGGCCGCTTGGAGCTCCTCGGTCAGCGGCAACGGGCAGGCGAACTGGGGTGACGAGACCGTCTGGGGTGACCGGGCGGCCTGGGTCGAGCAGGAGCCAGTCGTGCAGCACGGTCGCGGGGGGCGCGGGGGGCAGCACGCTTCCGGGGCGGGGGGCTCGGCGGATTCGTATGGGTATGGGCAGTACGCGCCGGCGCAGCAGAACGCGCAGGACTGGGACGACGAAACCGGATTCGCCGACCAGGCGGCCTGGCGGGCTCGGTCGCCGTACGGTTCGCGCAGCACCTGGGGCACCTACGGCGAGTGGGAGCCCGGCGCTCCCGACTACGTCTCCGACTACACCGGGCCGGACTCGGCCGCGGGCTCAACCACCGGTTCAGCCGCCGGTTCAGTCACTGGTTCGGGAAGCGGGTCGGCTTACAACTCGGCCACGGGTTCGGCTGCCGGCTCGACATACGGCTCAGGCACCGGCTCGGCCTACGGGTCGGGCGCCGGCTCGGCCTATGGTTCGGCCTATGGTGAGGTGAGCCGGGAAGAGGCGGCTCGCGATCTGGCGGCGCGGGGAGAGGCGTACCGGACGGGCGATGTTCGCAACGATGACCCGTACGGCTGGCGGGGCGACTCCCGGACCACTGGCGAACACCGGCGCGGTGACGAAGACCACCCGCACGGCGACGCCGCCCGCCACGACGACGGCAGCGACGGGCGCGATGGGCGTGCGCTGAACCGGGAGTCCGGCGGCCGTCACGCCCGGCAGCAGCCGCCGCCCCCGGGTCGGCGCCGCTCCGAGGACGCCGACAACTTCACGTCGGGCCACTTCCCGACCGGCCGGCACGCCGATCGCGGCTGGCGCTCCGACGACGAACTGGCCCGGCAGCGGGCAGGGGGCGTGAACCAGGGGCGGTTCGCCTGATCGACTTTGCTCTGCCGGCTTGATTGTGGGCCGGTCGGCAACCGATAGTTCCGATTTATCCGGCCCTGAGGGTCGGTGGTGTGGCCTTGGAAGGCTTTCGGGCCCTCCAAGGCCACTTTGTTGCGCGCGATATGTCGGGCGCTTCGCTTGCTCGACATATCGGACTTATGCCCTGTCAGGCGATATGTCGTATTGGTGAAGCGTGCCGGTGGACCCCGTAAAGCGGGTCGGCCGCGGGCCATGTGGGCTGCGCGGGGTGCCGGGTTCGCGGGAATCGGCTGCCCGGCCGCCGAATGCGGCTGGCGATGGTGTCTCTCGACTGCGCCAGGCCAGTCCGGGGCCTCGTGCAGTGCGGCGGAAAGCGGTCGCCCCGGTTTGGCTCATGGGGGTCGCCGGACGCGTCTGTGCGGTGTCCACCAAACTGGGCCGGCTTTGCGCGGCTGCCTGACCGGGGCCGACGTCAGTGCCGATCCGGCCAACATCGGTGGACACGGCACTAGCTGTGGGTGGCTCTGGACCTATGGCGGGCCGGTGCGGGGTTCTGGGCGGTTGACCGGGGCGGTGGGCCATCGTGCGGGGCGTCGGCTGGAGGGGTCGGGCCGCTGCTGGGGTCGGGTGCGGCGTGGTGGTGGAGGCGGGGAGTGGGCATGGCAAAAGCGCCGCTCCACAGGGTGTGGGCGGCGCTTTTCGCGGTGCTGCGTCGGTGCCTTGGCTCCGGTCAGGCGGAGGTGAGGCTGTGCAGCTTCTTGGTGATGGCCGACTTGCGGTTGGCGGCCTGGTTCTTGTGGATCACGCCCTTGCTGGCGGCCTTGTCCAGCTTGCGGGAAGCGTTTTCCAGCAGCGCCTTGGCGGTCTCGTTGTCGCCGGCGGCGGTCGCCTCGTGGAACTTGCGGATGGCCGTCTTCAGCGACGACTTGACCGACTTGTTGCGCAGGCGGCGCTTCTCGTTCTGCCGGTTGCGCTTGATCTGGGACTTGATGTTCGCCACGCGACAGCCTCGTCTTATAGCTCGGGTTGGGTTCCTTGAGCGCATGGCACGACGGCGCGTCACCTAGCGCGATGAATCAGGCTACCAGGTCACCCCCCGGCCAGCCAAAACGAGCCGGCTACAGGGCGCTGCCCTTGACGTACTGGTCCCAGGGGAGTTCCCAGTCGGTCCAGCCGTCGCCGTACTTCACCCGCTCCTCGGTGTTCTTCACGATGACCGGGTCGCCCAGATGGGTGACGGTGTACAGCCACTGCGCGAGCTCGAGCGAGATGTTCACGCAGCCGTGGGAGACGTTGCGGCGGCCCTGGTCGTCCACCGACCAGGGGGCGGCGTGGATGTACTGGCCGCTCCACGTGATGCGCTGCGGGTACTGGACCTTCGTGCGGTAGCCGTCCGGGGAGTCGACCGGGACGCCGTAGGTGGAGGAGTCGAACCACTCCCACTCGTTCTTCACCATGACGATGAAGTTGCCGCTGTCCGACGGGTTGCTGGGCTTGCCCAGGCTCACCGGCATGGTCTTGATGACGACGCCGTCCTCGGTGATCGTCATCTTCTTCGTGGTGTTGTCGACGTCCATGATGAGGCGCTTGCCCACCGTCGCATCGACGGTGAGGTCCTTCTCGGCGTAGGTCTTGCCGCCCATGGAGACGCCACCCAGCGCGGCGCGGAGCTTGAGTTTGGTGCCGGCCTGCCAGTACTCCTTCGGGCGGAAGTGCACCTCCTTGGCGCTGAACCAGTTCCAGACGCCCTCCTGCGGCGGGTCGGAGGACATGAAGAGACGGCGCTGGACGCCGGCCCGGGCGTCCTTCGGGATGTCGTTGGCGAAGGACAGGATCATCGGCATGCCGACGCCGACGACCTGGTTGTCGCCGATCTGGCTGGTGACGCGGACGAAGTTGGACGGCTTGGCCATGGTGGTGAACTTCACCTCGCCGGTGGCACCGTCGGACTTCACCGTTGCGGTGTACTCGGTCGCCCACTTGAGCTGCTTGTCCGGCACCCAGTGCACCCCGTCGGCGGGCGCGGCGGAAGCGGACGGGCCGGCCGACGGCGGGCGGGTGGCCTGCTGCTGCACGACGGTGCCGGTGACGGCGGCGCCAGTGGCGTCCTGCAGTGTCACCTCGGCCGTGGCGGGGGCGTCGAAGACCAGGTCGAGGCCCGTGGTGACGTCCTTGGCCCCGTCGGCCGGCGCGGAGATCCGGATCTTCTTGGCGTCAGCGGCGGGGCCGGCCGATCCACCGGTACCGCCGCCAGGGCTCTTCCACGAGGTGTCCGAGTTGGAGCATGCGGTGAGTGCGAGGGCGCTCACCACCAGCAATGTCGTCCATCGAGGCCGCATGGACCCAGCTTGCCCGACCGCGGCAACTGCGCAAAGCCGAGGTCAGGCGCTTGCGGAGAGGTCACCGCGGGGGGCCGGGGCGGCCGGCGCGGCGGGGAGGCCGCCGGGGGTGCGCAGCAGGGCGCGGTCGGCGTCGTCGACGAACGACAGGTCGGCCTCGACGTGCCGGGTGGCCGCCGAGAGCAGCAGGGCGACCACCGGGTCGGTGGCCTTGCGGCGCAGGCCGTCGAGGTTGCGCAGCTCGCGCATCAGGTAGGTGCGCTGCTGGGAGAGGACGGTCTTCACCGTGTCGGCGTCGCCGGAGCGGGCGGCCGCGGTGACCTTCAGGAAGAAGTCGTCGCGGAAGCCGCCGCTGCGCGGGGACGCCTCGCCCAGCCAGCGGGTCAGCTCGGCGTGGCCGGCCTCGGTGATCTCGTAGACGACCCGGTCCGGCTTGACCGCCTGGGCGTGGCGCTGGGAGACGACCATGCCGTCGCGGGAGAGGCGGTCGAGGATCTGGTACAGGTGGCCGATGTTCAGCGGACCCCACTGCGGGCCGACTGCTGTCTCGAAGGCGCCCTTGAGCTCGTAGCCGTAGCTGGGGCCGTGCGAGAGCAGTGACAGCACCGCGTGATGGATCGGCATGACCCGAGATCGTACCCCTTGCATTGTCGCAATGTACGGGCCAGAGTAAGCGCGTGATCCCATTCATCTGGGCCCATCTGCGCAACCGGAAAGCCCGCGCGACAGCGCTGCTGCTCGGCGTCCTCGTGGCGACCACCGGGTTCACCGTGCTCACCGGTGCGACGCAGACCGCTCAGCTGGAGGTCACGGGCGAGGTGAACCGGTCGGCCGGCGCGGCGTACCAGGTGCTGGTGCGGCCCAGGGGGACCCGCACGGCGCTCGAGGACGACAGGCAGAAGGTGCGGCCCAACTCGCTCAGCGGCATCTACGGCGGGATCGCCCCGGAGCAGGTGCGGCAGATCGCGGCCCTTGACGGCGTGGAGGTCGCCGCGCCGATCGCCATGGTCGGCTACGCCAACCAGGGCCGCGATTACAAGCTGGACCTCACGAACCTCGTGGACCGCTCGCTCGAGCGCCAGCTGATCCGCATCGACCGGACCTTCCTGGCCGACCGCGGGCTGAGCAGCGCCAAGGCCCGGGCCAACTTCGTGTACTTCACCAAGCACACGGTGGCCTGGCCGAAGCTCAACGGTGGGACGTCGGACCGTATGGAGTACACCGACGGCTCGATCCACGCCGGGCGGGACCTCTGCGACGACGGCCTGGCCGCGCTCGAGGACGGCGCCCCGATCTGCCAGTGGATCGACCGGGAGGAAATGTCGAGCCTGATGAGCGACACGCAGGGCGCCAGCATCCAGATCTTCCAGCTCACCGCGGACGGCCGGTTTCTGCACAACGCCTTCACGCCGGGCGGGTACGTGCTCGAGACGGCCGACCGGGCGGAGGTGGACCTGTCCTGGCAGGTGCCGATGCTGCTGGCCGCCGTCGACCTGCAGGCCGAGGCGCGGCTGGTCGGGCTGGACCGGGCGATCACCGCCGGGCACTACATCGGCCCGGACGACCGGCTCACCAAGCAGCCGTCCTCGCCGATCTACGAGCCGATCCTGCCGGTGCTGTCGGTCGAGCGGCCGTATCCGGACAACAGCCTGCAGTTCGGCCTCAGCCGGATCGCCATGACGGCCCCGCCGCCCGGCGACACGCCGGCCAGGGCGCTGGCCGCCCTCGACGCGACGACCGGGCCGCAGCTGGAGACCCGCACGGTCGGCGGAGACCCGGAGGTCGTCGGCGGCGGCACCCAGCTGCACCCGTTCATGCGGGTCGGCGGGGTCGACTACCTGGAGAACCCGGACGGCTCGCTCACCGCGATCCCGGTCGAGACCAGCCCCGAGGCCTGGCGCAGCCCGGACACCTCCGGCATCCACCTGCCCTGGCAGATCTACGACTCCTCGTTCCGCTCGATCTCCCAGACCGGGAAGCTCGGCTTCACCCGCGTCGTCGGGCTCTACGACCCCGGCAAGGTGCAGGTGTTCGACCCGCTGAGCAAGGTGCCGCTGGAGACCTATCAGGCGCCCGAGGCCACCGGCGGCGACAAGCGCAGCCGGGACCTGCTCGGCAATGCGCCCCTGCGGCCCGACGGCAACCCGGCCGGCTACCTGGCCACCCCACCCACGCTGCTGACCAGCCTGGACCTGCTGGACCAGCTGTATTCGAAGCTCGGGCCCGAGAGCGCGCGCAAGGCGCCGATCTCGGCGGTCCGCGTCCGGGTGGCCGACGTGCGCGGCTTCGACGCCGCCGCGCGGGAGCGGGTGCGGGTCGTGGCCGAGCGGATCGCGGCCGCAACCGGGCTCGACGTGGACATCACCTACGGCTCCTCGCCGCAGCCGCAGGCCGTGGACATCGCCGCCGGCAAGTTCGGGCGGCCGCAGCTGCGACTCTCCGAGCTGTGGACGCGCAAGGGGGTGGCCGCGGCGATCGTGAGCGCGGTGGACCGCAAGAGCGTGGTGCTGTTCGCGCTCGTCCTCGTCGTCTGTGCGCTCTTCCTGGCCAACGCCGTCTTTGCGGGGGTACGCGACCGCCGCACCGAGCTCGCGACGCTCACGGCACTGGGCTGGCCGGCCCATCGCGTGTTCGGCGCGGTGCTCGGCGAGGTGGCGGTGATCGGGCTCGTCGCGGGGGCCGGGACGGTGCTGCTGGCCGGCCCGCTGGGGCACCTGCTCGGCGTGGGGGTTGCGTGGTCGCGGGCGCTGCTGGCGGTACCGATAGCGCTGCTGCTCGCCCTGCTGGCCGGGCTGCTGCCGGCGTTGTCGGCGGCGCGGGCGCGGCCGGCGGAAGGGTTGCGTACCGTGGCCCGGCTGCCGCGGCGAGCCGGGCGGCCACGGGGGCCGATCGGGCTCGGCCTGCGCAACCTGCTGCGGGTGCCGGGGCGGACGCTGCTCGGCGCGGCCGCCCTGGCGATCGGGATCACCGCGGCCACGGTGCTGGGGGCGATCACGTTCGCCTTCCACGGCGCGATCGTCGGGACGCTGCTCGGCGATGCGGTGTCGCTGCAGGTGCGGGCGGTGGACACGGTCGCCGTCGCGGCCACCGTCCTGCTCGGCGCGCTGGCCGTGGCCGACGTGCTCTACCTGAACATCCGCGATCGCTCGGCCGAGCTGGCGACGCTGCGGGCGACCGGGTGGACGGCGGGTGCGCTGGCCCGCCTGGTCGCCGCGGAGGGGTTTGGGATCGGGGTGCTCGGCGGGCTCGCCGGGGCCGGGCTCGGGCTGGGCGGCGCGGCCTGGCTTGTCGGCTCGGTCACGCCGGGGCTGCTGTGGACCGCGGCGGTGGCCGTGGTCGCGGGCGCGCTGATCGCCACCGTGGCCGCGATCGTCCCCGCGCTGCTGCTGCAACGCCTGCCCACCGCCCGACTGCTGGCAGAGGAGTGAGTTGGTGCTGTCGATTGAGGGGCTGACCAAGCGGTTCCGGACCGGCGGGGCGCAGATCGTGGCCGCCGACGACCTCAGCCTGGAGGTGGCCGCGGGCAGCTTCACCGCGGTCACCGGGCCCAGCGGGTCGGGGAAGTCCACGCTGCTGCACCTGGTCGGGGCGATCGAGACGGCCGACGCGGGCACGATCGTGGTCGACGGGGTGGAGGTGACGGGACTGCGGCGCAAGCAGCTCAGCGAGTACAGGCGAAGTGTGGGCTTCGTCTTTCAGCGCTATCACCTGCTGCCCGCCCTGAGCGCCCTGGACAACGTGATCGCGCCGGTGCTGCCGTTCCGGGTCGGGTTCGACAAGCGGGCGCGGGCGCGGGAACTGCTCGACGCGGTGGGGCTGGCCGGGCGCGAGCGGTCGCTGCCGGCCCAGCTCTCCGGCGGCCAGCAGCAGCGGGTGGCGATCGCCCGGGCCCTGATCGGCGGGCCGCGGCTGCTGCTGGCCGACGAGCCCACCGGCAACCTCGACTCGGCCAGCGGAGGGCAGATCCTCGACCTGCTGCTCGACCTGCGCGACGAGCGCGGGATGACAGTGCTGCTGGCCACGCACGAGCAGGCGATCGCGGCCCGGTGCGACCGGATGATCCGGCTCACCGACGGCCGGATCGAGGAGGACGTCGACCTCACGACCGGCGAATCGCCCGAGTCGACACTGGCCCGCGCCACCCAGCTGAGGCTTTAGCCCGGTTTTGCACGGGTTCGCGGGTACCATCACTCATAGGTGCTGACGGTCGCGGGGGGTGGTATGCCGCAGCTTGATATCGGCGTGCTCACGCAGCCCGGACGGCTTCGCGCACTGCGACGCGCGCACCTGCTGCTGAGCTCCTCGTCGGCCCCGGTCGACGGCCTGGCCCGGCTCGCCGCCCGCTCGGTCGTGGCCCCCGTCGGCCTGCTCACGCTCGTCGACGACGAGCGCATGCACGTGATCGGGCGGCACGGCCTGCCGCCGGACCTGGAGCGGGTCAACGCGGAGCCGGCGACGAGCTCGTTCTGCCAGTTCGTGGTCAGCAACGACGCGCCGCTGGTCGTCTCGGACGCCCGCGAGGACCCGGCGCTGCGCGACTTCGGGGTCGTGGTGGGGCGGCACGTCACGGCGTACCTCGGGCAGCCGGTGCACGACGCCGCCGGCCACACGCTCGGCGCGGTCTGCGTCACCGACTCGGTGCCGCGGCACTGGACCGACGACGACATCGCGGCGATCGCCGAGTGTGCCGGGCTGATCGAGGTGATGCTGGCCGCCGAGACCTCGCGAGAGGACATCGCGCTGGCCGCGGCCGAGACGGATGCGGTGCTCGAGACCGCCCTCGAAGCCTTCGTCGCGATCGAGCTCTCCGGCGAGATCACCCGGTGGAACCGGGCGGCCGAGCGCGCGTTCGGCTGGACGGCCGCGGAGGCCGTCGGCAAGCAGGTGCACGAGCTGATCATCCCGGAGCGGTTCCGGGCCGCGCACCGCGCCGGGCTCATGCGGCTGCTGCGGGGCGGCGTGCCCCGTCTGATAGGCCAAAGGCTGCAGCTGTACGCCGTGAATCGCGCCGGCACCGAGTTTCCCATCGAGATCACGTTGAACGTGGTCGAGGGACCCTTGGGCCGGCACGCCCACGCGTTCATCTACGACATCAGCGAGCGCGTCACCGCCGAGCGCCAGCTGGCCCGCGAACGGCACTTCCTCGCCGCGCTGCTGGACAACCTCGACGTCGGCGTGGTCGCCACCGACGAGCGCGGCCGCCTGATCCTGTTCAACCGGGCCATGCGCGACATCACCGGGCACGACGCCGACGGCTCCACGTCCGAGGCGTGGACGGGGGTGCGCAGCGCGCCCGGCGGGGGGACGATCAGCAGCGCGGAGATGCCGCTCACCCGGGCGTTCAAGGGTGAGCACATCCGCGACGCCGAGTTCGTCATCCACCTCCCGGACCGCCCGCGCCGCTCGTTCACGGTCAACGCCCAGCCGATCCGCGACTCCGACGGCACCCGCCTCGGCGCGGTCGCCGCCCTGCACGAGGTCACCGAGCGCCGCCGGGCCCAGCGCCTCATCGAGTGCGAGCTGGCCGTCTCCAAGATCCTCGAGCAGGCGCCGACCATCGAGGCGGCCGGCCCGGAGCTGCTGGAGACCGTCGCCCGCACGCTGCACTGGCCGCACGCCGAGATGTGGCTCGTCGACCGGGTCGGCAACGTGCTGCGCAACGCGGCGATGTGGACCGAGCCGGGCTACGAGATCCCGGCCCCGGACCCGCTGGCCCTCGGCAAGGGGGTGTCCGGCGTGGCCTGGGAGACCGGGCAGCCGACCTGGATCCCGGACATCTCCGCGAGCACCAGCCGCCTCAACGTGCCGTCGCTGGCCAAGCACGGCCTGCGGGTCGGCCTGGCCATCCCGATCCGCGACGGCAACGGCGTCACCGGCACGCTCTCGTTCTTCGGCGACGCCGCCGAGGAGCCCGAGCAGTCGCTCATCGCGCTGCTGTCGGGCATCGCCGCGCACGTCGGGCAGTTCATGGTCCGGCGGGGGGCCGAGGACCTGGCCAAGCAGCTGGCCCGGACCAAGGACGAGTTCATCGCCCTGGTCGGCCACGAGCTGCGCACGCCGCTGACCTCGATCTCGTCGTACACCGAGCTGCTGCTCCACGACGGCGACGACGACCCGGCGACGCGCGAGGAGTTCCTCGCCGTGATCGCCCGCAACGCCGAGAACCTGCGGGCCATCATCGACGACCTGCTCGACCTGGCCGGGCTGGAGAGCGGCTACGTGACGATGGTCGAGCGGCCGCTGGACTTCGCCGCCGTCGTGCGCGATGTCGCCGACGCCAACGCGCAGGCCGCGAGCGAGAAGGACCTCGACGTCTCGGTGGTGCTGCCCGACGGTCCGGCGCCGGTCTCCGGTGACCAGGCGCGGCTGCGCAAGGTCGTGGACCATCTGATCACCAACGCCGTGAAGTTCACGCCGGCCGGGGGCCGGGTGGAGATCCGGCTGGACAGCGACGTGGCCGGGGTGAAGCTCAGCGTCGTCGACACCGGCGTCGGCATCCCGCAGGAGGAGCGCTCGCGGCTGTTCGAGCGCTTCTTCCGCGGCTCGAACATCCGCAACCTGGGCGTCCCCGGCACCGGTCTCGGCCTGGCGATCAGCCGGACGGTGGTGGAGCGGCACGGCGGCACGATCACGGTGACCGACCACGGCGACAAGCCGGGCACCACGTTCGAGGTGCGGCTGCCGGCCTACTGCGCCTGAGCCCGGGGCAGCAGCGCCTCCGGGCGGAGGTCCGCGACCTCGTACGGCTCGCCGAGCAGCTGCGCGGCGGCCAGCCGGGCCAGGGCCGGGGCGGTCTGGATCCCGGTGCCGCCCAGCCCGGCGAACCAGAAGAAGCCGTCCTGCTGCGGGTCCGGCCCGACGATCGGGTTGCGGTCCGGGGCGAACGTGCGCAGCCCGGCCCAGCTCGTGCGGGCCCGGCTCAGCTGCAGCGTGGTCGCCGCGGCCACCCGCTCCATCGCGACGCTCACGTCCTGGGGCCGGGCCTCGGCGTCGGTCGGCGGCGACGGGGTCTCGTCGGCCGGCGAGACCAGCAGGCCGCCGCGCTCCGGGCGGAAGTAGAAGCGGTCGGCCACGTCCACGACGAGCGGCCAGGCCGGGCCCACTCGCTCGGCGGTGGCGATCGCGACGGTGCGCCGGTAGCTGGTCAGGCCCGCGACCGGTACGCCCAGGCGGGCGGCGACCGCGTCGGCCCAGGGGCCGGCCGCGTCGACGATCCGGCCCGCCTCCAGCTCGCCGCGGTCGGTGGTCAGGGTCCAGGCGGAGCGGCCCGGGTCCCAGGTGCCGGACTCCAGGCCGATCGCCGTGCGCAGCACCGCCCCGGCCGCCGTCGCCCGGTCCCGGTACTGCTGCTGCAGCGCGTCGACGTCCACGTCCTGGGCCGTACGCTCGACCGCGGCCCGGGCCGTCGCCTCGGGGCGCAGGACCGGGCAGAGCGTCTGGGCGGCGGCCGGGTCGACCCCGCGCAGCGCGGGGTTGGCGGTCAGCAGGGCGTTGAGCGCCCCCAGGTGATCGGCGTCGGCGACCCAGACGACCGGCCGGGCCCGCAGCAGCGGCGTGCCGGACTCGGCGCCCAGAGCGTCGAGGATCGTCCGCGAGGCCCGGGTCAGGGCCCGCTGCTCGGGCGAGCCGAGGCTCTCCGACAGGGCCGAGATCGAACGGCCCGTGGAGTGGTACCCGAACTGGTTCTCCCGTTCGAGGAGCACGATGCGCAGCTCCGGGCGCAGGCCACCGCTGCGCTCCACCAGCCGGCCGTCCAGCTCGGCGAGCTCCGCGGCCAGGGACAGGCCGGCCACGCCCCCGCCGATGATCGCCACGTCTGCTCGTTCGATGCTCCGATTGTCGCAGGGAATGAACGGCCCCGGTGGGGGTACCGGCCGCCGGTGCACAATTCCGGCAATTTCGCCGCGCTGGCCGAGGGGTGGCGCGATGCCGCTGTGCTCGTGGCCGGCGACGCGCTGCTCGACGGCTGGCTCTGCGGCACCCCGACGCGGCTGAGCCGGGAGGCGCCCGTCCCCGTCGTCGCCCTCGACACCACCCGGGAGGTGTGCGGCGGGGCGGCCAACACCGCGGCCAACTTCGCCGCTCTCGGGGCCCGCACCACGCTCGTCGGTGCCGTCGGCGACGACGACGCCGGGGCCCGGCTGCGGACCTGCGTGTGGGACGCCAGGGTGGCCGACCGGCTGGTGACGGCGGTCGGGCGGCGGACGGTCACCAAGCGCCGGGTCGTGGCCGACGGATATGTCCTGGTCCGCTTCGACGACGGCGACACCGGCCCGCTCGCCCCGGTCGCGGCCGAGACGGTGGTCCGGCGGCTGGACGAGACGCTGAGCGCCGAGCCGCGCCCGGACGCGGTGGTCATCTGCGACCACGGCGCCGGGACGCTCGGCCCGGCGGTCCAGGCCCTGCTGGCCGCCCGCCGGCTCGACCTGCCGCTGCTCGCCGTCGACGCCCACGACCTGGCCGGCTGGGCCTCGATCGGGCCGGACCTCGTCACGCCGAACCGCGAAGAGGCGGCCAGGGTGATCGGACAGGCGATGGGGCGGGAGATGGGGCAGCCGGGCGGCCGGTCCCGGCCGGACCGGGGGCAGCTGCTGCGCCGGACCGGGGCGGCGATCGTGGCGGTCACCCTCGACGCGGAAGGCTCGCAGGTCATGAGCCTCGACGGGGAGACGGTCGAGACCGCGGCACCGCCCGGGCCGGGCACCCACGCGGCCGGGGCCGGCGGGGCCTACCTGGCCGGATTCGTGCTGGCCCGGCTGGCGGGGGAGGGGGTGGCCGGGGCGGCCGATGTCGCACAGCGTTGTGCCTCGATGGCCATCCGTGGCGTCGGTACCGCCGTCGTCCCCGACCAATTCGCCCTGTCCGCGAAGGTCATATAAATTACGGTCGATGCTGCCGTCAACTGACCTCGACGTCCGCGTGTGGACCGTCGCCGGTGCAGCGCACGAGCACCCGGACCTCCTGCGTGTCGGACCGGAACACCGCCCGGGACTGCGGGCCGGGGACGCGGTCCGCGCTCACGATGTGGAACCCGGTGGCCGGGCTCAGGTACCGGACGCGCACCGAAGTTCCGTCACAGCCCGCGACGACGTTCCCGCCCGGCGTGCGCAGGATCCGCGGCGAGTCGGGCGAGGGCGAAGGGGTCGGCGCGCCGGGGGCGCCGGGTGCCGGTCGAGCCGCCTTGAGCAGGGCTTCCCGGCCTGCGGTGGTCTCGTGCAGGGCCAGCGCCGAGAGCCCCGCGGCGCACAGCATCCAGGCCCCCACGGCCACTACCCACCGTCCACGTCGCATGGCGCCGGGCTGCCCGGGCGAGGCCCGGCTACACCGGGCGAAGGGCGGGAAAAGGGGCGAGACCGGAGTGTGCCCCGGACGACCTTGCTGGTGACTTCCGGCCCCACCTGTCCGTATCATGCCCGAGGCGCTACCACCCCTCTGCCCCGCGACCCCAGCGAGGAACCGACCGCATGAAGAGTCCTTCGTGGAGAATCCGCACCTGGTCGATCCGCGCGAAGATCATCGCCCTGGTGCTGCCGCCGCTGGCCACGCTGGTGGTCATGTGGGTGTTCGCCACGAGCCTCACCGCCGGCGCCACCGCTGAGCTCCTGGACAGCCAGGAGTACAGCGCGCTGTCGAGCAAGCCGTCGGAGAACGTGATCGTCGAGCTGCAGCGGGAACGCACGCTGACCCAGGTGTACCTCGCGACCGGGCGCCAGGAGGGCCGGCCGGAGACCGCCGCGCTCAACGCGCAGCGCTCGAAGGTCGACGAGGCACTCGGCGACTTCCGCCGCCGCGCCGCCGACAGCAAGCTGCAGAACGCGATCCCCGAGGGGTCCCGGGCCCGCCTGCGCGAGGTCATCAACCAGTTCGACCAGCTCACCACCGGCCGGACCGGGATCTCGCTGGGGCAGATCGACCGGGCCGAGGCGATGAACGTCTACAACCGGCCGATCGACGCGATCTACCACTGGTACGACTCCCTGCCCGGCATCAGCAACGCCGAGCTCACCCGCAACGCGCTCATCGTCATCGGCACCAGCCGCGGCCGTGAGCAGCTCGCCCGCGAGGACGCGATCGTCAACGGGGTGGCCGCGGCCGGAAAGTTCCAGAAGACGGAGAACGCCGACCTGGTCGCCGTCATCGGGGCCCGCCGACAGCTCTACGCCGACGCCACCTATGCGCTGCCGGAGGGCGGCAAGGCGCTGTGGGACCCGATCGTGGCCAGCGACTCCTACAAGCGCGTCCTGGACCTCGAGAACAAGATCATGGCGGACGGCCGGCCGGGCGGGACGCTGCCCGTCGACGTGAACGCCTGGCGCGACGCCTACGACAAGCTCTTCGCTCAGCTGCGCAGCTTCGACCTGGGCTTCGGCGAGGTCATCGTGGCCAGCGCGGGTCCCGTCGCGGCCGGCATCCTGATCCGCGTCATCGGCGCCGGCGTGCTCGGCCTCATTGCCGTCGTCGTGTCCATCCTGCTGTCGATCCGGATCGGCCGCTCGCTCATCCGCCGCCTGGTCGGCCTGCGCCAGGACGCTCAGGACCTGGCCGACAACCGGCTGCCGGCGATGGTCGCGCGGCTGCGGCACGGCGAGAAGATCGACGTGGTGGCCTCGGCGCCGCCGCTGGAGTACGGCGCCGACGAGATCGGCAAGGTGGGCAACGCGTTCAGCGCCGTCCAGCGCACCGCCGTGCAGTCAGCGGTCCACGAGGCGCAGCTGCGCCAGGGCCTCAACGAGGTATTCCTCAACATCGCCCGGCGCAGCCAGACCCTGCTGCACCGCCAGCTCGCCCTGCTCGACCGGATGGAGCGGCGCTCCACCGACCCGGAGGAGCTCGAGGACCTCTTCCGGGTCGACCACCTCGCCACCCGCATGCGCCGCCACGCCGAGGACCTGGTCATCCTGGCCGGCGCCGCGCCCGGCCGCGGCTGGCGCAACCCGGTGCCGATGGTCGACGTGATCCGCGGCGCGGTGTCCGAGGTCGAGGACTACGCCCGGGTCGGGTTCCTGGCCCTGCCGGAGGCGTCGCTCGTCGGGCGGGCCGTCGCCGACTGCATCCACCTGCTGGCCGAGGTCATCGAGAACGCCACCGCCTACTCGCCCCCGCACACCCGGGTGCAGATCAGCGGGCAGCTGGTCCCGAACGGCTACGCGATCGAGATCGAGGACCGCGGCCTGGGCATGTCGCCGGACGCGATCGAGGAGGCGAACCTGCGGCTGGCTCAGCCGCCGGAGTTCGACCCGGCCAACTCGGCCCGGCTGGGCCTGTTCGTCGTCGCGCTGCTGGCCGCCCGGCACGGGGTGCGGGTCACGCTGCGCGCCTCCGCCTACGGCGGCGTGACGGCTGTCGTGCTCATCCCGCCGCACCTGATCTCCGGCGCGACCCACGAGCTGACCGCGCCGACCCCGGCCGAGGAGCAGCAGGCGGCCCGGGAGGCCGTGCTGGAGCTGGAGCCCGCCGACGCCATCCGGCCCACGATCGCCCAGGTCGCCCCGACTCCGGTGGAGTACGTCGTCGCACCGGCGCCGCCGCCCCCGCCGATCCCGACTCCCACGCTGCCCACGCAGCGGGAATCGGTCGAGGCGGTCGAGCTCACCGCCGACGGGCTGCCGCGGCGGCGCCGGCAGGCCAGCCTGGCGCCGCAGTTGAAGGAGCGGCCGGAGGAGGAGCGGACGGTCGACGGCATTCCGGCGGATCAGTTCGCCACTACCGCTGTCGGCGGCCGCTCGCCCGAGCAGACCCGGGAGATGATGACGTCGCTGCAGGCCGGCTTCACCAAGGGGCGCCGTGACGCTGAGCAGATCCAGGACCCGAACTCTCCGGAAAGGGACGCATAGGTGACGCACTCGACGAGCCGCACCGGCAAGCTCGACTGGCTCCTCGACGATCTCGTCGAGCGGGTCGAATCGGCGCAGCACGCCGTGGTGCTTTCCGCCGACGGGCTCCTGATGGGCGCGTCGAGCGGGCTCGGGCGCGACGACGCCGAGCACCTCTCGGCCGTCGCGTCCGGCTTTCAGAGCCTGGCCCGCAGCGCCGGCCGGCAGTTCAACGGCGGCGGTGTCCGTCAGACAATCGTGGAGATGGACAACTCGTTCCTGTTCGTCACCGCGGCCGGGCAGGGCGCCTGCCTGGCCGTGCTCAGCGCCGCCGACTCGGACATCGGTGTGATCGCCTACGAGATGGCGATGCTGGTGACCCGGGTCGGGCAGTACCTCACCGCGCCAACGCGACCGGGCGTCTCACACGATGGCCCCTGATGAAACCCCGATGTCGGATCGTGGCCACGACTGGATGGACGTGGACGCCGGCCCCGTAGTCAGGCCTTACGCCGTCACCGGCGGACGGGCCAAGCCGGCGGCCGGCGCCTTCGACCTTGTCGCCTTCGTGGTGCGCCGGGTCGGCCCCGGAGAACAGCACCTCCTGCCCGAGCAGCGCGCGATCCTGGCGCGCACCAGTGAGCCGGTGTCCGTCGCCGAGCTCGCGTCCCACCTCGACCTCGCGCTCGGCGTTGTGCGCGTGTTGTTGGGCGATCTGCTCCAGCAGGGGCTCATCGAGATGCACGAACCGGAGTACGACCAGTCCGTCGGGCCGCTGCGGCCCGACGATCGCATCCTCAAGGCGGTTGTCAATGGCCTCCGAGCGCTCTGACGGTCACGTTCCCCTCGCGGTGAAGATCCTCATCGCGGGTGGGTTCGGCGTCGGCAAGACCACGCTCGTCAGCGCGGTGAGCGAGATCCGACCTCTGCAGACGGAGGAGGTGCTCACCAACGCCGGCGTCGGCATCGACGACGTCAACGGGGTCGAGGGCAAGAAGACGACGACCGTGGCCATGGACTTCGGCCGGATCAGCATCAACCAGGACATCGTGCTGTATCTGTTCGGCACGCCCGGCCAGGACCGCTTCTGGTTCCTGTGGGACGAGCTGGCGCTGGGCGCGCTCGGCGCGGTGGTGCTGGCCGACACCCGCCGCCTGAACGACTGCTTCCCGTCGGTGGACTACTTCGAGCGCCGCTCCACGCCGTTCCTGGTCGCGGTGAACTGCTTCGACGGGGTGCAGAAGCACAGCGCGACGCAGATCGCCAAGGCCCTGGACCTCGACCCGGACGTGCCTGTCGTCCTGTGCGACGCGCGCGACAGGCGCTCGGTCAAGGACGTCCTGATCGCCCTCGTCGAGCACGTCATGACCCTCAAGCAGGTCGCGGCTTAGCCGGTCGGCCTGGCGCCGGATCTCGGGCACCGCCGTCGTCTCCCACCAGGCGCCGCGGCGGACCGGGCCGATCGTGTAGATCCGGTCGTGCAGCCGGCCGGCCTCGTCGACGTCGAGCCCCTTGCCGGTGGGGTCGAGGCGGGCCAGGCCGTCGTCGAGCAGGTGCCGGCCCACCTCGGTGACGGCCGCACCCTGCGGGCCTGTGCAGTTGATGACGGCGGCCCACTCGCCGCGGCTGCTGGTGGTGGTCCGCAGCGTCCGGAGCCGGGCGGCGCTCGCCGGCGGCATGCGGTGGCGGTGCACCTCCCAGTAGGTCGAGACGTGCCGCAGGAACCGCCGCCGGGCCTCGGGGGTCAGCCCCCGCCAGAGCCGGTCGACCTCGGGCCGGAGGGCGTCGACCGCCGAGCGCCAGTCCGGCTGGGTGGCCGCGAACTCGCGCACGGCCCGCATCAGGCCGGCCAGATCGCGGCCCTGGTACTCGAACGCGCGATCGGCCGGCACGACGTCCGCATGGGGCCGGGGCAGCAGGCCGCGGCGCGAGTAGGCCACGACCGGCACCCGGCCCTCCAGGGCGATCGCCACGTCGACGGCGGTCAGCCCGGTGCCGACGAGCAGCACCGGAAGATCACCTTCGAGGCCGTCGAGGGCCTTGGGATCCCACGGGTTGGCCACGTATCGCGGGTGGTCCTGAAACCGGGTGAGCGCGGTCGGGGCGCCGTGGCCGAGCGCGAGGAGCACCCGGTCGCCCCGGATCGTCGCGCCGTCGCTCAGCGTCACCGCGCCGTCGGCGTGCACCCGCGTGGCGGCCGCGCGGACGTGGGTGAACCGGGCCCGGGTGAGGCGGTCGTGCAGGTAGCCGCCGTAGACCCCGCGGGGCGCGAAGTCGGCCGGGCCGATGCCGAGGTCCTGGTCACGGCACCAGCGGACGAAGTCGTCGGGCCTGTCGGCCCGGGCGCTCATGGTGGCCGCGCGCGAGTTGAGCAGGTGGGCCGGGTGGCGGGTGCTGTAGGCGACGCCGCGCCCCAGCTCCCCGTAGGGCGCGGGATCGACGATCATCACAGCGTGACGGGGGTCCCGGCTCAGGTGGATCGCCGCCAGCGCGCCGCTGCAGCCGCCGCCGACGACCACCGTGGTACACGTGCGCCCCATGGCTCACCGCCCTCGCTCGCCAATTCCTATTAAAACGATAGGCTTAATGGTACTGCAAGCGCCTCCGAGGTGTAGGAACGTGACCGTTCGGGCACGTGGTGTCGCATGTCGTCACTCTTTCGCACGAAGTCGATCGAGCAGTCGATGCGCGACACCGACGAGCCCGGCCAGAAGCTGCGCAAGAACCTCTCCGCCTTCGACCTGACGGTCTTCGGCGTCGGGGTCATCATCGGCACGGGCATCTTCGTGCTGACCGGGCAGCAGGCGGCCAAGAACGCCGGACCCGCCATCGTGCTGTCCTTCGCGCTGGCCGGCGTCGTGTGCGCGCTGGCCGCCCTCTGCTACGCGGAGTTCGCCTCCACGGTGCCGGTCGCCGGATCGGCGTACACGTTCTCCTACGCCACCCTGGGCCAGTTCGTCGCCTGGATCATCGGGTGGGACCTCTGCCTGGAGCTGGCCCTGGGCGCGGCGGTGGTGTCGCGGGGGTGGTCGGCGTACCTCCAGGAGCTCTTCGACCTGCCGAACTGGCTCGCCGGGGACCAGGCGCGACCGGACTTCGGGGCGGCCTTCATCGTGGCTGTGCTGTCGGTCGTCGCGATCGTGGGCGCCAAGCTCTCCGGCCGGGTCACCGGCGCACTGGTGATCGTCAAGGTGGCCGTGGTCCTGTTCGTCATCGTCCTCGGCCTGTTCTTCATCAAGGCCGCGAACTACACCCCGTTCATCCCTGCGGCCCAGGCCGCCGAGAAGGAGTCAGGCGGTGACGCGCCGCTCCTGCAGGTGCTGGCCGGGATCACGCCCCAGCACTTCGGCTGGTTCGGGATCGTCGCCGCGGCCTCGATCGTCTTCTTCGCGTACATCGGCTTCGACGTCGTCGCGACCACCGCCGAGGAGACGCACAACCCGCAGCGGGACGTGCCCCGCGGGATCATCGGCTCGCTCGTCATCTGCGCGGTGCTCTACATGGCCGTCTCGTTCGTGGTCACCGGCATGGTGCACTACGGCGACCTGAACACCGCCGCCCCGCTGGCCAAGGCGTTCGACCTGGCCGGGCAGGGCTGGGCGGCCAACCTCATCTCGCTCGGCGCGGTCTGCGGCATCACCTCGGTCATCCTGGTGCTGCTGCTCGGCCAGGCCCGGGTCTCGTTCGCCATGGCCCGCGACGGCCTGCTGCCGCCGGTGCTGGCCAAGGTCCACCCGCGCTTCGGCACCCCGTGGGTCATGTCGACGATCACCGGGTCGATCGTGCTGGTCCTGGCCGCGTTCGTGCCGCTGTCCGAGCTGTCCGAGCTGACGAGCATCGGCACGCTGTTCGCGTTCATCGTCGTCTCGATCGGCGTGGTCATCCTGCGCCGGACCCGGCCCGATCTGCCGCGCGGCTTCAAGGCCCCGCTCGTGCCGTTCCTGCCGATCGTGAGCGTGCTGGCCTCGCTGTGGCTGATGCTCAACCTGCCGGTGGTCACCTGGGTGCGGTTCCTGATCTGGATGGCCGTGGGGCTGGTGCTGTACTTCGCCTACGGGATGCGCCGGGCCCGGCTGGCCCCCGAAACGACTTCGGAGGTCGACGCCCCATCGACATAAGGTGGGGGTATGACCGACTGGGGCCTTACGTCCGATGACTACCACCTGGACCTGAGCCCGGACGACGTGGCCGACCCCGAGGCGATGTTCGGCCACGGTCCGCTCACGGCCGCCTCCTACGGGACGGCCGGTCTGGGCGCGGCCGACCCGGCGGGCGACCCCGGGCTCTCCGGCGGTGACATGGCCGGGGACGCCGAGACCGTCGGCTACGACTCCGACGGTGACGGCCGGGTCGACATGCTCCTCGCCGACACCGACCAGGACGGCCAGACCGACGTGGCGATGTGGGACACCAACCACGACGGTCTGGTCGACCAGGTCGCGTACGACCAGGACCACGACGGCAAGATCGACCTGATCTACCACGACGACGACTACGACGGACACGTCGACCGGGTGGAGACGACCGACGGCCACGACGACCTGCCCGGCTACGCGTCGAACTAGCCGTTGCGCACGGCCGCCATCTGCTTGGCGTAGGAGCGCCTGCCGACCGTCTTCCACAGCAGCCGCACGGGCAGCGGCAGCAGCGCCATGAACCGGGCCGACTCCTGCGGGGTGGCGTCCTCCAGCAGCGCGCCGAGCATGAGCAGCTGCTTGTCCTTCGGGGTCTTCGCGCGGGCGTGCTCGCCGAGGGCGTTCCACTCCGCGACAGTGATGTGCTCCTCGATCAGCGGCAGCACGCGGCGCTCCTCCTCGTCGAGGTGCGGCAGCAGGTCGCGGCGGTGGCGGTCCAGCCCGGCGACGAGCGCGTCGCGCTCCGGCTCGGCCGGCGAGGCCGCCCACGCGGCCAGGAGGCGCTCGAGCTCCTGGAGCCCGGCATCGACCACCTGATGCTGCTGCTCCATGCGCAGCACCAGCTCGGCGTCGAGGTCGACCCGGGCCAGCAGCTTCGGCCAGAGCAGCTCGTCCTCGCTCGTGTGGTGGGAGTGCAGGCCCTCGATGTACTCGCGGGCCATCCCGGCCAGCAGGGCGGCCCGCGCGGTGTCGCCGGGCCGCACGGCGCCGACGAGATCGTGCAGATGCCGTGACTCCCGGCGGAAGATGCGGTGCACGACCACCATCTCCTGGACCCACGGGCGCTCGGTGGTGACGGTGCCTGTCATATCGGTGCTCCTCGGACGGTTCCAATTTCGGTGCCGATACCGTCGCCGGACTGTCTTGTAGCGGTCTTGGAGAGCGCTTGGCGGCGATTACCATGGCGCCGTCATGCTGCTGCGGGTGCTCGGCCCCTTCGCGGTCGAAACAGGAGCGGCCGTCGACCTCGGCGGCCCCCGTCAGCGTGCCGTCCTCGCGCTGCTGCTCTCGGCCCGCGGTGACGTCGTCTCGGTCGACCGGATGATCGAGGACCTGTGGCGCGGCGAGGCCCCGCCCCGGGCGATCGCCTCCCTCCAGGCCTACGTCTCCAACCTGCGCCGCCTCCTCGAACCGGCCCGCGCGCGCCGCACCCCGGCCCGCCTCCTGGTGAGCGCCCCGCCCGGGTATGCCATCCGCCTCCCGCCCGACGCCGTCGACGCCTGGCGCTTCGAACGCCTCTTCGCCGAGGCCCGGGCCCTGACGGACGACCCGCACCGGGCGCTGCGGCTGCTGCGTGAGGGCCTCGACCTGTGGCAGGGCGAGGCCTACGCAGAGTTCGCCGGCGAGCCCTGGGCCCAGCCCGAGGCGGCCCGGCTCGCGGAGCTGCGCCTGGCCGCCCGGGAGGCGCTGCTGGACGCGATGGTGCGCTCGGGCGCGGCCGCCGCGGCCGTGGCGGAGGCCGACCTGTTCACGCGCCAGGCCCCGCTGCGGGAGGAGGGCTGGCGGCTGCTGGCCCTGGCCCTGTGGCGCAGCGGCCGCCAGGCCGACGCGCTGGCCGCCCTGCGCCGGGCGCGGGCGCTGCTGGCCGAGGAGCTCGGCCTGGACCCCGGCCGCGCGCTGCTCGAGCTGGAAGCGGCGATTCTCGGGGGCGACATCGCCTTGGACCGGCCGGAGCGTCCGGCTCTCCCGGCTCCTGTCGATTTCGGTACCCGGGCCGGGGCGCTCGACGAGCTGTTCGTGGGGCGCGAGGGTGAGTTGGGCACGCTCATGCAGGCGGCGGACACCGCCCCGCAGGTGGTCCTGCTCAGCGGCGAGGCCGGGGTCGGCAAGAGCGGCCTGCTCGGCCGATACCGCGACGAGCTCGCCCGGCTCGGCTGGCTCGTGGTGGTCGGGAGATGCCCCGAAGTCGAAGGGGCGCCGCCGGCTTGGGCCTGGGTCGAGGCGCTGCGGCAGCTGGCCGACGTGGCGCCGCCCGGGGAACTGGCCGCCGAGCTGCGGCCGCTGCTCGACGAGGACGCCGGAGGGCTCGGGGCCGGGGCCGGGGCCGGCGAGGATCGGGCCGGCGGGCGGTTCCGGCTGCACCGGGCCGTCTCGCGGTGGCTGGGTGCGGCGGCCGGCGAGCGGCCGGTCGCGGTGGTGCTCGACGATCTCCACGCGGCCGACGCCGAGACGCTCATGCTGCTGGCGAGCGTGGCCGAGCTCGTCGCGCCCGGCGGGCCGCCGCTGCTGCTGGTTGCGGCGCTGCGGCCGGCCGACAACCGGGAGCGGTTGGCCGCGACGATGGCTGCCCTGGCTCGCCGGTCGCCGGTGCGGGTGGCGCTCGAAGGGCTTGACGCCGAGGACGTGGCGCGGCTCGTCGCGGCGTTCGCCCGGACCCCCGTGGATGCGGGGACGCTTGCCGCCCTCGCCGAACGGACCGGCGGCAACCCCTTCTACGTGCGGGAGTCGGCGCAGCTGCTCGCGTCCGAGGGGGCGCTCGTGGCCACGTCCGAGGTGCCCGAAGGCGTCCGCGACGTGCTGCGGCGACGACTGTCGCGGCTGCCCCAGGCGGCGGTCGCGGTGCTGCGGCTGGCCGCGGTGGTCGGGCGGGAGGCCGACGTCGAGACGCTCGTCGAGGCGGCCGACGCCGACGAAGGGGCAGTGCTCGACGCGCTGGAGGCCGGGCTCATCGCGGGGCTGCTGACCGAGCCCGCGCCCGGGCGGGTGCGGTTCGTGCACGGGCTGGTCCGCGACACCATGTACACCGACCTCTCCCAGCTGCGCCGGGCCCGGATGCACGCGCGGGTGGCGGCGGCCACGCGGCGCGACGACTATCCGGCGCTCGCCCACCACTACGCCCGGGCCGCGTCCTCCGACACCGCGGCGCTCGCCGTCGACTACGCGATCCGGGCCGCGGAGCTGGCCGAGCGGCGCTACGCCTACGACGCGGCGGCCGAGGTGCTCAGCGGTGCCCTCGACCCGGCGGTGACCGCGCCCGGCGACCGGGACGCGTGCCTGGTGGACCTCCTCGGGCGGCTGCTGCGGGCGCAGGCCGGCGCGGGCGCGGTGGCGGCGGCGCGGCAGACCCGGCAGCGGGCGGTCGACGTGGCCGTCGCGTCCGGGCGGGTGGAGCTGCTGGTGCGCGCCTTCACCGCGTGGACGGTGCCGACGCCGTGGCAGATCCACGAGTACGGCGCCGTCGACGACCGGCTGGTCGACCTGCTGATCCGGCTGCTGCGCCGCACCGACCTGGCCCCGGCCGACAGGTGCCGGCTGCTCGACGCGCTCACCAACGAGCTCGACGACGGGGGCGACGAGCGCGGGGTGGCGGCCGGGCGGGAGGCCCTCGACATCGCCCGTGGGCTCGGCGACCCGCGGCTGCTGGCGCTCGGGCTGGCCGCGCGCGGGCGCACGATGTCCTACGACAGGGACGCGCCCGCCCGGCGCGCGATCGCCCTGGAGCTGCGTGCGCTGGCGGTCGAGCACGGGCTGGTGGCCTACCACTGGCTCGCCGAGCAGATGCTCGGCAACTGCGCGGCGGCCATGAACGAGCCGGCGCAGGTGTGGGCCGCCGTCGCCCGGCAGGGGTCGATCGCCGCGGCGTACCACCTCGCCGAGCCGCAGGCGATAACCCTGGCCGCCCGGGCCGCGGCCGCGCACATCGCGGGCGACCTGGCCGGTGCGCGGGCCGTCTACGACGAGTGCCACGAGCACATGCGCCGCCAGGGCTCGCTGCACGGCGACGCCTTCCACTTCTTCGCCACCTTCAGCGTGCTGCTCAGCGAGGGAGACCAGGCCATCGCCGGGTTCATCGGGCCGACCCGGATGGTGTTCGAGCAGCTCGGGCCGATCGGGTCCGACGCGTATGCGCTCGCGCTCGTCGCGGCCGGGCGGGTCGCCGAGGCGCGGGCGGTGCGGATCGCCGAGCACCCGATCCGCCTCGACTACTTCGCGTCGGCCTTCTACACGGTGCGCGCGCTGGCGATCGTCGCGCTCGGCCGGGCCGACCTGGCCCAGCCGGTCATCGACGCGCTGCTGCCCGTGCGCGAGCAGCTGGCCGGGGTGTCGAGCACCTCGATCGCCATGCAGCCGGTCGCGCTCACCCTCGGCGAGCTGTATCGGCTGCAGGATCGCCCGGCGGAGGCGATGGCGTGCTTCCAGTTGGCGGCGGAGGTGGCCGGTCGGTGGAGCGCGCCGCACTGGCTGGCCCGGGCGAAGTCCCTCCTGTAACGGCGCAGGCCGCGACCAGCAGCACCGCCCCGGCCGCGAACCCCGCGTTGCCCCACCAGCGGACCGGGTCGTGCGGCTCCATGAGCGAGGTCAGGACGAAGCCGCCCCAGCCGTACGTGAGCAGCGCCCCGGCCGCGAGCGCCGTGACGTGCCGCGGGGTCCACCTCGTCGCGCTCAGCCACAGCGCGGCGGCGGCCAGCCAGGCGATCCCGAACCAGAACCCGGGCCACGACTCCGGGCGGGCGAAGAAGACGCCGCTGACCACGAACCCCAGGACCGCGGTGAGCCAGATCGGTGGGGGAGTCATCGCGGCGAACGTGCGCTTCGTCGCAAACGCCAGCCCGAGCAGCAGGAGCGCCGCGGCCGCCGCGCCCGCGCGCTGCGAGGGCGCGGCGACGAACTGCTCGCTGTCTCGGATCTCCGCGTAGATGATCCAGCAGCCCAGACAGTACACACCGGAAAAAGCGGTGAACGCTGTGCGGCCGAGCCACGGTTCGCGGTCGGCGGCGAGGTGCTCGACCAGGACGATCGGGATCGTGATGCTCCAGATCGCGTGACCGGCCACGAAGGACAGGGTGCTCGCCGCGCTGAGGCCGCCGAGGGCCGGCACCGGGGTGATCGCGAGGAAGTCGTGGCCCTCGAAGCCGGGGTTGAACAGCGACTGGTCGACCAGGCCGGCCTCGATCACGCCGTAGGCCGCGCCCAGCAGCAGGATCGCCGCCCACCCGCGCCCGTTGCGGCGGGCGATCTCGCGGATCAGCAGGGCGCCCCCGCCGTACATCGGGACCAGGAACGGCAGGCCCGGGAGGATCCGGACGCTCAGGTTGCCCAGCAGATACTCGCCGACGAGCGGGGCGAGCACCAGCAGGCCGGCGACGGCACAGAATCGACGCATGCCTTTAGTGCAGCGCCTCGCCGCCCGCCCGCTCTAGCGGCGAAAGTGGACGGCCGCCGCTGCAGTTAGTGGACTCCAAGTGGTCTGAAAGCAGTACGGGGGAGTGTGCAGGCATGTCTCGCTTGCTTGGCCGAATCGGCGGTGCGGCCGCCGCTCACCCGTGGCGCGTGATAGGCGCCTGGGCCATGGTCCTCGTCGGACTCACGGCGCTGTCCGCCGGCTTCGGCGGCACCCCGCACGACGACTACAACGTGCCCGGCACCCAGTCACAGGCCGGCACCGAGTTCCTGCGGGCCAACTTCCCGCAGATGTCCGGCGCCGATGCGCGCGTCGTGGTGCACTCGGCGGCCAGGCTGGACCCGGCCGTGCTCGAGTCCCTGCGCGGCCGGCTGGCCACGATGCCGTCGGCCGGGATCGTCGCGCCCGCGCGGCTGTCGGCGGACGGCGACACGGCCCTCATCGGGGTGCAGTACGACATCCCGGTCACCGACTTCGCCGGCACCTCGGCGATGGACGCCCTGCGCGCCGCGGCCGAGCCGCTGCGGCGTGAGGGGCTGCAGGTCGAGTTCGGCGGCCAGGTCGCCGAGAACATCTCCGCTCCCAGCGGCACCGCGGAGGCGGTCGGCATCGTCGCCGCCCTGCTGATCCTCGTCCTGGGGCTCGCCTCGATCGTCGCCGCCGGCCTGCCGCTTGTCGTGGCGATCGCCGGCCTGGGCGTCGCGACGGCGGTCATCGCGCTGCTGGAGAAGGCCACCGACATCAGCAACACCGCGCCGACGGTCGCCACGATGGTCGGCCTGGGCGTCGGCATCGACTACGCGCTGCTGCTCGTGGCCCGGCACGTCGAGGGGCTGCGCCGGGGCCTGTCGCCGCGGGAGGCGGCCGCGGAGGCGAACGCCACGGCGGGCGCCTCGGTCGTCGTGGCCGGGCTGACGGTGCTCGTGTCGCTCTTCGGGCTGCGCCTGGCCTCGCTGCCGGTGTACTCCTCCTTCGGCTACGCCACCTTCGCCGCCGTCGTCGCCGTGATGGCCGCCGCCCTGACCCTGGTCCCGGCGCTGTGCGGCCTGGCCGGGCCCCGGGTGCTGCCGCGCCGGGTGCGCAAGGGCCGGCCGGTCGCCACGTCGTCGGGCTTCACCGCCCGCTGGGCCACCCGGGTCGGCCGGCGCCCGGTCGTGGCCGCGCTCGCCGCGCTCATCGTCCTGGCCGCCCTGGCCGCGCCGATGCTCGGCATGCGGACCTGGCCCCAGGACGCCGGCAGCCAGCCGACCTCCAACACGACCCGCCTCGCGTACGACCTCGTGTCGGCCGAGTTCGGCCCCGGCGCCAACGGCCCGCTGCTGCTCGCCGTCGACACCACGAAGGTGTCCGATGTGGACGGTCTGGTGACCCGTCTGCGCTCCGAGCCCGGGGTGGCCGCGGTGGCGCCGCCGGTCGTCAACGGCACGGCGGCCGTCATCGCGGTCGAGCCGCGGACGGGGCCGCAGGATGAGGCGACATCGCAGCTGCTGACCCGGCTGCGGGCCGGCGTCCTGCCGGACGGGGTGCTGGTGACCGGCCTCGTCGCCGTGTTCGCCGACATCTCCGACCGCCTGGCCGACCGCCTGTGGATCGTCGTGGCCTTCGTCGTGGCGCTGTCACTGATCCTGTTGACGGTACTGTTCCGGGCCCCCGTCGTCGCGGTGAAAGCGGCGATCATGAACCTGCTGTCGGTCGCCGCGGCCTACGGCGTGATGACCGCCATCTTCCAGACCGACCTCGGCGCGCGGCTGGTGGGGCTGCCGCACGCGGTGCCGGTGTCGAGCTGGGTGCCGATCCTGCTCTTCACCGTCCTGTTCGGACTGTCGATGGACTACGAGGTGTTCCTGCTGTCCCGGGTCCGCGAGGACTGGCTGGCCACCGGTGACGCCCGCGGCTCCGTGGTCCGCGGCCTCGCCGCCACCGGCCGGGTCATCAGCAGCGCGGCCGCCATCATGGTCGCGGTGTTCATCGGCTTCGCCCTCGACCCGGACGTGACTGTGAAGATGATCGGCGTCGGGATGGCCGTCGCGGTATTCGTCGACGCCACACTTGTCCGGCTGGTCCTGGTGCCGGCCACGATGGCGATGCTGGGCCGGGTGAACTGGTGGCTGCCGCGCTGGCTGGACCGCCTGCTGCCGCACGTCGAGGTGGAGCGGCCGGCCCCGTCGCGCGCTCCCTCGCTGGTGTGACCGTGTGACGCAGAAGGGGCCGGCGCCCTCGAGCGCCGGCCCCTTCCTGGTGCGTGCCGCCTAGCCGGTGAACGTGGCAGTGATCTGGGTGTACTGCCAGTTGTTCTGCGCGACGCCGGAGCAGTTGGACACCACGCCGCCGCCGGGGCACGGCCGGTCGCGGTTGACCGACCAGAAGGCGAGGCGGGCGAGGTGGTTGTTCTGGGCGTAGTCGCGGATCTGCTGCCACTGCGCCGGTGAGGTGTTCTCCTGCTGGTCGGAGAGGCCGTTCATGCCGGAGATGCCCATGTGCCGGTAGGCGGTGGCGTCGTCCCAGCCGAACGTCGACTTGAGCATGGTCTTGAGGCCCTCGGAGGCGCTCACCGTCGACTGGTACATGTTCGCGCCGCCGCCGAAGTCGAACGGCATGATCGTGAACACGTCGATGTTGGCGCCGGTCGACTGCGCGCGGGAGATCAGCTGCTGCGCGTAGTAGCCCGGGCCGGTGGTGGCGGTGCCGAAGGTGACGATCGTCCTGAGGCTCGGGTTGTTCTGCTTGACGATCTTCAGGGCGTCGACGATCCGGTTGCGCACGGTGTCGTTCTCGAACTCGTCGGTGTTCTCGATGTCGATGTCGATCGCCTTGAGCCCGTACGTGTTGATCACCGTCTGGTACGCGCCGGCCAGGGCCTGCGGGGTGGAGCAGTTCGGGCCGAGCTTGTTGCCGCTCCAGCCGCCGAACGACGGCACGACATCGCCGCCACCGGCGCGGATCTGGTTGATCGCGGTCTGGTCGACGCCGCCGGTGAGCGGCCGGCTGCCGTCCCAGGCCGGGGTGCAGCCGCCGGAGGAGAGGACGAAGGCCATGGTGAACCACTTGATGCCGGTGGCCTGCTGCACGGTCTGCGGGTTCGGCGGGTCACCCCAGCCCATGTACAGGTACGGGGCGGCGGTGCCCGTGCCGGGGTTGGTGGTGCCGCCGGTCGTGGTGCCGGTGACGCTGTTCGACGCGCCCGACTCGCCCTGGCCGTTGTACGCCTTCACCGTGTAGGTGTGGGTGGTGCCGGCGGACAGGCCGGAGACGGTGGTGCTGGTGCCGGTGACGGTGGCCTTGACCGTCGAGCCCTCGTAGACGCGGTAACCGGTGACGGTGCCGGTGGACGCGTTCCACGCCAGCGCGAGGCTGGTGTTGGTGGTGGCGGTGATCCGCAGGTTGCCCGGCGCGGACGGCACACCCGACGAGGTGGTCGGCGGCGGCGTGGTCGGCCCGGTGCCCCCGCAGGTGCCGAGGTCCTTCCACAGCGACGGCGTGGCCGCGGGGTTCCAGCCGGCGCCCGGGTAGGCGGTGTGCGTCTGCAGCGCCTGGTAGGTGTGCCCCTGGTACGTCACCTGCGTCCCGGCCGTGTAGGTGTTGCCCTCGGCCCAGTTCGGTGCGGTACAGGCGGCCGCAACGGCGGTGCTGGCGGCCTGCGCGCTGAGCATGGGGACCAGAGCCATGGTCGTCACGACGGCCAGGGCCGCGCCCGCCACCAGGGCGATCGTACGGCGTCGAGATCTCATTGAACTCCTCACCATCGATGTAGCGATGGTCAGGAAGGCTATCAGTTAACAATATTAAATGTAAGAGTCGTGAACCTTAGGTCTGCTGTAAGCGGCCATGCCGTCAAACCGGACGAAACCGCACCATATCCCCGCCGCCGTTCTTGAGGCCGCCGTCGCGGAGGCGTTGCGCAGCAACTGCTCGATCGCGGTCAGGTCCGAGCCCAACCGATCGACCATCGGCGGCGTGCGGCCGAGCAGCGCATGGGCCGCGGTGGCCGCGAACGCGAACCGGCGGGTCAGTCCCGGAATGCATGCGGTCGAGCGCGGCGGCTACCGTCCGCAAACCGAACCCATGATCCGCGAGACGGCGCCCAGCTGTGCACTGTCTGGCCAAGCTCGACCGCCCACCGGTCAGCCCGCCGCCACTACGAACGCAACCGGCCCGGCGAACTCATCCACGTCGACGTCAAAAAAATCGGCCGGCCCCGCGTCGGCTACGACTACATCCATGCCGCCATCGCCGACCACACCCGCCTGGCCTACGCCGAAATCCACCCCGCCGGCTTCCTGCACCGCGCCGCCGCCCACGGCATCCCCTGCATCGACCTAGCGGCGGCGGGGTTGGGGGCGGCGGCCCGGCTGGAGGGGGTGGCGGGGGCGTGGCGGTTCGCGGAGGCCGAGGGTGGTCAGGATGCTGCGGGTCGTGTCGGCGATCGGGCGTAGGACCCACGTGTGCAGCCAGCGGGCCGGAGGGACCACCACGTAGGTCCAGACGAACCGGAGGGGCACCACGACCAGGTAGCGCCACAGCAGGACGACCGAGTGGTTCCAGGCCCAGCGCAAGGCCTGGCCGATCGGGACGACCACCCAGCGCCATACGAAGGCGACGGCCCGGCCGATCGGGGTCAGGATCCAGCGGTGGACCAGGGCCAGGGCCAGGGCGACCGCCTTCGCCGCCGTCAGGAGGATGCGGGCCAGCAGGTGCCAGAACGGGGCGGTGGCCTTCAGCAGCCAGACGAAACCGTCCCACAGGGGCGCCAGGACGTACTTCGCGAACCAGACGAGCGGGCGCCACAGAATGTGGACGGCGATCCAGGACAGCGGGCGCCAGAGCAGGTGGACGGCGATCCAGCGCAGCGGGGTCCAGAGCACGTAGTAGCAGAACGGGGCCAGGACGTATTTGGTGAAGGGGGCACCCACGTACTTCCACGAGACCCGGGCCAGCCAGACGAGGGCGTCCCAGGCCAGGCGGAACGGCAGGACGAAGATGACGGCCAGGACGCGGATCGGCCAGGCCAGCCAGGCGGGGAGCGGCTGGACCTCGTCGCGGGTGGTCATGCGCCGGTGGCCAGGTCGTGGCGGGCCTGCATGAGAGCGAAGCCGAGCAGGTTGAGGCCGCGCCAGCGCAAAGGGTTGGCGGCGGCTTCGTCGTCGGCGGCCAGGCCGATGCCCCAGACGCGGTCCAGGGGGCTGGCCTCGACCAGGACGCGGGTGCCGGTGCCCACGAGGTATGTGCGCAGGGCGTCGGTGGAGGCGAACTTGGCCCGGCTGACGTCCGTGACGATGGCGAAGCGCTCGCGCTCCCAGGTGGCGTCGTCGAAGCCCTTCACTCGACGGCCGAGGTCCTTCGCCTGCTTCGGGTGGCCGACCTCGACGATGCGGGCCGCGGTGGCGGTGTCGCCGAAGAGCTGGGCCTTGCGCCACATCATGTAGTGCTCGGCCGAGCGGAAGTGGACGCCGTCGACGTCGAACGGGGACGGCCACCACTGGCTCAGGCAGCTCGGGCCGAGGGTGCCGTCCAGGCGGGGCTGGTTGCCCCAGAAGTACAGATATTTGACGCGCGTACCCGTGTTCACCAGGTGGCGCAGTTCGTCGATGGTGGTGGGCGGTGCGGACATGACCCCGAGTGTGCCCGATCTCAGCGCGTTGTCATGTCGGATATTCGCTGCTCGCGGCGGTGGGCAGGATCACGGTGACGGTCAGGCCGCCGCCGTCACGGGGGTCGGCGAAGACCTGGCCGCCGTGGCCCGCGGCGACCGCGCGGACGATCGACAGGCCCAACCCCGCGCCGGCGCCGGTGGCGCGCTCGGGGCCCAGGCGGCGGAACGGCTCGAAGAGGCCCTGGATCTCGTACCGCGGAACCACCGGACCGGTGTTGCTGACGGTGACGAACACGCCGTCGGGGCGGGTGCCCGACTCGGCCCGGACCCAGCCGCCGTCCGGCCGGTTGTACCGCACCGCGTTCTCCACGAGGTTGTGCACGAGACGCTCCAGGAGCACCGCGTTGCCCATCGTCGGGGCCTCGTCCGCCGCCACTGTCAGCTTCACGTCGCCGGCGGGCAGCTGCGCGGACACGTGCGCGACGATGTCGGCCAGGTCCACGTAGGAGACGTCGCCGATCGCGCGCTCGGAGCGGGCCAGCAGGAGCAGGCCGTCGATGAGGCGCTCGTGGCGGTCGTTGACGGCCAGCAGCGTGCGGCCGAGCTGGCGCATCTCGGGGGAGACCTCGGCGTGGTCGGTGGTGACCTCGAGCAGCGTGCGGTTCAGCGTCAGCGGCGTGCGCAGCTCGTGGGAGGCGTTGGCGATGAAGCGGCGCTGGACGTCGAACGACTTGTCGAGCCGGGCGATCATCTGGTCGAACGTGTCGGCCAGCTCCTTCACCTCGTCGTACGGGCCCTTCAGCGCGATCCGCTCGTGCAGGCCGCGGTCGGGGGCGCCGGCGATCCGCCGGGCGGTCTCGGTGACCTGGTGCAGGGGCTGGAGCAGGCGCCCGGCGATGAGCCAGCTGAAGGCCAGGCCGAGCACGACGACGAGGGCCAGCGCGATGCCGCCCTGGGTGAGCAGGACGTTCAGCGCGTCGGAGCGGATCTCGCCGGAGATGCGGCTGAGGGTGGTGCCGGCCTGCGCCTCGCCGGCGACGCCCGGCAGGTCCGGCGGCGGCGCGCTCCCGGACCGGAGGTACACCTTGTCACCGAGGCGCTGGAAGACAAGCGCGTAGGTGATGCCGATCAGCAGCAGCCCGCCGGCCAGGAGCAGGCCGCCGTAGACAAGCGTCAGGCGGGTGCGGATGGTCATCTTCTTCATGGAATGCGGTACCCCACCCCGGGCTCGGTCAGCACGACGGCGGGCTCGCCAAGCTTCCGCCGCAGCTTCAGGATCGTCATGCGCACGGTGTGCGTGAACGGGTCGGCGTGCTCGTCCCACGCCTTCTCCAGCAGCTGCTCGGCGGAGACGGCGGCGCCCTCCGCCCGCAGCAGCTCGGCCAGGACGGCGAACTCCTTGCGTGACAGTGGCACGTACCGGCCCTCGCGGTACACCTCGCGGCGGTGCGGGTCGAGGCGGATCCCGGCCCGCTCCAGCACCGGCGGTGCGGCCGGCCGGGCCCGGCGGCCGAGTGCCGCGACCCGGGCCGACAGCTCGCGGAAGGCGAACGGCTTGGGCAGGTAGTCGTCGGCGCCGAGAGCGAGCCCCTCGACCCGGTCGTCGACGTCGGCGGCCGCGGTGAGCATGAGCACCCGGGCGGCCGACTCGCGCCGGGTGAGCTCGCGGCAGACGTCGTCGCCGTGCAGCACCGGCAGGTCGCGGTCGAGGACCACGACGTCGTAGTCGTTGACGTCGAGCCGATCGAGGGCGGCGCCGCCGTCGTGGACCACGTCGACGGCGTGGGCGTCCCGGCGCAGGCCCTGCGCCACCGTCTCGGCCAGCAGCCGCTCGTCCTCGACGACCAGAATCCGCATGCCTCCATCGTCCCGCGCGCCGGTGTCAATGCGGCGTCAACGTTCGCGGTTACGGCCCGTTGACGGGCGCCTGCGTTGACTGCACAGGCAGTACACCCGAAGGAGGCACTTATGCGTTTCAGGACGAGCCTGGTGGCCGGTCTGCTGCTCGTGCTCGCCGCCGGCGGCTGCGCCAAGGACACCGGCGCAGACGACGGCGTGGCCACGGCCGGCGACGGCAAGGCGTCACCGACGGTGACCGCGAGCAGCGGTACCGGCAACCGGAACCCGAAGGACGACCAGGAGGCGTTCCTCAGGTTCGCCCAGTGCATGCGCGATCACGGCGTGCCGATGGAGGACCCGAACTTCGACGGCGGCGGGGTCTCGCTGAGCATCGGCGGCGACATCGACAAGGGCAAGGTCGACGCGGCCCAGGCCGAGTGCAAGCAGTACATGCCCAACAACGGCGAGCCGCCCAAGATCGACGCTGCGCACCTGGAGGAGATGCGCAAGTACGCCCAGTGCATGCGGGAGAACGGGGTTCCCAACTTCCCGGACCCGCAGGAGGAGGGCGGCTTCATGATCAACTCTGATCAGCTCGGCATGGACCCGCGCGGCGAGCAGATGAAGAAGGCCGAGCAGGCGTGTGAGCAGTACCGCGGCGACAAGCCGGGCGAGGGCGGCGCCGGCCAGCAGACCGAGAGCCACAACGACCGGGGTGGGGCGTGAGCGACCGCCGGCGGCGCGGGCGCGCCGGGAAGGTGATCCTCGGGGTGGCCGCGGTCGCCGCCGTCGGGGCGGCCGCCGCGGCCGGGCTCGGGCTGCCGCAGACGGGCAGCCAGGCCGAGGCGCCGAAGAGCTCGGGGCCGCCCAAGACGGCCACGGTGAGCCGGCAGACGCTCGTCGACACCCAGAACGAGGACGGCAAGCTCGGCCACGGCGACAGCCGGACGCTCACCGGCCGCGGCGCCGGCACGCTCACCGAGGTGCCCGCCGCCGGCACGACGATCCAGCGCGGGCAGGCGCTCTACCGCAGCGACAACGCGCCGGTGGTGCTGCTCTACGGCACGCTGCCCGCGTACCGCAACCTGGCCGTCGGCCACGAGGGGCCCGACGTCAGGCAGCTGGAGGAGAACCTGGCCGCGCTCGGGTACACCGGGTTCACCGTCGACGACACGTACTCGTCGTCGACGGCGAGCGCGGTGAGGAAGTGGCAGGGCGATCTCGGCCTCACGAAGACGGGCACGGTGGAGGCCGCCCGGATCGTGTATGCCGTCGGTGCCGTCCGCGTCGACGAGCGCAAGGCCGAGCCGGGCGATCCGAGCAGCGGTGCGATCCTGGCGTACACGAGCACGACCCCGGTCGTGACAGTCGACCTGGACACGTCGGACCAGCGGCTGGCCAAGTCCGGGACGGCGGTCACCGTGAAGCTGCCCGACGGCCGGAGCGCGACCGCCAAGATCTCGGCGGTGCAGACGATCATCCAGCCGGCGCAGAACAACGAGCCGGCCAAGACGAAGTACCGGGTCACGATCGTCCCGGACGACGTCAAGGCGTTCGACGGGCTCGACCAGATGACCGTCACCGTCACGTTCACCGCCGGCAAGCGGGAAAACGTGCTCGCGGTACCGGTGCAGGCGCTGCTGGCCCTGGCCGAGGGCGGCTACGGCGTGCAGGTCGTCGAGGGCGGCACGACGAAGGTCGTGGCGGTCGAGCTCGGCCTCTTCGCCGCGGGCAAGGTCGAGATCACCGGCGCCGGGATCAGCGCCGGCACCGTCGTCGGGATGCCGGCATGACGGCGGTCGTGGAGCTGGAGTCGGTCCGCAAGGAGTACGCCGGCGGGGTGGTCGCCGTCCGGGACGTCTCCCTCACCGTGGCGGCGGGGGAGTTCGTCGCGATCGTCGGTCCTTCGGGCTCCGGCAAAAGCACAATGCTGCATCTCATCGGTACTCTCGATCGCCCGACGGCCGGCGCGGTGCGCATCGACGGCCACGCGATAGCGCGGATGCGCGACCGCCAGCTGGCCGCGCTGCGGGCCCGGCGGATCGGCTTCGTGTTCCAGCAGTTCCACCTGGCCGTCGGGCAGCCCGCGCTGGACAACGTGGCCGACGGGCTGCTCTACACCGGTGCGCCGCGGGCCGAACGCCGCCGCCGGGCCGAGGACGCCCTCGTGCGCGTCGGCCTGGCCGACCGGCTGGACCACCTGCCGCACGAGCTCTCCGGCGGTGAGAAGCAGCGGGTCGCGATCGCCCGGGCGGTCGTCGGCGAGCCGGCCATCCTGCTCGCCGACGAGCCGACCGGCAACCTCGACTCGGCATCCGGGGCGGGCGTGATGCAGCTGCTCGGGGAGCTGCATCACGCCGGCACCACGGTCCTGGTCATCACCCACGACCACCAGATCGCGGCGAGCCTGCCGCGCCAGGTGGCCATGCGCGACGGAGAGGTGGTCTCGGATGACGACGTCGTTGGCGCCGTCGCGGCTGGCCCCCGCTGACGTGGTCCGGGTCGGCGGGGCCGGCCTGCGGACCCGGCCGATGCGAGCGTTCCTGTCCGCGCTGGGGATCGCGATCGGCATCGCCGCCATGGTCTCGGTCGTGGGCATCTCGTCGTCGAGCCGGGCCGAGCTCGACCGGCAGCTGGCCGCGCTCGGCACCAACCTGCTCACCGTCGCGCCCGGCAACGACATCTTCGGCGACGGCGTCTCGCTGCCCGACGAGTCGGTGGCGATGATCGGGCGGATCGGGCCGGTCACGGAGGTGTCGGCGACAGGCAAGATCTCGGGCGTCCACGTGTATCGCACCGACCGCATCCCGGCCGCCCAGACCAACGCCATCGCGCTGCGGGCGGCCGAGCTGGAGCTGCTGCGCACGGTCGGCGGCACGATGGCCTCGGGCGTCTGGCTCAACGCGGCCACCGGGCGGTTTCCGTCGGTGGTGCTCGGCGCGGCGACGGCCAAGCGCCTGGGGGTCTCCGCGGCGGGCGACGGGGTGCAGGTGTACATCGGCAACCGCTGGTACACGGTGATCGGCATCCTGGACCCGGTCCCGCTGGCCGCCGAGCTGGACTCGTCGGCGCTCATCGGGTGGGAGGCGGCGAAGGCGTACCTGGACTTCGACGGCCACCCGACGACCGTCTACACCCGCACCAAGGACGACCAGGTCGAGGCGGTCCAGGCGGTGCTCGCCCGCACCGCCGACCCGCAGCACCCCAGCCAGGTCAAGGTGTCGCGGCCCTCCGACGCGCTCGTCGCCCGGCAGGCCACCGACACGACATTCAACGGGCTGCTGCTCGGCCTGGGCGGGGTCGCGCTGCTCGTCGGCGGCGTCGGGGTGGCCAACACCATGGTCATCTCGGTGCTGGAGCGGCGGGCCGAGATCGGGCTGCGCCGCGCGCTCGGCGCCACCCGCGGGCAGATCCTGGTGCAGTTCCTGGCCGAGTCGCTGCTGCTGTCCGCCCTCGGCGGCGTCGGGGGCGTGACGATCGGGATTGCGGTGACGGCGCTCTACGCGACCAGCCGCGACTGGCCGACGGTGGTGCCGGCCTGGGCCACGGCCGGCGGGGTCGCGGCCACGCTCGTCATCGGCGCGGTCGCCGGGCTCTACCCCGCGGTCCGGGCGGCCCGGCTGGCACCCACGGAGGCGCTGGCCGCACCCTGATCGCCGGCCGTGCCCTGATCGCCGGCCGTGCCCCGGGCGTAGGCGTAGACGGCCATGAGGTGGCCGAGGTAGTGCTCCGCGGAGTAGGCGTCCGCGGCCGCGCGCCCGGCCTCGGCCACCTCGCGGTGCAGCTGCGGGTCCGTGAGGACGCGGGTCAGGGCGGCGGCCATCGAGCCGGCGTCCGGGGCGGTGCTCAGGCGGCCCCCGGTCCCGCCCGGGCGGTCGGCCAGGGCGGCGTCGGCCAGCACGACCGGGAGCCCGGCGGCCTCCGCCTCGATCATGACCAGGCCCTGCGTGTCGGTGGTCGAGGCGAAGGCCAGGACGTCGGCCATCCGGTAGTACGCGGCCATGCGGCTGTGCGGCACGGGCCGGACCAGGCGCAGGGCGTGGGCGACGCCGGCCCGGCGGGCCTGGCGCCTGACGCTCATCCGGTGCTGCTGCACGCCGACCATCACCAGGCGCGCGTCCGGCAGCCGGTGCAGCAGCCGCGAGAACGCGGCAAGCAGCAGGGCCGGGTCCTTCTCCCTGGTGGCGCGGCCGACTGCGAGTACGACAGGCGCGGTTTCGGCAATGCGGAGCGCTCGGCGCAGCTCGGCGCGGCCGAGGGGGCAGTCGTCGAGCCGGATCGCCGTCGGCACCGTCCAGACCGGGGGCAGCCGCTCGAACTCGGCCAGACCGGCCGCCGTCTTGGCCGACGGCGCGATGAGCACCGACGTGCGGTCCATGAACTCCTGGCCCAACCGGAGCAGCTGGTGGCGCCGCTCGGTGCCGGCGCGGGCCAGGCGCAGGTAGTCGCGCACGGTCCAGCCGAGCGCGAGGCGCTGCGCCGCGTGGGCCGCCCCGAACTGGATCTCCATGAAGTGTGCGGAGTACGCCAGCAGGTCCGTGTGCCAGGTCATGACCACGGGCAGCCCGTGCGCCCGCGCGTAGCGCAGCCCGCCGATGCCCACCGGCCCGGGCGTGTGGACGTGCACGACGTGCGGCACGGGGCGCATGCCGGAGAAGTGGGGTAAGCCGACCCGGATGTTGCGCAGCGGCACCGGCACCGAGCGGACCCCGCAGGGCTCACCCCGCCCGCGCAGCAGCGGCGCCGGCTGGTACAGCTGCACCTCGTGCCCGGCCGAGCGCAGGAGGGCCACCGTGGCGGCCACCGAGGTCGCGACCCCGTCGGAGCGCCCGGGGTGGCTGTCGCAGAAGTGCGCGATTCTCACCCCGCACATGGTGCGATACGGTCACCGGCTCACACGAGCACGCGCGTGCGTTGTACGCCATCTGTTCATTGCGACGACTGATCCAATTCCTCGGCGGACGGCCGTCCGCCCGGTCCACGCGCTGCGGCTCAGGTGCGCGCGAGGGCCGGCAGCGGCAGTGTCGGGTCGTCCGGCGCGTAGATGCGCAGGATCAGGTGGAACTCGCCGCCGGGGGTCTCGATGCGGGTCGGGGCCGCGGGCTCGATGGGGATCGTGGCGATCGGGCGGGGGTCCAGGGCGGTGTAGGCGGCCAGGGTGGCGTTCGGGAGTGGGGGTAGGGCCAGGGTGTAGGTGTGCGCGCCGGTCAGGCGGTTGCCGTCGCCGTCCTTGTGCAGGGCGGCGGTCACCGACTCGTAGCCGTGGCTGCCCCACAGGCGGGTGCGGGCCGCGACCGCGCGGGCGTGGCGGGCGTGCTCGCGGTCGCGCAGTGTCCACTGGGGAGCGTCGACGGTGCCGACCTCGAAGTAGTCGAGGTTGTAGTCGAACGCGTGGACGTTGTTGGTCCAGCCGTTGACCGGGGCGGCGTGGGCGGTCGTCGCCGCCTCCTCCAGGGCCTCGCGGCCGCGGTCCAGGCCCTCACGCAGGGCCTGCCGCTGCTCACGCGGCATGGTGGCGAACGGCGAGTTGCCGTCCGCGAGCACCCCGAGCGGGGCGAACCGCCGCTGGTAGCGCCGTTCGGCCGGGGATGGCGGGAACGCGGCCAGGCTGCGGCGCAGCTCCTCGAGGAAGCGCACGTCGTCAGGCACGCCGGCCTGGGGCGCGGGCAGACCGTCGAGCGCTACCTGGGGGTACATCCGCTGCAGTGTGAGGTCGGTCTTTGCGGGGAAGCGGGCGATCAGCGTGGCGATCATCGTGGGCACGCGGATGACCTCGGCCGCGGGCGCCTCCCGGCCGGCCCACCCGGGCGGCACGAGCAGGTACTCGCGGGGCTCGTCGGGGGTGGTGCGGCTGCCGACGTACGCGAAGTTGTTCGTCCACGCGTCGATGAACTGGATCACGTGGTACCGGCCGCCGGTGGCGGGGACGCGCAGCCATATCGGGCCGCCGGACAGGTCGAGCTGGGCGGTGGACGTGAGCAGGTCGGGGTCGGCGCCGGGCGCGTCCACGAACGTGTTGAACGCGCCCGCCCGCGCGACGGCGTGGAGGTTCTGCAGCAGGGGATAGCCGTAGCCGTACGCCTCGGCGGCCAGCGTGGGCAGGTCGTCTCTCATCGGCAGCCTCCCTCGTCCTGGACCTTCAAGGGTCCGGACTTTTGCTCCCACATCGGGTGAGGCGCCGGGTGAGTTACTTCTTCGGGTTGGCCCGCCGGGTCGGAGGTGCGGCGGCCGGGTCGTCGGGCCACGGGTGGCGCGGGTAGCGGCCCCGCAGCTCGGCCCGGACCTGCCGATAGCCGTTGCGCCAGAACGACGCCAGGTCCCGGGTCACCGCCACCGGCCGCCCGGCCGGGGAGAGCAGGTGCAGCAGCACCGCCCGGCCCCCGATCTGCGGCGTTGCGGCAAGCCCGAACATTTCTTGTACCTTCACAGCCAGCACGGGCCCCTCCGGATCGCTGTAGTCGAGCCGGAGCACCGATCCGCTCGGCACCGTCAGCCGCTCGGGCGCGAGGCTGTCGAAGTCCTTCGCGGCCGGCCAGGGCAGGAGCGCCCGCAGGTCGGCGGGGCCGCCGGCGAGCGCCGCGTCGCTCACGTCCGGCCACGGCGGGCCGAGCGTGCGGTGCAGGAAGGCGAGCCGGTGCCGCAGCGGCGTCCACGGGATCTCCCGCGCCCGCACCTTCTCCCGCCGCTCGGTCTGGCTCGGCGGGAGCGTGTCGGTGACCTCGCGCGCGATGTCCTCGTCGATCGCCGCGGCCAGCCGGATGCGCGCGTTGACCCGCCCGGCCGGCCGGTCCGCGACGGCGATCGCCAGCCACGGGTGCCCCCGCAGCGACGAGCCGGCGGCCAGCTCGGCCTCGGTGCCGTTGGCCATGAGGTACCCGTCGCCGTTGGGGCGCCGCCGGGCCACGCGCTCCGGGTAGGCCAGGCCGGCGATGACACCTGCGGCCCGGTCCGCGCTCGTGGTGCGCTCGCGGGGGTGCTCGATCGCCCGGTACAGCAGGGATGCCTCGCGGCGCCAGCCGTCGGTCGTGCGCTTCACGACCGTCATGTCGTCGGACGGGTACGTGTCCTGCGCGAGCACGGCGACCATCTCGGCCGCATTGCGGGCCCCCACCAGCGGCGCGCCGTCGAGCAGGGCCCGGGCCAGCCGCGGGTGCGCGCCGACCCGGGCGATGCGCCGCCCGCGCTCGGTGACCTTCCCGTCGCCGTCGATCGCCCGGAGGTCCCGCAGCGTCTGGACGGCCACCGCCATTGCGGCCTCGGGCGGCGCGTCGGGCAGCCGGCCGGTGCCGCCGCCCCAGCAGGCGAGCGCGAGGGCGAACCCGGTCAGCTCGGCCGTGCGGACCGCGGGCTCTGGATGGGCCGGGAGCCGATCGTCGTCGCTTTCGGACCAGCACTTGTACACCCGGCCGGCGCCTTCCCGGGCCGCTCGACCGGCGCGCTGCACCGTGGCGGCCTTCGCGGCCCGGACGGTCTGCAGGGAGCCGAGCCCGCGGGCCAGGTCGATGCGCGGCACCCGGGCCAGGCCGGAGTCGACGACGACCCGCACACCGGGCACGGTCAGGCTGCTCTCGGCCACGTCGGTCGCCACGATCACCCGCCGCGGGCCCGGCTGCAGCGCCCGGTCCTGCTCGGCGGTGGGGAGCCGCCCGTGCAGCGGGAGCGTCGCAATGCCTCCGAGGCCGCGGCGCACCTGCTCGATCTCCGCCACGCCCGGGACGAACACGAGGACGTCGTGCTCCGTCTCCCGCCACGCCTGGCGGACGACCTGGGCGACGTGGTCCATGGTGAGGGGCGCTCGTTTGGGGGGTACCCACCGGATGTCGATCGGGAACAGCGGGCTCTCGACCGCGATGACCTGCGCACCGGGCAGACTGTGGCCGGGCGTTGCGGTCGCGGTCAGCAGCCCCAGGTCGGGCCGGATGGCCTCGCGGACCTCGAGGAGGAACGCGGTGGCCAGGTCCGTGTCCAGGTGCCGCTCGTGGCACTCGTCGAGCATGACCGCGGCGACCCCGGGCAGCTCGGGGTCGGCCAGCAGGCGCTGGACCAGCAGCCCCGTCGTGACCACCTCGACGACGGTGTCCTTGCCGACCCGCCGCTCACCCCGCACGGAGTAGCCGACGCGCCGCCCGAGCTCGGTCCCGGACAGCTGCGCCATCCGCTGAGCCGCCGCCCGCGCCGCGATCCTCCTGGGCTCGGCGACGATGATGCGGCCCCGGCCGCCGTCGGCCAGCGCGAGCGGCACCAGCGTGGTCTTCCCGGTCCCGGGCGGCGCGACGAGCACTGTCGGGCCCTGCGCGACCGCGTCGACGATCCGGTCGAGCGCACGGGCCACCGGCAGATTTTCCACACCTGCCATCTTGTACCGTCGGCGGAGTGCCCGAGTTACCCGAGGTCGAGTCGGCGCGGCTGGTGCTTGCGCAGTTCGCCCTGGACCGCCTGATCACCGACGTCGACGACACCGATTCGTGGGTCTGCCGGCCCCACGCCCCCGGCTCCATCCGCGCCGCGCTCGTCGGCACCCGCCTGGTCACCGCCAACCGCCGTGGCAAGAGCATGTGGTGCGAGACCACCGGCCCCGCGCTGGGCATCCACCTCGGCATGTCCGGCAAGCTGGTGTTCATCGACGAGTCCGGCGCCGAACACGACGGCGGCGACTACTGGCAGCGCGGCCGCGCACCGGGCGACCACCGCTTCACGCGGTTCGCCCTGACCTTCGCCGACGGCACCGAGCTGATGCTCGTCGACCCCCGCCGCCTGGGCCGCGTCCGCCTCGACCCGCCGGTCGCCGGCCTGGGCCCGGACGCGCTGACGATCACCCCGGCCCAGTTCCGGGCCGCCCTGGCCCGCGGCACGGCCCCGGTGAAGGCCCGCCTGCTGGACCAGGAAGCCATCGCCGGCGTGGGCAACCTCCTGGCCGACCAGGCACTCTGGCTGGCCAAGCTCAACCCGTCCCGCCCCGTCGACGAACTCTCCCCGGCCGACGTCTCCCGCCTCCACCGCGCCGTCCGGGCCGCGGTCACCGCCGCAATCGAGGGCGGCGGCGTGCACACCCTGTCAGTGATCCCCTCCCGCCACGAGGGCGGCACCTGCCCGCGCTGCGGCACGTCGATGCAGCGAGCCACCGTCGGCGGCCGCTCCACCTGGTGGTGCCCCCGCGAGCAGCGCTGACCCGAGCATGCACCCGTCGCTCGGCCGCTAAGTGTGCAACAGTCGCACCACTGAGCCCTGCTACTCAAGGCGATCGTTACAACACCCGGTGTCTTGATCGGAACCCCGGATTGTTGTCGTACTTCCGATCAGCCGATATCAAAAGATCCAAGGTTATCGTTCAAAGACTGGATATTTTTGGCTGATCACGGCGGAGGTCCAATGGGCGACCGGGTGCTTGTGAAGCAATTCAACGATGATGCGGGTGCGGCCTTCATCGAGGTGATCAAGAAATCCGGCGGTCCCGTAAGGCTGCAGGAGATCAGAAGCGCACTCGTCGATGCGGGCGTCGATGCGGTCGACGTCGACCGCGACTGGAGGCGCGTTCGCAATCTTCTGAAGTTCCACCCCCACATCGCGAAGCCGAAGCCTGCGCTGTACGAATGGTCGCCGGCCGCGCAGCCGTCAAGTACTTCTCTGCAGAAGCTGGCCGAGCGGGCCGGTGTGCGTGGGCACAGATGGCTGATCCAGTCCTGGATCGACAACATCGCCGACTCTCTCGCCCGGGCCGAGACGGCCGGGCCACGTGCCCAGATTGGCTGGACCGAACAGCGTGAACAGGAGAAGGCCACGGTACTGGCCGGTATCGTCAGCTCGGCGGAGGCGTTCGCGGCGGAGGGGCAGACCGGCGTCCAGATCGTCGATCGGCTCCTGGAGGAGGCGGCCCGCCACCGGTTGACCCCGATCGGCCGTATCGGGGAGCGGATCGAGTTCGACAAGAGCCGGCATGAGCCGGCCGGCCGCGGACAGCCCCGAGCCGGCGGTGAAGTTCGCGTCGTGCGGTCCGGTTTCGAATGGTCTGGGTCCGGTCATCCAATCGTCGTGGTCAAGGCGCTTGTCGAGTAGTGGCGTCCGCAATGGCCGCAAAATTGCGAAGGTCGTACGGTGCGAGACCGCTTGTCTCGGCCAAAGGAATCAAGATCCGCGAATTCTTCGACGGTAGATCGTTCGACCTCGGACATTTTCAGCGCAGTTATGTATGGGAACAGCCGCAGGTGGAAAGACTCGTGCGGGACCTGGCCGAGAAGTTCCGGCCGCAGTGGGACGAGGCCCAGCGCGAGGACGAGGCGGAGGAGTACGAGCCCTACTTTCTGGGCTCGGTGATCACCTACAGCGAGAACGGGCAGACCTACCTCGCCGACGGGCAGCAGCGCGTCATCACCCTCCTGCTGCTTCTGATACACCTGTACCGGCTGACTGATCAGCGTGAAGACGTGCAGGATCTCAGCGCGGTTCTCCGCAGACTGATTCGCGGCGAGAACGGGATGGCCCGGCGCTTCGCCGTTCGTGCCGGGGATTTCCACACCTGCTTCGACCACTTGCTCAACGACCAACCGTTTAGTCAGGACGGCCGCAACGCCGACGTGCTCCGGGTATGGAACGCCTCACAACACATCGCGGCCTGCTGTCCACCGGACCTCCAGGAGGATGCACTTCCGCATTTCACCCGATGGCTCCTCGAACGCGTATCGGTGGTGGAGATCGAGGCGGGGGACGCGGACCGAGGCAAAGAGCTGTTCGTCCTGATGAACGACCGAGGTGTTCGCCTCGCTCCTCTGGATCACTTGAAGAACTATCTGCTGACCGACGCGCCCAGTGACCCCATCGAGCTCGACAGGCGATGGCAAGGGATGGTCAACACCCTTCAGGCCATCGACAGGAATGCTCCGATGGACTTCGTGCGCACGATCCTGCGCGCTCGTTACTTCGATGCGGGGCTGGATGAGACCACCGGGGAGGCGGAGCGCGCTCGCGACGCCGCTCCGCACGAGTGGCTCCACGACCACACGGAGGACATCTGGCAGTCCACGAAGAAGGGCGTCCAGGCTCGGCTGTTCACTGAGTGGCTGGAGCCCCGATACGGGGCATACGCGGAGTTGCAGCGGGCGACGACCGAGCTCCACGAGGGCCTGGAACCATTGTGGTACAACGCCTTCAATCGCCTGCCCCAGCAGTTCGACCTCACCTTCGCCGCCGTCCAATTCAAGGACACGGAAGCCGCTGTCCTCCGCAAGGCGAAGCTGGTGGCCAATTTCATCGACCTGTTCGTCGTCACCCGAGGCCTCAGCGAGCAACCGCACGCACAGTCCGATCTCGACGAGGAACTCGCGCCGCTACTGCCGGCGGCGCGTGAGTCCCGGACCGAGGAGGCACTGAGCCGGCTTCTGGGCGAGGCGGCCGTTGGCTGGTACAAGGCCTTCGCCAACGTCGACTCCCTGCGATATCGCGAGGGTGTCAACCGGCCGTTTGTTCTGTACTTCCTCGCCCGGCTCACGGCTTGGGTGGAGCGGCGCACGGGTCGAGGAGAGCCGGTGCAACAACTGCTCGACCGGGCCGACGGGCAGCGGCCGTACGAGATCGAGCACCTCTTCACCAAGCGGACCGGTGCCTACGCCGGGGAGCCCGAGGCCAGTGCGGAGTTCAAGAAACTGCGAGGCCGGCTCGGCGGTCTCATCCTGCTTGACGGCCCGGAGAACGCCAGTCTTGGTGGCCTGCTGCTCGTCGACAAGGTCGAGGTGTATCCGCGGTACAACTGGCTCGCCGCCTCGCTTCACCCCGACAGTTACCGCGGCCGCGGCGTGGTCCGGTTCAAGAACTTCCTGACGGAGCACGGCCTTGCCGACAGGTTCCGGGCCTACGACCCGGCCGAGTCGATCGATCAGTTCATCGGCCACCGCAATGCTCTCTATCAGGAGCTTGCCCGACGGGTCTGGGCGCCGGAGGCTCTTGGCTTGACGATGCCGGCCGCACCATCGCCTGCTCCGTCGGCCCGGACCGGTCCGAAGCGGCGGGTCAGCCTCGCCGATCTTCTGCGGGCCGGTCTTATCCGGCCGGAGGAGGCCCTGATCGGGCGGCGGAAGGGCCGCGAGCACCGGGCCACGCTACTCGCAGATGGGCGGATCCGGACCGCCTCCGGCGGGTCCTTCAGCGCTCCGACGCGCGCGGCCATGGACGCGCGCGACGTCCCGTCCGAGGACGGATGGCGATTCTGGACGATCGAACGCACCGGAGAATCTCTTGCCGCCGTCCGAGCGCGGTACAGCGCTGCACGTTAGTTCCAAGCTGGGCCGCGCGGCGGGCGGTGCCCCTCCGTGGTGGGCACCGCCCGCTCGCGTGAGTGGTCAGTCGAGGGCGCGGGCGACGGGCTTGCAGGAGATCCAGAAGACGTAGTCCGCGGTGTACGGGACCGAGACCGGGGTGTCGGTGCCGGGGGTGCAGGGGCCGGTCGGGCCTACGCCGCCTGTTGTGTTGACGCGGCTGATGAACTGGACCCGGTTCAGCTCGCCCGGGGTGGTGTTCTCGTGGGCGGCGACGTGGAGCAGGAGCCAGGCGATGGTGCCCGTCTTCGGGACTGTCTGGTCCACGGCGCCCACGACGATGGAGTGGTCGCGGTTGGACTCCCAGCGAGGGCCGGCGTAGTGGTGGATCGTCGTCGGCGGGCGGCCGTAGCGCTGGAGGGTCGCCTCCGGCGTCGACTTGGTGGCCCACGTGGTCGTGCCGTCGGTGTTGGTGGTGCAGGCGTACGTCTGGGTGCCCGTCGTCACGCGGTAGGCGGCGCCGATGCGGTAGCCCTCGCCCGGGGTCGGGGCGCCGGCGGGCAGGCGGAAGTGGCTGCCGGACGTGGCGTCAATGGTTGTCGCCGCGTCGGTTGCGGTGGCCGCGGAGGCGGTGCCGGTGCCCACGGCGGCCAAGGCGGCGGCGGCCAGGACGGCGGTGGCCACTCGGTGGCGGCCTACCCATTGTCTGATCGAAGTGCGCATCACGGATGATCCCCCCTGGTGGTGGCTGCCCCCGTGCCGGCACCATTCACCCATAGAACGTCACGGATCGTGACCCGCTCCGGCGGTGACAAAAATCAATGTGATCGCTTCGATCCTTGTCGCCGCCGGAGCCGTACAACTCAATTGATGGTTTTGGCAAATGAGGCATGCCAGGTGATGGGTCCGACGATGCCGTCGGCGTCCAGGCCGTGCTGCTGCTGGAACGTGACGGCCACGGAGCGGGAGATCGGGCCGTAGATGCCGTCCGCCTCCAGGGTGAATCCCAGGGCGATCATGCGGGTCTGCCACAGGCGGACGTCCTCGCCGCGCATGCGCGGCTCGCCCTCCTTGAACCGCAGGCGGCGGCCCGGGAAGGCCGGCGCGTCCACCGTGAACGGCCGGCTGAAGAAGCCGCGCAGAAGCGGGCTGTGGTCGGTGTCCGCGGTGTCGCGGAACACGCTGATGTGGGTGTGGTCGACGTGGTTGTCGCCGCTGTAGTGCTCGGTCTGGAAGCCGCGCAGGCCGGAGAAGTACTGCTTGTGCACGCCGTCCAGGGACCCGATGATCTCGCGGACCTGGGGGAACGCGCCGTTGCGGCACTCGTTGACGAGCCAGGCCAGCCAGGCCCGGGAGGCGGACCAGCCCATGCCCATGTCATAGGCGCAGGCCGCGGTCGGGAATCGGCGCGCGCCCTGCTTGTCGCGGGCGGAGCGCATCGAGTAGTCGTCGCCGTCGACGATGCGGTCCGGGCCGAGGTGGTACCCCGACCGGTGGTTGACGTCCCCGACGATGCCGAGGAAGTGCTCCTTGCCGATCTGGCCGTCGGCGAACTGCTTGAGCTGGGTGAGGCCCGGGGCGTTGCTGCTCATGGCTCACACCCCCGGCGCCGCGGGGCGGAAGCCGGCGGTGGCCACGAGGGCCTGGAGCAGCTGCTCGGAGTTGGGGTCCGGCTCGCCGTGGAAGTCGGCGATCACGGGCTGGCTGTCGCGCGGTGCGGTCTCATCGGCCGCAAACTCGGTGGGTTCGGTCATGCCTTGCAGATGCGCGGGGCGGTCCGTTGATACGGGCGGTCAGGCGGAAATCCATTGCGTGACAACGGGATCGGCGTCGGACAGCCGACAGTTGAGCCGGAACGGGCCGGGTGCGGGCACTGTCACCGCAAACCGGCCGAGCGCGTCCGAGGTTCCGGTGACGCGGACGGTGCCGACCTCCAGCGTGTACTCCACCGGCCCGCCCGGCTCCACCCGCACCACCAGGCGGCGGCCTGGGGACACCTCGACGTCGATCGTCAGCGGGCCGGCCTCGAACGTGAGCAGCCGCGGGCCGCCGGACGCGCGCGCACCCGTCGCCGTCAGGGAGTCGAAGACCAGGCGGGCCAGCTCGGCGTCGACGCGGCGGTCGAAGGCGGCTATGGCTGCGGGTGCGAGGTGTGGCGGTACTGGATCAAATCGGTCCAGAGCCCGCTCCAGGTCGTCCTCCAGGTCGCCCATCAGCCGGCCACCTGCGTGCGCAGACGGTCCAGGCAGCGGGCCCGGTTGGGGCCGATGCTGCCGATCGGGATCCCCAGCAGCTCGGCGATCTCGGCGTAGCTGGGGCGGGGCGCGGTGACGAGCAGGCGCAGCAGCTGCTGGCAGCGGTCGGGCAGGCGGCGGAACGCGGCCCACATGCGCTCCAGGAGCAGCTCGTCGTCGGCCGCCTGCTCGGCCGCGAGGACAGCCCGCTCGGGGGAGCCGTCCTCGCTGCCGCGGTCGAGGAGCCACGGGTCGCTGGTCACCGTCACGCGGCCGCCGGCCCGGATCACCATCAGCGACTCGTTGCGGGCGGTCGTGGCCAGCCAGGCCGCGACCCGCTCGGGCTGCTTGAGCCGGTCGATGTGCTCCGTGAGACGCAGCCACGTCATCTGGTACACCTCCTCGGCATCGGCCTGCCCCAGTTGATGGGACCGGGCGACCGCCCAGACCAGCCGGCCGAACCGCTCGACGAGCGCGGCCCAGGCCGTGCGGTCCCCGCCCGCGGCGGCGGTCACCAACGCGCCGGTGTCCTCCATCGTCGCCCGTCCAATCGTCTGTCGGTTCAGGGTTGCGGGCGGTCCTCGTCGAACAGCACCGGCAGCGGCAGACCGTCGGCGCGGTCGCGGATCGTGTGGGTCCGCCGGCTGAGCAGATACTGCGCGGCCTCCCGCGACGTGCGCTTCTGCCCGTCGAGGTTCATGCAGCGGGCGATGCGCCCGGCCACGATCGGGGTGGCGAACGAGGTCCCGCTCCAGCGCGCGTACCCGTGGAAGTGCAGCTCGTCGCCCTGCTCGCCCGCGGTGACACAGGTGCAGTGCGGGTACAGCGGGTCGTAGCCGATGTGATAGCGGCAGTCGCGGGTGCGCTCGTGCACGTTCTTGTAGCGCCCGGTGGCGAAGATGTTGGTGAGCCGCTCGCCCGGCGCATACACGGTGACCCACTCGCCGCAGTTGCTGAAGCAGGCCCGGCCCGCCTCGTCCTCGCGGAGCGCGCCGACGGCCACGATGGCCCGCGACTCGGCGTACTGCGGTGCCAGTGCGGCCGGCCAGAACGGCTGATGCGGCTCACCGTCGTTCCCGGCCGCGGCGACGAGCACCGTCTCCGGATGCTCGTCCACGAGCCGCCGCACGAACTCCTCCAGCCCGAAGAGCGGCCGCTCGTCGACGGTGGGCGCGCCCGCGGAGAGGCTGATGATCGCCGGCCACGGCCCGTCGGCGGGCAGCTCGTCGAGGAGCACCTGGCCGAGGCAGTACTCGCTTATCGTGCCCGCGTTGCGCAGCGCGTTCGACACCGTCAGGTTCACGCCCGGCGCGACGTTGCGCAGGACGCCCGCGATGAAGGTGCCGTGGCCGTAGTACTGCGAGATCACGCCGGGCTCCGTCAGGGCGACCCGCGGACCGCCCTCGACGTCGGCGACCTGTGTGAACTCCTCGAACTGCGGCACCAGGCCGGTGTCGATGACGAGCACGTCGACGCCGCGGCCGGCCTCGGGGTCCGGGTGCACGGGCGGCGTCAGCGCCGGGGCCGGTCCACCGCGTCCGCGCGCCGGGAGACTGGGCTCGTCGGCCGGGCAGCTGTTCACCGGGGTGATCGTCACCAGGTGGTTGGGCGAGACGTCGGCCGCGCGGGCGGCCAGGACCTCGCCGTTGATCGGGACGCGCATGATGCCGTGCGCGGTCTGGGTCGCCACGTCGGTGCGCGCGTTCAGCCGCGACCGCGCGGCGGCGTCGTCGGTCCCGCGGACGAGGACGAAGCCGGGCTCGACGAGGTACCGCGGCGTCGCCGTGCGGTCGTCCTCGGCTTCCGGCGGCCCGACGGCGGCCGGTCCGAAGTGCGAGCGGATGCCCTCGACCTGTTCCCAGAACCTCTGTTGCGGATCGTGCAAGGGACGTACCATCATCAGCCCTTCTCGAGAGTGCAGAGGTGATGGTTCGGGTGTCCGCCTGATACACGCCGTGCGCTCCTAGCTTTAGCATCGGCGAATGCCGGATCGCATCAGGCGCTCGTCCGATGTCGCGGACCGCGCCGCCATTCCGGCCGCTTCACCGCCGACGGTCTTCACGCGCCCGCGCCCGCGCTCGTCCGATGCCGCTGGAACGGCCGCGCTGCTGCCGATGGTTTTCGCGCGCCCGCGCGAGGCGGTGGCCGGCGCCCGGCGGGTGCTGGCGGGCGACCCGGCGCCGCTCGACGCCTCGATCGCCCACCAGGTGATCGGCCTGGTCGAGCGCGACTTCGGCGACGCCTCGGCCGCTGTCGGCCGGCTGCTGCTGGCCGTACGCCTGGCCCGCGCGGCCGGGTCCGCCGAGCGGGAGGCCGATGCGCTCGCGGCGTACGGCGTCGCGCTGATCCACGCCGGCCGGACCCGGGCCGGCCTGGCCCGCCTCGACCGGGCCGTCCACCTGGCCCGGGGCGCGGAGGCGGCCCGGGTCCGGTTCCGGCGCGCCCGCGTCCTCTGGGTGCTCGGCCGCCCGGCCGCCGCGCTCGACGACCTGCGCCGCGCCCTGCCGGTGCTGCGCCGGGCCGGCGACCCGATCTGGACCGCCCGCGCCCTGACCCTGCGCGCCCTGCTCCGCCTCGCCCAGGGCGCGGCCGCCGGCGCCGCGGACGACCTCGGCCTGGCCGAGCGGCTGTTCGCCACCACCGACCAGGCCCACGACGTGGCGGTGGCCGTGCACAACCGCGGCCTGGTGGCCTTCCGCGCCGGTGACCTCCCGGCCGCGCTCGCCCACCTCGACGCGGCCGCGCGGGCCTACCGCCGCCTGGGCACACCGGCGCCCGACCTCACGATCGACAGGTGCGCGGTGCTGCTGACCGCCGGGCTGGCCCGCGAAGCCCTGGAGGTCGCCGCCGCCGGGGTGCGCGAGCTGGAGACCCTCCGCGGCCAGGCCACCCGCAAGGCCGAGCTGCTGCTCATGGCCGGGCGCGCCGCCCTGGCCGCGGCCGATCCGGTCACCGCAGGGTCCCTGGCCACCGCGGCGAGCCGCCTCTTCCAGGCTCAGCGGCGCGACTGGTGGCTTTTTCACTCCCGATTGGTACTGCTCCAGAGCCGATCGTTCACGCCCGCCCTCATGCGCCAGGCCGCCGCGGTGGCGACGCGGCTGGAGGCGCTCGACTCGCCCGAGGCCGGCCCGGCCCACCTCCTCGCCGGCCGGGCCGCCCTCGCGCTCGGCCGCGCCGCCGTGGCCGACCGGCACCTGGCCGCGGCGGCCCGGGAACGGGGACGGGGCGCGGCCCTGAGCCGGGTGACCGGGTGGCTGGCCGAGGCGCTGCGGTGGGAGGCGGCGGGCGATCCGCGGCGGACGCTTGCGGCGTGCCGGCGCGGGCTCGACGTGCTGCGGCGGCACCAGAGCAGCCTCGGCGGCTCGGAGCTGCGGGCCCAGTCCACCACCCGCGGGGCCGAGCTGGCCGCAACCGCCTTGCGGACCGGTCTGCGGGCCGGCGGCGCCCGGCGGCTGCTGGAGTGGTGCGAGCGATGGCGGTCGATAGCCCTCGCGGTCCCGCCCGCGCGGGCCGGCGCCGACCGGGGCATGCGGGCGGAGCTGGTGCGGTATCGGGGCGTCACGGCGAGACTGACCGAGGCGCAGACGGCCGGCCGGGCGGCACCGCACCTGCGACGCGCCCAACTCGCGCTCGAGCGCCGTATCCGCGCCAGGTCGTTGCAGCGGCCCGGCGACTGGGGCGACCTCGTGCAGCTGCGCCCCGTCGTGCCGGCGCTGCTGGCCGCCCTGGGCCCGGCGCGGCTGCTGGAGCTCGCCGACATCGAGGGCCAGGTGCACGTCCTGGAGTGCGCGGACGGCCGGGTCCGCCGGCATCCGGCCGGTGCGAGAGCCGAGGTCGCCGCCGAGCTGGAGTTCGCCCGCGCCGCCCTGCAGCGGCTCGCGTTCGGCGCCGACCGGCCGCGCGCCCGAGCGACAATGGCCGCGCTCGACGCGAGCGGTGCACGGCTGCAGGAGCTCCTGCTCGGCGGCGCGGCAACCGGCCTGACCGGGGGACCGGTCGTGCTCGTGCCGCCGGCGTGGATGCACGGCCTTCCGTGGGCACTGCTGCCGGCCCTGCGCCCGCTCGCGTTCTGCGTGGCCCCGTCGGCCCGGGCGTGGCTGCGGTCGCGCTCGCTGCAAGAGCCGACAACCCGTGATGTGGTACTGGTGGCCGGCCCGGGCCTCGCCGGCGGCCCGCTGGAAGTGGCGGCGATCGCGAAGCTGTACGAGCAGCCGACGGTGCTGGACGGCCCGCGGGCGACGGCCGCCGGCACCCTCGAAGCGCTTGACGGGAGCTGGCTCGCCCACGTCGCGGCGCACGGAAAGTTCCGCGCCGACAGCCCGCTGTTCTCGGCGCTGCACATGCACGACGGGCCGATGACCGTGCACGACTTCGAGCGGCTGCGCACGGCGCCCTACCGGCTGGTGCTGTCCAGCTGCGACTCGGCCCGCCTCGCCCCGTCCGGCGCCGACGAGCTGCTCGGGCTGGCAGCCGCGCTGCTGCCGCTCGGTACCGCCGCGATCATCGCCAGCGTGGTACCCGTCGACGACGAGGCGACCGCCGACCTCATGCAGACCCTGCACCGCGGGCTCCGCCACGGCCTGACCACCGCCGCCGCCCTGTCGGCGATGCGCGCGGAAGCGGCGGAAGACCCACTGGCCACGGCCACGGCCTGCGCGTTCACGGCAATCGGCGCAGGCTGACGGCCGCCGCGTACTTCACAGCGACCCGGGAGTGGATGGAGCAGGTCGCGGCGCCGGCTGGACAGCTTCCGTGGGGGCCTGGGTGGGTACCGTCGGGCGCGCCTGCGGTACCCACCTCCGGCTCTGAGGCTCAGGTGGGGAGCTTGACGATCGTGTAGGTGTCGGTCGGGGCCGGTGCCGGCAGGTCGAAGCGGGCGTTGACGGCGTAGATCCAGCCGCCGAAGTCCGCGATGGTGGCGGGGACCTGCAGCCGCGGGTCGGTGATCTCCGCGACCAGCTCCGCCGACGTGCGGTGCAGGCGGAACTTGGCGATCACGTTGAAGGAGTTGCGGACGACGTACAGGTACGGGCCGCGCCGCAGCAGCCCGTCGCCCTGCAGGACGGTGGCGCCGCCGAGGTCGTACTGGAAGGTCGCGCCCGAGCGCGGGTCGTAGGAGAAGAGCCGGTCGGCGAGCATCTGGACGATGACCAGCCGGCCGTCGGCGGTGACCTCGATGCCGTTGTTGAACGCGCCGGTCTCGCCGAGGCCGCCGGTGAGGTCGATGGTGTGCGCGGCGCCCAGGTTGAGCGGTAGCCGGTAGAGCACCGGGCGGTCGGAGTCGGTGAGGTAGGCGCCGTTCGGGGTGAGGACGACGTCGTTGACGAAGCTCCCGCCGAGGTCGTACTGGGCGAGGGTGCGGCCGGTGCGAGCGTCGTACACGCTCGCGCCACCGGTGCCGGCGCCGCAGACCCACAGCCGGCCGCGAGTGTCTACCTTGATGCCGGTGGCCTGGCCCCCGCTGCGGCCCGGCACGAGGATCGATCCCTTGCCGGTGATCAGGCTTCCCCGGTACACGGCGCCGTCGACGAGCGAGCCGACGTAGAAGGTGGTGCCGGAGATGGCGATGCCCTCGGGCTGGAAGCCGTCGGGCAGGTCGATGACGTCCGGGAAGACCGGCGTCCCGTGCGTGGTGGCTGCGTGTCCGGTTCCCCCGGGAATCGCCAGGGCGGCGCCGATGCCGGCGGCCCCCGCGAACAACGTTCGTCTGCGCATTCGTCACACGCTATCGAAAGATCGCGATACGTAGATGCCCTGCGCCACGGTGTGGGACGGTCGCCGGACCGCCTCGCATCGTGGTCGACACCTGTCCGCCCGGGCCGATCAGGTGATCGCCGCCGCGGTCGGGTGTCGTTTGCGGGGATCACTGGTTGTCTCGACGCTCTCGCGCGCCTAAACTGCAAACATGGTTCGCAGTTCACTTCGAAAGGGCGGGTCGATGCGGACCGAACGGATCACCGGTGGGGACGGCGCGAACATCGTGGTGTACTCGTTCGGCGCAGGGCCGGGCATCGTCATCCTGCACGGCGGTGGGGTGCAGGAACGCGACTACCACCGTCTGGCCAAGGCGCTGGCCGACCGGTTCACGGTGCATCTCTACAACCGCCGCGGGCGGCCGGACTCGGCTGCGCTGACCGGGACCGAGACGATCGGCACCGATATCGGCGACCTCGCCGCGGTCCTCGACCACACAGGCGCCCGCAGTGTGTTCGGCCACAGCGGCGGCGGCTTCGTCGCACTGCGCGCCGGCCTGAGCCTTCCGCTGGAGCGCATCGCGGTCTACGACCCGGGCCTGTCGATCATGGGGCGGCCGCGGTTCGCCTTCCTCGACGAGCTGGAGGAGGCCGTGCGGGCCGGTGACCACGTCCGCGCGATCACCATCGCCGGCCGCGCCGTGACCCCCGACAGCCCGGCCGCGAAGCTACCCTCAGCCGTGGCGGCGCTCATCAGCCGGCTGTTCCTCCGCACGCCGATCGGGCGCCGGTTCGAGGCGCTGATGCCCACGATTCCGCCCGAGGTCCGCCGGATCGCCGAGCACGACGGACCGGCCACGGACTACGCCGGCATCACCGCGGACGTGCTGCTGGCCGCCGGTGCGCGCAGCCCGCGGTACTTCACCGAGAACTGCGAGGCGGTCGCGGCCGCGATCCCCTGCGGGCGGGCGATCGTCATCCCTGGGGCGTCGCACAACACGGCCAACATCGCCCCGAAGCGGTTCGTCGAGCCGTTTGCCGCCTTCTTCGCGGGTGGACAGGTACTCGAGGCGCCATGACCCATGAACCGAACGATGCCCGGGTCGCGGCTTTCCCCGGCCGTGGCTGTTCGTCCAGCGGCTAGATGGCAGCCGACCCCCTCTCCGTGCTTCATTCCGCGCTCGGCCCTGCGCCCGACGGCCGCGGCGGGAGAGGCGCGGGCCTCTCCCGCCGCGGGATGGAGCGGTTCAGGTGTCGAGCGCGTCAGCGCCGTTCACGGGTCGAGCGATTCCGGCGTGGTGCCGGTCCGATGTGATGCCGGTCCGGCCTGGTGCGGCGATTCGGGTCAGGAGTTGACCAGGATGTCGTAGTAGCGGATCTCCGTGGCCGTCCCGGCGGCCGTGTGGCCGATGACCGTCAGGCGGTGGACGCCGCCGGTCGCCGGGGTGTACGTGGTGGTGGCCCGGCCCTGGGCGTCGACCGGGACGGTGACGGGCTGGGCGTCGTCGAAGGCGAAGTCGAACGATGTCACGCCTTCCATGCCGCCGCTGGCGGTGAAGTGGCCCTCGACGCCCACTGCGCCGGACCAGACGCCGTTGGGGAACTCCGTCGAGGCGACGAACGGCAGCGTGCCGACCTGGAAACGGAACTCCTGCGGATAGGACAGCTCGCCGGCGGCGGTACGGCCGCGGACCACCAGGACGTTGAGGCCGGTGCGGTCCGGGACGATCGTCACGGTGGTGCCGAAGCCGTCGGACACCGCCGGGGCGACGATCTCCGGCCCGGCGTTGAGCGTGTAGACGTACTCCACCGTCTCCGGCACGTACTCGGTGCGGAAGGTGACGGTGCCGGGGACACCCAGGCCGCCGCTCGTCCAGTACTCGCTGTAGGACGAGTACACCTCGACGTTGGTGAGGCGCAGGTTGGTGTAGAAGCTGCGCTCGGGCGACTCGGTGCCGTCAGCGGCCACGCTCGTGGCACGGATCGACAGCGTCGTGCTGTCCGAGGGGATGTAGGTGAAGCTCGCCGTGCCGTCGGCGGCCGCGGCCATCGTCTGCGACGGAGCCCAGTTGACCGAGTAGTGGAACTCCTTCGCGTCCGGCCGGATCGAGGTCAGCTTCACGGTCACCGGGTGGCCCATCGCGCCGGGCGACGGGTCGGTGGCGATGAGCGGCGCCTCGTACGGCTGCCACGTGAACGTGGCCGCCGGCGAACGGCCACCGCCGGGCAGCAGCGCCTGTGCGACGACCGTGTTGTCCCCGAGCCGGGGGGTCACCGAGACGACGGTGCCGTACCACGGGCCGGTCACGGTCTGCTCGGCCCCGCCGTTGAAGGTGTAGACGAAGCCCGTGACGTCGGTCATCTGACTGGACAGCCGCAGCTCGAGCGGCTTGCCCGGGGCGTCGGTGCGGGTCGTGGTCTGTAGCTCCTGCGCCCAGATCTGCGGCTTCGGATCGATGACGTTGAACTGGTAGTAGTTCTCCTGCGACAACGCTCCGCCGGGCCCGATCGAGCGGACCGTCAGGTAGGTCCAGCCCGGCGGGTCGGCCGTCCAGTGGAGCGTCGCCACGCCGTCCGCGCCCGCCGCGATGCGCTGCTCCCCGTTGCCGAAGTCGTAGGCGTAGCCGACGACGCCGGTGCTGCGCGGCTTGAAGGTGAACGTGCCGGTCTCGCCGGCGAGCGCGTCGCGCTCCAGGTTGAACTCCGCGGAGGAGACGTCCGGCGCGTCGGAGACCTCGACGTCCACCGACTTCTCCCCGAGCAGCTTGCCGGCGGCGTTGTAGCTGCGCAGGAAGGTCTTGACGTAGCCGGTGGCCGGGAAGACGATCTGCCCGGTCGCGCCGGTGCCGGACGGGTTGGGGATTCGGGTTTCCGAGCCGCCCTGGACCTGGTAGCCGAAGGTGGCGGCGCTGCCGTACAGCGTGATCTTGCTCGGCAGCCCGACGCCGGCCACGTCGATCGTGGCCTCGGGCGCGGTCGCCGCCACCCAGAACCGGTACTCCGTCGTGGCGCCGTAGTTGCCGGCGGTATCGATCGATTGGATGGAGAGGGACTGCGGCCCGCTTCGGGTCGGCGTGTACTCCATGACGGCGCGGCCCTGATGGGCGTCGACGAGGCCGCTCAGCCCTTGCCAGTCGCGCCAGACGAACGCCGCGACGTTGGCCTCGCCGGCCGCGTCGAGCCGGAAACGGCCCTTGATGCCCTGGCCGCCGGTCGCCACCGCGCCGGTCGGGTAGAGCTTCGAGGCGACGACCGGGGGCGTGGCCGGGCCCTGCTTGTCGATGCGGACGTAGCAGGTCTTGGACCAGGCGCCGTAGTCGGTGTAGTCGTAGCCGTGGGCCTGCCAGGCCACGACCGTGCCGTCGGCGTACTCGCTCAGGTCGACGTTGTCATAGGCGATGCCGCGTTCCTTGCGCTGCTCCGGATGGTCGATCGGCCAGGTGGCGAAGGTGAGCGAGACATAGTCGCCGTCGGCGTCGGCCGTGTCGACGGTGAGCGCGTCCGAGGCCCGGGCCGGGCTCGGCTTCTGCGGTGTGCCGCACGGCCGGTCCGGATAGCGCAGCCGCGGGTTGCTCACGGTGGGCGGGTGGTTGCTTGTCGAGCTCAGCGTCGGTGCCTGGATCGTGCGGCCGAGGTGGACGTCGGCCTCCTGGGCGGCGGCGACGCGATATTCGAAGGTGATGGTCTTGTCCCGCCGGACGATCGCGGCGTTGAGCTGGTCGACCATCTCACGGCCCAGGTAGCTCGGGCACGACCAGCTGCCGCTGCCGACCTGGACGGCGAAGAGCCGCTCGAGTTCGTTCGGCGGGTTCTTCCAGGAGGTGTTGTCCCGCACCGGTGCGGTGCGCCACAGCTCGACCGTGGCCGCCTTCGTGCAGTCGGTGACGTGGTCCTCGTAGGTGTACAGGTACGAGCTGTGGACGACCTGCCCCTTGAGGCTGCTGAGATCGAACGTGAAGTAGGAGCGGTAGGTGTGGGGCTTTCCGGCCTGATCGGCGATGGTGCCCACCGGCGGCGGGACGGTGGCGTCGACGAACTTTGCTTTGGGGCTCGTCGAGTCGAGGTATGCCCAGCTCAGCCTGGGCAGGTTGACGGACTGCCAGCCTGCGGTGGCGGGCTGCCCGGTGGCGAACACGGCCACGGTCGCCGCGACGGCCGTGGCGAGCAGCGCCGCCAGGCTTGATCGGACGGTGGGTCTCATGCGTGGTCCCTCCCCGTGTCCGCGGCGGAATGGCCGCGGTACAAGAGGATCGTAGGCCCGGGGTGCGACAGTTTTTTCCCGGCCGTCCAAAGTGGACAAAGTCGCCTAGATGTCCGCGATTGCCAGCACAACGCGCCCGGTGACGTCGTCGCAGTCGCTGCGTCCGCCGTGCTTCTGAACGGCAGTTGCCTGCACGCGTGGTCACCGCCCGGCGATCGGTGTGACGGATCCGGCAGGCGGCGAGTCATTCTCCGCCAGAAATCGCAAAGCGGTCATTGCGCAACCTTTTGGCCGATCGCGCCATTGATAAGCCGAAGACCGGCGAACCGAGCGCGTGGTGATGTTGCCGGCTGCGCCTGCTGAGGAGTTGTCGGAAGTTCTGCCCGTCAGGCCGAGCCCGACGGGCAGAACTGCTGCGCAGGTGCCCGGCCCGAGTGGGGCCGCTTCCCGCTCGGTCGCTGAGATTCAGTGCCGGCACTCCATGTAGCCGCCGGCGTTGTCCCATGCGCGCCCCGAGCCGCCGCAGTACTTGCAGCCAGCGCCGGGGCTCGTCGGGTACTCGTAGGCGCTGTATCCGTACGACGATGTCGAGGAACCAGTCGAACGGCCGCGGCGGAACAGCTTCCGGCCGAGGTATGCCGCGCCGCCGGCCACGATGGCCACTGTGATGCCTGAGATGGGGTCCATACCGTCCTCCAGATGCGGTGATGTGATGAAACCGTGCGAGCAGGTCAGGGGATGCAGTTGTGGCTGTGATCGGCGGAGTAGGTGGTCTGCACCGCACCCATGCCGATGTTGCGCACCGTCAACTTGAAGCAGCCGCCTGAGCGGGCGGCCTCCTGGCTGGCGCGCTTGATGTTCAGTCCCTCGGCGTAGAACAGCAGGTCGCACGTCAGGCCGCCGGCGAAGCCGGTGACCAGGCCGGCGGACGTGCAGGCCGCGATGCTGGCGGCTCCGATGGCCGCATCGGTCGACACGTCGCCGAGCTTGTCGTTGAACCAACGGGTGGTGCCCTGGGTGTAGTACACGTCCAGCGTCGTCAAACTGACCCGCTTGCTCAGGTTGTTGGCGTTGCGGGAGAAGACGGCGTCCTTGTCGGGCATTCGGGGCAGTGTGGCCGGTCGGCCCGCCGGGACGGGGCGATTGGCGTCGCGGTCGAGGTTCTTCAGCGTGATCGGGCCCGCCTGACCGTCCTGGGCGAGTCCGGCCCAGCCCTGGTAGTAGACGACGGCCAAGCGGGTGCGGGCGCCGTAGAGGCCGTCGGCGCGGAAGGCGTCCTTCCAGCCGGGCAGTGCGAGCAGTGACTCCTGCAGGGACTTCACGCACGGGCCCGACGCGCCCACTGCGAGGATCCGGGAGAAGCAGGTGCTCAGGCTCGGCGTGTTGACCGCGACGTTGACCAGCTCGGGTGAGTCGTTCGCCTCGACCACCATCGAGGGCTCGGGGCCGGCGCTACGGTCCGGCGTCAGGGTGGCGGCCAGGCCCAGGCCGAGGGCGGTGACGACCGCCAGACCACTCATCATCAGCTTCGTACCCATGGGCGTTCCCCATTCTCGCGACGGATCTGCGGCACACGTCCAGGGGACCTCTGAGAGCGCTTCCGGACTACGGCGGAATCACCGCACTTCGATGTGGAAACGCTCGGCAAGCGGCCGGGGTTTTCCACGTACTGCCCCGGGGGCGAACTGGCTAGCCTGGGACCGTGCTGCGGATCGAGTACCACGACGGCCGGCGCGACGCGGCGGCACCGCAGTGGCGCACGGCGGCGACGCCGATCGTCGTCGCGCTGCTGGTCGGCCAGCTGCCGCTGATCGCCGGGCGGCCGTTCTGGGCCGACCATGCGGTCCTCGCGGTGCTGACGGTGCTGATGGCCGCCCTGCTCGCCGCGGCCGGGGCGGTCCTGATGCTCGGCGGTGGCAGCCGCAAGACCGGCGTGGCGCTGATCATCGCCGCCCTGCTCTACAGCGCCGCCTGGGCCGGCGCGTGGAACCGGGGCTGGTGGCCGCTTATCGGCGAGTACACCCAGTCCGTGTTCTTCATCGTCCTCGGCGTCGGGATCCTGCTGCACGGCCGGCCCCGCTTCGCCGGGCGGCTGGAGTGGGCCTGGACCTGGCTCGCGGTCGTCGTGCTCATCGGTGCCCAGACCTCCTCGGTGCTCGTCGTGCGGCCGGAGCAGATCGGTTACGCGGCGGACGTGGTGTGGCCCGACCTCAGGGTGTCCCGGTCGGTGGCGGACGGCTGGCTGCTCGTCGCGGCGGTGAGCTACGCGGTGCTTGCCATTTGCTTCGTGGCGGTACTCGTGGTGCGCCGACGTGATCTGCCCAGGCTGGATCGGCACCGAAGCCTGCCGCTGGTCGTCGTCAGCGGCGTATTCGCGGTCGCGTCGGCGGTCGTGCAGTACCCCGTCACGGAGGTCGGCACGTCCTTCGAGGGCACGATGCTGGCCCGCGGCGCGCAGGGCGCGATGGCCGTCATCGTGCCACTCGCGCTGTTCGCGTCGGCCGTGCGGGCTCGGTGGTCCGAAGAGATGCTCGCGGTACAGTTGAATCGGCTCATTGGACCGCCCACACCACAGTCGGTCGAGGCCGGCCTGCGCACGGTGCTGCAAGATCCGACGCTGCGGATCTGGTATTGGCTGCCGGAGATCCGCCTCTACGTCGCCGGCGAGGGCGACATCCGCTTCGCGCCGCCGTCGGACGACCGCGGGCTTGTCGAGTTCCGGGTCACGGGCAGCGCCGAGCCGCTCGTGCAGTGCGAGCTGGACCCCGCCGTCCTCACCCACGCCAACCTGGTGCGGGCGGCGCTGGCGGCGTGCGTTTCCGCGCTACAGGCCAATCAGCTCCAGCTCGTGGCGATCGAGCGGCTGCGGGCTGACCAGTACCGGCTGGTCGAGGCCGAGCGCGACGGCCGCCGCAAGCTCGCCCGCAACCTGCACGACGGCGTGCAGCAGTTGCTTGTCGCGCTCAAGTTCGACCTCGCCCGGATCGCCCGGCTCAGCGACCCTGACGCTGTGCGCGAGCAGATCGCCGAGTCCGGCGAACGCGTACAGTCGATCATTGCTGATGTCCGGAACATCGCGCACGGCGCCCAGGCGCCCTCGCTACTCGACCAGGGGCTGGCCGGGGCGCTGGAGGTCCTCGCCGAGCGGCACCACCTTCCGCTCGCACTGAGCCTGGGGGTGACGGAGCTGCCGGGTGACCTCGAGCGGGAGCTCTTTTACGTGCTGAGCGAGGCGCTGACCAACGTCGTCATGCACGCGCAGGCGAGCTCGGTCCGCGTCGGCCTGCGATCGGAAGGCGACACGGTGGTCGCGGAGGTCGTCGACGACGGGATCGGCGGGGCAGTTGTCCGCGACGGTCACGGCTTGCGCGGCATCTCGGAGCGCGTCCGGGCCTTGCGCGGGCACCTGGAGATCGACAGCCGAGCGGGCGGCGGCACGCGGCTGACCGTCGTGCTGCCGAGGACGGAGGAGACGACATGAAGGTCGCCATCGCGGACGACCACGGGATCTTCCGGGACTCGGTCGCCCGGGCCCTGCGCGACATCGACGTGACCGTGCCGATCTGCGTCGGCTCCGGCGACGAGCTGCTGGCCTGGATGCAGTCCGAGCCAGTCGACGTCGCGATCGTCGACGTCCGCTTCGGTGACGACGAGGCCCGCCGCACCGCCGGCCTCGCCACCGCCCGCAAGGTCAAGGAGCAGTTCCCGGGCGTCGCCGTGCTGGTGCTGACGATGCAGGTCGCCACCGCGCAGGCCATCAGCCTCCTGCGGGACTTCCCCACCGGCATCGGCTACCTGCAGAAGGACGAGGTCGCCTCGGTCGAGGATCTCCTGCCCGCCTTTGACCGGCTGCTGGCGGGCGAGCAGGTCGTCGGCCGCTCCGTCGTGGACCTCCTGCTGCGCTCCACCGCCCAGACCAACGCACTGACCCGCCTGTCCGAGCAGGAACGCAACGTGCTGCGCCTCATGGCCGAGGGTCTCACCAACGGCGGCATCGCCCGCCGGCTCAATCTTTCGGCGCGAGCCATCGAGGACCACGTCTCCCGCGTCTTCGACAAGCTCGGCATCCGCACCGGCGACGGCAACCCGAGAGTCCTCGCCGTCATCACCTGGCTTCGACTGTCCCGCCCGGCTTCGTGACCCTGAAGGCGCTCGCCGGGATTACGGTGCTCGCGCACTATCCGGTGGGCGTAAGCCCGCTCGACGTACGAAGCGTGCTGTTGTGACGTGTTCCGTGTTGCCGCGTTCAGGCGCCGTCGATCACATCCGGATCACGCTCATCGGGATGCTTGGGTCGTTGGTTGCGGTGCGGAGGGGGCGTGACCGGCGATGATGATCGTGTGCCGCTGAGAGGCTCCGGCCTCGCTCTCACGCTCCAGCCGGTCGGCCTCCTGGCCTATTCCGCTCACGGGCGCCGCCGCGAGGCGCGCCTGGTGACAGGCGGCTCGGGCTCGGCTCGAACCGCCTGGAAGCCCGAGTCGTCGCCGAGGTGGAAGAAGATGCGCCCGTCGAGGCTGCCGTCATCGGCCGGCACGGCCCAGCCGCGGCCGCTGACCGGATCGCCCTCGTCGCTGCCCTCCCAGGTGAACTCGGCACAGGGCCGCCCGTCGCGACTCACCTCACGGCAGTCCATCCACCCCTCTACGGCGATGTCGGTCAGTGCTTCGGCGACCAGGGATCGACGTGCTGGGGGAGTAGTTCGCGGCCGTACGCTACCCCGTGATGATGGACGATCGGTCGCATCATCCGTGGACATCTGGTCGCCGTATTGGTGAGCGTCCGGACGCTCCTTCTCCGGGCAGATAGTCGGTGGCCGGCGCCGATGCTTCGGGTCCGTCTCGCTCGTGAGGCTGCGTCTCATCCGGGACGATGGTGTGGTGTTGATCGTGCGTGCGACGAAGAAGCTTCGTGACCGGATCGGTCCGCTGGACCTGCGCGGCGACGAGCGGTCCACGACGGTGCTCGGCGAGTGGTACGCGACCAGGTTCGGCTGGCGGGCGGACGTCCTGCTCCTGGTCAACGAGGCGACGCTGCTACCGGTGCTACTCCCGCTCGCCCCAGCCGCCACCGCACTGTCCCGGGCGGCCGACCAGATCGCCGCGGCAATGGCCACCTACGGCGCCTCGGACGCGATCATCGATGCTGAGCTCGAACAGATGCGTCCGCACCGGATCGGTACTACCGCCAACCGCAGTGTCGTGGGGATCATGAACGAGTTCGGTTACCTCGCCGACGTCTACCGTGGCCGGAGCGGGCAACCGAACCTCGACGAGCTGGCCGCACGGCTCGCGACCGCACCCTGCAGCCCGCTGTACCGCACCCACATCAGTCCCGACCGCGCGTTCACCGCTCTCGTGCGCACGATCCCGCGCCGAGGCGGCGCCCCGACGGCATGATCAATACGACCCATGCCCGTTGCGCGGGATCGCTGTAGTCGACGGCGGTGAGCAGCTCGGCTGCGTCCCGGGTCTGGGTGACCGTGGATCGGCCTGGCCTGGTCGTTGTCGCGGGACGGCCGGCGGCATCGTAGGTGTGGCTCGTGGTGAGGTTGCGGGCGGAGCCCCCGGCCTATCACCCGATCGTGGTGCCCCGCCCGCCAATCCGGCCACCGACCCGGGCCGAATCGCACATGCGGTGCCGGGGCGGGCGCCACCCGGTCACACATCCGGGCTGCCCCGGCACTTGCCGTGTCATTCCCAGTCGCTGTCCGTTATGCGCATTACGGGACGGTATCCGGCATACAGCCGGATGCCGCAGTGGCATGCGTTGTTGGGCGCTCAGCGCTTGCCGGCCCCGGGGCCGGCTCTGTCCAGAACCGGCACCGATTGACCAGGCAGGGGTCGCAATGGCCCCGAGAGAGAGGGTTCATGGCAAGGAGCACGCTCGCCGACCGGTGGTCACGCGCCGGGCGGGCATGTCTCGCCGCGTCAGCGGCACTGGGCACTTTGGCGGTATCGAGCAGCGGGTTCGCCCCGATCGGGGCACAGGCTTCCAGCCACCGGGAAGCGCCGCTCATCTCGTCGGACCCGAAGGTCGACAACACCGACGTCTACGCGTTCACGAGCCCGGACGACCCGACGTCGGTGACGATCGTCGCGAACTGGCTGCCGTTCGAGGAGCCGGTCGGGGGTCCGAACTTCTACGGGTTCGACGACAACGCCCGCTACGACATCAACATCGACAACGACGGCGACGCGGTCGCCGACATCACCTACCGGTACCAGTTCAACACCACCGACAGCCGGGGCGGCACGACGTTCCTGGCCAACAACGGGCCGGTCAACCACCTGACCGACCCTACGCTGCTGGTCAAGCAGACCTACAACCTGACCAGGATCGCCGGTGGCACCACCACGCTCGCCACCGGCGCGCCAGTGGCGCCGTCGTACGCGGGCAAGGCATCGATGCCCAACTACGCGACGCTGCGCCAGGAAGCGATCACGAGTGCGGGCGCCGGGCGGCAGTCCTTCGCCGGTCAGGCCGACGACCCGTTCTTCGCCGACCTGCGGGTCTTCGACCTGCTCTACGGCGGTGACCTGAAGTCCGTCGGGCAGGACACGCTGGCCGGATACAACGTGCAGACGGTCGCGCTGAAGATCCCGAAGTCGGAGCTCGCGCTGGGCGGCAACGCGACCCGCAACCCGGTCATCGGCATCTGGAGCGCCACGTCGAAGCAGACGCTGACGCTCGCGGCCGGCACCGCGACGCCGGGCGGGGCCTTCGTGCAGGTCTCCCGCCTCGGCAACCCGCTCGTCAACGAGGCGGTGGCCCCGGCCGGCCTGAAGGACGCCTTCAACGGCAGCGTCCCGGCCGCCGACCATCTCAACGCCGCGCTGGTGAACCGGGTCAACGATCCGGAGATCCCGCACCTGATCCAGGCGATCTACGGTCTGGCCCCGCCGGCCGCACCGCGCCGGGACCTGGTCGAGATCTTCCTGACCGGGATCGCGACGAACGCGCCGACGCTCGACGCCCAGCCGGCGCCGATCCAGGCCGACCTGAACGCGCACGTGCTGAACCAGGACGTCGTCCCGGCCAGCTTCGTGCCGTCGGAGGAGCTGCGGCTCAACATGTCGGTCCCGGTCACGGCGAGCCCGAACCGGCTCGGCGTGCTCGCCGGCGACTTGCAGGGCTTCCCGAACGGCCGGCGGCTCACCGACGACGTCGTCGACATCGAACTGCAGGCGCTGGAAGGGGCGGCGCAGACCGGCCACCTGGTTCCGGCGCTCGCGGCCGGCGACGGAGTCAACGCCAACAACACGGCGTTCGGGGCGTCGTTCCCGTACGTCGCGCTGCCCAACACCACGGCCGTGAACCGGGCCGTGGACGCGGGCGGCCGGGGTGGCGGCATGCCGGTCGGCGGCGTCAACACCGGTGCCGGTGGCGCGCTGGTGGCCGGCTGGGGCTGGCTGCCGATCACCGCCGGTGTCGGGGCGCTCGTGCTGCTCGCGGGCGGTCTGCTGGTGCGCGTGCGGCGACGCTCCGCGCTTCGCTGACCAACCGGGTGCGGCGCGGTCCCCCAGGGGCCGCGCCGCACCTCCCCGACCTCCGAGAGGTGACGAGCATGGCGTCCCCCGCCCTTCTCGCCCGGCGCCTGCAGACGGCGCTCTGGCCGCACCGCAAGACCCTGGCCGGGCTCTGCGCCGGCCTCCTGGCCGGGCTGATCATCGCAACGTTGGTGCACGGCCCCGCGCCGCGGGCCGGCCTGCCGGTCGACCCGAGCGCGGTCGGCAACGCCATGGCACCACCGGACGGCTCCGCCGCCGCCGCGGCCCCGGTCTCCGCACCGCCCGGCCCGGGCGGCATCAATCCCACCGCCCAGCTGCGCAACGGACACGTGCAGCCGGGCGAGATCAGCATCCCGGAGATCGGCGTCCGGTCCTCGTTCGTGCACCTCGGGCTCAACCGCGACGGCACGCTCGAGGCCCCGAACCGCTACGACGTGGTCGGCTGGTACGCCGCCGGACCGCTCCCGGGCGACGCCGACGGGCCGCCCGCGGTCTTCGCCGGCCACGTGGACTCCAAGGCCGGACCCGGCGTCTTCTTCCGGCTGCACGAGCTGAAGGTCGGCGACGAGTTCACGATCGGCGGCACCGACGGGGCCGAGCGGACCTTCCGCGTGTACAAGACGATCACGTACCGGAAGGACGCCTTCCCCGCGAAGCAGGTCTACGCCAAGAGCCGGCAGGCCGAGGTCCGGCTGATCACCTGTACCGGCACGTTCAACTCGGCGACCGGGCACTACGAGGGCAACCTCGTCGTCTACGCGGCGCTGATCGGTGCGTGACCGCGTGCGGCTGCGGACCCGCCTGCCCGCCGTGCTGTTCGCCGCCGCCGGTGTGCTGCTGCTCGGCGGTCTCGCCCCGATCGCACTGCACGGCAATGGCGGCGGCACCACCGTGCCGGGCGCGGGTGCCGCGCCGGCCGACCCGCTCGACGCCGGCATCGCCGCGGCCCAGGCCCGGCTGCGGCGCCTGCCCGGCGACTGGAACACCTGGGCGCAGCTGGGCTCCGCCTACGTCGAGCGGGCCCGGGTCACCGGCGATCCCACGTACTACGGCAAGGCCGAGGAAGCGCTGCACCGCTCGCTCGACCTCGCCCCGGCCACCAACTGGGCGGCCATGGCCGGGATGGGCTCGCTGGCCAACGCCCGCCACGACTTCCACGCCGCGCTGGACTGGGGCCGCCGGGCCGAGCGGATCAACCCGGCCGCCGGGAGCGTGCACGGCGTCATCGCGGACGCGCTGACCCAGCTCGGCGATGCGCCCGGCGCCCGGACCGCCGTTCAGCGGATGCTCGACGTCGAGCCCGGCGTCTCCTCGTTCACCCGCGCCTCGTACGACTTCGAGCAGCACGGCCAGACCGAGCCGGCCCGGGCTGCACTGGAGCGGGCTCTGGCCGAGGCGGCCGCGCCCGCAGACCGGGCGTTCTGCCGCTACTACCTGGGCGAGCTGGCCTTCAACACCGGCGATGCGCAGGGTGCACTCGTCCAGTACGACGCCGGTCTCACCGCCGATCCCGGCTATCACCCGCTGCACGCCGGGCGGGGCAAGGCATACCTGGCGCTCGGCCGGACCGCCGACGCCCTGCACGAGTACGAGCTGGCAACCCAGGCCCTGCCGCTGCCGAATCTCGTCGCCGAGTACGGTGACGCGCTCACCGTCGCCGGCCGGCTGGACGCGGCCCGGCAGCAGTACGCGCTGCACGCCGTGCAGCAGAAGCTCTTTGCCGCCGGCGGGGTCGGTGACCGGCTCGGCGACGCGGTCTTCCTGGCCGACCACGGCGACCCGGCCGGCGCGCTCACCGCGGCCCGCGCCGAGTGGGCCGACCGGCAGCCGGCACTCGTCGCCGACGCCCTCGCCTGGGCGCTGCACCGCAACGGTCAGGACACCGAGGCGCTGACCTACGCCACCAAGGCGACCGCGCTCGGCTGGCGCAACGCGACGTTCCTCTACCACCGCGGCGCGATCGAGCACGCGCTCGGCAACGACGCCGACGCCCGCCGCGACCTCGCCGACGCGCTCGCCGTCAACCCACACTTCGACGCGCTGCAGGCTCCCGCCGCCCAGCAGCTCCTCACCTCGATCGGCGGTCGCCCATGAAACGCACCCTCGCCGTCGTCCTCATCGCGACGGCCCTGACCGGCGGCTCCCTGGCCGTCGCCGCACCGGCCGCCGCGCACCCGCTCGGCAACTTCTCCGTCAACCACTTCCACGGCCTGCGGCTGCGGCCAGACCGGATCGAGGACCACGCCGTCGTCGACCAGGCCGAGATCCCGACCCTGCAGGCCCAGCCGGCGCTGGATCGCGACGGCGACGGCACGCTCAGCGATCCGGAGCGGGCCGACGCCGCCGTACAGGGCTGCCGCGACCTGGCCGCCGCCGCGCAGCTGCGGGTCGGGGGCGACGCCGTGCGCTGGACGGTCGACCGGAGCGACCTGCGCTACCGGCCGGGCGCCGCGGGCCTGGCCACGTCCCGCCTCGAATGCGACCTGTCGGCCCGCGCCGACCTCGCCGGCCCGGCCACTGTCGAACTCCACGACGGCTACCGCGCCGACCGGGTCGGCTGGCACGAGATCACCGCGACCGGCGCCGGCGTGCGTATCGAGTCGCCGGCCCGGCAACAGAGCGTCAGCGACGAGCTTCGGACCTACCCGGCGGACCTGCTCGCGTCGCCGCTGGACGAGCGGTCGATCAGCCTCCGGACGACACCGGGCAGCGGCGCGGCCGACACCGTCGCCGCCGGACTCCCCGGCGGCTTCGTCGGTACCCTGCTCGGCCGGTTCACGGCGCTGTTCAACGACCTGGCCGGCCGCCGCGCGCTGACCTTGCCGGTCGGGCTGCTCGCCGTTGTGCTCGCGCTGCTGCTCGGGGCCGGCCACGCGCTGCTGCCCGGCCACGGCAAGACCGTGATGGCGGCCTACATCGCCGGTAAGCGCGGTACCGTGCGCGACGCCGTGACCGTCGGCGCGACCGTCACCGCCACCCACACCGCCGGTGTGCTCGTCCTGGGCGCCGTCCTCACGCTGGTGGCCGGCCTCGCCGGGGAGGCCATTCTCGGCTGGCTCGGCGTCGGCAGCGGCCTGCTCATCGCCGGCATCGGCGCCGGCCTGCTGTATTCGGCGGTGGCCGCCCGGGCCGGGCACAAGGCCGCGCACGCCCACACCCACCAAGCCCACACCCACGACGGCCACGACCATCATGACGGCCATGACCATCACGGCGGCCATAGCCACCACCACCATCACCACCACGACCGGCCGTTGAGCCGGAAGGGCCTCCTCGGGATGGGGATCGCCGGCGGCCTGGTGCCGAGTCCGTCCGCGCTCGTGGTGTTGCTCGGCGCGATCGCGCTCGGCCGGACCTGGTTTGGCATCCTGCTCGTCGTCGCGTACGGCCTCGGCATGGCGGCCGTCCTCACCGCCGCCGGCCTGCTCCTGCTCAAGCTGCGCGACCGGCTCGCGCCGGCCCTGGGCCGCCGGTTCTCCCGGTGGTCCCGACTGGTCACCGCGGCTATGCCCGTGCTCACCGCCGCCCTGGTGCTGATCGTCGGCCTGGGCCTCGCCGTGCGTGGCATCGCTCCGCTCGTCGGCGGCGCCCTGTGACCTGACGCCGGGGTGCGGATATCCGAACCCCGGCTTCGGTCAGTGCGCTGACCCAGCGCCGCTCGGCCGAGCGGCGTCCCCGGAGCACGACATGCTCTCCTGAGGCGGCTCGGCTTGCAGGGCGGTGACCAGGTCGGAGCGCCGCTCTCGGACGGCGCGCTGGTTGACGTAGCCCTTTTCGGTGATCTCTCCGGCGGCCGGTACCGGCACCTCGGTGAGCAGCAGGAGGCGCTCAATGCGTTGGGACGAGCCGGCACCCGATGCCAGCCGGTCGATCGCGGCCTGCAGCGAGCGTCGCAGCCCGGGGTCCGGGTGACCGGACGCGTCGCATTGGTGGGTGTGATCGGCGTGGAATCAGGCGAGCGCGCCCACCTCGTCACCGTCGTGGCCCGGCAGCACGGCGTCCTGCAGCAGGCCCCGCGCCTGTGTCAGCAACGACTGCCGCCGCGTGCCGGTGTCGTCCCGCTCTAGTACCACCCCGCAAAGCGGAAACTTATCGCGCGCTCGCAGAAGTCGGCTTGCATTCATCGGCAGGCTCCTGGACGCCGACGGGTCGCTGCGGTCGCGGTACATGGCATCCGCCGATCTCGATGGTTCCTGCACTGAACGGATGTCGAAAACGCGGCGATCACTACTGAGCAGAGCTCGCACGCCGCAGCGCCAATCACAGTCGGCAATGATTCCTCGGAAAGTATTTAGGACTGACCGTCGATACCGATCGACGAGTTGACGTTCGTCCGAGGTGATACCGCCACATGTCGGCAACGGGACGGTACGCGACAGCACACGCGCGGGCTAACCACAAAAAGAAGGCCCCGACTGGCGGAATTCGCAGGTCGGGGCCTTACTTGATGGTACGCCGCGTAGGACTTGAACCTACGACCCGCATATTGAGAGCATGGTTTGGGCTGCGCCGCGCAGGTGCGATCGATGTCGGATACTGTCATCTTGTGCGTATTTCGCACGTTTCGTGCCGCCGCGCGTGCTGGTGTGTCGCATTCCGTGTCGGCGCGTTCCGAAACCATCGATCGCATGCGGATCACGCTTATCGGGTCGGTGGGGTCGCTGACTACTGCATAGGGGCCACGGCGGCCCGGACAGTTGCTGCGTCACCGCGCCCAATGGCGCAATCAGTGCGTCGCCGGCGTAGGTTGGCAGGGCGAGGCTGAGGAGCGAAGGTGCGATCGGCCGACCGAGGGCAGCGCTGTGAGCACGATAAACAGCCTGACGTTCGTTTACGATACTGCTGGCCTCGTGCGGGGTCAGGCGAGGTCGAGGTGTTCGCCGACGGCGGTGCTGAGCACCCAGGTGAGCGGCATGGATGCGGCCGTCTCGTAGCGGTCGCCGACCAGCCGATACATCGTGACCGTCTGCGGCCCGTCCTGGGAGACGGTCCAGTACTGCGGGATGCCCGCGCTGGCGTACTCGCCGACCTTGTCGACCGTGTCCGCTCCTTTCGACCCGGGCGAGACGATCTCGATAACGAGCAGGACATCGGCCGCCGACAGCCAGACCGCCTCCTGCTGGGCCCGTGACCAGACGACCAGATCGGGGATCCGGCCCCCCTCGCGGCCATCGCGACCCGGAATGCGCAGGCCGATCGCCTGAGCGATCCGGTCTGCCGCGATGGCCGCGCCGAGCCACAGCATGATCCGGGTAGCGATGATCGCATGCGTATACCCGGGCGGTGGCATGACCGACAGCACTCCCTCGGGGCTGATCTCGTACCGGTGGCCGTGCGGGTCTTCGGCCATGGCCGCGGTCAGGTCGTCGAGCGTCGCGACTGCCGGCATGTGCCGGCCCATCACCTCAGCGCTCATGCCAGCCAGTCTACCCGCGAGCCTGCCCGCGGATCCCGCTACGCATGCCCGGGCCTCCGATCCGGATTCGGCCGCGTCCGATGCAGGCCGCCCGTCATGTGGCCAACGGTTGCGGATCTCGGCCCGATGGGGCCTGGGGAGCCGACCGCCATCGGTCATGGGGGCGCCGTTGCATCTCGGGATCGGACGGTGCGTTGAAGCGAGTGCCGCCGGTCTTCAGATGGCGGTGGCGAGTTCGGTGAACGCCGCGGCGACGCGCAGCCCGCGTGGGGCGTTGACGCCGAGTTCGTAGTGCCCGCGGCGCAGGTTCTGCATGAACGCGTGCCCGGCGATGATCGTCCGCGCGGTGCGGTCGGTCTGTAGTCCCCGCATCGGTCTGAGCCGGTGCTTAAGCTGGCTATGGTCGGCTTCCACCCGGTTGTTGGCGTGCCGTTCGACGTGGTGCCACGCCGATGGGCCCAGCTCATCGAGCACCGCCGGGTACGTCGGCGCCGCGTCGGTGATCACCTCGACGGGCCGCACCTTCAACGTGACCATCGCCTTGCGGAAGAACCGGCGTGCCGCCTCGGCGTCGCGGCGGGCGGAGACGAGTACGTCGATGACCTGGCCGCGCTGGTCGACAGCCCGGTACACGTACCGCCAGACGCCGTTGACCTTCACATAGGTCTCGTCCGTGAACCACCTGTCACCGGGTGCGTGCCGGCACCACCGGGCCGCGTCAGCCAGCAGCGGCGTGAAGCGTTGCACCCAGCGGAAGATGGTGACGTGATCGACCTCGACACCCCGCTCAAGCAGCAACTCCTCGACATCGCGGTAAGAGAGGTCGTACCGCAGGTACAGCCGAACCGCGACCACAATCACGTTGGGTGGGAACCGGAACCCGGCGAACGCCGACCGCGGTGGTAGGACTGGACCCCGACGGTTCGAGTGCTTCACCGCTCAAGCCTGCCTGAGCAGGGCAACGCTCGATGCAACGGATCTTTATCGGCTCATGAATCTCGGACCCATTGCTGATCCAGAAGGCGCCCAGGCTCACGCTAGATGTTCTCGATCGTTGGGCGGCGAAAGACATCCGGGTGAGATGTGCAAAGAGCCCGCGGCAGGCTTCGAACCTGTGTCGGCGGCGATTTGGCGAACTCCACCGTTTGTTGGTGTTGTCCAATCGCGATTAATGCTGGCACGGGACGCACTCTGCAGATCACACGCCGATCACACAAATGTCTATCTTGGACATGAAACAGGCCATGACCGCCGGGCTCTTGCCCAGGTCATGGCCTATCTCGCGTTGTACGCCGCGTAGGACTTGAACCTACAACCCGCAGATTAAGAGTCTGCTGCTCTGCCAGTTGAGCTAGCGGCGCCCGGCTGAACGGAGGTAACCCTAGCACGCACCCCCGGGCGTGCAAAAACGAGATACCCCCGTCCAGGCGTGACCTCCGCGACTACTCCTCGTCGTCCTCCCAGAAGAAGTCCGTCTCCGCGGTCGGCGCGGGGTCCTCGGTGAGGAGTTCGGCGTCGTCGAGCTCCTCGTCGGGCTGGTCCCAGGTGGTGGGTGGGTTCGGCATCTCGGCTGTCATGCGGGCACCCCCGTGTCGGTGAACTTCCAAGAGCCGGCGAGCTACCCGGGGCCGGGCGTCCTAACCGCGGCGGGCCAGGTGGAAGCGCGCAGGACGAGCGTGGTGGGCATAAGCAGCTCTTCCGGGGTCCACGCGCCCGAGCTCATGGCGCGCCGGAGCATGCCGGCGGCCAGGACGCCCTGTTCGAAGACTCGCTGGCGGACGGTGGTCAAGTCGAGCAGGGCGCTCAGCTCGTGGTCGTCGAAGCCGATTACCGATACATGACGCCCGGTGCGCCGCAGGGCGCTCAGGGCGCCGAACGCCAGTTCGTCGGACTCGGCGAACACTGCGGTGGGTGGGTCCGGGAGGGTGAGGAGGCGGCGCATGGCCTGCTCGCCGCCGTCCATGCCGTGGGGGACCGACATGATCAGGTCGTCGTCGACGGCGACGCCGGCGGACGACAGGATCTCGACGTAGGCGCGGTGGCGGGCGTGGGCGACCGGCAGGAACATGCTCTGGTCGTTGTACGTCGAGATCATGCCGATCCGGCGGTGGCCCAGGGCCAGGAGGTGCTGGACCGCGGAGCCGGCGGCGGCCACGTCGTCGATGCGGACGCAGCCGGCGCCGGGGACGTCGTGGCCGACGGCCACGATGGGCACGCCGAGGGAGAGCAGGGCGGTGGTCTCGGCGTCGGTGAACTGCATGGCGACGGTGAGGACGGCGTCCACGCGGCGGCGCAGGGGGAGGGCGTCGAAGAAGCGTTGCCGGGACGGGATGTCGCCGATGTTGTACAGCAGCAGGTCGAGCGAGTGCGCCCGCAGGACGGACTCGGCGCCGGCGACGATCTGGCCGAAGAACCAGCGGGAGGCGTAGGGGACGATCACGCCGACCGTGTGCGTGCGGCCGCTGGCCAGACGGGAGGCGATCGGCGAGACGACATACGACAGTGACGCCGCGGCGTGCAGCACGCGGTCGCGCGTCTCGTCGGAGACGTTGGGCAGCCCGCGGAGCGTTCGCGACACGGTCGCGGTCGACACTCCCGCGAGCCGGGCCACGTCCTCCATGCTGACGGGCGGTGGAACGTCAGCCACACGCGGAAGGCTAGGCAACGTGACGGGCTCACGGCAATATGTCGGGCACGTTGCTAACTCGTTATCGACATAAGCGGTTTTGGGGCTCGACAAACCGACCTTGCAAACGCTTACATCCGAGGAACGCAAGGCACACACCCCAGCACACCGGGTACGCGGGCACGCTCCGCCGCGGACCGGAAATAGCCAAAGGAGGCTACTTATGGCCGTCCTCTCGAGGCGGCGTCGGGCGTTCATGCTCGCCGGTGCGGCCACGATGGCCCTCGCCGCGTCCGCCTGTGGCGGATCTGGCGACACCGGCTCCAGCAACGCCGACAAGCCCGAGTGCGCGCCGTACGCGCAGTACAAGGTCGACAAGACGAAGCACGTCTCGATCTACGCCACGATTCGCGACGTCGAGGCCGACAAGCTCGAGCAGTCGTGGAAGCAGTTCGAGGACTGCACCAATATCAAGATCGATTACGAGGGCTCGGGCGAGTTCGAGACCCAGATCAAGGTGCGCGCCGACGGCGGCCAGCCGCCGGACATCGCGGTCTTCCCGCAGCCGGGTCTGCTCTCGACGTTCGCCAAGTCCGGCCAGCTCAAGCAGCTGCCCGCGGCGGTGCAGGCGAACCTCGACAAGAACTGGTCGAAGGACTGGGCCAAGTACGCGACAGTCGACGGCAAGGTCTACGGCGTGCCGATGGGCGCCAACGTGAAGTCGCTGGTGTGGTACTCGCCCAGCCTCTTCAAGGAGAAGGGCTACAAGGTCCCCACCACGTGGGACGAGATGATCAAGCTGTCCGACACGATCGCGGGCAGCGGCATCCAGGCGTGGTGCGCCGGCATCGAGTCCGGTGACGCGACCGGCTGGCCGGCCACGGACTGGATCGAGGACATCGTCCTGCGCGACCAGGGCCCGGACGTGTACGACCAGTGGGTCAACCACACGATCCCGTTCAACGACCCGAAGATCTTCTCGGCCGCCGAGCGCGCCGCGTCGATCCTCAAGAACCCGAAGTACGTGGGCAACCCGAAGACCATCGTGACCACCTCCTTCCAGGAGGCCGGCCTGCCGGTCAAGGACAAGAAGTGCGGCCTGCACCGCCAGGCGAACTTCTACTCCAACCAGTGGCCGAAGGGCACGAACGTCGGCCCGGACGGTGACGTCTACGCCTTCTACTTCCCGCCGGTCGACCCGGCCAAGGGCAAGCCGGTGCTTGTCGGTGGCGAGTTCGTCTCGGCGTTCTCGGACCGCGAAGAGGTCGTCAAGGTGCAGACCTACCTCGCCTCCGGCGAGTGGGCCAACAGCAAGGCGAAGCTCGGCGACTGGATCTCGGCCAACAAGAGCCTCGACGTGAGTGCCGTGACCGGCACGATCGACAAGCTCTCGGTGCAGATCCTGCAGGACCCGGCCACCGTGGCCCGGTTCGACGGCTCGGACCTGATGCCCGCGCAGGTCGGCTCGAAGTCCTTCTGGACCGGTATGACCGACTGGATCAACGGCACCAAGGACACCAAGGCGACGCTGGACTACATCGAAAGCACCTGGCCGAAATAACCTGAACTGAGGTCCGGGTCCGGCGTCAAGCACCACGGCGCCGGACCCGGCTGGTCGGAGGACACCCCCCATGGATTACGACTTCTCCGAGGACGTCGCCAAAATCTGGCCGGCGCTCACGTTCATGGCCGGCTTCGTTGTCATCGTCGGCGCGCTGCTGTTCGTGCTCGACATCCTGCCCCGCTGGGGCCGGGGCAAGGAACGGCTGCAGATGGCCGGCTTTCTCGGCCCGGCGCTGATCCTGCTCGGCGTCGGCCTGGTGTACCCGCTGTTCCGCACGGTGTACCAGTCGTTCCTCGACGCCAGCAGCGACTCGTTCATCGGCTTCGAGAACTACAGCTGGATCTTCACCAACGACGACACCCTCATCATGCTGCGCAACACGCTGCTGTGGGTCGTCTTCGTGCCGAGCCTCGCGACCGGCTTCGGCCTGCTCTACGCGGTGCTCGTCGACAAGGCCCGCGGCGAGGGCATCGCCAAGTCCCTGATCTTCATGCCGATGGCCATCTCCCTCGTCGGCGCATCGATCATCTGGAAGTTCATCTACGCCTACCGCGACCCGGGCGTGGAGCAGATCGGTCTGCTCAACCAGATCCTGGTGTGGTTCGGCGGCGAGCCCAAGCAGTTCCTGAGCACCGCCCCGGGCAACACCTTCTACATGATCGCGATCCTGATCTGGATTCAGGCCGGCTTCGCGATGGTCATCCTCTCCGCCGCGATCAAGGCCATCCCGTCCGAGATCGTCGAGGCCGCGCGCCTCGACGGTGCCAACCCGTGGCAGATGTTCTGGCGGGTGACGATGCCGAGCATCCGCCCGGCCGTCATCGTCGTCACGGTGACCATCACGATCGCCACCCTGAAGGTCTTCGACATCGTCCGGACCATGACCGGTGGCCAGTTCCGCAGCAGCGTGCTCGCCGTGGAGATGTACAACCAGGCCTTCCGCTCCTACGACGCCGGCAAGGGCTCGGCGCTGGCCGTCCTGCTCTTCGTGCTGGTCCTGCCGATCGTCGTCTACCAGGCCCGGCAACTGCGGCAACGAACGGAGACGCGATGAGCACCGACGCCAGCAGCAAGGACGCCGCCGCCGTCAGCACGGACGCGGCCGACGCGCCCGAGGCGAGCCCGCTCTACCGACCCGACACCGGCGGCGAGACGATGGCCGGCCGGGTGCGCCGCAAGCTCACGTCCCGGGCCGCCAGCGTCGTCTCGATCATCATCGCCCTGGTCTGGACGATCCCGACCTTCGGCCTGCTCGTCTCGTCGGTACGGCCCGAGGGCGACATCAAGTCCACCGGCTGGTGGACGTTCTTCAAGCACCCGAGCCTGACCCTGGACAACTACAACGAGGTCGTCTTCGGCACCTCGGCCAGCTCCGGCCGCCTGGCCAGCTACTTCGTCAACTCGCTGGTCATCACCGTCCCGGCGGTGCTGTTCTCGGTGACGCTGGCGGCGATGGCGGCCTATGCGCTGTCGTGGCTGAACTTCCGGGGCCGCGACTGGATCTTCATCGGTGTGTTCGCGCTGCAGATCGTTCCCCTGCAGATGGCCCTCATCCCGATGCTCCAGCTCGTCAAGGACTACACCGGATGGGGCGGCGGCTTCTTCGCGGTGTGGTTCGCCCACACCTGCTTCGGCCTCCCGCTCGGCGTGTTCCTCCTGCACAACTTCATGTCCGAGCTGCCCAAGGACCTGTTCGAGGCCGCCCGGGTGGACGGCGCGGGCCCGGCCATGACGTTCCGGCGGATCGTCCTGCCGCTTGTCACCCCCGCACTGGCCTCACTTACCATCTTCCAGTTCCTGTGGATCTGGAATGATCTGCTGGTGGCGCTGGTGTTCACTTCGGGGCAGGGCAACCGTCCGCTGACGGCGCGGCTCGCCGAGCTCGCGGGCACCCGGGGCAACGACTGGCAGCGGCTGACCTCCGGCGCGTTCGTGTCGATGATCATCCCGCTGGTCGTGTTCCTGTCGCTGCAACGCTATTTCGTACGCGGCCTGCTGGCCGGTGGAGTCAAGGGGTGAGTTCGCTGCTCTGGTGGCGTGATGCCGTGATCTATCAGGTCTACCCGCGCTCGTTCGCCGACGCGGACGGTGATGGAATGGGCGACCTGCGCGGCATCACGTCGCGCCTCGACCACCTGGTCGAGCTGGGCGTCGACGCACTCTGGATGTCCCCGTTCTACCCTTCGCCGCAGCATGACGCGGGCTACGACGTGGCGGACTACCGCGACGTCGACCCCCGCTTCGGCTCGCTCGCCGACTTCGACGCGCTCGCCGCCGCGGCCAAGGAGCGCGGACTGCGGGTGATCGTCGATCTGGTGCCCAACCACACGTCGAGCGACCACGCCTGGTTCCAGGCCGCGCTCGCGGGCGGTCCGGGCAGTGCGGCGCGGGACCGGTACCACTTCCGCAAAGGCCTTGGCATCGACGGTGAGCAGCCGCCGAACGGATGGCAGAGCGTCTTCGGCGGCCCGGCCTGGACCCGGGTGCCGGACGGTGAGTGGTACCTACACCTGTTCGACACGAGCCAGCCGGACCTCAACTGGGACCTGCCCGAGGTCCGGGCCATGTTCGAGGATGTCCTGCGGTTCTGGCTCGACCGCGGCGTCGACGGCTTCCGGGTCGACGTCGCCCACGGCCTGATCAAGGAGAGCGGCCTGCCGGACTGGACCGAGGCCCAGGTCCCGATCACCGCACCCGGCGCCGAGCACCGCACGCCACCCATGTGGGATCAGGACGGCGTGCACGAGGTGTACCGCCAGTGGCGCCACATCCTCGACAGCTACCCCGGCGACCGGATCATGGTCGGCGAGGCGTGGGTCGCGCCGGCCGAGCGGCTCGCGCGGTACGTGCGCCCGGACGAGATGCATCAGGCGTTCAACTTCAACTACCTGATGGCGCCGTGGACGGCGGCCGACCAGCGCGAGGCCATCGAGTCCAGCCTCGCGGGCGTCGCACCAGTCGGTGCGATCTGCACCTGGGTGCTGTCGAACCACGATGTCGTACGCCACGCAAGCCGCCTCGGCTACGAACCCGGCTACTCCACCCAGGGCGGGATCGGCGCCGACGACCCGCAGCCGGACGAGGCGCTCGGCCTGCGCCGGGCCCGGGCGGCCACGCTGCTGATGCTCGCACTGCCGGGCTCGGCGTACGTGTACCAGGGCGAGGAGCTCGGCCTGCCCGAGCACACCACACTGCCTGACGAGGCGCGCCAGGACCCGACCTGGTTCCGCTCGCAGCACCAGGTCCGCGGCCGCGACGGCTGCCGGGTGCCGATCCCGTGGCAGGCCGACGCCCCCGCCTACGGCTTCGGCCCGAGCGGCAAGACGTGGCTGCCGCAGCCCGACGACTGGGACCGGTTCGCCGCCGACCGCGAGCGCGGGGTGCCCGGGTCGACCCTCTCGATGTACACGGAGGCGCTGCGCCTGCGCCGGGCCTACGGTCTCGGCCGCGGCACCCTGACGTGGAACGAGGGCGTCGACTTCGTCAACGGCACGGTCCGGGTGATCACCAACTTCGGGCCCGCCCCGGCCCCGCTCCCGCCGGGTGAGGTGCTGCTGGCCAGCGGCGACCTGGCCGCCGACGGCAGCCTGCCGCCCGACACGACGGCCTGGCTGCGGGCGTGACAGCGGCGGCTACCGTCGAGTCATGACCGCTTTGATCGCAATCGTCTACAGCCATCTCAGCCCGGCCTTCCTCAACGCCCTGGACACCGGGCTGGAGATCGAGAGGAGCCGCCGCAGCTACGGCCGCGGCGGCCTCTTCGGTGGCTGCTGCTGCCTGGTGGTCGTCATCATCGCGGTCGTGGCCGCAGTGATCATCATGCGGCGCCGGCGCCCGCGCGCTTAGTTTCGACAGTCCCCGGCCGATGGGTGGGTTGTAAACCGTCGGCGAAGGGAACCATCCGGCAATGGCGCGAGTCCTGCTCATCGACGACGACGCGGAAATCCGCGAGACCACCGCCATCCGGCTGCAGATCGGCGGCCACCACGTCATCTCCGCGGCGAGCCCGCAGGAGGCGCTCTCGGTGGCCGCCGGGGAGCCACGCTTCGACGTGGCGGTGCTCGACCTGCACCTGCCCCGGGTGGACGGCGACGAGCTGCTGGACCTCCTGCGCCGCAACTCCGCGACGGCCGACCTGCCGGTGGTCTTCTACAGCGCCAGCTCCCCCCACGCGACATCGGTGCACGGGCTCTCCCTCGCCGACACCAGGCTCACGAAGGGCCGCTCGCTCAACAGCCTCCTCGCCACCATCAGCTGCCTGTCGGCCTGAGGTGCAAACGCGTTGCAGCCTCGGGTGATCTGAGTTTTACCAGGTCAAAGACGGGTAGCGTTTTCGCTCGGGCGCGGCGCCGCGGCATAGCGGCGACAGGGAAGGTGCGCCGACCGAAGGGGGTGTCCGCTTGATGCGGATCGTGTGCGATACCCAGCGAGGAGCCGACTATGTGGCCGCCTGAGGAAGAGCGATTTGCGGACCGTACGGCCGCCGGACGCATGCTCGGCCGGGAGATCGCCGAATACCTACGCCAGCATTCAACCGCCAAGACCACCAAGCAGCCGCTGGTACTCGCCCTGCCGAAGGGTGGCGTACCGGTGGCGATGGCCGTGGCCGACACGATCGGGGCGGAGTTCGACCTCGTCATCTCACGCAAGATCGGGCTGCCGTGGCAGTCGGACCAGGGCGTGGGCGCGATCGCGGAGAACGGGCCGGCCGTCTTCGACCTGAGCGCCGTCGCTGCCGTCGGTCTCAACGTCCACGATCTCGCGCCCGCCGTACAGCGCGAGCGGGTCGAGCTGCGGCGCCGCCAGGAGCGCTACCGCGGATCGCGCCCGGCGCCGGACGTGGCCGGCCGCGTGGTCGTGGTCGTCGACGACGGGCTCGCGACCGGGGTGACGGCCCGGGCCGCGGTCCGCGCGCTCCAGGCCGGACGGCCCGAGCACCTGATCTTCGCCGCGCCCGTCTGCGCGGCCGAGTCGGTCGACCTGCTGGCCGCCGACGTCGACATGGTCATCGACATCCACAGTCCACGGGAGTTCCACGCGCTCGGGCTGTACTACCACGATTTCGCCCCGCTGACCGACGCGCACGTCCTGCAGATGTGCACGCAGATGTGGAGCGACACGCGGATCCCCGCGACGGTGTAGACGGCCTGAAGTGATTCGCGATCCCGGCACCGGTTTTTCCCGGTGCCGGGATCGCGGTGTTTATATCGCGAGCACGGGGTAGGTCATCACCCCATGAGGGCGGAAGGCCTGCGGGCCCACGTCGAACGCCGGGGTGATGCCGCGGTCGTGTGCCTCAGCGGCGTCCTGGGGGTGGACACCTCCCCGGTCCTGCGCTCGGCCGTGCTGGCCTGCCTCGCCGCCGAGCCGTCGGTGATCGTGCTCGAGGTCGCCGGCCTGCGCCTCCACGACGACGTGGCCCTGACCGTGCTCCCGGCGCTGGCGCGGCACGCCGCCGCCTGGCCGGGCATCGCCATGGTCCTGGCCGCCGTGCCGGCCCCGCTCGCCGCGGCGCTCGACCGGATGGCCGTGACCCACTCCATGCGCGCGTTCCCGACGATCGACGCGGCCCTGGCGATGCCCCACGACGGGCGGGGGCCCGCCGATCGCCAGGCCACCGTCTCCCTCCCGCCGCTGCTCGACGCCACCGCGGCCGCGCGGCACCTGGTGGCTCGGGCCTGCGGCCGGTGGGGCTTCGAAAACGTCCGCGACGTCGCCGAGCTGGTCGTCACCGAACTGGTCAGCAATGTGCTGCGGCACGCCGGGACCAAAATGGATGTGAAGGCCACCCGGGATCACCGTTGTCTGCATATTTCGGTGCGCGACCGCGGCGCCGGAATGCCTCACCTGGGCGGCCACCCCGCCGACGAGATCCTCTCTGAGGATGGGCGCGGACTGCTCGTCGTGAGCGCGCTGACCCGGGCCTGGGGCTGCATTCCGGTGCCGGACGGCAAGGTGGTGTGGGCGACTGTAGGTCAATGAAGAGGTCACCCTTTACCTCATCCTTTCGCTTTGAAAATTGGCCGGAATTGGTGCGTACAGTGATCCGGAAAGCAAATCCGCCTGAGCAGATTAGGGGGAGTCTCCGCCATGGAGACAATGCCTACGGATTCGGTACCAGCACTGGACACCTGGCGGAATGGAGACGATGAGATCCTGCGCCCGTCCGGCGTTCTCGACTATCCGGCGAGCGTCGGCCTGCGGGTCGCGCTCTCGCGACACCTCGACGAGGGCCGCCTGAGCCTGACCGTGGACCTGTCCCGGCTGCGCCTGCTCGACTGCGCGGCGGCGGACACGCTGCTGCACGCCCAGGCCGAGGCGGCCGAGCGCGGCGGGGCCCTGCGCGCGCCGGGCGCGTCGGACCTGGTGCTGGACGTGCTCGAGATCATCGGGGCGGCCAAGCAGCTGCGGGCGTACGACGCCCCGCCCGCCGGTGCCCCGCCATCCACCGAGGAGCCGCCGGACGCCGAGCCCCCGAGCCAGTGGACGACAGTCAACGAGCTGCTGCGCCAGGCCGCCGCGCTGGAGCGCTCCGACCCGCGCCGCGCCGCGCTGCGCGACCGCGCGGTGGCCCACAGCCTTCCGCTGGCCGACCGCCTGGCCCGCCGCTTCCACGGCATGGGCGAGTCACCGGCCGACCTGAGCCAGGTGGCGGCACTCGGCCTGATGAAGGCGATTGAGGGCTTCGACCCCGACTACGGCACCGACTTCGGCGGTTACGCGACGCCGACGATCGTGGGGGAGCTGAAGCGGTACTTCCGCGACAAGGGCTGGGGCGTCCACGTCCCGCGGCGCCTCCAGGAGCTGCGCATCGAGATCAACCGGGTCCGCGACGCGCTGGGCCAGCGCCTCGGCCGCTCGCCGACCCCCCGGGACGTCGCCGAGCACCTGGGGATCCACGAGGAGCAGGTACTCGAGGCGCTGGTGGCCTCCTCGGCCTATCGGCCGGTCTCGCTCTTCGCCCCGCTGGGCGGCGACGACGACGCCGGAACGCTCGCGGACGTGCTCGGCGACGACGACCGCGACATCGACAGCGTCGAGTTCCGCCAGGCCGTCCGGCCCCTCATCGCCCGCCTTCCGGAGCGCGAACGGCGCATCCTGTCACTGCGCTTCTACGGCAACCGCACCCAGGCCCAGATCGCGGCCGACCTGGGCATTTCCCAGATGCACGTGTCGCGCCTGCTCAGTCGCACCCTGGAGGGCCTGCGCCGGGCACTGCTCGACGGTTGAGATCACCGCTGCGCGGGTAGTAGGGCCCCCGGTTGGACACAGGGTCTCGCACGACGTGTGGAGGGGGAGCCGTGACAGACCTCCACACCGTGGAGTTCGCCGCCGTGCTGCGCCAGCTGACCGCCCGGCTGATCGCCAGCGACAACCTCGACGAGGCACTGGAGGACCTCGTGGAGACCGCCGCCGACCTCGTCGAGGGCGCCTCCTGGTGCACGGTGACGCTCGTCCGCGCGGGCGACCCGTCCACGGCCGCGGCCTCGGCGGGCCTCCCCGACTCCCTTGTCGACACGGGTGCCGGCCCCTGCATGGAGGCCATCCGCACCCGCGACCTCATCCTCGCCGACGACCTGTCGGTCGACGACCGCTGGCCTTCCTGGCGGCCCGGCGCCCTGGCAGCGGGCGTGAAGGGTGTCCTCGCGGTGCCGGTGGACATCGATTCACACGCAATAGGGGCCTTGACGGTGTACGCCGCCGAGCCCGGACGTTTCACCACCGACGTCGGGCTGACCGCCATGCTGGTGGCCGAGCACGCGGGCCTCCTGCTGTCCGCGGTCCTGGACCGCGGCCGCCGCGCCAACGTGCACGCGGAGCTCACGACGGCCCTGACCGAAGCCCTGACCGACGGCGAGACAGTGAACCGCGCGGTCGGCATCATGATGGTCCAGCGCGCCTGCTCCGCCGATGCCGCACTGGAGGTCCTCCGCGGCACCGCCGCCCGCCTGGGCCTGCCGCTGACCGCCGTCGCCGAACGCCTCGTCGAAACGATCGAGCAGCGAGTCGCCTCATAACCCGTCGCCCGTCCGTGCGCACCAGCAACGATGTCTTCGGGCAGCCACGTGCGTGTGGTCAGCGGCCTCGCGCGGGCGGCCACTGCAGGCGCCACCCGCTGGTGGCCATGTCCGCCGGCGGCCATGCGCAGGGCGCCACGGATCTCGGAGAAGGAGCCCTCGTCAAACAGGCCCTTCACCACCTTGCGTATGTGCGCAGGCGGGCCACGTGCGTGCGGCCACGTGCGCCGGCGGCGGCCACGCGCGGACTGGCGCCCACGTGCACCGGGCCCGACCGTGCGGCTGGCTGGAGACCCGAGCTCGATCCACTCGTTCACAAAAGATCAACAGATACCTGTATGCCGCCCGTCGGGGTATAAATCCGAAATGTCGGGCTGGCGAAGCGCCCGACATTTCGCGGCACAGCGCGGCGCCCGTCAGCCCTTGACGGTGAGCAGCGGGCGGAGCTCGGCCACCGGCTCGGCGACGCCCGCTGTGCGGAGGCTGTCGACGACCGGGCGGACCTCCTTGTACGCCCACGGAGCTTCCTGTTTCAGGTCGCGGCGCCAGGCGGTGATGATGTCGCGGCGGGTGGAGACGGCCGGGTCGCGGTGGTTCAGCGGGGTGACCACGCGGAAATCGCGGAGGAACGCGTCGAGCTCGTCGTCGCTGCCCTTCGCGGCGGCGCCGCGCGGGATGCTGCGGCCCGCGCCGTGGCAGGCGCTGGTCAGGGCACGGGCTTCGCCCAGGCCGCGGAGCAGGTAGCTCGGTGCGCCCATGGAGCCGGGGACGATGACCGGCTCGCCCCAGCCGTCGTCGGACAGCCCGGCCGGCGTGGCGCCCTTGCGGTGCAGGACCGTGTCGCCCGAGGGCCACAGCAGGTTGTGCGGGGCGTCGTACACCAGGCGGGCATCCAGGTCACCCACGGCGCCGGCGAGAGCCGTGCGCATCATCTGGCTCAGGAAGTACCGGTTGCCGATCGCGAAGTTCGCGGCGTTGTGGAAGCCGGTGAGGTACCGCTGCCAAGGCTTGTCCAGCAGGATCGGCAGAATGCCGTTCGTGGGCAGGGGCACGCCGGACGGCCAGAGTCTGCGGGCCACGTCGCGGCCCGTGGCGCCGGCCTGGTGGCCCAGGGCGAGCGAGCCGGTGTGCACCATGGTGACGATGCGGCCCGGGGCGAGGCCCCACCCGTAGGCCGTCGGGCCGTCGTGGACAGCCGCGACGTACTGCAGCTCCGCGAAGTGGTTGCCGCCGCCCACGCTGCCGATCAGGGAGTCGTAGCTGGTGCCGCCGCCGCTGGTGACCCAGTCGCGGAAACCGTCGGCGCTGTCGGCCGGGAAGCCGGCGGCGTGCAGGCGGTCGGCCGCGTCCACGGCGTGGCCCGCGAAGCCTTCGCCGAGCAGGCCGGGCAGTCCGAAGCGCAGCAGGCCCTCGCGCTGGGCCGGGGTGAGGCCGATGCGGCGCCCGCCCTCGAAGAAGAGGTGACGCAGGCGGCGCTCGAGGTCGTCCAGGTGCGGGCGGACCTCGTCCACCGTGAGGCTCGTCGCCTCGACGCGCATGCCGCAATTGATGTCGTTGCCCACGGCCTGCGGTACCAGTGCCGCCCGGGTCTGCAGGACGGTGCCGATCGGAATGCCCGCGCCCTTGTGGAAGTCGGGGGTGCAGACCACCCGCTCGATGCGCGCCTCCGGGGACAGGGTCTCCAGCGTGCGCTGAGTCTCCAGGACCGTCAGGAGCTCGTCGAGGGCGGCCGGTTCGATCGGGACGTCGGGGGAGGCGCAGATCTCGACCGGGATGTCGTAGGGATTGGGCAGCGAGGTCCAGGACTCGTCGAGCCGGACGAGACGAGGGTCGATCCGCTTATGCATCGTGCCCCGAGGCTAAGGCCCCGGGGCACGGCGGTGGAACCGAATATCAGACGGTGAGCGTCCAGCTGTCGAGCACACCCGCGCCACCCTTGGCGGTGTCACGGACCCGGATCTTCCAGAGACCGCTGCGGTTGTACTTGCTGAGGTTGACCGTGTACAGGACGTCCAGGTTCGCGGCCCGGTCGCGCTTGTTGGCCGACTTCAGCTTCTTCACCTGACCGTTCGGGGCGATCAGCTCCACTGTCAGGTCGCCGCGCTTGGGGTACGCCACGTGCAGCTCGACCTTCGCCGCCTTCGACGCCTTACCGGCGCAGTTCGCGACGGCCACGGCGGACACCGCGGTGCCGCGGTCGCGCAGGGCGACGTCGGTGGGGTTCGTTGCCACGTTGCACGGCTGGGCCGGGGCGGTGACCGGGGCCGGGGTGACGGCCGGGACCGTCGTCACCGGGCTGCTCTCCGGGGCCTGGTTGACCGGGTTGCCGGCGACGTTCAGCAGGCGGTTCGGCGAGCCGGAGCCGGCGTTGGCCACGAGGCCCTGGTCCGAGCCGGCGACGAGCGCGTCGCGGACCTGCGACGGGCTCGCGGACGGGTTGGCCGCGAGGTAGAGGGCGGCCGCGCCGACGACGTGCGGGGTGGCCATCGAGGTGCCGCTCATGCTCGCGGTACCCGTGTCGGAGGCGTTGCTGCTGCTGAGGATCGACACGCCGGGGGCGAAGATGTCGAGGCACGAGCCCCAGTTGGAGAACGAGGCGCGGGCGTCGGACTGGTCGGTGGCGCCGACCGTGATGGCCTCGGCGGTGCGGGCCGGGGATGTGGCGCAGGCGTCGACGTTGGAGTTGCCGGCGGCGACGCCGTAGGTGATGCCGGCGGCGATCGAGTTGCGGACGGCCTGGTCGACCGAGCCGTCGGCGGCACCGCCCAGGCTCATGTTGACGACCGCCGGCTTCTGGGCGTTGGCGGTGATCCAGTCGATGCCCGCGATGATGCCGGAGTAGCTGCCCGAGCCGTCGCAGTCGAGCACCCGCACGGAGACCAGCTGGACGCCCTTGGCGACGCCGTAGGTGCTGCCGCCGACCGTGCCGGCCACGTGGGTGCCGTGGCCCTGGCAGTCGCTGGCGTCGGTGTCGTTGTCGATGAAGTCGTAGCCCGAGCGGGCCCGGCCGCCGAACTGCGAGTGGGTGAGGCGGACGCCCGTGTCGAGGATGTAGGCGGTCACGTTCGTCGCCGTCGTCGAGTAGTCGTAGGCGCCGTTCAGCGGCAGGTTCGGCTGGTCGATGCGGTCCAGGCCCCACGGCGCGTCGGTCTCGGTGGCCGCCAGCCGCACGGTCCGGTCCTGCTGGACGTAGTCGACGAGCGGGTTGGCGGCCAGGCGCTTCGCGGCCCGCTCGGACAGCTCGGCCGAGAAGCCCTTCAGCGTCCGGCTGAAGGAGCGGCCGACCTTGCCGCCGAACTGCTCGACCAGCCGGCTCGCGTCGGCCGCGGTGCTGGAGGCGGCGACGGAGTCCTTGAACACGACGATGTACCTGTCGCGGATGGTGCCGGCCCCGTTGGCGCCGAGGATGGTGCCCTCGGGCGCGGCGAGCGCGGGCGTGCCGGCGCCGACCAGGCCGGCGGTGGCCGCGGCCGCGATCAGGGTCGTACGGAGGAACGCTCGCATGATGCCGGATCTCCTATCAGAGGCGCCAGTGTGGTGCCGCTCCAGCTTCGGCGGCGGGGGGTGCGGGGCCGGGTCGGTGCATGGTGCCGGCCGGGTGCGGGCAGACTTGGGGCCGTGGAGGACTCGCTCGCGGTATTCGACATCGACGGCGTGGTCGCGGACGTGCGGCACCGGCTGAAGTACCTGGACCGGCGGCCGAAGGACTGGGGGCGCTTCTTCGCCGCCGCCGACCGCGACCCGGTGCTGGCCGAGGGCGTCGAGCTGGCCCGCTCCTACGCCGAGTCGCACGTGCTGGTCTGGCTCACCGGGCGGCCCGAGTATCTGCGCGACGTGACAGCGGCCTGGCTGCGCGCGGCCGACCTGCCGGCCGAGCTGCTGTTCATGCGGCCGGCGCACGAGCGGCGGCCGGCCCGCGACTTCAAGGCCCAGCAGCTGCGCCGGATGGCCCGCGAGTCGGCGATCGAGGTCGTCGTCGACGACGACCCCGAGGTGGTGCAGCGGCTGCGCGAGCTGCGCTACCCGGTCCGGCTGGCCGACTGGGTGCCGCACTCCAAGACCCTGCAGCAGGCCCAGGAGCAGGACGGCCGCACCTAGGCGGCGACGGCGACCTGCTCCTGCTGCAGGAACTCGGCGAGGGCGGGTGCGGGCATCGGGCGGGCGAACAGGAAGCCCTGGGCCAGCGCGCAGTCGAGCGAGCGCAGCACCGCGGCCTGCCCGGGGGTCTCGACGCCCTCGGCGACCGGGGTGAGGTACATGCTGCGGGCCAGCTCCACGACGGCCCGGAACAGGGCCTGGTCCTGGCGCTCCTCGATGCGGTGCACGAAGGCTCGGTCGATCTTGAGCACGTCCAGCGGCAGGGTGCGCAGGTAGGCCAGCGAGGAGTACCCGGTGCCGAAGTCGTCGATGGCGATGCGGATGCCGAACGCGCGCAGGCGGGCCAGCCGCCGGCTCACCTCGGCCGTCTCCTCCAGCGACGCGGTGACCAGGACCGTCTCGGTGATCTCGAGGACCAGCGCGGCGCCGGGCAGGCCGGTGCGCTTGAGCACCGCGAGCACCTCGTCGGCGAAGTGCGGGTTGCGCAGCTGGCGGCCGGAGACGTTCACGGTCACCGAGATGCCGTGCTCGTCGTGCCACGCCTTGGCGTCGGCGCAGGACTGCTCCAGCACCCACGAGCCGAGCTTGCCGATCAGCCCGGTCTCCTCGGCGACGGGGACGAAGACGGCCGGGGACACCGCGATGCCGTCGGGCGTGGTGAACCGCAGCAGCGCCTCGACCGCCGTGACCCGGCCGGTCGGCACGTCGACCACCGGCTGGTAGTGCATGGCGAACCCCACGCCGGCCTCGACCGCGGCCCGCAGCTGATCGGCCAGGACGGTGTGGGCGACGTGGGCCTCGCGCAGTGCGGGGTGGTAGCGCACGGCCCGGTTGCGCCCGGCCTCCTTGGCGGCGTAGAGGGCGATGTCCGCGCTCTGGAGGGCGTCGCCGGTGGTGACGGGGTGCCCGGAGTACACGCCGATGCTGGCGCTGATCCGCTGCTCCCGGCCGGCCACGCGGTAGGGCAGTGCCAGTTCCCGCACGAGCGCGGCGGCGATGTCGTCGAGCTGGTCCGGCGGGCAGATGACGGCGAACTCGTCACCGCCGAGCCGGGCCAGCAGCGAGGCGGCGTCGGCGGTGGCCCGCAGCCGCTCGGCCGCGGTCAGCAGCAGTTCGTCGCCGGCCGGGTGGCCGAGCGTGTCGTTGACGTCCTTGAACCCGTCGAGGTCGATGATGAGCAGCCCGATCTCGCGGTGCGCGTCGAGCTCGCCCTGCAGGCTGGTGCGGAACAGCTCGCGGTTGGCCAGGCCGGTGAGGACGTCGTGCTGGGCCCGGAAGGCGAGCTCCTGCTGCAGGTTGGTGCGGTCCTGCAGGGCCCGGCCGAGGCGCAGCACCATGGAGACCATCAGGGCGCCGGTGAGCACCGCGGGCACCAGCGCGTGCCGCCACGGGTCGACGCCGCGGCGCAGGACCAGGTCGGCCACCAGCAGGCCGGGGCCGAGCAGCGCCAGGGCGATGAAGGCGCCGATCGGGGTACCGTAATCGGCTCCGCTCCTGCGGGCGCGCCGCAGAGCGCCCTCGGCGTCGGGGTGCAGCGCCGCCGCCGCGAACAGCAGGGTCCAGACCAGCCAGCCCACGGCCGAGAAGGAGCTGATGACCGCGGTGCCCCGGCCGGCCACGTACTTGACGATGTAGAACGCGTCCGAGCTCACCATCACGCCGATCGAGGCGAGCAGCAGCAGCGCGACCGGGCTGCGGCGCACGGCCATCGCGAAGCGCAGCAGCAGCGCGATCGTCACCAGGTCGCACACGGCGATCAGGCTCACGCTCCACGCGTGGACCGGCTCGAGGCCGCTGCGGTGCAGCAGCGGGTACAGCACGAATATCCAGTTCAGCTGGGCGATGCCGATCAGGACGATGCCGGTGTCGAGGATCCGCGTGGAGGACCAGGGCCGCAGCCGCTTGGCGACGAGCCAGAGGCCGGCCGCGGTGAGGGGGTAGCAGAGGAAGTACCCGGCCCCGAGCTCCTCCGGCGCGTGGGGCACCAGCGCGAGCAGGTAGGTGCTCGCCGCCGACGCGGCCACGCCGCTGAACATCAGCCACCACCCCGCCCGCGGCTCGGGCCGGCGCCGGATGAGGGCGGCGCCGGCCGCGCCGACGAAGAGGGCCAGCAGTACCAGGTTCAGCGCACCCGTGCTGGCGGGCGCGGTGAGCGCCGCAAGGACGGACAGCGCCGCAGCGGCGCCGAGGAACCACAGCCAGATTCGCACACTCTTATTGACCGGGACGGGCGGTGCAGCCCGGTTGCGCGACGGGGTGCAAGGCGGATCAGCGCTGCCGCAGCGGCCTGCGCCTGCCGATCCGGCAGTCCGTGCGCCTTTTCAACTCGCGAAATTATCGACTCTGGGCCGCCGCCGACCTGGTCTCCGTGACCGGCACGTGGATGAAGGTCCTCGGTGTCAACTGGTTCGTCCTGCAGGCGACCGGCTCGACGACGAGCATGGGCCTCGCGCTCATGCTGCAGACGCTGCCGATCCTGCTCTTCGGCCCGCTCGGCGGCGCGCTCGCCGACCGGCTGCCGGTGCGCCGGGTCCTGCTGGTGACCCAGGCCGCGCACGCGGTGCTGTCCGCCGGGTTCGCGGCCGTGGTGCTGTTCGGCGGGCACCTGTCCTGGCTGTACCTGCTGGCGTTCCTCACCGGCCTGGTGTCGGCGGCCGACGGGCCCGCGCTCGGCCGCTTCGGCGGCATGGTGTCCGGCCCGGCGCTGCTCAGCCAGGCTCTCGCGAACGGCTCGCTGATCAGCTCGACCGGCCGGATCATCGGGATGAGCCTCGGCGGCGTGGTGGCCGCCACGGCCGGCCCGGCGGTGCTGTTCCTGGCCAACGCGGTGAGCTTCGCGGCCGTCATCGCGGCCCTGCTCGCCATGCGCACCTCCTCCCTGCACCAGCTGGCCGCGGCCGCCCCCGCGGAGCGGGGTGCCGTGCGGGCCGGGTTCCGCTACCTCGCGACGCAGCCGACAGTGCTGGTGGTGCTGGGCGTGGCCTTCGTGCTCGGCAGCATCGGCCGCAACTACCAGGTCACTATGGCCGCCATGAGCTTCGGTCCGCTGTCGGGCGGTCCGGCGGGATATGGCGTCCTGTCGACGGTCTTCGCGGCCGGGACCGTCCTCGGTGCGATCGTCGTGGGCCGCTTCCGTGAGCTGCGCCTCCAGCTGCTCGTCGGGGCCGGCGTGGTCGCGAGCGTGCTGCAGATGGTGGCCGGCGCGGCCCCCGGGCTGTGGTCGTTCGCGGCCGTGCTGGTGCCGATCGCGGCGGCCGCGGTGATCGTGGACACCACCGTCTCCACCCGCGTGCAGCTGGACACCCGCGAGGACATGCGGGGCCGGGTGCTCGCGGCGGCCGCCGTGGTCAGCGCGCTCGGTGGGATGGTCGGGGCGCCGGTGCTCGGCGCGCTGTGCGAGGCGATCGGGCCGCGCGAGACGCTCGTGGTCGCCGGGGCGATCGGCGTGCTGGCCTGCTCGGCCGGGGCGGTCCTGCTCCTGCGTCGCTCGGCGGAGGTGCCGGTGCTGGCCGAATGATAGGCATATAGTCGATTTATGAGGTTCCGCCGACTGCTGATTTCGGCGGTACTGCTGATGCTCACACTCGTGGCGGTGGGCGGCACGGCCGCGTGGCACTGGATGGGGCGCACCCGCGAGATCCAGTCCGCGCAGCACCGCCTCTCGCAGGAGCTGGACGCCCGGTGGGCGACCGGTGCACAGCCGGCCGCGGGGCCGGTCGCCCGCCTGCACCTGCCGACGCTCGGCGAGGACCTCGTCGTGCTCGACCACGGGGATCAGCGGGCCGGCCCGGTGCGCATCCCGGGCACCGCGGCGATCGGGACGGCCGGCAACACCGGGATCGCCGGGGAGCGCCGGCCGGGGCTGTTCTGGCGGCTCGACCGGCTCGGCATCGGCGACCCGGTGGTCCTGGAGACCCGCGACACCTGGTTCGTGTACCGGGTGATCGAGGCGACTGTCGTGCGGCCCGACGACGGCGCGGTGCTCGACCCGCCACCGCCGGGCGCCGGTCCGCTGCTGACGCTCGTGACGGGGGAGCCCCGGCTCAGCACCGCCCGCCGACTGGTCCGCCAGGCCACCCTGGTGCGCCGTGACCCGCGCCAGGGCCCGCGCCCGATCGAGCTCGCGTAACCGTGGTTTATACCGTCCGTGGTTGAGCGGTAGCACATTTCCTTTACCGGCTAGTCAGCGTGCCGATGGTCCCAGTGGGCTGCCGTGGACCTTGACCGCGGGGTTCGTCCCAATGCGTGTCGTGTCCCCCGTGTGGGGTCGAAAGGAGCGCCTGGCCGTGAGCGAGTTGGGTGACATTGTCCAGGAGTTCCTCGTGGAGTCCCACGAGAACCTCGATCAGCTGGACCGAGACCTGGTCGCGCTGGAAGCCCAGCCGGGCTCACGCGACCTGCTCTCGTCGATCTTCCGCACGATCCACACCATCAAGGGCACGTCGGGCTTCCTGGCGTTCAACCGCCTGGAGAAGGTGACGCACGTCGGCGAGTCGCTGCTGTCCCGGCTGCGCGACGGTGCCCAGGACATGACCCCGTCCACGACCGACGCGCTGCTGCGGATGGTCGACACGGTCCGCGGCCTGCTCTCGGAGATCGAGGAGAACGGCCAGGAGCTGGCCGGCGACGACTCCGAGGTGGTCGCGGCGGTCAACGCCTGCATCACCGACGACGCCGCCAAGTCCGCTCCGGCCGCCGCCGCACCCGCCGCTCCCGCGGCCGCCCCGGCCGCGGCTCCGGCCCCGGCTCCGGCTCCCGAGCCGGCGGCCGCACCCGCACCCGTTGCGGAGCCGACGGTCGTCGTGGTCGAGCCGCCGGCCGAGGTCGTCGTGGTCGTGGAGTCGCCGGCGCCCGTCGCCGCGGCGCCACCGGCCCCGGTCGCGGCGCCGCCACCGGCCGCACCGCCCGCCGCGGCCGCCGCCCCGCCGACCCCGCCACCGGCCCCGCCGGCCGGTGGGAAGCCGGTGGCGCCCGAGCCGGGCGAGGAGGGCGCGTCGCGCCGCAGCGTTGCCGACCAGTCCATCCGCGTCGACGTCGACCTGCTCGACAAGCTCATGAACCTCGTCGGCGAGCTGGTGCTGACCCGCAACCAGCTGATCCGGGCGATCGGCACCGTCTCCGACCCGGGCATGACCCGCACCGGCCAGCGGCTCAACCTCATCACCTCCGAGCTGCAGGAATCGGTGATGAAGACGCGCATGCAGGCGATCGACCACATCTGGTCGAAGCTGCCGCGAGTCGTGCGCGACCTCTCCTCGACCTTCGGCAAGCAGATCAAGCTGGCCCAGGAGGGCAAGGAGACCGAGCTCGACCGCTCGCTGCTGGAGGCGGTCAAGGACCCGCTGACCCACCTCGTGCGCAACGCCGTCGACCACGGCATCGAGACGCCGGAGGACCGCGTCGCGGCCGGCAAGGCGGCCGAGGGGACCCTGACGCTGCGCGCCTACCACGAGGGCGGCCACGTCATCGTCGAGGTCCGCGACGACGGCTCCGGCATCGACCCCGACAAGATCGCCCGGATCGGCGTGGAGAAGGGCATCGTGTCCCGCGACCAGCTGGCCGCGATGGACAAGCGCGAGATCCTGGCGCTTGTCTTCAAGCCGGGCTTCTCCACCGCCAAGGCGGTCACGAACGTCTCCGGCCGCGGCGTCGGCATGGACGTGGTGAAGACGAACATCGAGCGCATCGGCGGGACCGTCGACGTCGACTCGGTGGTCGGCCAGGGCACCACCTGGCGGCTCACGATCCCGCTGACACTCGCCATCATCCAGGCGCTGACGATCGAGTGCGGGCAGGAGCGGTACGTCATCCCGCAGGTCGCCGTCCACGAGCTGGTCTACCTCGACGGGCAGTCCGGCCGCGTCGTCGAGCACGCGATGGGCGCGCCCGTGTACCGCCTGCGCGGCAAGCTGCTGCCGCTGGTGTACCTCGACGACACGCTCGGCATCCCGCGCGACGGCGAGCACGACACCGACGTCTACGTCGCCGTGCTGCAGGCCGAGGGCAAGCGCTTCGGTCTCGTCGTCGACCGCGTGCTCAACACCGAGGAGGTCGTGGTGAAGCCGCTGACCTCGCGGTTCAAGGACATCGGAGCCTACGCCGGGGCCACCCTGCTCGGTGACGGCCGGGTCGCGCTGATCCTCGACGTCGCCTCGCTGGCCCGCCGGGCCCACCTGGTCGCCAGCGGCGAGCGCGAGAACGCCGACGCGACCACGCGCCGCGGCGGCGGCAACTCCGACCGGCTGCTCATCGCCGGCGTCGGCGACCGGCGCGTGGCCATCCCGCTGGACATGGTCACCCGGCTCGAGGAGTTCCCGGTCGAGCGCATCGAGCGCACCGGCAGCCGCGAGGTGGTGCAGTACCGCGACCAGATCCTGCCCGTGCTGCGGCTGTCGCACCTGCTCGGCGCCTACGAGACGGAGCCCGGGCCGACGGTGCCGGTGGTCGTCTACACCGAGAACGGCCGCTCGGTCGCCCTGGCCGTCGAGAAGATCATCGACATCGTCGAGGAGGGCCTGGACGACTCCAAGCGCGACTTCGGCGACGACGGCCTGCTCGGCTCGGCCGTCATCCAGCAGCGTGTCACCGAGCTGCTGGACGTGCGGCGGGCCATCCTCGCCGCCGACCCGCTGTTCCACACCTCGATGGACCCGTATGAGCAGTACCAGGCCGGGACCGAGGCCGACTACACCTCCTACCAGACCGCCGGAGCCTGACCATGGCCAGCCGTCAGTACGCCACCTTCGAGGTCGCCGACCAGCTCTTCGGCCTCGACGTCGCCAAGGTCCAGGAGGTCCTCTCCTTCGACCAGTACACGCCCGTCCCGCTCGCCCCCGAGTCCGTCGGCGGCCTGTTCAACCTGCGCGGTCAGGTCATCGCCGCCGTGGACCTGCGGGTCCAGCTCGGCCTGCCGCCGCGCACGAAGTCGGCCGAGCCGGCGATGAACGTCATCGTCAAGACCGACGAGGAGTCGGTGTCGCTGCTCGTCGACCGCATCGGCGAGGTCGTGACGCTGCAGGAGGACACGTTCGAGCCGCCGCCGGACACGCTGCAGGGCCGAGCCCGCCAGCTCATCACCGGCGCGTTCAAGCTCGACGGGCGGCTGCTGCTCGCCCTCGACACCCAGAAGGCCGTCAACACCAACCCGCCCGGCACCAACCGCGAGGAATAGGCCCTTCATGAGCAGTACGGAGCGAAGCGTAGTGGCTGGTCATCGTGGGCTCAGGGCGGAGTTCAGGGCGGCGCCGGAGCTTGCGGAGGTGTCGGCATGAGCAGTACGGAGCGAAGCGTAGTGGCTGGTCATCGTGGGCTCAGGGCGGAGTTCAGGGCGGCGCCGGAGCCTGCGGAGGTGTCGGCATGAGCAGTACGGAGCGAAGCGTAGTGGCTGGTCATCATGAGTCCAGGGCGGAGCTCAGGCCGGCGCCGGAGCCTGCGGAGGTGTCGGCATGAGCTGGTTCACCAACCGCAGCGTGCGGGCGAAGGTTTTGACGGCCATCGCGATCGGCGGTGTGATCACCGTGGTGGTCACCTTCCTGGGCCTCAGATCGCTGAGCAACGCCAACAGCACGATGCGGCAGTTCACGGCCAAGAACAAGCAGTTCGTGGCCCTGGCCGACATGCGCCAGTCGATCGGCAACATCGTCGGTGCGCTCAACCCCGACCAGCAGAAGGCGGCCGACGCCGAGCTGGCCGACGCCATCGCCCGCTACCGGCCGGGCGCGTCCTCCAGCGACGTCGCCGACCTCGCCACGATCGAGAGCGCGATAGCGGCCTACCGCGACGTGCGGGACAACAAGGGCGGGCCGGTCATCGTGGCCGGGCGCCTGGACCAGTACATCCAAATCATGCAGGCCGAAGGCCAGCCGCAGCTGAACAAGGCCACCGACGCCATCAGCCGGCTGCAGGACGGTGACATCGCCGACGCCGAGGCGTGGCGGGCCAGCGCGGAGAGCGACTACAACAGCAGCCGCATGCTGATGATCGCAGCGGCCGTGATCGGGCTGGTGGCCGCGTTCGGCATCGGGCTCTGGGTCACCGCGCTCGTGGTCGGGCCGCTGCGGCGGGTCTCCCACGTGCTCGGTGCGGTGGCCGACGGCGACCTGTCGGGCAAGGTCGAGGTGCGCTCCAGCGACGAGGTCGGGGTGATGGCCGCGGCGCTGAACCGGGCCACCGACAGCATGCGCGGCACGGTGCAGACGATGGACCAGACGGCTACGTCGCTGGCCGCCTCGGCCAGCCAGCTCTCCGGGGTCAGTGCGCAGATCGCCTCCGGCACCGGCGAGGTGACCGACCAGGCCGGCGTCGTCGCGCTCGCGGCGGAGGAGGTCTCGCGCAACGTGCAGACCGTCGCCGCCGGCACCGACGAGATGGGCCTGTCGATCCGCGAGATCGCGCAGAACGCCAGCGAGGCGGCGAAGGTCGCGTCGCAGGCGGTCATGGCGGCCGAGTCGACGAACCAGGCGGTCAGCCGGCTGGGGGAGTCGTCGACCGAGATCGGCAACGTGGTCAAGGTGATCACCTCGATCGCCGAGCAGACGAACCTCCTCGCGCTCAACGCCACCATCGAGGCGGCCCGGGCGGGCGAGGCCGGCAAGGGCTTCGCGGTCGTCGCCAACGAGGTCAAGGAGCTCGCGCAGGAGACCGCGCGGGCCACCGAGGACATCTCCCGGCGGGTCGAGGCGATCCAGGCCGATACCACCGGCGCGGTCGCGGCGATCGGCGAGATCGGCCAGATCATCTCGCGGATCAACGACTACCAGCTCACCATCGCCTCGGCGGTGGAGGAGCAGACGGCGACCACCAACGAGATGAACCGCAGCGTGAGCGAGGCGGCGACCGGCTCGGCCGAGATCGCGACGAACGTGTCGACGGTGGCCGCGGCGACCCAGAACACGTCACGCAACGTAGCCGAAGCGCAGCGGGCCGCATCCGATCTGTCCCGCATGTCGAGCGAGATGCGCACGCTCGTGGCCCGGTTCAAGATCTGACGGCCGGGTCGGTGGACACTCCGGGGATGACGCTCAGTCACTAGGCTGGCGTCGTCCCCGGTCCGTTTGGCGGACAGACCGGGGTGCAGCTGCGTTGCAGACTAGTTGCATGTACAGCCTGGTTAGCGCCCCCGTTCTCGGCTTCGACCTCTCTCGTCTGCAGGGTGGATCGGCCGCAGCCGATGTACTGCTCCGCAGCCTCACTCTTACGCAGAGTGACCTTCCGGCCATCGCCGCGGCCCGCCCCGCCGACGACTGGGACCGCGTGGACCTCTGGCGCGACGTCGACGCCGCCGCCCAGGAGCGCCGGGCGTCCGTCGCCGACGCCGGGACGCTCACCGTCATCGAGCGCGCGCCGCTCGGGACCCTCGACGGGCTGCTGCACTGCCTGCGCTACGACGTGCTCGACTGGACCTGGGGCAAGCGCCCGGCGCCGTCGGCCACCATGCCGGCCCCGCAGGCCCGCACCCCGCGCCAGCGGCAGAGCCCGGTCGCCAGCAAGGCCACCGGCGTGCTCTCCGACGCCGCCGCGGCCGCCTACCTGCGCGAGCTGCTCTCCGACGACTCCCGCCGCCGGCTCTCGGCGCCGTGGACCTCGGCCGCGCGGGCCCTGCCCGAGCGCGAGCACGACCTGGGCCCGCAGGGCGAGGACGTGCAGAAGCTGCTGACCCGGGTCGGCTCCTTGAACGCGGCCGAGATGCAGAGCCTCAACAAGGTCACCGACACCGCCCGCCCGGGCCTGTCCGACTGGGCGCCGGCCGTGCACTCCGCGTCCTGGGCCGTGTTCCTGTCCGGCCGGGTCCGCGCCGGCGCCGCCGCCCAGCTCCTGCTGGTGCAGGCGCTCGACCGCTCGGGCGTGCCGGTGGCCGACCGGGCCGGCGGGGTGTGGAACCTGCTCAGCGGAGCCGTCCAGGCGCTGATGGTGCGCGACCTGCTCGACTCGGCCACCGCGCGGCGCCTGCTGGACCCGTACTTCACCGCCCTGGGGCCCCTCGCGGCCTAGAAACACGCTCGTTGGCCGCCGCTGTCCGGAATGCTCCGGACAGCGGCGGTTCTTTTGGGAATTTCCTTATCCCTGCCCGATCCGACGCCGATTAGCCCGCTGGAACGTGACGGGCCCGACACCTCTGCCGTGGGCCCCCCGGTGCTGGAGGCAAGGCGCGTGATCTCGGTTCTGGTCGTGGACGACTCGGTCGTCGTGCGGCGTCTCATCACCGATGCGCTCGGCGACGACCCGGAGATCCGCGTCGTTGGCACTGCACCCAACGGCAAGGTCGCCCTGGCCAAGATCGAGCAGCTGCACCCCGACCTCGTCACTCTCGACATCGAGATGCCGATCATGGACGGTCTGCAGACGATGCGGGCGATCCGCCAGCAGTATGCCCGGCTGCCGGTCATCATGTTCAGCACGCTTACCGCGGCCGGTGCGACGGCGACGCTCGACGCGCTGTCCGCGGGCGCCAGCGACTACGTGACGAAGCCGGCCAACGTCGGCTCCGTCGCCGAGAGCATCCGCAGCGTCCGCGAGCAGATCATCCCGCGCATCCACGCGCTCTGCGGCGGCCGGCGCGGCGCGCTCGCCCCGCCGACCCGCCCGGGTCTCGCGCCGGGGCGGCCGCTCGCAGGAGCCGGCAACCTGCCCCCGCCGTCGCTGACGCGCCCCGGCGGCTCGCCGCTGCCCGGTGTCGTCCGGCCGCCGAACGTGCCCCCGGGCGGGCCGGCCGCCGCGCCGGTCCGGGCCACGCCGCGCACCGGTGCCGTCGAGGTCGTGGCGGTCGGCTGCTCGACCGGCGGGCCGGACGCGCTGACCGCCGTGGTGCGGGCGCTGCCGGCGAGCCTGCCGGTGCCGGTCGTGGTGGTGCAGCACATGCCGCCCGTGTTCACCAAGATGTTCGCCGATCGGCTCGACCGGACCGCCGCGCTGACGGTCGTCGAGGCGACGGGGGACATGGTGGTGCGCCCGGGAACCGTGTACATCGCGCCGGGGGACTTCCATCTGGAGGTACACCGGAGGGGAACCGAGGTGGTGACCAAGCTCAACACCGGGCCGCCGGAGAACTTCTGCCGTCCGGCGGTGGACGTGCTGTTCCGGTCGGTGGCGCGCACCTACGGCGGCGCGACACTGGCGATCGTCCTGACCGGCATGGGTCAGGACGGCAAGCGCGGCGCTGAGCAGCTGCGCTCCGCCGGGGCCGAGATCGTGGCGCAGGACGAGGCGACGTCGGTGGTGTGGGGCATGCCGGGTGCGGTGACCCAGGCCGGACTCGCGCACGCCGTCCTGCCGCTCGGCGAGATCGCGAACCATCTCATCAGCCGTACCGCAGGCGGCCGCGGCGCGAAGTCCATGGAGGTGACCCGATGACCTTGACTGCTCAGGAGTTCGCCTTCATCAGCGGCCTCGTTCGACGTGACGCGGCGATCGTGCTGGAGGCCGGCAAGGAGTATCTGGTCGAGGCGCGCCTGCTGCCCCTCGCCCGGCAGTCCGGCCTGCCGACGGTGTCGGAGTTCGTCAACCGGGCCCAGACGAAGCCGGACTCGGAGGTCCACGCCAAGATCGTCGACGCGCTCACCACGAACGAGACCTCGTTCTTCCGCGACGGCGAGCCGTTCAAACAACTCGTCGACACGGTCCTGCCGGATCTCCTGCAGCGGCGGGCGAGCACGCGCACGCTCAAGGTGTGGTCGGCGGCGAGCTCGAGCGGTCAGGAGCCCTACACGCTGGCCATGGTGCTGCAGGACAACCTGCCGCCGGGCTGGAGCTTCGACATCCTGGGCACCGACATCTCCACCGAGATGCTCACCCGGGCCGAGGCCGGGCAGTACACGCAGCTGGAGGTCAACCGCGGCCTTCCGGCGCCGCTGCTGGTCAAGCACTTCGAGCGGCAGGGCGCGCACTGGAAGGTCGCGGCGACACTGCGCAAGAACGTGGCGTTCCGCCGGCTCAATCTCGCGGCGCCGTTCCCGCCGATGGGCCCGTTCGACATCGTGTTCATCCGCAACGTGCTGATCTACTTCGATGTCCAGACGAAGCGGACCGTGCTGCAGCGGGTCGCCGGGACCCTGCGCCCGGATGGTTGGCTGTTCCTCGGCTCGGCCGAGACAACGATCGGTATCGATGACAGGTTTGAACGGGTGGTCGCCGGCCGCACGTCCGCATACAAGCTCCGGGCGGCCGGCAAGGCCGCCACCCCCGTGAGCGCTGTAGGAAAGGGGTGAATCCAGATGCTCACCATGGTGATCGACGATTCGCGCGCGATGCGCTTGATTCTCAAGCGGATCGTGGCCCAGCTCGGCTTCGACGTGGTCGAGGCGGGCAACGGTCAAGAGGCGATGGACTACCTCACGACCAACGTTCTCGAGGGTGACGGCGAGATTCCGGGCCTGGCGCTCGTCGACTGGAACATGCCCGAGATGAACGGGCTGGAGTTCGTCACGGCGGTCCGCGCGGAGCCGCGGCTGCGCGGGATGACGCTCATGATGGTCACTACCGAGAGTGAACAGAGCCAGATCGTCCGGGCGTTGGCCTCCGGGGCGCACGAATATGTGATCAAGCCCTTCACGCCGGACGCGATCATCGACAAGCTGGCCCTGCTCGGCCTCGTCCCGAACGGAGTCGCAGCATGACGAACCCGACTGAAGACGACCTGAAGGTCATCGCCGAGCAGGTCTGGTCCTCGTACCTCGATCTGGACGGTGCGAGCCCGCTCATGCCCTTTCCGCCCGAGAAACCGGTCGCGGACGTCACCGCGTCGGTCTCGGTCACCGGTGCGTGGCGCGGCCACGTCCTGGTGAGCTGCTCGGAGGCGGCCGCCAAGCACGTCGCGGCGGCGCTGCTGGGCATCGAGTTCGAGGAGGTGGCCGAGGAGGACGTGGCCGACGCCCTCGGCGAACTCGCCAACATCATCGGCGGCAACGTGAAGAGCCTGCTGCCGGAGCCGTGCGCCCTGTCGCTGCCGCATGTGCACGTCGATGGAGCCAACGGCCGCTACCCCTCGGTCACCGAGGTCTGCCACCTCGAAGGCACCTGGATGGCCGAGTCCGTCACTGTCACCGTTCTTGAAAGCACCGCTGATCTCGCTGGAGCACCCGCATGAAAATTCTGATCGCCGACGACAGCCGGGTCATGCGGCAGATCGTGACCCGCACACTGCGCCAGGCCGGCTTCGAAGGGCACGACCTGGTCGAGGCCAGTGACGGGCAGGAAGCATTCGACATGACGGTGGCCGAGAAGCCGGATCTGGTCCTGTCCGACTGGAACATGCCGCACATGACCGGGGTCGAGGTGCTGCGGATGCTGCGCGCCAACGGCAACCAGGTCCCGTTCGGGTTCGTCACGTCCGAGGGCACGCCGGAGATGCGGCAGGCGGCCGAGGACGCCGGCGCGCTGTTCCTGGTCACCAAGCCGTTCACAGCCGACACTTTCAAGGACGCGCTCGATCCTATTTTGGGATGATATGACCTATGTCGCATGTTCTGCCCGTTCCGAAGGCCGTCAAGGACCTGTTTGACGACCTGCTGGGTCGGCCGGTCACCGTGAACCCGGCCGACCCCATGAAAGCCGCGGACGTCCCCCGCACCACCTTCGCCCTCTACACCGACGAACGCATGCAGCTCATGGCCGTGATCGCGATGGACTTCGAGCTCACCGCCTACGCCGGCGCGGCGATCGGCCTCATCCCGCCCGGCGGCGCGCAGGCGTGCATCGAGGACAAGGAGATCTCGAAGATGATCGGCGAGAACGCCGGCGAGATCTGCAACATCCTGGCGGGTCTGATCAACAAGGAAGACGCGCCGCGGGTCAAGCTCCACCAGACCTTCCTGCCCGGCGAGAGCGCGCCGGCGGACGCGGTGAACCACGCGCTCGCCATCGGGCGGCGGCTCGACCTCAAGGTGGATGTTTCAGGGTATGGCGGCGGCAAAATCTCCATCGCCCTGGCCGGTTGACCTGGTGCCCGGAAAATTCCGGATTTTTCGGGCACCAAACCGAAGCAGTCCATGGGTGCGCGGTTGCATGGGCGACATCGTGCAAAAATTTGCGTAGTCATGCACTACGCTTGCGGGCATGACTCGACGACTCGCTGAGGTGGCGAAGTACGCCGGCGTGAGCGAGGCGACCGTGAGTCGGGTGCTCAACGGCAAGCCCGGCATCTCCGACGCAACTCGCACGGCGGTGCTCACCGCGCTCGACGTGCTCGGCTATGAGCGGCCGACGAAACTGCGCGGGGAGCGGGCCCGCCTGGTCGGCCTCGTGCTGCCGGAACTGCAGAACCCGATCTTCCCGGCCTTCGCCGAAGTGGTCGCCGGTGCGCTGTCCAAGCGCGGGTTCACCCCGGTGCTGTGCACCCGGACCGCCGACGGCGTCTCCGAGGCCGACTACGTCGAGATGCTGCTGGACCAGCACGTCTCCGGCATCATCTTCTGCGGCGGCCTCTACCACCAGGCGGCGGCCGAGCACGAGCACTACCACCGCCTGCACGACCGCGGCCTGCCCGCGGTGCTCGTCAACGCCGCGATCGACGACCTTGGCTTCCCGCGGGTCTCGGTCGACGACGGTCACGCGGTGGACCAGGCGTTCAACCACCTGGTCTCGCTGGGGCACAAGCGGATCGGGCTGATCCTCGGCCCGGCCGACCACGCGCCGTCCAACCGCAAGCTGGCCGCGTTCCAGGCGGCCGCGGCCGACTCGAGCACTGTCAGCGAGGACGACGTCGAGCGGGTCATCTTCTCCATGGAGGGCGGCCGGGCCGGCGCCACGCGGCTCATCAAGCACGGCGTCACCGGCATCATCTGCGCCTCCGACGTGCAGGCTCTCGGCGCGATCCGGGCCGCCCGCCGCCTCGGCCGCGAGGTGCCCGACGACGTGTCGGTGGTCGGCTTCGACGACTCGCTGTTCATGAACTGCACCGACCCGCCGCTGACCACCGTCCGCCAGCCCATCCAGGCGATGGGCCAGGCCGCGGTGACGCTGCTCGTCAGCCAGGTGGCCGGCACGCTCGTGCCGACCGAGGAGATGCTGTTCGAGCCCGAGCTCGTCGTGCGCGGCTCCACCGGCGCGCTGCAACAGGCCCGGGCCACCACCGCCGCCTAGCCTTACCGAGAGCGCCTCGACTCCCTGCGGGAGTCGGGGCGCTCTTTGCGTTGTCCGGTAACTCTCTTGCTGGGCGCGCTCCCAGCGGGGAGCCGCGGCCGACCGGGCCCCGCTGCTGCCGGCGCGGCCCGGGCGGCCTGACCCGTGCGGGTTTTCGGCGGATTTCCTGCAAGTCGCGACCGGTTGAGCGTGCATCCATGCAAGCGGCTGGCGGAAGATCATTAAAATTTTGCAACGGACCATGGACTTCTTGTGCGACGTGAGCCTAATCTCTTGCCTACGTCGGGCCGAAACCCTGACGCGATGCGACGGAAATCGAGCAGTAACGCGCCTGACCGCACGGGGACAGGCCCCCGGCAGCCGCACGTCGTGCTGCGACTCCCGCGCGGTCCGTGAATCGCCTACACCCCAAACCTAGGAGCGACGATGAAGTTCTCTCGTACTTCGAGGGCCGCGCTGGCCTTCGTGGGTGCGCTCGCGCTCAGCGGCACGCTCGTCGCGTGCGGCTCGAGCGACGACAAGAGCGCCGACGCCGGTTCCACGACGCTCGACCCCAACACCAAGGTCACGCTCAACGTCGTGGGCCTGCTGCCGGGCGCCAAGCCCGAGGCGCAGACCGCGCTCGCGCAGGAGGTCACCGACTTCCAGAAGGAAAACCCGAACATCACGGTCAAGACCCACGACTACGAGTGGAAGGCCACCACGTTCGCGGCCGACCTCGCCGGTGGCACGCTGCCGACCGTGTTCGAGATCCCCTTCACCGACGCGAAGACCCTGATCGCGAACCAGCAGATCGCCAACATGCAGGCGTACCTGGACTCGCTGTCCTACGCGGCGAACTTCAACAAGAACCTGCTCCAGTACGGCCAGGGCGAGGACGGCAAGGTCTACGCCATTCCGGCGAAGAGCATCTACGCGGTCGGCCTGCACTACAACCGTGACCTGTTCACCCAGGCCGGCCTCGACCCGAACAAGCCGCCGACGACCTGGGACGAGGTCCGCGAAGACGCCAAGGCCATCGCGACCAAGACCGGCCAGGCCGGCTTCGCCCAGATGTCCAAGGACGGCACCGGCGGCTGGCAGCTGACCGTCGACACCTACGCCCGCGGCGGGCGCATGGAGGACGGCAAGAAGGCGACGGTCACCAACGAGCAGACCAAGGCCGCGCTGCAGTTCCTGAAGGACCTGCGCTGGACCGACAACGCCATGGGCGCGAACTTCGACTACGACTGGTCGAGCATCAACCAGGCATTCGCCGCCGGCAAGGTCGGCATGTACACCTCGGGCCAGGACGTCTACACCAGCCTCGTGCAGACGAACAACATCAACCCGAAGTCGTACGGCCTGACGATGATCCCGCTGTCCGGCAGCAACTCGGGCGTGCTCGGCGGTGGCACCATGGCCGCCGTGTCCAGCAAGGCGAGCAACAACGAGAAGGCCGCCGCCATCAAGTGGATCGACGCGCACTACCTGCGCAAGTACACCAACGCTGACGCCGCGGCCAAGCAGGCGCAGGTGCAGGTGGCCAGCAAGCAGCCGGTCGGCACCCCCGAGCTGCCGATCTTCTCGCAGCAGCAGTACGAGCAGTACCAGGGCTGGATCAAGTCCTACGTCAACGTCCCGCTGGACCAGATGACCTCCTTCACCGGCAAGGTCTTCGACGCCAAGCTCGTCAACGAGCCGGCCGTGGCCACCCAGGACGTCTACAAGTCGCTCGACACGGTCGTCCAGGCCGTCCTGACCAACAAGGACGCCAACATCGACCAGCTCCTCACCGACGCGAACGCGAAGGCGCAGCGCGCCATCGACGCCAGCTGACAAACCCTTGCAGGTGTGGGCCGCCGGTCTTCCCGGCGGCCCACGCGACCAGGACTGGAGTTGTGTCGTGAGTGTCGTCTCTGACCGTCGCCCGCCGGGCGGCGAGGTGGTCGGCCGGGTCCGCAAGCGCAACCCGGTGACCTGGGTCCAGCGCGGCGGGCTGAGCTCCGTCCTCTTCGCGCTGCCGCTGCTGATCGTCTTCGGGGTCTTCTCGTGGTGGCCGATCGTGCGCTCGGTCGTCATGAGCTTCCAGAAGACAAACCTCGTCGGCACGCCGAAGTGGGTCGGCTGGGACAACTTCCACTACGTGCTCACCGATCCCGACCTGCCCACGGCGATCCTCAACACGCTCTACTTCGCGCTGCTGGCGCTGGTGATCGGCTTTCCGATCCCGCTCGTGACGGCGGTGCTCATCAGCTCGGTGCGCCGGCGCAAGGGCGTCTTCTCCGTGCTGTCCTACCTGCCGGTGGTGGTACCCCCGGTCGTCGCCGTCCTGCTGTGGAAGTTCTTCTACGACGGCGCCCCGGACGGCGTGTTCAACACGATCCTGGGCTGGGCCGGTCTGGGCCCCTACACCTGGCTGTCGAGCCCCGGCCTGGCGATGCCGTCGCTCGTCGTCGAGGCCACCTGGGCCGCGGCCGGCGGGACCGTCATCATCTACCTGGCCGCGCTCATCGGCGTGCCGGACGAGCTCTACGACGCCGCCGAGGTCGACGGGGCGGGCATCTGGCGCAAGGTGTGGCACGTGACGATGCCGCAGCTGCGCGGCGTGCTGCTCATCACGTTCATCCTGCAGATCATCGGCACCGTCCAGGTCTTCCTGGAGCCGTACCTCTTCACCGGTGGCGGCCCGGCGAACGCCACGCTGACGATCCTGCTGATGATCTACGACTACGGGTTCGGCCGATCGCTCGGCGGCAACTACGGCGCGGCGACGGCGCTCTCCGTCCTGCTCGCGGCGTTCCTGGCGATCCTTTCCCTGGTGTACTTCAAGCTCACGTCCGGTTGGAGCAAGTCGTGACCACCCAGCAGACCCGTCAGCAGGCGCTGACCGCGCGGGCGCCCGGCGGCCCGGCCCGTCTCGAGCCGCCCCGCGCCGCCCGCCCGCCCCGCCGGCGCAAGGCGTCGCAGTTCGAGGGCGGCCGCGGCTTCGTCTCCAGCCAGGACTGGCGCAATCCCCGCATCGCCGGGGTCATGAAGACCCTGCACATGATCTTGCTGGTACTGCTCCTGGTCGTCGGCATCGGCCCGATCCTGCTGCTCGCGAAGTATGCGATCACGCCGACCCAGGACATCATCCGCACGCCGCTGGCCGTCTTCCCGAACGGAGTGCGGTGGGAGAACATCTCCGAAGCCTGGAATGATGTCCAGATCAGCCGGTACTTCCTCAACACGATCTGGCTCGCGGCCGGCTCATGGTTCGTGCAGCTGCTCGTCGCGACCACGGGCGGCTATGTCCTGTCGGTCCTGCGCCCGGCCTGGAGCAAGGCGGTCAACGGCCTGGTCATCGCCACCCTGTTCGTGCCGAGCGTCGTACTGCTGGTGCCGCTGTACCTGACGATCCTCAACCCGCCGCTCGTCGGCACGTCGCTCATCAACAACTTTTTCGCCGTCTGGCTGCCGGCGGGCGCCAGCGCCTTCAACGTCGTCCTGGTGACCCGGTTCTTCGACAGCCTCCCGCGCGAGGTCTTCGAGGCGGCCCGAGTGGACGGGGCCAGCGCCTTCCGGCTGTTCTGGTCGGTCGTCCTGCCGATGTCCAAGCCGATCCTCGGCGTCGTGTCGGTGTTTGCGACCATTGCCAGCTGGAAGGACTTCCTGTGGCCGATGCTCGTGCTCAAGGACCCGGCCAAGCAGCCGCTGTCGGTGCGCCTGCCCGCGATCGCGTCGCAGACCGACCTGGGCGTGTTCCTCGCGTCGCTGGCCATCTCGACGCTCATCCCGGTCGTGTTCTTCCTCGTCTTCCAGCGCCTGTTCCTCTCCGGCGCCGGGCTGGGCGGGGCCGTCAAGGGCTGACCCGGCCCCGCTGACGGTGCTCAACGCGTTCAACACCTTCGATCTTCGCGAGAAAGCAGGTTCCACGTGGCCGACCAAGCGTGGTGGCGTAGCGCCGCTATCTACCAGGTGTACTTGCGCAGCTTCGCCGACGGCAACGGCGACGGCGTCGGGGATCTGGCCGGCTTGCGCTCGCACCTGCCGTACCTGGCCGGCCTCGGCATCGACGCGATCTGGATCGTGCCGTGGTACCCCTCGCCGCTCGCCGACGGCGGCTACGACGTCGCCGACTTCCGGGCCATCGACCCGATCTTCGGTACCCTGGCCGAGGCCGAGAAGCTCATCGAGGAGGCCCACGCCTCGGGCATCCGGGTGATCTGCGACATCGTGCCGAACCACTGCTCCGACCAGCACGCCTGGTTCCAGCGGGCGCTCGCCGCCGCGCCCGGCTCGCCCGAGCGGGACCTGTTCTGGTTCCGCAAGGGGCGCGGCGAGCACGGCGAGCTCCCGCCGACGGACCTGCAGTCCATCTTCGGCGGGCCGGCCTGGACCCGGGTCGCCGACGGCGAGTGGTACCTGCACCTATTCGCCTCCGAGCAGCCGGACTTCAACTGGGACCACCCGGCGGTGCGCGAGGAGTTCGAGGACATCCTGCGGTTCTGGTTCGACCGCGGCATCGACGGCATCCGCATCGACTCGGCCGCCGTGCTCATCAAGGACCCGCTCGTTAGCGACGTCTACGAGGACAACGACGGCATCCACGAGGTCTACCAGGCGTGGCGGCGCATCGCCGACACCTACAGCCCGCCGCGCGCGCTCATCGGCGAGGTGTGGCTGCCCGACCACGAGGCGTTCGCCCGCTACCTGCGCCCGGACGAGCTGCACACCGCGTTCAACTTCGCGTTCCTGGGCGCGCCGTGGGAGGCGGCCCAGCTGCGCCGCGAGATCGACATGACGATCGACGTGCACGCCCCCGTCGCCGCCCCGGCCACCTGGGTGCTGAGCAACCACGACGTCACCCGCGAGGTGACCCGGTTCGGCCGTGAGGTGACGAACTTCGCGTTCGCCGACAAGCGCCGCGACGTCCCCTCCGACCTCGCCCTGGGCACCCGCCGGGCCCGGGCGGCGGCCCTGCTGACCATGTCCCTGCCCGGCGCCTACTACCTCTACCAGGGCGAGGAGCTCGGCCTGGAGGAGGTCGAGGACCTCGACGACGCGCTGCGCGAGGACCCCATGTTCCACCGCTCCGGGGGTGTGAACCCCGGCCGGGACGGCTGCCGCGTGCCGCTGCCCTGGTCGGGGACCTCGGCACCGTTCGGCTTCAGCCCGTCCGACGCGACGGGCGAGCCGTGGCTCCCGCAGCCGGCGCACTGGTCGGAGCTGACGGTCGCCGCCCAGCAGAGCGCGCCCGGCTCATTTCTGCAGCTGTACTGCGACGCGCTGCGCATCCGCCGCGCGGAGCCCGAGCTCGGCGACGGTCCGCTGCGCTGGCTGGAGTCCGCCCCGCACGTCCTGGCCTTCGCCCGGCTCGCCTCCTCCGACGAGCCCGAGACGGGCGCGTTCGCCAACGTGACGAACCTGGGCGCCGAGCCGGTCGCGCTCCCCGCCCACCGCGAGGTGCTGCTGAGCAGCGTCCCGCTCAACGACGACGGCACCCTGCCCGCCGACGCCTCGGCCTGGATCCGGCTGGCGTAAAGGGCAGGACACGCGGGGGCCCCGGACGCCGGGCGGTCGCACAAGTTGGCGGGTGCGACCGTCCGGCCCTTTTCGAATCACCGTCGTCTCTTAACTGTTAAGAGTCGCGCCAACCCAGAGCGTTAACTGTTAAGGCGATCCACAATCTTGATGGCGCATGCTGCCGCCCAATAGGTTCTCCAGCAAGGAAAAGACTTCCTCGTGGAGGCGGCACATGCGTTCCACCCTGACCGTCGCGGCGACATCCCAGCCGTTCCGATGGTGACGCCGGGAAACTCCGGGAACAGAGGCGGGGCGCTGGCCACACCGGCGCCCCGTTGTTCTTCCCTACCGTCGAAGGTGTTGTGAAAAATGCCATCCAAGATTCTCTGACCAGCGACTTCAGTCGGACGGCGCGTCAGCGCTAGTCCCAGTCCCAGCGCACTCCATAGCGGCCCGGACCATAGTCGAGAGCGATGGCGTGCACCGAGTGCCCGGCATCGGTCTCGATTGACACCACCTGTTCGTCCTGACCGTCCATCTGTTGATACTGGTAAATAGCGCGAGGTAACGCGGTCGGATCGAAACAAATCTCGACCACGTATTCGCGCACCGGCAGCCGGAACTTGCGCTCGTACTGCTGCGCCAGCGGAAACGGCGGATAATTGTGCAGCGCATGCTCGGTGATCACCGTCTCACCCTTGGCGAGCGGGCGGTCGAACATCAGCTCGGCCAGCAGCAGCCCGCTGTCGCGGGCCTCCACTACCCGGCCGAGGCGGCAGTTGCGCACGGGGGTCAGCAACGGTAGCGGCGGCCCGGCCTCGTCGAGGCGGATGATTGCCACCCAGCGGTCGGGCCCGTCGGCCTCGGCCCGCAGCACCTGCCGCACCACGATCGACGCCTCGCCCCGGTCGGGGCCGACGTTGATCCGGTCGTGCTGGCTGAGGCGGGTCAGCCGCTCGTCCCAGCGGGTGTCGATGCCCTGGGCCAGGTCGACGATCAGCTCGCGCTCCGACCAGAACGCGCCGAGCGGCGCCTCGGTGCTTTTGTGCAGGTGCCGCCCGCGGGGCCGGGGCGGCCCGACGAGGGCGGCCAGCGACCCGGGCTCGACCTCGAGGATCTTCTCCAGCTCGGTCAGGGCGGCGAGCGACTCGCGCCGCTCCGGCCGGCTGCGCCCGGTCTGCCAGTAACTGAGCGTGGCCAGGCTGACCGAGTAGCCCTCAGCGCGCAATCGCTCCTGGATGCGTTCCAGCCCCAGGCCACGTGCCTGGATTGCATCTCGTAGCGCGCCAGCGAAGTCGACCATCAGCCCCCCGGGAGCCATCCTCGCGGTCCGGGCCGCACACACGCAAGCGCGCGTTTGAGCTCAGCCCGAATCGGAGACCCGAACCGCATGGGCGAGCGGTGGTACACCGAGAGTGTCATCTATTGCCTGGACGTCGAGACGTTCCAGGACTCCAACGACGACGGCATCGGCGACTTTCAGGGTCTGATCAGCCGCCTGGACTATCTGACCAGGCTCGGAGTGAACTGCCTGTGGCTCAGCCCGATCCATCCGACACCGGGCAAGGACGACGGCTACGACGTCACCGACTTCTACAACGTCGATCCGCGGCTGGGCACGCTCGGCGACTTCGCCGAGCTGCTGCACCAGGCCGCGAACCGGGGCATCAAGGTGATGATCGACCTGGTGGTGAACCACACATCGGACGAGCACCCGTGGTTCCAGTCCGCGGTGTCGTCGCCGGACTCGCCGTACCGCGACTGGTTCGTCTGGGCGGACAAGGAGCCCGCCGACCGCCACCAGGGCATGGTGTTCCCCGGTGAGCAGTCCGAGACGTGGACGTACCACCGCCGGGCCCGGGCCTGGTACTACCACCGCTTCTACAACTTCCAGCCGGATCTCAACTTCGCCAATCCGGCGGTCCGGGCCGAGATCAAGAAGGTGCTCGCATTCTGGATCCAGCTCGGCGTGGCCGGCTTCCGCATGGACGCGGTGCCGTTCATCATCGAGCTCACCGAGCCCGGCAACCCGAACAGCCCGATGGACTTCGACTACCTGTCCGAGCTGCGCTCCCACGTGCAGTGGCGGCGGGGTGACGCGGTGCTGCTGGCCGAGGCGAACGTGGAGCCGGAGAAGCTCCCGGAGTACTTCGGCGACGCGGGCGGCACCGGCAACCGCATCCACATGCTCTTCGACTTCATGCTCAACGGGCGCCTGGTGCTCGCCCTGGCCCGGCAGAACCCGGAGCCGGTCATCGAGTGGCTGCGCACCACCCCGAAGCTGCCGCCGGGCGGCCACTGGGCCACGTTCCTGCGCAACCACGACGAGATCGACCTGTCCCGGCTCACCGCCGAGCAGCGCTCCGACGTCTTCGCCGAGTTCGGCCCGGACGAGAACATGCAGCTCTACGGCCGCGGCATCCGCCGCCGGCTGGCGCCGATGCTCGGCGGCGACCGGGACCGGATCGAGCTGGCGTATTCGCTGCAGTTCACCATGCGCGGCACGCCCGTCCTGCGCTACGGCGAGGAGATCGGCATGGGGGAGGACCTCTCCCTGGAGGGCCGCTACGCCATCCGCACGCCGATGCAGTGGTCGTTCGACACGCACGGCGGGTTCTCCTCGGCCGACCCGATCCGGCCGGTGATCGAGAAGGGCGACTACGGGTACGAGACCGTCAACGTGACAGCCCAGCGCCACGACGACCGGTCCCTGCTGGCCTGGTTCGAGCGGATGATCCGGACGCTGCGGGAGAGCCCCGAGGTGAGCAACGGCACGTGCTCCGTCATCGACCAGGCGCTGCCGCCGGGCGTGCTCGCGCACCGGGCCGACGGGCCGACCGGCTCCATGCTGTTCCTGCACAACCTCGGCACCGACGACGTCGTGGTGGACCTCGGCTCGCTGCACGCCGAGACCAACCACCCGAACGAGGTGTTCGGCGACCAGGACTACCCCGAGGTCGGGGACCTCTCGGAGCTGGCGCTCGGGCCGTACGGGTACCGGTGGATCAGGTTGAAGCGGGTGAGCGTGTAAGCGGAATCCTCGCCGGCTCCATGGGCCGCCCGAAGTGCCAGCCCTGGCCCAGGTCACAGCCCAGGGCGGCGAGGCGGGCGGCCTGATCGGCGGTCTCGATGCCCTCGGCGGTGACGGTCATCTGCAGCGTGTGCGCGAGGCGGATGACCGTCTCGACGATCTGCTCGTCGACGTGGTCGCTCTCCAGCTTGCGGATGCCGGCCATGAAGGCGCCGGCCAGCTTCAGCCCGTGGACGGGCAGATGGCGCAGGTAGGCCAGGTTGGAGTAGCCGATCCCGAAGTCGTCGATGACGATCCGCACGCCCAGGTCGGCCAGCTGGCGCAGGGTCTGCACCGGGCGGCCGGTCTCCTGCATGAGCACCGTCTCGGTCAGCTCCAGCTGCAGGTTGGCCGGCTCCAGCCCGGACTCGGCAAGCGCCGCCCGCACGTCGTCGAGCAGCCGCGGGTCGCTGCACTGCCGCGGGGAGACGTTCACGCTGATCAGCAGCGGGTGCCCGGGGTGGCTGCGCTGCCACGCGGCCGCGGCCAGGCACGACTCGCGCAGCACCCATCGGCCCAGGGGCAGGATCATGCCGGACTGCTCGGCGACCGGGATGAACGTGTTGGGCGAGACCGTGCCGAGCTCCGGGTGCCGCCAGCGCAGCAGCGCCTCGGCACCGTGCAGGCGATTGTCGGCCAGGCCCACGAGCGGCTGGTAGACCAGCTCGAACTCGCCGCGGTCGAGAGCGCCGGCGAGACGCCCGGTCAGCCCGTACTGCAGCAGCTGCTGGGCGTTGCGCTGGGCGTCGAACACGGCGTAGCGGGCGCGGCCGTCGGCTTTGGCCAGGTACAGCGTGGCGTCGGCCGCCCGGAGCAGCTCCTCCGGGTCCGCCCCGGCGGCGGGCTGCTCGACGATGCCGATGCTCGCCGACACCGCGAGCTCGTGCCCGTCGAGCCGGACCGGCCGGCGCAGCGCCTCCAACATCGCCTCGGCCAGCTCGGTGAGCTCGTCCGGGCCCTTCGTCTCGCGCACGACGACCACGAACTCGTCGCCGCCGACCCGGGCCACGAAGTGCCCGGCCGCGTTGACGCAGCCCCGGAGCCGGTCGGCCAGGGCGACGAGCAGCTGGTCACCGTACCCGTGCCCGAGCGTGTCGTTGATGGTCTTGAACTCGTCGAGGTCGAGGAAGCACACCCCGATCCGGGCGCCGTCCCCGGCGTCGCGCAGCGCCTCGCCGAGGTGGCCGTAGAGCAGGACCCGGTTGGGCAGCCCGGTCAGCGGGTCGTGGTGGGCCTGGTGGTGCAGCTCACGCTGCAGGCTGTGCTCGGCGTCGGTCAGGGCCCGGGTCCAGGCCCGGCGGATGCGCTCCTGGTCGTCGAGGATCTTCTGCCGCTCGGCCCGGGCGAAGCCCGCCGCGAACCCGCCGAGCACCTCGCCGGTCGCGCTGGGCATCAGCACGCCGATGGAGCGCTGGAGGGCCTCGGGGCTGTTGAGCCCGACCGACACCAGCGCGGCCCCGACCTCGGCCGCGGCGGCGGCGTCGCCCTGCTGGAGGGCGCCGGTGAGCCGGACCGTCTGCTCCTCGAAGAACCGCTGGAGCGCGTCGGCGGTCAGGTCCAGGTAGCTGGTCTGCCGCACGGCCGCCAGCCACTGACGGGCGAGCTGTGCGAGGGCAGGGTCGATGGCGGCATCGCTTCCGCTGTCGGCGCCGGCCACTCCATCACCCCCGGCGAAGATTACTGCACCGCGGGCTCCGGTTGAATCGACGCTCAGTGCCGCTCTGCGGCCGTTTCGGTGAGGACAACACCCGGACCTGGGCTTTCTACGAGGGGTCGGTCAACCCGTCGACAAATCGCGTCAGGAGTCTCGCGAACTCGACCCGTTCGTCGGCGCTCCAGTCCCGGGTGGCGGCGGCGAACCGGGTCCGCCGCGTGGCGTGGACGCGGTCGCACAGTTCGCGGCCGGTCGCGGTGAGTGCCAGGAAGGCCCGGCGGCCGTCGCGCTGGTCCGCCTCGCGCCGGACGAGCCCGGCGGCGACGGCGGCCGCGACGAGCTTGGAGGCCCGGGGCTGAGCGACGTCGAGCGCGGCCGCGACGTCGGTCACCGTGACCCGCTCGCCGGCCTCGACCGCGTCCACCACGTCGAACAGGGCCGGGTCGGCGTCGGGGACGGTCCTGGCCAGCGCCCGCCGCGTCTGGCGGCGCCGGATGGCCACCATCGCACCCTCGATCGCGGCCAGGGCCGCGGCGTCGTCAGTCGGTAGGTGCATAATATTTGTTATCTACATTCCCTCGGCATGTACTTGGAGTCTGCCATGGATCGTCCCATCGGCTACTGGCTACGCGAACTGGACAAGCGCCTCGAGGCCGCATTCGCCGCCACCCTGGCCGGCCACGGCGTCGAGCGGCGCGACTGGCAGGTGCTGAACGGCCTCGGCCCCGACGACCCGTTCTGGGGCCCCGGCGAGCGCACGTACACCGAGGTGGTCGCCGCCCTCACCGCCCGCGGCTGGACGAGCGCCGACGGCACCGTGACCCCGGCGGGCGCGACGGCCCGCGCCGAGATCGCGGCCGCCGTGGACGGCATCCGGCGCACGGCCGCGGCCGGCGTCTCCGACGAGTCCTACCTGACCACCGTCCGGACACTGTCCACAATGGTCACCAACCTCGCGGCCCACGCGTAGCCCGGCGGCCGCCCGGCCCGCGGCGCGCCGCGGACGGCGATCAGCGGTGGCCGGTGGTGGCGGCGCGCGCGATGGCGGCCAGGGTGCGCGGGGCCAGGAGGCCGTCGCCCAGGCCGAGGTCGATCAGGGCGTCGAAGACGCGCTGGTCGCGGGCCGCGGCGCGGACGGCGGCGTCGACTATCCAGCGCTGCTGGCTCAGGGCGGCGGCGGCTCGGGAGTGGCGCAGGTGGCGGCCCAGGCGGGAGGTCAGCGCGCGGCGGTAGCGGCCGGCCGGGTCGTCGGTGTGGGTGGCCGCGGCACCGGCCAGGGCGCCGGAGAGGACGGCGTAGAAGATGCCCTCGCCCGTGAAGGGGTTGATCAGGGAGAGCGCGTCGCCGGCCAGGAGGAGGCGGCCCGCGCCCGGCGGCGGGCGGTGGGTCGAGAGGGGGAGATGGTGGGCGCGCAGGCCGGTGGCGGCGGCGGTGTCGATGTCGGGAAGGAGCGCGGCCAGGCGGTCCAGGAGGCGGGCGCGGGTGAGGGGGCGGCCGCGCAGGACCTCGCCGTAGCCGATGTTCGCGCGGCCGTCGCCGATGGGGAAGGCCCAGGCGTACGCCGGCCAGCCCGACTCGGTCGTGATGATCCGCTGCTCCGGGGCGAGGCCGGGCACGTCGGCATAGCCGCGGATGGCCAGGGCCAGGTGGCCGGGGCCGTTCGGCGCGTGGCCCAGCACCTTGCGGACAAGCGAGTAGGCCCCGTCGGCCCCCACCACCGCCCCGGCCCGGATCGCGCCGTCGATCACCACGTGGTCGCCGCGATCGGCGATCCGCCGGACGGTGTGGCGGCGCAGGTCGGCGCCCGCGAGCACCGCCGCCTCCACCAGGCGGTTGTCGAAGACCACCCGGGGAATCGTGTGGGCCGGCCGCGCGTGCGGGCGCGCGACCTCGGCGCCGCCCGGGCCGGCCAGCCGCAGCGCCGGCACCGGGGCATAGCCCGCGGTCAGGTCGGGCACGCCGAGCGCCCGGGCCACGTCCACGGCGTGCGGGGCGATGCCGTCGCCGCAGGGCTTGTCCCGGGGGAAACCGGCCTTGTCCAGCAGCAGCACCGTGGCCCCGGCGTTGCGGGCGGCCAGCGCGGCGGCGGACCCGGCCGGACCGGCGCCCACCACCACGACGTCGTACCGGTCGGTCATGGCGTTGCACCGGAAGGGCTCATGGGTCGAGCGTGCCAGCCTGGCCGGTCGGGCGCGAGTGGTGGCGGGTGGTCGGGGGAGGGGTCCGTCGATTCGTCATAGACCGGGGCACGCACGGTGGTTCCTGGCGGTTGTGGCGGATCGATAGGCTCGGTTGCATGCCCTGCCCCACGTGCTATTTCCCGGGAAACGCGCCCGGCGCCACCCAGTGTGCGCAGTGCGGGTCGCCGTTGACGCCCCCGGGTGGGGGATATCCGGCCGCGCCCGTCGCCTACGACGTGCACCCGGTGTCGGGGCAGGGGGCGATGCCGGCCGCGCCGCCGCCGTACCAGCCGCTCGCCGGGCCGCCGCTCCCGCCGCCGCCCGCACCGGGGGCCGGCCCGTACGCGCAGTACCCGACGGGTGGATATGCGCAGGTGCCGCCGGTGTCGGGGGTGCCGTACCCGGGCATGCCCATGTCGCCCACGCCGATCTCCATCACCCCGTCGTCCGGTGCGCCGTCGTCAGGTGCGCCCGGCCCGGGGTACTACCAGCCGCTCAAGCCCTCCCGCTCGCGCGTCCTGCTGCCGCTCACCGTCATCGTCGTCGTGCTGGTCATCGCCAGCACCGTCATCGCGGTCGTCAAGCTGAAGGGGAGCAGCGACAACACCGCCGGGCCCGCCCCGACAACGACAGGGACGCCGAGCGACGGGCCGACCTCGGCGACACCGAGGCCCCCGACGCCCACGACTGCGGCGCCGACCAAGACGCCCGACCCGGTCGCGCAGGCGGCGGCGGTCGACGCGCTGCTCAACGCGAGCGTGTCAAGCCGCAAGAAGCTCAACGACGCGATCCAGCTCGTGGGCGACTGCACGCTGGTGGAGAAGGCCATCGCCGACATGCAGGCGGCCGGCGCCGAACGCGAGGCGCAGATCGACAACATCGGCAAGTTCGACCTGTCGGCGATCCCCGAGGGTGAGCAGGTGCGCGCGGCGCTGAAGGAGGCGCTCGGGTTCTCGCTGGCCGCGGACCGCAACTTCGTGCAGTGGGCGCAGGCGCAGCAGAGCTCCGGCTGCAGCGGCGGCGGGCAGTCGTACTACGACGAGGCCCAGCGGCAGTCGACGAACGCCACGAACGCCAAGAACCGGTTCCTGGGCGTGTGGAACCCGGTCGCGAGCCGCTACCAGCTCCAGCCCCGCTCCTCCGACAACATCTAGTGCAGCCGTATCCAGCTCAGCCGTGTCCAGCTCAGCCGTCTTCCGACCGCCGCTGCGGGAACGGCTCGCCCGCGACCGCCTCGGCGCGCAGCGGGTCGTCGGCGCCCGGCTCCGGCTGGCCCTCGCCCGGCTCCGCGGGCTTGCGGGGCTCGTCGGGCTGGCGGCCGTACCCCCGCGTGATCATCCGGAAGACGCCGAGCATGATGGCCGCCACGGGCACCGCGATGAGCAGGCGCAGAAGGGCCGTCTGCACGTCGAGCTGGTGGGTGACGAAGCCGGCGTAGAGCGCCGGGGACGCGATCACCAACGCCAGGAACAGCGTCGAGTAGCGCGCCATCCCCAGCATTACTCGCCCACCAGGCTCAACCGCTCGCACAGCATCGCCGCCCACTGGAACGGGGTCGAGGGGCGGCCGTCGAGCAGCGCCACCGGCACCCGCAGCGACAGCGGGCTCGCCGGGTCGCCGCTCGAGCCGGTGCCGCGCAGGCAGATCGCGTCGACGCGGCGCAGGCCCTGCAGGTGGTGGGCGACGTCGGAGGTCTTGCGGCTCGCGTCGACGACGACCCAGACCGCGACCGGCCGGACCGCCTCAACGATCGCCGCCGCCCACGTCGCCTCGTCCAGGGCGGCCTCGACCGCGACAACGCTCGGCGCGTCGGACTTGCGCAGCTTCTTGGCCCACAGCCGGGCGTCGTGCGCACCGGTGATGCGCCGCTTGCCGTCGATGCCCGCGGCCGCCGCGTTGCGCCCGGCGAAGAGGATGTGCTCGGCGTCGAGCCGCTGCGCCTCGGCGACGAACCGGGCGACCTCCATGGCGTGCGTGGACTCGCCCACCACGATGAGGGTCTCGCCGGGTGCGTCGGGCGCCGGGTCGGCGACCGGAAGCGCCGTGAACGCCTCGACGATGGCCCCATAGGTGTCGCCCGTGGAAGCCCCCACAGCAATATCCGTGGGTACTCCCAGTGACTGCAACTTCCGCGCCAGCACCGTGGCACCGCCGCTGCTGCCGTTCGCGCTCCGGTCCGCGCGCTCGCCCTTCTCGGCCATGGCCGCGGCGGCCTCGGCGGCCGCGGAGGTTTGCTGGGCGTAGGCGCCGCCGAGCCGCTCACTTGCGGGCGGCGTACGCGGCTTCTCCACCGTGGCGGTCGCTTCAACAGGCATTAGGGACTCCTGGCGGGAATCGGTCGGCCGGATCTGGGCCGGCTCACTTCGGTTTGGTCCATCAGCTTCGGCGTCGCCGTAGTCGTACGGCGACCCGTCCGGTCCGGGCGGCCCCGTCGGCCGCTCGAGGTGTGCCGTGGTGCTGCCGGTCCACGCCGGCGGCGGGGGCACCGGGCCCCGCGGGAACGCGCCGCCGAGCAGCCCGAGCGACGCTGCCCGGGTCGGTGGCGGCGGTAGAGGGCCCGGGTCCCGCAGCGCCGGCCGCGACGATGCGGCGGCCCTCGGAGCCCGGCCCGGCCGCGACGGTGCGGCCGGCCCCGATGGTGCGGTGAACCCGTACGGTCCGGTGCCCTCCGGCGCGCCGAGCCCCAACGGGGAGTACCCGGGCGCGCCGAACTCCGGTGGTGCGGGGAACCGTGAGCCGCCGGGCCCGGGCGGCGCGGCGAACCCGGGCGTGCCGAGGTCAGCCGGCCCGGCGTAGCCGCGGGCCGGGTACCGCTGCGACGCCGGGTACCCCTGCTGCCGCGCGAACTCCGGCGGCGGCGCGAACCGGCCGCCCGCCCGCCGCCCCGACGCACTGCGCAGGGCATCGCCGGTGGCCATGGGCACGCCGAGCGGCGGTGGCGGGCCCGATCCGGTCGACGGGCGCGCCCAGGCCGGGGCGGCCGGGCTTGCGGTGAAGTCCCGCAGCGCACGCCGTTGTGCACTCCGGACGTCCGGCTCGTCGCGCAGCCAGTCCTGCTCCAGCCGGCTCCAGTCGACATCGATCCCGGGCACCCGGCCCGGCGGCCACCCGGCCTCCATCGCCGAGGCCGTCACCGGATCGACGACCGGCGGCGGGAACGCACCCACCGCCGACGGCGAGAAGCCGGCGACCGACGGCGGATGGTCGACGGCCGGCGGCGGGAAGGCGGCCGGCGCAGCGGGGGCGGGCGGCGGGAAGGCGGCCGGCGCGGTAGAGACAGGCGCGGTGGGGACAGGCGCCGGCGCGGTGGGTGCCGGCGGCGGGGAGGCCGGGCGGATCGTCGGCGGGTTCGCGGGAGTCCAGCCGGCCGGGGGAGCGGTCACCGGCTTGACGATCGGCGGCGGCGCCGGCTTCGGCTCGGGGGCCTTGGCCGGGGTGGACGCCCTCGGGTCGGCACCGGGCGCGACTGGCGGCGTCTTCGCAGGAGGCTTTTCGGCGGCGACCGCGGCCGGGCCGCCGGCGCCCGCCTTGGGCGGTGCCGGCTTCGTGGCCTGCTTGGCCGGTGGAGCGCTCGCGCGGGCGGCCGGGCTCGCCGGAGGCGCCGGGGCGGCCGGAGGCGTCGGCGCGGCCGCGGCCGGTGCGGCGGAGCGGACGGTCGCCGGCTTCTGCGCGGCGGCTTGCGCGGCCGGTGCGGCCGGCGGCGTGGTCGAGCGGGCCGGTGCGGCGGACATCTGGGCGGTGGCCTGGGCGGCCGCCGGAGGTGGGGGTGTGGGCCGGCCCAGTTTGGCCACCGGCTGGTCGGCCCCTGCGCGGATGGGGCGCACCGACGGGGCCGCGGACTCGGTCCGGTCGTTCGGTGCTGTCTGGTCCGCGGCGCCCGACAGCAGTCTGTTGAGGGCGTCGGCGGCTGTCGCCGGGCGCTGCGGCAGTACAGTCGCCGCGGTTTTCTGCTCTTCGGCCAGCAGCTCGGCGAAGGCCGAGGCGGCGGTGGGGTTTTCGCCCCGGCGTTCGGCCGCGTCCGCCATTGCCGCCAAATCTTCGATGCTGATCTGGCGTTTCGGCGTGTCGTCTTGGCCGGTGGCCGGTGCGGATGATGGAGTGGACTCAGCGGGGGCGGAAACGGCCTCGCCGGGGTCGGGGATCTCGACGGTCAGCTCGTATTTCTGCGTGCCGAAAAGACCGCCGACGCCACCGGAACGGACCTTTTCGGCCGAGATGATGACAGCGTCGGGCCCGTGTTCGTCGCGCACTTGCGCGAGCAGTTCCTCGAGGTCACGACCTTCAAGCAGCAACCGGGTAGGCACCGTTCACCACCCCAATAGTCTCAATTCGCAGCGTACTCCCGGTGATCTCTGAGTACGACAAAACCGGCAAACGCGGTAGCGCCATCTGCACCAGGCGGCGCAATGCATTGCGCAGTTGTGGTGAGCAGACCAGAACGGGGCTGACGCCGCGCTCCTCGCCCTGTTCGGTCAGGCGCGTGAGGTCGGCCAGCATCGACTCGGCGCGGCCGGTGTCGATGAGCAGCTGCAGGCCGTTGTCGGTGGGGCGCATCGACTCCAGCAGCTGCTGCTCCAGCCGCGGCTCCAGGGTGATGGCGGTGAGCGTGCCGTCCTGCGAGTAGCGGTTGGCAATGGCCGGGCCCAGAGACGCACGGGCCGCCTCGAGCAGGCCGTCGGGGTCGGTGGAGTGCTTCGCCTGCAGCGACAGCGCCTCGTAGATGCGGACCAGGTCGCGGATCGGCACGCCCTCGTCGAGCATCGCCTGCAGGACCTGCTGGACCTGGCCCAGGCTGAGCGCGGCCGGGGTGAGCTCCTCGACGACGACCGGGTGCGAGCGCTTGACGATCTCGGTGAGGGCGCGCACGTCCTCGCGGCCGAGCAGGCGGCTGGCGTGGACCCGGACGATCTCGGCCAGGTGCGTGATGATGACCGACGCGCGGTCGACGACGGTGGCCCCGGTGAGGTCGGCCTGGTGGCGCAGCTCGGCCGGCACCCACTTGCCGGCCAGGCCGAAGACGGGCTCGACGCCGGCCCGGCCGGGCAGGAAGTCGAGGCCCTCACCGATGGCCAGGACGGTGCCCGGCGGGGCCTGGCCGCGGCCGACCTCGACGCCGCTGATGCGCACCACGTAGTGCGACAGCGGCAGGTCCAGGTCGTCGCGGGTGCGCACGGGCGGCATCACGATGCCGAGCTCGAGGGCGACCTTGCGGCGCAGCGCGCGGACCCGCTCGAGGAGGTCGCCGCCGCTGGCCTCGACGAGGTCGACGAGGTCGGGGGCGAGGGCGAGCTCGAGCGGGTCGACGCGCATCTCGCCCAGCAGCACCTCGGTCGGGTCGGGCGGCGGCGCCTCGGCCTCGGCGGCGGCGATCGCGGCCTGCTCCTCCGCGCTCGGCTCGCCGGTCTGCTTCGGCAGCCGCAGCGCGATGGCCAGCACGCCGCCGCCGGCGATGAGGAACGGCAGCTTCGGCAGGCCCGGCACCAGGCACAGCGCCAGGGCCGCGCCGCCGGCGATGAGCAGGGCGTTGCGGTGCTGGCTGAGCTGCTTGCTCACCGTCGAGCCCATGTCGCCGTCGTTGGCCGAGCGGGTCACGATGAGGCCGGTGGCGACCGACAGCAGCAGCGCCGGGATCTGCGAGACCAGGCCGTCGCCGACGGACAGCAGGGAGTACGTCGTGATCGAGTCCTGCGGCGACAGGCCGCGCTGCAGCATGCCGATCGCGAAGCCGCCGACCAGGTTGACCATCGTGATGATGATGGCCGCGATCGCGTCGCCCTTGACGAACTTCGACGCACCGTCCATCGCGCCGTAGAAGCTCGCCTCGGAGGTGACCTCGGTGCGCCGCTTGCGCGCGGTCGCCTCGTCGATCAGGCCGGCGTTGAGGTCGGCGTCGATCGCCATCTGCTTGCCGGGCATGGCGTCGAGGGTGAACCGGGCGCCGACCTCGGCGACCCGCTCGGCGCCCTTGGTGATGACGATGAACTGGATGATGAACAGGATCAGGAAGATGACCAGGCCGACGATGAGCGAGCCGCCGACGACGAAGTGGCCGAACGCGTCGATGACGTGGCCGGCGAAGCCGTTGGTGAGCACCAGCCGGGTCGCGCTGATGTTGAGGGCCAGCCGGAACAGCGTCGCGATCAGCAGCAGCGACGGGAACGACGAGAAGTCCAGGGCGCGCTTGACGTACATGCTGACGAGCACGATCGTGAGCGCCAGTGTGATGTTGGCGGCGATCAGCGCGTCGAGCACGAACGCGGGCAGCGGCACGACCATCATGAGGATGATGAGCACGATGCCGATCGGCACGACGTACTGCGAAAGCCGCTTCGGCACCGCCCGCTGTTCCTTCCCGGACCTCTGGTCGTTGTCCACCTGATCGGTCGTGAACGGGTAGTTCTGAGGTTTTTCTTTGGTTGCCGGAGCCGGTGCCGATCGGTCCTGCGTGCAGCCCGCAGCAACCTCCTCCCGCGACTCCACTCAGCTGGTGCACATCGGCCGCCAGCCCATCTATGACTGGGGCGGCCACGTCGTGGGTTACGAGCTGCTCTTCCGCGGCGCCTCCGAGGACCTGGAGGCCACCCGCCGCAGCTCGTACGCGACGAGCCAGGTCATCGTCAACGCGTTCACGGAGTTCGGCCTGGAGCAGCTCGTCGGCGGGCGCAAGTGCTTCATCAACCTGACCCGCGAGTTCCTGGTCGGAGATCTGCCGCTGCCGTTCGACCCCGACCACGCGATCCTGGAGATCCTCGAGACCGTCGAGATCGACGGCGCGGTGCTCTCGGGCACGGCCCGCCTGGTCGAGCAGGGCTACGAGATCGCGCTCGACGACTTCGTGTTCGGGCTGGGTCACGAGCGGCTGCTGGGGCTGGCCGCGTACGTCAAGCTCGACCTGCTGATCCGGGAGCCCGACGAGCTGGCCGCGGTGGTCGAGCAGTGCCGGCGCTACCCGGGGGTGAAGCTCGTCGCGGAGCGCCTCGAGAGCGAAGAGCACATCATGCTGGCCAAGCGGTTCGGCTTCGACCTGCTGCAGGGCTACGCGGTCGGCCGGCCCCAGGTGCTCAGCGCGGTCGCGCTGTCCCCGTCGCGACTGCGGAGGCTGGAGCTGCTCGGTGCGGTCACGGCCGAGGACGCGGATCTCACGAAGGTCGCGTCGATCGTCCAGAGCGACCCGGCGCTGTCGTACCGCGTGCTGCGCGCGACGAACTCGGCCGCGAGCGGGCTGCCACGCAAGGTCGCGTCGGTCCGGGACGCGGTAGTCCTGCTGGGCTCGGCGAAGATCCGGCAGTGGGCCGCGCTCATGCTCGTCAGTGACGTCGCCGAGTCGGCGAGCGAGGAGCAGCTGTCGAGCACGATGGCCCGGGCCCGGCTCTGCCAGACCGTCGCCGAGCGGCTCGGGCTCTCCGGCGAGGCCGCGTTCACCGTGGGGCTGCTGGCCGGGGTGGCCGAGCTGATCGCCGAGCCGATCGCCGAGATCGCCAACCGGCTGCCGCTGACGGTGGAGATCGTGGAGGCGCTCGTCGACGGCCACGGCCGGCTGGGGCAGGTGCTGGCCACGGTCCGCGCCTACGAGCTCGCCGACGAGCAGGCCCTGGCCGCCTCGCCGGTCTCGTCGAGCGAGCTGGCCAAGGCCTACCTGGCGGCCGTCGGCTGGTCGATGAAGACCATCGAGGGCGCGCTGGGCACCGGCCCGGCGTAACCGGGAGGTCGCTCGTCAGTGGCCGGTGAGAAGACCGAGCAGCCTACCGAGCAGAAGAAACGGCAGGCGCGGCGCGAGGGCACCCGGGCCCGCACCCCGGATCTGGGCGCGTGGGGCGGCGTGCTGCTGGCCAGCTTCCTGATCCCGCACACGGCCACGGAGCTGGCGACCCGCACGCAGCGGCTGTTCAACGAGAGCACCCAGTCGTTCGTCGACCCGGAGCCGGCCAAGGCGTTCGGGCTCGTCAAGGCCGCGGCCTGGGACCTGGTCGTGATCGCCGCGCCGATCACCGTGGGGCTGTTCGCGTTCGTCATCCTGGCCGCGGCGGCCCAGGGCGGCCTGCGCCCGGCGACGAAGCTGTTCAAGCCCGACTTCAAGCGGCTCAACCCGTTCAAGGGCCTGAAGAAGACGTTCGGCGGCCAGGCCCTGTGGGAGACGGTGAAGTCGCTGGCCAAGGTCCTGGTGCTCGGCCTGGTCGTCTACAACTCGATGAAGACGCTCGTCCCCGCGCTGCTGGCGGCGACGGCGGTGCCCCTCCAGACGGTCATCGCCATGGTCGCGGGCACCGTGATGCACGTCGTGCAGATCGCCGCCGCGACAGGCCTCGTCCTCGCCTTCGCCGACTACTTCGTGGCCAAGCGCCGCGTCAACAAGCAGCTGAAGATGTCGAAGGAAGAGGTCAAGGAGGAGCACAAGAAGTCCGAGGGCGACCCGCACGTCAAGGGCCAGATCCGGGCCCGGCAGCACGCGATGGCCCGCCAGCGGATGATGTCGGACGTGCCCCGGGCCGACGTGGTGGTGGTGAACCCGACGCACGTGGCCGTCGCCCTGAAGTATGAGCCGGACAAGGGCGCGCCGCGGGTCGTGGCGAAGGGCGCCGAGCTCGTCGCGGCGAAAATCCGTGAGCTCGCCACCGAGCACCGGGTGCCGGTGGTGCAGGACGTGCCGCTGGCCCGGGCGCTGTGGTCGGCGTGCGAGGTGGGCGACGAGATCCCGGCCGAGCTCTTCGGCGCGGTCGCCCGGGTGCTCGCCTTCATCATGCTGCTCAAGTCGAAGGGCTCCGCGGCCGGCGTGCACACCAACGTGCTCGGCGCGGCTACCGATTGAACAGCTCCAGGACCAGGTTGATGGCGCGGGTGGTCAGGTTCGCCATCGCGTTGGGCAGCAGCATCATCGCGGTACCGGCGATGGAGAGGGTCAGGAAGATCTTCGCCGGATAGCCGAAGGAGAACGGGTTCAGCGCGGGGGCGGCCCGGGTGAGCAGGCCCAGGGCGACGTCGACGGCCAGCATGATCCCGATCAGCGGGGCCGAGATCTGCAGCCCGGCCAGAAACATCTGGGCCGTGCCGGTGGTGACAAGCCGCGTGAAGTGGGTCATGTCCATCGTGCCGTTGAGCGGGATCGCGGTGTACGACGACGTGAAGCCGCGCAGGATCAGCTGGTGGGCGTCGGTGGCGTACATGATGGCCATGGTGATCAGGCCGTAGAACCGGCCGAAGACCGCGTTGCCCTGCAGCGAGAACGGGTCGAGCGCGAAGGCGAGCGTGAAGCCGCCGACGAGGTCGATGAGGTTGCCCGCGATCTGGGTGGCGGCGAAGATCAGCATGGTCAGGAAGGCCAGCGCCGCGCCGACCGCGGCCTGCTCGATCGCGTTGGTGACGAGGAAGCCCGTCGAGATCTCCGGCGGCACCTGGGTCGCCAGCTTCGGCGCGAGCGGCAGCGCGATCGCGATGGAGAGCAGGCCCTTCACCGTCGTCGGCGTGCCCTTGTTGCTGAACGGCGGGCACAGGGCCAGCCACACGCCGGCCCGGATGGAGGCCAGCAGGATCGCGATGACGGTGCTGAGCGAGAGGTCAAGCGCCATTGATCAGGTCGGGGATCTGGGCGTAGAGCTGCTCGGTGTACACGATCATCTCGTGCAGCATCCAGTTGCCGGACATGATCAGGGCGGCCCCGATGGCGGCGGCCTTCGGCACGAAGCTCAGCGTGCTCTCCTGGATCTGGGTGACTGACTGGAACAGCGACACCGCGAAGCCGACGACGAGTGCGGTGAGCAGGATCGGCGCGCCGAGCTTGGCCGCGATGGTCATGGCCTGGACGGCGAGTTCGATGATTTTCGTGTCGGTCATGTCGGGTGTACTCCGATCAGCCGTGATAGCTGGCGACGAGCGCGGTGATGATCAGGCCCCACCCGTTGACCAGCACGAACAGCAGGAGCTTGAAGGGCAGGGCGATCGTGACCGGCGGCAGCATCATCATGCCCAGGGACATCAGGGCGGCCGAGACCACCATGTCGATCACCAGGAACGGGATGTAGATGACGAAGCCGATGATGAACGCGGCCCGCAGCTCCGAGAGCACGAAGGCGGGGATGAGCGTCGTCATCGGCACGTCGTTCTTGTTCTTCGGCGCGGGCCGGTCGGCGATCTTGGTGAACAGCGCGATCTCGTCCTTGCGCGTCTGCTTGAGCATGAAGTCGCGCAGGGGCGCCGAGCCGTCCTTGAACGCCACCGACTGGGTCTTCTCGCCCTTGAGGTAGGGCTGCACGCCGTCCTTGTTCACGCCGGACAGCACCGGCGACATGATGAACAGGCTGATGAACAGGGCCAGGCCGGCGATCACCTGGTTGGGCGGGACGTTGCTCAGGCCCAGCGCGTTGCGGGTGATGCTGAGCACGACGAAGACCTTCGTGAAGCTGGTCATCGTGAGCAGCAGCGCCGGGGCGACCGACAGCAGCGTCAGGGCGACCAGGATCGTGATGGACTGGCTCGGCTTCACGCCGTTGACGTCGATGTTGACGGTGCCGTCGGGGTTGCCGTCGACCACTGGCGCGGTCGGTGTCGCCGGTGGCTTCGGCGTCGGCACGGCTCCGGCGATGCCCGGTGACGCCAGGAGCGTCAGGGTGAGCAGGAGCAGTACCAGTGCCGCCAGACGCTTCACGGCGTGCTCTTCCGCAGCAGCCTGAGTGCCTGGCCGACCGGATTCTCGGCCGGCTCGGGCTCCGGGAACAGCGCGGCGTCGGCGTCGGCCAGCAGCGACACCCCGGCGTCGCTGACCCCGAGCACGAGCGCCCGGTCGGCGACCTTGACGACCGCGACCGACGAACCGCGGCTGAGCTGCTGGCGTGCGACCACGGTGAGGGCTCCTCCGCTGCGGCCGCTCAGCGGGCGCCGGGCCAGCCGCATGAGAGCCCAGAGTATCGCGAACACTACTGTGAGTGAGCACAATACGCGGAGTACGAGTTCCATGGTGATCGCTTACCGGTCAGGCCCGGTCGCTCGCGCCGACGATCTCGGTGATCCGGATGCCGAAGTTCTCGTCGATCACGACCACCTCGCCGCGGGCGATGAGCCGCCCGTTGACAAGCAGGTCGGCCGGGCCGCCGGCGGCCCGGTCGAGCTCGATCACCGCGCCCGGCGCCAGCGAGAGCAGCTCCCGCACGCTCATCCGGGTCCGTCCGAGCTCGGCGGTGACCTCCATCTCGACGTCGTGCAGCAGGTCGAACGCGGGCGGGCCGCCGCGGGCCCGCTCGGAGCGGTCGCCCGGGTCCCCGGCGTCGCCGCCGTCGGCGCCCGGCACCTCCACCGCGACCGCGAGCCCGACGACGGCCTGGACCCCGAGCTCACCGGCCTCCAGCGGGACCAGGACGCCGCCGGCGGCGATGAGTGCGGCGAGGGCCTGCGCCGGCTCCAGCAGCTCGCCCGGGTCGACCACGACGGGCCCGACGACGGCCGCGGCCGCCTCCAGGGCCGGGCGCACGGCCTGGCTGAGATCCAGGCTGCCCATGGGGGAGTTGGCCAGCGCCTCGACGAGGTCCTGGGTGACGACGATCGCGACCTCGCCCTGCGCCGCGCCGGCGAAGCGGGCCCGCACGGACTGGCCGGTGATGGCCAGCTCGGCGGCGTTCTGCGTGGGTGCACCGACGGAGAGCGGAGAGCTGGCGGGCAGCAGCGCGACGGCGGCCTGGGCCGCCGACTCGGCGCGGGCCAGCGTGGCCTCGTTGGTACCGATCGTCATCGGTTGGTCTCCTCAGCGCGGTTCATCATGCCGAGTTGCCCCACGGCGGTGGGGCGTTGGCCGGGCTGGGGGCTCGGCACCACCAGGCAGGCCATGCGGTTGCCCTGCGCGCCCGGCACGGCGTGGGCGAACGTGATGTCCGCGGTCACGACGGCCAGCGGCGTGGACGTCGTGTGGGCCAGCGGGACCACGTCGCCGGGCTGCAGCCCGATGAGGTCGGCGGGGTGCATCCGCACCGGCTGGAACCGGACGGAGACCTCGATCGGGGCACCTTCCAGGCCGGCGACGACATTACGGTACGCGGCCTCGCGGGCCGCCCGCTGCGCATCCGTCAGCACGCCCTCGCCGCGCTCGCCCTGCAGCTTCGGGAAGATCGATCCGAACGGCAGGCAGATCGAGGCCACGCACTCCTCGGTGCCCACCCGCATCTCGAACGACGACACGATTACCGCGTCGGAGGCGGCGCCGGCCTGGGCGAACTGGGGGTTGTACTCGATGGTCGTCATCTGCGGCCGCAGCGCCACGATGCCCTCGAAGGCGTACCGCAGCTCGCCGAGCGTGCGATCGATGAGGCCGTGCAGCAACGGCATTTCGATGTCGCTCAGCGGGCGCTGCGGCTGCGGGCCGCCGGGGCCGCCCAGCATGTGGTCGATGCAGGCCATGGCCGTGCTCAGGGAGAACTCCAGAATCGCGGTGCCGGGCAGAGGCTCGATCGAGAACATCGCGACAACCGTCGGGCTCGACAGGCCGGAGATGTACTCGTCGTAGGTGAGCTGTTCGATCGAGATCAGGCTGATCGACGACACGGCGCGCAGGCTCGTCGTCAGCAGCGTGGCGTACTGGCGGGCGAAGGTCTCGTAGGCGATCTGCAGGGTTCGGATGTGCTCCCGGGAGAGCTTGGTCGGGCGACGGAAGTCATACGGCTCCGGGCCGGAGCTCTTGCCCCCACGCCGGGACATCCTGCCCGGCGTGCGGCCACCCCCGGTCGCGGACGTTGACTGCGTCACTCTCTTACCATCGGCCTTTTCGGGAGCAAGTTGACGTAAAACGGCCGAAACGGACCTGAAGGTTTCTTCGGAAACCCCCAGGTCCGGTTGCGGTGCTTCCCGCTACTGAATCACAAACGTGGTGAAGTAGACGTCCATTACCTCTTTCTTCTTGTCCTCCGTGTACGCCTTCACGACCCGCGCCACGAGCTCCTTCTTCGCGGCCTCACGGCCCTCGGCGGTCAGGAGCTTGTCCTGGCTCTGGTTGCTGAACAGCTCGATCGCGATGTCCAGCGCCTTGGAGCCGTCCGGGGCCTCGGCGGCCTCGGTGGTGGCCTGCAGCGTCATCTTGAGCTTCAGGTAGTGCCCGTCGGCCAGGTTGATCGTGATCGCGTCCAGCACCGACACGACGCCCGGCGTCGGGGCCGGCTCGGCCTCGACCTTCTTGGGCGAGAAGATCTTGTACCCGGCGAAGCCGCCGCCGAGCAGGGCGACCAGGGCGACCGCCGCGATGATGATCAACTTTTTCTTGCCGCCCTTGGCGGGGGCTTCCTCGGTGGTCTTCTCGTCGTCCTTGGCCATGGCCGGTGCCTCCTCGTCGGGCGTGGTGTCAGCTGGTGGTGGTGCCGGCGGCCGAGGGCAGCAGGGCCCGGGTGTCGGCCGGCAGGTTGGACAGGACGATGACCTCGACGCGGCGGTTCAGGTCGGCGGCGCGGGCATCGGTGGTGGGGTAGAGGGGTTTGGTGTCGGCGAAGCCGACGGCTTGGAGGCGGTTGTCGGGGATGTTGGCGTCGGTGTGGAGCATGCGCACGACGGCGCTGGCGCGGGCGGAGGACAGTTCCCAGCCGGAGGGGTAGGTGCCGGTGCCGGCGGAGAGTTGGTTGGTGTGGCCGTCGACCTCGAGTTTGTTGGGGAGTTTGGCGATGGCGGGTCCGACGCTGTCGATGATGTGCTGGCCGGCGGGCAGGAGGGTGGCCTCGTTGCCGTTGAACACGATGCCGGTGGTGACGATGGTGACGACGAGGCCGCGTTCGTCGATGGAGTATTTGACCTGGTCTTGCAGGCCGTGTTTGGTGAGTTCGGCGGTGATCTCGGCTTTGATCTTTTCGTAGTCCTTGACCTCGGCGGCGGCGGCGGCCTGGCGTTTGGAGGCGGCGGAGCGTTCTTTGGCCTGGACGGCGTCCTGGACGGCGGTGGCGTCGGAGGTGGTGCCGCCGATGCCGGAGGAGAGGTCCATGGGGCTGTTGGAGTCGGAGGACTCGATGAGGCTGGCCTCGCCGCCCTCGAACGCGACGGAGGGGTTGCCGAAGCCGACGGCGAGGCCGTTCTTGAGTTCGGCGAACTTCTTCTGGTCGACCTGGGAGATGGCGAACAGCACGATGAACAGCACCATGAGCAGGGTCATCATGTCCGCGTAAGAGACCAGCCACCGCTCGTGGTTCTCGTGCTCCTCCTCCTCGTGGCCGCCCTTCTTGTGCTTCGTGTGCGCGCCGGCCTTCGCCGCGTGTCCACCACCGGACATCGTGGCAGCCCCCCTCCAGGTCGTTGTAACGCCGTCGGGGTTCACATCGGTCCGACCGGGGGACACCCGAGTGCCGCCCGGTTGCCGGGCCGGTGTGCTGCGGTTACCGGCCTGCTCCGGTCTCGGCCCCGCGGACGCGAAATGTCGGGCGCGGGTGCGCCCGACATCCCCGACTCGCGATCCAGCCGGTCATCAGGCCGCCTTCTTCTCCTCCTTGACCGCGCCCGGAGGCAGGAGGCTGCGCAGCTTCTGCGCGACCAGGCGCGGGTTGGCGCCGGCCTGGATGTTGATGATGCCCGCGATGACCAGCTCCATCTGCCCGCACTCGATCTCGGACAGGCGCTTCATCTTGGCGCCCATCGGCAGCCAGATGACGTTTGCCGACAGCACGCCCCACAGCGTGGCCACGAACGCGCTCGCGATCAGCTCACCCAGCTTGGCCGGCTCGCTCAGGTTCTCCAGCACGTGGATCAGGCCGATGACGGTGCCGATGATGCCGATGGTGGGCGCGTAACCACCCATGGCCGTGAAGATCGCCGCGGCCTGCTTGTCGGCCTTCTTCTTCGCGTCGACCTCGGCCTCGAGGATCCCGGCGAGCTCCTCGGAGTCGGTGCCGTCGATCGCGAGCTGCAGGCCCTTCTTGAGAAACGGGTCCTGCACCTCCTTCATCGCGTCCTCCAGCGCCAGCAGACCCTCGCGCCGCGCCTTCTCGGCGAGCTTCACGATGTCTTCCACGAGCGTGTCGTAGGTCGCCGACTTGCTCAGCGTCACCCGCTTGAGCGAGTCGACGAGCGCGATCGTGTCCTTGAGCATGCCGCCGGCCATGGCCGCGCCGAGGGTGCCGACGAACACCAGCACCAGCGGCGCGACCAGGAAGATCGACCCGGGGCTGCCGCCCTCCAGGATCATCGCGGCGAAGATCGCGACGAAGGCGAGGACGATGCCAGCGATAGTTGCCGGATCCATTGTGCTTAGCGCTCCCGACGCTTCAGACGGACGACGTTTGTCTTCGCGACCTGCTCGGCGGCGGCCTCGGCCCGCTCGTCAGGGCTCTGCCCGGCCAGGTGCTGGGCCTCGACGATGACGGAGGCGCGGTAGTGGCGCACGAGCGTCACCACCTCCGGCAGCGACTCGGTGACCAGATACTTCGTGCCGTCGACGAGCGTGATCACGGTGTCGGGCGTGCACTCGGCCCGCTCGACCAGGTCGGGGTTGAGCGCGAACACCGGGCCGTTGAGCCGGGTCAGCAGAATCACGGCGGCCTCCCGCTTCTAGGAAGCGTTACCGCTTCAGGTTCACCAGTTCCTGCAGCACGTCGTCGGAGGTGCTGATGACCTTGGAGTTGGCCTGGAAGCCGCGCTGGGCGACGATCAGGTTGGTGAACTCCTGGGCCAGGTCGACGTTCGACATCTCGACCGCACCGCTCTGCAGCGTGCCGAGCCCGCCGGTGCCCGGCGCACCGACCTGGGCCAGGCCGGAGTTGACGGTGAAGCGGTACAGCGAGTCGCCGACCTTCTCCAGGCCGGGCGGGTTGTTGAAGTTCGCCAGCGCGAGCTGGGCGACCGTCTGCTTGTTGCCGTTGGAGAACACGCCCACCAGCTGACCGTCGGGGTTGATGCTGAACGACTGCAGGGTCGCCGCCGGTGCGCCGTTCTGACTCAGCGGCTGTACCGTCGCGTTGCCCGTGTACATCGTGAGGCCGGCCAGATCGATGCCGATGCCACTGCCCGTGCTGAGCGGGTCGTAGAGGACACCCACCTTCGTCGCGCCGTTCTTGTCCGTGAACGTCGGCCCGGTGATCTGCCCGTTGGGCCCGAACGTCAGCGCGGTGGGGCCGACGCTGTTGGTGCCGTCCGAGAACGTCACCGACCAGGTGCCGCCCGTGTACTGGTACGACTGCGTCAGGTTGACCGCCGCACCGGTGACGTCGTACGTCTTGATGACCCGGGTGATCGTCGACGGGTCGGGCGCGTTGGCCGGCAGGTTGCCGGAGACGACGACGGTGTCGGTGGCCGTCGGCGCGATGAGCGTGCCCATCGGCAGCCGGATGTCGCCGAGCGGGGCGTTGGCGTTGACCACACCGTTGACCGCGGGCCAGCCCTGCACCGCCGCGCCGGTCGGGGTCACCAGCTTGCCCTCGGCGTCGAAGTTGAACGCCCCGGCCCGCGAATACAGCTGCTCGTTCGTGGAGTTGACGATGAAGAAGCCGTCACCGGAGATCATCACGTCGGTCGGGCGGCCCGTCGTCTGGGCGGAGCCCTGCGTGAACACGGTGTTGATGGCGGCCAGCCGCACACCGAGGCCGACCTGGGCCGGGTTGGTGCCGCCGATCTCGGGCTGCGGCGCACCCGCGGAGCGCATCATCTGGCTGAGCGTGTCGGCGAAGACCGTCTGCGCGGCCTTGTACCCCACCGTGTTGACGTTGGCGATGTTGTTGCTGGTGACGTCGAGCATCTGCTGGTGCGCCCGGAGGCCGCTGATGCCGGAGAAGAGTGAGCGGAGCATGTGGGGTGGTTTCCTTTCAGGACGACGCCGGCTGGCCCGGTCGCTGACCGTTCTGGGTCGGCGCCGGGGCCTGCGGGGCCGGCACCGGAGGGGTTTGCGCCGTCGGACTCTGCGCCGTCGGACTCTGCGCGGTTGGACTCTGTGCCGCCGGGCTCGTCGCCGCCGGGGCCGGGGTGCCGATCTCGGTGACCGACGCCAGGGCGACGTCCGCGTCCCCGACGCGCAGGGTCGGCGGGGCGCCGGTGAAGAACTTGGCCGCCGACACGATGCCGCTGTGGACCTTGTTCTCCGTGTCGGTGTAGCTGACCGTCTTGCCGATCAGCGCGCTCGCACCGAGCTGGAGCTGCGCGCTGAGCAGGCTCTGCTGGGTCTCCGCGAGATCGTTGAGCTTCTCGACCGTGGTGAACTGCGCCGTCTGCGCCAGGAACTCCCGGTTGTCCATGGGATTGCTGGGGTCCTGGTACTTCAGCTGCGTGACGAGCAGCTTGAGGAAGGCGTCCTTCCCCAGGTCGCCTCCGGGCTTCGCGGGCCCGTCCGAGTCACTCTTCTTGGTCGGTGCGTTCGTCTTCGGCACGTAGTCGGCGACGTTTCCACTGACCGGCGTCGGGGCGGTGATGGCACACTCCCTTGTTCGGTTGCTTAGAGCCGGACGTCGAGGAGTCCGTCTCCGGCGGGCTGGTCCGAACCGGACGCGGCAACCGCCGCGCCCGATTCGACGCGTTCGGGCGCTCGTCGTTGAGATCGTCCCTCGGCCTGCCGACCTGAGAACTGTTGCGATCCGTTGCCCGCGAGGGCAGCATCCTGGTGCAGTTCGAGAGCGCACTCGGCGAACCCGGCGGAGCTCAGGTCCTGCTGCAGCTCCGGCAGGGCGGCCTGCAGCGCCGCCTGGCCGGCCTCATGGTCGGCGCGCAGCTGGACGGAGATGCTGCCGTCGCGCACCTCGGCCACGATGCTCACCGGCCCGAGCTCATCCGGTTCGAGCCGGAGCGTCATCCGGTGTACTCCGTCCGTGCCCTTGCGCAGCGGAGAGAGCACGCTCAGCAGCTGCGGCGCCACGCTGGCCCAGGCGCCCTGGCCCGCGCCGGGCAGCCCGGACCCGTCGATCCCGGCGCCGGCACTCCCGGCGAGCCCGGCCGGCCCGCCGACGCCGACGGCGCTCACGACCCCGCTACCGCCGCCGCCACCGGTGTAACCGGCCCGTCCGGCACCGCTGTCGCGGACCCCGACGCTGCCGAGCGCACCGCCCTTGTCACCGCCGAGGAGCGCGGCGAACCCCAGCCCGGCCGGCGCGCTGAACCCGGCGCTCCCGAGCGCCCCGGCCCCGTCGCCGCCGGTCTCCCCGGACGACTGCGAGCCTTGGGAGCCAGGATCGGCGCTGCGGGAGTCGCGTCCACCGTCGAGGCCACCGGAGCCCGAGCCACTGTTCGCGAGCCAGCCGCCGCCCGGCGCGGCGTCGACCCGGTGATCGACCACATCGCCGCCGCGGACATCGAGCCGGTCGGCGCTCGTCGGCTGAGCCGCGAGCCGGTCGGCCTTGAGCCCGTCGCCCTCGGCGCGGACGACCTCGACCCCGGCAACGGCGACGACCGGGTCCGGCGGCGGGTCCACGTGCGGGTGGTGCACGGCCGCGCCGGCGGTGACCGGGGCGGCCGCGTCGGCGGTGACCGGGGTGGTGGGGACCGGGGTGGCGGGAGCCACGTCGGCCGCCGGGAGCGGCTGTGCCTCGCCGGTGGCTTTGACCGCCACTTCCGGGCCGCGGGGGCTCGGCGGCCCGGCCGGCTCGTCGACGACCGGCGTGTCAGCGGAGCGCGCGGGCGCGGTGGACGCGCTCGGGTCCGGGCCGCCGGCGGTCGCCGGCCGGGCCGTGGGCCCAGCGGGTATCGGTACGGTCGTCGCCGGGGCACGCGGCACTGCGCCGGCTTCGGCTACCACGGCAACGTCCTCGGCCGGGGCGTCATTTGCCGCAACGTCCTTTGCCGCAACTGCCGTGGCCGGGACATTCGCGAATGAGACGGCGGTGGGTTGGGCGAGCACCCGCGGCGGCGTCGTGTTCACGGTGGTCGGTGGTGCTGCGGAGGTGCGGAGGGCCTCGGCCAGGGCCTGCTTCGCGGCGGTCAGCGCCTCTTCCATCGGGGTGGTCGGCGTCGGCTTCGAGGTGGGCGCCATAGCCGGCCCGGCACTCGGCGCCGTGACCGGTACCGCCGGCGGCTTCGGGGCCGTCGGGTCCGGGGTCGTGGTGCTCGCGGACTCGACTTTCGCGGAAGCCGTCGCCGGGGCGGATTCCACGGCGCTCGTCGCTGCGAGTGCCTGGGCCGACGCCGGTGCCGATGCCGGCGTGGGTGCGGTTGTGGGCAGCGGCGGTCGGCCTACGGCAGCCGGTCGGGGGAACGCCGCGGGGGTCGGGGCTCCGGGCAGGGTGACTTGGAATGGGGTGGCTTGGACCGGGGTGACCGCGAGCGATTCGGGTGCGCTTTGCGACACCGCTACCGGCGCCGCCTGGACCGCGGTGCTGCGGGCGGCGACCGGCTGCACTGTCGGCTCGGTGGCTACCGGCTGGGGCTGTGCGGGCGGCGGGGGCGGTGGGACCGGCAGGTTCTGCCCGGCGTTCGCCGAGGCGGCGCTCAGTATCGCCTGGAGCGCGTCCACGGTCGTCACGACGGGGGCGGGAGCGCCGGTCGCCGGGGCCGTGATCGCGGCCGCCTCCGCGGTGGGCTGCGAGCTCCCGGCCGCTTGCGGCGGCTCGGTCGCCCGGCTCGGCCGGGACCGGGAGCTGCGGGGCTTGCCGGCGGCGTCGTGAGCCGTTCCGTCCTGGACAGCGGGGTCCTGGGTAGTAGCGTCCTGCGCGGTGGAGCCATGAACGGTGGAGCCATGAACGGTAGCGCCGTGGGCGGTGGGGCGGTGAGCGGTTGGGGCGTGGGCGGTGGGGTTCTGTGCGGTGGGGTTCTGAGCGGTGGGGTCCTGGACGGCGGCGTCCGGGGGCTGGTCGGTGGTGGCGGCCGGACGGTCGGTCCTCGGGCGGACCACCGACGGGTCGCGGCGTGCGGGAAGGCCCTGCATCGCGGCGGCCAGGGTCTCCGCGAAGTCGGACGACGAGTCCGGTGACTGCGCCGGGGCCCCGGCGGGGATCGCGGTGGTCGGTGTCGCCGATGCTGTCCTGATCATGCGGACAGGCCTCCGTCAAGCATTGAGCCCATGGACAGGGCGGCCAGGGTCGAGGGGGTCAGGGTGGCCGACTCGGTGAGCGGCGTGACGGCGCGGGTCAGCTGGGCCAGGGCGGCCTTCACCTTCGGGACGTACGCCTGGGTCTGCGGGAACGGGGGGATGCCGCCGTACCGGCTCACGGCGCTCCCGCCCGCGTTGTAGGCGGCCAGGGCCAGGTCCAGGTGGCCGAACTGCTTCAGGTGCGACGACAGCAGGCGGGCGGCGCCGTCCACGGCCTGGGCCGGGTCCAGCGCGTTCACGCCCAGGCCGCGCGCGGTGGCCGGCATGATCTGCATCAGGCCCTGCGCGCCCGCGCGGCTCACCGCGTTCGGGTTGTAGCCGGACTCGACCTTCGCGACCGCGGCCAGCAGCGCGGGGGAGATGCCGTAGCGGGTGCCGGCGGTCTGGAAGAGGTCGGCGTACGGTACCGACTCCGGCAATCGGGTCGTCGCGAGCGCGGCCGGGCGCAGGGCCGGGGTTGCCGTCGCCGTCGCCGTCGCCGGGATGATGCGGCGGATGGCGGTCGGCGTGCCGGTCACGCGCTCGGTCTTCACGACCTCGCCGGTGTGGGGCGCGACGACCATGGTGTTGTTGCCGGCGTAGATGGCGATGTGGTTCACCGGGCGGCCGAACGCCAGCAGGTCGCCGGGCCGGGCCTGGGCCAGGGAGTTCACGGCGGTGCCGAAGCTCGCCTGGTCGTGGGCGGTACGGGGCAGCTTGATGCCGACGTCGGCGTAGGCGCGCTGGACCAGGCCGGAGCAGTCCAGGCCGCTCTCGGGGACGTTGCTGCCGAACCGGTACGGCGTCCCGGCGTACTTCTGCGCGGCCGTCACGACCGCGGCGCCGGTGATCGGCGTCTTGCGGCCGGCGACGAAGCCGGAGGTCGCGGAGGAGTCCACATTGGACTGCAGCCGGTCGGCGAACGCGGCGGCGTCGCCGGCGGCCGGGCGGTGCAGGCCAAGCATCGAGCGGATCTCGGCGATGCGGGACTGGGCCTCGAGCACTGTCACGCTGACTCCTCGCTACGCTCGTCGGCAGCGCGACACAGCTGCACCTGCTGGTGACCGGCCTCTGCGCTGCGCTCCGAACCGGTCACTGCCGGTCCTCCCGGAACGAGGCCGACGTCGTCAGGTCGTCGACCGCCTTCTCCGCGGCCGCGGCCTCGGTGCGCTTGCGGGTCAGGTCGTGGCGCTCCTGGAGCTTCTCCATCGTGCGGCGCTGCACGGCCGCGTCGATCAGCTCGTTCATGCGCGCCTCGACCGTCTCGTCGGCCAGCTTGGCCAGGCCGATCGCGGCGGCCAGCTCGCCGGCCAGGGCCTGGCGGGCGGTAAGCGTGGCCGCGTACGCGGCGGCGGTCGCGGCCCGGGGCACCGGGCGGCCGTCGAGGTCGCGCTCCCGCGCCCGGATCCGCTGGACGGCCGCACCGGCTTCCTCGCGGGCCCGTACGACAGCTGCTTTGGCCATGTCTTCCTGCGCCTTGCGCGCCCTGAGCACCGCGCCCAGGCGGAATCCGTTCTTTGCCATCAGGCCCCACCCGCCAGCAACGTTTCAAGCATCTGCCACGCCCGCGGCGCGGGTGTGGTGTCGTCCATGTCCTGCCGCAGGAACTCGTCGATCCGCGGCCACAGCTCGCGGGCGCGGTCGGCGTCCGGGTTGGTCCCGGCCTGGTACGCGCCGATCTCGACGAGCTCCCGCACGTCGCGGTGGGCGGCGAGCATCCGCCGCAGCGCGAGCGCGTTCGCCTTCTGCTCGCGCGTGGTGACGGCGCCGAAGACCCGCGACACCGACTCGAGCACGTCGATGCTCGGGAAGTGCCCGGAGGTCGCCAGCCGGCGGTCGAGCGTGATGTGACCGTCCAGAATGGAGCGCGCGGAGTCGGCGATCGGCTCGTTGTGGTCGTCACCCTCGACCAGGACGGTGTAGAGGCCGGTGATGCTGCCGACGGGCGCCGGCCCGGCCCGCTCCAGGAGGCGTGGCAACAGCGCAAACACACTTGGTGGGTACCCCCGGGTGGCCGGAGGTTCGCCGGCGGACAATCCGACCTCGCGCTGCGCCATCGCGGTGCGGGTGAGGCTGTCCATGAGGAGCAGGACGTCCTGGCCGCCGTCGCGGAAGTACTCGGCGATGCGCGTGGCCACGAACCCGGCGCGCAGGCGCACCAGCGGGGGCTGGTCCGAGGTGGCGATGACCACGACCGAGCGGGCCAGGCCCTCGGGGCCGAGGTCGTTCTCGATGAACTCGCGGACCTCGCGCCCGCGCTCGCCGACGAGGCCGATGACCGAGATCTCGGCGTCGGTACCCCGGGTGATCATCGACATGAGCGAGCTCTTGCCGACCCCGGAGCCGGCGAAGATGCCCATCCGCTGCCCGCGCCCGCACGGCACGAGGGTGTCGAGAGCGCGGACGCCCAGCGACAGCGGCTGCTGGACGCGGCCGCGCTCCAGGGCGATCGGGGCCTCGTTCTCGACCGGGAAGTGCTCCAGGCCGATGAGGGCCGGGCCGCCGTCCATGGGCCGCCCGAGCCCGTCCAGGATCCGCCCGCGCAGCTGGGGGCCGATGGGGATCTGCAGCGGCGCCCCGGTGCTCGCGACCGGGCTGCCGGTGCCGATGCCGGTCAGCGGGCCGAGGGGCAGGCAGGCGAGGCGGTCGCCGTTGAGGGACACGACCTCGGCCGGCACGACGGCGCCGGCCGCCGGGTCGCCGATCTCGACCAGGTCGCCGACCGCGCCCGCGACGCCGGCCACGGTGACCGACAGCCCCACGATCGACACCACCCGCCCGGTCACGCGCGGATGCGCGGCGTGCGCGGCGGCCCGCAGTCGCTGGTGCAATGCCGATGTCACTGCTGCAAAACCTCCCGGACCCGGTCGAGCGCGGGGCCCAGCCGGGCGTCGACGGTCGTCGCGTCGCACAGCGCCACCGCGTCGCCGGGCTGCAGGCCCGGATCGTCCACGAGCGTCACCGTGCGTCCGTCGATGACCAGTTCCGTCTGGCCAATCGTCAGCCGGTCGGCCGGGTTGAGCCGTACGGTCACCGGACTTGCCGAAGGCGCCAGCGCGAGGGCGCGGGCGAGGGCCTCCCGCCCCGGCTCAGTGGCGGTGCGCAGCTCGCGGCCGAGCACCGCCTCGGCGATCGCGAACGCGGTGGCCACGATCTGGTCCTCGATCTCGTGCGCGGCCGCGACCGCGCGCCCCTCCAAGGAGTCGGCGGCCGCGCCTATCGCGTGCAGGCTCCGCTCGATCACCTGCCGGTGCGCCGCTGTCATGTCGGCGACCTCCTGCGCGGCCCGGGCGGCTTCCGCGGCCGTGGCCTCGCGGGCCTCGCGCACGCCCTGGGCCCAGCCGGCCGAGTATCCGGTCGCCGCGGCCTCGCTGCGCCACCGCTCGAGCAGCTCCGGCGGGACCGGCTCGCGCTCGCGCAGGTCGACGTCGAAGCGCGCGGACGGTGCCGCATCCGCGCGGCCGTCGCGCAGCACGCTTTCGCCGAAGCGAACCGTCGGCGGCTGCTCCGGCGGCGGGAAGGCCCGGGTCGCCGGGGTCGTCGGCGGGGGAGGGGGCGGCGGGAACGCGGGGCGGGGCGGCGACGCGCGCTTCTTCTCCGGTGGCGGGAAGGCGAGGGGATACTCGTCGGCCTCCGCATCGCCCGCCGCGGCCGGAAACGCGGCCGGGGCGAACTCATCCGACCATTTCATCGTCGTCACCCCTGCTGATCACGATCTGGCCGGACTCCTCGAGCGTGCGGATGGCCTGGACGATCTTGGCCTGCGACTCCTCGACCTGGCGCAGCCGCACCGGGCCGAGCATCTCGATCTCGTCGGCCAGGTTTTCCGCCGCGCGCTCGGAGAGGTTCTTCATGACCTTCTGGCGCACCTCCTCGCGCACGCCCTTGAGCGCCGTCGCGAGGTCGTTGGTCTCCACCTGCCGCAGCACCAGCTGGATGGAGCGGTCGTCGAGGGACACGATGTCCTCGAACATGAACATCTTCGAGCGGATCTCCTCGGCCAGCTCCGGGTTGCGCCCGGCCAGGCCCTCCAGGATCAGCCGCTCGGTGGCGCGGTCGGTCCGGTTGATGATCTCGACGAGCGGCTCGAGGCCGCCCACGTTGGACAGGTCGTTGGGCTGCAGGACCGACGACATCTTGCGCTCGAGGGTGGCCTCGACCTGACGGATGATGTCGGGTGAGGTGCGGTCCATGACGGCGATGCGGTGGGCGACGTCGGCCTGCAGCTCCGGGGCGAGCCCGGAGAGGATCTGCGACGCCTGCGTGGCCGTCATGTGGGCCAGCACCAGCGCGATCGTCTGCGGGTGCTCGTCCTGCAGGAACGACAGCAGCTGGCGCGGGTCGGCCTGGCCCAGGAAGCCGAACGGCACGTCGAGGAAGACGGTGTTGAGCCGCCCGACGATCTCGCCGGCCCGCTCCCGCCCGAGCGACGCCTCGAGCAGGTCGCGGGCGAAGTCCATGCCGCCCTGACCGACGTACTTGTGCCCGGTCGCCATGTCGTGGAACTCCTCGAGCACCACGTTGGCGACGTCCGCCTCGACCTGGCCCAGCCGCACGATCTCGGCGGTGAGCTCCTCGACCTCCGACTCGCGGAGGTGCGCCATGATCTTGGCGGCCTCCTCCTTGCCCATCTGCACGAGCAGGACGGCAGCCTTGCGCAGCCCCGTCATCTCACCCGTGGTCATGCGTCCCTCTCAACCACCCGTTGACCGCCCGTCCGGACATCTGTGCCACGTCAGCTTCTGCGGTCGGCCAGCCAGCCGCGCAGCAGCTGGGCGACCTCGTCGGGCTGCTTCTCCACCATCGTCGTGATGTCGCGGAAGCGGCCGTCGCGGTCGAACTCCTCGCCCGGTGCGCCCCCGCCCTCCAGGGCCGCCGCGCCGCCAGGGCCGCCGCCGCCCTCCAGCTGGAGCTTGGCCCGGGCCGCCTCGATCGCAGCCTGCATGTCGGCGAGCGCGGCGTTCTGCTCCTCGGTGAGCTTCTGCTTCTCCGCTTTCCTGCGCTTGCGGTTGGCCAGCGCGGCGACGATGAGCAGGATCAGCAGGGCAAGCACGATCGCGCCCATCTGGATGTACTGCATCTGCACCTGGGCCTGCTGGCCCTTGGCCGCCTCCGCCGCCGCGTTCTTCTCGGCCGTGGCCGCCGACGTGTCGAACGCCATGGAGGAGACCGCGATCTGGTCGCCGCGGGCCGGGTCCAGGCCGACCGCGGACGAGACCAGCTGCTGCAGCTGGGCCAGGTCGACCTTCGCGACCGAGCTGTCGACGATGACCGCGATGCCGAGCTTGCTGACCTGGCCGGGCGCGCTCTTCGTGGTCTCGGTGACCATGCCGACGGCGTTGTTGCGGGTCTCCGTCGTCTGCTGATACTGCCCGTCGCCACCGGCCCCGGTCCCGTTCGGCACCTGGATGTTGTCCGGGCCCAGCACGCCGCCGACGGGGACGCCGTTGCCGCCGGTGTACTGCTCGGACTTCTTCTGCTCCGACAGCGGCGGCACGGCCGGGTCGGCGACGTACTTCTGCGTCTTCGTCTCGGTGTTGGCGTAGTTCAGCGCGGCTGTGACGTTGACCGCCGCGTGCCCGGGCCCGACCACCGTGTCGAGCATGTTCTGCACGGCCGAGCGCAGCCGCTGCTCGTAGGCGGAGGTGGCCGCACTCCCGCCGTCGCCGCCGGAGCCGCTGCCGGAGTCCGATGTGGACAGCACCTTCCCGCCGGCGCTGACGACTGTCACGTTGCCCGGTTCGAGCCCCTCGACGCTCGAGGAGACCAGGTGGACGATCGAGGTGACCTGGTCGCCGGTGAGCGACTGGGTGCCGGTGTTCACCAGCACCGACGCGGTCGGGGCCTGCTGGTCGTCGGTGAACACGTCCTTCTCCGGGATGGCCAGGTGCACCGTCGCGGAGTTCACGTTCTTGATGGAGCCGATGGTCTTGGCGAGCTCGCCCTCGAGCGCCCGCCGATACGTCACCTGCTGCATGAACTCGCTCGTCATGATGCCCTGCTTGTCGAGCAGTGCGTAGCCGGCGTCGCCCTGGGCCGGCAGCCCGGCCCCGCTCATCTCGATGCGCAGCGCATAGACCTGGTCGGCGGGCACGTTGACGGTGCCGCCGCCGTCGGAGAGCGAGTACGTGACCCCGTCCGCGTTGAGCTTGTCCACGATGGCGCTCGCGTCGGCGGCGGCCAGGTTCGAGAACAGCGGGGCCATCGTCGGCTGGCCCGACCAGCTCGCGAAGAACCAGCCGCCGATCGCGAGGGCCAGGATGGCGAAGATCGTGACGGCTTTCTGACCGGGGGAGAACGACTTCCAGCCGTCGGCGCCCCGCCGCCCGATCGCGGTGAGCCGGTCACGCATCAGGCCTGCATCCTCATGATCTCGTTGAAGGCGTCAAGGGCCTTGTTGCGCACGGCGACGGTGAGGCTGGTGGCCAGGTTCGCCTCGGTCGCGGCGATGATGTAGTCGTGCACGTCGGTGAGCCGGCCGGTGGCCGCCTCGACGGCGAGGTCGTCCGCGGTGTTCTGGGCGTCCTGGAGCTTCTGCAGCCCCTGCGCGACCATGTTGCCGAAGTTGACCCCGGCCGCGGGGTCGGCCGGCGCCCCCGTGGTGTCGGTGGCGTTCATGAACGAGGAGACCGGCGAGATGGCGCCGAGGGGCTGGATCGCATCGATGCTCATGGGGAACTACTAGCCCTTCCCGACCTGGATCGCGGCCTGGTACTGGTCCTTCGCCCGGTCGACGACCGTCAGGTTCGCCTGGTAGGCGCGCTGAGCCATGATCAGCTGGGTCATCTGGGAGCCGAGATCGATGTCGGGGTACTTCACGTAGCCCTCCCGATCCGCGAGGGGGTTCTCGGGCTCGTACACCAGCCGCCCCTTCGGATCCCCGAGCGCGGTCCCGGCCACCACGACACCGCCCTCGCCGTCGCCGTAGTGCACCGCCTGCGCCTGCACGTACCGGGCCCGGAACACCTGCGCGCTCGTCGGCACCGCATCGTTGATGTTGGCGATGTTGTCGGCGACCGCGTCGAGCCACTTGCGGTACACCGTGACGCCCGTCCCGGCGATGCCGATCGCCCCGAAGATCGTCATCGCGATCAGCCCCGGATGACGGCGCGGAGAAGGCCGAACTTGTCGTCGGTGGCGCGCAGCATCGTCTGGTACCGCAGCCCCGTGTCGATGTTCGAGAGGACCTCGTGGTCGAGGTTCACGTTGTTGCCGTCCTCGCGGGTGGGCTCCAGCGACCGCGCCGTGGTGATGTCCGCGTCGGCCGGCTCGCCGGCCTGCACCGCCAGGCGCAGGGCGTCCTCGAAGTCGACGCGGCCGGCGAGGAAGCCCGGCGTGTTGATGTTGGCGATGTTGTCAGCGATCACCCGCTGCCGCTTGGCCAGCCCGGCCAGGGCGCCGTGCAGGGCGACCTGAGTGGTGTCCTCGAGCACGAATCCGACTCCCCACGGTGTGTCGCCGCGTCCTGCGCTTACGGGTGAGCCATCCTTGCTCACTGGGGCTATCGGCCCAGGGGCGGGCAGGTTAAGGCAGATCCGGGCTTTCTTCGGTTGCCGCTCGGTTGCAGGCCGGTCGCGTCAGCCGCCCCGTGTGAGCCCTGATACTCAGGGAAACCCCCGGTTCGTGGATCCGGGTGCGGGCCGGGTGCAGCCCGGATGCCCGCCGCCGCGCCGATCCATAGCGTCATCGGCGTGGAGAAGAGACCAGTTACCGTGAGGATCGCGCGCTGGAGTGCCGAGCACCCGTGGCGCGCCATTGCCCTGTGGGTCGTGTTCGTCGCCGTGTGCTTCGTCGGCGGCAGCATGGCCGGCTCCGTCGAGGCGACGAGCCGCGACCAGGCCATCGGCGAGTCCGGCCGGGCCGACGTCATCGCCGGCGACGGCCACTTCGACAACCCGGCCACCGAGAGCGTGCTCATCACCGCCCGCTCCGGCGCCCTCGACACCGACGCCGCCATGCAGGCCGCCGCCGACGTGAGCGCGGCCATGAAGGCGCTGCCGGACGTCGCCGCGGTCAGCGACCCGCTGCCCTCGCACGACAAGAGCGCACTGCTGGTGCGGGTGACCCTCAAGGGCGACCCGGACACGGCTTCCGACCGGCTCGGCCCGCTCGCCGCGGCCACCGCGGACGTGCAGACCCGCCACCCCGCGCTGCGCGTGGAGGAGACCGGTGGCCCGTCCATCTCCAAGGCGATGGACGACACCCTCGGCAAGGACTTCAAGCGGGCGGAGTACCTCAGCCTCCCGGTCACCTTCGCGATCCTCGTCGTGGCCTTCGGCGCGCTCATCGCCGCCGGCATCCCGGTGCTGCTCGCGCTGTCATCGGTGGCGGCCGCGCTCGGCCTCTCCACCCTGGCCTCGCACCTCGTCCCGTCGACCGACACCACCTCGAGCGTCATCCTGCTCATCGGCATGGCCGTCGGCGTCGACTACTCGCTGTTCTACCTGCGCCGCGAGCGCGAGGAGCGGGCCCGGGGCCGCGGGCACCTCGACGCCGTCGAGCTGGCCGCGGAGACCTCCGGGCACGCCGTCGTCGTCTCCGGCATCGCCGTGACCATCGCGATGGCCGGGCTGTTCCTCGCCGGCGACGTGGTGTTCTCGTCACTGGCCGTCGGCTCCATCCTGGTCGTGCTCGTCGCCGTCCTCGGCTCGCTGACCGTCCTGCCGGCGCTGCTGTCCAAGCTGGGCCGCTGGATCGACCGGCCGCGGGTGCCTCTGCTGTGGCGGCTCACGCGGCCGCGTACGGACGACAAGGGCTCGAAGGTCTGGGCTTTCATCCTTCGCCCCGCGCTGCGCCGCCCGGCCGCCACGCTCATCGTCTCGGTCATCGCGCTGCTGGCCCTGGCCGCGCCGGCGCTCAGCATGCGCCTGACCTTCCCCGGCATGGAGGACCTTCCGCGGACCACGCCGGCCATGCAGGCGTACGACCGCCTCGTGCAGGCGTTCCCGAGCAATGGCACGGTGCACACCGTCGCGGTGCGGGTCCCCGCCGGGCAGCTCGACAACACCCGGGCGGCGCTCACCCGGCTGGCCCAGAAGGCGGCGGCCGACCCGCTGTTCGCCCCGCTCGACCAGGAGCCGCAGATCCAGGTGTCACAGGACGGCACCGTCGCCCTGCTCGACGTGGCCACCCCGTTCGAGGGCCGCTCGGCGCAGGCCCGCGCCTCCCTCGACAAGCTGCGCGGCGAGCTGGTGCCGCAGACCCTCGGCGGCGTCCCCGGTGCGCAGAGCGCCGTCGGCGGGTTCGTCGCGGCCGACGTCGACTACGCCCGGCACGTCAAGGAGAAGCTGCCGCTCGTCGTCGGGTTCGTGCTCATCCTGACCTTCATCGTCATGGCGTTCACGTTCCGCTCGGTGGTCGTCGCGCTGACCTCCATCGCCCTCAACATGCTCTCCGCGGCCGCCTCCTACGGCCTGGTCGTGCTGATCTTCCAGGGCACCTGGGCCGAGGGCGTCCTGGGCTTCCGGTCGATGGACGCGGTGGTGTCCTGGCTGCCGCTGTTCCTCTTCGTGGTGCTCTTCGGCCTGTCGATGGACTACCACGTGTTCGTCGTCAGCCGGATTCGCGAGGCGGTCCGCTCCGGCCTCACCACCCGTGAGGCCGTCGCGAAGGGCATCTCCGGCTCGGCCGGCGTGGTCACCAGCGCCGCCGTGGTCATGGTCGCCGTGTTCGCCATCTTCGCCACGCTCAGCACGATCGACATGAAGCAGCTCGGCGTCGGCCTGGCCGCGGCCATCCTGCTCGACGCGACGATCATCCGCGCGGTGGTGCTGCCGTCGCTGATGACGCTGCTGGGCGACGCCAACTGGTGGGCGCCGCGGTTCATGCGCAAGAAGCCTCCGGCGGTGGCGAACACCCCGGAGAAGGTTTTCCTAAAGGTGTGAATCGGGTGCCGATGGGGCCGGTGTGCGGAAGAACACACGCCGGCCCCGTGCGGCCGTCATCCTGCCCTCGCGCGACTCGATCGCGTATCGGCGCTGCGCCACGCTGGCCCGCCAGGTCGCGGCCCGCGGCTGGGACGTGCTGGCGATCGAGCCGTCGCGCGCCGCCTCGGCCGCGGCACTGCGCGAGACCGGTCTCGATCAGGGCGTCCGGCAGTACACGCTGGAGGTCCCGGGGCCCGAACCGTTCTTCGGCGACACGCCCTCCGAACAGCTCCTCGCCGAGCTGCTGGCCGCCGGCGACGTCGACGTGGTGCACGTCCACCTGGCCGGCGAGCTGGCCGACGCGGCCGTGCTGGAGCGCTCCTGGCTCCTCGGCCTACCCCTGGTCGTCAGCGTCCACGCCGGCTGGTCACCGCCGCCGAGCGAGGCCGCGCAGGTCTTCCTCACCGACCAGTTCACCCGGGCCGACCTGGTCTGCGTCGCCGACCACCGAGGCCTGCTGGCCGACTGGCTGGACCCGGGCAGCCCCGTCCTCGACCACTCCAGCCCGGGTGCCGGCAAGGGATGGTCGGATGTGTACCGCGAGCTGGCCGGCGACCTCGAACCGCCGGACACGGACCTGACCCTCAGCGTCATCGTCAGCACCTACCAGCGCCCGGCCGCCCTCCACGACTGCCTGGCCGCCCTGTGCGAGCAGACCCTGCCCCGCGACCGGTTCCAGGTCGTGGTCGTCGACGACGGCTCGCCCGAGTCCGCCGAGCTCGTCGTGCTGCCGTTCCTTGACCGCCTCGACCTGACGTTCATCCGGCTCGAACAGAACGGCGGCCCCGGCGAGGCTCGCAACGCCGGTCTGGACGCGAGCCGCGGGGACATCGTCTTCTTCCTCGACGACGATGACGAGCCGGCGCCGCGCTGCCTGGCCGAGCACCTGCGCACGTACGTCGAGCACGGCAACGACGTCGACGCCGTCCTCGGCTGGACCGGCCCCACCGCCGACCGGGCCTGCAGCGTCGAGGCGTGGCTGGCCTTCCGCGGCACCGTGTACCGCAGCCACGACGGCCTGCGCCACTACGGCATCGGCGACTGGCACCAGTTCTGGGGCGGCCGCTCCAGCATCCGCCGCTCGGTGCTCGGCGACGCCCGCTTCGAGGTGCCGTTCGCCGAGGACGCGGACCTCGCCTACCGGCTCTCGCACCGGCCGCGCGGGCTGCGGGTGGTGCACAACCGCCATGCCGTGCAGCGGGTGCGCATCGGCCTCGACCCCGTGTCGCTGATGCGCCGCGCGGGCCGCGTCGGGCAGGCCCGGGCCCATCTGGCCGAGCGCCATCCGGATCTGCGGACGCACCCGGCGTATCGGAGCACCACCTATGAGGCCACGACCCGCAAGGTCGGCCGCCGGACCGACGCGCGGCTGCGCCTGATGACGACGAACCTGCCCACCACCGTGGAGGGGCTGCGGCGCACCCACGACCCGCACGGCAAGGGCACGCTGCTGGACCGCATGCACCAGGACCTGGTGACGGTCAGCTCCATCGAGGCGAGCCTGGGCTGGCTGCTCGTCGCCCGCCGCAGCGCCGCCCGGGCCGAGGGCCGGGCGCTGCGCATCGGCATCAGCGCGCTCTCACCGCTGCTCGATGAGGTCGCGGGGCACCTGGCGCAGGCGGCCTCCGGGGCGGCCGTGCTCGTGGTCGGAGTACCCCCGGGAATCGACATCACGGCCGCCGACATCGACGTGCCGTGCGAGTTCGAGCTCCAGGCCGGCCAGGGCGCCGACGACCTCTGGCGGGCGTGCGACCTGGTGGCGTCGTTCGCGCCGGTCGACGGGCACGACCCGGCCCGGCACGCACTGCCGCTGCCGCGCGGCGAGATCGCCGAGACGCTGGGGCGCCTGCTGAACATCCGCGACCTCGTGGGGAGCTTCCGATGACGGCGGTACTCGAACGGCTCCGCATGCCCCGCGTGTTCCACCGGATCGCCCTCGGCCGGGCGCTCTCGGCCCAGGAGACGGCCTTCGGTGAGTCGTGGCTGCGCCACCACCCGGGCTGGCAGCTGCGGCTGTGGACCGACGCGGACGTGCCGCCGCTGCGCAACCAGCAGCTGTTCGACGCGGCCCCGGCCGGGCAGAAGGCCGACATCCTGCGCTACGAGCTGCTGCTCGCGCACGGCGGCGTGTTCATTGGCACCGACATGGAGTGCCTGCGCAGCATCGAGCCGCTGCTGGGTGGCGTCGAGGTGTTCTGCGTGCGCGAGGACGGGTTCCGGCTCGGCGACGGGGTGCTCGGGGCCGCGCCCGGGAGCCCGCTCATCGCGGCCGTGGTGGACGCGCTGCCGAACTCCATCGCCTGGCGGGCGGGCAAGCCGCGGGACGAGCAGACCGGTGCGGAGCTGCTGACCCGGGTCGTGGCCGAGCAGGACGCCCTCGGCACGGTGACGCCGGCCGTCTTCGGGTCCGAGCTGTTCTTCCCGTACCACTGGACCGAGACGCCGCGCGAGGGCACCGCCTTCCCGGACGCGTACGCCGTGTGTCACTGGCTTTCGGCGTTTCCGGCCGCTCCCGCCGCTGCCGAGCCCCCGGCCGCCGCGCCGCCCCCGCCCCCGCCCGCACCCGCGCCCGCGCCCGCGGTCGATCGCATCGTGGTGACGGTCGATCCGGATCTGGTCGAGACCGCGGCCGTGGTGCTGGCGGGGGCCGTCGAGATCGCCATCGGGCGCCCGGGGATGGAGCTCGCGCTCGTCGTCAAGGGCGTTCCGCAGGTCACCGAGGCCGTCGGGGACGCGATGTCGGGGCTGCTGCAGCAGCTCGCCGGTGGGCGGGACCTGCCGGAGATCGTCGTGTACGGCGAGCCCGAGGGCGCGACCCTGCACGCCACCATGCGCGTGGCGATGAGCGACGATCCGGCCGAGAATGCGCGGACACTGCTCGGGCTGCAGTCCGCCCCGGCGCCGACGCCGGTCGCGGAGGCACCGGTCCGGGCGGGCCTGCGGGGGACGTACATCGGCAACAACCGGATGCTCATCGAGACCGCCTACGGCTCGATGCTGCTCGCACCCGCGGACGACTACAGCCTGATGCCGTCGCTCGTGACCTGGGGTGCGATCGAGGGGCCGCTCACCAAATTCCTGGCCATGACGATCCAGCCCGGGCAGACGTTCGTGGACATCGGGGCGAACATCGGATACTTCACAGTGCTCGCCACCCAGCGCACCGGCCTCGGCGGCAAGGTGATCGCCTTCGAGGCGAACCCGACGACCGCCGGCATCCTGCGGGACAACCTGGCCGTCAACTGGCTCACCGAGCACAACGTGGTGGTGCACAACCAGGCGGCGTACTCGGCCAACACCACCATCAAGTTCCACGCCTCGGCGAAGTGGGTGGGGGACTCCTCCATTCAGCACCGGCCGGACCACGTCAACCGGGTCGACGAGGTCACGTCCATGGAGGTGCCCGCGGTGCGGCTGGACGACGCGCTGCGCGACGCCGGGGTCATCGACGTTCTGAAGATCGATATCGAGGGCGGGGAGTACCACGCCTTCATGGGCATGATGGACCTGATCCGTCAGCGCCGCATCCGCCGCATCGTCTTCGAGTGGAACTCGCTGATGCTGGGCGCCGACCGCGGCCGCTTCGCCGACCTGCTGCGCACGATCGGCAAGGAGTGCGGGGGCCGCCTGCACGCGCTGAGCGCCGACATCCGCCCGACGCCCATCGACGTCTCCGATCTGGAGCGCGTCGACTTCTACCCGTTCGCCATCATCGATTTCTAGCTCGGTTGGGTTCGCGGTCATGGGTTTACGGCTCAAGTCCTTCTCGCCGTCGGTGGCCGGCGCGCTGTGCCCGGATCTGCCGGCAGCGGTGGCGGCGGCCCGGCGGCGGGAGTTCGCATCCCGCACCGCTTTGCCGGCGGCGGTGCCTGCGTCTCTCGTTGCCGGCATCGCGGGAAGTCCAGCCTGCTTGCGTCTGGTGTACCTGGCTCCACGCACCGACGTGGGCGGCGGTGCCCGGGTGCTCTTCGAGCACGCCAACCGCCTCACGGCCCGCGGCCACCAGGTCACGGTCCTCAGCCACTTCCCCCGCCCCGACTGGTTCGACCTGCGCTGCGACTTCCGGCAGGTGCCGTTCGGCATCGAGCTGTCGGCATACATCGGCCCCGCCGACGTGATCATCTGCGGCTACTGGGACCAGATCCTGGCCGCCCGCACCGTCGGCACCGCCCCGGTCATCCACTTCGAGCAGGGCGACTTCCACCTCTTCGAGCAGGTCGACCCCGAGATCTTCCGGCTCGCCGCCCGCAACCTGGCCGCCGCCGACGCCACCATCACGGTCAGCGGCACCGTGGCCGAGGTCCTGCGCGACCGCTACGACGTCCCCGCGACGGTGGTCCACAACGCCGTCGACCGCACCATCTTCACCCCCACGGGCCCACCCGCCACCGCCGACCACCCGTACCTGCTCTTCGTGGGCTGGGACGGCAACGCCTTCAAGGGCATGGACGAAATGCGCCGGGTGTACCGCGCCCTCTGCGCCGAGCCCCGCCCGCTGGACCTGGTGTGGGTGACCCCGCGCCCTCCGGTGGAGCCGCTGGGCCGAGTGGTCGTCTCGCCCGACCAGCCGACCCTCGGCGCCCTGTTCCGCGGCGCCGCGGCGTACGTCTGCTGCTCCCGCTACGAGTCCTTCTCGCTACCCTGCCTGGAGGCGATGGCCTCGGGTACGCCAGTGGTGGCCACGCGCAACACGGGTGTTCTCGAATACGCCCGCGACGGCACGAACGCCCTCCTGGCCGACGTGGGCGACGTCGCCGCCCTGACCACCCAGGTCCGCCGGCTCCTGGACGACCCGGCCCTGGCCGAGCGTCTGCGGGAGGGCGGCCTGACCACCGCCGCCGGCTACTCCTGGGACGTCATCACCGACCGCTTGGAGCAGTCCTACCGCGCAGCCGCCGCCGCCTGGACCCCACCACCGCTCCCGCCGGACTGGACCTTCGACCTGGCGGGCCTGCAGTACCCGGCCGACTTCGAACCCCGGCTGCACGCCTACGCGGCCGCGACGACGGCGGGGGCGATCGCGGTACCGGTGTCGTTCCCCGCGTTCGAGGCCCACCGCGCAGTCCGCTGGCGAGTAGTGGCCCGGCGCCGCAACGCCGGCTCCGACACGGTGCACGCCTACCTCCCGGCCACCGCCGACACCCCACCACCCGACCTGCCCTACGCGGCCGCGCTGGAACACTTCAGACAGGGCCGTTTCGAGCCGGCGCTGGACGGCTTCATGTCCGCCTTCCAACACTCAGGCCCGACCCGCGCCGCCGCCGGCCGCTGGGTAATCCTGTCGCTCCTGGAACTGGGCCGCGACGTGGAGGCGGCGGAGCTGGTGTCGGGGGCGGTGCGCGAGTACCCCGACCACAGCGACTACCAGTACCTGCAGGCGACGGTAGCCCGCCTGGCCACCCGCCGGGTGGACGGGGCGGCGTATGTGGCAGCAATCGACCTCCTGGGCCCAGCCACCCACCACGAAGAATGGTTCGACAACCCAGCCACGTTGATCCGCCGAACCTTCTGACCCCTCACCCCCGGAGCCGCAACCCAGCCTCACTCCACCCAAGCCACGCCGCCCACCCTGCTCGGCTGAGGCTCTGTCAGTCCCCAACCCGCGCCGCCCGCAGCGCTCAGCTTAGAGTTCCTAACAAAGTCGTACGACGTGTCGGTACGTGATGATGCAGGTGGCGAGGCTGAGGAACGCTTCGTGGATGTCGTCGCGGCGTTCCCAAGCGGATGCGGAGTCGTTTCATGCCGTGGTACCAGGCGATCGTCCGCTCGATGACCCACCGGTAGACGCCGAGTCCGGAGCCGTGTGGTGTGCCGCGCCGGGCGATGCGGGGGCGGATGCCTTTGGCGCGTACGGCTCGGCGGTACTTGTCGTGGTCGTAGGCGCGGTCGGCGAACACCATCTCGAGGCGTTGCCGGGGCCGGCCCCGACGGCCCCGCACGGGCGGGATCTTGTCGATCAGGGGCAGGAGTTCGGTGACGTCGTTGCGGTTGCCGCCGGTCAAGGTCACGGCCAGGGGGATGCCGGCGCCCTCGGTCAGGACGTGGTGCTTCGAGCCCGCTCGGGCGCGGTCGACCGGGCTCGGACCGCTTTTGGGCCACGTCTGGCGGCGCGGACGTGGGAGGAGTCGATGACTGCCCGGGACCAGTCCAGCTTTCCTGCGCCCTGCAACTCGGCGAGGAGGAGTTCGTGCAACTGCTGCCACACTCCGGCGCGGTTCCACTCCTCCAGACGCCGCCAGCACGTCATCCCGGAGCCGAACCCGAGCTCCTGGGGCAGGAACTCCCACTGGATCCCGGTGTGCAGCACGAACAAGATCCCGCAGAGCACCTGCCGATCCGGGACCCGGTTCCGACCGGGACGCCGCGGATCGCGTGGGACATGTCTGGGCAGCAACGGCTCGATCCGCTGCCACAATCCATCGGGCACGATCCACGGCGGCTGCTCACCACGCCGCACAGCTCAGCATGATAGACAATCGTCCACAAGGGACGCCAGAGGTTCATTGACCATCTCTGTTAGGAACTCTTATGCGCTCCCGCCCGAGCCACCCGCGATGCTCACGCCCACGCGCCGTCATCCGACGGCCGTTCAGCCGCCCGCTCCCGGACCCGGCCCGCCACTCCGCGCGCAGTGCCCGGCCCGCGCGCTCCCGCCCGCGATGCTCACGCCCACGCGCCGTCACACAGCGCTCGTTTGTGCGCGGTGCCTGTGCGGTCACGTCCACGGGAGTGGTGTACGAATCGCCCACCTTTGTAGTGGTTGAGGAGATGGAGACGGTCACCGCTTGATCCTTCGAAACGGCGAAGTAAACGAAGGAGAGATCAAGCGATGACCGCACCCAAGAGTGTGGACGTCGGCAGGTTCCTGCGTGAGGAACTTGGCTCGGCGTCACCCGATCTGCTGCGTTCGATGGTGAAGACGTTCGCCGAGGCGCTGATGTCCGCGGAGGCCGACGCCGTGTGCGGCGCCGAGTACGGCGAGCGCAGTGACGGGCGGACGAACCAGCGCAACGGCTACCGAGCTCGGGAGTGGGACACCCGCGCCGGTAGCGTGGAACTGGCGATTCCGAAGTTGCGGCACGGCTCCTACTTCCCGGACTGGTTGTTGCAGCACCGCCGCCGCGCCGAGCAGGCCCTGGTGTCGGTGGTGGCCACGGCGTATCTGCTGGGGGTGTCCACGAGGCGGGTGGAGAAGCTCGTCGAGCAGCTAGGCATCACCGGCCTGTCCAAGTCCCAGGTCTCCGAGATGGCCGCACACCTGGACGCGCAGGTCGAAGCGTTCCGCAACCGGCCTCTCGACACCGGCCCCTACACGTTCCTCGCCCTGGACGCCCTCGTCGTGAAAGTGCGGGAACGGGGCAGGATCGTCGGCGTGCACACGCTCATCGCCACCGGCGTCAACGCCGACGGCCAGCGCGAGGTCCTGGGCCTGGACGTGACCTCGGACGAGGACGGCGCCGGCTGGCTTCAGTTCCTGCGCTCCCTGACCGCCCGCGGCCTGTCCGGCGTCCGCCTCGTCGTCTCCGATGCTCACCGCGGCCTGGTCTCCGCGATCGGCGCTGCCCTGCCCGGCGCCGGCTGGCAACGCTGCCGGACCCACTATCTGCGCAACCTGCTCACGAAGGTGCCCAAGTCGGCGCAGCCATGGGTCGCGACCCTCGTCCGCACGATCTTCGACCAGCCCGACATCGACGCGGTCCGCGCGCAGTACGCCCGCACCGTGACGACCCTCGCCGAACGGTTCCCCGACGCCGCGGACCACCTCGACGACGCCCGCGAAGAACTCCTCGCCTTCACCGCGTTCCCCCGCGACATCTGGCGCCAGATCTGGTCCAACAACCCGCAGGAACGGCTCAACAAGGAGATCCGCCGCCGCACCGACGTCGTCGGGATCTTCCCCAACCGCGCCGCGATCATCCGCCTCATCGGCGCCGTCCTGGCCGAACAGACCGATGAGTGGAGCGAAGGCCGCCGCTACATGAGCCTCGAAACCCTCGTCAAAGCCCGCATGACCGTCATCACCACCGAGGGAACCGACACCGACCCGGCCACCACACAACTGACCGCCGCCTAACATCAACCACAACGGATCAGCGCTGACCGCCTCCTACACCACCAGCGCGGACGTGACCGCCTGTGCGCCAGCCCGCGTCCGCACTCCTTCGTGGCTTTCGCGTCCGCGCGTTCGTTCGCAGCCTCGTTTCCTCGCGCTCATTCTGTGGCCTCCGCGTCCGCCCACTCATTCCTGACCCTCTCGCCCGCGCGCTCGTTCCTGACCGTCGCGTCCGCGCGTCCGTTCGTGCCGGGCCCGTCCGCGTCCGCGCTTCTGCTCCGATGATCTCGGGAGGGTCAACGTTGCCTGGTTGCGTGACCGTGCCGCTTGGTCTTGTGCCTGGGTGCGCACTCGCGGTCCGCGTCGCCCGAGCCCGTGCCACCCGCGTGCGCGCGATCGGGTGTTGTCGTTCGCAGCATGTTGCCGGTGTTCACCTCCGCGCGTGCGCTTCCGCGCGTGCGCTTCCGCGCGTGTATGTACGCCGGCGATTGGTGGCTGAGCGCGCGTGTGCGTCCGCGCTTCCGAGCTTCCGGGTCGCGGGCGGATGGCCGAACGTGTCTGTCCGCGCGGCCGAGCGTGCATGCGCGTCCGCGCGTGCGTATCCGCGGGTGGGTAGCCGAGTGTGTGTGTCTGCGCATCCGAGCGTGCGTGCGTGTTCGCGTCCGAGCGTGTCTGTCCGCGCTTCCGAGCGTGCGTCTCCGAGCGGTGTTGGCTGCCGGAGCGCTTGGTGGTTCAGTGCGCGTCCGCGCGGCGTTGGCTGGGTCCCGCGCTTAGAGGGCCGTGTCGCTGCATCAGCGTCGCGGGAGTGGCTTCCGTCCGCGTGTCTGCGGTGCTTGAGTTCGGCTGGCCGGCGTCTGTGTTGATCTGCGCCCCGCGCGAGTGCCGGGGATGCGGCTCGCGCGTGCGGGGATGCGGCTCATGAGAACGTCGCGCGGTTTCCGGCCGGCGGTGGAGTGTGTGCGGGTGGTGGCCGGAGGCGTGGAGAGGCCCATACAGGGTGGGTCAGGCGTCGGCCAGTTCGATGCTCGCTGAGACTCTCGGGGCCAGGATTCGGATCTCTTCCAGGATGCCGGCCGAGAGGTCGTCCGGCACGTCGGTCAGCGCGTCGTTCAGCAGCGGCAGCGCGGTCTCGTCGTGGAACATCTCCAAGGCTATGGCGGCGGCCAGGGTGCGTTCCCGGGGAGTGCGGCGGTGGTCGGCGGAGAGGGCCAGGAGGGTGCACTGGTCCGGGAAGCCGTGTTGGCGTAGGCGGGCCGACCACTCCATGGCGCGGATCAGGGGGACCCGGCGACCCACTCGGGCGGCCAGGGTGAGGACTGTGGCCTCGCCCGGGTAGCGGCGCCACAGGGCTTCCAGGAGCTCGTCGGCGGCCTCGGGTGGGGCCTCGGCGATGCTGAAGAGCAGGCCGCGGACGTTCTGCGGGGGGAGGAGTTCGGCGACCTCGGCCAGGCTGCCGTCGGCGGCGCCCAGGACCTGGGCCATGCGGGCCACCGGGATCGGGACCTGGCCCTCCTTGAGCCAGCGGCGCAGGTGGTACGCGGCCTCCTGGGGGCGGTCCAGGCGGCTCAGGGCGTCCACGTGCAGGCCGGCGAAGCGGCCCTTGCCGACGCCGTAGAGGAGGTCGTTGGCGCCTGACTCGGGGAGGTCGGCGATGATTTCCAAGGTGCGCTCGTAGTCGCCCTCGGCGAAGCGGAGTTTGACCTCGTGCTCGCCCACGGTGAAGGCGGTGTTGGCGACCTTGCGGAGGTCCTCGACGATCTCGTTGGCCTCGGCGAGGCGGCCCACGGTGATGTAGGCGTCGGCGAGGATCTTCAGGAACAGGACCTTGTGCGTGTGCTCCTGGGCCTCTTCCAGGCCGCGGCGGGCGGTTTCGATGCACTCGTCGTAGTGGCCCGAGCCCAGTTGGGAGCGGGCCAGGTTGCCGACGGCGGTCAGGCCGCTGACGTCCTCGGCGGCCAGGGTGGCCAGGCGCAGGTTGCGTTCGGCCTTGTTCTTCAGGGTGCCGCGCAGGCGGGTGTAGCCGGAGTGGTCGAGCACCAGGTCGGGCAGCAGGGAGCCGTTGAGTGAGCGGCCGGTGATGCGGTCGACCACCTGTTCGTGGAGGCGGCCGTAGATGCGGCCGCGGACGCGGCGGAACATGCGCGGGAAGTAGATGGTGCTGGAGCCGGCGCCGCCCTCGTGGCCCTCGCGGTTGTCGATCGTGGCGAAGAAGGCGCTGTTCTCGCTGTACCGCAGCGCATCCCGCACGATGCGCGCATCACCGGTGAAGACCTCGTCGGCGTCGACCCACAGGGCCCAGCGGCCGGAGCAGTGCTGCAGGCACCGGCTGCGGGCGTCGCCGAAGTGGTCGCTCCAGTAGCCCTCGACCACCTTCGCGCCGTGCTCGCGGGCGATCTCCACGCTGCGGTCGGTGGAGCCGGTGTCGTAGACGACGATCTCGTCGGCGAGCTCGCGGAGGGCGACCAGGCAGCGGGCCAGCACGTCCTCCTCGTCCTTGACGATGAGGCTGGCGGTGAGCAGTGGGGCGTCGGCCGGCGGGTCGGGCTGGCGCAGGCCGCAGGCGGGGGAGCCGACGTGGGCGACGAGCGCGGCGTGGGCGACGACGATGCGGCCCTGGGCGGACAGCTCGTCGTACGGCAGGTCGAGGCTCGGGCCGCCGGCGATCATCAGCGCGTCGCGGCGGATGGCCACGCAGACCGGGCCGAGGCGGTCGACGTCCAGGAACTCGCCGCGGTGCTCCTGGCGCCACTCCCGGGCGTAGGCCTTGAACGCCGCGGCGCTCTCCATCGCCGCCTCGGGCGGGTCGGCCTGCTGGGGGCCGTAGCTGTGCTGGACGCGGGGGCCGGCGGCGACGACCGACGGGTCGCCGAACGCCTCCAGCACCGGGTCGAGCCAGTGGGCGGAGAGCACGACGTCGCCGTCGAGGAAGACGACGATCGGGTGGCGGGTGGCGTTGAGCCCGTCGGCCCAGGGGAGGGGGCCGGTCGCGTCGACGACCCGCAGCCAGGTCTGCCCGCGCAGCTCGGCTCGCAGCTCGGGGCGGTCGGCCGGCATCACGCAGACGACCTCGTCGCGCAGGCCGAGGGTGGATCGCAGCGACTCGAGGCAGGCGTGGAAGTCGTCGGGGCTCCCACCGGCGGCGATGATGACGGAGACCGGGATGTGGCTCATGCCGTCCAGATCGTCGCAAACGGGCGCAAATCAAGAGTTTTTCGGTTGCCGTCAACCGGCGCAAAGGTGCGCAGAGGGCGGGGCGCTCCCCAGCAGAAGGGCGGCGAGAGCCCCGGCGGCTTCGAGGAAGCGCGGTGGCTCCGGAGTCCGCGAACGCGCGAACCGCTCGAGCCTTCAGGTTCTGATGTCGTGGTAGACCGGGGGAGGGCCGCCGCCGCTGCCCTCGCGACGGGTCCGGTTGACCAGCCGCGCCTGCTGACGGTTGCCGGCGATGGCGATGGACAGCTCGCGGGCCAGGTCGAGCTGCCGCTGCACGAGCAGGTGGGCGCGGTCGGTCAGCTCCAGGGGCAGGGGGCCGATCCCGGCCGGCGGCACGAACACCATCTTCTGCGCCGCCTGCTCCAGCAGTTCGCGGTGGCGCAGCATCTGCTCCACCGCGTCCGCCTCGAGCTCCATGGCCTCCAGCGCGGCGCTCCAGGCCGCCGAGCGGTCGGCGCTCATCGCCCCTGCGCCGTCACCTGCGTGGCCGCCTCCCGCCACGCGTCGCGCAGCTGCTCGGCGAAGCCCTGCACGGTCTCGATCCGTGCGCGGTCGCCGGCGACGTTGGCCTGCACCAGCTCATTGATCATGAAGCTGTAGAGCGAGGCGAGGCCCGGGCCGCCGCTCCACACCGAGGTGTCGAGCGTCGCGCGCAGCTCCATCAGGATTTCTTGGGCGTGGTACACCCGGCTCGAGCTCGTGGCGGTCTCGCCGGCCTCCAGGGCCTGGCCGGCGATCATCAGGTCGAGCACGAGCCGGTCATAGAGCATCACCAGCAGCTGCGCCGGGGGCGCGGTGGAGACGCTGTCGGTGACGTAGCGGTTGCGCAGGGCTTGTGTGGTCATGCAGCCTCTCCCGACGACGAACAGACGACGAACAGGGCCGCGCTCAGCCCAGCGACGCCAGCTGGCCGGACAGCCAGGATGACTGGTTCTTCAGCGAGCCCAGCGCCGTCTCCATCGCGGTGAACTGCTTCTGCAGCGTCGCCTGCCGCTGCTGGAGGCGGACGTCCCAGTCGCTGATCCGGTCGTTGAGGTCGGTGATCGCGCTGTTGCCGCTGGTGATCAGCTGGGCCAGGGTGCCGGTGTTCGACTGCGTGGCCTTGTTCGCCATGCCGACCATCTTGTCGGCGAGGCCGTCCTTGATGCCGTCGCCGTCGGTGTCGGTCGTGCCGTTGAAGTACGACTGCGTCTTGATCGGGTCGGCGTTGAGGGCCGACACGAACTTGGTCTTGTCGAACGTGAGCTTCCCGTCGCGGGTCAGCTCGATGCCGACGTCCTTGAGGCTGCCCAGGCCGCCGGCGCCGCCGGAGACGGTCTGCAGGATGTTGCTCGACAGCTGCTGCATCGACGAGTTGCCGGCCAGGGTGCCGGCGGGCACGGAGCCGCTGGAGTTCTGGGTCTGCGCGCCGATCTCGGACAGCGCGCCGTTTGCCGCGTCGACCATCGCCTGGACCTTTGCCGCGATGCCGTCGGTGTCGCTGGACACGCCGACGGTGATCGGCGGGTCGGTGTCCTTGGTCACGGCCTTCGCGGTGACGGTCAGGCCGTCCATGAGGCCCTTGAAGGTGTTCGAGGAGGAGGAGATCTCGAACGCGTTCGTGGTGCCGACGGTCAGCACGGCGTCGGAGCCCTGGGTCGCGGCCACGTCGGTGCCCAGGCCGTCGACGCCGCCGATGGAGAACGCGGAGGCGGCGCCGGTGTCCTTGGAGGTCAGCTGGAGGGTGTACTTCCCGGGGGCGAGCTGGATCGCGGTGGCCTTGACGGGCACGTCACTGGAGGCGTTGATGGCGTCGACGACGCCCTTGAGCGACGTGTCGGTGATCGGCAGGTTCTTGACCTCACCGGTGGCCGTGTTCGTGAACGAGATGCCCGCGGACGAGGTGATGCTGTCACTGGTCGCGGCGACGGAGCCGGCGGAGAAGATCCGGGACTCGGCGGCCGCGAGGCTCTTGACCTTGAAGGTCACCGAGCCGGTCTGGTTGCTGCCGGTCGCGCTCGTGGTGGCCAGCACGGAGTCGGAGCTCGACGTGGCCGTCGCACCCTTCCAGGCGGTCGGGTCGTTGAGGGCCTTCGCCGCCGTCAGCAGACCGCTCATCTTCGAGTTGATGGACTGGTACGAGCTGACGATCTTCTGCTGTGTGCCGACCTTGGCCTTGAGGGCCGTCTGCGGTGCGGCTTCGACCTGCATCAGACCGGCGATGACCGACGAGGTCTGCATGCCGGAGACGAGGCCGTCGACGCTGGCGCCAGTGACCATGCGGTACCTCCTGAGGAGAGGCGAGCGGGGAGGAGACCGTGCTCCTCCCCGGACGGTTGTGACGGGTTACCGCAGCAGTGACAGCACGTTCTGTGGTGCCTGGTTGGCCTGGGCCAGCATGCTGGTGCCGGCCTGGGTCAGGATCTGCGAGCGGGTGAACGACACCATCTCCTGGGCCATGTCCGTGTCCCGGATGCGGGACTCGGACGCGGACAGGTTCTCGACGGCGACGTTCAAGTTGTTGATCGTGTGCTCGAAGCGGTTCTGATACGCACCGAGCTGGGCGCGGGCGGTGGAGACGCCCTTGATGGCGGTGTCGATGGCGTCGATCGCCGCGGTGCCGGCGGTGGACAGGTCGAGCGAGCCGACACCGAGGCCGGCCGAGTCGAAGCCGGTCACGCCGGAGACGCTGCCGAAGGCGGCGGTGCCCAGGCTCACCGTGATCTGGTCGGAGGCCGAGCCGTTCGCGCCGACCTGGAAGGTCCCGATGAACGGGGTGGTCGACGTGTCGAGCAGTTTCTGGCCGCCGAAGGCGGTGGTGTTGGCGATGCGGTCGAGCTCCTGGTTGAGCTGGGAGAACTCGGTCTCGGCCGCGTAGCGGGCGTCGGAGTCCTGCGAACCCGTGGACGCCGCCTGCACCGACAGGTCGCGCATGCGCTGGAGGATCGAGTGGGTCTCGGTCAGTGCACCTTCAGCAGTCTGGACGACGGAGATGCCGTCCTGCGCGTTGCGCACGGCGACCTTCAGGCCGCCGATCTGTGATCGGAGCCCCTCGGAGATGGACAGGCCGGCCGCGTCGTCCGCGGCCCGGTTGATCCGGTATCCCGAAGAGAGTTTCTCCAGCGACTTGCCCATCTGGCTGTCGGTCACCGACAGGTTCCGATAGGCATTCTGCGCAGCGATGTTGTTGTTGATCCTGAGACCCATGGCGCTCCTCCCTGAGTCATCGAACCGGCCTCGCGCGGCCTGAGACGCGTCTTCTTCCGGTCCAATCGGACTACACGGGCATCGCTTGAGGGGAAAAGCTAAAGGAGATCATGTAGCAGGGCACGGCGCCCTGGCTGGATGCCGTGCCCTGCCTGTGCCCTCTGGGTCAGGTCAAGCCCGTAGGTCCTAGCGCAGCAGCGAGAGGACGTTCTGCGGCGCCTGGTTGGCCTGGGCCAGCATGCTGGTGCCGGCCTGAGTCAGGATCTGCGAGCGGGTGAACGACACCATCTCCTGCGCCATGTCGGTGTCGCGGATCCGCGACTCCGAAGCCGAGAGGTTCTCGACCGCGACGTTGAGGTTGTTGATGGTGTGCTCGAACCGGTTCTGGTACGCACCCAGGGTGGCCCGAGCCGTCGAAACACCCTTGATTGCCTTGTCGATCGCGTCGATCGCCGCGGTCCCGGCGCTCGTCAGGTCGAGCGAGCCGACACCGAGGCCGGCCGAGTCGAACCCGGTCAGGGTAGAACCGCTGCCGAAGGCGGCGGTGCTCAGGTTGACCGCGATCTGGTCGGACGAAGAACCGTTCGCGCCGACCTGGAACGTGCCCGTGTAGGCACTACCACCGACGTCCAGCAGCTTCTGGCTCCCGAACGACGTGGTTGAGGCGATGCGGTCGAGCTCCTGGCCGAGCTGGGTGAACTCGGTCTGAGCGGCCGACCGCGCATCGGAGTCCTGGGAACCCGTGGAGGCCGCCTGAACGGACAGGTCACGCATACGCTGCAGGATGGAGTGCGTCTCGGTGAGCGCACCTTCAGCGGTCTGGACGACCGAAATACCGTCCTGGGCGTTGCGAACCGCGACCTTCAGGCCGCCGATCTGGGACCGGAGACCCTCGCTGATGGAGAGGCCTGCGGCGTCATCGGCCGCCCGGTTGATCCGGTAACCCGACGACAGCTTCTCCAGCGACTTGCTCATCTGGCCGTCCGTCACCGACAGGTTACGGTAGGCGTTCTGAGCAGCGATGTTGTTGTTAATGCGAAGACCCATGATCTTCCTCCTTGAGCCGGGTCACGCCGGTCCATCCGTGGGCCGGTCGCTCATAACTTCGGCGGGAATGCCTGCCACCAAAGGGTTTCCGCGAGATATTTTCAAGATCCGGCGGCGGGGGTACCGCCCTGGGGCCGGCCCGCACCGCGAAGAGCCCGGCCCCCACGCACGGGGAACCGGGCTCCTGCGGTGACGCCGTTAGCGCAGCAGGGACAGGACGTTCTGCGGCGCCTGGTTGGCCTGGGCCAGCATGCTGGTGCCGGCCTGGGTCAGGATCTGCGAGCGGGTGAACGACACCATCTCCTGGGCCATGTCGGTGTCCCGGATGCGCGACTCCGACGCGGACAGGTTCTCGACCGCGACGTTGAGGTTGTTGATGGTGTGCTCGAAGCGGTTCTGGTAGGCACCCAGGGTGGCCCGCGCGGTGGAGACACCCTTGATGGCGGTGTCGATCGCGGCGATCGCGGCGGTGCCCGACGTGGTGAGGTCGAGCGAGCCGACGCCGAGGCCCGTCGAGTCGAAGCCCGACAGCGCCGAGCCGCTGCCGAACGCCGAGGCGAGGTTGACCGCGATCTGGTCGGAGGTCGAGCCGTTGGCGCCGACCTGGAACGTGCCCGTGTAGGCCGAGGCGCCGCTCTGCAGCAGCTTCTGGCCGCCGAACGCGGTGGTCGAGGCGATCCGGTCGAGCTCGGAGTTGAGCTGCGAGAACTCGGTCTGCGCGGCGGAGCGCGCGTCGGAGTCCTGCGAACCGGTCGACGCGGCCTGCACTGACAGGTCACGCATGCGCTGCAGGATCGAGTGCGTCTCGGTGAGGGCACCTTCAGCGGTCTGCACGACCGAGATGCCGTCCTGCGCGTTGCGCACGGCGACCTTCAGGCCGCCGATCTGCGAGCGCAGACCCTCGGAGATGGACAGACCGGCCGCGTCGTCGGCCGCCCGGTTGATCCGGTAGCCGGAGGACAGTTTCTCGAGCGACTTGCTCATCTGCCCGTCGGTGACCGACAGGTTCCGGTAGGCGTTCTGCGCGGCGATGTTGTTGTTGATGCGAAGACCCATGATGACTCCTCCGTGAATTGGGCCGGACTCCGCGAGCCGTCCTTGGCTCGCTCACCGTGAAACATCGGCTCCTTCGGCCGGCACATAAGGGTTTGCGGTGTGGTTTTTGGATTTTTCGGTACCGCGCTCAGAAGCTTCTGGGCATGCCGAGCGGGTTCGTGACGGCCAGGCGGGTGCTGAGGTCGCCCTGGGCGGCGATGTTCGCGTAGTACGCCTCGCGCCGGCGGGCCACGCAGCCCTTGTCGCGCGCGGCGGCCACGAGGTCCGGGTCGAGGTGGTTGTTGAGCCCGTCGCGCATCAGCACGAGGGCCTCGGCGCGCAGCTGGCTGACCCGCGACTCGGTGACCCCGAGCTGCTCGGCGATGTCGCTCATCGGCCGCTCGTCGAAGAAGTATGCGGTGACGACCTTGCGCAGCCGCTCCGGCAGCGCGGCCACGGCCTGGTGCAGGTAGCCGATGCGCTCCCGGTGCAGGATCAGCTCCTCGGGGCCGGCCGCCCGCTCGGGCACCAGATCCTCGGCTGTGCCGGCGGTGAAGCCCTGCAGTGACAGTACGACCGAACGTTGCACGTCCTCATTGAGACTCTTCAACTCTTCGACGGCGACACCGAGCGCCTCGGCCAGCTCCTGCTGGGACGGACTGCGCCCGAGCGCGGCGGTCAGCTCCTGCTGGGTGGTCTCGACCCGGCGGGCCCGGGTCCGCACGGAGCGGCTGGCCCAGTCCAGGCCGCGCAGCTCGTCCAGCAGCGCGCCGCGGATCCGGGTGGTCGCGAAGCTGCCGAACGGGATGCCCCGGGCGGGGTCGAAGGAGCGCGCGGCCCCGGCGAGCGCGGCCATGCCGGCCGAGATGAGGTCCTCGCGCAGGACGTGCGCCGGGAGGCGGCCGAGCATTTCGCGGACGAGGTGCCCGACGAGCGGAAGGTGAGTGCGCACGAGCTCCTCTCGCTCGGCGCTGGATGTCTTGATGGCGATCGTGGTCACGGCGACCTCTTCGTGGCAGGACTCGATACTCGTAGCCGAGTTGATCAACCCGGTACGACAAGCCTCTGTCACTTTGGGTTCACAACCGGTTCCACTCGGTTGCGAACAGGTTGTACTCGGGGACGGCCTGAGCCCGTTGCCAGGCCCTTGCGGCCGTCCCCGAAGTACGCGTCCCGGGACCTCCGTGTCCTCGCGTCGTTCCGGCCTCCGTGCCACGCGGGTGTTCCCAGGGCGTCCGTGCCCGACTGCTGCGGCGTCCGTGCCTCACAAGGTGGTGCTGTGCGCGTCCGTGCCTGGGCGTCCGTGCCTGGTCCGTGCTCCTCCCGCGCCCGAGTCCGTTCGGCGTGCGGGTTTGCAGCGCGTTCGTCCGTCGCTCCCGGACCTTCCGGTGCGACCCGCTGCGGGTCTGTGTGCCCGGTGCTCCGGCCGGTCAGGCCGCGCGGGGCAGGCCGAGCGGGGTGGTGACGGCCAGGCGGGCGTTCAGGTCGCCCTGGGCGGCGATGTTCGCGTAGTAGGTCTCGCGGCGGCGGGCTACGCAGCCGGCGGCGGCCGGGCCGTGCAGGAGCTCCGGGTCGAGGTGGTTGTTGAGGCCGTCGCGGAGCAGGACCAGGGCCTCGGCCCGCAGCTGGCTGATGCGGGACTCCGTGACGCCCAGCTCCTCGGCGATGTCGTTCATCGGGCGCTCGTCGAAGAAGTACGCGGTGACGACCCTGCGCAGGCGCTCCGGGAGGGCGTTGATGGCCTGGTGGAGGTAGCCGATGCGCTCGCGGTGCAGGATCAGGTCCTCGGGGCCCGCGGCGCGCTCGGGGACGAGCTCCTCGGCGCTGCCGGCGGTGAAGCCCTGCAGCGACAGCACGACGGCCCGCTGGACGTCGTCGTCGATCGTCTTGAGCTCCTCGACCGCGATGCCCATCGCCGAGGCCAGCTCCACCTGCGTCGGCGTGCGGCCCAGCCGCCCGGTGAGCTCCTGCTGGACGGTCTCGACCTTGCGGGCGCGGGCCCGCACGGAGCGGCTGGCCCAGTCCAGGCCGCGCAGCTCGTCGAGCAGTGCACCGCGGATGCGGCTGGTGGCGAAGCTGCCGAAGGGGATGCCACGGCTGGGGTCGAAGGAGCGCCCGGCCCCGGCCAGGGCGGCCATGCCCGCGGAGATCAGGTCCTCGCGCGAGACGTGGGCCGGCAGGCGGCCGAGCATCTCGCGCACCAGGTGACCCACCAGCGGCAGGTGGGCGCGCACGTGGGCGTCCAGCTCCGACGGGGTCAGGGTGGTGGCGGGGGCTTCGGCGGTGGTGGTCACGGCAACCTCTTCGTGGCAGGAGTTGGTTGGTCGAGAACCAGATTCGCCAGCCCCGGTTGCGCGCTCGGGTGACGCAAAGTTGCAGACCGGTTGTGCTCAAGCCGGGCATCGAAATGCCGAAGTGGCGGGCGTCCGACGAGAAGATGTGCTTGAGGAGAGGCGGAGCGGATGGGGCTGGCAGATCTCGCGAGCATCCTGTGGCGGGAGCGCGAGATGCTGGAGCTGCTGCTGTTCAAGCTGGAAGAGGAGCAGCTCGTGCTGGCCTCCGGGCGCACGCGGTGGCTGGCCCACGCCACCCGCGAGGTCGAGGTGGTGCTGGAGGAGATCCGGCGCACCGAGGTCGTGCGGGCAGCCGAGGTCGAGGCGATCGCGGGGGAGCTGGGTGTGGGGCCGAACCCGAGCCTCAGCCAGCTGGCCGAGGTCGCCCCGGCGCCGTGGTCGGACCTGCTCACCGAGCACCGCCGGGCGTTCCTGACGGTGACCGCCGAGGTGAGCGCACTGGCCGAAGCCAACCGGGACCTGCTCACCACCGGGGCCCGGGCGGCACGCGAGACCATGCTCGCCGTCGTCGGCTCCGTCGAGACCTACGGGAAGAAGGGCGAGACCGTGTCGGCCGCCGCCCGGACCCGGCTGATTGACAAGGCGATGTGATGAGCACTTTCCAAGGTCTGAACACGGCCCTGTCGGCCCTCTACGCGCAGCGCCGCGCTCTCGACCTCACCGGGCAGAACATCGCCAACGCCAATACCGAGGGCTACTCGCGCCAGCGGGTGGAGCTCTCGCCGGTGCAGTCGCTGACCCAGCCGGCGTACTGGTCGAAAAGCGAGGCCATCGGCGACGGCGTGAAGATCACCGACGTCACGCGGCTGCACGACGAGTTCATCTCCAACCGGACCCGGACCGAGCGCGGGCTCAACGCATACCTCCAGGCGCAGAACGGCGTCTACAACAACGTCGAGCAGGCCATCGGGGAGCCCAGCGACAACGGGCTGCAGGCGCAGCTGTCCGACTACTGGTCGGCCTGGTCGGACGTGGCCAACCGGCCCGGCGACATGTCGGCCCGCACCCAGCTGCTCTCCCGGGCCAACACCGTCACGCAGACCATGGGCACCACCCGGCAGAACCTCGACAACCTCTTCGGGGCGACCCGCGAGGCGCTCGACGCCGACGTGTCGGTGGTCAACCAGACCTCGGTCGGCGTCGCCGACCTCAACGCGCGCATCAAGCTGGCCCGCAACGCGAACATGCCGACGAACGAGCTTTCCGACCAGCGCGACCAGCTGGTGATGAAGCTGTCCGAGCTCACCGGCGCGGCCGGCCGGCTCAACGAGGACGGCAGCATGGACGTCGCGCTCGGCGGCAACCTGCTGGTGCAGGGCGACAGCGTGCGCAATCTGCGGGCGGTCGGCAGCACGACCGTCGACGGGATCGGGGTCGCCCCGGTGCAGGTGCAGTTCGCCGACAACGGCAGCTCGGCCGGCGTCACCACCGGCAAGGTCGCCTCCGGCCTGGAGGCGCTCACGAAGACCATCCCGGACACGGTCGCCGGCCTGGACAGCGTGGCCGCGACCCTGATCCAGAACGTGAACGACCAGCACGCCAAGGGCTACGACGTCTCGACGACGCCACCGTCGACGACCCCGAGCCCGCAGCCGGGCGGTGCGTTCTTCACCGGGACCAGCGCCAAGGACATCCGGGTCGCGATCACCGACCCGACGAAGATCGCCGCGTCGAGCACGCCCACCACGCCGTATCAGGGCGACAACGCCAACGCCATGGCCGCGATCGCGCAGAGTCCGCAGGGCGCCGACACGCAGTACCGCAACTTCGTCGTCGACATCGGCATCCAAGCCCAGACCGTCAACCGGCGGGCCCAGTCGCAGCAGGTCATCTCCGATGACGTCACCTCGGCCGAGCAGGCGGAGTCGGGCGTCAGCCTCGACGAGGAGATGACGAACATGCTGATGTACCAGCGCGCCTACGAGGCCGCCGCGAAGGTGGTCAGCACCGTCGACACCACGCTCGACACGCTCATCAACATGAAGCGCTGATAGGGGGAGGGAACGGATGCCCGGCTTCCGCGTCACCGAGCGCTCGGTGGCCACGAACACCCTGGCCAACCTGCAGGTCAACCTGCAGAAGAACCAGGACCTGCAGAACCAGCTGTCCAGCGGCAAGCAGATCACCAAGGCGTCGGACTCGCCCGGCGGCGCGGTCATCGCCATGCAGACCCGCAGCGACATGGCGACGCTGAACCAGTACTCGCGCAACGGCGACGACGGGATGGGCTGGTTGAACCAGGCCGACACGGCGCTCACCAGCGCCTCGACGCAACTCAACCGGGCCCGCGAGCTGGTGCTGACCGGCATGTCCAGCGGCACCGGCGGCGACCCCCAGGCCCGCGAGGCGATCGCGCAGGAGATGGACAACCTGCGTGGCTCGCTGCTCGACCTGGCCAACACCACCTACCTGGACCGGCCGATCTTCGGCGGTACCACAGCCGGCAACATCGCCTACGACCAGAACGGCGTGTACAAGGGCGACACGGGTCAGGTGAACCGTACGATCGGCGCGAACGCGACAGTGCGCGTGGACACCGACGCCGCCTCCGTGTTCGGCGCCGACCCCAACAATGTCTTCACGACGCTCGGACAGATCGCCGACGACCTGCGCAACAACCCGGCCGCGCTGCAGGGCGACCTGGCCAAGGTCGACACGGCGCAGAAACGCGTGCAGACGGGGCTTTCGGGCGTTGGATCCCGATACAATCAGGTTTCACAAATGCAGCAGGCCGCGGAGAACCGGGTGCTCGACCTGAGGACCCAGCTGTCCAATGTCGAGGACATCGACCTGCCGAAGACCATCACCGAGCTGTCCCTGCAGCAGACCGCCTATCAGGCGGCGCTGGCCGCCACCGCGAAGGTCGTCCAGCCGTCGCTTGTGGACTTTCTGCGGTAGACCGCACGGCGGCTCCAGTCAGTGAGGAATCTATGAGCGTCGCGACCGTTGACAGTCCGGGGGAGACGACCACGCTGCCGGTGATCGACTTTGTTGCGCCGATTCCGGGCTTCCCCGAGGATCGGCGCTTCGTGCTCGTCCGCCTCGACGACGCCGGCGTGCTGTACGCCCTCAAGTCCGTCGACTCCGACGGCCTGCGCTTTCTCGTGGTCCCGCCGACGCAGTTCTTCCCCGACTACGAGGCCGAGATCGACGACGAGACCCTCGCCGCCCTCGGCGTGTCCGACCAGGCCGACCTGCTCGTGCTCCTGGTCGTGACCGCCGGCGAGGCCGGTGCCGAGGACGCGACAGCCAACCTGATGGCTCCCATCGTGCTCGACCAGCGGACCCGCCGCGCGGTGCAGCTGATCCTGAGCCACAGCGGCCTTCCGGTCCGTCAAAAGCTGATGGTCGCCTGAACGAGGTCCCGCGGGGCTTTCCGGCCCGGCCGCCCCGACAATTCGGATACTGTTCGCGTATCGCCCACGGAAGGAGCGGCCCGTGCTCGTCTTGACCCGACGTCCCGGTGAAAGCGTGATGGTCGGTGACGACGTCGTCGTCACCGTGCTCGATGTGCGTGGCGACGTGGTGCGGCTGGGCATCAAGGCGCCCCGCAGCATCCAGGTGCACCGTGAAGAGGTGTACCGCGAGCTGCAGAAGGCCAACCGTGAAGCGGCCTCGCCCAGCGACGTCGCCGTGCGCGCCCTGAGCCGAATGCTGCGCACCGAACCCAAGTAACCACCGATCTAAACCCGATTGCTCAAGATTTCTCCGTCCGCGCCGATAGGCCGGGCGGAGAAATTCTTTGAGAAGGGCGTCAGATGGCCGCGGTGCGCAACCTTCCGATCGCCGCCAAACTCGGCACCGTCATCGTGCTCGCCGTCATCACTGTGAGCGTCCTGCTCGCCATCGGCGTCCGCGCGCTCGGCGCCGACGGGGACCGCGCCCGGCAGCTGCAGGTGCTCAACGGCCTGACCCGCACCACGCTCGAGGCCGACATGGCCCACGACGCGGTCCGCGGCGACGTCCTGCGCGCGCTGCTCGCGACGACCGGCGGCACCGACGTGTCCGAGGCGCAGCGCGACCTCACCGAGCACGCCAAGATCCTGACCGGCGCGATGACGCTGTTCACCGGGCCGGGCATGGACGCCGACGTGCGCGCCGCCGCGCAGGGGGTGCAGCCGGCGGTCGTGCGCTACCTCGACCTGGCCACCCAGGTGGTGCAGGCGGTCGCGGCCGGGCAGCGCACCGGGCTGGGGTACACCCAGTTCCAGACGTCCTTCTCCGAAGTCGAGGAGAAGCTCCCCGCGGTCGGGGACGTGCTCAGCGGGCACGCGAAGGCCGCGGCGGTCGCCGTCGAACGGGAGCGGGTGCGGGCCATCACCGGGCTGTCGCTGGCCGGCGGCGTCGGCATCCTGCTCATCGTCGCGGTAAGCATCCTCGTCGCCCGCGGCATCATCGTGCCGCTGCGGGCCGTCTCCGGTGTGCTGCGCGACATGGCCGGCGGCGATCTCTCGCGCAGCTGCGGTGTCGACTCCACCGACGAGGTCGGACGGATGGCCCGAGACCTCAATCAGGCAATCGAGAGTGTCCGCGGTACCGTCAAATCGCTCTCGGCATCCGCCGGCACCGTCGCAAGCTCAGCCGAGGAGCTGTCCGGCTCCGCGCAGCGGATCGCCGCGTCCGCCGGTGAGTCGAGCGGGCGCGTCGGCGCCGCGAACGAGGCCGCGAACCAGGTCTCCCTCAACGTCGACACGCTCGCCGCGGCCAGCGAGCAGATGAGCGGCTCCATCGCCGAGATCTCCCGCAACGCCAACGAGGCGCTGCGGGTCGCCGGCGACGCGGTCGCGATGGCCGGGCAGACCAACGCGACGATGGCCCGGCTCGGCGCCTCCTCGGCCGAGATCGGCAACGTCATCAAGGTGATCACCTCGATCGCCGAGCAGACCAACCTCCTCGCGCTCAACGCGACGATCGAGGCGGCCCGGGCCGGCGAGCTCGGCAAGGGCTTCGCGGTGGTGGCCGGCGAGGTGAAGGAGCTGGCCCAGGAGACCGCCCGGGCCACCGAGGACATCGGCGCGCGGGTCGACACCATCCAGGCCGACGCCCAGCAGGCGATCGCCGCCATCGAGGAGATCGGCTCGATCATCGCGCGCATCAACGACTTCCAGGTCACCATCGCCAGCGCGGTCGAGGAGCAGACGGCGACCACGCAGGAGACCAGCCGCACCGTGAGCGACGTCGCCACCCGGACCAACGAGATAGCCGCGACCATCGGCGACATCGCCGGCGTCGCCGCCCGCAACACCGACGAGGCCGGCACATCGCTCACCGCGGCCCGCCAGCTGGCCGGGATGGCCGAGCAGATGAGCGGCCTCGTCGCCCGGTTCCGGTTCTGAGGCCGACCGATGCCCCAAGGTGACCTGCACACGTTGAGCAGGCCCGACCGCTGGCAGCGGATCCTGCCGTTCCTGGCCGTGACGGTGCTGGCCTTCGCCGTCGCACTGCTGCCGCCGGCCGTGCACCCGGCGGCGCTCATCGCGGCCGTCGGCCTGACCGCGGTGCTGCTGGCCCTGGTCGTCGTCGTGCCGTGGTCACGGCTGCCGGTCCTGCTGGAGGCCGGGCCGCCGCTCGGCTACTTCGGCGTCGTCCTGCTGCTCAATCTCGGCTCCGACGGCGGCCCGGCCGGCAACGGCCCGCTCGCCCTGCTGCCCGTCCTGTGGCTGGGCCTGTACCACGGCCGGCTCGCCACCGCGATCGGCGTCGTGGTGATGGCCGTCGTGGTCGTGGCGCCGGCCGCGCTCGGCAGCCAGATGATCCGGGCGGAGTGGCGGCGCGGGCTGCTGCTCATCGCCATGGGTGTCATCGTGGCCACCGCCGCCCAGAGCTGGACGCGCCGGGCCCGCACCGCCACCGGCGAGCTGATGCGGGCCACCCGCGAGGCCCGCCGCGACCGCGACTTCAACCAGGCCATCCTCGACTCCACCGGGTTCCTGGTGCTCGTCGTCGACGGCGACGGCACGGTCACCGCGTTCAACCGCCGGTGCGAGGAGCTGACCGGGCGGGTCGCCGCGGACGTCATCGGGCGGCCGTACCGCGACCTCGGCCTCTCCGCGGACGACGGCGCCCAGCTGGAGGCCGCGCTCACCCACGCGCTGGGGGGCTCGCTCGCCGTGCACTTCCCGCGCACCGCCGAGCGCGACTGGATCGTGCCGGACGGGCGGCGCCGGATCGTCTGGAGCAACGCCGCCATGACCGGCGACGACGGCCGGTTCACGCACGTGATCTGCACCGGCATCGACGTCACCGAGCAGCGGCGCACCGAGCGGCTCTTCGCCGACGTGCTCAGGGCCGCGACCGAGCAGGCCATCATCGGCGTGGACCGGGCCGGGACGGTGACGGTGTTCAACGCCGGGGCCGAGCGGCTGCTGGGCTACAGCGCCGCCGAGGTCGTCGGCGTCACCGGCCTCCAGCACTTCCACGCCGAGCCGGGCTCTCTCGAGGACGTCTTCGCGCCCGCCCGGGCCGGTGACACGGAGGCCCGCGAGGGCGTGTATCGACGCAAAGACGGTTCGTGGGTGCCGGTGGCCCGCACCGTCAGCGTGATCCGGGACGAGTCCGGGGAGGTCGGCGGCTACCTCAACGTCGCCCGGGACATCACCCGCGAGCGGCGCACCGTCGAGGCCATGCGCCACGCCCTCGACCGGGAGCGCGAGGCCACCGCCCGCCTCCGCGAGCTCGACAAGGTCCGGGCCGACCTGGTCGCCACCGTCTCCCACGAGCTGCGCACCCCGCTGACAAGCATCCTGGGCAACGTCGAGGTCATCGTCGACGGCGACGCCGGCCCGGTCGCCGCGGCCCAGGCCCGGCTGCTGGCCGCGGTCGAGCGCAATGCCCGCCGCCTCCTCGCGCTCATCGAGGACCTGCTGATGCTCTCGCGCATCGAGGCCGGCGCGGTGAAGATCAACGCGCGGCCGGTCCAGATCGCCACGGTGGTCTCCGGGGCGCTCGAGGCGCTCGAGACGGTGCGCGGCCGCCGCGACGTGGAGCTGGAGGTCGACCTGCCGAGCGACCCGCTCGTCGTCTTCGGCGACCGCGACCAGCTCGAGCGCGTGGTCATCAACCTGCTCGACAACGCCCTGAAGTTCACCCCGGCCGGGGGCAGCGCGCGGCTGAGCGCCGACGGTGACGGCGAGCAGGTGCGCCTGACCGTCTCGGACACCGGTATGGGCATCCCGGAGAACGAGATCGACCAGATCTTCGAGCAGTTCTTCCGGTCGAGCCGCTCCCAGGAGCACCAGAGCCAGGGCACCGGCCTCGGCCTGGCGATCACCAAGACCATTGTGGAGCGGCACGGCGGCCGGATCTGGGCCACGCCCGCCACCGGCCAGGGCACTGTCGTCACGTGCCTGCTGCCGTGCCGCTCCGCCGTCAACTAGGTGTGGCCGGTGCCCGCGCCGCCGTCGCTGAGCCGGACCGTGTGGCGCGCATACCTGGTCGTCGCGGCCGTGCTGTCACCGGTGGCGCTGTGGGACGACCGGCCGGTCCCGCGCCTGACCGGCCTGGCGCTGCAGGGGGCGGCGGCCGTGGCGACGGGCGTCGGGGTCCACCGCAACCGACCTCCGGCGCGCCGAGCCTGGCTGCTGCTGTGGGGCGCGCTCACGCTCGTGTTCGCGCAGAACGCGATCTGGGCCGGGCAGGACCTGCTGCGGCTGCCGCCCCCGTCGAACGAGCTCTTCGTCAACTGGCTTTCCTACACCGCATTCGGCCTCGGTACCGCCGGTCTCTTCCTCCTCGCCGGACGAGGTGGAGGGCGGCCGCCGTGGGAGTCGCTCATCGACGCCGGGATCGTGACCGTCGGGATCGCCATCCCGGTGTGGAGCTTCCTCGTCGAGCCGCAGGTCACCGCGCTCGGCCTCGGCTCCGGCGAGCTCGCCACCCGGCTGATCTTCCCGGTCTGCGACCTGGTCATCGTGGCCATGACGACCCGGCTGTGGTTCACCGGGGCCCGCCCGCCGGCCGCGGCCCTGCTGACGGTCGCCCAGTTCTTCCTGCTCGCCGCCGACATCCTGTTCTGGTCGCACGCGGACGGCCTGTCGGGCGCGGACTTCGACCGGCCGGCCGACGCCGCCTGGCTGGCCTGGTTCACGCTGTGCGCGGCGGCGACCCTGCACCCGAGCATGCGCGATCTCGGGGCGAACATCGAGGCCGCGCGCAGCCGTAGCGGTACCCGCGCAAGACTGCTGCTCCTGTTGATGCTCTCGCTCGTCGCGCCGATCGTGACCGCGCTGGAGAGCGGGGCCACCACGATCGGGCGGCGCCTGGTCGTGCCGGTGTTCGCCGGCACCCTCGCGGTGCTGCTGGTGGTGCGGATGCAGCTCATCAACCGGCTGGCCCGGCACCGGGCCGACGAGCTCGCGTATCGAGCCACCCACGACCCCCTCACCGGCCTCGGCAACCGGGCGCTGCTCGCGGACCGACTCCGGGCCCGGCCGGACGGCACGCTGCTCCTGCTCGACCTCGACGGGTTCAAGCTCGTCAACGACACATACGGCCACCCCGTTGGCGATCGGCTGCTGATCGCGGTGGCCGAACGGCTCCGGTCCGCCGTGGAGCCGGAGGACGTCCTCGTGCGCCTCGGCGGTGACGAGTTCGCCGTCATGACGACATTCGCCGCGACGGTACCGTCGAAAATCCTGCACGTGCTGCGTGAACCCTATGTACAGGACGGTCGCGAGCTCGTGGTCACGCCGAGCATCGGACTGCTGCCGCTGCGGGGCTCACCCGATCCGCTGCGCGACGCCGACCTGGCGCTCTATGCGGCCAAGGCGGCCGGGCGCAATCAGATCGTCGCGTTCGAGCCGGGGCTGCGCGACGCGACCCGCCGCTCGGACGCGCTCCGGAGGGCGTTCGCGGCCGGGGAACTGCGCGTGGAGTACACCCGGATCGACTTCGAGCCGGGGCTCTTCGCGGCCCGGATCGACTGGCCCCCGCACGACGGTGCGGCGCTGCTGGCCGCGGCCGAGAGCGCCGGGCTGGTGAGGGCGATAGGCGCGTGGCTGCTCGACCGGGCGTGCGCGGACGCGGCGGCCGGCGGCTTCAGCGTGGCCGTGCCGCTGTCGGTGACCGCGCTCAGAGACCCGCAACTGTCCGGCACCGTCCTGGCCACACTGGCCCGCCACGACCTGCCGCCGCGCGCGCTCACGCTCGTCCCGCAGGGCACCGCCGCGCTCGAGCGCCTACGCGCCGCGGGTGTCCGGGTCGGGCTCGCAACAGCATGGCACCCGGCGGGGAACGGGGCGCGCAACGCCCGCTGACGATCTTTGAGGGGTCAATCCACCCCTTATCGGAGATCAGATGCTGCGCTCCCTGAAGAAGTACGTTTTCGCTCCGGCGCTGGCCCTTGCCGCGACCGCCACGACGCTCGTCGTGGCCGCTGCACCGGCCGACGCCGCCGTTGTCAGTGTTCGCGTCAAGGGCTCCCTCGCCGCTCGTACCGGCGCCGCCAACTGGTTCGGCCAGACCCGCACGATCAAGAACCGGCAGAAGCTGACGGTCACCTGCAAGGTGAGCGGCCAGTACCTGCGCGGCAACGTCCGCCGGACGGCCCAGTGGGACCGCACCGCGGCCGGCGACTACATCTCCCACGCCTACGTCTCGGGCAGCCCCAAGCTCCCCGTCTGCGCCCCGGTCGCCGCGCCCGCTCCGGCTCCGGCCACCACGGCCCCGGTGGCCGCGGTGCCGATGGGCCCGACCGGCACCATGACCAACGATCAGTTCCTGGCCGCCTCGATCCCGGCCGCCCAGCAGAGCCAGCGCGACACCAAGGTGCCGACGTCGGTGACGCTGGCGCAGGCGATCCTCGAGTCGGGCTGGGGCCGCAGCTCCCTGTCGGCGAACGACAGCAACTTCTTCGGCATGAAGTGCTTCAACAACGCGCCGGGCCCTTACGCGGCAGGCTGCAAGTCGTACTCGACCCAGGAGTGCAACGCCGCCGGCACCTGTGTCACGACGGTGGCGACGTTCCGCACGTACCGCGCGTCGGTCGACTCCTTCCGTGACCACGGGGCCAACCTGAAGTCCCTGTCGCGCTACGCGGCGGCCTTCAACTACACCGGCAACCCGAACCAGTTCATCGCCGAGATCCACAAGGGCGGGTACGCGACCGACCCGCAGTACACGACGAAGGTCGTGGCGCTCATGACGAAGTACAACCTGTACCGGTACGACCTCGCGGTCTGATCCGTCGCAGGCCGAGGTGGCCGCCCCGCACCCGGGGTGGCCACCTCGTTTGCGTCCCCGTCTCGGTTGACTTCCCGTCGGCGTGCCGTTGAATGGTCGGCGTGGAGTCGTCGCGGGTGGTTCGCGGGCCGTCGGCCGGGGCTTACGTGGTGCTCGGGCTGGCCTGGGCCGGGGCCGGGGTGGCGCTGCTCGCCGGGTGGCCGGTCCCGGGAGACGTGCTCGTCGCCGCCGGGGGCGGCCTGGCCGCGCTGAGTGGGCTGCTGTATCTACGCGGCGGGCCGGCGACCCGGGCGGTCGTGCACCCGGACCTGATCGCTGTGCGCAACCGGTTCGAGCTCATCGACGTGCCGCGGCACCTCGTCGACGGGGCGGTGGTGCTCGGCGTGCTCGGAGTACACCTGCGGCTCGTCGATGGTGAGCGGATCCCTCTCGACCTCAACGGCTCCGCGCGGCGGCGGCGCACCGAGCTGGACGAGACCATCGAGTCGGTGCCGGAGATCGCGTCGTCCGGCGATGTGGCGCAGACCTTCCGCGTGAGCAGCGCGTTCGTCACGATCTTCGCGGTCCTGGGCGCCGCGGCGGCGCTGGCCGCCCTGTGCGGCGGCGGGCGGCTGCGGTGAGGATTATCATCGCTGCTGATGGCGCGGTGGATCTGTCCCGAGTGTGAGCGGGAGTTCGATAGGGCTCGGCAGGGGCATGTCTGCGTGCCCGGCGGGACCGTCGACGAGACCTTCGCCGGCCGCCCCGGGTATCAGCGCGCGGCCTACGACGCCATCATCGGGCTGCTCGAGGCGCTCGGGCCCGTGCACGAGGACGCCGTGAAGGTCGGAGTCTTTCTCAAGCGGGAGCGCAAGCTGGCCGAGATCCGGCCCATGGCCCGCGCGCTGTCCGTCGAGCTCTACCTCCCCCGGCCCGTCGACGACGAGCGGGTGGCCAGGCACTACGAGGTCGGGCGCGGGCGGTTCGTCAACGTCGTTCGGCTGACCGGCGCCGGGCAGGTGGACGAGCGGCTGCGGGGATGGCTGACCGAGGCGTTCGAGGACGCCGGTCCGTAGGCCGCGGCGGATCGCTCAGTTGGTCCCGTACTGCTGCTTGAGCGCCAGGTAGTCGCCGAGGCCGAGCCCGCGGTACGCGGTCGAGCAGTCCGGGAGCCCGTCGGTCATGGTGAGCGCGGAGTGCTGGGCGTACGCCACGTGCCCGAGCCCGAACGCGTGCCCGAACTCGTGGGTGATGGTGCCCTCGAGGTCCCAGCGGTTCGTGCACGCGGGCGGGGTGCTCAGGAAGAAGAGGCCCTCGGTGTCGTCGATGAGGATGTCCGTCTCGACGCTGCGCCCGTTGTCCTGCCCGCCGTACCACCAGATGCAGGTGACGGCGAGCAGCCCCTGGTTGAGCGGCCCGAACGACACCGCGTTGGTGCCGTCGCGCTCGCCGCACCCGCCCGTGGGCATGACACCGGCGATGTGGTCGGTCTTGCCCGCGTACGACTCGGAGATCCCGAGGTCGGCCGGCAGCCCGCAGTCGTTGCGGCCGGTGTCGACGGTGTAGGCCGCGCTGCGCAGGGAGTTGACGACGGCCGTGCGGTCGCCGAGGTACGCCGGCACCGTCTTCTCGTTGACCCGCCACTTGAGCTCGCTGCGCCAGCGCATGCCGAGCCAGGTCCCCGCCGGGTCCGCGCAGCGCCCACCGTCCATCGCGGCCTCGGCCGGCTGGCCGGTCGGCGGCCCCGGGATCACCACGGCGAACCGGGCGGTATGCAGGAGGCCGGTCGGCTCGCCGGCAAGCCCGGCCGCACAGAGAACCAGCGGCAGAAGGCCCCGCAGCACCGCCCCCAGACCACTGTCGATCTTCGGCACAAGCTCATTCTGATCCGCAGAACTGGGCGCAGGGGCCACTTTCGGCAAATGCACGAACCCGTAGCTGCCCAACCGCGCCCCCGCCACACCCACCCCGCACCGCCGCGTCGGGTGGTTGACCGATGCCGCCGCCCGCCACCTTCGGTCATAGTTTGATCACACAGCGTTGAAGGAGGCCCCATATGAAGCTGCTCGCCACCCTGCTCCGCAACGACCGCGGCGCCGCCACCCTCGACGTCGGGCTGGGCGCCATCCTGCTGGGCATCACCCTGGTCGCCGCGGTCACCCTGTTCGCGAAGTAGCCGGCGCGGCCGGAGGCGGGCGGGTTGAAGGACACTTAAGGCAAGTAGTAAACAAACCTGAACAATTCGCGGCTGTGCATTGTTCGGCGGCTTGAAACTGGGACACACTGGGCGCTCCTGACCCGTCCGCCAGCGGGAGATGCCCATGTTTCGATTGCGGTTCACGCCGCGGCCCAGAGTCTTCGCCATCGTGGCGGGAGCGCTGTTGGTCATCGGTATCGGTACGGCGCCCGCTTGGGCGCAGCAACAGCAGCAGGGGCCGCCGGACCCTTCGATTCCGGCCAATGACGGTGCGCGTGGGCTTGTCTATGACGGGTTCAAGGTCGGTACCGGGCGTTGTAAGGGTCTGCTTGAGGTCAAGAGCGTGCCGGGGGCGTGTACGCATGGTCCGGATGCGTCGTTTGCCGGGACTGATGTGGCCCGGTCGGTGGCGCCGCTGGGTGGGGTGGCGGTGGCGCCGTTGCGTGTGGTGTGTGATGGTGACGGGCAGTCCGGGAACCGGGTGCAGGTGTTGTATGTGCACGGGTCGGGTAACGCGGACCGGTACGGCCAGTATGTGGCGTCGATCCGGACGTGGTCGTCGGGTGTGGATGACATCTACAGTGCCAGCGCGGCGCAGACGGGCGGGGTTCGGCACATCCGGTTCGTCACCGACAGCGGCTGCAACATCGCGGTCACGGATGTGGCGATCGACAACGGTTCGCTGGGTGACTTCGGTAACTCGGTCAATGCGGTCAAGGCGCAGGGGTTCAACCGGGCTGACCGGAAGTATTTGCTGTATGTGGACGCGACAGCGTTGTGTGGGGTGGCCTATGTGACGTTGGATGATCGGCCGGGGCAGGACAATGCGAACAATTCGGGGGCGAGTTTCAGCCGGGTCGATTCGGGTTGTTGGGGGTCGGGGCCGGCGGCGCATGAGTTGACGCATGCGATGGGTGCGGTGATGTCGAGTTCGCCGAACCACACCGCGTACGGGCACTGCACGGATGACTACGACATCATGTGCTACAACGACGGGCCGGGCACGGTGCTGCGGGTGGTGTGTGGTGACCAGGCTCAGGACAACCGCCTGGACTGCAACAAAGACGACTACTTCAACACCAACCCCCCGGCCGGCTCCTACCTCGCCACCCACTGGAACACCGCCAACAACCGCTTCCTCATCACCAGCGGCGGCACGGGCGGGGGCGCGAAGACCGGACCGGTGACGCTCGTGCAGCTCGGCAAGTGCGTGGACGTCAACAATTCCAACACGGCCAACGGCACGAAGATCCAGATCTGGGGCTGCAACGGTACCGGTGCGCAGCAGTGGACGCTCAACTCGGATGGGTCCGTCCGGGCGCTCGGGAAGTGCCTCGACGTCACGGCGGCCGGCACCGCGAACGGGACCAAGCTGCAGCTCTACGACTGCAACGGCACGGGTGCGCAGCAGTGGACCTACGTGTCCGGGTCGCAGGCCCTGCGCAACCCGGCGTCCGGGCGCTGCCTGGATGACCCGTCCGGCAGCACGACCGACGGGACCCAGCTGCAGATCTGGGACTGCAACGCCAGCAACGCGCAGCGGGTGACGGTCCCCGCGTAGCGAAGCAGGACGTGATGACGGCCCGGCTCCAAGGGGGAGGAGCCGGGCCGTCAAGCGTGCTGCCGAGCCCTTACCCGGCCGGGTTCCTTCAAGCGGCGTCCGCCGACACGAGCAGGCCCTGGTTGACGGCGGCCATGAGGGCCTGAGAGCGGTTGTTGACGCGCAGCTTGCTGTACAGCCGCGACACGTACGTCTTCACCGTCGCCTCGGACACGGACAGGCGCTGGGCGATCGTCGGCAGCGAGAGGCCGTCGCGCATCAACGACAGCACCTCCTGCTCGCGCTGGCTCAGCAGGCCGGTCTGGCCCCGGCGGCGCGACAGCGCGGCGGACAGGCCGGGCGCGGTGAACGAGTGCGGCGCGACGGCGGCGTGGCGGATCGCGGCCAGGACCGACGAGATCGGGGCGGCCTTCGTCACGTACGCGGAGAGGCCTGCGTCGAGCGCCCGGTAGAGCAGGTTGTCGTCGCTCACCGCGCTGAGCAGGACCACGCCCAGGTCGGGGTGGGCGATGCGCAGCCGGCGGGCGAGCGAGATGCCGTCGGCGTCGGCGAGCGAGGCGTCGATGGTGACGACCTCGGCCGCGGTGTCGGCGACGACGTGCTCGGCCTCGGCCGCGCTGCCGGCCTCGCCGACGAGCGTGATGTCGGGAACTGTGGCCACGACCCGGTTGAGACCGAGACGGAGAAGGACGTGTTCGTCGACGGCGACCAGTCGGATCGTCATCAAGGGCTCCTAGTGCGAGGGTGTGGCCTGGGCGGATTTGCCTGCTCCACAAGCCTCGCAGCGGGAGGAGTACCCCTGCTAGGTGCTGCAATTGCCTTGCGCTCGTCGGCACCCGTGCTGCACCGGGGGACAATCGGACACCGGATGACACGCGTCCTGTTCCCGGGTGGAGTGCTCGAGCGGAAGTGCCTACGAGACCAGGGCCAACGCGACCTGATCGGCCGGCTTGGGCAGCGTGATACGCATGGTGGTGCCGCCGCCCGGGGTTTCGTCTATGACGAGGGAGGCGCCGTGGGCCTCCACGATCCGCTGACACGTGGCCAGGCCGATGCCGGAGCCCTCGATGTCGGTGCGCAGGCGGGTGAACATCTCCAGGACCTTCGGGCGGTCCTGGACCGGGATGCCGATGCCGTTGTCGGCGATGTTCAGCGTCCAGCCGGTCGGTGACTCCTCGGCGGTCAGCGAGATGCGGCACTCGCGGCCGCGGTCGCGGAACTTCAGCGAGTTGCTCACCATGTTCTGGATCAGCACGCGCAGCTGAGTGGCGTCGCCGACGACCCGGGGCAGCGGGCCCACCTCGACGTGCGCCTGGGTGGCGGCGATCGCGGTGCCGACGTCCTCGACGACGTTGCGGGCGACGGACTCCAGGTTGACCTCGGCGAACGAGGGGCGTCCGCCGAGAGACGCGTGCGCGAGGACGTCCTCGATCATGCGCCACATGCGGGTGGCCGACGAGAGCGCGCGGTCGACGCAGCGCTTGCCGTCGGGGTCGGCGGCGACCGCCGGGATGTCGGCGAGCAGCGCGACGAAGCCGAGCACGCCGGTGAGCGGGTTCTTGAGGTCGTGACTCACCTGCCCGGCGAAGTGCTGCAGCGAGGAGTTGGAGCGCTGCAGCTCGCGGGAGGTGCGGTGCACCGTGTCCAGCGCCTGCTCCAGCATCTGGCTGTGCCGGTGCAGCTCCAGCACGTCGAGCACCATCTTGGCCAGCTTGTCGAGGCATTGGCGCTGGCCCTCGGTCAGCTCGTGCGGCTCCTGGTCGAACACGCACAGTGTGCCCAGCACGTGCCCGTCGCTGTCGCGCAGCTGCGACGAGGCGTAGAAGCGCACCTCGTTGATCTCGCCGGTGACGAACGGGTTGTCGGCGAAGCGGGGGTCCTGGGTGGCGTCGCGCACGACCACCGTCTCCGGCTCCACCATGCTTATCGCGCACATCGAGTCCTCGCGGGCGCACGCGCTCGCCTCGAACCCGAACGCGGCCATCTGCAGCTGCTGCGAGGCCGAGATGATGTTCACGACGGCGTTGGGGACCCCGCACACATACGCGGCGAGCTCGACCACCGACGGGAGGTCCGGCAGCGGTGGGCCGCCTACGATGCCGTAGCTGGCAAGCGACTTGAGCCGCTCCTGCTCGTCGTCCGGGATCGGAAACGTGCGCGGTTTGATGAACGAAGACGTCCGGCTCATGCCCGCGACGATAAGCTCGCCGAGTTGCAGCTCAGCCGAAACCGGCGGGAAGGGCTATCCGGACGGTCACGCCCGGCCGGTCGACCGACGTGACCATGCTGCCGCCGTGACGGGCGGCGATCTCGCGGCTCAGCATGAGGGCCAGGGCGCCGGTGCGATACTCGCCGGGCTGCTCGGGGTGCGGGATGCGCATGGACAGCAGCCGCTCGGGGGTCAGGGCGGCGTCGGTGGCGGCGGAGATGACGATGTGCCAGCGGTGGTTGGAGCAGTACGCCTCGATCTCGGCCGGGCCCGTCAGCGAAACGATCTGCACCGCGGTGTGGAAGAGCTCGCGCAGCAGCGCCCGGTCGCCGAGGAGCTGCGGCCCCGGTTCACAGCGCAGCGGTACCCCCGGAAAGTCCAGAAGATCGGTCACCGGCAGCCGCACCTGGTCGAGGGGCTCCTCGGCCGTCTCCAGACTGCTCAACAGGAGCAGGTCGGCCACGATGACCTGCATGTGCTCCGCGTTGCGGCGGATCACGCCGATGGCCTGCTGACGGTCCGCGGGTGTGAGCGGCAGCGACTCGTCGGCCGTCTCCAGCATGGTGGCGAATGTGATGATCGAGGTCAGCGGCGTGCGCAGCTCGTGGGACGCGACCCGGATGAACTCGGTGCGCAGCTGGGCCAGGTCGGCCGCCGTCGTCCGCTCGCCCGTGTCGGGCGTTTCGTCATCCATCAGCACCCGCTCGGTCCTCCGGAAACGTTACAGGACATGTCATTACATTGCGTAGGATATGTGTGTACCGACAGTAAGCGACGAATGCCGCGTTCGCTGCCGGCGAGGAGTGCTTTGCGAGGAGAGACCGACCGTCTGGTCGACACGAGCCTGATCGAAGGGGCCGTGGTCGACCTGGTGGTCCGTGCGGCGAACGCGGCCACTGCGGTGGACGCGCAGCGCCTCGTGTCCGAGTTGCGGACGTTCTCCGGCGTGCGCTCGGCCGACATCGTCCCCGCGGTCATGCCGGTCCTCGGCGACCTCGACCTGCTGGAGCGGCTGCCCGTCGGGCCCGCACAGTGGGGCCAGGAGCTGCGGGTCGAGTTCAGCGCCGAGCCCGCCCGGGCCGAGCTGCTCACCGCCGCCTCCGAGATCGCGGCCGCGGCCGACCGGGCGCTGACGGTGCCGTGCCGGGCCGTGCCGCCCCCGCCGACGCTCGGCTCGCCGCTGGCCTGGGCAATCACCGCCGGCGCCCGCGCGATGATCCTGTGCGTCGAGCCGGGCCGGGGCTGGAGCGCCCTGTCCGACTCGTTCACCGCGGCCCTCGGCTACGACCGGCACCACCCGCCCGACTTCCGGCTGCTCGACATCGTCCACCCCGACGACCGCCCCGCGGCCGTGGGCCTGTTCCTGGCCAGCTGCGCCGGGCGCCCCCCGGAGCACGCGGTCGACCTGCGCGTGTGCACGGTCAACGGCCGCTGGCGGACGATCGAGATCGCCGCGCGCAGCTTCGTCGACGACCCCGCCGTGGGCGCCGTCGTGTTCTTCGGCCTCGACGTCACCGGCCAGCGCGACGCCGAGCGCAATGCCCGCATCGAGCAGCAGCGCCTGGCCCGGCTGGTCGAGACGATGGACGACGGGCTGCTGATGCTCGACGAGGACGGCCAGGTCTGCCTGGCCAACCGGGCCGCGCACCGGCTGCTCGACACCGGCGTCCTCGACGTCAGCCCCGAGCACGACCCCGACGACGCCGAACCGCTCGACTGGGCCCAGGTCATCGCCCGCACCGTCCATCGGCTCGGGCGCGAGACGGCCCCGATCGACCGGCTGCGCACCGGGTTTCGCACCCGCCGGGCCGTGGTCGGGGAGGAGATGGCCTTCGAGGACGGGCGGGTGCTCGAACTGGACCTCGTTCCCGTCACGGGACCGGCGGGCCCTGGGGGTACCGATGGAGGAACGCTCATCCACCTTCGGGACGTCACCTCGCGGGTCGCCGTGCGGCGCGGGCTCGAGGAGCGCAGCCGGGGACTGGAGGAGCGCAATCAGGCGCTCATCGAGGCGACGGCCCTCAACAACGAGTTCGTCGCCAGCGTGTCCCACGAGCTGCGCGGTCCGCTGTCGTCGGTGGTGGCGTTCTCACACCTGCTCGGCGACAGCGCCAGCGGGGAGCTGTCGGAGGACCAGCAGACGTACCTCGCCGTCATCGACCGCAACGCGAACCGCCTCCTGCGCCTCATCGAGGACCTGCTCCTGCTGTCCCGGCTGGAGGCCCGCACGCTGCAACTCAAACCCACACCCACCCGCCTGCCGGAGCTGCTCGCCGTGGCCGTGGCCGAGCGCACGCCCGCGGCCCAGGCGGCCGGCATCGACCTGCGGCTGGAATGCACCGACGGCCCGGAGGTCGTCTGCGACGACACCCGCGTGCACCAGGTCGTGGACAACCTCGTCAGCAACGCCGTCAAGTTCACGCCGAGCGGCGGCCGGGTCAGCGTCAAGGCGTGGCCCGGGCCGGACGGCGAGGGCTGGAGCGTCTCCGTCGCCGACTCCGGGGTGGGCATCCCGGCCGCGGACCTGCCGCGGCTGTTCAGCGCATTTTTCCGCGGATCGAACGTGACCGCGGCGGTCGGGCGGCAGGTCATGCCCGGCACGGGACTCGGGCTTGTCGTCAGCCGGGCCATCGTCGAGTTACACGGCGGCAGCATCAGCGTCGCCAGCACTGAAGGGGTCGGCACGACGGTCACGCTGTCGTTGCCCACGCGACCGGCACGAAATGGGGGATGATCGTGAGCCGACTTCTCGTCGTCGAGGACGATCCGGATATCGCCATGGCGCTTCGCCTGCTCCTCACGCGGGCGGGGCATCAGGTCGCGCACGCAAAGGACGGCCGGACCGGCCTGCGGGACGCGTACACCGAGCGCCCGGAGCTGGTGATTCTCGACATCGGCCTGCCCGGCATGGATGGCTGGCAGGTGCTGGAGCGGCTGCGCGACGTCAGTGACGTGCCGGTGCTACTGCTCACCGCGCACGGCCAGGAGTCGGACAAGGTCCGCGGCCTGCGCGGCGGCGCCGACGACTACCTCACCAAGCCGTTCACCAACGCGGAGCTCGTCGCCCGGGTGGAGGCCCTCCTGCGCCGCAGCGCCGGGCCGGCCTCGTGGGCCGACGAGGTGTACGACGACGGCGTCCTGCGCATCGACCCGGCCGCCCGCCGCACGTTCGTGGCCGGCGACGAGGTCCGCTTGACGCCTACCGAGTTCCGGCTCCTCAACGTGCTGGTCCGGCACGCGGGGGCGGTGCTGTCGCCGAACCAGCTGCTCGCGCAGGCCTGGGACGATCCGACGGGGATCGGGCCGGAGCGCGTGAAGTTCGCGGTGCTGCGGCTGCGGCGCAAACTCGGGTGGACTGACCCGGATGCGTCGCCTATCGAATCGGTCAGGGGCTTCGGCTACCGGTACCGCCGGCCGGTGATGGACCGCGCGGAGTAGCTCCAGGTACTCACGTGGGGTGTCGGGTTTTCGGGAGCCCGGCATTCCGGCGGCGGGGGTTGGTGCGGCTGACGGCGGCACCCGGCCGGTGAACCGAAGCCGCAACTGGGTGGGAACGGTCGTCGCGACCGACAGTGGCGAACCTGAAATGGTCCCGCCACGCAGACCCACGAAATGAGTGCCTCGATGATCGACCTCTCTGCCGACGGTCACGTCCACACCGCGTTCTCGTCCGGGCGCGACAGCGTCTCGGTGCTCGTCGCCGCGGCCGAGCAGGCCGGGCTGACGGAGCTCACGTTCGCCGATCGGGTGGGGCCGGACACGAGCTGGCTGCCGCCGTACCTGTCGTCGATCCAGCGGGCCCAGCAGCGCACCGACGTCACACTGCGCCGCGGGGTCGAGGTCGAGGCGATCGGTATCGACGGCTGGCTGGCCTTCCCGTCGGACCTCAACGGGCTCGAGGTCATCTCGGTGGCGTTCAACCGCCTCCCGCTGCCCGCCGGGCTGCTCAGCCCCGACGCCGTGCGGGCCCAGATCGACGCCGGCGCGATGCGGGCGCTGGACGTCATCGACCAGGTCGTCACCGTCACCGGGCTGGCCGTCGAGCGGGTCTCGCGATACGCCCCGACCCGCCTCGCCCGGCCCCTGGACTTCCTGGTCCGCTCCGGCATCGACGAGACCGCGATCCCTGACTCCGCCCTGACCGAGCTCGTCGAGGCGTGCCGGGCCAACGCCACCGTCGTCGAGGTCAGCGAGCGGCACCGGCTGCCCGGGCTCCGGTTCGTGCAGGCGTGCGCCGAGGCGGGCGTCCGGCTCGTCGCCTCCAGCGACGCGGTCCGGGCCGGCGAGGTCGGCGCCTATCGCTACGTCCGCGAGATCGCCGAGGGCCTCCTCCCCGCGACCGCCTCCGCCTGAACCACCCCTGCACCTCCCCGCACCCGCCGTCGTTCGCCGCGCAGGCTTACGGCGGCGGGTTCGTCGTGCGCGCCGCCCGTGAGCCGGCGGGTCCGCCAGCATTGCCTGAAACGGGTCAAGGGTGGCGGGTCCGGCATTTAGGATCAAGGTGTGCCGAAGGATCGCGAACTCGTCCTCGTCTCCCTCCTGCAGGAGGCCACGAGGATCGCGAACGAAGCCGACGACATCCGGGACGCCGGGCTTCCCGTGATCACCGCAGTCTGCGCGGCCACGGGCTGGCCCGTGGGCCATCTGTGCCTGCCGGAGGAGCGCGACCGCCGGGTCTTCGTCTCCACCGACGTGTGGCACGAGGAGATCGCGGGGGAGTTCACACAGCTGCGCAAGGCCAGTGATGACGTGCGGTTTCCGCTGGGCGCCGGGATCATCGGGCGCGCGGCCAAGACCGGGCGGCCCCAGTGGATCGCCGACCTGGCGGCCGAGCCCGGCATGGTGCGCCCGATCGCGGGGTGCGTCGGCTCCGCCATCGCCTTTCCCATCACCGGGCGCGGGATCGTGGCCGCGGTGCTCGAGTTCTTCACCCGCGAGCCGGTCGAGCCGGACCCCGAGCTGCTGGAGATCATGGCCGACGTGGGCATCCAGCTCGGCCGGGTCGCCGACCGCATGGCCGCGCGGCAGGCGCTGCTGTTCGGCTCGCAGCGGCTGGAGCGCATCCTCGACAGCTGCGTCGAGGCGTTCGTCTCCATGGACGAGGGCGGGATGATCACCGCCTGGAACGCGGCCGCGGAGAAGGTGTTCGGGCTGTCCAAGGAGGAGGCGATCGGTCGCCGGCTGGCGGACACGATCGTGCCGCCGCAGTACCGCGAGGCCCACCACCTCGGCGTCGGGCGGTTCCTGACGACGGGGGAGAAGCGGGTCCTCGACAACCGGATCGAGATCACCGGCTGGCACGCCAACGGCTACGAGTTCCCGGTCGAGCTGGCCACCTGGGCCGTGCAGGACCCGATGATGGGCTGGACGTTCAACGCGTTCGTGCACGACATCACCGACCGGAAGCGGACCGAGGACGCGCTGCGCCACGCATACGAGCACGAGCGCGAGGCCGTCACCCGGCTGCGCGAGCTCGACGTGGCCAAGAGCGACTTCGTGGCCACCGTGTCGCACGAGTTCCGCACGCCGCTGACAAACGTGATAGGCCACCTCGAGGTCCTTACATCCGGCGACGCCGGCCCGCTCACCCCGGCCCAGACCCGCATGCTCGGCGTCATCGGCCGCAACTCCGACCGGCTGCGCGCGCTCATCGAGGACCTGCTGACCATCTCCAAGGTGGAGGCCGGCGTCTTCGACCTGGAGCTGCGCCCGACCGACCTGCAGGAGGTGCTCACGGCCGCCTGCGCGGCGGTCGAGCCCCGAGCCAAGCGCCGCGGCCACCGCCTGGTCCTGACCGTCGAGGGCCGGCTCGGCACCGTCGAGGCCGACCCGGAGCAGCTGCAGCGGGCCCTGGCCAACCTGCTCATCAACGGCGTCAGCTTCACCCCGGACGGCGGCCTGGTCGAGCTGACCGCCCGCGTCGACGGGGACCACGTCGAGATCAGGGTCATCGACAACGGCGTGGGCATCGACGCCGAGGAGCAGCCGCAGCTGTTCACCCGCTTCTTCCGCGGCACGTTCGCCGTCCGCGAGGCGGTGCAGGGCGCGGGCCTGGGCCTGGCCATCACGAAGACGATCATCGAGGGGCACGGCGGCGAGATCGCGGTCGAGAGCCTGGTCGGGCACGGCACGACCTTCACGATCCGCATCCCGCGCGAACGGCCCCTCTGGCTGTAGCCGCCCCGGCCGGCGGAAACCGGCTTATCGGGTCTCGGCGCCTTCCTTGACCGCCGAGGCCTCCGGGCGGGCCGTCTCAGAAGCCTCGAACGGCTGCGTCTGTACCGTCTGGAAGCCCGTCCGCGTCATCTCGCCCCACACGTGCTTGCCGCCCCTGATCGCCGACCACATACCCATGACGCGCCACAGGGCCGTCAGTTGGCGGTAGCCGACGTTCTCCAGGATCGAGGCGAGCACCGAGGCGACCAGGTCGGTCCAGCGGTGGTAGCGGTGGAAGGAGTACTCCTCCACGGTCAGGGCGACCAGGTTCAGCAGCAGGGCGTAGCCGTAGGCCACGGCGATGAAGACGAGGGCGAAGCGGGTGTTGACGGCGCCCACGTAGAGGCCCAGCGGGATCAGGATGACGCCGGCCAGCTCGATGAGCGGGGCCAGGAGCTCGAACAGCACGTAGTACGGCATGGCGACGAGGCCGATGCGGCCGTAGCGCGGGTTCAGGATCATGCCCTTGTGCTTCCTGAGGATCTCGGTGATCCCGCGGTGCCAGCGACGGCGCTGTTTGCCCAGGACTTTCAGGGTGCTCGGCGCCTCGCTCCAGGAGACCGGCTCGGCGACGAAGACGATGCGGTAGTCGCGCTTCTGGCGGCGCAGGTGGCGGTGCAGACGCACGACCAGTTCCGCGTCCTCGCCGATGCAGTCGTGGGCCAGGCCGCCGATCTCGACGAGCAGGGAGCGGCGGAAGATGCCGAAGGCGCCGGAGATGATGAGCAGGCCGCCGATGCGCGACCAGCCGGTGCGGCCGAGGAGGAAGGCGCGCAGGTACTCCACCACCTGCACCCGCGGCAGCCAGCGCCTCGGCATCCGGACGTCGACGATACGACCGGCCACGACGGTGCAGCCGTTGGCGACGCGGATGACGCCACCCGAGGCGGCGGTGCGCACGGGGTCGTCGGAAAACGGCTTGGCCACCGACAGCAGTGCCTGCGGGTCGAGGATGGAGTCCGCGTCGACCATGCACACGAGGGGGTGCCGGGCGACGTTGATGCCGGTGTTGAGAGCGTCGGTCTTGCCGCCGTTCTCCTTGCGCACCACCACGAGCGGGTCGGGCCGCTCCTTCGGGACGTGGATGGAGATGATGCCGCCGCGGGTCGGTGTCGCATCCGGCACCACGCGCGGCACCTCGACGAGGCCGTACTCCGCCCGCAGCCGCTCGAAGGTGTCGTCGGTCGAGCCGTCGTCGATGACGATGACCTCGAAGACCGGGTAGCGCAGGGCAAGCATCGCCTGGACCGACTGCACGATGCCGGCCGCCTCGTTGTGCGCGGGCACGAGCACCGACACGGGCTCGGTGAGCGGGCTGCGGTAGGTCTCCTCGTGCCCGGCGAACGGCACGCGGCGCAGGTGGCGCACGAACTCGGCGGTGGCCAGCACGATCAGCACCAGGTAGCTGCTGTTGATGAGCAGGAAGTACGTGAGGATGAAGACGTCGGTCACCGCGAGGAGCTCGACGACCCACTCCCGCAGCATCACGGCACCAGGTGCTTGCGGGTGGCGTCGATGTCGGCCGCGGCCAGGGCTTCGCGGGCGTGGGCGGCGCCGAGCAGGATGTCCGGGTCCGGCTCCGCGTCCGGGTCGGCGCTGTGGCGGGGGCGCACGTGGGCCCGGTGCTCGGCGGCGACGAGCGCGGCCCGGCCCGGACTGCCCAGGCGCAGCAGCGAGCGCGCGGCGTTGTGGGCGACCTCGTAGTCAGGGTCGGCCAGCAGGCCCGTGAGCGGCGCGGCGGCGCTCACCGCACCGAGCTCTCCCAGGGCCTTGGCGGCCTCTGCGCGCAGTACCCCCGGATGCTGTGGCTCCAATGCATCGATTAGTGGAGCCAGTGCGGTCCGCGTGCCGAGGCGACCGAGTGTGCGGGCGGCGGCCACGCGTACCTCGACGACCGGATCGGCCCGCAGCGCGCTCTCCACGCGCACGGTCGCGCCGGCCGCACCGATCAGCCCGAGGACCTCGGCGGCGCAGGCCCGCACGGGGGACCTGGGGTCGTCGAGCGCCGCGAGGAGCGCATTCGTCGCGGCGGTACCGAGACGGGTCAGGGCAGTGGCAACGACGTGACTGGGGACCGTTCGGCGACTGGGCAGTGTGGCAAGCAGCGGCTGGGTGGCGCCGGCGTCGCCGATGCGGCCGAGCGAGCGGGCCGCGACGACGCGCACGTCGGGGTCGGGGTCGCCGAGCAGGTCGCACAGGGGGAGCAGGGCGTCCTTGCGGCCCAGGTTGCCAAGCACCTCGGCGGCCGTCGCCCGGGCCACCGGATCGCGCCGCTTCAGCTGGCTGCGCGCCCGCCAGGCGGCGCCGCGGCGCTCGAAGACGTCGACGAGCGCCGTGTGCGCCTCGCCGCGGACCTTGCCCAGGAGGGCGACAGCGCTCGGCTCGACCGCGAGCCACACCTCGTCGGGCAGGCGCACCAGTTCCTCGATCTGCTCGGGGTCGTCGTCCCCGGCGGCGATGGCCAGCAGCAGCCGCCGGGCGGGCTTGGCGAGCTGGGTGCGCCTGGCCTCGCGGGCCCGGCGGACCGTGCGGCCGCCGACGATGAGGCCGCCGAAGACGAGCACGGCGGACATGAGGACGATCAGCGCCACCAGGGCGGCGCCGGCCAGCGTCACGTGCGCATGCGGGCCAGGACTGCCTCGACCCGGCTCACCAACTCCCGCGGGCTGAAGGGTTTGACGATGTAGTCGTCCGCGCCGGCGCCGAAGCCGACCTCGACGTCGCCCTCCTGAGCGCGCGCGGTGAGCAGGATGATCGGCAGCGCCTTGGTGCTCTGCTCCTGGCGCAGCTGCCGGCAGACGTCGATGCCTGACATGCCCGGCATCATGACGTCGAGCACGACCAGGTCCGGCGGGTTCTCGGTGGCCGCGGTGAGCGCGGCCAGGCCGTTGTCCACCGCCACGACGTCGTATCCGGCCTGCTCCAGCTTGAAGGCGACGAGGTCGCGGATGTCCATGTCGTCGTCGGCGACCAAGATCGCGGTCATACCTCAGATTTTATGCGGCATTCGGGAGGGATACCCCAAATATAGGGAAAGGGCGCCGACCCTTCGGCCGGCGCCCTCATTGTTCACAGCGGTTGATGCGGCGGTACCGGACGCGAGCGCGACGCCCGTTCGGTCGCGTGATGGCCGCCCAGGTTGCCGCCGGTGGGTGTCGGCTGCGCGGGCCGCTCGTTGCTCGCGTGCGCGATGCCCCGGGCCGGCTTGGCGCCCGGCATGTTGGCCGGCGAGGGCTTGATCTCCTTGGTCGGCGTCGAGCCGATGCCCGCCGTGGCCGACTCCTCGCAGAAGCGCTTGAAGCCCTTGAGGTCGGCCTTGAGCCGGCGGTTGAGGACCTCGACCGCGTGCTCCTCGGCCGGCATCAGCTCGCGCGCGTCGATCTGCAGTTCGGCGATGACCCGGGTCATGTCCCCGGCCATGGGCTCCAGTCGCAGCGCCTCGATGACCTGCGGGCCGTCCATCGCCTCCCAGCACAGGAACTCGTCAGTGCGGCTCTCGGTGATCCGGGCGTCGAACTCGGCCCGCGTGCCGCCGATGTCGAGCACCATGTGGGCGGTGGACGCGTCGATCGGCGCCATGCTCATCACGCCCGACATGAACTGCGGATAGTTCTCGAAGTGGGTGAGCTGCTCGTAGGCCACTGCCACCGGTACGGCCACCTCGATCGAATCTCTGGCGGTGCTCATGGTGGTCCCCCTCGCCCTTGGAGCTTCCTTGATTGCCCACACCGTACGGCCGATTCACCCGGTTTGCGGGTGATTTGCGGGAATGCCGAAGGCCCCCGCCGGCGTCGGCGAGGGCCCTCGTTATCGCTGTTTCTTCGTGGGTCAGACGTTCAGGGTCCAGCCGGTGAGCGTGCCGGCGTCGCCCGCGAAGACGTCCTTGGCCAGCAGCGTCCAGGTGCCGTTGCGGACCTCGGTGGACAGGTCGACCGTGTAGGTCGCGGTGCCGAACGCCACGTCGTCGCCGGAGATGGCGCTCTTGAGGTGGTACGAGGTGCCGTCCGGGGCCACCAGGTCGAGGCGCAGGTCGCCGCGGTCGGCGTGCTTGATCGAAACCTTGACGGTGGCGGTCTTCGAGCCGGTGCCGGCGCAGTTGGCCACGGTGACCTTGCCGGCCGCGGTACCCGGGTCCGGGATGGCGACGGCGGTGGTGCTGACGGCCGCGGTGCAGGCGGCCGGGGTGCCCGGGTTGGCCGGGGTGGTGACAGGCGTCGTCGGCGGGGCCGGGTCGGTGACAGGCGTGGCCGGAGCGGCGTTGTTGAACGACGTGGTGTTCAGCAGCTTGTTCGGCGAGCCGTTGCCCGCGCTCTTCACGACACCGTTGGTGGCCGCGGCGACGAGCGCGTCACGGACCTGCGCCGGCGTGGCGGTCGGGTGACCGGCCAGGTACAGCGCGGCCGCACCGGTGACCTCCGGCGTCGCCATCGAGGTGCCGCTCATCTTCTGGGTGCCGGTGTTGCTGGCGTTGGAGCTGGACGTGATGTTCACGCCCGGGGCGAAGATGTCCAGGCAGCTGCCGTAGTTGGAGAAGCTCGCGCGGGTGTCGGTGGCGTCGGTGGCGCCGACGGTGATCGCCTCCGGCAGGCGGGCCGGGGACTTGGTGCAGGCCGCGGCGGAGTCGTTGCCGCCGGCGACCGCGTAGGTCACGCCGGACGCGATCGACTTCTTGACCGCGTTGTCCATCGTCGCGCCCGCGGCCCCGCCGAGGCTCATGTTGGCGACGGCCGGCTTGACGGCGTTCTTGGTCACCCAGTCGACGCCGGCGATGATCTGCGAGTACGAGCCGCCGCCGGAGCAGTCCAGCACGCGCACCGCGACCATCTTGACGTCCTTGGCGACGCCGTAGGTCTTGCCGCCGACGGTGCCGGCGACGTGGGTGCCGTGACCCTGGCAGTCGGTGGCGTCCGCGTCGTTGTCGACGAAGTCGTAGCCGGACTTGACCCGGCCCGCGTACTCCGAGTGCGTCATGCGCACCCCGGTGTCGATGATGTAGGCGGTGACGTTGCTCGCGGGGCCGTACGTGTAGCTCTTGTCCAGCGGCAGCGCCGCCTGGTCGATGCGGTCCAGGCCCCAGGTCGGAGAGGTCTCGGTCGACTCGATCTGCACGCGGCGGTCCTGCTCGACGTACGAGACGGCCGGGTCGGCGGCCAGGCGGCGAGCGGCGTCGGCGCTCATGTGCCCGGAGAAACCGCGCACCGCACTGTCGAACCGGTCCTCGATCTTCCCGCCGACCTTGCCGGCGAGGGCGTCCGAGGTCGTCGTGCTGCCGTCCTTCATGACCACGATGTACTGGTCCTTGAGCGCACCCGGGGCGTCGACGTTCTGGATGGTGCCCTGGGCCGGGGCGGCGAATGCGGCAGCGCCGAACGAGAACGCGGTTGCGGCCGTGGCGGCGGTGCCGAGGACGATTCCGGTAATGGCGCGGCGGGCGATGTTCTTCGTCATTATGTCTGCTTCCTGTCAGGTAGCCGGCATATGTCGCGTCATGAGACGTGCCGTGATTTCTCTCTGCTTCATTTCCTTGCGTTTTCCTTGCTGAAATAAGATTGCCGGGCCCCGGTGGTTGCTCCGGGGCCCGCAACGTTGCAGGCCGGTTGTCCCGCTGCTTTTTCGCGCTCACGGCCGTGAGTTGCGATCGGTTGCCAAGTGGTTCGGCGTCTTTACACGGTCGCGGACATGGCGAAGGCCGCCAGGACTGGGTCCTGACGGCCTTCGCTCACCGGGGGGAGCCGGGTGTTACAGCTTCACGTCGAACCGCGGGTCCGCGGCGATCTTCTGGAAGCCGGCGAGGGCCTCCGGGGTGTCGTCCATGCGGATGTCGTGGCCGCTCTGGTCCTTGGCGGTCTCGAAGTACACGAAGCCCTTGATCTGCGGCATCTTCGCCAGCTGCGGGAGCACGGTGGCGTACACGGCGGCCTTGTTCTTGCCCTGCACGACCTTCGACGAGTCGTAGACGCCCCACTCGGCGACCATGATCGGCTTGCTCGGGTGCTTGGTGGAGGCCCAGGTGTAGAAGCCCGGGAACTTCGGGTCGTTGGTGCGGTTCATCAGGTAGTTGAAGTCGCCGTAGTGGAACGCGCCGGGCTCGGCGTTGTTGTAGGTGTCCACGCCGACCCAGTCCACGACGTCGTCACCCGGGTAGAGGTCGCCCCACCAGGCCGTGTTGTTCCACTTCTCGTAGTTCATGTACGCGACGGTGAACACGGCGTTGGTGACGCCGTCGGCCTTCAGGCGCAGCGCGGTGTGGCGGAACATGGCGGCGAAGTCCTTGGCCGTCTGGCCCGAGCCGGCGGCCGGGTTGACGTCGTTCTCCGGCTCGTGGTGCAGCACCAGGAAGAACGGCTTGGTGGCGAAGTTCGCCTTGAGGTACGCGGCGGCCTTGTCGATGCGGGCGTCCTGCGCGCCGGCGGCGACCTTGGCCCACGTGGTGCCGTAGCCGACCTTCCAGTTCAGCATCAGGGTGCGCGGGTGCGCCGGGTCGTTGGTCATGGCGATCTCGTCCTTGGTCGGCCAGACCTCGTCGCCCTTGTGGTACGTGTGGTAGATCGACGACGTGCGGCCGCTCTTGGCCTCGAACGTCTTCAGGGCCTCGTCGCGCGGGACGTCGGAGAAGCCGCCGGCCGCCGCGCCCCACAGCACGCCGCAGGACGGGACGAGCTTGGCGTCCACCTTGCACTCGGCCGGGGTGACCGGCGCCGCCGGCGTGGTGGCGGCAGGCGTGGTGGGCTTGGTGGCCGGCGTCGTCGGGGTGGTCACCGGCTTGGTGGGCTTGACGTCCTCGATCGGCTTGACCACGACTGGGCGGCCGACGGTGACGTCCAGGGCCGGCTGGCCCGCGGCGGCCTCGGCCGACTTGAAGCGGGCCGGGGTGTTCGAGACCGACGAGGTGACGGCGAACGTGTAGGTGCCGGCGCCCTTGACGACCGAGCTGACGTCGAACGTCACCGCGTTCGCGGTGGCGGCCGGCTTCGCGACGGCCACCGACGCGCCGAGCTTCGGCGCGTTCTTGCCGGTGAGGGCCTTCTCGGTCCACGCGTTGTCGGCGACCCGGCTCAGCGTGACCGAGGCCGGCAGGTTCTTGGTGTCGCGGGTGAGCGTCACCTTGGCGCTCTTCACCGTGGTGCCGGTGCCGAGCGGGCCGACCGTGAACTTCAGGAACCCGACCATCGTGTCCCCGGCCTGACGACCGGCGGTGATGGTGGGGGCGAGGCCGAAGTTGTACGTCGGGCGGGCACTGGAGCTGTAGCTGTCCTCCGCGGCGCCCGAGCGCACGACGTCGGTCGTCTCCGCAGCGGCGGCAACACCGCTGTGGATCGTGGTGCCGGCTCCGGCACCGATGGCGAGCGCGGCGATCGGCAAGAATTTACGGGCGTGACGGCGGATCATCTATTCAAAGTCCTTCCGTGGCTGGCGAAATCCTGTGGAGCGGTGTTGCATCCGGCGTTGTCATCCGGACCTCCACAAGATTCGGCAGTCGGGGTTACACCCCCGGTTCGCCGGAAGTTGCCGTTCGGGTGTCCGCCTCTCGGCCCGTCGGGCGCACTGCTTTTCCTCCTCCCGTCCGGAGGCCAGGTGTCGAAACGTTGCCGGCCGGGTATGTGAGCCACCCAGGTGATGCATCAGACGAACGGACAGAAGGTGGCAACCGACCCGCGACTCAACGCAACGCTTCTGAACTAGGCGCGCAAATGCGGCGAACGTAATGTTGGTCGGGTAAGCCGCAAGTAACGAAAACTTCGCAAAACGGATTTTTGCCCGCCCGTTGCGACTCGAGGAGACTGAGATGACCCCGATGCTGATCTCGCGCCCGGCCGTTGAGTCCGTCCCCGAGCTCGTGGGGGAGCGCTGCGACAGCTGCGGCGCCGCCGCGAAGGCCGTCGTGACCTTCGGCGACGCCGGCGACCTGGCGTTCTGCGGGCACCACGCGAAGAAGTTCGCCGACCGGATCTCGGCCACGGCCGACAAGGTGATCGTGGAGCAGGGCTTCGACTGGCGTTGAGCCTGGTCTGATCTGCTCAGCCTGACGGCGGGGGTGCTTCGGCGCCCCCGCCGTCTTGTGCTGTCCGCCCGTGCTGCTTGCTGTGTTCAACCGCTCGTTGCGTGCCGATATGTCGGGCGCTGCGCGCCGCGACATATCGGATTTATCGCCTGTCCGGTCATATGTTTGACATGCCGATTTGTGGGAGCTCAGTGTGTCGGTTTTGCGGCTTACGGCGGCTCTGGCCGAACAGCGCAGCGATGCGGCGCTGCCAGGCGACCAGGATGCGCGGCGGACGGTCGTGGCCGTGATGGTGGCTCCGCGCCGGTTGGTTGTGCACGCGCTGGTTGTGTGCGTGCCGGCTGTGCGCGCGCCTGTCGTCCGTGTGGTGGTCGTTGGTGCCGGGGCTCTTCGTGTGGGGGTTCGTGTGCGGGCGGTTCTCGCGGTGTTCGGGGACGCCGGGAACCTGGTGGGTCAGGCGGTGCAGCAGGCTGTCGTCGGACATGTTGCGGCTCCTCTCAGCTCGACGTACGGTGTACGTCATCTACGTTAGGCGTACGGTGTACGTCTCGTCAATGGCGCGGCTCGTGAGCCTGGAGTGCGCACTTGAGCGTGTTGTCGGTTAAGTCGGAAATATCGGACATTTGCTCGATACCATGCCGGTGTGCAGCGCAAGCCGAGTCCGCTTCCTCGGCGGTCCGGGTCGGCGGGCCGCGAGACGGGGCTGCTCGCGGCCGTCCTGGTCGCCGCAGCGGCATTTCTGGCGGCTGTACCCGCCCTGCTCCAACAGTTCTCGTCACTCCTCGCGGGACTCGTCGGGCTCACCGCCGCGCTGGTGGCCGTCGCGCTGGTCCTTGCGCGGTCGCGGCGGCTGGCCTCCTCGCTCGCGCAGTCCTCGGCGCAGCGGCGCGGGCTCGAGCGGGCGCTGCGCGAGCGGGCCACCCGCGACCCGGTCACGAAGCTGGCCAACCGGGCGATGCTGACCGCCGTGCTCGACGGGCCCGGGCGGGGCGAGCTGACCGTGATCCTGCTGGACCTCGACGGGTTCGCCGAGGTCAACGCCGAGCTCGGGCACGTCGCCGGCGACGAGCTGCTGGCCGAAGTAGCCCGGCGGCTGCGCGGCGCCCTGCCCACGGCCGACCTGCTGGCGCGGCACGGCGACGACGAGTTCGCGGCCGTGTGGCGCGGCGCGGCTCCGGCCGGGGCGGCCGAGCGGGTGCTGGACCGGCTGCGCCCGGCGTATAGCGTCGGCGAGCGCACCGTCCACCTCACCGGCAGCGCCGGCGTCGTGGTCGCCGACGGGCAGCGCAGCTCGGCCGAGGTGCTGCGGGATGCCGGGCTGGCACTCCAGGCGGCCAAGGGCGGCGGCAAGGACCGGATCGTCCGCTTCGAGGCGGGTCTGCGCACGGCCGCGGACCGGCAGCGGGAGCTGGCCACCGGGCTGCGGCGGGCGCTGCACGAGGGCGAGCTGGACGTGCACTACCAACCGGTCGTACGCCTGGCCGACGGCCGGATCACCGCCGTCGAGGCGCTGCTGCGCTGGTTCCCGCCCGGGGCCGACGCGATTGCGCCGGGCGTGTTCATCCCCGTCGCCGAGGCGACCGGCTTCATCGTGCCGCTCGGCTGGTGGGTGCTGGAGCGGGCGTGCGCGCAGGCGCGGCCGTGGTACGAGCGGGACGGGATAAGCCTGACCGTCAACGTCGCCGCCCATCAGCTGCGCGAGGCCGACTTCGTGGAGCGGGTCCGCGCGGCGCTGGCCGCGGCCGGGCTGCCGGCGACCGCGCTCGTGCTAGAGGTCACCGAGAGCACGCTCGTCGCCGACGCCGAGTCCACCGCGCGGCTCGACACGCTCCGCGCGGACGGGGTGCGGGTGGCGATCGACGACTTCGGCACCGGGTACTCCTCCCTGGCCTACCTCGTCCACCTCCCCGTCGACGTGCTGAAGATCGACCGCACGTTCCTGGCGACCGCCGTCGACACCACACTCATGCGGGCGATCCTGCAGCTGGCCGGGGGGTTGTCACTGCAGACGGTCGCGGAGGGCGTCGAGACCGAGGAGCAGGCGACGACGCTGCGGGCGCTCGGGTGCGAGCACGCGCAGGGCTTCCTGTTCTCCCGCCCCGTGCCCCCGGCCGACCTCGACGCGCTGCTCCGCTCGGGCCGCCTGGAGCTCGGGGCGGCGCGGATCCACTGAGCCTGGGCCGCGCGGTCGGGGGCGGTGGGTGGCGGGTGCGGTCAGGCCGCCTCGAGCTCGGAGCGGCGCGGGCGCGGGAGTGGGGCCGGCCACTCCTCAGTAGGGCCCGGCCTTGCACCCTCGGCGATGCTCAGGGGCGGTGCGGCGCCCGCGGCGACGACGCGGTCGCGGCCGGCGTGCTTGGCGGTGTAGAGGGCGCGATCGGCCAGCGGGATCAGCTCGGAGGGGTCGGTGGTGTCGGCGGGGAGCAGGGCGGTACCGGCGGAGATTGTCACGAAACGCAGGATGCCGTCGCCCAGGTCGAGGGCCGCGGCGCCGACGGCCTGGCGCAGGTGCTCGGCCAGGTCGGCCGCGCGGGTGGCGTCAGCGCCCGGGACGAGCAGGGCGAACTCCTCGCCGCCGTAGCGGCAGACGGTCACGCCCGGGCCGGCGGTGTCGCGCAGGCGGTCGGCGACGACGCGCAGGACGCGGTCGCCCGCCGGGTGGCCGAAGGCGTCGTTGACGCGCTTGAACCGGTCGATGTCCAGCAGGATCACCGCGACCGGGCGGCCCGGGCGCAGGGCCTGGAGGCGCTCCTGGAACGCGCGTCGCGTGCACAGGCCGGTGAGGGTGTCGGCGGTCGCGATGCGGTGCTGCTCGGCGACGAGGAGGGTCATCCGGCCCAGGATCAGCAGGAAGATCAGTGCGCTCGCGGCCGCGAGGAGGGGAATGTCGCGCAGCTGGCCGCGGTGGTACTGGACAAGCAGTACCACCGGAGCCGACAGCGACACCACCGCCAGGGCGACCGGGCGGGTCAGGGCCGGCACTTTGATCTTTCGGACGGACAGCTGCAATGCCGCTCCGGCCAGCACCAACGCCAGGACGGCGGGCGCGACGAAGCCCGCCCACGCGATCACGGCGGCCGCGGCCGCCATGATCGTGGCGTCGAGCAGCGCGGGGAAGTGACGCCGCTCACGGAACGTATGCACATCACTATTCTCCGTCATGAGGTCAAGGTGATGCCACCCTTCCTGCACCCCAGGAGATAACGCCGTGCTCCGGTGGAGGCGTGGACTGGTTGCAGGCGAAGGGAGCAAGTCATGACGCCGCAACTGCTCGAACATGTTCGCGCCGAGGCACTGTTCGTGTCCTACCTGCAGTCCTCGGACCACCTGGACCCGCACAGCATCCGCGAGGCGGTCATGCTCAGCGTCCGCCGGCACGGGCCGCGCGGATGCGCCGCGCTCGTCGCGCAGGAGTTCGGTGAACACCCCGACACCGCCGTCGGCCGGATGGGCTGGGTGCTCGACTGCATCCGCCGCGCCTACGACCGGGCTCTGGTCTGAAAAATGTCGTACCCCTGGACGAGAATCCAGGGCATGCAGTTCGAGCAGCTGGCGAGTGTTTCCCAGGCGGTCGCGGCCACCTCCGCGCGCAACGCCAAGATCGACCTCCTGGCCGCGGCCCTGCGCGACCTGGCCGCGTCCGGGGACGAGCGCACGGTGGCCGCCGGAGCCGGCTATCTGGCCGGTGAGCTGCGCCAGCGCCAGACCGGAGTCGGCTACGCCAGCCTGCGCGACCTCCCGCCGCCCGCCCCTGCGGCAACCCTCACCGTGGCCGCCGTCGACCTCGCCTTCGAGCGGATGGCCGGGCTTTCCGGCAAAGGCTCCCAGGCCGCCCGCCGCGCCGAGGTCGACGCCCTCTTCGGCGCGGCCACCGAGCCCGAGCGGCGCTTGCTTGTCGGCCTGCTCAGCGGCGAGCTGCGCCAGGGCGCCCAGGCCGGCCTGCTCGCCGACGCCGTGGCCCGCGCCGCCGAGCTGCCCGCCACCGCCGTGCGCCGCGCACTGCTGCTCGCCGGCGATCTCAAGGCGGTCGCCGCCGACGCGCTGTTACACGGAGCCGAGGCCCTCACGGCCTATCAGCTGACCGTGGGGCGCCCGCTGGCCCCCATGCTCGCCTCCAGCGCGCCCGACGCCACCGAGGCCCTCGCGGCCACCGGGACGCCGGCCGCCGCCGACATCAAGATCGATGGCGTCCGCATTCAAGTGCACAAAAGCCCAGAAGCCATTTGGGTGTACTCCCGGAGCCTGGACGACATCACCGCCCGCCTGCCCGGGGTCGTCGCGGCCGTCGCCGGGCTCGAGGCGTCGACGATCGTGCTTGACGGCGAGGCCGTCGGCGTGGACCCGGAGACCGGCCGGGCCCTGCCGTTCCAGGAGACGTCCAGCCGGGCGGCCCGGCGGGACGGGGTGTCGGTGCTCCAGCCGTACTTCTTCGACGTCCTGCACCTCGACGGCGAGGACCTGCTCGACCGGCCGGCCGGGGAGCGGTGGGCGGCCCTGGAGCGCGTTGTGCCGCAGGAGCAGCGGGTCGGCCGCACCATGATCGAGACGCCCGAGCAGGCCGAGGCCGCGTTCGCCGGCGCCGTCGCGGCCGGGCACGAGGGGCTGGTCATCAAGTCCGCCGCCGCGCCCTACGACGTGGGTCGCCGCGGCGCGGCCTGGGTCAAGGTCAAGCCGAGGCACACGCTCGACCTGGTCGTCCTGGCCGTGGAGTGGGGCCACGGCCGGCGCAAGGGCTGGCTGTCCAACCTCCACCTGGGCGCCCGCGACCCGGAGCGCGGCGGGTTCGTGATGCTCGGCAAGACGTTCAAGGGCATGACCGACGAGATGCTGCGCTGGCAGACCGAGAGGCTGCGGGCGCTGGCCGTGGAGGAGTCGGACTGGGTCGTCAAGGTGCGGCCGGAGCTGGTCGTGGAGATCGCGTTCGACGGGGTGCAGACCTCACCGCGCTATCCGGGCGGCGTGGCGCTGCGCTTCGCCCGCGTCCTGCGCTACCGCGAGGACAAGCGGCCCGACGAGGCCGACACGATCGACGCCGTGCGGGCGATCCACCGGGGATCACCGTGAACGCCGGCTCAGCGGGGCGTGTCGTGGAGCTGCTCGGCCGCCTCGGCGCGGGTGTCGTCGTCCTCGGCGTGAGCGTCGTCGTCCTCGTCGTCCAGCAGATTGTCCGGGCGTGGGCCGCGGGCCTCGCGGCGGGCCAGGTAGCCGAATCCGTAGATCGTCATGGCGGCGAAGAGCCACCACTGCAGGACGTACCCGGCGTTCTGCAGGGCGTTCTGCTTCTCGGCCGGGACCGCGACGAGGCCTGGCGCCGGCTGGTCCGCACTCACGTATGCGTCGAATATCGCGTAGGGCAGGCCGGGCGCGATCTCGGTCGGGGTGATGCGGCGGATCTCGGCGTGGCCGGCGACCTGCTGCGGGCGGCCGCCCCGGCTCTCCGCCGGCACCAGGCGGCCGGAGACGGTCACGCTGCCGTCCGGAGCCGCGGGGACGTCGGGCGTGGTCAGGGCACCCGCGGCGGCGGGCCGGACCCAGCCGCGGTCGACGAGCACCGCGGTGCCGTCGGGCAGCACCAGCGGGGTCAGCACCTCGAAGCCGACGGCGCCCTCGACGGTGCGGCCGCGGACCAGGATCTCGTGCGCCGGGTCGAAGCGGCCGGTCACCGTCACCCGGGTCCACTCCGAGTGCTCCGCGGGCGCCGGGCCGACGGTGCCCGCGGCCCCGCTCGGCGCGCCGACCACCGACGTCAGCGGCACCGGAGTGGCCGCCGTGCCCGCGCTGATCCGGGCGTTGATCTCCGCCCGCTGGTGATAGCGGTCGAGCTGCCACAGGCCGAGCAGCACCATGACCGTCGCCGCGGCCAGGGTCAGCGCGGCGTAGCCGAGCCACCTGGGAGTCGCGAGAAACCGGTACACAATCAAGCACGGTAGCCCGTCCTTTTCCGGACGGTCACGGTGGCGCCCGTTCGGTATCGTCCGGGACACACGTATGCCCGAGCGCCGGAGGAGCTGGCATGAGCGGTACGGAGCGAAGCGGAGTGGCCGCTCATCGGGAAGCACAGGGTGGAGCTCGGGCCGGCGCCGGAGCTTGCGGAGGTGACGGCATGAGCGGTACGGAGCGCAGCGGAGTGGCCGCTCATCGGGAAGCACAGGGTGGAGCTCGGGCCGGCGCCGGAGCTTGCGGAGGTGTCGGCATGAGCGGTACGGAGCGCAGCGGAGTGGCCGCTCATGAGCGTTGCAGGGTGGAGCTCAGGCCGGCGCCGGAGCTTGTGGAGGGGTTGGTATGAGCACGATCCCGCGGCTGGTGATCAGCGCCCCCTCGTCCGGCCATGGGAAGACGGCGATTTCGGTGGGGCTGCTCGCCGCGCTGTCCGCCCGCGGCTATCGGGCGGCCGGGTTCAAGATCGGGCCGGATCACGTCGACGCCGCCTATCTCGGGCTCGCGGCCGGGCGCCCCGGGCGCAACCTCGACCCGCGCATGGTCGGCGCGAAGCGGATGGGGCCGCTGTTCGCCCACGGCGCCGCGTCGCTGGACATCGCCGTGGTCGAGGGCACGATGGGCCTCTTCGACGGGCTGGCCGGGCGCACCGACAGCGAGTCGACGGCGCAGATCTCCGGGCTGCTGCGCGCGCCGGTGATCCTCGTGGTCGACGTCGGAGCCATGGGCCAGTCGGTCGCGGCGCTGGTGCACGGGTTCCGGGCCTACGACGAACTGCTCTGGCTCGGCGGCGTCATCCTCAACCGGGTCGCCTCCACCCGGCACGAGCAGCTGCTCCGCGAGGCGTTGGACGACATCGGGGTACCGGTGCTGGGTGCTCTGCGCCGCCACGCCCTCACCGACGCCGGCGAGGCCGGGGCGCCGCTGCCCTCCCGGCACCACGGGGTCGCTCCGGTGGTGCACCACAACATCGACGCCGTGCGGGCCGTGCGCCGCCTCGGCGAGGTGATCGCCGGCGCCGTCGACATCGACCGCACCATGGCGCTGGCCCGCTCCGCGCCCCGCCTGACCTCCGACCCGTGGAACGCCGAGACCGAGGTCACCGCGGCCGCCGAGTCCGGCCCGGCCGTGCCCCGCATCGGCCGCCGCCCGATCATCGGCGTCGCCTTCGCCTATCCGGAGACCGCCGAGCTGCTGACCGCGGCCGGCGCCGAGGTCGTCCCGTTCGACCCGTTGCGCGACGAGGTACTCCCAGCCGGCGTCGACGGCCTGGTCATCGGGTCCGCGCTGCCGGAGTCCTACGCGGAGGAGCTCACGTTCAACGGCCGGCTCCGCACCGCCGTGGCCGCCCATGCCGCGGCCGGGAAGCCGATCGCCGCCGAAGGTACCGGCCTCGTCTGGCTCTGCCGCGACTTCAACGGCCGCCCGATGTGCGGCGTGGTCGACGCCTCGGCCCGCGACACCGATCTGGTCGTCCTCGGATACCGGGAGGCCACCGCCCGCTCCTCCTCCGTCCTGCTCCCGGCCGGCGCCCAGCTCATCGGGCACAAGATGCACCGATCGAGCATCACGCCACGGGCCGGCCTGCAGGCCGCCTGGACCTGGGCCGGCGGCCCGGCCGAGGGCTTCGTGCAGCGCGGCGTCCACGCCTCCTACCTCGGCCTGCACTGGGCCGGCACCCCGTCGATCGCCACCCGCTTCGTGGCCGCCGCGGGCGCGATCGCCGCGCCGACGCCGGGGCCGTGGAGCACGCCGTCGACGAGCCCGTACGGCCGGCCATCGGTCCCCGTCATGAACTTCCCCACCGCACCGGTGCCATCCACGCCGATCGCCGCGTCCCCGGTCACCGCGGTGCCGGCCGCTTCTCCGGTCACCGCTGTCCCGGCCTCGGCTCCCGCTTCGGCTCCCGTCTCAGCGGCCGCTCCTCCTCCGGCGTCGGCTCCCGCTTCGGGGTCGGCTCCTGTCTCGGCGGGGACCGGGCCCGACAGGGCGTTGAGCTACGCGGCCGACTACACGACTCCGGAGCCGCCGGCGCCGAAGCTGCCGGTGGCCATCCCCGGCTCGATCCTGGCCAGCCCCGCGGGGCCCGGCTCGATCGCGGCCGGGGCGCTCTCGGCCGGCCCGCCCGCTCCGGCAACCGGGTCGTATCCGGTGGTGAGCTCGTCGCTGGCCAGCCCGCCGCAGCCCGGCCCGCCGCAGCCCAGGTCCGAGGTGCCCGCCTCCGCGCCGACGTCGCCGGGGGCCTCGTCGCCGTTCGGTCCGGCGCTGGGTCCGGCACTGCCGACGCCGTGGACCTCGTTGCACAACCCGGCTTCGGCCGCGTCCACCTCCGTCTCGGCTCCGGCTCCGGTTTCGTCTCCGGCCCCGGCCCTGCCTCCGGCGGCGGTCTCCGTTTCCGGCTCGCCGGTCTCGGCCCCAGCGTCGGTCTCGGCTCCGGCGGCGGTCTCGGTTTCCGGCTCGCCGTTCACTGCCCGGGCGGCGGCCTCGGTTTCCGGCTCGCCGGTCTCGGACGGCGCGGCTGCTGGAGCTGCTTCGCCGGGCGTGGTCTCCGGAGCCGTTGACCAGCCGGAAGGCGCCTCCGCGACTCGTTCGGGTGCTGATGGCGCCGGGGATGTTTCGGACAGTTCGGATCGGCCGAGTAGCCCTGGCGTGTCAGTTGATGAAGCGACCTCGGTGCTCGCGGTGCCGGGCGCCGGTGCTGCGGCCGGTGGGTCGGGTGAGGCGGGCGAGGCGAGCGTTGGGGTGCCTTCCGGGCCGAACGCACCCGCGGCGGCGCCCGGGCTGCCATCGTCGGGGATTGTGCCGGTCCAGTTCTCCGCTCAGGACGCTGCTTCGCCTGTGGACTCCTCGTCGTCGGCCGGGCGGGCGCCGGCGTCCGTGACCGGGCCGATAACCGCGTTCGGGCCGGGGTCCGCGTCGTCGGCCTCCGCGCCGGTGTCGTCGGCCTCGGCGCAGGTGTCGCCGGCCTCCGCCCCGGTGTCGTCAGCCTCGGTGCCGCTGTCGTCGGCGCCGGTGTCGTCGGCCTCCGTGCCAGTGTCGTCGGCCTCCGTGCCGGTGCCGTCCGCGTCGGCGCCGGTGTCCGGGGCGGCCGGGGTTGCGGGGCATGTCAGTGGTGAGGTGGCGGGGCAGGTCGGCGGGGGAGCGGGGGGTGGCGGGACGGCGACGTCGGCCGCGATGCCTATCTCGTCGGCGCCGATGCCGGAGTTCGGTGCCGCCGTGCCGCCTGTTACGGCGCCCGTGTCGGCGACGTCGGCCGCGATGCCTATCTCGTCGGCGCCGATGCCGGAGTTCGGTGCCGCCGTGCCGCCTGTGACCGCGCCCGTGTCGGCGGCGCCGGGTGGTGTGACGGCCATGCCGGCGGCGGAGTCGGAGCTCGTGCCCGCGGCCGAGGAGGTGGCGGGGCCGTATGCGTCACCGTCGCACGCCGGGACCGAGATCGCCGAGCAGGCGCCCGTGTCGGCGCCGCCGGTTTCGGCACCGCCTAGCACGGGGATGGCCGGGGCCGGGCGTTCTGTCGGAACGGCGTCGATTCCCGCGGTCCCCGTGTCGGGTCCGGTTGCCACGCCGTCGGGTTCGGTAGTGTCCGGCTCCGTGGCTTCCTCTCCTGTTTCGGGCGGTTCGTCCGGTTCGAGTGCCGGCGTCTCGGCGCCGCCTGCGGACGACGCGACGACAGTGCTCCCGGCGACCGTGCTCCCGGCGGAGGGCGCCAGCGGCGACCTTCCGGCGAACGTGCGTCCGGCGGCCGTGCTCGCCGCGGATAGCGACAGCGGCGACCTTTCGGCGAACGTGCGTCCGGCGACCGTGATTTCGACGGAGGGCGACAGGAGCGATCGTCAGGCGACTGTGCTTCCGGTGGATGGCGACGGGCGCGATCGTCCGGTGGCCGGCGACGGCCGTGATGACGGGAAGGCCGGAGCCTAGTGTCGACGTGGTCGGTGGCGCTGCGGCGCTTTCCATCGTTGCTGGTCGAGACGCCGCGCCTGACCGTGCGGCCCCTGTGCGCCGACGACGACAAGCGGGTTGCCGAGATCTTCGCCGATCGCCTGGTCCGCCGCTGGCTCCCGGTGGCGGCCGACGAGATGGAGGAGTTCGACGGCTACGCCTGGTGCACCGAACTGGCCGTCGAACGCCGGGACAGCGGGGCCGGCGATCATTACGGCATCGTTCGCCGGGAGGATGGGCGCCTGGTCGGCTGCCTGTGGACCAAGAATACCGACTGGCTGACCCGCTCCACCGAAATCGCCTGCGCCGTGGCCGCCGACGCGCGCGGCTACGGCGTCGCTCCGGAGGCCGTCGACGTGCTTGCGCTGTCGCTGCTGCTGGAGCACCGCTTCCAGCGCATCGAACTTCGCGTCGCCCCCGGCAACATCGCCTCGCGCCGGGTTGCCGAGAAGGCCGGCTTCACGTACGAGGGGCTCCTGCGCAACGCCGGCTCCCTCGCCAGCGGCCGGGTGGACCTCGAGAGCTGGTCGCTGCTGCCCTCCGACATCCGGTAGGCCGAGCCCCTCCGCACTACGCGAGAGACCACCACTCGGGCGAGCCCTGGTCGCGGGACGAAAGTCCGCCGTCGTCGTGCGAGCCGAATCACATGAGGAGGGCCGCACGTGTGATGGGAGGGTGCGCCTGCGAAGCGGTGTCTGGAGCCGAGGCGGGGGAGGGCTAGGTGCGGGTTCGCGGTTTGGGCTTCGGGGCTGCGCTCTTGCCGGCGATCTGAGGGCTTGGCGGGGTGAAGCCGCGGACGGGAGTGCCGGCCAGGGCGTCGCGCAGTGTCTCGGCGACCGTCTCGCGGGGCTTGCCGGCGTTGCCGGTGCCCACGCGGTGCAGGGGGTTGTCCGGGTCGGCGATGAAGCCGGCGATCGTCAGGCCCGGGGTCATGCCCACGAACCAGGCGGCCCGGTCGTCGTCGGTGGTGCCGGACTTGCCCGCGACCGGGCGGTGGACGGTCGGGAAGACGCGGGGTGCGGTCGACCAGCCGCCGCAGTCGCCCATCGCGGCCTTGTAGCCCGTCACGCACCGGGCCGCGTCGACAGCGCCGCGGGCCACGTCGACCCCGACCACCTGGGCGCAGCGGGGCTTCGCGACCTCGACGCCCTTGTCGTCGACCACCGGCTTGCCGTTGACGTCCGTGATGGACGTGACGGGTATCGGGTCGCAGTGCACGCCGTCGGCCACCACCGTGGCGAAGGCGCCGGCCATCTCCAACGGGGTGGTGTCGGCTACGCCCAGAGTGAAGGCGCCCCAGCCCTTGGCCTTCGCGGGGGAGGCCTGGAGCTGGTCGATGCCCGTGCGCCAGCGTAGGCCCAGCCGCTCGGCCATGCGGACCGCGGAGTCCGCCCCGACGCGCTGCTCCAGCTGGACGAAGAACGTGTTGACGGACTTGCCGAAGCCGGACCACATCGTCTGCCGGCCGGTCATCGCGTCGGAGGCGTTGGACGGGCACCAGTTGTCGTTGCCGCAGTGGGCGGGGCTGTCGCGGCCCGTCTTGTACTTCGTCTGCACCGTCTTGGGTGAGTAGATGGCCGTGGACAGCGGCAGGCCCTGCTCCAGCGCGGCCAGCATGGTGAACATCTTGAACGTCGAGCCCGCCTGGTAGCCGGCCATCTCGTCGCCGCCGCCGAGGAGTGGGTTGACCGTGTTCGGATAGTTGCCGCGCAGGCGTTTGCGCTGCCTCGGGTCGGAGTGCGGGCCGTTGCTGGCGCGGTCGAGGGAGTACACCCGGTTGACAGCCATTGCCCTGATGTAGCCGGTGCCGGGCTCGATGGCGACCTGGCCCAGGGCGTAGGGGCTGCGGGTCCCGACCCGCTTCAGGATCTGCTGCTCCGCGATGGCCTGGACCCGGGGATCGAGGGACGTGACGATTTTGTACCCCCCGCGCCGCAACTTCTCCAGCCGCTCGGTCGAGTTCGCGCCGAACACGGGCTGGTCGGCCCACCAGGAGCGGAACATGGCGCAGAAGAAGCCGTACCCGGACTGGGTGGCCAGGCAGTCGTTCGGCGGGTCGGTGAGCTTGAGGGCGATCGGTGCCGCGTGGGCGGTGGTGGCGTCGGTGCGGTTCACGTACTGCAGATCGACCATGCGATCGATGACGTAGTTGCGGCGCGTGGTCGCGGCTTTGGCGTCGGAGGCGGCCGGGTCGTACGACGACGGGGCCTGCACCAGGCCGGCCAGGAGCGCGGCCTCCGACACGGTGAGGTCGGCGGGCTTCTTCGAGAAGTAGACCTCGGCCGCGGCCTGGATGCCGTAGGCGCGGTGGCCGAAGTAGGCGACGTTGAGGTACCTCTCCAGGATCTCGCGCTTGCCCATGTGTTTTTCGAGCTCGATCGCGAGCTTCATCTCCCGCAGTTTGCGCGCGCCGGTCTGCTCGGTGGCCGCGTTGACCTCGGCCGGGGTGCGGGCGGTGTCGCGCAGGACGTTGCGGACGTACTGCATCGTGATCGTCGAGGCGCCCTGCGACACGCCGCCGGCCTTGTGGTTGGCGACGAACGCGCGGGCGACGCCCTTGAAGTCGACGCCGTGGTGCTCCCAGAAGCGGGCGTCCTCGGCCGCGACGATCGCGTGCTGGATGTTCGGCGACATGGAGGCGAGCGGGGTGTAGGTGCGGTACTCCTCGTAGAACTGCGCGAGCATGCTGCCGTCCGCGGCGTACACGTGCGTCGTCTGGGCCGGCATCGACTGGCGCAGCGCGTCCGGCGGCATGGCCAGCGCGTCGGCGCCCTTCTTGGCCCCCATGCCGCTCACCGCGGCCAGGGGATAGATCAGCGCCGCTACGGCCAGCCCCACGATGAGCCCGGTCCGCAGGAGCGCGAGGAGGCCGCCGGCCACTCGCAGCGTGCGCGTGATCACATTCTCACGCTAGGACAATTCGGCTCGCCGTACGCGACGATCGCGGGATGCTGCGGTTCCACGGCGATGCTGAGATCGCGCCCGGCCTCGTCGACCTCGCCGTCAACGTGCGCCAGGAGGCGCCGCCGTCCTGGCTGGCCGGGCCGATCGCCGCGTCGCTGGCCGACCTCGCGCGCTACCCGGACCCGGCCGAGGCGACCGCCGCGATCGCCGCCCGGCACGCCCGCCCGCCGGAGGAGGTCCTGCTCACGTCCGGCGCCGCCCAGGCGTTCGTCCTGCTGGCCCAGGCCCTGAGGCCCGCCCGGCCCGTGGTGATCCACCCGCAGTTCACCGAGCCGGAGGCGGCCCTGCTGACCGCGGGGCACCCCGTGGCCCGGGTCGAGCTCAGCGAGGCCGACGGCTTTATGTTGAAAACGGCGGAAGTGCCAGAACAAGCCGATTTGGTGGTACTGGGAAATCCGACAAACCCGACATCGGTGCTCCACACCGCGGCTGATGTCGCGGCGCTCACCAGGCCCGGCCGGGTGACTGTCGTCGACGAGGCGTTCGCCGACACGATCCCGGGCGAGCCGGAGTCCCTGGCGAGCCGCCGCGACCTGCCCGGCCTGCTGGTCATCCGCAGCCTGACGAAGACCTGGGGCCTGGCCGGCCTGCGGATCGGATACGTGCTCGGCGCGAAGGACCTCATTGACCGGCTGCGCGAGCACGCTCCACTGTGGAGTGTCTCAACGCCCGCGCTCGCGGCCGCCATCGCCTGCGCCTCGCCGCGGGCCGTGGCCACGGAGCGTGAGATCGCCACGGCCCTCGCCGCCGACCGGGACCACCTCGTGGCGGCGCTGCGGGCGGCCGGGGTGACCGTGGCCGGCGTGCCCGCGAGCTCGTTCGTGCTGATCAGGGTGGTGGACGGTGAGCGGGTGCGCGTCGCGCTGCGCGCGCGGGGTTTCGCGGTGCGACGCGGCGAAACCTTCCCGGGGCTGGGTGCGGACTGGTTACGTATTGCCGTGCGGGACACTGCCACGAGTGACGCCTTCGTCGCGGTGTTGTCGAACGTACTGGGAGGGTGAACCATGCTGAACGAGACGATCGCCGCGATCCGGCCGCTCGACGACGAGGCCATCGCGGCCGCGCGGGCGCTGCAGGCCCGGCTGACCAAGCCGATGGGGTCGCTGGGGTCCCTGGAGACGCTTGCCGTGCGGCTGGCCGGGCTGGCCGGCACGTGCCCGCCGCCGATCCCCGAGCCGGCCGCTCTGGCGATCTTCGCCGGTGACCACGGGGTGCACGAGCAGGGTGTGACGCCCTGGCCGCAGGAGGTCACCGCGCAGATGGTGGCCAACTTCCTGGCTGGCGGCGCTGTCGTGAACGCGTTCGCGCGCCAGGCCGGCATCGACGTCACGGTCGTGGACGTGGGCGTGAAGGCCGAGCTGGACCCGGCCGAGGGGCTGCTGTCGCGCAAGGTCCGGGCCGGGACGCGCGACCTGAGCGTCGAGCCGGCGATGACCCGCGAGGAGGCGATCCAGGCCATCGAGGTCGGGATGCAGGTCGCCGAGGATCTGGTGAACGGCGGCGCGCGGGCACTGCTCACGGGTGACATGGGCATCGCCAACACCACGCCCTCGGCCGCGCTCATCGCCGCATTCACGCACGCCGACCCGGCCGCCGTGACCGGGCTCGGCACCGGCATCGACAGCGAGACGCATGCCCGGAAGGTGGCGGTGGTCACGGCCGCCGTCGTCGGGCTGCAGGCCGAGGACCCGATCGACGTCCTGGCCGCGGTCGGCGGGCTGGAGCATGCGGCGCTGGCCGGGTACATCCTCAAGGGCGCCGAGCTGCGGGTGCCGGTCATCCTCGACGGTGTCATCGCCGCCTCGGCCGCCCTGGCCGCCCACGCGCTCGCCCCGGCCGCGAGCGCCGCCATGGTCGCCGGGCACCGCTCGGCCGAGCCGGGCGCCTCCGTGGCCCTGGGTTATCTTGAGCTCGAACCGCTCGTCGACCTGGGCCTGCGCCTGGGCGAGGGCACCGGCGCCGCCCTGGCGCTGCCGATCGTGGCCAGTGCTGTCCGCGTGTTGCACGAGGTTGCCACTTTCGATTCCGCTGGAGTTGCCCACAAGTGAACCCCTACCCCCTCGGTTTGCGGCTGGACGGGTTGCGCGTGCTGGTGGTCGGCGGCGGTGCGGTCGCCACCAGACGCGTGCCCGGCCTGCTCGATGCGGGCGCGGACGTCGTGCTCGTGTCGCCCCACATCACCCCCGCCCTGCGCGCCCACCTCGACGCCGGCCGGATCACCTGGCGGGAGCGCCGCTTCGAGCCCGCCGACGTCGAGGACGTCTGGCTGGTCCACGTGGCCGTCAGCGATCCGGAGGCGGCCCACGCGATTAGCGAGGTGACAGCGGCCAAGCGGATCTTCACCGTCCGCGCCGACGACCGCCACGCCGCCACCGCCTGGACCCCGGCCGTGACCCGCCAGGGGCCGCTGACCGTGGCCGTCCTGGCCGGCGGCGACCCGGCCCGCGCGGTCGCGGTCCGCGACGCCATCGCAGAGCAGCTGACCACGCTGCCCGCCACCGCGCCGGACCTCGGCGGCACCGTCGCGCTCGTCGGCTCCGGGCCCGGCGACCCCGAGCTCCTCACCGTCCGCGGCCGCCGCCTCCTGGCCGCCGCCGACGTGGTCGTGATCGACCGGCTGGCCGCCGGCCTCCTCCTGGACGAGATGCGGCCGGATGTCGAGCTGGTCGACGCCTCGAAGATCCCCTACGGCCCCTCGGTCGCCCAGGAGGAGATCAACCGGGTCCTGGTCGAGCGGGCCAAGGCCGGCAAGTTCGTCGTGCGGCTCAAGGGCGGCGACCCGTACGTCTTCGGCCGCGGCGGCGAGGAGCTGCTGGCCTGCGCCGAGGCCGGCATCCCGGTCACGGTCGTGCCGGGGATCTCCAGCTCGATCGCGGTGCCGGCGCTGGCCGGCATCCCGGTGACCCACCGCGGTCTGGCCCAGGAGTTCACAGTCGTCTCCGGCCACCTGGCCCCGGGCCACGCCGGGTCTCTCGTCGACTGGCCCGCCCTGGCCCGGCTCAAGGGCACGCTCTGCATCCTGATGGGCCACAAGAACCTGCCCGCGATCGCCTCGGTCCTGCTGGAGCACGGCCGGGCGCCCGACACGCCCGTCGCCGTGGTGCAGGAGGGGACGACCCCCTCGCAGCGCTCGGTCCGGGCGACGCTCGCCACGGTGGCCGACGCGGTGCAGGACGCCGGCCTGCGCCCGCCCGCGGTGATCGTGATCGGGCCCGTGGTCGACGCCCTGGCCAACGGTTCAGCGCTGTAGCTGCCGGAGCGCCCGGTCGAGGGTGGCGAAGACGGTGTCCGAGCCACCCTCCCAGTGCGGCACCGGGTCGGGCCGGCCCGGTGCCGGCGCCCACAGCCACCAGAGGTTCTGCCAGCCGTCGAGCATCCGGCCGAGCGTCGTCTCGCCGTAGAACGGGGTCGGCTCGGTGACGACTGTGGCGCCGCGGCCGGTGGCCCGCTCCAGGACCGCGGTGACGTCGCGCACCCATACCTGGAGCAGCCCCGGCCGCGCCGGCCAGCCGTCCTGCCGATCGGCGACCATCAGGTCGACGGTGCCGAGCCGGAGCTGGGCGTGGATCAGCGTGCCGTCCGGCATCGCCGTGCGCGCGCCGGCGTCCTCCTCGGCCCCGAAGACGGCGGCCACGAAGTCGACGAACCCGGCGGCGCCGTCCACGATCACGAACGGGTTGAGCACCGCGCCGGCGTTCGGCACCGACTGCGGGGGCAGCAGCATCTCACTCGTCATACAGGCAGTCTCCCCGCGGATCCGGCCACGTTCTGGCCGGATCCGCGCAGGAGCGATCGGTGCTCAGCTGCGGTCCAGCTCCAGGGCGCAGCGGATGAGGCCCAGGTGGGAGTACGCCTGGGGGTGGTTGCCCAGGGCCCGCTCGGTCAGCGGGTCGTACTCCTCCGGAATCAGGCCGGTGGGGCCGGCGCACTCGATGAACTGGGCGAACAGCTCCTCCGCGTCGGCCCGGCGGCCGGTGCGCAGGTACGCCTCGATCATCCAGGTCGTGCAGAGGTGGAAGCCGCCCTCGGCGCCGGGCAGGCCGTCGTCCCAGCGGTAGCGGTACACCGTGGGGCCCTCGCGGAGGTCGGCCTCGACGGCCAGGACGGTGGCGAGGAAGCGGGGGTCGTCGTCCTCGAGCAGGCCGGACAGGCCGATCCACAGGACCGACGCGTCCATCTCCTCGTAGCCGTAGGCGACCGTGTAGGCGCCGACCTTCTCGTTCCAGCCCTTGTCGAGCACGTTGTCGGCGATCGTCCGGCGCAGGGTGTGCCAGACCTCGGGGACCGGACGGCCCTGGCGCTCGAAGAGCCGGATGCCCCGGTCGACGGTCATCCAGCACATGACCTTGGAGTACACGTAGTGGCGAGGGCGGCGACGAGCCTCCCAGATGCCGTGGTCCGGCTCGTGCCAGCGGCGCTCGACGGCCTCGACCATGGCGTTCATGAGGGCGAAGTCGCCCTCCTCCGGCGGGCGGACGTCGGCCAGGGCGCAGAGCAGGTCGGCGACCGGGCCGAAGACGTCCAGCTGGACCTGGCCGTTGGCCGCGTTGCCGATGCGCACCGGACGGGAGCCTGCGTACCCGGGGAGTGCCTCGATCACGGCCTCGGGGCCGAGCTCGTTGCCGTCCAGGGTGTAGAGCGGGTGGAGGCGCTCCGGGTGGCCGTCGGTGTTGTCGGAGACCCGCAGGGTCCAGCGGACCAGGGACTCGGCCTCCTCGAGGGAGCCGAGGTCGACAAGGGCCTTGGCGGTCAGGGACGCGTCGCGCAGCCAGCAGTACCGGTAGTCCCAGTTGCGGGAGCCGCCGATCTCCTCGGGCAGCGACGAGGTCGCCGCGGCCAGGATCGCGCCGCTGGGCTTGTGCCACAGGCCGCGCAGGGTCAGCGCGCTGCGACGCACGAGGTCCTTGGCCACCGAGGGCAGCTTCAGCGACTCGGCCCAGTCCCGCCACAGGGTCTCCGCCGCGATCTGCCGCTCCGCGATGGGGACCCGCGGCGCCTCGACCGAGTCGGTGCCGAGCCGCAGCTCGAGCATGGCCGACCCGCCGAGCTCGTTCAGGTCGACTGTCGCGCGCGCGGTGTCGCTGTGCCCGTCCGACGTGATCTCCCACTCGATGCCGGGGGAGTACAGCGCGATCGGCTCGTTGGAGCCCAGCACCAGCAGCCCGTCGCCGCCGATCGGCTGGAGGCGGATGTGCACCTGGCCGAAGTCGGGGCGGGGGACGAAGTCGATGCGGGCGCGGGAGCTGCCCGAGAGCACGCGGATCAGCGAGTTGCCGGTGCGGTGGTGGTCCAGCCAGTCGGTGACGGTGAGCCCCGACCAGCGGGTCTCCACCGTCATGGTGCCCGGCCGGTACCGCTGCCCGAGCGGGATGCCGCCCCGCTCCGGCTGCACCGTGAAGTGCCCGGCCGCCGTGTCGCCGAGCAGGTCGGCGAAGACCGCGCCCGAGTCCGGCTTCGGGTGGCACAGCCAGGTGACCCGGGCGGCCGGGGTGAGCAGCGCGACGGTGTGGGTGTTGGAGAGCATCGAGTGCCGCTCGATCGGCACCGCCTGCTCGCCGAAGAGCCAGCGGCGGCGGGTGAACAGCAGCAGCTCCAGGACGGCGACCGCGGCGTCGGCGTCGTCGATGCGGAACCGGGCCTGCGTCTCCTCCTCGACCGTGCCGACCTTGACGCCGAGGTCGGGGCCGTGGAGGTGGGCGAACGCCTTCTCGTCGGTGGCGTCGTCGCCGAGGTACACGACCGCGCTGGCCGAGGCCTGCATGCGCAGCGCGTCGACGGCCACGCCCTTGTCGGTCGGCACCACCGAGAGCTCGATGACCTCCTTGCCGGTGGTCACCTCGATGTCGGGCCACAGGGCCGCCCCGCTGCGGACCGCGTCGAAGACCCGCTGGGCGACGTCCCGCGGCGCCGCCCGGGTGTGGACGGCGACGCTTGCCGGCTTGCCCTCCAGGCGCACGCCGGGCTGGTCGCGGCAGATGGCGTTGAGCGCAGCCTGCAGTTCGGAGCGGCGCTGACTGCGCTCTGGCGGCAGCTCGTCGACGTAGCCGACGTCGAACTCGGAGCCGTGGCTGCCGACGAGGCGGACCTCGGCGGGAAGGCGGGACAGGGCCGCGAGGTCACGCAGCGCGCGTCCGCTGATCACGCCCACCGTCGTCTGCGGCAGCGACGAGAGCGCGCGTACGGCGGCTACGGACTCCGGCGAGGGAGTCGCCTTGGTGGGGTCGGCAACGATCGGCGCGAGGGTGCCGTCGTAGTCACATGCCACCAAGAGGTTGGGCACGCGGGCGACGCGTAGCACCGCCGCGCGGAGGTCCGGGTCGAGCGAGAGGCCGTTGCCTGTCGCCGAGATCTGGTTCATGTCCGGCCTGTTCATGGAAGTGGGTTGTGCGATCAGGGTGTGCAGGGTGTCTGGTAGTGCCGGCGTTGCGGTGAAGCGGGCGCCGAGCAGACGGGCGGGTCATGATGCGGCGCCGAGCGCGTCGAGGAACGAGTCCGCCCAAGTTCGGACATCGTGGGCGCGCAGGTGGGAATGCATAGCATGCATACGCTTGCGACCCTCGACCGGGTCGACCTCAATCGCACGCATGAGTGCGTCTTTCACCCCGTCGAGGTCGTGCGGGTTGCACAGAAACGCCTGGCGCAGCTCGGCCGCCGCGCCGGCGAACTCGGACAGCACGATGGCGCCCCGGCCGTCGGCGTGGGCACCGACATACTCCTTCGCCACCAGATTCATGCCGTCCCTCAGCGGAGTCACCATCATCACGTCGGCCGCAACATACAACGCGGCCAACTCAGCCCGACTGTACGACTGATGGAGATAGTGCACGGCGGGTTGGCCAACTCGTCCGTACTCCCCATTGATCCGCCCGACCTCACGCTCGACGTTCACCCGGAGCGTCTGGTAGTGCTCCACCCGCTCCCGGCTCGGCGTAGCCACTTGTACCATCACCGTCTCGGGTGCCGTGAGTCGTCCATCTGACAGCAGTTCGCGGAATGCCTTGAGCCTTCTTTCGATGCCCTTGGTGTAGTCGAGCCGGTCCACGCCGAGGATGATCGTGCGCGGCTCGCCCAGCTCGGTGCGGATGGCGGCCGCCCTGGCCTGCACTTCGGGCGATGCGGCCAGCCGGCGCATCTCCTCGACGTCGATCGAGATCGGGAACGCCTCCGCACGCACGGTGCGCCCCTCCCACTCAACGATTCCGCGGCGCACTCGGGTGCCGAGCAGATGTCGGGCCAGTTGGACGAAGTTCTGTGCGCCGAGTGGTCGCTGGAAACCAACCAGATCGGCACCGAGCAAGCCCTTGAGAATGTCGGCGCGGCGCGGTAGCTGCATGAAGAGTTCGACGGGCGGGAATGGGATGTGCAGAAAGAACCCGATCTTGAGGTCGGGCCGGGACTCGCGCAGCAGGGCCGGTACGAGCTGCAGCTGGTAGTCCTGCACCCACACGGTCGCGCCGGGCGCGGCGTCCTCGGCGACCGCCTTGGCGAACCGCTCATTGACCAGTCGGTATGCGTCCCACCATCGACGCTTGAAGATCGGTGTCTCGACCGCGTCGTGGTACAGCGGCCACAGACTGGAATTGGAGAAGCCCTCGTAGTACCGCTCGATCTCGCCCGCGCTCAGTGGCACGGTGTGCAGGGAGATGCCGCCGGCCTCGAAGGTCTCCTCCTTGGCGTCGGTGTCCCCGGCCCCGCCGGGCCAGCCGGTCCAGGTGCCGTTGCGCTGCTGGAGCACCGGCTCGAGCGCCGTCACCAGCCCGCCCGGGCTCCTGCGGTACGTGATCTCCCCGTCCGGGCCGACCACTTTGTCGACGGGCAACCGGTTGGCGACCACTACGAATGCACTGTCTCCAGCCACGTGTCGAGTCCTCCCCCTGGGTGATCCACCCTCGTACTTTCAGCCTACTGATCCCCGGAGCGACCTGGCAGCATGCGGAGTGCTGGCTCACAGGTGCGATCCTGCGTGCATGTCGCGGACCGTCGTATTGCTCTCAGTACTCATCCTCGCGGTTGTCGGAGCGCTCTCCGGATATGTGCTCGGCTTACGCGACATCGATGAGAATAAGTCACTGGCCGGTGACGATCCGTCGGCGGTATCCTCGGCTGAGGCATCGGCCGGCAGCCCGGCCGTCCGCCGCGCGACCGGCGACTGCCCGCAGTTCATCAGCGCCGCCGCGAAGCTACAGGACGCCGGCGTCGCGGTGCCGCTGAAGCTGGTGCAGTACCTGCGGACCGACGCCGACAAGGAAGCCTGGATCTGCCGGGAGAGCGACGGGACGGGGCTCTGGTACCAGGGCCACGACCGCAAGCCCGACTGGTACTCCGAGGGCGAGATCCCGGTCGAGGGGCAGAACGGCCTGCTGCGACCCGGTGTCGTCGAGGACGCCAAGAACCGGACCTACTCGGTGACGAACAACGGGACCACCTACGTGGTGAGCCTCAAGGGCCTCAAGATCGGCAACTCGACGTACGGCGTGGCGCAGCTCAACCCGCCCGCCTGAGCGGTCCGGAGGGCGCGGCTGCTGGGCCCGATTGGGCGCTCGGGGCGGGGCCTGGGAAGATTGCGGCGAACCCATACACGTTTTTGTTTCAAGCGGAGGTAGGAGCGCACCGTGGCGCAGTACATCTACGTGCTCGAGAAGGCGCGCAAGGCGCACGGCGACAAGGTCGTGCTCGACAACGTCACGCTGTCGTTCCTGCCCGGCGCGAAGATCGGTGTGGTCGGCCCGAACGGCGCCGGCAAGTCGAGCCTGCTCAAGATCATGGCGGGGCTCGACAAGCCCAGCAACGGCGAGGCCCGGCTCATGCCCGGCTACACCGTCGGCATGCTGCTGCAGGAGCCGCCGCTCAACGAGAGCAAGACGGTCCTGGGCAACATCGAGGAGGCCGTCGCCGAGACCAAGGCCAAGCTCGCCCGGTTCAACGAGGTGGCCGAGCTGATGGCGACCGACTACACCGAAGAGCTCATGGACGAGATGGGCCGCCTGCAGGAGGAGCTCGACCACGCCGACGCGTGGGACATCGACTCCAAGCTGCAGCTGGCCATGGACGCGCTGCGCTGCCCGGCCCCCGAGGCCGACGTCACCCAGCTCTCGGGTGGTGAGCGCCGCCGCGTCGCGCTGTGCAAGCTGCTGCTCGAGGCGCCCGACCTGCTGCTGCTCGACGAGCCCACCAACCACCTGGACGCGGAGAGCGTCAACTGGCTGGAGCAGCACCTGCAGAAGTACGCCGGCGCCGTCCTGGCCGTCACCCACGACAGGTACTTCCTGGACCACGTGGCCGAGTGGATCGCCGAGGTCGACCGCGGCCAGGTCCACGGCTACCAGGGCAACTACTCCACCTACCTGGAGAAGAAGGCCCAGCGGCTGGCCGTGGCCGGGCGAAAGGACCAGAAGCTGCAGAAGCGCCTCTCCGAGGAGCTCGAGTGGGTCCGCTCCAACGCCAAGGCCCGCCAGACCAAGTCGAAGGCCCGCCTCGAGCGCTACGAGGAGATGGCCAACGAGGCCGAGAAGACCCGCAAGCTGGACTTCGAGGAGATCCAGATCCCGCCGGGCCCGCGCCTGGGCAACCTGGTCATCGAGGCCAAGGACCTGGTCAAGGGCTTCGACGAGCGCGGCGTGCTCATCGACGGGCTGTCGTTCACGATGCCCCGCAACGGCATCGTCGGCATCATCGGCCCCAACGGTGTGGGCAAGACCACGCTGTTCAAGACCATCGTCGGGCTGGAGAAGCCGGACGCCGGGTCGGTCCGGGTCGGTGACACGGTCAAGCTGTCCTACGTCGACCAGAACCGCTCCGGCCTCGACGGCGACAAGACGGTCTGGGAGGTCGTCTCCGACGGCCTGGACCACCTCATGGTCGGCAAGGTCGAGATGCCGTCGCGGGCCTACGTCGCCGCGTTCGGCTTCAAGGGCCCCGACCAGCAGAAGCCGACGAAGGTCCTCTCCGGCGGCGAGCGCAACCGGCTCAACCTCGCGCTGACGCTGAAGATCGGCGGCAACGTGATCCTGCTGGACGAGCCGACGAACGACCTCGACGTCGAGACGCTGTCGTCGCTGGAGAACGCGCTGCTTGAGTTCCCCGGCTGCGCCGTGGTCATCTCCCACGACCGGATGTTCCTGGACCGGGTGGCGACGCACATCCTGGCCTGGGAGGGCGACGACGAGAACCCGGCCAAGTGGTTCTGGTTCGAGGGCAACTTCGAGTCGTACGAGAAGAACAAGGTCGACCGGCTCGGCCCCGAGGCGGCCCGACCGCACAGCGTTACCTACCGCAAACTGACCCGTGACTGACGGTAACGAACCGCAGTGGCTCGTTTCATCTATCACTGCGCCTTGCGCTGGTCCGATCTGGACGCGTACGGCCACGTCAACAACGCGCGCTTCCTCACCCTCTACGAGGAGGCGCGCGTTGCCCTGATGTTCACCGCGGCCCGGGCGGCCGGGCTGGAGTCGTTCGAGAACGGCATCGTCATCTCACGTCATGAGATCGACTATCTGCGGCCGATCGACTACGGCGACCCCGTCCGGATCGAGCTGTGGATCGAGGAGATCAAGGCATCCCGATTGATCGTGGCGTACGAGCTCTTCGACGGCGAGGAGCTCGCGTCGCGGGGCCGGACCGTCTGCGTCCCCTACGACCTGGAGGCCGGCCGGCCCCGCCGGGTGCGCGACGTCGAGCGCGAGTTCCTCTCGCCTTACCTCGGATAATGGGCTGGCTGGCGGGCTCCGGCCGCTCCGACGCGCGCGCGTTCGCCGCCCGGGTGGTCCACCTCGACCCGGCCGCGGTCGTGCGGCTGCGCCCGGCCGGGGAGGACGCGGTGGCGCTCTGGTCGCGGCTGCCGTGGGGCGTGCTCGTCACCCGCGGCATCGCCGCGACGGTGGCCCGGGACCGGACCGTCGCGGCCCGGGATCTGCTGACGCCGGTCGATGATCTGCTTCCCGTATCGCGGGACACGGATTGGCGATGGTCGCTGCCGCCGGGGCCCGGGACGACAGTCGAGCGGGTCCCTGCGGCCGACGTCCGCCGGGTCGGCGCGGCCGCCGCGGAGACGGTCCGGACCGCGTCCGCGCACGGGGTCGGCGGGCGGCCGATCGGCTCCCGGATGCTGCGCGACGCGCTGCTGGATCATGAGCCCATCGTGGTCACCACCGACGCGGGGCGGCGTATACCGGTTACGCAGCGTCTCGTCCAGGCCGTCATCCGGATGGGGTTCGTCGCCGGCGGCCCCGACGAGTTCGTCGATGTCCGGATTTCGGGTCCATGGACGGCTCTGGCCTGCACATATGGCTCTGCCTGGCATCGCGGCGGCGGATCTCTGCTCATCGGATAGACGGCTATAAGACCCTCACCCGAACGGGTGGTGCAAGGGTGAAATTGGGGGCTGCTGAAACTCGACCGAACGGGTACCGTCCTCTTTCGGGTCCACCGCCGAGCGAATTCGGTTGGCGACGGACCGCACATGCGGGTGGAGGCGCACGGGGGAGCAGGGAGCCGGAACGATGCCAAGGTGGCCATGGCGGACGGAGCAGACGGGCGAGTCGAAGAGCGACTCGATCGTGGCTCAGCTGCCGCGGGACGACGCAACCTCGACGATCGACGGAGCGGGCGACAATCCGCAGGAGGACGGCGCCGGTGTGATCGCGCCGGTGACACTGCTACGGGTCGCGGATGCCCTCGAGAAGCTCGACATCCGCTACCTGACCGACGGAGACGGCAGCCTGCTCGCGCTCTGGGAGCGCCACGCGGTGCTGTTCGCCCTGGAGGGCCCGTCGGACGAGATCCTGGTCATCCGGGCCCGGCCGCACGCGACGGTGCCGCCGGACTGGGCGGACCGCTCCTACCGGGTGGTCAACGAGTGGAACCACACGCGGCGGTTCTACAAGGCGTACATCGGCGACCCGACCGATCGCGGCCAGCTGCCGATCTACGCCGAGATGCAGGTGCCCCTGCTCTCCGGCGTGCACGACGCGCTTATCGCCGAGCTCGTCGACTGTGCGGCCGTAGTGGCGCTGGGCTTCGTGGACTGGCTCCACGACGAGGGTGCGCTGCTCTAAGCCCTGCCGCCGGCCACGCCTACACGCTTACAAGCGACAGGACCCGCTCCGGAGCGTGCCTGTGTTCCGGTCCCACGTGACGCCCGGCCGGCGAGGCCGGGCGCGCGACCGTCTCACCGGCCCCCGTTCCGGGCGAGGCCGGGGGACCGCGGTCCAGTATTGAATGCAGCGCTCTCGATGTACTCTCGGCCGCCTCTCACAAGCCTCTTGATATCGGCAAGTGAGGGAGCAGTACCCGCAGGACACCGGACTTACACCTCAAAATAAGGCCGGTGGGGGTAACGGCCGCGGGCGTGGGACGATGTAAGAGATCCCCAGCCCGATGGAGAACGGACGCCTGTGCCACCGACGATCGACCCCGGCGCAAACCGCCCCGGCGCCACCGTGCCGGACCGGATCCGCAACTTCTGCATCATCGCCCACATCGACCACGGCAAGTCGACGCTGGCCGACCGGATGCTGCAGCTGACCGAGGTGGTCGAGGCGCGGCAGATGCGGGCGCAGTATCTCGACCGCATGGACATCGAGCGCGAGCGCGGCATCACGATCAAGAGCCAGGCCGTGCGCATGCCCTGGACCGTCCGCGAGGGCGGCCGGGCCGGCGAGAGCTTCGTGCTGAACATGATCGACACACCGGGGCACGTGGACTTCACCTATGAGGTCTCGCGCAGCCTGGCCGCCTGCGAGGGGGCCGTCCTGCTCGTCGACGCCGCGCAGGGCATCGAGGCGCAGACCCTGGCCAACCTGTACCTCGCGCTCGAGAACGACATGCAGATCATCCCGGTGCTCAACAAGATCGACCTGCCGGCCGCGCAGCCGGAGAAGTACGCCGAGGAGCTGGCCCACCTCATCGGCTGCGAGCCCGACGACTGCCTGCGGGTCTCGGGCAAGACCGGCGTGGGCGTCGCCCACCTGCTCGACGAGATCGTCAGGCAGATGCCCGCGCCGACCTTCGGCAACGACGGCGCCGCCCGCGCGATGATCTTCGACTCGGTCTACGACGTGTACCGCGGCGTCGTCACCTACATCCGGGTCGTCGACGGCCGGCTCGGCGCCCGCGACCGGATCAAGATGATGTCCACCGGCGCCGTCCACGAGCTCCTCGAGATCGGCGTCATCTCACCCGAGCCGATCAAGAGCGACGGGCTGGGCGCCGGCGAGGTGGGCTACCTCATCACCGGCGTGAAGGACGTCCGCCAGTCCCGGGTCGGCGACACCGTCACCATCAACGCCAAGCCGGCCACCGAGCCGCTGGGCGGCTACAAGGACCCGAAGCCGATGGTCTACTCGGGCCTCTACCCGATCGACGGCTCGGACTACCCGCTGCTGCGCGACGCGCTGGACAAGCTCAAGCTCAACGACGCCGCGCTCGTCTACGAGCCGGAGTCGAGCGCGGCCCTGGGCTTCGGCTTCCGCTGCGGCTTCCTGGGCCTGCTGCACCTGGAGATCATCCAGGAGCGGCTGGAGCGCGAGTTCAACCTCGACCTGATCTCCACCGCGCCCAACGTGGTCTACCGGGTGATCACCACCGACGGCACCCAGGTCGCGGTGACCAACCCCAGCGAGTTTCCCGACGGCAAGACCGGCGAGATCTTCGAGCCGACCGTCCGGGCCACGGTGCTGACCCCGAACGACTACGTCGGCGCGGTCATGGAGCTGTGCCAGGGCCGGCGCGGCACGCTGCTCGGCATGGACTACCTGTCCGCCGACCGGGTCGAGCTGCGCTACACGCTGCCGCTCGGCGAGATCATCTACGACTTCTTCGACCAGCTCAAGAGCCGCACCAAGGGCTACGCCAGCCTCGACTACGAGCCGTCCGGCGAGCAGGCGTCCGACCTGGTGAAGGTCGACATCCTGCTGCACGGCGAGCCGGTGGACGCCTTCAGCTCCATCGTGCACAAGGACAAGGCGTACAACTACGGCGTCACGATCGCCGGGAAGCTGCAGAAGCTGATCCCGCGCCAGCAGTTCGAGGTGCCGATCCAGGCCGCGATCGGCAGCCGGATCATCGCCCGCGAGACGATCCGGGCCATCCGCAAGGACGTGCTCGCGAAGTGCTACGGCGGTGACATCAGCCGTAAGCGCAAGCTGCTGGAGAAGCAGAAGGAAGGCAAGAAGCGGATGAAGATGGTCGGGCGCGTGGAGGTGCCGCAGGAGGCGTTCATCGCCGCGCTGTCGACCTCGGACGCCCCGGTCGCCGACAAGCCCAAGAAGTGACGGGAGCGGGAGCGGTGGCCGCCGGCCGATACTGCCCCCGCTGCGGCGGCCCCACGGGTGAGCTGCCGGCCAAGTGCGGCGCGTGCGGGTACGAGACCTACCTCAACCCGCGCCCGACCGGCACCGTCGTGCTCCTGCGCGGCGACGGCACGTTCCTGGCCATCCGGCGGGCCCATCCGCCCCGGGAGGGCTGGTGGGACCTGCCCGGCGGGTTCTGCGAGGGCTTCGAGCACCCGGCCGAGGCGGCCGTGCGCGAGGCCCGGGAGGAGCTCGGCGTCGAGGTCGAGCTGGGCGAGTTCGCCGGCATGCACATCGGCGTCTACGAGTTCCAGGACGAGCAGCTGCCCGTCCTGGAACACTTCTGGGTGGCCACCATCAAGGCCGGGCAGATCGCCCTGGACCCGGCCGAGGGCAGCGAGTACGCCTGGCTGCCCCTGGACGACCCGCCGGAGATGGCGTTTCCCTCGATGGACGTCGTTCTGAGAAATCCGGTCGTCCGCCGATCTTCATGACGTTTGGTGTCGAACTCCTCCGGGCAATAGAGGTTCAACCGCAAAGCACGACCCCCCTGGTTGAGCTTAGTAAGAGGAGGAAGACCAGTGACTGTCACCGGAATCATCACCGCGCTGATCGTCGGTCTCATTGTCGGCGCGCTCGGGCGGCTGGTCGTCCCCGGCCGTCAGAACATTCCGATCTGGCTGACGATTGTCGTCGGCATCATCGCCGCGTTCCTCGGCACCCTGATCGCGAACGCGGTCGGCATCTCCACCGACACGCCCGGCGTGGACTGGGGCGAGCTGCTGGTCCAGGTGCTCGTGGCCGCCGTGGGCGTTGCCCTCGTCGCCGGCTTCGCGGGCCGGGGCCGACGCGCCCTGTAAGTTTCACAGTCTGAACAATGCGCAAGGCCCCCGGTCGGCGAACCGGGGGCCTTGCGCATTTTTGCACGATCGCCAAGCGGGTCAGGCAATAAAACTCAGCGGAGCCAGGGAATGGAACGGTCCAGCAGCCCGCGGGTCTTCAGCTCCTTGCGGAGCGGAATCTCCTCGTCGATGTAGCCGTTCCAGTTGATGCCCCAGTAGTTCGCCGTGTGGGTCGCCTCGCCGAGCAGTTGACGCTGCACCGGCGTGCGGTTCTTCCACCACTCGCCCTCGCGGTCGATCGCCATGTCGTCGAGGATGCGGATCCACCGGTAGGTGTAGCCGATGAACAGCATCTTGCGGGTGATGTTGGAGTAGTTGGGCGACCGCGAGTGCCAGAGGCGGCGATCGAAGATGAAGCAGTCACCGGGGTTCGCGGTGATCTCGACGGTGCCCTCGGGGTCGGGGTTGTGCACCGTGGTGTCGGCCGGCCGGGGCAGCGAGTTCCAGAGGTGGCTGCCCGGGATGACCTTGGTGGCGCCGCGGCCGGTCTCCGACAGGTCGGAGATGACGTAGGCCACCTTCAGCGAGAACATCGGCCGCGGGAGGTTGGGGTCCATCGTCTCCGGGTCGGAGTTCTGGCGGTACCCGTCCTGGTGCCAGCCCCACGACGGCGGCTCCTCCACGGAGGTGGGCGGCGTCACGTCGAGGTGGTTGTGGTGCGTGTAGATGTTCCACCCGGCCAGGCCCCACATGTACGGGAAGATGGTCGGCTGGGTCAGCAGGTGCCCGAAGAGCTCGTCGCGGTTGAGGAAGCCCAGCAGGTGCAGCGTGCCGTCCTTCTTCAGGTGCTCCGCCGTCCCGGCTGCCACCTCCTCGTCGTAGACCCGGTCCATAGCGGCCTCGAGCGCCGCCCGGTGCTCCTCCGTGAGGACGTTGCGGACCAGCAGGAAACCGTTCTCCAGGAACTCCTTACGGTCGGCGTCACTGATCGGCTCGTAGCCGGTGAGGCCGCCGTAGTCGGGTGCAGCGGACGTCATGTCCTCCCCTAACGTTTTTTGTGGTACCCGTGCTCGTGTTGTCTCGAACGACCGATGGTAACGCGAGGTGCATGCGCGGCCGACTCGGGAGTTGGGCAGGCGACAATGTCCGATCGGGCGACAACCTGCTGGTCGCGCTGAACGTCTAGGTCCCTAGTAGACCTCGGCGACGACCCGTTCCCCGCCGGGACCGGCGTCGATGCCGCCACGCTCCGTCACGTGGGCCCACGCTCCGCTCGCCGCGGTCCACTGCATGTCGGCGTAGACGACGCGCTTGATGCCGCTCTCCTGGGCGTGGGCCACCAGCCAGTGCGCGTACTGCCACCCCGACTTCGGCTCGCTGACCTTGAGCGCCACCCCGACCAGGTTCGACACGTTCGTCGTCTTGACGCTGCCCCAGTCCAGCTTGAGGCTCGCACCGAGCGAGCGGGCGGCCTCGGGGCCGTGGCTGGCCTCCTCGGTCACGGTGCAGGCGACCGCGCCGGTGACCTCACCGCTGAGGGCCTTGACCATGATCTCGGACTCGTCGGTCCACTTCTCGTAGGCGCCGGGGTGGGCGCTGCGCTGCACGGCCTGGGCGGCGTCGGTCACGCTCATCCGGTCCCAGCCCTTGATCTTGAGCAGGGCGGTGAAGAAGGCGTTCGCGGCGTACCGCGGGTCGGCGATCTGCTCCGGCTCGCCCCAGCCCTGGCTCGGGCGCTGCTGGAACAGCCCTATCGAGTCCCGGTCGCCGCCGGTCAGGTTCTCCAGCTTCGACTCCTGCCAGGCGGTGGCCAGCGCGATGACCAGCCCGCGCTGCGGGATCTTGCGGGTCAGCCCGACGGCGGTGACGGTGGCCGCGTTGGCCAGCTGGTCGGAGTCGAGCTCGACCTCGGCCGCGCCGGTGCTCGCCCCGGCGGCCGCGGTGCCGGAGCTGACCACGCAGGCCCGGCTGGTCGCGATCCGCAGCGGGATGTCCTGGCTGACCCGGTTGGCGATGACGTACGCGCACAGCGCCACGGCGACGGCGGCCAGGGCCGCGATCGTCAACAACCGGCGGGCGCGCATCCATCACCTCCTGATCACCGCAACGTCAGGTCGAACAGCGTACGTTCCGGTCGCCACCGGCCGCGGTCAGGCGGCGCCGTCAGGTACCCAGTTCGGGTCCCTTTTCTCCCGGAATGCCAGCATGCCCTCCCGGCCCTCGTCGGATCCGAAATACGACACGGAAATCTCCGTCAGCGCCCGGATCTGATGGCGGAACCGGTCGGTCCGCGGCTGGCGCAGCAGCTCCTTGGTGCCGGCCAGGGCTTCGGGGGCGCCGCGGACCAGCGCGGCCACGTACGCCGCGACGGCCGCGTCCAGCTCCTCCGGCGCCACCGCGGCGGTCACCAGGCCCACGCGCTCGGCGCGCGCGCCGTCGAAGGTGGCGCCGGTCAGGTACAGCTCCGCGGCGTCTCGGGAGGAGAGCCGGGGAAGCACTGTGGCCGAGATCACCGCCGGCACCACGCCGATGCGGACCTCGGTGAACGCGAACGTGGCGTCGGTGCTGCACACCGCGATGTCGGCGGCGGCGATAAGCCCCAGACCGCCGGCCCGGGCCGGTCCGGCGACCCGGGCGACGACCGGCTTGCGGCCCTCCCAGATCGCGGCCAGCACGTCGCCGAGCCGGGTGATCGGCGGCCGGCCGGAGCCGATGGCGGCGGCGGTCTCCTTCAGGTCGGCGCCGGAGCTGAACACCGGGCCGGTGTGCGTGAGCACTATCGCGCGGACCGAGTCGTCGGCGTCAGCCGCGGCCAGGGCGGCCAGGAGCTCTTCGATCAGGGCCGTGGACAGCGCGTTGCGGTTGGGCGGGCTGTCCAGGGTGAGCGTCGCCACGCCACGCCCCGTTTCCGATCGCACGAGAGGCATGCGGGCACACTAGTGAAATGCCCGGAGCACTACCAGAAGGCGAGCCGATGCCTCGCGACGGAGCCCTGCCCGACGGGGCCGCCGCCGGCGCCGGGCGAGACGGCTTCGGGGTCTACGTCCACGTGCCGTTCTGCGCCACCCGGTGCGGCTACTGCGACTTCAACACCTACACCGCGAGTGAGGGTGTGCTGAGCGCCGGCTACGCCGACCAGGTCCTGGCCGAGCTCGCCCTGGCGGCCAAGGTCGTCCAGCCGTCCCGAGTCGACACGATCTTTTTCGGCGGGGGTACTCCCACCCTGTTGCCTCCGGCCGAACTCGCCAGAATCCTGGACGGGATCGACCGCACGTGGGGCCTGTCCGCCGACGCCGAGGTGACGACCGAGGCCAACCCCGAGTCCGTCGACCTCGCCGCGCTGCGGGAGCTGCGGGCGGCCGGCTTCAACCGGATCTCCCTCGGCATGCAGTCGGCGGCGCCGCACGTGCTGGCCGTCCTCGACCGCCGGCACACACCGGGCCGCCCTCCAGCGGCCGCCGCCGAGGCCCGGGCGGCCGGGTTCGACCGGGTCAACCTGGACCTGATCTACGGCACGCCGGGGGAGCGGCCCGAGGACTTCGCCGCGTCCCTGGCCACCGTCATCGACGCCGGTGTGGACCACGTCAGCGCCTACGCCCTCATCGTCGAGGACGGCACGCGGATGGCGGCCCGGATGCGCCGGGGCGAGCTGCCGTACCCCGACGACGACGTCGCCGCCGACCGCTACCTGGCCGCCGACGCGGCGCTGCACGCGGCCGGGTTCACCTGGTACGAGGTGTCGAACTGGTCGACGGACTCGCCGTGCCGGCACAACGAGCTGTACTGGCGGGGCGGGGACTGGTGGGGCCTCGGCCCGGGCGCGCACAGCCACGTCGGCGGGGTGCGCTGGTGGAACGTCAAGCACCCGCACGCCTACGCCGCCCGGCTCGCGGACCTCGCGTCGCCGGCGCAGGCCCGGGAGGTACTGACGCCTGACGAACGGCACATGGAGGACGTGCTGCTGCGTATCCGGCTCGCCGACGGCCTGCCCCTCCGCGTGCTCGACGCGGCCGGCCTGGCCGGGGCCCGGGAGTGCCTGGCCGACGGGCAGCTCGACGCGGCGGCGTTCGCGGCCGGGCGGGCGGTCCTCACGCTGCGGGGACGGCTCCTGGCCGACGGGGTGGCCCGGGCTCTGACATGAACTCTGACATGAAAAAGGGCGGCCCGGCGGCCGCCCCTCGTCACAGGGCTCTTACTTGATCATCCGGATGGACATCGGGTAGCGGTACAGCTCGCCGTTGTTGGCCTTCATGCCGCCGATGATCGAGAAGACCAGCGGGACGATCGCCACGAGCATCGGCAGGAAGAACAGGATGCCGAAGGTGCAGACCGCGATGACCACCGAGACGAGGATCGCGATGCCCCAGGTGATGTGGAAGTTCAGGGCCTCGGTGGCGTGCGCCTTGACCGTCGGCGACTCGTTGCCCTTCGCCAGGAGCGCGATGAGCGGGGCGATGAAGCCCAGGAAGATGCCGCCGAAGTGGGCGATGAGGGCCCAGGTCTTCTCATCGCTGTTGGCGTAGCCGACCGGAGCGCCGCCGGGCGCGCCGTAGGCGCCGGGCTGCTGGTAGCCGCCGGGCTGCTGGTACCCCGGCTGCTGGTAGCCGCCGGGCTGCTGGCCGTACTGCCCGGGCTGCGGCTGCTGGTAACCGGGCTGCTGGCCGTAGCCGGCGCCGGAGGTCGGAGGCGTGCCGTAGGCCCCGCCGGACGTGGGGGGCGTGCCGTACGCCCCGCCGCTCGACGGCGGCGGGTACCCGCCACCCGACACGGGCGGCTGGGGCGGATACCCGTAGTTAGGGTCCTGCGGCTGGCCGTAGTCCCCCGGGGGGCGAGGTGGTTCACTCATGCCGCCACCGTAGGGGCATCGATCAAGTGGCGCCAGCGACACGGCATGACTTCTTTTAGACAACTTTTACCCAGTACAGCGCCGGTAGCGCCTATGGTGCGGCAAACGATCATCGCGTGCTCTGGGCCGCCTGACGTAGACTGGCACTCACCAGTTGGGAGTGCCAGTCCTTGAGGAGGTGCCATGGGCCTTGACGAGCGCAAGCTTGAAGTGCTTCGCGCCATCGTCGAGGACTACGTCGCCACCCAGGAGCCGGTCGGCAGCAAAGCGCTTGTCGAGCGGCACAACCTGCGGGTTTCCCCGGCGACTGTCCGCAACGACATGGCCGTCCTGGAGGAGGAGGGGTACATCCGGCAGCCGCACACCAGCGCGGGCCGGGTGCCCACCGACGCCGGCTACCGGCTGTTCGTCGACAAGCTCTCCCGGGTCAAGCCGCTCAGCCAGGCCGAGCGCCGGGCCATCGAGCGGTTCCTGATCGGGGCGGTCGACCTCGACGACGTCGTCCACCGCACGGTGCGGCTGCTCGCGCAGCTGACCCGGCAGGTGGCGGTGGTGCAGTACCCGAGCCTGTCCCGGGCGAGCGTGCGCCACTTCGAGCTGGTCCCGATCTCCACCACGCGGCTCATGGTGGTGATGATCGCCGAGACCGGCCGGGTGGAGCAGCGCCTGGTCGAGCTGCCGGGGCCGATCCTGGCCGACGACGTCACCGAGCTGCGCCGCCTGATCAACGAGAAGCTTGTCGGCAAGCGCCTGGCCGAGACGCCGCCCCTGGTGGTGGCCCTCGTCGAGGAGGCGGCGCCGGGGCTGCGGCCGCCGATGACGGCCCTGTCGACGGTGCTGCTGGAGACGCTCGTCGAGCGGTCCGAGGAGCGCATCGCGCTCGCCGGGACGGCCAACCTCGCCCGCGGCGGCCTGCTGGACTTCCAGGGCTCGCTGCGCCCGATCCTCGAGGCGCTCGAGGAGGAGGTCATCCTGCTCAAGCTCTTCGGCGAGGTCGAGCCGAGCATGACCCGGGTGCGCATCGGCGACGAGAACGAGATCGAGGACCTGCGGACCGCGTCGATCGTGGCGACCGGCTACGGCCCGGGCGCGACGATCGTCGGTGGGATGGGCGTGCTCGGCCCGACCCGCATGGACTACCCCGGAAACATCGCGACTGTGCGTGCCGTGGCACGCTACGTCGGCGACCTGCTGGCACAGAGTTGACAACTGTATTGATCAGCGTTGCACTCAGCATCGACTCAGGGGCATAGGACTCAGTGGCGAAGGACTATTACGGGATTCTCGGCGTCAAGCGGGACTCCACAGCCGATGAGATCAAGCGGGCCTACCGGCGGTTGGCCCGCGAGTTCCACCCGGACGTCAATCCCGACCCGGCGGCGCAGGAGAAGTTCAAAGAGATCAACGCCGCGTACGAGGTCCTGTCCGACCCGCGCAAGCGGGAGATGGTCGACCTCGGCGGCGACCCGCTCGCACCCAGCGGCGGCGGAGGCGGCCCCCAGGCCGGCACGTTCGTCGGCTTCCAGGACATCATGGACGCCTTCTTCGGCACCCAGTCCGCCCGCGGGCCGCGCCCGCGCGTGCGCCCGGGCGCCGACGCGATCCTGCGCCTGGACCTCGACCTGCACGAGACGGCCTTCGGCGTGGAGGCCCCGATCCAGGTCGACACCGCCGTGCTCTGCACCACCTGTCAGGGCGCCGGCACCGCGCCCGGCACGCACCCGCAGACCTGCGAGATCTGCCAGGGCCGCGGCGAGGTCCAGTCGGTCCAGCGCACGTTCCTCGGCCAGGTCGTCTCGGCCCGCCCCTGCTCGGCCTGCCAGGGCTTCGGCACCGTGATCCCGCACCCGTGCGCGACCTGCGGCGGCGACGGCCGGGTCCGCACCCGCCGCTCGCTGACCGTCAAGATCCCCTCGGGCGTCGAGGACGGCATGCGCATCCGCCTGGCCCAGCAGGGCGAGATCGGCCCCGGCGGCGGCCAGCCCGGCGACCTCTACGTCGAGATCCACGAGCGCCCGCACGACGTCTACTCCCGCAAGGACGACGACCTGCACTGCCGCGTGACGGTCCCGATGACCGCGGCCGCGCTCGGCACCCGCCTGACCATCAAGACGCTCGACGGCGAGGAGACGGTCGACGTCAAGGCCGGCACCCAGCCGACCTCCACGCTGCGCATCCGCGGCAAGGGCGTCCCGCACCTGCGCGGCGCCGGGCGCGGCGACCTCTACGTCCACCTGGACGTCCGCACCCCGACCCGGCTCGAGCCGGAGCAGGAGCGGCTACTGCGCGAGTTCGCCCGCACGCGCGGCGAGGAGGTGGCCGAGCTGTCCAAGCAGGGCGGCTTCTTCTCGCGCATGCGCGATGCGTTCAACGGCCACCAGTGAGCGGTCCGCTGCGCAGCGCCGGCGCCGCTCACCATAGGTCAGGACCCGGCTCGCGCCGCTGGATCGAGGCGGAGGCGGCGTGAGCCTGCCGCTGTTTCTCGTACCGTCGCTGCCGCCCGGTCCGTCGTTCGTCCTCGACGGGCCGGAGGGACACCACGCGGCCGATGTCCAGCGCCTGACCCCGGGCGAGGTGCTGCTGCTCGCGGACGGGCGCGGCGGCGTCGTGCGCGGTGTCGTGGTCTCGGCGCGCAAGGGTTCGCTGTCCCTGGAGCTGGACCCGCCCGCCTTCGAGCCCGAGCGCGACCCCTCCCTGACGGTGGTGCAGGGGATCGCCAAGGGGGAGCGGGCGGAACTGGCGGTACAGCTGCTGACCGAAGTCGGTGTCGATCGGATCGTGCCGTGGCAGGCCGCGCGCTGCGTCGCACGGTGGAAGGACGACCGTCCCCTGGAGCGCTGGCGCTCGACAGTCCGCGAGGCCGCCAAACAGTCGCGCCGCCCGTGGGTTCCCACGGTGTCGCCGGCGGCCACGACGAAGCAGCTGTCCCTCGCCGGAGTGATTCTGGTGCTGCACGAGGAGGCGTCGGTCCCCCTCTCCGCCGTCCCGCTGCCCACCGCCGGCGAGATCACGCTCGTCGTGGGGCCGGAGGGCGGGGTGGCGCCCGAGGAGCTGGACATGATCGGCGGCACCCCGGTCCGCCTGGGCCGCGAGGTCCTGCGCACCTCCACCGCCGGCGCCGCCGCGGTCGCTGCCCTCTCGATCCGGCTCGGCCGCTGGTGACGCCGGCCCGGTGACCCGCGGGTTAACGAACTTCCAACAGCGTCGTGGCACGCTCCCCCTGCTCGCCGAGGCCATCGAAGCGAGTAAGCATTCGGATTGGGGATCTCGTGCTTCGAAAACGCCTCATGCAGGCCGTTGTCGCGTTTGTCGCGTTCGCCGCGACAATGGTGTCCGCGCCGACGCCGGCGCACGCCGTCGGTGAGATCTACGGCCCCTACTACCTCATGAACTTCAACACCGCCTTCACCGCCCACCCGCAGTGCCTCGCCGACCCGGGCTCGAGCACCGCCAACAACGTCCATCAGATCCTGTACGCATGCGGCAATGTCGACCAGCTGTTCTTCAACGAGACGGCCGTGACCAACTCCGACTACTGGACCTACAACCTGGCCAGCGGCAAGTGCCTGGTCCCGTACGGGGGATCGTCGTCCAGCGGCGCGTGGATCGTGCAGTACACATGCAATTCCGCCGCCAGCGCCCGATGGGTCTACAAGAAGGTGGACCCCGGATTCATCGGGGCCTGCCCGCGACACCCCGATACCGGCGCCTCGTACTGTGAATATCAGGTGTTCGAAATCCAGAACAAGAGCGGCAGCCAGCAGTGCATCGCCACGCAGAACGGCGTCTTCACCCAGGGCACCGGTGTGGTGCAGTACCCCTGCAACGCCGACACCACGAATTGGTGGGTGCAGATCAAGGCCTAGCCCTAGCGGAAGTAGCTGGCGCCGTTGAGGTCGAGGACGGCGCCCGAGGACCATTCCGCCTGCGGGGATGCGAGGTGCAGCACCGCGGCGGCGACCTCCTCCGGGGTGGCGACGCGGTTGAAGGGGCTCTGGGCCCGGATCGCGTCGCCCTCCGGGGAGGCGAGCAGGTCGGCGACCAGGTCCGTGGCCACGAAGCCGGGGGCGACGGCGGACACCGCGATGCCCTTCGGGGCCAGCGCCCGGGCCAGGCTCTGGGTCATCGAGTTGAGGGCGGCCTTCGCGGCGCCGTAGGCGGGGTGGTCGGGCTCGCCGCGGTAGGCGCCGCGGGAGCTCACGTTGATGATCCGGCCGCCCCGGCCCAGGTGGCGGACGGCGCACCAGCTGACGTTCGCGGGGGCCAGCAGGTCGACGGCCAGGGTGTCGTGCCAGGCCCGCTGCCACTGCTCGTAGCTGACGTCGAGGATCCTGTGCTCGATGTAGACGGCGGCGTTGTTGACGACCACGTCCAGCCCGCCCAGCGCCTCCGCGGCCCGGTCGACGAGGGTGCGGACCGCCTCCGGGTCGGCCAGGTCGCCGGCCACCACCGTGTGGCCACCCCCGAGGAGATCGTCGGGCCGGTCGGGCTCGGCGGGCGTGCGGCGGTGGACGGCGACCGTGTCGCCGGCGGCGGCGAAGGCCCGGGCCACGGCGGCGCCGATTCCGCGGGCCGCGCCGGTGATGAGGACCCTGCGAGCTGCCATGCGCGAAATAGTATTCCGGGATGAAGGTGTCGCAGCGGTACGAGCGGATGGTCCGGCAGACCCAGGCGGAAGCACGGATCCCGGCGTTGAGTGTGGCCGTGCACCGCGCCGACCGGCCGCTGTGGACGTTCCAGGTGGGCGAGGGGGTCGACGCCTCCAGCCAGTTTCGCATGGGGTCCATCACGAAGACCTTCACGTGTGTACTCGTCCTGCAGTGCCGCGACGAGGGGCTGCTCGACCTCGACGACCAGATCGCCCGCCACCTGCCCGTGAAGGCGCACGGCGAGCTCACGATCGGGCGCATGCTCTCGCACCTGTCGGGGCTGCAGCGCGAGCCGTTCGGTGACGTGTGGGACACCATGCAGGCGCCCGACCTGGAGGGGCTGCTGACCCAGCTCGACCGGGCCGAGCAGGTGCTGCGGCCCGGGCTGCGGTTCCACTACTCGAACCTGGCCATCGCGCTGCTCGGGCACCTGGTCGGGCGGCTGCGCGGCGGGACCTGGGCCGAGGTGCTCCAGGACCGGATCCTCGACCCGTTCGGGCTGTCCGACACCGCGGTGACGCCGGAGCGGCCCGTGACCGGCTACCAGGTCGACGCCTATTCGGACTACGCGCACCCGGAGCCGCCCGCGGACTTCGGGGCGGTCGGGCCGGCGGCGCAGCTGTGGAGTACCGCCGCGGATCTGGCCCGGTGGGGAGCGTTCCTCGCCGATCCGCGCGAGATGGACCCGAACGGGACGGTGCTGTCGGCCTCGACCGTCGACGAGATGCGGGTGCCCCAGGTCGTGACCGAGGACGTGCTCTGGGCGCGCGGGGTCGGGCTCGGGCTGATCCTGCATCCGCAGGCCGGCGCGGAGCGGGTCGTGCACGTGGGGCACGACGGCGCCATGCCCGGGTTCCTGGCCGCGGCCTACGGACGGGTCGGGGGTGCCGGCACGCCCAGAGCGCTCGGGGTGGCGTCGGTCGGCTCGTCGGGTACCGCCGGGGAAATCTGTGAGCTGCCCCACGATCTGCTCGCGGCCGCCGTCGAGCACGACCCCGCGGACATCGCGCCCTGGGTGCCCGGGCCGCCCGCGCCCGCGCAGTTCCGCTCGGTGCTCGGGCGGTGGTGGGGGGAGGGGTTCGAGTACGTGTTCAGCTGGCGCGACGGTGCCCTGCACGCCCGGGCGGCCGAGGCGGCGGCCAAGCGGCCACCGGCGGTGTTCGCGCCGGTGGACGGGGCGTCCGACGTGTTCCGGACGGTCTCGGGGCGCGAGGCCGGGGAGCTGCTGCGGCTGACCCGCGACGCGGACGGGGTGGTGGTGCGCCTGCACTGGGCCACGTACCGCTTCACGCGCGGGCAGGAGACATTCGACGGGTACCGGTTCTGACGCGGCTCGCCCGGCTCCTACCGAGCGATCATCGTGAAGACGGCGCCGTTGGGGTCCTCGACGACGGCCAGGCGGCCGTGCGGGGAGTCGAACGGGCCGTGCTGGAGGCGCCCGCCCGCCGCCTCCACGCGCTCGGCGGCGGCGTCGGTGTCGTCGGTCGCGAAGTACACCGCCCAGTGGGCGGGCACGCCGTCCCACTCCGAGGTCATCGCGAGGCGGCCGGCGACCGGGTCGGCGTCGCCGAGGCTCCACGCGGAGTAGTCGAACAGCTCATCGCCGGTGTCGACGGTCCCGGGGATCTTGGTCTGCCGGTATCCGAAGAGGCCGTGGTAGAAGAAGTCGGTCACGGTGGGCTCGCGGGTGTTGACCTCGGCCCAGCACATCGCGCCGGCCTCGTCGAACAGCTGCGAGCCCGTGTGCCGGCCGGGCTCCCAGGCGCCGAACGCCGCACCTGACGGGTCCATGGCGAAGAGCATCCGGCCGTTGTCCGGAATGTCCATCGGGGCGACGAGCATCTTCCCGCCGTGCTCCTCGATGCGCCGGGACGTCTCGGTCAGGTCGTGCGACATGAGGTACAGGCTCCAGGCGGCCGGGAGCTGCTCGGACCCGGGCATCGGCGGGCTCATCCCGGCCACGATCCGGCCGTTCTTCAGGCACATCACGTAGTTGCCGAACTCGGCGCCGGTGTCCGCGTACTCCCAGCCGAACACCGACCCGTAGAAGTGCTGCGCGGCCGGGACGTCGGCCGCCACCACATCCGCCCAGCACGGTTCGCCGTCGATGTATCCGCTGCGCTCGACCATGCTGGGCCTCCCTGGGTAAACCGGTCATCTGCCTCCCTATCAGCCCAGGTGGGTGGCCCGTGGCGGATTCGGCGCAGACGGCATGTTCGGCCGAACACGATCGGGCGGCGCGTCCGGCAGAAAATGGGAACGGCCGTTGCGGCGGTCAGCCGATACCATGAAGAGCCTGGACATGAGCCCAGGCTGGAGCGAGCCCGGAAGCAGGTGCTTGAGGCCCATCGCGGCCAAGGTATGACCGAGACCCCAAACCCCGCGCCGGCAGCTGCGTCGGAGCAGCCCGTGCGGGCCATCAGCAAGATCACCGTTCCCGACCCGCACGTCATGGTCAGGCTGCTCGGGGCCGGCGACGAGATCCTCAAGCTCGTCGAGCGGTCGGTGCACAGCGATGTTCACGTGCGGGGCAACGAGATCACCATCACCGGCGCGGCCGCGGACAACGCGCTGGCCGAGCGCATCTTCGGCGAGCTCATCGAGCTCGTGCGCAAGGGCGAGACGCTCACGCCGGACAATGTCCGGCGCACCGTCGGGATGCTTGAGCAGAACACGACCGAGCGCCCGGCCGAGGTGCTGACCCTCAACATCCTGTCCCGGCGCGGCCGTACGATCCGGCCGAAGACCCTGGGCCAGAAGCGGTACGTCGACTCGATCGACCAGCACACGATCGTGTTCGGGATCGGCCCGGCCGGCACCGGCAAGACGTACCTGGCCATGGCCAAGGCCGTCCAGGCGCTGCAGGCCAAACAGGTCAACCGGATCATCCTGACCCGCCCGGCGGTCGAGGCCGGCGAGCGGCTGGGCTTCCTGCCCGGCACGCTCTACGACAAGATCGACCCGTACCTGCGGCCGCTCTACGACGCACTGCACGACATGCTCGACCCGGAGTCCATCCCGAAGCTGATGGCGGCCGGGACGATCGAGGTGGCGCCGCTTGCGTACATGCGCGGCCGGACCCTCAACGACGCCTTCATCATCCTGGACGAGGCCCAGAACACCACGCCCGAGCAGATGAAGATGTTCCTCACCCGGCTCGGCTTCGGGTCGCGGATCGTCGTCACTGGTGACGTGACCCAGATCGATCTACCCGGGGGGACCCGCTCAGGCCTCCGAGTGGTCCGTGAGATCCTCGACGGCGTCGAGGATGTCCACTTCGCCCAGCTCGGCAGCGCCGATGTCGTGCGCCACCGCCTGGTCAGTGAGATCGTCGACGCCTACGCCCGCTGGGACGAAGCGCAGGAGGCTCAGCAGCAGCCGGTGCGCGCCGTCCCGGACCGCGCCGCACAGGGCGGCCGGCCCGGGCGCCGCAGATAGCCCCGGGAGCCCTGTTGTCCATCGAGATCGCCAACGAGTCCGGCGTCGACGTCAACTCCGACACCGTGCTCGCGGTGGCTCGGCACGCGCTCGACGAGATGGGGGTCAACCCCCTCGCCGAGCTGTCGATCCTGTGCGTCGACGTCGAGTACATGACCGAGCTGAACCACCGCTGGATGGACGGCGAGGGCCCGACGGACGTGCTGGCCTTCCCGATGGACGAGGGCAGCGTCGACCACGGCCCCGGCGAGGGCGGCGGCGAGCCGGCGCTCCTCGGCGACATCGTGCTCTGCCCGGAGGTGGCCGCCAAGCAGGCCGCCACCGCCGGGCACGCCACGATCGACGAGCTGGCCCTGCTCACGGTGCACGGCATCCTGCACCTGCTCGGCTACGACCACGCCGAGCCCGAGGAAGAGGCCGAGATGTTCGGTCTGCAGGCCCGACTGCTGGAGAGCTGGCGAAAGTCTTGAATCCACGTGAGCGGTCCGGAGCGGAGGTCGTGACGTGAGTGACGTCACACTTCTGACGACGGCGGCCGGGCTGGTTGTCCTCGCCGGGCTGTTCGCGATGACTGACGCCGCCCTCAACGTAGTGTCGCCGGCCCGCGCGCACGAGCTCGCCCGCGAGGGCAAGCCCGGCGCCGGAGCACTCGAGGTCATCGCCGCGGACCCGGCCCGGTACATCAACCTCCTGCTGCTCCTGCGTCTGTTGTGCGAGCTCACGGCGACCACCCTGGTGGCCCTGGAGACGGCGGACGCGGTCGGCGGTCGGCGTGACTGGCTGGCCGCCCTCATCACGGCCGGCATCATGACCGTTATCAGCTTCGTGGTCGTCGGCGTCGCGCCACGCACGATGGGCCGCCAGCACGCCTACCAGGTGGCCCGCCTCGCCGCCCCGCCGGTTCGCTGGCTCGGGACCGCCCTGGGCCCCCTGGCCCGCCTGCTGATCCTCATCGGCAATGCGGTGACACCCGGCAAGGGGTACCGCGAAGGCCCCTTCGCCACCACCATCGAACTGCGCGAACTCGTCGACATCGCCGAGCAGCGCGGCGTCGTGGAGCACGGCGAGCGCGACATGATCCACTCGGTCTTCGCGCTCGGCACGACAATCGCCCGCGAGGTCATGGTGCCCCGCACCGAGATGGTCTGGATCGAGTCGCACAAGACCGTCCGCCAGGGCCTGATGCTGGCGATGCGCAGCGGGTTCTCCCGCATCCCGGTCGTCGGCGAGAACGTCGACGACATCCTGGGCATCGTGTATCTGAAGGACCTCGTCCGGCGTACCTCCGGCAACGAGACGGGCGCCGGGGAGATGCCTGTCGCCCAGGTCATGCGCGACGCCACGTTCGTGCCGGAGTCCAAGCCGGTCGACGACCTCCTCCGTGAGATGCAGGCCAAGCGCACCCACATGGCCGTGATCATCGACGAGTACGGCGGCACCGCCGGCCTCGTCACGATCGAGGACATCCTGGAGGAGATCGTCGGCGAGATCACCGACGAGTACGACGTGGCCGAGCGCCCCCCGATCGAGGAGCTCTCCGACGGCGCGATCCGCGTGACGAGCCGCCTGCCGATCGAGGACCTGGGCGAGCTCTTCGGCGTCGAACTCCCGGCCGACGAGGTCGAGACGGTCGCCGGCCTGCTCGCGCAGTCCCTGGGCCGCGTCCCGATCCCCGGCGCCACCGCCGTCGTCGGCGGCCTGGTCCTGGTGGCCGAGGGCACCGCGGGCCGCCGCAACCGCATCGACACCGTCCTGGTCCGCCGGGCCGACCCGGACGACGAGGACCAGGCCAGCCACGAAACCGAGAGGCAGCACGCCGATGCCTGACGACCTGACCGCCGAGGACACCAAGCTCGTCACCCTGGCCCGAGCCGCCCGCGCCCGCACTGGCGCCGTGGAGGGCGCCGCGGTGCGCGACGGGGACGGGCGGACGTACAACGCGGCCTCGGTCACGCTGCCGTCGCTCTCACTGACCGCCCTGCAGATGGCCGTCGCGTCGGCGATCTCCTCGGGCGCCACGAAGCTGGAGGCGGCCGCGGTGGTCACCGAGGCATCCACCCTCGACGGCCTGGGCCACGCCGCCGTCCGCGACGTCTCCCCGGCCGCGCCGATCCACGTAGCCGCCCCGGACGCCACGGTCTTCGCCACGATCACCGAGTGACCGCCGCCCGCCGGCTTCGTACCATCGGCCGATGGGCCTGCGAAACTACCTGATCGACGGCGTTTCCGGCACCGGCAAGACCTCCGTCGCCGAGGAGCTCCAGCGGCGCGGCCACCACGTCGTGCACGGCGACCGCGAACTGTCCTACCAGGGCGACCCGGAAACCGGCGAGCCGACGGACGGCTCCACCCACGAGCACCACATCTGGCGGGTCGACCGGGTCCAAGCCCTGGTCGCCGCCCGGGACACCCCCGCGACCTTCTTCTGCGGCGGCTCCCGCAACTTCGCTAAGTTCGTGCACCTCTTCGACGGCGTGTTCGTCCTGGACGTCGACCTGGCCACGCTGCACCGGCGCCTGGACGAGCGCGACGACCCCTGGGGCAGACACCCGGCGGAGCGCGCCCTGATCGTGCACCGGCACCGCACGAAGGCCGACCTCCCCCACCCCGCCGTCATCATCGACGCCCGCCCGCCCATCGCCCACGTCGTCGACGAGATCCTCCGCCTCATCGACCACGCCGACGGACCGGTCGATCGAGCCGCGAAGCACCACTCGTGATGGCCGGGCCGACAGAAGGCAACGGCTGACGATTCTCGCGGCGCACGGTGTCGTGATGCGGCGATTTCCTCTTGCGATTCACCCGACCATGGAGATGGTCGGGCCTGCGGAGTCAGTCAGTCAGCGTGGGGATGACGGGGTTGGGGATGGCGCCGCCGAAGCGGCGGTCGCGCTTGGCGTAGACCTCGCAGGCGTACCAGAGGTGGCGGCGGTCGAAGTCGGGCCAGAGGGTGTCGATGGAGACGAACTCGGCGTAGGCCGCCTGCCAGATCATGAAGTTGGAGGTGCGCATCTCGCCGGAGCTGCGGATCATCAGGTCGACGTCCGGGAGGTCGGGCTCGTCCAGGTAGCGGGCGAAGGTCTTCTCCGTGATGCGGTCGGCCTTCAGGCGGCCGGCCTTCACGTCGGCGGCTATGCGGGCGGCGGCGTCGGCGACCTCGGCGCGGCCGCCGTAGTTGACGCACATCGTGAAGGTGAGCTTCGAGTTGTTGCGGGTCAGTTGTTCCGCGTACTCCAGCTCCGAGATGACCGAGCGCCACAGGCGGGGGCGGCGGCCGGCCCAGCGGACGCGGATGCCCATCTCGTGGAACTCGTCGCGGCGGCGGTGGATGGTGTCGCGGTTGAAGTTCATCAGGAAGCGGACCTCGTCCGGGGAGCGCTTCCAGTTCTCCGTCGAGAAGGCGTAGGCGCTGACGTACTTCACGCCCAGCTCCAGGGCGCCCTCGATGACGTCGAAGAGGGCGGCCTCGCCGGCGGTGTGGCCGGCGGTGCGGGGGAGGCCGCGCTGCTTGGCCCAGCGGCCGTTGCCGTCCATGATGATCGCCACGTGCTGGGGCACGGTCTCCTTCGGCAGCGCCGGCGGGCGGGCACCGGTGGGGTGCACGGACGGCGGGCGGAAGTTGTTGCTCACGAACGTTCCTTTCCGAGACCACGAAGCTGACCGCGCTCTTCACGGTCCACCAAGGGTAGTGACCGCAGGGAGCGCTCCAGGTGCCACTGCAGGTGGGCCGCCACCAGGCCACTGGCCTCGCGCTGGTGCACCCCCGGCGCCGCATCCGCCACCGCCCAGTCGCCGTCCATCAGCGCGGTCATCAGGTCGATCGTCGCGGGCGCGGGGTGGGCGGCGCCCGGCGGGCGGCAGTCGGGGCAGACGGCACCGCCGGCGGCGATGGAGAAGCCGCGGTGGGGCCCGGCGGTACCGCAGACCGCGCACTCCCGCAGCGCGGGCGCCCACCCGGCCGAGCTCATGGCCCGCAGCAGGTACGCGTCGAGCACCAGGCTGCACGCGTGCTCGGCCACGGCCAGCGCCCGCATGGCGCCGACGGTGAGCTGGAAGAGCCGCAGCGACGGCTCCTGCTCGACGGGCGTGAGTCGCTCCGCGGTCTCGACGATGGCGCTGGCCACCGTGTAGCGCGAGTAGTCCTCCAGGAACCGCCGCCCGAACAGGTCCACGCCCTCCACCTGGCTTATCACGTCCAGCGAGCGGCCCTCGAGGAGCTGGACGTCGACGTGGCCGAACGGCTCCAGCCGGCCGCCGAACTTCGAGGTGGTGCGGCGCACGCCCTTGGCGACGGCGCGGATGCGGCCGTGGTGGCGGGTGAGCAGCGTGATGATCCGGTCGGACTCGCCGAGCTTCTGCACGCGCAGGACCAGACCGTCGTCCCGATAGAGTTTGCCCCGGAAGCCTGAGTTGCCGGCCATCAGAAGCCCAGTCGGCGCAGCTGCTTCGGGTCCCGCTGCCAGTCCTTGGCCACGCGGACGTGCAGGTCCAGGTAGACGCGGCCGCCGATCAGGTCCTCGATCTCGCGGCGGGCCCGGGTGCCGACCTCCTTGAGGCGGCTCGCCTGGTGGCCGATGACTATCGCCTTCTGGCTGGAGCGCTCGACGTAGATGTCGGCGTAGATCTTGGTGAGGCCCTCCTCGGTGAGTACCTCCTCCACGAGGACGGCGATCGAGTGCGGCAGCTCGTCGCGGACACCGTCCAGGGCCGCCTCGCGGATGAGCTCGGCCATCAGGACCTGCTCGGGCTCGTCGGTGAGCATCCCGTCCGGGTACAGCTGCGGCGACTTCGGCAGGTGCCCGACCATCACGTCGACGAGCGTCCCGACCTGCTCGCCGGAGACCGCGCTGACCGGGACGATGTCGGCGAAAGCGCCCAGCCGGTGCACCGCGAGCAGGCGCTCGGCAAGCGTTGCCTTCGAGACCAGGTCGATCTTCGTGACCACGGCGACGAGCGTGGCCTTGAGCTCGGAGATCTCCCCGCTGATGAACCGGTCACCGCGGCCGATCTCCTCGTCGGCCGGCAGGCACAGGCCGATCACGTCGACCTCGCTCCAGGTCGCCCGGACCAGGTCGTTGAGCCGCTCGCCGAGCAGCGTCCGGGGGCGGTGCAGCCCGGGCGTGTCGACCAGGACGAGCTGGGAGTCCTCGCGGTGCAGGACGCCGCGGATCGTGTGGCGGGTGGTCTGCGGCTTCGGCGACGTGATCGCGATCTTCTGGCCGATTATCGCGTTGGTCAGCGTCGACTTGCCGGCGTTGGGTCGGCCGACGAAGCAGGCGAAGCCCGCGCGATAGTCACCAGAAGTCTGCACGATGTCTCAGGGTACTCAGACCTCCAGCTGGAGTTGGCGGGGGCGCTGTGCAGGAGTTGTGCGGACCGCCTTTTTCTTCTTCGGCGCGGCGAAGGCGACCTGGAGCTCGACGGTGCTCTCCACCAGTCCGCGCCCGGCCGCGCGCAGCACGACCCGGCCCGGCATGAGCCGGGACAGGGAGGTGGGCACGGCGCTGCGGTGCTCGGTGGCCAGCACCAGGTGCACGCCCACCGCCTTGCCGCCCGCCGCGATGGTGGTCAGGGCCTCGTTGAGCAGCGGGTCGTGCCCGTCGACGAGCACCAGGACCCGGGCTCCGGCGTCCTCGGCCAGCGCGGCCCGCTCGGCCACGAGCTCGCCGATCGTGGCCAGGAGCGCGGCGGCCGCCTTCACGTCGGTGGCGTCGACGCGATACACCCGCAGCGCGGCCCCGTCGAAGCGCTGCCCGAACGCGGCCGCGACCGTGTCCAGCAGCGTGCTCTTGCCCGCGCCGTTGGGGCCGAAGACCAGCAGGTGGCCGAGCTCGTCGAGGTCCAGCGGCCAGACCTGGACGGCCTGGGAGTTGGGCAGGTCGACCATGCCGATCGCGGCGGCGAACGTCTCACCGGTGACCTCGGGCAGCTCCGCCAGCTCGTAGCGCTCGGCCAGCGGCGGGTGCCACGCCTTCGGCTGGTCGGGCACCCGGGCCTCCCGGTGGGCGGCGGAGATGGCGGTGACCAGCCGCTGCAGGTCGGTCACCTCGCCGACCGGCAGCTCCGACACGGAGGACATCGACTCCGCCGGCTCCTCCACGCAGAGGCCGGACTCGAAGCGCCACTCCGTGACAAGTGTCGGGCCGTGCGAGCGGTCGGCCGGGGAGCGGGCCCCGCCGTAGGCGATCTGCACCGCATCGGGGTCGGAGGTCAGGGTGCGCACGAAGGCGCGCCCGGGCAGCAGCGGCGAGAGGTGGGCCGCGTCGGGCCGCTCGAGGACCTCGAGGCTGTCCTCCTCGGACTCCACCCGCAGCGCGATGCGCAGTGGCGCCTCCGCGCGCAGGTCGTCATCGACGGCGCCGTGCGGAGCAGCGGTGGCAAGCAGCAGGTGTACTCCGGCCGAGCGCCCCCGCTTCGCCAGTTCCCGCAGCCCGGCCACGAAGTCGTCGGGTGCGCGGGTGAACTCGTCGACCACGATGAGCAGGTTGGCCGGCGCGGCCGCCGGGTGCTTGCGCTCCATCTCGACGATGTCCTTGACACCGTGCCGGCGCAGCACCGCCTCCCGGCGCCGGACCTCGGCGCCGAGCGACAGCAGGATCCGCCGGGCCGCCTGATAGGTGTCGTGGGACGAGTCGGCGCAGGTGAAGACGCCGACCGTGTGCGGCAGCTGGGTGCACTCGGCGAACGTCGTCCCGCCCGCGTCGACGAGCACGAACGTGAGCCGGTTGGCCGGGTAGGTGGCGGCCAGTGCGGCCAGGTAGGAGCGCAGCAGCCAGGAGCGGCCCGAGCCGGGCGCGCCCGCGATGATGCCGTTGGGCCCGTCGCGGCGCAGGTCCACCACGAGGGGGCCGGTGCCGCCGAAGCCGACCGGGGCGGCCAGGCCGCGGTCGCGGGTGGAGGGCACCCAGCGCTTGACGATCGCGCTCGGGGCGGGCTCGCCGCCGAGGCCGAGCACCTCGCCGAGCGGCGCGATCCGGGGTGCCGCCCCGCCCGCGGCGTCGCGGTTGGCGGCCAGGGCGTGCGCGACCCGGTCGGCGACCTCGGCGGCGATGCCGTCACCGGTCAGCGCGACCACCCCGGCCGGCAGCAGCTGCGCCGTTTCGGCCGCCGTGAGCAGGCTGATCCCGCTCCGGGGCCCGTCTTCCACGAGCCTGGCGAGGGACTGTGGCGGTACCGAATCAGGGTCTGGAAGCACGATGACGACGTGCGGCGAGAACTGCTCGGCGATCGCGTGGCGGCCCAGCCGGCGCTGGCGCAGGAGCGCCTCGACCAGAGCGAGGACCCGGCGGCGGTCGTCCTCCTGGGCCGCGACCGTGCGGGCCCCGGGCGCGAACGCCGCGGTCAGGGTGCGGGTGTGCGGGAGCCAGCCGGTCCAGCGCCAGTGCTCGGCCTCCTCCGGGGTGGCCAGCACGACGAGGGCGAGGTCGTTCGGGCCGGCCAGGGTGGCCAGCTGGACGACCCAGGAGCGCAGCACGGCCCGGCGGGTCTCCTCGTCGCCGTGCGCGCCCAGGGCACCGAGGGCGCGCAGGTCGGCCTCGACGGGGACGTCTGGGTCGGTGGAGTACCGCTGCCGCAGTGCGCTTATCCGGTCGGTGTGCGCGGGGTCGAAGTCGCCGGTGGTCGCCGCCTGCTCGAAGCGCAGGCGGCTCGGCTGGTCGCCGGTGGCGATCCGCAGCGTCAGGAAGTCACGGTCGTCGGGGCGGCGGGCCGGCTTCTCCTGCCGGTCGGCCGCCCGGGCCAGGTGGGCCACGCTCGGCATCTCGGCCCGGCGGGCGGCCACGACGGCCCGGTGCTTGATCGCCGCGTCGGCCTCGGCCCGCTCCATGGCGGCCTCGAACTCGGCGGTGGGGTCGGCACTGCGGCGCCGAAGGCTCAACCGGCGCCGTTTCGGCGGCTGCGGTACCACCGGAAGCCACACGGCCGGCGGAGGACCCTTGGGCGCGGGCGCCTCCGCGGGCACCTCCTCGACCGTGATGAGCGTGGATCCGAGCCGGAGCAGCTGGCCACCGGCAAGCGTGACGGTCCCGGTCAGCGGCTCGCCGTCCAGCTGCGTGCCGGCGGGGGAGCGCAGGTCGGTCGCGGCCACCTCGTGGCTGCCGATGCCCAGGTGCAGGTGGCGGCGCCCGGCCGCGGCGTCGGTGAGCACGAGGTCGCCGCCCGGATCGGTGCCGATCACGAACTCGCCGGGCGGCAGCGGCAGCCAGATCCCGGCGTCCGGCCCGGCCACGACAAGCAGCTCGAAGCGGTGCCCCGTCTCCCGCTGCGGCCGCTCCGGGCGCTGCTCGGGCGGGGCCAGCAGGATCGCGTCGCCACAGCGCAGCCCCTGGTCACCGAGCGGCCGGTTGGGGTCCAGCCGCTTGCCGGTGCGGGCCAGCCAGGCCCAGGTCGTCTGCTGCGGGCGCTCGGCCGGGTCGAGCAGGCCCAGGAGCGCGGCGATCAGATCACTCACGGCGCCGCCCGGATCGGCCCGCAGCCGCACCGTACGGTCCAGCGTCGCGCCCGTATCGCGCCTCGTCACTCGCACGTCGATCAGCAGATCCATCGACCGGCCCCTTTCTACCCCGCGCAGCGTCGGACGTCGTCGGTCTCCAAGAAAGCCTGGTGGCGGGGCGGACGCACTGCAGAGCTCCGCCTCTGACAGTAAGCGCCGCAACGCCGAGTGGATCGCATCGACGCGCGCCAGGATTTCGTGCTATACGCGAGTAAAACGGGCGGAACGGCACGTGGGTTACCCTCGTGGACCATGACGGTGCGAGTTGCGATGTGGTCCGGGCCCCGCAACATCTCGACGGCGATGATGCGCAGCTTCGGCGCGCGCCCCGACGCGGTGGTCGTCGACGAGCCCCTGTACGCCCACTATCTGGCCGAGACCGGCCTCGAGCACCCCGGCCGCGAAGCGATACTGGCGTCGCAGCCGCAGCGGTGGCCGGACGCGGTCGCCGGGCTGCTCGCCCCGGTCGGTGCGGCGGTGTTCTACCAGAAGCACATGACTCACCACCTCTTGCCGGTGATCGGCCGGGACTGGCTGGCCGCGGTCAGCAACGCGTACCTGATCCGTGACCCGGCCCACGTGGTCGCCTCCTACGCGAAGGTCCGCGGCGAGCCCACGTTGGAGGACCTGGGCTACCCCCAGCAGGTGGAGATCTTCCGCGCGCACGGCGGCCCGGTGGTCGACGCCGCCGACGTCCTGCGTGACCCGGCCCGCACGCTCGCCGCCCTGTGCGCGGCGCTGGGGATCGCGTGGGACCCGGCGATGCTGTCCTGGCCCGCGGGAAGGCGGGACACGGACGGGGTGTGGGCGCCGCACTGGTACTCCGCTGTCGAGCGCTCCACCGGATTCGCCCCCTACGACGAGCGGCCGGCGGACGTCCCCGAGCACCTGCGGCCCCTCGTGGACCGGGCTCGGCCGCTGTACGAGGAGATGGCCGCGGCCGCCCTCAGGTGAGAGCGGCCGCGGTGCCGAGGCGCTAGCAGCCGGGCAGGCGCTCGATCAGGTAGGTCTCGACCTGGTCGATGGAGACGCGCTCCTGGCTCATGGTGTCGCGGTCGCGAACGGTGACCGCGTTGTCGGTGAGCGTGTCGAAGTCGACGGTCAGGCAGTACGGGGTGCCGATCTCGTCCTGGCGGCGGTAGCGGCGGCCGATGCCCTGGGCGTCGTCGAAGTCGACGGTCCAGCGCTTGCGCAGCTGGGCGGCGAGGTCGCGGGCCTTGGGCGACAGGTCGGCGTTGCGCGACAGCGGGAGCACTGCCGCCTTGACCGGGGCGAGCCGCTTGTCGAAGCGCATGACCGTGCGCTTGTCGACCGAGCCGTTGGTGTTGGGCGCCTCGTCCTCGTCGTAGGCCTCGAGCAGGAACGCCAGCACCGCGCGGGTCAGGCCGGCGGCGGGCTCGATGACGTACGGCACCCACCGCTCCTTCTTCTCCTGGTCGAAGTAGGACAGGTCGACGCCGGAGTGCTTGGAGTGCGTGGCGAGGTCGAAGTCGGTGCGGTTGGCGATGCCCTCGAGCTCGGAGAACTCCTGGCCGCCGAAGCGGAACCGGTATTCGATGTCGACGGTGCGCTTCGAGTAGTGGGAGAGCTTCTCCTTCGGGTGCTCGTAGAAGCGCAGGTTGCCCTCGGAGATGCCCAGGCCGATGTACCAGTTCCAGCGCTCCTGCAGCCAGTACTCGTGCCACTGCTCGTCGCTGCCCGGCTCGACGAAGAACTCCATCTCCATCTGCTCGAACTCGCGGGTGCGGAAGATGAAGTTGCCCGGCGTGATCTCGTTGCGGAAGCTCTTGCCGATCTGCGCGATGCCGAACGGCGGCTTCTTGCGCGCGGCGCCCGCGACGTTGTTGAAGTTGACGAAGATGCCCTGCGCGGTCTCGGGCCGCAGGTAGTGCAGGCCCTCCTCGTTCTCCACGGCGCCGAGGTAGGTCTTCATGAGGCCGTTGAACATCCGCGGCTCGCTGAACGTGCCCTTGTTGCCGCAGTTCGGGCAGTTGATCTCGCCCAGCGCGAAGGTCTTGCCGGGGTTCTTCTCGACGAACGCCTCTTCGAGGTGGTCGGCCCGGTAGCGCTTGTGGCAGGACGCGCACTCGGTCAGCGGGTCGACGAACGCGTCGACGTGGCCGGAGGCGGTCCAGACCTCGCGGGCCAGGATGACTGCCGAGTCGAGGCCGACGATGTCGTCGCGCTGCTGGACCATCGTCCTCCACCACTGGCGGCGGACGTTGTCCTTGAGCTCCACGCCGAGCGGGCCGTAGTCCCAGGCCGAGCGCGTGCCTCCGTAGATCTCGCTCGACGGGAAGACAAAGCCGCGGCGCTTCGCGAGGCTGACGACGGAATCGATGCGATCTGCGGCCATGGTTCCTCCTAGGCCTCACGGCGACTGGCTGTCGGCAAGGCTGGTCGTGTGTTTGCACGGACATTCGTTGAACAGGGCAAACCGTCAAACGCCACGTACGACGGTACGGTTACGCTGCCACAGAGCAGGGGCCGAGCCGAACTAGATTAACCGGCCGCCCGGATCCGTCAGTCGATGCCCCCGCAGATGACATAGCGGGTGCCGGCCTGCTCCATGGCGAAGCGCCGGTCGACCCAGGTGGTCTTCTCCCGGACCCGGGCCGGGACCGTTATCGCGTTGGCGATGATCACGTCGTCGGCGTTGACGGTGAAGTCGGTGACCGGCGTCTCGCCGAAGTGGTCGGCGAACCAGGCGGCGGTGTGGGTGCGCTGCTGGTCGTCGCACAGCTGGCGGCGGGCGGCCGCGTAGTCCTCGTCGCGCACGGCCGTGAGGTAGTTCTCGACGACGGCGGCGACCTGGTCCTTGCCGACCGAGTCGAGGTAAGGCAGCACCATCACGATGCCGACGATCCCGCCGACGCAGCACAGCACCGCGACCAGGCCGCCGATGCCCAGGCTCCACCAGAGCCCGCGCAGGTCGCGGTCGCGGGGCGGCGACGCGAAGGGCGCGACCACGCCCGGCCCGCGCGGCGGCGGCGGGACCTCGTCCGGCTGCTCCCAGAGGGGCGGCGGCCCGACCTGCGGCGGCATCATGCCACTCAGCCTATCCAAAGGAAAGCGCGATCACTCACGTCAGGCTCGGTCACTGCTCGTCACCTTGAGTTCGCCGCCCGGCGCCGCCTCGGCCAGCACCTCGAACGCCGACGGCTCGTCAAGGGCCTGAGCCAGCAGCGGGGTGGCGTACATCTTGACGTCGAAGTTGCCGAGGGCCCGCCGGTAGGCCCCGACGGACTCCCACTCGGTCACGATGCTCCAGTGCTTCGGATCGTCGTACGCCCGTCCGAGCCGCCCCCGCAGGTACCCTTTGCAGGCCGCCAGGGCCGCCAGCGCGGCGTGCGCCCGTTCGGCGAAGCCGTCATCACCCTCGGGCACCACGAACCTGGTCATCACGAGCATGCTGCCGAGCATACGGAAGGAAGTTGCATGAGCGATCGCGTGCTCCAGCGCCTCGCCCGGATGAACAAGACCGCCGCGTTCCTGGGCGCCGCGGTGCTCGTCTTCCTGGGGCTGCTCCTGCCCGGCATTGTCGGCGCCACCGTGTTGATCCTGATAGCGGTGGGCCTCGTGTGGGTCCTGACGAAGACCTGGCCGGTCACCCCGGCGCCGGCCCGGGTGCCGCGCGTGCTCATTCTCACCCTGCTCGTCGTCGTGGCGGCCTACAAGGCAAGTTGACAACGATTCCCATTATCAGGCACGCTCGAAGCGTGGTTCTCCAGGTCGAACGGGCTGTCGTCGCCTACGACGGGCGGCCGATCCTCGACGGGGTCTCGCTCTCGGTGCGCGCGGGCGAGGTCGTGGCCGTCCTCGGCGCGAACGGGTCGGGCAAGTCCACGCTCGTGAAGGCGGCCATGGGGCTGGCCCCGCTCGTCGGGGGCGAGGTGCGCCTCTTCGGTACCCCCTTGAAGAAGTTCCGCGGCTGGCACCGGATCGGTTACGTGCCGCAGCGGGTCGGGGCCGGCGCCGGGGTGCCCGCCACCGTCGGTGAGGTCGTGGCCGAGGGCCGCCTGGCCCGCCGCGGTTTCCTGCGGCCCGCGTCCGCCGCCGACCGCCGCGCCGTCGCCGACGCCCTGGAGGCCGTCGGGCTGGCCGACCGGGCCCGTGAGCCCGTCTCCGTGCTCTCCGGCGGCCAGCAGCAGCGGGTCCTCATCGCCCGGGCCGTCGCCGGCGGCCCCGAGCTGCTGGTGCTCGACGAGCCCACGGCCGGCGTCGACGCGGTGAGCCAGGACCTGTTCGCCGGGTGCCTGCGCCGGTTCGTGACCCAGGGCGGCACTGTCGTGTTCGTCGCCCACGAGCTCGGCCCGCTGCGCCCGCTGATTACCCGCGCGGTCGTGGTGAGCCGCGGTGAGATCGTCCACGACGGCGCCCCGCCGGCCGACGACGACCACGTCCACCCGCACGCCGCCGCGGCCCACGCGGCCCTCGAGGTCGCCCGGCCGGCCGGTGCCGGGGTGTGGCCGCCCGCCGACGGCCGCGCGCACGCGGCCACCGGCGACGCCCGGACCGTCACGGCGGGCGTGTGGCCGCACGCCACGGCCGTCTGAGGCGCGGGCGGACCGGCATGGGCATCTTCGCGTACGACTTCATGATCCGCGCCCTGCTCGGGGCGCTCATCACCGGCGCGTCCGCGCCCGCCATCGGCACCTATCTCGTGCAGCGGCGGCTGTCGCTGATCGGCGACGGCCTGGGCCACGTGGCGCTCACCGGTGTCGGGCTCGGCCTGCTGCTGCACAGGTCCCCGGTGATCATGGCGGTGCTGGCCGCCGCGGCCGGGGCGGTGGTCATCGAGCTGGTCCGGGAGCGGGGCCGGACGTCCGGCGACATCGCGCTCTCGATGCTCTTCTACGGTGGCATCTCCGGCGGTGTGGTGCTGGTGAACCTGTCGGACCAGCAGAGCAGCCGGAGCCTGGTGACGTACCTCTTCGGCTCGCCCCTGACCACGAGCCGGCAGGACCTCACCGTGATGCTCGTCCTGGGGGTGGCCGTCCTGGCCGTCGCCATCCTGCTGCGGCCGTGGCTGTTCGCGGTGTGCCACGACGAGGAGTACGCCCGGGTCTCCGGCCTGCCCGTGCGCACCCTGAACCTGATCCTGGCCATCACGACCGCCGTCACCGTCACCGTCGCCATGCGGGCCGTCGGCCTGCTGCTGGTCAGCGCGCTCATGGTCGTCCCGGTGGCGACCGCGCAGCAGATCACCCGCGGCTTCCGGGCCACGATGCTTGCCGCGATCGGCATCGGGCTGGCCGTCTCCGGGCTCGGCGTGTGGCTCTCCACCGCGATCGACACCGGCCCGGGCGCCACCGTGGTGCTCCTGGCCATCGCCGGCTTCTTCGCCGTCACCGTCGGCGTCGCCGCGTGGCGGGCCGCCGCCCGGGCCCGGCACCGCACCGCCGAAGCCCAGCCGGAGGTCGAGGCCGGTGTCGGGGCCTGAGGCCGGCGACGGCTACGAGGCCGCCGGCGAGCTGCTCAAGGCGCTCTCCGCGCCGCTGCGCATCCGGATCGTCACCGAGCTGGCCGGCGGTCCGCGCTGCGTGCACGAGCTCGTCGAGACGCTTGGCGCCCCGCAGCCGCTCGTCTCGCAGCACCTGCGCGTGCTGCGCGGGGCCGGCGTGGTCCGCGGCTCCCGGCGCGGCCGCGAGATCGCCTACGCTCTGATTGATGAACACATCGCGCACATCGTCGCGGACGCGGTCAGCCACGTTCGCGAGGGTTGAGCGGCTGGCCATCCTGATCGCCGCGGCGCTGGCCCTCGGCGCCTGCTCCGGCAGTTCCGGCGATGCCCCGCAGGCCGCGCCCACGAGCGCGGCTGCGGTACCCACCGATGCACCTGGGGCGTTCAAGGCGGCGGTCGCCAAGACCATTGCCGTCTCGATGACGTTCACGCTCGTCGCGGACGCCGGCGAGGTCGGCACGCAGACGGGCCAGGGCGCGATCGACCCGGCCCGCAAGGCGACCGGCTACGACTCCGAGCTGCTCACCACCGAGCGGAAGATCGACATCACGGCGATCCTGATCAGCCCGGACCTGTACCTCAAGGTGACCGGCCTGACCGGCGACCGCTGGGCCCACGTCGACATGGCGAGGGTGAAGTCCCTGACCACCCTGGGCCTGGACCGGACCGGCAACCCGACCGGCCTGGCCAGCCTGCCCGACGAGATCGTCACCGTGACCCGGTCCGGCGCGGGGTCGTACACCGGCACGCTCGACCGCACCAAGGACCCGCTGATCCCCGACGCCACCGCGAGCGAGGCGCTCAAGAGCGTGCCGTTCGAAGCCAAGGTGGATCCGCAGGGGTACGTGACCGAGCTGATCGTCCGCACGCCGCCCGTCGGCACCGCGCCCGCCACCACGTCGACGGCGAAGTTCGCCGACTTCGGCAAGGCGCCGGTGATCGAGCGCCCCGACTCCGCCACCGTGGAGCAGGCGAGCGACACCATCTATTCAGCGCTGCAGTAGACGGGTCCATGGCTCACGCTTGGAGCCATGAAGCTCTATGCCGACCGCGCCCCCGCCGCCATCCGGCAACTGCTCACCGACGTGTTCGTGGTCGTGTGGGTGTACGCCTGGGTCCGCATCGGGATGGCCCTGTTCGACCTCATCCAGAAGCTGGCCGTCCCCGGTCAGAAACTCGAGGGCGCCGGCGACGGGCTCGCCTCGAACCTCAACGCCGCCGGCGACAAGATCAACGGCATCCCGGGGGTGCCGGACTCGGTGGCGGCCCCGTTCAAGAACGCCGCCAACGCCGCGTCGTCCCTGGCCAACGCCGGCCGCGAGCAGCAGGACATCGTCAACGACCTGGCCTGGGTCCTGTCCCTGGTGGTCGCCGTCCTGCCGATCCTGTTCCTGGTGGGGATCTGGCTGGCGCTGCGGGTCCGCTGGGTCCGCCGGGCCGGCAACGCCGCCCGCCTGCGCAACGTCAGCGCGGGCCGTGACCTGCTGGCCCTGCGCGCCCTGGCCACGCAGCCGCTCAAGCGCCTGGTCAAGGTCGACCCGGAGATCGCCTCACTGTGGCGGCGCGGCGACCCCGAGGCGGTGGAGGCGCTGGCCCGGCTGGAGCTGCGCTCGCTAGGACTTCGCTAGCAGCATCGCGGCCACGCCCGCGACCTGGTCGGCATAGTGCGTGACGAACTCGGGGGAGCGGGGATCGACCCCGCACACGCTCTCGATCACGTGCGGCAGCGTCGTGGGCGCCATGGCCGCCGCCATCAGCATGACAAGCACGCAGGCCGGGTCCGCCCCGGCGATCAGCCCGGCGCGCAGCTGCTCGACGCTGTCGCCGAGCAGCCGGGCCCGCGACTCGCGGTCCGGGTCGTCGTCGGGGCCGGTGTACTGCAGCCCGCTCCACGCGAACACCCGCACGCCGTCCGGGTCGCGCAGCACCTCCAGCGCGTACCGCCGCAGCTGCTCCGGCAGTGAGGTCCCGGGCGGCGCGATCTCTTGCTGCCGCTCCTGCCAGCGCTGGGCCATGGCCTGGTACAGGCCCTCCTTGCCGTCGAAGTAGTACGACAGCAGCTGCTGGTTGACGCCGGCCCGCTCGGCGATGGCCCGCACCCGGGCCCCGGCGTAGCCGTGCGCGCCGAACTCGACGGCCGCCGCCTCGAGGATCTTCTGCCGGGTGCGCTCGGCGTCCCGGCGGCGCTCTTCCGGCGCCGGCGACCGGCGCGGCTTGGTTGGCACGGACCGAGTATACGGACGCTTGAGTCTGCTAATTATGCGTTTGATTGACAAGAGTATCCGAATGGTTGACGCTGGTCGGCATGACACGGGTACTGATCGCAGGAGCGGGCATCGGCGGCCTGGCGCTGGCCCAGGCACTACGGCAGGGTGGCGTCGACGTCGCCGTCTACGAGCGGGACGCCTCGGCGCGGACGCGCAGCCAGGGCTACCGCATCCACATCGACCGCGACGGCAACGCGGCGCTGGCCGACTGCCTGCCGCCGGAGGTCCTCGCGCTCGTCCGCGCCACGAGCAGCGTCAACGGCGACCTGGTGGCCGGGTACACCCACCGGCTCGAACGCGTGATGGTCCAGGAGTTTCCCGGCATCCCCGCCGACGAGATCACACACGTGGACCGGGAGACACTGCGCCAGAGCCTGCTGAGCGGCCTGGAGGACGTGGTGCGCTTCGGCCGCCCGGTGACCGGCTACACCGTCACCGCGGCGGGCCGGGTCAGCATCGGCTTCGACGAGGGCGACCTCCTCGTCGGCGCGGACGGGGTGGCCTCGGCCGTGCGCGGGCGGCTGCTGCCCCACGCCGTCGTGCGCGACATCGGGCTGCGCTGCCTCTACGGGCGGATGCCGATCGACGGGTCCGTCGAGATCCCGGCCGACTTCGACCGCGGCTTCTGCTGGGTCGCCGACGAGACGGGCGTCGGCATGGGCTTCGCGACGGTCCGCTTCCGCACCCGGGCCGCGGGGCGGGCGGACTACCTGATGGTCACGCTCGTCGCGACGCCCGAGCGCCTCGGCGTGCCGGACGCGCGGCTCTTCGCGATGGCGCCGGAGGAGCTGCGGGCGCTCGTCGCGGCGGTCACGACCGGCTGGCACCCGGCGATCCGGGCGCTGAGCGGCCGCGACTTCTTCCCGATCGTGCTGCGCGCCGGCGAGCGGGTCGAGCCGTGGCCGTCCGGGCCGGTGACACTGCTCGGCGACGCCATCCACACCATGCCGCCCACCGGCGGGGTCGGGGCCAACACGGCGCTGCAGGACGCGGCGACGCTGGCCCGGGCGGTGCTGACGCCGCGACCGCCGCTGGAGGCGGTCGCGGCGTACGAGCGCGTGATGCTGCCGCGCGGATTCGCCACCGTGGAGCGCTCGCTCGCGATGGCCGGGCAGATGCTCAGAAGCGGCGGCGCACGTCCTGCTCCGTAGACGGGCCGGGCTCCCAGGTCGCGGTGGACGGCCCGTCGGCCGGCGCAGGGATGACGCCCTCCTCCAGCGACAGGTAGCGCCCGGCCAGCACCCGCTTGGCCGCAGCTACCTCCACCGAGTCGGCGTTCGTCCACAGGTCGTGGAAGAGCTGCTCCGCGCGCAGCGTGGCCTGGCGGCAGAAGAGGTCGGCCAGCTCCACGCCCTCGGGGCGCTCGGCCAGCTCGGTGCGGGCCTTGACGCAGGCCGCCGACATGGCGAACAGCTCCGCGCCGATGTCCACGATCCGGCCCAGGAAGCCCTGCTTCTGCTCCAGCTTGCCCTGCCAGCGGGCCATGGCGTAGAAGGTCTCACGGGCCAGCCGGCGCGAGGCCCGCTCGACATAGCGCAGGTGGACGGCGAGCGGACCGAACTGCGTGAAGCTGCCCGGGAGCTGCCCCTTGCCGGCCACCAGCGTGGGCAGCCACTTGGCGTAGAAGCCGCCGGCCTTGCCCGCCGCCTTCGCCTTGCGGCTCAGGCCGGCGTCGGGGTCGATGATGTCGCCGGCGACGGAGAGGTGGGCGTCGACGGCCTCGCGGGCGATGGCCAGGTGCATGATCTCGGTCGAGCCCTCGAAGATCCGGTTGATGCGCAGGTCCCGCAGGATCTGCTCGACCGGGATGGCCCGTTCGCCGCGGGCGGCCAGGCTCTCGGCGGTCTCGTAGCCGCGCCCGCCGCGGATCTGGACGAGTTCGTCGGCGACCTTCCAGGCCAGCTCGGAGGCGTACAGCTTGACTAGCGCGGCCTCGATGCGGATGTCGTTGCGGTTGTCGTCGGCGAGGCGGCAGGAGACCTCCAGCATCGCCTCCATGCCGTAGGTGGAGCCGGCGATGAACGCGATCTTCTTGGCGACCGCCTCGTACTTGCCGATCGGCCGGCCCATCTGGACCCGCTCGCCGGCCCACTCGCGGGCCACGCCGAGGCACCACTTGCCGGCCCCGACGCACATCGCGGGCAGCGACAGCCGGCCGGTGTTCAGGGTGCTCAGCGCGATGCGCAGCCCCTGGCCCTCGCCGCCGATCACGTTGGCCTTGGGCACCCGGACATTGTGGAAGCGGGTGACGCTGTTCTCCAGGCCGCGCAGGCCCATGAACGAGTTGCGCCGCTCGATGGTCACGCCCTCCGCGTCGCCCTCGACGACGAACGCGGTGATGCCGCCCCGGTGGCCCTCGCTCTTGGGCACCAGCGCCATGACCACGAACAGCGTGGCCAGGGTGCCGTTGGTGGCCCACAGCTTGACCCCGTTGAGCAGGTAGTCGCCGTCCTCGGTCGGCACGGCGGAGGTACGCAGGCCGGCCGGGTAGGAGCCGACCTCGGGCTCGGTGAGCAGGAACGCCGAGACCTCACCGGCGGCCAGCCGGGGCAGGAACCGCTGCTTCTGCTCGTCGCTGCCGATCAGTTTGAGCGGCTGCGGTACCCCGATCGACTGGTGCGCCGACAGGAGCGCCCCGATCGACGGGTTGACCGAGCCCACGAGCATGAGCGCGCGGCAGTAGTCGAGGTTGGTCAGGCCGAGGCCGCCGTACTTCTGATCGATCTTCATCCCGAACGCGCCCAGCTCACCCAGCGAGCGCAAAACCTCGTCGGGAATGCGGGCGTCCCGCTCGATCTGCTGCCCGTCGACCTCGGCCGCCAGATAGCCGGCGAGCTTGTCGCGGAACTCGGCGCCGCGGGCCTCGGCGGCCGCGTCGAGCTCGGGCAACGGGTCGATCAGATCGAGGCGGAACCGGCCGAGGAAGAGCTCCTTGCCGAAGCTCGGCTTTTTCCACTCGGTCTCGCGGTTCTCCTCGATGACCTTGCGCGCCTCCCGCTCCGCGCGCACCGACGTCGAAACCATGGCTGCCCCCAAAGTGAACTTTGTAGAGACGCTCTGAAGCCAGGTTATTACCCGCGGGTAGCGAAGGCTATGCCTGCGATGCGACCCGGGCCAGGATGGCATCCGCCAGCGCGGCCGGCGCCTCGTCGGCAATCCAGTGCCCGACCCCGGCCAGCGGGACGAACCGGTAGTCGGCCGCCACGTGCTCGGCGCAGGCCCGGGCCGCCGTCGGGCCGATGGCCGGGTCGCCGTCGCTCCAGACATAGGTGGTCGGCACCGTCGCCGGGCCGAGGCCCACGAGATCGAGGGAGCTGATCGCCCGATACCAGTTGAGCGCCGGCGTCAGCGCCCCGGGCTCGAGCAGCGGCCGGACGTAGGGGTCGGGGTCCACGAGCGGCTCGAACAGTGCCCGCAGCCGTCGCCCGCCGTCCTCCAGGAGCACCTGCTCGGCCTTCCCGGCCTGGCGGAACAGCTTGATGTAGGCCGAACGCTCCCGCTGATCGGGGTCGTTGGCAAAGGCGAAGGCAGAGGCGTGCGGATGGGGTACCGAAACCGCTGTCAGCGTCCGGACCCGCTCGACGTGGCGCAGCGCCACGTGCCAGGCGCACACCGCGCCCCAGTCGTGGCCGACGAGGTGTACCGACGGGATATTCAGGGCATCGAGGACGGCCACGGCGTCGAGCGCGCACTCGGCGATGCGGTAGTCGGCGACCTCCGGCGGCCGGGCGCCGGGGGAGGTGCCCCGCTGGTCGAGGGCGTAGGTGCGCAGCCCGGCCGCGTGCAGCAGCGGTGTCACGGCCGCCCACTCGCCGCTGTGCTGCGGAAACCCGTGCAGGAGCAGGACCGGCGGGCCGTCCGCGGGTCCACCGGCGACGACATCGAAGGTGAGCGAGCGGGCCGTGATTTTCATGACCAGAGACTACGAGCAAGCGACGTTCACTGTTACCGTCGGGAAACAACTGCACATCCGACAGGGGAGCGCACAGCGCTGAGAGTGCGGCGGCCGGCCGGTCCGGCACCGCAGACCCTCGAACCTGATCTGGGTAATGCCAGCGCAGGGAGCTCGGTCACCTCACGCAAGCCATCGCACGTTATCGAGTGCGGTGTCGCGTCTCCTTCTGGTTCGTGTCGAACTGGGAGGTATGCACCAATGGAAACCCGCTCAATGGAAACCCGCTGGCGGACCGTCGACATCGTGGTCGCGTCCATCATCGCCGTGGCCTTCGCCGCGGTGTTCTACGCCTGGAACAACCTGTGGAACGCGCTGGAGAGCTTCGCGCTGCCGTGGCGCGCGGTCATCTACGGCGTGTGGCTGATCCCGGCCGTCCTCGGCCCGCTCGTCATCCGCAAGCCCGGCGCCGGCCTGTACACCGAGCTCGTCGCCGCGATCGTCTCCGCGCTGTTCGGCTCGGCCTGGGGCCTCACGGTCGTGGTGTCCGGCCTGGTCCAGGGCATCGGCGGCGAGTTCGGCTTCGCGGCCACCGGCTACCGCAACTACCGCCTCGGCAACGCCCTCATCGCGGGCGCGCTGTCCGGAGCGGGCGCCGCCGTGTTCGACCTGAGCGTGTACTACGGCGACACCTTCAGCGCCGGCCAGAAGTGGACCTACGCGGCGCTCGTCGTGGCCAGCGGCGCGATCGTCGCCGGGGCCGGCAGCTGGGCCCTGCAGCGCGCACTGTCGAAGACCGGCGTCCTGGACCGCTTCCCCTCCGGTCGCGAACGGGTCGCCGTCTGACGTCCAGCGCGGTCCGGGTGCAGCGAAGCGGAGCGGAGGGGCCGTGCCCCAGCAACAGCGAGCGCAGGTGACGGTCTGAGCACCGTCGAATTCCGCGGGTTCGGGTGGCGGCACGCCGGGCGCAAGGCCTGGGCGGTCCGCCACCTCGACCTGCGCATCGAGCACGGCGAGCGGGTACTGCTGGCCGGCGCCTCCGGGGCCGGCAAGTCCACACTGCTCGCCGCGCTCGCCGGCCTGCTCGCCGAGGACTCCGGCGAGCAGGAGGGCGAGGTCCTCATCGACGGCCGCCCCGCCCGCCAGGCCCGGGCCGAGACGGGCATCGTCTTCCAGGACCCGCAGACCCAGCTGGTGATGAGCCGGGCCGGCGACGACGTCGCGTTCGGCCTGGAGAACCGCGCCGTCCCGCGCGACGAGATCTGGCCCCGGGTCGACGCCGCCCTGAACGCCGTCGGCTTCCCCTACGACCGCGACCGCAACACCGCGGCCCTCTCCGGCGGCGAGGCCCAGCGCCTGGCCATCGCCGGCGTCATAGCCCTGCGCCCCGGCCTGCTCCTGCTGGACGAGCCGACGGCCAACCTCGACCCCGACGGCGCCCAGCTCGTCCGCACCGCGATCGCCAAGGTGATCCAGGACCTCGACGCCACTCTGCTGCTCGTCGAGCACCGCGTCGACGAGGCCCTGCCCCTGGTCGACCGCACGATCACCCTGGGCGCCGACGCCGACGCCGTCTGGACCCCCGGTGCGGCCCTGCCCTCCCGCCGCGCCGTCACGGCCCCGGGCGAGGCGCTCCTGAGCGCGGAGTCGCTCTGGCTGCCCCACAACGACAAGACAGTGCATGAGGTGGTACTGCAAGGGCAGGCGCTGGCCGTCGAGGGCCCGAACGGCGCCGGCAAGACCACCCTGGCCCTCCTGCTGGGCGGCCTGACGAAACCGGCCCGGGGCCGCGTGGCCGCCACCCCCACCCTGGCCGGCCGGGACGCGGCCCGCCCACCCCACCGCTGGCGCGCCTCCCGCCTGGCCGCCCGCATCGGCTCGGTCTTCCAGAACCCCGAGCACCAGTTCGTCACCGACACCGTGCAAGCCGAGCTGGCCCTGAGCGGCGCCGAGCCGGCCACCGTTGCCACCCTCCTGGAGCGCCTGCGCCTGCACCACCTGGCCAGGGCCAACCCCTTCACCCTGTCCGGCGGCGAGCAGCGCCGGCTGAGCGTAGCCACCGCCCTGGCCGCCGCCCCGCAGGTCCTGATCCTGGACGAGCCGACCTTCGGCCAGGACCTGCGCACCTGGCGCGAGCTGGTGACCCTCCTGGCCGACCTGCGCGACGAGGGCCGCGCCCTGGTCCTGGTCACCCACGACGCCCAACTCGTCGAGGCGATAGCCGACCGCCGCCTGAAACTGACCCGATGACCACCCACCCCACCGGCCGGACTGACCCCTACCCCACCCGTGCCGGCCGCCCAACCGACCGAGCAGCCAACCACTTCCCGGCCCGCGCCAGCCGCTTCCCGCCCGCGCGCTCCGGTTCAAGGTTCGGGCTGCGGATCTGCTTGCGGGCTCAAGCCGCGCGTTCTGCTCCTGGTCTGCTCGAGGCTCAAGCCGCGGACTCCTTGCCGGTCCAGCCCGAAGCCGACTGCCGCCCGGAGGCGAGTCGATGACTCACCGCCCCGTCAATTGCGAGATCACCACGACGATCGAGAAGCTGCTCGACACGGCGATCGAGGCGTCTAGAACCTGGACCACAGCGTGACCTGCGCAAGGACGACAGGCCGCGTACTTCGCGCCGGAACTGGCGGCGTGAACCGCCCAAGCACGACAGGCCGCATGCTTCGCACCGCAACGGGCGGCATGGGCTGCGCAAGCACGAAATGCAGCGCACTTCGCACCGCAACGGTGAGCGTGAACTGCGCAAACACGATATGTCGGGCACTGCGTGCCGCGACACATCGGACTTATGCCCCGTCGGGCGATAAATCTGATATGTCGAGCGGAGCGCAGCGCGAAGCGCCCGACATATCGGTATCCAAGGGAAAACCGCCGGTTCAGGCGTCGAATGGAAGGGCGGTCGGGCGATGAACAGCTGGCTGGGGCGGCGGGATGCTACGGCCAAGTTGCTGGCGGCGCTGCTTGTCACTGCGGCCGTCGTGACCACGCTGGAGCCGGCGGCGTCGTTGACGGTGATCGGGGTGCTGGTCCTCGTGATGCCGTTCGCCGGGGTGCCGCTCGGGGTGCTGTGGCGGCGGGGGTGGCCGATCCTGCTCTCGGCGGCCGGGATCTTTCTCTTCACGGTGCTGCTCGGGGCTCGGGACTCGCCTGTCGTGGCTCACCTCGCCGGGCTCGAGGTGCGGGAAAATGCCGTCGGTTACGCGCTGCGGCTGCTTGCCGTCGGGCTGCCCGGTTTTCTGATGTTCGCCAGCATCGACCCGACCGACCTGGCCGATTCGCTCGTCGTGCACCTGCGGGTCTCGCCGCGGTTCGCCATCGGGGCGCTGGCGGCGTTTCGGCTGGCTCCGCTCCTGGCCGACGAGTACCGGTTGATCCGGCTGGCTCGGCGGGCGCGCGGTACCCGGGCCGGCATCGGATCGTCGCTCTTCGGACTGCTGGTTGCCGCCATCCGGCGGGGGATTCGGCTCGCCACGGCCATGGAGGCGCGCGGGTTCGACCGGGGCGGGGCCCGGACCGTTGCCCGGGTGACGCGGTTCGGGTGGGCGGATGCGCTGGTCGTGGCCCTTGGCTTCACCCTCGCCGCGACCGTGATCTTGCTGAAGTTCGCGCAGACATAGGCATATCGCTACCTGTTGTTCGTCCGTGGCTACGAGGGTCGGCGGTGAGGACCAACTGACTTCGCTGAGGAGCCATCATGGGCAGCTCCCTGCCTGGCCACCACCACCATCACCACGACGACATGCCCCAGGCCGCCGGCGACGTCCCCGCGGTGCTCGACGCGTCCATTCCGGACAGCGAGCTCTCCCCGGGTGACGTCTCGCGCCGCGGGTTCCTGCGCCGCGCGGGCCTGCTGGGTGCGGCGGCCGCCGCCGGCGGTGCGCTCGCCAACGCGGGTGTCGCGCACGCGCACGACGACGACCACAGCCACGACTTCGACGGCTGGGACCGGCACGGGCACAACCGCCCGGCGTTCAACAACTACAAGTGGCTGGCGGGCGACCACCACATCCACACGCAGTTCTCCAGCGACGGCATGTACCGGGTCGACGACCACGTGAGGCACGCCTCCGCGTATGGCCTGGACTGGATGGTCATCACCGACCACGGCACCGTCCAGCACTCGAAGATCGGCGTCGACAAGGTCAACCCGCTGATCCGGGAGGCCCGCGACGACTACAAGGACATGCTCGTCTTCCAGGGCCTGGAGTGGAACATCCCGGCGGCCGAGCACGGCACGGTGTTCGTGCACCCCGGCGCCAACGAGCTCGCCGTGCTCAAGGAGTTCGAGGGTACGTTCGACGGCTCGGTCCAGGGCGCGGTGAACCCGGCCAACGTGACCGAGGCGCTGGCCATCGCCGGCATCAAGTTCCTCGGCGACCAGGTCGCCAAGCGGCGGGTCCAGGACGCGCTGTTCCTGGCCAACCACCCGGCCCGCAACGGCATCGACTCCCCGCACGAGATCCGCGGCTGGCGCGACGCCGACCCGCAGATCGCGATCGGGTTCGAGGGCGCGCCGGGCCACCAGGCCGCCGGCATCGCCAAGCCGAACGGCGCCGGCGCCGGCCGCGGCTTCTACGAGAACGCCCCCAACGCGAACTCGTTCCCCGGCTACCCGCTGGAGAGCTACCGCACCTGGGGCGGCTTCGACTGGATGACCGCCACCGTCGGCGGCCTCTGGGACAGCCTGCTGGCCGAGGGCCGGCCGTGGTGGATCTCCGCGAACTCCGACTCGCACGTCGTCTACGAGGAGACGGCGAAGCGCCCGGACAACACGGACTTCGCCACCAACGGCTACCACTTCGACCCGGTGTACGGCCAGCCGACGAACCTCACCACCGGTGACTTCTGGCCCGGCTACTACAGCCGCACCCACGTCGGCGCGAGCAACTTCAGCTACGCCGCGGTCATGGCCGGGCTGCGCGCCGGGCGCGTCTGGGTCGACCACGGCGGGCTGATCAGCGGCCTCGACGTGCAGGTGCGCGTCAAGGGCTCGCCGGTCGGCGTCACGCTCGGCGGCTCGCTGCCGCTGCGCCGCGGCCAGCGGGCCGAGCTGGTCATCAAGGTCAACCTGGCCGGCAAGGCGAACTGGGCGAACTTCGTGCCGACCCTGGCCCGCATCGACGTCATCCGCGGTGCCGTCAAGGGCGCCGTGTCCGACCGGGACACGTTCAAGGCCCCGGACACCAGGGTCGTCAAGTCGTTCGAGGTCAACAAGTCGACTGGCACCGTGGCGTTCACCTACGACCTCGGCGTCGCCGACGAGCCGTTCTACGTCCGCCTGCGCGGCACCGACGGCAACCGCAGCGCTCCCGGCTACCTCGGCGCGGCGATCGACCCGGTGGGCCCGGCGATCGACGTGCTCGGCGACGCCGACCCGTGGAAGGACCTCTGGTTCTACGCGAACCCGATCTGGGTCCTGCCCCGGTAATGGCGTTCCCCGACGTGCAGGCGGCCGACCATCACATCCTGATGGAAGGCCGCCCCGCATTCACGTACTTCGCCGGCGGCCAGGTGAGCGTCGGCACCGACGCGCAGCCGCCCCCGGAGGGCGCCCGCCAGGTGCTGTTCGCGGGCTCGGAGGCGCTGAAGGGCACGATCGCGGTCGCGGCCATCCTGGACTCCTCGGCGATCGAGCGGGTCGTCATCCTGGGCGGCCTGACGGCCGTCCCGGAGATGCTCGTCGACACCCGCGACCACGTGCGCCCGATCTGGCGCGACGGCGTCCTGACCCTCGTCACCCAGTTCGGCCGGGGCGGGGTGCTGGTGCCGTTCGAGCCACCGAACAACCGGCCCTGCTGCAGCGACCACTAGTCTTTGCGGTATGGCCCGGGATCAGATCGACGCGATCGTCGGGGAGTGGCGGGTGCAGCTCCCCGACATCGTGGGTCCGTCCATGGAGCTGGGCAAGCGCGTGCACCGGCTGGCCGGGCGGCTCCAGGAGGCGGTGCGCAACGAGACAGCCGCCCTGGGCCTGTCGCCGGCCGAGTTCGACGTGCTCTCGGCGCTGCGCCGGGCCGGGCCGCCCTACGCGCTGAAGCCCTCGGAGCTGGCCGCCGGCCTGCTGCTGACCTCGGGCGGGATCAGCAACGTGCTGCGCCGCCTCCAGCAGGACGGGCTCATCGAGCGCGCGGCCGACCCCGCCGACGCGCGGGTCGCCTGGGTCCGGCTCTCGGCCCCCGGGCTGGCCACCGCCGAGAAGGTCGTGCGGGCCGTCACCGGCGCCCAGGCCCGGCTGTTCTCCGCCGCCGACCCCGCGCTCGTGACCGCGGCCGCGGACCGGCTGCGCGAGCTGCTCATCGCCCTCGGCGACACGGCGAAAGAGGACTGACATGCTGCAGCAGTACGACGAGCGCAACGCCGACCTGCGGTACTGGGTCAACGGCGCCCTGCGCCACCGCGACGAGCCGGGCCTGTCCCCGTTCGACTCGGTCGTCCAGGGCGGTGACGCGGTATGGGAGGGCCTGCGACTGTACGACGGCGGCATCTACGGCCTGCAGGAGCACCTTGACCGCCTGCGCCGCTCCGCCCTGTCCCTGGCCTTCGAGGGCATTCCGGCCGACGCCGACATCATCGCCGCGCTCCGGGCCACCCTCGCGGCCAACGGCATGCGCGACGGCGCACACGTCCGCCTGACACTGACCCGCGGCGTCAAGGTCACCAGCGGCATGGACCCAAGACTGAACCGCAGCGGTTGTACGTTGATCGTCCTGGCCGAGTTCAAGGCACCGGTCTACGACACCAGCGGCCTCACCCTGGTCACCAGCAGCGTCCGCCGCCCGTCTCCGGACGTCCTGGACCCCCGGATCCACCACAACAATCTGCTCAACTCGATCCTGGCCAAGATCGAGGCGAACGTGGCCGGCGCCGACGACGCCATGATGCTCGACGCGCGCGGCTTCGTGGCCGAGACCAACGCCACCCACCTGTTCGCGGTCACCGGCGGTGAGCTGCTGACCCCGCGCGCGGTCGCCTGCCCGGAGGGCATCACCCGCGACACCGTGCTGCGCATCTCGCCGGTGCCGGTCCACGTCCGCGACATTGCGCAGGTGGAGATGTACACGGCCGATGAGGTCTTCTGCACCGGCACCATGGGCGAGATCGCCGGTGTGGTGACGATCGACGGCCGGCCGATCGGCGACGGCAAGGTCGGGCCCGTGACCCGCCGGATCGCCGAGTTGTACCGCACCCACGCCCGCGAGAACGCGACGAAGATCTGAGCGCGCTGTCGTATCCGGCCGGGCTCGTTCGTGGAAGAAGTGATGCGGCCGCACGGGCTGCCCGGGGCAGGAGGACGACGATGACCGAGTATCTGATCACCTTCAACGATGAGTGGGTGCCCGAGCACACGGCGGAGCAGCTGCAGGCCAAGGCCGCGGCCGTCCGGCCCGTGGTCGACGAGATGCTGGCCCAGGGCGTGCTGATCTTCTCCAACGGCGCGCTCGACCGGTCCACGGCCCTGTTCAGCGCCGAGCTGGTCGACGGCGAGGCCGTGTTCACCGACGGGCCGTACGCCGAGACCAAGGAGCATCTCGGCGGCTTCGCGGTCGTGGACGTGCCCGACGACGAGACCGCCCGCTACTGGGCCGGCCGGCTCGTGGAAGCGCTCGACTGGCCGCAGGAGGTGCACCGCTTCCGCGGGCCCGGGCGGGCCCGGACGGACGTACCCGGGCGGGGATGAGCCTGGAGCCGACGCCCGAGCGCGCGATCGTCCGCGCCCACCGCGAGGAGTGGGCGCGGGTCGTCGCCGACCTCGCCCGCCGCTTCGGCGACCTCGACGTCGCCGAGGACGCGGCGGCCGAGGCGTTCGCGGCGGCGGCCGCGCGGTGGCCCCGCGAGGGCGTGCCGCCCAACCCCGGCGGCTGGCTCACCACCACCGCGACCCGCAAGGCGATCGATTGGCTCCGTCGCGAGTCACAGCGCGACGCCAAGCACCAGGCGGCCCGGATCATGCTCCACGACGACGCCCACGAGCCGACCGGCCCGATCGACGACGACCGGCTCCGGCTGATCTTCACCTGCTGCCACCCCGCCCTGGCGATGGAGGCCCGGGTGGCGCTGACGCTGCGCCTGCTCGGCGGCCTCACCGTCGCCGAGATCGCCCGCGCGTTCCTGGTGCCGGAGACCACGATGGCGCGGCGGATCACCCGGGCCAAGGCGAAGATCAAGGCGGCCCGCATCCCGTTCCGCGTGCCGTCGGCCGGCGACATCCAGCAGCGGCTCGGCGGCGTGCTGGCGGTCGTCTACCTCGTCTTCAACGAGGGCTACCTCGCCGGCGCCGGGGACGACCCGGTCCGCGCCGACCTCACCGACCGGGCCATCCACCTGGGCCGGCTGCTGCGGACCCTCCTGCCGGACGACGGCGAGGTGGCCGGCCTGCTGGCCCTGATGCTGCTGACCGACGCCCGGCGGCCGGCCCGCGTGTCCCGCACGGGCGCGCTCGTGACACTTGACGAGCAGGACCGCGGCGCGTGGGACCGCACGCTCATCGCCGAGGGGCACGCCCTGGTCCGGGAGCGGATCGCGGCGGTCGCGGCCGGCGCCGGTCCGGCGGGGCGCTACCAGCTGCAGGCCGCGATCAACGCGGTCCACACGGAGGCCGCGTCGGCCCGCGACACCGCCTGGCCGGCGATCGCCGCCCTCTACGACCGCCTGGTGCTGCTCGACCCCTCACCGATCGTCCGGCTCAACCGGGCCGTCGCGATCGCCGAGGCCGACGGCCCCGGGCCGGGCCTGGCCGAGGCCGACCGGGTCGCCGAGGTCCTCGACGGCTACCACGCACTGCACGCCGTCCGGGCGCAGCTGCTGCACCGGCTCGGCCGCGACGATGCGGCGCGCACCGCGTACGACCGGGCCATCGCGCTCGCCGGCAATCCCGGGGAGCGGGCCTACCTCACCCTCCGCCGCGACCGGCTGGGCCGCGACCCGCTGGGCCAGGGCCGACCCGCCGAGCTGAGGCCGACCGGCTGGGCCGCGACCCGCTGGGCTAGGGCCGACCCGCCGAGCTGAGGCCGACCGGCTGGGCCGCGACCCGCTGGGCTAGGGCCGACCCGCCGAGCTGAGGCCGACCGGCTGGGCCGCGACCCGCTGGGCTAGGGCCGACCCGCCGAGCTGAGGCCGACCGGCTGGGCTGAGGCCGACCGGCTGGGCTGAGGCCGACCGGCTGGGCTAGGGCCGACCCGCTGAGCTAGGGCCGGGTGGCTGGGTCAGGGCCGGGTGGCTGGAAGGCGAACCCGCCCGGCCGGCCGTTGCGGTCGGCGACCAGCCCGGCCAGTGTGGCCAGGGCGATCTCGGGCGGCGTCCGCGAGCCGATGTTGAGCCCGACCGGGCGGTGCACCCGGGCGATGTCCGCCGCGCTCACGCCCAGGCGCTGCAGCGCCTCCACGTGCGGGCCCTCGTGCCGGGGAGTGCCCATCACGCCGATCCAGCGGGCCGGGGAGGCGAGCGCGTCGCGCAGGACCGGGCCCAGCTCGGGGCGGTCGTGGTCGCACACGACGATGTCGGTGCCCGCGTCGATGTCGACGCCGTCCAGGCCCGGGTCGGCCAGGGCCGTCCGATAACCCAGCGTGGCGGCGAACTCCAGCAGGTGGCCGGCGACCGGCGAGTCGAAGACGGCTACCAGGGAACGGGCGTCAGACATCGCTCACTCTCCGAAGTGTTCGCTCACGCTTCATGCCGACGGTACCAACTGAAGGGGTAGCCTCCATCGCGTGACGGTGACCGAGGAGGAGCACAGCGCGCCGGGTCCGGCGCCGGACGCACCCGCCCGCCGCTGGCGGCCCGGGTCCGTCGAGGTGCTCGCGGTGCTGCTGGTGCTCGTCGTGCTGCTGCGCGGGCCGATCACCCGCTCGCTGGCCACCCCGGCGCTGCAGACCTGGCTGACGGTGTTCGTCTCGGTGCTCACCCAGGCGATCCCGTTCCTGGTCTTCGGGGTCGTGCTCTCGGCGATCATCGCCGTGTTCGTCCCGCCGTCGTTCTTCGCGAAGGCGCTGCCCAAGCATCCGGCGCTCGCGGTACCCACAGCATCGATCGCCGGGGTCGTGCTGCCCGGCTGCGAGTGCGCGTCGGTGCCTGTCGCCGGAGCGCTCGTGCGGCGCGGGGTGACGCCGGCCGCCGCCTTCGCGTTCCTGCTCTCCTCGCCGGCCGTCAACCCGGTCGTGCTCGTCTCCACCGCCGTGGCCTTCCCGGGCCAGCCGCAGATGGTCGTGGGCCGGGCCGTGACGAGCCTCGTCGTGGCCAGCCTGATGGGGTGGCTGTGGCAGGCGTTCGGGAAGGGCAGCTGGCTGCGGATGCCGTCGCGGGCCCACCTGGACGGCATGGCGAAGTGGCAGGCGTTCTGGGCGTCGGTCCGCCACGACGTCCTGCACGCCGGCGGGTTCCTGGTCATCGGCGCGGCCTCGGCCGCGGTCATCGGCGTCGTCGTCCCCAAGTCCTGGCTGGAGCACGTCGCCTCCAACCCCGTGCTCGCCATCGTGACGCTTGGGCTGCTGGCGGTACTGCTGTCGATCTGCTCCGAGGCCGATGCGTTCGTGGCCGCGTCGCTCACCCAGTTCTCGCTCACCGCCCGGCTGGCGTTCCTGGTGGTCGGGCCGATGATCGACCTGAAGCTGTTCGCGATGCAGGCCGGCATCTTCGGCCGCCGGTTCGCGCTGCGCTTCGCCCCGGCCACGTTCGTGATGGCGGTCCTCGTCTCCGCGCTGCTGGGGCCGGTGCTGCTGTGAGGGTTTCCGCTGTGGGGGTTGCACCGTGAACAAGCAGGCTCAGGCCGTCGTGCTCCTGCTGATCGGCGGGGCGGTGCTGCGGGTCTCGCTGACCGGGCAGTACCTCAACTACGTGAAGGCGTCGCTGCAGCCGTACCTGGTCACCGCGGGTGCGCTGCTGGTGCTGGCCGGGGCGTTCACGCTCTGGTACGAGCTGCGCGGGGTCCGCGAGGCCGACGACGGGCACGGGCACGCGCACAGCGGGCCCAAGGTCGCCTGGCTGCTGCTCGCGCCAGTGCTGGGGCTGCTGCTCTTCGCGCCGCCCGCACTCGGCTCCTACGCGGCCGGGCGCTCCGGGTCGGCGGTCACCGCCCAGTCGGAGTACGCGCCGCTGCCCGCCGGCGACCCGCTCGCCATCACGATGCTCGACTACGCGTCCCGGGCCGTGTTCGACAAGGGCGTGTCGCTGGGGGAGCGGCGCCTGCAGCTCACCGGCTTCGCGATGAAGGGTCCGCAGGACCAGTGGCTGCTGGCCCGCATGATGGTCAGCTGCTGCGCGGCCGACGCCCGGCCGGTGAAGGTCGCGCTCGACGGCGAACTGCCCGACGGGCTGGCCGACCAGCAATGGGTGCGGGTCATCGGCAAGTACAGCGGCCGGGAGATCCAGGACGACGTGAACGGCGAGGCGATCCCGTTCATCGAGGTGTCCGAGGTCACGTTGATCCCGGTGCCGCAGGAACAGTACGAGTCGTAGGTGGACACCTCCCGCCCCGCCCTGCTCGTCCTCGTCCGGCACGCCGAGTCGGCCCGCAACCAGGCCAAGAAGGGCAGCGTGTACTTCGCCGACGCCGCCGCCCGCCAGGTCGTCCGCGGCGTCCCCGACCACCTCATCGACCTGACCGCCGACGGGCACAAGCAGGCCGAGCAGACCGGGCACGCGATCCGCGAGCGGTTCGGCGCCTTCGATCACGTGTTCACCAGCGGATACGCCCGCACCGAGCAGACCGCCGAGGGCATCCTGGCCGCCTACACCACCGCGGAGCGGGCCGGGATGCACGTCAAGGCCGACCTGTTCATCCGCGAGCGGGACCCCGGCTTCGCCTACGACATGACGACGGCCGAGGCCGAGGCCGCGTTTCCGTGGCTGAACGAATACTGGCAGACGTTCGGCGGCTTCATGGCCCGCCCGCCCGGCGGCGAGAGCCTGGCCGACGTCACCGGCCGCGTGCACACGTTCCTCAACACGCTCGCCCGCGACCACGCCGGCCAGAAGATCTTGATCGTGACGCACGGCGGGACGCTGCGCTGCTTCCGGTTCCTGCTGGAGGGCTGGACCTACGCGCAGGCCCAGAAGTGGCCGCCCGGGCAGACTCCGGCCAACTGCGGCATCACCACGTATTCGGACAACGGGTCGCGCCTGGAGCTGGTGGACTACAACCGGGTCTACTGGACCGTCGGCTCCGCGGCGGACGGGATCTGAGCCTTCAGCTCGGCCACCTCCGCGCGCAGGGCTTGGACTTCGGCGAGTACCAATGCGATGTCGCTCTTTGTGGCGTCCTGCTGGTTGTCGTCCTTGACGGAGATCCGGTCCACGATCCACGTGGCCAGGGAGCCGGTCACGAAGCCGATGAGCCCGATCCCGCCCATCATGAGGCCGATCGCGACGAGCCGGCCGTCGGTGGTGACGGGGAAGTGGTCGCCGTACCCGACCGTGGTGATCGTCACGCAGGCCCACCACAGCGCCTCGCTGTAGCTGGTGATGTTCGCGTCCGGGCTGCCCCGCTCGGCGTCGAGCACGGCCAGCGCGGCCACGAAGATCAGCAGGATGCTCGTGGCCCCGACGTACAGCGCCAGCCGCCCGCGGGCCCACACCTCCGTGCGCCGGGTCAGCACCAGGACCGCGGTGAACAGCCGCAGCACGCGCAGCGGCCGCATGGCCGGCAGCAGGAGCACCGCGAGGTCGAACAGGTGCCCGCGGACGAACGGCCAGCGCCGCACGTGCAGCAGGAACCGCACCGCGTAGTCGCCGACGAACAGTGCCCAGATGGCGATCGTCGCCATCTCGCAGGCGTCGTGCCAGCGCCGGTCGAGCCCGGGCCGCAGGATCGGCACCGCGTAGGCCACGAGAAACACCACCGCGAGCGCCGTCAACGGCCCCGCGGTGCGCCGCTCCCAAGCATCGGCGCGCTGGTCACTGCGGAGGTTCATGGCTTCAGCATGGTTTTTTCAGATCACGGATTTGTCGCGTCCGCTTGTCCGATTTGTCGCAGGGGCCCGTCCCGGGCCGCCGTGTGTATGGCGTACCCTACGGCAGCAATCGATGAACGGGGACTGATGCTCATCACGCTGACGGTCCAGCCCGACCGCGACCGGACCCGCCGGTCGCTCCGGGCTCGCATGCGCGGCAGCCTGCGTTCGTGGAACCTGATCGGCGGTGGCCTGTCGGTGGCCGGCCTCAGCGCCCTCATCCTGGGCCTCCCCATTGGCGCCGGCGTCCTGCTGACCCCCGGCGTGATCATCCTGGTCGGCCCCTGGGTGCTGACCCGCGCCGCGGCCAAGGCCCGGACCGGCGTGTTCGCGGAAACGGCCACCTACGAGATCACGGACTCCGCCGTCCGGGTCTTCACCCGAAGCCTGCGCAACGGTTACGAGTGGTCGACTGTCGAGCGGGTCGAGGACAACGGCGAGTTCTGGGTCATCGTCGTCGGCGGCAACGGCGTGCTGGTGCTGCCGTTCACGCTGCTGCCGGAGCCGGAGGAGCGGAAGGTTCGCGACTTCCTGTCGGAGCGCGGGCTGTTGTCGCCGGTTTAGGTCTTCTGCCGGTCCGTTGTGGTGTTTTCACCGCCGTCGGCCGCGTCCGGCCTGACGGCTTCTGAATGTCGCAGATGCCAGCGCATTAGCCCGATACGCGCCGCAAATGCAAGAGTAGGCTCTCCGCCATGACCACGTTTCGGATCGGCGAGGCGGCCGAGCTGCTCGGCGTCAGCAGCGACACGCTCCGGCGGTGGGTCGACGGGGGCCGGCTCGGGGCGGGGCGGGACGAGCACGGGCATCGCGTGATCGACGGCGTCGACCTGGCCGTGTTCGCGCGGTCGCAGGCGGCCGAGGCGGACGCCGGGGCGGACGGGTCGTCGGCGCGCAACCGGATGCGGGGGATCGTCACCGCCGTGGTCAAGGACACCGTCATGGCGAAGGTCGACATCCAGGCCGGGCCGTTCCGGATCGTGTCCCTCATGAGCCGGGAGGCGGCCGACGAGCTCGACCTGCAGGTCGGGTCGCTGGCCGTCGCCGTGATCAAGTCGACAACTGTCGTGGTCGAGCGGGTTGACAAGGGGAGGAGTCACACATGAGGCGCACCGTCCTGACCGGACTCGTGGTTGCCGCGCTCGGGCTGGCCGGGCTGGGCGGCTGCAGCGACGACACCAGCTCGAACGGCGCCAACCCGCCGGGCGTCGCGTCGTCCGGGGCGGGCGCCGGCGTCACCGGCACGATCAACGTGTTCGCCGCCGCGTCGCTTACCGAGGCGTTCAACAAGATCGGCTCGGCGTTCGAGGCGGCCAACCCGGGCAGCAAGGTCACGTTCAACTACGCCGGCAGCTCGGCGCTGGCCACCCAGATCAACCAGGGTGCGCCAGCTGACGTGTTCGCGTCGGCCGCCCCGGCCAACATGAAGACCGTCACCGACGCCGGGGGCGCGTCCGGTGAGCCGGCCACGTTCGGGAAGAATCAGCTGGTGATCGCCGTGTCGCCGGGCAACCCGAAGGGCATCAAGAGCCTGGCCGACCTCGCCCGGCCCGGCATCAAGGTGGCGCTGTGCGCGGAGCAGGTGCCGTGCGGCGCGGCCGCGAAGACGGCGCTGAGCACGGCCAACGTGAAGCTGACCCCGGTGACCCTGGAGCAGGACGTGAAGGCGGCCCTGTCGAAGCTGACGCTCGGCGAGGTCGACGCGGCGCTGGTGTATCGCACCGACGCCCGCTCCGCCGCCCGTGACGTCGACGACGTGGAGTTTCCGGAGTCGGCCGGCGCGATCAACACCTACCCGATCGTCGTGCTGAAGCACGCGCCGAACGCCGCGGGTGCGAAGGCGTTCGTCGCGTACGTGCTGTCGGACAAGGGCAGGTCGGTCCTCACCGACATCGGCTTCCAGGCGCCGTAGCCGGCGACGGGCGTGCGAAAGCGACGTGATCAGGCTCGGCGGGTTCCGGTGGCTTTGCTGGTCCCCGCCGGGCTCGGTCTGATCTTCCTGGTGCTGCCCCTGGCCGGGCTTTTGATCCGGGCGCCCTGGAGCACCCTGCCGGAGCGGATCATGCAGCCGGGGGTGCTGACGGCGCTGCGACTGTCGCTGCAGAGCGCGACGGCGGCGACGCTTATCTGCCTGCTGCTGGGGGTACCGCTGGCCTGGCTGCTGGCCCGGGTGGAGTTCCCGGGCCGGCGGGTGGTGCGGGCGCTGGTGACGGTGCCGCTGGTGCTGCCGCCGGTCGTGGGCGGCGTGGCGCTGCTGCTGGTGTTCGGGCGGCGGGGGATCGTCGGGGCGTGGCTCGACAGCGCGTTCGGGATCACGCTGCCGTTCACGACGAGCGCCGTGGTGCTGGCCGAGGCGTTCGTCGCCATGCCGTTCCTGATCATCGCCGTCGAGGGGGCGCTGCGGGGAGCCGACGCCCGCTACGAGGAGGCCGCGGCGACACTGGGTGCGGGGCGCTGGACCACGTTCACGCACGTGACGCTCCCGCTGGTGGCGCCCGGCATCGCGGCCGGGGGCGTGCTGTGCTGGGCGCGGGCGCTCGGCGAGTTCGGGGCGACGATCACGTTCGCCGGGAGCTTTCCGGGCCGGACGCGCACGATGCCGCTCGAGGTGTACCTCGCGCTGGAGACCGACCTGCAGGCGGCCATCGTGCTCAGCCTGATCCTGCTCGTGGTCTCCGTGGCGATCCTGGCCTCCCTCCGCGACCGCTGGATCACCGCATGAGCTCCGACCGCTTCCTCGACGCGCGGGTCGTCGTCGACCGCGGCTCCTTCCGGCTGGACGCCGAGCTGCGGATTGCGGCCGGGGAGGTCGTGGCGCTGCTCGGGCCCAACGGGGCGGGGAAGACCACGGCGCTGCGGGCGCTGGCCGGGCTCACCTCGCTGACGGACGGGCACATCGCGGTGGACGGCCGGGACCTCGACCGGCCCTCGCGGCGGGTGTGGGTGGCGCCGGAGAAGCGGCCCATCGGCGTGGTGTTTCAGGAGTACCTGCTGTTTCCGCACCTGAGCGCGCTCGACAATGTGGCGTTCGGGCCGCGGCGGCACGGGCGGGACCGCCGGACCGCGCGGGCCGAGGCGACGGCCTGGCTGGAGCGGGTGGGGCTGGCGGACTTCGCCAAGCGCAGGCCGCGGCAGCTCTCGGGCGGGCAGGCGCAGCGTGTGGCGTTGGCGCGGGCTCTGGCAGTACAACCGATGCTGCTCCTGCTCGATGAACCGCTCGCGGCGCTCGACGCCGGCACCCGGGCCGACACGCGCGCCGAGCTGCAGCGGCATCTGGCGGATCATCCCGGGGCGACGCTGCTCGTGACCCACGATCCGCTCGACGCGCTGGTGCTGGCCGACCGGCTCGTGATCCTAGAGGGCGGGGCCGTTGTGCAGGACGGTGACGCGGCGGAGATCACGGCGCGGCCGCGGACCGAGTATGTGGCGCGGCTGGTGGGGCTGAACCTGTACCGCGGGCGGGCGTGCGGGTATTCGGTCGACGTCGGCGGGATGGTGCTGACCGCGGCCGATGCGCTGGACGGCGACGCGTTCGTGGCGTTCGCGCCGTCGGCCGTCGCGCTGCACGCCACCCGGCCCGACGGGAGCCCGCGCAACACCTGGCCGGCGACTATCGCGGGCCTGCAGCGGCACGGGGACAACCTGCGGATCCAGCTCGCCGGGGTGCTGCCGGCGGCGGCCGACGTCACGCCCGCGGCGGCCGCGCACCTGGAGCTGACGCCGGGGCGGGAGGTGTGGGCGGCGGTGAAGGCGGCCGAGACCCGGGCCTATCCGGCGTGACCTCTACGATGGGCCGCATGCGCAAAGTGTTGATCATCGGAGTGGGGGCCGGGGATCCGGAGCACGTGACCGTGCAGGCGATCAACGCTATGAACGCTGTCGACGTGTTCTTCGTGCTGGACAAGGACTCGGCGGCCACGGAGCTCACGGCGGCGCGGCAGGCGCTGGTGTCGCGGTATGTGACCCGGGCCGGCTCGCGGACCGTGGTGATCGCCGACCCGCCGCGCGACCGGGCCGCGGCCGACTACGCCGGGGCCGTGAAGGACTGGCGCGACGAGCGGACGCGGCTGCTGGCGGCGGCGATCGAGCGGGAGCTGGGTCCGGACGGGGTCGGCGGGATTCTGGCCTGGGGCGACCCGGCGCTGTACGACGGAACGATCCGGATCCTTCAGGACCTCGTGCCCTTCGAGGTCATTCCGGGCATCAGCTCCGTGCAGATCCTGACCGCGCGGCACCGGGTCACCCTCAACCGGGTCGCCGGGGCCGTGCTCATCACGACCGGGCGGCGGCTGGCCGCGGGGTGGCCCGACGGGGCCGACGACGTCGTCGTGATGCTCGATGCGTCGCTCTCCTGCCGCCGGTACCGCTCCGAGCCCATCGACATCTACTGGGGCGCGTACCTCGGGACCCCCGACGAGATCCTCATCAGCGGCCGACTGGACGACGTGATCGACGAGATCGAGTCGGTCCGGGCGGCGGCCCGTGAGCGCAAGGGGTGGATCATGGATACGTACCTGCTGCGGCGACTGGAGAGCTAGGCATGCACGAGGCGATCACGCCCGCGGGAATGGCGCCGCCGAACGCCAACTACGCCCAGGCCACACTGGTGACGAACGCGACCCGCTGGCTGCACATGGCCGGCCAGGTCGGCGTCGACACCGACGGCACGGTGCCGCCCGGCGTGCGCGCGCAGGCCCGCATCATCTGGCGCAACATCGACACGCTCCTCGCGGCCGCGTCGATGTCGGCCGATGACATCGTGAGCCTGACGACATACGTGGTGGCGTCCGCGGCCGGCGAGGGTCTCGCGGAGGCCATGGCCGAGCGGGACGTCTACATGGCGGGCCGGCTGGTGGCCAGCACCCTGTTGACGGTCCCCGCCCTGGTCCGGCCCGAGTTCCTGATCGAGATCGTGGTGATCGCGGCCCGCTAGAGAGCGGCCCTGCCGAGCACCCACCGGCTCGTCTGATCGATGAAGTCGGTGGGGAAGCCGACCTTGAAGTTCGTCGCCTGCTCCAGTTGCTGCGACACCTCGGGCGGCAGGGTGACGTCGAGGCTGCCCAGGTTGTCGCGGATCTGGGCCTCGGTGCGGGCGCCGAGCATCGGGAGCACTCCCTTCTGCCGGGCCCAGGCGAGGGCGACCTGGGCCGGGGTCACGCCGAGCTCGCCGGCCGCGGCGGTGACCGCCTGCGCCACCGCGCGGTCGTCGGGGCTGATGTCCGCGGCGTTGAGCCGGCCCTGCTCCGACAGCTCGTATTTGCCGGTCAGGATGCCGCCGCCGAGCGGGCTCCAGGCGGTGACGGCCATGCCGTAGTCCGCGGCCATGGGGAGCAGTTCGCGCTCGGCATCGCGGTTGACCAGGCTGTACGGCACCTGCAAGCCGGCGAACTGGGTCCAGCCGCGCCACTCGGCCAGGGTGTTGGCGCGCGAGACGAGCCAGGCGGGGGTGTCGGAGATGCCGCAGTACAAAATCTGGCCCTTGGTGATCGCGTCGTCGAGGGCCCGCATCGTCTCCTCGATCGGCGTGTGCCGGTCCCAGATGTGCACCCAGTAGACGTCGATCCAGTCGGTCCGGAGGCGGCGCAGGCTGGTCTCCAGGGACAGGCGCAGGTTGCGGCGATGGTTGCCGCCGCCGTTCGGGTCGTCCGCGTTGCGGGTGACGGTGTACTTGGTCGAGACCACGAACTCGGACCGCCGGTCCTGCAGCAGTTCGCCGACGATCTCCTCGCTGGCGCCGCCCCGATAGTTGATCGCGGTGTCGATCATGTTGCCGCCGGCCTCGGTGTACGTGTCGAGGATCTTGCGGCAGTCGTCGATCGGCGCGCCGACGCCGCCCTGCTCGCCGAAGGTCATGGCGCCCAGCACGAGCTCGGAGACGCGCAGGCCGGTGCGGCCGAAGGTGCGGTACCTCATGCGATCGCCCGGTTGATCGCCCAGCGGTGGCCGGAGGGGTCGAGGAACTGGGCGGTGCGCTCGCCCCAGGGTGCGTCGTACGGCTCCTTGAACGCCGTCGCCCCCCGCTCCAGCGCCCGGCTCCAGGCCGCGTCGACGTCGTCGACTGTCACGTGGAACGCGGCGGGGGAGCCCCCCATTGACGCCGGGGTGCGCAGCCCGGCGTCGGGCATCTCGCCGGCGACGGCGAGCGGGGTGTCACCGAGCAGCATCTGGACCGCGAGGAGGGTGCCGTCGGGCTGCTCGTAACGGCCGGTCTCCCGGGCGCCGAGGGTGTCGATGAGCCAGGTGGCGGCCCGGGCCGGATCGTCCACCACGAGATGGACGGCGATCTGTGTCATGCGTAGGACCATACAATCTGTCTGGTCATAGTGTCCAGCCGCTGTGTCCAGGTAGTGTGTTCAAGTGACCGCCCGCCGTGATGTGCCCGTGGATGGGGAGCTGCGCGACCGCATCCTTGACGCGCTGCGCGAACTGCTCGACGCCCGCACCTTCGACTCGATAAGCGTCGCCGAGATCATCGCCGCCGCCGGGGTCGCCCGGGCGAGCTTCTACTTCTACTTCGCGAGCAAGCAGGCCGCCCTGGCCGAGCTGGTCCGGCAGGCCGTCGGGCAGGGCCACGCCGCCGCCGAGCCGTGGGTGTCCGGCTCCGCCGATCCGCGGGAGGCGCTGCGGCAGGGCATCGACGCCGGGGCCGGACTGTGGCTGGCCAACGCCGGGGTGCTGCGGGCGATCGTGGAGAGCTGGGGCTCCGACCCGCAGCTGCGCGCCCTGTGGCTGGCCCAGATGGAGACGTTCACGCAGGCCACGCTGGCCCGGATCAGGCTGTTCGAGCAGCGGCTGCCCGGCGTCGACCTGCCCGCGCTGGCCGCGTCGCTGACCTGGCTGGGGGAGCGGCTCTACTACCTGGCGGCGAGCGGGGTGGCGCCGTTCGACGACCGGAAAGTCCTTGTCGACACGCTGCTGCACCTGTGGACGCGGGCGCTTGCGGAAACCTGAGTGGAACTAACGCGGTCGGCCCGGCGACAATCCAGACGTGGAGTGTGAGCGGTACCGCGAGGCGCTGTCGGCCCGGCTCGACGGCGAGGACGAACCGATCGAGCCGGCGCTGACCGACGCCCACCTGGCGGCGTGCCCGGCCTGCCGCACATGGGAGCACGACGCGATGGCCGTGACCCGGCTCGTGCGCCTGCAACCGCTGCCCGGCACCCCGCCACCCGTGCCGACCCTGCTCGCCGGCTTCAAGCGCGGCCACCGCCGGCTGGTGCTGGCGCTGCGGGTGCTGCTCGGCGTGTTCGGCCTGGCCCAGTTCATGCTCGGCATCGCCCAGGCCGCGACCGCCGCGAGCACCAACCACCTGCACGGCTCCGGCCACGTCTTCCACGAGTCGGCCGCGTGGAACGTGGCCATCGGCGCCGGCTTCGCCTGGATCGCCACCCGCCGCGCCACCCCCTCCGGCGCCCTGCCGATGCTCACCGCGTTCGTGGCCCTGCTGGTACTGCTCAGCGCTAGCGACCTCATGAACGGCACGGTCGAGACGACCCGCCTGATCAGCCACGGCTTCGTGCTGGCCGGCTACGGCATCGTGCTGGCCCTGTCCCGCCCGGCCCTCGACCCCGGCCGCCCACCGGCGAACCGCCAGGGCCCGCCGTGGCAGTGGCGCCGCCCGGCCGCCCTGGACGCGGTCGAGGAGCCCGCGGCGCCGGCCCCGTCCCGCCTGCGCCTGATCCAGGGCCAGGCCCGGGCCGACTCCCCGTCACGCCGGGCCGCCTAGGGCGCGATCGCTTCGAGGCTCGTGATGACCCCTTCCCCGGCGGCCGCGGCGGTGCGGTCGAGCGTCAGCCCCTGGTAGCCGAGCTCCCGCGCCGCCGCAACGAGCGCCGGGTCGTCGTCGATGAACAGGCAATCGCCGGCGGGCAGGTCGAGCAGCCGCCGGCCCTCGGCGTACATGCGCGGGTCAGGCTTGTTGCAGCCGAGCACTTCGGAGATGGCGAACCCTCGACGAGCGGCCCTCGTGCCGGCGCGTCCAACTCGTCGAGCAGCGCGGCCGACGGCTTGACGCCGAGCGCGGCCGGCATCACCCGGTGATAGTCGCTGCGGCCGGCGTGGTGGTCGACTCGTCCAGGAACCGCTGCCCGGCGGCGATGGCGTCCGCGAACGACGCGATGCCCGGACGGTGGCGCAGCACAATGCATTCGAAGTCGTACCGCGGATTCCAGCGCCCGCCGACGGGCCCGAACAACACCCCGCCGGCATCGAACATCACACCGCGAAGCCCCATAGACGGCAGCCTGTCGAAATCAGCCGCCGGAGTCGTCGAGCTCGGCGCCCTCGGGGACGAGGTCGGAGTCGCGGTCGTTGAGCCAGCCGTCGGGGAGGACGACTCGGGCGGGGGTGCCGGTTCGGCCCCTCGGCTGGCCCAGGATCTCACGGGGGAAGGGGACGTCCGGGTCGAGCTGGGCCAGGAGGCCGGCCAGTTCGTCAAGGGTCGAGGAGGTGGCCATGGCGGCGCGGAGCTCGCCGCCGGCGGGGAAGCCCTTCAGGTACCACGCCACGTGCTTGCGGAAGTCGGTGACGCCCTCCTTCTCCCGGCCCCACCACTCGACCAGGAGCGTGGCGTGGCGGTGCATCAGGGCGGCCACCTCGCCCTGGGTGGGCAGGGCCCGGGTGGGGGAGCCGGCGAAGGCGGCGGCCAGGTCGGCGAAGAGCCAGGGGCGGCCCAGGCAGCCGCGCCCGATGACGACGCCGTCGCAGCCGGTCTCGGCCATCATGCGCAGGGCGTCTTCGGCCTCCCAGATGTCGCCGTTGCCCAGCACCGGGATGTCGAGCGACTGCTTCAGCTCGGCGATCGCCGACCAGTCGGCCTCGCCGGAGTAGCGCTGGGCGGCGGTGCGGGCGTGCAGGGCGACCCAGGCGGCGCCCGCCTCCTGGGCGATGTGGCCGGCGTCGAGCATTGTGCGGTGATCGTCGTCGATGCCGATGCGCATTTTGACGGTGACCGGAATGCCGGCCGGAGCGGCAGCGGAGACGGCGGCCGAGACGATCGAGGCGAACAGGCCGCGCTTCCACGGCAGGGCCGAGCCGCCGCCGCGGCGGGTGACCTTCGGGACCGAGCAGCCGAAGTTCATGTCGATGTGGTCGGCCAGGTCCTGGTCGACGATCATCTCCACGGCCTTGCGGATGGTGGCCGGGTCGACGCCGTAGAGCTGGAGGCTGCGCGGGCGCTCGTCGGCGCCGAACTGGATCATCGACATGGTCTTCGGATTGCGCTCGACGAGGGCTCGCGTCGTGATCATTTCGCAGACGTAGAGGCCGGCGCCCTGTTCGCGGCACAGTCGCCGGAACGCCACGTTGGTGATGCCGGCCATGGGGGCGAGCACGACGGGCGGGTCGACGACGTGGGGTCCGAGCTGCAATGTCACCCCCTCATCGTCTCATGACCGAACGTGCGGCCAGTGAGAGCGCTCTCTTTGCATGAATGCGCATTCGTGCTCGTGGTACCGCTCCCAATTGCAGTGAAAATCGCTGCTTGTGCCGTTTCCTGTGCGACTTGTCACCGGGCATGGCACGGCGGCTGGAAAGCGACTTACGGTGTCCGGCACACCCAGGACCTAAACGATGGCTCAGTGGGTATGGAGGCGTTGTGCGCAAGTTCGTGTACGACTTCGAAGAGGGCAACCGCGACCTGAAGGACCTGCTCGGTGGCAAGGGCGCCAACCTGGCGGAGATGACAAACCTCGGGCTGCCGGTCCCACCCGGGTTCACGATCACGACCGATGCCTGCCGCGCATTCCTCGACACCGGCGACGTGCCGGGCCAGCGTGAGATCTCCGAGCACCTCGCCGCCCTCGAGCAGAAGATGGGGCGCCGCCTCGGCGACTCCGAGGACCCGCTGCTGGTCTCGGTGCGCTCGGGCGCGAAGTTCTCGATGCCCGGCATGATGGAGACGGTCCTCAACGTCGGGCTCACCGACGCCAGCGTCGCGGGGCTCGCGGCGCAGGCCGGCGGGGACGAGCGGTTCGCCTGGGACTCCTACCGCCGGCTCATCCAGATGTTCGGCAAGACCGTCTGCGACGTGCCGGGCGCCGAGTTCGAGCACGCCCTCGACGATGTGAAGCGCCGGGCCGGTACCCGCGAGGACGTGGGGCTGCAGGCGGAACACCTCCGGGAACTGGTCGGCGACTACAAGCGGATCTTCCGTGAGCACACCGGGCGCGACTTCCCCCAGGACCCCCGCGAACAGCTCGACCTGGCCATCGGGGCGGTGTTCCGGTCCTGGAACGCCGATCGCGCGGTGCTGTACCGCCGCCAGGAGCGCATCCCGTCGAACCTCGGCACCGCGGTGAACGTGGTGGCGATGGTGTTCGGCAACCTGGGCGCCGACTCCGGGACCGGTGTGGCGTTCACCCGCGACCCGGCCACCGGTGAGCGCGGGGTCTACGGCGACTACCTCGCCAACGCCCAGGGCGAGGACGTCGTGGCCGGCATCCGCAACACCGTGCCGCTGCAGGACCTCGAGCAGCGCGACAAGGCCTCCTACGACGAGCTCATGTCGATCATGGCCACCCTCGAGGAGCACTACAAGGACCTCTGCGACATCGAGTTCACCATCGAGCGCGGCAAGCTCTGGATGCTGCAGACCCGGGTCGGCAAGCGCACCGCGGCCGCCGCGTTCGTGATCGCCACCCACCTCGTCGACGAGGGCGTCATCGACCTCGACGAGGCGGTGCAGCGGGTCACCGGGGCGCAGCTGGCCCAGCTGATGTTCCCGACGTTCGACCTCGGCGGCGCGCCCGAGCAGCTCACCCGGGGCGTCGGCGCGTCACCCGGCGCAGCCGTCGGCAAGGCCGTCTTCGACGCGCAGCACGCGGTGGCGATGGCCAAGGAGGGCGAGGCGGTCATCCTGGTGCGCCGGGAGACCAACCCCGACGACCTGCCCGGCATGATCGCCGCCCAGGGCATCCTGACCAGCCGCGGCGGGAAGACCTCGCACGCCGCTGTCGTCGCCCGCGGCATGGGCAAGACGTGCGTGTGCGGCGCCGACGAGCTCGACGTTAACCTCCACAAGGGACAGTTCACTGTGGACGGCCACGTGGTCTCCGAGGGCGACGTCATCTCCGTCGACGGCACGACCGGCCGGGTGTACCTCGGGGAGGTCCCCGTGCAGCCCTCGCCCGTCGTGCAGTACTTCGAGGGCACGCTCGACCCGCAGGCCGACGCGCTCGTGGCCGCGGTCCACCGCATCCTCACCCACGCCGACGAGCGGCGCCGGCTGCGGGTGCGCACCAACGCCGACACCGGCGCGGACGCGGCCCGGGCCCGGCGCTTCGGCGCGCAGGGCGTGGGCCTGTGCCGCACCGAGCACATGTTCCTCGGGCCGCGCCGCGAGCTTGTCGAGCGGCTGATCCTGGCCCAGAGCGACCCCGTGAAGCGCGAGGCCGCCCTGGCCGAACTGCTGCCGCTGCAGCGCGACGACTTCATCGAGCTGTTCCGGGAGATGGCCGGCCTGCCGGTGACGGTCCGGCTCATCGACCCGCCGCTGCACGAGTTCCTGCCGCCCCTGGAGCAGCTCGCGGTGAAGGTCGCCGTGGCCGAGGAGCGGGGCGAGGACCCGGGGCACGACCGCGACCTCCTCGACGCCGTACGCCGCATGCACGAGGCCAACCCCATGCTCGGCCTGCGCGGCGTCCGCCTCGGCCTGGTCATCCCGGGCCTGTTCGCCATGCAGGTGCGGGCCATCGTGCAGGCCGCGGCCGCGGTCCCGGACTCCCACCCGGAGATCATGGTCCCGCTTGTCGGCGCGGTCCAGGAGCTGGAGACCATCCGGGCCGAGGCCGAGAAGATCATCGGCGAGTTCGCCGTCGACGTGAAGATCGGCACCATGATCGAGGTGCCCCGGGCCGCCCTCACGGCGGGCGACATCGCGCAGGCCGCCGACTTCTTCTCGTTCGGGACGAACGACCTCACCCAGATGGGCTGGGGCTTCTCCCGGGACGATGTCGAAGGAGCCTTCTTCTGGCGGTACCTCGAGCTCGGCATCTTCGGCGTCTCGCCCTTCGAGTCCATCGACCGCGACGGGGTGGGCCGGCTGGTCCGCATCGCCGTCGACGAGGGCCGGGCCGCCCGCCCGGACCTGCACTTCGGCGTCTGCGGCGAACACGGCGGCGACCCGGACTCCGTGCACTTCTTCCACGAGGTGGGCCTGGACTACGTGTCCTGCTCACCGTTCCGCGTCCCGGTCGCCCGCCTGGAGGCAGGCCGCGCCGCGATCGAGTCCACCGGCTCCGACTCCCGATGATGTGAGCGGAACGGTAGTAGTTCACCGGGTTTCGAGTCCTCGGTGAGCATCGGAGAAGGCCGGGGCAACGGCGCCCCGGCCTTCTCTGCCCTGGCCGGAGCGTCGCGGGACACCGGAGCGGGCCGGAATTTGGCAGACTGCGCGGCTATGAGCGTCACCCGTTGGCTGATCATGGTCGGAATGGTGCTCGGGGTCCTCGTCGGCGCGATGATCGGGGTCGGCGTGCTGTTCCTGGCGCAGGAGCGGGCGCGGGAGGCGCAGGCGTTCCCCGGCTGTTTCCAGCGGGAGGCGTTCGATGCGTTCGTCCAAGGGCTGCCGGCGCCGCGCGGCGGGGATGACCTGTTCGATCCGGTCACGGTGCCCGATCTGATCGGGGCGTGCAAGATCGGCAGTGCGTACGCCGTCGACGGCGGCTACATCTTCTACGCCGGCGAATACGAGACGCTGCTGGGCTTCGACGATGTCGGCTGGGGGTACTTCCCCGGCGGCTTCGGCACCGGGCTCGGCAACGGCTCCTGGGAGGGGCCGCGGTTCCGGATGCTCGACGGGCCCTGGTACACCTGGTCCGCGAGCTGGTAAGGACGCTCGGCACCGGAGGCGTACGCGTCCTGGTCCACGTTCCCGGACCCCGCCGCCTCGCCCACCAACGGGTCCTGTTCCGCCGCCCGGCCGGGGAACTCGGCTGGGGCGGACTCGCGGAGATGTGGGAGCGGTGGGGGTGCCGAGCCGCCCCGCCGACCGGCTTCGCGGTGGCGGGGCGGGTGGCTGCGGAAGGTCCTCAGACCTCCATGTCGTCCTCGACGCGGGAGAGGGTGTGGCGGGCCAGGGCGAGGTTGGCGCGCTGGCGGTTGAGGGCCAGGTACAGGAACAGGCCCTTGCCTGAGCGGCCCGTGACGGGGCGGATCAGGTGATACTGGCCGGCCAGCGTGATCAGGATGTCCTCGATGCCGTCCTTCAGGTTCAGCATCTCGATCGTGCGCATCTTGGCCCGGACCACGTCCGTGTTGCCGGCCGCGGCGACCGTGAGGTCGAGGTCCTTCGAGCCGCCGAGGACGCCCAGGGCCATGCCGCTGTTGTAGTCGACGAGGGCCACGCCCACCGCGCCGTCGATCTGCATGAGTTCCTTGAGTGCAGTTTCCATGTCCGCCATGGCTACCTCCGAGAGTGTGTTGCTGGGGGAAGGAAGGGAAGGTTCGGTAGTTCGTCGGGGTCGGCGGTGGGCGCCACCGCTGCGGCTCACCATGCCGCCGGCTCCGGCACGGCCTGCGCAAAGCTCAGCGCGGCGTCGGCCATCACCCGGGACACCACCGCGGTGGCGCGCCGGGCCTCGTGGTGCAGCCGGGCCACGTTCGCGTCGGCCCGGGCCAGGAGGACCAGGACCGCGCCGTGGCCGGCCATGTACATCGCGACGTGCCCTCCGGTACTGCTGATGAGCACCTCCTGAAAGTCCTCGTGACCGGCGCTGTCGGCGATCCGCTGGCTCACGCCGAGGCAGGCCGCGGCCAGCGCGGCGACACCCTCGACGACGAGCGCCTGGGCGTCGTCGGCAATGAGCAGTCCGTCGGTGCTGGCGACGAGGCATCCGGTGATCTCCGGTACCGCCCGCCGCAGCCGGCTGAGCTCTGAGAGCAGCTCGCCGCGAAGCTCCGCGTCGGTCCTCATCGAGTCGTCTCCTCCTCTCTGCGGCGGCCCGGCATCTGTGCCGAGGTGGCCGTCGCCCGGCTCATCGCAGCGCTTGCAGCGCCGCGCGGATCCGTTTCAGTAGCGAGTCGTCCGGTGACTTGTCGATCGCCCCGGGCAGCACCGCCAGTGCGCTGACCCCGGCCGGCAGCTCGCGGCGCCCGCGTGGGGCCGCGGGCTCCTCGAACGTGAAGGTGCCGGGGACCCGGTGGGGCAGTGGCTCGGCCGGGGGCTCCTCCTGCGGGGTCGGTGCGGGCTCGGGCGGTACCACCGAAAGCGGCTCCTCTGCGGTTGACGGCTCCTCCAGGGACGGCGGCGTGACCAGACCGGCCGCGGCCAGCCGCCGCACGTCGAGCGTCACCGCATAGGCCGACCGGCCCAGCAGTCCGGCCAGCTCCTGCGGCGTGCGCCGGCCGTCGGCGTGCAGGACGATCTCCCACTGCAGGCCGGACAGGAGCACCCGGTCGAGGCCCGGCCGCAGAACCGGTACGACCGGTGCCAGGTCGGTTGCTTCGGAGGGGTGCACCTCGTCGAGCATGCGCCGCTGCCGGGCGACGCTGTCGCACACCTGGTCCGCTGTCACAGTGCCGTCCGCACCGAGCCAGTGCTCGATGCCTTCATCGAAGCGCAGCTCTGCCCGGGCGGTGCTGAGCACGAAGAACGCGGCGTCGTAGAGCGCCTGCAGCGCGCACAGCTCGATCTCGGCCGCGGTGACGTGGCCGCCCTCGACGAGCGCGCGGGCCGGGCGGGACGGGATGGTCTCCCAGACCCGCTCGTCGACCTTCTCGCAGGCGGTGAGCAGCCGGTCGACGCTGGGGGCGGCCGGCGACTCGCAGCCGTTGACCCGGCCGTCGCGCAGGAACAGCACGCCGCCGGGCTCGCCGTGCACGGTCAGGGCGCCGGTGGCACCCTCCTTGGCCAGCTGGACGAGGGCCTTGGCCGGTGTGGTGCCCCGCGCGAACCTGGGCTTGTCGGCGGCGGGCACGCCGGTTTTGGCGGTCACCACGCTCACACCGCCGCCTTCGCAAGCTCCGGCGTCGGCGCGGGCGCACCGCTGTGCTGCCGGCTCACTGTCTCTCCGCTGCGCTCCGGACCGCCCATCACGCGAGATCGTCGGCCAGCGAGCGGACCCGGCGGCGGGCGATGGCCAGGTTGCCCTCGTTCCGGTCGAGCCAGACGTAGAGGACCAGGCGCGAGTCGAAGCTGGTGCGTACCGGCCGGATCAGGTGGTACGCGGCCGAGGTGCTGATGATGACGTCCTCCACCGTGTCGCCGGGGATCGCCGGGGCGTAGGCCGCGGTCTGCATTGCCGCATGGATGACGCTCGCCGTGCCCAGGGCCGCGGCGGTGGGGTCGGCGTGCGGGGCGATGTGCTCCTGGCCGCCCTCCAGCCCGAGTGTCTGACCGGTGGTGTAGTCGATGAGGCTGGCTCCGAGAGCGCCCTTGATGGACATCGCGCGGTGCAGGCAGTCATCGATAGCAGGCAACAGGTACTCCCCGGTGGCGCGGACATTTCGGGCACGCGTCATCACCACGCGTTCACGGCAAGTTACCCCGTGCTCATTGATCAGTTACTCCGTGCATTCGGTCAGGAAGGTCTGACCGAAGAGTTTGTGTGTTTTGCAATTTGCATGTTTGGCTCACGAGGCCGCCGGAAAGGTACTAAGCTGCCCAACCCGCCCCGCCCGCCGGGCGGCTGCGATGGTGGTCGGCGCGGCGTATGGTGGGTCCCCATCGTTCACGGCGGAGGTGTGTTCATGGGGAGTCGCTGGTACGCCCTGATCGTCGACGCGGTCGACCCGGAGCGCCTGGGCCGGTGGTGGGCCGAGGTGCTCGACCACCGCGTGGAGAGCGCCTCCCCGCGCGAGGTCGTGATCGGACCGGACATCGACGGCCATCCCCGTATCGTGTTCAACCTGCACGACGGCGAGGAGCTGCCACGCAACCGGCTCCACCTCGATCTGCGCCCCGACGACCTCGACGCCGAGCTGGAGCGCCTGGTGAACATGGGTGCCCGCCACGTCGACGTCGCCGAACCCGAGAATGCCGCGTGGGTCATGCTCGCCGACCCCGAAGGCAACGAATTTTGCATCATCCGGCCAAAGCGATGAGCTTCGCAAAAACCTACCGGCTGGCCATCGCGGCCGGGCTGGGCCTGCTCACGGTGGCGGCGGGCGCGTTCGCGGTCTACTCGGTGCGCCAGGTGCTCGTGCAGGTGCTCATCGCGCTGTTCGTGGCGGTGAGCCTCGACCCCGCGGTCCGGCTGCTCATCCGCCACGGGGTGCGCCGCTCGATCGCCGTGGCCATCATCGCCGTGCTGGTGCTGGCGATCCTCGTCGGGTTCGTCTGGTCGCTGGTGCCGCAGCTCGTCGGGCAGGCCGGGCAGCTGCTCGACAACGTCCCGCACTACCAGGAGGTGCTGCAGGACAAGTCGCGGACCTACCGCGAGGTCGCCGACCGCTACGGCCTGACCCAGAAGCTCACCGAGTTCGCCACCTCGCTGCCCGAGAAGATCGGCGGAGGCGCGCTCGGCGTGGTCACCGGGATCTTCAGCGCGCTCGTCAACGTCCTGCTGGTGACGGTGCTGACGCTGTACTTCATGGCCGACCTGCCCCGCCTGCGCCGCGGCCTGGTGCGCCTGGTGCCGCGGGCGAACCGGCCCCGCGCCGCGCAGGCGATAAACGTGGTGGTGGACAAGGTCGGCGGATACATGATCGGCAACCTGATCATCTCCCTGGTCGCCGGCGTCTCGGTGTTCATCTGCCTGATCGCGCTCGGCGTGCCCTACGCGCTGCCGCTGGCCGTCTGGGTCGCGCTCACCGACCTGATCCCGATGATCGGCGCCGGCGTCGGCGCGGTCGGGTGCTGCATCGTCGCCCTGGTCACCGGCGACGTCACGTCGACTGTCGTGCTCATCGTGTTCTTCCTGATCTACCAGCAGATCGAGAACTACATCGTGGCCCCGCGGGTGCTGCGCAACACCGTCGACCTGTCATCGGTCGCGATCCTGCTGGCCGCGCTGACCGGCGCGGCCATCCTCGGCCTGGTCGGCGCGCTGATGTCGATCCCGATCGCCGCCGCGATCAAGGTGCTGATGACCCCGGTGGTCGAGACGCTCAACGAGCCGCCGCCGCGGGAGCCTCCGGCCGAGCCACCGGTACCGATCCCGGCGCCCAGGGACGAGGACTCTTCTAAGCTCGAATCGTGACGCCGTCGCCGGAAGACGTGGCCCGTTTCGTGCCCGAGCCGATCAAGGACACCGCCACCACGTCCGCCGACAACGGCCGCACGCCCTTCCAGCGCGACCGGGCCCGGGTCCTGCACTCCGCGGGCTTCCGGCGGCTGGCCGCCAAGACCCAGGTCCACACGGCCGGCACCGACGCGTTCCTGCGCACCCGCCTGACCCACTCCCTGGAGGTCGCCCAGATCGGCCGGGAAATGGGCGCCCGGCTCGGCTGCGATCCGGACGTGGTCGACACGGCCGGCCTCGCCCACGACCTCGGCCACCCGCCGTTCGGCCACAACGGCGAGGACGCCCTCGACGCCGTCTCCCAGCCGTGCGGCGGCTTCGAGGGCAACGCGCAGACACTGCGGGTGCTGACCCGTCTGGAGGCCAAGGTCCCGGGAGCCGGCCTCAACCTCACCCGGGCCGCACTCGACGCGGTCGCCAAATACCCATGGTTCAAAATCGAGAACAACCGCAAATTCGGTGTGTACTCCGATGACGCCGACGTCTTCGCCTGGCTGCGGCAAGGGGCCGAGCCCGGCGCCCGCTGCCTCGAAGCGCAGGTGATGGACTGGGCCGACGACGTCGCCTACTCGGTGCACGACCTCGAGGACGGGATCCACGGGGGGTACGTCCACCTCGCCCCGCTGCGCATCGACGCCGGCGAGCGCGGCGCTCTGTGCGCGGACGTGGCCGCCGCCTACTCCCACGAGTCCGCGGCCGACCTGGAGGCGATCCTCCTCGACCTGCTGGGCGACCCGGTGTTCGAGCCGCTCGACGACTACGACGGCAGCCACGGCGCCCAGATCGCCCTCAAGCGCCTGACGAGCATCCTGACCGGCCGGTTCGCCGCCGCCGCGGTGGCCGCGACCCGGGAGCGCTACGGTCCGGCCCCGCTGCGCCGCTACGCCGCCGATCTGCTGGTGCCGCCCCTGGTCCGGGCCCACTGCGCGCTGCTCAAGGGCATCGCACTGCGCTATGTGATGCGGCGGCCGGGCTCTTCGCAGCGCTACGCGGATGAGGTACACCTGCTGCAGTCGCTCGTCGCGCTGCTGCTGGAGAACCCCTCGGCGCTGGACCCCGTCTTCGCCCCGATGTGGCGGGCGGCCGCCGACGACGCGGCCCGCCTCCGCGTGGTGATCGACCAGGTCGCCAGCCTGACCGACCAGTCGGCCGTGGCCTGGCATGCCCGCCTCGCCGACACGTGACAGGCTTGACACCATGGCTGATGAGCGCACGTTCGTGATCGTCGGGGCCGGCCTCACCGGCGCGAAGGCGGCGGAGACGCTGCGGGCCGAGGGCTTCACCGGCACAATCGTCCTGATCGGCGAGGAGGGCGAGCGCCCCTACGAGCGCCCGCCGCTCTCCAAGGATTACCTGCGCGAGCTGGAGGGCGCCCGTGAGAAGGCGTTCGTCCACGACCTGTCCTGGTATGCGGACAACGACATCGACCTCCGCCTGGCCACACGGGTCACGCACCTGGACGCCGCCCTGAAGCGGGTGACGCTCGACGGCGTCGACGAGCTGCACTACGACAGGCTCCTGCTGGCGACGGGCTCCCGTGTGCGCACCCTGGACGTCCCCGGCGCCTCCCTGCCCGGCGTCCGCTACCTGCGCACGCTCGACGAGGCCGAGGCGCTCCTGGACCAGTTGAAGCGCGCGGCCAACGTGGTGGTCGTCGGCGCCGGCTGGATCGGCCTGGAGACCGCGGCCGCCGCCCGTCACCACGGCGCCGCCGTCACGGTGGTGGAGCTGGGCTCCCTGCCGCTGCAGCGGGTGCTCGGCGACGAGGTGGCCGCGGTGTACGCCGACCTGCACCGCGCCCACGGGGTGACCTTCCACTTCGGCGCGTCGGTCGCCTCCTTCTGCGGCGACACCCGCCTGGAGTCGGTGGTCCTGGCCGACGGCACCGAGCTCCCGGCCGACCTGGCCGTGATCGGGGTGGGCATCCAGCCCAACACGGAGCTGGCCGTGGACGGCGGCCTGGCCGTCGACAACGGCATCCTGGTCGACGCGGGCCTGCGCACCTCGGTGCCCGACATCTACGCCGCCGGCGACGTGGTCAACCTGGACCACCCGCTGCTGGGCTCCCGCATCCGCGTCGAACACTGGGCGAACGCCCTCAACGGCGGCAAGGCGGCCGGCCGCGCCCTCCTGGGCCAGGAGGTCGTCTACGACCGCGTCCCGTACTTCTACTCCGACCAGTACGACCTGGGCATGGAGTACAGCGGCCACGCCCCCAAGGACACCTACGACCGCGTGGTCTTCCGCGGCGACCCGTCCGTGAAGGACGGCAAGGCCCCGGAGTTCATCGCCTTCTGGCTGCAGGACGGCCGCGTCCTGGCCGGCCTGAACGCCAACATCTGGGACGTGACCGACCCGATCCAGGCCCTGATCCGCGCCGGCTACAACGGCACCACCGTCGACCCGGCCAAACTCGCCGACCCGGACGTCCCCCTGGACCGGCTCCTCGCCTGACGCGCACCGCGGCTCCGGCCCGACGCCCAGAGGGACCGTCGGGCCACCGCGCGCAACTTGTCGGTCCGCTTCTGGAAATTCCTCTCGTGAGACAGCCAATTTTGGGGACCTTGCAGCAGTTCGACGTCGCTCTTGTCGAGCCACATGAAGTTGGGTGTGAACAGGAACCGGCCGCCGCTGCAGCAAGCGATGAAGATTGGGACGTTGGGGCGAGGCTCGGCCCGGCCGGCGGAGTGTCGCCGCGCGGCCGTTGCTGCACAACAGCCGCCGTCCTGATCCGGGCCGGAACCATGGCCGGCGTCGGAAACGATCACGGCTGTCAACGCTGTGGCCGTCGCCCATGCCCATCGCGGTGGCCGGGCCAGTCCAAGCCGCCTGGCCTCGGCGACGGCGGTTGCTTCGGCGATGACGGCGTCCTCATACCTGGATGCCGGCCGTGCGCTGTCCCCCAGCTCACTGAGCTTTGCGGTCGGGATTTCGAGCGGTGTCTGTTCGGCCAAAGCGTTACTGGTCGGCGGGCCCCCTCTACTCGTATCGGCCGAAGGATGTACCGGCCGGTCTAGGGATCGCGGCGGAGGCTGGTGATGAGCGTGCGGAGCATGAGGACGGCGCTGATCAGGAGCAGGTTGTAGCCGAACAGCTGATACAGGGTGAAGCCGGCCGAGAGCGCCGGGCCGCCGGTGGTGCCGAGCAGGATGACGGCCATGACGCCGGTGACCGCGCCGAGGAATGCCAGCGTCGCCTGGCGGACGAGCCCGGACACGAACCGGCGCTCGCGCTCGTCGGCGAAGAGCCGGACGCCTACGGAGAGGCGGCCCTGCTCCACGGCGTTGGTGATGCGGTCGATGCGGCGGGGGAGGCGGCGCAGCAGGGGGAGCAGCTTCAGCGTCTCGTCCTCGGCGGCCTGGCGCAGCGAGGGCGGGCTGAAGCGGTCGGCGATCCGGCTCGTCGCGAAGGTGCGGGCGGCCTCGATGATCTCGAAGCCGGGGTCGAGGGTCTTCAGGGTGCCTTCCAGTGTGCCGACCGCCCGGAACACCGCGGCCACGCCCGGCGGGACGCGCAGGCCGTGGGCGCCCAGGATGCGGAACAGGTCGACGAACATGTCGAGGCGGGGCGGCACACCGGCGGACAGGTGGCTGGCCATGAACTGGCCCAGGGCCCGCTCCAGCGCCTGGTCGTCCAGGCCTTCCGGGCGGCTCACGGCCTCCAGGAGGGCGTCGCTGAGGCCCGCGCGGTCGCGGCGGTCGATGGCGACCAGGATGTCCTGCAGCGCGGCCTGGATGTTGGCGTCGATGCGGCCCACGACGCCGAAGTCGAGCAGGGCGATCCGGCCGTCGTCCAGGACGAACACGTTGCCGGGGTGGGGGTCGCAGTGGAAGATGCCGTCGATCATGATCTGCTCCATCATGAGCGCCAGCAGCTGGCCGGCGCGGGGCTCGGCCCCTTCCAAAGGCTTCGATCCGAGGGGTACTCCGGGCAGGCGGTCCATCACCAGCAGCCGCGCGGTCGACAGGTCGGTGTGGATCTGCGGGATGACGACGGGGCTCTTGCGGGCCAGGGCCAGCGTGCGCACGGCTGTCGTGTTCGCCGCCTCGACGCGGAAGTCCAGCTCCTCGGTCAACGAGTCGGCGAAGCCCTGCGCGAGGTCGTTGATGCCGATCGTGCGGGCCCAGCCCATCCGCTCGTGCAGCGCGCGGGCGAGCGTGGCGACGATGTCCAGGTCCTGCTCGACCAGGGGGCGGATGCCGGGGCGCTGGACCTTGACGACGACCTCCGCGCCCGAGCGCAGCGTGGCCCGGTGGACCTGGGCGACCGAGGCGGCCGCGATCGGCTCCTCGTCGAAGCTCGCGAAGATCGTGTCGGGCTCGGTGCCCAGCTCCTCGACGAGCACGGTGCGGACCTCGGCCCAGGGCGCGGGCGGCACCTCGTGCTGCAGCTGGCTCAGCTCGGCGATGAACTCCGGCGGCAGCAGGTCGCGGCGGGTCGACAGGACCTGGCCGAGCTTGACGAACGTGGTGCCGGACTCCTCCAGCGCCAGCCGCAGATGCCGGGCCAGACCGGGTCGCCGCCGCCCGCGCCCGCGCAGGTAGGGGCCGAGGCCGTGGCGGACCCCGATGGCCGCGATGCGGCTGTAGCGGCGGGTGCGCGCGACCCAGCGGCGCAGCGCGCGATACCAGGTGATGGGGGAGCTGCCGTGGGGCACCACCAGCTCGGCCAGCATCAGGAAGGCCATCGTGACGAGCAGGGCCGAGCCGATGACGAGGGTCAGCAGCGACGGGTTCTGCTCGACGCCGCCGACCCCGCGGGTCACGATGCCGGCCGTGCTCAGGGCGACGAAGCAGCCCGCGGCGGTGCGCAGCAGGCCGATGCGCAGCCCCAGCAGCCGGCGGGCGCCGACGACGATCAGCAACAGCAGCAGGACGGTGAGGATCGTGCCGAAGACGGCGAACGAAACATTGGCCACGATCGACTCATGGTACGGAAGCCAGGCTCAGAATTCTTCCCAGTTCGCCGGGTCCTGCTTGACGGGCAGCTGCTTGACGCCGTCGATGGCCGCCATGTCCTCGGCGGTGAGGGTGAAGCCGAACAGGTCCGCGTTCGTGCGCTGGCGCTGCGGGCTGGCGGAGTGCGGTACCACCGCGATGTCCTTCTGCAGCAGCCAGCGCAGGACGATCTGGGCCGGGGTCACGCCGAGGCGCTCGGCGGGCGCGGTGACGGCGGGGTGCTCGAGGACGCCGGAGTTGCGCTCGAGCGGGCTCCACGCCTGGACGACCGTGCCCTGCGCCTGTACTGCCGAGATCAGCGCCGGACGGGCGTGCGACGGCGACGCCTGGAGCTGGTTGACGGCGGGGGCGATGCCCGTCGCGGCGGTGACCGCGGCGAGGTGCTCGGGCAGGAAGTTGGACACGCCGAGCGTGCGGATCAGGCCGGCCTGCTGCAGCTCGGCCATCTCGGTGTAGGACTCGACGTACTTGCCGACGGCGGGCAGCGGCCAGTGGATGAGGTACAGGTCGACGTAGTCCAGGCCGAGGCGTTCGAGGGAGCCCTCCAGGCCCGCGCGGGTCGAGCCCCGGCCCTGGTCGCTCCCGCGCAGCTTGGTGGTCACGAAGAGCTCCTCGCGCGGCACCCCGGACTCGCGGACCGCGGCGCCGACGGCGTCCTCGTTGCCGTAGGCGGAGGCGGTGTCGAGCAGGCGGTATCCGGTCTCGATCGCGGCCAGCACCGCGTCCGTCGCCGGGCGGCCCCGCAGCGGCCAGGTGCCGTACCCGACGGCCGGCATGTCGTATCCGGAGTTCAGCTTCATCACAGGGCTCGGCATACCCCCAACCTAGCCAATCAGCGCGGCCAGCCCGTCGAGGATGCGGGTGAGACCGAACTCGAAGATCGTGTCGAGCTCGTAGTCCACCGCCGCGCCGCCCAGCGCGGCCAGCCGCCGCATGGTCGGGAACCGGCCGCCCGCGGTGATCCGGGTGAAGCGGGCCTGCTGCGCGGTGAACCACTCGACGTTGTCGACCCCGGTGTCCTGCTCGGCGGTGGCCTCCCACTCCAGGTTGACGGCGGTGCCGCGGACGTGGTTGGCCAGCATGATCGTGGCGTGCATGGCGACCGGCAGCGACAGGCCGGCCCGCTCCAGCGCGGCCAGGTTCCACTCGGTGTGGGCCATCGCCCGCTCGGCCATCGGGGGCCGGGTGAACGACATGACCTCCGCCGCCCACGGATGGCGCCGGTACACGCCCCACTGCAGCCGGGCCGAGGTGGCCACGGCGGCCCGCCAGCCGGGCCAGGTGTCGGCGCCGGGCAGCGGCGACTCGCCGAAGACGGCGTCGGTCATGCGGACGAGCAGCTCGTCCTTGCCCGCGATGTGCCGGTAGAGCGTCATCGTCGGCATCCCGAGCGCGGCGGCCAGCCGGCGCATCGACAGCGCGGCCAGCCCCTCGGTGTCGGCCAGCCGGATCGCCGTGGACACCACCCGGTCCAGCGGCTCCGGGCCCTCCGCCCCGGCGGCGGCGCGCGGACGCGGGCGGCGGGCGACGACTGTGCCGATCCCCGGCTGCGGCTCGACCAAGCCCTCCTGGCGCAGCGTGTTGAGTGCCTTCGTCGCGGTGGCCATGGCCACGCCGTAGGAGCGCATCAGCTCACGGGTGGACGGGACGCGATCACCGGGCCGCAGGTCGCCCGCGGTGATGGCGGCCCGGACCCGGGCGACGATGCGCTGGAACGGGGGCTCCGTACCGTCCTGCTGCACTAGTGCACACCCTATCCCCGGTCGCGCGTCATTGAACGCTCGGACGCGGTGTTCGTACGGTGTACGCATGATAGAGGTTCTGATCTCCGGCGCGAGTATCGCCGGCAACGCGCTCGCCGCCGGGCTGGCCCGGGCCGGGTGCGCGGTCACGGTGGTCGAGCGCGCACCGGCGCTGCGCCCGGGCGGCTACGCGATCGACATCCGCGGGGTCGCGCTGGAGGTGGCCGACCGGATGGGCGTGAGCGACGGGGCGCGGCAGTGGAGCACCGACACCGAGGGCACCAGCTTCGTCGACGCCGCCGGTCGGCGCATCGCCACGCTGCCACTGGGCTTCGGCGTCCTCGACCCGGCGGACATCGAGATCATGAAGGGCGATCTTTCGCGGGTACTGCACCAAGCCGTGCCGGCGGGCGTGGAGTGGATCTTCGGCGACAGCGTGGCCGAGCTGGACCAGCGCGGGGGGCGGGTCGCGGTGCGGCTGGAGCGCGGGGGCCGGCGCGAGTTCGACTACGTCGTCGGCTGCGACGGCATCCACTCGCGGGTCCGCACCCTCGCGTTCCCCGGGGACCACCTCCACCACCTGGGCAGCAACAGCGCCGTGTTCACCGCGCCGAACGAGCTCGGGGTGCGGCGGTGGCAGCTGATCCACACGATGCCGGGCCGGGTGATGAGCGTGAAGACCGACCGCGGCTCCCGCGAGGTCAAGGTCACGCTCCTGTACGGCGGGGGCATGCCGCCGCGCGACCGGGCGGAGCGGGTGCGCTCGATCGAGGCCGCCTTCGCCGGGGCCGGGTGGGTCGGGCCGCGCCTGCTGGAGCTGATGCGCGGCGCCCCGGACCTCTACGTCGCGCCGAACGCGCAGGTCCGGATGCCGGGCTGGACGGCGGGGCGGGTCGCGCTTGTCGGCGACGCGGGGTATGCCCCGTCCGCGCTGACCGGGCAGGGGACGGGAATGGCCCTGGTGGGGGCCTACCTGCTGGCCCGGCACATCGCGAGCGGGGGCGAGCTGGGGGAGTACGACCGCGAAATGCACGATTTCGTGAAGGTCAACCAGCGGGCCGCGCTCGGGGCAGCGCGGGGATTTGCACCGAAAAGTGAACTGGCCGCCCGGATGATGAGCCTGAGCATCCGGATGCTGCCGTACCTGCCGGGCCGCAACCTGATGTTCGCGACGATGACCAGGCCGGCTCGTCGGGCCGCGAGTGCTTTGATCTTGCCAACGGCGATGGGGCAACCGGTATAGGGTTTACTTCTCAACCGATTTGATGCGTCGATGTATGGGTGCAAGGTCAGATGGGGCGACAGCACGAGCGGGACGCGGCGATGGCCGCCATCCGTTCCGTGTACCGCATCACCGGCCGCATCAACACCGGCAGCACCCTGGCCGAGACGCTCCAGCTGATCGTGGACGCCGTCGTGGACGGGACCGGGTTCGGCGCCGCGGTGGTCAACTACCTGCACCGCGACGAGGGGTACTACGAGGTGGTCACCGCCGCGGGCCCCGAGGAGGTCGCGGCGGCGCTGCTCGGCACCCGCTACCCCGCGGCCGAGTTCGACGCCTACGTCGGGCGGTCGGAGGAGTGGGGGCAGCTCTGGTACCTCCCGGCCGAACGGCACAGCTTCCACCTGCCGACCTGGGTGCCGGACGAGGTGCCGGCCGCCGAGGGTGTGGACCCGCAGGAGCGGTGGAACCCGCTGGATTCCCTCTTCGCCCCGCTGCGCGCGCCGAGCGGTGAGCTCGTCGGCATCCTCGCCGTCGACCTGCCCGACGACGGGCGCCGCCCCGGCCCGCTGCAGCGCGAGCTGCTGGAGATGCTCGCCGCCCAGGCCGGCATCGCGATCGACAACGCCAACCTGGTCGAGCAGCTCCAGCGGGAGCGCCGGCACCTCGCGGCCAGCGAAGAGGCGTTCCGGCTCGCGTTCACCGGCGCCGGCACCGGCATGTGCCTGCTCGGCGTCGACGGGCCCGGGTTCGCCCGGATGACCCGGGTCAACCCCGCCCTGTGCGAGCTGCTCGGCCGGGGCGAGGCCGAGCTCCTCCGGCGGCCGATCGCCGACCTGCTGCACCCCGACGACCTCGACCTCGCCCGGGTCGCGTTCGCCGCCGCGACGACCGGCAAGGGCACCCCGGTGCGCGACTACGAGATCCGCTGCGTGCGCGGCGACGGCGCGGTGATCTGGATCGCGGCCACACTGTCGCTGGTGGCCGGCCCGCCGCCGTTCGGCATCCTGCAGGTCCAGGACGTCACCGGGCGCAAGGAGACCGAGGCCGACCTGGTCCGCCGGGCCTCCCGCGACCCGCTCACCGGCCTGGCCAACCGCGACGCCCTGGCCGCGCCCCTGGCCGCCGCGATCCGCCGGGCCCACGCCGCCCAGGGCGACAGTGCGCTGCTCTTCTGTGACCTCGACGACTTCAAGGTGGTCAACGACACGCTCGGCCACGACGCCGGCGACGCCGTCCTCATCGAGGTGGCCAAACGGCTGTGCGGCCTGGTCCGTCCGGGCGACACGGTGGCCCGGCTGGGCGGCGACGAGTTCGTCATCCTTTCGGGCGCATCGCCGGTCGCCGCGCTCGTCGACCGGGTCGAGCGGGCCGTGGCCGCGCCGATCATGCACGACGGGCAGGTCCTGCGGGTCCGGGTGAGCGTCGGGGCGGCCGTGATCGATGCCACGGTGAACGACGCCGGGGCCGCGCTGCGGGTGGCCGACCGGGCGATGTACCAGGTGAAAGGCCAACGACCCGGGCATCGGGTGACCGATCGGGTGACAGCTCACGGTGAGCTTCACGGTGCGCAGGGTGGTATCCCGTTGCTGCGGTTGGCCGAGGCGGAAACCGCCCAGTAATGTCGGGTGGTCTGCTCCGGGCGACGCGCCCCGATCCACGGGGACACCGGACGGACGCCGTCGAGTCGCGCCGCACACTTCAGCGTCGCGAGCCGGGGACCCATCGCAGTCCTTGGGGTGTATCCGTGACCGAGTCACGGTAGGGCGAATCCTCCCGCCCGAACCCGTCAGCTAACCCGGTAGGCGGCACCGGAAGGAGAACTGCCTCGTGTTCTACGACGCTCTCTGCCGTCGCTCCCCCGGACGGGTGAGCGCCAGGACCTGATTCCTGGCCGTCCGCTCACCGCCGACCGCCGCTCGCTTCGCGCGACCCCTCACGCACCACGGGGTCGTGCCGATGGCGTGCGCCCGCACTCGTCCCGGAGACCTTTCTTGCCTTTCTTGACTCCGTTGCCGCGGCAGTTCCAGCCCCGGCACCGCCGTCCCGTACAGACGGTGAAACCCGCGGCCGTGTCCGCCGTCGTCCTGTCCGCCACCCTGCTCGCGTCCGGCTCGGCCGCCGGCCCGGCCGGCTCCGTCTCCGCGTCCGCGGCCCCGGCGGCGCCTCCCGGGACGGTCCCGGTGTCGGCGCCCGTGTACGAGCCGAAGCACGCGGCCTACGACGCCGTCGCGGACGACGTCTTCGGCCTGGCCGTGCTGTCGGTCGCGCCGGTCGAGGTGGCCGCCGCCCCGCTCCCGCCACGCCCGGTGGCCGGCCTGGACCAGACCCAGATGAACAACGCGGCCGCGATCGTCAAGCAGGGCCGCGCCCAGGGCATCCCGGAGAAGGGCCTGATCGTCGCGGTCGCCACCGCGATGCAGGAGAGCGACCTGTACATCGCGGCCAGCCCGGCCGTGCCGTCGTCGCTCAAGCTCCCGCACGACAACGTCTCGGTCGACCACGACTCGGTCGGGCTGTTCCAGCAGCGGGCCAGCCAGGGCTGGGGCAGCGTGCCCGAGCTCATGGACCCGGCGCGCTCGGCGATGCTGTTCTACAACGCCCTCGACGAGGTGTCGGGCTGGCAGAGCATGAGCGTGACCGGCGCGGCCCAGGCCGTGCAGCGCTCCGCGTATCCGGGGGCGTACCAGAAGCACGCCGACCGGGCCGCCGAGGTCGTCGCCGCGCTCACCTGACCGGGTCGATGGTCCAGTCGTCCGGGTCGTCGAACACGTGGACGCGGCCCTGCGCCGGCTCCGGTGACCGCCCGCCCGGGACCAGCGCGACCCGGAGCCCGGGCGGGTCCGCGGACGCGGGCTCGGCCGTCGACCCGGGGCCGTCCGTCGACCCGTGCTCGGGCACGTACGCGTGGTCGGCGAGCACGAGCACCCAGACCGGCAGGTGCTGGGCGGGGTCGAAGCCGTACACGAGGCCGACGAGCGCCTGCCTCGGTCCGGCGCCGGTGACGTACCCGGGCACCGGCACGGGCCGGCGCGCGTCCGTCGCGAGCTGCTCGGCGATGCGCTGCCAGAGCGCCCGGTTCGCCGCGGCGTCGCCGGGTGCTCGGCCGACGATCGTGGCGTGGGCGTGCGGGGCCCACTGCCACTCATACTGCCCCGGCTGCTGCATCCTCGGGGCGAAGCCGGGCGCGTACAGCGAGATTGTGAAGTCGGTCGTCCCGTCGGCCGCCGCGTAGCGCTCGGACTGCACGGCCGCCCACAGCACCGGATGCGCGGCCGCAGTCACTCCGGCCGGCAGCCAGCCCGGCCGCATTCGCAGCACGAGCACCGGGTCGAAGCCGCCGACGCCCACGCGCCGGGGGACGACCGACGGCGCGCCCGTAGACTCGGCGGCCGGCCGGTCCCCGGCCGCGTTCGGCAGCGCGAGGGCCAGGCTCGCGAGGAGCCCCAGCACCACCACCGCGGCCGCCGCCGCACCGCCGGCCACGGCCCGCATCCTTCGCCGCCGCCGCCCCACCCGCACCACCTCGCCGAGGTCGACCCGCGAGTCAGGGGGGCCGTCGCCGGCGTAGTCGGTGCCGTCGGCTCGCAGGAGCGTCCGCAGGCTCTCCTCGTTCATCGCATCCTCCCTGAGTACTCGTCCTCGAGCAGCCGCCGCATGGTGCCGAGCGCCGCGGCGGTCTGGCTCTTCACGGTTCCCGGCGCACACCGCATCGCCGCCGCGGTCTGCTCGACGGACATGTCGTAGAAGAACCGCAGCACCAGTACCGCCCGCTGCCGCTGCGGCAGCCGCCCGAGCGCCCGCTGCAGATCCAGCCCGTCCACGACACCCTGCAAAGCCCGGTCCTCGGCCGCCCGCTCCGGCAGCCGATCCACCAGCCGCACCCGCGCCGCCCACCCCTGCCGCCGCTCGTCGATGAACCGATGCACGAGCACGGCCCGCACGTAGGCATCCACGTTCTCGGCGCGCCGCACCCGCTTCCAGTGCACGTACACGTCGGTGAGCGCGCGCTGCACGATGTCGTCGCCGCGGGCCCAGTCCCCGCACATGAGGAACGCCGCCCGCCGCAGCTGCGGCAGCCGCGACCGGACGAACTGGTGGAAGTCTTCCTCGGCCTGCGCCATGCCCCTTAGGCGTAACCGCCCGGCCGTCCGGTTCGCCGTAGCCGCGAGTTTCCGTCCCGGGCCGCGTGAGCCGCCACGGCACGCTGTCAGGCCCGACACGCCGGGCGCCGGCCCGCGTCGGCTTGCTGTCCGGCCCGATATGACAGGCGCTGGCATACCTCGGCACGGTGGCGGGCCCCGATATGTCGGGCGCTGGCGCGCCTCGACATATCGGATTTATCGCCCGCCGGGGTATCTGCAGAAATTGCCGGTTTTGCGGAACCGGTGCGATGGGGACGCGGTGTGGTGGTGAACCTGGTGTGGTGCGGACGCGGTGTGGTGGCGGACGCGCGGTGTGGTGCGGACGCGGTGTGGTGGTGGACCTGGTGTGGTGCGGGCCCGGTGTGGTGGCGGACGCGCGGTGTGGTGCGGACGCGGTGTGGTGGCGGACCTGGTGTGGTGCCTACCCGGTGTTGGTGGCGGACCTGGTGTTGGGGGCAGACCCGGGTTGGTGCGGACCCGGTGCGGTGGCGCCGGTGTGGTGTGGCGTCGGGGCGTGGCTGTCCGGGTCAGCGGGGCGTGGCGGTGGCGCGGCGGGCCAGAGCGACGAGCTCGGCGATCGCGGCCGGGGAAGGGGAGGCCAGGTCGAGGGTCAGGAGGGCCTGGGAGAGCAGCTCGTCGGCCTGGCGGCGGCACCAGTCGAGGGCGCCGGACTGCTCGATGGTCTTGGCGGCGCGCTCGACGTCGGCCTCGCTGAGCTGGGCACGGCTGTCGAACAGCGCCGTCAGCTCGTCGGCCCCGGCGGCGACCGCGGCGGCCACGGGGAGCGAGCGACGGCGGCGGCGCAGGTCGGCCCCGACGCCGCCCCCGCCCCAGATCTCCAGGAGGTCCTCGGTGAACTGGACGGCCAGGCCCAGACGTACCCCGAACACGCGGAGGCGCTCGACCTGAGCCGGGTCGCCGCCGCCCGCGACCGCGCCCAGGGCGCAGGCGCAGCCGAACAGGGCGCCGGTGCGCTGCTCGACCATGGCCAGACAGTCGCGGAGCAGGTCGGTGCGCTCCTCGCCGGCGGAGTCGGAGCGGTTGTCGCGCAAGGCCAGGGAGGCGTGCTGGCCGTGCAGGAGCTCCTGCACCGTGTCGCCCAGGATGCGCAGCATCGCCCGGTCCGGCCCCGCCTGCCCGGACCGCTGCCGTGGCCCCGCCGCCCCACCGCGGGCATCGCCGGGCAGTGACCCGCCGGATCCCGCGGCTCCGCGGCCCGCGTCGCCGGGCAGTGACCCTCCGCGGCGCGCGCCGCCGGGCAGTGGCGCGCCGGGGCCCGCGAGGCGCGGACGGCCGCTGGGCTCGCCGGCTCGTCCGCTGCGCTGTGCAGTGTCGGTGCCGTGCCCCGGGCGGTGTGGTGGCGGGCCCGCGTCGAGCGCGGCGTCGTTCCACGCGGTGGCGGCCGGTGGCCCCGAGCGGCGGGCGTGGGTGGGGTCGCCGGTGGCTATGACGTCGTACGCGAGGGCCAGCAGAGCCTCGCCGCCCAGCGACGCCGGCTCGGGTCCCACGATGCTCCAGGCGGTGCCGTCGGGCCGCTCTTCGACCAGGTCACGGCGGATGGCTGACCAGTGGTGCATGAGCTCGACGGCCACGGCCCCCGGCACGGCGGCGTGCGGATCACCGCCCACCGCGTCGGCGCAGACCAGGGTCAGGGCGCTGCGCAGCGAGGCGGCCGACACGGCGTCGCCCAGGTGCCAGCCGAGTTGCAGCTCAGCGACCGCGCGGGACGGCTCCGGCAGCCGCCCGATCGCGGTGCGCAGGGGCGGGTCGACGAGCCGGCCGGCCCAGCGCAGGATGTCGTCCGTGGTCCGCAGCACGATGACCACCGCGGTCGCCACCACCCATCGTGAAAACTGTCAACGGACACAACTCAAAAATCGAGCCCGCAATCGGACCCGGCCGATCACCGGGGCCGGTGAGCCTGGTCAAGTATGCCGGGGCGGCCGCTCGCGCATGCCGGAAACCGCAATGGCCGGGCCGTGTGGCGAAAACGTCAGTCGCCCGGAGGCGGCGAGTCCCCCCAAAATCGGCGTGTCGTCAGCGGTTTCTGCTCACCGCCCCGCGCCGGCCGTGTCGCGCGTCGCCATGGTCGGCGGCACCGGGGCGGATAGTTGCGGTTTCAGTGTCTACTGTGGACTGCGCGGGCGGCTCACGGCGTGTGGGCGTCGATCGCCTGTTGCAGGGTGGGGTCCGCGGGTGAGACGACTGCCGGTGGCCGGTCGGTGGTGGCGTCCCATGCGGCTTTCCAGGCGGCGGCTACGTCTCTGAGCTGGTTTTTCCAGATTGTCAGGGTGCGACAACCCTCGCAGCCGGACGGGACGCCCCACGCGTCCACGCCCAGATCGCGGCAGAGGGTGACGGCGCGGTACAGGTGGAGGTCCTGGCTCACCAGCAGCGCGCGGCGCACGCCGTAGACGTCGTGGGCGCGTCGGCACGTGTCGTACGTGTCCAGGCCATATGGGTCCACCACGACCCGGGACGGCTCCACGCCCTTGCGGGACAGGTAGTCGCCCATCACGCGGACCTCGTTGCCGGAGCTGCCCTGGGCGTCGCCGGAGATGAGCAGGGCCCTCACCTTGCCCGTGGTGACCAGGGCGGCCGCCGTGTCCAGGCGGTTGCGCAGGAACGGCTTGGGCTCCTGGCCGCCGGGGGCCACCTCGGCGCCGAAGACGATCGCCACGTCGGCGGTGGGGGCGTCCGCGACCGCGACCAGGCGGCCGGACGACATGATGCGGACCCACACCGTGGGCGTCAGGGCGATGGCCGCCACGACGATCACACTGAGTGACAGGCGGAGCAGGACGCGCCTGCGGCGGTACCAGCGAAGAGGCTTCTGCTCCTGCTTGACCGCGGGCGGCGTCGACATGCCGGAAGCATGGCATGGCCCGGCCACGGTCGATGCCCCGTCGAGTCGTAGATTGTCGTAGCGCCGAGGCAAGATGTGTGGGGAGGTGTCGGTGGCCGGCAAGATCAAGGACGAGGACATCGCCCTCGTCCGGGAGCGCACGTCGATCGAGGACGTCATATCCGAGCACGTCACGCTGCGCTCGGCGGGTGGGGGCAACCTGAAGGGGCTGTGCCCGTTCCACGACGAGAAGACCGCTTCGTTCAACGTCTCACCGACCCGGAATGTGTACTTCTGCCACGGCTGCGGTGCCGGCGGAGACGCGATCAAGTTCCTGATGGACCACGATCACCTCACGTTCGTGGAGTCGGTCGAGCGGCTGGCGTCGAAGGCCGGGCTGCAGCTGCGATACGTGGAGGCCGGCAGCGCGCCGGTGCGGCCCAGCGGGCAGAAGCACCGGCTGGTCGCCGCCCACGCCGAGGCGGCCCGGTTCTACCAGGAGCAGCTGGGGTCGCCGGGCGCGCGCAAGGCGCGGGAGTTCCTGGCCCAGCGTGGCTTCAGCAAGGAGGCGGCCGAGCGCTACGGGTGCGGGTTCGCCCCGGAGGGCTGGGACAACCTGGCGAAGTACCTGCGGCTGAAGGGCTTCTCGGCGGCCGAGCTCACCACCGCCGGCCTGTGCCGGGAGGGGCGCAACGGCGGCCTGATCGACAGGTTCCGGCGGCGGCTGCTGTGGCCGATCAGGGACATTTCCGGCGAGGTCATCGGGTTCGGCGCGCGCAAGCTGTTCGACGACGATGACGGGCCGAAGTACCTCAACACGCCCGAGACGCCCCTGTACAAGAAGTCGCACGTGCTGTACGGGATCGACCAGGCCAAACGGGAGATCGCCAAGCAGAGCCGGGTCGTGATCGTCGAGGGGTACACCGACGTCATGGCCTGTCACCTGGCCGGCGTGCCGGTGGCCGTGGCGACCTGCGGCACCGCGTTCGGCGGCGACCACATCTCGGTGCTGCGCCGGCTGCTGATGGACGCCGACGGCTACGGCGGCGAGATCATCTTCACGTTCGACGGCGATGCGGCCGGGCAGAAGGCGGCACTGCGGGCGTTCGAGGACGATCAGCGCTTCGTCGCCCAGACGTTCATCGCGGTCGGGCCCGACGGCATGGACCCGTGCGAACTGCGGCTGGCCAAGGGCGACGCCGCCGTGCGCGACCTGGTGGCCGACCGGCAGCCGCTGCTCGACTTCGCGCTGCGCTCGGTGATCCAGCGCTTCAACCTCGACACCGCCGAGGGCCGGGTCGGCGCACTGAAGGCCACTGCGCCCCTGGTCGCCAAGATCAAGGACCGGACACTGCGGCCCGAGTACGCGCGCAAGCTCTCCGGTGACCTGGGCATGGAGCTGGAGACGGTGCAGCGCACGGTGGCCTCGGCGGCCAAGGGCGTCGTCGACCCCATGCCGGTGCCGGCCCAGCGCCGCGTCCTGTCCCCGGACAGCGCGGAGGCCCTTGTCGAGCGGGAGGCCCTCAAGCTGGCGCTGCAGCAGCCGGCCCTGGCCGGGCCGATGTTCGACGCGATCGGGCCGGAGATGTACACGCACCCGACCTACGCCGTCCTGCGCACCGCGGTGCTGGAGGCCGGTGGCGCGGGCAGTGCGGCCGGCGGCGCGGTCTGGATCGAGCAGGTCCGCGAGGCGTGCCTGGACCTGACCGCGGGCGCGATGGTGGCCGAGCTGGCCGTCGAGCCGCTGCGCCTGGACGGCGACCCGGACCCGCGCTATGTCGAGGTGACGATCAACCGTCTGCAGCTCATGGCGCTCAACCGGACCATCGCCGAGCTCAAGTCGAAGCTCCAGCGGATCAACCCGGTGAGCAGCGCCGACGAGCACCTGAAACTGTTCAGTGAGCTGGTGTCGCTGGAGGGCCAGGCCCGGGCCCTGCGCGATCGCGGCGCGAGCCGGTGGTGACGATGGGACTCTTCAAGCGCCGGCGGCTGCCGGCCGAGCGGCGCCCGGACCTGGGCCCCGACGAGCGGGTCGTGGCCTGGGCCGGGGCGACCGGCGACAACGTCGTGGTCGCGACCAATCACGGGCTGTGGCTGCCCGGGGCCGGTGAGCGGCTCGGCTGGCACGAGATCCACAAGGCGACCTGGTCGGGCCGGCAGCTGGCGATCATCGCGGCGCGGGAGGTGCCGGTGGGCGACGACGCATACGCGGTGATGGAGGACCTCCCGCCGCTCGTCGTCACCCTCCTGGACCCGGACCGGGTGCCAGAGCAGGTGCGAGTGCGGGTGAACAAGTCCATCGCGCACACCTCGCACCATCCGCTCGAGGAGATCACGGGTGGGCGCGGCGGCGTGCGGATCGTCGGCCGGCGGGTGCCCGGGGTCAACGGTCTGCGCTGGACGGCCCGCTACGACGAGGGCGTCGATCCGACTTTGCCGGGCGTCGCCGAGCACACCCGCGAGCTGGTCGACTGGGCCAGGTCAGGAGTGGGAACGGCGTCGTAGCCGGCCGGCCGCCCAGGCCACCAGCACGACGTCCAGGAACGCGCCGGGGACCTTCGTCTTCGTGGCCAGGCCCAGGCTGTCCGGGAGGGTCAGGAACGGCAGCGCCACCACCGCCACGTGGACGCCCGTGCGCAGCCGGCCGGCGAGCGGGGTGCAGGCCAGGACGGCGATGCCGGCGAGGGCGTACCACGCGTAGAACACCGGGCCGAGCACCGCCGTCGCCAGCATGGCCAGGCCGGCGAAGGTCATGACGGCGGTCGGCTCCGCGCGGGCCTTCACCGCCCTGATCCACAGCCAGAGCAGCAGCCCGGCCAGCACCACGAAGCCCACCGCGCGGGCCGCGGCGACCGCCGGGTCGAACGCTTCGGGGTGGCCTGCCCATCGCAGCACGTAGCCGACGGCCATGCCGACGCCGCTCGGGATGGACAGCCACTGGACCAACTGGGCCGTCGCGCCGAGCGCCTTGAGGAACCCGAGGCCGTGGCCGGTGACCAGGGCGAGCGCCGTGTAGACGGCGGCGGCTGCGGCGGCGAACGCGAGCGGGTCGCGGCGGCGTCGGAGCAGGAGGAGTACCAGGAAAGGCGCCGCAACCAACGCTGTGACCTTGACTGCGGCGGCCAGTCCGATCGCCGCGCCGGCCGGCACCGGTCTTTTGTGTACCGCGTAAGCGAACCCGGCGACGACGAAGCCCGCGACGAGGATGTCGTTGTGGACGCCGGAGACGACGTGGATCAGCACCAGCGGGCTCATGGCCAGGGCCGCGTTGTCTGCGGTGAGCCGACGGGCGGCAGCCACGCACAGGATGAGGCCGCCCACCGCGACCGCCCGGAAGAGACCGACGGCGACGACGAGGTGACCGTGGGCGAGCCAGGCGACGGCGCCGGAGATGGCGAACCAGAGCGGACCGTACGGCGTCGGGGTGTCGCGCCACAGCGGCGGGACCGCGGACAGCCAGGTGCAGGGCAGGTCGGCCGGGCCGTGCTCGTAGAGGTTCAGGCCGGCGTCGAAAAGCTGACCCTGGCAGCTGTACGCGTACACGTCGAGCGCACCCATCGGTGGCGCGATGAGCAGGGGGAGGGCCCACAGCGTCGCCGTGACCAGCAGCCCGCTGCGCTCATCGCGTAGCTGCCACCAGGCGTAGCCGAGGCCGATGAGCGCCGGGAACCACAGGCAGACGCCGGTCACCCACGCGGCGTCGTGGTGATACGGCTTGCCGGCCAGGAAGCCGCTGACGGCGAGCACGAGCGAGGCGGCCAGCCCGAGCCAGCGCGGGTTGAGGCGCATCGGGGCATCGTAAAACTGTCGTACCCCTCGGTTATGGTCGGGGCGTGGTGGACGACGGGGCATTGATCGCGGCAACTGGCCTGGTCAAACGATTCGGCGAATTTACGGCTGTCGATGGCATAGATGTGCGGGTGGCGCCCGGCGAGGCGTTCGGATTCCTGGGGCCCAACGGAGCCGGCAAGTCCTCGACGATGCGGATGATCGGGTGCGTGTCCCGCCCGACCGGCGGCAGCCTGCGCATTCTGGGCCTCGACGCGGCCCGCGACGGCCCGGCGATCCGGGCCCGGCTCGGCGTGTGCCCGCAGCTGGACACGCTCGACCCCGAGCTCACGGTGCTGGAAAACCTGGTCGTCTACGCGCGCTACTTCGGCATCCCGCGCCGGGTCGCCCGCGAACGGGCCCGGGAGCTGCTCGACTTCGTGCAGCTCACCGACCGCGCCGACGCCAAGGTCGAGCCGCTGTCCGGCGGCATGAAGCGCCGCCTGACGATCGCCCGCGCCCTGGTCAACGAGCCCGACCTCGTGCTGCTCGACGAGCCGACGACAGGCCTCGACCCGCAGGCCCGGCACCTGGTCTGGGAGCGGCTGTTCCGGCTCAAGCAGCGAGGCGTGACGCTGGTGCTCACCACGCACTACATGGACGAGGCCGAGCAGCTGTGCGACCGGCTCGTGGTGATGGACGGCGGCCGGATCGTGGCCGAGGGTGCGCCGCGCGAGCTCATCGAGCGGCACTCGACCCGCGAGGTCGTCGAGGTCCGCTTCGCCGCCGACGACGCCGACCTGGCCGGCAAGCTCGACGGGGTCGGCGAGCGGGTCGAGGCGCTGCCCGACCGCGTGCTCGTCTACACCCACGACGGCGACGGTGCCCTGGCCGAGATCGCCGCGCGGGGCCTCGCCCCGTCGAGCACGCTGGTGCGCCGCGGCTCGCTGGAAGACGTGTTCCTCCAGCTCACCGGCCGGACGTTGGTGGAGTGATGGGCACGCTCGCCGCGCTGGAGTATCACCTCGTGTCCTACCGGCGCACGTGGCGCTCCTCGGTGTTCAGCTCGTTCGCGCTGCCGGGGCTGTTCCTCGTCGCGATGGGGGTGACCGTCGGCGGCTATGTCGACGCGCGCCCGTCCGGCCTCGGCGCGCCGTACCTCGACTGGATCGGGCCGGGCCTGCTCGCCTCCACGGCCCTGCAGGTCGCCGTGGGCGACTCGACCTGGCCGGTGTTCTCGATGTTCAACTGGGTCCGCACCTACCACGCCATGCGCTCGACCCCGCTGAGCTCGGCCGCGATCCTGCGCGGGCACCTGGTGTTCCTGAGCCTGCGGATCGCGCTGAGCACGCTGGCGTTCCTGCTGGTGCTGCTGCCGTTCGGGGCGCTGCACTCGTGGTGGGCGCCGGCGACGTTCGGGCCGGCGGTGCTGACCGGCCTGGCCTTCGCCGCACCGACGTTCGCGTTCGCGTCGGTGGTGCCCAGCGACGGCTACTTCGCGGTGCTCTTCCGGCTGCTGGTCGTGCCGATGTCCCTGTTCGCGGGCGTCTTCTTCCCGGTCGAGGGGCTGCCGGCGGCGGCCCGCGCGCTGGCCTACGCCTCGCCGCTGTGGCACGGCGTGGAGCTCTGCCGCGCGGCGACGCTCGGCACCGCGACGGCCTGGGGCGCCTGGACCCACGTGGCGGTTCTGGTGGCGTACATCGCGGTCGGTTACGCGCTGGCGGTCCGCAGTTTCACCCGGCGGCTGGAGGACTGAACGTTGGTCACGACTGCGATGTACCGGCGCATGGAGCGCCCGGCGCAAGGCGCGCTCTCCGTCACGGGCCGCAATCTCGCCGCCGCCCGGCACGTGGCCTACTGGATCGTGCTGCTGTCGGGCTTCTTCGAGCCGCTGCTCTACCTGCTCTCCATCGGCGTCGGCGTGGGCCGGCTCATCGGCGACGTACCGCTCACCGACGGCCGCCTGGTCTCCTACGCCCAGTTCGTGGCCCCGGCGACCCTCGCCGCCTCCGCCATGACCGGCGCCCTGGCCGAGACCATCATGAACTTCTACGGCAAGTTGAAGTTCATGAAGCTCTACGATGCCACCCTGGCCACCCCGGTCACGCCGCTGCAGCTGGCCGGCGGCGAACTGCTCTGGGCCATGCTGCGCGGCAGCTTCTACTCGGCCGCCTTCCTGGCCGTCATGGTCGCCCTCCACCTCACGTCCGCGGCCTGGGCCCTGGCCGCCTTCCCGGCCGCGGTGCTCGTGGGCTTCGCCTTCGGCGGCCTGGGGATGGCCCTGTCGACCCTGCTGCGCTCGTGGCAGGACTTCGACTACGTGAACGTGGGGCAGTTCGCCCTGTTCCTGTTCAGCGGCACCTTCGCCCCGCCCGGCTCCTACCCGCTCGCGGCCCGCGTCCTCATCGAACTGACGCCGCTGTATCACGGGGTCGAGCTGGTGCGCGGGTTGTGCCTCGGCGCTCTCGGATGGCCGCTGGTGTGGCACGCGGGCTATCTGGCGGCGCTGACGGTCGGGGGGCTTTGGCTGGCGAGCCGGCGGTTGGGGAAGCTGCTGTTGAGCTGACTTGAGGTGGGCTCGGCTGCGGCCACGGCAAGCGGTGTCGGTCGAGCCGGAGTTTGTTTCCGCGCCTACGACAGGACGGGGACTTCGCCGGCGAGCAGGGCTTCCAGGGGCACCTTGCCGTACTCGACGTAACGGCCGTCCTCGAGGCGGAACTGGACCACACCTTCGTCGGGCTCGACTCGCCAGAAGAAGGGTATTCCGGCCTCAGCGTATTCGATCGGCTTGAGCCAGCGATCCATGCGCTCCGAGCCCTTGGAAACGATCTCTACTGCGAGCGTGACGACGGCTCGGTCCAGCCAGACCGTGTCGTCATCGACAGGCGCTTTTGTGACAACGAGGTCGGGGATTCGGCCATTGAGATTGTCGTCGGCCGTCTGGACCCCGGGTGCCGCATTCACACGGTCGCCATAGGCGTTGAGTAGCCACGCGCCCATCAGCATGCTGCTTCGCTGGTGACGCCACGGGCCGGGTGGCATGACGACGAGATTCCCCTCGCTCAACTCGAACCGGTGGCTGCTGTCGGCTTCGGCGAGGCGGGTGACGTCGGCGAGTGTGAGTGGCCGGTTGGGCAGGTTCGATGCGACCGTCATGCGCCCATCCATTTTCAGTCGCCTCATCGCACTCGCCGGAGCTTCTCCGGCCGTTGGATAAATATAGGGCCATATGGCCGTCCCAAGCAATGCCTATGGTCGTCGAGTGGTTTGACATAGCGCGCGGTCTGGGCGGCACGGCTGGGTATGGCGCGCTCACCCAGCGTGCGTCGGGGAATTTGCCGGGCGGTTTGTCCGCGTTTGTTGGTCGGGTCCCGTTGTTGGGAAAGGCGGCCTGAGCTGCTAATACAGCCTTATTTTTCAATCCTCACTAACTTCCGCTGAGATCAGCAAAAGTTTGGTAACGGAGGGCAGAAGGTCTAGACGGGCTGGGTTGGTGGGGCCTAGAGTCCCTTCGCAACACGGGTGTAACGCGGGCCACACAGGTCGGCAACCCGGGGACTTCTGGCGGTGTGGTGGTGTTGCCGCATGTCGCGGTGCGCCCAGGCAACTGCGGCCCGATGAGGGGGTGCCTTCGATGAACACGGTCAGCGCCATCGACAATCCGGTGCAGTCGCGCCTGCTGCGGTTGTTGCGGGACACCGGGGCGTTGTCGCGGGCCGAGCTCGCCGACCGGCTCGAGGTGCCGCGGCCGCGGCTGTTGGCCGATCTCGACTCGCTCGTCGCCACGGGGCTCATCCGGGAGGCCGGGCCCGCGGCCAGCCGGGGCGGGCGGCGCTCCACGCTCGTCGAGCTCAACCCGGGGCTGCGGTTCGCCGCTGTGGACCTGGGGGCGAGCTCGATCGACGTCGAGATCACCGATGGGCGGCTGGAGCCGATCGCGGCGTACGGGGAGCCGGCCGACATCCGGTCCGGGCCCAAGGTGATCCTGCAGCGGGTCAACGAGATCCTGCACAAGTTCCGGGTCGACGGCGCCTACGAGCGGCTCAACGCGATAGGTATCGGGGTGCCCGGGCCGGTCAGCTTCCGCGACGGGGTGCCGGTGTCGCCGCCGATCATGCCGGGGTGGGACCGGTTCCCGGTGCGGGAGGTGCTCGGGCGCGAGCACAACTGCCCGGTCGTCGTGGACAACGACGTGAACATCATGAGCATCGGCGAGCGCTACGGCGGCGTCGCGCACTCGGTGGACAACCTGCTCTTCCTCAAGGTGGGTACCGGCATCGGCTGCGGCATCTACCTCAACGGCGAGGTGTACCGGGGCACTGACGGCTGCGCCGGAGACATCGGGCACATCCAGGTCGACTCGCACGGGCCGGTGTGCTCGTGCGGCAACGTCGGCTGCCTGGAGGCGCTGTTCGGTGGCGGCGCGCTGGCCCGGGACGCGACGGCGGCCGCGCGCAGCGGTGCGTCGCCGGCGCTGGCTGACCGGCTCTCGGCCAACGGGTCGGTGAACGCCAAGGACGTCGCCGACGGCGCGGCCGAGGGTGACGTCACCTGCATCCGGCTCATCCGCGACGGCGGGCGGCGGGTCGGCGGGGTGCTCGCCGGGCTTGTCAGCTTCATCAACCCGTCGATGATCGTGATCGGCGGCGGGCTGGCCGGGCTCGGGCACATCCTGCTCGCCGAGATCCGCAGCGTGGTGTACCGGCGCTCGCTGCCCCTGGCGACCGGCAACCTGCCGGTCGTCCTGTCCGAGCTCGGCCCCCGCGCCGGCGTCGTCGGCGCCGCGGTGCTGGCCAGCGAACTCGCATATGGGCGGCCATCATGACTGACGACATCGTCCTGCGACTGACCGACGTGGTGAAGACCTTCCCGGGTGTACGCGCACTTGACGGCGTGCAGCTGGAAGTCCGCCGGGGCGAGGTGCACTGCCTGCTCGGGCAGAACGGCGCCGGCAAGTCGACGCTCATCAAGATCCTGTCCGGCGCGCACACCCCGGACTCGGGCGAGATCCTGTGGCTGGGCGAGCCGGTGCGCTTCGCGAGCCCGCAGACGGCCATGAAGGCCGGGATCGCCACCATCTACCAGGAGCTCGACCTGGTCGACGGGCTCAGCGTCGCCGAGAACATGTACCTCGGCCACGAGCCCAGCAGCGGAGGGTTCGTCGCCCGCCGGGCCATGCGCAAGGGCGCCGCCGCGATCCTGGCCCGCCTGGGCCACCCCGAGATCCCGGTCGCCCGCGAGGTCGGCAAGCTGCCCGCCGCGGCGAAGCAGATCGTGAGCATGGGCCGGGCGCTGTCGCGGGAGGCGCGGCTGCTCATCATGGACGAGCCCAGCGCGGTGCTGGCCCACGACGAGGTGCAGAACCTGTTCCGCATCGTGCGCGGGCTGACCGAGCAGGGCATCGCGGTCATCTACATCTCCCACCGCCTCGACGAGATCCGCGAGATCGGCGACCGGGTGACGGTGCTCAAGGACGGGCGCACGACGGCCGCGAACCTCGACGCCAAGACCACGCCGAACCGCGAGCTGGTGAGCCGGATGACCGGGCGCACCATCGAGTACGTCTTCCCGGAGCGCCCGCCGGCCAGGACCGGCAGCCCGGTGCTCCTGCACGTGGACGGGCTGACGCTGCCGGGCCGCTTCGCGGACGTGTCCCTGAAGGTCCACAGTGGAGAGATCGTGGGCATCACCGGGCTCGTCGGCTCAGGCCGCTCCGAGGTGCTCGAGTCCATCTACGGTGCTCGGCGGGCCTCTGCCGGTACCGTCGAAATGCTTGGCAAGAAGCTTCGCAAGGGCAGCGTCAACGCGGCGGTGCGGGCCGGCATCGGCATGGCGCCGGAGGAGCGCAAGAGCCAGGCGCTGCTGCTCGGCGAGCCGATCTACCGCAACGTGACACTTGCCGGCTTCACGCGCTTCGCCCGCGGCGGGTTCACCGACGCCGGCCGCGAGCGCGCCGCCGCCGAAGAGGTCACCCGCGGCCTGGACCTGCGCCCGGCCGACGTCCGCCGCCCGGTGCGCACGCTCTCCGGCGGCAACCAGCAGAAGGTCGTCGTCGGGCGCTGGCTGCTCGGCGGGACGAAGCTGCTGCTGCTCGACGAGCCGACCCGCGGCGTCGACGTGGGCGCGCGGGCCGAGCTGTACCAGGTCATCCGCAGGCTCGCCGACGAGGGTGTCGGCGTGCTGCTCGTGTCGAGCGAGGTGCCCGAGGTCCTCGGCCTGGCCGACCGCGTGCTTGTCATGCGCGAGGGCCGGGTCGTGCGGGAGGCGCCCGCCGGCGAGCTCGACGAAGACACCGTCCTCGACCTGGTCATGGCCGGGTCGCTGCTGGAGAGCATCACCCCCGAAGGGACAGCCGTATGAGCACCGCCACGGAACCGGTGGACGTTCACGACCCGCCCCGCGCGGCCGCCCCGGGCTTCTGGCACCGGGAGGGCGCCGACAACACCAAGCGCAACCTGGCCCTGATCGGCGTACTGCTCCTGCTGCTGGTCATCGGCGCGATCACGAAGCCCGACATCTTCCTCGACGCCGAGCGGCTGTGGAGCAACGAGCTCACGGTGTTGACCCAGGCCTCGAGCATCGGCGTCCTCACGATCGGCATGACGTTCGTGATGATCAGCGGCGGCATCGACCTGTCGGTCGGCGCGCTGCTGGCCCTGGCCAGCGTCTGGTGCACGACCGTCGCGACCCAGAGCTACGGCGCGTTCAGCATGATCTTCGCCGCGCTGGCCGTCGGTGCGTGCGCGGGCCTCATCAACGGGGGCCTGATCGCCTACGGCCGGCTGGTCCCCTTCATCGCCACCCTCGCCATGATGCTGTCGGCCCGCGGCCTCGCCCAGAGCATCTCGGGCTCGCAGACCCAGATCAACCACGACGCGTTCATCAACGGGTTTGCCACGACAAAATTCGCGGGGGTACCCGTGGTCGCCATCATTTTCCTGATGGTGGTCGTGCTCGGCTGGATCCTGCTCAACCGCACGACGTTCGGCCGGCGCACGGTCGCCATCGGCGGCAACGCCGAGGCCGCCCGCCTGGCCGGCATCAACGTCCGGCTCCACACCGTGCTGCTCTACGTGCTGTCCGGGCTCTGCTGCGGCATCGCCGCCCTGATCGTGGTCTCGCAGACGACCTCCGGCAGCAACACCCACGGCGATCTCTACGAGCTCGACGCGATCGCCGCCGCCATCATCGGCGGCACGGCACTGACCGGCGGCCGCGGCACCATCGTCGGCTCCCTGCTCGGCGTGCTCATCTTCACGCAGATCACGAACCTGTTCGTCATCAACAACCTGCAGCTCGACCTGCAGCGGATCATCAAGGGCGGCATCATCGTCGTCGCCGTGCTGATCCAGGCGTTCCCGGTCATCTCGATCTGGCGCCGCCGAAAAACCTCCTAGCCAATTCTCGATGAGCGACCGTCCACCCCGGGACGGCCGTGCTGATCAGCACACCCAAAAACACCCCCAGATGGAGGTCGTGATGACCGACGTTTCCCGCCGCCGGATGCTATTCGGCGGGGCCGCCCTCGGCGCCGGCGCGCTGCTTGCCGCCTGCACATCGAATGACACCAAGGACAGCGCACCGCAGACCAACACCAAGGAGAACGCCGCCAGCGAGGCTCCCGGCAAGGCGGTCACGATCGGCTTCTCCGCCCCGGCCGCCGACCACGGCTGGATCGGCGCCATCACCGCCAACGCCAAGGCCCAGGCCGCGAAGTTCTCCGACGTGACCCTCAAGGTCGTCGACGCCGGTAAGGACGCCCCGGCCCAGATCGCCGCGCTGGAGACCCTGATCGCCGGCAAGCCCGACGCGATCGTGCTGCTCCCGCAGGACGGCGCCCAGCTCACCGCGGTCGGCAAGAAGGCCATGGACGCCGGCATCATCGTCATCAACCTCGACCGCGAGTTCTCCGACTCGGCTGCGTCGTTCAGCCTCATCAAGGGCGACAACTACGGCATGGGCGTGGCCGCCGGGCACTACGTCGGCGAGAAGCTCAAGGGCAAGACCGACGCCGTCATCGGCGAGATCCCCGGCATCGACGAGCTCCAGCTGACCAAGGACCGCTCGAAGGGCTTCGCCGACACGCTCAAGACCTACGGGCTGAGCGTCAAGCACCGCGTCGCGGCCGGCTTCACGGTCCAGACCGGCCAGTCCGCCGCGGCCAACCTGCTGCAAGCCGCACCGAAGCTCGACGCCGTGTGGAACCACGACGACGACCAGGGCGTCGGCGTCCTCGCCGCGATCCAGCAGGCCGGGCGCAAGGAGTTCTTCATGGTCGGCGGGGCCGGCTCGCGCGACGCCATGGACCACATCAAGAACGGCGACACGGTGCTCACGGCGACCGTCACCTACCCGCCGTCGATGGCCTCGTCGGCGATCATCCTGGCCCGGCTGGCCGCGCAGGGCAAGGGCATGGGCGACCTGGTCGAGCTGCAGGTGCCGAAGCTGATCGTGCTGCAGTCGGAGACGATCACGAAGGACAACGTCGACAAGTACCTGCCGCTCGGCTTCAAGTCCTGATTCATCGGTACTTCGGCAACGTCGGCTTTGAGGAGAGGAACCGCCAGTGTCCAGTCAGGAGCTGCGCGTCGGCATGGTCGGATACGCGTTCATGGGCGCCGCGCATTCCCAGGCGTGGCGCACCGTGAACCGGGTCTTCGACCTGCCCGCGCGGGCCAGCATGGTCGCCGTCTGCGGTCGTGACGAGGCCAAGGTGGCCGCGGCCGCGGCCCGGCTCGGCTGGGCCGAGGCGGTCACCGACTGGCGCGAGCTGATCGCCCGGGACGACATCGACGTCATCGACGTGTGCACTCCGGGCGACAGCCACGCCGAGATCGCGATCGCCGCGCTGGAGGCGGGCAAGCACGTGCTCTGCGAGAAGCCGCTCGCCAACACCGTCGACGAGGCCCGCGCGATGGTCGCCGCGGCGGCCAAGGCCCGGGCCGCGGGCGTGCGCTCGGCGTGCGGCTTCAACTACCGCCGCGTGCCGGCCGTCAGCCTCATGCACAACCTGATCGCGGCCGGGCGGATCGGCGCGGTCCGCCACGTCCGCGCCGTCTACCTCCAGGACTGGATCACCGATCCGCAGTTTCCGCTGGTGTGGCGGCTGCAGAAGGAGAAGGCCGGCTCCGGCGCGCTCGGCGACATCGGCGCGCACATCATCGACCTGACCCAGTTCGTCACCGGCCAGCGCATCACCGGCGTGACGGGGCTTACCGAAACGTTCATCAAGGAACGCCCCCTGGTGTCCGACTCGAGCGGGCTCTCCGCCTCGGCCGGTCAGGCCACGGGCGAGGTCACCGTCGACGATGCCGCGCTGTTCATCGCGCGGCTCGACGGCGGAGCGGTGGCCACCTACGAGGCGTCGCGGTTCGCCACCGGCCGCAAGAACGCGCTGCGGGTCGAGGTCAACGGGGAGAACGGATCGCTGGCGTTCGATCTCGAGCGGCTCAACGAGCTCGAGTTCTACGACGCCACGCGGCCCACGGCCGAGCAGGGCTGGTCGCGCATCCTGGTGACCGAGGGCGAGCACCCGTACCTGGGTGCCTGGTGGCCCCCGGGGCACATCATCGGCTACGAGCACAGCTTCACCCACGAGATGCGCGACTTCATCGAGGCGGTCGCGACGGGGGCCGATCCCACGCCGTCGTTCGAGGACGCGCTGCAGGTGCAGCTGGTGCTCGACGCGGTGGCCCGCTCCGACGCGTCCTGGGTGAGTGTGGCGACATGAGCGATGACCCGTTCGTGCCCACTCCGGCCGACCGGTTCTCGTTCGGGCTGTGGACGGTGGGCTGGCAGGCCCAGGACGTCTTCGGCTCGGCGTCGCGCCCGGCCCTCGACCCCGTCGAGACCGTGCACCGGCTGGCCGAGCTGGGGGCGTACGGCGTCAGCTTCCACGACGACGACCTGATCCCGTTCGGCAGCGACGAAACCGTGCGGGACAAGGTCGTGGCCCGGTTCCGCGAGGCCCTGGACACCACCGGGCTCGTCGTGTCGATGGCGACCACAAACCTGTTCGGGCACCCGGTCTTCAAGGACGGGGCGTTCACCGCCAACGATCGGGCCGTACGGCGCTACGCGTTGCAGAAGGTGCTGCGCAACATCGACCTCGCGGCCGAGCTGGGTGCGCCGACCTATGTGCTGTGGGGTGGCCGCGAGGGAGCCGAGTCCGGGGCGGGCAAGCAGATGCGGGCCGCCCTGGACCGGTACCGCGAGGCCATCAACGCCATCTGTGCCTATATCCGGCAGCAGGGGTACGACATCCGCCTCGCCATCGAGCCGAAGCCCAACGAGCCGCGCGGCGACATCCTGCTGCCCACCATCGGCCACGCGCTCGCGCTCATCTCGACCCTCGACGAGCCGTCCCGGGTCGGGCTCAACCCGGAGGTCGGGCACGAGGAGATGGCCGGCCTGAACTTCGCGCACGGCATCGCCCAGGCGCTGTGGCACGGGAAGCTGTTCCACATCGACCTCAACGGGCAGCACGGGCCGCGGTTCGACCAGGACCTGCGCTTCGGCGCGGGCAACCTGCGCGGCGCCTTCTGGACCGTCGACACGCTGGAGAACAGCTCCGGCTACCCGACCGCCTACGCCGGACCGCGCCACTTCGACTACAAACCGCCGCGCACCGAGGACGCCGCCGGTGTCTGGGGCACCGCGGCGGCCTGCATGCGCAACTACCTGATCCTGCGCGAGAAGGTCCGCACCTTCCGCGACGACCCCGAGGTGTCAGCCGCACTGGCGGCCGCGCGGGTCGATGAGCTTTCGGTGCCGACGCTGTTGCCGGGGGAGACCCTGGAGCAGCTGCGGGCCGAACAGATCGACATCGAGGCGGTCGCCGCGCGCGGCATGGCGTTCGAGCGCCTCGACCAGCTGGCCATGGAGCACCTTCTGGGTATCCGCGGCTGAACTCGCTTCTCTCGCCCCGGTTGCGAGGGCCCGTCCGCGGTTGCGCCCCGCGGACGGGGATACCGGGGCAGGAGGGGTTGCTTCATGCGGCGACCTGATCGGCTGCGCTCGTCGGCCTGGGCGGGGGAGGGGCCGAGACGCCGACCGGCTCCTCCTTCGGGGCCCGCCCGCCCGGATGTTCCCTGCGTACGCACTGCCCGGCCGGCGACGCCGACGCCTGTCGGGCCAGGTGCGGGCGTTGTCCGGGCGGGCGGGAAACCACTAGGATTGCTCGTGTGGGGGCGCAACCCACCTGCTTCTCGTACTGTTCACAGGTTTCCCTCGCGCCTGGACCCTTCATCCGGAGGACTGCAGCATGGCGCGTCCAATCACGCTCTTCACCGGCCAGTGGGCCGACCTCCCGTTCGAGGAAGTCTGCCGGCTCGCATCCGAGTGGGGGTACGACGGCCTCGAGATCGCCTGCTGGGGCGACCACTTCGAGGTCGACAAGGCCCTCGCCGACGAGTCCTATGTGGACCGGAAGCGCGAGACGCTCGCAAAGTACAACCTGAACGTCTGGGCCATCTCCAACCACCTGGTGGGCCAGGCCGTCTGCGACCACCCGATCGACCAACGCCACCAGGGCATCCTGCCCGCGCGCATCTGGGGCGACGGCTCGCCCGAGGGCGTCCGGCAGCGGGCCGCCGAGGACATCAAGGACACCGCGCGGGCCGCGCGCAAGCTCGGTGTCGACGTCGTGATCGGGTTCACGGGCTCGTCCATCTGGCACACGCTTGCGATGTTTCCGCCGGTACCCCCGGAAATGATCGAAGCGGGATATCAGGACTTCGCGGACCGGTGGAACCCCATCCTCGACGTGTTCGACGAGGTAGGCGTCCGGTTCGCCCACGAGGTCCACCCGAGCGAGATCGCGTACGACTACTGGACCACCAAGCGCACCCTCGAGGCGATCGGCCACCGCGAGGCGTTCGGCCTCAACTGGGACCCGTCACACTTCGTGTGGCAGGAGCTCGACCCGGTGAACTTCATCTTCGACTTCGCCGACCGCATCTACCACGTCGACTGCAAGGACGCGAAGGTCCGCACCGGCGACGGCCGCCGCGGCCGGCTGGCCTCGCACCTGCCCTGGGCCGACATGCGCCGCGGCTGGGACTTCGTCTCCACCGGCCACGGCGACGTGCCCTGGGAGGACTGCTTCCGGGCGTTGAACGCGATCGGGTACGGCGGCCCCATCTCGATCGAGTGGGAGGACGCCGGCATGGACCGCCTGGTCGGGGCGCCCGAGGCCCTGCAGTTCGTCCGCCGCCTGGCGTTCGACGCCCCGTCGGCCGCCTTCGACGCGGCGTTCTCGTCGTCGTCCTGAACGCTGTAAAGGCCGGTCCCAGTCGGGGCCGGCCTTTACGCTTTCGGGCGATTTTAGAAGCTTGTCCCCGATGAGGGGGTGCTCGTAGTCGCGTAGTCCCGCTCGATCTCGGGCGTGCCCGACGTCTTGTTCAGGAACCGCTGGCCGACCTCGGTCTCCGCGAGCTTGCTGTTCGCCAGCTTGTCGGTGACCTTCGTCTTGCCCTCGCTGTAGAGCCGCGTCGCCTGCTCCTGGACAACCCCGGCCGCTTCCTGGACCGTCGGGCTCTCCTTGATCTTCAGAGCAGTAGCCTTGAGCTCTTCATACTTCTCCCGACCAGCCCGGGACCCGAGCACAAAGCCCGCGGCCAGACCGCCGAGGAACAGTAGCTTGCCGCGCATAGCGACGACCTCCCTCTCAGCGGCGCTCGGTCATCGGTACAGAGGTGCGCCGCCTGTCTCGTAATACCCGTCCATCGTCGTCCCGACACATGGATCTTGCCCCCGTTGCTCCGCCGCGGTACCCGAATGGGGATACCCGGTGGCGGAGACCCCCGGGTTCGTGCTGTACTCTTTCCCGGTCGCCCTCGCACGACACGGGGGGCGAAGAACGATCCCGCGTAGCTCAATTGGCAGAGCAGCCGGCTGTTAACCGGCAGGTTATAGGTTCGAGTCCTATCGCGGGAGCATTCAGGGCCTCTTCGGAGGCCTTTTTTCTCGTCCCCGACCATGCGGGCCGGTCGCGGGGCGGCATTGGACTTGCGCGGCTCGGTAAGCTTGCGACGCTCGGGGCGGTAGCTCAGCAGGTTAGAGCTGGGGACTCATAATCCCTTGGTCGCGGGTTCGAGTCCCGCCCGCCCCACTGCAACATTGCGCCGTTGGCGCGGCGGGGAAGGCTTCGCCTCCACCCGCACCCCCGCATGATCCGCGCCACCGGCGTGGGGCCACAAGGGGCTGAGCTCAGCCCCGCCGCCTGCCGCTCGGTGGTGGCCCCTCCGGCGACGGCGTGGTTCAGGTAGCCTCGGGCGGCTTGAGCCGATCACCGAGGCGCCGCAGCATCGGTCGGCGTCCGAACTACGCTCGTCGTCTGCGGATGGCTCGCAGGTCTGTCGCCCAGAGGAGCAGGCTAGTCGTCCAGGTGCTCGGCGGGTGCTGTGTTGAGCACCCAGGCCAGCGGCATCGTTGCGTGCGGGTGGTACTCGCCGGTGTCAAGTCGGTGCATCGTCACCGTCTGCGGCGCGTCCTGGTCGACGGTCCAGTACCGCGGAATGCCGGCCGCCGCATATTCGCGTCGCTTGGTCACAAGGTCGACACCCTCGGAGCCCGGCGAGACGATCTCGACCACCAGCAGGACGTCGGCAACAGGGAGCCAGATACCGTCGGCCTGCGCCTTGCTCCACACGACGAGGTCGGGGATACGCCCACCTTCGCCACCGGCCCGGCCGACGATGCGCAGACCGACCGCTTGAGCAATCCGCCCCGCTGGTATGCCTGCCGCCAGAAGCCAGCCCATCAGCCGAGTCGCAATGATTGCGTGGGCATACCCGGGCGGCGGCATGATCGACAAGACCCCTTCGGGACTGATCTCGTACCGATGGTGACCGTCCGCGGTCATCATCGCGCTAAGATCATCGAGCGTCACGACTGAAGGCATATGCCTCCCGACGGCCTCAGCGCTCATGTTTGGCATGTTACCGCCCTGCCGACCTGAGGGGGATGCCTGCGGTGCGCCGCCGCGAACAGCTCAAACATGCTTCCAAGCTCGCGCCGGCAACTGTGATCGACCGGTTCGCATCGGGCAACGTCCGCTCGACTGTCATTCCTGCTCGCGTCGCTCGCGCCGGGGAGACTTCGTCTCCAGCCGAACCCCCTCATAGGCCGCGCCCCGCCCTGCCGGGCCGTGAGAGGTGGGCTGGCTGCGCCTTCGGCGCGGCCGGGGAGCTTCGCTTCACCGCCGTCTCCACCACGGCATCACCAGCGCGCTCGAGGACGGCGGAGCCCACGGCCCGTACGGCCGCGCTGGGGTCTGCTGAGTTGATGTCACCCGCGGGTCCTGCCGATCGTCCGCCTTGCCTGCGCTGCGCAGGCTCAGCCGGCCCGTCGACGCCGGTGTGCCAGCGTCCTTGAGCCGCTTGTCGTCACCCTGCCTACGGGGTATGACACTTTTCGGCCCGTTTGGATGGCTCCCCTACCTCCGAGGTCAGAGTCTCCGCCGACGACAGACGTCGCCTGCTACCGGCTCGCCTAGTCCTCCCAGCCGCGGCAGGGGAACTGCACTTTCACGCGGCGGCGGTGGGGGAGGGGTCGATCAGGTTGTGCACCTCGCCGCCGCCGCGTGGCGCGGCGCCCGGGGTCACCGCAGTCAGAGCTGCGGCTCGCCGCTCGGCCAGGAGACGGTGCCGTTGTCGTTGTGTACCGGCGGTTTGATGCCGGCCGCGTCCGCGAGCTGGTTCAGGTGAGGGTCGTACTCCGGCTGCGCCCGGTTGAAGTCGGGGGTGTGATTCATTGCGAGAACCGCGACCCCGTCCGGGTTGAGCAGCGAGACGAGCGGCCACGTAGAGGGCGGCGGAGTGTCGGGAAACTCGACGGAGCCGGCATCCGGGCCTGGGGTGCGCGAGCTGTTGATTCGGATGATCACCCGAGCCGCGCTGTGTGCGCTGTTCCGTTGCCGGCCGCATCCGCCGCTGGTGGTCCCGGGCCGCTCAGTGTGGGCTCGCGGCGGCGCCCGGGTCTGCTTCCATTTCGCCGGCGACCGCTTCTTCGTTGAGAGCTTGCAGTCTTGCGCGTTCTTCCTTGCTGTTCACCAGCGTGTTCAGCGAAAGCACAGGGCCGAAATGGACCTTTGGTATGCGGTGCCGCCCGAGCGCGCGGGCGTGGCTGAGCAGATCGCTCGCTGCCTCCGGGGGCGGCCCGCGATTGATTTCGTACTGCGAGCCGTCTGGGCGGGCGGTCAGCCGGGACCTCGCCAGTTGCGGGCGCAATTGCGCATTGAGCAGGCCAGCCGTCGGTGGATATCGGACGCGGGGGTCACAGGTTCGGCTGATTTCGACGTACCAGACGCCCCTTTAAGGTGAACGGGTGTACCGGCTGAGTATCGACTTCGGCACCTCCACAACCGTCGCCATGCTCGGTACGCCCGACGGGCGGATCCGGCCGCTGTTGTTCGATGCGTCGCCGCTGCTGCCGTCGGCGGTTCTGGCGCAGGATGAAGGGCTGCTGGTCGGCGGGGACGCGCAGCGGGCGGCGGTTGGTGCGCCGGGGGCGTTCGAGGCGAATCCAAAGCGGCGCATCGACGACGGGGTGATCTGGCTCGGGGAGCGCGAGTACGCAGTGCCGGAGGTGATTGCGGCCGTTTTCGAGCGGGTCGCGGTCGAGTGTGTGCGGGTGGCAGGGCGGCCCGCGGCTGCGGTGGTGCTTACGCATCCGGCGGCATGGGCGCAAACCAGGCTCGCGGTGCTCGCCGATGCGGCCGCGCGGGCCAGGCTCGGGCCGGTGTCGTTCGTGGCCGAACCGGTCGCGGCGGCACAGTACTTTGCGAGTGTCTTGCAAGGTGGCACCGCGCCGGGTCGGTCGCTGGTGGTCTATGACTTGGGCGCGGGCACGTTCGACGTCACCGTCATGCGGCAGGGTGCCGGTGGCTTCGAGGTGGCGGCCAGCGATGGGCTGCCCGATGTCGGTGGCTTGGATCTGGACGCGGCGGTTGTCGCTCACGCCCAGCAGTTGACGTCCGGCGCGGCGGATGCGTGGCAGCGTCTCAACTGGCCGCAGACGCCGGCCGACCAGCAGGCCCGGCAGACGCTGTGGCTGGGCGCCCGTGCGGTCAAGGAGCAGCTGTCGCGGCACGCTACCGGCGATCTGCAGCTGCCGCTGGTCGACAAGCGGCTGCACCTGACGAGGCACGAGTTTGAGGAGGCGGCCCGGCCGTACCTCGAACGGACGGCGGCGCTCACCCTGCAGGTGTTGCGCACCGCAGCCGTTTCGCCGGAGAGCATCGGTGCGGTGCTGCTCGTCGGCGGCTCGTCGCGGGTGCCGTTGGCGTCCACTTTGCTGCATCGCACGCTGAGGATCGCGCCGACGGTCATCGACCAGCCTGAACTTGTGGTGGCCGAGGGCGCTCTGCACCGCCCTGCCGTCACCCGAATGCCGCACCGGCCCTCGGCCCCGCCGGCCGGTGCGCCACCTCCTCACCGCGGACCCACCACCGCCCCAGCGGTACCAGCTCCAGGCTCGGCTCCTGCACAGGGACCGGTGTCGGGGCAAGGACCGGCACCAGTACCACCGATGGATGGGCGCACAGCTGCCAGCAACCTGCCGGTGGCACCATCAGGTAAGAGCCGCAACAAATCTGTTGCGCTGCTCGCCGGTGTGGCGGCCCTACTCTTGGTGGTCATCGTTGTCGGTGCGATCTGGCGGCCGTGGCAGTCGAAGACGGGCGGTAGCGACAACTCCACATCCGGCAGCCCGGCCGCAATCTTGACGCAGTACATAGACGCGCGGTTCAAGACGCACAACGCGCAGTTGGCCCAACGCCTGCAGTGCACCGCCCCGCAGTTGTCCGCCGTCGACGACCTTGTCAACACCCTCGAACAACGGGAGGCTCAGTTCGGTGTCACCATCACTGTCGACACCGCCAACCTGAACGCGACAGTCGACGGTACCAATGCCGAGGTCACGAGCGATCTGACGCTCAGCACCACGACCAGAGGCCAACTTCAGACGGCGATCGAACATTGGAGGTTCGACCTCGTCCAGGCCAGCGGCTGGCATGTCTGCAGCGCGGAGCGCTCCTCGTAGGCCTTCGTGCGGGACTCAGCTCGCAAGGCCACGCCGAGTTTGGTGAGCGATCGGCGGCAGATCCGGATGGCTGAGACGTTCCGGCATCGCCGCTGCGCGCAACCTGGCCGACCTTCACGGCGAGCTCGTGATGGCCCTTGACGTGCACGGCGATGACCGGCTGGCCGCACAGGTCGGTCGCGGCAGCCGAGCTCCGCGGGTCATCATCGGATCATGCCAGTCGGTGGTGGGGACAACCCTGCCGAGGGTTCGGGGGTTGGCCGGTCTGTGCTTCCGGCAGCCGTGGGGCACGCTGAGGCGCATGTCGATCACCCGTCGCGCCGTGCTCGGCGCCTCGCTCATCCCGTTCGTGGGCATCGGTAACAGCCGCGATACCGGGGATCTCATCGCGCTGCGCCGGGACTTGCACGCCCATCCGGAACTGGCTGGGCAGGAGGTGTACACCTCGGGCGTCGTTGCGCAGCGCCTGCGGGCCGCGGGGCTTGACGTGACGACCGGCGTCGGTGGGCACGGTGTCGTCGGCGTGCTGCACGGGGCTCGCCGGGGCCGGACCGTCGCCTATCGGGCGGACATGGATGCGGTACCGCCGCAGGGTCAGATCAATGGCGGACCCGACCCGGCTCACGTCTGCGGACACGACATCCACACCACCGTGGGCATCGGCGTGGCCGAGGCGCTGTCGCGGCGCCGCCGGGCCCTCGAGGGCACGTTCGTGTTCGTGTTCCAGCCGGGTGAGGAGGCGTTGACCGGGGCCACGTCAATGCTTGCCGACCACGTCCTGGACCGCACCCGCCCGGCCGAGATCCACGCGCTGCACTGCATGGCGCTGCCGGTCGGTACCTGTGCCGTCATGCCCGGCTACGGACTGCCCGGCCAGGACCACGCCACGATCACGGCGGCCGACCCCGACGCCGCCCAGTCGCTGGCCGCCGCCGTCAACGCGCTCGGCACCGTCGCCCCGCTGCGCAGCCCGGCGCAGATCGAACAGCTCGTCACCGACCTGCAGACGCAGGACGGCCCGCTCGCCGAGTTCGTGTACATGAACGCATCGACCGCCGGCAGCGAGGTGCGGGTCTCGTACCGCTGCTGGCCCGAGAGCCGCTACACCGCCGTCCGGCAGGAGCTCCAGCGGCTCGCCGGCCCGGCCCCGGTCACCTACGCCGGCGAGCCGTTCCCCGCGGTCGTCAACAACGAGCGCCTCGCCCGCGCCGAGGGCCGGCAGCTGCCCCGGACCGTCATGCGGCTGCACGCCTCGGTCCCGTTCAACGGCGACGACTTCGCCGTGTTCCTCCGGCAGATCCCCGGGACATACAGCTTCCTGGGGGTACGCCGCCCAGGCGCGTCGATCGAGACGAGCTACCCGCACTTCGGCGGCTTCGACCCGGACGAGCGCGCCATCGCCCACGGCGTGCGGGCCATGTCGGGCTGGCTCGCCTACCGCGGCAGCGCAAGTCCATCCGAGTAGGAGTGCCACAGGTCTGTAAGCGTCGAAGTACCTGGAGCGTTGCTCAGGGTCGCGCTCTCATAGGGTGACGCAGCTGAGAGGAGCTCGACATGTTCCCCGGTCTTCGACGAATTGTCCTACGCCTAGCGCCGCCTCTTCTCGCGGTGACCATGGTCGTCGTTTCCGGCCCGCCCGCGGCGTGGTCGACCCCGACTCCGCAAGCCATTGTCGACTGCTTCGGGCACCCCATCAATCCGCTCACGGTCATCTACGCCAGCGCCGCCGGCGTCCCCAACGGCTCCGACCCCGCCGACGGCTACGAGGTCAACGGCACCAGCGGCGATGACGTCATCATCGGCTCGCCCGGCCCCGACACCATCCGCGGCAACGGCGGGAAGGACGTCATCTGCGGTGAAGCCGGCGACGACGAAATCTCCGCCAACGGCACCGTCGACTTCCAGGACTATGTCTCCATCGACGGCGGCGATGGTAACGACAGCATCAGCGGCAGCCCGAACGGCGACGTCATCTACGGCGGCAAAGGCGACGACCTCATCCTTGGCTTTGACGGCGACGACGACATCCACGGCCAACTCGGCGCGGACATCCTCAGCGGCAACGGCGGTGCCGACACGATTTGGTGCGGCGACGGCGCCGACAATCACGTCAACATCCACACGGTGACCGGCAACGCTGGCGACTACGCGGACGGCGGCTATGAAGGACCGTTCGGCATTGACCCCGTGCTCACCGGCACCGGCTGTGAAGACGTCATCAACATCCCATGACCGAAGCTTCGCCGGTCCCCGCGGGGCGGGTACCGGCGATCACGCAGGGGTCGCGCGGCGGCGTATTCCACCGCTTCGGTTTGGTTGCGGCTCGGCCGTCGCACGAACGCGCCGTCAGGGTTCACGGTCGACGCCCGTAACGGTGCGTTTGGCCTGGGCGAGAGCTCCAGGCTGGTCGTCCAGGTGGCGGCATCGTTGCGGGGAGTTGGTACTCGCCGGCGTCGGGGCGATGCATGGTGACCGTCTGCGGCGCGTCCTGGTCGACGGTCCAGTCCTGCGGAATGCCGGCCGCGCATAATCGCCGGGGGTGGGGCGCCCGGGGCTGAGTAGTCCTACCCGACGTCTACCACTGGCTGCCGTCGGGGCGGATCAGTACCTCGCTCATGACGACGCGTGCCGGTCGGGTGACGACGTGGGTGATGGTGTCGGCGATGTCTTCGGCCTGCAGCAGGGTGGCGTTCGCGAACGCTTCCTTGCCGGCCTCCAGGATTTCGGGGCGGATATGTGTGAACAGTTCGGTGGCGACCGGGCCGGGCTCGATGAGCGCGACGCGGACGTGGCGGCCCGTGACTTCCTGCCGTAGAGCTTCGCTGAACGCTCCGACGCCGTGCTTGGTCAGGCTGTAGACCGCGGATCCGGCGATCGGGACGCGGCCGGCCAGGGAGCTGATGTTGACGATGTCGGCGGTGCCCCGGGGGCCCTCGGCGGCGGACAGCAGGTGCGGCAGTGCGGCGTGCGTGGTGTAGAGCAGGCCCTGCACATTGACCGCGATCATGCGGTCCCATTCCTCCACCGGGGCACTGTCGGCCGGGCCGAGCAGCATGATGCCGGCGTTGTTGACCAGGATCCCCAGGCTGTTGAAGGCGGCGACGGTCTGGTCGACCGCGGCAGTGGCCTGCAGCCGGTCGGTGATGTCGGCTTCGATCGCCAGCGCGACGCCACCGCTGCTGTGGATGCGCCCGACGAGTTCGTCGAGGCGGTCCTTGCGCCGGGCCACCAGGGCCACGTTGGCGCCTTGAGCGGCCAGCGACAGCGCGGTGGCGGCACCGATACCGCCGCTTGCTCCGGTGACAAGAGCGGTAGTGCCGGTCAGTGGGGTGCTCATGGGTTCCTCCGGTGGGCCGAGCAGACCCACCAGACCCCGCCCCAGATCACGATCACCGGCGGCGATCTCGCCCCGCTTCGGCAGCTACGCAGCCGCGTCCGGGGCTGGCTGACGAGCGAAGCCGGGGACCCTACGCCGTACCCACTGCAAGCCGATGTCTCGTTCCGCGCCGGCGCACCGTCCTACCGGCCCGGTGGCGGCGGCGCCGCCGCTGTCGCCTCACTGGTGTGCCTCGAGGCGTTATTGGCGTCCCATGTGGGCATACTGGGCCGGCTGAAAGTCTGCACGAATCCGTCCTGTGGCGCGGCGTTCTACGATCTGTCACGCAACAGCACCCGGGTCTGGCACGACATGAAAACCTGCGGCAACACGATGAATCTCCGCGCATCCCGGGCGCGGCGCCGGAGCACCACGCAGCTCCGGCAGACGACAGCGGGCACCGAACCCTCACCCGGGCCCCCGCACTGACTCGGTATGCGGATGCCGAAATGCCGGTCGAGCTGCCCGAACCGTGCCTCAGGTCCAGGCACTGGGCGGACGGCCGGTCAGAAGGTGGCGATCGGGTTGACCGGGCTGCCTGAGGTGCCGGCGAAGCGGATCGGGGCCACGGCGAGCTGGAAGTCCCACTGGCCCAGTTCGGCTGCCGTCTCGGCGCAGGCTTCGAGGTCGCAGTTGTCGAGCAGCCACAGGCCCATGGCGACAAGGGCCACGGAGTGGACCGGCATCAGGATGTCGGGGTAGCCGGACGGCTGGACGTCCTGGGGTGTGTCGGCGCCGATCAGGGCGGCGCTGCGCTCGTGCAGCCAGGGTAGGCAGGAGGCGTGCCAGCCGGACTGCGTGAAGCCGGTCGAGGGGCCGGACTCGTGGCGGGTGCGGCCGTGGCCGGTTCGGAGGAGTACTGCGTCGCCTGGCCTCACCCGGACGCCCTGGCGCTGCTCGGCGGCTTCCAGGTCGGCGGGGACGACGGGCTGGGCCGGGGCGAGCCGTGGTACGTCGTGGACGGCGGCGATGTCCAGTAGGACGCCGCGGGTGACGATGCCGTTCGCGGCGGCTGTCACGGCGGCCCAGGAGGAGCCGGTTTCGGGGGAGACGAGGGTGTGCGGGCGGCCGTTGTACGTCAGGCCGTCCCAGAAGATGTGGCAGGGCGAGTCGAGGTGCGTGATGGTGTTGCCGTGGAAGGTGAGGGCCAGCCGCTCGGTCGAGAAGCCCCAGCGGCGGTCGTTGCGGAACGTCGGGGACGGCATGTGCTCGGCGCCCGGCATGTCGGCGGCGCACGGGCAGGTCGTCGTCGAGCGCTCCAGCTCCTGCGGCCCGGCCACCTCCCACGCACACGACACGCTCCGGCCGTGACGGACGGAGCGGGCCGCGGCCAAGCGAACCTCGTCGGTGATGTGGTTGAGCGTCCCGAGTTGGTCGTCGTCGCCCCAGCGGCCCCAGTTCGACAGCGTGTCGAAGTAGCCCAGGACCTCGTCCTGCGTCGCGGTCATCGAAGCACCGTATCGCGGTACCCAAAAAGATAAATGCGGTTAAAAGTCACTTAACGCCCATAACCGCCGTTGGTGTGCTGAGGACCGAAGAACATGGCCACAGCTGGAGGCACATTGAAGGCGCAGAGCAGGCGACGGTGGAGCGCGGCGGCAGCAGCCGTCGGCGCGATTGTCGCCATGGCCCCGAGTACGTCGGCGACCGCGGCGCCTCCGCCGGTCGCCGTCATCACGCGGATCGCCGGCAACGCCAGCGGGACGACAGGCTCGGCGGTGGCGGGGCCGGCGTTGAGCTCGCCGCTGAACTACCCGTACGAGATCGGCCGCGACGGCGCGGGCAACCTGTACTTCGTCGACTACGGCTCCAAGCGGGCCTACAAGATCGACGCGGCGGGCACCATGACGATCGTCGCCGGCGACGGCACCACCGGGGCCATCGTCCCGGGTGTCGCCACCGGCTCGCCGTTCCAAGCGCTGCAGGGTCTCGCCGTCGACAGCACGGGCAACGTGTACCTGGCCGACCCGGCCAGCCGGCGCGTCGTGAAGATCGACCAGGCCGGGCAGCTGTCCTACTTCGCGGGCAACGGCTCGAACGGCGCCGTGGTGCCCGGCCCGGCGACGAGCACGCCGGTCCCGATCCCGTACGCCCTGACCACCGACACGGCCGGCAACGTCTACATCGTCAACTCGACGCCGAAGAACGTGTACAAGGTGACGCCGGGCGGCGTGCTGAGCATCGTGGCGGGCACCGGCGGTACCGGACCCAACGTCCCCGGCCCCGCGACGTCCTCGCCGATGAGCCCGAACAACGTGGCCACGGACGGCGCCGGGAATCTTTACATCGCCGACACCACCTCGTGCGACGTGCTCAAGGTGACCCCGGGCGGGACGCTGAGCATTTTCGCCGGGAACAACTCGTGCAGCGGCACCATCACCGACGGCGCCGCGACCGCGACCACCCTGCGCCACGCCAACGGGCTGGCCGCCGACTCCGTCGGCAACGTGTACGTCTCCAACTGGGACACCGGCCAGATCTCGAAGATCACCCCGGCCGGCCAGCTGACAGTCATCGCCGGCACCGGCACCTACGGCCTGCCCACGTACAACGGCCCGGCCCTGGCCTCGTCGATGCGCCAGTCCGAGGGGCTCGCCGTCAACGACGCGGGCGTGGTGTTCGCCGCGCACAGCGACAACAACACGATCGACCGGATCGGGCCGGCGACGCCGAGCGCGCCGCGGGACGTGCAGGCGGCGGTGTCCGGGACCACGCTTACCGTGTCGTTCGAGCCGCCGGTGGACGCCGGCACCACACCGATCACGGGCTACGAGGTGAGCCTCGACGCCGGCGCCACCTGGACGACACTCGCCACGACCGCCGCGGGCGGCCGGCGTACGGGCAACGTCTCCGGCGTCACGGCCGGCACTGCGTATCAGGTTCAGGTCCGTGCGGTGAACGGGTCAGGCGCGTCCGACGCCGGAGCCGGTTCGGCCGTGCCGACCGCACCCGTGGCGGCGGCGCCCGGCGGCGGGCTGGCCGTGACCGGCGACGCGACGAGCACGACGGTAGGCATCGGCGTGCTCCTGCTCGTGGCGGGCCTCGGCCTGCGCCGCCTGGTCGGCCGCCGCCGAGCGGGCCACTGAGCTCAACTGTCCCACCATGCAGCTGGGCATCGTCCGCCGAACCGGACGGTGCCCAGCTCGCGTCTCGGAGGCCGGCCGCCGGCGCGTGGTTCAGTGCGCGACGAGCCAGTCCAGCGCGTCGCCGTACGCCGCCATGACCGACACGTGCCCGTCGCCGGGCCGCTCCCACCGGGTGGCCTTCGGCAGCGCGGCCATGAGCCGATCGGCGTTGGCCGGAGGCACCATCCGATCCCCGTCGCCGTGGATGATCAGCACCGGCACCGCGATGTCGGCCGGATCGAACCCCCACGGTGACACGAACGCCATGTCGTCGTCGACCTGCCCGTCGGGCCCGACCGCGGCGGCCCGGCCGGCGTCCTCGCCGAGGGCGCCCCACGCGCCGTTGAGCGTCGCCCAGTCGGCGTCAGTGAACACCGCCGGATCGAACTCCGCCCGTTCCGCATGGCGCAGGCGGGCGTCGCGCCCCTCGAGCGCCGCCCGGAGGGCCCGGTCATCGGCCATGTCGGCAAACCACGAAGCATCTCCGGTGTACTGCGAGAGCCCGGCAAAGGTCGCCGCGGCGCTCACCCGGTCCGGCAGCAGGGCCGCGCAGGCGAGCGCGTGCGGCCCGCCCCCGGACGCGCCCATGACCGCGAACCGCTCGACACCGAACGCGCTCGCCACCGCCGCGGCATCACCCGCGGCCGAAGCGACGTCGCGTCCCGGGACCAGCGTCGACCCGCGGTACCCCGGCCGCGCATATGTCACCAGACGCAGCCCCCGCTGCACGGCACCGTCGAGCAGCGGCGCCAGAATCGCCCCGGTGTGCGGCGTGCCGTGGTGCCAGAACACCACCGGCCCGTCGCCTTCGCTGTCGAAGGCCCGCAACGTCCGGCCGTCCGCTACCTGAACATCCCGCTCGATCACCATCCGCCGATCGTAGACACCGCCTCCCTCCACCGCAGACCCTCCGCAACGTACTGATCCCGATGTGAACCGGGCGTTAGCAAAAATCCTTACGCTGCCGAAACATCGCCTCCGGTTGAATCGGGAGCGTGAACCACAGCGCATCCTCGTCGACATCGATCCGCCGGATCGGCCTCGTCGTCCTCGCGGTCCTCGGCCTGGCCGGTGTCCTGTACGCCTTCCGGCGCATGGCGCTGATGGCCGCCCCGGTCTGCCTGGCCGGGCGGTGGCACGGATGCTTCGACACCGAGAACGGCCTGGTGCTCATGACGCTTGTCCTGGCGCCGGTGAGCGGGCTCATCGTGTGCGCGCTGGCCGGGCTGCGGCGGGCGCTCGGGGTGCCCGGCGCCTGGCGGCTGTCGCTGGCCGAGGTGGGCATGGTGCACGGGACCGTGCCGTTCCTCTGGATGACCCTCATGCCGGGGCCGGGCGCCGGCGTCGTGCCCGGGCGGGTGAGCCTCGTGCCACTCCGCGACCTCGTCACCATGGGCTGGCCCGGGATCGTCGGCAACCTGCTGGTCTTCGCGGCGCTCGGCTTTTTCGGGCCGCTGCGGTTCCCGGGGCTGGCGTCGGTGTCGCGGGTGCTGCTGCTGGCGGGGGCCTGCTCGGCGCTTGTCGAGGTGACGCAGTACGTGTGCCGCCTCGACCGCGTGTCCTCCGTCGACGACGTCCTGCTCAACGCGGCCGGGGCCGGGCTCGCGGCGCTTGCCTCACGACACTGGTGGCGCCGGAAAAGCGGCAGCCAGAGCGGCGACCGGACCGGCAGCCAGAGCGGCGGACCTGCCTCGCGAACGACGACGAGAGGCAGGTCCGAACGCTCCGAAACCGGCGAGCGGCAGGTCCTGGCCGGTCAGGCGACCCAGTAGGAGTACAGGTCGGCGCCGTCGACGGTGAACCGGAACCGCACCTGCTGCCCGGCCAGGCTGGACAGCGAAACCCCGCTCGCCCACGTCACCGTGGCGTCGAGCTGGTCGCCGGTGACGGGGTTGGCGGTGGCCACGACGGTGCCGGAGGAGTTGAGGACCTCGACCTTCACCAGGCCACCGGACATGACTGCGGTGTTGAGGTGCAGGGCGCTACCCGTGAAGGAGACCGGCTTCGTGGTCACCGTGCCCGGCTCGTCGCCCGCGTTGCGCAGGGAGACGAACCCGTCGCGGCGCCAGGTGGCCAGGCCGATCTTCGCCGTCTGGCCGGGGCCGCCGCCGTGGTCGACGTTGAAGCCGCCGTAGTACACCGAGACCGTGGACGCGGTGGTCTGCAGCGTGCTCGACGTGAAGATCATCGAGTCGTCCCACGCGCCCTGGTCGCCGAGGGGGAGGACCGGGTCGCGGGCCGGGCGCGACCAGCGCAGCAGGTCCTGGTCGCGCGACGTGGCGAGCTGGGGCACGATCGGGCCGCTGCCCGCGTTGTTCGCGCCGCTGTCGACGATTGTGAACATCCACGGCATGGCCAGGTAGACGCCCTCGTAGGGGTAGACCGGCATGCCGTACACCTGAGACTCCAGGCCACCGGCACCGCGGGCCGCCTCGTCGTCGCGGTAGTCGCCCTCGACGGCCATCCGCGGCGCGCTCCAGGTGACGAAGTCGGAGCTGGTGGAGACCCAGGCCATCCGGTCGTTGGTGCCCGGCGACGCGGAGATGTCGACGGTGCGCTGCTTGGTGGTGGCGATGAACCGGTTGCCGGCCGCGTCCAGGCTCACGTTCGACACGTCGCCGTAGGGCAGGACCGGGGCGGTGCCGAACTGCGTCCAGGTGATGCCGTCCGGCGAGAAGAACGCGTAGTAGCCCATGGTCGCGTGCGTGGCGTCGGCGGCGATGTAGGTGAGCATCTTGTACCGCCGCGCCGGGTCGGTCGCGGCGGCGTCGTAGATGACGGTGCCGCCCTTGTCGCCCACGATGTTGTTGGCCGTCGAGCCCTCGAAGGTGTACTTCCCGAGGTTGGGCTTGGTCCACGTGATGCCGTCGGTGCTCGTGGCGTAGCACAGCAGGTAGGCCAGTGTCGCGTTGTAGCACGTGTACCACATCTTGTACGCCGCGCCCGGGCTGCCGGTGACGACCGAGCCGTAGATGTAGTCGCTGCTCTCCCACGGCTGGTCCGGGACGATGACAGGCGTGGCCCGCTTCACGGCCGGGTGCACCTTGCGCCCGACGTTGACCGCCGACTCGATGCGGTAGTCGTCGGTGAACAGTTCGCGCGTCGTCCCGAGCGCCGCCGAGTAGGCCGGCGCGGCGGCGACCAGGGAGGCGTCGTCGACATAGGTGACGCCCTGCACGCTGGTACCGCTGTAGATGAGCACCGCCGCGTGCACGGTCCCGACCGGGGCGGTGAGCGTCACCGTGGCCTGCTGCCAGGAGGTACTGAAGGCCGGGGTGGTCTGGCTGACCCCGATCCGCGCATTGGCGGCGTCGTAGAACTCCAGATAGAGGGACGCCTCGGTGCCGGAGGCCCCCTTGAACCAGGCTTTCGCGGTGTAGCTCACCCCGCCGTACGCGCTGACGTAGTGCCTGACGTAGATGTTGTCGGCCTGCGTGGCGTCGGTGACCCGCAGCGCCTCCCAGCCCCCGTGGCGGTTGGCCTCGGTGCTGATGAGTATCGCGTCGTTGGCCCCGCTCTTCGTCATCGTCCAGCCGACCGGGTGCAGCGCCTGATCGCCGACGTCGAACGAGGGGTTGGCCAGCAGATTGCCGTCGACGGCCACGGCCGGATCGGGCAGTGGCCCACCGGCCGCCGGCGAGCTGCCGAGCGGCACGAGCGCGAGCGCGGCCAGTCCGGCAACACCCAGCGCGATGGAACGTTTCACACGTGGGAGCACTCGGGTTCTCCAAACACTCAAGGGGAAACGCGATGCCTCCACCCCACGTGAAACTTCGTTCCATGTCAATACATCAACCGCAGAGCTGGTCGCGCAGGAAGGTCAAGATTTCACGGCGCGCGGGTCGGGCGGCCGGGACCAGGCCGGGTGTGCTCAGGAACGCGTGCGTGGCCCTCGGATAGCAGGAGAGCCGGGCCGCGGTGCCGGCCTGCCGCAGCCGCTCGGCGTACCGCGCGCCGTGGTCGGCCACCGGGTCCAGCTCGGCCGTGACGATGAGCGTCGGCGGCAGCCCCCCGAGGTCGGCGAACAGCAGCGGCGACACCGTACGCGGGTCCAGCGCCGGCGGCAGGCTCAGCCTCCGCGACACGCGCAGCCGGGACAGCGAAAGCGTCGGGCTGTCGGCGTGCTCCGCGACCGACGCGTAGTCGCCCCACGTCTCGCTCCAGTCCGTGGCCGGATAGTTCAACACCTGCGCGCGCAGCGACGGACCGTCCGCCCGGGCCCGCAGCGCGACGAGCGCCGCGATCATGCCGCCGGCGCTCTCGCCCACGACCGCGACGGCCCCCGTGTCGACGCCCCATTCGGCCGCCGAGCCGACGATCCGGGTGAGCGTGTCGAAGCCGTCATCCACAGGCAGAGGCAGCGGGTGTACCGGTGCGAGCCGGTACTCCACCGAAACGACCACCGCGGGCAGGCGCGCGGCCAGGTGACTGTTGAGCCAGTCGTTCTGCGCGGCCGTCCCGCCGATGAAGCCGCCCCCGTGGAACGAGACGACAAGCGGCAGCCCCGTCCCCTTCGGCGCGGCCCGCTTCGGCCGGTGCACCCGCAGCGACAGCCGCCGCCCGGGGAGCTCGATCGCGACAGTCTCCACGCGGGCCCGCCGATCCGGAAACCCGGTGACGACCCGCCCGGCCCGTGACGCCGCCACCCGGTTGGCCCTATCCCGGGCCGCGATCACCTGCTCATTGCTCATGACCTCCCAGTCGTGACCGTCCCGGAGGATGCGGGTACCCAGCGGAGCGCGGCCAAGCTTCATGCCGCCAGCATCGACCGTCCGCCACCCACCGTCTTGCAAAAAAGTTCCGCCCCGATGCAGGCGCCGAGCCTCAGCCGGCGGCGGGCCAGGCGACGTCGTCGACGGCGAGCCAGGGTGCGGTCGCCAGGGCTGTGGGTGTCAGGCCGGTGAACGCCATGACGTCCCGGCAGAGGTGGGACTGGTCGGTGAACCCGTGGTCGGCCGCGACCCGGGCCGGAGCCTCCCCGGCGGCCAGGCGGTGCGCCACGTTGTCGAACCGGATGAGTGTGGCCGCCCGCTTCGGGGTCAGGCCGACCTGAGCCCGGAACCGCGACCACAACCGCTTCCGGCTCCACCCCACCGCGTCGGCCAGCCCGTCGACCCGCACCTGCCCACCGCTCGCCACCATCCGCTCCCAGACGTAGGAGACCTCAGGGTCCAGCGAGCGCGCCGCCTCGTACCGCCCGGCCAGCACCGCCTCCATGACCGCGAACCGCTCCTCCCACGACCCGGCCGCCCGCAACCGCTCCCGCACCCGCCCCGCGTCCCGCCCCCAGAACTCCTCCAACGCGACGACCCCCACGCTGCCTTCCACACCAGCCGCCGCCCCGGCCCTGGCACCGCCTTCCGCCCGGTCCGCACGCCCGGCCCCGGCAACACCTGCCCAGTCCGCACGCCCGGCCCCGGCAACACCTCCTGCCCAGTCCAAGCGCCCGGCCCTGGCAACGCCTCCTGCCCAGTCCGCGCGCCGGGCCTCCGCCCCACCGCCACCCAGGCCGCCGAGCACCGCGCGCGCGGTGGCCGGCGAGAGCCGCACCTGCAGCACCTCGATATCCCGCCCGCAGCCACGAATCCGCCCGGGCTCCATCCCGAGCACAACCCCGCCCCCGTGCCGCCGCTCACCCCGCCCGTCATCGACGAGCAGCGCGGCACCGAAGTCGATGAACAGCGTGACCGCCGGATACGGAATCACCTGCATGTCGATCGCCGCGACCCCTCGGCTGCGAAACCCGGCCATGCTGACCCCGGGCATACCGACTCCAGCGCTCCCGACTCCAGCGCTCCCGACCCCAGCCGCCCGGGCCCCGGCGACACCGGCCAAGGGCCCAGTCACGCGGGCCCCGACCACACCGGCCCCCACGGCGCCACGCCGGCCCGGCGCGACCTGTCCAGCCGGGACGGCCACGTCCACCACGGCCCCGGCAACGCGCACGAGCTCCCCGGATCGCACCCGTCCATCGTACGAGTCCGGGCGTCGAGCGACCCCGGGTCGCTCAGCTCACCGCCTGCTTGATGAGCGTGGCGATGCGCGACTCGACGGCCGGCGTGAGGGCGTTCACGGCGTACGCGACGGGCCAGAGGTCGCCGTCGTCAAGGGCGGCGTCGTGGTTGAAGCCGAGCGTCGCATAGCGCGTCTTGAACTTGGTGGCCGGCTGGAAGAAGCAGATGGACTTCGGGCCCTTGTAGTAGGCGGGCATGCCGTACCACAGCTTCGGGATCAAATCCGGGGCGGTCTCCATGATGAGGGTGTGGATGCGTCCGGCCATGTCGCGGTCGGCGGGCTCCATCTCGGCGATTTTGTCCATCATCGCCTGCAGGTCCTCGGCCGCCTTGTCGGCCTTCGAGCCGCGCCGGGCGGAGGCGCGGACCTCGGCGGCGTGCTCTTTCATCGCCGCGCGCTCTTCGGCGTTGAAGGCCGAGGACGAGCCCGCGGAGGTGGTGGCGGTGCGCTTTTTCGCTGGCATGACGGAAAATCCCCTAACTGGCGAAACCGAGCAGGATCGGGACGTTTCCCATGCTAGAAGTACCCCCGCCGGCTCTGCTTCTTGAAAACTGATCGAAAAACGGGTCAGCGCCGCCTGGCGGCCATCGCTTACGCTCGCAGCCGTTTCATCCTCACCCTCCACTATGGAAGGGATGTCCCGTGCGCAGAATCCTGCGGGCGGCGTTGCTCACCACGACGCTCACGGCCGCCGCATCGGTCGTGGTGAGCAGCCCGGCCGACGCCGCCGAGCCGCATTACAACCTCACGCCGGCGTTCATCGCGTACACCGACGCGACCCAGCCGAAGACGACCACGTTCTATCCGACGGGTGACCTGCCGGTCGGCACGAACACGCTCATCGACCAGAAGGTGCACAAGACGCGGGTGTACTTCGGCTTCGACGTCAACGGCGTCCAGCGCGCCCGGCTCAGCTCGTCCCACCTGGTGCTGAGCGACCGATCGAGCGACTGCACCAAGCCGAAGTCGCTCTACGCGCAGCCGACGAACGAGTTCGCCGCGAACAACACCTGGCAGAAGCCCCCGAAGGCGGCCGGCTCGGCGGTGAGGCCGGTGTTCGAGGGCTCCGGCTGCCTCCAGCGGGTCACCTTCGACCTGACCGCCGGGCTGGACAAGGCCCTCGCGGTCAAGTCGAGCCGGCTCTGGGTCGAGGTGGCGGTGCCGGACGTCGACGAGAGCCGGCCGACGTCCGGGCAGTGGCTCGGGCAGAACGACTTCCACCTGCAGATCGAGCTCACCAACAAGCCGCCGGACAAGCCGGTGAAGACGCGCTACGACAGCGCGCTCTGCAGCGCCGGGACGCACTACTCGGCCTCCGACTTCACCGTGTACGCCGACCAGAGCGACCCGGACACCAACCCGAGCGACGGGCTCAAATCCGAGATCGAGTACTGGCCGGCGGCGGACCCCGCGCACCGGACGGCGGTGACGACGTTCCAGGGCAGCGGTGGTGACGGCGTCTTCGGCTTCGGCAGCATCCCCGGTCGCACGCTGGCCGAGGGCGCCTACGCGTGGCACGCCCGCACGTACGACGGGCGGGCCTACTCGCCGTGGAGCGCCGACTGCGCGTTCGTCATCGACCGCACGGCGCCGAACGTTCCTACGGTGTCCTCGGTGGAGTTCCCGGAGAACCCGCCGGCCCCGACCGGCGGCCCGGCGGTCGAGGGCACGTTCGTGGTCGGTCCGAACGGCTCGACCGACGTCGTCGGCTACCGCTACGGCGGCCGGTTCGGGGGGACCTACGTCGCCGCGAACCCCGACGGCACGGCCACGTTCAAGTACCGCCCGTTCGGCGTCGGCCCCCAGACGCTCACCGTGACCGCCTACGACCGCGCCGGCAACTCGGCCCAGAAGCAGTACCAGATGAACGTCCGGGACGTCTCGGTCTCGGCGTGGTCGATCGCCCAGGTGCCCGACCCGGCCTCGTCCGGCGTCATCGTCACGATGCACTTCACCAGCCAGGTGGGCAGCGGGCTGACCCGGGTGCGCTACTCGGCCGACGGCGGTGAGGTCCGCACCGCCACCTTCGGCGCCGACGGCATCGTCGACGCCCCGCTGCCGGCGCTGCGGATGGGCGAGCACGAGCTCACCTGGACCGGCCTCGACGACAGCGGCACCGAGTACTACACGGTGACGTCGTACTTCTTCGTCGTCGACGAGCCGAGCGTCGAGTCCGACGGCGTCTACCCGATCGAGGGCAGCGGCGGCGGCGTGGGCCAGGAGGGCGTCTTCACGGTCTCGCCGTTCAACGTCCACGGTGCCCAGAGCGTGGAGTACTCCACCAGCCAGGACAGCACCCACGTGCTCGTCCCGGTCGACGCCGACGGCCGGGCCCGCATCCACTGGACGCCGGCGGAGTCGGGCTCGACGTACTTCTACGTCGCAGTCCGCTACGCCGACGGCACCATCTCCACGTACCACAGCTTCTCGGTCACGGTGAACTGAGCGCGACGGGCGGGCCGGGTGCGTCCCGGCCCGCCCGTGCCGCGTCAGCGCGCGGTGCAGCCCGTGGTCAGGCCGGTGCCCGTCCCGGTGCCCTGGAACCCGAACTCGGTGTATTGCCCGGCCGGGACCGCGCCGTTGTACTGCACGTTCGTGAACTGCACCGCCCCGCTGTCGCCACTGCGGTTGGCGTTCCACGCACTCGTGATCGTCGCGCCGGACGGCAGCGCGCCCACGACGGTCCAGCCACTGATGCCCGACGCGCCCGCCGTGACCCGGATCGTGGCCACGAACCCGCCCGTCCACTGGTTGACGGAGGCGGTTGCGGTGCAGCCGCCGCTCGTCGATGTCGACGGCGATCGCGAAGGACTCGTCGATGTCGACGGGGATGTCGACGGGCTTGTCGATGTCGACGGAGATGTCGACGCGCTGGTCGATGTCGACGGAGATGTCGACGGGGAGATCGATGTCGACGGGCTCGACGTGCTGCCGCTCAGGGTCGGCGTCGTCCAGTCGCGCCACTCGGCCAGGTTGCCCGCCGCCTTGCTGGAGATGTGGAAGGAGCCGGGCGAGTTCCCGGTCTTGGTCAGGTACTTCTGGATGTTCTGCTGCAGCGGCGCGCTCCACTCGGGCCGGTTGGCGCAGTGCGTGCCGTTCTGGATGTCCGACCAGTAGGTGATGTTGTCGCCGGCGCCGAGCGCCCTGTACACCTCCGCCCCGCCGAGCGCGGCCACGCTCGCCGACTTCGGCCCGAGGTTGACGATGTGCGGGTTGTCCATGATGAACAGGCCGCGCGGGGCGACCATGGCCACCATCTCGTGGGTGTCCACCGGGAGCCGGGCCGGGCTGCCCGTGAACGAGCCGAACGCGTCGCCGAGCCACGGCTGCTCGCCGTATGCGCTGCTGAGGCTCTGCGCGCCCTCGCCCGGGATGCCGCGGAAGATGGGCACGCCGCCGCTGCCGGACTCGATCGGCATGGTCAGCTGGATGCGCTGGTCGAACGCGCCGATCACGAACGCGCCCTTGCCGAAGCGGGAGCAGCCGGTCACGCCCGTCGCGTCGCCGCGCAGGACCGTGCCGCCGGACTGCTCGAGCACGTCGATGATCCGGCTGACGCCCCACGCCCAGGCCATGAGCAGCCCGGTCGGGCTGTTGGCGCCGTAGATGCTGTAGAACGCGCCCTGCTTGTTGGTGCGCGGCGTGCCTTCCTTGCCCACCGCGTAGGGGTCGTAGTTGATGACCGCGGCGCCCGCGGCCTTGATGGCGGCGGTGTCGGCGCCGAAGCCGCCGAGCACGACGACCGCGGGGAACGGCCCGTTGCCGCTCGGCGCGTCCACGCTCGCCGAGAAGCTGGAACTCTTGCCGGCGTTCGAGACGTTCACGGTGATCGAGGTGCGGCTGACGGTACCGGTGACGCTCTGCGGTTTTGCCGGCTTCTCGCCGTAGCCGAACTTTTCCGAAAGCTTCTTGATGAGCTCGCGCTGACAGGTCCAGTCGGACTTGGTGGTGATGCGGGAGCCGTCGAGCTTCTTGAAGGGGTCGGGCAGCTTCGCGCTGGTGGGCAGCGAGCCGGCGTCGGGCAGGGCGGGCACCGCGCAGTTCGCGCCCTCGTCCTCGACACCGGCACTGGCGGCGCTGGCGACGGTGGTGTGCACGACGAGTGCACCCGCGCCTGCGACAAGGGCCGCGACCGCGAGGCCGACGAGCGTCAGGCGGGCCGCGGGGCGGCCCGAGCTGATCTTCACCAGGGCTCTCCTTCCGGATGGGTCCGGTTGGGGCGGGCCGGATGTAAATATTGCGCCGAGGGTCAGGCAATATTTCGAAGGCTGTCAAGGTGACTGTCGGTCAGCGCAGGCCGCGCCCGGTCCGGGTCGTGGAAGTTGCAGCGGTCAGACGGTGAGCACGATCTTGCCGCGGGCGTGCTCGGTCTCCATCGCGCGCAGCGCGGCGGCCGTCTCGGCGAGCGGCAGGACCCGCTCGATCTCGGGCCGCAGCCGGCCGTCGGCCACCATCGCGGCCAGGGTGGTCAGGTCGGCCGGGTCGGGCCGGTTGAGCAGCACCTTCACCTTCCCGCGGCGCCAGATGGACCAGGTCAGGATGGTGGCCAGGCGGGGGAGCGGGCCGAGCACGGGGCCGCCGGTGCCGTTGGACCCGATGAAGACGCCGCGCTCGGTCAGGACGCCGAGCATGCCCGCGACGGTGTAGCCGCCGGCGAGGTCGATGACGGCGTCGTAGCGCTCGGCGCCCCTGGTGAAGTCGTCCCGCGTGTAGTCGATGACCTCGGTGGCGCCGAGGGCACGGGCCCGGTCCGCGTTGCGCGGGCTGCACACGGCGGTGACAGTCGCGCCGGCCAACCGGGCGAGCTGCACCGCGAACGTGCCGACGCCCCCGGACGCCCCGTTGACGAGCACCTTGCATCGCCGATTTTCGTCGACGTCGACTGTGCTCAGTGCCCGCAATGCCGTGGTGCCGGACACCGGAAGGGTCGCCGCCTGCTCGAACGTCACCGCGGCCGGCTTCGCGGCGAGCCTGGCCGCGGGCACGGCGACGAACTCGGCGAAGCCCCGCTTGCTCGTCTCGCACAACACCGCGTCGCCCGGCGCCCAGTCCGGCACACCGGGGCCCGCCAGCTCGACGGTCCCGGCGACCGCACGGCCCGGGATCGCCACCTTCGGGCGGCGCACACCGAGCTGCAGGCGGGCGATCCGCGGCTCACCGTGCAGGTCGACCCGGTCGCCGTGGTTGAGCGCGGCCGCGTGCACCCGCACCAGCACCTCGCCGGCCCCGGGCACCGGCCGCTCGACCTCGGCGAGGTGCAGCACACCGGCGTCGCCGTACCGGTCCTGGACTATCGCCTTCACGACCGCCGCCGGGCCAGCTTGAGGCTCTCCAGCACGGCGCTGCCGACCGACAGCGCGCCGGCGATCACGAGCCCGTAGTTGATCCAGCGGACCACGCCCGGGCCCCAGCCGGCGGCCTCGGCGAACGCCGGGTTGACGATGTGGTCGCCGGCCGCCAGCCAGACCAGCACGAGCGCGCCGCCGACGTTGACCAGGGCGCCGGCCAGGGCCCGCGGGACGCTCCAGCGAACGTGGTACTTCGCGAAGGAGGCGGCGAGGTTCGCGACGCCGAGGGCGATGAAGAGGTACACCACCCCGGTCTTCCAGAGCCAGGGCGCGAACATCGCGATCGGCTCCCCGTCGGCGTCGCGCAGCGGGCTGAGGCCGGGGGACAGCAGGATGAACGTCGAGATCAGCACGAGCAGGAGGGTCTCGGCGGTCAGCTCGGCGTTGCGGGCGCGCCGGCTCGGCTGCTCCGGCAGCGCCGCCGGGGTCCAGGCCCGGCTCAGCGCGGCCCGGGAACCGGTCCGCTCCAGCAGGACGAAGACGAGCGTCGTCCAAAAGGCGACGTGAACCGCCGTGTTGATCGCGGCCCCGGCGGTCGCCACGATGACGTCAGTCGCCGTGCTGTCGCTGGCCAGCGTGCGCATGAGCCCGGTGAAGCCGGCCACCGCCGGCACGACGACGGCGAGCAGGGTCGTGAGCAGGCGCGTGTAGTCCAGGAACAGGTCGGGGCCGACGAGCTGCAGCGGGCGATCGGCGTAGCCCGCGGCCAGGCGGGCCGGGTCGCCGAGGTCGGTGAGCACCGCGCGCTCGGCGTCCGGGAGCTCGGCCCCGGTCTCGACCCGGTCCTCGATGGCGTCGGCGATCGAGGCGCGCAGCTCCTGCTCGATGTCGGGCCGCTGGCGGGCGGGCAGCCGCCGCAGTGTGGCCTCGACGTAGCGATCGGTGAGGGTGGTTGTCGCAACGGTCATGACTCGCCGCCTTTCGGGACGGTCGCGTTGTCGGTGAGGGCGTTGAATGCGCTCGTGAGCTGGCCCCAGTCCGCCCGCAGGGCTTCCGCGAGGGCCGCGCCGCGGTCGCTGGTGCGGTAGAACTTCCGGGGCCGCGACTCCTCGGTGTTCCAGTCGCTGGTGAGCAGCCCCTGCTTCTCGAGCCGGCGCAGGAGCGGATACAGCGTGTTGGCGTCAACGGCAAACCCGCTGCGCTCCAGCGTGTCGAGCAGCGCGTATCCGTAGTTCGGCCGCCCGAGGATCAGCAGGCACGCGAGCACGACCGTGCCGCGCCGCAGTTCCTGAAGGTGGCCCGAGACCAGTTCATCGTCGAGCATGCATCACACGATAGTGTGTGTCACACACTATTGCAACAGACGACACCCTTGTGGCGCGGGCCCGCCCCGGTGCCCGCGCCGGCAGTCACTCCTGAGCGCCTGCTCAGAAGTCCTGTCCGTCACCCCAGCGACTGTCGCATCGACGGCCCGGCCGTCTGGGTCGGCCCAGCGGACAGGACTTCCGGCAAGGTGCTTCAGCGGCGGCGCCGGGCGGCCGGCGGCGTGATGCGGACCCGCTCGCTCGCCGGTCGCGTCTCGATGTCACCGAGCTGCTCGGTCACTGTCTGCTGCAGCTCCGCGTAGTCGTCGAACGTGCTCTCGCCGAACAGCGTGTAACCGGCCCACATCAGGTTGGCGCACACCTGCGGCGGCACCTTGCCGGTCGCCGCGCCCATGCCCACGAGCGCTACTGACGAGATGCTCCCCGGCGCCCGCTCGTTCTGCATGTGTACCGCCTGGAAGGCCGCCGCACACGCCAGCGCGACGTTGAGCGTGTGCCGCACGTTCTCCGCCTGGGCGTGCATGGTCGGCGTGGAGATGAGGAACTTCGGGTTGGCCGCGCCCGACGGCACGCAGACCGCGGCCCCGATCGGCAGTGCGGCGCCGAAGCCGTCGGCGATCGCGCGCTGGACCCGCAGCTGGATGCCCGGCCCGAGCTGCCGCAGGATCGCCGCGTCGACCCCGCCGCTCATGATGCCGTGCGAGTTGGTCGGCGTCACCCACGCGTCGACCTGCTGGTTGAGGATGGAGCCCTTGGTGATCTCGACGGCGGGCTCGTCCGCGAACGCCGACATCAGGGCCTGGACCACTTTGGCGTTCACGTCACACAGCACGACACGTACGGTCATGGCGTCCCTCCACTTTCGTTCGGGTTGAGCGCACCCGGTACGGTGCGCGATGTCCACAGTGGAACTTGGGGGAGGGTACATTGAGCGACACCGACGACCCGCTGGGCCTGGCCGCGCTCTTCGCCGGCGGAGGCGAGCCGTGGCTGCCGCTGCTCAAGCCGATCATAGAGGCGCAGGGCAACGCGGCGCAGTTCATCGGCCCGGGCCGCGACCCGCAGATCGTGCCGGTGCGGGAGCTGACGTTCCAGGCGCTCAAGCCCAACCCGCCGGACAAGTGGAAGGTCGTGGTCTTCGGGCAGAACCCGTATCCGCGGCCGGAGAGCGCGACCGGCATCGCGATGTTCGACAACACCTTCCACGACTGGGCCGACAGCCAGTTCGGGCGGGTCGTGAGCATCCGGTGCATCATCAAGGCCGCGGCGATGTGGAAGTACGGCATCCCGAAGAAGACGCCTATCGCCGACATCCGCAAGCTGCTCAAGGACCGCGAGACGGTGCCGCCGCCCGAGTGGTTCTCGTCGATGCTGACCCAGGGTGTGCTGCTGCTCAACGCGTCGCTGACGGCCAGCGCCGACGGTGCCCTGGGCATCGATCAGCACACCGGCTTCTGGCGCCCGGTCGTGGAGCGGCTGGTCGAGGAGATCCTGAAGGCCAAGCAGAACGCCGCCTCCGAGGAGGACCGCGGCGTCGTCTTCGCCTGGTGGGGCGCGCACGCGCGGGGCCTGAAGAGCCTGGTGGTGCGCCTGCAGAAGCGGTACCCCGGGGTCGCGGTGCGCCACATCGACCACCCGAACCCGGCCGCGCAGGGCGACATCTTCTGCGACAACGAGCACTTCGCGACGGTCAACGAGGCCCTGCGCTCGCTCGGCGTCGACGAGATCGACTGGCTGCCCAGCGCGGGCTGGAACGCGGCGCAGGACGAGACGGCCGACCGGATGGGCGCGTTCATCACCTCGACGATGGAGCTGCACAAGCTCTATCTGGAGCGGCTGGAGAGCGTCAAGGACGAGGGCCTCGCGCTTCCCGTCATCACCGGCGTCTTCGACACCCCGCTCATGGACTTCCGCACGGCGATCGCCCCGGCCGCCTCGGTGCTGCGGGGCCTCGACTGGCACGTGGAGGCGTCCCAGCGCTTCGGTGAGAAGCAGGGCTCGCCCGAGCTCTCGGCCGACGAGGTCGCCGCGCTGTACCTGTACACCTGCGAGTCGGCGTTCTACCGCCAGATCAACGCCACCCTGCGCAGTCCTGACCGCAGCCGCCTGTCGCCCTACCTGCCGTACCTCCGCCTGCTCTTCTCCGCCGTTTCGAAGCTCCCCGCCCGGCGCCAGCCGCTGTGGCGCGGCGTGCGGATGGACCTGCGCCGGCAGTACCCGCTCGGCCAGACCGTCACCTGGTGGGGCGTGTCGTCGTGCACGTCCGACGTCGGTGTGGCGAAGGCGTTCATGGGCGGCAGCGGCAAGCGCACCCTCTTCGAGGTCGAGCCCCTGCGCGCGGTGGGCATCCGCAGCTACTCCGCCTTCACGGGCGAGGAGGAGTTCATCCTGACCCCCGGCACCCAGCTGACGGTGACGGACGTGAAGGCGGAGCGCGGCGGCCTGTGCACGGTGAAGCTGACCGAGCTCGAGGAGCAGAGCCAGGTCGTGTAGCTCAGCTCGTGAACAGCAGCGACACGTTGAGGCCCCCGAAGCCGAAGGAGTTGCAGACCGCCGCCCGCATCGCCAGCTCGCGCGGCCGGCCCGCGACGACGTCGAGCGCCACTTCGGGGGCCTTGTTCTCCAGGTTGAGGGTCGGCGGGATCACGCCGTGGGCCACGGACAGCAGCGTCACGATGCTCTCCACCGCACCCGCCGCCCCGACCAGGTGCCCGAGCGCGGACTTGGGCGCGGTCAGCACCACGTCGTCGCCGAGGGCCTGCCGGATCGCCACCGCCTCGCCCACGTCGCCCACGACCGTCGACGTGGCGTGGCAGTTGACGTGGGCCACGTCGGAGGGCTGCAGTCCGGCGTCGGCGACCGCGCGGCGGATGGCCCGGACCTGGCCGGCGCCGCTCGGGTCGGGGCCCGTGATGTGGTAGGCGTCGGAGGTGACGCCCACACCGGCCAGGCGGCCGTGGACAGTGGCCCCACGGGCGGCGGCGTGCTCGGCCCGCTCCAGGATGAGGATGCCGGCGCCCTCGCCCATCACGAACCCGTCGCGGTCGGCGTCGAACGGGCGGGAGGCGCGCAGCGGGTCGTCGTTGCGCTTCGACAGCGTGCGGGCCTGGGCGAAGCCGGCCAGCGTGAGCGGCGTGATGGCCGCCTCCGAGCCGCCGGCGATCACCATGTCGGCTTCGCCGGCCCGGATCAGGCGGGCGCCCAGCGCGATGGCCTCGGCGCCCGACGCGCAGGCCGAGACCGGGCAGTAGACGCCGGCGTGGGCGCCGAACTCGATGCTCACCCAGGCGGCCGGGCCGTTGGGCATGAGCATCGGCACGACGAGCGGCGACACCTTGCCGGGGCCCTTCTCCTCCAGCAGGTCGTCCTGGGCCAGGAGAGTGTTGACGCCGCCGATGCCGGTGCCGATCGCCACGGCCAGGCGGTCGCCGTCCACCTCGGGCGCGCCCGCGTGCTGCCACGCCTGCTGGGCGGCGACAAGGGCGGCCTGCTCGCAGCGGTCCATCCGCCGGGCCTGGACCCGGGTCAGGAGCGTGTCCGGCGAGACGGCCATCCGCGCGCCGATCGTGACAGGCATCGTCTCGGCCAGGTCGCCGGGTAGGAGGTCGTCGATGCGCCCGACGCCGGAGCGCCCCTCCAGCAGACCCTGCCACAGCGTGTCCACATCGCCACCGAGCGGCGACAGCGCACCCATTCCGGTAATGACTACGTCCACGCCATTACGGTACGGGCCACGTCGACAGAGCGCGATCGATCGCTTCCAGCACGAGGGTCCAGCTCGCGTCGAGGCGGCGGGCGTGATGAAAACCGCCGTCCGTCTCCAGGTGGGTGAAGCCGTGCATGGTGCTGTACACGAACCGCACGGCGTCCACGGCCCGGTCCTCCTCCAGGCCGTAGCCGCGCAGCAGCGCCGCGCACCCGCTGACGATCCGCGCCTGCGCCGCCGCGCCGTCCGCGTCGTTCAGCGGCCGCACGGTCGCCGCGTAACGCCCCGGATGCGCCACCACCCAGCCCCGGTACGCGGTGCCGTAGGCCATGAGCGCGGGCCGCCCGGCCCGCCCCTGCAGCGCCTCGCCCAGCAGCGTGGCCAGCTCGTCGGTGGCCAGCGCGCCGACCGCGTCGAGCAGATCGGGCATGCCCCGCACGTGCTCGTAGAGGCTCGGCACCGCCACGCCGAGCCGCCGCGCGAGGGCGGTCATCGTCACGTGGTCGATGCCCACCTCGTCGGCCAGCTCGAGCGCGGCGGTGCACACGTGCGCCCGCGACAGCCCGGCCCGAACCATGCCCCAAAATTACCCGCCGACGGCGAGATCCCGCGCGGCCGACCCGGTGCGGCCGGGCCACGGCGGCGTACGGCTGTCATCACATCGGATCTCCTCGATCAATCTATCGAGCTGATCCGATGTCTGGGGTCGCTACGGGCATTTTGTCCAGCTGGAGACCAGCGGAAAGGATCCGACCGTACAGTCGCGCGACTTGCCTAGGTCATTTACCGTGCTAAGGCACACCTGAGGGAGCAGACCATGAGGCGATCCACTTCGGTCCCGCTGGGCCGAAGCTACCTCGCGCTGGCGGCGCTGGCCACAACCGGCGGTCTCGCGGCGTGCAGCCGGCAGCAGCAGACCTACTGTGCCGACCAGAACGGGGTGGTTGTGCCCGACGCGCGCTGTGACGACGGCTCGCCCGGTCACTACTACTACACCGGCAGTTACGGCCGCGGCCGCTCGCCCGGCTACCGGCTCAGCGGCGGCAGCCGCGTGTCCTCGACCGACTCGATCGGGCGGTCCAACGCCGGTCTGCCGTCGACCGGTCACGTGGCCAACGGCACCACCCACTCCGGCGGCTTCGGCAGTGGCAGCAAGGGAAGCTCGGGTAGCTGACATGCGCCGACTCGACAACGGAGTGGTCCGGCCGGACTGGCGGCAGCAGCTCGCCACGCAGGGCATCGTGTACAACAACGAGATGCCCGCGCCGGACGGCGGCACCATGTCGTACTGGCGGGAGGACTCGTTCTACGACTTCACCTCGGCCGAGATCGACGCGCTGTCCACGAGCGCCGCGACGCTGTTCGAGATGTGCGTCGCGGCCGGCGACTTCATCATCGACCACAACATGTTCCAGCTCCTGGGCATCCCGGAGTTCGCCTGGGACCAGATCAAGCGCACCTGGTGGGACGACGAGACCGAGCCCGGCGGGCGCAGTAAGGGCGACTTCTCACCGAGCATCTTCGGGCGCTTCGACATCCGCTACGCCGGGGAGTACGCCGGCAAGCCGCAGTTGCTGGAGTTCAACGCCGATACGCCGACGTCCCTGCCCGAGGCGGCGGTGGCGCAGTGGTACTGGATGCAGCAGACCGGCCAGGGCAAGGACCAGTGGAACCAGCTCCACGAAATGCTCGTTGCGGCCTGGGCCCGCAACCTGCAGCGCCTCCGGCAGGCCCGCACGCATCTGCTCAGCCCGATGACCATCCACTTCGCGTGCGACCGGGAAGAGGAGAGCGGCGAGGACCTCTTCAACACCGAATACATGATGGAGACGGCGCGGCAGGCGCTCGAGCCGCTCGGGTACCGCACCAAGTTCCTCTACATGGACGAGATCCGGGCCGGTGACGTGCAGGCGGGCGACCGCTTCTACGACTCCGAGGGCCAGCACATCGACGCCATATTCAAGCTGTACCCGTGGGAGTGGATGCTCGGCGAGCAGTTCGCCAAGCAGTGCTTCCGGGACATGAGCGACCCGCGCCGGGACAGCACGGTCTGGATCGAGCCGCCCTACAAGATGCTCTGGAGCAACAAGGGCCTGCTGCCCATCCTCTGGCACATCTACGGCGACGACCCCGAGAAGCGCGACCTGCTCCTGCCCGCGTACTTCGAGTCCGAGCGCCCGGCCTGGATGACCTCGTACGTCCGCAAGCCCCTGCTCGGCCGCGAGGGCGCCAACGTCTCGATCATCGTGGATGGCGTCACGAAGACCAGCACTCCCGGCGAGTACGGCGGCCCGTTCGTGTGCCAGGCGTTCGCGCCGCTCCCGGCGTTCCCCGACCGCCGGGGCGTCGAGTGGCACCCGGTCCTCGGCGTCTGGATGATCGACGGCGAGCCGGCCGGCCTGGGCATCCGCGAGAGCGCCGGGCTCATCACCGACAACATGAGCAACTTCGTACCGCACACCATCGACCACAGCGGCATTAGCAGGTAGTAGGAGAGACGGCATGAACGCAACCGCCGCCACGATCGCGGTGCTCCAGGTGCTCATCGTGATTTTCGGCGTGGGCGGCGGATGGTGGCTGCTCAACGCGGTCACCTCCTTCGACGACCATGACGAGCTGTGGGAGCGGGCCAACTGGGGGTACCTCGTCCAGCGCGTCGGCTTCGTCGCCGTCCAGGTCATCGGCGTGTCGAGCCTCATCGGCCAGGACCTGACCAGCTGGACCTCCCTGGCCTGGGTCGGCGGCGGGATCGTCTGGGCGACACTGCTGGCCAGCGTCGGCTTCCTGATCACCGACTGGATGATCCAGCGCACCCGGGCCACCCGGCTGGACTCGCTCAACACCATCCCGCTCTCCATCGGCCTGGTCCGCCTCGGCTTCTACCTGGGCCTGGCGCTCGTCGTGCGGGCCACGTTCGTCGGCCACGCGCCCGACCTGCGCACGTCGCTGCTGTCCACGCTCGTCTTCACCGTCGCCGGGATCGCTGGCCTGGTGATCGCGTTCCACCTGCACGGCCTTGTCGCGCACGGCAACCTCCGGCTGTCAATGGTCCAGGGCGGGGTCACCGAGGCCCTCGAGTCCGCCGCCGTCCTCACCGCCGTCGGCCTGATCCTGTACGGCGCGATCGCGGGCGACTTCACGACGTGGCCCGAGAGCCTGGCCGGCTTCGGCGCGGCCCTCGGGATCGCCTACGTGGGCCTGTACATCGCCCGGTACCTCATCGACTGGTTCGTGCTGACCGGCGAGTGCACGCTCAAGACGATCCACGCCCAGCAGCAGAAGGGCGCCGCCGCGCTCCTGGCCTTCCTGCTGGTGATGGTCGCGCTGCCGATCAGCGCCGCCATCAACCTGTACGTCGAGTAGATGACGGTCCTGACCACCGAGCGTCTCCGCCTGCAGGAGATGGCCGAGGCCGACCTGGACGACTTCGCCGCGATCCTGGGCGACCCGGCGTTCATGCGGTTCTACCCGCGCCCGAAGACGCGCGCGGAGACGCTCGAGTGGATCATGCTCAATCGGCGGCGGTACCGCGAGCACGGCCACGGCCTCTGGAAGCTCACCCGGCTCGCGGACGGCGCGTTCGCGGGCGACTGCGGCCTGACCATCCAGCGCGTCGACGGGGTCGACGAGCTGGAGCTGGGTTACCACGTGGCGCCCGCGTTCCAGCGCACCGGCCTGGCCACGGAGGCCGCCCGCGCCTGCCGCGACTGGGCCCGCACCTCGCTCGGCGCCACCCGTGTGATCGCCATCATCCACCCGGACAACCTGGCCTCACAGCGCGTGGCCCTGAACGCCGGCCTCACCCTGGAGAAGCGCACCACGAACTACGGCCCCGGCACAGAGGTCATGATCTTCGCCACAGCGCTGTAATTCCTACATGACGCAGCGTTTGCCGTCACTCTTCCGGGGCATATGCACAGGCATGGAAAGCGCGGTGCTCAGCAAGGACGTTCGGGACCAGTCAACGAACAACACCGAGCCAGAGGACGCTTCGGACGACCTGTTCTGGATGCCGGCCGAGTCCGGCACCTCGGTCGCCGGCCCGCTGGCTGACGGACGATTCATCCTCTAGCCGGTCGAACCCCCCGCGTCGGGCCCACCCGCCCGATGCCCTCGAAAAGCCCGGCGACCCGCTCGCCGGGCTTTCGACGCTCAAGGGCCCGCTACTTGTCGAACAGGCCGGCCAGCAGCAGTGCATACAGCAGCGTCTCGGCCGCCCACGTGAGGTACAGCAGGGCTGGGGCGGGCGGGGCGACCGGGGCCGGCGGCAGCGACACCACGTCGCGGACCCGCTCGCGGGCCCGGGCGGCGGCGCGCTCGGCCGCCAGGCGCAGCGCGCCGGACAGCTGCAGGCCGGTGCGCTCGTCGCCGGACAGGAACCGGGGTAGCAGCGCGTGCTCGCCCCGTGCGGTCACGACCAGGCCGGCGCCGTGGTGGTCGGTCTCGATGGTGACGGCACCGTGGCGATCGGCGCGGACGGCGTGGACGTCGGACCAGACCAGCAGGCGGGCGCCGATGCTGCCGACGACGCTGAGGCCGGCGCCGTTCCAGGCGACCCGGGGGCGCAGGAGCAGCCGCCACCCGGACAGGCAGGCGATCGCGGTGACGGGTGCGGTGACCGCGACCGCGCCCCAGTAGGGCAGCACCGGCAGCAGTCGCCACAGCACGATGAGGAACGGCCACGAGGAGGCCAGCACCACCGCGTAGCCGGAGAACCGGTTGTGCCGGTGCGTGTGCACGGTCTCGGGGTCGGCCGCCACGTCCTCCGGGCGCAGCGCCAGGATCTCCTCCGGCCGCAGGGGCAGCCGGGCGGCGTCGGGGACGGTGCCGGGGTCGTCGAGGTCCGGGTCGGGGGCGGGCCCGCCGTACGCCGGGGCGAAGCGGCCGCTGCGGGCCGGGCCGCGCGGCACGAGGAGCTCGCCGTCGACCGCGACCGCGCACCAGTGGCGCTGGGCCGGGACGCCGAACAGGATGCCGGGGCGGATGTCGTCGGAGCCGTGCCGGGACAGCGCGAAGAACTCGACGAGCGCCGGCTCGCCCGGCCGGGCATCGGTCGCGTAGACGGCCACGCGACCGCCGAGCGCCCAGACGTACACCTCGGTCGCCGGCTGTTCGGTCGCGAACAGTGCCCGGGCCGCGACCGAGCGCTCGCGGGCCCGGGCCAGGCAGGCCGCCGCCAGTCCGGCGCCGAGGACGGCCAGCGACAGCCAGCCGCTGGTGTCGTAGGGCTCGCTCACCAGCTGATACAGCCCGTCATCGGCGACCAGGACGGCCACGTGCGCACCGACCGGGTGCTCGCCGGCGGCACCGACAGTGATCCGCACGGGCGACGCGCGGCCCGGGAGCCGGACCTCCAGCGTGTACTCGTCGGGGTGCCCGGTCACCTCCGCCGTCACGCGCTCGGCGGCGGCGAGGCGGTCGTCGGCGCCGGACTGCTCGACGAGCGCCAGAACGGCAACGACACAGGCCCCGAGCAGCAGTGGTACTGCGAGCAGGCGCCACCCCAGCCCGTACCGCGGAAAATGTCCGGGCTTCGGCGGCCGGCGATGCGATGTCGTCGCCGCCCACATCTCCGCGGCGGTGCCGAGGCCGGGCGGGGCGAGCCGGGCGGTCACGAAGGCCAGGACCGTGAGGCCCGCGTCGACACCGGTCAGCCAGGCCGGCGAGGCGAGGCCGGGGTGCGCGACCTGCCAGATCGCGTCGGCGGTGAAGAAGCCGGCGGCGAGCCAGGCGGTGACCGGCAGCGACACGAACGCGACCACCGGCAGCGCGGCGACCAGGCCGAAGAGCACCGCGTTGAGCCAGTCGGGGCCGCACGGGACGGCGTCGGAGCACTCGACGGGCGGGTCGAAGGCGACGTGCAGCGACAGCACCGCGATCGCCGCCACGACCACGAGCAGCGCACGGGCGCGGCGCCAGCGCACGGGGCGCACGGTCCAGCCGAAGACGTCGGCGGTCAGCAGCGGGGTCATTTCCCGCCATTCTTCCGATCGCCCGCGACCGGGGATTCCCCGGGGTCGGCCCGCCAGCTGGGCAGAGAGCGAGATCTGCACGATTTGTACCCGTGGACCAGTCGAGATGTTCCCTGTAACGTCCCTTCGTGAAAGCGCTCTCTCGCATTCGTGGCGCACACCCCCGCCCCGCGAAGCCACGCCCCAGTTTCGGTACGTGGGTGCGCGCCGCCAGAGGAAAGTAGGTCGCGTTTCATGTCATTTGGTTCAGCTCGGCCAAGCCGCCGCGGCCGGTGGTTTGCCCTCGGGGCCGCCGTTCTGCTGACCGCGGTCGCCGCCGTCTCCGCTCCCGGCGCCGCCGCGGCCGCTCCCGCCGGGTCGAAGAACCCCGACTTCGGCCCCAACGTCAAGATCTTCGACCCGTCGATGACGGTGGAGCAGATCAAGTCGGTCGCCGACTCGGTGCTCGCGCAGCAGATCGACAACGAGATGGGGACGCAGCGCTACACGCTGCTGTTCAAGCCGGGCACGTACGGCACCCCCGACCACCCGCTGCAGATCCAGGTCGGGTACTACACCGAGGTCGCCGGCCTCGGGCTCAACCCCACCGACACGGTCATCAACGGCCACGTCGACGTCTACAACCGCTGCCTCGCGGCCGACAACTGCATCGCGCTCGTCAACTTCTGGCGTTCGCTGTCCAACCTCACCATCAACGTGGCCGGCCTCGACGGCTGCCGCGCCTCGGGTGAGTTCTGGGCCGTGTCCCAGGCGGCTCCGCTGCGGCGGGTCAAGTTCAACGGCAACGCCACGTTCATGGACTACTGCACCGCGGGCCCGCAGTACGCCTCCGGCGGCTTCATGGCCGACTCGGTGACGAGCACGCTCACCAACGGCTCGCAGCAGCAGTTCCTGGTCCGCGACAGCAACATCGGGACCTGGTCGAACGCGGTCTGGAACCAGGTCTTCTCCGGGACCGTCGGCGCGCCCGCGCAGTCGTTCCCGAACCCGCAGTACACCACGCTGGACAAGACCCCGGCGAGCAAGGAGAAGCCGTTCCTCTACGTCGACGCCAAGGGCAAGTGGAACGTCTTCGAGCCCGCACTGCGCCGCGACGCGTCGGGTGCGAGCTGGGCGAACGGCCCCACCCCGGGCCGCTCGATCCCGCTGTCGGACTTCTACCTGGCCAAGCCGTCGGACTCGGTGCTCGCCATCAACATCCAGCTGGCGCTGGGCAAGCACCTGCTCTTCACCCCCGGCGTCTACAACGTCAACAGCTCGATCCTCGTCTGGCGCCCCGACACCGTGGTGCTGGGCATGGGCATCGCGACGCTCACCGCCGTCGGCGGCTCGGTGCCGCTGTGGATCGCCGACAGCAAGGGCATCTCGGTCTCCGGCCTCATGATCGACGCCGGCACCGTGAACTCGCCCGCGCTGATGCAGGTCGGCACCAAGCTCGGCGGCGCGCTCAACCTGGGTGACGCCAACGACCCGACCGTGCTGCACGACGTGTTCTTCCGCGTCGGTGGCCCGCACGTCGGCAAGGCGGACGTGAGCCTGGAGGTCAACTCCGACCACGTCATCCTCGACGACATCTGGGCCTGGCGGGCCGACCACGGCGTCGCGGGCTCGGTCGGCTGGGACATCAACACGGGCCGCAACGGCGTCATCGTCAACGGCGACGACGTCCTCGCGACGGGCCTGTTCGTCGAGCACTACCAGCAGTACAACGTCGTCTGGAACGGTGAGCGGGGCAAGACGATCTTCTTCCAGAACGAGCTGCCGTACGACCCGCCGAACCAGGCCGCCTGGAGCCACGACGGCGTCAAGGGCTGGGCGGCGTACAAGGTCGCCGACAAGGTGAAGACCCACGAGCTGTGGGGTGGCGGCAGCTACATCTTCACCAACGTCGACCCGACCATCCACGCGGCCCGCGGCTTCGAGGTCCCCAACCGTCCGGGCGTCAAGCTCCACGACATCCTGACGGTCAACCTCTCCGCCGGCACCATCGACCACGTGGTCAACGACACCGGCGCCCCGGTCGCCACGGAAACCGGCGTCGGCGTCCCCAGCTACGTCACCAGCTACCCGGCGAGCTGACACGCACTTCCTTGTGTGGGGTGAAAAGCGGCGCCCGGCCTGAACTTCTCAGGCCGGGCGCCGTCCCTGTCAGGCCCCGATGTTCTCCAGGTCCTCCAGCAGGCTCGGGTGCACCGGCTTCCAGCCCAGGGCCTCCCGGGTGTGCTCGCTCGACGCGGGCTGGTCGGTCGCGAAGATCTCGCCCAGCGGCCCGAAGGCCTCGGTGGGGAGGGGCTTGACCGGCAGGGACAGGCGGCGGCCGATGACCTCGGCGATGGCGCGCACCTCGTCACCCTCGTCGGCCACGGCGTGCCAGGACGAGCCGGCCGGGGCCTGCTCCAGGGCCAGGCGGAACAGGACGGCGGCGTCGAGGGCGTGGACGGCGGGCCAGCGCTGGGTGCCGTCGCCCGGGTAGCCGGAGGTGCCGCTCTGGCGGGCGATCTGGGTCAGCAGGCCCGCGAAGCCGCCGGTGCCGTTGTTGTGGACGGTGCGGGGGAGGCGCACGGCGGAGCTGCGCACGCCCTGGGCCGCCAGGGCGAGGATCGCGGTGACCGTGCGGCCGCGGCCGCCGACCGGACCGTCGGTGGGCAGCGGGTCCGACTCGACCGACGGGCGGCCCGGGATCCAGGGGGTGCCGGAGCACGTGACGAGCGGGCGGCCGGTGCCGAGCAGGGCCTCGCCCATCGTGGTCAGGGCGGCGGTCTCCTCCGCGACCGAGCGGGCGACCGCCTCGGCGCTGCTGAAGTCGTTGCTGAAGGCCAAATGGATCACGCCGTCGGCCCGCGCGGCGCCGGCGCGCACGGTGTCGAGGTCGGCCAGGCCGCCGCGGAGGACCTCGGCGCCGGCGGCCTCGGCGGCCGCCGCGGAGGCGTCGGAGCGGGCCAGGGCCAGGACGGTGTGGCCGTGCGCCAGCAGTTCGGCCACGACCGCCGATCCGATGAGGCCGGTGCCGCCGGTGATGAAGACGTGCATGGGTAACCCCCAAGTGATGGGACCTTTGTCCCGTCAACGCTAGCACGGTGATGGGACAAAGGTCCCATCGCCTATGATAGGCGTATGGCGAGATGGGAGCCCGGAGCGCGGGAGCGGCTGGTCATGGCCGCCGTCGACCTGTTCACCGAGCAGGGGTACGACGCCACCACCGTCGCGCAGATCGCCGAGCGGGCCGGGGTCACGAAGAGCACCTTCTTCCGGCACTTCCCGGACAAGCGGGAGCTGCTCGTGGCGGGGCAGGAGGCGCTGCGCCGGCTGCTGGCCGAGGGGATCGCCGAGGCGCCAGCGGAGGCGTCGCCGCTGGAGGCGGTCGCGGCCGGGCTGGAGCGGGCGTCGAGCGCGATGGGGCCGATGAACCACGACCTCGGGCCGCGGCTCAAGGCGGCCATCGCGGCCAGCACCGAGCTGCAGGAGCGCGACGCGCTGAAGAGCGTCAGCCTGGCCGCCGCGATGACCGAGGCCCTGGTGGCCCGGGGCGTGCCCGACGCGACGGCGGCCCTCGCGGGGGAGCTGGGCGTGCTCGCGTTCAAGCGGGGCTACGCCGAGTGGTCGCAGGCGGCGGCCACCGACGCGTTGGCGCCGTACGCGCTCGCCGCCCTGCGAGAACTCAGGGCGGCGAGCGCGGCGCTCGGCTGACGTACGGCCGGGTCAGCCCGTGTAGGCGGCGAAGATCTTCGAGAACTCGTACGGCGACTGGGCGATGTTCGTGCACATGTACAGCGCCCCGGTGCAGGCGTTGCGGTCGCGGGTCTCCTCCCAGAACGACAGCATGCCCAGGTGGTTCTGCTGGGCGAAGGCGACGAGCTGGCGGGCGTCGTTCTGGTCGTACGTGCCGCCGTCGTCGTTCTTGCCGAGCATCGGCGTGACGCCAAGCATGCGCCAGACCTGCGCGTCGGTCTTGGTGGGGTACAACCCCTTCAGTTGTGTGAATGTCGACTGCGCGGCCTGGACGGCGAAGTTGCCGTAGTCGCCGGTGCTGCGCTGGTAGTCCATCGCCATCACGTTGACGAGGTCGAGGTTGACGCCGGCGTCGCGGGCCGAGCGGACCACGTTGACGCCGTCGCTGGTGAGGCCCTCCGGGAGCACCGGCAGGGTCAGCGAGATCTTGACGTTCGGCCGCGCGGCCTGCAGCAGGGCCAGCGCCTGCGACCGGCGGGCGATGGTGGTCGGGTCGGCGACCGCGGCGCCCTCGATGTCAAGATCGATATACTTGAGATTGTACGCGTCCACGACCGCCTGATACTCGGCGGCGACCTGGGCCGGCGTCGAGCACGCCTGGGCGAGCTCGATGCCGCTGGCGCCACCGAACGAGATCTTCACGTCGCCGCCCCGGGCCCGGACGGCGTCGATCTGGTCCTTGCTCCACGCGGCCCGCGGGTCGTAGGCGTTGAACCACGACGCCTTGCAGCCCGCGCTGTTGACGAACGCGAGCGTGAAGTTCTTCAGGTTGCCGCTCGTCGCCATGTCGGTGAGGGTGGGCGTCGGCCAGGCCCCCATGTCGACGTACGGTGCGGTCGCCAATGTCGTGCCGCCCCCGCCCCCGCCGTCGCCGCCCCCGCCGGCCGCCGTCGTCGCGCTCACCTGGTTGGAGGCGCCCGACGCGTTGCCGGCGGCGTCGCGGGCCTTCACGGTGAAGGTGTAGGCAGTGGAGGCGGCAAGGCCGGAGACGGTGCCGCTGGTCCCCGCGACCGAGCCCGCCAGCGCTCCGCCCCGGTAGATGTCGTAGCCGGTCACGCCCACGTTGTCGGTCGAGGCGTTCCAGGCCAGGCTCACGCTCGACGAGGTCGTCGCGGTGACGCGCAGGCTTGCCGGCGCGGACGGCGCCGTCGTGTCCGTGACGCCGGCACATGACGCACCGTTGAGCTTGCAGTTGCCGGGCTTGCCGGAGCCCGACACCAGGAACCCGAAGCTCGCCGTGCCGCCGGGCGCGAGCGTCCCGTTGTACGTCCGGTTGTTCGCGGTCACGTGCGTGCCGGTCTGGGCCATGAGCGCGTCCCAGTAGCTGCCGAGCGTGGAGCCGGACGGCAGGTCGAACTCGACCTTCCAGCTCGAGACGGTGGCGGCCGTCCCGTTGGTGATCGTGTACTTCGCCTGGTAGCCACTGCCCCAGTCGGAGTCGTAACTGAGGGTCGCGGTGAGCGCGCCGGCCGCCTCCGCGGGCGTGGTGGCCACGGCGATGCCGCCGACAGCAGCAACCGCGGCCGCCGCGGCCAGGCCGATCCGAAGTCGGGATGTCATGTGCACTGCCTCCAAGACAAGACAGGTATCTATAGAGCAACAACGATAAAGAAAGTTAACTAAAAGTCAATGGAGGCCTCGAAATCGGTCGACGTCGCAGGTCGGGCGTGTGAGGGTGCCTGAGTGCTGCGGACGCGGAACTTCTCGCTGCTGTGGGTCGGGCAGTCCACGAGCGCTGTCGGGTCCGCTGTCACGACCGTCGCGTTGCCGCTCGTGGCCATCGCGACCCTCCACGCCGGCCCGGCCGCGGTCGCGCTGCTCACCGCGGCCACCTGGCTGCCCTGGCTGCTGATCGGGCTGCCGGCCGGCGTCTGGGTCGACAGGTGGCCGCGCCGGCGGACGCTGCTCGTCGCCGATCTCGCCTCCGCGGCAGTGCTCGCCGCCGTCCCGATCGCGGCCTGGACCGGCGTGCTCACCATGGCCGGGCTGCTGACGGCCGCGCTGCTCGCGGGGGCGGCCGGGGTGTTCGCCAACGTGGCGTTCAACGCGTTCCTGCCCCGGCTCGTCGGCCTGGGAGACCTCATGCAGGGCACGGCCCGCCTGCAGACCAGCGCGTCGGTGGCCGCGGTCGCCGGGCCCGGCCTCGGCGGGCTGCTGGCCCAGGCGGCCGGGCCGGTCACCGGCATCCTCGTCGACGCCGGCACGTTTCTGGTGTCGGCGTCCTGCCTGCTCGCACTGCGGACCGGGCCGGAGCCGCGCCCGCCCGGCGACGGGCGGGCGGGCATGCTCGGCCAGATCGCCGAGGGCATCCGGTTCATCCTGCGCGGCCGGCTCCTGCAGGCCATGCTCGTGGTGGCGGCGGCGACGAACTTCGCGATGCTCGGCATCACCGCGCTGCGGGTCGTTTTCCTGGTGCGCACCGAGGGCGTGGCGCCCGGTACGGCCGGCCTGGTCATCGGCGTCGGCAGCCTCGGCGCGATCCTCGGCGCCGCGCTCGCCGCCCCGGCCGCCCGGCGCTTCGGCAGCGCCCGGACCTACCTGGTGGCGAGCGTCGCCGCCGCCCCGTTCGTGCTGCTGCTTCCGCTCGGCGGGGCCGGCGGGCGCCTGGTGCTGTTCGCGGCCGGGTCGTTCATCGCGCTGGCCGGGGCGGCGATGGCGAGCATCATGACGATGACGTTCCGTGGCCACTTCGTGCCGGCCCACCTGCTCGGGCGGGTCACCGCGGCCTCGCGGATCTTCGTGTTCGGGACGGTCCCGTTCGGCGCGGCGAGCGCCGGGCTGCTGGCCTCGGCGCTCGGGGTGCGGGCGGCCCTGTGGACCCTCGCCGCCCTGTACGTCCTCGCGCCCCTGCCCCTGCTCGCCACCGAGGCTCGCACGCGGCGCGACTTCCCGGCGGCCTGACCCGCGCACGGCCGCCCCGGTGTGGGGCGGCCGTGCGGTGTGTCGCTCAGGTCAGTGTGAACTTCTGGGCGGTGGTGCCGTTGCAGTCCCAGATCTGTAGGCGGGTGCCGTTGGTGGTGGTGGCGTTGGGGGCGTCGAGGCAGCGGCCGGACTGGGGGTTGCGCAGGGAGCCGTCGGCCTGTTGTTGCCAGTTCTGGCCGCCGACGCCGTTGCAGTCCCAGAGTTGGACGGGGGTGCCGTTGGCGGTGGCGTTGCCGTTGATGTCCAGGCAGCGGTTCAGGGTGCGCAGTGCGCCGGTGGTGGTGTGGAACCAGTGTTGGTCCACGGCGTAGGACTGGCAGTCCCACAGTTGGACGGCGGCGCCGTTGGTGCCGGTGTCGTCGGCGGCGACGTCGACGCATTTGCCGCCGGGGCCGTTGATGGGGCCGCCGCCGTTGACCGCGAACTTCTGGGCGGTGGTGCCGTTGCAGTCCCAGATCTGTAGGCGGGTGCCGTTGGTGGTGGTGGCGTTGGGGGCGTCGAGGCAGCGGCCGGACTGGGGGTTGCGCAGGGAGCCGTCGGCCTGTTGGAGCCATTTCTGGCCGCCGACGCCGTTGCAGTCCCAGAGTTGGACGGGGGTGCCGTTGGCGGTGGCGTTGCCGTTGATGTCCAGGCACCGACCCAGGGTGCTCAGGGAGTTGTCGGCGTTGTGGGTCCATTTCTGGTCGACCGCGTTGCCCTGGCAGTCCCACAGCTGCACCGCCGTACCGTTGCCGCCCGTGTCGTCACCGCTCACGTCGACGCACTTGCCGCCCGGGCCGGTGATCGTCCCGCCGGAGGCCGGAGCGTTGCCGCCGCCGCTGGTGATGAGGAAGCGGTTGTTGGCGGTGTTCCAGTGGGTGGCGAGGTAGGAGCCGGCCGGGGGGTTGGTGTTGAAGTAGTCGTCTTTGTTGCAGTCCAGGCGGTTGTCCTGAGCCTGGTCACCACACACCACCCGCAGCACCGTGCCCGGCCCGTCGTTGTAGCACATGATGTCGTAGTCATCCGTGCAGTGCCCGTACGCGGTGTGGTTCGGCGAACTCGACATCACCGCACCCATCGCATGCGTCAACTCATGCGCCGCCGGCCCCGACCCCCAACAACCCGAATCGACCCGGCTGAAACTCGCCCCCGAATTGTTCGCATTGTCCTGCCCCGGCCGATCATCCAACGTCACATAGGCCACCCCACACAACGCTGTCGCGTCCACATACAGCAAATACTTCCGGTCAGCCCGGTTGAACCCCTGCGCCTTGACCGCATTGACCGAGTTACCGAAGTCACCCAGCGAACCGTTGTCGATCGCCACATCCGTGACCGCGATGTTGCAGCCGCTGTCGGTGACGAACCGGATGTGCCGGACCCCGCCCGTCTGCGCCGCGCTGGCACTGTAGATGTCATCCACACCCGACGTCCACGTCCGGATCGACGCCACATACTGGCCGTACCGGTCCGCGTTACCCGACCCGTGCACATACAACACCTGCACCCGGTTCCCGGACTGCCCGTCACCATCACACACCACACGCAACGGCGCCACCGCCACCCCACCCAGCGGCGCCACCGACCGGGCCACATCAGTCCCGGCAAACGACGCATCCGGACCATGCGTACACGCCCCCGGCACCGCCTTCACCTCAAACAGACCCTTACAACGCCCGGTACCAACCTTGAACCCGTCATAGACAAGCCCACGCGCACCGTCATTGGCCGGAATCAACGGGTCCGGCGGCCCCTGCTGCTGTTGCTGCGCCCAAGCGGGCGCCGTACCGATACCGACGACGAGCAGCGCCCCGGCCACAATTGCCAGAACGCGCCGCCGGGGCTTGAACCGAAGACGAACCATCGCATCTCCCGCTGGCGGACGGGTCAGGAACGCCCAGTGTGGGCCGCCGCAAACCCATCGAACAATGTCAAACACGGAATTGTTTAACTTTGTTTGCTGATTGCAGTGAGTGATTCGCCGGGCGACGCGTGGAATGACACAGTGTGAGGCTTCGATGTGCCGGCCGCGTTCTTGGGGCATGATGTGCCGATGGGACGGCACGGGCACCGGCAGCGCACGGCGGGCTGCGTCGTGCGCGACCCGCGGCGCCCGGTGCCGTGGTGGCCCTGGCTGCTGCCCATCGGCGGGCTGGCGCTGTTACCGGCCGGCGCCGCCGCGGCACTGTTCGGCGTGGCCGTGGTGCTGCTGGCGGTGGCCGGCGCGGTGCGGTACTGGCCCGGCGGCGTGCGGATCTCCGGCTCGGCGATCGCCGAGTGGCAGGCGGCCGAGGCGGCCCTGCGGGAGGTGCGGCTGCGGTGGTCGGCGCTCGGGGCCATGGCCGAGCCCGCGGACATCCGGCCGACGTTGGAGCTCACGCGGTACAACATCGGGCGTTTGATCGTGGCTCGGACGAGCCTGCGCGACCGGGCGGACGAGCTGCGGGCCACCCGCGACCAGCTGCGCCCCGGCGACCTGCGCGAGGAGCTGGGCGAGCGGCTGGAGGCGGCCCTCGACCGGCTCCGCGACCTCGACGCCCAGCTCGCGGCCCGGACGGCGGCGCTCGGGCGGCTGGCGGTGTCGCTCGACGACCACGAGCGGCGCGAGCTGGCCACGGCGCGGGCGCGGGTGCTGCTCGCCGGGGAGCTGCCCGGCGACACGCTGCTGGCCGACCCCCTGGAAGAGGTCGGGGAGCGGACCGCAGCCACCCTCGCGGCGTATCGAGAGTTGTCCGAACTGCGACCTTCACCGTCCGAAACGCGATCGTAGACGGACCGTTCCGCGAACTAGGATTGGGGCATGTCACCGGCCTTCGGGCTCGGGATCGACTTCGGTACCTCGAACACGGTGGCTCTGATGCGCTGGCCCGACGGGCGCGTCCGGCCACTGCTGTTCGACGCCAACCCGTTGCTCCCGTCCGCCGTGTTCGCCCCGACCAAGCCGGGGCCGGGCTCGACCACGCCCGCGGACGACCTGGTCGTCGGCGGTGACGCGCTGCACCACGCGCGGTTCGACCCGGCCGGCCTGGAGCCCAACCCCAAGCAGCACATCGACGAGCCGTCGATGCTCCTCGGGGCGCGCGAGGTGCCGGTCGCCGACCTGATCGCGGCGGTCCTGCGCTTCGTGTTCACTGAGGCCAAGCGGGTCGCCGGGGCCGAGGACTTCTCCGTCGCCATCGCGCACCCGGCCGGCTGGGGCACCCAGCGGCGCGCGGTGCTGGCCGAGGCGGCGCGCCGGGCCGGCCTGGGCGCGGCGCTGCTCGTGCCGGAGCCCGTCGCCGCGGCGCACGCGTTCACCGCCGTGCTCGGCCAGCAGGTCGAGACCGGCAAGGCCCTCGTCGTCTACGACCTCGGCGCCGGCACCTTCGACGCCAGCGTGGTCGTGCGCCGGCCGGCCGGGTTCGAGGCGGTGGCCGTGGACGGGCTCACCGACGTCGGCGGGCTCGACATCGACGCGACGATCGTGCGCTGGCTGGGGGAGCGGTATTCGCCGAACGACCCCGAGCTGTGGACCCGCCTCGCCGACGCCCAGGACCCCGACTCGCTGCGCCACCGCCGCATGCTCTGGCACGACGCCCGGGTCGCCAAGGAAATGCTCTCGCGGGCCCCGGCCGTCGTCCTGCAGATGCCCGAGCCGCTCAACGTCGACGCCCAGCTCACCCGGGACGAGTTCGAGGCGGCGGCCAAGCCCCTGCTCGAGCGCACCGTCTTCACCACTGCCGCGCTCATCCGGCAGGCCGGCATCAAACCCGAGGACATCGCGGGGGTACTGCTCGTCGGCGGCGGCAGCCGCATCCCCCTCGTGGCGACGATGCTGCACCGGGCGCTCAACGTCGCGCCGACCATCACGGAGCAGCCCGAGATCGTCGTCGCCGAGGGCTGCCTGTTGTCGCTGTCGGCGCCGCCGTCCGACCAGTCGGGGGAGGGCGCGCCCCTGTGGCCGGCCGCCGCCGCGGCCGCCGCACCGTACGCCTCGATGGCCGCGGGCCCGACGCCGTCCGCCGCTTCGCCCCCGATCGCTCCGCCTGTCTCCTCGCCGTCGCCGTCGCCGTCGCCGTCTGCCGAGCCGGTCGCGGCGGCCGGTGGGACGGAGACGGCCACACCGCCGCCGGGCGACGCGGCCCCGGGGACCGACCCGGGCATCATGTGGCCGGATCAGGGGGCGACACCGGTGGGCTTCACCACCCCGCCCCCAGCCGCACCCATGTCCGGCCCGCCCATGTCCGCCCCTCCGGCCTCCGGCCCGCCCGCGGGTTACGGGATGCCGGTCTCCGCGCCCCCCGTCTCCGGCGTGCCCTCGTCCGGCGTGCCGTCGTCCGGAGCACCGCTATCTGGAGCGCCGGTTTCCGGCGTGCCCACGTCCGGTGCGCCGCGGGGCCGGGTCTACCAGACCGGGGCATATCCGACGGTCCAGCCGCCTTCGCCGCCACCGTTCGCGCAGGCACCGCCGTTCCAGCAGCAACCGCCGCGCCCCGCGGTGCCCCGGTATGTGCCGCCACCCCCGGCGGCCGCCGCGATGCCTGTCTCGCCCGGCCCGTCCAGCCGGGTCGTGCCCGTCTACGACGAGCGCGCCATTGCCGGCGCCGCCCCGCGCAAGGGCGGCAAGAACTGGCTCAACGCCCTGCTCGTCGTGATCGCCCTCCTGGCCGTGGCCGGCGCGGGCACCACCGTCTACTTCGTGCAGCTCGGCAAGGACAAGCCCTCGGCCACCAGCCAGTCGCCCGGGACCGAGGCCGGCGCGGGGACCGCCGCCTCCGCCGACCCCGGCCGCAGCGCCGAGCAGGCGGGCTCGATCGGCGGCGCCGGCGACACCGCGACCACGGCGACCCAGAGCCGCGCCCCGGCGACGACGGCCACGAAGGACCTGGTCACGGTCCCGGACCTGAGCGGCGCCTACGTCGACTACGCCAAGCAGCAGCTGCAGGACAAGGGCCTGAAGTACCAGATCAAGTACAAGGAGACGTGGGACGAGGAGCAGGTCGGCAAGGTGATCGCCCAGGACCCGAAGGCCAACCGCCAGGTCAACCGGGGCAGCACCGTCACGCTGACGATCGGCTCCCAGCCGAAGGACCCCTCCAGCGCGCCGCCCGCCACCACCGGCGGCCCGCGCCCGACGTCCACCTGAGCCCGCTTCCCGAAGTGATCCGCCGCCGAAGGCCGCCCGTACGGCCGCATCTGGAGAGCGCTCTCCATCCGCAGCTTAAATCCCGCTGTTGTTCGCCCGTTTTGTGGGCATAAAGCGCAACCGGCACGCTTGACGTATTGACGGACCGGTCACCTCGGCGCGTACATTTGGAGAGCGCTCTCCGAGCGCGATGCACCCGGCCGGTCCGCCACCGGCGAACGGCACCCGCCCACACCCCTGGGAGCTGCATTGAGCAACAGACGCCTCAGAAGAATCGGGATTCCGATCGGAGTCACCACCGCGGTCGTGGCATCGATGGTCGTCGGCGCGTTCCAGCTGACGTCCGCCAGCGCCGCCACCGGCACGCTGCTGTCGCAGGGCCGGCCCGCCCTCGCGTCGTCGACGGAGCTCGGCGAGTCCCCGGCCGCCGCCGCGTTCGACGGCAACAACGCCACCCGCTGGAGCAGCCAGTGGAGTGACCCGCAGTGGCTGCGGGTCGACCTCGGCTCGACCGCCACCATCTCCCAGGTCGTGCTGCAGTGGGAGGCCGCGTACGCCAAGGCCTTCCAGATCCAGACCTCGCCCGACGGCAACGCCTGGACCAGCATCTACAGCACCACCACCGGCACCGGGGGCACGCAGACCCTCAACGTCACCGGCTCCGGCCGCTATGTGCGCATGTACGGCACCCAGCGCGCCAACGGCTACGGCTACTCGCTGTACGAGTTCAAGGTCTACGGCACCTCGAGCACCACGCCGCCGGCGTCGGACGGCCCCGGGTACGTCATGGCGAACCCGCCGGTCACCGGCGTCGTCCCGTCCACGGCCACCCCGCCGCCCACCAACCCGCCGACGACCCACCACGAGTTCCAGGCGAACTGCTCGGTCAGCCGCAGCAACCTGCCGGACGACCCGATCGTGTTCTTCGGCCTGCCCGGCGCGTCGCACTCGCACACGTTCATGGGCAACACCACCACCAACGCGAACACGACGCTCGCCTCGCTGCAGGCCGGCGGCACCGCCTGCATCACGCCCGGCGACAAGACCGCGTACTGGATGCCCACCCTGTTCAACGGCGACCAGGCCGTGCAGCCGGTCGGCCGCCAGGTCATCTACTACAAGAGCGGCGTCCTGGACTACCGCAGCGTCCGCCCGTTCCCGGCCGGCCTGCGCTACGTCGTCGGCAGCCCGTCATCGACGCAGGCCGAGTTCCAGAACCACCCCGGCCACGTCGAGGGCTTCGAGTGCGGTGACCTCACCAACCAGTGGGACATCCCGGCCAACTGCGTCGCCGGCAGCCAGCTCAACGTCCGGCTCCAGGCCCCGAGCTGCTGGGACGGCATCCATCTGGACACCCCGGACCACAAGTCGCACATGGCGTACCCGGTCGTGGGCGTCTGCCCGCAGGACCACCCGGTCGCCGTGCCGATGATCGAGTTCAAGATGGCCTGGCCGGTCAGCGGCAACATGGCGAACGTCCACTTCGCCAGCGGCCGCGGCTACTCGTTCCACTACGACGTGTACAACGCCTGGGACGCCCCGACCCTGAAGGCCCTGTCCGACCACTGCATCAATGGTGGTCTCCAGTGTGACCCGCGCGGCTTCGACCAGTACAAGCCGGACCGCGGCGCCGCCCTGAACGAGAACTACGTCCTGCCGTAACCGTCCGAAACAGACCACGGCCCGCCCGGCTCCGGTCGGGCGGGCCGTTTCCAGCGCTAGCCGTTGCAGTCCAGCGCGCTCAGCGCCGACGTGATCATGCGCTTGTGCTCCTGGAGCGTCGGCAGCGTCTCCCGCGCGAACCGCACCAGGTCGGGGTTGTCGCCGTGCGCCGCCTCGTTCTCGAACAGCGCCACCGCACCCACATGGTCCAGATACTCGGCCGGCACATACGCACAGTCGAACAGCAGCCCCTCCAGCCGCGACCACGCGTTGATGATGTTCTGCTGCGCCGAGTCGGGCAGGTCCGGCGTCGACGTCCCGAGCGACTTCGCCAGGATCGACAGCTTCGTGCCGGCCCGGTTGTGATCGCTGATCATCTTCGCACCGAAGTCGCGCACGCCGGCGGAGTACCCCCGCGCCTTGGCCAGCGACCCCGCGGCCACCTCGAAGTTGCCCCCGTACCCGGCCGCCAGGACGAACGCCGAGTCCTGCGCCGACAGCGGCCCCGACGTAGCGGTATCGGTCGGCGCCGGCGTGTCCGACGGCGAGTCGGTCGGCGCCGGCGTCGCGGTATCGGTGGGCATCGGCATGTCAGTAGGCATCGGCATGTCGGTGGGCATGGGCATGTCGGTCGGCATCGGCAGGTCCGACGGGTCTATGGGCGCCGAAATGGGTGGGTCGATGGGCACCACGGGGTCGGTCGGGTCCTCGCCGGGCGCCGCCGAGGCCGGCACCGTCCCGAGCATGACGGCACCGGCCACGGCTGCGGCAAGCATCGGCAATCGCATGACAACCTCCCACGCAAAGGGATCTTGATCATCTGATTGCCTCGAGTCTTGCCGCAAAACGGCTCGGTCGGTTGCAAAACCCCGGCCCTGCAACCTCGGCCGCACCGACCGCGGCCTCCTGGCGCGGCGCGCCGGTTCAGTGCTCGGCGCGGCGCCCCGACAACGCCTGCACCACTGTCGTGAGCTCAGCGATCAGACCCGCCACAGTCGTACCGTCATTCCCGCCGATGGTCACGGAGCGCAGCTCGGCCGGCTTCGGCAGCTTGGCCACGATCTCCGGCAGCCGCTCGATGAGCTGCGCCTGCAGGTTCTCCGCCGACTGCGCGTTGGCGATGTCGGCCCGCAGCCGCTCCCGCTCCACGTCCAGCAGCGCCTGCTCGTGTCCGGCCCGCCCGCGGGCCGCCGCCAGCAGCAGCTCCGCCTCGGCCTTCAGCCGGGTCAGCTCCGCCTCCCGCTCGATGCGCAGCCGCCCGATCTCCGCCTCCTCGGCCGCGAGCTGCCGCTCCAGCGCCAGCGCGTGCCGGCTCGTCGCGTCCTGCAGCTCGGCGAGCGCCCGGGCGTCCTCCTGCTCCCGCTGCGACCGGCGCAGCGCCTCGGCCGCGTCCCGATCGAACTCGTGCGCCGCGCGCCGGGCCCGCTGGTCGGCGAGCTCCCGGTCGCTGGCGATCCGCGACGACTCCCGCTGCTGCTGCCCCGTCAACTCGCGCTCGGCCACCGCGTCCTCGGCCGCGAGCTCGGCGAGGCGCGCGATCCGGCCCTGCTCGCTGCGGTACGGCTTCTGCAGGTTTTCCCACAGCCGCGACGAGCTGACCACCGCCTCCTTGATCTGCACCGTCACGATCCGCAGCCCGAGCCCGGCGTCGGCCCCACCCGACCCCTCGGCCACGCCCCGCAGCCGCGCCGTCAGCTCCTCGATGATCGGCTGCTTGTCGCTGAGCACCTCGGCCACGCCGAGCGTCGACACCTTGTCCTTGATCGCCGCCTCGGCCTGCTCCTTCAGCTGCAGGTTGACCAGCCGCATGGGGTCCTCGGCATCCCCGAAATCCAGCCGCCGATACGCTGTCGAGAAGTCCTCGATGATCCATTGCACATACGCCTGCACCAGTACTCCCTGGAGCTCCCGGCACACGCAGTACGCATTGATCAGGATCGTCTGCATGGCCCCCGGCACCACCAGATACGAATCGGTGGCCGGGTTGTAGCGGAACGACACCCCGAGCCCGAGGTGCAGCGGCTCGGCCTTCCCCCGCCGCGTGTGCACGACGAACGCGTTGGGCGGCACGAGCACCGTCTTCCACCGTCCGAACCCGGTCACCCGCACCTCGACCGCGTTCGGCGTCGGCTGCGGAGCGTTACTGCTCTCCCCGCGCCGCAGCCGCTCCGGCGGGGGCGCCCCACCGGCCGCCGGGGCCTGCACCTGCGCCCGGGCGACGCTGCTCTTGGAGCGAAGATCGGCCTCGAGCCGCTCCTGCTGCCTGACGACCTGGTCGAGGTACGTATTGGTGTTCGACATGCGCCGCTCCCATGAAAGTCCGCAGTGGACGGTGCGGCCTCAGTCTGCCAACCGCGGTCAACGCTTTGTCCTGTGGCAGACTGCCCCGGTGGCCCGCGACGATCGCGCCGCCGGATGCGGTCTCTTCGTGTACGTCGTGATCCCCGCGGTCCTGGCAGCCCTCAAACTGACAGACGTCATCGACTGGTCCTGGTGGTGGGTCCTGTCGCCGCTGTGGGTGCTGCTCGCCCTGATGCTGGTGGTGGCGGCGGGCTGCGCCCTGCTCCTGCTGGCCGGCGTGGGCGCACTGGAGCACTGGCTGCGCCGCTGGAGAAGAACCGAAGGTCAGTAGACGAGCCCGGTGGCGGTGATCCGAGACGTTGCCGGATGGGCGTGGACGGCGGGGTCGGCCCACAGATCGTGCCCGGCGTCCTCGACGATGTTCTGCGCGGCCAGCATTCCCATGAGGATGCCGTGGCCCTGCCGGTTACGCACGATCGGCCCGTGCTGCCCGATGACCTCCAGCCCGGACAGGCCCTGCAGATGGTCCTCGAGCACGTCGAGGTGCCGGCGGAGGCTCTCGCGGTACACGGGAAGGCTCTTCGGCACCCGCAACGCCACGCCGTCGAGAATTTCGTCGATGTCGACGAGCCCGGTGGCCGCAAGCTCGTTGCGGGCGAGCGCAACGTACTGCTCGTCCTCCCAGCGCCAGAACTCGTGCTCACCGGAGCACCAGTATTCGAGCGCGACAACCGTCTCCGGCTCCCCGCGCTTGGCCGCGGGCACCCAGTTGTCGAAGTTGGTGATCCGCCCGGTCCGCAGCGAAGGATCGCGCACGTTGATCCAGGTGTCCCGGAAGACCGACTGCCCGCTGGTCAGCAGGTAGACGACGACGGTGTTGCCCAGCGTCAGGCCGGCTCCGGCCGCCGCCACCGCCGCCGGCACCGCGGGAAGCCGCCCGGCCAGCACGGCCGGCGGCATCGACGACACGACGTGGTCGTGCTCGTAGACGTCGGCGTTGTTGAGCCGCACCCCGACAACCCGGTCGTCGTCGACGACGAGCTGTGCGACGGGCGTATCCAGGTGCACGCGCCCGCCGCGCTTCTCGACGAACTCGCACATCCGCGAGTACACCTCGCCGAACCCATGGCGCGGATGCGCGAACTCCGGCACCGCCGCCCGCCGCCCGTGCCGCGGCCACACGCCCCGCAGCAGCCCGCCAAGCCCGGAGCCGGCCGCGGCGGCCCGCGCCGGGTGGCTCCCGACGACCGGCTCGACCATCTCGAAGTCCCCGCCGACCACCTCGAGCCAGAGCTCATTCACCCGCGGATCGGCGCTGAAGAAGTGCTGCGGCCCGACCCCGACGCTCTGCCCCCACAGCCCGACCGACCGGGCGAGCCCCCCGACCCCGCCGGAGGCCTCATAGACGTCGACCTCGAGCCCGGCCTTGGCCAGGCAGTAGGCGGCCGCCGCCCCACCGGCCCCGGCCCCGATCACCGCAACCGAGCGCCTCACAACGCGTGCCATACCGCGGTTCGTTCGCGGGCCGCCCGGTCCGCGGCGGCCAGCGCGAAGATCGCCAGCGGCAGCATCGGGGTCAGGTGCTTGAGGTGCGAGCCGTAGTCGGGAGCAAACAGCGCCTGCGTGACCACGAACGCGAGCAGCAGCGAGACGGCGACGCCGAGCATCGGGCGGCCCGCACTGTGCCGAGCGGCGCCGACCATACGCACGGTGAACGCGGCCAGCACGAGCGCGGCGAGCCCGTTGACCCAGCCGCCGGCCAGGGCGAGCGGGATCGGCGCCAGCAGCGCGGCGAACGTGAGCACGGCGTTGATCAGGCCGATCGGGATCGAGTGCGGCGCGTCGACGAACGGTGCGATGAGCATGGCCCCGTCGGGCGATCCGGCCCGCCCGGTGGTGGCGGCGGCGCGGAACGTGTCGAGCGAGTCGTGGCGCAGGACGAGCGTGCCCGCCGCGGCGATCAGGAACATCGCGGCCGCGCTCGGCAGCAGCAGGACCGGCCGCCCGCCGCGGTGCAGCGCGACGTACGCGGTGACGAACAGGGCCGCGATCACCAGCCAGTTCGAGCGGAAGAGCGTGCCGTACACCAGCAGCGACCCGGCGGCCACGAACGGTGCGGCGGACGCCCAGGCATCGACGCGCAGCACGAGCAGGATCGGCAGGACGAAAATCAGGACGACTGCGTCTTTCGAGTACTGCGTCAGGTACACGCCGCCGAGCCCGATGGCCGCCGCGGCGAGGGCCATCGTGCTCCAGCGCGCCGCCGGGCCCAGGGCCAGCGCGATCGCCGTGACGAACAGCGCCAGCTGGAGCACCGCCGTCACGTGCGGATGGTCGTCGAGACCGAGCAGCGCGTAGAACACGGCGACCGAGCGGTAGTGCGGGTCGGGGCGGATCGCGGTCGTGCCGTTGTTGAGGGCGGCGATGTAGTCACCGTCGGAGAAGTACCTGGCGGGCAGCAGCGCGCGGGCGCGCAGCAACAGGCCGAGCGCGCACAACCCGGCGGCGAGCTCGACAAGCCGGTACCGCAGCAGAAACACGCGCAGGTCCACCTTCACACACGAAACGTTACTGACTCACTACCCTGAGGCGTAAGAGCCGGTGGAGGCCGTAGCCCGGAAGAGGTACGCCCCGTTTGGGGAGTGCGTGCACCTCACTTAAAGTATGCGCACTAATACTTTGAGTATCTATCTCGTCGCGATCTTCGATTCTGGTCTCGGGCAGTCCAGGAAGGACAATGTTGATGCGTTGCTTGAAAGTGGTCGGAGCGATAGGCGTGGGACTGGCGGCCGCGGCAGCACTCAGCACCGCCGCGCTGGCCGAGCCGGACCCCGCACCGACCCCGGCGCAGATCGAGCCGCAGCCGACGCTTACCGGCGCCGGTGACCAGAACGCTGCCGTGGCCGGCCAGGGGGATGGCCGCAACCCCGTCGTGGAAGGCCAGAGGGCCGGCTACTTGGACACCGATGCGGCCGACGAGCACGCGGCCGGCCGCAACGGCGGTGTCGACGAGCACAGCGCCGAGGTCGACAACCAGCACCCGACCGCCGGCACCACCGTCGTCGTCACCGGCCACGGCTTCGAGCCGTCCGAGCCGGTCAGCTTCGACGCCATCATCGACATGTCCCCGGAATCCCAGGCGGGCACTCATCTCACGACCGCCCGGGCCGCCACCAACGGCGACGGCTCGGCCATCGTCAAGGTCCCCACCGGCTTCTCCGGCCGGCTCCCCATCAAGCTCACCGGCCAGACGTCCGGCGTCACGAAGACCGTGACAGTCGACGTCACCGTCCCCCGGCGCGAAGCCGCCACCGCCGCGAACCTGCCGGTCACGGGCCCGGGCGCCCTCGGGTACACCGCCGCCGGCCTGATCCTCCTGGTCGGCGGGGCCAGCCTGATCACCATCGCCCACCTGCGCCGCACCGCCCACGTCGCCGCCCACGCGTCGCGATGACCCGCCCACCGACCCGCGACCCACACCCTTCCGTCCATCCGGCCGGCACGGTCGGTTCGGCCAGCCCGGTCACTGTGGGCGACGCCCGCTCGGTCGGCATCGTCGGCTCGACCGCCCCAGTCAATGCGGCCGACACCCGCGTGTCCGGCATGGCCGGCTCGACCGGCCCGGTCGGCATCGTCGGCTCGACTATCCCAGTCAACGCAGTCGACGCTCGCTCGCCGGGCGCCGTCGTGATTGCAGCCGAGTCCCGGTTCCGTGCCGGCCGTCCCGCTGAAATCTCGCAGGGCGCCTCTGAACCCAACGGACTGCGCCGGACCGCAAGGGCGAGCAAGGCCACGAAGTCCGGGCCGACGCGCTTGGGCGATGAACTGTCGGAGGGCGCTGTCGTGATCGCGGCCGAGTCCCGATTCATCGCCGGCCGCCACCCCTCTGTCGCACCGATCGCCCCCGAATCGACCGTCCCGCCGCGATCCGAGCCACTCGAGAAGGCCGATCCGCTCGGAAGGCCCAGCCCTTTGGCGCTCGCCAAGCGGTCCGAAGCCGCCAATCGGCCCGAAGCCGCCGAGCGGTCCGAAGCCGCCGAGCCGGCTGGAGTCGCGGGGCTGGCTGAAATCGCCGGGCTGGCCGGCAAAGCCGAGTCCGCAGGCACCTTCGACGTCCATTCGATCGGGGAGCGCGAGTGACCGCACGCATCCTGCACGTCACCGGCGACATGACCAGCGGAACGGCAGCCGCGATCACCGAGTTCGCGCGGTCCACGCCGCAGTACGAGCACCATCTGCTCGCCCCTGAGCGCCTCGGGCGCACGGAGCGTCTCGGGCCCGCGGGGCTTCTTGGGCGCACGGAGCGTCTGGGGCCCGCGGGGCTTCTTGGGCGCACGGGGCTTCTCGGTCGCATGGAGCGTCTCGTGCGCACGGGGCGTCCAGGGCGCACGGAGCTTCTTGAGTGCACGGAGCGTTTCGGTCGCTCGGAGCTTCTTGAGTGCACGGAGCGTTTCGGTCGCTCGGAGCTTCTTGAGTGCACGGAGCGTTTCGGTCGCTCGGGGCATCTTGAGTGCACGGAGCGTTTCGGTCGCTCGGGGCATCTTGAGTGCACGGAGCGTTTCGGTCGCTCGGGGCATCTTGAGTGCACTGAGCGTCTAGGGCGCACGGAGCCTCTTGAGTGCACGGAGCCTTTTGAGTGCGCGGGACATCTTGGGCGCACGGAGCGTCTTGGTTGCGATGCATCGACGGCCGCCGACTTCACCGTGTGTCACTCATCCGGTCGTGGCCGCTTGGGCGTGGCCTGGGCCCTGCGCCGCGCGGTCGCCGCGGCCCAGCCCGCCATCGTCCACCTGCACTCGTCGTGGGCCGGTTTCATCGGCCGCCTGCTGCTGCCCAGATCAGGTCCGCCAATCGCGTACACCCCCCACTGCTTCGCCTTCGAGCGTGACCCGGCCACCGCACCTCCGGGCCTCGTCCACGTCACGCGGCGAGCAGAGCAGATCTTGGCCGACCGCACCGGCCTGGCGGTGTGCGTGAGCCCGCGCGAGGCCGACCTGGCCGCCGCCATGGGCCTGCCCGCCGTACACGTGCCGAACACCACCCGCGTCCGCGCCCCGCGCATGCGTACGTCCGAGGCGATACCCACCGTAGTGACCGTCGGACGGATCGGCGGCCAGAAGGACCCACACTTCTTGCTACGGACAAAGACTTTCGTCGACATCGACGCCGAGTGGACCTGGATCGGCGGCGGCGATCCAGCCCTGGAAGCCGAACTGCGCGCGGCCGGCGTGACGGTCACCGGATGGCTCCCACCGGAGCAAGTGGCAGAGCACCTGGCCGCCGCCGATGTGTACCTCCACACCGCCGCCTGGGAGAGCTGCCCCCTGGCCCTGCTGGAAGCCGTCGCCGCCGGCCTACCGCTCGTGGCCCGCAGCATCCCCGCCCTCGACTCGCTCGGCCTGGACCCGGACCTGCACACCCCCGAACAGGTCGCGGCCGAGCTCGAGCTGGTCCTGCACACCGGCCAGCCCAGCCGGCCCCGCCTGCAGGAGGCGTTCGCCGCCCAGCACACGCCACAAGCCCAGGCCGCCGCCCTCACTCAGGCATACGAGTGGCTGATCGGCTCCTCCATCCGCCACACATCCCGTACCCAGGTGCCGGTGTGAGCACCCCAAGCCCAGCCACCGCCGTGATCGCCCCAGGCGCAGCCGCCATTGTGAGCCGTCCAAGCGCAAACGCTGGTGGGGGTGCTCCAAGCGCACGTGCCAGTGTGAGCGCCCCTAGCCCAGCCGCCGCCGTGATCGCCCGACCTGTACAAGGCGATGGGCGTCACGGAACGCGTCCATGCGCAGCCGGCATTGCGAGCCGTCCAAGCGCAAACGCTGGTGTGGGTCCTCCAAGCGCACCTGCCAGTGTGAGCGTCCCAAGCACAGGCGACCAGGCGAGCGCCCCAGACGCAGGCGGTGATGTGGGTGCTCGATGCGTAGGCGCCGACGCGAGCGTCCCAAGACCAGCCGCCAAGGCGAGCGCCCCAGGCGTAGGCGACGACCGGAGCATCCCAAACGCGGGCGGCGGTGTGAGCGCTCCAAGCAGAGGCGGCAGTGTGCGCGTCCCCAGCAGAGGTGGCAGTGCGAGCGTCCCCAGCAGAGGCAGCGGCGTAAGCGTTCCGAGCGAAGGCGCCGGTGCGAGCGTGCGAGTCGTCGATGTCGACGACTTTGCGGACGACGACCGTCACCAGACGCTAATCAAGACCCCCGACGAAACATATGGAGAGGCGGCGCGGCAGTGACGTTGGCGGTTTCGATCGTCATGCCGGTGTACAACGTGGAGCGGCACATCGGGCGAACCATCGCGGCGCTCCTGGCGCTGCGCGTGCCGAATAACGTTCGAATCTCGCTGATCATCGTGGACGACGCCTCGACCGACGCCTCGATGGAAGTGGCGGGCGCGCTGCTGCGGGAGTCGCCGTTTCCCGTAAGCGTGCTGCGACACCCGGTCAGCCTCGGGCTTTCGGTCGCCCGCAACACCGGACTGGCCGCGGCCGGTGGTGACTTCGTGTGGTTCGTCGACAGTGACGACTGGGTAACGCCCGATCTGTTCGAAGCCTTCGCCCGCGCGGCCGCCCCCGACGTCGACATCGTCATCACGGACATGGTGCCCGTGCACGAGGACGGCGGCACCGGCCGCCCGATGATGCGTCGCACCGAGGACACCGTGTGGACCGGCCCGGCCGCAGTCGAGGAGTTCCTGTTCCAGCGCATCCGCGCGTTTATGATGAACAAGCTCATCCGGCGAGATCTGTTCGACGACCTCGAATTCCCGCCCGGCCGCCTGTACGAGGACGTCGGCGTGTGCGCCCGGCTCCTGCGCCGCGCCCGCACCGTGGCGTTCGTCGCCGGCCCGGCGTACTTCCACCTGCAGCGCCGCGCGTCGATCACCGGCACCTTCACGCCCCGTGTCCTCGACCTCTACACCGGCGTACTCGATGCCTGCACGATCCTGTCCACCGAGCCGAACCGCGCCTCGGCCGCCGGACTCCTGCACTTCCGGTTACGCGCCGGCGTCATGTCCGTCGTCGAGGCGGCCGCTCGGGCCCGAGGCGGCGATGCGGGCACCTCGGTCGTCGAAATCGTTCGCCGCGACCTGCATTTCAAGGACATTTTCGCGTGTGTACGTCACCGGCTCTGGCTGGTAGCCCTGAGCGTCCTGCTGATCCGCCTGGCTCCCACCTGGTACGCGCGGCTCTACCTGGCGGCCCGCTTCCTCAGACGCCGCCGCGAACGCCGCCTGGGCGCCCGCTGGCGAGGCCTGTCTCACGCCTGATCTAACCTCACTGATTTTCGTCAACGTCGACGAAAATCAAGCCAATCAAGCTTCCAACCCGCGAGCGCTGCGACCCGCGCACCTGCTCAACAGCGCCGCGAACCACCGGTCTGCGCACAGGTGCTGCGGCCCTCGGGGCCTCGCCTGAAGGGATCGCGGGCCGCAGCACTGCTCAAAGGCGCTGCGGAACGCGCAGCCCCAGCTCGCGGTGGGCGCGGTTGATGACGGCGGCATAGGAGGCGATCATCCGGGTGTGGCTGAACCGCTCGCGGCTGGCCAGGAGGCGCGGCGTCAGCTCGGCGCGGCGGTCGACGGCTTCAGACCAGGTGGTCGCGATCGCGTCCGGCTCGGGGGGAGTAATCAGGCCGATACCGTTGACGATCTGTGCGGTGTCGCCGATGTCGGTGGAGACCGGTACCGCACCGCACATCGCGCCCTCGATCAGGCACAGCGGGGCGGCCTCACCGCTGGTGGAGGTGAGGGCCACGACGTCGCTCGCGGCGTAGACGGCCTCCATGTCGCGGCGGATGCCCAGCAGGTGCAGCCGGTTCAGGAATCGCGGCTCGTCGTCGAACAGATCGTTGAGCAGCCCGCACAGTTCGACGTTCGCCGTGGTCATGCCCGCGCCGCACATGACGACGTGGCCGTTGGGCTCGTGCTCGAGGTACCGCCGGGCGGAAGCCAGGAACAGCGGAATGTTCTTCATCGCGTCGTACCGCGCCGCCAGCGTGACCACCTCGCCCTTGGCCGGCACTCCCAGCGACCGGCGCAGCGCGCCCCGCTTACGCCCCGTCACCGGCTGGAAACGGGTCAGGTCGACACCGTTCGGCACGACTTTGAGGAGGCTTTGCGGAATGCCTGCCCGTTGGTACGCCGCGCGCGTCGACTCCGCACAGCAGATCGCCGCGGCCACCCGACCGTCCGCCACCGCGGTCTTGAACTCGGCGAGTGCACTGCCCTGGTTCTCCGGATCGGAGCGGTGCAGACACACGATGACCGGCTTGCGCGGGAAGTCGGGCAGGTTGACCAGCCGCAGCGGCTGCTCCTTGAGCGACAGGATGATGTCGGCCCGCTCGGCGTGCGCGAACGCCGTCGCCACCTCGGACTGACTGAACGTCTTGCGGGCCGCCGAGCCGCCCCCGATCCGGCGGCCCAGTGGGCGCACCTCGACGCCGATAGCGCTCAGTGAGCGGTAGCTGGCGTCGTCCTCCATCCGCTGCAGGATCGTCTCCCGCCGCATGGCCCCGTAGATGCTCAGCACTGAATGATGATGGCTCCCCCCGGTGTGCAGCCCGGCCACGACCGTGGTGTGCAGGGCCCGGGCACCGCCGGAGAAAAACCCCTCATAGATCGACATCACGCGCAGTTGGCTAGTCACGGGCAAATCATCACCCGTCGTGGCCGTCCTGTCAGGTTGAACCAGTGAACTGTGCGTTTCCGGAAAGTCACGGATTAGCGGACGGCGTCCCTCAATACGGTGAGTCGTGATCGCGATCCGGTGAGTCCTCCGTTCGGCGCCCCGACCTCATCCGAACGTCGACTACGATGCGCGGATAAACCGCCCAAATCGCACTCCAATGTGCGACTCCCGCCGCCACGTGTGCGAACCACCACCACCCGTCCCACCGCACAGTGACGGTCCGCTCCAGCCGTCGCGGAGTGCAATGGCAGACCAGATCCAGCCACCGCGCAACGCGGTGAAGCTGATTCAGCCGTCACCTTACGCAACGATTGGCCGGCTCTAACCGCAAGGGAGTCGTCACGCCGCACGACTAAGGGATGCCGACTGAGTACGCGGCAACCACGGCTCAGCGCGGCTCGCGCCTATCCCAGTGACACACTGCGCTCAATCGCCCGCTCCGCGTTGAGCCCGGCTCAGTCGCCGCGCTGAGCGGTGACGAGGCCGCTCTCGTACGCGAGGATCACCAACTGCACCCGGTCACGCACGCCGGCCTTGGCAATCGCGCGGGTGACGTGGGTCTTGGCGGTCAGCGGGCTGATGTACAGCTCGCGCGCGATCTCCTCATTGGACAGTCCACTCGCGACCAGCCGGACCACCTCGCTCTCGCGCGCGGTCAGGACGTCGAGTTGCCGCCCGGCCCCGGCGAGAGGGCGTCGCGCGAACTCGGTCACCACCCGGGCCGTCACGCTGGGTGAGAGCAGCGCATCGCCCGCCGCGACCACCCTGACCGCCCGGCGCAGTTCGTCCGGCTCGACCTCCTTGGTCAAGAAGCCGCTGGCCCCGGCCCGCAGCGCGGCGAAGACATACTCGTCTGTCTCGAATGTCGTCAGCACGATCACGCGCGTCCCGCGCAGCTCGGGATCGCCGCAGATCCGTTCGGTCGCGGCGATCCCGTCGAGCCCGGGCATCCGGATGTCCATCAACACGACGTCGGGTCGGTGGGCCCGGGCCGCCCGCACGGCCTCATCCCCAGTACCGGCCTCGGCCACCACCTCGATGTCCCGGCTGCGCCGGAGCAGACTCCCGAACCCGGCCCGCACCAGGGCCTGATCGTCGGCGAGCAGCACGCGCACGGTCATGCCGGAATTTTCGCGCGCACCGCGAACCCGCCCTCGGCCGGCCCTGCGCTGAAAGTGCCGCCAAGAGCAGTCACCCGCTCCTCGAGCCCCCGCAGACCATTGCCGACGCCGATCGAAGTCGAGCCCGATCCGTCGTCGAGGACAGTAATCGACGTGGGCGGTCCATAGTGGACCCGTACGGTGACGTGCCGGGCCGCGGCGTGCTTCACCACGTTCGTCAAGGACTCTCGGATGATTGCGGCGATCACCAGAAGTACAGGCAAAGGCACATCGTCAGGGGAGCCGTCGGCCTCCAGCACCGCGTCCAGCCCCGTCGACCGGATGCCTTCAACCAGGCCATCGAGGTCCGGCGGCATCACTGGCGGCGCAATACCGACCGTGCCGCGGACCGCGCCGCCAGCCGGGTCACCAGCCGTGCCGCGGACCGCCTCACCAGCCGCCTCGCCAGCTGCGCCGCGAACCGCCTCGCCAGATGCGCCGCGGACCGCGCCGCCAGCTGCGTCACCAGCCGCGCTGCGGACCGCTTCACCAGCCGGGTCGCTAGCCGTGCCGTCGACCGCCTCACCAGCCGCCTCGCCAGTCGCGCCGCGGACTGCGTCACCAGCTGCGTCGCCAACCGCGTCACCAGCCGTGTTGCCGACTGTGGCGTCGGGTGCGCGCAGGACGCCGACGAGCGCGGACAGGTCGGCCATCGCACGCCGGCGGACGTCCTGGGCCAGCCGGAGCGCCGCGCGGGCCTCGACCGGGTCTGAGTCCAGCGCGTCGGCCGCGACGTTGACGTGGACACCGACCACGGCGAGTGTGTGCGCGACCGCATCGTGCACCTCCTGTGCGAGCCGCAGCCGCTCGGCCGTGCGCTGTTCGTCGAGTTCGGTGCGGAGGCGCTGCAGCGATTCGGCCTGGAGGCGGCGCCAGGTGCGGTAGGCGACGGTGATCGCCAACGTGGCGCACAGCCACAGTGCGTCGGTGCCGACGGTGGCGGTCGACTCGCGGGCGGTGTGCTGGAGCACTGTCCAGTCCAGGTTGAACGCGGTAAGCACGTTGACGATCGCGATCGTGACGACCGTCGCCGTTCCGCGGGCCAGTGCGGCCTGCGCGTACAGCAGCGTGGCCGGCCACAGCCAGCCCGCCTCGGTCAGGTGCGACACGCGCAGCGCGGCCACGGTGGCGACGCCGATGACCAGGGCCGTGAGCGGATAGCGACGCTGCAGCCACAGCAGCAGTGCGAGCGTCGACGCCAGGCTGATCGGCCCCGGCGCGGTGAGCGCCGTCCCGGCTGCCGCGGACGCACTCAGCACACCCAGCACGGTGACGGTGATGAACAGTGCGGTAACGCGCCGGCTCGACGACTGTCCTGGACTTTCGTCAAGCTCGACAGTTGTGCGGCGCATCGACGATCGTCGCAGATTTTCGTCAAGGCTATCCGCCATGCGGCGGCTCGACGATCGTCCTCGACTTTCATCGGGCGTGACTGTTGTACGTCGGCTCGACGCGCGTCCTGGATCTTCATCAGACGTGACTGTTGCGCGTCGGCTCGACGACTGTCCCTGATTTTCGTCAAGGCCGCCCCTCGTGCGGCGGCTCGACGGTTGTCCTTGATTGTCGTCGGACCTGACCGTCCTGCGGCGGATCAGCGGGCGCATTGGACCACCGTCGCACGGCCGATGACGACCAGGCCGTTGCCGAGTGACTGGCGCGCATGGTCTCGCCCGGCGAACGAAGGGACGAGCAGGACGCCGATCAGCGCGGTGGCCAGACCGATCACCAGGCCGTGCATGGTGCTACTGGCAGGTGGAGTATTCATGAACCTGACGCTAGGCATCGGCGGCGAGCGAGGCGTCGTCCACGGGGAGACACCGAGGCGTACACCATTTGGTGCAGGCCCCGGCTCCCGGTATCCGGGTGGGTGCCCGGCGTAGCCGCGCCTAGCTTGGTCGACATGACAGCGCATCGCTGCGGCCGACACGTCGTGCTCGCGAACCCCGCGTCCCGCATCCCGGTCTGGATGGAGTGTGCCGTGCACCGGTTCACGCCGCTGCAGGTAACCCGGCGGTTCACGGAGATGGCGCACCGCGAGTTCAGCGACAACGAAACGCTGCGACTCGACTGGATCGTCGAGCACGCGATGCTCTGACGGGTCGCCGGACAGCGAACGTCGAGCACCAAGAGTGACAGACGGCACGAACGCCAACTGCGACAGGCGAACGCCATTGCCAAGAGCGACACGCCAACGCCGACGCCGACGCCAACGCAGACGCAGACGCCGGACGCCGGACGCCGGACGCCAAGAGCGACAGACGAACGCCAAGGTCGACAGGTGAGCGCCAACTGCCACAGGCGAGCGCCAAGGCCGGCAGTCGAACGCCGAGTGCGACAGGTGAGCGCCGGATGCAATGGGCGAGCGCCTGAAGGTGGCAGACGAACCCCGGGGCCGACAGTCGACAGCCGAGTGCTACACGCGAGCGCCGAAGCGCGACCGGCGAACGCTGAAGGGCTACCGGCGAACGCCAATAGCGACTGGCAAGCGCCAATAGCGACTGGCAAGCGCCAATAGCGACTGGCAAGCGCGAAGAGTGACAGGCGAATGCCGAAGAGCGACAGACCCTAAAGCAGGCCGGGGTACAGCAGCGAAAGCTCGTCCGGATACGCGGCGATCAACCGCAGCTCGTCGTCGGTGAGCGGCCGCCCCGTCGCCGCATTGCACAACTGCACCAGCTGGAAGGTCTTCGCCTCGTCCGTCACCTCGATGTCGAGGTCGTCCATGACGTGGCGGAAGCCGGCCAGCCCGCCGTACTCCCCGGTGAGCACGATCCGCCCCGCCCGCGCGTGCCGGTCCGAGGGGTGCGGCCCGAGCAGCTCCTCGTCGTACAGCTCGTAGTTGCGATGATCCTTGAGCGCGCCGTCCGCGTGGATGCCCGACTCGTGCGCGAAGGCGTTCGGGCCCACGCCGGGCTGGTTGTTCGGCAGTGGCTGGCCGAATGCGTACGAGGCCCAGCCCGCGAACCGGCGGGCCCAGGTCAGGTCGAGCTGATCACCGATCTGGGCCCCGTCCGGTACGCCGAATCCGTGCCGCAGCGCCAGGATGCACGAGATCAGGTCGGCGTTGCCGGAGCGCTCGCCGATCCCGTTGACGCACGTGTTGATCCAGGCGTCCTGGCCCGCGGCGAGGTCGCCGAATGTGCCCGCGAGCGAGTTGGCCACGGCCATGCCGAGATCGTTGTGGCAGTGGGTCTCGATCGGCATCCCGGTGGCCCCGGCCAGCTTCGCGAACCGCTCGCCGATCCGGCCCGGGGTGTCGCCGCCGATCGTGTCGCAGTACCGCAGCCGAGCCGCTCCGGCCTCCCGCGCGGCCAGCGCGAACTCGGTCAGGAACCCCTCGTCGGTGCGCGAGCCGTCCTCCGCGTTGACGCCGACAGTCTCGGCGCCGGCTTCGACGGCGGTCCGCACCGCCGCGACCATCTCGCGGATCAGTGCGTCCCGGTTCAGCTTGCCGCGGAACTTGTTTTGGAGCATCTGGTCCGACGTCGAGATAGAAAGGTTGTAGTGCCTCAGTCCGAGCCCGGCCGATCGCTCCACGTCGGCCACGACGGCTCGGCACCAACCCGACAATCGCAGCGACCCGAACGCGCCGGCCCGCTCCAGGGCGGTCTGCGCGCGTACGTACGGCACCTCGTGGAACAGGAACGGGAACCCGATCTCGGACTGAGCCACGCCGAGCCGGCCGAGGTAGAAGTTCACCATCGTCTTGCCGAACTTCGACAACCCGGTCCGGGCCGTCTGCACTCCGTCGCGGTTGGTGACGTCGAGGAAGTGGATACGCGGCTGGTCATCACCAGTTGACGTTGACATGGATCCAGGTTGACGATAATCCAGGATTTGTGTCAATGTCGACGAAAATCGACATGGGGGTCAGGGGCAGTGAGCAACTGGATCGAGGCCGAGCAGGCGGCCCAGCGTTTGGGGGTCAAGGCGGCGACGCTCTATACGTACGTCAGCCGGGGCATCCTCACCCGCCGCAAGGCTCCGGACGGGCGCAGCATCTTCAGCAGCGCCGAGATCGAGGAGCTGGCCCGCCGCGGGCGCCCCCGCCGGCAGGCCGGCCGCACCGAGCTCGTCATCGAGTCGGCCGTCACCATGCTCGGCGAGGACCGGCACAACTACCGCGGTCAGGACGCCATCTACCTCGCCGAATACAAGCACCCGGAAGAGGTCGCGATCCTGCTGTGGACCGGCGTCGAGCCCGATGACCGGCAGAGCGTGCGCGCCTTCGCCCCCGTTTCGGACGCCGTCAAGGTCGCCCGGGAGGCCCAGAGCGGCCTGCCGCCGGCAGTGCTGCTCCTCGAGCGGCTCCAGCTGATCGTCACCGCCCTCGCCGTGGCCGACCCGGTGCGGCTCAACCTCGACCCCGCCGTCGTCGTCGAGACCGGCCGCGGGCTGATGAGCGGCATGATCGCGGCGCTGCCCCACCACGGCCGGGTCAAGACGATCGACAGCCTTGCGATGCACGCCCAGCTGTTCTGGAAGCTGGCCAGCGCCAAAGCGGACGAGCGGCTCACCGACGTGCTGCGCTTCATCATGGTGCTGCTGGCCGACCACGAACTGGCCGCCTCCACGCTTGCCGCGCGGGTCGCCGCCTCAGTGCGGGCCGACCCCTACGCCGTGGTCGCGGCCGGCCTCGGGGTCACCAGCGGCGCGCTGCACGGCGGGGCGTCGCTCGGTGTCGAATCGATGTTGACGGAAATCAAGAAACCTGACGAAACCGCATACGTCATGGGGGAGCGGCTGCGGCGCGGCGAGCGGATCAGCGGCTTCGGGCACGCCGTCTACCGCAACGGCGACGCACGGGCCGATGCCCTGATGCAGAAGCTCAGGATGGCAGTACCCGGTCATCGTCGACTCGCCGTGGCCGAAGCGATGATCGAGGAGGCGCACCTTCGCGGGCTGCCGCCGATGAACGTCGACTTTCCGCTCGGACTGTTCACCCATCTCGCCGGCATGCCCCGGGGTGCCGGCGAGGCGATCTTCGGCATCTCCCGAACCGTCGGCTGGCTGGCGCATGCGATGGAGGAGTACAAGAAACCCACGCAATTGCGACTGCGCGCCGCCTACACGGGGCCGACGGGATAGATCGGCGCGGTTACGATCGGCATCCATGAGAGCACGGGGGCGCTGGATCACCGCATCACTGCTGACCCTGGTGGCGGCGCTCGCCGTCGCGTTCGTGATCGTTGCCGCCAGTAACCCGTGGCACTACACCGCGCTGATGCCGTGGGGACGCACCGGGGTTGCGGTGAGTATCCTGCTCGTCGCAATCTCCGGCCTCGTCCTCGCCGCGGTCCTCGTCGTGCGGGGCGTGCGCGGGCGGATCGGGCTCACCGGCGGCGCAATCGTCCTCGCACTCGCGGTGATGGGCGGGGGCGTGCTGTACGGCTCACTCGACTTCGTCGATACGGACCGCGGCCCGGCCCAGGTCGCGGCCGTCTCGCCGAGCGGGCGCTACGAGCTTGTCGCGTTCCGCGGCAGCGCGCTGTTCGGCGGTCACCAGCAGGTGATCCGGGTCCGTTCCCGGGCCGGGCTCGGCAGCCGCGAGGCCGGTGAGAACCTCGCCTGTTTCATGAGCATCGACGATGGCTGGCCGGCACCCGACAAGGTCTTGTCGGGTGTCCGATTCACCGGCGAGACCGCTGTCGAGGTGACCACCAAGGACGGCGCCACCTGGCAAACCAGCTTCGATCCCGGAACCCTTCTCGCGGTGAGCAGGCTGAGTAAGGGGTGCGAATAACGCAGCCGGGGTCGATACAGTCGGTAGGTGACCACGGACAACCCGTTCTTCGAGCCGAGTGACCTGCCATATCAGCTGCCGCCCTTTGACCGCATCGAGGTCGAGCATTATCTGCCGGCCTTCGAGCGCGGCATGGAGGAGCAGCGGGCCGAGGTCGCGGCCATCGTCGCCGAACCCGCCGCGCCGACGTTCGACAACACGCTGGTGGCCCTGGAGCGCTCGGGGCGCATCCTGCAGCGCACATCGGCCGCGTTCTTCACGCTTACCAGCTCGCACACATCGGACCGGCTCCAGGAGATCGAGGCCGAGGTGGTGCCGCGGCTGTCGGCGCACAGCGACGCGATCATGCTCGACGCCGGCCTGTATTCACGGATCAACGATCTGTACGCACGCCGCGATGAGCTGGGGCTCGACGGCGAGCAGGCGTGGCTGCTGGAGCGCTACCGCACCGAGTTCGTCCGGGCCGGCGCCGAGCTCACGGCCGAGCAGCACGAGCGGCTGCGCGCGGTCAACGCCGAGCTGGCCGGCCTGGCCACCGAGTTCGGCAACCTCGTCCGCGACGAGATGAAGGCCCGCGCCGTCATCGTCGATGACGAGGCCGCGCTCGACGGCCTGTCGTCCGACGCGATCGCGGCCGCCGCCGTGGCGGGCCGGGACCGCGGGCTCGACGGCAAGTACGCGCTCAACCTGATCCTCCCGACCGGGCAGCCGCAGCTGGCCGCGCTGCACGACCGGGACCTGCGCGAACGGCTGCACAACGCGTCCGTCGGCCGTGGCGTCGGCGGCGACAACGACACCACCGGACTGGTGCTGCGGATCGTACGGCTGCGGGCCGAGCGGGCCCGCCTGCTGGGCTACGAGCATCACGCTGCGTACAACATCTCCGACAACACGGCGCGCTCCGTCGCCGCCGTCGAGGAAATGCTGGCGAAGGTGGTACCTCCGGCGATGGCCAACGCGGCCGCGGAGGCCGACGATCTGCAGGCCGTGATCGGCGACGACTACACACTGCAACCGTGGGACTGGGCGTACTGCACCGAGCGCCTCCGCCGGGACCGTTACGCGATCGACGAGAGCGAGCTGCGGCCGTACTTCGAGCTGGAGCGCGTCCTGCACGACGGTGTCTTCTACGCCGCGGGGCAGCTCTACGGGCTGCGCTTCAGTGAGCGGTCCGACCTCAGCGCGTACCACCAAGATGCCCGGGTCTTCGAGGTTTTCGACCATGACGGCAGTCCACTCGGGCTCTTCATCGGCGACTTCTTCACGCGCCCCTCGAAGCGGGGCGGGGCGTGGGCCAACGCACTCGTGGCGCAGTCCGGGCTGTTCGGCACGTCACCGATCGTGTGCAACAACCTGAACATCAACCGGGCCCCGGAGGGCGAGCCGACATTGCTCACCCTCGATGAGGTCCGGACCATGTTCCACGAGTTCGGTCACGCTCTGCACACGCTGTTCTCGGCAGTGCAATATCCAAAGTTTGCGGGTACTCGTGTGCCGCGCGACTTCGTTGAGTACCCCTCGCAGGTCAACGAGGTGTGGATGCTGTGGCCCGAGGTGCTGGAGCACTACGCGCACCACCACATCACCGGTGACCGTCTGCCACAGGAGGTAATCGATCGCCTGCACGCGGCGGAGCAGTTCAACAAGGGGTTCTCGACTGTCGAGTACCTCGCCGCCACCCTGCTCGACCTGGCCTGGCACACGCTGAGTGTCGAGGAGGCCGAGGCGGTCACCGACGTCATGGCGTTCGAGGCCGACGCGCTGGAGCGGGCCGGTGTGGCGACGCCCCTCGTGCCGCCGCGGTACCGCACCCCCTACTTCGCGCACATCTTCAGCGGGGCCGCGTACAGCGCCGGTTACTACTCGTATCTGTGGAGCGAGGTGCTCGACGCCGACACCGTCGACTGGCTCACCGAGCGTGGCGGCCTGCGGCGTGACAGCGGCGACGCGTTCCGCGACGGCCTGCTCGCCAAGGGCGGCAGCGCCGACTCGATGGACGTGTACCGCGCGTTCCGTGGCCGTGACCCGCTGATCGAACCGCTGCTCAAGCGCCGGGGTCTGCTGAGTGACGCTGCGTAAAGTTCCTTAGCTTTCCTTAGGTTTGGTTTAAAGCGCCGGATCCCATCTTTCGGTACGGGCGCCACGTTCCCTAAGCTGTCGCGGTGCGTGGCGCCACCCCCCGGCGCAGGCGCGCGGCCGCACGTCGTCTGCACTTCAGCAGATTGATGTTGCTGACCGTGGTCAGCCTCGTCGCCTCGTTGATCAGTGTCGGTGTGTCCTGGGCGATCTTCCCCCAGTCCGCGCCGACTCCCGTCGCGGACGACACCAACTTCGACGCGGCCAAGTTCTACGAGACGCACGCCCGGGCGAACGCGGCCCGCGGCGCCGCGCAGGCCGTCGTGCCGGGCCAGCCGCTGGTGCCGAAGCCGGTGGCGGGCTTGACGCAGGAGCAGACAAACAACGCGTACATCGTGGTGCAGGTGGGCCGGCAGATGAACCTGCCCGAGCGCGCCATGGTGGTCGCGATCGCGACTGCGCTGCAGGAGACGTACCTCAAGAACCTGGCCAACCCCAAGATCCCCGCGTCGATGAAGCTCCCGCACGAGGGCACTGGCACCAACTACGACTCGCTTGGCATCTTCCAACAGCGGGCCAGCATCTGGGGCACGCCGGAGCAGCTCATGGACCCCGCGTACGCCTCGGCCAAGTTCTACACCAAACTCCAGGCCGTGAGTGGCTGGGAGAAAATGAGCATCACCAACGCCGCCCAGGCCGTCCAGCGCAGCGCCTTCGCCAGCGCCTACGCGAAGCACGCGACGAACGCCCAGAAAATCGTGGACGCCCTCAACATCGACGACTGACCCGTCACCCCCCGACCGCCGTCAGCAGGCGATCGCTGTCAGCCTTCGCCCATCGCCAGATCTCATCGGCCGCCGGCATTTCACCCATCGTCAGTGCTCGTCCATCATCAGCCTTCGCCCGGTTCGGCATACTCATCCGGCCGTCAGCGCTCGACCGTCGCCAGCCTTCGCCCGGTCGGCAGTGCTCATCCCGTCCGCCAGTGCTCGACTGTCGCCAGTGCTCGACTGTCGTCAGTGCTCGACTGTCGTCAGTGCTCGACTGTCGTCAGTGCTCGACTGTCGTCAGTGCTCGACTGTCGTCAGTGCTCGACCGTCGTCAGCGCTCGACCGCCGCCAGCCTTCGCCCGTCCGCCAGTGCTCGATCGGCCGCCAGCGCCCAACCGCCGTCAGCTTTTGCCCGTTGTCAGCCCGCTCTCGGCCGCCCGCCCTCATCGTCGCCCGCCCCGAGTCGTCGCCAGCCTTCGCGGTCGCCCGCCCCCTCGTCGGTCGCCCGGTGTCGCACGAAGTGTGGGCCCCCTCGTCGGTCGCCGGCCCCCTTCGTCGGTCGCCCACTCTCGTCGTCGCCCGCCTTGAACTGTCGTTAGCGCTCGGTTGTCTTCTGTGCTGGACAGTCGGCGGCCGGTGGACTGACAACTGGTCGACGTCGACGGTCGCTCGCCCTGCTGGACGAAACTCCATGATTTTCGTCCACATCGACGCTGCTCAAGCCAGCCAGGTCTGTGGGCGAAAATCAGTGACGTTGCGGAAATCCTCGACCTGTCCGGCTCCAGCACGCTGCAGGTGAACGGGAGTCTTGAGGTGGAGTTGCCGCAGGTAGGCGCTCGCGCATCTCCTCGGGTCGGCCAGTCCTGACGCGGCGGATAGCAATAGTTGGCACTGGTCCAACCAGTTGATAAGTGGCAGACTGCGCGGCATGGAGTTCGTGCCCGCCAGCCGTAGCTCGGTGTCCGATCACGTGTTCGCCCAGATCCGCGACGCGATCCTCGGTGGCGACTACGTGCCTGGCGCCGGCCTGCCCAGCGAGCGCGACCTGGCCGCCGCGTTCGAGGTCAATCGGCACGCGGTGCGGGAGGCGTTGCGCCGGCTGCAGCAGCTCGGGCTGGTCCGGGTCAATCAAGGCGGTGCGACGAAAGTCCTCGACTGGCGCGAGCATGCCGGACTCGACCTGGCGATGGCGGCCGGTGCGCAGGATCGGCTGCCCGTCGACAACCTGGTTCGCGACGTTCTGGAGATGCGGGCCTGCCTCGGCGCCGACGCTGCGCGGTTGTGTGCGGAGCGGGCCAGTCGACATGACCGGACGAAAATCCAGGAGGCCATCGAGTTGTACGCCGAGCAGGCCCCCGACCTCGAACGCATGGGTGCCGCCAACATCGCGCTCTGGCGCACGATTCTCTTGGGCAGCGGCAACACCGCGTACCTGCTCGCCTTCAACAGCCTCGTCGGCGGCGCGCTCGCCGTGGGCCGCGTCCCGGCCGAGCACCGCACCGCCGAACTGCTCGACATCGCCGGCCACCGCCGCCTCGGCGCCCACATCACCGCCGGCGACGCCTCGGCCGCGGAAGCCCAGGCAAAAGCGCTGTTGAACGCCCCGGTCACGCAGCGGGGCGAGCACCCCATCGGTCAGGAGGGGAGAGCTCCCGCATGATCCCCGCTTCCATCGCGCCGAAGCGCGAACACTGCATCGCTACCAGCGCCGCCCCGGCCGCCGAGTCGCAGGCCAAGGCGCTTCGGAACCCCCCGGTCACGCAGCGGCGCGAGCACCCCATCGGTCAGGAGGGGAGAGCTCCCGCATGATCCCCGCCTCCACCACGCAGAAGCGCGAATACTGCACCGCCGCCTACGACGCCCCGGCCGCGCAGCCGAGGCGAAAGCGCTCCTGAACGCCCCGGTTATGCAGCGGCGCGAATACGCCATCGGTCCCCCTTGGTCAGGAAGGAGGAGCTCCCGCATGATCCCCGCCGTGTTGTATGCCGTGCCGGCGTTCCTGCTGCTCATCATCATCGAGGCGGTCTCCTACCGCTTCCTCCCCGACGACGAAGAACGCGGCTATGAGGTCCGGGACACCGCCACCAGCCTGTCGATGGGGCTCGGTAGTCAGATCATCGGCGTGCCGTGGAAGCTGGTCGTCGCCGTGGCGTTCGCCGGGCTGTACGTCCTCACGCCGCTCAAGCTCGAGGCGTCCAGCCCGTGGACGTGGGTGATCGTGTTCTTCGCCGATGACTTCGCGTACTACTGGTTCCACCGCCTACACCACGAGGTCCGAATGTTCTGGGCCGGCCACGTCGTGCACCACTCCAGCGTCTTCTTCAACCTGAGCACGGCCCTGCGGCAGAGCTGGACGCCGATGACCTCCACGCCGTTCTGGCTGTTCCTGCCGCTGCTCGGCATCCCGCCGTGGATGGTGTTCCTACAGCAGTCGATCAGCCTGGCGTACCAGTTCTTCCTGCACAGCGAGCGCGTGGACCGGCTCTGGGCGCCGATCGAGTGGGTCTTCAACACGCCGTCGCACCACCGGGTCCACCACGGCGCGAACCAGGAGTATCTGGACCGTAACTACGGCGGCATCCTGATCGTCTGGGACCGGCTCTTCCGCACCTTCGAGCCCGAGCGCGCCCCCGTCCGCTACGGGCTGACGAAGAACATCGGCACGTACAACCCGCTGCGGGTCGCCACCCACGAGTACACCGCGATCTGGCGGGACTTCCGCGCCGCCACGAGTTGGCGGGACCGCCTGCGTTACGTATTCGGCCGGCCCGGCTGGCAGCCCGCGGCATGAGCAGGACCGTCCGGACCCTGTTCGTGCTCGTGGTCGCCGTCGAGCTGATCGGCGTCGCTACCGACGTCCGCGTCCTGCAGTGGATCGCCAAGCCGCTTATCGCGCCGGTGCTGATCTGGTGCGTAGCGAGCGGGCGGCGGGGTGAGCGGCGGCCAAACCTGTTGATCGCCGCCCTGGCCTTCGCCACGGTGGGTGACATCGTGCTGCTCGTCCCGGGTACGCTCCCGTTTGTCCTCGGCATGGCGGCATTCCTCGGTACCCAGGTCGCGTTGACGATCGCGTTCGTCAGTCGACGTCGACCAAAATCATGGACAGTCGTCGGCTATGGCGTGTTGTGGGCCGTAGTCAACGCTGGCCTCTGGAATCAACTCGGTGGGCTTCGAGTCCCGATTTTCGTCTACAGCATCGCGCTGACAGCGATGGCGTGCGCCGCGACCGTGATCTCGGCCCGCACGGGGGTCGGCGGTGCGCTGTTCCTCCTGTCCGACCTGCTGATCGGGGTCGGCGCGGCCGGCACGGACTTCCCGGGCCGCGACCTGGTGGTGATGTCGACGTACGCCGCCGCGCTCTACCTGATCGCAACCGGCGCCACCGCCCCAGGCAGTGCCGCGACGGGCAGTGCCGCGACGGGCAGTGCCGCGACGGGCAGTGCCGCGACGGGCAGTGCCGCGACGGGCAGTGCCGCGACGGGCAGCGCCGCGACGGGCAGCGCCGCGACGGGCAGCGCCGCGACGGGCAGCGGCGAGGCGGGTGGCATCGCACCGGACGGCACTGCAAGAAGCGGCACCGCAACGGCGGCGCACTAACAGGTGGCACAGCGCCAAGGAGCGGCACGTCAGCAGGCAGCTCCACAAGACAGCGCGCCCCAATAGGTGGTGCGCCACAAGGCGGCGCGTCGAGGGGTGGTGCGTCAGGAGGTGGGTGCGTACACAAGGCGGCGCGTCAAGGGTTGGTGCGCCAGGAGGTGGGTGCGTACACAAGGCGGTGCGTCAAGAGGTGGCGCGCCGAAAGGTGGTGGGCAGGAAAGCGGCGCGTCAAGAAGGTCAGTGGGCGTGGGCTGGGACCGAGATGCGCAAGCTGTCGGTCAGGACGGGGATCTCGTCGCCGGGCGCGTAGTCGAAGCGCACCCGCACCTCGTCGCCCGGTAGTACCTCGACCGGCTCGTTCACCGGTACCACCAGGTAGTTCATCGTCCAGTCGACGCTGCCCGCCGGGTCGTACGTCAGCGTCAGCAGGTTCTTGGTGATCAGGCGGACCGCGTTCACCACGGCCGGCCGCTCCGCCACGAATAGCAGGTCGGCCCCGCAGCGGGACGGGAGCGGCGAGCTGTAGAAGAACTGCTGGAACACCTGCGGCGGCGCCGCCTCGACCGTGCGGGGCTGCCGGCTCTCCGGCAGCTGGAACACCGGGGCCGGCACCGTGTACCCCATGTACGTGAAGTCCTGCTCGACCGGCTGTACCGCCTGGACCGTCGCCTCCGGCAGGAAGCGGGGGAGCGGGCCGCCCATGTGGTGCAGGTAGCGGCGCTTGAACGCCCCGATCACCTCGACCTGGCGCTCGCGCAGCAGGCCGACGTGCAGCATCTCGCACAGGACCAGGTCGATCGGCTCGTCCGGCAGGTAGTCGCGGGCGTCGGCGTGCAGGATGCGGACCGTGTCGCCAGTGGCCGCCCTCAGGGCCGAGCGGGCGGTGGCGAACACTCGCGGCTCGCACTCGATGGCGGTGACCACGCCGCCCGCGCGGGCGGCGAAGTAGCTGAGCACGCCGGTGCCGGCGCCGAGGTCGAGGACCCGCATGCCGGGCTGCACGGCTTGGGCGATGGCGTCGGCGAATGCCTGCATGCGCCGCTCGTCGGTGAGCAGCAGCGCCTGGTACTGCAGCGGGATCACATCGGCCGGGAACCCCGTGTACTCAGTGCTGAGGTGACCCATGCGCACAGGGTAGTCGGGCAAACTACGCTGTGTTGTCGGTTTTGTGGAGGTCCAGCCCGTCCCAGCCCGCGTATCCGCGCAGCCGCTGGGGCCGCCGCCGCGAGCCGACGAACAGCCAGGCGACGAGCGCCAGCGCGGCCCCGGCGAGCACGTCGATCAGGTAGTGGTGCCCGGTGAGCACCACCGACCACAGCAGCAGCCCGGCCAGCCCCACCCCGGCCACGCGTACCCAGGCCCGCGACGCGAAGGCCGCCACGGAGAGCCCGAGCACCACGTCCCAGGCGGCGTCGAGCGACGGCAGCGAGGCCAGCCCCCCGCTCACGTCCGGCGGGGCGACCGGGTAGACGACGAACGCGAACAGCGCCACCCCGGCCGTGAGCAGCATCGTGTCCCGGGCCCGGTAGTACAGCGCCGGCGCGCGCCGGGCCAGTCCGACCAACAGTGCTACGGCCAGGAGCCAGTGTCCCCAGGTGTAGAGCCACTCGCCCGCGCCCGCCCAGAGCGGCGCCGCGAACTCCCGCAGCCCCAGCGAGCGTTCCAGCCGCGCGACCGCGTCCGCGTTGTTCTGCGCCCGCCCGTCGGCCGCGCTCACGGCCCCGCGGACCGACAGGTACGCGACCGCCGCCCCGAGCCCGAGCGCCGCCTGGCGCCCGAGCGGCACCTCACCGCGCGCTGCCCCCGCCGTGATGCTCATACCGAGAGCTTTGTACTTATGCGAGTAGATGCCATCCGGCCGATGCCCTGAACCGGGCCCCTACTTTTCCCCGATGTTCTTCAGGGGCGTCGGGTCCTCGATGTTCGCCGGCGCGTTCCACTTCTGCAGCTTCGAACCGTCGCAGGTGGCCACCGTGAGCTTGCTGACAGTGGTGCTGCCCTTGAAGATGTCAGCGGCCGGCAGCTTCGGGTCGTCGAGGTTCGTCGGGCTCAGGCACATCCCCTTGTAGTCCTTGATGACGTAGCTCGCCCCGTACGTCTTCTCCTGATACGACACCGTCCACAACGTCGAGACGTCGGTGGTGGCCGGGCACGGCTTGAACGTCACGAAGTGCGACGCCGCGCCCGTCTCGAAGGTCGTCATGCAGACGTTGCCCTTCGTCTTCGAGCTGTCGTACGTGAAGATCTGCCCGGTGATGCTGCCGAGCCCGGTGCCGGTGGTGGGGACCGTGAACCGCTGGTTCCAGCCCACGTTCGCCGGGTTCGGCGCCTGCTTGCACGGCCACACGATGATGAACCCGACGGTGATGTCGAAGTTCGTCACGTCGATGCAGCGGCCGAACTGCTTGAAGTTGACGATCTGCGCGGGCGGGCCGGCCGCACCGGCGCCGACGGCCGCCTCCGGCGCGAACGTGCGGGTGTTGTCGGAGCCGCCGCACGAGGTGAGCTCGACGAACGCGCCAGGTGTGCTGGCCGACTTGGCGTGGAAGCAGAAGCTGCCCAGCGAGGTGCCGTTGGACGCGGTGGACTGGAAGCTGGAGCTGTCGTTGATGCTCCAGCGCTGGTTGTACGGCACTGTCGGCGACCCGCACACCTGGAACGCGACGAGCGTGCCGGAGACCGGGCTCGGCAGGGAGTCGAGGCACATGCCGAGCGGGTTGAGCGCGGTCTTCGACGACACCAGCTGCAGGGTCAGGTTCTTGGTGTACGCGAACGTCTGCCGCGCACTGCCCGAGCTGCACGGCTGCGTTGTCACGTTCGTGCCGACGGCGGGGGAGCCGGAGCCGGCGTCGAGGCAGTAGGCGCCGCCGAGGAACTTGACCAGGCCGCCCTCGATGTTCTCGTTGGTGAACCGGAACACGTAGGTCGCGATGAGCGTGCGCGTCGCGTTCGGCTGGAAGGCCGCGTTGAGGTTGCTCGCGTCGCCCTGGGACGTGCCCTGCGCAGTGATCAACGCGAAGTACGGGACCGAGGTCAGGTGACCGCCGGCCGGGCAGGCCAGCGGGGTCTTCGTCGAGTCCTGGAACTGCACGGAGACCTTGAACCGGCCGGGCAGCCCGCCACCGACCCCGCCCTTGAGCTCGGACCCGGCCGGGATGCAGGTGAGGCCGGAGATGACGCCGCCGGACGCGCGGATGGTGCCCAGCACCAGGTCGATGCCGGCCTGCGCGGCGTGCACCGCCTTGGCCCGGTCGGCCGTCTCGACGGTGGCGCGCAGCTGCGTGATGACGACGGGCACGATGAGCGTCGACAGCGACGTCCCGACGAGCGTCAGCATCATGGCCAGCGGCAGCGAGCCCCCGTCGCCGGAAGGCCGCCGGGTGAAGCGGGCCCGCACGCGCAGTACCAGATCGGCAAGCACTTCAGAGCCTCGCTTCCGGGCAGATGGTGTTCGGGTCCGTGCCGGCCTTGCTGTTCAGCGCGGTGAACTTGAGGTCGGTGGTGGCCAGGGTCTGGCTCCGGCCCGGGTTCGACTGGACGATGAGCACGACCTGCAGCCGCTGGAAGGCGGTGTTCTCGGTCGGCGCGATGATCGCGAACGTGCTCTTCGCACCGGGGTCCGCCGGCGGTTTGACGACGACGCTGTTGGCCAGGACCGCCCACTTGTTCACCGGCTTGGTCCCGGTCGGCCAGACCTGCCGGCGCAGCGTGTTCGTCGTCGAGTACAGCTGCAGCTGCGCACATTCGGGGGTGCCGCTGGCCGTGCCGGTGTTGATGTACTCGACAGTTGTCGTGCCGGTCACGGCGTCGATGCGCACCGGGCCGAAGCCGGCCGCGTAACGCAGCTCCCGGTCCAGCCGCAGGAACGCGTTGTTGAGCTGCGCCTGGGTCGTCGCCACGAGCTCGTTTTTGTTGCCGGCCTGGAACAGCTGGATCACGCCGGTGGTGAAGATGGCCATGACGGCCGACATGATGCCCATCGTGACGGCCATCTCCGCGAGCGTCACGCCGCGGTCGCCGCCCTGGTGCAGTACCCGCCGAATCCGCTGTTTCATGTGATGGTCCAGACGAACGCAAAGGCCGAAGTGGCGCCGGTCTTGTCGGTGACGGTCAGATTCACCACAGAGGTGCCGGCCGTGGTGGGTGTTCCGGTGATGGCTCCGGTACTCGTGTTCAGCGCCAGACCGGCCGGAAGGTTCGCGACGGCCCAGGTGTACGGCGCCGTGCCCCCAGTCGCCACCACCGTGTAGGTCAGAGCGGTGCCCTTCGGGCTCGTCTTGTCCGGTGCGGTGAGCGCGGGCGTGGTGATCCGCAGGCCGGTCGGCACCGTGACGTTCACCGGCACCACCGTCGAGTTCGTGACGCCGTTGCTGTCCTTGACGTTGACGGTGATCAGGTAGCGGGTGCCGTTCGTCACGGTGCCCGTGACGAGGCCCGCGGTGCTCATCGACAGGCCGGGCGGCAGGTAGGGCGAGGAGTACGTGTAGCTGCCCGTGCCGCCGAACGCCGTCACCGAGCCGCTGTAGGCGGTGCCCTTGGTCAGTGCGATGGGCGTTGTGGCGTTGGGGTACTGGACCGCGACCTTCGTGTTCCACTTGAACGCCGCCGTCGCTGTCTGCTTGAGCGAGTCCTTGGCGGTGACCGTCACGTTCGCGATCGCGGCCGCGCCGGTGGCGGTGCTTGTGCCCTTGATGACCCCGGTGGCCGGGTCGATCGTCAGGCCGGCCGGGAGCCCGGTCGCGGTCCAGGCCACCGGGGCCGTCCCGCCGGTGAGCGGCACCTGGTAGGCGACGGCCGATCCGGCGTCGAAGGTCTGGTCGGGCACGGTGAGCTTCGGCAGCGGGTTGACGACCCAGTTGAACGAGGCGTCGTTGGTGCTCGCGTTGTCCTTCACGACCACCCGGACCACGTAGGTGCCGGCCGTCGTCGGGGTGCCGCTGACCAGGCCGGCGTCGTTGATGGTGATGCCGGGCGGGAGACCCTCGGGCGCGGACCAGGTAAGCGGCGGGTAGGAGCTGGTCGCGGTGAGGGTCAGCGGCACGATCGGCACGCCGATGTCGCTCGCCTGGTTGCCGGGGTTGTCGGGCAGCGGCGGGGCGACGGTGACGCTCGGGTTGAAGACCGGGTCCGTGGTGGACGCGGCGACGAGCGTGTCGGTGATGAACGAGCACACGCCGCCGGCGCAGGCCCGGGTGTTCTGCCAGGTGACCGCGATGACGACCCGGTAGTACGCCAGCGGGTTGGGGATCGCCGGCGTCGGCAGGACGCAGGCCGGGTTGTTCAGCAGCTTCGTCGCGTCGACGACGCAGCTGCCCAGGAACCAGTGCCGGGTGAAGGTGGCGTCGTTGACCGGCATGACCTCGGGCTGCACCGGCAGCACCGGGTCGAGGCTGGCCGAGCCGAGCGGCAGCGTGGCGTCGGACACCAGGTTCATGGAGGCCTTGAGCTGGTTGACGTCCAGGCCCGGGATCGGGTCCGCGGTCAGCTGGGCGGTGACGTCGGACAGGCTGCGCCCGATCGGCAGTGTCGAGCCGGGCAGCGACTTGACCTGCTCGACGGCGTCGCTGGCCAGCCGGATGGCCATCTGCAGGCCGCGCTGCTTGTTGATGGTGTTGGTGGTCGAGACGAAGAACGTCGTCAGCGCGGTCATGACCACGCCCATGATGGCCAGCGACGTGAGCGTCTCGACCAGGCTGAATCCTTCATCACCGCGAGGGGAGCGGTAGAGCTTCATGGTCGCCTGCTAGCCGAGCGGGGCGTAGAACGCCTGGAGGTTGATTGTCACGTTGGACTTGTCGGCGCTGCCGCCGGGCACGGTGGCGAAGTTGAGGCTGCTGATGAGCACCGCCCGGGGCTGCGCGACCTGGAGCTGGTCGAGGAAGGGGTTCATCTTGGCCGTGGGCCCGGCGACGGTGAGGCTCACCGGCAGGGCGTACACCTCGAAGCCGACGAGCTCCTTGAGGTCCACGGCGGAGCCGACGGCGACGCCGCTGACTGTCACGCCGGTCAGCTCGCCGGCGCTCTGCAGCTCGCGCAGGAAGTCCGACGCCTTGTCCGCGTCGGGCAGCGCGGCCCGGTCCTTGGCCAGCGCGGCCTTGAACTCGTCGATGTGCTCCTTCTGCTGCGCCAGCATCGCCAGCTCCCGCCGCTGCTTGGCCACCTGCTGCTCGGCGACGGCCTCCTCGCTGCGGATGGTGTCGGTGTCCTGCTGCTTGGGGCGGATGAGGAACAGGAAGCCGAAGGCCACCACGACGAGCGCGAAGACCGTCCCGCCGATCAGCCACAGCCGGTCGTGTCGCATCACTTGCTCCCGCTGGGGCTGGCCGACGGCGCGGCGCTGGTGAACCGGCCGCCGAGCGCGGCGGCCTTGATGTCGACCCGGATCGTGAACGACACCCCGTCGGTCTCCTGCGTCGCGTCGGACGGGAACGCGTTCGTCACGCCGGGCACGGTGCTCAGCGCGTCGACGTATGCGGCCACGGCGGTCTTGGTCGGGGCCTTGCCGGTCAGGGTGACGTTGCCGACGATGTCGCCGTCGGGCTTGCCGTTCATCGCCTCCTGGCTCAGCGCCGCGGTGACGCCGCCGAGTGTCACGTTCTTGGCCGCGGCCGTGCTGCGCAGCGAGGCCAGCAGCTTCGACCACGACAGGTCGTAGGCGAGGACCTTACGCAGCCGCTGGTCGATCTGGCCGGAGTCGGACTGGATCTTCGTCAGCTCGTCGTACTGCTTGTGCCGCTGCCGGGTCAGGTCCTGGCTGGTGTCGAGGATCGCCTGGCGGTCGTCCCCGGCCTGGGTGTGGTCGCGCACGGCCGTGCCGTACCAGCCGACGACCAGGGCGGCGACGATCACCACGCCCGAGATGACGAGCCGGCGCACGCGGCGCACGTGCCGGTTCTCGGAGATCTCCAGCGGCAGCAGGTCGGCCGCGATGGGCAGGATCCGGAATGTGCGCGCGGTGGCGTCCGGGAACGCGGGGTGCGGTACACCCTCCCAGGGCCCTTTCCGCGGCGGCGCGGCGACCGGCTCCGCGGCGACCGGCTCGGGCACCACCGGCACGGATTCGGTCGGCTCGTCGACGGGCGGCGGCGGGGCCTCCTCGACCTCGACCGGCTCCCAGGTGGGCTCGGCGGCCGGCGGCGCGGTGACCGGCTCGACGGCCACCGGCGCGGGCTCGGGCAGCGGCTCCGGCGGCAGGTCGACGGTCGGGGTGCGCTCGGCCGGCAGGGCCCACGACGGCAGGGCGTTGCGCAGGCCCTCGGGCGGCGCCGCCGGGGCCGGGTGCAGGTGGGTTTCGAGCACGTCGACCGGTGCGGTCAGCGGATCGAAGCCACTGACGGGCGCGGCCGCCTCATCGGTGGGCAGCACGAACTCACCGCGGATGAACCGCGGGAACTCCCGGCGCGGGGGCGTCGCGAGCATCGGCTCCGGCGACTCCTCGGCCACGACGGGCGTGGGCGGCGGCCAGGCCGGGGGCGGGCCCGCGGGCACCATTGGCACGGGGGGCGCCATCGACACGGGGGGCGCCACGGTGGCGGTGATGTCCGACGCCTCGACCGCGGCCCGGGCCGCGCGGGCGCGGCGGTCCCGCTCGAACTCGTCCAGGTCGTCGGCCCGGTCCGGCTCGTCGAACGAGGGCAGCACGATGCCCGTGAGGCGCCCCTCCGGCTCCTTCCAATCGCCGTTCGTCATGCCGTCGCCTCCGCAAGCTCCGGCGCCGCCCTGAGCTCCGAGCTGTGCTTCTGATGAGCGGCCACTCCGCTGCGCTCCGTACCGCTCATGCCGTCGCCTCCGCAAGCTCCGGCGCCGCCCTGAGCTCCGAGCTGTGCTTCTGATGAGCGGCCACTCCGCTGCGCTCCGTACCGCTCATGCCGTCGCCTCCGCAAGCTCCGGGCTGCGCTCCGTAGCGATCATGCCGCCCCCAGGGTCAGGCCGACCGAGACGGCGGCGGAGGCGCGGACCTGCTCCAGGCTGCCGTGGCGGACGCGGCGCAGGCCGCGGACGCGCATCACCGGGTCGACGGCTATCACCTCGACGCCGAGCTGCTCGTGCAGCGCGTCGAGCAGGCCGGGCAGCATGGCGCCGCCCCCGGAGACGGCCAGCCGGCTCACCCGGGCCTGGCGGCCGCCGGCGGTGAGGTAGGCGAAGGAGGAGCCGATCTCGTTGATGAGCGGCCGCACCGCTTCCCGCAGGGCCGACGCGGTGGTGGGGTCGGCGTCCGGGCGCAGGCCGACCCGGCACTTGAGCTCCTCGGCCTCCTGCAGCGGCAGGCTCAGCCGGTCGGCGATGGTCTTGGTGATCTCGTTGCCGCCGCGGGGGATGGTGCGCACGATGAGCGGCTCGCCGTCGTGGTGCACGACCACGCTCGTCGCGTGGGCGCCGATGTCCACGAGGGCCTCGACCTGCTCGTCGAGCCGGGACGCGGCCCGCAGCAGCGCGAACGAGGCCAGGTCGACGTGCACGACGTGCAGCTTGGCCGCCTCGACCGCCCGGATCGCGGCCATCACCGGGTCCTTCGGCGCGGCGATGAGCAGGCCGCGGACCGTCTCGCCGGTGGGCTCCTCCAGCGGGTAGAAGTCGATGAGGGAGCGCTCCGGCGGCAGCGGCAGCGCGTCGCGGACCTGGAACGGCAGGGCCTTGCGCATCTCCTTGGCCGGCAGGTTGGCCACGGTCGTCTCGCGGACCACGATCTGCTGGTGGGTGACGCCGAGCGCGACCTTGCGGCTGCGAAACTTGAACGTCGACCACAGCTGCTTCAGCGCCGCGGTGACGGCCGGCTCGTCCTGGACGGCACCGTGCTGCACGGCCCCGGGCGGCAGCAGGATGTGGCCGAAGTTGCTGATGATCGGGCCGTCCTTGCTGTTGCTGGTCTCGGCCGCGCGGATGGACACCGTGCCGATGTCCAGCCCGATCAGGTTGACTGCAGCCATCGTGCTCCCTCTACAAGGACGGGCTCTACGCGGGAGACGTGTGATGCGTAAGCCCACGTGGGCTTGTGCATCACAGGTCTGGGACGAGCAGGTTGGTGTACCAGGCGGTGATCGGCGCGGCGGCGAACAGCGCCAGCAGCGCACCGGCCAGCATCGCCGGGCCGAAGGGGAGGGCGGTCTTGCGCCCGGCGCGGCCGAACGCCATCAGGGTCAGGCCCGCGGCGCCGCCGAGGACGAACGCGGCAAGCGTGCCGACGGCGACCGTGGACCAGCCGAGGAAGCCGAGGTACAGCCCGAGCACGCCGGCCAGCTTCACGTCGCCGAAGCCCATGCCGCCCGGGTACACCACGGACAGCAGGAAGTAGAACGTCCACAGCGCGGCCATCGCCAGCAGCCCGCGCAGGCCGGCCGACCAGTCCCGCTCGACGACGACCGCGGGCAGGAGCAGCAGCGGGGCGACGATGTAGGAGGGCAGCACTATCGCGTTGGGCAGGCGCAGCACGTCGAGGTCGATGAGCGCCAGTGCCACGGCGATCGCCGCGAGGTAGAGCCAGGCCGGGAGCATCAGCGGGCTGGTGGCGCCGAACCGGGCGGCGACGGCCACGAACAGCGCGGCGGTGCCGAGCTCGACGAGGGGGTACCGCACGCTGATGGGCGCCGCGCAGTCGGCGCACCGGCCCCGCAGGACCAGCCAGCCGAGGACGGGGACGTTGTGCCAGGGGCGCACCGCAGCCGTGCACTGCGGACAGTGGGAGGCCGGGCGCAGCAGCGACTCGCCGCGGGGGACGCGGTGGATGACGACGTTGAGGAAGGAGCCGACCGCGAGGCCGAGGACGCCGGCGACGACGAGGACGAACGCCATGCCAGTGTCTCCTTTCGCGAGCGGCGGGGTCGTTGGTGGCCCGCACCGGGTCGAACCGGGTGCGGGCCGCCGTCCGACGGTGCGGGTTACGGGGTGGCGCTGGCGATGCAGGCGCCGAGGTCGGTCTGGACGGTCGCCTTCTTGACCGAGCCGCCGACCGCCGAGTCGTAGACGTAGATCGTCTTGCCGTCGGAGTTCATGCCGCAGATCCGGTACGAGGCACCGTTGTTCTTGTACTGCATGCTGTTCTGCGGCGAGAGTGTGGCCGTCTGGGGCGTGCCACCCGTGGCCGTGGCGCCGCTGGCCGTGGTGCCGAAGATGAGCTTGTCGGCGGTGCTGCTGCCATCGGCCGGATACGCGTTGCCGTTCTCCGTGTAGAACTGCTCGACGGCGCTGACGGCGGCGCGCACGTCGGACTCGGCCGACTTGTTGGCCGCGCCCTTGCGGTAGTTCAGGTACATCGGCACGGCGATCGCGACGAGCACGCCGATGATGACAACGACGACGAGGAGTTCGACGAGCGTGAACCCGCCGTCGCCGGCGGCACGCTTCTTCTGCATCCTGCGCAGCGTCTGGGTCATGGGTGAGCCTCCTGCTCCGGGGCGGTGTGGGTGGTGGTGCGGGGCGGGTGGTGGTGCATGCGGTGTGACCAGTAACGGAACCGTGTGGTGCCGCGGCGTTACGTGTTCCGTTGCCGTGGGGTTGCGGTGGATCGCGATGTCATGTCGTCTGGTTCAATTGCTCTGAATGTTCTGGTAGATCGAGAACATGGGCAGGTACAGGCAGATGATCATGCCGCCGACCACGCCGCCCATGACGAGCACCATGATCGGCTCGATCGACGCGGTGAGCGCCTCGGCCGCGCTGTCGACCTCCCGGTCGTAGAAATCGGCAATCTTTTCGAGCATCTGACTGATTTGGCCGCTCTCTTCGCCGACCTCCACCATTTGGACCACCATGGGCGGGAAGACCTTGTGTTGCCCCAGCTGTGACGACATGGGGCGACCCTCCCGAACGGCCTGCTGCAGGTCGGTCATGGCCGCGGTGATGACCGTGTTGCCGGTGGTGGCGCCGACGACGTCAAGCGCCTGCAGCACGGGCACGCCGACGCCGAGCAGGGTGCCGAGGTTGCGGGAGAACCGGCTCAGCGCGATCTTCGTGAACAGCGCCCCGAAGACCGGCAGCTTCAGCTTCACCTTGTCGAACCACAGCCGGACGGCCGGATTCTTGCCCATCAGCTGCCGGAACGCGACGGTGACGACGACCCCGACGATGATGAGCAGCGGACCCAGCCAGAACAGCGCGTGGCTGGCCGAGACGATGATCTGCGTGGGCAGCGGCAGCTCGCCGCCCAGCTGCTTGAACATCTTCTCGAAGATGGGCACGATAAAGATCAGTACCGCGCTGATCATGACCGCGGTGAAGACGAGGACGATCACGGGGTACGTCAGCGCGCTCTTGATTTTGCCGCGCAGCGACGCGTCCTTCTCGAAGTTGGTCGCGATCCGGTCGAGGGCGTTGTCGAGGAAGCCGCCCGTCTCGCCGGCCCGGATCATGGCGACCATGAGCGTCGGGAACACCTTCGGGTGCTTGCCCAGCGCCGCGGAGAGCGACATGCCGCCCTCGATGTCGGTGCGGACCTCGCCCAGCGCCTTCTTCAGCGACGGCTTGGGCGCCTGGTCCTCCAGCACCGCGAGCGCCCGCAGCAGCGTCATGCCCGACTGCGTCATCGTCGCGAACTGCCGGGCGAAGATGGACAGGTCCTTCAGCGTCGTGCGGTCGCCGAGCCCGGGGACCCGGATGTCGCGCTTCATGAGCGTGTCGGCGCTGGTGATCGCGAGCGGGGTCAGGCCCTGCTGGCGCAGCGCCTGGGCGGCGGCCAGCTCGTTCGACGCCTCGATCTTGCCCTTGGCCCGCTTCCCGTCCTGGCCGATCGTCTGGTACTCGTACGTCTTGGTGGCAACCATGCGTCTTACCCCCTCCGCGCTACTGGCGGCCCGCGAGCCGGCGGAACTCCTCGGCCGAGTGGCACAGCTCCAGCGCCGCCTCGTAGGTGATGAGCTGCTGGCGGACCCGCTCGGCCAGGTGCTGGTCGAACGAGAGCATTCCCTCGTTGCCGCTCGACTGCATGAACGACGGGATCTGGTGGTTCTTGCCCTCGCGGATCAGGTTCCGGATGGCCGGCGTGGCGAACAGGATCTCGGTGACGATCGTGCGGCCCTGCCCGTCGGCCCGCGGCGCCAGCGCCTGGGTCACCACTCCCTGCAGGGCGTTGGACAGCTGCGCGCGGATCTGCTGCTGCTGGTGCGGCGGGAAGATGTCGATGACCCGGTCGACGGTCTGCGCCGCGCTCTGGGTGTGCAGGGTCGCCAGCACCAGGTGGCCGGTCTCGGCCGCGGTCAGCGCGGTCGAGGTCGTCTCCAGGTCGCGCAGCTCGCCGACCAGGATGATGTCGGGGTCCTGGCGCAGCGCGTGCTTGAGCGCCAGGGCGAACGACTGCGTGTCGGCGCCCACCTCGCGCTGGTTGACCAGGCAGCGCTTGTGCTCGTGGAGGAACTCGATCGGGTCCTCGATTGTCACGATGTGCGAGGAGCGGGTCCGGTTGGCCAGGTCCAGGATCGCCGCGAGGGTGGTCGTCTTGCCGGAGCCGGTCGGGCCCGTCACCAGCACCAGGCCGCGGTGCAGGTGCGCGAAGCGGGCCACCTGCTCGGGCACGCCGAGCTGGTCCAGGGGCTTGATGTTGTGGGGGATGGCCCGGAACGCCGCGCCGAACGAGCCGCGCTGGTTGTACAGGTTCACCCGGAACCGCGAGACACCCTCGATGGCGTAGGCGAAGTCGAGCTCCTGCACCTCCAGGAACTGCTTCCACTGGCTTTCCAGGGTGACCGCGGCCCGGGCCAGCATCTCGCAGTCCTCGGGCGTCAGGTCGTCGTAGCCGGGCAGGTACCGCAGCCCGCCGTTGATCCGCACCGTGGGCGGTGCCCCGACGGTCAGGTGCAGATCGGAGCCGCCGACCCGGACCAGCGACACCAGCATCGCGTCCAGGGACGCCCGCTCGTCGCTCGTGGCCGTGCGGTTCAGCAGGGCACCGGGGATGGTCTGTGTCACGGGCGCTCCTCGCGGGTCATGGATCTCAATCGCAAGATCGGCCGCTGCCCGCGCCATGTGAGGTTTAGACGGCCACCCGGACCACTTCGGGGATGGAGGTCTGGCCCTCGGCCGCCTTGGACAGGCCGTCGACGCGCAGGTCGAGCAGGCCCTCGCGATACGCGACCGCCTGGATCTCGTGGGCCGAGGCCCTGTCGATCGCGAGCTTCTCGATGTCCGGGGAGACCGGCATGACCTCGTGCAGGGCGATGCGGCCGCGGTAGCCGGTGTTGGCGCACGAGCGGCACCCGACCGGCCGCCACAGAGTCTCCGGCGTGCCCAGCACGTCGTAGGGCCAGCGGGCGCCGATGAGCTCGGCCTCGGTCGGCGGATACTCGGTCTTGCACCAGTCGCACAGCCGCCGCGCGAGCCGCTGAGCCAGGACGCAGTCGACCGACGAGCCGACCAGGAACGGCTCGATGCCCATCTCGACGAGCCGGGTCACCGCGCTCGGCGCGTCGTTGGTGTGCAGCGTGGACAGCACCAGGTGGCCGGTGAGCGCGGCCTCGACGGCGAGCTGGGCGGTGGTACGGTCGCGGATCTCGCCGATGAGCACGACGTCGGGGTCGGAGCGCAGGATGGCCGGCAGCACGGCGGCGAACGTCAGCCCGGCCTTGTGGTCGACCTGCACCTGGTTGACGCCCGGGAGCCGGTACTCGACCGGGTCCTCGACGGTGATGATGTTGACGGTGGGCTTGCTGATCTCGGCCAGGGTCGCGTAGAGCGTCGTCGACTTGCCCGAGCCGGTCGGCCCGGTCACCAGCAGCATCCCGTGGGGCTTGTTGAACGACGCGGCGAAGCGCTCGTAGTTGTTCTTGCTGAAGCCGAGCTTGGTCAGCTTCAGGTCCATCCCGCTGGTGTCGAGCACCCGCAGCACGATCTTCTCGCCCCACACCGTCGGCAGGGTCGCGGTGCGCAGGTCGACCACGCGCTGGTTCAGGTCGACGGTGATCCGGCCGTTCTGCGGGACCCGGCGCTCGGTGATGTCGACGTTCGACATGATCTTCAGCCGGGAGATGAGGGCCGACTGCACGTGCTTGGGCACGGTGTCGACCTCGTGGAGGACGCCGTCGATGCGGTACCGGACCCGCATGCTGTGCTCGCCCGGCTCCAGATGCAGGTCCGAGGCGCGGTTGACGATGGCCTGCTCGATCAGCGAGTTGACGTAGCGCACGATCGGCGCGTCCTCGTTGGCGCTGATGTTCGAGACGGTCGTCGGCGTGTCGTCGTTGTCGGCGATGTCGCCGAGGTCGTTCTCCTCGCGCTTGATCCGGTCGATGATCTTGCGCAGCTCGGAGCGGGCGACGACCACCGGCCGCACGGTGAGCCCGGTCGCGGCCCGCACGTCATCCAGGGCCAGCACGTCACCCGGGTCGGTGATGCCGACGGTGATCTCGTGCTCGTTGAGGGCGATGCCGAGCACCCGGTGGCGCAGCACCAGCGCCATCGGGATCTTCTTCACCGCGGCCGGGTCGACCGCGTATCCGACCAGGTCGAGCGTGGCGATGCCGTACGCGTCAGCCGACGCCTCGGTAAGCTGCTCCTCGGTGACGACCTGGTCGTTGATGAGCACGGCGCGGATCGAGCGGCCGGTGCGCTCGGCCTCCTCGGCCGCACGATCGACGGCCTGCGCGTCGGCTCCGCGTTGCTTCAGCGCGTCCAGAAGCGGCCTGAACGTCTGGTACATCTCACCCCCGGGTCACTGCACGCCTTATCGGCGGCAATCCGGGTGAGTTTCGGGTTTCACCCCGGGCGCGTCGGCCGCCCGCGTTGACGCATCCGGGCCGTGTCGTGAGGATGCTTCGCTGTGTCGGTTGCCGTCGTGGAAGAACCCAGAAGCGGATTGCCCGGCAATATCAGTATTTGGCGGGCCCGGTGGCTCCTGATGCGCTACGGCGGCCGCCAACCGGGAGATGTGTCGTATCCGGGCGTGCCCGCGGCCGCCCAGGCCGAGCTGCTGGCGCTCGTCGCCGAGGTGGCCGCCCGCGTCGGCGTGGCCGGCCCGGACGCGGTGCTGCTCACCGGGTTCGGCACGATCCGCTCGTGGGCCAGCCGCCGGCGCCGCCTGCTGCTGGTGGGGCTGCCGCTGCTGCAGTGCCTGACGGTGGACGAGGTGCGGGCGCTCGTCGCGCACGAGCTCGCCGTCGTCGACCACCGCCGGGCCCACCTGGTGGTGCGGCTGCGCGCGCTCTACGAGGAGGCCGTCGACCCGCTGTCGCTCGCCCCGTCCGCGCGGGCCGAGACGATCGCCCGGGCCACCCATGACTTCGCCGTGGCCCTCGAACGCAAGGCCGACCAGGCGGCCAGCTCCGCCTCCGGCCTGCACACGGCGGCCCGCGCGGTGGTCAAGGCCGACCTGGCCGCGTTCGAGTTCGCCGACCTCGCCTTCGACGTGGAGGAGCAGGTCTGGCAGCGCACCAACGCGGCCGTCCAGGACCTCCACGCCGGCTGGCGGGAGGCGGTGCGGGCCGGGGCCGTCGTCGCCGCGCTCGACGACGACACGCGCACCGCCCTGATGGCCCGCCACCCCAGCCTGGCCGGGGCGATCGCGTCGCTGTCACCCGCGCACGTCGCGCTGCGCGTGGCCGACGCCGTGCCACTGGTACCCCTGCCGCCAGATCTTGAAAGGGAGCTCGCCCGGCACGTCCTGCGCCGCGAGGGCGACCAGTGGGTCACGTTCGCCGCCCTGCCCGCCGGCCCGGACTGGCTGGAGCGGCAGGCCCGGGCCGTCACCGACCAGGTGGCCACCCTCCTGCGCCGCCCGCCGGACGGGCCGGCTGAGGTCGTCGAGGTCCTGCTGACCCGCCTCGACGAGCTGGTGGCGGCGAACTGGCCGGCCCAGCCCGAGCCGCCCGCCGAGCCGGAGGAGCTCGACGGGACGCCCTCGGTGGTCGTGGTGGCCGAGGCGGCCCTCACCGCCCGTGGCTGGCGCCGCGTCCACCCGGCCGCCGCGGGTGTGCTGCAGGGCCCCGAGGGCGAACAGCACAACCTCACGCTGCTGGCCCGTGCGGCGCTTGACTCTCCGGCTGCTTTGGCGGTACTGCTGGAGCTCCTGTCCCGCGATCAGCTGTCCACGTGATCACGCCAGGAGTGCGCGGGCGCGTATCCGAGGACCTCCCGTGCCCGGCCGATCGCCAGCAGGGTCTCGAACCCGTCGAGCTCTCGCGTGAGCGGCACGTCCGGGAACACCTCCCGCATGAGCTCGGCCGAGCTGCGGTTCATGATGGTGTCGGCCGCCGCGATGACGTACGAGCTCGCACCCTCCACAGGCGCATCGAGGGCGAGCCGGCAGGCCGCGGCGACGTCCCGGGCGTCCACGTATCCCCACAGGTTCCACTTGCGGGCGTGCGCATCCGCCCAGTAGCCGGGCACGGCCGCGTAGTCCTCGGGCACGTGGACGTTGGACAGCCGCAGCCCGACGAACGGGACCCCGCTCCACCCGGAGATCTCCCGCGCCAGCGTCTCCCCGACGACCTTCGACAGCGCATAGGTGGTTGTCGGGAACGGGAAGTGCTCTTCGTCGACGGGCGCATAGCGCGGCGGCGTGTCGAACGGCAGCCCGAGCGTCGTCTCGCTCGACGACCAGACGACCCGCCGCAGCCCGGCCGCCTGCGCGGCCAGGAACACGTTGGCGTTCATGGCCGAGTTGCGGTTGAACGTCACCGCCGGCGTGTACATCCCGGGCGCCGGAATATTCGCCAGGTGCACGACGGCCTCGGCCCCCTGCAGCACCTCGAACGCCTGCCCGTAGTCGGTGAGGTCCGCGATGAGCAGCGGCGTGCCGAGCCCGGGAACGCTGAGATGCCCGGCCGCTCCGACGGCGTCGGTGGCCACCACGGAGTGCCCGTGCGCCAGCAGGTCCTCTACTACGACTCGACCAGTTTTGCCGTTGGCCCCGGTGACGACGATCTTCGACATGGATCCTTTTGTACTCGCGCCGCGTAGCAACCGCTCGCCGGGCGTCGTGCCCCTCAGCCGCTTACGACACTTCGGCCCGCGCTCGGTGTGCGCCCCGGGCCCCGATATGTCGGGCGCTGGCGCGCCTCGACATATCGAATTTTTCGCCCGACGGAGTATTCGCGCGCTTTGAATGAGCGTTGATGCGGTTTCGGGGGATTGTGCAGCTACTTGGCGGCGCGGAGGGCCTTGAAGGCGGGCGACAGGCGGGCCAGCTCGTCCAGGACGGCCTTGGCCGCCGCGTCGAGGGCCGGGTCGCTGTGGAACGTGCGCTCCGCGGTGACGTGCTGGCGGGTGGGGATCGCGACCTGGGCGTTGATCGCCATCATGCCGAGCATGCTCACCACCGGCCGCAGCGCGGTGACGGCGCGCAGACCCGACGACTGGCCGCCGTAGCTGACGAACGCGGCCGGCTTGTCGCGCCACTCGTGCACCAGGAAGTCGATGGCGTTCTTGAGCGGTGCGGTGAAGCTGTGGTTGTACTCCGGCGTCACGAACACCACGGCGTCGGCGGCGTCGATCGTGGCGCTCCACTCCCGGGTGTGCGGCTTGGTGTAGTTGCGCAGCGCGGGGTGGTGCGGCTCGTCGAGCAACGGCAGGTTGATCTCCGCCAGGTCGCTGACGTGCACGTCGAAGCCGGTGTGCGCCCGGGCCTCGGCGACGAACCAGTCGGCGATGAGCCCGCCGACCCGACCCGGCCGGGTGCTGGCCACGATGACCTCGAGGCGCGGGCGCTGCGCCTCGTGGGACTGCTCAGTGGTTGACATGTCATCATCGTGACACTGGATTGGTGACACGTCAACGACTACCCTTGAGACGTGGCTGACACTGCGGCACGACCTCGATGGCTCTCCGAGCGGGAATTTCGTGCGTGGATCGGGTACCGGCGGATGAAGGCCCTTCTCGATCTGCAGATCTCTCGCGAGCTGGCCGGCAACCAGGGGCTGTCGGAGCCCGACTACGACGTCCTGACCAGCCTGTCCGACGCTCCCGAGCGGCAGATCCGGCTCAGTGAGATGGCCGATCGGATGCTGTGGTCGAAGAGCCGGCTCTCGCACCACGTGACCCGCATGCAGCAGCGGGGCCTGGTTTCCCGCAAGGAGTGCGACTCCGACGGGCGGGGCGCGTTCATCGTGCTGACCGACGAGGGGATGGCGACGCTGGAGGCGGCGGCGCCCGGGCACGTGGCCGCGGTGCGCGCGCACTTCATCGACCTGCTGACCGAGGAGCAGATCCGGGTGCTGGGCGACGTGACCGAGACGGTGCTCGAGCATCTGCGGGCGCAGGACCAGGGCCGGCCCGCCGGGGCCGGCTCGTCACCGCGGCCCGGGTGTGCTGCCGGCTCTTCCTAGGATCCGCTGACCAGATCCGTGTGGGCGGTCACGAACGACTCCACCGTGTCGCTCTTCACCGCCTCCAGCAGCTCCAGGCTGCTCTCGTCGAGCGCCTCGGCCCCCGGCTGCTCCGCCGACTCGTGGAACGTGCCGTGGTTGGTCTTGACGGTCAGCAGGTTGTCGCCGCCGATGCCCTTCATCGCGAAGATCCAGTCTTGCAGCGCGATGCCGCCGGAGTCGATTGTCATCGACTGTCCGACGACGTCGAGGATTTTCTTCAACTTCGACGGATCGGTGAGCACGTCCCGGCTCGCGATCCCGCGGAACAGCGCCTTGATGAACTGCTGCTGGTGGCGCTGCCTGTCGTAGTCGCTGTTGGGCAGCGTGTCGCGCTGGCGCACGTAGTCGAGGGCCTGCCAGGGCTCGAGATGCTGGAAGCCGACGTGGTACGTCTGCGGGGTGACGCCGGCGATCGGGATCAGATCGGTGCCGCCGGAGGCGTTGAACCGCTGGATGTAGGGGACCTTTGTCTCGCCCTTGGCGTTGTGCCCGATGTGCACCGACCGCGTCTCCTGATCGACGTACATGTCGACCCCGCCCAGCACCTCGACGACCTTCGTGAACCCGGCGAAGTCGACGATCGCCGCCGCGTCGAAGCTCAGGCCCCAGTTCTCCTTGAGCGTGTCGGCGAGCAGCGTCATCCCGTACCGCCGCTGCTCACGCCCGGTGAGCTTCAGCCCGCCGACCGCGAACGCCGCATTGATCTTGTCGTGACCGCCGAAGTACCGCGACTCTCCGTTACTGAACGGCGGGATCCGCACCCACGTGTCGCGGGGGATCGAGATCAGATACGCCGAGTGATGGTCGGCCGGGATGTGCACGATGATGATCGAGTCGGACCGGACCGCCTCGGTGGGGCTCTGGTCGGGCCGGGTGTCGGTGCCGACCAGCAAGAGGGTCTTGGCACCGCTGATGGTGACGTGGCGGCCCTGCTGCTCGGCCGCGGGGACGATGAGATCGTCCTGCTGAACGTTGCCGGTGAGGTAACCGACGAACAGATCCTTGGCGACGTACGTGCTCCCGGCCAGCATCATCATGATCGCGCCGATCACCATCAGCGACCGCGCCCAGCGCGGATCGCTGCGCCGCCGCTTCATTCGCTGGAAGGAGCTGGTCTCCTCGGTCGGAGCTTCTTCGAGTTGCAGCACGCGCTCGTCGACTCCTTACGAGGCTGACCGGCGATCACCGCCGGCGGCCTGGTTCAGCCGCCGACGGCGATCACCGCGATCACGATCAGGCTCACGAAGGCCGCCAGGAAAACCAGCATGCCCTGCTCGCTGTCGAGACGGGTCAGTTTGCGGGTCGTAGTCGGGGTGGGGGTGGTCATCGTCATCGCCTCCGTTGCGCGGTGCCCTGTGACTCATACGCTACGAACACCGCGAACAGGTTTGATCCCGTGAACGTGCCATGCGCGCATGGCCCGCTCACCGGGCTTAACCGGCCACACCCTGCGGGGGTAACGGTGCTCAGGCGTCCTCGTTGACGTCCGCGATCAGCTCAGGGAACACCTTGCCCACCTTTGCCACGAGATAATCCCCGTACGTGCCGGTGAATGCCCGCAGATCCTGCCCGTCCCACCGCTGCGCCGGCCCGCTCTGCGCCCGCTCCGCCCGTCCGGGCAGTGGCGGCACCTCGGCCGCGAAGTCCGGGTCGAAGAAGAACGGAAACGAGAGCCGCTCGTTGCCGCTCGTGTTGCGCACCCGGTGGGGTGTGGAGCGATACCACCCGCCGGTGAGCCGATCGAGCATGTCCCCGATGTTGCACACGAACGTTCCGTCGATGGGCGGCGCGTCGACCCACCCGCCGTCCTGCTTGACCTGCAGTCCGCCGTTGTCGTCCTGCAGCAGCAGCGTCAGCAGCCCGTAGTCGGTGTGCTCACCCACGCCCCAGTCGGTGGCCTGGGGCGGACTCGGTGGATAGTGAAAAATCCGGAAGAGCACAGTCGGATTTCGGGTGTACCCGTCCGCAAAGTAGTTCGCGTCGAGCCCGAGACTCCCGGCAACTCCCCGCAGCACCGCCTGTGCGGTCCGGGTGAGCACCTCGATGTACTCGAGCACCGCCTCCCGGAGCCCGGGCACCTGCCGCGGGAAGAGATTGGCCCCGTGCAACGGCAGCCGCGCCCGCACCTGCGGGCTGTCGGGCCCGAGCTCCGTGCCGAAATAGAGCCCTTCCTTGCGGTCCGGCACTCCGGAGGTCAGTTCCCCGCCGACCGGAAAGAATCCCCGCCAGGCCCGCCCGCCCCGGTGCATCGCAATCTCGGCCTTGACGTCTTCCGGCAGCGCGAAGAACTCCCGGGCGGCCGAGTCGAGCCGCGCGATCAACCCGGCATCGACACCATGCCCGGCAACGTAGAAAAATCCGCTGGCCCGGCAGGCGCCGGCAATCTCGGCCGCGGCCCGGCTGTCCTCGCCGTGCCGCACCAGCCCGGCGATATCAATCACGGGAAGTTCCACAACCCGCAGCGTAGAGCCCGCGGCCCATTCTCCGGAAGGTGTCAACTTGGGTTGACGGAACGGGGAGTGTCAACTAAGGTTGACGTATGACGGAGGCAAACGACCTCGCTACCGCGGCGGCCAGCGCTGACCCTCGGATCGGGCTGCGGGCGGCGGTGGCGCTGCGGCGTCTGGCTGATGCACTGGAGACGCTGCAGGTTGACAACGCCCGCCGGCATGGCTGGTCGTGGCAGGAGATCGCGGACGCGCTCGACGTGTCGCGGCAGGCGGTCCACAAGAAGCACGCCGGGCGGGCAGTGCCGGCGGCGGGGGAGGAGTAGGCGGATGTTCGAGCGATTCACGAAGGCGGCCCGCACCGTGGTGCAGGTGGCCAAGACCGAGGCCGAGGAGCTCGGCCACACCCAGTTCGGCACCGAGCACCTGATCCTGGCGATCCTGCGCACCGACGGCGCGCTGCTGGAGCGTGCGGGCGTCCGGTACGACGAGTACCGCGCGGCCGTGGCCGCCGGTGACGACGCGGCCGCCCTGCGCTCGATCGGCATCGACATCGACGCCGTGCGGGCGAGCGTCGAGCAGACCTTCGGGCCCGGCGCGCTGGAGCGAGCCGAGCCGGCCGAGCGCGGCGGGTTCCTGTTCCGCCGCTCCAAGCTGCCGACCCGGCTGAACAACGGCGGCAAGAAGGCGCTCGAGCTGTCGCTGCGGGTAGCGATCATGCTCCACGACAAGTATATCGGCACCCAGCACCTGCTGCTGGGAGTGCTGAAGGAGGAGCGCAGCACCGGTCCGCGGCTGCTCCGGGAGCGCGGCGTGACCTACGACTCGGTGCTGGCCGAACTCAAGAAGGCCGCATGACCCGAAGCGCCCGACCGACCCAAGCGTGCAGCTGACCCAAGCGCGCACCTGACCCGAGCGCACAACTCACCCAACCACCACGAGCAAGCCGCGCGGCCGGCGTAAGCGGCATGATGCAAGCGCCATGACTGACGCAAGCGGCAGGCCCGCACTCTCCGCCCGCGCCCTCAACCGGGCGCTCCTCGCCCGTCAGATGCTGCTCGAGCGAGTGGACCGGCCCGTGCCGGAGGTACTGGAAGCCATGGGCGGCCTCCAGGCGCAGTACGCACCGTCGATGTACATCGGCCTCTGGACCCGCGTCGCCGGCTTCGAACGGGACACGCTCACCAGGCTGCTGGAGCGGCGCGAGGTCGTCCAGGCGACACTGCTGCGCTCCACCATCCACCTGGTGTCCCGCGCCGACTACTGGCCCATGTCGATCGCGATCCGGGATTTTCGTCCGGTCCTGGACCCCGCATTGACGAAACACCTCGAGCAGGCGATCGAGCAGCTGCGCGCCGGCCCGGTGCGCCGGACTGAGCTCGGCCCGGAGATCCGCGGACGCCTGCACCTCCACCTGGACCTGGTCCGCGTCCCGCCGGCGGGCACGTGGGAGCGGCGCCGGGCCGACGTGTACGGGCTCGCCGAGGACTGGCTCGGCGAGCCCCCGGCACCGGACCCGCGCGAGCCGGCGACGGCGGGGCCGGGCGAGCCGCAAACGGCGGTCCGGCAGGCGCGTGAGCACCTGATCCGCCGGTACCTCGCCGCGTTCGGCCCCGCGCACCGCTCAGCCATCGCGGACTGGGCCGGCCTGCCTGTCGCCGTGGTGCAGCAGGCGCTAGCCGGCCTGGAGCTCGTGACGTTCCGTGACACCCGGGGCCGGGAGCTCGTCGATCTTCCGGATGCGCCGCGCCCCGACCCCGAGACGCCGGCGCCGGTGCGGTTCCTGCCGACCTACGACGCCACACTGCTCGTGCACGCCCGCCGGACCTTGATCCTGCCGGAGCAGTACCGTAGCCGCGTCTTTCACGTGCGAATGCCCCAGTCGATCGGGACGTTCCTCGTCGACGGCCAGGTCGCCGGCACGTGGCAGTACAAACGCGAAGGTCTTCAATGGGAGTCCTTCGAGACGCTGCCGGCTCGGGTCCGCCGCGCTGTCGACGCGGAGGCCGAGTTACTGCGCAGCTTCCACGTCTGAGCGGTCCTGCATCTCCCAGAGGTGATCGAGGACGTGCCAGACGAAGCGGCGGGCGGCGTAGCGGGCCGTCCAGCCGTTCTCGGTAAGCGGACCGCCGTCGCTCGGCCGGCCCAGCGTCTCGATCGCCGCGGCCCGCAGCTCGTCGATCGCCGCCCCGTCGCCGAGGGCCGGCGGCCGCCGCTTGACGCCGATCTTGCGCAGGTAGGCGGCCTCCGACTCCAGAACGTGACCGATCATCTTGTCCCGGTCCCGGCCGCCCCCGCGCGGGCCCTTGCGCAGCTCCTCGGGGGCGGTCCCGGCGTACGCGTCGAACGCCGCCCACGCCGCCTGCAGTAACTTGGTGTGACGAGCCGCCACGGCCGCGGTGACCGGCTGCGCGTCCGACTGGGGCCGGCCGTCGGGCGCGCCGAACTCGGTGGTCGCGCTGCCGGGCACGCGCTCGGCCACGCTCAGGCGCGGCGTGGCCGGAAACTTGAAGCCGGCGGCGGTGGCGATCGGGGCGTACCGCGGGCCGTAGGCGGTGAGCGCCTCGATCGCGGCCTCCTCGCTCTTGCCGAACCGTCCCCAGCCGGGCCACTCGACGCTCCCGGCAAAGACCTTCTTCTTGCCCACCTCGAGGTAGATCTCGGCCATGATGTGACCTTAAGCCGGATCGCTCGGCGGTGTAACGACCGGTCCCTACCATTGGGGCCATGCACCCGCTTGTGAATCACCTTCGTGAATCCCTGCTCGCCGGCGATGTCGAGACCACCCGCGACTCCAACTACAGCAACGCGGCCTCCTTCGCCGAGGGCCGCGACGGGTACCTCTTCGGCCTGCCCCCGCTCAAGACGTGGACGCACGCCGAGGTGCTGGCCGTCATGGCGGAGCGCGTCGGCATCGACCCCGATCCCGGGCGGGCCACCGGGACCGACGTCATCGACCCGCACAAGACGATCCGGGCGCTGGAGCGCATGCGGGACCGCCTGCGCCTGGCCGCGCAGCGCAAGGAGCGGGTGATCGTGGCGAGCGGGCACCCGGCCGGGATCATCGAGGTGCACATGGCGGTGGCGGCGGCGCTGAAGGCGGCCGGCTGCACGCTGCTCCAGCCGGCCGCGGGCACGCCGTTCGCGCGGCCGGGCAAGTATGACGGGCGCGAGTTCCCGCTGGCGGTGCGGTACATCGGCGGCGTTGCGGTGGGCGCGCAGGGCGTCATCGCGCTCTGGCACACCCACTCGCCGGACGGCATGCGGGCGATGCTGGCTGAGCTCGAGCAGGACGGCGAGGCGATGCCGGACCTCGTCGTCGCCGACCACGGCTTCGCCGGTGCGGCCGCGGCGGCCGGGCTCGACGTGGTCTCGTTCGCCGACAGCAACGACCCGGCGCTGTTCATCGGTGAGGCCGAGGGGCGCGTCTCGGTGGCGGTGCCGATCGATGACAACGTGCAGCCGCAGGACTACTGGCCGGTCAGTGCGTTTCTGCTCGAGGGGGTCGTCGGCGCAACGGTATGACTCGAGTGCTATGAGGCAAATTGCCGGTGAATCTTGTGTGAGATTCCTTTCCGATGGAAGCATCGGTCGCGGCCGATATTTATCGGCTCCGATATTGGGAGGCTCACGTGGGACCCACCAAGTCCTCATCCCGGCTGATCGCGGCGATCGTCGCCGGTCTGGCCGCCGGTGCCGTGGTAACGCCGTCCTCGGCTCTCGCGGCCCCGGACGCGACGGCGCTCGCCGCGAAGACGTCCGACGCACTCGTCGCGCAGCTCGGCACCCGGGCGGCCGGCGCATACTACGACACGGCCACCGGCAAGATGGTCGTCAACGTCACCGACGCGTCCACCGCGGCGACCGTCGAGGCCAGTGGCCTGGTGGCGCGCAAGGTCGAGCACAGCGGGGCCGAGCTGGCGCGGATCACCTCGACGCTGGCGGCCAAGGCGTCGATCCCCGGCACCGCATACGCCGTCGACCCGGTCTCCAACCAGGTCGTGTACTCGATCGACCCGACCGTCTCGGCCGACCAGGTCAAGACCATCGAGTCGCTGGTGGCGAGCCTCGGCAGCGGCGCGCGCATCGAGCGCCTCGGCGCCCCGCTGACCCTGACGATCTCGGGCGGCCAGGCCATCTACGCCGGCGGTTCGCGCTGCTCGCTCGGCTTCAACGTGGTGAGCGGCAGCACCTACTACTTCCTGACCGCCGGGCACTGCACCAACATCGGCGCGACCTGGACCACCAGCAGCGGCTCCGTCCTCGGCACCCGCGCCGGCACCAGCTTCCCGGGCAACGACTACGGCATCGTCAAGTACGCAGCGGGCGTCACCCACGCCGGCAACGTCTCCCTCGGCGGCAGCTCCTACCAGGAGATCACCACCGCCGCGAACGCGTTCGTCGGCGAGGCGGTCCGCCGCAGCGGCAGCACCACGGGCGTGCGCAGCGGCTCCGTGACGCAGCTCAACGCGACTGTCACGTACTCGCAGGGCTCGGTCTCCGGCCTCATCCGCACCACGGTCTGCGCCGAGCCGGGCGACAGCGGCGGCTCCCTGTTCGACGGCACCAAGGCGATCGGCCTCACGTCGGGCGGCAGCGGCAACTGCAGCAGCGGCGGCGTGACCTACTTCCAGCCGGTCACCGAGCCCCTCAGCGCGTACGGGGTCAGCATCTACTGATGACCCGATCCGAGCCGCCCCGCCACCGGTCACCGGTCGGCGGGGCGGTTTTTTGTCGCACCCCGATGGCAGAGTGGGGACATGCAGGTCGGGGTGCTCGGACCGCTCGCGGTGGAGATCGGCGGCCGACCGGTCGAGGTCGGCGGCGCCCGGCTGCGCACACTGCTGGCCCGGCTGGCGGTGGAGCCGGGGCGGTTCGTGAGCGTCGATCAGCTCGTCGCGGCGCTGTGGCCGGACGGCCCGGTCCCGGCCGATCCAGCCAACGCGGTGCAGTCGGTCGTCTCCCGGCTGCGCAAAGCCCTCGGCGTTGCCGGTTTTCTAGAATCCGGATTCGGGGGGTACTCGCTGAAGGTCGATCCGGCAGCCGTCGACGCCATCCGGTTCGAGCGCCTGGCCGCGGACGGGCGCCGCGCACTGCGGGCCGACGACCGCGGGTCGGCCGCCCGCCTCCTGCGCGCAGCGCTGGATCTGTGGCGCGGCCCGGCCCTGCCCGACCTCGGCGGCGACGAGGCCGACGCGCTCGGGGCCCGCTGGGCGGAGCTGCGCCTCACCGCGGCCGAGGACCTCATCGAGGCGACGGTCGACGACCCCGACACCCGCGCGGGCGCCATCGCCGAGCTCCAGGAGCTGATCGCCGCCCACCCGCTGCGCGAGCGCCTCGCCGCCCTGCTGATCCGCGCCCTGCACGCCGACGGCCGCCGGGCCGAGGCCCTCGCCGCGTTCGAGTCCGCCCGGGCCCGCCTGGCCGACCAGCTCGGCGCCGACCCGTCACCCGAGCTGCGCGACGCCCACGTGGCCGTGCTCCGGGCCGAGGCGCACCCGGCGCGCGGCGGCAACCTGCGGGCCGCGCTGACCAGCTTCGTCGGGCGCGAGGACGACGTGGAGCGGCTGGCCGCCCAGGTCGCCGACCGCCGCCTGGTCACGCTTGTCGGGCCGGGCGGCGCGGGCAAGACCCGGCTGGCCGCGACGGTCGCCGCGGGCCTGGCCCGGCCGCTGCCGGACGGCGCCTGGCTGGTGGAGCTGGCGCCGGTCACGGAGGCCGAAGAAGTGCCGGCGGTGATACTGCGGGCGCTGAGCGCCGGCGGCCTGATCCCCTCCGATTCCGGCCGCCGCCCGCGCCGGGCCGAGCCGACCGAGCAGCTCGCGGAGTCGCTGGCGCCGCTCGAAGTACTCCTGGTCCTGGACAACTGCGAGCACGTGATAGGCGCCGCCGCCGGCCTGAGCGAGGAGCTGCTCGGCCGCTGCCCGAAACTGCGCATCCTCGCCACCAGCCGCGAGCCGCTCGGCATCCTCGGCGAGACCCTGTTCCCGGTCGGCCCGCTGCCGTTGCCGCCGCCGCAGCCCGCGCTCGACACCGCACTGCGGGCACCGTCGGTGCGGCTGCTGCGCGACCGGGCCGCGGCGGTGCGGCCCGGATGGACGGTGACGGCCGCCAACGTGGCCGCGGTGGCCGAGATCTGCCGCCGGCTCGACGGCCTGCCGCTGGCCATCGAGCTGGCCGCGGCCCGGCTGCGCTCCTTCACCCCGGAGCAGCTCGCGGCCCGCCTCGGCGACCGCTTCCGCCTCCTCACCGGCGGCAACCGCACCGCGCTGCCCCGGCACCAGACCCTGCACGCGGTGGTCGCCTGGAGCTGGGACCTCCTCAGCGACGACGAGCGCGCCCTGGCCGAGTCCCTCGCGGTGTTCCCGGGCACCTTCGACGCAGCCGCCGCCGCGGCCATCGCCCACGCACCCGAGTCAGCCGTGGAGGAGCTCCTCCACACCCTTGTCGACCGCTCGCTGCTCCAGATAGCACCCGGCGCGCCCGGCGCCGACGAGACGCACCACCGGCCGACCGGCCGTTCGCCGCAGCCGGCCGCCCCCGGCGCCGTCGAGGCGCACCACTCACCGGCCGGCCGTTCGCCGCAGCCGGCCGCGCCCGGTGCCGTCGATGCCGGGGCGCTTCGCACGTCTGCCGGCCGGCCGCTGCTCCCGGTCGGGCCCGGCCCCGTCGGCCCGGTGCGGTTCCGGATGCTGGAGACGATCCGGGAGTTCGCGCTGGCGGAGCTCGGGCGGCGGGGCGCGGCCGGAGACGTGCGGTCGGCCCACGCGGCCTACTTCCTGGCCCTCATGGAGGAGGCCGAACCCCATCTGCGCACCGAAACCCAGCTGGAGTGGCTGGCCCGGGTGCGCCCCGACCAGGACAACGTGCACGCCGCGGTCGGCTACCTCTGCGACAGCGGCGACGTCGAGCGCGCGTTCCGGCTCGGGGCGGCCAGCGGCTGGTTCTGGACATTCGCCGACAACCACGCCGAGTCGGCCCTGTGGCTGGGCCGGATCCTGGCCGCCGGCGAGCGCCACCCGGCCGCGGTCCCGCCCGACCTGCGGGTCGTGGTGAGCTCCATGCACCTGGTCAACAGCGGGTTCGCGGGCGACTTCCAGTTCGACCCCGCCCGGCTCGACGACCTGATCGCCCAGGCCGCCGCCGCACCACCGGGCGGCCACCCGTTCGTCGAGCTCGTCGAGCCGGTCGTCTCCCTGTTCCGCGACGACACCGAGCGCGGCACCGAGCTGGTCCGAGCCCGCCTGGCCGGCCGCGTCGACCCGTGGACGCGCGGGATGCTGCACTCGGTCCTGGGCCACCTGCGCGAGAACGACGGCGACATCGACGGCATGCACCGCGAGCTCACCGCCGCCGTCGAAGCGTTCCGCGCCATCGGCGAACGCTGGGGCCTGGCCATGACCCTGGCCTCCCTGGCCGACGCCCAGGCCCGCCGCGGCGACTTCCCCGCCGCCGTAGCCTCCTTCGAAGAGTCGATCGCGCTCCACCACGACCTCGGCATCCGCTCCAGCGAGGCCTACCTCCTGGTCAGCCGAGCCGCCCTACGCCGCCACACCGAGGGCCCACACGCCGCCCGCGCGATGCTCCGCGCATTCGTCGAGGACGTCACCCAGACCGGCCGAGACGTCTCCCACGCCATGCTCGAGCTGGGCCACCTGGCCCGAGCCGACGGCGACCTGCCCGAGGCCGAGCGCCTCTACCAGGAGTCGTGGCGGCTGCTGCAGGAGGCCCCGCTGGTAGCCCCGCAGTACAGAGCGATAGTCGTCACCGCCCGAGCCGAGATAGACCTGGCCCGCAACGACCTCGCCCAGGCCCGAACCCGCCTTCAAGAGGCCATGGCCCTGGCCTTGAGCGCCCGCGACATGCCTGTCGTAGGCAAGGTAGCGGTAGCCGTATCCGGCCTGGCCGCAGCCACGGGCAACCTGACCCAAGCCGCCGAGATCCTGGCCGCCGCCCAACTGCTGGCCGGCACCCGCGACGCCTCCAACACCGACTGGACCACCCGCCGCGAAGCCTTGCGCACCGCCCTGGGCCCCAGCCCTTTCAAAGCCGCAACAGCCCGCGGCCTGGCCCTCTCCCGCGAGGAAGCCCTAGCCCTAGTCAACCCCACCCGTGAGCCCAACCCTGGAGTCCGCCCATCCCGCAACGCGCCGCCCATCCCGCCGCGAGTCCCCGGCTAGCCGCAGGCGAACACGGCGTCTCTCAGCGTGGACGAGCGGCAGCACTGATCGGCGCGGATGCGGAAGGCCGAGGTCGGAAGCACGCTCAACGCGACCGAGGCGGCGGGTCCGGGTGAGGCGTCGGCTCCGACCAAGGCCCAGGCTCTGACCAAGGCCGTGGCTCCGACCGCGGCGTAGCCGTCGCTCCGACCGCGGCGTCCCCGACGGAGCGATCGGCGCCCGTCGTCGATGCGCGTGCGCGGGACCGTGGTCGTAAACGCGCTTCGCGCGACCGCGGTCGTAAACGCGCTTCGCGCGACCGTGGTCGTAAACGCGCTTCGCGCGACCGGGATCGTGGTCCGACCATGCCGCAGCCGACGAGAACGGTCCCTCGTCGTGGGCGGCCGGCGCGCGTAGTCCGCCGCCGATTTCTAAGGCCGAGGTTGGAGACGCGCTTTACGTGGCTGGGTCTGTGGGTCCGGCTCTCGTGTGGCTGGCCGGAGTGCCTTCGGCGGGTTCATGCGTGGCCTTCGTCCCGGCGCGGCGATGCAATTGGCGGTCGCGCTCGGCGCCGGTTTGCTGGGTCGTAGTCCGAGCTGTGGGCCAGCATCTCGACGTGGTCATGGTTGGCGTTGGGTAGATGGACGTCCACGGCGACCGTGCGACCAGGGCCAGCGGACGCTCAGGGCCTCCACCGTCGGGATCTCCGCGCTCGCCGACGCGACAGCGAGCCGCACGCCTTGGGGCGAGCGGTAGCCGGCCGCTCGTGACGGCCCCCCATGTCACTCCGCCATCTGAAGGCCGCGAGGGCGAGGCGGTGACGCTGATCCTGCTGGGCCCGCGCCTGGCCATGGTGTTGTGCCGCCCGGGGCTGGGCAAGCTCGCGTTGAAGCGTTTACCGCTGGGTATTGGGGTGGGCCGGCCGCAGGTGTATCGGGTCGCAGTGTGCTGGTGGAGCTTTGGTTGCTGGGGTGTGATGGGCCCCGGGTGTGCCGGGCCGCAGCGTTGCCGCTTGGGTTGTTGTAGCGGCGACGCTGCGCCCCGGGTGTGCCGGGCCGCAGCGTTGCCGCTTGGGTTGTTGTAGCGGCGACGCTGCGGCCGGCTGGTTCAGGGCAGCGCGGCTTGAAATCGGGCTGCCCTTGGTGATGGTGTTGGTGGGATTGCTTGGGTGGTGTGTACGTGGTGATCGGGTTGGTGATGCGGTGGGTGCTTGGGTGGGGGTTGGGTCAGGCTTTGCGGCGGTAGGCGCGGACGGCCAAGGGGGCGAAGACGGCCAGGATGGCTAGGGACCAGAGGAACGTTTTGAGGACCGGGGTGCCTACCTCGCCCTGGCCGACCATCAGGGCTCTGGCGGCCTCCATCGCGTCGGCTACGGGGTTGACCTTGACCCATGCCTGGAGCCAGCCGGGCAAGGTGTTGGTCGGCACCAGGACGTTGGTGCCGAAGGTCAGGGGGAACATGATGACGAAGCCCAGGCCCTGGACCGCGCCCGGCTCGCGGACGATCATGCCCAGCAGGACGAACATCCAGCTGAAGCAGAAGGCCATGAACATGACCAAGAGGCAGGCGGCCACGACCTCCAGGAACGAGGTCTCCACGCGGAAGCCCAGGGCGTAGCCGACGCCGATCATCACGGCGATCGAGACCACGAAGCGGATCATGTCGCCCAGGACGCCGCCGATGAGGGGGGCCGAGCGGCTGATCGGGAGGCTGCGGAACCGGTCGAAGACGCCGTTCTTGATGTCGGTGTTGAGGCTGACGCCGGTCGGTGCGGAGGCGAAGAGGACGTTCTGCACCATGAGGGCGGGCAGCAGGAACTGCATGTACGCGTGGCGGTCACCGGCGATCGCGCCGCCCAGGAGGTACACGAACAGCACGATGAAGATGATCGGCTGGAGCGTGACGTCCAGGAGCTGCTCGGGTGTGCGCATGGTCTTGATCAGGCTCCGGCGGGCCATGACCAGGCTGTGCCGGACCAGGCCGAAGGGGCGGGGCGGGACGGCCGCGATGAACTGGGCGTCCTCGCCGGTGCTCGGTTGGGTCGTCGTGGTCGTCATGCCGCCACCTCCTGGTCCTGGCGCTCGCGGGTGAGTGTGAAGAAGACCTCGTCCAGGCTGGGCAGGTGCAGCGAGAGCTCGATGACGCCGATGCCCGCCTCGTCCAGGCGGCGCACCACGGCGGTCATGGCGCTGTCGTCGGTGACCGGCACGGACAGCACCCCGCGGCCGTGGGACTCGGGCTGGTTGCCGGAGACGGTGGCCAGGATGGTCGCGACCGTGTCCAGGTGCGCCGGGTCGGTCGGGCGCACGCTGATCGTCTGGCCGCCGACGATGTGCTTGAGGTCGGCCGGGGTGCCGTGGGCGATGACCTTGCCGTGGTTGATGACGGAGATCTCGTCGGCGAGGGCGTCGGCCTCTTCGAGGTACTGCGTGGTCAGCAGGACTGTCGTCCCCTCGCGGACCTGGGCCCGGACCATGTTCCAGACGTCCTCGCGCTTGGCCGGGTCGAGGCCCGTCGTGGGCTCGTCCAGGTAGACGATCGCCGGGCGGCCGACCAGGCTCGCGGCCAGGTCGAGGCGGCGCCGCATGCCGCCGGAGTAGGTCTTGGCCGGGCGGTCGGCCGCCTCGGTGAGGTCGAACTCGGCCAGCAGCGCCTTGGCCCGCGCCTTGGCCTCCTTCGCCCGCAGGTCGAGCAGCTGGCCGATCATGACGATGTTCTCGGTGCCGGTCAGGTCCTCGTCGACCGAGGCGAACTGGCCGGTCAGGCCGCTGATCCGGCGCACCTGGGCCGGGTTGCGCAGCACGTCGTAGCCGCCGACGACGGCCCGGCCCTCGTCCGGGCGCAGCAGCGTGGCCAGAATGCGCACCGCGGTGGTCTTGCCGGCGCCGTTCGGGCCCAGGACGCCCAGCACCGTCCCGGACTCCGCGGCCAGGTCCACCCCGGCCAGTGCGGTGGTCTTGCCGAAGCGCTTGACCAGGCCGGTGGCCTGGAAAGCGAAGCTCATGGCTTTACCCCTCGTGAATGATCCATGCGGACTCGCCTCTTCTATCGCCTGCATCCTGCACCGGGTCGCTGTCAAACCGCGCACATCGGCCTGTCACGTGCTGTCAGGCCGAGTCTTCCGGGCGGCGTGTTAACGGGGCGTTAGCGATTCCCGGATGATGGGCGAAAGTTGACGCTGCCGGGGACGGCGGGCACAGTCGGATGCATGGCGCTGTTGACCCGACGACTGGTCGTTGACCTCGTTCGGCACGCCGCCGCGCGCTGTCCCCGCTAGGGCCGCGCTCCCGCTCGAGCTTCAGGCTCGCGGAAGACACGTGTGATCGAGTGGCCGTGGCTACGGCCGCACGGCGGCGCCGTCTGCTTTAATTCCTATCTAATACGCCTGAATACTGGAGAACTTCATGTCTCTCGTGAACACGGTCGCCCGCCCGACCGACCTGCTCGCGCTCGCCCGCGACTACGCCGCGGAGCCCGACGAGTGGCCATTCGCCCCGCGCTTCGATCCGGCCCGGCGCTGGTACGGCCGGCTGGCCGCCGCCCCCGACCACGAGGTATGGCTGCTGACCTGGCTGCCGGGGCAGGGCACCGACCTGCACGACCACGGCGGCTCGGCCGGTGCGTTCACCGTCGTCTCCGGCGAGCTCGTCGAGCAGACGGTGAGCGGGGGTGAGCTGGTGAGCAGGGTGTACCGCGAGGGGCAGGGCCACCGCTTCGGCGCGCACTTCGTGCACCGGATCGTGAACGCGGGCACCCGCCCGGCCGTCACCGTGCACGTGTACGGGCCGGCGCTGACGGCGATGACGCGGTATCGGCTGCACGACGGCCGGCTGTCGGTCGAGTCGATCACGAAGGCGGGGGCGGACTGGTGACCGCGGCTGTCGCGCCCGGACGGGGCATCGACGAGATCCTGGCCGAGGCGCGGGCCCGGCTCGAGCGGCTCGACGCGGATCAGGCCCGGCTCGCCTTCGCCGAGGGTGCGATCCTGGTGGACATCCGCCCGGCCGCGCAGCGTGCGCTGGAGGGCGAGATCCCGGGCGCGCTGATCGTGGAGCGCAACGTGCTGGAGTGGCGGTTCGACCCGCGCAGCGACGCCCGACTGGATATCGCCGGCCGCTACGACCTGCCGGTGGTGGTGTTCTGCTCCGAGGGGTACACGTCGTCGCTGGCCGCCGCCGCCCTGCAGGACCTGGGGCTGCATCGGGCCACGGATCTCGACGGCGGCTTCCGCGCCTGGAAGGCGGCGGGACATCCGACCCTGGGCCCGGTCGCGGCTACTGTGGGGGCGTGAAGCTCAAACTCGACCTCCACGACATCTTCAACCGCAGCGGCGACATCGAGCGCGCACTGCGCGGGATCATCGACGAGGCGGTGGCCAAGCGGGCCACCCTCGTCGAGATCATCCCGGGGAAGGGGTCGGGGGCGTTGAAGAAGCGGGTGCTGCGATTCCTCGACCAGCGGGAGATCAAGGCGCTCTATCACCGGGTGGAGAAGGATTCGGACAACTTCGGACGGCTGTTCGTGCACTTCCGGTGGAACGAGTCTCAGGGCCGTCGACGCTGACGGCGCTCGCGGGCTCGTGGCGGTACCAATGCGGAATGGGCTTAAAAAGCGTCGGCGTCGTCGGCCAGATGGCACACGGCGACCAGGCGCAGGACCGTCCAGTCGGCCTCCGCCCAGTTGACGCTGTCCGGGGTGGGGAGCGGGCGGCCGTGGCGCTGGTGGACCGCAATCACCGAGCGCGCGTAGCCGGCCAGCGACAACGGGCCGAGCGGCTTGCCCGCGGCGACCAGGCTCTCCCGCACGGCGGCGGCATGCTGGTCGATCTTGGCCAGCAGGAACGGCTGGGCGAGGGCCTCGACGAGCCCGTCGACGCCGACCATGGCCATGACGTGGTCGAGGTAGAAGCGGGCGTCGAGCTCGGCGGTGGCCAGGTAGCCGGCGTCGAACTCGACGGCGGCGGCAGGGGTGAGTTCGTTGTTCATGGACGATGACGTTAGGCAGTCCGCGGGCCGATCCGGCCGCCAACAACCGACCGGCACCCGTTCATGAACCACTGCACTCCGAACGGGGGACAGACGGGCGCCTGACCAGCCGCTCAAAAAGTGTCGTACCCCCGGTGCAGAATGTGGCCGTGGCCGAAGTCGATCGCACGTTCACCAGTCCGCCGCGGCGGCCGCTGGTGGCGGCAGTGGTGCTGGTGGTGCTCGCGTTGATGGCGTTCCTCGGGATCGCCGACGTGCAGCCCCCGTCGCCGCGCCCGGCCACGATCGCCGCCGGCGAGTTCTCCGCCGCCCGCGCGTTCGAGCACGTGCAGCGCATCGGCCAGGAGGTCCACGTTACGGGCAGCCCCGCCGCCGACCGGGTGCGGGAGTACATTGTCGCCACCCTGACCGGCTACGGACTACGGCCCGAGGTGCAGGACACCGTCGGCGTCAACGCCGGCAAGTTCGGCAGCGGCAGCATGGCCCACGTGCGCAATGTCGTCGCGGTCCTGCCCGGCACCGCCTCCACCGGCCAGGTCGCGCTCATGGCCCACTACGACTCGGTGCAGGTCAGCTACGGCGCCAACGACGACGGCGCCGGCTCCAGCACCCTCCTGGAGGTCGCGCGGGCCCTCACTCAGGGCGGCGCCGCCAAGCCGCGCAACGACGTCGTCTTCGTCTTCACCGACGCCGAAGAGGCGTGCCTGTGCGGCGCCGAGGCGTTCGTGAGCCGCCACCCGCTCGGCCAGAAACCGTCGGTCGTGCTCAACTTCGAGGCCCGCGGCAGCAGCGGCCCCGCCGTGATGTTCCAGACCTCGGCCGGCAACGCCGACCTGATCGACGTCTACGCCCGCACCCCGCGCCCGGTCGGCACCAGCCTGGCCGTCGAGGTGTACCGGCTGCTCTCGAACGACACCGACTTCACCCCCGTCCTGGCCCAGACCCGGTTCACCGGGCTCAACACCGCGTACATCGACGGATCGTCGGTGTATCACAGCCCCATGGACCGCCCGTCGACGATGGACCGGGCCAGCCTCCAGCACCACGGCGACGAGGCCCTCGCGCTGACCCGGGAGTTCGGCCGGGCCGACCTTCCGCCGCTGATGAAGCCGGCCGCGGGCGACGCGGTGTACTTCCCGTTCGCGGGTCTGCTGGTGCGATACCCGGCCGCGCTCACCTGGCCCCTGGCGATCCTGGCCCTGCTGGCGGTGGCCGTCCTGGTCTTCCTGGCCCGGCGCCGGGGCCTGACCTCGGTGCCCCGGACGCTTTCGGGTCTCGGTCTGGCGTTGGTACCGCTTGTCGGTGCCGCGGTGGCCGCCCAGCTGCTCTGGGCCCTGCTCGTCGCGATCAGGCCCGGCTACGGCGAACTGCTCGACCCGGCCCGGCCGACCTGGCTCCGCTTCGGCGTCGTGGCGTTGTCGGCCGCCGTTTTGCTGTGTTGGTACTCGTCCAGCAGGCGCAGGGTCGGGCCCGTCCCGCTCGCGACGGGCGCTCTGACCCTGCTCGCCCTCCTCGGCATCCTGTTCGCGGCGGCCATTCCCGGTGGCTCGTATCTGGTCGGACTGCCCGCGCTGTTCGGGGCGCTGGCCGGGATCGGCGCCCTGTACGCCCGTCCCGCGCTCGTCAAGGTGGGCGTCCTCACCGCCGGGGCCGCGGTGTCCACGCTCATCCTGGCGCCCACCGTCGCGCTGTTCTTCCCGGCGCTGGGCCTGGCCACGGGCGCGGCGGCGGCCATGCTCGCGATGCTGCTGGGGCTGGCCGGGCTGCCGGTGCTGGAGCCGCTGTTCCGCGCGCCGACCGCACCCCGGCACCGCCGTCTGGGCGCGGCCCCGGCGCTCGGTGCGCTGGTGCTCGCGGTCATCTGCACGATGACCGGCATGGTCGTGGACAGCTGGGATGTGGGGCATCCGGAGCCGACCCACCTCATGTACGCGCTGGACAAGGACACCGGCACCGCGGAGTGGGTGTCGCTGGAGCGGTCGCCGGGGGAGTGGACCAGCCGTTACGTCCACGGCCACCAGCGGCTCAACCGGCAGTTCCCGGTGCTGCCCGAAGGCGAGCTGTCCGTCGGGCCGGCTCAGTCGGCCGACCTCGCCGCGCCGAAGGCCACGGTCCTGTCCGACGAGACGGCGGGTGACCGGCGCACCCTGCACCTGCGCATCGCCTCGCAGCGCGACGTCCGGTTCCTGTCGTTCTACGGCCCGGTCGGCGACCACCGCGTGGTGTCGGCCACCGTGGAGGGGCGGGAGGCGGTCACGTACATAAGCGCGCAGGATCGGTTCGGCGTGGTCTTCAACGGGCCATCCGCGGCGGGGCTGGACGTGACGCTGGTGCTGACCGGGGCGGGGGCGTTCGCGCTGCGGTTGGTGGACGGCAGTGACGGCCTGACGGCGCTGCCGGGGTTCACGCCGCGGCCGGCCACCGTGGGCGTGTTCGGCAGCCACTCCAGCGAGCTGCTCGCCGTCGCCACCACCCAGACCCTGTAGCCCGTCCGGCCGCCGGGGTAGGAGAAGCACTGCTTTACGGCGCGGCCTCGGTCGTCGTCCGCGGGCGCGGCTGCGCCGTGGGTGTCGTGCAGGGCGGTGCGGCGGGCGGCTCGGGCTGGATCGCGGGTGCTCGGCGATCGCGCCGACGTCGCGGCGGGTGCTGCCGGCCCGGTCGCCGCGGCCGGTGTCAGCTGATGATCTGGAACGCCCAGGGGCACGGGCCGTAGGCGGTGGTGTTGATGCCGTGCTGGAGGGAGGCCTCGTAGGAGTCCTGGCCCTGGATGATTTTGATGACCACGCGGCCGCCGTCTTCCAGCGTGATGCGGCCGTCGTGGACGGCGGCTGTGCAGACGGAGGACGAGGTGGTGTAGACGCCGGTGCCGTAGACGGTGCCGATCCAGCCCTTGTTGGGGCAGTGGTAGGCGATGGTGGTGCCGGCCTTCTCGTCGAACTCCTCGGCCGTCGTGGCCCAGTCGGGGCTCGGGCGGTCCTCGTCGGCCTGGGTCTCGTCGCTGCCGGAGCTGGTGGAGTCGCCGCCGTTGCCGGCCGAGTTGCCGGTCTCGGTGTTCCTGTTCAGGTACTGGTTGATGCCGTACGCGCCGCCGGCCAGCACCAGGAGAACGGCCAGGGCGGCGGCGATCAGGACGCCGGTGCGCTTCTTCGCCCGGGGCTGCTCCGGTTGTTGCGGTAACGGCCTGGCCGGTGTGGTCAGCGGATGCGTCGTGACCGGCGGGCGCGGGGATGCGGGGGGTGGCGCGCTCACCGGGTGGTTGCCGGCGTAGTTGCCGCTCACCGGGCCGGCGCTGGTGGGGCTGGCGCCGTACGGGTTGCCGCTGACCGGGTTGCTACTGACCGGGGCGGCGTCCAGCGGGGTTGTGCTCATCGGGCCCGCGCTCACCGGGGTGGCGGCGAAGCCGGGGGAGACGGGGGCTGCCGGGAGGTCGCCGCCGCTCACCGGGACCGCTGAGGTCGGGGCGGGGGTCGGGGGAGCGGAGATCGGGACTGCGGCCGAGGCTCGCGTCGTCGGGGGAGAGGAGGGCACTGGAGGTACAACCGCTGAAGCATTTGGGGTTGTGAACTGCGCCGAAGCGCCCACCGCGCCCTGGGCGACCACCAGCTCCGGCTGCTCCACGACCGTCGGGGCGATGCCGAGGGCCTGGTGGAGGAGGGTGGCGACGAGCGGGATCCGGCTGCCGCCGCCCACCAGGAAGACGCCCTCGATGTCGGACGGGGCCAGGCCGGCGGCGCCGATGGCCGCGCGGGTCGAGGTGACAGTGGCGGTCAGGATCGGGCGGGCCAGCTGCTCCAGCTGGTCGCGGCCCAGCGGGACGTCGGTCTCCAGGGCGGGAACGTGGATCATGGTGGAGGAGGTGCGGGAGAGCATCTCCTTCGCGTTGCGGACGTCGTCCCAGAGGAGGCGGTGCGCTCGGCGCTCGGCGCTCGTCGCGGGGTGGGTCAGGCTCCGCCACGCCTCGGGGTTGTGGCCGCCGTGGACGGCGCCGAGGTACCCGACGATCGACGCGTCGATGTCCAGGCCACCCGACGTGCTCAGGCCCTCGGCCGACAGGACCTGGAAGCTGCCGTTGCCGTGGCGGACGACGGAGGCGTCGAAGGTGCCGGCGCCGAGGTCGTACACGACGAAGGCCGAGCCGGGCCGGGCCTGGGGCGCGTTCTGGCCGCCCATCGTGCGGAAGACCTCCGCGGCGGCGACCGGTTCGGGCACCAGCGTCACGGCTCCCAGGCCGGCTCGCTGGGCCGCGGCCAGCAGGACGCTCCGCCGGGTCTGCGCCCAGGCCGCCGGGCACGTGATGGTCGCGGGGCCGAGCGCGCCACCGGAGACCCGCCGCGCCTCGGCGGCCACGCGGGCCAGGACGGCGGCGATGAGGTCCGCTGTAGGGATTTCGTGCTCGCCCAGCAGGACGGCCGATTCGTCGATGCGGCGCTTGGGATTCGGCTCGTACCGCTCCGGGCTGATCCGGGCCGCGTGCATCGCGTCGCGGCCGGTGAGCAGGCCCTGCTGCGCGTCGGCGTAGACGGCCGAGGGCAGCGTCGGCGAGCCGTCGAACAGCAGCGGGCGAACGTGCCCGTCCGGCCAGACAAGCATCGCCACGGTGTTCGAGGTACCGAAGTCGACCCCGAGCCGGTATCCTCGCGCATCCACGTCGCCAATATACGGGCTGGTCGGGGGCTTTCGATCGGCTCAATGGGTCCGGTTTCCGCTCTTGACGGCCCCCATCGACATCCGTTAGACCGGCAGGGTGACATATCTTCGGACGTCGATGTCCTTGGTGACCGCTCTCATGGTGACGCTCGGGGTGGTCGTCGCCGCCCCGGTGGCCCAGGCCGCTGCGCCGGGTCAGGCCGGGCCGACAGCGGGCCCGTGCCAGTACACGCCGACCCCCGACGACCCGCCCGCGCGGCCGGTCTCGCTGCCGCCCGACCCGCGGCACACGCCCGACCGCGGGATCGTCACGGTCACGCTGTTCACCAACCTCGGGCTGATCCCGCTCGCGCTCGACCGGGCCCAGGCACCCTGCACCGTGCAGAGCTTCCTGCACCTCACCCGGCACGGCTTCTACAACCGGACCATTTGCCACCGCCTCACCACGTACCCCACGCTGAAGGTCCTGCAGTGCGGCGATCCGACCGGCACCGGCGAGGGCGGCCCCGGGTACAGCTACAAGGACGAGCTCCCCACGAACCTCCCTCCGGCCCCGACCGACCCCACGGGTGTGCGGCGGATCTACGGCCGTGGGCTGCTCGCCATGGCCAACGCCGGGCCGGACACGAACGGCAGTCAGTTCTTCCTGGTGTTCGCCGACTCGGTGCTGCGGCCGAACTACACCGTGTTCGGGGCGGTTCGCCCGCTCGGGCTGAACACGCTCGACCGGATCGCGGCGGGCGGCGTGGCTCCCACCCCGGACGATCCGGCTCCGGTCGATGGGGCGCCGGCTCGGCGTACGGAGATCCTGCTGGGGATCTGAGCGGCAGTTCGAGCGTTCGGAGCGACCGTCAACAGGCCGTGATCGCGCCCGGCCGAGCCGGTGCCACGGTGGTGCCGGTTGGCGGTCGCGGTATCGAGCGTTTCGCCTGTTGAGGACCGCTCCGCAGGCTGGTGTGTCGGTTGGCCGGTGCGGTTATCCACAGGAAGAAAATCTTGCTGGTTGGGGGTGGTGGGGGCTTCTAGCCTTGAGGCATGACAGTCGATGTGGGGGCGGCGCCGGTGGCGTTGACGGTCGACGACCTCTGGCGGGTGCCCGCTCCGATAGTCGGGCGGGCGGCGCTTGATGCGCAGTGGACACTGGCCGCGATCTTGGAGCGGGTTGAGGTGGCGGTGGTGCTTGAGGACGACGGGCGGCTGACGTTCTTTCCGCACGACTCGTCCGACGTGGCCGCGATCCGGGAAGCCTGCGCCGCGGCGCGGATGGTGCATGCGCATCTGGCGGGGGTGATGCCGTGACGTGTTCAGGGGGCGGCCGCGGCGGCTAGGAAGGCGCGGACTCTCGCGGTTGCGCGGGTCGTGGGCCAGACGGGGCCCCAGTGCAGCGGCGGCGCGTCTCGCAGCGGGACGTAGGTGATGTCCGGGCGCGGGTAGAAGCGGGTGGCGTGCTCGCCTACGACGAAGGCGCCCTGGCCGGCGCCGACCAGGGTCAGGGCCTCCTGGAACGTCTCCGCTACCGGCCCTTCTGGGCTGCTCCGGGCCATGCTGCCAGCGCCGTTCAGTGCTGCGCCGTTCGTGGTTGCGCCGTTCGGGTTTGCGGCGGCTGCGGCTGCGCCGGCTGGGACCGTGTCGGGGAGGGAGCAGGGGGCGGCGACCATGCGGCTGTGAGCGAGGTCCGTTACCGAGACGGACGGGCGAGCTGCGAAGGGATGGTGGGTGGCTACGGCGAGCATTCGGGGTTCGGAGAACAGGGGTGCCCCGGTCGTGAGGTCGGGCGCATCGATCGGGAAACAGGCGATCAGCACGTCGACCTCGTCCGCCTGAAGGCGCTCGGTGGCTGCACCTGACTGCAATTCCCGCAGCTGTACGTCCGAGCCGGCGTGCCGATGCCGGAAGCGCTCGGCGGCCTCGATCGCCAACCGCCCGGAGAGGGCGCCGACGAAGCCCACGCGGAGCACGCCGGTCACGCCTCGGGCGGCGGCGACGGCGCGCGCGATCGCGGCGGTGATCTGGGCGTACGCGGGGCGCAGATCCTCGTACAACCGCCGGCCCGCCGGCGTGAGCGCGACGCGACGGCTGGTGCGGTCGAACAGCGGGGCGCCGATCCGCCGCTCCAGGACCCGGATGATCTGGCTGACCCGGGCGGTGGTGCGACCCAGGCGGACGGCGGCCCGGCCGAAGTGCAGCTCCTCGGCCAGAGCCAGAAACGTCTCGAGCTCGTGCCGCTCCAACCAGGGCCTCCGCGATCGTCAAGCCTGACTTCACGATCGTTGCACGGTTGGGCGTTGTTCGGCTCGGGGTGATCGACGAGCGTGTTCGGTATGTACGTCACAGACAAGCAGGCCCTGTCCTCACCGACCGACCGCCTCGCGGGGGCTCACGGCGTCGCGAAAGTCAGCAGCCTCGTGGGGGCTGACGGCGTGGCGCGAGTCAACAGCCTCGCGGGGGCTCACGGCGTTGCGGGGGTCGTCGGCCTCGTGAAGGCTGACGGCGTCGCGGCGGTGGACGAGCTGCGCGACCGGGTCGAGATTGTTGATGCGCTCTACCGGTTCGGGCTCGGGCAGGATCTCCGCGACCGGGAGCTGCTCGCCTCGGCGTTCGCTGAGACCGCCGAGCTGGACTTCGGCCCGGCGGCGGCGCGCTGGGGCGGGGAGGCGCCGCTCATGACCGGCCGGGACCTCATCGCCGACACCATCACCGGCCTCTTCGCCGGCCGGGTCGACACCACCCACGTGGTCACCAACCCGCGCATCCACGTCGACGGCGACTCGGCCCGGCTGACCGCACTTGTCGAGGCCCAGCATCTGCTCACCGCCGACCACGGCACCCACGCGCTGCTGAAGAATGTGTACGACGTAGATCTGATCCGGGACGGCACCCGCTGGGTCGTCAGGCGGATGCGCATCGAGAACATCTGGTACACCGGCGACCCGACAGCCATCTTCGGACCCTGAGACGAGCGGCCCGGCAGCCACGCGCGTAGCCCAGTCGCGAAAGCGTGAAACTCACCGCCGTTCGCGGCCCCACGAAGCGGGGGCTCTGATGGAGCGGTGGCGTGAGCGGCGCTTTGCTTTGGCCGGTGTCCTCAGGGGCCCAGGACGGGCGAGCCGCGGCCGGGATGACAGCCCGGGCCGCGGCTCAGCACCTACCTACTTCGCGGCGCCAAGTGTGTCGAGGGCGGCAGCGGCGCCCGGGTGGATGGGGACCGGGTCGGTCTTGCGGACCGTCTCCAGGGTGATGCCCTTCGCGGCCGGGTTGGCCTTCGCCAGGTCGTCGCGCTTCTCGACGAGCGTCTTCGTCAGGACACAGGCCAGGCCCGGGTCCATGTCGGAGCGGACCAGCAGGACGTTCGGCACGACGATCGTCTTCACGTCGGCTGTCGTCTTGTACGTCGCGGCCGGGATCGTGCCGGACTGGTACGCGGGGCTCAAGGCCTGCATCTTCGGCAGAAGACCGTCGATGTCGATGAACTTCACCTTGTCGCCGGCGGTCGTGAAGAGGTCGGTGACGCCCGAGGTCGGCAGGCCGCCCGACCAGAAGAAGGCGTCGACGGTGCCCGCCTTCATGCCGTCGGTGGTCTTGGCCAGGTCCAGGCGCTGCGGCTGGATGTCCTTGTCGGGGTCGAGGCCGGCCGCTTTGAGCAGGCGCTGGGCGATGACCTCGGTGCCGGACTTCGGCGAGCCGGTCGACACCCGCTTGCCCTTCATGTCGGCCACCGAGTTGATGCCGGAGTCGGTGCGCACGACGACGTGGGTGGAGTTGTCGTAGATGCGGCCGAGGGCGGCGATCTTCACCGGCTTGCCGTCGAAGGAGCCGGTGCCCTTCACGGCGTCGGTCGCGGTGTCGAACAGGGAGAACGCGACCTGGTAGTCGCCCTTGTCGAGGCTCTGGATGTTGCCGACCGACGCCTGGGTCTCGGCCGCCGTGGCCTTCACCTTGCTGTTCGTAGCCTTGGTGACCTGCTCGGCCAGGGCGTTGCCGACGACGTAGTAGACGCCGGTGGTGTTGCCGGTCGCGATCGAGATGCGGGTGTCGGCCTTGACGCTGCAGTCGACGGCGCCGCCCGCGGCCGCGCTCTCAGCCGTTCCCGCCGGAGTCTGCCGGCCCCCGCAGCCGGCCACCGCCGACAGCAACATCGCCGTCGCGCACAGCATCTTCAGATTTCGCACGAGAGCTCCTCTTCGCTAGAAACACCAACAGTCCGGCCAGCCCGAGCAGCACCAGGCCGGCGGCAACGGTCCAGAGGTCGAGCCACAGGAGTGCGAAGGCAGCCAGTCCGGCGAGCGTTCGCGGTACCACTGAAGCCTCGCCAATGCCGACAAACCACCCACCGGCCGCTACGGAAAGTGCGAGCACGCCTACAGCCGACGCCGCGAGTGCGAACGTGACCTGGTCCCAGCCGCCGAGCCCGAGCAGGCCCTGGCCAGCCGGCGTGACGACGAATGCGATAGGCACCAGATACGCCGGCAGTGCGTACCGCAACGTCTGCCACATCGTCGGGAACACGCGACCGCCGGTCACCGCGGCGGCCGCGACCGATGCGAGTGCCGTGGGCGGCGTCGCCTCGGACAGCACCGCGAAGTAGAAGATGAACATGGCGGTGGCCGGCTCGGAGATGCCCAGGTTGAGCAGCGCCTGCCCGAGGATGACCCAGCCGATGATGAACGACGCCGTCACCGGCACCGCCAGCCCCAGCAGCGTCATGGCGATTGCCGCGAAGACGGCTGTCAATGCGATGACGGCGGTCTGGTTGGTGGCCAGTTCCTGGGCCCAATCGACCATCAGGCTCGACAATTGAGGACCAAGACCAGTTTTGGTGGTACTCGCTGTGATGACTCCGGCCGCGGTGCACACCGCCACGACGGGCAGGACGCCCCGGACGCCGGCCGCGAGTGCTTCGACGAGCCGCCGTGGCGTGAGCCGGTGCCGCTTGTCCAGGAACGACAGCACGGCCGCCAGCAGCGTCGCCCACACCACCGCCTGCGTCGCGGATCGACCGAGCGCGAGCAGGACGATAATCACGAACAACGACAAGAAGTGGTAGCCGAATCGAGTGAGCAGCGACCACGCCGGTGGCACCTTGAGGTGCACCGCCCGGGCCCCGAACCGCCGCGCATCGATCTCGACGGACAGCAGGATTCCCAGGTAGTACAGCACCGTCGGCACCGTCGCCCAGCCGAGGACCTTGAGGTACGACACGTTGAGGTACTCGGCGATGATGAACGCCGCGGCGCCCAGCGTCGGCGGTGACAGGATCGCTCCCACCCCGGCCGCGGCGAGCATGCCACCGGCCCGCTCCGCGGGGTAGCCGGCCCGGCGCAGGATGGGCCAGGTGACGGCGCCGATACTGACGGTGGTCGCGGCCCCGGACCCGGAGACGGTGCCGAGCAGGAAGCCCGACGCCACCGCCGTCCGCCCGGCCGCACTCCGCGAGCGCCGGAACGCGGCCACGGAGAGCTCCACGAAGAACGCCCCGGCCCCCGACAGGTCGAGCACGGCCCCGTAGATCGTGAACAGCACGATGTAGGAGGCGGCGACGTCGAGCGGCGTCCCGTAGAACCCGCTCGGCGAGTTGTACAGCGCGTCGACGATCTGGTCGAAATCGAGTCCCGCGTGCGCGATCTCCCACCCTTGCGGCAGGAGCCCGCCGTAGTAGTCGTACGCGAGGAACAGCGCACAGACGACCGGCAGTACCCAGCCCGTGGTCCGCCGCGTCGCCTCGACCACCAGCAACAGCAGCGCCGCGCCCATGACGACGTCGAGCGGCTCGAGCAGCCCCTGCCGATCGAGGAACGCGTCGTACCCGCCGCCGGCCGCACCGAGCGTGACCGGCAGGACCGGATAGAGGCAGGTGACGAGCGCAACCGCGGCCAGGACCCAGTCCCCGGCGGTCGGGCCCCCGCCGAGGACCGGGCCGTCCTGAACCACTTCCGTGTGACGACGCCGAAGCCTGATACCTGACGGATACAGAATGAACACCAGCGGCAGCACCAGGCCGAGAAAGATCACCAGGTAGTACTGGCTCCCTTGCGGCAGCGGCCGGAACACCTGCCACAACACCAGGAGCGCCGCAAACCCGGCGACCGCCGTCACCCCGACGTCAACGGCCCCGCGCACCCGCCGCCCGGGCTTCTCCTCCTCGAACTGCGCCGCCAGCTCCCGAACCCCGGCGTCCTCGAGTACGGAAGCATCAACGACCGCGTCATCCTCACGCTCGGGCACACCCCGCCTCACACCAGCTCCAACGACCGACCCCCCAGCGCCGTCGCCGCCACCCCGCTGCTCCCGCGCCGCCCCGTCCGCGCCCACCTGCTCCTCAACGCCGTCGAACGCCACCCCGCCGTCGCCCTTGTCACCACCCGACGCCACTGCGGCACCCGGCGCCACTGCCGCACCCGGCGCCACTGCGGCACCCGATGCATCGGCGCTCTCGTCGGCAGCCTGATCCAGGCCATCGGCGGCCGGCTCCGGCAGCGGGATACCAGCGAACTTCGGGTCGCCGTCCACCCGCTCACGCAACGTGGCGTCGGCGTGCACCGAAGTGTCGACGTGCACGGAGGCGCCGGCATGCGCCGGAGTGTCGATGTGCATCGGAGTGTCGGTGTGCACGGAGGTGTCGGTGTCCGCCGAAGTGTCGGCGTGCATGGATGTGTCGGTGTGCGCCGGGGCGTCGACCACCTCGTCGGCGGCCCGCTCGCGTGCGGTGGCGTCGTCCGGCATGCGTCCGGACGATACGCGTTTTCATCAATATTCGTAATGCTCTACTTCTGAGATTTGGTAGCGAATATGCAACAACGCGGCATCATGGTCGACGTGTACGAGTTGGACGTCGTCGCACCCGACAGCCTCGGCCGTTTCGTGTACCGCTGGTACGGCCCACCCGACCGCCCACCCGCCGACCTGGACCTGCCCGGCGTCCCGGCGCCGCTGGCCGAGTGGCACCGCCTGGCCGCGCGCTACACGTTCCCGCTGAGCCGTGACCACGAGATGCTGGAGCCGGGATCGTCACGCTTCTGGCAAGGCCCCTTCGATTGGTACTCGTACGACGCCGAAGCCTTCACCGCCGGCGCCCTCGACCCCGAGGTCATCGAGCGGGACAACCTTCGCACCGGCCTGCCGCTGTCGCGGTTCCTGGTCTACGCGGCGGTCTACGAAGCGACGTACGCCCCGCTGCACGGCCTGGTCCACATGGACCCAAATCCAGAAACGTTGCGCGCAGTCAAGGTCCGCCTCCGCGAGCTCGACGACAGCCTGTGGCAGTGGCCCGACCCCGCCTTCAGCTACTACGGCGACGACGACCTCCTGGCCCACCTGGGCCCGGACCGCATCGTCATAGCCGCCCGCCACCGCGACGCCCTCGGCCGCTTCGACGGTCTCGGCCAGCACTGGGACTGGGACTCCCGAACCGTATAAAACCGTCAACGTCCGCCGACGAAATCAACTCCCGTCGACGACAGCCGTCCATGTCGACGAAAATCAACGCAGGTCGACAAACCATGGCCGAACACCAAACCCCAAAACCGCTCCACAGCCACCGCTCCACAGCCACCGCACCCCGCCGCTGCACGGTCGTCGCGGCTCGACGGTCGCGATGGCTCGATCGTCACCGCAGCCTTATGGCCGCCACGGCTCTGGGCATCGCGGTTCCACGGTCGCGACGGTTCCACGGTCATCGCAGCCTCACGGTTGCCGCGGGCCCAAACTCGCCGCGGGCTCACGGTTGCCGCAGCCTCACGGCCGTCGCAGTTCCACGGTCATCGCAGCCTCACGGTGACCGCGGCCCCACGATCCCCGCGGCTGTATGGTCCGGACGGCTCCATGGTCACCGCCGCCGCACGGTCACCGCGGTTCCACGGTCACCGCAGCCTCACGGTCACCGCAGGTCCACAGCGCCACTCCGCCACGATCACTGTGGCGGTGGCGGTGGCGGTGGCGGTGGCGGGCGGCGGCCGGCGGCGGGCTGCCGCCGGCGGGCATGTGGGTCGCGGGCGGTTGCTACGGGACGTGGACCAGCATGGCGCAGACGTCCTCGTCCTCCGGGACGTTCAGGACTGTCATCAAGTGGTTCACCACGGCGTCGAAGTCGGCCATGTCGATGGTTTCGCCGGCTCGGCGGACCAGTTCCAGGCCGCCTCCCCGGCGGCGGTCGGCGCGGGAGCGGGGGATGCTCGCGTTGCCGCCCGTGTAGAACAGGACGCGGTCGCCCGGGGCCAGTGTCACGGCCGTGTCGGTGTAGCGCATCTGGTCCACCTCGCCCAGGGGGAGGCCGAGGGGGCCCGAGAGGACCTCGCCGCGGCCGTCCGCGGCGTAGCGGATCGGGGCTACCTGGCCCGCGGCGGCCCACTGGAGGGTGCGGGTCGTGGGGGTGTAGCGGGCCACGATGAGGCACGCCGTGTGCTCGGTCTCCATCTGGCAGAGCATCGTGTTGACGGCGGTGAGGATGTCGCCGGGGGCCATGTCCAGCATCGCGTACGCCCGGACGGCATAGCGCAGCCGGGCCGCCGTCGTCATCGAGGACAGGCCGCGCTCGTCCACGTCGCCCAGGACCAGGATCGAGCCGCCGCCGTTGCCGACCGGTGTGGCGTCGAACCAGTCGCCGTCGATGGTGCCGACGCGCTCGGGGGAGCGGCAGCGGCCGCAGATCTCCACGCCTTCCAGGTGGCCCAGCTCGGGGTCGGTGGGCAGGAGGGCCTTCTGCAGGGCCTCGGCGGCGCGGCGCTCGTCGGCCAGGCGGTGACGCTGGGCCGCCAGGGCCTCCTCGGCGCGGCGCAGGCGGGCCTCGATGGCGCGCTCTTCGGTGACGTCCTGGACGGTGCCGCGCACGGCCGTGACGTTGCCGGTGTCGTCGTGGATCGGCTCGGCGGTGAGGCGCAGGCGGCGGCCGTTGACCCGGCCGGCGCCGCGGATCTCGGCGAGGAGCTGCTTGCCCTCGACGATCGTGCGGCGTACGGCGTCCTGGACGGCCAGGAGGTCGTCGGGGTGCACGCTTGCGGTGAGTTCGGCGACCGGGATGCGGCCGGCGCCGCGGGCGGGCTCGCGGCCGCCGCTCTGGCCGCCGCGGTGGAACAGCGCGACGAGCTCGGGGGAGCAGCGCGGCTCCGGGTCGCGCAGCTCCCAGCAGAACGAGCCGATGCCGGCGATCCGCTCGGCCTGGAGCAGCTGGTCGTAGAGCAGGTCGGCCTCGGTCGCGACCCGCCACACGGCGAACACCCGGTCCCAGAGGCGCACGGCGTGCACGGAGAGCGTCTGCGGGCCCGGGACGCCGTCGGTGCGCGGGTCGGCCCGCAGCCCGTCCAGGCGCCGCGGCTGCCCGTCCTGCAGCACCCGGGCGAACTCCGGCAGCAGTGTCGCGCTGCCCAGCGCCGGGTACGCGGCCAGCAGCGTCGCCTCGTCGGGGTCCACGCGGGCGCCGGAGAAGATCTGGCGGGCCAGACCGTTGGCGTACTCCACGCGGAAGTCGACCACCTGCCCGTCCTCGTGCACGGCGGAGAGCAGGGCGGCCGGGTCGTGCAGCGCGTCGACGACCGTCGGCAGCCACACCTGGGCCGGGGCGGCCTGGCCGCTCTCCTCGCCCTCGACGTGGAACCAGGCGCTGGCGATCTCGTCGCGGATGAGGGTGTCGACCTGGCGGGCCACGGGCTCCAGGAGAGCGGCGACGTACCGCCGCAGCTCGTCGGTGTCCGGCAGCCCTTCGGTCCACGTCATGAGGATGCCGCCGAGCACCCGCTCGCCGGAGATCAGCGGCGAGGCGAGCAGCGTCTCCCCGCCGAACGGCGGCTGGCCGAGCACTGGGAAGCGGCGGCGCGCCTCGGGCTCGGGGGCCAGCCAGAGCGTTTCGAGGTCCTGGGCCGCGACGACGAGCGGCAGGCCCCGGTCCGGGGGGATGCGCGACCACTGGGTGCGCACCTCGCCTGGGATCCCGAACGTGCCGGCGCCGCGCTGGGCGCCGTCCGGGTCGAGGAGGGTCAGCAGCACCGCGGTCGGGGCGGCCCACGCGGTCGGCGCGGTGCCGAGCACGTCACAGATCTCGTCATAGCTGCGGGCGGCCGCGATCCGGGCGCTCAGCAGCTGATGTTGAGACTGCAAAGCCTCCACTTCGGGGGTACGGCTGGCCCGTTTGCGAGCCTGAGGAAGTACTAACAAATCCGGCTTTTCCGGCTTTTTCGCCCGACTCCGGTCGACGTGCTGGCGCAGCTCGTCGTCGATGATATTCACCACATCGGGCGCGTTCGGGTCCGGGGACGTGGTGCCGACGATCGCCGCGGCCACCTCGATGAGCTTGATGTTCGTGCGCTGGCTCAGCCGCACGAGCTGGTCGAAGCCCTGGTCGGGGGTGACCCCGAGCCGCTCCACGAGCACGCCCTTGGCCTGCTCGATCACGGCGCGGTTGCGCATGGCGGTCCGCACCCCGGTCAGCTCGGCCCGCAGCTTCGCGACCAGCGCGGCCAGCGCCTCGGCCGGCTCCGCGCTGCTGCTGCCGCTCTCCGCGGGGGCCTTGTCGGCCATGTTCTGCCTCTCCCGTCCGTGCCCGATGCGCGCCTGCTTCCGGCTCGCCCGTTGATGTTTACCACCATCCGGCCCGGGTAGGGGCGATGGCAGGTCAGCGCAGTCGGGTTTGTGGAGGTCGGAAGAGTTGAGGATCGCCCTGGTCTCCGCTCAGGCCAGCCCGCTCGGGCTGGGGGGACCGACGGCGGGCGGCCGTCACACGCACGTGGCGGCGCTGGCCGAGGCCCTGGGAGCGCTTTCGCACGAGGTCACCGTATATGTGCGGCGCGAGGACAAGAGCGCGCCCGAGACGGTGCCGCTGGCACCCGGCGTGAGCGTCGAGCAGGTCGCCGCCGGGCCCGTGGAGCCGCTGCCGCCCGATGATCAGCTGCCCCTGATGGGCGAGTTCGGCCGGGCCCTCGCGGGGCGCTGGGGCAAGGACCCCGGCTCCGGCCCGGACGTCGTGCACGCCCACTACTGGCTGTCCGGCCTGGCCGCGCTCACCGCGACCGCCGACGTGCGCCGCCCGGTCATCGTGACGTACCACGGCCTGTCCGCGGCCGAGCGCCGCCACCTGCCGATGGACCGCAACACCAGCCAGGGCCCCCGGGCCGGGCTGGAGCGCACGCTCGGATCACTGGCCGACCGCGTCATTGCGCAGAGCGAGGACGAGGTCGCCGAGCTGGGCCGGATGGGCGTGCGCCGCGGCTCGACGGTGATCGTCCCGTCCGGGGTCGACACTGAAAGGTTCACACCGACGGGTCCGGCCGCCGACCACCGCCGTCCGGGCCTGCGCCGCATCCTGGCCGTCGGCCCGCTTGTCGAGCGCAAGGGCTTCGGCGATCTGGTCGAGGCGCTGCGCCGGGTGCCGGGCGCCGAGCTGATCATTGTCGGCGGCTCCGACCCGGCCCGCCCGCCGCGCGACATCGACGCCGACCCGGAGGCCCGCCGGCTGGTGGAGCTGGCCGATGCCAACGGCGTCGCCGACCGCGTCCGCATCGTCGGCGCCGTCCCGCACGACGACCTGCCGAGCTGGTACCGCTCCGCCGACGTCCTGGCCTGCGCCCCGTGGTACGAGCCGTTCGGCCTGACCCCGCTGGAGGCCATGGCCTGCGGTGTGCCGGTGGTCGCCTACGAGGTCGGCGGCATCGGCGAGAGCGTCATCGACAACGTCACCGGGGTCCTGGTCCCGCCCCGCGACGTCAACGGCCTCGCCGGTGCGCTGCGCTCGCTGCTCGGCGACGAGGTCCGCCGGATGAGCTTCGCCAGCGCGGCCATCGACCGCGTCCGCTCCCGCTACACCTGGGAGCGCACCGCGACCGAGCTGGAGCGGGTGTACCGCAGCGTCACCGGCGCCAACGAGGTCGAGGACTCCGACGAGGATGAACTCTCCGAGGTGTCCTGACCACGTTCGGTGGTGCGCATCTTGTTTTCCGGTCCGGGCGCGGGGTAGGTTGGACAAACCACATCTGCATCCGTCGCTGGATCTCCTCCACCGGCGGATGGCCTCGGCGGATCGTCAAATCAGCCGCGATCCAGGCACCGAAGGCCCGTGCCGGGCGCTCGAGACCAGGGCGCCACCGGCCGAATTCTCAGCCGTGTCGCCGCGCGCCCGCGCCTGCACGGCCGTCTGGCAGGGGGACCCCCTCATGACTGCTCCCACCATTCGCCGCACCGCTCCCATCGGCCGCGCCCCGGGCAAGGAAGCCGAAACGGCCGCCGCATCGCTGCTCACGCTCCTGGCCGACCTTCCGGCGGAAAGCCCCGACCGGCCCCGCATCCGGGCCCGGCTCATCGAGCTGTACTTCCCGCTGGCCGAGTACCTGGCCCGCCGCTTCCGCAACCGCGGCGAGCCCCTCGACGACCTGACCCAGGTCGCCGGCGTCGGCCTCATCAAGTCCGTGGACGGCTACGACCCGTCCCGCGGGGCCGCCTTCACCAGCTACGCGATCCCGATGATCGTCGGGGAGCTCAAGCGGCACTTCCGCGACAAGGGCTGGGACGTCCGCGTGCCCCGCCGGCTGCAGGAGCTGCGCCTCGAGCTCGGCAAGGTCTCCGGCGACCTGGCTCAGGAGCTGGGCCGCTCGCCGACCGTCGCCGACCTCGCGACCCGCGTCGGGGTCAGCGAGGAGGAGGTCATCGAGGGCCTCGAGTCGGGCCACGCGTATCGCGCGCTGTCCATCAACGCCCCCCTCGGCGGCATCGCCGAGGACACCGGCGCCGAGCTCGCCGACCTCCTCGGCGGCGCGGACCGCGAGCTGGAGGCGGTCGACGACCGGGAGTCGCTGCGCCCGCTCATCGCCCGCCTGCCGGAGCGCGAGCAGCGCATCATCGCGATGCGCTTCTTCGGCAACCTCACGCAGACCCAGATCGCCGAGCGCCTCGGCATCTCCCAGATGCACGTCTCCCGCCTCCTGGCCCACGCACTCACCTTCCTGCGCGGTGAGCTCGCCGAGCCGTTCTGACCCGCACGCCGCCCGGCCGCGGCCGGGCGGCGTCACCGGCGCTCGGCCGGGCGTGAGTCCGGGCCGGTCAGGCCGGGGTGAGCAGTTCGGAGACCGAGAGCTGGTAGACGTTGTACGCCTGCTTGATGACCGGGTGGGCCACGTTGCGCACCGGGACGCCGCCCGGGGTCGTGCCGCGTTCCGAGCCGGCGTGGGCGTGCCCGTGGACGGCCAGGGCGGTGCCGGGGGCGGCGTCGATGGCCTGGGCCAGGTGGTAGGAGCCCAGGAACGGGTAGATCTCCAGCGGCTCACCCAGGAGCGTCTCGGGGACCGGGGCGTAGTGGGTCAGGGCGATCCGCACGTCGCAGTCCAGGGCGGCCAGCGCGGAACCGAAGCGGGCGGCCAGTTCGCGGCCGTGCCGGCTGAACGCCTTCATCTCCGGCTCGCCGAACTCGCTGGAGCAGGCGCCCGCGAAGCCGCCGCCGAAGCCCTTCGTGCCGGCGATGCCGACGCGCACGCCGTTGCACGTCAGGACGGTGCCGGAGCACTCCAGGACGGTCAGGCCGGCGTCTTGCAGTACCGCCGAGACCGCCTCTTGCTGGTCCGAGTGATAGTCGTGATTGCCCAGGATCGCCACGACCGGGACGGGCAGGCCGCCGAACTCGCGGGCCACGCAGGCCGCCTCCTCGGGTGTGCCGTGCCGGGTCAGATCGCCGGCCAGCAGCAGCAGGTCGGCCTTCTCGCCGAGATGCTCAAGCGCGGGCCGATAGCGGCCGACAACGTCGGCGTCGAGATGGACGTCGCCGACCGCGGCGACACGAGCACACCCTTCAGCAGTACCGCTCACGCTGACCCCTCCGCGGGCTCCGGGGTCAGCGGGCCTGAACTGTGTCTCCTGGTGAGCGGCCTCGTCGCTGCGCTCCGAACCGCTCACAGCTCCTCCACCTCATCCGGCTCGTGGACCCGGGTCAGACCGATGTTGCACTGCACCGGCAGGTCCGGGAACGCCTCGGCGACCACCCGGCAGATGGCGTCGCGCCGATCGGCGCTCTCCACCTCACCGACGAGCGCGATGCCGGCGTCGGTACGCACGAAACGGATGCCCTGCTCGGTGATGCGCTCGTCCTCGGCGAGCAGGTGCTGCAGCTCGCCCTCGACGTACTGGTCTGTCGCCATGGTGCTCGTTCCCCCTCAGACGGCCGCGGCGAGAGCGGTGGTCTCGGCCAGAGACACCACGCCGAGACGGTCGATCAAGAACAGGAAAGCATGGGCGTACGGCGAGTGGGCCGTTTCCCGGTACACCCGCGGCCAGTCGATCTGCTCGCGCAGCGACCGCGCCACCGGCAGGCCGCGCGCGTAGTCGCAGTAGTGCGCCGACCACGTGAGGACCTTGTGGATCATCAGCTCGGTGGCCGAGAGGACCGGCATGTGGCAGGCGTTGACCGCGATGATGTCGGTGTCCTGCATGGTCGCGTCGGTCACCGGGCGCTGCACCGGGCAGAAGATGAAGTCGATGAGAAGGTCGCCGTCCTCCGTGGCGTCCCACGCCTTCACCAGCCAGCCCTCCGGCGGCACCTCGCCGCGGAACCCGACCTCGGCCAGCGACGCGAGCACCCGCTCGGCGTCCTCTTCCTTGATGAGGAAGTCGATGTCGTGGTCGACGGACTCCCCGCCGCGGGCGTACACCGCGAAGCTTCCCGCCAGGCAGAAGGGAATGCCCGCGTCCTTGAGGTGGAACGCGGCCTTCTTGAGCGTGGCGATCAGCGGCTGACTGTCCTCGGAAGTTGCCATGTTTGACGGCTTACCCGTCTGATCATTCCGCCACACGCGTTGATTGCAGCAGCTCACCCAGGCGGAGCAACTCCTCCGGCGGGCAGCTCTGGGCCAGGCGCGGGAAGAGCTCGGTCTCCTCCTCCAGCATGTGCTGGCGCACGATGTCGAAGCAGGCCGGGGTCAGTGGGCCGAACGAGGCGTGCTCGGCCTCCTCGTACGCCGCGATGTCCGGCCCGGCCGGCAGGTGCGCGGCCAGGGCCGGGTGCAGGAACTGCGTCTCGGCGTCGGTGTGCTGCTCGAGGGCGTCGGCGGCGGCGATGAGCGCGGCCCGGCGCAGCTCGGCCGTCGGCGCCGTCTCGACGTCGGCGAACAGCGACTCCAGCCGGCGGTGCTCGGCCGTGAGGAGCTCGAGAAGATCCGCCGACATGGACCGGGGGTACCCAGAGCGGCCATCGACCTAACCGCCCGGTCTTCCGTGACGTTGGTACATGTGTTCGAATACTCGCCATGGAGCGGAGAAAGCACTGGTGGAACGGCACCTGGGGCCGGTTGGCGCGGCGCGACGTCTACGTGTTCACCGACGCCGACGTGTGGTGGGTGGAGTCCCGGGAGGGAGGGGCCGACGGGCGGGCCCGTCGCTACGAGTTCGCCGACGAGGACAGCGCGATGAACTGCGTCTCCGGGCTGCTGGCCCAGCCGGGCAACTGGCGCGAGCTTCGCTGACGCAACGAATCGTCGGCTTGTGGCGGTACCACACAATGAAAATGCGCCAAGAAGCACGGGATCGCAATGGTTCGTCGCCGGGCCGGGTCGTACGTTGGTGACCATGACCATGAGTCGTCGTTACCTCATGTGCCGCCCGACCTACTTCGCGGTGGACTACGCGATCAACCCGTGGATGGACCCGGCCGCGCCGGTCGACGTCGACCGGGCCGTGGCGCAGTGGACGACCCTCTACGAGCTGTACCGCTCGCTGGGCCACACCGTCGAGCTCATCGACCCGGTCCCCGGCCTGCCCGACATGGTCTTCGCCGCCAACGGCGCGACGGTCGTGGACGGCCGGGTGTACGGCGCGCAGTTCCGCCACCCGGAGCGCGCCGACGAGGGCCCGGCCTACCTGGAGTGGTTCGCCCGCAACGGCTTCGAGGTGCACGCGGCGAAGAGCGTCAACGAGGGCGAGGGCGACCTGCTGCTGGCCGGCGAGTGGATCCTGGCCGGCACCGGGCTGCGCACCGAGCTCGCCGCCCACGCCGAGGCGCAGGAGCTCTTCGGCCGGCCGGTGCTGACGCTGCAGCTCGTCGACCCGCGCTACTACCACCTCGACACCGCACTGACAGTGCTGTCGCCCGACAACGTCGCCTACTTCCCCGGTGCGTTCTCCCCGGGCAGTCAGGAAGTGCTGCGGCGGCTGTACCCCGATGCCGTCCTCGCCACCGCGCAGGACGCGGCGGTTCTGGGCCTGAACGCGGTGAGCGACGGCCACCGGGTCGTCCTGCCGTCCGCTGCCACCCGGCTGGCCGAGCAGCTAGCGTCGAAGGGGTTCGCGCCGATCCCGGTCGACGTGTCGGAACTGCACCTGGCCGGCGGCGGCCCGAAGTGCTGCACGCTGGAGATTCGCGGAAGCCTCTCGGAGCGAAGCGAGGAAACTGTATGACAAGTATCGCGAACCGGACCGCTCCGGCCGTCGAAGAGGCCGAGCGGCACACGGCGCACAACTACCACCCGCTGCCGGTCGTCATCGCCGAGGCCGAGGGCGCCTGGGTCACCGACGTCGACGGCCGGCGGTATCTCGACTGCCTCGCCGGCTACTCCGCGCTGAACTTCGGCCACCGCCACCCCGCCCTGATCACCGCGGCCCGGGAGCAGCTGGACCGGGTCACGCTGACCAGCCGCGCCTTCCTGCACGATCAGTTCGGCCCGTTCTGCGCCGATTTGGCCCGCCTGACGGGCAAGGACATGGTGCTGCCGATGAACAGCGGCGCCGAGGCCGTGGAGACCGCCATCAAGGTGTCCCGCAAGTGGGGGTACCGGGTGAAGGGCGTCGAGTCCGGGAAGGCCACCATCATCGTGGCCGACGGCAACTTCCACGGCCGCACCACGACCATCGTGAGCTTCTCGACCGACCCCGACGCCCGCGCCGACTACGGCCCCTACACGCCCGGCTTCGTCGTCGTCCCCTACGGCGACGCGGACGCCCTGGCCGCGGCCATCGACGACACCACTGTCGCGGTGCTCCTGGAGCCGATCCAGGGCGAGGCCGGCGTGCTGGTCCCGCCGTCCGGCTACCTGGCCGCCGTCCGCCGCCTGTGCACCGAGCGCAACGTGCTCTTCGTGGCCGACGAGATCCAGTCCGGTCTCGGCCGCACGGGCGCCACGTTCGCCTGCGACGACGAGCACGTCGTCCCGGACATGTACATCCTGGGCAAGGCCCTCGGCGGCGGCATCGTCCCCGTCTCCGCGGTCGCCGCCGACTCCGCGATCCTGGGCGTCCTGCGCCCGGGCGAGCACGGCTCGACCTTCGGCGGCAACCCGCTCGCCTGCGCGGTGGCGCGGGCCGTGATCGCGCTGCTGGAGACCGGCGAACCCCAGGCCCGGGCGCTGGAGGTCGGCGCGCACCTGCACCGGCGGCTCAACGCGCTCATCGGCCACGGCCTGACCGCCGTGCGCGGGCGCGGCCTGTGGGCGGGCATCGACATCGACCCGGCGCTGATGACCGGCCGCGAGGCGAGCGAGCGCCTGATGGCCCGCGGCGTCCTGGCCAAGGACACCCACGGCTCCACCCTCCGTCTGGCCCCGCCGCTTGTCGTCACCGAGGAGGAGATCGACATGGCGGTCGACGCGCTGGAGGCGGTCCTGCGGACCTGAGCGGTGCCGGGCGGCGGCCGGCGTGGCTCACGTGGTGAACGTGAACATGCGGCCGTCGCCGGGCAGGGGGCGGGGCCGGCCATCGAAGCGGTGCACGCCGAAGCTGAAGATGGAGTGCTCCGGGGCCAGGAACGACTGCTCGGCGAAGCCGGCCCCGGCGAACGCCGCCCGCAGCTGGGGTGTCCGATCGTGATGCTGCCGCCCCCGCGTCCACAGCACCGTGGCTCCGGCCGCGCACAGCGCCGGCAGCGCGGCGATGGTGGCCAGCGCGTCGGCCTGGCTCATGTTGCCCAGCACGCCCACGACGATGACCAGGTCGGCCGGCACCGCGCCCGCGTACGCCGCGAACAACCCCGCGTCCGCCTCGACCACCTCGACCGACGGCAACCCCGCGGCAGCGGCGCGGGCGCGGGCCGCCGCGGCGTTGCGCGGGTCCAGCTCGACCAGCCGCGCCGAGACCCGCCCGGCGTCGGGCCGCCCCGCCAGCACCCCGAGCAGGTCGCGCCCCTCACCGGCGCAGATGCTCACCACCCGCAGCGCCGGGTCGGTGCGCGAGTCGAGCCACGCACCGATGGCCGCCTGCACCGAGCGCAGCCGGAACGAGAGGTCGGAGGCGGGGTTCTCGTAGGCCGCATGCCAGGCGGCCCAGTCCTTACCTGTCACACACCCATACTGCTCGAGCGCCGCCGCAGCCGCGTCAGCCAGCCGCGGCGCTGGCCCGGGACCTGCGCAACGTCGGCGGTGGCCACCGGGGCGACGGCCACGTCCGGAGTGGCCGGGCGGACCGGCGGGATGAGCGTCGGGACCGGGCGGGGCCGGGGCAGCGGGCTGGGGCGTTCGCCGTGGGCCACCGGGCAGCGGGCGGCCGGGGCGGGGATCGGGGAGCGGCCGCGCCGGCCCAGCTCGCGGGCGTCCGGGTCCAGGTAGAAGCCCGGGCGCTGGTCGGCCTCGGGGTAGTACCGGTGGAAGACGCCTGTCGTCGACGCGCTCATCGGCGGGACGATCCACGACCAGTCGGCCGGCACGGGGCGGCCGGAGCGCTCCTCGCTCGCCACGTGGGCCAGGAAGCGCTCCGATTCGGTGTGGTGGTCGCTGATCCGGGCGCCGGCCTGGTCGAAGGACCACAGCACGGCGCGGTTCAGCTCGACCAGGGCCCGGTCCTTCCAGAGGGTGCGCTCGGTCGACGTGTCGAGCCCTAATCGATGCGCGATCAACGGCAGGAGGTTGTACCGGTCGTGGTCGGCCAGATTGCGAGCGCCGATCTCGGTGCCCATGTACCAGCCGTTGAACGGTGCGAGCGGGTAGTCGACACCACCGATCGTCAGGCGCATGTTCGCGATGGCGGGCAGGGCGTACCAGCGCAGGCCCAGTTCGGCGAACCAGCGCTGCTCCGGGTGCTCGATCGACACCTCCCAGACGGCGTCCTCGGGCAGCTCGTGCAGTGAGACGGTGCCGTCCGGGGCCTCGATGGCCAGCGGGAGGACGTCGAAGGGGTCGTCGGGCTTGCCGCGCCAGCCGTGCTGCTGCAGCGTCTCCGTGAACTGCACGTACCGCGGGTCGCCGACGACGGTGCCGTCCGCGTGGCGGTGCCCGGCGTAGCGCACGAGCTGGTCGTTCCACAGCCGCACGGTCGGACGGCCGGGAGCGTTCGGGGCGAAGATCGAGATGACCGGGCGGATCACGTGCCGCTCGCGCTGGCCGGCCAGGCGCAGGTGGCGCACGAGCTCGTCGAAGACCTCGTCCGGGGCGGTCACCTTGCGCAGGTCGCGCACGACGAGGCTGCGCCAGTAGAGGCGGCCGATGCAGCGGCTCGCGTTGCGCCAGGCGACGCGGGCCCCGAAGACCAGCTCGGCGTACGTGTGCGCGTAGGTGCCGGTCGCGGCGATCTCGTCGCGCACCTGGGCGATGCGCTCCCGCGCGCCGCCGCCGGTCTCCTGCTCGCTGTGGAAGAGCTCCAGGAACTCGGCGGCCTCGTCCGGATCCACGGGGGAGTGGGCGTCCCACGGACGAGCCGGCGTATCGCGATATCCGGGCACGCTCACGAGGCGTCACCTCCAACAGCGATGTTTCAGGGGGGTGCCCAACATCGTGACGAGGCGCGGAAAGCGGAAGTCGCACACCGTGTGCGTTCGACATCGCACGGTCAGCTATTGCAAATTGCAAAAAGGAAGGAGGCGCCTCCATTGGTACCGCAGGCGCCTCCCACGATCTGCCGCCTAACCCGACGAAACCCGGCGCAACCTGGCCAGGTAGGTCTGGACCACGACCACCAGGGCGATGAACGCCCCACTGATGACCGTCTGCCACGCCGAGGTGATCCGGCCGCTCTGGTTGATCAGGTTCTGGATCACCTGGAGCAGCAGTACCCCGGCGATGGTGCCGCCGAGTGTGCCCGCACCGCCGGTCAGCAGCGTGCCGCCGATGACGACCGCGGCGATCGCGTCGAGCTCCATGCCGGTGCCCAGGACCGTGACGCCGGAGCCGAGGCGGGCCGCGTTGATCGCGCCGGCCAGTCCGGCCAGGACGCCGGAGAGGACGTACACCCGGATCTGGGTGCTGCGGATCTTCACGCCCATCAGGCGGGCCGCGTCCTCGTTGCCGCCGATGGCGTAGACGGACTGGCCGAAGCGGGTGCGGTACAGCAGCAGCATCCCGGCCGCGAAGAGCAGCACGACGAGGTAGACGGGGTAGCCGATGCCGCCGAGCGCACCCGTCCCGAAGTGCTTGAACGAGTCGGTCTTGACCAGGTAGGTGTCGGCGCCCTCGTCGGACAGGGCCAGCATCAGGCCGCGGGTGCCCAGGAGCCCGGCGAGCGTGACGATGAAGGGCGCCAGCCGGGCGTACGCGATGATGCTGCCCTGCACCAGCCCGAACACTCCGCACACGGCCAGGGGCAGGGCGAACGCGGCCCAGGTGCCGTACTGCGACGCCCACGCCGCCAGCACGCCGCCGAGCACGTACAGCGAGCCGACCGACAGGTCGATGCCGCCGCTGATGATGACGAACGTCATGCCGAGGGCGATGAGCGCGGGTGGCGCGGTGGAGATGAGCACCGTGCCGATGTTGTCGTAGGTGCGGAAGCTGTCCCACGTGATCGCGCCGACGATGATGACGAGTGCGAGCACCGCCAGGGCGCCCTGCCGTTGGAAGCGCTCGACGAGCTTCTCGGTCCGTGCGGCGGCCGCCTCGGCCCGGGCCACCTTCGCCGGCGGCGTCACAACCGTGTCAGTCACCGGGTCCTCCGTTCGCGGGCCGCGTAGACGGCGACCAGGATGATCGCGGCCTGGACCATCTGCGCCGTCGAGTCGCGCAGGTTGTTGGCGATCATCGTCGCGGTCAGCAGCTGCATGAGCAGGGCGCCGGCCACGGTGCCGAGCACGCGGACCTTGCCGCCGGTGAGCGGGGTGCCGCCGACGACGACAGCGGTGATCGCCGAGAGCTCGATGAGCAGGCCGATCCGGGAGGCGTCGGCCGAGCCGATCCGGGCGACCTGGATGACGCCCGCGATCGATGCCAGCACGGCGCTGATGATGTACACCGTGATCAGCACCCGGCGGACCGGGACGCCGGCCAGGACCGCGGCCGGGCGGTTGTCGCCGATGGCCAGCAGGCGCCGCCCGAAGACGGTCCGGCGCACGAGGAAGCCGACGACGCCGGCCAGCACGGCGGCGATCCAGACGGTGTACGGCACCCCGAGGAACTGCCCCGTGCCGATCTCGATGAAGTCGGCGTTGCGGATGTCCCGGTAGCGCCCGCTGGACAGCACCAGCGCGATGCCGCGCCCGGCCACCAGCATCGCCAGCGTGGCCACGATCGGCTGGAGCCCCACGAACGCGACGAGCCCGCCGTTGACGAACCCGATGACCAGGCCGCCGACGAGCGCGAGGACGATCGCGGCGGCGGGGCCATACCCGAGGTACAGCGGGATGATCGCCGCCCCGAGCGCCATCACGGACCCGACCGACAGGTCGATGCCCTCGGTGCCGATGACGAGCGCCATGCCGAGCGCCACGATCACCACGGGGGTGACCTGGACCAGCTGGATGCGCAGGTTCGACCACTCGAGGAAGTTGTCGGTGTACACCACGTTGAACAGGACGAGCACGAGCAGGGCCACATACACGCCGTACACCGGCAGCAGCTGCCGCCAGCGGGCCTTGTCGAGGGTTGTCACAGCGGTCGTCGAGGTCATGACGCCGCCACCGCGATCACGTTCATCAACTGCTCCGTCGTCACTTCTTCGCCGCGCAGCATGCCCACGACGGCGCCGTCGCGCAGCACCACGACCCGGTCCGAGCCCTCGATGAGCTCCTCGGCGTCCGAGGACACCAGCACCACACCCAGGCCCTCGGAGGCGAGCTCGTCGATGAGCGCCTGCACCTCGGCCTTCGCGCCGACGTCGATACCGCGCGTGGGCTCGTCGAGCAGCAGCACCTTGGGGCCGGTGGCCAGCAGCCGGGCCAGCAGCACCTTCTGCTGGTTGCCGCCGGAGAGGTCACCGACCCGCTGGTGCGGGCTCGACGCCTTGATCCGCAGCCGCTGCATGAAGGTGTCCACGATCTCGTCGATCTTCCGCTCGGAGACCACGCCGGCGGTGGCGAGCCGGGGCAGGATCGCCAGCGCGATGTTCTCCCGCACCGACAGCCCCAGCGCGATGCCCTCGGCCTTGCGGTCCTCGGGCTGCACGGCGATGCCGGCCCGCAGCGCGCTCACGGGGCTCGGGCGGCGCAGCGGCCGGCCGCCGACCTCGATCGCCCCGCTGTCCAGCGGCAGCGCGCCGGCCACGGCCTTGATGGTCTCGCTGCGCCCGGCGCCGAGCAGGCCGCCGAGCCCGACGACCTCGCCCGGGCGGACCTCGAAGCTGACGCCGTTGAGCCGGTGGCGGCTGCTGAGGTCGGTCGCCCTGAGCACCGGCGCGGCCGCGGCGGCCTCGTGCTCGCCGGCGAAGCTGGTGAAGGAGCGGCCGGCGTCGACCGGGCGCCCGAGCATGTGCGAGACGAGCTCGACCCGCTGGAGACCCTCGAGCTTCCCGGCGTGCACGAGCTTGCCGTCGCGCAGGATCGTGACGCTGTCGCAGATGCGGTACAGCTCGTCGAGGCGGTGGCTGACGTAGATGATGCCGACGCCGCGCTCGTGCAGCCGGCGGATGACGCCGAAGAGGGTCTCGACCTCGCGCGGCTCCAGTGAGGAGGTCGGCTCGTCCATGACGACGACCTTCGCGTCGACCATGACGGCCCGGGCGAGGGCCACCATCTGCTGCGCGCCGAGGGGCATCAGGCCCAGCGGGCGGCGCACGTCGGAGGTGATGCCGTAGCCGGACAGGACGTCGGTCGCCTCGCGGTTCATCCGGGCCACGTCGACGAGGCCGATGGCGTTGCGCGGTTCGCGGCCGAGGAAGAGGTTGCGCGCCACGCTCATCAGCGGGACGAGGTTGACCTCCTGATAGATGGTCGAGATGCCGGCCGCCTGCGCGTCGAGCGGCCCGTTGAAGGAGACCGCCTCGCCCTGGTACCGCACCTCGCCACCGTCGGGCCGGTAGACGCCGGTGAGCACCTTGATCAGGGTCGACTTGCCGGCACCGTTCTCGCCGACGAGCGCGTGGACCTCGCCCGCGTTGAGCGTGAACGAGACGTCGTCGAGGGCGCGCACCCCGGGGAACTGCTTGCTGACCCCGACGACTTCCAACAGGGACATGTTGCCTCTTTCTGTGGCGATGAGACCCCTTGCGGGAGAGAACGCTCTCTCGCAAGGGGTCCCAAGGCTTAGTAGGACAGACCGAGGTCGGACGCCGCGTTGGTCGAGTCGTACTCGCGGTCGGAGATGATGATGTTCTCCGGGATCGCCTCGCCGTTGAAGAACTTCTCGGCGGTGGAGAAGGACAGCGGGCCGAAGCGCGGGTTGGACTCGATGACCGAGTAGATCCAGCCGTCGACGATGCCCTGGACCGCGCCCTTGGTGCCGTCGATCGTCACGATCTTGACGTCGCCGGCCTTCTTGCTCGCGCCCTTGAGGGCGGTCACCGCGCCGAGGGCCATCTCGTCGTTCTCGGCGTAGATGCCGTTGACGTTCGGGTTGGCCTGCAGCAGCTGCTCGGCCGTCTTCTGGCCCTCTTCACGGGAGAAGTTGCCGGTCTGCTCGAACACGATCTTGATGTTCGGAGCGACCTTGGCCAGCTCGTCCTTGAAGCCGCTGGTGCGCAGCGTGGTGACGTTGTTGCCGGGGGCCCCGAGCAGGATCGACACGGTGCCGGTGTTGTTGAGGGCCTTGGCCATCTTGTCGGCCGCCCGCTTGCCCTGCTCCGCGAAGTCCGACCCGATGAACGTCAGGTAGTTGGTGCAGCTCTTCGCGTTGATCTTGCGGTCGATCGTGATGATCGGGATCTTCTTCGCCGACGCCTTGGCGAACACCGAGTCCCAGCCGTCCGAGTTGAGCGGCGCGATGATCAGCAGCTGGACGCCCTGGTCGATCAGGGTGCTCACGTCGGTGATCTGCTTGTCGAACTTCGAGTCGGCGTTCGTCGTCTTGAGGTTGGCCTCGGGGATGCCCAGCTTCTTCGCCTCGTCCTTGATGGACTGGGTCTCGGCGATGCGGAACGGGTTGGCCTCCTTCTCCGACTGAGAGAAGCCCACGACGGCCGTCTTCAGGTCGATCTTGGTGCCGCCGAACTGCTGCAGGGTGCAGGTCGCGCCGGCCGCGTCGGCCGACTTCGTGGCCTGGGCGGCGGCGGAGGCGTTGGCGCTCGAGGTCGACGTGGTGTTGTCGTCCTCGGACTTCGCGCAGCCGGTCATCAGCAAGGCCGCGGCACTGAGCACGGCCAGGGCGGGCCGCCAGCGGCCACGCATAACGATCATGGTGTGTCACTCCCTTGAGCGAGGGGTCGACTTGGGGTGTCGTTGCGGAACCTCATCGAGGTGTATCGCATTCACTCATCCTCCAACTTTTTCTGTCAAGACTTTCCACCCAGCCGACCAAAACCAAACACCAACTGTCACATGACCGAGACCTGGGCGTCGCCGGACCGACATCGATGAGGGACCTTGTGCACCCGTGTGCGACGGCGTACAACAATATCCAACACTTTCGATCTCGTACCGCCTGGGAGCTGCGATGATCCGACCTCTCGGGGCGCTGCAACGCGCCCTGACAGCCGCCGCCACGACCCTCGGAATGACCGCCGCCGTATCCATCTCGCTCGCTGTGACAGTCACGTCGCCCGCCGACGCCGCCGCCACACCCCAACCAGGACCGCTCACCGCACCGGTCATGGGCTGGAACAGCTGGAACCGATTCGGCTGCAACATCGACGAAAACCTGATCAAGGCGACCGCCGACGCCATGGTCAGCACCGGCCTGCGCGACTCCGGCTACACCTACGTCGACATCGACGACTGCTGGATGGCCGCCACCCGCGACAGCCAGGGCCGCCTGCAGCCCGACCCGGTGCGCTTCCCCGGCGGCATCGCGGCCATCGCCACCTACGTGCACGCCCGCGGCCTCAAGCTCGGCATCTACTCCTCGGCCGGCACCGCCACCTGCCAGGGTCTGCCGGCGAGCCTCGACCACGAGGTCACCGACGCGCAGACGTGGGCCTCGTGGGGCGTCGACCTGCTGAAGTACGACAACTGCAACAACCAGGGCCGCCCCGCTCTCGACCGCTACAAGGCGATGGGCGACGCCCTCAAAGCCACCGGGCGCCAGATCGTGTACTCCCTGTGCAACTGGGGCAACGACGAGCCCTGGATCTTCGGCCCGAACGTCGGCGGCAGCTCCTGGCGCACGACCGACGACATCAACGCCAGCTGGGGCAGCATCACCTCGATCCTGGACCAGCAGGCCGGGCTGGAGCCGTTCGCCCGCAAGGGGTTCTACAACGACCCCGACATGCTCGAAGTCGGCAACGGCTCGCTCACCCAGGACGAGAACATCGCCCACTTCTCACTCTGGGCGCTGCTCTGCGCACCGCTGCTGCTCGGCAACGACCTGCGCTCGGTCTCCTCGGCAACCCTCAACATCCTGCGCAACCCCGACGTCATCGCCGTCAACCGCGACTGGGCCGGCTCCCAGGGCCGCCGGGTGGCCGACACGGGCGACCAGGAGGTCTGGGCCAAGCCGATGAGCGACGGGTCGGTCGCCGTCGCGCTGTTCAACCGCGGCGGGGGTACCGCAACCGTCGCCACGACCGCGGCCGCCCTCGGGCTGGGCGGCTCGAGCTCGTACTCGACGAAGAACCTGTGGACCGGCGCCACCGCCACCACCACCGGCGCCCTGAGCGCATCCGTCCCGTCGCACGGCGTGGCAATGTACCGCGTGACAAGGGCCGGCACGCTGTCAGCGGCTCCGGCCGCCGGCACATACCAGGTGAGCGACCTGAGCTGGGCCGCGTCCAGCAACGGCTGGGGCCCGGTGGAGCGCGACCGCGCCAACGGCGAACAGGCCGCCGGCGACGGCGCCACCCTGAACATCGGCGGCACGACCTTCACGAAGGGCCTGGGCACCCACGCCGACTCGGCCGTCCACGTCTATCTGGGCCGCGCCTGCCGCACGTTCACGGCACAGGTGGGCGTGGACAACGAGGTCGGCGCGAACGGCTCGGTCCGCTTCCAGCTCTACGGCGACGGCAAGCTGCTCGCCTACACCGGCGTGAAGACGGGCGGCCAGCCCCCGACGAGGATCAGCGCGTCCGTCGGCGGCTACCAGAACCTGGAGCTACGCGTCACCGATGCCCGCAACAACGGCATCAACTACGACCACGCCGACTGGGGGAGCCCGACGCTTGTCTGCGGCACCCCCGGCACCGGCTCGGCCGCCAGCGACCGTAGCTGGGGCACCGCAACCAACGCCTGGGGCCCGGCCGAGCGCGACATGTCCAACGGCGAGCAGGCAGCCGCGGACGGCAGCGTCATCACGGTCGCCGGCATCTCCTACCCGAAGGGCATCGGCGCCCACGCGGCCGCCGACATCACGATCCCGTCGACGGGCTGCACCCGCTTCACCGCGGTAGCCGGCCTCGACGCCGAGGTGGCCGCCAACGGCACGGGCGTGACGTTCTCCGTGCTCGGCGACGCCACGACGCTGTACACGAGCCCGACGGTCGCGCCGGGCGGCTCGATCCTGCTCGACGTCGACATCACCGGACGCGCGAACATCCACCTGGTGGTCGGCAGCGCCGGCAGCATCGACTACGACCACGCCGACTGGGCCGACGCCCGCCTGCTCTGCTAACGAATCTTGTGGGTCCCCTCGGCCGGGGTGACCACGAAGGCGTCGGGGGGCGTGAAGCCGGCATCGGCGAACGCCTCCCGCACCGCCGCCTCCACCGCGTCGCACCGGTCGGCATCCACCAGGGCCAGCACGCAGCCGCCGAACCCGCCGCCGGTCATCCGCGCTCCGTACGCGCCCGCGGCCAGGGCCGCGTCCACCACCGTGTCCACCTGCGGCACGGTGATCTCGTAGTCGTCGCGCATCGACGTGTGCGAGGCGGTCATCAGCGGCCCGATCTCCCGGGCGTCACCGGCGCGCAGGGCGTCCACGGTGTCGAGGACCCGCTGGTTCTCGGTGACGACGTGGCGGACCCGCCGGCGCATCACCTCGTCGTCCAGCCGGGCCAGGGCCCCGTCCAGGTCGGTGACGTCGCGCAGGGCGGCGACGTCGAGGATCTTCGCGGCCTCCTCGCAGCTGCGCCGCCGGGCGGCGTACTCGCCGGTGACGTGCGCGTGCGGGGCCTTGCTGTCCACGACGAGGATGGCCAGCCCCTGCGCGGCCAGGTCGAACGGGACCTGCTCGGTGGCCAGGGAGCGGCAGTCCAGGAACAGCGCGTGACCCGTGCGGCCGAGCGTGGACGCGGACTGGTCCATGATGCCGGTCGGCGCCCCGACGTACTCGTTCTCGGCCCGCTGGGCCAGCCGCGGCCGCACCGCCATGGGCACGTCCAGCCCGGCCAGGTCGAGGAGCACCGCCATCACCGCGCACTCGATCGCCGCCGACGAGGAGAGCCCGGCCCCGGTCGGCACGTCGGAGACGATCGACAGCTCGGCCCCGGGGATGTCGTGGCCGGCCTCGCGCAGGGCCCAGACGACTCCGGCGACGTAGGCGGCCCAGCCCTCGACCTTCTCGTCCGGCCCGAAGGTGACAGCGCCTTCGTAGCCCTCTGACGTCACCGTCCAGCTGGGAGTGTCCCGGCGCCGGCCGCCGACCACCGTGCAGTGCGGGAGGGCGAAGGGCAGTACGAACCCATCGTTGTAATCGGTGTGTTCACCGATCAGGTTGACCCGGCCCGGGCTGGCCCAGACCGAGTCGAAGGGGCCGTCCGGAAGCCGCTCGACGCTCACAGTGAGACCTCCCGCAGCATCTGGGCGGCCTGCTCCGGCCGCACGTCGTTGACGAACACGCCCATCGCCGACTCCGAGCCGGCCAGATACTTCAGTTTGCCCGGCGCCCGCCGCGTGCTGAACAGCTGCAGGTGCAGGTAGGCCAGGTCCCGGGCGACCCGGACCGGCGCCTGGTGCCAGGCCGCGATGTAGGGCATGGCCAGCCCGAACATCCCGTCCAGTCGGCGCAGGACCTCCAGGTAGAGCGGGCCGAACGCGTCGCGCTCCGCACCGGTCAGGGCCGGGATGTCGGCGACCTGCCGGTTGGGGTACAGGTGGATCTCGAACGGCCAGCGCGCGGTGGCCGGCACGAAGGCGGTCCACAGCTCGTTGCCGGCCACGATGCGGGTGCCCGCGGCGCGCTCGGCGGCCAGGACGTCGGCGAAGAGGTTGTTCGACCCGGCGCTGCGGTCGCGGTGCTCCCTCGCCGAGCGCAGCATGCGGCGGGTGCGGGGCGTCACGAAGGGGTACGCGTAGATCTGCCCGTGCGGATGCGAGAGCGTGACACCGATCTCCTCGCCGCGGTTCTCGAAGCAGAAGACCTGCTCGATGTCGTCGCGGGTGGACAGTTCGGCGGTGCGGTCGGCCCACGCCTCCATCACCGTGCGCACCCGGGCGGGGGTGAGCGAGGCGAACGACGCGTTGTGGTCCGAGGTGAAGCACACGACCTCGCAGCGCCCGGCGGCCGGGCGGGTCGGGACCAGGCCGGGCAGGATGTCGCCCTGGGCCGGTCCGACGCGGTGGCTGAAGGACGGGAAGCGGTTCTCGAAGACCACGACGTCGTACTCGGAGGCCGGGATCTCGCTCTGCCACTGCGGCGTCGACGGGCACAGCGGGCACTCGTCGGTCGGCGGCAGGAACGTCCGCGACTGCCGGTGCGCCGCGATCGCGACCCACTCGTCGAGGATCGGATCGTGCCGCATCTCCGACGCGGGCGGGGGCGGCGGCAGATCCCGGGTGTCGGCGGTGTCCCGGGACGCGTCGTCGCGCTCATCGAAGTAGATGAGCTCCCGGCCGTCGGCGAGGTGGGTGACCGTGCGCTTCACTCGTTCTCCAGTTAACCGTTTGGGTCCACGACGATGAGCTCACCGACGCGCTCGGCGAGCTGGACGCGCGCCTCGGCGGCCAGCCCGACGTCGGTGATGAGGATGTCGGCCTCGTCCAGGGGCGTGATGGTGGCGATGCCCACCATTTCCCACTTTGTGTGATCGGCAAGCACGACGAGCCGCCGGGCGGCCGCGACGAGCAGCCGGTTGGTCCCCGCCTCCATGAGGTTCGGCGTGGTGAAGCCGGTGCGCGGGCTCATGCCGTGCACGCCGAGGAAGAGCACGTCGACGTTGAGCGAGCCGATCGCGGCCTCGGCCACGGGGCCGGCGAGCGCGTCGGACGGGGTGCGGATGCCCCCGGTGAGCACGACTGTCTGGTCAGGGCGCCCCGCGTGGTACAGCGTGTCGGCCACCGGGATCGAGTTGGTGACGATCGTCAGCCCCGGGACGTCGACGAGGTGTGCGGCAAGGGCGGCTGTGGTGGTACCGGCTGAAAGTGCCACGGCAGTGTGCGGCTCGATGAGCTTGGCCGCCCGCTCGGCGATCGCGCCCTTCTCGTTGCGCTGGCGCACCGACTTGGCGTCGAAGCCGGGCTCTTCCGTGGAGCCGGGCCCGGCGATCGTCGCACCGCCGTGCACCTTGTCGACAAGCCCGCGGTCGGCGAGCGCCTCCAGATCCCGCCGGATCGTCATGTCGGAGACGCCGAACTGGCGGACCAGCTGGCTCACGCGCACGCCACCGTGGCGGCGGACCAGATCCAGGATGGCCGCCTGCCGTTGCTGTGCGAGCATCACTGCGTTCCCTTCGCAGGCGCAGCGGGGGTGTCGACGGCTGCGCGAGTGGCCGGACCCACAACGGGTTCCAACGCAGACGTTACGTCTCCCGAACGTCCGCGCGCCCCGCTGGCCCGGTCGAAGTCCTCGGCCGCTCGCATGGCGTACAGCTTCGAACCTAGCCGACCAGAAGTCAACAAACTCGAACAGGCAACTCTCCGTGGCGTGGGCCGTGGACGGGGTGCCGACCCCTTGATGTTACCGACATGTGTCGATGAATTTTGCGGGCAAAGTTGTATCGATCCCCGCAAATTGCAGCTGATCATGGGCTGAGATCCATTGACAATGTGCGCTTCTGAGGGCACCGTCGCCGTACTGGAGGTTCTCGTTTGGTTCTGTGCCTTGCTGAGGAGGAATCGATGAACTTCTCCCGTCGTACCGTCCTGGGCGGCGCCATGGCCGGCATCGGAGGCGTGGCGGCGACGTCACTGCTCGCTGCGTGCGGTAGCAGCGACGACGCCAAAGACACCGGCAACGCCACCGGAGACGTCACGTTCGGCTCCAACTACTCCGACAACGTACCGAAGACCGCGATGGCCAACGTCATCTCGGGCTACGCCAACGGCAAGAACGTCAAGGTCAACACCGTCGACCACAACTCGTTCCAGGAGAACATCAACCGCTACCTGCAGGGCAACCCGGACGACGTGTTCTGCTGGTTCGCCGGCTACCGCATGCAGTTCTTCGCCAAGCAGGGCCTGGCCCGCGACATCTCCGACGTGTGGGCCGAGGTCGGCGGCAACTTCTCCGAAGCGCTCAAGGCCGCCTCGACGGGGGAGGACGGCAAGCAGTACTTCTTGCCGTTCTACAACTATCCGTGGGGCGTCTTCTACCGCAAGAGCGTCTGGCAGCAGAAGGGCTACACACCCCCGAAGACCCTCGACGAGTTCAAGACGCTCTGCGAGAAGATGAAGACCGACGGCCTCATCCCTGTCGCGTTCGCCGACAAGGACGGCTGGCCCGCGATGGGCACGTTCGACTACCTGAACATGCGCATCAACGGGTACCAGTTCCACGTCGACCTGATGGCCGGCAAGCAGGCGTGGACCGACGCCAAGCTCAAGACCGTCTTCGACACCTGGCGCGGGCTGTTGCCGTACCACCAGCCGGGCGCCAACGGCCGCACCTGGCAGGAAGCGGCCCAGTCACTGCTCAACAAGCAGTCCGGGATGTACGTCTCCGGCACCTTCGTCGGCGAACAGTTCTCCGGTGCCGACCTGGCCGACCTCGACTTCTTCGCCTTCCCCGAGATCAACTCGGAGTTCGGCCAGGACTCCGTCGAGGCGCCGATCGACGGCTTCATGGTCGCGGCCAAGCCCAAGAACGCGGCCGGCGCCAAGGAGCTGATGAAGTACCTGGCCACCGGCCCCGCCGAACTGGCCTACCTGAAGAACAACCCGACGAACGTCGCCGCCAACAAGACCGCCGACACCTCCGGCTATAGCGCGCTGCAGAAGAAGTCCGCCGAGCTCATCAGCGGCGCCAAGCACATCTCCCAGTTCCTGGACCGCGACACCCGGCCCGACTTCGCGTCCCAGGTCATGATCCCCGCCCTCCAGACCTTCATCAACAAGCCCGACGACGTCGACGGCCTCCTGAAGAGCATCGAGGCCCAGAAGAAGACCATCTTCACGCCGTGAAGATCAAGCGGTTCGGCTGGAGCGACCGCACCGTCATCGCGGTCGTCCTCGGCGTGGCGGTCGTGCTGGACCTCGCCCTCATCTGGGGTCCCACGATCGCCTCCGTCGGGCTGTCCTTCACGTCCTGGAACGGTGTCACCGACCCGGTCTGGGTCGGCGGGAAGAACTACGACACGATCGTCAACGTCTACCCGCCGTTCTGGCCGGCGATGCGGCACAACCTGCTCTGGCTGGCGTTCCTCGGCTTCGTCGCCACCCCGCTCGGCCTGTTCTTCGCCGTGCTCCTGGACAAGCAGCTGCGCTTCGGCCGCTTCTACCAGAGCGCGCTGTACCTGCCGGTCGTGCTCTCGCTGGCCATCGTCGGCTTCATCTCGCAGCTGGTGTACTCGCGCGACTACGGTGCGCTCAACAGCATCCTGGGCCGCACCGGCAACCCCATCGACTTCCTGGGCGACCCGTCCATCAACATCTGGGCCGTGCTCGTCGCGGTCGGCTGGCGGCACGTCGGCTACGTCATGATCCTCTACCTGGCCGGCCTGAAAGCCGTCGACCCGGCCCTGAAGGAGTCGGCCGCCCTCGACGGCGCCAACGAGGCCCAGACCTTCTTCCGCGTCACGTTCCCCACCCTGCGCCCGGTCAACATCATCGTCCTGGTCATCACCGTCATCGAGGGCCTGCGCGCGTTCGACATCGTCTACGCCATCAACCGCGGCCGCAACGGCCTGGAGCTGCTGTCCGTGCTCGTGACCGACAACATCATCGGCGAGGCGAGCCGCATCGGCTTCGGCTCCGCGATCGCCGTCATCCTGCTGCTGATCTCGCTCGGCTTCATCGTCACCTACCTGGTGCGCATCCTGCGGGAGGAACGATGAGACTCCGCCCCGCCCGCCTCGTCCTCAACGTCTTCCTGACGGTTGTCGCGCTGGGCTGGCTGGCCCCACTCGCCCTGGCGGTCTACGCGTCGATCCGTCCTTACGAAGAGACATCCCGGAAGGGGTACTTCTCCTGGCCCGACCGGCTCACCCTGCACTACTACGCACAGGTGTGGGACTCGGCCGAGCTGCCGAAGTACTTCACGAACTCCGTCATCGTGGCAATACCAGGCGTGATCCTGACCCTGTTCCTGGCCTCGTTCGTCGCCTTCTGCATCGCCCGGCTCCGCATCCGCTTCGCCCTGCCACTGCTCGTCGTCTTCACCGCGGGCAACCTGCTGCCGCCACAGGTTCTGGTGACGCCGCTCTACGAGATGTACAAGCAGATTCCCGTTCCGGGCTTCGTCTCCGACTCGGGCACCCTGTACGACTCCTACGCGGGCCTGATCGCCATCCACGTGGCGTTCCAGGTCGGCTTCTGCGTCTTCGTCCTGTCAAACTTCATGCGCACCCTGCCGGTCGAGATCACGGAGGCCGCCGTGATGGACGGCGCCGGCGTATGGCTGCAGTACTGGAAGGTCACCCTCCCCCTCTGCCGCCCAGCCCTGGCCGCCCTGGCGACGCTCCTGTTCACCTGGATCTACAACGACTTCCTCTACGCCCTGGTCCTGATCTCAACCGGCGACAAGCTCCCGGTGACGAGCGCCCTGAACAACCTACGAGGCCAGTTCTTCACCGACTACAACCTCCTGGCCGCCGGCTCCCTGCTCGTAGCCCTACCGACACTCGTCGTCTTCTTCGCCCTACAACGCCAGTTCGTAGCCGGCCTGACCTTGGGCGCCGCAAAGGGCTGACCAGCCCTCCCATCACCACGCCCCAGCGAGCGGGCCCCGCCAAACCCTGCGCAGCCACCTCAACCACCATCCCCGACAACCATCAACGTGGGCCGCCGTCCCCGACAACCATCAACGTGGACCGCCGTCATGGGCAACCGTCAACGTTGTCCGCCGTCCTCAACAACCGTCAACATCGACCTCGGCCGCAACCGCAGCCAGGGTTGACCGCCACCCCTCAACGTCAGCCAACTCGCGCGCGGGCCGACAACCGTCAACGCCACCACTCTCCTCGACAACCATCAACGTCGACGGCTGTCCACAACAATCGTCAACCTCGACGGTCGCCCACGACGGCAGCGAGCGCTGACTGCTGTCCTCGACAACCGTCAACCTCGACAATCACCCCGACGGCAGCCAGCGCCGACTGCACTCCTCGACAACGGTCGACGTCGACGGTTAGCCCCGACAACGGTCGACGTCCACGGGGTTCGCTGAAGACTGTCGACGTGGGCTGTTGTGCCTGGCAGCGATCCACGTTGGCGGTTGTCGGTGACGGTCGTCGGCGTTTACAGCAGTCCGAGCGCGCGCATGCTCTCGACGGTCTCGGTGAGGGTCGTCCGGGCCGGGCGGGGACGGAAGCCCAGTTCGCGCTTGGCCCGCTCATTGCGGATGACGAGCGGCGGCGGCTCCTCGCCCGGCGCCTCCTCGACTTTGCCGCCCAGCAGTTCGGCCACCTCCCGCCACGTGACGGTCGGGCCGTCGGCGAGCGCGAGATAGCGCTTTCCGGCCGCTTCCGGTGTCCGCATCGCGGTGATGTGCAGCTCGGCCACGTCGCGTACGTCGGCGATGCCGAAGCGCTGGCGCGGTACGACCGGCATGGTGCCCTCCACGAGCGCCTTGATGACCTGCAGCGACGAGCGCACCTCGCCGATCAGCGTCGGGCCGGCGATCCAGGTCGGGTTGATGACGACCAGCTCCATGCCGCCGCCCTCCCGCTCGATGAAGTCCCAGGCCGCGCGCTCGGCAACCGCTTTCGACCGCGGATAGGGCGCGAGCCCGGGCGTATCCGGATCGGTCCAGTCATCCTCGGTGTAGTCACGGACCGGCTTCGGTGAGTACCCGATCGCCGCGAACGACGACGTCAACACCACCCGCCGCACCCCGGCGTCGCGAGCCGCCCGCAGAACGTCGACCGCGCTGTCCCGGGCCGCCGCAACGATCTCCTCGGCCCCGCCGACCTGCATCGGGGACGCCAGGTGATACACATCCGTCACGCCCGTGAACGCGTTTTCCCGATCGGCGATCTCCAGGCCGGCCTCGTCAGGGACGGCCGTGCGCAGGGCGGCCGCCGCTTCGGATGAGCGGACCATCGCGCGCACCGCAACGCCTTGCTGCAGCAGATCCGCGACCAGCCGCGTGCCCAGATACCCGTTGGCCCCGGTGACCAGGACAGCACTCATCGCATGACTCCCTCGAGCTGGGGCAGCACATCCTGGACCCGCTGGAAGGCCATCGCCTCGGCCGTAGCGTCGCCGCGCTCCCGGGCGTCCCACAGCATCGCCTTGCGCCGCAGGTACTCGAGGTGAACTTGCAACGTGGCAATCTCGGCCTCGATGCGTTCGGCGTGGCGGTGCAGCAGATCGCGCTGCTCGCCGGCGGCGGCTCGGCCTCGCTTGCGGTTGGCCTGGTACGTCCGCATGTCCTCGATGCCGACGCCCATCGCTCGCAGGCACGCGAGTGCCTGGAGGGTGTCCAGGTCCTCCTCGCGGTAGCGGCGGTGCCGGCTGCTGGGGTCGCGCTCAATCGGGCCGATCAGCCCGACCTCCTCGTAGTAGCGCAGCGTGGGTTCGCTCAACCCGCTGCGCCGCGCAACGTCCTGAATCGTCAACGTGCTCACACCGACACCTCCAGCGCCGCCGCGAACCCGTTGTGCAAGGTCAACGTGCTCATGACACCAGCAAAACAAACCTCAAGCGCTTGAGGTCAAGAGCCGCATCACTTGGATTGAGCTGAGAAGCGCCAATTTCGGACTTGTCGTGCGTCGGGATATAAATCCGATAAGTCGGGCGCGAAGCGCCCGACTTATCGCCGTGCCGTCCGTGGTGCTGCCGTGCCGTCCGTGGTGCTGCTCCTCCACCGTGCAGTCCAAGTCAACCGCCGGCCGAGAAGCAGCATGCCCCGGCCGGCCCTTAACAAGCACCACGGCTGCTACGGCAAGCAGGCCCGCGGAGCCGACGGGCCAGGTCGCAGTGGCCCGGTCGGCGGCTGCGAGCGCCGCGTCAGAACGGCTGTGTGCCCACTGTAGTCAGCCGCTGGGTCGCCCGGGATAGGGCCACGTACAGGGTCCGGAAGCCCGTCGGCGCCTCGTCGCGGATGGCGGCCGGCTCCACGACCAGGACGCCGTCGTACTCCATGCCCTTCGAGTCCAGGGCGCCCACCGTCTGCAGCCGGGCGGCGTCCAGGCCCTCCAGCCACGCCGACACCTCGGCCCGGCGCTGGGTTGGGGTGATCACGCCGACGGTGCCCTCGACCTGGTCCAGCAGGGTCTTGGCGGCGTCGATGACGGCGCCCGGGAGCTCGTCGGCCGAGGTGGTCAGCTCGACCGGGTCGACGCCCGAGGAGCGGACCGCCGTGGGCAGGTCGATGTCCGGCTGCGCGGCCCGGATGACCCGGGCGGCGACGGCGAAGATCTCGGCCGAGTTGCGGTAGTTGGTGGTCAGCGTGAAGTCGGAGCGGCGGCGGGTGCCGACGGCGGCCTCCATGGCGCGGTCGGACTCGGCGGCGTCGTTCCATGCGGCCTGGGCCGGGTCGCCGACGATCGTCCACGTGGCGTGGGGGCCGCGGCGGCCGACCATGCGCCACTGCATCGGCGACACGTCCTGGGACTCGTCGACGATGATGTGGGCGTAGTCGCGGTAGTCGTCCGGCCGCTCGATCGCCTGAGCCCGCGCCGCGGCCATCCGCTCGGAGATCGTCGAGACCTCGTGCACACCCTCGGCCACCATGAACGGATCGCGCGGAGCACGCTTGCGGGCCGGGGGATCGCCCAGGTACTCGTGCAGCTCATCCAGCAGCGCCACGTCCTCAACCGAAACCGAGACCGAGGCTGATGCCGAACGCGAACCCGAACGCGAACCCGAGGCCGAGGCCGAGCCAGACAGTGACTCCGCGTCGATCGACGACGCCAGCAGCGCGATCTCGCGGTTGCTCAGGATGCCGTTGGCCCAGCGCTGCAGCCGCTGCCGATCGCCGAGCCAGCCCAGCACCTCGGTCGGGCGCAGCACCGGCCACCAGCCGCGCATGAACTGCACGAACTCCGGCCGCTCGGCGATGTCCGGCGCAAACTCCTCGCGCTTCTGCTGCCGGCCCGACGGCAGCAGCTGCACGGACTGGCGCCACAGTGCGTCAAGGACGTGCCCGGCCGCCTTCGCCCGGGCCGCGTTGCGCTTCACGCCCAGGTTGAACACGGTCCGGCGCAGCTCGTCCAAGGCCGGCTTGTCGAGGCTGAGGAGCTCCCCGCGGTACAGGATGCGGAGCTTGTCTGGAGCATTGGGCACCGGTCCACGCGCGGCGCGGCTGAGGACGCGCTGCATGCGCAGGGAACCCTTGATCGCGGCGACGTCCGGGGGCTCGTGGCGGGTGGCCTGGATGCCCTCGACGAGCTGGCCCAATGAGCGCAGCGTGGCCGTGTCCTCACCGAGTGACGGGAGCACCCGGGACACGTACCCGACGAACACGTCCGACGGCCCGACCACGAGCACTCCGCCGCTCTCGTACCGGTTACGGTCCGCATACAGCAGGTAAGCGGCCCGGTGCAGCGCGACGGCGGTCTTGCCGGTGCCGGGGCCGCCGCGCACGATCGTGATGCCCGACGCGGGGGAGCGGATCGCGTCGTCCTGCTCACGCTGGATGGTGGCGACGATGTCCTTCATGCCGCGCCCGGTCGCGCGCGAGAGGTTCGCCAGCAGCGCACCGTCGCCGATCACGGCCAGGTCGGCCGGTGCCGCCGCCGGATCGAGGAGATCGTCTTCAATACTGACGACCTTTTCGTTGGTACTGCGAATGCTCCGACGCCGCACCACACCCATCCGGTCCGCCGGAGTCGCGCGGTAGAACGGTGCCGCCGCGGGCGCTCGCCAGTCCACGACCAGGGACTCGTACTCCTCGTCGCGCAGGCCGAGCCGCCCCACGTAGCGCACCTCGCCCCCCGGCACCACCGGCGCGACGGCGGCCGCGTCCGCGCCGGACACCCCGTCGGGCCCTAGGTCGAGCCGGCCGAAGACCAGCCCGTCGTGCTCGCTTTCGAGCGCGCGGCGCCGACGGGCCGCGTGGTACACCATCGCGTCCCGCTCGACCAACGCTCCGTAGTTGCCGACCCGGGCCATGTTGTAGCCGGCCTTCTCGACCTCGGCCGCGGTGACCCGCAGTTGGTCCAGCCGCACGTAGACCCGATCGAGGTAAGCCTGTTCAGCGGCGATCTCCGAGTCGCGAACCGCGTCGCTCAACGCTTTACTCCTGCCACCCGGCGAAAAACAACCCCAAAAGCTTACTCGCTTCGCCGGGCGAACGTTCTACCCAGCCCGGTTTCACCAGAGCGTCGCCAGGCGAAACCGGCCCGGGGCCGGGCGGATCAGGGCGTGCCAGCGGGTTCCTTCTCGGCCTCCGCGCGCAGGGCCTTCGCCTCGGCGGCGGCCTTGCGGCGCAGGTAGAGGGTGGTGGCGGCGCCGGCCACGACGGCCACGGCGAGCGCGATCCAGGAGAAGTCCTTGAGCCACTTCTCGGCGACCTGGCCCAGCGAGTAGATCGCGAACACGGTGCCGAACGACCAGACGATGCCGCCGGTGGCGTTGGCCACGAGGAACTTCGGATACGGCACGTGCAGCGCCCCGGCCAGCGGCCCGGCCAGAATCCGCAGCAGCGCGATGAACCGGCCGAAGAACACCGCCCACACGCCCCACTTGCGGAACGAGCGCTCGGCCTTGGCCAGGTGCTCCGGCCCGAAGTGCTTCGGGAAGCGCCGCCCGACCCGCTCCAGCAGCGGCCGCCCGCCGCGCCGTCCGATCACGTACCCGATGCTGTCGCCGATGATGGCGCCCGCGGCGGCGCTCGCGGCGACCAGCCAGGGGCTCACGGAGGTGGTCACGGACAGCAATGAGGCGGTGACGAGCGTAATCTCGCCGGGTAGCGGCACGCCCATGCTCTCGATGCCGATCACGCCGCCGACCAGCAGATATATCCAGATCGGGGAGAGCGTGCCCATCCATTCCGAGATGTGATGCACCGGATCCCCTCCCCACTGAGACTTCCGTTCCGGGTAAGCGTCTCATAGTTTCCTGAGCGTGAGCTGTCTGGTGTACGGCGCGAACGGCTACAGCGGGTCACTGATCGCCCGCCTGGCTGTCACGCGCGGTGAGCGTCCGATCCTGGCCGGTCGCTCGGCAGCTCCCGTCCGCGCGCTGGCGGAAGAGCTCGGGCTCCCGTACCGCGTCGGCCCTTGCAACGTGGCAATGCTCGAAGACGTCGACGTCCTCGTGAACTGTGCCGGCCCCTTCGCCGAGACCGCCCGCCCGGCGGTGGCCGCGTGCCTGGCCGCCGGGGCGCACTACCTGGACATCACCGGCGAGCTGGACGTCTTCGACTGGATGTTCACCCAGGACGCGGCCGCCCGGTCGGCCGGGGTCACCATGATCACCGGCGCCGGCTTCGACGTCGTCCCGACCGACTGCCTGGCCGCCCTCCTCGCGTCCTCGCTGCCCGGCGCGGTCGGCCTGGAGCTGGCGTTCTCGGCACCCGGCGGGCTCTCCCGGGGCACCGCCCGGACCGCCGTCGCCGAGATGGGCGGGGGTGCTCTGCGCCGCGTCGAGGGCCGGCTGGTGCCGACCCGTTTCGGTTCGCCGTCCCGCGAGGTTCCTTTCCCATCGGGTGTACTGCCGGTCGGCGCGACGCGTTGGGGAGACCTCGTCACCGCGTACCACTCCACGGGCATCGAGAACATCACCGTCTACATGCCGCTGCCTCCGGGCGCGTTCCTGGCCCCGATCTTCCGCTTCGGCCCGCTGCGCCGCCTGGCCCGTTCCCTGATCCGCCCGGGCGGCCCGAGCGCTGACGTGCGTACGTCGAGCGGCTGCGAGGTGTGGGGCGAGGTCCGCGACGCCGCCGGCGGATCGGCATCGGCGACGCTGACGGGCCCGAACGCGTACGCGCTCACCGCCGACGCCGCCGTCACCGCCGCGCAGCGCATCCTGGCCGGGGACGTGTCACCGGGCGTGCACACGCCGTCATCGGCGCTGGGCGCCGAGTTCGTGCTGTCCCTGGAGGGTGTAGAGCTCAAGCGACTGTCTTGACGCTGCGCTACCTGTGGAGCTCAGGCGGCTGATTTGACGCTGCCTGTGGGGCTCAGGCGGCTGGGGTTCGACGCTGCGCTGTCTGTGGAGCTCAGGCGGCTGGTTTGACGCTGCGCTGTCTGTGGGGGTCAGGCGGCTGTCTTGACGCTGCGCTGCCGGGGCGTACGCCGGCGAGCCCGAGCCGCTCGCTGCAGCACCGCCACGATCGCGTCGGTCACCGCGTCCGGCCGCTCGATCGGCAGCATGTGCCCGGCCTCGTCCAGGACCTCGAGCGTGGCCTCGGGCAGCTCCCGGACGATCGTCTCGGCACAGGCGAGCGGCGTGAGCCGATCCGCCGACCCGACGAGCACGGCCACGGGCAGCCCGCGCATGGCCGCGAGCGTCTCGACCCGATGGTGCAGGTCGACTGACGGCCGAAACCCGCCGATGGCGCACAGGGGAGCGTTGCCGACCATGGACGCGGTGAGCGCAATCCAGCTGGTATCGACCCGATGCCCGAACACGAGCCACCGCACACCGGGCGCAAGCAGCGGCATGAGCCGCCGATGCGGCCGCCAGGCACCCGACCGGGCGAGCAGTCCGGCCCCCTGCGTCTCCAGAATCCGCATCACCCGCGCCAGCCGGGGACTGAGGCCGTAGCTGGTCCGCGAGGACCCCTCAGCCGACGTGGAGACGAGCACAACCCCGACTACCCGCCGCGCAAACGCCGCCGCGTGCCGGTGGGCGTACTCCATGATCGCCATGCCCCCGAGCGAGTGCCCGGCAAGCACAATGGGCCCGCGTGGCACGAGCTGCTTGATGACCTCGGCGAGATCGTCCCCGAGCTGCTCGAGCGTCGCATTGTCACGCGTGGCCGCCGACCGCCCGTGCCCTCGCAGGTCGAAGGCGAGAAGCTGGACCGGCACCCCGAGCCGATCGGGCAGGTCCGCGATCTGCTGCCGCCAGAGCCGATTGTCGAGCGTCCACCCGTGCAGGAACACCACCGTCACGGGCCGCTTCGAGTTCACCCCGGTAGCGGGGTACATCACGCTGTAGAGACAGGCACCGTCCACGAGCCTCACCGGCTGCGCGACGACCGTACCCATAGGCAATTGTTACCCGGATGTTTCTCGGATTACCCCTGTCACCCGAACTACTCCATAACGCTCTGGTCACGCACCCGCCCCTTACGCCACCAACCTGCTCCCAACCACCACCAAAGCCGACCGCTCCGCCCCTCACCCCCGTCTTCGCCCCGCCCGCACCCTCGCGCCCCGCCCCGCCCCGCTCCTGCGCACCGCGCCCGCACCCGAACTGATCGCCCGCACCGCGCCTCGCCTCGCACCTTCACGTCACGCTCTGCGCCCCGCTCGGCCTTTGCGCCCTCGCGCCGCGTCTGAGCTGCGTGTCCGCCCCCGCGAGTTGTGCGCCCGCCCCGTGGTCCGCCTCGCGCAGCGTCCGCCTCCGCGGCGAGTCCGAGGTGCCCGCGGTGCGCCCGCGCCACGCCTGACCTGTGCGTCCGCTCCGAGCCGCGCCAGCCTTCGCGGCGGATCCGAGGTATGCGCGCCGTGCGTCTGCGCCGCGCCTTCCCGAGCCGTGCCTGTTGCGCCCTCGCACCGCGCCCGAGCTGCGCACCCGAGCTGCGCACCCGCAACCGCGGCGGCACCGCGCACCCCGTAACGCGCCCCTGCCCCTCCAAACCACCCCTGCGTCCTCGCGTGCTCTCGCGCCGCCACAGTGCGCCGCGCCGGCCTTCCCGCTGCGTCCGGGTAGTGCGTCCCTGCTTCACCCGACCTAAAGTGATTTATGCGGCGTCAGGGTATAAGTCCGAAATGTCGGGCAAGCGAAGCGCCCGACATTTCGCCACCAAGCCCGCAGATCCGCAGCAGACGCCCAAGGACAGCAAAACGCCGCCGGAGCCCAGCCCCGGCGGCGCTTCGGTCGTATAGAGAGGTCAGGCCGCTTCGAAGACGCCCGCGTCCACGAGGCGCTTCTCGGTGGCGTCCCAGCCGTGGTTCGGCTCGGAAGCGGCCAGGGCCTGGATCTCAGCCCGGATCTTGGCGGCGTGGCCGGCGCCCGCGAGCACGCGGATCTCCTCGGCGAAGGCGTCGGAGGTGGTGCTCAGGTGCACGGTCTTGCCGTTGGTGAGGTTGCGCACGTACACGTGCTTGCCCTTGTTCAGCGGGATGAGGTACTTGAACTCACCCAGCACGGACAGGGCACCGTTTGCGCCGGCCTGACCGGCGCGGACTGAGGCCCGCGCGGTCTTTGAGGTGCTGTTCGCCACGGCGGGAACTCCTTGTCGAGGCTTGTAAGGAAGACAAGAAAGTGTAACAGCCGGGCCGACCGCCCAAAAAAGGTGAGTAACCGGGGGAGGATCTGTCCGTTGGACAGTTTGGCAAGACCGGTGTGACCGATTCTCTGGCGCACCGCGGTCAACATCGTCATCATTGGTCACAACAGTCACCGCCGTACGCAGGCATTGACCCGCTGGACACGAGGTCGTAGGGGAAGACGCACCTCGGTCTCCAGGAGGTCTTACGTGCCCACGCGTGGCGTCATATACGTGCACTCGACCCCGCTCGCCGTGTCTTCGCACGTCGAGTGGGCGATCGCGCGCGTCCTCGGCGCGCCGGTCCGCCTCGAGTGGACGGTGCAGCCTGTCGAGCCGTCGGCTCGGCGGGCGCAGTGCTCGTGGTCCGGTGCTACTGGCACCGGCGGCGAGCTTGCGGCCGCGCTCCGGCAATGGCCCATGATCCGCTTTGAGGTCACCGAGGACCCGAGCCCCGGCGTGGACGGGGAGCGGTTCATGCACGTGCCCGGGCGGGGTCTGTTCCGGGCCGCGACGAGCGCCAACGGCGACATCGTGCTGTCCGAGGACCGGCTGCGGTCGCTCATCGCGGGCGCTCGGGGCTACGAGGCGATGGCGCATGCCCTGGAGAAGGCGATGGGGGCGGCCTGGGACGTGGAGCTCGAGCCGTACCGCCACGCCGGCGACGGTGCTCCGACGACCCTGCTCACCCGAGTGGGGTAGCCATCCGGGTTGCCGGGCCATGATTGAGTGGCGGGGTGCCGAGTCGCAAGCGTCGCCTCCTCCTGACCCTGACGGCCCTCGCGCTGGTGAGCAGCGCCTGCACGGACGGTGACCAGAAGGCCGCCGACGCGGCGCAGAGCGCCCCCACCTCGGCGCTCGTGCCGGGGGCGGACCCGGCGAAGCAGGCCGCCGAGATCGCGGGCCGCCTCTCCGACGAGGAGCTCATCGGCCAGCTACTGATGCCGTATGCGTACGGCAACGCGGCCGACAAGGTGTCCTCGGGCTCGGCGGCGGCGAACCGCAACTACGCGGGGGCCTCGACGCCGGCCGAGATCGTGAAGAAGTACCACCTCGGCGGCGTCATCCTGGTCTCCTCCAGCGCCGACGACCCGACCGCCGGCACCAACAAGACCACGAACGTCGAGTCCCCGGCCCAGGTCGCCAAGCTCACGGCGGGCCTGCAGTCGGCGGCGCTCAGCCTCCCCGCGCGGCTGCCGCTGCTGATCGGGACCGACCAGGAATACGGCCAGGTCACCCGCATCCGCGACGGGATCGTCCAGCTTCCGGCGGCCCTCGCGTTCGGCGCGGCCGGCGACCCGGCGATCACGGAGGCGGCCTGGAAGGCGGCCGGCACCGAGCTCGCCGCGATCGGTCTGAACGTCGACTTCGCCCCGGACGCCGACGTCCTGGGCGCCCAGCCCGGTGGGGTGATCGGCTCCCGCTCGTTCGGCAGCGACCCGGCAAAGGTGTCGGTGCAGGTGGCGGCCTCGGTGAAGGGTCTGCAGGGGGCCGGGGTCGCCGCGACGGTCAAGCACTTCCCGGGCCACGGCCACACGACTACCGACAGCCACAGCAGCCTGCCGGTCCTGTCCCAGAACACGGCGACGCTGGAGGCGGGTGACCTCCCGCCGTTCCTGGCCGCCCGCGACGCCGGGGTCGGCCTGATCATGTCCGGCCACCTCGACGTGAAGGCGATCGACCCCGGGACGCCTGCCTCGTTCTCCAGCAAGGTCCTGGTCGACCTGCTGCGCACGAAGCTGGGCTACACGGGCGTCGTGGTCACCGACGCGCTGAACATGGCGCCGGCCGAGCAGTGGGGTCCGGGTGAGGCCGCCGTCCGGGCCATCCTCGCCGGCAACGACATCCTGCTCATGCCGACGAATCTGAGCGCGGCGTACAAGGGCCTGCTGGATGCGACGAAGTCGGGCCGGCTGTCGAAGCAGCGGCTGGTGGAGTCGGCAACCAGGGTTCTGGCGCTGAAGTTGCGGCTTGCGGCGGTACCGAAGCCGGATCTTGCCGCGGTTGACAGCGCCGAGGGCAAGTCGGCGGCCCGCGCCGGCGCCGCCGCGGCCATCACGATCTTCCGCGGTTCGTGCACTGCCGCCCTGGTGAAGGGCCCGGTCCGCGTCACCGCCGCCGGTGCCGACACCTCCCGCGGGGTCCTGGAGGACGCGCTGCGCCAGGCCGGCGCGGAGGTGGTCAGCCAGGGCGGCTCGGAGATCCGCCTGATCGGCTACGGCCGCGGCTCGGCGGACCTGTCGCAGTCGGCCGCGGTGACGGTGGCCCTGGACACCCCATACGTCCTGAGCTCCGCCAAGGGTGCCCTGGTCGCGACCTATTCGTCATCGCGCGCTTCGATGTCCGCGCTGGCCGACGTGCTGCTGGGCAAGGCAAAAGCGACAGGCCGCTCTCCGGTACCCGTCCAGGGCCTGCCCCCGACCGCCTGCGCCTGACCCCGCCGCCCCGCGCGCCCGTCGATCCGGCCGGCCGCGGCGGCGTACACGCGGCACAGAAGCACGCCGCCCCGCCGACCGGCAGAGCGGTGGCGGGGCGGGGCGGGGCGAACGCAGCGGCTACACGCGGGCGAAGACCAGGGCCGCGTTGTGGCCCCCGAAGCCGAACGAGTTGTTCAGCGCCGCCGGGATGTCGAGGTGGCGGGCCTTGTGGGCGGCCACGTCCATGTCCAGGGCGTCGTCCGGGTCGTCGAGGTTGATGGTGGGCGGGACGATCCCGTGGTACACGGCCAGGATCGTGGCGATCGACTCCACCGCGCCGGCCGCGCCCAGCAGGTGGCCGGTCATCGACTTGGTCGAGGTGATGACCGGGTGGTCGCCCAGGGCGCGGTGCAGGGCCTTGATCTCGGCCAGGTCGCCGACCGGGGTCGAGGTCGCGTGGGCGTTGACGTGCACGACGTCGGACTTGGCGATGCCCGCGTCGCGGAGGGCGAACTCGATGGCCCGCACGGCGCCGTCGCCCTCGGGGTGGGGCTGGACGATGTCGTAGCCGTCCGAGCTCAGACCCGCCCCAGCCAGCCGGGCGTAGATGCGGGCGCCGCGGGCGCGGGCGTGGTCGGCTCGCTCCAGGACGATGACGCCGGCGCCCTCGCCCAGGACGAAGCCGTCGCGGGCCTTGTCCCACGGGCGGGAGGCGGCCTCCGGGTCGTCGTTGCGCACCGACATGGCGCGCATCGAGGCGAAGCCGGCGATCGGCAGCGGGTGGATCACGGCCTCGGTGCCACCGGCCACGACGACGTCGGCCCGGCCGAGCCGCAGCAGGTCGAGGGCGTGCGCGATGGCCTCGGCGCCGGTGGCGCAGGCGCTGGCCACGCAGTGCACGCCGGCCCGGGCACCCAGCTCCAGGCCGACCCACGCGGCCGGGCCGTTGGGCATGAGCATGGGCACGGTGTGCGGCGACACCTTGCGCGGGCCGCTGGCCTCCAGGATGTCGTCCTGGTTGAGCAGGGTCTGAGCACCGCCGATGCCGGTGCCGACAACGACGGCGAGCCGATCCTTGTCGACCTCGGGCGAGCCGGCGTCGGCCCACGCCTCGCGGGCGGCGAGGATGGCGGTCATCTCGCTGCGGTCCAGGCGGCGGGCCTGGATACGGTCGATCTTCTCGGTCGGTTCGACCGCGAGCTGCGCGGCGATCCGGACGGTCAGCGGCGCGGCCCACTCGGGCAGTGGCGACACCCCCGACTTGCCGGCGAGCATGGCGTCCCAGGTGGACGGCACATCTCCGCCGAGCGGGGTGGTGGCCCCCATGCCGGTGACGACGACCTCAACACTCACTGCTCAACACACCTTTCGGGCAGACCGGGTCCGCCGGGGTCCGGGTCGCGGACCCCGGCGGGCGATCAGGCCTGTGACTTCTCGATGTAGGAAACGGCGTCGCCGACGGTCTTGAGGTTCGGCACCTCGTCATCCGGAATCTTCACGCCGAACTTCTCCTCGGCCGCCACGACGACCTCGACCATGGACAGCGAGTCGACGTCCAGGTCGTCGGTGAACGACTTCTCCTCGGCGACGTCGTCGGGGTTGACCCCGGCGACCTCCTCGAGGATCTCGGCGAGGCCTTCGGCGATCTCTTCGCGGGTTGACATAGAGCGTTCCTTCCTAGGGTTGACGGGCGCGTCAGAACAAAGTCGAGCCGAGATGAACAGAGAGCTACGGGCAGCGGATGACCTGGCCCGCGTACGTGAGACCGCCGCCGAACCCGAAGAGCAGGACGGGCGCGCCGGAGGGGACCTGGTGCTGCTCGATGGCCTTGGAGAGGGCCAGCGGGATGCTCGCGGCCGACGTGTTGCCCGACTCGACGAGGTCCTTGAGGATTATCGCGTTCGGCAGGTCGAGGCGCTTGACGATCCCGTCGATGATCCGCGAGTTGGCCTGGTGGGCCACGAACGCGGCGATGTCCTTGCCCTGCACGCCCGAGCGGTCCAGGACCTCCTGGGCGTAGGGGGCGAGGGCGGTGGTGGCCCAGCGGAAGACCGCCTGGCCCTCCTGCTTGATGTACGGGCGCCAGCCCTCGATCTTGAGCACGTCGCCCTTCTCGGGCGCCGAGCCCCAGACCACCGGCCCGACCCCGGGCTCCTCGCCCTCGGCAACGGCGCTCACCACTGCCGCGCCGGCACCGTCGCCGAAGAGCACGGCGGTGGTCCGGTCCGTCCAGTCGGTGACGTCGGAGAGCTTCTCCGCGCCGATCACCAGGGCGTTGCGCACGGCCCCGGCCCGGATCGCGTGGTCGGCGCTGGCCAGGCCGTAGCAGAAGCCGGAGCACGCGGTGTTGAGGTCGTAGGCGGCCGGCGCGTTGATGCCGAGCTTGTGGGCGACCCGGGTGGCGACGTTGGGGCACCTGTCGATGGAGCTGCAGGTGGCCACGATGACGGTGTCGATGTCGGCCGCGGTGAGCCCGGAGGCGGCAAGCGCCTTGCCGGCCGCGGCGGTGGCCATGTCGGCGACCGACTCGGCGCCCGCCACGCGCCGCTCGGCGATGCCGACCCGGTCGCGGATCCAGGCGTCGTTGGTGTCGATCACCTTGGACAGGTCGTCGTTGGTGATCACCTGCGACGGCTGGTAGTGGCCGAAGGCGAGGATCTTCGATCCGGCTGCCGGCGTCATGCTTGGCCTCCAATGCGGGCGAGCGGCCGGCCGGAAGCGACCGGTTCGTCGGTGCGGGCGAGCCACTCGACGAGCGTGCCGGCCGCCGGTGCGGTGACGTCGACGGAGCCCGTCGCACCCCGCACGGCGCCGATGACCTGCCCGGCCTCGATGTGGCTGCCTTCGATCAGGTCGGCCGGGGTGAACGGGCCCGCGGTAGCGGCCACGGCGACGGACGCCTCGGAGCGGGGCACCTTCGCCGCGAAGCCGTGCCGCCCGATGGCGGCACGCGCCTTGTCCAGATCCGCCGGCGTGTTCACCTGAACGATCTCAATGCCCTTCAGTGCCCGCTTGGCCAGGCCCGCGAGGGTCCCGGCCGGTGTGAGCTCGACGACCGCGGTGACCCCGAGCGCGGCGAACGTCTCCATGCACAGGTCCCAGCGCACCGGCGCGGTGATCTGGCGGACCAGGCGGCGCACCATCGTGGGGCCGTGGTCGACGGCCGTGCCGTCCAGGTTGGACAGCAGGATCCTGTCCGGAGTGCCGGTGGGGATGCCGGCCGCGATCCGGCCCAGCGCCGCCTCGGCCGGAGCCATGAACGGTGTGTGGAACGCCCCGGCCACCTTGAGCCGGATCACCTTGGCCTTGGCCGGCGGCTCGGCGGCGAACTTGTCGAGCCCCTCCATCGAGCCGGCCGCGACGATCTGGCCGGCCCCGTTGCGGTTGGCCGGGTGCAGCCCGGCGGCGTCGATGGCCGCGACGACCTCGCCCGGGTCGCCGCCGAGGACGGCGGCCATCCCGGTCGGCTCCAGGGCGCAGGCGGCGGCCATCTCGCGGCCGCGGACCCCGGCCAGGGTGACCGCGGCCTCGGGGCTCAGCACGCCGGCGAGGGCCGAGGCGGCGAGCTCGCCGACGCTGTGCCCGGCCACGACGGCGGCGTCGTGCATGGGCAGGTGCTCGGCGGCCAGGAGCGCGGCCGCGACGAGCAGCGGCTGCGTCTTGGCGGTGTCCTTGATCTCCTCCTCGTCGGCGTCGGTGCCCAGGTGCAGCAGGTCGACGCCGGACAGGGCGGACCACCAGCGCAGCCGGGCCTCGGCGCCGGGCAGCGCGAGCCAGGGATTCAGGAAGCCGGGCTTCTGCGAGCCTTGGCCAGGAGCGAGTACGGCAAGCACAGTAAGCACTGTTCCGGATTCTCTGCAGTCTCGCCGGTACCGCGAGACACCAAACTGGACGACGTGGTTTGTAGGAACCATACAAAGAACCCGCAGCGGTTCCGCCCTGTAACGGAAAGGATAAACGGACAAATCAGCCCGTTGTGGGCGGGGTCGTCGAGGCGAGTGGGTCCAGACGGCCGATCGTAAGCGCGATTCGCAGCGTAAATGCGTCCCGCGGTACCAGGGGCGTGAAACCGGTCACCTCACCGATGCGCCGCAGCCGGTACCGCACCGTGTTCGGGTGCACGAAGAGCCCGCGGGCCGCGCTTTCCAGCACGCCGCCCCCGGCGAAGAAGGCGTCGAGCGTCTCCAGCAGCTCCCCGCCGGCCCGCACCAGCGCGCCGTACACCTCCTGCCGCAGGATCCGCCGGGCCTCCGCGTCCGCGGCCAGCGCGCGCTCGGGCAGCAGGTCGGAGGAGGAGACCGGGCGGGGCGCGGAGGGCCAGGCGGGCGCGGCGCGGTAGCCGGCCAGCGCGGCCCGGGCCGACTCGGTCGCCTCGTCGAGCGACGGCACCGCGGGCCCGACCACGACCGGCCCGTCGCCGAAGCCGACCAGGAGGCGCTCCGTCGCGGCCATCGGGTCCGCGGCCCCGCCGAGCACGACGACCAGGCGGTCGCCGTGGACGCCGCCCAGAATCTCGACGCCGATCCGGCGGGCGGCTCGGTAGACGGTGTGCAGTACAGCCGCCGCCTCTCCGCCCGGAGACCGGCCCACCGCCACCGCAACCGGTGGCGCATCGGCCCATCCCAGCGCCGCCGCGCGGCTGGCCAGCACGTCGGAGGAGTCGCCCCGCAGCAGGGCGTCGACGAGCAGGGCCTGCAGGCGGGCGTCCCAGGCCCCCCGGGTCTCGGCCGCCCGGGCGTAGACGCGGGCCGCGCCGAACGCGACCTCGCGGCTGTAATACAGCACGGCCTCGCGGATGCCCGTCTCCTGCCCGGGCGCGGCCAGCAGCGGCAGCTGCTCCTCGACGACCTCGATCGTGACCCGGATGAGCTGCACCGTCTGGCCCAGGTTGATCGAGCGGGCGAGCGCGCGCGGCGCCGCGTCGAAGAACTCGTCGGAGTTGTCGGCCGGGGCCGGGCCGCCCTTGTCGCGGCTGCGCAGCCAGTCGACGAGCGAGCGCACGCCGGCCTGGGCGACGAGCATGACCCACGCCCGCTGCTCCGCCGGCAGGTCGCGGAACCAGGGCAGCGTCTCGTCCATCCGGGCCACGCTCGCCGTGGCCAGGGTGCCGGCCGCCCGCTCGATCGAGCGGACGCTCTCCTCCAGGGAGCCCGGTGCCGCCCGCTTCTCCACGCCGCCGAGCACCTCGGGCAGCTCCGGGAGGTTGGGCTGCAGGTCGTTCACCCGCATAGCTTTGCACGGCGGCACTCACCGGGCGGCGGCCAGCCACAGCCGTCCGTAGACCGCCGCCGGCCGCGCGGTCGCGCGCAGCCCGTCGGGGCCGTCCACCAACCGGTGCCCCCAGGCCGTGAGGCGCTGCGGGTGAAAGTCCGAGACGACGTCGAGATAGTGGTACTGCGGGCTGTTGCCGCTCCACGCCCAGCCCAGATAGCCCAAGCCGTACTCCTGGCAGTAGGCCATGATCGCGTCCTCGTCCGGATCGCCGTACTCGTGCAGGGACGAGAACTCCCCGACGACGATCGGCAGCCGCTGCGCCACGAAGTGCCCGAGATACCCGGAGACCTTGTCCGCGGTGTCGAACGGCCCGTACATGTGCACGTCGAAGACGACGTTGCGGATCGGATCACTCGCGAACACGGTGGCCGCGTGGTCGTACATCACCCGGAACGCGTCGTTGCCCCAGTTGGGCGCGTCGACCATTATCGCGTGGCCGAACCCGGCCGCGCGCAGCCTCGCGATCGCCGCCGCGGTCTCGCCGACCCAGTCGATGCTCACCGCGTGCCCGGACGGCTCGTTGGCCAGGTTCAGCACCACGTACGGCTCCTGTCGCCGCAGCACGTCCCGCAGCGTCAGCCAGTAGTCGGCGGCCTCGGCGATGCTCGCCGCACCGGGCTGGGCCCCGTACCCCATCGTGTCGTGCACGTCGAGCACGCAGATCAGCCGGGCGTCCTTGCAGCGCTGTACGATCCCGGCCACGGCGGCCGGCCGCGTCGCCGGCCACTCGTGCCCGCTGGACAGCGCCACCCGCACGGCGTTCGCCCCGGTCGCCCGGATGTCGTCGAAGACCGACGCGGGTCCGGGCCCGAACGCGTACCCGTGGTTCACCCCGCGCAGCACCAGCGGTTCGCCGCCCGATTCGACAAGGCGGCCGCCGGCCACGTGGATGCCCTCGGGTGAGCGCCCCGACGCCGGAAACATCGCCGGGGTGAGATATGCCGCACCCAGCAGGGCCAGCAGTAATGCCGGGAACGCCGACCTGACCACGAGCAGTCTGACCACGGCCGAGCGCTACCCGGGCAACCGCCACTCACCCATTGCACCGAGGGTGATTCGGCCGCGCGGGGATCGACCCTGCTCCGTCGCTCGGGGTAGCGTGAGGCGCACTCGTCCGAGGGAGTTCTGTGGATTCCAAGGCAGCCGAGATCGCTGCTGAGCAGCAACACTTCGATCTCGCCCACAAGCATCGCGAGCGGGCTCGGGCGGAGCTGGGGGAGTCCCCGGACGCCGCCGCCAACGCCGGCGCGGGCCGCTCCCTGTTCGGCTTCCGCCGCAACCGCCGGGACAGCATGGCCGCTGCGGACCACGCCGTGGCCCTCGGGCGAGCCGATCTCGACGACGAGCGCCTCTACATCGGCCACGAGCCGATCTTCGACGACCAGCGGCAGCTGCTCGTCATCAGCTGGAAGTCCGAGTTCGCGAAGCGGTACTACGAGGCGTCGGTCGAAGATCCGCACGGTCTGACGCGCAAGCGCACCTTCACCACCGAGGCGAACCGGATCCTGGACTTCCAGGACCTGATCTTCGAGCAGCTGGCCGCCGACGTCGAGGCCCTGGAGGGGCCCGACGCCGCCCTGCTCGGGGAGCTGGACCGGGCCCGCACCGGCGAGATGCACGACATCGTGGCCACCATCCAGGCCGCGCAGTACCGCCTGATCCGCTTCCCGCTCGAGCACGTCCTGGTGATCGAGGGCGGCCCCGGCACCGGCAAGACCGCCGTCGCCCTGCACCGCGTCTCCTGGCTGCTCTACAACGAGCAGGACCGCCTCCGCCCGCGCGACGTCCTGGTCGTCGGGCCACACCCGGCGTTCACGCGGTACATCCGCCGCGTCCTGCCGAGCCTCGGCGACACCGACGTCGAGCAGATCGACATCGACCAACTCGGCCCGCCGGTCCAGCGCGGCCGCCAGGAGGACCCCGCGACCCACCGCCTCAAGGGCGAGTCCCGGATGGCCGGCTTCCTGGCCCGGGCCCTGGAGGCGCGCATCGGCGCTCCCGAGGCGGCCGAGCGGATGCTGTTCGACGGCCGCTTCCTGACCCTGACCGGCGCCGAGGTCGCGGCCGAGGTGACAGCGGCCCGCCGCGCTCCCGGCGCCTACGCCCACCGCCGCCAGCGCCTCCGCGCCCGCCTGGCCGAGCTGGTCCGCGACCGCGGCGGCCCCCTCGAAGCCGAGCGCCTGGCCCCGGTCGAGAACCTCCTCGAGCGGCTCTGGCCGCTCCAGAGCCCGGCCGCGTTCCTGCGCGGCCTGTTCGGGTCGCGCAGCCGCATGGTCGCCGCGGCCGGCAGTGCATTTTCGGAGCAGGAGATCTCGCTGCTGTACCGCCGGGGCGCCGACCGGCTCAGCGCGCAGATCTGGAGCGCGGACGACGTACCGCTGCTGGACGAGGTCGACGAGCTGATCAACGGCGCCACCGGCCGCTACCGCCACATCGTCGTGGACGAGGCCCAGGACCTGTCCCCGATGCAGCTGCGCTCGCTCGGACGCCGCTCGGCCAACGGCTCCTTCACCCTGGTCGGCGACCTGGCCCAGTCCACCGGCGCCTGGGCCCGCGACTCCTGGGACGAGGTCACCGAGCACCTGCCGCCGCAGCAGCAGCGGGCCATCGCCAACCTGAAGTACGGCTACCGCGTCCCGCGCCAGGTGTACGAGCTCGCGGCCATGCTGCTGCCGACCGCGGCGCCCGGCGTCGAGCCCACGAAGGTCGTCCGCGAGGGCCCCGCCGACCCCGGCACCCACGTCGTCGAGCCGGGGGAGCGGGCCGGCCGCGTGGCCCAGATCGCCCGCGACCACCTGGAAGCCCAGCGCTTCGTGGGCATCATCTGCCCGGCGGTGCTGCGCCCCGAGCTCGAGTTCGCCCTCCACGCCAACGACCTCCCGTGGGGCCGCGCCGACCAGGGCGAGCTGGACCGCACCCTCAACCTGGTCTCCCCGCAGGAGGCCAAGGGCCTGGAGTTCGACGCGGTGATCGTCGTCGAGCCGGAGGAGATCGTCGCCGAGGACGTCCGCGGCCACCGCCTCCTGTTCGTCGCGCTGACCCGCACCATCCGCTACCTCGACATCGTGGCCAGCGGCGACACCCTGCCCCTGGAGCCGGCCACGTCTCTGGCGGCGCCGTCGATCCCGCGCCAGCGCCGCGTCATCGAACCCGACCCGGACCCGACGATCGAGCTCTCCCTCCTGGACCGCGTGGCCGAGGACCTGGCCGCGATGGTCGCGGGCGGCGCCCCGCAGCCGCTGTGGGACGAGGTCCTGCACCGGGCCGCCGCCCTGCTCGACGAGCGCGCGGGCCGCGACCGCCCGAAGGGCCGCCACTCGCGATGAGCGTCGTATCCGTCATCAACTACAAGGGCGGCGTCGGCAAGACCACCGTCACCGCCAACCTGGGCGCCGAACTGGCCGCCCGCGGCCGCAAGGTGCTCCTGATCGACCTGGACCCGCAGGCCAGCCTGACGTACTCCTTCTACCGCCCGTCCGACTTCACCGAGCAGCCCACGATCCGCTCCTGGTTCGACGCCTTCGTCACCACAAGGGCACCGGAGCCCCTGTTCAAGTACGTCCTGGCCCCCCACGCGGTGAACGCGATCGTCCAGCCCATGGGCGGCAACCTGCACCTCATCGCCTCCCAGCTGGGCCTGGTCGATGCCGACCTGGACCTGGCGGCCGGCCTCGGCGGCTCCCGCTTCCAGAAGAGCAGCCCCAGATACCTGCAGGTGTACCGCCTGCTGGCCGACGCGCTCGCGGACCCCTCGTTCAACAAGTACGACACCGTGCTGATCGACTGCCCGCCGAACTTCAACCTGGTGACCCGCACGGCGCTGGTGGCCAGCGACCACGTGATCGTCCCCGCCCGCCCCGACTACCTCTCCACGCTGGGCATCGACCTGCTCCGGACCCGGCTGTCGGCGCTTGTCGAGGACTACAACTCCGTAGCTCCCACGCCGATCAACCCGGAGATCATCGGGGTGGTGTACACGATGGTGCAGTACACCGCGAACGGCCCCCTGCTCACGCAGCAGACCTCGGTCCAGGCGACGACCGAGATCGAGATGCCGGTCTTCCGGCAGACGATCCGCGACAACAAGTCAGCGGTGACCGAGGCGGGCCTGCGCGCCGTCCCGGCCGTCCTGTCCCCGCAGGGCACCGCGGCGGTCGAGAATCTACGCTACGAACTGCAGCAGCTGACGAGCGAGTTCCTGGCCCGCACCAGACCGTGAAAAGATTGGTTGCCATGACCACCCCAGCCGACCTGGCCCACGAGGTGCTCCTCCGCGTGGCCGCCTTCGTGAAGTCGCTGCCCGCCGACCAACTGGCCGACCTGGCCTCCGGCGAGGCCAAACTGGAGTTGGTCCCGAAAGCCGGCCGCTCCCCGCGCCCACCCCGCCGGCCCGCCGCCGCGGGAGCAGCCCTGTCCCGCCCGGTCACCGAGATCCAGGACATGCTCTCCCAGCTGGAAACCCGCCAGGCCGCCACCCAATACCTCAACGACCTGAAACTGACGGTCCCGCAACTCAAAGAACTGGCAAAGGTCCTGGGCATCCCCGCCCCCGCCAAGTCCACGAAGACCACCCTGACCACCACCATCGTCGACACCACCACCGGCCGCCGCGCCGACAGCCTCGCCCTGAGCGCCCCCTAGCCCGATATCTGCGGACCGGCCGGCACCAGGCATCCCGGCCCCTGCCAGGATGGGACACGTGAGCGGCGTCGACCTCGTTCTGATCCTGCGGTACCGCAAGGCGGTCACCTACGGCCACCACGTGCTGCTGGCCGCCCTTGAGGAGCACAGGACCACGACGAGCTACGAGGTGGTCTTCGCCGAGTCGGCCACCGCCACCGTCGAGGCCATCAGGGCGTCCCGAGGCGCAGCCCGGACCCTGGTCCTGTGGAGCTTCTACTCCCCGGACGCCGCCGCCCTGGCCGACGAGCTCACGACCATCAGGGAGCAGGCGCCGGGAGCCGTCCACGTCGCCGGCGGCGTCCACGCCACCGCCGAGCCCGTCCGCACCCTGGACGCGGGCTGGGACATCGCCGCCGTGGGCGAGGGCGAGAGCACCCTGCTGACCCTCGTGGACCAGGGCGGCGACCCGACGGGCATCCAGGGCCTCGTCTACCGCGACGCCGCCGGCAACCTCATCAGGACCGGCAAGGCCCACCGCGAACCGCTGGGCACCTACAGGGCGTTCCCGCTTACCTACAAGCGCATGAACCCCATCGAGATCACGCGGGGCTGCGTCTACGCCTGCCGGTTCTGCCAGACGCCGTTCATGTTTTCGGCCCGGTTCCGGCACCGGTCGGTCGAGAACGTGCGGTGGCATGTCGATCGGATGCGGGAGCTCGGGAAGCGGGACGTCCGGTTCATCACGCCCACGTCGTTGTCGTACGGGGCGGATGACGAGGAGCCCAACCTGGAGGCGGTCGAGGAGCTCCTGGCCAGCTGCAAGGAGGGGATCGGGCCCGGTGGGAGGGTGTTCTTCGGGTCGTTTCCCAGTGAGATCCGGCCCGAGCACATGAGCGTCGGCGCGCTCGCGCTCGTCAAGAAGTACTGCGCGAACGACAACCTCATCGTCGGGGCGCAGTCGGGGTCGGAGCGGGTGCTCGAGGCGGCCAAGCGGGGGCATGACGTCGAGTCGGTGCGGCGGGCGGTGCGGCTGGGGATCGCGGCCGGGTTCCGGATCAACGTCGACATGATTTTCGGGATGCCGGGGGAGGACCCGGCCGACGCGGAGGCCTCGCTGCGCCTCGCGACCGAGCTGGCCGGGCTCGGGGCGCGGATCCACTCGCACGTCTTCATGCCGCTGCCGGGCACGCCCTGGCGGGATGCGGCGCCCGGGGACGTGGACCCCGAGACCATCAAGGCGGTCTCGCGGCTGGCTCAGCAGGGGGCGCTCTACGGGCACTGGGAGAAGCAGCGGCAGCATGCGCAGCAGCTGGCGGCCGCGGCGGCGGAGAGTCCGCGGCCCGGGAAGAGCCGGACGCTGCTGCCGATGAAGACCGTCACCAAACCGGCCGGCTGAGCCGGGCCGCGGTCCCGGGCGCGCGGCCGGCGGTGCGGTGCCCTGTCAGGCCGGTGGTGTCACGGCGTAGACGGCGGCCGAGCGCGGGCCTCGGATGCCCAGCAGACTTCGAGCATAAATGGCGAAGGTGTACTCCCTGGAGCCCTTCAAGCCGCGCAGCGTCACCGCGGTGCGGGCGGTCGCGGTCAGGCGGGACTCGCCTGCGCCGTTCACGGCGACCACGAGATAGGTCGTGCCGGTGGCGTGGCGGGGCCAGGTGAGCGTGACGGAGCTCGACGTGACGTTCGTGACGTTGAGTGAGGCACTGGCAGTACCATTGCGGAACATCGTTGCTTCTCGCGTGTCGGTGGAAATGCCGTTCGGTCCCGAAAGGAACCGCTCGCCCCAGGCGGTGCGGCTGGCCGGATTGAAGTCGTGCACCAGGTCGAGGTAGCTGTAGGGCTTGTCGTTGCCGCTCCACGACCAGCCGAAGTAGCCCACGGAATGCCCCTCCGCGTAGGCCATGATGGCGTCCTCGTCGGGGTCGCCCCACTCGTGCTCGCCGGAGAACTCGCCGATGATGATCGGCAGCTTTCGCCGGGTGTACGCACCGAGGTACGAGTTCACCTTCGCGGCGTTGTCGAACTCTCCGTACATGTGGATGTCGAACACCGTGTTGCCGGCCGGGTCGGCGGCGCGGATCTGCTCGGCGTTGTCGCGCATCACGAACGCCTCGTCCTGACCCCAGCCGGGCGCGTCGACCATGAGCGTGTGCTTGAAGCCGGCCGCGCGCAGGGCCCGGACCGCGGCCGCCGTCTGCTGTGACCACGGCCAGTCACCGCCGATGCCGAACGGCTCGTTGGCGACGTTGATGATGACGTGGTCCTCGTGGCCGGCGAGCTCGTCCCGCAGCGATGTCCAGAACGCCACCGCGTCGGCGATCGTGGCCGCCTTCTTGTCCTGGCCGAAGCCGGTCGTGTCGTGCGCGTCGAGGATGCAGATCAGGCGCTCCTGGCGACAGAGCGTGACGATCGTGTGGACTTCCTCCGGCTTGGTCCGGCGGAACTGGTGGCCCATCCCGAGCGGCACCCGGACCGCGTTGGCGCCTGTGGCTTTGATGGCGGCGAACGAGCCGTTCTTGTCCGGGTACCAGATGAAGTCGTGGTTCACCCCGCGCAGCACCAGGTCGCTGCCGTTGGCCTCGACGAGCCGCCCGTTGCGGACGTGCAGGCCCGCCGGCCTCGGCTCGGGCGCCGCGGTGGCCGGCGTCGGCAGCAGGATTGCGCTTGTGACGAGGACGAGGACGAGCACGCTCCGCATGGGCTTCGCGGCTACCCGGGCCCGCCGCGGGTATTTGCCCGGGGCGGGGTGAACCGGGGTCCGGCCGGGCGCGTGTCCTAGTGCGGATGGGCCGCCTCAGTGGCCGTGACCGGAAACGTCGGGGCTGACCGGTCGCTCGGCTGAGCCGGCCCATCCTCGGCCTGGTGCTCGGCGGCCGCCTGCTCGGCGATGTCGGCCGCGGCCGCCTCGATGACCCGCTCCAGTACCGATGCGAGCATGCCGAGGGTCTCGTCGTCCAGCCGGCGCAGGAGCCGCTGCTGTGACTGGGTGCCACCGTCCGCGATCTCGGTGAGCAGCTTGCGGCCCGCCGGGGAGAGGTGGATGCGGCGGATGCGGCGATCCTGCTGATCCTCCGTGCGCGTGACGTAGCCCTGGGTCACTAATCGATCGACGATCCCCGAGAGCGTGGCCAGGCTCACACCGAGGCGGCGGGTGAGCTCGGCCGAGGCGATGCCGTCGTGCCGGGACAGCAGCATAAGCACCTTGAGCTGCTGCATCGTGAGGTTAACTGAGAACAGGGGATTGGTGCGGTCGTATGCGAGCAGGGCGCGCATGCGTTCGTCGGCGGCGGCGACGCGTTTGAGGAGCGCTTCCCTGTGACTGTTCACAGGAAAGTTTTACCCCCTGGATAAACTTTGCGCCAGGCGAACCGTTAGCATCACACGAACTAACGTATGTCGTAGCCGATTGGAAGAAGACTCCAGACATGTCGTTCCTCGCCCGGCTCAGTTTGGCGAACCGGGGGCTGGTCGCGATCATCGCGATCGTCGTCCTGGGCTTCGGCGCCATTGCCATTCCATCGCTGAAACAGCAGCTCATCCCCTCCATCGAGTTCCCGGCGGCCTTCGTCGTCGCGTCCTACCCGGGCGTGTCGCCGGACATCGTCGAGGAGCAGGTGACCAAGCCGATCGAGAGCGCGCTGCAGGGCGTGCCCGGCCTCTCGGACATCACCTCCACCAGCCGCGAAGGCGTGGCCACGGTGCAGGTGTCGTTCGAGTTCGGCACCTCGGTCGACGACATCACCAACAAGATGAACACGGCCATCGCCCGGGTCCGGGCCCAGCTGCCGGCCGACGTCGACCCGCAGGTCATCGCCGGCTCGACCGACGACCTGCCGGCCGTGGTGCTGGCGGCCTCCCGCAGCGGTGACCAGATCGCCTTCGCGCAGCAGCTCGACCAGGTCGTCGTACCGGCGCTGCAGGGCATCGAGGGCGTGCGCCAGGTCGAGGTGACCGGCGCCGCGAAGCAGAACGTGCTCATCACGCTCGATCCGGCAAAGGCGTTCCCGGCCGGGGTCAACGGACAGTCGCTGACCGCCGCGCTGAAGTCGAACGGCATCTCCTTCCCGGCGGGTACCCTGACCGAGGGCGACAAGTCCCTCGCGGTGCAGGTCGGCGGCACCCTCAACACGCTCGACCAGCTCAAGAACCTCAACGTCACGCCGACCGCGAAGCTCGGCGACGTGGCCACGGTCGAGCTCAAGACGGTCGAGGCCACCTCGATCACCCGTACCAACGGCAAGGCCAGCCTCGGCATCGCGGTCACGGCCGCGCCGGACGGCAACGCCGTGAAGATCTCCCACGCGGTCCGCGACAAGCTGGCCGACCTGGAGAAGTCGCTCGGCGGCGACACGAAGCTCACGTCGGTCTTCGACCAGGCGCCGTTCGTCGAGTCGTCGATCAAGAGCCTCTCCACCGAGGGCGCACTGGGCCTGCTCTTCGCGGTCCTCGTGATCCTGGTCTTCCTGTTCTCGCTGCGCTCGACGATCGTCACCGCGGTGTCCATCCCGCTCTCGGTGGTCGTGGCGCTCATCGGCCTCTGGGTCGGCGACTACTCGCTCAACCTGCTCACCCTCGGCGCGCTCACCATCGCCATCGGCCGCGTGGTCGACGACTCGATCGTGGTGCTCGAAAACATCAAACGACATCTGGAGTACGGCGAGGAGAAGATCCACGCGATCCTCACCGGCGTCAAGGAGGTCACCGGCGCGGTCGTCGCCTCGACCCTCACCACCGTCGCCGTGTTCCTCCCGATCGGCCTGGTCGGCGGCCTCGCCGGCGAGCTGTTCCGGCCCTTCGCGGTGACCATCGCCGTGGCCCTGCTCGCCTCGCTGCTCGTGGCGCTGACCGTGGTGCCGGTGCTCGCGTACTGGTTCCTGGGCCGTCGCCGGACCGCCCTGAGTGAGGCGGAGCGCGAGGAGATCGAGGCCAAGGCCCACGAGAAGGAGCGGCGCAACCTGCTCCAGCGCACCTACGTGCCGATCATCAGCTGGGTCACCCGCAGCCGCGCCACCCGCTGGATCACCGTGGCCGCCAGCATCGTCGTGTTCATCTTCACGATGGGCCTGGCCACTCAGCTGAAGACGAACTTCATCGACCAGTCGGGTCAGACGGAGTTCGCCATCTCCCAGGAGCTGCCGGTCGGCTCCAGCCTGGCCACCACCGACGCCGCGGCCAAGAAGATCGAGGACCTGCTGGCGAAGCGGAGCGACATCAAGGCGTACCAGGCCACGATCGGCGCCTCCGCGGGCTTCGGCTTCGGCGGTGCCCAGTCCGGCAACACGGCCAACTTCTCGGTCACCGCGGTGGACGGCACCGACGTCGAGAAGGTCATCGACGAGCTGCGCTCCGAGGTCACCGCGGCCGGCGACAGCGTCGGCACCGTGAAGATCACCGCGGGCGGTGGTGGCGGCGGCTCGGGCGACCAGCTCGAGGTCGTCATCAAGGCCAACAACCCCGACGACCTCGCCAAGGCCGCCGACCAGGTCACCGCGGCCATGAAGGAGGTCTCCGGCGTCGCCGACGTCGAGAGCAACCTCGCCGCCAGCAACCCGCGCATCGACGTCAAGGTGAAGCGCGACCAGGCCGCGAAGTACGGCCTGAGCGACGCGGCCGTGGGCGGCATCGTGTCCGCGGCGTACCGCGGCCAGACCCTGACCCAGATGACGATCGACGGCTCCCAGCGCGACCTGGTGCTCCGCTCCGGACCGGCCCCGACGTCCCTGGACCAGCTCAAGACGCTGACGATCCCGGTGCAGGGCAACCCGCCCTTCGTCCGGCTCGACCAGATCGCCGACGTCACCCAGGACACCGGCCCGGTCGCCATCACCCGCATCGACGGCAACCGCAGCGCGTCGGTGACCGGCCGCGCCGACAGCGACAACCTCGGCGCCGTCTCCACCGCCCTGCAGAAGAAGCTGGACTCGCTGACCTTCCCGGCCGGCGCGACGGTCACCCTGGGCGGTGCCACGCAGGACCAGAACGAGGCCTTCGGGCAGCTGGGCCTGGCGATGCTGGCCGCGATCGCGATCGTGTTCATCATCATGGTGGCCACCTTCAAGAGCGTCGCCCAGCCGCTGATCCTGCTGGTCTCCATCCCGTTCGCCGCCACCGGTGCGATCATCCTGCTCCTGGCGACGGGCACCCCGCTCGGCCTGCCCGCCATGATCGGCGTCCTGATGCTCATCGGCATCGTGGTCACCAACGCCATCGTCCTCATGGACCTGATCAACCAGTATCAGGAAGGCGGCATGCACGTCCGCGAGGCCGTGGTGGAAGGCGGCCGACGCCGCCTGCGCCCGATCCTCATGACCGCGGTGGCAACGATCTGCGCCCTGCTCCCGATGGCGGTCGGCCTGACCGGCGAGGGCGGCTTCATCTCCCAGCCGCTGGCCATCGTGGTGATCGGCGGCCTGGTGAGCTCGACGCTGCTCACCCTGGTCCTGGTGCCGACGCTGTACACCATGGTCGAGTCCACGAAGGAAAAGCGGCGCCAGCGCCGAGAGGGCAAGCACGCCTCTCCGCTGACCGCCCCCGACCCCGACACCGACGGCCCCGAACCGGACGGCCGCCACCGCGTCGACCCGCTGGAGCCGGCCCCGTCGCCGCTCTGACCAGCACCACCTTGGGGCGGGCCTGAGCAGCCAGCTCTGACCCGCAACCGCACCACGGAAGGCCGGCCCTCGTCGCGAGCGGCCGGCCTTCCGCTTGCTAGGCGCACCTTCGCTGTCGTCCACTCACGGGCTAGGCGCAGCGTCGGCCCTGCCGTCCACCTGCTGGTTAGAACCCGCACGAGATTCGGCCGCGCAAGTACTCCCACGAGCAACGGACGGCATGCCGGTACACGGGTCGGCAACAGAAGCTTTCCCGACCGGCACTGTCCTCACCCGATCGACCGGCGGGCGCGCCCGCCGGCCCGGAGGCGGTCGACGCTCTGGTCAAGCCGGTGGAGGACCACCGCGACGAGATCGCCGTGATCGTCGCCGGCTACCCAACGACATGCTGCACTTCCCGGCCGCCAACGCCGGCCCGGCCTCTCGCTTCACGCGGGCCCTGACTCGCACACGCCATGACCTTTCACGCACGCCTTCGTGCTCCGAGTCCGCCAGGGCCCTTCGGGTGGCGTGTCCATCCTGCGCGCGCTGGTTGAGCGTGCCTGTCCCGGTTTCCTCTCGCAGGAGGAGGCGTTCGTCGGGCGCACCGCCGCGGGTGACGATCGTCGACGTTGACGACTGTCGGGGCGTGTCGACTGCGGACGTGGACGGTCGTGCGAGCCGCGTGAGCGGTTCGGTCCTGCGTGGGCTGGTTCACCGTGCCGGTCCCGGTTTTGTGGGTGACGATCGTCGGCGTTGACGACTGTCGGGGCATGTCGGCTGTGGGAGTGGACGGTCGTGCGAGCCACGTGAGCGGTTCGATCCTGCGTGGGCTGGTTCACCGTGCCCGTCTCGGTTTCGCGGGTGACGATCGTCGACGTTGATGACTATCGGGGCATGTCGGCTGTGGGAGTGGACGGTCGTGCGAGCCGCGTGAGCGGTTCGATCCTGCGTGGGCTGGTTCACCGTGCCCGTCTCGGTTTCGCGGGTGACGATCGTCGACGTTGATGACTGTCGGGGCATGTCGGCTGTGGGAGTGGACGGTCGTGCGAGCCACGTGAGCGGTTCGATCCTGCGCGGGCTGGTTCACCGTGCCGGTCCCGGTTTTGTGGGTGACGATCGTCGGCGTTGACGACTGTCGAGGCATGTCGACCGCGGACGTGGACGATCGTGCTGGCCGCTTGTGCGGGTTGATAGTCGTCGACGTTGACGATTGTCAGGGCATGTCGACTGCGCGGGTGGACAAGCGTGCGGGTCTTGCGTGCGCCTGGATAGTCGTCGATGTCGACGATTGTCCAGGCCGAGACGTTCGCGGCCGGAATGTGCGGTGCGCTGGCGGGCGTCCTTCGGCCTCCAGACGTGTCGTAGATCGTGGTGGAGATCCTGACAAGGCCGCTGGTGCAGGTGAGAGTGCCTCCGACTTGGCCTGTTGAGGTAAACGAGTTTATAGCGTAAAGTTCTTTGCATGACCCCCGTCGATGACGATGCGCCCCCGGCTTCGGCCGCTGACTCTCTGGAGTTGATCCGCAAGGAGCAGCTGGCTGTTGGCAAGGCGATCTCGCTCAACCCGCTGATGTACTACGCGCCGTGGGGGTTGGCCTGGTTCGTTGGGTTCGGGCTGCTGTTCCTGCGGTACGGGCCGGATCAGCGAGTGTTCGTCAACCTGCCGGACTGGCTGCCGCTCGTCGCGCTGTTCGTGCTCATGGCGCTCGCCATGGTTGCCACGACCGTCACCAGCGTCGTCCGGCAGCGTGGCTTCGAAGGGCAGTCGGCCTGGAGGGGAACGGCCTACGGGTTTGCCTGGTTCCTGTCGTTCGCCGGCATGGGTACGACGCTCGGGCGGATCGCCGACCTGCTGCCCGAACCCGAGCGCGGGCTGCTGTGGGCCTGCTCGTCAGTAGGGCTCGTCAGCGCGATGTACATGTGCGGCGCGGCCATCTGGCTGTCGCGCGACATGTTCATTTTCGGGGCGTGGCTCACCGTCATCAACATTGCGGGCGTGATCGCGGGGCCCGGCTGGCATTCGCTTGTCATCTCGCTCGGCGGCGGTGGCGGGCTGATCGTGCTCGGGGTGCTGCTGACGCTGAAGGAAAGAAAAGGCCGTTGAGCGAACTGGATCCCGTGATTCACGTGCAGGCCCGGCTACGGATCATGGCTGCGCTCTCGAGTCTCGGCGAAGGGGACCGCATGACGTTCCCCAAGCTTCAGGAACTTCTCGATATGACGGCCGGCAATCTCTCGGTACACCTGACAAAGCTTGAACAAGCGGGATATGTCGAGGTCGTCAAGTCGTTCCGCGGACGGACGCCCACGACCTCGGCCTGTCTCACCCGGCGCGGGCGCGTCGCCTTCGACGACTACACCGCCGCATTACGCGCACTCATCGACCCTCCGAAGACCTAGGGGTAAAGCCATGCTGCTCGCGCGCACCGTCGAGGTCAGCCGCCGCTACGGCGAAACCCTCGCCCTGGACAGCGTTTCGCTCGACATTCCGCAGGGCGGCGTCCTCGGTCTTTTGGGGCCGAACGGCGCCGGCAAGTCCACGCTCATCAATTTGCTGGTCGGTCTGCGGCGGCCGACGAGCGGCACCGTCGAGCTGTTCGGCGGCGACCCGAGAAAGCCCGAGAACCGCCGCCGAATCGGCATGACACCCCAGGAGACCGGGCTGCCGGCGACATTGCGGGTGCGCGAATGCGTCGAGTTCGTCGCGCAGCATTTTCCGGATTCAGTACCGCCCGCAGCCCTCCTCGACCGCTTCGGCCTGACCGACGTCGCCAGGCGGCAGACCGGCGGGCTCTCCGGGGGCCAGAAGCGCCGCCTCGCCGTGGCCCTGGCCTTTGTCGGCAAGCCGCGCCTGGTCTTTCTCGACGAGCCGACGACCGGGCTCGACGTGCAGGCCCGAAGGGCGCTGTGGGACGCAATTCAAGGATTTTCGCAGGACGGCGGGACAGTCGTCCTCACCAGCCACTACCTCGAGGAGATCGAGGCTCTCGCCGACCGCGTAGTGGTCGTCGGCCAGGGCCGCATCCTGGCCGACGACACCGTGGCCGCGATCCGCTCGATGGTCGGCATCCACCGCGTCAGCCTCGACGTGGCCGACCTGCCCGAACTTCCCGGCGTCGTAGGCGTCGAACAGGCCGACGGGCGCACCTCGCTGCTCACCCCCGACGCCGACCAGCTGGTCCGCGACCTCGTGCAAACCGGCGTGCCGTTCCACGGCCTGCAGGTCCAGCCGACCACGCTCGAAGAGGCGTTCCTGACGCTGACGAAAGCCTGACGGACCGGAGAAGAGCCATGACCACGCTGCCCCTCACCCACGCCCGGTTCCGCATCCTCGAGACGATCCGCATCCCGATCGCGGTGATTGGCGGTGCGTTCTTCCCGGCCGCATCGATGCTGTTCTTCGTCGTACCCTTCGCCGGCGACGACCCCGTCGGCGCCACGTTCGCGACCGCCTCGATGGTGATGTTCGCGGTAATGACGAGCTGCCTGTTCAACTACGGCGTCGGTGTCGCCGAGGACCGGGCCCAGCCCTGGGACCCCTACACCCGCACCCTCCCGGCCGGCCCGGCCGCCGCGTTCGCCGGCCGCATCCTGTCCGGGATGACGTTCATGACGATCTCGCTACTCCCCGTGGTCATCATCGGTTGGCTGTTCACCGCGGCCACCGTGAGCTGGACCGGCCTGCTCCTCGCCGTCGGCGCGGTGGTCCTCGGCGCGCTGCCGTTCACGTTCATGGGCCTGGCCATCGGATACGCACTGCCGATGAAGGCCGCCCTAGCCGTCGCCCAGATCATCTTCTTCCCCATGGCGTTCGGTGGCGGCCTGCTCTCGGCTCCCGGCCAGGCCCCCGGCTTCGTCGAGACGATCGCCCCGTACCTCCCGACCCGCGGCGCGGTCGAGCTCGTCTGGGCCGCGGTCGGCAAATTCGACGTCGATCCCAAATCGATGATTTCGCTGGCCGTCTGGACGATCGTCATGGCCGCCCTGGCCGCCTGGGCCTTCCGCCGCGACGAGGGCGCCCGCTTCAACTGACGGGGGGAGGCGGGCGCCCGACGCGTGCCCCCGGTGTCAACCAGACGCCGGGGGCACGCACCGCAGCCGCCTTGGCGCACCGGAACGTCCATCAAGCTCGATGCGCGCTGGGGCCGATCCGCCCGCGCACCCACTCCCGCCCGCCCTGCCCCGCCTCGCGTCGGCCCGCCTCGCGTCGGCCCGCCCTGTGCCGGCCTGCCTTGCGCCACCCCGAATTGCGCTGGCCGCCTTGCACCGCCCCGCTCGGCACGGTCCGCGCGAGGTGGGCCAGCACGGTGAGCGGGGCCGGGAGGTCTCAATGCCCGGGCGGCGTGGCTGGGTCCGCTGCCGGCGGTGGCGCTGCTGGGGACGCTCGGGGCGGCAGAGCGGGATCGTGTCGGACGGTCTGCGGACGCCAGGTTGAAGTGCTGGAGGAGCGTGCGCGGTCCTGCCGCCGGTCTACCGGGCTACCGGTCCAGCAGTGCGAGCAGGTGACGTACCACCAATTCCGGATCCTCTTCAGCCATGAAGTGACCGGCCGTGACGGTCTGGTGGGTCAGGTCGGTGGCCCAGGCGCTCCAGCGGGCCTTGGCGTCGAAGCCCAGCGCCGCGCCCCAGTCCTGTTGCAGCACCGTCACCGGCATCTGCAGGCGGCGGCCCGCGGCCCGGTCGGCTCGATCGTCGTCGACATCGATTGTGGCGGTCGCACGATAATCACTGATTATCGACGGGATCGCGTTGCGAGACGCGCGGAGATAGACCTCGCGAAAGTCCGCCGGGATCGATCCGTTGCCCCACGTGTCGAGGAAGTGGCCGAAGAAGACGTCCGGCGCGCCCGCGATCAGCCGCTCGGGCACCGGCGCCGGGGCGGCCATCAGGTACAGGTGGAAGCCGACGACACCGCCGGTACCCTGCAGTACCTCCCAAGAATCAAGCGTCGGGAGGACGTCGAGCGACGCCAGGTGCGTCACGTGCTCCGGGTGGTCGAGGCCGGCCCGGATCGCGACGAGCGCCCCGCGGTCGTGCCCGGCGAGCGCGAACCGCTCGTGTCCGAGCGCCTGGGCCAGCGCGATTACATCGGCGGCCATCACTCGCTTGGCGTAGGCGGCGGTACCGTCCGGCTTGTCGCTGTCACCGTACCCGCGCAGATCCGGGCAGATGACCTGGTAGCCGGCGTCCGCCAGCCGCGGTGCCACGTGCCGCCACATCAGGTGCGTCTGCGGAAAGCCGTGCAGCAGCACGATGGGCTGGCCACTACCCAGTGTAGCGACGTTGAGCGTGACGGACGGTGCGACCTCGACGCGGCGGTACGAAAAATCCATGCCCTGAGCCTGTGCCGCACGGATGAGCAACCGATCAGCGGCGGATAATCGCACCGTGCCGTCCTTCCGGGTGCTGGGCCCATTACAAGCCGAAGACCCGGATGTCGTACTGCTGAAAGGCCCGCGACACCGCACCGTACTCGCGCGATTACTCATCGCCCGCGGGCGCGTCGTCCCCGTCGACGTCCTCACCGATGACGTCTGGTCCGGCGCTCCGCCACCGGGAGCGCTTGCCGCATTACGCACCTTCATCGCCGACCTGCGCCGCGCCCTGGAGCCGAACCGCCCGCCACGAACGCCACCGCGCCTCCTCGTCACCATCCCACCCGGGTACGCCCTGCATACCGCACCCGGCACAGTCGACGCCGACCGCTTCGAGGCCGTCGCCGTCGACCCGTCGGCACCGCTCGAGGCGCTGAACGAGGCACTGGCGCTGTGGCGCGGGGAGGCGTACGCAGAGTGGTCAACCGAAGGCTGGGCCCGCGCCGAGATCGAGCGCCTGGACGAACTGCACCAGCTCGCCACCGAGCGTCGCGCGGCCGCCCTGCTGACGCTCGGCCGCCACGCCGAGGCCGCGTCCGACCTACGTCGATTCGTGACGACGCATCCCCTGCGCGAGGAGTCATGGCGCCTGCTGGCGCTGGCCCTGTACCGCAGCGGCCGCCAGGGTGACGCCCTCGCCGCACTCCGTGAGGCCCGCCAGGTCCTGGCCGCGGAGCTGGGCATAGATCCCGGTCCATCGTTACGCAGCGTAGAGGCCGACATCCTCGCCCAGTCCCCGACGCTCCTACCCGAACCGCCGCCCACCCCCGCACCCGTCTCCACGGCGGCGCCCCCACTCGACGCCCCGCCCGCGCCGACTTCCGCGCTTGAGTCCAAGTCTGCACCGCCCGCGTCTGCGCGCACCGCTGTGGCGTCGCCTGGGCCCGCGGCGTCCGTGCCCGTGTCAACGGCTTCCGCGTCCGCGCACGTCTCCGCGCCGTCGCCTGGGCCTTCTGCGCTTGAACCCGCATCCGCGCCAGAGGCCGCGGCGGCGTCCGCGCCCGAGACGGCGGCGGCGTCCGCGCCCGAGACAGCGGCGGCGGTGCTCGCGCCCGAGACAGCGGCGGCGGTGCTCGCGCCCGAGACAGCGGCGGCGTCCGCGCTCGAGACGGCGGCGGCGTCCGCGCCCGAGACGGCGGCGGCGTCCGCGCCCGAGACAGCGGCGGCGTCCGCGTCTGTGCGCACGGCAGCGGCTGTGGCTGGGTTTGGGCGTGCGCCTATGGGTGGGGCTGTCGGTCGCGAAGAGGCGTTGGCGGGCCTGCGGTCGGTTGGGCCGGTTGCGGTTGCTGGCGGTAGGGCGGTCGCTCTGGTTGGGCGGGACGCGGAGTTGGCGCGGCTGCGGTCGGGCGGGAGGGTTGTGCTCGTTGAAGGTGAGGCCGGTGCGGGGAAGAGTGCGCTGGTTGAGGCGTTCGCGGCCGAGCTCACCGGGTGGACGGTGCTGTGGGGGAGGGCCGGTGAGTACGAGGGCGCGGCCGGTACGTGGCCCTGGAGCGATCTGCGCACCGCCGGCGCCGAGTTGGCTGCCCGCCCAGGGCCGGTGCTGCTCGTCGCCGAGGATCTCCACCGGGCCGACCAGGACACCCTTGAGCTGCTGACCTCCCTGCCACCCGCGGTTCGGCTGCTCGCCACCGCGCGTGACACCGACCCGTCGCCGCAGCTGACCGCCGCCCTCGCCCGTCTGGCTCGCGCGGAGCCGCTTCGCATCCGGCTCGGGCCGCTGCCCGAGCCGGCCGTCGCCGCCCTGGTGCATGAGGTCGTGGGGCGGGCGGTCGAGGGTGCGGCAGTACACCGGATATGGGAGCGATCCGGTGGGAACCCCTTCTTCGCCCGGGAACTCGCCCGCCTGCTGGCCGCCGAGGGGCCGGCCGCGCTGGCGTCGGTCCCACCGGGTGTCCGCGACGTCATCCGGCACCGGTTGGCGCAGCTGTCGCCATTCGCCCGTCTGGTACTGCGTCAAGCCTCCATCCTCGGGCGCGACGTCGACCAAGAGCTGCTGACGGCCGTCGTAGCAACGAACGCCGTCGACCCGGACCGGCTGACAACCGTCGTGAAAACGAACGCCGTCGACCCGGGCCAGCTGACGGCCGCCGTGAAAACAAACGCCGTCGACCGAGACCGGCTGACGGCCGTCGGGAATACGGACGACGTCGATCGAGAGTCGATGACGACCGTCGTGAATACGGACGACGTCGATCGGAAGTCGATGACGACCGTCGTCGAAGCGGACGTGGTCGACGCGCTCGAGGAAGCGACCCGGGCCGGCTTCCTGCAGGACGCGAGCAGATTCGCGCACATTCTGGTGCGTGACACCGTGTACGGCGATGTCTCCGCCCCGCGCCGCTCCACCTGGCACCGCGCGGCGGGGGAGGCCCTGGAGCGGCTGTCTCCGGACGACGTCTTCTCGCTGGCGTACCACTTCACGCACGCCGCCACGCGAGGCACCCGCCCGAGGGCCGCTCGCTACTCGGCCCTCGCCGCCGCCGAGGCTGAACGGCGCAGCAACCCCCACGAGGCGGCCCGTCTGTGGCGGCAGGCGCTCGCGCACGACCCGGCCGGCACCGACGCGATGCTCGGCCTGAGCCGCGCCCTGGCCCTCATCGGCCACCTCGCGGAGTCGCGCAGCCTCCGGGCCGCGGCGCTCGACGCGGCGGACCCTGTGGTGATGCTCGGCGCGTTCGACGTACCCGCGATATGGCCTCGAAACGACGACGAGCAGCTGTCGGCCCGGATCGTGTCCGCGGCGACGGCGGCCCTGCCCGGCACCGGCGGACCGGTCCGGGCGCGGCTCCTGCTGGCGCTGGCCATGGAGCTCCGAGGCGCCTCCGACTCCCGGGGCGCCGACGCCGCCGCGGAGGCTTACGCGCTGGCCGGCGACGACCTGACGCTGCGTGCACTGGCCCTGAACGCCCGGTTCCTGCACAGCTTCACGACGCCGGGCCGGGCCGCGACCCGCCTGGCCCTGGCCGGCGAACTCCTGGCCCTGTCGGCGAGCCACGACATGGCCACGTTCGAGGTCCTGGCCCACCTGATCGCCCTGCAGTCGGCGTGCGCGCTGAACGACTTCGCCCTGGCCGACACGCACGCGGCGGCCGCGGACCGGCTGGCGGTGCGGTACACGCTGCCGGTCGTCCCCGTCTTCACGCAGTGGTACGCCGCGCTACGCCTGGCGGCGTCCGGCGCTTACGACCAGGCGGAGTCCGCGTACCGGACCGCCGACGCCCACCTGGCCACCGCCGGCATGCCGGGGATGCACGAGGGCCTGCTCGGGCTGGCGCTGCTGTCCATAGACCGGTGGACCGCCGCCGACGACCTGGGCCCGCACGAGCCGTGGGCCAGGCCGCTCCTCCTGGCCCGAGCCGGCCGCCGGACCGAGGCCGGAGCCGCGTTGCGGGCGCTGCCGCCGTCGCCGCACGACCTGCTGTGGGAGGCCAGACTGAGCCTGGCCGCGCGGGCCGCGATCGAGCTGCACGACGGCAACGCTCTGTGTTCGCTGGCCGCCGAACTGCGCCCGGCCGCGCACGAGCACGCCGCCGGTAGCGGGGTGCTCACGTTCGGCCCCGTCGCCGGGTATCTGAACCGGTGCGATACTGACGAGCATGCATAACCGAAAGGCTCATGCCGCGTAGGCGGCCAGGCGACCTCCGCCCGCCGGTCCCTGTCCCGGACCCGTGGCGCAGGCCGTATTCGAGAATCTCCGGGCTCTCCGGAAGCGCCCAGGGCGTCATCGCCCGCCTCGAACGGCGCACCTTCACACCCGGCGCGACAGCGGCAGCATTACACCGCTGGCCGAAGCTCGTCTACCAGCCGGGCCACCCGCCGTACGACGACACGTACACCGGGTGCGGCGTGCCGAGCTGCTGCCCGGAGCCCGCGGACGCCGACCAACTGCTGCAGGCCGTCGTCCGAGCCCTCCCGACTCGAGACGCCCGGGCCCTCCGCCGCCGGCTGGCCATCCTCGCGCGACTCCAGAAAGCGAAATGGCCGGACTGAATCCTGTCCGGGGCGCGGGCGTGCGATGGCAGTTTCAATTGTCGATCACGGCGACCCGATCGGTGCCGAGCCGATTCGCGGGTGCGTCATCGAAACGCTCGCCGGGGCGCGGCCTGGGATATTGCCGGGCGCTTCGCGCGGAAGTGGACCGGCCCGGGGTACCCCCGGCACAAAGATCGAATCGGCCCGCTCATCGAGAGCGCGCGCGATTGCGAAATCGGCTCCTAGAATCCACGGCCATGAATCAACTTCTGGTGGCGCTCGTCGTTGCCGCGCTCGGCGTGCCGGCCGCCGACGGGGCAGCGACGGCGACGTTCGTGAAGCAGAGCGAATGGAGTACCGGGTATACCGGACAGTTCGACCTCAGCAACGGTACCGCGAGCCCGTGGACCTGGAAGGTGGAGTTCGACCTTCCCGTGGGCACCTCCGTGGGCAATTTCTGGGGCGCCACGGTAACCCGCAGCGGCGATCACTACGTGGCGACGGGCGCGGCCTGGAATGCGACAGTCGCGCCGGGCGGCGCCACCAACTTCGGCTGGGTCTCGCTGGGGACGGGCAGCCCGCAGAACGTCTCGGTAAACGGTGGCGGCACCAGTAACGGCCCCGACATCCGGCCGCCGTCCACGCCGCAGAATCTGCGCTCGGTCGTCGGCACCACCACATTCACGCTGCGCTGGGATGCGGCAAGCGACGACACGGCCGTCAAATCGTACGAGGTATACAGCGGGGTCAATCTCCTCGCCACCGTGAGCGGCACCGAGTACACCATGGGCATGCCGCCGCCGATGATCTACACCTACCGGGTGCGGGCGCTCGACGCGGCCGGGAACGCCTCGCCGTACGCCGTCATCACGCCCGGTGGCCAGCCCGACACGACAGCGCCGACCGCCCCGGACAGCGTCTACCCGGGGTCGACGAAAATCATGTGGACGGCGGCGACCGACAACGTGGCCGTCGCGGGCTACGACGTGTACATCAACAGCGACCACTACGGCGCGACGAGCGCACTGAGCCTCAACGTGCCACCGATCGGCTTCGGCTCCTTCTCGTTCACCGTCATCGCGTTCGACGGCGCCGGGAACCGGTCGGCGCCGCGCACCGTCCGCGTGGCCGTCGACCCGGGCCCGACCTCGGACTGGTCCAGCCCCACGGCCCCGGCGAACCTGCGGGTGAGCGTCACCGGGTCGACGGCGACCTGGACGTGGAGCGCGTCGAGCGACAACGTGAAGGTCGCCGGTTATCAGGTCTTCCACGGCAACGACTGGGTCGGCAACGTCACCGGCACCAGTTTCACCGAGCCGCTGCCGCTCAAGGACGTCCGCGTGCGGGCCTTCGACCCGACCGGCAACAAGTCGGGATTCGCGGTGCTGGCCGCGTGATCGCGGCCCCATAATGGCGCCGTGGAGAGGTGGCTGCCGTTCCGGCGTTCACGCCCGGACCGGGTCCTTGACCTGGTCCGGCGCGTGGCCGAGGCGCGGGACCCGGGCGAGCACGGCGACGGCGTCGAGGTGGTGCTCGAGGCGCCCCGGACCAAGTGGTGGCGGGCGCTGTTCGACCGCGACGACACGCTCGCGCAGGCGCGGATCGTGGTGACCCGGGCCGGCGGCGAGGTGCGCTACCCGTTCGACATCCAGCTCGTCACCGCGTACGGCGCCGGCGCCGCCCACCGCCTCGGGACCCGGCCGGGGTGGGCGGTCAGCAACTCGGCCGGCCTGGCGTTCGTGATCCAGAAGGGTACGCACCGGACGGCCTTCGACTTCGAGGAGCTCACGATGGGCGCCATCGCGGCCCTGGCCAAGCTGCGCCGCAAACCCCAGGAGCGGGGCTGGCGCGTGCGCATCGACCGGAACGTCAAGCGCCAGTAGGAGCGCCCGGCAAGAGGCCACGCGGCCCGGACCTCGCCCGGCCCGTCCGGCGCCGGTGGTCCTGACCTGTTGCCGGTCGCCCCGTCCGTCACGAATTGCCGGTGAACCCGCCATCGATCGTGGCGATCTCCTCGGATGTGAGCTCGAACGACAGTACGGCCAGGTTCTCCCGCATCCGCGAAACGTGCGTGGACTTCGGGATGATCACGATGTCGTGGTGGAGCTGCCACCGCAGGATGACCTGCGGAACCGTCACCCCGTGACCCTCCGCGATCGCCACGAGACGCGGATCGCCGAGCGGCGTGTTCTTGAGCGAGCTGTACCCCTCCACGATCACGCGGCGGGACCGCATGTCATCGAGGAATCGCGGATCGTGCTGCGCCGGGCTCCACGCGACCTGGTTGACGACGGGCGTCTCGCCGGTCTCCTTGATCAGCTCGTCGACCAGCCCGGTGTCGTAATTGCTGACCCCGGCGGCCCGAATGCGCCCGGCGTCGCGCTGCTCCAGGACCGAAATCCACGTCGGCAGCGATTTTCCGCGGGCCGGCGGCCAATGGATGAGCCACAGGTCGACAAAGTCGACGCCGAGCGCCTTCAGGCTGGCCTCGAGCGTCTGCCGCTCCCGCCCCGCATGCGACGGTGGCAGCTTGGTGGTGATGAACAGATCGTCCCGATCGAGCCCGCTGTCGCGCAGCGCCCGCCCGATCTCCTCCTCGTTGCCGTACATGGTTGCCGTATCGATGTGCCGGTACCCGGCGTCAAGCGCGGCCCGGGCCGACTCGTAAGCCGAGCCGCCCGTAATCTGCCAAGTCCCGAAACCGATGGTCGGGAGGTTCACGCCCGGCGCCAGCTCGACGGCTGGAATTTCGTGTGCCATACCTCAATACTGCCCGATACATGAGAAGACCGCCGTCCAATGTGGACCCCGCGGGCGTCCTTCTCCCTTAACTTCCGCTTTGGTACTCCCAGTGCCCACACGAATACGCAAATGCCCGCCGCCACCGGGCATCCCGCAACTTGCACATTGGACGATGCGTTTCGATTGCCCCGAAAATATGGCCGCGCCGCCGCGGGGTGCGTCACGTTTGGCGGCAACGACGTGACGCTGCGCAGTCGAGCGCGATCGCAGTCTATTGACGGCCGTGCGTATTACGGCTTGTGCGGGCACCGGTGCAGCGGGCGGCGGGGAATGCGCGCCGGTCGCCGGATCGACACCAGCCGCGACGGCCGCACCGCCGGCTGCTTGGCCGAAGCGGGCGCCGAGGCCGACGTGGCCGCCCCGGCGACCGCCGCGAAGTGCGAGGAGAGCGCGGCGTGCAGCAGCGTCGGCGACGGCTGCGGCGCGACGGTCGACGGGTTGGCCCGGCGGTTGAGCGGCTGGTAGGTGCGCTGCGCCGGGATGTACGGCCGCGACACCGCAGCCGGGCGGGCCGGCGGCAGCACCGCGGTCTCCTGCGGCGACGGCTCCGAGTCGTCCTTCTCCGGCCGCGTCACGATGAACGCGACGACCGCCGCCACCAGGACGGGGACAAGGTAGAGAAGAGCTCCGGCATACTGCTCGGCCACGGCGGGTACTCCCAACGGCTGCGCACGACTGACCTGCGCAACGCTACGGATTCCGCCGTACTCACCGTGTCATCCGGTCGGGTCTTGCTGCAAGTCCGGCCGGGGTGCAGCTGCGGTGCAAACCTGCCGGTACCACTCGTACGAGCGCCGCGGCGTCCGCACCTGCGTGTCGAAATCGACGTGGACGAGTCCGAACCGCTGGTGGTACCCCTCCGCCCACTCGAAGTTGTCCATGAGCGACCACGTGCAGTAACCGCGCACGTCAACCCCGGCGTCGATGGCCGCCCGCACCGCCGCCAGGTCGCCGGCGATGTAGTCGATCCGGAACTGATCGTCGAGATCGGGCCACGAGCAGCCACTCTCCGTGATCCACACCGGCGGCAACCGGTCCCCGTACCGCTCCTTCAGCGACACCAGCAGCTCACGCAGCCCATCGGGGACAACCGGCCAGTCGAACGCCGTCTTCGGGTACCCCTCGAGCTCCAGCCGCGCGAACGGCAGCGGGTCCCCTTCCGGCGGCGCCGCGATCAGGCTCGGGTTGTAATAGTTGACCCCCATCGCCTGGATGGGCTGGGAAATCACCTCGAGATCGCCCTCGAGCACGATGGAGTCGACGTCGGCGGTCGTCAGGAATTCATATCCCGGTGGGTACTCGCCCAGCAGAATCGGCGCCGTGAAGAGATGGTTCTGCACCATGTCGTAAACCGCGGCCGCCATCTGATCGGCCTCGGAGTCACTCTTGGGCCAGACCGGCGAGTAATTGTTCGCGAGCGTCACCGGCGAGCTCGACGTCCGGTGCAGCGCCGAAACCGCCAGCCCGTGCCCGAGCAGCAGATGGTGCACGACCGGCAGCTGATCCGACAGCATCTGCAGCCCCGGAGCGTGAATTCCCTGCACATGCCCGAGGGCGAAATGAATGTACGGCTCGTTCAACGTGATCCACAGCTTCACGCGATCGCCGAGCCGCTCACCGAGCAGCTCCGCGTATTCCCCGAACCGCATGGGCGTGTCCCGGTTCGCCCACCCGCCCAGATCCTGCAGGGCCTGCGGCAGATCCCAGTGGAACAGCGTCAACAACGGATCGATGTTCCGGGCGAGCAGCCCGTCGACCAGCCGCTCGTAAAAATCCAACCCCTCCGGATTGGCCGGCCCGCTCCCGGTGGGCTGCACCCGCGACCAGGCCACCGAAAACCGGTAGGCCCCCGCCCCGAGCCCGGCGATCAGATCGAGGTCGCCCTCCCACCGATGGTAATGATCGCAGGCCACGTCCCCGTTCTGCCCATCGCGAACCTTCCCCGCGGTGTGCGCGAACGTGTCCCAGATGGACGCCCCGCGCCCACCTTCCCCGACCGCTCCCTCAATCTGGTACGAAGCGGTGGAAACCCCAAACCGAAACCCGGGCGGAAACTGCGGAAGATCCGACATAGCCGCGACGCTACCGCCAAACCCCAAACCACGGCAGACCATCCTTCAGTACTTCCAGTGCCCCCCAACCCCGCGGAGCCGAACCCGCACCGCCACCCCGCCGCCCCCGGCACCGCCATCCGCCACCCCGCCGCCCCCAGCACCGCCATCGGCCACCCGCCGCGCCCGGCACCGTCATTTACCGCCGCACCCCGCCGCTGCCCCCCGGCACCGCCATCGGCCATCCCGCTGCCGCCCCCGGCACCGCCATCGGCCATCCCGCCGTCGGCCCCGGCACCGTCATCCGCGGCCCGGTCGGACTTCGCCCAGGCCCATGCGCACGGCTCCTCCGGCCGCCATCCGGTGCCGGTCACGCTGAGCAAGATCTCGATGACCCACTCACGCCGGCCATCGCACCCGCCGACCCACACCATGTCGACCGATCGACACTCCGCCACCGGGCCGTCATTATTGGTAGTACGACAACTTTGTATGGCCCCATGGCCCTATTTGATGATAGCTTGCAGCGCATGCTCGATCGCCGTGCCGACGTGTCGCTGTACCGCCAACTCGCCAGCGCCCTGCGCGACCAGATCCGGCACGGCGAGCTGCCGCCGGGCGCCGAACTCCCCAGCGAGAGCGACCTGTCCAAGCGGCACGGGGTCAGCCGCGACGTTGTCCGCGACGCCATGGCCGTCCTGCGCGCCGAGGGCCTCATCGCCACCGTCCGCGGCCGCCGCGCCATGGTCCGCGAGCCGGCCGTAAAGGTCTCCGTCCAGGCCCCGCCGGCCGCCGAGATCACCGCCCGCATGCCGACCGTCGACGAGCGCCGCCACTGGAACATCCTCGAAGGCGTCCCCTTGATCACCGTCCGCACCACCGACATGGAGACCCATCACCCCGCCGACCGCGTGGTCGTCCACACCGCCCCCGCCCCCGCCCCCGACGGCGCGCTGTATGGCTTCGGCGGCGACGAAGCACCAAGCGACAGCGGCTGACCCGACCGCACAAACCGCCGCCGTCCTCTGCTGCAGGGCTCCACCGGGCCGCCGCATCGGCTGTCCCGGGCCGCGGATCGCATTGTCGGCCCGCGGCTCGTACGGCGGGCAAACCGGTCCATATGCGCTGGTCGCCGGGCCGCCCCGTTACCTTGGTGTGCCCTTTACGGGCAATATGCGCGGCAATCATCGGCTATGGTCGGCCCGGTGACGTATCCACCGACCGGCGGGTTCCCGCCTCACCCCGACCAGGGGCAGCCGGCGTACCCACCGCAGTACGGGGCGCCGCAATACCCGCAACAGCCGCCGATCCCGCAACAGCCGCCGTACTCCCAGGAGCAGGCGTACCCCCAGCAGCCGCAGTACCCGCCCGCGCCCGACTACGCCCAGCAGCCGGCCGGATACCCGCCCCAGGCCCCGCCCACTCAGGGCTGGTCGGCCCCGCCGCCGCCCACGCAGGGTTGGCAGCAGCCTCCACCGGCAACGCAGCAGTGGCAGCAGCCCGCGACCCAGGGCTGGCAGGCCCCGCCGCCCGGCGGACCAGGCATGCCCGGCGGACCAGGAATACCAGGCGGCCCCGGAGGACAGCGCGGCGCCATGCCATGGCTGCCGATCGGCATCATCGCGGGCATCGTGCTGCTCGCCGTCGTCGGAGGGATCCTCGTCATTCCCAAGCTGATGAGCAAGGACGAGCCGTCGACGCCGGAGGCCGGCGCCCAGCCCGGTGCGACAGCCGGGGCGGCGACCACCACCGGCGGCGCACCGACCGGGCGCCCGACGAAGACCTCGACCTCCGCCGCGGCGACCCCGGCGAAGTACGGTGCGCCCGGCGACCTGTGCTCGACGGACCTGAGCGCGCTCGGCATCTACTCGGCCAAGAAGGAGAAGACGACGCCGAACGTCCGCAACACCGGCGGCGTCGCCCGCTCCGACTGCGACTTCGACCTGCGTACCGCGTCCGGCATGAAGGTGACCTTCGGCATCAAGACGCAGGTGTACACCACGTCGAAGGAGGCCAAGCAGTACTTCGACTCCGGCTACGACCTCGACAAGAGCCGCTACTTCGACGCCGACCTCACCGGCATCGGCGAGAAGTCCTACGGGACCAACCGCGACTGGGACATCGGCTCGAAGACCAGCGACTACACAATCCGCGTGCTCGACGCCAACCTGTACCTCTCCATCAGCCTGGTGACGTTCGGCAACGCCTTCGTACCCAAGGACCAGCTAAAGCCGAAGGCCATCGACCAGGTCAAGGCCATCCTCGGCAAGCTCCCCCTGGCCTGACGCCAAGAACAGAGACGAGCCGCGCGGCCCGGAAAAGGCCGCGCGGCCACGACGCTCACACCCGCCACGCGCCGCGAGGGGGCTGAGCGGCCCTTAGCCCAGATGATCGGCGGGTGCGGTGTTCAGCAGCCACGCCAGCGGCATCTTGGTGACCACGTCGTACCCGCCGGACCGCCCGAGCCGATGCTGCGTGACGGTCAGCGCGGGGTCCCGATCGACAAGCCAGTAGCGCGGAATACCGGCGGCCGCGTATTCATGACGCTTGACCATCTCATCGATGGCCTCGGAACCCGGCGACACGATCTCGATGACCAACAGAAGATCGGTGAGCGCGAGCCAGACGCCACGCGGTTGCGGCTTCGACCAGAGCGTCAGGTCGGGTATACGGGCCCCTTCACCGTTCGAGCCGGCGATCCGGATACCGGCCACCTGCAGAATCTGCTCGGCGGGCCACCCGGCCATCGCGAGCCAGACCAGCAGGCGGCTGGCGATTGCGGCACGTTCGGAGTCGGGCAGCGACGCAACCGACAGCGCTCCCTCGGTACTGACCTCATACCGATGCCCATGCGGGTCCGCAGCGGACATGGCGGCAAGATCATCGAGCGTGATGACGGGCGGTATGTGACGGCCGCCGCTTCCTGCACTCGTGAAGGCGAGCCTATCGGCGGGAGCAAGACAAGCGGGGCGCTGACCCGTCGAGCAGGCCGCAGCGCGCGACGAAGGCGGAGCCGGGTGGATGCCGCCCCGGGCCCGCGTCGGCAGCTCCGAGGAGTGGCCGTGCCCGGTGTCGGCATCGGGTGCTCGACGAGGTCCGAGTGCACTGGTGAGCTGACCGCGCCGTGCGCTGGTCAGTGGCCGCGCAGCGGCCATGGGGGCCGCGGGTGGGAACCCCCGCCGCGCCGAAGGCACAGTGAACCAGTGGGCACGGTTGGTTTCGAACCAACGACCCCCGCTTATAGTTCTGCCCGCTCCGTCCACCCGTCGTCCGCGGCGGTCCCTGGCGCGCAAGTGGTGTATAGCTCCGATCGGCTGCGGTCGTCGTTGTTCGCCGCGGTTGCTGTAAGCGTTGTCGTGAGGCGCTTCAGTCCGTCGCTTTGGGGTGGCCTGTACCCGCATGCTTGATCCAGCACGTTCGGTTCTCGTGGTCGACGAGGTACCAGATCCGGCCGCCGGCCGTGACCTCGTACTGCCATTGGTCCAGCCGTCTCCCGCCATGCGTGTCGGTTGCCAAGCTGCCCTTGAGGGGGTGTTGGCGAGGAGTGGGCACTGCGGGACTGGGGTCGGTTTCGATCGCATCGAACGCTGCGCGGGTGTTCGCGGCGGCTTGCCGGCATAGTTCTTCCCAGCCCTTAGCGGCGTCGTTGGAGGCGAAGCGCAGGCTGTACCCATCGGCCCGGGGCGGCGGTGCGGCCCGATCACCGCGTTTGGCGCTCACTGATCCGCCGGTCTTGGCACCGGGCCGAAGTCTTCGAGCGGCTGGGCGGTCAACGCTCGATACAGATCGGGATCGGCGTGAATCTCCGCGGTGTGCCGCCACTCCACGAGCAACTGCGACACCGCCGCGGTGTTGCCGATCGCGGCCGCTGCCTCGGTGGTGGACACGAACTCCGCCGCCATCGCATCGACGTCGGCCGGAGGCAGGAAACGCACCCAGGGCAGGGCGCTCGGAAGCAGCTCGCGAAGCAGCCCGGGATCGCGGCTCGCGACCCCGGCGAGCAACCGGGACGACAAATCGATGACCTCGGCCTCCGCGTCGGCACGTTCAGCGGACATCAGCACGAGGTCCGCGGCGTCACGTCGCCGCAGGCGTACAGCACGAGCCCGCGTCAGACGCTCGGCGGTCTCCGCCGGTTGACGCAGCAGCTCGGAGAAGGGGACTGACTCCAATGGCGAGGCGCTCACATATCAACATTACTTCAGAAGTCGAGTCAAGACGGCACGGCAGCGACCGGTAGACGCTAAGCGGATGCTCGCCGAGCACGATCCGGTTGCCCTAGGGGGGCGCGATACCCTTGACATGGGGGCGCTCGGACTTGAAGCCGAACAGTTGGCGGTGTCGAGGGGGCCGGTGAGCTGACCGCGCTTCGCGCCGGTCAGTGGCCGCACAGCGGCCATGGGGGCCGCGGGTGGGAACCCCCGCCGCGCCGAAGGCGCAGTGAACCAGTGGGCACGGTTGGTTCCGAACCAACGACCCCCCGCTTGTAAGTTCTGCTCGTACCGTTCGTCTAGGTACGCAGGCGTCCTTGGCGTGGATAGGTCATCCAACCCCAATCCGTCCGCGACCACGAGAGTTCGCGGCGGTTGCCGTAGGTATTGTCGTAGGATCGAGTGATCAAATAGCCTTCACGCGGGCTTGATGATCACTTACGTGTTGTAATCGATCTGTTCGTGTGTTGGAGCATCGCCCGGGCGACAGCCAACCGGTCCGCGGCGACTGGATGATCCGCGGTCCATGCGTCCAGGCTTCCGCGGACCAACGACTGATGCATCTCGCCCGGTCGACGGCTACCCTGCGTGATGTGTCGCTGTGGCAGTGTGCGGTGTGGGGCCTATTCGGAGGCGCCGCTGTAGAGGGCCTCGAAATCGTTGCTGCGATCAAACGCAGTGGCGGCCGATGGCCATGGAATCGGCGAAGGGGGCCCCATGTCACTCCAGTGATTTTCGCGATATTCATTCGGCTCGGTATAAGCACTGGTCTGGCTGCAGCTGCGAGCATTTCGCAACCGCTCACCGCCCTCGCTGCCATTAGTATTGGAGTGGCGGCCCCTTTGATTATTGAGAAGATTGCGCAACAGGTTCCGTTGAGTGATAGAAATGATGCTCCGGAAATAAGCCCACCTCCCGTACGTAGACTTCGGCAAGGCGAAAATAGTTCGCCGAAATCGACCGAAGCGAGCGAAACCGGGGTTCATGATGCGAGCTGAAGGATTTGGTGGAGAGCTTATCCGGGCCTTGGCCCGGAATCGGCCACCGTTCGCTCCACAAGAGGTGAACACGGGGAGACCGGGGAATATTTTCAAGAGGGTTTGGTGGCTTTGGGGCCACGGCATGGATGCCGATCGGGGCACTCATCCGAGTTCAGGAATTTTGGCCTCAGATCCAGAGGCATCTAGTCAGCCTAACGGCCGGGGGCAGCTTCCTGCGACTGGCGCTGCGCCATCTGAATCGGCTCCTGAACATCCTCCGCGCGGCTTAAGCAGTGATGAAGTGTTAGGTGAGCTTTCTCCCGGTGAAGCCGTTGCGCTGGGTGAGCAGGCGCTGGCAGATCGGGTGCGTCTGCTTGGTGAGGAGCATGAGGAGACGTTGGAGTCGCGATTTAGCTTGGCGGTTGCTTATGCGGCTGCGGGGCGGCTCAACGAGGCGGTCTCTCTGCATGAGCGGACACTGGCTGACCGGGTGCGATTGCTCGGCGAGGAGGCGCCGGCGACTTTGCGCTCCTTGGATAGCGTAGCCACGGCGTATCGAGCGGTAGGACGGCTCGGTGAAGCCGTTGCGCTGGGTGAGCAGGCGCTGGCAGATCGGGTGCGTCTGCTTGGTGAGGAGCATGAGGAGACGTTGGAGTCGCGATTTAACTTGGCGGTTGCTTATGCGGCTGCGGGGCGGCTCAACGAGGCGGTCTCTCTGCATGAGCGGACACTGGCTGACCGGGTGCGATTGCTCGGTGAAGAGGCGCCCGCAACTTTGCGCTCCATGGATGGCGTAGCTCTGGCGTTCCGGGCAATAGGACGTGTCAAGGATGCGACCAATTTGCATGAGCGAGTGCGAGCCGAGCGCCTGCAAGTACTTGGTGCTATGCATATTGATACATTGCAGGCAATTCACAATCTCGCTGCCAGCTATCAGATGTCGGGGCGACTACTCGAGGCGATTCGTCTCGAAGAAAGCATTCTAACGGCACGTACGGTAGTTCTCGGCGAGCATCACCCTGATACTCTACAGACGGGAAACAATTTGGCGGTAGCGTATCAAGTTAATGGCCAAGTGGATCTCGCGATCTCGATGCACCTGGAAATTTTGACCGCCCGACTTGAACTGCTTGGTGGCGATCATCCCCATACGTTGCAATCTCGCGAGAATTTAGCAACAAGCTACTGGGCTGCCGGGCAGTATGAAGAAGCTTTTGAGCTTGACGAGCGAACGCTCGAACAGCGCATAGTGATCCTTGGCAACGATCATCCGGATACTTTGCGCTCGCGAAATAATCTAGCGATCGACTATCAGGCGATCGGGCAGAGGGCCGAAGCAATTGAGTTGCATGAGCGGAACCTTGCTGACAGGACGCGTGTGCTAGGTCCGAGTCATCCCGACACTGTCGCCTCTCGGACCAACCTTGCGATCGCCCGTGGTGATGGTGGTGCAAGACGAGGCAGCGGGGCGAATCTGCGTCGGTGACGGCACTAATTTCGGGCGAGCTGACTGGCGGTAGTCATGTCAGTTGACCCGCTTGGCAATCAAAGTGTGGATTTTCATTCCGCCGTCGGTCAGTCGCATCGAATTTGCAGGATGCCTCGGACGCCGAGGGCGCCTCGGACGTGCATGCCGGTGAGACCACGTCGCCGGCGTGTTCGCCGCTTGTGTGAGGGACCTTCCCGGGAGGCAATGCAGATGTCGGCAGCACTCAGGCCATGACGGCTGGCGTAGGCGCTGTGCTTGCGGTGAGACGGTCGACGCGGGGGCCTGCGCGGGCAGGTCGTGAGGAGTGGCCGCGTCCGGCATCGGCGCAGTGCACCGTCGAAAGGGCTGAGGGTTGGTGCACTGACCGCGCTCTGCGCTCGTCGGTGGCCGCGGCGGCGGCCATGGGGGCCGCGGGTGGGAACCCCCGCCGCGCCGAAGGCGCAGTGAACCAGTGGGCACGGTTGGTTTCGAACCAAGGAACCCCCGCTTGTAAGTTCTGCTCACCCCGTCCAGCGCCGTCCGCGGATGTCTCGGGCGTGCAACAACAGTCCAGCGCAGGCCGTGCCCGACCGCGCTGGTCCGTGGCGGTTGTCGTAAGTGTTGTCGTAAGGCGGGAGTTCAGTCCAGATGGTCGGCCGGTGCGGTGTTCAAGAGCCAGGCCAGCGGCATCTTGGTGGCTACCCCGTATTCGCCGGACCGACCGAGCTGGTGCTGCGTGACAGTCAACGCGGGGTCCCGATCGACCAGCCAGTAGCGGGGGATCCCAGCAGCCGCGTATTCGTGGCGCTTCACCATCTCGTCAATGGCTTCGGAACCCGGCGACACGATCTCGATGACCAGCAGCAAGTCGGTAAGGGCAAGCCAGACGCCACGCGGTTGCGGCTTCGACCAGAGCGTCAGGTCGGGTATCCGGGCACCCTCGCCGTTCGGACCGGCGATCCGGATGCCGGCCACCTGCAGGATCTGCTCTGCGGGCCACCCGGCCATCGCGAGCCAGACCAGAAGCCGGCTGGCGATTGCGGCATGTTCGGAGTCGGGCGGTGGCACAACCGACAGTGCTCCCTCAGGGCTGATCTCATACCGATGCCCGTGCGGGTCCTCGGCGATCATCGCAGCAAGGTCATCGAGCGTGATGACGGGCGGCATGTGCCGGCCAACGCTACCTGCGCTCATAGCAGTCATCCTATCGGCCGCCGGATCGGCTGCAGGGCAGTGACTCGTCCAGCCTCGAAGCCGAACACTCGACGGTGCCGAGGGAGCCGGTGAGCTGACCGCGCTCCGCGCTGGTCAGTGGCCGCGACGCGGCCATGGGGGCTGCGGGTGGGAACCCCCGCCGCGCCGAAGGCGCAGTGAACCTGTGGGCACGGTTGGTTTCGAACCAACGACCCCCCGCTTGTAAGTTCTGCCCGCTCCGTCCACCAGCGTCCGTCTACGTTCGTGACGTGGATGGGCTGGCCGCCGTTGGTCCGCGCTGTGCAGCGCTGTGCGCGGCGGTTGCCGTAAGCGTTGTCGTAAGTGGTCGGCTCTCGCACAACACGGTTGGCGGTCGATGTCCGGCCGTGTGCCGGCTCGCATGCAGGCCTCGCTGTATGCCGACGTTCGGCCGCTGAATCGAACTAGGTTGCGTGGACCCCGCAGTCTGAGGTCGTACGACTCCCCTGCCACGGGGGCCGGCAGCGTTGCCGCACCCTGCGCGGATGCACGGCAGCAACCAAACCCGCCTCACGGAGAGGTGAGAACGCAACTACATAGCGAACGACGTCGTGTGCCGCCCGCCAGCTGGAGGGCCTCAACGTTTAGCCTTCCACCATGCCAATTTCCGTCCGTGACCTACTTGATCAGTACGGCGAGGCCGCCCTGAGTGGCAACGCTTCGTTGTTCGTCGGCGCGGGACTATCACAGGATGCTGGCTATCCGGGCTGGGGGAGTTTGCTCGCAGAGGCCCGACTCAAGGGTGACATTCCGGACGATGTGACCGATTTGCCCCTTGTTGCCCAATACTACGTGAGCGGGGTACCTGGCGGGCGGGACACGCTGGACGACGAGATTCGGTCGCAAATGACCACGCGACCATACTTGCCGACGCTTGGCCATAAGTCCTTAGCCGCACTTCCGATCGACGATATCTGGACTACAAACTACGATACACTTCTTGAAGAGGTGATGCCGGAAGCCAGGGTTATAGCGACCGAATCCGACCTTCAACTACGTCGAATTCCAGCACGGCGTCGTATCACAAAAATGCACGGCAGTTTTTCCGTCAGTAATCCTAAGACGTGGCTCGCCAGGCCTGTAATCACTCGCAGTGACTATGAATCCTATGAACAGAAGCATCCGCGTATGTGGTCGTCGTTGCGGGCGACGTACCTGACCCGGACCTTTCTGTTCCTGGGATTTAGCTTTACAGACCCCAATGTTGACATCCTTCTTCGTTTGGCGCGGTCAATGGCAACCACCGCGTCTGAGCATTTCACGGTCTTGCGCAAGCCGAGCGCGACTACAGACGAACGTCTTCATGCCCTGAAGGTCCGAGATCTGGAAGCATCCGGTGTTGCTGTATGTGAAATCTCGAATTACAGCGAGTTGACGCCCCTAATGGAACAACTCGTTCGGAGGACGCGACCTCCACTGTTATTCATTGCAGGAAGTGGAGCGGGTCATCTCGACTCCGTGAAGGCCCTCGGTAAGACGATCGGGCACATGCTCGCCGACCTCGACGATCCAATTGAACTTGCTTCATTCGGCGGCGCCGCGGGGATTGCCGTATCGTTTCCGTTCGCATATACATTGCGCGCGATCGGCAAATACAACCCCTCTAGGATCGGATTCCATTTCAGGGAGAGTCATAGTCCTCCGCCGCCATTGCCGGAGCGTGCCGGCACCGCTGTATACGCGTCGAAGGAAGTTGACGAGCTTCGTGCTGAGCTATTCCCGAACTGTAGAGCCATGCTCGTATTGGGTGGCGGTACGACAACGAAAACAGAAGTCGAGACGGCGCAGAAACTCCAGTTGCCGATTATTCCGCTACCTGGTTCGGAAGGAACTGCCAGGCGCATCTACGAGACCAGCACCATTGAAGATCTTCTCGGAGGCGGTGTTTCTGACGCCGACCGGCGAGATTGGAAGTTCCTAGCAAACCCTGAATTTGGGGTATCCGCGCATGCGGCAGTTCGGCTTGTACGCAGAGCGATGTACCTAGCAGGGCGATAAAATGTCGTACCCTTCCGATATCCTAACGACATGACCTACTCCAACGCCGCCCAGGCAGCAATTCTTGCCGCCACCGAGGTGGTTCCAGCGGACTGGCGCGATCTCTCGACGGCGCTGGAGAGCTGTGGCGGTCCAGAAGCTTTGATCACAGACAGCTACATGGACGATGATTGCCGTTCGGGTCTGATGCCATATCTGCGTTCCGCTATCGATCCGGCTAGGCTTAAGTATTGGGAGCGCAAACTAGCAGCCTTGGCCAAGCGCGACAACCCAGCGAAGTTCATTGCGGTTACAGATAGGGAATATCCACAAAATCTGAGGCAGGCCTTCGGTCGCCCGCCCTTCATTTTCGTTGCAGGGAGCCTTCAACCGTCAGATTCTAGATCGATCGCTATAGTCGGAAGCCGGGATGCCAGCGAGTTGGGACTCGGCATTGCCAATAAGCTCGCCGCTGATCTCGCGTCGTCGAACGTTACCGTCGTGTCCGGGCTTGCTCGGGGAATTGATGCCGCAGCGCATCAAGGTGCGATAATGGCCGGCGGACGGACTTTAGCCGTCGTCGCCACCGGCATCGATCATCCGCCGAGTAAGGAGACTGATGCCAGCGTGGCCAAGTTGATTCCTGGAAACGGAGCAGTAATTTCGCGATTTAGGCCAGGCTCTCCGCCGAGCAAAAGTTCATTTGTACTGCGCAACTCGGTCATCAGCGGACTTTCGCTCGCGTCCGTCATCGTGGAAGCGGGAGAGCGCAGTGGCACAAGGACAGAGGCCGATTTTGCGATCCAACAGGGCAGAAAGGTTCTGCTCTGGGAGCCGTCTTTCCGGCACCAGAGATGGATCAAGACGTTTGCCCAAAATTCGCTCGTCTCAATGGTAGATTCCACTGAGGGAGTCTTGGAGGTGCTGGGGGAGGGGTAATGGTGACAAATGATCAACAGTACAGCAGGACTTACCTGGAGGGCCTTCTGGTTCACTGTCCGTCGCTGACGGCGGACTGCTGCCCGATGTGTAGAAGCTGGCGTCCGATAGATGAAAAGTTTTGCGACAATTGCAGTCAGGTTTTCCAGCATCTATCTCAGCCGTGCACATCGGTGGTTCCAATTTCTCTTTACAGTAAGCCCTCGACGCTGCGGGATTGGCTGAAATACTACAAGCCGAACGCTGAGGAGTACGTTCCAAGGTTCTCTGAAGGACTCGCGGCAATTATTCGAACGGCATTAACCGAATCAAGCAACCCACTTGAATACGTGGTGGGTGAATGGGACGCTGTCGTGGTCGTTCCGTCGTCGAATGGCCGCGTCCCCCATCCGTTCGAGTCGGTTTTAGCGGGTGCTGGTCTAGAAAAAAATCTCATGCGTCCCTTGCAGCGGACCGCTGTGCCGCTTAACCACAGGGTCATGAGCGATGAAGCGTACGTCCCAAACATCGACGTAGCTGGCGCCAAGGTACTCCTATTCGATGACGTTTACACAACTGGCTCTCGGAGTCAGAGCGCCGCCTCTGCGCTGCAGAATGCCGGCGCCGACGTCCTTGCGGTTGTAGTTGTGGGCCGCCGGATCAATCCGGAATTCAATGATCGCGCATCCAAGTTGTGGACGGAGCAAGTCGTTCGCAAGTTTAGCTTCCAAGGGCTGTTCTATTAGAACCAGGAGTTGCTACATAACGCACTTGCCGTGGCGGCTCCGCGAAGTTTTTACCTCGTGAAATTCTTAGGGCGCATGCTCCTTCGATAAGCTGGTGCGCGATCCACCGCTGATCAACGAAGGGTGCGAAGAGCGAGAATTTGCCGAGAAAGTTGGCAAGCCCTGCGGCTCCATCCACGGTGCTCGTACCATAGAAGTGGTACGAGTTTCCAGAATCGAAGATATGTCCTGACAGTCCCGCGTGATCTACAATCATCGTAGCAAGATTCAGGTTTTCCGGATTCGGGCGAATGCGGAAGTCCAGCATCGGGATGTGGATCGTCGATCCGTCAATCAAGGTGATCTGCGACGAGAATGTAAGCACCTGATTGCTTTCCAGAGATGTAATTAGGCCGTCGAGCGTTTCTGGCGTTACTGAATTTGCGACCAAGTCGATGTTTTTAAAAGCTTCCATTGGCTGATGGTGATTAGCAGCCTCCAGGACTGCGTCTACCTCAATTGAATCACGCCTAGCGATGAGAAGAACGGCTTCCCAGAAAGGAACACGATATTCTCTTCGCAGCTTCAGGGCTTCATCGACCACTGGCTTCAGGCTTGGCTTGTCAACAATCCGTGCTTCAGTGTCTTGGGTGAGACTAATTGCGTGAAGCCTAATTGACGCTCCAGGTGGAAGGGAATGCAGCAAATTTGGAAGAACGTGAATTACACTTCGTTTGGTCTCCGAAACAATGCTCATCGCATCCCCTAAATGCCGCGTATAAGGTGTATCGATTCGACTAGCGGAGTTCATAAGCTCTAATAAGGTGGGCTCGCTCGTTTAGTAGGAATTCTAGGCGCGCATCGTTCCACACCTCGATACTCGGACGCCCGCCGCGAGCGTTGTGCCGTTCGATCCATGAGACTGCGTCGGCTGTGAATCGACCACTGGTCGCGATTACTAGGACGTCAAATGGCGGGTCCTGCCAGTGCCCAATACTGACGATCGCCTGGTTCGCATCGGTGTCTCGAACGGGTCGAGTGAGCCAGTGCTTGCATTGGATGGCGACGCGTTGTGAACTGTGGCCGCTTAAAGGGTCGCGGCGTAGGCGGATTGCACTTACGTCGCGACCGTGGTCAGGGGCATTGGTATGCATTAGCCATTCGACGTTTTCATATCCATCTGTCTCAACGACTAGCTGAAAAATGAGGCGTTCGAAGGCCTCGGAATTGATCTTGTGCCACGCGAGTTCCATTCCCGCACGCCTGACGGGCAGGTCCACGGGCGAATATGACATCGGGTTATCGAGATTTAATGCGCGTGAGAATAATATGTGGGACAGTGTTGATAGTGGCAGTTGGGAGATTCGCTGATATGTGCTCACTTGCCAACCCTGGGCATATGCGCGATCTATGTCTGATGCGATTCGGGTTACCGCACTGTTGGCTGCCTGCTTGGCGCGGACCGTTCCTTTTGCGTGGTAGGCTGCACTGTCGCGGGCTGCTCGCCATATGAAGTAGTACATTTGGCCTATTGAATACCATTTGAGGCCGCGCCGAAGAACATCTTGCGTCTTTTGGCCGGGCGTGAATTCAAGGCCGTACCCTCGGAGGGCCTCGACGAGGTAGGCCTCGCATTCGGCGGTTGCAATGTCGAACCAGAACTCAGAGAACTGGTCAACCCAGTGGTCTGGCCAATTCTCTCTGGAGCAAACCTCGGCAAAGCTTGCAAGATAGGCTTGAGTTCGTGCAGCAACGTCGCCTTCGCCAGGTAGGTAGTACGATGCCAGCATGGGAAAGAAATTGCCGTTCGGAGTTCCATCCTCTTGCCAGCCAAAAGCATCTAGGGTTGAAGATGGGTGAACTTGAAGCAGGCCTTTATTGATTATCATTTCGATAAGCTTGAAATCAAGGTCGTGTGTCGGTGTCAATCGATCATTTCGATCAACGATGGCGGCGGTGACTCCGTTGAAGATCTCCTCCGCGTCTTCGAAGGCTGCCGCTAGAGTAAGTGCTATTGGCAGGTCGAGATCCTTGGCGACGGGAACGTTTCCGCCATCAATCGTCCCGAAAGTTTCATTCACTGCTGCGCGTTTAGCTGCGTTGGCCCTTTCGCGCTTCTCGTTCTCCTGCCGCTTCTCGGCCTCGATGCATGTTCGACAGCTCTGGAGTGCGTAGCGTGCACCCGCGTTCCAATCCGACCGGGAGCGGTATACGAACCCCTTGTCGCACCCACCGCATCGCCGGCTAGTTGAGATTGCAAAGCATGCCTCGCTAACGATCTTGCTGACTCTCTGAGGCGGGTGTTCATATCGATCTGCAACAGCCTTGACGGTGTGCGTGAAGGAACCGTCAGCGTTGGTTGCCCAGTACATTGAGCAGAGTTCGGCAAGGTCCGTGTGATTCGGGTCGACCTTAACTTCGAACTCTGGCACAAGACCTCCATGTGCTCGCGACGCGATCGGGCCGTCCCGGGTCTGGACCGGCCACGGGCTGGCCGGCAAGCCCTTTTGTGGAGTTTACGCCCGGCGCGCGTCGCAGCTGCATGGCGTGTACGACCGTAGCTGTGCGTAACACTGGTGGGTGCCCACTAGCTGCACGTGACGGGGGTGGTCACTTGACAGACATGAGGAACGCAGGATCTAGACGTGCGCCGCAGCAGCGGCATGTGCTTCGGCAGAGCGCGTCGGCAGTCAGACGGAGTCTGAGGGGCGTGTTCGCGGGTGGGGCCGAATTTGCAAGCCTATGCAGTGTGGCGCTCGCTAACCTGACGCTGGTAGATCATCGCGATTACGCTCGCCACCTCGAACGCTCAGTTTGTGCGCGCTCTAGGCGCGCCTTGTTGTTGCATGTTTGGAGTTCTGGTTGTGCATCAGCGGGTTTGTGCGGTGGTTACGACCTCGACCTCATCGGCCGCAAAAAGTTTCTTGGTGCCGTCTATTTCGCGTACTTCGAGGACCGGAACGCCGGGATCGATGCTTAGTAGGACTCGCTCCTGTCGGCTTGGCATACGGCTTATCAGGCGCTGGTCTCCGTGGAGTGAAAGCACTTTTCGCGCCGCTCGTGGCCGGATGGTCGACGGGGCTCCTCGCCTTTTCGTAATGAGGCCTTCATCGCGTAGGACGGCCAAAGCGCGACGAACGGTCATTCGGCTTTGTTGGTGCTCATTACAGAGTGCTTGCTCGGATGGAAGTGGACTGCCGACAGGGTAAACGCCGTTGACAATCCGTTCGCGCAGGAGATCGGCAAGCTGGAGATAGAGGGGTTCGTAGCTGTTCATCATGGTCTCGACTCTAAAAGCGGATCCGTGTGGCTACAAGGGAGTTGTGGCAAGTAGTTTGGGATCGAATGCGAAGGCGACATGCTTGGACGTCCTTGCCGTCCGCAGACGTCTCGCACGCGGAGGTTCCGCACCGTGACGCAAATCGGAATCCTCAGCAGAGGGCGCAGTTGCAAGCTGCTCGTCTGCTTAGGGAGATGATTTGAGTCATGGATCGCGGTGTTGAAGACGCGTCGCACGCTTGCGGAAATTGCGCATCCATTGAGTTGCGCTACCTGGTATCGCTTCGTGTGTGCTACTACCTGACGCTGCACATCAGGAGCGTCCGATTCCGTGAGAGAGTCGTCGAGGATATCGCCGAGAAGTTCGCGAAGGTCTCCGTTAAGCTGGAAGATGACGAGTTGGACTTTCACGGCTTCTTCGAGGCGTACCGTGCTCAGGTCGAAGAAGAAATTGACCCAGCGATGCTGCGGGCTCATCAACACGAGATCGAGTACTGCCGGGTGTGGACCAACCATGGGGCCAGGCTGTGCGGGCAGACCCAGCTAGTCCAGCCGAAATTCAGCCGGCACTACCGATCGCGGTCAGCCAAGCGGGCGAGCTGAGGTCCAAACGCGCTCAATGGCGTCGAGGTAGACCTTGGTCATGCCATCTGGCTGCTCGCGGTGTAGATGCAGCACCGGCGCATACGCGGCGGGAGTGCCCTGGACGTGGATGTTGGCGAACACATCGTCGTCGGCCCGGTAGATGGAGTTGTAGAGAACCGTGTCGTGCAGGCGTACCTGGACGTTTGGAGCGCGGGTCAGGAGCTTGATCGGAACGAACGCGTTGCGGATGCGGGCGGCGAGCGCATCATCGAGTCCTTCATCGGTGCCACGCCTGGCAACGTGTATGCCGTGTGGGTCGCCCAAGGCGATCCGGACCGGTACACCGGCTCTGGCCTTGGTTGCGATGGCGCGGAGTACGACGGGGTCTTCCAGGATGAACAGCGCGCTGTACACCACGATGTCGATCACCTGCTCGGCGCTGCGGAAGAGGCGGCGCCAAGTATCCGTTGGTACCAGGCTGCGGTTGGCGTACGTGGTGACGACCTCGTCCGTGGCCTGCTGTGTCTCCCGTGGAGCAGTATCAGGCCATAGGTCGGCAACGGGCCAGCCGGTCAGGCGGGAGAGCGCATTGCGATGGCGCGGGTACGGCACGCGGCCGGCGAACCAGCGGTCGACGGTCTTGGGGTCGACGCCGAGACGGGAAGCGACGTCGAGGCCGTCGAGCCCAGCGCCGGCCAGTGCCCGGGTGAGTGGATGCCGCACGTCAACCTCCCGCAGAGCATCGAATGCAGCCGATTCTAGTCAAGAAGTCCCTAGACGTCCCTCAAACGTGGTGCCGAGCCGGGGACGTCTCGGGACAGGCTGGCGATGACGACACGCCTTGACCAGTCGGTCCGCCCACGTGCGATGTCGGCTTGCGAGAGCGAGGCAGACATGTCCGAGGCACAACAGAGTGCGGACGCGTTGGCGTTGGCGCTGGAGGATGCCGGGTTCGACGTCGGTCTGGAGTTTCCCCTGCTCCAGGCTGCGATTGGTCATGACGGGACGCCCGTTGTGGAGGTCGGACACCTGACCCCGGCTGTTGCCGGACGGCTGGCTGATCTGGTCGCGAGGGCGGCCGGTAGCGGCATCGCCGTCGAGGGGCTGCCAGACTGACGACCAGCGAGGCACATGAGGAAGGACGGCATGCGGTCAACGGCTTGGGGTGCCTACAGAGGCATCACGGAAGCGCTGCGCATGAGGCTGGCCTCCGATGAGTTCAAGCCTGGCGCCGCCCTGCCGTCGGAAGCTGCTCTAGTCGCCGAGTACGGCGTCGCTCGCAATACCGTCCGGCGCGCCCTGGACCAGCTCGCCGAGGAAGGGCTGATCGTCACCCGCCCGGGACGAGGTCGGCTGGTCGCAGATCCGGATAAGCCTGCTCAGCCGATCCAACCCCAGTACCAGAAGATCGCAGCCGCACTCAGGGAGCAGATCGAGTCCGGAGAACTAGCGGCCGGCGCGATCCTGCCGAGTGAGTCTGCCCTGGTCGCGCGATACGGGGTCGCCCGCGGCACGGCACGGCAGGCCCTCGCGGCGCTGCAGGACGTCACCGTGTCGGTGCAGGGCAAGGGTCGGTACGTGAAGCCCCAGTGATCGACAGGCTTTAGTCTCGGACATGTGGAACATGTTCCGTGGGCCGTCGACCTGGCACGCCGTCTCCTGGCCGAGCCGCTGCCAACAAGGTGGGCGCATGTCCAAGGCGTCGGGCACACCGCCGAGGACATCGCCCACATCGCCGGCGACGACGCCGAACTGCTGATCTGCGCGGCTTGGCTGCACGACATCGGCTATGCCCCAGACCTGGTCAAAGCCGGCTTCCACCCGCTCGACGGTGCCCGCTATCTCCGTGACGTCGAACATGCCGACGAGCGCCTGATCCGCCTGGTCGCGAATCACTCCTGCGCGCTGATCGAGGCCCGCAACCGCGACTTGGCCGACGATCTCAACAGGGAGTTCCCGAGCCCGGCCGACTTCCTGCTCGACGCACTGACGTTCTGCGACATGACGACGAGCCCCACGGGTACTCCGGTCAACCTGGACCAGCGGCTGGCAGAGGCGTTCGAACGCTACGGCGACGGGCACCTCGTCACTCGCTCGCTCACGGAGGCGAGACCGCAACTCCAAGCGTCAACGGACCGGGTTCTGGCCGCTCTCGGCCGCTGATGTCAGCCGGCCCTGCTCGTTGCGCGTCCAGCGGCGCCCGGCACTGTCCAGGAACTCGATCTCCACGGGTTCCGGCTCGACGTATGAGCGGCGCCACGACTCCGGCGCTGGTCGACGGACGGTTTGCCCAGGTGGGACCAGCCCGACGAACTCCGTGTCGCCGCCCTCCGGCATCGGGAGCTCAACCTCGTAGATCGGCATCTCGCTGGCGTTGTGGATGTGAAATGCCAGCTCACGGGCGTCGTTCGGTTTCCGGTACTCCTCGATCCACGCGCTGATCCGTGCTGCCTGGCCGCGCCGCTCATCCTCGGCCCGCTCCGCTTCGCGGTTCTGCTCCCGCCTCAGCAGTACGAAGCCGACAACGAAGGCTCCGACCGTGCCGAGAGCGGAGAAGACGCTGCCCGCAGCGTTGACCCAATCGCTATCCAAGGTGCAGCTTCCCGGCGCGGGTCAGGAAGTGCTCGATCCGAAGCCGCATCGACGGGTGCATCGTCAGGCCGTTAAGTGCGGAAGGCGCCACCCACACGACCTCCCGCGACTCGTCACTCGGCGTCGGCTCCCCGCCCAGCGGGCGAGCGATGTAGACGATGGAGAACTCCTGCCGTACCTCGTTATTCGAGGTGTAGAGGATGACGTGTCGTGGGTCGGTGTAGATGCCGACCAGGCCGACGACCTCGACGTGGATGCCGGTCTCCTCGAACGTCTCCCGCACCGCGCAGTCCGTCATCGACTCGCCGGCCTCCATCGCCCCACCCGGCAACGACCAGTTGTCGTTGTCCGTGCGATGGATCAGCAGCAGCTCCCCGGCGTCGTTGACCACGACCGCGTTCGCGGACGGGACCAAGCTGTTGGCCGGGGGAGCGGCAGGGTCGTCGAAGAAGTCGATACGGCGGGCCAAGAGCGGAACCTCATTCCAGTGGTGTGCCGGTCTCCCAGACGCGGTCGAAGCTCTCGACGTAGGTGCCAACCATGTCCCCGCCCTCGACGTGCCGAAGATGCATCACCGGAGCGTTGGAGGCTGGCGTGCCGTAGATGTGGGTGTTAACGAGCGCCTGGTCGTCAACGCGGTAGATCGAGTTGTAGAGGATCGTGCGGTGCAGGCGGAACTCCACGCCATCGATCTCGCGCAGTGGCGAGTACAAGACCTGCGCCATCCGGCACCGCGCGGACATGTCCATGTCGATGCCCTCGTCCACCCCGCGCTGTCGGACTTCCTCGCTCTCGGGGTCGCCGAGCAGGACGCGAACCTTGACGTCGTTCTCAGCCTTACGCCGGATCGCCCGCAAAATGCCCTGGTCCTCCGGGATGAACAGCCCGCTGTACACCAGGATGCCGATCTCACGCTCAGCGTTGTCGAAGAAGTTCCGCCACAACTCCGACGGCACTGCCCACCGCGCCGGATAGATGGTGACGATCTCGCTCTCGGACGCGTTCGCGACCTGGTCACGGGTCCGCGCGTCCGGCCACAGATACGCCTCGTCCACCCCGAGATGCGCCGCAACCTCATAGCGATGCCGGCGGTACGGCGTCCGGCCGGCGATCCACCGCTCGACGCTCTTCGGATCAACTTCCAGATGGTCGGCCAGATTCACCGGCGTCACACCGCGTTCCAGCATGACTGAGCGGAGGCGTTCGTTCTTCATGGCTCCCCGTCACAGGACGTCTCGGCAGTTGCCCACCCTATGGGAGACATCTTCGATACGTCCAGCCATGCCCTGAACACGTCCCGTCGATGTGCGCCATCCTTATGGCATCGAAATCCAACGAACCTTCACCGGTACCCCGCACACGTCTAAACTTGAACATGGTGTACATGTTTACAAGCGAAAGGAGCTGTCCACGTTGCCGCTACCCACCCCGCTCGAAGGTGAAGACCGCTGCCCCTGCGGCGCCCAGCTCGACCGGGACAACCCGACGTACTGCCGCAAGTGCCGCGCCCGAACCCGCTACCAGCGCCGCCACACCGGACGGCAGATCCACCGCCGCCCCGGCCCCAACTCTTCGACCCCGAACAACTAGCGAAAGGAGCCCACGCTGACTATCTCGGTCTCAGCCGTCCTCCTCCTCGGACTGCTCGTGTACCTGCTCTGGCGCTACACCCACACGCCCATTTGGCACATCGCCGTGTGCGTCCTCTTCGGCTACTTCCTCGCCGAATCCTCCATCGCCCCCAACATCGCCCGACTCCTCACCACCGCAGCCCACTACCTCTCGGGGCTGGACCTGTGACCGCCCGCCGCGACGGCTGGGTCATGGCCGGCATGCTCATCGCCGCCACCTCCGCAGCCGTCGCCAGCTTCACCGGCCTCCGCGGATTGGCCCTGCTCTCGGGATGGCCGGAGCGCCTCGCGATCCTGCTCCCGGTCACGATCGACGCCTACGCCATGACCTCAGCCCGCGTCTGGCTGGCCGGCCTCAGTCCCCAACGAGCCATCCGCTTCGCCCGCGCCAACGCCATCGGCGCCATCACCGCCAGCATCCTCGGCAACGCCATTTACCACGCCGCAGCGGCCGGCCTCATCGCTGTCACCTGGCCCGTCGTCGTAGTCGTGGGCGCCGTTCCAGCAGCCGTACTGGGCCTGACAGCACACCTGCATGCGGTCCGGACCGGAGACGAGCCCAAGCCTCAACCGCCGGCCCCGGTCCCGGCCCAAGACCGGACCGACGATGACCTGCTCTCTGCCGCCCGCGTAGCCGACTCTGAACACCGCGCGACGCACAACGGCCGGCCCATTACCCGTGACGCTCTTCGCGCAGCGCTGCGCATCTCTGGCCCCAAGGCAACCACTCTCCGTCGAACGTTGGCGGCCGAACGAGAGGAGGCACAGACCCGCTGATGACTGAAGCTCCCACACCAACGGTCGACCGCGACGCCGTCCGCGCCCACATCAACGCGGCGGTCACGCGCGGCACCCGCGTGGCGCTCTGGACCGCCGTTGCCGACGTGCCCGTGCTGCTCGCCGAGATCGAGCGCCAGGCCGAACTCCTCACGCTCGCCCGCACCGAACACGCCAACCTCCTCGCCGCCGCTCAAGCGACGCTGAGCGCCGCTCTCGACGGCGATCCCGACGCGCTGACCTACCTCCGTGACGAGGTTCAGCGATGAGGGCGTTCAGCCGGAGGCATCGTCGGCAACTGTTGCTGCTCGACGAACGGCCGAGCCTGCTCTTGGCGCTGGGCCGCTTCCTATTCCGGTACCGCTCCGAACTCGCACCATTCGCGACAGCAACGGCGCTGTTCATGGGCGGAGCAGTGTTCCACTCCCAGGAACCCGATGCCGTGCCGTGGCTCTTCGCGGCGACTGTCGGCGTCGCCGCGCTCACGCTGACACGCAGCTTTCCGTGGAACATCGATCGAACCGAAGAGCGCATCTACGCCGCGGTAGGCACCCTCATAGCCGGCGGCTGGCTCACCGCGGCCACTGCCCTTGGACCGTCACACGAGCCTTTGCCGCTGCTCCTGCTCACCGCCACGGTCGCACTGGCCGTGCCGTGGTGGACTCACCGACGGAGGCGTGCCCGGGTCCGCGTCGACCGGGCGATCCAGGCGTGGCCGGACATCGCCGAGAACATCGGGCTGGCCGGCTCGCGGGTCATGTCGGCCGTGGTCGACATCTGGGGTTGGCGCGCTCGGCTCCACCTTGCCAACGGCCAGAGCGTCGCCGATGTCCTGAGCCGCGTCCCTGCCATCGAGTCCGGGCTCGGCACCCGACCGGGCGCCGTCCGCGTCGAACCCGACCCAGCGCACGCCGGCCGGTTCATGATGCGGGTGCTGGCAGCCGACCCCCACGCGGGCGCAATCCCGTGGCGCGGACCGAGCGTCCAATCCATCAACCATCCGATCGAACTCGGTGTGTTCGAGGATGCGGCAACGGTCCGTATCTCGTTGCTGCGTAAGCACATCCTTATCGGCGGCACGACTGACGCGGGCAAGAGCGGCGTGCTGAACGTCATCCTCGGCAACCTCGCCGCCTGCCCCGATGTCGTGCTCTGGGGAATCGACCTCAAGGGCGGCATGGAACTGCGTCCGTGGGCATCCTGCCTCGCCAGGCTCGCCACTACGCCCGCGGAAGCGGCCGTCCTGCTCCGCGATGGCGTTCGCGTCCTCGACGCCCGTGCCGAGGCAATGAGCCGCGCCGGTGCTCGCGTTTGGGAGCCCACGCCGAAGGCACCCGCTCTCGTCATCGTCGTGGATGAGTACGCCGAGTTGGTCGAGCAGGCACCCGGCGCGGTCGAGGCTGCAGAGTCCATCGCCCGGCGGGGCCGAGCGGTGGCAACGACCCTTCTTACCGCGAACCAGCGGCCGACCCAGAAGTCCATGGGTGGGGGAGCTCTGCGCTCACAGATGAGCGTCCGCATCTGCCTCCGCGTCCGCGAGCGGCGAGACGTCGACCTGATCCTCGACCGAGGCATGCTCTCGGCCGGCTGGCACGCGCACACCCTCGATGCGCCCGGCAAGTTCTACATCCTCGGCGACGGTCACACCCAGCCGAGACGTGCTCGCGGCTACCTGGTCACCGACGAAGACGTCCAGACGACGGCCGCCCGCTACGCCGAGAGCCGGCCGCCGCTGGACGGGCTGTCTGAGGGCGCCCTGGTCGAGGCGGACGACGTCGTCGAAGGCGAGGTCGTCACCGAACCCGAAATCACGCTCCAGATGGCGCTCAGAGACGCGCCGAGCGACGGGTTGAGCGTCCCCGAACTCATGCACTTCACCGGAATGAGGCGCACATGGATCTACGACCGGTTGCAGCAGTACGTCCAGGACGGCCGGGCCGCTCAGGTGGCCCGCGGGCGCTGGAAGTCGTCCGCGGACGACTGAACGTCCGTCCGTCTCTTGCACGCGTCTGCGCATGTCAGCGCACGGACGGACGGCGGACGGACGTTGACGCGGACAACCCACGACCTGAGAGGAGGCGAGCACGAGCACCACCGAGCCGCGACGAGAGAAGAGGTTGCTGCGTGTAGAAGAAGCGGCCCGCGAACTCGGCATCGGCCGTTCGCTGGCCTACCAACTCATCCGAACCGGCCGGCTGCGGTCGATCAAGATCGGCAGCCGCCGGCTGGTTCCTCGCTCGGCGATCGATGAGGCGATCGCCCGGCTCCTGGAGGAGGAGCGATGAGCAAACAGAAAGGTCGGAACCCGAACGGCGAGGGCTCGATCTATCAACGCCCGAACGGCTCGTGGGCCGGTACGGCATTCGTCATGACGACCGACGGTTCCATGAAGCGCAAGACGGTGTACGGCAAGACCTGGGACGAGGCACATGAGCGGCTCGTCGAACTCAAGGCGAAGTCGCACCGAGGCATTCCGGCGCCCGACCGGTCCTGGAAAGTCGAGGAGTACCTGCGCTACTGGCTGCAGGTTTACGTGTCCGGCCTCCGGCCCAAGACGGCCGAGGGGTACGAGGGAGCTGTCCGGCTGCACCTCATCCCGGGGCTCGGCCGGCGGCGGCTGACCGGGCTCCAGGTGCAACATGTCCGCACCTTCCTAGACGGACTGAAGCAGAAGTGCCTGTGCTGCGCGAACGAGTGGGACCGGCAGGGCCGCTGCTGTTCGGTCGGCGCATGCTGCGGACGCGTTCCAAGCGTCCGGCAGGTCCAGTACGTTCACGCGGTGCTCCGCAACGCACTCCAGCACGCGATGCGCGAGGAGCTGCTGGCCCGGAACGTCGCCACGCTGGTCAAGGTGACCACGCCTCGCTACAAGATCGGCAAGGGTCTCTCAGTCGGCGAGATGAAGTTGCTCCTGAAGGCGGCACAGGGGCACCGGCTGTACGCCCTCTACGTCGTCGCCGCCACGATGGGACTTCGACGTGGAGAACTGCTCGGACTGCGCTGGCAGGACATCGACCTCGACAACGGGACGATAACGATCGAGAAGACCGTCCAGCGGGCCGGTGGCAAGCTACACATTCAGGACACAAAGACTGAAAGTTCCGATAGCGTCCTGCCGCTGCCCGAGATCACCCGTAACACCCTCCGCCGGCATCGGACCGCTCAGGACCACGAGCGCAAGGACCTGGCCGAGGGCTGGAAGGAGCACGGGCTGGTCTTCCCATCTGAGATCGGCACCCCGATGGAGCCGCGCAACCTGGCGCGACACTTCACGGGCGTACGGGAGCGGGCCGGCCTCACCGACGTCCGGCTCCACGACCTCCGCCACACCGTCGTGACGGTGCTCATGGAGCTGGGAGTGCCGCCGCACATCGTCCAGGCCATCGCCCGCCACTCGGACGTGAAGCTCACCCTGAAGATCTACGCGCACTCCAACCTTCAGGAGATGCGCAAGGCGCTCGACAAGCTCGACGGCTGGCTGTCGTAAGAGCCAACTGCCGTAAGTGATGCCGTAACTGGCAGCAAAAACAAAACCGGACGGGCAGAACTTGCTGGTGGGCACGGTTGGTTTCGAACCAACGACCCCCCGCTTGTAAGGCGGGTGCTCTCCCACTGAGCTACGCGCCCTCGCTCTCGACCGTCGGGCGAGAGATAGGTACCGGAGATGTTACCCAACCCGGCGCTGATGACGGTACAGCCACCGGGGCCGGGCGTCGCCTCCTATACGTGGCGCCGGCCGGTGCGATGTCCACACCACCTGACCGGCGTCGACGTTGGTGGAGGGCACTAGAGGGCGGTGATCGCGGCCTGCCAGACGGAGAGGTCCCTCGAGTGGGAGGGCGGGTGGTGCTCGCTGAAGGCGATCACACCCTCCGGGTCGATCAGGAATGTGCCGCGGTTGGCGTAGCCCCTGGCCTCGTTCAGGACGCCGTAGGCCGAGGCGACGGCGCCGTGGGGCCAGAAGTCGGAGAGCATCGGGAAGGTGTAGCCCTCTCGGGTGGCCCAGACCTTGTGGGCGTACGGGGAGTCGACGCTCACCGTGAGGATCTGGACCTTGTCGTTCTGGAAGGCATCCAGGTCGGACTGTACTGCGGTCAGCTCACCTTGGCAGGTGCCCGTGAACGCCAGGGGGTAGAAGACCAGGAGGACGGCCTTCCGGGTGCGGAACGAGGCCAGGGTCACCTCCTGGTTGTTCTGGTCGCGCAGCTGGAAGTCCGGTGCCGGATCTCCGACATCCACTGTCATACCCTCGAATATGCCAGCTGTCGTACCGGGGGCCTACACTCGCCCGCATGGCAGCAGGGCCGCGGCTCGGCATCGATTTTGGAACCTCCCACACGGTTGCGCTATTGGCGTGGCCGGATGGGAGGGTGCGGCCGTTGTTGTTCGACGGGTCGCCGCTGTTGCCGTCCGCTGTCTTTGCGCAGACCGACGGGGTGCTGCTGGTCGGGCGGGATGCCCTGCACGCGGCGCGGGTGGACCCGGCGCGGTTCGAGGGGAGCCCCAAGCGGCGCATCGATGACGGGACCGTGCTGCTCGGGGAGCGGGAGCTGACGGTGCCCACGCTCATCGGGGCGGTGCTCGGGCACGTCCGGACCGAGGCGGTCCGGGTGGCCGGCGGGCCCGTGGCGGAGCTCACGCTGACGCACCCGGCGGCCTGGGGGGTGTCGCGGCGGCTGGCGCTCGTGGAGGGTGCGAAGCTCGCCGGGCTGCCCCAGCCGGCCCTCATGCCCGAGCCGGTTGCCGCCGCCCATTATTTTGCGGGGGTACTGCAGAAGCCGCTGACCGGTGACCAGGGGCTCCTCGTCTACGACTTCGGCGGTGGCACGTTCGACGCCAGCCTCGTGAGCCGGTCGGGGGAGGGGTTCGACGTGCGGGCCGTCGACGGGATCGACGACCTGGGCGGGCTCGACCTCGACGCGCTGGTGGTCGAGCACGCGCGGACGCAGCTCGAGAACCCCGAGGTGTGGGCGCGGCTCGACAACCCGCAGACCACCGAGGACCGGCGGCACCGGCGCATGCTCTGGGACGACGCCCGGATCGCCAAGGAGATGCTGTCCCGCAGCGCCAGCGCGGCCCTGCACGTCCCGATCGCCGCGGCCGACGTCACGATCACCCGGGAGCAGTTCGAGGAGAAGGCGCGGCCGCTGCTCGAGCAGACCGTCCGCACCACCGCAGCGGTCATGCGCTGGGGCAAGATGGAGAAGGAGAAGCTGGCCGGGCTGTTCCTGGTCGGCGGCTCCAGCCGGGTGCCCCTCGTCGCCACCCTCCTGCAGAAGGAGCTCGGCCTCGCCCCGACAGTCATCGAGCAGCCGGAGCTCGTCGTCGCCGAGGGCAGCCTGCGCGCCTGGGTGAACGTGTCCCGCCCGGCCCAGAACCAGCAGCCGGCCCCCGCCAACGGCGCCGCCGTCGGTCAACCGGGGCCCATGTGGCCGCAAGGATCACCTCAAGCCGCACAGGCCCAGCAAGCTCAGGCGCAGGCCCAGCAAGCCCACGCCAACGCCCAACAAGCCCAAGCCCAACAAGCCCAAGCCCAGCAGGCCGCCCAAGCGCAGCAGGCCGCCCAGCAGGCCCCGGTCAGCGGCGCCCCGATGAGCCCGGCCGCCTTCCAGCAGCAGCCCGGCGCCTACCCCACGGTGCCCCAGAACCCGGCCCCGGTCAGCGGCACCCCGATCGGCGGCCCGGTCAGCGGCGTCCCGGTCAGCCCCGCGGCCTTCCAGCAGCACGCCGGCGCCTACCCGACGGTGCCGCAGAGCCCGGCCGGCCACAACCAGGCCCCGGTCAGCGGCGTCCCCGTCAGCCCAGCCGCATACCAGCACCCCGGCAACCGCCCGGTCAGCGGCCCGGCCGACCAGCAGGCCACCCAGCGCCTCCGCCCGATGAACCCGGCGCCGCAGGCGGTGCCCACCCCGGCGCCGCCGCGCATGGTGCCGCCCGCGTACGTCCCCCAGTCCCCGCCGCCGCAGGCGTACGTCTCCCCGAGCGCCCAGCCGGCCGTCTACGCCCCGGCCCCGCGCGAGGAGGCCCCGCCCCCACCGAGCGCGAGCCGCAACTGGGCCGTCCCCGTGCTCATCGGCATCCTGGTCATCGCGCTGGCCCTGACCGGCTACGTGGTCTTCCAGAACCGCGACCGCACCGACAACCAGGCCGGCGACGGTCCGAGCAGCACCCCGCAGCAGAGCCAGGCGGCCGACGGCGTGAAGACCATCCCGGCGTACACCCGGGAGGACGAGCCCGCGTGGGTCCCCAACGGCTGGCGCGACCAGGGGCTCGGCTCGGTCGACCAGCTGTGGAAGTCGCAGCAGGAGTCCGAGGGCGGCCGCTGCGACACCGGCAACGGACGGCTGCGCGTCACCACGGAGGCCGCGCCGGGGCTCACCGGCTGCACGCTCAAGCCGCCGCTGGACGTGCCCATGACCGACGGCAGCATCGAGGCCAAGGTGAAGGTCAACGCCGGGTGTGCGGGCATGTGGCTGCGGACCGGCGACCACGGGTACACCCTCGGGCTCTGCGATGACAACCATGTCCGGCTCTATCGGCTGTACAAGGATCTGCCGGGGGACAAGGACCTGCTCAAGGACTGGCCGATCAAGCCGGCCGACGGCGTGACCGAGCCGTTCGTCGCGTTCAAGGTGGAGGGCAACCAGCTGAGCGCCTACGTCAACGGGGTGACGCTCGGGCCGGTGTCGGACGACCAGCTGACCCAGGGCAAGGTGGACCTGGGCGCGTTCACGCTGACGGGGAAGACGGCGGACGCCTCGTTCACCCAGGTGCGCCTGTTCATGCCGGAGGGCTGGCAGCCGGGCAGCGGGCCGACAAACACGAAGACGACGAAGGCCCCGCAGCCGAGCACGTCGAGCTCGGGCTGGAGCTCGAAGCCGCCGTCGACCGCACCGACCTCGAAGAAGCCCACGCCCCAGCCGACCGCTTGAGGGCCGGGGCTACGGGTGCCCGAAGGACGAGCAGCGCACGAAAGAATGGCCGCGCCTGACGACCGGCGCGGCCGGAAAGCCTAGGGGCCCGAAGGCCCGAAAGACCGAAACCCTGAGGCCGGAGCCCGAGGTCAGCGGCGCGAGCGGGCGGCGCGGGGCGCAACCAGCCGGGCCGCGGTCCAGTCCTTGCCCGCGTTGATCGTCGAGGTCTGCTGCAACCCCGCGGTGGGCGCCGACTCGTTGATATCGCTCGGCTCGACGTGGCCGGGGCGGCCGGCCTTCGGCGTGAGCAGCCACACCACGCCGTTGTCAGCCAGCGGGCCGAGGGCGTCGATGAGGGTTTCAACCAGGTCGCCGTCGTCGTCGCGCCACCACAGCAGCACCACGTCGACTACCTCGTCGGTTTCCTCGTCAACCAGGTCCCCGCACCGGTCGATCAGGACGTCGCGGAGATCCTGGTCGACGTCGTCGTCGTACCCCATCTCCATAACGACCATGCCCGGTTCGACTCCGAACCGGTCCGCCAGGCTCTTCACCTCGGCCTGACCCGCGGTCGCGTTCACTGTCCACTGCCTCCTGTCGCAACAACCACTTGTTAGCGCGTAGTCCACACAGTACGGGCCGTCAACGCAAGTGGCGCACCGATGCGATCGAAAAGTTGATAGTCCAGATTACCGGGCCAGCAGTGACCGGGCGCCCTGAATGATCTGGTCTTCGGACACCAGTACGTGGTTCGCGGCCGGTCCCAGCGGCACGAACGAGTCGACCGCGGCGACCCGGCGGGCGACGCCGACGTACCCGCCGTCGACGAGCGCCGCGATGACGCCCTCGCCGACCCCGCCCGAGCGGCGGGTCTCGTCGACGATGAGCACTCGGCCGGTGTCGGAGGCGTGCTTGATGATGTCCCCGACGGGCAGGGGTGACAGCCAGCGCAGGTCGACCACCCGGGCGGTGATCCCCTCGGCGGCGAGCCGGTTGGCCGCGCGCAGGGAGAGCCGCACCCCGTTGCCGAAGGTGATGATTGTCAGGTCGTCGTTGGGGCCGCCCTCGTAGGCGCGGGCCCGCCCGATCGGCGCGTGGATGGCCGGCCACTCGCTCGGCGGGGCGTAGTCCGCCAGCCACCAGTTGTCGTTGTCGCGGTGCAGGTCGCGGGTGTGGTACATCGCGATCGGCTCCAGGAACACGCACACGCTGCCGTCGACGACCGCGCTGGCCAGGCAGGTGCGCAGCATCGGGGCGGCGTCCTCGGGCCGGGATGGCGCGGCCACCACCAGGCCGGGGATGTCGCGCAGGACGGCCAGGGCGTTGTCGTTGTGGAAGTGCCCGCCGAAGCCCAGCTGATACGCCAGCCCGGCGACCCGCACCACCATGGGGTTGTGGAAGGCGCCCTGCGAGAAGAACTGCATGGTGGCCGCCTCGCCGCGGAGCTGGTCCTCGGCGTTGTGCAGGTAGGCGAGGTACTGGATCTCGGGGACCGGCAGCATCCCGGCCAGGCCGGCGCCGAGCCCGAGGCCGAGGATGCTCGTCTCGTCCAGGAGGGTGTCGAAGACCCTCGTCGCGCCGAAGCGGTCGCGCAGCCCCTTGGTGACCCCGTAGACGCCGCCCTTCGCGGCGACGTCCTCGCCATAGACGACCATTTGGGGGTACGCGAGCATCGCATCGGTGAGCGCGGCGTTGATGGTCTGGGCCAGGGTGAGCGGGCCGGCCTTCTCCGGCAGCTTCCCGGCGAACGCGGCGAGGCGGGTCCCCGGGGTGCCGTGGCCGTTGTTGTTGTTGCGCGGGGTACCGGACACGGGCCGGATCGAGGCCGCCGGCGCGGGCGACGGCTCGGGCTCGGGCCACTCCTCCGTGTCGGCCGCCGCGGACAGCGGCGTGAACTCGAGGTTGTCGTCGAGCTCGCCGCTGTGCTCCTCGGCCGTCTCCGACTGGTCGGCCGCGGCGAGGTGGGCGGCCGCGTCGGCGACGGCCCGGGACACGCGCACCGGCCGGCGCGGGGCCAGCGGGGCGGTGACCTCGGCCGCACTGGCGAGCTTCGGCTCGCCGAGCACCTCCTCGGCGATCCGGCGGACCTCCCAGCCGATCTCGTCGTAGCGGGTCATGAGCTCGGCCGGGGTGGCCACCCCGGCCTCGACGAGCATCCGGGCGGTGCGCACGAGCGGGTCGCGGGCCAGGTCGGCGGCGATCTCCACGGGGGAGCGGTAGGCCATCTCGGCGTCCGCGCCCGCGTGCCCCATGAGCCGGATGGTGGTCAGGTGCAGCACGGCCGGGCGCCGGTAGCGGCGCACCCACGCCGCCGCCTCGGCCGCCCGGTCGTAGGTCGCGGCCGTGTCGCACCCGTCGGCCGTGTAGTAGCGCAGCCCGGGGCGGCTGCCGAGCGCCGCGGCCACCCAGCCGTCGGGCGTGCGCACGCTGATGCCCAGCCCGTTGTCCTCGCAGACGAACAGCAGCGGCAGCTTCAGGCCGATGTGGTCGCACCAGCCGGCGGTGTTGAACGCGGCGGTGGCGGCCGCGTGGTTGATGGAGGCGTCGCCGAAGGAGGAGACGACTATGGCGTCGGCGGGCCAGCCGTGGCCGCCGCCGGGCGGGTCGAGGCGCTTGCCGCGGCCGAGCGCGTAGGCGACGCCGACGGCCCGCGGCAGGTGCGAGGCGATCGTCGAGGTGGTCGGGACCACGTGCAGGTCGGCGTGGCCGAACACCTTGTGCCGGCCGCCGGCGATGGGCTCCTTGGCCGAGGCGACGATGCCCCGCAGCACGTCGCGGATCGGGTCGCTGCCGGCCACCTGAGAGGCCCGCATGCAGTAGAACCCGCCCGAGCGGTAGTGCAGCAGGGCCGGGTCGGTCGGGCGCAGCGCGGCGGCGACGGCGGCGTTCCCCTCGTGCCCCGACGAGCCGATGGTGTAGTACCCGGCGTCGAAGCTCCGCAGCCAGCGGGCGGCCAGGTCCAGGTGGCGGCTCGTCGACTGGGCGTCGTAGAGTGCGCGGGCCTGCTCGCCGGTGAGTGCGGTGTCCTCGCGGACGGGTTCGTCGAGGTCCCGCGCGGACGCCGCGGCGACGAGCCCGGCGAGCTCGGCACGGAACCGCTCGTCGAGATCCTGAGGGGTGGTCACGCTCGACAGCATGGCCGAAAACGGTCATCGGATGCCACTTGTAACCGCGGCACTGCCGGAAACCGGCCAATTAGCCGACCCACCGCTTACCGGTCGGCCAGCGCCCGGTACTCGGGTGAGCCCAGGAACACGGGCAGCAACAGGGCCGCGGTGACCCCCAGGTCGCGCGCCAGCGCCTCCTCGGGTGTGAGGAACACCATCGCCTGGCCCTCGCCCAGCACGATGTCGGCCTGCGTGGCGTCGGTCGGCCCGTAGAAGACGTGCATCTCGACCTCGCCGTCGGCGGTCGTCACCGAAGGGCGGGTGCGCACGAGGTACTGCCTGATGTCCCCGGCGTCCAGCCCCGTCTCCTCGCGCACCTCGCGGCGGGCCGCCTCCTCCGGCGTCTCCCCGTCCTCGATCTTGCCGCCGGGCATGGCCCACTGGTTGGGGGAGACCTTGGCGTGGAGGTCCCGGTGCTGCATGAGCACCCGGCCCTGCGGGTCGACGAGGAAGACGACGGCGACTCGGCGCTCGATCACGGACTCATCCTGTCATCCCCGGACAAAACTGAAGCGGACCTGCCGTGTGGCGTTGTCGCCGTTCGGATCGACCAGGCAGACCGACTGCCAGGTGCCGAGCGCGATCCGGCCACCGATCACCGGCAGTGTGGCGTACGGCGCGACGAACGCCGGCATCACATGGTCGCGGCCGTGTCCGGGGGAGCCGTGGCGGTGCGTCCAGCGCTCGTCCGTCGGCAGCAGGTCGTCGAGCGCCGTGAGCAGGTCGTCGTCGCTGCCCGCGCCGGTCTCGATGATGGCCACCCCGGCCGTCGCGTGCGGGACGAAGACGTGCAGCAGGCCGTCACCCTGGTCGGCGACGAACCGGGCCGCCTCCTGCGTGATGTCCCGCACGACGGGGCGGGAGCCGGTCCGGACGGTGATCACCTCGGTGTGCATCGGGCCAGTCTCGCAGCCGTCAGTCGGAGCTGCTGGAGGAGGACGACCCGGAGTCCGAGCTCGACGAGGAGCCCGAGTCGCTGCTGGAGGACGACCCGGAGTCGCTCGATGACGACGAGCCGGAGTCGCTCCAGGATGAGCCCGAGTCGCTCCAGGAGGAGCCGGGGTCGTGGTGGTGCACCGTGTGACCATGGCTCTGCCAGTGCTCGTGCGACGAGCCCGACGAGGACGAGTGGTCACCGGAGTACGAATCCGTCGCCGCCGGCCCGGGGACCCAGTTCGAGTCGAGCGGGCTGGAGGAGGCGGTGTGGCCACCGCTGCTCCCGAAGGTCTTCGGGACTGTGCGACGCACGCGGCGTACCACCAGAACGATCGTGAGGACGGCCACCGTGAACGCGATGGTGACGATCCCGCACGGCAGCAGCAGCCACCAGGACGAATTCTCGGACACGGGCCGCACCGTAGCCGATCCGGGCGCCTGGGATACTCACAATGTCGCGCTCACGTCAAGAGAGCGATGCTCCATAAGTTACCCGCCGGTATCGTGTTGCGCGTCGCAGTTGGCGTCCAGTAGGCGTGACGGACCGCACCAGAGCCAGGCAGGATGGACAGAGGCTCATCTGAGTACACAAACAGCAAGGGCCTATAAGCAGTGAGCCACACCCCGAGGCCACCCAGACCGGTCGCAGCGCCCGACGAGTTCGCCGAGCCACCCCGGTCGCGAGCTACCTAGAAGGAAACGCCTGTGTCCACCGAACGCAAGCGCCCGGTGATCAGCGACGGCCTACCGAGCCAGCTGCCCGACATCGATCCCGAGGAGACCACCGAGTGGGTCGATTCGCTCGACGGCGTGATCGACGAGCGCGGGACGAAGCGCGCCCGGTACGTGATGCTGCGGCTGCTGGAGCGCGCACGCGAACGGCAGGTCGGCGTACCCCCGCTCACGACCACTGACTACATCAACACCATCACGCCGGAGCGGGAGCCGTGGTTCCCCGGCAACGAGCACATCGAGCGGCGCATCCGGGCGTACATCCGCTGGAACGCCGCGATGCTCGTGCAGCGCGCGCAGCGCCCGGACGTCGGTGTCGGCGGGCACATCTCCACCTTCGCGAGCGCCGCCAGCCTCTACGAGGTCGGCTTCAACCACTTCTTCCGGGGCAAGGACCACCCGGGCGGCGGCGACCAGGTGTTCTTCCAGGGCCACGCGTCCCCCGGCATGTACGCCCGCGCGTTCATGGAGGGCCGCCTCAGCGAGCAGCAGCTCGACGGGTTCCGCCAGGAGCTCTCGCACCGCGGCTTCGGCGGCGGGCTGCCCAGCTACCCGCACCCGCGGCTGATGCCCAACTTCTGGGAGTTCCCGACGGTCTCGATGGGCCTCGGCGGCATCAACGCGATCTACCAGGCGCGCTTCAATCGGTACCTCCACAACCGGGGCTTCAAGGACACCTCCCAGCAGCACGTCTGGGCGTTCCTCGGCGACGGCGAGATGGACGAGCCCGAGTCGATCGGCGCCATCGGCGTGGCGGCGCGCGAGGAGCTGGACAACCTCACCTTCGTCATCAACTGCAACCTGCAGCGCCTCGACGGCCCGGTCCGCGGCAACGGCAAGGTCATGCAGGAGCTGGAGGCGTTCTTCCGCGGCGCCGGCTGGAACGTGATCAAGGTCGTATGGGGCCGCGAGTGGGACCCGCTGCTGGCCGCCGACACCGACGGCGCGCTGGTGAACCTCATGAACGTCACGCCCGACGGTGACTACCAGACGTACAAGGCCGAGTCCGGCGCCTACGTCCGTGAGCACTTCTTCGGCCGCGACCCGCGCACCCGCAAGATGGTCGAGCACCTCTCCGACGACGAGATCTGGAACCTCAAGCGCGGCGGGCACGACTACCGCAAGCTCTATGCCGCGTACAAGGCGGCCACGGAGCACACGGGGCAGCCGACGGTCATCCTGGCCAAGACCATCAAGGGCTGGACCCTGGGCTCGCACTTCGAGGGCCGCAACGCGACGCACCAGATGAAGAAGCTGACGCTGCAGGACGTCAAGGACTTCCGGGACCGGCTGTACCTCGACATTCCCGACAGCGCCATCGGCGAGAACCCCTACGCCGTGCCGTACTACCGCCCGGACGAGAAGTCCGAGGAGATGGAGTACATGTTCGAGCGCCGGCGCGCGCTCGGCGGCTCGGTGCCCGACCGGCGGACCAAGCACATCGCGCTCGACCTGCCGGACAGCTCCGTCTACGGCGACATCAAGCGGGGCTCCGGCAAGCAGAAGGTCGCCACCACGATGGCCTTCGTGCGCATGCTCAAGGACCTGATGCGCCACAAGGGCATGGGCAAGCGCTGGGTGCCGGTCATCCCCGACGAGGCCCGCACCTTCGGCATGGACTCGCTGTTCCCGACGGCGAAGATCTACTCGCCGCACGGCCAGAACTACACGCCCGTCGACCGCGAGCTGTTCCTGTCCTACCGCGAGGCGACGTCCGGGCAGATCCTGCACGAGGGCATCAACGAGGCCGGCTCCGTCGCCTCGTTCACGGCCGCCGCGACCAGCTACGCCACCCACGGCGAGCCGATCATCCCGGTCTACATCTTCTACTCGATGTTCGGCTTCCAGCGCACGGCCGACGGCATCTGGGCGGCCGCCGACCAGATGTCCCGCGGGTTCCTGCTCGGCGCCACCGCCGGCCGCACCACCCTGAACGGTGAGGGCCTCCAGCACGAGGACGGTCACTCGCTGCTCATCGCGGCGACCAACCCGGCGGTGGTGGCGTACGACCCGGCGTTCGCGTTCGAGATCGCGCACATCACCGAGAACGCGGTCAACCGGATGTACGGGGAGAACCCCGAGGACCTCATCTACTACCTGACCGTCTACAACGAGCCGATCTTCCAGCCCGCGGAGCCGGCCGACCTCGACGTGGACGGGCTGCTGCGCGGCCTGTACCGCTACCTGCCCGCCGAGTCCAGCGAAGGCCCCAAGGCGCAGCTGCTGGCGTCCGGGACGGGCATGCAGTGGGCGCTGAAGGCGCAGAAGCTGCTCGCCGAGGACTGGGGCGTGTCGGCCGACGTGTGGTCGGCGACGTCGTGGGTCGAGCTGCGCCGCGACGCCGTGCGGGCCGAGGAGCACAACCTGCTCCACCCGGGCGACGAGCCGCAGGTGCCGTACGTGACCCGCGCGCTGCAGGACACGGCCGGCCCGGTGATCGCGGTGAGCGACTTCATGCGCGCGGTACCGGACCTGATCGCCCGCTGGGTACCCAACGACTACACCTCGCTGGGCACCGACGGCTTCGGCCTGTCCGACACCCGCCACGCCCTGCGCCGCCACTTCCACGTGGACGCCGAGTCCATCGTGGTGGCGACGCTGAGCCGGCTCGCCCAGCGCGGCGAGGTCCCGGCCTCCGCGGCGGCCGAGGCGGCGAAGAAGTACGCGATCGACGACGTCAACGCCGCCCCGGTCGGCGAGACCGGCGGCGACTCGTAAGCGGAACGCGTCAGCCGGGCCGTCGCGGATCGCGGCGGCCCGGCCGCGTTACTGTGGACGTTCATCAGTGTCAAGGACCGGATCGGGTGAAGCGGCCCCGATTCACCGAAAGATGATGATCAATGGAGTAGATCAATACTCAGCTTTGAGTAGGTACCCTCGCAATCCTTGAGTACTTCGTACGGATTACGAGGGTCGACCGTGTGGCCCCCCCGACGCTACGTTGGGCACCGGCATGAATTCTGCACGTGAACTTTTCCGTGAGGAAAGCCGGTCTTGGTGATCTCGACGCATTTACGCAGCGGCGCGCCACGTGGTGCGCCGGCCCGCTGTGGCGAGCGGGCCCGCGCCGATGGCGTCGAGCATGAGGGCCTGGATCGCGTAGGGCTCGGCCGGCCGCCAGTTGTGGACCTCCGGCGGCAGCTCCCAATGCACCCGCCCCCCGAACTGCCGGCTCGGCGGCGCCGGCACCCAGGAGTTCTGCCCGTGCAGCACGACACCGGCGTGAGCGGCCAGTTCGGGCAGCACGCCGTGCCCGGGCAGCACCAGGAACATCCAGCGGTCGCCGGGGGCCACGGCCACCGGGCCGCGGGCGGCCACGAAGCCGTCGCCCAGCAGGGCGGCCCGGCCGAGCGCCCCCGGCACCTCCAGCACGTCGAATGCGTAGCCGGTGGGCAGCAGCACCGAGTACGGGTGCTCCTGCCACAGCGCCGCGGCCGTCTCGGCGTCGAAGCAGACGGGCAGCGGAGCCGGGTGGCACGCGACTGTCGGGCAGCCTGGGGTACCGCAGTCGAAGCGCCGCTCCGTCGCGTGGCGCCCGGTCTGCCGGGTCGCCAGGAAGGCGCCCGGCCGCACGGGCCAGCCCTGCGCGGCGTAGCGGGCCGCGGCCTTCCGCAGCCGCGACCGCTCGAACAAGGTCCACGGAAGCATGACGGTCTCCTGCCAGGCGAGATCACTCGAAAGTGCGCACAGGACCACGTCGCGTTACCGGACGGATTGTGCGTCGTTGGGAATGGCAACGGGGGCTGCAAGTTGCACATCGGAACATATGAGCGAACGACTCGGACGGACCGCACAAATCGTGCGATTTCGACCGGTCGGGTGACCTCCGGAGGTGAGCGACGTGGATGAGTTGCCCATCGGCCGCCGTGTGGCCTACTGGCGGAACCGGCGAAAGATGTCCCAGCAGGTCTTCGCCGATCGACTCGGCAAGTCCAAGAGCTGGGTGGACAAGGTCGAGCGGGGTGTGCGGCGGCTGGACAAGTTCTCCGTCGTCTACGAGATCGCCGATGTCCTGCAACTCGATGTGCAGATCCTGCTGGGCCGCGACCCCGAGCGGCGGCCCGACAGCGTCAACTGCGTCGACCAGATCGAGGTCGAGGAGATCCGGGCCGCGCTGGAGCGCTACGACCAGATCAGCGCCTTCTTCTACGCGCCGCCCGAGCCGCCGCCCCTGCCGGAGATGCGCAAGGCGGTGACCCACGCCTGGCTGTCGTACCAGCACGCGAAGTACGGCATGCTCGCGCGCACGCTGCCCCGCCTCCTGCGCGAGGCCCAGGCCGCCGACACCGCCTACAGCGACAGCGGACAGGGGCAGGAGTCGGCACACCTGCTCGGCCAGGTGTACCAGATCGCCTCCTCCGCCCTGCGCAAGCTGGGCGAGCACGAGCTGTCCTGGCTCGCGGCCGACCGTTCGATCGCCGTATCCCAGCGCGCGGGCGACCAGCTCCTGGCCGGCACCGCCACGGCGCGGGTCGCCTGCGCGCTGCTCTCTCTCGGACGGGCCCGCCCGGCCCTCGAGATCAACGTCAACATCGCCAACCGCCTGGCCCCGGGTACCTCGGGCAACGACAACAGCCCGGAGCGCCTGTCGGTCTACGGCCAGCTGCTGCTCCAGGGTGCGATGGCGGCCGCCCGGATCGGTGACAGCGCGACAGTGCGCGACCTGCTCGCCGGGGCCGACGAGGCGGCGCGGTGCATGGACGGCGACGCCAACTACTACTGGACGTGCTTCGGCCCGACGAACGTCAAGCTGCACCGGGCCGCGGCCGCCGTCGAGCTCGGCGAGGGCCGGGTGGCGGTGGAGGTACACCAGAGCCTCGATCCGGAGGGGTTCAACGCGCTGCTGCCGGAGCGGCGGGCCCACCACTACCTGGACCAGGCCCGGGCCCAGGCGCTCATCGGCGACATCGACATGGCAAGCGAGATGCTGCTCGAAGGCGACCGGCTGGCCCCGTCGGAGATCCGCTGCCGCCCGCTGGCCCGCGAGGTCCTCAGCGACGTGCTGCGGCGGACCCGCGGGACCCCCTCGGCGCCCGTCGCGGAGCTCGCGGAGCACATGAGCGTCGGCGTGTAACAAAAAACGAAGATCTAGCGGGCAGAATTGCCGGCATGTCCGGCTCTGTTCTGTACGCCGTCGTGTGTGGCTCACCGGCCACCGCCGGCGTTGGCAATCTGGTCTCGCTCGCGCAGGAGCGAGGCTGGGACGTCTGCGTGGTCGCCACGCCGGACGCCCTCAAGTGGCTCGATGTCCCCGGGCTCGTCAAGCAGACGGGTCACCCGGTGCGCCACCGCTACAAGTACCCCGGCGACCCCGACGTCCTCCCGGCCGCCGAGGCGATCATCGTCGCCCCGGCCACCGTCAACACCGTCAACAAGTGGGCCGCCGGCATCGCCGACACGCTCGCCCTCGGCCTGATCGTCGAGGGCCTGGGGCTCGGGCTGCCGATCGTCGCCGTGCCCTACACCAACCGCGCCATGGCCGCCCACCCCGCCTTCGGCGAGTCGATCGCGCGACTGCGCTCGTGGGGCATCACCATGATCTACGGCGACGACGTCCTCGAGCTGCACCAGCCCGGCGTCGGCGAGAACCGCAGCGACTTCCCGTGGCACCTGCCGCTCGACGCGCTGGAGGCCCACCCCTCGGTGCAGGCCCAGCGCATCACGGGGAGCGAGGCGGTGGACTAACGTTACGCCGTGCTTGTCGCCGATCTCGTCAAACTGCTGGAGCAGCGGTACCCGCCCGAGTGGGCCGAGGACTGGGACCGCGTCGGGTTCGTCCTCGGCGAGCCGGACGCGACGGTCAGCCGCGTGCTGCTCGCCGTCGACTGCGCCCCCGCGGTCGTCGACGAGGCGGCGCAGGTCGGGGCCGAGTTCGTCTTCACCCACCACCCCCTACTGCTGCGCGGCGTCTCCAGCGTGGCACCCACGACATACAAGGGCCGGATCGTGCACCGCATGATCCGCTCCGGGATGGCGCTGTACACCGCGCACACCAACGGCGACGTCGCACGGCCGGGTGTGTCCGATGCGCTGGCGGCGCGGATCGGGCTCGAGGAGGTACACCCGCTGCGTCCCGATCCGAAGGCTCCCGAGCGCGGGCACGGACGCATCGGCCGGCTCCCCGAGCCGATGACCCTCACCCACTTTGCGCGGCACGTCGCGCATCAACTGCCGAAATCCGCGGCTTCCGTACGTCTGGCCGGCGACCCCACCGCCCGGGTGGAGCGGGTCGCGGTGTCCGGCGGGGCGGGCGACGCGTTCCTGGCCGACGCCGCCCGGGCCGGGGTTGACGCATACTTGACCGCGGATCTGCGCCACCATCCGGCGCAGGAGCACCTCGCGAGCGGCGGGCCGGCCCTCGTCGACGTCACCCACTGGGCGTCCGAGCGGCCCTGGCTGGACGACGTCGCGGCGTTCCTGCGCACGGAGGCCGGCGTGCAGACCATCGTGTCCGATGTGGACACCTCACCCTGGGTCCTTTGGGAGGACAACGACTCGTGAACGCCGATCCGGAAGCCCAGCGCCGCCTGCTCGACCTGCAGGCGATCGACATCGCGCTGACCCAGCTCGCCCACAAGCGCAAGGCCCTGCCCGAGCACGCCGAGCTCAACGCGCTGGCCCGCGAGCTGTCGATGACGGAGGATCAGCGGGTCCGGGCCCAGGTCGCCGTCGACGATCTCGACCGCGACATCAACCGACTGGAGAAGGACGCCGAGCAGGTCCGCGCGCGCAAGGACAAGGACCAGTCGCGCCTCGACGCCGGCACCGGCCCGTCCCGCGAGCTGGAGGCCCTGCAGCACGAGATCGCCACGCTCAACCGCCGCCAGTCCGAGCTGGAGGACGCCGAGCTGGAGCTCATGGAGCAGCGCGAGGCCGCCCAGAGCGCCCTCGACGAGATCGTCGCCAAGCTGGAGACGGCCCGCGCCACCCGCGCCGCCGCCGAGAAGCGCCGCGACGAGGCCCTGGCCGCGATCGCCAAGGACGAGGAGTTTCGCCAGGCCGGCCGCCGCCCCCTCGCCGCCGACCTCCCGGCCGACCTCATCTCGCTGTACGACAAGATCCGCGAGTCGAGCGGTGGCATCGGCGCGGCAATGCTCCGCCAGGGCCGCTGCGAGGGCTGCCGCATCGAACTCTCCGGCGGCGACAAGGCCCGCGTGAAGGCCGCCCCGAAGGACGAGGTCGTCCGCTGCGAGGAGTGCCGCCGCATCCTGGTCCGCACCGCCGAGTCGGGCCTGTAGCCGCATGACCGCTCCGGTGCTATGGAGGCCGCGTCCATGCGGGTGACCGTGGAGGCCGACGGGGGTTCGCGCGGCAACCCGGGCCCGGCCGGCTACGGCGCCGTCGTCCGCGACGAGACGGGCGCCCTGCTGGCCGAGCGCTTCGCCGCGCTCGGCGTGACGACGAACAACGTCGCCGAATACTCGGGCCTGATCGCCGGCCTGAAAGCCGCCCGCGAACTGGGCGCCGACGAGGTCGACGTGCGCATGGACTCCAAGCTGGTCATCGAGCAGATGGCCGGCCGCTGGCAGATCAAGCACCCGGGCCTGCGCCCCCTGGCGGAGGAGGCCAAGGCCCTGGCGCTGGGCTTCGCGCTCGTCCGGTACGCCTGGATTCCGCGCGAGCAGAACAAGGACGCCGACCGTCTGGCGAACAAGGCCATGGACGGCGACTCCCCGCCCGCGGAGAAGCGCTCCTGGTCACCCCCGTCGACAAGCGCGCCGCTGCGCATGGTCGTCATCCGCCACGGCGAGACCCCGTACACGGCCGAGAAGCGCTACTCGGGCCGCGGCGACATCCCACTTGCGGCAACCGGCCACGACCAGGCCGCCAAGGCCGCCGCGCGCGCCCACCAACTGGCCCCGAACCTGGCCGCCGTCATCAGCTCCCCGCTGAAGCGCTGCCTGGAGACCGCCTCGGCGCTCGGCGACCTCCCCCTGATCATCGAGGACGACCTGATCGAGTGCGACTTCGGCGAGTGGGAAGGCCTCACGTACGCCGAGGTCCGCGACCGCTACGCCACCGAGCAGGACAAGTGGCTGGCCTCGACCTCGGTCCCGCCTCCGGGCGGCGAGTCGTTCCAGCAGGTCGCCATGCGCGTCCGCCGGGTGGTACGCAGCCTGCAGGACCGCTTCGCCGGCCAGGAGATCGCCGTCGTCAGCCACGTGACCCCGATCAAGCTCCTGCTGCGCGACGCGCTTGCCGCGAGCGACTCGTTCCTGTTCCGCCTCTATCTGGACCCGTGCGGCCTGTCCCTGGTCGACTCGTGGCCGGATGGGGGAGTGGCGGTACGCTCGGTGAACGAGACGGCACACTTGTCCTGATTCGCGCACATTCTTGGCCGCCGGTGCTCTGGCACCGGCGGCGGCTTTTGGGCCGATAAGTCGGGCGCTGGCGCGCCTCGACTTATCGGATTTATCGCCTGTCCCCGGTTTCAAGGGATCGTTGCAACACCTGACCTGATCAGGGGTTGTCATGTTCAAGATCCGGGAGAGTCGTCGCCCGCAGGGATGTATGCCGTTGCTGGCTGAGCGCGCTGCCTATTTCGAGTTCGTTGGGCAGGGGGTGCGGACGGGTGTGGTGTGCCGGCTGGTCGGGGTGGCGGAGCGGACGGGGTGGCGGTGGCGGCGGGAAGCCGCCGGGGCGGCCGCTGTGGTGGCGGCTGTGGTGGCGGCGCGGCCACCGGTGGTGGTCTCGGGCCGGTAGCTGTCTGTGGATGAGCGGGTGGTGATCGCTGACCGGGTCCGGGCCGGGGTGTCGCAGGCGGCGATCGCCGCTGAGCTCGGCCGGCCGCGGTGCACGATCAGCCGGGAGATCGCCCGCAACGGCGACCCGGACGGCGGGTATCAGCCGTTCGCGGCGCAGCAGCGGGCCGAGCGGCGCCGGCCCCGGCCGACACTGCGGAAACGTGCTGGGAACCCTGCCCTGCGCGATGCGGTCCAGGACCTCCTCGCGGGCTGGCGCAGCCCGGCCCAGATCAGCGCCCGGCTGCGCCGCGATCACCCCGACCGACGCGAGCTGCGCGTGTCCCACGAGACCATCTACCAGGCGTTCTACGTCCAGGGCCGGGGGGCACTGCGCCGGGAACTGGCCGCGGCGTTGCGGACCGGCCGGGCCGTGCGCCGGCCCCGCAGCAGCACGGCCCGCGGGTCGCGGTTCACCGCGCCGATGCTGATGATCAGCGACCGGCCCGCCGAGGCCGACGACCGCGCGGTCCCCGGCCACTGGGAAGGCGACCTGATCATCGGCAAGGACGGCCAGTCCGCGATCGGCACCCTCGTCGAACGCGCCGCAAGATATGTGCTGCTCGTGCACCTCGGCAACCGTGGCCGCAGCGCCGAAGTCGTCCGCGACGCCCTCCTCGACACCGTCGCCACCCTCCCGCAGCACCTGAAACGGTCCCTGACCTGGGACCAAGGCTCGGAAATGGCGCTGCACCACGAGTTCACCCTGGCCACCGACATGCCCGTGTACTTCTGCGACCCGCACAGCCCCTGGCAACGCGGATCGAACGAGAACACCAACGGCCTGCTCCGCCAATACTTCCCGAAAGGCACCGACCTCACCGAGCACAGTCCCGAACACCTCGACGCAGTCGCCGCCCAGCTCAACGGCCGCCTCCGCCAAACCCTCAACTGGGACACCCCAGCCGAACGCCTCGCACAAGTCCTCACCATCACCAACTGAAAACACTGTGTTGCAACAACCCCTAGAAACCGCCGACGCCGGATAAGTCGTATTCGCGGCATTTGTTGCGAAGTGGTCGCGCGGCGATCATGGCCCGGCGCCTGTCAATCAGCGGCCCGAATTGTGCATATGCGCGCTGGTTGAGATCGGGCGGGAGTCACTGCTTAGGGGAGTGCCGCTGCATACTGGGTAGCGCTCTGCGGCGCCGCTGAACTGTACGGTGGGCGGCGCTGCGCGATGGGGTGGCGCGGGTCAGGAGAACGCGCGGTACAGCAGCACCAGCCCGACCACCGTGCCGAACACGACGATCACCGCCTTCAGCACCACGCTGGGCAGCCGCCGGGCGACTCGGGCCCCCACGTACCCGCCGATCAGCGCGGCCGGGGCCGTCACCGCGACATCGGCCCAGTCGACCGGCCCGAACAGCGCGAACACCAGGACCCCGACCAGCCCGCCGACGGCCGAGATGACGTTCTTCAAGGCACTGACGCGGGCCATGGTCTCGTCCAGGACCAGCCCGAGGGCGGCGACGAGCATGACACCGAGGGCGGCGCCGAAGTAGCCGCCGTACATCGACCCCACGAACACCACGGCGTGCAGGCTCACGAGGCGCCGCCGCGGCGACATCGAGCGCGGGTGGCCGACGACCCGGCGCAGGCGGTCCTGGAAGGCGAGGACCGCGGCCGCGGCAAGCACCAGGAACGGCACCACGTATTCGAACGCCTTTGCCGGGGTCAGCAGCAGCAGCGCGCACCCGAGCCCGGCCGCGACGACCGCCGTCGGGATGAGCTGCGCCAGGTGCCTGCGGTCGAGGTCGGCGCGGCTGCCGTAAACGCTGGAGAGGTACCCCGGAAAAACCGCAGTGGTATTCGTCACGTTGGCCGCCACCGGCGGGAGCCCCGTGGCGATCAGGGCCGGAAACGTGATGAGCGACCCGCCGCCGGCGATGGCGTTGACCGTCCCGGCCGCGAGTCCGGCGACGGCGAGCAGTGCGATGTCGGCGGCTTCCATGGTCTGACTACCATAGTCAGCGCGACGGACGAGTCGACCGGGCGGCCGCGTCGGTGCTGCAAGGCACCGCCGAGGAACGTCCGGGCTCCACAGGGCAGGGTGGTTGTTAACGGCAACCCGGGGTGACCCGCGGGACAGTGCCACAGAGAACAGACCGCCAGGCTTCGGCCTGGTAAGGGTGAAACGGTGGGGTAAGAGCCCACCAGCGTCCCGGGTGACCGGGGCGGCTAGGTAAACCCCACCCGGAGCAAGGTCAAAAGGGCCGGCGCCCACGGGCCCGGCCTGCGCAGGCGTTCGAGGGCAGCCCGCCCGAGCCTGCGGGTGGACCGCTGGAGCCTGCCGGCAACGGCAGGCCGAGATGGATGGCCGCCCCTCGCCGCAGGGCGAGGACAGAACCCGGCGTACAGGTCGACTCGTCCGTCCGACCCGGATCACGGCACTGGCAATCAAGCCTGAACTGCTGTTTCGTACGTCAGTTCTGGTCGATGGTGGTCAATGCTGGCTACCGCTGGGCGGCCCGGTGGCGGCCCGGACGGCCCAGGAACGGCCCAGAAGCGTTCGAATTTGGGTCCCGCGAGCGCCGCGCCAGTCGGGATGCATGCGCCCGACTCGGCTGTTCGTATTTTCTGGGTTAAGCACTCGGCTAGACTGCCTTGTGCGCGTAGTCCATTCCTCCATTTGGCGGGCTGTGCTTGACTGCATGATCGTGGCTGAGTATCTCGATGATCCGGCGGCTCGCATTGCAGCGACCCTCCGCGCGGTCCAGCGCGCCGGTGACGGGCCTGCGCTCCAAGTGTGGAGCACAGCATTGGGCGGCGGTCGCTATGCCGACGTCTTTGTCAATCTGGGAAAGTTCATGCTCCTCGTAGACGAGGCGAAAGCGGCACTCGTCAACGTAGCTGGCGACGACCAAGAAGACCGAGCATTCTATCTTGAGGCATTCCAGTCGCTCGATGCGATCGTCGCTCGCCTTACGACTCATCTGCAGCACACCGACATGAGCCCGTTCAGCGGATACATCTCGAACGAGAGGATCTACATCCTTGAGCTGCTGTCGCGTGAGCTGCGCCGCTCATACAAGCGGAGCTCGTTTACGGAAGAGTCACGCTTTGAGCTGCTTCAACAGGTTCGATCCCTGAAGGATGCGATTACCACTAGCGAATCTCTCTCTGCGGAAGAAAAGCTTTACCTGATCCAGCTCCTGGACGACGTTGAGCGGGCGTTGCGGTCGTACTGGCTCGGTGGCTTCAACGAGGTACGGAGTACTGTGACGGCGGTTGCAGCCGGGGTGGCCGCAGTTTCTGATGAACCGTCGCGCGGTTGGCTAATGCGCAAGTTTAACGCCATGTGGGCGTTCCTGGTCTCTCACTCAGACGAGGCGCGGGCGCTGACCTCGGCCGGCCGCGAGGCTGTCGCGTTGGTTGACGATATCAACAACCTTACGTAGGGCTGACAAGTACGCGTATCAAGACCGCTTCGGACGATCGCTGGGTGCGGCACGCAGTGCCGCACCCATCCGCCTGTGTCATCCCGTCTGCCGTCGACCCGCCCTACGGGAAGCGCGCCTTCGCCCGCGGTGCCCTGTCAACGCGGAGTTGACACTCTTCCCGCGGACGGGAGGCGCCGCGGGCGAAGGTGTGCTTGGCTCTGCCCGGGTTGATGGCGGGCGGGATGACACAGGCCTTCCTCAGCCACCCCATCACCGCAACTGAACCGCGGTCCCCGGTCATCCTGGAGCCGGGGGATCCCCGCCGGAGGCATAAAGAGCTAGCCGAGCACGTTGCAGCGACTGTCACGCCCTGGTCCCGATTCGATGGGCCGGGGCTTTTTGCGTTTAGGCGGACCGCATCGAAGCAGGTTCGCCCGCGCCCGGGGCTGGAACGACGCCGCCCGTGCCGAAGGCTAAGGGCGAGCGGCGCGGCGCTTGCGCCGGCCCCGCCGCGGCGCGGGCGAGCGGCCCGTTTCGGGCCGCCTTGAAGACGTACAGAAAGTTCTCACAGGCGCGGCTCAGCGCGAATCAGAGTGAATTTCAGCGACAGGCGGGGGTGGAGCGCTTTTAATTTATCGAACGCTCCAGGATACTTGGTTGAACCATATCGACGACCTAACCGCATAGTCGAGGAGTAGTCGATGATCTTACGTTTGCTGGCCGCGACTGCCCTTGGCCTGATCTTTGTGGTCGGAATGGCCGCCGTGCCCGTCAACGCCGAGGATGTGCCGGACCCGGTTTCGCAATGTGAACGCGCGACGTTTGTAGCCTCCCGCCACAAGTTGACGGTTAATGCGGACGTTATAAGGATCGCCCAAACCTTGTGTGATACGCACCCGAATGACGCCACGCCGTCGCTGCGTCATTTCGGCGAAACATATTTCCCCCGGCCAGGTAGGCCGTGTGAGGTCGAAGACCAGTACGCGATCTGTGTCGCCGATTGGATCGAGGCGGTTCAGTTCTTTCAGAATCGTCCGACGGCTTGCTTTGAGCAATTCAAAAGAAATAACAAAGCTGGCAAGCATGAGGTGACGTGTCCCGCTGTTGACGCGATCACGCCATCGTCTACTGGTTCCCAGCCCAGAAGCGTCACCTCAGGCGATGATAATTCGGACACGCCTTGGAGAGCAATCGGTATGGTTGGTGTGATCGGCCTCGTTATACTGCTCGCCAAATTTAACAAGGGCGACTCGCCATACCAGCCGTCATGATGAATTTGCACCGCGTAATCGTTGAAACTGCTACCGCCACTCAGGTCTGAGCGCTAGCAGTTCCGGGAAGGTCGCTTGCAGCACGCAGAACTCGTTACCCCACGGATCGCGCATTACCCAGAAGTCATAACCGCGCAGTTGCTGATGGTCCCATCGGGTTGCGCCGAGCGCTTCAAGCCGTGCTACCTCGGCTTCGACGTCGTCGGACTCAAGGTCGATGTGCATGCGCTCCTTGGATCTCTTGACGTCGTCTGTCCGTTGCAAGAGCACGCGAATTTCGGAGTCCGGCAACCGTAGTTGTCGGTAGACCTGGCGGCTCGGCTCGAATAGCTCCTCTTCTTGTGCACCAAGCGCGTCGGACCAAAATTGAGTACCTAGATCTAGGTTGTCGCAGTCGATGGTGAAGTAACAGACTCGACTTCTGTGACCCATCAGCTGCCAACCTCTTTCGTTTCGTCCAAAATCCACTGTAGATACGCTGGGTTGCCGCTAACTATTGGTGTTGCAACCACGCACGGAACCTCGTAAGGATGCTCGCGATTGGTGCGGTCAATGATGTGCGGCACCAAAGAGGTTCGGGTGTGGAGCATCACGCGGGCTTCCGTTTTGTCATAGATATCGCCACGCCACTTGTAGATTGAGCGAATTGATTCGACGCAGTGTCCGGACGAACATAGCCGGTCCTCGACGAGTTGTCTGGTGAAGTCGGCCAGCCATTCGGCATCTGGTGCCGTAATGACGACTTCGCTAACCTCGGGATGCATTTCTCGTCTCTTCATCGATCAGGGCGTTGACGGTCTCAGTGGCTTCATCGGCTGTGCGGGCCATCGAACCCCAGCCGGTAATAATCTTTCCGTCGTAGCTGATACCGACCCATCGACCGGACATGCGCTGCCCGTGGGGATGCAGGACGAAGTACATCGTCCCCTTGGATCGCACCGACCCATCGGTGGCGGCGTACCAACCCATCAGGATCTCGTTGTCCCAGATCCGAAGCTCGCCCTGCCAGTGGTAACCGCCGTCCTCAACGGCGATGCCTCGGGTTGTGGTGGCTACATCGATGCGCTGACCCTCTTGGCGAAACCTGACTTCCTGAAGCGTGATGACCTGTTCACCGTCCTTGAAGGTCTGCCAGGTCGCCCACCAGTCGCCCGAGAGGTTCAGGCGGTAGCTCGGGATGCCGGCCAGCTCGCCGACGCTGATCTGTAGGGCATTCGCGATCGCGACGGCGACCGATAGAACGGGCTGCTGCTCGCCCGCTTCGTAACGTCTGATTTGCCGGGTATCGACCCCCGCTGCGGCGGCCAGGTCGGCTTGGGACATGCCCAGCTCGGTCCGGCGTTGCCGCAGCACTTCTGCCATTTCCACCCCTCCATTGTGTCGGACTCTTTAGTCCTGGTCGATCGGACTCTCAGGTCCGACTGGGGACTCTTGAGTCCTTGACAGGGACTGATACGTCCGTCAGTGTAGGTCTAGTTAGTCCCGTCACAGGACGTAAGAGTCCTGTTGGTAGAGCGCAGATGCGCTCCGTTACGAAGGAGGGCCACAAGGTGGCTCAGCGGATGAAGTACATGTTGGACACGTCGGGCTACGAGTTCGAGGTCGCGAAGACGGCTGTCCCGAAGGTGGACGAGAAGCGTCAGCAGAAGATGGACCCGGTGTCGGGCAACCCGGTGTGGGTCGTGGAGATGAGCGTCTACTTCGGTGAGGACGAGGGCGCGAGCCAGATCGACGTGTCGATCGCGTCGGCGTCGAAGCCGGAGCTGCGGTGGCGTCAGCCGGTCGAGATGGACGGGCTGGAGATCATCCCGTGGGCGTCGAAGGGCCGCAGTGACCGCGACCCGATCCGTCAGGGTGTGAGCTTCCGCGCGCGGGAGATCCGCCCGGTCGACGCTGCGCGTCTTCAGGCTGTCGCCTGAGCTGCTAGCGCTTCTCACCCCGCGATCGGGGTGTTCGGACACGGGGTCGCTCAGTGATTGGCGTCGCTGCGACCCCGGGTCCGGTCCTGCATCAACAGTCCTTGATTCCCGTCTTGGGAGGACGTGTCATGTCCAAGTCTAGCGGCCGGGGGAGGACCGGTCTGCTCTCGAAGGTGTTCCGTGGCCCGCAGGTCACGGTGATCGATGCAAATGTGCAGCGGTCGTGGTCGCGCCGTGCGCTGATTTCGTTTCTGGTGACGTCTGGTGTCGTCGGTCTACTGGCGGCTGTCGTGGTGTCGAGGGACCATCACCCGATCGTCGGGCTGTTTGCCGGTGCTGGGGTGGGTCTGCTCGCTGGTCTGGTCGTCGGGCTGCTGGTGCTGGTCTGGCCGGTGCTGCGCGTGTTCTGGCACTGGGCGGTCGAGATCCTCACTGCGCTGCTGCTGCTGTACGGCTGGACTGCGCTGATGGGCGCTCCGCTGTGGCTGGCGTTGCCGGTCACGGTCGTGCTGGCTGGTGTGCCGGCCGTCGTGCCGCCCGTTCGTCGTCGCGTGGTCGCGGTGGCCTGGTGTGTCATCGTGCGGCACCGGCTGCGGGTGTGCTTCCGGGACTTCATCCACGCCGCAGGCTCGGTTAACGTGGGGAATCCGCCGCTGATCCTGTGGGCCCGGGCGACCCCGGTAGGGGAACGGGTGTGGATCTGGCTCCGGTCTGGGCTCGCGATGAGCGACCTGGAGGGACGCACCGACAAGATGGCCGTGGCCTGCTGGGCGACGAGCGTGCGGGTGACCCGTTCCCGGTCGTCGTATGCGGCCCTGGTACAGGTCGACATCACCCGTCGTGACCCGCTGCGGGCCACGGTTGCCTCGCCGCTGGTCGGCATGGTGGACCTGGACGACCCGACTCCCGTCTCACCTGGTCCGGCTCCTGAGGGCAACCTCGACTTGGACCTGCACGACCTCACGGATGCTCCGGCCGAGACGCCGAAGCCGCGTGGCCGCACGCCGCGCGAGTCCCGGACTGAGGCGCCGACTGTGTCGGTCCCGGTCGTCGACGAGTACGACGCGTTTATCTGACCCCGTCACCCGCCCTTTTGACACGTCCGTGTCAGCCCGGGTGAACAACCTTTGCCGTGTCGGCGCGGGGCCAGTCTTCTGTGACGCCACGTCCCGCGCCCACACCCCGACCCTGCTGGAGCCCTTCGATGGCCGCGCCTGCTTCGCCGCTCGGCCTGCGCTCCGATGACGCGCGACCGGTCGGCTCCCTGTCCATCTTCGACCCGGTCTATCTCGGCATCGACGAGTACGGCCACCCGATCCACGTCCCGATCATCTTCCGGAACTTCCTCATCGGCGGTGAGCCCGGCGCGGGTAAGTCGTCACTGTTGAACAACTTCGTTGCGCATGCGGCACTCAGCCTGGACTGTCGGCTGATCCTTCTCGACGGCAAGCGCGTCGAGCTGGGCTTGTGGAAGCGCGTCGCTGACGTCTTCGTCGGCCCGAGCCCTGAGCTGGCGATCCGTGTGCTGCAACGGGTGCAGCGGATGATGGACAACCGCTACGAGTACCTCGACTGGTGCGAACGGCGGAAGATCGATCCTGGTGACGCGTTCAACGCGTACCTGCTCGCAGTCGACGAGCTGGCCTACTTCTCGGCCACGGCCGGGGACAAGAACACGCAAGAGCGCTTCTCGACCCTGCTACGGGACGTCGTTGCCCGTGGCCGTGCGGTCGGCATCATGGTCGTCGCCGCGACACAGCGACCCTCGTCCGACATCATCCCGACCTCGCTGCGTGACCTGTTCGCGTGGCGGTTCGCCGGGCGGTGCACCACCGATTCGTCGTCGGACATCGTGCTCGGGCACGGCTGGGCCGCGCAGGGATACACCGCGAACACCATTGACCCGACCAACCAGGGGGCCGGGTACCTCATCGCTGAAGGCGGCAGTCCGATGCTCGCCAAGTCTGCCTACCTCTCCGACGCAGACATCCGGCGCCTCCGCAACCACGCGGAACGGCTCCGGCACGAACACGGCGTGATGCCGGCCAAACTCCGTCTCCAGCCCGACCTCGGGAGGGCCGCATGAACCGCAGTCTCGCCCGCCACGGCGGGCACACCGAATGGTGCGCCAGGGACCACAGCTGTGGTCTGGGCGAACACCGAGCTCGTCCGGTCACTGGGACCACGCCGCACGTCGGCACCTTCACCCTGACCCGCATCCAGCACGCCGACCGCGGCGAGTTCGCCGAGATCCGGCTCAGCATCCGACTCGCCCCCGGACGAGGGGCCCGCGCCCACCTGGCGCACCTGCTGCGACTGCTCGAGCGCTTCATCTCCCACGCCACCACGCAGCAGTAACGGCGTATCGAACGGCGACACCAGCGAGCTTTCCGGCAGGGCTGGCGCCGCCGCCCAACCGACCAACAGCCCTTCACGAAAGGACGTGGCTGCGATGCACCCTACCCAAAAACCGGTCAGCAGCGGGCCCGACAAGGTTCACGTCTTGGCCGTCGACGAGGCCTGGCTGTACACGACCGTCGCCCGCAGGGACCACGAGGTCCAAGGCACCAAGACGCAGACGACCCCGGTCGACGTGCCCGGCGACTACTTTTCCGCCTGGGCTGAGGAGGTTGACCTCTACGAGCGCGAACAGATCGAGCACTACCTGACCCTCGCCCGTGACGACCAGGGCGACGCCGACCCGATGGCGATTGACATGCACGGCACGCCAGCCGACACGCTGCGCTGCGCCGCCCAGTATCTCGACTCCTACGGCTGGACCCAGCACGACCGCTACCGCAACCTCGGCGACCTGTTCCCGGCCGCCGACATCACCGGCGCCATCCGCACCGTCGTCTACGGCACGCCGATGCTCAGCGACATCCTGACCGGCGTCCTGGGCTGGCACGTCGACATGGCCATCGCCACCCTGGCCGACCACCTCGGCCTCACCACCCCTGACATGCACCTGCTCGGCTGGCTCGCCTACAGCAGCCATGCCATCACCTGCTGGAACGACGAAACCGGCCGCACTGCCGGCCAGGCCGTCGCCGCCCTGCGGGCCGCCGCGGACGCCTACGACGCCACCTACCGCGGCTACGACACCGCCGAGGACACCGGCAACACCAAGGAGTCCTGATGCCCAAGAACACTGTCAACCCGGAGTTGACACCCAGCATCGCTGACACCCTGCGCCGCGCTGCCGACTACATCGACCAGCACGGCCACGAGAAGTTCGACTACTTCGCATCCGGCACGCGCCGCACGGACCGGACCTCCGGCACCTTGCCCGCTGCCTGCGCCATCGGCGCCATCTCCTACGCCGCCTACGGCCGGGTCCGTCGCGACCCATGGGGCAGCTACACCGAGCTGTATCGCACGCCGACTAACCCGTTCAGCATCACCGTGCTGTGGTTCGAGGACTTTGTCTGTGCGCAGTACGGCAACTCAGTGTCGGGCTGGAACGACCACCCGGACCGGACCGCCGACGACGTGATCCAAAGCCTGCGGGCCGCAGCCGAGGTCTACGACATGTCCCACGGCGGTCAGCGATGAACTCCCGCCGCAACGTCGTGGAGAACGACGAGTTCGGTGCCTTCGCCCGTCGCATCATCCGTGCCTATGCCCGCCGTGTCGCAGCCGGGGACATCGAAGCCCTGGCCGACATGGTCGCCCTGTCCGAAGACCTCGACACGGCGATCGGTGAGGCCGTGACCGGCCTGCGTACCCACCGGCAGCGCTACTCCTGGGAGGAGATCGCCTCCCGCCTTGGCATCAGCCGGCAGGCCGCGCACAAGCGGTGGGGCGGTGAGCGTCGTGACGGCGCCGACCGCTGACCCGATGCGGGTCGCCGTCCTGGACACCCAGGTCGCGCTCGGCATGAAGGTCGAGTTCTACGACCCGCTCGGCGCCACGTTCGGGTTGCCGACATACCCCTTCAAGTGGGCCCCGACGCACCTGGCCACGCGCCGCCAGCTGCGCAGCCGCAATCTACGGCCCGGGGGCCAGGACATCGCCGCGCAGATCCTGTGGCGGCACAGAGGCAAGCGGCGCGTCGCCTACCTCTACGACATTCAGCACGCCAAAGCCAAGCGCACCGCCACCCCGGCCCAACTCGCTGCGGTCGGCAAGGCCCTGCTCGCACGCCGGTTCTGCACCAGCTGTCAGCAGCTCAAGCCCTACTACATCCCTCGCCGCTACGGCGAATGCCTCGACTGCATCCCCGGAGGTGCCGCATGACCACTCCCACCCCGACGCCGGACCTGACCCGCGCCAGGACCCTGTTCGGTCTGCTGGCCAAGGCTGTCGAGCTCCGCAACGGTGACGCCGTTGTTCTGATCCTCAGCTTGCTGCAGGACGAGATCGGCCGAGACGCGGTCAACTCCTTGATGCAGCAGCTCATCGACATTGGCCTGCACCGCATCGCGCAGCAGCGCACGCCCAACTCCAGCGGCGGTGTGTGATGGCCGATCTCGACGATTTCCTTCCGTACGGGCTCGGTCCGAGCATCCACATCGCCGATACCTACGACGGCGGGCGGCTCTGCCCGGACGTCACCACCAAGCATCCCGGCGGCCACCACCCCGAGTGCTGCTGCTCCACGTGCGACCCCTACGACGACGACTGGCCGGTCGGTCAACCGTGACCGCCACGACCTCGGCCCGCACCGCCGCCGCCATCCACAACCGGGTGTGCATCCAACCGGTCACCGGTCAGATCTGGTCCGACCGCTGCCACTGCCGCCACGTCCGTGGTCGGCACACCGCGGCCATCCACGCCGCCATCACCACGCCGCTGGGCGTCTGCACCGGCCGCAACCTCGCCGGTGCCTGCCTCTGGCCCTTCTGCCCCTGCTCCGGTTTCACCGGCCGAACGGAGATCCGACCATGACCACTGACGCTGACTACCTGTGCGTCACCGACCCGGTCTTGCACCGGCTCGCCGTTGCCCTCGACCGGCTTCGCACCGAACAGCAGACCATCCTCGACGCCAACCGGACCCTCGTCGAGTACGGCCTGACCTCCGGCAGCCCGGAAGTCCACACCCGCGTCCACGCGATCCAGGCCGAAGCCGCCACCATCGCCGCCCGACTGCATGCCCTCGGCGCCCACGACCAGGCCGACACGGCCATCGTCCTCACCTCGGGAGCCTCGCTATGAATGCCGCTGCCACGTTCGCGGCCATCGCGGCCACGCTGTACGCCGCGCACCAGCTCGCCGACCACGTCCTCGGCCAGACCGACCGGCAGGCCGCGCACAAAGCCGCACCCGGCTGGACCGGCTGGCGGCACCTCCTCGGCCACGTCGCCCTGTACCACCTCGTCATGGCCGTCATGACCCTGACCGTGGTCGCCGTCCTGCACCTTCCGGCGACCGGCACCGGACTCATTACCGGACTGGCGTTCTCCGCCGTCAGCCACGCCTTCCTCGACCGCCGCTGGCCGGTCCGCTGGCTACTCGAACACACCGGCTCGATCCCGTTCTCACGTCTGGCCGACCACGGCCTCAACGGCATGTACCTCGCCGACCAGTCCCTGCACTACGCCTGCCTCTGGCTGTCCGCCCTGCTCATCGCCGCTCTCTGAAGGAGACACGACCATGACCCGGTACACCATCTTCGCCACCGACAAGGACGGCAACGTCAAGACGCTCAAGGGCGACCCGGCGCACCTCGACAAGCAGCAGCGTGACCTGAAGGCCTCTGGCTACTCCGTCACAATCCTCGACGACGAGGAGCGCATCCGCTACGGCCTGCTCGCGCAGCAACTGCGCAACAAGAAGTAGGTAACCATGGCCACCTCTACCAGCGGCACGGGCCGCGGCTGGGCCTACACCGGCGCCATCCTCGGCGGCGCCATCTCCATCGCCGCGAACATCGCCCACTCCTTCATCCAACCCACCAGCGCCCCGGACACCTGGAGGCCCGAACCCGGCGCCGTCATCTCCGCGATGGCCTGGCCCGTTGTGCTGTTCGTCGCGGTCGAGATCCTCGCCCGCACCCCATGGCCCGACAAGCTCGGCTACCACCTGTTGCGCTGGATCGGACTGCCGCCGGTGGCGTTCGTCGCCGCCCTGGTGTCCTACCGGCACCTCTCCGGGCTGCTCGGCCACTACGGGGAGGAAACCCTCGTCCAGCGCCTCGGTCCGATCGCCATCGACGGACTCATGCTCATGGCCACCGGCGCCATCATCGCCACCCGGCACCCAAACCCACCGGCCGACCGCATCACACCGGCCGACACCACGACCACCACGACAACGACCACGGCGAGCGCACCACTCGCCACGGCGGCTTCCGTCCCGTCCCCGACGGCCGCCCCGGCCCAGCCGGTCGTTGCCGCCGATCGAGTCCCGGTCGCTGCCACGCCCGACCCCGGTTCCGCGGCCGGCGCCGACCACAGCCCCGCCGAGCCGTCCCCGGCCGAGTCCGTACAGGCCCCCGACACCGCATCCACCGAGCAGGCCGACTCCACCCAGCACCGGCACGAGACCGTGCCGACCGCGCCGGAGTCAGCACAGGCCGCGTCCGCACACGACTTCTCTGTCACCGCTGCCGACGCCGCCCAGTCGCTGAAACTCCCGGTTCCGGCCGCACTACTCACCCGCGCCCGGCACATCACCGCCGCGCACCTAGAGGCCACCAACGTACCGATCACGCCCGGACAGCTCGCCGCGCGGCTGCGAGTCGACACCGGCACCGCGAAGCAGGTCATCGCGCTGCTCGACCTCGACCCGAACCGGCTGCGGCACCCGGCCATGACCGCGAACGGCACGTCCATGGACCGGACCGCGTGACCGTCTCGACGCTGACTCTCACACCCGCAGCTATTACAGCTGCGGGTGTGGGCGCGAACGCCGAGCCGACCCGGCACCCCCACCTCACCCCTGACACGTCCGTGTCAACCCACGGCCCGGGGCGGTGACCGGATGAGCGATACCTCCGCCGAGCTGGTCGCCCAGGCGTCCGCGTTCACCCCGATCAGCCTGCGCGATCACGTCGCCGCCCGCGTCGTCCAGCCCGATTACCCCGACTGGCTCGACCACATCACCCCGGCCGCCGCTTGCACCCGCCCGGTCCGCCTCGCCGGTGACCTGTTCACCGTCCGCGGCGCCGCCGACGGCGGCGCCCAGATCATCGGCCACACCCCGACCGGGCACCTGCCCGACGGCGTCATCTACAAGGCCTGCGGCAACCGCCGGGCCAGCCTCTGCCCGGCCTGCGCCCGCACCTATCAGCGCGACGCCTACCAGGTCCTGCGTACCATGCTCGTCGGAGGCAAAGGCGTCCCGGGCACCGTCGCCAGCCATCCGGCCGCGTTCGTCACCCTCACCGCCCCGAGCTTCGGCACCGTCCACACCCGCGCTGTGCGCCGTCACACTTGCACCAACCGGCGCCGCTGCGACTGCCGGGCCGAACCCTGCCACGCCCGCTCCACCGGCCCGAACCGCTGCGAGCACGGCCAACCCGCCGTGTGCTGGGCCCGCCACGATGACGGCGACCAGGTCCTCGGGCAGCCGCTGTGCCTGGACTGCTACCGCCACGCCGAGCACGTTGTGTGGAACCTCTTCTCCACCGAGCTGTGGCGGCGCACCTCGATCGCCCTCGGCCGGGCCCTGGGCCGCCGCTGCCAGGCCCTGGGCATACCGTTCCATCTCGTCCATGGCGCCGATGGCCGGCCGAAGCGGCTCTCTCCGGTGAGGTTCACCTACGGCAAGGTCGCCGAGTACCAGCGCCGGGGCCTGGTCCACTACCACCTGCTCATCCGCCTCGACGGCTACAACCCCGCCGACCCGGACACCGCCGTGCCGCCCCCGGCACCGCTGGCCTACCAGGACCTCCACGACGCCATCAGCACCGCCGTGGCGTCGACGTCATTCCGGACCCCGGCCCACCCGGATCGGCTCGACGGTTGGCCGATGACCTGGGGCGACCTCGCCAAGGGCACCGACATCCGGCAGATCGCGCTGACCGGCACCGACGCCATCACCGACAGTCAGGTCGCCGGATACATGGCCAAGTACGCCACCAAGTCCACCGAATCCACTGGCCACTTCTCGACCCGGCTCACCCCCGACACGGTCGAGCAGTACGCCGACGCCACCGGCGACCACAACGCCCGGCTCATCCACGCCTGCTGGCACCTCGGCCGCCGTATCCCGGGCCCTGACGAGGCCTGGAAGTGCCCCGACTGCCGCACCTGGACCCGGCTCGCCGCCTGCCCGCACTGCGACCGCAGATGTCAACCTCGGGTTGACATCCGATCGACCGACGGCGACAAGCCGAACCCGTATGAGGGGCTGCGCCGCGCTGCCCACAAGCTGGGTTTCAACGGCCACTTCCTCACCAAGGCCCGACGCCACCCCGTGACGTTCGGCGTCCTGCGCGCCAACCGGGTCGTCTTCCGCCGCACCGTCGACGCCACCGGTCCCGAGCAGCCTATCCGGCTCGCCGACCACCTCGACGAGGAAACCACCCTGGTCATCGGTCTGCTCACCTTCGCCGGAGTCGGCTGGCGCACCATCGGCGACGCCGCCCTGGCCAACACCGCCGCCGCCATGGCCCGCGCCCGAGCAGATGCCGCCCGCGAGGAGCTCGCCCACGAACTCGGAAGCACCCTGTCCGGTCAAACGCCGGTAGCCGCGTGACAGCACGAGTAAATAAGGAGTGCACAGCTGATGAGCACGACAGCCGAGGTCGAGCGGCTGTGGACCGTCGAGGACGTCGCCCGCTACCTGGACGTCCCCGTCGAGACGCTGTACGCCTGGCGCAAGAAGCGCACCGGCCCACCGGCCGGGAAGGTCGGCAAGCATCTGCGGTACGACCCAGCCGACGTCCGGGTCTGGTTCCAGCGGCAGAAGGCGGCCTGACGTGGGCTACGTCGAGGATCGCTGGTACCGGACCGTCAAAGACGCGGACGGGCGGACAACCCAGGTCAAGACGGCACGGCACGGCACCGGCATGCGCTACCGCGTCCGGTACATCGCCCCGGACGGCAAGGAACGCAGCGAATCGTTCCCTGACCGGCAGAAACGCACCGCCGACGCCTTCCTGGCCACGGTTGAATCGGACAAGGTCCGCGGCACCTTCGTGGACCCCGCCGCGGGCCGGATGCTGTTCGGTGTCTTCGCCGAGAGCTGGCTCCGCACCGCCACGCTCGATACCGCCACCAGGGAGACGGTCGAGCTACGGGTCCGGAAGCATCTGCTGCCGTTCTTCGGCAGCCGCCAGCTCGCCGCCATTCAGCCCAGCACCGTCCGGGAGTGGATCCGGGCCCTGGACGAGGCAGGGGGACTGGCGGTCAGCACACAGGCCGTGCTGTTCACACACCTGCGGACCATCCTCAACGCCGCTGTCGACGATCGAAGGATCACCAAGAACCCCTGCTCAGCCCGGTCGGTCGTGGCGCCCGAGCCGGTAGAGAAGAAGATCGTGCCGTGGCCGGCCGAACGGGTGCGCCTCATGCGGGACCTGGTCCCGGCCCGCTACCGGCTCGTCCTGGACCTCGGTGCCGGGTGCGGCCTGCGGCAAGGGGAGATCTTCGGCCTGAGCGATGAGGACCTGGACATCGAGGGCGGCTGGCTGCACGTGCGGCGCCAGGTCAAGGTGGTCCGGTCCCGCCTGGTCTTCGGACTGCCGAAAAGCGACCGGGAACGGAAGGTGCCACTGCCCGGGTCGGTGATCCGGCGTATCAACGCCCACCGCGAGGTGTGCAAGCCGGTCTACGTCACCCTGCCGTGGGAGGACCCCTTCAGTGTGACAAAGATCACGGAGAGTCTGCTGCTCTCCACGCCTCGGGGCAACGCCATCCGACGAAACACCTTCGACGAGCTGACCTGGAACCGGGCCCTCGACGAGGCTGGCATCCCGCGCATTCGTGCCAACGGCACGCACGCCCTGCGGCATCACTACGCGTCGGTGCTGCTCGACGCGGGGGAGAGCATCAAGGCGGTCTCGGAGTACCTCGGCCACTGGGACCCCGGCTTCACGCTGCGGCAATACACCCACCTCATGCCCAACAGCCAGGAACGCTCGCGCAGCGCGATCGACGCCAGCCTCGATTTTGAGGAAACGGCCCCGTGACGGCCCTAGTACTCCAACGTCACTTCAGCCGTTGCGTGTGAGTCTGCGCTGGTAGTGGGATCGGCGGGCGCGGGCTTGGACGGTTCGTCGCCAAAGTGACCAGCGCAGGGCGTGGCTGGGATCGATGGGTCGGTGGAGGGTCAGGGCGTTGAGGAGGCGGCGGGTCTCGGGCACGGTGAGCGCGATCGTGGGGCTTTGCAGGTCGGGTTCGGTGACCGGCTCGGGTGCTGGGACGAGCGTGGTGAGCAGGGCGAGGGCGAGCATGGCCAGGGTGATGAACCGGTGCCAGCTGGTCCAGGTCTGGACCTGGTAGTGGTCCAGGCCGATCTCGTTCTTGCCGGTCTGGAAAAGTTCTTCGACGCTCCATCGGCTGCCCGCGACCCGGACCAGCACGCGCAGCGGCACCGGCCGGGGTGACCAGCACAGGTAGAACGCGACTTCGCCGGTGTGCGGGTTGCGGCGCACGAGCAGCCAGCGATGCTCGCCGGGATGGGTGGCGGTGGTGATCCAGGCCCACTGGTAGGTGCGTGGTCCTTTCGCGCCCGGGCCGCAGCTGTGTGTCTGCCAGCTGCCGGCGGGGACACGGGCGGTCAGGGTGTCGGCGCGGATGATGGTGCGGCCGTGGTTGATGCGGACTCGCCGGTCGCAGCCGATCGCCAGGACGTAGCCGACACCACGGGCTTCGAGGTCGGCGCGCAGGTCGGGGTCGGCGCCGTAGACCTCATCAGCGGTGACCCAGCTGGCTGCAACGCCGGCGACGGACGCGGCAGTGAGCATCTGCCGGGCCAGGGCCGGTTTGGTGGCGAACACGGTGTCGTCGGGCACGCCGGCTCGGGCGCGCCGGTCTGGCTGGTTACACCAGTTGGCTTCGGGCAGGTAGAGCCGCCGGTCGATCAGACCACGACCGCGCGGGGAGGCGTAGGCCAGGAACACCGCGACCTGGCTGTTCTCGATCCGGCCCGCGGTACCGGTGTACTGCCGCTGGACCCCGACCGAGGATCGGCCTTTCTTGACGAAGCCGGTCTCATCGACGATCAGCACGCCGTCGGCGTGACTGACCTGTTCGAGCAGCAGGTCGCGGGTGTCGTCTCGGACGGCGTCGGCGTCCCACACCGCCTTACGCAGCAACCGTTGCATCGGCTGCGGATCCGGATGCCCGGCGTGCTCGGCCAAGGACCAGCAGGTCTTGCGTTCTACCGTGGAGAGCAGACCCGCGACGAACGCCGCCGCGGTCCGGCGGACCTCGGCTCGGGCGAACCGGCCGGCGATGCGGGCCATGCCAGTGTCGAGCAGCGCACCCCACCGCTCAGGGTCTACGCTGTGGCACGCGGCCACCGCTTGATCTTCTTTTGTCTTCACAAACCATCGATGATCACCGCGGTGGCCGTCTTCATGCCCACGCCACGCCGCACCCAGCCGCGAAGTGACGTTGGAGTACTAGGAGATCGAGTAGCAATACTTTCCCTGGTCACGGCGCTGCAGTGGCACGTTGCCCGGCGTACAGGTCGACTCGTCCGTCACCTGTCCGCCTGCTGCGGCAACCGGCTGGGCCTCCTTACCGCCTCCCGGAGACGGTTGCGGTGGGTACAGGGGCAGTGAACATTTCAGCCCGTTTTCATGAGGTTTCACAGCGCGGAACGTGGTCTTCCGCTGCGCTGCGTGACGGTGGCGAAGGGGCGCTGAAAGGAAGTTTAAGATCGGCTTTGGCTCCTTGACCGGCTTCGATGAGCTGGCTGAGCATTCTCGGCGGCACGGCCGGACCGAACGCGGCCGTCACGCGCGAAATGAGGTGCCGCCATGCGGCGCAGGAGCCTGTTCGTGTTGGTGGTCGCCGCAGTCGTGGCGGCGGTCGTGACGCCGCTCGCACTGGCGCGGGCCGGCGAGGGTGACGGCGACCCGGTGCGCCCGAGCGGGCAGGGCAGCGCCGCCGCGCCTGCCGATGCCGGCCTCGCGAAGGGGTACATCGACCTGACCGGAGGAGCACCGGAGGCGAAACAGGACGGCGTCGCCGCGTTCGAGGGGACGGGCGTCCCGGGGCTCGCGAAGTGCCGGCAGTACAAAATCCTGAGCCTGGCCGCCAACCGCTACATTGCGGAGGAGCAGGGCTACACGGGCTCGTCGCACAACATGCTGCGGGCGCGGACCGTGCCGGGGCAGACGGGCGCCTGGGAGGTGTTCGAGATCTGCTCGGGCGACAGCGGGCACACCGTGTACCTGCGGGCGGCGTCGAGCTACCTCGTGACCGCGGAGTACGGGTACACCGGCAAGAACCTCGGCATGCTGCGCGGCCGCGGCGAGTGGCCCGACATCTGGGAGACCTTCGACGTGTGGACCGACGCCGGCAAGTACTACCTGCGCAACATCTCGCGCGGCACCTACTTCACCTGCCGGCTGGACTACACCGGGCAGTCGTACCAGGAGATGAAGGCCACCGGTACCGCCCCGGGAGCCTGGGAAGCGCTCTGGTTCGACGCCATCTGAATCCTCAGGTTCCGGCCCCGCCCGCCGACGACGCAGGAAAGACGAGAGGTGGGGTCGGATGGGGACGGGTACAAGAATCGCGATGGCTCTTCTGGCCGGTTTGACGGCGGCGCTGCCGGCCACTCAGGCGCTCGCGGCGACACCGGCGAAGCGGTACGTCAACTGCACCGCCCTGCAGCACGACTACCCGCACGGGGTTGCGCGGTCCGGGGCCACGGACCGGGTGAAGGGCAGGTCCAAGCCCGTCACGTCGTTCACCGTGAACCCGGCCGCGTACAACCTCAACAAGCGTCTCGACGGCGACGGCGACGGGGTCGCCTGCGAGCGGCGTTAAAGGCGGGCCAGATCCTCGAAGTACGTCGGGTACGTCTTCGAGACACACCGCGGGTGCCTGATCCGGATGCCGGGCACCCGCAGGCCGAGCAGCGCCAGGCTCATCGCCATCCGATGGTCGTCGTACGTCTCGAAGTCCGTCGGCGCGATCCGGCCCGGCCGCACCGTGAACCCGTCGACGTCCTCCGTCGCGTCCAGGCCGGTCCGGCGCAGCTCGGTCACGATGGCCGCGATCCGGTCCGTCTCCTTGCGCCGGATGAAGTCGATGCCGGTGACGACCGTCGGCGAGTCCGCGAACGCGGCGACCGCGGCAAGCGTCTGCGCGGTGTCGGAGATGTCGGCCATGTCGACGGTGATGCCGTGCAGCTCACCGGTACCGGTCACAGTGATCCGGTCCGCCCCGCGCTCGACCCGGGCCCCCATCTGCTCGAGCAGGTCCGCGAAGCGCACATCGCCCTGCAGGCTCCGCGTCCCCAGCCCCTCGACCGTCACCCGCCCACCGGTGATGGCGGCGGCCGCCAGGAGGTAGGAGGCGGCGCTGGCGTCGGGCTCGATGGCGTACTCGGTCGGGCGGTAGGTCTGCGGCGCCACCGTCAGGCCGTCCACGGCGACCCCGAACGCGGCCATGACGGCGGTGGTCGACTCCACGTACGGCACCGAGACCAGCGGTGACGTGAGCTCCACGGTGAGTCCGTCGGCCATGAGCGGCCCGGCCATCAGCAGGCCGGAGAGGTACTGGCTGGAGATGTGCCCCGGCAGCGCCACCTTGCCACCGGCGACGGGACCGGTCGCGGCGACGGGCAGGTAACCGGGCCGGTCGAGGTCCTCGATCGTCGCGCCGAGCTCACGCAGCGCGTCGACGAGCGGACCGAACGGCCGGGCCCGCAGCTGTGGGTCGCCGTCGACGACGCCGCGGGCCGGGCGCAGTGCCGCTGCCGGCAGGATGAAGCGTCCGGTGGTACCGGACTGCCGCGCGTCGATGTGCACCTCGCCCGACGCCTCGCGGGGGTCGATCCCGTCGACGAGCACCGTCTTGGCGCTCTCGTCGACCGTGAGGCCGGCGCCCAGCGCGCGCACGGCGCCGAGCATCGCGTGGGTGTCGTTGGCGAAGAGCATGCCGGTCAGCGTGCTGCGCCCGGGCGCGAGGGCGGCGCAGATCAGGGCGCGGTTGGTGATGCTCTTCGAGCCGGGCGGGCGCAGGGATACGTCCGGCGGCGCGGTCAGCGGCGCGACGGCGAGGACGTCGGGCAGGTCATCGGCGTGGAGGCTCACGCATCAATTCTCCCGCAGACCTTCATAGCTTTATCCGGTACCCCGACGGCCGCGCTTCAAGCACCTCCGGGTCCACGAACGCGGCCGCCTCCGCCGACGCCCACAACGACCGCGGCCCGGCATTGTCGGCCAGCCGCCGGGCCGCGTCGGGCGCCGATCCGTCCCCGACGTCCAGCCCGAACTTCACAAACGACATGGCCCGCGGGCGCAGATAGGCGCAGACGTCGGCGATTGCCGCTTTCACGGAGTCGTACTGCATCAGCGAAGTCCCGTCCGGCGTCCGCACCAACCGGCCATTCCGGAGGTGCGCGGCGACATCGCCGGGATCGGCGGAACCGGCGATGCACAGGATGGCGGCTTGGGGGTCCGGCGTCATGCCGGGGAGCTTTTCACGACCCGCCGGAGGTGTCATCCTGTCCATGGTGGACGCTCAGGCGACGTCGTCCGGAGCTCCCCGGTGCCCTCGTTCGTCTCCAAACGAGGCTCGGGGACCTCGGCCGGACGACTCGAATGTGTTTCCTCCGTTCGGCTCACCCCTGGGTGAGAGTTGCCACAGAGGGCCGCTGCAACCCGGGGCTTTCAGTGGGATTCAAAACCCCCGGAAGATCGGTCGAAGCCTTGTCACGCAATGGTTTCCGGAGGCGTTGAGTTGAAGGGCGGCGGGTTGAACCCGACAGCGAGCGTGTCCGTAACCCTTGTCAGGCGGTTGCGTCTACTGTGGAATCCCAACAAGCTATTTGCCGGTTTCGGTGGCGCATGTTTCATTTGCGGTGCACAGTGATGTCATGAGCAGCAGCGGTGCTGAGCGGTACTACTGGTGCCTTTCTCACCAACGGGTCGAGTCCGAGGACAACATGTGCCCGGGAAGGGATCGTCTCGGCCCCTATGATTCGGCGGCGGCGGCCGAGCAGGCCCTCGCTACAGTCCATGAACGCAACGAGGCGTGGGACGCCGAAGACGAACGGTGGGATGGCAAGCACTAGCAACGCGCCGGAGCCCAGGGCGACCGCGAACCGCCCCGGACCACCGGCTCCCGCAAGACCCGTCGACCCGCACAACCCAACCGCGAATATCCCGCAGGACGCGGGAGAACTCCTCCAGGAGGACCACGATGGCCGCAGCTAAGAAGGCCACCACGAGATCGGCCGCAGCGCGCGCGGCCGCGACCACCGCGGCGGCTTCGGCCCCCGCGCAGACCGAGCAGGCCCCCGCCAGGGCCCGCAAGACGGTCGCGGCCGGCTCCCCCCGCCGCACCGCGACCGCGGCCGTGACCCCGGCCGCCGCGACGACCACGACGGCGCCGAAGACGCGCGCCGCCCGCCCCGCGGCGACCAAGGCCACGACGGCCAAGCCGGCCACCGCGGCCAAGCCGGCGGCGAAGTCGACGACCACCCGGAAGTCAACGGCGACTCCGGCGGCGTCGGCGACGGCCCGCAAGACCGCCACGGCGAAGACCGCCACCCCCGCCGCCCGGAAGGCAACGGCGACGAAGGCGGCCACCCCGGCGGCCAAGTCGACGACGACGGCCAAGTCGACGGCGGCGAAGAAGGCGGCGGCCACTCCGGCCGCGGCGAAGAAGACGGCGGCGACGAAGGCGGCTTCCCCGGCGGCCAAGTCGACGGCGGCGGCCAAGAAGACGACGGCCGCGACCAAGGCGAGCCCGGCGAAGAAGACGGCCACGGCGAAGGCCACCCCGGCCAAGTCGGCGGCCACGAAGTCCACGGCCGCGAAGAAGACCACCGCGGCCAAGGCGACCCCGGCGAAGACCGCCACGAAGTCGACGGCGAAGGCCACTCCGGCCAAGTCGGCGACGAAGGCGACCGCGGCGAAGTCGACGGCGGCCAAGTCCACGGCGGCGAAGAAGACGGCCACGGCGAAGGCCACCCCGGCCAAGACCACGGCCGCCAAGAAGACCGCCACCGCGAAGGCCACCCCGGCCAAGGCCGCCACGAAGTCGACGGCGAAGGCCACTCCGGCCAAGTCGGCGACCAAGGCGACCGCGGCGAAGTCGACGGCGGCCAAGTCGACAGCGGCGAAGAAGACCGCGACGGCCAAGGCGACCCCGGCCAAGACGGCGGCCAAGAAGACCGCGACGGCCAAGGCGACCCCGGCGAAGAAGACGGCCGCCAAGAAGACCGCCACCGCGAAGGCCACCCCGGCCAAGGCCGCCACGAAGTCGACGGCGAAGGCCACTCCGGCCAAGTCGGCGACCAAGGCGACCGCGGCGAAGTCGACGGCGGCCAAGTCGACAGCGGCCAAGAAGACGACGACCGCGAAGGCCACCCCGGCCAAGTCGGCCACCAAGGCGACCGCCAAGTCGGCTCCGGCCGCGAAGAAGACGGCGACGGCCAAGGCCACCCCGGCCAAGACCGCCACCAAGTCGGCCGCGACCCCGGCGAAGACCGCCACCCCGGCGAAGACCACCGCCGCCAAGAAGACGGCGACGGCGGCCAAGACCACGGCGGCGAAGAAGACCACCACGGCCAAGGCCACCACGGCCAAGGCCACCCCGGCGAAGACCACGGCGGCGAAGAAGACCGCGACGTCGGCCAAGACGGCGGCCACCCCGGCCAAGTCGACGGCCACCCCGGCCAAGACGGCCACGACGCCGGCCAAGTCGGCCACGACGCCGGCCAAGTCGGCGGCCGCGGCGACCAAGTCGACCGCCGCCAAGAAGACGGCGACGCCGGCCAAGACCGCAACCCCGCGCAAGGCCCCGGCCAAGAAGGCCGCTACGTCAACTCCGGCCGCAGCCGCCGAAACCACGGCGACCACCACCCCGGACTCGACCACCACGGCGACCACCCCGGCCGCCGCAGCGGAAGGCGGCCAGCCCACCACCGCCGGCGAACCAACCGCAGGCGCCGCCTCCGAGGCCATCCCCGGCCGCGAGAACGGCAACAACTCCGAAGAGGCCGCGAACATGACGGCCGAAGACTGGGCAACCCTCGCCCGCCCGTAACCCAAAGAACCACCAAGGCCGGTCTTCCACCCCAGGAAGACCGGCCGCTCCATATCCAGGGGGCCCCGCGCCCACAGACCACCCCACCTCTGAGGGCTGCCCAGACCAGCCGCATCCCTTCCCACCAGCTGCAGGCCACCGCCCCCGTGCCAGCCCCATCCCTAGCCACCGCTCCGCCCGAGCAGCAGCCTCTCCGCGCCAGCTGCAGCCACTGCCCCGCGCGAGCCCCAGCCGCAACAGCTGCGCCCGCCACCCCGAGCACCGCCACTATGCCTGCCGCGCTCGCTGCTTCCGCGTCCGCGCGCTTGATTGCCGAGTCCACGCGTGTCAGTCGCGCTTGCCCGTAACCCGCGCCAACCGTGCTGAGGACGGCCCTCCCAACCGTCGCGTCCGCGCCCACCGTTCCCCCACCGCGCCGCGCTCATCGCGCCGCGCCCGTTGCGTAGTGCCTGCGAGTGCCGCCGCGCCCACGATGCCCGCGCTCACCGTGCCGGTGCCCGAGCGCGCCACGCTCTCCGCCGCGTCCGCGCGCAGCAGTTGGTTGCCTGTCCGTCGCGTCCGCGCGTGGCCGGGTGGCTGCTGTGTCCGTCGCGTCCGCGCGGCTCGGGCCTGCCGCATCCGCGCGCCGTGATGCTGTCCGCGCCTGCTTATGTGCCCGCTGGGGGTCGCGTCCGCGCGTAGTGGGGTGGCTGCCGTCTCCGTCGCGTCCGCGCCGTTTGCGACCCCCGCGTCCGCGCGCCGTGACGATGCCCGCGCGTGGCCGAGTGCCTGTTGGCGGTCGCGTCCGCGCGTGGCAGGGTGCCCGCGCGTGCCCGGGTGCCTGCTGTCGGTCGCGCCCATGCGTGGTTGAGTGCTCGGCCCGCCTTCGTGGTGCTTCGCATGCCAGGATCCGAGCTGTCCGCGGCCGACGTGCTTGCGTCCGCTTTCCGTCGCGTCCGCGCGTGGCTGGTGGCTGCCCTGTCCATCGCGTCCGAGCGGCCTGCGCCGGCTGGGTTGAGGCTCGCGGCTGCCGCGCCTGGCCGCCGCGTTGACGTGGCTGTTGTGTCGGCCGGGCCCTCGCGTGGCAGTTGTCCGGCCGCGTCCGCGCGTGGCAGTTGTCTGGCGCGTCCGCGCGTATCTGTCGTCCTGCGCGTCCGTGCGTGCCCAGGTGGCTGCCGTGGCTGCCGCAGCCGAGCGCACTGGCTGACGACCGCGCGTGGTCGTGCCGCCGCCCGATCCGGCGTCCGTTAGCTGCAGCTGTGCCAGCGGCGTCCGAGGCGAGCTGCCCCGCCTGTGTCATTACCCACGCGGCCTCCGTTCATCCCAGCGCGTCCGCGCCCGCCGGCCGGTGCCGCCACTGATGAGCCCGCCCGACTGAGTCGCCGCATGCTGCTGAGACCCCCGCGAGCCAGCGCCATGGAGCAGGGCCGCACGGCCGCCAGACGTCATGTCCGCCCGCGCTGAGCCGCCGTGTGCTGCCGGGCCCCGCGAGCCGGCGCGACGCCGCCGCAGGGTCGCTCGGCCGCCGGCGGTGATGCGTGATGGCCGTCAGCGCTGAGCCGCCGTGTGCTGGCGGCCCCCGTGAGCGGGCGCGCCGCCGCAGGGCCGCACGGCCGCCGGCGGTGATGCGAGATGCCCCTCGGTGCTGAGCCACCGCATGCCGCCGAGCCGCCCGTCGGCCAGCGCGACGCCGCCGCAGGGTCGCTCGGCCGCCGGCGGTGATGCGTGATGGCCGCCAGCGCTGAGCCGCCGCGTGCTGCCGAGACCCCGTGAACCAGCGCGCCGACGCCGCGGGCGACGCTCCGCCCGCCCGAGGTGGAGCGTGATGCCGCCGGGGGGTCAGGGCAGGGTGAGGAGGTCCGGCCGTTTGCGTGATTCTGCGGAGGTGGGTTCCTGGTATGACTGACCAGTGACCGCCCGCCGTGTGTTTGCCCCCCGTATCGACTTCAGTGCGCTGCGCCATGAGCTTGAGTTGCCCGATGGGTTCTCCCAGGGGGCGCAGGACGAGGCTGAGGCCGCCGCCCAGAAGCGGTTCGAGGATCGGGACGATCGGACCGAGCTCGCCTTCGTCACCATCGACCCGCCCACGTCCAAGGACCTCGACCAGGCGCTGCTCATCGAGAAGCGCGGCGACGGCTACCGGGTGTACTACGCGATCGCCGACGTCGCCGCGTTCGTCCAGCCCGGTGGGGAGCTGGAGCGGGAGACGTGGCAGCGGGGGCAGACCGTGTACCTCCCCGACGGGAAGGTGCCGCTGCACCCGCCCGTCCTCAGTGAGGGTGCGGCAAGCCTCCTGCCCGATCAGACCAGGCCCGCCGTGCTGTGGACGATCGACGTCGACGCGCAGGGCGCCACCACCGCCGCCGAGGTCGGGCGGGCCCTGGTCAAGAGCCGGGCCAAGCTCGACTACGAGGGTGTACAGCAGGACGCCGACGCCAACCGGCTGCACCCCTCCATCGCGCTGCTGCCCGAGCTCGGGCGGCTCCTGATCCAGCAGAGCCTCGAGCGGGGCGCCGTCAACCTGCCGCTGCCCGAGCAGGAGGTCGAGCCGGACGGCGACGGGTGGAAGCTGACGTTGCGGGCGCCGGTTGCCGTGGAGGAGTACAACGCGCAGGTCTCGCTCCTGACCGGGCGGGCCGCGGCGCAGATCATGCTCGGCGGCAACCTGGGGCTGCTCCGGACCATGCCGCCCGCGCCGCCGGAGACCGTCGAGGCGCTCAAGCTGGCCGCGCGGGCTCTCCACATCGAGTGGCCGGACGGCGCGACGCCCGGGCAGGTCATCGCCGGGCTCGACCCCGGCCGGCCCCGGGCGGCGGCGCTGCTCGACCAGGCGGCCGAAATGATGCGCGGGGCCGGGTACACGCCGTTCGACGGAGCGCCGCCCGACCAGCCTCTCCACGCCGCCGTCGCCGCCCCCTACGCCCACGTGACGGCCCCGCTGCGGCGCCTGGCCGACCGCTACGTCACCGAGGTCTGCCTCGCCCTGCACGCGGGCGCCGAGGTGCCGTCCTGGGCCCGGGCCGCCCTGCCGAAGCTGCCCGAGGTCATGACCCGCACGGACCGGGTCGCCGGCTCGGCCGAGCGGGCCGCCGTGGACCTGGTCGAGGCGACGCTGCTGGAGGGGCGGGTCGGCGAGGTGTTCGAGGCGGCGGTGCTCGACGTCGACCGGGCCAAGCACCGCGCCGACATCGCGATCGACCAGCCGCCGGTCCGCGCCCGGTGCGAGGGTGAGTTGCTACCGCTGGGGGAGCGGATTGCCGTACGGCTCACTGAGGCAGACCCGGCCAAGCGCAAGATCGTCTTCCAGGAAGAGGTACAACAGAGGGCATGAGCTACGACCAGATCGCGCTGCCCGACGTCTCGGGCCTGTCCGTCGGCATCCTCGGCGGCACCGGGCCCCAGGGCCGCGGCCTCGCCTACCGCTTCGCCCGCGCCGGCCAGCGGGTCCTCGTGGGCTCGCGCTCGGCCGAGCGCGGCGAGCAGGCGGCCCAGGAGCTGCGCGAGCTGCTCGAATCCGGCCCGAGTGGCAACCAGGACGAGGACAGCGTCACCGGCGGCGACAACGTGCACGCGAGCCAGGCCGACATCGTCATCGTCGCGGTGCCGTGGGACGGGCACGGGGCCACGCTTGCCGCGCTCGCGCCGCACCTCAGCGGCCGGATTGTGGTCGACTGCGTGAACCCGCTCGGGTTCGACGACAAGGGGCCGTATCCGCTGCGCGTCGAGGAGGGCAGCGCCGCCGAACAGGCCGCGGCGCTCCTGCCCGAGTCCCGCGTCTGTGCGGCGTTTCACCACGTCAGCGCGGTGCTGCTGGCGGACCCGGCGGTGGCCGAGGTCGATCTCGACGTGCTGGTGCTCGGCGACGACCGCGACGCCGCCCTGCACGTGCAGGCCCTGGCCACCCGGATCGCGGGGATGCGGGGCGTGTTCGCCGGCCGGCTGCGCAATGCCGGGCAGATCGAGGCGTTCACGGCGAACCTGATCGCGATCAACAAGCGGTACAAGGCGCACGCGGGCATCCGGGTGACCGACCTGTGAGACGCGGTGACGAATTCGATCCCTGGTCCGCCGACTTCGTCGCGCAGCCCTATCCGGCCTACGCGCGGATGCGCGAAGAGACGCCGGTGCTGTGGTTCGAGCCGAGCCGGCAGTACCTGATCAGCCGCCACGAGGACGTCAACGCCCTCCTGCGCGACCGTCGGCTGGGCCGCAGTTACCTGCACGTCGCCTCACACGAGGAGATGGGGCGCAGCGCGTGGCCGGAGTACCAGCAACCGTTCTGGACCTTGAACAACAACGGCATGCTCGACCGGGAGCCACCCGACCACACCCGGCTGCGGCGGCTGGTCTCGCAGGCGTTCACGCCGCGGCGGGTCGAGGCGCTGCGGCCGGTCGTGGAGCGGCTGGCCGGCGAGCTGGTCGACGCGTTCGTCGCCAAGGGCGGCGGTGACCTCATCGCGGAGGTCGCCGAGCCGCTGCCCGTGACGGTCATCGCCGAGCTCCTCGGCGTGCCCGAGGCCGACCGGCACGCGCTGCGGCCCTGGTCGGCGGCGATCTGCGGGATGTACGAGCTGAACCCCGCGCGCGAGACGGCCGAGGCGGCGGTGCGGGCGTCGGAGGAGTTCTCGGACTACCTGCGCGCCCTGGCCCGCCGCCGCAAGGACGACCCGCGCGACGACCTGGTCAGCGCGCTCGCGGCGGTCGAGGGGCTGAGCGAGGACGAGCTGATCGGCACGTGCGTCCTGCTGCTCAACGCCGGCCACGAGGCCACTGTCAACGTGACGGGCAACGGCTGGCGCGCCCTGCTGCACCACCCTGAGCAGCTCAAACTGCTCAAAGCCAAACCCGATCTGGTGGGTACCGCGATAGAAGAGCTCATGCGCTTCGACACCCCGCTGCAGATGTTCGAGCGCTGGGTGCTCGAGGACATCGAGGTCCGCGGGGTCGCGATCCCGCGCGGCTCGGAGGTCGCGCTGCTGTTCGGCTCGGCCAACCACGACCCGGCCGCGTTCGAGGATCCGGAGGCGCTCGACCTCACCCGCCGGGACAACCCGCACATCTCGTTCGGCGCCGGCATCCACTACTGCCTCGGCGCCCCGCTGGCCCGCATCGAGCTCACCGCGTCGTTCGGGGCGTTGCTGACCAAAGCACCCGGTCTGCGTCTGCTGAGCGATCCGGTCTACAAGCCCGGGTACGTCATCCGCGGCCTGAAAAGCCTGGAAGTGTCCGTCTAGACGCCGATATCACGAGTGCTGCTCCGCGCCGCAAGGGCGGTTTGCACCTACCTCGCCGGTTTTCGTGATGGGGGTCTTCATGGCCGTGTTCGCCAACCTGGGCATCGCCCCGAAGATCGGCATTCTGTGCGCCGCCGGGATCGTGGTCGCGGCGGCCACAGGCTCCGCCGGGCTGCTCTCCCAGTCCCGCCTGAGCGACCAGGCCGAGACCGTGCACGTGCTGGACAGCGCCAGCAGCCTGCTGCACCACCTGGACACCCGCGAGTCGGAGCTGAAGGTCGACGCCTACCGCGCGCTGGCCGAGAAGGACATCGCGGGCATCCTCAAGGACCTGCCGGACGACCTGGCCTCGGTCACCGACACGATCGCCGAGCTCGACGCGCTCGACCTGCCGGCCGGCGTCCGGGCCGACGTCGAGGACATCAAGTCCTCCGCCCTGCAGTTCAACACCTTCATCGACACCTTCGTCAAGGACGCCCAGACCAACCAGGCAGTGGTCCAGCAGCGCGAGGCCGACATCGCCACCAACAACCACGCCGTCGACGACAAGATCGGCGCGCTGGAGGACAAGCTGGCCGAGCAGGCCGCCCAGGAGCGCGCCGACATGGCGAGCACCAGCACGCAGGCCCGCTGGACGACCTCGATCGCCCTGCTCCTCGGCCTTGTCGTGTTCCTGGCCATCGCCATCCCGATCGGCCGGGCCATCATCCGCCCGGTCCGCCGCGTCCAGTCGGTCCTGGAGGCCCTGGCCAAGGGTGACCTGACCCAGCAGGCCGGCGTCACCGGCCGCGACGAGATCGGCCGGATGGCGGCGAGCCTTGACGAGGCCACGGCGAGCATCCGCCGCTCGATCTCCGCCGTCGGTACCTCCTCGGACAGCCTCGCGAACGCCTCCCGCCAGCTCTCGCGGGTCAGCGAGGAGATCTCCGGGGCGGCCCACTCCACCAACAACCAGATGAGCGACGCCTCCGCCTCCTCCCACGAGGTCTCCCGGCACGTCAGCACGGTCGCCACCGGCGCGGAGGAGATGGGCGTCTCCATCCACGAGATCGCCCGCAACGCCGCCGACGCGGCCGCCGTGGCCTCCGCCGCCGTGCGCGACGCGAACGACGCCAACGAGAAGGTCGAGCGCCTGGCCGTCTCGTCGACGGAGATCGGCAACGTCCTGAAACTCATCACCTCCATCGCCGAGCAGACGAACCTGCTGGCCCTCAACGCCACCATCGAGGCGGCCCGGGCCGGCGAGTCGGGCAAGGGCTTCGCCGTCGTCGCGAACGAGGTCAAGGACCTGGCCCAGGAGACGGCGAAGGCCACCGAGGACATCCACAAGCGGGTGACCGCCATCCAGGCCGACACCACCGCCGCCGCCGACGCCATCCGCCGCATGAGCGGCGTGGTGGAGGAGATCAACCAGTACCAGGCCACGATCGCCTCAGCCGTGGAAGAGCAGTCGGCCACCACCGCCGAGATGAGCCGCTCGGTGGCCGAAGCTGCGACCGGCGCCGAGAGGATCGCCGCCAACATCGCCGGCGTAGCCGACGCCACCGCCGCCACCACCCAGGGCGTGGGCTCGGCCAAGGGCGCCGCCGCCGAGCTGGCCCAGATGTCCCAGGATCTCCGCCAGCTGGTCTCCCACTTCAGGGTCTAGCGCCGGTCAGGCGCCGTCGAAGACGCGCTCCACCACCGCGCGGGCGCGCCGGGCCACCCGCAGGTACTCGTCCAGGAACTCCTGCGGCTCGGTCCCCGGGTTCAGGGCTGCCGCCGCGGCCGCCAGGTCCGGCCCCTGCCGAGGGATCTGGTCGGTGGCCCGCCCCCGGACCAGCGTCAGCAGGTTTCGCACCCGCGACGCCTGCCGCCACGCCGACTCCAGCTCCGCGGCGTCCATCCGGTCGAGCAGCCCGGCCGCGACGGCCGCGTGCAGCGCGTCGAGCGTCCGCGGCGTCCGCAGCCCGGCCACCGCATGCCCGTGCTGCAACTGCAGGAGCTGCACCGTCCACTCCACATCGGCCAGCCCACCGCGGCCGAGCTTCGTGTGCGTGGCCGGGTCGGCGCCGCGCGGCAGCCGCTCGCTGTCCACCCGCGCCTTCAACCGCCGGATCTCGAGGACCTGGTCGCGCGTGAGCCCACCCTGGGGGTACCGCTTCGAGTCGGCGAGCGCCAGGAACCGGGCCCCGAGGTCGGGTGACCCCGCGACGTGCCGGGCCCGCAGCAGGGCCTGCGCCTCCCAGACCTTCGACCAGCGTGCGTAGTACTGCTCGAACGCCCCCAGGCTGCGCACCAGCGGCCCCTGCCGGCCCTCCGGACGCAGGTCGGCGTCCACGCCCAGCGGCGGGTCGTGGGCCGGGCGGGCCAGCAGGCGCCGGAGCTCCTCCGCGATGGTGAGCGCGGTCTTGGCGTCGCCGTCGCAGACGAACAGCACGTCGGCGTCGGAGGGGTAGCTGGTCTCGGAGCCGCCCAGGCGGCCCATCCCGATGATGGCGAACGCCAGGTCGGGAGCGCCGGCCGACGTGACCCCGAGCGTGGCCCGCAGCGTCGCGTCGGTCACCGCCGACAGCGCGTCGCCGACCACTGTGACGTCCAGGATGCCGAGCAGGTCGGCGCAGGCGATGCGGAACAGCTCGCGGCGGCGCAGGGCACGGACCGCGTTGATGGCGGTCTCCGGGTCGGGGTGGCGGGCGGCCGCGGCGGCGAAGCCCTCCGTGAGGACCTCGGCGCTGCGGGGCTGCAGCTCGGTGTCGTCGGCCAGCAGCCGCAGCGCCTCCGGGTCGTGGATGAGCAGGTCGGTGACGTATCGGGACAGGGCGAGCAGCCGGGCCAGGCGCAGCGCGACCGGGCCCTCGTCGCGCAGCAGCCGCAGGTACCACGGCGTGTTCCCGAGCTTCTCCGAGACCTGGCGGTAGGCCAGGAGGCCGCGGTCCGGCTCGGGCGCGTCGGCGAACTCGCTGAGCATGGCCGGGAGCAGCTGGCGCTGGATGGCCGCCGTGCGGGACACGCCGCCGGTCAGGGCCTCGATGTGCCGCAGCGCGCCCGCCGGGTCGGCGAAGCCCAGCAGGTCGAGGCGGGCGCGGGCGGCGTCCGGGCGCAGCCGGAGCTGCTCGGTGGGGACGCGGGCGACCGCCTCCAGCAGCGGGCGGTAGAAGAGCTTGGCGTGCAGGCGGCGGACCTCGCCCGCGTGGCGGACCCACTCGGTGCGGAAGGACTCCACGGCGTCGCGGGCGGCGTTCGGCCGATAGCCGAGCGCGTGCGCCAGCCACCGCAGCCCGGCCGGGTCGTCGGGGACGGTGTGGGTGCGCCGGAGCCGCTGGAGCTGGAGGCGGTGCTCGACGACGCGCAGGAACCGGTACGCGCGCAGCAGCGCCTCACCGTCGGCCAGCCCCACGTAGCCGCCCTCGATGAGCGTGCGCAGCCCGGCGAGCGTGGTCGGCGTGCGCAGCGACTCGTCGGCCCGCCCGTGCACCAGCTGGAGCAGCTGCACCGCGAACTCGATGTCCCGCAGCCCGCCCGGCCCCCGCTTGATCTCCCGGTCCATCTCGGCCCGCGGGATCGCCTCGATGATCCGGCGGCGCATGGCCCGGACCTCGTCCACCGCCTCGGGCCGCTCGGCCGCCGACCAGATGAGCGGCTGCAGCTCGGCCAGCCACTGCTCGCCCAGCGCGATGTCCCCGGCCGCCGGGCGGGCCTTCAGCAGCGCCTGGAACTCCCAGGTCTTGGCCCACTTCTTGTAGTACGCCAGGTGCGAGGCGACGGTGCGCACCAGCGCGCCCCGGCTGCCCTCGGGGCGCAGCGCGGCGTCGACCGGCCAGGCCACGAAGCCGCAGATCTCCATCATCCGGGCGGCCAGGGCGCTGCCCGCGCGCATCGCCTTCTCGACGTCGGCGCCCTCCTCGACCGGCTCGGCCACGAAGACGACGTCGACGTCGCTGACGTAGTTGAGCTCGCGGCCGCCGCACTTGCCCATCGCGATGACGGCGAGCCGGCACTCGTCCGCGCCCCGCTCCGCCGTGGCGATGGCCAGCGCCGCTTGCAACGTCGCGTCGGCCAGCTCGGTCAGCCGCCGCATGGTGACCTCGACATCGGCCGCCGCGGTCAGGTCGGCGGCGACGATCCGCAGGAGCTCCCGGCGGTACCCACTGCGCAGGAGCGGCACTGTCGACACGTCGCGCGTGGAGAAGCCCGCGGCCCGCGTGTTCTGCTCGCCGGCCAGCTCGCGCCACTCCGCGGGGTTGGCCACCAGCAGGTCGCCCAGGGTCGCGGAGACGCCGAGCACGCCGATCAGCCGCCGCCGCAGTGCCCTGTCGGTCAGGACCGCCGCGCGCACCTCCTCGCCGGCCGCCTCGACGAGCCGGTGCAGCTGGAAGAGGGCGAGGTCGGGGTCGGCCGCGAAGTACAGGGTGTCGAGGACCGCGGCGGCGTCGTCGTCGGCCGGGCGGCGGGTGGCCGGGTCCCACAGGCGCAGCCCCTCGGGGCCGAGGGCGGCGGCGGAGCGCTCGTTGTCGGCGAACCCGTAGCGGGCCAGGTGGGCGGGGCTGACCTTGATCGGGTCCATCAACGCGGCCCGAGCAGCGGCAGGGAGCGCAGGCCGCCCTCGCCGGCGGGGGGCGTGCGGCCGAGCGCGACGGCGGCGAACCGCTCCGCGAACGGCTTCCAGACCTCCTCGATGTCGTCGAGGGCGGCCTCGGCCCGCTCCAGCAGCTCGATCGGGTCGAGCCCGAGCTCGCCGAGCGTGTGCACGCCATCCATCGCCCACTGCGCGAACATGGGCAGGTCACACTCGATGTGGAACTGCAGGCCCCACGCGTTGGGCCCGAGGCGGTACGCCTGGACCGGGTAGTTCGTCGACGCCGCCAGCAGCGTGGCGTTCAGCGGCAGCTCGACGATCTCGTCGACGTGCCACTGGAAGACGTCCGGCGCGAAGGGCACCGCCGCGAAGATGGGGTCCTGGTCGGCGACGTCGCGGCGGGCGACGAGCTTGACGCCGATCTCGGGCCCGGCGGCGCTGCGCTCGACGGTGCCACCGTGGGCGTTCGCGAGCAGCTGCGCGCCAAGACAGACCGCCAGGGTCGGGATCCTGTACCGCACCGCCTTGCGCAACAGCCCGTCGAGCTCGTCGAACCAGGGCGCGGCCCGCTCGCCCGCGGCGTCCGGGAAGGCGTCCTGCTCGCCGCCGAGCACGACGAGCGCGGCGAATCCGTCGAGGTTCGCCGGCAGCGGGTCGCCGGCGTGCGGCCGCACGATCTGCAGCCGCAAGCCGCCCGACTCCAGCCAGTCGCCGAGCCGGGCGGGTCCGTCGGAGGGGTCGTTCTCGACCACGAGGGCGAGGTTGCCGTTCGTCACACCGTTGACAATATCCAGCGGCGCAGAAGCAGGGCAGGATAGGCGCATGAGCGGTACGCAGCGGAGCGGTACGCAGCGGAGCGGAGTGGCCGCGATTCGGAAGGCACAGTTTTGGCTCGTGGCGTCGCCGGAGCTTGCGGAGGTGTCGTCATGAGCATTGTGACGCCGGGTTTTCAGGGGCGGCGCGGTGGGAAGCCGGACCTGCCGCCGGGGCAGTACCTGGCCCACGACTTCCCGGTCCTGTCGGCCGGTCCGACACCGCGGATCAGGACCGAGCGCTGGGAGTTCGTCGTCACCACCGAGACGGGGGAGGCGAAGAGCTGGAACTGGGCCGAGTTCACCGCCCTGCCCTACGAGGACGTGACTGTCGACATCCACTGCGTCACGAAGTGGTCGAAGCTGCAGACCGGCTGGCGGGGCGTCGCGGTTGACACGCTGCTCGAGGACGTCGACACGGCCGCGGACTACGTCATGGCCCGCTCCTACGACGGGTACACCACGAACGTGCCGCTGGAAGACCTGCTCGACGGGCAGGCGTGGGTGGCCTACCGCTACGACGGCGAGGAGCTGAGTCCGGAGCACGGCGGGCCGGCCCGGCTCCTGGTGCCGCACCTGTACCTCTGGAAGTCCGCGAAGTGGATCCACGAGCTGCGGATGATGCTGCAGGACGAGCCGGGGTTCTGGGAGGCGGCCGGCTACCACAACTACGGAGACCCGTGGCGCGAGCAGCGCTATCAGGGGGACTGAGTGGTCCGGGACGGGGCGCAGCGCAGGAGAGGGGCCACGCAGCGTGGAACGCAGCCCTGAGGCCGGTCGGCAGCAGCGCGGTGCAGGACGGCTCACCTGGCGGAAGGCCACCCTTGTCGAGGCCCGGCAGGAGACCGCTACCGCGCGCACGCTCGTCTTCGACGTGCCCGACTGGCCGGGGCATCTGGCCGGGCAGCACGTCGACGTGCGGCTGACGGCGCCGGACGGGTACACGGCGCAGCGCAGCTATTCGATCGCGTCCGCAACCGGCGTCGAGATCACTGTGCAGCGGCTCGACGATGGCGAAGTATCGCCCTATTTGACCGATGTCTACGACATCGCCCAGCTCATCGAGCTCCGCGGCCCGATCGGCGGCTGGTTCGTGTGGCGTCCGAGCGACCCGGCCCCGGTCCAGCTCATCGCGGGCGGCTCGGGCGTCGTGCCGCTGATGGCGATGATCCGCGCCCGGGCGGCGAATGGGGCAAAGACCCCGTTCAAGCTGCTCTACTCCGCCCGGACGCCCGAGGACGTGATCTACGCGGACGAGCTGCGGCGGCGGGCGCGCGACGACGGCGGACTTGACGTCCAGTACATCCACACCAGGGTGCGGGGCCGGCGAGTCGGCGTCGCCGACGTGCACACCCACGCCTGGCCGAAGGAGTTCGAGCCGAGCATCTACGTGTGCGGCCCAACCGGGTTCGTGGAGACGGTCGCCGACATCCTCGTAGCGCTCGGCCATGACGCGCGAAAGATCAAGACCGAGCGCTACGGATAGCCGGCGCTACATCATGCCGAGGTACCGCTCGCGCTCGAACGGGGTGACGACGCGGCGGTACTCCTCCCACTCGGTCCGCTTGTTCTTGAGGAAGAAGTCGAACACGTGCTCGCCGAGCACCTCGGCCACGAGCTCGGAGCCGGCCATCACGTCGATCGCCTCGGAGAGGTTCTCCGGCAGCGCCTCGTAGCCGGCCGCGCGGCGCTCGCCGTCGGTCAGGGCCCACACGTCGTCCTCGGCGCCCGGCGGCAGCTCGTAGCCCTGCTCGATGCCGCGCAGGCCGGCGCCGAGCATCACCGCGTACGCGAGGTACGGGTTGCAGGCCGCGTCGAGCGAGCGGACCTCGACCCGGGCCGAGTTCGGCTTCCCGTACGCCGGCACCCGCACGAGCGCCGAGCGGTTCTTGTGGCCCCAGCAGACGTACGCGGGGGACTCGGTGATCCGGTTCGGCAGCGTCTGCGGGAAGAGGCGCTTGTAGGAGTTGACCCACTGGTTCGTGATCGCGGTGTACTCCCGCGCGTGCACCAGCAGGCCCGCGATGAACGCCTGGCCGACCTTCGACAGCTTCATCGGGTCGCTGGCGTCGTGGAACGCGTTGCGCTCGCCCTCGAACAGCGACAGGTGCGTGTGCATCCCGCTGCCCGGCTGCTCGGTGAACGGCTTCGGCATGAACGTCGCGTGCACCCCGTGGGAGAGCGCGACCTCCTTGATGACGTGCCGGAACGTCATGATGTTGTCGGCCGTGGTCAGCGCGTCGGCGTAGCGCAGGTCGATCTCCTGCTGGCCGGGCGCGACCTCGTGGTGGCTGAACTCGACCGAGATGCCGATCCGCTCCAGCGCGAGCACCGCCTGGCGGCGGAAGTCACGGGCGACGGAGTGGGTCGTGTGGTCGAAGTAGCCGCCGGCGTCGACCGGCCGCGGCGCCGCCCCGTGCTCGCCGAGGTCCTCCAGCAGGAAGAACTCGATCTCGGGGTGGGTGTAGAACGTGAAGCCCTTCTCGGCCGCCCGCGACAGGGCCCGGCGCAGCACGTGGCGCGGGTCGGCCCAGGACGGCGAGCCGTCGGGCAGCGTGATGTCGCAGAACATGCGGGCGCTCTCGCCCGACATGCCGCCCTCGAACGGGAAGACCTGGAACGTCGTCGGGTCCGGGATGGCCACCATGTCCGACTCGTAGACCCGGGCGAACCCCTCGATCGCCGACCCGTCGAACCCGATGCCCTCCTCGAACGCCGACTCGAGCTCGGCCGGCGCGACTGAGACGCTCTTGAGTGTGCCGAGCACATCGGTGAACCACAGCCGGACGAAGCGGATGTCCCGCTCTTCGAGCGTGCGGAGCACGAACTCCTGCTGACGGTCCACGTAACGCCCCCACAAATGCTCCGGCCGACTCGGGCCAGTCTCGCCCGGCGGTATTACACCAAAGTTACCGGACCACGGTATGTGACCAGGCTCCGGCGTGAACGACCCGGGCCCGCTGGGTATGTCGTCGCCATGACGTTGTCGCCGCCCGACCTCTGGTCCTCGCTCGTGACCCGCCTCCGCGACCGCGCGCGGTCGGGCGCCGTGGCCCTGGAACTTTCGGGCGACGTCGCCTCCTCGGTGGCCGCGGTCGTCGCCTGCGACGCCCTCGGCCCGGCCAACGTCACCGGGCTGTTCTTCGGCGACGACGTCGACCCGCAGGTGCGTGACCTGGCCCTGCACACCGGTCTGGACTTCCGTCAGGAGTCCGTGCAGCCCCTGGTGGACGTGTTCCTGGCGCGGCTGACGCTCGACCCGCAGGTCGCCGCCGACCTGACCGCGCGGGTGCGCCGGGTGGTGCTCCTGGCCCTGGCGGAGCAGGAGGGCCGGCTGGTGCTCGACCAGGAGATCCCGGACGGTGAGGTCTCGGCGCTCGCCCGGTGGCGCAACCAGCAGGCGGTCGCCCAGGGGAAGCCCGCACCGATTTCGGAAATGTGAAAAACGACATCGGGCCGGTAGCAATCGTCGCCGGCGATGCGACCCTTGGGGTGTTCACCCGGGGACCTCATCATGGGGCCTCGAGGATTAGAGGAGGACGCTGATGTCCGAAGTCCCGTCCTTGTACGGCGGCGCCGTCAACCGCCGCGTACGCACCCGCGACCTGATCGCCGCCAAGGAGCGCGGCGAGCGCTGGCCGATGCTGACCAGCTACGACCAGTACACCGCCGGCATCTTCGACGAGGCCGGCATCCCGGTCCTGCTGGTCGGCGACTCGGCGGCCAACAACGTCTACGGCTACGAGTCGACTGTCTCCGTCTCCCAGGACGAGCTCCTGCCCCTGGTCCGCGCCGTGGTCCGCTCCACCAGGCGCGCCCTGGTCGTCGGCGATCTGCCCTTCGGCTCCTACGAGGAAGGCCCCGCCCAGGCCCTGCGCACGGCGGTCCGCTTCATGAAGGAGGGCGGCTGCCACGCCGTCAAGCTCGAGGGCGGCCGCCGCGTAGCCCCCCAGATCGCCGCTCTGACCAGCGCCGGCATCCCCGTCATGGCCCACATCGGCTTCACGCCGCAGAGCGAGCACGCCCTGGGCGGCTTCCGGGTCCAGGGCCGCGGCGACGCCGCCGAGGACGTGGTCGAGGACGCCCACGCGGTGGCCGCGGCGGGTGCCTTCGCCGTGGTCCTGGAAATGGTCCCCGGCGAGGTGGCCAAGCGCATCACCCACGAACTGCACATCCCGACCATCGGGATCGGGGCCGGCGCCGACACGGACGCCCAGGTCATGGTCTGGCAGGACATGGCCGGCTTCCGCACGGGCCGCGCCCCCCGCTTCGTCAAGCGCTACGCCGACATGGCCGGCGTGCTCGCGGAGGCCACCCGCGCCTACGCCGACGAGGTCCGCTCGGGCGTCTTCCCGGCCCAGGAGCACACCTTCGACTGAGCCCGGACATCGCAACGGCCCGCCCCCGCGAACGGGGACGGGCCGTTTGCCGTGTCAGATCACACGTCGTAGTACATGGCGAACTCGTGCGGCGTCGGGCGGAGGCGGACGGGGTCCACCTCGTTGGCGCGCTTGTACGAGATCCAGGTGTCCACCAGGTCCTGGGTGAACACGCCGCCCTCGAGGAGGAAGCCGTGGTCGCCCTCCAGGGTGCTGAGGACCTCGTCGAGCGAGCCGGGGACCTGCTTGACGTTGGCGACCTCCTCCGGCGGGAGGTCGTACAGGTCCTTGTCGATCGGCGCCGGCGGCTCGATCTTGTTCTTGATGCCGTCCAGGCCGGCCATGAGCATCGCCGAGAACGCCAGGTACACGTTCGCCGACGGGTCCGGCACGCGGAACTCGACGCGCTTGGCCTTGGCGTTCGTGCCCGTCACCGGGATACGGGTGCAGGCCGAGCGGTTGCGCTGCGAGTACACCAGGTTGACCGGGGCCTCGTAGCCGGGGACCAGGCGGCGGTACGAGTTGACCGTCGGGTTGGTGAACGCCAGCAGCGACGGCGCGTGGTGCAGGAGGCCGCCGATGTACCAGCGGGCCGTGTCCGACAGGCCGCCGTATCCGGCCTCGTCGTAGAACAGCGGCTCGCCACCCAGCCACAGGGACTGGTGGGTGTGCATGCCCGAGCCGTTGTCACCGAAGAGCGGCTTCGGCATGAACGTCGCGGTCTTGCCGGCCGCCCACGCGGTGTTCTTGATGATGTACTTGAACAGCTGGAGCTGGTCGCCCGCCTGCAGCAGGGTGCCGAACCGGTAGTTGATCTCGGCCTGGCCGGCGGTGCCGACCTCGTGGTGCGAGCGCTCGACGACGAAGCCGGCGGCGATCAGCCGCTGCACCATCTGGTCGCGCAGGTCGGAGTAGTGGTCGACCGGCGGGACGGGGAAGTAGCCGCCCTTGTACGCGGTCTTGTACCCACGGTTGCCGCCCGGCTCGTCCTTACCGGAGTTCCACCAGCCCTCGACCGAGTCGATGTAGTAGTACGCCTGGTTCGCCGAGGTCTCGTGCCGGATCGAGTCGAAGATGTAGAACTCCGCCTCGGGGCCGAAGTAGGCCGTGTCGGCGATGCCGCTCGACGCGAGGTACGCCTCGGCCTTCTTCGCCACGTTCCGCGGGTCACGCGAGTAGGCCTCGCGGGTGAACGGGTCGTGGATGAAGAAGTTGAGCGCGAGGGTCTTCTCGACCCGGAACGGGTCGATGAACGCGGAGGTGGGGTCGGGCAGCAGCATCATGTCGGACTCGTGGATCGCCTGGAATCCACGGATCGACGAGCCGTCGAAGGCCAGACCGTCGCTGAAGACCGCCTCGTCGAACGACTCGACCGGGATGTTGAAGTGCTGCATCACGCCCGGCAGGTCGCAGAAGCGAACGTCGACGAAGCGGACGCCCTCATCCTTCACGTATCGCAACAGCTCTTCAGAATTGGCGAACACTCGTCCTCCAGGTCGCAGGCAGACCAGTCTTGGTGATCACTTCAGTGTGAAGGTGGCTGGTTGGTCGCGACCGTAGAACCGCGCGATTGCCCCGGCGTGTCTCGATTGTTTCCGCTGTGTTTCGCGGTGCCAAAGCCGGAGCCTGGCCGGCTACGGCCCCGCCGCCAGGGCCGGCGACGCTTGATCGGCTCAGCCGATCGGCGGGGATGCACCGTTCGATAGGCTGACCCGCCGTGGACATTGCACCGGCCCCGCTCGCCCGCCGCTTCGGCGCGCTCTTCGTCGACTGGATATCGTGCCTGCTCATCGCGGGCGCGTTCGCGACGCCCACCGAAGAGCCGTGGCTCGCACCGGGCCTGTTCGTCGTCGTCTATGCGCTATTCCTCGGCTTCTTCGCCCAGACCCTCGGGATGCGCCTGTTTCGCATTCGCTGTGTGTCGATCAACACAGGAGCCGCATTGGGGGTACCGCGAGCACTCCTGCGCGCAATCGTCATGCTCCCGCTGATCACCGCCCTGATCATGGACAAAAATCAACGCGGCCTGCACGACCGGATTTCCGGCTCGATCGTGCAGACCGCGTGAGGTTCGCGGAGGCGCTCAGCGCCCGCGCATCGCCTTGAACTGACCCTTCGGCGGCTTCATGTTCTTGGGCAGCGCCCCCCGCGGCATCTGCGGCCGCGCCGAGAGCGCGGTGAGCCGCTTGTCGAGCGAGTTGACGTCCTTGGCCGTGATCGTGCGCGGCAGCCGGATCAGCAGGTTGCGCAGCTTGGCCAGCGGGACCTGGCCCTCCTCGTTGCCGACCATGTAGTCGCGCAGCTCGGCGTTGCCGATCACCTTGACCAGCCGCCGCCGCTCCTGCCCGATGAGCCCCCTGACCCGGCCGGGGTTGCCCTCGCCGATCAGGATCACGCCGGGCCGCCCGATGACCAGGTGCACCATGTCGAACTGCGTCGTGGACGCAATGGCGGGGGAGACCCGCCAGTCGCCGCGCATGTTCTCGATGATCGAGGCGGCCGCTCCGGGCTGCCCCTCGGCCTCTCGCATCATGGCCTTCTGCGACCGGAGATTGAGCACGATCACGGTCCCGAGCAGCGCCAGCAGCACACCGAGCGGCGCCCAGACCCACGAGACGCCCAGCGCGATGGCGACGCCGACCGCGATCAGCGGCACGAGGACGACCGTCACCACGAGAGGCACGAACGCCTTGTCGCGCTTCGCGGTGAACGAGAACACCATGCCGATCTGCTTGAGCCGAGTGAAGAAGGAGACCTTCTCCGGCTCCTGGGCCTTTGCCATACCCCGAGTCTAGATGGACTGGGTCAGGCGTCGAGAGCCCGGCTCTCCAGAGCCTGCCGGTAGAGCCGACCGGCGCGGTACGACGAGCGCACCAGCGGCCCGGAGAGCACCCCCGAGAAGCCGATCTGCTCGGCCTCCTCGCGCAGCTCGACGAACTCCTCCGGCTTCACCCACCGCTCAACGGGGTGGTGCCGCGGCGTCGGGCGCAGGTACTGCGTGATCGTCACCAGCTCGCACCCGGCCTCGTGCAGGTCCTTGAGCGCCTGCGTCACCTCGGCCCGCTCCTCGCCCATGCCGAGGATCAGGTTCGACTTGGTGACCAGCCCGGCCGCCCGGGCCTGCGTGATCACGTCAAGGGACCGCTCGTAGCGGAACGCCGGCCGGATCCGCTTGAAGATCCGCGGCACGGTCTCGACGTTGTGGGCGAGCACCTCGGGCTTCGCCGCGAACACCTCGCGCAGCAGCTCCGGCTCCCCGTTGAAGTCGGGGATGAGCAGCTCGACCCCGCACCCCTCGACGAGCGCGTGGATCTGCCGGACGGTCTCGGCGTAGAGCCACGCCCCGCCGTCGGGCAGGTCGTCGCGGGCCACACCGGTCACGGTGGCGTACTTCAGCCCCATCGTCGCGGTCGACTCGGCCACCCGCCGCGGCTCGTCCGCGTCGAACTCGGCCGGCTTCCCGGTGTCGATCTGGCAGAAGTCACACCGGCGCGTGCACTGATCCCCACCGATGAGGAACGTGGCCTCGCGGTCTTCCCAGCACTCGTAGATGTTGGGACAGCCGGCTTCCTGGCACACCGTGTGGAGGCCCTCGCGCTGCACGAGCCCCCGCAGATGGGTGTACTCGGGCCCCATCTTGGCCGAGACCTTGATCCACGACGGTTTACGCTCGATCGGCGTCTCCGCGTTTCGCGCTTCGATGCGCAGCAGACGACGGCCTTCGGGAACAACGGCGGTCACAGTCCGAAGACTACGCCGGGCGACTGCTCAGGTGCTGGGAACGCGATTGACGTCACGTCTGCGGGCCCGTACCTGTCACCCGGTAGGTTTCCGTCCGCCCCAGCCTGGCAATAGGCCATGAGTGGCGCTCAACGACACCCTCGTCGCGTTTTCCGACGGCAACCCGATCGACGTCCTGCGGTCCTACCCCGTTCTCGACAAACCGGCCACCCGTGCGCTGGTGGAACGCCTCTTCCCGGGCGCCGAGATCGAGGAGATCGGCGACGAACTCCTGGTGGACGCCCTGAACCCGCCGGCCGACGTGGTCTGCATCGGCTGCTTCCCGGGCCTGGAGCTGGTCTGCAGCTGGGGCCTGACCCCGAAGCGCCCCTCCGAACTGGACCCCGTCGTCTTCACCGCCACGGACCGCCGCAACGTGTACCTCCACGCCGCCCACAGCGACGCCGGCTGGTGCAGCTACGGCGTCTGGCGCGACGGCTCCCGGGTCCGCGCCCGCAGCATCTCCGCCGACCCCACAATCTCCGAGGATGAGGGCACCCACCTCCCCTTCGAACGCCCCGGCGAGGAGAACGACCCCGGCGAACAGAGCTGCGCCTCGATGCAGGCCCTCTTCGGCTTCGCCTGCGACGACCATGAACGCATGGACGACGTAGACCCAGAGCTGATCCCGGTAGTCGCCTACCGAATCACCACCACTGACTCAACACCAACCACTTCCACCAGCCAAAACGAAGAACCAACCCGCTAGTCGACACCAAATCCTCTCCACCGCACAACCACGCCCCAAGACCTCCAACCAGCACCAGAAGCTCGCTACCAGCGCACGGCCGACCCAGATCTCCAATGAGCACCAAAAAGGTCTCTTACCAGCGCAACGCCGAGCCACGTCTCCAACCAGCACCAAAAAGTCTCTTTACCAGCGCAACGCCGACCCAGATCTCAAAGCAGCACCCAAAAGTCTCTCCCCCGAGCACCCATAAGCCAGATCTCGAACGAGCACCAAAAAGTCTCTCCACCGCGCAACCAATAACCAGGCCACCTGCCGTGGAGTCCTGTCACCCATTCCCCGGCCCCCCGGCCCCGGCCCTCGCCCCGCTCGACACCGCGTCAGTACAGCGTCTTCAGGTTGCGCTCCACGATCGGCAGCACCTCCTCCACCGTCACATCCCGCTCCAGCTCCCACGACAGCGACGTGACCCCGGCGTCCCGAATCCCGCAGGGCACGAAGATGCTGTACCGCGACAGATCGCAGTTCGCGTTCAGCGAGAAGCCGTGCAGCGTCGTCCCCTGGGCCACGCGGATCCCGATCGCCGCGACCTTCCGCTCCGGCCCCCGCGCATCGGCCGCGACCCAGACCCCGCTGCGCCCCTCGACCCGCTGCGTCGCCACCCCGAGCGAGGCGCACACGTCGATGAGCACCTGCTCCATCCGCCGCACGTACGCCACCACGTCCACCGGATCGTCCAGCTTGATGATCGGATACCCCACCAGCTGCCCCGGCCCGTGCCAGGTGATCTTCCCGCCCCGGTCCACGTCGATCACCGGCGTCCCGTCGAACGGCCGGTCCTCGGGCTCCGTCCGCTTGCCGGCGGTGTAGACGCTCGGATGCTCCAGCAGCAGCACCGTGTCCGGCGCGGACCCCGCCGCGACGAGCGCATGAATCCGCCGCTGTTCGGCGAGTGCCGAGGAGTATTCGACGAGACCAGCCCGAACGATCTGCATGGCCCAAAGGCTACGCCGAGCCGGGTGTCAACCAGGTGTCCGCCGATTTGTGTGGGGTCCGGACATAGTGGTGCGTCGAAGCTCACACCTAGCGTGGTGGTCCCACAAGCAGAAAGGGCACCGCCATGCCCCGCCTACTCCGCCTCGCCCTGCCCATTCTCGCCGCCCTCGTCACCGCCGCCGCCCTGGCCGCGACCACCGGCAGCCCGGCCTACGCGGCCACCCTCACAACCGTGAGCGGCTTCGGCTCGAACCCAGGCAACCTCACGATGTACAGCTACCGCCCCGACGGCCTGCCCGGCAACGCGCCACTGGTCGTCGCCATGCACGGCTGCACCCAGAACGCCACCGACTACTTCACCAACTCCGGCTGGCGCAAGTACGCCGACCTCTGGAAGTTCGCGCTCGTCCTGCCCGAGCAGAAGTCCGCGAACAACAGCACGAGCTGCTTCAACTGGTTCGAGACGGGCGACACGGCCCGCGGCTCGGGCGAGCCGCTCTCGATCAAGCAGATGGTCGACTACGCCGTCGCCAACTACGGAACGAACCCTTCGCGGGTGTACGTCACCGGCCTCTCGGCCGGCGGGGCGATGACGGCGGTCATGCTGGCCACCTACCCTGACGTATTCGCCGGCGGCGCGATCATGGCGGGCCTGCCGTACCGCTGCGCGACGTCGATGACGGCCGCGTACACCTGCATGAATCCCGGCGTCGACAAGACTCCCGCGGCCTGGGGCGACCTGGTGCGCTCCGCCTACTCCGGCTACTCGGGCACCCGGCCGCGGGTGGCGATCTGGCACGGTACAGCCGACACCACTGTCGCCCCCGCCAACGCCACGGAGCTGCGCGATCAGTGGACGAACGTCCTCGGCGTCGGCCAGACCCCCACGTCGACGGCCTCGCTACCCGGCGGCACGTCCCTGTCGAACTACGCAGACAAGGTGAAGGTGTACCTCGTCTCCGGCATGACCCACGCCACGCCCGTCGACCCCGGTGCGGCCACCGAGCAGTGCGGCACCGCCGGCACGTACTACAAGGACACGATCTGCTCGTCGTACTACCAGGCCCTCGACTGGCAACTGGGCACCGCCGGCCCCACCACGAGCCCGACGGCAAGCACGAGCCCGACCGTGAGCCCGACGCCGAGCACCAGCCCGACGCCGAGCACGAGCCCCACGACCGGCCCGTGCGTCCGCGCCTCCAACTACGCCCACGTCACGGCCGGCCGGGCCCACCAGAGCGGCGGCTACACGTACGCCAACGGCTCCAACCAGAACATGGGCCTCTACAACGTCTTCACCACCCACGGCCTGCGCCAGACCGGGCCGAACTCCTACGTGATCGACGACACGGCCTGCTGAAGGGCCTCGCGGACGGTGCGGTGCGCGAACGGGAACCCCTCGCGCACCAGCACCGCCGGCAGCACCCGTTGGCTGGCCAGGGCCTCGCCGCCGAACTCGCCCACCGCGGCCCGCAGCGCGAACCCCGGCACCGGGAGCAGGTTGGGCCGGTGCATGACCTCGCCCAGCGCGGCCGAGAACTCGGCGTTGGTCACCGGCTCGGGCCCGGTGAGGTTTACCGGCCCGGAGAGCTCCCGGTCGAGCACGAACGTGATCGCGGCGAGCCAGTCCGGGACCGAGATCCAGGGCAGGTACTGCCGGCCACTGCCCATCCGGCCGCCCGCGAACAGCTTGAACTGCAGATACAGCGGCTTGAGCAGCCCGCCGTCCGGATCGAGCGGCAGCCCGGTGCGCAGCAGCGCCACACGCGTCCCGGCGTCCTCGGCCGGGTGGGTCGCCGCCTCCCACACCTTGCACAGGTCGGCCAGGAACCCTTCGCCCGCCGGCGAGGTCTCGTCGACCGCCCGGTCACCGGTGTCGCCGTAGTATCCGACGGCCGAGGAGTTCAGCAGCACCTTGGGCTTGACCGGCGCCGCCGCGATGGCCCGGGCCAGCGTCCGGGTGGTGTCGACCCGGCTGTCGACGAGCACCTTCTTGTACTGCGCCGTCCACCGCTTCTCACCGACCCCGGCCCCGGCCAGGTTGATCACCGCGTCCGCGGCCGCCACGACTGTCCCGTCCAGCACCCCGGAGGTCGGGTCCCACCGCACCTCGCCCGGGCGCGGTGGCCGCCGCACGAGCGGTGTGACCTGGTGCCCGGCCGCCCGCAAGTGGGGGATGAGTCGCTGCCCGAGGAACCCGGACGCGCCCGCGATGAGGATCTGCATGCCCTTATTTTGCCCGCCCGCGGCTCCCCGAACCCGACCGCCCCCGCCCGGAGACGCCGAATGGGCGCCCCGCCGAAGCCGGGGCGCCCATTCGCAATCGATCTACAGCCCGAGATCGGCCTCGAAGTGCCCGGCCTCCAGGCGCTCCTTGACCGTGCTCAGGAACCGGGCCGCGTCGGCGCCGTCCACGATGCGGTGGTCGTACGACAGGGCCAGGTACACCATCGACCGCGGCGCGATGACCTCGCCGAGCTCCGGGTCACTGACCACGACGGCCCGCTTCACGACAGCGCCGGTGCCCAGGATGGCCACCTGCGGCTGGTTGATGATCGGCGTGTCGAACAGCGCGCCCCGGCTGCCGGTGTTGGTGAGCGTGAACGTGCCGCCGGCGATGTCGTCCGGGCTCAGCTTGTTGTTGCGGGTCCGGTCGGCCACGTCGGCGATCCGCTTGGCCAGCCCGGCCAGGTTCAGGTCGCCGGCGTTCTTGATGACCGGGACGATCAGGCCCTTGTCGCTGTCCACGGCCATACCGAGGTGCTCGGCGTCGTGGTACTTGACGGTGCCCGCCTCGAGGTCGATCGACGAGTTCACCGACGGGTGCACCCGCAGCGCCTCGACCGCCGCCAGGGCGAAGAACGGCAGGAACGACAGCTTCACGCCGTGCGTGGCCAGGAACTGCGCCTTGGCCTGCTCCCGCAGCTTGGCCACCTTGGTGACGTCGACCTCGACGACAGTGGTCAGCTGGGCCGAGATCTGCAGCGACTCGACCATCCGCCGGGCGATGAGCGCCCGCATCCGGGTCAGCTTCACCGTCTGGCCGCGCAGCGGGCTCGGGGCCGCCTTCGGCGCCGGGGCGCTCGAACCGCCGGCGGCGGCCGGAGCCGCAGCAGCCGGAGCCGCGGCGGGCGCGGCGGCGGCCTCCTTGGCCTTGGCCGCGGCGTCGAGCACGTCCTGCTTGCGGATGCGCCCACCGACACCGGTACCCGTCAGCGAAGACAGGTTGACCCCGTGCTCGGTGGCCAGCTTGCGGACCAGCGGCGTGACGTACGCGACGTCATCGCCCTCGACCTTCCCGTTTCCGCCGGCCGGGGCCGTCACGTTCGTCGCCGGTCCGGCCTGCACCGGAGCGGCCGTCGCGGGCTGCGGCTCGGGCGCAGCGGCCTTCGGCTCGGGCGCAGCGGCCTTCGGCTCGGGCGCAGCCGCCTTCGGCTCGGGCGCAGCCGCCTTCGGCTCAGGCGCGGCGGCCTTCGGCTCCGGCTTCTTCTCCTCAGCCTTGGGCGCCGGCGCGGCCGCCTTGGGCGCCTCCGCCTTGGGCGCCTCGGCCTTGGGCGCGGAGCCGGCACCGGCCGCACCGATCACCGCCAACTCGGCGCCGACCTCGACCGTCTCGTCCTCCGGCACCTTGATCTCCAGCAGCGTGCCGGCGACCGGCGACGGGATCTCGGTGTCGACCTTGTCCGTGGAGACCTCGAGCAGCGGCTCGTCGGCCTCGACGCTGTCGCCGACCTGCTTGAGCCAGCGCGTGACGGTACCCTCGGTGACGCTCTCGCCAAGGGCGGGCATCTTCACCGACGTGCTCTCCCCGGAGGAGCCGGACGAGTCCGACGACTCCGCGGCGGCAGCGGGCTCCTCGACCTCCTCGGAAGGCTCCTGCTCGGGCTCGACAGCGGCGGGCTCTTCCTCCGCGGCCGGTTCCTCGGCGGCCGACTCTTCGGCGGCCGGCTCCTCAGCGGCGGGCGCGGCGTCGCCCGAGTCGCCCCCGATGACGGCGAGCTCGGCGCCGACCTCGGCGGTCTCGTCCTCCTGCACGACGATCCGGGTCAGCACCCCGGCCGCCGGCGACGGGATCTCGGTGTCGACCTTGTCCGTGGAGACCTCGAGCAGCGGCTCGTCGGCCTCGACGTGGTCGCCCTCCTGCTTCAACCAGCGGGTGACGGTGCCCTCGGTGACGCTCTCGCCCAACCGGGGCATGGTGACCGATACCGGCATGTAAAACGACTCCTCGTACTGCTTGGTGGCGGTCAGTGCCAGCTTGATCAGTGGACGTGCAGCGGCTTGCCGGCCAGCGCCAGGTGCGCCTCGCCGAGAGCCTCGTTCTGCGTGGGGTGCATGTGCACGAGCGGGGCGACGTCTCCGGGGAACGCCTCCCAGTTGTAGATCAGCTGGGCCTCGCCGATGAGCTCGCTCACCCGTGCGCCCACCATGTGGACGCCGACGACCGGCCCGTCCTTGACCCGGATCAGCTTCACGAACCCGGCGGTCTTGAGGATCTGACTCTTGCCGTTGCCCGTGAGGTCGTACTGCACAGTCTCGATCTTGTCCTCGCCGTGGAGCTCGCGGGCCTTCGACTCGTTCAGGCCCACGGACGCGACCTCGGGCTCGGAGTACGTGACCCGGGGGATGCCCGACTCCTCGATGACCTGCGGGTGCAGCCCGGCGATCTCCTCGGCGACGAAGATGCCCTGCTGGAATCCGCGGTGCGCCAGCTGCACGCCTGGCACGATGTCACCGACGGCGTAGACGCCCGGCACGGAGGTGCGCAGCCGCTCGTCGGTGATGACGAACCCGCGCTCCATCTTCACGCCGTGCTCCTCGTATCCGAGGTTCGCCGTGGTCGGCCCCCGCCCGACGGCCACGAGCAGCAGCTCCGCCTCGATCGTCTCGCCGCCCTGGATCGACACCTTGACGCCGGCGTCGGTGCGCTCGACGCCCTCGAAGGGCTTGCCCACCTTGAACTTGATGCCCCGCTTGCGAAACGCCCGCTCCAGGGCCTTCGAGCTGGCCTCGTCCTCGACCGCGAGCAGCCGGGGGAGCGCCTCCACGATCGTCACGTCGACGCCGAAGGACTTCCAGGCACTCGCGAACTCGCAGCCGATGACGCCGCCGCCGAGGATGATCGCCGAGTCCGGCACGTGGTCGAGCGCGAGCGCGTGCTCGCTGGTGATGACCCGCTCGCCGTCCACGACGAGGCCGGGCAGCGTCTTGGAGTACGAGCCGGTGGCCAGCACGACGTTCTTCGCCGTGTACCGCGTGCCGGCGACCTCGACGGCGTCCGGCGCGACCAGGCGCCCCTCGCCCTCGATGAGCGTCACCTTGCGCGCCTTGGCCAGGCCCTGCAGCCCCTTGTACAGCTTGGTGACCACGCCATCCTTGTAGGCGTTCACGGCCTTCATGTCCACGCCGTTGAAGACGGCCTGGATGCCGAACTGGTCCGCCTCGCGGGCGGCGTCCGCGACCTCACCGGCGTGCAGCAGCGCCTTCGTGGGGATGCACCCGCGGTGCAGGCACGTGCCGCCGAGCTTGTCCTTCTCGACAAGCGCGACGGACAGGCCGAGCTGCGTGGCGCGGAACGCTGTCGCGTAACCGCCGCTGCCCCCGCCGAGGACCAGGACGTCGAAGGAGTTGGCGTGTGGGTCACTCACGAATTCTCCCAGGTGGTGTGCGAATGGGGGTTCGCCCTTCGCTAGACGATCCGAGGCCATCTTGTCACTTGCGCTGCTGGCCTGCGACGGTAGGTGCCCAGTCACAGGACACCGGCGGCGGCCCCGACGCCGTACCCTGTGCACCAGCTTGTGCCCGAACCCCGACGACGAGGAGCGATCGTGGCTTGGTTCCGCCGACGGAAGCCGGCAGCGGGCGGCCGGTCCGCCACTCGCGAGGACCTGGCTTACCTGGAAGAGTTCGTCCGCAGCCGCCGCGGCGTGGAGGGTTTCATCGAGCCCCGCACGACAGTGACGGAAACGACACTCCTGCTGATCGCCCACGACGGAGAGTGGACCCGCCGGCGCATGGAAAGCCCGCAGGCGGCCCGCCAGTTCGCCCACCGCCTGAGCCTGCCCATCTATGACATCGCCCTGGTCGGATACCCCCAACGCTGGCGCGACTACAACGCGAGGAACAAGAAGAGCTGAAAGCAGGAAGAGCCGTCGCGGTGACCGCTTCGGCTCTCGGCTCCTCCGCCTGTCACTCGGCCCTGTTACTCGGCCGCGATCTCCTCGACCAGCTCGACGAGCGTGCGCACGGGGACGCCGGTGCCGCCCTTGGTCCAGTACCCGAACGGCTCGCCGGAGTGGTAGCTCGGGCCCGCGATGTCGATGTGGGCCCACTGCACGCCCTCCGTCACGAACTCCGACAGGAACACGCCGCCCTGCAGCATGTGGCCCGCCCGGTCCATGCCGGCGTTGACCTGGGAGATGTCGGCGACGTCCGAGTCCATGCCCTTGCGCACGTCCTCCGGCAGGGGCATCGGCCAGGCCGGCTCCCCGGCCCGCTCGCCGGCGTCGCGGACGCGCTCGCAGAGCTCCGGGGTGCCCATGACGCCCGCGATGCGCTTGCCGAGGGCGATCACCTGGCCGCCGGTGAGGGTGGAGACCTCGAACAGGTAGTCCGGCTCGTCCTCGCAGGCCCGGGCGATCGCGTCACCGAGGATCATGCGGCCCTCGGCGTCGGTGTTGAGGACCTCGACCTGGGCGCCGCTGTACATCCGCACGACGTCGCCGGGGCGGTACGCGCTGCCGGAGACCATGTTCTCGGCCATCGGCGCGTACGCCACCACCGCCACCTTCGGCTTGAGCTGGGCGATCGCGAGCATGGTGGCGACGACCGCGGCCGCGCCGGACATGTCGGACTTCATCTCCCACATGCCCGCGCTGGGCTTGATCGACACGCCGCCGGTGTCGAACGTGATGCCCTTGCCCACGAGCGCGACCCGCCGGGTGGCCCCGGCCGGCTCGTAGGCGATCCGGACCAGCCGGGGTGCCGCCGCCGAGCCCAGGCCGACGGCGAGGATGCCGCCGTAGCCACCGCGGGCCAGCGCCTTCTCGTCGAGCACCGAGACGTCCAGCGACGCCTCCCGCGCGGCGGCCGCGACCTGCTCGGCGAACGCGGGCGGGCGCAGCTCGTTGGGCGCCGTGTTGATCCAGTCCCGGGTACGGCTGACCGCCGCCCCGAGCACCCCGGAGCGCTTGAGCGCGGCCTTCACGCCCCGCGCCCCCGCGTCCGGCACGTGCACGAGCGCCTTGCGCAGGGGTTCACGCCGGCCGGCGACCGGCTTCGACTTGTAGCCGGCGAACCGGTACGCCCCCAGCACCGCCCCCTCACCCACGGCCCGCAGCCCCGGGGTCAGCGCGGCGACGCCTGTCTCACCGTCGTCGGCCAGGGGCAGGACAAAGGCCGCGGAGGCCGATCCGGCAAGTGCCCGGGCCGCCGCACCGGCCGCTCGCCGCAGGGTCTCGGGGCTCGGGGCCCGGCCCGCGTCGCCGCCGTTGGGTGCGCCCAGGCCGGCCGCCACCAGGAGCGGAGCCTTCACCGCACCGAACGTTGCGAGCTTCGTCACCTCCCCGGCCGCGCCGCTCGCGCCCAGCAGCCGCAGGGTCTCGGCGAGGCCGCCGCCCGGCCGGTCGCCGAACGCCGCCGCGACGCTCTCGGCGCCGGGGGCCAGGCGCAGCTTGGCCTCGCCGCTCTCGTCCGCGTAGACGCCGATGACGACGGCGTCGACGTTCAGGCTGGCTGGGTCGGTGTCGACGAGGTTCAGGGCGGTCACTGGTGCTCCACATCACTGATTGGTTCGCTACGCTTCGGCGCCGCACTTTCAGCATGCCGCCGAATCGGGTGCAGGACACGATAACCAACGCGATAGGTTGCGGGCATGACCCAACCCTTGCGGCACCCCGCGTTGTATCACCGCCATGCGGCGCTCGGGGCCAAGTTCGCGGCGTTCGGCGGCTGGGAGATGCCCCTGGAGTACGCCGGCGGCGGCGTCCTGAAGGAGCACGCGGCAGTGCGGGAGGACGTCGGCGTGTTCGACGTGTCCCACCTGGGCAAGGCCCGGGTCCGGGGACGGGGCGCGGCCGCGTTCGTCAACTCCTGCCTGAGCAACGACCTCGACCGCATCAGCGCCGGCCAGGCGCAGTACACCCTCTGCCTGGATGAGTCCGGGGGCGTGGTGGACGACCTCATCGCGTACCGGTTCGGCGACGACGACGTCTTCCTCATCCCCAACGCCGCCAACACGGCCGAGGTGGTCCGCCGCCTGAGCGCCGAGGCGCCGACCGGCGTCAGCGTCGTCGACCAGCACGAGCTCTTCGCCGTGCTGGCCGTCCAGGGCCCCCGCTCGGCCGAGCTGCTGACCGCGCTGGGCCTGCCGACGGACCACGAGTACATGAGCTTCACGGTCACCTCCCACGGGGGCACCGACGTCGTGGTCTGCCGCACCGGCTACACCGGCGAGCACGGCTACGAGCTCGTCGTGCCTTCCCACGACGCTCACACCCTGTGGGACGCGATCGTCGAGGCCGGCGCCCGCCCCTGTGGCCTGGCCGCCCGCGACACCCTGCGCACCGAGATGGGCTACCCCCTGCACGGCCAGGACCTGTCCCTGGAGATCACGCCCGTCCAGGCCCGTTCGGGCTGGGCCGTGGGCTGGAAGAAGCCGAAGTTCTGGGGCCGCGCGGCCGTGACCGCCGAGAAGGCCGACGGCCCCCGCCGGGTCCTGTGGGGCCTGGAGTCCCTGGACCGCGGGATCCCGAGGGCCCACATGCAGGTCCTCGACGCCGAGGGTCACCAGATCGGCGAGGTGACGAGCGGCACCTTCTCACCCACCCGCAAGGTCGGCATCGCCCTGGCCCTGATCGACACGGCGGCCGCCGTCACCGAGGGTGCCGAGGTGGCCCTGGACATCCGCGGCCGCCGCTCGACCGCCCGGGTGGTCAAGCCGCCGTTCGTGAAGTCAAGCGTCAAGTAGGCGCAGGAAGCGGCTCTCGGCCGACCGACGGCGAACCCCGGAGGTCTCCGAGGCCGCTTCGCCCCGGGCGAGGGGGCTCTGTGCCCCCTGGCCCGCGACCGGCGGCGCCGTGCCGGGGCTCGCCGCAGCCTCCGGTCCGGCCGCCGGCGTTGCTCAGGTGGCCAGCACGATCAGCGCGGCCGCCGTCGCGAGCTCGATCGACGCCCCGATCACGTCGCCGGTCAGGCCGCCCAGGCGGCGCCGGGCATGGGCGGTGAGCGCCCACGCGACGGCGACCGCGGCCACGACGGCCAACGGCCCCCGCCAGAGGTCGACGAGCGCCCCCAGCGCCGCCAGGAGCGCCGCGACCACCGCCAGCGCCCATCCGGGCACCAGATCGGCCACCAGCGCCCCCAGGCCCTCGGGGCGGGCCGCCGCCAGGCCCCGCCGGCAGGCCACCGTGGCGCCCAGCCGGCCCGCCGCGAAGGCGAGGACCAGAGCCCCCGACACGGCGCCGACGAGCGAGGTGGCGGCCGCGGCGTCGACGAGCAGGACCGCGGCGATCGCGGCCACCCCGAACGGCCCGATGTCGGACTTTTTCATGATCTCGAGGGCCTTGCCGGCATCGGCGTACGAGCCCAGCCCGTCCGCCGTATCGGCCAGCCCGTCGATGTGCAGCCCGCGGGTCAGCAGCAGCGCGAGCGCGACGAGCACCGCCGCGCCCAGCAGCGGCGCCGCGCCCAGCCGGACGAGACCCCCGGCGGCCAGCGCCAGGATCAGGCCCAGCAGCCCTCCGGCCAGCGGGGCCAGGAGCATCGCCACCCGGGCCGTCGGCCGGTCGAACCGGTCGGCGCGCACCGGCAGGACCGTGAACAGCGAAAGCGCGAGCCTCAGTCCTCCCACGACGGCTTCACGTACGGCATCTCGGCCGTCGGCGAGTCCGCCACCACCCGCTGGATCTCCGCCTCGATGTGTTCCTGCTCACCGAGGCCCTCGGGGGTGCTCGGCACAGCGGCGCGCAGCGGCGTGGCGGCGGCGATCGTCAGGGCGGTGTTCACCAGGGGCAGGGCGGCCAGGGCGGTCGCGCCCTCGCCCAGGGCCAGCTTCAGCGACAGGAACGGTGCGGTGCCGAGGACGTCGGCGGCCAGCTTCACCGTCGGGTTGTCGCCGTGGTCGGGCATCAGCAGCCAGTGTCGGGTCTGGGCGCCGTAGTCGCGGGCGACAAGGGCGGCGGCGATCGCGACCGGGCCGTCGATCATGAGGGGCAGGCGGCGGGACGAGGCGCCCAGGACGATGCCCGTCGCCACGGCGATGTCGCCGCCGCCGAGCATCGAGAGCATGACGTGCGGGTCGCGGCTGCGGGTGCGGATGCGGTGGCGCGCGTCGCGGATGGCGCCGATCTTGCGGATCCAGGCGGCGTCGTCGACGAAGCCGGTCGAGTCGACCACCCGGCCGAGCAGCGCGGCCGGCTCGGCCCCGGTGAGCACGGCGACGATGGCGGTCGCGGCGGCGTCCGAGCCGGCGCCACAGGAGCCCAGCACCAGCACGTCGACGCCCTCGTTGGCGGCGGCGTCGGCGAGCCGCCAGCCCAGGGTCAGCGCCGAGTCGACGGTGGCGTCGTCGATCGCGTCGTGCTCCTCGGCCGGACCGGCCGACGGGCAGTCGATGGCCTGGACGCTGGCGCCGGCCGTCGCGGCCAGCATGGCCAGGGTGCCGGTGCCCTCCACGACCTCGTCGAGGCGGCGGTCGGCGGCCTCGGCCGAGTCGCCGGCCGCGAACCCACCGGTCCGGTCGCCGCGCAGCACCAGCACCCGAGGCTGCTGAAACGGCCGGGGATCGGGCCGGCCCTGCACACCGCCGGCGAAGCGCACGATCGGCACCAGCGCGCCCAGCCCGGCACCGTTGAGCCGGAGCGTGAGCAGCCGCTCGGCCGCCTCGTGGGCCGCCGACTCGTCGGGCAGCGGCAGTTCCATGCCGGGCGAGAACGAGAGCGTGTCGCCACCGTCGGCGGTCGACAGCACCGAACCGGCGCCGGCCGCCTCGAACACGAACGGCTCGGCGGCGACCGCCGGAGTGGGCTCGACGGCCGCGGCGGGCTGCTGCACAGCCGGGCCGGGCCCGCCGCGCAGCCACGACACCTCACCGGCCACGACCAGTGCCACGCCGTCGCAGGCCGCGGCCACGCGCTGGTTGAGCAGCCCGCTGGCGTCGGCGAACGCCCGGCCGGCCGCGGTCGCCGGCAGCACGCCGAGACCGACCTCGGGGCCGACCAGGACCAGCAGCCCGGCGTCGCAGGAGCGCACCGCGTCGGCCAGCGCCCCGATCGCGCCCTCGGACCAGTCGCCGCCGGCGTCGTAGGCCGAGCTCAGCCAGTTGCCGAGGTCGTCGACGAGGATCGTGTCGTCGGCCTTAGCCCCGGTCAGCAGCTCGGCCAGGCGCTCGGGGGAGGAGCCGGCCTCCTCGGTGGTCCATGTCTCCGGCCGGCGGGACCTGTGCGCGGCGATGCGCGCGTTCCAGGCGTCGTCCGACGCGCTTTCCCGCGCGGTCGCGACATACCGCACCCGGCCCGAGCCGGCCACGAGCGCCTCCGCCACTTCCGACTTCCCGGACCGGATTCCTCCGAGCACCAGCAACCGCATGCCCCGTACTTTAGAGGGACACCGGTGGCCCGACTCGGCTCAGGGCCACGGGGCCGATACGCTCGAAGTCTTCTACCTGGGACAGGAGTGTGACCATGGCGTGGACATGGCAGTTCGAAGACGCGGAGGGCAGGCCCGTCGATGGCCCGAACGAGGCGTTTTCCAGCCAGTCCGACGCGGAGTCGTGGCTCGGGCAGACCTGGCGTGACCTGGTCACCAAGGGCGCGGCGACGGCGATCCTCGCCGAGGACGACCGCACGGAATACAAGATGAGCCTGCTGCCGGCTGGGGGCTGACGGTGTCCTACGGGCGCTACGGCAGCTCGGTCGGCCGGCTTCCCCGCGAGGCGTTCCGGCCCAGTGCGATCTTCCTCGGGCTGCTGGCACTGCTGGCGGTGAGCGGGTGGATGGCCTGGGCCGACTACGGCGACGCGCGGTTCAACGTGTTCCTCTTCGTCGCCGCGGGCTGGACGATCTCGCTCTGCCTGCACGAGTACTCGCACGCGTTGGTCGCCTTCAAGGGCGGCGACGATGACATCGCCCACCGCGGCTACCTGACGCTCAACCCGCTGAAGTACAGCCACCCGCTGCTGTCGATCGTGCTGCCGCTGGTGTTCGTGCTCATCGGCGGCATCGGCCTGCCGGGCGGGGCGGTGTGGGTCAACCACGGCGCGATCCGCAGCCGGTTCGTCGACAGCCTGATCAGCTTCGCCGGCCCGGCGATGAACCTGGTGCTGGCGATCCTGCTGGTGCTGCCGTTCACGTTCGGCCTGGACTCCGGTGAGCACCAGACGTTCTTCGCGGCGCTGGCGTTCCTCGCGTTCCTGCAGCTCACGGCCAGTGTGCTCAACTTCGTGCCGATGCCCGGCGTCGACGGCGGCAACCTGCTCTACCCGTGGCTGTCGCCGCAGTGGCAGCGCGGCTTCAACCACGTGGCGCCCTGGGGCATGCTGATCCTCATCGCGCTGCTGTGGTCGCCGCGGATCAACGGCTGGTTCTTCAGCGTCGTGTACTGGATCGGCGACCTGATAGGACTGCCCTCCTACCAGGCCGCCGTCGGCTACGAGCTCTTCCGCTTCTGGGACCGCTGAGAAAACCTACGGCCGCTCGGCGGGGCTCTGGGTCAGCTCGGGGTCCCGCTGGGCGATCGGCTCCACGATCTCGTCGATGCGCTTGATCAGCTCCGCGTCCAGCTTCACGCCCGACGCCTTCGCGTTGTCCTCGAGCTGCTCGGGCCGGGTGGCGCCGACGATCGCCGACGAGACGTTCGGGTTCGCCAGCACCCAGGCCAGCCCGAGCTGGGCCATCGAGAGCCCGGCCTGGTCGGCCAGCGGGCGCAGCTGCTGCACCGTCTCCAGCACGTCGTCGCGCATGAACCGGGAGATGAAGCCCTTGCCGGACTTCTCGTCGGTTGCCCGCGAGCCGGCCGGCGGCGCCTGACCCGGCTTGTACTTGCCGGTCAGCACCCCCTGCGCGAGCGGCGAGAACACGACCTGGCCGATGCCGAGCTCCTCCGAGGCCGGGATGACCTCGGCCTCGATGACCCGGTACAGCGCGGAGTACTGCGGCTGGTTGGACACCAGCTGGATGTGCAGCTCCTTGGCCAGCGCGGCGGCGGCCCGGATCTGGTCGGCCCGCCACTCCGAGACGCCGATGTACAGCGCCTTGCCGGAGCGCACCACGTCGGCGAACGCCTCCATGGTCTCCTCGAGCGGCGTGTGCACGTCGTACCGGTGGGCCTGGTACAGGTCCACGTGATCGGTCTGCAGCCGGCGCAGCGAGCCGTCGATCGACTTCATGATGTGCTTGCGCGACAGGCCGCTGTCGTTGCGGCCGGGCCCGGTGCGCCAGAAGACCTTGGTGAAGATCTCCAGGCCGTCGCGGTTCTGGCCCTTCAGCGCGTCACCGAGCACCACCTCGGCGCGCGTGCCCGCGTAGACGTCGGCCGTGTCGAATGTCGTGATGCCGAGGTCGAGGGCGGCGTGCACACATGCGGTGGCCTGCTCCGCCTCGACCTGCGAGCCGTGGGTGATCCAGTTGCCGTACGAGATCTCGCTGACGAGCAGTCCGGAACGGCCGAGGTGTCGAAACTCCATGGCCTCGACCCTATGCCGGGAACCGCCTACATGACCGGGCGGGTGTCGGCCAGCAGCCTGTCGATCTCGTCGGTGACCCCGGTCCGGCTGGCGAACGTCGCCTGGATGATCGTGCGCCCGCGCCGGTCCAGCGCACCCCAGCGCTGCGCGTCGTCGACGAACAGGAACGCCACCGGGTGGATCATGATCGTGTGGTGCACCGGCGGCACCAGCACCCGCCCGGACCGGTCGACAACGCCCTTGCGCCCGTCCAGCGACACCACGGCGAGCCCCTCGTCGCTGAACCCGTCGATGTACCGCCCGTCCAGCAGCGCGGTGGCGAACCCGTCGTACTGGAACTGCACGACGACCCGCCCGGCCCCGTCGACGGCACCCCAGTAGTGCCCGCGGCGCACCGCGGCCACCCCCCGCCGGAACGGTCGCACGTCGTCGAAGCCGGCGGCGATCAGCACCGTGTTGGTCTTGTCGATCGCGATCCAGCCGGTCGTGCCGTCGCGCGACACCCAGGCGATGCCGTCGGAGAAGCTGCCCACGCCGATGTAGCCGGCGGCCGGCTCGATCAGCACGTTGCCGGTGTCGTCGATGAGCTCCCAGGTCTGCGCGCCCTGCCGCTGCACCCAGGCGACGCCGTCGCGGAACGGCTGCACGTCGAGGTAGCCGGGCCCGATCACGAAGCTGCCGTCGGTCTCGATGTAGCCCCACCGCTGGGTCTGCTCGTCGAACGCGGGGGAGGGGGCCCGGCGGATCTTGAGGATCTCCTCGCGGCTGCGCGGATACGGCCCCCAGCCCTTCTCGGCGACCCGCCGGAACACCGCGTCAAGCGCCAGCTCGGTCTGGGCGATGAGCTCCGGGTCCTCCTCCTTGCGCAGGTCGAGGGCGCGCTCGAAGTGGTTGCAGGCCTCCATGTACCGGCCCTGGTCGTACGAGCACTTGCCGGAGTGCTGGTGCATCGTGGCCCGCAGCCGGTCCGGCAGCTCGGAGGAGTTGGCCAGCGTGTAGAGCCGGTCGGCCTCCTCGAACTCCTCCCGCCACTGCAGCACGTTGGCCAGCCGGGCCTGGGCGATCGCGATCCGCCGCAGCTCACCCGTCGCCTCGGCGTGCGCGAGCGCGAGCTTGCCGTCGGCGAACGCCTTCGGAAGGTCGCCGAGAATCCGCGACACGACCGCGCGCAGCGACAGCAGCCGGGCCCGGGTCGGGTTGTCGGCGACGCCGTTGAGCTTCGCGGTGAGCTGGTCCCGGATGTCGTTGAGCTGGGTCACCTCGTCGCCCTCGATCTGCTCCCGCAGCGTGTCGGGGTCGAACCGCCACACGAACGTGGCAAGCACCTGCTCCGGGTCGGGTCCCCGCTCGTCGGCGGCCGGCTCGGCCCGCGGTCCGGGCGGCGAGGTCGGTGCGATGGCCGCGAGCTCGGGCGGGAACCCCTCGGCCCCCGGCCGCACGATCGGAAGGTATCCGGTCGCCTGCAGCCCGTCGACCCCGGCGCCCGTGACCCGCCCCGACTGGTACGCCCCCATGGCCGTGCCGGAGGCGACAGCCGGGGGCGCGGGAGCGTCGGCCACCTCGACGAACTCGACTTTGATGCCCCTGCTGGGGGTACCGCCAGCGCCCGGACCGATCTCGCCCGTATCCGGCTCCCGGTCCATACCCCCACCGGCCGGCCCGCCACTGATCGGCGCACCGCTCACGGGGGCCGGGCTCACGGGTGGCCCGCTCATGGGGACACTGCTCACCGGCGCGTTGCGCAGCGGCGGCCCGCTCATGGGAGCGCTGCTGACCGGCGCGTTGCGCGGCGGGGGCGCGCTGAGCGGAGCACTGCTCACCGGCACGTTGCTGAGCGGCGCGGACAGCGGGTCGTCGTAGTCGGGGCGCGCGTGAGCCGGCCGCGCGTCCTCGTAGTCCAGCCGCGCGGGCGAGGGGTCGGTGTCCTCGTACTCGGGCCGCACGTGCGCGGGCCCGTGCTCGGGCCCCGGTCCTCGCCCCGCCCCTTGCCCCGGCCCGAAGAACGAGTTCTCCGGGCGCTCGCCGACGGGTCCGGAGCCGACCGGTCCGGAGCTGACCGGAGCGTCGCTGAACGGGGCACTGCTCACCGGCGCGTCGGACAGCGGGCCGCTGCTCACCGGCACACTGCTGACCGGCGCTGCGGAGACCGGGGCATTCCGGGGCGATCCGTACACCCCGCCGCCGCGCTCGCCGACGCTGGCCCGGCCGGACGTGCGGGCGGGCGGCTGCTGGTACCCCTGCGGGTTGCGCGGATGCCAGGGCGCGTCCCGCCGCACCCGCGGCACCTCGTCGGTGGGCTCGTCGAGGGCACGGCTGCGCGGCCGGCCGTACGCGGTGCCCGGCTCCGGCCGCTCCTGACGCTCCGGCCGGGCGGACCGATCCGATCGCTCCGGCCGGTCGGCCCGTTCCCGGCGCTCGGTGCGCTCCGAACGCTCGGAGCGATCCGGCCAGTCCGGCCCGTCGTCCGGCGGCCCGTAGCTGTACTCGTCGAAGCTGCGGCGGTCCTCGTAGCCTTCCTCGTAGCCGGTGTGGCCGTCGAAGCGCCCGCGGTCGTCGTAGCCGCGCCGGTCGTCGTACACCCGGCGGTCGTCACGCAGGCGGTCGTCGAAGTCGCGGGGATCGCGCTCGCGCCCGCGAGGGTCGCGCTCGTAGCCGCGCGGGTCCCGCCGATCGTCGTAGCCGCGGCCGTCGGCGTGGGCCCGGGGGTCCTCGCGGTGGCGGTAGTCGTCCCGTCCGGGCCGGTCCTCGTACCGACGGTCCGCGTATCGATGGTCATCGTATTCGCGATCCCGGAAGCCGCGGTCGTCGTATTCACGTCGATCATCGCGGGGGCGACGGTCGTCGTAGGCGCGGTCGCCGTACTCGCGGCCCCGCTCGTCGTGATGCCTGTCACTTCGCCCGCGGTCGGCGAGCGCCCGGTCGTCGCGGGGGCGCTCGTCACGGCCGTGCGGCTCCGGACCTCGGCCGCGGGGGTCGCGTTCATGCTCCCGGTGGTCCTGGTCGCGGTCGCGAGGGTCGTAGCCGCGCTCGCGAGCGTCGTGTCCGCCCTGCTCAGAGCCTTTGCGGGGGGCGTGGCGGCCCCGGCGCGGGTCGGGCTCGTCGCGGCGCTGCTCCGGCACCCGGCCCCACGGCACGGTCGGCACGGCCGCCCAGGTGGGCGCGGCGGTTCCCGGCTCTTCCCCCGGGTACTCGTCGCTCACAGCTTCGCTCTCCTCGCCCCACTCCGCCGCACATCATGCGCCGGCGGCCGTCCCGCGCCTGCCCGTGGATATTGCCGGACTAGGCGCAAATCGTGGTCCGGTCGCGAAGGGAGGGTAAGGCTTGGAGCCCTCCCGACGCCACCGCCGCCGCCGAAACGTTGCCGGGGACGAGACGGGTCAGATGGCCTGGCCGATCTTGACCTGGGGCTTGGGGTTGCGGATGAACCGGAACGAGATCGAGCGCATGACCGCGTAGAGGTAGAGCGAGCGCAGCTTGTGGGTCTCGTCCGGGAACCGGGCCGTGACGAGCTTCTTCACGGTCCGCGAGATCATGAACCCGTCGACGAGCGTGGCCAGCAGCATCACGAAGAACAGCGCGTTGGCCGCGAAGTAGATGTTGGGGTTCAGCGTCCGGTTGAACCCGACGAGCATGACCAGGAACGTGGTCCCGAAGAAGAAGGTCCCGATCGTGCGCCGCGAGTCGACGATATCCCGCACGAGCTTGCGGACCGGGCCCTTGTCGCGGGCGAGCAGGTAGCGCTCCTCGCCGTTGGCCATGCCCTCGCGCGCCTCGATGCGCTCCTGCCGCTGCTTCTCCCGCAGCCGCTTGGCGGCTTCCTTGCGGTTGGCCGCCGGCGGCTCCGGCAGCCGGCGCCCGGAGATCACGCGCTTCGGGGTGGCCTTGCCGAGCTCACGCTTACTGGGCGTGTAGCCCCTGACTGACGTGTCCGGCTCCGGCTCGGTAGCGACGGCCGAGGCGGCGGGCTCTTCTGGCTTGCGGCGAAACAGCGAGGGCACGACACGAAGGGTAGCCGACACCGCCGAAGATCAGCAGCGTCGGCTACCTCTCAGTCGAAAACCCTCGGATCAGCCCAGTTCGACGTGGGCGCCGAGGGCGTTGAGCTTGCCCTCGAAGTCCTCGTAGCCGCGCTGGATGAGCTTTACGCCGTAGACGCGGGAGGTGCCCTCGGCCGCCAGCGCGGCGATCAGGTGGCTGAAGCCGGCCCGCAGGTCGGGGATGACCAGGTCGGCCGCGTGCAGCTTGGACGGGCCGGCGATGACCGCGGAGTGCATGAAGTTGCGCCGGCCGAAGCGGCAGGGGGTGCCGCCCAGGCATTCGCGGTAGGTCTGGATGGTCGCGCCCATCTGGTTGAGCGCGGCGGTGTAGCCGAGGCGCCGCTCGTACACGGTCTCGTGGACGATCGACAGCCCGCGGGCCTGGGTCAGGGCCACGACCATCGGCTGCTGCCAGTCGGTCATGAACCCGGGGTGGACGTCGGTCTCCATGGCCACGGCCTTGAGCTCGCCGCCCGGGTGCCAGAAGCGGATGCCGCCCTCGCCGGGGGTGTCGTCGATCTCGAACGCGCCGCCGACGGTCGTGTACAGGTTCAGGAAGGTCATCATGTCGACCTGGCGCGCGCCCTTGACGAACACGTCGCCGCGGGTGGCCAGGGCGGCCGCGGCCCAGCTGGCGGCCTCGATCCGGTCCGGGACGGGGCGGTGGCTGTAGCCGACGAGGCGGGGCACACCCACGATCTCGATGACCCGGTCCGTGTGGACCTTGATGATCGCGCCCATCTTCTGCAGCACGCAGATGAGGTCGATGATCTCCGGCTCGACGGCCGCGTTGCGCAGCTCGGTGACGCCCTCGGCGCGCACGGCGGTGAGCAGGATCTGCTCGGTGGCCCCGACCGACGGGTACGGCAGCTCGAGCTTGGCCCCCTTGAGCCCGTCGGGCGCGGTGATGTCCATGCCCTTCTCGGACTTGTCGACGACGGCGCCGAACTCCCGCAGGGCCTGGATGTGGAAGTCGATGGGGCGCCCGCCGATGTTGCAGCCGCCGAGGTCGGGGATGAAGGCGTGGCCGAGGCGGTGCAGCAGCGGGCCGCAGAACAGGATCGGGATGCGGCTGGAGCCGGCGTGCACGTTGATCTCGTCGACGTTCGCCGACTCGACGTCGGAGGTGTCGAAGACGAACTCGCCGTCCGACGGGTTGGTGACCTTGACGCCGTGCAGCTCGAGCAGGCCGGTGACCACCTCGACGTCGCGGATCGCCGGGACGTCGTAGAGCCGGCTCGGGGTCTCACCGAGCAGCGCGGCGACCATCGCCTTGGAGACGAGGTTCTTGGCACCGCGCACGCGCAGCTCGCCGTTGAGCGGCGTGCCGCCGTGAACGGTGAGGACGTCACCGGCGTCGTAGTTGGTCACTGAAACCCTCCTGCAGGCAGGAACTGAGAGACACGCAGCGGAACAAAGACGCACGCAGCGTGACGGGAGCGCGGAAAGCGCACCGCGTCGCCCGCGCAGCATATCCACATCTACTGCATGCATAAGTCGGCCGCACGTCAGCCCTGGCACGAAGACGGGACTCCGACAGAGATCACCACAGAGGGTGATGGCAGGGTATGCGTTACGGCAGCGCCAGCATCCGGTCGAGCGCCACCCGCGCGTAGTGGGCGGTCGAGGCGTCGACGGTGATCTGGTTCGGCACCCGGCCGGCGACGAGCTCCTCGAGCGCCCACACCAGGTGCGGGAGGTCGATGCGGTTCATCGTCGAGCAGTAGCAGACGTTGCGCTCCAGGAACGTGATCTGCTTGTCCGGGTGCGCCAGCGCGAGCCGGCGGACCAGGTTGAGCTCGGTGCCGACGGCCCACGCCGAGCCGGCCGGGGCCTCATCGATGACCCGGATGATGTACTCGGTCGACCCCACGAAGTCCGCCGCGGTCACGACCTCGTGGCGGCACTCCGGGTGGACGAGCACGTTGACCCCGGGCACCCGGGCCCGCACGTCCTCGACCGCGTCGAGCGAAAACCGCCCGTGCACCGAGCAGTGGCCCTTCCACAGGATCACCTTGGCCCCGCGGAGCTGCTCGTCGGTCAGCCCGCCGCCCGGCCGGTGCGGGTCGTAGAGCACGCAGTCGGCCAGCTCGAAGCCCATCTTCAGCACGGCCGTGTTGCGCCCGAGGTGCTGGTCCGGCAGGAAGAACACCTTGGTGCCCTGCTCGAACGACCACCGCAGCGCCGTCTCCGCGTTGGACGAGGTGCAGACGACCCCGTCGTTGCGCCCGACGAACCCCTTGATGTCGGCCGACGAGTTCATGTACGTGACCGGCACCACCTCGGAGGCGATGCCCAGTGACGCGAATCGCTCCCACGCCTTCTCGACCTGCGCCAGCACCGCCATGTCGGCCATCGAGCACCCGGCGGCCAGGTCGGGCAGCACGACCCGCTGCGCGTCGGTGGTGAGGATGTCGGCGCTCTCGGCCATGAAGTGCACGCCGCAGAAGACGATGAACTCGGCGTCCGGCCGCGCCGCCGCCTCCCGGGCCAGCTTGAACGAGTCACCTGTCACGTCGGCGAACTGGATGACCTCGTCCCGCTGGTAGTGGTGCCCCAGCACGAAGACGCGGTCGCCGAGCGCGGCCTTGGCCGCGCGGGCGCGCTCAACGAGGTCCGGATCGCTCGGGGCGGGCAGGTCGCCGGGGCACTCGACACCCTTCTCGGTATCGGGGTCAGTGCCACGGCCCAACAGCAGCAGCGCGGTAGCGGTCGACGAAGGTTCAGCCCAGGTCACACAACGATCGTCCCACGCGCCGTCACGCGAACGACTGTGACGTGCACGATGACCGCCGATCGGCCCGCGTCCCGCGGTCAGGAGATGTCGGGCGCTCCGAATCCTGGCATTTCCCGCCGATACCCGGTCAGGCGATAAATCCGATATGTCGGGCTGCGAGGCGCCCGACATATCGGTGTGCCGCCCGAAGGCCACTCCCGCAGCCGGGCAGGCAGAATGGCCGGATGCGCGTCCTCGTGTGCCCCGACAAGTTCGCCGGCACGATCTCCGCCCCGGACGTCGCTTCCGCGTTCGCCGAGGGCTGGCGGGAGCGCAGGCCCGCGGACGAGCTGGTGCTGCGGCCGCTCTCCGATGGCGGGCCCGGGTTCGCCGCCGTGCTCGCGGCCGCGCTGCCCGGGGCCCTGACGCTCGCGGTGGCCACCTCCGACCCGCTCGGGCGGCCGGTCGAGGGGCACGTGCTGCTCGACGGCGAGACCGCGTACGTCGAGAGCGCCGAAGCCTGCGGCCTGCATCTGCTCGCCGAGTCCGAGCGTGATCCGAAACACACCACGAGCTTCGGGCTCGGGCCGCTCGTCCTCGCCGCGGTGGAGGCGGGGGCGCGGGAGGTCGTGATCGGGCTCGGCGGGAGCGCGACGAACGACGGCGGGGCCGGGCTGCTGGCCGCGCTCGGGGCGGCCCCGCTCGACGCGGCCGGATATGCGCTGCCCTACGGCGGTGCGGCCCTTGCCGCGTGCGCCTCGCTGGGGGACGTGCCTCGGCTGCGGGGAGCGCGCCTCGTGGCGGCCACCGACGTCGACAGCCCGCTGCTGGGGCTGCACGGGGCCAGTGCCGTGTTCGGGCCGCAGAAGGGCGCCAGCCGGGAGGATGTCTTCCTGCTCGACTCCGCTTTGACCCGGTTCGCGGAGGTTCTGGAGACGATTCCGGGCTGCCCGTCCGGGCTCGCCGCACGGCCCGGGGCCGGGGCGGCCGGAGGGCTCGGGGCGGCGATCCTGGCGCTCGGCGGACGTGTCGAGTCGGGGATCGGGCTGGTGCGGCGGCTGACCCGGCTCGACGGTGAGCTCGAGCGGTCATACCTGGTGGTGACCGGCGAGGGGTCGTTCGACGAGCAGTCGCTGCGCGGGAAGGTCGTCGCCGGTGTGGCAAACGCCGCACGTGATCTCGGAGTGCCATGTGTGGTGGTCGCCGGGCGGGTCGACGCCGGGCGCCGCGAGGCGGCGGCCATCGGGGTCACGGAGGCGCATTCGCTGGTGGAGCACTTCGGCAGCGTGGCGAAGGCCATGGCGCAGCCGGCCGACGGACTGCGTGAACTCGGACGACGTATGGCGCAGCAGTGGAGTCGCTAGCAGATGTAGTGGCACTATGGGTGGGGAATGGTCTCGGAGGCCGCGGCGTTTGACCTCTGAGGAACTGTAGACATCACCGCAGGGAGCTTTGATCGTGACTGCTTCGCAGCTTGCCGAGCCCGTTCAGACGGACAACCCGGCCGGCATCGGCCTCACCGCGGATGCCGCTATCAAGGTGAAGGGCCTGCTCGAGCAGGAAGGCCGGGACGATCTGCGGCTGCGCGTCGCGGTGCAGCCGGGTGGCTGCTCCGGCCTGCGCTACCAGCTGTTCTTCGACGAGCGCTCGCTCGACGGGGACAAGGTCAGCACCTACGACGGCTTCGAGGTCGTCGTCGACCGCATGAGCGTGCCCTACCTGACCGGCGCGACGATCGACTTCGCCGATCGCATCGACGCCCAGGGCTTCACCATCGACAACCCCAACGCCCAGGGCTCCTGCGCCTGCGGCGACTCCTTCCACTAGGACACCGGGCTTCACCGCAGCAGCGGGCGTCACCGCAATACGCGCCGTCTCGGGAACACCAGGCGTTTCACTATGACACCGCGCGTTTCACTATGAGCGCCGGCCAAAGAGCACCGCTGAACGGCCGCCGGGCACCAGCCGGGCGGCCGTTCAGCGTCTTTCAAAGAAATTGCGCCAAGGTAGGCTGTCCAGGCTCTTCAACCGCCCGCCCGACCTTCGAGGACCCCCCATGAAGATCGCCGTCACCGGCTCGATCGCGACCGACCATCTGATGCACTTCCCGGGCCGCTTCGCGGAGCAGCTCCTGGCCGACCAGTTGCACAAGGTGTCGCTGTCGTTCCTCGTGGACGACCTCACGGTCCGCCGGGGCGGGATCGCCGCGAACATCGCGTTCGGCATGGGCCAGCTGGGGCTGCGCCCGATCCTCGTGGGTGCGGTCGGCGCCGACTTCGCCGACTACCGCAGCTGGCTGACCCGGCACGGCGTCGACTGCGACTCGATCCTGGTCAGCGAGGTCGCGCACACCGCCCGGTTCGTCTGCACCACCGACGACGACATGAACCAGATCGCCTCGTTCTACGCGGGCGCCATGTCCGAGGCCCGCAACATCGAGATCGCCCCGGTCGCCGAGCGCGTCGGCGGCCTTGACCTGGTCATCATCGGTGCGAACGACCCGATGGGCATGATCCGCCACACGGAGGAGTGCCGCCAGGAGGGCATCGCGTTCGCCGCGGACATCTCCCAGCAGCTGGCGATCATGCCGGGCGAGGAGATCGCCAAGCTCGTCGACGGGGCGGCCTACCTGCTCACGAACGAGTACGAGAAGGAGCTCCTCGAGAGCAAGACCGGCCTGACCACCGAGATGCTGCTCGACAAGGTCGGCTTCGTGATCACCACCCTGGGCAAGGACGGCTGCGTCATCCGCAGCCGCACCCTCGACGCCGAGATCCGGGTGCCCGCCATCCGCGGCGTGCAGACCGTCGATCCCACAGGCGTCGGCGACGGCTGGCGCTCCGGCTTCTTCGCGGCCCTGTCCTGGGGCCTGAGCCTCGAGCGCGCCGCCCAGGTCGGCTCGATGATCGCCGCCCTGGTCCTGGAGACCGTCGGCCCGCAGGAGTACACGATCCAGCGCGACGAGGTCACCAAGCGCCTCGCCGAGACCTACGGCGACGCCGCGGCCGACGAGATCCGCGACCACCTGCCGGCCTGACGCCGCTCTGGCCGACCGCGACCGGCCCGCCACTGCCACCCGGGCCGGTCGGGTCCGCCCCGCGCGGGCCGTTCGGCGGGCTCCGGAAAGCCGGACCTCGTGCCTCCGGGCTGGCAGTGGGCCTGTCGAAGCCTTGAAGGTGACCCGGCTATCCCTACCGGCTAGCTAGGGTTGGGAGTATCGTTGCCGCCGTGACGTACGTGGTCCTGGCGGTCCTCGCCGCGGCGACCGTCGCCGGCCTGGTCCACCGGGCCCGGTACGGTCGCCTCCGCGTGTCCGGGGGCGATCTGCCGCCCGGCCTGCTGCCCGACGGGCCGCCCGCCGGGGTGACCCTGCTGCACTTCACCTCCGCGACGTGCGCGCCGTGCCGTCAGGTGCGGGCCGTCTGCGCCGACCTCGCCAAAGACGTTTCGGGTGTACTGCACGTCGAGGTCGACGCCGATGAGCACCTGGACGCGGTCAAGGGCCTGGACATCTGGCGCCTGCCCACCCTGCTCGTCGTGGACCGCGGCGGCCGCATCGCCCGCCGCACCGTCGGCGTCCCCGACCGCGCCGACCTGCGCCGGACCGTCACGGAGGTCCTGGCCGCATGACGACTCCCGCCGGACTGGATCCCCGCGGCCCCCGGTTCGCGGCCGTGCTCACCACTATCGTCTTCGTGATCGTCCTGCTCACGGGCAGCGGCTGGCTCGCCCTGGCCCAGGCGGTGATCTTCGCCTTCGGGGCCGGCAACCCGCGCTGGAACGCGTTCGCGCTCGTCTACCGCTATCTGGTCGCCCCGCGCCTGGCCCCGCCGGCCGAGCGTGAAGACCCGGCCCCGGTCCGCTTCGCCCAGGCTGTCGGCCTGGTCTTCACCGTTGTCGCGGCCGCCGCCTACCTGGGTGGCGCGACGGTCCTCGGCACCGTGTTCGCCGCGTTCGCCCTGGTGGCGGCGTTCCTCAACGGCTTCTTCGGGCTGTGCCTGGGCTGCGAGGCCTACCTGCTGGTCCGCCGCCTGCGCGCCGCCTAGAGCTCGACGGTGTGGCGATCGCCCTCGGTCGCCACGAACGTATGGCCCTTCATCCGGCACCACGCGGGAATGTCGACGGCCGCCGCGGGGTCGTCCGCCAGCACGGTGATCACCGTCCCGGCGCCCTGCTGGGCGGCGAGCCGGGCCAGCATGATGACGGGGAGCGGGCACCGCTTGCCCAGGGCGTCGATGAGAAGGGTCACAGCCCGGCCTCCGCCCGCGCGTCCGCGACAAGGCCCGGCAGGACGGCCAGGAACGCGCGTACGTCCTCCGCCGAGACTCCACTATGGAGCGAGACCCGCACGTTGCCGTGGGTGAGGACGCCCATCGCGGCCAGGACGTGCGAGGGGCGCAGGGTGTCCGACGTGCACGCCGAGCCCGACGAGACCGCGAAGCCGGCCCGGTCCAGCGCCTGGAGCAGGACCTCGCCGTCCACGTACAGGCAGGAGAAGGTGACGATGTGGGGGAGCCGCTCGTCCGGGTCCCCGACGATCTCGACGTCGGGCACCGTCGCCGCGACCGTGCGGCGGATCTCGTCGACAAGCGCGCGTTGACGTTCATCCTCGGCCCGGGCGGTTTCGGCCACCGCCCGCAGCGCCGCCGCGGCCGCGAACACCGCCGGCACGTCCGCCGCCGGATCGTCCCAGGGCGCCTCCCAGCGCGTGCCCTTGCGGACCGCGAGCAGGCCCACGCCGGCGGGGCCGCCCCACTTGCGAGCGCTGCCGGTCAGCAGCGACCAGCCCTCGGGCAGCCCGGTCCGGCCGATCGACTGGGCCGCGTCGACGAGCAGCGGCACGCCGGCCGCCGCGCACAGCCGGGCCGCCGCGGCGACCGGCTGCACCGTCCCCACCTCATGATTCGCGCTCTGGACCGCTACCACTGCCACTTCGGCGGAATTGCCCGAGGTCAGCGCGTTGTGCAACGCATCCAGGTCGACCCGGCCGGTGCGGTCGACGGGGACGGGTACCCCCGCATCGCCGGCCGCTTTGATGACGGCGGAATGCTCGACCGCGCTGTGCACGACCGTCCGGCGGCCCCGGGAGAGCCGCACACCCTCCACCGCCCGGCGAACGGCGTCGGCGCCACCGGCCGTGAAGTGCAGCTCGTCGGGGCGGACCCCCAGTACCCCGGCCGTGGTCTCCCGGGCCGCGTCCAGCAGCTGCCGGGACCGGCGGGCCGGGGTGTAGAGCCGGCCCGGATCGGCCCAGCCGTCGGCCAATGCGGCCTGAATTGCTTGTCCCACAACGGAATGCGGGGGAGCGGCGGTCGCCGCGTCAAGGTAGACGCCCACCCGGGCAACGGTATCCCGACCCGGACACGACCACCCCAAGCCGGGCGGACCGCACATGGTCGAGTACGCTCGCCAGCGTTGGTGAGGCTTGTCGTGAGAAGCTGCTGCAGAGGGCTTTCACGGCACTGCTAAGGAGGCAGGAGCAGGTGGTCTCAAGAGGTTTGAGCCCCGCGCGCGCCGTCGGGCTCGCCGTCTCGGCCGTCGGGTCGACGACTCTGCTCGCCGGATGCTCCGTCGGGGATTCGTTCAACGGCTTCGGCTGGCCCAAGGGCATCACCGAGCAGAGCGACCGCATGTACGACCTGTGGATCGGGTCGGTCGTCGCGGCGCTCGCCGTCGGTGTCTTCGTCTGGGGCCTGATCTTCTGGTGCGTCGTGCGCTACCGGAAGCGGGGCGACGAGCTGCCGCCGCAGACGCGGTACAACATGCCGTTCGAAATTCTGTACACGGTGGCGCCGTTCGTGGTCATCGCCGTGTTGTTCTTCTACACCGCGGTCATCCAGACCGACGTCGACCGGCTCTCGAAGAACCCCGACGTCAACGTCGAGGTCGTCGCCTCGAAGTGGAACTGGCAGTTCGTCTACAGCGACACCAAGGGCCCGGACGGCAAGCCCATCACCACGGTGGGCTCGGACGACTACATCCCGGTCCTGGTGCTGCCGGCGGGCAAGAGCGTCCAGTTCAAGGAGACGTCGCGGGACGTCATCCACTCGTTCTGGGTGCCGGACGTGCTGTTCAAGCGCGACGTCATCCCGGGCGTGGAGAACCGGTTCGAGATCAAGCTCAAGAGCAACGCCGCGGGCGCCTACGTCGGGCGCTGCGCCGAGCTCTGCGGCACCTACCACTCGATGATGAACTTCGAGCTGCGGGTCGTCTCGCCGGAGCAGTACCAGTCCTACCTGGACAAGCGCACCGCGGGTCAGAGCACCCCGGAGGCGCTGGCGTCGCTCGGCTTCCCGAACAACGGCTACGCGACCACGACCCACCCGTTCGACACCGACCGCACCAAGCGGTCGGCGAGCTGAGAGGCGAACGGCGATGAAGGCTGAGAACCGTCTCTTCTTCGTGCTGGCCCTGTTCGTGTTCGCCATGGCCGGCCTCTACGGCTGGTGGACGACCGCGGCGCCGCGTGAGCAGTCCGGCCATCACGGCACGGAGTGGATCGGCGTGGTCGCACTGATCCTGTCCGGCCTGCTCCTCACCATGATCGGCGGCGCCCTGGCGATGATCGCCCGCCGCATGGAGCCGCGCCCGGAGGACCGCCCCGACGCGGAAATCGCCGACGGGGCCGGTGACCTGGGCTTCTTCAGCCCCGGCAGCTACTGGCCGTTCGGGCTGGCGCTGTCCGCGATGATCGCCAGCCTCGGCTTGGCGTTCGACCAGTGGTGGCTTGTCGCGGTCGGCCTGCTCTCGGTCATCTTCGCCACGTGCGGCCTGATGTTCGAGTACTACACAGGCACCCGCCGCGGCGCGGAGCACTAGCTCGACGCAGGCTACGAGGCCCCCGGGACCGTTGGTCCCGGGGGCCTCGCCATTGCCGGGGCACCTCCATGCCGGCGGTCGAGCGGTGCCGGCCGGGGCGGGTCAGTTGCCGGCGCTCGACTCCGCCATGGCCTGGGCGCGCTGGCCCTTCGCCAGCAGGTCGGCCGCCTTGTCCAGGGCCGAGTCCGACAGGGAGACGCTGCCGAAGGCCGAGACCGCCTGGTAGTACGTCCAGGCCAGGCTCGTGCAGGCCGGGCGCACGAAGGCGTTGTACGTCGCGCACTTCGTCTTCAGGTCGAAGTAGAACGAGTCGTCGATGCGGCTCTTGTTGGCCGGGAACGTGCCGATCACCTTGAAGTTGCGATACCCGAAGTCGTGGCGCTGGCACGGGATGCGGAAGTCGAAGCCCAGAGGCTGATCCGGGCTGTCCGAGCAGTAGTCGGTGGTCCAGTCGAAGCCGTACGCGGCCCAGGCGCCCTGGTTGAGGCGGGCGGCGTTCCAGGCGTTGAAGCTTGTCGAGTTGGGCTGGGACCATGCGGCCATGACGGCCGGCTTGTCCGAGGGCGTGGCGGCGTGGGCGTCGGTGGCGATGCCCAGTGCGAGGAGCAGCGCGGCCAGGGGAGCGGCGAGGCGGGCAACCTTCATGGGCGGGATTGTTGCGCGTCTATGTGGCGAGCGGCGGGTTCCTGCGCCAAGCGGTCATTGCCGGGAGCTGAACGGCCGTTCAGCGCGCGGCGGGAGTCCTGTCGGTGGCTCAGGCGGCCCGGCGGCGCAGCAGGACGCGGGGGCGGCGGTCCATCAGCATGATCACCGGGGCCACGACGATGGCGGCGTCGCAGGATGTGCACGCCCAGTCGGGGCAGGACGCGCGCGGGTGGTCGGCGCAGGCCGGCTTCTCGAAGGCCCGCACCTGGCCGCAGGCTTCGCAGTGCAGTTCCCGTAACTCCATACCGCCACCGTCGCACCATCGTGAAGGACAACCGGGGATCTGGCTCAGCGTGTCCTGTCACTTTTTGGAGGCGGCCGGGGCGGGGGATGACGGCGGAAGGAATGCTTCTTCGCTGACGCTCGGCGTCGTGTACTGCAGCACCAGCTCAGTGGCCTTCCCGGCGTCAGTGGTGCCCTGGAAGTACGCCAGCAGGCCGGCCGGGTTCACGCAGGCCATCTCGGTGCGGATGCCTGTCGCGGTGACCGACACGCACTGCGCGTCGCCGCGCTTGGAGGCGCCGGCCCGGACCCCGTCGCCCTGGGCGATGGTGGCCAGCCGGCCCAGCGCCGCCTCGGGGGCCAGGAACTCGCCCCCGAACGCCGCGCTGATGGCCTTGGCCTCCGTGGGGGACATCGTGTCTGCCCCGGGTCCTTCCTGGCACTTCACGGCCGGTGTGACGGGCTTGCGGCCCTTGGCCGGCGCGGGGGAGGGGGCGGCCGCCGTCGAGCACAGGAACGTGCCGTCGGGGGTCGAGATGTACGTCACGCCGCCGCTGCGGTAGGCGCGCCGGGGTGCGGACTGGGAGACCGTCACGATGGTGCCGGAGGGGGTCGCGTATTGCAGCGTTGCGTCCGTGTCCAGGCCCAGCACCAGCCGCGAGGCCAGCGTGTCGACCATCTCCAGGGCCGGGTTGGCGGGCTCCTGCTGCTGCTTGACCGGCGCGGCGCACGACTTCGCCATCATGCCGGCGAAGCCGAGCGTCAGCGCACCGGCGATGACCGCGGAGAGCATTGCCTTCTTGGGGTTGTTGCGCGGCAGTTCGGCCATGCCCCAATCAACGGGGTAGCTGCGCCGCCGGTTATGGGGCGATTTCGGCGGGCTTGAAGGCCGTCCAGCGCGCGACGAGGTCGGTCGCCGCGCCTGCGTCCACCGCCGCGGCGGCGCGGTCCAGACCGGCCTTGAGCTGCCCGGAGAGGCCGTCGACGGTCAGAGCGCCGGCCCGCGCGGCGATCGCGGCGGCCGCGTTGAGCAGCACCGCGTCGCGCACCGGGCCCGGCTCGCCGGCGAACATGCGCCGGGCCACGTCGGCGTTGTACTCGGAGTCGCCGCCGCGCAGGTCGCCGGGGGCGGAGCGGGGCAGGCCCAGGTCGACGCTGTCGAAGAGGGTCTCGCTGACGGTGCCCCCGGAGACCAACCAGACCCGGGTCGGCGCCGCGGTGGTGAACTCGTCGAGGCCGTCCTCGCCGCGCACCAGCAGGACCGAGTAGCCCCGCTCGGCCATCACGCCGGCCATCACCGGCGCCATCCGCGGGTCGAAGCAGCCGATCGTGGCCGCCGTCGGCTGGGCCGGGTTGGTCAGCGGGCCGAGGAAGTTGAAGACCGTCGGGATGCCCATCTCGCGCCGGGGCACGCCGACGTGGCGCATGGCCGGGTGGAAACGGGCGGCGAAGCAGAAGCCGATGCCGATCTCGGCCGCGCACCGGGCCACGTCCTCCGGGCCCATGTCGATCGTCACGCCGAGGCGTTCCAGCAGGTCGGCGGCGCCGGTCGAGGACGACGCGGCCCGGTTGCCGTGCTTGACCACCGGCACGCCGGCGGCGGCGGTGACGACCGCGGCCATTGTCGAGATGTTCACCGTGTTGGCCCGGTCGCCGCCGGTGCCCACGATGTCCACGGCCGCGTTGCGCAGCTCGTCGGAGGCCGGCACCTTCGCGCCGAACTGCAGCATGACCTCGGCGCAGCCGGCGACCTCGGCCGCTGTCTCGCCCTTGGCCCGCAGCGCGACCAGGAACGCCGCGGTCTGGGCCTGCGTGGCGGTGCCGGAGAAGATTTCACCCATCGCCCACCGGATGTCCTCGGTGGAGAGGTCCTCCCTGCGCAGCAGGGCGGAAAGCAGCGTCGGCCAGGTGCGGTCGCCCATGGCGGCCTCCAGGGGGAGTGGTCCTACCGGCGGATGGCGGGGTATGCGCGGAGCAGGGCGGAGACGGTCTCCCCGGTGGTGACGGGGTCGAGCGGGTACATGATCGTGCCTTCGACCTTGGCGTAGCTGGCCAGCCAGCGGTCGGCGGCGCGGGCGATGGCCAGCACCACCGGCGGCGCGTCGGTGATCTCGTCCTTGAGCTGCCGGGCGATGCCCAGCCCGCCGCCGGGAGTGGCCTCGCCGTCGAGGACCAGCAGGTCGATGTCGGTGTCGTCGACGAGCTTGACGACCTCCGCATACGTCGACGCGTCGACGAACTTGACGGTCAGGTCGACCGCCGGGCGGGTGCCGATCGCCAGCCGCATCCGGTCGCGGACCTCGGCGTCGTCGCTGTACAGCAGGACAATGTGCTCGCTCATGTGCGCGCTGCTCCTCGTGTGGCGTCTGCCTCCGGCATCGTATCGTCCGGGGCTAAAGCGATTCCTGTGCGGGCCGACCACTCCTCTTCCTCGCGCCGCAGCCGCTCCTCGCGGTCGAGCCTGCGATCGATCCGGGTGGCCTCGCGGTCGGACTGGCGCATCCACTGCACGACGAGGACGGCGAGCATCGTCACCGAGACGAACTCGCCGCCGGCCCACAGGACGCCGCCCGCGACGACCTGGTCGTGGACGGGGTCGGCCCAGCTGAGGTGCAGGGACGGGTACCAGTCGCCGCCCAGGAGGGTCTTGCTCTGCATGATCGTGAGGCCGAGCACCGTGTGGAACGGCGTGGACAGGAACATCAGCAGCGCGCGGGCCGGGTAGGGCCACCGCCCCGGCAGCGGGTCGAGCCCGACCAGGGGCCAGAAGAAGAGACAGCCGACGGCGATGAAGTGCGCGTGCGTGAGCTCGTGGACCCACTCGTGGCGCATCGTCAGCTCGTAAAGATTCGTGAAATAGAGCACGAACGGCGTCACTACGAAGAAGCCGTACGCCACCAGCGGGAACGCCAGGACGCGGGCCGGGCGGGAGTGCACGATCGCCAATAGCGCGGCCCGGCCGCGGGGCGGCAGCGTGCGCAGGGCGAGCGTCACCGGAGCGCCGAGCGCCAGGAAGATCGGCGCGATCATGGAGAGCACCATGTGCTGCACCATGTGGACGCTCAACAGCGTGGTGTCGTACTCCTCGACCCCGCTCATCGTGACAGAGGCGATGGCTCCCAGTCCCGGGAACAGGAACAACAGGGTCCGCGCGATCGGCCAGCGGTCGCCGCGGCGGTGCAGCTTGGCGACGCCGGCGAGGTAGAGCCCGGCCGCGGCCAGCAGCACCAGCGTCAGCCACGAGACGTGGAACGACCCGAGGATCGTCGCGGCGCTCGGAGGGCCTGATTCGGCAGCTTGGAACACGTCTCCACACTATGCCCGCGCACGAATCGTCCGTGTCTTGAGGACCCCGCGCAAACGCGGTGATGATCGGGGGCAATAATGACGCTGTGACTGCGGCCCCAGCGATTGCCAAGAGCCAGATCCACTCACTGACCAGGCCCAACATGGTCAGTGTCGGGACGATCGTGTGGCTCTCCAGTGAGTTGATGTTCTTCGCGGCGCTCTTCGCGATGTACTTCTCCATCCGCGCGGCAGCGCCGGAGCTCTGGGAGAAGCACACCGAGGTGCTGAACGTCCCCTACGCCCTGACATTCACGATCATCCTCGTGCTGTCGTCCATCACCTGCCAGATCGGCGTCTTCCGCGCCGAGCGCGGTGACGTGCACGGCCTGCGCCGGTGGTTCGCGCTGACCTTCATCATGGGTCTGGTCTTCGTGCTCGGCCAGGTGAACGAGTACCGCAACCTGGTCGGCGAGGGCGTGAAGATCAACGGCGACGGCTACGGCTCGATGTTCTACCTGACGACCGGCTTCCACGGCCTCCACGTCACGGGCGGCCTCATCGCATTCATCATCTACCTGATCCGCACGACCATGGGGCGCTTCACACCGGCCCAGGCGACGGCCGCGATCGTCGTGTCGTACTACTGGCACTTCGTCGACGTGGTCTGGATCGCACTGTTCGCAATGATCTACTTCTTGCAGTGAGCATCTACCTCCCCGGGTAGGAGCGAATACAGGAGTAGGAAGCACGTCGAGTCGGGCCGCGTCACGGCTCCCCGACTGCCACCCCGATCAACCACCGAGACGACATAGGTGATGACGACAAAGGTGAGGCCATGACTTCTGAGCAGAGCAAGCGGCCGCTTGCCCGGCTGGTGCCGGGCGGTGCGCGTGCGGCGCGCGGCAAGCTGCGCCGGCGCATCGAGGCGGCCGTACGCCTGATCGCCGCGCTCACGATTGTCGGCGGCCTTTACAGCGCATACGCCCCGGGCGTCGGCCGGGCCGAAGACGTGCCGGCCCTCTCCGATGCCGCCAAGCGCGGCAAGGAGATCTACGAGACCAGCTGCATCACCTGTCACGGCACCAACGCCCAGGGCGTGCAGGGCCGCGGCCCGAGCCTGATCGGCGTGGGGTCGGCGGCGGTGGAGTTCCAGGTCAACACCGGCCGTATGCCGCTGGCCCGCCAGGAGGCGCAGGCGCAGCGCAAGGACCCGCAGTTCACCGAGCAGCAGGCGGCGGACCTCGGCGCCTACATCCAGGAGCTGGGTGGCGGCCCCGTCCTGCCGAGCGCCGACAGCCTCAACGCGGACGTCAAGAAGGCGCAGGCCGACCCCAAGGTCCTCGCCCACGGCGGTGAGCTGTACCGGGTCAACTGCTCGTCCTGCCACGCGTTCTCCACCGGCGGTGGCGCGCTGTCCTCGGGCAAGTACGCGCCGACGCTGCAGCACTCCAGCAACCGCGACATCTACGGCGCCATGCTGACCGGCCCGCAGAACATGCCCGTGTTCGGCAACAACCAGCTGAGCCCGGACGACAAGGCCGCGATCATCGCCTACATCCAGAACCTGAACCAGAACCCAGCGAGCGACCCCGGTGGCTGGAACATCGGCCGCTACGGCCCGGTGCCGGAGGGGCTCGTGATCTTCCTCGTCGGTATCGCGGCGCTCGTGTTCGCCACGCTGTGGATTGCAGGGAAGTCATGACCACGACGCACCACGCTCCGACGGAGGAGCAGTTCGACGCGAGTGACCCGGCTCTCACCCGGTTCGACCTCGTCCGCGAGGGCGCGCGCCGGGACGGTGTCGAGATCGTGCACTACGCGCCCCGGTTCCCGGTGCCGGGCACGAAGGCCGAGCGGCGCGTCGAGCGCGTGCTGTCCTTCCTGTTCCTGCTCACGGGGCTCTTCGGGACCGCGTTCGTGGTCGCGTACATCTGGTGGCCCTGGCACTACGGCCACGGCGACGCCACCTACCAGGACTGGTACCCGTTCTACACGCCGGTCCTGGGCGCGACGCTCGGCCTGTGCCTGCTGACCCTGGGCCTGGGCATCATCACCTGGTCGAAGAAGCTCCTCCCCGAGGAGGTCTCGATCCAGGAGCGCCACGACGGGCACTCGGACAGCACCGAGCAGAAGCTCACCGCGGCGACGATCCTGAACATGGGCGACGAGCTCGGCCTCAAGCGCCGCAAGTTCGTCGGCCTGGCCTTCCTGGCCGGCGCCGCCCCGCTGGGCGCGGTCGCCGGTGCCGTCCTGGTCGGCTCGCTGATCAAGGCGCCGAAGCAGGGTGACGAGAACATCTTCTTCACCACGGGCTGGGACCCGAAGCACAACGACGGCAAGCCGGTGCGCCTCACCCACGAGGACGGCACCCCGATCCGCCCGGCCGACGTCAGCGTCGGCGGCCAGATCACCGTCTTCCCGGGCATCCCGCACGGCGCGACAAACAAGTACGCCGACTCGCCGACGCTGCTCATCCACCTGCGCGAGCAAGACGCCCAGGACACGTTGAAGCACGCCAAGGCGGTGAACGAGGGCTCGCAGTGGCAGAACTTCGTGGCGTACTCGAAGATCTGCACCCACGCCGGCTGCCCGGCCAGCCTGTACGAGCAGCAGACGAACCGCCTGCTGTGCCCCTGCCACCAGTCGCAGTTCCAGATCACCGACAACGCGCGGCCGATCTTCGGTCCCGCCAGCCGGGCGCTGCCGCAACTGCCGATTACGGTGGATGATGAGGGATACTTCGTAGCGAAGTCCGATTACAAGGTTGCTATCGGACCGGCCTTCTGGGAGCGGCCATGAAACGGCGCAAGATCGATCTGCGCGCCCTGCCGGCCAACTCGGCAAGCGCGCTCGACGAGCGGTTCCAGGCGGCGACCCCGCTGCGCCGCCTGCTGAACAAGGTCTTCCCCGACCACTGGTCGTTCCTGCTGGGTGAGATCGCGCTCTACTCGTTCATCGTGCTGCTGCTCAGCGGCATCTTCCTCGCGCTGTTCTTCGACCCGTCCCTCGCGGAGACGGTGTACGACGGCAGCTACACGCCGCTGCGCGGTGTGGAGATGTCGCAGGCGTACAACACGGCCCTGCACCTGTCCTTCGACGTGCGCGGCGGCCTGTTCATGCGGCAGATGCACCACTGGGCGGCGCTGCTGTTCATGGCCGCGATCGTCGTGCACATGTTCCGCGTCTTCTTCACCGGCGCGTTCCGCAAGCCGCGCGAGGCCAACTGGATCGTCGGCGTGCTGCTGTTCTGGATGGGCTTCCTCGAGGGCTTCGGCGGCTACTCGCTGCCCGACGACGCGCTGTCCGGCACCGGCCTGCGCATCGCCTCGGCGATCATGCTCTCCATCCCGATCGTCGGCACGTGGGTGACGACCTCGCTCTTCGGTGGCGAGTTCCCGGGTGAGGTCATCCTCGACCGCCTGTACATCGTCCACGTGCTGCTCGTCCCGGGTGCGCTGCTCGCGCTCATCAGCGTCCACATGGGCCTGCTGGTGAAGCAGAAGCACACGCAGTGGCCGGGTCCGGGCCGGACCAACGAGAACGTGGTCGGCGTGCGGATGTTCCCGGGCTTCGCGGCCAAGGCCGGCGGCTTCTTCATGATCGTGTTCGCCATGATCGCCGCGCTTGCGGGCCTCTTCCAGATCAACCCGATCTGGCTGTTCGGCCCCTACAAGGCCGCCGTCGTCTCGGCGGCGAGCCAGCCCGACTGGTACGTCATGTTCCTGGACGGCTCCACCCGGCTGTTCCCGGCCTGGGAGATCCGCTTCGACCTGTTCGGCTGGGGTGACGGCTACACCCTCCCGCCGATCTTCTGGCCGACAGTGGTGCTGCCCGGCATCCTGACGATGCTGCCGATCTTCTATCCGTTCATCGAGGCCCGGTTCAGCAAGGACAAGGCCGTCCACAACCTGCTCGAGCGCCCGCGGGACAACCCGCTGCGCACGGCGCTGGGCGCGATGGCGATCTCGTTCTACATCGTGCTGCTGATCTCCGGCGGCAACGACGTGCTGGCCGACAAGTTCCACATCAGCCTCAACGCGATGACCTGGGCCGGGCGCATCGGCATCCTGGTCATCCCGCCGCTGGCCTACTACGCGGCCTACCGCATCGCGCTGGGCCTGCAGCAGCACGACCGCGAGGTCCTGGTCCACGGTGTGGAGACCGGCATCATCCGCCGCCTCCCGGACGGCCGGTTCGTCGAGATCCACCAGCCGCTGCCGGCCGCGTCGAACGGCAACGGCAACGGGCACGCGGAAGGCAACGGCCACCACGGCCTGGAGTACGGCGGCTGGGTCGTCCCGAAGAAGATGAACCGCCTGGGCGCCCTGGCTCCCACGGTGCGGGGCTTCTTCTTCCCGATCGAGAAGCCCGCCCCGGCGGCGAAGCCGGCTCCGCGCCAGGTCGAGTCGGATCGAGACGATCGAGACCGCGAGGAAATCACCACGGGTCGGTAGGCCACCCGGCCAGACCACAGCGAGAGCAGAAGGCAACAGCGAGGGCCCCGGTGCGAGCAGCGCCGGGGCCCTCGTCATGCGCTGGACACCCACCGGCCGATCCGCTCGGCCAGCGAAGCGCCGTGCTTGGCCCACCGGAAGTGGTCGATCGGGTCGCCGGGCGAGTAGTCCTCGCGCGTCAGGGGCGCCCGCGGCATCTTCGCCAGCAGCGTCGACACCGTCCCCGGCGGGGTGTACCGGTCCCCGGCCATGTCGACGGCCAGAATCGGCGTCGTCACCCGCGCCAGCCCCCGCTCCAGCGGGTCCGGGTAGCGCCCGGTCCGCGCCGTGTACGCCCAGTCCCGGATGACCCCCCGCGCCTGCCGCCCGCCGAACCCCCACCCCGGCCACACCCGCAGCGCCGACCCCACCGCGTGCAGCGCCTGCGTCTGCAGCAGCACCTTCGAGCGCTGCCCGGCCGGGTAGCTGCGCCAGTACGGGAGCCCGACGGCCAGCAGCACCAGCCCGTGCACGTCCGCGTCCGGCTGCCGCCCCAGGTGCAGCGCACACGCCTGACCGCCGAGCGAGTGGCCGACCAGGACTGTCCGCTTCGACGGCAGCGCGGCCAGCACCGCCCCGACGTCGTCGGTGAGGTCACCGAGCCCGTACCGCGACCGCGCCGACGGCCGGGGCGTGCTCGAACCCGTCCCGCGCAGATCGGCCACGACCACGTCGAGCCCAGCCGCGTTCAGGTCCTCCGCGAAGCGCCGGTAGTAGCGGGCCGGCACCCCCATGGCCGGCCACAGCACCGCCCGCGTGCCCGCGTCCGCCGGCCCCGGGAAGCTGTGCAGCGCTATCGTGTCGGTGCCGCGGTCCACGGTCTCCACCATGGTCATCAGCGTAGGGCGTTAGGGTGCAGGGCGTGAAACCTGTCGATCTGCCGCAAATGCGCACACCCGGCGCGCCGGCCCTGAGCCCTGACGGCGCCACCGCAGTCGTCGCGGTCACCCGTCCCGACCTGGACACCGACGCCTACACCGCCCAGTTGTGGCTGGTGCCGACCGACGGCTCGCGCCCTCCGACGCAGCTGACGAGGGGTTGGCACGACAGTGCGCCGCGCTTCTCGCCCGACGGCCGCTGGCTGGCCTTCCTGCGCCGTGACGATCCCAAAGCCAAAGCCCAGTTGTTCGTACTGCCAATGGCCGGAGGAGAAGCGCGGAAGCTGACCGACGAGCCACTCGGCGTGGGCGCGCCCGACTGGGCGCCCGACTCCTCCGCGCTGGCATTCTCCGCGCGGGTGCCGCACGAGTCCCGCTACGGCACCGATCCGGACGCCGAGCCCGCCCGCCGCCTCACCGAGCTGTTCAACCGCGTGGACGGCCTCGGCTTCCGGCGCGACCGCCCGGCCCAGCTGTTCACCGTGACGCTCGACGGCGACGTCGCCCGGGTCACGGACGGCCCGGACGACCACGGCGACCCGCGCTACTCGCCGGACGGCACCTGGCTGACGTTCACCGCGCCGCCCAGCGCCGACGGCACCGCCGTGGACGTGTGCGTGATCCGCCCCGACGGCAGCGAGCGGCGCACCCTGACCGACGGGACCTTGGCCGCCGTGCTGCCGCGGTTCACGCCGGACGGCGACGCGGTGGTCTTCGCGGCCGCTCCGGCCGGCGTCGTGCTGCGCAACGAGACGCTCTGGTCGGTCCCGCTGGCCGGCGGCCCCGCCCGTCCGCTGCTGCCGCCCGCCGACTTCCACCTCGCGATGCTGACCGGCGATCTGGACGTACACCCGGATGGCGTGCTGTTCATGAACGAACAGCGCGGCGCCGTCCAGCTCCTGCAGGTGCCCTTCGACGGCTCGGCGCCCACCGTCCTGGTCGACGGGCCGCGCCAGGTGGTCGGCTTCGCCCAGGCCGCCGGCGTCCTCGTCACGACCGTGGCCACCCCCGCCGACTGGGGCGAGGTCTACGCAGGAGAGCGGCGCCTCACCGCGTTCAGCCGCGACTTCCCGGCCCTGGAGCAGGTTGAGCTCACCGCCGCGGCGCCCGACGGCTACCCGGTCCACGGCTGGATCGTGCGCCCCGCCACCGAAGGCCCGCACCCGGTCCTGCTCATGATCCACGGCGGGCCCTACGCGCAGTACGGCTGGCGCCTGTTCGACGAGGCCCAGGTCTACGCGGGCGGCGGCTACGCGGTCGTCTACGGCAACCCCCGCGGATCCTCCGGTTACGGGGAGGCCCACGGCGAGCCCATCCGCGGCAACGTGGGCGAGGTAAGCGCCACCGACCTGCTGGCCCTGCTGGACGCGGCCCTGAAGGAGCCCGGCCTCGACGCGTCGCGGGTCGGCGTGCTCGGCGGCTCCCACGGCGGCTTCATGACCACCTGGCTGGCCGCCCACCACGGCCACCGCTTCCGCGCCGCCGTCTCCGAGCGGGCCGTGAACGCCATCGACAGCTTCTCGGGCTCCTCGGACATCGGCTGGTACTTCGCCGACTCCCTCTACACCGGCGACTTCGCGGCCCAGAGCCCGCTCACGTACGCCGACCGCATCGACATCCCGATGCTGATCATCCACTCGGAGCAGGACTGGCGCTGCCCGGTCGAGCAGGCGTACCGCCTGTTCGTGGCCCTCAAGCGCCGCAACGCGGCACCGGTCGAGCTCCTGCTCTTCCCGGGGGAGGGCCACGAGCTGTCCCGCACCGGCCGGCCGTCCCACCGCGTGCAGCGCTTCGACGCCATCCTTGACTGGTTCGGCCGCCACCTGTGAGTCCGGTGCCTTGACTCTGACCCTGGTGGAGACCCCACTGTAGGACCGGCGGGCGCGGGCCCGCCGGATCGGAGGCGACGCGCGGTGGAGATCCGCTTGTGGGACGGACCGGAGCGGCCGGTCGTGACCGCGACGCGCGGTCGGCCGGGCTCCGCGGCGACATGACGGCGGGCGATCCGGCGCTGCTGACCATCGGCGAGTTCGCCCGCCGGTCCGGGCTGTCGATGCGGGCCCTGCGGCTCTACGACCGGATGGGCCTGCTCCGGCCGGCGGAGACCGCGGCCACCGGATACCGCCGCTACACGGAGCGCCAGCTCTACGCCGGCCGGCTGATCGCGCTGCTGCGCCGGCTCGACATGCCGCTCAGCGAGATCGCGGCGATCGTCGCGGCCCCCGGTCCCGACGCGGCCGGGCGCCTCGCCGCCTACTGGACCGCGGTGGAGCAGCGGCTCGCCGCCCAGCGGGACCTGGCCGACCGGCTGGTGCGCAACCTCGCCGCGGAGATGCCCGCGCCGCACGGGGCCTGGCCGGTGGCGGTCCGCGCGGTGGCCGCGCGGTGGGTCCTGAGCGAGATCCGGCACGTCGACGCGGCCGAGCTCGGCTGGGTCCGCGACGCCACGGCCCGCCTGACCGCGCTGGCCGAGCAGTCGGGCGGAGTGTGCGGGCCGCACTTCGTGGTGTTCCACGGCAACGTCGACGAGGACGCCACCGGCCCGGTCGAGGTCTGCGTGCCGGTGGGGCCCGGCGCCGGCGGACGCCCCGAGCCCGCCCACCGGGAGGCGTACGTCCCGGTCACGAAGGGCCACTTCGAGCCCCCGCAGATCCTCTCGGTCTACGACGCCGTGCGCCGCTGGGTGCGCGAGCACGGCTACACCCCCGTCGCGCCGCCGCGGGAGGTGTACGGGTACGGCTCCGTCATCGACGCAGCCGCACCCGGCGACCTCGTGTGTGATGTGGCACTGCCGTTCGGCTGAGCCGCTACTTGATCAGGAGCTCGGCCACCTGGACCGCGTTGAGGGCGGCGCCCTTGCGCAGGTTGTCGTTGGCGATGAACAGCGCCAGGCCGTGCTCGACCGTCTCGTCGGCGCGGATCCGGCCCACGTAGGACGGGTCCTGGCCGGCCGCCTGCAGCGGGGTCGGGATGTCGCTGAGGACCACGCCGGGGGCCTCGTTCAGCAGCTCGGTGGCGCGGGCGACGCTTATCGGGCGGGCGAAGCGGGCGTTCACCTGGAGCGAGTGGCCGGTGTACACGGGGACGCGGACGCAGGTGCCGGAGACCTTCAGGTCCGGGATCTCCAGGATCTTGCGGCTCTCGTTGCGGAGCTTCTGCTCCTCGTCGGTCTCGAACGAGCCGTCGTCGACAAGGCCACCGGCCAGCGGCAGCACGTTGAACGCGATCGGGGCGGCGAACTTCTTCGGCTCCGGGAACTGCACCGCCGAGCCGTCGAAGGCGAGGGCAGCCGCGCCGTCGGCGACCTTGCGGACCTGCTCGTCGAGCTCGGCCACGCCGGCCAGGCCCGCGCCCGACACCGCCTGGTAGGTGGCCGTGACCAGGGCGACCAGCCCGGCCTCGGCGTGCAGCGGGCGTAGCACCGGCATCGCGGCCATGGTGGTGCAGTTGGGGTTGGCGATGATGCCCTTCGGCCGCTGCGCGGCGGCGTGCGGGTTGACCTCGGCGACGACGAGCGGCACGTCCGGGTCCATCCGCCAGGCGGACGAGTTGTCGATCACGACGGCACCGGCCGCGGCGACCTTCGGGGCCAGCGCCTTCGACGTTGCCTTGCCCGCCGAGAACAGCACGATGTCCAGGCCGGCGTAGTCCGCGGTCTCCGCGTCCTCCACCGTCACCGGCTTGCCCTGCCAGTCGATGGGCCGCCCCGCCGAGCGGGCGGAGGCGAACAGACGCAACTCGTCTACCGGGAACGACCGCTCGGCCAGGATTTGGCGCATGACGCTGCCGACCTGCCCGGTGGCCCCTACGATGCCGATCCTCATGGCGGCGAGGGTACCCCGTTATCCGCGGGCATTCGATGCGATTTGCGGCACCTCGAAAGGGTCCGGGCAAATGGCGCGCACAAAAGAAATCAATCGGCGTCCGGGAGTCCGATCGCGAAAGCTTCCTCCAGGTCATGGCGGGAGTACGCACGGAACGCAATGTGCGTGTCGGTCTCCACGACCCCGGGCACCTTCGAGATCCGGTTGGCGATCACTTCGGCGATGTCCTCGAATTGCGCCACCCGCACCACGGCGATGAGATCCACATTGCCGGCGACGGAGTACACCTCGCTCACACCGTCGAGGTTGGAGATGTTCTCAGCGACCTCCGGGATCGAGTCGGTCGCGCAGTCGATGAGGACGATCGCGGTGATCACCTGCGGTGCTCCTTCCAGCATGTGGACACCCGCCATGCTAGTGGGCGGCGACGGTCAGCTCCCGGCCGACCCGGATCGCGTCGGTGAGCGTTTCCCCGGCCGCGACCACGCCGCCCGGCCACACGACACCCCGCACCACGCTCCCGGCCACCACCGCTGCGGCGCCCACCACGCCACCGTCGACGGTCCCGGTCACGACGGCGTCCTCGGCGATGAGATTTCGCTGGTGTACCGCCTGGAGGTTCGCCCGCAGATAGTCGGCCGGCGTCCCCGTGTCGAGATACGTGCCCGGATACTCGACGACCGCCAGCCGCCCCTCCCGCTCGGCCGGCCGCCACGCGAGCCGCACCAGATCGGACGGCTCCGCTTCGAGCCGGGCCACGATGTCCCACGGCAGCAGCGAGAACCCGGCGAACCGGTGCTCCCCGAACTCGTTCGGCGGCCCCGGGACCCCGAGCAGCCGGGCCTCGCGCCCGTCCCACCCGTCGAGCAGGCCCGCGATGTCCGGCCCCGGCGCCAGGTCCGACTGCAGGAAAGCGTCGGCGTTGCCCACCAGCACGCCCCGGCCGTCGATCCAGCTGCGGAGGAGTCCGAGGCCGCCCGCGGTACCCAGGGGAGGCCCTGGCTCCAAGGAGAGATGAGCCCGATCACCGACGTGCTCGACGATCTGGCTGCCGAGGTAGCAGGCGTTGACGGCGACCGGCAGCTTCAGCGCCTCGACCCGCTCCAGCGCCCGGTCCAGCAGCGCGACGTTGCCGACGGGGCACAGCGCCTTCGGCAGGTGCTCGGTCAGGGGCCGCAGCCGCCGCCCTTCCCCGGCCGCGAGCACGACCGCGCAGATGTCGGGGCTCATGCTTCGAGGACCTCCGGGTACTCCTTGTAAGGCCCGATCCCGTAGTGCGCCAGCAGCCGCGACGTCGAAACCGTCATCGGCGGCAGGTTGTCGAGCCGGTGCCAGGCCGCCTCGAGGATCTCGGCCGCGTCGACGACCAGCTCCTCCCCGGGCTCCACCTCGGTCTCGAACACCATGTCGACCCACTGCCCGCTGGTGTGCACGATCGCGTTGGGGGTGGCGGCCCGCATCCGCTCCACCGGCACTTCGAGCCCGGTCTCCTCCCGCAGCTCCCGGCAGGCCGTCTGCACCGGCGTCTCCCCGCGGTCCATGAGCCCGGCGGGCAGCGACCACCCGGCGCCGGGCGGCTGCCGCAGCAGCAGCAGCTGCGTGAGCCCGGGGTCGCGCACGATCGCGACGGCTCCGATGGTGTACGTCGGCTGGAACGTGCGCACGATCCGCCGCTTCCACCGCCCGGGAAGCCGGTAGAACGTGCGGTACGCCAGCGCACGCACGCGCCCACGCATGTCGGTCATCCGGTAAGGCTACGGCGTACGCCCCGGCCGCCCCGCGCCATGGTCCACACCGGCCGGCCGCCCGCGACCCGAACCCCTTCCCGCCGCACACGACCCCGGCTCCGCCCCGCACGACCTCCGCCGCGCCGCACCCGACTACAGGGCGCGTTGTGTATGGCCACGGCTGCGTTGTGCGCGAGGGTGGCCGTGATGCGCGCGACCGCGGCCGTGGCCCGCGTGACCGGACAGTGGCCCGCGTGACTGCGGCGCGGCTCCGCGTGGCTGCGGGTGCGAGTGCCGCGCTGGATTATGGCCACGTGGATGCTGCAACTGGCGCGGGGCTGGGCTGGGTCGGTCGGCGCGGTGTGCGGTCAGTGGGGCTGCTGGTCGACCAGGGCTATCAACTCCGCGACGACCTCGTCGGCGGTGCGGGCGTGGTCGGCGACGGCGACGAGGAGGGTCTCGATGTCGGGGAAGCCCAGGCGGGGGGCGAGGCGGACCAGCGGCAGGTCGCTGGCCAGGCCGCGGCCCTGTTGGCGCAGCGCCAGGCCGATGGCGAGGCGGCCCAGGCGGACCTTGTTGGCGACGGTGATCGCCGGGGCCTCGTGCGCCTCGAACCAGCGGCTGATGTGCAGGCGGGCGTGCGGCGTACGGACGAAGTCGAGCCACTCCGGCGACGGGCCGCGCGCGGGGGCGTCGGCGTCGAAGTCGAACTCGTCGCGCTGGCCGGCCCGGGTGATGATCTCGACAGTGTCGCCGTCGGCAAGGGGGGACGAGACGGCGGTGAGGCGGCCGTTGACGCGGGCGCCGATACATCGGTTGCCGACGTCGGCGCCGAGGATGTACGCGAGGTCGACCGGGGTCGCGTCCGACGGCAGCAGCACCGGCCGCCCGCCGCCGGCCGTCAGCACCAGGATCTGGTCCTCGGCGAGGTCGCAGCGCAGCGAGGCGATGAACTGGGCCGGGTCCGACGCGGCCGCCTCCCAGTCGAGCAGGCGCCGCAGCCAGTCGAGCTGCTCGGCCTTGCTCGCCGGTCCGAACCGGGCCGCCGTGGACGGATAGCGGAAGTTCGCCACGATGCCGTACTCGGCCGACTGGTGCATCTCGACGGTGCGGATCAGCACCTCCAGCGACTGGTCGTCGGGGCCCTGGACGGTGGTGTGCAGCGACCGGTAGTTGTTGTTCTTCGGCGTCGCGATGAAGTCCTTGAACCGCCCGGGGACCGGCCGCCACTTCCCGTGGACCGCGCCGAGCGCCGCGTAGCAGTCAGTCTCGGGTCCGTCGACCACGATCACGACGCGCGGCAGGTCGTGCGGCTCGCCGTAGTTGCCGTCGACAGTGTCTTTCCAGATGGAGTACAGGTGCCGGGGTCGCGGCGAGACCGTCGCGTCGAGGTTGAACTTCTTGAGGTCGCTGCTCAGTGCGGAAATGACCTTCTCGAGGTACCCGTCCCAGCCGACCCGCTGCCGCACGTATTCGTCGACCACCGCATAACCGCTCGGCGACACCGCCCGCAGGACCCAGTCCTCGAGCTCCCGCTTCAGCGCCTGGATCCCGAGCCGCTCACACAGCGGGATAAGCACCTCCCGCGTGGCCGTGGCGATCCGCACCCGGCTCTTCACCGATCGCGCGTCGATGGTCCGCATGTTGTGCAGCCGGTCGGCGAGCTTGATGACGAGCACCCGCACGTCCCGCCCGGCGGCGACGATCATCTTGCGGATCGTCTCGGCCTCGGCGTCGGCGCCGTAGAACATCTTGTCGAACTTCGTCACGCCGTCGACGAGCAGCGCGACCTCGGCACCGAAGTCCCGCTCCAGCGCGCCGAGCGTGTAGTCGGTGTCCTCGACGGTGTCGTGGAGCAGCGCCGCCACCAGCGTGGTCGTGTCCATCCCGAGGTCCGCGAGGATCTCGGTGACCTCCAGCGGGTGCGAGATGAACGCCTCGCCGCTCTTGCGCATCTGGCCGCGGTGCATCTGCTCGGCCATGCTGTACGCCCGCCGCAGCAGCACGGTGTCGGCCGCCGGATGAATCTGCCGGTGGGCCCGCAGGATGACCGCCATCGGATCGTCGCCGCTCGACGACCACGGCAGCATGGCCCGCAGCCGCGACCCGATGATCGACGAGTAGGTCGCCGTCGGGTCCCCCGGCACGGCCCCACCCGCCAGCGCCGAGTACGACGGCGGTGGCGGCACCTCCGGCGAGTCGTCAGCCGCCGGCGCCGTCAACTTCTTCCGCGGCGCCAGGTATCGATCGTCAAGCGGCAACCGCTGCGCCGCCCGCGGCAACGGCTTGCGCCCTTCACCGGCCGAGTGCGTGTTGCGCGGCTTCCCACCGTCCCCGCCCGGCTCACCGCTGACCGGCGGCACCTCACCGGCGGGCGGCACCTCACTGATGGGCGGCAGGTCGCTCTCGATCTCGGCCTGCTCGGCCGCGGCGCTCTCGGCCACCTCACCGGCCCGGGTCCGGCTCTCGATCGTCCGGTCGTTGGCCGGCCACTCCGGCCTGCCCCGCCCGTCACCGCGCCGGTCCGCGGACCGCCCGGCGTGATCGCGGTCCCGGTCGCTGCGCGGCTGGTCCGAGTCCACGGCCACGGCCGGCGCGCCGTGACTCTCGGCCCGCTCGGCCCGGACACTGCTCACATGACCGCCGCTCGGGCCGGTGCTGTCGCGCCCCGGTCGGTCGTCCCCGGCCTGCTCATCACGCCCACCGACCTGCTCACCACGTCTGCCGACCTGCTCACCGTGTCCGCCGCCCTGCTCACCGCGTCCGCCAGCCTGCTCAGCCCGCTTGCTGGTCTGTTCACCGTGCCCGCCGCCCTGCTCATTGCGCCCGTCCGCCTGTTCACCGCGTCCGCCGACCTGTTCACCGCGTCCGCCGGTGTGGTCGCTGCGCTCGCCGGTGTGGTCGCGATTCGAGCCGGTGTGGTCGCGGCTCGAGCTGTGCCCGGTGACCCGGTCGTCGGCGGGGGGTTCGCTCTGGGTGCTCGCTCGCTCGGCGGTGGGGCCGGGGCGTTGGCCGGGGTGCCCGGTGTGGAGGTCCGCCTGGTCGGGGCGGCTGTCCGGGCGGGCGGCGCGGGAGTCGTGCTCATTGGTGCCGCGGTCGGAGCGCGAGACGTGCTCGTTCGGGGCGCGGTCGCCGGGGCTGCGCTCGCTCTGGGCGGCGCGGTCGTTCAGTGCCCGGTCATGCTGATGCCCGCGGTCGTCCGGCGCGTCGTCGGGCCGGCGGGCCCTATCCGTTGCCATTCGATCCGCGGGCACTGGCTGCGACTCCGCATGCTGCTGACGTTCGTGTTGCCGCCCCCGGTCGGTGCTCTCACCGCCCCGGTCGTTCGGCGATCGCTCGGTCGGCGCGCGCTCGCCGGGCGCGCGGTCTCCGGTGACTGTCTCGGCGGACCCGTGGTCCTGACCCGGTGGCGCGTACCTGCGCCGCACCGGCGCCTCCGGTACCGCGATCGCCGCGGTCGGCAGGCCCTTCGGCCCGAGGAACATCTCGCCGGCCCGGACCCGCTCCCCACCGCTGCCGTTCCCGGGCGCTGCGCTGTCCGCGGCGCCGCCGGGGGAGTTGCCGCTCGTGCCGGAGCCGGGCGGGGCGGTGCGGAACCCGCCACCAATGCCCAGGCTGTCGACCCGGATCGTGAGCGGCCCGGGCGACACGCCGGGCCCGTCGAGCGCCGCGACCGCCTCGCCTACCAGTTGCCGCGCATCCGCGCTGGTCGGAGGCCCTGCGAGCGACCCTGGCGGCCCGGCCCGGAAATTCGGAAACTCCGTGGGGTTGCCGTCCGACGCCGCTGGGTCCACCATGTACTCGCTGTGCGGCGTGTTCGGCGCGTCACTCGACTGCGGTACACCCGAGACGTTTGAAGGCCCCGACTCGTGGGACTCTCCACTCGGGACCGGAGCGGGGGAGGAGCCCGCACCAATAGACGCGCCGGACTGCAAACCGGGCTCCATAGCGGCACCTCCTCACCGTGGGCTCTAACGGGCCGGGGTTTGGGTAGGTTCCAGCCTAGTTTCCCTCCCGGCATCCGATCGGTCATTTGGTTATGTGCGTTCGTCCGATGTACCTACCCGTCCAAGTCGGTTCGAACCGACGCCGCGGCCTCCGCGCGGGCGAGGAACGGCCGCCAGCGCGCCGCGCCGTGCACCGGTGATGACCAGCCTATATCGGCCTTGACCAGCCTCGTTTCGGGTCGTTCGAGCCACGCCAGGATGCGCTCGGTCTCCTCCGGCGTGGCGCGCGGCGTCGGCCCGGGCCCCGGCTGGACCGTTTCCGCTGTGGCCAAGACCACATCCAGCGTTGGCTGCGGGTGCACTCTCGGGGGTGAAGCGCCGGCCCCGGCGAGTCGTCCGTGCCGCACCACCGCGATCTCCCAGCCGCCGCTCGCCGAAGGGCGCGCCGCGACCACCTCGGGCAGCGCGCTGAGGCCGGCCAGCCGCTGCTGACGGATCGCCGTGCGCAGGAACGCGACCATCCGCCCCCGGATCGTTGCCGCGTCCTCGTAGCGCTCCACCTCCGCCAGCGCCTCGATCCGCGCCATGAGCCCCTGCACCACCGGCCCGGGGTCGCCGGTCGTCGCGGTCCGGAAGGGCGCCGCCGCCTGCACCTCGTAATCGTCGGGCGAGATGCGGTGCTCGCACGGCGCCGGGCACCGCCCGAGCTCGGCCAGCGCGCACGCCGGCGTCTGCGTGCGCAGGGACAGCTTGTGGGTGCACTGGCGCAGCGGCAGCGCGTCATACAGCCCGGCCGCCGCCAGCTCGGCGAACCGCCGCGAGCCGAACGGCCCCAGGTATGCCGCGCCGTCGGCCTGCACCTCCCGCACGACGGACAGCCGCGGATACGCCTCGGACGTGAGCTTGAGCCACACGACGCGCTCCGGATATTTCGAGCGGCGGTTGTACGGCGGCTTGTGCGCCGCGATCAGCCGTAACTCCCGCACCTCGGCCTCCAGCGAGTGTGCGCACAGGATCGCCTCGACGCGCTCGGCCGCGTTGAGCATCTCGTCGATCCGCGCCCGCTTCTCCGCCGCCGTGAAGTAGCTGCGCACCCGGGTCGCGATGGAGGAGCTTGTCCCGATGTAGAGGGGCCTGTCCTTGTGACCGCGGAACATGTAGACGCCCGGACCGTCGGGCAGCCCCTCCGCCAGGTGCTTCTTGCGCCGCTGAGCCGGGCTGACGGCCTTGACGAACTCGAGCACCTCGCCGACGGTCTGCACCTTGAGGCTGCCGAGCCGGGCGAACAGCCCGTGCAGCACGTCCACTGTGGCCTTGGCGTCCTCCAGCGCCCGGTGCACCGGCTGCGTGGGGGAGCGGAAGTGCCGCGCGAGGGTCGACAGCTTGTGGTTGGGCACCTCGTCGGCGATCATCGCGCGCCGGGCGATCGCCGCGGTGTCGAACACAATCGGCTTCGGCCAGGTGTACCCGTGTTTCGCGCACGCGGCCTTGAGGAACCCGGTGTCGTACGGCGCATTGTGCGCGACCCACACCGCACCCTGCGCGAACTCCAGGAAGCTCGGCAGGACCGTCTCCAGCGTCGGTGCCTCCATGAGCATCATCTCGGTGATGCCCGTGAGCACCGTGATGAAGGCCGGGACGCGCTCCTCCGGATTGACGAGCGTCCCGAACTCGCCCAGGATCTCCCCGCCGCGGACCTTCACCGCGCCGATCTCCGTGATCCCGCCGCCGTCCGGGGCCCCGCCGGTCGTCTCCAGGTCGACCACGACGAACGTGGTGGAGAACAGCGTGGCGGCCCTCGGGTCGTCGAACAGGGCGTCGAGCGTTTCCTGGTGGTAGTGGGGCACGGCCGCACACTACGACCAGGGTGTGACAAAAAATTCTAGTGAGGCGGAAACCGCAGCTCAAGGCGCACGTCGGGCGAGCCGACGATCGCCGAGGTGTCCGTGACCGTGGCGCCGTGGGCGCGCAGGATGTCGGCGACGGCCCGCGGCACCGGCTCGTCGGCCGCCCGCCGACCCTCCAGATCGACCTGCCACTCGGGCTTGATGCTGCCGCCCGCGTGCCCGATCTCGATCGTCGGCACCGGGGACCCGAGCACCCGCACCGCCACCCGTCCGCCGGCCGGTGCCAGCTTGAGCGCCCCGAAAATGACGTAGTCGAGGGCTCTGGACAGCTTGGCGGGATCTGCGTGTACCGTCGCGGCGTCGGTGAACCCGAGCGTGATCGCGATATTGCGGGCGTCGGCGATGCCGCGCAGCTCCCGGATGCGGGCCTCGGTCAGATAGGCCAGGTCGACGGCGCGCGGCTCCGGCTTGGTCTCCAGCTCCGCGCTCACGACCAGCCGGCGCAGTTCGAGCAGCTCCGTGACCTGCTTGGCCAGCGCCCGCAGGCCCTTCATCTGGTCGAGGTTCAGCTTGTGCGGGCTGTGGTCGACCACGCACAGCGTGCCCAGGGCCGCGCCCTCCGCGGTAAGCAGCGGCGCGCCCGCGTAGAAGCGGATGCCGTCGTCCTGGGTGACGTACGGGTTGTCGGCGAACCGCGCGTCCGCCGTCGCGTCGGGCACCACCATCAGGTCGCGGCCCATGATCGCGTGGGCGCAGAACGCCACCTCGCGCGGCGTCTCCGCCACATCCAGGTCGCCGATCTTGGCCTTGAACCACTGCCGCTCGGTGTCGATCAGCGAGACCAGCGAGATAGGAGCGCCGCAGACCTCGGACGCGATCCGGACGATGTCGTCGAAATCGGTCTCCGGCGGCGTGTCCAGGACAGCCATTGCGTGTAGCGAGGCCACTCGCTCCGCCTCGTTGCTGGGTACCGGTACCACCATCCCCGCCTCCCCGTGCGTCGACACAATCGGGTGAAATAATGATATGTCAGCTTTTAGCCGTTGGGGGTGCGGCTGCGGTCCTGGACTCCATCCCGGGCGAATGTGGTCGACAATGCGACACTGGAGTGATGGCTGCGTACGACGCTCCCGACGACCTCGGTGCCGAGGTCGCGGTGACGCCTGCGCAGGATCGCCCCGCCTCCGCGCCGGGCTCGTCGGACACCGGGGACGACCGGCTCTCTGACGTCGTTTCGCCCGACGGTGACCTGCCTTCTGACCTCTCCGACCCTTCTGACCTCGCCGACCCGTCTGGTCTCTCCGGCCTCTCGGGCGGCGACACCGGCCACGACTCGGCGTCCGACGGCGGTTCGGAGGCCGATCTTGCTTCGGAGGGCGATGGTGACGGTGCGGAGGGCGTCGAGGAGCCGGAGCCCACGCTGCCCGAGGTCGTCCGCCAGCGCGTGATCGCCCTCGCCGCCGGTGCGATAAGCGGCCTGCCGCTCGACGAGCTGCCGATGCCGCTGCGGCGGGTGGCCAAGTTCGCGCCGAACCGCCGGGCCCGCCTGGGCGGTTCGGTGATCGCGATGCAGCTCTCCGGCGACCCGCTGCTCCGGCAGCGGCTGGCCACGCGGGTCGTCAACGACGCCGGTGACCTGGGCGCCGCCGTCCTGGAGGGCGTGGCCCCGGCGGCGGCGGACCCGGTGGAGGTGGCGGCACTCGCGTACCTGGCCCGGCCGGACGGCTGGCGCACCCTCGTCGCCGACGCCACCGAGACCGTCCGCGCCGAGGCCGAGGGCGCCGTCGCGTCCGAGCGCATCCGCGACGTCGAGCAGCGCCTGGCCCGCGCCGAGCACGACCGCGCCGTGGCCAAGGTCGAGGCCGACAAGCTGCGCGACGAGCTCGCCCGCCTCCGCGAGGAGACCGGCGGCCTGCGCGACGAGGTCCGCACGCTGGGCAAGGCGTTGCGCGAGTCGCAGGCCAAGGAGCGCAAGGCCACCGACATGCTCGCGGCCGAGAAGGGCCGGGCGGCCAAGGTCAACGCCGACCACGACGCCGAGCTGCGCCGCCTCCGGGCTCGCCTGGCCGAGGCCGAGACCGCGGCGGGCGCCCAGCGGCAGAGCGCCAAGGACGCGCGCGCGGTCGACGACGCCCGGCTGTGGCTGCTGCTGGAGACGATCGGCCAGGCCGCGGTCGGGCTGCGCCGCGAGCTGGCCCTGGACCCGACCGACAAGCTGCCGGCCGACTTCGTCGCCGAGACGTCCGCCGACCGCCCCGAGGGCCTCACCGCGGCCGCCCGCGCCCTCGACGCCGATGACCCGGCCCGCCTTGACCAGCTCCTCAGTCTGCCCAAGGCGCACATGATCGTGGACGGGTACAACGTCACCAAAAAGGGCTATGCGGAGATCTCTCTGGAGCAGCAGCGCAACCGGTTGATAGCCGGTGCCGGCGGCCTCGCCGCGCAGACCCGCGCGGAGGTCACGGTGGTGTTCGACGGTGCCGAGCGGGTCCACGGCCTGCCGCCGGCGCCGCGGGGCGTCCGCGTGCTCTTCTCCCGCAAGGGGGAGACCGCCGACGAGCTGATCCGCCGCCTGGTGAGGGCCGAGCCCGCCGGCCGCCCGATCATCGTGATCTCGTCCGACAAAGAGGTGATCGACGGCGTGCGCCGCCACGGTGCCTACCCGCTCGCCTCCGACACGCTCCTGCGCCGACTATCAAGGTCCTGACCAGGGCATTTGCATTTTTTGTCGTACCCCACCGCTACCGTTCGTGCTATCGGGTTCACCGATACGCCAAAGTCGGCGCAAGCCGGCCGCGGCGGAACGTCGGTAATTGGAGGAGCGATGCTCGTCGACTGCGAAAGCTGCACGGTGCGGGGCAAGTCCTGCAGCAGTTGCGTGGTGACCCTGCTGCTCGACACCCCGCAGGCGTTTCACCAGCTCGGCCCCGAGGAGGTCAACGCCATCGAGGTGTTCGAGCTCGCCGGGTTCGAGGTCACCGTGCTGGAGCCGACCCACTTCGAGACCATTCCCGTGACCCCCATCCCCACGCCCCGCCGCCGCAACGGCCGCGCCGCATAGGCTGACGCGATGACGCCTCGTCTCTGGGCCACGATCACGCTCGTCGTGCTGATCATCGCGGCTGCGGTCGTCGCCCTGCTGCGGGTGCCGTGGGCGGCGGCCCCCGCGCCCCGCGCCGACCAGCTGGCCGCGCTCGAGACGCTGCCCAAGGACGCGGTCGCGCAGGGCCGGGCGTTCCACGGGGCGCTGCGCCCCGGCATGTACCTCTCCATCGTCCTGGGCCTCGTCGTCGCCCTCCTGCTGGGCCTGACCCCGGCCGGCTCCTGGCTGGTGGAGCAGGCCGGCCGCCCGTTCGGCGGCCACTGGCTGGCCCGGGCGCTGCTGGGGGGCCTGCTTGTCACGCTGATCGGCGAGGTGGTGGCCCTGCCGCTGTCGGCGTGGCGCCAGTCGATCCTGCGCCGCTACGGCCTCTCCACCCAGGGCTGGGGCGACTGGACGATCGACCTGCTCAAGGGCTACGCGGTGGGCGCGGTCATCGGCGCGATAGTCCTTGTCGCGTTCTACACGATCACCCACTTCGCCCCGGCGTGGTGGTGGGCGTGGGGAGCCGCCGGCGCCGCCGCGCTGACCGTGCTGCTCACGTTCGTCTTCCCGCTGCTGGTGGAGCCGGTCTTCAACAAGTTCACCCCAATGCCGGAAGGCGAACTGCGCGCCAACCTGATGGCCCTCGCCGCCCGCGACGGCGTACCCGTCCGCGACGTCCTGGTCGCCGACGCCTCCCGGCGCACGCGGGCGGTGAACGCGTACGTCTCCGGCCTCGGCCCGACCCGCCGCATCGTCGTCTACGACACCCTGCTCGACAAGGCCCCACCCGCCGAGGTCGAGTCGGTCGTGGCCCACGAACTCGGCCACGCCAAGGCCGGTGACGTCCTCACGGGCACCTTGCTGGGCGCCCTGGGCGCCGCGGCCGCGGTGTGCGCCCTGTACCTGCTGGGCTCCTGGACCGCCCTGCTCCGCCTGGCCCGCGTCGACTCGATAGCCGAACCAAGGGCCCTGGCCCTGCTCCTGGCCATAGCCACCGCCGCCAGCCTCGTAGCCGGCCCCGCCCAGGCCTTCATCTCCCGCCGCATCGAGGCAAGAGCCGACACCCACGCCCTGACCCTGACCGCCGACCCAGCCGACTTCGAAGCCATGCAGGGCCGCCTAGCCCTGGTCAACCTGGGCGACCCCGACCCCAACCCCCTGGAACAATTCCTCTTCGGCACCCACCCCACAGCCGTCGAACGCATGGCCGCCTCAAGAGCCTGGTCCCGATCCCACCCCTAAAGCCCCAGCCCATCACCGGCCTCTCACCCAACGCGCAACACGCAGGCACTCAGGCCCTCCGTAGTCCCGCGCTCGTGCGCCTCTGCCCTGGGGATCTCCGCACCCGGCGCTCTCTCGGCGCGGGCTCCGTCCGCGTGCTCCTGCGCTCCGCCCGCGCGCTTCCGCGTCCCGGCACTTCGGCTCTCGCTCTTCGCCCGTGCCGGTGCCCGCGCGCGTGTCCGTGCTTCCGTCCGCCCCGCTTCCGTCTGCGCCCACCCCGCGCCTCGCCCGCGCGCTCCGGCATCCCCCGCAACCCCGTCTGCTCCCGTACTTCGCCGGGTCATGTGCCTGCGCCCGTTTCCTTGCCTCGTCCGCCCCGCTTCCGCTGCACCCATCCGGCACAGTGCGTCCGCGGCCTCCCTCGTACTCCGCGCCGCGCTCCCGTGCCGTGAGCCCCGTCCGCGTCCTGCGCCCGCGGTCCCGCGCCACGCTCGTGCGCGTTCTCCGTCCCGAGCACCGCGCTCCGTCCGCGGTCATGTCCGCGCCCGCGCCCACGCTCCGCGCCCGCGCCCGCGCCCGCGCCCACGCTCCGCGCCCGCGCCCGCGCCCACGCCCGCGCCCGCGCCCGCGCCCGCGCCCACGCTCCGCGCCCATGCTCCACGCCCGCTGCCGCGCCCACGCTCCGCCCGGTCCGCGCCCGCGCGCGTGGGCTCCTGCGTTCCGTCCACGCCCACTTCTGCCGCGTCACATCCCCGCGCCTGCTTTCGCCTGCGCCCTTCCGCACGCGCTCCTGCGTCCCGAGCCCCGTGCTCTGTCCGCGTGCGGACCAGGCTCGACACCGCTGACTTCGAGGTGGCGCACGAGTTTCTTCGGCGCAGCTCCAGCCAGCATCGGTTGCGGGGCGGCGGCCGGTTGGGCCGTATCGGACCAGGTCGGGGCTCGCGGCCGCTGGGGAGCTTGCGGTTGACGTCCTCACGCACCGGGCCGCGCTCGCGGTCCGGGCCGGCCCGGACCGGCCGACCCCGTCCCGGCCGACCCCGTCCGGGCCGACCCCGTCCGGGCCGACCCCGTCCGGGCCGACCCCGTCCGGGCGGTCATGGCGGCGGTGATCCTGCTGGGGCACTACAGGGTGCGGATGGGAGCTCGGAAGCCTTCGTTCCAGCCGAGGGACGTGGTGCTGATTCCGGCCGGGCGGCCGTTCGAGATGCCGTGTGACAACGTCGTGCTGCGGATGACCGCCGCCGCTCGCCGGCACCACGGCTCGGCTGGTGGCCGCCGCGCTCAGCGTCTTCCCCAACGACGCCCTACGCGAGCCGATCATCGAGGATCGCCGCGACGCGCACCCGGCCACGCTGCGCCGCGCGGTCGCGTACAGCGACGACAACGCCCACCGTGACATCGCCGTCGCCGACATCGCGGCGCCACGTCCGTCACCATCCGCACCGTGCAGCATGCCTTCCGCCGGCACCTCGGCACCACGCCGACCGCGTACCTGCACCGGGTGCGTCTCGAGCACGCTCATCGCGGCCTTGGGGCCACGACCAGTACCGTCGCCGAAGTCGCCCGTCGTTGGGGTTTTCCCGACCGCTGTCGCTTCGGTCAGCTACCAGGCCGTCTACGGCCGGCCGCCGGTCCTCGGCACGTAGAACTCCACCTCGGTGCCCCGCCCCGGGCGGCTGTGGATCGAGGTCTGGCCGCCCAGGTCGTCGATCCGGCCCCGCATCGACTGGGCCACACCCAGGCGGCCCGCTGCGGCGGCCTCCGGCAGCCGGTCCGGCTCGAAGCCGCGCCCGTTGTCGCGCACCGTGACCCGCACACCGTCGCCCTCGTCCTCGAGGAGCACCCAGGTGTGGGCGTCGGGGCCGGCATGGCGCCCGACGTTGTCCAGCGCGGCCTGCACGGCGGCGGTGAGCTCGGCGGTGGCGGCCGCGGGCAGGAGCACCCGGCCGGCCGGCGCGGCCACCTCCACCTTCGGCGAGGTGAACGCCATCAGCGCCGCGCGGAGGTCCGCGTCGGCCGAGACGGCTGTCGGGGGGCCGCCGGACAGCAGGTTGCGCAGGGCCCGCTCCTGCTCGCCGGCCAGCGTGGCCAGCCGGGCCCCGGCGCCGCCCATCTCCTGGCCGTGCCGCTGCATCAGGGACAGGACCTGCAGGACGCCGTCGTGGATGGGGCGGGCCAGGCGGTTGCGCTCGGCCTCGGCCGCCTCCTCGCGGATCTGCTCGGCGCGCCGGCGGTCGGCCCGGCGGGTGGCCCACTGGTGGGCGAAGCCCAGGCCGCCGACGGCCGCCGCCGCGATGAGCAGCAGGATGCCGGAGGTCGGCAGGTGGTCGATCGACTCGTAGTAGCCCGAGCTCAGCGCCGGCCGCAGGTCCTGCACCTCCGACTTCCGATACGTGGTGGCCACCACCACCCAGCGGCCGCCGAGAGCCAGCACGACCGCCAGCGGGCCGAGGGTGGCCGGCACGGCGCCGGTCGGCGCAAGAGCCGAGGCGACGGTACCCGCCGTCGCCGTGACGGCCCCGATGACCGCCACGGCGATCAGGACGGCCGGGACGACACTGCGCAGCTGGATCAGGCGGTCCGGGTTGCCCGACGTGCCGGCGTAGGTGATGAACAGGACGATGGCCGCGGCCACCGCCATGCCCACCGTCAGCGGGAAGCGGCGGCGGCTCCGGGCCAGTGCCGCCCCGATCGCCACACCGGCGGCGATCGCCGGCAGCGCGGCGCCGCTGGGCTCCAGCGCGTGCAGTGCCAGGAGCACCGGCGCGACCATGGCGACCATGGCGGTCGCGACGGTCAGGGCGCCGCCCAGCGACCACGGGCCGGCCATCGCGGCAAGCGCGGTCACGACGACGAGCGTGATCGCCCCGGCGATCACGTAGACCAGGTAGGCGTTGCGGACGATCGTCGCCGACGAGACGTCGAGCATGGCGCCCAGGCGCTCCGGGCTTATCGAGCCCAGCGGGAAGCTCAGCGTGAGCGCCAGACCGCCGGCCAGGATCAGGCGGGTTCGGGCCCAGCCGGTCTCGCCGGCCGCCTCCGGGTCGCGCCCGCGCAGCAGGACGGCGGCCGCGGCGGCGAACGCGAGCGGCACCAGCACCAGCGCCCGCTGTGCCGTCGCGATTCCCTCGGTCGACGGCCACCAGAAGCCGGGCAGCGCCATCCCCAGCGGTGCGGCGCCGACGCCGAGGGCGGCGAGCAGGGTGCCCCAGCCGGCGGCGCCGCGGCGCAGCATCGACTGGGCGGCGGCCAGGAGCGCGATGAAGGCCAGCGGCTGGGCGGCCCAGGTCAGCGCCTGGATCAGCGCGGGCGGCGACCATACGGTCTGGAGCAGGTTGGGCAGCGCGAGCAGCCCGGCCACGACGAGCAGCAGCGGCCATCGGCGCAGCAGGAGCAGGCCGGCCACGATGGCGACGATCGGCGCCAGGAAGTACACGGCCTGCCCGGCGTCGGCCGGCGAGACGGCCACGTACAGGTTCAGCGTCGGGGCGGGGTTGATCTCCGGCGGGTAGAACCGGCCGGCCGTCGCCATGATCAACAGTGGGGCGCTCAGGCCGCCGAGCAGCACCGCGGTCCGGCTGCCCGGTGGGGTCTTCGGAGATTCCATTGCGGACATCATCACCGATCGATCACGTATGCGTGTGCCGCCGGCGCCGCCAGCCCGGGGTGGGGCAGTCGGACGGGGCAGCCGTCCGGCCGGTACTCGAAATGCCACCACTCGTTGTCATACGTTCGGTACAGCCCGTGCCGGCCACCGTGGCGCTCCAGCCACGCGGCGCCCTCACGCGGCCGCACGTCCAGCGCGGTGCCGGCCACGTGCCGGGAGGCGTGCGGGGGCAGGACCCGGCGGCAGGCGGCCGCCACCGAGCCGTCGTCGGCGACCGCGGCGGCGAACAGGCGGGCCTGCTCCAGCGGGTGGCGGTAGCCGGACGTGAGCCCGATCAGCTCCCCGTGCCGCCACAGCGCCTCGGCGCGGGCCGCCTCGAACGCGGCCCGCGTCGCCCCCGTCAGCCCGGCCAGGTCCTCGGCCGGGAACCGCAGCGCCAACGCCCACTGACAGGCCGCGTGGCGGGCCCCGCGCGACACCCGGAACCAGGCGACGGGCACCAGCGCGACCGCCAGCCCCCGGGTCACCCATCGATAGACAACGTCACGTCGCCGCGGCATGGTGATGAATCTGCCGCCCGCGACCGCCCGGGGCCTGAGCCCCCGTACCCATTCCCGCTAGGTACCCCCACTCATCCCCTGGCTACAGTCGGCGAGTGGCGACCTCCCTGCTGATCACCAACGACTTCCCGCCCCGCCCCGGAGGGATCCAGCAGTTCGTCCACAATCTCGCCCTACGGCAGAGCGATGTCGTCGTGTACTGCTCCACCTTCGCCGGCGCCGCGAAGTTCGACGCCGAGCAGCCGTTCGAGGTCGTGCGCGAGGACACCGGCATGCTGCTGCCCACCCCGAAGGTGGCCCGCCGGGCGGCCGAGATCGCGCGGGCGCGCGGCTGCGACCGGGTCTGGTTCGGGGCGGCCGCACCCCTCGGCCTGCTCGCGGACGGGCTGCGCCGGCGGGCCGGCATCGAGCGCGCGGTGGCGATCACCCACGGCCACGAGGCCGGCTGGGCCGCGCTGCCCGGGGCGCGCACGCTGCTGCGGCGGATCGCGCGCGGGACCGACGTCGTGACCTACCTGGGGGAGTACTTCCGGGTCCGGCTCGCCCGCGCCATCGGTGAGCTGACCCGGCTCGAGCAGCTCGCGCCGGGGGTCGACGTGGATGCCTACTCGCCGAAGGTCTCAGGGGCACAGATCCGGCAGCGGTACCGCCTGGAAGCCCGTCCGGTCATCGTCTGCGTCTCCCGGCTCGTGCCCCGCAAGGGCCAGGACGTGCTGATCCGGTCCTTGCCGGCCGTGCGCAAGGCGGTGCCGGACGCCGCACTCCTGGTGGTCAGCGGCGGCCCGTACCGCCCGGCCCTGGAGCGCCTGGCCCGCGACCACGGCGTGACCGACCACGTGATCTTCACCGGGCCGGTCGACTGGTCCGAGCTGCCCGCGCACTACGCGGCCGGAGACGTCTTCGCCATGCCCTGCCGCACCCGCCGCGGCGGCCTGGACGTCGAGGGCCTGGGCATCGTGTACCTGGAGGCGTCAGCCACGGGCCTCCCCGTCCTGGCCGGCGACTCCGGCGGGGCCCCCAACGCCGTCCGCGAGGGCGAAACGGGCTTCGTGGTCCCGGGCCGCGACGTACAAGCCGTGGCCGACCGCCTCATCACCCTGCTGCAGGACCGCGAACTCGCCACCCGAATGGGCGCCGCCGGCCGGGCCTGGGTCGAATCCGAGTGGCGCTGGGAAAACCAGGCCGACCGCCTTCACGCGCTGCTGGAGAAGAATTAGCCGATCGGTGGACGGCAATGACGAGCAAATCCCACCCATTCCGCGAATATCACAGCCCACTCCACGCCCTAACGCGCCGGCACCCATCGCCGCGATTTCCGCCCCCGCCCGCGCCGCCGCCATAGGCCCGAAGCCGCCAACGCGGCGAATCCACTCCAGAATTGACGTGCCCAATGGCCCGATCAACGTCGAGCCGGGGCGAACGCGCGTTTCCGCCGCCGCCGCGAAATCCGCCTCGACAGCGCCAGCTACCGGCCCGTCTTCGTCGAGCACCACCCCGGCGCGGCACATACCGTCGAAACGGCCAGCAAAACTCCTGCTCGTCCACCCCGCCCGCGGTACTCGTCTGTGCTGGCGGACCCGCGAGGGCGGGGTCACTGTCGGCGTCCGTCAAGCTCGTGCGCGGTGCTCGTCGGTGCTGGCGGACCCGCGAGGGCGGGGTCACTGTCGGCGTCCGTCAAGCTCGTGCGCGGTGCTCGTCGGCGCTGGCGGACTCGCGTGGCCGGAGTCGCCGTCGGCGTCCGCCCACCAAGTCCCCGATCCGGCGGCAGGGGCTCAGCAGCGCATCAGCGGCGGAACCCTGGCGATGCTGCGCGGTGTCCAGGGAGTCGGCTGCAGCCGGACTCGCCGGTCGGCGTCCGTCAAGCTCGTGCGCGGTGCTCGTCGGCGCTGGCGGACTCCCGCGGCCGGAGGCGCCGTCGGCGTCCGCCCACCAAGCCCCCGGTGCGTCGGCAGGGGCCCGACAGCGCATCAGCGGCGGAACCCTGGCGATGCTGCGCGGTGTCCAGGGAGTCGGCCGCAGTCGACGCAGGCGGCCGGAGATGGCGCGGGCAGCCGGCAACGGCGCGGGCGGCCGGAAGCCGCGCGGGCGGCTGGCGATGGCGCAGGCGGCCGGCAACGGCGCTGGCGGCTGGGGATGGCGCGGGTGGCTGGAGATGGCGCGGGCGGTCGGAAATGGCGCGGCCGGCTGCCCGGGGGTAACGGGGAGCCGGCCGTACACGCTATTCCGGGGGTGGGGTGGGAGCGTTGCCGCAGCGGCGACAGGCACCGAGCCCGGACCCACCGTCTTCCGCTCGCCGGGGATACGCCGCAGTGGCGTGGCGTGGGCGGAGCGCAGTGAGGGCCGTGGCCTTCGGCCGGTCGGGCCTAGAAGCTGGGGGCGTCGGGGGCTTCGAGCAGGCCGAGGCGCAGTGCGGTCATGAGGGCCTGGGCGCGGTTGGCGGCGCCGAGCTTCTCGTAGAGCTTCGAGATGTGCGTCTTCGCGGTGGACTCCGAGACGAACAGCTGCTTGGCGATGCCGGCCACGCTCATGCCGTCGGCGAGCAGGCGCAGGACCTGGCCCTCGCGTGGCGAGAGCTGCGGGCCGCTCGGGGCCAGCCGGCGCTTCATGGCCTCGGCCAGGTCGGCCGCGGTGAAGGCGCTGGGGGCGGAGGCGGCGTGCCGGGCCGCGGCCACTACCTCGTCGGCCGGAGCGGTCTTGGGCACGAACGCCGAGGCCCCGGCCTCGAGGGCGCCGAAGAGCTGGTCGTCGCCGGCGTACATGGTCAGCACGACGATGCCCATGCTGTTGCTCGTCTTGCGCAGGGCGCGGGTGGCCTCCAGGCCGCTGCCGTCGGGCAGGCGGAGGTCCATGATCACAACGTCGGGCTGCAGGGCGCCGGCCTGGCGGATCGCCTCAGCGGCCGTCGCGGCCTCGCCGACCACCTCGAACTGGCGGTCACGCTCGAATGCGTGCCGCAGCCCGCGGCGAATCAGATCGTGGTCGTCGACGAGCAGCACTTTGGTGCGCGTCGTCGGGTTCGCGGTAGTAGACATTCCCGGTGCTCTCTCCCTCTGGGTGCTTCACGCTACCGCGCACGCGGTGCGGTTCCGAGCACAACCGCCACTGTGGTTCCATTCGGCACGCGTGGCGTGATCTCCAACCGGCCCCGGATACGTTCCGCCCTCTCGGCCATGATCGCAAGACCATAGTGCCCGTCCGGGCGGTTCTCACCGATGCCGCTGCCATCGTCGGAGATTTCTACCTGTGCGAACGGTGGATCGACCGCGCACGTTACCCAGAGATTTTCCGCGCCGGCGTGTTTCCGCGCGTTCGTGATGGCTTCCTGGGCAATGCGCAGCAGTTCTGCCTCGACCGCGGCGGGCAGGCGGGCGGTGCTCTCGTCGAGTGAGAGGTGCACCCGCAGGCCGGCCGATGCGCCGACGGTCCGTGCGTAGTCGGAGATCGCCGCGGTGAGGCCGCCGTAGCGGTCGACCTCGCTGCGCAGCTCGAACAGCGACAGCCGCAGCTCCGTGATCACCCGCGTGACCTCGGCCCGCAGCACCCGCAGCTCCTCCTCGGCGGCCTCGGCGTTCGGCAGCGCGGCGACCGCGTTGTCGATGCCATAGCCGACCATGACCAGCTCCTGCGCGACCCCGTCGTGGATCTCGCGGGCCAGCCGCTGCCGCTCCTCGGTGGTGGCCAGCGAGCGGACCTCGTCGAAGAGCAGCGCCGCCTCCAGCCGCAGGGCGGCGGCCCCGGTCACCGACTGGACCCGGGCGACGAGCGCGGGCGGGAACGCGCCCGGAGTGTCGCTCTCCAGCACGATCAGCCCGACGGTGCGCACCCCGGCGATGAGCGGGACCGCCATCGACGAGATGCTCTGCCCGCGGGCCACCGAGCGGGCCTGCGAGCGGCCCGAGACGACCGGCTGCTGCGTGGCCCAGGCGTCGGCGACGGCGCTCTCGGTGTCGAGCGCCGTCTCCCAGTCGAGCCGCTCGACGCCGGCCTGGGCCAGCACGACCAGCCGGCCGCCGCCGCTGCCGGAGAGCACGGCGCCCCGCACCGACGGGACCATCGCGCGGACCTCTTCGAGCAGGTGCTCGGCCAGGCCGCCGGGGTCGAGCGTGGCCCCGGGCAGCTGCCGGGCGACGCTGCGCAGCTGGGTCAGCAGGCGGGTCGCCTCAGCGTAGGGCTGGGGCGTCTCCTCGGCCGGGCGCCGGGCCAGCAGCACCCGCTGCAAGATCGTGACCAGGTAGGCCGAGGCGCCGGAGATGAGCAGCCCCTGTCCGGCCGCGACCAGGTATTCCCGCTCGTCGAGCCGCCCCTCGACCGCCCCGCCGACCGTCAGCAGCGTGGCCGCCGCGACCAGGTAGGCCCCGGCCATCCGCCGGCCCTCGGAGAGCGCGGCGGCGACGATCGGCACCGGCAGATACACCAGCAGCGCCGCGGCGTCGAGGTTGAGCGTCGACGCGGCGAACGCGGTGATGAGCACCTCGGCCGTGCGCCCGAGCCGGGCCACTTCGTGCGACTCCGGTGCCACGGTGGCGATCACGGCCGCGGCCAGCAGGAGTGCCAGCCAGAGCAGCTCGGCCGGGCGCACGCCGTCGGCCAGGAGCCGGACGGCGACGAGCACCAGCAGCAGCGCCCGCACGATCACGATCGCCCGCTGCGCCTGGGCCGCGGAGGCGGTGCGCTCGGCGGGGCCGGCGGCGGCCCGGTCAGCGGCCCGATCGGCGGCGGCCCGGCCGGCGGTGGCGGTGCGGGTGGCGGGCAGGTCCGTCAACTGCGATCCCTTCGAGCGGCTTCCTAAGGCCCTGACGGACCGGCGCGGGTCAGCGTTCGTAAATGGCGGCGATGTCGTCGGCGTACTCCTTCATGACGACGTTCCGCTTCACCTTCAACGACGGAGTGAGCTCTCCGGTCGCCTCCGTGAAGTCGCGGGGCAGAATCCGGAAGACCTTGATGGCCTCGGCCTTCGACACGGCCTGGTTGGCCTCGTCGATCGCCTTCTGGATCTCCGCGCGCAGCTGCTCGTCGCCGGCCAGGCTCTCCATGGAGGCGTCCTCGGGCTTGCCGTTGTCGCGCTTCCAGGCCGGCAGGGCGTCCGGGTCGATGGTGATCAGCGCGGCGATGAACGGCTGCCGGTCGCCGACGACCATGCACTGGCTGACGAGCGCGTGGGCCCGCACCCGGTCCTCGAGCACGGCCGGGGCCACGTTCTTGCCGCCGGCGGTGACGATGATCTCCTTCTTGCGGCCGGTGATCCGCAGGAAGCCGTCGTCGTCGAGCTCACCGAGGTCGCCGGTGTGGAACCACCCGTCCGCGTCGATCGCCTCGGCCGTCGCGTCGGGGTTGTTCCAATAACCCTTGAAGACGATGTCGCCCTGCACCAGGATCTCGCCGTCGTCGTCGATCCTGATCGTGACCCCGGGCAGCGGCCGCCCCACGGTGCCGATCCGCACGCCGTTGTCACGGTTGGCGTTTGTCGCCGGCGAGGTCTCGGTCAGTCCGTATCCCTCGTAGATCGTCACGCCGATCCCGCGGTAGAAGTGGGCGAGGCGCTCGCCGAGCGGGGCGCCGCCGGAGATGGCCCGCGTGCACTGCCCGCCGAGCGCGGCCCGCAGCTTGCCGTAGACCAGCCGGTCGAACAGCGCGTGCCGGGCCCGCAGCAGCAGCCCCGGCGACGGTGTCGAGCTGAAGTCGATGGCGGTCTTCTCGGCGCGCTCGAATATCGCACCCTTGCCGTCGGCCTGCGCCCGCTGTTTGGCGGTGTTGTAGACCTTCTCGAACACGCGGGGCACTGACAGTACAAACGTCGGCTTGAAGCTCTTGAGCATCTCGGCCAGGTTCTTCGTGTCGGCCGTGTGCCCCATCGTGGCCCGGGCCTGCACCACGCCGATCTGGATGAGCCGGGCGAACGAGTGCGCGAGCGGCAGGAACAGCAGCGTCCGCGCGCCCTCGTTGAACAGCGAGCGCAGCTCCGGGATGGCGTTGACGATGTCCGAGAGCATGTTGCGGTGCGTGATGATGCAGCCCTTGGGCCGGCCGGTGGTGCCGCTCGTGTAGATGATCGTGGCCAGGTCGTCGGCCCTGGTCGCGGTGCGGCGCCTGTCGACGTCCTCGCGGGGCACGGCCGCGCCCTCGCCGACGAGCTGCTCGATCGCGCCGCCGTCGATGTGCCAGACGTGGGCCAGGCCCGGCGTCCGGTCGCGCACCTGCGCCACGGCGTCGCGGTGGGCGTCGGTCTCGGCGAAGCAGGCGACAGCGCCGGAGTCCTCGAGGATCCAGGCCACCTGCTCGGGGCTCGACGAGTCGTAGATGGGGACGGTGACCGCGCCGCAGGTCCAGATCGCGTAGTCGATGAGCGTCCACTCGTATCGGGTCTTGCTCATGAGCGCCACCCGCTCGCCCGGCTCGATGCCGGCGGCCAGCAGGCCGCGGGCCAGCGCGACGACCTCGTCGAGGAACTGTGCGCAGGTCACGTCCTGCCACGCGCCCTCGACCAGGCGCTGGAACTGCACCGTGCCCGGGGCAACGGCCGCGTTGTCCCAGACCGGGTCGGTAAGCGTCGCCGTATCGGCAACGGCGACCGCGGCAGGGACCGAGAACTCGCGCACGTCCGGCTCCATTTCGACTCGGTAGCTGTATCGGGAACCTACCTGTCCGCGTAACACCACGCACAGGGCGCCTGCACCCCGATCGGGCCTGGGCGCCTGCACCCTGTCCCGCTGGGTGAGCGGGGAGGCGAGCCGGAGCGCGGCGAGCCGACGCCCGGGGGTGCGGACGGCAGAGGTAGCCTGCCACGCATGGCCGACACTTCGACGCAGTCGATCGTCATTGACGCGCCCCCCGAGCGGGTCGCCGCGGTCATCGCCGACTTCGCGCGCTATCCGGAGTGGGTGGCCGCCGTGAAGTCGGCCGAAGTGGTCGAGGAGTACGAGGACGGGTACGCCAGCCAGGTCCACTTCGTGCTCGACTCGGGGCCGGTGACCGACGAGTACACGCTGCAGTACGCGTACGCCGAGGATCTGAGCCGCATCGAGTGGAGCCTGACCGCGCCGTCGAAGATGCAGAAGCAGCAGGACGGCTCCTACGACATTAGCGCCAATCCGGACGGCACCTCCACGGTGACCTACTCGCTGGCGGTGGAGCTGGCGATCGGGATGCTCGGCATGTTCAAGCGGAAGGCCGAGAAAATGATCATGGACACCGCCCTCAAGGAGCTCAAGCGCCGGGTCGAGGGCGCATGACCGACGCCCGCCGCGACCCGCGCGAGGAGGCCGAACGCCTGGTCGCCGCCGCCCTGGCCGCCATGTCCATGGCCGCGAACAGCACCACCGGCTTCGCGACCGGCTCGGCCGAGTGCTGCGTGTGCCCCCTGTGCAAGGCGATCGCCGCGGCCCGCGACCTCGACCCCGAGTTCGCCGAGCGCCTGGCCACCGGCGCCGGCGACCTGGCCGCGGGCGTGGCGAGCTTCCTGCGCAACTTCGGCGAGCGCCCCACCCCGGGCCGGCGCCCCGGCGCGGAGCGGCCCCCCGCCGAGCCCGGCGCGGAGCGGCCCTCCGCCGAGCCCGGCGGTGAGCCCGGGCCGGCCGCCGCCGAGCCCGGGGAGCCCCGGACCGAGCCCAACCTGGGTGACCTGGTCGCGGGTGCGGCGTCCGTCCTGCGCGGCTTCGGCGAGCGCCTGATGCCCCCGCCCCCGCCGCCCGAGCCTCCGAAGGCGCCGCGGGAGAGCGCCGGCGCCGAGGACGACGGTGACCCCTGGCAGGCGGCCACCCGCAAATCGCCACCCGGTGCGCACAAAAACCCGGCTGACGGTGACAAAGCCGCAACACCCGACAGCAACGTCGCTGAGGATTAACCCCAAACACCGCAACGAGAGGAGTCGGCCGCAGTGGGGCTGACCATCGGCGTCGACATCGGCGGAACCAAGGTGCTCGGCGGGGTCGTCGACACCGCCGGCGATGTACTCGTCCAAACCCGGCGTGACACGCCCGCCCAGGACCCCGGCGAGACCGCGGACCGGATCATCGAGGTGATCAAGGAGCTCGCGGCCGGGCACGAGGTCCAGGCGGTCGGCATCGGCGCGGCCGGCTGGGTGGACGCGACCCGCTCGGTGGTGCAGTTCGCCCCCAACCTGGCCTGGCGCAACGAGCCGCTGCGGGACAAGATCCAGCAGGCGTCCGGACTCCCGACAGTGGTGGAGAACGACGGCAACGCGGCGGCCTGGGCCGAGTTCCGCTTCGGGGCCGCGCACGACGCCGACGAGTCGATGGTGCTCTACACGGTCGGCACCGGCATCGGCGGCGGGATCATCATCGGCGGCCGGCTCATCCGCGGCGCCAACGGTGTCGCGGGCGAGGTCGGGCACACGATGATGGTGCCGGACGGGCACCCGTGCGGCTGCGGGCGCAAGGGGTGCCTGGAGCAGTACACCAGCGGCAATGCTCTTGTGCGGTTCGCGAAGGCCGACGCGAAGGCCCGTCCGGGGGCGGCGGCCCTGCTGCTGGGCCTGGCCGGGGGAGACCCGGACGCGATCGTCGGCCCGGCCGTGACCGAGGCCGCCCGGCTCGGCGACGAGGTCGCGGTGGGCGCGTTCGCCCAGGTCGGGCACTGGCTCGGGGTCGGGTTCGCGGACATGGTGCAGACCCTCGACCCGCAGGTGATAGTCGTCGGCGGCGGCGTGATCGACGCCGGCGACCTGCTGCTCGCGCCCGCCCGGGCCAGCTACCGGGAGCAGCTCGCCCAGCGCGGCCAGCTGCCCGTGGCGGAGATCCGGGCGGCGCTCATGGGAAACCTGGCCGGAGTGGTCGGCGCGGCGGATCTGGCCCGTTTGTGAGGCGTACATGACGAAGATCAGGGTGCTCTCGTACAACCTGCACGGCCTGAAGGACGACCGGCGCGCGCTCGCGGCGGCCGTCCGGCAGGCCGCGCCGGACATCGCCATCCTGCAGGAGGCGCCGCGGCGCTTCCGATGGCGGCAGAAGTCGGCCGCCCTGTCCCGCGACCTGGAGATGGTCGTCGGCGGGGGCGGCCTGCCGGCCCTGGGCAATCTGATCCTCACCAATCTGCGGGTGCGGGTGGTGGCGGACTGGAACATCCGCTATCCGCTGACGCCCGGCCGGGAGATGCGCGGCGCCGCGTTCGTGCGCTGCCGCGTCGGCCGGGCCACGTTCGTCGCCGCCGGCTGCCACCTGTCCACCGACCCGTCCGAGCGCCCGAGCCAGGCCGAGCTGCTCAAGCAGGCGATGCGCGAGGTGAGCGAGCCGCTGCTGCTCGGCGGCGACTTCAACGAGAACTCGGGCGGCGCGGCCTGGCGGATGCTCGCCGACGGGCTCACCGACGCCGCCGGGGGCGACGAGCGCCTGACCTTCTCGGTCGCGAACCTGCGCCACCGCCTCGACGCGATATTCGTCGACCCGCGGATGACGGTGCTGCAGTACGACGTGATCGACACGCCCGAGACCCGGGCGGCCAGCGATCACTTTCCAGTACTCGTCGATCTGGAAATTGCGGCATAAATCCGAGAGGATGCCGCGGTGAGCGCTGACCGTCAGTTCGACGATGCCGCCGGGAACGCGACTTACTGGCGCGACGGCGAGCCCGTGTACGACCGCGGCGACACCGTCTGCGTCATCGGCGCCGGCGGCACCGGCCTCACTACGATCAAGAACCTGCGCGAGGCCGGCTTCGGGGTCGACTGCTACGAGCGCGAGACGGGCGTCGGCGGCGGCTGGAACTGGCGGCACGACCGCAGCCCGGTCTACGCCAGCACCCACCTGATCTCGTCGAAGCCGTTCACCCAGTTCCCGGACTTCCCGATGCCCGACGACTGGCCGGACTACCCGCACCACTCGCAGGTGCTGCAGTACTTCGAGCGCTACGCCGACCACTTCGGGCTGCGCGAGCACATCTGGTTCGGCACCGAGGTCGCCCGGGTCGAGCCGGCCGAGGGCACCGCGGGCGGCCCGCCGCGCTGGGACGTCACCGTGAAAGGCTCGCGGGGCGGGGCGCCGCGCACCATGCGCTACGCGGCCGTCGTGGCCGCCAACGGGCACAACTGGTCGCCGAAGATGCCCGAATACGAGGGGCTGAGCGAGTACCGCGGCAAGGTCATCCACGCCGGGCAGTACAAGGACGCCGCCCAGCTGCGCGGCCGCAAGGTCCTGGTCATCGGGGCCGGCAACTCCGGCTGCGACATCGCGGTCGAGGCGGCCCAGCAGGCGGCGAAGTGCTGGCACTCGACCCGGCGCGGCTACTGGTACGCGCCCAAGTTCGCCCTCGGCCGCCCGGCCGACCAGGTGAACGACCAGATCCTGGCCATGCGCCTGCCGGTGAAGGTGCGCCAGTGGCTGCTGCACCGCACGATCAACATGACGGTCGGTGACCTGACCCGCTTCGGCCTGCCGAGGCCGGAGCACGGCATCCTGGAGATGCACCCGCTCGTCAACAGCCAGCTGCCGTACTACCTCGGGCACGGGGACGTGGTGGCGGTACCGGACGTCAGGCACTTCGAGTCGCACGCCGTGGTGCTGGCCGACGGGCGCACCATCGACCCCGACCTGGTCGTGATGGCCACCGGCTACCTGCCGCGGTTCGAGTTCCTGGAGCCGGAGCTGCTGTCGACCGACGCCGCCGGCCGGCCGCGCCTGGCCCTGCAGATGCTGTCGCGGACCCACCCGACGCTCGCCGTCGCCGGGCTGCTGCAGCCGGACTCGGCGCTCTTCACGCTGTCGCACTGGCAGGCCGTCTTCATCGCGCAGTGGCTGCGCGTGCTCGACGCCGCGCCCGACCGGGCCCAGGCCATCTACGCGCGGCTGCGGACCGAGGGCGATCGGCGGTACACCCAGAGTAAGGTGACCGACTCGACGCGCCACTGGTTCGAGGTCAGCCACTTCGTGTACCTCAAAGAGCTCGAGAAGACCCTGCACGAGCTGGAGGCCGTCAGTTGACAACCAGGGTCATGCGCAGCGACGAGTGGTCGAAGCCGCCCAGGCCGGTGCACCGCGAGGTGATCGAGGCCGAGCCCCCCGCCGGCGGCGCGAACGACCGCCCGCCGGTCCTCTTCGTGCCGGGGCTGGGGCACGGGGCCTGGGCGTTCGCCGAGCACTGGCTGGAGCACATTTCGCAAAGAGGCTTTCGGGGGTACTCGATGAGCCTGCGCGGACACGGAGGGTCTGGACCGGCACCGGACGCCCGCCTCCGCGACTACGTGCACGACGTGACCCAGGTCGCGGCCGGGCTGCCCCGCCAGGCGGTCCTGGTCGGGCACGGCGCCGGGGCCCTGGTGGTGGCGATGGCGATGGCGCGCTACCCGGTGAAGGCGGGCGTGCTCGTCGCCCCGGTCTTCGGCGGCCTCGGCACCGCGTTCGGCCTGCTCGGCAGCAACCCCGGCGGCACGCTGCCCGGGCTTTTCGGCGGCCGGGTGACGCTCAGCCGCGACCAGCTGTTCAGCAAGGCCCTCGCGGCCGGTGCGGGCCAGGCCTACGCCCAGCGCCTGCAGCGGGTCCCGGGCGCCGCGCAGCGCCAGCTCCTGACCCGCCACGAGCCCGAGGCTCCGGTCGGCAACCCGCCGGTGCTGGTGGTGGGCAGCCCGGACGACCGGATCGTCGCGGCCGACACGCTGACCTGGGTGGCCCGGCGCTACGGCGGCTCGCCGCTGCTGTTCCCCGGCATGGGCCACGACCTGATGCTCGACGCGCGCTGGCAGGAGCCCATCGACGCGATCGCGGACTGGCTTGAAAAGGTCGGGTAGGCGCTTACACGCGGGCCCCGTTGTCGGGGTCGTCGTCCTCCTCGTCACCTGGGCGCAGCCGCAGCACAAGCGTGACGAACCCGGTCAGCACCCCGGCGAAGCCCAGGAAGAGCGTCGTCTGCGAGCCCAGCGGCAGCAGGTCGGGCCAGAAGAGCAGGATGAGCCCGGCGGCCAGCGCGAGCACGGCCAGGATGGTGACCGGCGCGACCCGGGGGAGCGGCGGCGGGGGCGGCGGGGTGTACCCCTCGTCCTCCTCCGGCTCGTCCGGCAGGTCGGTGCCGAAGGTGTCGAGGCTGTCCAGCAGCGACCGGTCCACGGCGTCCGACGGCCGCCGCAGCGACGTGCGCGGAGCCGGCTCGGTGTCCATGTCCGGCGCGGCGGTGCTGGAGGACACGATGTCCTCGGCGGCCGGCCACGGCACGGCCCGCGTCGGGTCGACAGTCGTGTGGAACCCGGCGACGATCGCGGCGAACGCGTCCTCGTCCGAGACCGGAGCGGTGCTCTCCACCGGGGCGGGCTGCTCCGGCACGGCGGTCGTCAGCCGGGCCAGGTAGTCCTGGGCGGTGGCGAGGTGCTCCCGATCGACGTACAGCCGGTCCGTCGGCCGCGCGGGCAGCGTCGTGGTGCGGGTCAGCGGATGCAGATCCGACGCCGGCTGCAGGTAGGCGGCGATCCCGCCCTCGGCCAGCATCTCCAGGAGATGCTCGCCGACCCGCGGGTCGACGTCGCCCACCACCGCGTACTCCTGCGCCACCAGCCCGTTGTCCCGCCGGCCGCGCCGCGCCCCACCCCCTGGCACAGCTCGCCCCTCCCCGCGGTGGCCATCGCGACGACCGGGTGCGCCGCGAAAAAACCGCTGACCGAAATCCTGACATGCCCGGCCGTCGTTCCGGGAGTGCGTTGTGGTGTGCCGTACTGGTTCGTAGGCTTCTTTACGACGGTCATGTCCGATTGTCGCGCGCTCCTGAAAGGTCGGCCGTGCTCTACTGGCTCCTCAAGTACATCGTCCTCGGACCTTGGCTGAAGCTGGTCTTCCGGCCGAAGGTGGAGGGCCTTGAGCACGTCCCCGACCAGGGCCCCGTGATCATCGCCAGCAACCACCTCTCGTTCGCCGACTCGATCTTCATGCCGCTCAGCGTCCGCCGCCGCGTCACGTTTCCGGCGAAAGCCGAATATTTCACCGGAAAAGGGATCAAGGGCCGGCTCACCAAGCTTTTCATGGCGGGTACCGGTCAGATCCCCATCGACCGCTCCGGCGGCAAGGCGGCCCGCGCCGCCCTGGAGGTGGGCCTGAGCATCCTGCGTGCGGGCGGCATCTTCGGGATCTACCCGGAGGGCACCCGCTCGCCGGACGGCCGCCTCTACCGCGGCAAGACGGGCGTGGCCCGCCTGGCCCTCGAGTCGGGCGCCCCGGTGGTGCCCGTGGCCATGATGAACATGGACAAAGTTCAGCCGATCGGGCAAAAGCTGCCGAACCTCCGGCGCGTACACATCAAGTTCGGCCCCGCGCTCGACTTCTCCCGATATGCCGGAATGGCCGGAGACCGCTTCATCGAGCGCGCCGTCACCGACGAGATCATGTACGAGCTCATGACCCTCTCCGGCCGCGAGTACATCGACATGTACGCCCAGAAGGTCAAGAACGCACCGGTGCCCCAGGAGGAGCCGGCCGCACCGATGGCCGCGTGACAGCTCTCTGCCCCCTGCGCCACCGGGCCGGTGCCCGGTTCCCGGAACGTGCGCTCAGGAAGGGGCCGGCAACCCCGTCGGCGGCGTCACCGGCTCGTCCGGCGGCGGCGTGAGCCCGGCCAGCTCGAGCAGCCGCGGCGTGCCCGCCTGCTCGGCGAAGGCCACCAGCTCGGCCCGCCACGGCTCGATCCGCTCGTCGCCGGCGCGGTCCAGGGCCTGCACCGCCCACGCGATCGACAGGATGCGGGCCGACTCGTTGGGGATCTCGCCGTAGAGCGCGGCCGAGGCCAGGTGCATGTCGGCCGCCCGGGCGTAGTCGCCGTCGACGAACGCGATGGCCCCCGTGATCGTGCGCTGGGCCGCCTCGACCCACGGCGTGCGGTGCGGCACGTCGGCAAGCATGTCGCGGACCGCCATCATCGCCACCCGGCCCGAGCGGACAGCGGCGTGGGCGGTCGCGTCGATCCACTCACCGCTCGCGATCGCCCGGACCTCGCGCCAGGTCTTCGCCAGCTCCACGATCAGGGCCTCGGCGTCGCGGTCGCGGCCCTGCAGCGCCCGGCACAGCGCGCCGTGCCCGAGCGCGACCCACTGAAGGCGGTAGAAGCCGGAGCGGCGCCCGGCCGCCACCACGTCCTCGACGTCGTCCGCGCCGTCGAGCCGGTCGTCGCCGCGCAGCGTCCGGATCCAGGCCCGCACCCCGCGGACCTGCAGGTCCCACTCGGCGCCGGGCTCGGCCATGGCCGCCTCGGCCGCGGCCACGTACGCCGGCCAGTCGCCGTTGAAGTACGCCGACTGGGCGACGTCGGAGTAGCCGGTGGCGAGCGTGTGGCTGCCGGGCACGGCGTGGCGGCTGTCGTCGAGCAGGGCCGCGGCCGCCGTCCAGTCGCCGTCCTCCAGGAGCGCCCAGGAGACATTGCGCAGCGCCCGGTGCTCGGCGAGCAGGCGCTTCTCCCGGCTGACCTCCAGGGCCGACTGCAGCTCGACCAGGCCGAGGCGGTCGCCGGCCTGGAACAGTGCGGTGCCGATCGTGATCCGGGCGCCGGTGGCCACCTCGACCAGGCCCAGCCGGTCGGCGATCTCCGCGGCCGCGCTGGCCGCCGCGACCGCCGGGTCGACCTCGAAGTTGAGCATGTGCAGGCGGCCCAGCTCGGCGTAGGCGTCGGCCTTCGGCGGCCCGTCCGGCAGCTCGTCGAAGAGCTCCACCGCCCGGTCCAGGCACGACAGTGCGTCGAGGCGGTCGGCCCGCAGCCACGCGGCCTGGCCCCGGACCGTCCACGCCCGGGCCGCGCCGGCCTGGTCGCCGGCCGCGTAGAGCCGCTCGGCCAGCCCGACCAGCCGGTCCGCGCCGCCGCTGCCCAGGAACGCCTCCGGGTTGGCGTAGAACGCGATCTCGGTGCTGAGCTGCTCGATGCGCAGGCGCTCGAGGGTCTCGGTGCCGGGATCGCACAGCGCCAGGGCCTTGTTCGCGTGCGCGGCCGCGGCGTCCAGGGCGTGCAGGGCGTAGGCGCGCCGGGCGGCCCGGTGCATCGCGTCGCGGGCCGGTCCGCCGTAGCGGGACGCGTCCAGGCCGAGCGAGCGGGCGATCTCGTAGGCGATGAACCGGTGGTTGGCCACGACCTCGGCCAGGTCGGTGTCCCGGTCGGCGGCCAGGCCGTCGAGCCACTCCGCGGTCAGCTCGTGGCGGGCGACCCGCTCGGTGCGGGGGAGCCGCTGGTAGCAGACGTCGCGGACCAGGACGTGGCCGAAGCGGTACTCGGTCTGGCCGGCCATGGTCGAGGCGGCCTGCTCGTGAATCAGGTCGCGCTGCTCCAGCCGGCGCAGTGAGCGCTCGATGCCGTCGGCGGGCCGGCTCATCGCGGCCCCGACCGCGCCCGGCCAGAAGTTCATCCCGACCACCGCGGCCGCCTGGAGCACCGCGCGGTCGGCGGCGTCGAGGAGGTCGACCCGGTTGGCGATCACCGCGTGGACGCTGTCGGGCATGGGCAGCTTGCGCCCGAGCGCGTCGTTCGCCGGCAGGTTGCCCTGCTCGGCGAGCATCCGGGTGTACTCGAGCGCGTACAGCGGATTGCCGTCGGCCAGCTCGACGAGCGAGCTGAGCGACTGCGACGGGAACGTAGCCGCGCCCAGCAGGTGGGCGTACATCGTGGCGATCTCGGTGTCGCGCAGCGGCGGCAGCGTGATCGACACCGCGCCCGCGACCGCGCCGGCCCAGCTCGGGTTGCGCTCCAGCAGCTCCGGGCGGGCCGTGCACAGCAGGAGCAGCGGCACGTCGCGCACCGACGCGCCGAGCCGCTCCACGAACCGGACCATCGACTCGTCGGCCCAGTGCAGGTCCTCGAAGACCAGGACCGTCGGCCGGTGCGCGGCCAGCGCGACGACGAAGCGCCGCCACGCCGACTCCGTCTCGTCCGGGGCCAGCTTCGGGCCGGGCAGGCCGACGAGCGGGCTGAGCGCCTCGGCCAGCCGCTCCGCCTCCGAGGCGTTCGAATGCGGCGGCCCGACGATCGCGGCCAGGGCGGTGTCGAGCCGCTCCCGGGTCGTCTCGGCCGAGTCGGTGTCGAGGATGCCGGCCTGGGCCTTCACGATGTCGGCCAGCGCGGCGTAGGTGACGTTCTCCCCGAACGGCGGGCAGCGCCCGGTCCGCCACGCGACAGGCGCGTCGAAGAGCCGCTCGGCGTGCAGGAACAGCTCGTGCACCAGCCGGCTCTTGCCGATCCCGGCGTGCCCGAGCACCGTCACCAGCTGCGGTGTGCGCTCACGCAGGCCCCGGTGCAGGGCGTTGACCAGCAGGCTCAGCTCGTGGGTGCGGTTGACCAGCGGCGTCGAGCCGGCCTCGCGGTCGGGGTGGTTGCGCCGCAGCGGGGCCAGGGCCAGCCAGACCTCGGTCGGCGTGGAGCGCCCGCGCAGCGTGGCCGGCGGCTGCTGCTCGAACCGGATCGACGCCTTGGTCAGCGCGTAGGTCGTGCCGCAGACCAGGACACCGCCGGGCGGGGCCAGCGACTGCAGCCGCGAGGCGGTGTTGACCACGTCGCCGGCGACGATCGCCTGGCCGCCGTCGCGGGCCGCGGCCACGTCGACGAGCGCCTCCCCGGTCGCGACGCCGACGCGGAAGCGCAGCTCGCGCTCGCCCTCACCGGTGCTCGCGTAGCGGGCCAGGACGCGCTGGAGCTCCAGACCGGCCCGGACACAGCGCACGGCGTCGGTCTCGGTGGCCACCGGCGCGCCGAAGAGCGCCATGACGGCGTCGCCGATGTACTTCTCGACGACCCCGCCGTATTGCCCGATGACCTCCCGGGCCGTGGAGAAGAAGCTCTTCTGCAGCTCGCGGACCAGCTCAGGGTCGGCCCGCTCGACATACGGCGTGAAGTCGATCAGATCCACGAACAGCACGCTGATCCGGCGCCGGTCCTCGCTGCGGGCGGCCGGGATGGCGGGCACGGAGGCCCGGCCGGTCGCGCGCTCAGCCCGCATGATCAGGCCGCGGGCGGCCGTCGTGTCGGCCCGCGGGGTGCCGCAGCCGGTGCAGAACACGGCGTCGGGGCCGAGCGTGCGTCCACACGTCGGGCACGGTGGGCTCAGCTCGGCGCCGCATCCACCGCAGAACCGGTCGCCCTCGCCCGCCTGGCGGCCGCAGCGTGCGCACTGACTGGAAATCGCCGACACTCCCTTGCCCTGTGAGAACCCATCCTCACATGGCGGCGGCCGGGGCGGCCAGGTGTCCGAAATGGCACCCGCTACCCCGGCCGTCCGGCCCTACGTTCGTACCTGAAAAGGCAGTTACCGGTCGGTCATTCCGGCGCGCCGGCGCAGGGCGGTGAGGTCGGTGACCACGATCCGGCGACCCTCGGTGCGCAGCCAGCCGCGGCTGGCGAACGACCCGATCGCCTGGTTGACGCTCTGCCGCGAGCCGCCGGCCATCTCGGCGAGCTGGCTCTGGTTGAGCTCGATGGTGACCATCGGCGCGGTGGTCTCGCCGGCCAGGCGGACGAGCGTCTTGGCGACCCGGCCCGGCAGGTCGAGGAAGACGTGGTCGGCGTTCTGCTCGGTGAGCCGCCGGATCAGCAGGCCGAGCGAGCGCATGACGGCGTCGAGGATCCGCGGGTTGGCGTGGACCAGCTCGATGAAGGCGTGCCGGGACAGGGCCAGGGCCTGGCAGTCCTCGATCGCCTCGGCCGAGGCCGAGCGGGCCGCGCCGTCGAGCAGGGAGACCTCGCCGAGCGTGTCGGGGGGCCGGACCACGGAGAGGACCGCGCGTTCGCCGGTCGGAGCGGTCCGGAACACCATCACGGCACCGCGCTTGAGCACGATGAGTGACTCGCCCGGATCGTTTTCGACGAACAGCAGCTGGCCTTTGCGGTATGTCCGTGGCACCGCCGCCTGGATGACCCGTTGACGAACATCGGGCTCCAGACCACTGAACATTTCCACACCGGTCAGTGCGTCGCCGGGATCTGGCAGCCGACCCTCCACGGTCAAACCCCTCCCGGTTCGGCGTTGATCGGAATTCGAACTCCGAGATCACGTTAGGTGATCACGAAGACAGTACGGAACTTCTACCAGATCATGACGTGCCTGTCGGAGTCTGTACATCCCCCGCATCGCTTCACCGACAGCACCGTGCATGTGTCCGCAGGCAGGCTAGTGCCACCGTGCAAACCGCCGCGGGGCGGGGGGCACGGCGGGGGCGGAGGCCGGGTCCGGAGGTGGTGCGAGCGCCCCGGGCCCGGTCACTCTTTCCGGGCGGTTTTTCCGTTTTCGCACACGGCGGAGTGTGACGGCGGATAATGCGTCAGTGGCCGCCCCCGCCGCCGAAGTGATGCGCACCGCCCTGCGCCGCAGCTGGCAATGCAACCCCGGACCCTGCATGCCCCAGGGTCGCGATACCTGGCAGGTCGAAATCAATGGCGGCCAATTCGTCGGCAAATGGGTGCCGATGCACCGCCGGTCCGGATTCGAGGCCGGGCTCAGCGCGGCCGAGCACGTCGACGCGTTCGGGGTCGGGGCCGGCGCGCCGGTGCGGGCCGCCGACGGAGCATTGACGGTGGCCGAGAGCGACGGGGTGGTGGCCCTGATGCACCTGGTGCCGGGGCGTGCCCTGCAGGCGGCCGACCCGCTGGACCGGCAGTGGTGGGGCGACACGCTCGGGACCGCACACCGGACCCTGCGCCGGTTCACGCACCCTCACCTGGCGAAGTTCGATCCCGCAAGTCTGCTCCCGTCGGGACCGCACATCGCGATCGAGCCCTGGCTCGGTCCGGCGCTGCGGGAAACGGTGGCGGCGGTCCGCCGGGTCATGGTCACCGACCAGCTGACCTACGGCGTCCTGCACAACGATCCGCAGGCCGCCCACTTCCGCCTCGACCCCGCCACCGGCGCGGTCGGCCTGGTCGGGTGGGCCGGTGCCGGCACCGGCCCGCTGCTGGCCGACCTGGCCGCCGCGGTGCTCGCGGCGGGCGGCCCGGACGCCGCCGACGGGCTCGTCGACGCCTACCTGCGGGCCTCCCGGGTGCCCCGCGACGAGTGCGAGGCCGCCCTGCCCGCGCTGCTGTGCCTGCACGCCGCCCTGGCCGCGGCGGACGCCGTCGAGCGCATCCACGCCGACGGCGGGCGGCTCGAGGACCAGGCCGCACTCACCCGGCTGGCGGCGCTCTACGGGCAACTCGCCGCCGCGCTGTGATCGGCTCCGGTCGATGGTGTTGGATGGGTCCGGTGGCATACCGGTACTTCTACGACTGTGAGTTCATCGAGGACGGCCGCCTGATCGACCTCGTCTCGATCGGCGTGGTGGACGAGCGCGGCCGGGAGTACTACGCGATCTCCACCGAGTTCGACGACTCGCGGGCCGTCTCCTGGGTGCGGCGCAACGTCCTGGACAAGCTGCCCTCGCCCGGCGACAAGGCGTGGCGCTCGCGCGAGCGCATCCGCGAGGAGCTGCTCGAGTTCCTGATCGAGCCGATCAAGTCCGGCGAGGCCACCGAGATCGAGCTCTGGGCCTGGTACGCGGCCTACGACCACGTCGCCCTGGCCCAGCTCTGGGGCGCGATGCCGGCGCTGCCCCGGGAGATCCCGCGCTTCACGAAGGACCTGCGGCAGCTCTGGGACGATGCCGGGCGCCCTCCGCTGCCGGTCGCGGAGGGCCGCCACGACGCCCTAGTCGACGCGCGCCACAACCTCGCCCGCTGGAACGTCATGCACCGCTGAGGGGCTCTTCGCGCTCAGGCGCACCAGGAAGTACACGGGTAGCCCGATCGGTGACAGCAGGATGGTCAGGACCAGCAGCGGAGCCATCAGCAGCGGGTGCAGGCGGCGCTCCCGGCTGTCGAGGTAGATCCAGCGCCCGACGAACAGGTCCCAGGCCAGCACCTGGGCCCACACCGCAGCCACGACGCCGTCGCGGGCCAGCAGGTCCCTGACGCCGGCCAGGTCCGGGCCGAGCATCTCCCGCGCGAAGTCGGCGAAGCTCGGCGCGATCGCGACCGCCCACACCACCAGGGTCGGGAGCACGATCAGCGGTGACGAGATGATGCGGTGGGTCAGGCGCCAGGTGGGCGCCACGATCATGAGGGCCCAGAACGGTACGGCCGCCAGGAATGCCAGTGAGAACAGCATCTGGTTCATGCCGTCGCCTCCGCAGGCTCCGGCGCCGACATGAGCCCCACCCTGCAACACTGATGAGCGGCCACTCCGCTTCGCTCCGTACCGCTCATGCCGTCACCTCCGCAGGCTCCGGCGCCGACATGAGCCCCACCCTGCAACACTGATGAGCGGCCACTCCGCTTCGCTCCGTACCGCTCATGCCGTCACCTCCGCAAGCTCCGGCGGCGCCGGCGCGACGGGAACCGTGGCCCACACGGCGCCGACGGCGGTGAGGACCAGCAGCACGGCCAGGGCTCCGAGCGTCAGCCCGTCGGGGTGGATCAGCGACTGCCCGCGCAGCGCCTGCCAGGTGATCAGCACCGTGAGGCCCGCGTAGAGGAGCCCGAACACCCCGATGAGCCGGGTGCGGACGCGGTCGCTGCGCAGCCGCTCGATCCGCCGCCCGGCCAGGACCAGCGCGAACGCGAACAGGGGGAGCGCCTGGAGCGCGTGCATGCCGATGAAGTGCCCGGCCCGCAGGTCGCCGCCGGTGGTGCTCCAGTTGACGAGCGGCAGCCCGGGCCCGCCGTCGGCCACGCCGACCGAGTGGGCGCCGATGATCGTGGGGTTGCCGGTGGCGAGCTGGGCCGAGGTCGGCAGCGTCATGAGGAAGCCGACAAACATGCCGCCCAGGGCGACGATGATCCCCATCCGGACGGCCAGAGCGCTGGCCCGGTCCGGCAGGCGCTGGATGAGCAGGAGGATCGCGATGATCAGCGTGCACACCCATGCGACAGCGATCGTCGCGCCCATGATGCCGAACAGCGCGGCGTCGAGCGGGGTCTGGTTGTTGAAGTGGCTCTGGTGACCGCGCGCGGCCTGCCCGACGATGATCACCATTTCGACGAGCATTGTCGCGGCGATGATCGCGCCGAGCCACCAGCCGGCCCGCCGGCGCTTCTCCAGGAGCGGCAGCAGCCAGGCGATAGTGGTCGCGTAGATCGCGATGGAGACGGCGAACTTGAATGGCTTGATCCAGATCGGCACGCCGACGAGCGTGCGGTCGTCGGCCACGATGCCGATCAGGGCGGCCAGCGCGATCACGATCATGAGTCCGGCCACGACGATCAGGGGGCGGTGGAGTTTCAGGACTTGCATCGTGCGCCTCCCGCAAAGATGGATAGCGGTGCTGTCCGCTATTGGGAAGGTACACTATCCATGTTGTAGATCGGAAGGTGGTTCCACGCCCATGCGTATCGCTGAACTGAGCCGGCAGACCGGGGTGCCCGTGCCGACGATCAAGTACTACCTGCGCGAGGGGCTGCTCCCGGCCGGCGAGCTGACGAGCCCGAACCAGGCCCGCTATGACGAGGGCCACGTCCGCCGGCTCCGCCTCGTGCGAGTGCTGCTGGACATCGGCCGCCTGCCGATCGCCACGATCCGTCAACTCCTGGATGCGCTCGACGAGCCCGACCCGGACGTGCACCAGGTGCTCGGGCACGCCCTGCCCACGTCGATCGCCGGCAAGGACTCCGTCGACCCGGACTCGGTCGCCGCCGCCCGCAAGCGCGTGGACCGGCTGGCCGAGGAGCGCGGCTGGCTGGTCGGCGAGCAGGCCGGGGCCCGGCAGGCGGCGGCCGGGGTGCTCGCCGCGTTCGAGCAGGTGGGGGCCGATGTCGGGCTGCTGCTGGAGCAGTACGCCGACGTCGCCGAGGTCATCGCCAAGCACGATCTGGAGTTCGTGGGACGGGCCGAGGGGCCGGAGGGGATGCTGTACGCGGCGGTCGTCGGCTCGATCCTCGGCGACTCGTTGCTGGCCGCGCTGCGCCGCATGACCCAGGAGCACGAGTCGGCCCGGAAGTTCGGAATCCGCGGGGACGACTGCTGAAGGTTCAGCCGGAGCGACTACAGTGCGCTGTGAATCGGCAGCGTCGCCATGAGCGGGTACCTCCGGCTCGACCGCGCCCGTCATGCAGGTCGGGCACGCAACCAGGAAGGCAAGATCAAGCATGCGTATCGGCGTACTGACCGGGGGCGGCGACTGCCCCGGCCTCAACGCGGTCATCCGTGCCGTTGTCCGTAAGGGGATCTCCACCTACGGCCACGAGTTCGTGGGCTTCCGTGACGGTTGGCGTGGCCCCCTCGAGGGCACCACCCGCGAGCTCGGCATCGCCCAGGTTCGCGGCATCCTGCCGCGCGGCGGCACCATCCTCGGCTCCTCCCGCACCAACCCGTTCAAGATCGACGGTGGCGTGGAGAAGATCAAGTCGAACCTGGCCGACCTCGGGGTCGACGCGCTCGTCGCGATCGGCGGCGAGGACACCCTCGGTGTCGCCAGCAAGCTCACCGACCTCGGCGTCAACGTCGTCGGCGTGCCGAAGACGATCGACAACGACCTCGGCGCGACCGACTACACCTTCGGCTTCGACACCGCCGTGAACATCGCCATGGAGGCGATCGACCGGCTGCACACCACGGCCGAGTCGCACCACCGCACCCTGGTGGTCGAGGTCATGGGCCGCCACGCCGGCTGGATCGCCCTGCACGCCGGCCTCGCCGGTGGCGCGAACGTCATCCTCCTGCCGGAGCGCAACTTCGACGTCGACCAGGTCGCCGGCTACGTCGAGAAGCGCTTCCAGACGCAGTACAGCCCGATCGTCGTCGTCGCCGAGGGCGCCCAGCCGCTCGACGGCCAGATGGTCACGCACAACCAGGAGCTCGACTCCTTCGGCCACGTCCGCCTCGGCGGCATCGGCCAGTGGCTCGCCGAGCAGCTCGAGGCCAAGACCGGCAAGGAGGCCCGCACGGTCGTCCTCGGGCACATCCAGCGCGGCGGCACCCCGACCGCGTTCGACCGCGTGCTGGCCACCCGCTTCGGCCTCCAGGCGATCGACGCGGTGAACGACGGCGACTTCGGCAAGATGGTCGCGCTCCAGGGCACCGACATCGTCCGGGTGCCGCTGCAGGACGCCACCCGTGAGCTCAAGACCGTCCCGGTCGAGCGTTACACCGAGGCCGAAGTCTTCTTCGGTTCCTGAGTCACGTCGTCCGGGGCCGCTGCGGCGGCCCCGGACGTTTTCTATCTGGGGGTTGTGGCTGTGCGCATCGTGGCCGTCTTCGGCGCTGGAAAGCTCGGCGAGGTCCTGCTCTCGGGCCTGCTGCGAGCCGGCTGGTCCCCGGACCGCCTGGTCGCCACCGCCCGGCGCCCGGAGCGCGCCCGCGAACTGACCGAGCGCTACGGCATCCGCGTCGTCACGAATGAGACCGCCCTGCGCGAGGCCGACGTCATCACGATCGCCGTGAAGCCCCAGGACGCCGGCGTCCTGCTGGAGGACCTGGGCCCGAAGATGCCCGCGAACAAGCTCGTCGTGTCGATGTGCGCCGGCCTGCCGACGTCCTTCTTCGCCAAGTACCTGCCCGAGGGCACCCCTGTCGTCCGCGTCATGACCAACACGCCCGCCCTGGTCGACGAGGCCATGACCGCCATCTCGGCCGGCTCGTTCGCCACCGCCGAGCACCTCCAGGTCGCCGAGGAGATGTTCCGCCCGCTGGGCCGCACCATCCGCCTGCCGGAAACCCAGCAGGACGCGGTCACCGCGCTCTCGGGCTCGGGCCCGGCCTACTTCTACTTCCTGGTCGAGGCCATGACCGACGCCGGCATCCTGCTGGGCCTGCCCCGCCAGGTGGCCCACGACCTGATCGTCCAGACGGCGATCGGCTCGGCCGTCATGCTCCGCGAGTCGGGCGAGCACCCGGTCAAGCTCCGCGAGGCGGTGACGTCTCCCGCGGGCACCACCATCAACGCCATCCGCGAACTGGAGAACCACGGCGTCCGCGCGGCGCTGCTGTCCGCCCTGGAAGCGGCCCGGGACCGGGCCCGCGAGATCGCCGCGCAGAGCTGAACCGCGGCGAGCCCGGGCCGGCCGAGCTTTCGCCGCCCGCTCGATCGCCCGAAAAGTCGGAAATTACAGCGCGCGTCCCGGTGGGTCTACCATGCCGCGGTGACTGTTGTCTGTGAGTGCTGCGGCACAGATCTTGGCGACGCGCCGGCGGTATGGGCATTCTCCGCGCCGGACTACTGGGGAGCGCCCGAGGCGGGCGGTGAGTCGTTCCTCGAAGAGGAGCTCTGCTGCATCGACGCGCCCGACCTCGACGAGCTGCACTTCTTCATCCGCGGCCTGGTCGAGATCCCGGTGCGGGGGCTCGGCGAGCCGTTGACCTACAGCGTGTGGGTGAGCCTCAGCGCGGCCAACTTCCAGCGGGCGGTCGAGCGGTGGGACGATCCCGCGCGGGCCGACGAGAAGCCGTACTTCGGGTGGCTGTCGAACAACATCCCCGGGTACCCCGACACGATTCAGCTCAAGACCCGTGTGCATACTCGGGAGCCGGGGCGCCGGCCGTTCGTGGAGCTCGAGCCGACCGACCATCCGCTCGCCGTCGAGCAGCGTGAGGGGATCGACGCCCATCGGCTCGGCGAGATCGCGAAGGTGTGCGGCGGCTGAGATCTCGTTCATTCAGGCATTCACCGCTGTTGACGTCTGCGCCGGTGATCTACCTTTTGTATACCAACAGTCACAGAGTGCCTACCCGCGGCGGAAGTTGGCATACCCCCCGATGCCCTCGCCGCGGTACCGCGCCCGGCTCCTTCCCCAGCCTCCCCCCGAGGTTTGCCGAGTGCGCGGCGTAAGGCCCGCCGTCGACCGCAGAGGTGGTCGGCGGCGGCTTTGCGGCCCGCGGCAAGAAGGTGCAAGCAAAGTTCGGTCGTAGTGCGTGGCTGAGGCAGAATGTTCCGGTGCGATTCGAAACGAGCCGAGCTCTTGATGCGATCGAGCGACGGCTGACGGTCGACCCTCTGGCCGTCGGTGGCGTCATCGACCTGGTGGAGGCGGCGCGCAGCATCGACCTCGACGGTGGTCGTCCGGCCGCGCTGCTGCGCCTCGGCCTGTTCGTCGACGCGCTCAGCCGCCGGCTCGGCGACGGGAACACCGGTCTCTACGCCATCGCCGAGCGCGGCGCGATGTCGGACACCGACTTCACGTCGAACGAGCGCATGGTGCTGCGCCGGTGGTCCGACGACGGGCTCATCGAGATGCTGCCGCCGGGCGCCCGGGTGAACGCGCGCGTGCGGGAGGTGGCTCACCTGACCGGGGTGCCGGTGATCACCCGCAATCCGCTCCCGGGCCACCCGGGGCCGGTCTACCTGACGACGAGCGCACCGGGCGGGTTCGAGCTGACCCTCGCCCCGGCGACCGGCTCGACTCCGCGGCCGCACCCGGTGCTGCAGCGGTACTGGCGCTGCCCCGCCTCCGACTGCCCGATCTTCGGCCGCCAGCCGGCCCCCGGCGCCGGCCAGGCCCCGCCGGCCCTCCCCAGCGGCGCGCCCATCTGCCCCCGCCACGGCGAGCGGCTCATCGACTCCGGCCCCCGCCCGCCGGCGATGGCCCTGGCCGTGCGCATCAACGGCACCGTCCGCACCCGCTTCACGGTCACCGCGGCCCGCCCGGTCGTGGTGGGCCGGGCGCCGGACGACCCGGGCGGCATCACCATCGGCAGCTGGCTGGACGACGAGTCGAGCCGCCGGGTGAGCCGCAACCACCTGCGCTTCGAGCTGCGCGACGGCATGCTCCTGGTCACCGACGTGAGCACCAACGGCGCCGCCGTCCTGGCCCGCACCGGCCCGACGGCCGCGCCGCGCGAGGTCGAGCTCGGCCGGGGCGAGCCCAAGGCGATGGGGGAGTGGGACGAGGTCGAAATCTACCCGGAGATCACCATCGGCCGCGCCGACCGCCCGGCCGCCGACGCCCCGACCGGCAGCGCCCCGAACTCGGTAATGGCCGACGCCCCCACGATGGCGCTGCGCCTGCCACCACCCCCGCGCTGACCTCCACCCACGCGCGCCGAACGGCCGCGCGCCGGCAGCCGCCGGCCGCGCGCCCGGCACACCGCGTGCGCCAACGCCATCCGTAAATGCGTGGCGGCCCGCGGAGACGCGAGCTACCTTTCCAATCGTGATCGCGACGACCGCCCCGATGGAGCACGGCCACCCGGCCGGCTCGGCGGTCGCCTGGGCGCCCTCGGCAGCGCTAGACGCGGCGCTAGAGGCCGGCCTGCGACGCTGACCCTCCTCCCGCAGTCATGCGGAGCCTACGGAGGAGGGTGAGCCGGCCGAGCCGGTGCACCCGAGGCGGTCCCGGCCACAAGGCCCAGCGGTTCTGCGCATCCGAAACCACAAATCCACTGTGGAGCGTCAGATGGCCAAGCAGGCTTTCACGAGGAACAAGCCCCATCTCAACATCGGCACCATGGGCCACGTCGACCACGGGAAGACGACCCTGACCGCCGCCATCACGAAGGTGCTCGCCGAGCGGCACCCGGGCGTCAACCGCTACACGAGCTTCGAGGGCATCGACCGGGCGCCCGAGGAGATCACCCGCGGTATCACCATCAACATCTCGCACGTCGAGTACGAGACCGCCCACCGGCACTATGCGCACGTCGACATGCCCGGGCACGCCGACTACGTGAAAAACATGATCACGGGGGCGGCGCAGGTGGACGGGGCGATCCTCGTCGTCAGCGCCGTCGACGGGGTCATGCCGCAGACCCGCGAGCACGTGCTGCTGGCCCGGCGGATCGGCGTCCCGTACCTCGTCGTGGCCATGAACAAGGCCGACGCGGTCGACGACCCCGAGCTGCTCGACCTGGTCGAGCTCGAGGTGCGGGAGCTGCTGGGCGATTACGGCTTCCCCGGAGAGGAGGTCCCGGTCGTCCGCACGAGCGCGCTCAAGGCCCTGGCCGGCGAGCCAGCGTGGGTGCAGTCGGTCGTGGACCTGCTCGACGCCGTCGACGGCTACGTGCCGCTGCCCGAGCGGGTGACCGGCGAGCCGTTCCTGATGCCGATCGAGAACGTGCTCACCATCACCGGCCGCGGCACGGTCGTCACCGGGTCGGTCGAGCGCGGCACGCTCGTGCTCAACACGCCCGTCGAGGTGGTCGGGCTGGGCGACACGCAGTCAAGCGTGGTCACCGGGATGGAGATGTTCGGCAAGCAGCTGGACTCCGCCCAGGCCGGCGACAACGCGGCGCTGCTGCTGCGCGGTGTGCGCCGGGGTGACGTGCAGCGCGGGCAGGTGGTCGCGCTGCCGGGCTCGGTGGCGCCGCACCGGCGGTTCAAGGCGCACGTCTACGTGCTCACGACCAAGGAGGGCGGCCGGCACACGCCGTTCTTCGCCAACTACCGGCCCCAGTTCTACTTCCGCACCACTGACGTGATGGGCTCGGTGGACCTGGGTGACGTGACGATGGTGATGCCCGGCGACACGGTCGACCTGACCGTGGAGCTCGGCAAGCCGGTCGCGATGGACGCCGGCCTCGGCTTCGCCATCCGCGAGGGCGGCCGCACGGTCGGCGCCGGCACGGTCACGGAGCTGCTGGACTGAGGAAGACACGAGGACCTCTCGGGGGAAACCCTGAGGGGTCCGCGTGCGCCACGAACGGGGGTCCGGGGCGGCGCCGGGCCGCTGATACGTACGGGCCCAAACGATTTTCGCCGTCCTCGATACGCATGATGCAGGTGAGAAACGGGTGAACCAGGTCGATTGCCCAGCTGGTTACGGGGTAGCCGCACCTAGGATCTTTGAGAAGAAACACAGGCAATTTTGAGCTGAGTGGCGGTTGCCCCTGAGGGTCTCAGGGCAACCTGTAGGGGATGCGGAACCGGTACGTAGACCTCCTGCGAGCCGTCGCGATCATCCGCGTGGTCACCTACCACACGCTCGGATTCGCGTGGCTGACCGTCGCCTTTCCGGCCATGGGACTGATGTTCGCGCTTGGTGGCTCACTCATGGCCGCCTCGCTCGACAGGTCCGGCGTGAAGGCGATCGGTCGTCGTATGCGCCGCATCATCATCCCGTTCTGGGTCCTCGGCGTGTTCGCCATCGCGCTCATGTCGCTGTGGGGCGGCATGGAGCACACCTGGCGGACGCTGCTGTGGTTCGTGCCCCTCGACGACCCGCCCACCACCGAGAAGGGCGGCCTCTGGTTCAGCCAGATCTGGTACGTCCGCTCGTACCTCTGGTTCATCATCGCCTCACCCGTCCTGCTGTGGGTGTTCCGCAAGTGGCCGATCCCGAGCGTGCTGGTGCCGTTCTCGGTGCTCGTCATCCTGTGGGAGACCGGCTACGGCACCGGCGGCATGGTGCGCGACTTCTTCATGTACGCCCCGGCCTGGATGCTCGGCTTCGCGCACCACGACGGCACGCTGCAGCGCATCTCCAAGAAGATCCTCTGGCCCGTCTGCCTGGTCATGGGCGGCATCGGCCTGGCGATCCTCTTCCACACGCCGGGCCCGCGCGGGTACGACCTCAATGACGCTCCCATCGCGGACACCCTCTACTCCACCGCGTTCCTGCTGATCATGCTCAACGCCGCGCCCGCCGCGATGTCCCTCGGTGTCGCCGAGCCGCTCGTCGAGGCGGTCAACCGGCGCGCGCTGACGATCTACCTCTGGCACGAGGCGGCCATCACGTTCGTCCGGCTGGTCGGCGTGTGGCTCGGTATCAACCTGGTCGGCGGCTGGAACAGCACCCTGCAGTTCACGATGGTCGTGGCGCTCACCGCGATACTGGTGCTCGCGTTCGGCTGGGTCGAGGATCTCGCCGCGAAGCGCAAGCCGCAGATCATTCCGACGCCGAAGCGGGTCGTCATACCCAGGGTTGTCGAGGAGCCACAGCCCGTATTGGCTTAGGGCTGTCGGGAAAAAAGCAAGCGCGACACGCCGGGATTGGTTCCAGCAATCTCCAGCATGTACCAGTTATCTTCCGTTTGTGTCCGAACCGATCCCGGCCCCGAACGAGCAGATCGAGCTGCTCGAACGCCGGATCGACAGGCTGCGCGGGGAGTTGCGCCGCGCAGCCACCACCGGGGACAAGAGCCAGGCCCGGACCCTGCGGGCGGAGCTGCGCCGGGTGGAGCAGGCGTGGGACGCCGCGCTGGCGGATCTGGAGCACAATGCCGCGGTTGTACCCCGCTCGCCCGCCGCGCCACCGATATTGTCCATCCGCGAGCAGGTCCACCACGCGTTGACGCTGCTCGCCGTGCCGGCCGCGCCTAAGCTGATCATCGCCGTCCACGACGCCTTCTTCCCGGGCGAGCTCGTGGCGGCCCGCCTGACCAGCCTGCGCCGTGACGAGGAGCGCTCGTTCAAGGTCGCGCCCTACAACCGGCCGTACTACCTCTGCCCGGCGCTCACGGCCGACCTGCTCTCCCCGGCGCGGGGTCTGCTGGCCATCTCCACCTGGCCGCTGGCCACCCGCGTCGTGGGCCCGCTCAGCGCCCGCGTCGACTTCCTCGTCGCCGCCATCAAGGTGGCCCAGCGGGTCGCCCAGCTGCCCGACGACGCCCACGACGCGCGCCGGCTGCTGTGGCGCTTCGCCTCCGGCATCCCGGGGGCCGTCGGCCTCAGCGGCGGGGCCGACCCCGACACCGTGGCCAAACAGGCCCAGGCCGAGCTCGACGTCCACCTCGAGGCCGACACCGCGGACCGCGCCGCGGCAGCTTCCCGCGCGCAGGAGCGGCTCGACGGGTCCGAAGCGCTCTTCGGCGCCCGGCTGCAACGACTGCGCAAAACCGCGAATTGAGATGAGATCCCCATGGACGCACTGGTAGACCGGCTGGACCGCATCCGCGGCACCGTGGCGCCGCGCAACCACAACGCCCGCACCATCGCCGCGCTCACCAACAACCCCGGCTGCGGCCGGCGGGGGCTGATGGACGCGGCCGGGGTCAACAAGGGCGCCGTCGCCGGGCAGCTCGGCTTCCCGGCCGCCTTCGGCCAGTCGCGGTTCGCGATCGCCCGCGGCAACGCGTTCGAGGCCCAGGTCAAGGCCGACGGCGCGGCCGAGCTGCTGCAGCTGCTGCGCGAGCGGCTCGGGCTGGCGATCCCCGAGGTGGCGTACGACGACCTGTCGAACGTGGGCGGCAACGCCAGCCGCGAGGTCCGCTACGCCCGCACCCGCAGCCTCCTGGCCCGGGCCGCGGCCGAGCGCGACGACGCCGGCACGCTCTTCGACCACCCGATGCTGCGCCTGGACATCGCCGGGTACTTCGCCTACCTCGAGCCCGACCTCATCGCCTTCCGGGTCGGCGGCCGGTTCCACGTGGTCGAGATCAAGTCGTTCGCGGTCATCGACGGGCAGGCCGACCCCGGCAAGGCGGCCGCGGCGGCCAAGCAGTCGGCGGTCTACGTGCTGGCCATGCGCGAACTGCTCGGCGAGCTCGGCTACCCGCCGGAGACCGTGTCGCACGACGTGGTGCTCGTCTGCCCGGAGAACTTCGCCAACCGGCCGACCGCCACCCTGGTGGACGTGCGCAAGCAGCTCACCGTCCTGCAGCGCCAGCTCTCCCGGATCACCCGGCTCGACAAGATCCTCGATGCGCTGCCGGCCGGGCTGTCGTTCGACCTCGCCTACGACTCCGACAACAACCCCACCCGGCCGCCGGACGAGCTCACCAAGGCGGTCAGCGCGATCGACGCCCGCTTCAGCCCCGACTGCCTGGGCTCCTGCGAGATGGCGTTCTTCTGCCGCTCGGAGGCGGCCGGCTCCACCTCCGCGCTCGGCCGCTCCATCCGCGACGATCTGGGCGGTGTGGAGAGCGTCTCGACGGTACTGGGCCTGGCGCGCGGCACCCTGACGCCCGGCGCCGGCCAGGAGGAGATCGCCGCGCTGCTGCGGATGGCCCACCGGCTGCGCACCGAATGTCTTTCATGAGCGGTACGGAGTGCGGGGACGTGGCCGGCGACCAGGGGCGCCGGGTAGCCGTGCCGGCGCCGCGGCGGGCGGGGGCGACGACGTGAGCGTGTTGACCGCGCTGGCCCGGGCCGAGGCGGTGGAGTCGGGCCGCGCCCAGCTGCTGACCACGGTCCGGCACACGCACATCGCCGCCCGGCCGCTGGTCCTGGTGCCGCTCGCCCTGGCCGGTGAGGCGGCCGCGCCCCTTGCGGCGATGGTCGGCACCGAGCCCTCCGCGCCCGCGCTCCTGGTCGTGGCCAATCCGCGCGACCGCACGCAGCGGTTCCAGTTCGTCGCGCGGCTGGCGCGCACGCTCTTGCAGTACACCGAAAGCTGCTCCAAAACCGTAGATCCGACGGGCACGACGCGGCTGCGCTATGCCGAGGCGCCGCAGGTGCTCGTGCCGAACCGGGGCGGGGTCGAGTTCATCCGGCTGCTCGGCCGCTCGACGCGCTTCCGGCGCACGTTCGGCCCGCACCCGGTGCACCGCACCGTGCCGCTGCTCGGCCAGTGGCTCACGTTCCTGCGCGAGCGGGCCGACCACCCCGGCTCGGCGATGCTGCTGGCCATGACCGAGGTCCTCGGCGAGCACTGGGCGACCGGTCAGAGCGGTCTCGAGGACGCCAACCTGGCCGCGCTGATGGGCTGGATCGACCCGCCCCCCGGCCTCGACGGCGCCACCGCCGCGCAGCTGGCCGAGGACCCCCTGCGCTGGCCGCCGGCCGGTCCGAGCACCGACCCGACGTTCGACAACGAGATCCTGGCCCCGGCCCTGAACGCCTACGCCCGCGCCGCCGACCCCAACGCGCAGAGCCGGGCCGAGGCCGCGCTCGCGAGCGCCCTGCAGGAGCAGCTCGAGCCGACCTGGGGCCTGGTGTGGCGGGCGGTGGAGCTGCTGCGGGCCCGCCCCGCCGGCGCCTCGGTCGAGACCCGCTGGGCGATCGACCGCGATGCGTTCACGGCGTACCACATGTCGCTTGCCGAAGGCACGGCGCTGCCCCAGCCCCGCCGCGACAGCGCCGTCGCCGCGGCCGGCCGGCTCGACCGCCTGGAGCGCGAGCAGGCCCGCTACGAGGCCCAGCGCGCCCTCGACGACCCGCTCGTCATGGCCGAGTTCCGCCTCTCCGGCGAGGCGTTCACCGGCGTCGTCGTGTCCGCCTCGCCCAACCGCGTCGACACCTCAGGCAAGAAGGCGGCCCTGCGCCCGCACATCACCGTGCAGACCGACGACCCGGTGCGGATCGAGCCCGGCGCCCTGCTCGTCTCGCCCGCGCGCCTGTCCCAGCAGGCCATGGTGGTGTCGGTGTCCTCTGTGGACGTCGTGCTGGAGCTCTCCAAGGGCATGGGCCGCTCGACCAAGCAGCCGGCCCCGGGCTCGGTGCCGGAGGTGGGCGAGACGGTGACGTACGGTCCGGTAAGCGACGCCTACCAGCCCCCCGGCCGGTTCCCGTCGCGCGAGGAGACCCCCTGGACCCACGGCGGCCCGCCGCCCGACTACCAGCCCAACGACACCGACGCCCAGGAGGACTGGTCGTGAGCGAAGCGGAGGCCGCGTGACAGTCATCGACGACATCCTGGCCGACTTCGGGTCCGCCGTCGGCCGCGGTGTCGTCGTCGACTCCCCGCCGGGCGCGGGAAAGTCCACATTGGTCGTTCGCGCCGCCCGCACCATGGCCGAGGCGGGGGAGCGGCTCATGGTCGTGGCCCAGACCAACGAGCAGGTCGACGACCTCATCGACCGCCTCGCGAGCACCGCCCCGTCGGTGGAGATCGGCCGCCTCTCCGCGTCCACCTACAACCCGGCCCAGCGGGTCATCAAGCACGGCTCGGTCACCGTCAGCGGCGCGGTCTCCGACGTGCAGACGTGCGCCGTCGTCATCGGCACCGCCGCGAAGTGGGCCACCGTCACCGAGGGCGTCTGGGAGCGGGCGATCGTCGACGAGGCGTACCAGATGCGCTCCGACATGCTGTTGCGTGTGGCCGGCCGCTTCTCCCGCGGCCTGTTCGTCGGCGACCCGGGCCAGCTCGACCCGTTCTCGGTCGTCGCCGTCGAGCGCTGGGCGGGCCTGTCCTGGGACCCGATGCAAAGCGCTGTGGCGGTACTGCTCCGGCACAATCCGGACCTGCCCCTGCACCGCCTCCCGGTCTCGTGGCGCCTGCCCCCTTCGGCCGCCGACGTCGTCTCCGCCGCCTTCTACCCGTTCACGCCGTTCGCGGCCGGGACGAAGCCGAGCGACCGCAGCCTCGAGTTCTCGGTCCGCGCCATCGGCGGCGACCAGCAGATCGAGGCGACGCTGGAGACCGCCCGCCGCACCGGCTGGGCGCTGCACGAGCTCCCCGCCCGGCACACGGTGCGCACCGACCGCGAGGCTGTCACCGCGATCGCCGACATCGTGGTGAACCTGCTGCGCCGAGGCCCCGTCGCATACTCCGAGCACGCCCCCGAGGGCCGCCCCGTCACCGCCGACCGGGTGGCCGTGGGCGCCGCTCACCGCGACCAGGTGGCCGCGATCCGCCAGGCCCTGGCCGACACGGTCGCCGCCGACGTGACGGTCGACACCGCGAACCGGTTGCAGGGCCGGGAGTACGACGTCACAGTCATCCTGCACCCCCTCTCCGGCCGCCGCGACGCGAGCGCGTTCCACCTGGAGGCCGGCCGCCTGTGCGTGCTGGCCTCCCGCCACCGCCACGCCTGCGTGGTAGTGGCGCGGGCCGGCATCGCCGAACTCCTGGACACTCACCCGTCAGCCGAGCCGGTCCACCTCAATGTCCCGGTCCGCTTCCCCGACGGCTGGGAGGCCAACCAGGCGATGCTGGCCCATCTGTCCACAGTGGACGCCACCGGCTGACCGGCCGCCGACGCGCCACGGCCCCGCACCTGTCGGATCGGTGCGGGGCCGTGGCATGTTGCGAGGGGAGAGCAGGTTATCGCTTGACCCGTTTCCGCACGCTCTTGCTGGTGCGCCGCCAGGCATTCATCGCCCGCTGCGCCGGCGTCCGGTTCGCCTTCCGGCGACGGACGACCGCCACCACCGCCACAACAACGGTGGCAACTCCGGCCGCGGCGGCGGTCACCAGCGGAACGGGCCGGCGCCGAACCACGTCCTTGGTCTGCCCGGCCAGATCGACCGCACCGTCCTTGGCCTTGGTGGACAGGTCACCAACCGTGCTTCCAAAGTCCTTGCGGGTCTCGGTCACACTTCCGTTCGCATGTGTCACGCTCATCGCTGCCCCTTTCTCTCTTGCTCTCGGGTTTCCCAGAAGAGCGAAAGATCAATCACGATTCGGTAAAGCGTCCCTCGGGAGTGCTGACTTTCCCGACATGTCGGGCGCTCCGCGACCACGACATGGATTCGCGCAGCAGTCCGTCGAGGGCTTCGTTGCTGCCGCGCTGTCATGGGCGGCCGGGCGGGCAGAAGTGGACCGGAGCGCGCCGGTGGCGGCGCTGCGCTCGTTTGTGCCGGTCCGTTTCGGCTCCTTGATTCGAGGTAAGCGTCCGGACGAGATCGGCGGGCAGGCCGCGCCGTGCAGCATCGCCCGGGCCGGGCTGTGCTGTGGCGGCGAACGATCCGGCACGCCGTCCGGACCTTGCGGCGCAGACCGCGACGGCATCGCTGCGGGTCACGTCCACGGGAGTGGTGTACGAATCGCCCACCTTTGTAGTGGTTGAGGAGATGGAGACGGTCACCGCTTGATCCTTCGAAACGGCGAAGTAAACGAAGGAGAGATCAAGCGATGACCGCACCCAAGAGTGTGGACGTCGGCAGGTTCCTGCGTGAGGAACTTGGCTCGGCGTCACCCGATCTGCTGCGTTCGATGGTGAAGACGTTCGCCGAGGCGCTGATGTCCGCGGAGGCCGACGCCGTGTGCGGCGCCGAGTACGGCGAGGGCAGTGACGGGCGGACGAACCAGCGCAACGGCTACCGAGCTCGGGAGTGGGACACCCGCGCCGGTAGCGTGGAACTGGCGATTCCGAAGTTGCGGCACGGCTCCTACTTCCCGGACTGGTTGTTGCAGCACCGCCGCCGCGCCGAGCAGGCCCTGGTGTCGGTGGTGGCCACGGCGTATCTGCTGGGGGTGTCCACGAGGCGGGTGGAGAAGCTCGTCGAGCAGCTGGGCATCACCGGCCTGTCCAAGTCCCAGGTCTCCGAGATGGCCGCACACCTGGACGCGCAGGTCGAAGCGTTCCGCAACCGGCCTCTCGACACCGGCCCCTACACGTTCCTCGCCCTGGACGCCCTCGTCGTGAAAGTGCGGGAACGGGGCAGGATCGTCGGCGTGCACACGCTCATCGCCACCGGCGTCAACGCCGACGGCCAGCGCGAGGTCCTGGGCCTGGACGTGACCTCGGACGAGGACGGCGCCGGCTGGCTTCAGTTCCTGCGCTCCCTGACCGCCCGCGGCCTGTCCGGCGTCCGCCTCGTCGTCTCCGATGCTCACCGCGGCCTGGTCTCCGCGATCGGCGCTGCCCTGCCCGGCGCCGGCTGGCAACGCTGCCGGACCCACTATCTGCGCAACCTGCTCACGAAGGTGCCCAAGTCGGCGCAGCCATGGGTCGCGACCCTCGTCCGCACGATCTTCGACCAGCCCGACATCGACGCGGTCCGCGCGCAGTACGCCCGCACCGTGACGACCCTCGCCGAACGGTTCCCCGACGCCGCGGACCACCTCGACGACGCCCGCGAAGAACTCCTCGCCTTCACCGCGTTCCCCCGCGACATCTGGCGCCAGATCTGGTCCAACAACCCGCAGGAACGGCTCAACAAGGAGATCCGCCGCCGCACCGACGTCGTCGGGATCTTCCCCAACCGCGCCGCGATCATCCGCCTCATCGGCGCCGTCCTGGCCGAACAGACCGATGAGTGGAGCGAAGGCCGCCGCTACATGAGCCTCGAAACCCTCGTCAAAGCCCGCATGACCGTCATCACCACCGAGGGAACCGACACCGACCCGGCCACCACACAACTGACCGCCGCCTAACATCAACCACAACGGATCAGCGCTGACCGCCTCCTACACCCCCAGCGCGGACGTGACCTCGCTGCGCGGTCCGCCACGACGCCTCGAAACGCCGGCGCACCGCAGCGATCGGCCACCGCTCATCCACGACCGGATTCAGCGGCGCCACCGGTGCGGGCGGCCCGGGTCGCTCGGTCGCCGGCCGCATGCCATGGCGGCGCTGGGCGACTTGAGCAGCGGCGGCCGTTGCGGCGCCAGGGCCGGGGCCGGTCTGGCCGGGCTGTTGTCAGGGGATGGCCAGTGTTGCGGCGAGCAGGGCGTGGTCGGAGGTCACGGCGGTGCCCACGTGGACGTCTGCGCAGGTCAGGCCGTTGACCAGGACGTGATCGATCTCCTCCACCGGGTGGTCGGCGGGGAAGGTGGGGAGCGGGCGGAACGGGGCCAGGCCGTCCGTGTAGCCGGCCGCCGCGAACGCCTGCAAGGACGGGCTGCCCGGTCTCACGTTGAGGTCGCCGGCGATGAAGGTCGGCCTGGAGCCGGCGAAGCGGGTGGCGAAGGCGGCGATCTCCCGGACCTGGACCAGCGGCTCCGCCGACGGCGGTGGCTGGATGTGGGTGGAGACCACGGCGATCTCGTGGCCGGCGACCGTGACGACGGCGCCCAGGGCCTGCGCTCCGGTCGGTGCGCCCGCGGCGGTCAGGGGGACCGAGGTGACCGCGCCGACCGGGAGGTTCGTCAGGATCGCGTCGCCCCAGACCGCGTCGGCGGCGGGGCCGAAGTAGTAGCGCATGTGCAGGAGGCGGGCCAGGACCGCCAGGTCGTCGTGGCCGCCGTTGAGGAGCCAGGCGCGGTCGACCTCGGAGAGCACGACGATGTCCGGACGGGTCGCCGCGATGGCCGCCGCCGCGTCCGCCGGGCGATAGGTGCCGTCAAGCCCGAAGCCCATCCGGATGTTGTACGCCACGAGCCTGATCGACCCCGCGGAGCCACCGGGGCCGGGCGATGGTGGCACCCAGACGGACGCGAGCGGCAGCAGGCAGGCGGCGCCGGCCGCGGCCCACCCGAGCCGCGGCAGCCGCACTGTCGCGTCCCCGCGCGACCGCAGCAGGGCGCCGGCCGGGATGAGGGCGACCGCGACCGGCACCCACTGGTTCGGAAAGCCGATGTCGTACGCGGCGTAGTACGCGATCGCCGCCACCGCGAACACGACCATGCCCAGCGCGGCCGCGAACCGGCTCTCGGCCCCGGTCGAGCCGAGCCGCAGGGCCAGCGCCAGCGAGGGCGCGCCGAGCAGCACCGCCAGCCAGAGGGGGCCGGGGGCGGCGAAGTCGTACGAGAAGCAGGCCGCGGACCCCACGAGCAGCACCGCGGCCACGGTGCGGGCGACGACGCCGGACGGCACGCGCGGTGCGAAGGTCACGGCCAGGAAGGTGAAGACGGCGATGCCGAGCGCGAGGGGCGGCACCGGGAACGGCGGGGTGGAGGCGTAGCCGGAGGACCCGTACGACGCGGCGACCGCGACCACGGCGGGGGAGAGGGCGTAGACGCCGGTCAGCAGCAGCGCGGGCCCGACCAGTGACCACCCGCCCCCGCGGGCCGGCGGGTCCGGAGGATCCGAGCGGAGTGCCACCGGGGGATCTGCGCGGAGCGCCACCGGGGGATCTGCGCGGAGCGCCACCAGGGGAGCGGCCAGGACGGCGATCACGGGAACCGCCAGCCACCACGGGCGCCAGCTCAGGTCGACGGTGCCCAGCGCGGCGTGCTCGAGCGCGGCGGCGGCGAGGCCCAGCGGCACGCCCGGTGTCATCGGGGCGCGCACGGAGGACAGCCAGATCAGGCCGGCCAGGAGTGTGGCCGAGGCGACGTAGAGCTGGGCCTGGCCGCCGTGCACGAAGACGAGCGCGAGCCGTCCGAGCACGAGGAGTACAAGTGGGAGGAGTGGCTTGAGCAGCCGGATCGCGGGGACGGCCGCGACGCCGGCGATGAACCATGCGAGTGCGAAGGCACCCATGAGCTCGGCCGGGGTCGAGGCCGCCTGACCGAAGATCGTGATGATCGACGGCAGCCACACCCGCAGGACATCGACCATGAGCAGGATGCCCGCGGCTAAGCCGAGATCAGTCCTCCCGGACCACGACCTGGACGGCGGCGTCATCGTCGAGACGATAGCCGACGCCGCGGACGGTGGCGATGATCCGAGCGGCGTCGCCCAGCTTCACCCGCAGCCGGCGGACGTGGACGTCGACGGTGCGTTCGGTGCCGACCATGTCGTAGCCCCACACCTGGCGCAGCAGCTGCGCGCGGCTGAAGACGCGGCGCGGGTGCTCGCACAGGAAGAGGAAGAGGTCGTACTCCCGGCGGGTCAGCGCGACCGGGGCGCCGTCCTGCAGGACGAGGCGGGAGCCGGTGCAGAGGTACAGCGAGGGGGCGTCGGGCGTGGCCCGGCCGATGCGGCGCACCTTGGGGTCGGCCTCGGCGTCGGCGGCCGGCTCCTCCGCGTGCGGGGCCGGTGCGGCGGCAGGCTGTTCGACCAGGCGCAGGTTGCGGCCGGTCGAGCCGGCCGACGGCGTGCGCGGCAGCGGTGCCGTGCGCTGGATCTGCTGGCCGGCCCGGCTGGCGGCGAGCGCTTCGAGGTCGCTCAGCAGGCGGGAGGCCTCCGGTGGGAGCTCGTCGCCGTTGAGGGTGATGTGGACGGTGATGGTGACCACGGAGGGTGCGACGTCAAGCGCACCCACGACCGAAACGGCCATTTTCAATCCTCTCGAAAACCTTCTGAATGAACGCCGATATCAACCGGAGGTCACTCGACAAAGGCCGTCGAAATGGTGTTCGCGGCGGGATATCCACATCGAATCCAGCTGCACCTCAGGGCACATGGCACCGACCTTACCAGGTACGTCACATGAAGCGACAGCCGTGTTACATGCCGCACAGAATAGATCGTCACTAATTCGTCAGACGTTTTGGCGCGGTATTCACCGGCAATTCATGACGCCGGTACTCTGCTTACTTTGCGTGAGCCGCCGGTCGCGGTCAACCGCTTCTCATATATTGGAAGATCGTGGATCTGGTTGGCGAAATGCATGGCAGGACCACCCGCAAATCCTACCTGCTAAGTAGAGTCGCGCCGTCCGCCATATGGGATCGTGGCCAGCAGTTGACCGGGGCTGACAATACTCGCTCCCAGGTCCGTCACGCGCTGGCGCAGCCCGCGGTCGGAGGTCACGACGACGACCGGCCGGCGGTCCACATTGTCAGCGACGAGCGCCACAATGTGATCGTCGCCCGAATGCGGGGCGGCCTGCACGGGCACGCCTTCGATCGGCGGCACACCCCGGGCCGCACCCTCGACGACGAGCACGATCTCGCCGGCCGGCACCGCACCCGCGGCCGGGGCACCCGCGCGCACGGCGAGGGCGTCGCGCAGCCGGGTCGCCGCCCCGGCCCGGTCCCGCCACCAGCCGTCCGGCACTGAACCGACCACATTGGCCCCGTCTACGACGATCAGCGGCTCCATGTGTCGAGTCTTACCCATTGCCGCGCTCGGTTCCCCTCAGCCGATGCACTCCCGGGCCGATTTCGGCGTCGGAGGGCGCGATGGAAACCATGCGCGAGACGGCGGGCGTCACCCTGCGCGCGATCGTGCGGTACGTGCGCGCCCGGGGCGGCGACGGCGCGGTGCGGCTGATGCTGGGGCTGGCGGGGGAGACGGAGCCGCCCGAGGCCTACGACGACCCGCGCCGCTGGTGGCCGTACGCCACGAAGGTGAACGTCCTGGAGGCGGCGGCCAAGGTCCTGGGTGATCCGGCCGTGGGCCTGCACGTCGGGCAGTCCATCCTGTCGTACAACCGCGGCCACCCCCTGCGCCTCGGGCTGCTCCTGCTCGGCGGCCCGGCCCAGCTGCTCCGGCTCAGCACGTCGATGAGCGCCCGGCTCAACGCCACCGGCGAGATGCGCACCCTGTCGTCCGGCCGGGGTACCGCAACCGTGCGCTTCCAGCTCCGCGACGGCTACCGCCCCTCGCGCTTCGACTGCGACTACACTCGCGGCCTGCTCACCCAGCTGCCGGTCCTCTACGGCCGCGCAGCCGCCACCGTGGCCCACGACGAGTGCCAGGTCAACGGGGCCGAGGCGTGCATCTACACGGTGCGCTGGCGGCGGCGGCGCTGGCTGCGGCGCGCGGCCGAGCCCGTCGAGGACGCCGCCGGCGACGTGCTGGCCGGGCAGATCGAGCAGCTCCAGCGCACGGTGGCCGACCTGGTCGCGGCCGAGCGGCCCGAGCGCGCGCTGGCCGTGGTCGCCGAGCGGGCCGGGCCGGCCGTCGACGCCGAGGCGTTCCTCCTGGTGGCCGCCCCGGCCCCGGGTGCGCCGCGGCAGGTGCACGGCTTCGGGCTCAGCGACTCCGAGATCGAGGTCCTCGCCGCGTCCCCGCCGACAAGCTTCGCCGGCACGCTCGTGGTCGACATCGCGTCGCCGAACCGCTATTACGGGTACCTCATCGCCTTCTGCCGCGACTTCCGCGACGCCGAGCGCCGGCTGCTCGAGGCCTACGCCGGGCTGGCCGCGGTCGCGCTCGACGGGCTCGGCGCGCTGGAGGCCGCGGCCGATCGGCAGCGCACCGCCGAGAGCCTGCTGTCGCTGGCCCGCACGCTTACCGTGGCCCGCACCGCCGACGAGGTCGCCGACGTCACCGCCGAGGCCGTCCGCGCCGTGATGGCGGCCGACTCGGCCACGGTGGTCCTGCTCGAGCGCGACCGGCTGCGGGTGGCGGCCAACGCCGGGGGCGGCGACGAGCGCGAGCGGCAGGCCCGCCGGCTGGCGATCTCCCGCGCCGACACGGCGCTGTTCGAGCGCTTCCAGGCCGGCAGCGGGGCGGCCCGGGTGTACGACCGCGACTCGACCGACCTGTTCATCCTCGGCCTGCTCGACACGTTCGGCCACGAGGCGATGGTCATGGTCGACATCGCGCGGCCCGGCCACCCGTACGGCCTGCTCGTCGCCGCGTACGACACCCCGCAGGACAAGGCCAGGATGCGGGAGATCGCCGGCCGCATGGCGGGCGTCGCCGACCAGGCCGCGAACGCGCTGCGCACCTGCGAGCTGCTGGAGGCCAACCGGCGCGCGGCCCACGTCGACGCCCTGACGGGCCTGCCCGGCCGCCGGGCCTTCCTGGCCGCGCTGGACCTGGCGCTCGGCTCGGGCGACGGCGCGGTGCTGCTCATCGACCTGGACGGCTTCCGGTCGGTGAACGACTCCCTCGGCCATGCCGCCGGCGACGAGCTGCTGGCCGCGGTGGCCGCCCGCCTGGGCGCCGGCCTCCGCCCGGGCGACGTCGTGGCCCGCCTGGGCGGCGACGAGTTCGCCGTGCTGGCCCACGGCCCCGGCGGCCAGGCGGGCGACGGCGACCTGGCCGGCCGCGTCGAGGCGTGCTTCGCCGACCCGGTCACCGTCCTGGGCGGCACGCCTGTCGAGGTCCGGGCAAGTGTGGGCGGCACCCGCTTCGCGCGGGGCGAGGAGAGCCGCGTGGTCCTGCACCGCGCCGGCGCCGCCATGCACGACGCCAAGCGCCAGGCCGTCGGGGTGCTGCCCCGGCAATGATCAGCGCTTGCGGTGGATCGCCAGCTGGGTGGCCTGCGCGACGACCCGGTCGTCGGCGTCCCACACCTCGCAGACCTGGTCGAGCTGGCTGTCGGTGACCATCCGGGCATACTGGCGCACCCGCAGCGGCCCCGGCGCCGGCAGCGCCCGCACGTAAGCGGTCAGCTCGAGCGTCGGCGTCCACCCGCTGCTGCCGAGCGTGAACGTCGCCGGCGGGAAGGCGTCGACCGCGTACAGCAGCGAGAACGGGTCGAACGGCGTGTCGTCGGCGAAGCTCAGCCAGCCCCGCAGGTCGCCGGGAGCGGCCAGGTCGATGCGCTGGTCCACCATCTCCAGCATCGTGATCCAGATTCCGGCGCCCGGCGGCTCGACCGGGGTGCGGGTGAGCGTGTCCCGGGGCGCGACGGGCGCCGGTGCGGCCGCGACGAACTGCGGCTCGCCCGCCGCGGCCAGGTCGCCCAGCGTGAACAGGGCCTCGACGCACGTGCGGCCCTCCTGCGTCAGGCGGACCCGGGCCTGGGCGAACGAGCGGCCGTCGCGCAGCGTCTCGACGGCCACCGCGGCCGGGCCGGGGGAGGGCGGGGAAAGGTACACGGCGCTCGCGCTGAGCGGATGCGGGTGCGCGGCGCTCACCGCGGCCCGGGCCAGGACGGCCAGCAGGTAGCCGCCGTTCGGGCGGCCGCCCACGGTCCACTGTGGATCGAGCCGGGCGGTGCCGTCCGAGACGGCTGTCGCTTCCGTGAACCCGGCCACCCGGGCCTCCTTCTGCTTTGATGACTCGTATGGCGCGCACGCGGCTCTACCGGGATGGGCGGCTGGAGGCCGAGGACTTCCCGCTCGACGATATCTCCGAGCACCTCAAGGACTCCGCCGCGGTCGTGTGGCTCGATCTCGCCGACCCGGAGCAGGGCGACTACGACCGGGTCCAGGAGGAGTTCGGGCTGCATCGGCTGGCCATCGAGGACGCGTCCTCGCCCCACGAGCGGCCCAAGCTGCTGCACTATCCGAAGCACATGTTCTTCAACGCCTACGCCGTGAAGTTCCAGAAGAAGAAGGGCGCGGTCGTCGTCGAGGAGGTCTCGGCCTTCCTCACCGACCAGGCGTTGATCACCGTGCACGGCGCCGGGTTCGACATGGACGGCGTGATCGAGCGCTGGGACGCCACCGCCGAGGACCTGGCCGGACACGGCGTGGCGTGGCTCGCCCACGGCCTGCTCGACGTGATCGTCGACGGGCAGTTCGACGCGGTGCAGGCGCTCGACGAGGAGCTCGAGGGCCTGGAGGACCGCCTGTTCGAGGAGACGATGGTGGCGGTCCGCGAGGTGCAGCAGCGCAGCTTCCGGCTCCGCAAGAGCCTCAACCGGATGCGCAAGGTCATCATGCCCATGCGCGAGGTGGTGGGCGGCCTCATGCACTCCCGCGAGCACCTGGTCGACGAGGAGATGATCCCGTACTTCCAGGATCTCTACGACCACGTCCTGCGCGTGACGGAGTTCACGGAGAGCCTGCGCGACTTCACCGCGACCATCCTGGAGTCGAACCTGGCCGTGCAGGGCAACCGGCAGAACAGCATCATGAAGAAGGTCACCAGCTGGGCCGCCATCATCGCGGTCCCCACCGCTGTTACGGGCTACTACGGGCAGAATGTGCCGTACCCGGGATCTGACAAGCTGTCAGGGTTCATCACCTCGGCCATCCTCATCGTGGTGCTGTCCGTGGTGCTGTACGTCACCTTCAAACGCAAGGACTGGCTATGACTGAGCACTTCGACGTCGTCGTCCTGGGCGCCGGCCCGGGCGGATACACCGCCGCCGTCCGGTCCGCGCAGCTCGGCCTGCGCACCGCCATCGTCGAGGACAAGTACTGGGGCGGCGTCTGCCTCAACGTCGGCTGCATCCCCTCCAAGGCGCTGCTGCGCAACGCCGAGCTCGCCCACATCTTCAACCACGAGGCGAAGACGTTCGGCATCTCCGGCGAGGTCACCTTCGACTACGGCGCGGCCTTCCAGCGCAGCCGCAAGGTGGCCGACGGCCGCGTCAAGGGCGTGCACTACCTGATGAAGAAGAACGAGATCCGGCAGTACGAGACCAAGGGCTCGTTCCTCGACGACCACACGCTGCAGGTGGGCGACGAGACGATCACGTTCGCCAACTGCATCATCGCCACCGGCGCGAGCACCCGGCTGCTGCCCGGCACGTCGCTGTCCGAGCGCGTGGTCACGTACGAGGAGCAGATCCTCAGCGAGGACCTGCCGGAGTCGATCATCATCGCGGGCGCGGGCGCCATCGGCGTCGAGTTCGCCTACGTGCTGCACAACTACGGCGTGAAGGTCACGATCGTCGAGTTCCTGGACCGGATGGTGCCCCTCGAGGACGCCGAGGTGTCGGCCGAACTGCTCAAGCGGTACAAGCGACTCGGCATCTCGGTCCTGACCTCGACCCGCGTCGAGACGGTCGAGGAGACCGGCGACGGCGTGAAGGTGACCGTCTCGTCGAACGGGAAGAGCCAGACGCTCGAGGCCGGCAAGCTGATGCAGGCGATCGGTTTCGTACCGCGGGTCGACGGCTACGGCCTGGAGAAGACCGGTGTCCAGCTGACGGAGCGGGGCGCGATCGCGGTCGACGGGCGGCTGCGCACCAACGTCCCGCACATCTTCGCGATCGGCGACGTAACGGCCAAGCTCATGCTGGCCCACGCGGCCGAGTCGATGGGCATCGTGGCCGCCGAGACCATCGCCGGGGCCGAGACCATGGAGCTCGACTACGTCATGATCCCCCGGGCGACGTACTGCCAGCCTCAGGTGGCCAGCTTCGGCTGGACCGAGGCGCAGGCGCGCGAGCAGGGCTTCGACGTCAAGGTGTCGAAGTTTCCGTTCACCGCGAACGGCAAGGCGCACGGCCTGGGCGACCCGACCGGCTTCGTGAAGATCATCAGCGACGGGAAGTACGGCGAGCTGCTCGGCGCCCACCTGATCGGCCCCGAGGTCACCGAGCTGCTGCCCGAGCTGACCCTGGCCCAGCAGTGGGACCTGACCGTGCACGAGATCGCCCGAAACGTCCACGCCCACCCAACCCTGGGCGAAGCGGTCAAGGAGGCCATTCACGGCCTGGCCGGGCACATGATCAACATGTAGGGGCTTTCCAGCTCGCGGGACTGGCGGGTGGTGTCACTCACCCGTCAGCCCGCCTCGGTACGCTTTCCCCATGCGCCAGGAGTGGCATCACTTCACGTACCCCGGTCCGGAGATCTCCCGCGTCGCCGTGCCGGGCAACCAGGAAGACGACGTGTTCGGCCTCGACCGGTGGCGGACGCTGCCCCGGGCGCAGACGCCGCCGTGGCCGGACCAGACCGCTGTCGACGAGGTCGGGCAGCTGCTGACGTCCGTCCCGCCGATCGTCGCGCCGTATGAGGTCGACCAGCTCCGCGAGCGCCTCGCCCTCGTCGCCGACGGCAAGGCGTTCATGCTCCAGGGCGGCGACTGCGCCGAGACCTTCGCCGACAACACCGAGGCCCACGTCCTGGGCAACGCCCGCACGCTGCTGCAGATGGCGATCGTGCTGACCTACGGCGCGTCGCTGCCGGTCATCAAGATCGGCCGGGTGGCCGGGCAGTTCACCAAGCCGCGCTCGTCCGCGCTCGACTCGCTGGGCCTGCCGGCCTACCGGGGCGACATGATCAACTCGCTGGACCAGGACCCCGAGGCCCGCGTGGCCGACCCGCAGCGGATGGTCCGGGCCTACGCCAACTCCTCCAGTGCCATGAACATGCTCCGGGCGTACCTCGGCGGCGGCATGGCCGACCTGCACGCGGTCCACGACTGGAACAAGGGCTTCGTGGTCACCTCGCCGGCCGGCCAGCGCTACGAGGCCATCGCCCGCGAGATCGACCGGGCGATGCGCTTCATGCAGGCCTGCGGCGTCAACGACGACGAGGCGCTGCGCACGGTGACGCTGTACTGCTCGCACGAGGCGCTGGCCCTGGAGTACGAGCGGCCCCTGGTCCGGATCGCGGGCAACCGGCCGTACGGGCTCTCCGGACACTTCCTGTGGATCGGTGAGCGGACCCGCCAGATCGACGGCGCGCACGTGGACTTCATGGCCCGCCTGGCCAACCCGATCGGCGTCAAGCTCGGCCCGACCACCTCGCCGGAGCAGGCGATCGAGCTGTTCGAGAAGCTCAACCCGGAGAACATCCCCGGCCGCCTCACGTTCGTGGCCCGCATGGGCAGCACCAAGGTCCGCGACGCCCTCCCGTCGATCGTGGAGAAGGTCACCGCGGCCGGCTGCCGGGTCGTCTGGCAGTGCGACCCCATGCACGGCAACACCCACGAATCGTCGAACGGGTACAAGACCCGGCACTTCGACCGGATCGTCGACGAGGTGCTCGGCTACTTCGAGGTCCACCGCGAGCTGGGCACCCACCCCGGTGGCCTGCACGTCGAGCTGACCGGCGAGGACGTCACCGAGTGCCTCGGCGGCGCCCAGGCCATCGTGGACGAGGACCTGCCCGACCGCTACGAGACGGCGTGCGACCCGCGCCTCAACACCCAGCAGTCGCTGGAGCTCGCGTTCCTGGTCGCGGAGATGCTGCGTGGCTGAGGTCGTCGTCGACTTCCGCTCGGACACCCTGACCCGGCCGTCGCCCGCCATGCGCGAGGCGATGGCGACGGCCGTGGTCGGCGACGACGTGTTCGACGAGGACCCCACCCTGCACGAGCTCCAGGCCGAGGTGGCGGCCCTCTTCGGCCACGAGGCGGCCCTGTTCGCCCCGAGCGGCACCATGGCCAACCAGATCGCCCTGCAGCTCGCCGTCCCGCGCGGCGAGGAGCTGCTCTGCGACGCCGCCGCGCACGTGGTCACCGACGAGATCGGCGCCGCCGCGGCCCTGGGCGGCGTCTCCACCCGCACGTGGCCCTCGGCCGCCGCCGACCTCGACCCGGCCACCGTCGCCGACATGATCCGTCCCGACGGCTTCGTGGCGGTGCCGACGCGGGCGGTCGCGGTCGAGCAGACCCACAACCGCCTGGGCGGTGCCGTCATCCCGCTGGCGACCCTGGAGGCTCTGCGCGCCGTCACCACCGAGGCCGCCGTCCACCTGCACTGCGACGGCGCCCGGATCTGGCACGCCCACGTAGCCGACGGCGTGCCCCTTGACGCCTACGGCCGCCTCTTCGACTCCCTCTCGGTGTGCCTCTCCAAGGGCCTGGGCGCGCCGGTCGGCTCCCTGATCATCGGCTCGGCCGAGCGCATAGCCGCCGCCCGCAAGCTCCGCAAGCGCCTGGGCGGCGGCATGCGCCAGGCCGGCATCCTGGCCGCCGCGGGCCTCTACGCGCTGCGCAACAACATCCCCCGCCTGGCCGACGACCACGCCCGCGCCCACCGCCTGGCCGAGGCCCTCTCCCCGTCCGGCGTGGTGGACCCGGCCCGCATCCGCACCAACATCGTCCCGCTCGACCTGACCGGCACCGCGATCGACGGCCCGGCCTTCGCCGCCGCCGCCCGCGACCAGGGCATCCTGGTCTCAGTCCTGGGCCGCCGCCTCGTCCGCCTGGTCACCCACATGGACCAGACGGACGACGGCATCGACCACGCCGTGAAGGTCCTCCCGGCGCTGCTGTAGCCGGCTACGCGTCCTGCCGCTGCGCCAGCGCCGGGGCCTGCTCGAGCACCGAGGCCGGGATCTGCGGGCCGGCCGGCAGGGCCACCGGCTCCTTGGCCCTGGTGACGAGCTCGATGACGGTCCGGCTCAGGCGCTGCGAGGTCTGCGACATCGACTCGTTCGCCGTGACGATCGCGGTCACCACCTCGGCGCGCTTCTGCTGGCCGTACTTCACTGCCTCCTCGATGCCGCGGGCCTGGGCGTCGATCGAGTCGGCAACCTCCAGGATGGTCTCCGGGCGGATCGTCGGGGTCTGGATGACGCGGGCGATCTGCGGCACCGCCGTCTTCGACGCCTGGGCGTAGGCGGACAGGACGTCGTTCGCGCCGTCGGCCACCGCCTGCTGCATGTCGGCCGCCTGGTTGGCCTGCATCATCAGGGCCCATTGGGCGATCGTGAGCTTCATCGTGGGGATCGTCAGGTTCATCAGCAGCGCCAGGCGCTGGCCCAGGCCGTAGTTCAGGGTGCGGATGTTGCGTACCTGCGGCGACGTGGACCAGGCGACGAAGAGGCGCTGCTGGAACTCGTTGATCCGGACCTCGAGGGCCTGGATGAACTCGGTGATCAGGGAGAGGCGCTCCTGCAGGTCGCGCTCGTCGGGCGCGCCCGGCGTGATCTTGATGGAGTTGGCGTCGTCGAGCGCCACGTCGCGGACCAGCTCCATCACCGCGATCGCGCCGACGAGCTGGCCGATCGCCGCCTCGTTGGCCTTGTAGAGCTCGTCGCACAGCACGACGTTGCGCTTGAGCTGCAGCTGCTTGTCGCTGAGCTGGCCGGCGACCTTGTCCAGCTGCTGCTCGACGGTCTTGGCCTCCTCGAACAGCATCTCCAGCAGGTCGCGGCCCTTGCGGAACAGACCCTTGATCGAGTCCGAGAACTTGTTGAATGTCTCGCGGACCTTCGGGTCGCTCGGGTCGTACTTGCGGCGGAAGTTGCGCATCCGGTCGTTGAGCTCGTGCATGATCCCCGTGAGCTCGGGGATGTTGACCCGGCCGACCTCGCGGAAGATCCGGGTGACCTGGGCGTTGACGCCGTCGATGGCGCTGGTGCCGAACGCGGCGAGCTGGTCGGTGTTGGCGAGCATCACCGGGTACAGCTGCTTGGCCGCCGCCTGCGCCTGCGCGAGCTGCCCCGGGCTGAGCAGGTCCTTGCACACCAGCGCGCGCGGCTCGGCGCTCAGCACCAGCGCGTTGGAGATGGCACTGTCGGCCGAGCCCGCCGCCGGTTCGGGCGGCCCACCGACGATGGTGCCGAAGTCGATCTGCAGTCCGTCGCTCATCTGGTCCCCCTCATTGGCACTTCTTGGCGTCCTTCATGCAGTCGAGCAACGCCAATGTCACGTCGGCGGCCGGCGGCGCCGTCGTGCGGATCTGGTCGGACAGGTTGATGTCCTTGAAGACGCTCACGTCGTTGATCCCGACCTTGACCGCCGAGCGGAAGCCGTACTGCCGCCACGCGATCGTCTGGATCTCGTCGTCCTTCATCGCGTCGATGAACCGGCTCGCGTCGGCGTTCAGCGCGAGGATCGGGTGGTCGCTGTAGATCGTCGGCTCGGGGTACAGCACCCTGACGTTCTTCAGGATCGAGGCGCTGTTGGCCCCGGCCGCGACGATCTGCTGGATCAGCTGGTTCTCGTAGCCGGCGTAGAGCGGCGCCTTGAGCTCGGCGCCCTGGGTGAGCCACTGCTGGAACCCGGAGTCGGAGCTGCGCGCCTGCAGACCCTGCGCGTCGTAGAGCTCCCGCATCTTCGGCAGCGCCTTCCTGGCCTGGTCGAGGTTCGGCGCGGAGAAGACGTCGTCGGTGGCGAGGATGTTCAGCTCCAGCTGGGCCAGCGTGAAGCCGCTGTTGGAGCGGGCCGGGTCCGTGCTCGACACCGTGATCGGCCCGTTGAGGCCGTTGGCGTTGATGGACTCCCAGGTCTGCCGCTTGGCGATGTACTCCACCAGCAGCGCCTTCATGTTGACGATGTAGTACTGGTTCCCGCGCTGCTGGACGAGCTGCTTGCCCATGAGCGCCGCGGTGCCCTTGGGCCCGGCGTAGATCACCTCGGGCGACTGCAGGACGTTCTCCGCGCGTACGAGACCCTGGTGCTGCGCCTCGAACACGGCCTGCGCGCTGGCGCTCGACGGCCACAGGCAGTCGACCTTGCGCTTGTTCAGCTCGTCGGTCGACAGCTGGACCTGGTCGTAGGAGCCCAGCGCCTGGAAGTTCACCGTCAGGTGGTACTTGTCCTTGAGGAGCTGCCTGACCTTCGCGTCGGCCATCAGCTCGGACTTCTCGGAGCCGCCCAGGCAGGTCAGGGTCGTGTCCGGCGTGGCGGCCGGCGTGTTGTCGTCCTTCTTCTTGCCCAGCGTCGTGTAGAGCACGACGCCGGCGACCAGGACGACGATCACCGTTCCCAGCCCGATCAGGAACCGGATGCTCGGCAATCTCAACGTGACTCCTTCATCCCAACTCAGGAAGCTTCGGCGGTGCGACGGTGTCGAGGTTGGCCTTGTACTGCGCCAGGTCGCCCTGGTTGACCAGCCGGACGCTCTCCAGGGCGAAGTCGGCGAAGCGCTGGAACGCGTGCTCACCGCTGAGCCGCAGCGACTCCGGGTCGCGGTACAGCATCGGCTTGCTCTGGATGTCGATGTACTGGTGGACGGCGCCGTCGAGGCTGCGCAGGTGCCCGCCGATCTGGCTGGCCGTCGAGAACAGGCTGTTGGGCGACTTGGCCTGCACCCGCCGGAACAGCTCGGGCACGATCTCGCAGGCGGTCTCCAGCGCCTTGCGGGCGACGGGGGAGCGCACGTCCTTGGCCAGGCGCTGGATGCCCTTGATGAGCTTCAGCGCCTCGTCCACCTTCTCCTGCGCCTCGTCGGCGTAGTCGTCGCTGCTGACCTGGGCCGAGCTGCGGTCGTCGAGCATCAGGTAGACGCCGATCGCCGCGACGACCGCGAGGATCGGCGCCCACAACAGGCTGCCGATGAGCAGGTAGATGACCACGAACACCACCACGGCCGCGACGAGCGCGACCGGGGCGGCGAGGCGGCGCCTCACTTGTACCCCGCGGCCTGGCGCAGCGCGGCGACGAGGTCGTTCTGCTGGACGTACGTGCCGCCGGTCGCGGACGCGAGCTCCTTGAGCTGGCTGGCGTCGGGCTCGCTGCCGAACGCGATCGCGACGACCGGTACCTTCGCCGCCTTCAGCGCCGACAGCGCCTCGCTGCGGTGGCCGGTCTCCGACTTGCCGTCGGTCATCAGCACGACAAGGCCCTTGCGGTCGTCGGTCTGCGGCTTGCTCAGCAGGTCGCCGGCCTCCTTGAGGCAGGTGTACATGTCGGTGCCGCCACCGGGGTTGTAGCCGTTGATGTTGTTGGTGATCCCGCGCAGCGCGTTCGCGTCGTTGCCGTTGACCGTCCACGGTCCCGCGGTGACGCCGCTGTTGAAGATCGTCACCGTCGTGATGTCCTTCGGGTGGCTCTGCAGGAAGTTCACCGCCGCCTGGTCCTGGTCGAAGACCTGGTGCGCGGCCGCCTTCACGCCGTTCCAGCCGCCGTTGCCGTTCATCGAGCCGCTGCCGTCGAGGCAGTAGTAGGTGTTCACCGGGCGCCGGTAGCGGGTCTGGTAGCGGTCCAGCGCGGCCTGGATGACGGGCGCGGACGGATACTGGATGCCCTGCTCGTTGATCGTGGCCTGGATGCCCCAGGCGGGGTTGAAGACCGCGGTGTCCGGGTTGTCGAGCGTCAGCCCGACGCTCGTGGCCGGGCGGCGGCCCAGCTTCAGCAGCTCGGTCTGGGCGGCCTTGTCCTTGAGCAGGTAGTCCTGCAGCTCGCTGAGGATCTGCTTCTTGGCCGCGTCGCCGCCGTTGTTGTGCGGGTAGAAGCCCAGCGGGGAGTCACTGATCGCCAGCGACCCGCGCGGGTAGGCCACGACGAGCGGCTCCTTGCCGGCCTTCACGAGCTCCTGGTTCTTCTCGATGACCAGGTCCTCGTAGGTGAACATGGTGCGGCACTCGCTGGGCTGCTCGACGCACTGGCTCATGAGCGTGCCCGTCGACGGCGGGGTCTGGCTCATCGCCTTGATGAACCGTGTGATCCCGTCCTCGACCGGGGCCGAGTCCAGCTGCTCCTGCGTGAGCGCCTTGCCCGGGCCGTTGCCGGCGAAGTAGTTCATGAACCCGAACAGCGCTGTCGCGCCCGAGTTCGACTGGGTCGGGTTGGTCACCCACACCTTTGTCTTCCCGGACTCGACGGCGGTCAGGATGTCGCCGATGGAGACGTCGGTCCGCCCGGCGAACCCGAGCTTCTGCATCTCGCTCTGCCAGCCGGCGAACACCACCGGGGTCAGGAACATCGTCTTGGTGTCCTGCAGCTTCCCACCGGTGTCGCCGATCTGGGCGAAGACGCTGGAGGCGAACCAGTAGGCGTCGTAGTCGTTATTGCCGGCGGCGAGCAGGCGCGCCTGGTCGACCGAGCCCTTCAGCGTGATGTTGCACTGATATCCCTTGCTCTGGCACCAGGGCTTGACGATCGTGTTCGCGACCGTCTCCTGCTCGGTGCCCGCGATGATGTTGAGCGCCTTGGGGCTGGCGTCGTAGCCGCCGGTCTTCTCCGGCGACGGCTTGGCGCTGCTGCACGCCGACATCAGTACGACCGCCACGAGGGCGACTGCCGTGAACTCCTTGAACCGCACGACCCGTTGGTAGCAGCGCCGGGCCAACGACACGGCCAACGGAAGATGAACGACGGGAGTCAGGCAGCCGACCGGCTCAAGATCAGGGCGACGAGCGCCACGGCGCCGGTGATCAGGCCCGCGGTGAGCATCGCGCCGTCGGCCTTCAGGGCAGTGACCAGGGGTGATGCGGCCGCCGTCCCGACGCCGATCGCGGTCTGGATCAGCGCGCCGGCGGCGGCGAAGGCGCGGCCGTGCCGGTCCGGGGGAGTGCGGGTGCTGATCAGCGCGTTCTGGGCGACGTTCGTCACGCCGTTGCCGAAGCCGCCGACCAGGGACGCCACGAACGCCAGGACCAGTGTCGGGGCCAGGCCGATGCCCGCGATGCCGGCCCCGATCAGCAGGTTGCCGAGCGCGATGAGCGCCGCATCGGAGAGCGGCACGCGGCTGACGACCTGGGCCGCGAGCAGCGCGCCGATGCCCCACAGCGTCAGGTAGAGGCCGTAGCCGGAGTCGCCGGCGCCCAGCTGGCCGACGAAGCGGAACGGCGCGGCCACGTTGTCGACGACACCGGCGCTCACCGCTATCGCGCTGCCGAGCAGGGCGGTGCGCAGGACCCGGTCGGCGAGGATGAGGCGCAGGCCACCGCGGGCGGTCGCGCCCTCGGGGTCGTGCGGGGCGGGGTGGCGGCGGGTCCGGACGGCCGCGCAGGCCGCGGTCAGCAGTGTGAAGGTGACCGCGTCGGCCAGGATCGCGGCGGTCGCGCCGAACGCGCCGGTGAGCAGGCCGCCCGCGGCCGGGCCGGCGATCCAGCCGAGGCCGGTGCCGGTGGCCAGGCGGGCGTAGCCCTTCTGGGCCGCGTCAGCCCCGGTGATCGCCGGGACCAGGGCCGAGGTCGCCGGGCGCACGAACGCGGACAGCGCCGTGATGCCGGCGAAGAGCAGGACGGTGGCCCACAGCGCGGACACCAGCGCGAGCGGCACGCAGAGGACCGCCTGCCCGGCCAGCGCGACGAGCAGCACCGAGCGCGTCTCGAAGCGGTCGACCACCCGCCCGGTGAGCGGGGCCAGCACGACATAGGGAATGAGCTCGGCCGCCAGTAGCCCGGCCACCCACCCGCTCCCGTGCGGCTGGAGCCGCAGCAGCAGCGCCACGAGCGCGGCCGCGTCCCCGGCCGTCGAGATCGCCAGCCCCGCCGCGATCAGGTTGAGATCGCGCTTCACACAGCCATTGAACCGCGTAGAAGCCTGATGTCGGCCGCGTGCTCCCCTGCATCCGACCCGCTCGGCGTCTCCACGATGAGCGGGACTCCGCCGGCCGCCGGGTGCTTGACCAGCTCGGCGAAGGCGGCCGCGCCGATGGTGCCCTTGCCCAGCGACTCGTGGCGGTCCCGCGTCGACCCGCAGGCGTCCTTCGAGTCGTTGGCGTGGATGAGCCGGAGCCGGTCGGCGCCGGCCGCGGCCACCAGGGCGTCGAGCGTCGCCGTCATCCCGCCCGGCGTGGCCAGGTCGTGCCCGGCCGCCCAGGCGTGGCACGTGTCGAAGCAGACGCCGAGGTGCGGGTGGCGCTCGACCGCGTCCAGGTACTGCTCCAGGTGCTCGACCCGCGAGGCGAGGGACCGGCCGCCGCCGGCGCTCGGCTCCACGAGCAGCTGCGGCCAGCCCTGGTGATCGGCCTCGTCCAGGAGGGGGAGGAGGACTCGACGTACCGTCGCGAAGGCCCGTTCGGCATGCGTCGGATCGACGGCCGATCCGGCGTGGAAGACGACGCCCTGGGCCCCGATGGCGTGGGCGCGGCGCAGGGCGTGCTCCAGGGTGGCCACCGAGCGCTCGACGGTGGCCTCGGTGGGGGAGCCCAGGTTGACGAGCAGGGCGGCGTGCACGTAGGCGGTCACCCCGTGCTCGGCGCAGCCCTTGCCGAACGCGTCGTCCTGCTTCGGGTCGCCGGTGGCGAGCGCCCAGCCGCGCGGGTTGGACACGTACACCTGCACGGCCGTCGCGGTCGTCTGCTCGACGTAGCGCAGCAGCCCCTTGCCGAGCCCGCCGCCGACGAGCGCGTGCCCGCCGACGGGGGTGGGGACGCCGGAGACCATCAACACCGACCCATCAGAAGAACGCGAACAGCGACACGTGCTGGCCGGGGACGACAGGCGTGTTGGGCGGTGGGTTCTGCTGGCGGACCGTGCCGAAGCCCTGCGCGTCGACGACCAGGCCGAGCCCTTCGAGCTGCGCCTTGGCCTGGTCGAGCGGCATGCCGCGGACCTCGGGCATCGGGATCTGGGCCGGGCCCTTGGAGATCTGCAGGTCGATGACCATGCCGTCGGCCACGCTGTTGCCGTCGCCGATGCTCTGCGAGACGACCTGCCCCTTGGGCTTGTCGCTCTCGACCTCCTCGACCTTGCCGATCTTGATGCCGACCTTGTCCAGGGCCTGCTTGGCCTGGTCCTGGGTCTTGCCGACGACGAGCGGCACCTTGACCGGGTTGGGGCCCTTGCTGACGAAGACGGTGATCGCCTGGCCGGGCTTGGCCGGGGTGCCGATCTTGGGGTCGGTGTCGATGACGTAATTGGCCGGGACGGCGTCGTCGAACTTCTCGGCCCGGTTGGCGGTCAGCTTCAACGCCTGCAGGTCGACGAGCGCGAGGTCCCACTCCTTGCCGGCGATGTCCGGCACCTGGTAGACCTCGGGCCCGAGGGACAGGACGAGCGTGATGGTGCCCCCGCTGAGGATCCGCCCGCCGGCCGCCGGGTCCTGGGACAGGACCGCATCCTTCGGTACCGCCGCATCGAACTGCGGCGTCCCGAACTTGACCTTGAACCCGCCCGCCGCCGCCTCCTTCGCGGCCTGCTGACCCGTCTTGGCCCGCAGGTCGGGCGTGTCGGTGTAGCGGCCGACGCCGAACCAGTAGCCGCCGACCGCGACGAGCAGGCCGAACGTCAGCATCGCGGCGATCACGGCCAGCCGGGTGCGCGGGTTGGCGTTGATCTGGGCCAGCAGCCCCTGCAGTCCGCCGCCCTCGGAGGTGCGCGTGACCTCACCCCGGTGCCGGCGGCCCACGCCCTGCGACGGCGCGGGAGCGGGCAGCCGGGCCCACGACGGGCGGCGGCTGGCCTGATACGTCTGCGTCTGCGGATTGCCGTGCGCGTGGTGCTGCGGCACGGAGTCGACCCGCGGCACCATCACCGTCGGCGGAGCCACCTGACGGGTCCGGCCGTCGGTCACGGTGCCGACGTCCTCGCGGACCACCTGGACCTCGGCCAGCATCGCGCCCGCGTCGGTCGGGCGGGCGCCCGGATCGCGCCGGGTCGCCCGGGCCACCAGGTCGTCGACGGCGGCGGGCAGGCCGGGGACGTACTTCGACGGGAACGGCACGTCGCGGTCCACGTGCTGCCAGGCCACCTCGACGGGCCGGTCGGCCTCATAGGGCACCCGCCCGGTGAGCATCTCGAAGAGCACGATCCCGGCCGAGTAGACGTCGGTGCGCGGGTCCGCGTGCCCGTCGGTGACCAGCTCCGGTGCCACGTAGGCGACGGTGGCCATCAGGTGCGAGCCGGTCTCGTCGGCGCTCGCCTCGACCGCGCGGGCGAGGCCGAAGTCGGCCACCTTGACCACGCCGTCGATGATGTTGTGCGTGTCGCCGGGCGACTCCGCGACGAGCACGTTCTCCGGCTTGACGTCGCGGTGCACGAGCCCGGCCCGGTGCGCGGCGGCGATCGCGGCGAGCATCTGCTCCATGATCGCCAGGGCCTCCTGCGGCTGCAGGCGCCGGCGCTCGGCGAGCAGCTCGCGCAGCGTCTGGCCGCGGACATACTCCATGACCAGATACGGCAGCCCGTGATGGGTGCCCTGGTCGTAGACGGCCACCACGTTCGGGTGGGTCAGCCGCGCGATGGTCTTGGCCTCGTCGGTGAACCGGTCCACGAACAGCGGGTCGCGGGACTGCGCCGGGTGGATGATCTTCAGCGCGACGATGCGCTCGAGGCGCTCGTCCATTGCCGTGTAGACCGTGGCCATGCCGCCTTTGGCGACACGCGAGCGAACGCGGTAGCGCCCGTCTACGAGCGCACCGAGCAGAGGATCGGCGACCGTGGTATCCATTGGCTGCGAGTGTACGGCTGAGGTGGGCTAAACCTCAGCGCCCGGCGCGATCGTCGGCGGATCGTCCCCATTTGGAGCGCTTTGTGGGTGACGGCGAGGGCGATGAGGACGTGACGGAGGGTGACGGGCTGGCCGTCTCGCTGGCGGTTTCGCTCGGCGTCGCGCTCGGCGTGGGCGTCGGGGTGCTCTCCGGCTCCGTCGGCTGCTGCGTCGGCACCTCGATCGGCACCGGCACCTCGGGCGCGGCCAGCACCGGCGCCGGCTCGGTCGTGCGGCGGACCTGCGGGCGCACCTGGGTGGGCTGCGGCGCGGGCGGCCGGATCAGGCTCGGGGCCGGGTTCGGGGCGGTCGCGGGTGCGGCCGGCGCGGCGACGGGCGCCTCGTAGGGCTCGGGCTGCAGCGCGGCCAGGCTCCCGGCCACGGCCAGGTAGGTCCCGGCGGCACCGCCCGCCACCAGCAGCGCGACGCCCGTGGTGGCCGCGGCCCGGCTGCGCGACGAGGCCCGCATGACGTGCTGTCCCCGGTGGTTGCGCGGGCCGTACTCGGCCGTCTCCTGCATCCGCAGCCGCACGCTGCGCCGGCGGCTCGCGTGCCGGTACATGTCGTAGCACGCGGAGCGCCAGGCACCGGCGACCTCTCGGTGAACCTTGAGCAAGAGCCCCACTGCCCGTTCCTTCCCCATCGCGTTGCGAGGTTTAACCTGCTTGTGTGAGCGAACAATCTGCCGGTCCGGCCGAGTGGCTGACCATGCCCGACGTTGCGGAGCGCCTCGGCATCCCGGTGAACCGGGTGCACCAGCTGGTCCGCGACCAGTCCCTGATCGCCGTCCGGGAAAACGGGGTGCTGCGGGTCCCCGCGGACTTCATCACGGACGAGGGCGTTGTCAAGCACCTCCCCGGCGTGCTGCGCTTGTTGTACGACGCCCGGTACAACGAGGCGGAGGCCCTCCGGTGGCTGTACACACCTGACGAGTCACTGCCGGGCACGCCCGCCGCCGCGCTGCGCGGCAACCGCGCCACCGAGGTCAAGCGGCGCGCGCAGGCCCTGGGCTTCTGACGGTGCGCTGGACCTATCTGCTGGTCCTGGCCGGCTGCCTCTTCGGGGCGCTGTGGCTGGAGCCGCTGCTGAAGGTCGGCGTCCTGCGGCAGGTGCGGCGACTGGTGCTGACCATCGCACCGGTCGCCGCCGTGTTCGTGGTCTGGGACCTGCTGGCCATCCACGCCGACCACTGGACCTTCGACCCCCGCCAGATCGTCGGGGTCATCCTTCCGGGTGGCCTGCCGCTGGAGGAGCTGCTGTTCTTCCTGGTCGTGCCGGTGTGCGCGATCCTGGGCTTCGAGGCGACCCGGTTGACGCTGCTGCGGTGGTCGCGGCGGTGACCTACACCGCGGCGGCTGTTCTCGGGGTGATTTCGGCGGTGGTACTCGACGTGGCCGTCCTGCGCACGCGAGTGCTCCTGGGCCGGGTGTTCTGGTGCTCCTACCCGATCGTCCTGGCCTTCCAGCTGCTGTCCAACGGCATCCTCACGGGCCGCGGCGTGGTGCTCTACAACCCGGACGCGATACTGGGCATCCGGCTCGTCTACGCCCCGATCGAGGACCTGGCCTTCGGCTTCGCGCTGATCGTGGCCACCCTGGCGCTCTGGGTCCGGCTCAGACCGCCCGCTGGGTCGCCGCCTGAGCCAGACCGGTGAGCACGTCGCGGGCCTCGTCGGTGATCTCGGCCTCGGCCAGCGCGTCGAGCGCGGACTCGGTCAGGTCGGCGATGCGCTCCTCGGTGCGCTGGAGCGCCCCGCTGTCCACGATCGTCGAGCGCAGCAGCGCGACGCCGCGCTCGTCGAGCTGCGGGTCGCCGAGGTGGGCGTCGAACACCGCGGTGCCGGCCCGCTCGATCGCGGCCGCGATGAGGTAGGTCCGCTTGCCCTCGCGTAGGTCGTCGCCCGCGGGCTTGCCGGTCACCGCCGGGTCGCCGAACACGCCGAGGATGTCGTCGCGCAGCTGGAACGCCTCGCCGAGCGGCAGCCCGAACGCGGAGTAGGCCTTGGCCAGCCGCCCGCCGTCGGCAAGCGCCGCGCCGAACACCAGCGGCTGCTCGATGGTGTACTTCGCCGACTTGAACCGGGCCACCAGGCTCGCCCGCGCGGTGGAGGTGTCACCGGTGGCCTGCGTCTGCACGTCGAGGTACTGCCCGATGGTCACCTCGGTCCGCATGTCGTCGAAGACCGGCCGGGCCCGGGCCAGGGTCTGCGGGTCGACGCCGCTGGCGTGCAGCATCTCGTCGGACCAGACCAGGCAGAGGTCGCCGAGCAGGATGGCGGCCGCGGTGCCGAACGCGTTGCGGTCGCCGCGCCATCCACTGGCCGCGTGCAGGTTGGCGAAGCGCCGGTGCGCGGCCGGCTCGCCGCGGCGCGTCTCCGAGCCGTCCATCACGTCGTCGTGGATCAGCGCGCTCGCCTGGACCAGCTCCAGCGCGGCGACCGCGGCGACGATCTCGTCCCGGTCCGCGCCGCCCGCGCCCCGGTAGCCCCAGTATGCGAACGCCGGCCGGAGCCGCTTCCCGCCGCCGAGCACCAGCGCGTCGATCGCGTCGGCGACCGGGGCCAGCGCCTCGCGCTCGATCTCGGCGAGCCGGTCGCGCCGCCGCTGCAGAAACTGGCCCAGGGCGGCGCGGACCCGGTCGCGGAGGTCGGCGCGGTCGAGGAAGGGGTGCGTCACGGCAGAGACGCTAGTCCGAAACCGCCCTCCTCGACGAACCGATGTTGTCCCCATCTCGGCCGGCCCTGGCCACCGACGCGTACATTTCGGCGAATTCGCGGTAGTTGCGCCCGCGGCGCAGGCCGGGCCGGACCCGCTCGATCTCCCGGGCCAGCCGCACGGAGCCGCAGCTCACCCCGGCGATCACGGCGTCACCGGCGGCCGCGCAGGCCGCATCCACCGCACCGCCCGCGAGCAGTGCCCGGGCCCGGGCAACGTGCACGAGCCCGAGCGCCCGCGGCCGCAGCCCGGCCCCTCCGGCCGCCCGGGCCCGCGCGGCCGAGCGCAGCGCGGCGTCGAGCATGGGCAGCGCCTGGCGGGGCCACCCGAGCGCGGCCTGGCACCGCCCGGCCATGGCCGCGAAGTGGGTGTCGTCGAGCCAGTAGAGCCCCGGCGGCTCGTGCTGCGGGCGTCGCCCCCGGTGTGCTCGCGCCGCCGCCGCGATCGCCGCGTCGCACCGGCCCCGGTCGCCCGTGGCCGCCGCGGCCGCCGCCTCCCGCAGCCACAGGACGGCGAGCGTGCCGGCGTCGGCCGGGCCGGCCAGCCGCCGGGCCGCCCGGGCCAGCCGCAGCGCCGACGCCCCGGCCCCGTGCTCCGCGTGGAGCTGGGCGACGCATCCGAGCAGCAGCCCGGCCGGCGCCCGCTGCCCGCCGTGCAGCGCGGCCCGCAGGCCGTCGCGCACGAGCCCGGACACGGACCGCCCACCGGCCGCCGCCCCGGCGTCGACCCCGGCCCAGACGGCCAGCTGGGCCAGCTCGGCCACCAGCCCGAGCGCGGCCCGGCCCTGACCGGGCGCCTGGCGCACCGCGGCCGTATAGGCGTCGCGCACGACCCGGACCACCTCGGGCCCGGACACGAGATCGTCCATCTGCCGCAGCTCCAGCACCCGGTGCGCGTCCACCGGGCCCCCGTCCGGCGGCCCGGCGCCCCGCCCGGCCCCGGCGCCGCCGCCGGCCGCCGCGGGTCCGGGCGCCGCGCGGGCGACCCCGCGGCGCGACACGGCGGCCGCGCGCTCCAGATCGTCGAGGGGGACTTGCAGTACAAGCGCGATCCACGCCAGCCACGGCGGGCCCGGCACGCGCTCGCCGCGCTCCCACCGGGACACCTCGTGCCTGGTGATCGTCGGCTGGCCCGCGGCGGCGCACAGCGCCTCCGCCAGCCGCAGCTGCGAGTGCCCGCGATCCAGGCGCAATCGGGTCAGCAGCGCACCGAACGTCTCGTCGTCTTCCCGGACAAAGGACATACAGCCACCTCCTGGGACCAGGTCGCGGCACCAGGGACGCCACCCACCGGCAACATCCGCCCCCTCTTATACCCCCCAGGTACGACAATTCCGCTCCGCAAACTTGGAAGTGCCTTCCCGCCGCTTCGGGCATTACAGTCAGAAGGTGGCTCTCGGACTTCCCTCTGTCATGGGCGGCGGACCTGCCGCGATCGGTGACCTGATCGCGCAGCACGCGCCCACGTTCTCCTTCGAGTTCTCCCCGCCGAAGAACCCGGAAGCGGAGAAACAGCTCTGGCAGGCGATCCGGGAGCTGGAGTCACTGCAGCCGTCGTTCGTCTCGATCACCTACGGTGCCGGCGGCACCACCCGCGACACCACCGTCGCGGTCACCGAGCGGGTGGCGACGGAGACGACGCTGCTGCCGATGGCCCACCTGACGGCGGTGAACCACTCGATCGCCGAGCTGCGCAACGTGATCGGGCAGTTGGCCGGGGCCGGCATCCGCAACTTCCTGATCGTGCGCGGCGACCCGCCGGGCGACCCGACGGGGGAGTGGGTCCAGCACCCCGAGGGTGTGCTCTACGCCGAGGAGCTGGTGCAGCTCGTGCACGAGGCCGGCGACTTCAGCATCGGCGTGGCCGCGTTCCCCTACAAGCACCCGCGCTCCGTCGACATTGAGGCCGACACCGCCAACTTCGTGCGCAAGTGCCGGGCCGGCGCCGACTTCGCGATCACGCAGATGTTCTTCGACGTCGACGACTACCTGCGACTGCGTGACCGGGTCAGCGCGGCCGGCTGCGACACGCCGATCGTGGCCGGGCTCATGCCGGTCACCAACGTCGGCACGATCGCCCGCTCGGAGCAGCTCTCCGGCGCCCCGTTCCCGGCCGAGCTCGCGGCCCGCTTCGAGAAGGTGGCCGACGATCCGAAGGCCGTGCGCCGCCTCGGCATCGACCACGCGACAGCGATGAGCCAGCGCCTCCTCGACGAGGGCGTGCCGGGCATCCACTACATCACGTTCAACCGATCCACCGCGACCCGCGAGGTCTGGCAGCAGCTCGGCGTCGGTGCGCGCGCCTGACGCACTCGACTGGGACGGGTACTGCGCACGCTGGTCGGCCGCCCACGGAGGCTACGACCCGCGCCGGGCCCCGTCCCTGGTCCGGGGCTGGCTCCGGCTGGGCCACACGCTCGGCTCGGCGCTGCTGCGGGCGGGCGTCGGCAGCCCCAACACCGTGACGCTCTTCGGGCTGCTGATTTCGCTGGGTGTACCGCCCGTGGCCGCGCTGGCCCCGCTGGGCGGGCTGTGGGCCGCGATCCTGATCCTGCTCGCCGCGTTCGCCGACACGATCGACGGCGTGCTGGCCGTCATCGCCGATCGCGCCACCCGCCTGGGCCAGGTCTACGACTCGGCCGCCGACCGGCTGTCCGAGGCCGCCTGGGTGCTCGCGTTCGCCCTCCTCGGCGCGCCCGTCTGGCTGGCCGTGGCGGCCGGCGCCGTGATGTGGCTGCACGAGTATGTCCGCGCCCGCGCGACGGTGGCGGGCCTGCCGGACATCGGCGCGGTCACCGTCGCCGAGCGCCCGACCCGCATCCTGGTCGCCATCTTCGGCCTGCTGGCCACGCTGTTCGACGACCGCGCGGCCACCCTCACCATGGCGATCGCGGTCCTGGTCGCCCTGGTCGGCCTCGGCCAGCTCCTGCGGGCGGTGGTCAAGGCCCTGCGCTAGCCGAGGGCCTCCTCGAACGTCAGCAGCGTCGACACCAGCAGCTCCCGCTGCTCGTCGGTCAGCGGGTCGAGTGCCACGCGCCAGGCCGCCGCGCTGCGCCCGAGCCAGCCGTCGATGGCCGCGTGGTGCTCCGGCGCGATGCTCACGATCGTCCGCCGCCGGTCCGCGTCGTCCTCGCGCCGCAGCAGCACGCCCTTACGGCTCAGGTCGCCCACCATCAGGCTCACGGTCGTCGGCGCCACCTCCAGCCGGGCCGCGAGCTCGTTGACGCCGAGCGCGCCGTCCAGCAGCAGGTATGACAGCAGCGACAGGTGCCGGGGCGCGAGGTTGAGCCCGGCCAGCTCCGGAGGCGGCGGCGTCCGCTTGGCCCGCCCGACCATCCGCGGCATGAGCAGCAGCAGGGTGCGGATCGCCGCGTCGACCGAGGTTGACACTGTCTTGCTCCTCAAAGTAACTTTGACTACAAAGCTAATTGCCGACCAAAGGTGTCCCCATCATGGCCGACGCACCGACCCTGGCCCAGATCCACGCCGCGCTGCGGGCCGACTTGGCCGCCGCCCGGCGCGACCCGGCCGCGCACTGCCTCGCGTTCTGCGGCGCGCTCAAGGCCCACCACTGCAACGAGGACGGCGCCTTCCCCCGCATCGAGCGCGAGTTTCCGCAGGCCGCACCGCTGATCCAGCGGCTGCGCGAGGAGCACGGGGCGATCGCCCGGCAGATCGAGCAGCTGGCCGAGACGCCCGACGCCGCACTCCTGGAGCGGCTGGCGGGTGAGCTCGAGGCGCACTTCGCGACCGAGGAGCGGGAGCTGGTGCCGCTGCTCAGCCGGCTCCGATGAGGTCGGCCACGATCTTCGCCGACAGCATCACCAGCGGCAGCCCGCCGCCCGGGTGGACGGAGCCGCCGACCAGGAACAGCCCGGGCAGCGGCGAGCGGTTCGGCGGCCGGAGGAGGCCGCCCAGGCCGTGGCTGGCCGTGCCGTAGATGGCTCCGCCCGGCGAGCGGGTCGCCGCCTCCAGATCGGCCGGCGTGAGAACCTCGCGGAAGAGCAGCCGGTCACGGACGTCGTGCCCGCGCTCGGCAAGCACCGCGAGGACCCGGTCGGCGTAGGCGTCGGCGGCCGCGGGCCAGTCGACCGGGCCCTGCGGCGCGGCGTTGACAAGCACGAACCAGCCCTCGTGCCCGTCCGGGCGGACCAGCGGGTCGTCGGCTGCGGTGACGAACACGGTCGGGTCCGCCACCGGCGCGGGCGGGGTGCCGAAGATCGCGTCGAACTCGGCGTCGTAGTCGCGCGGGAAGAACACCGTGTGGTGCGCGAGGCCCGGCGTGCGCCCGCGCAGCCCGAGCAGCAGCACGAACCCGCCCAGGCTGCGGGCCTCGAGCCGGCGGGCCTCGCGGGGGCGGGGGAGCAGGCTGCGGTACACCTGGAGCGCATCGGCATTGGCGACGACCACGTCGGCCTTGACCGCGTTGCCGTCCTCGAGGATCACACCGGCGGCGCGCGCGCCTTCGACGGCTATCGAGCGGACCGCGGCGCCGGTGACCACCCGCACGCCGAGGGCCTCACAGCGGGCCAGCAGCGCGTCGGCCAGGGTGCCGAGGCCGCCGCGGAGGTACCACCCGCCGAACTCCAGCTCCGCGTAGGGAATCGCCAGCAGTGCGGCCGGGGCGCGGCGCGGATCGGCGCCGGTGTAGGTCGCGTACCGCTCCAGCAGCATCCGCAGCCGCGGGTCGCGCAGGTGCGAGCGGCCCAGCCCGCGCAGCGTGCGGCCCGGGGCGATGGCCGCGAGGTCGCCCAGCCGCCAGGCCAGCCCGGCCATCTGCATCGGACTGTCCACAGGAGACGTCAGCACGTGCCGCCACGAGGTCGCCCAGACCCGCCCGGCCCGTCGCCACAGCCGCCGCCAGTCCGCGGCCGCCTCGGCCCCGAACGCCTGCCCGATCCGCTCGGCGAACGCATCGCCCGCCGCGGAGTCCAATGTGGACCCGTCGGGGAAGTGGTGACGGACAATGGGGTCGAGCGGCACCAGGTCGAGCCCGCCGGTCGGATCGAGGCTCCCGGCGGTCGAGGCGAACAGCTCCGCCGCCACCTGCGGCAGGGTGAACAGGCTCGGCCCGGTGTCGAAGGTGAACGCCCCCGCCGCGGTCTCCACGGTGCGCCGGCCGAGCTTGCCGCCGACGGTCTCGGCCTGCTCGAACACGGTCACCCGGTGCCCCGCGGCGGCCAGCCGGGCGGCGACGGAGAGCCCGCCGACACCGGCCCCGATGACGATTACGGCCGCCATGTGGGCCGCCCCTTCCAGGTGGTGCGGCCGCGGCGCGCGAAGGAGCGCACCACCAGCCACGCGAACAGCAGCACCGACACCGGGTGGGCCAGCGCGTCGGGCAGTGCGCGGCCGCCGGTGGCCCGGGCGCTCACCACGCGCCCGGCGACGCCGAGCCCGTATGCGGCCGGCCCCAGCAGCGCCGCCGGCCCGGACCAGGGCCCGAGCAGCGCCGCCGCGGGTGCCACGACGTAGAGGGCGAGCAGCAGCGCGAGGACGGCCGCGGCTCCGGCCGGCGAGCCGAACGACGCCCACAGCGACTTGCTGTAGCCCTCCGACAGTTCCCGCCACGAGGTGTACATCCGGCAGCGCGCCAGCTCCGAACCGTCCGCGAGCGCGATGCGGCCACCGGCCCGCTTGACCGCCCGGGCGAGCTCGATGTCCTCGAGCACCCTGTCCCGGACCGCCGCGTGGCCGCCCGCCCGGTCATAGGCGGCCCGGCGCACCACCAGGAACTGGCCGCCGGCCGCGGCGAGGCTCGGGCGGGGCGAGCGCTCCATGGCCCGCAGCGGCAGGAACGTCAGCCACGACCACTGCAGCAGGGGCTGGACCAGGCGCTCGCCGATGCTCCCGGTCTCGATCCGCGGGTATGGGGTGAGCAGGTCGATGTCGTGCGCCCGCATGACGGCTATCGCGCGCTCGACCGCGTCGGGCGCGAGCACGACGTCGGCGTCGATGAAGACCAGGAACTGCGCGCCTGTGCCGGTCCGGGCCCCCGATCCGGCTTCGGCCTCGGCCAGTTGGTGGCAGGCGTGCGGCTTGCCCAGCCAGCCCGGGGGGAGGTCCCGGCCGCTGCGCAGCTCCACCCGGTCGCCGGCGGTGCGCTCGACCAGCTCGGCGGTGCCGTCGGTCGAGCCGTCGTCGAGGACGATGACCCGGGTCGCCGGTGGGAGCCGCAGCAGCGACTGCAGGCACGGTCCGACCCGGTCGGCCTCGTCGCGCAGCGGGAGCAGTACAGCCGCGGAGTCCGTGGCTTCTGCGGTTCCGGGCGGTTTGCGCAGGAGCCTCGCATTGATCGCGGTGTGGGCGAGCAGGGCCAGGAGCACCGCCAGGACCACCGCGCCGGCGGTCAGGAGCGCCACAGTCGCACCGCCAGCGGGATCGCGACGAGCCCCATGCCGAGGGCGCCCCACGCGGCCGACGCGGGCAGGCCGAGGAAGACCGCGTGGGCCAGGATGCTGGAGGCGTACGTCCAGAGGTACATGGCGTACATGGGCGCGTCCTGATGCGGGCCGCGCTGAGGGGCGGTGCCGAGCAGCGCCATGAGGGCGACGGCGACGAGGAGCCAGCCGAGGTAGTTCGTGAGCGGGATGCCCGGCACGCCGGGGAGGGCGGGGGTGCTCGTGTGCCACTGCCAGTACCCCTGGGAAACCATCTGGGGGTCCAGGAACAGGTCCCAGGCCGCCAGTCCGAGCCCGGCGACGGCTGTGCGGGCCGCGCGACCGGCGGTGATCCGGCCGGCGGCGATCCAGGCCGGCCAGGCCATCCACGTCCAGGCCAGGGGGATGACGAGCGGGACGCCGAGCAGCCGCGGGCCGAGCGCCGCGGTGTAGTCGTAGTCGCCGAACGGGTAGCCCGTCGTGCGCCCGACCGCCTCGACCAGCAGGCCGCCACCGGTGGTGACGAGGACGAGCAGGCCGGCCGTGCGGGGGCCGCGGGTGAGCCAGGCGTGGGCGACCGAGACGACGTATCCGATGACGACAGTCGCGATGACGAGCCCGGTCCGGGCCCGGCCCTCGGTCAGCGGGTAGCCGATCTCGGCGAGGACCAGGGCGCCGAAAAGGATCCAGAGCTTGTTCACGGGTGGTTCGCGGGTGCGGCCGGCGGGTTCTTCATAGGGGCAGCTGGCGACCCAGCACGGCGAACGGGCGGTCGTCGCCCGGGAAGTTGAAGTGGCGCAGGACGTCGACGAAGCCGAATCGCCGGTACAGCCGCCACGCCCGCGAGGTGGCCTCGGGGGCCTCGGGCGTGGACAGCAGGACTGTCTGGTGCTCGGCCTGGGTGAGCAGCTCGTGCAGCTGCCGGGCGCCTATCCCGTGCCCCTGGGCGTGCGGCCGGACGTGCAGCTCGACCAGCTCGAAGCAGTTGGTGAGCCAATACTTGCGGGTGTCGCGGCGCAGGGCGTTGCGGACCTGGTCGTGCCACCACTGGCCGGCGGTACCGCGGTAGCCGTAGCCGAACCCGAGCAGGTTGTTGTCGTCGTCGAGCGTCGCGACCGCCTGGAACGCCTCGCGGCGGGTGTGCCCGGCGACGTAGCCGCGGCGGGTCTGCAGCAGCTGCACGGAGTAGCCCATGGCCTCGCCGTACACCGCGATGACCTCGTCGAGGCGATCGACGAGGTCCTCCCCGCGCCACCGCACGAGCCTCACTGGCCGTCCCTCCACCCGATCACCTCTCGGTCGCCGTCGATGCCGAGCACGCGGAACCGGGCGAACAACTCCTCCGCATACCATCCCACCTCGGCCGTGCGCGCCACGACCGCGGCGTGTTCCGGCCGACGGTACGCGAATCGCACGACGTCCGCCGCGGAGCGCCAGACGCTCATCGTGCCCTGGAATCCTACGGGGGCCTCGCCGAGCCCGAAGGCGCAGTGCAGCCCCTCGGCCTCCGCCACGGCCGGGCTGACGGGCCCGATCGCCCGCCAGAACGCCAGCGCCTTGCCGGCCTTGAGCCGCGCCCTGGTGAGCACCGCGACGGGCCCGTCACCGCCCGCCGGGGCGGCGACCTTGAACGGCTCCTGCCCCGCCCAGGTGCCGCGGCTGGCGATGGGCTCGAGCGTCAGCGTGCAGCTCGTGACCGCGCCGCGCATCGGCGGCACCACGGGCTCCGGGCTGTCGATGATCGCGGCCCATCGCGTGAGGTCGGCCGACTGCATCCGGAAGTCCCGGCCGTCGCCGGTCCCGAGCATCTTCGCGAAGTCCGCTTTTTTGCGGATTTGTCGCCTGTCGACGGCCATGGACCAGAACATCGCTGGAATCTTCGTGCGCGGCACCCGCCACACGTACACCCGGACTGTCACGCCACGTCGGCCGCGGTGCCGCCGGTCACCCGCACCAGCTCGGCGAACGTGATCGGAAATACCGCCTGGGGAATCCCGCCGGCCGCCCACACCTCGCCGTACTGCCCCAGCGCCACGTCGACGAGTGTCCGCAGCGGCCGCGGGTGCCCGAGCGGCGACACCCCACCGATGACCTGCCCGGTGTTGAGCCGCACGAACTCCGCCTCGGCCCGCTTGACCTTGTCCTTGCCCAGCAGCGCCGCCACCTTGCCGGTGTCCACCCGATGGGCGCCGGAGGTGAGCACGAGCAGCGCCTCACCGTCCGCGTTGAAGATGAGCGAGTTGGCGATCTGCCCCACCTCGATCCCGAGCGCCGCCGCGGCGGCGGCCGCGGTGTGCACCGGCTCGGTGAGCACCTTGACCTGGCAGGCCCGGCCGGCCGCGTCGTGGGCCCGGGCCGCGTCCAGCGCATCCTGGACGGCCTGGACGTTGGGGTGAGGCTGCATGTCTCTATCTTGCCTCGCCCGTTTGCACGCCTATCTCGTGCCTGTCTGCTCTTGGGCCCGCTGTTCTCCTGCTTAGGCTTGCTCTTCGGTCTCGTCTTCGGTCTGCCCTTCGGCTTGCTCGATATGTCGGGCGCTTCGCGCCGCAACATATCGGACTTATCGCCTGACGGGGTATTCGCCGGAATTCAGAAAGTGTCGTACCCCGTCGCTATGGTGCGGGCTATGACGGAGAAGGGGCGGCGGCTGCGCTCGCAGCTGCTGGCCGGGGCGCCGGCTTCCGACGTGGGGAGCGTCGTGGAGCGGGTGGTGGGCGTGCAGGCCCAGTCCTGGCCGGCGGCGCGGCTGGCCGTGCGGGCCCGGTCGTCCTCGCTGACCGCCGCCGATGTGGACGCGGCGCTGGCCTCGGGCCTCCTGGCCCGCACCTGGCTGATGCGGGGGACCCTGCACCTGGTGGCGGCGGCCGATCTCGGCTGGTTGACCGCGCTGTTCGGGCCGATCAACCGGGCCGCGGGGGAGCGGCGACGGCTCGATCTCGGCGTGGACGACGCGGTGGCCGCCCGGGCGCTCGCCGAGATGCCCGCCATCCTGAACGGCGCCGGCCCGCTGGACCGGGCGGAGCTGATCGCCCGGCTGGCGCGGCGGGGTGTGCGGATCGACCCTACCGGGCAGGCGCCGGCGCACCTGGTGGCGTTTGCGGCCGCGGCGGGCGTGGTCTGCCGCGGGCCCGATGTTCGGGGGAAGCCGACTGTTGTGCTGACTGCGGAGGTGCTTGCCTCGGCTGCTCTTGCTGCGGCGGCTCAGTCCTCAGGAGTGCCGGCTTCGGCGTCGCGGTCTTCGGGGATTCTTGCGTCGGCGTCGGCGTCTGCGTCTCGGTCTTCGGCCGGCTGGTCGGCGCGGGATTTTGCCGGTGATGCGGCGTTGGCTGAGCTGGCGCGGAGATATCTGATCGGATACGGGCCGGCGGACGCCGCTGATCTGGCGGTCTGGTCGGGGCTTCCGGTGGCCTCGGCTCGGCGGGCTCTGGCCCTCGTGCCGACTGCTGGTTCTCCGGCTGCGTCTTCCTCGATTGCGGCTTCTTCGGATTCGGCTTCTTCGGGGGGCGGGTCCTCGCGGCTGCTGGGCGCGTTCGACACGCTGCTGCTGGGGTATCGCGATCGGTCCTTTGTGTTGGCGCCTGAGCACGCGGGGCTGGTCAACCGGGGCGGCGGCATGATCGCGGCGACGATGCTTGCCGATGGGCGGGTGGCCGGGGTGTGGCAGCGGTCGGGGCGGAAGGTGGTGCTCCAGCCGTTCGGGGGCCGTGGCTCGCTGTCCGCACGGGCCCGTGAAGAGCTCGAAGCCGAGGTCACTGACCTGTCCCGGTTTCTCGGCGAGCGGCTGGTCCCGGCGTGGGGAGAGGCGTGATGGTGATCGTACGAACGGGTGTACGAAAAACCTGGCGCAACCACTGCCGTGGACGGTGCGGGCGGTGTACTCTTGAGCCATCGAACGAGTGTTCGAACTGCTTCGGGAAAGCGATTCGCGGCGCTGATCCCGAGCGCGGTCCGCGACACCGCGGAGGCCAGATTTTCGCGGGTCTGGCCTCAGGCGGGGCCGCCGTTCGCCGCCCACGACCCCCGGGCGGCGGACGGCGACCCAGCCGGTCGGGTGTGGTGTGGGGAAGCTCCACGCCCGACCGGCGCGCCGTCGCAGTCGCGGACCGGCACCCGTTCGACCGGCTCAGGTGCTCCGTTCAATCGACTCGCTGCTAGCTCCACCCCATAGCTCCAGCTTCACTTCAATTCCAGCTTCAGCACTGCCAGCTCGTTGATCCTCTGGCTTCTTCGTTCCAGCGATTTCCAGTTTTGTACCGATGGCTGCGACTCCCCCCGCGGCGACCGGCCAGAGCACAGCACCGACAGGCGCAGGCCCAACCTGCCGACGCACCACCGAGGGAGAGCACCGATGCCGACGAACCGTTCGACCAGCTCGTCCAACATCAGTCGTTTCCCGGCCCCACCGTCGGCCACCGGGCCGAGCAGTGGTGCGTCCCGCCGGCAGCTCCCGATCCCCGCGCACGCGCTTCCCCACCGCACTCCGCGCGAGCTGCTCACCATGGCCCGCCACGGCCTCGAGGAGGCCGCCGAGATCCGCGCCGACGGCATGCGCTACGCGACCGCCCACCTGGCGGCCCTGCGCGCCGCCGCGGCCGTGCTGGCCGCCCGGGCCGTGCCCGCCGCGCCCGGCCGCCGGAGCCGCGTGACGAGCGTCTGGTCCCTGCTCGTCCTGGTCGCTCCGGAGCTGAGCGAGTGGTCCTCCTTCTTCGCCGCCACCGCCAGCAAACGCTCCGCCGCCGAAGCCGGCATCCCTCGCGTGGTCACCGCCCGCGAGGCCGACGACCTGATGCGCTCCGCGGAGCAGTTCATCGCGGTGGTCGAGGTGGCCCTCGGCTACTCGTACCAGCCGAGGCTCGAAGGCCTGGCCAGCTAACGCCCGCCCGCCGCCCGACCGAGCCACCCCAGTGCCGACCACGCCACCCCCCAACCCAAGCGCCGCGTCCCAACCCGTGCCGCTTCACCACACCACCGTCCCAACCTCAACGCCCACGCCGATCTCAACGCCACTGCCACTGCCACCCGAACCTCTCGAGTCCGCATCCCCCCGCGGGCTCGATGCCAGTGGCAACGAATCGCGCCCAGGCGAGGTGAGGCCCGCATCCCCCCGCGGGCTCAGCACCGGCGACGGACCGCGCTCGGGCAAGCCGGCGTCCGCATCCCTCCGCGGACTTGGCACAGGCAGTGGCGAGCGACCGGCCGTGACTTGCACTCGCGGTCGGTGTTCGCTTGCCGCGTTCGTTTTTTCGGCTCGCACCACGTTCTCGGCTGCCGCTGTGCTTGTGCCCGTATCCCCACGCGGGTTTGGCGCGGGCGGTATTGCGTCATGTTCGACCGCCGCCTTCCCCGTGGCGGTTCGCACTACGTTCTCGGCTGCCGCTGTGCCTGTGCCCGTATCCCCACGCGGGCTCGGGGTCGGCGGCTGTGGGCCGGGATCTGGTCGGTTGGTGGGCGGATCTCCGCGTGGGCCCGGTGTGAGCGGCGGCGGGTCGGGTTCGATCGCCGGTGGGTTTGCGTCGGGTGCGGGGGCTTCCTTGCCGATTGGTCGGGTGGCGGGTGGGCCGGTTTGGGCGGGGTTTCTTGCCGCTCCCGGCCCGGATGGTGTGGCCGCGCTGATGTAAGCGAGTTCTCTATGGGCGATTTGCCCATATTTGTGTAGATGAACGAATCGGGAGTGGGGAGCGAGGGCCGTGGCTGGGACATCGGCTTCGGGGACGGCCGAGCTTGATGACGTGGCGTACGACGACGTGCGGCCCGAGGATGATGACTGGTCCACGATCAGCGTTGTCGGCGGACGGGCGTCGCGGCGGCTCGATCGGTCCGGCGTGGCCGAAAACTCCCGGCCGGCGCCGGTCGCGGCGATTGAATCGGCCCTTGCCTTCCTCAGGGACAAAGGCAGCCGGAGAGCCGGCCGCAGCGGCGAAGAGCGCCAGAGGAGAGGCGAAGAGCGCCAGAGAACCGGTCGCGGCGGCGAAGAGGGGCAGGGAGTCGGTCGCAGCGACGAAGAAGGGCAGGAAGCCGGTCGCGAAGGAGGAGCGGGTCAGCGGGTCGGTCGCGAAGGTGGAGAGCGCTGGAAAGCCGGTCGCAGCGGCGAAGGGGGCCCGAGCGCTGCCCCTCACCGCGAGGCCGGGGAAAGCGCGGGCCGCGGCGGTGGGGAAGGCGACGAGAGCGCCCGCGGTCGAGGGCTTCAGGTAATACGGACGGCGAACCTCGGTGGGGTCGTGCGGACGGCCTCGGAGCGGGATGTCGAGGTTGTCGCCGGTACGCGGACGTTGCCGGTGGTGAGTGGGCTGCGGGATCTGTTGCCGGGGGGTGGGCTGCGGCGGGGGGCGACCGTGGCTGTGTACACGTCGTCGGTGATGTTGGCGTTGCTCGCGGCGGCGTCGCGGGCGGGGTCCTGGTGTGCTGTGGTCGGGCTGCCGGGGTTGAGCCCCATTGCCGCGGCCGAGATGGGCATTGCGCTGGAGCGGCTGGCGTTGGTGCCGCATCCGGGGGCCGAGTGGACGACAATCGTGGCTGCGCTGCTCGACGGGTTCGACATCGTGGTTGCGGCGGCGCCGAAGAACATTGCTCCCGCTGTGGCCGGGCGGCTGGCGGCGCGGGCGCGGCAGCGGGGGAGTGTGCTCGTGCCGGCGGGGGCCTGGGCGGGTGCGGACCTGACCCTGGCGCCGGTGCGGGGGGCCTGGGGCGGCCTCGGGGCCGGGCGCGGGCGGCTGCGGCACCGCGAGCTCACCGTCCAGGCCCGGGGCCGCGGCGCCGCCTCCGCCGCCCGCGAAGTGACACTGGAGCTGCCCGCGATCACCGGCGTCCTGCCGCCGATACAAGTGCCGTCGACACAGGCGCCGCCGATATGCGGGCCGTCGACACAAGCGCCGCCGCTGCACGGGCTGTCGATACAAGGGCCGGCAACACCGACACCGACACCGGCAGCGCACGGGCCGGCCGGGGCAGGGCACAGGTCGGGAGCACAAGAGCAGGCGACACACGAGAACCGGTCGGAAGAGACCCCGAAGCCGCTGCGGAAGGTGGGGTGACGCATGCGGACGATGGTGGTCTGGTGTCCGGACTGGCCGATCGTGGCGGCCGAGATCGTCGATGGGTACCCCGCCCAGGAGCCCGTCGCCGTGCTGCACGCGAATCGGGTGCTCGTCGCGTCTCCCGCGGCGCGCGAGGAAGGTGTGCGGCGCGGGCTGCGCAAGCGGGAGGCCCAAGGGCGCTGCCCCCACCTCATCGTGCTCGAGCACGATCCCGGCCGGGACATGCTGGCGTTCGAGCCGGTCCTGGCCGCGGTCGAGGCGATCGCCGCCGGTGTCGAGGCGCTCCGGCCGGGGGCGTGTGCGCTGGCCGCCCGCGGGCCCGCCCGGTACTACGGGAGTGAGGCCGCCGCCGCGGAGCGGATCGTCGAGCAGATCGCCCAGCAGTGTGCGGTCGAGGCGCAGATCGGTGTGGCCGAGGGGACGTTCGCGGCGGGGCTGGCGGCGCGGGCGGGGGTGCTCGTGCCCGACGGGCAGACCGGCGAGTTCCTCCAGCACCTGAGCATCGGTGCGATCGGGCGGCCCAACCTCGTGGACCTCCTGCGGCGCCTGGGGATCCACACGCTCGGGGAGTTCGCGGCGCTGCCCGCGGCCGGCGTGCTTGACCGGTTCGGGTTCGACGCCGCGCTCGCGCACCGGCTGGCCGGCGGGCGGGACGAGCGGCCGCTCGCGCCGCGGCAGCTGCCGCCCGAGCTGGCGGTGGAGGAGGCGTTCGACGAGCCGATCGAGCGGGTCGACGCGGCCGCGTTCGCGGCCCGGGCGCTGGCCGAGCGGCTGCACGAGCGGCTCGGGCGGCACGGTCTGGCCTGCACCCGGCTGGCGATCGAGGCCGTCACCGACCGCGGCGAGGAGCTGGTGCGGACCTGGCGCCACGACGGGCTGCTGAGCGTGAACGCCGTCGCCGACCGCCTCCGCTGGCAGCTCGAGGGCTGGGTCCGCGCCGAGGAGGACCGGGCCATCGTCAGGCTGCGGCTCGTCCCCGAAGGTGTGGTGGAGCACCTGGGCCTGCAGCCGGGCCTGTGGGGCGAGGCCGGCGAGGAGCGCGACCGGGCCCACCGCGCGATGTCCCGCGTCCAGGGCCTGCTCGGGCCGGACGCGGTGCTGACCGCGGTCCTCGACGGCGGCCGGGCCGACCAGAGCCGGATCCGGCTCGTGGCCTGGGGCGACGAGCGGAGCGCCAGGGGCACCGAGGCCCCCTGGCCGGGGCGGATCCCCGGCCCGAGCCCGGCGACGGTGTACCCGGAGCCGCTCCCGGCCGAGGTGCTCGACGAGGACGGGAGCCCGGTCCGGGTCAGCGGCCGGCTCGAGCTCGGCAAGCCCCCCAGCCGCGCACACATCGCCGGCGAGCCCGAGGCCGTCGAGATAACCGCCTGGGCCGGGCCCTGGCCGGTCGACGAGCGCTGGTGGGACGAGGAGCAGCACACGAGAGCCGCCCGGTTCCAGCTGCTGCTCGCGGACGAAAGAGCCTTTTTGGCGGTACTGCAGAACGGATCTTGGCACATGGAAGCGCTGTACGACTGATGGGCTTCACGAACCCCGACATCCCGTGGTCGAAACTGCACGACCAGATGAGCTGGGCGCCCCCGGGTCCGGACTTCCGCCCGGACGTGCTGTCGGCCGACGGCGGTGACAGCCCCGCCTGGTCGCGCAAGCGGCCGGAGTACGAGCCGCCGCAGCTCGACCGGCCCGAGGCCGCCACCCCGTACGCCGAGCTGCACTGCCACAGCAACTTCAGCTTCCTGGACGGGGCCAGCCACCCCGAGGAGCTGGCCGAGACCGCCGCCCGGCTGGGGCTGGAGGCGATCGCCATCACCGACCACGACGGCTTCTACGGCGTGGTGCGCTTCGCCGAGGCGGCCCGGGCCCTCGACCTGAAGACGGTGTTCGGGGCCGAGCTGTCCCTGGGGCTGCCCGGCCCGCAGAACGGCGAGCCGGACCCGCTCGGCCGGCACCTGCTCCTGCTGGCCCGCGGCCCCGAGGGGTACGCCCGCCTCTCCCGCGTCATCAGCGAGGCCCACCTGCGCGGCGGCGAGAAGGGCCGCCCGGTGTACGACCTGGAGGAGACGGCCGCCGCCCTGCGTGACCACGTCGTCCTGCTCAGCGGCTGCCGCAAGGGCCACATCACCAGCGCGCTGCTGCACGACGGGCCGGAGGCTGCGCGTCAAGAGCTCGACAGGCTCACGGCCCTCTTCGGCCGCGAATCGGTAGTGATCGAGCTGACCGCCCACGGCGATCCCCTGGACGACGAGCGCAACGAGGCACTGGCGCACCTCGGAGCGGGGCACCGGGTCGTGGCCACCAACAACGTCCACTACGCCCAGCCCAGGAACCGGAAGCTGGCCACCGCATTGGCCGCGGTCCGAGCAAGGCGCAGCCTCGACGAGATCGACGGCTGGCTCCCGGCCGCCGGCTCGGCCTACCTCCGCTCCGGCGCCGAGATGCAGCGGCGGTTCCAGGCGTTTCCGGATGCGGTACCGAACGCGGCGCGACTGGGCCGCGAGCTCGCCTTCGACCTGCAGCTGGTCGCCCCGAAACTGCCGGCCTATCCGGTGCCCCGGGAAGGGCTCACGGAAATGCAGTGGCTGCGGCACCTCACCGCGGAAGGGGCGAAGGAGCGGTACCCGAACAATCAGAAGGCGCACGAACAGCTGGAGCACGAGCTGGCGCTGATCGAAGAACTGGACTTTCCCGGGTACTTCCTCGTGGTCCACGACATCGTGACGTTCTGCCGGGACAACGGCATCTACTGCCAGGGTCGCGGATCCGCGGCGAACTCGGCCGTCTGCTACGCGCTGAAGATCACGAATGTCGACGCGGTGCGATGGGGGCTGCTGTTCGAGCGCTTCCTGTCCCCGGAGCGCGACGGGCCGCCGGACATCGACATCGACATCGAGTCCGACCGGCGCGAGGAGGTCATCCAGCACGTCTACGGCAAGTACGGCCGGACCTTCACCGCCCAGGTCGCGAACGTCATCTCGTATCGCCCCAAGTCCGCCGTCCGCGACATGGCCAAGGCGTTCGGCCACTCGCCGGGCCAGCAGGACGCATGGAGCAAGCAGATCGAGCGGTGGGGCCACATCGGCAGCCCGGAGGCAAGCGGCATCGAGGACATCCCGAAGCCGGTCATCGACTTCGCCAACGAGCTGCTCACGTTCCCGCGGCACCTCGGCATCCACTCCGGCGGCATGGTGATCTGCGACCGGCCGGTGATCGAGGTGTGCCCGGTCGAGCACGCCCGCATGGAGAACCGGACGGTCCTGCAGTGGGACAAGGACGACTGCGCGGCCGTCGGGCTCGTCAAGTTCGACCTGCTGGGCCTGGGGATGCTCTCGGCGCTGCGGTACGCGTTCGAGATGATCGACTCCGAGCTGGACATCGCGCACATGCCACTTGACGACCCCGAGGTCTACGCGATGCTCTGCCGCGCGGACTCCGTCGGCGTCTTCCAGGTGGAGAGCCGGGCCCAGATGGCGACCCTGCCCCGGCTCAAGCCCGACACGTTCTACGACCTGGTCGTCGAGGTCGCGCTGATCCGCCCGGGCCCGATCCAGGGCGGCTCGGTGCATCCGTTCATCCGCCGCAAGAACAAGAAGGAGCCCGTCACCTACCCGCACCCGCTGCTGGAGCCGTCGCTGAAGAAGACCCTGGGCGTGCCGCTGTTCCAGGAGCAGCTCATGCAGATGGCCATCGACGTCGCCGGGTTCACCCCGGCCGAGTCCGACGAGCTGCGCCGGGCCATGGGCTCGAAGCGCTCGGTGGAGCGGATGAGCGCGATCCGCGAGCGACTCTTCGCCGGCATGGCCCGCAACGGCATCACCGGGCAGCTGGCCCAGGACCTGTTCGACAAGCTTGCCGCGTTCGCCAACTACGGCTTCCCGGAGAGCCACGCGATGAGCTTCGCCTACCTGGTGTACGCCAGCGCCTGGCTCAAGCGCTACCACCCGGCCGCCTTCTGCGCCGCGCTGCTCAACGCCCAGCCGATGGGCTTCTACTCGCCGCAGAGCCTTGTCGACGACGCCCGCCGGCACGGTGTGGAGGTGCGCCGGCCCGACATCAACGCGAGCGCCGCGGCGGCGACGCTCGAGGGGCAGCCCCTGGACGAGCCGCCCGACGATCCGAAGGACTGGGGGCGCGGCGGCCCCGCGGTCCGGCTCGGCTTCAAGTCCGTGCGCACGCTCGGCGACGCGGTGGCGCAGCGACTGGCGGCCGAGCGCGCGGCGGGCGGGGCCTACACGTCGCTCGTGGACGTCGCGCGGCGGGCCGGGCTCAGTGCGGTACACCTGGAGGCGCTGGCGACCGCGGGGGCGTTCAGCTCCCTGGGGCTCTCCCGGCGCGAGGCGCTGTGGGCGGCCGGCGCGGCGGCCCGCGAGACGGCAAACCGGCTGCCCGGCACCGTCGGCGGCCAGCACGCCCCGATGCTGCCCGGCATGGACGCCGTCGAGCGGATGGTCGCCGACGTCTGGGCCACCGGCCTGGCGCCGGACGCGCATCCGGCGCAGTTCGCCCGGCCGTACCTGGACACGATCGGCGCGGTGTCGATCGAGGGGCTGCGGGCGGTGAGCGCCGGGCGCCGGGTGTCGGTCGGCGGGATCGTCACCCACCGCCAGCGGCCGGCCACCGCGGGCGGTGTGACGTTCATCAACCTGGAGGACGAGACCGGCATGCTCAACGTCACCTGCACGCCGGGACTCTGGCAGCGGTACCGCCGGATCGCGCGGACGGCGAACGCCATGGTCATCCGTGGTGTGCTCGAGAAGGCCGAGGGAGTGCTCAACCTGCGGGCCGACCACCTGGCCACGCTGAGCCTGCCGATCCGCTCGGCCAGCCGCGACTTCCGCTGAGTCCGCCGCCGCACGACCCCGTCTCGACCGGCGATGCCGGTGCCCGGCCGGCTCAGCCGGTGGCGAGCCGGTCCCAGTCGGCCGCGAACTTCATCGGGTCGAACGGGTCGGCCTTGATGGGGATGACGCCGCCGGGCTGCATGACCGAGACCCGCTCCAGTGGTACCGCGAACACGGCCGGGCCGGCCACCGGAGAACGCCCGTCCACGGCGATGTGCAGCTGCGCCGAGTACAGGGGACGGCCCTGGTCGTCCAGGCTGCCCGCGAACTCCGCGGACAGGACGCGAATGGTTCCCGGTACCCCCGACGCCAGGATCTGTGCCTTGGTGAAGGCGCTCTCGGTCGACGAGGGCGGCGGCGTCGGTGCCGCGACCGGACCGGCCGCGAACGACCACTCGACGATGACCTTGGCCGGGTCGAGCGGGTCGACGAGGACCGTGAGCGGGCGGCCGGTGCCGAGCATGCCGATCGCGATGAACGGCACGTACTCCTTGATCGTCGTGTCGTAGGTCCCGTGCCCCGGCGCCGTGATCCGCAGCTGCAGGGCCATCTGCGGCTGCTCGTTCAGGTAGACACCTGTCTGGTTCGCGCCGAGGACCTGGGCGGAGCCGCGCACGCCGTGCTCGCGCAGGGCCTGGGCCTCCCGGAACCGCCGGTGGAAGCGCCGCCCGACCAGGACCAGGATCACCGCGGTCGCCGCGAGCCCGCCGCCGACGAGGATGAACGTGGTCTGCACCGCGGGCACGACGGTGCCGACGCCGATGAACGTGGCGCCGAGCAGAAACTCGAAGGCGCCCACCAGGTACATGATGACGGCCGGCCCGCGGGAAGTGGTCATGCCGCGAATCGTGCGGCAGTCAGCCCTTCGCCGCTGTCGTCTCCGTGACGACTTCCTGTCTGGAGGTACGCCATAGCCAGAAAAGCCCGACGAACGGCAGCACGAGGGGGACGTACCCGTACCCCTGCCCGTAGTCCGACCAGACCGTCGGCTCCGGGAACGCCTTGCCGTCGACGAGGCTCGCCGTGCCCACCGCGAGCACTCCGAGCAGCTCGAACCCGACAGCGAACCAGGCGACCCGGCGCGAGGTGGCGCTGGAGCGGGCCAGGGCGACGGTCGCGACGATGTACACGAGCGCGGCCAGCGCGGACAGGCTGAACGCGAGCGGCGCCAGGTCGAACTTCGTGGCGATCTGGACGCCGGCCCGTGCGCTCGCGGAGAGCGCGAAGACGCCGTAGACGAAGACGAGGACCCGGCCGAAGCCGCGGTTGAGCGGGGTCTTGCCGCTGGTTGTCTCAGGCATTCCAGATCTGTCCGAGTCGCAGGATGAGCACCGGCACGAGCACCGCGGCGGCGCCGATGAGGAACGAGCCCCAGCGGGTCGGCTCCATGCGGGCCAGCACGATGCCGGCCGGCGGAAGCAGGACCGCGGTGAGCAGGTATCCGATGAGCGTGACCATGTCGCCCCCGGGCCGCCGCCCGTCGATCAGCAGCACGACGAGCGCGACGACCTGGGCCAGCACCAGCGCCTCGACCACCCAGAGCCCGATGAACAGCGGCTTGCCGGGTTCGCGCTGCCGGAAGCACTCGACGAACGCCCAGACGGCGAGCGCGAGAGCCAGCACATGCGTGGCGACAGCCAGCGGCCCGATCACGGCCGCCAGCGTATCCGGCCGGATCGGTGCCCCACCTCCGGCCCGGCCCGGCGTGATCTCGGGCGCCACGGAGGTTGGAACGCTGTCGCTCAGGTGAGCGTGGTTCACTTCTGTCGGCTACCTGCCACTGGCACGATTCCGGGATTTTTCCGAGCGACCGTGGCTCTAACGTTCAGGGCAACACACACGACACCAAGGGGTAACGCGATGAGCGACTTCGACGCGGGCGACACCGGTCACGACGTGGACTACGGCCACTACGAGGCGGGTGAGCAGCACGACGGTCTCGACCAGCTGCACCAGGCGCACGGCGCCGAGGCCGACCACAACAGCCAGTTCGGCCAGTACGAGAACGACCACCACGCGCAGGAGTCGACCGACTTCTCGCAGGGTCACCACGTCGAGTACGACCAGCCGGCCGCCGTGCACTACGAGTCGGACGACTACACCAACTACGACCACAACGCGTCGGTGGACGACCACGTCTTCGCGGCCGAGGGCTCGGAGAACTCCCACCAGGCCGAGTTCGGTGAGCTCGACGCCCTGCAGCAGCGCTTCGACGCCTCCTTCGCGTCGGGCACCGAGCTCCACGGCGGCGAGGGCCAGCTGGGCGTCGCGTCCAACTAGTCACACCCGGACCTTCAGAAAGCGTCCGACCGGTTGCTCCCGGTCGGACGCTTTCTGCGTCAGGTCCCCGAGCGGTTCTAGTGCCCGGCGATGCGGTGGGGGACGTACGGCGCCTCCAGGCGCTCGATCTCCTTCTCGTCGAGCGTGAGGTCGGTCGCGGCGATCGCGTCGTCCAGGTGGTGCAGCTTCGTCGCGCCGACGATCGGGGCGGTGACTGTCGGGTTGGCGAGGAGCCAGGCCAGGGCGGTCTGGGCGGGGGAGACGCCGCGGTCAGCGGCTACGGCGGCGTTGGCGTCGACGACGTTGAAGTCGTCGTCGTTGTACAGGGAGTCGCCGAACGGGTCGTTGTTGGCCCTGGTGGTCAGGCGGTCGCCGGCGCGGTTGCGGTTGCCGGCCAGGACGCCGCGGGCCAGGGGGCTCCAGGGGATGACGCCCACGCCCTGGTCCGCGCAGAGCGGGAGCATCTCGCGCTCTTCCTCGCGGTACACCAGGTTGTAGTGGTTCTGCATCGCGACGAACGGGGTCCAGCCGTTGGCGCGGGCCAGGTACTGGGCCTTGGAGAACTGCCAGGCGTACATGCTCGACGCGCCGATGTACCGGGCCTTGCCCGCGCGGACGACGTCGTGGAGGGCCTCCAGGGTCTCCTCGATCGGGGTGTTCGAGTCCCAGCGGTGGATCTGGTACAGGTCCACGTGGTCGGTGCCGAGGCGGCGCAGGGAGTCGTCGATGCCGGCCAGGATGTGCTTGCGGGACAGGCCGCCGTCGTTCGGGGCGTCGCCCATCCGGCCGTGGACCTTGGTGGCCAGGACGTAGTCGTCGCGGCGGGTGAAGTACTTGGCGAGCAGGCGGCCGGTGACGACCTCGCTCGCGCCCTGGGTGTAGACGTCGGCGGTGTCGAAGAAGGTGATCCCGGCCTCGGCGGCGCGGCGCACGAACGGGTCGGCGTCCTCCTCGCTCAGGACCCACGGGCGTTGCGCGGGGTCGCCGTAGCTCATCATGCCGAGACAGATTTCCGAGACCTGCAGGCCGGTCCGGCCGAGTCGTACCTGTTTCATATCTGAAAAGCTATCGCGGTGCGCACCCTCGGACGACTGCATCTCATCACCGACACCCGGCCCGGCCGCGACACCCTGGCCGTGGTCGCCGCGGCGCTGCGGGCGGGCTTCGACGTGGTCCAGGTGCGGCCCGAGGACCACGTCACCGACCGTGAGGCGTACGACCTGACCGTGCGCATCCTGGCCATGTGCCGCGAGCTCGACCGGATCTGCCTGGTCAACGACCGGCTGCACATCGCGCTGGCCGCGGGGGCCGACGGCGGCCACGTCGGCGCCGACGACCTGCCGGTGGCCGCGGCCCGGCGGATCCTCGGCCCGCACGCGATTCTCGGCGCGACCGCGCGCAATCCCGAGACGGCCCGGCAGGCGGTCGCGGACGGCGCCTCGTACCTGGGGGTCGGCCCGGCCTTCGCGACCACCACCAAGGCGGGGCTGCCGGACGCGATCGGGCCGGCCGGCGTCGGGGCGGTCGCCGCGGCGGTGCCGGTGCCGATCGTCGCCATCGGCGGTGTCACTGCGCAGAACGCGCGGCAGCTGTACTCCGCGGGCGCCCACGCGGTAGCGGTAGTGGGTGCGGTAAGCGGCGCGGCCGACCCGTACACGGCGGCGAAGGAGTTCCTGGCATGAGCATCGGCATCGTCGGCGGCGGGATCATCGGCCTGAGCATCGCGTTCGAGCTCGTGGAGCGGGGCCGCACCGACATCACCGTCTACGACCGCGACCCCACGCAGGGCGCCGGGCTCGTCGCGGCCGGGATGCTGGCCCCGACCGCCGAGGCGGGCTTCGGCGAGGAGGTGCTGCAGGACCTGATGTCGGAGTCGATGCGCCGCTGGCCGTCGTTCGCCGAGCGGGTCGAGGCCCGGACCGGCACCCCTATCGCGTACCGCACCGACGGCACCCTCCTCGTCGCCCTCACCGCCGACGACCAGGCCGAGGTCGACCGCCTGATCGGCTTCTACCACCGCGCCGGGCGCCCGATCGAGCCGCTCTCCGGCCGCGCACTGCGCGAGCTCGAACCGCTGCTCGCCCCCCGGGTCCGCGGCGGTGCCCGGGCCCCCGGCGACCACCAGGTCGACCCCCGCCGCCTGCTGCGGGCCCTGCGCATGCTCCCGGTGCGGTTCGAGGCCCGCGATGTGGTCGACCTGTCCACACTGCAGGACGATGTGATCATCGTCGCCAACGGGATCGGGGCGGCCGCGCTCACCGGGCTGCCGGTGCGCCCGGTGAAGGGGCAGCTGCTGCGGCTGCGCGGCGCCGAGCCGCTGCTGCGGCACGTGGTGCGGGGCATCGCCGCCGGGCGGGACGTGTACCTCGTGCCGCGGGCCGACGGCGAGCTGATCGTCGGGGCCACGGAGGAGGAGCGCGGCGCGGACCGGACCGTCACCGCCGGTGGGCTGCTCGACCTGCTCCGGCCGGCCGCTGACCTGCTGCCCGGCGTGGCCGAACTGGTGCTTTCCGAGACGCTTGCCGGGCTTCGCCCCAGTACCCCCGACAACGCTCCTGTCATCGACCGCCTTGAAAGCCCTCCGGTCATCGTCGCGGCCGGCCACCACCGCAACGGCGTGCTGCTGGCCCCGGCCACGGCGGCCGCGGTGGCGGAGACGGTGATCGATGGAGCGACGAATATCGATATCACGGCGTTCCGGGCGGGCCGCTTTACCTGACCGTGCCGTCGGGTTTATGGTCGAGACGTTCCCGCGGGAGTCCGGTGTGACCGGGCTGAGAGGGGGGCTGTGAGCCCCCGACCGTCGAACCTGATCCGGGTCATGCCGGCGCAGGGAGGCAGGAGTGAGCCCTATGCAGCTCGTAGTCAACGCCGTCGCGTCGACGGTCGCCGACGACACGACAGTCGCCGACGTCGTACGCACGCTCGCCGGTGAGGATCCGCGCGGTGTCGCCGTCGCGGTGAACGGCGCCGTGGTACCCCGCTCCCGCTGGTCCGACACCCGCCCGGCCGACGGCGACCGCGTCGAGGTGCTGACGGCGGTGCAGGGTGGCTGACGATCACTTCGTGGTCGGCGGCGTCGACCTGCCGTCCCGGCTGATCCTGGGCACGGGCGGCGCCACCAGCCACGCGGCCCTCGAGGCGGCGATCCGGGCCAGCGAGACGGCCCTTGTCACCGTCGCGCTGCGGCGGCTCGACCCGGCCGCGCCGTCGCTGCTGGCGGTGGTCGAGCGCTGCGGGGTACGCGTCCTGCCCAACACCGCCGGCTGCTACACGGCGACCGAGGCGGTGAAGCTGGCCCACCTGGCCCGCGAGGCGTTCGACACCGACTGGGTGAAGCTCGAGGTGATCGGCGACGAGGAGACGCTGCTGCCCGACGGCGTCGAACTTGTCGCCGCGGCCGCCCGGCTCGTCGAGGACGGGTTCACCGTCCTGCCGTACACCAGCGATGATCCGATCCTCGCGCAGCGCCTGGCCGACGCGGGCTGCGCGGCGGTCATGCCGCTCGGTGCGCCCATCGGCTCCGGGCTGGGCATCCGCAACCCGCACAACATCGCCCTGATCCGGAAGCTTGTCACCGTCCCGGTCATCCTCGACGCCGGCATCGGTACCGCATCCGACGCCGCGCTGGCCATGGAGCTCGGCTGCGACGGCGTGCTGCTGGCCTCCGCGGTCACCCGGGCCGAGCACCCGGCGCGGATGGCCGAGGCGATGCGCCTCGCGGTGCGGGCCGGCCGGCTGGCGTACCTGGCCGGGCGCATCCCCCGCCGCCTGCACGCGACCGCATCGAGCCCGACCGGAGGCATGCCGTGGTAGAGCCCGCCCTCATCGTCTTCACCGACCGCCGGCAGGCCGAACGCCCGCTGGACGAGGTGATCGCCGGCGCTGTGGACGGCGGGGTCCGGCTGGTGGTGCTGCGAGAGCACGATCTGCCCCCGCGCCGCCGGCTGCGCCTGGCCGCCGCCCTGCGCACACGCCTCGACCAGGTCGGCGGGCGCCTGCTCCTGGAGGAGGACAACGGGCTGGCCAAGTGCCACTCGCTGGAGGAGCTGGTCGCGGCCGACGCCGAATACGCCACGCTGTCGCCGATCTTCGCCTCCCGCAGCAAGCCCGGCTACGGCCCGCCGCTCGGCCTGGCCGCGCTCGGCCGGATGGCGATGGCCGCACCGCTGCCGGTGTACGCGCTCGGCGGCGTCGACACCCCGGCCCGCGTCCGCCTCTGCCTCGACGAGGGCGCGGCCGGCGCGGCCGTGATGGGTGCCGTCATGCGCGCCGAGGACCCGGCCCGCCTGGTCAAGGAGATGCTGACGGCGTGAGCGTGCTTGCGGGAAACCCGCCGGTGGCCCTCACCATCGCCGGTTCGGACTCCGGCGGCGGCGCCGGGGTCCAGGCCGACCTGAAAACCTTCGCCGCCCACCGCGCCTTCGGCACCAGCGTGATCACCGCGCTCACCGCCCAGAACACGGTAGGCGTGCGGGCCATCTCGGCCGTCGCCCCCGAGTTCGTCGCCGCCCAGCTCGAGGCCGTCCTCGACGACCTGCCGGTGGCCGCCGTGAAGACCGGCATGCTGGCCACCCCGGAGACGGTGGCGCTCGTGGCCCGGTTCGCGCCGCGGCTGCCCAACCTGGTGGTCGACCCGGTGCTCGTGGCCTCCTCCGGCGACCGGCTCTTCACGGCCGATGCCGAGCGGGCCTACCTGGAGCTGCTCTTCCCGCACGCCGCCGTCGTCACACCCAACCTGCGCGAGGCGTCGGTGCTGCTCGGCCGGGACGTCCTCGACGCCGACGACGCCGTCAAGGCCGCGGCCGACCTGGCCGCCTACGGACCCCGCTGCGTCGTGGTGAAGGGCGGCCACCTGCGGGGGAGTGCCGAGGCCGTGGACGCGGTCTGGTTCGACGGCCGCACCTCGCTCATGACCGCCCCGTGGATCGACACGGCCAACAACCACGGCACCGGGTGTACGTTCGCCGCCGCCACGGCCGCCAACCTCGCCGCCGGGGCCGAGCTGCCGGTCGCGCTGGCCGAGGCCAAGACGTACGTCCACGCCGCCCTGAGCCGCTCGGCCTCCTGGTCGCTCGGAGCCGGGCACGGCCCCCTCGGCTGGGGCCCCTTTTAGGTAATCCGCTCCCCCCTTCCGGGGTGGAGTGCGCCGTTTTCTGGGAGGTTTGTGGTGAAACGCAAGGTTTATGCAGGCGATCTGCGCGTCCCGTTCGCGGAGATCGAGCTCAGCGGCGACAACCCGCCGGTGCGCCTCTACGACACCTCCGGCCCGATCACCGATCGCCGCCCGTGGATCGCCGCCCGCGGCCCGGTGGAGCGCACGCAGCTGTACTACGCGCGCCAGGGCATCGTCACCCCGGAGATGGAGTTCGTCGCCATCCGCGAGGGCGTCGACGCCGAGCTGGTCCGCTCCGAGATCGCCGCCGGCCGCGCCATCCTGCCCAACAACGTCAACCACCCGGAGAGCGAACCGATGATCATCGGCTCGCGCTTCCTCGTGAAGGTCAACGCCAACATCGGCACCAGCGCCGTCTCCTCCGGCATCGAGGAGGAGGTGGCCAAGCTGCACTGGGCCACCCGCTGGGGCGCCGACACCGTCATGGACCTGTCCACCGGCCGCGGGATCAGCGCCGTGCGGGAGGCCATCCTGCGCGACTCGCCGGTCCCGATCGGCACCGTCCCCATCTACCAGGCCCTCGAAAAGGTCGGCGGCGACCCGGTGAAGCTCACCTGGGAGGCCTACCGCGACACCGTCATCGAGCAGGCCGAGCAGGGCGTCGACTACATGACGGTGCACGCCGGGGTGCTGCTCCGATACGTCCCGCTCACCGTCGGCCGGGTCACCGGCATCGTCTCCCGCGGCGGCTCCCTCATGGCCGCGTGGTGCCTCGCGCACCACGAGGAGAACTTCCTGTACACCCACTTCGCGGAGCTGTGCGAGATCTTCGCCCGCTACGACGTCGCCTTCTCGCTCGGCGACGGCCTGCGCCCCGGCTCCATAGCCGACGCCAACGACGAGGCCCAGCTCTCCGAGCTGCGCACCCTCGGCGAGCTGACGAAGCTCGCCTGGGAGCACGACGTCCAGGTCATGATCGAGGGCCCCGGCCACGTCCCCATGCACAAGATCAAAGAGAACGTCGACCTGCAGCAGAAGTGGTGCCACGAGGCCCCCTTCTACACGCTCGGCCCCCTGACCACCGACATCGCTCCCGCGTACGACCACATCACCTCGGCCATCGGCGCCGCCATGATCGCCATGCACGGCACCGCGATGCTCTGCTACGTCACCCCGAAAGAGCACCTGGGCCTACCCAACCGCGACGACGTGAAGGCCGGCGTCATCGCCTACAAGATCGCCGCGCACGCCGCCGACCTGGCGAAGGGCCATCCCGGCGCCCAGGCATGGGACGACGCCCTGTCGAAGGCCCGCTTCGAGTTCCGCTGGGAAGACCAGTTCAACCTGGCCCTGGACCCGGACACGGCCCGCTCCTACCACGACGAGACGCTCCCGGCCGAACCGGCGAAGACGGCCCACTTCTGCTCCATGTGCGGCCCCAAGTTCTGCTCGATGCGCATCAGCCAGGACCTGCATGAGTACGCCGAGCTGGGCATGCGCAAGAAGTCCGAGGAGTTCGCCCGCTCCGGCAACCAGGTCTACCTACCCCTACTCGACTGAAGCGCCGCACCCGCGCCCACAACTCCCGCGACCCGACGTCCACAACCCTCGCGACCCCCACCCACAACCGCCGCGACCCTACGGCGACAACTCCCCGAGATCGCGCCCGCAACCCCCGCGGGCCCGCAACTCAACGAGACAGCCGCGCGGCTCTCCTCTCGCACTCCGGCATCGACACCCACAACCCCTGCAACCGCGAACCCTGTAACCCCGCGAGCTCGCACCCCCGCAACCCCCTGCAGCCCGCGCGAACCTGCAACCCCTGCAACCCGCGCGAACCTGCAACCCCGCAACCCTCGCGAACCTGCAACCCCGCAACCCCTGCAGCCCTCGCGAACCCTGCAACTCCCGCGAGCCCGCGGCCCAAGAGCCCATAACCGCGCGCCCGCCGCCCAAGAGCCGCAGCCCTGCGCCCGCAACCCATGCGAGCACGCAACCGCGCGGCTACCACCCCGCGAGCCCGCAAGCCCACAACTCTGCAAGCCCACAAACCCGCGCCTACCACCCACGCGAGCCCGCAACCCTGCAAGCCCACGGCCCCGCAACCGCGGCCCGCAGGCCCACAACCGCGCCCATCACCCCGGCGAGCCCGCAAGCCCAGAATCCAGCAACCGCGCGACCCGCAACCGGCTCGCCACCCATGTCATACCAATGCACGCCCGCAACGCCGCGGGCCCAAATTCTGTGCCCGCGATCACCGCACTCACCTAAAACGGCCAAATACCCCGTCAGGCGATAAGTCCGATATGTCGAGGCGCGCCAGCGCCCGACATATCGGCTAGCGGCGACCCCACCCGGCCATCAGTGAGCCAGTTTCCCAGGCGCCCGGACCCGCTGCCGCGTCACGCCGGTGTCGGCCGGCGCCGGGTAGGTGGGTCGCGGTGGGAGATCGACGCCAGGGGTCTCTGTTGCCTTCACGCGATAGTCAATCCCCGCTCTACCGATTCGCTCCCACATTTCCCATATATCGGCATCAAACGGTAATCACACGAAAGTCCGTCACGAAGACGAAGGACGCGAATCGCCCCAAGGCGCCAATGGCCTGCCCCGGCGCTCGCCAACACCGGCCGCAGCGGAGCAGCGGGCGCGGCGCGGCTGGGGCGGCGCGGGAGCGTCCGCTCAACCAGGGCCACCCGAGGTGCGCAGCCGGACCCGACAGCTGACAAAAGGCACAAATGAAACAAAGCGCCCCACTCACCGGCGGCCGGCGGCCGGCGCGCAGGGCGGGTTGCCGAGGCGAGATGGCGGGCGGCAGGAGCGGCACTCGGGGGAGAGCTCGGCGGAAGGTGGGCAGCTTTCTACCGCAGTTGGGCCGTCCGGCGAAAGTTACCCCGCCACGCGGCCCAAAGCGCGTTCGACAGCCGTCAGAGGTCGCCCTCTGGCCGCCGGCGCCAGCGGTCCTCCAGGCGGTCCACCAAGCCTCCGCGGCGCTGGCGGGTCCGGCGGGTGGCCGTGCCGCCGACGGCGTGCAGATCGGTGGACTGGCCGCGACGGTACGCCTGCACGCCGAACGCCAAGGCGCCCAGCATCACCAGGAAGCCGCCGACGCCCAGGAGGGGAATCGAAATGGCTACGCCGTAGACAAGCAGCGCCATGCCGGCCAGCAGCAGGATTCCTGCGGCGATCATCCGGCGCTTGGCATGGAACCGCGGGTCGGTGGCGCGCACCGCCGAAGCGAACTTGGGATCCTCGGCTAGCGACCGCTCGATTTGATCGAACAGCCGCTGCTCGTGCTCCGAGAGCGGCACGGCACTCCTCCCCGGTCGCGAAGGCCGGCCTCGAAAGAGGACCGGCAGTCCGGCACAGCCGGACGGCTGCGTACTGGCAAGTTTACGAGGGGGTCAACGCGTCGGAAAGCGGGACGATGGTCCGGCCGTGCCGATTTTCCGACGAATTTTCCAACGGGGTTCCTCGCGAAGTAGCCCTCACGCCCCTCCATTGTGTCTTGCCGGGGGTTCGATCGTCTCCTCCCCGCGCGGTGCGGACCCGTTTCCGTCAGTGCGTAATCCGTCACCGCGGAGCAGGCTGGCCGGCTTGACGAGCCCGCGGCCGAACCGTGCGGCGACCGCGTCGGCCGCCCGTTCGGCGTCGCGCCAGCCGTGGTCGCGCTCACCCAGTGTCATCTGGCGCGGCTGGCCGTCGGCGTGCACGAGGCCCTCGACCCGCACCCCGATCAGCCGGATGCGCTCGCCCGGGCGTGCGGCCTGGAACAACGCCCAGCCGAGCTCGAAGATCTCGCGGGCCACGTCGGTGGGGACGTCTACTGTGCGTGACCGGGACAGGGTCTGGAAGTCGGCCAGTCTGATCTTGACCGAGACCGTCCGGCCGGCCTGCCCGGCGTGGCGGAGCCGCTCGGCGACCTTGCCGGACAGGACGAGCATCGTGCGCCGGATGACCGTCGGATCGCTCACATCGACGTCGAAGGTGGTCTCGGCGCCGATCGACTTCTCCACCTGTTCGGGTATCACCCGTCGGGGGTCGCGCGCCCAGGACAACTCGTGCAGGTGATGGGCCGACGCCTCGCCGACGGCCGAGCGCAGCAGCCCCCGCGGCGCGGCGGCGAGGTCGCCGATGGTCTTGAGCCCGAGCCGGGCGAGGGTCTCCGCGGTCCGCTCGCCGACGCCCCAGAGCGCGGCGACCGGCAGCGGATGCAGATACTCCAGCTCCCGCGCCCGCGGCACCACGACCATCCCGTCCGGCTTGGCCCGCGTCGACCCGAGCTTGGCCAGGAACTTCGTCCCCGCCACCCCGACCGAGCAGGTCAGCCGCTGCTCCGCCGCCACCCGCCGCCGGATCAGCCCCGCGATCTCGCCCGGGCGCCCGAGCAGCTTGCGCGCGCCCGCCACGTCCAGGAACGCCTCGTCGAGCGAGAGCGGCTCGACGAGCGGCGTGACGTCCCGAAAGATCCCCATCACGGCCCGGGACGCCTCCGTGTAGGCGGTGAAGTCGGGCGCCAGGAACACCGCGTGCGGGCACAGCCGCCGGGCCCGCGCACCCGGCATCGCGCTGTGCACGCCGAACTTTCGGGCCTCGTAGCTGGCCGCCGACACGACCCCGCGCGGCCCCTCCCCGCCCACGATGACGGGTTTGCCGCGCAGCTCGGGCCGCCGCCGCACCTCCACCGACGCATAGAACGCATCCATGTCGACGTGCAACACGGTGCAGCCCGTGTCGTCGGCGTCCGGCCCGAACTCGCCGCCGCCGCCGCGCGGTACCGCCTGACTCCGCCCCACACCGCAAACCCTAGCGGCACCCTACGACAAAATTGACGAAAACTTAGGTCTGCCTTACCTTCCTGGCATGACTCCGCTCGCGATGACCTCGCCCCTGGCGCCGGTTGTCGCCGCCGTCGAGGGCCTCCGCCGCCGCAATCCGGCCCTGACCTGCAGCATCGTCCCGGGCCTGATGATGACTCCGGGCTCCCGGTGGCAACGGGCGACAAACCCTCAAGCGGCGGCTGTACTGCTCGTCGTCGCCTGGACCAGAGCGCGCCGGATCCCGCTGCTGACCCCGGGCGAGACATTCGTCAACCGAGCCGGCCAGCTGGGCATCCACCGCGCCACCGTCGCCGTCCTGCCCGACGACCCGGCGGCCGCCGTCCCCGGTGTGGTGGTCGTCGAGTCCCGCCAGCAGCTCCTCGCCCTGGTCGCCGCGCAGGCCGGCCCGGACGCCCTCGAGCTCTCACGCCACGTGCGCCACCTGATGGCGCTCCTGGGCGGGTCGAGCGTTGCGGACCCGCGCCGCCTGCCCGCGTACAGCTGAGGCAGTCGCCGTCAACGGCGGGCGACGAGCAGCGGGATCTCCATTTCGGCAGCGGTGTCGGAGCCGTGGAAGGCGATCATGTTCCCGAGGCGCGGGGGTTCGTGGGCGCTGGCCAGGAGCACCCAGCGGTCGCGGCACACGGCCACGACGTCGCCGATGCGCTGGAGGTGCGACTCGGGGACCGGGCCGAACCAGCCGGACGCGACCGCCTCCTCGCGGGAGACGACCAGGGCGCGGTCGGCCAGGACGGTCTGCCAGGTCTGCCGGACGTCGGCCTCGGCGCCCGGCCGGGTGTGCAGGTAGCGGACCCGGGCCTCGCCGGCCACGAACGCCACCCCCTCGGTCAGGCGCGGGTCGAGGTCCAGGTCGATGCGCCGATCGGCCGGGACGTCGAGCTGGCCGTGGTCGGCCGTCACGATGAGCGCCGAGTCGGGCGGCAGACCGTCGAACAGGCGGGCGACAAGCCGATCCGCGTCCGCCGCGGCTCGCTGCCACTGCGGGGTGGCCAGGCCGAAGTCGTGACCGGCCCGGTCGACGTCGGGGAGATACCCGTACACCAGGCGGGAGTCGTGCAGCGCGGCAAGCATCGCCGCGGCCACCGCGTCCGCCTCGACCCCGGCCCCGAGCCGGGCACCGCGATACGCGGACGCCGACAGCCCGCTGCCGCCGAACGTCGGGTTGGTCACGACCACGGGGGCCAGCCCGGCCGCCTCGGCCCGGGTGAACGCGGTCGGCACCGGCTGCCAGGCGGCCGGGTCGGGCTCGTCGGTCCAGCGCAGGTGGTTGAGCACCCGGTCGGTCCCGGGCCGGTGCAGGTTGAAGCCGACGACGCCGTGGCGGCCGGGGGCGGTACCGGTGCCGAGCGTGACCAGGCTGACCGGCGTGGTTGACGGAAACCCGGACGTGATCGCCCGGCCGCGCCCGAGCCGCCCGGCCGCCATGTCGCCGAGCGTCGGCGCCGATGCGGCCGCCAGGGGCAGCTGATGCCAGCCCAGCCCGTCGAGGAGCACCACGGCGATGCGGCGCACGCCGGCCAGCTCCGCCGCGAGCCCGAGCGCGTCCGCTTCGCCGTCGACGCCGAGCACGTGCAGCACCGAGGGCATGACGTCGGCCAGGCTCTCCCGGCCGTACCGCGGCTCGACCGGCTCCAGCAGTGAAGTCACGCGCCCTCCGCTCCCGGCCGCGGGCGCGCGCCCGGTGCACCGACCGGGCGCGATCCGCCGGGCGCCGGCGTCGCGGCGGGCCTCGCATGCCTCGTCCGGCGGGCCGCACTGCGGTGTTCGGCCGAGCCGGGCCGGCGGCGGGCCGTCATGCGCGGCGGGCGAGGAGGTGGAGCTGGGTGGCGATGTCGCGGTACGGGGGAGTGCCGGCCACGGCCAGCTCGAACGCGGCGAGCGCCTCGGCCTCGCTCTCGGCCACGGTGCCGGGCACCAGATCGGCGACGACCCGCACGCCGTGGACCTGTTCCACCGTCAGCCCGCTCTCGTCGAGCAGCTCGGTGGCGGTCTCGGCGGTGTACCGGCGCCGGAGGCGGTCGCGGGCGTCGGCCCGCCCGTCGGGGCCGGCGACAAGCGCGGCCGACGCGGCGAGATGCCCCTGGATCGCCCGGGCCAGGACGGCCGCGACGCGATTGGCGACAACCACGCTGGCCGCGCCGCCCGGCCGCAGCGTGCCGGCGAGGGCGGCCACCACCTTGTGTGGATCGTCGACGACTTCGAGGAGGCTGTGGCAGAGCACGAGGTCGACGCTCTCCGGCGCCACCAGGTCGGCCAGCCCGTCGCCGTCTCCCTGCACCGCGCGCACCCGCTCCCCGACCCCGGCCTCGGCCGCCCGCCGCGTGAGCGCGGCCAGCGCGTCCGGACTGGGGTCGACGACTGTCACGGTGTGCCCGGCCCGGGCCAGCGGCACCGCGAACCCGCCGGTGCCGCCGCCGACGTCAAGCGCGTTCAGCGGCCGGCCGGCCCGCTCCAACTCGTGGCGCAGCACCCGCCAGACGACGGCGGTACGGGGCGCAGAAGACTCCACCCAGAAAACCTTAGAGCAACCCCTCACCACGAATGAGCGAGGCCGCCCCCCGAAGGGAGCGGCCTCGAGAACGAAGGCGGACGTCAGCGATCAGCGCGCCGCGTCACCATCCGCCGCACGCTCAGCGTCCGCATCACGGCGTCCCAGCCGCGGCCCATCGACACGGCCACGCCGCTGGAGCCGGTCGAGACCGAGGTCCGCCAGCGCCGCAGGACCGACGGCGGCAGGAATCGGGCCATGAGCCGGACCTTCCGCGTCGCGTTGACCGCGAACGCCGACTCCACCGCCGAGATCGCCGACTTCAGCTCGCGCCCCGTCAGCGGCTGCCGGGCGTAGCGGGCGTGCTCCTCCGCTGTCGAGATCAGGCGGGCGCCCGACTCGGCCTTGTCGCGCAGGCGCTCCTTCTTGACCAGGCGCTCCACCGTGGCGCGGGGAGTTTCGGCCTCGTCGACCGGGACCCGGTAGTCGACCATGGTGTCGACGAGTTCGTCCCAGGCGCGGTGGGCGTCCTGTTTGGCCGCCAGCAGGACGCCGCTGTCGGGTATGACGGCCATTGTCGGGCCTTCGCCCGTCGGGACCGGGGTGCCGACCGGGGCCGGGGCGGCGAAGGTGAGGCGGCGGCGTCGGGTGCGGTTGCGAGCCACGGCGGGCATCGCCAGCAGCAGCGCCAGGACGATCACCGAGAGGAGGGTGACGCCGGCCGCGCTGGTGAGGAAGTCCGCCACCTTCGTGCCGGTCGAGGCGTCCGCGCTGTTCGACGATGAGCCGGTGTTGCCCGGGTTGTCGTGGGTGTCGGCCTGCGCGGCCGGAGCGGACGGGTCCGTGGACGGGTTGCCGTTGGCGCCGGGGCGGTTGAGCTGGTCGTCGTCGTTCGCGGCCGTGCCCGCGGCCGGCAGGTAGGACGTGGCGACCGAGCCGCCGATCGCGGTGGACGGGGTGGCGTCGAAGGGGAGCCAGCCGTAGCCGGGGAAGTAGACCTCGGTCCAGGCGTGCAGGTTGAAGTTGGTGAGGGTCATCGTGTTGCCGCTGCGGTTGCCGCCCCGGGCGAAGCCGAAGGCGACGCGGGCCGGAATCTTCGCCTCGCGGAGCATCCAGCCGAAGGCCGCCGCGTACTGCGCGCAGTAGCCGCGCTTGTTCTGCAGGAAGTCCGCGATCTTGGTGCCGCTGGTGTCGGGGCCGGTCGACGTGTCGTAGACGAACCCGTTGTCCGGCGAGAAGAAGTCGTAGAGCGCCTTGACCTTGTCGTACTCGGTCGTCAGGCCCTTGATCCGCTCGTCGACCTTGCTCTTCACGAACGGGTTGCCGGGCGCCGTGGCCAGGTCCTTCAGCGCCGGGTCGCCCGGGTTGAGCGGCGCGGCCCCGCGGAGCTGGTCGGGCGTGATGTCGGCCCGCTGATAGGTGATGTTGAAGGTCTTCTTGGCCGTCGTGTCCTTGTTCGAGTACACCACGGCGGTCTTCGGGTCGAACGACCACTGGTTGCTCAGCTTGTCGATCTTCGACGGCCACGTGTAGATCGGCATGAAGCTGATGGCCAGCTCGTTTGTGACCTCGATCTTGGCCTGATGGGTCGTCGCCTTGACCGACGGGCCCCACTCGGGCTTGCCGAAGCCGTTGCTGACCGCGGCGCCGCCGGTGATCGGGCGGGCCGCGAAGCCGCGCGAGTTGAGATCCTCGAGCACGTTGAAGCGCAGGTAGAACGGGTGGTCGTCGTCGACGTTCGTCACCTTTACCATGTCGAACGCCTTGTCCCGGGTGAGCTGGCCGGAGAGCAGCGCGAACATGCTCACCGACTTGCCGTTCTTGCCGTTGCCGATCCCGGCGCCCCCGCCGCCGCCCCCGGCGCCGATGGAGTCGAGGATGCCGGCCGGCATCGCGAACGGGACGAACGGGACGAACACCGCGACGATGATGCCGATCAGACCGAGGCGCTGGCCGGCCGAGGCGAGCGGGGACGGCTCCCACAGGTCGACGTCGCGGCCGTCACCGGTGAAGCGGCGGCCGAAGCGGCGGACCCGGTCGACGTTGTCGGTGACGAGCAGCCACAGGAAGCCGATGGCGCCGAGGGCGAACGGGAGCGGGCTCGTCGTGTCGGTGTCGACAGTGACCGGCACCGAGTAGATCGCGAGCATCGGCAGGCCGGCCAGCGCGGGCCGGCGCAGGACGACCGCGAAGAAGTCGACGAGCAGCGCGACCACGGCGACGCCGAGCGTGGCGAGGAACAGGAAGCCGTCGCGGTCGCCGACGGGCGTCGCGTATTCGCTCATCTCCTCCGACGCCGTGCGCAGCAGCTGGCCGAAGTGCTCGATCGTGCCCGGCGAGGGCAGGACGCCCAGGAACTCGTCGTGGCTGCGGTAGAGCCAGGTCAGCGACAGCAGCGCGGCGAGCGCCATCGCACCCGTCGGCGCCCAGGCCGGGGCCCGCATGCTGCGCACCACCAGCCCCACCCCGCACATGACGGCGACGACGAGGAAGGACCGGACGGCCCACGTGTAGTGATCGAAGACGTTGACCAGCGGCAGGGACGCGAGGAACGCCGAGCCCGCCGCGATGAGCGTCAGATGCTTGCGTTGATTCACCGGAAACCCCCAGAAGTCACCGGACGCCGCCGGCGACGCTTTCGGCTGACGCGGCCCGCCAGGCAAAGCCCTGCGAGCCCCGTCCGGTCTGCGGCCACAGCCCGGACAGCTTGGCCCCGTGTGGCACCTCCACCACCCGCCACCCGCTGCGCAGCAGCGCGAGCGACGCCACGCCGTGGGCCTTGTCGGCCTCCTCGCGCGCCGCGGTTGGCAGGTTGAGCCAGGTCGAGGAGTCGATGAACAGCGCGACGCACGTCGCGTTGTTGGAGCGGAACGAGGCCAGCAGCTCCGCCTCGGCCGAGGACAGCAGGCCGAAGATGCCGATGATCAGGCCGCCGTCGCTGCGCCGCCGGACCCGCTCGATGAGGGCGGCGATGTCGCCCCGCTGGGCCAGCCGCACGTCGGCGAGCTGGTCGAGCAGCGGGCCGTCGCCGTCGATCTCGGTGGCGTCGACGTCGACGCCGGCATCGGTGACGAGCCGCATCTTGTACCCCGCGTGCCGCAGGTGCACCGCGATGCTCGCGGCCGCGGACACGGCCCACTCGAAGCTGGCCGTCGGCCCCTCGCCCCGGTGCGCGGTCGAGCGCGTGTCGAGCACGACCGTCGCCCGGCTCTCCCAGGGCTGCTCCTCGCGGCGCACCATGAGCTCGCCGGTGCGCGCGGTGGAGCGCCAGTGGACGCGGCGCAGGTCGTCGCCGTGGCGATACTCGCGCGTCGCCGCGTCGTCCTCGCCGTGCACGGCGACCGAGCGGGCCCGGCTCTCGCCGGAGCCGGCGAACTCACCGGCCAGGCGCACCGACGGCAGCGGCACGACCTGCGGGATGACCGTCAGCCGGTCGACCGACGGGAAGGCCCGGGTCAGCTCGCACAGCCCGAACGGGTCGGTCAGCCGCACGACGAGCGGGCCGACCTCGTAGCGGCCGCGGACGTCGGCCCGCACCGTGTAGGCGACGGAGCTGGCCTGGTGGGCGCCGAGCTTCTCCAGCACCAGGCGCGGGCGGCTGCCGAGCGCGTAGGGCAGCCGGTCCTCCAGCAGCATCGTGCCGGTGGGCAGCCGCGACAGGTTCTGCAGGCGCAGGATGACCCGCGCGCTCGCGCCCACCTGGACGCGGTGCGGGTCGAGGGTGCGGCTGCACGACAGGCGGTACCGCGTCCGCCCCACATAGGCCGCGGACAGCAGCGGCAGCGCGGCCAGCAGCAGGGCCACGCGCAGCAGATCGCGTTCGCCGAGGATCAGTGCGGCGATGAGGGCCGCTGCGGCGGCGGCCAGGAAACTACGACCCCGGGTGGTGAGCCCCCGCAGCGCCTCTCGCATGGTCAGCGGCCCCCGTACTGCTGGGGCCGCTGCGGTGGCCGCGTGTCGTACGGCGAGCGCTGCGGCGGCCGGTCGGTCGGGAGGGGCAGGCGGTGCACGAGCTCGGCGATGATCGCGTCGGTGGTGCGCCGGGACAGCTGGGCCTCGGCGGTGGGAATGACGCGGTGCGCGAGGACCGGCACGGCCAGGGCCTGCAGGTCGTCGGGGAGCACGAACTCGCGGCCCTCGATGGCGGCGACGGCCCGGGCGGTGCGCAGCAGCTGCAGCGTGGCGCGCGGCGAGGCGCCGAGGCGCAGCTCACCGGACTCGCGGGTGGCGGTGACGATGTTTACCGCATACTGCTTGACCGCGTCGGCGACGTGCACGTCACGGACGGTGGCGATCATCCGGCGCATCATGCTCGCGTCGGAGACGGGAGAGAGGTCGTCGAGCGCGTCGTGGCGGCCGTGGACGTCGAGCATGGCGAGCTCGGCCCCCATGTCCGGGTATCCCATCGCGATCCGGGCGGTGAACCGGTCGCGCTGGGCCTCGGGCAGCGGGTAGGTGCCCTCCATCTCGATCGGGTTCTGCGTCGCGATGACCATGAAGGGCACCTGGAGCGGGTAGGTCGCACCGTCGACGGTGACCTGCCGCTCCTCCATGCTCTCCAGCAGCGCCGACTGCGTCTTCGGCGAGGCCCGGTTGATCTCGTCGCCGACGACGATGTTGGCGAACACGGCGCCGGGCTTGAACTCGAAGTCGCGCGTCTCCTGGTTGTAGACGCTCACACCGGTGACGTCGCTCGGCAGCAGGTCGGGCGTGAACTGGATGCGCCGGACGGAGCAGTCGATCGAGCGGGCCAGCGCCTTGGCAAGTTTGGTCTTGCCGACGCCGGGGACATCTTCGATGAGGAGGTGACCCTCAGCGAGCATCACAGCGAGCGCGAGCCGCACCGTGGCGGTCTTGCCCTCGATGACCTGTTCGATGTTCGCGACGATCGCGTCGGTCGCCGCGCGAAACTCCGGCACCGGTAGGGGGGCGCCGAGTTCCTCGAACGTGCGGTGCCTGGTCAACTGGCCTCCTCATGTCGTGCCGTGGCCACCGTTAGGGGTAAGACCCGTAGGTGAACCGCCCGGTTGCACGAAAACGTTGTCATCAGATTGCAACCAAGCCGTCGTTATCCCCTCAGGCTAGCCGGGGAATTGACAAGCCGCCGGACGGGAATCCGGTGATAACGGACATCCCGGCTGACCGGTCGTCCGACTTTTTTGGACTGTCTGATGTACCCGAGATCCACGCCGGGGGTTCACCCGGACGCGACGCCCGCTCGTACCCCGGCCAAATGCCCGTAAACGGCCCGCCGGGATGCCGCTCGGATCGATTAAAGGTGTCGATTGGGGCAGACTGGGGCCGGTGGACGCCGGGCAGCTGCTGAACGGGCGATACCTCCTCGCCGAACGGCTGGGCGAGGGCGGCATGTCAGTGGTCTGGCGCGCCCGCGACGAGGTGCTCGACCGCGACGTCGCGGTCAAGGTCCTCAACTCGCGCCTGGCCGCGGACGCGGACTGGCGCCGGCGCATCCGGCTGGAGGCGCAGGCGGCCGCGCGGCTTTCGCATCCGAACATCACCAACGTGTACGACTACGGCGAGACTTCGGATCACACGCCGTTCGTCGTGATGGAGCTCCTGCACGGCCCGACGCTCAGCGCCCGCCTCCAGGCCGGCCCGCTGCCGGTGCCGGCGGCCCTGCGGATCTGTGCCGAGGTGGCCGCCGGGCTGGCCGCCGCGCACGCCCGGGACCTCGTGCATCGCGACGTCAAGCCGGCAAACGTCGTCCTCACGCCCGATGCCGCGAAGGTCCTCGACTTCGGCATCGTCGGCTTCGTCGGCACCCCGGACGTCGACGACGGCTCCGAGCTGGTCCTCGGCACCCCGGCGTACCTCGCTCCCGAGCGGCTGACCGGCAACGAGATCACCACGGCCAGCGACGTCTACGCGTTCGGGCTGCTGCTCTACCGGTGCCTGACCGGCCGCCTCCCGTGGGACAGCGAGACGACGACGCAGATGGTCACCGCGCACGTCCTGGTCGCCCCGGCGCCGCTGCCGGACATACCGGACCTGCCGGCCGACATGCGCGCGCTCTGCATGGAGTGCCTCGCGAAGGACCCGAAGGACCGCCCGGACGCCGCCGCGGTCGCCGCCCGGCTGGCCGCGGCCGCGGGCATCGTTCCCCGCCACTCGATGGTGCCGGCGGAGCCGATCGGCTTTGCCCTGTTCACCGACGAAACCACGCTGATCCGCGGGCGGGGGCCGAACGACCGGCGGCGGATCCTGCTCGGCCTGGCCGCCCTGGTCGCGATCGCCGCCCTGGTCACCGGGGTGATCCTGCATGACTCCGGCGCCGACGCGGTGTCAACGGCCGACCCGGCCCGCCCGGCGCCGTCCGCCCCTGCCACTCCTCTTACTCCTGCGCCGTCCGAGTCGCCGGTGGCCGCCCCAGCGACGAGCGAGCCACCGGCGGCACCGGCGACCAGCGCGCCGCCGGCCACCCCGGCGGCCGGGGACCGGACGGCAGTGCACCCGGCCCGGATCGACGTGCCGACGGAAGGCGGCACCGTTGTCGCGCTGTGCATCGGTGGGAAGGTGAGCGTGATAAGCGTGCTACCGCAGCCCGGCGTGCAGGTCACCCGGGCCGACCTCGGCATACACACCAAGGCGCAGGTGGAGTTCCGCAAGCGGGGGGAGCGGCTGCGCTACGACGTCGAGTGCGCGGGCGGGGCCCCGGTCGCCAACGCGCACTGAAAACTCGCTTCACCGGCTGCGGTACACTGCGGATATGACCCGGACTTTCCGGCTCCTTCACGGGCCGTGCTGACGCGAAGACTCTTCGCGACCGCACGGCGACCCCTCCTGCGTGAGGGGTTTTTTCATGCCCGGAGAATTTGGGGTCCCGGTCCGAATATGCCCTCGCGAAGCGATGCAGATTCGGACTGGGCGCAATATCCGTAATTTCCGAGACCCATAGGGGTGGACAGTCATGAGCGAGGCAGTGACCGACGGAGCGGTCGACATCCCGCCGTACCGGTACACCGCGGCGATGGCGGCGGACATCGAGGCGTGCTGGCAGGACTACTGGTCCGAGCAGGGCACGTTCCACGCGCCGAACCCGACCGGCCCGCTCAGCGACCCCAACCACCCGCGCGCCGGGGCGCCGAAGCTGTACGTGATGGACATGTTCCCCTATCCGTCCGGCGCCGGGCTGCACGTCGGGCACCCGCTGGGGTACATCGGCACCGACTGCTACACGCGGTACTTCCGCATGGCCGGGTACAACGTGCTGCACCCGATGGGCTTCGACTCGTTCGGCCTGCCCGCCGAGCAGTACGCCGTCCAGACCGGCACCCATCCGCGGACCACGACCGAGGCCAACATCGAGCGCTACCGCAGCCAGCTGCGGCGCCTGGGCCTGGCCTACGACGACCGCCGCAGCGTGGCCACCACCGACACCGACTTCTACCACTGGACCCAGTGGATCTTCTTGCAGATCTTCAACTCGTGGTTCGACGCCGAGCAGCAGAAGGCCCGGCCCATCGAAGAGCTGATAGAAGCCTTTTCCGCGGGTACCCGTCCGACTCCGGACGGCCGCGACTGGGCCGAGCTGTCGGCGACCGAACAGCGGAAGATCATCGACGAGCACCGCCTGGCCTACATCTCCGAGGCCCCGGTCAACTGGTGCCCCGGCCTGGGGACGGTCCTGGCCAACGAGGAGGTCACGCCCGACGGGCGCAGCGAGCGCGGCAACTTCCCGGTCTTCAAGCGCAGCCTGCGCCAGTGGATGATGCGGATCACCGCGTACGGCGACCGCCTGCTGGACGACCTGGACCGGCTGGACTGGCCGGAGAAGGTCAAGTCGATGCAGCGCAACTGGATCGGCCGCTCGCGCGGTGCTCACGTCGACTTCGGAGTCGAGGGAGGCACCCCGGGCAGCAACGCGATACGAGTCTTCACCACCCGCCCCGACACGCTGTTCGGCGCCACGTACATGGTGCTGGCTCCCGAGCACGCCCTGGTCGACTCGCTGGTGCCCGCGGCCTGGCCCGACGGCACCAACGAGAAGTGGACGGGCGGCGCGAAGACCCCGGCCGAGGCCGTCGCCGCCTACCGCGCCTTCGCCGCGAGCAAGACCGACGTCGAGCGGCAGGCCGACGCGAAGGAGAAGACAGGCGTCTTCACCGGCGCCTACGCGACGAACCCGGTCGACGGCCGCTCGATCCCGGTGTTCATCGCGGACTACGTGCTGGCCGGCTACGGTACCGGCGCGATCATGGCGGTGCCCGGCCAGGACGAGCGGGACTGGGAGTTCGCCGAGGTCTTCGAGCTGCCGATCATCCGCACGGTCCAGCCAAGCGCCGACTTCCCGGAGGACGGCAAGGCGTACACCGGCGACGGCCCCGCGATCAACAGCTCGTTCCTGAACGGGCTGGGCGTGGCCGAGGCCAAGGCGGCGATCATCGACTGGCTGGAGGAGAAGGGTCACGGCGTCGGCGCGATCACCTACCGGCTGCGCGACTGGCTGTTCAGCCGCCAGCGGTACTGGGGCGAGCCGTTCCCGATCGTCTACGACGAGACCGGGATGCCGATCGGGCTGCCCGAGTCGATGCTGCCGGTCGTGCTGCCCGAGGTCGAGGACTTCTCGCCGCGCACCTTCGACATCGACGACGCCTCCAGCATGCCGGAGACGCCCCTGTCGCGGGCCAAGGAGTGGGTCGAGGTCACGCTGGATCTGGGCGACGGGCCGAAGACGTACACCCGGGAAACCAACGTCATGCCGCAGTGGGCCGGCTCGAGCTGGTACGAGCTGCGCTACCTGGACCCGGCCAACGCCTCGAAGCTGGTCGACCCGCAGAACGAGCGCTACTGGATGGGCCCGCAGACCCCCGGCGACGTCGGCGGCGTCGACCTGTACGTCGGCGGTGTCGAGCACGCGGTGCTGCACCTGCTGTACGCCCGCTTCTGGCACAAGGTCCTGTTCGACCGCGGCTTCGTGTCGTCCGAGGAGCCGTTCCGGAAGCTGTTCAACCAGGGCTACATCCAGGCGTACGCGTACAAGGACGCCCGGGGTGTCTATGTGGACGCCGAGAAGGTCGAGGAGCGCCAGAGCGGCAAGTTCTTCTACGGCGACCAGGAGGTCAGCCGCGAGTACGGCAAGATGGGCAAGTCCCTGAAGAACGTCGTCACGCCCGACGAGATGTGCGAGCGCTACGGCGCCGACACCTTCCGGGTCTACGAGATGTCGATGGGCCCGCTGGACGTCTCCCGCCCGTGGGACACCCGCGCGGTCGTCGGCGCCCAGCGGTTCCTGCAGCGCGTCTGGCGCCTGGTCGTCGACGAGCAGACCGACGGCCTGCGGGTCACCGACGACACCCTGGACGAGGACACCCGCCGCCTGCTGCACCGCGTCATCGACGGCGTCCGCGTCGACATCGAGGAGATGCGCTTCAACACGGCCATCGCCAAGATGATCGAGCTGACCAACCGGGTCACCCAGATCTCGGCCGCGGGCACCCCGCGCGAGGTCGCCGACCCGCTGGCCCGCCTGATCGCCCCGTTCGCCCCGCACCTGGCCGAGGAGCTGTGGCAGCGGATGGGCCACGAGACGTCTGTCGCCTACGCCGACTTCCCGAAGGCCGACCCGGCCTACCTGGTCGCCGACTCGGTGACCTACCCGGTCCAGGTCAACGGCAAGGTCCGCGGCACCGTCGAGGTCCTGGCCGACGCCGACGAGGACACCGTGCGCACCGCGGCCCTGGCGGCGGTGGCCGAGCACGTGGCCGGCAAGACCCCGAAGAAGGTCATCTTCGTCAAGGGCCGCATGGTCTCCGTCGTCGTCTAACCTGTATCACCGAGGGGCCGGCTCCACTCTGGAGCCGGCCCTTTCGCTTACCCGGTCACGTACCATGTTCGCCATGAGCGCTGAGGCCATCGGCATGCACATGCCCGCCATCGTCTCGCTCGACGACCTGGCGGCGATGAATGCTGCGGACACGAACGGCCACCGGTACGAAACCAGTCCTGAGGGAGTGCTTTCAGTCATGCCGCCGCCCGACTCGGAGCATGCGAAAATCGCCACCCGCCTGATGCTGTGGCTCGCCGCTGCGGGATGGTCGGCCGACCAGATCCTGCAGGCCGCCGGCATCCGCATTCCGGGGTCGGGTCTCGTCGGTGGCCGTATCCCGGATCTCAGCGTGTGGCGCAGTCCGGCGCCCGACGGCGTATGGCTGGACGTCGCCGATCTCGTGCTCGTGGTCGAGATCGTGTCGCCGGGCTCGGAGGCGATGGACATGATGACGAAGCGCGGCGAATACGCCGCCGCCGGCATCGCCCACTACTGGGTCGTCAATCGAGACGCCGCCCTGACGGCCTCGCTCAATCGCCTCGGGCCGGACGGCGCATACGAGGAGTACGCCAAGATGCCGCTGGCCTGGCTGCTGCAGACCTCGCCGGCCGACCACCTCGACTGACGCGAAAAGACCGGGCGCCAAGGGGCGCCCGGTCTTCCCGTTCGCTACTTGGCGATCGCTGACAGCCGCTCGTTGCGCAGGGCCGTGGGCCAGCGGTCGTCGATGGGCTCCATGTTCTGGCCGGTGGCCCAGCGCAGGAGCAGGTCGGCGATCGCGGGGTTGCGGGCCAGGGCCGGGCCGTGGGAGTAGGTGCCCAGGATGCGGCCGTTCCAGGCGCCCTCGGACTGGCCGTCGTTGCCGATGCCGGTGGTGACCTTCGCGAGGGGCTTCACGCCGGGGCCGAGGGTCGTGCGGCCGCCGTGGTTCTCGAAGCCGGTCAGGGCCGGCAGGCCCAGGGCCGGGTGGGTCTCGCCGGCCAGCTCGCCGACCGCGCGGGTCTCGCCGCGGTTGGAGTCGATGTCGAGCAGGTCCAGGCCCGGATACTTGGCGCCCTTGGCGTAGAACGAGTGGCCCATGAGCTGGTAGCCGGCGCAGACGGCGAAGATCGTCGCGCCCCGCTCCACGGCCCGGTGCAGGCCGCGGTCCTCGATCAGGCGCTGGGCGGCCAGGGCCTGGGGGCCGTCCTCGCCGCCGCCGATGAGGTAGATGTCGCCGTCCGCGGGGACCGGGTGGTCGGCGCGCACCTCGGCGCACTCGACCGGCAGGCCGCGCAGGTCGGCCCGGCGGGCCAGGATCAGCAGGTTGCCCCGGTCGCCGTAGGTGGAGAGCAGGTCGGGGTACAGCCAGATCAGGCGCAGGTGCGACTCAGTTGACACGGTCCAGCTCCGCTCGGATGTCCTGGAAGGCGGTGTAGTTGGCGATGACCTCCAGCCGGCCCGGCGGGACGAGCGAGAGCGCCTGGCCGAACGAGCGCACGTGCTCGAACGGCACCTCGTTGACCTCCAGGCGCACCGCGAGGTCCATGGCCCGGTCGCCGGTGATGAGGACCCGGCGGCCGCGCAGCGGGGAGAAGTCCACGTCGTAGAGCCACGACGTGTCGAGGCCGTCGGGGTCGCGGGCGTTGATGCCGAGCAGCGTGGGGACGTCCTCGGCCATGTCGAACGACTCCAGCCAGCCGGCCGGGTTCTTGGCCAGCAGCAGCCGGATGGTCCGCCCGTCGCGCTGCACGGTGGCGTAGCGGCCGGCGACCGAGGCGACCTTGGCCAGCTCCGGCACCGCCTTCGCCGTGGGCGCCCCGAAGTGCGCGGCGACGGCAAGCGCGGTCGCGGCGTTCGCGCGGTTCACCCGGCCCGGCAGCTGCAGCGTGATCTGGTGGTACGTCCCCGTGTTGTCGACCACCCCGTCCCCGGACACCGTCCAGTGCGGGATCGGCCGGCTCAGGTTGCCCGCGACGCAGGCCCACTGCTCCCCGTTGCGCTCGATCGAGGCGCCGCACTCCGGGCACACCCAGGAGTCGTCGTGGAAGCGCTGGCCGGCCGCGACCCACGTCACCGCGGTGCCCTGGGCGACGGCCTTGCCCGCGGCCCAGACCACCATCGGGTCGTCGGCGTTGGCCACGATGTGCAGGTCCCGGCCCACCAGGGCGTCACGCCACAGCGCCGCCATCATGGCGACCTCCTTGGCCCGGTCCAGCTGGTCGCGGCTCAGGTTGAGCAGGGCGACGACCCGCGGGCTGGTCTGGTCGAGCACCTGCTTGAGGTAGTGCTCGTCGACCTCCAGCACCGCATAGGGCGTGGCGCCGGCCTTGGCCAGGGCCGAGGTGTGTCCGGTCGGCATGTTGGCGCCCAGGCTGTTGGTGGCGACCGGGCCGAGCACGCCCATCGCCGCCGCGGTCAGGCGGGTAGTGGTCGTCTTGCCGTTGGTGCCGGAGATCAGCGCGATCTGCCGGCCGGTGGCCAGCTCGGCGAGCAGGTTGGGGTCGATCATGAGGCCGATGCGGCCGCCGATGACCGATCCGTCGCCGCGTCCGGTGGCGCGTGACAGCGCGGCGGCACCGCGCGACAGTGAGGAGGCGAGCTTCGCCCGCATCGGGAGCTTGTTGTCCGTCATCTCTCGCTTCCACGGTCTTGATGGCGTGCCGCTGACCCTACCCGGAGCGGGCGAGCCCCCCAATCCACCACTCCTCTCCACGCGGTCGGCCCACGGCCCCCCACTTCCCTCCACCGGAGTCCCCGAATGCGCCGGGAGCGTGGAGATGTCGACCTTGCCGGGCGGTTTGTCCGGATTCTTGAGCAGGGAAAACGCCCTCCACCGATCGGGCACGCCCAGCGTCCTCCACCCGGCGGCAACCCCGTTTGACGTGGGAATTCTTCACGGAGCCGGGCGCCGGATCAGGGTGTTTTCCGTTGACGGTGGAGGGAAGTGGAGTACAGTGGAGCGCGATGGCGGAGCCGGGGGGCTCGGCCGGCCCCGGGGGGACCGTTCGCGGTGGGAAGGGGTGGCTGTCCGTGTTTTTGGGCACCCACACTCCTCGCCTGGACGAAAAGGGCCGGTTGATCCTGCCGGCCAAGTTTCGGGACGAACTGGCGGGAGGTGTCGTGATCACCAAGGGACAGGAGCGCTGCCTCTACGTGTTCCCCGGCGCCGAGTTCGCCCGGATCGCCGAGCAGCTTCGCGCCGCACCGATGACGAACAAGGCGGCCCGGGCCTACGGCCGGGTGTTCTTCGCCAGCGCGCACGACGAGGTTCCCGACCGCCAGGGCCGGGTCACCATCCCGCAGCATCTTCGCGAATATGCCGGGCTGGACCGCGACCTCGTGGTGATCGGGGCGAGCACTCGGGTGGAGATCTGGGACCGGCAGGCGTGGGACACGTACCTCGCCGAAAGCGAAGAGGACTTCGCGGGCATCGAGGAGGGGGTGCTGCCGGGAGGGCTGTGAGGTCCAACTGCAGTTACCGACTTGAGCCGCCGTACCGGCAGCTCTCCAGCCGCTCGATTTTCTCGAAGTCCTGACACCACTTCCCCGGTGCCAGGGCGGAGGGGCGGATGGGGAGCTGGCGGTACGGCGCTCGCGCACTTGAAGCAAGTCGTAGCACACGGCGGGCCGCGAACCCGCCGCCGGCAGGGGGTCGACGATGGGGGAGCGGGACGTTCACGTGCCCGTGCTGCTCGAGCGCTGCCTCGAGCTGCTCGCCCCCGCGCTCTCCCGGCCGGGTGCGCTGTATCTGGATGCCACGCTCGGTCTCGGCGGCCACGCCGAGGCGGTGCTCCTGGCTCACCCACAGGCCCGGCTGCTGGGCCTGGACCGTGACCCGCAGGCGCTGCGCTGCGCGGGGGAGCGGCTGGCGCCGTTCGCCGACCGGATCCGCCTCGTGCACGCCGTCTACGACGAGCTGCCCGAGGTCCTCGGCGGCGAACTGATCGACGCCGGACTGTTCGACCTGGGCGTGTCGTCGATGCAGCTCGACGTCGCCGAGCGTGGGTTCGCCTACGCCCGGGACGCGCCACTGGACATGCGCATGGACCAGACGACCGGTGTCACCGCGGCCGAGGTGCTCAACACCTACAGCCACGGCGACCTGACCCGGGTCCTGCGCGTCTACGGGGAGGAGAAGTTCGCCTCCCGCATCGCCGCGTTCATCGTCCGGGAACGGGAGAAGACGCCGCTGACCAGCTCGGCCCGCCTTGCCGAGCTCGTCGTCGACGCCATTCCCGCGCCCGCCCGGCGCACCGGCGGACACCCGGCCAAACGCACCTTCCAGGCGCTGCGCATCGAGGTCAACCGCGAGCTCGCGGTCCTCGAGCGGGCGATTCCCGCGGCGCTCGACGCGCTGCGGCCCGGGGGGCGACTGGTCGTGCTCTCGTACCACTCACTTGAAGATCGGCTGGTCAAACAGGCGATCACGGAGCGGACCCGCTCGACCGTCCCGGTCGAGCTGCCGTTCGAGCCGCCCGGCAGCGAACCGGAGCTGCGGGCGCTCAACCGGGGAGCCGAGCTCTCCAGCCCGGCCGAAACAGCGGCCAACCCACGCGCGGCGTCAGTCAGGCTCCGCGCGGTGGAACGCAAGCAAGGCCCGAATCCGTCTGGGATACGGGCCGACACACTGGGGGAGGTGTGAGTGAACGTGACGACACTGCCGAGCGATCGGCAGCGCAGGAGTCAGCAGAGTGTGCCGCGGTCGGGGGGCCGGACCACGGGGCGCAACGCTGAGGAGTTCGAGCCGCGGCGGAACCACCCGACGGACGGTGCGACGGCGCTGCAGCCAGAGTACGAGCCGGACCACGTAACCAAGCACGAGCCGGCGAACCAGCCGGCGAGCACGAGCACGAGCACCGGCTCGGACCCGGCGCGCGGCCGCCTCCGGGCGGCTCCGCCGGCGCCGGTCAGTGCGCCACGGGCGCCGTTCGTGGCGCTGGTGCTGGCGCTGGTGCTCACCGGTGTCGTCGGCATCCTGGTGCTCAACACCCGGATCGCCGAGAACGCCTTCAAGCTCGATGCGCTGAAGACCAAGCAGGCGGGCCTCGACCGTGACGAGGAGCGGCTGCGCAGCGATCTGGCCAACAAGGAGTCGCCGGTGACGCTCGCGTCGCGGGCGAAGTTCTACGGGCTCGTGCCCTCGCGCTCGCCGGCGTTCCTGGTGCTGCCCGACGGCACCAGGCTGGAGATGCCCGGACCGAGCAAATGACACGGACACGTAGTTCCTGAGCGGCGCTAAGTCCATAGTGGACAAACGAAGGAAGTCGGGACATGGCTGGCGACACTCCTGATCGACGGGGCGGCGGAAGCGAGCGGCGCGGGGGCGCCGAGCGCGACGCCGCGGCTCGCGGGAGTGGCGCCGGCCGCCAGCGAACGGGCGGTCGCGCCGGCGCGGGGGGTGCCGGTGCCTCCGCCCGTTCCCGTTCCGGCGGTGGTGGCGCGCCGGAGGAGCCACCACTGCGCGGGACGATGTCCGAGGCGAAGCGGTACACCCCGCGCGGCCGGTCGGTCCGCGACGCCTCGGCCGAGCCCCGGCGCGGAGATCCGTTCCGCCCGGCCCTGGAGGTCCTCCAGGGAGGCCGCAGTGAGCAGCCGCTCCGCGCGGGCGGGCGCCGCTCCAGCCGGCCCGCGGTCGCCGACGAGCCGGTCATCGACCTGGATGAGCCGGACGAGCCGCCGGCGCCGCCGCGGCGCACGGCCCCGCCGAAGCGCGCGCAGAACACCCAGAAGCGCGAGAAGCCCCCGGTCCGCCGGGTGCCGGCCGACCGCAGGGGCCAGCCGGTCCGCAAGGCGCAGGCGAAACGCGCGCCGGTCCGCAAGAAGCAGAGCCGGGTCGCGGTGCCGCGCCTGGGCCGGCGCACCCGGCTGCCCAAGCTCGCCGAGCCGCGCCGCCGTCTGCGCCTGGCCACCGTCCTGTGCCTGGCGATGTTCGCCGCGATCGGGGTGCGGCTGGTCCAGCTCCAGCTCACCGACGCGAGCGCGTACGCCGCCGAGGGCCTCAAGGACCGCCTGGTGCACGCCGTGCTCCCGGCCTCCCGCGGCGCGATCCTCGACCGCAACGGCAAGATCCTGGTGCACTCGGTCGAGACCCGCTACGTCGCCGTCGACCCCACGGTCGTCAAGGACCCCGAGGCGCTCGCCGACAAGCTCTTCGCGATCCTCGACAAGTACGGCGTGCTGCGCTCCGACCTGGTACGCAAGATGACCCCGCACAAGGCGGCCGACGGCAAGACGAACGTGCAGTTCGAATACCTGGTCCACCAGATCGACGTGGCCGACGGCGACCGGATCCGGGCAATGCACGTCGGCGCGCTCAAGGTCGACCGGGACGAGCGCCGCGAGATCCCCGGCTACGACCTGGCCTCGAACATCATCGGCTACACCTCCCGGCCCGACCTGGTCGGGCAGATGGGCATCGAGAAGCAGTACGACTCGGTGCTCAAAGGCGTCGACGGGCTGCACACCTACGAGCACGGCGAGGGCCAGCTCGACGTGCCGCAGCCCTACGGCTACGAGGAGCTCAAGCCGGCCCGCCCGGGCAGCTCGGTGGAGCTCACGATCGACCAGGACCTGCAGTACTCGGTGCAGAAGGCCCTGGCCGACCGGATGGAGCCGCTCAAGGCCGACTTCGCCTCGGCGATCGTGCTCGACGCGAAGACGATGGAGGTGATGGCGATGGCGAGCTACCCGTCCTTCGCCGCCACCGGCCCCGGCAGCACCGACCTCAGCCTGGTCAAGGACCAGTGCACGGCGACGGTCTTCGACCCGGGCTCGATCCACAAGGCGATCGTCATGGGCGCGGCGCTGCAGGAGGGGGTCATCACCCCCAGCTCGACGATCACGGTGAACTCGACGGTGAAGAAGGGCGACACGACCTATACGGACCACCCGCCGCAGAAGAACGGCACGCAGATGACGATACCGGGCATCCTGGCGCTGTCGTCGAACGTAGGCACCATCGCCGTCGCGGATCGTCTGGGCAAGGACAAGCTGTACGAGTACCAGCAGAAGTTCGGTCTCGGTCAGCGCACCGGCGTCGGGCTGCCCAACGAGTCGCCCGGCCAGCTGCTGCCGCCGAACCAGTGGTCGGGGTCGAGCCCGGGCTCGATCCCGATCGGCAACGGCGTGGCGACCACGGCGATGCAGATGGCGGCCGTCTACGGCGCGATCGCCAACGACGGCCTCTACGTCCAGCCGACGGTGGTGAAGAAGGTCATCGCGCCCGACGGGACGGTGACGAAGCCGGCTCCGCAGCAGACCCGGCGCGTGCTCGACCCGCAGGTCGCGCAGGAGCTGCGGGTGATGCTGGAGGGCGTGACGACGCTCGACGACGCGACGGGCAAGCAGGCGGCGATTCCCGGCTACCGGATCGCCGGCAAGACGGGCACGTCGAAGCTGCCGCAGAACGGTGGGTACGCGTCCGGTGACGTCGTGTCGTTCATCGGCATGGCCCCGGCCGAGGCGCCCCGCTACGTGATCGCGGTCAACGCGCACGTGCCCGGCGGCGCGGGCGGCTCCGTGGCGGCGCCCGCGTTCAAGGAGATGATGGCGCTCACCCTGTCGACCTTCGGTGTCACACCGACCGGCACCGAGCCGCCGAAGCTCACGATCTACCCGTGACACCGGCTCTGTGTGCCCGGCGCCGGGCGGGTAGGGTCTGACCCCGTGTCCGGCTATCCCCGTCCGCGGAATGTCCTCCCTGTTCTGGTCGGTGAGCTCATCGGCGAGCTCGGCGGCGGAACCGGCAATGTTGCGGTGACGGGGGTGACGCACAGTAGCTCCGCCGTACAGCCGGGTGATCTGTACGTGGCGCTGCCCGGCGCGCGTGTGCACGGGGCGCAGTTCATCCCGGAGGCGCTGCAGCGGGGCGCGGTCGCGGTGCTCACGGACCCGGCCGGGGTGCGCGCTGACGCCGGGGTGCCGTTCCTCGTGGTCGACAGGCCGCGGGACGTCCTGGGCGAGGTCGCCTCGAAGGTGTACGGCGAGCCGACCCGCCGCCTGACGACCATCGGCATCACCGGCACCGCGGGCAAGACCTCCACGACCTACCTCATCGAGGCCGGGCTGCGGGCGGCCGGCCAGGTCACCGGCCTCATCGGCACCGTCGAGACGCGGCTGGGCGACCTCACCGTCAAGAGCATCCGCACCACGCCCGAGGCGACCGACCTGCACGCCCTCTTCGCCGCGGCGCTCGAGCGCGGCGTGCAGTCGGTGGCCATGGAGGTCTCCAGCCACGCGCTGGAGGTCGGGCGGGTCGGCGGGGTCCGCTTCGCCGCCGCCGGCTACACCAACTTCGGCCTCGACCACCTGGACTTTCACCCGACGGTGGAGGCGTACTTCGCGGCCAAGGCGCGCCTGTTCGACGGCCGCGCCGCCGTCGAGATCCTCAACGCCGACGATGTGTCGGTAATGCGACTGCGCAAGCCCGGGTCATGGACCTATTCCGTTCGCATGGACCCGGTGTCTGACGGCGAATCGGACTTCGGGGTCTCGGGCGTGACTGTCGACGGCTACGGGCAGGCGTTCGACGTGCACTGGCGGGGCCGCACCGCGCGGTCCGGAGTACAGCTGCCGGGCCGTCACAATGTGGCGAACGCGCTGCTGGCGATCGCGTCCCTGGTGGCCGTCGGGGTCGACCTGGACGTCGCCGCGCGGGCGGTGGCGGCGGCGCCGGGCTCGCCGGGCCGGATGGAGCGCGTCGACGCCCCCGGTGACGTGGTCGGCGTCGTGGACTACGCGCACAAGCCCGACGCGATGGTCGAGGTCCTCAAGGCGCTGCGCACCCTCGCGGCGTCGCGCGGCGGCCGGGTGATCTGCCTCGTCGGAGCCGGCGGCGACCGCGACCGCGGCAAGCGCCCGCTCATGGGCCGGGCCGCGGCCGAGGGTGCCGACCTGGTGATCGTCACCGACGACAACCCGCGCACCGAGGACCCGGCCGAGATCCGGGCCGGGGTGCTCACCGGCACCGGCGGCGGACCGGCCGAGGTGGTCGAGATCGGCGGGCGCCGGGAGGCCATCGCCTTCGCGGTGGCCCAGGCCAAACCGGGAGACGTGATCGCACTGCTGGGCAAGGGGCACGAGACGGGCCAGGAGGTGAACGGCGAGGTGCTGCCGTTCGACGACCGGGTGGAGCTGGCCGCGGCCCTGCGGGAGGCGAACTCATGATCGCGCTGACGCTCGGAGAGATCGCGGCGATCGTCGATGGCGAGCTGGTCGGCGGGGCCGTGGACGCGGTGGTCGACGGGCCTGTCGAGTACGACAGCCGCAAGGTCGGCGAGCGCGGGCTCTTCGTGGCCTTCGCGGGCGCGAAGGTCGACGCGCACGACTTCGGGCCCAAGGCCATCGCCGACGGCGCCACCGGGGTCCTCGGCAGCCGCGCCGTCGAGGGTGTGCCCACCATCGTCGTGGCCGACCCCCGCCGCGCCCTCGGGCTGCTGGCCCGGGCCGTCGTCGACCGGCTGCACGCGGCCGGCGGGCTCACCGTCGTGGCGATCACCGGCTCCTCGGGCAAGACCAGCACCAAGGACCTGATCGCCCGGCTGCTGGCCCGGCGCGGGCCGACGGTGGCGACGATCGGGTCGGAGAACAACGAGCTGGGCACGCCCTACACCGCGCTCAAGGCGGACGCCGCCACCCGCTTCCTGGTGCTCGAGATGGGGGCGCGCGGGATCGGGCACCTGCGGTACCTCTGCGAAATCGCTCCTCCGGACATCTCCGTCGTCACCAACGTCGGTGTCGCGCACATGGGGGAGTTCGGCTCGGTCGAGGGCATCGCCCAGGCCAAGGGCGAGCTCGTCGAGGCGCTGGGCTCCGGGGGCTTCGCGGTGCTCAACGCCGACGACGAGCGGGTCCGGGCCATGGCCACCCGCACCGCCGCCCGCGTGGTGGCGGTCGGTGAGGCCGCCGACGCCGAGATCCGCGCGACAGACGTCGAGGCGCTCGACCGTGGCCGCTTCGGCTTCGCCCTGCACGTCCCCGGCGCGGACGCCGTTGCCGTCCGCCTCGACGTCGCGGGACGGCACTCCGTCGGCAACGCGCTACTCGCTGCTGCTGTCGCGTCGCTCGCGGGGCTCGAACCCACGGCGATCGCGAACGGACTCGGCGATCTAGAGGGTTTGTCGGACCGAAGGATGGATGTCTTCGACCGTGCCGACGATGTCACGGTCATCGACGACTCGTACAACGCCAACCCGGCGTCCATGGCGGCGGCGCTGCGCGCGCTCGTCGCGGTGGCCGGCGAGCGGCGGAAGATCGCCGTGCTCGGCTTCATGGCGGAGCTGGGCGGGTACGAGCGAGCCGGACACGAGGAAGTTGGTCGTCTCGCCGCGGAACTCGGCGTCGACCGTCTCGTGGCCGTCAGCGAGCAGGCCGCGCCGATCCTGACCGGGGCGGCCGCCGTGGCGAGTTGGGGAGGAGACTCGGTGCTCGTGACCGATCAGGAGGCCGCCGTGGCGCTGCTGCGCAGCGAGCTGCTTCCGCGTGACGTGGTCCTGGTCAAGGGATCGCGCTACCGGACCTGGGCCGTCGCCGACGCCCTGCGCTCGGAAGATTTCCGCAAGTGAGGGCCGTGTTCGTCGCGGCCTTCGTCGCGTTTCTCATCTCGCTGTTCGGCACGCCGATCGCGATCAGGTACTTCACCCGGCTGAAGGCCGACCAGCCCATCCGCTCCGAGGGCCCGCAGACCCACCTCGGCAAGAAGGGCACACCCACCATGGGTGGCGTGGTGTTCATCTTCGCCACGCTCGTCGCCTACACCGGCGGGCACATCGCCCTCACCACGCTGCCAAAGGCCCAGCTGCGCCCGACCGGCCCGACCGCCACCGCGATCGTGCTGCTCGGCCTGTTCGTCTTCACCGGCCTGCTCGGCTTCCTCGACGACTACCTCAAGGTCGCCAAGCGCAACAGCGACGGGCTCAACAAGCGCGGCAAGCTGATCGGCCAGGCGCTCATCGGCGCCATCTTCGGCGCGATCGCGCTCTACGTGCCGGCCGAGAAGACCGGCCACGCCGTCGTCACCACCGTCGCCAGCCCGAAGCTGTCCTGGGTGCACGACATCGACTGGCTGAACATCACGAAGATCGGCGCCGTGATCTTCTTCGTGTTCGTGGTCATGTCGATGTCCAACGCGGTAAACCTGACCGACGGCCTCGACGGGCTCGCGACCGGCACCTCGATCCTGGTGCTCATCAGCTACATGGCCATCGCGTTCTGGCAGTACCGCCACTGGTGCGCCGACCCCTCCTACAACGCCGGCTACTGCTACGACGTGCGCGACCCGCTGGAGATGGCCCTGATCGCCGGGGCGGCCGTCGGCGCGCTCGTGGGCTTCCTGTGGTGGAACACCTCACCGGCCCGCATCTTCATGGGCGACACCGGCTCGATGGCGCTCGGCTCGCTCATTGCGGGTCTCGCGATGGCCACCAAGACCGTCCTGCTGCTGCCGCTGCTCGGCCTGCTCTTCGTGATCATCGTGGTCACCTGGGTCATGCAGATCGGCTCGTACCGCACCACCGGCAAACGCATCTTCCGGATGGTCCCGCTCCAGCACCACTTCGAGCTGGCCGGATGGAGCGAGGTCAACATCGTCGTGCGGTTCTGGATCATCGCCGGTCTCGGCGTGGCGGCCTCGCTCGGCCTCTTCGCCGCCGACTTCCTGCGTGTGATGAGCGGCGCCTCTTAACACCGTCGATCCCGGCGCGTCGCGGCCACCGTGCCCCGGCGCGCCGGGAATGATGGCGGCATGAGTGGTACGGAGCGAAGCGGAGTGGCCGCTCATCAGTGTCACAGCTTGGAGCTCAGGCCGTCGCCGGAGCTTGCGGAGGTGGCGGCATGAGTGGTACGGAGCGAAGCGGAGTGGCCGCTCATCAGTGTCACAGCTCGGAGCTCAGGCCGTCGCCGGAGCTTGCGGAGGTGGCGGCATGAGTGGTACGGAGCGAAGCGGAGTGGCCGCTCATCAGTGTCGCAGCTCGGAGCTCAGGGCGGCGCCGGAGCTTGCGGAGGTGGCGGCATGAGGAGCGACGGGGAGGAAGTTCCGGACGAGGTCAGCTGGCTGGACCGCAACGACGGCGGCTGGCTGGGCAATCTGGTCGGCTCGCTGCGGGGTCTGCTGGACCGCCCCCTCGCCTCCTACTACCTGCTGCTGTCCAGCGTCGGCCTGCTCGTGTTCATCGGGCTGGTCATGGTCTTCTCGGTGACGAGCGTCGACGACTTCGCGAAAAAGGGCAGCGCGTTCAACTCCATCGCCAAGCAGGCGGCGTTCGCGATGGTCGGGCTGGCCGCGTTCTGGATCTGCCAGCGGCTGCCGGTGCGCACGTTCCGGGCCGTGGCGATCCCCATGCTCATCACCACCACCGTGCTCATGTGCTTCGTGGACCTGATGGGCTGGCTGGCCGCCCGCCGGGCCCCGGGCGCGACGGACCCCCCGGCGATCCACCTCGGCCCGATCTGGGTCCAGGACCTGTGGCTGCACGTCGGGCCCCTGCAGCTGCAGCCGGCCGAGTTCGCCAAGATCGCGCTGGTGGTCTGGGGCGCCGACCTGCTGGTCCGCAAGGGCCGCACGATCATGACCTGGCGTGAGCTGTTCATGCCGCTGTTCCCGGTCACGATCACGCTGCTGGTCCTGGTCGGGTACAACGACCTCGGCTCGGCCATCTGCATGATCGTGCTCTTCACCGGCCTGCTGTGGGCGGCCGGGGCCCGGCTGCCGGTCTTCGGCTGGCTCAGCGCGTTCTTCCTGGCCGGCGTGGTCGCCCTGATCCTGCTGCCGGCCAACAAGGACTACCGCCTCGACCGGCTCAAGGTGTTCTTCGACCCGAGCATCGACCCCGACGCCAAGGCCGGGCGCTACCAGTACCTGCGCGGCCTGTGGGCGGTCTCCGACGGCGGCTGGTTCGGCGTCGGCCTGGGCCAGGGACAGCTCAAGTGGGGCCGGCTGCCCAACGCGCACAACGACTTCATCTTCGCCATCGTCGCCGAGGAGCTCGGCGTGGTCGGCTGCATGGTCGTGCTGCTGCTGTTCGGCATGCTCACGTACACCGGCCTGCGCATCGCCCGGCGCGTCGAGGACCCGTTCCGCCGGCTGGCCGCCGCCGCGATCACCGTGTGGTTCGTCGGCCAGGCGATCATCAACATCGGCGGCGTCGTGGGCCTGCTGCCGATCACCGGCCTGCCCCTGCCGTTCATCTCCGACGGCGGCAGCGCGCTCGTCGTGGCGCTCGGTGCGGCCGGCATCCTCACCTCGGCCGCCCGGGCCGAGCCGGACTCCGCGCGAGCCATGCACGCGCGTCCGCCGCGGAAATGGGTGCGACTACTCTGGGCGCCGTTGCCGCCGCTTCCGCGCGCTCGCGAGGAGGACGACGGCACGGACCCCTCGACACGCACGACGGGCCGGCCCACCCTCACGGTGCCGCCCCGCGGAAGGAGCACCTGATGGCAGCGCTGCGCTCGGTGGTGCTGGCCGGCGGAGGCACCGGCGGGCACATCTACCCGCTGCTGGCCTTCGCCGACTGCCTGCGCAGGCACGACCCCGACGTCCGCATCACGTGTCTCGGCTCGCCGAGCGGTATGGAGAACGATCTCATCCCGCGCGCCGGCTACGACCTGCGGCACGTCCCGGCCTACCAACTGCCCCGCTCGGTGAACATGAACCTGGTGCGCACCCCGGACCGGATGTGGAAGGCGGCCAAGGCCACCCGCGCGATCCTCGACGAGGTCAACGCCGATGCGGTGGTGGGCTTCGGGGGGTACGTCTCCGTCCCGGCCTATCTGGCCGCCTGGCGCCGCAAGACGCCGAGCGTGATCCACGAGGTCAACGTGCCGATGGGCGTGGCCAACAAGATGGCCATGCGATTCACCAAGAACGTCGTGCTCGGCTTCCCGCACCAGGCCGTCCAGATGCCGAACCTGGCGAACGCGCCGGTGGTCGGGGTGCCGCTGCGGCAGAGCATCACCACCCTGGACCGGGCCGCCCGCCGCGCCGAGGCCCGCCGGTACTTCGGCCTCGACCCCAATCTTCCGACGCTGTTCGTCTTCGGTGCATCGTCGGGCGCCCGCTCGATCAACAACGCGCTCGCCGGCGCGGCCAAGGCGATCACCTCGGCCGGCGTGCAGGTGCTGCACATCGTCGGCGCCCGCAACGACGACTTCGACATCCCGGCCGGCCTGCCCGCGCCGTATGTGCGGGTCAAGTTCCTCTCCGAGATGGAGCTCGGCTACGCCGCCGGTGACCTGGCGATCTGCCGCGGCGGCGCGATCACCTGCGCCGAGACCGCGGCGATCGGCATCCCGGCCGTCTATGTGCCGCTGCCCTGGGGCAACGGCGAGCAGCGGCGCAACGCGCTGCCGGTTGTCGAGGCCGGCGGTGGGATGATCGTCGAGGACGGCGACCTGTCGCCCGAGCTGGTTGTCCAGCAGATCGTCCCCCTGGTGCGCGACGGTGCGCGCCTCGCGGCCATGAGCCGCGCCGCGGCCGGATACGGGCGGCGGGACGGCGATGAGCAGCTGCGTCGTTACCTGTTGGGAGTGATCGGGGCATGAGTACGGAGCTCACCGCGGAAGAGCTCGGGCGGGTCCACCTGGTCGGGGTCGGCGGGGTCGGCATGAGCGGGCTTGCCCGGCTGCTGCTGACCCGGGGCATCCCGACCTCGGGCAGCGAGCTCAAGGAGTGGCCCCACCTCACCGCCCTCAAGGCCCTCGGCGGCACGATCTTCCGCACCCACGCGGCGTCGAACCTCGACGGCGTCGACACCGTGGTGTACTCCACCGCCATCCCGCAGGACCACATCGAGCTCGTCACCGCCCGCGAGCGGGGCCTGCGCCTCATGCACCGCTCCGAGGCCCTGGCCGCGACGATGAACGGCCGCCGGGCCATCGCCGTCGCCGGCACGCACGGCAAGACCACCACCACGTCGATGATCACGCTGATCCTGCAGCACGCCGGGCTCGACCCGTCGTTCGTGATCGGCGGCGAGATCTCCGAGATCGGCTCCAACGCCCACCACGGCAGCGGCGACATCTTCGTGGCCGAGGCCGACGAGAGCGACCGCTCCTTCCTGCTGTACTCCCCGCACGTCGCCGTCGTCACGAACATCGACGCGGACCACCTCAACACCTACGGCGACCTGCAGGGCCTCGAGGACGCGTTCGTCGAGTTCTGCTCCAGGGTCCAGCCGGGCGGCTTCGTGGTGACGTGCGCGGACGACGCCCGGGCGATGCAGATGGTGGTGCGCGCCCGCGCGGCCGGGGCCGACGTCGTCACCTACGGCACCGCGCCCGACGCCGACCTGCGCATCACCGAGGTCCGCTCCTCGGCCCACGGGGTGCGGTACATGGCCCACTACGAGGGCGTCCCGCTGGGCGAGGTGTTCCTGCCGATTCCCGGTACGCACCTGGGCCTCAACTCGGCCGGGGCGATCCTGACCGCGCTGCGCCTCGGCGTGGCGGCCGAGACCGCTGTCGAGACCCTGGCGACGTTCCCCGGCGTGCGGCGCCGGTTCGAGTTCAAGGGCACCGAGTCCGGCGTGCGGGTCTACGACGAGTACGCCTACCACCCGGTCCCGATCGCCAAGGCGCTGCACACGCTGCGGGAGGTCGCCGGGGACGGCCGGCTCCTCGTGGTGTTCCAGCCTTACCGGGTGTACCGCACACGCGACTTCCAGACCGAGATCGCCGAGGGCCTCGCGCTCGCCGACGAGGCGGTGGTCATGGAGGTCTTCGGCCCCGGCGAGGTCCGCGAGCCGGGGGAGGGCGGCGTGGCGCTCACCGCCGAGATCGCCCTGCCCGCCGAGCACAAGGTGTTCGTGCCGTCGTGGGAGGACGTCCCCGGTGAGGTGGTGGCCCGGGTCCGCGAGGGCGACGTCGTCGTCACCATGGGCGCGCCGCCGATCTCGCTGATGGGCGACGAGCTGCTGGCCGCGCTCAAGGGCCGCGAGGGGACGGACGGCTACGTGGGCCGGCACTCCAAAGCCGAGGACTGATGCAGACACGGGGGTGGCGCCTCGTCCTCGCCCCACGCGACGCGCCACGTTCCGTGCGGCTCTTCGCGCAGGCGGCCCGGCGCCACCGCCTGCGCGTGCTCGTGCCCTGGCTCGTCGCGCTGGGGCTGGTGGTCGTGCTGGGCGGGGCGGCGGCGGTCGTGTACCTCACCCCCGCCCTCGGCGTCGAGCGGATCGAGGTCGTCGGCACCGCCGTGCTCGACCCGGCCGCGGTGCGCGCGGCGGCCGCGGTGCGCGACGGCACCCCGCTGCCGCGCCTGGACCTGCCGGCGGTCGAGCGGCGGATACGCACGCAGCTGAAGCCGGTGAAGACGGTCACCGTGCAGACCCGCTACCCGCACGCCCTGATCATCTCGGTGCGGGAGCGCACCGCCGTCGCGGTGGTGCCCAAGGTCGGCGGCTTCACCCTGCTCGACGCCGACGGCGTGGCCTACCTGCCGCTCGACGCGCCGCCACCGGGCCTGCCGGCGATCCGGATCGCCCAGCCCGAGCCGGGCGACGACACGACCCAGAGCGCTTTGACGGTACTGGCGGCGCTGTCACCCCCGATCCGCAGGCAGATGGTCGCGCTCGTCGCGGAGTCGCCGACCCGGATCAAACTGGAGCTGACCGAGGACCGCCTCGTGGTGTGGGGCGACGACACCCAGAACGCGGCGAAGGTCCGCATCCTGGAGCGCACCGCCATCGACCCCGGCCGCACCCTCGACATCAGCGCCCCCGGCGCGGTCCTCGAAAAGTGATAGGCACCGAGACCGAGCTGCTCACGGCCGCGCTCGACGCCGCCCGGGAGACGGTGCACCGCAAGTGCGCGGGCATCCCCGACGCGCTGGGCCGGCTCGCACCGCTGCCGGCCTCCCCGCTCACCACGCCGGTGGGCCTGGTCCAGCACCTGACAGCTGTCGAGTCGTACTGGTTCGAGATCGTCGTCGCCGGCCGTGACGTGCCGAAGCACTGGACCGCCGAGGACCCCGACCTGGACTGGCGCCCGCGGCTCGGGCTGGCCGAGGCGCTTGAGCGCTACCGGGCCCAGTGCGCGGTGTCCCGCAGCATCGCGGCCGGGCGCGCGCCCGACGCGGTCTGCGCGGGGACTCGGCACGGGGAACCGGTGTCGATGCGTTGGGTATTCATACACATGATCGAGGAAACTGCCCGTCACAACGGACACCTCGACGCCGTTAGGGAATTCGTCGACGGTGTCGTGGGCGATTAGGCCCGACACGCCGGAGCCGGTCCTTGGATCACGACAGTCGGGCCCTTACCTTGCGATAAGGCATTAGTTGACATAACTATAAGCCTCTAGTAGAGGTTGAGGGTTTGCGGGCCTCGACCTCACGCGTTTCGCTTTGGCCGACGCTGACGTCAACATCCGGACCGGCGCTGGTCAACCTCGGAAGGAAAGGTGGTCCGATGACTCATCCGCACAACTATCTCGCGGTCATCAAGGTCGTCGGCATCGGCGGCGGCGGGGTGAATGCCGTCAATCGCATGATCGAGGTTGGCCTCAAGGGCGTCGAGTTCATCGCGATCAACACCGACGCCCAGGCACTGCTGATGAGCGACGCCGACGTCAAGCTCGACGTCGGCCGGGAGCTGACGCGCGGACTCGGCGCGGGCGCCAACCCGGACGTCGGCAAGAACGCGGCCGAGGACCACCGCGACGAGATCGAAGAGGTGCTCAAGGGCGCCGACATGGTCTTCGTCACCTGTGGCGAGGGCGGCGGCACCGGCACCGGCGGCGCGCCGGTCGTGGCCAACATCGCACGCAAGCTCGGCGCGCTGACCATCGGCGTGGTCACCCGGCCGTTCTCGTTCGAGGGCAAGCGCCGGCAGGTCCAGGCCGAGTCCGGGATCGAGGAGCTGCGCAACCAGTGCGACACGCTCATCGTGATCCCCAACGACCGGCTCCTGGCCCTCGGTGACCGCGGCATCAGCATGATGGACGCGTTCCGCCAGGCCGACCAGGTGCTGCTCTCCGGTGTCCAGGGCATCACCGACCTGATCACCACGCCAGGCCTGATCAACCTCGACTTCGCCGACGTCAAGAGCGTCATGAGCGGGGCCGGCAGCGCACTCATGGGCATCGGCAGCGCCCGCGGTGACAACCGCGCGGTCGAGGCGGCCGAGTCGGCCATCTCGAGCCCGCTGCTGGAGCAGAGCATGGACGGCGCGCGCGGTGTGCTGCTCTCCATCGCCGGCGGCTCCGACCTCGGCCTGTTCGAGATCAACGACGCCGCCCAGCTGGTCACCGACGCCGCGCACCCGGACGCGAACATCATCTTCGGTGCGGTCATCGACGACGCACTGGGCGACGAGGTGCGGGTCACGGTCATCGCGGCCGGCTTCGACGGGGGCGCCCCGGCGTACCGGCCGGTCGAGGCCCGGGCCCCGCGCACGTCGCACGGCCCGCAGCACAGCCAGCCCAAGGAGCCCGCCCCGCAGGAGCGCCAGGCCCCGCCGCCCCCGCGCCGGGTCCTGTTCGACGATGTCGACGTGCCGGACTTCCTCAAAAACGGTGCGTGATGGCCGGCAACCGGCATAGCGGGTTTGCCGGATGGATCACTGCATAGGCTCTGGTTGAATTGGGTAGGTCGCAGCTGCGGCCTACCCAATGACCATTTCTCAAGGAGTTTTCGTGGACGCGCGCACGTCGCAGATCGCGGCCAATCTCGCATCCGTGCGAGAGCGGATCACCGCGGCCTGCCACGCCGCCGGACGTGATCCGGAATCGGTCACCCTGGTGGCCGTCACGAAGACCTACCCGGCCGATGATGTGGCCCGCCTGGCCGAACTGGGCGTCACCGACGTCGGGGAGAATCGGGACCAGGAGGCGGCCGCCAAGGCCGCCGCCGTGCCGGGGGTGCGGTGGCACTTCGTCGGCCGGCTCCAGCGCAACAAGGCGCGCTCGGTGGCCGGTTACGCCGACACCGTGCACTCCGTGGACAGCCTGCGCCTGGTGGACGCCCTGGCCGACGCCGTGGTCAAGGCCGAGCGCGGCGCGGCGCTGGGCGCCCTGGTGCAGGTCAGCCTGGACGACGACGAGCACCGCGGCGGCGCGTTGACCGGGCAGGTCGAGAAGGTGGCCGAGGCCATCGCGGCCAGCCCGGTGCTCGCGCTGCGCGGTGTCATGGCGGTGGCGCCGCTGGGCTGGGAGCCGGACGAGGCATTCGCCCGGCTGGCCGCGATCGCCGCCCGGATTCAACAGCGATTCTCCGCCCCGGACGCAGCCGCGGACTGGATATCCGCGGGGATGAGCGACGATCTCGAATCCGCGATTCAGCACGGCTCGACACACGTCCGTGTCGGGAGCGCATTGCTCGGAAAACGCACCCCACTGGGGTAGCCTGACCCGCGGGAACAGAAAACTACACGGGTGTGGTTCTGCGCCGGCGGGGCGGTGTCGCACCACGTGATCGGTGGCACGGACAATGGGGGGAAGTGCCGCATGGCGGTGGACGGAGGAGCGCGTATGGGTGCTCTGCGCAGGGCGGGCGTCTGGCTCGGTCTCGTCGAGGACGAGGACGATCGCGGGTACGACGATCGGTACCGGTACGGCGACGACCTACTCGACGACGAGGACGAGGTCGACGAGGTGCCGGCGCCGCGTTCCCGCACGGCCTCGGAGCGCCTGTCGGCCTCGGAGCGCCTCTCGGCCTCCGACCGGCTGTCCAGCTCCGACCGGCTGTCCACGTCCGAGCGGCTCTCCGCCTCGGAGCGGCTCTCGGCCGCCGACCGCCTGGAGTCCAGCGCCGCGAGCAGCCGCACCAGCACCGTGCGCTCGATCACCCGGCCGACCACGTCAGTGAGCTACCCGACCCGCGACAACCTGGCCCTCGCCCCGACCAGCTCGGTCCGTGAGCGGGTGCAGGTCGACGAGGACAGCGACGACCGCCGTTACGCGATCACGACGCTCCATCCGACGACGTATAACGAAGCGCGCACAATCGGTGAGCACTTCCGTGACGGTGTCCCCGTGATCATGAACCTCACCGAAATGGACGAGGCGGACGCCAAACGTTTGGTCGACTTCGCCGCCGGACTCGTATTCGGCCTGCGTGGTAACTTCGAGCGGGTGACCAACCGCGTCTTCCTGCTCTCACCGGCAAATGTCCAGGTCACCGCCGAGGACAAAGCTAAGATCGCCGAGGGCGGGTTCTTCAACCAGAGCTGAAGCGAGGACTTCGACGGCCGTGGTGTCCATCACCTTGCAGATCGTGCATCTGCTGCTCTACCTCTTCCTGGTGGCGCTCCTCGGACGCTTTGTGATGGGCTACGTCATGCAGTTCGGACGTCGCTGGCAACCCGGCCGGGGGGCCGCGGCGGCACTGGAAGTGGTGTGGAGCGTCACCGATCCGCCGCTCAAAGCGTTGAGGCGGGTGATTCGTCCGCTGCGTATTGGTACCGTGGCCGTGGACCTGTCTTCGCTTGTGCTGCTGGTTATCCTGTTCGTGCTGATGTACGTCGTGTTAGGGCGGCTGATCGCGGCGTTCTCGTGACACGCACCGCTCGGCGGCCACGCGGCCGCAACTGACCCGAGGAGTTTCGATGCCGCTGACCCCGGCCGACGTTCACAACGTCGCCTTCAAGAAGCCCCCCATCGGTAAACGGGGCTACGACGAGGAGGAGGTCGACGCCTTCCTCGACGAGGTCGAGCGTGAGCTCGCCCGGCTGATCGAGGAGAACAACGAGCTGCGCGCGCAGCTCGAGCGCGGCGGTGGCCCGGCCCGTGTGGCGCCCGGCGCCGGCGGCGACCCGCGTCTGGCCGCGGAGCTCGCCGACCTCAAGTCGCAGTTCGAGCGCGTCCAGCGCGAGAAGACGTCCGCCGAGCAGGCGGCCCGCAGCATGCAGCAGGAGCTCGACCAGATCCGCACGACCGGCGGCGGGGCCGGCGGTGGCGCCGGTGACGGCGAGCAGCAGGCGCTGCGCGTGCTCATGATGGCCCAGCGCACCGCCGACGACCACGTGTCCGACGCCCGCCGCGAGGCCGACAAGCTGCTCTCCGAGGCCCGCACCAAGGCCGAGGAGGTCACCCGCGACGCGCGGGCGAAGGCCGACGCGCTCGAGCGCGATGCCCGCCAGCGCCACCAGGAGGCCATGGGCGGCCTGGACGCGAAGCGCACGGCGCTGCAGAAGCACATCGAGGAGCTCAAGCAGTTCGAGCGCGAGTACCGCACGCGCCTCAAGGCCTACCTGGAGAGCCAGCTGCGCGACCTCACGGGCCGCGAGCAGAGCCTCGAGGCCGAGATGGCGCAGCGCGGCGAGGGCGCGGCGCGTCCGGCGGTCGGCGGCGGCCTGGCCACGGCCGGTCTCGCGGGCGGCTACGAGGGCGCCGGCCGCTGACCCTCCCTCTTCCCGGCGGAGGTCAGCACCGCGGCACCCACATGAGTGACGTGTAAGACTGCAGCAGCACAGAGCGACGGGCCGGCCAGCATGCAACATGCGGCCGGTCAACGCGACACGCGGAGCCCCAGCCGAAATTCGGCTGGGGCTCCGGTCATTCTGGGAGACTTCCGCCGGGTTCGTTCGTTGTACCCGCTGAGAGACACTCGCCCGGAGAAAGCTCCCTCCGGGACCATGCTGTTCGGAGGGACAGGGCCGTGATCGTCGGAAGCCTGCTGCTGATCGTGGTGGCCGTCGGCCTGCTTGTGCTGGGCCTGCTCCAGGGATCGGACGCCCTGCTCGTGGCGTCGATCGGGGCGAGCCTGCTGGCCGCTGTCGCGCTGATCGTCGGCGGTCGCCAGGCTGCGGCCGCGCGGTCCGCCCGCACCACACGTACCGGGCGCCAGATGCCCTCGGAGCGCTACGACCCGTTCGCCTCGCACCTCGGCGCGGACGAGCTCGGCGGCGAGGACCTGGAGGAGTCGGGGGAGTACCGCCGCTCCGAGCGCCAGGCCGTCGGCGCCGGGGCGCGCACCGGCACCACCTACGGAACCTCCACCGGCGGTGGCGGGCGCGCGGTGCCGCCGGACGAGACGGCCATGATGGCGCCCGTCCGCGACGAGCCCGATTCCGCGATACCGCAGCAGGGTGACCGCTACGACGAATACCCGCCCCAGGCCGACCAGGACCCCTACGAGCAGGGCGGCTACGACCAGGGGTACGGGCAGCAGGGGTACGACAACCGCGGCTACGACCAGCACGCGGCGGCCGGCCACCACGCCGAGCTGGACGACGACGATGACGATGACGACGAGTACGACGACGAGGACCCGGCCGACGAGCCGGCGATCCAGCAGTCCTCGGCGGCCGACCTCGCCCGCGTGGCCGCGCTGAACGACGACGTCCTGGTGATCGACGGGCGGCCGCGGTACCACGTGTCGAGCTGCCCGCACCTGCTCGGCCGCGAGAGCGAGCCGCTGCCCGCCCACGAGGCGGTCGAGCTCGGCTTCACCCCCTGCGCCATCTGCGCGCCGAACGACGTGCTCCTCGCCGGCCGCCGGTAGACCCGGCAGTGGGACCCGGCGGGATTTCCCGCCGGGAGGAGGATCGCCCACGATCGGGTGAACCTTCACAATGAGGCATGGTCACCATCGCGATCCGCGTCAGGCCCGGTGCCTCGCGCACCGCGGTCGGCGGTAGCCACCCCGGGCCCTACGGGCCCGCCGTGGTCGTCGCGGTGGGTGCCCGCCCCGTCGACGGGCAGGCGACAGTGGCCGCCCTCAAGGCCCTGGCCGCCGCGATCGGGGTCCGCCCCTCCGCGCTGCGGCTGAAGGCCGGCGCGGCGAGCCGGGACAAGCTGGTCGAGTTGGCCGACCCGCCCGCGGACACCGCCGAGCGCGTCGCCGACCTGCTGGCGGGTCGCCGTTGAGTCACGAACTCAACGTCGCGCTGCTGGTGGGCGCGGCGGTCTTGCTGGTGTGTGTAGGTGCGGTCCGGCTGTCGGTCCGCCTCGGCCTGCCCAGCCTCCTGGTCTACCTGCTGCTCGGCCTCGTGATCGGCGAGGCCGGCCTCGGCATCCAGTTCACCGACGCCGAGCTGACCCGGACGCTCGGCATCTGCGCGCTCGTCGTGATCATCGCCGAGGGCGGGCTCACCGCCCGCTGGTCGACCCTGCGGCCCGTGCTCGGCCCGGCCGTCGTGCTCTCCACCCTCGGCGTGGTGGTAAGCGTCGGCGTGGTCGGGGCGGTCCTGCACTACGTGCTGGGCGTCGGCTGGCAGCAGGCCCTGCTGACCGGGGCCGTGCTCTCCTCGACCGACGCGGCCGCGGTCTTCTCCACGCTGCGCCGGGTGCCGGTCCGGCCCCGCCTGGCCGCGCTGCTGGAGGCCGAGTCGGGCATCAACGACGCCCCGGTCGTCATCCTGGTCGTGCTGCTCTCCGCGCCGCTCACCGGCCAGCACCCGTGGTATCAGCAGCTGGGCCTGGTCGCCTACGAACTCGTCACCGGGGCCGCGGTCGGGCTGGTGATCGGGTTCGGCGGCGCCTGGGCCCTGCGCCGGGCCGCGCTGCCCTCGGCCGGGCTCTACCCGCTCGCCGCGATCGGCCTGACCGTCCTGGCCTACGCGGCCGGGTCGGTGGCCCACGCCTCGGGGTTCCTCGCCGTGTACGTCACAGGGGTGATCCTCGGCAACGCCCGCCTGCCGCACCGGCGGGCCATGCTCGGCTTCGCCGATGGGCTGGCCTGGCTCGCCCAGATCGGCCTGTTCGTGCTCCTGGGCCTGCTCGCCTCGCCCAAGGCGCTCGGCGGGGCCGTGATCACCGCGCTGGTCGTCGGCCTGGTCCTGGTGCTCGTCGCCCGGCCGCTGTCGGTGCTGGTCAGCAGCGCCCCGTTCCTGCTCACCGAGAGCGGCCCGGGCTGGCGCGACCAGGCGTTCCTGTCCTGGGCCGGGCTGCGCGGGGCGGTGCCGGTCGTGTTGGCCACGATCCCGCTCTCGGCCGGGCTCCCCGGCGCGCAGGACCTGTTCAACGTCGTCTTCGTGCTGGTGGTCATCTACACGGCGGTCCAGGGCATGTCGCTGCCCCCGGTGGCCCGGCGGCTGGGGGTCACCGCGCCCGCGGAGCCCACCGACCTGCAGGTGGAGGCGGCCCCGCTGGAGCGGATGGGGGCCGACCTGTTGCAGGTCGAGGTGCCGGACGGCTCGAAGCTCAACGGCGTGCACGTGGACGAGTTACGATTGCCTCTCGGTGCGGTCGTGACGCTGGTGTTGCGCGATGGCGGTGCGTTCGTGCCGGTGCCGGAGACCCGCCTGAAGACCCGCGACAGCCTCCTGATCGTCACCACTGAGCAGGTGCGCGACGCCGCGGAGCAACGGCTGCGGGCGGTGAGCAGGCGCGGAAGACTGGCCCGCTGGTTTGCCGAACATGGCGATGATCGGCGCCAATAACTGGTCAAATTGGTCCGAATACGTGTGGCGTGTTTGTCGGACGCGTGTACATTCCGTATTCTTGCCAGCCACTGGAGTGCGCGACCGCGCGTCGCGCGCCCATTTTGCATCTGGGGGAGCCATGGCCGAGCGGGCTGATGCCGGGCCGAAGGGCCGGTCAGCGAGCGGTGCCAGGCAGGGTACGACCGCCGATGTGACGGGAGATACCACTGTGACAACAGCACAGAAACCGGCCTCTCGGCAAGCCGGGACATCGTCCCGGGCGACAAAGGCGGCAAATGCCGCGACCAGCACCACGAAAGCGCCGACGACGTCAACCGCCGCCCGTGCGGCCGAGGGAGCCACGATGGCCAAGACCGCAGAACCGAAGACCACCGCGGCCAAGACCGCTACGGCGAAGCCCGCCCGTGGCACGCGCACGGCAGCCGAGACGGAGAAGATCCGGCTGGCGCTGATCGAGCGGCGCGACGAGCTCAAGACCGAACACGACCAGACGCTGCTGGAGATCCACGAGCTGCAGCAGCACCGGCTCACCGACTCCGCCGGCGACGACCAGGCCGACACCGGCACCAAGACGGGTGAGCGGGAGCAGGAGATCACGATCGCCAACAACCTGGCCGACCGCATCGTGCAGGTCGAGCGGGCCCTCGAACGGCTCGACGAGGGCGGCTACGGCTGGTGTGAGAAGTGCGGCAACGCCATCCCGGTCGAGCGGCTGGCCGCATTCCCGTCCGCTACGCTCTGCGTCACCTGCAAGCAGTTGGAGGAGCGGCGCTGACCACTCACGAGCCCATCCAGGACCGGAGCGACCCGGTGGATGACACGACCGCGCCCCCGCCGCCGCCTCCCCCCGGCGCGCGGACGCGGGCGTGGTCGGTCTTCGGCCTCGTCGGCCTCGCGATCATCGCGATCGACGTGGCCGTGAAGCAGTGGACGACCTCGACCGTCGCCCACGGCGAGCCGGTGAAGCTGCTCGGCGGCCTCATCTACGTGATCTACACGCGCAACAGCGGGGCCGCGTTCAGCATGCTGCGCGACCAGACGTGGATCTTCCCGCTGATCGCGATCGGCGTGATCGGCTGGCTGTTCTGGATGATCAAGGGCACCTTCTCGGCCGCCTGGGCGGTCGCGCTGGGCCTGGTCCTGGGCGGGGCGGCCGGCAACCTCGGCGACCGGCTCTTCCGGGCGCCGGGCCCGTTCCAGGGGCACGTGGTCGACATGTTCAGCTTCCTCGACGACCACGGCGGGCACTTCCCGGTGTTCAACATCGCCGACTCGGCCCTGACGGTCGGCGTGACCCTGGCGATCCTGCTGGAGTTCACGGGCCGCCGGCGCGACGGCACCCGGGTCAAGCGCGATGCGTGAGGTCCGCTCGCTGCCCGTGCCCGACGGGCTTGACGGCACCCGCCTCGACCAGGCGCTGACCCGGCTCTTCGGCTTCAGCCGGACCGCCGCGGCCGACCTGGTCGAGGCCGGGGACGTCTGCGTCGACGGCGCGGTGCGGGCGAAGTCGGACAAGGTCAAGGCCGGGGCCTGGCTCGAGGTGACGCTGCCGGCCCAGCCGGCCGCGGTGGCGATCGAGGCGGTCCCGGTCGACGGGATGGTGATCGTCTACAGCGACGAGGACATCGTCGTGGTCAACAAGCCCGTCGGTGTGGCCGCCCACCCGAGCCCCGGCTGGACCGGTCCGACGGTCATCGGCGGCTTGGCGGCCATGGGCCAGACGGTGGCCACGAGCGGCGCCGCCGAGCGCCAGGGCGTGGTGCACCGCCTGGACGTGGGCACGACCGGCCTGATGGTCGTGGCGAAGAGCGAGCTGGCCTACTCCGCCCTGAAGCGCGCCTTCAAGGCCCGCGAGGTCGAGAAGCGCTACCACGCGGTGGTCCAGGGCCACCCGGACCCGCTGCGCGGCACCATCGACGCCCCGATCGACCGCCACCCGAGCCACGACTACAAGTTCGCCGTGGTCTCCGGCGGGCGGCCGAGCATCACCCACTACGACACCATCGAGGCGTTCCCGGCCGCGAGCCTCCTGGACGTCAAGCTGGAGACCGGCCGGACCCACCAGATCCGGGTCCACTTCTCGGCCCTGCGCCACCCGTGCGTCGGGGACCTGACCTACGGCGCCGACCCCACCCTCGCGGCGCGGCTGGGGCTGTCCCGCCAGTGGCTGCACGCCCGCGAGCTCGGCTTCATGCACCCGCGCACCGACGAGTACGTCTCGTTCGTCAGCGACTACCCGCCCGACCTGGCGGCGGCGCTCGAGGTCCTGAGCGCCGCCGCGTAAGCCGGGATCGGCCTCAGACCAGTGTCACGTCGTCGGCGTAGACGGTGCCGGTGCCGTACCAACCGTGGATCCAGACCTTGATCGAGGTGGAGCTGCCGGTGCTCACCGTGACCGTCAGCTTGGTCCAGGAGGAGCCGCCGGCCGTCCAGGTGCTGGTGTCGCCGGCCCCGGTGGTGGCGCCCAGGAAGGCGTAGCCGCCCTGGACCCAGGCGGCAAGGGTGTACGTCCGGTTGGCCTGGACCGCCACCGTCTGGCTGCACTGCGCGTTGTCGGAGCTGGACGCGGCCGCCTTCAGGGCCTTGGTCCCGCCGTGGACGGGCGTGCTCACGACGCTGCACAGGCCGCCGGTCCACGGGGCCAGGCCGGCCTCGAAGTTGCCGTTGGCGAGGCCCTGGCCCGTGCTCCGCGAAGGGCTCGGCGACGCGCTTGGGCTCCGGGACGAGCTCGGTGATGTGCTCTTCGTCGGCGTGGGCGAGCCGGGGTTGCCGCCGCCGCTGGTGAACGGCGCGAAGATGTGCGAGAAGTCCCACGTGCCCTGGGAGATGCCGGAGCAGGTGTCGGAGCCGCCCGTGCCGGGGCAGCCGCCGTTGTCGCGCTGGAGGGCCCAGAAGGACAGCTCGGCGATGCCCTGCTGACTCGCCCAGGAGTAGACGGCCTTCGCGTCGGCCACGGTGAACGTCTCCGCCGCGCCGAAGTCGTCGATGCCGACCATCTCGGTGACGCCGATCATGCTCCACAGCTGCTGGCTGGTCTTGGACGGGTACAACTGCTGCAGTTGTGAATGCAGGCCGTTCGACGCGCTCTTGGTGTCGTTGGCCATCTGGTGGGGCTGGTTGTCGTAGTAGTCGAAGGTCATCTGGTTGACGATGTCGACCCGCGCGTTGTTGGCCACGGCGCTGCGCAGCACCGCCAGCCCGCTGTCGGCCAGGCCGGCCGTCGTCGTGGGCAGCGTGTAGACGAACTGGATGGTCCGGCCGTTGGCCGCGGCCCAGTCCTCGACGAGCTTTATCGCCTTGTTGCGCCGGTCGATGCCGGCCGTGTTGGTGAGCGAGTTGTCCTCGACGTCCAGGTCGATGCGGGTCACGTCGTAGGTGGTGATGACCTTCTCGAACTGGCCCGCGATCTGGTTGACGTCGGTGCAGCCGTCGGCGATCTCGGTCCCGCCGTTGTCGGCCGCGTAGCCCCCGAACGAGGGGATCACGTCGCCGCCGCGGGCCCGGATCGCGGCGATGTCGCTGCCGAACGAGGAGCCGGCGATCGGCAGGCCGGTGTCGCCGTTCCAGTACACGGTGCACGAACCGGGGCTCGCGGTCTGGATGAAGGCCATGGTCAGGTACTTCGCGCCGGACTGCTGGGAGAGCCCGCTGAGGCTGTCGCCGTTGTACGCCTCGAAGTACGGAGCGAAGACGTGGGCCGGGATCGCGGTCGCGGCCTGGGCCGGAGCGGTGACCGCGAGGCCGACCCCGGCGGCGGCGAGCGCGACTGCGGCGGCTCCGATGGTGCGGATGCGCATGGACCCTCCTGTTTCTATTAGTTAACTTGACTGATAGAAATCCTTCGCTGGGTTCATGTCAAGACCCAATGCCGGTCGCCGGTACCGCCTGTGCGACCCTCGTGGAGCGATGAAGCAGCTCCAGCAGCTCGACCAGCGGCTCCTGCCGCCGGTCGGCAACGTCCTCGCCCGGATCTTCCGGGGTGCCCAGCGACTGCGCGTCTTCACCGTCGTCGTCGGCGTCGTCGCGGTGACGGCGACACTGCTCGCGGTACACCGCAACGAAAGGCCGCGCAGCGACCCTTCGCTCGGTGACGTCCTGCGGGTTGGCGTGGCCGAGGGCGCCTCCATTCCCGGCTACATCCAGGCCGGGAAGGACGAGCTGGGCGCGCTGCCCGGGGACGCCCCGGTCTACGCGCTGGTGTCGTTCACGGCCTACCTGGGCCCCGAGCGGCTCACGCCGGTGCTCGCGGACGTCTCGGTGTCGAGCGTGTTCGCGCGGGTGCCGCTGCCGGGCACGCAGACCGAGCTGGTGCGGCTCGGGGCCTACCGGCTGCCCGACGACGTGATCCTGGCCATGGACGAGACGGCGCAGCGCAAGACCGAGGAGGCCCAGCACTACCGCGACCTGCTGGGACGCAACGACGGCATCCCCGACGACAACCGCCAGCTGTACCTCTCCGGCTCCATCGTCGCCGACCAGGAGGCCACCGCATACCGCGAGCACTGCTCGTGCGTCTACGCCGCCGTCGTCTACGCGTCGCCCGTGGCCCTGCGCGCGGTCGCGGCCCGGCCGGAGACCCGGGTCGTCGACCCCATCACCGAGCTGCAACGCCTCGATCGCACGGTGTTCATGCCGCCGTTGCCGGAGCAGACCACCGTCGCCGAGCCGGTGAGCGAGGGCGCCGGAACCGTCGTCGCGTCCCCCGAACCCTCCTGAGGCGATATCCGTACGGCCTGTCGTGCAGTTGATGCAGGGGATGGGCACGCAGGTGTGGTCCGAATACCGTTCGGTCCGTAGCCTGGGGTACGGGTGGTCGGCAGGTGCGCACAGAGGGAGGGCCGGGAGTGGCTGAAGCGGATGCCAGGTGGGAGGACAGGTCAGCGGACCCGGCTCCTCGCTGGCGCTCGCTGCTGGACCGGGCGCTGCTCGGCCGGTCGAGCCCGGGTGATCTGGATTACGACGGCCGCTTCGGGCGCCCCACGGCCCCATACGCGCCCGATCGGCCCTACGATGACGAACCAATGCCTCCCAGCAACGGCACTCGCCCATACGACGACGCCCCGCCCCGCACCCCCCGGTCCGCGCGGCGCGCGCCGAGCGTCGAATATCAGGCCGCCCAGCCCGACCCGACCGAGCAGCTCGCGCAGATCCTGCGCCAGGAGATCCCCAGCCCGAAGGTGCTGGCCTTCGCCAACCCCAAGGGCGGCGTCCACAAGACGACCGCGACCGTGCTGACCGCCGCCACCATCGGCAGCGTCCGCGGCAAGGGCGTCATCGCCTGGGACGACAACGAGCTGCGCGGCACGCTCGGCCTGCGGGCCGGCAGCGCCCGGCACGCCCGCACGATCCGGCACCTGATCGCCGACCTCGTGCGCGTCGAGCACGCGACCGGCTACGACCTGTACGACATGCTCGACGACTACCTGCGCCACGCCTCCGACGGCTCCTACGACGTGCTCGCCGGTGAGGAGAACCCCCGCTTCGCCCAGCGCCTCGACCCGCACACGGTGCGCCGCGTGCTGGAGCTGCTGCGCCGCACCCACGACGTGATCTGCGTCGACACCGGCAACAACGTCGAGAGCCCCAACTGGCAGACCGTCCTGCAGGCCGCCGACCAGCTCGTGGTCACGAGCGTGCCCCGCGAGGACGCCGCGTTCACCGCCGACTGGATGCTCGACCTGCTCGACGAGGCCGGGATGGAGGAGCTGGTCGCCAACGCGGTCACGCTGCTGTCCTGCCCGACGCCCAACCCGACCCCGCTCATCGACGACCTGGCCGGGCACTTCCGCACCCGGACCCGGGCCGTCGTCGTGGTGCCCTACGACCCGGCGCTGGAGAGCGGCTCCAACATCGAATACCCGATGCTGGCCGCCGCGACGAAGCGGGCCTGGCTCAAGGCGGCCGCCGTCATGATGGACCCGTTCGCCCGCTGAGCTCCTCGATCGCGTAACGGAAGACCCTGGAGTGCTCGGCGACCTGCTCCTCGGTCGTGTCCGGGCACATCAGGGCCATGTTGTGGAACGGCGTGAGCAGAATGCCCCGGTTCGCCAGATAGACGTGCAGGTAGTCCTCGAGGTCCGGGTCCGCGGCCTGCGCCGACTCGGTACCGCTCGTCGGTGCGGGCGCCGCGAACCGGTACTCGACCCGGGCCCCCAGCCGGTTCACCGACCACGGCAGGTCGAACTCCTCGATGACCGCCTCGACGCCGACCTTGAACGCCTTCGCCAGCTCCGACATGTGCGTATATGCCGCGGTCGTCAGCACGTGCTCGAGCGTGGCCCGGGTCGCGGCGATGGACAGCGCGTTGCCGGCGAGCGTCCCCCCGACCCCGCCCATATCCACCAGATCCAAATGCTGCATCGTCTGTACTCGCTGTGCGATCTCCTCGGACAGACCGTACGCGGCCGCCGGGATCCCACCGCCTATCGCCTTGCCGATGGTCACCACGTCCGGCTCCAGTCCCCACAGACCTGTCGCGCCGCCCGGCCCGGCCGAGAACGTGTGCGTCTCGTCGTTGACCAGATACGTGCCGTACCGCCGGGTCAGCTCCCGCACCGCCTCCAGATATCCGGGCCGCGGCAGCACGATGCCGACGTTTGTCATCGCCGGCTCCATGACCACCGCGGCCACGTCACCGTGGGCGAGCTCCCGCTCCAGCCCGTAGACGTCGTTGAACTCGGCGACCCGGCTGGTCGCGGTCACGTCGACAGGCGCGCCAACGTTCCCCTCGCGGCTGCGCGGCCCGTGCGGCGACGTCACGATGAGCGACTCGTCGACCGACCCGTGGTAGCAGTACGCGTTGAACAGGATCCGCGGCCGCCCCGTCACCGCCCGCAGCAGCCGGATCGCCCAGCGGTTGGCGTCGGTGGCGCTCAGCGCGAAGCTCCACCGCGACACCCCGAAGCGCCGGGTAAGCTCGGCCCCGACCCAGGCCGCGTCCGACGTCGGCAGCATCGCGCCGGCCCCGCCGAGCTCGCCGAACCGCTCCCGCACGGCCGCGACCACGGGGGCGGGGGAGTGCCCGGCCATCGCCGCGCTGTCGCCGAGGCAGAAGTCGACGTACTCGTGCCCGTCCACGTCGGTCACCCGGGCGCCGCGGGCCTGCGCGAGGTACAGCGGGAAGCCGGCGGCCGACTTGTTCATCCAGGTCATCGGCACCCGGCCGAACAGGTTTCCGGCCCGCGCATACTCGGCCGCCGACTGCGGGTGGCGTTCGGTGAAGAAGGCACGTTCGCGGTCGAGGAGCGCGGTCAGCCGACGACGGTCGATCATGCCGAGCAGTGTCGCTGATAATCCCGTTCCGTGGTGCAGTCGGCTTCACGATAGGTGGACGTATGACGCCGTGCGGGGGACTGCCCGGGCGGGAGGGAAGCGGCCCCGGCAAACTTGATTTTCTGTCGTACCCCCCGAGTAGCGTCGCTGCCGTGGGCTTCGTTCATCTGCACGTTCATACCGAGTATTCGATGCTCGACGGGGCCGCGCGCCTCGGCCCGCTGTTTGCGGAGGCTGCCCGGCTCGGCCAGCCCGCGCTGGCCATGACCGACCACGGCAACATGTTCGGCGCCCACGACTTCTACCACCAGGCGATCAGGGCCGGAATCAAGCCGATCATCGGCGTCGAGGCATACCTGACGCCGGGCACGCACCGCGGCGACCGCACCCGGGTCCGCTGGGCCGACGGCGGCGAGAACGACGTCTCCGGCGGCGGCGCCTACACCCACCTCACGCTGCTGGCGGCCGACGCCACCGGCCTGCGCAACCTGTTCCGCCTCACCTCACGGGCCAGCACGGAGGGATACTTCTACAAGCCGCGCGCCGACCGCGAACTGCTCGCCGAATACGCGCCCGGGCTCATCGCCACCACCGGCTGCCCGTCCGGCGAGGTCCAGACCTGGCTGCGCATCGGCGACTTCGAGCGGGCCTGCCGGGCCGCGGGCGAGCTGCTCGACATCTTCGGCCCCGGCAACCTCTACCTGGAGCTGATGGACCACGGCCTGCAGATCGAGACCCGGGTCCGGGCCGACCTGCTGCGCCTCGGGCGCCGGCTCGGGCTCGCCCCGATCGCGACCAACGACCTGCACTACACCTTCGCCGGTGACGCCGACGCCCACGAGGCGCTGCTCGCCGTGCAGTCCGCGACCACCCTGGCCGACCCGAAGCGGTTCAAGTTCGACGCCCGCGACTTCTACCTCAAGTCGGCCGCGGAGATGCGGCGGATCTGGGACGCCGAGGTCCCCGGCGCCTGCGACAACACCCTGGCCGTGGCCGAGCGGATCGGCGACTACGCGGACGTCTTCGCCCACCGCAGCCTGATGCCCACCTTCCCGGTGCCGCCCGGCACCACCGAGGACGCCGTCCTGCGGGCCGAGGTCGAGCGCGGCCTGGCCCGGCGCTTCCCGCACGGCGTCTCCGAGGCCCACGCCAACCAGGCCGCCTACGAGCTGTCGGTGATCCTCGGGGCCGACCTCGCCGGCTACTTCCTGGTCGTCGCCGACCTCGTCGCCCACGCCCACGCGCAGGGCATCCGGGTCGGCCCGGGCCGCGGGTCGGCGGCCGGCTCCCTTGTCGCCTACGCGCTGGGCATCACCGAGCTCGACCCGCTCGCGCACGGGCTGCTCTTCGAGCGGTTCCTCAACCCCGAGCGGCCGAGCATGCCCGACATCGACATGGACTTCGACGAGCGCCGGCGGGGCGAGATGATCCGCTACGCCACCGAGCAATACGGCGAGGACCGCGTCTCCCAGATCATCACCTACGGCACCATCAAGGCCAAGGCGGCGATCAAGGACGCCGCCCGCGTGCTGGGCTTCCCGTTCTCCCTCGGTGAGCGGATCAGCAAGGCGGTGCCGCCGCCGGTGCTCGGCCGTGACATGCCCCTGTCCGGCGTGTTCGACCCGGCGCACCCCCGGTTCAAGGAGGGCGGTGAGCTGCGCCGGCTCTACGAGTCCGAGCCCGAGGTGCGCACCGTCGTCGACACCGCCCGCGGCCTGGAGGGGCTCAAGCGGCAGTGGGGCGTCCACGCGGCCGGGGTGATCCTGTCGCGGGAGCCGCTGATCGACGTCCTGCCGATCCAGAAGCGGGAGCAGGACGGCGCGATCATCACCCAGTGGGACATGGGCGCGTGCGAGGACATGGGCCTGCTCAAGATGGACTTCCTCGGCCTGCGCAACCTCACGATCATCGACGACGCCCTCGACGCGATCCGCGACAACCGCCGCCGCGAGGTCGTCATCGAGGACGCGCCGCTCGACGACGCCCCGACCTATGCGCTGCTGTCCCGGGGCGACACGCTCGGCGTCTTCCAGTTCGAGGCCACGCCGGTCCGGCACCTGCTGCGCTCGATGGCCCCGGACAGCTTCGCCGACGTGTCGGCGGTCGGTGCGCTCTACCGGCCCGGGCCCATCGCGGCGAACGCCCACAACGAATACGCCGACCGCAAGAACGGCCGCCGCCCGGTCACCCCGATCCACCCCGAGCTGGCCGAGCCCCTGGCCGACATCCTCGGCGACACCTACGGCCTGATCGTCTACCAGGAGCAGGTCATGGCGATCGCCCAGCGGGTCGCCGGCTACACGCTCGGCGCCGCCGACCGGCTGCGGCGGGCCATGGGCAAGAAGAAGAAGGAGATCCTCGACCAGGAGTTCACCGACTTCGCCCCGGCCATGCGCGAGCGCGGCTACTCGGAGGGCGCGATCCGCACCCTGTGGGACATCCTCGTGCCGTTCTCCGACTACGCGTTCAACAAGGCCCACAGCGTCGCCTACGGGCTCGTCGCCTACTGGACGGCCTACCTCAAGGCCAACTTCCCGGCCGAATACATGGCCGCCCTGCTCACCTCCATCGGCGGCGACAAGGACCGCTCCGCCGTCTACCTCGCCGAGTGCCGGCACATGGGCATCCACGTGCTGCCGCCCGACGTCAACGCCTCCAAGGGCCGCTTCGCCGCCGACGGCACCGACATCCGCTTCGGCCTCGGCGCCGTGCGCAACGTCGGCGCCGCCGCGGTGGAGGCCATCGTCCGGGCCCGCCGCGAGAAGGGCCGCTTCGCCGACTTCTACGACTTCCTGGCCAAGGTCGACCAGGTCGTGTGCAACCGCAAGACCATCGAGTCCCTGATCAAGGCGGGCGCGTTCGACTCCCTCGGCCACTCCCGCCGGGGCCTGCTCAGCGTCCACGCCGACGCGCTCGACGCGGTCTCGATCGTCAAGCGCAACGAGGCTGTCGGCCAGTTCGACCTGTTCGGCGCCCCGCTCATGACCGCCCCGCCCGTCCCCACCATGGAGTGGGACAAGCCCGAACGCCTCGCCTTCGAGCGCGAGATGCTCGGCCTCTACGTCTCCGACCACCCGCTGCGCGGCCTCGAGCACGTCCTGCGGGCCGCCGCCGACCGCCCCATCGCGGCGCTGGCCGAGGAGGGCACGGTCCCTGACGGCGCCGTGGTCCGCCTGGCCGGCATCCTCTCCGGCGTCCAGCGCAAGGTCACCCGTCAAGGGCGCCCGTGGGCCCAGGCGGTGCTCGAGGACCTCGACGGCACCATCGAGGTCATGTTCTTCCCGGACACCTACGAGCAGGTCGACCAGTGGGTGGCCGAGGACGCGGTGGTCGCCCTCAAGGGCCGGGTGGACCGCCGCGAGGAGGCTCCCCGCATCATGGTCATGGATCTCTCCCTGCCCGATCTGACAGCTCCCGCCCCACCGTCCCCGCAGGTCACACCGGCGGCCGCGGCCGACGACGACGCGCTTGCCGCAACGGGGCGCGCGCCTGGCAGGATGGGATCGTGAGCATCGCCCCGATTTCGCCAGTCGAGCCGCCCGAGGCCCCCGCCCCGCCGGCCCGCGACTCGATCCTTCGCGAGGTGCTCTTCGCCCTCCTGGCCGCCGTGGTCGTCGCCGGCCTGGGCGCGCCGTTCGGCTGGCTGTGGTCGAAGCTGGCTCCGCACGTCGAGCTGGTCCAGACGCAGTACGGCCCCTACCCGATCGACCCCGAGCCCGAGGGCTACTGGGCCGACGACGGCTGGTTCATCCTCATGGCGATCGCGATGGGCGCCATCGTGGCCGTGGCCGCCTGGTTCCTGCTGCGCCGCTACCGGGGCCCCGTGATGCTGCTGGCCCTGGTCCTGGGCTCCACCGGCGCGTCAGTCCTCGCGGCCTGGCTGGGCAACAAGATCGGCTGGTCGCACTACATGGACCTGGCCGAGCACGCCCCCGAGAACACGCACATGTTCCGGCCGGTCAAGCTCCGCACCGGCGAGGCCAGCCTGTGGCTCGGCTTCATCCCGTGGGTCCGCGGCACGATGCTGATCCAGGGAATCGCGGCGGCGGCCGTCTACACGGGGCTGGCCGGCTTCCACGTCTCGCCGACGCTCCGCTACGACAACATCCCGCCGGAGTACCTGACCCCGGCGCCGCCTGCGCCAGGCGTTGCCACGTACGCGCCTCAGCCCGGCTACTCGTACCCGCCGCCGGGGGCTCAGCACCCGGCCGAATACCCGCCGGCCGGCTTCCCCTCGGGCGCTGATCAGGCGGCGGCGTACCCGCCACCCTCGGGAGCACCTGCACCCGCTCATCCGACCGATACACCTCACACGCCGCCGGGCTCGAACACTCACGCGGCTTCCACCGATCCCACCGCGCCGCCTTCGCCGCCGTCTGACCTGCCGCGTTCCTGACGTCGTGGGTCTGCTGGGCTGTCGCCCGGTTGGAGGGGCACCGCAGTTGTGGGCTCGGCCGATGGGAACTACTGAGTAAGCGTGGGCGCGACCGTTGTTTGGTTGCCGTTCATTGGCTGGGGTTCGAGGATTTGGCGGCGGGTTCGTCGTGGTCGTCATTCGGTGGTTCCGGGGTACGTTGTTTGAAAATATGGGGATTGGTGGGGCTGTGTATTGGGGGGTGGGGTTGGGATAATTTGATTATGGGGCAGATCGGCTTGTTCAGCAGGGCGGAATTGGCCCCTATGCGGGATCGGACGAAGTCTCGGCGTTATAGTGCGATCAATGAGGAGTTTCGGCGGGAGCACAAGCGTCATCGGGACTGGGGGCTTGTGCAGCGGCATGCCGAGAAAATGCGCCGGATTCAAGCTGAGCGTGCTCAGGCGGCGGTAGTAACTGCGGAGGCCCAGCCGAGTGACCCGACGCCGGTCTCGGTGCCCGTTGAGCAGCAGGATCAGCCAGAGTGCCAATCCGACGCTGCCACCGCCACTACTTCCGCCACCGTCACCTGCGCCCCGGAGCCCGCCGCCGCTTCGGATGCCCCCGGCGACGCTGCCACTCCAAAGCCTTCTCCCGCAGCATTCCGATGCCCAGCCCTTAGGCAGACCGCAGCCAAACCCAAACCAAAATCATTCTTTTTATCACCGAAGGCCACGAATCGCTACCACCGAATGATGACCACAACGGACCCGCCGCCAAATCCTCGGACCTCGGCCGATGAACGGCAACCAAACAACGGTCGCGCCCACGCTACACAATAAAAAACCACAAACGAACATGACATCGCGGCGCCAGTAGACGCCGAAAAAAGGCTAATTAGGACTCGACGGAACGGCCAGATCCCCCAAGGACACAGGAACGGCCCGAATCTGACCAAGCAGAGCGGTCTCCCGCCGCAGCAGCGCGCGTTCAGACTTGAGGCGGCTCTGCGTATCGGGCTCGGCCAGCAGCGACTGCCGATCCTCGAGCGTCAGTGATGCCGTGGCGGCGACGAGGTGGGACAGGACCGTGGGATCGTCCGGGAGCTGTTCGCCGTCCTCGTCCGCGCGGACGGCGCGGAGGTAGTCCTGGTAGGCCGACAGGACGCCGGCGGCCAGCTCGCCCTCGCGGTCGGGGTCGCCCTTCGGCTCGGGGAGCCACTCGACCTCGCCTGTCAAGTATGGGGCGTCGTTGCGGGCGACGCCCACCAGGCGGAAGCGGCGGCGGCCCAGGGTCATCAGGTCGAAGCGGCCGTCGGGGAGCTCGGTGATCTGGCGGATCTCGGCGGCGCAGCCGATCTCGTACAGCGAGAGGGACTCGCCGGCTGTGATGGTGGCGTCGGCGGCCTCGGACTGGCGGCCCACCTCCCAGCCGCGGCGGATGGCGATGACGCCGAACTCGCGGGGGAGGTTGGCCGGGAGCTCGGTGAGGTGCTGGATAAGCGTCCGGTACCGCGGCTCGAAGACGTGCAGCGGCAGGACCAAGCCCGGAAACAGCACGGTGCCCAGCGGGAAGAGTGGCAGCAGCTCCACGAGCCGAAGCGTAGCCGAGGCGCTGGTCGCGGCCTACGACACGTCCGTCACGTGTATTGCGGACCGGAATAGTCCGTTCCCATTGGGTGTTAAGCTGGGCCGCATGGGACGCGAGCGCGAGGCCGAGCGGAACGACGGGGTCATTCTCGCAGCGGCGCGGGACGTGTTCATTGAGGACCCCAAGGCGCCCATCGCCGCCGTGGCCGAGCGGGCCGGGGTCGGGATCAGTGCGCTGTACCGGCGGTACCGGAACAAGGAAGGGCTGCTGCGCACGCTCTGCCACGACGGCCTGCGGACGTTCATCGCCGAGGCGGAGCGGGCCGGTGCGATCGAGGACGGCTGGGCCGCGCTGGAGAGCTTCCTGCACAACGTCGTCGACGCCGACGTGCACTCGCTCACCGTGCACCTCGCCGGGACGTTCACCTCGACGCCGGAGATGATCGCCGATGCCGTGAGGTCGGGCACACTGGTGCACGAACTGGTCACCCGCGCCCACGATACGAAGCAGATGAGGCCGGACGCCGGAACCACCGACATCGCCCTCGTCCTGGAGGGGTGCTCGGCCATCAGGCTGCCGGACCCGGAGCGCACCCGACAACTGCGGCGGCGGTACCTCGCACTCAACCTCGACGGCCTCCGCGCCACGGACACGGCCGGAGCGGCCACGAGAACGCTGCCCGGACCGCCGGCCGCGCCCGGCGAACTGAACTGGCGTTGGGCCGGATCCCGACAGCCCGCTGGGCGGGACGGTGACGCATAACCGCTGGCGGCGCCGAATAGACTCCCAAGGGTGTTGAATCGGATCGACCTGCGCGGCTCCACCGAGGACCCGCGCCGTCTGCTGCCCCGGGCCGCCATTGACGTATCCGTCGCCACCGAGCAGGTGCGCCCGACCGTCGAAGCGGTCCGAGAGCATGGCGCCGCGGCGATCCGGGAGGCGTCGCTGCGCTTCGACAAGGTCGACGTGAAGCAGCTGCGGGTGCCGAAGGAGGAGATCGAGCGGGCCGAGGCCGAGCTCGAGCCCGCCGTGCGCGCCGCCCTGCTGGAGTCGATCGCCCGGGCCCGCAAGGTGCACGAGGACCAGCGCCGCACCGATACGACGACGGTCCTCGCCGAGGGGGGCACCGTCACGCAGCGCTGGCTGCCGGTCGGCCGGGTCGGGCTCTACGTGCCGGGCGGCCTGGCCGTGTACCCGTCGAGCGTGGTCATGAACGTCGTCCCGGCCCAGGCCGCCGGCGTCGCCTCGATCGCCGTGACGAGCCCGCCGCAGAAGGACACCGGCCTGCCGAACGCCAACATCCTGGCCGCCTGTGCGCTGCTGGGCGTCGACGAGGTGTACGCGGTCGGCGGCTCGCAGGCGATCGCGATGCTCGGCTACGGGTTCACCGACGAGGAGCCCGGCTGCGAGCCGGTCGACATGATCACCGGGCCCGGCAACATCTGGGTCACCGCGGCCAAGCGCATGCTGCGCGGCACGGTCGGCATCGACGCCGAGGCCGGCCCGACCGAGATCGCGATCCTGGCCGACGAGAGCGCCGACCCGCGCCACGTCGCGGCCGACCTGATCAGCCAGGCCGAGCACGACCCGCTCGCGGCGAGCGTCCTGGTCACGACCTCGACCGAGCTGGCCGCCGCGGTCGATGCCGAGGTCGCGAGGCAGGTCGCCGCGACCAAGCACGTCGAGCGGGTGACCGAGGCGCTGTCGGGGCCGCAGTCGGCGACAGTCCTCGTCGACGACGTCGAGCAGGGGCTGCGGGTCGTCGACGCCTACGGCGCCGAGCACCTCGAGATCCAGACCCGCGATCCGCGGGCCGTGGCCGAGCGGGTCCGCAACGCCGGGGCGATATTCGTGGGGGCCTGGTCGCCGGTGTCGCTCGGGGACTACTGCGCCGGCTCGAACCACGTCCTGCCGACCGGCGGCTGTGCCCGGCACCAGTCCGGCCTGTCGACGCAGACGTTCCTGCGGGGCGTCCAGCTGATCGAGTACTCGCACGACGCGCTGCAGGAGGTGGCGGCGCACGTGGTGGCACTCTCCACGGCCGAGGACCTCCCGGCGCACGGTGCCGCGGTGAAGGTCCGGTTCGACGCATGACCTCGCTCGACGACCTGCCGCTGCGGGACGAGCTGCGGGGGATGACGCCGTACGGTGCGCCCCAGCTCGACGTGGCAGTGCGCCTCAACACCAACGAAAACTCGTATCCGGTGCCCGAAGCCGCCGTCGCCGAGATGGAGAAGGCGCTCGGCTCGGTGCTGCGGGACCTGAACCGGTATCCGGACCGCGATGCCGTCGCGCTGCGCACCGACCTGGCCGCGTACGTCGGGCACGGCCTGACCTACCGCAACGTCTGGGCGGCCAACGGGTCGAACGAGATCCAGCAGCAGCTGCTGCAGACGTTCGCCGGGCCCGGGCGCACCGCGCTGGGGTTCACGCCGTCGTACTCCATGCACCCGCTCCTGGCCGCCGGCACCGGCACGGCCTGGGTCGACGGGCTGCGCGCCGGTGACTACACGCTGAGCGCCGAGCACGTGGTGGCGAAGATCCGCGAGTACGACCCGGACCTGGTGTTCCTCTGCTCGCCCAACAACCCGACGGGCACCGCGCTGCCGCTCGAGGTCGTGGCGGCGGCGGTGGAGACGGCCCGCGGCATGGTCATCGTGGACGAGGCATATGCGGAGTTCGCCCGCTCGGGTACCGTCTTCGCCCCGACGCTCATTGAGCGTTACCCGCGGCTCGTGGTGACCCGCACGATGAGCAAGGCGTTCGCGTTGGCCGGGGGCCGGGTCGGCTACCTGGCCGCCGACGCCGCCGTGGTCGACGCGGTGCAGCTCGTGCGGCTGCCGTACCACCTCAGCGCCATGACGCAGGCCGTCGCCCGGGCCGCGCTCGCGCACACCGACGCGCTGCTCTCGACCGTCGACGCGATCAAGGGCCAGCGCGACCGGATCGTCGACACGCTGCGCGGTTGGGGCCTCCCGGTCGCCGACAGCGACGCCAACTTCGTGCTGTTCGGCGCCCCGCGCGGCGACAGCAAGGGCGTCTGGCACGCACTGCTGGACCGGGGCGTGCTCATCCGCGACGTCGGCCTGCCGGGCTGGCTGCGCGTCACCGCCGGCACGCCGGAGGAGACCAGCGCCTTTCTGAACGCTCTGGAGGAGTTGCTGTGAGCGGTTCGGCGCGGAGCGTCGAGGCCGCTCGCCGGGAGGTACAGCTTTGGCCACAGGGCCATCGGAACGAAGTGGAGATGGCGCTGTGAGCGGTTCGGCGCGGAGCGTTGAGGCCGCTCACCGGGAGGTACAGCTTTGGCCACAGGGCCATCGGAACGAAGTGGAGATGGCACTGTGAGCCGTACTGCCCGGATCGAGCGGGTCACGAAGGAGACGAAGGTCCTGGTCGAGCTGGACCTGGACGGGACCGGCGTCGGCGAGATCTCGACAGGCGTGGGCTTCTACGACCACATGCTCAACCAGATCGCGAAGCACGGCGGGTTCGACCTGCGGGTGCAGACGGTGGGCGACCTGGAGATCGACGCGCACCACACCGTCGAGGACACCGCCCTGGCGCTCGGCGCCGCGTTCGCCGAGGCGCTGGGGGACAAGGCCGGGGTGACGCGGTACGGGCACGCGCAGGTGCCGCTGGACGAGGTGCTCGCCTCGGCTGTCGTCGACCTGTCAGGGCGGCCGTATGTGGTGCACGAGGAGCCGGCGAACATCGCCCCGCACATCGGCGGCAACTACCCGACGAGCCTGACCCGCCACATCTGGGAGTCGTTCGGGCACTCGGCGAAGGTGACGCTGCACGTGAGCATCCTGCGCGCCGGTCGCCACGGCGCCCAGCCCGATGCCCACCACATCGTCGAGGCGCAGTTCAAGGCCGTCGCGCGGGCACTTCGCCAGGCGTGCGCGCTCGATCCGCGCAATGCCGGGGTCGTTCCCAGTACCAAAGGCGCGCTGTGAGCATTGTGCTTTTCGGGCTGGCCGGGCTGCTGCTCGGCGGTGCGCTCACGCTGCGGCAGCAGACGAAGTCCAAGGTACCGGCGATCGTCACGTTCGTGCTGGCGGCGCTCGCCGCGGTCGGCGGCGTGCTGTGGCTGCAGAACTGAGGAGCTGACATGGCGAAGAAGGTGGTCATTCTCGACTACGGCTCCGGCAACCTGCGCTCGGCCGAGCGGGCCGTGGCCCGGGTCGGCGCCGACGTCGAGGTCACCGCTGACCTGGAGAAGGCGGCGCGGGCGGACGGGCTCGTGGTGCCGGGCGTCGGGGCCTACGCGGCCTGCATGGCCGGCGTCGACGAGCTCGGCGCCGGGCCGGTGATCGCCGAGCGGGTCCGGGTGGGGGCGCCGGTGCTCGGGATCTGCGTCGGCATGCAGATCATGTTCGACGAGGGCGAGGAGCACGGTGTGGTCACCAAGGGGCTGGGTCTCGCGCCCGGCGCGGTGACCCGGCTGCACGCGCCTGTCGTGCCGCACATGGGCTGGAACACGGTGGCCTGGCCGGAGGGGTCGGTCCTCGGGGCCGGCCTGCCGCAGGACACCCGGTTCTACTTCGTGCACTCCTACGCCGCGACCACCACGTCGGGCCGGGTCGCGACGACGGTGCACGGAGAGCAGTTCGTCGCCGCGTTCGAGACCGACGTGCTGCGCGCGACCCAGTTCCACCCGGAGAAGTCCGGCGACGCGGGCGCGACCCTGCTGCGCAGCTGGCTCGGGACACTTTGAGCTCCGGGTGAGCAAGGAGCGGGCGAAGCGGCGGGCTCTGCTGGAGGCGGAGCGGGCCGAGCGCATGCGCCGGCATGAGCGCAAGCGGGCGCGGCGCGCGGCGGTGCGGCGGCTGGTGCCCAGGGTCCGCGTCGGGCGGACCGGTAAGATTTTCCCCCGGCGGACCGCAAAGCAGCGGGTCATCATCGCCATCCTGGTGCTGGCGGTCCTGACGCTGGTGTGGACGTCCATCGACTCCCTGCCGGCCCGGATCGGCATCAGCGTGCTCGTCATCGTCGCCACACCGGCGCTCACCGTGCTTGTCATTGACCGGAGGACCTGAACCCATGGCTCTGCAGCTCCTGCCCGCCGTCGACGTCGCCGACGGCCAGGCCGTCCGTCTGGTGCAGGGCGCCGCCGGCAGCGAAACCGCGTACGGCGACCCGCTCGAGGCGGCCCTCGCCTGGCAGCGGCAGGGCGCCGAGTGGATCCACCTGGTCGACCTGGACGCCGCCTTCGGCCGCGGCTCCAACGCCGAGCTGCTCGCCGACGTGGTGCGCCGCCTCGACGTGCAGGTCGAACTCTCCGGCGGCATCCGCGACGAGGCCTCGCTCAAGGCGGCCCTGTCCACCGGCGCGACCCGGGTCAACCTCGGCACCGCGGCCCTCGAGAACCCCGACTGGTGCGACCACGTCTGCGCCACCTACGGCGAGCAGGTCGCGGTCGGTCTCGACGTGCGCGGGCACCAGCTCGCGGCGCGGGGCTGGACCAAGGAGGGCGGCGACCTGTTCGAGGTGCTGGACCGGCTGGAGAAGGCCGGCTGCGCGCGCTACGTGGTCACCGATGTGATGCGCGACGGTACCCTGACCGGCCCCAACCTGACTCTGCTGCTGGAGGTGACCGGCCGCACCAAGAAGCCGGTGATCGCCAGCGGCGGCGTCTCCAAGCTCGACGACCTGCGCCAGCTCGCGGCCCTCGCCCCGGCCGGTGTGGAGGGCGTGATCGTGGGCAAGGCGCTGTACGCGGGCGCGTTCACCGTCACCGAGGCCCTGGCCGCGCTCCAGGAAACCGTATGACTGTCGCTGTCAGGGTCATCCCGTGCCTTGATGTCGACGCCGGGCGGGTCGTCAAGGGCGTCAACTTCCTGAACCTGCGCGACGCCGGGGATCCCGTTGCGCTCGGTGCGGCCTACGACGCCGCGGGCGCCGACGAGCTCGTCTTCCTGGACGTGACGGCGTCGTCCGAGGGGCGGGCGACGATGCTGGACGTTGTCCGCCGTACAGCCGAAACGGTATTCATTCCTTTGACCGTCGGCGGCGGCGTCCGCAGCGTCGGCGACGTCGACACACTGCTGCGCGCGGGCGCGGACAAGGTCGGCGTCAACACCGCCGCGATCGCCCGCCCGGAGCTGATCGCCGAGATCGCGCAGCGCTTCGGCAACCAGGTGCTGACCCTGTCCCTCGACGTGCGCCGATCGCCGCAGCAGCCGAGCGGCTTCGAGGTCACCACTCACGGCGGCCGCCGCGGCGCCGGGCTGGACGCGGTGGACTGGGCGGCCCGGGTGGCCGAGCTGGGCGCGGGCGAGATCCTGCTCAACTCCATGGACGCCGACGGCACCAAGGACGGCTTCGACCTGGAGCTGATCCGCGCGGTCCGGGCGGTCGCCGACATCCCGGTGATCGCCAGCGGCGGGGCCGGCAAGATCGCCGACTTCGCGCCGGCCGTCGAGTCCGGCGCCGACGCCGTGCTGGCCGCGAGCGTGTTCCACTTCGGCGAGCTCAGCATCGGCGACGTGAAGGGCGCCCTACGCTCGGCGGGACACCCGGTCCGTTAGTGCTCTGGCCACGAACGTCGGCCGGCCCGGGTGACACGCCGGTCAGCGTTCGACGGGGCGCCGATCTCCGTCATCGCGGAGAGCGGCGGGGGAGAGCCGCAGCGCTGCCGGGAAGTGCAACGCTGCGGCGGGTGGGGTGGGTCAGTCCGCTTTCCGGCCGGCGGCGACGGCGATGCCGACGATCCAGCCGACGAATAGGCCGTAGCCGGAGGCGCCGGCGGCGGCGTTGAGGGCGCCGAGCATCGTGGGGTCCGAGACGATGAAGGCGGTGGTGAAGGCGGCCAGCGCGGCGCCGAAGATCAGGGCGGCCCAGCCGACGACGAACGCGCCGCCGCCGCCCGCCACGGTGCGGGCCGCCACGGACAGCACGAGGGCCACGAACAGGATGACGAGCAGCGCCCGCAGGTCGCTCGCGAGCAGGTCGCGGGCGGCGTCGCCGGTGCCGTCCCGCGGGCTGATCCACCAGCGCGGCCAGGCGAGCATGCGCAGGAAGAAGCCCCAAACGGTCGAGCCGTCACTGTGCCGGTCGACCCACTCAGTGAAGATCTGGTTGCCGAAGATGACAACCAGGAGCACCGTCGCCAAAATGCCGGCGCCGGTCGCGGTACGGGATCGGAAGAGCGCCATGGGATGAATGTAAGGGGCGCCCGGAAGGCCCGCAGAAGTGAATGTCGTGAATGAACGATCACACGGCTACACAACGTGAACAACGTCCAGGTCGGAGCCCCATTCGGGGAGGGCGGCCGGAGTGTGCCGCATCTGCCACGACTCCCGCAGCGCCTCCACCGTGGCCCCGATCGCGGGCCGGGTCGACGCGGCCGCGCGCCACGCGACGCTTACCCGCCGGGCCGCCTCGGGCGCGACGGGCCGGGCCACCACGCCGACCGGCAGCGCGGTGCGGGCCAGCCGCGGGATGAACGCCACCCCGAGCCCCTCGGCCACGAACGTCAGCTGCGTCTCGAACTCGTTGACCAGGATCGCCGGGCGCAGCCCGGGCAGCATCCGCAGCAGCCACTCGTGGCAGACGGTGCCGGGGGTGGAGCCGATCCAGCGCTCGTCGCGGACCTCGTCGAGCGTGACCGGGCCGGGCCCGTGCGCGAGGGGGTGCCCGACCGGCACGATCAGGTCGCCGACGTCGAGGCCGAGCTCGACGCTGGCGATCCCGGGCGGGTACGTCACCGGGATCTCCAGCCACTCGTCGATGAGCGCGACGTCGACGATCCCGCGCAGGATGCCGGCGAAGCTCGACTCCCGGTCGGTCTCCAGAAGCCTCGGCTCCAGCGCCGGGTGGTCGGCCGCGAGCCGCCGCAGCGCGTGGGGGAGCAGGCCGCGGCAGGCGGTCGGGAACGACGAGATGTTGAGCCGCCCGGACACGGTCTCCTGGTGCGCGGCCAGGGCGGCCTCGGCCTCCTCGACGGCGGCCAGGACCAGCCCGGCGTGCTCGGCGAGGACCCGCCCGGCCTCGGTCAGCCGCAGCCGCCGGCCGTCCTTCTCGACGAGCGTCGCCCGGGTCTCCCGCTCCAGCTTGGCGATGTGCTGGGACACCGCGGACGGCGTGATGTGCAGCGCGCCGGCCGCGGCCGTCACGGTGCCGAACGTCTGGACGGCGCGGAGCGCCTGGAGGCGGGCCAGATCAAGCATGAAGCAATACTAAAACCACGATGCAGTACTTTTCGATGGTGCTTCACGGTATGCGGGCCAATCATCAACAGCATGAAACCTCGCGACCTCGCGCTGGCCCTGCTCGTCACCGTCGTCTGGGGCGTCAACTTCGTGGTCATCCACGTGGGCCTCGACAGCATGTCGCCGCTGCTGTTCTGCGCGCTGCGGTTCGGGGTGGCCGCGCTGCCCGCGGTGTTCCTGGTCGGCCGGCCGCAGGCGCCCTGGCGCTGGATCGTCGCCACCGGCATAGCCCTGGGCGTGGTGAAGTTCTCGCTGCTGTTCGCCGGGATGGCCGCCGGTCTGCCGTCCGGACTCTCCGCATTGGTACTGCAGAGCCAGGTCGTCTTCACCCTGATGTTCGCCACGGTCCTGCTGAAGGACCGGCCGGGCCCGCGCCGGATCGCCGGTGTCGTCCTGGCCGCAGCCGGCATCGCGCTGATCGCCACGCAGCTGGGCCTGGACCGGCCGCTGAGCGCGTTCCTGCTGGTCGTGGCGGCCGGCGCGGCCTGGGGGCTGGCCAACATCGCGATGCGCAGGGCGTCGGCCGAGAACATGCTCAACTTCATGGTCTGGGTGAGCGCGGTCGCCACTCCGCCCCTGATCCTGCTCACGCTGACTGTCGACGGCCCGTCCTACGTGTGGGGCACCCTGCGGGGCCTGGACCTGTCCGGCATCGGCGCCATCGCGTACATCGCCTACCTCAGCACGCTGCTCGGCTTCGGCATCTGGGGCCGCCTGATCGCGAAGTACGGCGCCGGCACCGTGGCCCCCTTCGCCGCACTGGCCCCGGTCTTCGCCATCCTGTCGGCCGCGCTGTTCCTGCACGAGGAGATCCACTGGTACGACCTGGTCGGCGGCGCGGCGATCGTGGCCGGCGTCCTACTCCCGGCGGTGAAATTGGACTTGCCTGGCCTGCGCAGAGGTGCAAAGGTGAGGCCAATTAAGCCAATCTAGGGGGAGTGGCCTTGTCTGCGATCGTCCGCGGCGCCCAGCTGGCCCGCATGCTCAACGCCTGGCAGGTCGCCGTCGGCGTCCGTGGCCCCGCCGGCAAGCGCCCCGAGTACGTCATCCTCGCCAACGCCGTCCGCGGCCTGCTGATCGACGGCCGGCTGGCCCTCGGCGTCCGGCTCCCGGCCGAGCGTGAGCTGGCCGCGGCGCTGGGGATCAGCCGCACCACCGTGACCGCGGCCTACCGCGAGCTGCGCGAGAGCGGCCACGTTTCCAGCCGCCGCGGCGCCGGCAGCTGGACCGAGCTCCCGGCCGGGCACCGCGTCGGCACGACGGGCCTGTGGACGCCGAGCGACGAGGCCGGCCTGATCGACCTCGGGTGCGCCGCGATGCCGGCCCCGCCGGAGCTGACGGCCGCGGCCGCCGAGGCGGTGACCGACCTGGAGCCGTACACCGCGGGCCCCGGCTACCAGCCGATGGGCCTGCTGGTCCTGCGCGAGGCCATCGCCGGGCGCTACACCGAGCGCGGCCTGCCCACGTCCCCGGACCAGGTCATGATCACCGGCGGCGTCCAGCAGGCCCTGGACCTGCTGCTGCGCCTCCTCGTCGCGCCGGGCCAGCGGGCCCTGGTCGAGACCCCGACATACCCGAACGCACTGTCGGCCTTCATCTCCGGCCGGGCCCGGCTCAGCTCCTACGCGATCGGCCCCGACGGGTGGGACGCCGACCTGCTGCTGTCCACGGTCCGGGCGGCGCAGGCCCGGGTCGCGTACCTGATCCCGGAGTTCCACAACCCGACAGGCCACCTGATGCCGGCCGCGCTGCGCGAGAAGCTGCCGCCGGCCGCCCACGCCGCGGGCACTGACCTGATCATCGACGAGTCGTTCGTGGACCTGGCCCTCGACGAGGACCTGACCGCGGACGGGGCCATGCCGCCGGCGGTCGCCGGGTTCGACCGCACGGGCCGGGTGCTCACGATCGGCGGGATGAGCAAGGCGTTCTGGGGCGGCCTGCGCATCGGCTGGGTGCGCGGCCCGGGCCCGCTCATCGCCCGCCTGGCCGCGGCCCGGGTCGGCGTCGACATGGCGTCGCCGGTCCTCGACCAGCTCGTGGCCACCCGCCTCCTGCAGCGCCGCGACACGATCGTCTCTGCCCGCCGCAAGCAGCTGCTCGTCCAGCGGGACACCCTGGCCGCGGCGCTGCGGGCCGAGCTGCCGGAGTGGCGCTTCGTCCTGCCCCGCGGCGGCATGGTCATCTGGGCCGAGCTCGACGCGCCCGTCTCCAGCGCCCTGGCCCGCTCGGCCGAGGAGCTGGGCGTGCGGGTCGCCCCCGGCCCGCGCTTCGGCGCCGACGGCACCATGGAGCGGTTCATGCGGCTGCCGTTCACGCTCCCGGAGACCGACCTGATCGAGGCGGTCCGCCGTCTCGCCGAGGCCCGCACCGACCTGGACCGCCCGCGCCGCCACGCCTGGTCGGCCCAGACCATCCTGGCCTGAACTGCCGCAAGACGCGTCGTGGCCCCCGGGGATGGCGGTTCCCGGGGGCCACGACACTGTGGGGTGTGAATAGAGGCTTGTAGTTAGATCTCCGCGAGCGCGCCCGCGTACATGGAGTCGATGTCGGCCGAGAAGGACTTCTCCACCGCGCGCCGCTTGACCTTGAGCGACGGGGTCAGCTCGCCGTCCTCGATCGACAGGTCGCGCGGGAGGATCGTGAACTTCTTGATCTGCTCCCAGCGGTTGAGCTTGCCGTTGAGCTCCTGGACGTACCCTCCGACGAGCTCTTGGGCCTCCTGCGATCCGGCGATCTCGGCGTAGGAGCGACCGGCCAGCGGGGTGCCGTCGGCCCAGCCCTTGATCGCGTCCGGATCGAGCGTCACCAGCATCGTCACGTAGTTGCGGGCCTGGCCCACGACGATGGCCTGGGAGGTGTACGGGCAGACCGACTTGAACAGGCCCTCGATGTGGCTGGGGGCCACGTACTTGCCGCCCGACGTCTTGATCAGGTCCTTCTTGCGGTCGGTGATGCGCAGGAAGCCGTTCGCGTCCAGCTCGCCGATGTCGCCGGTGCGGAACCAGTGGTCCTCGGTGAACGCGGCGGCTGTCTCGTCGGGCAGGTTGTGGTACCCCCGCATGACAGGCGTGCCGCGCAGCAGCACCTCGCCGTCGGTGTCGAGCTTGACCTCGAGGTCGCCCAGGGCCTGGCCGACGGTGCCGATCTTCGCGTGGTTCTCCCGGTTGACGAAGGAGCCCGCGGACGTCTCCGTGAGGCCGTAGCCCTCCAGGATCGGCAGGCCCGCGGCGAAGAAGAACGTGGCGATCTCCGGCGCGAGCGGCGCGGATCCCGAGACCATCGCCCGCATCCGGCCGCCCAGGCGGGCCCGGAGCTTGCTGAACACGAGCTTGTCGGCGATCCCGTACTGCACCTTCAGCGCACCGCCCGGCTCCCGCCCGGCCTGCCGCTCGGCGACGACCTTGCGGCCGACCCCCAGGGCCCACGTGAAGATCTTGAGCTTGGCCCCGCCGTCGGCCTGGGCGCCGGTGACGACCCGGTTGTACACCTTTTCGAAGACCCGCGGCGCGGCGCACATCAGCGTGGGCCGGATCTTGCCGAGGTTGTCGATGAGCTTGTCGACCCGCCCGTCCACGTACGTCGGGATCCCGCAGTAGATGACCCCGCACAGCAGCGTCTTGCCGAACGAGTGCGACAGCGGCAGCCACAGGTACTGCAGGTCGTCGGCGCGCAGCACGCCCGTGTCCTGCTGCGTCCTGCCCTGCCAGATCCAGCCGGCGTGCAGCAGCTCGACGCCCTTCGGGCGCCCGGTGGTGCCGGACGTGTAGATCAGGGTGGCCAGCCGGTCGCCCTCGATGCCGGCCACGATGCCGTCGATCAGGCCCGGCTCGGCGGCGATGGCCGCCTGCCCCCGCGCCTCGAGGTCCGCGAGCGTCATCGTGGGCTTCGCCTCGGTGCCGCGGGGCGCCCCGTCGATCAGCACGATGTGCGTGAGGTGGGGCAGGTCGGCGCCGTCGAGCTTCGCGGCCTGCTCGGGGTTCTCGGCGAAGAGCACCTTGGAACCGGAGTCCGTGACGATGTACACGGCCTCCTCCGGCTCCGTCGTCGGGTAGACGGTGGTCGTGGCCGCGCCGGCCAGCATGATGCCCAGGTCGGCGAGGATCCAGTCGAGCCGGGTGCCCGACAGCACCCCGACCCGGTCCTCGGGCCGCACGCCGAGCGTGGTCAGGCCGGCCGCGATCGCGCGGGCGCGGGCGTCGACCTCGCGCCAGGTCATCCAGATCGGTTCGCCGGCGTCATCCGGGGCCGGGCGCCCGAGAGCGCGCTGGTCGGGGCTGGTGGCGACCCGGTGGAGGAACATGTCCGGGATCGAGCGGTACGGCAGTTCGAGCCGCTGGGTCTGGGTCATGGTCGGGCTGCCTCCGGGGCGTCCGGGAGAGTACGCCGCCGGTTCGTGACTGGCATCACGTCCGTCGGTTACGTGACGGTAAACCGTCGATCGCGTTACCGGCTAGACCCGAAACCGAAACGTGAGAGAACTGTCGAATACTCCGTCTAGAACCAGAAAGAAGACTCAGCGGTTGTACGTCAAATGCCCAGGCGTGCACCACGGAGCTTTTCGGTCAGATCGTCCGGACCCGTGATCGACACCTCCGCGCTCGACTGGCGGCCGCTGAAGAACAGCACCAGCTCCCCAGGCGCCCCGGAGATGCTCACCGCGCGCTCCTGCTTCGGGTTGACGGTGAACGGCTCGACGTCCGGGCCGCTGACCTCGATGCGGGCCGGAAACCTGCGGGCCGACAGGCGGGCCGTGCGCTTCGCGTTCTTGGCGAGGCTCTGGGAGTACGGCTGCGGGATCGGGCGTTGCGACCACTCCGGCGCGGCCCGGCGGATGTCCTCGTGGTGGACGAAGAACTCGACGACGTTCATGGCCTCGTCGAACGGCCTGAGCAGCGCCGGTCCCTTGCGGACCCGCTGGACGAGGGCGGCGTAGTCACCGGCGGCCAGGCTGTCCTGGACCTTCCGGGTGTGGCCCGCCACGGCCTTGAGCATGATGCCGGCGGCGGCGTCGGGGCGGTGCTCGCGCAGCACGAGGTGGGCGGCGAGGTCGCGGGTGGCCCAGCCCTCGCAGAGCGTTGGCGCGTCCGGCCCGGCGGCCAGGAGCGCATCGGCGAGCGCGTTGCGCTCATCACGGGCGAACGCAGTCATGGGCATAACGCTAGTCCGTTTTTTGTCGTACCTCGTCGGTAAGGTAATCGTGCGCTCGGGTCGCTTACCGGCGCAGACACGGGGGGCATGCGGTGACCAGTGGAAAAGTGCTCGCGAAGGGCTTTCGGGTCCTCGGGCACGCGGTCCGTGACGAGCCTCACATGTTCGCCTGGTCCGTGGTCGGCAGCGTGCTGTTCGCGCTCCTGACGATCGGCACCGCGTTCGTCTCCGGCCGGGTCGTCGGCGAGATCGTCGTGCCCGCGTTCGACCGGGGCAGCGTCGCCACCGGCACCATCCTGCTCGGCGGGTTCGCGATCCTGGCGATCAGCCTGGGCAAGATCGTCGGGATCTTCGGCCGCCGCCTCGGCGCGGGCGCGATGCAGTTCAACCTGCAGGCCAAGTATCGGCGCGCGGTCACCCGCCGCTACCTGCGCCTGCCCCTCGCCTGGCACCAGCGCCACGCGACCGGGACGCTGCTGTCGAACGCCAACGCCGATGTCGAGTCGGCGTGGTATCCGATCGCGCCCTTCCCGTTCGCCGTCGGCACCATCGTGATGCTGGTGGCCGCGGTCATCTCGCTGTTCGTCACCGACTGGGCGATGGCGCTCGTCGGCGTGGCCGTGTTCCCGGCGCTGCTGCTGGTCAACGTGGCCTATTCGCGGCGCATGTCTCCGCGCGTGGCCCGGGCGCAGCAGTTGCGGGCCGAGGTCAGCGCGGTCGCGCACGAGAGCTTCGACGGCGCCCTGGTCGTCAAGACGATGGGCCGGGAGGCGTCGGAGACCGAGCGGTTCGCGGCCAAGGCGGTCGAGCTGCGCGACGCCACCATCCGGGTCGGCCGGGTCCGGGCCATGTTCGACCCCGTCCTCGACGCCCTGCCGAGCATCGGCACCCTGACCGTGCTGATCGTCGGCGCCTTCCGATACCGCTCCGGCGCCGTCGGCGTCGAGGAGGTCGTGAGCGTCACGTTCCTGTTCACGGTCCTGGCCTTTCCGGTCCGGGCGATCGGCTGGGTGCTCGGCGAACTCCCGCGCAGCGTCGTGGGCTGGGAGCGGATCCGCCGGGTCCTCGACGCCGAGGGCGACACCGTCTACGGCACGGCCGAGTTGCCGGGCAACGGCCCCGCGGCGCTGCGCTTCAGCGGTGTCGGCTTCGCGTACGCCAACGAGGAGGGCAGCGGCCCGAACGTCCTCACCGACGTCACCTTCGAGGTCCCCGCCGGGCGTACCGTGGCGCTCGTCGGGCCGACCGGCTCGGGCAAGTCGACGATCGCCGCACTCGCCGCCCGCCTGGTCGACCCGGCCACCGGCACCGTCACGCTCGACGGCGTCGACCTGCGCGACCTGACCCAGGACGCGCTGACGGCCAGCACCTCCCTGGTCGCCCAGATCCCGTTCGTGTTCGACGACACGATCCGCGGCAACATCACGCTCGACCGCCGCGGCGTCGACGACGAGGAGGCCTGGCGGGCGCTGCGCCTGGCCCAGGCCGACGGGTTCGTGGGCCACCTGGCCGACGGGCTCGACACCACCGTCGGCGAGCGCGGCACGTCGCTCTCCGGTGGCCAGCGCCAGCGCCTGACCATCGCCCGCGCCCTGGCCGGCTCCCCGCGCCTGCTGGTCCTCGACGACGCGACGAGCGCCGTCGACCCGCGCGTGGAGGCGGCGATCCTGGCCGCCCTGCGCCGGGACCCGGCCTCCGCCGACGGCCGGGGGGCCGCCTCGATCCTGGTCGTCGCCTACCGCCGGGCCACGATCGCGCTCGCCGACGAGGTGGTCTACCTGGAGCGGGGCCGGGTCGTCGCCCACGGCACCCACAGCGAGCTGCTGGAGACCGCCCCCGGCTACGCCGACCTGGTCACCGCCTACGAGAAGGCCGAGGAGGAGCGGGAGCGGGAGCACGAGTTCGACGGCGACCGCCTGGACGACGGCCGCGAGAGCCGGCTCGACGAGGAGACCCTGAGCGCATGACGACAGTTGAGAGCGCCTCCCGGGCCTCGGTCCTGCGCCGCGGCCTCGCCCTGTCGCCCGACCTGTTCACCGGGCTGGCCGGCACCCTCGGCCTGGCCCTGGTCGCCACCGCCGGCCGGGTCGCCGTGCCGGTCGCCATCCAGCAGGGCATCGACCGCGGCATCCGCGCCTCCGGCGGCCCCGACATCGGCGTCATCACCCGGATCGTCGCCGTGACGGCCGGGGTGCTGCTGGTGACGATGATCAGCGCGTACCTGATGAACGTGCGCCTGTTCACGGTCAGCGAGACGGCCCTGGCCGCCATCCGGGCCCGCACCTTCCGGCACATCCACGACCTGTCGATGCTGCACCAGCAGTCCGAGCGACGCGGCGCGCTCGTCTCCCGGGTCACCGGCGACGTCGACCAGATCAGCCAGTTCCTGCAGTTCGGCGGCCTGCTCTTCGTGGTCAACCTGGGCCAGCTCACGGTCACCACGATCGTCATGCTCTTCTACTCCTGGCAGCTGACCCTGGTGGTCTTCGCCGCCTTCGCCCCGCTGGTCTTCGTGGTGCGCTTCTTCCAGCGCCGCCTCAGCGTCCTCTACATGGAGGTCCGCGAGAGCGTCGGCGCGATGCTCGGCGTCATCGCGGAGAGCGTCGTCGGCGCCCCGGTCGTGCGGGCCTACGGCATCCAGGCCCGCACCGGCGAACGCCTCGACAGCGCGATCGAGAGGGCCCGCCGCAACCAGTTCCGGGCCCAGACCAACAACGTGATCAGCATGAGCTTCGGCGAGCTGGCCGCGGGCCTGGCCCTGGGCGGCGTCATCGTCGTCGGCACCCTGCTCGGCGTCGGCGGCAACCTGACCGTCGGGCAGCTCACCGCGTTCCTGTTCCTGGCCACCATGTTCGTCCAGCCGGTCCAGGTCGCCACCGAGGTCCTCAACGAGGCCCAGAACGCGATAGCCGGCTGGCGGCGGGTCCTCGACATCATCGAGACCGAGCCCGACGTCGCCGACCCCGGCCCGGCCGGCCGCCGCCTGCCCGACGGCCCGATCGACGTGACGTTCGACCACGTCCACTTCGCCTACCCCGACGGCCCCGAGGTCCTCACCGACGTCGACCTGACCGTGACCGCCCGCACCCGCGTGGCGGTGGTCGGCGAGACGGGCAGCGGCAAGACCACGTTCGCCAAGCTCCTCACCCGGCTCATGGACCCGACGAAGGGCCAGGTCCGCCTCTCCGGCACCCCGCTCGACGAGATCCGCTTCGACTCCCTGCGCAGCCGGGTCGTCATGGTCCCCCAGGACGGCTTCCTCTTCGACGCCACCATCGCCGAGAACGTCCGCTTCGCCCGCCCCGGTCTGACCGACGCCGACCTGCAGCGCTCCTTCACCGAGCTCGGCCTGTCCGACTGGCTCGACTCCCTCCCCGACGGCCTGCAGACCGAGGTCGGCGAGCGCGGCGAGTCCCTCTCCGTGGGCGAGCGCCAGCTGGTCGCCCTGGCCCGCGCCTACGTCGCCGACCCCGACCTGCTGGTCCTCGACGAGGCCACGAGCGCCGTCGACCCGGCCACGGAGGTCCGCCTGCAGCGCACCCTGGACGCCGTGACCCGCGGCCGCACCACGATCGCCATCGCCCACCGCCTCTCCACCGCCCAGTCCGCCGACGAGGTAATCGTCGTCGACCGCGGCCGGGTCGTGCAGCGCGGCCCGCACGCCACCCTGCTGACCGACCCCACCTCCATCTACGCCCGCCTCTACGCCTCCTGGCTGGAACAGACCCGCTGACCATCGACGGGGCGCTCTCCCCACTACCGGCCGACCGCGGCCCGGCCACCGCCTAGCTTCGTCCGTCTGCCTCTCTGCTGTGCCCATGCGGCGGCCTGCCCCTGCCTGCCCCGGTCTGTCGCCTGCCCTGCTCTGCCGCCCGCCTCGCTCGGGGGCGGGTCGGGTCGTGATCGGAGCGGGGAGTCACGGGCGCCGTTTGCATGATCGTTGAGCTGCTTCACAGACCCGCCGCCATCATCTATGCGTCGAACCGTCCGAGCTGGGCGTAGATGCCCTACATTGACTCCATGGCAGCCGGGGGGCGCCGATCCGTGCCGATGCAGGTACGCATCGCGGTGACAGGTTTCAACGCGGTGGGCGCCATCATGCTCACCCTGGCCTTGACGGCTCTCGGCGTACTGCTCTCCGGCATGCAGGTGGACCCGGTGACCCAGGGCGGCACGGGCTACCTGGACTTCATCCTGTTCTTCAACGCCGTCCTGTTCCTGTCCCCACTGGCCGCCGTCCTGGTCTTCCTGGGCATCCGAGTCAAACGCGGCGAACACTGGGCCTGGCTGGCGAGCCTGGTCTTCTGGGCCTTCACCGGCACCATGACCCCGCTCCTGGCCTGGGTCCTGGAGGCACCCCTCTCCTTCCGCCTCATCCCAGTACTGTGCGCCGCCGTCATCTTCACCCTCCTGCTGACTCCCCAGGCCCGCACCCACTGCGCCGACCAGGACGACGACTAGCCATCCCGCCCCAACACCCCAAGCCCCGCGCGCCCACGTCCTGCGCCCGCGCCGCGCCCGCCCGCGCCGCTCCCGCCGCGTCCTGCGCCCGCCCGCGTCCTGCGCCTGCGCCTGCGCCGCGTCCGCCTGCGCCGCTCCCGCCCGCGTCCTGCGCCCGCGCCGCGTCCGCCCGCGCCCGTCCGCGCGCCCTGCGTCCGCGTTTGTGGTTCGGGCGCCGGGTCTGTATCCCGGGGAGGTGTTCCTCGCCCACGATCAGCAAGTTCGCATGACCCCGGCCGTCGTCCCCGTGGGTATTCGGCCACCTTCGCTGGCGATGGTGGTCGCGGGCGGGCGGGCAGGCGGGGTCGGTGTGGCGTGGCGTGGGCTGGTGCCGTGCGGATCAGCGGGGCGGTGGCTGGAGCTTGGGCGCGGTTCGACGACCGGCGGTTGGCTCAGGGGAGGGGCTCGGCCAGGTAGCGCTGGACGGTGGGGGCGATGCTGTGGACCACTTCCTCGGGAGTCATCGAGGCCAGAGGCTCCAGCTTGAGGATGTACCGGAGGATGCCCAGCCCGATCATCTGCGAGGCGACGAGCGCGGCCCGCTTGGGGGCCTCGGCGGGGTCGAGGTCCAGGGCTCGGATGGCGCGGCGCAGGATCTGGCTCACCAGGAACTCGCGGAGCATCCGGGCCGACCAGTCGTGCTGCATGGCGCTGCGGACCAGGGCTATGACGGGGGTACCGGCGGGGGAGTCCCAGACCGACACGAAGGTGCGGACCAGGCGCTCCCCGACGCCGTCCAGGCCGGGCTCGAAGACCTGGGGCAGGATCTCGCCGGGGTCGATCGGGGCGTTCATGGTGGCCAGGAACAGCTTGTCCTTCGCCCCGAAGTAATGGTGAACCAGGGCCGGGTCGACCCCGGCGCCGGCGGCGATCTGCCGGATTGACGCCCCCTCGAAGCCGCGCTCGGCAAAAGCCTCGCGGGCAGCGGTCAGGATCGCCTCACGCGTGTCCTGATTGCCAGGGCGCCGTCCGGTGCGAGCCATGTGCCTCTTCCTATTTGTCGTACCGCGCGCTACCCACCGGCACCGCCCGACCGCCCGTTACCCATCCACCATCGAAAACAAGCCCGCCCCGCCCGGCCCACGTTCGAAGCACCGCGCTCCCGCTCGACCGTGCCGTGCCCGACCGCGCAGCGCCCGCGTTCGACCCTGCCACGCCGTGCCCGCCCGTGCCGCGCCGCGCCGTGCGGTGCCGTGCGGTGCCGTGCCGTGCCGTGCCCGACCGCGCCGTGCCGTGCCCGACCGCGCCGTGCCGTGCCCGACCGCGCCGTGCCGTGCCGTGCGCGCCGCGCCGTGCCCGACCGCGCCGCGCCGTGCCGTGCCCGACCGCGCCGCGCCGTGCCCGACCGCGCCGCGCCGTGCCGTGCCCGACCGCGCCGCGCCGTGCCCGACCGCGCCGCGCCGCGCCGTGCCCGACCGCGCCGTGCCCGGCTCGCGCTCGACCGTGCCTCGCCTGGTTGGCGGTGACCGCGGCGCGCTCGCGGCCGGCCGTGCCGGGCCCGCGCGTGCCCAGCTGGGTGCGGCCGGCGCCCGGGTCGGACCGTGACTGTGCGTCGCGAGCGGCAGCCGGTCGGCGAGGCGTGGTCGTCGACGCGAGTGCCTTGTCGTCAGCCTATTCGGTGTGATCCACGTCGAGCGAGGCGAGCCGGTGGACGGCGCGGAAGCCCGGACCCGCGAACGGGTCCGGGCCCCGCGTGAGGCGGTCAGGCGGTGCGGCGGCGGAGGGTGGCGGCGCCCAGGAGCAGGGCCACGATGACGCAGGCGACGATGATGGCCAGGTCGCGCCACATCGTGCCGGTCGGGTCGGTGTGGGCGCCCAGTTCGGTGAGGGCCTGCACCGCGTACGACATGGGCATCACGTCACTTATCGCCTCCATCCAGCCTGGCATCCGGTCGCGCGGTTGGAGCAGGCCGCAGAGGAGGACCTGGGGCAGTACCACCGCGGGCATGAATTGGACGGCCTGGAACTCGCTGTCGGCGAAGGCGCTCACCAGCAGCCCCAGGGCCATGCCGAGCACTGAATTGCCGACCGCGATCACGGCGACGAGCCACGCCGGCCCGAGGGTGTCCAGGCCTAGGAGCCAATAAGCCAGAGCCGAGACAATCGTCGCTTGTACTGCCGCGGCTACGGCAAACGCCAGCCCGTACCCGAGGAGAATGTCGACCTTGCCGATCGGGGTCGTCAGGAGGCGCTCGAGCGTGCCGCTGGTGCGTTCGCGCAGCATCGCCACGCTCGTCAGCAGGAACATGATGACGAGCGGGAAGACGCCGAGCATGATAAGGCCCACGCGGTCGAACAGGAACGGGTTGTCGTCGTAGAGGTACCGCAGCAGGGTCAGCAGCACGGTCGGCACCACGAGGATCAGGGCGATCGTCCGGCGATCGTGGCGCAGCTGGCGCAGGATGCGCCCGGCGGTGCCGAAGGTCAGTCGCAGGGACATGGTTCAGCCCACCTTCTCGGGGTCGTGGGCCTGGACCAGCCTGAGGAACGCTTCGTCCAGGTCGTCCGTGCCGGCCGACTGACGTACCGCCGCCGGGGTCTGATCGGCGATCAGATGACCCTCGCGGATCAGCAGCAGCCGGTCGCACCGGCCCGCCTCGTCCATGACGTGGCTGGACACGAGCAGCGTGGAGCCGGCCCGGGCGAGGGCGTGGAAGCGCTGCCAGAGCTCGTTGCGCAGGACGGGGTCCTGGCCGACCGTCGGCTCGTCGAGCACCAGCAGCTGCGGCTTGCTCACGATCGCGCAGGCCAGCGACGCCCGGGCCCGCTGCCCACCGGACAGGCGCCCGACGAGCTGGTCCTTGGCCTCGCGCAGCCCGACGTCGGAGACGGCCTCGTCGGCCGCGCGGGCGCCGAGGCCGTAGAGCGAGGCGAAGTACCGCGCGTTCTCCTGCACTGTCAGGTCGGCGTACACGCTCGGCGCCTGCGTGAGGTACCCGACCTTGTCGCGCAGCGGCCGCGACCCGGCCGGATGTCCGAGGACGGTGACGGTGCCGCTGATGATCTTCTGTACGCCGACCACGGCCCGCATGAACGTCGTCTTCCCGCTGCCGCTGGGGCCCAGCAGCCCGGTCACGCTGCCGGCCGGCACGGAGCAGGTGAAGTCGTGCAGCACCCGCCGCTTGCCGCGCGCGATGACGAGGTGCTCGACCTCGATCGCTGTGCTCATCGTGGGTTCGCTCCTTCCTGGCGGTACGGATGGAAACTCAACGCTTGATGAACTCAACGGTAGATGAATTCAGTGGGCCGGGCAAGGCCGCGAATACGACAGAGGGCGGACCGGTTGCCCGGGCCGCCCTCTGGGATGCGCGTTCGATCAGAGCGAGAGGACCCGCTCGAGGAAGTCCCGGTACTGCCGCAGCGCCACCCGCAGCGCCTCCGTGTCCGGCTTCTTCGAGTGCTTGCCCGGGTTGAGCGCGTGCTGCTGCTCCTGCAACTTCTCGGCGAGGGTCTCGATGGCGTCGCTGACCACGGCACTGGCCCGCGCGACCGCCTTGACCGGGTCGTCGACGAACTTCGACTCGGCCTTCACCAGCCGGGTCCGGAACTTGTCGGCCCGCTTGCGCTTCCAGAGCACGATCCGCTCTTCGGTGATGTCTCCCGGCGCCAACTGCGCCGCGGCGGCGAGCTCGTCCTCGTCGTCCTCGTCGCTCTCCTCGTCGTCGGCCGCGGCCACGACGTCTTCGTCCTCGTCCTCGTCGTCCTCGAGAAGGGCGGCAGCCTCGTCGCCGTCCTCCTCGGCGTCCTCGGAGTCGTCTTCGGAGGCGTCCTCGGCCACCGGCTCCGCAACGACAAGCAGCACGACGTCCTCGCCGGCGTCACCGTCTTCCCCGGCGTCGCCGTCCTCCTCGGCCGCGTCATCGACCACGAGAAGCACCACGTCCTCACCGGCGTCCGCGTCGGCTTCGGCGTCCTCCACGACGACGAGCACGACGTCCTCACCGGCGTCGGCGTCGGCCGCGTCCTCGACGTCGGCCACGTCCTCGACGTCGGCCACGTCCTCGACGTCGGCCACGTCCTCGGACGCGGCGTCCTCGACAACCACGAGCACGACGTCCTCACCGGCGTCGGCGGCGTCTTCGGGGGTGGCGTCAGCGGTCACGAGGAGTACGACGTCCTCGCCGGCCTCATCCTCACCCGCGTCCTCAGCCCCGTCAGCCTCCTCCGCCAGCTCGGCCTCCTCAGCCGCGAACTCCTCGGCCGCGTCCTCGGCGGCCTCGAGCTCAGCCACCGCCTCCTCGGCCACCTCCGCCGCCGCGGCCGCTTCGTCGATGGCCTCGACGGCAGCCTCGAGCGCCAGCTCGGCATTGGTCTGAGCCTCGGCAACCGCCGCCGCGTCCGCGGGGTCGACCTCAGCCACCGCGGCCGCCAACTCCTCGGCCACCGCCTCAGCGACAACCGCGTCAGCCGCCGCCTCGATCGCCTCCTCCTGAGCGATCACGGCATTGGTCTGCGCCGCAGCGACAGCCTCCACGAGCTCCCGCCCCTCGGCCTCAGCCGCAACGTCCTCAGCCCCGCCGACAACGTCATCGGTCACCTCAGCAGCCACCTCGTCGCCGCCGACAGCCACAGCGTCCTCCGCGTCGACCGCAGCGCCCACCTCGCCGCTCTCCACCTCAGCGGCCGGCTCCTCAACGGCGTCCTCGACCTCAACCTCAGCCGCAGCGTCCTCGGCCTCGACTTCGGCAGCCGGCTCCTCGGCCTCGTCGGCGGATTCAGCAATGGGCTCGTCGGCGGCCTCGACCTCGGCTTCGACTTCGGCGGCGGGCTCTTCTGCCTCGTCGGCGGATGCAGCGATCGGCTCGTCGGCGGCCTCAACCTCGACGGCGGCTTCGGCGGCCGGCTCCGCGTCTGCATCATTCTCATCCGCGGCGGTTGGCTCTTCCGCGGCCATGTCCTCGACCTCGGCGGCCGGCTCGTCGGCGGCCACGTCCTCGTCATCGGCGTCGGCCGCGGCGGCCGGCTCCTCGTCCTCGGCGGCCGGCTCTTCGGCGGCTACATCCTCAACCTCGGCGTCGGCGGCCGGGTCGTCGGAAGCGGCGTCGGCTTCGGCGGCGGGCTCTTCGACGGCTTCCTCGTCACCGGTCTCGTCGGAGGCCTCAACGTCGTCGGCGGTCTCGGCGGCGGGCTCGTCCCCGGCGGCTTCCTCCGTGGCGGCTTCCTCTGCGGTGTCGACGTCCTCGGCCACCTCGGCGGCGGGCTCGGCGGTGGCTTCGTCCTCAGTGTCGGCGGCGGGCTCGTCGGAGGCGGCCTGGACTTCGGCGGCGGGCTCGTCGGATGCCGTGGAGGCGTCCTCGACCGTCAGCGCTTCCGCGTCGTCCGCAGCCGCGACGTCCTCCGCTTCCGCAGCCGGTTCGTCGCTCTCCGGGGTTTCGACCTCCGCGACCGGATCGTCATCGTCGACCGTCTCGCTTTCCGCCGCGGCCTGGTCGCTTTCCGCTACCCGCTCGTCGCCGTCCTCGGCTTCCGCGTCCGCGGGGGCCTCATCCTCGACGACGGCCTCGGCGGTCTCGTCCCCGGCCTCGGTGGCGTCCTCGACCGGCTCGGCGTCCACATCCTCAGCAGCAACGGCGTCGGCATCCTCAACGCCCGCCACCGCATCGTCCGCATCGGCAACCGCATCCGCATCCTCAGCAGCGGCGGTGGCTTCTTCGGTGTCGGCAACCGCATCCGCATCCGTGTCCTCGGCGGCGGCTTCCTGGGTGTCGACATCCGCATCCGCGTCGGTGGCAGCGTCCTCGGTGTCGGCAACCGCGTCCGTGTCCTCAACGTCGGCGTCGGCGGAATCGGCGGAATCGGTGTCGGCGGCAACGGTAGCGGCGTCGGTGTCCGAAACGTCGGTGTCCTTTGCGGTGACGGCGTCGGTGACCTCGAGAGTGTCGTCCTCCGCGGTGACCTCGTCCGCAGTGTCGGCCACGACCGCTGAAGCGGTGGCGCCGTCCGAAGCACCGGCTACCGCGTCCGGAGCGGTGGCGTCGTCCGAAGCGCTGGCCGCCACGTCCGAAACAGCCACGGAGTCCGGGGCGGCGGCCACGGAGTCCGAGGTGGCGGTGATGTCGTCTGAAGCCGATGCGTCAGTGACGGCCTCGGCGTCCTCAACCCCAGGGGTGCTCTCGTCGGTCGCGGGACCGACCAGAGCGGAAATGTCGTCCGGCACCGTCACCGAGATCGCCGGGTCGTCGGCCAGGTGCTCCCCCTCCGAGAGCGCCGAGTCCGACTCGGAGTCCGCAGGCGGCGCGGATGACGCTGACGACCCGGACGACGCGGAGGTGTCGGCGGCAGAGGTGGAGGCGTCGGCGGTCGCGGGGGTGTCGGTCGCGGCGTCGAGGGGCTGGCGGGGTGTCGGGACTACCGCCTCGGCCGGGCCGTCCGAGGGTGGCTGGTCGTTCGGTGGGGTGACGTTGGGGTGCATGCGGGGTCTCCGTCCGCTCGGTCCGAACGGGGGCAGCCGCCCGCTCGGACTGCTGGTTGGCTCAGCGCTGGGGTCGCGGACGCCGGGAGGCCAACACGGCGCCCGGGGACCGACGACCGCATAGCCGACGGTGGGGCGCCCCCCGGATAGACGGGTAGGGGGTGGCCGTCGACGAGCGGGGAAGGGTGGGCGACCGCGCAGATCTTCCGTGCGGCGCACCTGCAAGGTACTCCCGAAACACCACCAGCCATAGACCCCGAACCGCCGAGTATCCACGGTGCGGGAGAATTGTCTTCGTGCCGTCGAATCTGGATGCCGAAGTCGCCGACCGTCTCGTCCGCAACGAGGCCGGGCTGGTGCCGGTCATCGTCCAGGAGTTAGGCACAGGCAAGGTGCTCATGCTGGCCTGGATGGACGACGAAGCGCTCCACCGGACCCTCACGACCGGCCGGGCGACCTACTGGTCGCGCAGCCGGAAGGAGTACTGGGTCAAGGGCGAGACCTCCGGTCACGCCCAGCACGTCAAGTCCATCGCGATCGACTGTGACGGCGACGCGCTGCTGCTCACCGTGGAGCAGACGGGCGCCGCCTGCCACACCGGCAACCACACCTGCTTCTACACCCCATTGGAGGTCTCCGGATGACGACCGGTGCCGTGGCTCCAGACGAGGCAACGTTCCGCGAGCTCGCCCGCACTCGCCGTGTCGTTCCGGTGACGCGGCGGCTGCTGGCCGACGGTGAGACGCCCGTCGGGGTGTACCGCAAGCTGGCCGGCGGCCCCGGCACGTTCCTCCTGGAGTCGGCCGAGCAGGGGGCGGGTGCGGCCGGCGCCGTGTGGTCGCGGTACAGCTTCATCGGCGTCCGCAGCGTCGCCACCCTGATCGAGCGGGACGGGCAGGCGCACTGGCTGGGCACCCCGCCGGCGAACATCCCTGTCGACGGCGACCCGACAGCGGTGCTCAGCGCGACGATCGCGGCACTCACCGCCGACGACGCCGACCTGCGCGACCTGAAGCTGCCGCCGCTGTCCGGCGGGCTCGTCGGCTTCCTGTCCTACGACGCCGTGCGCCGCTTCGAGCGACTCCCCGACATCGCCCTCGACGACCTCGGCCACCCCGAGCTCGGCATGATGCTCGCCACCGACCTCGTCGCCCTGGACCACTTCGAGGGGTCCGCGCTGCTCATCGCCAACGTCGTGCTGCCGGAGGCGGGGGCCGACGAGGCCGCCGTGAGCGCCGCGTACCACCAGGCGATCGGCCGGCTCGACGCCATGACCACGGCGCTGTCCCGGCCCACGCCGCCGCTGGTGTCCACTGTGGACCGGGTTGCGCTCGGCGAGGTCGTCAGCCGCACGCCCGCGGGGGAGTACCCGAAAGCCGTCGAGCAGGCCAAGGAGGCCATCCGGGCCGGGGAGTGCTTCCAGATCGTGGTCGCCCAGCGCTTCGAGCGCGCGACCGAGGCCGACCCCCTCGACGTGTACCGAGTGCTTCGCACCACCAACCCCAGCCCGTACATGTACCTCCTGCGCTTCGAGGGCTTCGACGTGGTCGGGTCCTCGCCCGAGGTACACGTGAAGGTCGATGGAAGGCGGGCGTTGCTGCACCCCATCGCGGGCACCCGCTGGCGCGGCGCCACCCCGGAGGAGGACGCCGCCCTCGCGGCCGACCTGCTCGCCGACCCCAAGGAGCGGGCCGAGCACGTCATGCTCGTCGACCTGGCCCGCAACGACCTGGGCCGGGTGTGCAAGCCGGGCACCGTCGAGGTGCCCGAGTTCATGACCGTCGAGCGGTACTCCCACGTCATGCACATCGTCTCCACGGTCGTCGGTGAGCTCAATGACGACCGGACCGCCTTCGACACCCTGGCCGCCACGTTCCCGGCCGGCACGCTGTCGGGCGCGCCGAAGGTCCGCGCGATGGAGATCATCGAGGAGCTCGAGCCCACCCGCCGCGGCCTCTACGGCGGTGTCGTCGGCTACTTCGGCTTCGGCGGCGACATGGACACCGCCATCGCGATCCGCACCGCCCTCATGCGCGAGCGCATGGCGTATGTGCAGGCGGGGGCCGGTATCGTCGCCGATTCCGACCCCGTCGCGGAGGAGACGGAGACCCGCAACAAGGCGGCCGCCGTCCTGGCCGCGATCGCCACGGCCGAGACGCTGCGGCCCGCGCGATGAACGGTCGGCGGGGCCTGACGACCACAGCGGCCGCCAGTGCCGTTGCCGCGGCGCTGGTGCTGCTGGCCGCCACGCGCAGCTGGCAGGATCTCGTCACCGCCCAGCCGGCCCCGCTGCCGCCGATGACCGAGCACCGCACCGGCACCGACATCGCCCCCTGGCTGCCGGCCCTGGCCGTTGTCGCCCTGGCCGGCGCGGGCGCGCTGTTCGCGACCCGCGCCGCCGCCCGCCTTGTCGTCGGTGTGCTGCTGGTCCTGGCCGGCCTCGGCACGGCCGTCGCGTCCCTGGTGACCCTCGACGACCACGTCAAGGTGGCCTGGCCGCTGCTGGCCACGCTCGGCGGGCTGATCGTCCTGGCCGCCGGCGTGGTCACGATCCGGGCTGGGCGCTCCTGGCCGGGGATGAGCGCCCGCTACGAGCGCCCCACCCAGCGCAAGGCCACTGTCTCCCAGCACGACCTGTGGGACGCGCTCGACCGTGGTGAAGACCCGACCGAGGGGGATCGGCACGAGTAGGGTCGGCGCATGGCGAGCAGCGCTGAGGAAGTGATCGAGGTCGCCGGGCGCGAGGTGACGATCACAAACCCCGACAAGGTGTACTTCCCCAAGTCCGGCCGCACCAAATTGGAAGTCGTCCGCTATTACCTGGCCGTGGCCGACGGCGCGCTGCGAGGCGCCGGCGGGCGGCCGATGGCGCTCAAGCGCTACGTCAACGGCATCGAGGGCGAGGCGTTCTTCCAGAAGCGGGCTCCCGCCAAGCGGCCCGAGTGGATCGAGACGGTCGAGCTGCGCTACCCCTCCGGGCGCACCGCCGAGGAGATCGTGCTGCGCGACGCCGCCCAGCTCGCCTGGGTCGTCAACCTCGGCTGCCTGGAGCTGCACACCCACTCCGTCCTCGCCGAGGACGTCGACCACCCCGACGAGCTGCGCATCGACCTCGACCCGGTGCCGGGCGTGCCGTGGGCGCAGGTGGTCGACGTCGCCCTGATCGCCCGCGAGGTCCTGGAGGAGTACGGCCTGGCCGGCTGGCCCAAGACCTCCGGCTCCCGCGGCTTCCACATCTACGCGCGCATCGAGCCGCGCTGGACCTTCGCCGAGGTCCGCCGGGCCGCCGAGGGCTTCGCCCGCGAGGTCGCCCGCCGCGCCCCCGACCTCGCCACCGGCGCCTGGTGGAAAGAGGAGCGCCACGGCGTGTTCCTCGATTACAACCAGAACGCCAAAGACCACACGACCGCTTCCGGGTACTCCGTCCGCCCCTCCGAGGAGGCGAAGGTCTCGACCCCCCTCAGCTGGGACGAGGTGCCGGGCTGCGACCCGGGGGAGTACACGATCGACACCGTCCCGGCCCGCACCGACCCCTGGACCGGCATCGAGGACGCCCGCGGCTCCCTGGAGCAGCTCCTGGAGCTGGCGTCGACGTTCAAGAAGCGCGCCCCGGCCAAGAAGGGCGCCGGCCGCCGCCAGCCGACGATGCCGCTCATCGAGATCACCCGCACGGCGACCCGCGAGGAGGCCCTGGCCGACCTGGACCGCTGGAAGGAGCGCCACCCGACCGTCTGGCCCCTCCTCGAACCGGCCGACGTCCTGGTCGACTCGATGCGCGGCATCAACTCGGTCTGGTACCGCATCCGCATCAACCTCGTCCACGTCCCCGAACCCGACCGCCCCGACCAGGAGCCGCTCGAGCACGAGTTCGACCCTTTCGCGAAGTGGAAGGAGATGCAGGCCCGCGGCGAGATCCCGGCCCGCTGGCGCCGCCCGGACCACACGGAGCAGCCGCCGGCGGATCAGACGGAGCGGTAGTCGCCCTCGGCCGGCTCGGCCACCCAGCCCGCGAAGAGCACCAGCCCGGTCGGACGGTGCACGGCCAGGAAACCGAACGGCCGGTCGAAGCAGACGTGGACCGTCTCGTGCGGCGGGTCCATGCCGTAGCCGATGCCGTCCACGATCACCGCGGCCGCCTTGAACCCGGTCGCCGAGAACGCCGCGGTCGCCGCCTGGACCGCGGCGGTGACGGCCAGCGGCTCGACGGCCAGCCCGGGGAAGTGGCCGCGGGACGGGTCGGCGGCTGCGCGCAGCCCGAACACGTCGGCCGCGGCCAGGAGGTCGTGCTCGGCCTGGACCGCGAACTGGGGGACCTTCAGCCGGTAGCCGGGCTCGAAGTGCCGCCGGACGGTGATGCCGGGGCCGTGCAGGCGGAACGGGGTGCTGTCGAGCGCGGGCAGGGCCGCGATCACGGCGGGCAGCAGCGCGCCCGGGCCCCGATCCTCCTCGCCCAGCAGCAGAACCACGTCGACATCGTCACGGCCGCGCACGGTGGCGGTGGTGACCGCTCCGACCGCGGTGTCGAGGACCGCCAGGCCCTCGGGTGTCCTGGCTTCCCGGAACAGCAGGTTGGCCAGCCGTCCCTCCCAAGGGCCCGTGAAGTACGCCTCGTCCTCCTCGAACGGCTCGACCCACAGCGTCTCCACAGCCAGCGCGGCGGCGAGCACGAGCCGGGTCCTCTTGTCGAGCTCGATCGGCATCGTGGGGATCAGCCCGCCGGTGTGCTCGCACGCCCACGCGTCAAGCGGCGCCCGGTCATCGGTGAGCACTCCGGCGACCAGCTCCTGCCCGCCCGGCTGCAGCGTCAGGTCGGCACGGGCCCACAGCCCGAGCGCCGCCTGCACCACCGCGGGCAGCTCCAGCGGCGTCGGCGCCACCGCACCCAGCTCCGCGGCCGCCGCCCCGTCCGCGAACCCGGCCAGCCGGGCCAGGAGCGGATACGCGCCGGCGCCCGAGAGCACCGTCCCCTCGTCGCTGGTCAGCCGGGCCGCCCACCGGGCGGTCAGCCGGTTGGCTGCCGCAACACTCATCGCGCTCCCCCGATCACCTGTGTACGGCCGTCAACAGCCGCCGAACTCCTCCGCCCGGCCTCCCTGCGGGCCGCCGCCGGACGCGACAAAAGGCCGGATGCGCCAAAGTCGGATGCCGGTGCCGGCGACGGCGACGGCCTCGAGCCGAGCGTCATGGTGCCATCCTGCGGGCCGCCGACGGAGGCGACAGAAGCCGGTCGCGCTAAGTCGCACGCCGCGGCCGGTGCCGGCGACGGCCTCGAGCCGAGCGTCATGGTGCCGCCTGCGGGCCCGTCGGGCCGGCCGGTGCGTGTGCGGCGGGCCGGCGGGCCGGTCGTCACGGCGGTCACCGTGCGGGCTCGGGGTCGTCGATCCAGCCGGCCAGGAGGACCAGGCCGGTCGGGCGGTGGACGGCCAGGTAGCCGAAGGGCTCGTCGAAGCGGACCGTCACCCGCAGGGCGCGGGCGGTCGCCGGAGGCGGGGCCAGGGTCACCGGGACCATCGGCGCGCGGGTGACCGGGGTGGCGCGGAAGCCGGGGGCGGTGAAGGCGGCGGCCGCGCTCACCGCGGCCGTGGCGACGCGGAGCGGCTCGTCGCTGATGCCGGGGAAGAGGGCGGTCTCGGCCGCCGCGCGCAGGCCGAAGACGTCGGCTGAGCGCAGCAGGTCGTGGGTGGCCGCGGCGGCGAAGCGGGGGATCTTCACCACGAGCTCGGGGGCCGGGTCGGCCGCGTCGACCAGGGCCGAGGTGACGCCGGGGCCCTTCCGCGCGACCGGGGCGGTGGCGAAAGTTTCCACGGCTGCGGCCAGGACGTCGGGCGGTGGCGCGGCGCCTGCGGCAGTACACAGGACGACATCGATGTCGGCCGTGCCGCGGACGGTCAGGAGAGTGACCACGGCGGACGGGCTTTTGGCGGCCCGCAGGGCGGTCAGGTCGGGGTCGCGGCGGTGCAGGGAGGCGAGCCGGCGCCCGGCCCAGGGGCCGGCGGCCGGGCGCAGGACGCCGTCGGTGAAGGGGATCACCCAGTCGGCGGTGACGGCCAGGGCGGCGGCCAGCACGACGGTGTCCGGGTCGGCGGCCGTGAACGGCAACGGGGGCACGGGAGCGCCGGTCTGGGCGGCCGCCCACGCGTCGAGCAGCGGGCGGTCGATCAGCGGATCGCCGGTCAGGCGGGGGTCGGCCCGGGCGGCCCAGTCGAGGGTGAGCGGGACGCCCTCCCGGGTCCACAGGCCCAGCGCGCTGCGCACCGGCAGCCGCATGGTCTGCGGGGCCACCGCGGAGAGTTCCAGCCGGGCGCGTCCGGCGGCCACCGAGGCCAGCAGCGCCAGCAGGGGATAGACGGCGGCGGCGGAGAACACGGCGCCCGGAGACCGGGAGGCCCAGGTCGCCGTCAATGCGTTGGCTTTAGCCGCGCTCATGAGGGTCACGATAGAACGGGGGTACGACAAAACCCGGCGGCGAGGCATTATGCCCTAGTCCATCAGGTGATGTCGGCCATACCCCCGCGACCGTCCCCGCACCGGGGGCGACCTAGCATCGGTCGCATGACCACCGGAGAGGGGAGCTCCTTGATCAACGCGGAAAGCGGACGGGTGCTCGACGAGATCCTCGCCGGAGTGCGCGAGGACCTGGCGGTCCGCGAGGCCCAGGTGCCCCTGTCGGACATCAAGCAGCGCGCCGCGGAGGCCCCGCCGCCCCTCGACGCGTACGCCAAGCTGCGCGCGCCCGGCGTCGGCGTGATCGCCGAGGTGAAGCGCTCCTCACCGTCGAAGGGTGCCATCGCGGAGATCCCGGACCCGGCGGAGCTCGCGAAGGAGTACGCGGCCGGCGGTGCCCGCTGCGTCAGCGTGCTCACCGAGGGCCGCTGGTTCGGCGGCAGCCTCGACGACTTCGCCGCGGTGCGGGCCGCGATCGACATCCCGATGCTGCGCAAGGACTTCGTCGTGTCCTCCTACCAGGTGCACGAGGCCCGGGCCTACGGCGCCGACCTGGTGCTGCTGATCGTGGCGGCGCTCGACCAGAACACGCTCTCCGGACTCCTCGACCGCATCGAGAGCCTCGGCATGACCGCGCTCGTCGAGGTCCACGACGAGGAGGAGACCGACCGCGCGCTGGAGGCCGGCGCCCGGGTCATCGGCGTCAACGCCCGCAACCTGCGCACGCTGGAGGTCGACCGGACGGTGTTCGAGCGTATCGCGCCCGGCCTGCCCGCGGAGGTCGTCAAGATCGCCGAGTCGGGGGTCAGGGGGCCGCACGACCTGATCCGCTACGCGTCCGCCGGAGCCGACGCCGTCCTGGTCGGTGAGGGACTGGTGACCCAGAAGAGCCCGCGCGAGGCCGTCGCCGAGCTCGTCACCGCCGGCAGCCACCCGGCCACCCCGCGGGCCGCCCGATGAACGCGTTCCTGTCGGCCGCCGGCCTGCTCCCGGACCCGGCCGGGCACTTCGGCACCTTCGGCGGGCGGTTCGTCCCCGAGGCGCTCATCGCCGCCCTCGACGAGCTCGACGCCGCCTACCGCCACGCGCAGGCCGACGAGTCGTTCCAGGCCGAGTTCGGCAAGCTGCTGCGCGACTACGCCAACACGCCGAGCCCGCTCTACCGGGCCGAGCGGCTGGCCCGCGGTACCGGAGCGACGATCTTCTTGAAGCGAGAGGATCTCAACCACACGGGCGCGCACAAGATCCGCAACGTGCTGGGCCAGGCCCTGCTGACCCGGCGCATGGGGAAGACCCGGGTCATCGCCGAGACCGGCGCGGGCCAGCACGGCGTCGCCAGCGCGACCGCGTGCGCCCTGCTCGACCTCGAGTGCATCGTGTACATGGGCGAGGAGGACACCCGCCGCCAGGCGCTCAACGTCGCCCGCATGCGCATGCTCGGCGCCACCGTCATCCCCGTCACGACCGGCTCCAAGACGCTCAAGGACGCGATCAACGAGGCCCTGCGCGACTGGGTGACGAACGTCGACAACACCCACTACCTGCTCGGCACCGCGGCCGGCCCGCACCCGTTCCCGGCCATGGTCCGCGACTTCGTCGGCGGCATCAGCGTCGAGGCCCGCCGCCAGATCCTCGAGCAGACCGGGCAGCTTCCCGACGCCGTGGCGGCCTGCGTCGGCGGCGGCTCCAACGCGATCGGCGCCTTCCACGCCTTCGTGCCCGACTCCGACGTGCGCCTCTACGGCTTCGAGGCCGGCGGTGACGGCGTCGACACCGGCCGGCACGCGGCGAGCATCACCGGAGGCGCGACGGGTGTGCTGCACGGAGCCCGCACCTACCTCCTGCAGGACGAGGACGGGCAGACCGTCGAGTCGCACTCGATCTCGGCGGGCCTGGACTACCCCGCGGTCGGCCCCGAGCACGCCTACCTGCACCACACGGGCCGCGCGCGCTACGAGCCGGTGACCGACGCCGAGGCGATGGCCGCGTTCAAGCTGCTGTGCCGCACCGAGGGCATCATCCCGGCGATCGAGAGCGCGCACGCCGTCGCCGGCGCCCTGCGCGTGATTCCGCAGCTGGCCGCCGAGCTCGGCCGCGAACCCACAGTGGTCATCTGCCTCTCGGGCCGCGGTGACAAGGACATGGACACCGCCCGGGATTGGTTCTCCGTATGAGTGGGGCCTCGGCATGAGCGTTCGGATCGCTTTCGAGAAGGCTCGCGCGGAGGGGCGCAGCGCGCTGATCGGGTACCTCCCGGCCGGCTTCCCCTCCACCCGGATCGGCATCGACGCCGTCAAGGCCATGATCGACAATGGCGTGGACATCGTCGAGGTCGGCCTCCCGTACTCCGACCCGGTCATGGACGGCCCGGTCATCCAGCGCGCCACCGAGGCCGCCCTGGCCGCGGGCTTCCGTGTCCGTGACGGCCTGGCCACCGTGGAGGCCGCCGCCGCGACCGGCGCGCCGATCCTGACGATGACCTACTGGAACCTCGTCGAGCGCTACGGCGTCGAGCGCTTCGCCGCCGACCTGGCCGCGGCGGGCGGGGCCGGGCTCATCACCCCCGACCTCATCCCGGACGAGGCCGACACGTGGCTGGCCGCGAGCGACCAGCATGACCTCGACCGCGTCTTCCTGGTCTCCCCGTCGTCCACCGACGCCCGCATCGCGAGCACCGTGGCGGCGTGCCGCGGCTTCGTGTACGCCACGAGCGTCATGGGCGTCACCGGCGCCCGCACCGAGACCAGCACGGCCGCACCCGTCATCGTGTCGCGCGTCCGCGCGCTGGCCGGCCCGTCCGCGGTGCCGGTCGCCGTTGGTCTCGGCGTGTCGAACGGCGCCCAGGCGGCCGAGGTCGGCGGCTTCGCGGACGGCGTCATCGTGGGCAGCGCCCTGGTCCGCTGCCTGCAGGAGGCCGACAGCCCGGCGGCCGGCGTGGCCGCGGTGGCCAAGCTGAGCGCCGAGCTGGCCGAGGGCGTCCGCCGCCAGTAGCCCGCCGGCCCGGGCCGTGCGCCCGGTCCGAGCGGCAGGCGCCACTAACGGGGAGCGGGCTCGTTGAGCCCCCGTGCGGCATTATTTCCGTTTTGTACTCGTCCCGGCACTCCTGTGGGCGTCCCCGGTCAGCGCGGCCATGGTCAGCGCGGCTCCAGCCTCCGCGGGCACGCTCCCGGCGGCCGCGGTCTACGGCACCCACGCCGCCGCCGACGCCGACTGGCGCCAGGACGGGGCCGATGCGGGCCGCTCCGGCCATCAGGCGCTGACCGGCCGTCTGAACCGCGCCGTGGCCAAGCACCTGACCCGCGCGTGGACGGCCCCCGCCGGCGGCCCGTCCGAGCAGGTCGGCGACGCCATCGCGATCGACGGCACCGTGTTCCGCTCGACCGGCGGCGCGGCCACGGACCGGGGCACGATCCGCCGCTACGACGCCGTCACCGGCCATGACCTGGGCCCGATCGTCGTCAGCGCCCCGGGCGAGGCGTTCGGCCAGCTGGCGGCGGCGGGCGACACCCTCCTGGTCGAGTCGATCGCGCGCCCGTCGCTGCAGCGCACCCTCTTCGCGTACACCCTCACCGGCACCCCGAAGTGGAAGACCCCGCTGGAGGACGCCGTCTCGGGCGGCTTCACCACGGCCGGCGACCTGATCCTGCGCAGTGCCGGCACCACGCTTACCGCCTACCGCACCGCCGACGGCACCCCGGCCTGGACCGCGCCCCTGGGCGGCGAGCCCGGCTTCCACCCTCCGGTCCGCGCGGGCGACCTGGTCCTGCAGGCCACCGAGCCGCCCCCGCTGTCGGCCGAGCCCGGCCCGGCGGGACCGGGCGCCCCGACCGCCGCGAAGTCCAGCCGCATCCTGGCCTTCGACGCGGCCACCGGCACCCCGGCCTGGCAGCACGACTCCAGCGGCGCCGAGCTCGTGGCCGCGGCCGGCACCGTGTACTCCGTCGGCGAGCCCGGCGTCTGCGCGTACGCCGCGGCCGACGGCACCCAGCGCTGGTGCGACGCCGAGACCCTCGAGTCGCCGGTCCACGCGAGCGTCGGCGACGGAGTGCTGTTCGTCGTCGACGGCCACGGCGGGCTCGCGGCCTTCGACGCCGGCAGCGGGGCCCGGCGCTGGCGCACCTCGTACGGGCTGGACGCCGAGGTCAACGCCTCCTACTGGGCGCCGGTCAACGGCGGCGGTGTCGTGTATGCGGTGGTGTACCACTTCGCGGTCCGCGGCGGGGTCAGCACGCACCGGGTCGAGCTGGTCGCCGCCGACGCGACGACCGGCGGACTCCTACGGCGCCTGGAGCTCGACGTCGACGCCCTGCACGGGGGAGAGTCACTGCTGCTCTCCGGTGATCACCTGTACTTCGCGGCCGTCCAGCGCCTCTACGCGATAGGCCCCAAGCCGTGAACCCCGCCGCATGAGCCGGGCGTGAGCACGATCGGCGCGCCCGGGCTGCCCGCCACCGGCTCAGCGCCGTAGGGCGGCCCGCCACGTGTCGCGGATCGCCTGCGCACCCCAGGCGTTCGGCTCGATGTGCCCGCACAGCCACAGCTCCCGGTTGTCCGGATGCGAGTCGGGCCGCGTGATGTCCCCGGCCTGTGCACCGTGGCCGAGGAACGCCACGTGGAGGTCGGCCACCGCCGCACCGTGCCGGGCGGCCACGGAGCGGATCGCCGCGTTCATCGACTCCAGCAGCGCCAGGCCCTCGTCGATGTCGGGCAGGCCGGCCCAGGAGAGGTCGCCGGTGCCGTCGGTGGGGTCGTACACGGTGCTGACCACGATCCGCGCGCCGGTCGCGGCGAGCGAGGTCAGCAGCGCGTCGTAGTTCGCGGCCGTCGCCTCGACAGCGGCCGGGACCTTGTCCGGTGACTCGACGATCGCGGTCAGCAGGTCGTTGCCGCCCATGGTCACCGTGATCAGGGCCGGGCGGCCGGCCACCTGACCGAGCTGGCGGCGCAGGACGTCGTCGCTCGTCGCGCCGTCGCGCGCCAGGAGCAGCAGGTCGATGCCGAGGTCGTCGGCGAGCAGAGAGGCGGCGCCCAGCCCGGGGCCGCCCGCGTAGTCGTCGATCGACATGGAGTCGCCGAGCGCGTAGTACCGCGGGGCCATGCAAAGATCTTTGCGGATGTACCCGAGCGGATCCAAGCGGGATTCACCAGGGGAAAAGAAACTTTCAGGCGTCGATGATCTCGGGCTCCGCGTCGCGCTGGACCTCGCGGATCACGCCGGTGCGCCCGGCCGTCGCGTCGGCGATCGCGGTGCGGGTGGTGGCGGTCATGGGCTCCGGCAGGCAGTCGGTGTCGTGCCAGCCCAGGCCGCTGATCCGGCCCGGTGCGTTGAGGGCCGGGCCGCCGTCGCCGTCGATGCGGCCGCGGAAGACGTGCACGAACAGGTCGGGCGTGGACGCGCCGCAGCCGTCGCCGGTCAGCTGATACAAACCGATGAGTTCGAGAATCTCGGTCTCGAGACCTGTCTCTTCGCGGATGTCGCGGATGACCGCGTGCACGGGGCTTTCCGCCGCCCGGACCCGCCCGCCCGGGAGACCCCACAATCGGTGACCGCCGGCCTGGCGGCACAGCAGGACGCGGCCGGCCGCGTCCTCGATGATCGCGGCGACCGCGGAGGTCACCTGGCTGCCGTTACTCAACGCTGAGGAGCTCATGACCCGACTGTATGCGCCGCCCCGTACCGTTGCGAGACCCTTACGAATGGTGATCTCCAAACATCAAACAGGGGTGCGGTAGCGTGTGCACCCGTGAATGCTGTCCCGGCTCTGCTGGCCGAGATCCCGAGCCCGACCCAGGGCGTCTGGGACCTCGGACCGATCCCGCTGCGCGCCTACGCCCTGTGCATCGTCCTGGGCATCGTCGCCGCCTGCTACATCGCCGACCGCCGCCTGCGGGCCCGGGGCGCCCCGCCGTGGGTGATTCTCGACGTGGCGATCTGGGCGGTCCCGTTCGGTATCGTCGGCGCCCGGCTGTATCACGTGATCACGTCGCCGGACGCGTACTTCGGAGAGAACGGCTCGATCCTCAAGGCGTTCAAGATCTGGGAGGGCGGCCTCGGTATCTGGGGCGGGGTCGCGGCCGGTGCGCTCGGGGCGTACATCGCCTGCCGCCGGATGAACCTGCCGTTCGCGATGGCCGCCGACACGCTCGCCGTGGCGCTGCCGGTCGCCCAGGCCATCGGGCGCTGGGGCAACTGGTTCAACAATGAGCTGTACGGCAAGGAGACGACCCTGCCGTGGGGCCTGAAGGTCTACAACTGGGACACCGCGAGCGGCCGCGCCCTCGAGGCCGGTGGCCAGCCGATCGTGCTCGGCATCTTCCACCCCACGTTCCTGTACGAGTCGCTGTGGTGCCTCGGTGTGGCCGTCGCCGTCTGGCTGCTCGACCGCAAGTACCGCTTCGGCCGCGGCCGGGCCTTCGCGGTCTACGTGATGCTCTACACGATCGGCCGCTTCTGGATCGAGGCGCTGCGCATCGACGACGCCCAGCACTTCCTGGGCCTGCGCCTGAACAACTGGACGTCGATAATCGTCTTCGCGGGCGCACTCATCTACTTCCTGCGCGTGCGCGGCCCGCAGGAGCGGGTGACCTACGACGAGGACGGCAAGATCACCCGGGTGAGCCCCGACGCGGTCCCGGCGCTGGAGGCGGCCGAGGAGCCCAAGGCGCTCCCGGCGGCCGACGCGACGCCGGACGCGGCGGAGGTGCCGGACGTGGCGGAGGTGCCGGAGCCGGCCGCGGAAGCGGCCGAGCCGGAGGAGCCCGGAGCAGAAGAGGACGCGGCGGCCGAGGAAGCGAAGGAAAAGCAGGGCTGATGCGGTCCGCCGTCGTGGTCGGCGCCGGGATCGGCGGGCTCGCCGCCGCCGGCGCCCTGGCCCGCTCGGGCTGGAAGGTCACCCTCCTTGAACGCGACGACCGGCTCCGGCCGGGCCGGGCCGCGCTGGTGCTCTGGCCCAACGGGGTCCGCGCGCTGCGGGCCCTGGGCCTGGCCGGCGGGCTCGAAGGGATCTCCACGCCGGTGCCGGCGGCGGGCATCCGCCGCCCGGACGGGACCTGGCTGGTCCAGCCGGGAGCCGTCGACCTCACCGGCGAGATCGGGTCGCCGCCGGTGGTCGTGCACCGCGAGGACCTGCACGACGCGTTCATCGCCGCCCTCGGCGAGCAGGTCGACGTGCGCGGCGGGATCGCCGTGCAGAGCGCCCGGGTGCGCCGGGACCGGCCCGCGGTCGGCGACGGCCGGGTGACGTTCGAGGCCGACCTCGTCGTCGCCGCGGACGGCCCGGACAGCGCGGTGCGCCGCCGGCTCGCCGCCGCCAGCACCTTCGCCAGCGGCGGGTTCGCGGCCTGGCGGGCGGTCATCCCGTGGTACCGCGCGCCCGAGATCCCGGCCGGCACCGAACTCCACGGCGAGGTCCTCGGCAACGGCCAGCGCTTCGCCTACGCGTCCCTCGGCGAGCGGGGCTCGGCCGGCGGCTCCACCCGCGGCGGCATGTACTGGGTGGCGACAGTGCCCGGCGCCCTGCGCCCCGAGCCGCCCGCCGGCCAGCTGGCCCTGCTGCGCCGCTGGTTCGCCGGCTGGCCCGCCCCGATCGCCCAGCTGCTGGCCGCGACCGAGGCCGACGACCTGGTGCAGGAGCCGGTCGGGGAGGTCACGCCGCTGCCGGAGACGTTCGGGGTGGTGGCCGGGGCGGGCGGGTTCGCGCTCGTCGGCGACGCGGCCCACGCCATGCCCCACCACCTCGCCCAGGGCGCCTCCCTCGCGCTCGAGGACGTGGCCACCCTGCAGACGGTGCTCGCGGAGCTGGCGGTGCCGGCGGCGCTCGGCGAGTACAGCCGGATCAGGAAGCCGAGGATCCTGCGGGTGCTGCAGCAATCCAGAAAGGCGGCGGCTGTACTGCAAGTGCGTGGACGGCTCGCCGCCTCCCTCGCCCGCGTGCACCCCCGGACCCTCGAACGGGCGGCCGCCGCGGCGACGGAGTGGGGCGGCCCTACCGGGTGAGCACCCCGTGCTCGACGCACTGGGCCGACCAGCCCCCCGGCAGCACCTGCACCTTCATCCGGCGGCGGCAGTGCGTGCAGTACCGCGGCGGCTCCAGCTCCCGGGCCGCCGAGCACGCCGCGTGGGAGCCGCCGGTGAACGGCTCCCCGCAGCGATCGCAGAACATCGGCGCCGTCACAGCGTCGCCGACAGCGCCTTGACCGGCATCGACAGCTCGTCGAGCAGCGCCAGGTCCTGCGCCGGGGAGCGGCCGAGCGTCGTCAGGTAGTTGCCGACGATCACCGCGTTCACCCCGCCCAGCAGGCCGTCGCGGGTGCCGAGGTCGCCGAGGGTGATCTCCCGGCCGCCCGCGTAGCGCAGCAGCGTGCGCGGCAGCGCCAGCCGGAACGCCGCGACCGCGCGCAGCGCGTCCTTGGGGTCCAGGACCGGCTGCTCGGCCAGGGGCGTGCCCGGCCGCGGGTTCAGGAAGTTGAGCGGCACCTCGTGCGGGTCGAGCTCCTGGAGCTGGATGGCGAACTCGGCCCGCTGCTCCACGCTCTCCCCGAGCCCGAGGATGCCCCCGCAGCACACCTCCATGCCGGCGGCGTGGACCATCCGCAGGGTGTCCCAGCGCTCCTCCCACGTGTGGGTGCTGACGACCTGCGGGAAGTACGACCGCGCCGTTTCCAGATTGTGGTTGTACCGGTGGATGCCCAGCTCGGCCAGCCGGTCCACCTGGGCCTGGGACAGCATGCCGAGCGAGGCGGCGATGTTGATGTCGACGGCCGCCCGGATCGCCGCGACCCCGTCGGCGAGCTGCGTCATCAGCCGCTCGTCGGGCCCGCGCACCGCGGCCACGATGCAGAACTCGGTCGCCCCGGTCGCCGCCGTCTGCCGCGCCGCCTCGACGAGCGAGGGGATGTCGAGCCACACGGCCCGCACGGGCGAGGCGAACAGCCCGGACTGCGAGCAGAAGTGGCAGTCCTCGGGGCAGCCGCCGGTCTTGAGCGACACGATGCCCTCGACCTCGACCTCCGGGCCGCACCAGCGCATCCGCACGTCGTGCGCGATGGCCAGGTACTCGGGCAGCTCCTCATCGGTACACGTCAGCACCGCGAGGACGCCGTCGAGGTCGAGCCCCTTGCCGGTGTCCAGGACGGCCTTGGCAGCATCAAGCATGCTCGTACCTTACAAAGCGTTCGGGTCGCCTGTCCGCTCCCGGGACGGCTCGGTTAAGTTGTATATGTCGCACAATCAGCGTGGTAGATGTCCTACAAGTTCGCCGAGGGAGAGCCGATCGTGGAGTGGTTGGAGGCCCTCGACGACGAGGCCGCCGCCCGGCTGGCCGCGGGTCTGCGCCGCGAGACACATCCGCGCGACAGCGTGTCGGCGGACCTGGCGGGCAACGACTACCTGGGCCTGTCCCGCCACCCCGCCGTCCTGGCCGCCGCCGCCGCGGCCCTGCACACCTACGGCCTCGGCGCGACCGGCTCCCGCCTGGTCCGCGGCTCCACCGACGTGCACCGCGAGCTCGAGGAGAGCCTGGCCGGACTGCTCGGCTGCGCCGCGTCGCTCGTGTACTCCTCCGGCTACCTCGCCAACCTCGGCGCCGTCCGCGCCCTGGCCCGCCCGGGCGCGCTGATCGTCTCGGACGCCCACAACCACGCCTCGATCGTCGACGCCTGCCGCCTCGCGCGGGGCGCCGGCCGCGAGGGCGTCGAAACGGTCGTGGCCCCGCACGCCGACCCGGCTGCGGTCGCGGCGATCCTCGCCGCCCACCCCGGCCGCCCGGCGCTCGTCGTCACCGAGAGCATCTTCTCCGTGGACGGCGACCTGGCCCCGCTGCCCGAGCTCTACGAGATCGCCCGGTCCCACGGCGCCCTGATGCTCGTCGACGACGCCCACGCCCTCGGCGTCCTGGGCCCGCGCGGCGCCGGCGGAGCGGCCGCGGCGGGCCTGGCCGGGGCGCCGGGCCTGGTGGTGACCGCGACGCTGTCGAAGTCCCTGGGCGCCGCCGGCGGCGTGATCGCCGGCCCGGAGCAGCTGCACCGCCAGCTCGTCGACACCGGCCGCACCTTCATCTTCGACACCGCCCTCCCGCCCGCCGTGGCCGCCGGCGCCCTGGCCGCCCTGCGCCTGCTGGCCGAGGGCGACGACCTGCGGGCCGGCCTGCACGCGCGCGCCGCCCGGGCCGTCGACCGCCTGCGCGGCGAGGGCCTGGAGGTCTCCACGCCGGCCGGTGGCGTCATCTCGGTCGCCGCCCCCGGCCCCGACGAGGCCCTGGCGTGGGCGACGGCGTGCCGCGACCGGGGCGTGGCGGTAGGCTGCTTCCGCCCACCGTCCACACCGGACGGACGCTCCCGCCTGCGCCTGACCGTCAACGTCGGCATCCCCGCCGACGCGTTCGACGAGGCCCTCGACGTCATCCTGAAGGAACGCCCGTGAGTGAGTCGCAGGACTCCCTGTTCGGCCTCGACGCCGACCGTGACCCCGGCCTCGATCCCGGTCGTGGCCCCGGGCTCGGCCACGAACTCGGCTTCGGCTTCAGCGAGGAGCTCGCGGGCCCGCTGGCCGGCCCGATCGTCATCACCGGCACCGACACCGGCGTGGGCAAGACCATCACCACCGCCGCCATCGCCGCCGCGGCCACCGCCGCCGGCCAGAGCGTCGCGGTCGTGAAGCCGGCCCAGACCGGCACCGCCGAGGGCGACGAGCCGGACGCGGTGACCGTCGCCCGCCTGGCCGAACCGGCACTCACCCGCACCCTGTCGGAGTTTCCTGACGCCCTGGGCCCGGTCGCCGCCGCCCGGGTCGCGGGGGAGGACCCGTTGACCGCGGTGATGGCCCAGCTGGCGATCCGGTCGATCGGTGAGGAGTACGACATCACCCTCATCGAAGGCGCGGGCGGCCTGCTGGTCCCGCTGGGTGAGGGCGGCTGGACGATCCTGGACCTGGCGGCCGCGCTGCGTGCGACGGTCATCGTCGTGGCCCGCCCCGGCCTGGGCACGCTGAACCACACCGCGCTGACGCTGCAGGCCCTGGAGCGCCGCGAGGTGCCCGCCCTCGTCGTTTTTGGCTCCTGGCCCGCCGACCCCGAGCTGGTCCACCGCACGAACCTCCACGATCTGGAGGCCGACCTGGCCGGCGCCATCCCCGACGGCGCGGGCGCCCTGGACCCGGACGTCTTCCGCCGCGAGTCCCTCCACTGGCTGGACCCGCGCCTGCACGGCCGCTTCGACCCGGTGGCCTTCCGCTCCCACAGCCGCTGAGTCCGCGGACGCCGGCTACTGGCGGCGGCCGCCGGTGGTCAGGAGGTGGGCCATCGGGAGCGTGGCGGCGCCCAGTGCGACCGCGTCCAGGCCCAGCCGCCCGAGCTCGATCCGGGCCTGGGCGAACGGCTGGCGCAGGGCGTGCCGGGCGGCCGACGCGCGGACCCGGGGCAGTAGCCCGGCCAGGGCGACGCCGGCCCAGCCGCCCAGGACGACCAGCTCGGGGTTGAACAGGTTGATCAGGTCGGCCACGCCCGCGCCCAGGTAGTCCGCCGTCTCGTCAAGGATCGAGCGGGCGGCCGGGTCGCCCGCCGAGGCCGCGGCCACCAGCGCGGCCAGCCGGGTCTCCTCGTCGCCGGCGCCGGAGGAGCCGGCCCGGTCCAGGATCGCGGCGGCGCCCACGTACGCCTCCAGGCAGCCCGACGCACCGCAGCGGCAGCGGCGGCCGCCGTACATCAGCGTGGTGTGGCCCCACTCGCCGGCGCTGGAGGAGGTGCCGCGGTACGTCGCGCCGTTCGTCACCACCGCGGCGCCCACCCCGGAGCCGATCAGGGCGAATACCGCGTGCCGGCGGCCCCGGCCGGCGCCGAACCACATCTCGGCCTGGCCCAGGGTCTTCGCGCCGTTGTCCAGATGCAGCGGGATGTCGGTACCGCGGCGCAGCAGCGACTCCAGCGGCACGCTCTCCCAGCCCAGCGTCTGCGCGTGGACGAGGGCACCCTCCGGGCGCTGCTGCACGATGCCGGCCACGCCGACGCCCGCGCCCAGGACCCGGTGGCCGGTGGCGACCGTGCGCAGCCCGGCCAGCACGGAGTCGGCGACGTCCGCGGGTGAGGCGCCCGCAGTGAGCGGCGCGCAGGACTGGGCCAGGCGCTCCAGGCCCAGGTCGAACAGCTCGACCCGCACCCCGGTCTCGCCCACGTCGACGCCCGCGACCGCACCGTAGGACGGGGCCACGCGCAGGATGGTGCTCGGGCGCCCGCCCTCGGACTCCAGCGCCCCGGCCTCGGCGACGATCCCGTCATCGATGAGGTCGTTCACGACGTTGCTCACCGCAGGCTGGCTCAGGCCCGTCCGCCGCGATAGTTCCTGACGCGTGAGAGGGCCTTCCAGGAACAGCCGGGTGAGCAGTGCGGAGCGGTTACGCAGTCGCACCCCTCGATGACTTGCGCGCTCGACCTGCACCGCTTCTCCCCGAAGCCGCACCGGCCGACTGCATTTGCACCGATGAGGCCTGTGTCGCCTGATTGTCGCCGTGTGCGTGCTGGCAACTTTAGGGGGCGGCCCTTGACTCGGCATTCTGAGCGCCCCTTTAATGGCGACATTAATTAAGTCCCGATAGAAAAGACGTGCCGATGCGCCGAGTCATCGCCATGCTTGCCGCATCGACGCTCCTGGCCGGGTCGATCGCCGGCTGCGACAACGCGCCCGAGGGCCCGAAGACGCTCGTGTACTGGGCCAGCAACCAGGGGCCGAGCGCGGACTTCGACCGGGCCACGCTCCAGCCGCAGCTCGACGAGTTCGAGCAGACCCACGGCATCCACGTGAAGCTCGAGGTCGTGCCCTGGTCCGACCTGCTCGACCGGCTCATGGCCGCGACCCGCGACGACAGCGGGCCGGACGTGGTCAACATCGGCAACACGTGGTCGGCCTCGCTCCAGGCGACAGGCGCGTTCGTCCCGTTCGACGGCCGGACGCTCGACCGGGTCGGCGGGCGCGACCGGTTCGTGCCCAACGCCCTCGCCGCCGCCGGAGCGCCCGGCACGCCGCCGTCGGCCGTGCCGCTGTACTCGCTGTCGTACGCCCTGTACTACAACAAGCGCATGTTCGCGGAGGCGGGCATCGCGACGCCACCGAGGACGTGGGACGAGCTCGTCGCCGACGGCAAGCGCCTCACCAAACCGGCCAAGGGGCAGTGGGGCCTGGCGCTGGAGGGCGGCAACCCGGCGGAGAACGCGCACCACGCCTTCACCTTCGGCCGGCAGTACCGCGGGCAGTGGTTCGCCGCCGACGGTACCGCCAGCTTCGACACCACCGCGAACATCGCCGCCATCAAGCGCTACGTCGGGCTGATGGCCGACGACCACATCGCCAACCCCGCCAGTGCGGGCTACGCCAAGAACGAGTCGCGGGCCGACTTCGCCGGGCGCAAGGCGGCGATGCTGCTGTGGCAGGCGGCCGGGCCCTCGCTGCAGCAGGCCGGGATGAGCCCCGACGAGTACGGCGTCGCCCCAATGCCGTTCCTGGCCGACCCGATCACCGGCGGCGGCGTGCGGATCAACAGCATGGTCGCCGGCATCAACATGGCCGTCTACAAGCACACCCGCAACCTGGACGGGGCGCTTGACTTCGTCGAGTTCATGACCAGCGACAAGGAGCAGATCGTCCTGAACAAGGCGTACGGTTCGCTGCCGTCGGTGCGCTCGGCGTACTCCGACGCGGCCTTCCGCACACCGGAGCAGGAGGTGCTGTACCAGGTGCTCAACTCCACCGCGGCCCCGCTGCCGCAGGTGCCGGAGGAAAGCCGGTTCGAGACGCTCGTCGGCACGGCGATGGCGGAGCTGTTCGCCGACGCGGCGGCCGGCAAACCGGTCACGCCCGAGTCGATCAAGGCCAAGCTCACGGCGGCCGAAGGCAAGATCTAGAAGGCTGCGGCAGGCGGTGATCTAGGCTCAGTTCCTGGGTAAGCGAGCCTCCTGAGCTTCGAGGGGAAAACCGACATGACGCAGCAGACCGACAGCTGGGACCCGGACCCGGACGACGAGGGCCAGCTGTCCGCGGAGGACACGCTGTCCGACCGCGGGCTCGACGACTCCCTCGACGAGGGGTACTCGCCGCCGGAGAAGCCGCGTGGGGTCACCGCGTTCGGGGTGACGCAGGCCGAGGCCGAGCAGGGCGAGTCGCTCGACCTGCGGCTGCGCCAGGAGGAGCCCGACACGCTCGATCAGCTCGACGATGACGACTACGGCCGCACCACCGAGTCCGGCGAGTTCTTCGACGAGGGCGAGGTCGGCGACCGCCGGGCCGGCCGACTCGTCGCGCCCGACGAGGGCTACGGCGAGGACGACGAGAAGGACGAGGTCGGCTCGGACGTCGGCATCGACGGCGGCGCGGCGTCGGCCGAGGAGGCCGCCATGCACATCGTGAACGACCGCGACCTGTAACGGCACCGGGCGGCGGCCGCGTCCGCGGGGCCGCCGCCCGCACCGGCATGGACCGGTTGGCCGACACGGCCGCCACCGGGACCGGCTAAGTTGGTCCTCATGCTCGCCCGCCGCGCCGCCGTCCTCGCCGCGCTCGCGGTCACCCTCGCCGCCCCGCTCGCCGGGTGCTCGTCGAAGCACGCGCCGAGCGTCACCGCGACCACCCCGGCCGCGCCCGACCCGACCACACTCGTCGGCGGGCCGTCCCCGGCCGCGGAGCCGGCGACCACCCCGCCCGCGGCCCCGGCCGCCGCGGGGCTCACCACGATCACCTACACGCAGGCGGCGACCGGGTTCCCGGCCGACCCCGACCAGGCGTCGACGACACCGCTGACCGAGGGGCTGCAGCTGCAGGCGAAGAGCCCCGTGTACGACGCGGTGGGCGGGGCGGCCCGGGCGTACCTGACCCCGCAGATCAGCGGCGTCGACCTGGTCATGCCGGTGGTCGCGCGGCAGAGCGGGTGGGTCGCGGTACTGCTGCCGTCGATGAACCGCAGCATCGGCTGGCTGCCGCCGGGCAACTACACCGTCACCCCGTTGCACGACCAGATCATCGTGCGCCGGGCCGCGTTCACGCTGACCTGGGTCCACGAGGGGCAGGCCCAGCAGACGTGGACCGTCACCGTCGGCGCGCCGGCGACCGAGACGCCGCTGGGCCGCACGTTCGTGCTCGGGCGCTCGTCGCTGCCGAGCAAGGTGTACGCGGGCCTGGACGTGCTCGCCCTCGGCGCCGTGCCGGACGACAAGAACGCCGTCGCGAGCGGGCTGGCCGACGCGCACACCGGCATCCACGCCTGGTACCGCAACGAGTTCGGCTACCGCAAGTCCAACGGCTGCGTCCGGATGCCGCCGGCCGCCCAGAAGGTCCTGCTCTCCGCGATCGGCTCCGGCACCAGCGTGGTCGTGCTGCCCTAGAGCGGCCGGCCGGTCTCCAGCAGCGACTTCAGGCTGGCGATGACCTGGGGCCAGCCGTCGCCGAGGCTCGGCAGCACCAGGCTGTCCGCGTCGAAGCCGTCGTGCACCACCGTCAGCTTGCAGTGCTCGCCCTGCTGCTCGATCTCGAACGTCGCCTTGGAACGCGGCTCGTGCGCGACCTTCGCGACGTAGTCGAGGTCGATGTCGAACGCCTTCGCCCACTCCTCGGACATGGTGTGCCAAGTGAACGAGAGCCGCGTGTAGGGCTCGGCCGCCAGGACCACCTGCTCCGGATCGGCGAGCTCGGTGCCGTTCTTGTCCACCCGCCACGTCATGGTCGAGCCGGGCCGCCAGTCGGTGTCGAAGGTGACGCCCCAGTACTGCCGGGTGAACGCGGGCTCGGTCAGCGCCTTCCACAGCTGCTCGGGCGTGGTGCGGATGTAGGTGGTGTAGACGAACTCGGGCCTGCTCATCGGTGTCCCCTCCAGGGCCTTCTTCAGGTCGGCGAGCGCGTCGACCCGCCGCCGGTGGTAGCGGTTGATCCACCGCTCGGCGATGTCGCTGACCGGGGCGGCGTTGAGGTAGTGCAGCTTCTCCCGGCCGCGCCGGACGGAGGTCACCAGCCCGGCCTCCTCGAGCACCGCGAGGTGCTTGCTGACCGACTGCCGGGTCATCCCCAGTCCCGCGCACAGTTCGCGCAGCGTCTGCCCGCCGGCCGCGTCGAGCCGGTCGAGCAGGGTGCGCCGGCTGCCGTCGGCCAGGGCCCGGAACACGTCGTCGTCGCGCAACACGCCCTCCAGATATGCAGCCTTTCGGTTGCCTATATTAGGCAGCCATTTGGTTGCCTGTCAACGCGAACGGGTGACGGTTCGCACCTTGGCGGCGCCGTTCCCGGTTTGACGAAGAGTCTGGATCTGGTGTGTGCGAAGGGGGCTGGACGTGTTCGCGACAGGTGAGGACCCGGCGGCCCGCATGCGCCACGAACTGCACACGCCGTTGACGTCGATCAAGGCGTACACCCGGCTGCTCCGCGACGACCTGCCCGCGAACGGTCTCGCCGACGGCGCCGCCTGCCTCGACGCCATCGACCGCAACGCGGTGCGCCTGGAGCGGTACGTCGACAGTGTCGTGCTCCCCCTGGCCGCCACCGGCGCACCCCCGCCCCGCGAGGGCGCGACCGACCTGGTCGCCGTGGTCCGCGACGCCGTGGACCTGGCCCGCCGCGTGGCCGTGGCCGGCGCCGTGAGCGTCCACGCCGACGTCCCCGACACGGCCCGCGTGGCCGTCGACGAGATGATCTGCCGCCACCTGGTCGGCCAGCTCGTCCTGTGGCTCACGATCGCCGCCCCACCCCACGCCCACGTGGAGATCGCCCTGCGCCGCGACCCCGCGCTCTGCCTGGAGGCCCGCTTCGTCCCGGCCGGCGAGCTGACCACCGCCGCGCAGCGCCGCCCGAGCGACAACACCCCGCGCCCGACCCCGGACCTGCAGGTGGCCGAGGCCGTGGCCAACCTGTGCGGCGGCGACCTCCGCCTCGACGCCACCTCGTTCCGGCTGTCCCTGCCCGCCTCCGCCCTGGCCCCCAGCCCCCGCTGACCAGAGCCCACCGGCCGGGCCCCGGCCACCGCGGCGCTACAGCAGGCCGAGCGACATCGCGGTGGTGACGGCGGCGGTGCGGTCGCCGACGTCGAGCTTGGTGAACGTGCGCAACAGGTGGGTCTTCACGGTGGCCTCGGAGATGTGCAGGGCCCGGCCGATGTCGGCGTTCGTCAGGCCCCGCGCCACCAGGGCCAGCACCTCCACCTCCCGGGCCGACAGGATCGGGGGAGTGGCGCGGCGGCGCGCTTCGCGGGCCAGGCGGTCGGCGACGCTCGGGGCCAGGACCGTCTCGCCGCCGGCGGCCGCGCGGACCGCCGACGCCAGCTCGGCCCGGGTGGCGTCCTTGAGCAGGTAGCCGCTCGCCCCGGCCTCGACCGCGCGCAGGATGTCGGCGTCCGTCTCGTACGTGGTCAGCACCACGATCCGGGTCGACGGCTGCGTGGCCAGGATCCGGGCGGTGGCGCCGGCGCCGTCCAGGCCCGGCATCCGGAGGTCCATCAGGATCACGTCGGGGCGCAGTGCGGCCGCGGCCACCACCGCCTCGTCGCCCGAGCCCGCCTCGCCGACCACCGTCAGGTCCGGCTCGGCCAGCAGCATGCCCCGCAGGCCGTCGCGGACCACGGGGTGGTCGTCGGCGAGCAGCACACTGATCATGAGACTCCTCCGGGGAGGGGCAGCGTCACTGTCACCGTCGTGCCGCGGCCGGGCGAGCCGGTGACCGTACAGGAGCCGCCGACCTGCTCGGCCCGGGAGCGCATGCCGGCCAGGCCGAAGCCGAACGGGGCCGGGCCGATGCCGGTGCCGTCGTCGGTGACGGTGAGGACGACCTCGGTGCCGGTGGTCCGCAGCCGCAGCTCCACGGACGCTGCCGCGGCGTGCCGGCGGGCGTTGGCGAGCGCCTCCTGCGCGGCCCGCAGGAGCACCACCTGCAGCGCGGTCGGGACGCGCTCGGTGCCGTCGGACAGGTGCAGTGCGGTTCGCACGCCCGTGTCGGCGGCGAAGCGGTCCATCTGGCGGCGCAGGGCCGGCCCCAGGCCGGCGTCGTGCAGGTCGGCCGGGGCGAGGGCGGCGACCAGGGCGCGGGCCTCCGCGAGGTTGTCCCGGGCCGTGCGGGCCACCAGGTCGAGGCGGTGGCCGGCGGGCAGGGAGTCGGCCTGGGCGAGCGTGATGATGCTGGTGAAGCCCTGGGCCAGCGTGTCGTGGATCTCCGCCGCCAGCCGGGCCCGCTCCGTGGCCACGCCGGCCTCCCGGGAGAGGCGGGCGATCTCGAGGCGGCTGTTGTGCAGGCGGGAGACGTACGTGCCGATGAGCGCGGCGAACGCCAGGCCGAGCACGGTCAGCGGCAGCAGGCCGTGGACCTTCTGGGTGGTGCCGTCCCGGATCAGCGCCATCGGCACCGGGAGCAGGTCGAGGGCGGCGACGACGGCGAGGGCGGGGCGCAGCGGGAGGGCCTGGAAGATCATCGGCCCCCAGGCGAACAGGGCGAACGCGGCGGTGTGGTCGATCCAGACGGCGGCCAGCTGGAGCCCGCCCACCACGAGGACGAAGAGCCAGGACGGCCCGCTCCTGGACAGGCCCCACCCGAGGCACAGCACGAGCAGTACCGCCGAGACCCAGGGATGCCAGCCGCCGGGGCCGTGGTCGAGCAGCAGGAACGCGACCACGGCGGCGACGGCCAGGACGTAGAACACGTCCCACAGCCGGCGGCTCAGCGGCGATCCGTCCAGCGGAACGTCGCCAGGCTCAGGGCCAGGCCGATCAGGCACCAGGCTCCGAGCACCAGAGCGGTCCTCCCGGGCTCCCATGCTCCGGCCACCTCCTGTGCGGCGAGGGCGTCGGGCAGGAAGACGGAGCGGAATCCCTGGCCCATCCACTTGACGGGGAACAGCGCCGAGACGTTGACCATCGCGCTCGGCAGCGCGGCGATGTGGACGAAGATGCCGGACGTGAACTGCAGGATCAGCACTGGCAGGTTGAGCACGGCCGGTGCGCTGCGGGCCGAGCGGGCCAGCGAGCTCGCGGCGATGCCCAGGAGGGTACAGGCGACCACCGACAGCACCAGGAGCCAGGCGAACGTGAGCCACCGGCCGGGGTCGCTCGGCAACCGCAGGTGAAACAGCCCCACGGCGACGGCCAGGAGCAGGGCGGTCTCGAACAGCGCGGCGAAGAGGACAAGGACGATCTTGCCGAGGAAGTACGCCCCAGCCGTCGCCGGCGTCCCCCGGAGCCGCAGGAGGGTGCCGTCGGACCGGTCGACCGCGATGCCCACGCCGACGCTGATGAACGCGGTGGAGAGGACCCCGTAGGCGATCATCCCGGCCGCGAACACCTGCGAGTGGGTGGTATCGGCGCCCTCCATGACCGGGGTGTCGAAGATGTACCCCAGCAGGATGCACAGTACGGCCGGGAACGCGAACGTGAAGATCAGGGACTCGCGGGTCCGCAAGGTCTGCAGGATCTCGATGAGGCCGCGGGAGGTGCCCACCCGCAGCGTCGACGGCATGGTCATCGGCCTTCTCCGATCAGGGCGAGGTAGACGTCCTCCAGGGACGGGCGGATCACCCGCAGGTCGGAGAAGCCGGACAGCCGGGCGACGACGGCGTCGGGCTCATCCGTGTGCACCTCGTGGAACCCCTCCGCATCCCGCCAGCTCACGGCGGCCGGCGCGCGGTCGCGGCCGCCCACGGTGAGCGGCGTGCCCTCGGCGACGATCCGGCCGTCGGCGAGCACGGCCAGGCGGCCCGCCAGCGCCTCGGCCTCGTCGAGGTAGTGCGTGGTGAGCAGGATCGTGGTGCCGTCGGCGGCCAGGGCCCGGATCAGGTCCCAGAACTGCCGCCGGGCCTCCGGGTCGAAGCCGGTGGTCGGCTCGTCGAGGAAGACCAGCTCGGGCCGGCCGACGATGCCCAGCGCCACGTCGAGGCGGCGGCGCTGCCCGCCGGACAGGGTGCGCACCCGCGCCCCGGCCTTCCCGGCGAGGCCGACGGCGGCGATGAGCTCCTCGGGGTCGCGGCGGTCGGGGTAGTACCCCGCGTAGTGCCGCACCGATTCGCTGACGGTGAGCTCGGCGGCGTCGTTCGCCGTCTGCAGCACCACGCCGATGCGGGCCCGCCAGCGCCGCCCGGCCCCGCCCGGGTCCTCGCCGAGCACGCGGACCTCCCCGCCGTCGCGGCGGCGGTGCCCCTCCAGGATCTCCACGGTGGTGGTCTTGCCGGCCCCGTTCGGGCCGAGGAGGGCGAACACCTCACCCGGCTCGACGGCCAGGTCGATGCCGTCGACGGCGGTGTGGGCCCCGTACCGCTTGCGCAGCCCGCGTACTTCGATCGGTCGCATGCATCGATGCTCGCGAGAATGCGCGGCCCGGGGGTCAACCGGACGACTGACACGCGGCCGCGGGCGTCAGCCGGCGCCGAACGCGTCGTAGCCGGCGAGCAGGTGGTCCCGGGTGCCGGTCAGCAGCGGCTCGATGTCGCCGGTCCGGGCCAGCGCGATGCCGGCCGGGCCGATGCCCGAGCCGCGCAGGAGCAGGCCGGGCACCTCGTCGAGGATGGCCAGCCAGCCGCGGCCGAGCGACTCGCCGAGGGGCTCGTCCGGCCACAGCGAGCACTCGCGGGGCGTGCCGTCCACGATGATCGTGATCCGCTCGGTCGCGTCGAGGGACCCGTCGTCGGGCAGCTCGCCGGAGCCGGACAGGCGCAGGTTGAGCAGCTCGGGCAGCGGCGGACCGGCGGTGGTGATGATCTCGATCCACGCCTCGGGCCCGCCGAAGTGCAGGCCCGCCTGCGCCAGCCGGTCGTTCTCCCAGCCCCACGGGCCCAGGCGGCACGGGCCGGACCAGCCGACCGGGCCGTAGAGCGGCAGCGTGGTGGCGCTCGCCCGGACCCGGCCGGCCTGCTGGTCGATGAGGGCCGTGAATTCGAGGCGGTTGAGTCTGCCCCCGTATCGCATGGGTCCGATCGTGCCGCATGACCCACCCGATCCGGACAACCCGGATCCCTCGGCGCAACCCCCGTCCTACGCAAAATCGGGTAAGGGGTCAACCACGGTGCGTGGCTAGACGACCTCGTCGATCTTGGCTGTGGCGACGTCGAAGATGAAGCCGCGCACGTCCTCGCGATGCGGAATCCACTGACACTCGCGAACGGTGCGCAGCGACTGGCGCATCGTGTCGTGCAGGTCGGTGAAGCCGGGGACGTTCCAGGTCGGCGCGACGCCGGTCTCGGCCAGCTCGGCCCGGAACTCGGGGTCGTCGAAGCCCTCCATGCCACACTCCGTGTGGTGGATCAGCACGACCTCACGGGTGCCGAGCTTGCGCTGACTGATCGCCAGGGAGCGCAGCACCTCCTCGGTCGGCAGGCCACCCGCGTTACGGATCAGGTGAGCGTCGCCGATCTCCAGACCCAGCGCGCCGAAGAGGTCAAGTCGCGAGTCCATGCACGAGATCACCGTCAGGCGCAGCTTGGGGCGCAGCGGCCGGGGGCCGGGGAACGTCTCGGCGTATCGGGCGTTCGCATGAATGAGGTGGTCGATCGCGGACATAAACCGAGTGAAGCAGATCCGTCACCCTGACGGCTGATGTCTTGGTCACACGAGGCCAATCTCACCCAGCCAGTAAGTTGTTGCCGTGACTGAGTGGGACGTGGCGATCATCGGCGGCGGGCCGGCCGGGCTCTCGGCGGCGTACGAGTCCGCGAGCCGGGGTGCGCGGACCCTGGTGCTGGAGAAGGCGACGCACCCGCGGTACAAGACGTGCGGCGGCGGGCTGATCGGGCACTCGATCGCGGCCGTCCAGGACCGGATCGCCATCCCCTCCGACGACCGGATCGAGCGGGCCGAGTTCACCCACGACGGGCGCTCGCCGTTCACCCGGGTGAGCCGGCACCGGCCGCTGCTGACGATGGTGCGCCGCCCCGAGTTCGACGACGCGCTGCGGCAGGCGGCCGAAGAAGCGGGCGCGGTGGTACGCCAGGCGACCGCCGCCAAGGCCGTGGAGCAGGGCGGCGGCGAAGTCCGGATCCGGCTCGCGGACGGCGAGGAGATCACGGCCGCGGCCGCGATCGGGGCGGACGGCTCGTCGGGCATCACGGCGCGGCAGGTCGGCGTCGAATACGGCCAGGTGGACCTCGGGCTCGAGGTGGAGCTCCCGATCGACGCGGCCCGCCAGGAGCAGTGGCGCGGGCGGCTGCTCATCGACTGGGGTCCGCTGCCCGGCTCCTACGCGTGGGTGTTCCCGAAGGGCGACCTGCTGACGGTCGGGGTGATCGCGGCCCGCGGCGAGGGGGAGCGGACCAAGGCGTACCTCCGCGCGTTCGTCGAGCGGCTCGGGCTGCAGGGCATCGAGCCCGTGCACGACTCCGGCCACCTGACCCGCTGCCGTACCCCCGGAAGCCCGCTGCGCAAAGGCAACCTCCTCGTCGCCGGGGATGCCGCGGGTCTGCTGGAGCCGTGGACCCGCGAGGGGATCAGCTTCGCCACCCGCTCGGGCGCGCTCGCGGGTGCGGCGGCGGCCGACGGCGACCTGCTGCGCTACGAGCGCGACGTCAACGCGACACTCGTGCCCACCATGCGCGCGGGCGCGCGGCTGCTGGCTGCGTTCAGCCGCCGCCCGGCGCTGTTCCACACGATCCTGCGCACGCCCCCGGGCTGGCGGATGTTCGAGCGGTTCTGCCGGGGCGAGACGTCGTTCGAGGGCACTGTCGAACGTTTTCCTGTACGGCAGGCCCTCCGCCTGCTTGGCTGATGACCATGCGATTCCGTGCGGTCCTGGAGCTCAACGGCAAGACGGCGACCGGCCTGCCGGTGCCGGACGAGGTGCTCACCGCACTCGGGGCCGGGAAGAAGCCCAAGGTGACGGTGAGCATCAACGGGTACAGCTACAGAAGCTCGGTCGGCGCCATGGGCGGCCGGTCGATGCTCCCGATCTCGGCCGAGGTGCGGGCCGGCGCCGGGATCGCGGCCGGCGACACGGTCGACGTCGACGTGGAGCTCGACGCGGCGCCGCGGACCGTGGAGGTGCCGGCCGACCTGGCCGCCGCCCTCGACGCCGAGCCGGTGGTGCGCAAGGCGTTCGACGCGCTGTCGTACAGCAACCAGCGCGCGCACGTGCTGTCGGTGGAGGGCGCGAAGACCGAGGCGACCCGCACGCGGCGCATCGCGAAGGTGATCGAGACGCTCAGCTGACGCGCCTCGTCACCTGACCTGGATGCCCAGGGCGACGGCCAGCGCGGGCCCGAGCTCCATGAGCTGCCGCTCGTCGATGATCGCGCCCCGCAGCGAGTCGGCGCCGTCGGCCACGTCCAGCTCGCGGGCCCCCCGGAAGTCCACCTTCTTGCACTTGACCTGGGAGAACCGTGCGTTGCGGATGGCGCTGCCGGGGAACGTCACGCTCGTCAGCGCGGCCCCGGCGCAGTCGAGCTCGTTGAGCTCGCAGTCCTCGAACACCACCTCGGCCAGTGTCGCGCCGCGCAGGTTCAGCGTGTCGATCTTGCAGCCGCGGAACCTGACCCGGCGCAGCCGCGAGCTGTACGCCTGCACCCCCGCGAGCGCGCTGTCCAGCACCGTCACGTCGAGCCACTCGGCGTCGGCCAGCCGCACACCGACCCACCGGTTGCGGCTCAGCCACACCTCGCTGAACCGGACCCGCTCCAGGCCGACCTCGGCCAGGCCGACCCCGGTGAGCGCCGACTCGATGAACTTGGCGCTCGTCGCCTCGCCACCCTCGAACACGACCCCGTCGAAGTGCACCTCGGTGTAGTTGCCGTCGTGCGAGAGCGGCTCGCCGTCCGGATGCGGCTGCAGGTAGGCGGCGTACGGCAGGTCCTGCAGCGACTCGGCAACCGGCATGGGCTCACCCTATCGGCGCGGTGGTGGCCCGGACCACGAGCCGCGGCGCGAACATCGCCTCCCGGTGCCGGTGCCCGCCGCCGCCCTCGGCCAGCCGTTATCGACCGCCGCCGCGCACAGGTCGGCCCCGTCCTGCCGCGCGTCGAGCAGCACCACCGGCGTCCCACGCGCGCTGACCGCGGCCAGCCGCTGCCCGTTCGCACCGGTCGGCGTGATGATGACCCCGCGGTGAGTGCTCCTCCAGCAGCTGCAGCGCCCGCAGCTCCCGGTCGGCCCGCTGGTCGGTGCTGCAGGCGAGCAGCATGCACCCCGCCTCGTCGAGATGGTCCTCGTTGCCCCGGTTGAGCTCGGCGTGGAACGGATTGCCCTGATCTAGGGTGATCGATCCGACGAGCCGGCTGGGCAGCCCCCGCAACTGCCGAGCCGCGGCGCCCCGCACGAACCCGACCCGGTCCATGGCCGCCTCGACCCGCTCTCGCGTCGCCACCGCCACGACGCCAGGATTGTTGAGCACATTGGCAACCGTGCTGACCGACACCCCCGCGACATCCCGCATCCCCCGCCGCTTCACGGGCGCACGATAACGGCGCCGATCAACACCGCCGCCGCCTCGCCCGCTCGCTCTCCGCGACCGCCGGCCCCATCCGGCCCCGCCCTGCTCGCCGAAAAGTCCGACACTCCGTGACCGGACTGTCGGACTTTTCGGATTTATACCCTGACCGGGAATATGTCGGGGAAGGTTGGTCTGTGCAGGAGACGGTGGTCAATTCGCAAGCGAGGTGCGAGGTCAGCGCAGCGGCGGCCGTGCTGTGGAGCGCCGTGCATCAAGACGACGGCCGCTCGTGTAGTGCGCTCCCACGTGGTGCCTCTGGCGGCGCCGGGCGCCAGGCGGTGGCCGCTTGTAGTGCCAGTTGCAGCGCGGCTGTGGCTACCGGTTGACGCGCTGGCCGGTGGTTGCTCCGGTGCGGCGGGCGGGTCTGGCTGTGCGGTGCCGTGGCTGTGTGGCCCGGCGTGGTGGTGGCTCCGGGCTGCTGAGCGGCGGTGGCGTTCGGTGCGGCGCCGGCGGTTGTGGCTGTGGAGCGCTTTGCGTTGACGATGACCCGCTGTGGTGCGGCTCCCCGCGGTGGCTCTGGCTGTGCGTCAGGTGGTGGATGTCTGTCGGGCGGGGTCCGGCGTTGTGGTTGCCGCAGGCTCCAGGGCGTTGGTGGCCGTGGAGTCCGGGCGGGTGGCTGCGGCCGGGGTGGTGGGTGTGGGGCGGGTTCGCAGGGTCAGGGCGGCGGTGACGGCGAGGCCCAGGAAGATGGCGGCGCCCACGATGCCGACTGCGTTCAGGCCCGTGGTGAAGGCGGCGCGGGCGGCGGCGGTGACGTCCGGCCGGCCGGTCGCGAGGGCCTCGATCAGGCTGTTGCGGGCGCTTGCGGGGGCGCCGGCGGGGAGGTCGAGCGTGGAGCGGTACACCAGGGAAGCCAGACTGCCGAGTGTCGCAATCCCCACCGCGATCCCGAACTCGCCGCTGGTCTCGGAGATGGACGCGGCCGAGCCGGCCTTCTCCGGGGGCGCCGCGGCCATCATGAGGTTCATCGTGAGCGCCATCGGGAACGAGATGCCGACCGAGGCCAGGACCAGGCCGACCACCAGCAGCGCCGTCGAGTGCGGGCCGACCAGGGCCACGACCGCCAGGCCGACGCCGGAGGCGGTGAGGCCCATCGCCGTGACCGTGGCCGCCGGGAGGCGCCGGGCCAGCGCCGGTGCGGCCAGCGAACCCAGGATCATCGCGATGTTCTGCGGGATGAGCAGTACCCCCGCGGCAAGGGGTGAAAGGCCTGCCACGTTCTGGAGGTAGAGGCTGGCGACGAGCGAGAGGCCGGCCATGACGACCCCGCCCAGCAGCATGATCCCCAGCGCCGTGCTGAACACCCGGCTGGCGAAGAGGCGCAGGTCCAGCAGCGGCTCGGGCAGTGACCGCTGGCGGCGCACGAACAGCGCGCCGAAAACGAGCCCGGCCGCGACCGCGGCGAGCGCCGCCGGGTGCACGCCGTCGCGGGCCAGGGCCTTCAGGCCCCAGATGACCGGCAGGATCGCGGCCAGGGAGAGGCCCACGCTGAGCAGGTCGATCGGGTGCTCGGGGCGCTCCGGACGATACTCGGGGAGCAGGGCCGGGCCGGCGATGAGCAGCAGCACCATGAACGGTACGCCGAGCAGGAACGCCGAGCCCCACCAGAAGTGCTCCAGGAGCAGGCCGCCGACGAGCGGCCCGAGTGTCATGCCGCCCATGAAGCAGGCGAACCAGGCGCCGATCGCGGCGCCCATCTGCTTCGGGTCGGGGAACATGTTGCGGATCAGGGCCATCGTCGAGGGCATCAGGGTCGCCCCGGCGACACCCAGAGCCGCGCGTGCCGCGATGAGCATCGCCGGGCTGGTGGCGTACGCGGCGGCGACCGACGCCGCCCCGAACGCGACAGCGCCGATGAGCAGCAGCCGGCGCCGGCCGATCCGGTCGCCGAGCGCGCCCATGGTGACCAGGAACCCGGCGAGCATGAACGAGTAGATGTCGAGGATCCACAGCTGCTCGGTGGCGTCGGCGTGCAGGTCGGCGCTCACCTTCGGCAGGGCCAGGTACAGCACGCTCACGTCGAGCGAGAGCAGCAGGGTCGGCAGGGCGAGCACGGCCAGGCCGACCCAGGGGCTCCTGCGCATTACTGGAACACCTCGGCGAGCCAGGCGCCCCACGCGGCCTCGGCCTCGGCCTGGTCGATGTCGGCGAAGACGTGGTGGCCGGTGAGGATGAACCCGTTGCGGCCGACGAAGCGGAGCAGGGCGTCGTCGGTGCGTACCCCGAGGAAGCTGGGCTCCAGCGCGGTGTCGACCACCCCGCGGATCTCGCGCCCGTCGAACGTCAGCCGGACCTCGTCGCCCTCCTGAACGTCCTTGCGCAGGTGCAGCGCGCGGCCGATGCCGGCCCAGACTACGTCCTGGTCGGCCTGCTGCGGCCCGAACGCGGCCACCGGCACCGCGTGGCGGCCGTCGAAGTGCTCCAGGTACTGCGCGAGCGTGCGCAGGTACAGCGGGTTGCCCTTCTTGAGCGCGTCGTACTCCGACTCCCAGTCCGCACCGAGGATGCCGCTGTGTACCAGCCGCAGCGCGGTGGAGCCGCCGTCACGGGCCTCGATGAGGTATTCGAACGCCATGAACGTCCCGTCCTCGGCCGCCGGGCTGCGGTAGGCGAAGCGCCGGCCGGGCTCGTAGGCGGTGACGGTGCCGGTGGCGTCGAAGCCGGGCATCGACATCCGGGTCTCGCCGACGACGCGTGGCTCGATCTCGTTGCGGCCCATAAACCAGGAGTCGATGCCGGGTCCGGTGGCGATGGCCGCCCACACCTGCTCCGGGGTCGCGGCCAGGTCGATGTCGTGGGTCAGCTCGAACTCGTGGGTCTCGGACATGTCAGGACTCCTGATTCTGGTCGGGGTTCTGGTGCTTCGTGATGCTCGGATGAATGGCGACGATGACCCGGTGCTCGCGGCCGCCGGCGGCGCTCTCGTCGTGGTAACGACTCACCAGCCCGGCGACGGCCGCGGTGAGCTCCTGGGCGAACGCGGCCCGGTCGGCCGCTGACGCGAACCGCACCGTGCCGTCGAGGGCGAACGTGGCCACCGGCTTGCCGGCCTTGGCCGCGCCGGTGATGAGCTGCCCGGTCTCCTTGACCAGCCGGGCGGCCAGGGCCAGCAGCCAGCGGGCGGAGAGCCGGTCGGGGGAGCGGGCCGGGTCGGGCTGCACCGCGGCCAGCGCGACGGGCGAGATGACGAAGGAGGCCGCGGTCGCCCGCAGCACCCGCTCGGTCATGTTGCCCTTGCGCCGCTCCTCGACGAGCTCGACCAGGCCGTGCGCCTCCAGCGTCTTGAGGTGGTAGTTCACCTTCTGCCGGGGCAGGTCCAGCAGGCTCGCCAGGCTCGTCGCCGAGTGCGGCTGCGCCAGCAGGGCCAACAGCCGCGCCCGCACCGGGTCGAGCGCGACCTCGGCCGCCGCCGGCTCCTCGATGACTCCCACTTCGAACATGGGGCAACCATATTCGCCGACGATTTGATTTGTCAAGACAAAAAATCTTGTCGGTGGGTACCGCTACTGTGTTCGCTTGTGACTGCCGAGGTACGCGGCCCCAGGGTGTCGACGATCGAGCTCTTCTTCGATCTGGTCTTCGTGTTCACCGTGACCCAGCTCGCCTCGGTCCTGGTCCATCACGTCGACTGGGCCCACACCGGCCAGGTCGCGCTCATGCTCGGGCTGATCTGGTGGATGTACGCGGGCTACAACTGGCTGACGAACGCCGTCGCGCCCAGCAGCACGCTGCGCCGCACGCTGCTACTGACCGGCATGATCGGCTTCTTGGTCATCTCGCTGGCCATCCCGGAGGCGTTCGACGGCAACGGCTGGGCCTTCGGCGTCGGCTACCTGATCGTCACGGTCGTGCACAGCGTGCTGTTCCTGCACGCCGACGACAACGTCTCGATCGTCCGGGCCATCACGAACCTGGCCCCGCTCAACGGCGTGACGGCGGTCGCCGTCCTGATCGGCGGCTTCGTCGACGGTTTCTGGCGCGTCGGGCTGTGGTCGGCCGCCCTGCTCGTGATCATCATCGCCCCGTACCTGCAGCGGATGGGCGTCTGGACCATCAACGCCGGGCACTTCGCCGAGCGCCACGGCCTTGTCGTCATCGTCGCCATCGGCGAGTCGGTGGTCGCCATCGGCCTGGCCTTCCGCGACACCGAACTGGACGCCGGCACCCTGGCCGTGGCCATCCTGGGCCTCGCCATCGCCTACTACCTGTACTGGACCTACTTCTCCGGCGACGAGTCCCGCGCCGAGCACGCCCTGCACGCCGTCCAGGACCCCGCCCGCAAGGCCCGCCTGGCCGTCTTCGCCTACGGTTACGCCCACGTCGTCCTGCTGGCCGGCATCGTGGGCACGGCTGTCGGCGTCGAGCTCTCGGTCGCGCACGCCCTGGAGCCGATGCACCTGTCGAGCGCCGTCTGCCTGAGCGCCGGCGTGGCCGTCTTCCTGCTGGGCCACGCCTGGTTCCTGCGCCTCATGGGCGTCCCGGGTGCGCGGTATCGCCTGGTCGCCGCCGTGGCGGTCCTGGCCGTGATCCCCTTGGGCCGCTGGCTGGCCGTGGCCCAGCTGGCCGCCGTCCTCCTGGTCATGGTGGCCATGGCGATCACCCGGGACCTGCGCACGGTCCGCGCCACGAACAACACGAGAATCCACGACTTCGGCCGCTGAGTCCGCGGCCGGTGCTACCGGGCGGCGAGGGCCTGGGCGAAGTTCACGCGCTGGATGGCCTGGGCGGCGTGGAGGGGCGAGTAGACAAGCTCCTGGGCCATGTAGTGGTACGGCCCCGACTGGATCGAGACGACGAGCGGGCCGGACATCGCCGTGGTGCGGGCGGTCAGGAAGAGCAGGCCCAGGAGCAGGAAGAGGCTCAGGCCGCAGGTGAAGATCGAGAACACGACAGCGATCACGGCGCATGTGACGGCCAGGCCGATGCCCCAGCCGGCGGTGGTCGTGATGGGGATCGGCTGGGAGATGATCATCCAGCGGCTGCCGCGGATCGGCCAGACGCCGACCGGGGTGTAGATCGCGACGCCGTCGACACGGACGTCGCCGATCTGTACCTCGGGGCCGTTGTAGATCGGGCTTCCGCTGTACGGCACGGGCAGTGTCACCCGTGGATTGTCGCCCGCGGTCGCGCGGGCGGACCACCCCCGAACGCACCGAAAAGCTAACCGGCCGTAGTGAAATCCGTCGTTCCGGCCAGGTCGGCGAGCAGTCCGACCAGGCGTTCCGCGGCGGGGGAGAGGCGGTGCCAGGCGGCCACGGTCAGCGCCTCGGCGCCTGCGATCGGGACGAACACGACGCCCGTGTCGCGCAGGGTGCGGGCCGAGGCGGCCAGCCTGGTCACGCCGACGCCCGCGGCGACCAGGCCGAGCAGGTTGGGTACCGTCCCCGCCCGCTGCACCACCGAGGGCGCGAACCCGGCGGCGGCGAAGTCCCGGTCATACTGCTCGTGCCACGGCGGCCAGGATGCGCGCGGGGTCAGCACCCACGGGTCCGCGGCCAGGTCGGCCAGCGCAACCTCGGCCCGCCCGGCCAGGCGGTGCCCGGCCGGCAGCACGGCGCACACCGGCTCCCGGGCCAGCGCCCGCACGGCCAGGTCCGGCACGAGCGGCGGCCGGGTGAACGCCAGGTCGAACGAGCCGTCACGCAGGCCGGCGACGAGCGGCTCGATGGCCACGTCGGCGGTGGTGACCTCGACGCCGGGCAGGCGCTCGCGGCAGGTCCGCACGACGATCGGCAGCATGTAGTTGGCGACCGAGGCCAGGAACCCCAGCCGCAGCCGGCCCACCTCGCCGGCGGCGGCCCGGCGGGCCACGGCGACCGCGCGGTCGGCGGCGTCGAGGACCGCGCGGGCCTCGGCCAGGAAGAGCCGGCCGGGCTCGGTGAGCCGGGTGCCGCGGGTGTCCCGGTCGAGCAGCCGGGCGCCGACGGTCCGCTCCAGGGCGGCGATCTGCTGGGAGAGCGACTGCTGCGCGAGGTGCAGTTCCCGCGCCGCGGTCGTGAAGCTCAGGTGGTCGGCGACCGTCACGAAGTACACGAGCTGCCGCAGTTCCGGTCGTCCCGCCGAGGAGCTCACAGGCTCCGACTGTAACCGCATCCGGGAGCGTGTGTTGGCCGCGCCCGGTCGGCCCGGGCAAGACTCGGGATCATGCGAAACTGGCTGATCACCGGCTGCTCCTCCGGGTTCGGGGCGGAGCTGGCCCGGGCCGCCCTGGCCGCGGGCGACCGGGTCATGGCGACCGCGCGCGACCCCGAGCGGCTTACCGAGTTCCCCGACCGGACCCGCCTCGACGTCACCGACGAGTCCTCGATCACCGCCGCGGTCGCGCAGACGCTCGACCGGTTCGGCGCGATCGACGTGCTCGTGAACAACGCCGGCCACGGGTCGGTGGGCGCCGTCGAGGAGATCGAGCCCGAGCACCTGCGGGCCCTCATGGACGTCATGTTCTTCGGCGCGGTGTCGCTGACCCGCGCCGTCCTGCCGCACATGCGGGCCCGACAGCCGGGCGACCCGGGCTCCGTCGGCACGGACGCGGCCGGCCGGGCGCGCCGGGGCACGATCGTGCAGATCTCGTCGATGGGCGGGCAGCTGACGATGCCGGCCTTCGGGGCGTACTGCGCGGCGAAGTTCGCGCTCGAGGCCATCTCCGAGGCCCTCTACGCCGAGGTCGCCGCGCTCGGCATCCGCGTGCACATCATCGAGCCGGGTGCCTTCCGCACCGGGTTCGGCGGCGCGGGCCTGCACCGGTCGCCGCGCCTGCCCGCCTACGCGGAGACGACCGCCGCGACCCGGGCCGCCGTCGAGTCGATGGACGGCAGCCAGCCCGGCGACCCGGCGAAGGCGGCCCAGGCGATTCTGACGCTGCTCGACGCGCCCGACGCGCCGCTGCGCCTGGCCCTGGGCTCCGATGCGGTGGACGCGATCCGCGCCCACCACACCTGGCTGCAGGACGAACTGGCGAAGTGGGAGTCGCTCAGCCGCTGGACGGACTACGACAGCAGCGAGTTGAGCTCCCCGAAGTCGTAGGCGTCGCCCTCGGCGAGGGCCGTGTAGGTGCCCGTGGTGTATGCCTCGGTCGCGGCCCGGCGGGCCACCGCGTAGGCGGCCTGGGCGATCCAGGACCCGAGGCTCACCCGGGCCACGCCGAGCGCGGCGAGCTCGGCCACTGACGGCGTGCCCGGCTGCACCAGCACGTTGAGCGGCGCGGCGATCGCCTTGGCCAGTGACGCGATCGTGTCGGCGTCGGCGACCCCGGGCACGAAGATTCCGGAGGCGCCCGCGGCCAGGTACGCCTCGGCCCGCGCCACCGTCTCCTCCGGCTTCCCGCGGAAGTAGGTGTCGATCCGCAGGTTGATGTACAGGTCGGGGGCGGCGGCCCGGGCCGCGGCGATCCGCTCCTGCTGGTCGGCGACGTCGCGCAGGCCGACGCCGTCCCCGACCTGGGCGCTGTCCTCGATGTTGACGCCGACGGCGCCGGCCGCGACCACGCCGCGGATCGTCTCGGCCACGTCGGCCGGGGTGGCGCCGAAGCCCGACTCGATGTCGGCGGTCACGGGCAGCTCGTCCGGGACGGCGCGGACGATGCGGGCCAGGTGCTCGAGCGCGCGGTCGCGGTCGAGGACGTCGCCGTCGGGTGCGCCGAGGGCCCAGGCCACGCCGGCGGAGGTGGTCGCGAGCGCCGGTGCGCCGGTGGCCGCGATAATGCGGGCGGAGGCGGGGTCCCAGGCATTGGCGAGCACCAGGGGTTGGCCGGCGGTGTGCAGGGCATGGAAACGGGCGGCGCGGTCAGTCATGCCGGTCATCCTTCCGCCATCCGGGGGACCGTCCCAACGTTTCAGCGAGGGCTAAATTTGTAGCGTGGTGTCGATCGGTCTGTCCGCGTCCGCGGTCGCGCGCATCCGGTTCGCGGTGTCGCCGCTGTGGGAGACGATCGCGAGCCTGCGCGTGCTCCGCGACCCCGGTGCGCACGCCATCCATCTGCCGTGGGCGGCCGGGCTGCGGCACGTGACACCGCCGATCGACGTGCCGCCGTTTCCGGCCGCCATCCCCGACTTCCTGACGCCGAAGCCGCCGGGGCCGTTTCCGGAGCTCGACGAGGAGCTGGCGCTGCTGCCGGCGCCGGTGGCCGCGGGGCTGCGGGAGTACTTCGCGGTCGCCCTCGCCCCGCACTGGCCGCGGATCCGGGCGCTGCTGGAGGCCGACGTGCACGCGCGGTCGCGGACGCTTGCCGCCGACGGGGTGGGCGGCCTGCTCAACGACCTGCACGCCAACGTGTCCTTCGCCGACGGCACGCTGTCGGTCCTGCACCGCTGGTGCACGGCGCCCGACGTGGCCGACGGCGGCGACCTGGTGCTGATCCCCTCGGTGTTCGTCTGGCCGACGGTGCTGACGGTCTTCGACGTGGAGGCTCAGCTGGCCTACCCGGCGCGGGGGATCGGGACGCTCTGGGAGTCGACGCCGGCCCCCGATGTCGACGCGCTCGGCGCACTCGTCGGGCGGGCCCGCGCCCGGCTCCTGACCGAGCTGGCCGCACCGGCCTCGACCACGGACCTGGCCGATCGGACCGGGCTCACGCCGGGTGGTGTCTCGCAGCATCTCGCGGTCCTCCGTGCGGCCGGGCTGGTCCGCGCGCACCGCGCGGGTCGCAGCGTCCTGAACGTCCGGACGGCGGCCGCCGAGGTCCTGCTCAACGCCAACGGCCGACGCCCACCAAGGTAGGCGCCGGCCGGTGTCAACCAGGTGTCGACCTGGCGTGGTCGTGACTAGTTGCTGGCCTGACCGAGCTCGGCCTGGCCGCCGCCCTCGGTGTGCAGCTCGGTGCCCTGCGCGAACGCGGCGTCGAACTTCTGCTCCAGCGCGTCGAGCTCGTTGAACTCGGCCTGGTGCGAGGACTCGCTGCCCTCGGCGGCGAAGACGTGGTCGTCGACGGACGCGTCGTGGCTGTAGTTGGTGTAGTCGTCCGACTCATAGTGCACGGCGGCCGGCTGGTCGTACTCGACGTGGTGACCCTGCGAGAAGTCGGTCGACTCCTGCGCGTGGTGGTCGTTCTCGTAGACCCCGAACTGCGACTGCGCGTCGGCCTCGGAGCCGCCGGCCTGGTGGAGCTGGTCGAGCTGGGTGCTCTCCTGGCCGGCCTCGTACTGGCCGTAGTCCACGTCGTGGCCAGTGTCGCCGGTGTCGCCGGTCTCGTAGTCGCTCATGGTGTGCCCTTTCAGGGGTGGTGTGCGAGGTCTATGTGGTGCCCGGCCTTACGAGATTCACGTTAGGCGGGGGCCGAGTGCTCGGAATCCCGGAAACGTGCCAGGGGCCTGACGCGTTGTCTGCGCTGCTGGCGGGGAGCGTAGCCCGGCGGTGGCGGCCCGAACTATCCCCCACATGACAGCTGATCAGCCAGTTTTCGTCGCGGGCCCGGGGCCGGTGCATACTCCTGCGGTGCTACGACACTGCTGCGACGGAATGCGCGCGCAACTGGAACGAGAGCCGGACGACGACCTGGACCCGTGGGACGACCCGGACGTGGTGGTCGTCTACATGCCGCGGTTCGACGAATACGGCCTGCCGATCCGCGACGGCGGCACGTCGATGGTCGTGATCGGGTATTGCCCCTGGTGCGGGGCCCGCCTGCCCGAGTCGCGGCGGGACGCGTGGTTCGACGAGATGGACCGGCTCGGCCTGGACCCCTGGGAGGACGAACTGCCCGAGGAGTTCCAGACCGACGCCTGGTGGCACAAGGGCGAGGCGGACGGCGCGGCGCGCGAGTTCGTCGAGCCCGAGCGCGTGATCAGTCCCGCCTGACCAGCTCGACGACGGGGATGCGCCGCTCGATGCCGGCCTGGTGGTCGGCGAAGAACGGGTACTGCGCGGCGATGCGCTCGAACAGCCCGTCGCGGTCGGAGCCGGTCGTCGGGCGGGCGGTGGCCGGATACTCCTCCCCGTCGATCTCGACGGTGACGGCCGGGTCGGCGCTCAGGTTGCGCAGCCAGTCGGGGTCGCGCTCGGCCCCGGCCGCGGAGGCGACCACGAGCAGCCGGTCGTCGAGGCGGACGTACATCATCGGGTTCGTGTAATGCCGGCCGCTGTGGCGCCCCTTCGTCGTGAGGAGCAGCAGCGGCCGTCCCTCGAGCCTGCGGCCGTTCGCGCGGAACTCCGCGATCGTCTTCGCGTTCGCGGCATTGAGGTCCGCGGGAATCTGCGCCATGACGCCCCCTACACCGGTTCGAGGAGTTTCGACTTCTTGACGATCGGCACGCTCAGCGTCTTGTACCCGACCTGCTCGAACAGTACGACGACGCGGTCCTGCTCGTAGGCCATCACCGTGCCGGTGCCCCAGGCGGTGTGCCGCACCTCGCTCGACACCGGGAAGGGCCGGTCGTGGTCCTCCGTCTTGCGGATCTCCGGTGCGGGCACGAGCGGTGTGTTCTTCCTGCGCAAGATCCGGTGGTACCACTTGAGGCGCGGCACCACCGGATCGACCACGACACTGCCGTTGGCGCAGTTGTCACAGTGTCCGCACGGCTGCTCGGCCTGCTCACCGAAGTAGGCCAGGAGGGACCGGCCGCGACAGTTCGCGCTCTCGGCGTACTGCCGCATCATGTCGATCCGCGATCGGCGCAGCGTCTGGTGGCGCTCGAACTGGGCCAGCGCGAGCCGGGCGGCCTCGGCGGGGGCCGGGGCGTAGCGGGGCGCGGTCAGCTTGTTGCCGGCCCCGACCTCGACCGCGCCGACCTGCTCCAGGAGGCTCAGCAGCGAGGTGATCCGCCGGGCCGCCAGCCCGCTGCGGGTGGCCAGTCCGGTGCGGGTCGTCGGCCCCTCGCGCAGCGCCGCGGCGAGCTGGGTGAGCTCCTTGGCGTCGGGCGCGCCGGTGGCGAAGAACCGCTGCAGGGCCACGTCCTCGGGCCGGAAGAACAGGATGGTGCGGGCCGGGGACCCGTCGCGCCCGGCGCGCCCGATCTCCTGCAGGTAGCTGTCGGGGGAGTCGGGCAGCGCGACGTGGTGGACCCAGCGGATGTTGGGCTTGTCGACGCCCATGCCGAACGCGCTCGTGGCCACCATGACCGGGGTCCGATCGGCCATGAAGTCCTCGTAGCGCCGGCTGCGCTCGCCCGCGGCCAGTCCCGCGTGGAAGGCGACGGCGGGGATGCCCTTCTCGACCAGGCGCTGCGCGTACTGCTCGGCGATCGCGCGGGTGGGCGAGTACACGATGCCGGGGTTCTGCTCCTGCTGTATCTGCGCGAAGAGGCGCTGCCAGCGCTGCTCCTCGCTCGTGCAGTGCACGGCACCGAGCTCCAGATTGGCCCGGTCCAGCCCGGCGACCAGGACGAACGGGTCGCGCAGGCCGAGCGCGGCGCTGATGTCGGCCCGCACGGGCGGCGACGCCGTGGCCGTCAGCGCGACGATCGGCGGCCGGCCGAGCTCCCGGATCAGATGGCCCAACTGCAGATAATCCGGCCGGAAGTCGTACCCCCAGGCGGACACGCAGTGCGCCTCGTCGACGGCGACCAGGCCGGGCCGCAGCGCGCGGACCTCGGCGAGGCGCTCCGGGTTGCCCAGCTGCTCCGGCGTGATGAACAGGAACCGCGCGGTCCCCGCCTGCAGCGCCTCGAGGGCCTTGCGCTGCTGCGCGGGCGTCTCGGCGGAGCTGATCCGCACGGCCTGGCCGGCCCGGCGGCGGTTGAGCCCGGCGATCTGGTCCTGCTGGAGCGCCAGGAGTGGTGAGATGACTATGGCCGGCCCGTTGATCAGGGTCGCCGGCACCTGGTAGATCGCGGATTTGCCGCCGCCGGTGGGTAACACCACCAGGACGTCACGCTGCTTGAGCAGGGCGCGCATCGGCGGGAGCTGTCCCGGGCGGAGCGTTTCCCAGCCGAAGTCACGGCGGGCGGCGCGGCGCAGGCGGGTCGGCGCGGGCACAAGATTCATCGAGTCGGGACTGTACCGGTGTTCGAATGCTTCGGCGCGCTACGCGACACGCCGAGCCTTGAGGACTCTCACCGTTCAGCAACCGAGATGCACCCGAAAGTGACGGCGTAAGCACCCTTCGTAGTCGAAAGTTCTTCGTGTCAGCAGGTGGACCGCCTGCACGGGGTCCACCCGGACACGAGGGGGAACCGATGACAACGACCCTTGAGGGTGCCACGCTCAAGGTCCAGTTGGAAGGCCGGGAGCTCGAGGATCTGATCCGCGAGCATCTGCCGCTCGTCGGGCATCTGGTGCGCCAGACGCTCGGCCGCCTGCCGGCCCACGTCAGCCGCGAAGACCTGGTCTCGGCCGGGATGGCGGCTCTGGCCGGCGCCGCGAAGGCGTTCGACCCGAGCCGGGGCATTCCGTTCGGCAGCTTCGCCACCACCCGCATCCGGGGCGCGATCCTGGACGAGCTGCGCGGGCTGGACTGGGCGAGCCGGTCGGTGCGGGCCAGGGCCCGGCAGGTCGACGGGATGCAACAGGAGCTCACCGCGGCCCTCGGCCGCACCCCGACGAACGCCGAGCTCGCGGAGGCGCTCGGGGTAAGCGTCGACGAGCTGCAGGCCATCGACGACGACGTCCAGCGGGCGGCCGTGCTGTCGCTGCAGGGCTTCGCCGCCGGCAGTGCGGAGGACATGGTCCCGGAGCGGGCGGCCGGGCCCGAGGACCTGATCCTGCACCGGGAGCGCATCGGCTACCTGCACAACGCCGTGGAGGCGCTGCCGGAGCGCCTCGGGAAGGTCGTGAAGGGGTACTTCTTCCAGGAGCGCCCGATGATGGAGATCGCCCACGAGCTCGGCGTGACCGAGTCGCGGGTCTCCCAGCTGCGCGCCGAGGCGCTCATGCTCCTGCGCGACGGCCTCAACACCCACCTCGACCCCGACCTGGTGTCGGCCAGCGACAAGCCCACGGGCTGTGTGGCCCGCCGCCGCGAGGCGTATCACGACAAGATCGCCAGTGCCGGCAATCTCAACAGCCGTCTGGCCCAGACGAACCATCACGGCATGCCGTTCAACCAGACCGGCCGCCACGCTTGATTGCTTGTGCAGCAGCCGCGGGTCGCCCATCTTTTTGGGCGGCCCGTACGCTGCGAAGCTAATCGTGAATTAATGATCACCGTCCGATTGTGTCCACCCGGCGGTGCTAGTGTTGCCGCGGCAATTGGTCCGGCACGTTATCCGAACGTGCAACGCGACACCGATTGGGCGGGCAATGCGTTTTGATCCGGCGGAATTCGACAAACCGGAACACGGCGAAAGCGATCATATGCCGACCGCGGCCCCACGCCGTGGCGGCCGCCGGCTGGCGGTCATCGTCGCCGCGGCCGCCGCCGTCCTGGTGGTGGCCGGCGCCGCCGGCGCTGTCGCCTTCATGGGTGGCGGGCCGGACAAGCCGGTCTCCATCGACACGGCTCTGGGGGCCTCGAGCGCGCCTTCCGGGGCCGCCGCGGCCGACCCCGAGGGGCTCTCCGGCCTCGGCGCCGGCCCCTCCACCTCCGCTTCCACCTCCGCCTCGGGCAAGCCCGGCGCCACCGCGACCAAGGGCGGCAGCAACACCAACACCGGCCCCGGCGCCCCGCCCATCACCGCGGCCGCGGGCAAGAAGTGGACGACGAGCTTCAGCGAGGAGTTCGACGGCACGTCCCTGAACACCTCGAAGCTCAGCCCGTGCTTCGACTGGAACACCGGCGACTGCACCTCGACGTTCAACGACGGCCGCGAGCACTACCAGCCCAGCCAGGTCGTCGTCTCCGGCGGCACCGCGAAGCTGATCGCCGCCCCGCTGAGCCCGGCGTACAAGACGAGCGCCTGCCAGAACGGCGCCTGCACCTACAAGGCCGGCCTGCTCTCGACCGCCCGCCCCAACGCGAACGCGGGCACCAAGTATCTGTACGCATTCACCTACGGATACGTCGAGTCCCGCTTCAAGTTCCCGGCGACCCAGGGCTTCTTCACCGCCTTCTGGATGCTGCCGACGGATACGTCGTACAACTACAAGACAGAGTTGGACATCCTGGAAGAATTGGGTGACGACCCGTCCACGATGTACATGACGTACCACTACAACAACCGCGAGGACAATTTCGCGGCGAACAGCGGCAAACACAACAACGGCAAGTGCGCGTCGAAGGACTACTCGAAGGACTTCGTCCGCATGGGCGTCGACTGGGAGCCCGACCACATCGCCTGGTACATCGACGGCGTCGAGTGCGCCCGCTTCACCAACGCCTCGGTCATCGAAAAGGGCCCGATGCAGCTGATCCTGCACATGATGGTCGACAACAACTGGCAGCGCCGGTGGAACGTGGGCCTGACCGACCCCACCCTGACCCGCCAACTGGAGGTCGACTACATCCGGGTGTTCCAGCAGACCACCGCCTGACGCCGCGACACCATACGCGGTCTTGAGCCGGGTCCTGCCCGCCGATGCGTGGGCGGGCAGGACCCCCTGGGTCAGGCCGGGATCGGCGCGTCGGTGCAGACCGTGCCGTCGGCCGGCACCGCCAGGTTCAGCAGGTAGTCGTACATGTAGGTCTCGGTGCAGGCGCTCTTGCGGCGCGCCGTGTGTCCCTCACCCTGCCACGTGACCAGGTGGCCCTGCTCCAGGGTGTCGGCCAGCACGACCGAGTCGGCGTAGGGCGTGTCCGGGTCGCCGGTGTTGCCGAAGACCAGGATCGGGGCCGAGCCGTGCGCGGTGTACGGGCCGGTGTAGCGGCTGAGCCGCGCGGCCGGCCACTGCACGCAGGCCGGGGCGTGGGTCTGGTCGTAGGCCGGCGGGCCGTAGGCCATGCCCGGCGCGGTGAGCGGGAAGTCCGCCGCCGCCTTGGCCAGCCGGGTCCGCAACTGGCCGAGATCCCGGGGGTAGCCCCGGTCGGCGCACTCCACCGAGACGTTCACCGCGTTGAAGCTCGCGTCGCCGTCGCCGATCGAGTACATCAGCGGGCCGGTGCGGGACTCCGCGTCGTGCAGCGCGGTGCCCAGCGCCACCCAGCGCCGGGTGCCGCTGTTGAGCCGGAACGTCAGCTCCGACAGCATGGTGGCGCCGTTCACGCTGACCCGGCCGTCGGCGTCGAGCACCGGGTTCGCGTCAAGCGAGTCGAGGATGGCGTGGATCTTCGTGGCCAGGACGGCGGCGGTCGGTGCCGGCGTGCCGGCCGCGAACGGACACTGGGCCGGGTTGGCCGCGCACCAGTCCAGGAACCGGTACATCGCCGACTCGGTCGCCGCGTACTGGCCGTAGTCGTAGGCGTAGGGGTCGTTTGAGTACTTCTGCGGGTCGTAGCCCGCGTCCAGGATCAGCGCGCGGGTCCGCTGCGGGAACAGGTTCGCGTACACCGTGCCGACATAGGTCGCGTACGACTCGCCGAAGTAGGTCAGCTTCTGGTCGCCGACCGCAGCCCGCAGCACGTCGAGGTCGCGGGCCTGCGCCTCGGTACCGATGAACGGCAGCAGCGCGGCCGAGTTGGCCCGACAGGCGGCGTCCCACTGCCCGGCCAGCCGCAGCGCGGTGCCGAACGCGCCCGGCACCGGCCGGGTCGAGACCTGCGCCCACTGCGCCGCGTAGTCGTCCCCGTCGAGGCAGCTCACCGGTTGGCTGCGCTGCACACCGCGCGGGTCGTACCCGACGATGTCGAACTTGTCGCGGATCTCCTGAGGCGACGAGCTGGCGAAGGACGAGACCCAGTCGTACCCGGAGCTCCCGGGCCCACCGGCGTAGAGGAACAGCGTGCCGATCCGGTGCGCCGGGTCGGCGGCGACCCAGCGCCGCAACTGCAGCGTCACGCTCGCCCCAGCCGGCCGATGATAGTCCAGCGGCACCTTGGCGGAGCTGCACTGGTACACCCCGTCGCCGCAGTCGGCCCAGCTCAGGACCGGCACGGCGACGCCCGGCAGCCCACCCGGCGGCGACGCGGTGGCCGGGGACGCCGCCGCGCCCCCGCCGCTGAGCAGCACCAGCGCGACCGTGGCGAAAATGCCCACAGATGCGATTCGCGGATATCTCATGCACCTATCACGTAAACGCGGCCAAAAAGGTTGCCTACCGCGCCGTGCCGAGTTGCAACGGAGCCGCCGGCGCTCATCGGCGCCGTCGGCAGTGCTGACATGGAGAGTCGTGCCGGCGGCGACGGCCGTGGTGAGGCGTCGCGAAGCCATCGCCCTCGGCGTTGATGGTCAGGGTGCCGCCGGTGCTCGTCGCCTTGTACGGCCCGACCGCCACGCTCAACGAGCCGGGGTTCGCGGCACTGGACGGCGGCGAGCCGGCTGCGCACCAGCGGCGCAGCGGGGTTCGCGATGTGGCTGTTACAACCGGCGGCCACCGGGCGGTATCCGCAGAAGGCGCGCCTGGCGCCACGGCCGGTACCAATGCTCGGCGATCCATGGCCGGCACTCCAGCGACCGCAACCGTGGTCGCGACGCTGCTGCGTGATCTGACGGAGCTGTGGGAGTCGGCCTCGACACTCGGCGGGACGTGAGCCCCGGCTCACCGGTGCGTGTGCTGGACCAGATGCGGCGGGTTGTGCTGCACCGGCACCGCCCGGCCACTCGCTGCCTCGGCGGCTTTGATGATCTCGGCGACGCTTACTCCCTGTCCGCTGGCGATGTTGTATGTCCGGCATTCACCGATCTGCGCAGCGTTGAGCGCGCTCAGCACGGCCGAGGCAGCATCCCGAACGTGTACAAAGTCGCGCACCGCAGAACCGGGGCCGTTGATCGTGAGGTGGTCAAGCTGTCCCGTGATCGCCCGAAAGACGTTTGGGATGATGCGGGCGGTGTCGGTGTCGCCGAGGCCGCCGACTGCGCCGGCCAGGTTGAAGCACCGCAGGGTTATGGCGCCGATGGCGCCCGTGGAGGCGTAGGCCCGGACGAGATCCTCGGCCGCTGCTTTGGACGCGCTGTATGGGCTGTTTGGCCGCGCAGGGAGATCCTCCGTCAACGTCTCTTGGTACTCAGCGCCGTAGACGACGTGCGACGAGGCGTTGACGAGCCGGATCGGCGCTCGTTCGTGCTTGACCGCATCAAGCGCCAGCAACAGGTTGAGCGTGCCGCCGGTGTTGACGTCCCAGTACGTCAGCGGGTCAGCGAACGACTCCCGTCCCTGCGTCACCGCCGCCAGGTGGCACACCCCGTCGAAGTGCCCGGTCTTCACGATGTCGGCAACACGCTCGCGGTCGCGAATGTCGCCCTCGACCAGTTCGGCGCCTGCGCGTGGTTTGGCGTCGGCCCGGCCGCGGGTCATGACGGTGACTTCGTGGCCTGCGGACTGGAGTTCGAGTGTGACCGCATGTCCGAGGTAGCCGAGACCACCGGTGACCAGTACCCGCACGTCAGTTCCTCCCGAGGATCGTGTGTCGGTGCTGCCAGGCCAGTTCGAGACATCCTGCCGCAGCGGGCACGAGGCGGGCGAGATGTTCCCGGCCGCGCCTGTGACGTGTTGGCTGGCCATTTCGTGCGCGAGCGCCTCGGCGGTGTCGACCATGCCGAAGTACGTCGACGTGCCGAACCGCAGCGCATCGGCCTGGTCCCAGTCGACACCGGTCAGGCGCCACGCAAGCCGGTTGTCGAACAGGCGAGGGTGGTCTACGTCGCGGATTGCTTGGCTATATCGGAGATAGTGCCGCTCTTCGCTCGCGAGTGGTCGCGCATGTGCGCTGGCGTCCTCGGTACCGATGACGGTCGGTTCATCGGCGCTGCTGTCGAGCGCGATGCCGAAGGTGGCGAGTTCGAGCGGACGACAGCCGCACAACGGCAACCTGCTCCCCGTACCCGACAGCGAGCCGCCCACCCGAGAGCTCCGCCAGCGCGCTTACCCTCCCCGGCAGCTCGACCAGCCCCACCTGCTCGAGTGCGGTGAGGTCCCAGAGCCGGACCATGCCGTCGTGACTGCCTGAGACCATCAGCGGCCGCTCGCCCGGCAGCGACACCACCGTCAACGCGGCAACCCACTCGGCGTGCCCGTCAGCATCCGGCAGTCACGGCGCTGGGCTCGGCCGAGTTCAGGAGGGCCATAGGGCCATCTGGCCCTAGAATCGCCGCCGTGGAGAGGTGGGCGGAGGGTGTGCGGTACCGCGCCGTCGCCGATCGGCTCCGTGCGCGCATCGGCGCCGGCGAGTACCGGGGAGGGTGCCGGTTGCCGCCGGAGGCCGAGCTCGGGCGGGAGTTCGAGGTCAGTCAGGTCACCGTCCGCCGGGCGCTGGCCGTCCTGCGGGAAGAGGGGCTCATCGCCACCCGGCGCGGGCGGCCGGCGACGGTTCGGGCCGCCCCGCAGCGGCGCGCTGTCGTGCTGGAGAAGGGCTGCGTGGTCACCGGCCGGATGCCGAGCGAGGAGGAGCGCAAGGAGCTCGGCCTCGATCGCGGTGTGCCCATCCTCGAGATCAGGTGCGGGGACGGGCGGGTGGAGCGGTTGAACGCGGAGGCCGTCGAGGTGGTGGCGGGCGACTAGGCGGTACTGTCCGCGAGTGTTCATCCTGCTGCCGCCCTCCGAGGGCAAGGCCGACGCCCCCAGGCGAGGGGCGGCGGTGGATCTCGCCAAGCTGTCCGTGCCCGCGCTCACCGAGGCCCGCCGGGCGGTCATCGACGATCTGGTGAAGCTCGCGGCCGAGCCGGAGGCGGCGATCGAGACGCTCGGGCTCGGGGCGGGGCAGGGGGCCGAGGTCGAGCGGAATGCGCGGCTCGAGAGCGCGGCCACGCAGACGGCCGGCAAGGTGTACACGGGAGTGCTCTACGACGCGCTCGACCTCGACAGCCTCGACGCCAAGGCGAAGAGCCGGGCGGGGCGCGAGCTGCTGATCTTCTCGGGGCTGTGGGGCGTGGTCGGGCTGCGGGATCGGATTCCGCCCTATCGGTGCTCGATCGGGGTCAAGCTGCCGGCCGTGGGGGTACTGGCGGCGCATTGGAAAAGGGCGCTCAAAGAGCCGCTCGATGCGCTCGTCGGGGACGAGTTGGTGCTCGATCTGCGCTCGTCGGCATACGCGAGCATGTGGACGCCGACAAATGCGGTCACCGTCAAAGTGCTCCACGGCGGCAAAGTGGTGAGTCACTTCAACAAGGCGACCAAAGGGCGGATCGTGCGAGCGCTGCTCACGTCGGGCGTGCGGCCGAGAACGAGTGCGAAGCTCACCGAGGCGCTGAAGTCGCTCGGGTACCGCGTCGAAGAGCCCCGATCGGGTCAGCTGGACATCCACGTGGAGCACCTTTAGCGAAACGGCTGCGGGCGGGGTGTGCATCCGGGAACGTCAGGGAATGTGGACCCCACACTGACTCGACGTGCCCTGCTGAGCACCGCCGGCGCCGCGCTCACCGCGGGCGTGCTGCCCCCTTCCACCGCGCCGACGGAGGACTGGGGAACGGCCGGCCCGGCGCAGCCGGTCAGCATGGCGATGCACATTCACGGGCCGTTCAGTGAGGGGCTGGCGAGCTTTTCCGCGCACCTCGAACAGGCCCGCAAGAACGGCGTCGACGTGATCTGGTGGACCGATCACGACTTCCGGATCGCCGCGTTCGGGCACCGGCAGGCGGTGCACTTCGACGGGGCCGCCGAGCCCGAGGCCGGTTTCGCCTGGAAATGGGCGGAGGCGACCGAGGGCAAACCCACCGCCACCGTCGCCGAGTTCGTGGCCTCGCCGCATTCGCCGCAGGACGGCACCGGCAAGGCACTGCGGCTGCGCGCCAAAGGCAAGAGCCGGGACATCCTCTGGTACCGCGGGCAATCCGGGAACAACACCATGAACGCCTGCATCGCCGACACCGAACTGACGCTCGACGTGCTGCCCGAAACGCTCCCGAAGGACGGCTCCCTGCTCTTCGAACTGCAGCTGTCGAACCATCCCGGCAAAGGGGTGCTGCGGCTGCGGTACCAGATCGGGCCCTTCGCAAGCGCGACGCACACGGCGGCCGGCGCCGTCGGGACCGTGCAGTTGCCGGTGAAGCCGGCGCAGTGGCAGGAGTTCACGTTCGTCCTCCTCGACGACATCGCCAAGCTCTGGCCCGACATCGCCGCGGGCGACAACGCGCTGACCGGCCTGCGCATCGGTGTGCAGAACGCGGGTTTCGTCGTCGACCGGCTGACATTCCACCGGAAACGGCGCGCGGGCCAGGCCGGTGAGCAGCTGCGGGCCGAGGTCATCGCGGCCGCGGCGGCCCGGCACGGCGCGGGCCTGACGCATTACCGGGCGCTCGAGGTGTCATTGGTGCGCCACCTCAACTGGTTCGGCGGCGACCTGCAGTTCCCGCCGTTTCCGAGCCCGCCGGTGCGCGACAACAGTCCCGATCTGACGGCGTCGATGGTGAAATATCTCAGGTCGCACGGCGGGCTCGTCTGCTGGAACCACCCGATGGACGTCGCCAAGCGCGACGAGCTCGTGAGGCTCATGCTCGAACGGGACTTCCTCGGCGTGGACCTGGTGGAGATCGGCCGGAAACCGTACGACGACCTGATGTGGGTGCTCGACGTCGCCGCGCGCAATGCGCTGTTCTTCACCGCCGTCGGCAGCAGCGACGACCATGACGCCAAGGACTGGGCGAAGGAGCCGGAGCACGACATCACGTATGTCTGGGCGACCTCGAAATCGCAGCCGGATTTGCTGGCCGCGCTGACGAAGGGCGCCGCGTGGTTCACGGACCTGGCCCGGTACCGCGGGAGCCTGGACCTTCGCATCGGCGGCGTTTCCCACATGGGTGCCGTGCTGATGTCGAAGACGGCGGTGAAGGTCGACGCGATCGCGACGGGCCTGCCCAGCGGGGCGAAGGCCGAGGTGATTGTCGGCGTGGCCGATGAAGCGGCGGCGGTACCGTCGAAGAAAGCGACGAAATCGTCGAGCGTCACGGTGTCGCCGGGCCACTACGTCCGAGTCCAGGTCAAACTGGCGGGCGGTGAAGTGGTGGGCGTGTCCAACCCATTGTGGGTGCTGGAAAAGGCGCCGAAGCGGCCTATTCCCGCAGTCAGGCTGCGGAACCTGGAACTGTAAGAGCGGACGACCGGATTCGAACCGGCGACCCTCACCTTGGCAAGGTGATGCGCTACCAGCTGCGCTACGTCCGCACTGCGAAGGACTCTAGCGCATCACCCGCCGGGTCTGCCCCAGGGGGTCGTCACCCGTTAGCGTGACGTTCGTGAAGGTGCGCGTGCTCGCCCTGCCGCTGCTGCTCGCGAGCTGCGGTGGCCCGACCGCGGCCCCGCCGCCACCACCGGCCTCACCTGCGCTTTCGCCTCCGGCTCCGCTTTCGCCGTCGGCTCCGGCGCCGCCTTCCGCGCCGGCCGCCGAGCTCCGCCTGGCGTTCGCCGGCGACGTGCACTTCACGGACCGCACCGCCGCGCTGCTCCAGCACCCGTCCACCGCGTTCGGCCCGATCGCGACAACACTCAGCGACGCCGATCTCACCGTGGTGAACCTGGAAACCGCTATTACTTCACGCGGGACGGAGGAGCCCAAGACGTACCACTTCCGGACCGAGCCGAAGGCGCTCGACGCTTTGCAAGCGGCGGGCATCGATGCCGTGACGATTGCGAACAACCACGTGCTCGACTACGGCCGCGTCGGGCTGCTGGACACCCTCGACGCTCTGCACAGTGCCGACTATCCGTACTTCGGGGCGGGCCGCAACACTGACGACGCCTACGCGCCCCTGAACCTCACGGTCAAGGGCGTGAAGATCGCACTGCTCGGCTTCAGCCAGGTCCACGAGCTCGCCTCCACGTGGGCCCCCGGCCCCGACAAACCGGGCGTCGCGCTGGCCTTCGACACCAACCGCGCGCTGGCCGCAGTAACGGCGGCACGCACCCAGGCCGACCTGGTGATCGTGTTCAACCACTGGGGCGAGGAGGGCAACGGCTGCCCGACCACGGAGCAGAAGACCTTCGCCACCCAACTGTCCCGAGCCGGCGCCGACGTGATCATCGGCGCGCACGCCCACACCCTGCAGGGCAACGGCTGGATCGGCCACACGTTCGTCGCGTACGGCATGGGCAACTTCCTCTGGTACGGAGACTCCAAGAGCACCGAGACCGGCATCCTCCGCCTGACCGTCCGCTCCCGCACGGTCACCGCCGCCGAGTTCCTCCCCGCGGTCGTCTCCGACACCGGCCAGCCGACGCTGCTGGAGGGCGCAAAAGCCCAAAGCCTGTCTCGCCGGTACTCCTCGTTGCGCACCTGCGCCGCCCTGTCCCCCTCGCCGGCATAGAGAAACCGCAGCTCGGACCCCCTCGACGCGCCGAAGCGGGATACCGGTTTGGCATGGGGGATGACGGTCGGCTAAAGTTTGCATCCGTCACCAGGGAACAGCGGTGACGGTGCGGACGTAGCGCAGCTGGTAGCGCATCACCTTGCCAAGGTGAGGGTCGCCGGTTCGAATCCGGTCGTCCGCTCGGGAAAGTCACCACGGTGGGGTGGCCGAGAGGCGAGGCAACGGCCTGCAAAGCCGTGTACACGGGTTCAAATCCCGTTCCCACCTCGAGGACCACCATAACCACGGTGGCACCTTGAAGGGCGATTGGCGCAGTGGGAGCGCGCTTCCTTGACACGGAAGAGGTCACTGGTTCAAACCCAGTATCGCCCACGCAGGTCAGAGCGCCGGTCGACACAGTCGACCGGCCCTCTGCTTGTGCCTGAGTGCCCAACTGAGTGCCTAAGCCTCTTGGGTCACCCTGAAGATCCGGTCCATGGCCGTCGCCCCGCTGAGCAGCACCGGCCGGAGCTCGTGCCGGTAGACCGCCTCCGTCACCCGCGTGCCGGCGTGGCCCATGAGATCAGCGATCTCCTCGATCCGCATTCCCCCGCTCGAGAGCAGCGACACGAAGCTGTGCCGCAGCTCCCGAGGCGTCCAGTTGTGATCCGTAAGGCCGGCCTTCTTGGCAACCGCCCGGAACGCCCGCCGCACGTTCGCCGCGTCCAGCTCACCACCGCTCGAGGTGGCGAACACCAGACCTCTCCCACTCCCTCTCGCGCGATGCGCCCGCAGCACCGCAACGCACCGGGCAGGCAGCGCCAGCGTCCGCCGAGACTTCTTGGTCTTCGTGTCCCCGCCGGCCCGGACGGACCGCCACACCTGCATGGCCGGCGGATCGCCCTCCAAATCGACGTGCTCCCAGGTGAGCGCCCGCAGCTCCTCTGTCCGCGCGCCGGTCAGCAACGACACCACGATGTACGCCTCAAGCGGCGCACCCTGAGCCTTGTCGAGCAGCGCCGTCGCCTCGGCGAGCGTGAGCGACTTCGACGGCCGTCCGGGCTGACCGGTCGGGATGCCGCAGAGCGCCACTACGTTGCGCTTGACCTTGTCTCGAGCCATCGCCCTCTTCACGGCCCGGTTGAGGTAGTTGTGGAGGCTCCCGAGTGTTGCCGTGCTGAGCGTCTTGGCCTTCTCTGCCAACCACTTGTCGACGTCGGTCGCGCTGAGCGCCCGCAGCTTGCGTGCTCCCAGGGCCGGGATCACGTGGGTGTTGCACAGCCCGGTGCACTTCTCCACGGTCTTCGGCGACCGTCCGGCGAGCCCGTAGGCCAGCCAGTCCTTCACGGCATCGGCCACGGTGTAGTTGGCCGGCGCAATCGCCAGTCCGTCCTCGTGGTCGCGTAGCACATCCTTGAGCTTGGCCCGGGCCTCCGTCTTGGTCTTCCCGCTCCCCCGCCGCATGATGCGCTTCCCCGCCGGCGTGTAGCCGATCACGACGGCAGCGATGTACCGCTGTCGCTGTTCGTCCCAGTAGAGGCTTCCCTCACCAGGCCCCCGCCGCGCCGTCGTCATCGGCCGGTCTCCCGCTCGAGCAGGGCAACGTATTCGGCGATCGCGGTGTCAGGCACAAGCCGCGTGCGGCCGCACTTGACGGTGCGGAGGCGACCGGCGCGGATCTGCTCGTAGATGACGGTTCGGCTGATACTCAGCAACTCCATTGCCTCGGGGATCTTCCACAGGGCCTTACGTACGGTGACTGAAGGTGATGGTGCTGCGGGTGCCGGCAGGTTGGCCACGATGGTCACGCGGCACCTCCCGCGCGCACTTCCCGTGGGGTATCCGTACCATCCGTACCAAGCTCATTTTTGCTGCTCAACCCTGGTACGGATTGGTTGGGTGGTACGGATTGATCCGTACCAGGGATGCAATCCGTACCAGCACTGACCTGGGAAAAGGAGCTTGGTACGTTTGGTACGGATGGGGCGCCGGAAGTCGGGCAGTAGCGCTGCCAGGCGTCGGTGAACGCCTCCCGGTGGTACCCCTTCGCCTGACCAACGGGGAAACGCAGCGTAGTCGAACTGACGCCGAACTCTCGCAGCATGTCGCCGAGACGCTTTCCTGTCAGCCCGGTCGGACCGAAGCTCTGCCACGGGCCTTCCGCATCGTCGTTCAACGCGGCCAACAGATCAGCCGTGGTCGCGGCCGGTGGATCGCCGAGCGTCGTGAACGCGGCTCGGATGTCGGCCAGCAACCGGATGCGATGGGACACCGGTCCGGTCTCGTCCGCCTCAGCCACGAGCGTTGAGGCAGCGACCCGAGCGCGCGTCGGCCAGTTGCCGCCGGCGAGGTCGGCGACCGCGATCAGCGGCTCCCACGTGTCGGCGGCGCGGTCCTCGAGCGGCATGGCCGGCTCCGCGCGTTCCAAGGTCTCGAGATGCCCCCGCAACCACTGGAAGAGATCGGCGGCCAGCTGTCGCAGCGCCGGACCGTCGCGGCGGTGCCGGTAGGGCGCCACCTTCTCGGATGCCATCCGCCGGCGCATCCGGACCACGACGGCGCGGTCTTCGATGGTGTCGGGCATGACGCCGATGCCGGCGAGGGCGGCCATGGCGAACGTGGGGATCTTCTCGAGCCGGTGGGTGTTGTTGTCCCAGCGGATCGCGGGCCGGTTGCGCTGGTGGCCGGCGTTGAGCAGTCCCCGCAGGTCCTCGTTCGCTTCGGCGTTCTTACCGCCGAAGATGGTGTCTGCCTCGTCCACCAGGAGCGTTGGCGGCTCGTCGGTACCGATCGCCCGGTAGACGGCGGCTGGTGAGGCGTTGACGGTGATGAGGGGGTTGCAGCTTGTGCCCTCCACGATGTCGAGCAGCCGCGACTTGCCGCAGCGTTTCTCCGGCCCTCGGATGACCAGCCGTGGGGCGTGCGCCCACGCGGCCTGGGCGTGGCTGGCGGCGATCCAGAGGGTTACGGCGTCGACCGCCTCGGGCGAGGGCAGCACGACGTAACGAGTCAGGGTGCGGTGCAGGGCGTCGAGGATGTCGGCGCCGTTGGTTGGTTGGTCGTTCACGCGGCCACTCCCTCGTCTCGGAAGCCGCCGGCGATGGCGGCGCGGGTCTCGCGGTCGGTCTGGCCGGCGCCCATGCCGGCGTCGTAGAGGGCGTTCATGGCGTCGCGGAGACTGATGGCGTCGGCGGCGACCATTCGGGCGACTCCTCGAGCGCAGCCGTAGAGCGTGGAGCGGCGGCGGCCTTTGGGTGCGTGGCGCACGGTGTCGAGTAGGGAGCGCAGCAGCGCGTCGGGTGATGAGATGCCCCCGGCCGGCGTCGAGCTGGTCACCCTGGGCGTCGTCGTCGTCGCGGCCGGCGCGGGCCGGCAAGCGGTGATGAGGGCCGGGGGCATCTCAACCACCGGTCGGCCACCCGCCCACCGGTACGGGCGTCGGGTGCGCGGGTGGATCGACGGTGGCGCTACGACGTAACCACCGTCCCCGCGAACGTCGATGCCTTCACCAAGGCGCCCCTGACTGTTCAGGACCGGCGTTCCGGGGTGGCGATAGTACAAGTGCCACCCGCCGCTGCCGGTGACGACACAGGCCGTCTGGGGCATGAGCGCCGGGTCGAGCGCGCCACCGTGGCCCGGGTCGATGTCGACCACGACCAGACCGGCGACCGCGCCGGTGCGGATGGCCAGCAGTCCGGTCGGCTGGGCGGCGACCATGGCGGCGATGCGCTCGGGGTCGGTGGTCGCGGCGTAGAGGCCGTGGCAGAACAGGCACGGGCAGGCGTCGCGGTCGTGGTCCGGGCCGGCGTCGCGGCAGGCGTCGCAGTTGGCCATCGGCCGCTTGGTCCGGCCGAGCAGGAACACCGGCCAGCCACGCCCGGCGTAGTCGAGGGCGTTACGCAGCAACGGTTCCACGGTGGAAGCTCCCTTCGTGCAGCGCTTGGGTCAGGCGGTCGAGGAGGACGGCGAGCTGCCGACGCGCGTGCGGCTCGGTGACGGCCAGGGCGACGGTGAGCCGGATCTCGGCGTGCTCACGGCCGGCGGCCGAACGCACGCGGGTGAGGGCGATTCGGCCCTGGCGCGGGATGTCGACCACGAGCGGGTCGGCGCGGTGCTCGCCGAGTGAGCAGCGGTGCCCGCCGGCGCACCAGCTGGTGTGCGGGGTCATCGGGTGCCCCGGGTGCCGTTGCGGTGTTCGGCGCGCAGGTGTTCGTAGATGCGCCGGCCGATGCGGACACGGCGGCCGGTGCCGGTGCAGCGCGGGCAGAGCCGGAACATCTTGCGGGAGAGCGGGTTGCGGAGCTTGCCGGTGCCGTCGCAGCGGCGGCAGGAGCCGAACGGGAAGATCGCGCACGCGCCGATGTAGTACAGGGAGTAACCGGCGGCGGCGAGGCTAGCGAGCAGGATCATGGACCCCACGGAATGCCTCCTGAAGGCTGTTTGCGGGCGTGAAGGGTCGGCGCGACTAGGGGCTAGCGCGCTGATCAGGTATCGAATGGAGTGCTAGCGGGGGTGCTAGGTCTAGCAGGGCCGGCCGCTAGACTTAGCGGTGCTTTACGCGGCCGACTCGCCTCGGCGACGGTTACGCTCGGCAACCGCCTCGGCGACTGCGGTGCGGTCGATGCCGCGCCGGTTGGCGCCCTTGCCTGTGGCCGGGTCGGTGCCCCACACCTGTGTCGTGGTGATGCCGTACGGCTTGAGCGCGGCGCCCAGCTGGTCCCGCGTCAGCTCGGCGTACACCTCGGGCCGCAGCGCGATGAGGCGCTCCACGAGCGTTTCGGCCCAGAGCTTCGCCTCATCGGCTTGGAACACCGAGAGGGTGTCCTCGAGCAGCGTCTCCCGCCGCGTGGCCGGCGTTTCGGGCTGGTCGCCGGCGGCCTGTCCGGTGAGCGTGCCGGCCGCGACTCGAGCGGCGTACGCGCGGGCCGCCAGCTTCTCCACGGTCGGCCCGTCGAGGTAGTACGTGCGCACGATCTGCGCGTCATCGGCCGCCCCGACCAGGTACCCCACGCCCAGGTCCTTCTTGGTGAACATCGTGGCGCGCAGGCCGTTGCGGTAGCTGGAGGTGCCCAGCACCATGTCGTTCTCCAATTGCCCCATCACCCGCAGGCAGAACCGCGTCCCCACGTTGGCTGAGACGCCGGTAGGCAGGCTCTTGGCGTCAGGGCGTTGCGTGGCGAGGATAAGGATCACGCCCAGGGCGCGGCCCAGCTTGATGATCTTCTCGGCCAGCTCCCCCGCTTCCTTGCCGAACTCCGCGTGCGCGAACAGGTCCTGACACTCATCGAAGATCGCGACCAGCCATTGCAGGCCCTTGATGCGCCGGGCCAGCTCAGGCGTGACCTTGTTGTCCGGGCACACGTCCTTGGGCAGCTTCTTGATAGCGGCGGCGCGGCGCTGACACTCGGCGCGCAGCTCTCGCAGGGCCACCAGCCCCGCCTCAGCGGTGTCGTCATCCTGCCCCGACGCGTACCGGGCGCACACCCGCGCCAACGGGTCGAGACCACCGGTGCCCTTGAAATCGAACCCCCACAGCTCCGTGTGCGGATCAAGGGCGGCAACCAGCATCGGCAGCTGCACCGAAGCGGTCTTGCCGTAGCCGGGGATCGAACCGATCAGGACGTTCGTGTACGGCAGCTCCATCGTGACCACCCGGCCACGCGGATCGGTACCGAACGGGAACGGCTTGGCCACGTCCACCGTGGACGCCTTCAGCAGCGGCCACACCGGAGGCGGTACCTGAGACATAGGCCGGTCACCCACCCAGAGGACCAGCCGTGATGGGCTGATGTCCGCGTTGCCCTCCGGCCAGACACAGCCCAGCGGCCGGCCAAGCCCCGACGCGAGCCGGTCACGGCGGTCGAGCACGTCGCCCACGGTCACGCCGGGCGGCAAGTCGACATCGGCTCGCCAGCCCGGCCCGTCCCGCACGATCGGCGCCGGGAACGTGATGGCGCCGTTGCCCTGCTTGGCCAGCGCCTGGTTGACGCCCGCGATGCCGAGCACCGACAGCGCCCGGACCACGATGTCCGAGGTCAGCTTGGCCACCTGCGTGCCCACCACCGCGCGGTCCAGCAACGGCCGATCCGCCGGCGCCCCGCGCAGCCCGAACACCGCGACAGCCACGCCGAGCACGGCCCACCGGACCCACGCCGGCGCCAGCAACAGCGCCACGGCGGCCAGGATCAGCGTCACGATGACGACCAGGGCGACGATGCCCCGCCACCGCACACGCCGGTCGCGCTGGCGGGACAGGTGCAGGTACTGCTCCGCGTTCTCCGTGCGGACCGTGGCCTGCCGGACCGGTTCACCCTCGAGATCGAACAGCCAGCGCATCGCACCACCGACCGTTCGCCCCAAGCCAACGGGCGAGCGCAGCGCAAGCTTGCCGGCGTACTTCGGCAGGCGCAGCGCGTGATACGCCGCGACGTGCGCGGTGTAGCCGGCCGCCCACGCCACCGCGTCGCGCAGCTCGGCGCGCGAACGCAACCAGGCGGGCAGCAGCGGCCGGCGCTCGGCGCCACGACGGTCCAGCTTCGGCTTGCGCTGCGCCTCGAGCGAGTCGACCAGCACCGGGCCGGCGGCGTCGTCCTGGTCCTCGTGGTCGTCGTCGCGCTGCCGGCGCTCCCGGGCGGCGTCGAGGTCGACCACGTTGTCGGTCATCTCGTTCTCGTAGCGGGACCAATCCAACCCTTCCGGGCGGTCGCGGTCCGGCTCATTCGTCGTCATGCTGAAGGTCTCCTGACTCCTTCTGGAGGGATGGGGACCGGTGCGCGGCCGGGTTTCCTAGGCCTCGAGGCCGCGCACCGGGCGTAGCTACTCGTGGTGGGCGTGGATGAGGTGGGCCAGGGCGGCGCCCATGCCGAGCACGGCGACGGGCAGGCAGGCGACCGCCGTGGTGATCTGCCACGGGGCGTGGGTGATGCCGGCGGCGGTCAGCAGGTGGTAGGCCACCTGTCCCGCGCCACCGAAGACCAGGGAGCCGATCGCGGACCAGCGGGCGAACCGCCGCGCGGCGGCCGGGGCGGTACCGGTGAGCCAGACCGCCAGGGCGTACGCCGCGTAGGTCTCGACACCGATCGGCAGGGTGATGGCGGTGTTCAGGCTGAGGTCGCTCCAGATGCCCGGCAGCGGATGCACGACGCCGAACCCGGTCAGCTCACCGAGCCCCACCCACCCGGACCAGATCGCCACGAACGCCGGCAGGGCCAGGAGCATCACCGGCCAGGAGCGCGCCTTGCGCACCTTCCGAGGCACCCGGACGTGCGGGATGAGGATCGGCTCCGGGTCACTGGTCGCATCCGGGTGTCCATCACCCGTGAGCAGCGGCGCCACCTCAGCCACCGGCTCGGCCGGCGGGGGCATCTCAACCACCTCGGGAACCGGCTCGACCGTCGTCGGCTCTGAGTCCGCCAAGACATCGGGCAGCACCGGCGGCGCGGCCGGCGCGGCGGTGAACTCGGCGGCCTGCAGCGCCTCCCGCAGCGCGGTCGCCTTCGGCGCACCCACCTTCAGCTCCTTCATGAGCTGATTGCGGGACGGGACCTTGCCCAGACTCGAGGCGATCTCCTGAGCACGAGGCAGGAGGGCGGACAGGTCAAACGGGTACGCGCTCGGCGCGGTCGTGGTGGTCATGCGGCAGCTCCGATCAGCTCAGCGGGGAAGGCGGCCAGAACGGCGAGAAACGACGCGTGCAGCCGCTTGGAGATGGCGCTCGGCGTCATGCCCCGCCCGTGCAGCCGGACCACGGCGGCGGTGAACTCGGCGCGGGTCAACTCGACCCGCTCGCCCCGACAGGCCAGGTCAACGGCGATCTCGTCGACGTAGTTGGGGTCGGGCGTCAGCTCGCGGGGCAAGCCGCACTCGACCGCAAATCGCTCGTCGTCCCGGATCGCCAGCTCCCAGCAGGCGCCGCAAGCCACGATGCGAGCGAGCGGCGGACGGTGCGCATCGCAGTGCCGTCGCGCGACGTCGGCCAGGGGATGACCAGGGCCGAAGTGGACCGTTGTGGTGAACAACTTCCTCAACCTCCATCAGGAAGAGTTGCGCTTGCCTGTTGCGCAACACAGTAGCGATACGCGGGTCTGTTGCGCAAGCCTGTTGCGGTACGGTGTGTGCGTGAGCGATGAACCCGCAGTCGATGTCCGCGACGGACTAACCGCCGCCACGAAGCGCTACCGGCGCACTGAAACCGCCCATGAGCAGGCCCGCCAGGAAGCCATCGCGGCCGTGGTCGCGGCACTGAACGCCGGCGTCCCGCCGACCGAGGTCGAGCGGCTGTCACCGTTCACCGGGGCGTACATCCGGAAGGTCGCCAGGGACCACGGCATCCCGCCGGCGCCACCCGGACCCAAGCGGTCCGCCGTCGCGTCTTGAGCCATCTCCGTCATGCCTTAAGCAAACCCGCTGAGCAGCCCACATCGAACACCAGCGATTCGCCCGCCAAACGCCACCGGGTAGGCATCCACTAGGCATCCGGCGTCACAACGGGCAGAACGCAACTACCTGGGGAGGTACGAAGTGCCGTCGAGCGCGGCTGAGGCAAGACCGAACGTCGTGCTGTACAACCTCCGTGACAACGCCGGCGAGACGCAGCAGGATGTCGCCGACGCGCTCAACGAGCTGGGCGCCGTGCACGGCCGGCGACTCGCCATCACCGCCAACCAGCTGAGCCGCTGGGAACGCGGCGTGGTCTTCCCATCGGCGTTCTACCGCAAGCTGCTCGCCGAGCACTTCGGCGTCTCCGTCGCCGAGCTCGGCCTCACCCGCCCGAAGGTGACCGCCGCGCCGGCCCGCACTGAGGAGTCCGACGCGTTCGCGATCCGCACGGACACCGAGGGGCCTGAGATGCCCCGCCGCGTCGCCGAGAGCCAGCAGCAGTGGAGGACGACACGCCGCGCGCTCAACGCCCATCGGGTCGCCCTGGCTCGAGAAGCTGCGCGCCTCTACGACGCCGAGCTGCGCGTCGGCACCTCTGGACTCATCGCGCCGCCCAGCTGGTTGCCGAGCACCCCTCGAGAGCTGTCCACCTTCGGCATCGCCTACGACAACGCCGCCGGCGAGCCGGACGTCACCGGCAGCGAGGAAGCCAGCGCGGCCACCCGCCCACTGGCCAGCGAGGAGCGGCGGTACGCACGGTACAGCCAGGCCATTCGCGACGTTGACCACCCGCGGCTGTTCGAGAACCGCCTTGCCTGGCGTCTGACCGACGTCGACTGGGACCAGGCCGACGCGCTGGCCTTCGCCACCTCGACGTACTTCGGCATGGTCGACACCGCCGAGGCGCTCGCGCACGAGATGGCCGCCCAGCACCTGACCGGCGCGGCCGGGGGCATCTCACCCGCCTCGTGGCGCGGCCTGACGTTCCGCCGACATCTCGGCGACCCGTTCGACCTCTACCGCCGCGCCCTGGTCTCATCCACCGACACCCTGACCATCCGGGCCGATGCGGACGGCGCGACGTTCGTCCTGCACAACCGCAGCGCGGGCAACGTCGCCGTGGCCGGCGGCATGCTGCACATCATGCCGGCCGGCGTCTTCCAGCCCTCGAGCATCCTGCCGGCCGCCCAAACGGCCGACTTCGACCTTTGGCGCAACATCATGCGCGAGTTCAGCGAGGAATTCCTCGGCAACGCCGAACACGGCGGCGACGGTAACCCGGCCGACTACGCCGTCGAGCCTCTTGCTTCGTTCGAGGCAGCTCGAGCGGCCGGCCGCATCCGCGTGTTCTGCCTCGGCGTCGCGCTCGACGCGCTGACCCTGTACGGGGAGCTGCTGACCGTGGCGGTGTTCGACGGGGAGACGTACGACCGGCTGTTCGCCGACATGGTCGACCACAACGACGAAGGCACCATCGTCAAGACCGGCAGGGTGCAACCCACGTCAGCCCTGCCGTTCACCCGGCACGTGTTGGATGAGCTGGCCCATGGCGGACGCCTTGCCCCGGCTGCGGCAGGATGTCTTGAGCTGGCCTGGCAACACCGCCACACGATCCTCAGGAGGAACTGACGTGCGGGTACTGGTCACCGGCGGACTCGGCTACCTCGGGCATGCCGTCACGCTCGAGCTCCAGGCTGCGGGCCACGACGTCACTGTCATGACTCGCGGCCGCACCGACGCTAAACCACCAGCGGCCGCCGAGCTTGTCGTGGGCGACATTCGCGACCGCGCACGCGTCGCAGCGATTGTCCGCACAGGGAACTTCGATGGCGTGTGCCACCTCGCCGCTGTTACGCAGGGCCGCGAGTCGTTCGCCGATCCGCTGACTTACTGGGACGTCAACACCGGCGGAACGCTTAATCTACTCCTCGCACTTGACAGATTTAAGCACGAACGTCAGCCGGCACGGTTTGTCTTTGCGTCGTCTCATGTGGTGTATGGCGCTGGCCACGAGGGCACCTTGGCAGAGAATCTGCCCTTACAACCAAATAGCCCGTACGGAGCTTCAAAGGCGGCCGCTGAGGACATTGTGAACGCCTACGCCGCCACAGGCGGAATTAATGCGGTTGTGCTGCGAGTATTCAACCTGGCGGGTGCGGCGGGAGAAGTCGGTGACACAGATACTGCACGCATTATTCCAAACGTCTTCCGGGCGATCTCCGGGCAAGCGAATCACGTCATGTTGAATGGGGACGGATCAGCGGTCCGTGATTTCGTACATGTGATGGATGCTGCCGCTGCCTTTCGAGCCGCCATCGAAAGCCCTTCCGCGGGAAACGCACATATCTTCAATGTCGCGAGTGGCCATGGCAACAGCGTCGCGGAAATTATCGCGACGTCGGAGCAGGTTACCGGGCGCCATGTGCCGATCATCAGAAACCCATCAAAACCAGAAGCTCAAAGTCTTGTCGCTGACATCGAACTGATAACCTCCAAGCTTGGATGGCTTCCTCGGCGGTCAAACCTAACGACCATGATATCGGATGCTTGGGCCGTTTGGCTTTAAGATGGCGGCGGGCGGCCGGGCCTTACAACGTCTACACTCACGGAATTCATCGCACAGATTTTATTGCACTGGATCGACGCTGCCCAGGCACTGAAGGCCAACGGACGGTCAGTATGGTGCTATCTCGAATTGCTCGCCAGGAGTGCTCAATTCCCCGATCCCATAACAAATAGTCGCCAGGGTTCTTAAGAATGAAAACTCCGGTAGATAGAGCGATCTCAAATTGGCCAGTAATCAGGAGCGACAAGGTTGTGCGCGTTTCTCCCGCAGTCCATTGGTCTCGCTGCTCACCCTCGGCATGATTGGACCACTTCACCTCAACGTCGCGGGTCGACCGTACGTCGGCCTCATCCTTGAAGAAATGACCGATAAGCCAACCTTTGTCCAACAGCGACTCTGATGGCGCTGAACCAAAGTGGTAGCCTTTTGGCGCCATATCATCTAGTCCTGCTTCTTTCATACGCCATGCTCCCCTGGTGAGGCCCTGTGCAAGCTGGTGATCTGCCGGATCGTATCACCGCGTGAAACTGAGACCGTCTCATTGTGCATCGCGCGCACGAAGCCCGCCGCGACGATACCTCCTGTCACAAATGAGGCGATCACATGCCAAGGCAACGTTTGGAAGTGACTCTCGATGAATTCTACCGGCGGGCTAAGCAGTTGCGTCCCAAGTGTTGCAATAAGAACAAACTTAGTTGCCTCTAGTTTGTCCATCTTGACGTCTGACCTTAATTTTTTGGCGAATACCTCCAACGCCTTTTCAGCTGCCAACCTTGAAGTACTTGTCGGCATCGCTACGAAAGCCTCTGCTTTCGAACGCCAGTCGTGACCGTAGTTGCGTAGCTCCAATATTTTAGTTGGTTCCAATTTCGCGAGATAGTCAAGTCGCGGAATGCGGGTATGCAAGTATAGCCGTTCCGTAGTTCCTGACGTTCTTGCAGACTCCGTGACGACATAGCGGAGATTCTTCGCGGTAAGCATAGCTCGCCCGATAAGAGCAAAATCGGACTTTTTTTGCGCGACAGTCATCGGGTACGATCCAAAGCTCAATGCCTGGTTCAGGCGATAGATCTCGTCAATCCAATCGAAGAATTTTTCCGCAACCCTCCGTTTCCTAGGATCATCTTTTAGAAGGTCGACGATATTATTGCCGTTCGGCTCGTTCTGTCCGGCAGCGACTACGCCCATATAACGACCAGCCCTGGTGATTACATCGGCGCGCCGTACGCCATAGCCTCCGTTAGCAACTTCCGCAGAATAAGCCTCTTGAATCAATTCTGTGCGCAGGTCCTTGGAATCTTCCCACAGTTCCTTCATCGATACGTGCGGTGGTGTGTCGACACCCAGAGAGCCATCAAGGAGGTTGTAAAACCGGTCGGCCATCTTGGGTGCCCAGTGTCGCGGCTCCCAGTTCCGAGCAATGAGCAGGTTATATCTGCTGGAAAGCCCAACAAAAACATTTCTCGGAATTCCCAGTCCGTCCACGTCTTTTTCGGTAAGCGAACTCGAGATTCCTCCCAATCCGCTTACAGGCTTTCGCACGGCGGGAATTACCACGCCCTCAACGAGTGCGGTTTCAAATAGCGATTGCGCGCCCGATGAAGCTGAGCGCTCGATGTGATTTCGCACCAACGGGTGGAAAAGAAATACGTCGGATACAACTATACTCGGCTCAAAAAGGATTGCCTCAACTAAGAGGCGTTCGAACGTTTGCTGGTCGATTAGGCGCTCCAGCCTAATATCAGCAACGCCGAAATACGTTGCTGGCCTGAAATCTGAGGTCATCCATTGACTGTAACCATCCGGCGCAACCCTTCGGTTATTGAACGCTGCTTTACAGCAAATCAGATTTTCTGAAAAGTCCCCAGAGGGGTGATAGGTTTCCGGTCAAGCTAGACTAAAGAACCTATATTGGTCACAAGGTTGCTCTCGGTGTGGACCGCCTCGGCTTGCAATTCGACTGAGTGCCGGATTGAGTGCCAACAGTGCTGGACGCGAGCGAACACACGCGGACGGCGGAGGCGCGGCAATCGCAGTCAAGCGGACACCTTCGCAGGCCATAGGGTGCTTGTTGCACCTTGACACGGAAGAGGTCACTGGTTCAAACCCAGTATCGCCCACCAGCAGGTCAGAGGCCGTTTCCGGTGATCCGGAAACGGCCTCTGATTCGTTCAGGGGGTCTAAGTCGCTACGCGGCCTCCCCCGGCACCCCGAACATGCCGTTCATGATCTCCGCTCCACTCGGCAGTACCGGCCGGAGCTGGTGGCGGTAGACCGCCTCGGTGACCCTCGTCCCGGCGTGCCCGACAAGGTCGGCGATCTGCTCCAGGGTCAGCCCGAGCGCCGAGGCGATCGACACGAAGCTGTGGCGTAGCTCCCGGGGCGTCCACTGCTTCGCGTCGAGCCCGGCCGCCTTCGCCACCCGGCGCATCCACCGCCGCACGTTGGCGGCATCGAGCGCCGTCCCGACCTGCGAGGTGAACACCAAGCCGGTCTGCTGCCAGTCGGCGTCCGCCCGCCTCCGGGCGCCGTCTTGCCACTGCTTGTGCAGCCTGAGCGCGTAGACGCACAGGGCAGGCAGAGCCAGCGTTCGGCGAGACTTCTTGGTCTTGGTGTCGCCGTGCTCCCGGACTGACGAGCAGCGACAGCACCAGGTAGGCGTAGAACGGAGTGCCCTCCGCCGCCTTGAGCAGTGCGGACGCCTGCTCCAACGTGAGCGATTTGGATGGTCGTCCGGTTCGGCCGGCCGGGAGGTCGCACAGTTCGAGCACATTGCGGGCGACCCGGTTGCGCGCCATCGCCCGGCGCACCGCGCGCCGCAGGCAGGAGTACACCTGGCTGAGGCTCGCCGTGCTCAGCACCTTCGCCCGCCCGGCCAACCAGCGGTTTATGTCGGTCGCCGTCAACCCTTTGAGCTTCCGGGGCCCGAGGTGCGGCAGGACATGCGCTTGACCGCCGCGGCTTCAATGCCTAGCTTTCTAGGTATGGACCTGCGCGGGCATCTGGACCTCCTGTTACTCGCCACGTTGCGGCGGGTGGGGCCCGTGCATGCCTACGCGCTCATCGCGGCGCTCCGGCAAGGGTCGGACGGGGCGTTCGACCTGCCCGAGGGGACCGTGTATCCGGCGCTGCACCGGCTGGAGCGGGACGGGCTTGTCGACAGTGAGTGGAGTACCGATCAGCCGCGGCGGCGGCGGGTGTATCGGCTGACCGATGCCGGGGCGGCGGCGGTTGCGGTCAAGCGGCGGGAGTGGACGGTGTTCGAGCGAGGGGTTCGGGCCACCCTGGGGCCGGGCGCTGTGGAGGGGTTGGCGTGAGCGACATCGAGCGATACCTGGACGAGTTGTTCGACCGGCTCGCCGGGCACGGGAGTGCCGGGCGACGGATGTTGGAGGAGGCCGAGCAGCACCTGCGAACGGCTGCCGCCGAGCGGGTCGCCGCAGGTGTGCCGGTGGCGGAGGCGGAGCGGGAGGCGGTTGCCCGGTTCGGGGCGGCGGACCTCGTCGCGGGGCTGGTCGAGCGGGTTCGCCCGGGGGCCCGCCCGGTGAACGCGGCGGCCACCGCCGGGCTGGCGTTGCTGATGCTCGCCGGGGTGTACCTCGGGGCGGCGCTGGCCCTGCTCCAGTGGGGCTCCAGCGAGGCGATCATGCGGCAGACGGCCGTCGTCGGTGTGGTGCTGCTGGGTGCGGGCGGGGCAGCCCTGGTCACCGTCCGGTCCCGGCCGCCCTACGCGTGGCTGGCGGCGGCCGGGGTTGCGCTGGCGGGCGTCGTGGTGCTCGTCGACGTGCCGCTCGTCGTCGGGCTGGCCCTCGGCGAGGCCGGGCTGCACCGGCAGGCGGCGGGGCTTGTCACGCTTGTCGCCGCGGTCAACCTGCTGGTGGTCGGGGTCGTGCGGGGAGTGGGCTGGCGGCGCCGAGCCGAGGCGGTGGCGGTCAGCGGAGCAGGGTGAGGTCGACGACCGCTCGGGCGCGGGCGGTGGTACCTGTGGTCAGCGCGCCGGCGTCCAGGCGGTGCAGAGCCGAGACGCTGGTGCCGGCGCCGCAGCGGTCGCCGCGGTCGTACTGCTACAGCCACCCCGCCCGCGCGGCGAGCAGGCCGGCCTCGAAGCGGCTGCGCGCGCCCAACCGCTCCATCATGTCGGCCATCATCCGGCGGCAGGTGCGCTCGGAGACGCCCAGCCGCTTGGCCGCCGACTCGTCGGTGTGGCCGTGCCCGAGCAGCTTCAGCAGCTCCCGCTCCTGAGGTGTCGCGCCTTCGCGGTCGCGGGCCCGGCTGGCGCCCAGCGGCACCGCGCTCGTCCACACCTGCTCGAACAGCGCGACAAGCGAGGTCACCACGCCCCGCCCGGTCAGGCGGAGCACGCCGTCGCGGGTGTTCGCCGGGTCGATCGGCACGATCGCGGTGGCCCGGTCGAACACCAGCATCCGCGGCGGCAGTAGCGGCGCGGCCCGGACCTCGGCACCGGCATCGGTAAGGCTCTGCGCATACGCGAGGGTGTCCCGGTCGTTGCGGGCGCTCTCCTGCATCGCGGTGCGGATCGTGACGTTGCGGGCGATGAGCGCGGCGTTGTTGGACCGGGCCGCCTCCACGTTCTGCGGCGACTGCACGCCGGGCATGATGCTGAGCAGCTCGACGCGGGCGGCGCCGGAAAGTTCCTCGATCTCCCGCAGGATCGCGTCCATCCCGACGACCTGCGTCGCGTCGGCCGAGGCCCGCGCCGGCTGATTGTCCGCGTAGTCGGCGACCATGGCCGCCATCGCGGCCTGCCCGGCGGCGATGCGCTGGGTGCGCCGCTCCAGGTCGGCCTGCTGCTGGGCCAGCAGCGACTGGAGCCCGACGGCCGGGCTGACCGCACGCAGGTGCGACTCCCGCTCGGCCGACCGGCGCAGCAGCGACAGCTCGAACAGCGCGTCCAGCGCGGCCCGGACCGCGTCCGGACCCACCTGCAGCTCGGCCGCGAGCTCGGCGACGCCCCAGGCCGGATGGGCCAGAAGCAGGCGGTAGACGCCCTCGGCGGTCGTGTCCAGGCCGAAGTACTCCAGCACAGAAGCCCCCCGTAGCGATCGAGCGACGCGAGTCTCGCACGCGCTGGACACTTCCGGCCAGGCCGGAACGGGACATCGACGAGGTCTTCCGGCCGGCGCCCCGGTCGGGAACAGTATTACTCACCGGAGGAAAACAGCACCGAAAAGGAGAACGACAATGCGATGTACCTGATCACCGTCATCATTGAACGGATCGGAGAATCCGCCCTCGACCCGGCTGCGATGGCCCGGGAGGTCGGCGCCCAGGCGGGGCCGGAAGACGGATTCGAGCACGTCAGCACCCACGCCGGACCGGACGTCCTGCAGGTCGGCATCTTCTGCCTGGCCCGCGACCGGAAAACGGCCGAAACAATCGCCCTGCGTTTGTGCAGGAAAGCACTCGAGCGCCAGCCGCAATCCGCCGGCTGGCGGCTTCACGACGAACCATATTCCACGAAATGGAGCACACTGTGTCGACTTCACCGCGATTCCGGACCGCTGCCCTCGGCGCCACCATGGCCGTCGGCCTGACCGCTCTCACCGCCTGCTCGGCGGCTATCCAGCCGCCGGCCGCGCCGGGCGACGCCGCGCCGGCCGTCACCGCCACGTCGGCCGCCCCGGCCAACGCGCCGGCCTCGTCCACGGCCGCGGCAACCCGCCCGCCGGGGACGAGCACCGCCCCGGCCGCCCCCTGCCCCGTCACGGCGGCCACGCTCATGGACGTCCTGACGGAGCACTGGCGGCCGGCCGCCGGTCTGAAGGACGTCTCGTGCGTGCGCGGATACGCCTTCGCCGCCTCGGTCTACGACGGCGTCCACCAGCCGTCCGACTTCGTCTTCGGGTTCGACACCGCCACGGCTGGCTGGCGCATGCTCAACGTCGGCACTGACGATATCTGCACCGGCCACGTGCCGGCCGACATCGCCGCCAAGCTGCACGGCTGCTGAACCCGGTCCGCCCCCGCCGCCGCGCCCGCCCGGCCGCGGCGGGGGTCGGGACCGCACGACGGGCGGTTGCGCAGTGTGACCGGGTGGGGACGGAAGTGGGGGGTCACTCGGGAGTGGGGCGCCGGATGCATGGTTGCTGTCGTCGATCTCCGCGGGGGCGGCTAGCGTCGGCGGCGATACCTACAACGGGAGGTAGCGATGGCATGGAGAGCCGCACGCTCGTTGACGGTCCTCCACCAGCAGTTACAGGCCGGGGCGCCGCGGGCGCGGCCGCCGGCTACAGGGGCGGACGAGTGGGGGTTGATCGGGGACGCGGCGCATGATCCGACGTCGGATCACACGCCGCACAATTTTCCGGGCTGGGGGTCGCAGATCGTCACGGCGGCCGATTTCCCCAACCGGCCCGATCTGGGGCTCGACGCGCATCGGGTGCTCGACGACATCCGGCGGTCGCGTGACCCGCGGGTGAAGTACGGGATCTCCAATGGGCAGATCTACTCCAGCTATGCGGTGAGCGGATACGGGGCGTGGGACTGGCGGCCCTACAACCCCAAGAACGGTGACAAGCACTTCACGCACGGCCACCTCTCCGTCGTCGGCGATGCGCGGGCGGACGGGACACAACCCTGGCAGACCATCGGCGCGGATGTCGCCGGCGAGGAGGATGACGACGACATGGGCGCTTCGTTCGGTCCGATCACCATCGAGCGCGAGGGCCTCACCTCGCTGACCATCCCGCCGGTGCAGGGCGGCGCGGCCGACCCGCGCTCGGCGTGGCTGAACTTCTGCAACGACACGGGCCAGCCCTACGCGCTGCGGATCTGGTACTCGACCGGCAACGAAGGGTTCTCCCCGTTCCCCGGCACCAACGGGGGGCTACTCGCGATCAGGTCCGGCCAGCGCTGGTCGCAGGAGATCCCGGCCGGGACGGCGTGCCTGTCGATCCTGCGCCAGGCGATCGACCCGGACGGCAACATCGTCCCTCCGTCCGCCGACTTCCGGGCCTTCGCCGGCCACCTGACGTGCGCCATCGAGCGCGGCGCGGTCATCCGGAAGTAAGGATCGGCCACCGCGGTCCACGCCGTCGCGAACAAGGGCGACGGCGTGGACCATGATGGAGCTGTGAACTTCCGGTCGATCTACGCACACGGCTTTGCCCGGGTGGCCGCCTGCACCGGGCGGACCGCCATCGCCGACCCGCTCGCCAACGCGGCCGCGATCCTGGCGCAGGCGGAGGAGTGCGCCCGGGACGGGGTCGTCCTGGCGGTCTTCCCGGAGCTGGGCCTCAGCGGGTACAGCATCGAAGACCTCCTGCTCCAGGACGCCGTGCTCGACGGGGTCGAGGACGGGCTGGCCCGGGTCGTCGCCGGGTCGGCCGGCCTGCTGCCGATCCTGGTCGTCGGGGCGCCGCTGCGGCACCGCGACCGCGTTTACAACTGCGCCGTCGTCGTCCACCGCGGGCGGGTGCTCGGCGTCGCGCCGAAGTCGTACCTGCCCAACTACCGGGAGTTCTACGAGGCGCGCCAGCTGACCCCGGGCGACCTGGAGCGCGGCGGGGCGATCCGGCTCCTGGGCGAGGACGTGCCGTTCGGCAACGACCTGCTGTTCGCGGCGGCCGACGTGCCCGGGTTCGTGCTGCACGTGGAGATCTGCGAGGACATGTGGGTGCCGGTCCCGCCCAGCGCCGAGGCCGCGCTGGCCGGCGCGACGGTGCTGGCCAACCTGTCCGGCAGCCCGATCACCGTCGGCCGGGCCGAGGACCGGAAGCTGCTGTGCCGGTCGGCGTCGTCGCGGTGCCTGGCCGCGTACGTCTACGCCGCGGCCGGCCTCGGCGAGTCCTCGACCGACCTGTCGTGGGACGGCCAGACGATGATCTACGAGAACGGCGTGCTGCTGGCCGAGACCGAGCGGTTCCCGGACGGCGACCGGCGCTCGGTCGCCGACGTCGACCTCGACCTGCTGCGGCAGGAGCGGCAGCGGATGGGCACCTTCGACGACAACCGGCGCACCCACGCGGCCCGGACCGGCGACTTCCGCCAGGTCGCGCTCACGCTGGAGCCGCCCGCGACCGACCTCGGCCTTCGCCGCGTCGTCGAGCGATTTCCATTTGTACCGGCGGATGTCGAACGGCTGAACCAGGACTGCTACGAGGCGTACAACATCCAGGTCTCGGGTCTTCGGCAGCGCCTGTCCGCCATCGGCGAACCCAAGATCGTGATCGGCGTGTCCGGCGGGCTGGACTCGACCCACGCGCTCATCGTGGCCGCTCGCGCGATGGACCGGGCCGGTCGGCCCCGCACCGACATCCTCGCGTACACCATGCCGGGGTTCGCGACGTCCGGCGGTACCAAGGACAACGCCTTTGCTTTGATGCGCGCGCTCGGCGTCAGCGTCCACGAGCTCGACATCACCCCGACGGCCCGCCTGATGCTCGCGGAGCTCGGCCATCCGTTCGCCGCGGGTGAGCCGGTGTACGACGTGACGTTCGAGAACGTCCAGGCGGGCCTGCGCTACGACTATCTGTTCCGGATCGCCAACTACCGCAACGGCATCGTGCTGGGCACCGGAGACCTTTCGGAGCTGGCGCTGGGCTGGTCGACCTACGGCGTCGGCGACCACATGAGCCACTACAACGTCAACGGCGGGGTGCCGAAGACGCTCATCCAGCACCTGATCCGCTGGGTCGCGAACAACGGCGAGTTCGACGACGAGGTCGGCAAGATCCTGAGTGTCATCGTCGAGCAGGAGATCAGCCCCGAGCTGGTGCCGGGGGAGGAGCTCCAGTCGTCGGAGTCGAAGGTCGGCCCCTACGCGCTGCAGGACTTCACGCTCTTCCACGTCCTGCGCTACGGCATGCGCCCGTCGAAGATCGCCTTCCTGGCCTGGCACGCGTGGCACGACACGGAGGCCGGCGCGTGGCCGGTGCACTTCCCCGACCACCGGCGCGTCGCCTACGACCTGCCGGCCATCCGCCACTGGCTCGAGGTGTTCTGCAAGCGGTTCTTCGGCTTCGCGCAGTTCAAGCGCTCGGCCCTGCCCAACGGCCCGAAGGTGTCGGCCGGGGGCTCACTGTCCCCGCGCGGCGACTGGCGCGCCCCGTCCGACGGCAACGCGAACGCCTGGCTGCGTGACCTGGAGCGGTGGGACTGGACGTGACCGCGGCTATGGGAGGGCGGCGGCCTTGAACTCGTCGCGGATCAGCGAGTACAGGTAAAGGTCCCGCCACCGCCCCTCGCGGAACTGCGCCGAGCGGATCCGGCCCTCCCGGGTGAACCCGGCCTTCTCCAGCGCCCGCTGCTCGGCCACGTTCTCCACGTCGGTGTACGCCTCCACCCGCTCCACCGCGGTGGTGTCGAAGAGGTACGCGGTGAGCATCCGCTGCGCGATAGTCCCCACCCCGCGCCCGCGATACGGGGCCAGCAGCCCGATCCCGATGTTCCAGCAGCTCCAATGCGGCACCCCGTAGGCGTGCCGGCCCCACTGCACCGTGCCCGCGACCGCGCCGCCGACCTGCACGATCAGCTGACCCCGGTCCGGCTCGATCAGCCGGCTCTCCTCGAACCGGCGGCGGGTCGCGGCGATGTCGCGGTATCCGGACCAGTTGAACTGCCCCCCGGCCTCCGGGTCGTCGGCCTGAAGCTCCAGGAGCCAGAAGTCGGCCGCCGAGACGGGCCGCAGCCTCACGTCCGGGATGTCCACCTCTGCGGAGTTCATCGAGACAGCGTAACGGTTGCAGTCTGTCGAGAACTTGTCGCGGCCGAGGCGATCGCGCGGACTTCGACGATGATTGCTGCGGGCAGAGGTTGGAGTACCGCAATGACGTCGGGTTCCGGCGCGCACGGATGCGTCGAGACTGACATCGCCAGTGACATCGATCCGGTCGCCGCGGCGTTGCACGCGCTGCACACCAACGGGGACCTCAACACCGCACGCCGGCTCTTCGACGTGGCGTACACGCGCGCCGAGGCGGCCTGGGACGTGCCCGGCATGGCCGAGGCCGCACTGGGCTTCGCCGGCGTATGGGTGCACGAGCACCGCGTCGGGGCCGCGGCCGCAGTGCTGGAGCAGCGGCTGACCCGACTCCTGGGGCTCGTCGACCCGGAAGGGACTTTGGCGGTACGTCTCCGCGCCCGCCTGGCCGCCGAGCGCGACTACCGCGAGGGCCGCAGCGACGCGATCCTGGCCGCTCTGGAAGAGGCCCGCGCGTGCGGTGACACCGTCGCCCACGCCGAGGCGCTGAGCCTGGCCCATCACTGCCTGCTCGGCCCCGAGCAGCGCCAGCTGCGCCAGGAGATCGCCACCGAGCTCCTCGGCGTCAGCACCCGCACCGGGCGCCGCGGCGACCTGGTGATGGCCCTGCTCTGGTGTACCGCGGACCGCTTCCTCGACGGCGACCGGCACGCGGAGCGCCGGCTGTCGGAGCTGCGCGGCGCCCTGGCCGACCGCCCGCACCTCGCCGCCGGCTACGTCGCCGACGCCATCGACGTGATGCGCGAGATCCGGGCCGGCCGCTTCGCCGAGGCCGAGGCCGCGGCCGCGGCGTGCTTCGAGCGCGGCAACGAGGCCGGCGACGCCGACGCCGCGGGCTGGTACGGCGCGCAGCTCGTCGCGATCCGGTGGTACCAGGGCCGGCTGCAGGAGCTGCGCCCGATGCTCGACAAGCTCGTCCACTGGCCGACGCTGTCAGTGGTCGACAACGCGTACTTCGCGGTGCACGCGGTCGCGGCGGCCGCCGCCGGCGAGACCCGCACCGCCGCCGGCGCCCTGGCCCGGCTGCGCGGGCCGGCCCTCAAGGAGCTGCCGCGCTCGGGCAGCTGGCTGGTCACCATGCAGGGGATCGTCGAGGCGGCCCGGCTCCTGGGCGACGCCGAGCTGGCCGAGGAGGCCTACGACCTCCTCCTCCCGCACGCGGAGATGCCGGCGATGGTGAGTCTCGGGATCGCGTGCTTCGGCTCGGTACACCACGCGCTCGGCATCGCCGCGCTCGTCTCCGGCCGCCGCGAGCTGGCCGCCACCCACCTGACACGGGCCGTCGAGCACAACCGGGCTCTGGGCCACTGGCCCGCCGCCGAGGAGTCGCGCAAGGCGTTGGAGCGCCTGGAGCCGGCCCAGCCCGCGCCGGCCGTGTGCGTGCGCGAGCGCCAGCACTGGCGGCTGACGTGGGGCTCGCGGGCGGTCGTGGTCGAGAACAGCGTGGGGATGCTGCACCTGGCCGTCCTGCTGGCCAACGCGGGCACCGAGATCCCGGCGGTCGAGCTGGCGATGGGCGTCACCGGCCTGGCCGCGGCGGCCGGGGCCCGCTCGTCACCGCAGGCCGTCCTGGACGAGGAGGCGATGCGGCGGTACCGCCATCGGGTCGCCGAGCTGCGCGACGAGATGGAGTCATCGGCTGACGCGCGCCGGGCGGAGGCGGCGCGGCAGGAGAGCGAGGCGTTGCTGGCGGAGCTGGCCGGCAGCGTGGGGATCGGCGGCCGGTCACGCCGGTTCGTCGACAACGCGGAGCGGGCGAGGGTCGCGGTGGGCAAGGCGATCCGCCGCGCGATAGCCCGCGTGGAGGAGGCGGACGCGGCGCTGGGCCGGCATCTGCGCGAGACCGTCCACACGGGCCGGCAGTGCTCGTACCGGCCGCTGTAGGTTGGGGGTCGGCCCGCTGTTCGATTGGTGCGTGACAGCGCGATTGCGTGGCGTGATTCTTGCAAGATCGATTAGGACGCGCGGGGTACGGTGGGGAAGACGGAACGGGGCCGCCGGGGTGAGGGACTCGTGGAGCGTCATTTCCACGGAACGACCTGACCGAATCGGACCAGCTCGCCATGGTGGGCCGGGTCGATCTCGCCAAGTGCCAGGTCGAGCAGCGCCTCCGCGGCCTGGGCCGGCGAAGCGGCATCGCGCACGTCCCACCAGAGCCCCGACGTCGGCGTGTTGATCATCCCCGGGCAGACGGCCGCCACGAGGATGTCCCGCCGCGCCGCCGCCACCGCCCGGACCGCGGCCACCTGGGCGATCTTCGAAGGGATGTTGACGAACCCCGGCCACGCCATAGCCTGAGCCCGCCCATCGGCAACCTCGTCCCGCCAGCGCGCGGTGGCCGCATCCACCTCGTCGAGCGAGCCGAGCCCGTCGAAGCGCCCGTGCAGCACCGGGGCCAGGTGGCGCAGAGTCCCGAGGGAGCTGGCGACGATCAACATCCGGCCGCCGGGCCGGACCCGCGCGCCGAAGGCCCGCAGCAGCCGGGTGGTACCGAAGTTGTTGACCTGCGTGTACTCGTCGATGATCGCCCGCGGCTCATCCTGCGGCCCGACCCGCATCACCGCGTTGCCGAACACGATGTCGATCTCGCCCACCGCCTCGGCGACAGCGTGCGCGGCGTCCGGATCAGCGACATCGAACACGAGCCCGACAACCCGCGCCCGCCCCGACCCACCCGACCCCGCCGCGTCGCGCACGCCTGACCCCGGCACATCGCGCTCGCCCGCCGCCCCCAAATCGCCGGCGCCGGGCCCCGCTGCATCGCGCACGTCCGGCCCTGCGTCATGCCGGTCGCCTCCGTGCTGTCCTGGAGCGGGCGCGGACATAGCAGGCGCAGGCATGGCGGGTGCGGCAGTGGTGGCGAGTGCATTCGCGGCGGTGGCCGTGGGGGTGAGCTGGTTCGAGGCAGTTGGTTCGGGTCCGAACGATGAGGGGGCTGATCGTTCGGGTCCGAATGATGCCGTCGTAGCACGTCGACGGTCGGAGGTTGTCGGCTGGGAGGGTGGTGCCGGCCTGTTGTCGGGCTCGGTCAGGGCTTGTTCCACAGCGGCTGCCGCGGCCCCTACGCGGGCCGGGTCGCGGCCGGTCAGGTAGACGGTGTCGTTCGGACCCAAACGAGATGCCAGGCCGGTGACCAGGGCCAGGCCCAGGCCCTGGGTGGCTCCCGTGACTAGTGCGGTGGTCATACCCCGAACCGTAGGAGCGGCCGGGGCATGCGGCCAACGAGAGAAGCGCACACCTGGTATGCCTATCGGTCATGGCCTTCGCGGACGTCTCAATGGTCGGGCTCAAGGTGTTTCGGGAAGTGGCGGCCCGGGGCACGCTCACTGCCGCCGCCGCCGCGCTCGGGTACACGCAGTCCGCTGTCTCGCGGCAGATCGCGGCGCTCGAGCGGGCTGTCGGTGTGAAGGTGCTCGATCGGCAGCACAACGGTGTCAGGCTCACCGGGGAAGGGCGGATCGTGCTGCGGCGGGCGGCGGCGATCCTCGACGAGGTCGATGCGGCGGCTCGGGAGCTGCGGCAGGGGGACGCGGCGGGCACGGTCCGGCTCGGGTGGTTCGCCAGTGCGGGGGCGGCGATCGTGCCATGTGCGCTCGCGCTGCTGAGGCGGACCGATCCGGGCATCGGCGTGCAGTCCCGCGAGGGCAGCTCCAAGGTTCTCGCACGCGGGCTGCGGGCCGGCCACCTCGACCTGGCCCTGCTCGCCACCGCGCCGCCGTTTCGGGCGCCGGACGGCGAGGAGCCGCCGCTGCACCTGGAAGTGCTGGCGGAGCGGCAGTTGCGGGTGGCGGTGCCGGCGCGGCATCCGCTGGCGGCCGGTAGCCATGTCGAGGTGGAAGACCTGCGGGGCCTGGCGTGGATCGCCGGGCAGTCCGGGGCCGACGAGCAGCTGATGGGCGTCTGGCCCGGGCTCGGCGGGCGGCCCGTGATCGCCCACACCGCCCGGGACTGGCTGGCCAAGCTCAACCTGGTCGCGGCCGGGCTCGGTGCGACGACCGTGCCGTCGGCCATGCCGGTCCCGGACGGCGTGAAGGTCCTGGAGGTGCACGGCGGACCGCGGGAACTGCGCCGCCTCCTGCTGGCCCGGCTACCCGGCGAGATCCGCCCGGCAACCGCCCGGCTGGCCGAGGCCATCCGCCAGACCGAGGCGACCCGCCAGACCGAGGCGAGCCGCCAAGCCGAGACCATCCGCCAAACCGAGGCCACCCACCGGACCGATGGCAACCACCAAACCGAAGCGACTCGTCAAAGCGAGGCGGCCCGCCGGGCCGGGCAGTAGCGGCGAATCAGCCCGCCAGCGATCCGGCGAACGTGTCGACGTCGACCACCGCATAGTCCGAGGCGGCGTCCGGGTCCTTCAGGCCGTTGCCGGTCAGCGTCACCACGATCCGCTGCCCCGGCGCCACCCGGCCCGCGGCGTGCAGGGCCAGCAGGCCGGCGACGCCCGCGGCCGAGGCCGGCTCCGCGAACACGCCGTCGTGGCGGCCCAGCTCCCGGTACGCGGCGAAGATCGCTGTGTCGGAGACGGACTCGATCAGGCCGCCCGACGCGTCCCGGGCCGCGACCGCGGGCTCCCACGAGGCCGGCGACTGGATGCGGATGGCCGTGGCCTCGGTCTGCGGTGAGGCGGCCCGGAAGCCCCAGATCCGGGGGAGGCCGCGGCCGTAGGCGACGTAGCCCTCCCAGGTGGCCGTGATGTTGCCGCCGTTGCCGACCGGCAGGCAGTGGATGTCGGGGGCGGAGCCGAGGGCGTCGACGATCTCGTAGGCCACTGTGCGCTGGCCCGCGAGGCGCAGCTCGTTGCCGACGGAGTTGACGAGCGCCACCCCGGGTGCGGAGGCGAGCTGCCGGGCCACGCGCAGGCAGTCGTCGAAGGAGCCGGGCACCGCGACGATCTGCGCGCCGTACCGGGCCGCCTGGGCCAGCTTTCCCCGCGCCACCCCCGACGCCGGGACGAGCGCCGCCGAGCGCAGCCCGGCCCGGGCCGCGTAGGCCGCCGCGGACGCGCTCGTGTTGCCGGTGGAGGCGCACAGCACGAGCTCGGCCCCGGCCTCGGCGGCCCGGCTGACGGCGACAGTCATCCCGCGGTCCTTGAACGATCCGGTCGGGTTCGCCCCTTCGATCTTGAGCCAGACGTCGCAGCCGGTCAGCGCGGACAGGTGCGGCGAGTGCAGCAGGGGAGTGTTCCCCTCGTGCAGCGAAACGGTCGGGGTGGCGGCCGAGACCGGCAGCCGGGAGCGGTACCCACTGTCAAGCAGCCCACGCCAGGAGGTCATGGCCGGACGCTAACACATGTTCCGTAATCGCGAGCAAGTAGAAAATCCTGTAACATCTGTTACGTGGATCTGGAGGCTCGACTGAGCGGCGTGTACGCCGAGCTGACCCCGGGGGAGCGGGCCGTCGCGCGCGTCATCCTCGACGACTTCCCGTACGCCGCACTCGGCTCCCTGCGCGCCCTGGCCCAGCGGTCCGGGGTGAGCCCGCCGACCGTCTCGCGGCTCGTCACGCGGCTCGGGTTCGCCACCTACGCCGAGCTCCAGCTGGCGATCCAGCACAACGACCGGTCGCGGCTGCGGTCCTTCGTCGCCGACCCGGCCGACCTGGCGCAGGCGGCCCTGACGCTCCGGAAGGGCCTCGACGGGTGCCTGGCCGCCGTCCCGGAGCCGCTGCTGGAAACGGTGGCCGAGCAGCTGACCCGGGCCCGGGCGGTGTGGGCGCTGGGCGGTCGGCTCAGCGAGCTGGCCGCCGAGTATCTCGTCCGGCAGCTGGCCAGCCTGCGACCGGGCGTGCGGCACGTGCCAGCGACGGCGGCCGAGCGGGCCCGGGTGCTGCTCGACATCGGTGCCGGCGATCTTCTGGTGGCGTACGACTTCAGGCGGTACAACACTCACAATGCCCTGTTCGTCAATGCGGCGGTGACCCGTGGGGCCCGTCTCGTGCTGGTGACCGACGCCTGGGAGTCGCCGCTGGCCCGGCGGGCCGACGTGCTGGTGCGGCTGCCCCGCGAGGCGGCCGGGCCGATCGACCCCATCACGCTCGAGGTCGCGGTCACCGAGCTGGTCCTGGTCACCGTGGCGGCCCGGCTGGCCCCGGCCGAGCGGCTGGCCGAGCTCGAAAACGTGACGCGCGAATTGTCAGGTTTGGAGTGAATCCGCCGATCTGGGGCGTGTGAACCCTGAGGCGGGACGAAAGACGCTGACGCCCGTCACCCTGCCCGACGGGCGCGTCGCGATGCGCAAGGAGTGGAGCGGCGACGACGCGGGCGAGCGGCTGCGGCGCGAGGAGGCCATCCTCGAGCGCCTCGCCGGCGTGCCCGGGGTGCCTGTCGTGCTCGAGCCGTGCGACGGCACCTGCCTGCTGATGGCCGACACCGTGCGGGCTCCGGCCGCCGGCGGCCGGCCGATCGCCGTGCGCGACCCGACCACCGGCGAGGAGCTGATCACCGGGATCTCCCCGGTCGTCGGGCCGCTGCTGCCCGACCGGCTGCGCGAGCTCGCCATCGGGCTGGCCCGCATCCTCGCCGACGTGCACGAGCGCGGGGTCGTGCACAAGAACGTCAACCCGGGCAACATCTACAAGACCGGCGCCGGGCCGTTCCTGGTCGACTTCGATCTTGCCACCACGTTCGCCGAGGAGCGGCCCGGATTCACGCATCAGGACGAGATCGCGGGCGCGCTTGCCTACATGGCGCCGGAGCAGACCGGGCGGACCGGGCGCCCGGTCGACCAGCGCGCCGACCTCTACTCCCTCGGCGCCAGCCTCTACGAGTACGCCTCCGGCCGGCCGCCGTTCCAGGCCGACACCGCGCTGCAGCTGATCCACGACCACCTCACCACGCCCCCGCAGCCGCTGGAGTCGGAGCTCTGGCCGATCATCGCGAAGCTCCTGGAGAAGGAGCCCGACCGGCGGTACCAGAGCGCCGAGGGTCTGCGCCACGACCTCCTCACGCGCCCGGCCGTCCTCGGCGAGCGGGACTTCGCCCGCCGCCTGAGCCCGCCGTCGCGCCTGATCGGCCGGGAGCGGGAGGTCGAGGAGCTGCACCGCACGTTCGCCGACGCCATGGCCGGCCGGGCCCGCGGGCTGCTCGCGGCGGGCGCGCCGGGCGTGGGCAAGACGGCGCTCATCGACGAGCTGCGGCCCCTGGTGACGCAGGGCGGCGGCTGGTTCGTCATGGGCAAGTTCGACCAGTACCGCCGCGACACCGAGGCCGACGCCGTCCGCCAGGCGATGCGCGCCCTGGCCCGGCTGCTGCTGGCCGAGCCCGACCGGGGCCTGGGGGCCCGGCTGCGGGCGGCCCTCGGCCCCAACGCCGGGCTCATCGCGGGGGCGCTGCCCGAGTTTGCGGTACTGCTCGGCGTCGAGCCCACCGCCGAGACCAACGAGGTCGAGATGGGCCACCGCCTCCAGCAGGCGGCCGTCGACATCCTGCGGGCCGTGGCCTCGCCGGTGCAGCCGGTGGTCATGGTCCTCGACGACCTGCAGTGGGCCGGCGCCTTCCCGATCGGGGTCATCGACGCCATCCTGTCGGACAGCACGCTGCACGGGGTGCTCGTCGTCGGCGCGTACCGGGACGCGGAGGTCGGTGAGGCCCACCCGCTCGCCGCCACCCAGGCCCGCTGGGCCCGCCGCCCCGACCCGCCGGCCGTCCTGCGCCTGGAGAACCTGGCCCCGGCCGACCTCACCGCGTTCCTCGCCGAGATGCTGCGCCTGGAGCCGGCCCGGGCGGCCGACCTCGCCGCGGCCATCGGGCGGCACACCGGCGGCAACCCGTACGACACCGTCGAGCTCGTCAACGCCCTGCGCCGCGAACGGGTGCTCACCCTGGAGGCGTCCGGCTGGCGCTGGGACCCCGCCGCGGTCCGCGGCCACATCGGGCACGCGGGCGTCCTCGACCTCGTCATCGCCCGGATCGAGGCACTGCCGCCCGGCACCCGCGACGCGCTGCAGACCCTCGCCTGCCTCGGCGGCGAGATCGACCTGGCCACCATCGAGGACGACACGCAGCTCGTGCCGGCCCTGGAGGACGGGCTGCTCGTCCTGGACCGGCAGCGCGCCGTGATCCGGTTCCGGCACGACCGGGTGCAGCAGGCGGCCTACGGGATGCTCACCGCGGAGCGCCGCCGCGAACGGCACCTGCGCATCGCCCGGCGTATCGCCGACCCCAGCATCGCCGCCGAGCAGTACCTCCAGGCCGTCGACCTGCTCGCCAACCCGGAGGAGAAGGCCCGGGTGGCCGGGCTGTTCCGGGCCGCGGCCGGCGCGATCCGGCTCATGAACGGCACCATGGCCGAGCGGTTCCTCCTCGCCGCCCGCGACCTGGTCCCGCCCGGCCAGGCCCCCGACGCGCAGCTGCTCACCGATCTGCACTCCACGCTGTATCAGCTGGGCCGCCTGCCCGAGGCCGACGAGCTCTACGCCGACCTGGAGCGGCGCGGCACCGAGCCGCTGGAGCTCGTCGACGCGACGTGCGTGCAGATCTACAGCCTCACCAACCGGCACCGCTCGGCCGAGGCCGTGGCGCTGGGGGAGCGGCTGCTGGCCCGGCTCGGCGTCGCCCGCCCGGCCGACCTCGGCGACACGCTCGGCGAGCGGCTGCGGGAGCTGGCCCGGTGGGCGGCCGCGGTGGCCCAGGGCCGCGACGACCGCCCCGAGCGGCGCGACCCGCTGCACGACGGGATCGGCAAGATCCTGGAGAAGATGCTGTCCCCGGCGTTCTTCTGCGACCGGATGGCGTTCATCTGGGTGGTGCTGGAGAGTCACCGGCGCTGGGTCGAGCACGGCCCGAACGTCTCGCTCATGGCCGGGCTCGGGCGCATCCCGACGGTCGTCATCGCCTCGGCCCAGGACTACCGCACCGCCTACGACGCCGCCCGGCACGTCCTGGCGGTGGGGGAGGCGCGCGGATACGGTGCCGCCACCGGCCGGGTCCGGTACGTCTTCGCCGGGTTCGTCCAGCCCTGGTTCGAGCCCCTCGAGGAGAACGTCGCCACGCTGGAGCGGGCCCGGGAGGAGGTGCTGCACACCGGCGACGTGCAGTACGCCTGCTTCGCCTACGACTTCTCGATCGCCGCCCTGCTCGACTGCGCCCCGACCCTCGACGCCTGGTCGGCCGAGATCGCCGCCGGCCTCGCCCTGTCCGAGCGCACCCGCAACGAGATCGGCACCATCGCGTACGAGCCGTTCGCGCAGCTGCTGCGGGCGCTGCGCGGCGAGCCCCGGGCCGCCGACCCCGACTACAGCAGGCAGCCGGTCGGCCTGGCCAACTTCCACGTGTACCGCGCCCTCGAAGCCGCCATCCTCGGCGACGACGACGCCCTGCGCGAGCACAGCGCGACCGCGATGACCATGCTCGGCGCGATCCCCGGCATCTACACGACAGCCACCGCCCACCTGGTCCGCGCCCTGGCGCTGACCCGCGGCGACGGCGACCCGGAGGAGCTCGACTGCGTCCACGCCTGGCTGCGCCGCCGGGCCGAGGAGTCCCCGGGCACCTTCGCCCACCTGGCCGCGCTCATCGACGCCGAGCGGTCGGCCGATCTGCTGTCCTTCCAACGAGCCCTGGATCTGGTACCGCCGCAGCCCCGACCCTGGCAGCGCGCCTACATCACCGAGCGCGCCGCACTCGCCCACCTGGCCGCCGGGCTGACGTATTCGGGCCGGGGCATGCTGGCCGAGGCGCGCCGGCTCTACGCCGCGTGGGGGGCCAAGGCCAAGGTCGCGGCGCTCGTCGCCGCCCATCCGTTCCTGGCCGGTGGCTTGCCCGACAAGTCCGGCGCCGGCTTCTTCGGACATCTCGTCACCTCGGAAGAGCTGGTGACGAGCGAGGCGATAGACCTGATGGCGGTGCTGGCGGCTTCGCGGGCACTGAGCTCGCAGACGAGCCTCGACCGGCTGCGCGACCAGGTCGCCGAGGTGCTGAGCGCGATGACCGGGGCGACGGCGGTCCGGCTGCTGCTGTGGAACCCCGACGCACGGGCCTGGCGGCTCTCCACCGCCGCCGGCGACCAGACCGTCGACGACGCCGGCGTCGCGGGCCTGCTGCCGGTCGCCGCCGTGCGCTACGCCGACCGGGTCCGCGAGCCGCTCGTCGTCGCCGACGCGGTCACCGACGGCCGGTTCGCCCGCGACCCGTACTTCGCCGGCCTGGCCACCTGCTCGCTCATGGTGCTGCCCGTCCTGGTGCAGGGCCAGCCGCGGGCGATGCTCGTGCTGGAGAACCGCCTCAGCCGCGGCGCGTTCACCGCCGACCGCCTCGACGCCGTCGACCTCATCGCCGGGCAGCTGGCCGTCTCCCTCGACAACGCGCTGCTGTACGCCTCCCTCGAGCGCAAGGTCGCCGAGCGCACCGAGGCCCTGGAGGCCGCGAACGAGCGGCTGGCCCGGCTCAGCGTCACCGACCCGCTGACCGGCCTGGCCAACCGCCGCAAGTTCGTCGATGGCCTGGGCGAGGAGTGGCGCCGGGCCGCCCGCAACGGACAGTCGCTGGCCATCGCGATGATCGACATCGACCACTTCAAGCTGTACAACGATCACTTCGGGCACCCGGGCGGCGACGCCTGCCTGCGGCTCGTCGCCTCCACGCTGCAGCGGGCGGTGCGCGGCACCGACCTGGTGGCCCGGCTCGGCGGTGAGGAGTTCGCCGTCGTGCTGCCCGAGGCCGAGCTCGCCACCGCGGGGATCGCGGCCGAGCGGATACGAGCGGCGATCGAGGCGCTTTCGCAGCCGCACCCGCGCACCGACGCCGGCGTCGTGACCGTGAGCGTCGGGGTGGCCGCCGCCCGGCCCAGTGGTGGCGGTGACCCGGAGAAGCTTGTCGAGGCGGCCGACGTCGCGCTCTACGAGGCGAAGCGGGGCGGGCGCAACCGGGTCGAGCCGGGACTGCGCCCACCGGTACCCTCAGGGCTTTGAGGGAAAAGGCAACGGGAATGGCCGACAATCGCGCGGACCAGCCCACCGGCGAGTCGGCCGGCGGGCCGGTGGCGCTGACGTTCGCCGAGCTCGAGTTCGTCCTGCGCAGCGCGGCCGAGCGCGGCGCCGACGTCGACGACGTCCGCCGCCGCCTCAACTTCCAGCCCGGCGTCTCCACCGGCATCGTCGTCGCCTCCGGCGTGGCCTCGCTGCTCGCCCGCGACCTGTGCCACTTGGAGGAGGGCCACCTGCAGGAGGGCCACCTGCAGGAGAGCCGGGTCGTCCCGGGCGAGTTCATCCAGGGGGCCATCGCCGCCCTGACCACCCGGCACACGAGCACGGAGGCGGCCGGCTGGCTCGACGAGCGCCCGGTCGTGGTCCACCTGTTCTCCGGGGTGGCCGGGCGGCTGGCCGTCTACCCGGGGGCGTACGGTGTATTCGCGGTCGAGCTCATCGACGCCGCCGAGCCGCTGTCCGCCCCGGTCCTGCGCTTCCTGGACCTGTGCACCTCCGGCGACGGCGCGGCCACCGTCCTGATCCGCACGCAGGCCGGCGCGGCCGGCGAGTCAGGCGTCGCGGTCGCCCGCAGCGCCGCCGGTGCCTGGTTCATGTCCGACTCGTTGGAACGACCGGACCCGGGCCGCCCGCTGGCCCGGGCGGCTGTGGTGGCCCGGCTGCTGTCCCTGCTCGCGCAGCCGGTGGGCGTGTGATTGGCTCTGGGCGGTCCGATGTGTCCAGTCGTTTCGCCGATGGCGCGATCTTGACAGTTGGTGGGATCTTGATTGGCGTTCAGGTTGTGAGGGTGGTGGAGGGCTGATGGCGACAATCCGGGCCGGCATGGCGACCGACGTCGGGAAGGTCCGCCGCCGCAACGAGGACAGCGCCCTGATCGGCGACTGCATCTTCGCCGTGGCCGACGGCATGGGCGGCCACGCGGCCGGGGACGTGGCCAGCCGCATAGCCGTGACCGCGCTGCAGCGCCTGGACGGCGTCGCCGGCCCGGGCCCCCTGGACATCCGCGACGAGATCGTCCAGGCCAACGCCGACATCCTGGCCGCGGCCGCCGCCGACCCGACCCAGGGCGGCATGGGCACGACGGCCGCCGGGCTCTGCCTGGGCAAGGTCGACGGCGACGAGTGCTGGATCGTGTTCAATGTCGGAGACTCGCGGGTGTACCGCTTCGAGTCGGGCACGCTCGACCAGCTCACCGTCGACCACGTGGCCCCCGAGGCCGTCACCATGCGCCGAGGCGTCATCACGCGCGCCCTGGGCACCGACCCCGGCCCGCGCCCCGACCTGTGGGTGCGCACCGCCGAGGCGGGCGAGCGCTTCCTGGTCTGCTCGGACGGCCTCTCCCTGGAGCTGACCGACGAGGAGATCGCCCAGGTCCTGGGCGACTGCGCCGAACCACAGGCCGCCGCCGACGAGCTGGTCCGCCGGGCCGTCCTGGCCGGCGGCCGCGACAACGTGACGGTGGTCGTGGTCGACAACGTCGAGGCGCACTAGCCCCGGCTCATCCGCACCCCGGTGCCGGCGGCGGGGTGCACCTCCTCGACGTCGCCGAGGCAGACGACGATCACTGGCACCCCGTCGGCCAGGCCGAGCTCCTCCCGCTCCCGGGGCGTGGGCATCCGCGCCTTGACCACACTCAGGGCCGGCGCGTCGACGACACTGCCCGGCGCGTCCGGCACCGGCCCGACCCGCCGCTCGACCCGCACGACACAGTCCCGCCCGAGCGCGAACACTCCCTCGTTGCGCAGGATCCGAACCGCCTTGAGCGCCGTGTCCCGCCCGACCGCGAACTCCCGGGCCAGCCGGTCGGCCGAGGGCACCACATCCCCGACGGCCATGTCCCCGCGCGCCACCCGCTCCCGGAGCACCTCAGCGATCTGGTCATAACGCGCCACGCCCCTCAATGTAGCCAAGTGGCCACAGCGCTCGGAACCCCCCAATAGCGGTGCGGTCCCGTTTCCGTGGCCCGACCATGCCCGACCCGCAGCGCCCGGCTCCGGTGCCCCCGAACCGCTGCGGCGCGACGGGCGGATCCCGCGCCGGCGGGCCCGATGGCCCCGGCCGCCGGGGCCGCCCGTCAGCGGCCACGGCCCCAGCGGCGGAGATCAGGGCTTCGCGGACGGGCGCGGCGCGACCCGCGGGCCGTCCATCGGGGGGCGGTGGCGACCGCGCGGGGCGTCGCGAACGTTGCCCGCACGGGGCGGCGCCACCCGCAGCGCCCGCTCCGGGGTGGGAGCCGGCGGAGCGCAGAGCCGGCGCCGCCGATGGCAGTGGCGGCGCCGGCGGGAGTGTGCGGTGTCAGGCGGACGGGGCCGGGTGGCGGCGGTAGGCCAGGATGCCCATGACCAGGCCGGCCAGGCCCAGGACCAGGCCCGCAATGCCCAGGCCGATGGCGGTGCCGTCCGAGGACGAGGACGACGACGGGGCCGAGCCGGTCGCGGTGGCGATGGGGGCGGCGGACGTGGTCGCGCCGGCGGCGGTGTCGGTCTTCTTGGACAGTTTTAGCACCGGGGCCGGGTGCTCGGCCTCGGCGCCCGCGGCCGGCTCGTCGATCCAGCGGACGACCTCGCCGCTCGAGTAGGTCTGCAGGGCCTTGAAGACGATCTGGTCGGTCTGCGGGAGGGGGCCCAGGGAGACGTCGAACTCCTGGAACTGGTGCGGCTTGATGGCGGCGTCGCCGTCCGCGGTCCAGGTGATCTTCGAGACGGCTTCGGTGAGCTCGCCGTCGCCGGTCTTGATGGGGGTGGTGAGCTTGCTGGTCTCGGTCGCGGCGGTCCAGCCCTGGACCGGCTTGAGGGAGACCGAGGCGATCGGCTTGTCGGTCGGGATGGCGATCTCGACCTTGGTGGTGCTGGCGTCGTCGCGCTCGGTCGGCACGCGGAAGGTCACCTTGGTGTAGCCGCCCTGGACGGCGGTGTTCGGGTTGACCGTGACGTGGGCGGAGGCGGCGGCGGGGAAGGCGAGCGCGGCGGTGGCGGCCGCCGCGAGGGCGATCCCGATGCGGGCTACGTGGGCAAGGCGCATGATCCGGTAGTCGGCCCGGACCCGGAACAAGTTCCGGGCCCGGCACCGTGAATTCCTACAGATCCGTGAATTCCTACAGATCCGACGGGTCGGCGTATGCGGTGCCGATGGCGGTCACGGCGAAGAGCCCCACCGCCAGCACGTGGACGCCGGTGCACCAGAGGCATATCGCATTGAGGGTGAAGAACTCGGCGAAGACCAGGTAGAACACGAACAGCACGCCTATCGCGGCAAGCGCCAGGCGGCCGTAGCGCACGGCCGGGAGCTTGGAGCGCCACAGTGGGCCGGGCGAGACGGCCAGCATCGCCACGAAGTACACCAGGCCCAGGACGGCCACCGGAATGCCGAACACCGCCGACTGCTGCGACGTCGTCACCTTGAGGCAGTTGAGCGCGCCGGTGTCCGGGCAGGCGAGTGTCGACGAGGCGGTGAAGTGCTCGACGGTGAGGTACACCGAGATCCCGAGGCCGACCACCGACAGGATCAGCGAGGTCAGCGGAACCCACGGCTGGACCAGCGACCGGTCCATCTCGATCTCACTGGCCGACATTGGCGAACTCCCCCTGGAAGGCTTTGACGGCCGCGCTCGAACACACGTCGCCGGGCTGGTTCCCGGTGATTTTGCACAGCAGGGCGGTCATGGCGTTGGCGCTGCCGTCGATTGCCCGGCCGACCTGGCTGTCCGGATTCTTGATGGCGTCGAGGACCTGCTGGTGCGTGTGGTCGGCCAGCAGTTCCGGGCTGTAGGAGGCGCCGGCCTGCAGCGCCTTGTTCGCGAAGTCGATGAACGGGATCGCGCCGGCCGAGTCCGCCGGGACGAACGGCGCAGCGTTGTATTTCGCCACGACCTGCTGCTGCGCCGCGGTGAGCGTGTCCAGCTGCCCGTACTGGCCGTTCTTCCTCGTGTTCGTCGTCGTTTCGACGCCCTGGAAGGACAGATATTGGCTCTGGTACGTCGAGCCGTGGAACGACAGCGTCGGCGTATTCGGATAGGAATCATCCGCGGCGGAAGTGGTGAGCGTCAGGCCGCTGAACGTGCCGAACCGGGACAGCGCGATCACGACCGGCCAGCGCTGGGCCGCACAGAACGGGCAGTACTCGGCGCCGACGTAGAGGATCAGCGGTTTCCCGCCGTCGGTGAGCGCGGGCTGGCCGGTCAGCGCCGTGGGCAGGCTCGGCTTCGCCCCGGCCGCGACGGTGTCGAGCGTGGTCGCCGGCACCGAGGTCACGCCGCTGACGATCGACTCGGCCGAGGCCCCGGACGGCAGGGCGCTCGGCGCCGCACTCCCGCCGCCGCCCGAGCCGAGCTTCACCAGCCCCATCACCACGAAGACGAGCAGCACGGCGCCGATCGCGGAATACGCGGTGCGCATCCGGCCCCGGCGCGCGGTCGCCCGCTCCTGGATCAAGCGCATGCGGCGCGCATAGTCGCGCGAGTCCCGCTGCCGTTTCGACACGCGGCCAACCTCCTGAAATCCGGTGCGTCCTGTCACTTAGTCGCACACGGCGGGGCGTCGGTTCCGCGATTCGGGCGAAAGATCACCCGCCGCGTTCGATGGTAGGTGATCCGGCTGTGAACAAACCCAGGCCGAAGGTCCCAGGTTGCTGATGACCAACAGCCCTTAGATTGACGCTCATGCAGAGACGAAACCTGCTCGCAGCCGCCGCCGGAGGGGCCGTCGCGGGCGCCGCCGCCCTCGCCGGCACCGCTTCCGCCGGGACCACCGACTCCAGTGCCGCCGCGTTACGCCCCGGCAAGACCCGGCTGATCAGCCTCTCGCACGTCAACGACCCGGCCAAGACCAACATCTACCCCGGCGACCCGGAGTTCACCCTCGAGACGATCGCGACGATCGAGAACGAGGGCTACTACCTGCAGTACGTCCGCGAGGGCGAGGCCACCGGCACCCACTGGGGCGCCCCGGGCCACTTCAACGCCGGCGAGCCGCTCGCCGACGACCTCGACCCCAACGACCTGTTCTTGCCGGCGGTGAAGATCGACGTGCGGGACAAGTGCGCCCGCAACGCCGATTACGCCCTGACCGTCGACGACGTCCGCGCGTGGGAGCGCCGGTACGGCCGCATCCCGAACGAATCCATGATCATCATGTGGACCGGCTGGGAGTACAAGTGGGGCACTCCCGCCTTTCCCAACCTGGACGCGGACGGCGTTCTGCACCAGCCCGGGTTCGCACCGGAAACCGTGCAGTGGTTCATCGACACCGGCCGGATCGGGCGCAACGGCGGCACCGGCATCGACACGTTCGGCCCGGACCTCGGCACCGACCCCAACTTCCTGGCCTCGCTGCTGGTGTACCAGCGGCACCGGATCAGCCTGGAAATCCTCGCCGGCCTCGCGAAGTTTCCGGCCACCGGCGGTTCGGTGCTGGCCGGCGGATTCATCAACCACAAGGGTTCGGGATCGACGGCCCTGATTTTCGGCGTCATTCCGGCCTGATCGGGCACCGCGTGGGCCGGCCCTGATTGACGTAAGGACCGGCCCACGCTTAGTGTCCTTTTATGAGCGCGATGTCCGGAGCCGAGTCGCCCCAGGTGGCGACCACCCCGCTGGTCCTGCCCATCTCACGCTCGCTGGTCTGGCTCGGCGGCACCGCCCTGCTCGCCCTGCTGCTGTACTACTTCATCGGCATCGACCAGGGTGCCGTGTCAGTCTTCGGCGCCGACGCCCACGTGCACGAGTTCGTCCACGACGGCCGCCACTTCCTGGGCTTCCCCTGCCACTAGGCCTTGCGCAGCACGCAGTCGCCGCAGGTGCCGCCGCCCGGGATGCGGTAGTAGAGGCAGCAGTTGCGCCGGCGGAGCGCGGCTCCGTGCACGTCCGCCCGGCCCTTGAGCGGGGCCCGCCGGAGGAGCTCGGCGACGCTCGCCCAGGCGCTCGCCGAGCCGATCTGCCCGGCCGCGCCGCCGAGGGCCGACGCCACGTTGCCCCACACCACGTGCGGCGACAGGTGGAACCGGTCCATGAAGACCTCGGCGAGCGGCGCCACCAGGCCGAGCACCACGACGTCGAAATAGTCATGCGCCGGCCGCTCGGCTTTCGGGCGTACCGCGAGCGGCAGCGGCCCCCCGGGCACCTCCCGCCACCAGAGGTCGGCCGGGCCCACGTCCGGCACCTGGCCGGCCAGCGCCGCCGCCAGCGGGGGCGAGACCAGGCGGGACGCGTAGCCCAGGAACAGCACCGACGCCACCACACGCTCCGGCACCGCATCCTCCGCGAGGCCGAACATGGCCACCAGGGCCTGGCGCGACACGGCCACCCGCTGCGCGGCCACCGCCGGGTCCAGCAGCTCCGCGAACGGCCGCCAGCCCGCGCCGCCGTCGAAGGGCTCCCAGACGAAGTACGGATTCACGCCGGTACGGTACCGCGCGAAATTTCCGCGGATTTGGTTGAACCCGCAACGGTCTGGTGGGGTAGAGATGCCCAGGGAGGCCGTCGAGAGGGGCTGCGCGTGACGCGCGACGAAGAGCTCATGACCGCGCTGTACACCGAGCACTACGGTGTGCTGCTCGCGTTCGTCTCGCGGTATGAGCGGGACCGCCACCGCGCCGAGGACCTCGTCCAGGACACGCTCCTGCGGGCCTGGCGGCACATCGAGCGGATCGACGTCAGCCGCGACACGACCCGGGCGTACCTGATCACGATCGCCCGCAACGTCGTCAGCAACAACTGGCGGGCCGAGCAGCGCCGCCCCAAGCTCGTCTCCGACCCCGACGCGGTGGAGGCCGTCGCCGAGCACGACAACGTCGACGAGCTCGTGGAGGGCTGGCTGATCACCGCCGCCCTCGACCGCCTGTCCGCCGAGCACCGCGAGGTGATCCGCTCGGTGTACTACGACGGCCGTACGGTCGCCGACACCGCCAGACGCCTGTCGGTACCTGAAGGTACCGTCAAGTCGCGCGCGTACTACGCGGTCCGCGCGCTTCGGGCGGTGTTCGAGGAGATGGGGGTGTTACGGTGACCGCCGGCCACGACGCGGTGCGCCGGCTGCTCGGGGCCTACGTCCTGGGCGGTCTCGACGACACCGATCAGCACACGGTCGACGCCCACCTGAGCACGTGCGCCGAGTGCCGCACCGAGGTGGGCCGCCTGGCCGCCGTGCCGGAGCTCCTCCAGCGCCTCCCCGAGGGCCCCGGCGCCCCGCTCGAACCGCCGTCCCGGGCCGGCCTGGACGCCTTCCTGCGCCGCGCCCGCCCGCGCCGCCTGCCGATCCTCGCGCTGAGCGCGGCCTGCCTGATCCTGGCGATCGTCGTGGGCATCCTCGCGCTGCGCCCCACCACCGCCCCGGCGCCGCCGCTGGCCGCCCCGTCGCCGGCCGTCTCGGTCTCCGCCGGCACCGAGGTGCAGTTCATCGCGGCCGCGGGCAGCGGGCTGTCCGGCCGCGCCCTGCTGACCCCGCGCCAGTGGGGCGTCTCGGTCTCGCTGGAGCTCGCGGGCCTCTCCGGCGACGGCCCGTTCATGATGAAGGTCCTGGACCGCGGCGGCCAGGCCGAGCAGGCCGCCTGCTGGGGCCGCACCCAGTCGGCCCAGGCCCGCGTCACCGGGGCGAGCTCGATCCAGCTGGCCGACGTCGACTCCATCCAGATCGCCGACCACGACGGCAAGACCCTCGGCTCCGCCCGCCTGCGCTGAGCACGGCGCCGGTGCTTGCGCTCAAGTGCCCTTGAGCTCGTAGCGTCCGCGGCATGACCTACGTGATCGCGCTGCCCTGTGTCGACGTCACCGACAAGGCCTGCGTCGAGGAGTGCCCCATCGACTGCATCTACGCGGGGGACCGGATGCTGTACGTGCAGCCGGACGAGTGCACGGACTGTGGCGCCTGCGAGCCGGTGTGCCCCGTGGAGGCCATCTACTACGAGGACGACCTGCCCGCCGAGTACGCCGGATATGCGGCGGTCAACAGCGAGTTCTTCGCCACGATCGGCTCGCCCGGCGGTGCCTCGCGGCTCGGGCCGATCAGCACCGGCGACCACCCGCGGGTCTCCGCACTGCCGGCGCAGGCGTGAGCTCACCCGGGCTCGTCCGGCTCCTGCAGCCGCACCGGGCCCTGGCCGCGGGTCCGGAGCCGGTCGTCCGGGTTGAGCAGGTCGCACGCGCGCATCGACAGACAGCCGCAGCCGATGCACGCGATGAGCTGCCGTTCGAGGCTCTGGATGTACCGCCGCCGCTCTTCCAGCTGGCTCTTCCAGGAGCGTGACACCCTTACCCAGTCGCGATGGCTGGGCGGCTCGTCGACCGGCAGCGTCGTGAACACCTCGGCCACGTCGGCGAGCGAGATCCCCAGGCGCCGGGCGGCCAGAATGAGCGAGATCCGCCGCAGCATGTGCCGCCGGTACAACCGCTGGTTGCCGCGGCTCCGCTCGGCCGTGATGAGCCCCTCGGCCTCGTAGAAGCGCAGCGCCGAAGCCGCCACCCCGGTGCGGGCCGTGACCTCACCGACGGTGAGCAGCTCCTCCGAGTGGGCGGGCGACTCCGACGACACGAGTGGACCGTAGAACCTCAAGTCAGGTTGAGATCAAGCTCCGCACGCTCGCCGCGGCGCGATCGACCTCGAGCACGTGCGGCCATGCCGTCACGGTAGAGCCGGCTTCAGGTACTCCTGAAGGCAAAGGTTGCCGTCCGGGTGGCCGATGGTTGCGGTGTGGAGGCCACAGGTGTAGCCGCGATCGCGACCCGGATGGCGGAGATCCGGACGCAGATCGCCTCGTTCCGGCCGCCCGCGACCGGGGCCGAGGCGGTGTCCGGGTCCGGTGCGGCGTTCCAGCAGGCGCTCGACGCCACCGTGCGGACCGCGCGGACGCCCGAAGGGGTGCCCGTCGAGCTGGCCCGGTACGGCAACGGCAAGATTCCCGAGAACGCGCTCGAACGGGTCGGGAGCACGGGTCACCGGCTGTGGGCGCCGGCCGCGGCCTCGCTCGACGCGCTCATGCGGGCCGCGCGGGCGCAGGGGGTGAACATCGGGATCACCGACTCCTACCGGCCGCTCGCCGAGCAGGTCGACCTGGTCAAGCGCAAGGGGCTGTACTCGCAGGGCGGCCTCGCGGCCAAGCCGGGGACGAGTGACCACGGCTGGGGGATGGCCGTCGACCTCGACCTGGACGGCCGGGCGCAGGCGTGGATGCGGGCCAACGCCGGGCGGTTCGGCTTCGCCGAGACGACCCCGCGCGAGCCGTGGCACTGGGCGTACAGACCCGCAAAATGAGAGGGTGATCGCTCTCTTCACCACCGTCCACCTGGCCCTCGCCGCCGCCTGGGCCGGCGCCATGGGCTACAGCCTGCTCGTCGTGCAGCCCAAGGCCGAGCGGTTCTTCCGGGAGCGAAGCGACGACGAGTACGAGGACTTCCTGCTCGTCATGGCTCACGGCAACCGCTGGAAAGTGATCCCGCTGATCGCCGCGCTCCTGCTCACCGCCGTCCCGGCGAAGTTCTATCCGCTGATTCCGGTGTACCTCCTCGCCGCCGCCGTCTTCGCCAACGTCAGCTGGCGGCACTGGCCCCGGCGGGTGTTCGCGCTGCCGGCGGAGCGGCAGAGGTTCCGGCGCAGCCTGCGGCTCCAGGCGTGGACGATGACGATCCTGGCCGGTGGCGCCTTTCTGACAGGTCTGGCGGCAACCAGCGGACTCTTCTGATCTCCCTACCGCGGTTAAGGTCGTTTGCGATCAAACAACGGTAAGGAGAGGACAGGCAGTGACCGGTTTCAGGCACGACCTGGCGCAGCTGCTCAAGGCCAGGTTCCCGGTCCTGTACGTCGAGTCGTACGAAGAGCACCGCGTGCTCACGGAGCTCGCGGCGGTCGCGGCGGACGCGGGGCTCGTGCGGACCCCGCGCCCGGTGTGGACCTGGTCGGCCACCAGCGGGCTCCTGCAGCCCGACGGGGTCGCGGTGCAGTACACCACCGAGCCCGACAACGCCCTCGACACCGTCCTGCGCCTGCAGCAGCCCGGGCTGTTCGTCTTCCGCGACCTGCACAACTCGCTCGGCGGCGACGTGCCGGTGCTGCCGAGCGTCGTGCGGCGGCTGCGGGACATCGCGGCCGCGTTCAAGGCGGGTGCGGCACCGCGGACGCTCGTCATCGTCGCCCCCGTCCTGCGCATCCCGGCGGACCTGGAGAAGGACGTGACGATCGTCGACTTCCCGCTGCCGAGCGAGGCCGAGATCCGCGGCGTGCTGGAGGCCATGATCGCCGGGAACGCGTCAGGCGGGCGGATCCGTATTGAGCTCGACCCGATCGGGCGGGAGAAGTTCGCGAAGGCGGCGGCCGGGCTCACGCTCAACGAGGCCGAGAACGCGTTCGCCCGGGCCATGGTCAACGACGGCGTCCTGGACCTGGCCGACCTCGGCGTGGTGCACGAGGAGAAGCGGCAGGCGGTGCGCAAAGCCGGCGTGCTCGAATACGTCGACGCCGACGTGCGGCTCGACCAGGTCGGCGGGCTGGAGAACCTCAAGCGCTGGCTGGCCAAGCGGGACAACTCGTGGCTGGCCGCGGCCGCCGACTACGGGCTGCCGGCGCCCAAGGGCGTGCTCATCACCGGGGTGCCGGGCTGCGGGAAGTCGCTCACCGCCAAGGCCGTCGCCGCGGCGTGGGGGCTGCCGCTGCTGCGCCTGGACATCGGGCGGGTGTTCTCCGGGCTCATCGGTTCGAGCGAGCAGAACATGCGGGCCGCCCTGCGCACCGCCGAGGCCTCGGCGCCGTGCGTGCTGTGGGTCGACGAGATCGAGAAGGGCTTCGCGGCGAGCGCGGGCAATGACGGCGGTACCACCAACCGGGTCTTCGGCACGTTCCTGACCTGGATGCAGGAGAAGACCGGCGCGGTGTTCGTCATCGCCACCGCCAACGACATCGAGCGGCTTCCGCCGGAGCTGCTGCGCAAGGGCCGGTTCGACGAGATCTTCTTCGTCGACCTGCCGAGCCGGGCCGAGCGCGCCTCGATCTGGGGTGTGCACCTGCAGCGGCGGCTGGCCCGCCCCGCGGTGCAGGGCCGGCTGCAGGTCGACGACCGGCTGCTGCACGAGATGTGCACCATCTCGACCGGTTACTCGGGCGCCGAGATCGAGCAGGCAGTGGTCGCGGCCCTGTTCGACGCCTTCTCCGAGCGCCGCCCGCTCCAACGGGAGGATCTGCTCAAAGCGGTTTCGTCGACTGTACCGCTCAGCGTCACCCAGTCCGACAAGCTCGACGCGATCAGGGACTGGGCCCGCACCCGCGCGGTCGCCGCAACCGCGGCCGAGGACTGGGATGCCGACGAGGCGCCCCCGACGGCGGCCATTCCGGTCGTCGGCGCACACGGACGGACGATCGAGGTATGAGCGTCTCGCTGATCCTGGTCCCGCTGGTGATCGCCGCGACCGCGGCGCACGCGGGGCTGCAGCAAGGCCGGGACGCCGTGTCGGTGTGCCAGGTCCAGACCCGGATGCGCGACGCGAACCTGCTCGGGGCGGCGCTGCGCGACACCCGGGCCGCTGTGACATCCGACCGGGACGGGCTCGTCGCGGACTGGGCGGGCGTGCGGGCCCGCTTCGTCCGCGACGAGCAGCAGATATGGACCGCCCACTTCACCGGCGACGTCACCGAGCCCCAGGCCGTGGACATCGTCCGCGCGATCGACGCCGCCTACGGCCGCCAGGTCCAGGCGGCCGTCCTGGAGCGCCTGACCCGGCGCGCGCCCGCCGCGGGCCTGCGCCTGGAGTCGCGCTCCGTCACCCCCGACCGGGCCGTGCGCCTGGTCTTCGCCGTGGAGCGGGCCTGATGCAACGCATCGTCGTGACGGTGGCCGAGGACGGCACGGTCGCCGCCGAAACCCTCGGCGTCACCGGCTCCAAGTGCCTGGACTACGTCGCCCTGCTCGAGGATCTGCTGGCGGCGCAGACGGTGCACAGCGAGTACACCCGGGAGTTTCAGGGTCTTCAGGCCGTGACCCGCCAGGAGCAGCACGATGGGTACTAGCCTCGGATGGCGGCTGCGCAACAGCTGGTGGGTGCTGCTCACGATCCTTGGAGTGGGCTGCCTGGGCGGCTCCGGCTTCCTCTACATCGGCATCACCGCCCGCAAGCCGCTGTGGTGGACCTTCGGCATCGCCTATCTGGTGCTGCCCTGGGCCGGGCTGGTGGCCATCAACCGCCTCGGCGAGGACTCCCAGCTCAGCACCGCGATCGCCGTGGCGTACTTCGTGCTGTGGTTCGCCAGCGTCGTGCACGCGCTGATCCTCAACGGCTCCTGGCTGCGCTGGCGGGCCGCGAACCGCCAGTGGTTCGAACCCCAGCCCCAGCCGGCCACCGCGCTGGCACCGCCTCCGGCCCCGCTCCCGCTCGCGCTTGACGTGAACACGGCGTCGGCCGCCGCGCTGAGCGCCGCCGGCCTGGACGCCCCGCGCGCGGCCCGAATCGTCGCCGACCGCGAGGCCAGGGGCGGCTTCCAGACCGTCGAGGAGTTCGCGATGGCCGCCGCCCTGCAGCCCCACGAGTTCGCCCGCCTCCGCGCCCAGCTCACCTGCACGCCCCGCCCGCGCGCACCCCAGCCGCCACCGCAGGGCCCCGGCCGTGTCCTCGACTTCTGACCCCCGCCCCCCGATCCCGGCCGACGTCCTGCAACTGGGCCGGTTCGTCGACCGCACGGTCGCCGAGGGCCCGGGCGAGCGCACGGCGCTGTGGGTCCAGGGCTGCACGATCCGCTGCGCGGGCTGCTTCAACCCGCACCTGTGGACGTTCCGCGGCGGCACCCCGGCCCCGACCGCGGAGGTGCTGGCCCGCGTGCTGGCCGCCGAAACGGACGGCCTGACCCTGCTGGGCGGCGAGCCGTTCGACCACGCCGCCCCGCTGGCCGTCATAGCCGCCGGCACCCGCGCCGCCGGCCGCTCGGTGATGACGTTCTCCGGCTACACCACGGCCCAGCTGCACCAATCCGTCCACAGTGGACGCCGGGACGTGGCCGCGCTGCTGGACGCGACGGACCTGCTGATCGCGGGGCCGTACGTGGCCGCGCTCGTCGACCGCGACCGCCCCTGGGCCGGCTCGACGAACCAGGAGTTCGTCGAGCGCGGCTCCCGCTTCCCCGACCTGCTCGCCGCCGCCACCACGACCCCGGACCGCCTGGAGATCACCGTCGCCCCGGACGGCACCCTGGCCGTCAACGGCTGGGCCGACGACGAGACACTCGACGCCCTCCTCCACGACCTCGCCCGCCCCCGGCCCCGCCGCCCATAGGGAGCCGAGCGAGCCGGAGAGGCCCACCTGATGGACTACAACATCATGGCCGGCGGCGCGCCGATGTACGTCACGAGCCTGAGCGCCGTGCCCTGGCCGCACGCCTACACCGTCGTGCCGGGCGCGACCATCGCCGCCATGCCGCAGTACCCCGCGGACGGCACGAAGGTGCGCAACTACGGCAACGGCGGCATCTACGTGGTGGCGGGCGGCTTCCCTACGTCAGCAGCCTGGGCAACGTGCCGCCCAGCCCGGGGGTGGGTGGACGTCGATGGGTGGGCCATCGGCAACAGCCTGCGCACGCAGCCGGTCGACGGCACGGTGGTCCGCGACCGCGTCACCGGCGGCGTCCATGTCGAGGCCGGTGGGGCGGCGATCGCGGTCGCGAGCCTTGCCTCAGCGGACCAGGAGGACGACCAGGGTGCGCGGGCCGTGGACGCCTTCCACGCGGTTGAGCTCGATGTCGCTCGTCGCCGACGGGCCGCTGATCAGGGTCAGCGGGCGGGTCGGGGTGAGGCGGGCCAGCAGGTCGGGGACGGCGGCGACCACCTGGTCGGCGCGGACCACGCAGAAGTGGCGGTCCGGGACCAGGGTGATGGCCCGGCGGCCCTGGTCCGGGGAGCCGTCCAGGGCTATCGTCCCCGTCTCCGCCACCGCGGCGGCGCAGCAGGTGACCACGCCGGCGTAGGTGTCCAGCTCCGGCGGGGCCAGGGTGCCGTCGTCCACTGTGGACTCGGGGACGGCGAACGGCAGGCCCGGCGGGACGATGAGCGGGGTCAGGCCCTCGACGGCCGCGGCCAGGTCGGCTTCCAGGGTGGCGGCGGTGGTGTGGACGACCGTCGCCTTGTAGTCGAGGAGGCGGTCGACGAACTTCTCCAGCGACGCCTCGTGCGTGCCGGCCGGGTCGTAGCCGCGGGGGACCGGCGGCGCGGTGGGAGCGGAGCCCAGCGCGGTGCGGATGCGGGCCAGGATGACCGAGCGGGCGTCAGCGGAGGGGGTGTCAGGCATTGCGGTTCGCCCACCATTCGCGGAAGGACTGGGCCGGTGGGCGGGGCAGGTCGCGGCTCGCCGTCCAGGCTGACAGGGGCGGTGGCAAGGCGGAGATGCGGTCGCGCCGGCGGCCCAGCAGGCGGCCCAGGCGCATGAGGCGCTCGCCGCCGCGGAAGCGGGTCGCGCCGGCCATGACCCAGGCGACGGCGGCCATCGAGATCGCCTCGGCGGAGGGGCCGGCCGCCTCGACGTGCTTCGCGCGCAGGTGGACCAGCAGCGACGGGATGTCGATGCGGACCGGGCAGGCGTCGAAGCAGGCGCCGCACAGGCTGGAGGCGTAGGGGAGGGAGGCGTTGTCCTCCACCCCGGTGAGCTGGGGGCTCAGGACGGCGCCGATCGGGCCCGGGTACACCGAGCCGTACGCGTGGCCGCCCGTGCGCTCGTAGACCGGGCACACGTTCAGGCAGGCGCTGCAGCGGATGCAGTGCAGCGCGGAGCGGCCCACCTCGTCGGCCAGGACGGCGGTGCGGCCGTTGTCCAGCAGCACCAGGTGGAAGTCCTGCGGGCCGTCGCCGGGCGTGACGCCTGTCCACAGGGAGGTGTACGGGTTCATCCGCTCGCCGGTCGAGGAGCGCGGCAGCAGCTGGAGGAAGACCTCGAGGTCGGTCCAGGTCGGGACGAGCTTCTCGATGCCCATCACCGTGATCAGGGTGGGCGGCAGCGTGAGGCACATGCGGCCGTTGCCCTCGGACTCGACGACGGCCAGGGTGCCGGTCTCGGCGACGGCGAAGTTGGCGCCGGAGACGGCGACCTTCGCGGAGAGGAACTTGCGCCGCAGATGGGAGCGGGCGGCCATGGCCAGCTGGCGCGGCTCGTCGGTGAGGTCGGCCGGCGCACCCTCCATCGACGCGAGGAAGATGTCGCGGATCTCGGTGCGGTTGCGGTGGATCGCCGGGACCAGGATGTGCGAGGGCTTGTCGTGGCCGAGCTGGACGATGAGCTCGGCCAGGTCGGTCTCCCACGCGGCGATGCCCTGCGCCTGCAGGGCCTCGTTGAGGCCGATCTCCTGGGTGGCCATCGACTTGACCTTGACCACCTCGTCGGCGCCGGCCGCGCGGACCAGGCCGGCGACGATGGCGTTCGCCTCGTTGGCGTCGCGGGCCCAGTGCACGTGGCCGCCGCGGGCGGTGACCTGCTCCTCCAGCTGGACCAGCAGCTCGGGCAGCCGGGCCATCGTCGCGGCCTTCAGCGCCTCGCCGGCCAGCCGGAGCTCCTCCCAGTCCGGGACCTCGCCGACCACGGCGGCCCGCTTGGCCCGGATCGTGCGGGTGGCGTGGCCGAGGTTGCGGCGCAGCTGCTCGTTGCCCAGCTCGCGCCGGGCCGCCACCGGGAACGGCTCGTCGCCGCGCAGTTGGCCGACGCCACGCGGGGCGACGGCGGGCATGCCGAGAAAGGTCGTCATTGCGAAGCCAGGATTTCCGCGAGGTGTACCGCACGGGCCTGCACCGACAGCCGGGAGAGCCCGCCACCGATGTGCATCAGGCAGGACGAGTCCCCCGCGGACACGACGTCGGCGGAGGTGGACAGGGCGTTGCGCAGCTTGTCGGCGAGCATCGCGGCCGAGGTGTCGGCGTTCTTGATCGCGAAGGTGCCGCCGAAGCCGCAGCACTGCTCGGCGTCGGGCAGCTCGACCAGGTCGATGCCCTCGACGGCCCGCAGCAGCCGCAGCGGGCGGTCGCCGACGCGGAGCATGCGCAGGGAGTGGCAGGTGGGGTGGTAGGTGACCCGGTGCGGATACCGGGCGCCGACGTCGGTCACGCCGAGCACGTCGACCAGAAACTCCGACAGCTCGTAGGTGCGCTTGGCGACCTCGCCGGCCCGGGCCGCGAGCTGGCGCTTGCCGGCCCGCTCGGCGACCATGGCGTGCTGGTGGCGGACCGAGCCCACGCACGAGCCGGAGGGGGCGACGATCGCGTCGTACGGCTCGAACGTGCGCATGTGGTGCTCGACGAGTTTGACCGCCTGGCGCTGGTAGCCGGTGTTGACGTGCATCTGCCCGCAGCAGGTCTGGGCCTCGGGGAACACCACCTCGTGCCCGAGCCGCTCGAGCAGCGTCACCGTGGCCCGGCCGACCTGCGGAAACATCGCGTCGGCCAGGCACGTGACGAACAGGGCGACACGCATGGTCAGCGGCTCGCTTTCGAATGACTCGTCCGGCGGCCGCGGGGACGGCCGCTCGACTCGCGCACGATCAGCTCGGGTTGGAAGACGACGTGCCGGTGCTCGTGGCGGCCGTCGTCCTCGATCTCCTCGAGCAGCAGGGCGGCCGCCGTGCGGCCGAGCTGCTCGCGGGGTTGCCGCACGGAGCTTAACGGGACCGCGGCCGCGGCGGCGAACTCGATGTCGTCGTAGCCGACGATCGCCACGTCCTGGGGGACCCTCAGGCCGCGCTGGGTCATCTCCTGCAGTACACCCAGGGCGAGCAGGTCGTTGGCGCAGAAGACCGCCGTCGGCCGGTCGGCGGCGTCCCGCGACGCGATCTGGGTGGCGGCGGCCCGGCCGGAGGCGACTGTCAGGTTGGGCGTGGGCACCACGAGCAGGTCGGCCCGGCCCTCCACGGCCTCGGCGCACCCGGCCAGGCGCTCGTGGACCTGGTTGATCGTCGTGGGGCCGCCGACGAACGCGATGAGCCGGTGGCCCTGCTCGACGAGGTGCTCCCCGGCCAGCCGGCCGCCGAGGAGGTCGTCGACGGCGACCGAGCAGCGGCTGTGCCGGCCCGAGCCGCGGTCGACGAGCACCACCGGGGTGCCGCGCTGGATGAGCTGCTCCAGGCGGGAGCTGGGGCCCTCGTCGACGGGGGTGATGAGCACCCCGCGGACCCGCTGCTCCTCGAGGAGCTCGAGGTGGCGGTGCTCGCGGTTGGCGTCCTCGCCGCTGTTGCAGACCACGACCATGACGCCGTGGTCCTCGGCGGCGGCCTCCGCGCCCCGCACGACGTCGGTGAAGAACGGGTTCGCGACGTCCAGCACCACCAGCGCGATCTGCCGGGATTGTCCGGCTCGCAGCTGCCGCGCCGAGTCGTTGCGCACGTATCCGAGCTCGGCGATCGCGTCGAGGACGCGCTGCCGGGTGGTGGTGGCGACGAGCTCGGGGCGGTTGAGGACGTTGCTGACGGTGCCGATGGAGACGCCGGCCCGCCGTGCGACCTCTTTGATGCCCGATGTGGTGGTCATCGATCTCCTGAAACGTCTTAAGCCGTGGCCCCGTCCTAGCGTCGCCGTTCGGTGTATCAAATCGGTAACGCGATCGAAACCCTTGACGCGGGAAAGGCTGTGCTTCTAACGTCACTCTAACCGCGCCATGAAACGTTTCACAAGCGCACCCCTCACACCCCCCGCACAAGGAGGCTCGGTGCTCGTTCTCGAGGGCGTCAGCAAGTCCTTCGGCGCCGTCGCGGCCCTGCGCGACGTGCGCCTGGAGCTGCGCGCCGGCGAGGCCCACGCGCTCGTCGGCGAGAACGGCGCCGGCAAGTCGACGCTCGTCAAGGTCCTGGCCGGGGCGCACGCGCCGGACGCCGGCACGCTGAGCATCGACGGCCGGCCGCTGGTCCTGAACAACCCCGCCGACGCCCGCGCGGCCGGGATCGCCGTCATCTACCAGGAGCCGACGCTCTTCCCCGACCTCTCCGTCGCCGAGAACATCTTCATGGGCCGCCAGCCGCTCAAGTCCGGCCGCCGCATCGACGCCGCCGAGATGCGCCGGCTCGCCGCCGAGCTGTTCACCCGGCTCGGCGTGCAGCTCGACCCGGACCGGCCGGCCCGCGGCCTGTCGATCGCCGATCAGCAGCTCGTCGAGATCGCGAAGGCGATCTCGTTCGACGCCCGGGTCCTCATCATGGACGAGCCGACCGCCGCGCTGTCGGGGGTCGAGGTCGAGCGGCTGTTCTCCGTGGCCCGCTCGCTGCGCGACGCCGGCGCCGCCGTCCTGTTCATCTCGCACCGCTTCGACGAGGTCTTCGCGCTGTGCGAGCGGATCACCGTCATGCGCGACGGGCAGTGGGTCTCCACCGACCCGGCGGCCGACCTGACGGTCGCCGACGTCGTGCGGCGCATGGTCGGGCGCGAGGTCGGGGAGTTGTTCCCCAAAGTGCCCGCGACCGTCGGCGAGGCCCGGCTGGAGGTCCGCGGCCTCAGCCGCCAGGGCGCGTTCCACGACGTGAGCTTCACCGTCCACAGTGGAGAGATTGTGGCCCTGGCCGGACTGGTGGGCGCCGGTCGCTCCGAGGTCATCCGGGCGGTGTTCGGGGTGGACCGGTACGACAGCGGCGAGGTCCTCGTCGACGGCCGGCCGCTGCGCCGGGGCAGTGCCGGCGCGGCGATCGGGGCCGGGCTGGCCCTCGTCCCGGAGGACCGCCGCCAGCAGGGCCTGGTGATGGAGTTGTCGGTCGAGCGCAACGCGACGCTGCCGCGCCGCTGGGCCCTGTCCACGCTCGGGCTGCTCTTCGGCGGCTCCGAGCGCCGGGCGGCCCAGGACTGGTCGCAGCGCCTGCAGGTCAAGGCCGGCCGGCTGAACAACGCGGTCGGCACGCTCTCCGGCGGCAACCAGCAGAAGGTCGTGCTGGCCAAGTGGCTGGCCACCGCCCCGCGGGTGCTCATCGTCGACGAGCCGACCCGGGGCATCGACGTCGGCACCAAGGCCGAGGTGCACCGGCTGCTGAGCCGCCTGGCCGGCGAGGGCGTCGCCGTCCTCATGGTCTCCAGCGAGCTGCCCGAGGTGCTCGGCATGGCCGACCGGGTGCTCGTCATGCACGAAGGGCGGCTCGCCGCCGACATCCCCCGCACCCGAGCCGACGAGGAGTCCGTGATGCTGGCCGCCACCGGGCAGGGGGACTCCCGATGACCGTCGTCGAGAGCGAGGCTCCACCGCGCACGGCGCGGGCCACCCGGCTGACGCATCGCGTGTTCCTGGTCCGGGAGCTGGGCATCGTCGTCGCGCTCGGGCTGCTGATCGGCATCACCGCCGTCACCAACTCGCGCTTCCTGTCCCAGCAGAGCGTCAAGGACCTGCTGCTCGGCGCCACGATCCTGGCGATCCTGGCCACCGGGCAGGCGATCGTCGTCATCACCCGCAACGTCGACCTGTCGGTCGGCTCCGTCCTCGGCCTGTCGGCGTTCCTCACCGGCACGCTGTTCCTGAACCACCCCGGCATCCCGATCCCGGTGGTGCTGGTGGCGGGCGCGGCACTCGGGGCGGTGTGCGGCGCGGTCAACGGTGCCCTCATCGCCGCCGCCCGGGTGCCGGCGCTGGTGGTCACCCTCGGCACGCTGTACGTGTTCCGCGGCATCGACTACCAGTGGGCCACCGGCAAGCAGATCAACGCGGCCGACATCCCGGTCCCGTTCCTGCACATGGGGACGTCGACGCTGCTCGGGGTACCACTGCTGACGCTTTTCGCCCTTGCCGTCGTTCTTGCCGCCGGGTTCTATCTGCGGTCCTACCGCAGCGGGCGCGAGCTGTACGCGATCGGCTCCGACCCCGCCGCGGCCCGCCTGTCCGGCATCGCCGTCGGCCGCCGGGTGTTCTTCGCGTTCGTGGTCTGCGGCATGCTCGCGGGGCTGGCCGGAGTGCTCTACGTGGCCCGGTTCGGCACGCTCGACGCCAACGCCGGCCTCGGCCAGGAGCTCAACGTCGTGGCCGCGGTGGTCGTCGGCGGTGTGGCCATCTTCGGCGGCAGCGGCAGCGTCTACGGCGCCGCCCTCGGCGCGATGCTGCTGAGCACCATCGGCGCCGCACTGCCGGTGCTCGGCGTCACCCCGTTCTGGCAGCGGGCCGCGGTCGGCGCGCTGATCCTGGCGGCGATCGGCCTCGACCGGGCGCTGTCGGTGCGTGTCACGAAGAGCCTGCAGCGAGGGGTCAACCAGTGAACGTCATCCGCCGCCTCGGCTCCTGGGACCTCATCGTCCTGCTCGCACTCGTCCTGGTCGTCGCCGTCGGCGCGGCCACGATCGAGGGCGTCGCCAGCCCCCGCTTCTGGCGCTTCGTGTCGCTTGAGGTCATCCCGATCGCCATCGTGGCCCTGCCGCTCACGCTCGTCATCATCACCGGCGAGATCGACCTGTCGGTCGCCAGCACCATGGGCCTGACCTGTGCCGTGATGGGTGACCTGTGGATGCACGGGGTCCGGTCGCTGCCGCTGCTGATCGCGCTGTGCCTGGTCCTCGGGGCCGTCCTGGGCGCGGTCAACGGCCTGTTCATCACCGTGTTCGGGCTGCCGTCGCTGGCGGTCACGATCGGCACCCTGGCGCTGTATCGCGGGCTCGCCTACGTCGTCCTCGGCGACAAGGCCGTGGCCGACTACCCGGACTCCTGGACCAGCGGCGCGATAAGCCCCATCTCCGGCCTCACGATCCCGTGGTTCGTCATCGTCGTCGCCGTGCTCGCCGTCATCTTCGCTGTGGTACTCCACGCGACCCCGATCGGCCGCGGGCTGTACGCGATGGGCAACAACGCGGAGGCGGCGCGCTTCGCCGGCGTCGCCGTCAACCGGACCAAGTTCTGGCTCTTCGTCACCACCGGCACGATGTCGGCGCTGGCCGGCGTGTTCTGGACGTTCCGTTACGCCAGCGCCCGGGCCGACAACGCCAACGGCCTCGAGCTCGCGGTCGTCGCGGCCGTCCTGCTCGGCGGGGTCTCCATCTTCGGCGGCCGCGGCGGCCTGCTCGGCGTGGTCGGCGCGGTCGTGCTGCTCAGCACCCTGCGCAACGCGCTGCAGCTGGCCTCGGTGCCGCAGAACACGCTCACCATCGTCACCGGATCTCTGCTCATCGCCTCGGTCGTCGGACCGAATGTCGCCGCCATGGCGCGCGAGCGCCTCCGGCGGCGGCGACCCGCCCGAAAGTCGCACCAGCCCGCCTGAACCGCAGCACCCCGCCTGAAATCGCAGCACCCGCCTGCAAGCCGCACCACCCGCAACCCCCACTCGCGGCACCCCACTTGAAAGGATTCACATGAGAGGCAAGCTCATCGCGGCCGTGGTCGCCACCGCGCTCGCGTTCAGCATGTCGGCCTGCGCCGAGGACTCCGGCTCCGGTACGTCGAGCGACAGCAGCGCCGGAGCCGGCGGCTCCACGACCATCAAGTCCGGCCTGAAGGTCGCCTTCCTGCCGAAGCAGGTCAACAACCCCTACTTCGACACGTCCGACAACAAGGGCGGCAAGGTCGCGGTCGAGGAGTTCAAGGGCACCTACAGCGAGACCGGCCCCTCCGAGGCCAGCCCCTCGGCACAGGTCAGCTACATCAACACGCTCTCGCAGCAGGGCGCGAACGTCATCGCCGTCTCGGCCAACGACAAGGACGCCATCTGCGGCGCCCTGAAGGAGGCCCGGACGAACGGCGCGAAGGTCGTCACCTACGACTCCGACACCAAGCCCGAGTGCCGCGACCTGTTCATCAACCAGGCCACCAGCGAGGGCATCGCGAAGATCCAGGTCAAGCTCATCTCCGACGCGATCGGCCCGGACGGCGGCGAGATCGCGATCCTCTCGGCCACGGCGAACGCGACGAACCAGAACGCCTGGATCGAGCAGATGAAGACCGAGCTGGGCAAGCCGGAGTACAGCAAGCTCAAGCTCGTCGACACGGTCTACGGCGACGACGAGGACCAGAAGTCGTTCCAGGAGGCGCAGGGCCTGATGGCCAAGCACCCCAACCTCAAGGGCATCATCTCGCCGACCACCGTGGGCATCGCGGCGGCCGGGCGCTACCTGAGCGGCTCGACGTACAAGGGCAAGGTCCAGCTGACCGGCCTGGGCACCCCGAACCAGATGAAGGCGTACGTCAAGGACGGCACCGTCAAGGCGTTCGCCCTGTGGAACCCGGCCGACCTGGGCTACCTGGCCGCGTACGCGGGTGCCGCCCTCGCCTCCGGCGTCATCAAGGGCAAGGAGGGTGACAAGTTCACCGCGGGCAAGCTGGGCGAGTTCACCGTCGGCAAGGACGGCACCGTCCTGCTGGGCGACCCGTACACCTTCAAGGCCGACAACATCGACCAGTTCAACTTCTAGTGGCGGCGCCGCGCGCGGCGGCGACGGCTCCAGCCGGCTCTTCGCGCGCGGCAGCACGATAAGTCGGGCGCTCCGCGCCGCGACCTATCGGACATATCACGATTTCGGCCAAGGAAAGGGTATGGCGTGCGTCGAGTCTGCTTCACGCTGCAGGTCAAACCGGAGCGCCTGGAGGAGTACCGGCGCCGCCATGCCCAGGTCTGGCCGGACATGCTCGTCGCCCTGCGCGACGCCGGCTGGCACGACTACCAGCTCTTCCTGCGCGACGACGGGCTGCTTGTCGGGACCCTGCTCACCGACGACCTCGCACGGGCGCAGGCCGCCATGGACGCCACGGAGGTGTCCGCGCGCTGGGAGGCGCAGATGGCGGAGTTCTTCATCCACGGGCGGCAGCTTGTCGTCCTCGACGAGGTGTTCAACCTGGAGCACCAGCTTGGAGCATTGCAATGACTGAGCTCGCCCCGGAGACGCGGGCGCGTGTCGCGGCGCGGCTGCGCGACCAGCGGATCGAGACGGCGTCCTGGGCGTACGGCAACTCGGGCACGCGCTTCAAGGTGTTCCCGCAGGAGGGCGTGCCCCGGGACCCGTACGAGAAGCTCGCCGACGCCGCCCAGGTCCAGCGCTACACCGGCGTCGCGCCGAGCGTCGCGCTGCACATCCCGTGGGACCTCGTCGACGACTACGCCGACCTGGCCCGGCACGCGACCGAGCTGGGGGTCAGGGTCGGCACCATCAACACCAACGTGTTCCAGGACAACGACTACAAGCTCGGCAGCGTCACCAACCCCGACGCCGCCATCCGGCGCAAGGCGATCGGGCACATGCTCGAGTGCGTCGACATCATGGACCGCACCGGGTCGCGGGACCTGAAGCTGTGGTTCTCCGACGGCACCAACTACCCGGGCCAGGACGACGTGCGCACCCGCCAGGACCGGCTCGCCACGGCCCTGGCCGAGACCTATGCGCGCCTGGGCGAGCACCAGCGGATGCTGCTGGAGTACAAGCTCTTCGAGCCGGCCTTCTACATGACCGACGTGCCCGACTGGGGTACCGCCTACATGCACTGCATGGCCCTCGGCGACCGGGCCCAGGTCGTCATCGACACCGGCCACCACGCGCCGGGCACGAACATCGAGTTCATCGTCGCGCAGCTGCTGCGGGCCGGGAAGCTCGGGGGCTTCGACTTCAACTCCCGCTTCTACGCCGACGACGACCTGATGGTGGGTGCGGCCGACCCGTTCCAGCTGTTCCGCATCATGCACGAGATCGTGCTCGCGGACGCGCTGAGCGACGAGGGCGCCTACAAGGGCATCGCGTTCATGCTCGACCAGTGCCACAACATCGAGCCGAAGATCCAGGCCGTGATCCGCTCGGTCCTCAACGTGCAGGAGGCGACGGCGAAGGCGCTGCTCGTCGACCATGCGGCACTGAAGGCGGCGCAGGACGCCGGTGACGTCCTCGAGGCCAATGAGGTCCTCATGGACGCGTACAACTGCGATGTCCGCCCGCTCCTGCGCTCGGTGCGCGAGGACATGGGCCTGGACCCGGACCCGATCCGGGCGTACAAGCGCTCGGGCTACCTGGAGAAGATCGTCGCCGAGCGCGTCGGCGGCTCGCAGGCTGGATGGGGAGCATGAGCACGTCTTCCGAGTTGATCGCCCGGTCGAACCGCCTGGGCGCCGACCCGCGCAACACGAACTATGCCGGTGGCAATACTTCCGCAAAGGGTACTGCCACAGACCCGGTGACGGGCGCCGACGTCGAACTGCTCTGGGTGAAGGGCTCCGGCGGCGATCTGGGCACGTTGAAGCCTTCTGGCCTGGCCGTCCTGCGCCTCGACCGGCTCCGCTCGCTCGTCGACGTCTACCCGGGTGTCGACCGCGAAGACGAGATGGTCGCCGCGTTCGACTACTGCCTGCACGGCCGCGGTGGTGCCGCCCCGTCCATCGACACGGCGATGCACGGTCTCGTTGCCGCACCGCACGTCGACCACCTGCACCCCGACGCCGGGATCGCCCTGGCCACCGCGGCCGACGGCCCGGAGCTCACCAAGGAGTGCTTCGGCGATCGCGTGCTGTGGGTGCCGTGGCGCCGGCCCGGCTTCCAGCTCGGGCTCGACATCGCCGCTGTGCACAGGGCCAACCCGCAGGCGATAGGCGTCATCCTGGGCGGTCACGGCATCACCGCGTGGGGCGCCACGTCCGAGGAGTGCGAGGCCAACTCGCTCACGATCATCAGTACCGCGGCTGCGTTTCTCGCCGCCAAGGGGCACCCGGAGCCGTTCGGATCGCGGCTTCACCCCGCACTCGAGAATCGCCGGGAGCGAGCGGCCGAGCTCATGCCGCTGCTGCGGGGTCTCGCGTCCACCGACCGGGCGCAGGTCGGGCACTTCGTCGACGACGACGTGGTGCTGGACTTCGTGGGGTCGGCCGAGCTGCTCCGGCTGGCCGGGCTCGGGACCTCGTGCCCGGACCACTTCCTGCGCACGAAGGTCCGCCCCATGGTGCTCCAGCCCGGCGGCGGGACGGAGGAGTCGATCCGCGAGATCCACGCGGCGTATCGCGCCGAGTATGCGGCGTACTACCAGCGCCACGCGGTCGCGGACTCGCCGCCGATGCGGGGCGCCGACCCGGCGATCGTGCTCGTGCCCGGCGTCGGGATGTTCTCGTTCGGGGCCGACAAGCAGACGGCCCGGGTCGCCGGCGAGTTCTACGTCAACGCCATAAACGTGATGCGCGGCGCCGAGTCGGTGTCCGTATACGCGCCGATCGACGAGGCCGAGAAGTTCCGGATCGAATACTGGGCGCTCGAGGAGGCGAAGCTCCAGCGGATGCCGAAGCCCAAGCCCCTGGCCACCCGGATCGCGCTCGTCACCGGCGGCGGCTCGGGCATCGGGCGGGCGATAGCCCTGCGGCTGGCGGCCGAGGGCGCGTGCGTCGTGGTCGCCGACCGGGACGCGACGGCGGCGGCCACGGTGGCGGCCGAGATCGGCGGGGCGGACGTGGCCGTCCCGGTGACCGTCGACGTCACCGACGCGGCGGCGGTCGCGGCGGCGCTGCGCGAGGCGGTGCTGGCGTTCGGCGGCGTGGACCTCGTCGTCAACAACGCCGGGCTGTCGATCTCGAAGCCGCTGCTGGAGACGACTGAGGCCGACTGGGACCTCCAGCACGACGTGATGGCGAAGGGCTCGTTCCTCGTGGCCCGTGAGGCCGCGCGGGTGATGGTCGCCCAGGGGCTGGGCGGCGACATCGTCTACATCTCGTCGAAGAACTCGGTGTTCGCCGGCCCCAACAATGTCGCGTACGGGGCGACGAAGGCCGACCAGGCCCATCAGGTGCGGCTGCTGGCGGCGGAGCTGGGGGAGTACGGGATCCGGGTCAACGGGATCAACCCGGACGGCGTGGTCCGCGGCTCCGGGATCTTCGCCTCGGGCTGGGGCGCGCAGCGGGCCGCGGTCTACGGCGTGCCCGAGGAGGAGCTCGGCGCGTTCTACGCCAAGCGGACCATCCTCAAGCGCGAGGTGCTGCCGGAGCACGTGGCCAACGCCGTCTTCGTGCTGACCGCCGGAGAGCTGTCGCACACCACCGGCCTGCACATCCCGGTCGACGCCGGCGTCGCGGCGGCGTTCCTGCGATGAGGATCGCGGCGGTCGATCTGGGGGCCTCGAACGGCCGGGTGATCGTGGCCGACGTCTCGCCCGGCGCGCTCACCTTCCGCGAGGTGGCCCGGTTTCCGAACGAGCCGGTCCAGGTCGGCGCCACGCTGCACTGGGACGTCCTGTCGCTCTACCGCGGCGTGCTGGAGGGCCTGCGGGCCGCGGGCCCGCTCGACTCGGTGGGCATCGACTCGTGGGCCGTCGACTACGGCCTGCTCGACGCCGACGGCGCGCTGCTCGGCAACCCCGTCCACTACCGCGACGCGCGGACGGACGGGGTGGCCGAGCGGTTCGACGGCTACGAGCTGTACGCGGCCACGGGCATCGCGACAATGCCGTTCAACACCGTGTTCCAGCTGGTCGCGGCCCGGTCGAGTGCCGCGTTCGCGGCGGCCCGGACGCTGCTGCTGATCCCGGATCTGCTCTCGTACTGGCTCACCGGCGTCGCGGGCACGGAGCTGACGAACGCGTCGACCACCGGGCTGCTCGCGGCGGGCGGCAAGGGCTGGTCGCCGGCCATGCTCGAGCTCGCCGGGGTGGACGCGTCGCTGCTGCCGCCCCTGCGTATGCCCGGCACGCCGGCGGGCACGATCAAAGCCGCACTCGGGGTGTCGCCGGATACCGCGGTCACCGTCGTCGCGTCGCACGACACGGCGTCGGCGGTGGCCGGGGTGCCCGGCGCCGGCAACTTCGCGTACATCTCGTGCGGCACCTGGTCGCTTGTCGGGGTCGAGCTGCCGGCCCCGGTGGTCTCCCGTGAGTCCTACGCGGCCGGGTTCACCAACGAGATCGGCGTCGACGGCACGGTGCGGTACCTCCGCAACGTCATGGGGCTCTGGCTGCTGCAGGAGTGCATGCGGGAGTGGGACACTCCGCTGGCCGCGCTGCTGGCCGGGGCGGCGCAGGCACCGGCCGGGCGCAGCGTCGTCGACGCCACCGATCCCGCCTTCCTGGCCCCCGGGGACATGCCGGCGCGCATCGCGGCCGCGTGCCGGGCCGCGGACCAGCCGGTGCCGGCGACGCCGGTGGAGATGACGCGCTGCATCCTCGACTCGCTGGCCCTGGCCTACCGGCGGGCGATCGACGACGCGCGGCGGCTGGCGGGCGTGACGGTGGACGTCGTGCACATGGTCGGGGGCGGGGCGCTCAACACGCTGCTGTGCCAGTTGACGGCCGACGCCTGCGGGCTGCCGGTGCTGGCCGGGCCGGTCGAGGCGGGGGCACTCGGAAACATCCTGGTGCAGGCGCGGGCGCTCGGTGCTGTCGATTCGGACTTGTCCGACATGCGGGAGCTGGTGCGGACCACGCAGCCGATTGTTCGGTACATGCCGCGCGTCTGAGCGGTTCTTTGTCGTACCCGGGCGGTATGGTGGCGCCATGGTTAGAACGGATGTTCTAGATCATGGGTTCTTGGCCGACGGGGAATCCGGGCTGCCGCGGCGGCTCGTGCTGTGCGCGGGGCCGGAGGAGCTCGCCGCGGACCTTCCCGATGTCGTGGGCGGGCACGTCGAGCTCGGGCCCGACCCGGTCGACGAGCTCTACGGGGACATCGTGCACGGGCCGCGGATGGGGACCTTGCCGTAGGTGGTGGTTACGCGATGACGACCCCGGCGCTGCGGACCAGGTCGGGGGCGGCGTGGAAACGGCCCCGGAACAGCTTGGGGGCGCCCGGCTCCTTCGCCAGCTTCTCGGGCAGGATCTCGGCCTCGAACTCCTGGCGATCCACGTCGATCGTCAGCCGCGCGTCCATGAAGTCGAGCCAGGTCCCCATGATCGGCGACCAGAGCTTGTAGACGACCTCCTTGGCCGAGAAGTGCACCGCCGGCCACCAGTCCTCGTCCGGCCGCTGCGCGCACCAGGCCAGCTCCTCCGGCAGGCAGATCGCCGGGCGGACGTTCTGCGGCAGGATCGTGCGCCGCTCCGCGTCGATGCCGACGGCCCGCACATCGGTGCTGAGGGCCACCGCGGCCGCGCAGTAGCCGGCGGTGTGGGTGATGCTGCCGGTCGTACCCTGCGGCCAGATCGGCGCCCGGTGCTCGGAGGGCACCAGCGGCTTCCCGTGCACGCCGAGCCGGGCCAGCGCCCGCCGGGCACAGCTGCGGCCAGCGGTGAACTCCCGCCGCCGGTTGGAGACGGCCCGCGCACTCAGCGCGGCCGCCTCGTCGGGCAGCAGCTCGGCCGTGTAGTCCGCCTCGCCGGCGACCTCGACGGCCACCCACTCCGGCAACAGATCCCGCACCCGAGCGACTTTAATCGTCACCGCCGTCGATTGCCGACCCCCCTTCAGGGACAGCCAAGGTCTGGACCGGCAGGCTTTGGACCGACAGGCTCTGCACCGACCGGCCCGGGACGGCCTGACCCCGGGGCGCCGGGCCCGGCGTGACCAGAGCGCCGAGTGCCGCTCCGGCGAGGGTGGTCAGCGCGACGACGCCGCTCCACAGCTCCAGCGACCAGGCCACACCGAGGGACATCTGCACGCCGACCAGGTGCGCCGGCCAGACGGCGAGCGGCAGGGCCACGCCGACGGTGAGCGGCACGAACCGCGGCCGGCGCGCGGCCACCCCCTGCACGGCGAAGTCGGCGGCGACGGCCCCGAGCAGCGGCCACAGCTGCGCGGCCAGGTTCTCGAAGTCGTCGAACACCCCGTTGGGCACCGACGCCGCGGCCACGACGAGCGTGATGAGCCCGAACGGCAGGTGGCCCAGCCGGCTCCAGACGAACAGGGCGGTGGTGGTGAGGAGCGTGGAGTACACCAGGCATTCGGCCAGTCCGAACGGCTGCCCGTTGCCGTATCCGCTGTTGGCGGCGGGCGCGTCGGTGAACGGCGACAGATAGTTCAAGAAAAATGCGGCGACTCCGGTACCGCAGGCCGCGCTGATGAGCACCGCCGGCTGGACGGGGCGCCGGTCACCCCTGGCCGCGGCCGCGCGGATGGGCGTCGCGATCATGAGGGAGCCGGCGGTGAGCAGCAGCAGATGCGGCGGGCTGAGCAGCGCCTCGAGGTCCCTCTCGACCCCGAACGCGAGGTGCCACATCATGTCGCAGGCGCCGGCGACCGCGAACATGACCGCGCCGAGCAGCCCCAGCCCGTAGCCGGCCGGAACCCACGTCGCCATGGCTCCCTGGGGGCGGCCACGCCACACTCGGGCCGGGTGAGGCTTACCGCCAGTGCGGCGTACCCGCTGTACAGGATGGCGTGCCAGGGCGTGAAGAACGTCTCCAGGTCGGGCACGTGCGAGTGCGCCCAGCCGTCCATGAACAACCCGGCGGTCAGCCAGACCGCGGCCAGCGCCACGAGCAGGTCCCGCCGCTCGCTGGAGACCGGCCGGTGCAGGGCGGGCCGTTCGACAACTGAGGTGACCATTCATCGATCCTGGCGCATTGTGGCCCTGGACACAGCCATGATTCGCGAAAGGGGCACGGGCGGCCCACCGTTTGGGCCGACCGGGCGCTCGACCCTTATGGTAGATTTCGTGATCCACCTTCCAGCGGTACGGCGCGGCCCGCTACGAGCAATCAGTGCCCGTCTCGGCCTCGCCGTAGGCCTGGTCGTCGCGATCGTGTGCGTCATCTTCGCCGATCGCCAGGGGTATCGGGACGTCAACAACGACGGCCTGTCCGTGCTGGACTGCTTCTACTACGCGGTCGTGACCCTCTCGACCACCGGATACGGCGACATCACGCCGGTCTCCGAGGGCGCCCGGTTCGTCAACATCATCATCATCACCCCGGCCCGCGTGCTGTTCCTGATCATCCTGGTCGGCACCACACTCGAAGTCCTGACCGAGCAGTACCGCACGAACCTCAGGTTGCAGCGGTGGAGGAAGCGCGTGAAGAACCACGTCATCGTGTGCGGCTACGGCACCAAGGGCCGGGCCGCCGTGAGCACCCTGCTCGAGAACGGCTTCGACAAGACGAACGTCATCGTCGTGGAGAGCGACCGCACTGCCCTGCGCCAGGCCACCTCCGACGGCCTCGTCGCCGTCGAGGGCTCCGCGACCCGCTCGTCGGTCCTGGTCGAGGCCCGCGTCCAGGAGGCCAAGGCCGTCATCATCGCCACCGACAGCGACGACGCGTCGGTCCTGGTCACGCTCACCGTCCGCCAGCTGACGGCGGGCAAGGTCTCCATCATCGCCGCCGTCCGCGAGGCCGAGAACGCCCCGCTGCTGCGCCAGTCGGGCGCCCACCACGTCATCGTCTCGTCGGCGACGGCCGGCCGCCTGCTGGGCCTGTCCACGACGGCCCCGCCGCTGATCGAGGTCGTCGAGGACCTCCTCACTCCCGGCCAGGGCATGGCCCTGGCGATGCGCTCGGCCCGCCGCGACGAGGTCGGCTCCTCGCCGCGCCAGCTGCAGGAGCTGGTCATCGCCCTGTTCCGCCGGGGCAAGGTCCTGTCCCTGGCCGACCCGGAGGGCACCGCCATCCAGACCGGCGACATGATCGTCTATGTGCGCGACGACCGGCCCGAGTCCATTCCCGCCATGCCCTGACCTGGCCCCCGCCGCCGAGCGTTTGGCGCGGCCCGGCGGGAGTCGGCGCGTTCCGGCCGATCGGTGCGGCAGCGCCGGCTGTGCGCCACGTCAAGCCGGCCCGCAGCCGCGCGGGCCCGGCCGGGCGATGGCGTAGGGTTCGGCGGGTGGCGGCGCGTATGGGGACATTCTTCCTGGTCATCGTCGCGGTACTGCTCCTGGCAACCCCGGCCCAGGCCCACGGCGGCGCGGCGGTGACCATCAACTCGGACGGCCGCGGCTCGGTATGGATCACGGCCCATTGGCAGGACGGCCACCCGATCAACGAGCCGACCCAGGTCACCATGGCCGCCCGCACCGACGCCGGCGCCGCAGTACCCCCGGCGACGCTGCACCAGACCGGCGACGAGCGGGGCACTCAGACGTACACGGGCACGCTCGACCCGGGCGCGTGGCGGATCTCCATCGACCTGGGCGCCCCCGTGAACGGCCACTGCCAGGCCCTGATCCCGGTGGCCCCCTCGTCGGCCACCGCCCAGCCGACCGAGGTCGCCTGCCTGATCCCCGCCACCGCCCAGTCCGCCGCCGCGACCGACGGTGCGGCCGGCAGCCTGACCCCGCTGTGGATCACCTTGGCCGCCCTGGCCGTAGCCGGCGCCGCCGTCGCGACCTACCGCTTCCGCCGCCGTCCTCGAGGCGAGACGCCGGCCGGGTAGGTGCCTCCGCGGACTCGGATTTTTGTCGTACCCCTGTTCTAAAATTCGCCTATGACCAGCGCAGTTATCTGGGTCGACGACCCGGCCGAGTGGCATAACCGACTCGATGCGATGGTGGCCGCCCACCGCCGCCGCAAGGCCGACCGCGCCGCCGTCCAGGCCACCTTCACCGAGGCGAGACGGCGCGGCCTGGAGGTCCGCCACGCCGAACGCCTGGCCCGCCTCGACCGCGATGCCGAGTGCGCCGAGATCACCGCCCGCTGGGCCGAGGAGCGGGCGAGGGCCGGCAGGCGCCGGACGGACCACCGATGAAAGCCGCACACGCCAGCCACCCCGGCCACCGCACCCGCGCGCCACCGCGCGGAGCGATGTGCCCGTGCGTCCCGGCACTCGTGCTCGTGTGTCACCGCGCGGCGCGATGTGCCCGTGCGTCCCGGCACTCGTGCTCGTGTGTCACCGCGTGGCGTTGGCTGTGCGTCCCGGCACTCGTGCTCGTGCTCGTGGGTCACTGCGTGGCGTGGCTTTGCGTCGCGGTGCTCGTGCTCGTGCTGGTGGGTCGCTGCGTGGCGTGGCTGTGCGTCCCGGTGTTCGTGCGCCGTTGCGCCTGCGCGCCTGATTTGGGCCGCCGATATCCACCGCCACACCGCACCGTGCCTGTGCGCATCCCGCTCGTGGGCCGCGCGTCACGCCGTCCATGCGCCCGTGTGCCAGCCCCGCCGCGTGCCCCGGTGGCCGCGTGCCAGCCCCGCCGCGCGTCTCGGTGCCCGCGTGCCAGCCCCGCCGCGCGCCCCGGTGGCCGAGCGTCAGGTGTTGCCCGCCGGCAGGATCGCCGCGCCTCTGCCCGTCCTCATTCACCGCCACTGTGCCCTTGCGTCGCCGTGCAAGCGCTTCAGCCGGTCGAGTGCGTGCTTCGGCGCGCTGTCCACGGGGCCCTGTGAGGGCGTGTCTCGTGGATGCTGCTGTCTCGGGGGTTGCCGGTTGCAGAGGTGCGCGCTGTCGACGACGGAGAGCGGGGCACGGCGCATTCGGGGCGCTGCGGGAAGCCGTCGTCTGCTGATGTCCTGGCGGCGTGGAGGGGGCTCGTACGGGGCGGTGAGGTGGATGTAGGCAGCGCAGGTCGGGGCGCTACGCTCGCTGCGTGACTGGTGAGGCCAACGGCGACGTGGATGCGGCGACCGAGGCGCTGCTGGCCGCGCGGTCGGGGGATGAGCGGGCCGCGGCGGTGTTCGTGCGGGCCACGCAGACCGAGGTCTGGCGGTTCGTGGCGGCGCTTGTCGGGGTTGCTCAGGCCGATGACGTGACGCAGGACACCTACCTGCGGGCGTTCCGGGCGCTGCCGGAGTTTGCCGGTCGGTCCTCGGCGCGCACGTGGGTGCTGGCCATCGCTCGGCGGGCCTGTGCTGATCAGGTGCGGTCGGCTGTTCGGGCCCGGCGGCTGGAGAGTCGGGTCATGGCGGAGCCGGCGCCGTTGGCCGAGGGGGACCACGCTGGGCTGCATGCCACGAACGCGCTGGTGGCGGCGCTTCCGGCCGAGCGGCGAGTGGCGTTCGTCCTGACCCAGGTGCTCGGGGTTTCCTACGCTGAGGCGGCCGAGATCGAGGAGGTGCCGGTCGGCACGATCCGCTCTCGGGTGGCTCGGGCCCGGGCCGATCTCGTTGCTGCAATTGCCGCTGCTCGTGCTGGGTGAGATCGCCGCTACTCGGGTGGGCTGTCGCGCTTCGGCGCTCGTGGTCGCCTGGCGGGTCGGGCTGACGTTCGGTGCCGCTCAGCGCAGCGGTCTCGGTCGGATGCCAGGCGGGCGGCGGTTCGGCTGCGTGGCGGTTGGTGGCTGTGCTGCGCGGCGGGCGAGTCCGGTGCGGTCGGGTGGCTTCGGGTGGGTGGTGAAGGTGGCCCTCGCGGGAGTGGTCGGGCTGGTCGCTGTTGTGCTGTATTCGGGGCCGGCTTCGGCTCACGGGGCCGACGCGCCCGTTGCCGTGAACTACGTGGTCCGGGTGGAGTCGGTGTCGGTGCCGGGAGTCACGGTCCGGGCGGTTGAAGGTGGGGCCCGGCTCGAGCTCGTGAATCGGTCCGGGCGGGAAGTCGTGGTGCTCGGGCTGCAAGGGGAGGAGTTCCTCAGGATCGGCCGCCGGGGGGTCGAGGAGAACCGGGCTTCCCCCACCTGGGTCGCCAGCCGGTCCGTCAGCGGAGTGGCCGCCGGTGGGGATGCGGGGGCGGCGCCCGATTGGCGGGCGGTCAGTGCCGAGCCCCGGGTCCGGTGGCATGACGAGCGGGCTCGGGAGCTGCCGGCGCGGAGCTGGAGTGTGCCGCTGCTCGTCGACTCGCGCGAGCCCGGGATCATCCGCGGGTCGATCGCTGCCGCGCCGGCGCCGGCGACCGGGTGGTGGTGGGCCGGGGCGGTGGTCGGGGCCGTGGCCCTGGGGCTGCTGTGGCGGCAGAAGGTCGTGCTGGCGCTGGCGGCTCTGGGCGGGGGAGCGGTCACCACGGTCTGGATCGTCGAGGCGGCTGTGCTCGCGGCCTCGCCGGCCGATGGGGTCGGTGTGCAGGTGCTGGCGCGGTTGTGGCCGTTGCTGACCGCGGTCGCGGTCCTCGTGGTGGGCGGACTGGAGCTGTTCAAACGTGTGGACATTGTGCTCGGGATCGCCGGGGCCTGCCTCGCCGTGATGGTCGGGGTCGGGGACTCGGCGGTGCTGCGCTACGGGAGCCTCGCCGGGCCGCAGTGGGGGCGGTGGGCTGTGGCGCTGGCGTTTGCGGTAGGCGTGGGGCTGGCGGTGGCAGGCGGGGTCCGGTGGTACCGGAGCGTTGAACCGACGCCCCAGAGCGCACAAACCGACACGGCCATTTGAACAAAAATCAACGAGTTCTTTCACAACTCAACCGGACCTGCGCATAATCGGGCTTCGATGTTCCCCGCCAGGAGCAAAGGAGTCCGGTCGTGGACCGTAGGACGTTCGTCGCGCGAGGGGCTGTCATCACCGGCGGCGCGGTCGCGCTCACCACTGCGTTCGCCGCAGAAGCCGCGGCCGCGGTCAGGACCGCCAAGACCGTCGCGGCGGGCGCGCGCACAGGGCGGTACACCCAGAATGTGGCGCCTTTGCAGTCGACGCCGTTCCTGAAGCTGCCGCCCGGGGCCGTGCAGCCGCGCGGGTGGATCCGCAATCAGCTCAACATCGAGGCCGACGGGCTCTGCGGGCGGATGACCGAAGTGTCGGACTACCTCGTGTACGCCAACTGCGGCTGGGTCGACCGGACCAAGGGCGCCTGGGAGGAGCTGCCGTACTGGCTGCGCGGCTTCGGCGACCTCGGATACGTCACCGGCAACACCCGCATCCTCGGCCTGGCCAAGCAGTGGATCGACGGCATCATCGCCAACCAGGCCGCCGACGGGTTCTTCGGGCCCGACAGCCTGCGCACGAGCCTCGAGAACGGGCCGGACTTCTGGCCGCACATGCCGCTGCTCGACGCGCTGCGGTCGTGGGCGGAGTACAGCGGCGACGCCCGGGTCGTGACCTTCATGCGCAAGTACTTCCAGTTCCAGAACGCCCAGCCGGCCGCCGTGTTCAACCGCAGCTGGGCGGCGCTGCGCTGGGGCGACAACATCGACAGCATCTACTGGCTCTACAACCGCAGCCCGGAGAGCTGGCTGCTCGACCTGGTGCGGAAGATCCACGCGGGCTCGGCCGACTACACCAACGGCATCCCGAACTGGCACAACGTGAACCTCGCGCAGGGGTTCCGGGAGCCGGCGCAGTTCGGGCTGCTCGACCCCGACCCGAAGTATCCGCAGGCCACGTACAACGACTACGCCACCGTGATGGGGCTCTACGGCAACTTCCCGGGCGGCGGGTTCGCCGGCGACGAGAACTGCCGGACCGGATACACCGACCCCCGCCAGGGCTTCGAGACCTGCGGCATCGTCGAGTTCATGCACAGCCACCAGCTGCTGGCCCGGATGACCGGCGACCCGGTGTGGCTGGACCGCTGCGAGGACCTCGCGTTCAACTCCCTGCCGGCCGCGCTCGACCCGGCGCAGAAGGGCATCCACTACGTTTCGTCGGCGAACAGCATCGCGCTGACCGACCGTACCCTCACCCAGGGGCAGTTCCAGAACGGCTTCCCGATGCTGGCCTTCATGCTCGGCATCCACAACTATCGCTGCTGTCCGCACAACTACGGCATGGGCTGGCCGTACTACGCGCAGGAGCTCTGGTTCGCGACCTGGGACAACGGCCTGTGCGCCGCGATGTACGGCGCCTCGCAGGTGACCGCCAAGGTCGGCGCGAACGGCACATCGGTCACGATCACCGAGGACACCGACTACCCGTTCAGCGACACGATCACCCTGACCCTGACGACGCCCGGACCTGTCGGCTTCCCGCTCTACCTGCGCATCCCCGGCTGGTCCGCCGGCGCCCAGGTCCGGGTCAACGGCACCCTCGTCACCGGCACGCTGCAGTCCGGCTCGTTCGTCATCGTCGACCAGACGTTCAACAACGGCGACCGGGTCACCGTCACCCTGCCGATGCGGACCACCGTGCGCACGTGGGCGAAGAACGGCAACGCGATAAGTGTCGACAACGGCCCGCTCACGTTCTCGCTGTCGATCGCCGAGCGCTGGTCGCGCACCGGCGGCACCGACGCCTGGCCCACGAACGAGGTCTACGCGGACTCGGCCTGGAACTACGGACTCCTGCTCGACCCGGCCAACCCGGCCGTCACCGTCACCCGCAAGGCCGGGCCCCTGGCGGCGAACCCGTTCACCCGCGACGGTGCCCCGATCGCGCTCAGCGTCACCGGCCGCAGGATCGTGAACTGGCAGGCCGACGCCGAGGGGATCGTCCGCACCCTCCAGCCGAGCCCGGCCCGCTCCACCCAGCCCAACGAGACGGTCCAGCTGCTGCCGATGGGCGCCCAGCGGGTCAGGATCACCACGTTCCCGCGGATCGGCGACGGCGCCGACGCGATCGACTGGTCGATCCCGGCGACCGCCTCGGCGTCCTGGTGCTGGGGCGGCGACAGCGTCGGGGCGATCAACGACGGCAAGGCCCCGTCGAGCTCGGCCGACACGAGCATCCCGCGGCTCACGTTCTGGGACCACCTGGGCACGAGCGAATGGGCCCAGCTGACCTACGCGACCCCCGTCAACACGGGCGCGGTCTCGGTGTACTGGTTCGACGACACCGGCACCGGGCAGTGCCGCGCCCCGCAGTCGTGGCAGGTGCAGTACCTGAACGCGAGCGGCCAGTGGACAGCGGTCAGCGGCGCCTCCGCCTACGGCACCGCGCTGAACACCTTCAACCGGGTCACCTTCAACGCCGTCACCACCTCCGCGCTGCGGGTCGCCGTCCAGCTCAAGGCCGGCGTCTCCGGCGGCATCCTGGAGATGCGGGTCGAGGGCACCACCGCACCCATCTCCTGGAAGCGGGTCCAGAACAAGAACAGTCTCAAGGTCCTCGGCGTGGCCGGCATGTCCACGGCCAACAGCGCCAACGTCGTGCAGTACGACGACAACGGCACGGCCGACCACAACTGGCGCCTGATCGACGCGGGCGGCGGCTGGTTCAAGATCGTGAACCAGAACAGCGGCAAGCTCCTCGCCGTGCAGAACATGTCGACGGCCGACGGGGCCCTCGTGCAGCAGTACGACGACAACGGCAGCGCCGACCACCTCTGGCGCCTCGTCGACAACGGCGACGGCTGGGTCCGCATCCAGGTCCAGCACAGCCTGAAGGTGCTCGGCGTGGCCGGCATGTCAACGGCGAACAGCGCCCAGGTGGTGCAGTTCGCCGACAGCGGGACCGCCGACCACCTGTGGAAACTGCTTTAAACCGGGCCCTGACGGTACCGCGGGCGCGGCTTCAGTCGCGTCGACGGCATCCCGGGGGCGGGCAGCGGCTGCTCGCCCCCGGGCACCACACCGAACCGGTCGGCGGCGGCCATCCAGTCGTCCCGGGCCTCGACGATCTCCTCGTGGGTGCGCCCGACGAAGTTCCACCACATGACGAGCTCCTCCTCGAACGGCACCCCGCCGAGCAGGAACAGGCGGGCGTTGCCGGCCAAGGCCAGCTGCTCCAGGCCGTCACCCAGGTAGAGCAGGGAGCCGGGCGCCAGGTCGACCCCGTTGATCGTCGCCACGCCCTCGGTGACCACTGCCGCATGCTCGAAGTCGGGGCGCACCCGGATCCGGGTCGCCCCCGCAAGCTCGACGTCCGCCCCGAGCAGCTCCGTGTGGACGTCCGCGGGGGAGCTCAGCCCTTCCAGCGCCCCGACGGCGACCGTAACTTTCACCCCCGAATCGGACAGCGTCGGCAGGTCGGCGATGTGCTGGAACGCCGGCGGCATGTGCCGCGCCGCCTCCGGGAGCGCGACCCACAGCTGCAGCCCGTGCAGCAGCGGCGGCTTGTCCGTCGGCGAGTTCTCCGAGTGCGCGATGCCCCGGCCCGACGTCATGATGTTCAGCTGCCCGGGGACGATCACCTGGTCGGAGCCGAGGCTGTCGCGGTGGCGCACCTCGCCGGACAGCAGCCAGCTCACCGTCTGCAGGCCGATGTGCGGGTGCGGCGGGATGCGCATGCCCGGCTTCCCGGTGACGTCCTCGGGACCGTAATGGTCGAGGAAGCACCACGCCCCGACCGTGCGCCGCGCCTTGTTGGGCAGGGTGCGGCGCACGACCGTGTAGCGCCCGAGCGGGACGTCCCGCCCCTCTTCCAGCAGACTCACGCGGTCAATTGTCCACCGCGAGCACGATCTTGCCCCGCCCGTGGCCGGTCTCGATCTCCCGGTGCGCGGCGGCCGCCTCGGCCAGGGGGTACACCCGGCGCACGGTCCACCGGGTGCGGCCCTCGGCGTAGAGCGCGACCAGCTCGGCCAGGGCGTCGGCGCTGCGCCGGCCCTGGATGGTGGCCAGCCCCAGCTCCTCGGCCCGGCCGTGCTCGACCAGGGTGATGATCCGCTTCGGGTCCTCGACCAGCTCGAGGGAGGTCGTGAGCGCGTCCCCGCCGGCGCCGTCGATCGCGGCCGTCACACCCTGCGGTGCCAGGGCGCGGACGCGTTCGGCCAGGCCGTGGCCGTACACCACAGGGATGGCTCCCAAGGAGCGGACATAGTCCTGGTTGGCGGCGCTCGCCGTGCCGATGACCGTCGCACCCAGCAGCCGGGCCAGCTGCACGCCGGCGGTGCCCGTCGACCCGGCCGCCGCGTTGATCAGGACGGTGTCGCCCGCCTGGACCCGCAGTGCCGACAGCGCCAGCCGGGCCGTCTGCCAGCCCGCCGTGAAGCCGCCCGCCACCTCCCACGGGACGCCGGCCGGCTTCGGGGTGACGTGGTCGGCGGGCACGACGACGTACTCGGCGTAGCTGTTGAACACGCTGAACCCGAGCACCTCGGTGCCCTGGCCGTCGCCCTGGTCGATCACACCGGCGAACTCGTTGCCGGGGATCTGGGGGAGGGTGACCGCGGCGTAGGGCGGCACCCAGCCCCGCCGCAGGGCCGCGTCGAACGGCTGGACCCCCGCGGCCTTCACCCGGACCCGCACCTCGCCGGGGCCGGCCTGCGGTTCGGGCCGGTCGAGAAGGCGAAGGACGTCCGGCGGGCCCGGCTCTGCGAACGCTGCTGCTCTCATGGTCAAGCACTCTGCGACCTCAAGCGCACTTCAGGTCAATGCGTTAGGGTGCAACCGCGCCGGAGGCACTACAGGGAGTCGGACCATGGTGAACGCGAAGGACTGGGTCGTCGTCGGACTGGACAACGGCGGCACCGCGAACAACGCGACGGTACTCGACCACGCGGGCTCGTTCCTCGTGGACGGACTCGTCGAGGTGCCGAGCCGGGTGCTCGAGGGCCCGGAGGCGGCGATCGAGTCGCTGGCCGGTGCGTTCGACAACATCCTCGCCGTGACGAAGGTCGAGCGCTCCCGCGTCGTCGCCGTCGGCCTCGACACCCCCGGCCCGGCCAGCGCCGACGGCGTCATCTCCTCCAAGGGCGCGACGAACTTCTCCCAGCCGGCCTGGTGGGGCTACGACTTCCGCGGCGCCCTGGAGGCCCGCCTGGGCCTGCCCGTCGTCTACAACAACGACGGCAACGCGGCCGCCCTCTACGCCCACCACGTGCACTTCGGCCCGGCCGCCGACGCCAAGTCGTCGATCTCCGCAATCGTCGGCACCGGCCTGGGCGGCGGCGTCATCGAGCAGGGCCGCGTCATCAAGGGCGCCGCCGGGATGGCCGGCGAGCTCGGCCACGTCCACATCCCCATGCACGGCCTGCTCGAAGAGGGCCAGCCCCTCCCGTCCTGCGGCTGCGGCTTCCTGGGCGACGTGGAGAGCGTCGCCTCCCTGACCGGCATCGTGCGCAACCTCCTGCCCTACTGGCTGACCCGCTTCCCCGACCACCCCCTGCACGGCGCCGACTCCCTGAAGTCCGCCGCGAAGCAGGTCCGCTCCTACGCCGAGCAGGGCGACGGCCTGGCGCTGAAGATCTTCGAGCAGCAGGCGATGGGCCTGGGCCGCCTCTTCACCATCGCCGCCAACTTCACCGACCCCGACTGCTACTTCGTCGGCGGCGGCGTCGTGGAGGCCGCCCCCCACTTCCGCGACTGGTTCCTGGCCCGCATCCGCGAGCACACGCTGCTGCGCGAGGAGCAGGTGAAGGTCGCGGAGTTCGCGCTGGTCCCCGAGCGCGACATGGCCGGCGCCCGCGGCGCCGCGATCGCCGCCGCCGGCACCGTCGTGGCCTGACCCGCTCAGGCCGCCGAGGACTCCGAGACCGGGGCGGCCGCCCGCGCCACGTTCTCGGCCAGGACGTTGAGGCGCCCCTGGTCGTCGCGCTGCCACCGCCGCCCCCGGGCGTCGGTGAACCGCAGCTCGACATGCATGTCCGCCGAGGGCGCCAGCCGGATGGTCCCGTCATCGTTGATCCGGTCCCGCTCCACCGGACCGTCGGTGGACTCCTGATCGAAGCCGGCGTACACCTCGGGCTGCTCCGAAGGCGGCACGATGCGCACCCGGCGGATCGCGGTCCAGGCGGCCGGCGGGTCGGTGAAGACGATCTCGACGTCGTAGACCGGGCTCTGGCCGGCGTTGCGCACGGCCGCGCCGACGACGCCCCGCGTGATGATCTTCTCGAAGGTCTCGCGTTCGCTTACCGCCCACGCGCACACCCGCTCGGCGTCGCGGCGGTCGTCGGCCAGGCGGTACTGCGCGATCAGCTCCCCGACCGCGCCCATGGCCCGGTGGGCGGCCTGCAGCGCGGCCCAGCCGAGGTAGACGGCGCCCCCGGCGACCAGCACGGCGAGGATCGCGGCGACGAGAAGCCCCACAAACACCAACGTACCGTCAGGAACCCTGCAAATACGCCAGAACCGCCAACACCCGGCGGTTGTCGTCGTCCGAGACCGGCAGGTTGAGCTTCCCGAAGATGCTCGCGATGTGCTTGTTCACCGCGCTCTCCGACAGGAACAGCTGCTTCGCGATCGCCGCGTTCGACCGGCCCTCGGCCATCAGGGTCAGGACCTCGCGCTCCCGCGGGGTGAGCGACCCCGTCTGCTGCGGGGGCCGGGCCACGAGCTTCGCGATCACCGAGGGGTCCATCACGGTGCCGCCCGCGGCCACCCGCCGTACCGCATCGATGAACTGGTCCGCGTTGAAGACCCGGTCCTTCAGCAGGTACCCCACCGCCCCCGTCCCGTCCGCCAGCAGCTCCCGCGCGTACAACTGCTCCACGTGCTGCGACAGGACGAGCACCGGCAGCCCGGGTACCTCCCGCCGCGCGGCGAGAGCCGCCTGCAGACCCTCGTCGGTGAACGACGGCGGGAGCCGCACATCCACGACGGCGACGTCCGGCCGGTGCGACAGCAGGGCCTCCAGCAGCGCCGGGCCCGTGTCCACCGCCGCCACGATCTCGAACCCGTGGCTCTGCAGCAGCAGGACCATGCCGTCCCTCAGGAGGTAGAGGTCTTCGGCGAGAACAACGCGCACGGCAGCTCCAGCGAGGCGACGGTCGGCCCGCCGGCGGGGGAGTCCATGGCGAGCGTTCCGTCGAAGGTACCCAACCGCCGCTCGATCCCGCGCAGCCCCGTCCCGCGGGACGGGTCAGCACCGCCGCCGCCGTCGTCGGTGACCCGGATGCGCAGCACGCCGCCGACGTGGCGGATGTCCACGGCCACCGCCGCCGCCCGGCCGTGCCGGACGGCGTTGGCCAGCAGCTCGCTGACCGCGAAGTACGCCGCCGACTCGACAGGCGCGGCCAGGCGCCCCTCGAGCCGGCCGGTGACGGTGACGTCCGCCGCGGTGTCCAGGGCGAGAGCGCGGACGGCGTCGGGCAGCCCACGCTCGGACAGCACCGGCGGGTGGATGCCGCGGACCAGGTCGCGCAGCTCGGTCAGGGCCGTCTGCGACGTCTCCCGGGCCTGGGCGACGAGCTGGCGGGCCTTGGCCGGGTCGGTGTCCATGAGCCGCTCGATCGCGCCGAGCGTGAGCCCGACCGAGATGAGCCGGGCCTGCGCCCCGTCGTGCAGGTCGCGCTCGATCCGCCGGACCTCGGCCGCCTGGGCGTCGACGGCGTCGGCCCGGGTCTGCGTGAGCCGCTCGACCCGCCGCCGCAGCTCCTCCTTCGCCGTGGGCTTCAGCAGCCCCTGCGTCCAGCCGGACACCATCCGCAGCGCCGGCTGGGCCGCGGCCAGGGCGGCGGCGACGAGGCCGACCCCGACGAGGAGCCCGAGGGTGCGGTCGCCGAAGAACGCGCCGTACCACCGGCTCCACTCGGCCCCGAAGGCCTGCGTCCACACCCACGGCAGGGCCAGGCCCCAGGCGCCGTAGATCCCGGCGACCACCGGCAGGCCCGCGATGACGCCGGTGACGCTCGCGTCGACGACCAGGAACGACAGGTCGCGCCACGAGGCCGGGTCGTGCCAGACCCACTGCCAGTGCGCGTTGAACTTCGCCATGTTCTCGGTCTTGTACAACGTGTTGTTCACCCGGAACAGCCCGTCCGGGCGCAGCTCGGGCTCGCGCGGCGGGGCGTACGGCCGCTCGATGGTGACCCCGCCCCAGGACGCGTAGGACCGGCGCAGGTTGAGCAGCCAGCGCATGTGCGTCAGCCCGAGCGGGATCAGGAAGATCAGGCCGAGCCCGAAGCCGAACGTGAACAGGACGAGGGTGATCCCGAACAGCACCAGCTGCACGGCGGCGCACACGACCAGGAGACCGAGGCGGGCCCACGCCAGCAGCACCCGGTCGGTCCGCCGGCCGCCGGCCTTCCGCGCCGCCCCGGGCTTCAGCAGGCACGCGCTCCACGCCGCGACCGCGCGCACCGCCCACGGCGCGACCGGCAGCCCGAGGGGCACGATCAGCAGCACGACGAAGGGGAACAGCGCCATCCACTGCACATCGCGGGCGAGCGCCGGGTCCTTGGCGAACCAGTCCACCTTGGCCAGGTAGGCGGGCAGGCGCGGCGAGCGGTACAGCTGCGAGTCGTGGCGGTACAGCCCCTCCTCGTCCGGCTGCGGCGGCCCCGGCTCCGGCGCATACGGCACCGGGATCTCCCGGCCCAGCCACCGGCCGAACATCGCCCGCCACCGGCCGGTCAGCCGGCGAACCGCGATGCCCGGGTGGACCAGGACCACCACCGCCGGCACCACGGTGGCCACCAGCTGGACGAGCACCACCGGGACCAGCGCGAGCAGGAGCAGGCTACGGGCGAGCGCCCTCGGGTACGACATACCCACGAGCCTCGCCTCCCCGTCGCCGCGGCACATCGGACCTGGCTGCCCGACGGGGTGCAGATAACTGCACCCCGGCCCCGGCATCCAGCGTCATTCTGCCCGGTCCGGTGCCGGCCCAGGATAAGCGCATGACAGCGGTCATCGAAGTACGGCAACTCCAGAAGCGCTACGGCGACCACGAGGCCGTCCGCGACGTGTCCTTCACCGTCGAGCGCGGCGAGATCTTCGGCATCATCGGGCGCAACGGCGCCGGCAAGACGACGACAGTCGAGTGCATCGAGGGACTGCGCCGGCCCGACGCCGGATCGGTCACCGTCCTCGGCCGCGACCCCCGCGACCCGGACGTACGCCAGCGGCTCGGCGTGCAGCTGCAGGAGTCGCAGCTGCCGGACCGGATCCGGGTCGACGAGGCGATGGGCCTGTTCGCCTCCTTCTACGAGCGCCCGGCCGCTCCGGGCCCGCTGCTCGAGCGCCTCGGGCTGGCCGGGCACGGCGGCCGGACGTACAAGAAACTCTCGGGGGGTCAGAAACAACGGCTGTCGATCGCGCTGTCGCTCGTCGGCTCACCCGAGGTCGCGGTGCTCGACGAGCTCACCACCGGGCTCGACCCGCAGGCCCGGCACGACACCTGGCGGCTGATCGCCGACGTGCGCGACAGCGGCGTGACGGTGCTGCTCGTCACCCACTTCATGGACGAGGCCGAGCGGCTGTGCGACCGCATCGCCGTCATCGACAGGGGCCGCACCGTCGCCGTCGACACCCCGCAAGGGCTGATCCGTCGAGTCCCCGGCGGCGTCACCGTCACGTTCCGGCCGTCCGGGCCATTGGATGCACAAGCCTTGGCGGGTGTACCGGGAGTCACCGCGACAAGCGTCGAGGACGGCATGTGGACCGTGCAGGGCCGCGGCAACCTGGCCCACGAGGTGTCCACGGCCCTCGCCGCGCTGCACGTCGTACCCCTGGCCCTGAACATCGTCCAGGCCGACCTCGAATCGGCGTTCGTGGAGCTGACATGCGCGCCCTGACCCGCCTCACCGTGATCGAGGCGAAGCTCATGCTCCGGGAGATCGCCGGCCCGGCGTTCACCATCCTGCTACCGGCCGCCCTGCTCGTCATCTTCGGCCTGCCCGGCAGCGCCCACGAGGCCGACCCGGCCCTCGGCGGCCACCGCGGCATCGACACCGTCATCCCGTCGATGTCCATCATGGTGTCGATGGCGATGGTGGCGTTCTTCATGCTGCCGGTCGTCCTGGCCACGTACCGCGAGAAGGGCATCCTGCGCCGCTTCGCCACGACCCCGGTGCGGCCGGCCGTCATGCTCGGCGCCCAGCTCGTCCTCAACGTCGGGGTGGTACTGCTCTCGATCGTCCTGACGCTCGTCATCGGCGTGGCCGCGCTGGACATGCACCTGCCGAACCTGGCCCTGGTGATCCCGACGTTCGTGCTCGGCGTCCTCGGGCTCTTCCCGATCGGCCTGCTGGTGTCGGCCGTCGCGGGCAGCGCGAAGGCGGCCACCGGCTACGCCCTGGCCCTGTGGTTCCCGTCGGCCTTCTTCGCCGGCCTGTACGTCCCGGTCGAGTGGATGCCCGCCACCCTGCGCCGCATCGGCGACTTCACCCCGCTCGGCGCGTTCCGCCAGGCGATCCAGGCCGCATGGGCGGGCGACTTCCCGCACCCGCAGCACCTGGCGGTGCTGGCCGCCGGCTTCCTGCTCGCCGGCGGCCTGGCGATCCGCTTCTACCGCGTGTCGTAGCGCCGGCCAGCGCGCTCAGCGCCGGCCGGTTTGCTTTGCGCTGGCCGGATGGCCCTACGCCGGCCGGATTGCTTTGCGCCGGCCGGTTTGTTCTGCGCCAGCCGGTTCGCTCAGAGCTGTCCGGCGAAATCGGCGGCGGACATGGGCGTCGAGAACATCGGGAAGTCGTACTTGAGCGCGTTGTCGTGCTCCTCCTGTGACGTCGCCGCGACACAGTCCTGGAGGGTGATGACCTGATACCCGTGCTCGTAACCGGTCCGCATGGTCGACTCGACGCAGCAGTTGGTCAGGAACCCGCCGATCGCGATCGTCGTGATGCCCTTGCTGCGCAGGATGAAGTCGAGATTGGTGCTGGCGAACGTGTCGAGCCCCCGCTTGCCCTCGACCACGATGTCCCCCGCCTGGGGCGCCAGCTCGTCGACGATCTGCGCGCCCCACTCGCCCTTCACGAACGCGTTGCCGTCCACGACACCCTTCAGAATCCCGTACGGGTGCGCCGTGATCTCGTTGTACCCGGCCGCGAACGTGATAGGCACGTGGATGATCGTCACCCCGGCCGCCCGCGCGGCGGCCACCGCCTTGCGGGTGTTCGCCATCATGTCGGTCTTCTCCATGACGCCCTGCACGGCGCCGTGGAACGCCCCACCTTCGGAGACGAAATCGTTCTGGTACTCGATGAGGACGATGGCGGTCTTGGTCGGATCGATGGGCATGGGGACCTCCACTCACGACGTCGTGACGCAGCTCACGCTACCGTGCTCCGATAGGCTCCAGCTTGTGGAACTCCTGCACTCGGGCAAGGTTCGTGACGTCTACGCCGACGGCGACGATCTGATCCTCGTCGCCACCGACCGCATCTCCGTCTACGACGTGGTCCTGCCGACCCCGATCCCCGACAAGGGCGCGGTCCTCACCCGCCTCTCCCTGTGGTGGTTCGACCAGCTGTCCGGCATCGTCCCCAACCACGTCATCTCCGCAACGGACGTCCCGGCCGAGTTCGCCGGCCGAGCCATCCGCTGCCGCCGCCTGAACATGCTCCCCGTCGAGTGCATCGCGCGCGGCTACCTGGTGGGCCACGGCCTCTCGGAGTACCGCAGCAGCGCCCAGGTAGCCGGCGTCCCGCTCCCACCGGGCCTGGTGGAGGGCTCCCGCCTCCCGGCCCCCATCTTCACGCCCACGACGAAGGCCCCGGTCGGCGAGCACGACGAGTTCATCACCCTTGACGACGTCCGCGCCGAGCTGGGCAAGGACCTGGCCGAAGAGCTCCAGGACCTGACGCTCCGGGTGTACTCCCAGGGCGCCGCCATAGCCGCCGAGCGCGGCATCATCGTGGCCGACACGAAGCTGGAGTTCGGCCGAACCGCCGACGGCACCCTCTTCCTGGCCGACGAGGTCCTGACCCCCGACTCCTCCCGCTTCTGGCCGGCCGCCGACTGGGAACCGGGCCGCCCCCAGTTCTCCTTCGACAAGCAGAGCGTCCGAGACTGGTCCCTGGAGCACGGCTGGAACAAAACCGCCCCCGGCCCCGAGATCCCCGAACCAGTGATAGCCCGAACCCGAGCCCGCTACATCGAAGTCTACGAACGCCTGACCGGCACAACCTGGTAACCGCACAACCCCACCGCCCCCACCCACTCCCCGCCCGCCCATCAGCCACCGCACCACGCCACTTCCGTCGCTCCGGCGCAGCGCGCAGACCCAGGGCCGGTCGGCAAGCGCTGAGGCGCGCCCAAGCGATGGGCGCCGGCCGGCGAGCCAGCGCCGAGCACGGGGTCAGCGGCGGACGGTCGGCAAGCGTCGAGCGCGGGCAAGCGATGGGCGGCGGCCGGTGGGCTAGCGTCGAGCGTGGGGGTCAGCGGCGGACGGTCGGCAAGCGTCGAGCGCGGGCAAGCGGTCAGCCGTGAGTGCGCTGGACTAACGGCGAGCGTTGGCGGCGGCGGCCGGCGAGCGTCGAGCGTGCGCAGGCGGTGGGCCGTGCGCGCGCTGGACTGGCGGCGAGCGTGGATCAGCGGTGAGCCGTGGGCGCTGGGCTAACGTCGAGCGGTGGGCCCTAAGCAGGTATTGCCAGACGCACACAGGGTCGCGCAAGGACCTGGCGCGACCCGAACAAGCCCTGCAAGGACCGCACAAAGCCACCGGCGCACCCCGCCGACGCAGGATCAGCGAGCGGCGTAACCCAAAACGAGCGGCGTAACCCAAAAAACGCGCTCGGCGCGCGGCGCAGTCGAAAACGCGCTCGGCGTGCGGCGTGCCCAAAGCCGCCGAGCCTCGCCCGCCATAGCAGGCACCCGCGCAAGGCGATTCGCGCCCACGGCAGGCCATCGGCGCGTTGATCGGCCGAACGAACCGAAGGCGACGCCGTCAACTCCGCCCGGACGCACGCAGGCGCCAATGGCTCGCGACGCCCGTACACAGCCCGGGCGGAGCACCCCGTGAACCACTGCGGCCGCGGTCCCAGAGGGCGGCGGCGCCAGAGGGAGGGGGCCGTAAGAGGGCGGCGACGTCAGGGGGCGCCGCGCGGCCGGCGATGCCGAAGGTGTGGCGTAGACGGGCGAGTGCGAGAAGGTGCGCGGCCGGCGGCGTGGCCAGGTGCCTCCGGAGAGCCCCTTCACAACGTCCATCTGAGCCCCTGCTCAACGTACCGGCCCGAGTTCGTCTCCCGTCCGAGTCCACGAGCCGATTCGCATACCGATCAGGTTCCGCGCGCTCATTCCAAACCCAATGCTAGCACATCTGTTCTAATCGACCTTGTCAAAATGGCGAAGCGTAGCGTAGATGTGACACTCGGTAGAGCGGCGTGGGCGAACGAAGACGACAAAAGAGAAGGGGCGAGCGATCAGCCCAGTGGAGGTTCGTCGCCCTTGGTGTGTTCGGCCAGGAAGCGCTCCAGTTCGGCGCCGATCTCGTCGGCCGTCGGGAGGGGGGCGGGGGAGTCGGCCAGCAGGTTGTTGTTGGCCGTGCGGCCGCGGGTGAACGCGTCGTACTGCTCCTCCAGCGCCCGCACCAGCGAGGCCGCCTCGTCGGCCTGGGCGATCTGGACGTCGATCTCCGCGCGGACCGAGTCGGCCGAGGCGTGCAGTTCGTCCATCGGCACCCGCAGGCCGGTGGCGTCGGCCAGGCAGGCCAGGAGCTTCTCCGCGGCTGCCGGGAACTCGGCCTGGGCCACGTAGTGGGGGACGTGCACGGCGAATCCGAAGGCGTCGCGTTGCTGCTGGCCGATGCGGTACTCCAGCAGGTTCCCGACACTGCCCGGCACCTGCACCCGCTGCAGCCACGGCTCGAACCCGGCGATCAGGTCCCGGTTGGTGCCGTGGGCGGTGACGCCTGTCGGGCGGGTGTGCGGCACGGCCATCGGGATCGCGGTCAGGCCGACGGTGGCGCGCACGTCGAAGCGCTCGATGAGCTCGAGCACGGCCGCCGTGAAGCGTTCCCACTGCAGGTCTGGTTCAGGGCCGTCGAGGAGCAGGAATTCGGTGCCGCTGGCGTCGCGCAGGGCCCGCAGCAGCAGCGTGGGCTGCTCGTAGTGCTCCCAGTGGTCCTCGACGAAGAGCATGGCGGGGCGGCGGCCGCGGTAGTCGTAGAGCTGGTCCAGGTCGAACGAGGCGACCGTGCGCGGCGAGCCGACGCTGAGCAGGTGCTCGCGGGCCAGGCGGGCGGCGTTGCCGGCGTCGACGAAGCCCGTCAGCGCGTGCACGAGCACCGGCCGCTCGCCGGCCTGGCCCAAGGGCGCCTGCTCAGCGTCGGTGAGCTCGTAAAGTTCGCTGGGGTTCAGCACCGCAACGGGTCCTTCCTACGTTTTTAGTCGTGCAACCCGGCTTTGCGTCCGATCATTCCATCCGCCGTCATCCAGGGATTGGTGAGGATCGCGTACGCGAGCTCGTCCACGGCCGGCGCCAGCTCGGTGAAGGACGGGCCGGCGCCGGTGTACGGGTCGCAGACCTGCAGCATCATCTCGTGGACGCCGCCGACGAGCGCGATCGCCAGCAGCGGTGAGAGGGCCGGGATGGCCGGGTCGGTGGCGCGGGCCCGCTCGATCACGTCGACGAGTGTGTCGGCGAAGCGCCGCTGCATCTGCTGGCGCAGCCGGAACGCCTTCGGGCCCGCGGCCTGGATCTCCACGAGCAGGGTGCGGGAGACGGCCGGCATGCTTTCCAGCGCGGTGAGGTACGCCGAGACTCCGCTGTTGATCATTTCTTTCCAGGGGCGCCCGCCGGGGCCGGCGGCGGTGCGCACGACCTCCAGCAGGTGCAGACACCCCTGCTCGTAGAGGGCCATGAGGCACGCCTCTTTGTCGGCGAAGTGCTCGTAGAACGTGCGCTTCGACACGCGGGCGTGCGTGACGATGTCGGCGATCGTCGTGGCCGCGTAGCCCTTCGCGGCGATCGCCTGCGCCAGCCCGCCCGTGAGGTCCTGCCGGAGTTCCTCCGGGGTCCTGGTGCTCGTCATGCGGTTGCCTTCACCTTCCGCGACACTGTCCTCGGGTGTTAGTTTGCCTGGTACTGGACGGTACCGTCGAAACGGAGGCGCGGCGGTGAAGCGCTCATTGTCGGGCCAGGTGGTCCTCGTCACCGGCGCCGCCCGCGGCATCGGCGAACATACCGCCCGGGAGGCGGCGGCGCGCGGTGCTCGGCTCGCCCTGGTGGGGCTGGAGCCGGAGCGGCTCAGCGCGGTCGCCGGTGAGCTCGGCGCTGTCTGGTTCCCGGCCGACGTCACCGACCAGGCCGGCCTGACGGCCGCTGTCGACCAGGTGAAGGAGGCCTACGGCCGCATCGACGCCGTCGTCGCCAACGCCGGTGTGGCCAGCCGCGGCACGATCGCCACCGGCGACGTCGAGGCCCTGGTCCGCACGGTCGAGGTCAACCTGGTCGGGGTGATGCGCACCGCCGCCGCCTGCCTGCCGCACCTGATCGAGACTCGGGGGTACCTGCTCATCGTCGCCTCCGCCGCCGCGTACGCCGCGCTGCCCGGCATGGCCCCGTACTGCGCCTCGAAGGCCGGCGTCGAGCATTTCGGCAATGCGGTCCGGCTGGAGGTCGCGCACCACGGCGTCGCCGTCGGCACCGCCCACCCGAGCTGGATCGACACCGACCTGGTCCGCGACGCCCAGGACGACCTGCCGTCGTTCCGGGAGACGCTGCGCCGCCTGCCGCCGCCGATGGGCTCGACCACGTCGGTGCAGCGCTGTGCGGCCGCGTTCGTGGATGCGCTGGAGCGCCGCCGCCGGAAGGTCTTCGTGCCCCGTAGCGTCGCGTTGATGTACTGGATGCGGACGTTCTTGAACAGCCGGCTCACCGAGAAGTTCCTGGAGTCGCAGGCCAGGCGGAGTGTGCCGCTGATGGAGGAGCAGGTCCGCGCGCTCGGGCGGGGGTTCGGGGCCAGCACCGCCGAGCCGCCGGCGCCCCGGCGGAAGGACAGGCCGGAGCCCGGCTTCATCGCCGATCGCTATCACCGATAATCGTGGGCATGCCGCGACCGCCGATCTGGGCGCGCCCGGAGCCCAGCGCCCGCGCGCCCCGCTTCAGCCGCGAGCGTATCGCCGCCGCGGCCCTGGAGATCGCCGACGCCGAGGGCATCGACGCGGTCTCGATGCGCAACGTGGCCGCGCGCCTGGGCGCCGGCACGATGACGCTGTACAACTATGTCGAGACCAAGGACGAGCTGTTCGCCCTGATGGACGACGCCCTCATGGCCGAGTCGGTGTTCGCCGACGGTGAGCTGCCGGCCGGCTGGCGCGAGGCGACCGCGGCCATCGCCCGCCGCACCTGGGTGGTCTTGGCCCGCCACCCGTGGGCGGTCACGCTGCGGCAGGGCCCGGCGATCGGCCCCAACGGCATGCTGCACTTCGAGCAGACCCTGGCCGCGCTGGCCGGCACCGGGCTCGACCACGCCGGGAAGATCGACGTGCTGACGATCGTGGACGCGTACGTCTTCGGCAGCGCGCTCAAGGCCGGGGAGATGCGGGCCGAGGCCGACCCGGAGCAGGTCAAGGCCGTCGTCGAATACGGGATGGAGCAGCTGGCCACCGGCCGCTTCCCGCACACGGCGGCGCTGCTCAACGGCGGCGCGCCCGGCTCGGCCGAGGCCGTGCAGCTGCCGAGCACGGCGGACGCGGTGACGGCCCAGTTCGAGCGCGGCCTGCAGGCGGTCCTGGACGGCGTGGCCCGGCTCGTCGAGGCCTGATGGATCAGCGCCATCGGCCGGCGCGATCAGCCGGCGGCATCAATCGAGGCGCGACTCGTGGACGAGGATCGCCACCTGCACCCGGTTCGAGCAGCTGAGCTTGGCCAGGATCCGGGACACGTACGTCTTCACGGTCGCCACGCTCATGTGCACCGCGGAGCTGATCTCCGCGTTCGAGCGGCCCTCCGCGACGGCGTCGGCGACATCCCGTTCCCGCGGTGTCAGGGCCGCGAGGGTACGCCGCGCCGCCTCGCCCCGATCATCCGCGGCGACGTGGGCGATGAGCTGCCGCACGACCGACGGCGACAGCGTCTGCTCACCGGCGGCCACCTTCCGGACCGCGTCGAGGATGGCCAGCGGCGGCGTGTCCTTGAGCAGGAACCCGTGCGCGCCCAGCCGGAGCGCCTTGAGCACGTGCTCGTCGGTGTCGAACGTCGTGAGCACGATGACCCGCACGTCGTCCGGCGCCAGCGCCTCCAGCGCGGCCAGCCCGTCCATCCGCGGCATCCGGATGTCCATGAGCACCACGTCCGGGCGCACGCTGCGCACGACGCGCACGGCCTGCGCCCCGTCCCCGGCCTCCCCGACGACCGCGACGCCGGTGTCCCCGCCGAGCACCATCCCCAGCCCCGCCCGCACCAGTGCGTCATCGTCGGCCACGACGACCCGGATCACCCCGGTGCCGGGCATCCCGCGATCGGGCACGGCGTCGTCGGTCACGGCAGCCACGCCTCCAGGGTGAAGCACGGCCGGTTGCCGTCGTCGCGCCGGACCCCGTGCTCGAACCGCCCACCGGCCAGCGCCACCCGCTCGGCGAGCCCCTCCAGCCCGGACCGGGTCCCGGGCAGGCTCGGCGCGACGGGCCGCGCGGGGAGCGGGTTGCTGATCCGGACGTGCAGCTCCTCCTTGTGCTCCAGCAGCACCGACACCGCGGTACCGGGGGCGTGTTTGCGGGCGTTCGTCAGCCCCTCCTGCACGAGCCGGAACGCGGTGCGGTCGGCCGCCGCCGGCAGCGTCGACGGATCGTCCACAAAATTCTGCAGGTGTACCGTCGCGCCGGCGTTGCGGGCCTCCTCCACGAGCTCCGCCAGGTCCACCAGCCCCTGCCGCGGCCGCAGGTCCTCCCGGTCGCTGGCCCGCAGGACACCCAGGATCTCCCGCAGCTCCTCCATCGCCTGGTGCGCGCTGGCCCGGATCGTCTTCCCGGCGTCGGCCACCTGCTCGCGGGACAGGTCCCGGCGGATCTCCAGCGCCCCCGCGTGCAGGCTGATGAGCGAGATCCGGTGGGCGAGCACGTCGTGCATCTCCCGCGCGATGCGCTCCCGCTCCAGCCCCCGCAGCAGCTCGGCCCGCTGCCGCGCCTCCGACTCGGCCCGCACCGCCCGCTCCCGCAGCGTGGCGATGAGCTCGCGCCGGGCCCGGATCGCCGTCCCCCAGGCGATGACGACGGCGAACAGCGCCAGCCCGACCGTGGCCGACCCGACGACCTGCAGGTCCGGGTCCGGGTACAGGATCGTGAACGGCATCACCACGACCACGTGCGCCGCCGCGAGCCAGAGCACGGTCCGCAGCGGCCGCCGGATCGCCAGCCCGAACAGCACGATGAGCACCACACCGCCGACCATGTCGGTGAGCGCCGCCGGCACGAGCATGGCCACCGCCACCCCGACCGGGTACCGCCGCCGCCACCACATCAGCACGATCGCCGGCACCGTCACGGCGAGCGAGAACAGCAGCCGCCCGTCGCCGAGCGTCCCCGCCTCCAGCCCCGCCGCGACCACCATCAGCGCCAGCGACACGGCGATGACGGTGGAGACGACGTCGACGGCCGCGTTGCGCGCGCTCACGACTTCACCAGCGGCCGCCAGTGCTGGGCCTTCCCGGCGTCCTTGACCGTGTACCCGAGCTTCTGCACCTCGTCGCGCAGCTCCTCGGCGTCACTGCCGCTCTTGGCCTCGAGCGCCTTGGCCCGGGCCGCGAGCACCGCGTTGACCGCCCCCGGCAGGTCCGGGAGGTCGGGCACCCACCGCCGGAACAGCTCCGCGTACGGGTCGCGCGGCACCCACGGATACCCCAGCTCCAGGAAGGCCCGCCGCACCCCGCCGCGGCCGGCGTTCTCCAGCCGGTCGCGGACCACCTGGCGCGACTCCCGGTCGAGCACCACCAGCAGCTTCCCGTCGACGAACACGGCGTCGACGTCCCGCCGCGCGATCTCGACCCGCCGGTCGCCCCGCACCACCAGCAGCCCGTCGGCGCGCACGGTGACCCGCAGCGCCTCGTGCACCGCGACGACCCCGGCGGCCGCGGCGAGCAGCACCCCGGCCGCGATGATCCCGGCCAGCCCCCACCCGCTGCCCAGGTGGCGCACCAGCCGCAGCGGCCCGCCGAACGGCACCCACGGCAGCTCCAGCAGCCACCGGGCCGCGAACGGCAGCCCCCACCCGACCAGGCCGCCGACAAGCGGAAACCCGGCCAGCAGCAGCACCCGGTCACCGCGGGACAGCCCAAGCGTGCGCTCACCCATGCCTCCACGCTAGGCACCCCGGCCCGGCCGGGACAGTCGCCGAAAGTCGTCAGGCGGCCGCGGCGTGGACCGCTTCGATCCGGGACGGGCGCCGCACGCCGCCGGCCGATATGACGCGGACCGTCCCGATCCGGGACTGCCGCCGAGAAGTCGTCAGGCGGGCGTGATGTGGACGGCCTCGATCCAGGACGGTGTGGCGGGCGGGTCGGCGCCGATGAGGCCGGCGATGATGCGGCAGCCGGTGGGCTCGTCCGGCCACGGGGTGATGCCGTCGGTCAGCACGACGATGATGTTCGGCGGGTGGGGGCCGCCGCGGGCCCGCTCGATGCCGACCCGCATGTCGGTCCCGCCGCCGCCGCTCAGCTGGACCTGGTCGGCCCGGGTCACCCTGGTCACGGCCTGCACGTCGGCGTCGCAGGCGAGGACCGTCACCCGGTTGCCGCGGATGCCCACCGCCCGCAGGACGCCCGTCACCTCGGCCAGGCACGCGGCAAGCTGCTCGTCGCCCATCGAGCCCGACGTGTCCACGACGATCGCCACCCGCGGCAGCGGCTGGCGCAGGCTCGGCAGGACGACCCCGCGCAGGGCCGCGCTGCGCCGCCCCGGCCGCGCATAGGTGTAGTCCATCGCCCCGCTGGCCCATACGACCGCCTGCCGCAGCGCCCCGGTCAGCCGCCGCCGCCAGTCGACCACCGGCTCGGCGACCGAGTCGGCCCACCGCCGCCACCCGCCCGGCACCGTCCCGAGCCCGCGCGCGTGGGCCCGGATCGCATCGGCCGTCTGCCGCCGGATCGCCCCCGCCTCGATCTCGCCGACCTCCGCAGCGCCGCCTGCGCCGAGCTCACCCGGCACCGCCGAGCCGTGCGCACCCGACCCGCACTCGACGTGGATGGTCCGCGAGTGCGGAATCCCCGCCAGGTACTCCTCGAACAGCCGCCCCTGCGGCAACCCGAACATCTTCGGCTCGACCCGGCCCGACGGCAGCGGCAGCCCGTCCTCGATCAGGTCGTCGTTGATCTCGCAGTCCTGGGCGAGGTTGAGCCGCAGATGGTCGTCGCGGTCGGCTTCCCGCAGCCGCTCCGCCCGCCCGCGATGGTCCCGCAGCAGGTGGGCCACCTCGTGCACCCACACCGCCGCCAGCTCCTCGACCGGGTGCTCGCGCACGAAGTCCGGACAGACGTAGAGCCGCCAGTGCCGGTCGACGCCCATCGTCGACAGGTGCCAGGACGGCACGACCGACAGCGCATAGAGGGCGGAGGCCAGGTACGGCCGCAGCTTCGCCGCCCGGTAACGCGCCGCGAGCAGCTTCGTGCGGTCCAGCACCTTCCCGGCCGCCTCCCGCCCCCGATCGTCGGCGGCGCGGCCGGCGGGTGCGGAAGCGGGCGCGGGCGTGGCGGGCGTGGGAGCCGGGTCGTCGTCCGGGGGAGGTGGTGGGGGAGCTGTCATCTCAGCGGCCCATGGCGCCGGAGAGGCGCAGGATGTCCACGAAGGCGTCGATCGTGGGCGGGACGGGCCAGGACTTGTCGCGCATCGCGGCCAGGTCCGTCGCGGCGCGGGCGGCGACGTCCGGCACGCCGGCGTCGACGGCCTTGGCCAGGACGGTCCACGCGGCCTCCCAGCGCGGGCGGCTCGGGTTCGACTGGACGGCCGAGACGACGGCGGTGAGGAAGGCGAGTTGACGGTCGCCGCGCTCCGGCAGTGCGAAGGCGCCGGGGTCGGCCAGGACGCGGTTGGGGTCGGGGAGGTCGAGCTCCTCCAGGTAGGTGATGAACTCCAGGCCGGCCCCGTCGCCGATCGCGCCCACCAGGGCCGTCGCCAGTGCCTCCCGGGTGGCGTCGCTGGCCAGGGCGAACGTGAGGAGCCGCAGCGCCATCTCCCAGGTGCGCGGCGAGGGCCAGGCGCCGCCGCGGGCCTCGGCGTCGGAGGGCATGTGGTGGCTCAGGCCGGGCCGGGCGGTCAGGAAGCCGGACAGGGTGCCGCGGGCGCGGGCCAGGGCCGACGCGGCCCGGCGCGGGTCGATGCGCGGGATGTCGGCGGTGGGCCAGGTGCCGGCCAGGCCGCGGGCGACGACCTCGGGGTCGTGGGTCCAGTGCAGGTGGACGAACCGGTTGGCCAGCGGCGGGCTGAGGTGCCAGCCGTCGGCCGCGCTGGCCGGCGGGTTGGCCGCGGCGACGACCCGGACGCCGGGCGGGAGCTCGAGGCTGCCGACGCGCCGCTCCAGGACGACCCGCAGCAGCGCGGCCTGGACGGCAGGTGGCGCCGAGGACAGCTCGTCGAAGAACACGAGCCCGATGCCGCTGCGGGTGAGGCGGACCGCCCAGTCCGGCGGCGCCATCGGCACGCCCTGGGTGGCGGGGTCGTCGCCGACGACGGGCAGCCCGGCGAAGTCGGAGGGCTCGTGGATGCTGGCGATGACCGTCTCCATCGGCACCGCGAGCCGGTCGGCCAGCTGCTGCAGCGCGGAGGACTTCCCGATGCCCGGCTCGCCCCACAGCAGCACCGGCAGGTTCGCCGACACGGCCAGCGCGAGCGCCTCGAGCTGAACGTTGTCGCGCCGCTCGACCCGGGTGGCGCGGGTCGCGGCGAGCAGCTCGTCCGCCGCGGCGAGCTGGTTCAAGGCCTCCGTCATGCCCGCGAGACTACTTCGGGGGTACGACAAAAAACGGCTCGTCCCGCAGCCGCTCGTGATCCTCCTGAATGGACTGCCCGAAGTGGTCGCGAGAGTGCGGGTTCGCGCCCGCGGCGAGCAGCGCCTGGATCAGCGCGGCGGACCCGTCGTCGTGCACGGCCGAGTGCAAGGGCGTGCGGCCCGTCGCGTCCCGGTCCTCCAGGTCCAGCCCCGAATCCAGCAGCCGCGCCAGGAGCGCGGGCCACCCGGGGCGCCAGTCGACGCACGGGAGCAGGTGCAGCAGAGAGCGGCCGTGGCGGTCCCGCACGTGCGGGTCGACGCCGGCGTCAAGCCGCGCCACGACGGCTGCGAGGTCGCCGTGGAGCAGGCGCAGCAGCAGGTCCCGCCGCTGCTCCTCGAGCCGCCGGGGCAGGCGCCCGGACCGGGAGGACCAGGCGACCTCGGCCGCGAAGCACCCGTGCAGCTCGCCGCCGAGGGCCCGCAGGGCGTGCTCGCGCCGGCGCTCCTCGTCGCCGTGCGGCATGCGCATCCGGCCGCCGTCCCAGTCGAGGCGGTGCCAGTCGCCGCCGCACCGCACCCGCACGGCCCGGTGCACCGCGGGTTGGTCGACCGCCGGTGCGGCGAACGGCCGTAGGAGCGGGCCGATCAACGGGTGGAGCGCGGTGGGGGCGAGCAGGCCGCGGCGGACCAGGTGCAGGTCGACCGGGCGGCGGAACGGCTCCAGCGACATCCGGGCACCGTCGTTGCGCTCGGCCGGCACCCACTCGGCCCGGGGCGGACCGCCGTTGACCGTGTGCAGGAGCAGGTCGCGGAACGTGGCCGAGATGGACGAGACAGCCCTGCCGCTCGCCCGGGCGGCCGCGACGACCGCCGCCGGGTCGATGTCGAGCCCGACGAAGGCCCGGCGCACGAAGCGCTCCTGCCACCCGTGCTGCGGGTCGAACACGATCTCCGGCACCTGCACCCCGGCCAGCGCCCACGCCTCGAAGTCCCGGCCGGCCTCCTGCAGAGCCAGGAACTCCAGGGTGCGCGGGGTGCAGGTGCGCTCCACGAGCCGGTCGGTCTCGCGGGCGTCCCACAGGTGGCGGGCCTCGCTCCAGTCGCGTTCGCCGTGGTAGCGGTCGTTCTTCGGGTGCGTGACCACCAGCCGCAGGCGCTGCGTGGAGTTGCCGACCCGCGGTGTGGCCACGCCGAGCAGCCGGTTGCCGTCCCGGGCCAGGATGATCAGGAGGCGCGGGTCGACGGTGGTCTCGCCGCGCGACGGCGTGCGCGGGAGGTGCCAGCGGACCAGGTCGGGTACCAGAAACGGCAGCTCGTCGCGGAACGGGCCGAAGTCCGCGTCGTCGTCGGGCACGATCCCGGCGGCGGCGCACGCGGCCCGCCAGTCACCGGCGAGCCGGGCCGCGGTGGCCTCCTCGATCATGGCCGGCGGCACGGCGTACTGCCGGACCCGCCGCCACACCGCCAGCTCGTTGCGCGTCATGAAGCCGCTCATCGATATACGCTCACGATCTCACCGGCCAGGGGCGGCTCGCCACCGGGTAACCGCTCGGCCAGCGCCCGCTTGATCCGCCGCGGCACGTCCGGCCCCAGCGTGAGCCGGCGCAGCGCGGTGCGGCCGGTCTCGACGGCGGCGAGCAGGCGCTTGGCCCCGCGGCCGCGCACACCGGTGTGGCGCAGGTCGAGGCGGCGCAGGGGGCTGTCCGGCAGGGCGTCGGCGAGCAGCCCGGCACCGGCGTCGCCGACCGCGTTGTCGACGGCCCCCAGGACCCGCAGCGACTGCGGCCGGCTCAGGTCCAGACTGTCCAGCTTGGACAGTTGCGCGGCGACCGGGGCGACGTCGGTCAGGCCGTTGCCGCCCAGGCCCAGGGTGGTGCCGCCGCGGGAGACCGCGCCGAGCACCTCCCGCGCACCGTCGTCGCCGAGCCGGTTGGCCGCCAGGAACAGGCCGCTCGGGCCGCCCTCGGCCAGGAGCCGGGCGAGCAGCGGGGCCGCGGACGGGCCGAGGCCGTTGCCGCCGAGGAAGACCCGGGCGACGGGCCGCTCCCGCGCGCACAGCGCATCGACGAGCAGCGCCAGCCCGGTCTCCGTGAGGCCGGTGTTGACCAGGTCGAGGGTGGTGATGGCGGTGTTGGTGCGCAGCATCGCGGCCAGCCGCGCCGCCCCGGCGTCGCCGAGCGGGTTGCGTTTGAGCCACAGCGCGGTCACGGTGTCGTCGGCCGCGAGCCGCTCGAACAGGGGCGCCGCGCCGTCCGCGTCGATCGCGTTGCAGCCCAGGTACAGCGTCTCGACGCCGTGCCCGGGCGCCAGCGACGCGGCCAGGGCGGCGGTGCCGGGCGCCCCGAGACCGTTGGTGCCCAGCAGCAGGTGGGTGGCGTGCCCGGTGCCCGCGACCCGGTCCAGCACCCGGCGCACCCCGTCCGCCCCGAGGCCCTGTTTGCACAGGTCGAGCCGCCCGTCGGGCTGCAGGGTGCCGAGCGGGAAGCGCTCGGTGGCGGCCACTGCGACGGGATCGGCGAGCCGATCGAGGAGCGGCTGCAGGAGCGCAGGGTCCGCCGGCGGTACCGCGGGAGCCGCCAGCACGGGACAGGAGATCTCGAGCTCTACCACTGCACCACCCGATAGTCCTTGAGGAAGACGCCGTGCACCCGATCCCCGTGCACGCCCCGCACGATCGGGTCGTAGACGCGCGCGGCCCCGTCGACCACGTCCAGCGGCACCCGGAAGCCCTTGCCGTGCAGCGCCTCCCGGGTCGCGTGCGGCCGCTCGTCGGTGACCCAGCCGGTGTCGACGCTCGTGACGTGGATGCCGTCGGCCGCGTAGTCGCCGGCGATCGTGCGGGTCAGCATGTTCAGGCCGGCCTTGGCCATGTTGGTGTGGGGGTGGTCGGCTGTCTTGTTGGCCCGGCTGAAGCTGCCTTCCATGGCCGAGACGTTCACGATGTACCGGTCCGGGAACGGCGACGCCCGGAGTGCCTCGCGCAGCCGCGCGGTCAGCAGGAACGGTACGAACGCGTTGATGACCTGCACCTCCAGCCACTCCCGCGGCGTGACCTGGTGCACCTTCAGCGTCCAGCTGTTGACCGGGCGCAGGTCGAGGGGCTCGCCTGTCTCGTCGAGGGCGCCGGGCGGGAAGAACAGGTCGGCGGGGGAGGCGGGCAGCTCGGGGCGCCCTTCGGCGGCGGCCAGCTCCCGGTAGTAGGAGGCGGGCCGCTGGATGGTCTGGGCCGCGTTGTTGACCAGGATGTCGAGGTGCCCGCCGGCCGCGACGGCGTCGGCCAGCCCGACGGCCCCGGCCGGGTCGAGGAAGTCGACACCGTGGATGCGCAGGCGGTGGCGCCACTGGCCGGCATCGGGGAGCGCGTCGTAGCGCCGGGCGGCGTCACCGGGAAACCGGGTGCTGACGACGACGTCGGCGCCGTCGCGCAGGAGCTTGAGCGCCGTCTCGAACCCGATCTTGATCCGCCCGCCGGTGACGAGCGCCCGCCGCCCGGTCAGGTCACAGCGCGCATGCCGCCTGACGGTGTTGTCGCCGGCGCAGGCGGCGCACATCCGGGGATAGCCGGCCGGTACCTCGCGATAGGGCGACTTGCACACGTAGCAGCGCCGGGCGCGGATCAGCGGTGTGTCGCCGGGACCGTCGAGCACCCGCCGGTCGTGCTCGCTCGCCGCCGCCCGCCGCTCGGCCTTGCGCACCTTCTTCCGGGCCTTGTACGCCCGGTCGACCGCGGCCACGACCCGCTCGTCGGCGTCGTCGATCGCGGCCAGCACGCGTAGGCAGGCCTCGACGTCGTTGGGGTCCGGCGGCACGGCAGTATGGTAACCGCGCCGCGAGCCGCGACCGCCGCGCCGTGGGGCGGGTGGGCCGGCCGGAATCGAACCGGCGTCCTCACCGATTATGAGTCGGCGCGCGACGACCTCTGCGCTACGGCCCACGCGTGGCAAGGCCGGCCGGAATCGAACCGGCGTCCTCCAGCCCGCTGCGCCGGCGCGACGACCTCTGCGCTACGACCTCGCCGGGGCGAAGTGTACCGGCCGGGTCCGCGGCTGGTAGAGCTGGTGCAGCACGAAGCAGTTGCCGTCGGGGTCGCGGAAGCTGGTGACCCGGGAGAACGGGCCCTCCTCGATCGGCGTCTCGAACACGATCCCGCGCTCGGAAAGCTCCTCGTAGGTCTTCTCGATGTCGTCGGTGTCCATCACGATGCCCTCGAGCGAGCCGGCGGGCATCGAGTCGAACCAGGTGACGAGCGTGAACGACGTCTGGCCGTGCTTCGGTGCGACCTCGACCCAGCGGCGGTCGCCCTCGTCGTTGTCGCTGATCAGCTCCCAGCCGAGCGCGTTGATGTAGAAGTCGCGGGCCCGGTCCTGGTCGGTCACGGGGATGGAAACGATCTGCACGTGGTCGATGGGCATCGTCCGGCTCCTCGCAACGTCGCGGCGGCTTTGTCGCGACGGTACCCCCGAAATGCCGGGCTTTTGCGAGACTTTCTACAATTGCACCCATTCTGTGCGGACCGGCACGAATGCCCCCTCGACCTCGGGTTCGCAGCGCAGCCGCACCGGCCCGGCCGCGACCCCGTCGAAGCGAAACCGGCCCTCGGCGTCGGCGGTGGTCTCGTGCGACCCGGCCGGCGACTCCACGACGACCTTGGCCGGGATCACCGGCGCCAGCTCGCCGACCACGTCGACGGCGCCGGAGTGGGCCGTGACCTGGACGTCGATCGTGAGCGCACCGCTGAAGAACGTCAGCACTCGGGGAGTGCCGCCGCGGATGCCGCCCCGCACGGCGATGAGCCGGTCGAGCGAGTCGCGGGTCAGCTCGGCCAGCGCCGCGTCCGGGTCGCGCCACGCGAGGCTCGCCCGCGCGGCCGCCAGGACGTTCGGTGGCACCGGGTCCCGCCGGCCGGCGATGTCACGCAAAGAGCTCAGCACCTCTTCCTCCCCGATCATCGGGTCGGCCCTGCCCAGCCGCGGTGGGTCATATCGAAGTCGCCAATCGTCGGCGCAGCGTGCCCAGGCAGCGCTTGCGGGTCGGACCGATACTGCCGATCGGCACGTCGAGCGCGGCCGAGACCTCGGCGTAGCTCGGCGGGGGATCGGCGATGAGCACGCGCAGCAGCTGCTGGCACTGGCTGGACAGCGTGCGGAACTCGTGCCACAGCAGTGCGTCGCGCTCGTCGCGCAGGACGCCGGCGTCCAGCTCGTCGGTGGTCGGCTCGACCCCGGCCGGGGCCCCGCCGAGGGTCTCCACGAAGTCGCCGGCCGAGCCGGCCGGCACGTCCCGGCCGCTCTTGCGCAGCAGCGCTATCGCCTCCCGGCGGGCCGTCGTGGCCAGCCAGGAGCCGAGCTTGTCGGCGTCGCGCACCGCATCGACGTGCTCCACCAGGCGCAGCCACGTGGCCTGGCTCACATCGGCGGCGTCGGACTGGCCGAGCTGGAAGCTGCGGGCCACCGACCACACGAGGTTGGCGTAGCGGTCCACAATGGACTCCCACGCCTGCTGGTCACCGGCCGCGGCCGCCCGCAGAAGTGCGGCATTCTCGTGCTCACCGGGGCTTTCGGGGTCGGCCATGGCTCCGAAGGGTAGCATCGCGGCCACCGGACGACGGGGTGCGGCGACCAGCGAGCCGCACCCCGTCACCCCCCTCCCCCTGGTGTGATGCATGAGGTCACGCCACCCCGGCGTAGCGGCCGTAGCGGCGCTGCGCCCCGGCCACCACCGTCTGGGCCGCCAGCGCGGCGGAGCCCGCCGCGGGCAGCGCGTCGGCGATCGCCGCGGCCACGAAGGGCGCCGCGAACGAGGTGCCGCTCCATCGGGCCCAGCCGTCCGGGAAGCCCTCGTGGTGCACGTACGTGCTCAGCACGTCCGCACCCGGGGCGGCCAGCGTGATCCACGGCCCGGTGTTGCTCCAGTTGCATATGCGCCGGCCGTCGTGGGCGGCGACCGCGACGACGCGCCGCCGCCACGGCGCGCTCGTCCCGGCGTACGCGGCCGGCCAGAAGGGCCGGTCGTGCTGGCCGTCGTTCCCGGCCGCCGCCACGACCACCCGGTCACCACTCGTCAGCAGGCCCCCCAGCGCCGCCGTGAGCAGGACCGGAGGCCGGTCGTCAAGCGAGTATCCCCCCAGCGAGAGGTTGATGATCGGGTCGTCGCCCGCCTGCCGGAGCGCCGCGACCAGGTCGCTCTCCCGGCACACCCCGAACGTGTCGACGATTCGCACCACTCTCGGCTGCACCCGCCGGGACCGGCCCAGCATCACCCCCGCGACGAAGTTGGCGTGACCCGCGCCGTCCCCGTCGTCGTCCGCACCGCCGGGCTCGTAGTCCGCGGTGATGTACCTTTCCTTCGGCAGCGGACTGTCGGCCCAGACCCCCGTGTCGAGCACCAGCACCGCCACCCCGCCGTCCCCGTCCGGCGCCGGCAGCCGTCCGGGCGCCGCCGGCCGCGGCCGTCCGTAAGCCCCGGCGTGCGCGAGCGGCGTCGAGACGAACACGTGGTTCGGCGCCGCGGCGACACGGGTGTCTCCGGCCGCCTCCGCCTGCACCCGCACCCGCCGCGCGGCCCGCGCGACATCGAGACCCTCGACCCGGACCCGCCGGAAGCCGGCCGGGACATCCCCCTCCTCGACGATGTCCCGAGCGGCCAACCCCTGCTCGGCGAACGCCTGGCGGGCGGTGGCGAAGTGCTCGTCGAGCACCACCAGCTCGTCGGCGACGAACCGCACGGGTGTGCCGTCGGCCCGGTCCTCGCGGCGGACCCACGGCAGGCCGGCGAGTCGCCGGGCGCGCCGTGTGCGCCACTCGTCCTGGGCCATCGGTCCTCCATCTCCGGTCTCGCCGAACATGAGGGCGCCGGTCGGCCTCCTGATACATGGCCCCGGATGTTTTCTGCCGTCCTCCCACGGCATGATGTGGCCGTGGCGAGCATCGATCAGCAGACGGTGACCCGGGAGCTCCAGGTCCTGGAGGTCACCAGCGGCGACAAGAAGGCGACGGTGCGTCCCGACGACACCGTGACCATCGGCCGCGACGCCGCCAACGACCTGGTGGTCGAGGGCACCCTGATCTCCCGGCGGCACGCCGAGGTCATCTGGAACGACGACGGCTGGTTCCTGCGCGACCTCGGCAGCCGCAACGGCGTCTACTCCGGCGGCGAGAAGGCGGCCTTCGTCGCCGCGACCGACGGAGGAGAGGTCCACCTCGGCTCGGCCGACGGCCCGGCGGTCTCGTTCAAGGTGGTGACGATCACCGAGCAGCTCCCCGTCCAGGCCGCCCCGCCGCAGCAGCGCGAGGCCACGCAGCACGAGTTCGGCGCCGGCCGCATCCGCCTGGGCCGCGGCGCCGACAACGACATCGTCCTGACCGACCTGCGCGCGTCACGCAACCACGCCGAGCTGCGCCACACCGCGACCGGCGGCTTCGAGGTCGTCGACCTGGGCAGCCGCAACGGCACGTTCCACAACGGCAAGCAGATCACCCCGCGCCAGGACATGAACCCCGGCGACATGATCTCCATCGGCCGGCACGAGTTCATCTTCGACGGGGCCCGGCTCCACGAGTTCGAGGACGCCGGCCCGTCCTCGCTGATCGCCGACGACCTCACCGTCCGGATCAAGGACGCGGTCCTGCTCGACGACGTCAGCTTCGCGCTGGCCGAGGGCAGTGTGCTGGCCATCATCGGCCCCTCCGGCTGCGGCAAGTCCACGCTCGTCAAGGCCGTGGCCGGGCTGCGCCCCGCGACCCAGGGCCAGGTCCGCTACGACGGCCGCGACCTCTACGCCGACTACGCCGAGCTGCGCTACCGCATCGGCATGGTCCCGCAGGACGACGTCCTGCACCGCCAGCTCACGGTCCGCCGGGCCCTGCGCTTCGCGGCCGCGCTGCGCTTCGCCGACGACGTGCCCCGCAAGGAGCGCAGCGCCCGCGTGGCCGAGGTCCTCGAGACCCTCAACCTCACCGAGCGCGCCAAGCAGCGCATCGACAGCCTCTCCGGCGGCCAGCGCAAGCGCGTCTCGGTCGCCCTGGAGCTGCTCACCGAGCCCAGCCTGCTGTTCCTCGACGAGCCCACGTCCGGCCTCGACCCGGCCCTGGACAAGGAGGTCATGGAGGAGCTGCGGGAGCTGGCCGACAAGGGCCGCACGGTCGCCGTGGTCACGCACAACGTCATGCACCTCGACCTGGCCGACCGGGTGCTCGTGCTCACCGTCGGTGGCCGGATGGGCTACTTCGGGCCGCCGGGTGAGCTCCTGCAGTTCTTCGGAGCCGAGGACTACGCCGAGGTGTTCCGCGAGGTCACGAACAACGCCGCGCACTGGGTCCGCCGATACCGCTCATCGCCCGAGTACACCCGCTACGTCACCGACCAGATCGCCGAGGCGCCCCCGCCGAAGCCCGAGGTGGTCGAGAGCGTCACGGTCCCGGCCCGGGCCGTGCCGACCCAGGCCGTCCCGACCACCGCCGCGGTCCCGGCCGGGCCCGGCGAGGCGACGGCCGAGCAGCCGATGCCCGCGCGCCCCGGCCCGGCCGCGTCACCCGACACGCCATCGGCCACCTCGCCGGCCACCTCGTCGGCTCCGTCACCGGCCGCCGGCCGGCCGGGCGGGGCGCCGGCGGGATCGGCCAAGGTGGTCGGCCGGGCCCGGGTCACGCTGGGCGGGGCGTCCCTGCGCAGCCGGGTCGTGCACCCGGCCGCCCCGGTCCGGCAGTTCCTGACGCTCTGCGCCCGGATGCTGTGGGTGATCGGCGCCGACCGCGGCCTCAGCATCTTCATGGTCGGCCTGCCCCTCGCGCTGGCCCTGCTGACCCGGACCGTCCCCGGGGAAAACGGCCTGGCCCCGGGTCTGACCCGCTACAGCCTGGAGGCCCAGCGCCTGCTCGTCGTGCTGGCGGTGGGCGCCGCGTTCCTGGGCACCGCGGCCGCCATCCGCGAGCTGGTCAACGAGTCGACCATCTACAAGCGCGAGCGGGCGGTCGGCCTGTCCGCGGGGGCCTACCTGGCGTCGAAGGTCGTCGTCTTCTCCCTGATCATCATCGTGCAGACGTCCCTGTTCTCCTGGCTGGCCCTGCTCGGCAAGAACCCGCCGAAGGACCCGCTGATCTTCAAGGAGCACTGGCTCGTCGAGATCACCATCCCGGTCGCGCTCGTCGCCCTGGCCTCGATGGCGTTCGGCCTGATGGTCAGCGCCCTGGTCAAGACCACCGAGCAGACCACGCCGGTCCTGGTCGTCGCCGTGATGGCCCAGCTGGTGCTGTCCGGCGGACTGTTCGAGCTGGGCGGCGAGAAGGTCCTGAGCACGATCTCCTGGTTCTTCCCGACCCGCTGGGGCATGGCGGCCGGCGGCTCGAGCGTCGACCTGACGAGGATGATCCCGTTCAAGGACGACCTGTGGCAGCACACGACCGGCGCCTGGTGGCGCTCGGTGCTGATCCTGGTCCTGCAGATCGTCGTCCTGGTCGCCCTGGCCCGCCTGGCCCTGCGCCGCTCGGAGCCCGGCCGCCAGTAGTCCGGACGCCCCACCCGCCGGGCCGGGCCTGCTCCACGCCCGGTCCGGCCGGTGGCTGCCCGGCGAACCCCTCCGCCGCCACGAACGCGTCGCGGCGGCGCCCCCGCCGCCGCGGCCGATGCGCCGGGCGTGGGGATATTGTTTGCCGGGCTAAGGAAACCGAACGGAGATTTCGCATGTCAGACGCGATCCGGGCCGAGACAGTGTTCATCGGCGACGAGCAGATCCAGGCGTATCAGGCGCGCCCGGTCGACGGCGGGCCGGTGCCCGGGGTGGTGGTCATCCACCATCTGCCCGGGTACGACGAGGCGACCAAGGAGATGGTGCGCAAGTTCGCCGCCAACGGGTACGCCGCGATCTGCCCCAACCTGTTCTGGCGGGAGGCGCCCGGCGCCTCGCCCGACGACGCGTCCGCCTTCGTGCGCGGGCAGGGCGGGATCGCCGACGAGCAGATCATCAGGGACGTGGCCACCGCGGCGGCGGCACTGCGCGGGCTGGACAACGCCGCGGGCAAGGTCGGCGTGATCGGGCACTGCTCCGGCGGCCGGCAGGCGCTGCTCGTCGCCACCGCCGTCGAGCTGGACGCGGCCGTGGACTGCTACGGAGCGTTCGCGCTCGAGCCGCCGCCGACCGGGTTCCCGCTGCGGGTGACCTCGATCAAGGACCGGCTGGCCGACGTGCGGTGCCCGGTGCTGGGGCTGTTCGGCGACGACGACAAGTACCCGGCACCGGCCGAGGTGGCCCGGCTGGCCGAGCTCATGGCCGAGCACGGCAAGCACTTCGAGTACCAGAGCTACGAGGGTGCCGGGCACGGCTTCTTCGCCGTGGACCGGCCCTCGTACCGGCCGCAGGCCGCCGTCGACGGGTGGCAGCGGATCTTCGCCTTCTTCGCCGAGCACCTGGGGAGCTGACCGGTATGTGCACCTATGAGACCCAGACCGTCGACATCGAAGGGGCCGGCAAGGGCGCGGCGGGGTGGTTCGACCTCACGCAGGCGTCGGTCTACGTCGACCACCCGCACCGGGCGCCGTTCGGGCACACGGTGAACATCGACTTCGCCAACCCCGGCCAGGGGCCCTCGGCGCGGGTCGCGGTCGAGCTCACCGAGGAGGCCGCCCTGGCGCTGGTGGCCGCCATCCAGCAGGCGATCGCCGCCGCGCCGGCCGGGCTGGCCAGCGCAAATACGCCGGTGTAGCAATTCTGTGAAAAAAGAGCAGGATCGGAGGCATGGGCGCCTACCGAGACACGTACCAGCTGAGCCTCGACGACCCCGAGTGGTTCTGGCGGGACGCGGCCGGCGGTGTCGAGTGGGAGCGCATGCCCATCCGGGTGCTGGACCGCGACAACCCGCCCTTCTATCGCTGGTTTCCTGACGCGCAGCTCAACACCTGTCACAACGCGCTCGATCGGCACGTCGACCGGGGCCGCGGCGACGACATCGCGCTCGTCTACGACTCGGCGGTGACGGGCGCGCTGAAGCGGTACACCTTCGGCGAACTGCTCGACGAGGTCTCGACCTTCGCCGGAGCACTGCGGGCGCTCGGCGTGCAGCAGGGGGACCGGGTCGTCATCTACATGGCGATGGTGCCCGAGGCCGTCGTCGCCATGCTGGCCTGCGCCCGGCTCGGTGCGGTCCACTCGGTCGTGTTCGGCGGGTTCGGGCCCCGGGAGCTCGCGGCCCGCATCGACGACGCCAAGCCCAAGGTGGTGGTGGCGACGTCGTGCGGGATCGAGGCGGCGCGGGTGGTGCCGTACAAGCCGCTGCTGGACGCCGCGATCGACGAGGCCGCCCACAAGCCCTCGCGCTGCGTGATCCTCCAGCGCCCGCAGGCCCCCGGCGAGCTGCGCGACGGCGACATCACGTGGGCCGACGCCGTGGCCGCGGCCCCGCGGACGGCGTGCGTCCCGGTGGCGGCGACCGACCCGCTGTACATCCTCTACACCTCCGGCACCACCGGGCGCCCCAAGGGCATCGTGCGCGACAACGGCGGCCACGCGGTCGCGCTCACCTGGTCGATGGCGAACATCTTCGACTGCGGCCCCGGCGATGTCTTCTGGGCCGCCTCCGACGTCGGGTGGGTCGTCGGGCACTCCTACATCGTCTACGCCCCGCTGCTGGCCGGCGCGACGACGGTGCTCTACGAGGGCAAGCCCGTCGGCACCCCGGACGCCGGCGCGTTCTGGCGGGTGGTGGCCGAGCACGGCGTCAACGTCATGTTCACGGCGCCGACCGCGATCCGGGCGATCCGCAAGGAGGACCCGCAGGGGGCGCACATCGACCGCGAACGGCTCAAGTCGCTGCGGACACTGTTCCTGGCGGGGGAGCGCCTCGACCCGCAGACCTACGAGTGGGCGGGGGAGCGGCTCGGGGTGCCCGTCGTGGACAACTGGTGGCAGACCGAGACGGGCTGGCCGATCGCCGCAAGCCCGCGGGGCCTGGAGCAGCTGCCCACAAAAGCGGGATCCCCGTCGGTACCCGTCCCCGGCTTCGACGTCCGCGTGCTCGCCGGTGACGGTCGCCCCGCCGCGGCCGGGACGGACGGCGCGATCGTCATCAAGCTGCCGCTGCCGCCCGGCTGCCTGCCCACGCTGTGGGGCGACGACGAGCGGTTCGTCAGGTCGTACCTGTCCGCGTTCCCCGGCTACTACCTGAGCGGCGACGGGGGCCGGTTCGACGACGACGGCTACCTCTACGTGATGGGCCGCACCGACGACGTCATCAACGTCGCCGGGCACCGCCTGTCGACGGGGGCCATGGAGGAGGTGCTGGCCGCGCACCCGGCGGTCGCGGAGTGCGCCGTGATCGGGGTCGGCGACGAGCTCAAGGGGCAGGTGCCGCGCGGTTTCGTGGTGCTGAAGGCCGGGGTCCCGACCCCGCCGGCGACTGTCGCGGCGGAGCTGGTGCAGCTCGTGCGGGACCGGATCGGGGCGGTGGCGTCGCTGCGCAGCGTGCAGGTGGTGGCGGCGTTGCCGAAGACGCGCTCGGGGAAGATCCTGCGGCGGACCATGCGGGGCATCGCCGACGGGCGCGAGGAGCCGGTTCCCTCGACGATCGAGGACCCGGCCGTGCTCGACGCGCTGCGGCCGGTGCTGCGCTCGTCCGGGGGATGAGCTCTGAGCGAACACGCTCACGGCGAACAGGGGGTCGGCCCGGGCGGTCGAGGCCATACCGTCAGGGGCATGGCCGACAACGAGATCCCGTTCGACAGCGCCGTCTTCGACCGACTGCTCAGCAAGCGCATCATCGTGCTCGGGACCGAGGTGAACGACGAGAGCGCCAACCGCATCTGCGGGCAGTTGATCCTGCTCGCCGCCGAGGACTCCGAGAAGGACATCAGCCTCTGGATCAACTCGCCGGGCGGGGCCGTGCACGCCGGCCTGGCGATCTACGACACCATGCGGTTCATCAAGAACGACGTCTCCACCGTGGTCATGGGCATGGCCGCCTCCATGGGCCAGTTCCTGCTCAGCGCCGGCACCCCGGGCAAGCGCTACGCCCTGCCGCACTCCCGCGTGATGATGCACCAGCCGTCGGGCGGCATCGGCGGCACCGCGGCCGACATCGCCATCCAGGCCGAGCAGATGATCTTCACCAAGCAGACCATCCAGCGGCTGATCGCCGAGCACACGGGCCAGACGAGCGAGCAGATCGGGATCGACTCCGACCGCGACAGGTGGTTCACCGCGCCCGAGGCACGCGAATACGGCTTCGTCGACCGGGTCGTGGAGGGCGCCGAGCAGCTGGCCCTTTCCTGAGCCAGGACCGGCCGGGGCATGGCGGCGCCGACTATTGTCGGCCGGTTTGCGGAAGATCTACTGTGCGTTGATGAGCATTGATCGTGAAGTGGCGCCCGAGCAGGCCGGTTTCGACGCCGGACGGCTGGCCCGCCTGGACGCCCACTTCGCGCGATACGTCGACGACGGGCGCCTGGCCGGCTGGCAGCTGGCGATCGCGCGCGACGGCCGCGTGGTGCACCACAGCGTCTACGGCAAGCGCGACGCCGAGGCCGATCTGCCGGTGGAGCCGGACACCCTCTGGCGCCTGTACTCGATGACCAAGCCGATCACCTCGGTCGCCGCGATGATCCTGTGGGAGGAGGGCCGCTTCGAGCTCACCGACCCGATAAGCACCTGGCTGCCCGAGTTCCGTGACATGCAGGTGTTCGAGAAGGGCTCGGCGAACGCGCCATTCACCGTGCCGGCGATCGAGCCGATCCGGGTCTGGCACCTGCTCACCCACACCTCGGGCCTCACCTACGGCTTCCTGCACACGTCGGTCGTCGACGCCCTCTACCGCAAGGCCGGCTACGACCTGGGCGTCAAGCCGGGCGCCGACCTGGCCGAGGTCTGCCGCGACTTCGCCGCCCTGCCCCTGCTCTTCCAGCCGGGCCGGGGCTGGGGCTACGGCGTCAGCACCGACGTGCTGGGCCGCCTGATCGAGGTGGTGGCCGGCGTCGCGTTCCCGGAGTTCGTGCGCACCCGCATCCTGGAGCCCCTGGGGATGACCGACACGACCTGGTCGGTGGCGCCGGACGAGCAACGGCTGGCCGCGCTGTACGCCCCCACCCCGACCGGCGGCCGGGTCCGCTTCGACGCCCTGGGCAAGGCCGCGTTCGCGGAGCCGGCGGCCCCGGCGGGCGGCGGCGGCCTGATCTCGACCGCCGCCGACTACCAGAAGTTCATGACCATGCTCCTGCGCCGCGGCGACGGCCTCCTGGCCCCGCGGACGGTCGCCTTCATGACCCGCAACCACCTGCCGGGCGGCGTCGACCTGGACCGGCTGCAGACCGGCGGCTTCGCCGAGACCTCATTCGAGGGCATCGGCTTCGGCCTGGGCTTCGCCGTGGTGCGCGACCCGGCCCCGTCCCGCGTCTACAGCACCCCGGGCACGTACTACTGGGGCGGCGCCGCGAGCACCGCCTTCTGGATCGACCCGGTGGAGCGCCTGACCGTCGCGTTCTACACCCAGCTGATCCCGTCCAGCACCTACCCGCTGCGCCCCCAGCTGCGCCAACTCGTCTACAGCGCCCTCACCGACTGAACCGCCGATGGAAGCTAGACGAAAGCCAGGCTGCCGCCGCCGGTGGCGATCTTGACCTTGTGGCTGGAGCCGGCGTCCTGCTTGATGGTGCCGGACTGGTTGCCGCCGTCCAGGTCGGCCGTCAGCGCGTAGCCGTCCTTGGTCAGGCGCAGGTTGACGTTGCCGCCGCCGCTGTCGATGTCGATGCGGTCGGGAGCCTGGGTGACCTTGACGTCGACCGGGCCGCCGCCCGTGCGGGCCTGGAACTCCGGCGGGGCCAGGGCGTCGCCCGTCACCGCGCCGCCGTCGGACTGTACGTCGATAAGCCCGGTCAGCCCCGTGAGCTCGATGCGGCCGCCGGAGCTGTCCAGGCGGGCGGTGAGCGTGGAGGGCATCTCGACCACGTACGAGATCGAGCAGTCGTTCTTCGGGCAGCCGCCCGACCCGAGGATGAGCTCGCCGCCCTCGAGCTTCTGCTTGCGGCCCGGCTTGTCGCTCTTGAAGGCCGCCGTCTCCGTCACCTTGATGGTGGCCCCGGCGCCGGCCTTGACCGTGATCGTGCCGCCCTCGCTGTCGACCTCGACGACGCTCACGTCGTCCTTCACCTCGAACGAGTTCGTGGCCGTCTGCCCCGGCCCGTCCTTGGCGGGCTTGTCGGGCGCGGCGGACGGTGAGCCGCAGGCACCGAGGGCCAGCAGGAGCGCGGCGGTGGCGGGCGTGAGGACGCGAATGGGCAGTGACTTCACGGGGCACAGCTTTGCACGCGAAGCGCGACGATCTTCGACAGGGGCGCCGCCCGGGAAGCCGCCGGGACGATAGGGTCGCCGCCGTGAACATCGTCGATTCCGCCTATGCCCGGGCAACCGCCAACAATTTCGGGCGGTCCTGCGACCCTGCGGTCGGGCGGCTGCTCGCCACGCTGGCGGCCGGGCTGCCCAGCCGGGCCCGAGTGCTCGAGATCGGTACCGGCGTCGGGGTCGGCACCGCCTGGATCGTCAGCGGCCTGCTGCCCCGCACCGATGTCAGCGTCACCTCGATCGAGTCGGACGAGGCCACCGCGGCCATCGCCAGGAGCGGGCAGTGGCCGGCGTTCGTGGAGTTCAAGGTCAACGATGCGCTCGACTATCTGGAGACGCCGGGCGAGGGCTTCGACCTGATCTTCGCCGATGCGTCCGGGGGGAAGACCGAGGGGCTCGACCGTACCCTCGCGAATCTCAACCCCCGGGGGACCCTCATCGTCGACGATATGACCCCGGTCGAGGGATGGCCGGAGGATTTCCGGGTGAAGCAGGACGGCGTGCGCCGGGCGCTGCTCGCCGACCCCGGCCTGGTGGCGGTGGAACTGGCCCACGGTACGGGGGTAATTATCGGCGTCCGTCGACCCCCGGCGGGCTGAACGGCCCCACGAGGGGTCATCCACCCGGCCCCTGACACCGGGGGAGCGGGGTCGGTACCGTCACTGCGATGAGTGCGGTCGTGCTGGCCCTGCACGGGCTGCTGATTGAAGGGACCGTGGCGAGCATCGAGCCGGTGCTCGCCGGCCTGCTGGTCGCCGACGAGCCCCGGCTGGTGCTGGACGTGTCCCAGGTGACGGTGTGCGACACGACAGGCGCGCAGCTGCTGGTGGACGTGGCCGACATGGCCCGGTCGCGGGGTGGGGAGCTGCGCCTGGCCGCGCCCTCGCCGGCGATCCGGTCCTGGCTCAGCGTCGCGGCCGGCATGAGTGACATCGCCGCGTTCGCGACCGTCGAGGGCGCCCTGGACGCGGACCCCCGCGACCTGGTCGGCCCGGGGCTGCTGCCCCCGGCCGTCTGCGTCGACGCGCCGCCGCTCCCGCTGGAGGGCGACGGCCACCGGACGTTCCCGCAGAAGCGCCCGCGCTGGCGGGTCAACCCGAAGACCGTCAACCCTTCGGGCCGCGCACGATCACGCCGAGGTCCCGCATCACCGCGTCGGTGAGCCCGGGCAGCTGCGCGGGCTCGATGGTGACCCCGCGCAGGCTCGTCATCCCGCTGACCTCCGAGAGCTGGTTGCCGCGCAGGTCGGCCCCGCGCAGGTCGCAGCTCTCGAACGACATCTGGCGCAGCCGGCAGCCCTGCATCGCCGCGTAGGGCAGGACGCAGTCGCGCAGGTTGGTGTTGACGAGCACGCAGCCGACGAACCCGGTCGGGCCGGTGGTGTTGACCTCGTCGAGCGAGGCCCCGTCGAGCCGGCAGCCCTCGAACAGCACGTCCGACAGGCGGGACTCGGCCAGATTGGCCCACGTCAGCTTGCAGTTGACGAAGTGCACCCGGTCGAGGGTCAGCCCGGTGAGGCGGGCCGCGGTGAAGTCGACCTTCTCGAACCGGCAGCCGCTGATCGTCACGTCCTCCCAGATCGCCCCGTTGAGGTCGAGGTTCTCCAGGAGAGAGCGGCGCAGCCGGGCGTCGATGAGGCTGCTGCGGATCGCGCGGCCGGTCTGGACGTGGGCCTCGTTGAGGTTGCCACCCCAGGGCGCACTGACCGGCTCGAGCTCGCCGGGGTCGAAGACGGGTAGCTCGATCTCGATGTCGTGCACGCTGCGCGCTGCCACGCCCCTCACCGTAAAGGGTGACCCGAGCGCATGGCACGTAGGCTGTCAGGTCATGAACGATGCGGGAGTTCGGGCACGGGTGGACGGGCGCACCTTACGGGCCGAGCGGACCCGCCGGGCGATCACCGATGCGCACTTCGCGCTCCTGGAGGAGGGCGAGCTGCGGCCGACGGCGGAGCGGATCGCCGAGCGGGCCGGGGTGTCGCTGCGTGCCCTCTGGACCAACTTCAAGGACATGGAAGGGCTGTTCGCGGCGGCCGGTGAGCGGCTCATGGAGCGGATGCGGGCCGACTTCGTCCCGGTGCCGCCGGACCTGCCGCGGGAGGAGCGCATCGAGCGCTACTGCACCCAGCGGGCCCGTCTGCTCGAGCTCATCGCCCCGGCGGCGCGGGCCGCTCGGATCCGGGAGCCGTTCTCCGAGCAACTGCGCAAGAACCGGATGTGGTACCTCGACTTCGCCCGCGAGGAGCTGCAGACCCTCTTCGCCGAGGAGCTGACCGCGGCGGGACCGGCCCGCGCCGAGCTGCTCGACGCGCTGACGGTCGCCACCACGTTCGCCGGCTGGTCGATGTGGCGCGACGAGCTGCACCTCGATGTGGCCGGCGCCACGGCCGTCCTGCGCCGGGTGGTGGGAAGTCTGCTGCCTGGCCCAGGGGCGGCATAAGTTTGGCTTAGACCGCCGTTAAATCGGCTTCCACGGGCGGATCAGGTGCTCCCGGGCTTCTAGTGTCGACTCCGGCTGCGATCCGACGCAATATGGAGGCCCAGGTGTCAAGCTACGGCGATGCTTACGGGGATCGATACAACCCGTACGGCAATCAGGGTGGCGGTGACCCGTACGGCAGCCGTGGCGGCGGCGACTGGGGCCCCGAGCCGGAGCGCCGGCCCGACGGCAGCGACTTCTCGAAGTACGGCGCCTATGACGGCGTGCCGGACGGCGAGGAGCCACCGGCGCGGCGCGGCGGCAACAAGATGCTGCTCGCGGCCGGCATCGGCATGATCGCCCTCATCGTCGTGGGCGCTGTCGCGTTCGGCGGCTCGATCCTGTTCTCGAAGTCCTCGAGCGCGTCACCGGACGCGAAGGACGTCGCCGCCGGGGCCACGACCAGCGCGGCCCCCAACGACCTGCTCGGCGGCGCCGCGTCGAGCGACCCCGCCGCGGCCCCGAGCGACCCGGCCGAGAACGCCACCACCTCGGCGGCGCCGACGACCAAGGCGCCGACCACGGCCGCCGCCCCGAAGACCACGCAGCCGACGAAGAAGCCGACGACCGGCGCGCCGGCCGGCGGGGGCAGCAACGTCGCGTACGAGAACCAGGTCCTGCAGATGGTGAACCAGGAGCGGGCCAAGGCCGGCTGCGGGCCGCTCACCTACAACGCGAAGCTGCGCACGGCCGCGTTCAAGCACTCGGCCGACATGGCGGCCAACGACTACTTCTCGCACGACTCCCAGGACGGCACCTCCTTCGCGGCCCGGATCTCGAACGAGGGATACCGCTGGTCGAACGCGGCGGAGAACATCGCCAAGGGTCAGAAGACGCCCGCGGACGTCATGAGCGCCTGGATGAACAGCGCCGGGCACCGGGCCAACATCCTCAACTGCAAGCTCAAGGACCTGGGCGTCGGCCTGGCCTATGAGGGCAAGACGCCGATCTGGACCCAGGACTTCGGGACCCAGATGTAGTCGCCGCCCCAGACATCGGCACCGACCGAAATGCCGATGTGGTCCGGATTCCCGCCGCGTAGCGTTGGGCGCCGTACACCGAAAGCGATGATCCCTGCCCAGCCCGGGTGGCGCGTTGCTCACTGACGTGCCAGACTCACCGCGATCAGTGCTGACGGTGCCCGCGCCGCTTACTCAGGTGAGACCTCCGCGGGTGCGTACCACCCGTTCCTGACGCAGTCAGTGGGCTGTGCTGTTACAGCAGGGGGTTCATCGTGTTCGCTGCTCACCAGCGGCGGCGGCTCGCGGCGTTAGCGGCCGCGGCGCTTCTCGGTCTCGGTCTGACGGTGGTGGGGGCCGCGCCGGCCGCGGCGGCCGGGGTGGGCTACGTCCGCCTCGCGCACCTGTCGCCCGACACCCCGCCGGTCGACGTCTACCTGAGCTCGGTCAACGGCGCCATCGCGCAGCAGAAGTTCGACGCGGTCGGCTACGGCACCGTCTCGAAGTACCTGCCGCTGCCGCCCGGCACCTATGCGGTCGCCATGCGCAAGGTGGGCGACCCGGCCTCGGCCGCGCCGGTGCTGAGCACCCAGGCGACGGTCGAGGAGGGCAAGGCCTACACGGTCGCCGGCACCGGCAAGTTCGCCGACCTGGGCCTGCGTGTGATCAGCGACGATCTCGGCCTGCCCTCGGGCGGCAAGGCGAAGGTGCGCGTCATCCAGGCGTCGGTGAAGCAGCCGGTCCTGAACGTGGCCATGGCGAGCGGCACGAAGATCGCCGACGGCGTGCAGTTCGCGACGACCACCGACTACCTGCCCTGCGACCCCGGCAAGTGGACGCTGCGGCTGTCGCCCCCGAGCGGTACCGCCGCCGTCACCACGGTGTCGGCTCCGCTCAAGGCCGGCGCGGTGTACTCGCTGATCGTCCTCGACGGTAAGAGCGGCCTGACCGCGGAGCTGCGCACGGATGCGGCCGGCGGTGGCGTCCCCGCGGGCGGTGTCGATACGGGCGGCGGCGGTACCGCGGCCCAGCCCGGCCTCAACCCCCTGATCCCGGTCGGCGGCGCGACGGTGCTGCTGCTCGCGGTGGCCGGCGGCCTGGTCTGGCGGCTCCGCCGGGCGCGCGCGGCGGCCTGATCGCCGTACCGTTCGAACCATGGGCACGACGGGCAGGGTGGTCAGGCACCGGGTGCTGCGACAGCGACTGCACCTGACCGCCACCCGGCGGCGGACGCTGATGCTCATCGGGTGCGTGCTGGCCCTGGCCGCACCGGTGATCGTCGGCGCCGCCGTCCTCGTCGGCCGGCGGGTCGACATCGACGCCGGCGACCCCACCTGGATTCAGCCGCACAGCATCGACCTGTCGGCGGTGAACGCGGCGCCGGACTCGCCACCGACCCGGCTGAAGATCGCGGCGCTGGGCGTCGACACCCCGCTCGAGACCCTGCAGATGGACGGCGCCGGGACTTTGCAGAGCCCGCGGGTGTACGGCGAGGCGGGCTGGTTCGCGGGCGGGACGTTCCCCGGTGACGCGGGCCCGGCGGTGCTGGCCGGGCACGTGGACTCGAAGACGGGTCCCGCGGTGTTCTTCCGCCTGCACGAGCTGAAGCCGGGCGACACGGTCGAGGTGCAGCGCGGCGACGGCTGGCTGACGTTCCGGGTGACGGCGAGCGAGCACTACGCCAAGGCCCAGTTTCCGAGCACGAAGGTCTACGGGCCCACGCCGGTGCCGGAGCTGCGGCTGATCACCTGTGGCGGCACCTTCGACCAGGCCCGGCACTCGTACCGGGACAACCTGGTCGTCTACGCCGTGTTGGCGTAGACGAGAGGAAGTTAGGGTCGGTGTGCCAGGTCGCCTCGCGGCGATAGGCGCGACACGGCTCCAGCCGAACGGTATTCCGTGAAGGCAGTGTGGTGAGGCCCGGGGACACACAGCACACCGACTCCCTGAACAGTAGCGCGCTCATCACGCATCGTCTCCTGTTCCCGGAATGCTCAACATCACAGGGGACACCCCTTTCACAGCAGCGCGGCGGCTCTCCAGATCGGCTCGGCCGGGCCCTCGATCAGGCCGAGCTCCTGGAAGTAGCCGGTGACGCGGCTGCCGGCCCACCGCAGCGTGGCCCGGAAGTGCGGATTGGCCCAGGCGACCCGGGCGGCCTGCGCCGGGTCCAGGCCCACCGCCGCGTACACCTGCGGGTTGATGAGGGTGTGGGTGACCGTGTACGCGGCGCGGGCGACGACGATCCGGCAGTACAGGCGGCGGGGTCTCGAACTGGCCGACACCTGCCGGGCGAGCTCCTCGCGGGCGAACCTGATGTGCCGGGCCTCCTCCACCACGTGTATCCGCGACACCATCCGCACCAGCGGCTGCAGGCTCTCGTCGGCCATTGCCTCCCGCTGGAGTGCGTCGAGGATCTCCTCGGCGACAAGCGCGGCGGCGAACGTCTGGATGCCCCCGGCCGTCGCCCCGAGGTATCGCCCGAGCGCCCGGTGGACCGCGGCCGGCTGATACGCGGGCGCGCCGAACGCGTCGATCATGCGGGCGAACATGATGCTGTGCCGGCACTCGTCGCCGATCTCGGTGAGCGCGTACTGGACGTGGCCGCTGCGCGGGTCCATGCCGGTGACGTGCCGCAGCAGCATGCGCATGAGCAGCACCTCGAACCAGATGCCGATGCTCGCGATGCTCGCCACCTCGTGCTTGGACAGCTCGATCCGCTGCTGCGGGGTGAGCGCGTCCCAGGTCGGGGTGCCGTAGAGCGACAGCCGCTCGGCGGGCGCATACATGAGCCCGGCCGGCTGGGGCGCCTGCCAGTCGATGTCGACCTCGGGGTCGTAGGAGTTGCCGGCGGAGATCTTCAGCAGGCGGGCGGCGGTGGCTTCGCGGTCGGCTTCACGCGCGGCGGCGGTGTTCGGCACGGCGGCCTCCTTGACGTTACCGGCCGGTAGTTGGTACTAGTCGGTACCATGCCCGAGGAATCGTCGCCCGTCAAGGCCACGCTCGTCGCCGACGGCCGCTCGTACGCCGTTGAGCTGGAGGTTTCCGGCCGGTCCGAGCCCGTCGACGGCCGCTTCCGCTGGAGCGCGCGGATGACGGCGGGCCCGGAGGTCACCGCGCTGCTGCGCTGCGGGCGCCGCGACGTCACGATCGGTGGCGTGCCGGCCCGGCTGGTCGAGCTCAACCCCTGGGGTGGCATCCGGGTGACCGGCTCCGGGCCACTTCCGAGCGCCGGTCTGCCGTAGGCGCCGGCGCGCGGCCCGGTCGACCCGGCCCGCGCGATCCACGCCATGCCCTGCGGTGTTGTAGGGACGGCATCGGGCGCCACGCGGTCCCTGGTCCCGGCGTCTGGCGGCGCGCTGGAGGTGGCGGGACGGGCGTGGCGCCCGGATTGCTCGTCTTGGTTCGTACCGGTGGGTACGGTGGCCGGCCCGTCGGCGGGGCGGGTGGTGCCGCGGTGGTCGCGCGGCGAGCCGGGCCGGGGTGGATCAGCGCCCGGCGAGCAGGCGGTTCACGGCGTTGTCGACGTCGAGGTGGTCCGTCTCGTGGCCGCGTGGGACGACGCTGTACGTCCGGCGCAGGAATCGCACCAGCACGCTGCGTGGCACCTCGAACAGCGCGTTGCCGTCCGGCGAGCTCAAGGCCAGCGCGACGAAGTCCCCGCGCGGCCCGTTCCACGGCCAGACCCGCACGTCGCCGATCCCGGCCGGCTCGTCGAGCCCCGTGAACAGCAACTCACGAGCGAACGACCAGCTCACCGGCTCGCCCCCGGCCGACTCGGCGTGGAAGAGGACGTGCACCGCGTATGGATCGTTCGGGTCGTAGCGCAGGCTGGCTCGCACCGGCAGCGCGGTCGCGTCGGGCGCGACGAGTCGTAGGGATGTCTCGACCTCGACGGTCGATGGTCGGATTGCGCTCATGTCGTACTCCCCCCGGCACCGCTTGCGGAGCATGCCGTGCCCCGCCTCTCTATGTTGAGGCGATTCCCAGTGTTACGCGTAGTGATTCTGCGATTCCACTCTGTAGTGTTTCTGGGCCCGATTTGCCGTCAACCGAACATCGTGCGAGCGATGTCTGGTTTTCGAGGCGCGGTCGGGGTCCATGACGTGACGGGTGGGCCGTACGTCAATTCATTCCGGTAACGTCCTGTGGTCCATGGGAGTGACGGGTGTTTGCGTGATGCGAACGAGAATTGCGCGGCAGTGAGGTGGACGGGGCGGGCGTTACGGATGATTCCGGACGCTTCCCCGCCCGCGCGGGTGACTTCCGGCGTGTCACAGTCGCGCGCGTTGCGGATGAACACCTGCGCCCTTCGCCCGGTGTCGACCCGGATGTAACGCGGTCGAGCGATTAGTCCGATTCGTCGGCGAATTCGCGGGCGGGTTGCCGCCGCGTGGACCATGGAACGGTGTCCGACCTGCAGCGCGACTCCGTGCCGGTGGCCGAAGGTCCAGCCCGCAGTCCTGCGCGCCCGCGCTGGCGGGCCGCTCTCTCCCGGCTGCGCGACAGGGCCCTGCGCCTGCGGGAACGGGCCTACGCCACCCCGCTCGGCCGCCTGGGCGTGAAGATCGTCGTCGCGGTGCTCGGCACGCTCGTCATTGCCATCGGTGTCGTGCTGCTGCCGCTGCCCGGGCCGGGCTGGCTCATCATCCTGGGCGGTCTGGCCCTGCTGGCGATGGAGTTCACCTGGGCCCGGCGGCTGCTGCACTTCACGCGGGCCCGGCTGGTGCGCTGGACCCGTCTGGTCCGCGAGGGCTCGTGGCTGGTGCGGATCGTCTCCGTCGGCGGCCTGCTCCTGGTAGTCGGTGGGGCGTTGCTGCTGTCGCTGCGGATCCTCGCCTGACTCCACATCTGCGATCTTCTGGATCGCACGGGTGAGTTCTCGCCATCCGGCCGGGGTGGCTTCCGCGGTGCTTGCGATCACGCCCTATTCGGCCGGTCGTCTTTACCGATCGTGTGCGTTTCGTGTTGTATGCGTTTCGTGACATGCCGATTTCCGAGCCGGGCGAGCGAAAGCGCTAAAGTGGGAGTAATCTCGCCCCAAGCCAAGGGCGTAGCATGTCGCTTGTATCTTGTTTGTGTCCGAATGATGCGGCCGGTGCGCGTAGTGCCGAGGTCCGGATCGGTTCAGTACACAACGGTTCTAGTACACCTGGGTACCACCGAGGAAAGGCCACTCATGGCAAAACGCGTCATCCACGAGCTGATCGATGACATCGACGGCAAGCCCGCCGCCGAGAGCATCGTCTTCGCGCTCGACGGCGTGCAGTACGAGATCGACCTGTCCGCAAGCAACGCGACGAAGCTGCGCGATGCGGTGGCCCCATTCGTCGCCGCCGCGACGAAGATCGGTCGCGGCGGTGTGGTCGCGACCTCGCGCGGCCGCGAGGCCCGGGGCCGCAGCGTGACCCGCGGCGATCGCGACCAGAACCGCGCGATCCGCGAGTGGGCACAGGGTAAGGGCATCGACGTGTCCGACCGCGGCCGCATCAAGCAGGAGATCGTCGACCGCTACCACGCCGAAGCGGGTCGCTGACCGCACGCCTCAATGGTGCGGCGTTCGATCGGTCACAGCGGGCCGGGTGCATTCACGCACCCGGCCCGCTTTGCATTCGCCGAGGCCGACCCCGGTATTCGGCGGCGGCATCCGAGCGCGACGGCCCGCGGAAAGCGACAGCAGACCTGGTCCAGAACCGCACATTGCCCAGCGATCCGGTGGTCTATGCGGCCGCGCCCCGGGCTTTGCGCCACCGCCGTCGTCGCACTGCCCGGACGCCACCTTGCCGCGGCCGTCATTCGCACCGAGTCGGCGTGGCGCGCATCGTGTCGCTTCCCCGCTTCGGCGGTCGCACACCCGGGCCACCCGCATTTTCCGCCACCCGAATGAGTTCGATGATCACCGGCAGCGCATCGGGAATAACACCGTGTGGCGACACTGATCGATTGCGAATGTCGCACGAAACACGAAGGCCGCCATCGCACAGGCGACAGCGGCCCTCTCGGCACTGGAGCGTCTTTGGCCGGAAGTGCAGAAACCGGCCGGCGCCGGCTCCTTCGAAGCGAGCCGCCGCCGCCCGGTCTGCAGTGGAATTACTGGGCGTTGGCCAGCTCGCGCTGGGCCACGCCGATCTCGATCTTTCGCGGCTTGGCCTGCTCGGCGACCGGAATGCTCAGCGTGAGCACACCCGCGTCATAGCTGGCCTCGAGCCGGTCGGTGTCGAGGCTGTCGCCGAGCACGAGCCGCCGCGTGACGGTGCCGGCCGGCCGCTCGGAAATGACCCGCCGGACGCCCTCGCGCTCGACCCGCGCCCGCTCGGCCCGCACGGTCAGCACGTTGCGGTCGACGGTCGCGTCGATGGAGGCCGGGTCGACACCGGGCAGGTCGATCTCGACAAAGAAGGTGTCTCCGTCACGGTAGGCGTCGAGCGGAGCGCTGACCCCGCGGCTACCGATGGCGGAGCCGAAAACCTGGTCGAACGCGGCCGAGGACCGGAACGGAACGGTGCGCAGCAACATGATGAGTGAGTCCCTCCAAGGTTGAGCGCGTGTCGCTCAAGTCTTACAACGGCGGGGATGCCCACCCTCTTCCGTCGCTGAACGTGACCTGAGTCACCTAGACTCAACTTTGGATGCCCTGCCAGGGGCCTCATGACGCAGGGGCCCGACCGCACGGCGGGGTGCGGCTCGTCGCTCAGGAAAGACGGCCCGGCGCGGGGCGTGCGACTCCGGGCACGGGGCCGGGAGAGTCAGAGCCAGCCTCTGGACTGGGCTACGCCCACGGCCTCGATGCGGTTGCGGGTGCCGGTCTTCGTGATCGCGGCCGACAGGTAGTTGCGGACAGTGCTTTCGGAGAGGTGCAGGCGCTTGGCGATGTCGGCCACCGTCGAGCCGTCGGCGGCCTCGCGCAGGACGTCGCGCTCGCGGTCGGTCAGGGGGTCGGGGCCGGCGGCCAGGGCGGCGGCGGCCAGGTCGGGGTCGACCACCCGTTCGCCGGAGAGGACCCGGCGGACCGCGTTGGCCAGCGACTCGACCGGGCCGTCCTTGACCAGGAAGCCGCTGGCGCCGGCCTCCATCGCGCGGCGCAGGTAGCCCGGGCGGCCGAAGGTCGTCAGGATCAGCACCCGGCACGACGGGAGGCGGCGGCGAAGTTCGGCGGTGGCGCTGATGCCGTCGCCGCCCGGCATTTCGATGTCCAGGAGCGCGACGTCGGGGCGCGTCTCCAGGGCGGCCGCGACGATGGCGTCGCCGCTGGAGACCTGGGCGACCACCTCCAGGTCGGTCTCCAGGTCCAGCAGGAGCGCCAGCGCGCCGCGCATCATGCCCTGGTCCTCGGCCAGCAGCACCCTGATCGTCATAATGGCAACCTTGCCGTCAGTGCCAGGCCCCCCTCGGGGCGGGGTGCGGTTTCCAGCGTGCCGCCGGCGGTGGCCAGGCGTTCGGTGAGGCCGCGCAGGCCGTTGCCCGGCGGCGGGGGCGAGGCGGCGGGGGAGAAGTCGCCGTCGTCCTGGACCCTGAGGATCGCGGTGCCGTCGGTCATGGCGAGGGAGATCTCGCAGTTGGCGGCGCCGCTATGACGGATCACGTTGGTCGTGGCCTCACGGACCACCCAGGCCAGGAGGCGGTCGGCGGCGTCGGGGAGCGGGTCGGCGGTGCGCAGGACGTCGGCGGTGATGCCCGCGGCGGTGAGGGAGCCCTTGGCCCGGGCCAGCTCGGCGGTCAGGCCCGTCTCGCGATAGCCGGTGACCGCCTCGCGGATCTCGACGAGCGCGTGGCGGCCCACCTGCTCGATGTCGGCGGCCTGGGCCGCGGCCGCGGCCGGGTCGCGCTCGGCGATGCGGCGCACCACCTCGGCCTTGACGACGATCACGGACAGGGTGTGGCCGAGCAGGTCGTGCAGGTCGCGGGAGAAGCGCAGGCGCTCCTCGGCGACGGCGGTGTCGGCCAGGGCCTGGCGGGTGGTGCGCAGCTCGGTGATGAGCCGGCCCATCTGCCGGACCGCGCCGCACAGCAGCGACGACAGGATCGTGCCGAGCATCACGCTGCCGGAGCGCCACCAGTCGGCGTGGACGGCGAAGGCGAGGGCGACCTGGATCAGCAGGCCGCCGAAGAACACGTAGACGGCGGCGACCGGGCGCTCGGCGCCGGCGTAGAGGGCCATGCCCGCGGCCGAGACGTAGAGCATCACGATCAGCCAGTGGTCGCCGTAGGCAAGCGTCAGGGCGATCCCGAGCGCCGCCACCGCACCGTAGAGCACGTGGTGGCGGCGCGTGAGGACCGGCGACTCGAAGCCCAGGGCGGCGGTGTACACGTACAGGCCCGCAAACGCGATGAGCCCGACGACAGCGACCGGCGACGTGACCCGGCTCAGCGGATCGATGAGCGGGAACAGCCACACCGCGACCCACACCATCCCGCCGATCGTGGGGCGCGGCCCGTGCTTCATGCGGCTCACCCTCTCACAGCACCGCGATGCGGCGGACGGACCGGCGGAACCCGTAGACGGCGAGGGCGGCGAACGCGACAAGCCACACCGCGAGGGTCGCCACGTCGGTGACGCTCGGCGCGCCCCCGAACGCGACCCGCCAGGACATGTCGGCGTAGGCGTGGGTGGGCAGCACCCGCCCGATCGTGGCCAGCCAGCCCGGCATGATGTCGAGCGGGAGCCACAGGCCGCCGACGATCGACATCCCCAGGTACACCAGCATGTTGAGCGGCTGCGCGGTCTGACTGGTGGCCAGGTAGCCCAGCGACAGCCCCAGCAGCGCGAACGGCAGCGCCCCGAGCCACAGCAGGGGCACCAGCGCCAGCCACTGCCCGGCACCCAGCCGCACACCGTTGATGAGCACCGCCGCCGCGCACAACAGCACCACCGGCAGCAGTGCGGCGGCCATCGCGGCCAGCCCCTTGCCGAACACCACCGCGACCGGCGGCACCGGGGTCAGCCGCAGCTGCCGCAGCCAGCCTATCGAGCGGTCGACGACCAGCCCGGCCGCGTAGTTGAGCAGCGCGCCGATCGCGCCGTAGCCGGCCATGGAGACCATCGTGTAGGTCGCCGCGGTGGCCTTGTCCTGGCCGGTGACGGTGCTGATGTTCGTGAAGACGAGGTAGCTCACGAGGGGCATGGCGACGGTGAAGATGAGCAGGCCGGGCGTGCGCATGAGGCGGCGCAGCTCGAGGCGGACGTAGGGCAGCATGTCAGGCCTCCACTCGGGTCAGGGCGAGGTACGCCTCTTCGAGACCGGCGCCGGCGACCTCGAGGTCGCGCAGGAGGCCGGCCTCGGCGAGGGCCAGGACTGTGGCGTCGGAGTCGGTGCTGGTCAGCACGGCGCGACCGCCCTGCTGCGCGAACGCGGCGACGCCGGGCAGTAGCGAATAATCGAAGTTCTGCAGCACGACGCTCACCGTGCGCACCGACACACGGCGCTTGACGGAGTCGGCCGTGCCGTCGGCGATGACCCGGCCGCGGTCGAGGACCAGGATGCGGTCGGCGTTGGCGTCGGCCTCCTCCAGGTAGTGGGTCGAGAACAGCACCGTGCGGCCCTGCCGGGCGTAGCGGCGGATCGCGGCCCAGAACTCCTGGCGGGCCTCGACGTCGAGGGCGGCCGTGGGCTCGTCGAGCACGAGCAGGTCGGGGCGGCCGATGAGGGCCATCGCGAAGCGCAGCCGCTGGCCCTGCCCGCCGGAGAGCTTCTCGACGGTCCGGTCGACCAGGTCGGTCAGGTCGGCGGTGGCGAGCGCCTCGGCGATGGGCATCGGGTCCGGGTACACGTCGTGGAGGAACCGCAGCAGATCGCCGACGGTGGACCGGGGGAGCAGCCCGCCGGCCTGGGGCATCGCGCCGACCCGGCCGGCCGCGCAGGCCGCGGCGGGGCTGCTGCCGAACAGCCGCACGGTGCCGGTGGCGGGCGGCAGCAGCCCGAGGAGCATCAGCAGGGTCGTCGACTTGCCGGCCCCGTTGGGCCCGAGCATGGCCACGACCTCGCCGGCCGCGACGGTGAGCGACACGTCCTCCACGGCCCGCACATTGCCATAGCGGTACGACAGTTTTTCGAGCTCGACGGCGTTCATGCTGTTCACGCTAGAGAAGTCGCGACGTGGGCAGCAGATTCGTCGATCCGGACTCGGCGGTGACAAAAGTACTATCGGAGCCCGCGCCACCACATGGCTGCGCCGGCCGAGGCGCTAGCGCGGTACGCGCCCGAGGCGCAGCAGGATCCGGTCCATTGTGGACGCCCCGGCCGGGGCCGCGATGGGCGCCGCGAACGCCTTCGTGGTCGCGGGGACGGCCTCGGCGATCGGCAGGGTCTCGACGAGCACGTCCTCCGGCAGCTCCCAGGTCAGCCCGAGCGTCTGCGCGACGTCCCAGCCGTGCACCACGTAGTCGATGGTGTGCGCGCCGAGGCCGCGCCAGGCGGGAATCGGCACCGGCGCGATCTCCGCCAGCTCGATGTCGGCCGACAGATCCGCCGCGGCGAACGCGGCGATCACCTCTTCGGCGGCCGCCGCATACGCGGCGGCCGGGTCGGCCGCGAGCGGCGGCGGGGTCCAGCGTGCGAGGGGCCACGACTCGCCGCGCGCGGCGGCGGCGAAGCCGAGGTGCTGGATGGTCATGTGGGCGAGCAGGTCGGCGAGGTTCCAGCCGGCGCAGGGGGTCGGGAGGGTCAGGTCGAGCGGGCCGTCGAGCAGCTTGACGCTGGCACGGACGGCGATCGCGTCCGCCGCGCGGTAGTCCGGAAAGGCCATGCGTTCATCCTGGCATGGCCGCCAGCAGCGCCGCCGGAGTGATCGGCAGGGAGCGCACGCGGACCCCTGTCGCGTGATGGACGGCGTTGGCCACCGCCGCGGCCGCGCCCACGATCCCGAGCTCGCCGATGCCCTTGGACCCCATCGGGTTGAGGTGCGGGTCGGCCTCGGGCAGGAAGGTCACGTCGATCCGCGGGATGTCGGCGTTGACGGCCACGTGATACGAGGCCAGGTCGTCCGTCACGAAGTCGCCCGTCCGCGCGTCGAGCACCGACTGCTCCAGCAGCGCCATCGACACGCCCATCGTCATCGCCCCGGCCAGCTGCGACTCGGCCGTCGTCGGGTTGATGATCCGCCCGGCCGCGAACACGCCGAGCATCCGGTCCAGCCGCACCTCGCCGGTGGCCGGGTCGACCCGCACGGCGCAGAACTGGGCGCCGAACGCGTGGCGGGCGTACTCGCCGCGGGCGGCCAGATCGGCGGTGGTGTCGGCGACCACGGCGACCCCCTCGGGCGGGCACTGGCCGTGGTGCTCCCGGCCGAGCCGCTCGCGCAGCAGCCGGCATGCCTTCGTCACCGCCCAGCCCCACGACGACGTGCCCATCGAGCCGCCGGCGATGGTGGCGAAGCCGATGTCGCTGTCGCCGACCCGGATCTGCACTGACGGCTCGTCGACGCCGAGCGCGTCGGCGGCGATCTGGCGCATCACCGTGCGGGCGCCGGTGCCGATGTCGGCCGCGTTGACCGCCACCTCGAAGTGGCCGTCGGCGGTGGCCCGCGCGGTCGCGGTCGACGGCCACGTGATCGCCGGGAACGACGACGCCGCCACACCGGTCCCGAGCAGCCAGCGCCCCTCGCGCCGGCTTCCCGGGTGCGGGTCGCGGCCGGCCCAGCCGAACCGGTCCGCGCCCGCGCGCAGGCACTCGACGAGGTGGCGGCTGCTGAAGGGCCGGCCCTCGGCGTCGCGGGCGGTGTCGTTGTCGATGCGCAGCTGTACCGGGTCCCAGCTCCCGGCCACCGCCAGCTCGTCGATCGCGGACTCCAGCGCGAACGATCCCGGGCACTCGCCGGGCGCCCGCATCCAGGTCGGCGGCGGCACGTCCAGCGCGACGACGCGGTGGCTGGTCGTCAGGTTCGCCGGCGGGTAGTGGACGCGGCTGACGGCCGTGCACTGCTCGGTGTACTCCGTCAGCCGTGACGTCTGCGTGACGGACTCGTGCGCCAGGGCCACCAGCCGCCCGTCCGCGTCCGCGCCGAGCCGGATCCGCTGGATGGTCGGCGTCCGGTACCCGCCCATCGTGAACAGCATCGAGCGTCCCAGGGCCAGGTGCACGGGCCGCCCCGCACACCGCGCGGCCATGGCGGCCAGCACCACGTTGGGCCGCGGCGCCCCCTTCGAGCCGAACCCGCCCCCGACGTGCTCGTTGTGCACCCGCACCAGCTGCGGCGGCAGCTCGAACAGCGCGGCCAGGGTGTCGCGGACTGACGACGACGCCTGGGTCGCGTCGAACACGGTCAGCTGCCCGCGCTCCCAGAACGCCGTGGTCGCGTGCGGCTCCATCGGGTTGTGGTGCTCGGCCGGGGTGCGGTACGTCGCGTCGACGCGCACCTCGGCCGCGGCGAACCCGGCGTCGAAGTCGCCGGTGTCGACCCGCCCCGGCAGGCCCGCGTTGACGATCTCCGGTTCGTGCAGCCCCGGGTGGTCGGCCCGCAGCACTGTGTCCGCGGCCATCGCGTCCGTGCGCACCGTCACCAGGTCGGCGCCCTCCTGGGCCCGCTCCAGCGTCGTGGCCACGACGAGCGCGATGACCTGCCCGTAGTACCACACCTCGGGCGACTGCAGGACCAGCAGATCCGGGTCGTCGCCGGGCTCCAGCCGCGGCGCGTTGCCGTGCCAGATGACGCAGACCACCCCGTCCACCGCGAGCGCGTCGGTGGTGTCCACAGTGGATATCCGACCGCGGGCGAACGCCGCCCGCACCGGCCAGGCGTAGGCGCTTCCGGGCAGCGGGTGGTCGTCGGCGTACCGCGCCTGCCCGGTCACCTTGGCCCGCGCCTCCAGCCGCGGCTCGGCCCGCCCGACGGCCTGCTCCGCGGCTTGGTCGCGGGCTTGGTCGCGGGCCTGGTCACGGTGCACAAAAGCGGTCACGGGGTCATCTCCCCCAGCAGCTCGACGGTCAGGTTTCGGATAAGCCGGATCTTGTACTCGTTGTCGCGCAGCGGCTTCGCGGACGCCAGTTCGGTCTCCGCGGCCCGCGCGTAGCTCTCCGGCACCGCCCGCGCCCCGCGCAGCGCCCGCTCCAGGGCCCAGGCCCGCCAGGGCAGATGGGCCACCGCACCCCAGGCGACCCGCACGTCGTGCACCCGCCCGTCGCGCACATCGAGCGCGGCCGCGATCGACCCGGCGGCGAACGCGTAGGACGCGCGGTCGCGCACCTTGCGATACCGCGAGCCGCCCGCCAGAGGGCACTCGGGCAGCACGACGGCGGTGATGAGCGACCCCGGCGGCAGGTTCGTGTCCCGGTCCGGCCGCTCCCCGGGCCGCCGGAACAGGTCGTGCACGCTGACCGCGGCCGGGCCGTGCGGGCCGATGTAGTGCACCGAGGCGTCCACCATGGACAGCGCCACGGCCAGGTCCGACGGGTTCGTCGCGATGCACTGCGGCGAGGCGCCCAGGATCGCGAGGTCGTGATGCTCGCCGTCGCGGGCGTCGCAGCCGCTGCCCGGCGCCCGCTTGTTGCACGCCTTGGTGAGGTCCTGGAAGTACCGGCAGCGGGTGCGCTGCAGGAGGTTGCCCCCGACCGTGGCCCGGTTGCGCAGCTGCCCGGACGCGCCCGCGAGCACGGCCTGGGCCACGGCCGGGTAGCGCGAGCGCACCCCGTCGTGCGTGGCCAGGTCGCTGTTCGACACCAGGGCCCCGATCCGCAGCCCGCCCCCGCCGATCGGCTCCACCTCGGCGTAGGGCAGGCCGCTCAGGTCGACGAGCCGGTCCGGGGTGGCCACGCCGAGCTTCATCAGGTCGACGAGGTTCGTCCCGCCGGCCAGGAACGCGGTGCCGGGGCGGACCATGGTGGCCAGCGCGCCCGCGGCGTCCGCGGCCCGCTCGTATTCGAACGGCCTCACGAGCTCGCCGCCACTTCGTAGACGGCCGCCGCGATGTGCGTGTAGGCGCCGCACCGGCAGATGTTCCCGCTCATCGCCTCCCGCACCGCGGCCGGCGAGGCGGTCTCCTCCGCCGTCAGCCCGACCGCCGAGCAGATCTGCCCGGGTGTGCAGAACCCGCACTGCAGCGCGTCGTGCTCGATGAACGCCTCCTGGATCGGGTGCAGCCCGTACCCCGCGCTGAGCCCCTCCACCGTCGTCACCGCCGCCCCGTGCGCCGAGCAGGCGAGCACCAGGCAGCTGACCACCCGCCGCCCGTCCAGCAGGACCGTGCAGGCCCCGCACTGGCCGTGGTCGCAGCCCTTCTTCGCGCCCGTCAGCCCGAGGTGCTCGCGCAGCGCGTCGAGCAGCGTCGTGCGGTTGTCCAGCCGCAGGTCCTGCTCGTGCCCGTTGACGTCAAGGGTCACGTCGCTCTCGGTTCGTCTCCTCGCCACGCGCCGCAGCTACCCGCCTTGACATGAACCATGCTTGAGGTCCGAGGGTGGTTTCATGCGTGTGATCGAGGTGGCCCGGTTCGGCGATCCCTCCGTTCTCGTCCTGACGTCCGCACCGGACCCCCGGCCCGGCCCGGGCCAGGTGCGGATCGCGGTGGCGGCGTCGGACACCCTGTGGCTGGAGACCATGGTGCGAGCCGGGCGCGGCGGGCAGTTCTTCCCGGTCGAGCCGCCGTATCGCCCGGGGGTGGGCGCGGCCGGCACGGTGACGGCCGTCGGGAGCGGCGTCGACCCCCAGTGGACCGGGCGGCGGGTCGTGGCCCGCACCGGCCACGCGGGCGGCGGTTACGCGACGGTCGCGCTGGCCGCCGAGGCGGCGCTGGTGGCCATCCCCGAGGGGGTGCCCGACCGCACCGCGGCGGCCGTCCTCCATGACGGTGTCACCGCGCTCGCGCTGCTCGACGTCGCGCCGATCGCGGCCGGCGACCGGGTCCTGATCACCGCGGCCGCCGGTGGCATGGGCGCCATCCTGGTGCAGCTCGCGACGGCCGCGGGGGCCACGGTGATCGCGGCCGCCCGCGGCGCGGCGAAGCTGGCCCGGCTGCGGGACCTGGGCGCGGCGGCGGTCGTGGACTACTCGGAGCCGGGCTGGACGGCCGGCCTCGACCCGGTGGACACGGTCCTGGACGGGGCCGGCGGCGACTACGGCCGGGCCGCGCTCACCCTGGTCCGGCCGGGCGGTCGGTTCTCCGGCCACGGCATGCCCGCCGGCGGCTTCACCGCGGGGACCCGGCCCGACGTGACCGCGACAGGCATCCAGGCGGTGCAGCTGCCGCCGGAGCGGCACCGCGCCTACCTGGCCCGGGCGCTGTCAATGGCCCTGCGGCCGCTGATCGGCCAGGTGTACCCGCTGTCGGAGGCCCCGGCGGCGCACCGCGGCATGGAGGAGCGCACCGCCGTCGGCAAGACGATCCTGGTGCCCTAGCAGTCGCAGCTGACCGCCCAGCGGGGTGCGGTCAGCTCGTCCGCCGGGCGCTGCTGCGGGCCGGTGGCGGTCGCGAACTCGAAGCCCTCGCGCACCCAGTACTCGAAGCCGCCAAGCATCTCGCGCACCCGGTAGCCCAGCTTCGCGAACTCCAGCGCGGCGCGGGTCGCGCCGTTGCAGCCCGGACCCCAGCAGTACGTCACCACGTCGGCGTCGGCGGGGATCAGCGTCCGGGCCTTCAGGGCGATCTCGGCGGTCGGGAGGTGGACCGCCCCCGGGATGTGGCCCTGGGCCCACGCCTGCGCCCCGCGGGAGTCGACGACCACGAGGCCGGAGCGGGCCGCGTGGACGTCGCTGACGTCGGTCTCGAAGGTCAGGCGGGTGGTGAAGTGCTCGATCGCAGTGGTCATAGGCAGAGCGTGCGGCACGGGAGGCCGGTGCCGGGAGTGGCGTGAACGCCGCCCTGCGCTAACATCGCGCCATGCACGCGGTCGCGGTCCTGGCGTACCCCGGGATGTCCCTGTTCGAGACGGGGATCGTCACCGAGATCTTCGGGCTGCCGCGGCCGGAGTTCGAGCGGGACTGGTACGAGCTGACGATCTGCGCTCCCACGCCGGGGCCGGTCCCGGTGATCGGGGGAGCGGTGCTGCAGCCCGCGGGCGGGCTGGCCGAGCTGGCCCGGGCGCAGACGGTGATCGTGCCCGGCGTCGCGAGCGTCCACGCCGATCCGCCCGCGGCGGTCCTGGAGGCGTTGCGGGCGGCGCACGACCGGGGCGCCCGCACCCTGTCGATCTGCTCGGGCGCGTTCGCCCTGGCCGCGGCCGGGCTTCTGGACGGGCGGCGGGCGACGACGCACTGGCGCTACGCCGACGTGTTCCGGGCCCGCTTTCCGCACCTCGACCTGGACCCGGACGTGCTGTACATCGCCGAGGAGGCCGAGCGGCCCGTCTGGACAAGCGCGGGCAGCGCGGCCGGGCTCGACCTGTGCCTGCACGTGGTGCGCAGCGACCACGGCGCCGCGATCGCCAACGCGGTGGCCCGCCGGCTCGTGGTCCAGCCGCACCGCGACGGCGGGCAGGCCCAGTTCATCGAGGCGCCGATGCCCGCCGATGCCGGCGACGACCGGATCGCGGCCAGCCTGGCCTGGGCCCTGGCGCACCTGCGGGAGCCGCTGACCGTGGCCGGCCTGGCCCGGCAGGCGCACATGGCCCCGCGGACCTACCTGCGGCACTTCACCCGGGCGACCGGGACGAGCCCGATCCGCTGGCTGCTGCGGCAGCGCATCCAGGCGAGCCTGGCGCTGCTGGAGACGACGGACACGACGATCGAGCAGGTCGCCGCCGCGGTCGGCTTCGACGCGCCCGTCACCTTCCGCCACCATTTCGCCAACGCGATGCGAACGTCCCCGTCGGCGTACCGCCAGGCCTTCCGCTCGAAGCGCTGACGCCGGGCGGCCGAGCGGTCGGGCGGAGTGCTAACGCTCCGCGAGGGGCCGGCCGTCCCAGCGCCAGCTGGTGCGGGTTGCGTGCCCGGGCAGCTCGGCGCGCCCGGTCGCCCACAGCAGCAGCCGCCACGGGTCCTCGTGCGCGGGCAGGCCGACGAAGAGCCGGTCCAGGACCGCCGTGACCAGGTCGGCCGGCGGGTTCCAGGGGCGCTCGACGGTATCCGCCACGTCCCAGGCGTGGACCAGGACCTCGACGACGCCCATGGCCGCGAAGCCTTCGGGGTCGCTCGTGCCGTCGGGGTGCCAGCCGCGGCGGCTCGCGGGTGCGGCGTCCACGACCCCGGCCAGCATCGCGCCGCACGCCTCGAGGCAGCGCAGCAGGCCCAGCGTGCCGCCGGAGTGCTCGACGAAGACGGTGTTGCTCGGCCCGCCCTCGCGCATGGGGCGCCAGGCGAACGGCAGGTACGCGTCCTGGGGGCTGTCCGGCGCGGCGATCTGCCCGGCGTAGGCGAACAGGTCGTCGGCCGTGTGCTCCATTGTCTCCCAGCACGTCCAGGAGAGCGTGCCGGCCGGGCGGTCCCAGCCGTCGTCGGGCACGTCGGCGAAGGCGGCCCGCACCAGGGCGACGGATCGCAGGACGTCGGCGCCGTTCATCGTCACGTGGACAGACTATAGAGCCGCCGGACGACCGCCTCGATGTCCGGCTCTTCGATCGTCAGGTCGTGGAGCTGGGCCGCGGTGGCGACGGCGGCCAGGATCGCCGCCACGGTCGTCGTGCCGGGCGCGAACGAGAGCCGCTGGCGCAGCCCGCCGGCCTCGACCCCGACGAGCCTCGTGCCGGCGACGAAGTCCAGCGGGGGCGCCGGCTCGGCCAGGTCCAGCACGAGTATCCGCTCCGCGCCGACCTGCCGGGCCAGGCCGTCGAGCGTCCCGTCGAAGGCCAGCCGCCCGTGGTCGACGACCAGGAGCCGGTCGGTGAGGCGCCGGACGTCGCCCATGTCGTGGGTGGCGAGCAGCAGGCTGGTGCCGGCGGCCCGCTGCTCGATGAGGAAGCTGCGCAGCCGCTCCTTGCTGAGCACGTCCAGCCCGATCGTCGGCTCGTCGAGGATCAGCAGCTCCGGCGCGTGCAGCAGGGCCGCCGCGACCTCACCGCGGATGCGCTGGCCGAGCGAGAGCTGGCGCACCGGCGTGTCCAGGAAGTCGCCCAGGTCGAGCCGCTCGGCCAGCTCGGCCAGCCGCGGCCGGAAGTCGAGCCGGTGGATCGCCCCGAGCGCCCGGTAGGAGTCGCGCAGGGGCAGGTCCCACCACAGCTGGCTGCGCTGCCCGAAGACCACCCCGATGCGCCGAGCCAGCCGGCGCCGCTGGCGCATCGGCTCCAGGCCGCAGGTGCGCACCGTGCCCGCCGTCGGCCGCAGGATGCCGGTCAGCATCTTGATGGTCGTGGACTTCCCGGCGCCGTTGGCCCCGATGTAGCCGACGGCGTCGCCGCGCTCGATGCCGAACGTCAGCCCGTCGACGGCCGCCACCCGGCCGAAGAGGCGGCGCAGCCCGCAGACCTCGATGATCATGATCCCGCCCCCGTGTAGTGCCGCAGCCCCGACCGCCAGCCCAGCAGCGCCACGCCCCAGAGCGCGGCCGCGGCCAGCGGCGCACACCAGCCGATCCACGACGGGAAGCCGGGCGGCGGTGGCAGGCGCAGCAGTGTCAGCGCCGGCAGGTAGGCCACGAACGCCGTCGGCACCACGAACGTGAACAGCACCCGCACCGGGTCCGGGTAGATCGTGGCCGGGAACTGCGACGCGTACTGTCCACCGTAGACGAACGACGAGGTGATGTCGGCCCCGTCGATGAGCCAGAACTGCACCGCCGCCGCGGCCGTGAACAACGCCGCGAAGATGGCCGCGCCGCACAGGATCGTGACGACGACGAGGACGATGTCGGCGGCCGTCCAGCGAATGCCGAGACGGGCCATGACGACCGCGGCGATGGCGATGCCGGCCGCGGTCCGCCCGAGCCGGCGCAGCGACAGTTCGGCGCTGATGAGCTGGGGGAGCACCGGCAGCGGCCGGAGCAGGAACGCGTCGAGCGTGCCGGTGCGCAGATAGCCGGGCAGCGCGTCGAGATGGCCGAAGACCAGGTCGGCCAGGCTCATCGAGATGTGCCCGAGGGCGAAGACGAGGATCGCCGCGCGGAAGGTCAGGCCGCCCAGTGCGGGGACGTTCGCGAACACGACGTACATCTCGCCGAGCCCGCTGACCGTCGCCCCGAGGCTCGCGAGCAGTTCGATCGCGAACGACCCGCGGTAGACGGTCTGGGCCCGCACGTGCAGGCGCGCCAATGTGGAGTACGGCCCGCTAACCACCCTGCACCACCAGCTTGCGCGCCCCGAGCGCGAAGACGCCCCACCCGAGACCGAGCAGAGCGACGAGCCAAAGGGCCTGCGTCAGTACCGTCGCAAACCCGCCCTTCCCGGTGAGCACGTCGATCGGCGCCTGCAGCAGCGAGGGGAACGGGGTGCAGGCGGCGACCACCGCGAGCCAGTGCGGAAACCAGCGCACCGGCACCACCAGTCCACAGAGGACACCCGACAGCACCAGGTACATCGTCATCGGCCCGCGCAGGTCCAGCAGCCAGAAGGCGGACAGGTTGACGAGCCACCGGCACGCGAACGACAGCGCGCTGGCGACGGCCACGCTGAGCGCGCCGAGCACGTACGGCCCCGCGGTGTGCGGCAGCGTGAGCCCGGTGATCAGCGCGCCCATGAGCAGCGGCGGCACGCACCGCGGCAGCAGCGAGTAGGCGGCCCGGCCCAGGTCGGCGGCCAGGTAGGCCAGCATCGGGTCGACCGGGCGGGCCAGGTCCACCGCGATGTCGCCGGAGCGGATCCGCTGGGCCAGCTCGGTCCAGCCGAACAGCTGGACCGGGCCGATCAGGGCCTGGCCGAGCCACACGTAGGTGGCGGTCGTGGCCACGTCGTAGCCCGCGAGCGCGCCGCCCGCGGTGCCGACGACGGCGATCATCACGGCCGAGCGGATCAGGCCGAACACACAGTTGGTGAAGGCGGCGCCGAGCGCGGCGGTGCGGTACGCGGACCAGCGGCGCAAGCCCAGCACGAAGAGGGTCGCGTACACCGGCGCGATTCTGTCAGCTCGCCAGCGGCATTTCGACCGAATTCGGGGCCGTCTCCCGCCAGTGGCGCAGCATCGGCGTCACCGGCCAGCCGAGTTCGCGCTCGCGATAGGCGGCGTCGGCGCAGCGCGCGGCCCAGCTGTTGCGGTTCTGGTGCTCGCCGCCGCTGAGCACCTCGTCGCGCAGCGCGAACAGGACGGCGGCCGCGTGCTCGAACGCCGGCACCTCCCGCTCGCGGTCGTCGAGGGCGGCCATCCAGTCCAGGTCCCGGCCCGCACAGGCGTCGCAGTCGCACGACCAGAGCCGGGGGTCGGGGTGCGACCGTTTGGCCCGCTGGATCGCGCTGATGCGACGGTACGACATGGTGGGTTTGAAGATCGTCGCCGGCGGGCGCGGCCCGCGCTGGTTGTTCATGGGGACGGACTCGCGGGGCGCGAGGTGCCGCAGCGCACCAGTGGTGCCGACCGCCGCCGCCACCGCGCCGTGACAGAGCGCACCGAGCGATGAAAGATCAGAGCGAAGCAGCAGCGTCGGTACTCCACACCCGAGCACTTCCAGCAGCCCGGCCACGGTTCCGGGCAGCCCGAACGGGTCGCCGCGGGCCTCCAGCACCAGCGCGATCGCCACCCCGGCGTCGCGGACGCGGTTGGTCAGGGTGGTCAGGTGCAGGCGGTCGCGCAGCCAGACCGGGTTGAGCGGCAGGACCGCGATGCCGTCGGGGATCGCCATCGTGCGGTGGAGGATGCTGACGAGTCCCGCCTCGTCGCCGCCGTCGACGTACCCGGAGTCGGTGAGCACCGGCAGCCCCAGCTCCCGCTGCCGCCGCAGCCAGCGCGGGTTGAACGGGGCGCTGGCCGGCAGCCGGTTCTGCCCCGCGTAGCGGGCCGCGTCGAGCAGGATCGGCGTCGTGAGCTGCGACCTGTCGCGCAGGTAGGCGGCGGTGGCGAGGGCGCCCCGTTCATCGTGGCGGTAGGGGGCGATCACCAGCCCGGCGCCGGGGCGCTCGGCGATCCGGGCGCAGCGCAGGGCCTGATTCGCGGTGCAGTACACGAACAGGCTGCGCGCACTGAGCATGGCTCGCCGGTCCCATCACAGTCGGTACATCGAGCGTAACCGATAGTGTGGAATTCACGAACGCTTATTCATCTCCCGCAGTCGACGCTGATCGTGGTGCTGGTGGAGGCCGTGCTCGGCTGCGTCACCGCGATCCGCACCTGGTGGTCGCCGCGGATGGGGCTCACGTTGGCCTGGGTCGTCTTGACGAACGTCGTGCTCGACGCCGTGTCCCGCACGGTCGAGGACTCATTGATGGTGTACCGCACCGGGAGCCCGGGCTGGCTGAGCGTCATCCGCACCGTGATCCGGGTGATCATCGACCCGCGGCAGCTGGGGAACTCGTCCGGGTCGGCGCTCACGGTCACCGACACCACCCGCGGCGGCCCCGGCGTCGTCGGCGCCGCGGAGGTGGGCCGGGCCGGGCTCGAGCTGCGCACGGCCGACGGCTGGGTCGAGGCCGTGCTGCGCACCGCGGTCGCGGCCGGCCCGATCGTGGTCGCCGGGTCCTCGGGCACCACCGGCTGCGGCGTGTTGCGGGCCGCCGTCGGGCGCGGACGCGGGTCGTCCCCGGTGGTCAGGGCGGCCAGGGCGGTGCCGACCGACAGCACGATGACAAGCGCCGCGCCGGCCAGGAACCAGGCCATACTCCGTGAAAGGCCTTCCGGCGGCGGTGCCGGAAATCCGTCGGGTTCCCCCGCTAACCCGGCCTCCTCTGAGCCGGGTTCGCTCATTGGTTTCCTGGGAACGACGGCCGCGGCTTCTTGGTCGTCGGGAACGGGCCCGGCTTCGTGGTCTGCGTGGCCGGCGGCTTGACCGTGTTGGTCGCCCCCGGCTTGGTGGTCGGGGTCGAGCCGGGCTTGGTCGTCGTCGCCTGGCCGCCCGGGATCTCGGTGTTCGTGAGCTGTGGCCACGACTGGGTCGCGGTGACCTGCGGGTCGTCGGTCGGCACCGGCGTGCCGGACGAGCTCACCGCCGACGTCTCCGGGTTGGCCGCCGCGGGCGTGGTGTCGGGCGTGCTCGCGGTGGTGCTCAGCGCGGCCACGACGATCCCGATGATCAGCAGCAGGGCCAGGCCGCCGCCGGCCACCAGAAACTTGGTGTTGCGGTCCATCGGGCCGCCCGGGACGTCGTCGTCCTCGGGCCGTGGTGGCAGTTTGATCTCACCCGTGTACTCACCGTAAATGAACCGTGGCAGGCCGTCGCGCGTGACGTCGTCGTCGGTCATTCGACCACCCTCCAGCAGCTCACGGTCACGCACGTTAGACGTGGCGTACCCGGCGTTGCGTTGCTGTCCGCCGTCCGTCGCTCCTTCGGCACTGGGGCATCCTAGCGAACGCGAGAGCTTTTTTAAGGTCCAGGTGCACCGGCCCGGGGGCCGCGCGGGCGTCCCTGCTATCTCGAGCAGTTGTTCGTGAAGGTCAGCGAGTCAGTGGTGGTGCCCGGGCTGGTGACGCTCAGGGTCATCGGGAACGAGTACCGGCGGCCGCTGTCGACCCGCATGCGGTAGGTCTCGGTGTAGGTCCCGCCGGTCGCGGTCACCGTCTTGGCCGCCTTGCCGGTGGTCGCGTAGGTGACCTGGGTGCCGGGCTGGTTCGTGGCGATCGTCACGCTTACCTCGACGTCGATCCCGTTGCCGGTGCAGGGGCCGCTGTACGTCACCGGGTTCAGCCCGATCTTGGCCGAGGTGACAGCCGGCGACTTCGGCGGAGTAGGGCTGGCCGGCTTCGTGGTCTTCGGGGCCTTTGTCGTGGGCCGGGCGGTGGACGGGGCGGCACTGGGTGACGGCTGGTCGTCGGAGGGTGACGGGCTGGGTTCGGTGCCGGCCCCGGCGAGGAGCGCGTCGTCGCTCGGCGATGCGACGGCGCCCTGGGCCGCCTGGTTGGCGTCGTCGGTGGTGCCGCCGCCGTGGCCGAGGAAGCCCACCAGGATCAGGAAGGCGAGCACGCCGGCGCCGATGAGCGCGGCCACCTTGATCTCGGACTTCATCTGCATGCGCTGCGGCCCGGCCGGTGTCGCGGGCTTCGCCGCCCGCAGCTCGCCGGTGGTCTCGGCCGGGGTGGAAAGGGGGACCACGGGGTGCTCTTTGGTGGCCTCGTCGACGGCGGGCTGCTCCTGGGTCTCGGCCGCGGCCGTGGCCTCCGCGGTGGCCGCCGCTGTGGTGGCTGCCGCCTCGGCGGGCTCCTCCCACCAGGGCTCCTCCTCCGGCGGCGGCTCGACGCCGGCGGCGATCGACAGGGCCCGGCGGACGGCGTGGGCGTTCGGGCGCTCGGCGGGGTCGTCGGCGGTCAGTGCGGCCACGAGGTCGGGAGCGGCCGCCGGGGAGGCGACGGCCAGGGTGGCGCCGAGGGAGTACAGGTCGCCCTCCGGGCCGCCGTCGCCGGTGCCGCGGCGCTCGGGCGCGACGAACACCGGGTCGCTCAGCGGCAGCCTGGGGTCGAGCATCGCGGCCACGGCGAAGTCGGTGAGCAGCGCCGAGCCGTCGGGCAGGAGCAGGACGTTGGCGGGCTTGACGTCACCGTGCGTGATGCCGGCCGCGTGGGCCGCCTCCAGCGCGTCGAGCAGGACCAGGCCGAGCCGCGCGCCCTCGGCCGCGGGCAGGGGACCGTCGGTGGCGACCCGCTCGCCGAGCGAGCGGCCATCGACGAGGTCCATGACGATCCACGGTCCTTCGTCAGTCGTGACGACCTCGTGGACCTTGACGATCGCCGGGTGCTCCACGCGCCCGGCGGCCCGCGCCTCGCGGTTGACGCGCTCGCGCTCCACGGTGGTCATGAGCTCCGGGAGGCGTACCTCCTTGATCGCCACCATCTGCTGTTGCCGCAGGTCACGGGCTCGCCACACGATGCCCATGCCGCCCGCGCCGATCGCGTAGTCCAATCGGTAGCGGTCCACCAGCGTCTTCAAGATCAGTTCCCGCCCAAGCTCGAGTTCAAGGACATCTCAACACGGCCGCGCCCGGTGTGGAGGTCGGGCAATCGGTCGGTTCACTCTGTCGTATAGGTCCCCGTGAGTCGAACTTCCTCGATGTCAAGTTTCCCCTGCAACTGTCGCAGCACGACGTCGTCGATCCGGCGCTCGTCCCGGAGCCGCACGATCGTCGCCCGTTTGTGCGCGAGCAGCTCGAGCTTCAGCATTGTGTACTGCTCGTGCTCGGTCTGCTCCGCCCGGTCACCGTCGTCGTCGTCTCCCGTGTGCAGGTCCGACAGGTGCCGCTCGTACTCCTTCCGCAGCCGGGCCACCACCAGGTCGTCCACCCCGAGCCGGGCGCCGACGCCCGGGAGTGCGTCCAGGGCCTCCTGCGACGCGGTGGTCTGGGCCAGGAGCAGCTCCTGCCGCGGCCCGTCGTCGTCGGGGAGCCGGGCCCACCGTACGACGGCGGGCATGAAAAGTCCGAGTCCGAGCGTCACCACGATCACGCCCGAGGTCACGAAGACGATCAGGTCCCGCTCGGCGACCGCGGAGGGTACGGCCAGGGCTGCGGCGAGTGACACGGCGCCCCGGAAACCGGCTATCGCGCTGATCGTCCGGGCCCGCGCCCCGACCCTCAGCAGCCGCTGGGCGGGGCGGCGGTCGAGGGCGCGGATGAGGTACGGGGTGGTGAAGCTCCAGGCGAACCGCACGCCGACCACGGTGGCGGCCACGGCCGCGAGGACCGCCGCGCTGTGCGGGAGCGTGCCGTCGTGCAGCCCGCGGACCGAGTCGGGCAGCTGCATCCCGATGAGCACGAACAGCGCCCCGTTGAGCACGAACGTCGTGAGCGGCCAGAACGCGAACGCCTGGGTGCGGGTCCGGGCGCTGATGGTGCGGGGGCCGTACTGGCTGATCACCAGCCCGCAGGCGACCACCGCCAGCACCCCGGACGCGTGCACGACCTCGGCCAGCAGGAACGCCAGGAACGGGGTGAGCAGGCTGACGGTGTTGGCCAGCAGCGGCTCGTCGCCGATGAGCCGGCGGGCGGTGAGCGCGAGCCAGGCCGCGGCGAGCCCGGCCAGCACCCCACCCGCGTACGCGAGCGCGAACAGCCCGCCGATCTTCGCCGTCGTGAGCTCGTCGCCGTCGATCGTGACGGCCATCGCCAGCCCGAAGATCGCCAGCGCCGTGCCGTCGTTGACCAGGCTCTCCGCCCGCAGCACCGTTGTCGTGCGGCGCGGCAGCCCCCGGGCCAGCACGCTCACGGCCGTCGCGTCGGTGGGCGCGACGGCCGCTCCGAGCACCCAGGCCGGGCCCCAGGCGACGCCGAGCAGGTGCGCGACGTAGGCGACGCCGCCCGCCGTCGCCACCACCAGCGCCGTGGACAGCAGGCCGATCACCCGGATGTTGGTGCGGATCTCCCGCAGCGACGTGGTGAGGCTCTCCCAGTAGAGCAGTGCCGGCAGGAACAGCAGCAGTACCGCCTCGGGTGGCAGCCGGACCGCGGAGAGCGCGGGAGCCAGGCCGAGCGCGGTCCCGATGACCAGCAGCAGCACCGGTGGCGGGATCCGGACGCGCCGCGCGACGATCCCGGCCACCACCAGCGCCGCACCGAGTGCCACGACTACTTCCAGTGCGCCCACGCCGGACATTGTTCAACGCCGCCGGCGGTTTCGCCTCCCGGTGCCGGCCGCCTGGGGGTGTGGGTGCGCGCTTCAGTGACGGGAAATCGGGCGCTGCGGTTCGCCGCCCGCAGCGCCCCTCCCGGGGCTCTCGTGTTTCAGTGCAGCGCGGGGAAGCCGCCCAGTTGCTGCTGGGAAGCCTCGGCCTTGACCTGCTCCGCGGCCGCCACCACGGAGCCGGCCGCCGCCCTGCGCTCGGCCACCGCGGCCACGACCTTCGGCGCCGCGAAGGAGGTGCCGCTCCACGCCGCCCAGCCCGACTCGAAGGCCGGGGTGTGGCGGACGAAGGTGCTCACGACGTCGGCGCCCGGGGCCACGAGGGTCACCCACGCGCCGCGGTTGCTCCAGTCGCACACCGCGTTGCCGTCGTGTGCGGCCACCGCGATGACCTTCGAGGCCCACGGCGCGCCGCCGGCCGCGAACGCCGCCGGCCAGAACGGGCGGTCGTGAATGCCGTCGTTGCCGGCCGCCGCGACGACGACCCGGTCGCCGCCGGCCAGGAACGTGGCGAGCGCCGCGCTGAGGATCGCCGGCGGCTGGTCGCCGACCGAGAACCCGCCGAGCGACAGGTTCAGCACGTCGACGTCGGTCAGGCTCGCGATCTTGGCGGCCAGCTCGGCCTCGGTGCACACGCCGAAGCTGTCGAGCACCTTCACGATCCGGACCTGCGCGGCGTCGGTCGACTGCACGACGACACCCGCGATGAAGTTCGCGTGGCCGACGTCCGAGTCGAGCTCGCCGTCGGCGTTACCGTCGAGGACCGTCTCCACGTTGTCCGCCGTGGCCGAGTAGCAGCCGGGCGGGAGCGGGCTGTCGAGGTACACCCCGGTGTCCATGACGACGACCCGGACGGACGATGGGCCGTCCGCCGAAGGGGCGAGCTTGGACGGCGGAGCGGTTGCCGAAATCGGCGGACCGTACGGGCCGCCGTGCTCGTACGGCGTCGACAGGAACACGTGGTTGGGGCCGACGACGGCGTCCGGCAGCTGACCCCGCAGCTGGCGCACGGCCGCGGCGACGTCGAGGCCGTCGGCCTTGAGCAGGCGAAGTCCGCGGTGCGGCTCCCGCTCGGTCACGTCGCTGGGCCGGTGGCCCAGGGCGTTGAGGGTGCGGTGGGCGATCGCGGCGCCCCCCTCGGACACCAGGATTTCATCGGCGACGTAGCGCACCGGGCGGCCGGACTGTACATCGCTGCGCAACCACGGCAGATTGGACAGGCGCGCGTTGCGGACCTGCTCCCACCGCCGGTAACGATCGATCGGTACGGACATCGAGCTCCCCCCAAGAAGGATCAACTATGAGGCCGGTGACATGAGTCGCGTTCCGGACTCCGTGATACACATCCGAGCCTTTGGCAGGATGCAGACGTGACGGCTGCACCCGCGCTCCCCGCCGCCGACGAAGAATTGGCGCAGCGGCTGCTCCCGATTGTCATGGCCGACCCGGGCAAGGCCAAGCACCTCGCTGAGTCGGCTTTGCGCGATGCCGAGCGCGATGCCGACCCCGGCCGGAAGGCGGTCGCGCTGCGCGCACTGGGCCTCGTCGCGCAGGCCCAGCACGACGCGGCCGCGGCGGCGACCCAGCTCAAGGCGTCGATCACCGTGGCCCGGCGGCACGGCCTGCGGGTGCACGAGGCCGAGGCCCGGATGAGCCACGCGCTGATCCTCGACGATCTCGGCCGGCCCAGCGCCGCACTCAAGGAGATCGACCGCGCCGTTGCCGAGCTCCACGGGCACCGGCGGGCCCGGGCGATCATGCAGCGGGCGCTGATCCTGCGGCGGCTCGGGTTCGACCGGCAGGCGATGGAGCTGTACCGGTGGGCGCTGCGCGCGTTCCGCGAGTCCGGCGATCAGGTGTGGGAGGCGCGAACCCTCACGAACCGGGGCGTCCTGCACGGGTACCGCGGCAACCTCAAGCAGGCCGAGAACGACCTGCGGGCCGCGCAGGCGCTCTACAACCGCCTCGGCATGGCGACGGCGGCCGCGCAGGTCGAGCACAACCTCGGCTTCGTCGCCGCCCAGGCCGGCGACGTCCCCACCGCGCTGGCCCGCTACGACCGCGCCCACGACCGGCTGTGGAGCACCGGCGCCGCCGCGGTCGGCCTGCTCGACCGGGCCGACCTGCTGCTCTCCGTGCGCCTCCTGCCCGAGGCCGACGCGGCCATCCGGGCCGCCATCGACGCCTGCACCGACGGGCACCTCGACTCCGTGCTCGGCCAGGCCCACCTCATGCTCGCCCGGCACGGCCTGGCCGCCGGCACGCCCGCGGAGTCCAAGGCGGCGGCCGCGACCGCGCGCCGGGTGTTCCAGCGCCAGGGCCGCAGCGTCTGGAGCGCCCGGGCCAAGGTCGCCGAGATCGCCGCCGTCATCGCCCTCGGCAAGGCCAACCGGGGCACCCTCCGCGAGCTGCGCTCGGTCGCGGCGCACCTGCTCGAGGCCGGCTGGCTGCAGCCCGGCTGGGACGCGCTGCTCGACGCCGCCCAGCTCGCGGTCGACCTCAACGAGCTCTACACCGCGCGCGAGCTGCTCACCGAGGCGGGCGGTGCGGCCAAGCTGGGCCCGGCGCCGCTGCGGGTGCGGTGGTGGCACATCCGGGCCCGGGTCGAGCTCGCCTCCGGCGCGGTCGCGGAGTCGGTCCGGGCGGCCACGTCCGGCCTGCGCCAGGCCGACGCCTACCGGGCCAGCCTCGGCGCCACCGAGCTGCGGGTGCGCGGCAGTGCGGAGACTGTCGCCCTGGCCGGGCTGCGGCTGCGGCTGGCCCTGCAGCACGGCGGGCCGGCGACGGCGCTGACCTGGGCCCAGCGGTGCCGCTCGGCCGCCCTGTCGCTGCCGCCGACGCACCCGTCCACCGATCCGGTCGTGGCCCGGCACCTGATGGAGCTGCGGCGGATCAACGGCGAGCTGGCCGCGGCCCCGACCGGCCCGCAGCGCACCAGCCGCCTGCTGCGCCGCCAGCGAGTGCTGGAGGCCGAGGTCCGCCGCCGCTCCTGGCACGCACCCGGCTCCTCGCCCAGCGCTGTCGAGTTGTCGATCCCGAAGCTGGCCGCAGCGCTGGGGGACCGGGTGCTCGTCGAGCTCCTCGACATCGACGGGCGCCTGCACGCCCTCGTGGTGCGCGGGCGCCGGGTCACGCACCGCATCGTCGGGGAGATCGACGCGGTGCGGGCCGAGCTGGAGTCGCTGCGGTTCGCCCTGCACAACCAGGTCCTTGGCCACACCACCGACGGCGAGCGGCTGGAGCGGCGCGCCGAGGCCCTCGACCGGCTGCTGCTGGGCCCGATCGCCGACCTCATCGGCGCCGGCCCCCTGATCCTGGTGCCGACCGGAGCGCTGCATGCGCTGCCGTGGTCGATGCTCCCGCGGCTGCGCGGTCGATCGCTGACCGTCGCACCCTCGGCGACGATCTGGCTGCGCTGCGTGATGTCGTCCACTGTGGATGGACGGCTGGTACTCGTCGGGGCGCACTCGGCGGAGCAGGCCGCGGACGAGGTACGGGAGATCGCGGCCGACCGCCCCGGCGCCACCGTGCTCGCCGATGAGCGGGCGGGCGTCCAGCCGGCCCTGGCCGCGCTCGACGGTGCGGCGATCGGGCACATCGCCGCGCACGGGGAGTTTCGCGTCGACAATCCGCTCTTCTCGTTCCTGATGCTCGCCGACGGGCCGCTCACCGTCTACGACCTGACCGCGCTGCGCCGCCCGCCGGCGCTGCTGGTGCTGTCGGGCTGCGACACCGGCCTGGCCGCCGTGCACCCCGGCGACGAGCTCATGGGCCTGGTCGCGGCGCTGCTCAACATGGGGACCGCGACAGTGATCGCCTCCACCGGGCCGGTCGACGACGGCGCCACCCGCCACCTCATGCGGGCGTTCTACGGCCACCTCGCCACCGGCCTGGGCCCGGCCGCCGCGCTCGCCGCCGCCCAGTCCGCGGCCGACCCGCGCGACCGGGCCAGCGCCGACAGCTTCGTGTGCTTCGGCGCGGGCTGAAGTTTCCCGGCTCGATCGGCGCGCTCGGAAAATGTCGGACCTCGGGCCTACGATGTCGGCCGTGACCCGACGTCGTGCTCGCACCCCGGTCGCCGCGATTGCGGCGCTGCTGGTGCTGGGCGCACTCGTGGCCTGGGGCGTCGGCGGCGCGCTCGGGCTGCGGTTCGAGCGGGCGGCGATCCCGGTCGAGCGGCCCGTTGTCGCCGAGGTCGGCGCGTCCGCACCCGTCGGGATCGCGTCGATCGCGGTGCCGGTCTCCCCGCGGCTCACCCTGGCCGCCACCGCGCTCGCCGATGCGATCGCCGGCCGGGACCAGCCGCGGCCGGTGATCGGGGCCGAGGGCCCGGCCGATCTGGTGGTGCTCGTCGATGAGGCGGTTCCGGCCGGCGCCTACCGCCTCGACGAGCCCCTCGTGCTCACGGGCGGCGACGACTCGGGCGCGGCCGCCGGGCTCTACGCGCTCGCCGACCGGGTCCGCTCGGGCCGGCCGCTGGTGCCGGCCGAGCAGAAGGGCAACGTCGTCAAGCCCCGCCTCGGCCTGCGGCTCACCGACGCCGGCTCGGTCGGCCGCGAGCCCGACGTGGCCGCGTTCGCCGCCGGCACCGACTACTCGCTCAACACGGACATCGTCGGCGGCGCGCTGCTGCCCCGGGCGCCGTGGGTCGACCAGATCGCCGTCGAGCGGATCTCGCGGCAGTTCCACCAGTTCGTCGAGCACGCGCTCGCGCAGGGGTACAACGGGGTGGTCCTGCCGGGCTTCCTGGAATACATCACGTTCTCCCGGGTCGGCGACGGCTACACCGTCTACGACCGCAACGATGCACACGTCGCGCGGGCCCAGGCCCTGATCGCCGCGTTCGCGCCGGTGTTCCGCTATGCGGCCGACATGGGCATGAAGGTCTACCTGCTCACCGACATGCTGGCGCTGTCGCCGCCGCTGGAGCGATACCTGGACAAGACCTACGGCGGCCTGAACGTCGAGGACCCGAAGTTCTGGCGGGTCTACGCACTCGGCCTGGCCGAGCTCTTCGAGCGCATGCCGTTCGTCAGCGGCCTCATGATCCGCATCGGCGAGGGCGGCGCCGTCTACAAGCAGGCCGGCTGGGACTACGAGTCGCGCATCGCCGTCACCACGCCGGAGGCCGTGCGCACGATGCTCGCCGCGCTCCTGGAGGCGGCCGGCGAGGCCGGCCGCGACATCATCTTCCGCACCTGGACGGTCGGGGTCGGCGCGGTCGGGCGGCTCCACACCGATCCGGAGGCCTACGACGAGGTCCTCGGTGGCGTCGACAACGCGCATCTGATTGTGTCGACGAAGTACACCCTCGGCGACTTCTACAGCCACCTGCCCTTCAACTCGACGCTGGAGAAGGGCCCCCAGCGGCGGATCGTGGAGTTCCAGAGCCGGCGCGAGTTCGAGGGGTTCGGCTCCCTGCCCAACGACCTCACCGGCCTGCACCAGCAGGCGCTCCAGCGGTTCCTGGCCGCCAACCCGCACATCGAGGGCGTGTGGACGTGGACCCAGGACGGCGGACCGCTGCGGGCCGGGCCGATGACGCTCCTGCTGCGCTCGGGGTTCTGGCAGCTGTACGACCTGAACTCCTACGCGCTGGGCCGGCTCGCCTGGGACCCGGCGACCCCGGCGGCCCAGATCACCGCCGACTGGGCCCGCCGGACCTTCTCCGACGACCCGGCAACGGTCGCCGCCGTGTGCCGCGTGATGGCGATGTCCCGCGAGGCGATCACCAAGGGCCTGTACCTGGGCCCCTACGCCGACGACAAGGTGGAGGCCCTGGGCCTCGAGCCGCCCCCGATGATGTGGATCTTCGAGTGGGACATCGTCACCGGTGACTCGGCCGCGCTCGACAGCATCTACGCGGTCAGCCGCGACCACATCGACCAGACCATCGCCGAGGGCGACCGCGCCGTCGCCCTGGCCGCCTCGATGCGGGAGACGCTTGTCGCCACCGACCCGGCGACCTGGCGCGACGCGACGCTGCGGGCGAAGCTGCTCGACGCGCTCGCGTACGAGACCGACCTGTTCCGGACCCTCGGGGCCTACCGCACGATGGTCCTGCGCCACGCCCAGTGGCTCGACACCGGCTCCCCCGCGGCCCGCGCGGCCTGGGAGGCGGCCGAGACGAAGTACCGCCAGGCCCGCACCGCCCACGTGGACCGCTACGGCGGGGACGTGGACCTTCCCGCGTACAACTTCACGGCGGCCGACCTCGGCGCCGCGCGCGCGGACCGCGATCCGCTCATGTCCATCCTGGCTCGGGTGCTGCTCGGCCTCGTCGTGCTGCTCCTGCTGGTCGGCCTGGTCGGCCGCTCGACGGGCCTGCGCGCCCTCTGGCTCGGCGCGACGAGCCCGTGGCGCCTGGCCGACCTGTCCCCGCTGCCCAGCCGCCTGGACCGCGTCGTCGTCATCGCCGTGCCGGCCGCCGCCCTGATCCTGTCCCGCCTGGTCTACACCTGGTTCGCCGCCCCCGCCCACCTGGTCGTCTCCCTGGGCGGCTGGCTCCTGTTCGCCCTCACCGTCCGCCTCGTGGCCGGCCGCCGCGACCCGTTCCACCTCTGGGCCGCCATGGGCGGCGTCGCCCTGCTCCGCACCGCGATCCTCCTGGCCGCCCTGATCCTGCGCGGCCCGGGCGGCTACTGGTTCGCCTTCTGGACCGATCCGGTGCGCCGCTCGCTGTACATCACGGTGGCCTTCGCCGCCTTCGCCTGGCTCTTCGTGGCCGTCGCGCTGGTCCTGCGCGACCGCTACGCCCTACCGCTGCGCCGCACCGCGTCCGTCCTGCTGGCCGGCGCGGGCGTACCGCTCGTCCTGCTGGGCGGCCTGGTGGCGGTGCTGGGCCTGGAGCGCTCCCTGACGATCTGGAACGACCAGATGGCCCTCCTGCCGTGGGGCCTGTCCCGCATCCTCGGCATCACCGTCTACCTGGGCATCCCGACGTTCCTGCCGTTGGCCGCAGTCATCCTGGGCGCCGTGTTCCTGACCACCGCCACGGCCCTGCTCTTCCGCCGCCCCCGCCACGCCGCCCCCCGCCCGACACCCTCCCTCCCGGCGGGCCCGACAGGACAGCAGCGCCCCACGCCCGACACCCGGGCTAACACCCCCAGCGACCCCGAACCAACCCAAGCCATCACCCTCCCCCCACTCCCGACCCGCCGCCGCCCGCTCGCTCTCCCTTCCCACCTCCCGCCGCGCCCGACACCCACCGGCCCCGACGAGAACCCCAACCCTCCACCGCGCCGCCCCCGCCACGCCCTCTAACCCTCACCGCCAGACGACTCCAGGGGAGAGCCGCCCACCGACCGGGCCAAGCCGCCGACCCGCCACTCCCGGCTGCCGCCCAACCACATCGACCCCGCCCGCCCAACCGCATCGACCTTGCCCGTCCAACCGCATCGACCCAGCCCGTCCAACCGCATCGACCCCGCCCGTCCAACCGCATCGACCTTGCCCGCCCAACCGCATCGACCACGCCCGCCCGACGGCAGCGCCTCGCCCGACCGCATCGCCACGCCGCGCCCGACCGCTTCGAGCGGCCGCGCGCCGCTGCACCACGATGCTGAGCGACGCCCCGCCGCACCCGGCCGACCGCATCCCCGCGCCGAGCCGGGCTGAGCGCATCGCCGCGCCGGGCCGGTCTGAGTGCTTCGAGGGGCCGTGCGCCGCTGCGCGACGATGCCGAGCCACGCCCCGCCGCGCCGGGTTGAGCGCTTCGAGGGGTGGTGCGCTGCTGCGCGACGATGCCGAGCCACGCCCCGCCGCGCCGGGTTGAGCGCTTCGAGGGGTGGTGCGCTGCTGCGCGACGATGCCGAGCGACGCCCCGCTGCACCCGGCTGAGCGCCGCGCCGGGCCGGGCTGAGCGCTTCGAGGGGTCGTGCGCCGCTGCGCGACGATGCCGAGCCACGCCCCGCCGCGCCGGGTTGAGCGCTTCGAGGGGTGGTGCGCTGCTGCGCGACGATGCCGAGCGACGCCCCCGCCCCACTCGTGCGCCGCTCCGCCGTTCGCCCGCTCACCGTGGCCGGGCTCGCGTGATGCCGCCGACCACGGCCGCGTCCGCCGCGCCCGTGCGTGCTGGTTCGCTGGTCGCCTGCGCAGCACGGTCGGCTCGCGCCGGCGACGCTCGTGCGCGCGACGCTCGTGCGCGCGACGCTCGTGCGCGCCGCTCCCTTGTTCGCCCGCGCACCGTGGCCGGGCTCGTGCGATGCGGTTGGGCCGCCGCTGGTCGCCTGCGCAGCATGGCCGGCTCGTGCCGGCGACGCTCGTGCGCGCTGCTCGTGGTCGCCTGCCCACCATGGCAGGCTCGCGTGATGCCGCCGGCCACGGCCGCGTCCGCTGCGCCCGTGCGTGCTGGTTCGCTGGTCGCCCGCGCACCACAGTCGGCTCATGCGCCACCCCGTGCGCGCTGCTCGTGGGGTCGCCGCGCACCACGGCCGGGCTCGTGCGATGCCGTCAACCCGCGGCGGGCCACTTACCGGGCCACTCGTCGGGCTGCACAGGCCTCAGTCGTGCATCAGGTGCCGGCTCCTGCGCCACTGGCTCAACCCGCGCGGTGCGTCGGTCCGGTTCGGGCTTGCCGGCCTGCCGAGGCCCTCCGGCGCCTACCCGCCGTCGTGGGCGGCCCGGATGCGGTTGAGCTCGACGTCGGTCTCGCGGTAGGTCCTGCGCCTCGCTTGAGGTTCGTGGTGTCAGCGGCGGGCGGCGGTGGTGGCCAGGGTCCAGGTCACTGCGTCCTCGGCCAGTGCGGCGGGCAGGGCGGCCCAGTGGCGGTTCGCGGCGTAGGCGCGCCAGCGGGCGCCGGCGTAGGTTCCAGCGGCGGCGCCCGCGGCGGCGGCCAGGGCGGGGGCTACCGGGTTGCGGCCTTCACGGCGGGCCAGGAAGGTGGCGGCTACGCCGGCGAAGAGGAGACGGCCGGCCAGCGGGGCGGCGGCCAGGCGGCTGGGGGCGTTGGGCAGCTTGTCGAGGACGAATTCGCCGGCCGCGGCGGCTGTCGTGGCCACCTGCCAGGCTCTGGAGCCGCTGCCGAAGGCGACGGCGGCGGGGGCGGACAGGCTGCGTCCACCGGCGGCGATACCGAGCAGCGCAGAACGAGCGATCAGCCACATGAAGCCGACGCTACCCGGGCGGGAAACCGCGCAAACGTCGTCCCGCGCGGCCGCACTCCCGGCGGTGGACAACGGGCCTGGCGACACAGTCCGGCGACACGACCCGGCGACACGGCCTCGCAACACGACTCGGCGGCACGGCCTCGCGACGCTACCCGGCGGCACCGCCCGGCCACGAGCGTGCGGCGGCGTCGTGGTCGGACCGGCGTCGGGCAACGCCGTCAGGGCAACGCGGCCGGGCAACGTCGCCAGGCAACGCCGTGGGGGGCAACGTCGTCGGGCCCGTCAGCGCAGCGCCGGGATGCCCTCGGCGGTCAGGGTGCGGACCATGGCCTCGGGGGTCGGCATCGCCGCTATCTCCACCTGGATCCAGGCGGCGGCGCTGGCGAAGTCGGGGTCTTCCAGCAGGCGGGGCAGGTGCTGCTGGACGGCCTGCTCGGTGGCGGCCGGCGTCGGGGTGTTGATGGTGAGCGCGGCGCCCGCGTGGGTGATGTCGCCGGCCGGGTCGGTGGTCTCCTGGCTCAGGATCAGTTGCGGCAGGCCGTACGCCAACGCCTGGAGGATGACGCCCGGGCCGCCGGTCGAGATCAGGGCGGCGCACCGCGGGAGTACTGCCGCATCGGGGAAGTGGGGTGCGATCAGGACGTTGGCCGGCTGCGGGCCGAAGTGCGAGGGCTCCGCCTGGAGCAGGAGGTTGACCGGCTGCGAGCGGACGGCGCTCAGGATGGCGGCGGCGTCGGCTCGGGCGGTCGGGCGGGCCAGGACCGTGGTGCTGTACGGCAGCGACGCCAGGCTCGGCGGGGGAGTGCCGCGGCTGACCGTGGTGGGGCGCAGGTCGAGGGTGTTCTGCCAGATCCGCTCGCCCGAGCGGCGCAGGGCCGGCGGGCAGACGTCCAGGTATGTGACGTCCCGGGCCGCGTCCACCGCCGTCGGCAGGCCCCATCTCGCCAGCAGTCCGTCCAGGTGCAGGGCGTAGGCGTTCCACAGGACCATCGGCGGCATGATGCCCAGGCCGTGGACCACGTGGCGGGCGCCGGTCGCGGCGGCGGCCACGGCGCCGGCGACCTCGGCGGTGTCGGAGACGATAAGGTCGGGGCGCCAGGCTTCGGCTTTCGGGAGGAGATCGGTGGTGCGGCGCAGGGCCGTGCTGGCGAAGAAGGCGGCGCGCTCGGCCGCGGTGCCGCCGCGCGGGAGGGTGGCGGCGGGCACACCCACCGGCCACGTCGGCACGCCCAGACGGCGGGCGTCCGCGGTGACGCCGGAGCCGGTGGCGATGACCACCTCGTGGCCGCCGTCGACGGCGGCCACGGCGAGCGGCAGGATTGTCGCGACATGTCCGGACAAGGGGCACGCGCTGAACAGGATGCGCATACCGGCCCCACGTCTCCCGCGCGCGGCGGGTTCAGCGGTGTCGGATAGCTGTCAGCGGCGGCGGGCCAGGGCGACGCCGGCCAGGGCGATCAGGCCGGCGCCCGCGGCGGCGATCAGGCCGTGGTGGTGGGAGGCCCACAGCTGCGGGGCGCGCCCGGTGGAGCGGTCGTCAAAGTCGCCGTGGGCGCCGAAGTCGGTGTGCTCGTCGGCCGGTTCCCACAGGTTCTCCGGCTGGTTCGGGTCGCGCGGCTCGGCCGTCTGCTGCGAGTCGTAGCCGGTGCGGGCCAGGTAGCGCTCCAGCAGGCCCGGGATGAACTTGTCGGCGATGAGGGTGCCGACAGTCGAGGCGCCGACCCAGTATTCGCGGCGGCCCGGGTTGTCGGCGGCGTAGACGACGGCGCGGGCGGCGATCTCCGGCTGGTAGATCGGGGCGACCGGCTGGGCGTGGCGGCCGAGGCGGGAGCGGACCCAGTCGAACTGCGGGGTGTTCACGGCCGGCATCTGCACCATCGTCACGTGGACGTCGCGCTTGTCGTGCATGAGCTCGACGCGCAGTGACTCGTTGAAGCCCTGGATCGCGTGCTTGGCGCCGCAGTATGCGCTCTGCAGCGGAATGCCCCGATAGGCCAGCGCCGAGCCGACCTGCACGATCGAGCCGTGGTTGCGCGGGAGCATGCGGTCGAGGGCGACCCGGGTGCCGTAGACGTAGCCGAGGTAGGACACCTCGGTCACGCGCTTGAACTCTTCGGGCTTCACCTGCATGAACGGCGCGAATACCGAGGTGAAGGCGTCGTTGATCCAGACGTCGATCGGGCCCAGCTCCCGCTCGATCCGGGTGGCGGCGTCGTCGAGGGCGTCAAAGTCGGCCGCGTCGACCTGGATCGGCAGCGCCCGGCCGCCCAGGCGCTCGACCTCGTCGGCCGCGGCCTTGAGCCCGGCCTCGCCCCGGGCCAGCAGGGCCACGGAGGCGCCGCGGCGCGCGAAAGCCCGCGCCGTCGCCCGGCCGATGCCGCCGCTCGCTCCGGTGATGACAACGACCTGCCCAACGTCCTGATGCCTCATGAAAATCCGGTACCCGCCCGCGTCCGCGGCCTAACACCGGAGAGCGCTCTCCGGAGAAAACTCCGAGCCGGCGCGTCAATCCCTTGACAGCGAGGCGCAGGAAGGGCAACTCTTGAGAGAGCGCTCTCTCAGTGCACGGCTGAAGCCGCCGGGAGAACGCCGAGGGACCCCCTGAGGGCGGGGGAGGCGGACCGCGCACACCAGTTGGCGGAGTGCGCGGCCCGTCCCTTGGTCAAAGCCGATTCAGCGGTACCCGCCCGGCTGCTGCGGATACCCGGGCGGCTGCTGCTGCGGATATCCGGGCGCTCCCTGCGGCGGATACCCCGGAGCCCCCGGCTGCGGATACCCGGGCGCGCCCGGCTGCTGCGGATACCCCGACACGGGCGGCTGCTGCTGCGGATACCCCGGAGCCGGCTGCTGCGGATATCCGGCCGGCGGATACGCGGGCTGCTGCTGGTAGCCGGGCGGCGGATACTGCCCCGGTGGCGGGCCGAACGAGGGCCCCGGCGCACCCGCCTGCAGGGCCTGCACGAACCGCGGGTCCGGCTTGGCGACCTCCACGAACTGCCCGTCCTGCGACACGAACGCGCGGGCGATCGCCTGGTTGCCGCTGCGCGCCGCCACGATCAGGCCGGCGAGCAGCGTGAAGATGCCGACGAGGACCAGCAGGCCGCCGGCGTCGCTGCTGTTGACGAGCGCAAAGCCGCCGATGAGCAGCAGCAGGCCGAGGCCGAGGACGCCCAGACCGATGGACAGCAGCCGGGACCGGGCCGCCTTGCACTGGGCGCACCAGGGCCAGCCGGCCGCCTGGACGGTCTTGCGCAGGATGGAGACCACGATCGCGTAGACGATGACCGCGGCCAGGATCAGGATCGGTGTCCAGGCCGGGGGCTTGGAGATGAGCCGCATCGGCTTCATCTCGATCGCCGGTTCGCCGTGTCGTGGGCAGACCTGCGGCAGTTGACCGGCCGCGACCTGTCCAGCGGGAAGCTTGAGCATGAGGCGGAGGATCCCACACCGGCGCCGCGGCCGGGTCGGCCGATCACTCAGTTCAGGACCGCCTGATCGGCCGCCTCCCGGCCGGACTCCCAACCTTCGAGGCTGTCGACCCGGCTCCCGCGGCCGCGGACGGTGCGGGGGAAGATCCGGGTCATCGTCTCCCGGACCTGCTCGTCACGCGAGCGCAGCACCGGCAGCACGTTCTTGTCGGAGGCCTCTTCGAGCGCCAGCTCCGTGGCCCGGGCCAGCCGCTCGCCGATGCGGACCGCGTAGGCGACCAGGAACGACTGGCGGAACGTCTTGAGCCGGGCCCGGCCCGCCTTGCCGCCCGGTGGCTCGGTCCTGGCCATGGCCCGGCCGGCCTGGACGAGCAGCGAGGTGTAGAGCAGCTCGACGGCGTCGATGTCGGCATCGAACCCGAACACCGTGGTGAAGCCGAGGTCGGGCGACCACACGGTGTGGCAGCGGTTCGCCTCGGCCACCGCGCTGAGCAGCGATGCCTTCTCGCCCTCGTAGGGGTGGTCGACGCCGATCCGGCGGGCGAACGGCACCACGTCCGCGCGCTCACCCCGGCCGGCCAGCAGCGCCTCGTCGATCGCGTGCCGGGCGATGAGCTCCTGCGCCTTGGCCGTGTACGTCTCCGCCTCGGCCGGATACGACGTGGACTCGGCCTTGGCCAGCAGCGCCCGCACCCGGTTGAGCAGCGTCTGGTCGACCCGGGAGGCGGCGACGGCCGTCGGCGCCTTGACGAACGGCACGATCACCTCGATCGCCGGCAGCTGCGCCAGCTCCACCAGGAGCCCGAGGAGATCGTCCACGACCGAGATCCGGTCCCGGCGGCGGCGGACGGTGAGTTCGGACACGTACCGCTCATCGGCGCTCCACCACACCGCGGCGCCGAGATCGTCGGCCTGGGCCAGCCAGCGCTCGTCGACCCGGCGCCTGTCGTGCCCGCGCAGGTGGGCGGCGACCGCGTCGATGAGCGCCAGCCCGAGCAGCGGCCGGTCGGTCCCGCCCCGGCGCACCACGGCCCGGTGTAGCTCGGCCGGCTGCCAGCCGCCCCGCCACAGCCGGCCGGTGGCGTCGGTCACGGCGGCGAAGAGCGCCGGGTCGACCTCGGCGGCGGGGGCGACGGCGAGCAGGTCCAGCCCGCTCTCGTACGGCACCGCCCCGCGTACGAGGTCCTCGATCTGCCGGCGGGCGCTGTTCACCGCGCAAGGTTACTTCGCGAGTTCGGCGGGCTCGTACGCGTACAACCAAGCGGTCGCCTTCTCGTAGAACATCGGCACGAAGATCCGCATCAGCGCGGCCTGGAGGCGGCGCCTGACCGGTCCGGCCCGCTTCGCGCTGCGGTTGTCCTCGGCGCTGCTCAGGATCTTGGTGATCCGGGGCCGGCGCTCGGCGTCGTAGCGCCGCAGCGCCTCCGCCACCGATGGCGCGCGCTGCAGCGCCGCGGCCAGCGCCAGAGCGTCCTCGATCGCCATCGACGCGCCCTGGCCGGCGCCGACGGGGTGCGCGGCATCGCCGATGATGACGATCCGGTCGCTGTGCCAGGTGGCGACCGGGTCCAGCACGTGCATGACAGCAGTCGGCTGCAGCGACGTGGTGGCGGCGAGGATCGTGGCCGGCACCACCTCCTCGGCGTACAGCCGCGAGAGTTCCCGCAGTCTGACGGCGTCGTCGACTCCCACGCGCGGCGGGGCCACCGGCGAGGTGACCTGGGCCGACCACCACACCTCGTCGCCCGCCCGCACGTGCAGGAAGGCGCCGTTGCGGGCGAACGTCAGGTTGAACACGCCCGGGTCGACGCCGTCGAGCCGCGACACGCCCGACACGCTGTAGAGCCCGGCGTACTGCGGCACCGGCGCGGCCGGGTCGAGCAGCCCGCGGACCGTCGACCAGATGCCGTCCGCGGCGACGAGCACGTCGGCGGTGTCGGTGGCGCCGCCCTCGAGCGTGACCCGCACGCCGCCTCCGGTCTCGCCGGCGCCGACGAGCCGCGCGCCGGTGACGATCGCCGCCCCGGCCTCGACGGCCGCCGCCCGCAGTGCTGCGACAAGCCGGGCGCGCATCAGCGTCACGCTGCGCAGGGTGTCGCTCGACCGCCGGCCGCGGGGGACGTCGCCGATGAGCATGCCGCCGGCCGACCACATCCGCTGCCGCTCGATCTCGAATCCGGCCGCCCGCACCGCGGCCAGGCCGCCCAGCGCGTCGACGGCCCGCAGCCCGTTGGCGGCCAGGCTGACCCAGGCCCCGACGTCGCCGGCCGGGTCCGCGTACGCCTCGTAGACCGTCACCTCGGCCCCGATCCGCCGCAGCGCCAGCGCCGCCGCCGCCCCGCCGACCCCACCACCGATCACGATCGCTCGCATCTCGCCTCCCCATTTCACCGAATCCCAGTTCGCTGAATTTACTTTCGGTGAAAGTGTGTTCGGGGGAGCGGCTCCTGTCAACCGGCGAATCTGGAAGGATCACGGGCATGACGCCCGGCGTACGTAAGGCCAAGGCCGCCCAGACCCGGGCCGCGCTGCTGGATGCGGCCCGCACGCTGTTCGGTGAGCGCGGCTACCTGAACACGAAGATCACCGACATCACCGCCGCCGCCGGCCGCTCGACGGGCTCGTTCTACGAGCACTTCGCGGACAAGGAGGAGCTGCTGCGGGCGCTGCTCGGCGACATCGAGGACGCGGCCGACGAGCGCCTGGCCGCGCGGGAGCACCCGCGCGAGCACGACCTGACCGACCGGGCCCAGCTGCACGCGCACCTGGAGATCGCCTGGGGCGTCATGCGCCAGCACCGCGCGATCCAGGTGGCGATGTTCCAGTCGATGGTGGCCGACGACCCGGCGTCCGGGCGGGCCTGGCGTGACCTCAGCGAGCAGACCGGGATGCTGCGCGAGCACCTGGAGTGGCTGCGCGAGCAGGGGCGGGCGGTGCCGGGGGAGCCGGAGCTGCTCGCCGCCGGCATGGGCGCGATGCTGGCCCTGGTGAGCTACGCGCTGCCGCCGGATGGTCCTTACACCGACGAGCAGGTGGTCGATGCGTTCACCAACCTGCTGCTGAAGGGATTGGCGGGCTGATCTCGCGGCCCGCGCACGGGGTCGTGGTCGATGTGCCTATCGGCTGGTACAAAAGCGAAGTGAAGATCGTGCTGGCCGGGGGGACGGGCGCTCTCGGGCGCCGGATCGCGGCCGATCTGGCCGAGCGCGGGGATGAGATCGTCATCCTGACCCGCCGATGGCGCCGAGACGTCCCGCACCGCCAGGTCGAGTGGGACGGCGCCACGGTCGAGGACTGGGCGGCCGAGCTCTCCGGGGCCGCCGTGATCAACCTGGCCGGCGAGCTCGTCGACCGCCGCCCCACGGCGAAGAACATCGAGCTGCTGCGGCTGTCCCGGGTCCGGCCCACCTGCGCGCTCGTGGAGGCGGCCGCCGTCCTGGCCGAGCCGCCCGCGGTCTGGCTGCAGGCGAGCACCCTGGCCATCTACGGTGACGCCGGCGAGGCCGAGCTGGACGAGGACGCCGAGCCGGCCGACGGGCCGCCGCAGATGGCCGGCGTGGCCCAGGCCTGGGAGTCGGCCGCGGCCCTGACCGAGGCGGCCACCTTCCACCGCGCGATCGTCGGCACCCGCCAGGCGATGCTGCGCACCGGCATCGTCCTGGACCGCGGCACCCCGGCCCTGGACCGCCTGGCCGGGCTGGTCCGCTGGGGGCTGGGCGGCCGGGTGGGCACCGGGCAGCAGTGGATCAGCTGGATACACATCGCCGATTTCCTGGCGGTCGTACGTCACGTGCTCACGGATGCCTCGATGAGCGGGATCGTGCACGTGACAGGGCCCAACCCGGTTCGCAACACCGAGCTGATGAGCACCCTGCGCGCGGTGCTGCGCCGCCCGCCCGCCCCGCCGACCCCGGCCGCTGCCGTCCGGCTCGGCGCGCTCGTCCTGCGCACCGACCCGGCCCTCGCGCTGACCGGCCGCCGCTGCATCCCGCGGCGGCTGCTGGAAGCCGGGTTCGACTTCAAGCACCCCGCACTCGGCCCGGCCCTCCGCAATCTTCTCGTTCCTTAGCGCCGTCACCCGATCGGGAAGGGGCGGCCTGAGGCTTTTCTTAGATCCGGCTTTAGCGCGCTGTCAGCGGGCCATCACGCATGGTCCTATCCCGGAGTGCACGTATCTCGCAGGTTGATCGGGGCGCTGGCCGCCGCCGGGGCACTCATGGCGATACCGCTTGTCGTCTGGGCGAACGTGGGCGCCGAGGCGGCCACCGACACGCTGCTGTCGCAGGGGCGTCCCGCGACGGCGTCGTCGGTCGAGTCGGAGGAGCTGAGCGCCGGGAACGCCGTCGACGGTGACGGCCGGACCCGCTGGGGCAGCGAGGAGGGCGTCGATCCGCAGTGGATCGCCGTCGACCTCGGCGCCGTGCACCCCGTGACGCGGGTGCGGCTGCGCTGGGAGACCGCGTACGGGAAGGCGTACGAGATCCAGACGTCGCCGGACGGCGAGAACTGGAAGACGATCTACGGTACGACGTCCGGCGACGGCGGCACCGATGACCTGACCCGGCTCTCCGGCGAGGGTCGGTTCGTGCGGATGTACGGGAGTGCTCGCGGTACCAAATGGGGGTATTCGATCTTTGACTTCGAGGTGTACGGGACCGGGCCGACCGCCGGCGACCCGCCGTCGGCCCGCAAACCGGGCCGCGCTTCCCAGGCCCCGCTCGTGATCGGCTCCGACGTACCCCGGCCGTCGAGGTCGGCCGCGACGACGAGGACCGCGACGCCCACCGGCTCCGGCGCCGGGACGGGCCTGGCCGATCCGGCCAAGAAGGACATCGCGATGCAGCTCGTCTCGTCGGCGGAGAACTCGAGCCTGGACTGGAAGGCCCAGTACAAGTACATCGAGGACATCGGCGACGGCCGCGGCTACACCGCCGGGATCATCGGCTTCTGCTCCGGCACCGGCGATATGCTGGACCTGGTGGAGGCGTACACCCAGCGCGTGCCCGGCAACCCGCTCGCCCCGTTCCTCCCGGCCCTGCGCAAGGTCAACGGCAGCGCTTCCCACGCCGGCCTCGACGGCTTCCCGGCCGCCTGGGCCAAGGCCGCGGCCGACCCGCAGTTCACGAAGGCCCAGGACGACGAGCGCGACCGGGTCTACTTCAACCCGGCCGTCGCCCAGGCCAAGGCGGACGGCGTCGGCGCGCTCGGCCAGTTCGCGTACTACGACGCCATGGTCATGCACGGCCCGGGCCCGGACGCGGACAGCTTCGGCGGCATCCGCAAGGCCGCGATGGCCAAGGCCAAGCCGCCGGCTCAGGGCGGCAGCGAGAGCGCGTACCTCACCGCCTTCCTCGACGCCCGCGCGGCCGCGATGCGCACCGAGGCGGCCCACAGCGACACCAGCCGGGTGGACACCGCCCAGCGCCAGTTCCTCCAGCAGGGCAACCTCGACCTGCACACGCCGCTGACGTGGAAGGTGTACGGGGAGAGCTACCGCATCGGCTAGGTGCCAAAACGCCATGTGGCGGGCATAAGCCGTGTTCAGCAAGCGTCCGGCGGGGCTTTGCACGGGTGCGTACGATCGCTGGCGTGGCGCTGGCGATCTTCGATCTCGACAACATCCCGACAGTCGCGGGCGGGGCGCGATGAGCGCACCGCCCGACCCGCTGGAGCTGTGTGCGGAGGCGCTCGCCACCGCCCGAGTGCAGGGGCTGAGCGCCGACGCGCCGATCCACGCGCTCGCCTCGACGCTCGGCGCCGAGTTCACCGAGCACACCGGCCCGGACGGGATGTACCGGGACTTCGGCCCTGTCGAGTGCCACTACGAGCGGCTCGGCCCGGACGAGCCCTGGCAGGGCCGGTTCCTGGTGGTGCGGGCGGACCGCCTGCCGGCCCGCGTCCGCCTCGATGACCTGCAGGAGGAGCTGCGCCGGGTGGGCCAGGCGGTCGTGCCGCTGCCGCCCGCGCGGGCCGGCACCGACGACCTGACGCTGAAGGCCCCGCTGAGCGGCTCGACGATCACCGTGGACGGGGACGGCACCGCCATCGCGATCGCCGCGCCGGTCTGGCCCGTCCCGGAGCTTCCGGCCCTGCCCGAGTCCCGCTGGCGGGCGGTCTGCGAGAGCCTCGACTACATGCTGCCGCTGACCCGGGTCGAGCGGGCCGAGTGGCTGGCCGACCGGGTCCCCGACACCGCCGAGGCGGCCGACTGGTGGACCTCCCTGGTGCATCCGCTGACCACCCTGCGCTTCGGCGACCCGCAGCGCGCGGCCGACTGGGCCGGGCTGGAGCTGTGGCTGCTGGACCGGGCCGGTGACGCCGGGGCCTGGCCGCGCGAGGAGTGGGTGTGGCGCTGGATGTGGTTCGTGCGCAGCCTGACCCCGCGGGCCGCCGCACCGCACGCGGGCGAGCTGACCCGGCTCAGCCTGGCCGCGCTGCCGATGACCGTCGCCCAGCTGCACGCGCTGCCGCCGGACTGGCGGGCGCTCAGCGCGGCCGACCTGCGCCGGGCCCGCACCGCCCGGGCGCTGATGTCGGTGGCGACGACGTACGGCGCCCGGGTCATGGGCTGACCGGACCCGGCATCACGGGCTGACCTCGCTCGGGAGGCCGCTGGGCGGGCGGGCGGCGGCCGGGCGCTCGGCCCGCTGCACGAAGAGGTAGACCGCGCAGGCCACGAGGACCACGGCGATGGCGGCGAGCAGCGCCTGGTAGCCGGCCCCGGCGATCAGGGCGGCCCCGAGCGCTATCGAGCCGGTCTGCGGCACCGTCACCGCCATGGTCGCGGCGGCGAAGACCCGGCCCTGCAGCCGGGCCGGGGTGGCGCGCTGGAGGCGGGTGGTGAACCCGACCGCCAGCCACGGCAGGCTGATGCCGAACAGTGCGGCCCCGGGCAGGACCGCCGCGTGGGCCGGCACCGCCTGCAGCAGCGCCCCGGCCGCGCCGAACAGCATGCCGGTCGCCATCAGCCGGGCCTCGCCGAGCCGGCGGACCAGCGGCGCGGCGCTCGGGCCGCCCACCAGCGCCCCGGCGCCCTGCACGGCGGCGAGCACGCCGACGAACGCGGGGGAGCGGTGCAGGCCCTGGCCGGCGACCGCGAACACGGTGGTCTCGCTGAACCCGAACACGCACAGCGCGCACGCGGCCGCCAGCACCACCGGGCGCAGGCGCGGGGAGCGGGCGATGAACCGCAGGCCGCCGCCCTCGCCGGCGATCGGCCGGGCCCGCGGCTCGCTGACCTTCAACCGCAGCAGGCAGGCGATCGGCACCGCATAGCTGGCCGCGTCGACGAGGACCGCCACCTTCGGCCCCGCCACCACGAACAGGCCGGCCCCGAGCAGCGGGCCGACCAGGCGCAGGGTCTCCTGGGCGGTGCGCAGCAGGCCGTTGGCGTCGGCCAGCAGGTCGCCGGGGACGATCGAGACCAGCAGGGCGGACTGGGCCGGCGTGAGCAGCGTGTACGCCGCGCCGCAGAGCGCCATGGACAGGTACACCAGCCACACCCGCCCGGGCCCGTCGACCGCCAGCAGCGGCAGGACGGCGGCCGCGGCCCCCGCGTTGGCCCAGATCAGCAGGGCGCGCCGCGGGAACCGGTCGACGAGCGCGCCGGCCAGAGGGCCGAGCAGAGCGGGGCCGGTGAAGCAGAAGAACACCAGCCCGGCGGCGGCGTTGCTGCCGGTGAGCGTCTTGACCCACACGCTCGTCGCGAGCCAGAGAGTCGAGTCGCCGAGCAGCGACACGGTCTGCCCGAACAGGTACGTCCGGGCGGCCGGCACCGCCAGCACGCGCCTCACACGCGGGCGATCTCGATCGTCATCACTCGATGTTACGTGTGTCCCACAGCCAGAGACCGCCGGTGAACGTTCCGGGTCCGAACAGGTCGGTGAGCGTCGTGCGCACCGCAGCCCACTTCGGCTCGGCCGGGGCCAGGATCAGCGAGGTGCGCCAGTACGCGAGGTCGGCCCGGGCCTGGGCGCGGTCCGCCTCGGTGACCAGGGGGGTCCGGCCGTAGTAGGTGGCGTCCGTGAACAGCTTGTCCGTCGGGCGCGGGACCGGGCCGACGAAGGCGTGGTGGCCGTCCACGCCGCCGTCCGGGCCCAGGAAGTACCCATGCGAAATCGGCATGTCGGCCTGTGTCGCGGAGGCCCAGAAGATCCCCGTGGGGAAGCTCCAGTCCGGCAGCGGCACGATGAGCACCGAGCGGTCCGGGCCGACGTACTGCTGCCACGCCCCCGACGACACGAATGCCGGAATCGGCGTCCGGTTCACCACCTTGATCGGCATCGGTGCGGCCGGGACCAGCGCGGCCGCGAGCGCGGTGACCAGGAACAGCCGCTTCGTGCGCACGTCGGAGGTCTCGCGGTCGAGCAGGCGCTGCAGGCCGAGGGCCAGGATCGGCACGGCCGCCCAGTTGGTCACCTCGCCGAGCCGGGTCGGCAGCAGCGTGTCGAACAGCGGCAGGTGCTGCAGCAGCGCGAACGGGCCCCACACGCGCGTGTCGCGGCCCTGGAACTGCAGCGGATTACCCCAGGCCAGCACCTGGAAGACCAGGCCGGTGGCGGCCAGACTGCGGATCAGCACGCTGCGCCACTGCCAGACGACCAGGGCGGCCAGCAGCAGCACCAGGCCCCAGCCGAGGAAGCCGTGCTCCTCCGCGCCGAGCGGTGCCGGGGGCTCACCGAACCGGCGCAGCCGCTCGGCCACGCTGTTGCTGCCGTACGAGGTGAGGCCGAGCACGTCCATGCGGAACGTGGTCATGTACTCCTCGCCGCCGCGATAGCTCATCGGGCCGAAGAACTGGAAGTACAGCGGGTACGCCAGCACGATCAGCGACGCGCCCGCCGTCACACCCAGGCCGGCGGCGAGCGGCCGGATCGCGGCCCGCACCCGGTCGCGGCGCTGCGCCGCGTAGAGCACCAGCACGAGGCCGATCCCCAGCGCCACCAGGAACAGCGTCTCCTCGTTGATGAAGACCTGGTAGACGACCAGGGCGGCGAGGATGAGCCCGTTGCGCAGTGGGCGCCCTTCGAGCATCTTGAACACGCGCCAAGCCAGCAGTGGTACCAGGAACTGCGCGACGAGATTCGTGTGGTAGCTCGCGTGCGAGGCGACGGTGGGCGCGAACCCGCCGACCAGACCGCCCACCCACGCGGCGGTGCGGCTGGTGACCAGGTGGCGGGAGAGCAGCCAGTACCAGGCGGTCGCGGTGCCGGCGATGCCGAGGACGATCAGCAGGTCGAAGGTGAACTGCGCACCGAAGAGCATGGTGAGCGGCGAGAGCGGGATGCCGAAGCCCAGCACCGTCGTGTTGGCCATGCCGTTGACGCCGAACGGGAAGTTGTACTGCATGATCCGCAGCGGGTTCTCGCCGTGCGACACCGCGCGGGCCGCCCAGGCGAGGAAGTACTCGGCCTGGGCCCGGTCGCCGGGAGAGACCGGCATCCGCCTGCCGTAGTGGGCCAGGATCGGCGACACGATGAACAGCGCGCCAAGCAGGTAGCTGCCCAGTGCGAGCAGGTCCGCCCGGCGCCCGTTGCCGGCGCCGGCCGCGGTGTTCGTCCCGGTTTCGGTGCTCTCGGTCGTGCTGGTCTCCGCGCTGCGACGCTGGGTCACGATCCTGCCCTTGGTGGCCGGTGCGGTCGTGTCGTCCTGATCGGCCGTCCCCGTCAACATCGCGTGACAATATCAGCGAACGCGGAGGGCGGGCCCGCTCACCGGACCCGCCCCTGACTACCGCCTGTGATCAGCGGCCGCGTTCGGTGTACGTGATCGTCGGCATCGGGGCCGGCGGCGTGTTGAACGTGTTGGCGGAGGCCGTGGGCATCGGCATCGGATTGCCGTTGATGTCCGTCGGCATCGGCATCGGGTTGGCCGTGTCGGTCGGGGCTGGCATCGGGTTGCCGAACGTGTCGGTCGGCTGCGGCATCGGGCTGCCCGACGTGTCGGTCGGTGCGGGTGCCGGGCTCATGGTGTCCGTCGGCATCGGGGTCATCGTGTCGGTCGGCATCGGGTTGCCGAACGTGTCAGTGGGCGTCGGCGCCGGGGTGGTGCAGCTCGGCGTCGGCGTGGCGCCCATCGTGTCAGTGGGCGTCGGTGTCGCGCCCATCGTGTCAGTGGGCGTCGGCGTGGCCCCCATCGTGTCCGAGGGCAGCGGTGGTGCGAACGTGTCGGTCGGGGCCGGCATCGGGTTGCCGAATGTGTCGGTCGGCGCCGGCGTCGGGCTCATGGTGTCCGAGGGCAGCGGCGGTGCGAACGTGTCGGTCGGCGCCGGCATCGGGTTGCCGAACTGGTCGGTCGGCGTCGGGTCGGCCTTCTGCGCCTCGATCGTCGGCTGGATCGGCGGCGGGATGGTGGCCGCGCCGGTCGGGGTGCCGAACATGTCCGGCGGAATGATCACCGACGCGCTCGGCTGGGCCCCGGTCGGCGGCACGATGACCGGCTGCCCCGTCTGACCCGGCTGCCCTGTCTGGCCGGGCTGGCCCATCTGGCCGGGCTGGCCGGGGTTGCCGAAGGTGTCGGTCGGGCACGGCGGCGTGGTCGGCGCGCCCGGGTAGTTGGTCGTCCAGGCGCTCAGGTCCGGATCGGGCGTCATCGTCTCGGCCGCGCGCGCCCCGCCGTTCACGGTCTGAGCGTCGGCGCTGGTGACGTTGATGACGCCGGCGGTGAGCACGGCGAGGAAGCTAGCGGCCCCAACCGCAATCGGCAGGCGCCGTTTGCTTTTGCTGGCAGGCATTGGGTGAAACCCCCGTTGGTCTCTCGACAGCAGTCACCCTATGTTTACCCACCACTACTTTAAGTAACCAGAAACCGAGAAAATTCAGCCTTTTCTCAGACTTTCCGTCGTCATGCGCCTTTCTCCACGGCTGGAGGACACCCGGTCCCGGCCCTGCATCTTGGCGTCGTAGAGCGCCCGGTCGGCCGCCGCGAGCAGCGCCTCCGCATCGGTGCCGGCCCGGTCGGCGGTCGAGGCCAGCCCGATGCTGAGCGTCGGCAGGCCGTCGGGCAGGTCCGAGGCCCGGGCCACCGCCGCGCGCACCTCGGCCGCGACCGCGCGGGCGCGCTCCTCGTCCCCGGCCACCAGCACCGCGAACTCGTCCCCGCCGAGCCGGGCCGGGCAGTCGCCGGGCCGGGCCGCCGCCCGCAGCGCCGCCGCCACGCGGACGAGCACGGCGTCGCCGGTGCCGTGGCCCCAGGTGTCGTTGATGGTCTTGAAGTGGTCGACGTCGACGATGAGCAGGCAGTGCTCCCCGCCGTCGCTCAGGGCCCGGGTCAGCTCGATGTCGAAGCCGCGGCGGTTGGGCACGCCGGTGAGCGGGTCGGTGAGCGCCTGCTCCTCCAGCCGGGCGACGAGCGCCTCGGAGCGGCCGCGCAGCTTCGACACGACGACCGTTGACACCGTGTAGGCGCTCACCAGCGCGGCGATGTCGGTGGCCGACTTGGCGTCGGGCTGGATGGCGAACGTCACGGCGGCGTCCGTCGCGCTGGCCGTGGCGAGCAGGAGGTACATGAAGTCTCGGCGGACGAACGTCGCGGCGTAGAGGAGGGGCCAGAGGAAGTACAGGTGTCCGCTGACGGACACGTCCCGCGTCAGGAGGTTCAGGCCGCCGATCAGCAGTACCGCTATGAACGGCACGAGGACCCAGAACGCCTCCGGCACCCGCTGCGGCCGCAGCCGGCACAGCGCCCCGGCCGCCACCATGGCCCCGGCCACCGCCTCGGTGATCAGCAGGCCGGCCACGGTGCCGCCGGCGAACCCCGGCACCAGCAGCGCGCACGTGCCGACGACGGAGCCGCCGGCCATGAGGAAGTACGCCACCGCCCGAGTCGCCGCCACGCGGTCCCGCGCGTGGATCAGGGGCCGGACCGCCGCGCGCCACACAGGTAAGACGATCGGCGGTCACGCAGCGAAACTGAGCGTTCACGGGTGATGCGGATCGCCCGGTATCAGACACCACGTGTAGCGAGGACCGACTATGCTCGCGCGGGTCTTCCCTCGGGCCGAGGAGCTCTCATGTCTGACCCGTACGCACCCCAGCCGAACTATGACCCCTATGGCCAGCAGCCGCAGTACGGTCAGCAACCTCCTTACGGACAGCAACCGCCGTCGTACGGCCAGCAGCCGCCGTCGTACGACCAGGGGTACGGCCAGCAGCAGCCCTCGTACGACCAGGGCTACGGGCAGCAGCCGCCCTCATATGACCAGGGGTACGGCCAGCCGCAGCAGCCGTCCTACGGCCAGCAGCCCGGCTACGGCCAGGACCCCTACGCCCAGCCGGTCTCGGGCCAGCCGGGCTACGGCCAGCCGGCCTCGGGCGTGCCGTACCAGCAGCCCGGCTACGGCCAGGACCAGTACGGCCAGCCGGGCTACGCGCCCCAGCCGGCCTACACGCCGCCGCCGAAGAAGGGCAACGGGCTCACGCTCGGCCTGATCATCGGCGGGCTCGTGCTCGTCCTCTGCGGTGGTGCCGGCGCGGTCTGGTACGTGACGAGCTCCAAGGACGACGACAAGACCACCCCGACCGCCGGCTCCTCCGCCTCCACGGCCCCGAAGCCGGGCACCTCGGCGGGCGCCACGAAGACCACCGGCGCCCCGGCGGGCCCGAAGGTCACGCTCACCGCTCCGGCCACGATCAGCACCTGGAAGAAGCAGGCGAACCAGGATCAGGCCAAGGACATGAGCAAGCAGATGGAGGACGCGGGGATCAAGAACCCGTTCGCCGCGCAGTACCAGGACAGCGCCAAGACGTCGCACGTGGTCATCGTGTGGGGCGGCACCGGCTCGGCGTTCAGCGTCGGCGGCCCGGACAAGCAGCTCAAGGACTTCTTCGACGGCGCGTTCAAGGAGCTCGGCGGCTCCGGCAGCGACAAGACCCCGGTCGACCCGGGCAAGCTGGGCGGCAAGGCCGAGTGCCAGAAGACCGACTCCAGCGGGGTGACCCTGTCGATCTGCGCCTGGGTCGGCACCGACGCGCTGCTGGCCTTCATGTTCAGCGCCATGGAGCCCTCGGCCGCGGTCATCCAGGTGAAGCTGCTGCTGCCGTCGATGGCGATCGTCTCGTAGGTGCTGCTCAGTGTTTTCTGGTGAGTGCTGCCTCCGCGATCCGGAGCCCTTCCTCGGCCTCGATCCCGGAGGCGGCCACCACCGCCGCGTAGTCCTCGGCGGCCCGGCGCACCCGCTCCAGCGCCGCCTGCCCGGCCGCGGTCACGTATGACCCGGCCCGCCCGCGCGTCTCGATGAGCCCGGCGTCCTCCAGCTCCCGGTAGGCCCGGGCCACGGTGTTCACGGCCAGCCCCAGGTCGCCGGCCAGGCTGCGGATCGTCGGCAGCCGGGTCCCCACCGCGAGCGAGCGGTCCCGGATCGCCGCGGCGACCTGGAGGCGCAGCTGCTCGTAGGGCGGCACCGCCGAGCCCGCGTCGATGACGAACATCGCGTCAGTATCTACCATCCGTCGATGTGCCTCTGGGATTCAGCGACCAGTTCGGTCACTACCTGCCGCCCGCCGACGCCGACATCGCCACCGCCTTCACCACGGGCCTCGTGGCGCTCGACTCCAACGTGCTCCTGAGCGCGTACCGCTTCGCCCCGGACGCCCGGGCTCTGCTGTTCACCGCGATCGAGCGCCTGGGCGACCGCGCGTTCGTCCCGCACCAGGCCGCGCTCGAGTTCCACGCGAACCGGTTCACGGTCAGCGCCGACCACGCCGCCGCCTACGAGCAGGTCCTCGACACCGTGGCCGACTACCGCGACCTGCTCGAGCCGGACCTGCAGAGCCGCATCCGCTACCTGGCCTTCCGCACCGGCCTCGAACCGGCCGAGCGCGACGCACTGCAGGACCTGGTCGCCGACGCCCTGACTCCGCTGGCGACGGCGGTCGAGGCGCTGCGCTCCCGGCACGGCCTGACCGACGACGACGCGATCCTGCACCGGTTCCAGGCCCTCCTCGACGGGAAGGTCGGCCGGGGCCCGGCCGCCGACGAGCTGGAGGCCGCGCAGGCCGAGGCCCGTCGCCGGATCGCGGCGGGCCTCCCGCCCGGATACCTGGACGCCGAGAAGGCCCGGCCGGAGGGCGACTACCTGATCTGGCTGCAGACCCTCGACGAGGCCCGCCGCCGCACCGCCCCCTGGCTCGTCTTCGTCACCGGCGACCTCAAGGAGGACTGGTGGTTCGTCCGCGACGGCGGCCGCGTCGCCTGCGCCCGGCCCGAGCTCACCGCCGAGGCCGCCGCGGTGGCGAACACCCGCCTGGTCATGCTCACCACGCAGGCGTTCGTGCGTTACGCTTGACATGGAACGGCGTTCCATACACGGTGTCGGGTGTGCGCATCGCCGGCACCCGCACCGTGGCCAACTGATGCGGAGCTGACTGCATGCACATCGTCCTGGCCCAGCCGGGCGCCTCTGAGCACGTGCCGCCGGTCCGCTCGATCGCCCCGGACGCCCGGATCACCTGCGCGTCCCCGGGCTCGCCGATCGACCCGACGGCGACAGTCCTCTTCGCCGACCGGTGCCCGCCGGGCCTGTCGCACCTGCGCTGGGTCCAGCTGGGCTCCCACGGCTACGCCCAGCTGGAGGGCGTGATCCGACCGGACACGGTGGCGACGAACGCGAGCGGCGTCCAGGACAAGCCGATAGCCGAGTGGTGCATCATGATGCTGCTGGCGCTGTCCCGCGACCTCCCGGCCATGCTCACCGCGCAGCGGACCCGCCGCTGGGACCGCAGCCCCGTCTTCCAGCGCGAGCTGGCCGGCCGCCGCGTGGGCATCCTGGGCTTCGGCAACATCGGCCGCGAGGTAGCCAGGCACTGCACCGCCATGGGCCTGGAAGTCTGGACCATGACCCGGGCCGGCATCCACGACCGCGGCCCGCGCTACGACCCCTTCAACCGCGGCACTGCGCCACCCGCGGTCACCAGGTCCTTCGACATGACCGCCCGCGCCGAGTTCTACGGAACCCTGGACGCGCTGATCGTCACAACCCCGCTGACCCCGCAGACCCGGGGCCTCGTCGACGCCGAGGCCCTGGCCCAACTCCCGACCGGCGCCCTGCTGCTGAACCCGGCCCGAGCCGGCGTGGTCGAGGAGCAGCCGCTGCTCGACGCCCTACGGTCGGGCCACCTGGGCGGCGCCGCCCTGGACGACCACTACCGCCAGCCGATGCCGCCCGACGACCCGTTCTGGGACCTCCCGAACACCATCGTCACCGCCCACATCTCCGGCTCCTCGCAGAGCCCGTGGTATCAGCAGCGGATCTGGGACCTCTTCCTGACAAACCTCCGCCGGTACGTCTCCGGCGCCCCGCTGCTGAACGTCATCGCCCACACCGACCTGGCGTGAGGGCCATCAAGCCCGGCAGCAGTCACCTCGATCTGACGGACGCCTAGGTTGGGACAATGGATCTCGAACAGCTCCAGTCCCGGGCCGTGGCCATAGCCGCCCTGTACGACCACCACAACACCACCGCCGGCCGCGGCGCCTGGACCACGGGCGACCTGGCCCTGGGCTTCGTGGGCGACGTGGGTGACCTGGCCAAACTGGTCATGGCCGTCGACGGCCGCCGCGAGATTCCCGACGCTGACGCCCGCCTGGGCCACGAGCTGGCCGACTGCCTGTGGTCGGTCCTGGTCCTGGCGAACCGCTACAACGTCGACCTGGTCACCGAGTTCACCCGCATGACCGACGAGCTGGAGCAGCACCTGACCTGACTTATCCGCCGCATTGGTACAGCGCTGGCGGGAGCGTCCCGAACCGCGCCATCGGGCCGGCGCCGGGCGCGCCGGCAAGCGGGCCGGGTCCGACCGGTTCGCTCGGGCCGGTGGTCGGCGGTTCGCTGCCGCCGTACTCGGTGGCGGACACGGCGGTGCAATTGGCCTTGGCCCAGGTGGTGATGGGTGTGCCCGGGCCGGCCCGGCCAGGCATCGGGAAGCCGCCGAGACCGGCCTGGCTGAGCAGGACGAAGCGGAGTTGGCCGGTGCGGATGAGGGTGGTGAAGGCGTCGAGGGTTGGGGAGGGGGCGGTGCCGCTGAAGCCGCCGGCCGGCAGGAGGCGCTCGCCGGTGGCGGTGATGTATGGCGCGGCGGTGTTCCAGGAGTCGGTGGCGGCGAGGTAGCGGGCGCCGTCGCGGTGCTGGCGGAGATAGGTCAGCAGGCGCTGCTGGTCGGTGGTGAGCGTGGCGGTGCCCTGCGGGCCGCCGGCGGCGAACGCGGCCCCGCCGGGGGGTCCGGCCATGGTGCGGGGTCCGCCGACCGGTCCGGTGCTTGACGGTCCGGCCGCGGCGTCGAAGGCGCTGCCGCTGTAGTCGGGGTGCAGGACCGAGGCGGCCCAGGCGGTCGGCACGGCGAGCGCGGCGGCGACGGCGCCGGCCGTCGCCGCGCCGATGAGGGCGGGTCGCGGCCGGCGGTTGCGGCTGGCCGGTGCGGGTGCGGTCCGCCGATCGCGGAGGCTGGTGACCGCCACGGTGAGGACGGCGGCGGCCCCGAGCCCCAGGGCGGGCCAGACGAGCCAGGGCAGGAAGGTGGGGTAGCGGGCACTGAGGTAGCCGGTCCAGGCCAGTTCGGCGGCGACCATCGTGGGAAGCAGCCAGCGGCCGGTGCGGGTCTGGTAGGCGCGCCAGGCGTGCACGATGCCGGCGGCGGTGAGGGCGGCGACCGCCGGGGCGAGGGAGGCCAGGTAGGCGGTGTGCGGCAGCGTCATGGCGGAGAACACGGCGACGAAGGTGCCCAGCCAGGTGCCCCAGAGTAGATAGCCGGCGCGGGCCGGATCGGTCCTGGGCGCGCGGCGGGTGCGCCACAGCCCGGCGGCCAGGGCGATCCCGGCGAGCGGGTAGAGCCAGCCGATCTGGGTGGCGTACCGGGCGGTGCCGAGCTTCGTCCAGCCGCCGCCGTCCGGCCCGGCCCCCGGTGGACCGGCGGCATCCGGGCCGCCCGGCCCACCGGGTAGGTCGGCGCCGGCGGGCGGGGCGAACCCGGCCGGCGGCTCGAACCCGCCCGTGCCGCTGGTGGCGCCGGCGGTCATGGGGGTCATGGCGCCGGGCCAGTGCAGCCCGAACCGGTCGGTGCCGTTGTAGCCGAAGACCATCGCGGCGGCGCTGTTGGTGGTGCTGCCGTCGACGTACGGCCGGTCTGCGGCCGGGGTGACGGTGTAGAGCGCGATCCACGACATCGACACGGCGACGGTGACCGCACCGGCTGCGGCCAGGTGTCCGAGGCGCCGGCGGAGGGTGGTCGGGGCGGCGAGCAGGTAGGCGAGGGCGAGGGCGGGCAGGACCATCCAGGCCTGCAACATCTTGGCTTGGAACCCGACTCCGACCCAGACCCCGGCGAGCAGCAGGCTGCGCAGCCGGGCGTGCCGGATCGCGTGCGTGGCGGCGTCGGCGGCCAGGACCAGGCACATGGTCAGCAGCCCGTCCTCCATGGAGTGGCCGAACATGGACGCGATCACGGGCGTCAGGCCGAACAGGCCGGCGGCGAGCAGGCCGGCGGCGGGGCCGACCCAGCGTCGGCCGATGCGGTACATGGCCAGCACGGCGACGACGCCCTCGATGACCTGCGGCAAGGTGAGCGCCCAAGCGTGGTAGCCGAAGATGCGGGCCGACAGGGCCTGCGGAAGGAACGATCCGGCGAGCTTGTCGATGGTGATGGTGGCGCCGGGGTCCAGGGCCCCGTACCAGAATGCCGGCCAGCTCACCGACATGCTCTTCACCGCGATCGAGTAGTACAGGGCGTAGCCGCTGTCACGGATCCGCCATCCGTACAGCACGGCGGCGACGGCGGCGATGCCGAGCAGCAGGGGCCGGGCCCAGGCGGGCTGCCCGTCCGGTGAGCGCCAGAACCGCAACCGGTCCGCGGTCGTGCGGCGGACGGCGGACTGGTCGGGGTTGGACACGGAGGCTCTCCTCGGGCAGGCGGCGGCTCAGGCCGGATGTGGTCAGGCGGTGACGTCGCGGCGGCGCAGCAGCACGGCGGCGCCGGCGGCGATGACGGCGGCATAGGCGGCCAGGACCGTCAGGGCGTAGCCGTAGCCGACGTCGGTGGTGCCACCGCCGGCGACGGCGGCGAGGAGCTGACCGGGCAGGTACCGGTCGGCGTCGTCGACGGCGGCGTTGACGATGCTCTCCACCGGCAGCGCGTAAGCGACGCCGACGGCGATCGCCGCGACCGGCGTCCGCAGCACCACGGCGAGTGCGAAGCCGATGCCGGCCCAGCCGATGGTCGACATGCTCGTGTCCGCGGCGGCACGCACCACGTCCCCGGCGGCGGCACCGGTGGCCCAGGCACTGGTGTCCAGGCCCGTGACACCGGCCGTGACGAACGACGCGGCGACGCTGGCGAGCGTGGCCACCGCGACCATGAGGGTGCTGAACGCGGCGCAGGCCAGGGCGATCCCGGCGAACAGGCGCAGTCGGCGGGGCTGGCGGATGAGCAGGTTGCGAAGGGTGCCCTGGGCGTACTCGCCGGCCACCGCACCCGCACACACGCACAGGGCGACGACGCCGAGCAGGGTCGCGGCCGAGGACAGCCCGTTGGACAGGCCGGACGCGGACTGCAGGGTTGCGACGCTGACCCCGATCGCCGGCCCGCCGGGGGCCTGGCGGGCGTTGCCGTCGCCGGCGGTGGCGATCCCGATGGCGGTGGCCAGGGCGGTGACGGCGACGACGGCGCCGAGGGTGCCCCAGAGCAGGCCGGGCCGGCGCAGCTTCATCCATTCGGCGCGAGCCGCGCGGATGACGTCGAGCAGTAGGGCGTTCATCGCGCCGCCTCCAGGGTCGTGATGCCGGTGTCGCCGGTGGCCGAACCGGTCAGGGCGAAGAACGCGTCTTCGAGATTGTTCTGCCGGGCGGCGAGTTCGACGAGAGTGATGCCGTGCTGCATCGCCTCCCGGTTGAGCTCACCGGCGAACGTCGCCGGGGCGTCGACGACGACGGCGCCGTCGGAGATGATGGCGGGATTGCCGCGGTCGGTGGCGAGGCGAGCCAGGACGGGCAGGTCGGCGGAGTCTTCCGGGACGGCGCGGATCCGCGGGAGCTGGCGCGCGAGGAGTTCGCTTGTCGGGCCCTGGAAGACGAGCCGGCCGGCGCGGATCATGACGAGGTGGTCGCAAATCGCTTCAAGCTCGCTGAGCAGATGGGAGGAGACGAAGACGGTGATGCCGGTGCCGGCGAGGCGGCGCAGCAGCTGGCGGATCTCCACGATGCCGGCCGGATCGAGGCCGTTGGTCGGCTCGTCAAGCAGCAGCAGTTTCGGGTCGGGCAGCAGGGCGGCGGCGATCCCGAGCCGCTGTTTCATGCCCAGCGAATAGGATCTGAACGGATCGTCGGCGCGGTGGGCCAGGCCGACCAGCTGCAGGGTCTCGCCGATGCGGGACCGGTCGTGGCCGCCGAGGACGGCGAGCAGGTCCAGGTTGGCTCGCCCGGACAGCGCCGGGGTCATCGCCGGGCCCTCGATCATCGCCCCGACCTGCGGCAGGTACACGTGCGGCTTGGTGATCTCCGTGCCGAGGACCCAGGCCCGGCCTTCGGTCGGGCGGATCAGCCCAAGCAGCATGCGCAGCGTGGTGGTCTTGCCCGCCCCGTTCGGCCCGACGAACCCGGACACCACCCCGGCCGGCACGGCCAGATCCAGGCCGTCGACTCGCCGGACCCCGCCGTACGTCTTCGCCAGCCCGGTACTGCTGATCACCGCATCCATCGCCCACCCCCTGCGAGCATCGGGCCTGCCGTGTGCCGGCCCTGGTGCCAACACCATCGGCGCAAACCTCCCAACGGCGCTCTAACCCGCAGTAAGAACTGAGTAAGAACGTCCCCGACAGGTCGGCGGCGGCCGGTGGCGACGCACTGGGATGCGCGATAGTTGAGCAGTGCCACGCGGGCAGATCCTCGTCGCCGACGACGAAGCCGGGGTCCGTGACGCCTTGGACCGGGCGTTGCGGTTCGAGGGCTACGAGGTGCGGCTGTTCGGCGACGGCGCAGCGGTCCTCGCTGCGGTTGCCGAACGGGAACCCGACGCCGCCGTGCTGGACGTGACGATGCCGGTGCTGGATGGCCTGGAAACCTGCCGGCGGCTGCGGACCGGCGGGCACCGGCTGCCGATCCTGATGCTCACCGCCCGCGACGCGGTCGGCGACCGGGTCGCGGGCCTCGACGCGGGAGCCGACGACTACCTCGTCAAACCCTTCGCCCTGGAGGAGCTCCTCGCCCGGGTCCGGGCGCTGCTGCGCCGCAGCGATCTCACCGCCGGCGACGACCCGGCCGCCGGCGACGACGCGGTGCTGTGCTTCGCCGACGTGGTGATGGACCGGGCCAGCCGGACGGTCACGCGGGCCGGCCGGGCCATCGAGCTGACCCGGATGGAGTACAGCCTGCTGGAGGTGTTCCTGACCCGGCCGGGCCGGTCGCTGACCCGCGGGCTGCTGTTCGAACTCGTCTGGGGCTACAACCTCGACGGCGCGTCGAAAAGCCTCGACGTGTACATCGGCTACCTGCGCCGCAAACTCGAGGACGGCGACCGGCCCCGGCTGCTGCACACGATCCGCGGCGTCGGGTTCATCCTGCGCGAGGAGACCGGCCGATGACCGGCAGCCAGCGCGTGCGGCGATGGTCGTTGCGGACCCGGCTGGCGGTCATCGCCGGGCTCGCCCTGGCCGTCACCGCGGTCGCGGTCTGCGCCGGCGCGTGGCTCGCGCTGCGGCAGAGCCTGCTCACCTCCGCCGACCACGACCTGGACCGGGTCGTGCAGGGCCCCGTCGCAATGCTCGACGAGGACCTGCTGCGCGCCCTGCCGCCCAGCTCACCACTGTCGAACACCGACCTGCGCATCCAGCTGTTGTCGCCCGACGGCTCCACCTCCCGTCCGGCCGGGCAGCCCGGCCTGCCGGTGACGTCCGCCGATAGTGCGGTCGCGGCCGGCCGCGCCGGCAGTGCCCGGCACACCGTCAGCACCCCCGATGGTCGCTACCGGGTCCTCACCCTGCGCCGCGCCGGCGGCACCACCGTGCAGGTCGGCCGGTCACTGCGCGCCGATGACGGCACCCTGCGCCGCTTCGGGCTGCTCATGGCCGGTCTGGCCGCGTTCGTGGCCGCCGGGGCCGCGCTGGCCGGGCAGGTCGTCGCCGCCACTGGGCTACGCCCGATCAACCGGCTCACCACCGCCGCCACCGCAGTGGCCGCGACGCAGGACCTGCAGCAGCCGATCGACACCGCCGGCGACGACGAGATCGCCCGCCTCGCCCAGGCGTTCAACACGATGCTCGCGGCTCTGCAGACCGCCCGCCAAGCCCAGCAGCGCCTCGTCGAAGACGCCGCCCACGAGCTGCGCACCCCGATGACCGGCCTGCACACCAACCTCGAACTGCTGCTCAAGGCCGGCGACCGCCTCGAGGCGGCCGACCGCGACAACCTGCTGCGCGACCTGCGCGCGCAGAGCCGCGAACTGGACCACCTCGTCCGCGAACTGGTCACGCTCGCCCGCGCCGACGCCGCCGAGGACCCCGCAACCGACCTCGATCTTGCCGACCTGGCGGCCGCCACCGTCGAACGGGCCCGGGCCCGTACCCCCGACGCCCGCTTCGAGCTCACCGCCACCCCCACACCGGTGTACGGCCGCCCCGCCGCGCTGGAACGGATGGTGCTCAACCTGCTCGACAACGCCGTCAAGTTCGGGCCACCCGGCGGTCCGGTCCACGTCCGCGTCACCACCACCGGGGAAGCGTCCGGCCGGCGCGCCGAGGTCACCGTCGCCGACCACGGACCCGGAATCGATCCGGCCGAACGCGGCCGGGTGTTCGACCGGTTCCACCGCGGCAGCACCGCGACCGCCACCCCTGGATCCGGGCTCGGTCTCGCCATCGTCGCGCAGGTTGTGCACGACCACGGTGGCGGCGTCAGCGCCGATGAACGCCCCGGTGGCGGCGCGCTCTTCCACGTATGGCTGCCCTCGACGCCCGCCCCGCCCCGCAGCGGCGATTCGTGAACTGTCGCTGCCGGGTCACCCGGCAGCCGGTGTCGGGCCGCTGATCGGCCCGGTGCGGTGATGTTGCAGCACCGGGGCGCTCGCCGCGGCCCGGACGAGGCACGCCTTGTTCGCGACCGCGCGGATTTCCGGCCAGCCGTCGGCGAGGGCGCGGTCAGCCAAATACGCGAGATGCCAGCTCCCTGAACTTCGGGATCTGGCCTCTGAACTGGTGCTATGCGGTGGGCGATACTGGGATCGAACCAGTGACCTCTTCGGTGTGAACGAAGCGCGCTCCCGCTGCGCCAATCGCCCCTGCTCGACGAACTCTACAACACCGGGGGTGGGGAGTGCGAGCGGGTACCTGACGTGTCGGTAGGGTAGGGGGTCTATGGCCCTGTATGCGCTGCTCATCCTGCCGTCCGCGAATCGGGTGTACGCCGACGCGTCCGTTGACCTCACGCGGGCCGAGTTGCTCGCCTTTGACCGGGGGGTGCTCGGGGGGCGGCTCGGGGAGGTGGGGACGCGGGTCATCGGCGGGGTGCCGTACGTGACGTTCGAGGCGGACGAGGTCACCGCGCGGGACGCGGCGGTGCTCGGGAACCTGTCGTCGGTTTACGCGCTGTTCGAGGTCGTCGGGGACATGCTGCGGCCCGCCGACGTGACGAGGCTCGATCGCTTCGACGACGATCTCATCACTATCCAGAAGTACCAGGGAAAGACCAATGAGCAGTTCACGAAGCTGCTCCTCAACGTCACGCTGCTCGGGTCCGCGTTCGCCGGGGAGTTCCTCGAGCGGCGGTTCCGGGTGCTCGATCCGCTGTGCGGGCGGGGCACGACGCTGAATCAGGCGTTGATGTACGGGTTCGACGCCGCCGGGGTGGACCGGGACCAGAAGGATTTCGAGGCTTACGCGGCGTTCATCCAGACCTGGCTCAAGCGGAAGCGGGTCAAGCACAAGGCCGAGTTCGGGCCGGTGCGCCGCGAGCGGCAGGTCGTGGCGAAGCGGCTGCGCATCGAGCTCGCGGCCGACCGCGACGACTACAAGGCGGGCGCCACGCAGCTGCTCGACGTGGTGAACGCCGACACGCTGCGGTCGCGGGAGTTCTTCAAGGACGGCACGTTCGACCTCATCGTCACCGACGCGCCGTACGGGGTGCAGCACGGCAGCCGGACGGCCGGAAAGGGGCTCGTGCGCAGCCCCGAGGACCTGCTGGGCGAGGCGGTGCCGATCTGGGCGCGGCTGCTGCGCCCGGGCGGGGCGATGGGGATCGCCTGGAACACGTTCGTGGCCAAACGGGACCGCACGGCCGGCCTGCTGGCGGAGGCCGGGCTGGAGGTGGTCGACGAGGAGCCGTTCCAGTGGTTCAAGCACCGCGTCGACCAGGCCATTCTCCGCGATGTCCTGGTGGCCAGAAAACCGGCCTAGGCCCAGGGGATCTCCGGGTCGGGGTGGAACCGCACGCCCCGTTCCGTCCACTGTGGACCATGTGCGGCCAGCCGGTCACGGAACGACTGCCAATCCCGAGCCTCCTGCGGTGACCAGGCGACCTCGGCCACCGCGGCCAGCCGCGGGAAGACCAGCAGATCGATGTCGGCCGCGGTCGTGACGAACTCGGTCCACAGTGGAGCCTCGATGCCGACGACGTCGGCGCCGGCCGGCAGCAGGGTGCCCGGGTCCCATGCGTAGGCCGTCCGCGTGGTGATGTAGCCGGCCCAGTCGTGCCCGATCGGGGTGTCCTCGGCGTACTTCATGTCGAGGTACACCCGGTCCGCCGGAGAAAGCACGAACCGGTCGCCCTGGGCCAGTGCCGCGTGCGTATCCTCGTCCAGTTCGGGACCGCGGCCCCAGTACTGCACGATCCGCCCGGCGATGCGCTCCGCGGCGCCGATCTGGTGCCATCCGACGACTGTCTTCCCGGCCGCGGCGACGATCGGCTGCACCCGCCGCATGAAGGTCAGGTAGTCCTCGGTCGGCGTGCTCTGCGCCTCGTCGCCGCCGATGTGCAGATAGGGGCCCGGGGTCAGCACCGCGACCTCGGCGACCACATCGCGCACGAATTCGTATGTCGCCTCCCGGTGCACCGCGAACGTGCTGAACCCGACGTCGACACCCGTGTACACAGCCGGCGCGACACCGTCCACGGTGAGCTCGGGATACGACACGAGCGCCGCATTGGTGTGCCCCGGCATGTCGATCTCGGGCACGATCGTCACGTGGCGGGCGGCGGCATGGGCCACGATCCGCGCGTACTCGTCCTGCGAGAAGCACCCACCGGCGCCGGTGCCGACCTGCGCGGCCCCGCCGACCCGGGCCAGCTCCGGCCGTGTGCCGATGGCGATTCGCCAGCCCTGGTCGTCGGTCAAGTGCAGGTGCAGGACATTGATTTTGTACCGCGAGATCTCATCGATGAACCGAAGAACGACCTCGACCCCGAAGAAGTGCCGGGCCACGTCGAGCATCGCGCCCCGATACGCGAATCGCGGCGCATCCACGATCCGCACACCGGCCACCGCCCGCGGCTCGCCGGCCGGCGTCAGCTGCAGCAGCGTCTGCACGCCGTAGAAGAGCCCGGCGTCGGTTCGGGCCCGGATGGCGATGCCGTCCGCGGCGACCTCGAGCTCGTACGCCTCGTCGCCGTCCACCCGGTCCGTCAGCAGCAGGGCGACGGCCGGCGCGGGGTGGTCGGCGACGAGGGAGAGCCCCAGCGCCGCGGCCGTGTAGGCGCCGACGCCTGCCGCATCGGACCGGATCGCCGCGTCCGGGGCCAGCACGAATGTGACGCCGGGCGCCGGGGCGAGGTGGGCGGGGACGGGTACGACATGCATGCCCTGATCATCGCAGGAAAGCGCGGAGCAGGTCGGCCCCGCGCGCCGCCGGTGCGGCGATCCGGATCGGCTCCCGCCGGAGATCGCGGACGGGTCGCGGTGGTCAGCGGCGGATCTGGGGTGGGCGCTGCGGCTGGGGAGCGGGGCCGGGCTGGGCCTGGTGGTTCTGGCGGGCCTTCATGGCCAGCCGGCTCAGGTAGATCAGGGCGCCGCCCAGGACGCCCACGTCGTCCAGGTAGATCGGGTCGGGGAGGAGGTCGATGGGGAAGATGGTGTAGATGATGGCGCCCCAGAAGACCCAGCGGCCGCCCATGCCCATGGCTTGGAGATACTTGCCGGTCTTCCAGACTCGCACGGCCAGGACGATCGCCACGACCAGCAGGGCGATCAGCAGGATGCCACCGATCACGAGGATTGCGTAGAACAACTCCTCCGACATGGTTCGAGTTTACGGGCGATACTGCCCCCATGCGCGTCGAGCCACCCGTGATCATGAGCAGTGACCCCGCCTCGTTCCCGCATTCGGTGCTGCGGGACAGGCATCCGGCCATTGTGGAACGGGTGCTCCGGGCGCATCCGTACCCTCCGGAGGTACGGACGGAGCTGCAGTTGCTCGTGCAGGAGGTGCGGGTCGAGCCCTTGCGGGCCGATGCGCACGATGCCGCGGCCTGGGCGGCGTGGGGGGCCGGGTTCTGGGGGCAGTCGTGGTTCGACGTGCCGTTCCTGTTCGCCGAGAACTTCTTCTACCGGCGGTTGCTGGAGGCGGTGGGGTACTACGGGGCGGGGGCCTGGCGGGGGATCGATCCGTTCGGGCCGCAGAAGGCGTCCGATGCGCCGACCCCGCAGGAGTTGGAGGCGCTCGCGGCGCTGGAGGGGCTGCCGGAGGCGGAGCAGGAGGTCGCGCTGGTGCGGGCGGCGGTGTGGGGTAACCGGGCCGATCTCGGGTTCAAGCTGGTGGCCGGGCATGTCGAGCAGGTGGACGAGCTGCTCGTGGACGACGGCAAGCGGATGTGGGAGCTGGCCGGCGGCGGGACGGTGATCGTCGTGGCCGACAACGCGGGGCGGGAGCTGCTGCCCGACCTCGTGCTCATCGACTTCCTGCTGCGGACCGGGCGGGCGGCGCGGGTGGAGCTGCACGTCAAGCCGGCACCGTACTTCGTGTCCGACGCCCTCACCGCCGACGTGCTGGACGAGCTGCGGCGCTTCCCGGCCGGGAGCCCGATCGGTGGTCGGCTGACCGCCGCCCTGCGGCAAGGGACTCTGCAGTTGTACTCCCACAGCTTCTACTGCGCACCGCTGACGTTTCACGACGCGGCGCCGGAGCTGGCGGGCCGGTTCGCGGCGGCGGAGCTGACGATCCTCAAGGGGGATCTCAACTACCGCCGCCTGGTCGGGGATCGGATGTGGCCGTCGAGCACCCCGTTCGCGGAGGTCAGCGGCTACTTCCCGGGGCCGGTCGCGGCGCTGCGGACGGTGAAGTCGGACGTGGTCACCGGCCTGGCCGCGGGCGCCGAGCGGAGTCTGCCGGCGTCATGGCGTACCAGCGGCGCTTTTGCGCTGGTACAAGTGCGGGGCTGAGGCGGCGGCGAAGGTCTGGATGCTGAACGTGGGACCGGCCCAGGACTTGCTCGAGTTCGTCATGCTCCGCACTCTGCCGTCAAGGACTTGGCGGGCACTTGCGGACGGCTTGCGAAAGGCCGCAAGCGTGGCCGCGGTCACGCCGGCCGGCTCGCGGGTCACCCAGGCGGGTGGCTTTTGTCCGGATGGGCGGGGGTATCGCGGCTGCTCCCGATGAGAGGAACGCGCGCATGCAACCTGAAGGCGACGAACTGGCGCCGCAGGTCGAGGAGGACGAGCCGGACCGGGTGCCGGTGGAGAGTCCACCGGCGCCGGCGGTGAGCTCGGCCCCGGTCAACGGTTCGGCGTACCGGCCGGTCGGCGGCTCGGCGGTGTCCCTGGCCGCGCTGTGGAACGACGCCGACCGGCAGCGGATCAAGGCGCGGTGGCAGGAGCTGCAGCTGCGCTTCATCGACGACCCGCACCTGGTCGCCGGTGAGGCGGAGCGGCTCGTGCAGGACGCGGTGGTCTCGCTGACCGCCTCGCTCGACGCGCGCCGGGGCCAGCTGCACCAGCAGCGGGCCGCCCGTGGACTGGACACCGAGAACCTGCGCGCCTCGCTGCGCGACTACCGCGAGTTCCTCGACCGCATCCTCGCCTTGTGAGGGGTACCCCATGAACTCGACGACGATCACGATCGGCCTGGTGGTTGTGGCCCTGGCCGTGGGCGGCTGGATCCTGCTGCGCGGGGGCCGGGAGGACGAGGAGGAGCTGGAGGCCGAGACGCCCGCGCCGGCACCCACGCCCACGCCTGCGGCCCCGGCCACCGCCGCGCCCGTCGCTCCGGCCGCGGCGCCGGCCGCCCCGCGAGCGCCGACGCCCGCGGCCCCGATGTCGGCGATGCCCGCCATGGGCATGACCGGCATGCCCGGTATGGCGGGCCCAACCGGCATGACGGGTACAACCGGCATGGCCGGTATGACGGGCATGACGGGCATGACGAGCGAGGCGCACGCCTACGAGGTGCGGACCCGGTGGCAGGACCTCCAGCTGCGGTTCGTCGACGACCCGCAGTCCGCGGCCGGCGAGGCGGAGCGGCTCGTCGACGACGCCCTGGCCGGGGTGACGGCCTCGCTCAACGCGCGCAAGGACCAGCTCAGCACCTGGCGCGCCTCCGGGCGGGACGACACCGAGCAGCTGCGGGCGGCGGTGCACGGGTACCGCGACTTCCTCAACCATCTGGTCGGTGCATGAACTCCGTTTGAGCAGGGCGGTCCGAGGGGCATACCTCCATCGAAGGAGGACCGCCATGACAGCCACCCAAGTTTTGATCACGGTCATCGTGCTGATCGTGATCGCCGCGCTCGGCTACGGCATCTGGTTCGTCACCCGGCGGCGGGCCCTGCAGACCCGGTTCGGCCCCGAGTACGACCGGGCCGTAGCCGAGGGGGACAGCCGCCTCGCTGCCGAACGCGAGCTCCGTGAGCGCGAACGCCGCCACGCCCAGCTCGAGATCAAAGAGCTTTCTGCGGAGTCGCGGGCCCGATACACCACCCAGTGGGAAGAGATCCAGGCCCGATTCCTCGACGACCCGGCCGGCGCCGTACGCGACGCCGACGCCCTCGTGAGCCAGGTGGCCGCCGAGCGCGGGTACCCCACCGGCGACCACGAGGAAAGCATCGCCCACCTCTCCGTCGAGCACGCCAACACCGTCGGCCACCTGCGCGAGGCCCACGAGATCTCGCAGCTCTCCGACCGCGGCGAGGCCAGCACCGAGCAGCTGCGCCAGGCCGTGGTGCACTACCGCACGCTCTTCTCCGAGCTGCTCGGCACCGCGGACGTCACCCCCTCGGTGCACGGCCGCCCCTCCGACCGTGACGACCACGCCGAGGCCGCCGCGGTGGCCGCCGAGGCCGACGCCGAGCACGTCACCGGCTTCGACGACCCGGCCGAGCGCCACCGCGCGCAGCTGCACCGGGCCGCCGCCGACGACGACGTGGCCGACGTTCCCCGCCAGCGCAATGGCGACGTTTCGCACGACACCACGAGCCGGTCGTAGGGCCGGGGGAAGGGAACTCTGCGATGACTCAGCAGGAGCAGCACGAGACCTACGTTCCCGTGATCGGTCACCAGCGCGACGGCAGCCACGACGACCACGACCACCGCAGCGACGACGAGCGCGGCGACGAGGTCCGGGACGAGACCTACCCGGCCTCGACCTACGCGTCCGGCTCGGTGGACCCTGACGCGGCCGACCGCGACGACGTCGAGGTGGTGGACCGCGAGGAGGCCCTGGCCCGCGAGGACCAGGACGCCGACGGCACCGTCCACACCCACGACACCCTCGACGCCCACGACACGCAGTACGCCGACGACACCCAGTACGGCGACGCCGACACCCGGCCCGTCGAATCGGACGAGGTGGACGCCGCCTACGACAACGCCGTGCGCGAGAACGAGGTCCGCGACGTCGAGGCGTCGGACGAGACCGGCGACCGCCTGGACGACGCCGATGTCGCCGAGGACCAGGTCGCCGCGGCCGAGGCCCGCGAGGACCGCGCGTGGAAGGCGGAGCACGCCACCGAGACCGACCTCGAGCCCGACGCCGCGGTGCCGTCCGACACCGACCTCGAGCCGGTGGCCGAGACCGAGACTCCGGTGGCCGAGACCGAGGCCGAGACCCCGGCGGTCGTCGACTCGACGCCCGGCTCGGTCGACGTGACAGCCGTCGGGGCCGTCTGGACCGACGGTGCCGTCGACGGGCTGCGCGAGCGGTGGCGGGAGCTGCAACTGCGCTTCATCGACGACCCCCGGGCCGTCGCCGGCGAGGCCGACCAGCTGGTCGGCGAGGCGCTCGACACCATCACCAACGCCCTGCAGGCGCAGCGGGCCCAGCTGGCCAACTGGCAGAACGAGCCGGGCGACGACACCGAGCGGCTGCGCGCGGCCGTGCGTGGCTACCGCGACTACCTGGATCGTCTCCTCGGCATGTAGCCAACCAGGGGAGATTGCAAGATGGGGGCTCGCCCGTGCGGGGGCGGGCCCCCTTTTGCCGCGCCCTACCCGGTGGTAACGTCCGGTGGTACCAAGTGGTACCAGGGGGTTGCCAGTGCACGTGCGCATTGCGATCATCGGCGCCGGGTTCGGCGGACTGGGCGCGGCCATCCGGCTCAAACAGCGCGGACACGACGACTTCGTCGTCTTCGAACGCGCCGGCGATCTCGGCGGCACCTGGCGGGAGAACAGCTATCCCGGCTGCGCGTGTGACGTGCCTTCCCAGGTGTACTCCTTCTCGTTCGCCCTCAACCCGGACTGGACGAGCACCTACTCACCGCAGGCCGAGATCTGGGCCTACCTGCGCACGTGCGCGCAGCGGTTCGGGGTGCTCCCGGCGATCCGGTTCGGCGCGGAGGTCCAGCAGGCCGACTGGGACGAGGCCGGGTCGCGCTGGCGCATCACGACCTCCCAGGGGCAGTGGACGGCCGAGGTCCTCGTCGCCGCCGGCGGCCCGCTGAACGAGCCGGTGATCCCGAAGCTGCCGGGGCTGGAGACGTTCCGCGGCGAAGCGTTCCACTCGGCCCGCTGGAACCACGAGGCCGACCTGGCCGGGCGCCGGGTCGCCGTCGTCGGGACCGGGGCGTCGGCGGTGCAGATCGTGCCGGCGATCCAGCCCACGGCCGGGCGCGTCACGCTGTTCCAGCGGACCCCGGCCTGGGTGATGCCGCGCGGGGAGCGGCCGCTCAAGTCGTGGGAGCGCGCGCTGTATCGCCGCGTCCCCGGTCTTCAGCGCTGCGTGCGCGCGCTCGTGTACTGGCAGATCGAGGCCACGGTGATCGCTTTCCTGCGCCCGGCGGTCATGCGGTTCGCGGAGAAGGCGGCCCGGGCCAACCTGCACCGCAGCGTCAGCGATCCGCGGCTGCGGGCGAAGCTCACCCCGGACTACCGGATGGGCTGCAAGCGCGTGCTCAAGTCCGACGACTACTACCCGGCGCTGGCGCGGGACAACGTCGACGTCGTCACCGAGCCGATCGCCGAGGTCCGCCCGCACGCCGTGGTCACCCGTGACGGCACCGAGCACCCGGCCGACGTCATCGTCTTCAGCACCGGCTTCCGGGTCACCGACCTGCCGATCGCCGAGCGGATCCGGGGCCGCGACGGCCGCAGCCTGGCCGAGCACTGGCAGGGCAGCCCGCAGGCGTTCCGCGGCACCACCGTGGCCGGCTTCCCCAACCTGTTCCTCCTGCTCGGCCCCAACACCGGCCTCGGCCACAACTCGGTCGTCCTGATGATCGAGTCGCAGCTGCGGTACCTCCTCAAGGCGCTCAGGCATCTGGACCGGCCCCTCGAACCGCGCCCGGAGGCGCAGGCCCGCTTCGTCGCGGACCTGGACCGGCGGATGGCCCGCACGGTGTGGGCGACCGGGTGCCGGAGCTGGTACATCGACGCCACCGGCCGCAACTCGACGCTGTGGCCCGGCTCCACGTGGGCGTACCGGCTCAGGATGCGCCGCTTCGACCGGGGCAACTACGCATGACCGTCCACTACGTACGCCACGGCCACGGCGAGCCCCTCGTGCTCATCCACGGCATCGGCCACCACTGGCGGGCCTGGGAGCCGGTCATCGCCCGGCTCGCCGAGCACCACGACGTGATCGCGCTCGACCTGCCCGGCTTCGGCCGCACGCCCGCGCCGGCGAGCAATCTCGGCATGCCGACGGCGGTGGCGAGCCTGCAGGCGTTCTTCTCGGAGCTCGGCCTCGACCGCCCCCACGTGGCCGGCAACAGCCTCGGCGGCGCGATCGCCCTGGAGCTGGCGGCGGCCGGCCGGGCCCGCTCGGTGACCGCCCTGTCCCCGGCCGGCTTCGCGACCCCGGCGGAGGCGCAGCGGGCCCTGCGGATCCTGCGGAGCCTCCGGTTCGGCGCGTTCACCCCGGCGCCGGTGCTGCGGGTGTTCTACCGCACCGCGTTCGGGCGCCGGTTCTCCTTCGGCACGCTCGTCACCGACCCGTCCGTGCTCACGCCGGAGCGCGCGCTGGCCGACACCCTCGCCCTGCGCGGCGGGCGGGGCTTCACGGCGGTGGCCCGGCACGGCTCCACCTATGCGTTCACCGGCGCCCCGGCGGTGCCGGTGACCATCGCGTGGGGCGAGCACGATCGGATCCTGCTGCCGGTCCAGGCCGAGCGGGCCCGCGCGGCGCTCGCCACGGCCGGCCACGTCGTGCTGCGCGGCTGCGGGCACGTGCCGATGAGCGATGACCCGGACGCCGTCGCCCGGGTCATCCTCGCGACGACGGCTAGAACCGGATGAGCGTCCGCGCACCCTGCCCGGCCCGCATCCGGCTGAACGCCGCACCGACGCCGTGCAGGTCGACCTCGTCGGAGACCAGCGCGGCCAGGTTGAGCCGGCCGGCCCGGTAGTGCTCGAGCAGGATCGGCACGTCGACGGCCGGGTCGGTGCTGCCGTACATGCAGCCGATGATGGTGCGGGCGAAGAACGCGACCTCGAGCGCGTTGAACTGGACCGGGTCCTGGGCCGAGCCGAGGCCGACGACGGTGGCGGTGCCGCCGCGGCGGGTCGCGGACCAGGCGGCCCGGATCGTCTCGCCCCGCCCGACGCACTCGATCGCGTGGTCGGCGCCGAGGCCGCCGGTCAGGGCCCGGATCTGCTTGCCCAGCCCGGCGTGCGGGGCCAGGTAGTGGGTGGCGCCCAGGGACAGGGCCAGCTCCTCCTTGGCCGGGGCGGGGTCGACCGCGATGATCGCCGACGCACCGGCCAGCCGGGCGCCCTGGATCGCGGCGAGGCCGACGCCGCCGAGGCCGACCACGACGACCGTCTGCCCCGGCTGCACCTTCGCCGCGTTCGTGACCGCGCCGACGCCGGTGAGCACCGCGCAGCCGAGCAGGGCCGCCTCCTCCAGGGGCAGGTCCTGGGGGACCGGGATGCAGGCGTGCGCGCCGATGACCGTCTCGGCCGCGAACCCGCCGACGCCCAGACCGGCGTAGACGAGCTCGTTCTCGCCCGTCCGGGCGAACGGCACGCTGCGGGCGTCGTCCGCGTGGACGCACAGATACGGCTCGCCGTGCTCGCAGTACCAGCAGGCCCGGCACGGCGGCGACCAGTTCAGCACCACGTGGTCGCCGGCGCTGAGGTCGGCGACGCCCGCGCCGACCTCGATGACGACGCCGGCGCCCTCGTGGCCGAGCACGGCCGGGAAGGGCTGGCGCAGTGTGCCGTTGGCCAGCGACAGGTCCGAGTGGCAGACGCCGGCCGCGGCCAGGCGCACCCGCACCTGGCCCGGCCCGGTCGGGTTGAGTTCGATCTCCTCGACGGCGACGGGGCCGTCGACCGCGCGCAGGACCGCCGCCCTGGTCATTGATGAACCGCCTGCACCGAAGGTTGCACGGTCCGACAGCCTTCACCGGAGGGGTTCACAGCTGCACGGCCTTCACCGCGGTGAACTCGTCGTAGCCGTGCGGGCCGAGCTCGCGGCCGTAGCCGGAGTCGCCGATGCCGCCGAACGGGGCGAGCGGGTTGAACGAGCCGCCGTTGATGTCGACCTGGCCGGTGCGCATCCGGCGGGCGACGGCCAGGGCCCGGTCGCGGTCGGCCGACCAGACGGCGCCGGCCAGGCCGTAGCGGGTGGCGTTGGCGATGCGGACGGCGTCGGCCTCGTCGCGGTACCGGATGATCGACAGCACGGGCCCGAAGATCTCCTCCTGGGCGATCACCGACTCGGGGTCGACGCCCGCGAAGACCACCGGGGCCACGTAGTAGCCCACGGCCGGGACCTCGCCCCCGCCGAAGGCGACTGTCGCGCCGTCGCGCTTGCCGCGCTCGATGTACCCGAGCACCCGATCCCGCTGCGCCGCCGACGCGAGCGGGCCCAGGCGGGTGGCCGGGTCGGAGGGGTCGCCGACGGTGTACTTCGCCGCGGCCGCCGCGGCCAGCTCGACCGCCTCGTCGTGGCGGGACTCGGGCACCAGCATGCGGGTCCAGGCGGTGCAGGTCTGGCCGGAGTTGAGGAAGCAGTTGGCCACGCCGACCTTCACGGCGGCGGCCAGGTCGGCGTCGTCCAGGATGACGTTCGCCGACTTGCCGCCCAGCTCGAGCGCGACCCGGGTGACGTTCGCGGCGGCCAGCGCGGCGACCTTCCGCCCGGCGGCGGTGGAGCCGGTGAACGAGACCAGGTCGATGCCCGGGTGCCCGGCCAGGGCCGCGCCTGTCGGATCGCCGTAGCCGTGGACCACGTTGTAGACGCCGTCCGGGATGCCCGCCGCCCGCACGAGCTCGGCCAGGCGGTTGGCCGACAGCGGGGCGACCTCGCTGGGCTTGTGCACGACGGTGTTGCCGGCCGCGAGCGCGGGCGCCACCTTGGCCACCGTCTGGTGCAGGGGGTAGTTCCAGGGCGTGATCGCCGCGACGACGCCCACCGGCTCGCGGTACACCCGCGAATTGCCGATCGTCTCCGGTACTTCGGGATTGTCGAGCAGTTCGACCATCGACTGGAGCGTGGCCAGGGGCAGGCCGACCTGCACCTTGCGGGCCACCGGCAGCGGCGCCCCCATCTCGGCGCTGATGAGTTCGGCGAGCTCGGGCGCGGCCGCGGCCAGGCCCTCCTGGAGCGCCCGCAGCCGGGCCGCGCGCTCGGTGCGGGGGAGCGCGGCCCAGGCGGGCTGGGCGGCGCGGGCGGCGGCGACGGCACCGGAGACGGTGTCCGGGGAGCCGGCCGCAACGGAGCCGATGACCTGCTCGGTGGCGGGATTGATGACGTCGATCACGGTGGTGTCGCCCCTTACGCGAACGCGCTCACGCCAGTGAGAGCGCGGCCGATGATGAGCTTCTGGATCTGGCTGGTGCCCTCGTACACGGTAGTGACCCGGGCGTCGCGGAGATACTTGCCGACGGGGTACTCGTCGATGTACCCGTAGCCGCCGAACACCTGCAGCGCCGCGTTGGCCGCGCGCACCGCCGCCTCGCTCGCGAACAGCTTGGCCGTGCTCGACGCCGTGGCGAACTCCTGGCCCCGGTCGATCAGGTCGGCGACGCGCCAGGTGAGCAGCCGGGCCGCGTCCGCCTCGACCGCGATGTCGGCGATGAGCTGCTGCACGAGCTGGAACCCGGCGATCTTCCGGCCGAACTGCTCGCGCTGGGTGGCGTAGCCGGTCGCGGCGTCCAGGCAGCCCTGGATGATCCCGACGCAGCCGGCGGCCAGCGACATCCGCCCCTTGGCCAGCGCGGCCATCGAGATCTTGAACCCCTGGCCCTCCGCGCCGAGCAGCGCGGTCGGCGGCACCTCGACGTCGTCGAAGCTCAGCATCGCCGTCGCCTGGCCGCGCAGGCCGAGCTTGCCGTGGATCTCGGTGACCTGCAGCCCGTCGGACGGCATCGGCACCAGGAACGCGGAGACGCCCTTCGGCCCCGGTCCGCCGGTGCGCGCGAACACGAGCGCGACCTTGGCCCAGGTGCCGTTCGTGATGAACATCTTCGCGCCGTCGATCCGCCAGCCGCCGTCGACCTTCGTCGCCCTGGTGGCCAGCGATCCGGCGTCGGAGCCGGTGTCGGGCTCCGTCAGCGCGAAGCAGGCTAGGTCCTCGGCCGCGCACAGGCGCGGCAGGAGCTCGGATTTCTGCTGCTCCGTGCCGTAGGTGGCGATACTCTTGGCCACCAGGCCCAGGGACACCGACACGATGCCGCGGACCGACGAGTCGCCCCGGCCCAGCTCCTCCAGGAGCAGGCAGTAGGTCAGGTGGTCGCCACCGCTACCGCCGTACTCCTCCGGGATGGTGATGCCGAACATGCCGAGATCGGCCATCTTCTTGACCACCCGCAGATCCACCTGCTCGGCCCGGTCCCAGGCGGCCGCGTGGGGCGCGATCTCCCGATCCGTGAACTCCGCGGCCAGCCGCTGCACGGCCAGTTGCTCCTCGCTGAGGCTCAGATCCATCCCGATTCCTTAACTAACGCTGTTAGTTTCTAGGATCGTACTCATGGTCCGTCCCCGAACGCCACTGCTGAACCGCGACCGCATCGTCGAGGTCGCCACCGCGATCGTGGACGCGGACGGTCTGGACGCGCTGTCGACCCGGCGGCTGGCCCGCGAACTGGGGGTGCAGGCGCCGTCCCTGTACAACCACTTCGCGACCAAGGAGGAGATCGTCGACGCCGTCGGCGACGCGATCGTGGCCGGAGTGGACCTGTCGATGCTCGGCCGCGACCCGTGGCCTTCGGCGCTGCGGTCGTGGGCGCGCGCGTACCGGTCGGCGTTCCGGGCCCACCCGAACGTCGTGCCGTTCCTGGCCCGTGGCCCGGCCCGGCGCCCGGCCTCGCTGCGGCTGGCCGATGCGGTGTACGGCGCGCTCGTCGACGCGGGCTGGCCGCCGACGCACGCCACGCGGATCGGGGCGGCGATGCGGTACTTCGTGGCGGGCTCGGCGCTCGGGTCGTTCGCGCTGGGCTTCGTCGACGACCCGTCCCTGTATGCCGCCGACTACCCGCACCTGCGCGACGCCCACCGCCTGGCCGGCCGGCACACCCAGGTCGACGACGGCGCCTTCGAGCTGGGGCTCGACGCGCTTGTCGACGGGCTGGAGCGGAAGTTCGCGCTACTGCCCGGCGTCGGCGGGGGTCTTCTGCGTGACCCCGTCGGGGACGGGGCCGTAGACCAGGCGCAGGATGGCGTCGGTGAGGGTGTCGAGTAGCTCGTCCTCGTCGTAGGCGCCCGGGTTGGCGTACACGTCGGCGAACGTGATGCTGCGCAGGTGGACGGCCATCTTGGCCAGCAGGTCGGGCGGCCCGCCGACGGTCAGCCCGGCCCGCGCGTCCCGCTCGATGCGCGTGCTGAACAGCGTGCAGCCCTCGTCGACCAGCCGGTCACGCACGTGCATCACCTCGGGCCCGGGGTCGGGCGTGATGAACGCCTCGCGCAGCCAGCGCCCGTCGACCTTCCACCGGGCGAGCCCGGCCGCCAGCCCGCGCCGCAGCGCCGCGCGGTTCAGCCCGTCGGAGGCGAGCCACTCGGCCATCTCCAGGTCGGCCTCGGCCAGCCGCTGGTCGACGAGCGCGGCCAGCAGGGCCTGCTTCGACTCGAAGTAGAAGTAAAACCCCGAGCGGGCGATGCCCGCCGCCCCGGCCAGGTCGTCGATCGTCACCTGGCTTATCGACTTCTCCCGGAACACGTCCCGGGCCGCCTCGACGAGGGCCTGCTCCCGCTGATCGCCTTTCGTCGGCGCGCGGCGGCTCTTGATGGCTGGCACGGCTGTGACTTTACACGCCATCACTTATTTTCGACACAGTGTTGAAAATCCTCGGCGACGCGTCTACGTTCGGTCGGGTGAGCCTCAGAACCCGCTTGGCCCTGCCCGTCGCCTGCTACGTGGTGCTGCTCGTGTCGGCGCTGCAGACCCTCGTCGTCCCGGTCGTCGCCGACATCCAGGCCGACCTGGGCGTCTCCACCAGTGCGGCCAGTTGGGTCGTGACGGCCAACCTGCTCGCCGCCGCCGTCTTCACCCCGATGCTGGGCCGCCTCGGCGACCTCTACGGCCGCCGCCCGGTGATGCTCGGCGTCCTCGCCGTCGTCCTGCTCGGCTCAATCCTCGGCGCGACCACGTCGAGCCTCCCGCTGCTCCTGGCCGGCCGGGTCGCCCAGGCCGCGAGCTTCGGCCTGTTCCCCCTGGCGATCGGCATGCTCCGCGAGGAGCTGACCCCGCAGCGCCTGACCGGCGCGATGGCCGTCGTGAGCGGCATGCTCTCCGTCGGGGCCGGCTTCGGCCTGGTCGTCACCGGCCTGCTCATGCGCAACGGCGGCGACTACCACGAGCTGTTCTGGCTGGCCACCGCCATGACCGCGATCGGCCTGGCCGGCGTCTGGCTCCTGCCCCGCCGCGCCGGAGCCGCCACCGGCCGCCTCGACTGGGCCGGCGCCGGGCTGCTGGGGCTCGGCCTGGTCCTGCTGATCCTGCCCCTGGAGGAGGGCAACGGCTGGGGCTGGGCCTCACCCCGGGTCCTGGGCTCGCTGGCGCTGGCGGTGGTCGTGCTGGCCGCCTTCGTCCTCTTCGAGCGCCGCGTCACCCACCCCCTGGTGAGCACCCGGATGCTCAGCCACCGCCCGCTCGTGGTGGCCAACGCGGCCGGCCTGTTCCTGGGCTTCTCGATGTTCGCCGTCTTCCTGTCCGTCTCCGCCCTGGTCCAGACCCCGTCAGCGGTCGCCGGCTACGGCTTCGGCGCCACGGTCCTGGCCGCCAGCCTGGTCTACCTCCTGCCCGGCACGGCCGGCGGCGTCATCACCGCCCCGCTGGGCGGCCGCCTGGTCGCCCGCTTCGGCGCGAAGGCCACCCTGGTCATCGCGGCCGTCCTGGCCGGCCTGGGCTTCGCGCTGCTCGCGGTGCTGCACTCGGCCACCTGGGAGGTCATCGTGGGCGCCCTCATGGTGAACACGGCTGTCACCTTCGGCTACGCGGCGCTGCCCGCCCTGCTCATCGCCCACGTCGAACCGTCCGAGACGGGCATCGCGAACAGTGTGAACTCGATCGCGCGGTCGGTGGGCATGTCCCTGGGGACGGCCTTCGTGGTCACGATGCTGACCCGCAACCCGATACCCGGTCCGGTACCGCTGCCCCGCGAAGCCCAGTTCGTGACCATCTTCGTGATCGGCGCCGCCCTGGCCGCGCTCGCGGCCGCGGTGGTCGCGTGGGCCCTGCCCCGGGCCCGCCGCCCGGTCGCGCTGACGGTGGCCGAGGTGGAGGCCGACGACGTTCTCGGGGCGGCGGGGCTGGAAGACGCCCCGGCCCACCGCTGACGGCACGCGGCCGGCGAGCGTGAAACGACCGGGCCGGTCGACCTCGAGGTCGACCGGCCCGGTGCGGATCGTTCGGGTCAGGCGGTGCAGGTGAGCGTGGGGACGGCGTTGGTGCCGGTCCACGTGCCGGTGAAGCCGAAGCTGGTCGAGCCGTTGGCCGGGATCGTGCCGTTGTACGCCGTGTTCGTCACCGTGACCGCGGAGCCGGAGGTGGTCAGGGTGCCGTTCCAGAGCTGGGTGATCGTCTGGCCGTTGGCGAACGTCCACTTGATCGTCCACTTGGAGATGGCGGACGTGCCGGCCTTCACGGTGACGGTGGTCTGGAAGCCGCCGGGCGAGCCGGGCCAGCTGCTCGTCACCTCGTAGGTCGCGGAGCAGGCGCCGTTCGCCGGTGGCGGCGAGGAGGAGGCGCTGCGCGACGGGGACGGGGAGGTCGAGACGCTCCGGGACGGCGACGGTGAGGTCGGGCCCTGCGAGGTCGGGCCGCCGCCGCCGACGGGCGGGTTGAGGTACGGGCCGATGATGTTCATCTTGGCCTGATTGACCGTGTTCCAGTCGTCGCTGACGATGCCGCCGGTGTCGCCGGAGTCCGGGTTCCAGGACCAGTAGGTGAACGAGATGCCGTTCGTACCCTGCCCCATGTACTGCATGAGCTTGGTCAGCCACTGCGTGTCGAGTGGGTTCTGCAGGGTGCTGCCGAACTCTCCCACCAGTACCGGCGCGATGTTCTGCTTGTAGAGGTAGCCCCAGAAGTGGTCCCAGACGTCCGGAAGGTTGTTCGGGAAGTTCGGGTCCTTGAACCAGGGCTGGCGGTCGTACACCGAGATGCCGTAGTCGTGCGCGGAGTACACGAGCCGGTTGGCGACGTTGAGGCGCACCGGATACGTGCCGGCCTTGGAGAGGTTGCCGCCCCACCAGTCGCACGCCATCGGGTCGTCGGGAATGTTGTCGTAGACGTTCGGCGAGCCGCCGTTGCCGTCACAGCTGACACCCTCGACGAAGATCAGCCAGTTGGAGTTGGTCTGCAGGACCGCGTTGCCGATGCGCTCGGCGGCCAGGCGCCAGTCCTTGGTGGTGTCGCCGCAGCCCCAGCAGGAGCCGGTGCCGTTCGGGTCCGTGCCGTCGGCGTGCGGCTCGTTGAACAGGTCGGCGCCGATGACCGTCGGGTTGTTCGCGTAGCGCGATGCCAGCGACTGCCAGTCGGCGATCTCACTGGCCTCGGACGCGGCGGCCGTGTACCAGAGCGGGGTCTGCCCGGCGGCCGTCGGGCGGTGCCGGTCGAGGATGATGCGCATCCCCTTGCTGCCCGCGTAGTTGACGACCTTGTCCAGGATCTGCAGCGGGGACAGCCCGACGAGCTCCGGGTTGGTGTCCGTGTTGACGCTCGTGGCGGTGGCGCCCGCGCGCAGGGAGTCGCCGGTGTACGGCACCCGGATGGTGTTGAACCCGAGCTGCGCCATGTGGTCGATCTGCTGGGTCCAGGTGGCCGGCCGGCCCGCCCACAGCCCGTGGAAGGTGTGGTTGTCGGTCTCCATGCCAAACCAGTTGATACCGGTCAGCCGGACGGTGGCCCCGGTCGAGTCGACGATCTTGTTCCCGCTGGTGTGGAGGTAGCCGGTGCCGGTCCCCGCGTCAGCGGTGCCGGCCGTGAGGGTGACGGCGACGACCGCACCGGCCGCGGCGGCGGCCAGCGCCACCGCTCCACCGAGGAGTCGTCTCGTTCTATGGGTTCGGGTACGCACGATCCGAACCCTGCGCACCTGAACGATCGCCGTCAATTCGAAGCGCTTCAACTCGACCGTCCACGCTGGTCAGGGCTGAAACTTCCAGTGCAAAATATTTCTCCGAGCCAGGTAAATGGATCCGGAGGCCCATGCGTGAGCCGGGTGTGGAACGTGAACGGATGGCCTTCGCCGACTTCTACCGGCAGAGCCGGGATCAGTGTCTGCGGGCCGTCCTCGCCACGACCGGTGACCTGACGCTTGCGGAGGATCTCGTCGCCGAGGGGTTCGCGCGGGCCTGGGCGTCCTGGTCCAAGGTCAGCCGGCATCCGGCGCCCGCGGCCTGGGTGGTGCGCACCGCCCTGAACCTGCGGATCTCCTGGTGGCGGCGGTATCGGCGGGAGGTCGTGCTCGACGGGCACGACCGGGCCCAGCCCGTCGACGAGGGAGCCGACCACGTACTGCTCGCGGCCGTCCGGCGACTGCCGCGGCGGCAGCGGGAGGTGGTGGTGCTCCGGATCTGGCTCGACCTGGATACCAGGACCGTGGCCGAGGTGCTCGGGATCTCCGCGGCGACCGTCGGCGTCCATCTGTCACGCGCCACTGCACACCTTCGGGCGGGGTTCGCGGACGGGTCGGTCGAGCTGACCCTGGACTACAGGAAGATCCTCGACCCGGCCACCCTGGAGAAGGCCCTCGCCGGCGCCGGCATCCCGGCCGTGGTCAAGGCCGACGTCCTGTGCACGCCGCAGGGCAACGAGCTGCCGGAGACCAGGCAGGTCTTCGTGGTCAAGAAGGTCGTCGAGGACGAGAGCTCGCGCTACGACCTGGTCATCAACCCCTCGAAGATGCCCGCGGGCAGCATCGTGTACTTCAGCGTGTTCCCGATCCACAAGGGCGACGGCTACGCGAAGGCGGCCCAGTTCCTGGTCCCCAAGGACGCCCAGATGAACTGCCGGACGGTCGCGTAACGGCGAAACCTACAATCGGCAGCGTGCCCCGTGTGTCCGCCGCCCATCTCGCCGCCCGCCGGGAGCAGATTCTCGACGCGGCGGCGCGGTGTTTCGTGCGCAACGGGTTTCACCACACGTCCATGCAGGACGTGATCAAGGAGGCCGGGCTCTCCGTCGGGGCGTTCTACCGGTACTTCTCCAGCAAGGCGGAGCTCATCCGGGCCATCGCCGAGGAGAAGGTCGGCACCATCGTCGGGACGCTCGAGCACCTGCTGGAGCAGGAGCCGCCGCCGACCATGCCGGTGGTGATGGCGGAGCTGCTCGCGCAGGTGGACCGGAACCTGGGCGAGGACGGCCCGGTGCGCATCGCCGTGCAGGTCTGGGGGGAGGCGGCGTACGACCCGGCGTTCGCGGACCTCGTCGGGGCCATATACGGCCGGATCCGGGACAAAGCGGCAGTGCTCGCCGCCAAAGTGGACCCGGCGGCCGACCCCGCGGCGCTGGCGGCGGTGATGGTGGGGCTCGTGCAGGGGTACATCGTCCAGCGCGTCCTGGCCGGAAGGGTCGATCGCGAGGTGTATCTCAAGGGTCTCGGTGCATTGATGAGCCGTTATGGTGCGGAGGGCGCCCACGAGGCGCGCTGACCCACCATGGAAGGCTCGACATGACCAACCTCTCCCGGCGTGGAGTGCTGGCCGCGGCCGCTGCGGCCGCCGCCGCGCCGTTCATCGCCACCGAGCACGCCGAGGCGCATAACCCCACGCCCAGGACCTGGGACCTGACCCTGCTGGGCACCTCGGACACCCACGGCAACGTCTACAACTGGGACTACTACCGCGACGCGGAGTACGACGACAGCGCCCACAACGACGTCGGCCTGGCCAAGGTCGCGACGGTCGTCAACGGCATCCGGGCCGAGCGGCGGGGCAAGGCGACGCTCGTCCTCGACGCGGGCGACACGATCCAGGGCACCCCGCTGGCGACGTACTACGCCAAGCAGGAGCCGATCACCACCACGCACGAGCGGCACCCGATGGCCCGGGCCATGAACGTGATCCGCTACGACGCGGTGACGCTGGGCAACCACGAGTTCAACTACGGGCTGCCGCTGCTCGACCTCTGGATCCGCCAGCTCGGCTTCCCGGCCCTGGCCGCGAACGCGGTGAACGTCCGGACGAACCGTCCGGCCTTCACGCCGTACCTCATCAAGAAGGTCGATCTGGGCCGGGGCGCGCCGAATCTGCGCGTCGGGATCCTCGGGCTGACAAACCCCGGCGTGGCGATCTGGGACCGGGCCAACGTCGAGGGCCGGCTGCGGTTCGACGACATGGTCGCGACCGCCGCGAAGTACGTGCCGGAGATGCGCCGGCGGGGCGCCGACATCGTGCTCATCTCGGCCCACGGCGGGGACAGCGGCACCTCCAGCTACGGCCCCGAGCTGCCCAACGAGAACCCGTCGGCGCTCATCGCCGCGCAGGTGCCGGGCATCGACGCGATCCTGTTCGGGCACGCGCACAACGACATCCCGCAGCGGTTCGTCACCAACACCGCGACCGGCGCCCAGGTGCTGCTGTCGGAGCCGTCCAAGTGGGGGCAGCGGGTGACCCGGATGGACTTCCAGCTGACCCGCGAGCACGGCCGCTGGACGATCACCACCAAGGCCGCCACGACCATCAACACCAACGCCTACGCGCCCGACCCGGTCGTCCTGGCCGCGGTCCAGGCCCAGCACAACAAGACGGTCACTTACGTCAACCAGGTCGTGGCCAACTCGACCGAGGAGCTGTCGGCGGCGGAGTCGCGGTACAAGGACACGCCGATCCTCGACTACATCAACAAGGTCCAGACCGACACCGTGGCCGCGGCGCTGGCCGGCGGGCAGTACGCGACCCTGCCGGTGCTGTCGATCGCGGCGCCGTTCTCCCGCACCGCGCTCTTCCCGGCCGGGCAGGTGAAGATCAAGGACGTCGCCGGGCTGTACATCTACGACAACACCCTGGAAGCCGTGGTGCTCTCCGGGGCGGAGGTCCGGGCCTACCTGGAGTACTCGGCCAAGTACTTCAAGACCCTGGCCGTCGGCGCGCCCGTCGACCCGGCGAACATCAGCGACCCTGCGGTGCCGGACTACAACTACGACGCGATCTCCGGCGTCGAGTACGACATCGACATTTCGAAGCCGGTCGGGCAGCGCATCACCCGCCTGGTCCATCCCGGCACCGCCACCCCGGTCGGCGACGCCGAGCAGTTCGTGGTCGCGGTGAACAACTACCGGCGCTCCGGCGGCGGCAACTTCCCCGGGATCGTGAAGACGCAGGTGTACAACGCGCAGCAGGAGATCCGCCAGCTGCTCATCGACTGGGCCCAGGCCAAGGGCTCGATCAACCCCGCCGACTTCTACGTGGCGAACTGGAAGCTCGTCCGTGAGGGGACCCCGGTCTTCTAACCCGGCGGCTTGATCCGGTGCGCTCTAGAGTCGTTCCCATGCAGGAACGGATTCTGGGGCGCACCGGCGTCCCCGTCAGCGTCGTCGGACTCGGCGCATGGCAGCTCGGCGCCGACTGGGGCAACGTCGACGAGGACGCGGCGCTGGCCACGCTCGCCGCGGCCTACGAGAACGGCGTGACATTCATCGACACCGCCGACGTCTACGGCGACGGGCGCAGCGAGCGCATCGTCGGGCAGTTCGTCCGGTCGCTGCCCGACGGCGCGCGGGTGACCGTGGCGACAAAGATGGGGCGGCGGGTGCCGCAGGAGCCGGAGCGGTACAACCGCGAGAACTTCCGGGCGTGGAACGACCGCTCCCGCGAAAACCTGGGCGTCGACACGCTCGACCTGGTGCAGCTGCACTGCCCGCCGACGGCCGTCTACGCCGACGACGAGGTCTTCGACGTGCTCGACGAGATGGTTGCCGAAGGGCGGCTCCGGGGGTACGGCGTGAGCGTCGAGACCACCGAGGAGGCCCTCGCGGCCATCGCGCGGCCCAACGTGGCGAGCGTGCAGATCATCTTCAACATGCTGCGGCTCAAGCCGCTCGACGAGGTCCTGCCGGCGGCCGAGAAGGCCGGGGTCGGGATCATCGCCCGGGTGCCCCTCGCGAGCGGACTGCTTTCCGGCCGCTATGACGAGCACACGACCTTCGGGGCCGATGACCACCGGACGTACAACCGCCATGGCGAGGCCTTCGACCAGGGCGAGACGTTCTCCGGGGTCGACTACACCACCGGGCTGGAGGCGGTGCGCCGGCTCAGCGCGCTGAAGCCGGAAAACCTGACGATGGCCCAGTTCGCGCTGCGCTGGATCATCGACCACCCGGCCGTCTCGGCCGTCATCCCCGGCGCGCGCAACGGCGAGCAGGCCCGCGGCAACGCCGAGGCGGCCGCCGCAGCGCCCCTGTCACCGGAGACGCACGCGGCCGTCGCCGCGATCTACGACGAGCTCATCCGTGAGTCGGTGCACGGCCGGTGGTAGCCGTCGGGGACACGATCGGCGTCGAGGAGGAGTTCCACGTCGTCAACGCCGAGACGGGCGCCCTCGAACCGGCGGCCCGCCGGGTGCTGCGCACGGCCGACGCCGAGCCGGAGCTGCACCGCTCGATGGTCGAGACGGCGAGCGCGGTCCAGACGGACCTCGTGAGCCTGCGGGCCGACCTGCTGGAGAAGCGCAAGTCGCTCGTCGATGCGTCCGCGCGGCACGGCCTGGCGATCGTGGCGGCCGGGAGCGTGCCCGGCTCCGGGAGCACGGCCAGCCGGGTGTACCCGAACGAGCGCTATGAGCGTATGGCCCAGGAGTACCGCCAGCTCGTCGACGAGCAGCAGGTGGCCGCCTGTCAGGTGCAGGTCGGCGTGCCGGACCGGGACCTGGCCGTGCGGATCACCCGCCGGATCCGCGACTGGCTGCCGACCCTGCTGGCCCTGAGCGTGTCCTCGCCGTACTTCGCGGATCAGGACACCGGGTATGCCTCCTACCGCACGATCGTCACCTCGCGCTGGCCCACCGTCGGGCCGCCGCCGGACCTGGCGACGGCCGCGGAGTTCGACCGGGTCGTCGACACGCTCGTCGAGAGCGGCGTGATCAGCGACGCCGGGATGGTGTACTTCGACGCCCGGCCGTCGGCCAGGTACCCCACTGTCGAGATCCGGGTGGCCGACTCCTGCCCCGACATCGACGACGTGATACTGCTCGCGGCGCTGGCCCGCGGGCTCGTCACGATCGCCGCGGAGGAGGACGAGGCCGGCCGGCCCCTCCCGGAGGCGCCGCAGGTCCTGCTGCGCGCGGCCACCTGGCGGGCCGCCCGCTCCGGGATCGGCGGCCACCTGGTGGACCCGCAGGCCCGCACCGCGGTGCCGGCCGGTGTGCGCATCGACGCCCTGATGCGCCACGTCCGGCCCGCGCTGGAGCGGCGCGGTGAGTGGGAGACCGCCATCGACCTGCTCGACGCCCTGCGCTCGCGCGGGACGTCGGCGACCCGGCAGCGCAAGGGGGCCTCGCACCGGGAAGTGGTGCTCGGGCTGGTCGAGGAAACGGCCAGGAGTTGATTAGTCTCGGGGCATGACTCTGCGCGGGTTGCTTGTCGACTGGGGCGGCGTGCTGACCTCTGACGTGTTCGCGTCGTTCGACGCGTTCTGCGCCCGGGAGGGCCTGCCGCCCGGCACCGTCCGCGAGCTCTTCCGCGCCGATCCGTCGGCGCGGGAGCTGCTCGCGGGCCTGGAGGACGGCACGCTGCCCGACGCGCAGTTCGAGGCCGGGTTCGCGGCGCTGCTCGGGCCGGGCATCGCCCCCGAAGGGCTCATCGGGCGGCTCATGGGCGACGCCGGCGACGACCCGGCGATGCTGGAGTTCGTGCGCTCGGCCCGCCGGGCCGGCATCCGCACCGGGCTCATCTCGAACTCGTGGGGCGTGGACCGGTACGACCGCGAAGTGCTCGTGGAGCTTTTCGACGGCGTCGTGATCTCCGGCGAGGTCGGCCTGCGCAAGCCGGCCCCGGAGATCTACGCACTCGGGGCCGAAGCCGTCGGGCTGCCTCCCGCGGCGTGTGCGTACGTCGATGATCTCCCCGGCAACCTCAAGCCGGCCCGGGCCCTGGGCATGACCACCCTGCACCACCGGGACGCGGACGCGACGATCGCCGCGCTCCGGCCGCTGCTGGGGCTGGCGTCGTGAGGCGCCGGACGCTGCTGGCGCTGCCCGCCCTGGCGGTCGTGGCCGGCTGCGACCCCGACGGCGCCGAGGCCGCCGGCGAGCTGCGGATCGCGACCGGGAGCCCGGGCGCGGTCTACTACCGCTACGGCAGCGCGATCGCCGAGCTGTGCAAGAAGTACCTCCCGAACGTCCACGCCAGCGTGCTGACCACCGCCGCGTCCGAGATCAACGTCCGCAACGTCCTGGACGACGTCGCCGACGTGGCCTTCACCCAGGCCGACGTCACCGACTCGCACGAGAAGGCCCAGCCGCGCCAGCTCGCCGCCCTGGCCCGCCTCTACGACGACCACATCCACGTCGTCGTCGCCGCCCAGGGTCCGATCGCCCAGCTGCACGACCTCCAGGGCCGCCGGGTCTCGATCGGCGGCGTCGGCTCGGGCACCGCGATCACCGCCCGCCGGGTGCTGAGCGTGTCCGGCATCGAGGTCCACGAGGCGCAGTACGGCCTCGACGACTCCGTGCGGGGCCTGCGCAACGGCGACGTCGAGGCGTTCTTCTTCTCCGGCGGCCTGCCGGTCTCGGCCATCGCCGACCTGGCCCGCGAGTTCCCGATCCGGCTGCTCAACCTGGCCGACCCGGTGAAGGCGCTGCGCTCGCAGTGGGGCGACTACTACGCGGAGCGGGTGGTGCCGGCCTCGACGTACACGGGCATCACCGCGACCGTGGCCATCGGCATCGCCAACTACCTCGTGGTGCGGATGACGATGAGTGAGCCGCTCGCGTACGGCGTGACCAGGCTGCTCTTCGAGGGCCGCGACGAGCTGGCCAAGGCCCACCAGGCCGCGGCCCGGCTCAACATCCGCTCGGCGATCTCCACGCCGCCCCTGGCCCTGCACCCGGGCGCGATCAGGTACTACCGCGCGCAGAAGGCGTAGGACGGGGCCTACAGCGCCCTCGGGAACCACACCCGGGCGTGCAGGCCGCTGGGCTCGTTCGGCAGCAGGTCGAACCGGCCGGCCGACGCGTCGACAAGCACGGCGACGATCGGCAGGCCCAGGCCGCTGCCCTCGACGTTCTGCGCGTCGGGCGCCCGCCAGAAGCGCTCGGTGGCCTGCTCCCGCTGCTCCTCGGTCAGGCCCGGCCCGTTGTCGATCACGTGGAGCGCCACGCCGTTGTCGTCGGCGCCGGGGCGCACCGTCACCGTCGTCCCGGGGCCGGAGAACTTGACGGCGTTGTCGATGAGCGCGTCGAGGGCCTGGTCGATGGCGTTGCGGACGGCTCGTGCGCGCAGCGGGCGGGGTGGGCGGACGTACCGCAGCGTGATGTCCTTCTTGGCGGCCACCGGCTGCCAGGCCAGCACCCGGGCCCAGGCCGTCTCGCCGGCGTCGAAGTCGGTCAGGTCGAACTTGCCCCGCTCGGCCCGGGCCAGCGCGAGCAGGCTGTCGAGGACCTCGCCGAGGCGCTCGGTCTCCTCGACCGCGAGCCGGTGGCCCTCGATGGCCTGCGGCTCGGTCAGGTCGATGCCGAGGTCCTCGACCCGCAGGCGCAGCGCGGTGAGCGGGTTGCGCAGCTGGTGGCTCGCGTGCGACACGAACGAGCGCTGCCGCTCCAGCGAGTCGGCGACGGTCGCGGCCATCTCGTTGAACGCGGTCCCCAGGCGGCGCAGCTCCGGCGGCCCGTCGGCGGCCGGCACGCGCACGGTCAGGTCGCCGGCGGCGAGCTCGTGGGCGGCCGAGTCGAGCTCGGCCACCGGCCGCAGCGTCCAGCGGGCCAGCGACCAGGCGGCCACGATACCGGCGAAGAGCACGACGAGCCCGCCGCCGGCCAGGATGCCCCAGGAGCTGCCGACCCCGTTGGCGTTGGTGCGCACCGGCGAGACCGTCACCACGGCCCCGATCACCTCGCCGCCCCGCCCGACCGGCACGGCCACGACGAGCGGATCGGTGCGCCAGGGCCAGACCGTGCCGTCCTCGCTCGCCTCCCGGCCCTCGAGGGCCCGCCGGGCCTGGCGCAGCGCGTCGTCGTCGAGCCGCAGGTCGGGCCGCGAGCTCACCACCTGGTGCGCGTCCTGGTCGACGACCACCGCGCCGACGTGATAGACGTCGTCGTACCTGGTCAATTCGGACGCGAGCTCGGCCGTGTCGGTGTCGCGCAGCGCGGGTTCGGCGAGCGTGGCGAACCGCGTGGCGTCGGCGAGCCGGTCGGCCACGAGCCGCTGGGTGTCCCTTCCCGCCAAACTGATCGCCAGTGGTACTTCCAGCGCCGCCAACACCAGCAGCAGCAGGACGAGTTAGACCGCGCCGAGTCTGACTCTCATGGCGGGCTACGGAGCCAGTCGGTAGCCGACGCCGCGGACCGTCTGCACCAGCCCGGGCACGTCGAGCTTCGCTCGCAGTGACCCCACGTGCACGTCGAGCGTGTGCCGCCCGACGAAGCTGGTCTGCCAGACGGCGAGGATCAGCCGGTCGTAGGACACGACGGTGCCGGGGGTGCGGGCCAGCACGGCCAGGATCTCGAACTCCTTGCGGGTCAGGGCCACCTCGCGGTCGCCGACGACCACCCGGCGCGCGGCCACGTCGATCGTGACCGTCCCGACGGTGAGCATCTCGCTCGGCGGCGGCGCGGCCCGCGCGGCCCGCCGCAGCACCGCCTCGATCCGGGCGTTGAGCTCGGCCATGGAGTACGGCTTCACGACATAGTCGTCGGCGCCGGTCTGCAGCCCGATGACCCGGTCACGCTCCTCGGCCCGCGCGGTCACGGCGATGATCGCCACGCCCTCGTCCTTGCGGCGCAGGATGCGGCAGACCTCGATCCCGTCCCCGTCGGGCAGGTTGAGGTCGAGCAGCACCAGATCGAACGGCTCACCCGCGAACGTATCGAGCGCGGACTGCGCGGTCGGGCAGTGCACAACCTCGTGCCCGCGCCGGCGCAGGGCCGTGGCCAGGGCGGCCGCCACCCGCGCGTCGTCTTCAACCAGCATCACCCGCATCGTTGGCCCATCGTACGGGAGGCTCACCTTCAAGAGTTCCTCAAGGAACCCCGGCCGCCTCTCCCGCGGAGCTTTTGGACAGGCGACGGTTATGCGGTGGACATCGTGTCGAGCGGCGAGCGTTACCGAGCCTCGACCGTCGCCGCGTTCGAGGCGGCCGTGCTGGTGCGATGTACGGGGGTGTGTGGAGGAGGAGGCCGTGCCCGGGCGCTGGGGGGCACCCGGGCACGATCTTCGTCCTCGTCGGCGTCCCTGCCGCTCTCCCTCGACGGCGTGCTTGCCGAGTTCAACCGCGGGGTGGCGGCCGAGCGCCTGGCCGAGCTGCTGACCACCGCGGGCCAGACCGCGAGCGTCCACCGCTACACGGCCGGCAACCGCCACCGCTACGAGATCTTCCGGGTCTTCGCGGACCCGTCGACGCCGCAGTTCCTGGACCGCGCCTGGGCTCAGGGGTACGCGGACCTGTGCGCGGTACCCACCGAGCCCCGCTCCCACCGCCAGCTGCGCCACTCCCGCCAGCTCGCCGAGGCCGCCTGGCGCGGCGTCCTGATGGTCTCCGGCCCGGCCCGCAACGGCTCCCCGGGCCTGCGCGTGGCCGACCTGGACACGGCCACGGTCCTGATGCGCGCCGGGCGCATGATGGCCCTCCCGGTCCGCATGTCGACCCGCCCGGGCGGCCAGCTGCTCCTGGTGATGCCGGCGGTCAGCGCCGCGTAGGGCGGGGGACCGCGGCCGCCCCGGCGGCCGGCCGGTAGCCGCGGCGGGGTCAGAGGCGGGTGGCGCTGAAGATCATGGTCGTCATCACGACGCCGGGGGAGGTGCCGTTGGTCAGGAGCAGGCGGGGGCTCAGGGAGGTGAACGGGTGGTCCTTGTCCACGAAGGTGGCCTTGCGGTTGCCGGTTGAGAAGGCGGTCAGCTCCACGCCGCCGTCGGCCGCCGGTTTGCAGGTCACCTGCAGCGGTGTCGAGGCGGTCGTCGGCGGGGCGGCGTTCTTCGGCTTGGCCGAGGCGGCCAGGCGGGCGTGCTGGTCGCCCGCGTGCTTGTAGATCTCGATCAGGCCGTCGGCGTTGACCTCGAAGCTGTAGCCGTTCGCCAGGTCCGCGCCGTCGAAGCAGCCGGCGCCGATGCGGGCGCCGCCGGCGGTCTTGCCGATCGCGGCGAACTCGAGGTCGATGTTGAAGCCGGCGCCGGGGACGGTCAGGCGCTGGTCGGGGCCGGGGGCCAGGCAGCGGGCGTTCGGCTGCTCGGCGGTGATGCGCAGGGCGTCGGGGACCTCGATCTTGCAGCCGCCCGACGGGCCCCAGGGCGACTTCTGCTGCAGCGCGGCGACGGTCTTCGTGCCCTTCAGCGGCCAGGGGCCGACCGAGCCGAGCCAGCAGGCGATGACGGGCCTCACGTGCCACGCCTTGTCCAGGCCCGGCGGCAGCAGGGGCTTCTCCAGCGGCAGGAACGACTGGCCGAACGGTACCCCCAGATAGTCACCGTACGACTGCTCGCACATCGCGCGCGTCGCCGTGTCCACCGCCTTCGCGCCGGGGTCGACGGTGAACGGGAGGTGGCCGACGAACGTGACCTCGCCGACGTGGGCGGCGTTGCACTGGGCCACGTATCGCAGCTGGGTCGAGCCGCCGATCCAGTCGAAGCACTCGCCGGCCTTCAGGTCGAACTGCTCGCCCGCGTAGCTGTCGGCGGCGGCCGTCGCCGGGGCGGCCAGGGCCTTCGCGATCCGCTCGCCGTCGGCGTAGTCGGCGACCGGCAGGCCTTCGGCGAAGAGCTGGCGCAGGGACGGGGACAGGCCGTCGACGGCCAGGTCGGTGTCGTGCACGGCCTGGCGGTGGGTGGGGGAGAGGCCGGCGACGACGACCACGTGGCCGTTCTCGGTGCGCAGGTAATACTCGAAGCCGTACCAGTGGCCGGCTCCGACCGCGCCGAGCGGCATTGCGACGAGCAGGGCCAGTGCGACGTAGCCGGTGACGGTGCCCCAGGCCCGGCCCACCGAGGCGGCGATGACGGCCGCGGCCACACCCAGGACCCCGCCGAGGAGCGCGATCGCGCCGCCGGCCGACAGTGCGAGGGAGAGCGGCTCGGCGATGAGGAAGCCGAGCAGCCCGCCGGCGCGGGCCGTGCCGCCGTCGGCGACGTGCGGGTTGCCGCGGACCAGGTGCAGCAGGCCGAGGAGCGCGACGGCGATGCCGGTGGCCCGGGTCAGGACCCGCTCGCGCAGGAAGTGCCAGGTCCCGACGCCCAGCACGGTCAGCTCCGACGAGCGCCACAGCCGGCGGTCGGCCACGGGAACCACGAGGATGCGCCAGGGCCAGGGCTCGCGCGGCAGGCGGGGCAGCGGCCAGGCGAACAGCAGCGGCAGGACGGGCAGGGCGTATGCGGCATAGCCGAACAGGAACGAGGCCGCCGCGAGGGCGGCGGCGTGCCCGGGGACCTGTGACACCCACAGCAGCGCGGCGAGGGCGAGGAATGCGGTGCCGGCGACGACCAGACGTACCCACGAAGGGCGTTGTCTGTGGAATGTCTGCGGTTGGGTGATGTCTCCGGTGACGAGGCTGCGGCGGGGGCGGCGGTGTGTGCCCCACTCGGCCGCGGCGGCGCCCTCCCAGCCGGTGAGGGCGGCCCGGACCTGGTCGGCGGCGGCCAGCGCGAGCAGGACGGCGAGGACGAACACGAGGACCAGCCGCCAGGCCGGGGGCAGCGGTGCGAACCCGAGCAGCGTCGACAGGCCCAGGGTCGCCAGGGTCGCGAGGACCAGCACGGCGACCGCGGGGAGGGCGGCGCGGACCCGCCGACCGGCCTCAGACATGGCTGGGAGCATGTCACCAGGGCTCACAGCGTGCAACCGGCCTAAAGCTGGCTTAAAGAAGCGTCACCGCGCCGTTGTCACATCTGCGTGTGGCCGGCCGCGCAGGCATCGATGACCGGCTTGAACGCGGCGACCTCGGCATCGGTGATCTTGAGTTCCGTGTACAGCAGGGGGCCGCCGTCGAGGCTCACCCACGCCGGGAACACGTACGGCTTCTTGATCTCGGCCAGGGCGTGCGGGGTGCAGCGCTCGCCGTCCACGATGATCGGGATGCGGACCTCGTCGGTGCCCGGCTGGAGCACGGCGTACGGCTTCGGGGTGGCCTCGCGCTGCGGCGTCGGCAGCACCTCGAGCAGGATCGAGCCGACGAACTCCTGCAGCGTGATCGTGCCCTTGAAGCCGGTCCGCTTCACGATGACGGTGCCGTCGACCCAGCCGCTGGGCAGGTGGGTCCAGGGGCCGAAGGTGAACGTCGCCTGGCGGTCGAGGTACGCCTGCTGGCAGTCGATGGCGAGAAGCTTGTCGAGCATCGGGTTGGGGTCGGCGACGGGCACCGTCACGTCGGTGACCCGGCCGTCCTCGGTCTGCACGCGCATCTCGACGGTGGACGCGGCGGCGCGCGGCTTGAGGTCGTCGCCGGTGCAGATACCGGTGCCGTAGGACACGGGGACGTCCACCTGCAGGCCGCCCGGCGGCAGCCAGGCGTCGGCCTTCACCGGGCCGGCGCCGTCCTTGAACGACGGGGCCTTGAGCTCGAGCTGCTGCACGACGAGCTTCGCCGGGCCGTCGTTGTGCATGGAGATCTGGACGGTGTGCCGGACCTCGTCGACGCGGCCCTGGGTGAGCTCGACGCGCACCTTGAGATCGGGCTTCTGGGGTTTGTCGGGTTTGCCGGACCCGCAGCCGCTCAGCGCCAGGGCAAGGATGGCTACCAGCGCCGTGAGCCGCTTCATGAACGCCTATGTTGGCACAATCCACTGCAGGAGCGCACGGGCCGCGTCCAGGACGAGGCCGCGGTCGTAGGTCAGCGCGTAGGTGAACCGCCGATGCATGTCGGGGCCGGTGTCGGCCAGGTCCCGGGCCACGAGGGCGCCGGCGAAGTGCGGGCCGACCACGATGACGTTCCACTCGCCGCGCAGCGGGTCGTCGGCCGCGAGGGCGATCCCGCGGACGCCCGGGACCGGGGCGCTCGGCAGATCGGTGCCGAGCACGGTGACCAGAGCGGCGTCGCGGGCGAGCGCGGTGTACCGGCGGGCGGTCAGCGCGGTGAAGTAGCGCGCCTCCTGGAACGAGGCCAGCAGCATCGGCGGCTCGTCCGGGTCCCGGGCCTTCGCCTCCAGGTAGTGGCTCAGCGGCAGCAGCATCCGCTTCGTGGCCTCGGCGGTCGGCCGGCGGGCGGCGACGAGCTCGTAGGGTGTGCGCCCGCCCGGGGCCGCGGGCGCGGCGACGAACGGGACGGTGGCCGTGCCGGCGCGGCTGCGCACGTCCGGCGGCAGCGGGCCGGGGCGGCCGAAGAGCCAGCCCTGGCCGAGCGTGGCCCCCATGCCCAGGGCGGCGTCGAGGTGCGCGCGGGTCTCCACGCCCTCGGCCAGCAGGGCGGCGCCCGCGCGCTCGGCGTAGGCGACTATCGCGTTGACGACCCGGGCCGCCTGCGGGCCGGCGGGGCGCTGGGTCAGGTGCTGATCGATCTTGACGATGTCCGGGTGTACGAACGGCATGACCGACAGCGAGGCCGGCTCGGCGCCGACGTCGTCGAGGGCCACGCCCCAGCCCGACCCGCGGCACGCCTCGGCCGCGGTCAGCAGGGCCGACGGGTCATCGCCGATGGCCCGCTCGGTCATCTCGACCACGACCCGCAGCCGCAGCTGGGCATCGAGGATCGTCGGGGCCAGGTCCGGCGGGCACGGCTCGCCGAGCGCGGCCGTCTCCGCGTTGACGAACAGCGTCAGGCCGAACGGCAGGCCGCCGTCGAGGGCCGCCCGGTAGGCCGTCGCCCGGCACACCCAGTCGAGCTCGGCCAGCCGCCCGCGCTCGGCGGCCGCCTCGAACAGCGCCAGCGGCTCCTCCCACGGCGTGCCGGCCGGGCCGCGGGTCAGCGCCTCGTAGCCGGCGACCTCGAAGCGCCGGTGGTTCCAGGAGTCGAGCCGGACGATCGGCTGGAAGACGGTGGTGACCGCACGGGCGTCGATGACGTCGTCGACCGTGCGGATGACGATGGTGCGGCCCTCCATGTCCGCTGATTCGGCGCGCCCTGCCTCCAGCTGAGGGTTTCGCCGTTACCGGGTAGGTTGTGCCCCAATGGGAAGCTGGCGGGAGATCATCGAGGGCATTGCCGAAAACGGGGAGTACGGCGCGGCCCGGCTGGTGCGTGACCCGCGACGCAAGGGCGGCTGGACGCTCCTCGTCGAGGAGGTGCAGCAGTCGTACGTCGACATGGAGAACCCGGCGCACCTGTTCTTCGAGTACACCCGCCGGCTCGGCTCGGTCGTCGACGCGGCGTTCCCGGAGGGCGAGCCGATCCGGGTCCTGCACCTGGGTGGCGGGGCGTTCACCATGCCGAGGTACGTGGCCGCGACCCGGCCCGGCTCCGAGCAGCTGGTCGTGGAGCGGGACCGCCGGCTGGCCGCGTTCGTCCAGCGCATCCTGCCGCTGCCGCCGGAGGCCGGGATCGACCTGCTCTTCGGCGACGCCCGGGAGACCGTGGCGGAGCTCGACGCGGGCTCCTACGACCTCATCATCGGTGACGTGTACGACGCGGCGCAGATGCCCGAGAGCGTCTCGGATGTAGATTTCGCGGCCGCCGTGGCCCGGCTGCTGGCCCCCGGCGGGGTCTACGCGCTGAATGTGGCCGATCTCGCACCCCTGGCGTTTTCCCGGGCCCAGGGAGCCACACTGCGCACCGCGTTCGCCGACCTGTGCCTGATCGTCCGGCCGGAGCTGCTGCGCGGCCGGCGGTTCGGCAATGTGGTCTTCGCCTGCGCGGTGGAGCCCGATCGCCTGCCGATCGCCCGGCTGGCCGCGCTGGCCGGGCGGGACCGCCAGCCGGCCCAGGTGGTCACCGGCACGAATTTGGACCTGCTCATGGAGGGCGCGCAGCCGGTCCACCGGCAACCGTGACGAAAGCGGACGTTTGGTGCCCCGGGTGGGATTCGAACCCACACTGTCGGAGGTTTGAGCTCCGTTCCTCTGCCGATTGGGATACCGGGACGAGTACGCCGCACTAGGGTACCCACTACTCTGATCGCGACGGTAACCACCGTCGGTGGAGTCGGATCGGATCGGGAGAGGCTTGTGGCCGAGGCACAGAGCCGGCGGGTGCTCATCGCGGAAGACGAGGCGCTGATTCGTCTCGACCTGCGGGAGATGCTCGTCGAGGAGGGCTACGACGTCGTCGGCGAGGCCGGCGACGGCGAGACGGCTGTCCGGCTCGCCGAGGAGCTCAAGCCCGATCTCGTCATCCTGGACATCAAGATGCCGATCATGGACGGCCTGGCCGCGGCGGAGAAGATCGCCGGCGGCCGGATCGCGCCGGTCGTCATCCTGACCGCGTTCAGCCAGCGGGACCTGGTGGAGCGGGCCCGGGCGGCGGGCGCCATGGCCTACCTCGTGAAGCCGTTCCAGAAGAGTGACCTGGTCCCGGCGGTGGAGATCGCGGTGTCCCGATACGCGGAGCTGTCCGTGCTCGAGTCGGAGGTCGCGACGCTTACGGAGCGGCTGGAGACGCGCAAGGTGGTCGAACGGGCCAAGGGGCAGCTGATGGCGACCTACGGGATGAACGAGCCACAGGCCTTCAAATGGATCCAGCGCACCGCGATGGACCACCGCATGACCATGCGGGAAGTAGCCGATCGGATCATTGCCGAAACCGCCGGCGGAAACAGTGCTGTAACGCCTGAGTCCTGACCTTTTAGCTGCTTGCTCTGTATCGAATAACGGCTTGATAACAGCGCACAAATGGCTTGTGCCCCGGGCTATGATCCGCCAGTCCCGAGGACCGGGATGCACAGCCAGTAACCGTTGATTCGAGGAGCACCATTGCGTAGAGCCGTGATCATGCTCACGGCCTTCCTGGCCTGCGTGATGCTCGCCTTCGGCATCGGCGCCACGAGCGCCTGGGCCGAAGGGGAAGCGCTGCAGGGAACGTTGAAGAACGGCGACAAGCCCGTCGCCGGAGTCAAGATCAACGCGTTCACCCAGGACGGCGCGCCCGCGGGCACCGCAACGTCAGACGCCGATGGCAAGTGGAGTATCCCGGTCACCGGGCCCGGCGACTATCGGGTCGACCTCGACCAGTCCACGCTCCCGGCGGACGTGGTCCTGACGAACAACCGGCCGAGCCTGACCCCGTCGGTCGCCGACGGCCAGGCCCGCAACGTGCTGTTCCCGCTCGGGCCGAAGGGCGGTGCCGGATCGAACCAGCCGGGTGCGCCCGCGAAGCCGTCGAGCTTCGACAGGTACGCCGACCTGCTCTACACCGGCCTTCACTTCGCGCTCATCATCGCCCTGGCCGCGCTCGGCGTCTCGCTGATCTTCGGCACCACGGGTCTGACCAACTTCGCGCACGGTGAGCTGGTGACCTTCGGCGCGCTGATGACCTTCCTGTTCAACGTCACCATCGGGCTGCCGCTGGTGCTCTCCGGCCTGATCGCCGTCGTGATCGGCGGTGCGGTCGGCTACCTGCAGGACCGGGTCTTCTGGGGCTGGCTGCGCCGGCGACGCACGAACATGGTCACGACGATGATCATCTCCATCGGTCTGTCGCTGGCCGTGCGGTACATCTTCCTGTACTTCTTCGGCGGCGAGACCCGCGCCTTCTCCGACTACAACGCCCAGCCCGGCGAGCACTACGGTCCGTTCACCATCGCGCCGAAGAACCTCGTCAGCGACGTCATCGCCATCGTGGCCCTCGTCGGCGTCTCCTGGGCCCTGCTCGGCACCCGTCTGGGCAAGGCGACCCGCGCGGTCGCCGACAACCCGGCCCTGGCCGCGGCCTCCGGCATCAACGTCGACCGCATCATCCGGCTGGTCTGGACGATCGGCGGCGGGCTGGCCGCGCTGGCCGGCGCGATCCTGGGCGCCTACCAGAACGTCGGCTACCAGATGGGCTTCCAGATCCTGCTGCTCGTCTTCGCGGCAGTCACGCTCGGCGGCTTCGGCACGGCCTGGGGCGCCCTGGTGGGCAGCCTCGTGATCGGCCTGTTCGTGCAGCTGTCGACGCTGTTCATCCCGTCGGAGCTCAAGACCGTCGGCGCGCTCGGGGTACTGATCGTGATCCTGCTCTTCCGGCCGCAGGGCATCCTCGGCCGCCGGGCGCGGATCGGTTAAGGGGGACACGATGAACTGGCAGTCAATCTTCAGCGTCTCGCTGGAATCAATCATCGGGTCCACGACTATTGCTTACGCGCTCGCGGCGATCGGACTCAACGTCCACTTCGGCTACACCGGCCTGCTGAACTTCGGGCAGTCGGCGTTCCTCGGCGTGGGGGCCTACGGCATCGCGATCACCGTCGCCACGTTCGGCCTGCCGTTCTTCCTCGGCGTCGGCATCGGCCTGGCCGCGGCGGTGCTGCTGGCCCTGCTGCTGGGCATCCCGACGCTGCGCCTGCGGGCGGACTATCTGGCCATCGTCACCATCGCGGCGGCCGAGATCATCCGGCTGTTCTACCGGGCGACCGACCTGCGCAAGTGGACAGGCGCCTCCGACGGCCTGCAGGGCTTCTCGCAGGACTTCTACGACCTGAGCCCCTTCCAGGGCAGCAGGGGCGTGAACATCGCGGACATCATCACGTTCACCGACCGTGAGCTGTGGGTCCTGCTGGTCGGCTGGGTCCTGGTGGCGCTGAGCTGCCTGGTCGTGTGGCTGCTCATGAAGAGCCCCTGGGGCCGGGTGCTCAAGGCCATCCGCGAGGACGAGGACGCCGTGCGCAGCCTCGGCAAGAGCGTCTTCTCCTACAAGATGCAGTCGCTCGTCCTCGGCGGCGTCATCGGCTGCCTCGGCGGCTTCGTCTTCGCCCTGGACCGCGCGGCGGTGCAGCCGGACACGTGGGGCACGGAGTTCACGTTCTTCGCGTACACCATCGTCATCCTCGGTGGTGCGGCCCGGGTCTTCGGCCCGGTCGTCGGCGCCTCGATCTTCTGGGTCCTGCTCGTGTTCATCGACTCCACGCTGTCGGAGGCGATCAACAACAAGGTGATCCCGACCTGGCTGATCACCGTCAACCAGGCCGGCTCGGTGCGGTACATCCTCGTCGGCATCGGACTGATCCTGCTGCTGATCTACCGCCCGCAGGGCATCTTCGGCGACAAGAGGGAGGTCATGCTCGATGTCCGCTGAGCCCATCCAGACGCCCGGCACGATCAACACGGCCAAGGAACGGGCGACGGCGGCACTGGCCGACATCCCGTGCGAGCCGGGCGTGCCGAAACCCGACCCGATCCTCGTCGCCGACAACGTGGTGCGCCGCTTCGGCGGCCTCACCGCTGTCGACGTCAAGCACGTCGAGGTCCAGCGCGGCTCCATCACCGCGCTGATCGGCCCCAACGGCGCTGGCAAGACCACGTTCTTCAACCTCCTCACCGGCTTCGACGCGCCGGACGAGGGGACCTGGACGTTCAACGGCAAGAGCCTTTCGGGTGTACCGGCCCACAAGGTCGCCCGTTCGGGGATGGTCCGCACCTTCCAGCTCACGAAGGCCCTGTCGAAGCTCAAGGTCATCGACAACATGCGGCTGGGCGCCACCGGGCAGAAGGGCGAGAGCTTCTGGAACGCCCTGATCCCGGGGCTCTACCGGCAGCAGGAGGCCGAGATCACCGCCCGCGCGGAGGATCTGCTCACCCGCTTCAAGCTCATCGCCAAGCGGGACGACTTCGCCGGCAGCCTCTCCGGCGGCCAGCGCAAGCTCCTGGAGATGGCCCGGGCGCTCATGGTGCAGCCCGAGATGGTGATGCTCGACGAGCCCATGGCCGGCGTGAACCCGGCCCTGACCCAGTCGCTGCTCGGCCACGTCAAGCAGCTGCGCGAGGACGGCATGACCGTTCTGTTCGTCGAGCACGACATGGACATGGTCCACGACATCAGTGACTGGATCATCGTCATGGGGCAGGGCGGCGTCATCGCCGAGGGCACCCCGGACAAGGTCATGGCCGACCCCCGCGTGATCGACGCCTACCTGGGTGCCCACCACGACGGTGCGGTCAAGACGGTGGGTGGCGAGGAGATCGACGCGGGCGACCTCGACGAGGGCGGCCAGGTGACCCTCATCGGCGCCGTCGACGAGCTCGACCGCGAGGACGGGAAGGACAAGTCGTGACCGAACCTTTCGACGACGAGGAAGCCGCGGCGCCGGTCAGCAACGAGATCATCGACCGCACCGAGCACCTGCAGAAGGCCGACGGTGCCGTACTGCGGGCCGACGACGTCTACGCCGGTTACCTGCCCGGGGTCAACATCCTCACGGGTGCCGACCTCTACGTGCACGACGGCGAGCTGGTCGGCATCATCGGCCCCAACGGCGCCGGCAAGTCGACGCTGCTCAAGGCCATGTTCGGGCTGGTCAACATCCGCTCCGGCGACGTGACGCTGCGCGGGGAGAAGATCACCAACCTGAAGGCCAACGCGCTCGTCGAGCGGGGCATCGGCTTCGTGCCGCAGACGAACAACGTCTTCGCCGCGCTGACGATCGAAGAGAACCTCCAGATGGGCACGTTCCTGCGGCCCAAGAAGTACAAGGAGCGCTTCGACTTCGTCACGCAGCTCTTCCCGACCCTGGCCGAGCGGCGCAAGCAGCGGGCCGGTCTCATGTCGGGCGGCGAGCGGCAGATGGTGGCCATGGCCCGGGCGCTCATGATGGAGCCGACGGTCCTGCTGCTGGACGAGCCGTCGGCCGGTCTGTCGCCGGCCCTGCAGGACGAGGTGTTCTTCCGGACCAAGCAGATCAACTCGACGGGCGTGACGGTCGTGATGGTCGAGCAGAACGCGCGCCGGTGCCTGCAGATCTGCGATCGCGGCTACGTCCTGGACCAGGGCCGCAACGCGTACACGGCCTCGGGCGAGGGGCTCATCAACGACCCGCGGGTCATCGAGCTCTACCTGGGGACGCTGGCCCGCGCGTAGACACTCTCGCATTCCGGTCCCGCGCCGTTCCTCTTTCCGGAGCGGCGCGGGACTTTTTGTCGTGCCGTATTTCACGACGTTTTTACCCGCCGGATCTTGCGCATTGCAATATTGCTGTCGATCTTGATAAGCCGCTTATTGTTCCGAGTGCGGAACGTTTCTCACTTTGCTGTTGCCGTGCATGGAACACGGAAAGGCCCCCGCCGCGGTGCGGCGGGGGCCTTTACGGCGCCGTCAGGCTCAGATCTTGCCGGCCTGGTACTTCACCGTCGGCAGGAGCTTGTTGTCCGGGCCGTAGGTGTAGACACCGATGGTGGCCTCGGCCGGGTCACCGGCGTCGTTGAAGGAGATCGGGCCGGAGAGGCCGTCGTAGTCGATGTCCTTCTTGGCCTTGATCAGGTCCAGGCACTGCTTGTAGGCGGTGCACTTCTCGCCGCCCTTGGAGACGGTCGTGAGGTGCTTGGCGATCTCGGCCGGGTTGTCGCTGCCGGCCTCTTCGGCGGCCAGGGCCGCGAGGATCACCGCGTCGTAGGACTCAACCGCGTAGTTGAAGTCCTTGAGGTCCTTGTTGACGCCCAGCAGACGCTGCTTGAAGTCGGCCTTGGTCTCGGCGCCGGGCTGGGTGCCCTTGTAGCCGTTGAGCGTGCCGGCCGGGAAGTCCTTCGAGTAGTCGGCGATGTTGCCGTCGACGAAGTACCACTTCTTGTTCTTCAGGCCCGCCTCGACCAGCTTCGGGACGATCTTCTTGGTCTCGTCGAAGCCGATGATGGCGATCGCGTCCGGGTTGGCCGTCTTGATCTGGCCGACCTCACCGCTGAAGTCCGCGGCCTTCGGGTCGTAGGTCACCGACGCCACGACCTTGCCGCCGCCGCTCTCGATCTCCTTCTTGGCGTTCTCGGCCAGGCCGGTGCCGTAGGAGTCGTTGAGGACCAGCATGCCGACGTTCGCGTTGCCGTCCTGGACGATCAGGTCACCCAGCACGCGGCCCTGGAGCGTGTCCGGGGGAGCGGTGCGGAAGTAGAGGCCCTTGTCGTTGTACGTCGTGAACGCCGTCGAGGTGTTCGCGGGCGAGATCTGCACGACCCCGGCGCCCGTGATCTTGTCGATGACGGAGAGCGAGACGGACGACGACGCGGCGCCGATGATGACGTCGGTCTTGTCCGTGAGCAGCTTGTTCACCGACTGGGTGGCGATGTCCGTGGAGGTGTCGCCCGAGTCGAGCTCCTGAATCTGAGCCGGCTTGCCCAGCACGCCGCCGTTGTCGTTGATCTCCTTGATCGCGACGTCGACACCGGCGAACTCCGGCGGGCCGAGGAAGGCGAGCGAGCCGGTCTGCGGCAGAATCGTGCCGATCTTGAGAACGCCGTCGCCGGCCTGCGCCGCGGCGCCGCCGCTCGTGGCCCCCGTGCTGGGGGTGTCGGCCTTGTCATCGCCACACGCACTAAGCGCCAAGCAGGCGGCGCTCAGCACGGCAACGGAGCGCCATCCGAGGTTGGGGCGGATCATCACCTGTCTCCTTTTTAACAGCGCGGTAGGCGAGGTTGCGCCTAGATGCCAAGACGCTGATAACGGCACAACCTAATGACAGTGCCCGCGTGGCACTAGGCCTTCGGCCCAACACGCCCAAGGAAGTTGCGCAGTCGTAATCTTCCTGTTCGCAACCGCAACGCGATTCGCATTGTCGCAAGTTTTTCGGCTGCGCCCCCCGACAAGGCGCACCGGTCGGGCGAATCGGACAAAACCGACTAAAGCCCCTCCGGATTTTTTGTCGTACCCCCGGACTAGGGTTGCGGGTGTGACGGGTTCGACTGACTCCAGGCTGTTGCTCCTCGACGGGCACTCGCTCGCCTATCGGGCGTTCTTCGCCCTGCCCGCGGAGAACTTCTCCACGGCGACGGGCCAGGTGACAAACGCCGTCTTCGGCTTCACGTCGATGCTGATCAACATGCTGCGCGACGAGCAGCCGACACACATCGGGGTGGCGTTCGACGTCTCCCGCAACACGTTCCGCCTCGAGCGTTACGCGGAGTACAAGGCCAACCGCTCCGCGACCCGGCCCGAGTTCGTCGGCCAGGTGCCGCTCATCAAGGAAGTCCTCAACGCGCTGCGGATCCCGTTCATCGAGAAGCCCGGCTACGAGGCCGACGACGTGATCGCCACCCTCGCCCGGCGGGCCGCCGCGGCCGGCATCCCGACCTCGATCATCACCGGCGACCGCGACTCCTTCCAGCTGGTCGACGACCTCATCACGGTGCTCTACCTGAAGCGCGGCGTCACCGAGATGGACCGCATGACGCCGGCCAAGGTCGAGGAGAAGTACGGGATTCCGCCGTCGCAGTACCGTGACAAGGCCGCCCTGGTCGGCGAGGACAGCGACAACCTGTCCGGCGTCCCGGGCGTCGGCGACAAGACCGCGGCCAAGTGGATCGTGCAGTTCGGCGGCCTGGACGGGATCATCGCCCGGGTCGACGAGATCAAGGGCAAGGCCGGCGAGAACGTGCGGGCCCACCTGGCCGAGGTCATGCGCAACTACGACCTCAACGCCCTTGTCGACGACCTCGAGCTGCCCGTCGGGCCCGAGGACCTGCGCTGGAAGGGCTGGGACCGCGAGGCGGTGCACCAGATCTTCGACTCGCTGGAGTTCCGGGTGCTGCGCGACCGGCTGTACCAGTACCTGGAGGCCGTCGAGCCCGAGGCCGAGTCCGGCTTCGACCTCAACGGCGAGGTGCTGCACGGCGGCGTCGGCGCCTGGCTCGCCGAGCACGCCCCGGCCGGCACCCGCACCGGCGTCGCCGTCTCCGGCAAGTTCGGCCGCGGCACCGGCGCACTCACCGGGCTCGCCGTGGCCGCCGCCGACGGCCCCGCGGCCTGGTTCGACCCGGCCGAGCTCGACGCGGACGACGACGCCGCGGTCGCCGCCTGGCTGGCCGCCGAGGACCGGCCCAAGGTCCTGCACGACGTGAAGCCGGCCCGGCTGGCGTTCCAGGCCCGGGGCTGGACGCCGCTCGCCGGGATCGTGATCGACACGGCCCTGGAGGCGTATCTCGCCCGCCCCGACCAGCGCTCCTACAACCTCGACGACCTGGCCCTGCGGTACCTGAAGCGGGAACTGCGCGTGGACGCTCCCGACACCGGCCAGCTGACCCTGGAAGGCCTCGGCGGCAACACCGGCGAGGCCGAGGAAAACCTCATGCTCCGGGCCCGGGCCACGCTCGACCTGGCCGACGCCATCGGCGAGGAGCTCAAGCGCGACGGCGACTCGTCGGACCGCCTGCTGGCCGAGGTGGAGCTGCCCCTCGTCGGCGTGCTGGCCGAGATGGAGCGGGCCGGGATCGCCGCCGACACCGAATACCTCAGCGAGCTGGAGTCCCAGTTCGCGGCCGGCGTGAAGAGCGCCGCCCAGGCCGCCTACGAGGTGATCGGCCGCGAGTTCAACCTCGGCTCGCCCAAGCAGCTCCAGGAGATCCTCTTCAACGAGCTGAGCCTCCCGAAGACCAAGAAGATCAAGACCGGCTACACCACCGACGCCGACGCCCTCCAGAGCCTCTACGCGCAGACCGAGCACCCGCTCCTGGCGCACCTCCTGCGCCACCGCGACGTCGCCAAGCTCAAGACCACAGTCGACGGCCTGCTCAAGTCCATCAGCGACGACGGGCGCATCCACACCACCTACTACCAGACGGTCGCCGCCACCGGCCGCCTCTCCAGCACCGACCCCAACCTGCAGAACATCCCGATCCGCACCGAAGAGGGCCGCCGCATCCGCCGCGCCTTCATCGTCGGCGCCGGCTACGAGACCCTGCTGACCGCGGACTACAGCCAGATCGAAATGCGCATCATGGCCCACCTGTCCAAGGACACCGCCCTGATCGAGGCGTTCAACTCCGGCTTCGACTTCCACGCCGCCACCGCGTCCTCGGTCTTCAACGTCCCCATCGACGAGGTCGTCCCCGACCAGCGCCGCAAGATCAAGGCCATGAACTACGGCCTCGCCTACGGCCTGTCCTCCTACGGCCTGGGCAACCAGCTCGGCATCACCCCCGCCGAGGCCACGGTCCTCATGGAGGAGTACTTCGCCACGTTCGGCGGCGTTCGCGACTACCTCCGCGAGATCGTCGCCCAGGCCCGCCGCGACGGCTACACCGAGACCGTCCTCGGCCGCCGCCGCTACCTCCCGGACCTCAACAGCGACAACCGCCAACGCCGCGAGATGGCCGAGCGCATGGCCCTCAACGCCCCCATCCAGGGCTCGGCCGCCGACATCATCAAGGTGGCGATGCTGCGGGTGGACGAAGCCCTGCGCGCGTCGGGCCTCAACTCACGGATGCTCCTGCAGGTCCACGACGAGCTGCTGTTCGAGGTGTCGCCGGGGGAGCGGGAGCCGCTGGAGGCACTGGTGCGGGCGGAGATGGGCGGGGCTTATCCGCTGGACGTACCGCTCGGCGTCTCGGTGGGGGTCGGCTCCGACTGGAACGCCGCGGACCACTGAGCCCGTCACCACGCCGGCGCTGAACCCCGGGGCAAGTGCGCGGCCGCGGGGCGGGGGAGTGTGTCCTCTTCCCCTCGGCCTGGGGCCATGCGGGGCCGGCTGGAGATGGTGGCTCGGTGTCGGGCCTTCGGAGCTTGTCGGGCAGCTGCGGGGACAGCTTCTAGCGCGCCGCCTTGGCGCAGCGGGCCGCCTGGACGGCTCTTCTTGACCGCTTGAGTCTTTCCAGCTGGGGCGGTTCTCAGCTGTTTGCGTCCGCCACCTTGGCGCGTACCCTCTCGGCTTGTCTCCGGCCGGTCGTATCCGGCTCTCAGCGGGTCACGGCGCGTAGCTCTCCGGTGCATGCCCCCTTGAGCGTGGTCCGCGGGCGTGGTTCGCGGGCGTGGTTCGCGGGCGTGGTTCGCGGGCGTGGTTCGCGGGCGTGGTTCGCGGGCGTGGTTCGCGGGCGTGGTTCGAAAAGTCGGGCGCTTCGCGCCGCGACTTTTCGGACATTTCACGATATTGGTGGTGCTGGTGGTCTTAGGACGGTTTCGTGCTTACGAAGATTGCGGTGCCGGGGAAGATCTTGCCGCGTAACGGGCTCCATTGGCCCCAGGTCTGGTCGTGGGTTTTCGGCCATTCGGGTTCAATCAGGTCCTTCAGGACGAAGCCGGCGTCCACCAGTTCGCGGATTCGGTCGCCCAGGGTGCGGTGCTGCTCGACGTAGGTGGGGACGCTCTGCTCGTCCTGCTCCACGTACGCCCTCCGGTCGAAGTACGAGTGCACTGCCACCAGGCCGCCCTCGCCCGGGTCGTCAAGGAATACCCAGCGCATCGGGTGGGTGATGGAGAACGCCCAGCGGCCGCCGGGGCGCAGGACGCGGTACACCTCGCGCATCACCCGGGCGGAGTCGGCCACGAAAGGAATGGCGCCGAAGGCTGTGCAGACGATGTCGAAGGCGCCGTCGGCGAACGGCAGCGCGCTCGCGTCGGCCTGCAGGAGGGGGATCTGTACACCCGATCGGGTGGCTCCGGCCTGGGCGTGGCGGAGCATGCCGGCCGAGAGGTCGGCGGCCACGACTGTCGCGCCCTGAGTTTTGAGCCAGCGGGAGCAGGAGGCGGCGCCGCAGCCGATCTCCAGGACGCGGCGGCCGCGGACGTCGCCGAGCAGGTGGGCATCGGCTTCGCGCAGGCCTTCGGGGCACCAGACGAAGTCGGCGTCGCCCAGGAAGGAACCGTGTTCCGCCTGGTAGTCGTCGGCGTCGGCGTCCCACCACCGCCGGCTTGCCCGGCGGCTCTCGGCGGGGCTCACGGCGCGTCGTGTGACGCCTGCGTCAGGTGACGATTCCATGGGGAGCAACGGTAGGCCCGCGAAAGTCGGCAGATCGGGTCTGGGGGAGGGTTGGACCATGTGGTATGGCGCAGGGTAGGCTGATCGGTGCACTCGTGGGTTTGTGCGGCCTCGGCATGGAGCAGGCTCACGGTCGCCGAACACATCCTGAGCATCCAATGCACTGATCCTGCACTGCGACAGGCGGGTTGTGCCCGACGACGGGTCCGCGGGAGCGCGCAGGTTTCACCAGGCCAATCCACCGACCGGAGCAACAGCCCACATGACGAGCAGCATCGAGGCCACCTCGAGCGCCAGCAGCAGCAACAAGGTCACCGTCGACGACATCGGCACCGAAGAGGCGTTCCTCGCCGCCATCGACGAGACCATCAAGTACTTCAACGACGGCGACATCGTCGAAGGCACCGTCGTCAAGGTCGATCGGGACGAGGTCCTGCTCGACATCGGCTACAAGACCGAGGGTGTCATTCCCTCGCGCGAGCTGTCGATCAAGCATGATGTCGACCCTGCTGAGGTCGTGTCGGTCGGTGACCACATCGAGGCCCTCGTTCTCCAGAAGGAGGACAAGGAAGGCCGTCTGATCCTGTCCAAGAAGCGCGCCCAGTACGAGCGGGCGTGGGGCACGATCGAAAAGATCAAGGAGGACGACGGCGTCGTCCGCGGCTCCGTCATCGAGGTCGTCAAGGGTGGTCTCATCCTGGACATCGGCCTGCGTGGCTTCCTGCCGGCCTCCCTGGTCGAGATGCGCCGCGTGCGCGACCTGCAGCCGTACGTCGGCCGCGAGCTCGAGGCTAAGATCATCGAGCTGGACAAGAACCGCAACAACGTGGTTCTGTCGCGCCGGGCGTACCTGGAGCAGACCCAGTCCGAGGTTCGGACCGAGTTCCTGCACAAGCTCCAGAAGGGCCAGGTCCGCAAGGGCGTCGTGTCCTCGATCGTCAACTTCGGTGCGTTCGTCGACCTCGGTGGTGTCGACGGCCTGGTCCACGTCTCCGAGCTGTCCTGGAAGCACATCGATCACCCGTCCGAGGTGGTCGAGGTCGGCCAGGAGGTGGAGGTCGAGGTCCTCGACGTCGACCTGGACCGTGAGCGCGTCTCCCTGTCGCTGAAGGCGACCCAGGAAGACCCGTGGCGTCAGTTCGCCCGGACCCACGCGATCCAGCAGATCGTGCCGGGTAAGGTCACCAAGCTCGTCCCGTTCGGTGCGTTCGTCCGCGTCGACGACGGCATCGAGGGCCTGGTCCACATCTCCGAGCTGGCCGAGCGCCACGTCGAGATCCCGGAGCAGGTCGTCCAGGTCGGCTCGGACGTCATGGTCAAGGTCATCGACATCGACCTCGAGCGCCGCCGGATCTCGCTGTCGCTCAAGCAGGCCAACGAGGGCTTCGTCGAGGGCGAGGAGCACTTCGACCCGACCCTCTACGGCATGTCGGCGACCTACGACGAGCAGGGCAACTACATCTACCCGGAGGGCTTCGACCCGGAGACCGCCGAGTGGATGCCCGGCTTCGAGAAGCAGCGCGAGGCGTGGGAGCAGCAGTACGCCGAGGCCCGTCAGCGCTGGGAGGCTCACACCAAGCAGGTTGTGACCGCCCGCCAGGCCGACGCCACCGCCGAGCCGGCCGCAGCCGCCCCCCAGGGCAGCGGCGGCGCCGTCTCGTCGAGCACCCCGACCGCCACCCGCGCGCCCGAGGAGCCCGCGGGCACCCTGGCCACGGACGAGGCCCTCGCCGCTCTGCGCGAGAAGCTCGCCGGCGGCAAGAGCTGACCAGCGCCAGCTAGCCAGTAGCACTTAGCAAGACCCGAAAGGCCCCGGCCCCGCAAAGGGACCGGGGCCTTTCCGCGTACCCGGCACCCCAGCAAGCGGGCGCCGGGCCAGAGCACTCCAGAAGCCGTCAGAGCCACCAATATGCGGATAAGTCCGAAAAGTCGCGGCGCGAAGCGCCCGACTTTTCGGCACACGCGCGGTGGGGCACACGCGCGGTGGGGCACACGCGCGGTGGGGCACACGCGCGGTGGGGCACACGCGCGGTGGGGCACACGCGCGGTGGGGCACACGCGCGGTGGGGCACACGCGCGGTGGGGCACACGCGCGGTGGGGCACACGCGCGGTGGGGCACACGCGCGGTGGGGTGCGCGGGCGGTGGGGTGCGCGGGCGGTGGGGTGCGCGGGCGGTGGGGTGCGCGGGCGGTGGGGTGCGCGGGCGGTGGGGTGCGCGGGCGGTGGGGTGCGCGGGCGGTGGGGTGCGCGGGCGGTGGGGTGCGCGGGCGGTGGGGTGCGCGGGCGGTGGGGTGCGCGGGCGGTGGGGTGCGCGGCGGTGGGGTGCGCGCGAACAAGACTGGGGATTCAAGTACCCGGGGGCTCCACCAGCTACAACGTTCAGCGGTCAAGGAGGCGCCCCAGAAGGCCTGCTGGGGCGAGGCAGGGCGTCCCGAGGTTCTCCCTGCCGCGCCCACCACCAAGACATCTCCTGGCCGCAGCCAGACAAGCTCTCCGCCAGCCAGCCCGACGCCGAACCGACATCTCCAGCCGCCCCGATGGCCGAAGGCCGAGAGGAAGAGGACACATTCCCCCGCCCCCGGCCCCCGGCAGCGTCGAACCTGGTCGAAGACCGGCCTACTTCACCCCGGCGACGTCCATGGCTCGCAGCTCCTTCTTCAGCTCTGACACCTCGTCGCGGAGTCGTGCGGCCAGCTCGAACTGGAGCTCGCGGGCGGCGCCCAGCATCTGGTCGTTCAGGTCCTGGATCAGGGTGGCCAGCTCGGCTCGGGCCATGCCTGCGCGGGCCGGGACGGTGGGAGCGGCGGCGGAGCCCTTGGTGCCGCCGCCCTTCTGCTTGGCTCGGGTGTTTTCGGGGGACTTGCCGCGGCTCATCTGGCGGCCGCCGGCGATGACCACGGCGCCGCCGGGGCCGTGGCCGGAGACGGCGCCGGCTGTGTCCTCGGCCTCGCGGTAGATGTCGTCGAGGATGTCGCCGAGCTTCTTGCGCAGCGGCTGGGGGTCGATGCCGTGGGCCTTGTTGTACGCCTGCTGCTTCTCGCGGCGGCGGTTGGTCTCGTCGATCGCGAGGGCCATCGACGGGGTCATCTTGTCGGCGTACATGTGGACCTGGCCGGAGACGTTTCGGGCCGCGCGGCCGATGGTCTGGATGAGGCTCGTGCCCGAGCGCAGGAAGCCCTCCTTGTCGGCGTCGAGGATGGCGACAAGGCTCACCTCCGGCAGGTCGAGGCCCTCGCGGAGCAGGTTGATGCCGACGAGCACGTCGAACTCGCCGCGGCGCAGTTCGCGCAGGAGCTCGACGCGGCGCAGGGTGTCGACCTCCGAGTGCAGGTAGCGCACCCGGATGCCGTGCTCCAGCAGGTAGTCGGTGAGGTCCTCGGCCATCTTCTTGGTAAGCGTGGTGACCAGGACCCGCTCGTCGCGCTCGGTCCGCAGCTTGATCTCGTGCATGAGGTCGTCGATCTGGCCCTTTGTCGGCTTGAGGACCACCTCGGGGTCGATCAGGCCGGTCGGGCGGATCACCTGCTCGACGAACTCGCCCTGGGTCTTGCCCAGCTCCCACGGGCCCGGGGTCGCCGACAGGTAGACCGTCTGACCCACCCGCTCCTCGAACTCGTCGAAGCGCAGCGGCCGGTTGTCCTGCGCGCTGGGCAGCCGGAACCCGTGCTCGACGAGCGTGCGCTTCCGGGAGGCGTCGCCCTCGTACATGCCGCCGATCTGCGGCACGGTGGCGTGCGACTCGTCGATGACGGTGAGGAAGTCGTCCGGAAAGTAGTCGAGCAGGCAGTGCGGCGGGCTGCCGGCCTCGCGCCCGTCGATGTGGCGGGAGTAGTTCTCGATGCCGTTGCAGAAGCCGACCTGGCGCATCATCTCGACGTCGTAGGTGGTGCGCATCCGCAGCCGCTGGGCCTCCAGCAGCTTGCCCTCCCGGTCGAGCTCGGCCAGGCGCTCCTCGAGCTCCGCCTCGATCTGGCGGATCGCCCGCTCCATGCGCTCCGGGCCGGCCGCGTAGTGCGTCGCGGGGAAGATCAGCAGCGAGTCGGTCTGCCGGATCTCGTCGCCGGTGAGTGGATGCAGGTAGCAGAGGCGCTCGATCTCGTCGCCGAAGAACTCGACGCGGATGGCGAGCTCCTCGTAGGCCGGGATGATCTCCAGCGTGTCGCCGCGGACCCGGAAGGTGCCGCGGTTGAACGCCATGTCGTTGCGCGTGTATTGGATGTCGACAAGCCGGCGCAGGAGCTTGTCGCGGTCGATCTCCTCGCCGACCGTGACCTTTGCCGCGCGGTCGAGGTACTCCTCCGGGGTGCCCAGCCCGTAGATCGCCGAGACGGTCGCCACGACGATCACGTCGCGCCTGGTCAGCAGGCTCATGGTGGCCGAGTGCCGGAGCCGCTCGACCTCCTCGTTGACCGACGAGTCCTTCTCGATGTAGGTGTCGGTCTGCGGGATGTATGCCTCGGGCTGGTAGTAGTCGTAGTAACTGACGAAGTATTCGACCGCGTTGTTGGGCATGAGATCGCGGAACTCCTTGGCCAGCTGCGCGGCCAGGGTCTTGTTGTGGGCGAGCACAAGCGTCGGGCGCTGGAGCCGCTCCACGAGCCAGGCCGTGGTCGCGCTCTTGCCGGTGCCGGTCGCGCCGAGCAGCACCGTGTGCCGGTCGCCGCCCCTCACCCGCTTGGCGAGTGCGTCGATAGCCGCGGGCTGGTCACCAGAAGGTTTGTACTCGCTGATCACCTCGAAACGGCGATCCAAGCGTGGGATGTCGAGCGCCATGCCCCCACCGTACGCGGGGGGTATGACACTTTCCGGGTCCTCGCCCTCGGTGGTTGATCGTATTCAACCTGGCGATTGTGTGCGGAACATCACCGGCCTACTGTTGAGCCGTAGGCCGCTTGCGGCGGCCGACCGGAGAGCCGGCCCGCCCATCACGCGGGTCCTCCCGGCGCCCGGTTGCAGCCCCGACCCGTCACGGTCGGCGAGCGCACCGGAGCGGGATCGCGCTACACGCGACCCGGCCGCCGCGAGCGCCTAAAACGACAAACGCCAACAAATCAACAAACGCCAGGAACGCGACAAACGCCAGGAACGCGACAAACGCCGGCAACGCGACAGGCGCCGACAGCGCGGCAAGTGCCGACAGCGCGGCAAGTGCCGGCAACGCGGCAAGCGGCCACGACCCGAGCGCCGCCGGCCGCGCGGCAAGGGCAACGCCCGGGCCACGCCTACGCAAGCGAGGAAACCACGCGCTCCCAGGCGGACGCGACCTCGCGGTCGAGGTCGGCGGGCGTGCCGTCGTTGACGATGGCGATATCGGCCACGGCCCGCCGCTGCTCATCGGTGGCCTGCGCGTTGATCCGGGCCATGGCCTCGTCCCGCGACATCCCCCGCAGCCGCGTCAACCGGTCCAGGCGCGTCTCCAGCGAGGCGAAGACGACAAGCACCAGGGAGTACAGCCGAGACATGCCCTTTTCGACTATGAGCGGCACGTCGTTGACGACTATCGCACCGGGTGGCGCCGCCTCGACCAGCTCGGCCGTGCGCGCCCTGACCAGCGGGTGCGTGATCTCCTCCAGGCGCCGGCGCGCGTCCTCGTCGGCGAAGACGATCTTCGCGAGGGCGGGGCGGTCCAGTGCGCCGGACGGGTCGAGGACGCCCGGGCCGAACGCCTCGACGACCTGGGCCAGCCCCTGCGTGCCCGGCGCGACGACCTCGCGGGCCAGCCGGTCGGCGTCCACGATCACCGCGCCGAGCGCCGCCAGCCGCTGCGCCACCGCGCTCTTGCCGGCCCCGATGCCGCCCGTGAGCCCCACCATCTTCATGTCGCCATCACACCTGAAGGTGAATCGTCGCGCACGGCCGGGGCCGACCCGGCGTGTGCTGCACGGAATGTGTTGTTTGTCAAGATATCTTCCGACTCAAGCGAGGATCACGGGGGAGATATGACAGTGGGCCGACACAGCCTGGGCCAATCGGGACTGGCGCGCCGCGACTGGGCGGGCTTCATGCCGGAGCGTAACGGAGTGGGGCCGGAAGGTCGCCGGCCCGGGCGCCGGCCGCGCCACCGCCGCGTGCGCCGGCCCCTGGCGGCCCCGTCCGACGGCTGGGCCTTCATGGTCGCCGCGGCCGTCCTGGGCATGCTTGTGGTGAGCGGCTGGTACACGGCCGCCGGTGCGAACGCGGTCGCGCAGATGCTGGCGCGGTAGACCGGCCGTTCCGCCGTGGCGCGGGCAACGTGCGGTCAGCGATACTCTGCCGGGCAACTGCACATCTGCCAGGACCAGAAGGACGCGCTGCATGGAGCCGGGACACCCCCCACGGCAGGATCCACCGACGGAAAACGGCCAGGACCAGGTCAACGGGTCTCCACCGCGGCCCAAGAGCCGGCGCGGCTGGATGTCCGACTCGCCGCTGGACGGCGGTTCGGGCTGGCCGACGTCGGCGTACGCGATCGTGCCGCGCCAGCCCGCCCCGGCCAAGGAGGAGCCGCCGGCACCGCCGGAGCCCCCGGCCGAGCCGCCGGTCGCCGAGGAGCGGCAGGCGCCGCCGCCGGCGCAGCGTTCGCGCTCGGGGCGTATCGGACTGCTGGTCATCGGGCTGATCGTGCTCATCGTGGCGGCCGTCGGAGGGGTGCTGGCGACCCGCACGAAGACGGCGGACGACCGGACCGACGCCGCAATTGCCTCAGAACCCGCTGCATTGGTACCGAACGGCGGCGACACGCCAACCGCCGAGGCGACAGCGAACCCGAGCGGCGGCGCCAGTGGGCAGGCCGGTGGGGTCGGAGCCGGCGGCGGTACCGCGAGCACCCCCAACTCCACCGCCCCGTCCGGCAGCACCGCCGCGGCCGACCCGAGCTCCAGCGGCGCCAACGTCCCCGCCGCCCCGCCCAGCACCGCCATCCTGCGCGCGGGCACCGCCCAGTTCGTGATCCTGGCCGGCCAGCCCGACGACGCGTACGACTTCGACAACGGCATCAAGCAGGTCGCCGGGGCCGACGCCACCGCGGGCGCGATCGGCATCACGGCCGCCAACGGCGCCAAGTTCGCCGTCCTGCTCACCAACGACACCCCGTCGCTCGCCGCATGCACGGCGGTGCCGGAGGCGCGCTGGGTCAGCCAGGTCGTGGTGGGCAGCCTCGTGCCCGGGGCGAAGGTGTGCGTGCGCACCAGCGAGAACCGCTACGCCTGGTTCATCACCCGGGCCGGCGAGCTCGTCACCGGTGCGCTCTACACCACGAACCTGGACTTCATCGTCTACAAGAAGACCGGGGACTGAGCCCTACACGGCAACGTCGTTGAAGTGCTCCACGCGGGGGGCTCCGTCGAAGAACGGCCCGATGAGCCCCCGCCACTGCGCGAAGCGCTCCGTGGCCCGGAAGTTCTCCAGGTGCGCCTCGACCGAGTCCCACTCCACGAGCAGCACGAACCGCGACGCGCTCTCCACGCCCCGGGTCATGCGCACCGAGCGGCAGCCCGGCGTCGTGGCCAGCACCTCGTGGGCCTTGCGGTACGCGGCGGCGAACTCGTCCTCGCGGCCTTCCAGCACGTCGATAAGTGCAACTTCCAGAACCATCCAGCTAGGGTAGACCGTGCTTGACTGGCTGACCTCCGCGGCGTTCCACGCGTTCGGCGCCCCGACGACCTGGGCGGAGCTGCTCGGCTTCGCCAGCGGTCTGCTCTGCGTCTACCTGGTCGTGCGGCAGCACATCGCGAACTGGCCCGTCGGCATCGCCAACAACCTCCTCTTCATCGTCGCGTTCTGGCACGTCGGGCTCTACGGCGACGCCTGGCTGCAGGTCGTCTTCGTCGTGGTCGGCGCCTACGGCTGGTGGCGCTGGGCGACCGGCCGGCTGGAGCAGCGCGTCCGCCGCACCGGCCGGGCCGAGTGGCTGTGGATCGCCGTCGCGGGCGTCGTGCTGACCGTGGCGCTGTGGTGGTACCTCGACCGCCTGACCGAGTCGACAGTCCCCTGGCCCGACGCGTTCACGACGGCGGTGTCGCTGCTGGCGACCTACGGCCAGACCCGGCGCCTCGTCGAGAGCTGGTGGCTGTGGATCGCCGTCGACGTGATCTACGTTCCCCTCTACGGCTACAAGGATCTGTGGCTGACCGCGGTGCTCTACCTCGTGTTCCTGGCGCTGTGCGTGCTGGGTCTGCGGGCCTGGCGCGCCGAGCTGCGACTCGTGTCACCGGAGCGTCCCGCGTGGTCCATGGACTAGTGATCGGCAAGTTCTACCCGCCGCACGCCGGCCACCATCACCTGATCGACACGGCCGCGCGCGGCTGCGACGAGGTGACGGTGGTCGTCGCACCGTCCACTGTGGAGTCAATCCCGCTGGAGGACCGGCTCGCGTGGCTGCGCGAGGTCCACGCCGGCGCCCTGCACGTGCGGTTCGTCGGCGTCTACGACGACACGCCCGTCGACTACGGCTCCGAGGCCGCGTGGGAGGCTCACACCGCCACGTTCCGCCGGGCCGTTGGAGGGCGCCGCGTCGAGCGGGTGTACTCCTCCGAGGCGTACGGCGAGGAGCTGGCCCGTCGCTTCGGCGCCGTGCACGTCCCGGTCGATCCCGCGCGCGGCACGGTACCCGTGTCGGGCACCGCGGTTCGCGCCGATCCCGTGGCCAACTGGGCGATGCTGGCCCCGCCGGTGCGGGCCTGGTTCGTCAGGCGCGTGGTCGTCGTGGGGGCGGAGTCGACCGGCACGACCACCCTGGCCCGGGCCCTGGCCGCGCATCTTCGCCTGCGCGGCGCGGCGTTTGCCGGCACCCGCTGGGTCGAGGAGTACGGACGCACGCTCACCTCCCTGAAAATGGGGGCGCTGGCGCCGGGCCGGACCATGGCGGACCTCGTGTGGACCCGCGAGGACTTCCTCACCGTCGCCCGCGAGCAGAACGCCGCGGAGGACGCCGCGGCCCGGTCCGGCGGCCCCATTCTGGTCTGCGACACCGACAGTTTCGCGACATCGGTCTGGGAGGAGCGCTACCTCGGCAGCGCGTCGCCGGCGGTCCGCGCCGCCGCCCGCAAACCGGCGCTCTACCTGCTGACAAGTGACGAAGGCGTGCCGTTCGAGGACGACGGGATGCGCGACGGCGAGCACCTGCGGCCGTGGATGACCGGCCGGTTCCGCGCTGAGCTGCAGGCGCGGGGCGTCCCGTGGATCGAGCTGACCGGCCCGTACCGCGAGCGCCTCACGCGGGCCGTCCACGCCTGCGACGAGCTGCTCGCGGCGGGCTGGAACCTGGCGTCGCCGCTGCTCCCGGCCGATGCCGGAAAAAGTGTCGGAGGGTACTGCTAGCGTCCGGGGCCATGACGATCGGCAGCAACCTCACCACGTTCGCCGGGCTGCCCGTGCGGCGGTTCGAGCTCGCCGGGCGGAGCCGGCCGGGGCGCGCGCAGCATCAGCGGCCGCGACCGGGGGAGCGGGCCGCGTATCGGATCGGGATCGGCTACGACTCGGATGAGCAGCAGCTCGTCGACACGCTCGACGCGCTTTTCGACGCCGTGGGTGCGCACAACGTCACGGCGCTGCTGATCGGGTCCTGGGGCGAGCCGCACGACTCCGGGCCGCCGCTGGACCTGCTGATCCACAACCGGGACCGGCTGACCGGGCTGCGGGCGCTGTTCATCGGCGAGATGACGTATGAGGAGTGCGAGATCTCCTGGATCAACCAGGGGGAGTACGCACCGCTGCTGGGTGCGTTCCCAGCCCTGGAGGTGCTGCACATCCGCGGGGCCGACGGGCTGAGCCTGGCCCCGGTGCGGCATCGGCGGCTGCGGGAGCTGTGCGTGGAGAGCGGCGGGCTGCCGGCGAGCTTCATCCGCGGCTTCAACGACTCGTCGTTCCCGGCGCTGGCCGACCTGGAGCTGTGGCTGGGCACGCGGGAATACGGCGGGGACGCGGTCGTCGACGACCTCGCGCCGATCATGACCGGGTCCGAGCTGCCGGCGCTGAAACGGCTCGCGCTGCGCAACGCGGAGATCGCCGACGACCTCGCGACGGCGCTGGCCGCGGCGCCGGTGGTCGCCCGGCTGGAGAGCCTCGACCTGTCGATGGGCGCGCTGTCCGACGCCGGGGCCGAGGCGCTCCTGCTCGGCCAGCCGCTGACCCACCTGCGCACGCTCGACCTGTCCCACCACTTCATGTCCGCGGAGATGGCCGCCCGCTTCGCCGAGGAGCTGCCCACCGTCCGGGTCGACGTCTCCGATCTGCAGGACATCGACGAGGGCGGCTTCCGATACGTCTCGGTCGCGGAATGATCACCGTCGTCGGCATCCCGGGCCACCGGCGGGTGGAGCTGTTCCGCGCCGCCGTCGTGGCCGCCGGCCGGCCCGCGCCAGCGGTCGTCGGCTGGCGGGACGTGTGTGCCGGCGATTTCGAGATGCAACCCTCGGCATTGGTACGGCTGGAGTCGCCGGGCGAGGACCCCGAGGTCGACCGGCTCCTGCGCGGCGCCGACCGGCCGGCCGCGCACGGCGAGGTCGTCGGGCTCGCCGCCTGGTATGCCGGGTTCGTCGCCGCCGCCCGCCGGGTCGAGCGCGCGGCGGCCGGGCCGCTGACGACACCCGTTGACGAGCTCGCGATCATGTTCGACAAGCGCCGCTGCCATGCGCTCCTGCGCGACCGTGGCGTGCCGGTCCCGGACGGGTTCGCCGCCGGTGACTACGGGCAGGTCCGCGCGGCCGGCTGGAGCCGGGTCTTCGTCAAGCCCGCCCACGGCAGCTCGGCGTCCGGGGTGGTCGCGCTGGCCTTCGACCGGGCCCGCGTCAGCGCCTACACCTCGGCCGCCCTGGACGGCGGGCGGCTCTTCAACGAGCTGCGCGTGCACCGGTACACCGACGAGCGCACCATCGCCGCGATCGTCGACCGGCTCGGGGCGGACGGGCTGCACGTCGAGCGCTGGTTCCCGAAGGCCGGGCACGACGGGCGCGTCTTCGACCTGCGGGTCGTGGCCATCGCCGGCCGGGCCGCCCACGTCGTGGTCCGCACCGGCCGGACGCCGCTGACCAACCTGCACCTCGGCAACGCGCGCGGTGACCTGGCCGGGGTGCGGGCGGCGGCGGGGCGGGAGCGGTGGGCGGCGGCGCTGGCGACGTGCGAGCGGGCCGCGGCGTGCTTCCCGGGCAGCCTGCACGTGGGCGTCGACCTGATGTTCGCGCCGGGGTACCGCGACCACGCCGTCGCCGAGGTCAACGCCTTCGGTGACCTGCTGCCCGGCCTGCTCGTCGACGGCCGCGACACCTACGCCACCGAGGTCGAGGCGCTCGTCTCGGGCTCGTGGCGCCCGGCCGTGGGGGTGGCGGGTTGAAGGCGCTGCTGGGGACGCACGATCTGCTGTTCGTCACGCTCGACACGCTGCGCTTCGACGTCGCGGCGCAGTTGCTCGCGGGCGGGCGCACGCCCAACCTGGCGAAGGTGCTGCCGGGCGGGCAGTGGCAGCGGCGGCACACGCCGGCGTCGTTCACGTATGCGGCGCACCACGCGTTCTTCGGCGGGTTCCTGCCCACGCCGGCCGGGCCCGGCCCGCACCCGCGGCCGTTCGCGGCCCGGTTCCCCGGCAGCACCACCGTCGGCGAGGACACCTGGGAGTTCGACGCGGCGGACGTGGTGAGCGGGCTGCGGGCGGAGGGCTACCACACCATCTGCATCGGCGGCGTCGGCTTCTTCGCGATGACGTCCCCGCAGGGCAGCGTGCTGCCGGGGCTGTTCGACGAGGCCCACTGGGCCCCCGAGTTCGGCGTCACCGCGCCGGGCTGCTTCGAGGCGCAGCTGCGGCGGCTCGCGGCGGTGCAGCCGGCGGCCGGACCGCTGTTCACGTTCATCAACGTCGCGGCGCTGCACCAGCCCAACCGGCACTACCTCGACGGCGCCGCGGAGGACTCGGTGGCGTCGCACGGTGCGGCGCTGGAGTACGTCGACCGGCACATCCCCGAGCTGCTGCACCTGGCGACCGGGCGCGGGCGGCCGTGCCACGTGATCGTGTGCAGCGACCACGGCACCGCATACGGCGAGGACGGGCACGTCGGGCACCGCCTCGCCCACGAGGTCGTGTGGACGGTGCCGTATGCCGAGTGCACGCTGGAGGCCGGGGCATGGTGAATCTGGGCTCGGCGTATCAGGGGTACCTGTACGCGTACCCCCACAAGACCGCTTATCGGAAGCTCGACCCGCGACCGCGTCTCGACGCGGTGTGGGCCGGCGAGGACACGGCGAACCTGCTGCTGTACGTGCACGTGCCGTACTGCGAGATGCGCTGCGGCTTCTGCAACCTGTTCACCCGCGCGAACCCGCCGGAGCAGCAGGTCGCGGCCTACCTCGCGCAGCTGCGGCGGCAGGCCCGGCGGGTCGCGGCGGTGATTCCCGACGCGCGCTATGCGCGGGCGGCGATCGGGGGCGGCACCCCGACGTACCTCACCGCGCCCGAGCTCACCGAGCTGTTCGACCTGCTCGAGGACGCGGCGCGGGTCGATCTGCGCGGTGTGCCGCTGTCGGTCGAGACGTCGCCTTCCACCGCGACCCCCGACCGGCTGGCGGTGCTCGGCGCGCGCGGTGCGAGCCGGATCTCCATCGGCGTGCAGAGCTTCCTCGACACCGAGGCCCACGCGGCCGGGCGGCCGCAGCGCCGGGCCGAGGTGGAGCGGGCCCTCGACGCGATCCGCGCGGCCGGGGCGATGGCGCTGAACATCGACCTGATCTACGGGATCCCCGGCCAGACCCGGGCCACGTGGGACGCCTCGCTCGACGCGGCGCTGCGGTGGGCGCCGGAGGAGCTGTATTTGTACCCGCTGTACGTGCGGCCGCTGACCGGGCTCGGGCGCCGGGCCGGCGACGGGGCCGATCCGGCGTGGGATGCGCAGCGACTGGGGCTGTACCGGCACGCCGTGGCGCGGCTGGCCGCGGAGGGCTACGAGCAGCTCTCGATGCGGCAGTTCCGGCGGGCCGGCGGCTCCCCGGCGGGCGACGCTCAGGACGCGGCCGGGGAGTACTGCTGCCAGGACGACGGCATGGTCGGTCTCGGCTGCGGCGCCCGGTCCTACACGACACGCCTGCACTATTCGTTCGACTACGCGGTGAGCGTCAGGTCGGTGCGGGGCATCCTGGCCGACTATCTGGGGCGGCCGGAGCGCGACTTCGACGTGGCCGAGGTCGGGTTCGCGCTCGACGCCGGTGAGCAGCGGCGGCGGTGGCTGCTCAAGTCGCTGCTGCGGGCCGAGGGCGTGGACGCGGCGGCGTATGCGGCGCGGTTCGGCACCGCCGTCGACGACGACTTCCCGGCGCTCGATCGGCTGCGGGCGGCCGGCTATGCCGAGGGCCACCGGCTCACCGCCGAGGGCCTGGCGCACTCGGACGCGATCGGCCCGTGGCTGATCTCGACAGGCGTGCGGGCGGCGATGACCGGGCACGTGCCGCGATGAAGACTGACGTGCCGCGATGACGACCCTGCGGATCCTGTACCGGGGGCCACTGGCCAGCTGCAACTACGACTGCCCGTACTGCCCGTTCGCCAAGCGCCGGGACCCGCCGGAGCGGCTGCGGGCGGATCGGGCCGCGCTCGAGCGGTTCACGGCCTGGGTCCGCGCCGCCGACGAGCCGGTCGAGGTCCTGTTCACGCCGTGGGGGGAGGGGCTCACGCGGAGCTGGTACCGGACCGCGCTCGTCGAGCTGTCCCGCCTGGAGCACGTCGGCCGGGTGGCGATCCAGACGAACCTCGCCGCCCGCCTCGACGGGTGGCTCGGCGCCGCGGACCCCTCGAAGCTCGCGTTCTGGTGCACGTTCCACCCGGGCCAGACGACGATCGAGCGCTTCCTCGCCGCCTGCACCACCCTGAGCCGGCACGGTCTGCGCCACTCCGTCGGGATCGTCGGGCTGCCCGAGCACCACGCCGCCGCCCTGGAGCTGCGGCAACGCCTGGATCCGCAGGTGTACTGCTGGGTGAACGCCGCCGAGGGGCATACGTACTCGGCCGCGGAGGAGGCCGCCTGGACCGCTGTCGACCCGCTGTTCGGCTACAGCGTGAGGCCGCACCGCTCGCTGGGAGCGGCCTGCCGGACCGGCGCCGACGCGATCTCGGTGCTGGGCGACGGGACCGTCAGGCGCTGCCACTTCGTGCCGGAGCCGCTCGGCAACCTCTACGACGGCTCATGGCAGGCCCGGCGCGGGCCGCGGCCGTGCCCGAACGGGGTGTGCGACTGCCACATCGGGTACGTCCACCTGGAGACGCTGCCGCTCTACGACGTGTTCGCCGGCGGAATCCTGGAGCGGATCCCGCACGCGTTCAGCGCGGATCGCGGCCGATGAACGCCAGGAGCTTCGTCTGCGGGTCGGCGTCGTCGGGGACCTCGACGCGCGGGCCGTACTGGCCGCTGGTGCGCAGCAGCGCGTCCATCGGCAGCATCCCTTCCAGCATCGCCGCGCACCGCTGCCCGTCGAGCCGCTCGTCCTGCCCGGTCGCCCGGGCCAGGTCCCAGGTGTGGAGAAACACGTCGGAGGTGTAGAACATCGCGATCGCGTCGGGCAGCGGCATCGAGCCCGTGTGCGGGTTGGTGAACATCACGCCGGCCGATTCCGGGTCGTCCAGCAGCGCCTGGACCGCGGCCGCGTGCGCCTCCCACGCGCCGACCGGGTCGGTGTCGACGGACGGGCCGGCCGCGAGCGTCACGCCGGCGCCCGACCGCACGAAGTCGGTGAGCCACTCGATCAGGTGACGCACGACGTCGCGGGCCACCCACCCCGGGACCGGCGCGGGTGCTGACCAGTCGGTCGTGCCGCGCACCAGCGCGGTGAAGTGGGCGGCGGTCTCGCGGTGCTCCGTTGCGGCAGTGGCCACCGGAAACCTCCAAGGTTCAGCCGCCATACTGGTCGGCATGGGTAACTTGATCGCGTTCACGTCGCGGCGCCTGATGGAGGACGAGTCACTGGTGCCCGGTTACGTGTACCACGACCCGGAGGACGCCACGCTGCCGCCGTCCCCGGACGGGCGCCGGGCCAGCGGCTGGAACCTCCTCGTCGGCGACGAGACCGACGAGCAGCTGGCCGACGCGGGCGAGCTGCTCATGCCCGACCTCGAGTTCCTGACCGAGCGCTACCCGGAGTTCGGCAAGCTGGTCGCCGAGGGCAGTGAGGGCCGCCAGTTCGAGTGGGACGCCGACACCGGCCGCTACACCGACGTGGGCCCGTCCACGTTCCCCGAGGACTCGTGATCCGAGGCCGGCGATGGCGCGGGTTCGTCACCCGATCGCCGGCCTCCCGCACCGGGCGTGACGCCGGTCAGTAGTTGCCGGCGCGGCTGGCGGTCATGAGGGCCTTGACGTTCTGGACGTACTGCGGGTTGGGGTAGACGCCGTTCGCGTAGTCGACGCCGCCCGTGCCCCAGTTGTAGGCGGAGATGACGGCGCCCAGCAGCTTCGGGTCGGTCATGTCGTAGGTGCCGACCTTGGGGCCGAAGTACGCGATGAGCCAGGCCAGGTAGTTGGCGCCGCACATCACGTTCTGCTGGGGGACGGTGTAGTCCCAGCTTGTCGCGAACCGCTGGTTGACGAACTTCATGGTGTCGGGCATGACCTGCATCACACCCAGGCCACCGTCGCACGCCTTGATGTCGGTCTGCCAGCCGCTCTCCTGCTCGGCGACGGCGTAGAGCAGGCGGGTCGGGACCTGGATCTGCTCGTAGTCCGGATCCGTCTTGCTGCCCCAGAAGTGCTTGGCCGCGGCCGCGTCCAGGTAGCCCTTGACCGTCTCTTTCGGCAGCTGGTTGGTCCCGCGCACCGGTGTGCAGGTGTTGTGCGGCGGTGCCGGCGGGGTGACGGTTTCCGTAACCTTCGGTGAAGGTTTCTTCGTCGGCGCCTTCGTGGCCGTCTTCGACGGTGACTTCGTGGGTGTCGGCGGAGCCGAGCTGGTAGCCACCACCGCGACCGGCGCTTCGGAGGTGGCGGGCGGCGCGGAGTACGCCGAAATGGGCCTCGAACCGTCTCCGGCCTGCTCCTGGGCGGCCGGCTTGCCGCCGTCAAAACTGCCCCTGGCCAGGGCCGCGATGATCCCGCAGCCCAGGAGCACCACCGCCACGGCGGCGCTGAGCAGGATCACGCCGCCCTTGCGTCTCCGGCGCGGCGGCTCCTGGTCATATGCGTCATATGCCCCGAATTCGGCGGTGCTGTCATCGTCGTAATGGCTCATCGACACCTGTACCTCCCCGTGGCCGCCAGGCTAGCGGTAAACCATAGACGCGCGGGACCCCGAAAAAGTTTGCCCGAGGGCCTGGAACAATAGGGGTCATGCAGACCCGCTCAGATCTCCGCAATGTGGCTATCGTCGCCCACGTCGACCATGGCAAGACCACGCTCGTCGACGCGATGTTGCGGCAGTCCGGGGCGTTCCACGCCCGCGCCGAGCTCACCGATCGGGTCATGGACTCGATGGACCTCGAGCGCGAGAAGGGCATCACCATTCTCGCCAAGAACACCGCGGTGCGCTACGTCCCCCAGGACGGCGACCCGGTCACGATCAACATCATCGACACGCCCGGCCACGCCGACTTCGGCGGTGAGGTCGAGCGCGGCCTGACCATGGTCGACGGCGTCATCCTGCTCGTCGACGCCAGCGAGGGCCCGCTCCCGCAGACCCGGTTCGTGCTGCGCAAGGCGCTCAAGGCCCGCCTGCCGATCATCCTGGTGATCAACAAGGTGGACCGGCCCGACGCCCGGATCAAGGAGGTCGTGGACGAGACCTACGAGCTCTTCCTGGACCTCGACGCCGACGAAGAGCAGATCGACTTCCCCATTGTGTACGCGTGTGCGCGCGACGGCATCGCCACGCTCGCGCAGCCCAAGGACGGCACCGTGCCGGAGGACAGCGACAACCTCCAGCCGCTGTTCAGGACGCTGCTGGACACGATCCCGGCGCCGGCCTACCACGAGGGTGCCCCGCTGCAGGCGCACGTGACGAACCTGGACGCCTCGCCGTTCCTGGGCCGCCTCGCGCTGTGCCGGGTGCACGAGGGCACGATCCGCAAGGGGCAGACGGTGACCTGGTGCCGCGAGGGCGGCACCCAGCAGAGCGTGCGCATCTCCGAGCTGCTGATGACCGACGGTCTGGAGCGCAAGCCCGCCGAGCAGGCCGGCCCGGGCGACATCATCGCCGTCGCCGGCATCGCCGAGATCATGATCGGCGACACGCTTGCCGACGCCGAGAACCCGATCGCGCTGCCGCGCATCACTGTCGACGAGCCGGCCATCTCGATGACCATCGGCACCAACCAGTCGCCGCTGGCCGGCAAGCAGAAGGGCACGAAGGTCACCGCCCGCCTGGTCAAGGACCGCCTGGAGCGCGAGCTCGTCGGCAACGTGTCGCTGCGCATCCTGCCGACCGAGCGTCCCGACACCTGGGAGGTCCAGGGCCGCGGTGAGCTGGCGCTGGCGATCCTCGTGGAGCAGATGCGGCGCGAGGGCTACGAGCTGACGGTCGGCAAGCCGCAGGTCGTGACCCGCGAGATCAACGGCAAGGTCCACGAGCCCACCGAGCGGCTGACGATCGATGCGCCGGAGGAGTACCTCGGGGCGATCACGCAGCTGCTGGCCACGCGCAAGGGGCGCATGGAGCAGATGGTCAACCACGGCACCGGCTGGATCCGCATGGAGTGGCTGGTCCCGGCGCGCGCGCTCATCGGCTTCCGGACCGAGTTCCTCACCGACACCCGCGGCACCGGCATCCTGCACCACGTCTTCGAGTCCTACGAGCCCTGGTACGGCGAGCTGCGCACCCGCGCCACCGGCTCGCTCGTCGCCGACCGCTCGGGCGTGGCGACGCCGTTCGCGATGATGAACCTGCAGGAGCGCGGCTCGATGTTCGTGGAGCCGACCACCGAGGTGTACGAGGGCATGATCGTCGGCGAGAACTCCCGCGCCGACGACATGGACGTCAACATCACCAAGGAGAAGAAGCTCACCAACATGCGCTCGTCGGCCGCCGACGAGACGGAGAAGCTGATCCCGCCGCGGAAGCTCTCGCTGGAGCAGGCGCTGGAGTTCTGCCGCGAGGACGAGTGCGTGGAGATCACGCCGGCGGCGATCCGCATCCGCAAGGTCATGCTCGATCAGAAGGACCGCGAGCGCGTGGCCCGCAAGCGCGCGCACTCGTAGTCGGCCGGCGCCGATTGGGGCCGCGGTGTCGCGGTCCTAATCGCCGGCGCTGCGTGGGGCCGGTATCTCCGCCGGGGTGTACCGGCCCGACTCCATCGACCAGTCCACGTTGCCGCGAATCCAGTGCACGAGGTCGCCGATGCCGGTGGCACAGGTCGGGTCGCTCCACCAGCGGGTCTCGAGCCGGTCGCGGGCGACCTGAAACTCCAGCACGCACGCGTCGTGCTCGGCCACCGCCGCCGACACCGCCTCCGCGAGGTGCAGGCGGTGCTCGCGCTGGAACGAGAAGACGATGTTGTGGTGGTCGCCGATCGCGGCCTCCTTGGGCCACGAGATCAGATCATTGAAGATCCCGATGACGGTACCGGCGGTGCGTCGCGCGGTCGCGAAGTCCGGATCGTCGAGCAGGCCGGTGGGCAGCTCGAACCCGTGCATCGGCTCGATGAGATCGAAGAACATGTCGGTGGCCGCGCTGTGGTGGCGCATCCGGCGGTATTCGTCGAGCAGCGGCGGGCGGTCCGCGGCCCGGTTGCCGGCCTCCCAGAGCGTGCCGGCCAGGTAGTCGGCGACGTGCCCGACGAAGCGCTCCCGCCACTGCGGGCTCACCCGCGGCTCGGTCCGCTTCCAGACCTCACCGAGCGCCCCCGCGAGGGGCCGGCCCAGCGCCGTGCCGAAGACCGGCTCCGGCTGCTGGTCGCGCAGGAGCCGCACGACCTCGGTGACGGCCGCGCGGGCCGGCTCCGGGTCGCGCACGAGGGCCCGCTCCAGCAGGTCGTCGAGGACGAAGATGCTGATCAGCCAGGCCGTGGCCAGCCGCAGCTCCGGCTCGCCGGCGTCCGGGTGGGCCCGGCACATGAGGTTGGCGAAGCGGGCCCGCGCGAATGTCGCGCGGGCCCCGGGCCGGTCGAGCAGGCCGTGCCGGGTCGCCCAGTGCAGCGACCAGCGCTGCACCGAGTCGGCGTGGGGCGAGATCCGCGGCGTGAACGGGCACAGCACCGCGGGAGCCGAGAGCTGGCCCCGCTGCGTCATTTCATGCAAGATGCATCACCTGCCCCGCCGTGGTACCCCATGTTCGCGCTGATTGACGCGTAAAGCGAGCCCCGGCGAGGCTTTAAGGAATTTTGTGAGCTTTGTCCGCTTGTGCGATGGCTGCACGCGCGTCGTGACGCGACTTGACCAGAGACGCGACGGTCGTGATGGCCAGGGTGCCGATGATGACGGCGAGTGACAATTCGATGCCGATGTGCGGCGCCCACCCGACGGGCTCGCCACCGTTGATGAACGGCAGGTTGTTGTCGGCGAGGGCCTCCAGGAACAGCTTCACACCGATGAACCCGAGCACCACGGCCAGGCCGACGGAAAGATAGACGAGCCGGTCGAGCAGTCCGCCGATCAGGAAGTACAGCTGTCGCAGTCCCATCAGCGCAAACACGTTGGCCGTGAAGACCAGGTAGGGCTCGGCGGTCAGGCCGAAGATCGCCGGGATCGAATCGAGCGCGAAGATGAGATCCGTCGTGCCGATCGCGATCAGCACCACGATCATCGGGGTCATGTGCAGACGGCCGCGCTCGTCACGCGCAGTGAGCCGGGACTCCTGATACTGCGGGGTCATCGGCAGCACTCGCCGCGACCACCGGATCAGCGCGTTCTCCTTGAAGTCCCCCTCATCGGTCTCGCCCTGCATGGCGAGCTTGACCGCGGTGTATACGAGGAATGCGGCAAAGATGTAGAACACCCAGGAGAACCGGCTGATCGCCGCCGAGCCCACCGCGATGAACCCGCCGCGCATGACGAGCGCGAGGGCGATGCCGATCAGGAGGACCTTCTGCTGGTACTGCCGCGGGACCTTGAAGCGCGACAGGATGATCACGAAGACGAACAGGTTGTCGACGGACAGGCTGTATTCCGTCAGCCAGCCCGCGTAGAACTCACCGGCGTAGCCGCCACCCCAATTGGCCAGCACGAACAGGCCGAAGAGCAGGGCGAGCCCGACGTAGACCGTGACCCAGATGGTCGACTCTTTGATCGACGGCTCATGAGGGCGGCGGGCGACGATGGCGAGATCGAACAGCAGTATGGCGCCCAGCCCGACGAGAGTCGCGGTCCAGATCCAGCCGGCAACATCCACGTATTTCCTCCGGTAGACACACCACAGGCCACGCCGACCCTGAGGGACGCGTGGGCTGTGTAGTTGACACCGGAGGTCTCTTCCGCCACCCGCAGTAGCCGGATGACCGACGGCGCCGGGTGTGGACCCCCACGTGCGTGGGGCACCGTGCTGACGACGACCGTCGCGGGGGAATACTCCCCTCCTGTTGCTCGTCAACCATTGTCCACCAGGCCGTCACGCCAGGCCCCGCGGGGGCGCAAAAAATGTCGTACCCCCCGTCTATGGTCTGGGGCGTCGAGGGTGAGGCGGGGTTTCTTTCGCCGCTCACTCATGTCCGCGCCGTCCGATGGGAGTGCTCCATGTATCGGCAAGGTGACGTTCTGTTGGTGCCCGTTTCGGCCGGGGAAGTGCCCGGAACGGCTGTTCCCGCACCCCGTGACCGCGCGGGCCGCATGGTGCTGGCCCGCGGCGAGGCGACGGGACACGCCCATGTGATCGTCGGCCCGGACACCGTCCTCCTAGCCGACCGCGACGACGTCGACCGGCTGTTTGTGAAGATCATCACACGGGCGCGGGTGGTCCACGAGGAGCACGGCACCATCACGATTCCGGCGGGCTCATACCGGATTGTCCGCCAGCGGGAGTACCTGCCCGGTGCCTACCGGTATGTGGCCGACTGATGCCTGCCACCACATCTTCTGCCGCAGCGTGGACAGCGGCGGCTGCGACCACCGCTCGACCCGTGGACCTGCGGTTCGTGACTCGGGCGCCCGGTTCTGCCGGTTCGCTGCATCGAAGGGCGGCGCGATGACGACGGAGCTGGCCACCGCCGAGTCCAGGGCGGCCGCACAGGGCGCCGTGTCGGCCAAGTGGCTCGCCGCGGGGCTGTCGACCGCCCCGGCCGACCGCCAGGCCGCCGCCGATGCGGTCCGGCTGGCGTACCGCTCGGCCGGGCTGCCCGCGCCCCGGCACATCGTCTGGTTCGCCTCCCCGCGCGCCGGAGCCCGGGCCGCCGCCCTGCTCACCGGCCGCCGCGGCCTCCCCGGCACCCCGATCGACCCGGCCGACGCCGCGATCGAGGCCGACCTGCGGGCGCAGGGCTGCCCACCGGTCCACGGCAGCGCGGGCCCGTCGGTCCGCGCCGCGATCCGCACCAACCCCTGGGCTGCCGCCCGCGCCGAGGCCCACGACCTGCTGGGACCCGACGGCTGGGCCGCCCTCTGGTCGGCGTGCGGCGCCGATGTGTGGCGCCTGGTCAACGACCGCATCGCCACACCACTGCGCACCCACCTCCGCGGCGAGCTCCCGGTGCACGCCCGCGCGGTCCTGCTGGACGCGGTCGGCGGCCAGCACGACGCCGGCTGGCTGGCCGCGTTCGACGCCTCCGCCGCGCCCCCACTGCCGACGGGCGCCCCGGCACCCGCCACCGCTGCGGGCCCTTCCTCCGGCACCGCCACCGCGGGCCGGTCGTCCACCGCGCCGCAGGGCGGCCCGGCGCCTTCCTCGGGCTCGTTCACGTACGTCGGCGGGTCGGCGTTTCCCGGCTCACCGTCGGACGGCTCCTCGTCGGTGCGCTCGGCCGGGCCGGAGTCGATGTTCAGCGCCGGGCCGGTGGGCGCGGCGGCCTGGGCGGCGCAGATGGCCCGGGCGGCTCAGGCCGGTGCCGACGGTGCCGCGGCCGATGGGCCCGCGGGGTCCTCGGCGTCCGCCGGTGGTCCGGCCGCGGGGGATGAGCCGGAGCCGGTGTTCAGTGCGGGCCCGGTCGGGGCGGTCTGGGCCACAGCGGGGGACGGCGCCGGTATCGGTGAGGCCGCGCTGCACGCGGTGCAGCGGTTGGCGGGCCTGGCCGGGGTGGCGCGCTCGGCCGGCTGGTGGTGGCCGTATGCCAACATCGCCATCCTGACCGACCGCCCCGACGCCGTGCACCGCGACAACATCGGCCGCCTGCACGCCGCCGACGCCCCGGCGCTGCACTACACCGACGGATACGCCATGCACGCCTGGCGCGGTATGCCCATCCCGTCTGACCTCGTGGAGCGCTTGAGCCGGCTCACCTACCGCCAGATCGCCGACGAACGCAACGCCGAACTGCGCCGCGTGATGCTGGAGCACTACGGCTACGACCGCTACCTCCGCGAGGCCGGCGCCCGCCGCGTCAACCAGGACGAGGCCGGCACCCTGTGGCGCCTCAACTTCGCCGACGACGAACCCCTGGTCATGGTCGAGGTCGTCAACAGCACCCCGGAACCGGACGGCACGAGCCGCATCTACTGGCTGCGCGTCCCCCCGACCACCCGAACCGCCCGTGAGGGGGTCGCCTGGACCTTCGGCCTGACCGAGGCCGAGTACCACCCGTCCATCCAAACCTGACCCTGCCTACCCCCACCGCCAAACCCGCCCACTGCCGACCCGCTCATCGCCGGACCTGCCCGCCACCCGACCTTGCCCGGCGCCCGACCTGCTCGTCGCCGGATTGCTCGCCATCGAATCGGCCGTCGGTTGTCGCGGACGCGGACTGGGCTGCGCCCCGCCCAACGCTCTGCGCCGGATGCGGGATCGGGCTGCTCATCGGCCCGCACTGGCTTGCTGGCTCGTCCGTTGGTTGGCGCGACGTTTCGTCGGCGGCCTGACCGCTGGTGCAACCGTTGGCCGGCCGGGTTGCCTGCTCTTCGCGGTGTTCGTCGGGCTGATGCAAACACCGGCTCTGAGTGGGCGGTGGTGCGTGGCTGTCTTCCGGTCGGGTGGGCCGTCGGCGCTTGGCGACTCGCGAGCGGGTTCGGGCGGCTGGTGGGTGAGTTACGGGGCCAGGGGGAGGGTCACGAAGGACGGGGTGAGGATCTCCTGGCGGACCTTGCGGAGTTCGAGCTCGTGGCCCAGGGGTGCGCCGGTGCCGGGGTTGCGGCTGAAGCGGGGGTGGGCGCCGCCGCTGATCTGGATGCGTACGCGGCGGCCGGGGGAGAAGCGGTAGGCCGTCGGCCAGAGGTCTACGTGGACGGGAGTGCCCGGGGTGTGGTCGGGGCGGGCTCGGGCCAGGCCGTCGCAGATGTTCCAGGAGCGGCCCTGTTCGTCCACCTCGCACAGGCGGACGAAGACGTCGAAGTGCGGGGCCGGCGTGTCCTCGTCGCGGCCCGCGGTCGTCGCGCGGACGGTGATGGCCGCGGTCACCGGGCCGACCACGAACAGCGGCGCGGTGAGGGGCTCGGACGTGAAGGTCAGGACGTCCGGGCGGGCCTCCACGGGGCCGTTGTCGCGGCGGCCGGCGACCTTGCCGACCAGGCGCGGGCCGCCCAGCGCGGGAGTCGGGTCCTTGGGGTCGTAGATGAAGGAGTCCAGGAGGTCGCCGACGGCGGTCGGGGAGGGGTCGGGCGTCCCGTCAGGCGTCGGCCAGACGTCCTCGTCAAGGGCCGGCAGCTCGGCGGCGTCCGCGGTGAGGGTCGCGGCTTTCCCGAGGTACCACCGCTGCAGCCGGCTCTTCGGCGGCGGCCAGTCGCGCAGCTCCAGCCAGCCGTCGGCCCCGCCGACGTGGACGCGGACCGGGTGGTCACGGATCTGTTCGGGCCCGCCGGTGTGGGCGCGGAACCAGGCGACGGCTTCGGCGGCCGACTGCTGGAACAGCCCGGCGCTGCCGTGGTGCCACGGCCCGATGGTCAGGTGCGGATGCCGGCCCGCGGCTCGTAGCGCTGTGTAGTCGGCCAGTTGCCACGGCAGAAAGATGTCGTACCAGCCGCCTATCATCAGGACCGGAGCGGTGACGTTCGGCAGGCGATGAGCGTGGCCGCGCTGGGTCCAGTACGGGTTGGCCGGGTCCGCCTCGGCCAGCCAGCGCTGGAAGAACTCGATCTCGTTGCCGACCGTCACCCGGTCGGCCTCGACCATCGGGACGCGGGCCAGGCCGCGCTGGAGGCGGGGCTGGCCGCGCAGGAGCTCGACGGCGTTTTCGAGGCGCGGGCCGCGCTGGGCCTCCAGCAGGGCGGACCAGGTGAGGACGGTGTCGAGGGAGAATGCGCCGCCGGCGTAGGTCGGCGGGCCGAAGTCGGAGGCGGTGACGACGGTGGCCATGGCCTTGAGCTCGTCGCCGGCCTCGGCGGCCAGGGCCCACTGGACGAAGCCGACGTAGCTGGGGCCGTAGGTGAGCAGGCGCCCGTCGTACCACGGCTGGGCCCGCAGCCAGTCGAGCGTGTCCAGGCCGTCCTCGCGCTCCTGGGCCAGCGGCTCGAACGTGCCGCCCGAGTCGGCGGTGCCGCGGCACGACTGGATGAGCACGTGGAAGCCGCGCCGGGCGACGGCCCGGCAGAGGATGCTCGTCGGCGCGCCGCGGCCATACGGGGTGCGGACGAGCACCGTCGGCAGCTGGGCGTCGAGCGTTGGCGCGTAGTGGTCGGCGCGCAGGTTGGCGCCGTCGCGCATGCGGACCGGGATCGCCTTCGTCACCGCGACCCGTGCGGTCACTGCGGGGGGCAGCTTCAGCCAACGCCCAACCGGATCCAGCCTCATGCGTCCCGACAGTACCGTCACTCCCGCCGAACGACGTTACAGCCGCACCTCGACCGACCCGAGCCCGCGCACGGCGGCCACCGTTTCCGCTTCGCGCTGCACCGAGGCCGCGGACACCGACGTCCAAGGCGTCACCGACACTTCAAGCCGCTGGTGTACGGCCCGAGCCCGCCACGTCCCCGCGATGTCCCCGTCGACAAGCAGTACCCCGGGATTGCCGAGCATCCGCCAGACCTCCTTCGCCTGCGCCTTGTCCGGCACCAGCACGGACCGGTCGCGAGCCTGCAGGAACGGGTCCGAGGGCGGCAGCAGGCGCACGCCCTCGACCGGCGCAGCGGCGAGCAGGCCGTCCAGGTCCTCCGCCGGCAGCCAGGCGGTCTTCCCGTCCACGCTGACCGCGGCGAGGTCCTCGGGCCAGACGGGCTTGACGGCGCTCACTGTCGTGCCGAGGTACTTGGCCACGTCGCCCGGCGTCGCGGGTCCGAGCAGGCGGAGGTACACCTTGATGAATTCGGCAGTCCCGGACGCCTTTGCGGGCTGCTTCGGCCGCGGCGCGATAGGTGCGAGCACGGTCTTGGCCGCGTCCTCCTCGAGCCGGACCCCGCCGCCGAGGCCCGCGAGCTGCAACAGCCCGCCCGAGATGTGCCGGGCGCCGCATGGCTTGCAGTCGTAGGTCAGCTCCGGGGGCACCAGATCGGAGACCGCCCGGCTCACCTCGCCCTTGGCCGTCGGTCTGCGCACCACCTCGCGCAGCGCCGCGGCCGTCGCGCTGAACGCCGCCAGGCCCAGTTCGGCCGCGGCCTTGGGCAGCTGACCTGTCGCGTACCGGGCCGCGGCGTCGGCGTCCGAGAGCGGCCACAGCGCGCCGGCGAGGTCCGGCAGGTCGGCCGGGCGGTGCAGGTGCGGGGCGCCGCGGGTGCTCCAGGCCAGGGTCAGGTCGCCGCCGCGCGGGTCGGTGCAGCGGGCCGCGAGCGCCTGGCGGGCCGAGCCGGCGGGCACGTTCGGCACACCGAGGGCGAGGACGGCCAGGCCGGTCGGGTCACCGTCGTGGCGCTCGTGGAGATCGTTGGCGACCGTGCGGTACGCGAGGACCTGGGCTCGGCAGACCGCGGGCGACTTGGTCATGGCCGCCATTCTTGCGGGTCCTTGACCTGCACGCGCACCATCGAGTTATGGAGTTCAACGACGACGAGCTCGCGTTCCTGCGCCATGCGCGGTTCGGTGAGCTGCCGGAGCGCGTGCGGCCCGAGGACATGGTGGAGGTCGAGGATACCGACGCGCCGCGGACCGCGCTGGACAACGGGCCGAGCCGCGAGCAGCTGGAGGCCACCCGGCACCTGTACGGCTGAGCCTAGATCTGGTGGTGCGACCCGTCGGGGTCGGGCATCTCCGGGACCTCGTCCATGTCCGGCGGGGTTGTCGCGTCCCGGGGCGGCGTGTCCGGCGGTGCCCATTCGGACTCGCGCTCGGCGTTCAGGGCCGCGTCGGTCTCGCCCTCGGTGGCCCGGCCGGCGGCGCCGGAGCCGATGAGCGAGTGATCGGGTTCCGTCATGGGAACGGGCTACCCGTGCCCCGAACGGGCAAACCCCGGACAACGTGTCCGCCCGGCTCAGCGATCGGGCTGGCTCAATCTCCGGGTGACCTCGGTTGACCAATTCGCCTACGGCTGGATCACGCCCGCGCTGGCGCTGGCCATGTCCATGCTGGGCGGCCTGCTCGGCACGTTCCTGACCAGCCGCTCCCGGGCCTTCACCGGCGCCCGCCGGACCCGCTGGCTGACCCTGGCGGCGCTGGCGATCGGCGGCTCGGGGACCTGGGTGCCGCACTTCATGGCGATGCTGGGCGTCGATGTGCCGGAAACCGTCGTGCGGTACGACATCCTGACCACGGCCCTCGGGTTCGGGATCGCCGTCGTCGTCTACTGCCTCGGCCTGTACCTCGTCGGCTTCGGGCCGCCGAGCGTCGGCAAGATCCTGCCGGCCGGGGTCCTCACCGGGATCGGGCTCACGGCCGTGTACGCCACCGGGCCCCTCTCGATGCGGGTCGCCGGCGTCGTCGCGTTCGACCCGCGCACCCTGCTGATCGGGCTCGGCGCGGCGATCGTCAGCGCCATCGTGACGCTGTGGTGCGTGAGCGTGGTCCGTGGTCTCCCGTCGATGGTCTGCGCCACGGTGATCATGTCGTTCGCGGTCGGCAGCACCCACTACATCGTGATGGCCGCCCTGCGGGTGACGCCCGCGCCGACCACCGCCGCCGTCCCCGGCGTCACCCTCTTCGCGATGCTCGCCCCGGTCTGCGTGCTGGCCTGCGTGCTGCTGGCCGGCCTGGCGTACTCCACCGTCGGGTTCACCGTCCGCCAGGACACCGCCCGCGAGGAAGCGCTGCTGAGCCAGGCCCGCGACATGTACTCCCTCGCGACCTTCGCCCGGGGACGCGAAAGGGACCGCGGCGAGCCCGCGGTCCCTTCCCACCGTTGAGCGGTGTTGTTGCCGGCAGTTACTTGAGCGCGGCGGCCGGGTCGGCGGCGACCTGAGCCAGCCGCTCCGGGTTCACCGAGCCGATGAGCACCCGGCCGTCGTCGGTGAACAGCACGTTGAGCAGCTTGGTGTTGAACGTGCGGCCACCGTTGCCGGTCGGCAGCTGGCTGATCGCGTCCTGCGCCTTCTTCTGCTCGTCCGACGTGGCCGCCCCCGCAGCCCCGTCCGAAGAGCGCAGCACCAGGACCGAGGTCCAGCCGGTACCGATAACCGTGCTCTTGGGCTTGTCAGCATCGCTGCCGTGCTGCTTCTGCCACTCGCCGCCCTGCTTCTCGGCGTCCTTGGCGGCCGGGTTGCCCTCGGTCACCTTGGTGTCGGCCGGCGGGTTGAACTTGAACTCGGCGTCGTCCGGCCGGGCGAAGTTCACCGAGGTGAACGCCACCTCGAACGCCGGGTTGGCCGAGCCGCGCGGCAGGACCTGCACCCGCAGTGGCAGCTTCTCCTGAGCGTCGATCGCCAGGCGAACCTCGCCGACGAGCGACGCGGTGTCCTTCGGGCGGAGCACGAGCTCGTAGGCGTTGCGACCGGCGATCTTCGCGGACGTGCCCGTGGAGATCTGCGTGGTCGGGTCCAGCGCCTTGAGGGCCAGGTCAGCGGCTTCCTGCGGCGAGGTCGGCATGTCGGTCGGCGACGGCACGGCGCCCTTGTCGGCGGCCGCCCCCGGCTTGCCGGCGAAGTGCTGCGCCTCCTTGGCCTGGGAGTCCCAGATCCAGGTGTCGTTGCCGTTGTGAATGATGTCGCTCTGTCCCTGCGTGCCCAGCAGTGACACCCGGGCCCGGTCGGGCCCCGAGTACCACACACGCAGGGTGTGCTTGCCGGACGCCAGCGACATGAGCTTGGCGCTCTGGTCGCCGGTCAGCAGCGGGATCGCCGGAAGACCGAGGTCGGCCCGCTCGACGACCGTCCCGGACAACCCGTCCAGCTGGGCTGTCTGCAGGTCGACCAGCAGCTGCGCTGCGGTGCGCGGGGGCAGGTCGGGCTCGGCGGCGACCGCGAGGGTCTTCGCTGCCACGCCCGCACCGACCACAGCGACCGCAGCGACCGCGGGCACCGCCCACCGAAGGACGGGTCGTGACGTGAAGTTAGGCATTTGGTTGCACCTCCTGCATACATGGTGCTTCGACCCGGCTGTGACATCGCTGAGACCGTCTGTGCCGCGCCACAGCCGAGCATGCCACGCTGTAACGCGTGCGGCTGCTGGTGGTAGAGGACGAGATGCGCATGGCCAACGCTCTACAGCGGGGCCTGCAGGCGGAAGGCTTCGCCGTTGACGTGGCCGGTGACGGCCCGAACGGCCTGGAAATGGCCCGGCACGGGGGCTACGACGCGGTGATCCTGGACATCATGCTGCCCGGTTTGTCGGGGTACCGCGTGGTCCAGACCCTCCGCGCCGAGAAGAACTGGGTGCCGGTGCTGATGCTGTCGGCCAAGGACGGTGAGTACGACCAGGCCGACGGCCTCGACTGCGGCGCCGACGACTACCTGACCAAGCCGTTCTCCTACGTCGTCCTGGTCGCCCGCCTGCGCGCCCTCCTGCGCCGCGGCGCGCCCGAGCGCCCGAGCGTGCTCACGGTCGGCGAGCTCAGCCTCGACCCGGCTCGCCGCCGGGTGATGAGCGCGGGCGAGGAGATCGTGCTCACCGCCCGCGAATACGCCCTGCTGGAGTACCTCATGCGCCGCCCCGGCCAGGTCGTCTCCAAGACGGAGCTCCTGGATCACGTCTGGGACGCGAGCATCGACACGGCGCCGAACGCGGTCGAGGTCTACGTCGGCTACCTGCGCCGCAAGCTGGGCCGGGACCTCCTGGAAACGGTCCGCGGCGCCGGCTACAGGCTGCGGACGTGACAGGTCCGGGGCGAAGCGAGGTTTCGGCATGAGGTGGTGGGCGTCCCTGTCGCTGCGTGGCCGCCTGGTCCTGCTCGGGACCACCGGCCTCGTGGTGGGCCTGAGCATTGCCGGCGCGGCGATGGCGTTCGCGATGACGTACAGCTTCCGCGGCTCCCTCGACCGCTCCGCCGACGCCACCACCGCCGAGATCGCCAGCCTGCTCGATGAGGGCGGCCGCCTCCCGGAGACCCTGCCCGCCCCGGCGAACCAGGTCGTGCAGATCATCGAGCCCGAGAAGCACACGGTCGTGGCCGGTGATCGAAATGCCGATCTGTTCGTACCGCTGCTGCGTGGCTCCGAGATCGACAACGCACTCCGCGGCGACCGTGTGGAGGTGCCGGGCGACCGCGCCGTCCAGCCGGACACGCTGCGGGTGACCGCCCACCAGGTCCCCGACGGCCGGATCATCCTCGTCGCCGTGCCCCTGGCCGACTACCACCGCAGCCTGGACCTTCTGAAGAACGCGCTCTGGTTGACGTACCCCACGCTGATCGTCGTGCTGGTCGCCATCGCCTGGCGCGTCGTCGGCGCCGCCCTGGCCCCGGTCGACCGCCTCCGCCTGGGCGCCGAGCGCATCACGGGCGCCGCCACCGACGAGCGGCTCCCGGTCCCGCCCTCCAGCGACGAGATCCAGCGCCTGGCCATCACGCTCAACCACATGCTCGACCGCCTGGCCGTCTCCCGGGCCCGCCAGCGCAGCTTCATCGCCGACGCCGCCCACGAGCTGCGCAGCCCACTCGCCTCGATCCGGATCCAGATCGAGGTGGCCCAGAAGCTCGGCGACTGGGCCGCCGTCTCCGACGACGTCATAGCCGACCTGGACCGCCTGTCCCGCCTGGTCGAGGACCTGCTCCTGCTGGCCCGGGCCGACGCCTCCGACCACCGCCGGACCGCCGTCGAACCGGTCGAGCTGCGCACCCTGCTGGCCCCGTTCGCGAAGCGCTACGACACTGTCACCCTGGCCCCGGGCGAGTCCCTGTGGACGGAGGGCGACCCGGACGCCCTGCACCGCATCGTCCTGAACCTGGTCGACAACGCCGTCCGCCATGCCCGCACCGACGTCACGCTGACCGTCGAACCCGAGGGCGCCAACGAGGTCCTCATCACCGTCACCGACAACGGCGAGGGCATCCCCGCCCCCTTGCGCGAACGCGTCTTCGACCGCTTCGCCCGCCTGGACGACGGCCGCGCCCGCGACGCGGGGGGCAGCGGCCTGGGCTTGGCCATCGTCCGCGAACTCACCCGCCGCCACGGGGGCACTGTCCGCCTGACCGACGCCCGCCCCGGCGTACGCGCCGAAGTCCGCCTACCCCGCCTCCCCGACAGCACGATGTAGACCTCACCGCGGCCCGCCCTCTCACATCCCGCCGCACCCCGCCTGGGTCGCCGAGCCAGGCCTGTGCGCCTTGCCCCGCCGCATCGATCCCCGTGCGCGCGGCGACCTGCGAACAGCGCCGAGCACTCGATCGCGCTCTCAGCCGCTCACCAATGTCGCTCAAACCACAGCCCAAGCTCACCGGCCGAAGCTCACCTCCTTGGTCTCGACCGTCCCGCCCCGCCGCCCCGGAGCCCGCTCCTCGGCCCAATACAGATTCGTATGGGCAATCACCAGCTCCGGCGAGGGTGCCCCATAAGCGGTGAGGTCCTCCGTCGTGTGCGCATCCCCGACCAGCACCGCGTCGTACCCCCGCACCAGCGCCCCGTGCAGCGTCGCCCGAATGCACATGTCCGTCTGCGCCCCGGTCACCACCAGCCGCCCGACGCCGAGCTCGGCCAGCCGCCGCTCCAGCTCCGTGTCCTCGAACGAGTCCGAATACCCCTTGTGCACCAGGGGCTCCGACTCGCGCCGCACCAGCTCCGGCACGTATTGCCACTGTTCGCTGTCCCGCGGCATGTGCTTGTCGGCGTGCTGAACCCAGACCACGGGCACGCCCTCGGCCCGGGCTTTGTCCACCAGCACGTTGATGTTGGCGATGACACCGTCACGGTTGTACGCACCGCTGGTGCTGCCGTTCTGCACGTCGATCACGAGCAAAGCAGTGTTCGGACGATCGGAGAACTTCGTCATGCCGGAAGCCTAGACTCGGGACCTTGACACTGTCAACGTGACAGTGTCACCATTGGACCCATGACCGCTTCGGAATGGACGCTCGACGAACTCATCGGCCGCGTAGCCGAAGTGCTCGGCGGCGCCACCTATGCGGGCGCGCCGAACGGAAGGGTGCGGGACGTCCCCGACGCCCGCGCCGTGCGGTGGTACACGACGATCGGCCTCGTCGACCGGCCCGTCATGCGCGGGCGGACGGCGTGGTACGGGCCTAGACACCTCAGCCAACTGGTGGCCGTCAAACGACGCCAGTCGCAGGGGTACAAGATCGCCGAGATACAGGCCGAGCTGGCCGAAGCGCCGGACGATGTGCTCCAGCGCATCGCCGAGCTGGGGGAGCTTCCACGCAAGGGCACCCCGCGGCGCTTCTGGACGCAGATGCCTGTCGAATACGTGCCCGACAAGCCGGAGCATCACAGACCAAAGTCGGCCGAGGAGCCCAGCCCGGCGCCCCCGCCAACATCGGCGCCAACGGCATCGGGGCTGCTCAGCGGGGTGCCATTGGGCGGGGGAGCGGTACTGCTGCTGCACCGCGCACCCGACGAGCACGACCTCGAGGCCATCCGGGACGCGGCCCGCGAGCTCATGGACCTGCTCGCGACCCGGGGACTTGTCACACCGGACGAGACGACGACGAGGAGAGGGAACGCCACATGAGACTCGCCACGATGACCGACGACGAGGCGCGCACGGCCGCCGCGCCCGCGGACGAGGCCGGCCTGGGTGCACTGCGCACCGAGCGCGGCAACCTCCCGCTCGACCGGCTCGAAGTACGGGCCGCGATCACCGGCCTGGTCGCCCGCACCGATCTCACGCAGGAGTTCGTCAACGTCCACCGCGAGCCACTCGAGGCGACGTACATCTTCCCGCTCCCCGACCGCACGGCCGTGACGAGCATGGCCATGACCGCCGACGGCCGGACCGTCCAGGCCGACCTGCAGGAGCGCGGCGCCGCCCGCGAGGCCTACGACAACGCCATCGCCGCCGGCCGGCGCGCGTCGATCGCCGAGGAGGAGCGGCCCGACGTGTTCACCATGCGCGTCGGCAACATCCTGCCCGGCGAGCGGGTCAGCGTGAAGCTCTCCATCGTCGGCCCGCTCGCGTTCGAGGACGGCGAGGCGACGTACCGCTTTCCGCTCGTCGTCGCCCCCCGATACATCCCGGGCGCCCCGCTCGACGGTGACAGTGTCGGCGACGGCCACGCCCTGGACACCGACGCGGTCCCCGACGCCTCCCGCATCACCCCGCCGGTCCTGCTCCCCGGCTTCCCCAACCCCCTGCGCCTGTCGATCGACGTCGACATCGACCCGGCGGGCCTGCCCCTCGGCGACGTCCGCTCCAGCCTGCACGCCGTGGCCCAGGCCGAAGGCACAACAGCAGAGACCCACTTGTCGGTACTGCCAGGCGATCGCGCCAACCGCGACTTCATCCTGCGCCTCGCCTACGGGCCAGGCGCGCAGAGCCTGGCCCTCGTTCCCGACACCCAGGCAGACCTCCACGCCAGCACCGGCACCAGCACGGACCCCAGCATCGACGCCCGAGGCGAGCGCGAGGAGGGCAGCGAGGAGGCGGAGGGCGCGTACCGGCTCACGGTGCTCCCACCCGAGCCCGACGCGCCGCCGCGCCCGCGTGACGTGGTGCTCCTGCTGGACCGCTCGGGCAGCATGGGCGGCTGGAAGATGGTGGCGGCCCGCCGCGCCGCGGCCCGGATCGTCGACACGCTCGGCGCCCAGGACCGGTTCGCCGTGCTGGCCTTCGACGATCGCGTCGAGACGCCGCAGTCGCTGGGATCGGGGCTCGTCGGCGGCACCGACAGAAACCGCTACCGCGCCGTCGAGCACCTCGCGCGGGTCGACGCCCGGGGCGGCACCGAGCTGCTCGAGCCGCTGGTGGAGGGCCTGCGCCTGCTGGGCTCCGACAGCACCCGCGACCGCGTGCTCGTCCTGGTCACCGACGGTCAGGTCGGCAACGAGGACCAGATCCTCCACACGATCTCGTCGTCGCTGCACGGCACCCGCGTCCACACGGTCGGCATCGACCAGGCCGTCAACGCCGGCTTCCTGGGACGTCTCGCCATCGCGGGTGGGGGCCGGTGCGAGCTGGTCGAGAGCGAGGACCGGCTGGACGAGGCGATGGACAGCATCCACCGCCGGATCGGCGCCCCGGTCGTCACCGGCGTGCAGATCGAAGCGGAGGGCCTGACCCTGCTCGCCGACACCCGTACCCCGGCCCGCCTGCCCGACATCTTCCCGGGCGTGCCATACGTGGTCGCCGGCCGCTACCGTGGCCCGGTCGCCGGCGCGTTCACGGTCCGCGGCACGACCCGCGACGGCCGCCCGTGGTCGGCCACGGTGCCCGCGGAACGGCACGACAACACCGCCCTCACGGCAGTCTGGGCCCGCTCACTGCTGCGCGACCTGGAGGACCAGTACATCGCCGGCGTCCCGCTGGAGCACCGGATCACCCAGCTCTCGCTGCGGTTCGGGGTGCTGTGCCGCTTCACCGCGTTCGTGGCCGTCGACAGCCGCGTCGTCACCGAGGGCGGCGACCCGCGCCAGGTGACGCAGCCGGTGGAGAGCCCGGCCGGCTGGGAGCCCCCGCGACCAGTACCGCTCCCGACGATGAAGCCGCTGTCGGCCCCGATGCCGACCGGCGGTTACCTCGCCCAGCCCACCGCAGCCGCCGGAGCCCCGGCCCCGGGAGCCCCCGCCGGTGCGGCCCCGTTCGCCTCCCCGCCCCCGGCCCCGATGTCCGCCCCCCACCTGAGCCCGATGGCGCCCCCGCCGCCCCCGGTCAGCGGCGCTCCGGCCCAGCGCAAGCTCGCACCACCCCGGGGCCGCGGCTACGCGCGCCGGATCACCATGCCCGACATGGACAGGGAGGCCGACGACTTCGCCGGCGGCGGAGTCGATGCCAAGATCCTGGCCGCCCAGGAGGCAGCCCGCCTGCGCGAGGCGGAGGGCCGCCCCGAGTACGAGCGCCGCGAGCTGCTGGAAGACCTGGCCTCTCGCCTGGCCGCCCTGAACCTGCCCGACCTCCGTACCCTGACCGCCGCCCTGACCCGGGAGTCCCTCGCCACCCGCCCCTTCACCGAACTCTGGGAGCTGGCCCTGACAGAACTGGACCGAGTGGCAGGCGCTACCGCCTCCCAGCCGCCCCGCAAAGCCTTCTGGAAGCGCTGACCGACTCACCCGTCAGGTCCGGGCCGCCCAGATCCAGCGGCCCGGACCCGCCAAACGCCGACAGCCGGCACCGTCATCGAAAGCGGCCGACGGGGTGGGGGTGCGGGTGGATCGGCCGCGAACGACGTCGCCATCGATAACAAGATCACCGTGGCGGAGGGGAGGAGCAGAGGAGGCTAGGCGGCCTCGGCGGAGGTCCAGACTTCGGCCAGGAGCTTGCGGGTGTCGGTCAGGAGCTGGGGAAGGACCTTGGTGCGGCCCACCACCGGCATGAAGTTGGTGTCGCCGCCCCATCTGGGGACGATGTGTTGGTGCAGATGGGCGGCTATGCCGGCGCCGGCTACGGAGCCCTGGTTCATGCCCAGGTTGAAGCCGTGGGCCGCGCTCACCCTGCGGATCGCGCGCATCGCTGTCTGGGTGAACGACGCTACCTCGGCCGTCTCGGGCAGCGTCAGGTCTGTGTAGTCGGCTACGTGGCGGTAGGGGACGACCATGAGGTGGCCGGGGTTGTACGGATAGAGGTTCAGGATCGTGTAGACGACCTCGCCGCGGGCCACCACCAGGCTCTCGTCCGGTGGTAGGCCGGGTGCCTGGCAGAACGGGCACCCGGTCGGCTCGTCGTGGTCGTCGGTGCGATCCTCGCCCTTGATGTACGCCATCCGATGCGGCGTCCACAAGCGCTCCAGTTCGTCCGGCTCCCCAGGGTTCGTCACTCCGGAGACCCCGCAGCAGGCGACGAAGGAGACCCCGCAGCAGGCGACGAAGGAGACCCCGCGGCGGAAGACGAAGGAGACCCCGCGGCAGGCGACGAATCGGCGGCGGCAGCGGGGGCCGACGGGCCGATGTTCGTGCGGGAGCGGACAACTTCCACGACGTGGGCCACCGCCTCGGCCAGTGGGACGCCGTTGCGCTGGGAGCCGTCACGGTACCTGAAGCTGACAGTGCCGTTCGGGACGTCGTCGTCGCCGGCGATGGCCATGAACGGGATCTTCTGCTGCTGGGCGTTGCGGATCTTCTTCTGCATGCGCTCGTCGGAGTGGTCGACCTCGACGCGGATGCCTTCCTTGCGCAGCAGGTCGGCGAAGTCGAACAGGTAGTCGGCGTGGTCCGAGCGGATCGGGATGCCGACCACCTGGACCGGGGCGAGCCAGGCCGGGAAGGCGCCGGCGTAGTGCTCGACCAGGACGCCGAAGAAGCGCTCGATCGTGCCGAAGAGGGCCCGGTGGATCATGACGGGCTGCTGGCGGGAGCCGTCCGAAGCCTGGTACTCCAGGCCGAACCGCTTCGGCTGGTTGAAGTCCACCTGGATCGTCGACATCTGCCAGGTGCGGCCGATCGCGTCCTTGCACTGCACGGAGATCTTCGGGCCGTAGAAGGCCGCGCCGCCCGGGTCGGGGACGAGCTCCAGGCCGGAGGCCTCGGCCGCGGTCTGCAGGGCGGCGGTCGCCTCTTCCCAGTCGGCGTCGTCGCCGATGAACTTGGGGGAGTCGTCGCGGGTGGAGAGCTCCAGGTAGAACTCGTCAAGGCCGTAGTCGCGCAAGAGGTCCAGGACGAACTGGAGCAGCGACTTCAGCTCGTCCGCCATCTGCTCCTTGGTGCAGTAGATGTGCGAGTCGTCCTGCGTCATGCCGCGGACCCGGGTCAGGCCGTGGACCACGCCGGACTTCTCGTAGCGGTACACGGTCCCGAACTCGAACAGCCGCAGCGGCAGCTCACGGTAGGAGCGGCCGCGGGCCCGGAAGATCAGGTTGTGCATGGGGCAGTTCATGGCCTTGAGGTAGTACTCCGCGCCCTCCATCTCCATGGGCGGGAACATGGTGTCGGCGTAGTGCGGCAGGTGGCCCGAGGTCTGGAACAGGTTCGCCTTGCTGATGTGCGGCGTGTTGACGAACTCGTAGCCGGACTCGTGGTGGCGCTGCCGGGAGTACTGCTCCATCTCCCGCCGGATGATGCCGCCCTTGGGGTGGAACACGGCCAGGCCGGAGCCGAGCTCGTCCGGGAAGCTGAACAGGTCCAGGTCGGCACCGAGCTTGCGGTGGTCGCGCCGGGCCGCCTCCTCGAGCAGCTTCTGGTACTCCTTCAGCGCATCCCGCGTCGGCCACGCCGTGCCGTAGATGCGCTGGAGCTGCGGGTTCTTCTCCGAGCCGCGCCAGTAGGCGGCCGCGCTGCGCATCAGCTTGAACGCCGGGATGAACCGGGTCGACGGCAGGTGCGGGCCCCGGCACAGGTCGGACCAGCAGACCTTGTCCGACTGCGGGTCCAGGTTGTCGTAGATGGTCAGCTCGCCGCCGCCGACCTCCATCGCCTCGGCCGAGTCGAAGGACGCGCCGGAGTCGGACTTGACGTCGACGAGCTCCAGCTTGAACGGCTCGTCGGCCAGCTCGGCCTTGGCCTGCGCGACGGACTCGAAGCGGCGGCGACGGAACTTCTGGCCGGCCTTGATGATCTCCTGCATCCGCTTCTCGAGCTTGGCCAGGTCGTCGGGCTGGAACGGCTTGCCGACCATGAAGTCGTAGTAGAAGCCGTTCTCGATCGGCGGGCCGATACCCAGCTTGGCCTCGGGGAACACGTCCTGCACGGCCTGCGCCAGCACGTGCGCCGTGGAGTGGCGCAGCACGTTGAGCCCGTCCGGGCTCGACATGTCGACCGCCTCGACCTCGGTGTCGGCGTCGAAGACGAAGTCGAGATCCCGCAGCTTGGTGCCGTCGCGGACCACCACGATCGCCTTGGGGCCGCTTGTCGGCAGCCCGGCCGCGGCGACCGCGGCGGCCGCCGTCGTGCCCGCCGGGACCACGATGCGCGGCGGGGCTTCGGCATTCGAGCGCACTGCGGACACGGGCTGCTCCCAAGAACGACGCGACAGGTTTCACACCGATGCTATCGACCCACTCAGCGCAACCCGCCGAACACCCCACCGGCCACGACCGCGCCGACGACGGTGCCGACCACGACCTGGGCCACGGTGTGGTCCTTCAGCGCCACCCGCGACCACCCGATGGCCCCGACGAGTGGTGCGGTGACGAGGAGTATCCCGCTGTACACCATGATCAGAATGACGACCGCGCCGGCCGCCACGGCGGTGTGGATCGACATCTTCCACCAGTGGTTGATGACGGCCGCGACCAGCAGTCCGACCCCGCCCGCGACCACGGCGGCCAGCAGTTCCCGGTGCGCGTGGGCGAGCAGCAGCACGACGAACCCGGCGATCACCGACCCCAGGCCGACAAGCAGCGGCACCAGCCGCTGGCGCCGGTCGCCGATGTGGTGATCGGAGAGCCGCCCGCTGCGCACCCCGCGCAGGATGTAGAGGAACGGCAACACGCTCTCGAACAGCGCCGCGACAAGCCCGAGCGCCAGCCCGCGCCCCAGCCCCGGCTCGGCGTGCACCCCCAGCAGCACGAGCAGCACCGACACGAGCACCGCGGGCGCGAACGCCTCGGTGAAGAAGCGGGCGAGCCGCTGCGAAGACATAAAATCACCAAATGTACGACGAGGCTCTCGCCGCCCGCCTCCAGGAACGCCTGGGCCCGGACGTGACGAGCAAGCGCATGTTCGGCGGCCTGGTATTCCTGCGGGCGGGCCGGATCGTCGCCGGTGTCTACGGCTCCGACCTGCTGGTCCGCGTCGGCAAGGCCGACCGCGACGCGGCCCTGGCGCGACCGGGAACCCGCCCCTTCACCATGGGACAGCAGAAAACCGCGGCATTTGTACTCGCCGAGCCCGCCCGGATCGACGAATGGTTCCCAAGATGAGAGGATTACTCCGGGAATCGCAATAAAGGTCCGAATTGGCTACGGTACCGGGGTGCGCCCGGCAGCCGCTCACCACCGACCCCCGGCCGCCACCCAATCGCCGCCCACCACCCCCGGCCGCCACCACCACCCCACCAAGGCCACCCCGCAGCCCCTGTCGCCAACCCCGGCCGCCCCGCAGCGCCAAGCCCTGACCACGGCGGCCGGGCAGCAAGCCCCTCGCCGCCCACGCCCGACACCGAACCAACGAGCCGGCCGCCGGTCAGCACTCGCACCAACCAAGCCGGTGGAGACCGCGCGGGCAAGGTCGGCCGGTGATCGGCGGCGGGACTTCCGGCCGGACATCGAGGGGCTGCGCGCCGTCGCCGTCCTCCTCGTCGTCCTCGGCCATGCCGGGGTGCCGGGCCTCGACGGGGGTTATGTAGGCGTCGACGTCTTCTTCGTCATCTCCGGCTACCTGATCACCGGGCACCTCTTCCGGGAGCTGCGCACCACCGGCCGCATCCGGTTCGCCGCCTTCTACGCGCGGCGGATGGCCCGGCTGCTCCCGGCGGCCGCGCCGGCCACGGTCGCCACCGTCGTCGCCGCCTGGGCCTGGCTGGCCCCGCAGGCCGCGCGGGCGGTGAGTATGGACGCGATCGCCACCGCCGCGTACTCCCTCAACATCCGCCTCGCCGTCCAGGGCACCGACTACCTCGACGCGGCCCGCGAGCCGTCGCCGCTCCAGCACTTCTGGTCCCTGGGCGTCGAGGAGCAGTTCTACTTCCTCTGGCCGCTGCTGCTGATCCTCGCGGCGACCCGGCGCCGGGCGGTCCTGCTGCTCGGGTCACTGGCCGCCGGCTCCTTCGCGGTCTCGGCGTGGCAGGCGGTCGCGACGCCGCCGTGGGCGTACTTCGGGCTGCAGTCGCGGGCGTGGGAGCTGGCCGTCGGGGGCCTCCTCGCGCTCGTCGGGCGCCGACTGCCCGCCAGGGCCGCCTGGATCGGGTTGGCGCTGATCGCCGGGTGCGCGGGGCAGTACACCGGCGGAACGGTCTTTCCGGGGTGGGCCGCTCTGCTGCCCGTGCTCGGGGCCGCCCTGGTCGTGGCCGGGGACGGCCGCAACCGGCTCCTGGGCACGCGGGTGCTCGGCTGGTTGGGGCGGCTGTCATACGGCTGGTACCTCTGGCACTGGCCCGCCCTGGTCTTCGCCGCGCACTTCGGGGCCGGCCCGTGGACCCGGATCGCTGTCGCCGGCGCCGCGGCGCTCCCGGCCTGGCTGTCGCTGCGCGTGGTCGAGCGGCCGCTGCGGCTGCGGCGGCGCGGGCTCGTCCTGGGCGCGGCCACCACCGCTGTCACCGTCGGCGCCGCGGTGATCGTGCTCGGGCTGCCGATGCGGGTGCCGGGGGAGGGCACCGCCCGGGACACCGCGCAGGCCGTCACCGCGCAGCCGGACCCCGGGCCGGCGCTGCTGGCGCTCATCGAGACCGCGGCCCGGACCAGGCTCGTGCCCCGCAACCTCACCCCGCCCGTCACCACCGCGGCCCGCGACACCCCGCCCGAGGACCGCGCCTGCCTGGCCTCCCTCGACGAGACCACGACCCGGACCGCGGTGGCCAAGGGCTGCGACCGCCACGGCGACCCGGACGCCACGGCGACTGTCGTCCTGTTCGGCGACTCCCACACCGAGCAGTGGTTCGCCGCCGTCGACAGCATCGCGAAGCGCCGGCACTGGCGCCTGGCCGTGTTCACGAAGAGCGGCTGCACTCCCGCCGCCGTGGTCACCACGAAGCTGGGGACGCGCCGCCCGTACCGTGAGTGCACCGCCTGGCGGGAGGACGCCCTCGCGCGGATCAAGGGCCTGCACCCGACGCTCGTGCTGCTGTCGAGCCGGACGTACACGGAGGCGGGCACAGACGCGGCCTGGGCCGCAGCGCTGGCGGCGACCGCGGACCGCCTGGCCGCACGAACGGTGATCCTCCAGGACACGCCCGACCCGCGCGGCGTGAGCGTCCCCGACTGCGTCGCCGCCCACCCGACAGCCGTCGACCGCTGCGCGCTGACGGCCGAAACGGCGCTGTATCCGGCCCGCCGCGCCGCGATCACCGCAGCCGCGGCCACTGCGGTGATCGACCCGGCGACCTGGTTCTGCACCGCAGAGGTGTGCCCGGCCGTCGTCGGCAACACTCTGGTGTATCGCGACGGCAGCCACGTCACCTCCACCTACGTGCGCCTGCTGACCCCGCTCCTGGACGCCGCCCTGCCGGTCTGAGCAGGGGTCCGGACTCCGGCGCAGCACCGCCTCGGGTGTGGGTGGGCGCTAAGGTGAGGCGTGGTGTTCGGGCGCTCCAAGCGCAACTCGGGCGACAGCAGCGCGATCGTGGACTTCTGGACGTGGTGGCCGACGGTGCGGGCCGACGTCGAGGCGGCTATCGCCTCCGGGGACTGGGCGGTGCTCACCCCGCAGTTCTCCCGGCGCGTGCAGGACATCCACCCGGGGCTGGAGTGGGAGTTCGCTCGCGGTACCGATGCCAGGCATGCCCTTGTCGTCTCGGCGGCGGGCGTCGCCGAGCTCCGCCCGGTCGCGGCCCGGTGGGGTGCCGCCGCGCCCCCGGCCGACTCCACGTGGGAGTACCACACGGCCCGCCAGCCCGACCCCGACATCCTGAGCAACACCATCGGCCTCGGTGACGGCGTGCAGCTGGACCTGACCCAGCTCCGCTTCGCCTTCCGCCGGGAAGAGGATTCGCCGGAGCTGTCCGTCGTCGCGTACCACCCGGGCTTCCGCATCCTCAATGACGAGGCCCGCGGCCGGGTCACGTTCCTGACGCTCGACTGGCTGCTGGGCGAGAACGGCGTCGAGGAGTGGATCGGCGACATCGCCTGGGAGAGCACACCCCCGCCGGGTGCCGCCGAGCCGCGCGAGCTCGCCGCCGCGGTCGCCGCACTGCGCGAAGAGCACCGCACGCCCCAGTGGGTACTGCTGCGCGCCGAGCTCCCCGACGGCTGCCCGCTCATCGCCACGGTGCAGCGCCCGCTGCGCCCGGTCCGCTGGCCGCGCTTCGACACGCATGTCGCGGTGTCGCTGCCCTACCAGCACCAGAACTCCGCCGGGCTCCCCGAGGCCGAGTCCCTGGCCGCGCTGCGCGAGTTCGAGGACACCGCCCTGACCACCGCGGCCGGCCCCGACGGCGTGCTCCTGGCCCACGAGACGAGCAAGGGCACCCGCACCCTCCACTACTACGTGGACGCCGACTCGCCCGCCGCCGACGACCTGGCCGAGGCGGCCGGCTGGTGGAAGGACGGCCGGGCCCGCGTCGAACGGCACTTCGACCCGTCCCTGGAGCGCATCGGCCGGCTCCGCTGAGGCCCGCTCCGCCTGAGGTCGGCTCCGCCTGAGGTCGGCTCTGTCTGACGCCCCGCTCCGCTGAGGCCGGGCGGCCGGGGCCGGGCAGTGGTGGCGAGGGCATCGGTTGGTGTCGTTGGCGTGGATAGGGTTGTGGGGTGGCAGACATCGTGCAGAACGACGAAGTGCTCCGGCTGCTGGACGAGCTCACCACGATGACGGGGCGGGAGGACCCCTATCCGCGTTACGCGCGGCTGCGGGAGATCTCGCCGATCGTGCGGGCGCAGGACGGGGCGCTTGTCGTCACCGGATACGGCGACTGCCAGACAGTCGTGCGCGACGGGCGGCTCGCGCACATGCCGCCGGACATGCTGGCGTTCGTCGGGTTTCCGGACTGGCGCGCACGGCCGGCGTTGATGCAGCTGTTCACCAGCATGCTCACGCTCAATCCGCCGGACCACACGCGGCTGCGCCGGCTGGTCAGCTCCGCGTTCACCGCTCGGCGGGTGGTGGCGCTGCGGCCGGCGGTCGAGCGGGTGGTCGGCGAGCTGCTCGACGCCATGGCGCTCAAGGCGGCGGACGGGGCGGTGGACTTCGTGGCCGAGTTCGCGTTCCCGCTGCCGATCGCGATCATCGGCGAGCTGCTCGGGGTGCCGGCCGCCGACCGGGCCGGGCTGCAGGGGCTCGTCAACGACTGGACGCAGGTGCTCGAGGTGCTCACGCCGGAGGTGCTGGAGAAGGCGGACCCGGCGGCGGCGCAGATCCGGGAGTACCTGGCGGGGCTGCTCGCCGAGCGGCGCAAGGAGCCGCGGGACGACCTGCTCAGCGCGCTCGCCCAGGCCCAGGCGGCCGACGACCGGCTCACCGACGACGAGGTGCTCAGCAACGCCGCGCTGCTGTTCGCGGCCGGGTTCGAGACGACCACCAACCTGCTCGCGAACGGGCTCGTCGCGCTGCTGGACCGGCCGGGCGCGCTGGCCGCGGCGGGTCAGCGGCCGGAGCCGGCGGTGGAGGAGCTGCTGCGCTACGACAGCCCGGTGCAGCTCGTCAGCCGGGTGGTCGTGGAGGACGTCGAGGTCGCCGGGCGGACGGTCGAGGCGGGCGAGCGGATCGTGGCCTACCTGGGCGCGGGAAACCGTGACCCCGAGCGGTTCGACGCGCCGGACGAGCTGCGGCTGGACCGGGAGAACAACGCGCCCCTGTCCTTCGGCGGCGGGATTCACTACTGCCTCGGCGCGCCGCTGGCCCGGCTGGAGGCGCATGTCGCGTTCCCGGCGCTGGCGGCGCGCTTCCCGCACCTGGCGCTCGGCGAGGGGGTGCGGCGGCGCGACAGCCTGAGCTTGAAGGGCTTCACGGCGCTGCCGGTGCAGCTCGGCAGCGCCGTGTCGAGCAGCCGTCGATAGCCGCCACGCGCGCCCGCCGCGGTCGCCGCGGCGGGCGTGGTCCCGACTGGGGTCAGCGGGCCGCGGCGTGCTCCTTCTTGACGGCGTCGGCCAGGTGGGAGGGCATCGGGTCGTGGCGGGTGAAGGTGCGGGTGAAGGTGCCGGAGCCGGAGGTCATGGCGCGTAGCTCGACGGCGTAGCGGACCAGCTCGGTCGCCGGGACCTCGGCTCGCACCAGGGTGCGTTCGTGGCCCTCGGGGTCGGGTTCGTTGCCCAGCACCCGGCCGCGGCGGCCGGAAAGGTCGCTCATGACGGCGCCCACGAACTCGTCGGGCACCCGGATCGTCACCTCGTCGATCGGCTCCAGGAGCGTCGTCTGGCCCTGCTCGGCGGCCTCGCGCAGGGCCAGCGCGCCGGCCGTCTGGAAGGCGGCGTCGGAGGAGTCGACCGAGTGGGCCTTGCCGTCGACGAGGGTGACGCGGACGTCGACCACCGGGTAGCCGGCGACCATCCCGCGCTCCATCTGCGTGCGCACGCCCTTCTCCACCGAAGGGATGTAGTTGTGGGGGACCGCCCCGCCGACGACCTTGTCGACGAACTCGAAGCCCGATCCGCGGGGGAGGGGCTCGACCGTGATGTCGCAGACCGCGTACTGCCCGTGGCCGCCGGACTGCTTCACGTGCCGCCCGTGGCCCTGGCTCGGCGCGGCGAACGTCTCGCGCAGGGCGACCTTGACCGGCTCCGTGTCCAGCTCCGTGCCGCCGGCCCGCAGCCGGTCCAGTACCACGTCCGCATGCGCCTCACCCATGCACCACAGCACCAGCTGGTGGGTTTCGGCGTTGCGCTCCAGGCGCAGCGTCAGATCGCCGGCGACCAGCCGGCTCAGGTTCTTCGCGAGCGAGTCCTCGTCGGAGCGGGTGCGGGCGACGATCGCGATCGGCAGCAGCGGCTCCGGCATCTCCCACGGGGCCATGAGCATCGGGGCGTCCTTGCCGGAGATCGTGTCGCCGGTCTCGGCGGTGCCCGACTTGGTGACCGCGACCAGGTCTCCGGCGACGGCGAAGGGCACCTCGCGCAGGTTGGCGCCGAGCGGTGAGAACAGGTGGGCGAAGCGCTCGTCGGCGTCGTGGTCGGGGTGGCCGCGCTCGGCCATGCCGTGCCCGGAGATGTGCACGGGCGTCTCCGGGCGCAGGGTGCCGGAGAACACCCGGACCAGCGACACCCGCCCGACGTACGCGTCGATGGTGGTCTTCACGACCTCGGCCACCAGCGGGCCCTCGGGGTCGCAGGTGAGCGGCTCGCGCGGCTCGCCATCGACGTCGGTCACCGGCGGCACCGTGTGCTCCAGCGGCGACGGGAAGCCGCTGACGAGCACCTCCAGGAGCGCGTCCAGGCCGACCCCGGTCTCGGCGCAGACCGGCACCACCGGGTAGAACGTGCCGCGGGCGACCGCCTTCTCCAGGTCGTCGATGATCACGCTGGTCTCGATCGCCTCGCCGCCGAGGTAGCGGTCCATGAGGGACTCGTCCTCGCTCTCGGCGATGATCCCCTCGAGCAGCGCGTTGTGGGACTCCTCGATCGCGGGCAGGTGCTCGGCCTCGGGGTCGCGGACCTCCGGCGGGTAGCCCTTCGAGTAGTCGAACACGCGATGGGTGATCAGGCCGATGAGCCCCGCGGTGCTCGTGCCGTCGTCGCCGAGCATGGGCAGGTACAGCGGCAGCACGTTGTCGCCGAAGACCTCCTGGCACATCTGCAGTGCCTCGTCGAAGTCGGCCCGCTGGTGGTCCAGGCGGGTGACCGCGACCGCGCGCGGCATCCCGACGTGGGCGCACTCCTCCCACAGCGCGGCGGTGGCCGCGTCCATGCCGTCGACCGCGGAGACGACGAACAGGGCGGCGTCGGCGGCCCGCAGGCCCGCGCGCAGCTCCCCGACGAAGTCCGCGTAGCCCGGCGTGTCGAGCAGGTTGACCTTCACGCCCTCGTGCAGCAGCGGCGCGCAGGACAGCGTCACCGAGCGCTGCTGCTTCTGCGCCGCGGGATCGTGATCGGTGACCGTGGTGCCGTCGGTCACCGCGCCCGCCCGGGTGATCGTGCCTGTCACGGCGAGCAGCGCCTCGACAAGCGTCGTCTTCCCGGCGCCGGAGTGTCCGACGACCACCACGTTGCGTACCCTGCCGGGGTCATCAACCACCGGCACCGAGCCGGTGACACCCTTCTCCTGGACCTTCTGCGCCATCACGCGCCTCCTGAAAGTCTCGCTATGCCTGTGAGCAGTCTCACAGTCACCACCTGTTCACCGATCCCACACCCGAAACCTCACCGACACAAGGGCCGTCCGTCCTCACGACTCCGGTTTACTGAAGCATCGTGAGCAGTCCCACGTGCCGGTATCCGGCAAGCTCCGCCCCCGTTATCGTGAAGGCGCCATGGCGAAGATCCTCAGCGTAGTCAGCCGGGCCGGACTGGCCCGCATCCTGGACCCGGTCGCCGCGGCGTTGCTGCGGGCCGGGGTCACCCCGAACGCCGTCACGGTGATCGGCACCCTCGGCGTGCTCGTCGGCGCCCTCGGCTTCGCTACGCGGGGTCACCTCTTCATCGCGCTCGTCATCATCACGCTGAGCTGCTTCACGGACATGCTCGACGGCGCGATGGCCCGCCAGCGCGGCATCACCAACAAGTTCGGCGCGCTCCTGGACTCCTCGATGGACCGCATCGCCGACGGGGCCGTCTTCGGGTCGGTCGCCTACTGGTACGCGACGCAGCACGAGCCCCGCGTGGTCGCCGCCGCCCTGCTGTGCCTGCTCACCGGCCAGGTCGTCTCCTACGTCAAGGCGCGCGCCGAGGGCCTCGGCTTCACCTGCAACGTGGGGATCATCGAGCGGGCCGAGCGGCTCGTCGGCATCGGTATCGGCGGGCTGCTGTGGACCTTCGGGGTGCCCTACGGCCTGGAGGTCGTCATGTGGCTGCTCGGCGCCCTGTCGATCGTGACCATCGGCCAGCGCGTCGGCACCGTGTATCGCCAGGCCCACGCCCCGGCCGGGGCCGATGCGCAGTGAACCTGGTCGAGCTCGGCTACGGCGCTGCGTTCAACCTGCTGCCCCGACTGCCCCACGGGGCCGTGTGGCCGCTGTTCGCCGCCGCGGCCGCGAACGGCCACCGGGGGTATCGCCGCGGCAAACCGGGTAGAGGGACGGCCACGCTGGCCCAGAACCTGCGCCGGGTCGTGGGTCCCGACATGCCCGAGGAGGAGTTCTCGGCGCTGCTGCACCGCGCGCTGCGCTCCTACGCCAGGTACTACCTGGAGGCGTTCCGCCTGCCCGGACGGACCAGGGAGCAGATCCTCAGCGGCTTCCGGCTCGAGCGGGGCGAGCTGCTCGGGCAGAACCACGAGGCCGGGATCGGCTCCGTCGTCGCACTGCCGCACGCCGGCAACTGGGACGCCGCCGGAGCGTGGGTCGCGGCCAAGGGTTGGCCGATCACGACCGTTGCCGAAAGACTCAAACCCGAGAGTGTGTACCTCAAGTTCCTGGCCTTCCGACGCTCGCTCGGCATGGAGATCCTGCCGCTGACCGGAGGTGAACGGCCGACGTTCGACGTCCTGGAGGAGCGGCTGACCCGCGACGCGGCGGTGGTGCCGCTGCTCGCCGACCGCGACCTGACCCCGCGCGGGGTCGACGTGGAGTTCTTCGGTGGGCGCACCCGCATGCCCGCCGGGCCGGCCCTGCTCGCCCTGCGGACCGGCGCGCCCCTGTACGTGGTGGACATGTGGTTCGATGCGGATGCGGCGGCCGGGTACCTCGCCGGCCCGATCCCGATGCCGGGCACCGACGAGGGCTCCCTCGGCACCCGGGTCAGGATCGTCACCCAGCGGGTCGCCGACACGTTCGCCGAGGGCATCGCCCGCCACCCGGAGGACTGGCACATGCTCCAGCGGTTCTGGCTCGATCAGCCGGCCGTCAGCACCGTGGCCTGAGGGGAGCTGCGTTGCGCATCGGGATTGTCTGCCCGTACTCGTTCGACGTGCCCGGCGGCGTGCAGAACCACGTCCGCGACCTCGCCGAGACGCTCATCGCCCTCGGCCACCACGTCAGCGTCCTCGCGCCCGGGGACGAGGAGGGCATGACCCTGCCCTACGTCGTGCCGGCGGGGCGCACGGTGCCGGTGCCGTACAACGGATCCGTCGCCCGGGTGTCCTTCGGACTCATCTCCGCGTCGCGCGTCCGGCGCTGGCTGTCCCACGGCCGCTTCGACGTGCTGCACGTGCACGAGCCGCTGATCCCGAGCCTGTCGATGCTGGCCGTGCTCTCGGCCCGCGGGCCGGTGGTCGCGACCTTCCACACGGCGATGACCCGCTCCCGGGCGCTGGCCGCCGCCCAGGGCGTCCTGCAGCTGGTCCTCGAGAAGATCACCGGGCGGATCGCGGTGTCCGAGCTGGCCCGCAAGGTGCAGGTCGAGCACCTCGGCGGCAGCGCCTGGGAGATCCCCAACGGGGTGCAGGCGTCGAAGTACCGCGGCGCCGTGCCCCTCGACGGCTGGCCCGGCGACGGCGGCGCGCTCGGCTTCATCGGCCGCTTCACCGAGCCCCGCAAGGGCTTCAGGTATCTGCTCGAGGCGTTCGCCGCACTGGCGCCCGAGCGGCCCGGCCTGCGGCTGCTTGTCGCGGGGCCGGGCGACCCCGACGACGTGCTCGAGGACTTCCCGTTCCGGGACCGGGTGACCTTCCTCGGCAAGGTGTCGGAGGAGGACAAGGCCCGGATGCTGCGCTCGGTCGACCTGTACGTCGCCCCCAACACCGGCGGCGAGTCCTTCGGCATGATCCTCACCGAGGCGATGGCCGCCGGGACCGCGGTGCTGGCCAGCGAGCTCGACGCGTTCCGCCGGGTGCTCGACGGCGGCGCGGCCGGCGCGCTGTTCCCGATCGGCGACGCGGCCGCCCTGGCCCGGGCCGCGGGGGAGCTGCTCGACGACCCCGCCCGGCGCGCCGCGCTGGCCGCCCGCGGCGGCGAGGTGGTGGCCGCCTACGACTGGCCGGTCGTCGCCGAGCGGGTCCTGGAGGTGTACTCCACCGCGATCGAGGTTGCCGGAGCGACCGTCGAGGAGTCGGTCCCGTAGGCTGCGGCGCATGTGGTGGGTGATCACAGTGGTGGCCGCCGTCGTCGCCGTCGCCACCTACGTCACCTGGCTGGCGGCCCGGGTCGACCGGCTCCACGCGCGGGCTACCGCCGCATACGCGACGCTCGACGCCCACCTGGTCCGCCGGGCCGCCGCCGCGGTCGCCCTGGCCGAGGCCGCCCAGCTCCCCACGCTCATGTACGCCGCCAAGATCGCCCTGGACGCCCAGCCGGACGATCGCGAGGTGGCCGAGAACGACCTGACCCGCCACCTGCGCAGCGGCTTCGGCGGTGCCGCGGTGCCGCCGGCCGATGTCGAGGAGTCGCTGGTGCAGGTCAGCCGGCGGGTGGCGCTGGCGCGCCAGGTGCACAACGATGTGGTGCGCGACGCACTGGCGGTACGCAGGCGGCGCATGGTCCGGCTGTTTCGCCTGGCCAGAAAACACCCGGTTCCCGCGTATTTCGACGTGGACGACCCCTCGCTGCCCTGACCGCCGCGCTTTTGTGGGCCGCGGGGTTCCCATTGGCCGTGGGGACGGCGCACGGCCGAAGCGTAAACTTGCGGGTGAATCCTGTCTTTCCTGTTAGGAGTGCGTCGTCGTGTCCTCACCCAGTTCGCCGGTCACCGGCACGGCCCGCGTCAAGCGCGGCATGGCCGAGATGCTCAAGGGCGGCGTCATCATGGACGTCGTCACCCCCGAGCAGGCCAAGATCGCGGAGGACGCCGGCGCCGTCGCGGTGATGGCGCTCGAGCGGGTCCCCGCCGACATCCGCGCCCAGGGCGGCGTGTCCCGGATGAGCGACCCCGACATGATCGACGGCATCATCGCCGCCGTGTCGATCCCGGTCATGGCCAAGGCCCGCATCGGGCACTTCGTCGAGGCCCAGGTCCTGCAGGCGCTCGGCGTCGACTACATCGACGAGTCCGAGGTGCTCACCCCGGCCGACTACGCCAACCACATCGACAAGTGGGCCTACACCGTGCCGTTCGTGTGCGGCGCCACCAACCTCGGCGAGGCGCTGCGGCGCATCAACGAGGGCGCGGCCATGATCCGCTCGAAGGGAGAGGCCGGCACCGGCGACGTCTCCAACGCCACCACGCACATGCGCAAGATCCGCGGCGAGATCCGCCGGTTGACGTCGCTGCCCGAGGACGAGCTGTTCGTCGCGGCCAAGGAGCTGCAGGCGCCTTACGAGCTGGTCAAGGAGGTCGCCGAGACCGGCAAGCTGCCCGTCGTGCTCTTCACCGCGGGCGGCATCGCCACCCCGGCCGACGCCGCGATGATGATGCAGCTCGGCGCCGAGGGCGTGTTCGTCGGCTCCGGCATCTTCAAGTCCGGCAACCCGGCCCAGCGGGCCGCCGCGATCGTCAAGGCCGTCACCTTCCACGACGACCCCGACGTGATCGCCAAGGTCTCCCGCGGCCTCGGTGAGGCGATGGTCGGCATCAACGTCGACGAGATCCCGGAGCCGCACCGCCTCGCCGAACGCGGCTGGTGAGCGCGTGATCATCGGTGTGCTCGCCCTGCAGGGCGATACCCGCGAACACCTGCACGCCGTGGCCGATCTCGATGCGATAGGCCGCCCCGTGCGCCGCCCGGAGGAGCTGGACTCGGTCGACGCCCTGATCATCCCGGGGGGCGAGTCCACGACGATGAGCAAGCTGGCCGTCGAGTTCGGCCTGCTGGAGCCGCTGCAGAAGCGCATCGCCGCGGGCATGCCCGCCTACGGCTCCTGCGCCGGCATGATCATGCTGGCCACGACGATCCTGGACGGCCGGGCCGATCAGGTGCCGTTCGGCGGCATTGACATGACTGTGCGCCGCAACGCCTTCGGCCGCCAGGTCGACTCGTTCGAGGGCAACGTCGACATTTCGGGCATCGACGGTGGTTCGTTCCACGCCGTCTTCATCCGCGCGCCCTGGGTCGAGGAGGTCTCCGACTCGGTTGAGGTACTGGGCCGCGTGAATGATGGCCCGTCCGCCGGTAGGATTGTCGCGGTTCGGCAGCAGCACCTGCTCGCGACGGCCTTCCACCCCGAGCTCACCGGCGACCTACGCGTCCATCGGTACTTCGTGGAGATGGTGCGCGAGGCGGGTAAGACGACGGAGGGTTAGGCATGTCGGGGCACTCTAAATGGGCGACCACCAAGCACAAAAAGGCAGTCATCGACGCCAAGCGTGGGAAGCTCTTCGCCCGCCTGATCAAGAACGTCGAGGTGGCCGCCCGCACGGGCGGCGGTGACCCGGCCGGCAACCCGACCCTCTTCGACGCCATCCAGAAGGCCAAGAAGAACTCGGTCCCCAACGACAACATCAACAACGCGGTCAAGCGCGGCTCCGGCCTCATCGGCGGCGGCGCCGACTGGCAGACCGCGATGTACGAGGGCTACGGCCCCAGCGGCGTCGCCATCCTGATCGAGTGCCTGACGGACAACCGCAACCGCGCCTCGACCGAGGTCCGGGTGGCCCTCACCCGCAACGGCGGCAACCTGGCCGACGCGGGCAGCGTCTCCTACATGTTCACCCGCAAGGGCGTCATCATCGTGCCGAAGGCCGGCGAACTGACCGAGGACGACCTGCTCCTGGCCGTCCTGGACGCCGGCGCCGAGGAGGTCAACGACCTGGGTGAGGCGTTCGAGGTCATCTGCGAGGCGACCGACCTGGTCCAGGTGCGCACCGCGCTGCAGGACGCCGGCATCGACTACGAGAGCGCCGAGTCCTCCTTCGTCCCGAGCGTCACCGTCCCCCTGGACGAGGAGGGCGCCCGCAAGGTCTTCAAGGTGATCGACGCCCTGGAGGACTGCGACGACGTCCAGAACGTATACGCCAACTTCGACGTGTCCGACGAGGTCATGGCCCTGGTCGAGGCGTAGGCCACCCGGCACTTCCCGATGGCGCCCCGCTGCTGCGGGGCGCCATCGCCCGTTCGTGGCCCGGGCCCGCCCGCCACTGGGTCGGCGTGACCCGGTGCTCGTCGCGGAAGCGTTTGATGAAGTAGCTGACATCCGGATAGCCGGCCCGGCGGGCGACGGCGGCCACCGTGAGGTCAGTCTCGGACAGCAGCGCCCGGGCCTCCTGCAGCCGCCGGTCGGTGATCCACTGCTGCACCGTCCGGCCGGTCTTCCGGCGCACGACGGTGGTCAGGTGCCCCGGGGTGAGGGCCAGTTCGGCGGCGACGTCGGTGAGGGACAGCCGCTGCCGGTACCGCCGCTCGATGACCTCGAAGACCGCGGTGATCAGCGGCTCGTCGGCCGTGTGGCAGGTGCCCGTCCGGCCGGTGGGCGGGGCGGCGCCGAGCCGGGCCGCGCCGACCAGCAGGAGCGTCAGGTGGGCGAGGGCGGCCTCCGGGTAGCCGTCGCGCCGCTCGCGCAGTTCCGCGTCGAGCGCGGCGAACGCCGCCATCCAGCCGGGCCGCTCGGCCGGCGGGACGCGCAGCCGCTGGACCCGCTCCGCGCCGCGGGCGAACCGCGCCAGCAGCGGATGCGAGCGCCACGACCCGTAGGCGCCCAGGCGGGCACCGTCGGTGGGAAACCACGTCACCCAGCCGTCGTCGACGAGGGGGCGATCGGCGGTGAGCCCGACGACCTGCCCCGGCGCCAGCAGGAACAGGTCACCGTCGGTCAGCCGCCACCGGCGGTCGTCGACGAGCACGGTGGTGTCGGCCCGGTGCGCGTAGCCGAGGATGAGGAAGTCGTGCGCGTGCGGACCGAGCCCGGCCTCCGGCACCGCCCCGGGCAGCCGAGCCGCCGCCACCGGCGTCGCACCCGGCGCCCGGCTGATCCCGTAGACCGGCACGCCGTCCCCGGTCCGCCCGACCGGAACCGAAGATCGCCGGACCGCGCCCGCAGATCCACCGATGTCTCCCCGCTCTCCAGGCATGAGGCTGAGCGTACGACCTCAATGCGGCGACTCCGGGAGCTCGAGATGACCGAACAGGCGTACCTGCCCGCGATGGGCCTGCGCTGGCTGCTGCCCCTCTACGATCCGTTCTGCCGGCTCGCCGGCGTGGCCCGCGTCCACCGGGAGCTGATCGAGCGGGCCGAGCTGCGGCCCGGCCAGCGGGTGCTGGAGATCGGCTGCGGCACCGGCACCCTGCTGAGCGCGCTTGTCCGCCGGCACCCCGGCGTCGAGGCGACGGGCATCGACCCCGACGCCGGGTCGCTGCGCCGGGCCCGTCGCAAGGCCGCCCGGGCCGGCCTGCACATCGACTACCGGCCGGCCTACGCCGGGCGGCTGCCCCTGCCCGACGCGAGCGTCGACAGGGTCGTGTCCTCACTCATGCTGCACCACCTCGACGACGACGAGCACCGCCGGGCGCTGCGGGAAGTCCGGCGGGTGCTGCGCCCCGGAGGGCAGCTGCACGTCCTGGACATCGCCGGCTCCCACGCGCCGCGCAGCCGCCGGCTGGCCGCCACCGGCGCCGACCACGTCCTCGCCGCGATGCTCGAGGCGGGGCTCACCGACGCCGCGGAGAACGGGCGCGGCCGCACCCGCTTCGGCCCCGTCGCCTTCTACCGGGCCGAGGTGGCGGCGTGACGATCACCGGGTGATCACTCGCCGGCCCGGGCCGCGGTGCGGGCGGCCTCGGCGGCCGCCTTCGTCACGCCGAGGCCGCCCAGGACGCCGGCGTCACCCTCGAGCTCGAGCAGGGCCAGCAGGATGTGCTCGGTGCCCACCGCCTCGTCGCTCAGCCGCAGCGCCTCCCGGAACGTCAGCTCGAGAGCCTTCTTGGCCTGCGCGTCGAACGGGATCAGGGCCGGCACCGTGGCGGCCGGGGCGGGCAGTGCCGCGGCGGCGGTGTCGCGGACGGTGTCCAGGGCGACCCCCTGTGCGGCGATGGCCCGGGCGCCGAGTGCCGTCGGGTCGGCGACCAGGGCGATCACCAGGTGCGCCACTCCGATGTGGTCGTTGCCGCGGGTGCGGGCCTCCTCCTGCGAGGCCACCACGACCGTGCGGGCCCGGGCGGTGAAGCGGCCGAACTCCTGGGCCGCGTTGAACTCGGGGGCGACGAACCGCTTCTGGGCCGCCTGCTTGGTGACGCCCATGCTGCGGCCGATCTCCGTCCAGGATGCCCCGGAGCGGCGGGCCTGGTCCACGAAGTGCCCGATCAGGTGGTCGGCCACCTCGCCCAGGTGGTCGGCGGCCAGCACCGCCCCCGAGAGCTGGTCGAGCGCGGCGGGGTGGGTTCGCTTGATGGCTTCGATCAGGTCGTCGAGCCGCACGGTGGTGGTGACGGGTTCAGGCATGCGTCAACCATAGGTTGACGCTACGGCATCGTCAACTCAAGGTTGACGGCGGGTCGAGCGCCACACGGAGGTGGCGGGGGCCGCGGAGGACCGCGCTCAGGCGGTACTCCGGCGGGTCCTCCAGCAGCCGCGCCCCGGCCAGGATCGGGGCCAGCGTGCGCAGCGCGACCTGCGCCTCCAGCCGGGCCAGCGGGGCGCCGAAGCAGTAGTGGATGCCGGCCCCGAAGGCCAGGTGCGGGGCCGGGCGGCGGTCCGGGTCGAAGCGGTCCGGGTGGGCGAACCGGGCCGGGTCCCGGTTCGCGGCGGCGAGCAGCAGCGTCACCGAGGCGCCACGCGGGATCGTCGTGCCGGCCACCGGGATGTCGTCCAGGGCCGTGCGCCAGGTGAGCATCTGGACCGGTGGGTCGTGGCGGAGTACCTCCTCGACGAAGCGGATCTCCAGGCCGGGCTCGGCGACGAGGCGGTCGCACCACAGCGGCCGGCGCAGCAGGACCAGGGCGCTGTTCGCGATCAGGTTGACTGTCGTCTCGTGGCCGGCGATGAGCAGGAGCATCGCGGTGCTGACCAGCTCCGCACGGGACATCCCGCCGTCGGCGGCCAGGTCCCGCAGCAGGCCGGGCGCGGCCGTCAGCTCGCTCATGTACTCGGCCAGCTCCTCCAGCGCGCCCCGATCGGGCTGCACCGCGGTCAGAGCCCTGTCGATCCACACCCGGAACCGCGGCTCGTCGGCGAGCGGGACGCCCAGCAGCGTGCAGATCACGCGGATCGGCAGGGGGTACGCGAAGTCGTCGACGATATCCACAGTGGACGGCCGCAGGTCGCCGGCCAGCTCGCCCGCCAGCGCGACGAGCTTCGGCTCCAGGTCGGCCACCCAGTGCGGGCCCAGCGGCCGGTACGCCAGCCGTCGCAGCCGGTCGTGGTCGGGCGGGTCCTGCATCAGGAAGCTCGGCGGCAGCCCGACCAGGTCCGTCACGGCGCCAGCGGAGCTGAGCCGTGGGTCGGGCAGCAGCGCCGAGACCGCGTCGAACGTCGAGACGACATACCGCCCGTCCGCGGTGACCGACACGGGCTCCCGGCGCAGGGAAGTGAACAGCGGATACGGGTCGTGGCGGTTGACCGGGTCCAGGACGGCGCTGAAGACCGAGCCGACGGCTGTGGTCATCGGGCACCGCCGCTGTACGCCACCGTCGTCGGCCGGTGCCCGGTGACCACCACCGTCGCGTCGCGCGCCAGCAGTGCCCGGTCGGGAACGCCGGACGGCACCGGGAGCCGGTCGTCCGGCCCGTCGACAACTGTGAAGTCCGGCGGAAACGGCGCCGCCTGCTCGATCAGCCGCTCGTAGAACGGCAGCCACTTCGCGTGGTTGAAGGTGACGGCCCCGGTCAGCCGGCCCCGGTACCCGTACGCCGCCGCGAAGCGCCGCTCGGCCACCGAGCCCTGGGTGATGACGACCTGGTCGGCGAAGGTCGGCACGCCCACTGACTTGATGTTGGTGCCGAACTGCAGCGACCAGAACTGCGGCATGTGCAGGTGCGGCCACCTGTCGGTCTCGTCGCTCACCATGTTGTGGGCGGCCACCTCGGCCTGGGCGACCGCGTTCGCCCAGTGCTCCAGGGCCAGGAACTGGTATCCGAACATCGCGTTCGGCGCCCGGGCCACATCGCCGGCCACGAAGATGTCGTCGGTCACGAGCCCGTTGACGTCGAACGCACGGCAGCCCGCGTCGCAGGCGAGCCCCCACGGGCCGACGGCGAGGCCGGAGTGCTGCAGCCACTCGACGTTGCGGACCCCGCCGAGCGCGGCCACCACCAGGCCGACGTCGAGCACGCTGCCGTCGGAGAGGTGTGCCCGCTCGACCCGGCCGTCGCCCTCGATGCGCTCGACGGTGACGCCGCAGCGCAGGTCGACGCCGTGCTCGCGCTGGAGGTCGGCGGCGACGGCGCCGATGGCCGAGCCGAGCGCGCCCTCCAGCGGAGTGCGGGCGGCCTCGGCCACGGTGACGTCCAGGCCCATGACCCGGCAGGTGGAGGCGACCTCGGAGCCGGTGAACCCGGCCCCGACGACCAGGACCCGGCCGGGGCGGGCGGCCAGGCGCGCGTGCAGCCGGACCGCGTCGTCGCGGGTGCGCAGGACGAACAGGCCGTCGAGCGCGGCCTCGGCGGGGTTCGGCCACGGCCGGGCCCGCACGCCTGTCGCGATCAGCAGGCGGTCGAAGGGCACCGACGAGCCGTCGCTGAGCCGGACCCGGCGCTCGGGCAGGTCGAGGGCGAGCGCGCTGACCCCGAGCCGCCACTGCGCGTCGAGGTCGGGGCGGTGGGGCAGGCCGGTGGCGTCCGGGCGGACCCGGCCGGCCAGGGCGTACTTGGACAGCGGCGGGCGGTCGTAGGGGCCGTGCAGCTCGTCGTCGACAAGTGTGAGCCGGCCGGTGTAGCCCTCCTCGCGCAGCGCCTCGGCCGCGCGCAGGCCGGCGAGCGAGGCCCCGACGATGACGATCCGGCCCGGGGGCGCGCTGCGCAGCGGCACCCGCGGCACGTCCTCGGCCAGGCGGTCGAGCTGGATGGCCTGCACCGGGCAGGCGGCGGCGGCCCGCCGGACCCGCAGCTCGTCGGCCGCGTCCGGCTCGGGGTCGTAGAGCAGGCCCTCGTCACCCTGGATCTGGAAGGACGTGGGGGCCATGAATGCGCACTGGGCGTACCCCTGGCACTTCGTGAGGTCGACGACAACCCGCATGCGTCAACCGTCGCCGCCGCCGGGCCGGGCACCCTCACCCGGCGGGAAGGGCGGCCCGGACCACCGTCCCGGCCCCGGGCGCGCTGCGGATGTCGAGGGTCCCGCCCAGCAGTTCGGCGCGCTCCCGCATCGAGCGCAGCCCGAGCCGTCCCGGAAACGCCGCGGACGGCACGAACCCGACCCCGTTGTCGGCGACCTCCAGCACCACCCGCCTGCCCTCAGCGGCCAGCCGGACCGTGACCCGGGCGGCCTCGGCGTGCCGGGCGGCGTTGCCGAGGGCCTCCAGCGCGATGCGGTAGAGCGCCTCCTCCACCGGCGGGCTCATGACCGCGTCGGCGTCGAGCTCGAGGTGCAGGCCCGGCGTGTTGAACGCGTTGCGAAGCGTCGCGATGAGCCCGGCATCGGCGTCGGACCGCAGCCGAAGGATGATGCCACGGATGTCGCTCAGGCCGGCGGTGGCCGTCTCCTTGATCCAGGCGAGCGACTCCCCGGCGTGGGCCGGGTTGCCGTGCAGCAGCTCCGCTGCGGTGTCGGCGCCGAGGCTGATGCCGTAGAGCGTCTGCACCACCGAGTCGTGCAGGTCGCGGGCCAGGCGCGCCCGCTCGGCCAGCACCAGCTCGGCCAGGGGTACGAACCGCCGCAGCACACTCAGCCGCGAGCGGGCGCCCAGCAGTCCTCCCGCCACGGGCAGGTAGGTGACGCGCCGCTTCCGCACCGGCCGGCCGGAGGCCATCGCGCGCAGCGCGACGGCGCGGTCGACCCGGTCGTCGACCCCGGCCACGAGCGACCCGCGAGAGTCCAGGACGAAGGCCGCGTTCATGACGGGGCGTTCATCGGGATCAGGCCGGTCCGCATCGCGTAGAGCGCGGCCTGGGTCCGGCTCGACGCGCCGAGCTTCTGCAGGATGTTGCTGACGTGCGTCTTCACCGTCTGCGGGGCGATGTGCAGCTCCCGGGCGATCTGGCCGTTGGCCCGGCCGCGGGCCAGCAGGACGAGCACCTCCTCCTCGCGGCGGGTCAGCGGCGCCGGCCCGGCGGGCACCCGGACGTCGTGCACGAGGCGGGCGGCGACGGCCGGGGACAGCTGCACCTGGCCGGCGGCGGCGGCCCGGACGGCCCGGTGCAGCTCGTCGGCGTCGGTGTCCTTCAGCAGGTACCCCACCGCGCCCGCGTGCAGCGCATCGGCGATGAGCTGGGGCTCGAGGTATCCGCTCAGGGCCATCACCTCGACGCCCGGCAGCTCCCGGCGGATGGCCGCGGTCGCGCTCACCCCGTCGAGGACCGGCATGAGCAGGTCCATCAGCACCAGGTCGGGCCGCAGCGCGTGGGCGAGCTCCACGGCCTGCTGCCCGTCGGCCGCCGCGCCGACCGGCTCCAGGTCCTCGCTGAGCGACAGGAACCGGAACAGCCCCTCGCGCACCATGGCGTGGTCGTCCGCGATCAACACTCGGGTACTCATCGCCGCCCGCTCTACCCACAAGCGGTGCAGATGGTCTACGCCAAACGGGGGAGCCCGAAGGTGGCGGCCCCGGCAGCACCGCGGCGTGATGCCCCGGCCCCCGGCGGTCGGCACGGTTGTGAGCGTGATGCCGTACCTGCACCGGCTGAGCCGGTTCTCCCTGGTGGGAGTCAGCGGTGTCGTCGTGAACAACGTCGCTCTGCTCACGCTGCACGGCCGGCTGGGGCTCGCGCTGCTGCCCGCGACCGTGGCCTCGGTCGAGCTCGCGCTCGTGACCAACTACATCCTGCACGAACTGTGGACATTCCGGAGCCGCCGCCGGCCGACCGCGTCGCAACCGCCGGGGCAGGTGCCGCCTGACCGCAAGAAGCTGTCGCTGTCGCGGTTCGCCTACTTCAGCCTCGCCGGGCTGGCCGCCCTGCCCGTCAACGTGATCGTCGTCCAGCTGCTGGTCGGCCTCGGCCTGCACTACCTCCCGGCGAACCTGGTCGGCATCGTGGCCGGCTTCGGGGTCAACTTCGCCGTCAGCTCGAAGTGGATTTGGAGTGAACGCACCGATGGAGCAGCTGGTGTTGGCCGTCCTCACCCTGATCTCGCTGGTGCTGACGGTGCAGGCGGCCCACGCCCTGTATCTCATGATCTACACGTGGGACCAGCCCGAGGCGGACGCCCGGGCCCGGGTGCCCGATCAACGTGCTACGCCCGAGCTCTCCTTCACCGCCATCCTCCCGGCTCGTCACGAGGAGGCGGTCATCCAGCACACCATCGCCCGCGCCGCGTCCGCTGACTACCCGCCGCACCTGGTGCAGATCCTGGTCGTCTGCTCGGCCGACGACGTGGGCACCATCGAGCAGGCCCGGGCCCAGGTCAACGCGCTGCGCGCGGCCGGGCGCGGCAACGTCGACGTGATCGTGTTCGACGACGGCCCGATCAACAAGCCGCACGGGCTCAACACCGCGCTGCGCCACGCGACGAGCGAGATCGTGGCCATCTTCGACGCCGAGGACGAGGTCGAGCCGCAGCTGTTCGACATCGTCAACACCATCATGCTCAGCGACGACGTCAGCGTGGTGCAGGCCGGCGTGCAGCTGATGAACTTCGACTCCAACTGGTATTCGACGTTCAACGTGCTGGAGTACTTCTTCTGGTTCCGCAGCCGCCTGCACTACCACGCCAAGAACGGCGCCATCACGCTCGGCGGCAACACGGTCTTCTTCAAGAAGGAGCTCATCGAGCGCCTCGGCGGCTGGGACGAGACGAACCTGACCGAGGACGCGGACATCGGCCTGCGCGTGTCCAGCATGGGTGAGAAGGTCCGGGTGGTCTACGACGACCGGTACGTCACGAAGGAGGAGACCCCGCCGACGCTGCAGAGCTTCATCAAGCAGCGGACCCGCTGGTGTCAGGGCTTCATGCAGACCCTCGGCAAGGGCACCTGGAAGCTGATGCCCAACCGGCGCCAGCGCTTCCTGGCCTGGTACACCCTCGCCTTCCCGCACGTCCAGGCGATGCTCGGGTTCTATCTGCCGGTCGCGCTGCTCAGTGCGTTCGTGCTGAGCGTCCCCGTCCCCGTGGCGATGCTGTCCTGGCTGCCGGTGCTGCTGCTCGGCGCGCACTTCGTGATGTCGGTCGTGGGGCTCTACGAGTTCACCGGCGCACACGGGCTCAAGGCCGGGCCCGGGACCGTCGTGAAGATGGCGATCACCTGGTTCCCGTATCAGATGGTGCTGTCCTACGCGGCCGGCCGGGCGCTCTACCGCCAGCTCAAGGGCGCGACCAACTGGGAGAAGACCGCGCACGTCGGCGCCCACCGCACCGAGGCACCGGAGCTGACGAATGTCGGCTGACGTCCTGGCCCCGAAAGCCAAGAGCAAAGGCGCGAAGTCCGGCGGGGGTACTGCCGCCCAGCCGGGCAAGGCACCGAAGCTCCTCATCGCCGTGTGCCTGCTCATCGGTGCGGTGAGCCACGGCTGGAACATGTTCCGCTACCCGCTGTACCTCACCGACGAGGGCATCTACATGGAGCAGGCCTGGTCGGTGCTGAAGGAGGGCAAGCTCTCCCCGTACACGTACTTCTACGACCACGCCCCGATGGGCTGGCTGGCCCTGGCCGGCTGGGTCGGCGTCCTGCCGGGCGGCTTCGGCGCCTTCGGCAACGCGATAAACACCGGCCGCGTGCTGATGCTCATCGTCCACCTGGCGTCGGTGTTCCTGATGTTCGAGGTCGTGCGCCGGTTCACGGGCAGCAAGTCGGCGGCGTTCCTGGCCGTGTTCGTCTTCAACCTCTCCCCGCTCGGCGTGTACTACCAGCGCCAGGTCCTGCTCGACAACCTCATGATGTTCTGGATCCTGTTCGGGCTCTACCTGCTGGCCCGCAAGGACCGGCGGATCGTCACCGCGATGGGGGCCGGCGCCTGCTTCGGCGTCGCGCTGGTGACGAAGGAGAACGCGGTCTTCCTGCTGCCGGGCTGCGCGTACCTGCTGCACAAGAGCATCCGGGAGCAGCCCAACCGGCGCTTCGGGGTGAGCTTCTGGTGGTTCTCGGTGCTGGTCCCGGTCGCCGCCTACCTGCTCTTCGCCCAGATCAAGAACGAGCTGTTCCCGGAGGGTTTCCGGTTCAACCCGGACAACAACCAGCTGCAGGGCCACGTGTCGCTGCTCAACACGATCTGGTGGCAGCTGCACCGCAACTCCAACAGCTCCACCGGCCTCTCGTTCACGTATCTGCTGCAGCAGAGCTGGCTGTTCAAGGACCGGTACCTGCTCATCGCCGGCGCCGCCGCCACGGTCCTCGCGCTGATCTCGGGCCGGCGCAACAAGCGGCTGCGCACGCCGATGCTCGCCTGCGCCATCATGGCCCTCGGGTACGGGTTCTACCTGAGCCGCAGCGCCCTGCTGGACTTCTACATCGCGCCGATGGTGCCGCTGTTCGCGCTGAACCTCGGCATGTTCTTCGGCTGGCTCACCCGGCGCACCAACCAGGGCGGCGCGGCAGTGCTCGTGGCCTGCCTCCTGGTGCCGGTGCTCGTCATGCCGGGCGGGTTCATGGTGAAGTACAACGCGAAGGGCGAACTGGAGTTCAGCGACGCCTATCGGCTCCCGCTGACCCGCCTGCAGGAGCAGCAGGTCGCGTGGATCAAGCACAACGTCCCGACGAGCGCCCGCCTCATCATCGATGACGACATCTGGGTGGCGCTGCACGACAGCAAGCCCGCGTACAGGTACGCCCACCCGCACTACAAGGCCACGTCCGACCCGGACGTGCGGGACAAGGTCTTCCACTCCAGCTGGGAGAACGTCGACTACGTCGTGATGTCGAACAAGATGCGCGACGCACTCCAGCGCGGCGGCGAGACCTGGATCATCGAGGCGATCGACCAGCACGGGGAGACCGTCTGGCAGGCCACCCGGGGCGACGTCTCGCTGTCAATCGTCAAGATCGGGAACTCGTCCTAGCTGGAGTGTCGACAATGCAGACCCTGAAGCGCCGGCCGGCCGCGACCGGTCCGCGGCGCAAGAAACGACAGCGCCCGAAGATCTCCCGCAAGCGGCTGCTGGTGGCCGCCGCGGCCGCGTTCCTCCTGGTCATGCTGGGCCGCTCGCTGCTGCCCGCGCTCGGCATCCAGACCCCGAGCCTGGGCGAGGGCGACGCCGAGCCGACGCAGGTGCAGACCAAGGCCCCGCCGGCGCCGACTATCGACCTGAACGGGGTCATGGTGCAGGGCGGCGGCGCCGCGATGATCACCCTGAACCCGGGCCTGGTCCGGCTGGGCGGCACGGTGACGGTGCAGGGCTCGGGCTTCGACCAGGGCTCGATGGTCGACGTGTACCTCGGCCCGTCCTCGGCTCCGCAGCAGCCGGGCCAGGCGCGGCCGCCCAGCGGGGCCGCCGCGGCGAAGCCCAAGCAGGTCGCCACCGCGAAGGCCGGCAAGTGGGGCGTGTTCACGGCCAACTTCACGTTCCCGAACACGATGACCACGCCCGTGCAGGAGGTCACCGCCCAGGCCCGCGGCGGCGACAAGGTGGCCAAGGCCGACGCCGCGGTCGCCCAGGGCGCCGGCCAGGCGACGCTCTCGGCGGTCGTCGGCAAGCCGGGCGACACGATAACCCTGACGGCCAAGGGCTTCGCGCCGGGCGAGCAGCTCAACGTGTTCTGGGGCCGGATCAACGGCGACCCCAACCTCACCCTCAAGGCCGACGAGGGTGGTTCCGTGGGTAAGACGCCGATCAGAGTTGGCGTCACGGCGGTCGGCACGACCAGTCTGGTCGTCGTGGGCAAGACCAGTGGGGCCGCGGCGAGCGCACCGTTCCAGGTGCTGCGGCTGTACCCGTCAATCAAACTCGCCCCGTACGCGGTCAAGGCCACCCAGAAGATCACCTTCTCCGGCGGCGGCTTCGCCCCGGGCGAGCGGGTCCTGGTGCGCCTGAACGCGGCCGGCGGCCAGCCGGTCATGGCGGTCCAGACCGACGACGCCGGCACGTTCAAGGGCGCCGGGATCGTCATGCCGTTCCAGCTCAAGGGCGCGCAGTCGCTGGTGTTCACCGGCGAGCAGAGCCGGGCCTCGGTCTCCAGCGGCTTCACGATCCTGCCGTTCACGCCGCAGGCCCGCACCAACGCATACGGCGGACTGCCCGGCACGGTGGTCAACTTCTACGCCACCCAGTTCGCGCCGAACGAGGCCGTGCACGTCACCGTGAAGACGGCCAAGGGCGCGAAGCCGGAGCTCGTGGCCGCGTTCCGGGTCGACGCGAAGGGCGCGGCGCGGGCGGTCGGGCAATACACGGTGCCCGGCGACACGGAGGACACCGTCGTCTTCCAGCTCCACGGCCAGCGCAGCGACGCCACGGCCACGGTCAACTTCAAGGTCGACAAGTCGGGCGGCCCGGTCGACATCCCGTCGGCCAAGCCGTACGTGGTCCCCAAGGATCTGGAGAACTGAGGCCGGTGTACTGGCAGGCGTTCCGCGCCGCCCCGGAGGCGTTGCTCGTCCTCGACGCCTCCGGGGTCGTCCGGCTGGCCAGCAGCGCCGCGGAGACGTTGTTCGGGCGCGACCCGGCCGCGCTGTTCGGCAGTACAACCGCCGAGCTTTTCGCCGTTGCCCCGGTCTTCGGCGCCGCTGACGGCGCAGTCCCGGCCGTCATCCGGCGGCCCGGCGGGGAGACGCTCCCGGTCGACGTCCAGGTCCGCACGCTGGAGGGCGACCCCAGCGGCATGCTGTCGCTCGCCGTCGAGGAGCGCGGGAGCACCGTCCGGGCCGGTCTGGAGCAGCGCATCGCCCGGCTGACGCTCACCGGCCAGGAGCAGGGCGAGCTCCTGGGTGACGTGATCGTGACCCAGGAGCGCGAGCGGGCCCGCATCGCCGCCGGCGTGCACGACGACAGCCTGCAGGTGATCACCGCGGCCACGCTGCGCCTGCAGCACCTGCGCCGGCGCCTGCACGACCCTTCGGACCTGGCCATCCTCGACCGGCTGGAGGACTCGCTGGTCCAGGCGGCCGCGCGGCTGCGCCGGCTGATCTTCGACTTCCGCCCGCCGCGCCTGGCCGACGACGGGCTGGCCGCCGCCGTTTCCGACCTGCTCGACGACCTCGCGGACGAGCACTCGATCGTGGTGCGGGTGCAGTCGCTGCTGCGGGCCGAGCCGGCGCTGCCGACGCGGCTGCTGCTGTTCCGGATGCTGCAGGAGGCGGTGGCGAACGTCGGCAAGCACGCGGGCGCGGACCGCTGCACGGTGATCCTCGGCGAGGAGGACGGCGGCTACCTGGTCCGCGTCATCGACGACGGCGTCGGCGCCGAGAACCTGCACACCGACCCCGGCCACCTGGGCCTGCTGCTCATGCGCGAGCGGGCCGCGCTGGCCGGCGGCTGGTTCCGCATCAGCAGCCTGCCGGGCCGCGGCACGACCGTCACGTTCTGGGTGCCGCGCGGCGCCGATCTCGAGTCCAAGGGGGCAGGACCGTGAGTCATCCGCCGTTCCGTGTGCTGATCGTCGAGGACCATCAGGTCGTCGCCGAGGGCCTGGCCGTCCTGCTCAACGAGCACCCCGAACTGCGCGTGGTCGCACTGGCCGGCCGCGTGGGTGAGGTGGAGCACCTGGCCGACGTCGAGCGCATCGACGTGGTGCTGTGCGACTTCTGGCTCCCCGACGGCACGGGCGCGGAGGCGGTGGCCGCACTCCGCGCCCACCAGCCGGACGTGGCAGTGGTCTTCCTGAGCGCCGACCAGAGCGACCGCGTGATCCTGACCGCCCTGGAGTCCGGCGCCGCCGGCTACCTGGTGAAGAGCGCCGGCGGCGCCGACGTGGCCGAAGCCGTCCGCCGCGCCGTGGACGGCGAGATCCTGGTCCCGGCCCGCCAGCTGGCCAGGCTCCTGGCCCGGCGCCGCGAGCAGGCCCAGCGAACCGAGGAGCACGCCCGCCGCCTGGACAGCCTGACGCCCCGCGAGCGCGAGATCCTGGCGCTGATGACCGAGGGCCGAGACAACCGCGAGATCGCGCGGGAGCTCTCCATCAGCTACACAACCGTCCGCAGCCACGTCCGCCACCTGCTGTCGAAGATGGGCGCCCGCTCGAAACTGGAGGCCGTGGTCCGCGCGGCCGAGTGGGTCGGCTAGCGCTTCGGGAGGGCGACCGCGGGCAGGACGGCCACCGCGGTGATGCCGATCGACCACCAGAATGCGGCCTGGAACGCCGTCGTGGCGCCGTGGCTGATGTGCGACTGCAGGACGACGGCGACGATCGCGGTGCCGAACGAGGCGCCGACCTGCTGGACGATCCGGGTGTTCATTGTCGCGTGCGGGATGTCGGCGCGGTCGGTGTCGCGGTAGGCGACCGACATCGGCGGGATCAGCAGGGTGCCGAGGCCGAGGCCGCGGACCAGCAGGACCGCGCCCAGCCACCACGGGCCGGTGTCCGGGCCGGCCAGGGCGAACGGCACGGTGGCCAGAGCGGTCAGCAGGAAGCCGCCGACCGTCACCGCCCGCGCCCCGAAGCGGTCCACGAGCCGGCCGACCAGGAACCGGGCCAGCAGGGCGCCCACGCCCTGCGGGATCAGCAGCAGCCCGGCGTCGAGCACGCTGTCGCCGCGCAGCTGCTGGTAGTACAGCGGGATCAGGAACATGGCCGCGTACATCGCCGCGCCCGCCGTGAACAGCACCGCTGACGCGCTGCCGAGCGAGCGTTTCCGCATGATCCGGACGTCGACGATCTCCCGCGGTGCAGCGAGGAATGCGGCCAGCAGGGCGGCCCCGCCCAGCAGCGGCACGAGTACCCCGGCGTGAGCGATCCCGCCCTTCTCCGAGAGCTGCGAGAGCCCGAGCAGAATCCCCGCGAGCGCCGGCCCGAGCAGCGCCAGCCCGACCCAGTCGAGGCGGGCGGCCGTCTGCTCGGCCGGCCGGTCGTCGGGCAGGAACCGCGCGGCCAGCCACAGCCCGACCGCGATCACCGGCACGTTGATGAGGAACAGCCACCGCCAGCTCAGCCAGTTGAGGATCAGGCCGCCGACCACCGGGCCGAGGATCGGGCCCAGGGCGATGGGCATGCTGACCGCGGCCATGAGCCGGCTGCTGACCCGCCCACCGGCCGCCCGCACGGCCAGGGTCTGCATGAGCGGGAAGATCAGCCCGGCGCCGAAGCCCTGCAGCACCCGAAACCCGATCAGGCTGACGTCGTTCCAGGCCGCCGCGCAGAGCACCGAGGCCAGCACGAACAGCACCAGGGCGGCCAGCCAGACCCGCTTGCCGCCCCAGCGCCGCTCGGCCCAGCCGGTGATCGGGATGGCGACGGCCATGGCCAGCAGGAAGCCGGTGGTGACCCACTGGATCGCGTCGGTGGTCGAGTCCAGCTTCACCACCAGCGTGTGGATCGCCAGCGTCACCATCGTCGAGTCGAGGATCGCCGCCATCCCGCCGACGACGAGCGCCAGCAGGGCACGCTTCACCGTCGGCGACAGCTTCGCCTCGGCGGTCTCGGTCACGGTCATGTCTCACTCCACGTAAGAGAGGAATCCATCTCTTAAGAAGGTAGGGCTCGAGAATAAGAAATGCAAACCTTCCCTATACTGGCGGCATGACGCCCCAACGCCGCCGCGGTCCCGAGCTGGAGGCCGCCATCCTGGACGCCGCCTGGGACGAGCTGGTCGCGGCCGGCTATGCGCGGCTGACGATGGAGTCGGTGGCGACCCGGGCCGGCACCGGCATCGCCGTGCTCTACCGCCGCTGGGCCAACAAGGACGAGCTCGTGCTGGCCGCGCTGGAGCACTACCGGACGTCCCACCCGGTGGCGCTGCCGGACACGGGCACGCTGCGCGGCGACCTGCTGGCCGCGCTGACCGGCATGGGCGAGGCGCGGGCGGCGTTCTTCGCCATCACGGCGGCCGCCGCCTTCTCGGGGCTGCTGGCCGGCACGGGCCTGACCCCGTCCCAGGTCCGCGACCGCATGCTCGGCGATCAGCGGCTGATCCGCATCTCCACCATCTACCAGAAGGCCCACGACCGCGGCGAGATCGACCTGGCGGCCATCCCGCCCGCGGTGCTGGCGATGCCCTTCGATCTGGTTCGCCACGACCTGCTGATGGACCTGAAACCCGTCGACCCGGCTCGCATTCGGGCCATCGTCGACGAGCTCTTCCTCCCGCTGGTGGCCCGCCCGGCCTGACCGCCGCGGTCCGGCCGGTGCCACCTACCGGAAAGCGCCGGGCCGGGCGCGGGGCCGGTCGTCCCGCACCAGGTTCCGCGCTGCGCACCGGCCGGCTCCGGCGCGATCGCGCGCCGCCGGCGGGTCGGGGTCGCGCAAATGCAGGAGGCATAAAACCGGCATTCGTACGCTGACCGGAAATGTCGGTAATCCGTAAGGTTTGGACCTGCTCCGCCGTCAAGTGTGAGGACAGGTCAGCTCTATGAGTCGTACGCGCCTCTACTGGATCGCCGCGCTCGTCGTAGTCGTGGTTGCCGGGATCGCGCTCGTGCCGGTGCTCGGCCGGGACCGGGACCGGACGGTCCATCCCGAGTCGGCCCGGGCCGGGCAGCGACTGCAGATGCCGTTGCACGCCGAAGGGTCGAAGATCGTCGACGCCCGGGGGGAGACGGTGACGTTCACCGGCGTCAACTGGTTCGGGCTGGAGACCAACACCTTTGCGCCGCACGGGCTCTGGTCGCGCAAGCTCGACGACATGCTCGACCAGATGGCCGGGCAGGGGTTCAACTCGATGCGGCTGCCGTTCAGCAACGAGCTGTTCGACGCGGCATCGAAGCCCAACGGTGTCGACTACGCGCTCAACCCGCAGCTCAAGGGGCTCACCGGGCCGCAGATCATGGACCGGGTCGTCGAAGGGGCCACCAAGCGCGGCATGATGGTCATCCTCGACCGGCACCGGCCGACGTCGCAGGGCCAGAGCAACCTCTGGTACACCGACAAGGTCAGTGAGGACCGCTGGATCGCCGACTGGGTCATGCTGGCCAAGCACTACCGGGACAACCCGCTCGTCGTCGGCGCGGACCTGCACAACGAGCCGCACGGCGAGGCCACCTGGGGCGACGGCAACGCCAGGACCGACTGGCAGGCCGCCGCGCAGCGGGCCGGTGACGCGGTGCTCAAGGCCAACCCCGACTGGCTCATCGTCGTCGAGGGCATCGAGTCCTACAAGGGCAACGGGTACTGGTGGGGCGGCAACCTGCAGGGCGCCAAGGACCACCCGGTGAAGCTCTCCGACCAGTCCAAGCTGGTGTACTCCGCGCACGACTACAGCCCCAAGGTCTGGTCGCAGCAGTGGTTCACCGACCCCGCGTTCCCGGCCAACATGCCGGCGCTGTGGGACAAGCAGTTCGGGTACCTCGTCAAGAGCGGCACCGCTCCGGTGCTGATGGGTGAGTTCGGCGGTCGTTCGGTGGCCGAGAAGGACGCCCAGGGCAACCGGGACCTGGAAGGGATCTGGCAGCGCAACCTCGTCGCGTACCTGAAGGAGAACGGGCTCAGCTACACGTACTGGGCCTGGAACCCGAACTCCGGTGACACCGGCGGGGTCCTGAAGGACGACTGGACGACTGTCGACGCCGACAAGGCGGCGCTGCTGAAGACCTACCAGGCGCCGCTGGCCGCCGCCGGGCGGTAACCAGCGCGGCCCTCCTCCCGCTGCTAGATTGGCGCGGGGGGAGGGCCGATCCAATGGTCGAAGTCGATACAGCTGTCGAGAGCGCGGCCGGGCCGCTCAACGCGATCCTCTGCACCCCCGTCGGGCCCGCCCGCGGGGGTCTCGTCTTGTCGGACGGCTCCGGGCCGGCCGACCGGTTCGCCTGGCAGGGTCTGCCGGAGTGGCTCGCCCGGCACGGCATCGCCACCCTCCGCCACGACAAGCCGGGCTGTGGCGGATCGCCCGGCGACTGGCGACGGCAGACACTCGCCGACCGGGCCGCCGAAGGGCTGGCCGCCCTGACCGCACTGCGCAAGCAGGCCGGGGTCGAGCGGGCCGGACTGATCGGGTACAGCCAGGGTGGTTGGGCCTCGCTGCTGGCCGCGGTCACCGGGCCCGAGCAGGTCGACTTCCTGATCACGATCGGTGGGCCCTACGTGGGCGCGGAGGAGCAGGAGCGCGCGCTGCTGGCCCGGGTCATGCGCCGCCGCGGACTGTCCGGCGGGTCGGTCGAGGCCGGGCTGGCCTGGGCAGACGAGCGTGCGGCCCGGCTGCGGGCCGGGGAGGACCCCGCCGAGGTACACGCCGACCAGCACGAGCTCGCCGGGAAGGACTGGGCGGCGGTGGTGTGCGACAGGCCGTACGACACCGTGGAGGAGCTCGGGTTCTTCGCCCGGATGCTGGCCTTCGACCCCGCCGCCGTGCTGCCGTTCGTGCAGTGCCCGCTCATGGCGTTCTTCGGGGCCGACGACGAGCACGTTCCCGTCGAGCGGAGCCTCGTCGTGCTGGGGGAGCGGCTGCCGGGCCGGCATCGCGGCACCAACGGGGTGGCGGTGCTGCCCGGGGTCGGGCACATGCTGTATCCGGTGCCTCCGCGGGATGATCGGCCGCGCTTCGAGCAGCTGTCGCCCGGCTTCCTCCCGACGCTCCAGGCGTTCCTCGATCGAGCGGCCCCATAGGAGTTCGCCGATTCTGTGTGGCCCGGCCACATAGCGACGTGTGTCACGCCACTCCTAGCGTGTGCAACACCCTTAACAAGGCGTTCACACGGAGGAAGCGTTGAGTAGGCAGACATATACGCCGCGGCGGGTGTTGGTCGCGGTGCTGGGACTTTCGGTCGCCGCGGCGTTCGCGTCTGCGTGCAGCAGCCCCCAGGAGGCCGCGAACGAGCCGGCCGGCGACGGCGCCCCGATCAAGGTCGGGCTCGTCTACTCGCAGACCGGCCCCCTCGCCGGCTACGGCAAGCAGTACATCGAGGGCTGGAAGGCCGGCCTGGCGTTCGCGACGAAGGGGACAGGCAAGGTCGGCAACCGGCCCGTGGAGGTCAAGGAGGCCGACGACGCCGGTGACGCGGCCAAGGCCGTCTCGGCCGGCAAGGACCTCATCGGCCAGGGGTACAAGATCCTCGCGGGCAGCACCTCGTCGGCCGTCGCGACCCAGATGGCCCCGCTCGCGGCCCAGAACAAGGTCCTGTTCATCTCCGGCCCGGCCGCCACCGACGCCGTGACAGGCATCAACAAGTACACCTTCCGCTCCGGGCGCCAGTCCTACCAGGACGTCCTCGCGGCCAAGTCCTACCTGCCGGCGCCCTCGGGCAAGAAGGTCCTCGTCTTCACGCAGGAGGGCGCCTTCGGCAAGTCGAACGCCGACGCCGTCAAGGCCGTGATCGGGGGCGCCGGGGCGACCGTCGACACCCTCGCGGTGCCGGCCAACGCCACCGACTTCACCGGGTTCGCCGTCCAGGCCAAGAACGCGAAGGCCGACATGATCTTCGTGGCCTGGGCCGGGACCACCGCCACCACCATGTGGCAGGCCCTCGACCAGCAGGGCGTGCTCGGCTCCGCGCTCGTCGTCACCGGCATCGACCAGCGCGCGTCCTGGCCGACGTTCGGCGCGGCCGGCGGGAAGATCTCGCTGCTGGCGCACTACTTCGACGGTGCGAGCGACAACCCGGCGACGGCCGCCCTCCGGCAAGGGGTGAGCGGCGGCAAGATCGACCTCTTCAACCCGGACGGCTTCACGGCGGCCCAGATGGTGGTGCGGGCGGCCCAGGAGGGCGGCGACGACGTCGACAAGATGGTCACCGCGCTCGAGGGGTACTCCTTCGACGGCGTCAAGGGCCGGCTGACCGTCCGCAAAGAGGACCACGCGCTGCTCCAGCCGATGTTCCAAGGCAAGTTCAGCGGCAGCGGTACCGACCTCAAGCCCGACCTGATCAAAGCGCTGGACCCGGCCGACGCCACCCCGCCGGTCGCGCAGATGAAGGGCTGAGCGGTTGTCGAGCGCACCCGTACCGGTGGCCGGGAGTGTCCACGCGGACGCCCCGGCCATCGGCCTGCTGAGCACGCGCCGCCTGACCTGGAAGGTGGGCGGGGTCGCCATCGTGGACGGCGTCTCCATCGACCTGGCCGCCGGCGAGTTCCTGGCCGTGATCGGGCCCAACGGCGCCGGCAAGACCTCGCTGTTCAACCTGATCACCGGGCTGCGCAAGCCGTCGGACGGCTCGGTGTCGCTCGACGGGCAGGACGTGACCCGGCTGCCCCCGCACCGGCGGGCTCGGCGGGGCCTTGGACGTACCTTCCAGTCGTCCTCGGTCTTCAATGCCCTTTCCGTCGCGGCGAACGTCCGGCTGGCGGTGCAGGCCCGGCGGGGCGGCTCGATGCGACCCTTCCCGCTGCCCGGCCGCGACCGGGACGTGGCCGAGCGGGCCGACCGGGTGCTGTGGCGGGTCGGGCTCGACGACCGCGCGGACGCGCTCGCCGGCACCCTCGCCCACGGCGAGAAGCGCAAGCTCGAGATCGCGCTGCTGCTCGCCGGTGAGCCACGGGTGCTGCTGCTGGACGAGCCGATGGCCGGGGTCAGCGCCGAGGACGTGCCCGGCCTGGTCGCCCTGATCCGCACGCTCACCCGCGAGGAGAAGCGCAGCGTGCTCATGGTGGAGCACCACATGGACGTGGTACTCGACCTGGCCGACCGGGTCGCCGTGATGCACCACGGTGCGCTGCTGGTGTGCGACACCCCGGACGTCGTGATGGCCGACCGGACCGTCCAGGAGGCGTACCTGGGGGAGAAGCTGTGACGATCCTCGACATCGCCGGCCTCGACGTGCGCATCGCCGGCTCGCACATCCTGCAGGGCGTCACGTTCGGCGTGGCCCCGCAGGGCGTGACGGCCCTGCTCGGGCGCAACGGCGTCGGCAAGACCACAACGCTCAAGGCGATCCTCGGGCTGCTGCCGCGCGGGGCCGAGGTGACCGGCGACGTGCGCTTCGCCGGCGCCCCGATCACCCGGAGACCGACGTTCGAGCTGGTGCGGGGCGGGCTCGGCTACGTGCCCGAGGACCGCGGTGTCTTCGCCGGCCTCACCGTGGCCGAGAACCTCCGCCTGGCCGAGCGCCCCGGCGCCGCACCCGACTACGAGCGCGTGTACGGCCTGTTCCCCGAGCTGCAGCGGCGCGGCAAGCAGCGGGCCGGCACCCTCTCCGGCGGCCAGCAGCAGATGCTCGCGATCGGCCGGGTGCTGCTCAACCCCAACCGGCTGCTGCTCATCGACGAGCCGACCAAGGGCCTCGCGCCGAAGGTGGTCGGCGAGGTCGCGGCCGCCCTGCACGCGGTCGCCCAGGTGGTGCCGATGCTGCTCGTCGAGCAGAACCTGGCCGTCGTGCGCCGCCTGGCCCGCGACGCCGTGGTCATCGCCGCCGGCCGGGTCGCCTACACCGGCCCGGCCACCGACCTGCTCGACTACACCGAGAAGACGAAGGCGCTCCTCGGCGTCGGAAAGGGCCACCAGTCATGAGCGGTACGGAGCGCAGCGGAGTGGCCGCTCATCATCGGCGCAGTGCTGGCTCAGGCCGGCGCCGGAGCGCAGCGGAGGTGACGGCATGAGCACGTTCGTGCTGCTCACGTTGACGGGTCTCGGATTGGCGGCGCTCTACTTCCTCGTCGCCTCCGGGCTCGCCCTGGTCTTCGGCCTCGCCGACGTGCTCAACTTCGCCCACGGCCTGTTCCTCTCGGTGGGCGCCTACGGCACGTGGTGGGCCGCGACCAACCTGCCCGGTGCGGGCGGGAGCGGCTGGGGGTTCGTCCTGGCCGTGCTGTTCGGAGTCGTCTGCGGGACCGTCGTCGCGGCCCTCGTGGAGCTGGTGCTGATCCGGCCGCTCTACCGCCGCACGATCGAGCAGGTCCTGGTCACCGTCGGCCTCTCGCTGGCCGGGGTGGCGCTGCTGCAGGCGGCGTGGGGCAGCGACCCAAAGCCGTATCCGCGTCCACAGTGGACCCAGCGGCTGACCACGATCGCCGGGGCGCGCGTGCCGAACGACCGGTTCCTGCTGATCGGCGCCGCGGTCGTGGTGCTGCTGGGATTGCTGGCGCTGTTGAAGTACACCCGGATCGGTCTGGTCATTCGCGCGGGCGTCGAGGACCGCTCGATGGTCACCGCGCTCGGCATCGACGTCCGCCGCGCCTTCACGCTCGTCTTCGCGCTCGGCGGCGCGGCCGCGGCCCTGGCCGGCGCGCTCGGCGGCGTCTACACGGGGGCGATCTCACCGACCGGCGGCAGCTCCCTGCTCATTTTCGGGTTCATCGTCGTCGTGATCGGCGGCATGGGCTCGGTGACCGGCTCGGCGTACGCCGCTGTCGCCGTCGGGCTGCTCCAGCAGTTCGTCAACTACACCTCGCCGGGCCTGGGCGACATCTGCGTCGTCGCGCTGCTGGCGGTCGTGCTGCTCGTCCGTCCACAGGGGATCACCGGGAAGGTCGCGACCTCATGAACTGGGCACTCCTGCGCCGCTGCGGGCCACTCGTCGCGCTGGTGGTCCTGGCGGCGCTGCCGTACTGCGGCCTGAGGCTTCCGGGCCTCTTCGACTCCGCGGTCAACGCCCCCGGCACGCTGCAGCTGCTGGCGCTCTGCCTCGTGTTCGGCGCGCTGGCGATGGGGTACGACCTGCTCTTCGGCCGCACCGGCATGCTGTCGTTCGGCCACGCGCTGTACTTCGCGGCCGGGGTGTACGGCACCGACGTCCTCGTCACCAAGGCCGGCTACGGGCTGTGGACGGCGATCCTGCTCGCCGTCGTCGGCACCGCCACCCTGGCCGCGCTCCTCGGCGCGGTAGCGCTGCGCACCGGCGGGATCGCCTTTGCCATGGTGACCCTGGCGTTCGCGCAGGTCGCCGCGATCACGATCGGCCGCAACCCGGGCGGCGCCACCGGCGGCGAGGAGGGGCTGCCGATGGCCACCGAGAAGGTGCCGCACTTCCTGGTGGGCGTGGCGAACACGGTCAACCTGTACTGGCTCGCCCTGGGCGTCCTCGTCGTCACGGTGCTCGTCGTGCACTCGATCGCCGGCTCGCCGGCCGGGCGGGTCCTCGCGGCGATCCGCGACGACGAGCGCCGGGTCGGGGTGCTCGGCCTGGACCCGTACCGCTACAAGCTCTTCGCCTTCACCGTCGCCGGCGGCCTGGCCGGGCTCGCGGGCGCGATGTACGCGCTGCTCATCGGCGGGGCGACCCCGCACATCGCGGCCTCCGACCAGACGCTGACCCTGCTGGTGATGGTGGTGCTCGGCGGCCCCGGGACGCGCTGGGGGCCGCTGCTCGGCGGGTTCCTGTTCACGTACCTGGACTTCCGGCTGGCCGCGCTCGGCGACTCGTTCCCCGGCCCGCTGTCGCAGCCGCTGTTCGTCCTCGGTGGAATATTCATCCTGGCCGTGTACTTCTTCCCCGGCGGCCTCGCGGGGCTGCGGACCCGGCTCGGGCCCCTCGCTCGCTGGATGCCCGCGCGGCGGTCCTAGCGCTGCGCGCCGGGGGCTGGGTTATTCCGTTTATGACGATGATGTGACGGGCCGCACTTTTGAATACGAGACGGTTCCGTATCGGCGTGGTGGGGTCTACGTTGATACGGAACAGTTCCGTATCGTTATCGCGTTCCGACGCGGCCCGCTGTCGGCGGACCGCGTTGCGGCCAGGGGGATCAGCATCGTGAGCGCAACCACCCAAGCACCTGCACCAGCCAACGCCGGACATCCTCGCCGCTGGGCGATCCTCGGCGTGCTCGTCATCAGCCTGCTCGTCGTCGTGCTGGACAACACCGTCCTCAATGTCGCCATGCGCACCATCGCCGACCCGCAGAAGGGCCTGGGCGCGTCCCAGAGCCAGCTCGAGTGGGCGATCAACTCGTACACCCTCGTCTTCGCCGGCCTGCTGTTCACCGCCGGCATCCTGGCCGACCGGCTCGGCCGCCGCATCACGCTGACCGTCGGCCTGGCGCTGTTCGGGATCGCGTCGCTGGTGTCGGCGTACGCCGGCTCGGCCGACCAGCTGATCTGGGCCCGCGCCCTGATGGGCCTCGGCGCCGCGGCGGTCATGCCGTCCACGCTGTCGATCATCGCCAACGTCTTCGACCCGAAGGAGCGCGGCCGCGCGATCGGCGTCTGGGCCGGCGCGGTCGGCCTGGGCGTGGCCATCGGCCCGATCGTCGGCGGCCTGCTGCTGGAGCACTTCTGGTGGGGCTCCGTCTTCCTGATCAACGTCCCGATCGTCGTCGTGGGCCTGGTCCTGGTCAACACCCTCATCCCGGAGTCGCGCGACCCGAAGCCCGGCCGCATCGACTACGTGGGCGTTTTGCTGTCGATCATCGGCCTGACCCTGCTGACCTACGGTGTGATCGAGGGCGGCGACCACGGCTTCGGCCACGTCGAGTCCTGGGGCACGCTTGCCGCGTCGGTGCTGGTCCTGACCGCGTTCGCCCTCTACGAGCGGCGCATCGCCTTCCCGTCGCTCGACGTGAAGCTCTTCGCCAACCGGCAGTTCAGCACCTCGACCGCCATGATCGGCCTGGTCTTCTTCGCGGCCATGGGCATCATGTTCATCAGCGCCTTCTACCTGCAGCTGGTCCGTGACTACGGCCCGCTCGCGTCCGGCGCCCTGTTCGTGCCCTTCGCCGTGGCCCAGATGATCTTCGCTCCGCGCAGCGCCGCCATGGTGAAGCGCTTCGGCCCCAAGGCCGTCGGCACCACCGGCCTGCTGCTCGTGGCCGTAGGGCTGTCCGCGTGGATGTTCATCCAGGCCGACACCCCGATCTGGATCGTCGGCGCGCTGTTCTTCCTGATGGGCGTCGGCATGGCCAACGTGATGCCGCCCGCGACCGAATCGATCATGTCCGCGCTTCCCCGCGAGAAGGCCGGCGTCGGATCGGCCGTCAGCAACACCATTCGTCAGGTCGGTGGCGCCCTCGGCGTGGCCGCCCTCGGGGCTGTCATCTCCTCCGTCTACCGCAGCCACGTCGAGTCGGCCACGACCGGACTGCCGGCCGCGGCGCGCGACGCTGCGAACGAGTCGATCTCCGGTGCATACGGGGTGGCGGCGCACGCCGGGCCCGCCGGGCCGGCACTGATCCAGCACGCCAACGACGCCTTCATCACCGCGATGCACTTCGCGGCGATCGGCTCGGCGGTGTTCGCCCTGCTCGGCGCGCTCGTCGCCGTGCTCGGCCTGCCCGGCAAGCGCCCGGCCGGCGCGCCCGCACCCACCAACGCCGAAGGTCTGGCCGAGGAGCAGGGTGTGGAGCTCGTGGCGGTAGGCGAGTGACGGGGACGGTAGGAAACCGGTGAGTAGCCTCGGTGTGAAAAGTCGGTAACAATGGAGAGCATGACGCTCAGCGCGGACGTGGCGCCTGACCAGGACCGCAAAGGTCCCGGTCGGCCCCGCAGCGCCCGGGTCGACGAGGCCATCGTCGAAGCGGTGTTCGACCTCCTCAGCGCCGGTCAGAGCGCGGACGCCATCTCGATCGAGGCGGTCGCGGCGAAGGCCGGCGTCGGCAAGGCGACGATCTATCGCCGCTGGCCGAACAAGGAGGCGCTGCTGATCGACGCGGTCACGGCGATGAAGGGCCCGCTGCCGGAGCTGCGGGGCGAGTCGGTCCGCGACGACCTGATCACGCTGATCGCCGCGATGCGCAACAAGCGCATGACGGACTACGGCAAGGTCACCGCCTGCCTGATGCCCGAGCTGTACCGCAACCCGGAGATGACCCGCGTCCACCAGGCCGTCTCGGAGCCCCGCCGCGAGCTGATGCGCTCGGTCCTGCGCCGGGGCATCGAGTCGGGCGAGCTCCGCGCCGACCTGGACATCGAGATGATGCTCCTGTGCCTCTCCGGCCCGACGATCGCTCAGAACATGCTCCGCTGGAACCCGAACGTGCCCGACGAGCACTTCGCCGAGCACCTGGTCGACTTCGTCCTCCGCGGAGCGCACGCCTGAGCCCGCACCACCCGCACGACCTGCACGACCCGCCCCGCCACCGGCACCCCCGGCCGGCGGGGCGGCCCCGTTTCCGGCCCGCTGATGTGCTGCTGTCAGGACGAGGCCGAGAGGCGGTGCAGGCGCAGGGCGAGCTGGACCTCCAGGGCGCGCTCCGGCTTCTGCCAGTCGGGGCCCAGGAGCTGGGCGATGCGCTCCAGGCGCTGGGTCACGGTGTTCACGTGGACGTGCAGGAGCTCGGCCGCGCGGGCCAGGCTGCCGCCCACGCCGAAGTACGCCTCCAGCGTCTTCACCAGGGCGGTGCCGCGACGGGTGTCGTAGTCGACGACCGGGCCAATGGTGGCGGCCAGGAAGGACTGCACGTCGCGGTCGCGGCCGTCGGGGGCCGAGCCCAGGAGCAGACCCACGAAGCCCAGTTCGGCGGTACTCGCACCGGTCCCCGTGCGGCCCAGGGCGGTCAGGGCGGTCACGCAGCGGTCGGCGTCGCGATAGGCGGCGGCGATGGACTCGGGTGTCGTGGCGGGGCCGCCCGCGCCGGCGGTGACCGGGCGGGACAGGAGCTTGCCCAGGTCGCGGGCCACCGCGCGGGCGGCGTCGCCCGGTGCGTCGCCGGGGAGCAGCAGGACCACGTGGCCGTCGCGGGCGGCGGCCAGGCCGGAGCGGGTGTGGGCGTAGGTCTGGGCCCAGGACACCGCCCGCTGGCGGATCGAGCCGCCGGTCAGGGCGTCGGCGCCGATCGCGACCACGACGTTGGGAGCGTCCAGGTCGACGCCCAGGCGCTTGGCCCGGGTGCGCAGGGCGTCGGCGTCGCGGACCGGGCGGGTGATGACGTCGTCCAGGAGCTCGCCGCGGACCCGGCCCTCGGCCTCGGCCACCGTGCGGCGGAAGAGCTGCAGCAGGGCGGTGACGACGGCGGCTCGTTCGAGGATGCGCTGGTCGGCGTCGACGAGCGCGGCGTCGGGGCGCATCACCAGGGCACCCAGGTTCTCGGCGCCGGCCACCACCGCGGCCACCCAGAGCTCGCCACGGCGGACGCTGCGGCCCTCGGTGCGGGAGGCGGCCAGCGCCTCGGCGATCGCGGCGGCGTCGGGGCGGGTCAGCTCGCCGACACGGGCCAGGGTGCGGCCCTCGGCGTCCAGGACCAGCAGGGAGCCGCCCAGGACCTCGACGACCACGGCGGCCACGTCCTCGACGCCCGCGCCGCGCAGGACCAGGGCGGTCATACGGTCGTGGGCGGCGGCCGCGCGCTCGACCGAGTCGCTGTGGGCGCGGATGACGCTGTTGGCCGCGGAGAGCTCGGCCAAGGCCTCCTGGGTCTCGCCGAGCAGGCGGGCGGTGTCGATGGCGACGGCGGCGTTGGCGGCCAGGGAGACCAGCAGCGACACCTCCTCACGGGCGAACGGGCGGGCGGAGCGGTTGGCGGCGTAGAGGACACCGATGATCCGGGCGCCCAGGCGCAGCGGCACGCCCAGGATGGCGATCAGGCCCTCCTCGCCCACGCCGGCGTCGATGTCGCCGGTGTGGCGGAAGCGGGCGTCGCGCGGGTAGTCGGCCGTCACGTACGGGCTGCCGGTCTGCGCCACCAGGCCACCGAGCCCCGCGCCCATGGGCAGGCGCAGCGCCTGGAAGTGGGCCGAGATGGAGCCGTCGGTGACCCGCATGTAGGTGTCGCCGCGGGCCTCGTCGTTGAGCGTCATGTACGCCACGTCGGCCCCCAGCAGCGTCCGCGCCCGGTGGACGATGGCCTCCAGCACGGCGTCGAGGTCGCGCAGGCCCGCCAGGTCGCTGGCGGTGTCGAAGAGCCCGGAGAGCTCCTCCTCCCGCCGCCGGCGCCGCTCCAGCAGTGCGCGCACCCGCAGCGCGACGACCTTGGCCTGCTCCAGCTCGGCGATGCGGTCCGGCGGGAGCCCGGCGCCCCGGGCGGCGACGAGCGGGCCCTCGAACTCGACGGCGGCCGCCTCGCGGGCCAGCAGCTCGAGGTATTCCAGCCGACCGCTCCCGGCGTCGTACGCGGGCATCGTCACCTGACCTAGTGTGCGGTCCAGCCGCCGTCGATCGACAGCGAAGTGCCGGTGATGAACCCGGCCATGCCGGTGCAGAGGTACGCGACGAGCTCCGCGACCTCGGCCGGCTCGATCAGCCGCTTGATCGCCGCGCTGGTCAGCATGATCTTCTCGACGACCTCGGACTCCGGGATGCCGTGGGTCCGCGCCTGGTCGGCGATCTGGCCCTCGACGAGCGGCGTGCGCACGTACGCCGGGTTGATGCAGTTCGCCGTCACCCCGTGCGGCGCGCCTTCCAGGGCGACCGTCTTGGACAGGCCCTCGAGCGCGTGCTTGGCGGTGACGTACGCCGCCTTGAACGGCGAGGCGCGCAGCCCGTGTACCGAGGAGATGTTGACGATCCGCCCCCAGTTCCCGGCGTACATGTGCGGGAGCACGCCCCGGACCAGGCGGAAGGGTGCCTCGACCATTACCGACTGGATGTAGGTGAAGCGCTCCGGCGGAAACTCCTCGAGCGCGGCCACGTGCTGCAGTCCGGCGTTGTTGACCAGGACGTCGACGTCGGCGTGGTCGCGCAGGACCCGCTCCACGGAGGCCGGGTCGGACAGGTCGGCCTCCACCGGTACGACATCATCGCCTGTGGCTTGGAACGACAGGTCCACCGCAACGACCTTTGCGCCCGCCGCGGCCAGTCGCACCGCGACCGCGCGGCCGATCCCGCTGCCGGCGCCCGTCACCATCGCGGTGCGGCCCCGCAGATCGAGCGCGACCACATGCTCCGTCGTCATGGCGGAAACGTACGAGCCTTCACGAGCGCGTCCCATGGGGTTTACCCACATACCTTTACCGCACTCGGTGTGTGTGTCGGTCGATCGGCGCGCGCCGGTCGTCCGATAGTGTGTCGAACACACGTTTGAGGGGAGTGGCGGTGCGCGTGCTGGGTGTCGACCCGGGGCTTACCCGATGCGGTGTCGGGCTGGTCGAGGGCTCGCCGGGCCGCCCGTGCAAGCTGGTGCACTACGAGGTCGTGCGCAGCGAGCCCGACCTCGACCTGTCCCTGCGGCTGCTCAACCTCGACCGGCGGCTGGCCGAGCTCGTCACCGAGTTCCAGCCCGAGAGCGTCGCCGTCGAGCGGGTGTTCTCCCAGCACAACGTGCGGACCGTCATGGGCACCGCGCAGGCCGGGGCGGTCGCGATCCTGGCCGCCGCCCGGGCCGGGCTGCCCGTGCAGATGTACACGCCGAGCGAGGTCAAGGCGGCCGTCAGCGGCAACGGGCAGGCGGACAAGGCCCAGGTGACGGCGATGGTGACCCGGCTGCTGCGGCTGGAGGTCGCGCCTAAACCGGCCGACGCCGCCGACGCTTTAGCCTTGGCCATCTGTCATGTGTGGCGAGGCGGTGCGCGCGAGCGCATCAGCGCGGCGTTGAGGAGGACCCGGTGATCGCGAGCGTGCGCGGCAAGGTGGCGGCGGTGTCGCCCGACGGCGCGGTGATCGAGGTCGGCGGGGTCGGGCTGGCCGTCCAGTGTTCCCCGCACACCCTCGCCGAGCTGCGGGTCGGCCAGGAGGCCCGGCTGGCCACGTCGCTCGTGGTGCGGGAGGATTCGCTCACCCTCTACGGGTTCGCCGACGACGAGGCCAAGCAGCTGTTCGAGCTCCTGCAGACCGCCACCGGCGTCGGCCCGCGGCTGGCGCAGGCGGTGCTGGCCGTGCACGCCCCCGAAGTCGTACGCCGCGCGATAGGTGCCGCCGACACGTCCACGCTCACGCAGGTGCCGGGCATCGGCAAGAAGGGCGCGGAGCGGCTGGTGCTGGAGCTGCGGGACAAGATCGGCGCGCTGCCCGGGTCGGGTGGCAGCCTGATCGCCGGCGGTGCCGTGTGGCATGACCAGGTCCGCCAGGCGCTCGTCGGGCTCGGCTGGAACGAGAAGCAGGCCGACCAGGCCGTGGCGGCCGTCGCCGAGCAGCTCGACGGGCAGACCGCCCCGGCCGTACCCGTCCTGCTCAAGCAGGCGATCCGGATGCTGGGCACGATTCGATGACCGGTCCGGAGCTTGCGGAGGGGCCGGTCACAATAGGCGCAGCTCGACGGTCGTGCGCCCGGAGCGGAGCGGAGGGGGCATGACCGGTCCGGAGCTTGCGGAGGGGCCGGTCACAATAGGCGCAGCTCGACGGTCGTGCGCCCGGAGCGGAGCGGAGGGGGCATGACTGGTCCGGAGCTTGCGGAGGGGCCGGTCACAATAGGCGCAGCTCGACGGTCGTGCGCCCGGAGCGGAGCGGAGGGGGCATGACCGATCCGCTGGTCAGTGCGTTTGCTTCGGACGAGGACATGGTCGCCGACCAGTCGGTGCGGCCCAAGCGGCTGGCCGAGCTGATCGGGCAGCACCGGGTCCGCGAGCAGCTCGACCTGCTGCTGCAGAGCGCTCTGCGCCGGGGCAGCCCGCCCGACCACATCCTGCTCTCCGGCCCGCCCGGGCTCGGCAAGACGACCATGGCCATGATCGTCGCGGCCGAGCTCGGCGCCGGGCTGCGGATGACAAGCGGGCCGGCCATCGAGCGGGCCGGTGACCTGGCCGCGGTCCTGACCAGCCTGAGCCTCGGCGACGTGCTGTTCATCGACGAGATCCACCGCATCGCGCGACCGGCCGAGGAGCTGCTCTACAGCGCGATGGAGGACTTCCGGGTCGACGTGGTCGTCGGCAAGGGCCCGGGCGCGACGGCGATCCCGCTCGATGTGGAGCCGTTCACGCTCGTCGGGGCCACGACCCGCAGCGGTCTGCTGACCGGCCCGATGCGCGACCGGTTCGGCTTCGTCGGCCAGCTGGACTTCTACGACCCGGACGAGCTCGAGCTGATCATCGCGCGGTCGGCCCGCATTCTCGACGTGCCGATCACGGACGAGGGCGCTGTCGAGATCGGCCGGCGCTCTCGCGGTACCCCCCGGATCGCCAATCGCCTGCTGCGGAGGGTCCGCGACTATGCCGAGGTGCGCGGCAACGGCGTGGTGGACCTGACCGCGGCCCGGGCCGCCCTGCGCGTCTACGACGTCGACGAGCTGGGCCTGGACCGGCTCGACCGGGCGGTGCTGCTGGCCCTGCTGCGCCAGGGCGGCGGGCCGGTGGGACTTTCCACCCTCGCCGTCGCGGTGGGTGAGCAGCCGGACACCGTCGAGGAAGTCTGCGAGCCTTTCCTGCTGCGATCCGGCCTGATGGCCCGTACTCCGCGTGGTCGTATCGCGACCGCCGGCGCATGGCAGCATCTTGGAATCCCAGGTCCCGCTGGTACCGTCGGGGGCGGAAACCCAGCTGGCGGTTTGTCTTCAACGCCCGGTCTGTTCGATTTGTGACTAGACCGTGACTGACGCCGGTCGCCGTGGTATCCGCCACACCGACTAGACTCGCCGCGATCCGCTGCGCGGACTTCAGATAACTCGACCGGGAAGGCCCATAATCGTGAATTATGCCGCGGAAGCCTCGGGCGGCAGCTCGGCACTCCCGCTCCTCGTGGTCGTCGCCTTCGCCGCCTTCGTGTATTTCCTCATGATCCGGCCGCAGCAGAAGCGCCGCCGCGAGGTCCAGGACATGCAGTCCACGATGGGCCTCGGCGACGAGGTCGTGACCGTCGGCGGGCTCTACGGCATCGTGACCGAGGTCGCCGACGACTTCGTCATGCTCGAGATCGCACCGGGTGTCTCCGCCAAGTACGCCCGCGCCGCGATCGGCAAGGTGAACCAGAAGGCGGCCGTCGAAGAAGAGCCGGCCGTCGAAGAGGAGTCCGTCGTCAAGCCGGACGCCGACTGAAAGTCCCGCTCACCAGCCCCGCCATAGCCCCGCCATGAAACATTCACGCCGCGCGACCCTCGCCGGCGTCGTGTAGGGAGACCCGACAGCCGTGGCACAACCTCAGGCACCGATGCGCCCGAGCCGCCAGCTCGCCGTGCTTGCCGCCATCTTCATCGTGCTCGCCGCCCTCGTGTGGTTCGGTGGCAGCGGTGGGTGGCGCAACCGGCTCGAGCCCAAGCTCGGCCTTGATCTGATCGGCGGGACCACGGTCACGCTGCAGGCCCAGAACCTGGAGGGCGGTCAGAAGCCCACCAAGGATCAGATGGAGACCGCCCGGAGCATCATCGACCAGCGGGTCAACGGCCTGGGTGTCGCCGAGGCCGAGGTCGTGGTCGAGGGCGACAACAACATCGTCGTCTCCCTCCCGGGCAAGAGCGATGACCGGCTGAAGCAGATCGGCCAGACGGCGGAGCTGCGCTTCCGCATGGTGCTGGGCTCGACCGGCGACACCGGTGCCACGCCGTCCGCCTCGGCCACCCCGTCGGCCTCCACGGGTGCCTCGACGCCGCCGTCGACCGCCGCCTCGGCGACCGGCCAGCCGTCCGCCAGCACTTCTGCGGGGCAGCCGTCGGCCACCAGTGCCGCTCCCTCCGCGTCGGGCTCGCAGTCGGCCGCCGCCGCGGCGAGCGCCAAGCCGTCGGAGTCGGTGGCGGCGGACCTGGCCACCCGGCGCACCGCCCTGCAGAACAAGGTCGGGCAGGCCGCCTGGGCCGCCGCCCTGGCCGAGCAGGCGCCCGTCGACTTCACCAAGGACCAGGGCAAGGCCGCGCTCTACACGCCGTTCAAGAACCTGACCCCGCAGGAAGTCGCGGATCTGCCGGCGTCGATCCAGTACAACATCCCGTACATCACCTGCGACATGCTGAAGAACCGGCCGGTCGGGTCGATCAGCAAGGCCACCGAGCCCGCCGTCGCCTGTGAGCCGGGCACGAAGTACCAGCTCGACGTGGCCAAGGTGCTCGGCACCGACGTCAAGAGCGCCAACTCGGGCATCGACTCGCAGAACGGCAAGTGGACGGTCAACCTGTCGTTCAACGGGACCGGGCAGAACGCCTGGACCGACCTGACGCGGGTGGCGTACAACAACGGCCAGGACAGCAAGCAGGTCGCCGTGGTGCTGGACAACGTGGTCGTCTCGGCCCCGGTGATCCAGAACGTCATCCCCGGCGACGCGACGATCAGCGGCACCTTCACCAAGTCGGAGGCGCAGCTGCTGGCCAGCCAGCTGCAGTACGGCGCGCTGCCGCTCTCCTTCACCTCGCAGGACGCGCAGAGCATCTCGGCCACGCTGGGCAGCTCGCACCTCGAGGCGGGCCTGCTCGCCGCCGGTATCGGCATGCTCCTGGTGGTGCTGTACTCGTTCTTCTACTACCGCCTGCTCGGCGCGGTCATCATGCTCTCGCTGGTGCTGTCCGGCGTGCTTGTCTACATGTCGATCGTCCTGCTCGGCCGCTCGGTCGGCTTCACGCTGAGCCTGGCCGGCTTCGCCGGGTTCATCGTCTCGCTCGGTGTGGCCGCCGACTCGTTCGTCATCTACTTCGAGCGGCTCAAGGACGAGATCCATGAGGGCCGGAGTCCACGCAGCGCCGTGCCCCGGGCCTGGGTCCGGGCCCGCCGCACGATCATCTCGGCCAACACGATCACGCTGATGGCCGCGGCGATCCTGTACTTCGTCTCGATCGGCTCGGTGAAGGGCTTCGCCTTCGCCCTGGGTGTGGCGACGATCCTCGACCTCCTGGTCGTGTTCCTGTTCCGACACCCGATCATGACGCTCTTCGCCCGCAGTAAAGCATTCCTGTCGCCACGGGTCAGCGGCCTCGGCCGCGTGCTCGAGGGGACGAGGACCGAGCCGGTGCCGACCACCCGTCGCAACCGCCCGAAGGAGGCCTGACCATGGCTGGCAGCGGAAGGGGTCTTGCGGCCCGGCTGTACCGCGGTGAAGCCGACGTCGACATCGTCGGCCGGCGGAAGCTCTGGTTCACCGTCGCCGGCATCGCGATCATCATCGCGGTGGCGAGCATGTTCGTGCGTGGCTTCACGCTCGGTATCGAGTTCGAGGGCGGGAACCAGTACAACGTCCCGGTCAAGGTCGGCACGCTGAACGAGGTCGAGCAGGCGTTCACCGACGCCGGCGTCTCGGTCAAGACCGGCCAGACCATGGGCGACACGCAGTACGTCATCAAGACCGAGCTGATCACCGACGCGCAGCGGCAGACCCAGATCAAGGACGCGGTCGCCAAGCACTTCAACATCACGCCGGAGCAGATCAGCGACAGCGCGGTGAGCACCTCGTGGGGCGGCCAGGTCACCAACAAGGCGGCGCTGAGCCTCGCGATCTTCCTCGCCGCGGTGCTCGTCTACCTCATCGCGCGCTTCGAGTGGCGGATGGCCGTCGCCGCTGTCGCGTCGCTGCTGCTGGACCTGATCCTGACCGGCGGCGTGTACTCGCTCGTCGGCTTCGAGGTCACGCCGTCCACGGTCATCGGCTTCCTGACGATCCTCGGTTTCGCCCTGTACGACGTCGTCGTGGTGTTCGACAAGGTGCAGGAGAACACCCGGGGCATCACGGGGTCGAGCACGACGACCTACGCCGAGGCGGCCAACCTGGCCGTCAACCAGACGCTGATGCGCTCCATCAACACGGGTCTGGTGGCGCTGCTGCCGGTCGGCGGCCTGCTCTTCATCGGCGCCGGCCTGCTGGGCGCGGGCACGCTGAAGGACCTCGGCCTGGTGCTGTTCATCGGTATGGGCGTCGCCGTGTACTCGTCGATCTTCTTCGCCACCCCGGTGCTGGCCGAGCTCAAGAGCCGTGAGCCGCGGCTGCAGCAGCACGCCAACCGGGTCAAGGGCAAGCGGGCGGCGCTGGCCAAGGAGGCGGCGGCCCGCGCGGCCAACCCGCCGCGCGACAGCGACGGGGTGCCGGTCGGCGGCCCGGCGAAGTCGGTCGAGCGCTCGGAGCTGGCCGGTGCGGCCCCGCGGCCGGGTGCGCGCCCGGCGGCCCGGCCGGGCCAGGGCAAGCGTCCCCGCGCCGGTGGACGGCCCGGCGGGGGCGGCGCACGGCGTTAGTCGTACAACTGCAAAAATCACGGGCGTCGCTGGTACTGCGGCGCCCGTGATTTTTTGCGTGAGGGAGCATTGGTGGAGATCGCCGACCTGGTCGCGAGCAAGGTGCTGGATGTCCCGGACTTTCCGAAGCCGGGGGTGCTGTTCAAGGACCTCATGCCGCTCTTCGCCGACGGCCCGGCTTTCGCGGCCGCGATCGACGCGATCATCGCCGAGCAGGGCGCGGACAGCTTCGACGTCGTCGCCGGGATCGAGGCGCGCGGTTTCGTGATCGCCGCCGCGGTGGCCTATGCGACGGGCAAGGGTGTTGTCCCCATCCGCAAGGCCGGCAAGCTGCCCCGCAAGACCGTCGCGGCGACCTATGCCCTGGAGTACGGCGAGGCGACCCTGGAGGTGCACGCCGACGCGTTCATCGCGGGGGAGCGGGTCCTGGTCGTCGACGACGTGCTGGCCACCGGAGGGACCGCCGCGGCGACGCTCGGACTGGTCGAGGAGGCCGGCGGCACGGTCAGCGGCTTCAGCGTCCTGCTGGAGCTGGCGTTCCTGGAGGGGCGGGCGAAGCTGGCGGGACGCCCGATTCATGCCCTCTTGACCGTCTGAGGGGCGTTTTCCGAGGCTGCTCCGAGCCCTCCGCTGACGGGAATTGTCGGCGGGGGCGGGTAAGCTTGCGGTTCGGAACGTTGTCGGCGATGAGGAGCGGCCGGTGACCGGCGACATCGCACCCCCCATTGAGGGTACGGTCGACCACGTGCAGGATGAACCGCAGGACGCCCGCGAAGCAGCCGCGCCGGAGACGGCGGAGGCCGGCGGCGTGGTGCTGCAGTTCCCGACGCCGCCGGGCACGCCCCAACGGCGCGCCTCCGACCAGCCGGCCCAGCGCCGCACGCCCGAGGAGATCCTGGGCGAGGACACCGAGGACCTGACCGACGCCGCGACAGGCGTCACGGGCACGATGGCCGGCCTCGTCGGCGCCGCGCCCACGGGCCGCCGCGTGCGCGCCCGCCTGGCCCGCTTCAACGCGCCCTGGCAGAGCCCGTCGGTCAGCGAGGTCCTGGAGCCGCTGATCGCCCAGCACAAGGCGAGCCACCCGAAGGCCGACGTGCGTCTCCTGCAGCGGGCCTATGACATGGCGGAGCACTTCCACAAGGGGCAGTACCGCAAGTCCGGCGACCCCTACATCACGCACCCGCTCGCCGTCGCCACCATCCTCGCCGACCTGGGCATGGACACGACCACGCTCGTCGCCGCCCTGCTGCACGACACGATCGAGGACACCGAATACACCATCGAGCGCATGCAGGTCGACTTCGGCGGCGAGGTCACGCTGCTCGTCGACGGCGTCACGAAGCTCGACAAGGTCAAGCTGGGCGACGCGGCCAAGGCCGAGACGATCCGCAAGATGGTCGTGGCGATGGCCAAGGACCCGCGGGTCCTGGTGATCAAGCTGGCCGACCGGCTGCACAACATGCGCACGCTGACCTTCCTGCCCCGCCCGAAGCAGGAGCAGAAGGCCAAGGAGACGCTGGAGATCCTGGCCCCGCTCGCGCACCGGCTGGGCATGAACACGATCAAGTGGGAGCTCGAGGATCTGGCGTTCCGCACGCTGTTCCCCAAGCGCTTCGACGAGATCAGCCGGCTCATCGCGGAGCACACCCCGCAGCGCGACTCCCTGCTGCGCAGCGTGACCCAGAAGGTCGCCAACGACCTGCGGACCTCGAAGATCAAGTCGGAGGTCACCGGGCGGCCGAAGCACCTCTACTCCGTCTACCAGAAGATGATCGTCCGCGGCCGCGACTTCGGCGACATCTATGACCTGGTCGGCGTGCGCATCCTGGTCGACACCGTCCGCGACTGCTACGCGGCCCTCGGCGTGATCCACGCGAACTGGCAGCCGGTCCCCGGCCGGTTCAAGGACTACATCGCCATGCCGAAGTTCAACATGTACCAGTCGCTGCACACGACTGTCATCGGGCCTACCGGCAAGCCCGTCGAGCTGCAGATCCGCACCTACGCCATGCACCGCACGGCCGAATACGGCATCGCGGCGCACTGGCGCTACAAGGAGACCAAGAACGCGACGATCGCCGGGCCGCCCGCGCACATCGACGAGATGACCTGGCTGCGGCAGCTGCTCGACTGGCAGCGCGAGGCGAGCGACCCCAGCGAGTTCCTCGACGCACTGCGCTTCGACCTCTCGAGCCAGGAGGTGTACGTCTTCACGCCGAAGGGCGACGTGATCGCGCTGCCCACCGGCTCGACCCCTGTCGACTTCGCCTACGCCGTGCACACCGAGGTCGGCCACAAGTGCATCGGCGCCCGGGTCAACGGCAAGCTCGTGCCGTTGGAGAGCACGCTGTCCAACGGCGACGTCATCGAGATCTTCACGTCCAAGTCCGAGACCGCCGGCCCCACCCAGGACTGGCTGGGCTTCGTCAAGAGCCCCCGGGCCCGGACCAAGATCCGGCAGTACTTCAACAAGGAGCGCCGCGAGGAGGCGATCGAGGCCGGCAAGGAGGCGATCGTCAAGGCCATGCGCAAGCAGGGCCTGCCGCTGCAGCGCCTGCTGACCTCCGAGTCGCTCATGACCATCGCCCGCGAGCTGCACCTGGCCGACGTGGCCGCGCTGTATGCGGCGGTCGGTGACGGCCAGAGCTCGGCCCAGTCCATCGTCCAGCGCCTCGTGCAGGGCTACGGCGGCGAGGAGGGCGCGGTCGAGGACATCGCCGAGACCGCCATCCCGACCCGGCCCGCCCGGCCCCGCACCGCCGCCAGCGACCCGGGCGTCGAGGTCCTCGGCGTCGACGACGTCTGGATCAAACTGGCCCGCTGCTGCACCCCGGTGCCGGGCGACGCCGTCTTCGGCTTCGTCACCCGCTCCGGCGGCGTCTCCGTGCACCGCGACGACTGCGCCAACGCGGGCGACCTCAAGGAGCAGCCGGAGCGCGTGCTGGAGGTGAGCTGGAAGCCGACGAGCGCCTCGACGTTCCTGGTCGCCATCCAGGTCGAGGCCCTCGACCGCCACAAGCTCCTCGCCGACGTCACCCGCGTCCTGTCCGACGAGAAGGTCAACATCCTCTCCGCCACGGTCACCACGACCCGCGACCGGGTGGCGATCAGCCGCTTCAGCTTCGAAATGGCCGACCCGAAGCACCTCAACCACCTTCTGGCCGCCGTCCGCCGCATCGACGGCGTCTACGACGCCTACCGGGTCACCTCAGGCGCCTGAGCACCACCGCCCGCCGCGGGCGTCACAGACGGCGAAGGCCGCCCACCGGTGTGGTGGGCGGCCTTCTGCGGTCCGGCGGGTGTTACTGGGCCGGGGCGCTCATCGTGAGGCTCTTGATGCGCACCTCGGTCTTCGGCTTGCCGTCGCTCGGCCCGGTGGAGGGGTCGGGGGCCGGGGCGGACGGGTCCGGGATGACGCCGGCGTCCGCGACCTTCTGGATCAGGTCGAGGCCCTCGGTGACGCGGCCGATGACCGTGTAGTTCGCGTCCAGCTTGGCGATGTCCTTGTACACGATGAAGAACTGGCTGCCCGTCGAGGCGGGCTGGCCCGTGTTCGCCATCGCGACGACGCCGCGGCCGTACGCGGGACGCTTGCCGGTCGGCAGGTTCTCCTCGGCGTAGCGGTAGGAGGGGCCGCCGTAGCCGGTGCCGGACGGGTCGCCGCATTGCAGGACGTAGATGTTCTGCACGACGAGCCGGTGGCAGATGCTGTCGTTGAAGAAATTCTTGCTGGCCAGGTACGTGAAACTTTCCGCGGCGCAGGGCGCGTGAGCGGTGTCGACCTCGATCTTGACGGTGCCGACGCTCGTGTCGAGCGTCATCGTCTGGGTGCCCGTGCGGGCCTCACCGGTGGCCGGGGGCGTGCCCACGTCCTTGGTGTTCTTCGCGGTCTCCGGGTCCGGCGACGCGCTGGCGCTCGGGTCGACGAGCGGCAGCCAGGTGCACTTGGTCGGGGTGGCCGAGGCCGACGGGTCGGCGGCGGCCTGCTTCTTGTCGTCGCCGGTCAGCGCGATGACCACCCACGCGGCCGCGAGCACCACGATCAGGGCGCCCGCTCCGGCGGCGATGATCGTGTTCCTACGGCGCCGGCCGCGGGACTGCTCGGCCCGCTCGGCCATCTCCCGCTCCAGCCGCGCACGCGCGGCGGCGCGCTGACGGTCCCGGTTGGTGGTCACGGTTGGTACTCCTTGCTCAACAGGGATGGATGAAACGGGGACTGGATCACGCCGGTCAGGAGTTGCCCGGGGCGCTGCTGGTGGCGGAGGGGGCCGCCGAGGCCGGGGCCGACGTGCTCACCGAGGGGACGGGCTCGGCGGCGCCAGGGTCGGTGTCGGTGACGGTCAGCGAGCTGATCTTCACCTCCTGGTTCGGCTTGCCGCCACCGGCCGAGTTCGAGCCGTCGTTGCCGGCCGCGCCGATCTTCTGCAGGACGTCGAGGCCGCCCGTGATGGTGCCGAAGATGGTGTAGTTCGGCGGGAGCTGCACGTCCTTGAAGACCAGGAAGAACTGGCTGCCGTTGGTGTTGGCGCCCGAGTTGGCCATGGCCAGGGTGCCGGCCGGGTAGAGCGCCGTCGCCGCCGTCTGCGCCGCGGGGTCGGCCGAGGCGCTCGCGCTCGGGTCGGTCGACGGGGCCGCGGCCTGGGGCAGGTTCTCGTCCGGGAAGCGGTACTGCGGGCCGCCGCTGCCGGTGCCCGACGGGTCGCCGCACTGCAGCAGCGTGTCCGTCGAGCGGTGGCAGGTGGTGTTGTCGAAGAACTTCTTGCCCGCCAGGTACGTGAAGCTGTTGACGGTGCACGGCGCCTTGCTCGGGTCGAGCTTCGCCGTGACCTTGCCCTGACCCAGCGTGATCGTCATCGTCTTGACACCGTTCTCGACGATGTCCTTCGTCGGCGGCTTGCCGACGTCGACGAGGCCGGTCGCCGCGTCCGCGCCCGTGTAGGCGCACCGGTCCGCTGAGGCCGGAGCGGGAGAGAAGCCGCCGGTCTTCCAGATCACGACCACGACCAACAGTGCGAGCACCACGGCACTGCCGATGCCCGCCTGCCACTGACGGCGGCGCCGCGCCGCGGCCGCCCTCCGGGCAATCTGCCGTTCGGTCTTGGCCCGCGCCAGAGCGCGCTGCCGGCTCTTACTGGAAGCCACCTGTGCTCCCCTCCAGGAAAAAACATTTGGGTGCCATGTCACACGCCCGCCAGAGTGTACGGGTAGAACCCGGAATGCGGGTCGCCGCCCGGTCACGGTTCGCTGGGGCTGACCTCCGGATAGGGTCTAGCTGGTTATTGGCAGGACATCGACAGGGAGGAACGCCGTGCTGGTTGCCGGGTTCCCCGCCGAGGCGTTCGGGACCAACTGCTTCGTCGTGGCCCCCGGGCCGGGCGAGCAGTGCGTGGTCATCGACCCGGGCATCGGGGTGACGGACCGGCTGGACGAGGTGCTCGCCGAGCATCGGCTCCAGCCCGCCGCGGTACTGCTGACGCATGGTCACCTCGACCATACGTTCTCCGTGACGCCGGTCTGCGGCGCGCGCGGCATCACCGCCTACATCCATCCCGAGGACGCCGAGATGCTGGCCGACCCGGCGAAGGGCCTCAGCACCGACCTCACCGCCCTGTTCGGCGGGCGGCTGGAGTGGAGTGAGCCCGAGGACGTGGCGCCGCTGGAGGACGGCCTGGTGCTGAAGATCGCCGGGCTGGAGCTCACCGTCGACCACGCGCCCGGCCACACCCGCGGCTCGGTGATGTTCCGGGTCCCGACTGCCGACGGCCGGGCGGGCGGCGCCCCGCTGTGCTTCTCCGGTGACGTGCTCTTCAAGGACTCGATCGGCCGCACGGACCTGCCCGGCGGCAGCATGAACCAGATGATGGCCAGCCTGCGCGACAAGGTGCTGACGCTGCCGGACCAGACGGTCGTGCTGCCCGGCCACGGCCCTGAGACGACCATCGGCCGCGAGCGGGCCCGCAACCCCTATCTCCGTGAGGCGCTCGACGCGCCGCGTAAAGGCTGGTAGACACCCATGACCCGACCTACTCCGCTGTCCGGCTTCCCCGAGTGGCTCCCGGGCCAGCGCGTCGCCGAGCAGCAGGTGCTCGACCGGCTGCGGCGCACCTTCGAGCTCTACGGCTTCGCCTCCCTGGAGACCCGGGCCGTCGAGCCGCTCGACCAGCTCCTGCGCAAGGGCGAGACCTCGAAGGAGGTGTACACCCTCAGGCGCCTCCAGGCCGGGGAGGGTGAGGATGAGCTGGCCCTCGGGTTGCACTTCGATCTGACCGTTCCGTTCGCCCGTTACGTGCTGGAAAATGCCGGTAAGTTGCAGTTTCCCTTCCGGCGGTACCAGATCCAGAAGGTTTGGCGGGGGGAGAAGCCGCAGGCCGGTCGCTACCGCGAGTTCCTGCAGGCCGACATCGACATCGTCGACCGGGACACCCTCCCGCCCCACTATGAGGCCGAGATTCCCCTGGTCATCGGCGACGCGCTGCGCTCGCTGCCGATTCCGCCGGTCAAGATCATGGTGAACAACCGCAAGCTCTGCGAGGGGTTCTACCGCGGCCTTGGCCTGGAGGATCCCGAGGAAATCCTCAGAATAGTCGACAAACTGGACAAGATCGGGCCGAACGCCGTCGCCCAGATGATCGTGAGCGCCGGCGGGACCGAGGCCCAGGCCAAGGCGTGCCTCGCGCTTGCCGAGATCCGGGCCGGGGACGCCTCCTTCGCGGACGCCGTCCGCGCGCTCGGCGTCGAGCACCCGCTGCTCGACGAGGGCGTCGCCGAGCTCGCCGCGGTCGTCGAGACCGCCCGGGAGCACAGCCCCGGCCTGGTCGAGGCCACCCTGAAGATCGCCCGCGGGCTCGACTACTACACCGGCACCGTCTACGAGACCGAGCTCGTCGGCTTCGAGCAGTACGGCTCCGTCTGCTCCGGCGGCCGCTACGACAACCTCGCCAGCGCGGGCAAGGACGTCTTTCCCGGCGTCGGCATCTCCATCGGCGTCTCCCGCCTGCTCGGCCTGCTGTTCGACGCCGGTGAGCTGAGCGTCAGCCGGCCGACCCCGACAGCCGTGCTCGTCGCGCTGTGGAGCGAGCAGGAGCGGGCGGCCAGCAACCGCATCGCCGCGAACCTGCGCGCCCGGGGGATCGCCACCGAGGTCGCCCCGGTCCCGGCCAAGCTGGGCAAGCAGATCCGCTACGCCGAGCGGCGCGGGATCCCCTACGTCTGGTTCCCGGCCAGCGCCTCGACGGAAGGTGGCGACCAGGTCAAGGACATCCGCTCCGGTGACCAGGCGCCCGCGTCCAGCGAAGGGTGGATACCCCCGGCCGAGGACATGGCGCCGCGGCTGCAGTGAAAGAATGTGGGCGTCTTGCGTAGTTCGCCGAAGGAGACCCCGTGATCCGATCCCATCAGTCCGGCTCTTTGCGGGCCACCGACGCCGGAACGACCGTGACGCTGGCCGGCTGGGTGGCCCGCCGCCGCGACCACGGCGGGGTCATCTTCGTCGACCTGCGCGACGCCTCCGGCGTGGTCCAGGTGGTCTTCCGCGAGGAGATGCAGGCCGCGCACGCGCTGCGCAACGAGTACTGCGTGCTCGTCGTGGGCGAGGTGCGGGCCCGGCCGGCCGGCAACGAGAACCCCGACCTGCCGACCGGCGCGATCGAGGTCGTCGCGAGCGGCCTCGAGGTGCTCTCCGAGGCCGCGCCGCTGCCGCTGCCGATCGACGACGGTGAGGCCGCAAGCGACGACGTGCGCTACCGGTACCGCTACCTCGACCTGCGCCGCTCCGGCCCGCACAAGGCCATGAAGCTGCGCAGCCGGGCCAACCAGATCGCCCGCAACCTGCTCGCCGACCGCGACTTCGTCGAGGTGGAGACGCCGACCCTGACCCGGTCCACCCCGGAGGGCGCCCGCGACTTCCTGGTGCCGGTCCGGCTGCAGCCCGGCACCTGGTATGCGCTGCCCCAGTCGCCGCAGCTGTTCAAGCAGCTGCTGATGGTCGGCGGCCTGGAGCGGTACTACCAGATCGCCCGCTGCTACCGCGACGAGGGCTTCCGGGCCGACCGCCAGCCGGAGTTCACCCAGCTCGACATCGAGATGTCGTTCGTCACCCAGGACGACATCATCGAGCTCGGCGAGTCGATCGTCAGGTCGCTCTGGTCCGACCTGGCCGGGCACGAGATCGTCGGTGACATCCCGCACCTGACCTGGCACGAGGCCCTGGCCCGCTACGGCTCCGACAAGCCCGACCTGCGCTACTCGGTGGAGCTGACCGAGCTGACGGAGTATCTGCGCGGCACCGAGTTCCGGGTGTTCGCGGGCGCGATCGACGCGGGCGGCTACGTCGGCGCGGTCGTGATGCCCGGCGGCGCGGCGCAGACCCGCAAGGAGCTCGACGGCTGGCAGGACTGGGCCAAGGCGCGCGGCGCGAAGGGCCTGGCCTACGTGGTCCTCGACGCCTCCACCGGCGAGGCCCGCGGCCCCGTGGCCAAGAACCTCTCCGAGTCGCACCTGAGCGGCCTGGCCGACTTCGTCGGGGCCAAGCCCGGCGACGCCGTCTTCTTCGCCGCCTCGACCGAGCGCCGCGAGGCCCAGGAGCTGCTCGGCGCGGCCCGCGTCGAGATCGCCAAGCGGGCCAAGCTGATCGACGAGAGCGCCTGGGCGTTCTGCTGGATCGTCGACGCGCCCATGTTCGAGCCCACCGACCCCGAGGCCGGCGGCACCGGCGGCGGCGCGAAGGGCTGGACCGCGGTGCACCACCCGTTCACCTCGCCCAACCGGGAGTGGATCGACCGGTTCGAGGAGTCGCCGGGCGAGGCCCTCGCCTACGCCTACGACATCGTCTGCAACGGCAACGAGATCGGCGGCGGCTCGGTCCGTATCCACCGCGGTGACGTCCAGCGGCGGGTCTTCGACATCCTCGGCATCACCGCCGAGGACGCGGCCGACAAGTTCGGCTTCCTGCTCGAGGCGTTCAAGTACGGCCCGCCGCCGCACGCCGGCATCGCCTTCGGCTGGGACCGCATCTGCATGCTGCTGGCCGGGGCCGACTCGATCCGCGAGGTCATCGCGTTCCCGAAGACCGGCGGCGGCTACGACCCGCTGACCGGCGCGCCGACCCCGATCACCAAGGAGCAGCGGGCCGAGGCCGGCGTCGACGCCAAGCCCAAGGCCGCGCCTCCGGCGACCGCGACCGACCAGGTCCCGGTCGAGCGGTCGAAGTAGGTTACCGACCTGTAGGGTCGGGGGCCGTGGACGGCTTGTTTGAGGTGCAACCAACCGGTGGCGGCGACGTTTCCCCAGCTGGGGGCGGCGCCGTCACCGGTGGTTTCACCGACGTGGCGGCCGACGCGCCCCTCGCGGTGCGGATGCGCCCGGCCAGCCTCGACGAGCTCGTAGGCCAGCAGCACCTGCTCGCGCCCGGCGCCCCGCTGCGCCAGCTCGTCGGCGGCGCCTCGCCGATGTCGGTGATCCTCTGGGGCCCGCCCGGCGCCGGCAAGACCACTATCGCCCACCTCGTCGCCGGGGCCACCGACCGCAACTTCGTCGCCCTCTCGGCCCTGTCGGCCGGGGTCAAGGACGTCCGCGCGGTCATCGACACCGCCCGCAAGGAGCGCCGCCGCGGCGGCCCGCCGACCGTGCTGTTCATCGACGAGGTCCACCGCTTCAGCAAGACCCAGCAGGACTCGCTGCTGGCCGCCGTCGAGGACCGCACCGTGACACTGCTCGCGGCGACGACGGAGAACCCGTACTTCTCGGTCATCTCGCCCCTGCTGTCGCGCTGCGTCCTGCTCACGCTGCAGCCGCTGACCGACGACGACGTGCGCACCCTGCTGCGCCGTGCGGTGGCGGACGCCCGCGGGCTGGACGGCGCTGTGGCCCTCAACGACGATGCCGAAGCCCATCTGGTACGGCTGGCCGGCGGCGACGTCCGCAAAGCCCTCACGGCCCTGGAAGCGGCCGCGGGCGCGGCGATCGCGCAGGGGATGCCCGCCGTCGACCTGGCCACCGCCGAGAAGGCCGTCGACGTCGCCGCGCTGCGCTACGACCGTGACGGCGACGAGCACTACGACGTCGTCAGCGCGTTCATCAAGAGCATCCGCGGCTCCGACGCCGACGCCGCCCTGCACTACCTGGCCCGCATGATCACCGCGGGGGAGGACGCCCGATTCATCGCCCGCCGCATGGTCATCTCGGCCAGCGAGGACATCGGCCTGGCCGACCCCACCGCGCTGCCGATCGCCATCGCCGCCGCCCACGCCGTCGAGCTCGTCGGCCTGCCCGAGGTCCAGATCGTCCTCGCCCAGGCCGTCATCCATCTCGCGCTCGCCCCGAAGTCGAACGCGGTGGTCGCCGCGATCGGCGCCGCGATGCAGGATGTGCGAGCCGGGCACGGTGGTGCAGTTCCTGCGCATTTACGCGATTCGCACTACAAGGGGGCGAGCCGGGTCGGGCACGGGAAGGGGTACAAATACCCGCACGACGACCCCCGGGGCGTGGTCCAGCAGCAGTACGCCCCGGAAGGGGTCCGCGACCGGGAGTACTACCGCCCCACGGGGCATGGCGCAGAGCGCGCGGTGGCGGAACGATTGCCGAAACTGCGGCGTATCGTGCGGGGGACTGGGGCATCTGGTTCTCCTGGGGCGGGTGACGCTTCGGAACCGAACAGCACGGAGGAGCGGCACCGGTGACTGACGAGGCCAAGAAGCGGCGCGGCCGCGGCAAGGCCGACCCGGGCCCGTCCGCGGACGCCGAACTCGGCTGGCTGGCCGAGCTCCGCAGTGCCGGCAGCGAGCAGTCCGACGAGTTCGCCGGCGACCCTCGGACAACTCCGAGCCTCGGCGGTTCATCCTCGGCCGCCCCCGCAGACGTACTCGACGGAGTGAATCCCCGCCGACCGGTCCCGCCCCAGTCCCGCGGCGGCGACCCGTCCCAGCACGCCCGGTCCCGGTCTTCCCGATCCCGCCCGAGCGACGAGCCGGAGGCTCCGCCCGCCCGGTTCGCCCCGCCCGAGGCCGGCCCGAACACCGAGGCCATGCCCACCTGGCGCCCCCCGCGCGACGTCCTGCGCGAGGCCGACACCCAGACCCGCCCGCCGGCACCCCCACCGCCGGCGCCTCCCAAGCCCCCGGCCAAGCCCGAGGCGACGGAGGTCTGGCGCCTGCCCCGCGACGCCGCCCGCGAGTCCACCTCCGGCTCCCGCCCCGCCACTGCGGCCGACCCACGCCGCGAGTCGCCCTCCGGCTCCCGCCCGGCCGCACCCGCGGACCCGTGGAGCGAGTCCCCGTCCGGCTCCCGCCCGGCCGCCGCCCGGCCCGCCGAGAACAGCGAGCCATGGCGCGGCGGACCGTCCGGGTCGCGCGCTGAGACGGGCCGCGGCGGTCGCGACACCGAGCACCACGGGTCGCCCCGCGGGCGGCGCTCCGCGCGTGAGATGGCCGCCTCGTGGGAGGCCACGGCCGCGGCGACCCTCGGCCCGTCCGGATCGCCGGCCCCGCCGCCCGGCTCCGCGCCGCAAGGCCCCTCTCGCTCGACCGGCTCCGCGCCGCAGGGCCCCTCCCGCTCGCCGGGCTCCGTGTCGCAGGGTCCGTCCCGCCCGAACGGTCCGGCCGCTCCGATCGCAACCGCCGCCGCCGCGCCGCCGCCCGGATTCGCCCGGCCGGATACCTCGTCGGGCCGATCGTCGACGCCGCCCGGATTCGCGCGGGCGGACACCGCATTCCCGGGCGAGCCGGGATCGTCGGCGCCGTCCGGATTCGGCCGGGCCGACGCCGGGCCCGCGGACGGATCGTCGGCGCAGTCCGGGTTGGCCCGGGCCGACGGCTCGCCCGCGGCCGGGTCCTCCGCGCCGTCCGCGCCGCCCGGTGCGCCGCCGCCTGCTGAGATGCCCATGTCCCGGGGCCGTCGCCGGGCGCGCGAGGCCGAGCAGGAGTCGCCGACCGGGAGCCGCCGGGCCGCGCACGCCCTGCCTGAGCCGCGCCAGGGAGACAGCACACCTCCACCGTCCGCGCCACCCGGCCGGCCCTCGGAGCGCCCCGGTGAGCGCCCGGCCGAACGTCCGGCCGACGGCGGGCGTGGCGGGCGCCGCCACGCCGCCGAACCCGACACGTACGCGGCCTTCCAAGCCACGCCCCAGCCACCCCAGGCTCCGGGCCCACCGCCCCCGCAGGCCCCCGGCCAGCGCATGCCCGAGCGCGGCAACGACCCGCGCACCGGCGACGTGCGCGGCAACGACCCCCGCACCGGCGACGTGCGTAAGGGTGGTGAGCCGCGGACCGGCGACGTGCGTGGAGGTGAGCCGCGCACGGGTGACGTGCGTAAGGGTGGTGAGCCGCGGACCGGCGACGTGCGTGGAGGCGAGCCGCGCACGGGTGACGTGCGCGGGGGTGAGCCGCGTACCGGTGACGTGCGTAAGGGTGGTGAGCCGCGCACCGGTGACGTTCGCGGTGGCGGGCCTCGCCACGGTGGGCCTGACGGGCGCGGAGCCGGTGGGCGTGGCGGGCCGGGCGGGCGCCGCGGTGGGCCGGGCGGACCCGGCGGGCCCGGTGGAGCCGGTGGCGCGTCCGGGCGTCAGGGGCCGTTCGGCAACGGGCGGGCACCCGGTGGGCAGTTCCTCGGGGACGGGCCGCCGGCGAAGCCGTTCGTGGACCTGGCGCGCTTCGACCCGAACCCGGTGACGTACCGGGGGCAGGCCACCTCGCCCGTGGTCGTCGACTGGGAGGGTGCCACGCAGGTCGCGCCGTTCGGGCTGCTCCAGCGGGCGCAGGTGAAGCGGGTTCGGCAGCTGCGGTACGCGACGATCATCTTCCTGGTTCTGGCGGTCATCGGCGCACCTGTCGCGTTCTTCGTGATCCGGGAACTGTCGCGGGACCCGGTGTTCGCCGAGCTCGACGAGCTCAACCTGCCCGAGTGGGCCGCGCGCAACCCGACCGACGGGGCCGTCGGGAGCCGGTGGTGCATCAACGAGTGCCGGTCCCGGCAGCGTACGTGGGAGTCGGCGCGAGGGCCGGACGAGACCAACCGGGCGTTCGTCGGGAAGCTGCGCGACGCCGGGTGGGTGGAGTGGGACATCCCGGACTGCCAGGCCGCGGGCGTGGACGGTATCGAGACCTGCTGGCAGCGCGACGAGTACGTACTCGACCTCTGGGTCCGCGCCGCCGTCTGCGACGTGAAGGGAGCGCGCCCGACGATCAGCCCGGCGCCGCCCGCGGCGACCGGTGGGGCCAAGACGCCGACCGGGAAGGCGTCGGCCAAAGCGCCGTCGGCGGCGGTATCGCAGCCGCCGGCCGGAGGGGACGGCAACGGGGCGCCGACCACGATCTGTCCGCTCGCCGTCACCACGATCAAAGTTTTCAACCGCATAAGTTACGACCCCGGCGGCGGTGGGCAACCGGGCCCGTGACGATACCGCGAACGAAAGCGCACAAGTGCGCCGGTCGAAGCGCGGCAATGCATCACGGAGGGTAGGGTTCCTCCGTTGGAATCACGCATTCATGCGGGTTGAGGAGGCTTGGCGTGACCGTGTCCCTGGGCGGTATTGCGGCGCTGGTGGCGTCGGGTGGGTTCTTTGTGCTCGTGCTCGTGCTCGCGGTGCCGATTTTGCGCTTGCGGAAAACGATTGACGCGGCGACCGGCGCGCTGCAGGACGCCGCGCATCAGACCACGCCCATGCTGGAGCGGGTCAACACCACCATCGACAATGTGAACGTCGCGCTGACGCAGGTGCACACGACGCTCGACGGCGTCAACATGCAGCTCGCGCGGATCGACACCATCACCGAAAACGTGTCGCACGTCAGCGCGAATGTTGCGAACCTGTCAACGGTGGTCAGCGCGGCCGCGGCCAACCCGCTGGTGAAGGTGGCCGCGTTCGGCTACGGGGTGCGCAAGGCGGCCGCGAACCGCCGTAGCGCGGCCGACGAGGCCGAGGTCCGCGAGCAGATCAAGCAGCGGCGCAAGCGCACCTGAGCACCGCACCACTTACTGGAAGTACCACCGAAAACACGATAGGGAAGGGTTGAGCCATGCGGCGTCTGCTGTGGCTCGGAATCGGCCTCGCCGTCGGGGCGCTGGTGGTCCGGGCGGTCACCAAGAAGGCGCAGGCCTTCACTCCGCAGGGCCTCGCCGCGTCGGCGCGCGACTCCGCCGCGGGGATCGCCGCCGGCGTGCGCAGCTTCGTCGACGACGTGCGTGACGGCATGGCCGAGCGCGAGGCCGAGATCCAAGCGGCGTTCTCCGACCACCTGACCCTTGACGAAGATCTATACCCGGAAGGCCGGCAGCACGGATGAGAACCGCCGAGATCAAGCGACGTTTCCTCAACCACTTCGAGACGAACGGGCACACCGTCGTCCCCTCGGCCCCGCTGCCGGCCATCGCCGACCCCAACCTGCTGTTCATCAACGCCGGCATGGTCCAGTTCGTGCCGTTCTTCCTCGGGCAGCGCACCCCGCCCTATGCGCGGGCCACGAGTGTGCAGAAGTGCATCCGCACCCCCGACATCGACGAGGTCGGCAAGACCAGCCGGCACGGCACGTTCTTCCAGATGAACGGCAACTTCAGCTTCGGCGACTACTTCAAGGAAGGCGCCATCAAGCTGGCCTGGGAGCTGTCGACCAAGCCGGTCGAGGCGGGCGGCTTCGGGCTGGACCCGGAGAAGATCTGGGCCACCGTCTACCTCGACGACGACGAGGCCATCGACATCTGGAAGCGCACCGGGCTGCCGGCCGAGCGGATCGTGCGCCGCGGCAAGAAGGACAACTTCTGGTCGATGGGCATCCCCGGCCCGGCCGGACCGTGCTCCGAGCTGTATTACGACCGCGGCGACGCCTACGGCAAGTCCGGCGGCCCGGAGGTCGACGAGGACCGGTACCTGGAGTACTGGAACCTCGTCTTCATGCAGCACGAGATCACCAACGTGAAGTCGAAGGAAGTCTTCGACATCGTCGGTGACCTGCCGAACAAGAACATCGACACTGGCATGGGCCTGGAGCGCATCGCCTCGCTGCTCCAGGGCGTCGACAACCTGTACGAGATCGACGAGGTCAAGCCGATCCTGGCCAAGGCGGCCGAGCTCACCGGCAAGCGTTACGGCCAGGCCGTCTCCCACGTCGCCGCGGAGTCGCACCCGGACGACGTGCGCCTGCGGGTCATCGCCGACCACGTGCGCACCGCGCTGATGGTCATCTCCGACGGCGTGATCCCGTCGAACGAGGGCCGCGGCTACGTGCTGCGCCGGATCCTGCGCCGCGCAATCCGCTCGATGCGGCTGCTCGGCTGGCAGGAGGGCCCGGCGCTGCCGCTGCTGCTGCCGATCGCCCGCGACTGCATGGCCCCGTCCTACCCCGAGGTCGCCGAGGAGTACGACCGGATCTCGCAGTACGCGTACGGCGAGGAGGAGCGCTTCCTGCAGACCCTCAACGCCGGCACCACGATCCTCGACCTGGCCGTCACCGAGACGAAGGCCACTGGCGGCAAGCTGCTGGCCGGGGACAAGGCGTTCCAGCTGCACGACACCTACGGCTTCCCGATCGACCTGACCCTGGAGATCGCGGCCGAGCAGGGCCTGGCGGTCGACGAGGACGGCTTCCGCCGGCTCATGGCCGAGCAGCGGGCCAACGCCAAGGCCGACGCCAAGGCCCGCAAGACCGGCCACGCCGACCTCTCGGTGTACCGCGCCGCGCTGGAGGACGGCGGCCCGGTCGAGTTCACCGGCTACCGCGAGACGGTCCGCGAGTCGCGGGTCCGCTCGCTGCTCGGCGCGAAGGTCGCGGGGGAGGGCGACGAGGTCTCGGTGGTCCTCGACGCGACCCCGTTCTACGCGGAGAGCGGCGGCCAGCTGGCCGACTCCGGCTTCATCACGCTCGGCGGCGGCCGGGTCGAGGTGCTCGACGTCCAGTCGCCGCTGCCCGGCCTGATCGTGCACCGGGCCCGGGTCGTGGCCGGTGAGGTCCACCCCGGCGACACCGCGTTCGCCGAGATCGACATCGACCGCCGCCGCGCGGTCTCCCGGGCTCACACCGCGACCCACCTGATCCACCAGACGATGCGCAACTTCCTCGGCGAGTCGGCGACCCAGGCGGGCTCGCTCAACGCCCCGGGCCGGCTGCGCTTCGACTTCAACACCCCGGCGGCCGTCCCGGCGAGCGTCCTGCACGACGTGGAGCAGCAGGTCAACGAGGTACTCCTGCGCGACCTGACGGTGCACGCGTTCATCACCTCCCAGGAGGAGGCGCGCAAGATCGGCGCCATGGCCCTCTTCGGCGAGAAGTACGGCGACGAGGTCCGGGTCGTCGAGGTCGGCGACTACGCCCGCGAGCTGTGCGGCGGCACGCACGTCGAGCGCTCGGCGCAGCTGGGCCTCGTGAAGATCCTCTCCGAGGCGTCGGTCGGCTCGGGTGTACGGCGCGTCGAGGCCCTCGTCGGCCTGGACGCGTTCAGCCACCTGGCCCGCGAGCACCTGCTCGTGTCCCGCCTGGCCGAGCTCTTCCGGGTGCCCGGCGACCAGGTGGCCGACCGCGTCGAGCAGACGGTCGCCCAGCTCCGCGACGCCGAGCGCGAGCTGGAGAAGCTGCGCACCCAGGTCGTCCTGGCCGGCGCGGGCGCCCTCGCGGAGGGGGCCCGCGACGTGCACGGCATCGCGTTCGTCGGCACCGAGGCTCCGGAGGGCACGTCGGCCAACGAGGTCCGCACGCTCGTCCAGGAGATCCGCGGCCGCATCCCGGCCGACCGCCCGGCCGTCGTGGCCGTGACCGCGCGGGCGGGCGGCAAGGCGTCGCTGGTCGTGGCGGTCAACGCGGCCGGCAAGGATCGCGGCCTGAAAGCCGGCGACCTGGTGAAGGGCGCCCTGTCGGGCCGCGGCGGCGGCAACGCCGACCTCGCCCAGGGCGGCGGCGTGCCCGCCGCCGAGGCGCCGAACCTGCTGACCGCGGTGGAGAAAGCGCTGTAAAGAGCAGAACCTTTCCTCGGGTCCGCGTCACTTGCGGACCGCCGCTCCCGCCAGACACCGGGGCCGGGGCCCAGCATTCGCTGGCCCTGGCCCCTTCGGGTCCGCGGCGCCAAGAGCCCAGCCGCCGCCGGCCTCGGGCCCGCCACGCCGCGCCCCAGGATGACCGTGCGGCGCGCACGACTGACGCTCACCGGTCGGCCGTGGCCACAGCGGGCCGGAAACGTTCGTCGTCACCCAGGTCGGACCGGGCTACTGGCCGCACGCCGTCACGGTTCACCGGACGCCGGTCACAACTCCGCCCCGACCCGATCCCGGCCGGCGCCGCCGTACCGCCCGCCGGAGCCGACCCGCGCGCGTCCACGCCGGCCGCCGCTGGGTTCGTGGAAGCCCCCTGGCTCAACGGCTGCGGCAGACGCCGTTCGACCTCTACCACTCCCTCGCCGCGGCCATCGTCACCCTCCGCACACTCATCCGCGCAGCCCGAACCCACTACCGATGCCCCGGAGGCCTGGACTTGAGGGACAGAGGTTCATGGCTGACACGAGACGCCGGTTCGATCCGGAGTTCCGTGCGGGTGCGGTCCGGATCGTGCGGGAGACGGGGAAGTCGCTCGCCCAGATAGCGCGTGATCTGGGGATCAACAGCGGCACCCTGGCCAACTGGGTGCAGCAGGATCGGGTGGTTCGTGGTGAGGCGGCTGCCGGGCAGTTGGGCGAGGACGAGCGGGCCGGTGAGCGTGGCCGTCTTCATTGCCGCCCAGAGGACCGAGCGCGACGTGCCGGACGCGGTGGCCTGCCGGGCCTTGGAGGTGTCCGAGTCATGGTTCTAAGCGGCCGGCCGCCCCGGACCTGGTCAAGCGGAAGTTCGCTGCGCCCGCGCCGGACGGGCCGGGTGCGGCGACATGACCGAGATCGTCACCGGCGAGGGCGGGCTCTACCTGGCCACCGTCATCGACCTGCGCTCCCGGCGCATCCTCGGCTACGCCATGAGCGCCCACCACGACGCCGCCCTGGTCGTCGCCGCGTTGAACATGGCCGCGGTCACCCGCGGCGGCGATGTCGCCGGAGTGATCTTCCACCGCGACAGGGGCAGCGAATACTGCTCGGCCGATTTCGGCCGGGCGTGCGCCCGCTGGAAGGTGCGCCAGTCGATGGGCCGGGTCGGGTCGTGCTTCGACAACGCCGTGGCCGAGGCGACCTTCTCCACCATCAAGGTCGAGCACATCCACCGCTACCAGTTCCGCACTCGCACCGAGGCCCGGCTGAAGATCGCCACCTGGATCACCGATCTCCCCACGGCTCGATAAGTCGGGCGCTCCGCACCGCGACTTATCGGACATTTCACGAAATCGCGGCATCGCGCCGCGCGTGCCACTTCTCGAATATCCGAAAAGCCGGACATCGCCGCCGAACGGATGACAAGCAGGGCCGGCGGCGTGTCGGACGGTGACGCCGTGCGCACGGGGCGGGAAACCCTGTGCGGCCAACGGTTTAAGTGCGCCTTAGGCATCACTTGCAGGGGACTTCCGCGGACGGGGGATCGCGCGGCGAGGTGCTCGAAGCGGCTATCGTGCGCTTGTGGAGCAGTGGACCCGGGGACGTCGCCTCGGCATCGACGTGGGATCGGTGCGCGTCGGTGTGGCCGTGTGCGACCCGGACGGCATTCTCGCCAGCCCCGTGGCCACCGTCGCCCGTGATCAGCACACCGAGCCGGACAAGGTCCCGTCGGACATGGCGGAGATCCTGCGTCACGCCGGTGAGTACGAAGCAGTGGAACTCGTCGTCGGCCTGCCCATCAACCTGGCCGGGCAAGAGGGGCCGGCGGCCGCTTCGATCAGGCAATACGCGAACCGGCTGGCGGAGCTGGCGGCACCGGTGCCCGTCCTGCTGACGGACGAGAGGATGTCCACCGCAATGGCAACCCGTAGGCTGTCCGAGCGCGGCGTCCGAGGCAGACGCCAGCGCGCGGTCGTCGACCAGGCGGCCGCCGTGGAGATCCTGCAGCGCTGGCTCGACGCCAGACGTGCCGGAGCAGTTCGTGGCTGAGCGCCCAGGAGGCTGAGTACAGATGTCCGAGCTGGATCTCCACTGGGAAGACGAGGAGCGGCCCCGGCACCACGGGCGGCGACGCGCCTCCGAGGCCCAGGGCAAGAAGAACAAGAAGGGCCGCGGCGGGCGGACCTTCCTCGCCTTCTTCCTGATCCTGGTGGTCTTCGGCGGCCTCGCCCTCGGCGTGTACGTCGGCATCGACAAGGTCAAGGACATGTTCAGCGCCCCCGATTACAACGGGGGCGGCACCGGTGAGGTGACGGTCGAGATCCTGCAGGGCCAGCTGGCCGCGCAGATCGCCGACACGCTGCAGCAGAAGGACGTCGTCAAGAGCGCCAAGGCGTTCGTCGAGGCGGCCAAGAACGACGACCGCAGCCGCAAGCTGCAGCCGGGCTTCTACAACCTGCGCAAGCAGATGAAGGCCACCGCCGCGCTCACCCTGCTGCTCGACCCGAAGAGCCGCCTGATCAACAAGGTGACGCTGCCCGAGGGCCTGACCTGGCAGGAGACGTTCAAGAAGCTCGAGGAGGTCACGAAGATCCCCTACGCGGACTTCGAGACCGCGGCCAAGGACCCGAAGGCGCTCGGCGTCGGCGACGTCTGGTACGCCCGCCAGGACGGCAAGCCGCGCGACCCCGGCATCGAGGGCTTCCTGTTCCCCGCGACCTACGACTTCCCGCCGAACGTCGACGCCGCCGGCATCCTGAAGCTCATCGTGGCCCGGTTCAACCAGGAGGTCGAGAAGATCGACTTCGTGAACACGGTCCAGAGCGCGCTGCACATCTCGCCCTACGAGGCACTCGTCGCCTCCTCGATCGCGCAGGTCGAGGGCCTCGACAAGGACCAGGCCGGCATCGTGCGCGTCCTGTACAACCGGGTCTACACCGGCAAGTTCCCGTGCAACTGCCTCCAGGTCGACAGCACGGTGAACTACTACCTGAAGATCACGAACAAGGGCGCCAAGCCGTCGACGGAGCTGCTCAACTCCGAGATCCACAACCGCAACAACCCGTACAACACGCACGACTTCCCCGGGATGCCGCGCGGCCCGATCAGCAACCCGGGCACCAGCGCGCTGTCCGCGGCCATGAACCCGCCGAAGCACGACTTCTTCTACTTCCTGGCCATCGACACGCAGGGGAACACCGCGTACGCCAAGACGTACAAGGAGTTCCAGGCCCTGTGGGACCAGGCGCAGAAGAACGGCGTGAAGTAGTTGCGGGCAGCCGTGCTCGGATCGCCGGTGAGCCACTCGCGCTCGCCGGCGATCCACAACGCGGGATACGCCGCGGCCTCGCTGGCGGGCTGGGAGTACACCGCCATCGAGTGTGACGAGGCGGGGCTGCCGGGCCTTGTCGAGTCGCTCGGGCCGGAGTGGGCCGGGCTCTCGCTGACCATGCCGCTCAAGGAGGTCGCGCTCGCGGTCGCCGGCCTGGTGGACCCGTTCGCGGCGGCGATCGGCGCGGCCAACACGCTCGTGCGGCGGCCGTACGGGTGGCACGCGTACAACACCGACGCCCCGGGCATGGTCCGCGCCCTGCTCGAGGCCGGCGTGGCCCGCACACCGCGACTGGCCCTGCTCGGCGCCGGCGGCACGGCCCGCGCGGCGATAGCGGCCGCGGCCAGCCTCGCCGCCGACGTCACCGTGTACACCCGCCGCCCGGCCGCCGCTGACGAGCTGCGCCCGGTCGCGGAGGCGCTCGACGTCGAGCTGACGGCGGCGCCCTGGTCGGCCGCCGCGGAGGCGACGACCGCCCCGGTCGTGATCTCCACGGTCCCGAAGGGCGCGGCCGACCACCTGGCGACGGCGGACTTCTCCGGCCGGCCGGTGGTCTTCGACGCCATCTACGACCCGTGGCCGACGCCGCTCGCCGCCGCCGCCCAGGCCGCGGGGTGCCCGATCGTCTCCGGGCTGGATCTGCTGCTGTGGCAGGCGGTCGATCAGTTCGAGCTGTTCACGTCGGCCAAGGCGCCGGTCGCCGCCATGCGGGCCGCGCTGCGCTGAGCGCCAGAAGGTGGGATGTGCGCGGCCCGGGCACCCGGGACCACGGGGCTGCGTGACAAACTTGCGGGCGTGCTGCGCTGGTTGACTGCTGGGGAATCGCATGGCCCGGCGCTCGTGGCGATCCTGGAGGGCGTGCCCGCCGGGGTCGAGCTGACGAGTGCGTCCGTGGCGGCTGAGCTGGCCCGTCGACGCCTCGGCTACGGCCGCGGTGCCCGAATGAGCTTCGAGCAGGACGTCGTCGAGTTCATCGGCGGGCTCCGGCACGGGCTCACGCTCGGCAGCCCCGTCGCGATCCGGGTCGGCAACAGCGAGTGGCCCAAGTGGGAGACGGTCATGGCGCCGGACCCGGTCGATCCGGAGCTCCTCGCGGCCCAGGCCCGCAACGCCCCGCTGACCCGGCCCCGGCCCGGGCACGCGGACCTGGCGGGCATGCAGAAGTACGGACACACGGACGCCCGGCCGATCCTCGAGCGTGCCAGCGCCCGGGAGACAGCGGCCCGCGTCGCCGTCGGCACCGTGGCCAAGGCCCTGCTGCGCCAGGCACTGGGCGTGGAGATCGTCTCGCACGTCATCGAGCTCGGGTCGGTCGCGGCCAAGCCCGGCCTGCTGCCCACCCCCGACGACTTCGAGCGCATCGACGCCGACCCGCTGCGCTGCCTCGACCCGGACGCGAGCGCGCGCATGGTCGAGGAGGTCGACGCGGCCAAGAAGGACGCCGACACGCTCGGCGGGATCGTCGAGGTCCTCGCGTACCACGTGCCGCCGGGTCTGGGCAGCCACGTCCAGTGGGACCGCAAGCTCGACGCCCGGCTGGCGACGGCGCTGATGTCGATCCAGGCCATCAAGGGCGTGGAGATCGGCGACGCGTTCACCCAGGCCCGCTCCCGCGGCTCGGTCGCGCACGACGAGATCATCAACACGCCCGAGGGCGTCCGGCGCATCACCGACCGGGCCGGCGGCCTGGAGGGTGGCATGACGACGGGTGAGCCCCTTCGCGTGCGGGCCGCGATGAAGCCGATCTCCTCGCTCAACCGGGCCCTGCAGACCGTCGACGTGACCACCGGCGAGGCGGCCACGGCGATCAACCAGCGCTCCGACGTGTGCGCCGTGCCCGCGGCCGCGGTCGTCGCCGAGGCGATGGTGGCCCTGGTGCTCGCCGAGGCCGCCCTCGAGAAGTTCGGTGGCGACTCGGTACCGGAGATCCGCCGCAACCTCGCCGGCTACCTCGACAACCTGGTCATCCGGTGAGCCCGCGGGCCGTGCTCGTCGGCGCGCCCGGTGCCGGCAAGACCACCGTCGGCCGGCTGCTCGCGGAGCGCCTCGGCGTGCCGTTCCTCGACGCCGACTCGGCCATCGAGGCGGAGGCCGGCAAGCCCATCCCGGAGATCTTCTTCGACGAGGGCGAGGAGCACTTCCGGGCCCTGGAGCGGGCCACTGTCGCGGCCACCCTGGAGAGCTTCGACGGCGTCTTCGCGCTGGGCGGCGGCGCGATCCTGGCCGCGGAGACCCGCAAGGCGCTCGCCGGGCACACCGTGGTCTACCTGGAGGTCGGCTTCGCCGACGCGCTGTCGCGGGTCGGCCTCGGCGCCGGCCGCCCGCTGCTCGCGATCAACCCGCGGGCCACGCTCAAGCACCTGCTCGATCAGCGCCGCCCGCTCTACGAGGAGGTCGCCACCGTGACAGTGGCCACCGACGGGCTCGACCCGGACGCGATCGCCGCCGACCTGGCGGCCCGGCTGTGAAGACCGTCGACGTCGTCGACTACGCCGTGCGGATCGGCCGGGGCGCGAGCGACGGGGTGGCCGACCTGGTCAAGGGGGCCGCGCAGGTCGCGGTGATCTTCGCCGGTCCGGTCCGTGCGCACGCCGAGCGGGTCGAGGCGGCGCTGTCCGCGGCCGGGGCGAAGGTGCTGCCGATCGAGGTGCCGGACGCCGAGGCCGGCAAGGACGTCGCGGTGGCCGCCCGGTGCTGGGACGCCCTCGGCGCGGCCGCGTTCACCCGCTCCGACGCGGTGGTGGGCGTCGGCGGCGGTGCGGTGACCGACCTGGCCGGCTTCGTGGCCGCGTGCTGGCTGCGGGGGGTGCGGGTGGTGACGGTACCCACGAGCCTGCTGGGCATGGTCGACGCCGCTGTCGGGGGCAAGACCGGCATCAACACGGCCGCCGGCAAGAACCTGGTCGGCGCGTTCTATCCGCCCGCCGGAGTCCTGTGCGACCTGGCCGCGCTCGACACGCTCGGCCCGGACGACCTGCTCGCGGGGATGGCCGAGATCGTGAAGTGCGGCTTCATCGCCGACCCGGTGATCCTGGACCTGATCGAGGCCGACCCGGCCGCCGCCCTGGAGCCGGCCGGCCCCGTGCTGGCCGAGCTGATCGAGCGCTCGGTCGCCGTGAAGGCCCGCGTGGTCTCGCAGGACCTCCGGGAGAGCGGGCTGCGCGAGATCCTCAACTACGGGCACACGCTCGGGCACGCGATCGAGCGCCGGGAGCAGTACCGCTGGAAGCACGGCCACGCCATCAGCGTCGGCCTCGTGTACGCCGCCGAGCTGGGCCGCCTCGCGGGCCGGCTCGACCCGTCGGTAGCGGCGCGGCACCGGGCGATCCTGGAGCGGCTGGGGCTGCCGACCGCGTACCCGGCCTCGGCCTGGCCGGAGCTGCACGCGGCGATGCGGGTCGACAAGAAGGCGCGCGGGGCGATGCTGCGGTTCGTGGTGCTCGACGGGCTGGCCGAGCCCGGCACGCTGGAGGGACCGTCCGACGATCTGCTGCATGCGGCGTACGCGGCAGTCGCGAAGTAACTCCACGTCCCCGGTGCCTGGTGTGCCGGATTGTGCGCACGGTGATTCAAGTGGCAAACCGGGCGAATCGCCAGGTCTCGCGCCGGCGCGTCAGGTGGCGGCGACGGCCGGCGTGAGCTGTGCGGCCGGGACCGGGGGGCGCATCCGGAGGTAGAGCAGGCCCGCTACCGTGCCGACGCTCGCGGCGACCACCGCGGCCGGGAACGCCGGAGCGCCGGTCGGCAGCAGGAACAGCGAGAGCCCCACCGAGCCCCACACCGCCGCCTGCGGGATACGGCGCAGGCCCGCGGCCATCGGGACGAAGGCCCACAGCAGGTACCACGGGTGCACCACCGGGCCGAGCAGGATGATCGAGCACAGGGCCAGGCCGAGGCCGGCGATCGGGTTCGGCGCGCGCAGGAGGGCCCAGCCGGCCAGCAGGCAGCCGGCGACAGCGGCCACCGTGCGGATGATCTGCATCGGCTCCGGCCAGCCCAGGGCGCTCAGGAGCATGCCCAGGTCGGTGCTGACCGACAGGCCGTTGCGGACCGACGTCGGGGTGCGTATGGCGCCGAGCCAGCCGGTGCTCAGGCCCGAGGCCAGCTGCAGGCCCACGGCCGAGGCGCCCGCGCCCAGCCCGATGCGCAGCCAGGCGCGCGGGCAGATGACCAGGATGGTGAGCAGCGCCAGGGCGGCCGGCGCCTTGATCAGGGCGGCCGCGGCGATCAGGGCGGCGCCCAGGGCCGGGTGGTTGCGGATCGCGGCGTAGAGGCCGGCCACCATCAGGCCGACCATGATGGCGTCGTTGTGCATGCCGGCGACCAGGTGCAGCAGGAGCAGCGGGTTGAGGGCGCCGAACCAGAGGGCGCGCTGGGCGGGGACGCCGAAGCGGGCGGCGATGCCGGGCAGGCACAGCACGACCAGGGCGACGCCGATGAGCGCGATCACGCGGAAGGCCAGCACGCCCCACATGATGTGCGGACCTGTGACGTTGACCACGGCGGATGCCGCGCGCAGGAACAGCGGGCCGTAGGGGGCCGGGGTGTTCTGCCAGATGTGCGGGACCTCCTGGGCGAACTGGCCGCCGAGAGCCGAGGGGCCGAACTTGTACGCGTCGAGCCCCTCGTGCACCATCGCGCCCTGCGCCAGGTAGCTGTACACGTCCTGACTGAACATCGGCGGGACGAGGACCAGGGGGCCGGCCCAGCACAGCAGCGTGCGCGCCAGGTCGCCGGGGGTGTGTTCGTCGAGGGTGCGCCGCAGCCGCAGCCACGCGCCGCACAGGAGGGCCACCCCGACGTAGGCGACCGCGATCGCCACCAGCGGGAGGGACCGTAACTCCCGGACCACCGGCCAGGTGTCCAGGTCATCGCCGGTTTTGGGAAGCGCCCCGGCAGCCAGACCGCCCACCGCGATCGCGACGGATCCAGCGAAGCCGAGGGTACGGTTGAGGAGGTCCGGTCTTCCCACCCGGGCACGCTGGCAGAGTCAGGTGTCCCCAGGGCGAACGATTTATGAACGGAAGACGATGGCAGCAGTACACTGCGTCGCGCGATTTCCGGCCTCCCGGTAGACTTCACCGGGCTTTTTCCCCGCCGACGGCGGGTTCTCATTCTCCCCGGCTGCCGCCGGCCGTGACGAAAGCGACGTCAATACACATGGCAACCACGAACGACCTGAAGAACGGCCTGGTGCTCAACCTCGACGGCGACCTCTGGACCGTCGTGGAGTTCCAGCATGTCAAGCCGGGCAAGGGCGGCGCGTTCGTGCGGACCACCCTCAAGAACGTGCTCTCCGGCAAGGTGGTCGACCGCACGTTCAACGCCGGCACGAAGGTCGAGACGGCCACCGTCGACAAGCGCACGATGCAGTACCTCTACGCGGACGGCGACGACTACGTGTTCATGGACCTGGACACCTACGACCAGATCACGGTGCCCGGCGGCGTCGTCGGCGAGGCGAGCAAGTTCCTGCTCCCCGAGGCCGAGGTGACCGTGGCCACGCACGAGGAGGCGCCGCTCTACGTCGAGCTGCCGACCTCGGTGGTCCTGGAGATCACCTACACCGAGCCGGGCCTGCAGGGTGACCGCTCCACCGGCGGCACCAAGCCGGCCACCGTCGAGACCGGGGCGACGGTCAACGTGCCGCTGTTCATCTCGACCGGCGAGAAGATCAAAGTCGACACCCGCGACAGCCGTTACCTGGGCCGGGCGTGACCGGTCCGGAGCTCGCGACGGGGCCGGGCACCGGGACGGACGGCTCGGGCAGCGGCGCCGGGGCGAAGTGGAGGCGTCGTGCCCTCATCTGACTTCAACGACGGCGTCGTGGACGGCACGGTGACGAACGTGTCGACCGGTGGCTCGTTCCTGGGCGGTGACGTCACCGCCCAGATGACCGCCCGCCGCAAGGCCCGCAAGCGGGCCCTGGACGTGCTCTACCAGGCCGATCTGCGCGGCGAGAAGCGCGGGTCGGTCCTGGCCGCCTACGTGGCAAACCTCGACGAGCCGAAGCCCGGCTACCTGCCGTACACGGTCCGGCTGGTCGAGGGGGTGGAGGACCACTCCGCGCGCATCGACGAGCTGCTGTCCAGCTACGCCGAGGGCTGGACGCTGGAGCGGATGCCGGTGGTCGACCGCAACCTGGCCCGCATCGCCGTCTACGAGCTGCTGTACAACGACGAGATCGACAACCCCGTGGCGATCACCGAGGCGGTGGAGCTGGCCGAGACGCTGTCGACCGACGACTCCCCGCGCTTCCTCAACGGCATCCTCGGGCGAATAGCCGACTACGCGACATGAAAAGGGGCCACACCCGACCGGGTGCGGCCCCTTTTCGCAATCTCAACTCTGGAACAGGCTCCGCGGGTCGGTGACCAGCACGCCGTGCTCGTTGAGGCGCTCGACCAGGCCCGACGGCGAGGCGTCATAGACGATCGCCAGGGCACGGAGGTCGTCCGCCCTGATCGACAGCACGCGGCCGTTGTAGTCGCCCCGCTGCTGCTGGATGGCCCGGGCGTAACGGGCCACGTAGGCGAGGTCCTCGGCGCCGGCGTCGTAGAGGCGCTCCAGGTCGAGGACGATCTTGTTGGTGGGCTCGTGGCGGACTCCGCTGCCCTCGGGCAGCAGCTCGGCGACGGGCACGCGGTAGAACTCGGCCAGCTCGGCCAGGCGAGAGACGGTGACGGCACGGTCGCCACGCTCATACGACCCGACGACGACGGCCTTCCAGCGCCCGGCCGACTTCTCCTCGACACCCTGCAGAGACAGCCCCTGCTGCTGTCGGATGGAGCGCAGGCGAGCACCAAGAGACTTGGCGTACTCAGACGGCATACGGACACTCCCAGTCACTGGCCTGAGGGGTTTCCCCAGCGATCGCTACGGAGCGTGACCGTAACTGGCGCGCGACGCGTGGTCAAGTCTCTGAGACCCTTCCGTTGCCCTGGTCAGGGCGGTTGTTAGGGTAGTTGACGTTCGACGTCCTTTAACGACCCGTCCGGTGAGGCGGGGAAGGAGGTCTGGTTTTGTCGTCCCCGACAACCGGCACTGAGCTGGGCAAAACCATACTAACGGCGGCAGATGTCGCCCGTGTGGTTGACCGGATTGCCCATCAGATTCTGGAAAAGACGTCCGGTGCAGCGGAAACGGTGCTGCTGGGCATACCTACTCGCGGCGTTCCGCTGGCTCGCCGCCTGGCCGCCCGGATCGCGGCTTTCGAGGGCCTTGATATCCCGGTGGGTGTGTTGGACATCACGCTCTACCGGGACGATCTGCGACTGCACGCGACGCGTGCTGTGGGTCACACCGAGATCCCTCCCGGTGGCCTCGACGGGCGCCGCGTGATCCTGGTCGACGACGTCCTGTTCTCCGGGCGGACGGTCCGGGCCGCGCTCGACGCGCTCAAGGACCTCGGCCGGCCCCGCGCCGTACAGCTGGCCGTGCTCGTCGACCGCGGCCACCGCGAGCTGCCCATCCGGGCCGACTACGTCGGCAAGAACATCCCGACCGCGATGGACGAGAACGTGCGCGTGCTGATCGCCGAGACCGACGGCAGCGACGGCGTGGTCATCAAGAGCAAGGGGGACCGGGCATGATCAAGCACCTGCTCAGCGCGGCCGACCTCGACGCGGCCACCGCTACCCGGGTGCTCGACACCGCGGAGGAGATGGCCAGCCTGGCCGCCCGCGAGGTCAAGAAGCTGCCCACGCTGCGCGGCCGGACCGTGGTGAACCTGTTCTACGAGGACTCCACGCGCACCCGGATCTCGTTCGAGGCCGCGGCCAAGCGCCTGTCGGCCGACGTCATCAACTTCTCGGCCAAGGGCTCGAGCGTCTCCAAGGGTGAAAGTCTCAAGGACACGGCGCTGACGCTGCAAGCCATGGGCGCCGACGCCGTCGTGATCCGCCACCCGGCCAGCGGTGCCCCGCACCGGCTCGCGAACTGGGTCGAGGGCAGCGTGGTGAACGCCGGCGACGGCACCCACGAGCATCCGACGCAGGCGCTGCTGGACGCGTACACCATGCGCAGCCGCCTGAAGCGCCTGGCCGGGCTCAACGTCGTGATCGTCGGCGACGTGCTGCACTCGCGGGTCGCCCGCTCCAACGTGCAGCTGCTGCACACGCTCGGGGCGAAGGTGACGCTCGTCGCACCACCGACGCTGCTGCCGGTCGGTGTGGGGTCGTGGCCGGCGAGCACCAGCTACGACCTCGACGCGGTGGTCCCCGACGCCGACGTGGTCATGATGCTGCGGGTCCAGCGCGAGCGGATGAACCAGGCGTACTTCCCCTCGGAGCGCGAGTACTCCCGGCGGTACGGCTTCGACGTGCCCCGCATGCGCCGCCTGCCGGAGCACGCGATCGTCATGCACCCCGGGCCGATGAACCGCGGCATGGAGATCGCGCCCGAGGTGGCCGACTCGGCCCGCTCCACGATCGTCGAACAGGTCGCCAACGGCGTCTCCGTGCGGATGGCCGTCCTTTACCTGCTGCTCGGAGGCAAATCATGACGGTCATCAGCGGCACGCAGCTCGGTGACATCCACATCGAGGACGGACGGGTGGTCGCGATCGACGAGGCCGGCAAGGGCGCGCTCGTCGCCCTGCCCGGCCTGGTCGACCTGCACACCCACCTGCGCGAGCCGGGGCGGGAGGACGCCGAGACCGTCGAGTCGGGCTCGCGGGCCGCGGCGCTCGGCGGATACACCGCGGTCTGCGCGATGGCCAACACCTCGCCGGTCGCCGACACCGCCGGCGTCGTCGAGCAGGTCTGGCGGCTCGGGCGCGAGGCCGCCCTGGTCGACGTCCAGCCGATCGGCGCCGTCACCGTCGGCCTGGCCGGGGAGCAGCTGGCCGAGCTCGGCGCGATGGCCGACTCCGCGGCCAGGGTCCGGGTCTTCTCCGACGACGGCCACTGCGTCAGCGACCCCCGGCTCATGCGCCGCGCGCTCGAATACGTGAAGGCGTTCGACGGCGTGATCGCCCAGCACGCCGAGGAGCCCCGGCTCACCACCGGCGCACAGATGAACGAGGGCGAGGTCGCGGCCCGGCTCGGGCTCACCGGCTGGCCGGCCGTCGCCGAGGAGGCGATCATCGCCCGCGACGTGCTGCTGGCCGGGCACGTCGGCGCGCGGCTGCACATCTGCCACGTCTCCACCGCCGGCAGCGTCGAGCTGATCCGCTGGGCCAAGTCCAAGGGCTGGCGGGTCACCGCCGAGGTCACCCCGCACCACCTCCTGCTGACCGAGGACCGGGCCACCCAGTACGACCCGGTCTTCAAGGTCAACCCGCCGCTGCGCACCGAGGCCGACGTCCTGGCCCTGCGGGCCGGGCTGCTCGACGGCACGATCGACGTCGTCGCCACCGACCACGCCCCGCACAGCGTCGAGGACAAGGAGTGCGAGTGGGCGTACGCCCGGCCCGGGATGCTGGGGCTGGAGACCGCGCTCGCGATCGTGGTGCAGACCATGGGCCCGAAGTGGGACCGGATCGCCGACTGGATGTCGGCCGCGCCGGCCCGCATCGCCGGTCTGACCGGTCACGGGGCGGCCATCGAGGTCGGGCAGCCGGCCAACATCGCGATCTTCGACCCGAGCGTGCGCTGGACCGTCGACCCGACGGCACTGGCCAGCCGCTCACGCAACACCCCTTACGCCGGTATGGAGCTGCGCGGCCGCATCGAGGCGACCTACCTGCGCGGCGAGCCGACGGTGCTGAACGGAAAGGCGACACGGTGAAGCACAGAGAAGCTTTGCTTGTACTGGAAGACGGGCGCACGTTTCGCGGAGAGGCCTTCGGCGCCGTCGGTGAGACGTTCGGCGAGGCGGTCTTCAACACCGGTATGACCGGTTACCAGGAGACGCTCACCGACCCCTCCTACCACCGCCAGGTCGTCGTCCAGACCGCGCCGCAGATCGGCAACACCGGCATCAACGACGAGGACGACGAGTCGGACCGCATCTGGGTCGCCGGCTACGTCCTGCGCGACCCGTCCCGGACCTACTCCAACTGGCGGGCCACCGGCAGCCTCAACGACCGGCTCGCGACCGAGGGCGTCGTCGGGATCAGCGGCATCGACACCCGGGCCCTGACCCGGCACCTGCGCGAGCGGGGTGCCATGCGGGTCGGGGTGTCGAGCGTCGACGACGACCCCGAGGGGCTGCTCGAGCGCGTCCGCCAGCAGCCGGAGATGCTCGGCGCCGACCTCTCCGCGGAGGTCAGCACGCCGCGGCGCTACACCGTGGAGGCCGTCGGCGAGCACCGGCTCACGGTCGCGGCGATCGACCTGGGCATCAAGCGCAACGTGCCCCGCCGCCTCGCCGCCCGCGGGGTCACCACCCACGTGCTGCCGGCCTCGGCGACCCTCGCGGACATCAAGGCCCTCGGCGCCGACGCGGTGTTCTTCTCGCCCGGCCCCGGCGACCCGGCCACCGCCGACGCCCCGGTCGAGCTGGCCCGGGCGGTCATGGGGGAGCGGATCCCGCTGTTCGGCATCTGCTTCGGCAGCCAGATCCTGGGCCGCGCGCTCGGGTTCGGCACCTACAAGCTCGGCTACGGCCACCGCGGCATCAACCAGCCGGTGCTCGACCGCACCACCGGCAAGGTCGAGGTCACCAGCCACAACCACGGCTTCGCGGTCAAGGCGCCGCTCGACGAGAAAGTCACCACCGAGTTCGGTGCCGTCGAGGTCAGCCACGTCTGCCTCAACGACAACGTGGTCGAGGGCCTGCGCTGCCTCGACACCCCGGCCTTCACCGTGCAATACCACCCGGAGGCGGCAGCGGGGCCGCACGACGCGGATTACCTGTTCGATCGATTCGCGGAGCTGATGCAGACCAATGCCTAAGCGCACCGATCTCCGGCACGTACTCGTCATCGGCTCCGGCCCGATCGTCATCGGGCAGGCCTGCGAGTTCGACTACTCCGGCACCCAGGCCTGCCGCGTGCTGCGGGCCGAGGGGCTGCGGGTCAGCCTGGTCAACAGCAACCCGGCGACCATCATGACCGACCCCGAGTTCGCCGACGCGACATACGTGGAGCCGATCACGCCCGAGTTCGTCGAGCAGGTGATCGCCAAGGAGCGCCCCGACGCGCTGCTGGCCACCCTCGGCGGGCAGACCGCACTCAACACGGCCGTCGCGCTGCACGAGGCCGGGGTCCTGGAGAAGTACGGCGTCGAGCTCATCGGCGCCGACATCGACGCGATCCGCCGCGGCGAGGACCGGCAGCTGTTCAAGGACATCGTGGCCCGGGCCGGTGGCGAGACGCCCCGCTCGCGGGTCTGCCACTCGATGGACGAGGTGCACGAGACCGTCGCCGAGCTCGGGCTGCCGGTCGTCATCCGGCCCTCGTTCACCATGGGCGGCCTCGGCTCGGGCATGGCCCACACGCCGGCCGACCTCGACCGGCTGGCCGGTGGCGGCCTGGCTGCGTCGCCGGTGCACGAGGTGCTCATCGAGGAGAGCGTGCTCGGCTGGAAGGAGTACGAGCTCGAGCTCATGCGCGACAAGCACGACAACGTCGTCGTCGTGTGCTCGATCGAGAACGTGGACGCGATGGGCGTGCACACCGGCGACTCGGTGACCGTGGCGCCGGCGATGACGCTCACCGACGTGGAGTACCAGCGGCTGCGGGATCTCGGCATCGCCGTCCTTCGCGAGGTCGGCGTCGACACCGGCGGCTGCAACATCCAGTTCGCGGTCAACCCGGAGAACGGGCGCCTCGTCGTCATCGAGATGAACCCGCGGGTCTCGCGCTCCAGCGCGCTGGCGTCCAAGGCCACCGGCTTCCCGATCGCGAAGATCGCCGCCAAGCTCGCCATCGGCTACACCCTCGACGAGATCCCCAACGACATCACGCTCAAGACGCCGGCCGCCTTCGAGCCGTCACTCGACTACGTGGTCGTGAAGATCCCGCGGTTCGCGTTCGAGAAGTTCCCGGGCGCCGACGCGGAGCTCACCACCACGATGAAGTCGGTGGGCGAGGCGATGTCGCTCGGCCGGACGTTCCAGGAGGCGCTGGGCAAGGCCATGCGCTCGATGGAGACGAAGGCCGCGGGCTTCTGGACCGTCCCCGACAAGACCGGCGGATCGGCCCTGGACGCACTCAGGATCCCGCACGACGGCCGCCTGTACACCGCGGAGCTCGCACTGCGTCAGGGGCACTCCGTCGCCGAGGTGGCCGCGGTGTCGGGCTACGACCCCTGGTTCGTCGACCAGCTGGCCGCACTCGTGGAGCTGCGGGCCGAGATCGTCGACGCGGCCGTGCTCGACCGGCCACTGCTGCGCCGGGCCAAGCGGGCCGGGCTGTCCGACCGTCAGATCGCCGCGCTGCGCCCCGAGTTCGCCGGCGAGGACGGGGTGCGCTCGCTGCGCCACCGCCTCGGCCTGCGGCCGGTCTACAAGACCGTTGACACGTGCGCCGCCGAGTTCGCCGCCGGCACGCCGTACCACTACAGCACCTACGAGGAAGAGACCGAGGTCACCCCGTCCGACCGGCCGAAGGTGCTCATCCTCGGCTCCGGGCCCAACCGCATCGGCCAGGGCATCGAGTTCGACTACTCGTGCGTGCACGCGGTCATGGCGCTGCGGGCCAAGGGCTTCGAGACCGTCATGGTCAACTGCAACCCGGAGACCGTGTCGACCGACTACGACACCGCCGACCGCCTGTACTTCGAGCCGCTCACCTTCGAGGACGTCCTCGAGGTCGTGCACGCCGAGGACAGCTCGGGCCGGGACGCGGGCGGCCCCGGGGTCGTCGGCGTCATCGTGCAGCTGGGCGGCCAGACGCCGCTCGGGCTCGCCGAGCGCCTCGAGCGGGCCGGTGTCCCCATCGTGGGTACCTCACCCGCCGCGATCGACCTCGCCGAGGACCGCGGCCGCTTCGGGCGGCTGCTCACCGAGGCCGGCCTGCGCTCGCCCGAGCACGGCACCGCGACCACGTTCCCGGAGGCCAAGCTGATCGCCGACGCGATCGGCTACCCGGTGCTGGTGCGCCCGTCCTACGTGCTCGGCGGCCGGGGCATGGAGATCGTCTACGACGAGCCGACGCTGCGCGACTACATCGGCCGGGCCACCGAGATCTCGCCGGCCCACCCGGTGCTCGTCGACCGGTTCCTCGACGACGCCATCGAGATCGACGTCGACGCGCTGTGCGACGCGACGGGCGAGGTGTACCTCGGCGGCGTCATGGAGCACATCGAGGAGGCCGGCGTGCACTCCGGCGACTCGTCGTGCGCGCTGCCGCCGATCACGCTCGCCGCCTCGCACCTGGCCGAGGTCCGCCGCTACACGTCGGCGATCGCCCGCGGGGTCGGGGTCCAGGGCCTGCTCAACGTCCAGTACGCGCTCAAGGACGACGTGCTCTACGTCCTCGAGGCCAACCCGCGGGCCTCGCGCACGGTCCCGTTCGTGTCGAAGGCGACGGCGGTGCCCCTGGCGAAGGCGGCCGCCCGCATCGCGCTCGGCGCCACCGTGGCCGAGCTGCGCGCGGAGGGGCTGCTGCCCGCCGAGGGCGACGGCGGCATGCTGCCGGACAACGCCCCGATCGCCGTCAAGGAGGCCGTCCTGCCCTTCAAGCGGTTCCGCACCGCCGAGGGCAAGGGCGTCGACAACCTGCTCGGCCCCGAGATGAAGTCGACGGGCGAGGTGATGGGCATCGACCCGTCCTTCGGGCACGCGTTCGCCAAGTCGCAGGCGGCCGCGTACGGCTCGCTGCCCACCTCCGGCACCGTGCTCGTCACCGTGGCCAACCGGGACAAGCGCGGGATCGTCTTCCCGGTCAAGCGTCTGGCCGACCTCGGCTTCAAGATCGTGGCGACCGCCGGCACCGGCGAGGTGCTGCGCCGCTACGGCGTGGCGTGCGAGATCGTGCCCAAGCACTTCGAGGAGGGCGCCGGGCGCAACGCCGTCGCGCTCATCGCGGCGGGCGAGGTGGACCTGGTCATCAACACGCCGCAGGGCTCCAGCGGGCGGCAGGACGGCTACGAGATCCGCAGCGCGGCCGTGGTCGCCGACATCCCGTGCATCACCACGCTGCCGGGTGCGGCGGCCGCGGTGATGGGCGTGGAGGCGCTCATCCGCGGGGAGATGTCGGTGCGGCCGCTGCAGGAGCTGCACGCGGCCCTGCGGGAAGCGCGGTGACGACCTACGAGCGGATCGTCCGCCCGGTGCTGTTCCGGCTGGGCGGCGGCGACGCCGAGTCGGTGCACGAGCGGACCCTGCGCGCCCTGGCGCGGCTGCCGCGGGCCCGGCGCCCGTACAGCCCGCCGGGCGCCCGCCGGACCGTGTTCGGGGTCGACTTCCCCAACCCGGTCGGGCTCGCCGCGGGCATGGACAAGGACGGCCGCGCGCTCGGGGCCTGGCCGCGGCTGGGCTTCGGCTTCGTCGAGGTCGGCACCGTCACGCGGCACGCGCAGCCGGGCAACGAGCGGCCGCGGCTGTTCCGGCTGCCCGAGCACAAGGCGATCGTCAACCGGATGGGCTTCAACAACGCCGGCGCCGACGCGCTCGCGGCCCGGCTGCGCGCGCTGGGCCCGCTGCCGGTGCCGCTGGGCATCAGCCTGGGCAAGAGCAAGGTCACGCCGCTGACGGGTGCCGTCGAGGACTACGTGCACAGTTTTCGGCAGCTGTACGGCCTGGGCTCCTACTTCGCCGTGAACGTCAGCTCGCCCAACACGCCGGGCCTGCGCGAGCTGCAGGACAAGGCGCACCTGTCGGCCCTGCTGGGTGCCCTGCGCGCCGAGGCCCTGACGCTCGGCGGCCCGGTGCCGATCCTGGTCAAGGTCGCACCCGACCTGACCGACGCGGCCCTGGGTGACCTCCTGGACGTCTGCCTCGGCCTGGACGTGGCCGGGCTCATCGCGACGAACACGACTGTCGAGCGCCCCGGGGTCGACACGCCCGAGGCTGGCGGCCTCAGCGGGCGGCCGCTCGCCCCGCGGGCCCTGGAGGTCGTGCGGTTCGTGGCCAAGGAGAGCGGGCTGCCGGTCATCGGTGTGGGCGGCATCACCCGCCCCGACGACGCGCAGCGGATGCTCGACGCCGGCGCAGCGCTGGTCCAGCTCTACACCGGATTCATCTACCGCGGCCCAGCGCTCGTCCGGGGTGCGGTCGCAGCGACGAGGAGCGTCACATGACAGAGAGCGGTCAGGCGACACAGGTCTCGCCGGGGGAGACGGTGCCGGCCGGCGCCGGCTTCGGCGCCCGCCTACGGGCCGCCATGGACTCCCTGGGGCCGCTGTGCGTCGGGATCGATCCGCACCCCTCCCTCCTGGCCTCCTGGGGCCTCTCGGACGATGTCAAGGGCCTGGAAGCGTTCAGTCGGACGGTCGGTGAGGCCCTGGCCGGACGGGTTGCGGCGATCAAGCCCCAGTCCGCCTTTTTTGAGCGTTTCGGCTCCAGGGGCATAGCCGTGCTTGAGTCGGTTATCCGACAGTTGAGGGGCTCCGGAAGTCTTGTAATTCTCGACGTCAAGCGGGGTGACATCGGTTCCACGGCGGCTGCGTACGCCGACGCGTACCTCGATCCGGCCTCCCCGCTCTGCGCCGACGCGGTCACCGTGAGTCCCTACCTGGGCTTCGGGGCGCTTCGCCCGTTTGTCGGGAAAGCCCGCGAAAACGGCCTCGGGGCGTTCGTGCTCGCCCTCACCTCGAATCCCGAGGGTGCGGCCGTCCAGCGGGCCGTCGCGGCCGACGGGCGGACCGTCGCGCAGACCATCATCGACGAGATTTCCCAGGTCAATGCGGGTGTGAGCCCCATGGGGGACGTCGGCGTGGTGGTCGGGGCGACGGTCGGCCCGACCGGTCACAGGCTGATCGATCTCAATGGACCGATCCTCGCGCCGGGTCTCGGGGCGCAGGGCGGGAAGGCCGAGGATCTGCGCGCCGTATTCGGGAACGCGCTCGATCTCGTTCTGCCCTCGTGGTCCCGTGAGGTCCTCTCGGCGGGTCCGGATCAGGCCGCGTTGCGGGCCGCGGCGGAGCGCGCGCGTGATTCCTGTGCGTCCGCAATTGCGGTCACTGCGTGATCACCGAATCTTCACAAGGCGTCGATCTTGTCTTCTGACGTTGCCGAAATGGCTTCTGACCGCTAGTTTTCCCGGCGCTAGACCATCAACACTTTTTTCAAGGGACCTGAGGAGACCTGGTGCCGCTCCCGTCACTGAGCCCGGAACAGCGCGCTGCCGCTTTGGAAAAGGCGGCTGAGATCCGTAAGGCTCGCGCTGAGCTGAAGGAGCAACTCAAGCAGGGCAAGACGACGCTTGCCGCCGTGATCGACCGTGCGGAGTCCGACGATGTCGTCGGTAAGCTCAAGGTGTCGGCCGTGCTCCAGGCGATGCCCGGCATCGGCAAGATCCGGGCAACGCAGATCATGGAGAAGCTGAAGATCGCCGAGAGCCGCCGCCTGCGCGGCCTCGGTGACCAGCAGCGGAAGGCCCTGCTCGGGGAGTTCGCCGGCGGCAAGTGACGCCCCGGCGGTCCCCCCGGACCGGTTGCACACGCACGACCTCGACGCGCCCGGACATCCGTCCGGGCGCGTCGGCATGTTCGCGATGCGGTGGTATAACCGCAGGTCTGGTAAGGTTGACCGGTTCGCGAGCCGTTCCGACGCTCGCCAAGCTATCCACTCCGAAAGTTTTGAGGTTGTTTTCGTGGCCGGAACCGTGGCAGACCCGCAGGGGATCACCAACCCGCCGATCGACGAGCTGCTCGAGAAGACGACGTCGAAGTACGCCCTGGTGATCTTCGCGGCGAAGCGTGCCCGCCAGGTCAATGCCTACTACAGCCAGCTGGGCGAGGGTCTCCTCGAGTACGTGGGCCCGCTTGTCGAGACCACGCCGCAGGAGAAGCCGCTCTCCATCGCCCTGCGCGAGATCAACAGCGGGCTGCTGACCGCCGAGCGCATCGAAGAAGTCGCCTGATCGCATGTCTGACCAGCGCGCCGGGGAACGGCCTCGGGTCGTCCTCGGCGTCGCCGGCGGCATCGCCGCCTACAAGGCCTGTGAGCTGCTGCGGCTGCTGACCGAGTCCGGTCACCGCGTGCGGGTCGCCCCTACCGCCGCCGCGCTCACGTTCGTCGGCGAGGCCACCTGGGCCGCCCTGTCCGGCCAGCCGGTCAGCACCGACGTCTGGACCGGCGCCCACGAGGTGCCGCACGTCCGCCTCGGCCGCGAGGCCGACCTCGTCGTCATCGCCCCGGCCACGGCCGACCTGCTCGCCAAGGCCGCGCACGGCCTGGCCGACGACCTGCTCACCAACACGCTGCTCACCGCCCGGTGCCCGGTGCTCTACGCCCCGGCCATGCACACGGAGATGTGGGAGCACCCCGCGACCCAGGCCAACGTGGCCACGCTGCGGGCCCGCGGCGCGGTGGTCCTCGAGCCTGCGGTCGGCCGCCTGACCGGCGCCGACACCGGCAAGGGGCGGCTGCCCGAGCCCGCCGAGATCTTCGCCGCCGCGACCCGGCTGCTCGCCCGCGGACGCACCTCCCCGGACATGGCGGGGCGGCACGTCGTCGTGACCGCCGGCGGGACGCGCGAGCCCATCGACCCGGTGCGCTTCATCGGCAACCGATCGTCGGGCAAGCAGGGATACGCGCTGGCCCGGGCCGCCGTGGCCCGTGGCGCCCGGGTCACGCTCATCGCGGCGAACGTCACACTGGCCGACCCGGCCGGGGTCGACGTGGTGCGGGTCGAGACCACTGAGCAGCTGCGCGTCGCCGTCGTCACCGCCGCCAAGGCGGCCGACGCCGTGGTCATGGCGGCCGCTCCGGCCGACTTCCGCCCGGCCAGCCTCTCCGCGACCAAAATCAAGAAGGTCGACGGCGCGGCGCCCGTGCTGGAGCTGGTCACCAACCCCGACATCGCCGCCGAGCTCGGCGCGGCCAAGCCCGAGGGGCAGGTGCTCGTCGCGTTCGCGGCCGAGACCGCCGGCCTCGACCGCGCGCTCGCGGCCGGCCAGGAGAAGCTGCTGCGCAAGCGGGCCGATCTGATCGTGGTGAACGAGGTCGGGGTCGACAAGACGTTCGGGGCCGAGCACAACCAGGCCGTCATCCTCGGCGCCGACGGCACCCGTGACGACCTGCCGGAGCTGCCCAAAGACGATCTGGCGGATAGGATTTGGGATCGCGTGATCGCCCGTTTTGCCTGATCGATGACGTGCCGGGCGCGACGAGGCGCCCAGAAACCCGCCGGACCGTCGACCGCCGCTTTAGAGCAAGGTCGTACACTCTGGCGAAACTCATCCTGTCGTCCGCCGCATCCCCCTGAGGAGCACCATTGGCACGCCGCCTGTTCACGTCAGAGTCGGTCACTGAAGGCCACCCCGACAAGATCGCCGATCAGATCAGTGACGGCGTTCTCGATGCGCTTCTCACCCAGGACGCGCGCAGCCGCGTGGCCGTCGAGACGCTCATCACCACTGGCCAGGTGCACGTCGCCGGCGAGGTGACCACCAGCGCCTACGCCGACATCGCCAAGATCGTCCGCGAGACGATCCTGGGCATCGGCTACGACTCGTCCAAGAAGGGCTTCGACGGCGCCTCGTGCGGCGTGAGCGTGTCGATCGGCGCGCAGTCGCCGGACATCGCCCAGGGTGTCGACTCGGCGATCGAGGTGCGCGAGGGCGCCGGCGGTGACTCGCTCGACCTGCAGGGCGCCGGCGACCAGGGCATGATGTTCGGCTTCGCGTGCAGCGAGACGCCTGAGCTCATGCCGCTGCCGATCGCCCTGGCCCACCGCCTGGCCCGGCGGCTCTCCGCGGTGCGCAAGGACGGCACGATCCCCTACCTGCGCCCGGACGGCAAGACCCAGGTCACCATCGAGTACGACGGGCTCAAGCCGGTCCGCCTGCACACCGTGGTGGTGTCCAGCCAGCACGCCCCCGACATCTCGCTCGACTCGCTGCTCACCCCGGACGTGCGCGAGCACGTCATCGCCCCCGAGCTGGAGGGCCTGGGCCTGGACACCGAGGGCTACCGGCTGCTGGTCAACCCGACCGGCCGCTTCGAGATCGGCGGCCCGATGGGCGACGCCGGCCTGACCGGCCGCAAGATCATCGTCGACACCTACGGCGGCTACGCCCGCCACGGCGGCGGTGCGTTCTCCGGCAAGGACCCGTCGAAGGTCGACCGCTCGGCCGCCTACGCGACGCGCTGGGTGGCCAAGAACGTCGTCGCCGCCGGCCTGGCCGAGCGCTGCGAGGTGCAGGTCGCCTACGCGATCGGCAAGGCCCACCCGGTGTCGCTGTTCGTCGAGACCTTCGGCACCGAGGTCGTGCCGGTCGAGCGGATCGAGAAGGCCATCAACGAGGTCTTCGACCTGCGCCCGGCCGCCATCATCCGCGACCTCGACCTGCTCAAGCCGGTCTACCAGCAGACGGCGGCCTACGGTCACTTCGGCCGCGAACTGCCCGGCTTCACGTGGGAGCAGGCCTCCCGCACGGCCGAGCTCAAGTCCGCCGCCGGCGCCTGACGCATTTTCGAAACGTTTTCTGACGTTGGCCGATCAGCCCGGATCCCGGATTGATCGGCCTTCGTCATTTCCGCCACCTGGCGGCAATCCACCCGAGTCTATTCATTCACCTTCACGCCCAGAAGTCGTGCGCTCAACCGATCGATCCGAGCCTATTGAACCGGGACTCTTCCCGGAGTCGGCACTAAAGCCGCGCGCCGCCGCCGAGCGCATTGCCGGAAATGCCGGCGGCAAGGCCCGCGCGGCCCGCAAGGCGGCCCCGCCGAAACGCGCCACCGACGATTTGCCGATCGCCCGCGTGTGCGTCGACAGCCCGCTGCCGCATCTCGACCGCCCCTTCGACTACCTGGTGCCGATCGACGCCGCCGACAGCGCCCGGCCCGGCACACGCGTCAAGGTCCGCTTCTCCGGCCAGCTCGTCGACGGCTTTGTCCTGGAGCGGGCGGCCGGCAGCGAGCACGAGGGCCGGCTCTCGTTCCTGGACCGGGTGATCTCACCCGAGCGCGTCCTCACGCCCGAGGTCGCCCGGCTGGCCCGCGAGGTCGCCGACCGCTACGCCGGCACCCTCTCCGACGTGCTGCGCCTGGCCATCCCGCCGCGCCAGGCGAAGGTCGAGTCGGCCCCCCCGGCCGAGCCGCCACCGCCGTTCACCGGGGCCGTCGCGGGAGAGCCCTGGTCGCGCTACACCGCCGGCGCCGCGCTGCTGCGCGCGCTCGCCGACGACCGCGCCCCGCGCGCCGTCTGGACCGCCCTGCCCGGCGAGGACTGGCCGGCCCGGCTGGCCGAGGCGGCCGCGACAACCCTCGCCGCCGGCCGCGGGGCCCTGATCGTGGTGGCCGACGCCCGCGACCTCGACCGGCTGGACGCCGCACTGCTGGCGGTCCTGGGCGGCCCCGGCCACCACGTCGCCCTGTCGGCCGCAATCGGGCCGGCCGAGCGCTATCGCCGCTTCCTGGCCGTCGCCCGCGGGAGCGCCCGCATCGTGATCGGCACCCGCGCGGCCGCGTTCGCCCCGGTCGCCGGCCTCGGCCTCGTCGCCATCTGGGACGACGGCGACGACCTGCACAGCGACCAGCGGGCACCGTATCCGCACGCCCGCCAGGTGCTGCTCGCCCGGGCCGAGCAGGAGCGCTGCGCGGCGATCGTCGGGGGGTTCGGACGTACCGCCGAAGCCCAGCAGCTTGTCGAAACGGGCTGGGCCATCGACGTCAGCGCGGCCCGGGACGAGCTGCGCCGCCTGATGCCCCGGGTCCTCACCGTCGGCGAGCACGAGCGCGCCCGTGACCCGCAGGCGGCCGCGGCCCGGCTCCCCACTATCGCGTGGCGAGCGGCCCGCGAGGCGTTGAGCGGCGGCGCCCCGGTGCTGATCCAGGTCCCGCGGCGCGGTTACCTGCCGGCCGTCTCCTGCGCCGACTGCTTCACGCCGGCCCGGTGTGTGGTGTGTTCGGGCCCGCTGGCCCTCCCGGCCGCCGACGGTGTGCCGTTCTGCCGCTGGTGCGGGCGGCCCGCGGCGGACCACGCCTGCCCCGAGTGCGGCAGCCGGCGGCTGCGGGCGGCCGTCATCGGGGCCCGCCGGACCGCGGAGGAGCTGGCCCGCGCCTTCCCGGACACGCCCGTGCGCACCTCGGGCCGCGACGGCATCCTCACGTCAGTGCCGCACGAGGCCATGCTCGTCGTCTCCACGCCCGGCGCCGAACCGCTCGCCGACGGCGGCTTCGGTGCGGTGCTGCTGCTTGACGCGTGGGCGTTCCTGACCCGGGCCGACCTGCGGGGCACCGAGGAGGCGCTGCGCCGGTGGTTCGCCGCCGCCGCGCTCGCGCGCCCGGGCGCGCCGGTCGTCGTGGTCGCCGACGGGGGGCTGGTGGCGGTGCAGGCGCTGCTGCGCTTCGACCCGGCCTGGCTCGCCGCCCGCGAACTGGCGGAGCGCCGCGAGCTCGGCTTCCCGCCGGCCGCGCGGATGGCCGCGCTGACCGGGCCGCCGGCGGCCGTGGCCGAGCTGCTGGCGCTGGCCGAGCTGCCCCCGGGCGCCGAGGTGCTCGGCCCGGTCCCGGCGGCCGAGGGTCAGGAGCGGATGCTGGTGCGCACCACGCGCTCGGCCGGCAAGGCGCTCGCGCTGGCGCTGAAGGCGGCGGCCGGGGCCCGCTCAGTCCGGAAGGCCGCCGATCCGGTCAAGATTCAGGTGGATCCGCTCGATCTGCTGTAGCAGCGGCGGCGCGCCGGCCCGGTTGTCGACCTCGACGTGCGGCACGGCCGGTGCGCGGCCGGGCGGGATCGCGGCCAGGAACTCCGGCCAGCGGGCCAGCTTCTGCCCGTCGCGGTGCGAGCCGCGCTCCAGCAGCCGCTGCCGCAGGGTCTGCGGGTCGGAGCGGACCCAGACGAGCGTCACGGGGTCGCCACCCAGCGCCGAGACGAACGCGGCCCAGCGCACCGGGTCGCGGATCTGGCCGGTGAACGGCCCCGAGAGCAGGACCGGGCAGCCGTGGCCGCGGATCTCCCGGGCGGTCGCGGCCAGCCCGGCGTACTCGTGCACCTTGATGTTCGCGTCGTACCAGGGCCCCTCGCGCTCGCCGGCCGGGCGCCCGGCCGCCTCCAGCGTGGCCGCCACGAAGTCGCCGTAGACGGTGTCCTTGTCCAGCAGCGCCGGAGTGGGGGAGAGCAGCCGCAGCAGCAGGTTGGCCACCGTCGACTTGCCGGCCCCGGGCGGCCCGGCCACCACCCACGCGGGCGCGCTCATGCCGGCGCCTCCGCAGGCTCCGGCGCCGCCGCCGAACTGTGCTGATGGTGAGCGGCCAACTCGCTTCGCTCCTTACCGACGGCGCCTCCGCAGGCTCCGGCACCGCCACCACACTGTGCTGCTTGGTGAGCGGCCAACTCGCTTCGCTCATTACCGCTCACGGCGCCTCCGCAGGCTCCGGCGCCGGCGCCGAACTGTGCTGCTTGGTGAGCGGCCAACTCGCTTCGCTCGTTACCGCTCACGGCGCCTCCGCAGGCTCCGGCGCCGGCGCCGAACTGTGCTGCTTGGTGAGCGGCCAACTCGCTTCGCTCGTTACCGCTCACGGCGCCACGAGGAGCTGGTTGGTGGCGAGCTCGCGGTAGAGCGGGCTGATCTCCAGGAGCTCCTCGTGCCGGCCCACCGCGGCGACCCGGCCGCCGTCCATCACCACGATCTGGTCCGCGTCGACCACCGTCGAGAGGCGGTGCGCGACAACGATCATCGTCCGGTCGCGGGCCACCATGTCGATCGCCTCGCGCAGGGCCACCTCGTTGCGCGCGTCGAGGTTCGACGTCGGCTCGTCCAGCAGCAGGATCGGGGGCGCCGCCAGCAGGGTCCGGGCGATGGCCAGCCGCTGCCGCTCACCGCCCGACAGCAGCACGCCGCCCTCGCCCACCTGGGCGTCGAGCCCCTCCGGGGTGCGGCTGACGATCTCCGTCAGGTTCACCGCCGCGAGGACCTGCAGCATCTGCGCCTCGGTCGCCGCCGGCACGGTCAGGCGCAGATTCTCCCGCAGCGTGCCGGCCAGCACCGGTGCCTCCTGCTCGACGTAGCCGAGCTGGGCCCGCAGCACCTGCCGGGGCAGCTCGCGCACGTCGGCCCCGGCCACCCGGATCGTGCCCGCGGTGACGTCGTAGAAGCGCTCGACCAGCTGCAGCAGCGTCGACTTGCCGGCACCGGACGGGCCGACCAGGGCGGTGCGGGTGCCGTAGGCGACAGTGAATGAGACGTCGGTCACGATCGGGCTCCGGTCGTAGCCGAATGTGACGCGCTCGAACACCACCGCCGCCGGCGTGCTCGCGGGCGTCGCGGTGCCGGCGTCGGCCTCGAGGGGTACCGCCAGGATGTCCTCCATCCGCTGCAGCGCCCCGAGCCCGGTCTGGAGCTGGGTGTACGCGTGCAGGGCCTGCCCCAGCGGCATGACCAGGAAGAACAGGTAAAGGACGAAGGCCACCAGGTCGCCGACGGAGATCGTGCCGGCCGCCACCCGCGCCCCGCCGACGCCGAGCAGCAGCAGGAAGGCACCCTGGATCGCCGCGATGCTGGCCGGCCCGATCATCGCCTGGAGCCGGGCGATGCGGACGCCGGCCCGGTACGCCTCCTCGGCACTCGACTCGACGGTCGCGATCTCGCGGTCCTCGGCGTTGCTGGCCCGGATGGTCCGGGCAGCCGACAGCGCCCGCTCGACAGCGCTCGTCATCTCACCGATGCGGGCCTGGGCCTCCTCCGAGGCGGGCCGAACCCGCCGGGAGAAGACGAGGGCGATCGAGAGCCCCAGCGCGAGCCCGAGCGCGGCGGTGAGGAACAGCACCCAGTCGAGCAGCAGCATCGCCACCGTCGCCCCGACCACCATGACCGCCCCGGTGACGGTCTCGAACAGCCCGGACGTGACGACGGCCCGCAGCAGCGTGGTGTCGGCCCCGACCCGCGAGAGCAGGTCACCGGTCCGCCGCCTGTCGTATTCGCTGATCGGCAGCCGCAGCAGGTGCCGGGTCAGCCGCCGCCGCGAGCCGAGGACGAGGCCTTCGGCGGTGCGCTGGAGCAGGTAGTCCCGGACCGCGTTGAGCACGGCGACCGCCGCCAGCACGATGACCAGCAGGGCGACGGTGCCGGCGATCTTCTGCGACGCCTGCAGCCCGTCGAGGACCTGCCGGGTGAGCAGCGGCTGGGCGAGCGTGGTGACCGCGCCGAAGAGGGAGAGGACACCGACGAGGGCGAGGGTGGCCCGGTGATCGCGGAGGTAGGGCAGTAGTGACCGCAGAGAGACGCGAGGCGTTTCGGACACGCTCCAACGCTAGCTTAGACTTTGAGCTGCCGATTTCAGCCGATCTTCCTTGCCGAGGTGCCGCTTGACCGTCCAGTCCGTCCGTCTGTTCGGCGATCCGGTGTTGCGCACCGCTGCCGACCCGGTTGTCGACTTCGACAAGGAGCTGCGCAAGCTGGTCGGGGATCTGCTGGAGACCATGCACCAGCAGAACGGGACCGGGCTGGCGGCGCCGCAGATCGGCGTCGGGCTGCGGGTGTTCACGTTCGACGTCGACGACGTGGTCGGGCACCTGGTGAACCCGGTGCTCGAGTTCCCCGACGAGGAGGAGCAGGACGGCCCCGAGGGGTGCCTGTCGATCCCCGGGGTCTACGTCGACACGAAACGCCGGCAGAACGTCATCGCCAAGGGGTTCGATCAGCACGGCGAGGCGATCCAGATCGTCGGGACCGGGCTGATGGCCCGGTGCGCCCAGCACGAGACGGATCACCTCGACGGGGTCCTGTTCGTGGACCGGCTCGACTCCGAGCGGCGCAAGCAGGCGATGAAGGAGATCCGGGCGGCGGAGTGGTACAACCCCGAGACGCCGCCGGTGGTCAAGGCGAGCCCGCACGGCCTGTTCGGCATCCGGTGAGGCTCGTCTTCGCGGGGACGCCGGCCGTGGCGCTGCCCGCCCTCGATGCCATCGCCGCCTCCGAGCACGAGCTCGTGGCGGTCGTCACCCGCCCCGATGCCCCCGCGGGGCGGGGCCGGCAGCTGGTGCCGTCGCCGGTCAGCGCCTGGGCGCAGGAGCGCGGGATTCCCGTGCTGACGCCGGCGAAGCCGCGCGAGCCGGAGTTCCAGGAGCGGCTGCGGGCGCTGGAGCCGGACTGCGCGCCGGTGGTGGCGTACGGGGCGCTGGTCCCGCGTCCGGCGCTCGACATCCCGCGGTTCGGCTGGGTCAACCTGCACTTCTCGCTGCTGCCGGCCTGGCGCGGGGCGGCACCGGTGCAGCATTCGGTGCTGCACGGCGACGAGATCACCGGGGCGAGCGTGTTCCTGCTCGAGGAGGGCCTGGACACGGGCCCCGTGTTCGGGACGCTCACCGAGCCCATCGGGCCGCGCGACACCTCCGGCGACCTGCTCGACCGGCTGTCCACGGCGGGCGCGGAGCTGCTCGTGCGGGTCCTGGACGGGATCGCGAGCGGGGCGCTGACGGCGGTACCGCAGCCGAAGGAAGGCATATCGACAGCTCCGAAGCTCACGGTCGAGGACGCCCAGGTGCGCTGGTCCGATCCCGCGTTCGCGGTCGACCGGCGGGTCCGCGCGTGCACGCCGGCGCCGGGGCCGTGGACGACGTTCCGCGGTGAGCGGCTCAAGCTGGGGCCGGTCACGCCGCTGACCGCGGCGACGGTGATCACCGGTGGGCCGCCCGCGCCGGGGCCGGGTGCGGTCGTCGTGGAGCGCAACCGGGTGCTCGTCGGGACGGGTACCGTGCCTGTCGTGCTCGGCACCGTGACCGCGCCCGGTAAGAAGGCCATGCCGGCCGATGCATGGGCGCGCGGAGCCCGGGTCGAGTCCGGGGAGCTCGTCTCTTGACCCGCCCGATACCGCGGCGCGGCCCGGGACAGCGGCCGGCCGGTGGGCGCGACGATCGGCTCAACCGGCCCCCACGCGGCGGGCGGCCCGCCATCGACCCGGCCCGCGAGGCCGCGTACGAGGCGGTCGCGGCCGTGCACCGCGACGACGCCTACGCCAACCTGGTGCTCCCCGGCCTGCTGCGGGAAACCGGGGTGACGGGGCGCGACGCGGCGTTCGCGACGGAGCTGACGTACGGCTCGCTGCGCCAGACCGGCACCCTCGACGCGATCATCGCCGCCGCGGCCGACCGCGCGGTCGAGCGCATCGACCCGCCGGTCCGCGACGCGCTGCGCATCGGCGCCTACCAGCTGCTGCACATGCGCGTCGGCGCCCACGCCGCCGTGGCCACCACCGTCGACCTGGTCCGCTCGCTGGTGCCGGGCGCGGCCGGGTTCGCCAACGCGGTCCTGCGCCGGGTGGCCGAGTCCGACCGGGCAGCGTGGCTGGAGCGGCTCGCCCCGGCCGACCCGGTGGCCCGGGCCGCGCTTGTCCACGCCCACCCGGCGTGGGTGGTGAACGCGTTCGCCGACGCCCTTGGCTCGCTCGACGAGGCCGAACTGGCGCTCGACGCGGACAACCTCCCACCGCCGGTGCATCTCTGCGCCCGCCCCGGCCTGATCGGCCGCGACGACCTGGCCGCATCCCTGCGGGGGGCCACCGCGGGCCGCTACTCGCCGTTCGCGGTGGTCCTGGCCGGCGGTGGCGACCCGGCCGCGATCCCGGCGATCCGCGACGGCCGCGCGCACGTCCAGGACGAGGGCAGCCAGCTTGTCGCAGAAGTGCTCGCGCAGGCCGCCATCACCGGCCCCGACGAGCGCTGGCTGGATCTCTGCGCCGGCCCCGGCGGCAAGGCCGGGCTGCTCGGCGCGCTGGCGGCGCAGCGCGGCGCCCACCTCACGGCCGTCGAGGTGACCCACCACCGGGCGGCGCTCGTGGCCAAGGCCACCGACGGGCTGCCGGTGTACACGATCAACGCCGACGGCCGCGACGTCGGCAAGGACCCCGACCTGCCCGAGGGCGTCTTCGACCGGGTCCTGGTCGACGCGCCCTGCACGGGTCTGGGCGCCCTGCGCCGTCGCCCCGAGGCCCGCTGGCGCCGGCAGCCGTCGGATCTACCGCCGCTGACGAAGCTGCAGCGCGAGCTGCTCCAGGCGGCGTTCCGCGCGGTCCGCCCGGGCGGCGTCGTGGCCTACGTCACGTGCTCGCCGCACCAGGCGGAGACGGAGGTCTCGGTGACGGAGGCGGCCCGCCGCTCGTCGATCGAGGTCGACCTCGTCGACGCCCGGCCGTATCTGCCGCCGTCGCTGCCCGAGACGGGGACGGGCCCGACGGTGCAGCTGTGGCCGCACCGCCACGGGACCGACGCCATGTTCATCGCGCTGCTGCGGCGCGGTCCGGGCTAGCCCAGAGCGTCGTGGTGCAGCGGGTCGCGCTGGTGGGGCGGCCTCGCGTCGGGGATGAGGGCGGCGACCTTCTCGCGAGCGCCGCAGCCCGCGGCGATGAGCCGGTCGCGCTCGGCGGTCCAGGCGACGCCGAGGGCCGCGCGGGTGGCCGGGTCGAGCTGGAGCCGGGCGTCGTTGAGCAGCGTCCGCTCCTCCTCGTCGAGGTGGTGGGCGAGGGAGTTGGCCAGCTTGCCCACGGCCCGGTCGAACGCGGGCGCCAGCACGTCCTCGACGTCGAGCAGCGCGAGCAGCCTGCGGTGGCCGTCGACGTGCTCGTCGGCGCCGTGCGCGACGTGGTCGCCGCCGCCCGCGAGCTCGCGGACCTTGGGGTACACCTGCGACTCCTCGGCCTGCGCGTGCCCGACGAGCAGGTGGGCCAGCTCGGTGCGGGCCTGCCGGCGGCGGGTCCGCACCGCCTCGGCGTCGGTGTCGCGGGCCCGCAGCACGCGCAGGAGGGACTCGAACCGCACGTGATCGGCGACGATCGCCTCGACGACATCCATGGCCGACATTCTGGCAGCCGTGGACGGCGCCCAGGCCGCAACTCCCCGGTGATCTTCCGTGTAGCCGGTGCGGCCCGGGACCGCGGGGTGCTGCCGGCCCGTGCGAAGCGGAGCTACGCGGCCTGCGGCCCGGCGATTGCCGCTACCATCACGCTGTGCCGGACAACGTGCTGATTGCGCCCTCGATCCTCGCCGCGGACTTCGCCCGGCTCGCCGACTCGGCCCGGGCCGTCGAAGGGGCCGCGGACTGGCTGCACGTGGACGTCATGGACTACCACTTCGTGCCCAACCTGACGATCGGGCTGCCGGTGGTGCAGAGCCTGCGCAAGGCGACGACGCTCCCGTTCGACTGCCACCTCATGATCGCGGACCCGGCCCGGTGGGCGACCGGCTACGCCGAGGCCGGGGCCTACAACGTGACGTTCCACGCCGAGGCCGCCGCGGACCCCGCCGCCATCGCGAAGGATCTGCGCTCGGCCGGGAGCCGGGCCGGGCTGGCCATCGATCGCGACACGCCGGTGGAGGGGTACCTCGAGCTGCTGCCCCACTTCGACCTGCTGCTCATCATGACCATCAAGGCCGGCTTCGGCGGCCAGGCGTTCCTGCCCGAGCTGCTGGACAAGGTCCGCACCGCCCGTCGCCACATTGACACCGGTCACCTGGAATTGCGCATTGAAGTCGACGGCGGTGTGGCCGAAGATACGATCGCGGCCTGTGCCGAGGCCGGGGCCGACACGTTCGTCGCCGGCACCGCGGTGTACGGCGCGGACGACCCGGCCGCGGCCGTACGCAAGCTCCGGGCTCTGGCGTCGTAGGTTTTTTCCGGCTCTTCGGACTCTTCGGACGGGACTGTGGTGGGCGAACGCGACCTGATCCTGGTGGTCGACGACGACAACGACATCGCCCGGTTCATCAAGGTGAACCTCGACCTGGAAGGGTTCGAGGTGATGGTGGCCAACGACGGTGCCACCGCGCTCGCCATGATCCAGGAGTACAAGCCCGCGCTGGCCGTCGTCGACTGGATGATGCCGCAGCTCGACGGCCTGGAGCTGACCCGCCGCCTGCGGGCCGACCCGATGACCGCCTCGATGCCGGTCATCCTGCTCACCGCCCGCGGCCAGACCGCGGACAAGGTCATCGGCCTGCAGGCCGGCGCCGACGACTACCTGGTCAAGCCGTTCGACACGATGGAGCTGGTCTGGCGGGTGCGCTCCACGCTGCGCCGCAACCAGGAGAACCGCGAGGTCTCCCCGCTCACCGGCCTCCCCGGCAACACCCGCATCCTGCGCGAGATCACCGACCGGGCCCGGGCCGGCACCGACTTCGCCGTGTCCCACGTCGACATCGACCGCTTCAAGCCGGTCAACGATGTCTACGGCTTCCAGCGCGGCGACGAGTTCATCATCGCCCTGGCCCGCGCCCTGCACCGGGCCGTTGTCGACGTCGGCCTGCCCCCGGCCTTCCTGGGCCACATCGGCGGCGACGACTTCCTCCTGGTCTGCGCCCCGGAGCAGCTGAAGGACCTCACCACCAACGCCATTCTCGCCTACAGCGCGGCCGCGGACGCCCTCTACGACCCGATCGACGCCGAGCGCGGCTACATCGAGGTCGTCTCCCGCACCGGCGAGGTCCAGCACCCCAACCTGGTGACCCTCTCGATCGGCGTGGCCGTGGTGACCCAGGACAGCGGCTTCGCCGACCCGCGCGAGATCATTGCCATCGCCACGGAGATGAAGAAGGTCGCGAAGAAGCACAACGGCAACTACGTGGCCGTCGACCGCCGCAGCACCGTCGACCTCTAGACGCCCGGTGCCGTCGGGGCCGGCGGCGCCCGGCCCGTCACGGCGGCGGCGGTTGCCAGCGGGGTGCAACTTCGGGGGAATCGAAGATTTGTGGCGGCTTGATTACTGAGAGTGGCGACGTACGCTCTGTCTCCACGATTGGAGGGCGCCATGCGCGTCCTGTTCAGTATCAAAGTCGCCGCCGCTGCGGCGGCCGTGCTCGCCGCCGCTGTGGCACCCGCGCCGGCCCAGGCCGCCGCGAAGGATCTGTCGTCGATGGACAAGATGTTCGTCGACGCCGCCGGGCACGGCAGCGCCTATGAGGTAGCGGGCGGGAAGGTCGCGGCCGACCAGGCCACGAACTCCGCCCTACGGTCGTTCGGCCGGCAAATGGTCACCGACCATACGAAAGCCGGCGACCGGCTGGCCACCCTGGCCGAGGACCTCGGCCTGACCGCCCCGGACAAGCCCGACAGCGTCCAGCGCGCCATCATCGGCATCTGGTCGGGGCTGTCCGGCTCGGCGTTCGACTGCTCGTACGCGCCCACCATGTACGCCGACCATGGCGCCGACGTCGGCCTGTTCGAGCGCGAGGCGGCCGACGGCCAGAACTCGAAGCTGCGCTCGTTCGCCCGGGACACGCTGCCGACGCTGCGCAAACACCTGGCGATGGCCGCGACGAACGTGAAGAACCTGTCCTGCGGCACCGGCAACAGCAACGACTTCCCGACCCCCGATCCCGGCCCGACCTGGACCCACGGGCCCAACCCGTGGCCGACCTGGACCGGCCGTCCGGACCCGTGGCCGACGGACCGCCCGACGCATCGCCCGACGACCCACCCGACGGCCTGGCCGACCACCCGCCCGCGCCACACGCCGACGGCCACCCCGACGGCCACGCCGACCCGCACCCACACGGTCCGCCCGACGCCGACCGGCACCCGGCCCACGGGGCGCCCGACGCTCACCCTGTGGCCGACGATCCTGCCGACCTCCTGGCCGACCCGCTTCCCGCTGCCGACGGGCCCGCTGACCCTGCCGACCACCGTGCCGTAGGCGGTCCGTTGCCCGCGCATGGGCGGCTCCGGCTGACGCCGGGCCGCCCATGCGGTCATCCGGCGGCCGGTGCCGCACGGTAGGCGTCGGGCAGGGTGAGCCCTGGGCGGCCGTCGCGGGCTTGGGGCGGTCTGAAGCGGGGCTGTGACACATCTCCCGAAACGCAGGACGGTAAGGACCGCGGAATCTGTGCAAGACTCGGGTTACGTACCCACCACGCGCTGGCGGGGCTCGGTGAAATTCCGAACCGGCGGTAACCGTTCCGAGAGGGACGGAAGCCCGCGACCCGGTCGAAGCCATCGGCCGGTGGACCTGGTGTGAGTCCAGGGCCGACGGTCAAAGTCCGGATGGGAGTTCAGCGCGCGGGATCCGGAGTCTGTCCTTTTTGGGCGGGTTTCGGTGGGTCGCTGTATGCTCCCTGGCCGCAGTGCCGGGATCCGTCGGCGTCCCCCCGCGTGTGATCACTGACCACGCGGGAGAGGGCCATGGCTGACGACGAGACGTTCATGCGACGCGCCATCGAGCTCGCGCGCCTGAGCCTCGGCGAGACCAGCCCCAACCCCAACGTCGGCTGCGTGATCGTGGCGGCCGACGGCACCGTCGCCGGTGAGGGGCGCACGGCGCCCGTCGGAGGGCCGCACGCCGAGGTCAGGGCGCTGCAGATGGCGGGGGAGCGGGCTCGGGGCGCCACCGCGTACGTGACGCTCGAACCGTGTGACCACACCGGCCGGACCGGACCGTGCTCCAAGGCCCTCGTCGCGGCGGGCGTCGCCCGGGTCGTCGTGGCCGTCGCCGACCCCAACCCGCTGGCCGCGGGCGGAGCCGAGACGCTGCGCGCCGCCGGTGTCGCCGTGGAGTTCGGGGTGACACTGCAGGAGGCCGCCCGGGAAGCCATGGAGGGCTGGCTCACCGCCGTGTCCCGCGGCACTCCTTACGTGATCTGGAAGTTCGCGGCCACGCTCGACGGGCGGTCGGCCGCCGCTGACGGGACCAGTAAGTGGATCACGTCGCCGGCGGCCCGGGCGGACGTGCACCGCCTGCGCGGGCAGGTCGATGCGATCATCGCCGGCGCCGGCACCGTCCGGGCCGACGATCCGCAGCTCACGGTGCGTTCCCCACTCGGCGAGCTCGCCGCCCGGCAGCCGCTTCGCGTGGTCGTCGCGGGCGCCCGGGATACCGCCGCCGGATCGAAGGTCTTTGACGCTTCGGCCCCGACCTGGCTCGTCGAGCCGGGAGCGGGCCGGACGGTGGACCTGGCGGCCATGCTCCGCGAGCTCTATGCGCGCGGCGTGCGGGTTGCGCTGCTCGAAGGCGGGCCGACGCTCGCGGGAGCGTTCCTGGCCGGGGGGCTCGTCGACCGGGTGGTCGCCTACCTCGCGCCCAAGCTGCTCGGGGCCGGGCCGGCCGCCCTGGGCCCCGCCGGAATATCCAGCATCGCCGAGGCATTGACGCTCGACGTTGTCGACCTCGCCATGATCGGGCCCGATGTGCGCCTGACGGCAACAGTGAAAGGTGCGTGAGCAGTGTTCACCGGCATCATCGAAGAGCTCGGGACGGTCGTCGGGATCGATACGCTGGGGGACTCCGCCCGGCTGTCGATCCGCGGTGCGACAGTGACGGGCGACGCCGCCCACGGGGACTCGATCTCCGTCAACGGGGTCTGCCTCACCGTCGTCGACAACGCCGATGGAGTGTTCACCGCCGACGTCATGGGCGAGACGCTCACCCGCTCGACGCTCGGGGCGCTGCGGGCGGGCTCCGCGGTCAACCTGGAGCGGGCCGCGACGGTCGCCACCCGGCTCGGCGGGCACATCGTGCAGGGGCACGTCGACGGGGTCGGCGAGATCATCGGGCGCGAGGCCGGCGACCAGTGGGAGACGGTGACGTTCGCGCTGCCGGAGGGGCTGGGGCGCTACGTCGTGGAGAAGGGCTCCATCACCGTCGACGGCATCTCGCTGACCGTCATGGCCGTCACCGGCGACACGTTCTCGGTCGGCCTGATCCCGACCACGCTCAAGCTCACCACGCTCGGCGCCAAGGGCGTCGGCGAGCGCGTCAACCTGGAGGTCGACATCATGGCGAAGTACGTGGAGAAGCTGCTCGGGAAAGCGTCGCAGTCATGAGCGCCTCGAAGCGGAGCGGAGATGGCGCTCATCGGGAGGCGCCGGGCGCACCCCGCCTCACGGTGGCGCCGGAGCGAAGCGGCGGCGGTGCCGCGAACGGGCCGATCACCGATCTCGACCCGATCGAGCGGGCCGTCAAGGACATCGCGGCTGGGCGGCCGGTCATCGTTGTCGACGACGAGGACCGCGAGAACGAGGGCGATCTGATCTTCGCGGCCGAGTTCGCCACGCCGGAGCTCGTCGCGTTCATGGTGCGCTACACCTCCGGCTACATCTGCGTGCCGATCACCGAGGCCGAGGCCGACCGGCTCGACCTCCCGCCGATGTACCGCACCAACCAGGACCGGCGCGGGACCGCCTACACCGTGACCGTCGACGCGCGCTTCGGCGGCACCACCGGCATCTCGGCCGCCGACCGGGCCCGCACCATCCGGCTGCTCGCCTCGGCCGAGACCGGCCCCGAGGACCTGTCCCGGCCCGGGCACATCGTGCCGCTGCGGGCCAAGGACGGCGGGGTCCTGCGCCGGGCCGGGCACACCGAGGCCGCCATCGACCTGGCCGTCATGGCCGGCCTGCGCCCCGCCGGCGTGCTCTGCGAGATGGTCAACGACGACGGCACCATGATGCGCCTGCCCGACCTGCGCAAGTTTGCCGAGGAGCACGACCTGGCGCTGATCAGCATCGCCGACCTCATCGCCCACCGGCGCCACACCGAGGAGCAGATCGACCGGGTCGCGCAGACGCGGCTGCCCACCGAGCACGGGGTGTTCCAGGCGGTCGGGTACACGCAGAAGTACGGCACCGGCGAGCACATCGCCCTGGTCTACGGCGACCTCGGCGACGGCGAGGACGTCCTCGTGCGCGTGCACTCCGAGTGCCTGACCGGCGACGTGTTCAGCTCGGTGCGCTGCGACTGCGGCCCGCAGCTGGAGGCGTCCATGAAGATGGTCGCCGCCGAGGGTCGCGGGGTCGTGCTCTACATGCGCGGCCACGAGGGCCGGGGCATCGGGCTGATGCACAAGTTGCAGGCGTACCAACTGCAGGACCTCGGCCGCGACACCCTCGACGCCAATCTCGACCTCGGGCTGCCCGCGGACGCCCGGGAGTACGGGACCGGCGCTCAGATCCTGGTCGACCTCGGTATCAAAACCATGCGGCTGCTGACGAACAATCCGGCCAAACATGCCGGTCTGGAAGGGTACGGTCTGTCCGTACTGGGTCGCGTGCCCCTGCCGACCCGGCCGCACCCCGAGAACGTGCGCTACCTGCGCACCAAGCGGGACCGGATGGGGCACCTGCTGGACGAGCTCGACGAGGTTGCGGAGGGACTGGCGTAATGGCAGGTATCGGGGCGCCCGTACTGCAACGGGTGGACGGCACGGGTTTGACGCTCGGCATCGTGGCCACGCGGTGGCACGCCGAGCTGGTTGACCACATGCTCAACCGGGCGATCGAGGCCGGCGAGGCGTCGAACGTCGACCACATCACGGTGGCCCGGGTGGACGGGGCGGTCGAGCTGCCGGTCCTGGCGCAGGCTCTGGCCCACCGATTCGACGCGGTCGTGGCCCTGGGCGTCGTCATCCGCGGCGACACGGCCCACTTCGACTACGTCTGCCAGTCGGTGACCGACGGCCTCACCCGGGTGGCGCTCGACGAGAACACGCCTGTCGCCCACGGGGTGCTCACGGTCGAGTCGTTCGACCAGGCCCGGGCCCGGGCCGGGTTCCCGGACTCGGCGGAGGACAAGGGCTACGGGGCGACCCTGGCCGCCCTCGACGCCGCTGTGGCCCTCCGCCTCGTCGCGAAGTCCTGATCTACACCTCGAGCGCGGCGGCCAGCTGGTCGCGGAACGAGCGCTCCGCGGGGGTGACCTGCTCGCCGCCGATGCCGAGGACACCGCCGCTGCTGGCCGCGCCCACGACCGTGTCGGCCAGGGTGACGACCCAGTAGCGGTACGCCTCGGCGTCGGCCGGTTCCGCCTTGGCCGCCAGGAGCTCGTGGGCGGCGCCGGCGCGGGAGATGACGTCGGCCAGGCCGGCGTCGCGGTCCGGGAACTCGATGATCGGCGGCTCCTCGCCCTCGGTGATGTCACCCTGACGGGCCACCACCTCGGACGCCACCGACATCACGAGCTCGCTCGACGAGCCGCGGCCGTCGGCGATGGCGGTCATGCCCGCCGCCCACTCCTCACGGGTGCGCCGGGCGCTGTCGTGCTCGGCCTGAGAGGCTGCGATCAGGACGGACTGGGGGAGGCCGACGAGCAGGCCCCACTCTTCGTCGGTGAAAGTCGTCACGCCCGACAGGGTAACCACGTGATCGGCCCGGTAAACCGATGGGCGGACCCGCGCGTCGTCTGGGCGTGACAGCCGAAACCGCGGCCGCGGCATGGCACCGTGGGCCCGTGCAGGCAGCGACCCCCGGCGATTCGGCGCGCGGCGCGGAGGTGGACGACCTCCACCACCTGAGCGCCGACGACGCCATCGGGGCGCTGTTCGCCGCCCACTACCGGGGGCTGGTCCGGCTCGCGGTGCTGCTGCTGCACGACGAGGCGGTGGCCGAGGACGTGGTCCAGGACGCGTACGTGGCGCTGCACCGCAGGTGGGGGCGCCTGCGCGACGCGGACAAAGCGCTCGCGTATCTGCGGACCAGCGTGCTCAACGGGGCCCGGTCGGCGCTGCGCAAGCGCGGGGTCGTCGAGCGCCACGTGGCCAAGGGGCCGGACGGGCCGCAGGTGGTGGTCAGCGCCGAGACGGGGGCGCTGAGCCTGCTGCGGCACCGGGAAGTGCTCGCGGCGGTACGGCGCCTGCCCACCCGCCAGCGCGAGGCCATCGTGCTGCGGTACTACGCCGAGCTCACCGAGGCCGAGATGGCCGACGCGATGGGCTGCAGCCGCGGCGCCGTCAAGAGCCACGTGTCCCGCGGGATGCAGGCGCTGCGCAAGACACTGGAAGAGGCGCTGTGATCGTGAGCCAGCACAGGGAGACGGGCCTCGCGCCGGCGCCGGAGCGCGCGGAGGTGACGTCGTGAGGCCCGGTCGGACTCCTGAGGATCGCTTGCGGGAGGCGCTGCGGGCCCGGGCCGACGAGGTCGAGCCGTCGCCCGACGCCCTGCCGCGCATCCGGGCCCGCGCCGCCCGCGCGTGGACCGGCCGCCTGTGGACGATCGTGGGCACCGTCGCCGCCGTCGCCACCGCGATCGCCGCCGGCGTGGTGGCCGTGCAGGTCAACCGCGCGCCGCGGGACAATCTGCCGGCCGCCGGCGGGGCCGGGCATTCGCCACGGCCCAGCCTGAACGCGACGACGGCGACGATCAGCCTGCCGGCCTACTTCACGAACCACGGCCGCCTGTACCGCGAGTTCCTCCCCGCCACCGCGATGACCGACGAGGGTCGCATCGAGGCCGCCGTCGAGCTGTCGCTGCTGGGCCGGGCCAAGGACCCCGACTACCGCAGCCTGTGGCCGGGCACCGTCAAGGTCAACCGGGTCACGATCAGCCAGGCCCAGGTCACCGTGGACCTCGGCGGCGTCGGCGCGAAACCCGACGATCCGAAGCTGGCCGTGCAGCAGCTGCTCTACACCGTGGCCGCGGCGGCGACGTACACCTCGATCAAGCACGCCGACGGCATCCGCCTCCTGGTCGACGGCCGGGCGCAGCCCCGCCTCTGGGGCGCCGTCGACACCGGCGGCGTCATGCGGCCCGGCCTGCTGGCCGAGCTGCAGGGGCCGGTGTGGGTCATCGAGCCCGACGAGGGCGCCGTGGTGGGCAAGACGTTCACGGTGTACCTCGCCGGGGTCGTCGTCGAGGGCACCCTCGACCTGCGGGTCCGCAACGCCGCCGGGGAGCTTGTCGACGAGCGCACGGTGCAGCTCAGCGCGGGTGCGCCGGCCCTGGGCGAGGCGCGCCTCCAGCTGACGTTGCCGGCCGGGCGGTACACCGTCGAGGGGTTTGTGGTTTCCGAGAAGGACGGGTCCGAGGAGTGGATCGACGACCATGATTTCACCGTGGGGTGAGGCGCGACACGCCTGTCAGTAACCGGATTCCGTTTCCGGGCGCGGGCCTGCGAGAATCCGTCCCCGTGAAGACCTTCGACGAGCTGTTCGCCGAGCTGAGCGCCAAGGCCGCGGCCGGCACCCCGGAATCCGGCACCGTCGCCGCGCTGGAGAAGGGTGTGCATTTCATCGGCAAGAAGGTCGTCGAGGAGGCCGCCGAGAGCTGGATGGCGGCCGAGCACGAGGGGCCGCAGCGCACCGCGGAAGAGCTTTCGCAGCTGCTGTACCAGGTGCAGTGCCTGATGCTGGCGACCGGGCTGTCGCTGGACGACGTCTACCGACATCTGTAGACGCCGCCCGCGAGCACCGTCCGCCACCCGTCAGGAGACCCCGCAATGCTGAGAATCGCCGTGCCCAACAAGGGCGTCCTCGCCCTGCCCGCCAGCCAGATGCTCCAGGAGGCCGGCTACCGCCAGCGCTCCGACCCCAAGGATCTGCTCTGCCTCGACGAGGCCAACGGCGTCGAGTTCTTCTACCTGCGCCCGCGCGACATCGCCACGTACGTCGGCTCCGGCGACCTGGACCTCGGCATCACCGGCCGTGACCTGCTCGTCGACGCCGGTAGCCCGGCCGTCGAGGTGCTCGACCTCAACTTCGGCCGGGCCACGATCCGCTTCGCCGCCGTCCCGGGCTCGCTGAAGGGCACCAGCCCGGCCGACCTGGAGGGGCTTCGGGTCGCCACCGCCTTCCCGGGCGTCATGGAGCGCTACTTCGCCGAGCACAGCGTGCAGGCGTCGATCATCCGGCTGGACGGCGCCGTGGAGAACGCCATCCGCCTCGGCGTCGCCGACGTCGTCGCGGACGTGGTCGAGACCGGCAAGACGCTGCGCCAGGCCGGGCTCGACGTGCTCGGCGAGCCGATCATGAAGTCGTCGGCGCTGCTCATCCGGCGGGCCGGTGACGAGCTTCCGGCGGGTGTACCGCAGCTGCTCCGCCGCCTCCAGGGCGTCCTGGTGGCCCGGCAGTACGTCATGCTCGCCTACGACGTCCAGCAGGACGGCCTCGACGCCGCTGTCGCGCTGACCCCGGGCATCGAGTCGCCGACGATCTCCAAGCTGCACCGCGAGGGCTGGTTCGCCGTGCAGGCGATGGTCCCGCAGGCCGAGGTCCACCGGATCATGGACGAGCTCTACGCGATCGGCGCCCGGGCCATCCTGGTGACCGGAATCCACGCCTGCCGGTTGTAGTGGCAGACTGGGGGCCGTGAGCAGCGTGCAATCGGCCCCCGTCGTCGCCCGTCCGCAGCGGGCCCGGATCATCGCCTATGTCCTCGCCGTGGTGGTCGTGGTGGTCTTCACGCTCATCGCGTTCGGGCTGCACGGCAAGACCGGCGACGGCCCCGGCTACTTCCAGCGCGGCGACCAGGCGGCGATGATCGGCCTCGGCCTGTGCGCCGCCGCCGGCATCCTGCTGATGACCCGGCCCCGGGTGGAGGCCGACGCGCAGGGTGTGCGGGTGCGCAACATCATCGGCTCCTACGACCTGCCGTGGGACGTGGTCCGCGCGGTGACGTTCGGCCGCGGCGCCCCTTGGCTCACCCTCGACCTGCAGGACGACGAGCGGGTCGCGGTCATGGCGGTGCAGATGTCCGACAAGGACTACGCGGTCAAGGCGGCCCGGGCGCTGCGCGCTCTCCACACGGCCAGCCGGACGCCGGCCGCGGTTGACCCCAAGGCCGTGGTAGAGTAGACGACGTCGACCGCATCCCGACCGACATCGGGGTGTTCGAAGCGGAGCGTCAAGCTCCCACCCGCGCAGCTGACACGGCGGCCGGGTCCGGTCCGGCGAGTTGCTCCGGCAACTCGTCGAGCGGCCCTCGCCTGCGTATGCGCGGCGGGGGTTTTTGGCGTCTCCAGCGCGGACCTCAAGCGGGTGTGGTCGGCCGCATGAGTTGAAGTACCTATCGAGGAGGCCCCATCACCGTCGAGCCACGCATCAACGAGCAGATCCGGGCACGTGAGGTCCGGCTGGTCGGCCCGGAGGGCGAGCAGGTGGGCATCGTCCCGCTCGAGCGCGCACTCCAGCTGGCCGCCGACGTGGACCTGGACCTGGTTGAAGTTGCGCCCATGGCCCGCCCGCCCGTCTGCAAGCTCATGGACTTCGGCAAGTTCAAGTACGAGAGCGCGCTCAAGGCCCGGGAAGCCCGGCGTAACCAGCAGCAGACCGTCATCAAGGAGATGAAGCTCCGCCCGAAGATCGATCCGCACGACTACGAGACCAAAAAGGGTCACGTGGTGCGGTTCCTCAAGGCGGGCGACAAGGTCAAGGTAACGATCATGTTCCGTGGCCGCGAGCAGAGCCGCCCGGAGCTTGGTTTCCGGCTGCTGCGCAAGCTCTCGGAGGAGATCTCGGAGCTGGGCTTCGTCGAGTCCTCGCCCAAGCAGGACGGCCGCAACATGATCATGGTCCTGGCACCGCACCGGAACGTGAAGGCCGCGGCCACCGAGCGCCGCGAGAAGTCGGAAGACGGCACGGGCGGGGAGGGCGAACCAGTCGCCGAGCTGCCGGAGCCGGTCACCGCCGACCAGGCCTGATCCATCCGGCCCGCACACCGGGGCCGCGCACCACTCGGGCCCCGGTCCGATTCGACAGCTGCGAAGCATCATCGAGTCGGACTGGGTGAATTGACGCCCGGGCCGTTCACAAACGGCCCGGGGCGTAGCACCACCGTGTCCACCACCGCGTCGTGCGGGCGGCTCCTGCACTGCGCGGGTGCCCGGCTGCGCGGCGCTGCGATTGAAGGGCAACATCAGCCATGCCGAAGTTCAAACCGCACTCCGGGATGAAGAAGCGCGTGAAGGTCACCGGTCGCGGCAAGTACCTCGCCGAGCCCGCCGGTAAGCGCCACCTCCTCGAGGTCAAGTCGAGCAAGCGCACCCGCCGCCTCACCGGCAGCGTGGAGCTCGCTCCGTCGGAGACCCGCCGCATCAACAAGATGCTCGGCCGATAACCCTCGGCGTCGTCCCCCCAATCTTTCTTGACTTTCGACCGGCCCGCGATGGGGCAGCGCCCCGAGGCCGGTCTCGCCTGAGGAGTTAGAACCGTGGCACGCGTGAAGCGGGCAGTAAATGCCCAGAAGAAGCGCCGCACCGTCCTGGAGACCGCCAGCGGCTACCGTGGGCAGCGCTCGCGCCTGTACCGCAAGGCCAAGGAGCAGGTGCTGCACTCGATGCAGTACGCCTACCGCGACCGTCGCGACCGCAAGGGTGACTTCCGCCAGCTGTGGATCACCCGCATCAACGCCGCGGCCCGCGCGAACGGCATGACGTACAACCGCCTGATCCAGGGCCTGCGCCTGGCCGGCGTCGAGGTGGACCGCAAGATCCTGGCCGAGCTCGCCGTCAGCGACGAGAAGGCCTTCACCGGCCTGGTCCAGGTGGCGAAGACGGCCGTTGCCGCCGCCTGATCCGCAGTCGAGCTCGCGACCCGGGGTGTTCACCGTTCGAACGCCCCGGGTCGTCGCTGCTCGGCGCCTGCATCGCCGCCGTGACCGGGACGAGACCGGCCGCTTCCTGGCCGAGGGCCCCCAGGCCGTCCGCGAGGCTTTCCGAGCCGGAGTCGTGACGGAGCTCTTCGCCACCGCCGACGCGGCCGCCCGCCATCCCGAGTGGTCCGCCTCGCTGGTTGACGACGCCGCGATGGAAGCGCTCGCGGACACCGTGCAGCCACAGGGTCTTGTAGCCGTCTGCCGGCAGCGCGATGTCCCGCTCGAACAGGCGCTCGCGCGCAAGCCCCGGCTCGTCGCCGTCTGCGTCGACATCCGCGACCCCGGCAACGCCGGCACCGTTCTGCGCACCGCGGACGCCGCCGGCGCGAAGACCGTCATCTTCGCGGGGGACACCGTCGACCCCTACAATGGCAAGGCCGTGCGCTCGAGTGCCGGCAGCCTGTTCCACGTCGACATCGTCCGGGCCCGGGACACTGCGGCAGCGATTGCCACGTTGCAAGCCGCCGGCCTGCAGGTCTTGGCGGCGGATGGTTACGGCAAATCGGATTTGTTCGACTTATCCGATCTGCACCGCCCGACCGCCTGGCTGTTCGGCTCCGAGGCGCACGGCCTGCCCAGGGACCTCGCCGCCGATCTCCGCGTCCGCGTGCCTCTCTACGGGGGAGCGGAGAGCCTGAATCTGGCTGCGGCCGCGGCCGTATGCTTGTACAGTTCCGCGAAAGCGATGAGGAGTGTGGAGTGATGTCTTCCTTTATGCGGCCCGCCGGATGCGGTGGGCAGTCGGGAAGCGCCACCTCCTGACACCTTCCCACGGCCGGCGGGCGGACCTCTCTACACTGTCCGAGGCCAATCTCCCGTGGGAAGAGTCCGATGACGTACCGCAATGATCCGTACGATCCGAAACAGGCCGCGCTGCTCGACCAGGGCGCGCTCGACGACGCGGTCGCCGCGGCCGACAAGGCGTTCGCCGGAGCGGGCGACCTCGACGCACTCGCCGCGCTCAAGCACCAGCACCTCGGCGACAAGGCCCCGATATCCCTGGCCCGGCGCGAGATCGGCGGCCTGCCCCCGGCAGCCAAGGCCGACGCCGGCAAGCGGGTCAACCTGGCCCGCGTCGCCATCCAGAGCGCTTTCGACGCGCGGCTCGCCGTCCTCACCGCCGAGCGGGAGGAGCGGGTCCTGGTCGAGGAGGCCGTGGACGTCACGCTGCCGGCCGCCCGCCGCCCGACCGGCGCCCAGCACCCGCTGACCAAGATCATGGAGCGGGTCGGCGACCTGTTCGTGAGCATGGGCTACGAGGTCGCCGAGGGCCCCGAGGTCGAGTGGGAGTGGTACAACTTCGACGCACTCAACATGCACCCGGATCACCCGGCCCGGTCCATGATGGACACCTTCTTCGTGGCCGCCGGTGCGCCCAACCAGGATCAGGACTCGCGGATCGTGCTGCGCACGCACACCTCGCCGGTGCAGGCGCGCACGATGACGACCCGCAAGCCGCCGATCTACATCGTCTGCCCGGGCCGCACGTATCGCACCGACGAGCTCGACGCCACCCACACCCCGGTCTTCCACCAGGTCGAGGGCCTGGTCGTGGACAAGGGCATCACCATGGGCCACCTCAAGGGCACCCTCGACAACTTCGTCAAGGGACTCTTCGGTGACCAGGCCCGCACCCGGCTCCGCCCGTCGTACTTCCCGTTCGTCGAGCCCGGCGCCGAGATCGACCTGTGGTTCCCGCAGCACCGCGACGGCCCCCGCTGGGTCGAGTGGGGCGGCTGCGGCATGGTGAACCCGCGGGTGCTGCGTGCCTGCGGGATCGACCCGGAGGAGTACTCCGGCTTCGCGTTCGGCATGGGCATCGAGCGGGCTCTGATGTTCCGCAACGAGGCCGCCGACATGCGCGACATGGTTGAGGGCGACGTGCGCTACGCGCGGGCGTTCGGATGGGAGGCCTGAGGTGCGCGTTTCGCTTTCCTGGCTGCGCGAGCACGTCGATCTGCCGGCCGATCTCGACGCCGACGGCCTCGAAAAGGCCCTCGTCAAGGTCGGTCTGGAGGTCGAGGAGCTGCTCGACGCCGGCGCCTCCGTCACGGGCCCGCTCGTCGTCGGCCGCGTCGAGAACATCGAGGAACTGCAAGGGCTGAAGAAGCCCATCCGGTACTGCCTTGTCGACGTCGGCAACCCGGAGCCCCAGGGGATCATCTGCGGCGCGCGCAACTTCGCCCAGGGCGACCTGGTCGTCGTGGCGCTGCCCGGGGCCGAGCTGCCCGGCGGCTTCAAGATCGCCGCGCGCAAGACCTACGGCCACATCTCCAACGGCATGATCTGCTCCGGCCAGGAGCTCGGCGTGAGCGATGACCACGACGGGATCATCGTGCTCGCCGAGCAGTCCGCGAAGCCGGGCGACGAGGCCCGCCCGATCGTGGGCCTCGACGACGTCGTGGTCGACATCAACATCACGCCCGACCGCGGGTACTGCTTCTCCGTCCGCGGCATCGCCCGTGAACTGTCGCACTCCCTCGGCAGCGCCTACCGCGACCCGGTCGCGGCGGTCCTGCCGATCGACGGCGACGGCAGCGACGCCTACCCGATCGAGGTCCTCGACACCGTTGCCTGCGACAGGTTCACCGCCGTCGCGGTCCGCGGTGTCGACCCGGCCGCGGCGACCCCGCAGTGGATCAAGACTCGCCTGGCCACGGCCGGCATCCGCTCGATCTCGCTGCCGGTCGACATCACCAACTACGTGATGATCGAGATGGGCCAGCCGATGCACGCGTGGGACCTCGAGCGGCTCACGGGCCCACTCGTCGTCCGGCGCGCGCAGCAGGGCGAGAAGCTGACCACACTCGACGGCGTCAGCCGGGTCCTCGACCCCGAGGACATCGTCATCGCCGACGGCACCGGCGTCGTCTCGCTCGCCGCGGTCATGGGCGGCACCACCACCGAGGTCTCGGCGAGCACCGTCGACGTGCTCTTCGAGGCCGCGCACTGGGACCCGCGCTCGGTCGCCCGCACGATCCGCCGGCACAAGCTGCCGAGCGAGGCCGGCAAGCGCTACGAGCGTGGCGTCGACCCGCAGATCACCCCGGCCGCGTGCGCGCGGGCGGCGGCGCTGCTGGCCGAGTACGGCGGCGGCACCGTCTCCACGGGCGTCACCGACATCTACGCCGTGGTCCCGCCCGCGCCGGTGACGATGTCGGTCCAGCGCCCCTCGCAGCTGGCCGGCGTCGACTACACGCCGGAGCGGGTGCTGGAGATCCTCGCGATGATCGGCACCCAGGTGGTGGCCGACGGTGACCGGCTCACCGTGACCCCGCCGAGCTGGCGGCACGACCTGAACGACCCGGCCGACCTCGCCGAGGAGGTGCTGCGCCTGGACGGGTACGACCGAATCCCCAGTGTTCTGCCGATCGCCCCGCCGGGCCGCGGCCTGACCGCCGGTCAGCGCCGCCGCCGGACCGTCGGGCGGGCGCTCGCCGACGCCGGGTACGTCGAGACGCTGTGCTGGCCGTTCGTCGGCTCCGCGGCCCTCGACGCGCTGCGCGTGCCGGACGGCGACCCGCGGCGGGAGATGCTGCTGCTGCGCAACCCGCTCTCCGACGAGGAGCCGGGGCTGCGCACGTCGCTGCTGCCGCCGCTGCTGGCCGCCCTGCGCCGCAACCTCGGGCGCGGCCTGCGCGACCTCGCGCTGTTCGAGATCGGGCCGGTGTTCCTGCCCGACGGCCCGCTGCCGATCGCGCCGGCCCACGGTGTGGACGGCCCACCGAGCGCGGAGGAGTTCGCCGCGGTCGACCGGCTGCTGCCGCACCAACCGTGGCACGTGGCCACCGTCATCGCCGGCGAGGCCGACCCGGCCGGCTGGTGGGGCGGCGGGCGCCCGGCCGACTGGGCCGACGCGGTCGAGTCGGCCCGGATCGCCGCCGCGGCGGCCGGCGTGGAGCTGACCGTCCGGGCCGCGGCCGAGGCGCCGTGGCACCCGGGCCGGTGCGCCGCGCTCCTCGTCGGTGACGTCGTCGTCGGGCACGCGGGCGAGCTGCATCCGGCTGTATGCGCGGATCTGGACCTTCCCCGCCGTACCGTCGCGATGGAGCTGGACCTGGACGCCGTGCCGATCCCGGGCGTGTCCATCGCGCCCCGGCTGTCGAACTTCCCGGCGGCGCTCATCGACGTGGCGCTCGTCGTCGACGGCGCGACCCCGGCCGGTGCGGTCGAGGCCGCGCTCGCCGAGGGCGCCGGGACGCTGCTGGAGTCGCTGCGGCTGTTCGACGTGTACTCCGGGGCGCAGCTGGGCGAGGGCCGCAAGTCCCTGGCCTACAAGCTGACGTTCCGTGCGCCGGACCGCACGCTCACCGGCGAGGAGGCTCTCGCCGCCCGGGACGCCGCCGTCGCCGTCGCCGCCGATCGGTTCGGGGCGGTCCTGCGCGGAGCGTGACAGTACTGTTGACGGCGGTCGCACCTCAATGATGTGGCCGCCGTCACCTGTATCCGTTATCAGACACTGTGCGTAATGCTCGATGGGGGACGGCCGGGCCGGAGGTGGTACCGTCGGCGCGCCTATTGCTGTTGGCGGCGTTCCTCTATATAAGGCCGATCGAAGGGGCAGAGCGTGACAGACGTCAATGCATCGGCGGGGTTCACCACCGACGTCGTGGTGATCGGCGGCTGCGGCCGGGTGGGGCTCCCACTCGGGATCGCGCTGGCCTCCCGCGGCTTGCAGGTGACCCTGTACGACATCAATGAGGCCGCGGTCAACGTGGTCAACAGCGGCACCCTGCCGTTCGACGAAGAGGGTGCGGCCGAGCCGCTCGCGAAGGCCGTGGCCGAGGGCCGGCTCAAGGCGAGCACCGACCCGGCGAGCGTCGCCTCGGCCGAGAACCTCGTCGTGATCGTGGGCACGCCCGTCGACGAGCACCTCAACCCCAACATCGCGGCCGTGCCGAAGGCGATCGAGCGCTGCGCGGAATACCTGCGCGACGGGCAGTTGATCGTGCTGCGCAGCACCGTCCACCCCGGCGTCACGGCCCTCACCGAGAAGCTGATCAAGAAGCTCGGGGTGAACGCCGACGTCGCCTTCTGCCCCGAGCGCATCGCCGAGGGCAAGGCGATGACCGAGCTGTTCGAGCTGCCGCAGATCGTCGCCGCGCGCACGCCGGAGGCGACCGAGCGGGCCGAGAAGCTGTTCCGCAACCTGGCCAACCAGATCGTGGTCCTGGAGCCGGAAGAGGCGGAGCTCGCCAAGCTCTTCACCAACACCTGGCGCTACATCAAGTTCGCCGCGGCCAACCAGTTCTGGATGATGTCCAACGACTTCGGCCTGGACTTCGAGCGCATCCGCCACGCGATCCGCTTCCAGTATCCCCGGGCCACGGACATGCCCGGCGCCGGCTTCGCGGCCGGGCCGTGCCTGCTCAAGGACACCATGCAGCTGGCGGCGTTCAACAACAACAACTTCGTGCTCGGCCACAGCGCGATGCTCATCAACGAGGGCCTGCCGCTGTACGTCGTGTCGAAGCTCCAGGAGCGCTTCGACCTGTCGGAGATGACCGTCGGCATCCTGGGCATGGCGTTCAAGGGCGGCAGCGACGACATCCGCGAGTCGCTCGCCTACAAGCTGCGCAAGGTCGTCATGCTGCGGGCCAAGGAGACGCTGTGCTCCGACCCGTACGTCAAGGACGACCGGTTCGTCCCGCTCGACGAGGTCCTCACCCGCGCGGACCTGCTCATCATCGCCGCTCCTCACCCCGAGTACCGTGACCTGCAGACCGAAATTCCGGTTGCCGACATGTGGGGCGTGACGAACAAGGGCGTGCGTATATGAGCTTGACGCCACAGATCTCTGTGGTCATCCCGGTCTACAACGAGGGCGAGGCGATCGTCCGCTGCCTGGAGCGCATCCTCCGCGAAGTGATGATGCCGGCGGAAGTGCTCGTGGTGCACGACATGCCCGATGACACGACAGTGCCGTTCGCGCTGGAGGTCCAGGCCCGTGACCCGCGGGTCCGGCCGGTGCTCAACACCTACGGCCGCGGCCCGGCCAACGCGATCCGCTTCGGCATCGACGTGGCCCGGGCCCCCGTGGCCGTCGTCACCATGGCCGACGGCTCCGACGACCCGCGCCAGATCGAGGACCTGGCCCGGCTCGTCGACCGCGGGGTCGTGGTCGCGGCGGCGTCGCGTTACATGCCGGGTGGCCAGCAGGTCGGCGGGCCGCGGTTCAAGCGGATGCTGTCGCGCAACGCCGGCCGCACGCTGCACTGGTTCGCCCGCGTCGGCACCCGTGACGCCACCAACAGCTTCAAGGCGTACTCGACACAGTTCGTGCGCCAGGTCGGGATCGAGTCGAAGACCGGCTTCGAGATCGGCATCGAGCTGACCGCCAAGGCGACCCGGCTGCGGCTGCCCGTGGCCGAGATCCCGACGATCTGGCTCGACCGGCAGCTCGGCGAGTCCCGGTTCGACGTGGGCCGGTTCATGCCGAGCTACCTCAAGTGGTACTGGTTCGCGTTCGGCCCCAGACTGAGTGTGGAGAAGCTGGCGAAACGCCCGGCTTCCACGGCCGCGCGGGATGACGCGCAGGCCGCCCGTGAGAGTTCGACGGCTCATCAAGGATAAGGAGTATTCGTGGCAAAGGTCCTGGTCACCGGCTCGGCCGGCTTCATCGGTGGATATGTCGTCGAGGAGCTGCTCGCCCGCGGCTACCAGGTGGTCGGCCTGGACAACTACTCGAAGTACGGTCCGGTCACCCGCAGCTACGACTCCCACCCGGACTACCGCTTCGTCGAGGGTGACGCCCGCGACGTCGACCTGGTCACCGACCTGCTCGACGGCTGCGAGCACTTCATCGCGGGCGCCGCGCTCATCGGCGGCATCTCGTACTTCCACGCGTATGCGTACGACCTGCTGGCCAGCAACGAGCGGATCATGGCCTCGTCCTGCGACGCCGCGATCAAGGCGCACCAGCACGGGACGCTGAAGAAGATGACGTACATGTCGTCGTCGATGGTCTTCGAGTCCACGACGCACTGGCCGTCGAAGGAGGGCGACGAGCGCGAGGTGCCACCGCCGCTGTCCTCCTACGGGTTCCAGAAGCTGGCCGTCGAGTACTTCGCGAAGGCCGCGTGGGACCAGTACAAGCTGCCCTACACGATCGTGCGCCCGTTCAACTGCGTCGGCGTCGGCGAGGGCCGGGCCCTCGGCGAGGTCGAGGTTCTCTCCGGCAACGTGAAGCTGGCCATGTCGCACGTCGTGCCCGACCTGGTCCAGAAGATCGTCAAGGGCCAGGACCCGCTGCACATCCTGGGCTCCGGTGAGCAGGTCCGCCACTACACGTACGGCGGCGACCTGGCCAAGGGCATCATCGCCTGCATGGAGTCGGACGCGGCGACCAACCAGGACTTCAACATCTCGACCGCCGAGTCGACGACGGTGCTGGACCTGGCCGCGGTGATCTGGCGCAAGATCAAGGGCGCGGACGTGCCGCTGCGAGTGGTCTCCGACGACCCGTACGAGTACGACGTCCAGAAGCGGGTCCCGGACGTCACCAAGGCGCGCGAGGTGCTCGGGTTCGAGGCCACGACCTCGCTCGACGAGATGCTCGACGAGGTCATCCCGTGGGTGACCGAGGCGGTCAAGGAAGGCCGCCTGTAAAGGCTGGTTTCGACGAAGGGTCCCGCCGCTCGGCGGGGCCCTTTTTCGTTGTACCGGCGTGACCGTCGCAACCGACCTCAGCCGTGAACCAGCACGCCAGCCGCCTCGCGCGGCAGTGCCACCCCGGGCCGCGGCGGGGTTCGCGGTAGTGCTGGCGGGTGCGCTGCTCGGGCTCGCCCGGACCCGCGAGCCCGGCGCGCTTGACTCGCTCTGGGCCGAGGACGGGCAGAACTTCCTCACCGACGCGCTGAACCTCCCGTGGTACGAGGCGATCCTGACGCCCTTCAACGGGTATTTCCACATCGTCGCGCGCCTGTGCTGGGCGTTCATCGCGCTGTTCCCGGTCGCGTGGGCGGCCTCGCTGAACGCGGTGATCGACGCGGGCATCACCAGCGCGCTCGGGCTGGCGGTGTTCCGGGCGGCGCGGTCCCGGCTGGACGCCTTGCCGGCGGCGCTGATCGGGGTGGCCGCGGCGCTGCCCATGGGGTTCGTGCCCAACGCGCTCGCCCAGCTGCAGTTTCCGCTCGTCTACGCCGGCCTCTGGATGCTGCTGCGGAGGCGAGCGAGCCCGCTGGCCGTCGGGCTGGCGGGCCTCGCGGTGCTCAACTCGATGCTCGGCGTCCTGCTGACCGCGGTGGCGTTCGTCGGTCTCGTCAGATATCGCAACCGCGAGTGGGCCTGGAAGCTGCTCGGCGTCATCCCCGGCAGCCTCCTGCAGCTCGTCCCGCTGCTCACCGGAGCGACCCGGCGAGGGCTCGGCGAGCGGCCCGAGCACAACCCGGTGACGGTGGCCGCCATGTACCTGCGGTGGGGTGTGCCGCGGTCCTTCCTCGGTCCGGCGTGGCTCGAAATCTCAGATGATGCATGGAGCCACCGGGCGGTGACGGCCATCGGCCTGCTCATTCCGGTCGCACTCACCGGACTGGCGCTGTGGTCACGGTGCTACCGAGAGTTGCGATTGGCCGCCGCGCTGGCCGGGTTCGGGGCGCTCGCCGGGGCCGTGCAGCTCGGTGCCCACGGGTTCGGGGAGGACCGGTACCTGGTGCTCATCAGCCTGCCGAACCTCGCGGCCGGGGTGGTGCTGGCGGCCGGGGTCCAACGCTCGGGAAGAGCCCTGGGTTGCGTTTCGGTGAAGGTCCCGCTTGTCGTGTTCGCGACACTTCTCACAGTCGTGCTCGCGGCCAACTTCCGGCCCGCGAGCCCCCGGGACGGCAGCCCGCGCTGGGGGGCGGCGGTGGCGCAGGGGCGGGCGGAATGCCTTGTCCGGCCCGGTTTGGCGCGCGTGAGCGTCCACATCGCCGCATGGCCGGTGCTCGGGTGGGAGGCGGTGCTGCCCTGCGCCCGGTTGCGATGATCCGGAGTCGATCCGGCGTCATCTTACCGTCTTGCCCCGTTCTCCGGCCGTTGCGACGAACGGGCGTTCGTTAGAGACTCGGCGTCGTGGTGAGCACCCCGTCGGCACCCATCGGCCGGGCCGATCTGCTGAGCCATGCCCGTGAGCGGCTCGCGGCGGGGGGCAGCGTCGTGCTGTGCGGCCCGGCGGGCATCGGGAAGTCCACGATCCTCGACGCCCTCGCGGCGGCCGAGACCGAGGCGCTGGTGCTGCGCGCGGCGGCCGCCGAGGCCGAGGCGGACCTGCCGTACCTGGCCCTGGTCGACCTCTTCGACGGTGCCCCCGACGCCTCCGACCTGCTCCCGGCCCACCTGCGGGCCGCGCTCGACGGCGCCCTGCTGCGCAGCGCCCTGCCGGCGACGCCGCACGACCAGCTGGCGGTACGGCTGGCGGTCCTCGAGCTCTTCCGGGCGTTGGCGGCCGACCGGCCGATCCTGCTCATCCTCGACGACGTGCAGTGGATCGACGAGCCCAGCGCCGGCGTGCTGCGGTTCGTGTCCCGCCGGCTCGGCGAGGTGCCGGTCAAGGTCCTGGCGGCCGAGCGGGTGCCCGACGGCGGCGCCCCGACCCGGCTCGACCTGTGCCCGCCACCGAGCGTGACGCTGCCGGTGCCGCCGCTGCCCCAGAGCGACATCGCCGACCTGCTGCGCGCGCGGTTCGGGGCCGAGGCCGGGCGGGCCCACGTCCAGCGGATCTTCGAGGCGAGCGCGGGCAACCCGCTCTACGCCGTCGAGCTCGGCCGGGCCATCGGCAGCAGCTCGTTTCCGGTCACCGACCCCCTGCCCGTGCCCGACCGCCTCCGCGAGCTGCTCGCCGCCCGCCTGGCCACCCTGCCGGCCGACGACTGGCCCGCGCTGCTCGTCGTCGCCTCCGCGGCCCGCCCCAGCCTGGCCCTGCTCGGCGCCTGCGGCATCGCCGAGCTGCACGTCGAGGCCGGGATCGCGGCGGGGGTACTGCACGTCGAGCCGGACGGCGCCATACGGTTCTCGCACCCGCTGCTGCGCGAGATGGTCTACGCGGACGCGACGGCCGCCGCCCGCCGGGAGACCCACGAGCGGCTGGCCGACACCGTCACCGACCCGGTGGACCGGGCCCGGCACCTGGCCGCCGCCCGCCCCGAGCCCGATGAGGGCCTGGCCGAGTGCCTGGCCGACGCGGCCTCCGCGGCCCGCCTGCGCGGCGCCCCGGCCATGGCCGCCGACCTCGCCGCCCTGGCCGCCGACCGCACCCCCCGCGCCACCCCCGGGGTCGCCGCGGTCCGCCGGCTCAGCGCGGCGCAGTACGCGTACTCCGCCGGCTCGCCCGCCGACGCCCGCCGCCACGCCGCGGCCGCCCTGCGCGACGCCGCCGACCGGCGCACCCGGGTCGGCGCCCGGCTGCTGCTCGTCGAGATGTCGGGCGAGGACCACTCCAACTCCGGCCCGCTGCTCGACGCCGCGTTCGTCGAGGCCGTCGACACCCCCGACCTGCTGGCCCACGTCCGGCTCTACAAGGCGGTCAAGGCCTACTGGGACGGCGACGGCGAGGCGGCGCTGGCCGAGCTCAAGCGGGCCGAGGAGGCCGCCGAGCTCTGCGGCGACATGGAGCGCCTGGTCGAGGTCCTCAGCTGGCGGGGCAACATCCTGCTGGGGACGGAGGGGGACGAGTACCTCGAGCGGGCCGGCAAGCTCGCCCGTGGCCTGTCACTGACCCCGGCGACAGTCGCGGCCCGGCAGGTGGCCGCAATGAGCCGGCTGTTCAAGGGCGAGACGGCCGAGGCGGTGCGCCGCATCGAGGCCCTCCGGATCGCCGTCGAGCGGGCCGGGACCGTCCGCGACCTGGCCGCCGTGCTGGTCTCGGTGGCCGGCATCTACTGGCGGGCCGGCCGCTGCGCCGACGCGCTCGTGGCCGGCCGCGACTGCGTGCGCCTCTACGTCGACGTCGAGACCACCCCCGGGCCGGGGTACCTGGTGGCGGCGCTGGTGGAGTACGCCGGCGGCAGCGCCACCGCGGCCGCGGGCTACTCGGACCGGGGCCTGGCCGCGTGTCTGGCCGCCGGGGACGAGGACTGGATCAAACTCGCCTACGCCATCAGCGGCCTGGTCCACATGCTCCGCGGCGACCCGGTGGCCGCGGCCGAGGCGATGCGCGAGGCGTACGCCCTGGACCAGCGCCTGGGCCGGCTCGACCCCGGCGTCCTGCCGTGGCACGCCGACTTCGTCGAGGCCCTTGTCGGCGCGGGCGCCCGCGCGGAGGCGGCCGCGGTGCTCGACGAGGTCGAGCAGCGGGCCCGCCACCTGGACCGCCAGGTGGTCTTCCTGGGCCTGGCCCGGGCCCGCGCGGTGCTGACGGCGGCGACGGGGGAGGCCCGCGAGGGCGCCGAGGCCCTGCACCGGGCGATCGAGGAGTGGCCCGACCACCCGTACCCGCTGGAGTTGGCCCGGGCGTACTACACGCTCGGCGGCCTGGAGCGCCGCGCCCACCGCCGCGGGGCCGCGCGCGCCGCGCTGTCGGAGGCGGTGCGCCGCTACGGCGCCGCCGACGCCCACCCGTGGCGCGAGGTCGCCGCGGCCGACCTGGCCCGCCTGGACGGCGGCCGGGGCGCCGGCCTCTCGGAGACCGAGCGCCGCATCGTGGAGCTGGTCCGCGCGGGCGCGACGAACCGCGAGATCGCCCGGGCCCTGTTCCTGTCGATCAAGGCGGTCGAGGCCAACCTGACCCGCCTGTACCGCCGCCTCAACGTCCGGAACCGCTCCCAGCTGGCCCGGTTCCTGGACCCGGAGTGAGCGCCCGGCGGTAACGGCCGGGTGCCACGCCGTGCTCCCGCTTGAACGCCTTGGCGAACGCGAACTCCGAGGTGTATCCGACGCGCCGCGCGACCGCCTGCACCGGCTGGTCGCCGTCCCGCAGCAGCCGGGCGGCAAGCGTCAGTCGCCACCAGGTGAGGTAGCCGAGCGGCGGCCGGCCGACGAGCGCGGTGAACCGGCGGGAGAACGCCGCCCGGGACAGTCCGGCCGCGGCGCCGAGCGTCTCGACGGTCCACGGCCCGGCGGGATCTTCGTGGATCCGGCGCAGGGCCGCGGCGACGGCCGGATCGCGCAGCGTCGCCGCCCAGCCGGTCGCCGGGTCCTGCCGCTCGAGCCAGGACCGCAGGATGTACAGCAGCATCATGTCCAGCAGCGCGGCCACGACGGCCTCGGTGCCGTGGCCGGGGCGGCCGACCTCGGCGGCGAGCAGGCCGACGGCGGCGTGCAGCGATGAGTGGTGGCCGAGCCGGGCCGGCAGGTGGATGACGTCGGGCAGCTCCGCGAACAGCGGGTGCGGCCGGGTCCGGTCGAGCGTGTAGGCACCGCACAGCAGGACCGTCGCGGTCCCGGCCCCGGCATCCGCATATGGCCTGATCGCCGCCAGCGAGGCCGAGGGAACGTCCGTCAGCGGGGTCGTGAGGCTGTCGGCAAGCGCGTGGCCGCGGCCGTGCGGCAGGCACACCACGTCACCCGGCCCCAGGGCGATCGGCGCGCCGTCCGCCGGGACCAGCCAGCAGGTGCCCTCGAGCACCACGTGGAAGCCGGCCCCGTGGAACGGCTCGGCCCGCACCCCCCACGGCGCGCACTTGCGGATCTGGGCGGAGTGCGGCCGCCCGGTGCGCATGACCACGATGGTGTCACTCAGCACGTCCACGGTCAGAGCGTATCGGCCTGCGAGCGCCAACGAGACGATCGGACATGAAACCGAGATCGTGAGCCATGGAGCGGCGCTCGCGGCCTCCATACGCTCCAGGCATGACGATCACAGTGCTCTACACCGCCGAGGCCCTCTCCACCGGCGACGGCCGCAACGGGCACGTCACCACCGCGGACGGCCGCATCGACCTCGACCTGGCCATGCCACCCGCACTCGGCGGCACCGGCGAGGGCGCCAACCCGGAGCAGTTGTTCGCGGCCGGCTATGCGGCGTGCTTCCACAGCGCCCTGCGGCTGATCGCCCGGCCGGCGAAGGCCGACGTGTCGGACTCCACCGTCACGGTGCGCGTCAGCATCGGCAACGAGGAGGACGGGAACGTCGGCCTGGCCGCCACGGTGCTCGTCGGCCTGCCGAACGTGGAGCCCGCCACCGCGGAGCGGCTCGTCGCGGAGGCGCACCACGTCTGTCCGTACTCCCGGGCAACGCGGGGCAACATCCGGGTCGAGCTTCGGACCCTAGCCTTACCCGCGCGTTAATACTGGTGACATCAATGTTTACATAGACTTCCTCCGATTCCTCACCCCGGAGGTAGCAGTGTTGAAACGTGCCCTGCTCGCCGTCGCACTCATGACGGCGGGCATCACCTATGTGGCAGGGGCGGCCGAATCGCAGGCCGCCGCCGTGCACCGAGTCCTGTTCGACAACACCAAGGCGGAGACGGCGGGGAACGCCGACTGGATCATCAGTACCGCGCAGCCCGACCCGCTCGCGCAGAACGGCAACCCGAGCGGTGAGACCTCCTGGACCGGCGCACTGTCGGCCTGGGGCGTGGCGCTGCAGCGGACGGGGCAGTACAGCCTCAAGACGCTGCCCGCCGGCAACACGATCACCTACGGCGGGTCGGGGGCACTCGACCTCAAGAACTTCGACGAGTTCGTGATGCCGGAGCCCAACTCGCCGCTCAGCGCGGCCGAGAAGACCGCGATCATGAGGTTCATCCAGGCCGGTGGCGGGTTCTTCCTGATCGTCGACCACACCGCCAGCGACCGCAACAGTGACGGCTGGGACTCGGTGCGCATCGGCAACGACCTGCTCACGAACAACGGCGTCGACAACACCGACCCCTTCGGGTTCAGCATCGACGTCAACAACATCGGCACCGAGAACCCGGTGGCCATCTCGAGCACGACCGACCCCGTGATCAACGGGTCGTTCGGGAAGGTCCGCGGCAGCATCATCCGCAACGGCTCCACGCAGACGCTGCACCCGGCGGACAACGCCTCGGTCAAGGGCCTGGTGTACCGCAGCGGCTTCACCCCCGGCGGCACGACCGGCGCGTTCTTCACGACGTCCACCTTCGGTGCGGGGCGGGTGGCCGTGTGGGGCGACAGCTCGCCGATCGACGACGGCACCGGGCAGAGCGGCAATACGCTCTACGACGGGTGGAACGACACTGCCGGTACCAACGCCGCATTGGCGCTCAATGCCACCGCCTGGCTGGCCGGGACCGGGACGGCGACACCGCCGCCCACGACCACGCCGCCGGGCACCGGCTGCTCCGGCGCTGAGCTGTTCGCCAACCCCGGCTTCGAGTCCGGTGCGACCGCGTGGACGGCCAGCTCGGGCGTGGTGACCAACGACACGTCGGAGCCCGCGCACGCCGGATCCTGGAAGGCGTGGCTCGACGGGTACGGCACCGCGCACACCGACACCCTGTCGCAGACGGTGACGATCCCGTCCGGGTGTGCCCGGGCGACGCTGAGCTTCTGGCTCCTGGTCGACACCGACGAGACCGGCAGCACCGCATACGACAAGCTCACGGTCGCGGCCGGCGGGACGACGCTCGCCACGTACTCGAACGCCAGCGCGACGGGCGGCTACTCGCAGAAGACACTCACCGTCAACGGCTCCGGCTCGGTGACCATTACGTTCACCGGTGTCGAGGGCAGCAAGCTGGCCACGGCGTTCGTCCTGGACGACCTGAGTCTCAAGGGCGCCTAGTTACCTGCTTGAAACAGGCTCCTGCATAGAGATACAGTCGAGCGTATGGGAATACGTGTCGCCGTCGCGGGGGCCTCGGGCTACGCCGGCGGTGAGCTTCTACGGCTCATCGCCGGCCATCCGCACCTCGAGCTCGCCACCGCCACCGGGTTCGCGCAGGCCGGATCGACAATCGCAACCGTCCACCCACACGTGCGATCCTTCCGTGACGTCGTCCTGGCCCCGACCGGGCCGGAGGCGCTCGCCGACGCCGACCTGGTCTTCCTGGCCCTCCCGCACGGTGAGTCGGCCGCCCTCGCGGCTCAGCTGCCCGAGTCGGTGAAGGTCGTCGACATCGGGGCCGACTTCCGGCTCCGCAGCGCCGCCGAGTGGGAGCAGTACTACTCCGGGCCGCACGCCGGCACCTGGACCTACGGCCTGCCCGAGCTGCCCGGCCAGCGGGAGCGGATCGCCGCGTCGACCCGGGTCGCCAACACCGGCTGCTACGCCGTCACCACCATCCTCGCGCTGGCCCCGCTCATCGCGGCCGGGGTCGCCGACCCCGAGGACGTCGTCGTGGTCGCCGCCTCCGGCACCTCGGGTGCGGGCCGCTCGGCCAAGCAGCACCTGCTGGCCTCCGAGGTGATGGGGTCGATGTCGCCGTACAAGGTCGGCGCCCACCAGCACGTCCCCGAGATCAAGCAGGCCAGCGGGGCCCGCACGCTGTCGATGACCCCGATCCTGGCCCCGATGCCGCGGGGCATCCTGGCCACGGTCACGGCCCGGGCGCTCACCGGCGCCGACCCGCGCGAAGTCCTGGCCGCCGCCTACGACGGCGAGCCGTTCGTGCACGTGCTCCCCGAGGGCCAGTGGCCCCAGACCGGCGCCACCCTCGGCTCCAACTCCGCGCACCTGCAGGCCACCGTGGACGTGGACAGCGGCCGGATCGTCGTCGTCTCCGCGACCGACAACCTGGTCAAGGGCGCGGCGGGGCAGGCCGTGCAGAACGCGAACATCATGCTGGGCCTGCCCGAGGTGGCCGGCCTCGCCGTCGACGGGATCGCGCCATGACCGTGACCGCGCCGAAAGGCTTCCGGGCGGCGGGGGTACCCGCCGGGCTCAAGGCCGTGGCCGGAGCGCTTGACGTGGCCCTGGTCATCAACGACGGGCCCGACACCACCGCCGCCGCCGTCTTCACCGGCAACCGCATCAAGGCCGCCCCGGTGCTGTGGAGCCAGCAGGTGCTGAAGGGCGGCATCGTGCGGGCCGTCATCCTCAACTCCGGCGGCGCCAACGCCTGCACCGGCCCGGCCGGGTTCCAGGACACCCACGCCACCGCCGAGCGCACCGCGGCCGTGCTGTCCGGGCGGGCCTCCCGCTTCCCGGTCGGCGCCGGTGACGTCGCCGTCTGCTCCACCGGGCTCATCGGCGAGCGGCTGCCGATGCCGAAGCTCCTGGCCGGCGTCGATGCGGCCGCCCGGGCGCTGTCCCGCGACGGCGGCGCCGCGGCGGCCCAGGCCATCATGACCACCGACACCGTGGCCAAGACCGCCGTCCACAGCGGCCAGGGCTTCACCGTCGGCGGGATGGCCAAGGGCGCCGGCATGCTCGCGCCCGGCCTGGCCACCATGCTCGTGGTGCTCACCACCGACGCGGTCGCCGACGCGACGACGCTCGACACCGCGCTGCGGCTGGCGACCGCCGTCACCTTCGACCGCATCGACTCCGACGGCTGCATGTCCACCAACGACACGGTCCTGCTCATGGCCAGCGGCGCCTCCGGGATCGAGCCGACGCCCTACGAGCTGGCCGAGGCCGTCACCGCGGTCTGCGCCGACCTGGCCCGCCAGCTCATCGCCGACGCCGAGGGCGCCACCAAGGAGATCGCGATCGAGGTCACCGGGGCCGACACGGCCGCCGACGCGGTCGAGGTCGGCCGGTCGATCGCCCGCAACAACCTCGTGAAGACCGCGTTCTTCGGCAACGACCCCAACTGGGGCCGCATCCTGGCCGCGATCGGCACCACCTCGGCCCGGTTCGAGCCGGACCAGGTCGACGTGGCCATCAACGGCGTCTGGATCTGCAAGGGCGGCGCGGCCGGCGAGGACCGGTCCAAGGTGGACCTCAGCGGGCGGGCGGTCACCGTCACCGTGGAGCTGCACGCCGGGATCGAGGCGGCCACCATCTGGACGAACGACCTCTCCATGGGCTACGTCCACGAGAACTCGGCCTACAGCTCATGAGCGGTTCGGAGCGAAGCGGAGAGGCCGCTCATCAGCAAGCGCAGTGGGGCTCATGGGCCCGGAGCGAAGCGGAGGGCTCATGAGCGGTTCGGAGCGCAGCGGAGAGGCCGCTCATCAGCAAGCGCAGTGGGGCTCATGGGCCCGGAGCGAAGCGGAGGGCTCATGAGCGGTTCGGAGCGCAGCGGAGAGGCCGCTCATCAGCAAGCGCAGTGGGGCTCATGGGCCCGGAGCGAAGCGGAGGGCTCATGAGGGGGCGTATGAACGGGCGGGATCTGGGGATCGCGCTCGGCAAGGCCAATACGCTCATCGAGGCGCTGCCGTGGCTGGAGCGCTTCTCGGGCTCGACGCTCGTGGTGAAGTACGGCGGCAACGCCATGATCGACAATGAGCTCAAGCGGGCGTTCGCCGCGGACATGGTGTTCCTGCGCCACGTCGGGATCAAGCCGGTCGTCGTGCACGGCGGCGGGCCGCAGATCTCGGCCATGCTCAAGCGGCTCGGCATCGCCAGCGAGTTCAAGGGCGGCCTGCGGGTCACCACCCCGGAGACCGCCGACGTGGTCCGCATGGTGCTCGTCGGCCAGGTCGGCCGCGAGCTCGTCGGGCTCATGAACGAGCACGGCCCGCACGCCGTCGGCATGTCGGGCGAGGACGCCGGGCTGTTCACCGCCGTGCGCCGGCCCGCGATCGTCGACGGCGCCCCCGTCGACATCGGCCAGGTCGGCGACGTCGAGCACGTCAACGTCTCGGCCGTGGCCGACCTGATCGCGGCCGGGCGCATCCCGGTCGTGTCGACGGTCGCCCCGGACGCCGACGGGGTGCTGCACAACCTCAACGCCGACACCGCGGCCGGCGCTCTCGCCGTCGCGCTGCAGGCGCGCAAGCTCGTGGTGCTGACCGACGTCGAGGGCCTGTACCGCAACTACCCGGACCCGGAGTCGCTCATCGCCCAGCTCACCGCGGACGAGCTCGCGGAGCTGCTGCCGAGCCTGGAGGCGGGGATGGTGCCGAAGATGGAGGCCTGCCTGCGGGCGGTCAAGGGCGGGGTGCCGGCCGCGCACGTCGTCGACGGGCGGGTGCCGCACTCGCTGCTGCTGGAAGTGTTCACGTCGGAGGGGTTCGGGACAATGGTGGTGGCGCAATGAGTGGTTCTCTGGTGTCCCGGTTCGAGACGTCGGTCATGAACACGTACGGTTCGCCGCAGCTCGGTCTGGTCAGCGGCAGCGGCGCGACGGTCGTGGACGAGGCCGGGCGCTCCTATGTGGACTTCCTCGGCGGCATCGCCGTCAACCTGCTCGGCCACGCCCACCCGGCGGTCGTCGCCGCGGTCACCGAGCAGATCTCCACCCTCGGTCACGTGTCGAACCTGTTCGCCTCGCCGCCCGTCGTCGCCCTGGCCGAGCGGCTGCTCGCGCTGGCCGGCCGCCCCGGCGCGGTGTTCTTCGGCAACTCCGGGGCCGAGGCCAACGAGGCCGCGTTCAAGCTGTCCCGCCGCACCGGCCGCACGAAGATCATCGCGGCCGAGGCCGGCTTCCACGGCCGCACGATGGGCGCCCTGGCGCTGACCGGGCAGCCGGCCAAGCAGGCGCCGTTCCTGCCGCTGCCCGGCGAGGTCGTGCACGTGCCCTACGGTGACGTCCAGGCGCTCGCCGCGGCCGTCGACGACGCGACGGCCATGGTGCTGCTGGAGCCGATCCAGGGCGAGTCGGGTGTGGTGGTACCCCCGACCGGCTATCTGACGGCGGCCCGTGAGCTGACGTCGGCGCACGGTGCCCTGCTCGCCCTCGACGAGGTGCAGACGGGCATCGGGCGCACCGGATACTGGTTCGCCCACCAGGCCGAAGGCGTCCGGCCCGACGTCGTCACGCTCGCGAAGGGCCTCGGCGGCGGCCTGCCGCTCGGCGCGATGATCGCGTTCGACGACGCCGCGACACTGCTCGGCCCGGGCCAGCACGCCTCGACGTTCGGCGGCAACCCGGTCTGCTGCGCCGCCGCCCTGGCGGTGCTCGACACCATCGAGTCCGAGCACCTCCTCGACGCGGCCAAGCGGCTCGGGGAGCGGATCCGCAAGGGCGTCGAGGCGCTCGACCACCCGCTCGTCACCGGTGTCCGCGGCGCCGGCCTGCTGCTCGGCGTCGTGCTGCGCGGACCGGCGGCCGGCGCGCTCGCCGGGCTGCTGCGCGACAAGGGCTTCCTGGCCCAGGCCGCCCAGCCCGACGTGCTGCGCATCGCCCCGCCGCTGATCCTCACCGACGAGCAGGCCGACGCGTTCGTGGCCGCGCTCGGCCCGGCCCTGACCGCGGTCCAGCCGTCATGAGCGTGCGGCATTTCCTGCGCGACGACGACCTGTCGGCGGCGGAGCAGCTCGAGGTGCTCCAGCTCGCGGCGGCGATGAAGGCCGACCGCACGGGTTTTCGCAACCTCGCCGGCAAGGCGGTCGCGGTCATCTTCGAGAAGCCGTCGCTGCGCACCCGGGTGTCGTTCGAGGTGGGCATCGCCCAGCTCGGCGGCGCCCCGCTCATCATCGACGCGACGACGACCCACTTCGGCCGGGGCGAGACCATCGGCGACGCGGCGAAGGTCCTGTCCCGTTACGTCGACGCGATAGTCATCCGCTCCGGCTCCGACACCCGCCTGGCCGAGCTCGTGGCCGGGTCGGACGTGCCGGTCGTCAACGCCCTGACCGACGGGTTCCACCCCTGCCAGCTGCTGGCCGACCTCCAGACGGTCCGCGAGCGCCTCGGCGACACGCAAGGGCGGGTCCTGTCGTACTTCGGCGACACCGCGAACAACATGGCGAACTCCTATGCCCTGGCCGGCACCCTGGCGGGCATGCGCGTGCGGCTCTGCGGTCCGCCCGGGTTCGAGCCCGACGCGGCCGTCCTGGCCGCCGCGCGCACGCACGGTGTCGTCGAGGTGCTGCCCGACCCGGCCGAGGCGGCCAAGGACGCGGACGTGCTCGTGACCGACACCTGGGTCTCGATGGGCCAGGAGGCCGACGGGCTCGACCGCCGGACACCCTTCCTGCCGTACCAGATAAACGGCTCGCTGCTCGGCAATGCGAAGGTGGGCGCCGTGGTGCTGCACTGCCTGCCCGCCCACCGCGGAGACGAGATCACGTCCGAGGTCATGGACGGGCCGCAGTCGGCGATCTGGGACGAGGCCGAGAACCGGCTCCACGCGCAGAAGGCGCTGCTGGCCTTCTTAGTGGAGCGACGATGAGCGCGCCCACCACCAAGGCGGCCCGGCTCGACCGGATCTCGTCGATCATCCGCGGCGAGGCCGTGCACTCACAGACCGAGCTCGCCGACCGGCTGGCCAACGACGGGTTCCAGGTGACCCAGGCGACGCTCTCGCGAGACCTGGAGGAGCTGCGGGCGGTGAAGGTGCGCGGGGCGTACCTCATCCCGGAGGACGGCGAGCGCGCCCTGCGCCCGGCCGAGCAGGCCCCGCCGCGGCTCATGCGCCTGCTGCGCGAGCTGCTCACCGGCGTCGACTGCTCCGGCAACCTGGTCGTGCTGCGCACCCCGCCGGGGGCGGCGCAGTTCCTGGCCAGCGCCATCGACCGCACCGGGCTGCCGGACATCGTCGGCACGATCGCCGGCGACGACACCATCCTCGTCGTCGCTCGCCAGGCGCCCGACCCGGCCCACCCGTCCGCCGGCGACCTGCTGGCCGCGAAACTCAGCGAGTGGGCTCAGCTCGGCTGACGGGCCCCTGACTTCGTGCTTGTGGAAGGATCTTCTGCGTGGCTTCTGAAACTCCTACCCGCCTCTGGGGCGGGCGCTTCGCCGGTGGCCCCGCCGAGGCCCTGGCGCGCCTGTCCGTGAGCGTGCAGTTCGACTGGCGCCTGGCCCCGTACGACCTCGCCGGCTCCCGGGCCCACGCCCGGGTCCTGGCCCGGGCCGGGCTGCTGGACGCCGAGGAACTCGGCCGCATGCTCGCCGCCCTGGACGACCTCGAGTCCGCCTGCGCCGCCGGCGACTTCCGCCCCACGGTCGACGACGAGGACGTCCACACGGCCCTGGAGCGCGGGCTGCTGGAGCGCCTCGGCACCCTGGGCGGGAAGCTGCGGGCCGGCCGCTCGCGCAACGACCAGGTCGCCACCGACCTGCGGCTGTACCTGCGCGACCACGCGCGGGGAGTCGCCGGCCGGATCGTCGAGCTGGCCGACGCCCTCATGGAGCAGGCGGCCCGGCACATCGACACCCCCGCGCCCGGCTTCACCCACCTCCAGCCGGCCCAGCCGATCGCGTTCGGCCACCAGCTCCTGGCCCACGTCCAGGCCCTGCTGCGCGACCTCGACCGGCTCCGCGACTGGGATGCCCGCACCTCGGTCAGCCCGCTCGGCGCCGGTGCGCTCGCCGGCTCGTCCCTTCCGCTGGACCCGACCCAGGTGGCGAAGGAGCTCGGCTTCGAGCACGCGGCCGCCAACTCCATCGACGCCGTGGCCGACCGCGACTTCGTGGCCGAGTTCCTCTTCGTCGCCGCCCTGACCGGCGTGCACCTCTCCCGCCTGGGCGAGGAGGTCGTCCTGTGGACCACGCCGAACTTCGGCTGGGTCCAGCTCGACGACGCGTTCGCCACCGGCTCGTCGATCATGCCGCAGAAGAAGAACCCGGACATCGCCGAGCTGGCCCGGGGCAAGTCCGGCCGCCTGATCGGCCACCTCACGGGCGTGCTGGCGATGCTGAAGGGCCTGGCCCTCGCGTACGACCGGGACCTGCAGGAGGACAAGGAGCCGGTCTTCGACGCCGTCGACACGCTCGAGCTCGTCCTGCCCGCCCTGGCCGGGATGATCTCGACGATGACGGTGCGGGTGGACCGCCTGGCCGCCCAGGCCCCGATCGGCTACACGCTGGCCACCGAGGTCGCCGAGTGGCTGGTCCGCCAGGGCGTGCCGTTCCGCGAGGCGCACGAGATCACCGGCCAGCTCGTCGTGATCGCCGCGGCCCGCGACATCGGCCTGGACGAGGTGAGCGACGAGGACCTCCTGGCCGTCAGCCCTCACTTGACCCCGTCGGTGCGCGAGGTCTTCTCGGTCCCGGGGGCCCTGGCCGCCCGCATCACCCCGGGCTCGACCGGCCCAGGCCCGGTCGCCGAGCAGCTGCACGTGGCCGCCGACAAGCTGGACCGCTGGCGCGACTGGTCGGGCGAGCAGGTCATCCCGCGCGACTGAAGCTGCGGTTCCGGATGTCTCGAGTCCCGGCTCTTGGGACAATTCGGGCATGCGGAAGATCACTCAGGATGAGCTGGGCGGCCCTGAGGTGCTGCGGCTCGTCGAGGTCGAGGCCCCCGCGCCGGGGCCCACCGAGATCCTCGTCGAGACCCGCGCGATCGGGGTGAACCCGGTCGACTGGAAGGCGCGGACGAACGGCGGCTCCCTCGGGGCGCCGCCGTTCACCGTCGGGTGGGAGGTCGCCGGGATCGTGGCGGCCACCGGGGTCGGGGTCACGCGCTTCGCGGTCGGCGACGAGGTGTTCGGGATGCCGTGGTTTCCGCAGGAGGCGGCGGCGTACGCGGAGTTCGTCACCGGCCCCGCCCGGCACTTCACCGGCAAGCCCCCGAACCTCACGTTCGAGGAGGCGGCCGGGCTCGGGCTGGCCGGGCTCACCGCGCTGCAGGCCCTGGTCGAGACCGCCGCCGTGCTGCCCGGGCAGCGAGTCCTGATCCCCGCGGCGGCCGGTGGGGTCGGGCATCTCGCGGTGCAGGTGGCGAAGATGCGAGGGGCCTACGTCATCGGTACCGCATCCGCCGCCAAACACGACCTGGTCCGCTCGCTCGGCGCGGACCAGGTGCTCGACCACCACACCGAGGACTACTCGGCGCTCGAGGACATCGACGTGGTCCTCGCCACCGTCGGGGGCCGGATCCCCGAGCTGGCGGCCACCCTGCGGCCCGAGGGCCTGATCGTGGCGCTCAACAGCGAGGACGCCCAGGCCGTCGTCGACGTCGAGGGCGTCCTCATGCTCGTGGAGCCGGACCGCGCGGGGCTCGACGTGCTTGCCGCCCACGCGCTGGAAGGGGAGTTGCGGGTCCTTGTCGAGCAGGTCTTCCCGCTGGCCGAGGCGGGCCGGGCACACGCGATCGGCGAGGCCGGCCACACCACCGGCAAGCTGATCCTGCGCCCCTGACTACGGGGTGGCCCGGCGCAGCGCGGCCCAGGAGCCGGCGCCCAGGAGCGCGACCAGGAGCAGCGGCCAGCCGGCGGTCAGGGTGACCAGGCTCGAGTGGACGAACCAGCGGCCCACGGCCGGCCAGCCGTCGTAGTGGCCGATGAGCGCCGCGGCGCCGCCCAGGACCAGCAGGACGAGCATGGCCGCGGTGATCAGGCCCGTGGCCCGCCAGCGCATGTACAGGGCGCCGGCCGTGGTGCCGAGAAGGGTCATGGCCAGCATCGGCACGGCGTAGATGGCGAACTGGACCGGGACGGCGTGCTCGTCGATGACGCCCAGGCCGAAGAAGCGCAGGTGCAGGCCCCAGCCGTCGGTGGCGTCCTCGATGGCCTGCATGACGACCAGGAATATCGCGTAGGCCACGACCTGGACGGCGGCGAAGAGGCCAAGGCCCAGCGTGAACTCGCGGCGGGTGACGCTCAGGCCCAGGGCCAGCGGGAAGTGCTGGTTGACGGCGACCGCGCCGAAGGCAAGGCAGGTGATGTAGATGCTGGCCAGGGCGCCGCTGATGGGGTCGGTCTCCAGCATGCCGTGCGGAAGGCTCGCGAAGATCAGGATGTTGATGGTGAAGGCGATCAGCAGCACGCCGAGCGGCCAGACCAGCGCGTCGAGCCGGCCCAGCGTCTGCATGCGCGCGATCGAGACGATGCGGTTCACGGCACTGGCTCCTTCTGGACGGTGGCGGCGGTGATACGGACGACCAGCTGCTGCAGGGAGACGGGCTGGAGCTCGACACCGGCGGCGCGGGCGTCGCCCGGCTCGACGCGGCCGCGGACGGTGGCCCGGGTCAGATTGCCGAGGCGCTCGCGGTGCAGCTCGTCGGTGTTGGCGGTCAGGGCGTCGACCGCGGTGGAGGGGCCGGTCAGCGTGATGACCTGGCCGCGGAGGGCCTCGGCGCGCTCGTCGAGGACCAGGCGGCCGCGCTCGATGAGCAGGACGTGCTCGATCAGCCCGGCGACCTCGTCGATGAGGTGGGTGGAGAGCACGATGGTGCGCGGGAACTCGGCGTAGTCGGCCAGCAGGCGGTCGTAGAAGAGCTGCCGGGCGACCGCGTCCAGACCCAGGTACGGCTCGTCGAAGAAGGTGAGCGGGGCCCGGGCGGCCAGGCCCAGGGTCACGCCGAGCGCGGACAGCTGGCCGCGCGAGAGCTTCTTGACGGTGCGCTTCACCGGGATGTCGAAGTCGCGCACCAGGGAGCGGGCGAGAGCCTCGTCCCAGTAGCGGAACAGCAGCCGGCCCGCGGTGAGCGCGTCGCGCACGCGGAAGTTGTCCGGGTACCGCTGGCTCTCCTTGATGAACGCGACCTCACCGAGGACCGCCGCGTTCTCGTAGGGGTGGCCGCCGAAGAGCTCGACCGAGCCGGCCGATGGGAGCTGCTGACCGGTCATGACCTGCATCAGGGTGGTCTTGCCGGCGCCGTTGCGCCCCAGCAGGCCGTAGATGCCGTTGCGCTGCAGCTCGAAGCTGACCCCGTCGAGGGCCGTGACACCGCGGAAGCGCTTGGTGACGCCGTCGGCGCGGGCGACAGTGCTCATGCCTGCTGCTCCTTGGTCAGGTGGTGCTCGATCATGGCCCGCAGCTCGCTGCCCTCGATGCCGAGCTTCGCCGCCTCGGTGAACAGCGGCTGGAGGTACTGCTCGGCGAACTGGTCGCGCCGCCGCTGCCGGAGCTTGGCCTGTGCGCCGGGGGAGACGAACATGCCGATGCCTCGCTTCTTGTAGAGGATGCCGTCGTCGACGAGCTGGTTGACGCCCTTGGCGGCGGTGGCCGGGTTGATGCGGTGGAAGGCGGCGAGCTCGTTCGTCGAGGGGACCTGGGTCTCCTCGGCCAGGCTCCCGTCGATGATCGAGCTCTCGATCTGCTCGGCGATCTGGAGAAAGATCGGCCGCCCGTCATCCATGGCCGCGGCCCGGGGCGGCTCGGGCGAACGGCGCCGCGCCGGTTCTGGCGCGGTCGGCCGGCCATCGGCTCATGGGTTCATTACTCATGTAACTAACCATGCAACCGACGAACCCGGGTGTCAAGGGCTATGTTTGTCCGCGTGAGTACGACGGGCTTCGGGCCGAAGATGGCGTGGCTGGCCGTGGCGGCCGAGTGGGCGCACGTTATGGATGCACTGGACCTGCGCGACCTGGGCGTGGTGGAGCCACGCACCGGGCTCGACCTGGCGCACTTCACCGACGACCGGGTGGTGGTCGCGGTCGTGGACAAGTGGTGCCTGGTGGCGGGGAAGTGGCTGTTCCGCTGGAACGGCATCGCGGCGCTGTCGATGCGGCTCGGGGCCGAGGTGCAGTACTTCGCGACCGATCGCAGCCTCGTGATGCACCGCTGGGCCCGGGCCTACGGTGCGGACGTGAGCATGTCCGACGAGGACGCCCTCATCGACGAGAACGACGTCTTCCGGACCGCGGCCGAGTGGAGCGTCGACCCGCGCACCCTGCCGATCGCCTCGCTGCACATCGCGGCGGTGCCGGTCCACGGGTAGGAGCCGCTTCGACTGCGGCCTCCCGCCAGCCGACCCCGGCCCCGATGTCGGCTCCGGGTGGAAACGAGAAGGGTGTGCGGTCCGTGAAGGCCGCACACCCCGCGAAGCCGGCCCCTCTGCCCACGGGCGGCAACGACGTGTGGGCGGGGGTTCGGGTGGAGGGACTCCCCTGATGGGGAGCGAAGCGCGAAACTCAGCCGCGCTTGCCCTTGCTGCGCCAGGAGAACGGTCCCGGCAGGTCGTAGCGGTGGGCGCGGGTGCGTGAGTTCCAGGACCACTTGCCGATCTTCAGCGACCACGAGGAGAAGCCCTTGGGGGTGAAGTTCAGGATCAGTGGTCCGATGCGGAGCGCCTTGCGAAACAGGATCGGCAACGAGGTCCTCCGAGGGGCTGTCAGGCGACACCGGCCCCGTCGGTCGGGACGCGGTCGGCCGGCTGCGGGTGGGGGCTAGTGGCTGCTGGCGTAGTGCAGGATCACGTTGTGGATGTGCTGGGTCTTCTCGACGCCGCGGACGTCCACTTCGTACGTGTGTGTGCCGACGTGCACCGCGATGGTACCGCTGCTGAAGAAGCTGCCCGCCCACGACTTGTTGCTGACGACCGAGACCGCTGTCACCTTGCCGTACGGGATCGACGTGATCGCGACCCGCTTGCCGACGAACGAGCGGTCCTGCATGATGACCCGCCTGTCGGTGAGGCCGATGAAACCGGTGCCGACCCCCACCGCGTCATAGACGGCGATGATGGTCTCGCCCGGTAGCAGTCCGGAGACGATCTGCTCGTACTGCTCCCGGCGGTCGTATTTCGCCTGCTGTGCCATGCCCCCAAGATAGTCAGCACCCGCAAACCCCATCGCGGTGTATCGTTTCGACGCGAATCGCGCATGTTGGGGGGCAGCCAGTGCGGGTTCGGCTACTTGGACCCATAGACGTGGTGGTCGGCGGCGAGGCCCGGGCGGTGCAGGGGCTGCGCCGCAAGGCCGTGCTGGCCATCCTCGGCCTGCACGCCGGTGAGGTCGTGAGCACCGGCCGGCTGGTCGAGCTGGTGTGGGACGGCGCCGCGCCGCCGAATGCCGTCAACGCGCTGCAGAGTCATCTGTCGTATTTACGCCGGACATTGTCCGACAAGGCGGCTGTGCGTTCGCGGCCGCCGGGATATGTCCTCGATGTCGGGCCGGACGGGACCGACGTCGCCATTGCCGAGCGGCTCATCGGGGCCGGGCTGCGCGACGGCGACGACGCCGTCCGGGCCCGCGATCTGCAGCGCGCCCTTGACCTGTGGCGCGGGCAGCCGATGGCCGACGCGACCGGCGTGACCTGGCTGGAGGAGCAGGCCGAGCGGCTCGGGCAGCTGTGGCTGCAGGGCAAGCGGGCGCTGCTCGCGGCCCGGCTCGGCCTCGGCCACCACGCCCAGCTGCTGCCCGAGCTGGAGCAGCTGACCCGCGAGCACCCGTTCGACGAGCAGCTGCACGGGCAGCTCATGCTCGCCCTGTACCGCATGGGCCGCCAGGCCGACGCCCTGAGCACCTTCCAGCGCCTCCGCCGGACCCTGCGCGACGACCTCGGCATCGAGCCCGGGCCGGCCCTGCGTGAGCTCGAGTCGGCGATGCTGCGCCAGGCTGAGCACCTCGACGCGCCCCGGGCCGCCGCCACCGTCACCGTCGCGGCCGAGGAGCCGGCGCGGGAGGTCGCGCCTCAGGCCGTACCGGCGCAGATTCCTCTGGCGGTTCGCACGTTCGCCGGCCGGGACGGTCAGCTGGCGCGGCTCGATGCGCTGCTGCCCGCGGAGTGGACCCCGCCCGGCAGCGCCGTGTTCGTCGCCGTGGTCTCCGGCACGGCCGGTGTCGGGAAGTCCGCGCTGGCCGTGCACTGGGCCCACCGGGTCGCCGACCGGTTCCCCGACGGGCAGCTGTACGTCAACCTGCGCGGCTTCGACCCCGCCGACACGCCGATGCCGCCGGCCGACGCCGTGCGCGGCTTCCTCGACGCGCTCGGCGTGCCGGCCGAGCGCATCCCGGCCGACCTCGCCGGGCTCTCGGCCCTGCTGCGCAGCCAGCTCGCCGGTCGGCGGGTGCTCATCCTGCTGGACAACGCCCGCGACGCCGAGCAGGTCCGGCCGCTGCTGCCGGCCGCGCCCGGCTGCCTGGTCGTGGTCACCAGCCGCGACTCGCTGACCTCGCTCGTCGCGATCGAGGGGGCGGTGCCGGTCCCGGTCGACCTGCTCACCGACGGCGAGGCCCGGGACCTGCTGGTCAGCCGGCTCGGGGCGCGGCGGGTCGCGGCCGAGCCGGAGGCGGTCGAGCGGATCGCCACCCGCTGCGCCCGCCTGCCGATCGCCCTCGCCGTCGTCGCGGGCCGCGCCGCGACCCGGCCCGACCTGCCGCTGTCGGCGTTCGCGGAGGAGCTCGGCCGCTTCCGCACGACGCTCGACGCGGTCGCCGGGGCCGACCCCGCCTCCGACGTGCGGGCGGTGTTCTCCTGGTCGTACCGCGCGCTCAGCCCGGCCGCGGCCGCGGTGCTGCGCCGGATGAGCCTCGGCCCCGGGCCCGACCTGGGCATCGGGGCGGTGGCCAGCCTGGCCGGCGTCCCCGTCCCGCAGGCCCGCACCAGCCTGGCCGAGCTGGACCGGGCCGGGCTCGTGGTGGAGCAGCGGCCGGGGCGGTACACCTTCCACGACCTGCTGCGGGCCTACGCCACCGAGCTCGTCGAGACCGCCGACGCCGAGGACGGGCGGGCCGCCGCCGTCAACCGCCTGCTGGAGCACTACGTGGCCACCGCGCAGGCGGCCGCGCAGCGGCTCGACCCGGCCCGGGACCCGGTGCCGCGGGCCGCCCGGCACCCGGCGATCGCGGTGCCGGCCCCGCCGCGGGAGGAGGCGCAGGCGTGGTTCGACGACGAGTGCCGCTCGCTGCTGGCCGCCGTCCGCCTCGCCGCCGAGCTGGGCCTGGACGAGCACACGTGGCGGCTGGCCGCGGCGATGACGACGTTCCTGGACTGGCACGGGCAGTGGCAGGAGCTGGTCGCCACCCAGGAGGCGGCGCTGCGGGCCCTGCGCCGCCTCGGCGACCGCCCGGGTCAGGGGGCGGCCTCCTGCGAGCTCGGCCAGGTGTACGCCCGGATCGGCCGGTTCGACGAGGCCCATCAGTACCTCTGGACCGCCCTGTCCCTCTTCGAGCAGCTCGACGACGCGCCGGGGCTGGCCCGCGCGCACTATCAGCTGGGCTGGCTGCAGCATGCGCAGCGGCGCTACCGCGACGCCCTGAGCCACAGCGAGCAGGCCCTGGCCCTGTTCGAGCGCCTCGGCGACAAGCTCTGGCGGGCCCGCGCCCTGAACGCGACAGGCTGGATCCTGGGGCAGCTGGGGGAGTACCAGCAGGCGCTGCGGCTCTGCCGGGACGCCCTCGTGGAGAACCGCGAGGTCGGCGACCGGCACGGTGAGGCCGGCACCTGGGACGCCGTCGGCTACGCGCACCACCGGCTCGGGGACCCGCGCCAGGCGGTCGCCTGCTTCGGGCATGCGCTGCGGGCGTACCGCGAGCTCGGCGACCGGTCCGGCCAGGCGTGTGTGCTGTGCCACCTCGGCGACGCGTACGCCGATCTGGGCGACGCGCCCGCGGCCGCCGACGCCTGGCGGCGCAGTGTGGAGATCCTCGACGAGTTCGATCCGGCGCAGGCCGCTGTGGTGCGGGCCAAGCTTCCGGGGGAGTGGACCGCTACCGTGAGGGGATGACGGCGCTTTCCTCCTTAAGGGCGCACCTGGCTGCCGCCGCCCCCCGGATGCTCGACGATCTGGCCGAACTGATTGCTGTCGAATCCCCGTCGTCGGACCCCGACGCACTGGCCCGCAGCGCGGACGTGGTCGCCGCCCTCGGGACCCGCTGCACCGGTCAGTCCCCCGAACGGGTGGTGGTCGCCGACCGGCCGCACCTGCGGTGGCGCTTCGGCTCCGGGCCGTCCCGGGTCGTGCTCATCGGCCACCACGACACCGTCTGGCCGCGCGGCACGCTGGCCCGCTGGCCCTTCAGCGTCGACGGTGACCGGGCCACCGGCCCCGGCGTTGTCGACATGAAGGCCGGCCTGGTCGTCCTCTTCCACGCCCTCGCCGTGTGCGACGACCTCGACGGCGTGGCGGTGATCGTCAACGCCGACGAGGAGATCGGCTCGCCGACCTCGACCGAGCTGATCCATGACACGGCCCGCGGCGCGGCCGGCGCCCTGGTGCTGGAGGGCAGCACCCAGGGCCGGCTCAAGGTGGCCCGCAAGGGGATCTCGCACTACTCGGTGCGGGTCACCGGGCGGGCCGCGCACGCCGGCAACGCGCCGCACCTGGGCATCAACGCCGGTGTCGAGCTGTCGCACCAGATCCTGCGGATTGCGGCCCTGGCCGATCCGCAGCGCGGCACCACCGTCTCGCCGACCGACTCCACCGCCGGCACCACCAGCAACACCATCCCGGCCGCGGCCCGGGTCAGCGTCGACGTGCGCTCGTTCGACCAGGCCGAGCTGGAGCGGGTCGACGCCGCCCTGCGCGCGCTCGAACCGGTCCTGGAAGGCGCGCGGCTCGACGTCGAGGCCGGCCCGGCCCGCCCGGCGATGCCGGAGACGGCCGCGGCCGAGCTGTTCGCCCTCGCGCAGCGGCTCGGGGGACCGGGGCTCGTCAGCGAGGCGGTCGGCGGCGGCTCGGACGGCAATCTCACGGCCGGCATCGGCGTGCGGACCCTCGACGGGCTCGGCGCGATCGGCGGCAACGCGCACGCGGAGGGGGAATGGATCGAGTTGTCCAGCCTGCCGGACCGGGCCGCCCTGGTCAGCACGCTCACCGCCACCATCGGGCGGGCCGAGTGATGGAAGCCCCCGTCGACGCCTGGACGCAGGCCGCGGCCGCCGCCGACCGCATCGGGGTCAAGGTGGTCGAGCTGACCGGCTCGGCCGAGCTGGCCGAGTGCTCGGCGCTGCTGCAGCGGGTCTGGCGGGCCGAGCACCCGGCCGAGATCTGCTCGGCGTCGATGCTGCGCACGTATGCCCACTCGGGCAACTACGTGGCCGGCGCCTACCGCGGGGCCGCGCTCGTCGGGGCGTCGGTCGGCTTCTGGGGCCGCCACGGTGAGCACATCCACCTGCACTCCCACCTGGCCGGCGTGGAGCGCGACGGCCACGGCCACGGCGTCGGGCAGGCGCTGAAGTTCCATCAGCGGGCCTGGACGCTGGCCCGGGGCGTGCGCGAGGTGCACTGGACCTACGACCCGCTGATCTTGCGCAACGCCTACTTCAACCTGCAGAAGCTCGGCGCCGAGGCGGTCGAGTACCTCCCCGAGTTCTACGGCGCGATGACGGACGGCATCAACGCCGGCGACCTGACCGACCGGATTCTCGTCGTCTGGCACCTGGATCGGCCGCGGGTGGAGCCGGCCGACCTGCAGGGAGCGGTGCCGCTCGTCTCCCGCGCGCCGGACGGCCGGCCGCAGGTGCACGCCGCGGCCGAGCCGGCCGGTGTCCTCTCAGTGGCCGTCCCCCTCGACGCGGAGCAGCTGCGGTCCCGGGACCGGGCGGCGGCGCTGGCGTGGCGGGTCGCGGTGCGCGACGCGCTCATGAGCCGGCTCGCGACCGGATACCGCATCGCCGGCATGACCCGCGACGGCCGCTACCTCCTGGAGCGTGTGGGATGAGCACCCTGAGACTCCAGGGGATCGAGCTGCGCCGCATCGCGATGCCGCTGGTGGCGCCGTTTCGCACCTCGTTCGGGACCGAGCACGCCCGCGACGTGCTGCTCGTGCGGGCGGTGACGGCCGCGGCCGAGGGCTGGGGCGAGTGCGTGGCGCTGACCGGGCCGTTCTACTCGCCGGAGTACGTCGACGGGGCCCAGGCGTTCATCAAGCGCTACCTCATCCCGCTCCTGCGCCGCTTCGACGGCCACGTGTTCCAGCTGGAGCCGCTGTTCGAGCCGCTCAAGGGCCACCCGATGGCCAAGGCGGCGGTGCAGACGGCCGTCCTCGACGCCCACCTGCGCGCGGCCGGCCTCCCGCTCGGCGCGTTCCTCGGCGCGGTCAAGGACCAGGTCCCGGCCGGCGTCTCCGTCGGCATCATGGACTCCGTCCCCGCGCTGCTGGAGGCCGTCGGCGGGTACCTCGAGTCGGGCTACCTGCGCATCAAGCTGAAGATCGAGCCCGGGTGGGACGTCGAGCCGGTGCGGGCGGTCCGTGAGCGCTTCGGCGACGAGGTCCTGCTGCAGGTCGACGCCAACACCGCGTACACACTGCAGGACGCGGACCGGCTGGCCCGGCTCGACCCGTTCGGCCTGCTGCTCATCGAGCAGCCGCTGCCGGAGGACGACATCCGCGGCCACGCCCGCCTGGCCGAGCTCATCCGCACCCCGATCTGCCTCGACGAGTCGATCGTCAGCGCCCGGGCCGCGGCCGACGCGATCGCCATGGGTGCCTGCCGGATCATCAACATCAAGCCGGGGCGGGTCGGGGGCTACCTGGAAGCGCGGCGCATCCACGACGTGTGCGCGGCCAACGGGGTGGCGGTCTGGGCCGGCGGCATGCTGGAGACCGGGCTGGGCCGGGCGGCGAACATCGCGCTCGCCGCGCTGCCCGGCTTCACGCTGCCGGGCGATACCTCGGCCTCGGACCGCTACTACGCCCAGGACATCACCGACCCGTTCGTCCTCAAGGACGGCCACGTGCCGGTCCCGACCGGGCCCGGCATCGGCGTGGAGCCGCTGCGGGACGTCCTCGACGCTGTGACGACGGAAACAGAGTGGATTAACTTTACAAGCGTTAGCTGACGGGTCTAACCTTACGGGCGTAAACAAACGTCCGTAAGGGAGCCCCGGCATGTCCTCATCAGTGGTCGATCCTCCGGCCCACCCTCGTCGCTGGGCCGCTCTCGCGGTGCTCAGCCTGACGCTCGTCGCCGTCACCCTCGACAACTCCGTGCTGAACACCGCGCTGCCGTCGCTGGCGCACGCCCTGAAGGCGAGCACCTCCGACCTGCAGTGGATCACCGACGCGTACACGCTCGTCTTCGCCTCGGCGCTCATCCTGGCCGGGACCCTCGGCGCCCGCCTCGGCTCCCGCACCGCGCTGCTCGGCGGCCTGGCCGTCTTCGGCGGCGGCTCGGCGATCGCCGCCCTGTCCGGCTCGCCCGGCCAGCTCATCGCCTGGCGCGCGGTGATGGGCCTGGGCGCCGCGTTCGTCATGCCGGCCACCCTCGCGATAATCGTCCGCATCTTCCCGGCGCACGAGCGGCCCAAGGCGTTCGGTGCCTGGTCGGCCGCGGCCGGCATCGGCGTGCTCGTCGGCCCCGTCACCGGCGGCGCCCTCCTCGAGCACTTTGCCTGGAGCAGCGCCTTCTGGATCAACGTGCCGCTCGTCGCCTTCGCCATCGCCGCCGTGCTCGCCCTGGTCCCGCCGGTGCCCGCGGTCCGCGGCGGCCGCCTGGACCTGCTGGGCGCGCTGCTGTCCACCGCCGCTGTGGCCGCGCTCGTCGACGCCGTGATCCAGGCCCCGGCCCGCGGCTGGGCCGACACCGTGACGCTCGGCGAGTTCGGCCTGGCGCTCGTGCTCGTCGCCGCGTTCGTCTGGTGGCAGCGCCGCAGCGCCGCCCCGCTGGTCCGGCTGGATCTGTTCGCCAACCGCACCTTCGCGGTCGCCGCGCTGTCCCTGGCCGTGGTGTTCTTCGTGCTCTTCGGGACGTTGTTCGAGCTTTCGCAGTACCTCCAGCTGGTCCATGGCTACAGCCCCCTCGTGGCCGGCCTCGGGGCGATGCCCTTCGCCGTCGCGATGGCCACCACGTCGGCGACCTCGCCGCTGATCAGCCGCCGCCTCGGCACCCGCGGCACCCTCGCGCTGGGGCTGTTCCTGGCCACCGCGGGCCTGCTGGTCCTGGCCGCGACCGGCGTGCACACCGAGTTTTGGCAGGTCGCGATCGGCACCGGGATCATCGGCCTCGGCATGGGCATGATGATGGCCCCGGCCAGCCTGCAGATCAGCGGCTCCGTCCCGGCCCGGTTCGCCTCGATGGCCAGCGCCCTCAACAGCGTGATCCGCGAGCTCGGCGGCGTCCTGGGCATCGCGGTCCTCGGCACCGTGGTCTCCTCCGCCTACCGCTCGGCGGTCGGCACCGACCTCGGCCCGGCCGGGACCGACCTGCCGACCGCCCACGGCTTCGCCGCCACTCTCCCGGCGGCACAGGCGCAGCACGTGATCGCGGTGGCCGACCAGGCATTCACCGACGCCATGTCCCGGGGCTCGCTGATCGCCGCCGGCCTCGCCCTGGTGATGGCGGTGACAGTGCTCCTCGTCCGGCCGCGGCTCACGGTCGCCGAAGTCCCCGCTGTGCGCCGGCCCGAGCTGCAGACGGCATGATGGGACGATGAAGTCGGAATCTGCGGGTTCGGCCACCGGCCGGACCCGCAACCGCCGTGGCGAGGGCGCCCTGCTGCGCGACGAGATCGTGACCGCCGCCGAGCGCATCCTGGAGCGCGAGGGCAACGAGGAGGCCCTGACCCTGCGCTCCGTGGCTCGCGAGGCCGGCATCTCGGCCCCGTCGATCTACACCCACTTCGCCGACCGCGACGCCATCATCGACGCGGTCCTGGCCCTGGCCTTCGAGCGCCTCCGCGCCCGGGTCGTCGCGGCGGCCGAGGTCGCCACCGACCCGGTGCAGCGCCTGGTGGCCGGCTGCCGGGCCTACTGCGCCTTCGGCATGGAGGACCCGGCGCAGTACCGCCTCCTGTTCGGCCGCCAGCGCACCACCCGCCGCCAGCTCGAGTATCCGGCCGACATGTCCCAGCTCCCCGACGTGTGGCAGCAGAACCTCCAGGGGTTCATGGTCCTGGTCGAGGGCCTGCGCGAGTGCGTGGCCGCGGGCCGCTCGGCGAGCACCGACCCGGTGGCCGACGCGACGACCCTCTGGACGTCGATGCACGGCGCGGTCACCATCCGCCAGTTCCTGCCCGGCTTCCCCCTGCCACCGATCGAGCGCACCGTGGAGGACCTGGTGCACCGCATCGGCCTGATCACGTCATGAGCCTCCTCGACCGCCTGACCGGCCCCGTCGACCAGGCGGCGCGCTCCCTGCTGGGCTGCCACCTGGCGGTGAACGCGGTGACCCTGCGCATCACCGAGGTGGAGGCCTACTCCGGCACCGGCGAGGACCCCGCCTCCCACGCCCACCGCGGCCGCACGCCCCGCAACACGATCATGTTCGGGCCGGCCGGTTACGCGTACGTGTACTTCACCTACGGCATGCACTACTGCATGAATGTCGTCACGGGCGTGGAGGGCACCGCCTCGGCGGTCCTGCTGCGGGCCGGGTCGGTCGTCTCGGGTCTCGAGGTCGCCCGATCCCGGCGGCCGGCGGCCCGCACCGACGCGGAGCTGGCCCGGGGGCCGGCGCGGCTGTGCTCGGCGCTGGACATCAACCGCGACTTCTACGGCACGTATCTGCTGGACTCCCATCTGACCCCACCACCGTCGCCCGTCGCCGACGTCTCGACCGGGCCCCGCGTCGGGGTGACTGGCGCGCTCGACGTGCCATGGCGGTTCTGGATCACGGGGGACCCGACGGTGAGCGACTATCGGCGCCATACCCCGAAACCCCGCAAGGCCTGAGCGCCGCCGCGCCCGGCCGGCCTCAGCCGTGCAGCGACCGCACCGACCCGTCGAACGGCGCGACGCCCTCCACGAAGATGCTGTGCCAGATGCAGAAGGTCAGCACGATCCAGAGTTTGCGGGCGTGGTCGGCCTCGCCGCGCTCGTGGGCGCGCAGCAGGCCGTGGGCGTAGTCGAGGTCCAGTAGCGTCTTCGCGCCGGACGTGGACAGGATGTGGTGGGCCCACTCCGCCAGGTCGGTGCGCAGCCAGGAGCGGGCCGGGGTGGGGAAGCCGAGCTTCGGGCGGTCCTTCACGAACGGCGGTACGAGGCCGTCGACGGCCTGGCGCAGGGCGTACTTCGTGGTCCGGCCGCGGCGCGGGACCTTCAGGTGCGGCGGGAGCGTCGAGAGGACCGCGAAGACCCGGCGGTCCAGGTACGGGACGCGCAGCTCCAGGGAGTGGGCCATCGACATGCGGTCGGCCTTGGTGAGGATGTCGCCGGGCAGCCAGGTGTTCACGTCGATGTGCTGCATCGTCGTGACCGGGTCGAGGTCGGGGACCTCGGCGTAGAGGGCGGCCGTCAGGTGCGCGTGGCCGACGGCGGGGGCGCCGCGCAGGAGCCTGGTGCGGTCGGACTCCGCCAGGACGCGGGCGTTGCCGAAGTACCGTTGCCGCAGGGGTGTCGTCGCGCGCTCCAGGAAGCTCTTGCCGCGCAGGCCCTCCGGCATGGCCCGGGCCACGCGGCGCAGTGCCCGCTGGATCGCCGGGCCGCGGGACGAGACCAACGAGAGCGACCGCGGCTCGCGGTAGATGGTGTAGCCGCCGGCCAGTTCGTCGGCGCCCTCGCCCGAGAGGACCACTGTGACGTGCTCGGCGGCGGTGCGGCAGAGGAAGTACAGCGGGACGATCGACGGGTCGGCCACCGGGTCGCCGAGGTGCCAGACGATCCGGGGCAGGGCGGCCATGACCTGCTCCGGGCGGACGATCGACGGGGTCAGGGACACGCCGAGCTCGCGGGCCGAGCGCTCGGCGATCTCGAGCTCACCGGCGGGGTCGCCGTCGAAGGCCGCCGTGAACGCCCGGATCGGGCTGACCTCGGCGGCGGCCAGCGCCACGATCGCCGTCGAGTCGACGCCGCTGGACAGGAACGCACCCACCGGCACGTCGGCCTGCAGGTGGGCGCGGACGCTGTCGCGCAGGGCCGCGCGCAGGTCGGCGACCACGGCCTTCTCGTCGGCCGCGGGATCGGGGCGAAACGTCGGGCGGGCGTAGCGGCGAACGAACGGCGCCCGGCCGGCCTCCTTGGTCAGCAGGGCGCCGGCGGGGAGGCGGGCGATGTCGCGGTGCAGGGTGTACGGCTCGGGGACGTACTGCATCGTGAGGTACAGCGAGAGCGCGGTGGGGTCCAGGTCGGGCGCGGCCTCGTCGAGCAGCGGGGCCTTCTCGCTGGACAGCCACACGCCGTCGCGGGTGACGAGGTAGTACAGGGGCTTGATGCCGAACGGGTCACGGGCCGCGTACACCGTTTCCGCCACCGAGTCCCACAGCGCGAACGCGAACATGCCGCGCAGCCGGTCGAGTGCGGACTCACCCCAGGCGTGGAAGGCGGCGGCCACCACTTCGGCGTCGCCGTCGGTGGTGAAGGTCAAGCCCTGGGCGATGAGCTCCTCGCGCAGGCTGCGGTAGTTGTAGATCTCGCCGTTGAAGACGAGCGTCCAGCGGTCCATGTATCGCAGCGGCTGGCGGCTGCCCTCCCGGTCGATGACGGCCAGGCGGCGAAACCCGGCCGCGGTGCCGGGGCCTATCCGTTCGAGGGCCATGTCGTCGGGGCCACGGTGCTCGATCAGCCCGAGCCGCCGCTCCATGGCACCGAGGGTCTCCGCGCTGATGATGTCGTTGCCGGTGTACATGAGGAAGCCGCACATGCCGTTCAGCCGACCAGCATCGGCGGGCCGGTAGAGCGCACAGGGGCGCCGCCCATCCCTTTCTTGCCCCGGCGGGTGAGGTGTCGCCCGCCGGGGCGACGGGTAGCCGCCCGCCATGCTCCTGAAGGTTGCGCGGCTGCTGCTGTGCGGCGTGCTCGGCGGCACGGTGGTCGCCGCCGCGGCCCTGCCCGTCGCCATCGTCGCCGGTGGATCGGCCCGGGCCGGCGGCGACACGTGGGAGTCGCTGCCGACCGACCTGGCGACCCCGCGGCCGGCCCAGATCTCGTACGTCTACGCCAACGACGGCCGGACGCTCATCACCGCGTTCTACGACGAGAACCGGCAGGACGTGCCGCTCGACCAGGTCGCCCCGGTCCTGCGCCAGGCCGTCGTCGCGGCCGAGGACACCCGCTTCTACGAGCACCACGGCGTCGACATCCGCGGGGTCGCGCGCGCGTTCGTCTCCAACAGCCGCGGCGGCGCGCAGCAGGGGGCGTCGACGCTGACGATGCAGTACGTGCGCAACGTCCTGAAGAACGACCCGGGCCTGACGCCGCAGCAGCACCTGGACGCCCTCGCCGACACCCCCGTGCGCAAGGTGCGCGAGATGCGTTACGCGCAGGCCATCGAGAAGAAGCTTGGCAAGAACGAAATCCTGCAGCGGTACCTCAACATCGCCTACTTCGGCGCCGGCGCGTACGGCATCGCGGCCGCCGCCCAGACGTACTTCGGCAAGTCTCCGGCCGCACTGACACTGCCCGAGGCGGCCCTGCTGGCGGGCCTGCTGCAGTCGCCGGACGCCGACAACCCGATAAGCGGCGACCGCACCGCCGCGCTGGAGCGCCGCGCGTACACGCTCGACGCGATGGCCCGCACCAGGGCCATCACCGCGCCGGAGGCGGCCGCGGCGGCCGCGGCGGACCTGCGGCTGGCCGAGCAGCGGCCCCCGAACGACTGCACGTCGGTCGCGCCGGAGCACAACGACTGGGGCTTCTTCTGCGACTACTTCCGCCAGTGGTGGAACGGCCGGCCCGAGTTCGGCGCCACGCCGGCCGAGCGCGACGAGCTGCTGCGTACCGGCGGGTTCCGGATCGTCACCGCGCTCGACCCGGGCGTGCAGGCGGCCGCGCTCGCGCAGTCGCTCGGCGTCTACGGCTACGGCAATGCCCGCTCGCTGCCGATCGCCGTGGTCGCGCCGGGCAGCGGCCGGGTGCAGGCGCTGGCCGTCAACCGCCACTACAGCCTCGAGCCGGGCCGGGACAACACCGTGAACCAGCTCGTCGCGGGTGGGGCGGGGGTGGCCGGATACCAGGCCGGCTCGACGTTCAAGATGTTCACGATGCTTGCCGCGCTGGACGCCGGGATGCCGCTGAGCACCCGGTTCAAGGCTCCCAGCCGGCTGGCCAGCATCTGGCCGGCGAGCGGCCCGGGCACCTGCGGCGGCCGGTGGTGCCCCGGCAACGACAACCCGTCGTGGATGGACGGCGACCGCACGATGTGGAACGCGTTCGGCCGCTCCGTGAACACCTACTTCGTGTGGCTGGAGCAGCAGGTCGGCGCCCGGCGCGTGGTGGAGATGGCGCAGCGGCTGGGCATCACGTTCCGCGGCGCCGCCGACGCGGCGATGGCCGGGCGGGCCGACCAGTGGGGCTCGTTCACGCTCGGCGTGGCCTCGACCACGCCGCTCGACCTCGCGAACGCCTACGCGGCGGTGGCGGCCGGCGGCGTCTACTGCGAGCCGCTGCCCGTGCTGTCCATCACCGACCCCGACGGCCGCCGCCTCGACGCCGGCGACCCGCGCTGCCGGCAGGTGGTCGACCCGGACGTGGCCGCCGCGGCGACCGACGCGGCCCGCTGCCCGGTCGGCCGGGCATCCGCGGCCGGCCGGTGTGACGGCGGCACCGCGGAGAACGTGTCGGCGATCCTGGCCGGCCGCCCGGTCGCGGGGAAGACCGGCAGCTCCGAGAACAACGCCACCGAGACGTTCGCCGGCTTCACCCCGCAGATCGCCGCGGCCGGGATCGCCGTCAACACCGACAGCCCGAACGACCGCGTCGGAGCCGGCATCTCCGGCGCCGTCAACTCGGCGGTGGCCCAGACGATGGCGGCCGCGCTGCGCGGTCAGCCGGTGCTGGCCTTCCCGCCGCCGTCACGCCGCATAGCCACGTAGGGCGATCCAGTCGGCCATCTTCTTGACGCTCAGCGTGTAGGAGCCGACACCCAGCGCGTCGGCCGGGTCCGCGATCTTCACCGTGTCGCCGCCGTCGCGGTACCCCACGATCGTCAGGTAGTGCCCGCCCGGATACGCGTGCCCGTGCCCACCGTCGTCCACTGTGGACCCGGCGATGTTGGCCACCACCGCATACCCGTGGCCGACCGCGCGCACGACCGCCTGCTTGAGCTCGGCGACGTCGCCCTCCGACGCGGCCTGCCCGCGAATGAAGTGCGCGGTGTAGAAGCCGCTCTGGGTGTACTCGTTCAGCGCCCGCACCGTGTCCGCCGACGAGTTCGTCCCGTTGACGGTCGTGCCGAGGGCCTGCGCCACCTGCGACTGCGACGGCGTGAGCCCCCGGGCGCTCAGCGCGATCCGCGTGGCCGCCGGCCCGCAGAAGTAGAAGTTCTCCTGCCACGCGAACTGGTACGGCAGGTCCTGCTGGGCGGGGACGGGCGCCTGCGTGGGCTCGGGGCGCTTGTCCCGGCTGGCCGCGGTCTTCGTCTCCCGGGGGGCCGGCGTCTCCGGGGCGGCGGCGACGGCGGCCGCCGGGGGCGTGTCATGGCCGAGCGCGGTCGCGCCGAGGCCGGCCGCGAGCGCCAGGACCGCCGAGGCCGCCGCGACCGGGAGCCGCGGCGACTTCAGCAGGCGCTGCGTGTGGCGCGATCGGTAGAGGTACGACATGGAAGCCGACGCTAAACAGGCCGCTCAGAGGCCCTCTCACCCCCGGGTGAAACGGCTACCGGGCGGTGTGCCCGGGCGCCGTTTCCCATCCCCGAAATCACCCGCGGACCAGCACAAACCTAGTCTCGCCGGATGCTCATCAGCGGTCCCCGTCACCTGCGGCCGCGGCGCTTCGCCCACGCGGCCCCGGCCCCGCACCGCCCGGCCGCCCGGCGCGGCGCCGCGGCCGTCGCACTGCTTGCGGTCGCGACCTTCACACTGGCCGCCTCGCTCACCGCCCCCGGGCCGCCGCCGGTGCGGTCCCAGCCGGTCGTCGTCGCCGAACGCTCGACCGAGGCCCCCGCCTCGCGCGGCGAGACCCGTACCGCACCGCCGTCTCCGGCCCCCGCCCCGACCGCTGTCTCGACCGAGCCGGTGGGCGGGCTCACCCGGTCGGAGATGGACAACGCGCTGGCGATCGTCGAGGTGGCCAAGCGCGAGCGGCTGCCGAAGCGGGCCGCTGTCGTCGCGCTCGCCACCGCCCTGCAGGAGAGCCACCTGCGCAACCTGGCCAACCCGAACCTGCCGGAGTCGCTGGTCCGCCCCAACCAGGGCGTCGGCTACGACTACGACTCCGTGGGCCTGTTCCAGCAGCGCCCCAACTGGGGCAGCGTCGATCAGCTCATGGACCCGCACGAGTCGGCCCGCCGGTTCTACTCGGCGCTGACCGGCATCCCCGGCTGGGGCGACTACGCGGTGACGGTGGCGGCGCAGATGGTGCAGCGCTCGGCGTTCCCCGACGCGTACGCCAAGTGGGAGTCCCTGGCCACCCAGATCGCCGACGCCACCATGTAGACCCGGGATCTCACTCCGGTTGCCGCCGCGCCCTCGCCCGCCCGGGCCCGAGGATGCCCGCATGCGCACACGAAACACTGCCGCGGCACTGGTCCTGGTCGCCTCCGGGCTCACGGCCTGTCACGGCTCACCGCCGACACGGGCCGCCGTCGTGACCGGACCACCGCCGCCGAAGCCGGTGGCGCTGAGCCTGACGCCCGCCGCCGGAGCCGCGGCGGTGCCGGTCAGCGCCGAGATCGGCACCACCGTCGCCAACGGCCGGATCACCGCCGTCACGCTCGTCGACGCATCCGGCAACACGGTCGCCGGTGCACCCCGCGCGGACGGCTCGTCCTGGATTCCGGCCACCGCACTGCGGTACAACACCACCTACACGGCGAAGGTGACAGCCGCCGGCGCCGGCAGCCCGCCGCTCACCCGGGAAACCACGTTCACCACCGCCGAGAAGCCGACCGGCCCGGTGGTCGGCTCCGACCTCCTGCTCACCAACGGCGCCACGTACGGCGTGGGCATGCCTGTCGTCGTCGAGTTCGGCTCCGACGTCCCGCAGGCGTCGCGCGCCGCGATCGAGCACCGCCTGTTCGTCACGAGCGACCCGCCGCAGCCGGGCGCCTGGCACTGGTTCGGCGCGCGCCAGGTGATGTACCGCCCCGAGCACTACTGGCAACCCGGGACGAAGATCACCGCGCGCAAGGCCCTGAACGGCGTCCCCATCGGCACCGGTCACGCGGACGACGACTTCGCCGCGACTGTCACGATCGGCCGCAAGCTGACCATCGACATCGACAACGGCACGAAGACGCTGCGGGTGTACTCGAACGACGCCCTCGTCCGCGCGATGCCCGTCAGCCTCGGCAAGCCGTCGACGCCGACGTCGAGCGGCACGACGGTCATCATGTCCCGCGAGCCGTCGGCCGTCTTCCGCACCCCGGAGTACACGACGACGGTCCAGTACGCGATGCGCCTCACCTGGGGCGGCCAGTACATCCACGCCGCCCCCTGGTCCGTCGCCGATCAGGGCCGGCGCAACGTCTCCCACGGCTGCACGAACGTCTCCACCGACAACGCCCGGTGGATCTACGACCAGGTCCTCGTCGGCGATCCGGTCACCACGCACGGTACCGAGGTGTCCCTCGACCCCGGCGACGGGTGGACGGCGTGGGATCTGCCCTGGAGCGAGTACCAGAAGGGATAGCGCATCGTCATGGAAGTGATCCGAGCATCCGCCACGAGCCGCCCGGCCCCGCAGCAGCGCTACTCCGGCGTGGCGTGGATAGGCCGCGACGTCACCACACTGGAGCCGTCGCGCCTGTCGACGTTCCACGCCCAGTTCAACCCCGGCGCCCGCACCGCCTGGCACCGCTACCCGTACGGCCGCGTCCTGCACGTCCTGCACGGCACGGGCCGCGTCCAGCGCCGCGGCGGCCCCGTCCACGAGGTGAAGGCGGGCGACACCATCGTTGTCGCCCCGGGCGAATGGCACTGGCACGGTGCCGCCCCGACCACCTTCGTGGCCCTGGTCTCCACGAGCGAAACCGACCCGGACGGCCCCGGCACCGAGTGGGGCGCCCCGGTCACGGACCGCGAATACGCCCACCCACCGCAGTCGACGGCCATCCGCCTGCCCGATCAGGACCGCGTCCCCTCCCGAGACCCCTGCTGGTAGCCCGGCCCGCGGCAGAATTGGGCGGTGATCGATCCCGGGCCGTCGCTTGCCGTGCCGCCGTTGTTCGCCGCCCTCGCCCCCGCGCGCAGCGTGCTCATCGCCGGGGCGGGCGGCGGCTTCGACGTGTACGCCGGGCTGCCCCTCGCCCTCGCGCTCTGGCCCGGCGGGAAGGAGGTACACCTGGCCAGCCTGTCGTTCTCCCAGCTCGAACTCCTCGACCGCGACGCCTGGCTCACGGATGGCGTCGCCGCGGTGGGTCCGGAGTCCGGCAGCCCCGACTGGTACTTCCCGGAGCGCACCCTCGCCCGCTGGCTGGCCACCCAGCACCTCCCCCCGACCGTGCACGCCTTCCCGCCCCAGGGCGTCCAGCCCCTCCGGGAGGCTTACCGGCACCTGATCGAAGCGCTGCACATCGACGCGGTGGTACTGGTGGACGGCGGGACCGACATCCTCCTGCGCGGCGACGAAAGCGACCTGGGCACCCCGGTGGAAGACATCACCAGCCTGGCCGCCGTGACCAGGCTGGACGTCCCGGTGAAGCTCGTCACCAGCCTGGGCTTCGGCATCGACGCCCACGACGGCGTCAACCACGTCGAGGTCCTGGAGAACCTGGCCGCCCTCGACCGCACAGGCGGCTACCTGGGCGCCCTGTCCATCCCCAACTCCAGCCGGGAGGCGGTCCTCTACCGCGCCGCGGTAGCCCACGCCCAGGCCGACACCTCCGACCGCCCGAGCATCGTCCAGGGCCAGATCGCCGCCGCCACCAGCGGCGCGTTCGGCGACGTCCGCTTCACCACCCGAACCCGCCACGGCGACCTGTTCGTCAACCCCCTCATGGCCATCTACTTCACCGTCGACCTGGACCAACTGGCCGCCCGCTGCCTCTACCTGGACATCATCGAACCCACCATCGGCCGCCGCCAGGTCATCACCCGCATCCAGTCCTACCGCGACAACCTCCCCACCGCCCGCATCCCTCGCGCCTTTCCCCACTGACCACGCCCCCGACACCCTGGCCGGGACTCCAACGAATCCGCTCCGCACTCACGAGATCGCGGTTGTTCGGCGCTTAGGAGTGTCCGCCGCGAGCGCACCGGCGTGGTCGAGCCGCGGGGGCGTTCGATCGGGCGCCCGGCCCTTCCGCCGTGGGCAGCGACTCGATGCGCCAGCCGCCGGTGAGGTCCCACAGCCCGCTCACCAATCCCGACATGCTCGACGACCACTCCCGCCCATGCCCGGCGCTCTGGCAGCCGCTCCGCAGCAACGACGGCAGCCGGCCGAGGTGTCGTGCGCTCCGCCCGACGGCGCCGACGGTGCCGACGACCAAGCCGAGGCGCGGCAAGCCGGCGTCGGACAGAGCGCCAGCCACAGCGCCAACTCGTGCACAGCAGCCATCAGATCAGCGCGGATGATGTACGAATGCGAACCGGCTACTGGCCACTGGTAGGGCGACGCCAAGGAACTCAGCCGAGATGACACCGTCGTCGCATGCACTCAAGGCCGGACCGATGACTGTGCGCCCGGGCAATGCGCGCGGATGGTCGTGCGGCCAGGCGTGCACAGCGACCGATGCGGGGCCGGGGCCGGTGGCGGTTGAGCGGTTCGGATCGGAGACAGCGGACTGTAGCGGTCGGCCACGCAGTGCTCGATGCAGGCCAGGCGAAGTGGGCCTCGCCAGGACCGATCGGGCGCACATCAGGCGGGGTCGGGCATCAAGGTGGGCGCCGACTGATCGCGAGTGTCGGTGCGCGCGGGCGAGGCGGCCGATGGGCGGTATGGCGCTCCCGGGGGTGGCGCGTCCAGGCGGGCACGGTCGGACCGCAGCGGTCGGCTCACAACGCTCGATGTAAGCCAACGGAGGCGGACCGGCGGCCGGCACCGAGGTGGGGCGGCACCGACTGACGCCGGCCAGCAGCGTCACCACGGCCACGGCCACGGCCACGGCCACGGCCACGGCGCCCACGGCTACGGGCCACTGCGGCTGCGAGCCACGGCGCTGCGAGCACGGCGGCCACGGCCACGGCGATGGCCAAGAGCAACGGCCACGGCGGCCACGGCTGCGAGCCACGGCGGCTGCGAGCCACAGCCATGGCCAAGAACAACGGCCACGGCGCCCACGGCTACGAGCTACGGCGGCCACGGCGGCGGCGGCCACGGCGGGTGATGGTGTGTGCGGGGGCGAGGCGGGCCGGTGGTGGATGCAGGCGGGCGGGGGCGTCGGCCGGGGCGGGCAGTCAGGGCCGCCCCGGGTGGCGAGTGGTTGCGGGTGGTGCGGGGTCAGGCGTCGAGTTCGGCCAGGGCGTCCAGAATCGGCTGGCCGAACTTGGCCAGTTTGCTCTCGCCCACCCCGCTGATCGAGGAGAGCTGGCTCAGCGTGCGGGGGCGTTCGGCGGCGATCTGGCGGAGGGTGGCGTCGTGGAAGATGACGTAGGCGGGGACGGACTGTTCCTTGGCCGTGGCGGCGCGCCAGGCTCGGAGGTGTTCGAAGACCGGGGCGGCTTCGGCGGGCATGGTGGCGGCGGCCTCGGCGCGGGCGGTCTTGGCGGCCTTCGCGGTGGAGACGGGGCGGTCGGGTTCGCGGCGGAGCATGACGGTGCGGCGGCGGCCGAGGACCTCGCTGCTGGCGTCGGTCAGGACCAGGGTGCCGTAGTCGCCTTCGACGGAGAGCAGGCCCTGGGCCAGGAGCTGGCGGATGACGGCGCGCCACTCGGTGTCGCGGAGGTCCGCGCCGACGCCGAAGACTGACAGCTCGTCATGGTGCCACTGGACAACCTTGTCGGTCTTCTTGCCGAGCAGGATGTCGATGCACTGGCCCGCGCCGAACTTCTGGTTGCGTTCGCGCTCCAGGCGGTACACCGTCGAGAGCAGTTTCTGGGCGGCGACGGTGCCGTCCCAGGACTCCGGGGGTGCCAGGCAGGTGTCGCAGTTGTCGCAGGGCTTGCCGAGATCCTGGCCGAAGTAGGCGAGGAGCTGGACGCGGCGGCACTGAACGGTTTCGCACAGGGCGAGCATGGCGTCGAGGTGCTGGCCGAGGTTGCGGCGGTGGGCGGCGTCGCCCTCGGAGGTCTCGATCATCTTGCGCTGCTGGACGACGTCCTGCAGCCCGTAGGCCAGCCACGCGACCGAGGGCTCGCCGTCGCGGCCCGCGCGGCCGGTCTCCTGGTAGTAGCCCTCGATGGACTTCGGCAGGTCGAGGTGGGCCACGAAGCGGACGTCGGGCTTGTCGATGCCCATGCCGAACGCGATCGTCGCCACCATGACCAGGCCGTCCTCCTTGAGGAAGCGGTCCTGGTTCGTCGCGCGGGTGCGCGCGTCGAGGCCGGCGTGGTAGGGCAGGGCCGGGATGCCGTTGGCCTTGAGGAACTCGGCGATCTTCTCGACCGAGTTGCGGGACAGGCAGTAGACGATGCCGGCCTCGTTGCGGTGCTCGCCGCGCAGGAAGTCGAGGAGCTGGCGGCGCGGCTCCTGCTTGCCGACGATCCGGTACTGGATGTTCGGCCGGTCGAAGCTCGAGACGAAGTGGCGCGCGCCGTCGAGCCCCAGGCGGGTCGCGATCTCCTTGTGCGTCGCGCTCGTGGCGGTCGCCGTCAGCGCGATCCGCGGCACGTCGGGCCAGCGCTCGTGCAGCATCGACAGGTTGAGGTAGTCGGGCCGGAAGTCGTGCCCCCACTGGGAGACGCAGTGCGCCTCATCGATCGCGAACAGGCCTATCCTGCCCCGCTCCAGCAGACGCATCGTGCCCTGGGACGCGAGGGCCTCCGGCGCCAGGTAGAGCAGGTCGAGCTCGCCGCCGACGAACTGGGCCTCGACGGTGCGCCGCATGTCGTAGTCGAGCGTGGAGTTGATGAACCCGGCCTTGACGCCGACCTCGCGCAGCGCGTCGACCTGGTTCTGCATGAGGGCGATGAGCGGGGAGATGACCACCGCCGTGCCGGGCCGGACGATCGCCGGGATCTGGTAACACAGCGACTTGCCGCCGCCGGTCGGCATGAGCACCAGGGCGTCGCCGCCGTTGATCACGTGCTCGATGATGTCCTGCTGGCTGCCGCGGAACTCGTCGTAGCCGAACACCCTGCGCAACACATCGAGTGCGTTCTCCATGGCCGCGATTCTACGGACCACCCCCGACAAAACCGGTTCGGCCGATCCGCCCCATGACGGATCGGCCACCACCCGCTCGCGCTGCGTTACTTCTCCTGGGTGTGCACGATCGCGCGGACCTCGATCGCGTTCCACTTCGCGTCCGGGATCATCGCGGCCAGCTCGCAGGCGCGCTCCTTCGTCTCGCACTCGACGAAGTAGAAGCCGGCGAGAAACTCCTTGGCCTCGACGTACGGCCCGTCGGTCACGGCTGGCGCCCCCTGGCGGACCCGCACGACCGCGCTCTGCTCGGGCTCGGCGAGAGCGTCGGTGCGGATGAGCTCGCCGGTCTCGGTGATGTGCTTGATGAACTGGTCGTGCCCGGTCATCACCTCGTCGATGTCGGCCTGGGTGAGGGTCGACCAGATGTCCGGGTTCATGTGGATGAGCAGCAGGTATTTCATGGCGATATCCCTTCCGAGGAAAGCTGTCAGCACACGGTCGGAGCCGCCCGCCGCTTCTCTACACGAGTTTGGTCGAGTCCGGCAGCGGCAGGGCCCGGACGATCCTCGTGAGGTTCGCGGCCGCTCTGGCGAACTGCGATCCGTCCGGGTGTACCGAGAGCACGGCGACGATGTACCTGTCGTGCTCGCCCACCGTCCCGGTCGTGTGCAGCACCTCACCCATCATGTCGGGCTTGTTCGGGGCGGCGGCCGGCACGAACGCACCGGAGGTGCCCGGGTAGCCGGCGGTGGCCACGCAGGGGGTCGCGGGGTTGTCGCCGAACCCGGACCAGCCCTGCTTCGCCGCCCGCGGTGCCTTGAACACGCTCGGGATGCCGAACGACTGGTCGTAGTGGTCGGTGCCGCACTTCGTCGTCTGGTGCAGGTTGCCCATGATGAACTCCCGCTCGGCGGCCGGCGCCCGGTCCAGGATGTACTGGTACACCCGCACCAGATCGCCCGCGCTCACCGCCGTGTACCCCCAGTACCCCGGCTGGCTCACCGGCGGCGGCTCGGTGTCGTGCAGCCCGAGCCGCTTGACCATCCGGTTGACGATCTCGCGCTGCCCGTCGGCCTTCCACAGCCCGGTCGCCGCCGCGTCGTCACTGCTGCGCAGCATGATCTGCAGTTTCGGCTGGTCGGGCCCCGGCACCGAGTAGTCCGGGCCCCTGTCCCAGAAGTAGTCGAGCGCGATCAGCAGTTTCACCAGCGACGCCGAGCGGAAGCGCCAGTCGCCCTTCTGCTGCAGTACGAATGCCGATGCTTCCCGGTCGTAGACGACGATCCCCGCTGTCACGCCGGCCGGGATCGCCACCGGGGCGGCGCCGGCCGGCGGCGTCGACGGCGAGGGTGACGGCGCAGGGGAGGCGGACGACGGGGCCGGCGACGCCGAGGCGAACTGCGGCGCGGAGGCGGGCGGGTCCGGCCGGTCACCGCAGGCGGTGGCGGCCAGGATCACGGCTGTGGCCACCGTGAGCAGCCGGGGCAGGCGCGCGGAGGGCATGCCACATCATGCCTGTTCGCGGCGGTCGCGGCTGCGTGGCGGCGTGATGTTCGTCCCTCCGCGTAGCCTTGACGGGGTGCGGGGGCGCGGCTGGTGGCTGGTGCTCGCCGCCGCGGTGCCCATCGCACTGCCGCTGCTCGGGCGCCGGCCGGCCGCGCTGGGATTCGCCGGGCTCGGCGTCGGCGTCGGCACTGCGGTGCTGCTCGCCCGGCGGCGGGCGCGGCGGCGGCAGCCGGCCGCAGAGGCTTCCGGTGCACTGCGCTGGTGCGGCCGAATGCCGATGGATCGGGCGGCGCTGATCTGGGAGCTGGGCGCGGCGGTCGCGCTCCTTTTCGGTGGCGGCGTCCCGATAGTGATTACTCCTGGTGACGACGGCTTGATGTTTCAGCCACGATGGCCGCTGCGGAAGCGTCACCCGTCCGTGACGGTCCTGTGGTCCGACATCGCCGGTGCACGGGCCGAGCCGGCCGGGCGGCTGACCGCCCACGGGCGGGTCGCGGTGCTGCCGCTCACCGCGGTCATCCTCGATCTACCAGGCGATACGGGTGGGCCGCTGATCATCACCACGCATGCGGCGGGCGGGCTTGTCGAGGTGGTCCTCGAGCGCCACATAGCGCAGAATGCCGATCACTGAGGGTGAAACAGGAAAGGGGTGATGGAGGCGGCACCCTGCGTGGCTGAGTTGCACGGGTTTCTCACGGTTCCGTACGGTGGTTTTCCATGGCGGAGTTGATCGAGGCTGGTGTCTGGTACGAAGCTCGGCCGATCACGGTTGACCAGGGTGTCGACCGGTACGAGGCGTTGCGGCGCGGCGACGTCGGATGGGCGATCGTCGATCCGGGGGTGGAGCGCTTCAATCGCGAGGTGCGGGCGGGGGTCGATCCGGCATTGTGGGCGGAGCCGGTCTTCGGAACCGACACGCACGTCCTGCTGGCGCTGCACCGCGACGCGCCGGGGGAGACGCTCCACTTCATCCACAAGCTGGCCGACGAGTGCGAACTGCTCTGTTTCCAGCGGCCCGGGCGCCATCAGCCCGCGGCGCTCTGGCAGCCACGGCGGCTGCTGCGGGTGCCGGTGCCGCGCATGACCACCGAGGACGGCTCCCTGGCGCACCACCCGACGGGTGACGACATCCGCCACTTCATCGGGCGGCTCGACGAGGACAACACCACGGCCGAGCTGTGGCGGGAGGACGGCTCGTCGATCAAGGTCGCGTTCGTGCCGGCCCAGCGGCGCTGGCTGGTGTCGACCGGCTCCTCCACGTCGGAGCAGGAGGACCTCACGAGCGTCGCCGACCAGTTCCAGGCGTTCGCCGCGGGGGCGTGAGCCCTGTTTGACGTTTACTCGCCGACGAGTATGTGCCTATACTCGTCGGCGAGTACTCGTGTGCGGGGGTGAGCATGGCCAGACGGCGCAAGGTCGGCAACCTGCTCGCGCTGCACATCCTGGCCACCCTGCACCAGCGGCCGATGCACCCGTACGAGATCGCGGCCGAGATGCGCGGCCGCGGCAAGGAGCAGGACTTCAAGATCCAATGGGGTTCGCTCTACACCGTGGTCGGCAACCTCGAGAAGCACGGCTTCATCCGGGCGGCCGAGACCACGCGAGAAGGCAAACGCCCGGAGCGCACGGTGTACTCGCTCACCGAAGCCGGCCGCGACGAGTGCGCGGACTGGCTGCGGGAGCTGGTGGGCGCCCCCGAGCGGGAGTACCCCAGGCTGCGGGCGGCCCTGTCCGTCCTCGGCGTCCTGCCGCCCGACGAGGCCGCATACCTGCTGCACAAGCGCGCGGAGATCCTCGCGCACCAGATCGCGGCCGAGGAGGCGCAGCTCACGGCCACGCACGGCGCCGTACCGCGGATCTTCACCATCGAGGCCGAGTTCGGACTGCAACTGCTGCGGGCCGAGGCCGACTATGTCCGCGGTCTCGTCGCCGAGATCGAGGACGGCACCCTGTCCGGTGTCGACATGTGGCGCCGTCTTCACGAAGAGGGGCACGACTAGCAGAAACCCGGGTCGCGGTGCGGGAACACCACGACCCGGGAACGACCTCAACCGAATCCGCGGGAACGAAGCCGGCCGGTGTCAGCAACCGCCAGGATAGCGAACTCCCGCGGGCTCGGCCCGACCGAACGGGAGACCGTCATGTCCGCTGCCGTAATGGCGCGCGACCTCGTCAAGTCCTATCCGAAGGGCGTCCGCGCCCTCGACCACCTCTCGCTGCACGTCGAGGCGGGAGAGATCCTCGGCCTGCTCGGCCCGAACGGCGCCGGCAAGTCGACCACCGTCAAGATCCTGACCACGCTGGCCCGGGCCGACTCCGGCCGCGCCGAGGTCATGGGCCACGACGTCGCGAAGGACCCCGCACGCGTCCGCCGGGTGATAGGCGTCGTCGCCCAGCGCTCCGGGCTCGACCCGGCCGCCACCGGCCGCGACAACCTCACCCTTCAGGGCCGGCTGTTCGGACTGCGCGGTACCCCCCTGCGCCGCCGTGTCGACGAGCTGCTGGAGCGCTTCGACCTCACCGCCGCCGCGAACCGGCTGACCCGCGGCTGGTCCGGCGGCATGCAGCGCCGCCTCGACGTCGCCATGGGCCTGATCCACAGGCCCGCGGTCCTGTTCCTGGACGAGCCGACGACGGGCCTGGACCCCGAGGGCCGCGCCGTGCTGTGGCGCGAGATCAGGAGCCTGGAGGGGATCGCCATCCTGCTCACCACGCACTATCTCGACGAGGCGGACCGGCTGGCCGACCGGCTCGCCATCGTGGACGGCGGGAAGGTCGTCGCCGAGGGCACGCCGGATCACCTCAAAGGCGAACTGCGCGGTGATTCGGTACTCATCGAGCTCCTGGACCCCCCGAAGAGCCCGCTGCACCTCCCCGGGCTGCGCGAGCTCACGGTCGACGGCCGGCGCCTCTCGGCCCGGGCCGACGACGGTGCGGCCGCGGTGCCGGGCGCGCTCGCGGCGCTGGAGTCCCGCGGCCTGGGCGTGGCGACAGTGACCGTCGCGCGGCCGAGCCTCGACGACGTGTACCTCAAGCACGCGGGCCGTCGCCTGGAGGTGGCGGCATGAGCGGTACGGAGCGCAGCGGAGTGGCCGCTCATCAGTGTCGCAGCTCGGAGTTCAGGCCGTCGCCGGAGCTTGCGGAGGTGGCGGCATGAACCTGATGTACCTGACCGGCCGCCGCCTGAAGGTGTTCGTCCGCCAGCCCGCGTTCCTGCTCGCGACCCTGATCCAGCCGGTGATCTGGCTGTTCCTCTTCGGCAACCTCTTCCGCCGGATCGTCGAGCTGCCCGGCTTCGGCTCCGGCAACTACCTGACGTACCTCATCCCGGGGGTCGTGGTGATGACCGCCGTCTCGTCGAGCATGTGGTCCGGCATGGGCGTCCTCGAGGAGATCGACCGCGGCACCATGAACCGCTTCCTGGCCACCCCGGCCCGCCGCGGCGCGATCCTCGACGCCGTGGTCATCGAGACCACCCTGAGCGTCACCTTCCAGGCCGTGGCCATCGTGCTGCTGGGCCTGGCCGCCGGGGCGGAGTTCACCGGTTCCGGCGTGCTCCTGCTGCTCGCCGGCGCGGCCCTGCTCGCGGTGGTCTTCAGCACGCTGTCGAACATCGCCGGCATGCTGGTCCGGCAGCGCGAGTCGATCATCGGGCTCAACACCCTGCTGCTCCTGCCGCTCACGTTCCTGTCCTCGGCGTTCATGGTGCCCGGCCTGATGCCCGGCTGGATGCAGGCGATCGCCCGGGGCAACCCGGTCAACTGGGCCCTCGAGGCGTGCCGGCCGGCCCTGGCCGGCACCCCCGACTGGCCCCGCACCCTGCAGTACGGCGGCGGCCTCGCGCTGCTGGCCATCGCCCTGTTGCTGCTGTCGTCGCGGACGTTCAGGTCCTATCAGAAGTCGGTGTAGCCCTCCTGTCCTGACACACCGACCTGGACGCGATGGTGACGGTCCGCGGCGACCTCCTCCAGGAGCGCGTTGGCGAGCCCCGCATACGTCAGCGGCCCGCCGAGATCCTGGACCCGGTACCCCGGATCGTCACCCTCGACGAGCGCCATCGGCGGCGTGACGACCACCCAGTCGACCGCCCCCGAGTACCGCTCCAGCACCGCCAGCTCGCCCGCCCGCCCCTGCGAGAACGCGAGCCACTCGGCATTGAACCCTTCCGCCTCGAAGATCCGCGGCGCGTCCGGCCCGGCCCGCAGCGTGGTTGCCAAACCCACGAGCAGCAGTTTGTGTACCCCGGCCCGCTCGAGCCCGGCCAGCAGTGCCTCGGCGTTGCGGACGTGGTCCGCCGGCCCGACCTCCGCCGCATAGACGGCGACGATCGCGGCCGTGTGCCCCTGCGCCACCGCGGCGACGGCCTCGGCATCCGTGGCGTCGCCGGCCACCGCCGTCGGGACATCCGGATACTTCGCTACATCCCGCACCACGGCGGTCGCCGCGACGCCGCGCCGCTGCGCCTCGGCCAGGATCGCCCGCCCGGCCCGCCCACCCGCTCCGAACACCACCACTGAGTTCATGCCCGGACCGTAGAACCGACCCCGGCGGTAACCGCAACGTAACCGCCGTCCAGTGGCTCCTGCGTCACAGCGCCGGGGTCGGGTTCCGCGTTACCGTGACCGGATGCCCGCCCCGCTACCGCCGGACCTGTTCGACCCGGCCTGCCCGTCGTCAGTCACCCCGTTCCAGATCGGCGACAAGTGGGCCGGCCTGGTCCTCACCTGCCTGCGCGACGGCCACCCGCGCCGCTTCAACGAACTGCGCATCCCGATGCGCCGGGTCTCGGCCAAGGTCCTGGCCGAAACCCTGCGAGCCCTGGAGCGCGACGGCATGATCAGCCGCCACGCGTATGCCGAGAACCCGCCCCGGGTGGAGTACACGATCACGGACCTGGGCCGGACGCTCCTGCCCGCGATGGACGCCTGCCGCGAGTGGGCGCGCCAGCACCTGGCGGCCGTCGAGTCGGCCCGCACCGCCTACGAAATGCGCACGTCATGACCCGGGCGTACCGCCGGTATGTGGCAGTGGGGGACAGCACCACCGAAGGCATGGACGACCCGGACGGCAACGGCGGCTACCGCGGCTGGGCCGACCGCTTCGCCGAGCACGTCGCCCGAGCCCAGCGCCCGGCCCCGCTGGAGTACGCCAACCTGGCCGTCCGCGGCCGCACGACGGCCCGGATCCAGGCCGAGCAGCTGGAGCCGGCCCTGGCCCTGAAGCCGGACCTGGCCACTGTCGTCGCCGGCATGAACGACATCCTGCGCGGCTCCTTCGACCTGCAGGCGGTGTCCGCCGGCATCTTCATGATGCAGCAGTCACTGGTCAGGGCGGGCGCCACGGTACTCACCTTCACCCTGCCCGACCCGGCCCCGGTGATGCCGCTGGCCAAACCGGTACGCGGCCGCGTCCTGGCCCTGAACGACGCCATCCGCGAGGTGACCGCGCAGAGCGGGGCGATCCTGCTGGACCTGGGCGCGTACCCGGTAGCCTCCGACCCCCGCCTCTGGAGCGACGACCGCCTGCACGCCAACAGCGCCGGCCACGAGCGAATCGGCCACGCCCTCGCCTACGCCCTGGGCCTCGACGGCTTCGACGACTCCTGGAACGCCGCCCTCCCGCCTCCCGTCCGCCGCCCCCGCCACCGGGCCGTGGCCGCCGAGCTCTCCTGGATCCGCCGCCACATGCTCCCCTGGGCGGGCCGCCACATCCTGGGCCGCAGCTCGGGCGACAACCGCGAATGCAAACGCGCCACCCCCACCCCGGTCCACCTCGAAACCTGACCCCCCGCCCCGACCACTGCCACCCACCGGCGCGACCCGACCCGATCCCGGCCACTGCCTCGCCGCCGGTCCGCCCGCGCGCAACGCCGCCCGGGCGCGAGGTGCCGACCCCGACCCGACCCCGATCGCTGCCTCGCCGCCGGCTCGACCCCGGCCGCTGCCTCGCCACCGGTCCGCCTGCGCGCGTAACGCTGCCTGGGCGCGAGGTGCCGGCCCTGGCTCGACTTCCGCAGCTGCGCGGCCACCGGCCCAGCCGCGCGCGAACAACGCTGCCCGGGCGCGCGGTGCCGACCCGGGTCCGCACCGAGGCGAGTGCGTGCGGCCCGGGAAGCGCCTGCTCCGACGGCTCGGGGGCGGGTGACGGGGGACTAGAGGGTGATGACGACCTTGCCGCGTACGTGGCCGGACTCGCTCAGGTCGTGGGCTGCGGCGGCTTCGGCCAGGGGGAACGTGCGCTCGACAGGCATGGTGAACTGGCCCTCGGAGTAGAGGATCGCGGCCTCGTTGAGGGTTTCGTACGCGCGGCCCTCGGAGCCGTCGGTGACGCGGGCGCCGAACTTGGGGGCCTCGAAGTCGGCGATGCTCACCACGTCGGCCGGGGTCGGGGTCAGGGTGACGAGCTCCTCGACGGCTCCGCGGCCGGCGGTGTCCAGGGCCAGGTCGACGCCGCCACGGCCGGCGCCGTCCTCGCCGGTCTCGGCCAGGGCGCGGACGCGTTCGGGCAGGCCCGGACCGTACGTGACGGGGGTTGCACCCAGCCGGCGCACGAAGTCGTGGTTGCGCTCGCTCGCGGTGCCGATGACCGTGGCGCCGCGGGAGACGGCGAGCTGGACCGCGGCGATGCCGACGCCGCCGGCCGCGCCGTTCACGAGCACGGTCTGGCCCTTCTCCAGGCCGAGCAGGCCCAGCGCGCGCCCGGCCGTCTCGACCACGTTCGGCAGGCCGGCCGCCTCCTCGAACGACATGTCCACCGGCATCTGCGCCCACTCCTTCAGCACGGCGAACTCCGCCGCCCCGCCACCGACGGCGACACCGAACACGTGGTCACCGACCGCGACGCCCTGGACACCGTCGCCGACCGCGTCGACCACTCCGGCCACGTCGGAGTGCGGGATCACCGGCAGCCGGCTGGGTGTCGTGTCGCCGAACGCCCCGCTGCGGACCTTCCAGTCGAACGGGTTCACGCCGACCGCCCGCACCGCGACCCGGATGCGCCCGGCTCCCGGCTGCGGCTCCGGCACGTCGACGACGTGCAGGACGCTCGACGGCCCGTACTCGGAATACTGCAACGCCTTCACGATGTGCTCCAGACTCTGGTCAGGTGCCCGTCGACGGATCGGCCGCGCCCGCAGATCCCTACCCCGCCGGGGCCCACCGCTCACCAGCCGCGTGTGGCGCGCGGATCGCCTTGCGGCTCAGGTGCCGCACGGCGTGGTCGAGCCGGGCGACACGTGGTGATCGGGCGGCCCGGTGGCTCGGCAAGTCCCCCCGGCAGCCGCTCGGGGCGTCGTCGGAGTCGGACGGGCAGGCGTCGCGAACGGGCAAGTGGGTGATGCGCACGGGCAGGTGGCTGATGCGGGCGAGGTGGGTGATGCGGGCGAGGTGGCTGGTGCGGGTGACGCGGCTGGTGGCTGAGCGTGGCTTGTGTCGGTGACGTGGCTGGTGTGGGTGAGGTGGCTGGTGTGGGCGGGCTGGTGCTCAGGTGTTGAGGGGGCGGCGGGCGACGAGGAGGACGTGGGTGTCCGGCCAGGCGAGTTCGCGGCCGTCGAGTGTGGACAGTTGGGCGTAGGGGCTGATGCGGTGCTCGACGATCCAGTCGTTGCGCCACGAGTGGGAGGCCGGGTCGACCTCGAAGCCGATGTCGGTCAGCAGGGCCTTCCAGTCGGCGAACTCGAGGCCGCAGAACTGCTCGTGGGCCTCCGAGAGCCAGTTGTCGGGGTAGTCCTTGTGGGTCAGGAACTCCATGGCGTCGGACAGCGCGATCTCGACGGCGCCCGGGTCGGCCGGGTCGTCGAGGTCCTTGTACGGCACCGGGAAGTGGAAGTCGGCGGCGAAGCGGTCGAGCCGGGCCCGGGTGGAGAGCGACTCGACGTGGGCGGCGATCGCGGCGCGGTCGAGGCTGTCGATCGGGCCGGCCGGGGCGGGCGCGCCCTGCAGGCTCAGGCGGACCCGGCGCTCGCGGTTGTCCGGGCCGCAGACGTCGGAGTTGATCCAGACGCCACCGGGGACGGTGTGGTCGTAGATGGCCTGGGCGAAGGCGCGCAGCGAGTCCATGCGGTGGCCGTAGGACCAGATCTCGTGGGTGAGCGCGAACGTCAGCGTGGTGTCGATCGAGCGGGGCGGGAAGACGGCGCCGCCGAGGACGTTGCGGCAGTAGAAGTACACGTTGGGATTGGCGAACCAGCCCTGGGCCTTGCGGTGCACGCACTCCTCGTAGAGGTGGCGGGCGACCTCGACCCCGATCAGGTCGCTCTCGCGCAGGGCCGGCTCGCGGTCGGCCAGCCCCAGCACCGCCCCGGCGCCGCAGCCGACGTCGACGATCCGGCCGGGCCGCACATGCCGCTTGACCAGATCCCACTTGCGTGCGGCGCTGGCCTCGAACGCCTCCGCGTAGGTCCGGTAGTCCCGCGTCGCGGTCAGGCCACCCTCGTCACCGACCACCGGATCGTTGACGACGAGCGAGATCTGTTCTTCGAGCCGATAGCGGTCGTACACGTCAAGCGTCGCCGGGTGTGCCTGCTCCCGCCAGCCGGGGTCACCGCCCGCCAGCCGCAGCAGCACGTCCCACGGCCGCTCAGGCGTGGTCGCGGCGGCAGGGTCGGCCTCGACAAGCGCGATGGTGAAGCCGAGGGCCTCGTAGAGCGCGGCGACCTCAGGGGTCGAGCACGCCACGACGGTGTCCTGCGGGGTCAGGTGGTGCCCGAGGACGGACTCGACGCTCTTGATGGTCACCTCGGCGAAGCGGTCCGTCGGCGCGGTGTCGAACACGGGGACCACCAGGGAGCGGAGATCCTCCTGCACGCTGAAGCGCTCGATCGCGGCCTCGCGGCGGTCGTAGGCGACGGGGTTGCGCTTCGTGTTCTGGTGGTTGGCGCTCGTCACCGCCCAGACGATCGTCGCCGGCCCGGTGGGGTCCTCGCCCGGCGATTGTCGAGCGGCTGGGGGCGGCGGAGCACTTGACGTACTGACGCCGAGGTTTTCGCCCTTGGCAAGGCCGCGCAGATAGGCCCCTTGGAAGCGGGTCAGCAGATGGTGACGGCCGGGGAAAAGGACGAATCGGCGCATGGTCAGACCTGTGGGTCCGCGTGCTGGACGACCTCGAACTCCAGGAGGCTCGATCCGCTGGCCACCGGGCGGCTCCGCTCGCCGGCGTGGGCCTCCTTGGCCGCGCCGTTGGACCACGCCTGGAACGCCTCCTCGGACTCCCACTTCGTGTAGACGAAGTAGCGCGTCTCACCCGCGACCGGGCGGAGCAGCTCGAAGCCCAGGAAGCCGGGCTGACCCTCGACCGCACCGTGGCGCGCGCCGAACCGCCGCTCCAGCTCCGGGCCGGCACCCTCGGGGATTTCGATCGCGTTGATCTTCACGACTGCCATGACCCCACCCTAACCGCCGGGTACGACAAAACCCCGCCACCCTGGTGAGGGCTAATGCGGTGGGACCGGCCCGGGCGACGGTGGGACAATCGCGCCCATGACCGATGTGCTCGAAGACCTGCAGTGGCGCGGCATGATCGCGCTGTCGACCGACCTCGACGAACTCCGCAAGGAGATGGCGAAGGGGCCGATCACGTATTACTGCGGGTTCGACCCCACGGCGCCGAGCCTGCACATCGGTCACCTGTTCCAGGTCCTCACGGTGCGGCGCTTACAGCTCGCCGGGCACAGGCCGCTGGCACTCGTCGGCGGGGCGACCGGGCTGATCGGCGACCCGCGGCCATCGGCCGAGCGCCAGCTGCACTCGGTCGACCAGATCGTGGAGTGGGTCGCGAAGATGCGCGCGCAGATCGAGCCGTTCCTCGACTTCACCGGCAGCAACGCGGCGCGGATGGTCAACAACTACGACTGGACCGCGTCGATGTCGGCGATCGACTTCCTGCGGGACATCGGCAAACACTTCCGGGTCGGCAAGATGCTCACGAAGGACGCGGTGAGCGCTCGGCTCAACTCCGACGCCGGGATCAGCTACACCGAGTTCAGTTACCAGATTCTGCAGGGCATGGACTTTTTGGAGTTGTACCGCCGGTATGGCTGCAAGCTCCAGACCGGCGGCAGCGACCAGTGGGGCAATCTCACGGCGGGCACCGACCTGATCCATCGCGTCGAAGGCGCCTCGGTGCACCTGCTGGCGACGCCGCTGCTGACGAACGCGGCGGGGGAGAAGCTCGGCAAGTCCACCGGCGGCGGCTCGCTGTGGATGGACGCGGAGCTGACGAGTCCGTACGCGCTGTACCAGTACTTCGTGAACCTGGAGGACGCGATCGTCGGCAGCCTGCTGCGGAAGCTGACGTTCCTGGAGCGCGAGGAGATCGAGGCCATCGAGAAGGAGACCGCCGAACGGCCGGCGGCCCGGATCGGGCAGCGGCGCCTCGCCGAGGAGATGATCAAGCTTGTGCACGGGCCCGAGGAGACCGCGCAGGTGATCGCCGCGAGTCAGGCGCTGTTCGGGCGCGGTTCACTGGGCGAACTGTCGGCGTCGACGCTGCGGGCCGCGCTGAGCGAGGCGGGCCTGGTGAAGGCTCGGCCTGGGTCGACGGTGGCCGAGCTGTTCATCGCGGCCGGGCTCGCCTCCAGCCGCAACGAGGCACGGCGGACCGTGTCGGAGGGCGGGGCCTACGTGAACAACGAGCGGGTGTCCGACCCCGAGGAGGTCGTGCCGGCCGAGCGCGCTCTCGCGGGCGGTCTTCTGGTGCTGCGTAAGGGAAAGCGGACCTTCGCGGGCGTCGAGCTCGCTTCCGGGTGACCTCAATTTGATTCTGACGCCGGGCGCCGTGTAACTTCTGTCCTCGCTACAGGCGCCCGGCGCGCCGGTCAGCCACCAGAGAGAGTGATCGATTTGGTGGAGATCGGAAGGCCGGGTAATGTAGATGACCGGCAGGGAAACGGACGAGAAAGCGGAGCGCGAGTCGCGCCGCGGCGGGCGTCCTGCCGGAAGCCAAAAGCGATCATCTACCGGGTGACCGGGAAACGATCGTGCCCGCAAGACGAACGACAGACGCGATTTGGATGTCGGACGCGGAGCGGGTAGAGTAAGACCCCGGCAGGGACACGGACGAGCTCCGCGGGTCGCGAAAGCGAGCCGCAGCGGACGTCCTGCCGACAACCTACAACACTCAACCGGGTATCCGGAAGAGCTGTTGTGCGTTCGCAAAACCGGACAGAGTGCCGCAAGATGGACTTGACACGGCAGAGCGGACATGCTAGACTAGAACGGTACGAAGCGCCACCGGGCAGCAGCGAGCGAGACAATCGCTTGTGAAAACGGTGTGTGTTGGTTGTTTGAGAACTCAACAGGGTGCTTGTTAAGCCAGTGCCAATTGAAATTTACCCCGTGGCATGGGCTCCACATGTGGAGTGTGTGTCTGGGATTCCTTTGGTGACAACTAGTTTGTTGCCGGGTGATTGATTCACCAACGCAGATTTTGTTGGAGAGTTTGATCCTGGCTCAGGACGAACGCTGGCGGCGTGCTTAACACATGCAAGTCGAGCGGAAAGGCCCTTCGGGGTACTCGAGCGGCGAACGGGTGAGTAACACGTGAGTAACCTGCCCTAGGCTTTGGGATAACCCTCGGAAACGGGGGCTAATACCGAATATTCATGGACTGCGGCATCGTGGTTTGTGGAAAGTTTTTCGGCCTGGGATGGGCTCGCGGCCTATCAGCTTGTTGGTGGGGTGATGGCCTACCAAGGCGACGACGGGTAGCCGGCCTGAGAGGGCGACCGGCCACACTGGGACTGAGACACGGCCCAGACTCCTACGGGAGGCAGCAGTGGGGAATATTGCACAATGGGCGGAAGCCTGATGCAGCGACGCCGCGTGAGGGATGAAGGCCTTCGGGTTGTAAACCTCTTTCGACAGGGACGAAGCGCAAGTGACGGTACCTGGAGAAGAAGCGCCGGCCAACTACGTGCCAGCAGCCGCGGTAAGACGTAGGGCGCGAGCGTTGTCCGGATTTATTGGGCGTAAAGAGCTCGTAGGCGGCTTGTTGCGTCAGCTGTGAAAACCCGCAGCTCAACTGTGGGCTTGCAGCTGATACGGGCAGGCTTGAGTTCGGTAGGGGAGACTGGAATTCCTGGTGTAGCGGTGAAATGCGCAGATATCAGGAGGAACACCGGTGGCGAAGGCGGGTCTCTGGGCCGATACTGACGCTGAGGAGCGAAAGCGTGGGGAGCGAACAGGATTAGATACCCTGGTAGTCCACGCTGTAAACGTTGGGCGCTAGGTGTGGGGGGCCTCTCCGGTTCTCTGTGCCGCAGCTAACGCATTAAGCGCCCCGCCTGGGGAGTACGGCCGCAAGGCTAAAACTCAAAGGAATTGACGGGGGCCCGCACAAGCGGCGGAGCATGCGGATTAATTCGATGCAACGCGAAGAACCTTACCTGGGTTTGACATGTGCGCTAAAGCCGTGGAGACACGGTGTCCTTCGGGGGCGTTCACAGGTGGTGCATGGCTGTCGTCAGCTCGTGTCGTGAGATGTTGGGTTAAGTCCCGCAACGAGCGCAACCCTTGTTCGATGTTGCCAGCGGTTCGGCCGGGGACTCATCGAAGACTGCCGGGGTCAACTCGGAGGAAGGTGGGGATGACGTCAAGTCATCATGCCCCTTATGTCCAGGGCTTCACGCATGCTACAATGGCCGGTACAAAGGGCTGCGATACCGTGAGGTGGAGCGAATCCCAAAAAGCCGGTCTCAGTTCGGATCGGGGTCTGCAACTCGACCCCGTGAAGTCGGAGTCGCTAGTAATCGCAGATCAGCAACGCTGCGGTGAATACGTTCCCGGGCCTTGTACACACCGCCCGTCACGTCACGAAAGTCGGCAACACCCGAAGCCGGTGGCCCAACCCTTGTGGAGGGAGCCGTCGAAGGTGGGGCTGGCGATTGGGACGAAGTCGTAACAAGGTAGCCGTACCGGAAGGTGCGGCTGGATCACCTCCTTTCTAAGGAGCACCTTCAGGCGAAAGCCTGCAAGGAGCCCGCACCGCCCGAATGTGGTGGTGGGGTGCTCAATGGCGGAGACACTGGCGAAGGTCCTGCGGACAACGGTCCCGGAATCGAGTACAGCCGGCCTCGTGAGAGGTTGGAGTGGAAATGGTTCTGGTATGCGGTTCGTGGCGATCGTATAGGCACCCTGTTGGGTCCTGAAACAATCAGCGCGGTGACGTGGTTGGTTGGTTTCAGACGAGATCTGCACCGGTTCAAGGACCACGATATGTGAATGTCGAAGGCTTGGGCTGATACGACGGTGTGGGTTCTGGTGTTGGTTGAGAATTGCACAGTGGATGCGAGCATCTTTATTGCTTTGTGGTCAAGTTGCTGAGGGCGTACGGTGGATGCCTTGGCACCAGGAGCCGATGAAGGACGTGGGAGGCCGCGATAGGCCTGGGGGAGCTGTCAACCGAGCTGTGATCCCAGGGTGTCCGAATGGGGGAACCCGGCACCAGTCATGTGGTGTCACTCCTGCCTGAACACATAGGGCAGTGAGGGGGAACGCGGGGAAGTGAAACATCTCAGTACCCGCAGGAAGAGAAAACAACATGTGATTCCGTGAGTAGTGGCGAGCGAAAGCGGAAGAGGCTAAACCAGGCATGTGTGATACCCGGCAGGGGTTGCATGTTTGGGGTTGTGGGACGTGCCTTGCTTGGTCTGCCGGCCTTGCGCACAGTCAGAAAATCAAGGGTTAGTTGAAGTCAGCTGGAAAGCTGTACCGTAGACGGTGAGAGTCCGGTAGACGAAAATTCTTGATCTGTGTTGGTGTGTTCCCGAGTAGCGGCGGACTCCTGAAATCTGCCGTGAATCTGCCAGGACCACCTGGTAAGCCTAAATACTCCCTGGTGACCGATAGCGGACGAGTACCGTGAGGGAAAGGTGAAAAGTACCCCGGGAGGGGAGTGAAATAGTACCTGAAACCGTGCGCCTACAATCCGTCGGAGCGTCCTTGCCTTTTGGGGTGAGGGGTGACGGCGTGCCTTTTGAAGAATGAGCCTGCGAGTTAGCGATACGTGGCGAGGTTAACCCGTGTGGGGGAGCCGTAGCGAAAGCGAGTCTGAATAGGGCGTTCAGTCGCGTGTCCTAGACCCGAAGCGGAGTGATCTAGCCATGGGCAGGCTGAAGCGCGGGTAAGACCGCGTGGAGGGCCGAACCCACCAACGTTGAAAAGTTGGGGGATGACCTGTGGTTAGGGGTGAAAGGCCAATCAAACTCCGTGATAGCTGGTTCTCCCCGAAATGCATTTAGGTGCAGCGTCACGTGTTTCTTGCCGGAGGTAGAGCACTGGATGGCCTAGGGGGCCTACAAGCTTACTGAAGTCAACTAAACTCCGAATGCCGGTAAGTGAGAGCGTGGCAGTGAGACTGCGGGGGATAAGCTTCGTAGTCGAGAGGGAAACAGCCCAGATCACCAGCTAAGGCCCCTAAGCGTGTGCTAAGTGGTAAAGGATGTGGGGTCGCATAGACAACCAGGAGGTTGGCTTAGAAGCAGCCACCCTTGAAAGAGTGCGTAATAGCTCACTGGTCAAGTGGTTCCGCGCCGACAATGTAGCGGGGCTCAAGCACACCGCCGAAGCTGTGGCATTCACACGTGTACTAGGCCTTCGTGGTCCAGGTGTGTGGATGGGTAGGGGAGCGTCGTGTCACCGGTGAAGCGGCGGAGTGATCCAGCCGTGGAGGTGACGCGAGTGAGAATGCAGGCATGAGTAGCGAAAGCAGGGTGAGAAACCCTGCCGCCGGATGACCAAGGGTTCCAGGGCCAGGCTAATCCGCCCTGGGTGAGTCGGGGCCTAAGGCGAGGCCGAGAGGCGTAGTCGATGGACAACGGGTTGATATTCCCGTACCCGCGTAGAAGCGTCCATGCTGAACCTGCTTGTACTAACGTCACAATGGCTTGAACCTTTCGGGGGGATGGCCGGCGTTTCGGAACTCGGGTGGTAGTAGGCAAGCGATGGGGTGACGCAGGAGGGTAGCTGGACCCGGCCGGTGGTTGTGCCGGGGCAAGCGTGTAGCCCGTGCTGTAGGCAAATCCGCAGCACATGAGGGTGAGGCGTGATGCGGAGCCGTTCAGGTGAAGCCAGTGATCCCATGCTGCCGAGAAAAGCCTCTAGCGAGTTTCGAGCGGCCCGTACCCCAAACCGACACAGGTGGTCAGGTAGAGAATACCGAGGCGATCGGGCGAACTGTGGTTAAGGAACTCGGCAAATTGCCCCCGTAACTTCGGGAGAAGGGGGGCCACCGATGGTGAGACCACGTGCTGGTGGAGCGGTTGGTGGCCGCAGAGACCAGGGGGAAGCGACTGTTTACTAAAAACACAGGTCCATGCTAAGTCGTAAGACGACGTATATGGACTGACGCCTGCCCGGTGCTGGAACGTTAAGGGGACCTGTTAGTCCGTGAGGGCGAAGCGGAGAACTTAAGCGCCAGTAAACGGCGGTGGTAACTATAACCATCCTAAGGTAGCGAAATTCCTTGTCGGGTAAGTTCCGACCTGCACGAATGGCGTAACGACTTCCCCACTGTCTCAACCACAGGCCCGGCGAAATTGCACTACGAGTAAAGATGCTCGTTACGCGCGGCAGGACGGAAAGACCCCGGGACCTTCACTATAGCTTGACATTGGTACTCGAATTCGATTGTGTAGGATAGGTGGGAGCCGGTGAAGTCCTCACGCCAGTGGGGGTGGAGGCAAGCTTGAAATACCACTCTGTTGGATTTGGGTATCTAACCTTGGGCCGTGAGCCGGTTCAGGGACAGTGTCTGGTGGGTAGTTTAACTGGGGCGGTTGCCTCCTAAAAGGTAACGGAGGCGCCCAAAGGTTCCCTCAGCCTGGTTGGCAATCAGGTGTTGAGTGCAAGTACACAAGGGAGCTTGACTGCGAGACTGACAGGTCGAGCAGGGACGAAAGTCGGGACTAGTGATCCGGCACTGGCAAGTGGAAGCGGTGTCGCTCAACGGATAAAAGGTACCCCGGGGATAACAGGCTGATCTTCCCCAAGAGTCCATATCGACGGGATGGTTTGGCACCTCGATGTCGGCTCGTCGCATCCTGGGGCTGGAGTAGGTCCCAAGGGTTGGGCTGTTCGCCCATTAAAGCGGTACGCGAGCTGGGTTTAGAACGTCGTGAGACAGTTCGGTCCCTATCCGCCGTGCGCGTAGGATACTTGAGAAGGGCTGTCCCTAGTACGAGAGGACCGGGACGGACGAACCTCTGGTGTGCCAGTTGTCCTGCCAAGGGCACGGCTGGTTGGCTACGTTCGGAAGGGATAACCGCTGAAAGCATCTAAGCGGGAAGCTCGCTTCGAGATGAGGTATCCCACCCCTTGAGGGTTAAGGCCCCCAGCGAGACCACTGGGTTGATAGGCCGGAAGTGGAAGCCTGGTAACAGGTTTGAGCTGACCGGTACTAATAGGCCGAGGACTTGACCTACACTTCGAGTTGTAGAGACTGCTTTGCATCCACTGTGTGATTCTGAACCAATACCAGATCGCACCCACCCGCCAGGGTTCTGGTTGTGGTGGTGTGCGGGGGTTGACAGGTTCATAGTGTTACGGCGGCCATAGCGGAGGGGAAACGCCCGGTCCCATTCCGAACCCGGAAGCTAAGCCCTCCAGCGCCGATGGTACTGCACCCGCGAGAGTGTGGGAGAGTAGGACGCCGCCGGACTAACTTCGATCAAGGGTCGCCCTATTGGGCGGCCCTTGATTCGTTTCCGGACCCTGCGAATACGAACGCGGGTCCGGGATTATCTGCCCAGGTCAGGCGCATGTGGCGCGGCCCGGGTTCTCTTTCAGTGAAGCCGGCCGCGTGTGGCTGGGCCGATTGCCGGGTCAAGTGCATGGGCCTACCCCGGTCGGGAAGGATGAGAGTCGTGAACGCAATGCCGAACGGCGGCGACGGCGAGGGCCGGGACGGCGGCCCACGGCGGCCGCGCAGGGATGACTCGCGATCGGGGTCTGCACCGCGATCGGGCTCCGGCTCCAGGTCGGGGTCCGGGTCGCGCGGAGACGACCGTGGTGGTTACCGCGGTGATCGGGCCGCCGGCGGCGGGTACCGCGGGGACCGCGATGGCGCGCCGCGCGGAGACCGGCCGTACCGCGACCGGGATGGTGGCGGCTCCGGCGGCTACCGGGGCGGGCGTGACGGCGATCGGCCTTCGGGGTTCCGTGACGGTGGCGCTCCCCGTGGCGACCGGCCCTTCCGCGACCGGGATGGTGGCGCTCCTCGAGGCGACCGGCCGTTCCGCGACGGCGGTGCCCCCCGTGGGGACCGGCCGTACCGCGACCGTGACGCCGGCGGTGCTCCGCGTGGGGACCGTCCCTTCCGCGACGGCGGAGCTCCGCGCGGGGACCGTCCGTACCGCGACCGTGACGCCGGCGGCGCTCCCCGTGGGGACCGTCCGTACCGCGACCGTGACGCCGGCGGCGCTCCCCGTGGGGACCGCCCCTTCCGTGACCGCGATGGTGGCGCTCCCCGTGGAGATCGGCCCTTCCGCGATCGTGACGCTGGTGGCTTCCGGGACCGCGGCAGTAGCAGTGGTGGCGGGTTCCGTGATGGCGACCGTGGTGGGTTCCGGGATCGGCCCTATCGTGACCGGGATGGCGGGCCGCCGCGTGGCGACCGGCCGTACCAGAGCCGCGATGGCGGCGACCGGTCCGGCGGTGGGTTCCGTGGAGATCGGCCGTATCAGAGCCGTGATGGCGGCGCTCCCCGTGGAGATCGGCCGTTCCGTGACCGTGACGGTGGCGCTCCCCGTGGGGATCGGCCCTCTGGGTTCCGGGACCGGGACGGGGCTCCCCGTGGAGACCGGCCGTATCGCGACCGTGACGGTGGGCCTCCGCGTGGGGACCGGCCGTACCAGAGCCGCGACGGCGGTGCCCCCCGGGGGGATCGGCCGTTCCGTGACCGTGACGGCGGTGCTCCGCGTGGGGATCGGCCTTCCGGGTTCCGGGATCGGGACGGCGCGCCTCGTGGGGACCGGCCCTATCGGGATCGGGATGGTGGGCCGCCGCGTGGGGATCGGCCGTTCCGCGACCGCGATGGTGGTGCTCCCCGTGGCGACCGGCCGTACCGTGATCGGGATGGTGGGCCTCCGCGTGGGGATCGGCCGTTCCGCGACCGCGATGGTGGTGCTCCCCGTGGGGATCGGCCGTTCCGTGATCGGGATGGTGGGCCTCCGCGTGGGGATCGGCCGTTCCGCGACCGCGATGGTGGTGCTCCCCGTGGGGATCGGCCGTTCCGTGACCGTGACGGCGGTGCTCCGCGTGGGGACCGGCCTTCCGGGTTCCGTGACCGGGACGGGGCTCCCCGTGGGGATCGGCCGTTCCGTGACCGCGATGGTGGCGCTCCCCGTGGGGACCGGCCGTATCGCGACCGGGACAGTGGGTTCCGTGGGCGTGACGGCGGTTCGCGTGATGGCGGGTTCCGTGGTCGGGACGGCCAGCAGCGTGACGGTGGCGGGTTCCGGGGGGATCGCGATCGGGACGCCGGCGGGCGCTCGGGTGGTTTCCAGCGGGCCGAGGGGCTGCGGCGCACCGATGCCGGCGGGTATCGGCCGCGGACGAGTGACCCGGGGTTCGTCAGCAGTGACGAGAGCGGTGACGAGACCGTCAGCCGGGTCGCGGACCCGGTGCTGTCGGACGACATCGAGCCGTCGGAGCTGGACCGTGAGGTGCGCTCGGAGCTGAGCTCGCTCGCCCGGCCCGTCGCTGAGGAGGTTGCTCGCCGGCTCATCGCCGCGGGGCAGCTGATCGACGACGACCCGGAGCTGGCGCTCGCGCATGCGCTCGTCGCGCGGCGGAAGGCGTCGCGGATCGCTGTCGTCCGGGAGGCGGCCGGGCTCGCGGCCTACCACGCGGGGGAGTGGCAGACGGCGCTGGGTGAGCTGCGGACGTACCACCGGATGACCGGAAAGCAGACGCACATCGCGGTCATCGCGGATTGTGAGCGGGCGCTCGGGCGGCCGGAAAAGGCGATCGATCTTTTCCGGACCGCGGATCGGGAGCGGCTCTCGGCCGAGGAGATCGTCGAGCTGCTCATCGTGGCGGCGGGGGCCCGGGGCGACCTCGGGCAGACCGATGCTGCGGTGGCGATGCTGCAGGTGCGGGAGCTGACCTCGGCTCCGGAGGCGCCCTGGGCCGCGCGGCTGCGATACGCGTACGCCGATGCCCTCCTGCGGGCCGGGCGGCGGGAAGAGGCGCGGGAATGGTTTGCGCGCGCCGCCGACCTGGACGAGGAGCTGCGTACCGACGCGGCCGAGCGGCTGCTGGAGCTCGACGGGATCACTCTCGACGGCGACGCGGAGGACGACGACGAGGCTGACGGCGATGACGTCCGCCCGGCCGCCTCCGACGACGACGAGGACGAGGACGAGGACAACCGGGACGCGGACGACTCGGACGACGACGAGGACCGCGACGACGACTACGACGACGAGGACGAAGACCTCGACGACGATGACGACGACGATGACGACGACGACCTCGATGAGGACGACGAGGACGATCGCGACGACGACGACTACGACGACGAGGACGAAGACCTCGACGACGAAGACGACGACGATGATGAAGACGGCGAAGACGACCGGGACGATGACGAGGACCGGGACGGCTACGACGACGAAGACGATGAAGACGGCGACTACGACGATGACGACCGGGGCGGAGACGACCGGGGCGACGACGGCGTAGACGACGAGGCGGACGGCGACCACGACGCGGACGGCGGCAAGGCCCGCAAGGCCGATGACGCCGACGGTGACGGTGCCGGGCGCGGTGCGGCCGACGACGAGGCGGACGGCGACCACGACGCGGACGGCGGCAAGGCCCGCAAGGCCGATGACGCCGACGGTGACGGTGCCGGGCGCGGTGCGGCCGACGACGAGGCTGACTCGGACGCGCCGGGCCGCACCGAGGCCGCCGACAAGGGCGACACGGACGGGAAGAACAAGGCGTGACCGGCGGGCAGCCCGGGGATGACCTGGTCGGGCACTACGACCTGGTGATCTTCGATCTGGACGGGGTGCTGTACCTCGTCGATCAGGTCATCCCCGGTGCTGCCGAGGCGTGCGCGAAGCTGCGCGAGCGGGGCATCCCCAGCGCGTATGCGACGAACAACGCCTCGCGGCTGCCCGGTGACGTCGCGGCGCTGCTCACTCGGATCGGGATTCCGGCCGAGGAGCGGGAGGTCGTCACGTCGGCGCACGCGACGGCGCTGCTGCTGGCGGAGCGGTTCGAGCCGGGGACGCCGGTGCTGGTCCTCGGGGCGCAGGCGCTGCGGGACGAGGTGGCCGCGGCCGGGCTGACGCCTGTCGCGGAGGCCGAGCGGGCGCGGGTCGTCGTGCAGGGGTACGGGCCGGATGTGCGGATGCGGGACCTCGGTGACGCCGCGGTCGCGATTCGCGGCGGGGCGACCTGGATCGCCACCAACGCCGATCGGACACTGCCGTCGCCGCGGGGGCCGCTGCCCGGCAACGGGGCGCTCGTCGCAGCGCTGGCCACCGCGCTCGGCCGGCCGCCGGACACGATCGTCGGCAAGCCCGATCCGGCGCTGTTCCTGGAGTCGGCGCGGGAGCGCGGGGCGCAGCGGCCGCTCGTCGTGGGCGATCGGCTGGACACGGACATCGAGGGCGCGTATCGGGCGGGGATGGACAGCCTGTTCGTGCTGACCGGGGTGAGCGACGCGGCCGAGCTGCTGGCGGCTCCGGTCGAGCGGCGTCCGACGTTCGTGGCCGCGGACCTGGCCGGGCTTTTCGAGCCGGCGCGCGGGGTACCCACCGAAGATCAATGGGTCGTGTCGGAGCGGCCGGGGCAGTGGGAGCTCGCGGGCGACGGGCGGCCCGTCGACGCGTTGCTGGCACTGTGCCAGGTCGCGTGGGCCGCCGGCGAGGTCCGTCCGGTCGTGGCGCAGGGCGAGGCCGCCCGCGCTGCGCTGCAGTGGCTACGACTGACCTGAGCTGCGAAAACCTCGGCGTGGTAGCCACCTATTCGGACGAATACCCCGTCGGGCGATAAGTCCGATATGTCGAGGCGCGCAGCGCCCGACATATCGTCATGCACCACTGCGGCAGGCCGAAGTGGGTTCGGGGCGTCAGAGCAGTTTGCGGAGCTTCAGCAGATCCATCACGCCGGCATCGATCTTGATGCGGCCGCTCGTCCACGCCGACATGACGTTGAGCTGGCCGTTGACCAGGGCTACGAGGTCGTCGCTGGAGGAGGTCAGCTTGATCTTCGCGCGCGGATCGTCGCCGTCGGTCAGGCCGGTGATCTCGCCGTTGTTGAGGCGGCCGTGGAAGGCCACGTCGAGGTCGGTGATGCGGCAGGCCAGGGTACGGTCGAAGTCGAGCTTCTCCCGGGCGCCGTTGGCGGCGCTGGAGCCCAGCCGATCAGCGAGCTTCAACAGGGCGGCCCGACACTCGTCAACCGTTGCCATTGCGCGAAAATCCCGTCCTCATACGCCTGCCGTGGAATGTGACGGTACCGTACGTCGCCGTGGCCCGCCCGGTAGCGTGATGGCGTACACCACCTGGAGGAGAGGCGCAATATGGCGCAGGAAGCATGGCGGGCCTATCTGGAGCTCGCCTACGGCATGACCGAGGCCACCACGAAAAAGGCGACCAAGACGGTCCGGCGCCTGGTCGGCAAGAGCGGTGCGACGGCTGAGCAGCTGCAGTCGATGGCCGAGGACCTGCTCAGGGCCGGGTCGACGAACCGGGAGGCGCTGACCAAGCTGGTGCGCTACGAGCTGGACCGGGCGCTCGGCGCGGTCGGGCTGGCCACCGCGGACGAGGTCTCGGCGCTCACGACGCGGGTGCACGAGCTCGAGGCGCAGCTCAAGGAGGCGACGGTCAACGCGCTCGCGCCGCCGCACGAGCCGGCCCCGCCGGTCGGCGCGGAAGTGATCGAAGCTGCGCCGGCGCCCGTACGGAAGGTTGTGGCGAAGAAAATCGCTCCCGCGAAGGCGGTGGCTACCGCAGTGCCGCCGGCCAAGACGGCGCCCGCGAAGAAGGCCGTGGCCAAGAAGGCCATCGAGCAGGTCGCGGCGGCCTCCGATGTCGGGCCGGCGTCGGACAAGCTGCCCGTGAAGAAGGCCACTCGCGGGCCCCGGAAGACGGCGTCGTGACGGCCCCGATCCCTGGTCCCGGACCTGCGCCGGTGCCCGGGCCGCCCGGGACCGGCGTGATCGGCCGGGTCGAGGCGGCGGTTGCGGCGTTGAGCGAGGTAGCGTCGCTTCCGTTGCGGCAGCAGGTTTCGGTGTACGCCGAGGCGCACCGCACACTGCAGGAGACGCTCGGCACGATCGAGGAACGTTAGTTCGGAAACAGGGAGCTGCTGGCAGATGGCGCGCCGGAACCGACTCGACGCGGAGCTCGTGCGTCGGGGGCTGGCCCGCTCCCGGGAGCAGGCGGCGGCGCTGATCGCCGCGGGTCGCGTGGAGGTGCGGGGTACCCCCGCGGGCAAGGCCGCGGCCCAGGTCGACCCCGCGGACCCGGTGCGGGTGGTGGAGTCGGCGCAGGACGAGTACGTCTCGCGGGGCGGGCACAAGCTCGCCGGTGCCCTTGACGCGTTCGGCGCGCTGACCCCCGCGGGCCTGTCGGTCGAGGGCCGCCGCTGCTTGGACGCGGGCGCTTCGACGGGCGGGTTCACCGATGTGCTGCTGCGGCGGGGGGCCTCGGCGGTGGCGGCGGTCGACGTCGGGTACGGCCAGATCGCCTGGTCCCTGCGGACCGACGAGCGGGTCCTGGTCATCGAGCGGACGAACGTGCGCACGCTGACGCCGGAGCAGATCGGCGGCCCGTGCGACCTGACGGTGGCCGACCTGTCGTTCATCTCGCTGCGGCTGGTGCTGCCGGCCCTGCTCGCCTGCACCGGCTCCGACGGTGACCTGGTGCCGATGGTGAAGCCGCAGTTCGAGGTGGGTAAAGAAGCGCTGGGCGACCGCGGTGTCGTCCGGGATCCGGCACTGCGGACGGCGGCGGTGCTCGACGTCGCCGCCGCGGCCGCCGGGCTGGGGCTCGGCGTCGCCGGCGTGGCCCGCAGCCCGCTGCCGGGGCCGCAGGGCAACGTGGAGTTCTTCCTGTGGCTGCGGCGCGACGCCCCGCCGGTGGACCCGGCGGCGGTCCAGGAAGTCGTCGAGGGAGAGGTGATGGCGTGAGCGTTCGGGAAGCTTTGCTGGTCACCCACACGGGTAAAGCCAGCAACAACGACCACGCCCGGACCGTGGCCAAGGACCTGCTCGACAACGGGTTCACCGTCCGCGTCCTCGCCGACGAGGCCCGTGATCTGGCGATCCCGCAGGCGGTGCCGGTCAGCGGGGAGGCGGCCGCGCAGGGTGCCGAGATCGTGTTCGCCCTGGGTGGCGACGGCACGCTGCTGCGCGCGGCGGAGCTGGCCCGCCCGGCCAAGGCGCCGCTGCTGGGGATCAACCTCGGCAAGGTCGGATTCCTGGCCGAGGCCGAGATCGGCGACGTCGACAAGGCGGTGCGGGAGATCGTCGAGGGTTCGTACACGGTGGATGAGCGCCTCACGATCGACGTGACCGCCGAGCACGGCGGGCAGCTGGTCGGGCAGTCCTGGGCGCTCAACGAGGTCACCGTGGAGAAGGGCGCCCGCGAGAAGATGCTGGAGCTGCTCGTCGAGGTGGACGGGCGGCCCCTGTCGCGGTACGGCTGCGACGGTGTCGTCTGCGCCACGCCGACGGGCTCGACGGCGTACGCGTTCTCGGCCGGCGGCCCCGTCGTCTGGCCGGAGCTGGAGGCGCTGCTGCTCGTGCCGATCTCGGCCCACGCGCTGTTCAGCCGGCCCCTGGTGATCACGCCGGAGTCGACGATCACGGTCAACGTGGAGCCGTTCACGCACTTCGCGCTGCTGTCGTGTGACGGCCGGCGCGTGATGGACCTCGCTCCCGGCTCGACGGTGACAGTGCGCCGCGGCGTCCTCCCCGTCCGGGTGGTGCGGCTGCGTGAGCGAGCCTTCACGGACCGTCTCGTGGCGAAGTTCGGCCTGCCGGTCGATGGGTGGCGGCATCAAAAACGTCATGGCTGAGTGGAGAACTGTCGTACCCCGCGGCTAGTGTTCCTCGTGTGCTGGAGGAACTCCGCATTACCGGACTGGGCGTGATCGAAGACGCCACCCTGCCTCTCGGCCCGGGCCTCACGGTCATCACGGGCGAGACCGGCGCGGGCAAGACCATGGTCGTGACAAGCCTCAACCTGCTCTTCGGCGGCCGCGCCGACGCGGGAAGGGTGCGCGCCGACCCGGGCCGGGCCACCGTCGACGGCCGGCTGACGCTGCCGACCCACGTGCGGACCGCGGTGGAGAGCCGCATCGCCGACGCCGGCGCCACGGTCGACGACGACGGCAGCCTGCTGATCAGCCGCACGCTTACCGCCGAGGGCCGCTCCCGCGCCCACGTCGGCGGCCGGACGGTGCCGGTGTCGCTGCTGTCGGAGGTCGGCGAGCGGGTCTTCGCCCTGCACGGCCAGTCCGACCAGCTGCGGCTGCTGCGCCCGGCCGAGCAGCGCGGCTCGCTGGACCGCTACGCCGGGCCGGAGCACGAGAAGCTGCTCGGGCAGTTCGCGGAGCTGTACAACCGGTGGCGGGCCGTCGAGGACGACCTGGCCGACCGGCGGGCCAACGCCCGGCAGCGCGGCCAGGAGGCGGAGCTGCTCAAGCTCGGCCTCGACGAGATCACCCGGGTCGACCCGCAGCCCGGCGAGGACGAGCTCCTGCGCGAGGAGGCCCAGCGGCTCGAGCACGTCGAGGGCCTGCGCTCCGCGGCCCAGCTCGCGCACGTGGCGATGTCCGGCACCGGCGACGGCGGCGACGACGTGGCCGACGTGCTGAGCCTCATCGCGACCGCCCGGCGGACCCTGGAGGCCCAGTCCGGCGTCGACCGGGTCCTGGGTGACCTGGCCGTGCGCCTCGACGAGGTCGCCACCCTGGCCGGGGACGTCTCCACCGAGCTCGGCACCTACCTGGCCTCGCTCGACGCCGACCCGGGCCGCCTCGAGGAGGTCTACGAGCGGCGGGCGGCGCTGCGGGCCCTGACCCGCAAATACGCCGAGGACGTCGACGGCGTCGTGGCCTGGGCCGATCACGCCCGCACCCGCCTGTCGGAGCTGGACAGCTCCGACGAGCTCCTCGACGAGCTCGACCGGGAGCGCCAGCGCCTGCACGGCGAGGTCGCGGAGCTGGCGGCGGTGCTGTCCGCGGCCCGGCACGAGGCGGCCGGCCGGTTCGCCGCCGACGTGACGGTCGAGCTGGCCGGGCTGGCCATGCCGCACGCCCGGATCCAGGTCGTGGTGCAGCCGAAGGCGGTCGGCAACGGGCCGAGCGTGACCACCGCCGCCGGCGAGAGCGGCGTCGGCCCCGACGGTGCCGACGACATCGAGCTGCGGCTCCTGCCGCACCCGGGGGCACCGGCCCAGCCGCTGCAGAAGGGGGCGTCCGGGGGCGAGCTGTCCCGGGTGATGCTCGCGATCGAGGTCGTGTTCGCCGGAGCCGGGGGGCCGCCGACGCTCGTCTTCGACGAGGTCGACTCCGGTGTCGGCGGGACCGCGGCGGTGGAGATCGGCAAGCGGCTGGCCCGGCTGGCCCGCGACCACCAGGTCCTGGTCGTGACGCACCTCCCGCAGGTCGCGGCGTTCGCCGACCGGCACCTCGTGGTCGCCAAGGACACCGGGGGAGCGGTCACCACCAGCGGCGTCACCGTCGTGGAGCACACCGACCGGGCTCGTGAGCTGGCCCGGATGCTGGCCGGGCTGCCCGACTCCGACCTGGGGATCGCGCACGCCGAGGAGCTGCTGTCGGTCGCGGATCGGGAAAAGAGCCGGGCGTAGATCTCGCCGCCGCCCGGCGTCCGGCCTGTCGCGGCGGCGGCCGCCGGGGAAGGCCCGCGGGCCGATCGGCGTCCTCGCTCGCCGCCGGGGTGGACGGATACCCGGCGGCGCGCTTGCAGGGTTGGACGGCGCTCGGGGCGAGCCTGTGGGCCGCGATGGCCCGGGCTCATCTCGCCTACGCCGGCGCCGCGGTGGTGCTGGTCATCGCCGAACCGGCCCGCCGGTGCTCAGCGCCGGCCGACGAGCAGGTTGACCCTCGTGCCGACCGGCGCGACGGTCATGGCCAGGGTGGACTGTTCCAGGACGACCATGGTGCCCGCCGGTCCGATCTCGCGGATCACTCCGAGCTCGAGTCCGGCGGCGCGTAGGGCCGCGGTCGCCTCGGCCGGGGTCTGGCCGGCGAGATTTGGCACGCGGGTCAAGCGGATCGACGACATGGTTCCCATCGGGCGTCTCCCTCACTTTGCTTCCTCTCCGCTGACTTGAGCGCGGCCCCTGCGTCGCAAATACGCACACGCCGTGTCGGGCAATTGACAGACTGAAAAGGGTGACCGGCGTCACGCCGGGACGTGAAATGGGGCGTACCACCTGCTCGTGGACATGTCGTACGCGGCTTTCCGCACGCGGCCATGCCAGGATGGGTGTGATGCGACTTCCAACCTTGCGCCGCACCCGGTCCGCCGAGCCGGGTGTCATCGCCGGCGTGGTGCGGCTCGATCGGCGGACGAAGCGCCTGGTGGGACGACTGCGGCCCGGGGACATCGCGGTCATCGACCACGTGGATCTCGACCGGGTGGCGGCCGACTCGCTGGCCGCCTCGGGGGTCACGGCGGTGCTCAACGCGAAGCCGTCGGTGTCCGGGCGATACCCCAACCTCGGGCCGGAGGGCCTGATCAAGGCCGGCGTGCCGCTCGTCGACGACCTCGGCGAGGAGCTGTTCGACCGGCTCCGCGAGGGCGAATCGGTGCGCATCGAGGGCGACACCGTGTTCGTCGGCGAGGAGGCCGTCGCCAAGGGCGTGCGCCAGGACGCCGAGACCGTCGCCGAGGCGATGGCCGGGGCCCGGCAGGGGCTCTCGGTACAGCTGGAGGCGTTCGCGGCCAACACGCTGGAGTACCTCAAGCAGGAGCGGGCGCTCCTCCTCGACGGCGTGGGCGTACCCGAGATCCAGACCCAGATCGCCGGGCGGCACTGCCTGATCGTGGTGCGCGGCTACGACTACAAGGCCGACATCGATGTGCTGCGTCCGTACATCAGGGAGTACAAACCCGTCCTGATCGGTGTCGACGGCGGCGCGGACGCGCTGGCCGAGGCCGGGTACACCCCCGACATGATCATCGGCGACATGGACTCCGTGAGCGACGACGTGCTGCGGTGCGGGGCCGAGGTCGTCGTGCACGCGTATCCGGACGGCCGCGCGCCCGGGCTGGCCCGCGTCCAGCGGCTCGGCGTCGAGGCGATCACGTTCCCGGCCGCCGCCACCAGCGAGGACATCGCGATGCTGCTGGCCGACGAGAAGGGCGCGTCGCTGCTTGTCGCGGTCGGCACCCACAACACCCTCATCGAGTTCCTCGACAAGGGCCGCGGCGGCATGGCGTCCACGTTCCTGACCCGGCTGAAGCTCGGCGGCAAGCTCGTCGACGCGAAGGGGGTCAGCCGGCTGTACCGCCAGAGCCTCTCCGGATCCTCGCTGGTCCTCCTGCTCGCCTCGGCGATCGCCGCCATGGCCGCCGCGCTCGCGGTCACCACGATCGGCCGGGCGTATCTCAGCGTCATCGCCGAGTGGTGGGACAACCTGATCTTCACGCTGTTCTCGTAGACGGGTTCCTTTAGCTGTGATCAACTTCCGGTACCACGTGGTGTCGCTGGCCGCGGTGTTCCTGGCCCTGGCGATCGGCCTCGTCGTCGGGACCGCGGCGGCCAACGGGCCGCTCACCGAGAACCTCAACGAGCAGGTCAACACGCTCACCGACGACAAGCAGCAGCTGCGCGACGACCTCGAGCAGTCCCGGGCCGAGCTGAAGAAGAACGCCGACTTCGCCACCGAGGTCGCGCCGATGCTGCTGGCCGGCAAGCTCGCCAACAAGAACGTCCTGCTGGTCAAGCTCGACGGCAGCGACAGCGGCGACGTGAACACCGCCACCGACGGCGTCGCGACAATGCTCGGCACGGCCGGGGCCAAGGTCGTCGGCACGGTCACGATCAAGGAGAAGTTCACCACCCCGGCCAACAGCGCGATGCTGCTCGACCTGGCCGAGTCCTCGGCCCCGCCGAGCGTCAGCGGTGCCCTGCCCAACCAGGCCAACGGCGTCGACACCTCGGCCGCGCTGCTCGCCGCGGTGCTGTTCGGCAAGTCCGGCACGCCGCAGGTCGAGGGCACCCGCACGGTGCTGTCCAGCTACGAGTCGAGCGGCTTCGTCGGGCTCGACGGCGACTTCAAGACCCCGGCCGAGGCGGTGATCATCGTCGCCGGCGCGCCGGCCAGCGGCAAGGACGCCAAGGACCGCAACGCCGCCGTGCTCACCCTGGCCACCCGCTTCGACCTTGCCACCCGCGTCGTCGTGGCCGGCCTCTCGGCCAACGGCCTGGTCGCCGCCGTCATCGGTGACGCCACCGTGAACAAGTCGATCTCGACTGTCGACAACGCCGTCACCGCCTACGGCCAGGTCGCCGCGGTCATGGCCCTCACCGAGCGGCTGGCCGGCAAGAACGGCCACTACGGCAGCGGCGACGGCGCCAACAGCCTGCTGCCGAAGACGGCGAGCGTGACAAATGGCTCGTAAGTTCATCCAGGGCGCCCTGGCCGGCCCGGTCGGCGGCGGCGTCGCGCGCGCGGTCCTGCGCGCCCTGCAGGACCGCCCGGCCCTGCGCCGCACCAACTTCCGCGGCCGGACCGTCTCGCTCGCCGGCGGCCCGGCCCTGGCCGTGGGCGCGACCGCGGGCGCCATCGTCCACCGCCCCGAGCACGCGGCCGCCGCGGCCGTCGCCGGCCTCGGCTCGGGCGCCGTCGGCCTCTACGACGACCTGGTCGGCGGCCGCCCCGAGCACGCGGCAAAGGGCTTCCGCGGCCACCTGGGCGCCCTCCGGGAAGGCCGCGTCACCAGCGGCCTCGTCAAGATCGCCGGGGTCGGCGCGGCCGGTCTGGCCGCGGCCGCCCTGCTGCCCCGCCGGCGGAGCGTCGACGTGCTCCTCGGCGCCGGCGTCATCGCGGGCGCGGCCAACCTGTTCAACCTGCTCGACCTGCGCCCCGGGCGGGCATTGAAGGCCGGATTCCTCGTGGGCACCCCCCTGGGCGCGAGCGGCCCCCTGGGTGCGGCGGGGGCCCTGCTCCCGGCCGACCTGGACGAGGAGATCATGCTCGGCGACGCCGGGGCCAACGCGCTCGGCGCCCTGCTCGGCGTCGCGTACACCGCGAAGACCGGCACGTTCGGCCGCCTCGCCGCCCTCGCCGGGATCGCCGCGCTCACCGCGGCCAGCGAGAAGGTGTCGTTCACGAAGGTCATCGAGGCCAACCCGGTCCTCAACCGGCTCGACACGTGGGGCCGCAAGCCGGCCGAGCCGCCGGTCGAGAAGCGCAAGCCGTCTCCCTATCCGCGCGGGTGACGCGGAGCCGGATCTTCGGCGCGGCGGCGTTGGTCGCCGGGCTCACCATTCTGGCCAGGATTGCCGGATTTGCGCGCATTCTCGTGTTCAACTCGTCGGTCGGGACGACTCGGCTGGGCGACGCGTACCAGGCCGCCAACACCATCCCGAACATCATCTTCGAGCTGGTGGCTGGGGGAGCCCTGGCGAGCCTGGTCGTGCCGCTGCTGGCCGGGAAGGACCGGGCCGCCGCCGGGCGGACCGTCGGGGCGCTGCTCACCTGGGTCGTCGTGATCCTCACGCCCGTCGCGCTGCTTGTCGCGGTCTTCGCGCACCCGCTCGTCGGGCTGCTCACCAGCGGGCAGAGCGGCGACGTCACCGACGCCGGGGCGCGGATGCTGCGGGTGTTCGCGCCGCAGCTGCCGCTGTACGGGGTGGGAGTGGTGCTGACCGGGGCGCTGCAGACGTACCGGCGGTTCGCGTGGCCGGTCATCGCGCCGCTGCTGTCGAGCCTCACGGTCATGGGGGTGTACATCGCGTTCGGTGCCGTGGCGGGGCGCGGCGCCGACCTGGCCTCCGTGGACGGGCGCGAGCTGCTGCTGCTCTCCGGCGGTACGACAGCCGCAGTCGCCGTGCTGTCGTTGTGCCTGGTGGCTCCGGTCAGCCGGCTCGGGCTCGGCGTCCGGGTCGCCACGCGGCTCGACGTCGGGTCCATCGCGACCCTGAAACCCCTGGTCGTGGCCGGGATCGTCACCGTCGGGACGCAGCAGCTCGTGCTCGGCCTGGCGATCAACCTGGTCAGCTACAGCCCCGACGCCGGGGCGATCGTGGTGTACAACCTGGCCCAGACGATCTTCCTGCTGCCCTGGGCGGTGCTCGCGGTACCCGTCGCGACGACCCGCTACCCGGCGCTGGCCGAGCGCGGGGCCGCGGGCGACCGGGCCGGGTTCGCCGCCGTGCTGGCGCCCTCCGTGCGGGTCGTGGTGATGCTGTGCAGCCTTGGCGCGGCCGGGCTCATCGTGCTGGCCCGGCCGATCGCCGTGCTGCTCGCGGCCGCGTCCTCGCACCCGCCGGCCGTGGGGCCACTGGCCGCGGGGATCGCCTGGTTCGCGCCGGGGCTGCTCGGCTACGGGCTGTTCGCGCTGCTCTCGCGGGCCCTCTACGCCGGCGGGAACGCGTACCCGGCCGCGGTCGCCACCGCCATCGGCTGGGCCGCCGCCGCGGTCGCCGCGCTCACCCTCGCCACCGCGCTGCCGGTCGCCGACCGGGTCGCCGCGGTCGCCGCCGCGAACTCGATCGGGATGCTCGTCCTCGGCGCCGCGCTGCTCGTCGCCGTCGGGCGGCGGGCCGGGCGGGAGGCGCTGGCCGGAGCCGCACGCACGGCATCGACGTGCATCGTGGCCGCCGCCGTCGCCACCGCGGCCGGGCTGTCGCTGCGCTCCCACCTGGCAACCCCGGGTGCCGGCGGGGCCGTCCTGCAGGGCATGCTGTGCGGAGCCGTGGTGGCGGTGGTGTTCCTCGCCGCAGTGGCGGCCGCGGACCGCCGGACCCTGCTGCGGCTCGCCGGAAGCATCGGGGGAGGGAGCCGGTCGTGAGCATGCGTATCGCGTTGGTCCTGGCCTCCAGCACCGGGGGCATCGGGCGGCACGTCGGGATGCTCGCCGAAGGGCTGGTGGCGCGCGGGCACGAGGTAAGCGTGCACGGGCCGGCCGCGACCGGCGAGCAGTTCGGGTTCGCCGGCCACGGCGCGACGTTCGTCCCCGTCGAGATCCCGGCCAGCCCGCAGCCCGGCGACGTGCTCGCCGTCCGGGCCCTGCGCCGCTCCCTGCGCGGCGTCGACGTCGTGCACGCCCACAGCCTGCGGGCCGGGCTCGTCGCGGCGCTCGCGCGGTCCGCGGGCACGCCCACCGTCGTCACCTGGCACAACCTCGTCCTGGCCACCGGGCTGCGGGCGCGGCTCTACCACCCCCTCGAGCGGCGGGTGGCCCGGGCCGCCGACGTCACGCTGGCCGTGTCGAGCGACCTCGCCGCACGCGCCACCGAGCTGGGCGCCCGCGACGTGCGCCCGGCCAAGGTGCCGGCGCCGGTGCCCGGAGCGCCCACGCGGACCCGCGACGAGGTCCGGGCCGAGCTGGGGGCCGAGCCGGGCCAGCCGTTCGTCCTCGCGGTGGGGCGCCTGCACCCGCAGAAGGGGTTCGAGACGCTCGTCTCCGCGGCCGCCCGCTGGCGCGACCGGGACCCGGAACCGTTCACCGCCATCGCGGGGTCGGGCCCGTCGTACATGTCCCTGGCCCAGCGGATCTCCGAGGAGCACGCGCCGGTCCACCTCCTCGGCCACCGCACCGACGTGCCGGACCTCCTCGGCGCGGCCGACCTCGTGGTCGCCACGAGCGTGTGGGAGGGCCAGCCGCTGTTCATCCAAGAGACATTGGCCGCGGGTGTACCGCTGGTCTCCACCGCGGTCGGCGGAGTGCCCGAGGTCGTGGGGACGGCCGCGCGGCTCGTCGAGCCCGCCGACGTCGACGCCGTCCACGACGCCGTCGTCGCGCTCCTCGACGACCCCGCGGCCCGGGCCGAGCTCGCCCGCCGGGGCCGCGAACGCGCCGCCACCTGGCCCACCGAGCGCGACGCCGTGGACCAGGCCGAGGCGGTGTACGCCGAGCTGCGCGCCCGCGGGGCCGGCTGATGCGGCAGTGGCTCCACCGGTTCGCCCCCGCGCTCCTGGCGCTGCTGGCCGGCCTGCTCGGCGTCGCCGGGCTCATCCCGCGGCCGGCCGCCACCCCGGCCAAGCCCGCCGCCGACTACGTCATCATCGTCGGGGTCGCCGGGCTGCGCTGGGACGACGTCAACGCGACCGACACCCCGGCCATGTGGCAGATGGCCCAGGGCGGCGCGATCGGCGCGCTCTCCGTGCGCTCGGCCCGGCGGATCACCTGCGCCGGTGACGGCTGGCTCACCCTCGGCGCCGGCAACCTCGCCGTGTACACGCCGGGCGCGGTCACCCCGGTCTGCCCCGAGCTCGACGTGCCGATCACCCGCGAAGGCGGGACCCGGCCCGGCAGCGGCGCGACGCTGCCCGACCAGTCCGAGATCGTCAGCCGCAACCGCAACCTGCACTGGGGTGCCCAGCCCGGTGCGCTGGCCGAGGGCGTGCGCTGCACCACCGCCATCGGCCCCGGCGCGGCGATCGCGGCCGCCCGCCCCTACGGCCGGGTCGACAAGTACGCGGAGAGCCTTGACGACAGCCTCCTCGACGCCTGCGCCCTCACCCTCGTCGACGTGGGCGAGATCGCCGGCAACGACCCCGTCGCGCGGGCCGCCGACGCCCGGCACGCCGACGCCGCGCTGGCCAGCGTGCTCGCCGCCCGCCCCGAGCACTCGGTCGTCGTCCTGGCCGGCCTGTCCGACCTCGACGCCACCAGCCGGCTGCACGTGGCCATCGCCCAGGGCCCCGGCTACACCGGCGGCTGGCTGACCTCCCCGTCGACCTCCCGCCCCGGGTACATCCAGGTCGTCGACCTCGCCCCCACCGCCCTGGCCCTCCTCGACCGCCCCATGCCGGTCTTCGCCGGGGCCGCCGCGGCCACGAGCGACAGCGGCCGCCCGGCGGACGTGACGGCCGCGGTCAACCGCCTGGCCGACGCGGACCGGGAGGCGTCGGTGCAGCGCCGGGTCGGTACCAACTTCTTCCAGACCCTCGTCGTCGCCCAGCTGCTGCTGTTCCTGGCGGTGGTGCCGCTCCTGCGCCGGGCCCGCCGCCCGGCCGGGCCGCAGACCCGCCGCCCCGTCCCGCGCACCGTCGTGCGGGCGGCCGAGGTGCTGCTCATCGCCGCGTCCCTCGCGGTGCCGGCCGCCCTGGTCGCCGACCTCCTGCCGTGGTGGCGCTGGCCCCACCCGGGCCTGGCGTTCGGCGGGATCACCCTGGCCGTCATGGGCTTCGCCACGTTCGCGATCGCGTTCCTGACCCGCCGCAGCCGCGCCATCGCCCCGCTGGGCGGCGTCGCCGCGGTCGCCGCCCTGGCCGTCGCGTTCGACGTGCTCACCGGGTCGCGCCTGCAGCTCAACGGCGTCGCCGGCTACTCGGCCGTCGTCGGCGGCCGCTACGCCGGCGTCGGGGTCATCGGCCTGGGCCTGCTCGTCACCGGCGCCCTGCTCGGCGGCGCGGCCCTGGCCCAGCGCTTCGAACGCCGCTGGCGCCCCTTCGTCATGGCCGTCATCGGCGCCGTCGGAATGGTCGTGATCGGGAGCCCGTACCTCGGCGCCGACGCCTCGGGCGCGGTCGCCCTGACCGCCGGCGTCTGCGTGGCCGCCGCGATGGCCGTCGGCGGCTGGCTGACCATCACCCGCCTGCTCTGGGCCGCGGCCGCCGCCCTGTTCGTGGGCTCGGGCTTCGCCATCCTGGACCTGTTCCGCCCGGAGGAGCAGCGCAGCTCCGTGGGCCGGCTCCTGGTGCGCACCAAGGACGGCACCGCGGGCTTCATCGCCCGCCGCATCGCCGAGGCCGACGTGGTCACCACCGTCACCAGCCCGCTGACGGCGCTGGTGCTGGGCTGCCTGCTGTACGCGACGTTCGTCCTGCTCCGCGACTGGGGCGGCCTGCGCCGCCTGCTCGGCGTCTTCTCCCCGGTCCGGGCCGCCCTGACCGGCCTGGTCGTCGCCTGCCTCCTGGCCGGCGTCGTGGAGGGCGTCTCGTTCAACGTCCTGGGCGCCGCCCTGGCCACGGCCCTGCCGCTGGTGGTGCTGTCCTGCCTGCGGGTCCTGGAGCACGCCGACGACCGCACCCCGGCCCCCCGCGTGGCCGAGGAGACGCTGGAGAGCTGATCGGCGGCGTGGTGGCCCTCGCGCCGCTCGCCGGCCGCGGCTGTCACTGCGGTGCGAGGGCCTCCCGCGCACCGCCGCGGACGGCGGAGACGGCCGGGATCGTGATCGCCACCGTCATCGCGACGAGCGTCGCACCGCACAGGACGAGGGCCTGGCGGGCGTCGACGGTGGGCGTGAACGGCAGGCCGGCGGCCCGCAGCGAGCCGGCGATGGCCAGGACCGCGGCGACGGCGCTCACCGCGGCCAGGATCATCGCGGTCAGGGCGTAGAGCACCGCCTCGTACGCGGCCATCAGCAGCATGCTCCGCGGCGTCGCGCCGGCCGCCCGCAGCACCGCGAACTCCCGGCGCCGGGCCGGGGCGTTGAGCAGGACGACGGCCACGCTGCCGACGGCGGTGAGCAGCGCCAGCGGCGTGAGCATCAGGTAGGTGTCGAATGTGTTGATCTCGCCCGGGGACCCGCTCGCCGTGATCGCCGCCTGGAACGTGCCGGCGATGCCGAACATGATCCCGTAGAGGCTGGCGCCGATCATGAGCGGGATCACCGCCGCGGTGCTGTGGGTGATCCGGTGCGCGGCCGAGTGCCGGGCCAGGAACCAGGGCGTCGACAGGCGGGCCGGCACCAGCGCGCTCCACACCCGGATCATCAGCGACAGCCCGGCCGGAGCGGCGAGCGCGATCGTGACGGCGACGGCCACCCCGAGGTTGACGGCGATGCTCGCGCCCGCGTTGATCAGCTCGGGGTCGCCGTGCAGGGCGCTGTCGACCCCGACGGACGCGGCGATCATCCCGCCCACGGTGAGCAGGCCCAGCCCGGTGAGGACCCAGCGGCCGGTGCTCATGCCGTGCCGGGTCGGCGCCGGTGCCCGCACCGCCTCGACGGCCGGCACCCGGGCCGCCCGGCGCGCCGGGCCGACGGCGCCGAGGAGGCCGACGGCGACGGTCAGGGCCAGGGTGAACCCGAGCACGGGGAGCCCCGGCACCGCGTCCACGTGGGCCGGCGCGCCGGTGGCCGTCTCGACGAGCAGGTTGACGACCGGCTCGGTCGCGACGAGCGCGACGGCGAACCCGGCCGCCGTCCCGACGACGCCGAGCGCGCCGACGTGCAGCAGGATGACCAGCCCGACCTGCAGCGGCAGCGCACCGGTGAGCCGCCACCGGGCGATCCGCACGCGCATCGCGTCGATGGTCGCCGAGCTGACCGTGCCGAGCACGACCACCGCCGCGAGCGCGGTGCACACGTAGAGGATGTAGGCGGCCGCGCGCACCTCGCCGACGGTGGTGCCCGCCTTCGCGGCGGCCGCGGCCACCGCCGGCGTGTCGACGGCCCACCAGTGCCCGGCGGCGACCGCGATGAGGGCGGCGGCCATGGCGGTGACCATCAGCGGGCCGATCCAGAGGCGCCAGTCGGCGCGCAGCTCGGCGACGGCGAGGCGGATCATCGCGAGCCCCGCACGAGCGGCGCGCCGCCCGGGACCATCGCCCGGCGGATCTCGTCGGCCGACGGGCCGCTCAGCGTGGCCGGCAGCCGGCCGTCGCGCATGACCAGGACGTGATCGGCCAGGCTTGCCGCGTCGAGGTCGTGGGTGACCATGACGACCGTCTTCGAGCCGTCGGCCAGCGTGCGCAGGCGGCCCAGCACGACGGCCGCGGTGTGCGTGTCGAGCGCGCCGGTCGGCTCGTCGGCGAACACCAGGCCGGCGTCGGTCGCGAGCACCCGGGCCAGCGCCACCCGCTGCTGCTCGCCGCTGGACAGCAGCGCGGCACCGACCCGCTGCCGGTCGCCCAGCCCCATCTCGGCCAGCAGCGCATCGGCCGCGGCCAGGTCGACCCGGCCACCGGCCAGCCGGCGCGGCAGCACCACGTTCTCGCGGGCCGAGAGCGACGGGATGAGGTTGTAGGTCTGGAAGACGAAGCCGATGCGGTCGCGGTAGAGGCGGGCCACCGCCCGGGCCGAGAGCCGCGACAGGTCGTGGCCGAGCACCGTGACCCGGCCGTCGGTGGGCCGCTCCAGCCCGGCCAGGCAGAACAGCATCGTCGACTTGCCGCAGCCGCTGGGGCCGACGATCGCTGTCATCGCGCCGGCCGGGATCGCGGCCGTGATGCCGCGCAGAACAGGAATGTTGCCGAAGGTCTTGGCCAACGCCTCGACCTCGATCGCCGGTGGTGTCATGCGTCCCATCGCACCGGATGCCGCGGCTGCGGGCACTACGGCGAGGTGCCGTCCGGCGTAGGGAAAACCCCACCGCGTTGCCCCCGGTTCCGCCATGTCGGCGCCGGTCGGCGGCCCGTAGCGTTGGCGCTCATGTCCCACGTCCGCGCCTGGTCGGCGCTGCGGGGCTCGCCGCTGCGGCTCCTGCGCAGCCGCTGGCCCTGGACCTGCCTGCTGTACACGCTCGTGAGCTCGATGGTGGTCTGGATCAGCCTGGTGTTCCTGCCGCTGCTGCTGACGTTCCCCGCCTGGGCGACGGTGCTGGCCGCCATGGAACGGCGTCTGGTGGTACTCGCCGGTGCCCGACGAATCCCGCAGGGCCCGAGCCGGCGCGGGCTGTGGTCGCCGCTGCTGTGGCGCGAGATCGGGTTCGCGCTGGCCCAGGCCGTGCCGGGGCTCATGTCACTGCTCGTCCTGGTCCTCGCGTTCTCGGCCGCGTTCACCGCGGCCGCCACGCCACTGCTCGCCGCGGCCGGGCGGCCGGTCCGGATCACCGACACGCTCGTGGTCACCGGCTGGCTCGGCGCGGCCGCGGTCACGCTGGCCGGCCTGGCCGCGCTGGTGGGCCTGGCCTACGGGTGGGTGCTGCTGGCCTGTGCCCAGGCCGCGCTGGCCACGACGCTGCTCTCCCCGCGCCTGGAGGAGCTGCAGACCCAGGTGGTGAACCTCGCCCGGGCCCGGATCGCCGAGCTCGACCGGTTCGAGCGGGAACGGCAGCGCATCGAGCGCGACCTGCACGACGGCGTCCAGCGGCACCTCGGCGTGGTGAGCCTCCGGCTGGGCCTGCTCGAGCTCGACCTGCGCGACGCCCTCCCGGCCGGGGCCGAGCTCGAGTCGGCGCTCGCCGGCCTCGACGCCGCCCGCACCGAGGCCGAGCTGGCTCTCGACGCACTGCGCGACACCGTGCACGGCCTGCGCCCGCGGACCCTCGTCGACGACGGGCTGGGCGCGGCGCTGCACGAGCTCGGCGCGCGCCTGCCGATCGCGGTGACGGTGGACACCGGCGGGGTCGCGCGCCTGCCGGCCGCCGTGGAGTCGTCGCTGTACTTCGTGGCCAGCGAAGCGGTGACGAACGCCCTCAAGCACGCCGCCGCGACCCGGCTGGCGCTGCGCGTGGCGACCGCCGGTGCGCGGCTCACGATGACCGTCACCGACAACGGGCGCGGGGGAGCCGAGGACGGCCGCGGCACCGGAATCCTGGGCATGCGGGAACGGGCCGCCCTCCTCGGCGGCGAGCTGACAGTCGACAGCCCGGCCGGCGGCCCGACCACGATCCGGATCGAGGTGCCGGTCGGTCCGTGATCCACAATGGGCGGCATGCGTGTGGTCATCGCCGAGGACACGGCCCTGATGCGGGAGGGCCTGACCGCGCTCGTCGAGCGGTTCGGGCACGCGGTCACTGCCGTGGACGACGCCCCGCGGCTCCTGCGGGCCGTCGACGCCGCGCCGCCCGACGTGGTGATCACCGACATCCGCATGCCGCCCGACAACACCGACGACGGCTTCCGGGCCGCCCTGGCGATCCGCTCCCGGCACCCGGCGGTCGGCATCCTGATGCTGTCGCAGTTCCTCGGCGACTCCTACGCGACCCGGCTGCTGCACGAGCCGGCCGCCGGCGGCGTCGGCTATCTGCTGAAGGACCGGGTCGGGCGGGTCGCCGACTTCATGCACTCCCTGGAGCTCGTCGCCGGCGGCGGGGTCGTCATCGACCCGAAGGTGATCCAGCGCTCCATCGCCGGCCGGCCCGGCACCCTGGCGAGCCTGAGCACCCGCGAGCGCGAGGTGCTGGCCCGCATGGCCGCCGGCGACACCAATCAGCAGATCGCCGCCGCCCTGCACATCTCGGACGGCGCCGTGGTCAAGCACATCGGCAACATCTTCGTGAAGCTCGGCGTCCAGCCCGAGGACGGCAACCGCCGCGTCCTGGCCGTCCTCACCTACCTGCGCTCCACCGCCCCCGAAGGCTAGGGACGGTCTCGCACGAAGTGCGGCTAGGGATGCAGGACGACCTTGCCGGTGGCCCGGTCGGTTTCCATGTGGTGGTGCGCGGCGGCGGCTTCGGCCAGGGGGTAGATGGAGTCGATGTTCGGGCGGTAGCGCCCCGACTCCACGTTGTCGATGACGCGTTGCAGTACCGCCGCGCCGGCCGTCCCTTTCGCCTCGTCGCTGTGGAACGCGGTCAGCCGGGTGCCGGCGGGGATCATGGCGATGGGTTCGAAGCCGGGGACGAGCCAGCCGCTCAGGGAGCCGGCCACGCAGACCGTGCCGCCGCGGGCGACCAGGTGCAGCGACTCCACCGCCGTGCGCGCGCCCACGAGGTCCAGGACGTGTGTCGGCGTCCACGGCGGGCGCAGCGCACCGCCGTCGTCGATGAGGACGTGGTCGGCGCCCGCCCCGGTCAGTGCGGCCGCCTTGCCGGGGCGGCGGGTGGTGGCGGCGACCTCGATGCCGTCGGCGTGGGCGATGGTGGTGGCGGCCAGGCCGACCGAGGACGTGCCGCCGCGGATGAGCAGGCGCGCGCCCGGTGACAGGCCCAGGGTGTCGAGCGCGCCCTGGGCGGTCAGGAATGTCTCCGGCAGCGCGGCAAGCGTGGTCCAGGGCAGGCTGGTGCGGATCGGCATCAGCAGGTCGTCCGGGAGCAGGGCGTATTCGGCGTAGCCGCCGTCGAAGGCGCGGCCCATCTCGCCCATGACGGCGGCGACCGCGGCACCGGCCGGCCGGGCGGGGTCGGAGGTGGCGGCCACGACGCCGACGCACTCGATGCCCAGGACGCGGGGGAAGACGACGCTCGGTGAGTGGCCCTGCCGGGTGCGCAGCTCCGAGCGGTTGAGGCCCGCGGCCATCACCTTCACCAGGCTCCAGCCGTCCCGGACCGCCGGGACCGGCACGGTGTGCAGCTCCAGGACCTCGGGGCCGCCGGGCCGCACGCAGATCACTGCTCGCATGTTCTCAGGCATGCCCCAACGAAATGCCATGGGCGGGGTGGCGTTCCACCGTTACGATGCCAGCTTGTGCCCGTAGCCCGCCAATCGCGGATCTGGCCGTCCGGCGGTGTGCACCTGTGGCCCTCCGGCGGGGCCAGCGCGGCGCACGCGCACCCGCGCGGCCACCTCGTGTACGCGGCAAGCGGCGTGCTGTCGGTGCACACCGAGAGCGGCACCTGGATCGTGCCGGCGAACCGCATCGCCTGGGTACCCGCCCACTCCACCCACCACCACCGAGCCCACGGCGAGACCGACATGCGGATCGTCTTCCTCCCGGCCGCACTGGCCCGGCGGGCACCCGACCGGCCGGCGGTGTTCCTCGCCTCGGGACTGGCCCGCGAGGTGCTGCTCGCCCTCACCGGGCCGCGCGAGCTCGACCGGGGCGCCCGCGGCCGGCTGCACCGGGTCCTCGTCGACGAGCTGCGCACGGCCGACGAGCACCCGATCCACCTGCCCGAGCCGCACGACGACCGGCTGCGGGCCGTCGCCCGGATCCTCGACGCCGACCCGGCCGACACCAGCTCGCTGACCGTGCTCGGCCATCGGGTCGGGGCCAGCGCCCGCACGCTGAGCCGGCTGTTCGCGAGCGAGCTCGGGCTGACGTTCTACGAGTGGCGCAGCCAGCTGCGCATCGCCCACGCCCTGGTGCTGCTGGCCGAGGGGCACGACACCACCCGGGTCGCCCACGCGTGTGGGTGGGCGAACCCGAGCGGCTTCATCGCGGCGTTCGCCGCCGTCGTGGGCACCACCCCGGGCCGGCACAGGCGCCGGTTCACGCCGTGATGATCGGCCGTTCGGAGCTGCGCGAGCGGCCGCGGAACTCGGCCAGGACCGTGTCGTCGCGGCGGCGGACGGTGACGTCGTAGAGGCCGGAGCGGCCGCGGCGGGAGCGCTCCACCGCCGTGGCCGTCAGCTCGTCGCCCGCCCGGGCCGGCTCCAGGAACGACACGTCCGCGCCGGCCGCCACGGTGACCCGGTCGTACGTGTTGCACGCGAACGCGAACGCGGTGTCGGCCAGGAGGAAGACGTAGCCGCCGTGGCCTATCGCGTGCCCGTTGAGCATGGCCGCCGTCACCGTCATCGTCGCCGAGGCGCGGCCCGGGGCGACACCGTCGATGGTGATGCCCAGGGACTGAGTGGCGGTGTCCCCGGCGTACAGCCGGGAGGCACACGCCTCGGCCAGCTCCTGCGGCGTCATTCGGCGTCGGCGGCCGGGCGCAGGCTGCTCCAGTCGCGCGAGCGGGCCTGCGCGGCGGCGAGGACGCCGATGACGCAGGCGGCGTTGGTGATCTCACCGCTGAGCGCCATCGCCACCGCGTCGTCGAGGGCGACCCAGTGGACCTCGAGGTCGGCCTCCTCGTGGGTGCGCTCGTAGGCGTCGCCGTCGGGCTTCGGGGCGAGCTCGCGGGCCAGGAAGAGGCGGATCTTCTCGTTGGAGCAGCCCGGGGTGGTGTGGACCTCGGCGAGCAGGTCCCAGCGGGCCGCGACCAGGTCGGCCTCCTCGGCCAGCTCGCGCGCGGCCGCGTCGACCAGGGGCTCGCCGGGGACGTCGATCAGGCCGGCCGGGAGCTCCCACAGGACCTGGCGGACGGCCGGGCGGTATTGGCGGATCAGCGCCACCCGGCCCTCGCCGTCCAGGGCGACCACACCGACGGCGCCGATGTGGACCATGTAGTCGCGGTCCACGACCTCGCCGCCGGGCATCTCCACGGCGTCGGTGACGACCGAGAAGACGCGGTTGCGTAAGCGCTCGGTGTGCGAGCGAACCTCATATGTACTGCTCATGCGTCAACGGTCTCCAGCTCGACGGGGAGGCGGTCGGCGGCGTTGTAGGTGACCGCGGCACCGACGAAGGCGGCGAACAGGGGGTGGGCCCGGGTCGGGCGGCTCTTGAGCTCCGGGTGGGCCTGGGTGGCCACGAAGAACGGGTGCTGCTCGCGGTCCAGCTCGACGAACTCGACGAGCCGGCCGTCCGGGGAGGTGCCGGAGATCTGCAGGCCGGCCCCGGTCATCGCGTCGCGGTAGGCGTTGTTGACCTCGTAGCGGTGGCGGTGGCGCTCCGAGACCTCGGTGGTGCCGTAGGCGTCGGCGGTGAGGGTGCCGGGGGTCAGGACCGCCGGGTACGCCCCCAGCCGCATGGTGCCGCCCAGGTCGCCCTTGCCGGCCACGATGTCGTGCTGGTCGGCCATCGTCGAGATCACCGGCTCGCTCGCCTCGGCGTCGAACTCGACCGAGTTCGCGCCGGCGATGCCGGCGACGTGCCGCAGCACCTCGATGGTCATGCACTGCAGCCCGAGGCACAGCCCGAGGGTGGGGATGCCCCGCTCACGGGTGTACTGCGCCGCGCCGATCTTGCCCTCGATGCCCCGGACGCCGAAGCCGCCCGGGATCACGACACCGTCGACGCCGGCCAGGGCCTGGGCGGCACCGGCCGGGGTGGTGCAGGCGTCGCTGGGGACCCAGCGGATCTCGACGCGGGCCCGGTGCGCGAAGCCGGCGGCGCGCACGGCCTCGGTGACCGAGAGGTACGCGTCCGGCAGGTCGACGTACTTGCCGACGATCGCCACGGTGACCGTCTGGCGCGGGTGGTGCACCCGGTCCAGGAGGTCGTCCCACTTCTTCCAGGCCACGTCCCGGAAGGACAGGCCCAGGCGCCGCACGACGTACGCGTCCAGGCCCTCCTCGTGCAGCACGCGCGGGATGTCGTAGATCGAGGGCGCGTCGGGGGCGGAGACGACCGCTTCCGCGTCGACGTCACAGTACAGAGCCAGCTTGTTCTTGGTCTTCTCCGGGATCTCCCGGTCGGAGCGGCACACGAGCGCGTCGGGCTGGATGCCGATGCTGCGCAGGGCGGCCACCGAGTGCTGGGTCGGCTTGGTCTTGAGCTCGCCGCTCGGCGCCAGGTAGGGCACCAGCGACACGTGCAGGAAGAAGCAGTTGTCCCGCCCGATGTCGTGGCGGACCTGCCGGATGGCCTCCAGGAAGGGCAGCGACTCGATGTCGCCGACCGTCCCGCCGACCTCGGTGATGACCACGTCGGGGGCCGCGTCGTCGCCGCTGGGCTCGGACATGGCCCGGATGCGGGCCTTGATCTCGTTGGTGATGTGCGGGATGACCTGGACGGTGTCGCCGAGGTACTCCCCGCGCCGCTCCTTGGCGATGACCGTCGAGTAGATCTGACCCGTCGTCACGTTCGCGTTGCGCGAGAGGTCCTGGTCGAGGAAGCGCTCGTAGTGCCCGATGTCCAGGTCGGTTTCGGCGCCGTCGTCGGTGACGAACACCTCGCCGTGCTGGAACGGGTTCATGGTGCCGGGGTCGACGTTCAGGTAGGGGTCGAGCTTCTGCATGACGACCCGCAGACCCCGTGCGCTGAGAAGACTGCCCAGGCTGGAGCCGGTAAGGCCCTTGCCGAGCGAGGAGGCGACGCCCCCGGTGACGAAGATGTGCTTAGCCTGCCGGCTGACACCGGTCCGTGCTGATGAGGACAAAGCCTGCTCCCGTGGGGTCCGTCACGCTGCCGAGTCAGCGATCCACGGGAGTTCAGCCTAACACCAGGTAAACGGCGGTGCCGACGGCGCACCGCACGTCACACCGGTCACACGTCCGAGCGGACCTGTCCGACCACGCTGAGTAGTTCCAGCCGCTCGGCACTCTCGCTGCCGGGCGCGGCGGTGAACACCAGCAGGACGTGGGCGTTCGCGGGGTCGACGAGCGTCTGGCAGTACAGCTGGAGGACCCCGGCCTCGGGATGCTGGATGCGCTTGCGGTCGCTGTAGCCGAGCCCGACGTCGTGCGCCGCCCAGAGTGTGACGAACTCGCTGCTCACGGCCTCGAGCGCGGCGACGAGCGCGGCGGCCCGGCCGGTCGGCCCCTCGCGCGTGTACGCGTCGCGCAGCTGGGCCGTGAACACCCGCCCGTGGTACCCGTGGTCCTCCTCCGGATACAGCCGGCGCGACTCGGGCCGGGTGAACCAGCGGTACACGCACGCCCGCTCCGGCCCCGTGAACCGGGTCTCGTCGCCCAGCAGCGCCTGGGCCGGCCGGGTCTGCACGAGCGTCTCCCCGAGCGCGGTCATGACCTGCGCCGGCGTGTCGGCCAGCCGGTCCATGATCCGCATCAGGCCGGGGGCGACGTGCTCGGCCCGCAGCGCGCGCTCCGGGGCGAGGTGCCCGGCCAGCCGGAACAGGTGGTCCCGCTCATCGAGGCCGAGGCGCAGGCCGCGGGCCAGGGCGGCGATCATCTGCTCGGACGGGCGTGGCCCCCGCTGCTGCTCGATGCGCCCGTAGTAGTCCGCGGAGATCCCGCACAGCGCCGCGACCTCCTCGCGCCGCAGTCCGCCGGTCCGCCGCCGGGGCCCGCGGGGCAGGCCGACGTCCTCCGGCTGCAGGGCCTCGCGGCGGGTGCGCAGGAAGTCGGCGAGCTGGGCGCGGTTCACGTCACCAGTCTCGCCCGGCGGCAGCGTCCGATGCAGGGACAGGTTGTCCTGGGTTCATGGTCCGGGCTACCGGGCTCCCGCGATGTCCCGGCTCTCCCAGTAGCGCTTCTCGGGCCGGGTCCGGGCCACGACCAGCATGGCCCGCCCGAGCTGGGAGGTGCTCGTCGCGATGCCGGGCGCGAACCGGACGAGCAGCGCCGAGACCGGGGTCAGGACGGTGTAGATCACGTGGATGGCCCGGACCTTGGATCGCGCACCGTGCTGCGGCTGGATGAACCCGGGCCGGAACGCGTATCCGCGCAGCTCCAGCGCGGCCACGTCGTCCTCGGTGCGGCCCTTGACCCGCTGCCACATCTGCCGCCCGTCCCGGTTGGTCCCGGCGCCGGAGACGTAGACGAAGACCGAGCCGGGGCTCTGCCCGGCGATCCGGCGGGCCGCGGCGAGCGTGTAGTCGTAGGTGATCCGGGTGTAGTCGGCCTCGGACATGCCGACCGAGCTCACGCCGAGACAGAAGAAGGTGGCGTCGTACCCGCTGAAGTCGACGTCCCCGAAGTCCCCGAAGTCGCGGTGGACGAGCTCGCGCAGCTTCGGGTGCTCGACGCCTGTCGGAGTCCGGGTGACCACCAGGACCTCTGACACGTCCGGGGCGAGCAGGCACTCGCGCAGGACGCCCATCCCGACCATGCCCGTGGCGCCGAAGACGATCACTCTCATGGTGGTCATTGTGCCCGGATCGCGCTCAGCGTGGCGTTCTCCAGCGTCGTGTACAGGTCGGAGTCGGTGAAGTCGGGCTCCGTCTCCTCGCCGACGTAGACGTCGACGTGCCGCTTGCCGCCCAGACCCGGCGTGAACTCGTCGACGATCGTCCACGTCGGGCCCTTGAGCTTCGCGCACACCTCGGCGGTGACCTCGGCCGTGCCGCAGCGCTGGATCGTGAAGCGGCTGCCGGCCTTGAGGGCGTCGGCGTCCGCCGCGGCGGAGATCCACGGGCGCAGGGGGCGGCCGGCGGTGTCCCGGGGTGCGGTGTCCATCCAGTAGCCGGTGTCGTAGGACCAGTTGAGGTACCGGCCGTCGGCGGTCCGGCCGGTGCCCTCGTCCTTGACCGCCTTGACGAACGAGGCCGGGAAGCTGCCGAGCTTGCGCTGGTTGCGGTTCTTGCCGCAGTCGATGGTGGGGCAGCCCTCGACCTCTTGCCGCGCGTCGCTGTGCAGCTTCTCGACGGCCGTGTAGTAGACGGTGACCTCCCAGCCGGTCAGCTCCACTGCCGTGCCGGCGGTCACGGCCGGGATCGGGCTTTCCGATGCCGATCCGGGATAGGCGGCGGTCTCCGGAGGGTGGCCGGGCGCTTCGCTCGTCAGTGCCTGGGGCGCCGGCTGCGCACCACTGCATGCGGCAAGGAGTGCCGTTGTGGCGAGTGCGAGCAGGCGCAGTACCATATCCGCATTTTGTCGGAAATGCCGGTCACTCGTCGGGGCGACGGCGTTGTTGCTTGCGCCGGGCCGTGTGCCGCTTCGACTCCAGGCGGCGCTCGACTGCACCCTTGGAGGGTTTTGTCCGTTTACGCGGTCTGGGTGGCGGAGCGATTGCCGCCGCGATGGCCGCGACCAGCCGCTCCTCGGCCGCCCGGCGGTTCTGCAGCTGCGAGCGGTGCTCCGAGGCGGTGATCGACAGGACGCCCTCGACCAGGCGTCCGGCCAGCCGCTGCAGTGCCCGATCCTTGAGCGGCTCCGGCAGCGCAGCCGTCGCGAGCAGGTCGAAGCGGAGCTCCACGCGCGAGTCGGTGGTGTTCACCGACTGCCCACCGGGGCCGCCGGAGCGGCTGAAGCGCCAGGTCAGCTCGGCCCGCGGCAGGGCGATGTCGTCGGTCACCCGCAGGTCGTCGTCCATGGCCCCTAGCATGCGGGGCGCGGAATGCAGATTGCACCGCAGGGTGACTTGGCGCCGGGGCGGTCGCGGCTGGGTATACGCTCGGCGATGCGAGGCGCAGCGGAAAGGTGACACCGTGGCTGAAGCCGTTCAGACGACGGCGCTGCTGGTCGAGGACTTCGACGTCGCACTCATCACGCCCGTCCGCCACGCCGTGAACCGCGGCGCGGCCGCGGCCGGGCTGATCGGGCAGCGACTCGAGGACTTCGTGCTCGCGGTCAACGAGATCGTCACCAACGCCGTGCGCCACGCCGGCGGCGGCGGGACGCTGCGGATGTGGCTCACCGAGGGCCTGCTGGTCTGCGAGGTCGTCGACAAGGGCGCCGGCATCCCCGAGGAGCGCCTCGACGGCGAGGCCGCGTTGCCGCCGAGCAGCGCGGTGAGCGGGCGCGGCCTGTGGCTGGCCCGGCACCTGGTCGACGAGGTCACCGTCACCACCGGCGACGCCGGAACAATTGTGAGGCTCGAGACCGCCGTCGAAGACTAGTCTGCGCGAGTGCTGCGACCCGAGTATCCGATCCGGACCGAGCGCCTGACGCTGCGCCCCTTCACCGCGGGCGACTTCGACGACCTGCACGCCATGACCGGCGACCCCGAGGTGGTGCGGTACCTCTACTGGGAGGTGCACACCCCGCAGGAGACGCGGGCCGCCCTCGACCGGCGCATCGCCCAGGGCGAGCTGACGCAGGAGGGCCAGTGGCTCACCCTCGCGATCGTGCCCGACGGCGTGCCGCGGGTCGTGGGCCAGGTGGTGCTGAAGTGGGCGAGCATCAAGCACCAGCAGGGCGAGCTGGGCTTCACGCTCAACCCCGAGTTCTACGGCCGCGGCTACGCCCGCGAGGCCGCCGAGGCGATGCTCCGCCTGGGCTTCGAGGGCCTGGGGCTGCACCGCATCTACGCGGCCTGCGACACCCGCAACAGCGCGTCCTGGGGCCTGCTGACCCGGCTGGGTCTGCGCCGCGAGGCCCACTTCGTCGAGGACGAGCTGTTCAAGGGCGAGTTCGGCGACCAGTACATCTACGCCATGCTCGACCGCGAGTGGCGCGCGCTTCAGTCGACCTCGTCCACGTAACGCCAGGCGCCGGCGACCTTCAGGAACCGGCTCCGGTCGTGCATGCGGCCGGAGCGGCCGTCGGTGAGGTACCGGGCCTGGAACTCCACGATGCCCTCGGTGTCGAAGAGCCCGCCGCCCTCCCGGGCCAGGATCGTGAGCCCCTGCCAGTTCTGGTCCGACTCCAGCGTCAGCGCGCGCGGCTTGGTCTTCTCGTGCCAGGTGCGCAGCAGGAACCGGCGGTCGCCCACCACATACGCGCTGTAGCGGGCCCGCATCAGCAGCTCCGCGCTCGGCGGCTCGGCGCCGCGGTGGTACTTGCCGCAGCAGTCGTCGTACGACTCGCCGAGGCCGCAGGGGCAGGTGCTGGTGCCGGTGACGCCTGTCATGCCGAATATTGTTCCCGATGGGCCTGCGGAGACACGCCGCGGACACGCTTGAACGCCGCACTCAGCGCGAACGCGCCGCCGTAGCCGACCTTCCGGGCCACCGCGTCAAGCGTCGCGTCCGGCTCCAGCAGCAGGTCGGCCGCGAGCGCCAGCCGCCACCCGGTCAGGTAGGCCATCGGCGGCTCGCCGACCAGCTCCCCGAACCGCCGGGCCAGCAGTGCCCGCGACACCCCGACCTTCGCGGCCAGCTCGGCCACCGTCCACGGGTGCCCCGGGTTGTGGTGCAGCAGCTGCAGCGCGGGCCCGACCACGGGGTCCGACTGCGCCCGGTACCACCCCGGCGCCCCCGACGACGGCCGCGCCAGCCACGTCCGCAGCGCGGTGATGAGCATCAGGTCCAGCAGCCGGTCGAGCACCGCCTCCTGCCCGGCCCGATCCTTGGCGATCTCGTCGGCCAGGATCCTGATCAGCGGGGTGTCCCACTCGTCCGCGGGCACGACGAGCACCCGCGGCAGCGCCGACAGCAGCCGCTGACTCACCTCGCCGGAGAGCTGGTAGGCGCCTGTGATGACGAGCGTCGAGCCGGCTTCGTCGGTACCCCACGTGCGCACCCCGAGATGCATGACCTCGGCCAGATCCTCGCCCTCCGGCGTGGTGCACCGCTGTCCCGGATGGATCACGATCTGCGGCGCCGTCCCCGCCGGCTCGGCCACCGTGTAGGGCTCGGACCCCCGGATCACCAGGACGTCCCCGGGCCCGGCCCCGACGACGTGTCCGTCGTCCCCGACGTAGTGGGCCGCCCCCCGCACGACGGCCGCAATGGCCAGCGCGGCCTCGTCCTGAATCCGTAGCGACCAGGGCGGGTTCAACACCGACCGGAGCAGGAAGGCCCCCCGGGCCCGCGGCCCGTCGAGCAGTGCCGTCAACGCATCCATCCCACCACCGTAGACGCTCGCACATGCATCAGCGCGCCTGGACCATGGCGCGTCTACACGCCTGCCGATTCACTGAGTGACATGAGAAACCTCGTCCTCGCCACCACGACGCTGTTCGTCGGCCTCTCCGCGGGCGTCTTCTTCGCGTACTCGACGTCGGTCATGCTCGCCCTGCGCCTGGTCGAGGACCGCACGTTCATCGACGTGATGCAGAAGATCAACACCGCGATCCTCAACGGCTGGTTCCTGACCGTCTACGTCGGCGCCTTCTTCCTGGCCGTGGCCGCCGTCCTGCTGCACCTCGCCGCCGCCCACCGCGGCCCGCTGCCCTGGCTGATCGCCGCCGCCGTCCTCTACGCCGTCGCCTTCGTCGTCACCGCCGCCGTGAACGTCCCGCTGAACGACACCCTGAACGCCGCCGGCCCGGCAGCCACCATCACCGACCCGTCCGCCGTCCGCCAGGCCTTCGAGGACCGCTGGATCACCTGGAACCTGGTCCGCACCGTCGCCTCGGCCGGCTCCCTGCTGACGATGGCCATCGCCCTCATCCGCGCCTAACGTTGCGCCGTGAACGTTGATGTCTACGCGCTTCACCGGGCGTTCGTGCAGGCCGAGCTGCGAGCCGACACCGGTGCCCTGCGGGAGCTGCTGGCCGAGGACTTCCGCTCCATCGGCGATCAGGGGTACGTGCTGGACAAGGCGCAGTGGATCGCGAAGTTCGCCGACTTCGCGTACACCGCCCTCGACAGCAGCGACGTCGAGGTGAGCGCCTACGACCGCGCGGCCGTCGTGCGATACGTCCAGCGCAGCCGCTCGGTGTGGCAGGGGCAGGCGATGGCGCTGACGTCGCGGGCCAGCCAGATCTGGGTCGCGCAGCCCGGCGGCTGGAGGCTCGCCGGCCTGCAGTTCAGCAGCCTGCCCGACCAGCCGGCCTAGCCGGTCGGCTGGAAGGACCAGCGCTGGTCGGCGGCGCCGTTGCAGTCCCAGATGACCATGACGGTGCCAGGGGCGGGGTTGCCGCCGGAGATGCTGGCGCACTTGTTGCTGTTCGGGTTGAGCAGGCGATAGCCGCCGTTGTCGCCCACCAGCTTCCAGAGCTGGCCGGTGTCGGCGTGGCAGTCCCAGATCCAGACCTGGGCGCCGTTGTCCGAGGAGTTGTTGCTCACGCTCAGGCAGCGGTTGTCGGCGGCGTTGACGAACTGGAAGATCTCGGTGCTGTCGCCCATGGCCTGCGGTACCCACAGCTCGGTTGCGTTGTTGCCGTCGCAGCCCTGCTGGGTGGCGTTGCCGCCGTTGCCGGCGTTGGCCTGCAGGCACAGGCCCGAGTGGGCGGGGTGGATCAGCGACGGCTTGGCCGCCAGGATCGCCGGCTTCCTCGTCGGCGTGGGGCTCGGCGTGGGTGACGGGGACGGGGCGGCGGACGTCGGGGGCGGTGGGGGAGTGGCCGACGCGGGGGCGGCCGAGGACTGCTCCACCGGCGGTGCGGCGGTCGTCCGGGGGTCGTCGGACATGAATGCCTGGACGGCGAAGACGACGCCCACGATGACCGCCAGGAGGGCCGCGCCGGCCGCGCCGAGGAGGAGCCTGTCCGGCTTCGGAGCTGGCAGTTCGGGGCGAGGGCCGCCGTACACCGTCATGGGTTGTGAGAATAGATCACCCGGTATCGGCGCACAGTGCCGCGCTCGCCGGCCAGCACAGTGTCAACTCCGCTGGTGAGGAGTTCACACTGTGCTGCCATCGGGTACCCCAAAAGGGCCATAAACTCCGGCGTGTGCACACAGCGTAATGGCGCGCTGAGTGGAGAGGGGTCCAACCGTGAAGGTCGCAATTCCGCGCGAGGTCAAGAACCACGAGTACCGCGTGGCGATCACACCCGCCGGCGTCCACGAGCTCGCCGCGCACGGGCACGAGGTCTTCGTCGAGGCCGGGGCCGGGCTGGGGTCGTCGATCAACGACCAGGAGTACCGCGAGGCCGGCGCCACCATCCTGCCCACCGCCGATGACACCTGGGGCGAGGGCGAGCTGGTCCTGAAGGTCAAGGAGCCGGTCGCCGAGGAGTACGGCCGGATGCGCGCCGGGCAGGTCCTGTTCACCTACCTGCACCTGGCCGCGTCCCGGGACTGCACCCAGGCGCTCGTGGATCGCGGCGTGACGGGCATCGCCTACGAGACGGTCGAGCTGGCGGACCGGTCGCTGCCGCTGCTCGCCCCGATGTCCGAGGTCGCCGGGCGGCTGGCACCGCAGGTCGGGGCGTACCACCTCATGCGGGCCGGCGGCGGGCGCGGGATCCTGCTCGGCGGGGTGTCGGGCGTGTACGCGGCAAAGGTCGTCGTCATCGGCGCCGGCGTCTCCGGGCTCGGCGCGGCCGCGATCGCGATCGGCATGCAGGCCGAGGTGCTGCTGCTGGACAAGAACATCTCCCGCCTGCGCGCGGCCGACGCGATCTACCAGGGCCACCTGCAGACGATCGCATCGAACGGGTACGAGATCGAGAAGGCGGTGCTCGACGCCGACATGGTGATCGGGGCCGTGCTCGTCCCGGGGGCCAAGGCGCCCAAGCTCATCAGCAACGAGCTGGTCAAGCGTATGAAGCCGGGCAGCGTGCTCGTCGACATCTCGATCGACCAGGGCGGCTGCTTCGAGGACTCGCACCCGACGACGCACGACGACCCGACCTACCGGGTGCACGACTCGATCTTCTACTGCGTGGCGAACATGCCGGGCGCGGTGCCGCACACGAGCACCTACGCGCTGACGAACGTCACACTGCCCTACGTGCTGGAGCTGGCCGACCGCGGCTGGCGCGACGCCCTGCGCCGCGACCCGGCGCTCGCGCTCGGACTCAACACGCACGACGGACACGTGACCTACGGCCCGGTCGCCGAGGCGCACGGCATGGATCACGTTGCCGTGGACCGCGTCCTGGCATAGAACACCATGGTGGATCTGCGCCGCTCCGTCGACTCCTACCTCGATCACCTCACGGTGGAGCGGGCGCTGGCCGCCAACACGCTGCTGTCGTACCGCCGCGACCTCGACCGCTACGTCGAGTGGCTGGTCGCGGCGGGCATCACCGACCTCGCCGCGGTGACCGCCCGGGACATCGCCGCGCACGTGGCCGACCTGCGCGCCCCGGCCGGTGACACGCCGCCGCTGTCCGCCTCCTCGGCCGCGCGCGCCGCCAGTGCGGTCCGGGGGCTGCACCGGTTCGCGCTGCTGGAAGGGCTCGCGGCGACCGACCCGTCGCGCGAGGTCAAGCCGCCGGCGCTGCCGAAACGACTGCCCAAGGCGCTCGACGTGGACCAGGTGGCGCGCCTGCTCGCGGTCGCGCCGAACGGGCCGCTCGATCTGCGGGACGCGGCCCTGCTGGAGTTCCTCTACGGCACCGGTGCCCGCATCTCCGAGGCGGTCGGCCTGGCCGTCGACGATCTCGACCTGGACGCGCGGCCCGGGATGGCCGTGCTGCACGGCAAGGGCGGCAAGACGCGGCTGGTGCCGATGGGCAGCTACGCGCGGGCGGCGCTCGACGCGTACCTGGTGCGGGCCCGGCCCTCGCTCGCCGCGCACGGCACCGGGGTCCCGCAGGTGTTCCTGAACGCTCGCGGGGGAGCGCTGTCACGGCAGAGCGCGTGGACGATCCTGCGGAAGGCGGCCGCGGCGGCGGGACTGCCGGTCGACGGGGCCGCGGGCGTCTCGCCGCACACGCTGCGTCACTCGTTCGCCACGCACCTGCTCGACGGCGGAGCGGACATCCGGGTGGTGCAGGAGCTGCTGGGGCACGCTTCGGTGACGACCACGCAGGTGTACACGCTCGTGACCGTCGACCGCCTGCGCGAGGTGTACGCAACGGCCCATCCACGCGCCCGCTGACCCGGTGGAGTAGTGCCAACGCTTGTTGGCTTAGGGTCGGGGGATGACCGCTCGCCGCTCGGACGCCACGCGCGCCGCGATTCTGCGGGCCGCCCGGGTGCGGTTCGCCGAGGACGGGTATCAGCGGGCCACGATCCGGGCCATCGCCGCCGACGCCGCCATCGATCCGTCGATGGTGATGCGGTACTACGGCAACAAGGAGCGGCTTTTCGCCGCCGCGGTCGACATCGATCTCCGGATGCCCGACGTGGCCGGGCTGCCGGCCGAGAGGGCGGGGGCGGAGCTCGTGCGGCACTGGGTGCGGCGCTGGGAGGACGATCCGACCGGGGACGTCCTGCTGACGCTGCTGCGCTCGGCCGCGACCGACGACACGGTCGCCGAGCGGGTGCGCGACGTGTTCCGCGACCAGATCGTCCCCGTGGTGCGCCAGCTCAGCGGCGCCGGCGAGGACGAGGCGGCCGAGCGGGCCGGGCTGCTGGCGACGCAGATGCTCGGGCTCGCGATGTGCAGGCACATCCTGCGCATCCCGCCGGTGGCGGCGATGACGACCGAGCAGGTGGTGCAGCGGGTGGGGGCGACCGTGCAGCGGTACCTCACGGCCGCCCTCTGACCCGTGTGTTACTTGTGGCGGTTGTACATCTTCGGCGCCTTCGGGTTGCCGCCCTTGCCGACGCCGCCCCGGCCGCCCGTGCCGTCCTGGCCCGGATAGGTGCGGTTGGCCTGGGCGCGGCGGATGGCCTCGAGCGGGTTGGCGGGCGCGGTGTCCTCAGGCGTCTCGGTGGTGTCGTTCGGCTCGTCGTTCACGGCAGGCATGAGCGTCTCCTTCGCGGGACTGGCTGCGGCTGGTGCGCCGGATCCGAGGCGCGTGAACAAGCGGAGACCGCGCGAGAGCACGAAGCGGGAGAGTGCAGGAAACCCACAACGGGGGCCGTCGAGCGGCACCGGGATCAGCGGTGCGGCGACGGCGCGCGCGGCGTCAACGGGCTCAGAAACGCATGCGACAACGGTAACAGCACCCCGGCCCACGCGCACGTGACATTTCCGGGGTGCCGCCGCGTTACTGGTAGACCTTCGTGACAGTTGGCCAGTTCTCGCCGTTGTCGAGGTTCTGCGGCTTGATGCCCAGCGTGATCTGGGTGAGCTGGCCGCCGGCCGGCGTCTTGTAACCGTCGGCCTCGGCCATGACGAACACCGTGCCGCTGTCCAGCACCTTCGTGCAGCGCAGCCGGTCGCCGTCACAGTCCAGCCGGCCGGCCAGCTTCGGCCCCGCGTCGATCCGGCCGGCGGCGAGGGTGAGCACGCCGACATCCGCGAAGTCGTACGGCTCGAAGATGGGCAGCCGGACGTACTGCTGGATCAGGCGTACCGACGACACGACGTCGCCGGCGTCCTGCACGTCGCCGCCGTAGCTCGCCGCCAGCAGGTGGTAGCCCTTGATCGGGTTCGCGCTCTGGAACGCCACCGGGAACGGCCGCGGCGCCGCCGGGGTGAGCCCTTCGGCGATGGCGACCAGGTCGTCGCGCGTGGGCACGTTCTCCCACGACGACCAGTAGATCGCCGCCCAGGCGCCGTCCATGTACTGCCAGGCCAGCGCCGGGATCAGCTGCCCCCGGTCCATGGCGGCCTTGGCGGCCGTCGACGGGGCCAGCGGGCCGTTGGTGCCGCCGCCGGAGTACGCGAGCAGCCCCTCGCCGCTGGGCATCTGGATCTTCTCGGCGACCTTCAGGAACATCGACGGGTCGAAGGCGTCGGGGCGGTACACGACAAGGCTTCCACCGGGGTACAGCTCGGCGAAGCCACCGGGCCGGGCCCCGGGCGCCCCGGTGACCGTCTGCTGCGGCGACGGATCGAGGATCGGGCCGGCGCCGTCGATCGAGGACTGCTGGTAGGCGTTGGTGACCACGTCGGGGTCGCTGACCTTGTAGCCGTTCGCCTGGAAGCCCTTGTACGTCGTGGTGAACGCCGGCGCCGCGGCGAACGCGGTCGGGGCCGGCGAGGCGGCGCTGGGCAGCGAGCTCGGGTCGACGGCCGGGGCCAGGGTGCTGGGGCCGCCGGCGAGCATCAGGGCCGCGGTGACCGCGGCGATCGCCGTGACCACGCCACCGCCGGCGGAGGAGAGCAGGGCGTTGCGCCGGCGGCGCCGCACCAGGTGCCGCCCCGCGGCGGTGATGTCGTCAACGCTGAGCCGCGGTGGCGGCGCGTCGTCCCGGACCGACGTCAGCAGCGTGTGCAGATCCCGTTCCATGCCCTTCCCTCCCATCCAGCTCGCGGCCGACACTCTTTGCAGTGCCCGCTGAAAGGTCGTCCGTGACGCGGAGCTCGTCCGTGCCGAGCAGTGTCTTGAGCGCCGCGAGCCCGCGGGCGGTCTGACTCTTGACGGTCCCCGGCTGGCGGCCGAGCACCTCGGCGGTCTCTTCAACGCTCAGCCCCTCGTAGTACCGCAGCACCAGCACCGCGCGCTGGCCGGGTGCCATACGGGCGAGCGCGGCGCGGATCCGGAGCCGCTCGTCGACCTGATCGGCGTGGTCCGGGCCGGGCAGCTCGGGCAGCGCGTATCCGGCCGACCGCTCACGGCGCCGCCAGGGCCGCCGTGACTCGTCGACAAGCGCGTGCACGATCGCCCGCCGTACGTACGCCAGCGGGGTGTCGACCTTTGTCCAGCGCACATACAGCTTCGCCAGCGACGCGGCCACCGCGTCCTCGGCGGCGTGCCAGTCCCCGCACGTCAGATAGGCGAGCGAGCGCAGACCGTCGAATCGTGCGGTGACGAATTCGCGGAAGTGCGCCTCGTCGTCTTGGTTCACCCGTTCGGGCTCCCTTCGTCCGGGGGTAGACGGCGCTGCCCGGAGGAAGGGTTGCACACGATCGGGGGAAATTTCGTCGGCGGTTCGCCCCGATTTCCGGCTGTTTCGACGGGCATCGGGGCCCGCGGCGGTGTGCCGGCGCCGGCCGCCGCTGCGACCCGGCCGGCCCGGGCAACGCAGTGCTATTGCGCGGGTGCTGCGGGTGAACCGGCGCGCTGTGCTCAGCCGCCGTTGCCGCCCACCACGATCGTCGCCTCCACCGAGGCCGGGGGCGGGGTCGCGGGGCCCGTGGTCGGGGGCGGGGCGGCGGTGGTGGTCGGGGCCTTGTCCGGGGTGGGGGAGGCCGGAGGCTGCGAGCCCGGCGCGGGAGAGCTCGGCGGGGCGGCCGTCGTCGGGCTGGCCGGGGCGGTCGAGGTGTTCTGTGACTGGTTGTGCGAGGGCCCCGGGTTGGCGGGGGCCTTGTTCGTGGCCGACGGTGTGACAGCGGCCGACGACGGGGGCTTGGCGTCGGGGATCTTGGGGTCGAAGACCTCGCGGGAGAGGGCCACGATGGCCAGGACCACGCCGGTGATGAGGGCGATGCCGGCCAGGGTGGCGACGATCGGGACCCAGGCCGGGCGGCCCGGTTTGCCGTCGTCGGCGCCGTCCGGGGTGGGCGGGGTGACGACGACGGTGGGGGCGGCGGCGCGGACCGGGATGGCGACCGGGTCCTCGATGGTGCCGTGGCCGGCCGCGCGGGCGGCCGAGGCCATGGCGGCGGCGGTCGGGTAGCGGTCCTCCGGGTTCTTCGCCATCGCGCGCTCGATCAGGGCGCGGGTGGCGACCGGGACGGTTTCCGGGAGCGGGGGCGGCTCGTCCTGCAGGTGCTTCAGGGCGATCTCCAGCGGCGAGTTGCCGTTGAAGGGCGGGGCGCCGGTGACGCAGTGGTAGGCCACCACGCCCAGCGCATAGATGTCCGCCGCCGGGGAGATCGGGCGGCCCGACGCCTGCTCCGGGGACATGTACAGCGCGGTGCCGATGACGGCGTTCACCTTCGTCACCGATGTCACATCGGACGAGCGGGCCACGCCGAAGTCGACGAGGGTGACCGCGCCGGACTCGGTGACCAGGAGGTTGCCGGGCTTCACGTCGCGGTGGATGATGCCGCGCTCGTGGGCGGCGTGCAGCGCGTCGGCGGCCTGGGCGACGATGTCGAGGGTCTGCCCGACGGGCAGGGTGCCGTGCTCGTTGATCAGCTCACCCAGCGGGCGGCCGTCGACGAAGGCCATGACCAGGAACAGCGTCCCCTCGGGGGTCTCGCCGTAGTCGTAGACGCCGACGACGCCGGGGTGGCCGAGCGAGGCCATGATCCGGGCCTCCGAGCGGAACCGGCGGCCGAACTCGGTGTTGCTCATGTGGCCGGGCAGCAGCACCTTCACGGCCACCGTACGGCCGAGCGTCTTGTCGGTGGCGCGGAAGACCTGCCCCATGCCGCCGCTGGCGACGAACTCCTCGAGGCGGTACCGGTCGCCGAGCACGTCCCCTGGTCCCAACACGGCAATGACCGTACCCAACGATGAGCTTCGCGACACGCCGGGCGCGCGGCGCGATATGTACCCTGCAGGGGCGGTACAGTCGGGCAACGGCTGACTCGCTCCCCCACAAGGCCGGCGCCGATCTCGGCTCCTCCGGGGCGGAGCCACTGCCGCCGGGAGGGGCGAAGACCAGCGATGACAGGCATGGGCGACCAGGCGGAGTCGTGGACCACGACGATGCGCGCCGAGCAGGAGCGGGCTTCGCTGGACCTCGGCGCTGAGCTGGGTCCGGCCGACCCGACGGCATACACGATGCGCAAGCCGATCCCCGAGCCGATGCCGATGGACAGGCACGGCCCGGCGCGGATCATCGCCATGGCCAACCAGAAGGGCGGCGTCGGCAAGACCACGTCGACCATCAACCTGGGTGCGGCACTGGCGGAGTACGGCCGGCGCGTGCTGCTCGTCGACTTCGACCCCCAGGGCGCCCTGTCGGTCGGCCTCGGCGTCAACCCGCACAACCTCGACCTCACGATCTACAACATCCTGATGGACTCCGACGTGACGGTCGAGGACATCCGGATCAAAACGGACATCGCCGGGCTGCACCTGCTGCCCGCGAACATCGACCTCTCGGCGGCCGAGATCCAGCTCGTCACCGAGGTCGCCCGCGAGATGGCCCTGGCCCGGGTGCTGCGCCCGGTGCTCAAGGAGTACGACTACATCCTGATCGACTGCCAGCCGTCCCTCGGCCTGCTGGCGATCAACGCGCTCACCGTCGCGCACGGCGTGATGATCCCGCTGGAGTGCGAGTTCTTCTCGCTCCGCGGCGTCGCGCTGCTGCTGGACACCATCGACAAGGTGCGCGAGCGGCTCAACTTCGACCTGGAGCTCGAGGGCATCCTCGCGACCATGTACGACAGCCGCACCACGCACTGCCGCCAGGTGCTGCAGCGCGTCGTGGAGGCGTTCGGCGACAAGGTGTACCAGACCGTCATCACGAAGACCGTGAAGTTCCCGGAGTCGACTGTCGCCGGTGCTCCCATCACGACGCTCGACCCGTCGTCGTCGGGGGCCCGCAACTACCGGCAGCTGGCCCGTGAGGTCATCGCCCAGCAGGCCGAGCGGCGGCTGTGAGTAGGGGCTTTTCGCTGTTCGTGCGCTAGGTTCTTCGGGTGACTGAGCCGGTGGTGGAGACGCCTGCGGTCGTGGCGGACATCGCCGCGCCCGACTCGCCGGACGCTGAGCCGCCGGCCGCCGCGGTGCCCGGCTCGCCGGACGCCGGCCAATCCGGCTCGCCGGCCGCGGCCGACGTCGCGACCACCGGGTTCAAGGTCAAGCTGGCCAACTTCGAGGGCCCGTTCGACCTCCTGCTGCAGCTGATCGGCAAGCACAAGCTCGACGTCACCGAGGTCGCGCTGCACACGGTGACCGACGACTTCATCGCCTACATCCGGGCGATGGGCGACGACTGGGACCTCGACGAGGCGTCGGAGTTCCTGGTGATCGCGGCGACCCTGCTCGACCTCAAGGCGGCCCGGCTGCTGCCCTCGGCGACGGTCGAGAACGAGGAGGACCTCGCCCTGCTCGAGGCGCGCGACCTGCTGTTCGCGCGGCTGCTGCAGTACAAGGCGTTCAAGGAGGCGGCCGCCCACATCCAGGGCCTGGAGGCCGTCGGCTCCCGCCGCTACCCGCGCGCCGTCTCCCTGGAGCCCCGCTACGCCGAGGCCCTGCCCGACCTGGTCCTGCACGTCGGCCCGGAGCGGCTGCTCAAGCTGGCCGTCAAGGTGTTCACGCCCAAGGTCGTGCCGGTGGTCTCGGTCGCCCACATCCACCAGGTGCGGGTAAGCGTCCGCGAGCACGCCAACATCCTGCGCGACCGGCTCATCGAGCAGGGTGAGGCGACCTTCACCGCCCTGTGCATCGACTGCGAGTCGACCCTGGAGGTGGTGGCCCGCTTCCTGGCGCTGCTGGAGTTGTACCGGGAGAACCTCATCAACTTCGAGCAGCCCCTCGCGCTCGGGGAGCTGACGGTCCGCTGGACGGCCACCGAGGACGTCGGCGTCGACATCCAGGTCGACGAGTTCGAGGGCGCACCGGCCGACGCGAGCCCGGCTCCCACCGACGGGGCTCCCACCGACGGGGCGGCCGAGGACGGGGCGGCCGAGGGCGAGGCGGCCGAATTGGCGGATGCCGGGGAATCGTTGGATGCTTCGGAGCCGGACCCGCACGACGAGGTGGAAGCGTGAACGCTGAGGACGAGAAGCCTTCGGGCTCGCTGGCCGATCAGGCCGCGAGCTGGGTCCCGCCGTGGGCCCGTCCGAAGCCCGAGGCGCCACCCCAGTCCTTCCCCGACCTGCAGTGGCAGTCGGACGCCGAGGAAGAAGCCGCAGACCCAGAGCCCGCCGTCGTACCTGAAGACGCGCCCAACCCTCTACTAGACCTCGAGACCGATGCCGCGGCCGAGCCCTCGCGGGAGTCGGCAACCGGCCCGGAGCTCGAGCCGGCCGCCGCGGCCGACGCTGAGGTGGAGTCGTCGCCGGAGCGCGGGGCCGAGGTGCCGGCCGAGCCTGAGCCGCCGGCCGAGCCGGAAGCCTCGGTCGAGCCTGAGGTGCCGGCTGAGCCGCAAGCCTTGGTCGAGCCTGAGGTGCCGGTCGACCCCGAAGTCTCGGTCGAGCCCGAGGTGACGGTCGAGTCTGAGGTGCCGGCCGGGCCGGGAGCGTCGGTCGAGTCTGAGGTGCCCGCCGGGCCGGGAGCGTCGGTCGAGCCCGAGGTGCTGGTCGAGCCTGAGGCTTCGGTCGAGCCCGCGGTGGAGCCTGAGCCGGTGGTGGCGGCGGGCGATGTCGGGGTTGAGGGCCGGTTGGAGGCGGAAGCTGACGCTGGGCCTGAAGGTGAGGTTGAGCGTCAGGCTCCGGTGGCAATCGGCGTTACCTCTGGGGCTGCCGAGGGTGACGCAGTGGAGCCGGCCGAGACGGAGCCGGCCGAGGGCGAGCCGGCGGTCGGGGCTGCGGAGGGGTCTGCGCCTTCGGCGGAAAGTGAGTCGGCGCCTGCGGTGCTTCCCGGGTTGGCAGCGGCGGGTAAGGCGCCGGAGGCCCCGGCTGCTGAGAAGCCGGAGATGGGCGACGCCGAGCTGCGGGCGGCGCTCGAGGCGATCCTGCTCGTCGTCGACGAGCCGACCGGGGAGATGATGCTCGCCCAGGTGCTGGAGCAGCCGGTCGAGCGGGTGCTGTCGGCGCTGGTGGCGGCGTCGGAGGAGTACACCCGGATGGGGTTCGGGTTCGATCTTCGGCGGGTCGCCGGTGGGTGGCGACTCTACACGCGGCCGGAGTATGCCAGTTACGTCGAGAAGTTCGTGCTCGACGGGCAGCAGATCCGGCTCACGCAGGCGGCGCTGGAGACACTGGCTGTGATTGCGTACAAGCAGCCGGTAACCAGGTCGCGCATCTCGGCCATCCGCGGTGTGAACTGTGACGGGGTTGTCCGTACGCTGGTACTGCGAGGGCTGATCGAAGAGATCGGCAGTGAGCCGGAGAGCGGTGCGTTCCTGTACCGCACGACCACGCTGTTCCTGGAGAAGCTCGGGCTCAACAGTGTTGAGCAGCTGCCCCCGCTCGCCCCGTTCCTCCCCGACGACATAGATGAGATCGCCGATGCCCAGCGTTGACCCGTCCATAGAGTCCGAGTTCCAGGGATCGGCGTTCGATGCGCCGCCCGACGCGGAGCCGCCGCGCAACGAGGAGCGGCTGCAGAAGATCCTGGCCGCGGCCGGACTGGGGTCGCGGCGCGCGTGTGAGCGCATGATCGACGCGGGCCGGGTGACGGTCAACGGCAAGGAGGCCACGCTCGGCGACAAGGCCGACGCGGCCCGGGACGCCATTCACGTCGACGGGTCGCGGCTCATGACCGACACCCGGATGGTGTACCTCGCGCTGAACAAGCCCGCCGGCGTCGTCTCCACGATGGACGACGAGAAGGGCCGGGACGCGATCTCGGACTTCCTGCCGAACATCAACACGCGGGTGTTCCACGTCGGCCGGCTCGACCAGGAGAGCGAGGGCCTGCTGCTGCTGACCAACGACGGCGGGCTCGCGCACAAGCTGATGCACCCGTCCTACGAGGTCGCGAAGACGTACCAGGCCGAGATCCCGGGGCCGGTGCCGCGGTCGATGGGCCGGGAGCTCAAGGCCGGCGTGGCGCTCGACGACGGGCCGGTGAAGGTGGACTCGTTCCGGGTCGTCGACGCCTACGGGAAGGTCGCGCTCGTCGAGGTCGTGCTGCACGAGGGGCGCAACCACATCGTGCGGCGGATGTTCGAGGCGGTCGGGCACCCGGTGCAGCGGCTCATCCGCACGCAGATCGGGCCGATCCGGCTGGGCGACCTGCGGCCGGGGCGGACGCGCCACCTGAACCAGGGTGAGATCGGTGCCCTGTTCAAGGCGGTCGGCGAGTAGCTGCCGGCCCTCGCCGACGGCGGTTGCCGGGTGGTCGGCGGCCGGCGTGTGACTGTCCGCAGGGGGTGCAGGGGGCGTTGAGCCCCCTTACCCGGGGCGGGAGCGAAGCGGCCTCGGAATCCGTTTTGCGGTCTGTTGCTGTCCGCAATTCGGCCGATACTGGGGCCATGCTCGAGACGTCGGCCCGCCTGCTCGCCCTGCTGTCGCTGCTCCAGGCGCGGCGGGACTGGCCCGGACGGACGCTCGCGGACCGGCTCGAGGTGAGCCCGCGGACGGTGCGGCGGGACGTCGACCGGCTGCGTGAGCTCGGGTACCCGGTGCAGGCCACGCGCGGGCCGGACGGCGGGTATCGGCTCGACGCCGGGTCGGAGCTGCCGCCACTGCTGTTCGACGACGATCAGGCCGTGGCCGTGGCGGTCGCGCTCCAGACGGCGACCATGTCGGTGCAGGGCGTGCAGGAGGCGGCGCTGCGGGCCCTGGCGACGGTTCGGCAGGTGATGCCCGCGCGGCTGCGGCACCGGGTCGACGCGCTGCAGGTGACGCGGATTCCCAAGAGCTCCTGGCACGAAGGGGACATCGACGCCGAGCACCTGCTGGCGATCGGGACCGCCGTGCGGGCACGGGAGGTGCTGCGGTTCGACTACGCGGGGCGACGGGAGATGGTCGAGGGCTCGGCGGCCGCCGAAGGTCCGCCGCGCCGGGCCGAGCCGCACCATCTGGTGACCTGGGGCGGGCGGTGGTACCTCGTCGGCTGGGACCTCGACCGGGCGGACTGGCGCACGTATCGGGTCGACCGGATGACACCGCGTACGCCGAACGGGCCGCGGTTCGGGCCGCGCGCCCTGCCGGCCGCTGACGTCGCCGAGTTCATCGCGGAGCGGTTCGAGCGCCACGATGCCTCGCCGTGCCGGGGCACCGCGATCCTGCACGTGCCGGCCGCGGCCGCGAACGAGTGGATCCGTGGCCAGGGGCTCGTCGAGGACGACGGGCCGGACCGGTGCCGGGTGACCGCCGGCTCGTGGTCCTGGGCCGGGCTGGCCGCGTGGTTCGGGATGTTCGGGCACGACTTCGAGCTGGTCGGGCCGCCGGAGCTGCGCGCGGCCGGCGCTGAGCTGGCCGCGCGCTTCTCCCGAGCGATCTAGCCGGGTTCTCTCTCAGCCCTTGCGGAGGGTCGACAAGGCCTGGCCCCACGCGATGGTCTGGTCGAGCACCGTGTTGAGCGTGGTCTCGTGCTGCGGGCCCGGCTTGAAGACGCTGAAGTTCTCGAAGTCGGTGAACAGCGACAGCGCCACCTGCGCGCGCACGTCGGCGATCTGCAGCTCGGCCGCGATGAGCCGCAGGTGCTCCACGGCGCGGGTGCCGCCGGCCGAGCCGTAGCTCACGAAGCCGGCCGCCTTGTTGTTCCACTCGGTGTAGAGGAAGTCGATCGCGTTCTTCAGCGCGCCGCTCGTCGAGTGGTTGTACTCGGGCGTGACGAAGATGTACGCGTCGAACTGGGAGATCTTGGCCGACCACTGCTTGGTGTGGTCGTTCGCGTACTGGCCGAAGGACGGCGGGGCGGCCTCGTCCAGGTGCGGCAGCTTGTAGTCGAGCAGGTCGACCAGCTCGAACTCCGCGTCCGTGCGCTTGCTGGCGATGTCGTACACCCACTTGGCCACGGCTTCGCCGTTACGGCCCGGGCGGGTGCTGCCGAGGATGATCCCGACCTTCGTCATGGTGGTTCGTTCCTTCACGCGTAGGGTGACGTGTCACCAAGACCATAGCTCACGCCAAGGGTGATGTGTCACCCATGGCCGTAGACTTTCGGTGTGACGAACCCCGAGTGGCTCGACGAGCGGGAGCAGCGGGCCTGGCGGGCGTACAACACGCTCAACTCCGAGGTCCAGCGGCGCACTGCCCGTCAGCTGCTGCGTGAGACGGGGCTCACGATCTCGGAGTACCTCGTGCTGGCCAGCCTGTCGGAGGCCCCCGGCGGCCGGCTGCGGATCTTCCAGCTGCGCCTGGCCGCCGACTGGGAGAAGACCCGGCTGACCCACCAGATCACCCGGATGACGGCCCGCGGGCTCGTCGCCCGGGAGCCCTGCGCCGACGACCCGCGCGGCGCCTTCGTCGTGCTGACCGAGGCCGGCTGGGAGGCGGTCGCCGCGGCGGCGCCCCGGCACGTGGCCCACGTGCGGCACTGGTTCTTCGACGCGCTGCGCCCGGACCAGGTCGACGCGCTGCTCGAGATCGCCCAGACGGTGCTCGGCCGCCTGCCCGAGGTCGACAAGACGATGGGTGAGCCCTGCGTCACCGGCTCGTACGACCCTTGTGACGAGCGCCCCGGCGCACTCCCGTAGGAACGGTCATCGGCGGGACAGGTACTGTTTTGAAGGGTTTCATCGAGCCAGAGGAGACGGGCGTGCACGACGAGGGTCGGCAATTGGTAATTGCCGTCGACGGGCCGTCGGGCTCCGGCAAGTCCACCATCTCCCGGCGGGTCGCCCAGGCGATCGACGCGCGTTACCTGGACACCGGCGCGATGTACCGCGCGGTCACCTACGCGGTGCTGCGCGACAACGTCGACCTGGGCGACGCCGTGAAGATCGCCGCGGTCGCCGAGAGCGTCGAGCTGACCATCGGCACCGACCCGGCGACCCCGCACATCAGCGTCGACGGCATCGGCGTCGACCGCGAGATCCGCGGAGCCGAGGTCACCTCCGCGGTGTCGGCGGTGTCCGCGGTGCCGGCCGTGCGCCGCCTCCTCGTCGACCGCCAGCGCGCGATCATCGCCGAATCCGAGCGGATCGTGGTCGAGGGGCGTGACATCGGTACCGTCGTCGCCCCCGACGCCGACCTGAAGGTCTACCTGACCGCCGACGCCGAGGAGCGGGCCCGCCGCCGCAGCTCCGAGAACGCTGCCAGCCAGGCCGCCACCGCGGCCGACCTCGCCCGCCGCGACCGCCTCGACTCCACCCGCGCCGCCGACCCCCTCCGCCAGGCCGACGACGCCGTGGTGCTCGACACCACCGAGCTCGGCATCGACGAGGTGGTCGAGCGGCTCCGACAAATGCTCGACAAGGTGATGGCGTGAGCGATGTGTCAGAAGACGTCTTCGAGTTCAGTACGGACGAGGACGTCGAGTTTGCGCTGCCGATCGTGGCCGTCGTCGGGCGTCCCAACGTCGGCAAGTCCACGCTGGTGAACCGGGTCCTCGGGCGCCGCCAGGCGGTGGTCGAGGACGTGGCCGGGGTGACCCGCGACCGGATCGCCTACGACGCCGAGTGGTCGGGCCGCAACTTCACCATCGTCGACACCGGCGGCTGGCTCCCCGACGCCCGCGAGCGGGCCAAGGCCATCGCCACCCAGGCCGAGATCGCCGCGCAGACCGCCGACGTCGTCCTGTTCGTCGTCGACGCCACGATCCCGCCGACCGCCGACGACGAGGCCGCCGTCCGGATGCTCCGCCGCAGCGGACGCAAGGTCATCCTCGTGGCGAACAAGGTCGACAACGAGCGCCTCGAGCACGAGATCTCCAGCCTGTGGGGCCTGGGGCTGGGGGAGCCCTTCCCCGTGTCGGCCCTGCACGGCCGCGGGTCCGGCGACCTTCTCGACAAGATCCTCGAAAACCTTCCAGAAGCCCGCCCGGTTGTACCGCGAGAGGCCGGCCCGCGCCGCATCGCCCTCGTGGGCCGTCCGAACGTGGGCAAGTCCTCGCTGCTCAACAAGCTGGCCAAGGAGGAGCGGGCGGTCGTCGACTCGGTGGCCGGCACCACCGTCGACCCCGTGGACAGCTTCGTGGAGTTCGGCGGCGAGACCTGGCACCTGGTCGACACGGCGGGCCTGCGCAAGCGGGTCTCCCACGCGAGCGGCACCGAGTACTACGCCTCGCTGCGCACCAACGCCGCCATCGAGGCGGCCGAGGTCGCCATCGTCCTGCTCGACGCCAGCGAGGTGATCTCGGAGCAGGACCAGCGCATCATCACGATGGTCATCGAGTCGGGGCGGGCCCTGGTCATCGCGTTCAACAAGTGGGACCTGGTCGACGACGACCGCCGTTACCAGCTCAGCAAGGAGATCGACCGCGAGCTGCGCCGGGTCCCGTGGGCCGTCCGCGTCAACGTCTCGGCGCTGACCGGCCGCGCGGTGGACAAGCTGGCTCCGGCGCTGCGCACCGCGCTGAGCAACTGGGAGCGCCGGGTCCCCACCGGCCAGCTCAACCAGTGGCTCACCGCGCTGGTCCAGGCCACGCCGCACCCGATCCGCGGCGGTCGCGCCCCACGCGTGCTGTTCGCCACGCAGGCCGGCGTCTCGCCGCCGAAGTTCGTCCTGTTCACGACGGGCGTGCTGGACCCGGGCTACGTCCGCTTCGTGGAGCGCAAGCTCCGCGAGGAGTTCGACTTCACCGGCACCCCGATCCACATCACCGTCAAGCCGCGCAAGAAGAACAAGAAGTAGTTCTCAGGCGCGCTCGGTTCGCAGCCGGTCGGCGAGCACCGTCAGCCGATCGGCGTGGTGCTCGATGGCCCGGATCATGCGGCGGTCGTCGTCGCCGTGCACGCGGTCGCCGAGAATCTCCGCGTATCCCCGGATCGGGGCCAGGCCGGAGCGCAGCGCGAACGAGAAGTCCTCGTCGGGCCCGTGGTGGCGATCGGCCGGCTCGGGCCGGGGACGGTTGCGCCGCGGCAGCAACGCTTCCGCACCCGCGGCGAGCACGATCAGTACCACGAACACGATGAGTGCCAAGGTCGTGCCCCTTCGGTCGCCGGCCGCTGTCGGAGCTGACTTCGGCGCCGCCCGGGCGTTCGTGAGACCCCGGCACCGAAGCGCAACCGGCCGGCGACTAGTCCGCCATGGCGAAGACCTCGGCGTGCATCTGGGTCTTCGGGACGCCGATCTGGCGCAGGGCGGCCAGGACCGCGTTGGTCATGGCGGTGGGGCCGCAGACGTACACGTCGCGCTGCTTGATGTCGGGGACCGCGGCCAGCAGGTGCTCCGCACTCAGCGGGGCGGGCTGCGTGTCCCTGGTGCGGCCGGTGACCAGCTGCAGCTTCGCCCGCCGGCTGACGGCGAGGTGGCGCAGCTCGCTCAGCAGCGGGGCGTCGGCCTCGGAGCGGGCGCGGTACAGGACCACGATGTTGCCGTCGAGCGACTCCATCAGCGAGCGGATCGGGGTGATGCCCACGCCGCCCGCGATGAGCAGCGAGTTCGACTTCATCCGGTGCTTGCTGGTGAAGGCGCCGTACGGCCCCTCGACGAAGACCCGGGTGCCCACCCGGAGTTTGCGCAGGCCCGCGCTGCCGCCGCCGACGGCCTTCGCGGTGAGGCGCAGGCTCTGACCGTCCGGGGCCTTCGAGAGCGACCACGGGTTGACCTGCCACCAGCGGGCCGGGGTGAGGAAGCGCCACAGGAAGAACTGGCCCGCGTCCAGGGGCATCTTGGCGAGGTCGCGGCCGGTCACGTACACCGACGTCACGTCCTCGGATTCAGCGACCACGTCGGACACCCGCAGATTGTGGCGGAGGTTGCGGTACAGCGGCAGCAGTAGCCGGCCGCACACGAACAGGCCGATCGCGACCGTCCACAGCGCCCACCAGTACGCCTTGGCCCAGGTCGCGGGCTGGGAGATCGGGTTCTCGATGGTCTGATGGACGATGGCGAAGGCAACAACCGCATAGGTTCCGAGGTGTACCGCATGCCAGAGCTCGTAGGGCAGGCGGCGGCGCAGGAACCGGGTGGAGGCCAGGACCACGACGAGCAGCACGGTCCCCGAGACGATGCCGGCGAGCGTGCCGAGCGAGCCCAGCCACTTGTCCTTGAGCGTGTCGAAGGGCCAGTTGTTGATCCGGGCGTACGCCCACGAGGCGAGCGTGGCGTGCACGATGATCGTCCACGCGAGCGTGATGCCGACCCAGCGGTGCCAGACGGTCAGCTGGCCCATGCCGAGCCGCCGGTCCAGCCACGGCACCCGGGCCACGAGCACCAGCTGCAGCGCGAGCACCACCGCCGCGTGCAGGCCCAGGAAACGCCCGACGGCGAGCATGAGGTTCGGTGCGTCGGAGGCGGTGAAGAACAGCGCCTCGACCACCACCGCGTTGGCGATCGCGACGGCGAGCAGCGCGAACGACGCCCGCTGCGGACCCGTGCCGCCCCGCGGCCGCCGGTGGCTGCGCACGCGCTCGCTGACCGCGGCCCGCGGGTCGGGCGTGCGCACCGGCGGCAGGGCACCGTCGAGCACTGAGAGTGTCGAGCCCCGGTCCGGGAGCGCAGCGCCCGCGGCGGCGGGCGGGGAGCTCGGAGAGCGGCGCGGCAGGGGGTTCATCAAGCCTCGAATCGGTCGGAGAGGGCGTAGCGAAGCAGTACCACGTCATCCATGCGCCGTACATCCACCATGGTGGCCCGATTGCCGCGGTGCCACGGAAACTGCCCGTCGCCGACGAATCGGGGCGCGCGCCCGTCGCCGACGAAGAACGGGGCGACCACGAGGTGCAGCTCGTCGACCAGGCCGGCGGTCAGGAACATCGTGTGGACAGTGCTGCCGCCCTCGACAAGCAGCCGCCCGACCCCGCGGGCGGCCAGATCCTCCAGGGCCAGTTCGAGGTCGACCGGCTCACCGCCGTCGACGACCTCGGCCCGGTCGCCGAGCCGGGTCCGGTTGCGCCCGGCGGTCTTTGTCGCGCAGTACACGATCTTGTCGGTGTCGCCGTCGGTGAAGAACCGCGACTCCGGGTCGACGTCGCCGTGGCCGAAGATGGCGACCTTGGCCGGCTGCGGCGACAGCCCGTTCTCGGCCCGCTGCTCGCGCCGCGCTTGTGCGCGCACGAGCAGCCGCGGGTTGTCGCGGCGGATGGTGTTGGCCCCGACGAGTATCGCGTCGCAGCCGGCCCGCATGGCGTCGACGCGGTCGAGGTCCTCGCTGTTGGAGAGCACCAGCCGCTCGTCGGTGGCGTCGTCGAGGTAGCCGTCGAGGGACATCGCGCAGCTGAGCACCACGTACGGCCGTGCGCGGGGAGTCACCGCCGTATTGTCGCCCCCCGCGATCTCCCCGGCAGCGCTCTCGGCGCACGCCGGCCGGTCGGCGATGCTTCGCTCGGCGCGCGCCGTCCGGTCGCTCACGTCGCGCTCGGCGCGCGCCGTCGGGTCGGTTACGTCGCGCTCGGTGTGCGCCGTCGGGTCGGTCGCGTCCTGCTCGGCGCGCACCGTCCGGTCGGTGGCGTCGCGCTCGGCGCGCGCCGTCCGGTCGGTGGCGTTGCTCTCGGCGCGCGCCGGGCGGGCGCTGTCGCCGCGCTCGCCCGGGTGCTTGTCGGCGGGGGGAGCGGCGGGCGGGGTCAGCGCGTTGCGCATTGCGGGAGCGAGCATCAGATCACCGGGCCGCGGCCCGGCTCGCCTTGGCCGCGAGGTAGCTCGCGTTGGCCGGGCTCAGGAAGATGCCTGTCGGGACCACGCTTGCCACCGTCACGCCGAGGCTGTCGAGCTGGTCGGCCTTGTCGGGGTTGTTGGTCAGCAGCCGGATCCGCTGGACGCCGAGCGCGTCGAGCATCTGGGCCGCGGCCGAGTAGTCGCGCTCGTCCTCGGCGTGCCCGAGCGCGATGTTGGCCTCGAAGGTGTCCAGGCCGGTGTCCTGCAGCGCATAGGCGTCGAGCTTCGAGTACAGCCCGATGCCCCGCCCCTCCTGCCGCAGGTACAGCAGAAACCCGCCGGCCTCGGAGATCCGCTCGATGGCCTCGCGCAGCTGCGGCCCGCAGTCGCACCGCTCACTGCCGAAGATGTCACCGGTCAGGCACTCACTGTGCAGGCGGACGAGCGGCGCGGCGCCTCCGTCGGCGGCCCGGCGGACCGCGCCCGCCCAGTCACCGAGGCCGAACGCAACGTGTTCACGGCCGTCGACCAGGCCGTTGAACGAGAACAGGCGGGCGGTGGTGGAGTACCCGTCGAGGAGCCGCAGCGGCACGGTCACCTGCGTGCGCATGGTTGCCCCGGGCAAAGTCTCGAACATCCTTCTCCTCTTCAGCTGGCTACGGTGCGTCGGCGGAAGAGCAGGACCGCGACGCCGGGGAGGCTGGCCACCAACACCAGTACCCCGTAGACGGTCGCGGTTGCGACCCCCTGGGCGGCGGTGAGCCCGGCCGCGGCGAAGGCCCAGGCCGCGACGCCCTCACGGGGTCCGAACCCGCCGATGTTGGCCGGAATTCCCATCGCGAGCAGGGCCAGCAACGTCAGCGGCAGCAGCTGCGTCGCCGGGACGGTGAGGCCGGCAGTGCGCGCGGCCACCAGGAACGTGACGAGGTGACCACCGACCGCGACCACGGAGAAGAAGACGACGCCGGGCCAGATGCGCCGGGCCAGGAGCACCTCGCGCACGTCGGCCCGCACGGTCCGGATCGCGCCGCGCCACCACTGCGGCCCCCGCCGCCCGGCGACGAGCGCGAGCACGACGACGGTCAACGCGACGAGCCCGGCGACGGCGGCGATGCGGGGCACGAACGGCCGTACCGGCGACGGGAGCACCCAGAGCAGGGTGAGCGCGAGCGCGATCTGCACGACCTGGCCGGCCGAGCGCTCCCAGACGACGGCCCGGATGCCGCGTGACACGTCCCCCTCCGCACGTCCGTGCCCGACCGCGCGGTCGACGTCACCCAGGACGCCGCTGGGCAGGGTGGAGTTGATGAGGCAGGCCCGGTACAGCTCGGCGGTCGCCGTCCACAGCGACAGCCGCAGCCCCAGCCCCCGCGCGACGATCCGCCACCGCCAGGCACACGCCACGATGGTGGCCCCGCCGACGGTCAACGCGGCACCGACCGCCCAGCCGTCGATCAGCCGCAGCCCGGCGAGGAACGGCCCGCTCCCGAGCCGCCAGACGAGCATCGCGAGCACGGCCACGCCGCCGATCGTCTGGACCAGACCCCAGTTGACCCGGCGCGCCCGCTTCGGCGTCTTGCGCACAGGAACCGTCGACGCCTCGGCGGGTGCGGGGGCGGCGGCGGTCGGCATGGCGGCTCCTTCGGGACGATCTCTTGTGTCATACGCCGCTCGGCCTGATCCGGTTCAGTTACCCACCGCGGGGCGCCTCGACCCCGCACGCCGGGCGACTGCGCACGCCGGCGCCATTGCGCAATGGATGACCGGGATGCGGCGATCTGCCGCATATCCGTTTTGCCGGTCGTCGCAGCACGGAGCAGACATGTCGCAGCACGGAGCAGACATGTCGCAGCACGGAGCAGACACGTCGCGGCGCGGATCAGCCATGTCGCAGCGCGGATCGGACATGTCGCGGCATGGAGCAGTCATGTCGCGGGGTGGATCAGACGAGCCGTGGGATGGAGGAGAGGTGGGACCGGAGCGGCGAGGGTCGGGGCTGGGTGGCCGGGTCCGGGTGGTCAGCGCCGGTGTTGGTCAGGGCCGGGTTGGTCATCGCCGGTGTTGGTCAGCGCCGGAGTTGGTCGGGGCCGGTGTTGGTCAGGGCGGCGGCGACTCGGCGGGCTGTCACGTCCCAGCCGGTCAGGGCGGCTCGGCGGGTCAGGGCCGCGGCGCGGAGCCGGGTGCGCAGGTCGGGGTCGTTCAGCCAGCGGCGTAACGCGTCGGCCAGGGCGGCGGGGTCGCCGGGCGGGACCAGCCAGCCGGGCGGGGCGGCGGTGCCTATGGCTTCGGGCAGCCCCTTTGCGGTGGTGCCCAGGACGGGGATGCCGCGGGCCAGGGCTTCGACGGCGACCATGCCGTACGTCTCGCCCCGGGTAGGGTGGACCAGAAGGTCGGCCGCGTTGTAGTACCCGTCCAGAGCCGCACCGCGTTGCGGACCGGCCAAGTGGATCCGCTGGCCCAGACCTAGCACGTCGATTTTCGTCGAGAGCTCAGCAAAGTAGTCGACATCGACGGGTGCGCCGACCAGCGTGCATGTCCAATCGTGATCGGCGACCCGACCCAGCGCCTCGACAAGCACGTCCTGGCCCTTGTGCGGCCCGATCGCAGCAACGCACAACAGCACCGGCCCGGTGCCGATGGCGCTGGGCCGAGCCGAGCCGAGACGCGTCGAGCCGATCTCCGTCGTGCCGGTTGCGCTGGTCGCGGACGGGTCGGTCGTGCCCGAGCTGGTCGCGTCGGGACCGGTCATGTCTGAGCCGGTTGTGTTGGTCGTGCCTGAGCTGGTCGCGCTGTTCGTGCTCGTCGTGGCGGATAAGGGCGGCGCGGGTGTGGTTGCCCCCGAGCCGGTCGTGCCTGAGCCGGTTGCGCTGGCCGTGGCCGGGTCGGTTGTGCTCGGGTCGGTTGTGCTCGGGCCGGTTGTGCCCGGGCCGGTTGTGCTGGTGGAGCGGAGGGTGGTCGAGCCCGTGCTGGTCGAGCTGGGGTCCGTTGGGTCGGTCGACGTGGAGGCGGTCGCGCTGAGGGCGTTCGAGCCGGCGTGCGTCGAGCCGCAGCGGATCGAGCCAGGATTGAGCGAGCTGGGGCTGGTTGAGCCAGGGGCGGCCGGGCCAGGGCTGGTCTGGTCCGGGCTGGTCTGGTCCGGGCCGGTCGGGCCCTGATCGCCGACAGCTGCTACCCCTGGTCGTTGGTCGCCGGCAGCGCCCGGGCTGGTGGAGCCTGGGGCGGGGGAGCCTGGGCTGGGGGAGCGGAGGGTGGTCGGGCTGGGGCTGGTTGAGCCGGGGGCGATCGGGGCGGGGGTGACGCCGGGGGTGGCGGTGACGATGTGGTTGTGCTGTAGGTCGTAGAGCTCGCTCAGGCGGTGTCGGCTCCACTCGCTTGTCGTGATTATCGTCGATGTTGACTGTAGTGCTCGATTTTCGTCGGTCTGGGTGGATGGATCGAGGTCGCCGAACGGCATGTGGACGAGCGTGATCAGGCGAAGACGCGAGGCGTGGGCCTCCATGACCGCCGGTGCGCACGACGCGATCAAACCGTCGATCAACACTGTGGCGCCCGCCGGGAGGCCGGACAGCAAAGCGTCCAGCGCCGCCAGCTCGGCCGGGGCCGGGGCCGGCCACGCACCGAAGGCCGGACGTTCGGCGACGTCCCAGCCCAGCGCGGCCAGCCCCGTGCAGAGCTCGCGATCGTAGCGGTTGCCGCCGCTGGGGCGGTCCGGATCGTCGATGTCGTTCGGGAAGACGGCGAAGACCGTCACAGATCCCGCTCGTACGTCGCCCACGCCACATGCGACTCGCGGAGCGTGACCGCGACCCGCTCCAGGCCGGCCGCGCCCGGGCCCAGTGCACCCGCGGCGATCCGCTCGGCCAGCCGGTCGGCGACCACCGCGGCCAGCATCTCCGTCGACGTGTTGCGGCCCTCGAAGTCGGGCTCGTCGTCGAGGTTGCGGTAGTTCAGCGCCGACAGTACGTCCTTGAGCTGCTCGGACGCGAGACCGATGTCGACGACCAGGCTGTCGGCGTCGAGCTCGCGGCGGAAGAACGAGACGTCCACCACGTACGTCGCGCCGTGCAGCCGCTGCGCGGGGCCGAAGACCTCGCCGCGGAAGCTGTGGGCGATCATCATGTGGTCACGGACGGTGAGGCTGTACACGGAGTCAGCTCCTGTCGTAGGTGATCAGGTGGCACAGAGCCGGAAGGGTACCGTCGGCCAGCCGCGGCAGCACCGCCGGCAGATCGGCGAACGGCGACGAGCCGGTGAGCAGCGCGTCGAACGCCGGGTCGCGCAGCAGGCGCAGGGCCAGGGCCAGCCGGTCGGCGTAGGTGCGGGAGCCGGACCGGGCCGGGGACACGGTGCCGACCTGGCTGCTGCGGATCGTGAGGCGGCCCGAGTGGAAGGCGCCCCCGAGGCCGAGCGTCACCGGGCGGTCGCCGTACCAGCTCAGCTCCAGCACCGTACCCTCCGGTCGCAGCAGCTCCAGCGCCCGCTGCAGGCCGCGCTCCGAAGCGCTCGCGTGCACGACCAGGTCACGCCCGGCCGTGGCGGCATCGGGGTGGGCGAACGGCACGCCCAGCGCCTCGGCGACCGTACGGCGGGCCGGGTCGGTGTCGACCAGCTCCACCTCGGCGCCGGGGAGGCGGGCGAGCAGGGCGGCCACGCTGCAGCCGACCATCCCGGCCCCGACCACCGTGACCCGGTCGCCGATCAGCGGGGCGGCGTCCCACAGCGCATTGACCGCCGTCTCCACCGTGCCGGCCAGAACCGCCCGATTGGCCGGCACGCCGTCGGGTACGGGAACCACGGCCGCGGCCGGCACGACGTACTCGGTCTGGTGTGGATACAGGCTGAACACCGTCCGCCCGGCCAGCTGCGGCGGGCCCGCCGCCACGACACCGACATTGAGGTAGCCGTACTTGACCGGGTATGGGAAGTCGCCTTCCTGGAACGGCGCGCGCATCACCCCGTGCTGGTCGGGCGGCACGGCACCGGCGAAGACGAGCGTCTCGGTGCCGCGGCTCACACCCGAGTACAGCGTCCTGACCAGCACCTCGTCCTCACCCGGCGCGGGCACCTCGACCGGGCGGATCTCCCCTCCGGACGCGGTCGTCCAGAACGCTTTCGCCATGTGTCCCAGCCCCTTGTCGGTGGAATGCGATCGAACCGATACGGCGCCTCGAGCGTATGCACTCACGAGTTCCATGGTCAGCAAGCACAGCCTCGTAGACGGAGCGATGATGCCGAGCGTTCGTACCGGTCCCACCATCGGACTGATCTTCCACTTCGCCGTGCTCAACGTTCTCGCGGGGACCGTCGGGCTCGGGACGGCGGGGTGGGTGGTCGGCTTCGCGAGCGGGACCGTCACCTTCCTCGTGCTCGCGCACGGCCTGCAGCGCACCGGCGCCGAGGCGTTCGGGGCGGCGAACTGGGTGACGCTGCTGCGGGCCGGGCTCATCGGCGGCATCGCCGCGCTGACCGCTGACTCCTTCACCGGGCCCGTGTCGATCCCGGTGCTCGTCACGCTGAGCGCTGTCGCCCTGGCGCTCGACGCGGTGGACGGCAACGTCGCCCGCAGGACCGGCAGCTGCACCCCGCTCGGCGCGCGCTTCGACATGGAGACCGACGCCTGGCTGATCCTGGTGCTGAGCGCGTTCGTCGCCGAGTCGGTCGGGGCGTGGGTGCTGGCCATCGGGCTGATGCGCTACGTGATCGGCCTGGCCACCTGGCTGGTGCCGTGGCTGCGCGGTCCGGTGCCGCCGCGATACTGGCGCAAGGTCGTGGCCGCGATGCAGGGCGTGACGCTGGCCGTTGCCGCGTCCGGGCTGCTGCCACTGTCCGTGACCACGACGGTGGTGGCGATCTCGCTGCTGTTCCTCGTCGAGTCGTTCGGCTCCGAGGTGCTGTGGCGCTGGCGGCGGCAGTCGCTCACGGTTGCGGCGGCCTCCTGATGGCGGTCGACATCGCCCCGCCGCCCGCGGACACCACCGACGCCCCCGAGGCCCCGGCACCCGGGCGGCGGCCGGTCCGGCGGGTGCTCGTGTGGGTGGGGACGCTGCTGGGTGCGGCGGTGGTGCTGTTCACGCTCGTCACACCGGATCGGCTCACGCAGTACACCTTCGGCGGCTTTGTGAAGATCCCGATCGAGGGGCTGCTGCTCGTCGCGATCTTCCTCGCCGTGCGCGGCTGGATGCGCACCGTGGTCCTGAGCGTCGCCGGCGTGATCCTCGGCTTCCTGCTCATCATCCGGCTGTTCAACCTGGGCTTTTACACAGCGTTGTCGCGCCCGTTCGACCCGGTGCTCGACTGGGTGCTGCTCCAGCCGGCGTACGGTCTGGTCAGCTCGTCCCTGGGCGAGCCGGCGGCGGTCCTGGTCACGGTGATCCTCGGCCTGGTCGTCCTCGCGGTGCCGGTGGTCATGACGCTCACGCTGCGGCGGCTGGCCCGGCTCGCGGTGCGTCACCAGACGGCTACGACCCGGGGCACCGCTGTGCTCGCCGTGGCCTGGGCGATCTGCGGCGTGCTGGGCCTGCAGGCCGCCTCGGACGGCGCCGTCACCGCGCTCGGCACCCAGATCTCGCTGGTCCGGCGGGACATCAACGACGGCGAGAAGTTCGGCCAGCAGGCGCAGATCGACGCGTTCCGCGACGTGCCCGGCTCGCAGCTGCTCACCGCGCTGCGTGGCAAGGACGTCCTGCTCACGTTCGTCGAGAGCTACGGGCGGGACGCGGTGCAGAACCCGCAGTACGCGCCGCAGGTCAACGCCGTGCTCGACGCGGGCACGACGAAGCTCCAGTCGCTCGGGTTCGGGGCCAGGACGGCGTTCCTGACCTCGCCGATCACCGGCGGTGGCAGCTGGATGGCGCACGAGACGCTGCTGTCCGGGCTCTGGGTCGACAACAATCAGCGAAGTTCGTCGCTGCTGGCGGGGGACCGGTTCACGCTCAACGCGGCGTTCCGCCGCAGCGGGTGGCACATCGGCGGGATCATGCCGGCCAACGACCGCGACTGGCCCGAGGGGAAGTTCTTCCAGTACCACGACCTCTACGACTCGCGGAACATCGGCTACAAGGGCCCGAAGTTCAGCTACGTGCCGGTGCCGGACCAGTTCACCCTCGCGGCGTACCAGCGACTGGAGCGCCAGCCCGGCCACCAGCCCACGTTCACCGAGATCCCGCTCGTGTCCAGTCACGCTCCGTGGACGCCGATCCCGCAGCTCGTCGGCTGGGACCAGGTCGGCGACGGCACCGTCTACAGCACCATGAGCACCGACGGTGACCCACCGGACGTGGCCTGGCGGACATCGGACAAGATCCGAACCGCCTACCGCAACTCCATCGTGTACTCGCTCAGCTCCCTGATCTCGTACGTGGAGACCTACGGTGACGACAATCTCGTCGTCGTGTTCCTCGGCGACCACCAGCCCTCACCGATCATCGTCGGCGACACGGCCAGTCACGACGTCCCGATCACGATCGTCGCCAAGGACCCCAAGGTGCTCGCCAAGATCTCCGGGTGGGGCTGGCAGGACGGGCTGCGGCCGCGCGACGGGGCACCGGTGTGGCGGATGGACCAGTTCCGGGACCGGTTCCTGACCGCGTACCGCTGACGGTTGCGCCGATGGGCGGCTCGTGCGGGCCTTGCGTATTGTCGTGAGCGCCTGCTTTCCCGCCCGCGGATGGAGTCGAACGGATGCCGAGAGGAACGCGCCGGATCGCCGAGCGCGGGCGGATCGGGCCGTTCCCCGTGTGGGCGGTCGTGGCGTTGGCCGCCGTCGTGCTGATCGGCGGCGGTGTCGCGTTCGCCGTGGCCGGGTCCGGCTCCGACTCGCCGGTGGCCAAGCCCCCGCCCGGCGCCGCGCCCGGTGGCAGCGTGCAGGGTTCGGCGCCGCCGGGCACGCCGCCCGCCGCTGCGGGGTGCGCGGAGAAGCTCGTCGGGCAGCTGCCGATCGAGGAGCAGGCGGCGCAGCTGCTTATGATCGGTACTCCGCTCAGTGCACCCCTCAATGCGACGTCGACGATCCAGAAGTACAAAATCGGCGGCGTCTTTCTGGCGGGACGATCGTCGGCCTCCGCGGCGTCGCTCAAGCAGCAGATCGGGCAGCTGCAGGAGGCGGCCCAATCGAGTCTCGGGATCGGCCTGCAGATCGGCATCGACCAGGAGGGCGGGCAGGTCCAGACGCTCAAGGGTGCCGACTTCCCGGCCATCCCGACCGCGGTGAACCAGGGGAAGCTGGACAAGACCGAGCTCGGGGACCGCACGGCCGAGTGGGCCCGGCTGCTCAAGGGGATCGGCATCACGATCGACCTCGCGCCCGTCGCGGACGTGGTCCCCACCGACGTGGGCAAGAACAACCCGCCGATCGGAGGGTTCGAGCGGCAGTACGGCGCCACGCCCGACCCCGTCGCCGAGGATGTGGTGACGGTGGTGCAGGCGATTCAAGGCGTGGGTGTACTGACGACGCTCAAGCATTTCCCCGGACTGGGCCGAGTCCGGCTCAACACGGACACGTCGACGGGCGCCCAGGACCCGCTGACGACCGCCGACGACCCGATCCTCAAGCCCTTCGCCAGCGGCATCGCCGCCGGGTCGGCCGCGGTGATGATCTCGTCCGCGGCGTACCCGAAGCTCGACCCCAAGAACGTCGCCGCCTTCTCCCAGCCCATCGTCACCGGCCTGCTCCGCGAGAAGATGGGCTTCACCGGCCTCGTCCTCTCCGACGACCTGGGCTCCGCGGTGGCCGTGAGCTCGACCCCGGTGGGCCAGCGCGCCGTGAAGTTCATCCAGGCCGGCGGCGACATGGCCCTCAGCGTCCGCCTCTCCGACGCCGCCCCGATGACCGAGGCCCTGGTCGCTGCCGCGAAGGCCGACCCGGCGTTCGCGGCCCGCGTGAAGCAGTCGGCCATCCGAGTCATCGAGAGCAAGCTCCGCGCCACCGTCGCCCAGTGCCGCTGAGCCGGTAGGCGCCTTCGGTGGCGCGCCGCGAGCCGGAACGGTTGGGCCAAACGGCGCGCACAGCCTGACGGTCGTCGATGTCATTCCCCGCTGTCCGTCAGTAACGTGACGTCCAGATCGGTGGTCACCCGCGAGGGCCGGCGATTGGGGGGTGAGCCCGCTGACGCCCGAATCACTGTTCGATCCGGCCCGTGCCCGGACGCGAGCCGAGCTCGGCGCGGCCCTGAATGCCCTGCGTGACCGTCAGGGGCTCACGCTCGGGGAAATCGAGAAGAGGACCAGGGACCGGCCGCTGCCGCTCAAGAAGGCCACCATGAGCAAGGCGTTCAACGGCAGGACGCTGATCAATCATCGAACGCTGCTGGCCCTGCTCGCTGTCTGCGATGTTCCCGAGCCGTTGCACCAGCCGTGGCTCGAAGCCCGGCAGCGGATCTGGGCCGCGGAGCGGGGCGCCGCCGTGCGCCGAGCCGCCCTGGACCGGTTCGACGCCGCGTCACCGCGGGACCTCGGCATCCACAGCGCGATCGGCGATCCGGCCGCGGCCGACGACCTTCCCGAGTACGTCGAGCGGGACTTCGATTTCGGACTGCGGGCCGCGCTGGCCACCGACGGTTCGAACCGCGGCCGCTTCGTGGTGCTCGTCGGCGGCTCGTCGACCGGCAAGACCCGCTCGCTGTACGAGGCGGTCATGGCCGTCGCGCCGAACTGGTGGCTCATCCATCCCAGCGAGACCGACGAGCTGCTGCAACTCCGGCATGACCCGCCCAGCCAGACCGTCTTCTGGCTCGATGAGCTCCAGCGTTATCTGGGCGGCCGTCCGCACCTTTCGTCCGCCTGCATCGGCGCGCTCATGCGCAGGCCGAATCTCATCGTCGGCACGCTGTGGCCAGATCAGTACGACGCCCGGAGTGCGCCGGGGCTGCGCGACACGGACGAGGCCGCCGACGTGCGACGACTGCTGCAGACCGCCATCGTGATCGACGTCCCGGATGCCTTCAGCCCGGCCGAGCTGCAGGAGGCCGATGACAAGGCGGCGGTGGACAACCGGATCCGGATCGCGCTGAACACGCGTGACACCGGGGTGACCCAGGCCCTGGCCGGGGGCCCCGCGCTCGTGCGCGCCTGGACGATCGCGCCCAATCCCTACGCGAAAGCGATGATCACCGTGGCGGCTGATGCGCACCGGCTCGGCGTGCAGGCGCCGCTGACCGAGGATCTGCTCGCGGCGGCCATGTTCGGCTATCTGCCTGGCCCGCAGCGCGTCGCATCTGTGGATGAATGGCTGCACCACGCGCTGCCGCACGCAACCCGACCGCTGCACGGCGATGTGACGGCGCTGCGGCCGATGGACGGCGGGCGCCCCGGCACGTTCGCCGGGTACATCGTCGCCGACTACCTGGCCCAGCACCTCGGGCGTCACCGCCGGACGGAGCGTGTGCCGCACGAAGCCTGGGACGCACTTGTCACCCGGATCAACCGCCCGGCCGACCTGCGCCGGCTCTCGGACAGCGCCACGGCGCGGCTGCGGTTCGTCTACGCTGAGCCCGCCCTCGAACGACTCGCCAACGAATTCGGCGACGGGGTGGCGGCAACCGAGCTCGCCCAGCTCCTGATCCGCCAGGACCGGTTCGAGGCGGGAATACGGGTCCTGCGCTGGAGGCTGGACAGCAATCCGAGAGACCGCAACGCGAGCTGGCATCTCGCCCGGGCGCAGGAACTCTGGGAATTGGCCGAGCAACTACGCCCGGCGGCCGCCGGTGACGCGGCCGTCCGTCAGCGTCTTGACGACATGCTTGCCGACGGTGGTGTATGCGACGACCTGCGCCGGCGGGCCGATGCCGGGGACGTGCTCGCCGGTGAGGAACTGGTCGAGCGCTTGGCCGACCTCGGCCGCCTTCGTGAGCTGGAGGAGCGCGCGGACGGCGAACACCGGTACGCCGCCGAGGCCCTTGCCGACCTGTACCTCACCCGCGGGGACCTCGCACGGCTGGAGGCCCGGGCCGGCGCCGGCGATCCGGCCGCTGCGCTGCGCCTGTCGAAAGCTCACGCCGAAGGCCGGCATCCAGAGGGCGCTGAGTCGCAACTGGCCGCGCTACGGGCCGCGGCTGGCCCGGATCCGGAGGCGGCCCGCCAGCTCTGCGCCCTGCTGTTCGCCCTGCGCGACGTCGAAGGCCTCCAGGCCGAGGTAGAGGCCGGCACGCTCGGCGCGGCCGACCGGCTGCTCGCGCTCTACACGGCCGACGAACTCAAGTCACCGCAGCAAGTGGCCCACCTGCGCGCGTTCGGCCTGTCCGCCGACGGACGGCCTCTCTCACCCCCTTCCGGAAGGACCACCGATGTCTGACGACCTGACTCCAACGGACTACGCATTCCTCATCCTGCTGCAGCTCGAAAATCGCCAGCTTTCCAACACCCAGATGGATAAGGCTCATGGGGTCAGGCTGATCGGCGACAACTTCGCCCGGCTCAACGGGAACGGCTACGTCGAGTCCGAGACCAAAAGCCGCCCCTATAAGCACAAGTTGTCGGAGAAGGGCAAGAACACGTTGCAGGACCGGTTGACTGCCGTGGGGGAGGGTTCGGACAAAGAGAGGCAACTCTGGGCCGCGCTGGCTGCCTTGCACGCTCACCTCCTCGACGCGCCCCGACGGCCACAGGCGCGGGGTGGACTCGATCAGCGGATCCGGTCGGCCTACACCGAGCTCGCCACTGAGGCCGGCGCCTGGGTGAGCCTGACCCGGCTCCGGCCGCTGTTCAGCGACGTGTCGAGGGCCGACCTGGACGCGGCACTCGAGCGTTTGTACAACACCCCGGACATCCAGCTGGAGCCCGAGGCGAACCAGAAGACGCTCACAGTCGAGGATCGCCGGGCGGCCGTGAAGATCGGCGGCGAGGCCAGGCACCTCTTGGCGATCGGCTTGCGATGATCAAAGAACAACGCGCCGCGCTCGCTGCCCTTCGCCTGAGCTGGGCGCCGGTGCCGGACGACGTCTGGCGGCGTTCACCGCTGCACGTCGACGGTCTGTACGAGGACGTGCTGGAGGATCTGATGGCGGGCGTCGAAGACGCCGCCGCCAGCCCCGGTCCCAGCCCGATCAGCCTGGCGATGCTGGGCCGCGGCGGCTCGGGCAAGACGCACATGCTCGGCTGGCTCCGCGAGCGCGTACAGGAACGAGGCGGATATTTCTTCCTGGTCAGCCTGCTCGACGAGAAGAGCTTCTGGCCCAGCGTCCTGGCCTATATGCGGGAGAGCCTGGCCCGGCCGGTGCTCGGCGGCGACATCACCCAGCTTCACCTGCTGCTGCGCCGGTTGACCTCGCGCATCGGCGCACCCCGGACGGCCCGCCGAGCGGTCATGGGGGAAACCGAGCTGACCCGTCCCGCGCTTGATGCCTTCATCGAGGGGCTGCTGGCGTCGGATGAGTTCGAGGCGAATCTGAGCCGGGACACGGCGCGGGCCCTCGCCCTCAGCGTCTCCACCAGGTCCGAGCATCGCGACATCGCCGACAGCTACTTCGACTCCGACGAAGAGTCGGTGGCCGGTGAACGGAGCTCCTGGGGCATTCGGCGCCGGCCGCACACTGCGGAGGACATCGTCCACGAGCTGTCGATGCTGCTGGCCCTCACCGGTCCGGCGGTCATCGCGGTGGATCAGATCGACACGCTTGTCGCTCAGGCTGAACTGAGCGCGGATCTGGAGCTCAACACCGACTCCCAAGCCAATCGCGCACAGGCGACCGCGCTTGAGAGCGTTGCCGGTGGTCTCCTCCGCCTGCGTGAGCGAACACGGCGAACGCTGACCGTCGTCGCGTGCCTGCCATCGACTTGGACACTGATCGCCCAACGCGCGACGACCACCATGGACGACCGGTTCCGCGGCACTCCGGTGCTCAAGGGAGTCATCGACGCCCGGCTCGCCCAGGAAATCGTCGAGCGGCGGTTCGCCGTCCGTTACGCGGCGTTGAAATTCACGCCGCCCTACCCAACCTGGCCGGTCCGGCCGACTGCGTTTTCCGCGGTCGGCCTGTACACGCCGCGCCAACTGCTCAAGGAGATCGACAGTCACGTTCGGGACTGCCTGCGGTCGGGCGAGTTGCGGGAGCTGACGCATCTGAACACCGTTCAGGACGTCGACGAGCCCACGATCTCTGTCCCGGTGACGCCGGAGGCGCCCGATGAGGTCCATGAGCGGATCGAGGCGCGGTTCGAGCAGCTGCGGCGCGATGCTGAGGTCACGGCCGCGCTCGAGGGGGCCACAGAGGACTCCGTATTTCCGGAGCTGCTGGCGGCCGGGTTGACGGCATGGATTCTCGAGCGTGGCGAAGGGGCCGAGGTGTTCACGCTCGACCCGCCGCCCAGTGCCAATCCCGACCTCCACGCGCGGCTGCGGCGGACACTCGATGAGGGGACGGAGGACCAGGTGCACTGGTGCTTCCGGGCCGTCAGCGACACCCATCAGGCACTTGCCGCGCTGAATCGGTTTCGTCGCGCGCGGCGGGCCGCGGGGCTCTCCGCCGAGGTACCCAAGCGCAAGCTGGTGCTGATCCGCAATGGGCCGTGGTCGTCCGGGGCGAAGACACAGGCGGAGATCAAGGAGTTTCAGCGCGCCGGCGGGCTGACGCTCGCGATCGACGATGCGGATCTGCGGACGCTCTGGGCACTGCGGGAACTCCAGGACGAGAGCCCGACGGAGTTGCAGGCGTGGCTGGTCAAGCGGCAGCCGACAGCCGAGGTCGCACTGTTCAGGCGGGCGCTGGCCGACGCGGGCACCTGGAGCGAGGCCGAGGCCCGGGCGCGTATGGCGCTCCGCGAGGCCGAGCCCGTCGCTGCGGAGATCGTGGTCGGCTACGACCACGAGGGCGGGCAGCCGGTCCGGGTGCCGCTGGAGGCGCTGCGCAAGCACGTAGCTATATTCGCGGGCTCGGGGTCCGGCAAGACGGTGCTCATCCGGCGGTTGGTGGAGGAGTGTGCGCTGCACGGAGTGTCGGCGATCGTGCTCGACCCCAACAATGACCTGGCTCGGCTCGGAGACCCATGGCCGGAGGCGCCGGAGTCGTGGGGCAGCGGGGACCGGGAGCGGGCCGCGGAGTATCTGGCCGAGACGGAGGTCGTGGTGTGGACACCCCGCCGTGAGGCCGGGCGGCCGCTAAGCTTCCAGCCGCTACCGGACTTCGCGGCCGTCCGGGCTGATCCTGACGAGTTCGCCGAGGCCGTCGAGGCGGCGGTGGCGGCGCTGGCCCCGCGGGCCGGGCTCGGCGGGCGCACGACGAAGGCGCACCTGGGGCTCGCGGTCCTGCGGAAGGCGACCGAGCACTTCGCGCGCTCGGGCGGTCAGGGCCTCCCAGCGCTCATCGGCCTGCTCGCCGAACTGCCTGATGGGGTCAGCGGGCTCGCCGATGCGGACAAGATCGCGGCCGGCCTGGCCCAGTCGCTCACCGCGGCCATGGACAACGACCCGATGTTCGGCGGTAGCGGCGCACCGGCGGACCCAGGCGTCCTGCTGACTCCGGCGCCCGGCAAGCGGGCCCGGATCTCGGTGATCAGCCTGATTGGGCTGCCGTCCGAGGACGCCCGGCAAGGCTTCGTGAACCAGCTGCAGATGGCGCTGTTCGCCTGGATCAAGAAGCATCCGGCCCGGAACCGGCCACTGCTCGGCCTGTTCGTGATGGACGAGGCGCAGACGCTGGCTCCCTCGGGCGCGATGACGGCCTGCACGCAGAGCACGCTGGCGCTGGCCGCGCAGGCGCGCAAGTACGGGCTGGGGCTGCTCTTCGCGACCCAGGCGCCGAAAGGGCTGCACAACCGGATCTCGGGCAACGCCACCACCCAGTTCTACGGCTTGCTGAACGCCCAGGTGCAGATCGATGCGGCGCGGGAGCTGGCCCGGGTGAAGGGTGGTGACGTGCCGGAAGTCGGGGGATTGCGGGCGGGCGAGTTTTATGTGGCGGTGGAGGGGGAGCCGCCGCAGAGGGTTCGGGCGCCGCTGTGTCTCAGCCACCACCCGTCGGCGCCGCTGACGACTGAGGAAGTCGTGGAGCGGGCCGGGTGGGGTGGGTCAGTCTAGATCTACTACCTCGCGGCCCAGGGGCCAGAAGGCGGCCGGGACCAGTTTGAAGTGGGCGATGCCGAAGGGGATGCCGATGAGGCTCACGCACAGGGTGATGCCCGCCGTGATGTGCGTGAGGGCCAGCCACCAGCCGGCCAGGACGACCCACAGGATGTTGGCCACGCCGGTGACGGCGCCCCCGCCGCCGTTCTTGGCGCGGACCGTGCGGCCGAACGGCCAGAGCGAGTAGATCGCCAGGCGCCACGACGCGATCGCGAACGGGATCGTGACCACGAGGACGAGGCAGATCAGGGCGGCCAGAGCGTAGCCGAGGAACAGCAGGAGGCCGCCGCCGAAGATGACCCACAGGACGTTCAGGACGAAGCGAATCACACTCCGATCATCCCGTACCGCCGCAATGGTCCGACCACGCCGATGCCCGATCTCCGGGTGAAACGGGTGCCCGATCTCTGGGTGAAATCAGGGGAACGGGGGGCGGGCCGCGGCCCACCCCCCGTCGAACGGCTCAGCGGGTCACACGGCGCAGGGGTTGCCCTCCACGTCGGCGTGGGCGGTGCCGATGACCACGTCGGTCAGGGGCAGGTGCAGGGCGAGCGCCTCCTGGGTCACGCTCGTCGCCGTCGTCGTCGTGGCGTTGAGCTTCAGGGAGCCGACCAGCAGCGGGACGGTCAGCGGGGCGCTGCCCACCGGGACCGCCACGCCGTTGACTTTCAGGGAGGAGATGCTCGACGAGCCGGTGAAGGCCGCCGTCCCCGCGCCCGTGCATGTCGCTGCGGCGCGGGACTGGACGATGCCGACCTCGATGGTCGTCGGGGTCAGGCCGGCCACCGTGATTTTGACGGACTGGACGGAGGCGGTCGACGTGGCGTTGTCACCCGCCGCCGGCGGCGTGGTCAGGTCGTCCGGCGTGAGCGCCGTCGTCGCGTTGAGGGTCGTCGACTGTACCGTGACCAGCCCCGACGTCAGCGCCAGCGAGGCGGTGGTCTTGACGTCGTCGGCGCAGGGGACGTTCGCCGGGTTGGCCGCGGGCGAGCTCAGCGGCCCGACCTGCAGGACGCGCGAGGTGCACGAGAACGTCCCGTTGCGGTCGTCGTCGACGATCGTCCCCAGACCGCTGCCGTCGGTCACGGCCGCGCCGTTCGCGTTCGTCAGGGCGACCGTGTAGGTCTCCGCCGGCTCGTCGGTCGTGTCCTGCAGGATCGGCACGACCACCGGCTTGCTCGTCTGGCCCGGGGTGAACGTCACGGTGCCCGAGCTCGCCGTGTAGTCGCTGCCCGCGGTGGCCGTCCCGTTCGCGGTCGCGTACTGCACCGTCACCGGCGCGGTCGCGGGCGCCGACAGGGTCACCGTGAAGGTGGCGTTGCTCGCGGCCTCGTTGACCGAGACGTCGTTGATGCTCAGGCCGGGCACGACGACCGCGATCGTCTCCACGAACGCGGCGCCCTGGCTGACGCCGTCGACCTTGAAGTCCACCTTGCACTGGTAGGTGCCGGCGGGCGCCCCGGACGCGACGGCGACGTGCTCGGTGAAGTCGGCGGTGGCGCCGCTGTCCACGGTGCGGTCGGCCGGCGTGAACGTGACCGCCAGGCTGGGGCTGCAGTCGAACGTCGACGGGGCGACCTTCACCTGGATGGCCTTGATGCCCTCCAGGATCTTCGCGCTTACCTGGTCCGCCGACGGCGCGGCCAGATACACGCCGCCTGTCGCGTCGGTGATGGCGACCGCCTGGCCGCCGCTGTTCAGGTTGCCGACGTCGACGGCCACCACGTGGATGCCGGCCGCTTGCAGCGCGGCGATCGCGTCGGCCCGGCTGTGTCCGCCGCTCGGGTCGTGCGACGGCGCATCACCGAAGATGACGACGATGCGGGTGCCGGCGGTGCGGAAGTGCACGGCCCCGGTCGCGAGCTGGTACAGCGCATTGATGCCGTCCTCCGGTGTGTCGCCGCCGCCGCCCGCGGCCCACAGGTTGATGCCGCTCTGGACCGCACTCTGGTCGGCCGTGATGTCCTGCCGGACGGTGAACGGCGCCGAGTCGGCGGTCAGGTCCTTGTACTCGGCCGCCCCGAACTGCGCACTCGGCTGGGCCGCGGCGATCTGCGTCATGATCGAGCTGGCGTTGGAGCGGACGTTGGCGATGGCGCCGCCCATGCTGCCGGTCGTGTCGGCCAGAAACACGATGTCGGGATTCGGCGGCACCGGTGCGGTCTCGACATGCTTGTCGACGTCGGCGGATTTCCCGGGTCCGAGCGTGAGGTTGACCGATGCCGGAGTGACACCGGGCGCGGCCAGTGCGGCGGCGGGTGTGAATGCGACAAGGGCGCCGGCGATCAGCGCCAGCGCCGCGGCCGATGCCGTTTTGCGGGGGTACGACACGTGCTCCTCCTCGTGGTTCGGCACAAAACCCGAGGAAGAGTCAAGCAATGCATTGTGTGCGGGCGACAGCACTTGTGGGATCAGAGTCGTTCTTGTAAGCCGAGCGCTTTCCCGCCGTACAAATTCAGCCGTGTGAGTTTATGAATGCGTGGCCGGCTCATTCACTCACTCCACCATTCGTGGATGTGTATAGAACCGGACTCAGGAGGCCAGGGCGTCGGAGATCAGGCCGAGGCCCGACGCGGCGCTGAGCGCGTCACGCAGATCGGTCACGAAGCGGTCGACGCGCTCGCGGGGGACGCCCGGCATCATCACCGCGTGTGCGTTGCCCAGCTCGTCGGTCGCCAGTGGCCAGCGCTCCAGCAGGGGCTGCGGCGGGCGGGGGAAGACCACCGTGAAGGCGCGGGACTGGGCCCGCCAGGCCGGCCAGCCGATGCCGCGCAGCTGCTGCTCCAGATAGCGGGCCAGGTTGCGGGCGCTCTCGGCCCGGGTGCGCAGACCCGGGCGGCCCCAGTAGCGCAGCAGGTACCACAGCCACAGCGGCGCGTGGCCGGAGCGGGAGCCGGTGATGGTGCTGTCCGGGGCGGCGGTGTACGTGATGTCGCCCCGGTCGGTATGGCGGTCGGCCAGGGCGATCACCACCCCGCACGGGAACGGTGTGGCCAGGAACTTGTGGCCGCTGATGGCGATGCTGTGGGCACCGTCGGTGAAGGTGAACGCGGGGCGGCCGATCGGGTCGTCAAGGCCCAGCGGCACACCGGCCAGTGCGGCGTCGGCGTGGACCCAGCGCTGCTCGAGCGTGATGCCCGCCGTGTCGAGGGCCAGGCCGATCCGGGCCACGTCGTCGACGGCCTCGGTCATGGTGGTGCCGACCGAGGCGACGACGATGACGCCGGTGCCGCGGCGGTGGCGCTTGTCGCGTACGACCGCGGCGTGCAGCAGGTCGTAGCGGATCTCGCCGCGGGCGTCGGTCGGGATGACGCGAACGCGCATGCGCAGCAGCTCGGCCGCCTTGGCCACGCTGTAGTGCGCGGCCGACGAGCAGTAGACGGTCGGGGCGGCCAGCTGCCGGCGAGCCTGCCACAGGGCCCAGTGGGTGCTCTCGGTACTGCCGGTGGTGACGTACCCGTGCCGGTTGTCCAGCGGCGCGTCGAAGAGGTCGGCCAGGAAGCCGACGACCTCGTACTCGAGGTGCTTGGTGTGCATCCGGTATGCGCCACCGGGGGCGAACGGATGCCCGACGTTGTTGAGCAGCAGGCGCTCGAACGGGGCCAGCGCACTCATGTCGGGCAGGTCCGTCGCGCCGGGGAACCCGAGGTCGTAGTCGCGATGCTGGAGCAGGTCGGCGTGCAGCTGCTCCAGGCGGCCGGCTACGGTCGGGTCGCCCGGCAAGAGGGGGTTCATCGGGGCCGCGACCCGTGGTCGATGATCCGGCCGATCTCGCCCATCCACCGCCACACGTGGTACATGGGGTCGGACTCGGGCGTCTCGGCGATGGCCGGGTTCCAGCGCCAGTGCATGCTCGGGGTGCCGTACTGCAGGTTGCCGTCGCGCACCGAGCACTCCACGGTCATGGCGTTGAACTGCAGCTCGCCGCCGCGGTCCAGGACCAGCATGGTGCCGTCGATGAGCCGGGCGTAGCAGCGCCCGGGCAGGTCGGCCTCGCTGCGCGCGGTGCGCTGCGCGGTCGGCCAGTCGCCGTGGGGCGTGTCGAGCGTGACCACGCCGATGCCGGCGAAGACCGCCTGGCTGGACATGTCGTCGGTCTTGTTGCACATAGCCGTGCGCGGGTCGAACCGCGGGTCGGCGGCGAAGCCCTCGCGGGCGTGCTGGGCCAGGCCGTAGAGCAGGTGCGGCAGCGACGCCGCCTCCTCGTCGGCGAGGAAGATGCGGGTCGCGGTGCGCAGCTGGTCGTAGAGCTGGCCGGAGGGCTCGCAGTAGAACAGCGCCATGCCGTGCGGGGCGAGCGGGTCGCGGCGGCGGCGCTCCCAGGCGTGCCGGGCGTGCAGGAACGAGAAGCGGCGCAGCCGGGCCACTATCGCGCCCCGGTAGGTGGGCGTGATGTCCACCGCGGGCGGGGCCGGGGGCGCGGGCGGCTCGTAGGCGCCGTGGCCGTGGCCGGGCTGCTGCGAGTGCCGGGGGCCGGGGATGCGCGGCTCCGGCTCGTAGGACGGCTGCTGCACCTCGCTGGTGCGCTCGATCGCCCACCACGGTACGGCGGCGGGGTTGGGCTGCTGGGGGCTCTGCGGATTCCAGTCCGACGACATAGTGGCGCGCGGCTCAGACATCGAGGTCCTGGAGGCGCTGGTCGAGTACCCGCAACGGGTCCGGCCGGCCCTTGCCCACCTCGGCCAGGACGGAGGCCCGCCGGGCCCGCATGGTGAAGCCCCAGACGACGCCGGCGATGACGGTGAGCACGACCGCGGCCGGGATGATGGCCTGCAGCGGGGAGTCGTCGGCGATGGCCAGCAGCGACGACAGGTGCGACACCATGATGGCGAGGACGCCGACCCCGCCGATGACGCCGAGTGAGGGCAGCACGGTCGTGGTGAACAGTCCCTCGGTGCTGCCGCCGCCGCGACGGTAGAAGCGGATCGCGCCGGCCGAGATGAGCACCAGCATGACCAGGATGCCGACGGCGCCGGCCGCGGAGAACCAGGTGAAGATGACGCCGATCGGGTCGGCGCCGGCCGCGGCGAACAGCCCGACGACGACGAGCGCGGAGATGCTCTGCACGATCGAGCCGCCGGTCGGCGCGCCCTGGGCCCGGCCGCGGGTGCCGGTGCGGGCCAGCCAGCCCGGCAGGACACCCTCGCGGGCCATGGCGAAGAGGTACCGCGCGATCGTGTTGTGGAACGAGAGCATCGCCACCGTCACGCTGGTGACGAGCAGGAGGGTGGCGAGCAGGCTCAGACCGCTGCCGTACCACTGGTCGAAGAGCCCGAACGGCAGGCCCGCGTCGGGGTTGGCGGCGGTCGTGGCGATCTGCTTGTCGCCGACGGCCACGGCGAGGGCCCAGGCCGAGAAGCCGTAGAACAGCGCCATGAACAGGACCGCGGCGAGCGTCGAGCGGCCGATGCTGCGGCTGGTGCGGACCTCCTCGGAGTACGCGGGTGCGGTGTCGAAGCCGATGAAGGCGGCGATGCCCAGCGCGAACGCGCCACCGATGCCGGGGGCCCACAGCCCGCTGAGGCTGATCGGCGCGGTGGTGATGGAGCCGCCGAACGGGTGGGTGAAGCTGGCGATGTCGAACAGCGCGATGACGGCGAGCTCGACGCAGAGCACGGAGCCGACGACGAAGGCCGACAGGGAGACGTGCAGCAGGCCGCAGACGGAGACGATGAGCCAGATGACGGCCGACCACAGCAGCCAGGGGCCGCCGACCAGGCCGGAGACGGTGACGCCGATGAGGCCGTACAGGCTCATCTGGATCGCGGAGTAGAAGACCAGGGCGAGCGCGCCGCCGGTGAGGCCGGCCACGGGGCCGAAGGCGTGGGCGAGCAGCGCGTAGGCCGGGGCGGCGTGGGGCACGGTGCGGGACATGGCCACGTATCCGACCGCGAGCAGCCCGAGCAGGCCGCCCAGCAGTGGGAATGTCAGCGGTGTCGCGGTGAGTCCGGTGGCGGCGTAGGTCGCGACGATACCGCCGGCGAGGACGGCCATCGGGGAGCTCGCGCCGACCTGGAACAACCAGACGCCGCCGCCGCTCATCTTGCGGCGGGTGAGGCCCTGCGTCGTCATCGCCGACCACCGTCCACAGTGGCGTTGACCAGGGAGATCATGGTGATGGTTGGTGCGGAAGGACGCATCGCGGCGCGTACTCCAGTTCCAGGCTGGGGGCCGAAAAGCATCCGACCACGGCAGTCAATGTGATAAATGTCGCTGCGCAGTCTAGCCGTGTGGATCACGAACCGGATACCTACCTGACCTGCGGGGAATTTCACATTCCGCGGCGCCATGATCACCATCTGTCGACCTCGATGTTCGCGAAGTAAGGATCCTTTGTCGAGTCGGCGATCCGATTGGAAAACCGGTACGAACGTCGATCAAAGGGGTCCGTCGGACGGCGTCATGCCCAAGATCCAGCTGGATAATCGGATCGCTACTCGTCGAGCCAGCTGATGGTCCCCGGCTCCACCCGCGGCGGCTTCGGGGCGAGGGGCGCGAACACGGGCCGGGGCGGCGGTGGCGGCGGCAGCCGGGGCGGCGCCGGCGGCGGAGGCGCCGGCGGGTCGTACTGCCACGGCTCGGCGGTCTCGTACTCGAACCCGTCGACGGGCGTGGCCTCCACGCGGATCCGGGTGACCGCGGGTGCGGGGGTGCGGTAGGGCCGCACCGACAGCCGGGGCGCGGGAGCGGTGGCGGGCTCTTCCCTGACCGGCGGTGGGACCGGCCGGTTGGTGGACGGCGGCCGGCTGAACACCCCGGCGGCGGTCTCCCGCGTGACGAACTGGTCACGAACGGGCCGAGGAGCGGCGGGCTCCTCCTCCTGGCGACGCTTGAACCTGACCACGCGCGGCACCTCCTCGGCGTCGGTATCGGCGTGAGGCGTGGTGGCTTGCCCGGATGTACGGACGTGGGCGGCGCGGGGATCAGCGGCTATGACAATTCGGCCACCACCACCGCCTCCATCCCGCGCACGCACGCCTCCAGCGCGGCCGGCGCGATGTGCTCGGTGTCGCCGCAGATGTCCAGGTCGACCGTGTCGGGGTCGGCGCTGATGGTGAGGAACAGCCGCTCGTTGGACCGGTCCTGCCGGGCGATCCAGCGAAACGTCGTCTCGCTCAGGGCGGCCTGAAAGTTACCCGCCCCGGCGTCCGGCGCCGGCACCCGCCGGTCATTGAAGTAGCACGCGATGTCGATGTCCTGGCCCCGCTCGGCACTGACCCGGGCGATCAGGGCGTCGAGGTCGTCAGGGTCGAAGTACGCGTGTTTGTACGCCGCGAGCGCGCGCTGCCCCGTCTGCTGGACGGCCTCGGCGAAGGGCCGGTCGGCGACGTCGAGGACGCACAGGGCGGGCTGGCTGACCGGGCTCACCGATTCGGCGAGGGCCCGGCGGAACCGGTTGCTGACCACCACCCGCACGACCACGGGATGCACTCCGGTCGCCCGGGCAAGGGCTACCGCAAACGCCGTCAGCAGTACCGTCGTGCGGTCGGTCCCGGTGCGGCGGGCGACCTCCTGGGCCGCGATGTGCAGCGCCCGGGACGTGAAGCGGGCCTGCCAGTGCCGCGGCGTGCGGGCGTCGAGCGGCCCCGGGAACCGCTTGGGGTCGATGGTGCGCAGGATCTTCTCCCAGTGGCGCAGCGCCGCGGCCGACTGTCGCCGGCCCGCGTCCGAGCGCTGCCACTCGGCCTGCTCGAGCGGTGACATGGCGCTCGGCTCGTCGAGGGTCTCGCCCCGGTGCCACCGGGCGACCTCCCCGGCCAGGATCAGGCCGCCGAAGCCGTCGTTCACGAGGTGGCACACGACTGTGACCTGGTGGGTGAGCGCGCCGCGGTGCCGGATGACGGCGGTCCGCACCGGCCAGTCGCGCTCGAAGTCGAACGGGGTGTCGTGCAGCCGCCGGCTGACCTGCTCGGCCACCGCCCGGGGGTCATCGCCGTCGGCGGCGTCGACGACCTCGATCTCGACGGTCCCCGCGGCCGCGACGACCTGCAGGGGTGGGCGGCCGTCACGCAGGCGCAGCCGGGTCCGCATCGACGGGAAGCGCTCCAGGATGAACCGCAGCTCGGCCGCGATGTCGCCGGGCGTGCGATCGGCCGGCAGTGGCAGGACGATGCCCATCGGCATCCAGGTCTGCTGCCGGACCATGCCGCCCCAGAGCTCGCGCTGACCCCAGGACAGTGGCGCGGTACCGCTGCCGCCGCCCTGAAAATGCACCACGATCGATTCCGCCATACCGGCGGAGTCTACGTGGGCGCGCTCCCACGGTCGCCGTCCGCGGTCGGATTGTTGAGGCTGCGCAGGCGCTGAATCCGCTCGGTGAGGTCGGCCGTTATCTCGTCCGGGTCGGCCCCGCCCTCCAGTGCGTCCGACCGCGCCGTGCGCAGCTCGCGGTGGAGCAGTCGGGCGAGCCGGTCTTCCGGCGGGTCCGCAGCGTGGGAGGCCATGCACTCATGCTGGCAGATCCGCGCAGCCGCGGAACGGCCCCGGCGCTGCCATCCGCGGCCTGCGATCAAGGTGTGGCCGAACGGCGGCCGTGGCCCGCGATCCGGCAGTGCGGATCGGCCGGACGGACATTGATCGCGGCCATTGTCCGGATCGGAGCCGGTGCGGCCTGCGCCCGGCCCGGCGGCGATCCCGGACGGGGTCGTTCGTTCGCCAACGAGACCATCCCCGAATCCGCGGCGGGCGCTGGTCCGTATCGGCGCCGCAACTGTCCGGAAGGTCGATCCATTGCCATCTGACTGTGCGCTCATGCACCGAAACGGCCCGTGCATTCTGAAAAGGCGCGATGCCAGACTGGGCTCGCCATAACCCCCTGGCAAATCCAACCTACTCCGACCGCGTGTCGAAGGGATTCGTCATGCCTCGATCCCGGGCGGCCACGGCCGACGAGATACGCCGGCTGGCTCGGCGCGGCGAGCTCGCCGTCAGCGTCGCGAACGCCGACTCGCAGGAGCGCCACCGGCTCGTCGGCGGCACCTACAGTGTCGCCTTCCCGGTCGTCTACAGCGGCCTGACCCGAGGGCTGGAGAAGCGCCGCGGCCACAACGGCTGCGCGATCTCGGTCCGCCACCTCACCGCCGACTGCCTCGACCGGTTCCAGGACGACGTCGAGGCGGTGGTGCACGACGTGGTGCGCCGGGCCGTCGAGCCGATCGCCGACCTCGACGCCTGGATCGGCGGCCTGCTGACCTCGGCGACCGTCGACGGCCACCGGCGCCGCCGCGGCGCGATCGGCGCACTGCAGCGCCCGCGCCCGCCGAAGTGGCTCGTCGCCGCGCTCGGCGGCGACCGCTGGCTGGTGCACCTGAGCGTGCAGATCCTGGTGTGGGCGGGCCACCCGTCGACAGCGGGCGCGGAGGTGTGGCCGACGTCGACGTGGGCCGAGGAGCGCTCTCGCATCACCGGCGACTGGGGCGCCGTCGCCGACGTGCATCGCGACATCGACACGGTACTGCGGGCGATGCGCACCCGCCCCGCCTGGTACGAGCGGTACGTCGAAGGCCCGCTCGGCCACAAGCGCGCGCCCGTCCCCTGGTTCGAGCCCGAAACCGTCGACGGGTCGGCCGGGCGGGCGCTCGACCTCGTGGGAGCGGGTGAGCGGGATGAGGTACACCTGCAGGATCTTGCTCATGAGGCGATGACCGCGATCCAGGCGCGGCTGCGGGCCGGGGAGGACGCCCCGAGCGCGGTCGCCGACGTCGTCGAGCTCGTGTTCGGCAGCGGTGGCCGCCCGCCCATCGACCGGCTGCCGCTGGAGGCGGACCTCGGCGGCGAGCACGTCACGCGGATGATGCGCGACCGCGCGGAGCGGGACCGCATCACGGCCGCCGTCCTGGCCATCGTCGCCGATCTCTGACCCCGCGCCGATCCTCCCGGCTGCTGCGAACCGATCCGTCAGGGACACATCGCGGTGGGTGCGTCCGCACCCGCCCCCTGACGGCGAGGGGACACCAGGAGGAACTATGCACGAACCGTCGGAACCGCTCACGATATTTCCGGTGTTTTTGCTCGTCGACGTCAGCGTCTCGATGGCCGGGGCGCCGATCGAGGCGCTCAACCGGGCGCTGCCCGAGATGAAACGGGTCATGCAGTCCGATCCGACCGTCGGGGAGATCGTCCGCATCGCCCTCGTCACCTTCTCCGACGAGGCGCGCACGGTGATCCCGCTGGCCGACCTCGCCCATACCGACATCCCGGAGGTGCTGATCGAGGGCGGCACCAACTTCGCCGCGGGCCTGCGGGGCGTGCGCACCGCCATCGAGGCCGGGCTCGGCGCGCTGCCGAAGGGGACGCCGGTGTATCGGCCTGTCGTGTTCTTCATGAGCGACGGCGCCCACCAGGCGCGCGAGGACTGGGGACCGGCCCTGCACCAGCTGCGCGACCCGCACTGGAGGTTTCGCCCCGAGGTGGTGAGCTTCGGGTTCAACGACGCACCGGACGACGCCCTGCGCCAGATCGCGACCAAGTTCGCCTTCCGGGCCCGCGACGCCGACCCCGCCACCCAGGTCCGCGACATCATGAACGCCCTGATCGGCAGCATCATCACGACCTCGGCCGGCTTCCGCCATCCGGCCCGGCCCGGTGGTGGCCTGCACCTGGAGACCCCGCCCGACCACTTCACCCAGCTGCCGCCGCTCACGGTCTGAAGCGGTCCGTCAAGGTTTGACATGAGCGACGTGCGCGGAACCGCCCGACCGGACCGGCACCTGGACGCGGTGTTCGTCGCCGACCCGCGCGGGGAGCGGGGGCTGGAGTGGGTGAGCGGCGAGACGGTACTGCTGCGCCGCCTGCTCTATCCGCGCTCGATCGGGCTCGGGAACGCGGTCGAGTACGTCGACGGGACCGGCACGGCCGACGAGGTGCGGGCCCATCTCGGCGCGTCGATGCTCTTCCTCGGCTGCGGTGTCTCGCCGCCGGCGGTCCTGCGCCTGGCCGGCCCCACCGAGCTGGACCTGACCGGCGTGGCCGGGGCGGCCTGCGGCGGGCTGGCGATCCTGCCGCCGCTCGCGACGGGCTTCCCGGCCGTCTCCGATGCGCTGCTCGCCGCGGGGTTCAGCGGTGTCGTCGGGTGGCGGCGGCCGGTGCCGGCGCCGGTCGCCACGGCGATGCTGTTCCTGCTGCACCTGCGGCTGGTCGACGGCGGGCTCCCGCCGCCCGTCGCGGTGCGGGCGGTGCGCGTGCACCTGCGCGGGGCCGACGCCCGGCCGGCACCGGTGCTGCCCGAGCATCACGTGGCCACGCTGGCCGGCGGGCTCGCCTGGGGGCACGCCGACTCGCTGGTGTACCGCGGCCTATGACAGGCGCACCGCGGCCGCGGCGGCCCGTCCGTCAGTTACGGGTAGGCACCGGACCGCTGCCACGAGAGGATGGCCCCATGACGGTATCCCGCCAGGTCTTCGTCGGCCGGGACGCCGAGCTGGCCCAGCTGGAGTCGAGCCTTGTCGATGCCGCGGAGCGCCGGCCGGCGACGGTCATGCTCGGCGGCGAGGCCGGGGTGGGCAAGAGCAGGCTGCTGCAGCAGTTCGTGGCGGCGGCGCGGGGGGAGCGGCACGGCGCGTTCGTGCTCATCGGTCGGTGCATGGACCTGGCCGGGGGGACTGTCCCGTACGCGCCGCTCGTCGACGCCCTGCGCCGGGCTCGGGCCGAGGGGGCCGACGGGCTCAGTCTCGGGGGGTCGGCGTACACGGCGCTGTCCGGGCTGATCGCGGACTTCACCGGTGAGCAGCCGGCCGCCGGGGCGACCGCGCCGGGCGGGTCGCAGCTGCAGGTGTTCGGCGCGGTGATGCGGCTGCTGGAGCAGGTCGGCGAGCAGGCGCCGGTGGTGCTCATCTTCGAGGACGTGCACTGGGCCGATCCGTCCACATTAGACCTGGTGGCGTTCCTGACCCAGGCCAAGTCGGCCGAGCGGCTGCTGCTGGTGTGCAGCCACCGCACCAACGACCGGCACGGCGACGGGCGCCTGGCCGCGCTGCTGGCCGAGCCGCAGTTCGCGCTCGGGATCACGCCGATCGAGCTGGGCCGGTTCAGCCGCGAGGAGCTGCGCGACTTCCTGGCCGAGGCCGGGCCGGGCGCCCCGTCGCGCCGGGACGTGGACCAGGTCTTCCAGCTGTCCCAGGGCAACCCGCTGTTCGCGGCCGAGCTGCTGCGCACCGGGGCGGCCGCGGCCGCCGGTGGGGCGTCGGTCCCGGAACGGCTGCGGGCGATCGTCCTGTCGCGCTACCAGGAGCTGTCGGCCGACGGTCAGCAGCTGATGCGGGTCGCCGCGGCGGCCGGGCAGCGCATCGGCGGCTCCCTGCTGATGGCCACGAGCGGCCTGCCGCCGGCCCGGCTGCTGGAGGCGCTGCGCGAGTGCGTGGACGGTCACGCGCTTGTCGTGGACCGGGCCGACGGCAGCTACGTGTTCTGGCACGCGCTGCTGCGCGAGGCCGTCTACGAGGACCGGATCCTGCCGCTGGAGCGCTCGCTGCTGCACGCCCGGATGGCCGAGGCGATCAGCGAGGACGGGGAGCTCGGGCAGGTCACGGGCCTGTCGGCGAAGGCCGCCCTGGCTTACCACTGGTTCCAGGCCGGCCGCAAACGTGAGGCGCTCGCGGCCGCGATCCAGGCGGCCGAGGCGGCGGTCGACGGGCGCACCTACCCGGAGGCGCTGCTGCTGTACCGCCGGGCCGTCGAGCTGTGGCCGGCCGTCCCCGAGCGCGACCGCCCGGCCGGCGCCGGGTGGACCCGCCTGCTGACCGAGGCCGCCGACGCCGCGCGCTGGGCGGGCGAGGTCGCCTACGCGGTCACGCTCATCGAGCGGGCCATCGAGGCCACGCCGAGCGCCGAGCTGTGGGAGCGGCTCGGCAGCTACCGGTGGGAGGCCGGCGACTACCCCGGCTCGGCGGAGGCCTATGAGCAGGCGGCCGCGCTGATGGACGGCCGGCCGGGCGGCACCACGATGGCCCGCGTGCGCAACGGCCAGGCGATCGCCGCGCTGCAGGGCGACCGCTACACCGAGGCGCTCGCGCTGGCCGACGAGGCGCAGGCGATGGCGGCCGAGGCCGGCAACCGGGGGGCGCAGAGCCGGGCCCTGGGCATCGCCGGGCTCGCGCTGGCCCTGCTGGCCCGGCCGGACGAGGGCGTGCAGCGGCTGCGCGAGTCGATCCGCATCGCCCAGTCCATCGAGCACCTCGAGCATCTGTTCCGCGGCTACGCCAACCTCGGTGTCGCGCTCGAGATCGCCGGACGGCTGCGGGAGTCGGTGGACGTCGCCATCGAGGGCCGCAACCACGCCCGGCGCCTGCGTCTGGACCGGGCCCGGCAGGGCGCCGTGCTGGCCAACAACGCGGCCGCCACCCTGGTGCTGCTGGGCCGCTGGGACGAGGCCCTGGGCATCATCGCCGAGGAGCTGCCCGACCGGCCGGTCACCGAGACCCGGTTCCTGCGCCTGACCCTCGCCGACGTCCAGGTCGCCCGGGGCGAGTTCGAGGCGGCCCGGGCGGCGCTGGCCGAGGTGCAGGGCCCGGCGTCGCCGCGCTTCGGCGGCCTGCGCGCGGTCTGCGCGGCGGAGCTGGCCTACTGGGACGGCAGGCCGGCCGCCGACGTGCTGGGCGCGGTCGAGGACGGCTTCACCGCACTCGGCGGCGCCGCGAACGAGAACACCACAGTCGCGCTCCAGCTGTGCGCGGCCGCGCTGCGGGCGTGGGCCGACGAGAGCGACGCGCGGGTGCGCCCCGGCGACCGGGCGTCGCGCGAGCCGGCCCGCGAGCAGGCCGACGAACTGCTGCGCCGGGCCGAGGCCGCGGCCAAGCCGCAGGCCCGCAAGCTGCCCGAGATCCGGGCCCTCATCGCCTGGTGCGAAGCCGAGCGCGACCGGGCCGCCGGCGCCGCCACCCCCGAGACCTGGGCCGCCGTCGCCGAGCTCTGGGACGCGGCCGAGCGGCCCTACCCGGCCGCGTACGCCCGCTTCCGCGCGGCCCTCACCGCCTGGCCGAAGGACCGCCCGGCCGTGCGCCGCCACGCCCGCGCGGCCGCGCAGACGGCCGACGAGCTGCGGGCCCGGCCGCTGGCGGCCCGGCTGGAGGGCCTGGCCCGGCTGGCCAACTTCGAGCTCCGCCCGGCCGGCGACGCGCCCGAGGCGGCCGCCGCGCCGGCGAACCCGCTCACCCCGCGGCAGCGCGAGGTGCTGCTGCTGATCGAGCAGCGCCGGCTCAGCGATCGCGAGATCGCCGAGGAGCTGCACATCGCGGTCAAGACCGTGAGCCGGCACCTCGGCGACGCCGGCACCGTGCTCGACGTCAAGGGCCGCCACGTGATCGCGAAGATCGCGCGCCAGCGCGGCTATCTCGACTAAGCGTTTGTCAATCTTTGGCCGGAGGGGGCAATCATGCGGCGGACGGCACTGCTCATCGGTGCGCAGACCGGCGGTCTCGAAGGTGTCGACCACGACGTGGCGTCGATGGCCGGGGCGCTGCAACGGCACGGCTTCACACCCGTCACGTGCACCGGCGACCAGGCGAACCGGGTCGGCATCCTCGCCGCCTACGACGCCCTGATCCGCGGGGCCGAGCCGGGCGACGCCTGCTTCGTCTACTACAGCGGCCACGGCGGCCTCGTCGCCGCCCCGCCCGAGGACCCGTCGGCGCCGGAGCGGCAGTTCATCGTGCCTTCCGACTTCAAGTCCGAGGGCGAGTTCCTCGGCATCACCTCGATCGAGCTCTCGGTCCGGCTGGCGCTGCTGACCCGCAAGACCACCAACGTCGCCGTCGCCTTCGACTGCTGCCACTCCGCCCACATGACCAAGGACACCGACCTGCGGGTCCGGGCACTGCTGCACAAGACGCCCTACGAGCGGGTCACCGAGCACCTCGCCCGGCAGGTCGAGGCGGGGCTGGACCTGCCGGCCCGGCACGTGGAGTCCAACGAGCACGCGGTGCGCATCATGGCGTGCGAGTCGCAGCAGTCGGCCTTCGAATACACCAACGCGGACGGGGTCCGCACCGGCGTCATGACGGAGTCGCTGGTGCTCGCCCTCGACGAGGTCGGCGACCTGCCGGTCACCTGGTCGACGGTGGCCGAGATGGTGCGGCGGCGGGTGACGACCCTGGTGTCGAGCCAGTGGCCGGCCGCGGAAGGGCCGTCGGCCCGGCTGCTGTTCAGCACCGAGACCGGCGGCGCGCTCGCCGCCCTGCCGGTCGTGCCGCTCACCCCGGAGCGCATCGAGGTGCGGGGCGCGCCGCTGCTCAATGTCCAGGTGGGCGACCGGTTCGCGATCATGCCGGCGATCGCCGAGCGGGCCGACGACGCCACGAAGCTGGCCGACGCCGAGGTCACGGAGCTCGGGACGATGACCGCCACGGCCACCCTGCAACCGGCGGTGGCCGACCTGCCCGCGGGCGCGCGCGCCTTCCGGACGGTCGGGGCCGCGCCCGAGCTCGCGGTGGGGCTGCCCGCCGCCGGTCCGCTGGCCGCGGCGCTGCGGGCCAGGGTCGAGGAGACCGTGCTCATCCGGCCGGCCGCGCAGGGTGAGGAGCCGGCCGTCGAGGTGCGCGTGGACGAGCAGGGCCGGATCGCGGTGCACGACCGGATCGGGCCGCTGCATCCGTGGCACGTCGCCGACGACGCCGGCCTGCGGACGGTCATCGACAACCTGCAGCGGCAGGCGAGGGCGACCGCGCTGCGGACCCTTGGCGACAGCGACGAGCTCGGCCGGCCGTTCCCGGGGGTCACCCTCGAGTGGGCCCGGGTCGGGCCGGCGGGGCCGGAGCCGCTGGGGCTCTCCGGGGCCGTGGTCCACGCGGGCGAGAAGGTGTTCGTCCGGGTGCACAACGGCACCGACGACATCGTCTTCGTCTCGCTCATCGACATCGGGCTCGCCGCCCAGATCTCGATTCTGACCACGGCCGACACCTCGGGGATACGGCTGCTGCCCGGGGCCGACCACACGTTCGGCCGTGACGCCTTCGACGGCTCGGTGCCGGGCGTGACGATGGTCTGGCCGCCGGGGCTCGAGGAGTCAGCGGCCCGGACGGAGACGGTCCTGGCGATCATCACGGCCGAGCGGCTCGACGTCTCGGTGCTGGCGCAGGGCGGATTGAAGGGGTTCGACCCACTGCGGCCGGCCGGGTCGGCCCTGGAGGAGACCCTGGCCCAGATCGCGACCGGCGGGGACAGACAGTTCGACGCCGGGACACCGCGCGGCATCCGCTACGCCGTGCGCGGCATCGACTTCACGCTCAGCCCGGCCAAGCCGCCCGAGCCGGAGCCGGGAGCGTTCCTCGTCGACGAGCGGCCCGAGCCGTCGGTGCGGCTGCTGGCCCCGCGCGGGGCGGGCCGGTCCCGGCACGTCGCCGTGCGCCTCGACGACCTGGTGGTGCACCACAACAGGGCGATGTTCGGAGCCGACGTGCGGGTCGACGCGCTCGTGCTGACCGGCGGCGGGGGAGTCAACGAGCCCGTCTACCACGTGAACACCGAGCGGTTCAGCGACGTCCGCGACGGCGACCGGCTGCCGCTGGACAAGCTGCTGATGTACTACGGGCCGGCCACCGACTACCTCGACCTCGCCGTCTGGGTCACCCGTGACACGTCCGGCAGCCTGGCCCTGAGCGACCTGCTGCGCAAGGAGTTCACCAGCCAGGAGGTGCAGGTCGCCGGGGCCCAGCTGGCCGGCCTGGCGCTCACCGCGCCGCACGCCGCGCTCGCCGTGGGCGCACTGGGCGCGGCGACTGTCGTCGTCAACGTGGCCTACCGGCTGCTCCTCGGCGTGGCCGGCCACAGCATCGGGCTCTACCGCACGACCCTGCTGGCCCAGGAGGACTTCGGCATCGGCCCGGTGCCGCATTTCCGGCGGGCTCAGGCGTTCTCGTTCGCGTACACCATCACCGATGTGTCCTGAGGCCGGCCCCGGCGGCGCCCGACCTGTCCGTCAGGAGCAGGTGTAACGAAGTAACCCCACCGAAGGGAGTCAAGCCGTGAGCGGCAAGCAGCTTATCGTCGGGGAGTCGCGCTGGGGCGTCGCGGACAGCGACGCGTTCGAGGTCGCGAAGCAGGTCCAGGACGCGATGACCAACGGCACGGTCGCCGAGCTCGGCCTGCTCAACGAGGCCGGCCAGCCCGTCAAGGTCTTCTTCAACGGCAAGATCGTGGCGACCGCCGTCATCGACAACTCCGGTGACCCGCGGCCCAGCGAGTTCTCCTGACCCCTGCGCTGATGCAGGTGCGTGGTGGCCCGGGCGTCCTGCGAGCCCGGGCCGCCACCCTGTCTGGGGGACTACCCAGCCGGCGGCCCCATCCGTGTCCGATTCGCCGGATCGATGGGGCTTTCCGGGCCGCACCGGACTGGGGATTTTCTTCTGAAGTCCGGCCGCCCGCGCGTGCCTAATCTCGGCGCCAACGAAGCGAAAACCCGGTAGTCCCCGCCGGAATCGCGGATTTCCGACCCAATTCTCAGCGCTGCGCGCACCTGCCGAAAGGTGCGCCGATGCAGCCTGCCCGAAAACACACCTCCGGCGGGGCGAACCGGCTTGGCCGAAGGGGTGTGCCGTGCAGGTCCGAACCATGAGTTACGGCGATTCTCTGCTGCGTGAGCTGGCCGCATCGGGGCGGCTCGCCGACTACTACGAGACCGCTGCGCCGGCTGCGCGCCAGCAGCTGCACCGGGCGGCGTTTCCGATCGTCGGGCCCATCGTCTTCCAGCGCATCACGCGGCGGATCGAACTCAAGCGCGGGCACGTCGGCTGCGCAAGCTCGATCGAGCGGATGGAGCCGGAGTGCCGGGACCGCCACCACGACGACGTCGAAGCGGTCCTGTTCGACATGTTCCGCAAGGCCCGCGTACCCGTCACCAATCTTGAGGGCTGGATGGTCGGGCGGCTCAACGCGGCGACTGTCGACGCCCATCGCCGGCGCCGGGGCGAGCGCGGGGCGCTGCAGAAGGTGCGCGTGCCACAGTGGGTCCTCAAGGGCCTGGACGGCGACGCGTGGCTGATGATCCTGGCCTACGAGCTGCTGACCTGGGTCGGGGTGTCCGCGACGGCCGGGACCGACCTGTGGCCCATCGACGCGTGGGTCGAGCGGCGGGCCCGGGAGACCGGCGATCACCAGTCCGACGAGCGGACGGTCCGGCAGGACATCGAGACCGTGCTGGCGGTGATGCGCAAACGGCCTCGGTGGTACGGCGAATACGTCGAACGCCCCCTGGGACGCAAACAGGCGCCGGTGCGGGCGGTGCCGGCCGCGCTCCGTGACGCCCCCGGCCGGCCGGAGCGCCCGCTCCCGCTTGTCGAGCGCCACGACATCGACGAGTCCTGCCTGCTCAACCTGGCCGCGCTGGCGGTCGACGCCCTCCGCCGCCGCCTGCGCCGCGGTGAGGACCCGCACGCGGCCGTCGCCGAGGTCATGCACCTGGTCTTCGGCGAGCTCACGGGGGCGGACGAGCTCGACCTGGTCCCCGGCACCGGCTCCCTCACGACGCAGGCCGCGGACCTGATCGCCGACGCGGCCACGGTCGAGCGAGTGGTGGCGATGGCGCTGGAGTATCTGGGCCGCACCGACTAGCGGTGCTCCTCGCCCGGCTTCCTTGCTGACGGATCGTTTTGATCAGACTTCGGTCCGTCAGCAAGGAGGGTGCCGAAAACCGCATCGAAACCGTGGGGGTGGCAGGTGGAGCCGCAGCGTCTGGCCGAGCTGAAGGAACTGTTGCTACGAGAGCTGCGCGCCGCCTGCTCGGCCGCCCTGGCCCGCGGCGCCGACCCGACCGCCATCGAGGCCGCCGTGGCCGCCCGCGCCCGCCGCCTGCGCACCGTGGGCGCCCGCCTGGCCCGCCCCGACCGCCACCAGGTCCCCCACCGCGCCGCCCGCCGACGCCGCCGCCCGGCCCGGTGACCACCGCACTGGAGCCCACGCTCGCGGCGCGGATGCGGTCGCGGGTCCGGGTGAGATCGCTAGAGTCGCGGGCATGAGCGTCGACATCGAGGTTGTGCAGGGCGCGAGCGACGACGTCGTGGAGGCGTTCGGCCGGCTGCTTCCCCAGCTGTCGGCGTCGGCGGAGGCGGTTGATGCGGCGGCGCTGCGGCGGCTCGTGGACTGGCCGGGCAACCGGCTTCTGGCCGCGCGCCTGGATGGCGAGGTCGTCGGTGTGCTGACGCTCGTGGTGTTTCCGCTTCCGACAGGCATACGGGCGTGGATCGAGGACGTCGTCGTCGACGAGCGGGCGCGGGGGCACGGTGTCGGGGCCGCCCTGACGTTGGAGGCGATTCGGCTGGCGCGGGCCGACGGGGCCCGCACGGTCGATCTGACCTCGCGGTCGTCCCGGGAAGCGGCGAATCGGCTCTACGAGCGGCTGGGATTCCGGGTGCGGGACTCGAAGGTGTATCGGCTGAGCGGCGGGTCGTGAGCGGCGGCGCGGTGGCGTCAGAGTTGCAGTGGTGCCGGGGCGCCGTCGGCGTGCAGCAGGTCGGTCAGCTCGGCCACGTGGGCGGCGACGTCGGTCAGGTGGGCGTTGTGGCCGAAGGAGCGCGGTCGCGGGATGTCCACGGCGATGATGCGCTGCACGCGGCCCGGGCGGTTGCTGAGCACGGCCACCCGGTCGGCCAGCAGCACGGCCTCCGGAATGGAGTGGGTGACGAAGACCGTCGTCGGGCGCATCTCCATGTGGATCTGCTGCAGCTGGCCGGCGAGCTCCTCGCGGGTCAGGGCGTCGAGGGCGGAGAAGGGCTCGTCCATCAGCAGGATGCTCGGGCGCTGGATCAGGGCCCGGCACAGTGCGACCCGCTGCTGCATGCCGCCCGACAGCTCGTGCGGGTGGCGGCGGTGGAAGCCGTTCAGGCCGACCGCGTCCAGCAGCGTGTGCGCCCGCTCGCGGTCGGGCGGGCGGACGCGGCCGCGGATCTCGAGCGGCAGCAGGACGTTGGCCAGCACCGAGCGCCACGGCAGCAGGGCCGGGCGCTGGAACATCAGGGCGATGTCGGGGCGGGGTCCGGTGATCGGGGAGCCGTTCACGGCGATGTGGCCCGCGGTCGGGCGCAGCAGCCCGGCCACGAGGCGCAGCAGCGTCGACTTGCCGCAGCCGGAGCGGCCGATCACGGCCAGGAACTCCCCGGCCTCGACGCTGAGGTCGATCGCCCGCAGCGCCTCGACCTCGCCGGAGCGCCCGCGGAACGTCCGGGAAACCCCAGAGAATTCGATCATGTTGTACTCCTCCCGCTGCCGCGCCACCGAGCCACCCGGACCAGACCTATGCGGTGATCGCCCGCGCCCAGGGCAGCAGTAGCCGCTCCAGGCCTACGACGAGGTAGAACAGCACGATGCTCAGGATCGCCAGCAGGGTGATGGCGGCGAAGGCGAGCGGGGTGTCGAGCGAGGCGCCGGACAGCACGACGACCGAGCCCAGGCCGCCGTTCGGGCTGCTGATCTCCGCGACCACGGCGCCGATGACGGCCAGCGAGATGCCGAGCTTGAGCCCCACGAACACCTGCGGCAGGGCCCACGGCAGCCGGACCTTGAGGTACGCCTGCCACCACGACGCCGACAGCGACTTCGCGAGCTCGCCGAGGTCGGCCGGGGTGGACGACAGGCCGGCCGCCGCGGCCACCAGGATCGGGAAGAAGCTGATCAGCACGATCATGACCAGCTTCGGGCCGGGGCCGTAGCCGAGCCACACGATCAGCAGCGGCGCGAGCGCCACCTTCGGGATCGAGTTGAGCGCGACGAGCAGCGGCAGCGTGGCCCGCTCGACGGCCCGGGACATGGTCAGCAGCATCGCCATGAGCAGGCCGGCGGCGAGCGCGATCAGGAAGCCCAGGCCGGTCATCTCCAGCGTCGCCCACGCCTCCTTGAGCAGATACTCGGGCTGCTCGCGAAACGCCGCCACCACGTCCGGCGGCGACGGCAGGAAGAACGACCGGATGCCGAAGAGCGCGGTCGCGCCCCACCAGAGTCCGACGGCGACCACTGCCCCGAGAAGGGGCAGGGCCACCGCGGTCCAGCGGGGCGCGCCGCGCTCGTCAGGCATGGCGGCCGATGGTGGAGTACGTGAAGTGGCTGCGCACGACCAGACGCGGGTCCTGCACGGCCACGTTCAGCCGCTCGATGTGCTCCTCGGTGAACCCGGCCGCGATGAACTCCTTCCGCAGCTGGGCGACGTTGACGGCCAGGAGCACGGCGCCGGGCGAGCCGCCCGGCCAGGAGCCCGCGTTGATCTCGGTGTCGACGTCCACGAGCCCGTTGGCCAGCATCGTGCGGTGCACGCGCGCGGCCCACGTCGGGTCGTTGCCCCGCGACGGCAGGACCGTGTTGACGAGAGCGTCGCGGTACTGCTCGATGAGCTCGGCCGTCGCGGCGTCCGGCGCGGCCAGGCACAGGTTGCCGAACTCGGTGGCCCAGTCCTCGATGAACAGCGCGCCGCCCGGGGCCAGGGACGCCGCGAGCCGGGCGAGGATCTCCTCGCGCTGGGGGATGTGCAGCAGGACCAGCCGGGCGTGGATGAGGTCCCACGGCCCGTCCGGCACCGGCTCCGTCACCAGGTCGTGCTGCTGCACCCGGAACCCGGCGTCCGGCGGGATGTGCCTGACGTTGAGGTCGGTGGCCAGCACGTCGCCGGACGGCCCGACCAGCTCGGCCAGGCGCCGGGCGACGCTGCCGCCGCCCGCGCCCACTTCGAGGCAGCGCTTGCCGGTCAGGTCGCCGAGGAAGCCGAGCCGGGCGAACGTGAAGGTGTCGAGGATGCCGGACAGGTGGCTGTGCCGCCCGACGCTCTCGGGGTCGTCGTTGTCGAAGGAGTACCGCGAAGGGCCCGGCTCTACAGACGTGGTCACAGTCAGGCCTTCGGGGTGAGCGAGAAGTCGACGACCGAGTCCGGGGTCAGCCCGGCCGGGATGAGCTCGGACGCCTGGAGGGTGGCGATGGCCCGGGCGACGCGCTCCTGGTCCATGACGCCGATCGCGCTGCCGGAGGTGACGTACGGGGTCATCAGCGTGATCTCGCCGATGGCGGCGGTCACGTCGGCGGCCGGCTGGGCCTTCTTGAGGATCTGGGCGGCGTCGTCCGGGTGCTCGATCGTGTACTTGAGCGCCTTGAGGGAGGCGTCGCGGAACCGCTTGGCGAGGTCCGGGTTCTCCTTGGCGATCTTCGACGTGGTGATGATGCCGTTGCCGTACAGGTCGCCGAGGTACTTGCTGTAGGGCAGCACTACCGACTTCTTGCCGCCGGCCGCCTTCTCGATGCCCTTGGAGCCGATGAGGAACGTGCTCAGTGCCTGGACCTGACCACCGGCCAGGAGCGCGGGCAGCTGGGCGGGCTGTGCGTTCACCCACTGGATCTTGGTGGGGTCGATGCCGGCCAGCTTGGCGTAGCCGGGGAACAGCAGCTGGTTCACCGAGCCGGTGGCGGCGCCGAGCTTCTTGCCCTCCAGGTCCTTCGGCGCGGTGATGCCGCCGCCCTCGAGGGCGACGATCGACACGAGCGTCTGCTGGTGAATCGCGGCGATCGCCCGGAAGTCCTTGTACTCGCCCTTGCCCGCGAGGATCCACGCGCCGATGAGGTCCAGGTTGGCGAACTGCGCCTTGCCCGACGCGAGGCCCTTGAGGTTCTCGCCGGTGGCCGCGCCGAGCTGGATGTCGACGTCGAGGCCGGCCTCCTTGAAGTACCCCTTCTCCTGGGCCACCCAGGCGAACGCGTCACGGCCGACCGCGCCGAACGCCGTCAGGTATGTCACCTTGTCCGGCGCCTTGTTCTGGGCGGCCGGCGTCGGGTCGCCCTTCGAATCCGACGAGCATCCAGCCACGCCGATCAGGACCACGGCTAGTGCCGAAGCGAGCATTGCGCGATAGCGCCTCACGGTCTGACCCCCATTTTCAGGATTTAACTTCAGCTTTCAAGGATCGCGGTTTTCGAAACAGTGGCCTTACCCGAGCAGCCGCCACCGGCCGCCGCGCGCCTCGAGCATCGCCAGTGATTGTGGGGTGAGCCCGGAATGGTTGTCGGGTGTAAATCGAATTGCCCCGCTGAGCCCGTCGACCTGCGCTGTTTCCAGCCGGGCCCGCAGTGCGGCGCCATCGGCAACGGTTCCCGACTGCGCCACCGCATTCGCGATGAGCTGCAGCGCGTCGGCCGCGAACGAGGCGTGCCCGTGATATGTGCCGTACCGCGAGGTGTAGTCCTGGAACCATTGCCGCCGCGCGGCCTTCGCGGGTGTGGTGGCGATGACGTCGTCGATGGCCAGGGTGGGCGTGAAGACGAGCGACGTGGCGTCGGTGCCGGCGAACGACGGGCCGAGGAAGAGATCGCCCGCGCCGACCGCGTCGAGGTAGACCTGGCCGTGGTAGCCGTTGCTGCGCACCGCCCCGACCGCGAGCGCCGCCTGCTGCGGATAGCCCCAGATCACCACCGCGTCCGGGCTGCCCGTCAGCGCCGCCTTGGCCGCCTTGCTCAGGTCGCTCTCGGCCGGCGCGAACTGGCCGCGGGCCACGACCTTGGCCCCGGTGATCTTGCCGGCCTCCCGGGTCAGGGCGTCGACGCCGTGCCGGCCGTAAGCATCGTCGCTGCCCAGCAGCGCTACCTTGCGCTGCCCGGCCCGGCTGAGCTCACCCGCGAGCACGACGGCGTCGTCGTCGGCGCTGGGGGCGAGCCGGAAGATGTACTTCCGTTCCGCCGCCGGCGCGATGACGTCGGCAACCGGCGACAGCGCGATCGTCGGCACCTTGTGCTCGTTGATGACCTTGGCCGCGCCGCTGGTGCAGTCGCCGCAGGTCCCGGTGATGATCGCGGTCACCTCCGGGTCCGCGGTGAACGCGGTGATCTGGGTGAGCGCGGTCGCGGGGTCGCCGCGGTTGTCCTGGACCTTCACGGTCAGCCGGCGCTCGCCGAGCAGGCCGCTGGCGTTGATCTGCGCCGCCTTGAGCTCCAGCGCCCGCTGGTAGGCCACGCCGATGTCGGCCGCGCTGCCGGAAAGTTCCAGGCTGGCCGCAACGACGATATTCGTCTGACCTTTTGCATTTACCGATGTGCATGCACTGGTCGATGTCAGGGACACCGCCGCCAGCATCGCCGCGAGAAGGCGCCAGCGCCGCAACTCGATTCCCCTCGATCGAAGGCCGTCCGTTCGGTTGGGCACCTTGCCATCCCGGACGAGGGGTGGTCAAGGGGCACGAAATACGCATCCAAATGACGTTGCTGAATCTCGTGTTAACAGGATGTTGAACTTACCTAGAAGCCCAATCGTGATCTACTCAGTGGTACTAGTGAATTTCCTGGTCCGGTGGCTGATCGACCCCTCCGGATCAGGCCGGCGCGCGGCAAAACCGGGGGACGGGGTTTCCGCAGTGGTGACGTTCATGGTGGAATGCCCTGTCCTGCGCCTCGGGTCTCGCGGTCGGTCCGGCTCCCAGCCGTGACCAACCCGCCCGACCGTCGCATCCGCCGGGACGCTATTGGCCACCACGAGTCCCACGAGTACGCGGAGATTGCGCATGCCCGCTTCGAAACGGCCTGCCGGTGGCGGCTTCCGGTTCCGCCCGCCGCGGCTGGCGGACGCCCGGATCCGGTCCAAGCTCGGTTTGATTCTGCTCGTACCGCTGCTGGCCATCGTCACGCTGGCCGTGCTGCGGCTGCAGGACGCGAGCAGCCGGGCCGGTGACGCCGACACGGTGGGCGACCTGACCCGGCTCTCCGCCGACGTGTCGGGCCTCGCTCAGCAGGTCCATCTGGAGAAGATGGCGGCCGCCGCACTGCTGGCCTCGCCGGACGCGAAGGCCGACGCCTACAACCGGCAGATCGTGGAGACCGACGCCGCGGTCGCGCGGTACGGCAAGCGCCGCGCCACCCTCGGCGACGTGCCGGCCGGCGTCCGGGACCGGCTGGAGCGCATCGACGATCAGCTGGAGGTCCTGGCGGCGATCCGCAAGGACGTCGGCAACCGGCAGGGTGTGTCGGTCTCCGAGGTGGTGCTGCGCTACGGCGTCGTCGCCGAGGACCTCGTGTCCTACCGCGAGGCCGTCGCGCAGGTGCGCACCGACCAGACACTCGCCGACGAGCTGCGGGCGGCGGCGGCCTTCTCCAAGGCGAAGGCCCGGGTCTCGGAGCAGGAGGCGATCACCTACGCCGCGCTGAAGTCCGGCACCGTCGACTCGCACCAGCTCGCCGCGCTGCTGGCCACACTCACCGGCCAGCAGGAGGCGTTCGTCGCCTTCTCGCTGTCGGCGAGCGTGCCCCAGCGCCGGATCGTCGACGCCGCCATCGCCGGCGACGCGACCCAGATGGCCGACGACCTGACCTCGACCCTGCAACGCACCGCCGGCCAGGCGCCCGCTGTGGACGCCGAGGACGCGGTGGCCGTCTTCGGTGCCGTCAACGACCTGATGCGCTGGACCGAGGCCCGCCTCGACGAGCAGCTCGTCGCCGACGCCGCCGCCATCGGCTCCACCGTGCGCCGCCAGGTCGTCATCGAGTCGGCCGTGCTCTTCGCCATCCTGGCCCTGGTCGTCGGCCTGGCGTTCGTCACCGCCCGCTCGATGATCCGCTCGCTGCGCCGGCTGCGCCAGACCGCCCTCGGAGTGGCCGAGCACGACCTGCCCGAGCTGGTGCTGCGGCTGCGCGACGCCCAGACCGTCAGGGAACGCTCGCCGCAGGAGATCGCCGATCAGGTCCGCAGCCCGGCCGGCATCGAGAGCCGGGACGAGATCGGCGAGGTGGTGCGCGCGTTCGACACCGTGCACCGCGAGGCGGTACGGGTCGCGGCCGAGCAGGCCGTGCTGCGCAACAGCGTCTCGTCCATGTTCCTCAGCCTGGCCCGGCGCAGCCAGACCCTCGTCGACCGGATGATCGGCCAGCTCGACCGGATCGAGCGCGGCGAGGAGGACCCGAAGCGGCTGGCCCAGCTGTTCCAGCTCGACCACCTGGCCACCCGGATGCGCCGCAACGACGAGAACGTCCTCGTGCTCGCCGGGGCCGACACCGCACCGCCGCGCCGGCAGGACGCCGCGCTCATGGACGTGATCCGGGCCGCCCAGTCCGAGATCGAGCTCTACGAGCGCATCGAGTTCGGCGAGCTCGACGACGGCATCTTCGTCGCCGCGCCGGCCGTCAACGACGTCGTGCGGCTCTTGGCCGAGCTCCTGGACAACGCCACCCGGTTCTCGCCGCCGCACGCGCCGGTCGTGGTGTCCGGGCAGCGCCTCGGTGACCGCACCGTCGTCTGCATCGACGACCGCGGCCTCGGCATCGCCCGCGAGCAGCTTGTCGAGTACAACCGCCGGCTGGCCGAGCCGGCCCCGGTCGACGTCGCGGCGTTCCGGCTCATGGGTATCGCCGTCGTCGGCCGGCTCGCCGCCCGGCACCGGATCACGGTGCAGCTGAGCCCGAACGGGGGCGGCGGCACGTCGGCCGAGGTGATGCTGCCCGCCTCGGCGCTGGTACTGCAGCGCGCCGCCCTGCCGACCCGCGCGCCGCGCCCGGTCGAGGCCCCGCCACCGCCACCCCGGACCCGGTCGGCGCCCGCGATGCCGGCGGTGCCGGCGATGCCCGCCCCGATGGCGAACTCGTCGATGGCCGGGATGCCGATGGCGGGCATGCCCATGGCGGGGATGCCGATGGCGGGCATGGCGATGGCCGAGGACGACACGACGGAGCTGCCGATCTTCCGCGAGATCGAGGAGACCTGGTTCCACGAGCGGGGCCACAGCGTCATGACCGGGCCCGCGCCCGAGCCGGTCCGGGCGCAGCCGGCCGCCGACGGCAACGGCATGTGGCGCACGCGCGCGGACGACGGCTGGCGGGCGGCCGCCGCGGCCCAGAAGCCCCGCTTCGAGGGCAGCACGGAGTCGGGCCTGCCCATCCGCTCGCCGCAGGCTCAGCTCGTGCCGGGCGGCGTGCCCGAGAAGCCGGCGGCGAAGCTCAAGCGGCCGAGCGCCGAGGAGCTGCGCGGGCTGCTGTCGTCGTATCAACGGGGCGTCCAGCGCGGGCGTCAGGCCGGTGGGGCCGTGAACGGCGCCCCGGCAACGGAGGAGAAGCGAGCATGACCGCTCCGGAGCGCAGCGGAGCGGCCGGTCATCATAGGGGCAGCCCGGACGTCGGGCGGCCGGAGCGAAGCGGAGGACGCGTGACGGGGGCACTGGAGAGCCTGAGCTGGCTGCTGGACAGCTTTGCCCAGCCGCTGGAGGGGGTCGCGCACGTCATCGCGGTCTCGGCCGACGGGCTGCTGCTGGCGGCCACCGGTGACCTGCCGCCGGACCGGGCCGAGCAGCTCGCCTCGATCACGGCGGGCCTGGTCAGCCTCACCTACGGCGCGGCCCGGCACTTCGAGGGCGGCCAGGTCCAGCAGACGATCGTGCACATGGAAGCGGGCTACCTGATCCTCATGGCGATCAGCGACGGCTCCTCGCTCGTGGTGCTCGCGGCCCGCAGCTGCGACGTGGGCCATGTGGGGTACGAGATGGCGTTGCTGGTCGAGCGGGTGGGCCAGTCGCTGGTGTCACCTCCGCGCGAGACCGTGTCCCCGTAAGGGCGGGCGGGTATGGCTGGCGGCGACGACGACCCGCGCGGGGCTCTCGTGCGTCCCTACGCGGTGACCAAGGGCCGAACGGAGCCCACGCAGGACATCGCGATCGAGGCGCTGATGCTGACGATGCAGCGGGGGGTGGAGGCGAGCCGCTATGCCGGCCGGGACTGGCAGTTCATCGCCGGCCTGTGCTCGGATCGCCCGCTGTCGCTGGCCGAGATCGCGGCGAGCATGCGTGTCCCGCTCGGCGTCGCCCGCGTGGTGGTCGCCGACATGATCACGGAGGGCATCCTGACCCTCCACGAACCGCTCGAGGCCGGGGATACCCAGGAGCGGATCAACGTTTTGGAAAGGGTTCTCATTGGACTCCGCAACCTCTGAGCGGGCCACGGCGGTAAAGATCATCATTGCGGGCGGCTTCGGCGCCGGCAAGACGACGATGGTCGGCGCGATCTCGGAGATCACCCCGCTGACGACCGAGGCGGTCATGACGATGGCCGCCATCGACGTGGACGACGCGGCCGGCGTGCCGTCGAAGACCACGACGACGGTGGCCATGGACTTCGGCCGGATCACGATCGCCTCCGACCTGGTCCTGTACCTGTTCGGCACCCCGGGCCAGACGCGCTTCTGGTTCATGTGGGACGAGCTGGTCTTCGGTGCCCTGGGCGCGGTCGTCATCGTCGACACCCGCCGCATCGAGGACAGCTTCGCCGCGCTCGACTTCTTCGAGCACCGGGGCCTGCCGTACCTCGCCGCGGTCAACTGCTTCGACGGGGCACCGCAGTACGAGGCGTCCGAGGTCCGCCGGGCCCTGGCCATCGCGGCGCACGTCCCGCTCGTGCTGTTCGACGCCCGATCGCGGGAATCGGTCAAGCAGACCCTCGTCGCCGTCGCCGAACACGCGCTGTCCCTCATCACCACGGGTTAACGTCTCCGGGAAGATTGTTCGTTCGTGTCTGTCGGATCGGGCCGGCGCCGTTCGTAGGTGGGGTGACGGCGGCCCGACGGCGGCCCCGCGACGACAGGAGATGGTTGCGATGGCGCAGTACCTGATGTCCGTGCTCACCGACTCGACCGAGCTCGCCACCGACGCGGAGGCGGCCGCGATCGACGCCTTCAACGCCGACGAGCTGCAGGCCAAGGGGCACTGGGTGTTCGCCAACGGGCTCGCCGCGCCCAGCTCGGCCACCGTCGTGGACGCGCGGGCCGGGGAGCCCGTGTTCACCGACGGGCCGTACGTGGAGACCAAGGAGTTCATGATCGGCTTCTGGATCATCGAGGCCGAGGACCTGGACGTGGCCCTGCGCCTGGCCTCGCTCGGCTCGAAGGCGTGCAACCGCAGGATCGAGCTGCGCCCGATCCTCGGCCCGGCCGAGTGACGGACGTCGCCGCCGCGATCGCCGGGGCCCACCGCGACGAGTGGGCCCGGGTGGTCGCCACCCTGGCCCGGCGGATCGCCGACCTCGACATCGCCGAGGAGATGGCGGCCGAGGCGTTCGCGACGGCCGTCGAGCGCTGGCCGGTCGACGGCGTGCCGCCGAACCCCGGCGCCTGGCTCACCACGACCGCGTACCGCAAGGCCGTCGACCGCCTGCGCCGCGAGGTCCGCCGCGAGGAGAAGCACCGGGAGGCGCTCGTGCTGCGCGAGACCGACGCCCCCGAGCCGCTCGGCGCGATCGAGGACGACCGCCTCCGCCTGGTCTTCACCTGCTGCCACCCGGCCCTGGCCATGGAGACCCGGATCGCGCTGACCCTGCGCATGGTCGGCGGGCTCACCGTGGCCGAGATCGCCCGCGCGTTCCTGGTCCAGGAGTCGGCCATGGGCCAGCGCATCACCCGGGCCAAGGCGAAGATCAAGGCGGCCCGGATCCCGTACCGGGTGCCCGACCGCGAGGACCTGCCGGCCCGCGTCACCGGCGTGCTCGCCGTGCTGTACCTCATCTTCAACGAGGGGTACCTGGCCTCCGACCCCGGGCGCACGGCCGTGCGGGCGGACCTGACCGGCGAGGCGATCCGGCTGACCCGCCTGGTCCGGGAGCTGCTGCCGGCCGACGGCGAGGTCACCGGGCTGCTCGCGCTGATGCTGCTCACCGAGGCCCGCCGGCCCGCACGGGTGACGGCCGGCGGTGAGCTGGTCGCCCTCGACGAGCAGGACCGCAGCACGTGGGACCGGGAGCTGATCGCCGAGGGCCACGCGCTGGTCCGGGCCCGCCTGGCCACCGGCGAGGCGCCCGGGCGCTATCAGGTGCTGGCGGCGATCGGGGCGGTACACACAGACGCCCATGACATCCAGGCGACCGACTGGTCCCAGGTGCTCGCCCTCTACGACCTGCTGGTGCGCCTCGACCCCTCACCGATCGTGCGGCTCAACCGGGCCGTCGCGCTGGCCGAGCTCGACGGGCCGCACGTCGCGCTGGCCGCTGTCGACGGGCTGCCGCTGGATGGGTACCACCTCTTCCACGCCACCCGGGCCGACCTCCTGCGCCGGCTCGGCCGCGACGACGAGGCGCGCGCGGCCTACGACCGGGCCATCGCGCTGGCCGCCAACAGCGCCGAGCGGGTGTACCTCACCCAGCGCCGGGACGGCCTGCGGTGAACCTCGACCGGGGCGACACCGTCGCGATCGTCGCGCCCGCCGCGCAGCTGCCCGCCCGCAGCCGTGCACTCCTGCCCCGCGCCGTCGACCTGCTCGAGTCGTGGGGCCTGCGGGTCCGCGTCGCCGTCGACCCCGGCCACTGGTTCTACCTGGCCGGCCCCGACGACGAGCGGGCCCGTCACCTCGGCGCGGCCCTGGCCGACCCGGACGTGCGCGCCGTCTTCTGCACCCGCGGCGGCTACGGCACCACCCGCCTCCTGCGCCGGCTGACCGGCCCGGTGACCGCGAAGATCGTGGTGGGCTGCTCAGACATCACGGCGTTGCACGCGTATCTGGCGGTGCGCCATCCGGTGGCCGCGTCGGTGCATGGCCCGAACGTCGCCACCCACCAGCTCCTGGACGACACTCCCGAGGCCTCCGCGAATCGCCGCAGCCTGCACGCGGTGCTGTTCGACCCCGGCTATCGGCTGAGCGAGCCGGTCGAGCCGCTGTGCGCGGGCACCGCGTCCGGGCCGCTGGCCGGCGGCTGCCTGACGCTGCTGGCGTCGCTGCTCGGCACCCCGTTCATGCCCGACCTCTCGGGCCGGCTGGTGTTTCTCGAGGACGTGGGCGAGGTGCCGTACCGGATCGACCGGCTGCTGACCCAGCTCGTCGACGCGGGCGCGCTCGACGGGGTCGCCGGTCTCGTGTTCGGGCGGATGCATGAGTGCGTGGACGCGTACAACGACATCAGGGCAGTGATAACGGACGTCGTCGGGCCGCTCGGCGTGCCCGTCGGGTTCGGGGTGGGCAGCGGCCACGGGCCGGTGAACCTGTCGCTGCCGCTCGGTGCTCCGGCCCGGCTCGACGCCTCATCCGGCGTGTTCGCGGTGTCGGCCGGGCCTGTCGCCACGGGCTGATCAGCTCGCGGGGCCGACGGGCGCGGTCCTCGCTGCGGCGGGCCCCGGCGCACGGCCAGGGCGGGCGTCTCGGGCGGCGCCGCCGCGGCGTCGATGGTTGTGCATGGCGGTGCGAGGGTAGGTGTCAGTCCCACACGACGTTGGAGCAGTACCGATCGGCCTTGGCGCGGTACATGGCCAGGTCGGCGCGGCGCAGAAGTTCGGCTATCGGCGCCGGGCCGTCGTTGGTGGTGGCCACGCCGATGGAGGCGGTCACCCTCAGCTCGTGGCCGTCGACGAGCATCGGCTCGGCGATCGCGGTGGCGATGGCGGCGACGCGGGACGACCAGTCGCCGCCGTGGCCGGGGCGGGAGGTCTCGGTGAGGATGGCGGCGAACTCGTCACCGCTCAGGCGGACGGCCAGGTCGTCGCCGACGCTTCGGGAGAGGCGGCCGGCGACCGTGCGCAGGACCTCGTCGCCCACCGCGTGGCCGTACTGGTCGTTGATGGGCTTGAAGCCGTTGAGGTCCAGGACCGCGACAGCGCACCGGCGGGCGCTGTTGAGCAGCGTCGGGCCGACGTTGACGAGCAGGCGGCGGTTGGCCAGGCCGGTGAGGTCGTCGTGGTTGATGTCCCACCACAGGGCGGCCCGCTCGGACTGGAGCGAGGCCACCTGGGCCCGTAATGCGGCAAGCTCCGACTGGGTCTGATCGTGCTCCGCGGCGGCAGCGGCGAAGACCGTGTTGCTGAGGATGTCCACCGGTGTCCCCCTTACCGCAGCCTCAGTCGTCCCGAACGACACGGAAGGGCCCCGACGACCTGTGCCGGATCACGAACACCATCATGGCTCCGGATCTTCCGCCGTGCAAGATTTCATAAAGAGAGACTTCCAGGTGACATCTTGGCGCGAACGCTTGATCAATTACCCTCGGTACGCAAAAATTTCACCACGAAAGAAAAGAGGCCCGAACATCGAGCGTTTTGATCCATATATGTCCGATTTGGTATCTACGGACGCCAATTGACATCACTGGGCGTTAAGAAGCGTCGCCGGTGCGGAGACGCGCCACTGACCGAGGAGAATCTGCACGATGTATGCCGATAGCGAGTGGATCATGTCCAGCCGGTCGACCGGGAACGGCGGCAGCTGCGTCGAGGCCCGCCGCCACGCGGGTCAGATCGAGGTGCGCAACAGCAAGCGGCCGGAGGAGAGCACGGTGCTGTTCACCCTCGAGGAGTGGGACTCGTTCCTCGACGGCGCGAAGAAGGGCGAGTTCGACCAGCTGCTCAGGTGAGCCGGCCGACGCCGGCCCAGACGCCGCCCAGCCCCGGCGGCGCCGGATCGGTGACAGCGGTCCCAGCCTGCCACTGCTGCGCCCACACCACCCCGGGCTCGACCATCTCGAGGCCGGCGAACAGCCGCTCGACCTCCGCGCGGGTGCGCACCGTGCCGGGCGTCGACGTCCGTCGCTGGTAGACGTTTTCCGTGACGGTGCTCCGGTCGACGAGGTCGAAACTTTCCTTGGCCGAGTGCGACACGACGACATGGCTGCCCGGGGGCAGTGCCGCGACGTACTCCGCGAGAATCCGCTCGGCCGCCCGGTGGTCGGGCAGGAAATGCAGGACAGCGGCGACCACCAATCCGATGGGGCGGCCGAAGTCGAGAATCCGGCGCACGTCGGGGTGGTTGAGGACGGCCGGCGGGTCCTGCACGTCGCCGCGCACCGCGACCGCGTCCTGGTCGCCGCTGAGGATGTCCATGCTCTCGGCGACCGCGTCCGGGTCGATGTCGACGTAGACGACCCGGGCGCCCGGCTGCGCGCGGCGCACGATGCTGTGCACGTTGTCGACGGTCGGGATACCGGAGCCGAGGTCGAGGAACTGCCGGACACCCGCCTCCGCGACGTACCGCACCGCGTTGGCCACGAACGCGCGGTTGGCCCGGGCCGCGTCCCGGATGAATGGGAACTGCGCCATGACCATGTCGGCCGCCGCGCGATCGGCCTCGAAGTTGTGGATGCCGCCGAGGTAGTAGTCGTACATCCGGGCGGCCGTGGCCGGCTTGCCGGTGGTCCGCGAGTTGTCGTTCATGCCGCTTGTCGCCGCCCGTCCGGTCGCCGTGCCGTCGTGATGCTCATCGGTAGTCCGCGATCGGGACCGCGGCCGCGCAGATCAGTTCGAAGATCCGCCGGTACTCCTCCACCTCGGCCGCCTCCTCGAGGTACAGCGCGCCCAGGTGCGATTCGAGGTAGACCACATCCGGGTCCTCCGGGTCCTCGAAGTCCATGATGCGAAACGCGCCGGCCATCGCCGCGTGAGCGCCCGCCGTCCAGGGCAGCACCAGCACGTCGACGTTGTCCTGCTCGGCGACCTCGCGCAGCCGCTCGATCTGCCCGGCCAGCACCTCGGGGCCGCCGACCTGCCGGCAGAGCACGCCCTCGCCGAGCACCGTCACCAGGCGGGGCCGGGGGTCGCGGGCCATGAGCGCCGACTGGCGCTGCATCCGCAGCTTCACGTGCCGGTCGGCCGCCTCGGCCTCGACGGCCTGCTCGCCGCTGTAGACGGCCCGCGCGTACTGCTCCGTCTGTAACTCGCCCGGGACGACCTCACCCTCATAGGTGCAGATGCGCCGCGCGCTGGCCTCGAGCCCGACGTAGAGCTTGAACCAGTCCGGGATCACCGGGTTGGCGTCCCACCACTCCTCCTGGGAGGTGCCCAGGGCCAGGTCGGACAGCGCGTCGGTGATGCTCTCGTCGACACCGTAGAGCCAGCACAGCGCCCGGACGTTGGCCACCGTCACCGGCACCTTGCCCGTCTCGATCCGGTGCAGCGTCGGCTCGGAGATGCCGAGCTTCGCCTCCGCCACCTCGCGCCGGCTCTTGCCGGTGGCCACCCGTAGCCGCGTCAGCCTCCGCCCCAGCGCGCGCCGAACGACCCGCTGACCGGTGACCGGCATGCTCCCACCTCCGCCGCGCACGCTACGAAATCATCCGGATGCTGCGGGCAACACCATACCCCCGAGTGATCCGCTTCGCGCAACACCTCCTGGCCAGGCCCGCGACGGTGCGTCGCCGCCCAGATCGACGATCGCCTCGCGGCCCACCGCCGACCGGGGCACGGTCCGTGACGGGCTCATAGCTGAAAGAAGTTCTGATTTCCCGGCAGCAGGCGGCCCGGGTCACCGCGTTCAGGAAGCGGAGCCAACCCCCACGCTTCGAACGCCGAGGAGTCGTTGCATGCCGTTTCCGGGAAAGCGCAGCCGCATCATGCTCGGCCTGGCGGTGACGGCCGCGGTGGCCATCGCCGTCGGCGCCGGGATCGGGACCGCCGACGCGAGCACCCGCGGGCACTGGTGGGGCGGGGGCAAGCCGAAGCCCAAGCCCACGGCCAGCGCGTCGGTCAAGCCGCCGACGAGCCCGTCTCCGAGCGCATCGACGAAGCCGTCGGCGACGTCGACGGCGTCGGCATCGACATCGACATCGCCGGCACCCACGTCGACGTCGACAACCGGCGGTACCGTCGCCCCGCCCCCCGCCAACGCCTCGTTCGACTACCAGATCGGTGGGCCGTACACGCCGCCCGCGGGGGTCAAGGTGGTCAGCCGCGACCATGACGCCGGTCCGGCCGCCGGGCTGTACAACATCTGCTACGTCAACGCGTTCCAGGCCCAGACCGACGCCAACAGCTGGTGGAAGACCAACCACCCGGACCTGCTGCTGCACGACGCCAAGGGCAACCTCGTCGTGGACAAGGACTGGAACGAGATCCTGCTGGACTTCTCGACCGCGCAGAAGCGGGCCGGGCTCACCGCGATCGTCGGCGGCTGGATCGACGGCTGCGCCGCCAAGGGCTTCAAGGGCGTCGAGCCGGACAACCTGGACTCGTGGACCCGCTCCGGCGGCCTGCTGACCAAGGCTCAGGCCATCGCCTACGCGCAGTCGCTGGCCGCCTACGCGCACGGCAAGGGGCTGGCCATCGGGCAGAAGAACACCGCCGACCTCGGTGCGGCGAGTGCCCGCCAGATCGGCTTCGACTTCGCCGTGGCCGAGGAGTGCGCCGACTACAACGAGTGCGGGGACTACACCGCGGTGTACGGGAACAACGTCATCGTCATCGAGTACAGCCAGAGCCAGTTCACCAAGGCGTGCAACAGCTACGGCAGCACGCTGTCGATCGTGCTGCGGGACGTCGACGTCACGACGCCGGGCTCGGGCTCCTACGTGTTCAAGAGTTGTTGAGCGCGCTATACAAGGCGACGATGGGCTCTGATCTCGCTCCGGCCGGTGCGGCGACGCGCCGGCCGGAGGGCTTCGACGACTTCGTGCGCAGCCGGGGCGGTGCGCTGCTGCGCTTCGCCTACGTGCTCTGCGGCGACGCGCACCTCGCCGAGGACATCGTGCAGGAGGTGCTCGCCCGCATGCACCCGCGCTGGGCGCGGGTCACGGTGATGGACAGCCCCGAGGCGTACGTGCGGACCGCTGTCGTGCGCCAGTTCCTCTCCTGGCGCCGGCGGCGCTCGGCGGGGGAGGCGGTCGTGGCGGAGGTACCGGAGCCGCCGGGTTTCGAGGAACCGCAGCAGCGAGTGCTCGCCCGCGACCAGATGTGGCAGCTGCTGGCCGGGCTGCCCCGGGCCCAGCGGGCCGTACTCGTCCTGCGGTTCTACTGCGATCTGCCGGACGCGGACATCGCGGCTCTGCTGGACTGCCGGGAGACGACCGTACGGTCACAGGCGGCGCGGGCGCTCGCGCGGATGCGGACGATGCTGGGGGAGGTGCGCGGCGATGGATGAGCTGGACCGGTTACTGGCGCAGACGCTGCACGGCGCGGCCGAGCGGGCACCGTCCGACAGCGGCCTGCTGAGCGGGGTGCACGGCCGGGCCCGCCGCTACCGCCGCCGCCGGATCGCGACCACCCTGGCCGCGGGGGCCGCCGTCCTGGCCATCGGTGTGCCCGCGGCCGTCGTGCTCGGCACCCGCCCGGACGCCTCCGCGCCGCCGCCGCTGGAGGCCGTGCCGACGCAGTCGGCCTCCGTCGCGTCACCCTCGCCGGCGGCGTCCGCCCCGGCGTCCACGAGCGCCCCGGCCTCGTCACCGCCGGCGCTGAGCCTGGTGCCCGGCTACACCGCGCCGACGTTCCCCTACACGCTGCCGGCGACCGACGGCATGAAGGCCCCCGTGGCGTCGATGGACAGCGGCAACCTCGTCGCCTTCTTCGAGGCGATCGACATCCGTCACCACTCCGACACGACGGTGACCGTGTCGAGCCGCAAGCCGGCGTTCACCGGGGCGGCCACCGAGGCGCCGCAGACGGTCCGCGGACACGGCGGGACGCTGCGCACCGTCGACGTCAAACCGGCAAAGCAGCTCATCCTGTACTGGCCGGAGTCCACGACCCGCTGGATAGCGCTCGCCACCGACGACACGTACACACCGCAGCAGGTGGTGGCCCTGGCCAACGCGCTGACCCCGGCGTCGATCCCGGTGGCCCCGCCGTTCACCCTGGACCTCAGCCCGTCCGGCCTCGCCACCGACACGGTGAGCGAGTCCACCATCGGCTTCGGCGCCGGGTTCCGCGTGGTGCTGTACAAGCGCCGGGCCCTCACCGCCGCCAACCAGACCGTCGGCAGCTACAAGGCGCAGCTGACCCGGGACGCGCACGGGGTGACGCTCGACGTGGACGTCACCGACTGGAGCGCCACCCTCCGCGTCAGCGTCGCGGCCGGCCGCACCATCTCCGACGCCGACCTGCTCCGCTTCGCCGCGGGCGTGCACATCCTCAACCGGTCGAATCCGGCCGACTGGTGAGCGGCGGCGGCACCGCGACGAGCGTCTCCTCCAGCGCCCGGGCCACCGGCCGGGGCAGAAGGTTGCGGGCGACCAGCTCGTCGACCGAGGTGACCCCGCCGCGGTCGTAACGGTCGGCGAGGATGCGGCGGGCGACGTCGGGCCCGATCCCGGGCAGCGACGCGATGACGATCTCCGGAGCCGTGTTGACGTCGACGAGGCCGCCGTCATCGAACGTCCGGGGCAGGTCGGGCCGCCCGATCTGCAGCTCCCGCGCGATGGCCGGGTGATGCTTGACGAGCTGCCGGGCCTGGTCGCGCCGGATGCGCTGGCCCATGGCGAACACGGCCGACGCCTCCCAGGTGGGGCCGGTCGGCCGGGGGCGGATGAGCGCGCCCGCCGTGGCACCGCCCAGCATGGCCAGCAGGAGCGCGAGCACCGCGAAGCCCGCCCACGTGCCCGCCTCCTCGCCCGGGCCGTCCAGCTCCATGCCCACGCAGAAGAAGATCAGCAGCCCCAGGAGCCCGGCCGCGACGAAGCCCAGGCCCCGGCTGCGGTGGCGCACGGCGACGAAGCCGACGACCGCCCAGCTGGTCAGCCCGAACGTCAGCAGCGGCACGGCGATCGCGGCCGTGCGCTTGAGCCACAGCGGGATGAGCCCGGGCGGTCCGGTCGTCGGCGTCGCCACGGCGAGCGGCACGACGAGCGGCACAGGTGGCGGCGGATACGGGGCCTGCGGGTAGGCGACCGGCGCCTGCGGGTACGCGACCGGGGCCTGGGGGTAGGCCACCGGGGCCGGCGGCCACGGCGGGCGCGGCGGGACCAGCGCGGGGTCGGCCCGCAGGATCCCGCGGTGCAGCTCCTGCAGCCGCTCGCTGGGCTCGACGCCGAACTCCTCGGCGAGCAGCCGGCGGGCGTCGCGGAACACGGCCAGGGCCTCCGGCTGCCGGCCGCACCGGTACAGCGCCAGCATCTGGATGTAGCGCAGCTCCTCGCGCAGCGGAAACTCGGCGACCAGCTCGGCCAGGCGCGGTGCGAGCTGGATCTGGTGGCCGAGGAGCAGCTCCAGCGCGGCCCAGTGCTCCAGCGCGGCGGCCCGGCTCTCGGTCAGGCGGTCGCGGGCCGCGTCGAACAGCGCGCCGGTCAGTCCGGCGAGCGCGGGGCCGCGCCAGAGTCCCAGCGCCTGCTCCAGCAGCCGGCTGGCGTCGCCCGGCCGGCCCGCCGTCTGGGCCGCCCGCGCCCGCTGCACGTACTGCTGGAACAGCTCGGCGTCCAGCCGGTCCGGGCCAACCGAGAGCTGGTAGCCGGCGTCGGTGAGTGTGAGCAGGCTGCCCGGGGTGCGCGGCGACCGGCCGGGCTCCAGCACCCGCCGCAGCCCGGCGACGTACTTCTGCACCACGTTCGCGCCGTTCTCCGGCGGGTCGGCCTGCCAGACCGCGTCCACGATCCGCTCCGTCGGGACCGGCCGGTTGGCGTGGATCAGCAGCGTGGTCAGCACCGCGCGCTGCTTGGCCGGCCCGAGGTCGAGCTCGGTCTCGCCCTGCCAGGCGCGGACTGGGCCGAGCAGCTCGAAGCGCGGCAGCTCCGGCCCGTCCGGCGTTGCGAGCACCTCGACCTCCTGACCTGCCCGACCGGCCCCACCGGCGGCGCGCCGCGCAGAGTCTACGGCCCGGCGGCAGCGCGAAGGCAGCGCCCGGCAGTGAGACGGCAGCCGATCGGCAGTGGGGGCTCCCATGCTGGTCGGGCGGCCCTTCCCCGTCAGGTGGGCCGGCCGCGACTCCCCACCACGCTCACCATGAGAGGGACCCATGCTGTCCAGATTCATCGTCGCCGCGGCACTCGGCATCACCCTTGTCGCCTCGGCGGCCGGCTGCGGTGCGGCCGGCCCGGCCGGCGGACCCGGGGCGGCCGACGTCTCGCCGGCGGCGCCCACGGGCCCGAAGCCCACCGAGGTGCTGGCCGCCGCCGTCACCAAGACCACCGGGGTCAGCCTGAAGCTGACGCTCGCCGGCGACACGGCCGAGGAGAACGTGGCCGGCAGCTACGACGCCCCGCACGGGATCGGGTCGATCGCGCAGACGGCCGGCGCCGATCGCATGACCGTCACCGTGACCGCCGACGACCTCTACCTCGCCGGGCTGAGCGACTTCAACGGCAAGACGATGCACCTGAAGATCACGAAGATCGACGCGAAGAGCCCGATCGTCATGTTCACCGACCTCCTGGCCCCGCTGACGATGCTGAGCGGGGTCACGGACGCCACGGCGACCGGGCCCGGCTCGTTCGCGGGCACGCTCGACCTGACGAAGGCCAGGAGCACCACGGCCGGCTCGAAGAAGTTCCTCGACTTCGTCGTGGCGGCCGCGGCCGCGAAGGCGGTCGCGGTGAGGTTCACCGCGACCGTCGATGCGCAGGGCTACCTGACCGGGTTCAAGGCCACACTGCCCGCCATCGACGAGGGCAAGGACGGCGAATACGACGTCACGTTCTCGGACTTCGGGGCGGCGCTGACCCTCACCAAGCCGAGCGGCTCGAAGGTGATCGAGGCGCCGGCCGCGCTGTACGGCAGATAGCGGAGGCCGCCGGTGATGCGTATCGGCGACACGGGGCGCCTATACGCATCACCGCAGGCCGCGCTCGACCAGCTCGGTGGGCAGGGTGACGGTGCGCGGCCAGGAGCGGTCGCCGTCGATGCGGCGGAAGAGCAGCTCGGTGGCGGTGCGGGCCATGGCCCGGGTGTCGTAGGCGATGACGGTCAGGGGGTACGGCACCAGCCGGGCCAGCTCGAAGTCGTCGAACGCGAGCAGGGCGGCGTCGCTTCTGCGGCGGTAGAGCTCCTCGACGACACCGAGCGTGATCCGGTTGTTGAGGCTGAAGAAGGCCGTCGGCGGGTCCGGCCGCTCGAGCAGCTCGGCCACCACCCGGCCGGCCGCCGCCGGGTCGCGGACCCCGTCGCGGACCAGCCGCTCGTCATAGGGCGCGCCCGCCTCGACCAGGGCGTCCTGGGCGCCGTCGAGCCGCTCGCGCATGGTGTGGACGCCTATGGAGTCGAGCAGGACGGCGATGCGCCGGTGGCCGGCCGCGACCAGGCCACGGACCCCCTCGCGGGCGCCGCCGCGGTTGTCCAGCAGCACCGTGTCGGCCCGCAGGTTGCCGGCCGGCCGGTCGAGGAAGACCGCCGGCGTGCCGAGCTCGACCTCGGCCCGCAGGAACGAGTGGTCCGACCCTCCGGGGCTACCGGCCGGCACGATGAGCAGGCCGTCGACCCGGCGGGCGCACAGGTCGCGCAGCAGCTGCTGCTCGCGGACCGGGTCCTCCTCGGAGCTGGCGATGATGAGCATGGTGTCGCGCTGCCGGGCGATCTCGGCCGCCGTGCCCGCGATGGTGGCGTAGAACGGGTTGGCGATCTCCTCGATCAGCAGGCCGATGGTGGCCGTGGCCTGCCCCGAGCGCAGAGAGCTGGCCAGGTGGTTGCGCCGGAAGCCCAGCTCGGCTACGGCGGCGAGGACCCGCTCGGCCAGCTCGGGCTGGACGTAGGGCGCGTCGTTCACGACCCGCGACACGGTCTTCAGGCTCACCCCGGCCCGGGCGGCCACGTCCGCCATCGTGGGTCGCCTGGTGCGGCCCGGCTCGCTCGTCACGCGACAGACGATAACGGCCCGGCGCCCACCTGTGACAACGTTGCCAGAAAATCGGTAGCTACACGCGTGGATATTGACAACGTTGTCACACGGGAGACAGGCTGACCCTCGCCAAAACCCTGACCCCTCAGGAGAGTTCCCGCATGAGAAAGCTAGCGGTGCCCTCGCTGGCGGCCGCGCTACTGCTGCCCATCGGCCTGCTCGTCGCCGCCGAACCGGCGAGCGCGGCCGCCCCGCCCGGCGACTTCGTCTCCTCCTTCGAGTCCACCGATCCGCAGCCGGCCGCCACCACTGCCGAGACCGACGCGAGCGGCCGGCCGATCCAGGGCAACCTCTCCGGATCGAGCCCCAACGGCCTGCCCGGCAGCCTGCTCGCCCAGGTCGCCGCGGTCAGCGCCAGCGCCGAGAACCCGCCGAACGAGGTCGCGGCCCGGCTGGCCGACGGCAACCCGTCGACGAAGTGGCTGGCCTTCAGCCCGACCGGCTGGGCCGCCTACCGGCTCAAGGCCCCGGCGACGGCTGTGAAGTATTCGCTGACCTCGGCCAACGACGCATCGAGCCGCGACCCGAAGGACTTCACGGTCCAGGGGTCCAACGACGGCAGCCAGTGGACCGACCTGGACCGGCGCACGGGCCAGACGTTCAGCGGCCGGTTCGCGACAAACACCTACAGCTTCGCGAACACCACGGCCTACAGCTGGTATCGGCTGAACGTCACCGCCAACTCGGGTGACTCGCTCGTCCAGCTGGCCGACTGGGACATCAGCGACGGCACCGACACCCGCCCGCCGGCCACGCCGATGGTCAGCGTCTCCGGGGCCGGGCCCGTCAGCGGGTACAACATGAAGCCCAATGCGGGCTTTTCCGGCCTGGCCGCCCTGCGCTACTCCGGCGGGGCGGAGCACGACGGCCGCTCGTTCGCGACCAACCGGCTCTTCGACGTGAACATCCCGGTCGGGCCGAAGTCGCGGCTGTCCTACCGGATCTTCCCGGAGTACACCGGGCAGGACGCGCAGTACCCGTCCACCTACGCCGCCGTCGACCTGCACTTCACCGACGGCACCTACCTCAGCGGGCGCTCGCCTGTCGATCAGCACGGATACCCGCTCACCGCGGCTGGCCAGGGCGCCTCCAAGGTGCTCTACGCCGACCAGTGGAACGCCGTGCAGTCCGACATCGGCGCGGTCGCGAGCGGCAAGACCATCGACCGCATCCTGCTGGCCTACGACGACCCGCAGGCCGTCGCGGCGACCCGGTTCCAGGGCTGGCTCGACGACGTCACCGTGACCGGCACGCCGGCCGCCATCGACGGCGCGAGCCGGACCGACTACGTCGACACCCGGCGCGGCACCAACGCCTCCGGCTCGTTCTCGCGCGGCAACAACCTGCCGATCGCCGCCGTCCCGAACGGCTTCAACTTCTTCACGCCGGTCACCAACGCCACGTCGGACTCGTGGGAGTACGAGTATCAGCGGGCCAACAACGGCGCGAACCTGCCCACCCTGCAGGGCCTGGCGATCTCGCACGAGCCGAGCCCGTGGATGGGCGACCGCAACCAGATGTCGGTCATGCCCGTGACGGCCGGCGGCAACCTCACCGGCGACCCGGCGAGCCGGGCCCTGTCGTTCAGCCACGCCGACGAGACCGCGCGGCCCGACCTCTACCGGGTCAGGACCGGCAACGGCCTGACGATGCAGCTGTCGCCGACCGACCACGGCGGCATCATGCAGTTCACCTTCCCGGCCGGGCAGGCCGGCGGCAGCCTGGTGTTCTACAACGGCTCCTTCACCATCGGCACCGACGGCACCGTCACCGGCTGGGTCGACAACGGCAGCGGCCTGTCCGCCGGCCGGAGCCGCATGTTCGTCGCCGGTACCTTCGACCGCGCCCCGACCGCCGCGACGCCGACCTCGGCCACGTTCGACACCTCGGCCGACGCCACCGTGACGCTGCGGATCGCGACCTCGTTCATCTCGCTGGACCAGGCCCGCAAGAACCTCGCCCTGGAGGTCACCGGCCGCAGCTTCGAGCAGGTCCACGCGGCCGCGACCGCGGCGTGGAACGACCGCCTCGGCCGGATCGAGGTCCGCGGGGCGAGCGAGACGCAGCTGGTCACGCTGTACTCCAACCTGTACCGGCTGAACCTGTACCCGAACTCGCAGTCGGAGAACACCGGCACCGCCGCCGCGCCGCACTGGCAGTACGCCAGCCCGGTCTCGGCGCCGACCGGCACGTCGACCGCGACGAACACCGGGGCCAAGCTCGTCGACGGGCTCATCTACGTCAACAACGGGTTCTGGGACACGTACCGCACCGTCTGGCCCGCCTACACGCTGCTCTACCCGGACGTGGCCGCGAAGATCGCCGACGGGTTCGTGCAGCAGTACCGCGACGGCGGCTGGATCGCCCGCTGGTCCTCGCCGGGCTACGCCGACCTGATGACCGGCACCAGCGCGGACGTCGCCCTGGCCGAGGCGTACCTCAACGGTGTCGCCCTGCCGGACGCGATGAGCGCGTACAACGCGGCGGTCCGGGACGCGACGGTGGTGTCCACCTCCAGCGGCGTCGGGCGCAAGGGCATCCAGACGTCACAGTTCCTGGGCTACACGCCCACCTCCACCAGCGAGTCGGTGTCGTGGGCGCTGGAGGGGTACATCAACGACTACGGCATCGGCAACATGGCCGCGGCGCTGGCCAAGGACCCGAAGACGCCGAAGGCCGACCGGGACCGGCTCAAGGAGGAGTCGGAGTACTTCCTGCAGCGGGCCCGCAACTACGTCAACCTCTTCGACCCGGCCAGCAAGTTCTTCCAGGGCCGCGACGCCGCGGGCAACTTCCTCAACGGCAACCCGCTGGACTGGGGCGGCGTCTACACCGAGACCGACGGCTGGAACTTCGCCTTCACCGCCCAGCAGGACGGGCGGGGACTGGCCAACCTGTACGGCGGGCCGGACGGACTGGAGCGCAAGCTCGACGAGTTCTTCGCCACGCCGGAGAAGGCCGACCACCCGGGCGGCTACGGCGGCACCATCCACGAGATGCTCGAGGCGCGGGCGGTCCGCATGGGCCATCTCGGCATGAGCAACCAGCCGTCGCACCACATCCCCTACATGTACGACTACGCCGGCGCCCCGGCCAAGACGCAGGCGATCGTGCGGGAGCTGCTGCAGCGGCTCTACGTCGGCAGCGAGATCGGCCAGGGTTACCTCGGCGACGAGGACAACGGCGAGATGTCGTCGTGGTACGTGCTGAGCTCGCTCGGCCTGTACCCGCTGCAGGCCGGCTCGTCCAACTGGGCGATCGGCTCGCCGCAGTTCACCCGGATGACCGTGCACCGCAAGAGCGGCGACATTGTCGTCAACGCCCCGAACAACAGCCTCAAGAACGTCTACGTGCAGGGCGTCAAGGTCAACGGTAAGAAGCTCAAGGACGTTTCCATCGACTCGGCCGTCCTGGCCCGCGGCGGCACCATCGACTTCGACATGGGCGCGCGGCCGTCGACCTGGGGCACCGGCGAGCACGACGCCCCGCCGTCGCTCACCAAGGGCGACGACGTACCCCAGCCGCTGCAGGACACCACCGGCCCCGGCCTGGGCACCGCGACCGCGACCGGCGGCCCGGCGGGAGGGCAGGACGCGGCGAAGCTGTTCGACGACACGTCGGCCACGCAGATGACGTTCGCCTCCGCGACGCCGCAGATCACCTGGGCGTACCGCGGCGGCAAGCAGAAGCCGACCTGGTACACCATCACCTCGGGCGCCAACCCCGGCGACCCGGCCGACTGGAAGCTCCAGGGCTCCCGGGACGGCGTCAGCTGGACCACCGTGGACTCCCGCAAGGACGAGGTGTTCACCTGGCGCAACCAGACCCGGCCGTTCCAGGTCAGCCACCCCGGGAAGTTCACCCAGTTCCGGCTGGTCGTCACGAGGACGGCCGGGGCGGCGCAGACGAACCTGGCCGAGATCGAGCTGCTGCGCGGCGGCGACGTCGCACTCGGCGGCGGTGACGTCACCGTGACCCCGGCGGCCGACGTGCCGGCCACGTCCGGCGTCGCGGTCTCGGTGCCCCTGGCGACTGTCACGGGCGGCACCGCGACGGCATACCAGGCGAGCGTCGACTGGGGCGACGGGACGCCGGTGTCGACCGGCACCGTCACCCTGAGCTCGCGGGCGGTGTACAACATCGGCGGTTCGCACACCTACGCCCAGCCGGGCTACTACCAGGCGTCGGTCACGGTGGCCGACGGCGACAGCCAGGACACCGCGACGGTCGGCGTCGACGTCGGCTACTCGCCGGCCTCGGGTCTGCGGGCCGCGTTCGACAGCGTCTGCATCGGCGACGAGGGCGTCCTCGCGGCCGACTGCGACGCCAAGCACTGGGCGTACTCCCGGGCCGCGCTCACGGGCGGCGGCGTCACCCAGGGCGACTCGCACGACGTCCCCGGCACCGCGCTGCACTTCACGCTGCCGGCCACGCCCGCCGGTCAGCCGGACAACGCCACCGGCAACGGCCGGACGATAGCCCTGGGGCTGCCCTCCGACGCGACGAGCATCTCGTTCATCGGCGCCGGCACGCAGGGCGGCCAGAGCACGACCGGCACGGCGACGTTCAGCGACGGCACCACGGCGAGCATCCCGATCCAGTTCAGCGACTGGACGCTCGGCGGAAACCCGAACGGGGCGCCGTCCTACGGCAACATCGTGGTCGCCCGGACCGGCTACCGCCTGCTCGGCACGGGCCGCGACAGTGCGCAGCCGTTCCTGTTCGCCACCGCGCCGTACCAGATCCCGGCGGGCAGGACGCTCGTCTCGGTGACCCTGCCCACGCAGTCCGGCGACCCCGGCTCCGCGGGCCGGATCCACGTGTTCGCCATCGCCGACGACGGCACCCCGCCGCCGGCGCTGGCGCTCACCGCCGCCAAGAACCAGACGGCCACCGTGGGTCAGCCGCTCTCGGCGGCGCTCGGCACTGTCACCGGCGGCGTCCCTGACGCGACCGGTTACCACGCCCGCGTCCAGTGGGGTGACGGCACGGCCCCGCAGGACGCCACCGTCGGCGCGGGCGGTGCGATAACCGCGCAGCACACGTATGCGGGCAAGGGCGCCTTCGTCGCGCACGTCACCGTGTGGGACGGCCGGTCGAGCGGCACGCAGGCGTTCACCGTGACGGTGAGTGCCGGCGGCCGGCAGCCGACGATCTCGGCCGCCCGCTCGGGCGGCGCGTCGGTCACCGTCGACGGCACCGGCTTCAACGCCGGCGAGCAGGTGACGGTCCGGCTCGGCGCCGAGGACGTGCGCGTGCAGGCGACGGCGGCCGGCGCGGTGCACACCTCGCTCGCCGCACCGCCGTCCGGGCTCGTCGCGGTGACCGCCGAGGGCGCATCCTCGCAGGTTCCGGCGACGGCCACCGTCGAGCTGACCGCGCCGGTCACCGTCAGCGGCCCGAAGCCGCAGGTCACCCTGTCGGCCACGGAGGGCGGGCGGGGCACCGCGCTGGTCCTGGACGCCTCCGGCTTCAAGCCGAACGAGGCCGTCACGATCACCTTCGGCGGCCTGTCCGCGGTGACCGTCAAGGCCGACGCCCGCGGCATCGTGTCGGCGGCGTCGTTCAGCGTGCCGGGCGGCGCGGCCGTCCCGGGCGTCACCGGCATCGAACTGGCCGGCGCCGAATCGAAGATCCAGATCGGGGTGCCGTTCACCGTCACCTACTGATCGCCCGTCGATCGAAGAGCCGCCGGTGGGCCCACCCGCCGGCGGCTTTTCCGGTCCGCGGCTGTGAACGATCACATCGGCAAACCCGTTATCCGGTCCGGGCCGCGGAGGTCGGCGACGAAAGTTACACATCACCGGCGGCAGTGGCCAGCGTCGATGTCGATCGGCGCTTGAAGCGGCACCGGAACTCTGCCACCGTCGGCGCGGCGCTGTTAGCGCTCACGTGCCCATTCGGGAGGACGCATGAAGCCTGTGCATCGGCTGTCGGCGGTGGTGGCGCTGACCGTCGCCGCGGCCGCCGTCGGCGTGGCCGCCACCAACCTCGCATCGGCCGCGACGAGCGGCTGCCGGGTGACGTACACCGTCACCAACTCCTGGCCCGGTGGCTTCGGCGCGAACGTCGACGTCACGAACCTCGGCGACCCGGTCAACGGCTGGCAGCTGACCTGGACGTTCACCGCCGGTCAGACCATCACCCAGCTGTGGAACGGCACCGCCTCGCAGTCCGGGGGAGCGGTGACGGTCACCAACGCCTCGTACAACGCGACAATCGCCACCGGCGCCACCACCAGCTTCGGCTTCAACGGCAGCTACACCGGCAGCAACCCCACACCCGCCACCTTCGCGCTCAACGGCTTCACCTGCACCGGCGCCCCGAGCACGACGAACGACGTCCCGTCCTCGGCCGTCCCGTCGTCGGCCGGCCCCTCGAACCCGCCGCCGGGCCGGGGACCGTGCGACATCTACGCGTCGGGCGGCACCCCGTGCGTGGCGGCGCACAGCACCACCCGCGCGCTCTACAGCGCCTACAACGGCGCGCTGTACCAGGTCCGCCGGTCCTCCGACAACACCACCCGGGACATCGGCGTGCTCAGCGCGGGCGGCTACGCGAACGCGGCGGCCCAGGACACGTTCTGTGCCAACACGACGTGCCTGATCACGATCATCTATGACCAGTCCGGCCGCAACAACCGGCTGACCCAGGCCCCGCCCGGTGGGTTCCAGGGGCCGGCCGCGGGCGGCTACGACAACCTCGCCAACGCGACCGCCGCCCCGATCACCGTGGCCGGGCACAAGGCCTACGGCGTCTACGTGGCGGCCGGGACCGGCTACCGCAACAACAGCACGAACGGTGTCGCGAAGGGCGACGCGGCCGAGGGCATGTACGCCATCTTCGACGGCACCCACTACAACGGCGGCTGCTGCTTCGACTACGGCAACGCGGAGACGAACAGCCGTGACAACGGCAACGGGACCATGGAGGCCATCTACTTCGGCAACATCAAGGTCTGGGGCTACGGCACCGGCAACGGCCCGTGGGTCATGGCCGACCTTGAGAACGGGCTCTTCTCCGGCGTCAACGCGGGCTACAACGCCAACGACCCGACGGTCAACTACCGCTACCTGACCGCGATCGTGAAGGGCGAGTCGAACCACTGGGCCATCCGCGCCGGCAACGCGCAGTCCGGCAACCTGTCGACGTTCTACGACGGGAAGCGGCCCAACGTGAGCGGGTACAACCCGATGAAGAAGGAAGGCGCGATCATTCTGGGCATCGGCGGCGACAACAGCCACGGCTCCGCCGGCACGTTCTACGAGGGCGTCATGACCTCCGGGTATCCGACGAACGCCACCGAGGACGCCGTCCAGGCCAACATCACCGCAGCGGGCTACGGCCGCTGATCAGCGCGGTCGGGGGAGCCGGGTGCTTGACAGCGTCCGCGGCTCTGTGCCGAGATGGACACCCGGCTCCCTCGACTTGCACGGTGATGGCGCGTGGCAATGACGAACATCGGCCAGGCTTCTCTGGTCGCGGCGGCGAAGGCCGGAGACGAGCGCGCCCGGGACGATCTGCTGGCGGGGCATCTGCCGTTGGTGTACACGATCGTGCGGCGGGCCCTCGCCGGGCATCCCGGCGGTGTGGACGACGTGGTGCAGGAGACGATGCTGCGGGCGCTGCGGCAGTTGCCGGCGCTGCGGGAGCCGTCGAGTTTCCGGGTGTGGCTGGCGGCGATCGCGGTGCGTCAGGCCGGGACGTATCTGCAGCGGGAGCGGGTCACGAGCGGGCGGCGCGTGGCGTTGGACGAGCTCGCCGACGCGCCGGATGCGGATGATTTCGAGGACCTGACAGTGCTGCGGGTGGAGCTGTCGGGGCAGCGGCGGCAGGTCGGGCGGGCGGTGGGCTGGCTGGACGCGGACGATCGGGTGCTGTGGTCGCTGTGGTGGCTGGAGGTCGGCGGCGAGCTCGACCGGGGTGAGGTGGCGTCGGCGCTGGGTGTGGGGGTGCTGCACGCGGGGGTGCGGATTCAGCGGATGCGGGAGCGGCTGGAGCAGGCGCGGCTGCTCGTGGCGGCGTTGGAGGCGCGGCCGCGGTGTCCGTGGCTGGAGTCGGTGGTGGCGGACTGGGACGGGATTCCAGGGCCGCTGTGGCGCAAGCGGATCAGCCGGCACACCCGGTCGTGCGTGGCCTGCGCCCGCGCGGCCGACGGGATGGTCGACACCGAGCGGCTGCTCACCGGGTTTGCGCTGCTGCCGGTGCCGGCCGCGCTCATTGCTGCGTTCGGGGCGCGCGACACGGTCACCGCCGGGGTCGGTGCCGCTGCGCCGCCGGCCGTCACGACCGCCGCGACCGGCCCGGCCGTCGCGGCGAAGGCCGGCTGGTTGGCGGGTCTGCCGGTGGCGAAGCTCGTCGTCGCCGGGTCGCTGGCCGCCGGGGTCGCGGTGACCGTCGCGGTCTGGCCGTCCGACGCACCGCCACCACCACCGCCACCGACGGCGGCCGCGCCCACGCCCTCGGCGCCCGGGTCCGCGGGGCCGTCGACGTCGGCCCCGCCACCGCCTCCGCTGTCGCTGCGCTCCGGGCCGGTGTCGCTGGAGTTCGTCGCCGCACCCGGCCGATACCTCGGCACCGACGGCCAGCTCGGTATCCTGGTCACGCCGGCGAGCGCGCCCGCGCGGCAGCGGGCCACGTTCACGGCGGTGCCCGGCCTGGCCGACGCGAACTGCTACTCGTTCCGGGCGGCCGACGGGCAGTACCTGCGCCACGCGTCCTGGCGGCTGCGCCTCGACCGCGACCAGGGCACCCCGCTGTTCCGCGGCGACGCCACCTTCTGCCCGCTCGGCACCGGCACCGGCGACGTCATGCTCGAAGCATCGAACTACCGCGGCTACTTCATCCACCGCGAGAGCGACCAGCTGTGGGTCCGCCAGTCCGACGGCACCGTTGCGTTCCACACCGGCAGCACCTTCCGGGTCCGGCCCGCGCTGGGCTGACCCGGGCGCCGCCGATTCGCGAATGTCGTCGAGGGGGCGTGGGCCGCGGGTGCGGGCGACGGGAGCGGCCGGCCGGCCCGACCTTCGCCGGCGTGCTGGCATAACGCTTTCTGCGGCGGCTCCCGTAAACTCCGCCGTGTGATCGACAGGCAGCTGCCGGCCGTGCGCGGCCGCTGGCGCGGTGACCGGTCCGTGGCCGAGATCGCCCAGCTGGCCGGGGTGTCTCAGCCGACGGTCTCCAAGGTGCTCAACGGCCGGGCCGGCGTCGGCGAGTCCACCCGGCGCCGGGTCGAGACGCTGCTGCGCGAGCACGGCTACCGCCGGCCGTCCGGCCCGCCCGGGACCGCGGGCATCGAGGTGCTCATGTCCGGCATGCTGGGCTCCATCGCGATCGAGGTGGTCCGAGGCATCGAGGACGTGGCCGCCACCCGCGACCTGACCGTGAGCCTCACCGACATCCGCCGCCGGGCCGCGGCCGGGCAGTCGTGGATCGAGCCGCTCCTGCTGCGCCGCCCCGTCGGTGTCGTGGCCGCCTTCGCCGGCTTCACCACCGAGCACCTGGAGCTGCTCGACGCCAGCGGCATCCCGGTCGTCACCCTGGACCCGGTGGTCGACCAGCACCGGACACCGTCCGTGGGCTGCAACAACTGGAGCGGTGCCCTGGCCGCCACCCGCCACCTGCTGGACCTGGGCCACCACCGCATCGCCGTGATCACCGGCCCGGTGAAGGACCTCTCCTCACGGGCCCGCTTCGACGGCTTCCGGGCCGCGCTCGACGCCGCCGAGGTCCCGTACGACGAGACCCTGCGCCGCAGCGGCGTCTTCACCTTCGAGGACGGCCGCGACCTGGCCCTGGAGGTGCTGAGCCACCCCGACCGCCCGACCGCCGTGGTCTGCGGCGACGACCTGCAGGCCCTGGGCGTCTACGAGGCGGCCCGGCTTCGCGACCTGCGCATCCCCGGCGACCTGAGCGTCGTGGGCTTCGACGACATCGAGCACTGCCTGTGGGCCGGTCCGCCGATGACCACCGTCCGCCAGCCGTTCGCCGAGCTGGGCGCCGCCGCCGCCCGCCTCGTGCTGAGCCTGGCCGCCGGCGACAAGCCGTCCCAGCACCGGGTCGAACTGGCGGCCACGCTCGTCGTGCGGGCCAGCACCGCACCGCCCGCCGCGAACTGAAAGTTTCAGCTCCGCACCCCCTTTCGCGAAATCGCTTCGGCCGGGGTTCCACGCTCGAAATGCGCCGCGATCGTGGATCGGCGGCCGGTCCGGGCGTCCTGCTGACGCATTGACCGGCTTCGAGTGAGCGGTAACATTCGCGAAACTCATTCGTCCGGCTCCGGCGCCCGCCAATGCGCCCCGGCCGTGCCCTTCGAAGGGGAACCTCCTCATGACCCGAACCACCCGACGCAGGCCGGTGCGCCTCGCCGTCATGCTGGCCGCGGTGAGTGCCGTCGCGGCCGGGGCCGCCGTCGCGCTCGCCTCCGGAGCGGAGGCCGGGACCACGCTCGGTGCCTCGGCCGCGGAGAAGGGGCGGTACTTCGGCACCGCCGTCGCCGCCGGGAAGCTCAGCAACTCGCAGTACACGACCATCCTCGACCGCGAGTTCAACATGATCACGCCCGAGAACGAGATGAAGTGGGACGCCACCGAGCCGACGCAGGGGCAGTTCCGCTACACCTCGGCCGATCAGATCGTGTCGCACGCCCAGGCCCACGGGCAGCGGATGCGCGGGCACGCGCTGCTGTGGTACCAGCAGGAGCCCGGGTGGGCGCAGAGCATGTCCGGCTCCGCCCTGCGCAGCGCGATGATGAACCACGTCAGCACCGTCGCGGCCCACTACAAGGGCAAGATCTACGCGTGGGACGTGGTGAACGAGGCGTTCGCCGACGGCGGGGGCGGCGGGCGCCGCGACTCCAACCTGCAGCGCACCGGCAACGACTGGATCGAGGTCGCGTTCAAGACCGCGCGGGCCGCCGACCCGGGCGCCAAGCTCTGCTACAACGACTACAACACCGACGGCATCAACGCGAAGAGCACCGGCGTCTACAACATGGTCAAGGACTTCAAGGCCCGCGGCGTGCCGATCGACTGCGTCGGGTTCCAGTCCCACCTCGGCGGGCTGCCGCCGTCGGACTACCAGGCCAACCTCCAGCGCTTCGCCGACCTCGGCGTCGAGGTGCAGATCACCGAGCTCGACATCTCCGGCTCCAACCAGGCCACCGCCTACGCCAACGTCGTCAAGGCCTGCCTCGCCGTGTCCCGCTGCGCGGGAATCACCGTGTGGGGCATCCGCGACAGCGACTCCTGGCGCACCGGCGAGAACCCGCTGCTGTTCGACAGCAACGGCAACAAGAAGGCCGCGTACACCTCGACGCTCAACGCCCTGAACGGGCCCGGCAGCACCGTCTCCACGCCGCCGGTGTCGACGCCGCCGGTGAGCTCGCCGCCGCCGGTCAGCACCTCGCCGTCGACGCCCGGTACCGGTACCGGCAACGGCTGCACCGCCACCGTCTCGCTCAACCAGTGGGACGGCGGCTTCGTCGCCACCGTCCGCGTCACCGCGGGCAGCGCGGCCATCAACGGCTGGACGGTGGGCCTCACGCTGCCGTCGGGCGCGACGATCACCGGCATCTGGAACGCCAACCGCAGCGGTGACAGCGGCGCGGTCCGGTTCACCAACGTGAGCTACAACGGGTCGGTCGGCGCCGGGCAGTACACCGAGTTCGGCTTCCAGGCCACCGGCAGCGCCACGGGTCTCACCCCGTCCTGCAGCTGAGGCCGATGCCGCCGTGGAGGCCCAGGTCTCCACGGCGGCACCATTCACTCAGCTTCACCGCACACCCGTTCAATCGATGTCCGTCGTAGCGTCGAAGGATGACTGGACGTCATCTCGTCGTGGTCGTGCTCCTAGCCGGGCTCGTGGTGTACCCACCCGCGCCCGCGGCCGCCGTAGCGCCGTTCACCGTCGGCGCAACCACCTCCGTCAGCGACACCGTCGGCAGCGGCAACACCTGCGCCGGCTTCCTGGACGAACGTACCCACCTCGGACCCCTGGCCGTCCGCCGCGTGTTCACCGCCAACGGCTCGCCGCCGACGGCCGACGCGGTCAACTGTCAACTGCTGCAGGGCGCCATCCTCTGGTACTCCTTCAAGACCTCCTGCACCCCCACCGCCGTCGCCACCGGCGCCTGCGACGGCGAGATCCAGGCGGTCGCGGCGGCGATGCCGTCCGGGAGCTACCTCACGTACTTCCACGAGCCCGAGGACGACATGACAGGCGTGCAGTTCGTCGCCGCCTTCACCCGGGTCTACCAGGTCGCGAAGCTGGCCAACGCCGCCGTGAGCGTGGTGCCGGTGTACATGTCCTACCAGTGGCGGCCGGGCTCGACGAAGGTCACGAACAACGGCACCGGCGGCGACCGTGAGGTGCAGGACTGGATCGTCCCGCCCGCCTACGCCGACGCCTACGGCTTCGACCTGTACTGGCAGGCGAGCACCCGGGGCAGCGAGCCCGACGACCCGGTCGGCGTGGGCCTCGACCCGCGGATGATCCGCTGGTACAACGCGTTCAGCGGCCAGGGCCGCCCGCTCGCGCTCACCGAGTGGGGCATCGACGACGACCAGGGCGTCCGGGCGTCCCGGGGGCCGGCCATCCGGGCCTCGCGGACCTGGCTGGCCGGTCACGGGTTCACCATCATCTGCTACTGGCAGCACGACAACTGGTATCTGGGCACCGCGGCCGGCCCGCCCGGCAGCTACGCCGATCCGGACGGGGTCGCCGCCTACAACGAGCTCACCGCGCCGTGAAGCTGCGCAGGTTCGCGAGGGCCGGGAGCGCCCGGCCCTCGTCACGGCGCGGTGTCCGGCCGCGCGGTCCGGGCGCCGATGAGGTCGTCGGGCAGGGCGTCGGGCACACGGTCGTCGAAGCGGGCGATGGCGCGGATGCGGAACGCGGCCAGGACGATGAGGCCCATCGCGGCCGCGCACACCACGTACATGAGCGCGGTACCGCGGCCGGGGCCGACGCCGATCACCGCGCCCACCGTCCCGGCGAGCGGGCCGTCCGGGCGCAGCAGCGGCTCGAACAGGCGGCTGCCGAACGGCACGACCACGCCCCACGCGAGCGGGATCGTGGACCAGGCCAGCAGGGTGTTCAGCGCGAACACCCGGCCGTGGAAGCGCTGCGGGACCTTGACCTGCACGATCGTCGTGTAGATGCCGTTGACGACGGTCAGGCCGAAGCTCATGCCGAAGGCGCCCGCCGCGACCACCGCCTCGACCGGGTGCAGCGCGGTGAGCACGCAGGCGGTGGCGAGGACCAGGACGCACAGCAGCATGCCGCGGACCCGGCGGTGGCGGGGACCGCCCCAGAAGCCCATGACCAGGGCGCCGACGATGGCGCCCAGCCCGGCGCAGACGCTGACCCGGGCCACCGTCGACAGCGTGCCGAACGAGAGCACGAGCGGTGACACGAGCAGGAACAGCGGGCTCAGGAAGATGTTGAGCACGGCGAAGAACCCGAGCAGCGCGCCGAAGCCGCCCTTGCCGGTGCTGTACCGCCACCCGCCCACGATCTCCGCGATGAGCGACTCGCGCCGGTGCCAGGGCATGGTGTCCGGGAACCGCACGGCCAGCAGGACACCGACCGCCACCGCGTAGCTCACGACGTCGATGAGCAGGATGCCGCGCAGGCCGATGGCGGCGAAGAGCCCGGCGGCCAGCAGCGGCACCAGGAACTGGGCGACGCCGACCGCGAGCTGCACGACGCCGTTCGCGTGGCCGAGGTACCGCTTCGGCACCAGCTGCGGCACCGCGGAGAAGTACGCCAGCCGCTGGAACGCCAGCGCGATCGACAGCACGACGATCAGCCCGAACACCGCGCCGATCCCGAGCCGGCCGGTGACGGCGAGGCCGAGCATCACCGCCTGCGTGCAGCCGGCCGCGATGTCGCCGGCCAGGATGACCCGGCGCCTGTCGTAGCGGTCGACGAGGGCCCCGGCGACCGGAGCGATGAGGATGCCCGGCACCAGGCCGAGCACGGCCAGCAGCGCGAACGTCGGCAGGGAGCCGGTGCTCAGGTAGATCCACAGCGGCAGCGCGAACTCGGTCAGGGCGGTGCCGATGATGGAGACCTGCTGCCCGGCGGCGACGGCCAGGAAGCGGCGCATCGTCGGCTGGACAGCGGGCCTGGCCGGTGCGCTGCGGTCGGCGCGGCCGGTGACCGCCCAGCCGCCGCCGGGGTCGTGCACCGGCTCGGCGGTGCGATGCACGGTGGTGATGATGGTGGCGAGCTCCCTGGCGCGGTACTTCAGGAAGAAGTGCCCGGCCTCCTGGAGCTCGACGAGCGCGACCGACGAGGTCAGGAACAGCCACTCCCGGTAGCGCTCGGCGGCCCACTCGGTCGTCGGGTCGCGGTCGCCGGCCACCGAGATGATCGGGGTCTTCAGCGGGGTGACGGCCCGGTCGAACAGCTCCGTGTAGTAGTCCTCGGCCTGGTCGGAGCCGGCCCGCATGTTGGCGACGATCCGGTTGGCCTGCTCCGCGTCGAACTCGCCCATCTCCACGCCCATGGAGCGCAGCCAGTTCTCGTACGAGCGGTTGCCGCGCAGCTTCTCCCGGCGGGCCAGGAGCCGGCTGACCCGGGAGAGCACCCGCCCGGACGGCCGGGCGAAGGGGAAGATGCCGCCGACGTAGACGGCCTCCAGCTCGCGGCCGGCCGCCTCCAGGGCCCGGGCGAGCGCGACGGCGACCGCGCTGCCGATCGCGCAGTGTCCATAGAGGACGAGCGGCCCTTCCACCGACGCCAGGATCTCGGCCGTGCACCGGTCGACCAGCTCGCCGAGCGGGATCGCCGGCTCGTCGAGGCCGATGTCCTGCCCCGGGACCGACACGGCGTAGAGCGAGCAGCCGTCCGGCAGGGCGTCGGCCAGCGGCTGGTACACCACAGCACTCCCGCCGCCGTACGGGACGCACACGAACGACAGGGTGCGCCGCTGCGCCGGGACGGGCCGGGTGAGCTCGTTGACCAGCCGGCGCGGGCCCCGCTCGGCGGCCGGCGTCGACACGAGCGCGGCCAGGTCGCGGATCGTCGGGTGCTGGAAGACGTCGAGGACGGCCACCCCGGCCCCGAACTCCTTGCGCAGCCGGGCGACGAGCTGCGTGGCAAGCATCGAGTGCCCGCCGAGGTCGAAGAAGTCGTCGTCGATGCCGAGGGCGTCGAGCTTCAGCAGGTCCCGCCAGACGTCGGCCAGGAAGCGCTCGGCCGGGGTCCGCGGCGCGACGAGCGCGGTGGACTCGTCGCGGACGATCTGCGGCGCGGGCAGGGCCCGGCGGTCGAGCTTGCCGCTCGGCGACAGCGGCAGCGCGTCGACGGCGACGACGGCCACCGGCACCATGTAGTCCGGCAGCCGGCGCTTCAGGGCCGCACGGGCGGCGGCGAGGTCGGCCGGCCCGGCGGCGTAGGCGACGATGCGCTGATCGCCGGGCTGGTCCTCGCGCACGACAGCGGCCGCCTCGGTCACGCCCGGCTGCTCGCGCAGTGCCGCCTCGATCTCGCCGAGCTCGATGCGCAGTCCGCGCAGCTTCACCTGGCCGTCGATGCGACCCAGGAACTCGGCTGTACCGTCGGCCCGCCACCGGGCCCGATCGCCCGTCGCATACATGCGTGACCCGGGCGGGCCGAACGGGTCCGGGAGGAACCGCTCGGCGGTCAGGCCCGGCCGGCGCAGGTAGCCGCGGGCGAGCCCGACGCCGGCGATGTAGAGCTGCCCGGCCACCCCGACCGGCGCGGGCCGCAGGTGCTCGTCCAGGACGTAGAGGGCGATGTTCTGGATCGGCGCGCCGATCGGCACCCGGGCCGCGCCGTCGAGGGCGGCCGGCGTGCACTCGAAGGCCGAGACGTCCACCGCGGCCTCGGTGGGGCCGTAGAGGTTCCACAGCCGGGCGGGCAGCCGTTCGAGGCAGCGGGCGGCGACGTCGGGCGGCAGCGCCTCGCCGCTGCAGATGATCCGCCGCAGCGAGGGGCAGGCGCCCTCGCCGGCCTCGGCGAGGAACACCGCGAGCATCGACGGGACGAAGTGGGCGGTGGTGATCTGCTCGGTGTCGATCAGGTCGCGCAGGTAGGCGGCGTCGCGATGGCCGCCGGGCCGGGCCAGGACCAGCCGGGCGCCGGTGAGCAGCGGCCAGAAGAACTCCCACACCGAGACGTCGAAGCTCGCCGGGGTCTTCTGCAGCACGGCGTCGGTGGCGTCGAGCCCGTACTGCCGCTGCATCCAGTCCAGGCGGTTGACGATCCCGCGGTGGGTGTTGCCGACGCCCTTCGGCCGGCCGGTCGAGCCGGAGGTGTAGATGACGTAGGCCAGGTCGTCCGGGGTGGCGTCGGCGCCGGCCGGATCATCGTCGATTGACTCGAGCAGGACGACGGCGGCCGCAGTCTCGGGCAGCACCGCGCTGAGGTGCCCCTGGGTCAGCACGACCGGGGCCGCGGCGTCGGTGAGCATGAACGCCAGCCGGTCCGCCGGATACTCGGGGTCCAGCGGCACGTACGCCGCACCGGCCTTCAGCACGCCGAGCAGCGCGGCGACCAGCTCGTGGGACCGCTCGGCGCAGACGGCGACGAGCGAGCCGGGGCCGACCCCGAGGCGCCGCAGCCGGCCCGCGACCCGCCCGGCGGCGGTGTCGAGCTCGGCGTAGGTCCAGCTCCGGCCCTCGAAGGTGACCGCCGGCGCGTCGGGGGTCCGGTGCACCTGGGCGGCGAGGAGGCCGGCGAGGGTCGCGTCGGGCACGTCCACGGCCTCCGGGGCGTTGCACACCCCGGGAGCCGGCTCCACTGTGGACAGGCGGCGGTCGGGGTCGGCCACGACGGCCGCCACGAACGCCTCCAGGTGCTCGGCCAGCCGGTCGATCGTGGCCGCCGCGAACAGGTCGGGGTTGTAGGTGAGCACGCCGCCCAGCCCGTCACCGGACTCGGCCCAGTACAGCTCCAGGTCGAACCGGCTGGCCGGGAGCGGGACCCGGAACGGCTCCGGCGTGAGGCGCCCGGGGCGCGGCCGCCCCGGCGCCGCATAGTTCTGGACCACGTGCAGCACCTGGAACAGCGGCGGTCGGGCCACGTCGCGGTGCACCTTCAGCTCGGTCACGAGCCGCTCGAAGGGGATGTCCTGGTGCGCGTACGCGTCGAGACTCGTCTCGCGGGTCCGGGCGAGCAGCTCGTTGAAGGTCGGGTCGCCGTCCAGGCGGGCCCGCAGCGCGAGGGTGTTGACGAACATGCCGACCAGGCCCTCGACCTCCGGGTGCGGCCGGCCGGCGACGGGCGTGCCGACCGCGAAGTCCCGCTGGCCGCTGTGCCGGGCCAGGACGGCCTGCCAGCAGGCGAGCAGTGCCATGGAGAGGGTCGCGCCGCGGGCCCGGGCCAGCCGCTTGAGCCCGGCCGTCAGCCCGGCGTCGAGCCCCATGCCGCGGTTGGCCCCGGAGTAGGTCTGCCGGGCCGGGCGCGGCCGGTCGGTGGGCAGGTCGAGCGGCTCCAGGCCGGCCAGCGCGGCGCGCCAGTGGGCGACGTCGCGGTCCAGGGCGGCGCCGCTGAGGTGGCCGTGCTGCCAGGCCGCGTAGTCGTAGTAGCCGACCGGCAGCGCGGGCAGCGCGGGCGCCCGGCCCTCGACGGCGGCGTCGTAACCGGCGACGAACTCGTTGTGGACGAGGTCCATCGACCAGCCGTCGGTGGCGATGTGGTGGATCAGGATCAGCAGGACGTGATCGGCCGGGCCGATCCGTACGAGCAGCGGGCGCAGCAGCGGGCCGGTGGCCAGGTCGAACGGCACGGCGATCGCCTCGGTCACCAGCCGCTCGGCCGCCGCCTCGCCCTCGGCGTCCACGACCGGGACCTCCAGGGGCGTCCACGCGTCGACGACCACGTGCGGCTTGCCGTCGTCGCCGGCCGGGAAGCGGCTGCGCAGCGGCTCGTGGCGGGCGGCGATGCCGTTGACGGCCGCGGTGAGCGCCGCGTGGTCGAGCTCGCCGCGCAGCCGCACCAGGAACGGCAGCGAGTAGGCCGCGCTCCCGGGCGCGAACTGCTCCATGAACCAGAGCCGCTCCTGCCCGAACGACAGCGGCGGGTCGCCGGACCCGGCCGGTCGCCGGGGGATGACCGCCGTCGCCGCCGAGGCCCGCAGGCGCTGCTCCAGCAGGGCCCGCTTGACCGGTGAGAGGTTGGACTGCGACGGCGCGGCCGTCATGCCGGGCCGTCCGCGGGCAGCAGCAGCGCGGCCGCCTCCTCGTCGGAGAGCAGGTCGATGTCGGCGACGAGGAGGTCCTCGACGACTATCGCGAGCTCCTCCAGTGTCGTGTGGCTGAAGATCACCCGGATCGGCACCTCGACCCCGACCGCCGCCCGCAGCCGTGCGGCGACCTTCGTGGCGAAGAGCGAGTGCCCGCCGACCTCGAAGAAGTCGTCGTGGGCGCCGGCCCGGTCGAGGCCGAGCACGTCGCACCAGACGGCCGCGACGAGCTCCTCCGCGCTCGTGCGCGGCGGGACGTGCTCGAGCCGGACCCGGTCCGGGGCCGGCAGCGCCCGCCGGTCGACCTTGCCGCCCGGCGTCAGCGGGACCCGGTCGAGCACCACGATCCGGGCCGGCACCATCCAGCGGGGCAGCGCCGCGGCGGCGAAGGGCCGCAGCCCGTCCGGGTCGTCGATCGCGCCGACGACGTAGGCGACGAGCTCCTGGGTGCCGGGCGGGACCACGACGACCGCCTGCTCGACCTGCGGGTGGGCGGCCAGGCGGGCCTCGACCTCGCCGGGCTCGACCCGGTAGCCGCGGACCTTCAGCTGCCCGTCGGCCCGGCCGAGGAACTCCAGGGTGCCGTCGGGCCGCCAGCGGGCGCGGTCGCCGGTGCGGTACATGCGGCGGCCGGGCGGTCCGTAGGGGTCGGGCACGAACCGCTCGGCGGTCGCGCCCGGCCGGTGCAGGTAGCCGCGGGCCAGGCCGGCGCCCGCGATGCAGAGCTCGCCCGGGATGCCGGGCCCGGTGAGGCGGAGCCGGTCGTCCACGACGTAGACCGAGGTGTCGCCGATCGGGCGGCCGATCGGCGGCCGGCGGCCGGTGTCGGCGGCACCCAGCGCGGCGGCGGTGGCGATGACCGTCGTCTCCGTCGGGCCGTAGGTGTTGAGCAGCTCGACCGCCGGCTCGGCCCCGCCGCCGAACTGCTCGCGCCAGCGGGCGACGGCGTCCGGGCGGACCTGCTCGGCCCCGAGGATCTGCAGCCGCAGTGCGGCCGGCCAGGTGACGGCGTCGGCGACGAGCTCGTGCCAGTAGGCGGTCGGCAGGTCCAGCACGGTGATGCCGGGGTCGGCCTTGAGCAGGTCGGGCAGCTGCTCGCCCGAGGGGAGCAGGACGAGCTCGGCGCCGGCGGTGAGCGCGGGCCAGACCTCCTCGACGTGGGTGTCGAAGCTCGTCGCGGCGAACTGCACGACGCGGTCGGCGGCGCCGATGCGGTAGCGCTCGCGCATCCACGCCACCCGGGCCGCGACCGCACCGTGGGTGACGGCGACGCCCTTCGGCTGCCCGGTCGAGCCGGAGGTGTAGATGACGTAGGCGAGGTCGTCCGGGTGCGGCACGGCGCGCTCGACCGCGACCGCCGGGCCGTCGTCGAGGTCGGCGCGGCCGGTGACGACGTGGGTGGCCCGGCTGTCGGCGACCATGTACTCCCGCCGCGCCGGCGGATACGCCGGGTCGAGCGGGAGGTAGGCCGCGCCGCAGCGCCCGGCGGCGATGAAGGTGGCGATGAGGTCGGCGCTGCGCTCGAGGCACACCGCGACGACGGCGCCCGGCCCCACCCCGGCCGCGCGCAGCCGCCCGGCGATGTGCTCGGCCCGCGCGTCGAGCTCGCGGTAGGTGCTCGTCGCCGCGCCGCAGGAGACCGCTGTCGCGTCAGGGGTGCGCCGGGCCTGCTCCCGCACGGCGGTGACCAGGTCCGTGGCGGCGCCGCCGGCCGGGCCGCGGCCCAGGGCCAGCAGCCGCTCGCGCTCGCCGGGCGCGGTGCGGTCGAGCCGGGACAGCGGCGTGTCCGGCCGGGCGGTGACCGCGCCGATGACCCGGGCCAGCCGGTCGGCGAACAGCTCGGCGGTGGCCCGCTCGAACAGGTCGGTGTCGAACTGGATCAGGACCCGCAGCCCGCTGCGCGCGGTGTGCCAGACGTCGAGCGACAGGTCGAGCTTCGCCTGCTGGAAGCTGGACTCGAAGTATTCCGTGGCCACGCCGGGCACGACCTCCTCGTCGCCCTCGGCCTCGTTGTGCAGCACCATCATGACCTGGAACAGCGCCGAGCGGGTCGAGCCGCGCACGATGTCCGGGTCGGCGATGAGCCGCTCGTAGGGCACGTCGACGTGGTTGTACGCGCCGAGGCAGACCTCGCGGGCCCGCCCCAGCAGCTCCCGGAACGTCGGGTCGCCGGACAGGTCGCCGCGCAGGACGACGGTGTTGATGAAGAAGCCGATCAGCGGCTCCAGCTCGAGGCGCGGCCGGCGCTCGATCGCGGCGCCGACGCTGATGTCGTCCTGGCCGGTGAGGTCGCCGAGCACGATCTGGTAGGCGGCGAGGACGGCCATGAACATCGTGCACCGCTCGGCCTGGGCCAGCCGCTCGAACTCGTCGGCCACCGCCGCGTCGATGTGGAACAGCAGGCCGTCGCCGCCGGTCGACGGCACCTCCGGGCGGACCCGGTCCAGCGGGAGCTCGAGCGCCGGGGCACCCGCGAGGCGCCCCCGCCAGTACTCGAGGTTGTCGATGCCGAGATCGGCCCGGGCGCGCTGCCGGGTGGTGAACTCGTGGTACTGCACCGGCAGCGCCGGCAGCTCGACCGGCGCCCCGGCCGCCAGCGCGGCGTAGGCGGTGCTCAGCTCGGCGGCGAAGAGTCGGGCCGACCGGCCGTCGCTGATCAGGTGGTGCATGACGACGCACAGCACGTGGTCGTCGGGGCCGAGGCGCAGCACGGCGGCCCGGGCCAGCGGGGCCACCGCGAGGTCGAAGTGCCGGTTGACCCGCTCGACCACCAGTGCCCGCGCGGCCGCCTCCGGGTCCGGCTCGCCGGACAGGTCGAGGATCTCGACCGGCAGGCCGGACGGCGGCTGGATGACCTGGACCGGCTCGCCGTCGCGCTGCTCGAAGCGGGTCCGCAGCGGGGCGTGCCGGTCGGCGATCAGCCCGATCGCGGCGGCGACGAGCCCGGGGTCCAGCGGGCCGCGCAGCCGGCGCACCACGTGCACGTTGTAGGCGGCGTTGTCGGGCTGGAGGACCTCGAAGAACCAGAGCCGCTCCTGGGCGTAGGACAGCGGGGCCTCGATCGTCATGCCTCAACCTCACCGTCGGGGAGCAGCGCCTGGACCTGGCGGGCGAACTCGCGAAGCGTGCTGCCGTGGAACACCGCGGTCAGCGGCACCTCGACGGCCATCGTCGCGCGCAGCCGGGCCACGACCCGGGCGGCGTGCAGCGAGTGCCCGCCCAGGGCGAAGAAGTCGTCGTCCGGCCCGATCTCGACAGGTGCGGCGGCGCCGTCCGCGTCGAGCACGTCGGTCCACACCTGGGCGACGCGCCGCTCCAGGGCGGTCGCCGGGGCGCCCGCCGCCCCGGCCGCCCCGGTGCGCGAGGGCTCGGGCAGCGCGCCGCGGTCGAGCTTGCCGTTGGGGGTCAGCGGCAGCCGGTCGAGGACGACGAAGGCGACCGGCACCATGTATGCGGGCAGGTGCCGCTGGAGGTGCGCGGCGAGGTCCGCGGGTGCCGGGGGAGCGGCGGGGTCGACCGGCACCACGTAGCCGGCGAGGCGGCCGTCGGGGTGCACCCGGGCGGCGGCCGGGCCGACGGCGGGGTGCGTGGCGAGGACGGCCTCGATCTCGCCGAGCTCGATCCGGTAGCCCCGCAGCTTGACCTGGCCGTCGGCCCGGCCGTGGAACTCCAGGTCGCCGTCGGCCCGCCAGCGCACGACGTCGCCGGTGCGGTACAGCCGCGATCCCGGTGGTCCGAACGGATCGGGCACGAACCGCTCGGCGGTCATGGCCGGGCGGCCCCGGTAGCCCCGGGCGACGTGCGGCCCGGCGATGCACAGCTCGCCCGGCACCCCGATCGGGACCGGTCGCAGCGCCGCGTCGAGCACGTAGACCCGGGTGTCGTCGAGGGGGCGGCCGATCGTCACCCGCCCGCCGTCAGGTGAAGAGTCGGCCGGCACCTCGGCGGTGGTGGCCCAGACCGTCGCCTCCGTCGGCCCGTACATGTTGGACAGCCGGGCCGCGCGCGGCCGCAGGGCCCGGGCCAGGTCCAGCGGCAGCGCCTCGCCGCCGACGAGCGCGGTGACGCCGGGCTCGTCGAAGCCGGCCTCCAGCAGCAGCCGCCACGTCGACGGGGTCGCCTCGACGTGGGTGACGCCGTGGGCCCGGATCAGCCGCAGCAGGCCGGCGCCGTCGCGGGCCTCGTCGGCGATGACCAGCCGCCCGCCGGTGAGCAGCGGCACGTAGAGCTCCGGCTTGGACAGGTCGAACGACGGCGTGGTCAGCCACAGCCAGACGTCGCCCGGGCCGGTGGCGAACCGGCGCGCCATCGAGTCGAGCAGGCTCAGCAGGGCCCGGTGCTCGATCTCGACGCCCTTGGGCCGCCCGGTCGACCCGGACGTGTAGATGACGTAGGCCAGGTCGTCCGGGGCGGCGGGGCGGTGCGGCGCGCCGTGCGCCGGGGCCGGGTGCTCGTCGGCGTCCAGGCGGAGGGTGTGCGGCACCGGCGGCAGGGTTTCGGCGAGCTCGCCCCGGGTGATCAGCATCTGGGCGCCGGCGTCGCCGATCACCTGGGCCAGGCGCTCCGGCGGGTGGGCCGGGTCCAGCGGCAGGTAGGCGGCGCCGGAGAGCAGCACGCCGAGCAGCGCCGTGTACAGCGCCAGGGACCGCTCGGCGCAGACGGCGACGACGGTGCCCGGCCCGGCCCCGGCCGCCGTGAGCCGGGCCGCGACGGCCTCCGCGGCGGCGAGCAGCTCGGCGTAACCGACCTCCCGGTCGCCGGCCACGACAGCTGTGGCGCCGGGGGTGGCGTTGGCCTGCGCCCGCAGCCGCTCCGGCAGGGTCCGGGCCCGGTCGGTGCGCGGAGCCGGCGGGCCCTCGGCGAACTCGTGCACCACGAGGCGGCGCTCGTCCGCGGGCAGCAGGTCGAGCCGGGACAGCGGCGTGGAGGAGTGGGCCGTCGCCGCCTCGAGGACGGCGATCAGGTGCGCGACGAGCCGGGCCGCTGTCGACGGGGCGAACAGGTCGGTGTTGTAGACCAGGTCGCCCTGCAGGCGCCCGCCGCCTTCGACCAGGTGCAGCTCCAGGTCGGTGCGGGTGACGGCGGTCGTCATCGACGCCGGGCCGATCGTCAGGCCGGGCGCGGACGGCGCCGGCGGGTCGAACGCCTGCAGCGACAGCAGCGCCTGGAACAGCGGCGCCCGGCTCGGGTCCCGCCGCAGGCTCAGCTCGCCCAGCAGCTGCTCGAACGGCAGCTCCTGGTGGGCGTAGGCGGCCAGGCAGCGCTGCCGGGTGCGGGCCAGCAGCTCGGCGAAGCTCGGGTCGCCGGACAGGTCGGCCCGCAGCGTCAGCACGTTGACGAACATGCCGATGAGCGGCTCCAGGCGCGGGTCGTCGCGCCCGGCGACAGGGGTGCCGACGGCGAAGTCCACCTGCCCCGAGTGCCGGCCGAGGACCGCCTGCCAGGCCGCGAGCAGCGTCATGAACAGCGTTGCCCCGTGGGCCCGGCCGAGCTCGGCGACGGCCGCGGTCAGCTCGGGGCCGATCGTCACGTCGAGGGCGGTGCCGTTGAAGGTCTGCTGGGCCGGGCGGGGCCGCTCGGTGAGCAGCTCCAGCGCCGGCAGGTCGCGCAGCTCGGCCCGCCAGAACGCCAGGTGCCGCTCGGTCGCCGCGTGCCCGGTGCGCTGCCGCTCCCGCTGCCGGGCGGCGTGGTCGCCGAAGCCCAGCTCCAGGGTGCGCAGCTCCGGCTCGGTGCCGGCCAGCGCGGCCCGGTAGGCGGCGAACAGCTCCTCCAGGAGCACGTTCAACGACCAGCCGTCGGCGATGATGTGGTGGCAGGTGAGCAGCAGCATGTGGTCGTCGGGGCCGAGGCGGACCAGCGCGGCCCGCAGCAGCGGCCCGGTCTGCAGGTCGAACGGCTGCCGGGCCGCCTCGCTGATCAGCTTGGCCGCGAGCTGCTCGCGGCCCTCGGGGCCGGCGTGCTCGACGCTGAGGTGCTCGACGGGGACCGCGACCGCCGCCGGCACGTCGACCGCCGGCACCCGGTCGGCGTCGACCGGGAAGCGCATCCGGAGGCTGTCGTGGCGGGCGGTGACCGTGTCGAGCGCCCGCTGCAGCGCGCCGGGGTCGAGCGGTCCGCGCAGCCGCAGCGACTTGAAGATGGTGAACGCGGCGACGCCCGCGCTGAGCTGCTCCATGAACCACAGCCGCTCCTGGCCGAACGACAGGGGCGGGCGCACGCCGGGCCGCAGCCGCGGGAAGCCGCCGGCCGGCCGGGCCGACATTGCCGTGCGCAGCCGGGCGTCGATCGCGGCCCGCTGCGCCGCACTCAGCACTCGCCGTTCAGCCATTGCCGCGGTACCCCTCCAGGAACAGCGCCTCGCTGAGCGCCGTGCGGGCCAGCTCCCCGAGGTCGAGGCGCTCGTTCGGCGCGTGGATCGCCGAGCCGCGGTCCTCCGCGCCGAACACGAGCAGCTCGGCGCCCGGGAACGCGGCGGCGAACGCGGCGGCGACGGGGATCGAGGCGCCGGCGCCGATCTCGCGGACCGGCCGGTCGTAGGCCGCGCGCATCGCCGTCTCCATGGCCGTGCGGGCCGGGCCGCCGGGCCGGGACCGGAAGCCGGGGCCGAGCATCTCGTGCGACGCGACGACCTGCACCCCCCACGGCGCGACCCGCTCCAGGTGGTCGACGACGGCGTCCATGGCCGCGCCGGGATCGGCGTCCGGCGGGACCCGCACGGTCAGCCGGGCCCGGGCGACCGGCTGGATCGCGTTGACCCCGCCCGCGACCGGCGGCACGTCCAGGCCGGTGATGACGATCGCCGGGCCGGCCCAGAGCCGGTCGGCGAGCGGGCCGGTGCCGACCAGGTCGACGTCGTCGAGCAGCCCGGCCGCCGCGCGGAGCACGTCCTCGCCGAGCGGCGGCCCGGCCCAGGAGCCCGCCGGCAGGCCGGGCACGGCCACGGCACCGGCGTCGTCGTGCAGGGTGGCGAGCATGCGCACCAGCGCCGTCACCGCGTCCGGGACGGCGCCGCCGAACTCGCCGCTGTGCAGCGGCTCGCGCAGGGCGCACACCCAGACCGTGAACCCGGCCGCGCCGCGCATCGACGTGGTCAGGGCCGGCTCGCCGACGCGGAGGTTGCCCGCGTCGGCCAGCAGTATCGCGTCGGCGGCGAGCAGGTCGCGGTTGGCGTGGACGAACGCGGCGAGCGACGGCCCGCCGTACTCCTCCTCGCCCTCGACGAGCACCTTCACGCCGCACGGCGGGCGGCCGCCGTGCACGGCGAGCGCGGTGGCGTGGGCGATGACGCCTGACTTGTTGTCGGCGGTCCCGCGCCCGTACATCCGGCCGTCGCGGATCACCGGCGTGAACGGGTCGGTGCGCCAGCGTTCGCGGTCCCCGGCGGTCTGCACGTCGTAGTGCGCGTAGAGGAGCACGGTGGGTGCGCCCGGCGGGGCCGGGGCCTCGCCGTAGACGAGCGGCGGTGCGCCCTCGACGGCCACCTCCCGCACGACCGGCAGCCCGGCCCGGCGCAGCAGCTCTCCGGTGTGCTTGGCCGCCTGCAGCAGCGGCTCGGGCGGGTGTCCGGGGAACGCGACCGACGGGATCGCCACGAGTTCGGCCAGGTCCTCGATCGCCGCCGGCATGGCCGCCGTGACGGCATCCGCAATGGCACCACGATGCATTACGTACCTCCCCCGTACGCCAGTTCCGGACAGTACCCGAGAATTCCGCCCGGCCGAACCCCCCAATTTCGATCAACGTGCGCTGATGGCCCGACCCTGGACAAGCCGCCCGAGACGGACTTAGAGTGGCCGCTCAACGCCGGGTGTACGCGCTCAAATGATCTACGACCGACAATTTGTTATTCCGCGCAGGCTTACGGGGGCCGCGGATGCACAACGCTGTTCGAGACAGTTCGCCGTCAATGAAAGTTTCGGATCACCGGCTGTTCGGGGCCGCGGCACCGCGCGGCGCGATGATCCTCTACTGCCTGCCCGACGCCGGGAGCGGCGCGGGCGCGTTCCGCGCGTGGCCGCACCGGCTGCCGCCGCACGTCGACGTCCGGCCGCTGCGACTGCCCGGACGTGAGGGGCGCATCGCCGAGCCGCCCGAGTTCGACCCGGCCGGCCTGGCCGCGGCGATCGCCCGGCACGCCGATCGCCCCTACGCGCTCTACGGCCACAGCATGGGTGCCCGGCTCGCCTACGACGTGGTGCAGGACCTGCGCCGCCGCCCCGGTGCCCGGCTGCCCGAGGCGCTCTGCGTCGGCGGCTCGATGCCCCCGGACCGGCGCCCGCCGCTCGTCGACGCGGCCGGGTGGCCCGAGGACCGGCTCGTGGCCGAGCTCATCGACCGCACCGGCGCCGGCTCCGAGCTGCGCGACGAGCCGGAGCTGCGCGACCTGATCCTGCCCGTCGTCCGGGCCGACCTGCGCTGGCTCGGCTCGCGCCCCACCGCGCTCGGCCCACCGCTGCCGATGCCGGTGGTCGCGTTCGCCGGGGCCGACGACCGCGACGACGGCCCGGTCCCGATGAGCGGCTGGTCCCGCTCGGCCGGCGCCGGCTTCCGGCTGCACGTCGTCCCCGGCGGGCACGCGTTCCACCGCGACCCGCCGGCCGAGCTCATCGACGCGCTGAGCGCCGAACTCCGGGCGCCGTGAGCACTGCACACGGGGGGCTGCACCATCTCGTACTCGCCCAGGCGGCCCGAACCCCGGACGCGCTCGCGATCCGGCAGTGGGACCACCGCGTCACCTACCGGCAGCTCGCCGCGGCGGCCACGGCGCACGCGCAGGCCCTGCGGGGGCTCGGCGTCGGCCCGGAGACCCGGGTCGCGGTGTGCGGGCGGCGGACCCCGGACCTGGTGGCCGCGATCCTCGGCGTCCTCGCCGCCGGCGGTGCCTACGTGCCGCTCGACCCCGCCCACCCGCCGGCCCGGCTGCGGCAGATCCTGGACGACGCCGGCATCGCGATCGCGCTCACCGACGACACCGGCGCCGCCGCGCTCGCCGGCCCGGGCCGCCACCTCCACCTCCACCTCCTGCCCGTGCCGCCCCCGGCACCGGAAGGCGCCGATGCCGCGCTGGCCGACCTGGTCTCCGGTGAGCAGGCCGCCTACGTCATGTACACCTCCGGCTCGACGGGAACCCCCAAGGGCGTGGTCGTCGGGCACGCGAGCGCCGTGGCGTTCGTGACCGCGACCGGGCGCGCGTTCGCCACCGGCCCGGGCTGCCGCGGCATCGGGTTCGCCGCGTTCGGCTTCGACGTCTCCGTCCTGGACGTGTTCGTGCCCCTCGCCCACGGCGGCTCCGTCCAGCTCGTCCCCGACGGTGACCGCATCGACCCGGCCCGGCTCCAGGCGTTCCTGGAGGCCCACCGGGTCACCTGGGGCGCGCTCGCCCCGGCCCTGCTCGGCCTGCTGGACCCCGGGCGGCTGCCGGACCTGGCCGATGTCATTTCCGCCGGCGAGCCGGCCGGGCCGGAGCAGGTCGCGCGCTGGTCGGCGCCGCCCGCCCGGCGGTTCCACAACTGGTACGGCCCCACCGAGACGACCGTCTGCGTCGTCGGCACCGAGCTCACCGGCGACTGGGACCGCCGGCTGCCGATCGGCACGGCTCTACCGGGGTGCACCGCGCACGTGCTCGACGAGCGGCTGCGCGAGTGTCCGCCCGGCGTCCCGGGTGAGCTGCACATCGGTGGTCCGCAGGTGTCCCGCGGCTACCTCGGCCGGCCCGCCCTGACCGCCGAGCGCTTCGTGCCCGACCCTTTCACCGCGAAGCCCGGCTCCCGGCTGTACCGCACCGGCGACCGCGCAGTCCGCGAAGCCGACGGCCGCCTGGCATTCCTGGGCCGCCTGGACCGGCAGGTGAAGGTCCACGGCCAGCGGCTCGAGCTCGGCGAGGTCGAGACGGTCGTGCGTGCCCACCCCGCCGTCCGCCAGGCCGTCGTCGACGTCGCCGCGGACGGCGCACTCGTCGCCTACCTGGCCCCGTCCACCGCCCCCACTCAGCCCGGCCTGGCCGAACACTGCGCCCGCCGCCTCCCCGCCTACATGGTGCCGGCCCGCGTGCTGCGCCTCCCCGCCCTCCCGCTCACCGCCGCCGGCAAGGTCGACCTCCCCGCCCTGCGCGCGACCGCCGAGGAGCGGGGGAGCGGCCGCGAGCCGGGCACGCCTGTCGAGCGGGCCGTCGCCGAGCTGTGGGGGAAGGTCCTGCACCGGCCCCGGCCGGCCCTCGACGACGAGTTCGTGGCCGCGGGCGGCCAGTCGCTGCGGGCCATGCAGCTCGTCGCCGCCCTGCGCACCGGGCTGCACCGCGACGTCGCCGTCGAGGACGTGCTGGCCGCCCGGACGCTCGGCGCGCTGGCCGGGCTGGTCGAGGCCGCGGCCGAGCTCACCGCGGAGCCGCCGGTGCCGAGCGGCCGGCCACCGGCCCTCACCGCGACGCAGCGCCGCATGTGGTTCGTCGAGCGCCTGGCACCGGGCACCCCGGTGCACAACATCGCGCTCGCGCACGTGCTGCCCGGCCCCGTCGACGTCGACGCCCTCGAGCGGGCGCTGTGGGCGGTGGAGGAGCGCCACGCCGGCCTGCGCTGGCGGATCGTGGACGCCGACGGTGTGCCGTCCCCGGTTATCGGAGCTCGCCGCGACGGCGAACCAGTGCTGTCCATAGTGGACGGCGGCGCGGTCTCCGAGTGGCTCGAAGCGCAGGCGTCGGCGCCGTTCGATCTCGCCGCCGGGCCGCTGTGGCGGGCGGCCCTGCTGCGCCCGGCCGACGGGCCGGCGGTGCTGGCGCTCACGCTCCACCACCTGGTGTTCGACGGCTGGTCACAGGACGTGCTCCTGCGCGACCTGGCGGCCGCGTACGCCGGGGAGCCGTTCGCGCCGGTGGAGCTCCCCGCGACCTTCGCCGACTACGTCGCCTGGCAGCACCGCCGGCAGCGGCCGGACGACGTCGCCTGGTGGGTCGCGCACCTGGCCGGGGCGCCGACAGTGCTCGACCTGCCCCGGGACCGGCCCCGCCCGCCGGTGCAGACGTTCCGCGGGGCCGCGGCCCGGGGCGCCGTCGACGCCGGGAGCGCCGCGGCCGTGCGCCGGCTGGCCGGCGACCTCGACACCACGCCCAACACGGTGCTGCTGACGGTGTTCGCGCTGCTGCTGCGGCGGCTCACCGGCCAGACCGACCTGCTGATCGGGGTGCCTGTCGCCGACCGCCGGCACGCCGCGTTCGCCCACGTCGTCGGGTGCTGCGTCGACGTGCGCCCGGCCCGGCTGCGGATCGACGACGGCGCCGGGTTCGCCGCGCACGCCGCCGCGGCGCGCGACGAGCTCGCCGCCGTCACCGGGCCCGCCGGCATCGCGATCGAGCAGGTCATCGACGGGCTGCGGGCCGGGCGCGACCTGTCCCGCGGCGGGCTGGTCCAGGTGCTGTTCAACATGTACGGCTTCGCCGAGCCGCCGCCTCCGGTCCCCGGGGCCACGGCGCTGCCGGCCGGGCTGCCCGGCTCCCTGTTCGACCTGACGCTCTACGCCGCGGAGCAGGGCGAGGGCTACGCGCTGCAGGCGGTGTACAACCCCGACCTGTTCGACGCCTCCCGCATCGACGCCCTGCTGGCGAGCTACACGCAGCTGCTCACCGCGTTCCTGGCCGACCCCGGACGCCCGGTCCGGGACGCCTCGGCCCGGCCCGCCGCGAGCGCCCTGCCCGATCCGGCCGCCGAGCTGCCCACCTGGGACGGCCCCGGCGTCCTGGCGATGATCCGGGCCCCGGCGGCCGTCCGCGAGCACATCGAGCGCACCGCGGCCGCCGTCGCCGGGGCCGGCCTGCCCGCGGGTGCGGCGGTCGGCGTCCTGGCCGCCCGGCACCCCGCGCTGCCCGCCCTGCTGCTCGGGGTCCTGCAGGGCGGGGCCCGGTGGGCGGTCCTGGACTCGGCCCTGCCCCCGGCCCGGCTCCTGGCGCAGGCCCGGTCCGCCGGCCTCGCCGCCCTCCTGCCCGGGCCCGGCACCCAGGTCCCGCCCGAACTGGCCGAATACCCGCTGATCACCCCGGGGACGGCCCGCAGCGGGGCACTCACCGCGGAGGGCGGCTACCTCGCCTTCACGTCCGGCACCACCGGCGTGCCCAAGCCGGTGCTGGCCACCCAGCGGCCGCTCGCGCACTTCCTGGACTGGTACCCGAAGGCGTTCGGCCTCACCGCCGCCGACCGGTTCGCGCTGCTGGCCGGGCTCGCCCACGACCCGCTGCTGCGCGACGCGATCCTCCCGCTCACGCTCGGTGCGCAGCTGTGCGTGCCCGACCAGGCGCTGGTGCGCGACCCGCGGCGGCTGGCCGCCTGGCTCGCGGAGCGGGCGGTGACCGTGGTCCACCTGACGCCGCAGCTGGCCCGGCTGCTCGCGGCGGTGCCGGGCGCCGGGCTGCCGGCGCTGCGGCTGATCGGGCTGGCCGGGGACCGGCTCACCGGCGCCGACGTCGCGGCGCTGCGCCGGATCGCGCCGCGGGCCCGCATCCTCAACCTCTACGGCACCACCGAGACCCCGCAGGTCCAGGCGTGGCACGAGGTGACCGGGGCCGAGCCGGGCGGCGGGCATCCGGTCCCCGTCGGGCACGGCATTCCCGGTGCGCAGCTGCTGGTGCGGACCCCGGGCGGCGGGGCGGCCGCCGTCGGTGAGCTCGGCGAGGTCGTGATCCGCAGCCGCTGGCTGGCCACCGGATACCTCGACGCCGAGCTCACCGCGCGCCGGTTCCCGGGTCCGCTGGAGTTCCGGACCGGCGACCTCGGCCGCTACCGGGCCGACGGGGCCGTGGTCCTCGCCGGGCGGGCCGACGACCAGGTCAAGGTGCGCGGATACCGGGTCGAGCCGGGCGAGGTCGAGGCCGCGCTCACCGGCGATCCCGAGGTGGCCGCGGGCGCCGTCGTCGCCGACGTCGAGCGGGGCGGCGCCGTGCTGCGGGCCTACGCCGTCGGCGCGCGGCCCGGCCTGGACCCGGCGTCGGTGCGCGACAGGCTCCGCGCGATGCTGCCGGACTATGCGGTACCGGCGGAGATCGTCGTGCTGCCGGCCCTGCCGCTGACCGCGAACGGGAAGGTCGACCGGGCCGCGCTGCCACGACCCGACCCGCGGCCGGCCGCCGGGCTCGACGGGCTGCGGACCGGCACCGAACGGCTCGTCGCCGGGGTGTGGCGCTCGGTGCTCGGCCTGCCGCGGGTCGGCGCCACCGACAACTTCTTCGACATCGGCGGGCACTCCCTCGCGATCGCCGCGGTGCAGTCCCGCCTCAGCGACCGGCTCGGCCGCGAGATCCCGATCGTGGAGCTGTTCCACCACCCGAACGTCCGGGCCCTCGCGGCCCACCTCGATGCCGGGTCACCGGCGCGGTCCGCGGCGCCGGCCGGCCCGGGCCGCGACGGCCGCGACCGTGCCGCCCGGCGGGTGGCCGCCCGCCAAAGCCGATCTGACAGGAGAAACCGGTGAACAACACCGAGAGTGCCGGCGTGGAGCCGATCGCCGTCATCGGCATGGCCTGCCGGCTCCCCGGCGCCGCCGACCTCGGGCAGTACTGGCACAACCTCGTCCAGGGTGTCGAGTCGGTCCAGTTCCCGACCCGGGAGGAGCAGCTCGCCCGGGGCGTGCCCGCGCACCTGCTCGACGACCCGAACTTCGTGCGGGCGGCGTCGCTGCTCGACGGCATGGACCAGTTCGACGCCGCGTTCTTCAGCATCGGCGCGCGCGAGGCGGAGCTGCGCGACCCGCAGCAGCGCACGTTCCTGGAGCTGTCGCACACCGCGCTGGAGGACGCCGGCTACGACCCGCAGCGCTACCCCGGCGAGGTCGGCGTCTACGGTGCCATCGGCTCGGACGCGTACCAGTGGATGAACATCCGCCGCAACCCGAGGGTCTTCGCGGCCGCCGGTGACATGGCCATCATGGTCGCCAGCCACCCGCACTACCTGGCCACGCTCGTGTCGTACAAGCTGAACCTGCGCGGCCCGAGCATGACGGTGTCCACCGCGTGCTCCAGCTCCCTCGTCGCGGTCCACCTGGCCTGCGAGGCCCTGCGCAACGGCGAGTGCGAGATGGCCCTGGCCGGCGGGGTCTCCTTCGAACTGCCCCCGGCCTGGGGGTACATGTACGACGACGACGGCGTGCTGTCGCCGGACGGCCACTCGCGCGTGTTCGACGCGAGCGCCCGCGGGACCGTCTGGGGCAGCGGCGGCGGGATCGTCGTGCTCAAGCGGCTCGCCGACGCCCTCGCGGACGGCGACCACATCCGGGCCGTCGTGCTCGGCAACGCGGTCAACAACGACGGCGCCGGGAAGGTCGGCTTCTCGGCGCCGAGCGCCGAGGGGCAGGCCGCGGCGATCGCCCAGGCGCAGGGCGTCGCCGGCATCGACCCGCGCAGCGTCACCTACGTCGAGGCGCACGGCACCGCGACCCCGCTCGGCGACCCGATCGAGGTCGCGGCCCTGGCCACCGTGTTCGGCCGGGACACCGACGAGCGGGGCTGGTGCGGCATCGGCTCGGTGAAGACGAACTTCGGCCATCTCGGCCCGGCCGCCGGGATCGCCGGGCTCATCAAGGCCGCGCTCGCCGTCCAGCACGGGCTCATCCCGCCGAGCCTGCACTTCGAGAAGCCCAACGAGAAGATCGACTTCGCGGCGAGCCCGTTCTACGTCAACGCGACGCTCACCAAGTGGGAGACCGGCGACCTCCCGCGTCGAGCCGGCGTCTCCTCGTTCGGCATCGGCGGTACCAACGCGCACATCGTCCTGGAAGCACCGCCGGCCGCGGCGACCGGCCCGCGCTCGTCCCGCCCGGCACACGTGCTGCAGGTGTCGGCGCGGACCGAGACCGCGCTGCAGGCGGCGCTCGAGCGGCTCGCCGCGCACCTGGCCGAGCAGCCGGGGCTCGACCTGGCCGACGTCGCCCACACACTGCGGGTCGGGCGCAAGGGGATGCTGCACCGGGCCGCGCTCGTGGCCACCGACACCGCCGACGCCGCGGCCGGGCTGGCCGACTCCCGCCGGGTCGTGCGCGCGGTCGCCCCGAAGCGCCCGGCCCAGGTGGCGCTGCTGTTCTCCGGGCAGGGCGCGCAGTACGCGGGGATGGGTGCCGAGCTCTACGCGACCGAGCCGGTCTACCGGGCCGCCGTCGACGAGTGCGCCGGCGTGCTGCGCGAGCCGCTCGGCCTCGACCTGCGGGTCCTGCTGCACGCGACCGGCCAGGACGACCAGCTCCGGCAGACCGCCCTGGCCCAGCCGGCCCTGTTCACCGTCGGCTACGCGCTCGCCCGGCTCTGGCAGTCGTGGGGCGTCGAGCCGGCCGCGATGCTCGGGCACTCGATCGGCGAGTACGTCGCGGCGACCCTGGCCGGCGTGTTCACGCTCCCCGACGCGCTGCACCTGGTCGCCACCCGCGGCCGGCTGATGCAGGCCCTGCCGCCCGGCTCGATGCTGGCGGTGCTCCTCGACGCCGAAGGAGTCCGCCCGCACCTGCCGCCCGGGGTCGCCGTGGCCGCCGTCAACACGCCCGAGACGTGCGTCGTGTCCGGCCCGACGAGCCTCGTCGACGAGCTGGCCGCCACGCTCGCCGCGGCCGGGGTCGGCACCACGCCGCTGCACACCTCGCACGCCTTCCACTCGCCGATGATGGAGCCGGCGCTCGCCGCCTTCCATGCGGCCGTCGCGGCCGTGCCCCGCCAGGCGCCGCGCACCCCGTTCCTGTCCGGCGTCACCGGCGACTGGATCACCGAGGAGCAGGCGACCGACGCCGCCTACTGGACCCGGCACCTGCGCGAGCCGGTCGCCTTCGCCGCCGGGGTGGCCACACTGCTGGGCAACGGCGAGTGGCTGCTCGTCGAGTGCGGCCCCGGCCGGACGCTCACCGACCTGGCCCGCGCGCAGACGCCGAAGGGTGCGCCCCCGGTGCCGAGCCTGCCCGCGGCCGACAGCGACGGCGGGGACCTCCGGGTGCTCTCGGCCGCCGCGGCCCGGCTGTGGGTCGCCGGCATCGAGCTGGACGCGGACGCCCTCGCGGGGGACGGGCGCCGGGTGCCGCTGCCGACGTATCCGTGGGAGCGCAAGCGGTACTGGGTCGAGCCGACCGCCGGCGTCGAGGACCCTTACGCGCCGGCCCAGCCGAAGGCCGGTCAGCGCCCGGTCGCCGAGTGGTTCCAGGTGCCGAGCTGGCGCCCCGGCCCGCCGGTGGTCGAGTCCGAGCCCTTCGACAGCTGCCTGCTGCTCACCGACGGCAGCGACGGGCTCGCCGCCGGGCTGCGGGCGGCCGGGGTCGCGGTGACCGAGGTCCGGCCCGGCACCGGGTTCGCCGAGGCGCCCGGCGGGTTCACCGTCCGCCCGGCCGAACGCGAGGACTACGACGCGCTCGTGGCCGAGCTGGCGCGGCGCGGCCGGCCCGGGCGGGTGGTGCACGCCTGGACGGCGACCGCGCCACCGGCCGGGGCCGACGGGGCCTGGGCCGCGCAGGACCTCGGCTTCTTCAGCCTGCTGTTCCTGGTCCAGGCGATCGCCGCGACCCAGCCGGCCGCGCCTGTGCACCTCGACGTGCTCACCGCCGGCGCGCTCGCGGTCATCGGGGGCGACTGCCTGCGGCCCGAGCACGCGACGGTCGCCGGTGTCGTGCGGGTCGGCCCCCTCGAAGCGCCGTGGCTGACCACCCGCCAGATCGACATCGACGCGCGGGTGGACCCGGTGGCGGCCCTGCTGGCGCCCCGCGGCGACGAGCTCGTCGCCTACCGCGGCGGGCGGCGCTGGCTGGAGGGCAACGCCCAGGCCCACGTGCCGGCCCCCGACGACGCCGCGGCCGGGCTGCGCGACGGCGGCGTGTACGTCATCACCGGCGGGCTCGGCGGCATCGGCATCACCGTCGCCGAGGACCTGGCCCGGCGGGTCCGGGCGCGGCTCGTCCTCGCCTCCCGCTCCGACCTGCCGCCGCGCGCCGAGTGGAGCGCCTACGTCGACGTGCACGGCACCATCGACCGGACCGGGCGGGCGATCAGCGCGATCGGCCGGATGGAGGCGGCCGGCGCCGAGGTCCTGGTGCTCGCGGCCGACGTCACCCGCCCGGCCGACCTGCACCGGCTGCGCGAGGCGACGCTCGCCCGGTTCGGCCGGATCGACGGGATCGTGCACACCGCCGGCGTCCCGGGCGGCGGCATGACCGAGATCAAGACCAGGGCGACGGCCGAGTCGGTGCTGGCCCCGAAGGTCCTCGGCCCGCTCGCCCTGCACGCCGTCTTCGGCGACCTCGACCTGGACTTCGTCGCCATCTGCTCGTCGGTCGCCGGGATGGCCGGCGGCTTCGGCCAGGTCGACTACTGCGCGGCCAACAGCTTCCTGGACGCCTACGCGCACAGCGCCCACGGCTGGCGGACCCGGGTCGTGTCCATCGACTGGAGCGGCTGGGCCGAGGTCGGCATGTCGGCCGAGGTCGCCGCGCCCGAGGCGTTCCGCGGTCTGCAGCGCGGCGAGCGGGTCAGCCCGATCGAGCACCCGATGCTCACCGCCCTGCACGCGGGTGACGCCGACCGGCTGCCGTGGTGCAGCGCGGTCGTGCTCCCGCGGACGCAGTGGGTGCTCGGCGAGCACCGGCTGATGGACACTCCGCTGATGCCCGGCACCGGCTACCTCGAGCTGGCCCGGCGGGCGTTCACGGCCGTCGCGCCGGCGACCCGGCCCGGGCTGGTGGTGGAGCTGCGCGACGTCGCGTTCGTCGAGTGGCTGGCCGTCCCCGACGACACGGCCGTCGAGCTGCGGGTCACGTTCGCGCCCAACACCGACGGGCTCGACTTCGAGGTGCGCAGCCTGGCCGCCGGCATCCAGCGGGTGCACGTGCGGGGGAGCGCGGCCTGGGCCGACCCGGGCACCGCGCCGACGGCCGACCTGGCCGGCGTGCGGGCCCGGTGCTCGCTGGCCGTGCGCGAGGTCCAGGGCCTCAGCGACGTGTCCAACTCCGGCCTGATCACGTTCGGCTCGCGCTGGCACAGCCTGCGGACCGTCCACAGGGGACAGAGCGAGGCCCTGGCCCGGCTGGAGGCGGCCGGTGTCGTGGCCGGCGAGCTGTCCGCGTGGGGCCTGCACCCGGCGATGCTCGACGAGGCCACGTCGTTCGGGCAGATGAGCGGGGAGTACCTCCCCATCGGCTACGGCCGCATCGTCGTGCGCGGGCCGCTGCGCGAGCGGATGTGGAGCCACTGGCGCTACCACGACGCCGGCGGCGGCGAGGTCGTGGCGGCCGACCTGTCCATCATGGACGACGACGGCACCGAGATCCTCGGCATCACCGACTACCTGTGGCGGCGCATCGACCCGGACAGCGTCACCTCGACCGTCAGCCGCGGGATCCAGGCCGCCGCGCGCCCGCCGGACGAGGCCGACGCCGACCGGCTGATGCGCCCGAGCGACGGCGCGGACGCGCTGCACCGGCTGCTGGCCAACGACCTCGGCGCGCAGGTCTCGATCACTGTCGTGCCGCTCGACGAGCTGATCCCGCACATCCGCGAGGTCACCCAGCACAGCGTCGAGACCGGCATGGACACGGGTGCGGCCACCGGGGCGGGCGCCGACCGGCCCGGCGCGGCCCGGGCCGATGGCACCGCGGCCACCGTCACCAGTGAGCTGGAGGCGGCGCTGATGCAGATCTGGGGCGACGTGCTCGGCCTGGACGCGATCGGCCGCGACGACGAGTTCTTCGAGCTCGGCGGCAACTCGCTCGTCGCCGTGCAGCTCATCGCGCTGGTCCGCAAGCGGCTGGCGGTGCGCCTGCCGATGCGCGACGTCTTCAACGCGCCGACGATCGCCGGGATGGCCGCCACGGTGGAGCGGGTCCGTGCGGCGGCCGCGGACCCGGCGCCGCCCACCTCGACCATCCCGCGATTGGAGCGCCCGCAGTGACGGAGCAGTACAGGGTCGTGCGCAACGACGAGGAGCAGTACTCCATCTGGCCCGCCGCCGACCCGGTGCCCGCCGGCTGGCACGAGGACGGGTTCGCCGGGCCGAAGGAGGACTGCCTGGCCCACATCGACGAGGTCTGGACCGACATGCGCCCCCGCAGCCTGCGCCGATGAGCTACAGCTTCCCGGCGTCGTTCGCGCAGGAGCGGCTGTGGTTCCTGGCCCAGCTCGACCCCGGCGTGGCGCCGTACAACCTGAACGTGCTCACGCTCCTGCCCGGCCGGATCGATCCCGACCGGCTCGAGCGGGCCTTCGCCGCGGTCGTGCGGCGTCACGAGGCGCTGCGCACGGCACTTGCGGTCCAGGACGGGCAGCTCATGCAGGTCATCGAGGCTGCGCCGGCGTGCTCCATCGCCCGGTCCGACCTCGGCCCGGTCCCGGCGCAGCGGCGCGAGGCCGAGTTCGCGCGGATCGCCCGGGCCGACGCGCGGGAGCCGCTGCCGCTCGACCGGGCACCCCTGTGGCGGGCCCGGCTGGTGCGGCTGGCCGACGACGACTGGCGGCTGGTGCACGTCATCCACCACGCGGTGTTCGACGGCTACTCGGCGGGCAACTTCGACGCCGAGCTCATGGAGTGCTACGCGGCGCTCGGCGAGGGGCGCCCGGCGCGGCTGCCGGACCTGCCGATCCAGTACGCCGACTACGCCGTCTGGCAGCGGCAGCAGTTCGCCGGCGCGAGCCTCGAGCACTGGCGGGCCCGGCTCGTCGGTGCTCCCGCGGACATCGGCCTGCCGACCGACCGGCCGCGCCCGGCCCGGCGCAGCCACGCCGGTGACGAGCACCGCCTGGTGCTGCCGCCGGCCGTCGGCAAGGGCCTGCGGCTGCTGGCCCAGCGGCACGGTGCGACGCTGTTCATGGCGCTGCTGGCCGGGTACTGCGCCCTGCTGAGCCGGCTCTGCGGGCACACCGACATCGTCGTCGGCACCCCTGTCGCCGGGCGCGACCGGCCCGAGCTGGTCCCGGTCATCGGCATGCTGACAAACCTGCTGGTGCTGCGGACCGACCTCGGCGGCGACCCCACCTTCCGCGAGCTGCTGGTCCGGGTCCGCGGCACCGTCCTGGACGCGCTCGACCATCAGGACGTGCCGTTCGAGAAGCTCGTCGAGGCGCTGCAGCCCGCGCGGGACCTGTCGCGGCCGGCGCTGTACCAGGCCGGCTTCAACCTGCTCCCCGGCACGCGACGCGGGCAGTTCGGCAACGGCACCGCGAAGATGGACCTCGACTGCGAGGTCGTCGACACCGGCGACGACCTGGAGATCTGGCTGTACTACAGCACCGAGCTCTTCGACGCCGCCACGATCGGGCGGCTCGCCGACAGTTTCGCGCTGCTGCTCGGCGCGGCCGTCGCCGACCCGGAGCAGCGGCTGCACGCGCTGCCGGTCCTGCCGCCGGCCGCGCTGGCGGCCGTCGAGCGCTTCGGGCGCGGGCCCGATCCCGGTGCTCCGGGCACCGTGCTCGAGCTGTTCCGGGCCCAGGTGGCCCGCAGCGGGTCCGACACCGCGCTGGTGTTCCTCGACGAGTCGCTCACCTACGCCGAGCTGGACGCCCGGTCCGATCGGGTCGCCGGGTCGCTGCGGGCGGCCGGGATCGGGCGCGGCTCGCTGGTGGCGATCGGCCTGGAACGCTCGCTGGAGCTGCACGTCGCCGTGTGGGGCGTGCTCAAGGCCGGGGCCGGGTTCCTGCCCCTGGACCCGGACCACCCCGAGGAGCGGCGGCAGTTCGTGCTCGGCGACGCGCGGGCCACGCCGTTGAGTTTCCCGCCGCCCGGCGCGCCGGCCCCGCCGGCCCCGTCCGACCCTCCGGAGCCGGCCGACGTCGCCTACACGATCTACACCTCCGGCTCGACCGGCCGCCCGAAAGGCGTACAGGTCGAGCACCGCGCGCTGCGCAACCTCATCGACGCCGTCGCCGATCGCCTCGGCAGCGGCCCGGGCGACGTGTGGCTGCACCAGACGAGCCCCGCGTTCGACATCTCGCTCCTGGAGATGCTGCTGCCCGTCGCGACCGGCGGGCGGGTCGTCATCGCGGGCAGCAAGGACGGCTACGACCTGTGCGACCTGATCCGCCGGCACGGGGTGACCCACGTCCAGGCCGTGCCCGCGGGCTGGCGGCTGCTGCTCGACGCGGGCTTCCGCGCGCCGGACGTGACAGCGCTCGTGGGTGGCGAGGCGGTGCCGGCCGAGCTGGTCCAGGCGCTGCACGGGCGGGTGCGGCGGCTGTTCAACATGTACGGCCCCACCGAGACCACGATCTGGTCGGCGATGCGCGAGCTCGACGGTGACAACCACATCGGCACCCCGCTGGCCGGCAACACGCTGCACGTCCTGGACGCGGCCGGCCGCCCGGTGCCGATCGGCGTGGTGGGGGAGCTGCACATCGGCGGCGTGGGCCTGGCCCGCGGCTACCTGCGCCGCCCGGGCCTGACCGCCGACCGCTTCGCGCCCGACCCGTGGGGCACGCCGGGGTCGCGCCTCTACCGCACCGGCGACCTGGTCCGCTGGCGCCCCGACGGCCGCCTGGAGTTTCGGGGCCGCGCCGACAACCAGGTCAAGATCCGCGGCCACCGCATCGAACTCGGCGAGATCGAGTCGGCCCTCGAGTCCCTCCCGGGCGTGGCCCGGGCCGCCGTCACAGTGCGACAAGCCCAGATCCAGGCCTATCTCGTACTTCCTCAGGGCCCCCGCCCACCCGACGCCGCACTGCGCGCGCAGCTGGCCCGCACGCTGCCGGCATACATGCTGCCGTCCGCTTTCACCTTCCTCGAAGGACTGCCCTTGACCCCCAACGGCAAGCTCGACCGGGCCGCCCTGCCCACGCCCGCCCCGGCCGCGCCCGGGTACACGGCGCCGCGGAGCACGGCGGAGGAGTACGTGGCCGGCATCTGGTCCGAGGTGCTGGGCGTGGAGCGGGTCGGCGTACACGACGAGTTCTTCGCCATCGGCGGCCACTCGGTGCTCGCCGCCCGCGTGGCCGCCCGGCTGCGCACCGCCTTCGACATCGAGGTCCCGCTGTCCCTGCTGTTCGTCAACACCACCGTCGAACAGCTCGCCGCCGCGCTGGAGGAGCTCCTGGCCGCCGACCTCGACCCGGCGGACTGACGCTCACGCGGGGACGAGGATCGCCCCCACGCCCGGAATCGCGTCCTTGCGGGCCCGGGCGATCAGGGCCGCGGCGGCGTCGGGGCCGTTCTCGCCCGTGCGGGACATGCGGGCGGCGATCAGCCCGGCCACCACCGGCGTGGAGAACGAGGTGCCGCTCCACCGGGCCAGGCCCTCGAACCGCTGGGTGGCCCCGCGGCGCGGCGGCTCCGTGTAGGTGTACACGCCGGTGGGGAACGCGTTGATCAGCTGGTCGCCGGGTGCGTAGACGTCCACCCAGGCGCCGAGGTTGCTGAAGCGCGCGCGGTCGCGCCGGTTCGCCGCCAGGGCGCCGACGCCGACCACGCCGCGGGCGGCGGCCGGCCAGAACGGGGTGCGGGCGGCGTCGTTGCCGGCCGCGGCGACCAGGACCACGCCCTTGTACCGGTGCAGGACCCGGTCGTTGAAGGCGTTGAGCAGCATCGGGCCGCCCGGTGTGTCGCTGTAGGTGCCGGCCGACAGGCTGATGATGTCGGGGCTGTCCTGGACCAGGCAGCGTTCGAGCGCGCTCACCAGGTCCCGCTCGAAGACGGTACCCGGCGGGTTCGTGGCCGCCCGGCCGGTCTGGAACAGCACGCCGGGCAGTCCGGCGCGGACGATGACCTCGGCCGCCGGGGCCACGGTCCGGATGACGCCGGCGATGAAGGTGCCGTGGCCGGCGTACCGGTTGATCACCCCGCCGGCGACGCCCGGGTCGGGGTCGCCGGTCACGCCGGCCAGCCACGGTGCCGACACGGCCGGGTCCAGGCCGGTGTCGATGACCACGATGCGGATGCCCTGACCCGCGCTGCGGTCGGCCACGATCGGCGGGTCGGGCGGGCTCAGCGGGGGCACGAAGCCGGGCTCGTCGGCGGGGCAGACACCGGAGTGGTCGGCCAGGTGCAGGAGGTGCTCGGCGCTCGCGATGTCCGGGCCGAGGGGGTCGTGCAGGCGCCGGCCACCCCCGTCGTGCAGGCCCTCGTGGAGCACGCGCAGCGCCTCGGGCACCGTGCGCTCCGGCCCGACCCGCAGATACCGCACCCCGTAGCGGACGTCGCCGTCGACGGGCTCCTCCGGGCGGCGTCTTCCCCCGGGCAGCAGGGCGGCGGCGCGCTCGGTGGCCCGCTCGCCCCTGATCCCGGCGGCCACCAGCATCTCGTGGGCGCGGTCGGCGTACCCGTCGTGGACGAGGACGAAGCCGCGGCGGACGAAGTGCCGGATGCCCCCGGACTCCCGCCAGTCCGGCGGCCCGGGCTCGAGGTAGTCGCCGTACTCCTCGAGCACCATGGCGGTCTGCGCCTCGGCCGGCGTGCGCGCGTTGGCGGAGCGGGGCCAGCTGTCCTCACGATTGACGACCATCGAGCACTGCCTCCTTGTGGGTGTGGGCGGGATGCCAGCGGTGTTGCCGGCGCCGTCGCGTCCGCGCGACGCGCCGGTCGGGGCGGAGCCCGGCCGGTCGGCTGCCGTCGGCGGCCATCGCGGACGCTCCTTCGGGTATGTGCGGCATCGGAGCTCAGCGGGCGTTCGTAGACTGGGCGGCGTGCCCGAGGGCGATGAGCTGCTGCGGCTGGCGCTGTCGCGTCCGCGCGACGCGCTGGCCGAGGCCGACCGGCTGATCGCGGGCGGCGCGGGGCCGCGGCTGCAGTCCGTCGCGTATCAGGCGCGCGCGATCGTGGTGCGCGACGGCGGACGGTTCCGCGACGCGATCCGGCACCTGCGGCAGGCGCTGCGGCTCGCGCAGGCGTCGGGCGACGGCGAGCGGGTGACCGACGTCCAGGCCACCCTCGGGGTGACGCTCGCGATGGCCGGGCGCACCGCCGAGGGCCTGGCCGCGCTCGACGCGGCGGTGGCGTCCAGCTCCGGCCCGGCGGCCGGGCGGGCACTGCTGCGCCGGGCCAGCCACCTGGCCACGATGGGCCGGCGCGAGCAGGCGCTGGCCGACCTGAACCGCGCAATACCCCTGCTGCACCGCGCCGGTGACCTCGTCTGGGAGGCGCGGGCGCGCAGCCACCGGTTCGGCGTGCTCGTCAACTTCGGCGAGGCGGGCCGGGCCGAGCGCGACCTGGCGGTCGCCGAGCGCCTCTTCGCCGCGGCCGGTCAGGAGCTGGAGCTGGCCTTCACCGTCCACAACCGGGCCGACCTCGCCGTGCTCGCCGGCGACCTGCCCGCCGCGCTGGCCTACCTCGACGAGGCCGAGAGCCGGTACGACCGCCTGGGCGCGTACATCTCCGACCTGGTCTTCGACCGCTGCAAGGTCCTGATCGCCGCCGGCCTGGCCAACGAGGCACTGGCCATGGCCGACGCCGGGGTCGCCCGCCTCCCGGGCCGCACCGCCGACAAGGCCGAGCTGCTGTTCGCCGCCGCCCGCGCCGCCCAGGCCGCCGCCCGCCCCGAGGACGCCGCGGCGCGGGCGCGGGCCGCCCGCGACCTGTTCCGCGCCCAGCACCGCGAGTGGTGGGCCGCCCGGGCCGACTTCATCCTGATCCAGTCCCGCTACGACGCCGGGCGCCGCGACGCCCGCACCCGCACCGCGGCCGCCCGCATCGCCGACCGCCTGGACGACCTGCACGCCGAGGAGGCGGCCGCCGCCCACATGCTGGCCGGCCGCCTGGCCACCGCGGCCGGCCACCTCGCCGCGGCCGACCGGCACCTGGCCCGCGCCGCCCGCCTGGGCCGGCGCGGCCCCGCATACGGCCTGGCCGCCGGCTGGCTGGCCCGCGCCCTGCGAGCCCGGGCCCGCGGCGACACTTCCGCCGCGCTGACCGCCTGCCGCCGCGGCCTGGCCGCCGCGGCCGCCCACCAGCAGCGCCTGGGCGCCGTCGAACTGCGCGTCCACGCCGCCCGCCACGGCACCGAGCTGGCCGCGATGGGCCAGCGCCACGCCGTTCGACACAACAACCCGGGCATGCTCCTGCGCTGGAGCGAGCACTGGCGCGCCGGCGCCCTCGCCCGCACCGCGCCGCCGCAGCCCGACGACCACGAGCTCACCGCCGACCTGACGGCCCTGCGCCGGGTCATGAGCCGTCTCGACACCGCCCGCGCGACGGGCGCCGCGACCGGCCCGCTCGAGCAGGAACGGCGCCGGCTCGAGGCGACGATCCGCTCCCGCACCCGCCGTGCCGCCGCCGCGGGCCGGCACCCGGTGGCCGGGCGCGCGCAGCCCGCGGGCCGGCGTGCGGGTGCCGCGGACGGGCGCGTCGGGGCGGGTGGGCGCGGGGAAGCGATGGCGGGTGGGCGCGGGGAAGCGATGGCGGGTGGGCGCCGGGAAGCGATGGCGGGTGGGCGCGAGGAAGCGGGGGCGGGGCGGCCGGCCGATGAGGTCCTCGGGCGGCTCGACGGCCGTTTGCTGGTGGAGCTGGTCGAGGTGGACGGGGTGCTGCATGCGGTGACGGGGCGGGGCGGGCGGGCTCGGCTGCATGAGGTCGGGGCGGCCGCGGCGGCGGCGCGGGAGGTCGAGCTGGCGCGGTTTCTGCTGCGGCGGCTGGCCCGCGGGCGGGTGCCGGGTGGCGCCGAGGAGATGCTGCGCCGGGCGGGGGAGCGCCTGCAGGCCGCCGTTCTCGGCCCGGTGGCGGCGGAGCTGGACGGGCGGCCGGTGGTCATCGTGCCGCCCGGGCCGCTGCACGCCGTTCCCTGGGGAATGCTGCCCGGGCTGCGCGAGGTCGACTGGTGCGTCGTGCCGTCCGCGGCGCTGTGGCTGCGCGCCCGGGAGCTGCCCCCGCAGCCGCGGCGGCGCACCGTGATCGTCGTCGGGCCGGGGCTGGCGGGCACGCGCGCGGAGGCGGAGCGCATCGCGGCCGGATACCGGCGGCCGGTCATCCTGGACGGGGACGCGGCGACGGCGGCGCGGGTGCTCGATGCGGTGGACGGTGCGGCGACCGCGCACATCGCCGCGCACGGTGTCTTCCGGCCCGACAACCCGCTGTTCTCGTCGCTGCGGCTGGCCGACGGGACGCTGACGGTCTACGACTTCGGCCGGCTCCGCCGCGCCCCCCGCCGGCTCATCCTGTCCAGCTGCGAGTCGGGCCTGGCCGCCGCCATGCCCGGCGACGAACTGCTCGGCATGATCAGCGTCCTGGTCCCGCTGGGCACCACCAGCCTGCTCGCCAGCGTCGGGCCGGTGAACGACGCCGCCACCGGCCCGCTCATGGTCGACCTGCACGCCGGCCTGCGCTCCGGTGCGACCTTCGGTGCGGCGCTGGCCCACGTGCGGGCGCGGGCCGCCGGCGATCCGGTCGCCCTCGCCACCGCCATGGCCTTCGTCGCGCTCGGCGAGTGAGGAAGCGCCACCGATCACACTGTCACCCAGGCGGTGGTGACCCGGATGCCCTCGGTGGAGCGGCAGCGCAGCCGGATCGGGCCGGGAGCGATGTGCTCGACGATGAAGCGGCCCAGGTCGTCGACGTCCACCCGATGGTGGGCGCCGGCGGTCTCCAGGTAGCAGTCCTCGGCCGACGCGCCCGAGAGCAGGCCGAGCAGGCGGAGATGCCCGTCGACCGCCTCGACCTCGATCTCGGCCTGGATGCCGCCGCCGTCGAAGGAGAGCAGCCAGCGGCCGGATATCAGGTCGGGCTCGGCCCGCACCGGCTCGTAGAGGGCCGCGCCGGCCTCGGTCCGGGAGTCGGCGATCAGCAGCGCGATCTCCGCGTCCAGGTCCCGGGCCGCGAACGCCGCCTTCGCGGCCGCGGCAAGGTCGGGCGGCGGCGGGTCGAGTGCCGCCGCGACCCGCCGGTATTCGGCCAGCATCTCGTCCTGCCACCCCGGGACTTCGTCATGCGCCATTGCCGATCACCCCGTTCGCGCCTCGGTCGGTCGCCGTGCCATCCCGTCGGCCGGATCGGCCGCACGTGAGTTGACGGTGCGCGCCGCCGGTTTGATACACGACCGTCGCATTTCGGTCACGGTGCAATACCGTAGACCGCCCGGCCGCTATTCGGGGACCGCAACGGCGCTGAAGAACTGGCGGCCGCCCCGCAGGTGCCTGGCGAAGCGCAGGCCGGCGGCGGCCAGCGCAGCGTGCAGGTCGGCCCGGCCGAGGCGGCGGACGGTCGAGCGCAGCTCCCACTGCGCGCCGTCCAGCCGGTAGGTCGAGTGGCCCCGCAGCAGCGTGCCGTCGAAGGACTCGACGTCGAAGTCGCTCTCGAGCGGCCCGATCCGGCCGCCCGTGAAGGATGCGGCGCGGTCGAACCAGGACGGGGGCAGCCACTGCATGATGACCTGGCCGTCCGGGGCGACGTGGCGGCGGCACGCGTCGAGCAGGACCGTGCGCACCGCGGTGTCGGCGGCGTTGATCTGGGTGCCGACCACGAGGACGACCGGGAAGCGCTCGTCGAGTTGCAACGTCGCAAGGCCTGACTCGACGGTCGCGGCGTCGTGGACCAGGGCGAGCATGGCGGCCGAGTCGTCGACGGCGGTCACCGGATGGCCCAGCGCGACGAGCGGGTCGGCGACGCGGCCGCCGGCGCGGCTCAGATCCAGGATTGCGGCGCCCGGCTCGATGTTCGCGTGCACGAAGGCCGGCTCACCGCTGTGGGGCAGCACCGCGAAGAGATCGACCGGGCGCCCGTCGGTGGTGATCGTCGACACCCGTCCACCATCGCACGGCCGTGCCAGGCCCCTCCGGCCTAGGCCCGCAGGGCGGTCCAGGCGGCTCGGCGGCGTCGTTGTTCGGCGGGGTCGGCGACGGGAGCGGCGGCCAGGAGGCGCTTGGTGTACGAGTGGGCCGGCGCGGTGAGGACGTCCGCGGCCGGGCCCAGCTCGACCACGCGGCCGCGGAGCATCACGGCCACGCGGTCGGCCACGCGCTGGATGACCGACAGGTCGTGGCTGATGAAGACGGCGGCGAAGCCGCGTTCGTCCTGCAGGCGGTGGAACAGGGCCAGGATCTTCGCCTGGACGGAGACGTCCAGGGCGCTCGTCGGCTCGTCGGCGATGAGCAGCTCGGGGTCCAGGGCCAGGGCGCGGGCCAGGGCCACGCGCTGGCGCTGGCCGCCGGACAGCTCGTGCGGGTAGCGGGAGCGGAAGGCGGCGGGGAGCTCGACCGCCTCCAGGAGCTCGCAGACGCGGGCGGTCAGGGCCGGGCCGGACAGGACGCGGTGCAGCTCGATGGGCTCGGCGACGCCGGCGCCCACGGTGTTGCGCGGGTTCAGCGTGGACGCCGGGTCCTGGAACACGACGCCTATGCGGCGCCGGGCCGCCCGCAGCGCCGGGCGGCTCAGCGTGGCCAGGTCGGTGCCCAGGAGCTCGACCCGGCCCGCGGCCGGGGTCAGCAGGCCGGTGATGAGGGCGGCCAGGGTGCTCTTGCCGGAGCCGGACTCGCCGACCAGGCCCAGCACCTCGCCCGCACCGACCTCCAGGGACACGTCGTCGACCGCGCGGACGGGCGGGCTGCGGAACCGTCCGCGGTAGGTGGCCGTGGCGCCGATCAGACGTACCACCGGCGCCGCTTGCGGGGTTGGCTTCTTCGACGGTGGTGCGGCCGCCACCGCGCCCAGCAGCTCGCGGGTGTAGCCGGCCGAGGGGGCGGCGAACAGGGTGGTGACGTCGTTCTGCTCGACGATGCGCCCGTCGCGCATCACGACCACGCGGTCGGCCAGGTCGGCCACGACGCCCATGTCGTGGGTGATGAGCAGGAGCGACATGCCGATCCGGGCCTTCAGGTCGCGCAGCAGCCCCAGGACCTCGGCCTGCACCGTCACGTCGAGGGCGGTGGTGGGCTCGTCGGCGATGAGCAGGGCCGGGTCGTTGGCGATGGCCATGGCGATGACGACCCGCTGGAGCTGGCCGCCGGAAAGCTCGTGCGGATACGAACGGGCGATCCGGGCGGGGTCGCTCAGGCCGGCCAGCTCGAGCAGCTCGAGGGTGCGCGCCCGGGCGAGCCGGGCCGTCCGCAGCGCCTCCCGGACCTGATAGCCGCAGGTGAACACCGGGTTCAGGGCGCTCATCGGCTCCTGGAAGACCATCGCCACGTCCTTGCCGCGGATCGCCCGGCGGCGGGCCGGCGACACCGTGAACAGGTCGGTGCCGTCCAGGAGCGCCGAGCCGGTCACCTCGGCGTTGCCGGGCAGCAGGCCCAGCAGCGACAGGGCGGTGACGGTCTTGCCGGAGCCGGACTCGCCGACGATGGCGAGCACCTCGCCGCGGCCGGCGGTGAAGCTCACGTCGCGGACCACCGGGCGGCCCGCGAAGCTCACCCCGAGCCCGCGGACCGCCAGCAGCGGACCGGTGGTCATCGGTTGAGCCCGACCTGCAGGTAGTTGGGGTAGGCCGGGAAGTCGGGGATCTGGAAGCCGGTGACGCCCGAGCCGTGCAGGAACGAGTTGCGGGTGAAGATGAGCGGCACGACCGGTGAGTCCTGCATGATGCGCCGGTCGAGCTGGGCCCACAGCTTCGCCGCCGCGGCCGGGTCGACGGTGCTCTGCGCCTCCTCGATCAGCCGGTCGACCTCCGGGCTGCTGTACCGCGAGCTGTTGTACGCCCCGTTGCCGATCTCCGAGGTCGCGAACAGCGGCTGCAGGTTGGCGTTGGGGCTGGGGAAGTCGGGCTGCCACGAGGTGAGCACCAGGTCGTAGTCGGGGTTGTTGCCGGTGGTGGCCTCCTCGAAGGCGTCGGAGTCCAGGGCCTTGATGGTCACCTTGATGCCGGCCCGGGACAGGCCGGCCTGGATCGCCTGGGCCTTGGCCGCGTAGTCGTTGGCGTTGGACGCCACCAGGACGAGATTGTCCAGACCGTTGGGGAGGCCGGCCTCGGCGAGCAGCGCCTTGGCCTTGGCCGGGTCGCCCGCCGGCGGCGCCGGGTAGAGGTCGAACTGCTCGCGGCCGGCGATGCCGTCGGTGATGAGCGTGGTGGCGATGTCGCCGGCGAGCGCGGCGCTGCCGGCCGAGGCGACCTGGTAGGCGCCCTTGTCCACGGCGTACTGGAACGCCTGGCGGACCTTCGGGTCGGTCAGCTTGCCGCGGGTCGTGTTGATGGCCAGGTAGGCCAGCGCGCCCGACTTCGAGGTGACGACCCGCTGCTTGGCCGCGGCGTTGCCCTGCACCTGGGCCAGCTGCGCCGGGGCGACGAACGGCAGGCCGAACGCGAACCTGTCGTTGCCCGAGTCGTCGATGAGCCGCTTGGAGATGACCGAGGACTGCTGGCCGAGCTGGAACACGACCGCGTCGGGCAGGCCGGTGCGGATCGGGTCGTTCGCCCGTGACCAGTTCGGGTTGCGCTCGAGGCGGATCTCCACGCCGGACTGGTACTTCGCCACCTGGAACGGGCCGGAGGCGACCGGGTGCTCGCCGTAGGTCGCCTCGCTGCCCTTGCCCTTCGGCACCGGGGCGAACGCGGGCGTGCTGACCACCCAGGGCCAGTCACCGTACGCGCGGGCCAGGTGGAACACGATCGTCTTGTCGTCCGGCGTCTCGATCGAGGCCAGGTCCTTGCCCTCGAACGGCCCGCGGTACGTGGCCGCGCTGTCCAGCAGCGCCTTGTGATACGCCAGGCCACCGGAGAACGCCGGGGTGAACGAGCGCTCCACGCCCCAGCGGATGTCGGCCGACGTGATCGGGGAGCCGTCGCTGAACTTAAGCCCGTCGCGCAGCGTGTAGGTCCACGTCTTGCCGCCGTCGGAGACTTTGCCGGTGTCGGTGGCCAGGTCGGGCACGACGGTGGTCGTCTTGCCGGGCGCCGCGTCCCAGGCGGTCAGCCGCCGGTGCACCAGGCCCAGCGACGTGATCGGCAGGCTGGAGCTCTTGCCCGGGTCGAAGAGGTTGGTGGCCCGGTCGGACAGCACGTAGAGCGTGCCGCCGGCCTTGGCCGAGCCGCCGGCGGCCGGGGTCGCCTCGTTGGCGCCGCAGCCGGCCAGCAGTCCGGTGCTCAGCGCGGCCAGGGCGATCGCGGCCGGCAGTGCGCGATGACGCATGTGCCCTCCCTCGGGCTAGGAACGGGTCCGTGGATCCAGCAGGCCGTAGACGATGTCGACGGCGAAGTTGCAGAAGACGACGAGCAGCGCGGCGAAGAGCGTCAAGCCGAGCAGCAGTGGTACGTCCAGTTCGTGCACGGCCCCGATGATGAGCGCGCCGATGCCGGGCAGGCCGAACACGCGCTCGGTGATGACCGCCCCGCCGAGCAGCGAGCCGAGGTCGATGCCGAAGAGCGTGACGACCGGCAGCAGGACGTTGCGCAGCGCGTGGCGGCCGACGACCCGGCGCTCGGTGAGGCCCTTGGCCCGGGCCGTGCGGATGTAGTCCTCGCCGAACGCCTCGAGCATCTGCCCGCGGGTGAGCCGGGCGTAGAGCGCGGCGTGCACGTAGGCGAGGACCAGCCAGGGCAGGATCAGGTGCCAGGCCCAGTCGACCGGGCTCTCGGTGAGCGGCACGTAGCCGTGCACGGGCACCATGTCGAGCGTGAACCCGAACACCAGGATCCCGAGCAGGCCGAGCAGGTAGGTCGGGGCGGAGACGCCGGCCACCGCACCGGCCATGACGATCCGGTCGACGGCGGTGCCGGGCCGGGTGGCCGCCAGGACGCCGGTGCCGACGCCGAGCACCAGCCAGAGGACCGCGGCGCCGAGCGCCAGCGAGGCGGTCACCGGCGCGTGGCTGCCGATGAGGTCGATCACCTGGGCGTTCTGCTGGAAGGAGTAGCCGAAGCACGGGGCCGGGCAGTGGATCGCGGCGGCGCCCTCGCCGAACGTGCGCCCGGCGACGATGCCGCCGAGGAAGTCCAGCAGTTGGCGCCACCAGGGCTCGCCGAAGCCCATGAAGTCGCGGGCCACCGCGAGGTTCTCCGGCGTGCAGGGCCGGCCGCAGGCGAGCCGGGCCGGGTCGGCCGGCAGCAGGTAGAACACGAGGTAGCTGATCAGCGCGATCATCAGCAGCACGACGAGCATCCCGCCCAGCCGGCCGGCGACGAACCGGACCGCCCGCATCAGCGCCGCCCGCCGGTCAGGATCGTCATCCGCGGGTCGAACGCGTCGCGCAGGCCGTCGCCGAGCAGGTTGAGCGCCAGGGTGGCCAGAAACAGTGCGCCGCCGGGAAACAGCAGGAACATCGGGTCGGTGGAGACCCAGTCGACGGCGTCGCCGATCGACCGGCCCCAGCTCGGCCGGGGCGGCGGGATCCCGGCGCCGAGGAACGACAGCGCGGCCTCGGCGCCGATGCGCTCCGGCACCAGCAGCGTCGCCACCACGATGATCGGCACCAGCAGGTTGGGCAGGATCTGGCGGCGCAGGACCTGCCCGGTGCTCGCGCCCATGACCCGCGAGGCCGACACGAACGTGCGCCGGCGCAGGGTGAGCGTCTGCGCCCGCACCACCCGGGCCACCCGCGGCCAGCCGAAGAAGCCCAGCAGCAGGATGAGCAGCAGCGGCCGGGGGAAGCTGAGCGGCGTCACCGCCCCGAGCGCGATCATGAAGATGAGGTACGGGAAGCCGAACATGACGTCGGCGGTCCGGCTGACCAGCCGGTCGGTCCAGCCGCCGCGGTAGCCGGCCACCATGCCCAGCACCACGCCGAGCGCGACCGACACGGCGGTCGCGGCGAGCCCGATAAGCAGCGAGGTCCGCGCGCCGTGGGCGACGATCGCGAACAGGTCGCGCCCGGTGAGCGGCTCGACCCCGAACCAGTGCGCGCCGCCGGCGCCGCCGAAGGAGCCGGGCGGGGCGCCGGTGCTCGGATCGAGAGCGCCGGTGTCGTACGTGTACGGGTCCTGGCCCTCGATCGCGCACAGGACGTCGGCGCCGGCCGCGAGCAGGCCCAGCAGCCCGATGGTGACCGCGCCGGCCAGCGCCCAGCGATCGTGCCGCAGCGCGCGCCGGACGGTCCCGGTCACCGAGGGCGAGAGCCGCTCCGACGTCTCTGTCGGAATACCCATTGGACCCACTTGCATGATAGGAATAGCGACGGACGAACGTCGATCTGCAACCGATTTTGTCGGCGCTTTCCGTTAAAGTCAAATATGGGAATTCATAGATTTAACGAGCCCGGCGGCTTCGTCCCGTGACGCGGGTGGTGCGCCAGACCGGCTCGCGCTGCAGGGGATTGGTGGGCCCGGCGGCGCGGTACCACTGGAGGCAGAAGAGCGCGATGAGCACGGCGTCGACGATGTCGCCGCCGTAGTACATCAGCTGGGCGCCGGCCCGGGCGTCGCCGGGCAGTACGCCGGCCGGTGGGTGGGCGTAGAGGTACTTGGCGAGGATGGCGTGGGCCGTCAGGAAGCCCAGCAGCGCGGCCGTCCGGATCGCGCGGCTCGGGCGGTGCCGGACGGGGTCGACGCCGATCGTGGCGGCGGTGAGGAGGTAGCCCGCGACCAGGATGTGGGCGTGGACCAGCAGATGCAGCCAGGGGTGCCCGGCCATCGCGCGGTAGAGGCCGGTGGTGTACAGCGCCCACAGGCCGCCGGCGTCGAGGACCGCTGCGGTCACGGGATGCGCGAGGACCGCTGCCGGGGTGCTGGTCAGCAGGTGGGCCAGGGTGCGGGCGGGGTGTACCGGCAACGCTTTCAGGGCCAGTGTCACGGGGGCGGCGGACACCAGCAGCAGCGGTGCGATCATCCCGAGGAGCAGGTGGACGGCCATGTGCGCGGTGAAGTGGTGGTGGGCCGACTCCGGCAGCGGGCCGGTCAGGGCGGCCGCCGCGGCCGCCACACCGGCGATCCAGGCGGCGGCGCGCTCGGGCGGCCACGACCGGCCCCGGTGGTGCACCGCGACGACACCGGCCAGGTAGGCGCCGGCCGCGGCCCCGAGGAGCCAGGCGATCAAGGACGGCGCCTTGCGCGGAGCACGAGGGCCGCGCCGATGAGGATCAGGACGGCGGCGAGGATGTTCCACGTCCAGTCGTACGGTGCGATGTCGACGTGGTAGCGGATCTGGTGCAGCCGCATCAGCTTGTGCTGGACGGTGCCGTCGTAGAGCTGGAAGCCGCCGGCGCCGAGCAGCAGGCCGCCCCACCATGCGGGCGCGCTGAACGCCTGGCGGCGGCGCACGTCGGCGAACAGGAAGAGCGCGGCGACGGTACTGAACCAGCCGAACGCGTGGAACAGGCCGTCGGACACCAGGCCGGCCGCGGGCGTCGACCGGTCGTAGAAGTGGTGCCAGTGCAGCAGCTGGTGGAAGACCGCCTCGTCCACGAACGCCGCGACACCCACGCCGAGCAGCACTCCGGCGAGCACGTTGCGGCCCCGGGCCGCCGGCGACCCGGCCGGCTCGGTGACCGCGCGAGGAGCACTCGACATCGAACACCTCCTTCGGATGCCGGGGCCGCTACCCCGGCCCGGCCGGGCCAAACTTGTGCAATGCTTCGGGACGCGTTCGCGCGGAAGGGGCCTTTCCATGTCCGACAGCAGCACCGATGCCTCCCTTCTGGCGGGTCAGGCGGCGCTGAGGGCGGGTCGTTTCGTCGAGGCGTTGGAGTCCTACGAGCGGGTGCTCGACCACCACCGGCCGGACGCGTGGCCGGGGTGCGACGACGCCTGCGAGGCGGCACTGCGGGGCCTGGTGATCGTCGTCGGCGGGGTCGAGGTCGAACCGGAACGGATGCGGCGGTTCCTGGCGGCGGCGCTGCCGCACGCCACGACCGGGTCGCAGATCCTCCTGGATGCCGCCCGGATCTACCTGCGGCTCGGTGAGGTCGACCAGGTGCTGGCCATGCTGTGGAAGGCGCGCGCTCACAATGCGCATCGGGAGGTCGCCGCCGTGCTCGATGAGCCGGCGTTCACTGCGCTCGTGGCCGACGACAGGTTCCGGGATCTCGTCGACGATCTGCCCGGTGCGCGTGCGAGCGGCGACGGACGCTACCCCCGCACGGGCAGGTGGGTGTCTGGCCTGCACCGGCACACGATGGCCAGGCTGGTGGCCGGCCCGGCGCCGCAGGCCTTGGAGATACGCGAGTACGTCGACGCACTGCAGCGGATCGAGTCAGGCTCGCGGGGCCGTTGGCGCGGCGTCGGCGCGTGTCTGGACGCCGAGGTCGCCGAGGCCGCGGCCTTCTGGGCGCGGCATTGCGCGGGCGAGGACCGGCCCGCGGAGTCACGCGACCGCTCCGACCTCCGCGTCCTGGAAGCGGGCATCCGCGCGACTGTGCGCCTGTACGACAAGGAGCTGGCCCCGGCGTTGTATGCCGAGTGGCGCCGCCGCGACTCGCGCCGTCCGTCAAGCAAGCACAGCCGGCTCGGGTCGTTCATGGACGGCGTGGTCGACGACTGCCCGCAGTGTGTGCGGGACATGCAGACGCTGGCGGCCGGCGGCTTCGACGACGCCTGCGCCCAGCTGGTGCGCGCCGGCCGGCCCGCCGAGGCATACACCGACGACGAGGTCGCACTCATCGCGTGGGTGAGCGCGGGGCGCCACCCGGGCAAGCGCCTGTTTGCCCAGCGCGACCGCAATCTGGTGTGGTACACCGACCTGCGCTACGGGTACGAGCCCATCGTCTTCGACGGTACGTCGATCCAGCCGCCTACGCTGCCGTGTGCGACCTGGCCGGCGTCCGACGCCGACTTCGTCGCCGGGGCCACCGGCTGCGACGAGCGCGTCGTGGGCTGGTCCGGCCGGCACACCTACCGGGTGGCGCAGCGCTACGGCCGCCACGTCCTGTTGATGAACAGCCAGTACTTCACCTCCCGCGACGGGGCCGAGATGACCGGCGTGGTGTGGCTGTCGCCGCCCTCTGCGCGGGAGGCGTCGGCCTTGATGAGCGACATCGCCGCCTCCGCGCCGAAAGGCTTCAAACGGCTGCCAGTCTGGTCCGACGCCAGGCACGGGGCAGTCATGCGCAGCTACGACGATCAGACAGCGGTCGGCATCTGGGGAAACCGGTGGGTCCGTGGCAGCGTCAACCCCACACTCGACGAGGAGTTCGCCAGCGAGGCATCGGCGATCGCAGCGTTCGAGGCGATGGAGCTGGAGAAGCTGAAGGCCGGCGAGACCATCACCAACTTCTGGCTCTGGCACCCGGATCGGCCGGACCGCTGATCCAACGCGGAGCGAGACCGGCTACCCCGGCTACTCCCGGGGTAGCGGCATGGTCGAGGCCCTGCCCGTGTAGCACCTCGGCGTCGGGTGGCCACATCACCAGGTCCGGGTGTCAGTCGACGACGATGACCGTCTTGCCGGGCAGCGCGCCGTTGCCGGCATCCCGGTGAACGGCCGGCAGGTCGTCCAGCGGGCGCCGGTCGGCGATGTGCAGCTGGAGTACGCCGCTGTCGATACGGGCAACCAGGTCGGCCAGGTGGGAGGCGTCGGGGGCGACCCACACACCTGCCGTGCGAACGGAGCGTGCATCGTCGGCCGGCACCTGTCCGGCGGAGCTGACGACGATGCCGCCGTCGGCCACGTAAGCGGTCAGCTTCGCGAGATCGCCGGGAGCCAGGCGTACGTGGTTGATCACCACATCGAAGGGGCCATCGACGGCGGCCGGACCGGCGTCGAGGTCCAGCGGGCCGACGACGCGCGCCGCACCGTAGCCGCTGAGCCGGTCGACATGTTGCGGCCCGTCGACGGCAGTCACCTTGGCGCCGGCATCGACGGCGAGCTGGACCACGATGCTGCCCACGGCGCCGCCGGCTCCGTTGACGAGCACGGTGTGACCGGCCTCGATCCTGGCGAGCTCGACGGCCGCTTGGCGGGCGGCCAGTCCGGTCAACGGCAAGGCCGCGGCGTCCATCAACGCGATGCTGTGGGGCGCGGCCGTGACCAGGTCGGCCGCGACGAGCGCGTACTCGGCAGCTCCGCCGTGCTCGTCCAGCGGGAACATGGCGATGACCTCGTCGCCCGGCCGAAGCCCGGTGACCCCGGCGCCGAGCTCGGCGACGGTGCCGGCGACGTCGAGGCCGGGGGTGATCGGCAGAGCGGTGGGGATGGCCTCGGCGAGCACGCCGAGGCGGATGTGGTCGTCGACGGGGTTGAACGAGGTCGCCGCCACCTTGACCAATACCTGGCCCGGCCCGGGAACCGGCCGCTCGACGTCTTCCCGGCGCAGGACCTCGGCGCTGCCGAACTCGTGATAACGAATCGCCTTCATGCCATCTCCAATGTGGTGAACGAGCACGGCCTCACTTGCCCAGGCAAGTCATGACGAGTGTTCCTCACTTGCCTGGGCAAGTCAACGTGTGCGGTATTGCTCAGGTTTCGAGTTGCCTGGGCAAGTAAGATCGGCTCATGACCGACGCCCGCTGGCTTGACGACGAGCAGCAGCGACTGTGGCAGGACCTGCTCACCGTCGTCATCGCACTGCCCACGCTGCTGGATCGTCAGTTACAGCGCGACGAGGGGATCTCCAACTTCGAGTACAGCGTGATGGCCCGACTGTCCATGACGGAGGCGCACACCATGCGGCTCAGCGACCTGGCCGCGCAGTGCAACAGCACTCAGCAGCGGCTGTCCAAGCTGATGGTCCGGTTCGAGCGTCAGGGATGGGTTGTCCGATACCCGGATCCGGACAACGGCCGGTACACCCTGGCGACCCTGACGGACACGGGACTGCGGAAGGTCGAGCAGAGCGCACCGGCTCATGTCGAGCGGGTCCGGCAACTGGTGTTCGACCCGCTCAGCGCCGCCCAGCAACGCCATCTCGGCGCCGCACTCGCCCGCATCGCCGGACCGGTCCGCGATCAAATCGAGAGCGGTGGCGCCGGGCAGTGAGCTTTCCGGTCGACAGATCGACGGGACCGGGGAGGGCAGCGTTCCCGACGAGTCGTGGCGCAACCGGTTCAAACTCAACGCCCGGCTCGTGCCCGATTCTCGGCACCGGTGCGCGCCAGCTGGCGACGACGTCCGTCACACTCGACGTGACCAACCCACCCGAGATGGCGCGCACGATCGGCGGCAGGTCCGGAAACGTGATCAAGCCGGCAGGGCGGGGCTCGGAGGTCTCCGCGGGGATACGTCGGGACGCGGCGGCGTTGCGGTTTCGGACGCCGGGCCGGCGCGGTCGCCGTGTTGCAGCGGGGCCTACGGTTGGGGCGTGATCACCTTTCCGGTCGATGATGTGACGCCTGCTGGCGCCCTGCTGCCGACGCGGCCGCTTGGCGGGCTGTTCCCGGACGCCCTGGCGTTCGGTGGTGACCCGGCGCTGCCGGTGCTCGACCCGGACGGGGTGCACCCGCTGCTCAGTGCTGTCGCCCGGGCGTTCGCCGGCCATCGGCCGCTGGTGCTGTCGCCCGACGCGGTGTGGCTGACCATCGCGCAGGGCGTCGCCCAGCACGTCCGGCTGCACGCCGATGAGCTGCGCCCGCGGCTGGCCCGGCACGCCGGCAGGAAGCGGCTTACCGTGTTCACCGACGGGGCGCTGCCACACGACACCGTCTCGTGGGCGCACGCCATCGAGGTGTTCGCCGAGTTGCTCGCCGCCGAGATCGACGACGCGGACCTGTTCGAGTGTGACTTCTCCACGAGCACGGACGTCGAGCGCACGGCGGGGCGGGTGGTGCTGCTCGATGTCTATTCGCCGTACTTCTCGCTGATGTGGGTGTGCATCTGTGGTATCCCCTCCGTCACGCTGACCGGCACGGTCGAGGACTGGCGACGCATCCGCGCGCGGATCGACGCGATCGCCGGCTTCGGCCTGCAGACGTGGTGCCGATCGCTCGCACCGATCGCCGACGAATTCGTCCGGGCCGCGGCCGGTGACCCCGACCCGGAGTTCTGGCAGCGGATCTACAACCCGATCGACGCGTACGGCGGTCATGTGATCACCGGCTGGGCGGCCCGCTTCTATCCGTACCTCACGGACACCACGGCCGACGTGCCGAACACGCTGCTGGAACTCCCGATCGGCGAGCCACGCGACGTGACCGCCGGACCCAGCAGCCCCTACACCGGCCCAGGCGTCCAGAGCTCCTCGATCCCCGCCGCACTGTCGCGCGTGGTCGTCAACGTCAACGATCGGATCTGCGGCGACAATCGGGTGGTGGCCCTGCACGCCGGCCTCGTCGGCGTCGCCCAGGACCCCGACGGCGCGCTGCGGCCGGTCGCCGGCTGGCACCTGACGCCGGCGACCATCGAGCTCGACGACGTGATCGACCGGTTGGTACGTGAGCACGACACCACCCCGCCGCAGGACATACCCGGCGAGGCGCCCGTCGAGGTCACCGCGCTCTACCAGCGCGTCGGCTCCGCGACCCTGTTCGGCGGCCGCTGGCGGCTGGTGCCGGCACACGAACGCCGCTACCTCGACACCGGCATCCTGGACCTGTGGACCGAGACCCTCATCGAGCTGGCCGACGGCCGGACCATCGCCGCGGTGAGCGACGTGTCCACGCAGCTCACGTACTGGGTGCTGTGTCGGGTGGTGGAGGTCGGCGAGCCCGGACAGTCCACGCCCCGGTACCGCCTGGCCGACGACCCGGCCGACGTCCCGCTGCTCGGCACATCCCTCGCCATACTGCTCGACGCCGCCATGGACTCCGGCAGCAACATCGCCCACCTGGAGACCGGCCGCCTCAACCAACTCGACACCACGGCCGCCGCCTGAACCGCTGCCGATCACCTGAACGGCTCACGGTTCCACCACTTCCCGGACCTACGCGGCGCATAGGACCACGGCGCGTCGATTGCAAGAGCTGACCGCCACTGGCGAGCTTCCGGCACCAGCCGCCGGCACTCGGGCAGCCGAAGCACAGCGATCTTTCAGAACGTACGGACGCGGGCACGAACGCCTCCGCGAGGCGGCGGCGCCCCGGCAGATTTCACGCAGGTGAACCGGTCGGATCGAATCGTTTGTAGGCGCAGGACTGCGGGTACGAAACCGGGCATGACTGAGTCAGAGGCCGCCAATGTGAACGACCCAATCCAGCGGGCAGACGAGGAGTTCGACCAGCTCAAGAAGGAGTCGGAGGAGCGCGCCGACCGCACCGCACAGGTCGAGCGGGAGCTCGACGGCGACGAGGATCTCCCGGATCGGGATTGACCCGCTCCAAGCTGCTCGGGCGTTTCCCGGCAGATGAGCATGTGTTCAGAGGTGTCAGAGGCGCTCCACGCGGTCGGCCTGCGGACCCCGGTCGCTCTGACGCACCGTGTACCGGACCCGGTCGCCCTGCTGCAGCGGTTCCGACCCTGCGACCACGGACACGTGGACGAACAGGTCGTCACCTCCGGCGTCCGGGGTGATGAACCCGAACCCGCGGTCGCCGTCGTAACGTGCCACGACGCCCTCGCCCGCGCGTGCGGGCGCGCCCCGTGACGGCGGCTCCCTCCTGGCGGGTGCCGGTCCGGCCGGTGCCGGGCGTCGTGGTGGCGGTACGGGCTCGGCCCCTCGGACCAGCTGCACATCGCGGGCCTGCGGGCCCTTGTCGCCGCTGACCACCTCGTACGCCACGCGGTCGCCTTCGTCCAGCCAGGTGAGGCCCTCGACCAGGGACCGGGCGTGGACGAAGACGTCCCCGCCGCCGGAGTCGGGAGCGATGAAGCCGAAGCCCTTGTCCTCGTCATACCAGGAGACGGTTCCGTCCGCCCCGTCGGCACCGCCGGCCGTGGCGGACAGGCCGGCCCCGGGACCGAGCGGGACCACGTGCGCGGCCTGCGGGCCGCGCTCGCCGTCGACGACGACGAAGGCCACCCGCTGCCCGTCGGTGACCACACCACCGGTCACGATGGCCGAGCTGTGCACGAAGATGTCAGGGCCACCGCCGTCCGGCGAGGCGAACCCGTACCCCTTGGCCGGTTCGTACCAGTTGACCGTGCCGAGCAGGCCCACGGCACCGCCGGCGGCCTGCTCGGCGGTGACACGCACGCGCAGCGCCTGGGGACCGCGGTCGTTCTCGCCGGCCTCGAACTCGACGGCCTGGCCCTCACGGAGCACCTTCGGGCCGCCTTCACCCACGATCTCGGAGGCGTGCACGAACACGTCTGGCGAGCCGTCCTCAGGCGCGAGGAAGCCGAACCCCCGTTCGGCGTCGAACCAGCGGACGATCCCCTGCGGCATAGGAAAGCTCCAGATCGTAGAAGCGGCATTGCTCCCAGTCTCGCTTACGGCGTCGTGCCCGGGACCACCGGGACCGGCCACGGTCAGTCGGTTGCAGGAGGTCGTAGGCGGCCAGGACGCGGGCGGCGGTCGCGAACGACCCCGACCGGCTCGTCGCGGCGGCCCGCCCGCCGCGCGGCCGCTCGACGTGGCCGACGATGGGTTCGACTCCGTGGCCGAGCGCGTCGTTGCCCGGTGGGCCCGCTCAGCGCCGACGGTGACCGGTCCGGACGCGCCGACACCGTGCCCGGCCTGCGGCGCTGACCCGGACCAGTCCACCGACCCCCAGCGCACGCTGCTCAGCGTCGCCGTGTCCGGCGTCAACCCGACCGACTGGCAGGCCCGCTCCGGCAACGCCCACCGCAAGCTCTTCCCTGAGATAACCCCGCACCTCGACGGCGCCGGCGTGATCGACGCCGCGGGTGAGGGCGTCGACCTGGGCCGGGTCGGGCAACGGGTGTGGCTGTACATGGCCGCCGCCGGGCGGCCCACCGGCACCGCCGCCGAGTTCACCGTCGTGCCCGCCAACCAGGCCGTGCCACTGCCCGACGAAGCCGGCTTCGACGTCGGCGCCTCGCTCGGCGTGCCCGCGCTCACCGCACACCGCGCACTGACCGTCGCCGAGGACGGGCCGCGCCGCCTGCACCCCGGCGCACTCGACGGCAACATCGTGCTCGCCGCCGGCGGGGCCGGCGCGGTCGGGCACGCGGTCATCCAGCTCGCCCGATGGGCCGGCGCCACCGTCATCAGCACGGTCAGCGGCCCGGAGAAGGCGAAGCTGGCCACCGCAGTCGGCGCCCACCATGTGATCAATTATCACGAGGACGACCCGGCCGCCGCCATCCGTGCGATCGCCCCGGACGGCGTCGACATCGTCGCAGAGGTGGCGCTGGGCGCGAACCTCGCGCTGGACCTGGCCGTGCTGCGTACCCGCGGCACGATCGCGACCTACGCCAACGAGGGCGGACAGGCGGTCGAGCTGAACGTGGGGCAGAACATGGTGCTGAACACGCGCTTGCAGTTCCTGGTGCTCTACACGGCCGGCCCGCAGGCGCGCGCCGCCGCCGTCGAGGACGTAGCCGCAGCGGTCCGCGACGCCGCCCTGCCGGTCGGCGAGGAGCACGGCCTGCCACTGGTCCGCTTCCCGCTGCTTCGCACCGCCGACGCTCACCGGGCAGTGGAGAACGGCACGGTCGGCAAGGTGCTGGTGGACGTCACGCCCTGAAGCTCAGCCAGCAGCCGCACCTCCGCCTCGCACCAGTGCGAGTCCGCAGCTCGGCACGAGCACACCCGGTCCGGGGGTGGTCAAGCTTGGAAGCCACCATGCACGAACGGCGGCATGCGCGAGCATCCTGGCCGGTGCTGACGCGGGCTTGGTCGGCGGTCCGCGGCAGCGGTCCCCGGCGCGTCTCGGGTTCACGGCATCGGCGCACCCAGCATCGCACGTGCCCCGGGCGACAGGCCGGTGATGCTGCAGCCGTCGGACGAGCCTCGCCAATCTGCGCGCCGCAGCGTGAGGTTGATCTGGTCCACTCGTCGACCTTCGGCCGCCCGGGTGGTCGTCCCGTTGGGCTGATAGCCCAGCGCTGCCGATACCGCCAAGGAGGGCTCATTTGTCGCCCAGGCGGCGGTGTCCGCACGCTCGGCGCCCAAGCCGGCGAACGCGAGATGCAGTACAGCCCTGCGCATGGCCTTGCCGTGTCCGGCCCGTTGATATGCGCGGCCGATCCACGACCCCGTGGAGACCACCCGCGTGACGGCGAAGTCCTGCGCGCCGATCTCCTGCACGCCGACGAGCACACCACCCACCTTCGCGGCCAGCATGAGGTTCCACCGCTCCGGTCGCCAGTCGGCGAAGGCCGCCCAGTAGTAGCGCAGGAACCGGCGCTCCGCTTCGGGGGACTCACAATCCTCCCATCCGCCGACCGGCGTGCGCGGCAGATAGTGATTCTGCGGATCGTAGATACCGGCAGCGGCCAGCCGCGCGACCTCCACCAGCGTGCCCTCGCCGGGAACGAACAACTCGACATCCGGTGTCCGGACCTGCAGCCCGACGACCGGCCAGACCTCCACGAACTCCATACGCCCATCATGGTCGACACGAGCGAAACGAACGCACGGTCATCGGCATGATCGAGCACTGCGGCAGCGGATCGGCATACCGGGCCGCTGTCACGAATCCTGACGATCTCCGCGTCGACCGCAGCGCGCGATCGGCGGCATGAGTGCGCACGCGATCTTGCTCGTATCAGGCTCGGGCGCTGGACGGCTGGTACGGGCGGTACCCGTCCGATGAGCCTCAGCAGCCGGGATAGAACACGGCCGCGATCGAGACGACGGCGAGCAGAACCCACGCACCGCCGAGGACGGCCCAGTAACTTGCCGCCGGCCGTGCGAGTGCAGAGAGGCCCGCGGCAACGCCGCCGAGAACGATGTGGGCGGCAGGGTAGACCAACAGGATGACGAACAGCACCGCAAACCGGCCGCCGGCGTCGAGGTCCACATCGCACCCCCGGGCGCCGCCGGCGAACCGCGCTGCCACGAATGTTGCAACATCGGCCAGCCCGTTACCGAGAACGGCTATGAGGAGCGCACAACCCGCCACCACAACCCCGGATCGCACGGGGGCGACGCTAGCACGATCATCCGCACGGCGGCAGATCCGGTAGTTGTACTCATGTGGGCTCCTGTGCGCGAAGCCGTCGCGTTCGACCATCTGGGCATGGGCTTGAGTCGACTGCTTACTGTCGATGCAACGCCGCCGTGAGGCTGGGACGGCATAGATAGGGGCGTCGACATGGCGACGTCTCGCGATGGTGCCAAAGCGGCCGCCGGTATCTACCGCACGCATCATCCGCGGCATGGGCGAACGCCGTCACGACGACCGCCCAGTGCGCGGATGCGGACTTCTCAGTAGCAGCGGGCGACGCGGACGAGCACGTACGCCTCGGCGAGTGCCGACAACGCCCAGAATCCCAAGCTCAGGGCGGCGAGCGGGACGGGTTCATGCAGGACGTTGAACGGTCCCATGAACTCTGCGAACGCGGCGGCGAGCCATACGATGACCGCGAGTCGCAGGGCATGCCGGTGCAGGCCCCGCGGCCACGCGGTGGCGATCGATTGGTATAGGAATGCGTAGCCGATGCCGAATATGAGCAGGCCGGTCAGAATACAGGCGGGTGTTTCGATGACGCGAGGAAGCGGCTCGAGTACCTTCCACACGGTGATGACCTTCGGGTGCTGAGTGTCCGGATCGAACAGCAGCCCTTGCCGGCCGCGCTGCGAACCGCCGAGCAGCCCGAATGTGAGCACGTTGCCGACGATGAACGCGAGCCCACCCGCGACACCGGCGATCACCGTGCGGGTCAGCGGTGTCGTGGTGGTCGGCATGTTTCCGCCGGCCGGGCCCTCATCTGCCGGGCGGCCCTGCTCCGTCATGGGCGACCGGCCTGGACGGAATGACGGGTGAGCTGCTCGGGATCGGTCTCAGCGATTTCTTGGAGCAAGATGCGAGCACTTTCGACGCGGGCCTCGTCGAACCGTTCGAAGATCCGGGTGGTGACCACGTCGATCCGGTCGCGCAGTTCGGCGTATCGAGCGGTGCCGGCTGTGGTCAGCGACACGACGCCGTCGTGCTCGATGAGTCCTGCGCCCTCCAGGGTGGTCAGGAGGTCTTGGACGGCTGCCGGGTCCAGGCCGTTGGTGGCGAGCAGACCCGACAGCACCGGAGCCGGGGTGGGGCCATGCAGTCCGAGCGCGTTGAGGGTGAACCACTGCGGCATGGTCACGTCCTCGGCGTTGAGTACCGCCACGAGCGGGGCGGTCAGCACACGTTGGGCGAGCGCGAGTGCGGTGCCGAAGGGCAGCCTGCTTGCTTGTGTCATGATCGTCCTCCAGGATTAGACAGGTGTCTGTCCAACTTATAAACTAGACAGGAGGCTGTCAATCATGTCGGTGGACGAATCCGCGACGCCGCTTCTCGGACTGCTGCTACGCCTTGCCGCGCAGCAGTGGGCAACCGACATGGACGCCGCGCTGCAGGCGCATGGCGTCTCCGGTCTGACCCCCGCACACGCGAAGGTCATCCCGTTCGTCCCGCCGGAGGGCATCCAGATCGGTGAACTGGCGCAACTGGCCAAGGTGCGCAAACAGTCAATGGCAAGCTCGGTTGACCTGTTGACGACCTCGGGCCACGTGACGCGGCGTCCCGATCCCAACGACGGACGAGCCAGCCTGATCTTTCTCACCGACAAAGGCCGGGCGCTCCGGCCGGCCTCGCGAGCGGCCGGCGAGCAGGTCGAGGAAGCGTGGGCGGACATCGTAGGCCGCGACCACATGGAACACCTGCGACAGACGCTGACCCGGCTCCTGCACCCCGACACCGATTTCGAGGGCGAAAGTGCGCCCGCACATCGGCAGAGTCGCGAGCCGGCCGACCAGCATCACCGCGACCGACCGTGACAACCTTGTTTGGTTGCCGCGCACGAACGGCGGCAGAGGCGGACACCTGATCAAGCTCGTCACGCGCGGGTGCTTCATGCGCGTCGTTGTGCCACTCAAACTCGGCTCACAGGTGACTGTTGACTGATCCACCGCTATGCAGCATCGGCAGAAAGTATCCGAGCCGAATCAAACGCCGTGACGCTCGACAGCCTGCGAAAAGCAGTATACGCAGAGCCTCTGGCAGCAGCCGCTACGTCGCGCTCTGCTAACCGAACGCGGCCGGCGCAGGTTAATCGTCAGCGGCGTCGAGTGGTAATCTTGCGCTGCAACACCACGTTAGTCATTCGGGTTGATAATGTCGCCCTAGACGTTTCTCAAGGTCTTTGACGCGATCAGCAACTCGTTCACCTTCTTCTAGAGTTGCCTCACTTATCTCGGTGTGCAAATGCGCGCTTGCCAGGCGGAAAAACTGATTCGGACTAGCGATGACGAGTCGGCAGCCTGCGCGTTGCTGCGCCTCGAGTGCAAGCTCTGGGCGCGGCCCTAGCGTTCTGCCGCGAACCCTAAGCACCCAATCCTCTTTCTGGTCGCCCGTAACGAATAACAGGTACCTCGGCTTTTTCCGGGACGCTTCGGTCAGGGTTTGCGCCCATTGCAAGTAGTCTCCAGCCGAGTTCTCCTTGTTCGAGTCCATGTAGCCTGGCGGGGTCCGGGCCTCGATCCGTCTCTCCGCCTCCCTGACTGCGTTCTCATGGTCTCCCGCGCCGTAACGCTCGCCCACCTTCCCGGCGAAAACCGATTCTAACTGACGGAGGACGGGATCCGGAGCGGCTGGGTCGAATTCCTCTTGAGTCGACTCAAGATCGTTTAGCATTTGGGTTGCGGACTCAATATCAGGCGCCAGTACGCCGATTAGGCGGTCGCGATCGAATGCCGACAGGCCTACCCTATTAGAAAATGCCCGTACCCGCGTTTCTAGTTTTTGCGCTTCGGCGCCATACGCCTGCACTATTGCTGACATTTCGCGATATGACTTGCCCTGCTCGCCAATAATGAGAAGTCGGTTACGGAAAAACTCCAGCGCCGCCTGATGCGGCAACCATAGCCTATCGCCCAATTTGGCTAGCACTGACAGGAAATTGGCTCGCGCTTCCGGGCCGTATAGGTATAGAGTTAGAAGGACGCTCGCGTCCACGGCGACCATTCCTTCCGATATGGCCAAGTCTTGGTCTTCGGTAGTCGGTGGAATGAGATGGGAAAACTGATCAGCTAGCCCTCGGTTCGCCATATAATGTCTCCCTGCTGCCCTAACCAACCCATCCGAGATCCGCCGGAACTCCCGAACTCGCTGGGATCCCGCGCGGATAGTCTAGGGCAAGCGTCGATGTGCTTGTGCGGGCCCTACGAGGAAAAGTATGCTCTAATGGTGACTGATCTGGCCGACGAAGCCTTGCACTTGGCGGCGCACAATTTCCTGACAGTGGACATGCCGGCAGACTTGCGAAGTCAACTCGTACCTCCGGCTTCCAACCTACCGGAAGAGTGTACCGAGGCCCAGAACACCAAGCGCGCGGCAGAAAACGCCGCAGACCATATGCTCGTGTACGCCAACGCAATTGATCGACTGTTGAAGTTCGGCCTGAAGGAGTTTGATCGGAAGAGCCTGCACCCAGACTCGCAGGATCTTTATCGAGCAGCCATCATGTTCGCTGGCGCAGGGCTCGACCGAGCGCTTAAGGCATTAATTGCCGACGCACTTCCAGCATTAGTGAACTTTGATGGGGCGGTGCAGGAGAAACTATTCACCTTCGCCGAGGGGGCTATCGCCGATGCGGGTGGTGTTGGTGTAAGCCCGGCCGCTCTCGTCAAGTTTCTCCTGGGGTCAGGCTCTTCTCCGCGCGACGTATTCGCCGACAATTGGGTAAAGTCGTTAACGGCGGGCAGCGCGCAGTCCACGCAAAGACTGGAAGAACTGGCGGGCGCTCTCGGTGTTGTCGAACCAGATATTCGAAAACGCCTCAAGGCAACCAAAACAAGGACTTCGACGCTTGAGAAGGCGTTCATTGCCCGGAATGAGGTGGCCCATGACCTCGACATTGTGAGGTCATGGGAACGCAGTAGCGGCGATCCGCTAGATGAAATTCAGCGCACTCGAAATGCCTCGGAAGTTCGCGGCTACGTCGTGGAGATGATGGACGTTTGCCAGCTGCTGATCAATGATGTTGCGGGACGACTGTCAGCTTCGCGTAACTAGCCGTACCTGGTTCGGCTCGAGGTGGTCGACTTGGAATGCAATCCACCGATCCGGGTGACAAGCTCGGCAGTCTTCTCGACGGTCTCCGCGCGGCTGTAGTCCGAGCCGTCGGCGCCGACCACGCCGCTGCGCCCAGTGCAGACGACGGTCGCCCGATTCGACCAGCGCCGTGCCAATGCCCCGCCCGGTTCCCCAAGTCGCCACGCCACCACAGCAATACGCCCTCGCAGGGGCACCGATCCGCATCCACACCCCCCAGCACACGGCCTCCCATACGATATCGGACTCGTTCGAACGTGCTGCTGACCAGTGATTACGCTCGGGCAACCGCAATTCCCGGCCGACAGACCCGAACCGGCGCGCGAAGCGAACCACGAACCGTCAACAATAAGAATGCGCACCGAATCTAAGCAGAGTTTGGGCGCACGCACATCGGCAAATCCGGTAGCCGTGATCAGAGGTGTCTTCGACCGCGTGGGGCACGGGTGATCTCTGGACTGCCGGTCGAACGCGAGCCGATGCGCTACCGGCTGTGCGGATCTTTGACAGCCACGACGAGTGTTGCGCCCTGGCCTTCGCCGAACTCCCAGCCGGCGATGGCGGTGCTGCCCGGCAGGTCGGCGATCGGTTGCAGGTCGGCCGGGCACTCGCCGGGGCCGAGGTAGTACGCGCCGGCGCTTCGTGCCAAGTGCGCGTTGAGGCACAGCCCGCGCAGGTGCCGCCGCAGGGCGTCGTCGTCGAGCTGGTTCAGGACGGGCTCCCAGCGTGGGTCCACCGCACTCGCGCCGGGTTGCAGGTACCCGTGCCTGGCGAGGGTCTCTTCGATGTCGGTGAGGCCGTTCGGGGCGCTCATGGTGAACGTCGCCGCCCGCATCGCGTCCAGGAGGGAGCCGTCCGTCCTTGGCCGCAGCAGGAGCACGGGGTACAGCCTGAAGGCGTCGGGGCTGAGCTCGTCGCGGCGCAGTGCACCCTCGAGCAGCGCTCGGCCGAGGTCTCTGCCGAACACCACGGCGGGGCCACTGTCCGCCGGTGTGGCGAGCAACGCCTTGAGCGCGGCCGGCCGCACGCTCTTGGCCACGAACGCCGACCCGGTGAGGTCCGGCACCCACCGCTCCGGGCCGAGCCACGCGCCGCCCCGGTCCTCGGACGGCCCGGACACCTCAGCGACCAGCTCGGCGGGGTCGAGCGCACCGAGAGCCTCGCCGGCTGTCTCGTCGTCGTAGTGGAAGACCGCGTACGTCGCCGCCGGGTCGAACTCCGTCAACGGGCGGCCGAGCAGCAGACCGAACGCATGGCCGAGCAGATCGTCCCAGTGGGACACAGTCGAGCGTCGTGGTGCCGTCACCTCCGGAGCGTACCGGACAAGGTCAACTACTCGGAGAGCTCGCCGCGATCAAGAGGGCAGCCGCCGCGGCGATGGCCTCCGGACCGCGCTCGGGCCGCACGGTGTGCAAGCGCGCCGATGCGCGACTCAGCTGCTCATGTCGAGCGCGATGCCGAAGTTCTGACCCTTCTTGCGCACGATCCAGGTGCCGGACACAACGCCGCGGCGCACCGTGACCAGGGGCAGCATCGTCGTGAGGTCGGAGATGAACATCGGATAGTGATGGCCGTCGGTGTCGCGCCAGATCAGGTACTTCGCAGATCGTCCGGTTCGCATGGAGTCCAGGGTCAGTGTCGCGGTGAACGCGACGTTGGGTCGCATGCTGTACGCCACGACGTACGAATCGTCGTCGAGGTACGAGTAGCCGCACGAGCCTTCGACATAGAAGAGCAGGTTCCCGCGCTCGTCGTATGGCACCTCGGTGATCGAGGTCTTCCGGGTTGTCATGACCGTCTCCCTGCCCTGGCGTCGTCCGCTCCCGCGCAGAGATCATGCCGGGCCGTCAGACACCACGCCAACCCTGATCGAGGCAGGCCCGGGCGAAGGCCCATCGGCTCCGTAGACCTGGCCTAACGAGCCGGCGGTGCGGGGATCAACGTGTTCAACTCGTCGAGGATGCGGTCGGGGGCGAGGAAGGGCGCCATGTGCCCCAGCCCGTCCAGCGTTACGTATGCCTTGGCCGGCGCCTCGATCCGTTCGATGTACTCCTGTGCCAGTTCCGGTATGGCGTAGGTGTCCTGTGCGCCGTGCAGGAGCAGCACGGGCATCTCGAAGCGGGTGCCGAGGGTCTGCGGGGTGACCGCCATGGTCTCGTCGTACAGGTGCTGCGGGAAGGCCATGACATCGGTGAACAGGCCGAGGATGTCCCGCACGGTGTATCCGGGCATGAGCAGCGCCCGGACGATGGCGACCTTCTGCCAGGCGCGCGCCTCGGGGTCGAGCGCCATGGCGTAGCGCAGTCGCCGGGTCCAGGTCGCCGGGTCCGGATACGGTGGCGGGCCGAGCGCGACGAGCCGGTCGGCCAGCGTGCGGTGGCCGTCCGTGCGGGCTTGGGTGAGCAGGCGCTGGTAGGCGATCGACTCGTTGCGTGGCATGTCGGCCATTTGGCCAAGTCCGACGTAGGTGTGGATGAGGTCGGGTCGGCGGCGGGCCATGCCGATGCCGATCACGGTGCCCTGGGAGTGCGCGACGAGGACGACCCGGTCCTGTCCCAGTCGCCGGCGCAGGTGCTCGACGAGTTCGATGCCGTCGGCGATGAAGCGGTCGAACGTCCAGTCGGCGTCGCCGGCCTGGCCGGCCGCGCGCCGGGTCCGCCCGACCGTGCGCCGGTCCCACTGCACCACGGTGAAGTGCTTTTCCCACGAGGAGTACACGGGGGTGAGTGGGATCATCGAGGCGCCGTGCGCGTGCAGCATCAGCAGCACCGGGTTGGTCCGGTCGGCCCCTCGGATCTGCACCCACTGGTCCACTCCGCCGATTCGTACATATCCGTGCTCGTCGATTCCGTCAGGGGGCGGGGCGAGTCGGTGGGCGGTCATCCGGCGCCGTAGCGCGAGGAGTCCGAGCGGCGTGACGATCGCGGCGGCCACCGCGAGCACTATCCACATCATGGGGAGAACATGACATGTCAAAATCTACCTGTCAATATCTAGGTGTGTATGGTGCGTCGAGGAGGTTGTCATGTCGCTGCGCTATGCCTTGCTCGGGCTGCTCGCCGAAGAGCCGGCCAGTGGGTACGACCTGGCCGGCAAGTTCGAACGCAACCTGCGCCGCTACGCCTGGCACGCCCAGCAGAGCCAGATCTACCCCGAACTGAACCGCCTCGCCGCCGACGGCCTCGCGACGCTCGTCGAGCAAGGCCCGCGAGGACGGCGCACCTATGCGATCACCGACGCCGGGCGGATCGAACTGCGCCGCTGGATACTGGACCCCAACGACGAGCCGATCGTGCGCAACGAGCACACCCTCAAACTCTTCCTACTGTCCACGTTGGACAGCCAAGAAGCCCGGCAAGTGCTGCAGCAGCAGGCCGAGAGCAGCCTCAAGGAGCACGAACGCCTCCGCGCGGCGATCGACGAAGCCAGTCACACCGGCCAGCCCCCGGTCGCGCTCTTCGCCGCCGAACTCGGCGCGCGCTACTTCCAGACGGTTCATGAATGGGCGCTGTGGGCGCTGGAGCGCCTCGACAACACGTAGGGGCGCGGCCGCACCCGGCCCCGCCGTGTTCGGGTGATGATCAGCCGGCGCCCGCTGCCGTCAAGGGCGCTGGCGTGATCAAGTAGCTGGCCGGAGCGGGATCGGCGCCGTGAAGCAGCCGCCGACCCGGGCGGTCGTGTGTCGCCGGATCAGTCGCAGCCGGATCAGGGTCTGCCAGGTGCGGGCGATGTCCGTGGTAGCGAGGACCCAGGCGCGGGCGCGGGCCTCGGCCAGCGTCGTGGGCTCGGAGAAGAGGTTGAGGTACAACTTCGTGCTCTTCGGCAGCAGGAAGATCGGCCCGTCGTCGCGGCGGAACGCGAGACGGCCCGCGGGGAAGGCGCTGCGCGGGACGGCGTACAGGTCGCAGTAGCGGGAAAGGACCGCCGGGTCCGGCTGGGGGATGAACCGGCCGTTGACGACGAACGGGGTGTCCTCGTCCTCGGGGCTCATCTCACGGTCGCGCTCGAGGTGCCTGCGCACCGCGGTGCCGTAGCGGTCGTGGTAGAAGAACGTGTGCGGGGTGTCGACGGCGCCGAGCCACGGCCGGTCGTAGTGCCCGGCGCCGAGGCGCCGCTTGGCCTCGGTGACGTCGTCCTTCGCGGCCTCGGAGATCGGCTCGTCGTACATGAGCGCCGGGGCGATGTCACCGCCGGGGGGCCGGCGGATGTTGGTGATGCCGAAGCGCTCCGGCTGCTTGGCGACGATCGCGCCGGGAGTGAGCACGAAGTCGCCGAGGCCGCCGAAGGTCCACAGGTCGCGGTGCTCCAGCAGGAAGTCGATGGAGTCCATCGCCTCCTCGCGGGTCTCCGTCGGGAAGCCCGTGAAGCCCATCATCTGTACGCCGATGCCCGCCTTCGACATCGCAGTGATGGTCTGGTGGACGCGGTCGGGCCGGGTGCCCTTGTCGATGAGGTCCAGGATGCGCTGGTTGGCCGACTCGAACCCGACCGAGATGGCGGTGCAGCCGCTGCGCTTGAGCAGCGCGCACCGCTCGTCCGACCAGTACTTCTCCAGCCGGATCTCGGCCCCCCACCGGAAGTCCAGCCCGCGGTCGACGACCTGCTCGGCGAAGCGCAGGATCGTGGCGGGGGCGAGCACGTCGACGGAGAAGTAGATGAACTTCGCGAACTTCGACAGCTCCGTGACGTCGCGGATCATCGTATCGACGGTGTCCTGCCGCCACGGGCTCGTCGGGCCGTCGGTGTTGAGGCCGTAGTCGCAGAACGTGCACTTGTTCCAGTAGCAGCCGCGGCTCGGGGAGTAGTAGACGAACGGCTCGGGGCTGAGGTACTGGTCCCATGGCAGGCGGCTGAAGTCCGGCGTCGGGACCGTCGAGAGCTTCTCGTAGTGCAGCATGGGCAGCGCCCGCACGGCCCCGTAGCGCGGATGCAGCCGGATGTTGGGGTGCATCGTCGGCAGCCGTCCCGCGTCCAGAGCCTCCAGCAGCTCGACGTAGGCGGTCTCGCCCTCCCCGACGACTATCGCATCGAGGCTGTCGAAGACCTGGAACACCACGCTGCGCTCGGCCGCGGACTTGAACACGTCGGAGACCTCGGTGCCGCCGGCGACGAGGAACACCCCGGGCAGCCGCTCGCGGACGAGCCTCGCCAGCCACAGCGCGAAGGGCAGCTGCCACTGGTAGGTGATGTTCAGCCCGATCATGTCGTAGCCGCCGCGGGCCAGGCGGGGCAGCAGGACCGTCTCGTAGTACGACTGGTAGGGGCGGTTCAGCCGGCTCAGCAGCGCGTGGTCGGTGAGCGCCTTGGCCGAGCCGACGCCCAGCATCGGCGGCGCCTCGAGGTGGAAGCCCTCGCGGAACTGGCCCGGGAACCCGGTGAGCGACATGCAGTTCTGCCACGCGATGATCCCGTCGACGGCCTCCTGATACTGGCCGTAGTCGTAGAAGCGCTCCGGGTCCTGCAGCGTCGCGACGGCGTCGCGCACGCGCTGCGGGTCCGGGTCGCCGACGCGCAGCATGTGCGCGGCCACGACCTCGGGGTTGAGGGTGTAGTTGCCGTACGTGTGGTAGTCGCGCGGCGCCGCCAGCTCCTGGTCGAGCCAGGCGAGCCCGGCGGGGGAGTAGGAGTAGTGGAACGCCTCGATGTTGACGTCGACGAGGTCGGCCGCGGGATGGCCCTGCGCCCGCGCGTAGGAGTCGATGTAGGACAGCGAGTGGTATCCGGAGGTCGGGTCGGTGACCGGGGGGTACAGCAGGGCGACCTTCGCCATCACGGCTCCATTCTCGGAAACTTGGGGGTGCCGAACATGCGCAGCCCGGCCACGAAGCGCTCCGCGACCACCCGGAACTCCTCGACGCTGCGCAGGCCCCGGTCCCAGACCGCGGTCTCGAAGCCGGCCGCGTCGACGCCCCACGCCTTGGCGAAGGCGCCGTCGATGCGCTCGTCGGAGAAGCGGCGCCGGGTCTGCGGCACGTGCGGGTCGGGCCGCGGCAGCCGCGCGTTGACGAGCTCCGCGCCGGCGATGAACTCCGCCGCGATCCGCCGGTTCTCCTCGGTGTCCAGGGCCGCGGGCAGCAGGTGCCCGGCGATCGCCTGGTCGCCGACGGTGCCGAAGCCGCGCGCCAGCACCCGCAGCAGCCGCTCGTCGGCGTCCAGGCCCGGCTCCGGCGACCACGCGGGGTCCAGGATGCCGCGTTCGCGGGCCGCGTCCAGGGCGAGGCGCTCCGCGCGGGGGTCGGCGGGCGACACCCCGGCGACGGCGGCGAGCGTGTCGCGGCGGTGCAGCTGCGGGTACTGCGGGTGCAGCAGCATCAGCACGACGATGATGTCGTGCTCGCTGATCCACGCGTCGTCGACCTGCCGCCCGGTGCTGCGGACCTGCCAGGCGACGTAGAAGCTCGAGTGCACGTGCAGCGCGGGGTCGTCCGCCGGCCCGGGTGGCGCGATGGCCGCGGCGCTGCGCAGCAGCAGCCGGGCGTCGGCGGCCTTCGCGTCCCGGGGGTGGTGGTGCAGCCAGTCCAGGAAGGTGTCCGAGGCCGGGCCGCCCGATCCCGCGAGCGCCCGGTAGCTGCGCGCCCGGAACGGCAGCGCGCGGGCGGCGTCCACGAGGGACTGCTCCTCCTCGGCGGTGATGACACCGGCGGCGCCCGCGTCGCGCAGGGCGAGACGGATGTTGACAAGCGGCTCGCTCAGCGCCCGGTAGCCCTCGTCGGCCGGGGCGTAGGCCATCGCGACCTCGTCGTCGCCGTCGATGACGCCCTCGGCGTAGAGGCGGAACACCTCGCCGATGCCGCGCATCCCGAAGCGCCACAGCTCGGCCGCGCGCAGCGCGCCCATGCTGCTGGAGCCGGCCACCGCGACGCCGCGTTCGAGCAGGGCCAGGATCTCCCGGTGGCGCACCGGCGCGGCCTGCATGAACAGCCCGTCGATGAGGAAGACCCGGTCGCCGGGGGCGGCGGGCAGGGCGAGCAGGTCGCCGTGCGCGACCGGCGGGTGGACGTGCGCGCCGGGCAGCAGTGCGTGCACGGTGGCGGCGTCGAGCGAGGGCCCGACGAACACGTGGTCGGTCATCGGCCCGGCCTTGTCATCTTGGAGTCGGAGAACATGCGCAGCCGCGGGGCGTACACCTTGCACACCGGCAGTCCGAGGCGCTCGTGGCTGAGGTCGACTGCGAACGGCTCGACGCCGGTGCGGGCGAACACGCGTGCGGCGTAGTCGGCGATGACCGCCTCGATGCTCGCGGGCACCTCGACGGCGGCGCGCAGCGGGCGCATCGGCCGGACCACCGGCGCCGGCGGGCGGGCGAGCGGGTCGGCGCGCTCGTAGATCTGCGGATGCAGGTCGTCGCGCACGCCGGAGACGGCGGCCATCCGCGACTGCACCGCCTCGGCCAGGGCCCGGCCGAGGGCGATCTCGGGCTCGACGTGGCAGCCGAAGCCGCCGAAGATGAGCGGCAGGCTCGGCGACCACACGGTGGCGCCGTAGCAGGGCACGCCGAGGTCGTTGGTGACGTCGCAGACCTCGGTCCAGCAGCCGGCCGCGGCGAGCGCCTCCACGACCGTCACCGTCGTGTCCACTGTGGCCAGTGCCGGGTCGATGTACACGCGGCGGGCCGGGTCGGTCTCGGTGTGCTCGGTGACGCACTCGCGCTCGATGAGCTCCTGCAGCCCGTGCAGGGTCGCCTCGGCCAGGGTGTTGCCGGCGGCGAGGCCGTTGCTTGTCGGGCGGAACAGTACCCGGGCCCAGTCGCGACGGGCCGCGAAGTCGAGGCGGATCGTCTCCAGGGGTACCAGGACCGCGCGCCCGGTGAGCAGGCCGTGCCCGGCCACCCAGTGCAGCACCGTGCGGTCGGTGAGCGGCGAGTGCGCGGCGAGCTGCAGGTCCCGGACGTGGTACGGCAGGTCGAGCTCCGCGGCGCCGCAGCGCGCGACGACGGGCAGGACCGGGTTCTCGGCGTGCCAGGCCTCGGCGGCCTCCATGACGGCGCTGACCTTCGACGTGACAGGGGTCAGGCCGATGCCGAGGCTGACGGTGAGGGTGCGGCTGACGGGGCGGTACGCGGCGTGGGAGGGCAGGCTGATGTCGTCGAGGCCGGTAAGGTCCGCGACCCGGGTGATGCCGAGCGAGGGCAGGAGCGGCTGGACGCGCTCCCAGGTCTGCTCGGCGGTGGTGCTGCGGTATGTGTTGAGACCCCGCACGACGCTCACGGCGCCCTCCCTCCCCTCGGCGGGCCGCCCTGTGCCGGGCGGCCCGCGGTGCCGCAGCGTCAGGCGGACTCGGCGAAGACGCAGAGCGAGATGTTGTTCTTGACGTTGTTGTCGCCCTGGGCGGCCGCCAGGTCGAGCTCGGCGTCGCTGAGCTCGGCGGTGTCGATGAGCGGGGTCTCCGGCACGATCAGCACGTGGGTCTTGGCGCCCTCGTCCCACTTCGCCATGACGTCGGTGCGGGTCGGCAGGTGCTCCAGCTCGCTGCGGTCGAGCACGACGACGTCGCCGGGGGCGACCGGCAGGCCGGCCTGGACGGCGTACGCGGTCGGGTCGGCCACGAGGCGGCGGTGCTCGTCCTCGTCGCGCCACACCGTCACGAGCAGGTCGACGTACTTGCGGGTGAACTCGGTGTGCTCGATGTCGGTCATGTCGGACCCTCATTTCTGTTTGCTGCGGGGAGTGGTGGTTGCAGACGCTACGAGCATTGACGCCGATCGTTGCTGAAAGGCAGAACTCCCGGCCGCCGTGGATGTTTCACCGGCGGCGGATTACATGCTCACGTGCAACAGCACGGACAGCAGCAGGCGGTGCCGGGCTCCAGGCCGGCCACGACCGCCTCCAGCTCGTGCTCGTCGATCTCGACCTCGCCCTCGGACTCCAGGGCGGGCACGAAGAGCACCAGCTCGCCCCGGTCGGAGGCGTTGCGCCAGGCGTCGACCTGGGTCTCCAGGTCGGGCTCGGCGCCGGCGGCGTCGCGGCGCACGGTGACCGGAACGCCTTCGGGCACGGCGATGCCGTATTCGCCGAGCAGGCGGCGGGGATCGCGTTCCAGCAGGGCCTCGCGGGCCGGGTCGCTCCAGACCTCGACCACCAGCCGGCCGTAGGCGGCGATGAACACCGCCCGGTCTCCGGGGTTCATGGGCTTCCTCCCTCTGTGGGATTCGGAAAGCCCCATCGTGCGCCCGCGCGGCGCATTCACGGCCGGGTTCTACCGAGCCGCGCAGCCCGCACGGGAATCGCGGGCCGATCGATGCAATTGATCTTGCATTGGAGGATGTCACTGTAATGAGTACGTTTCACATTCGCCATAGACAATGTCGGCAGATTTTTCCCACCCGAACCGGCGGGTGTTTGAGCCGGTGGGCGATCACTACGCTTCGCATGCACCCGAACACAGTGGGAGGCGTTACATGGCGGCCGAAGGTCTGCGCTACACGGTCGAGGAGCTGTCCGCGAAGGTCGGCATGTCGCCTCGCAACATCCGCGCGCATCAGACGAGGTCCTTACTGGGCCCGCCGATCCGCCGCGGGCGCACCGCGTACTACGACGACAGCCACGTGCGGCGGCTGGAGGCCATCAAATCGTTGCAGCGGCAGGGGTACAACCTCGTGGCCATCGAGGCCATCCTGGGCGTGCGCAGCCCGGAGCCGGTCGGGGAGGCCCTGGATCAGCTGCTGGCGCGCCTCGGGCGGGAGCAGCCCGGCCTGGTCCACGCCCTGGCGCGGCACGGTGTGCTGGTGCGCGGCGAGGACGGCGGCGTGCAGATGGTCCGGGCCCGGCTGATGCGCTCCGTGCTGGGCCTGCACCGGGCCGGCGTGCACGCCGTGCCGTCGTTGCAGGTGCTCTCCGAGGTCCTGGACCGCCTGCGGCTCATCGCCGAGGATCTGGTCCGCTCCACCGGCGAGCGCATCGTGGGGGCCACACCCGCCCTGCGCCCGGGCCCGGCGGTCGACTGGGACGAGCTGGAGACAAAGGCGGAGGCGCTGACCAACAGCATGATCGGCCTGCTCACGGAGGCGTTCCGGGTGGCCCTGGAGAACTTCGGCCCGACGGCTCTGCCGGAGCTGCTGGCCGAGAGCGCGATCGGCGGCACGCAGCTGCGCCTCGAGGGCAGTGCCACCATCGACAACGGCTGAATGCAACTTTCCCCGCATCGTGCAATTCAGCGCAATCAGGCGACACAGGCCTCGTCGGTGGCAGCGCAGTCGGCCGGCGGCGGCTTCCCGCGCAGGCGTGTTCCGGGAACGTGTTCGTTTCGGACAAGGCGGGGCCAGGCCGCGTCGAGCCGATACCGCGGTCAAGCGTGATGGGCGTCGGACGTCGACGCGGCCCTGAGCTCGCCGCCGTCCGGGGCGTGCTCCGGGGCGACAAGCAGCTGACGGCGGGCCAGGCGGTGGAACAGCCCGTCGCGGTCGGCCATCAGCTCCGAGTACGTCCCCTGCTGGGCCACGGTCCCCTTGTCCATGACGACGATCCGGTCGGCGTTCAGCACCGTCGACAGGCGGTGCGCGATGATCACCCGAGACGCCGCCAGGGCACGGGTGCTCTGGGTGACGATCTCCTGGGTACGGTTGTCCAGGGCGCTCGTCGCCTCGTCGAAAAACAGCATCCGCGGGCGGTGCACCAGCGCCCGGGCGATGAGCACCCGCTGCCGTTGCCCGACCGACAGGGTCCCGCCGCCGAACGGGACATTCGTGCCCATGCCCATCGGGAAGCCCGCGATGTCGCCGTCCAGCCCGGCCATCCGGGCTGCCTCCCACAGCCGCTCCAGGGGATACGTGCCGGCGCCGGCGATGTTCTCGCGCAGGCTGCCGGCGAAGAGCATGCCGTCCTGCAGGACCACCCCGCACTGGCGGCGCACGGCCTGCACGTCGAGCTCCGCGAGGTCCTGCCCGTCGTACAGCACCGCCCCGTTGGAGGGCCGCTCGAACCCGAGCAGCAGCCGCAGCAGCGTCGACTTGCCGCAGCCGCTCGGCCCGACGATCGCCACGAACTCGCCCGGGCGCACCAGCAGGGACACGCCGCTGAGCACCGGGGGCTCGTCGGGGGAGTAGGCGAACGTGACGTCGTTGATGTGGATCTCGCCGCGCAGGTCGCCGGGGTCGACCCGGTCGGGCAGGCGCTCGGGGTCGGCCCGCAGCACCGGGGCGAGGACCTCCAGGCGGGGCAGGGCGGCGAGCAGCTCCACGCTGCCGCCGACGACGACGAGTACCGCACCCAGCAGCAGCGTGTAGGCGACGTTGACGGTGTAGAACCGCTCCGGGGTGATCCGGCCCGCCAGCGGCCCGGCCAGCATCGCGAACAGCACGAGCTGGCCCGCGATCGGCACCGCCGTCGCGACCGCCACCAGGACGCTCTGCACGTCGCGGACCCGGTTGAGCTCGGCGCGGGCGCCGGCGTTGGTCTCGGCCCAGCGGCTGAACGCGCGGTCCTCGGCGCGGGCGAGCTTGATCTTCGTGATACCGCCGAGCAGCTGGTTGGTCAGCGCAGCGGCGCGGTGCTCGGCGGGCAGGGCGCGGCGCTGGCGGCGCACGACGAGGCCGCCGAACACCCAGACCATGACCCCGGCGACGGCGATGACCGCGATGACCGCGAGGCCCAGGGGCACGCTGAGCACGAAGATGAACACGAGCTCCGCGGCGACGGTGAGCACGGCGGTGACGGCCTGGGCGAGCAGGCCGCTGAGGGCCTGGCGGACGAAGGAGATGCCGAGCACGGCGTTGGCCAGCTCGCCGCTGCTGGTGGCGCGGAAGAAGCGCACCGGCAGGCGCATGAGCCGGTCCCACAGCACCAGCTGGGTGCCGATCTCGGCCCGGCCCTCCAGCCGCAGCATTCGCAGGCCCTGGCTGACGCCGACGAGCCCGGCCACGACCGCGGAGCAGACCAGCAGCGCGGCGAGGGCGAGGATGCCGCCGGTCCCGCCGGTGTCGCTCACCGAGGCCAGGACCCGGCCGACGACGAGCGGCGTGACCAGGCCCAGCCCGGCCACGACGAGCCCGACGACGAGCAGCCCGCGCAGGTCGCGCCCGCCGCCGCCGAGCCCGAGGCGCAACGCGTCGCGCATCGTCGCGCGCCGGGGCAGCGGGGCCTGCACCTGGGTCGCGGTCGGGTCGTAGGGGGCGGCGGTGGCGGCGGTGAGCGCGGTGGTGGTGCGGGTCTGGGGCTCGACCTCGTGGTACCTCCCGGCGATGAAGCGCATCGGCACGGCCGTGTCGCCGCGCCACGCGACGAGGGGGCCCAGATCATGGCGCCACCAGTCCCTGGGCAGCTTCACCGGCCGCAGGTGCAGGGCGGAGCTGCGCGCGACGGCCTGCACGGCCTCGCGGTCGTCGGCGGGCGGGTGGCGGCGGTCGGCGGGCTCCAGGACGGCGACGTGCTCGCCGGGCACGACCGCCTCCAGGGTCTCGGCGGCGCGGCGGTAGCGGGCGAAGTGGTACTCGGCCTCGTCGTCGGCGACCTTCGCGCCGCCGCCGACGATCCGCAGCGCGGTGCGGGCGGCGCCGCGCAGGGCGGCGGCGTTGACCCGCTTGCGCTCGCCGATCCCGCCGACGAACCGGACCGCGAGGCGCTCGATGCGGTCCTCGATGACGCCGAGCAGCCGCCGCACGTGCGCGTCCAGGGCCGGGCGCAGCGCCCCGGCGGCCAGCAACTGCCAGGTGGTCTCGGTGGTGACGGTGCACGCCCCGGCGGCCACGACCCAGTCGCGCCCGGCGAGCGGCGCCAGCTCGCCGTCGCCGATGGTGCCGGCGGTGCCGCCGTTGTGGCTCAGGCCCGCCCCGGCCGGGCGCACCCACAGCACGTCGGTGTTGCTGGTGAGCGCGTCGCCCTCGGCGAGCGCCTTCTCCCGGCCGGGCTGCACGGTCAGCGCGGCGCGCGGGGTGCGGCCCTCCCGCACGGCGTCGGCGAGGGCCAGCAGGGTCACCTCGACGCAGGCGGCGAGGGCGCGCGCGGCCGGCGCGGTGGCGGGATCGGCGGCGGAGCGCTCGGCGAGCCCGAGGCGCTCGGCGGTGAGGTGACGGACCTCAGTGCCGGGCAGCGGTACCAGCATGAGCCGCCACTGCCCCGGAAGTCCCGTGCCGGGCGCGAGCGAGTGGCGGGGCAGGCGGGCCACGAAGTGCCGTCGCGACGGGGCGCCGTCGGGGCGGGCCCGCACCGCGAAGAGGTCGGCCGGCCCGTCGAGCAGGAACGCGGGATGGCTGCCGCCGAGCGTGACGACGCGTTCGGGTGCGGGCTCGCCGAAGCCGAAGAGCCGCTCCCAGTCACCGTCCACCATGGATATTCCTCCGGTCACTGGTCGCGGACGAGGGACGCGTACACGCCGTCGGCGGCCATGAGCGCCTCGTGCGTGCCGCGCTCCACCTCGCCGCCGCGGTCGAGCACGACGATGAGGTCGGCGTCACGGATCGTGGACAGCCGGTGCGCGACCACCAGGCAGGTGGCCCCGCGGCGGCGCAGGTTGTGGTCGATGAGCCGCTCGGTCTCGGCGTCCAGGGCGCTGGTGGCCTCGTCGAGGATGAGCACGCTGGGCTGGCGGACCAGGGCACGGGCGATCTCCAGCCGCTGGCGCTGCCCGCCCGAGAAGTTCTTGCCGCCCTCGGCGACCTTGCTGGCCAGGCCCCCGGGGCGGCTCGCGACCTCGGCGTAGATGCCGGCGTCGGTGAGCGCCTCGATGAGCACCTCGTCGGGGACTGTCGGGTCCCACAGGGTCACGTTGTCGCGCACGGTGCCCTCGAAGAGCAGCTGGTCCTGGTCGACCAGGGCGACGGTGGCCGACCACAGGTCCGGGTCGACGGCCTCGCGGCCCTGCCCGTCGATGGTGATCTCGCCCGACCAGGGTCTGTAGAGCCCGGCGACGAGCCGCCCGACTGTCGACTTGCCGCTGCCGGAGCCGCCGACGAGCGCGACGCGGGAGCCGGGCGGCACGTCGAGCTCGAAGCCGTCCAGCAGCGGCTTGGTCAGCGGGTTGTACCCGAAGGTGACGCCCCGGATACGCAGGTGACCCTCCATCGGCGCCAGCTGCTCGCCCCACGGGAGGATGCCCGGCAGCGGGTAGTTCTCCACGTCGCGCAGCCGGCTCAGGTCGGCGCTCATGTCCTGCAGCTGCGAGCCGAGCGCGGTGAGGCTCGCCACCGGGCGGTTCATGAGCGAGATGAGACCCTGCATGGCCAGCAGGATGCCGACCGAGAGGCTGCCCGACAGGACCCGGTAGCTGCCCAGGCTCAGCAGCACCGCGGTGTTGGCGGCGGCGAGCACGGCGGGCACGACCGCGAGGGCCGCGGTGGGCACGCCGAGCTTCTGCTGGCCGGAGATGACTGTCGCGGCCCGGGAGGCGAAGCGCTGGAAGCCCTTCTGCTCCTCGCCGGCGGCCTTGAGTGACTCCACCATCTGGATCGTGGTGTAGACGGTGCCGAAGAGCTTGCCGCGGTCGGCGACGAGGCCGGCCACGGCGCTGGTTCGCTGCGCGGAGACGTAGCGCAGCACGGCCATGTTGGCCCCGGAGAACGCCACCGCGCACAGGCCGAGCACGATGTCGTACCGGCACAGCAGCACCCCGTAGGTGACGAGCAGCAGCAGGTCGACGGCGGTGATGGCGACGCGCCGGGTCAGCAGCGCGGCCACCGTGTCGTTGCTGCGGACCCGGTTCGTGAGGTCGGCGGCCTGGCGCTGGTCGAAGAACGACAGCGGGAGCCGCAGCAGGTGGCGCATGAACCGCGCCGCGCTGCCGAGCGCGACGGCGGCCTCGGCCCGCACCAGCAGCCGCTGCTGCAGCAGGCCGGCGAGCACCGTCATGACCACCGCCACGGCCATCGCCGCGACCAGCCCGGCCATCGCCCCGTGCCCGTCACCGAGCAGCACCCGGTCGACGAAGACCGACGTCATCACCGGCATGGTGAGGCCGACCAGCGCGGTGATGACGCCGAGCAGCATCGTCTGCGGCACGATCGAGCCGAGGTTGCGCCAGCGGGCGGCCAGGGCGCGCATCACGCGGTACCGCTGCCCGCCCCGGCGGAAGTCGGGCCCGGGGCGCAGGACGAGCGCGACACCGGTGTACGAGCCGTCGAAGTCCTCCCAGCTCGTCGTGCGCGGCCCGGTCGCCGGGTCGTTGAGGTGCACCCGGCGGCCGAAGCCCTCCAGCACCAGGAAGTGCGCGAAGCGCCAGAACAGGATGACGGGCAGGTCGGTCTTGGCCAGCGCCCCGACGTCCATCTGGTAGCCCTTGGCCTCCAGCCCGTAAGTCCGCGCCGCCTTCAGCACGCTCACGGCGGTCGACCCGTCCCGGCTCACGCCGCAGGTCTGGCGCAGCTCCTCCAGGGGCACGTGCCGCCCGAAGTGGGCCAGGACGATGCCGAGCGAGGCCGCCCCGCACTCGACGGCCTCCATCTGGATCACGGTCGGGGTCTTGACCCGGCGGGCCTTCGGCCGCAGCGGCGCCGTCGCGGACGGCGCGTCGATCACGGCGGTCATCCGAGGAGCCAGGTGATCGGGTGCTCCTCGGCGATCGTGAACACGGCCTGGATCTGGCTGGTGGAGTTGAGCTGGAACGGGGGCGAGGCCTTCGTCCAGTGCAGGCCGCTGGGGGAGGCCGGGTCGATCTGCAGCGGCACCACGACCCGGACCACGGCCCCGCCCGCGAGCAGCGCCTGCACGTCGGGCCCGCTGCCGAGGAACGCGCGCAGCGACTCCGGCGTCTCCGGGAACGCCCCGACGGAGTTGACGACCCCGATCATCGTGCCGAAGACGGTGGACGGCGCCGCGGCCGCCGAGACCGCGACGGTGTTGCCGACCCGCAGCAGCGGCGCGGAGCTGGCCGGGACGAACACGACGGCCTGCAGCGCGTCGCCGGGGGCGTCGAGGCGCTCCATCTCGGCGACCCGGGTGCCGGGCTGCACGAGCTGGCCCTCGTTGATGGCGAGGCTGACGACGTAGGCGTCCCAGGGCGCGCCGACGGTCTCCACGGTGCCGTCGGCCTTCTGGGCGCTGTAGATCGGGGTGCCCTTGGCGACGCGCACGGTCGCGGCCGTCCACACCTTCACGATCTGCCCGCTGGCGGTCGCGTCGAGGCCGGAGACGCCGTTGGAGTGCACGAGGACGCCGGCGGCGCGCACGGTGCGGGCCACGGTGCCGTACACCGCCCATGTCCCGGTCGCCGCGATGGTCATGATCAGCGCGATCGTCAGCAGCCACCCGGGGACGGTGGCGAGCCGGACGACGTCGTCGAGCTCCTCGGGCGCCTCGAGCTGCTTGAGCGCCTGCCGGCGGAACATCATGGGCGGACCCTCGATCCGAGAAGGAAGTCGGCCACGCTCGGCTCCACCAGGGGGTCGAGGCCCGACAGGGTGGCGAACGCGGCGGAGTCGCCGGCGCCCAGGGCACACGGGGCCAGGCCCATCGCGGCGGCGACGAGGTACATGAGCTCCGTCATGATCCCGCAGTTCTTGAGGATCATCGCGTACCCGAGCCCCTCGTACTTCCACATGAGCCGCTGCACCCGCGCGGTCACGACGAGCAGCACCTGCGGCGGCCGGGTCAGCGACGCCGCCGCGGCCGCGTAGCCCAGCAGCCGCTCGGCGGCGGCGTCACGCGGGGCGACCCGCTCGAGGCGGTGCTCGACGCCGTCGTAGTGATACAGCCCGGCGTCGATCCCGGCGCAGGCGGTGACCATCGGGTACAGCTCCAGCTCGCACAGGCCGCCGCCGCTGGGGTACGGCCGGCGCCCGACCTCGTGCCCGTCGAGCGTGCGGATGTCGGTGGTGTGCTGGACGCGGTACAGGAACTCGCCGAGCTGCGCGAGGGTGATCGGGTGCTCGTCGTCGTGCTCGCGGACGGTCCGCCGGGCGGCGAGGACGTCGCCGAACGACGGTCCGGGCCGCGCCTCGGGCACCGTGAGGGCGACCGACGGGCGGCCGGGGAAGCTCGCGTGCAGGGGTGGGGCGGGGAAGCGGCCCGTGAAGCGGTAGGTGCCGCCGATCGGCAGCGCGTGCCGCCCGGGCCGGGACCGGCCGTGCACGCCGAGGTCCTCCGGCGACCACAGGGCCTGCGGCGGCTGGGCGCTCTCCGCGGCCCGGTCCGCGGCGGAGACGACGACCCGGGCGGCGAGCAGCTCGTCGAGGACTCGCCCGGCGGCGACATCGTCGATGCCGGCCGCGGCGGCGAATGAGGCCGCGTCGCAGCCGTCCTGCGCCGCGGCGGCCAGCAGCGCGCCGAGCACGCGCGGGTCGGGCAGGCCGATGTCGACAGTGGACAGCGGGGTGCCGGCGACCATCCGGCCGTCCTGGGCGCGCAGGGCGGCGAAGCGGGAGAGCCGGTACGCGCAGCCGGGCTGGTGGCGCCGCTCCGGCTCGGCCCCGGCCTGCCCGAGGCCCTGGGGCATGACCTCCAGCAGCGGCCGGTCGCCGAGTGCGATGCGCCGGTCGAGCCAGCAGTGCATGACGAGCCGGCGCAGCAGTACCTGGGTGCGCATGATCTGGGCCTCGCCCTCGATCTCGCTGACCAGGCGGTTGGCGTCGAGGTGGCTGACCCAGTGCTCGGCGAGGCGCAGGAGCAGTGCGCGCCGCCCGACGCCGGGCTTGGCCATGACGAGCTCGAAGCGGCTCTGGCGCAGGATGAGGCCACCGCCGTCCGATGCGGAAAGCGTGGCGTCGCGGCGCAGGCGCATCGACTCCGATAATCCGGTCGGCCGCTTGACGGGGACTTGTGCCAGTACCATCGCCGCTCCCAAGATTGTTTCAGAAGAACACGCTGAGCGGGTTCATGGCCGACTCGTCCGCCGCCCGGCCGGCCCGGCCGAGCTGCGCGGGGACGTCCCAGAGGCGGCCCGGACCGAGGCGCCGCCAGAAGTGCCGCAGGCCCGGTACGACCACCCGGGCGACCCGCAGCCCGAGGTCGGCGCGGGACTGGTCGAGCACGATGGTGTCCAGGCCCTTGGCCTGCAGTGTGGTCACGATCGCCCGCACGTCCTGGGCCGCGTCGCCGCTCGCGGACGACAGGTGCGTGCGGACCGTCGACGGTGCGGCGTCCGAAGGGGACAGCCAGGGCTGCTCGGCGATGCGCGCGGTGGTGAACCAGGCGAGCGTCTCGGCGTCGGAGACCGCGTAGCGCTTCCCGGCGACCATCGGCAGGAACTGGTTGACCTCCGACAGCGCCCGGCTCAGCGCCACCGCCGGGTCGGGGTGGGCGCCGAAGCCGACGAGGATGTCTTCGGCGGCCCGCCCCGGCCGCGGGGAGACCGCCGCGTACACCGGCACGCCCAGGTCGGCGCTCAGGTCCAGGGCCCACAGGCCACGCCCGAGCTCACGGGCGTAGAACGCGGTGAGCGCGTCGATCCAGGGGTCGGCGAAGGAGGCCAGGTCGACGCCCGGCAGGCGGCTGCGGTGATACCACCACAGGGCCACGGCGTCGCGCTCGATCAGCTCGCACAGTCCCTGCAGGACTGCTTCCGGAAGGCTCGCCCCGGCCGCGCAGCCGTTGGAGTCGGCCCCGCACACGTCGGCGTCGGCGAGATCGGGGTGGCCGTACCAGCAGTAGGCGGCCGGCAGCCCCCGCGGCTCGTCGTGGGTCAGCGACCACGCCTGTGTCCAGTCGATCGCGCGGTCCTCGGTGAGCCGCCGTGGGACCCGGTGGAAGTGGCCCCTCGGCTCGCGCCTGTCGTACTGCTCCTCGGAGAAGAGCAGAAGGTCCCGCGGGTGTACCGCGTGAGCCGTCTCGGCGAACCGCGCCCGCGTCACCGGCTGCTCGCCGCGCCACACGCCGGCGTAGCGCTCGATGGCCTCGCCGATCGCCGACACCTTCGCCTGCACCTCGGTGCGCCCCTTGCCGCCGGAGAGCCCGCGCAAATTGGTGCGCAGCATCGCCGGCCCGCGGGGCAGGGCGAAGTTGTGGCCGGCGCCGTAGCTGTACGTGAGCCCGTTGTGGTAGTCCTCCATCGGCTCCAGCCGGGTCACCACCCCCAGCACCCGGTCCACGTGATGGGCCAGGCGCCGGTAGGTGGCCTCGGCCGCCGCCGCCCGCGACCCGCCGTCGGCCGTGACCGCGACCGGGCTCGGCGCGAGCTCGACGCGCGGGTTGCCGGACGGCGGCGTGCCGCAGGCGGGGCAGTGCGGCCACCGCACCAGGTCGTGCCCCTCGCCGGTGAGCGCGACCGTGTCGTAGGTGAGCATCCGCCCCGTCAGTGCGCCACGGCCCGTGAGCGCGATGCGGGGCAGCTCGGCGGCGAGCAGGCCCGCGGCGATCGCCACGGTCGCCGGGATGCTCGCCACGGCCGGGTCCACGACGTTGCCGAGGTAGGCCAGGACCGGCTGGTTGTCGCTCCAGCGCCGCTGCAGGCACTCCCAGCACCCGGTCTCGCCCGGCACGAAGTGCGGCCCGACGAGCAGGACCGTCCCGTGCGGGCGGATCATAGTCCACGACGTCCCGGCGGCGAGGTGCCCGGCATTGACGGCCCGCAGCCGCGGGTCGGCCGGGTCACGCACCACGACGACCGCCGGCCCGTCGGCGCCGGGCTTGATCCCCAGGGCGGGCAGCTGCGCCTCGAGGGCCGCGAAGTCCGGCGCCCCGGCGTCCACGAGGTGCACCGGCTGCGGCTCGGCGGCCCGGTCCGGGTCCACGCCGCGCGCGTCCCAGGCGGCCGCGGCGGCCACGGGGGCGGCGGTGGCGCCGTCGGCGAGCAGCCCGAGCCGGGTCAGCAGGCGAAGGGCAAGAGCGATCTTCTTGCGGGGGTACGCGCCGGCAAGGCCCTCGACGACCGCGGCGGTCTCGGTGTGCCCGTCGAGCCGGCCGGCGAGCGCCGCCGCGATCGGGTCCTCGATGAGCAGGTGCCGGTGCTCGCCCGCCACGACCAGGTAGTCCCCGCCCGCGGCCGTGAGGCGCACCGGACGGTAGTCCGCTCGGAATCTGGGACGCCGCATCGGCCATCTCCTTGGTGGTGGGCACTCAGTCTGAGGAGGTGGCGGGCCCGCAGGCCATCGATGGCACGGATTCAGGCGGTCGTCAGCGCCGTCGGGGCGTCGCCGAGGCCCAGCAGCGTCGCCGGCTGCCCGGCGGCGGAGGGCACGAACAGCAGGAACACCTGCACCCGGGAGATCGTGATCCGGTCGCCGGAGACGGCCTCGGACTTGCCCAGCCCCTGCAGGTCCGGGCTCTGCGGCACGAGCGTCGCGGGCTTGCCCGGGCTGCCCGCGACCGTGTCCGCGGCCCGGACGGTCAGGAACGTGAACACCCCCGAGTCGGTCCTCGCCGCGCACTGCGACCACTCCGCCCCGCGCAGCTCCCGCTTGGCGCTCATGCCGACGGCACCGAGCTGCTGCTGATACACGGCCCACCCGGCGGCGAACTGCCGGTCGAGCAGGTTGCTGGAGGCCAGCACGGTCAGCGCCGCGGTGCCCGCCCCCGTCGTGCGCGCGAACACCTCGTTCTGCAGCTCGGTGCGCCGCTGCTCGTCAAGCACGCTCGTGGTCGGCACCGCGGGGCGCCCGGCGAGCGCGCGGGCCTGGGTGGCGGTGGCCTGGCTGACGCTGACATTGTGGCTGGCCTTCCACCCGCCCCCGTCCTGGCGCACGAACTGGGTCACGTCGGCGAGCGCCTGCTCGGCGCCGCTGACCTGCAGCCCCGCCACGACCAGGAAGCACGTGGCGTCCCCGGCCGGGATGGCGAACCCGGGCTGGGTGTGCCGAAATCCCGGCGGCGTACGCTTGGCGGCCTTGGCCCGGTTGGCCGCGGCGAGGCTGATGTCCAGCGACGGCGGCACCTCCTGCGCCTTGAGGCCGGCCGGGTCGGCGGCGCTGGACGCGGCCGAGTCCGACTGGTCGAACGCGGCCACGACCGCCTCCGCGGCCGCGACGGCGAGCCCGGGCTGCGGCGCCGCGCCGGCCGGCGTACCCCCGGCCGGGTCGACCTTCGCACACCCGGCGACCGCCGAGGCCAGCGCCACCGTGAGTACCCCCGCCATGACCTTGTTCATGCCCCGAGTATGTGGCGCAGCACGGCCCACCGATGACGACGGCCGTCGATGCTGCCGAGATACGCGCAGCCGTCGCACGGTTCCGTGCAATCGTCAGCCGAGCGCGCCCAGCCCTTTGCTCCGGCATACTCGGTCGGTGAGCGATGGTCTTGCGGTTCCGCCCGGGCTCAGCAGCCTCATCGAGAGCGGGCTCTGGCCGACGATCGACTCCGCGCATGCGCAGAACCTGCGCCCGTTGGCAGCTCTGGAGGACATAGATCGACTCGCGCCGAGCGAGACCTCGCTCTTCTTGTACCCGCCGCCGTTCCAAACGCTGGCCAGCAAGATCCGCAAGAGCCGCAGATTCTGGGCCGAATACGGTGCCCTGGATGAGATCGATCCTGAACTCGCCCTGGTCATCGGTGACTTCGGGTTGGGATCAGACGCGGCCATCGTTCTCGACTATCGACGCAACCCCAGCGAGCCCCCGGTCCTGCGTCTGGCCTGGGGTCATGACGGCAGCCACTGGGTCGAAGCCGCATCGGACTTCGGGGAGTTCGCACGACTGCTGCGACTGGGTTGAGCCATCCGCCCATCGGCCGATAATGATGATTACGAACGTGGTTCGACCGACGTTCCTTCAGGCCGCCACAAGCATTGACCGACCGAGCAAAAGGGGTCCGCGAAATCACCTCGCCTTCGGCTCGAAGATGCAGGCGGTATGCCCGTGTCGAGGGCCGAGACGCTCAGCAAACAACGCTATTCCTGCTCGGGTACTGCGGTCGGGCAGCCGCAGTTGGGCTGGCCCGCGCAGACTTGGCACCAGGGGCAGCGGAATCGGGTACCGGGCTCAAGATCGTCGTCGGCGCATGGTACGGCCAGAAGGTCGGCCCCTGCCGTCACATCCAGCCGGTCGCCGTCATACCCGTCGGGGCGGACGTTGCGCAGCCACAGCACCGGGTAAGTCCGCCGGCAGGAACCGCAAAGGCGGACGCCCCACCCAGTGCTGCATGCCGCGCATCGGCACTGAAAGGTGTTCCTGTCCCGCGCAAGCAGTTCGGATTCGGTGGCGTGACAGACCGGGCAAGTCTCGAACAGGCTGAATGACCGCGTAGCGGCTTCGATCGCTGCCGCCGCATGCGACCGTACGGCCACCGCTGACCGTCGTGGATCCCTGTCGCGTCCGACCGTCGCGTAGACGAGCGCGTCGGCTTCTTCCGCGGTCGGCCGGCGCGTTACTGCGATGCGCGTCGGGCCGTCCAGTTGCCACCAGTCGGCCTCACCGGCCGGGACGCTGGCGGACAGATCGGCGGTCGGGGGGTACTCCTCCAGAAACCGACGGCCCTGCAGCACCCAGCGCAGCGCTCGCGCGAGCCGCTCTTCGCCCTCGATCTCCAATGGTGTCACCGGCACCAGGCACGCCGCTGAACCGAACCCGGACGGGTGCGCCGCCACGCTCCGTCCGGCGCGGAGCCCTGGGTACACCAGGATCGTCCGAGAGTCCGACCGTGCGAGTACGGCAGATCGGGTCTGCTCCGCCTTTGCATTGCCAAGGTCGTCGACGATCGGCTCGACCCGGGCGAGTCGCCGCCCGTTCGCGGTCATGCTCAGCGTGCCGTCCTCCGCGGGCGACCAGGTGATCTCGCCGGCCGGGCTACGGAGGACCACTGCCGAACCCGGTGCCGGCAGCGCGTCTTCGGCGGCCACTGGCTTGTAGCCGAGCACCGCCAGCGCCCGGAGTGAAAGCGCGGCCACGTAGTGCGCGTACGCCGCCGGGAACGCCTCCTGTGCCGACCGGGCGTCGGCCACGGCGGCGGACTCGGCGACGGCCCACTGTTCCCACAGCGCACCAATCTTTCGGTATCGTCCGTCGTTTACAAATAGGTTGGTGTGCCTGAGCCGGATCGGGACCAGGACGCGGCGATTGGCCCGCCGCAGTACCGGCGATCCATGCAGGGCCGACAGCCGGGCGCGAGCCCTGCGGAGTACCGTCAGAGTGTCGGCGAGCACCAACCGTGACGGGGTGGTGTCGACGATCGCCTGCGCGACGAGCCGGGCGACCCGCTCGAGGCGGCGCCAGGACTGGGCCTGCGTGAGCGCCTGGTTGTACTCGTCGAAATCGCTGAGCCCGTCGGCGAGGGTGCTCAATTCGCGGATGCGCCGGGTCAGGTGCTCGTTGAGCCGGTCGACGAGTTGCGCGGCGACCCGGTTCTCATAGAAGTCGACGTGTTCTGCGAACCGCTGCGACAGGACTCGCTGGGGCTGGATCCTCCCATGCTCGACGCCGGCCCAATCCTCGGTGTGCCCCGCGAGCCGTATCAGCCCAGCGGGCGGCACTCGACGGGCCAGGTCCACCCGCACCAGCTCGTCGACCCGGTCTAGCCGGTCATGCGGCCGAAGGCAGACATCGGTCAGCACGTCGAGCCCGTTGAGGACGGCGTTCTCCAGCGAGCTCAACTCGGCGTGACGAGACGCGTCGGGCACGAACATGGTGGCGCCCAACCACGTGTCGATCGTGGCGGCCGTGCGCAGCGCTCGGGCGACGTCGACGACGGTGCCCACAACGAGCGGATCCGGATCAGCCGGTCGGTCGCCCATCAGCCTTCCCGGCGCCGCTGCTCGTCGTCGAGAAGCGCGACGCACCGTACCGGAACGCCGCTCAGGCCGCACAGTTCCCACGCGGTGCGGATGGTGTCACGGATCTTGCCCAGGCCGCCCGGGGTGACGTCGTAGCGACCCCGCAAAGACCGGAGAACCTTGCGAGCCAGAAAGTGGTCGGCCGCAAGTGACCGACCGTCTTGCGCGGCGTCCTCGGCGTCGGGCCGCTCTTCGACCGGGTTGCCGGCGTGTGCCGCGACGACGACGGGCACGAACATCTCCAGCTGCCGCTGGAGTCGCGGCGCAACAACGAGCCGGCCGTGCTCGCGCAGATCGTCGGCGACCTCGCCCAGGAATCCGCGCACCTCGCGGACATCCGAGATGTGTTGCCGTTTCGCCTCTCGGAAGGTTCGGCGCAGCTCTTCGGCGCTGTACCGTTCGATGTCCGGGATCGTTCCATGTGACGCCAACCATGGGCGCTGCGCCGGCAATTCCATCACATGTGACCGGTTGTAGGTCTTGTCAGCGAACTCAAGCGTCGACTCGTCCTGATTCGCGGTGCCGATGAACCACACGTTGTCCGGCAGGCTGATGTGCGTGCCGTTCACCAGCCCCTTCGGTGCCCGACCAGCGCCTCGGGTGACGAGCTGGATCGGGGCACCCGCCCGCTCCAGCTGTGAGAGCAGCACAGAAAAGTACTGCTCTGGCCGGGCCAGGTTCATCTCGTCGAGGACGATGAAGAACGGCCGCTCCCGGTAACGCGGCGTCTGCGCCAGATACAACGCTTGCAGGAACTCGGACTCCTCGAATCGCCGCTCGAAGGTGTTGTGGTGGCCGAATAGATCTGTCCGGTCGCGCCAGCCGGCCTGTACCTCCACGACGGCGCACTCGGTGCCAAGAGCCTTGGCCAGTGCGACCGGAAGCGACGTCTTGCCGATGCCGCTCATACCCTCCAGCAGGTGCAACCGGCTCATCGCCAGCCCGCCGAGCAGGACACATACGTCGTTGAGCCGATACGCGCGCTGGCTGTCGGCGAACATGACCGTCTGCAGCGACCGCGCGAGCCGCGACAGGTCAGGCCGGTCGGCACTTATCGCGCCCCGCTCGCTCAGCAACGGGTCGTCGTCCATCGCGACGCAGCGTGGAAACAGCGGCGTACCGGGGTCGGGGCGGTCCTGGGTCAGCTGCTCAAGGACCCCCTGAAGCTCGGCGATGCGGCTCTCGTACCCGCGGGTTAGCAACGCGTAATGCGCTTCGGCGTCGCTGAGCTGCTTCATCTGCAGGTTGTTGATGCGGCCGGCGAGAACGTCCGCCTCCAGCTCCTGTACCCGATAGGCCAGGCGGTCGCGGTCGCCGGCGGCCTCGCGGTACTGCTGCTCCAGCCAGCGCAGCCGGTGATGGTCGTCGTCGGACAGCCGCTCGGCCAATTTCCCACGCAGCTCGGCGTTGTCCGCGGCCAGCCGGTCGCGTTCGTCGATCAGGTAGCGAGGGTCGGTGCCGCCGACGCGCAGCAACTGTTCGTCGCGCTCGGATACGAGCTTGCGGAGCTCGGCGATCGTGTCGACCTGGGCGTCGTGCTGGATCCGCAGGACTTGCAGGTCGCGGTCGAGGGCGGCGATGTCAGCTGCGGCACGGGCCTGGATCTCCTTGTCCAGGTCGTCGAGCTTGCGCTCCAGCAGGATCTGTTGTCCCCGCAACGCCCCTTTCTCGAAGCGCAGCTCCTCCTCCGACCGGCGCAGCGCCGCGCGGTCCCGCTCAAGTAGCGCGGTCTGCTTGGCGTGTTCCTCGGCGAGTTGACGCCGCTGCTGCTCGGCCTCGAGCTGTGCGGTCTGCCGACGGAGGTCCAGCTCGGCCTCGAGTTCGAGCCGTGCCGCCCGGGCCTGCGCGGCGAAGCCGTCCCGGGCTTCCCGCTCAAGGGCCGTCACCTCATCGCCGCGCACTTTGAGGTGCGCCTCGTCGGCGGTGAACCGGGACAGGCGCCCCTTGAGCTCGTCCTCGGCCGCGGCGAGCCGGCGGCGATCAGCCTCCGCGGCCGCTCTGGCATCCGCGGCCAACTGCTCCCTCTCGCGGGCGACGGCCTCGGCATCAGCGGCGGCGCCCGTCCGCTCCCGTGCGGCGGCCGCTGCCCGCTCGTATGCGGATGCCTGGCGCAACAGCTCGTCGTACGCAGACAGCACCGCCTTGTCGTCGTTCGCCGGAGGCTCTATGCCCTGCTCGGCGAGTGCCGCACGGACCTCTGTGTCGTCCGCGGCGCGCTTGGCCGCCGCCGCGAGATCCAGCTTGTCGGCAGCCGGCTGCAGCGCCGGCCGCCGCTGGCCCGGAGGGATGTTCGACGTCTTTCGCCTACCGCCCATGCGTAGAGCTGTCCCTTTCGCTGCGTGTGCTCAGATCCGGCAGCGGCATGCCGAGGTAGGCCGCTGCGGTGTCCTGGGCGAGCCGCCAGGCGGTCTCGCCGAACTCGAGATTCATGGCTTTCGGGGCGGCATGCGACCCGCTGTTCCGGTCCCCTGACAGGTGAATCAGGTCGCCGATCAACGTCGACCGGGCGGCCGCTATCTGACGAAATGGATGGTCGGGTCCACCGTGTGCGGCGCTGACGAGTGAGGCAGCCAGCAACAAGGGGGCCGTCGGCGGCCGTTTCTCGGCTCCGGCGTTGAACAGCTCCTTCACCTGACTGGCCTTCATGAGTCGAAGGGGAGCCTGCTCGCCGAACGACATACCGAGCCGCTGGCAGCACTCGCCGAGCTGACGCACGAGCGGGTCGCGGAGCCGGTCGAGTTCGCTCTGCGGCGGCCGATGCTGGGCCACGATGCGGCGCAGTACGAGCTCGTGAACGCTCCAGGCGAACCGGGCGGCCTCGGCGACCTCGCGGCTGCCGTCACCGTGCCGGCGCGCCTGGTCGATAGCTTGTTCCAGCAGGGTGAGCACCTCGAACAGCTCCTTCTCGGAACGTATGCGGTCGGTGAAGCGTTGTTCGAGCGTCTCGCCGATGCTGCGCCGCAGCTTGACGTCCAGGAGGTCGAACTCGGACAGCAGGCCCTCGGTCCGTCGGCCGATGAACCGCTCAACGTGCTCACGCAGCGACGGCGACCGCTGAATCTGGATCGCCACCAGCCGCCGAAGGTACGGGCTGGCGTGTCCGCCGAACGGGCTGATCGCGTCCCATGTCACCGCGCTGTCGGCGCCGCCACGTTGGCTGTGCGTCCGTAGCGGCAGCGGGATCCACACGGGCTGCCCCTCGGTCATCACCGATACGCGGGAAACGATTCGCTGCGGTGCGTCGGTCCGCAACCGCCGGGTGTGGCCGCTACCCTGCCGCTTCGCTGCCTCGCCCCGTGCGACCGCCTCCACGACCTGCTCGTGCGCCGGCGGCTCGGTATTGGTTGTACCCTCAGGGTGGACGGCGAATGCCGAGACCCGCAGCGGCGCCCCGGCAGTGCGCAGCTGGAGTGTGGCCGAACGCGGGCTCCGCCAGTCGCACCGGCAGTGCTCCGGCTCGACGGTCGAGGCCGGCCACAGGGTGCCCGTGGTGACGTCTTGATAGACGTACGTCGTAATGGTCCGGGTCGGGTCGGGAAACCCGTCATGCAAGGCGTTGCGGCCGTTGGCCGTCAGCACGCCGTACCTGTCGAGGTGGCCCAGTACCTGCAGGTCCGAGCGGACCAGCTTGACGATTTCACCATCCAGACCCAGGAGCGGTCCGATGTCGCCCGGCTCGCGGAATCCGGCCCGAGCCAGGCCCAGCACGGCGACCTGGAATACGTTGAGCCGATCCTGGTACACCAGCGGCGATACCACTCGGTACCGCAGCGCGGGCCAGAGCAGCCACCGCTGTGCGCCGCGAACCTCGGCAAATTCAGGCCGGACGACTGGACACTCAGGACCGAATGCCGGCACCGTGCACCCCCTCGCAGAACTCGCGGAACGCGACGATGCCCTCGGCGACCGACCGGCCCGGCCGGCCCGGCATCTCCGGTGTGGCCGAACGCTCAGCCATGGCCGCGTCGCCGACGGCGATGAGCAAGCGCCGCTGCCGGCTCATCGCCACGCACATCCGGCTGTCGCTGAGCAGATGTCCGTACCGTCGAACGGCGTCGGCAGGACTGCCGAGCGGCTGTTGTGCCGTGCTGCTGCGCGTCACGGACAGTAGGACAACATCGAACTCCATGCCCTGGAACGCGTCAACGGTGCCGACCCGCAGCCGAGGCCGCGGCCGATCCTCGGCGGTGAGCTCCATCGCCGGCACGGGCACGAACGCTCCGTCGTCGTCAGCCACGGCCAGCCCGGCCTGCTGGAGCTCCGCCTCCAACAGCTCCTGCTGGGCCTTGTAGAACGTGATCACCCCGAACGAAAGCTTCCGGTCACAGTCCAGGGCGGACAGCGCTGAAAGCTCCCGGACCAGGCGTTTCGCCTCAGCCGGTCGGGTCCAGCTCGTTCCGTTGCGCTCCTCGCCTCCGGCCGCGGCCGGCACGTCGATCCATGCCGCCAGCTTGCCGGCATACGTGGACAGTTCATGCGTCAGGCGCTTCGTCGACGGGTCCGAGTCGATCATGTTGGGGCCGCCGTAGAAGACCTCACTGACGAAACGGCCGAGCTCAGGGTGCATCCGGAACTGCGTCCTCAGCTGAATGGTCCGCACCGGCGTCGTTCCCTCGAACAGCTCGAACCACCGCTCGAACAGGCTCTTGGCCAGCTCGGAGCCCTCGAGCGTGCGGTTGCGGCGCAGCTCTCGTTCGATTTTCTGCTCCAGTACATGCGGCAGCTGGCGGTGGTCGCCGACGAGGATGATGCGCCGGCGGGCGAGTGCCATCGGAATCATCAGGTCGAGCGGGTTGGCCCGAGCCGCCTCGTCGACGACGACTGTGTCGAACACGGGCAGCGGTGCATCGATGAGTCGCGACATTTCATCTGAGTTCGCGTGCTGGACGGTCGAGGCGAGTACCGCGTTGTACCGCGCCAGCGTCGATTCGACCAATGGCAGGTCCTGTCGAAGATCTTCGCGGTAGGCGAGGAGGACCTCGTCGGCGCTGTCGGCCGTGCCGGCCACCTCTTCGGCCGCGGCCTCCGCGACGAGATGCAGTAGTGCCTCAACGTCGGGATCGTATGTCGGTGTGTGCAGCACCGACGCGTCGTCGGCGAGCCGTCCGAGGACGTCGACCCGTATCTCGGCCAGCTCGGTCAGCAGGTCGGCGGCCGGTTCGGGACCGGCCTCCACGGCCGCCCGCAGCGCCAGACGGGCCCGGTCGTCAAGTAATCGGTCCAGCTCCTGCCGGGCGCGGGCGGCGCGCTGTGGACCGTCGTCGGCGAATGCGGCTGCCGTGACCCGAATCGATCGTGCCTCTCGGGACAAGCGCTGCCGCTCGGCGTCGGCCAGCGAAGCGGCGACCCGGTCCACGACCGACCGGTCGGCGAGCAGCCGGTCAAGCTCGTCACGCAGCTCACCCGGCAGCCGGGGGCCGGCCAGCTCCCGTACGGTGCGAAGCAGCCCGACCAGATCGGGACCGGTCATCGGGTGCCCTTCGTACGACGCTGCCAGCTCGCGCAGCCGCCGGGCGGCGTCACTGCGGGCCGACGCCGGACGGTGCTCCCGCAAGTACTGATCGAGCGATGCGACGACCTCGTCGCGCCACTCGCGGGCGCTCTCCCAGTCCCGGCCGCGTCGCGCACCGACCCGGGACGGTGGCAGGCCGTGCCGGCGCGCCTTTCGGGCGACGTTGTCCACCGCGTCGTGCTGGACGCTGGAGAGCAGGGTGCGCTGCATGGTGACCGTTCGTTCCCCGAGCTCGTCCAGGCAGCGGAGCAGGTCCGCGATGAAGCGGGTCTTGCCGGTGCCGGGAGGTCCCTGGACAAGGAGGATGTCCGGTGTCCGCAGCGCCAATTCAAGCGCGTCGGCCTGCGGCCCGTACGACGCCGCGTCTCCGGAGGGATTGACGACCTTACTGATGACCTTGCGGAAGCGGTTGCCCTCGCGTTGCTTCGCGCCGGGCCGCTGCTCACCCTCGATGAGCAGCCGCAGCCCGGGCAACTCGGCCTGATCCGTCGCGATGCGCTCTCGGGCCACATCGCGTCGGCGCAGGCGAGTGCGGTCCCCGGACAGCGAGCGGAACAGGTGCCCGGCCGATGGCGGGGCCTCGTCCCCGTCCACCGCGAGGTCGACCGTCCAGTTCGGCTTGTTCGCGTCGCGGACCTCGCCGTGCACTCCGGCGGCGGGTCGCCCGCGTCCTTCCTGCAGTTCGGGCGGCAGCTCAGTCGACGCCTCGAGTTGAAGCTTCCCGGAGACTGCAGACACCGCGTGCAAGAACACCGCGGCTCGTTCGTCGGGCTGCAGCTGGAAGCGCCAGAGACCACCGGCGGTCACGTGGCACGAGTGGTACCGGGCCGACTTCATCCGTTGGGCGTCCTCGACCAGAGACTCGCGTTCGATCTCGTTGTATTGCTGCCACAGGTCGAGGTACCGGTGTCCGTCCGACGAGAGGCCCTGCAGCGCAGCCTTGATGGCCTCGCTCGCCGCGGCCTCGTCACCGCGATCGACGAACCGCAGGTCGACCGGGCTGAGCCGGACCCAGCGGTCACGCTGCCGTGACGGCGCGTCAGTGAGCCGCACGACGCGCAGGGCGCTGTCGACGAGAGCGACGTCGGCGACCCACCTCCGGCCGAGCAGCGTCAGCGAGCGGATGCCGGCCGCCGAGTCACCGTTCGGTCCGCCACTGTGGACGTATCGCGGGGTGGGCTGGCCCGCAACCGCGGGGAGGGCGAACTCCGCCCGCAGCCAGCTCCGGATCTGTTCGAAACCGGCTGACGCCAAGTGCCCCGCGACTCGGACCTGCTCGGCGACACGGTCATCGACGCCGACCGTCATGCTCGGGCCTACGTCTGCGGGGATGAACGCGTGGCACTGCACATCGACCTCTTGGTCTGTGGCGGCGGTGATCCAGCACACGAAGGTGCTACCGAAGGCGGTGAGCCAGTCAACGTTGTCGCGGTCTGCGACCCGCAGCCGGATCGGACGTTCACCGCCGAAGGCGGGCGCCAAGTCGAACTCCGAGCTGGCCGGCCGGTGCCGGAGCACGACCTCTCGCGACGACGTCGGATCCGTCGGATCCGTTGAGGCCTTCATGTTCGCAAGTCGCCTCAGCCAGTTCGGAACAGGTCCGGCCGGCCCGGAGGACAGCGACACGATGCGAATCTCACCCGGACGGAGCTCCTCAGCGAACACTCGCCACCTCCAGGATCCGATGTGATCGGCGCTCGTCACCGAAGTGCCACGTCCACGCCTCAGACACGGACTCGTCAACGCGGCTGCCTGGGAGGACCAGTCTGCCCAGGCCGCCCTTCCGCGGAACCCGGCGGATCACATCAGTGCCCCGATTGCGCAGAACCAGCGCATCGCCGCCGTCCCAGTCGATCTCGGCGACCATCGCCAGCGGGTCCGGCGTCCCCCGGTGTGTGGTTCGGGCGAAGACTTGCAGCGGCCGATCGGCCTGAACGAACAGCGTCAGGCCTTTGTCTTCGACGGTCACGGGCCGGTGGTCGCCGGGCAACGTGAGCTGTTCCCACACGAGCACCGGGACGACTGGGGGGCGGGCGGTTCGGCACCAGGGGCACTGCTCCCTGGCAACGATGTAGCTGTGCGGACAGTTCGAGCAGTTGACGCATCGATCGGCCGCGCTGTGCAGGGCAGCGGCCCACTCTCCGGCACCCGGCCGTGCCCGCGGGTCGTGCAGTCCGTCTTCGAAGGTGCGCCGAAACAGGGCCAGCAGCTGCCGGGTCAGCACCGTCTCGGGCGGGTAGCCGAACGAAGTATGGTTGCGGTTGTCGGTGCTGTGCCCGATCCACGGCAGCAGCCCGCGCTGGGCGTCCTCCTCCAGGTCCGCCGGGCCCTGGTCGACGTAGTCGCCGATGAACGGGTGGTTCGTGGTGAGCGTCTCGTACGCCAGGACAGCAAACGAGAACACGTCGCTGAAAACCGTATTGCCCGATGTTCCGCGCAGCACCTCGGGCGCCGTGTACATCGCGGTGGCTAGACGATAGGGGCCCGGGACGCTCTCCGTTTGCAGGTTGTCCGCGTCGACGAGCCACACCTCGTCATGGGCCAGTTGAGCGGAGATGAGTACGTTGCCGGGTGAGACGTCGCCGTAGACAATGCCCCGGTCGTGCAGAACGCCGAGGATCGTGGCGCATTTGGCGAGCAGCCGGAGTCGGCGACGCAGTCCGCCGCCTTGGCCGTACCACCGCGCAACGTCGTCCGCCGTCGGCCCGCAGATCTCCCGGAACGCGACCATATCCTCCAGCAGTTCCATCACGTAGCCGACGTGCGGCTCCGCGAGGGGTTCGAGCGGCCGGCAGATCGGCACGTCGTGCAGCGGCAGCCAGCGCAGCCGCGCCAGCCGGTCCTCGAGGTGCTCCATCGAGGCGCCGGTACAGAGCTTGACCGCGAGCCCGCCGTGGTGAGTTCGGAACACGACGCCCTCACCGCCCCGTCCGAGCGGCGCATCGACGACCAGATTCAAGTGGCGACCGGTGCGCGCCGTCCGCACTCGCGCCGGCCACGGCGCCGGCGACTGAACGGCCATCAGTCGAACTCCTCCAGCCGCACGGCCCGTTGACCCGTTCGCTCGTGCAGCGCGCTTGTGACAGTGGCCGTCACCCACCGGAACAGGCCGTTGATGTCGTGAACCTGGTCCGTGCGCAGGACGCCGACGCCGGGTGTGCTGAACGTGCGCAGCACTTGTTCGGCCTCGTCCGTCCGGTCGGTTCCGATGCCGACGGCTACCCGCAGCGCGCGGCTGCCCCACTTCGACGAAAGCAGCGCATCCAGGCGGGAATCCCAGTCCGCGTCGGTCGGCATGCCGTCCGAAACCAGCACCAGAGCCGGAGGGAAGGCCCGGTCCGGAACGAGCTCCGGGTCGTCGAGGATCTCCTGAGCCAACCGGAACGCGCTGCCCATGGGCGTCCGTCCGCCGTGGGCGAGGTCGTTCCATGCGGTTCGTGACGCCGGTGTCATGGGCTGGTGCAGGACGGCCTCAGCGCCGCCGAAGGCCACGACGGCGACGTGGATCTCGCCTCGCCCGGAGTCCTCCATGGCAAAGGCGCGAATCATTGCTCCGATGCTCTCATTGAGCCGGATTATCTTATCGCCGTCCATGCTGCCGCTGGCGTCGGCCAGCACGATCACCGGCATCGGCCGTGGCGCTCTCCGGGACCGGGTCGCGAGCGTCTCAGGCTGTGCGCTTCCGGACTCCACCACGCAGTTCACTCCTCCGCGAATCGTCGGACGATGCTCAGCGCATACATTGACGTCTAGCGACGGCGCGGAGCCAGACAGAATTTCAGACGTGCGACGAAAATGTCAAGGGAGTGAATGGTCAAATCGCAGATTGCGGAAATATGCCACGCCCATACATTGACGGCCGTGGGCCGACGCGTGCCCGCGGATCGGGCATTGGCTCGGCGGCACCTCGTGAGCGCCCGCCTGCGGTCATGTTGATGGTGAGGAGAGCTCATCTGCCCTCGGCTGCGATGTCCACGCCGGCATCGCGGATCGCTTTGTCCCATTGGCGGCGGTCCTCGCGGGCAACTCTCCGGCGATCGCTGGCGGCTGTGGACAGGAAAGCGATCAAGGCGCCGATGAGGAGGAAGACGTCCGCGATCACCGGGACGCCCCGCCATGGGGCCGCTTCGGGTGACTGCCGCTCGCAGTCACGCCGTCCGGCCGAGGCCGATGTCGACCGTGCCCGTCCGCTGGTCCGGGTTTGCAACGGGCAGGCCGCGTGGGCTGACTGCTGTCCGCCGTCGCCCAGACCACACTGGACCTGGAACAGGCTTCATGCCATCGATTGATGGATAAGATGTTCGATCGTGGCTTTAGGCCTGGTCTTTTTTGACATTGACGGGACGTTGGCGCCGACGAGCAGCGGCCTGTATCTGGCGGAGTTGTTTGGGTCGGCCGAGGTAGTTCAGGAGGTGCACGCCGGATACGGCGCCGGTACCTTGAGCAGCCGAGAGGCTGCCATCCTCGAGGCTCGCGGCTGGGCCACCTTTGCCCCTGCCCAAGTCTGGGGGTTCCTTGAATCGCTTCCGTTGGTGGACGGTGTTGCGGAGACGGTGCAATGGTGCCGTCGGCGAGGTCTCGTGCCGGTGCTCGCCACGCTAGCCTGGGAGCCGGTCAGCCGGTATCTGTGTGATCGGTTTGGCTTTGTTCGCGCATGTGGTCCGAGGTTGGAACTGGTAGACGGCCGCTTTACCGGGGAGGTCGCCGAACTGTTTGACGAATCAGACAAGCGGGACTTCGGGCTGGCCTTGGCGGCTGAGATGAGTGTGGACGTCCTGCATTGTGCGGCTGTCGGTGATGGCCGTTCGGATGTCCCGTTGTTCGGGGTGGTTGGGCTCGCGGTCGCATTCAACGCATCAGCGCAGGCCCGTCAGGCCGCGCATGTCTCGGTCGAAGGTGGCGACCTACGCGCCGTGCTGCCGGCGCTGGAGGAGTGGCTGAGCATCGGCATGTCCGTGAGCGGGGACCTCGCCACGCGGGTCACTGGCGGTGACGAGCTCTGGTCGACCGCCCGCACCAACCGATCGTCGAGCAGCGCCCCTGCCAATGCCTCGACCTGCCGCCGGCCGAGAGCGAAGAGCCCGGGATCGGGCACCCGGCCCGGGTAGTCACTCGCGTCCGCGCGGATCTGCTCGTCGTTCATGGCGCTACCGGCTCTGGCGGCCACGGCGTCGGCGAGCCGGACGTTGTTGGTGGACAGACCGTGACGCACGAGAATGAGCTGCATGCTCGACCTTCAGGAGAATGCCGGACACCGCCGGATCACGAGGTGGCGTAGCCCTTCTCCTGGATGCCGTACAGCTCGGCGTAGCGCCCGCCCTTGTCCATGAGATCGGCGTGGCGGCCGACCTCAAACGATCCGTCCGCGATCCACCACCACGATCACATCGGCCGTCTGCCACGCCCGGGAGGCGTCGGTGCTCCGTGGCCGACGGCCGTCCACGGTCAGGGCGACGTCGTACCGGAACCGGGCCATCGCGGTGCGCGGGCGGATCAGGACGATCGTGTCGAAGCCGCCGCCGAGGCCGACCGACGACGAGGTGTAGGTGGCGTCGAAGACGGACTGCCACATGGAGATATGACGCCGCTCAAGGTCGAGCTCTCCAGCGTTCACTGCTGCTGTCCTCATGAGAACTGCGCTCCGGCGCTGTCAGGAGCTGTGACCACCGCATTGCCTCGCCGGCGAAGCGGCTGATGAGCCGCAATTTCGGATTGGGGCGTCCCGAGTCGACGAGGATTCCACATGGCACCTTCCGGGCATGGCTGTCCGAATACGCGGCTTCGCATGATTCCCCCATGGCTGATCGAACATCGTCCTTCAAACACATTGCTCATGTCGTGGCCGTCGAAGGCGGGCTCTGCACCGGGCGAGTCTCCGCAAGCCTTCCGTTCGGCAAGGAATACTCGATCACATCAGTCCGCGCCAGGCGAGCTCGCTTCCGGCCGGTACCGTCGGGCAAGATAGCGGCCGTCGCTCCGGGCCAAAGCCTCTGACATCAGCCGACGTAAATACAATAACGATCACTGATGTCGAGGTCGCCGGGCCTGACTCCTGTCGCTTACCTTCGAATCTTGTGGTGATGCACCGAGTGTGGTCAGGTTTCGGTGCTCACGGGGGCTAGGCGTCAGGAAAGGCCGCGCGGACAAGAGCCGCTGGACCCAGGTGTGCGCGGTGATCGACAAGTTGCGCCGGCTCGCCGCCGAGTCGCTCAGCGCCGTAGCGTCCCCGTCCGCTGTGAGCACCGCCGCTTACAGCCGTGGCCGCGGTCTACGCGCGTCGCGTTGCCGGCTGAGCCGCCGGTACTCGGCCAGGGCGGCCTGGTCGGTGACGATCCTGCTGCGTCCGGCCTGCATCCGCGCGCGCTCGGCTTCCGCCCTTTGAGGGCCCGCCGACTCGGTGACCCCGTGAACGCTCTTGGATGAGCGCAGACGCAGTCGGCCGGCGCAGGCCGGTCATCAACCATATCGCCCGCGAATTGAAAATCATGACCCAGGCCAAGGCCTCCTCGTCTGAGGTGCGCCCGAATTTCCTGGTGGGCTGTACCAATTCCCAGATGACCAATTTGTCCGCGCTGATTCGAGTTCGCGTGGATGAGTCATCGATCTAGCCAGCTCGTTGGCAGCTCTGGAAACGTGGTGACCGTCCAGGCTCACGAACAGGTCGTGCTGTGCGCCGATGATGCGGTTGAGGCAAATCGCGGCGGTTGCTGTCGGCAGTCCGACAGCGGGCAAAGCAAGAAAAATATTGCCGTTTGTCGATCATTTGACAAATCGCGACCGGGTCGAGTGAGTAGAGCTCAATGGAACGGTTTGGAACGCCCGACTATCGGAATCAACCACCGCCGGCCGGTGACCGCCGTGACGGTGAAAGTGGGTCATATTCGCATGCCAAGTCAGTGCGTCCGTACGCCCGTCCAGCGTGAACTTCCTGACCGGCGCGCGCCCGGGTCGGTGAGCTCCGGACGAGCGCCCGAGGTGAGCCAGGAGGCCTGTCTACGTGATCGCCAGGAGCAACCTCCGCGAGCCGTTGATGGTCAAGCGAAAGGTCGTAGGGTGGACCCGGCAGGCGCTGCGGATGCGCTCCGGCCCGCTCGACGCGCTGCTCAACGAGGGGCAACGTAAGCTCCCGCGCCGGACCGGGAAAAGACCCCGACCGGTTCACCTTCACGGACATCGAAGGCCTTGGCCGACCGCGCCGGTTGGCCTGATCGGGCGGCTGTCCCAGCTCGCCGGCTCGGCATTGGTACAGCTCGGCCGGGAGTCGGCTTGCAGCTGCAAGCCGCGGGGCTACGCCCGTGAGGTCGTCAACGGACTGCGCCCGGAGCCGGCGTGACCATACCGCCGCCCCCTGCGGAGCTCGACGCCGGATTCGAGCGAGTGATGTGCTGCGGCGTCCACCTGGCCCAGCTGGTTCGGTCGGACGACCTCGCCTGCTCGCGCCCGACGGCAGTTCCTTCACGATCGGCGCGACGTCGGTTCACGATGCCGACCGGATCGCGGATCCCTTCCGGCGACCACCGGGGGAGGGTGCGACAAGTCAGATATTTACATATTGCCATATTTCGATCTTTGCTACGATCGCCGTCACCGTGCGCCGGCACCATGCCATGCCCGCCATGGCATCGCGCGGAACGCGGGTCTCCACCGACAAATGCGCTGTCGTTCAATCGCGCCGCGAGCCTCCGGGGCAGGACCTGAAACAGCCCGGCGAGCAACGATCCGACCGGGGTCAGCCGGCACCGCAAGGGTGGCGGACTTGCCTCAGGGGTGACGACAAGGTGGGCGGGCTGCCCCGCGTCGATGACACCGATTGCCGGCCGGCCTTCCCGGTCCGGCGCAAGAGAGGAAGCCGAAGTGAGTGATCTGACACTCGACAATGTCGACCCGGCCGCCCTGCTTGATCGTGCCGCCGAGGGTGACCAGGATGCGTGGCTGCAGCTGGTGCGGCAATACACGGGACTGCTGCGGTCGGTCGCGGCCGGCCTGCGGATGGCAGCCGGGGACGCCGAGGACGCGGCGCAGACGACCTGGCTGGGGCTGCTGCAGAACCTCGACACCCTGCGCGACCCCAGCCGGGTCAGCGGCTGGCTTGCCACCTCGATGCGACGCAACTGCCTGCGGCTCGTACGCAGGGCCCGCAGGGAGTTACCGGTCGCGGAGTGGACCGACGTGGAGTGGGCCGACCGCGAGCGCGCCGAGCAGGTGGAGACTGTCGAGGACCGCCTCCTGCGCACCGAGCGCGACCATCAGTTATGGCAGGCGGTCGACCGCCTGCCCGACCGTCAGGGACAACTGGTCCGGGTGCTGTTCGCCGACCCCGACACGTCCTACGACGATGTCGCACGGCGCATGTCGATCGCCGTCGGCACGGTCGGCCCCGCCCGCCGGCGGGCGCTGCGACGCCTTGCGCAACTGCTGTCACAGGACCGCTCGACGACGGTCGAATTTTTGTCAGCAAAGACAGGCATTGATCCGCGGCTGCCCTGACTCATTCCTGTGCATGGCACGCCCGGCCGGGCGTCGAACGGCACCTCCGACGGGCCAGGAGGTGCGCTGTGCCAATGCCCTGCATCGTCGTCGACGTTTCCCTTTGGAGGTTTCCGGTGCGCCAGTTCAGCAGTGACGCCGCCGACCTGTCCCCCGAGTTCGGCATCCTGGCCGGGCGCTGGGAGCAGTACGGCGACCTCGGGCACGTGCCGTTCCAGGCGATGTGGTGCTTGGTCACGCCCGGGACGTCGACCGATGAGGACCGCCACCCCGAGCGGGAGCTGGTCACGGTGACGCGGGGCGCCGGTACGGTGCGCACCGCGTCCGGGGAGGTGGCTGTCGCAGCCGGAGAGTCGTTCCTGCTGGACTCCGACGAGGCTCACGTCATCCGCAACCCGTCCAGCACCGACCCGCTGGTGCTGCTGTCGATCTACTGGCACGGTACCGCGCAGGACGCCCGATGACCGGCACGGACGCGAAGCCGTTGCTGGTCACGGCGACCGCACCGACCCCGAACGGCGGTTTGCACCTCGGCCACCTGTCCGGGCCCTATGTCGCCGCGGACATCGCCGTGCGGGCGGCCCGGGCCGCAGGCACGCCGGTGCTCGCCGTCGGCGGCCTCGACCCGCATCAGAACTACGTCGTCGCCCGGGCGGACAAGGCGGTCCGCCCGGCCGGCGAGGTCGCCGCGGAGTACTCGGGCCTGATCACCCAGGCGTGGCAGCGGGCCCGGGTCGGTTACGACGTGTTCGTCGACCCAGCCAACGACCCTGCATACCGGCGCGGCGTCAGCGGCCTGCTGACCGAGCTGGTGGACCGCAAGGCCGTCGACCTGGCCGACATCGCGCTGTACCGATGTGTCGACTGTGGACGGACGATGCACCACGCCTACGTGTCGGGGAAGTGCGGCTGCTGCGGCCAGCCCGCCGGCGGCGGCACCTGCGAGGGCTGCGGCAGCTACCTGCTTGCCGGCGACCTGCTCGACGCGGTGTGCGGCTGCGGCGGCCGACCCGTCGCCGGGTCCGCAATGCTGCCCGTCCTGCGGCTCGAACGGTACCGCGAGGAGTTGACCGCGATGTGGTCGGCGGCTGTGCTTTCGCCACGGGTCCGGCAACTGATCGGCCGCTACGTCACCGAGGGGCTGCCCGACGTCCCGCTGGCCTACCCGACCGACTGGGGCATCGCGACCGACTCCCATCTGGGCGGGGATCTGCGGGTCGACGTCTGGTCGGAGATGGGCCTGGGCTACCTGCACGCGATCGGGCGACATCTGGACCCGGGGGCGAGCGACCTCGACGGATACCGCCGGGCGTGGGAACAGGCCGGCCCGCTGTGGCACTTCCTCGGCATCGACAACGCCTTCTACTACGCCGTGCTGTTCCCGGCCCTCGCCATCGCCGCGCAGGTGCCCGGATACCGGCTCGGTGGCATGGTGGTCAACGAGTTCTACCGCCTCGACGGCAAGAAGTTCTCCACCAGCCGCAACCACGCCATCTGGGCGCACGAGGCGCTCGCCGGCGACCTCGACCCGGGCCTCGTTCGGATGTACCTGAGCTGGGACCGGCCCGACCGCTACGAGAGCGACTTCACCCACGCGGGCCTGTCGGCGTTCGCCGGCTACCTGGCGGCGGCGCTGCACAGCGGTGCCGACGACCGGGCGACGGTTCCGGACGTCTTCGTCGACCAGCAGCTGACCCGGGGCCGGCACGCGCTGCGGCTCACGTCCTTCGACCCGGGGCTGGCCCTGCGCTGCCTGCTTCCGGTGCTGCCGTACCGGCCGGAGCGGGTCAGGCCGCTGCTGGAACTGATTGCCGGGGGCCGCCTGCCGGCGACTGCCGGCGATGAGCCGGCCGGGGCCTGACATGCGGATCACGATCGTCGGTGCGGGGTTGGCCGGGAGCCTGCTCGCGTGGCGCCTGGCCACGCTGTCTCCTGGCCTGCGTGTCGACCTCATCACCGGCCCGAGCGACGGGGCCGACGCGACGGCCGCCTCCGGTGGCCTGGTGCGAGGCTTCGAGGTGGACCCGGCAGCCGCCGCGCTCGCCGCGGAGAGCCTGGCCGAACTCGTCGCCGACCCGCGGTTGCGGGCCTGGTCGCAGTACCAGGAGGTGGGCTCGGTCTATCTGTGCGGTGCCGACGTGCGTCGCGCCGACCTCGATCGGCTGGCACCGGCGACGGCGCAGGTCGTGCCGGGCGCCTCGCTGCCGGACTGGGCGGGCTTGCCGGACGGCAGCCACGCCGTGGTCGAGTGCGCCGCCGGCTACTTCAGCCCGGCCGCGCTGCGCCGGGCCGTGCTCGACGCGCTGCCCGGCCTCGGTGTCGCTGTGCGGCGGGAGACCGTCGGGCTGGTGCCCGGCGCGGGCGCGCACGACGTCGTGGTGCTCGCCGCCGGCGCCGGTACGGTGGCGCTGCTCGCCGCGAGCGGGCTGCCCGACGGTGGGTTCCGCCGCAAACACATCCAGTACGGCCTCTACGCCGCCACCGGCACCCGGCCACCCTCCTTCATCGACGACCTCACCGGGCTCTACGGGCGGCCGACGCCGGACGGCGGGATGCTGCTCGGAGTACCGAGCACGAGCTGGGATCCAGCGGATCGGCCGGTCGCTATCCCCGCCCTGCAACGGGAGACCGAGCGCCTCGCCGCCGCGCGGCTGCCGAGGCTACGGCTCGGGGCGCTGCGCCGCACCGTGGTCGGCGTCGACTGCTACGGCCCGGACGGTCACCTCACCCTGCGACCGCTCGGGTCGCAGGACGGTCTCTACACGTTCACCGGCGGCAGCGGCGGTTCGGCGAAGACCGCGTTGGCGGCGAGCCTCGCCGCGGCGAGGCATCTCAGCTCGGCCCGGCTGCCGCAGTCGGCCGGGATCAGCCACTCACTTCGACGGGAAGTGGACGAATGCCAACGCAGCCTCTGACCGGATCACCGCACGTCCATACGATCGGCATCGGTGCCGGCCCGGCCAACCTCAGCCTGGCGGCCCTGTTCGAGGCGGTCGCCCCGGCCCGGATCGTCCTTTTCGAGCAGCAGAGCGGGCCTGGTTGGCACGATGGGCTGTTACACGAGGGCGTCCGCATGCAAACGTCCTGGATGAAGGACTTGGTGTCCACTGTGGACCCTACCCATCGGTTGTCGTTCCTCAACTACATGGTGTCGACCGGGCGGCTCTACGCCTACCTCAACGCCCAGTACGACTCGCTGCCACGGCAGGAGTACGTGCGCTACCTCGGATGGGCATCGGAGCAGCTCCGCACCGTCCGTTACGGCCAGCGGGTCGACGAGGTCGCCTTCTGCGACGACCGGTTCGTGCTGCGCGCTGGCGGCCAGACCCTCGCCACCTGCGAGCACGTCGTGTTCGGCATCGGCACGGTACCCTCGGTGCCGTCGTTCTTCCGGGAGACCGACCAGAACCTGGTGGTCGTGGCGGACCGGCTCGCCGAACGGGTCGGCGCGTTCATGGACGTGCGCGACCAGCCCGTCGCGGTGGTGGGCGGCGGCCAGACCGGCGCGGAGGCGGTGCTGAGCCTGCTCGGACGCGGATTCCAGGACGTGCGGTGGATCGGGCGCCGGCCGTGGTTCGCGCCGCTGGACGAGTCCCCGCCCGCCAACGAGTTCTACCGGCCCGCGTACCAGAAGCATCTGCACACCGTTCCTCGGGTGCACTACCGCAAGATGGCCCAGGCGCAGGTGCTGACCAGCGACGGCGTCTCGGCCCACACGCTGCGGAGCATCTACCAGCTCAACTACGACCGGCTGCTCGCAGACGAGCACGCCCCGCTGCGCCTGATGCCCGGTCGCACGGTGGTCGGCGCCGAGGCCGCCGCCGGCGAACTGCGGCTCACCTGCGCCGCCGACGACCGGCGGCAGGTCGTACCCGTGCGGTGGGCCGTGCTCGCCACCGGCCGCACCTCGGCCGCGCTGCCGGTCACCGAGGAACTGCTCAGCGAGATCGAGCTCACCGATGACGGCGAGGTGATCGTCGAGCCGGACTACTCGGTGCGTTGGAAGCGCAGCGGCCAGCACCGGATGTTCGCCCTCAACCGGGCGCGGGACAGCCACGGACCGGCCGACGCCAACCTGAGCCTGTTGCCGACCCGGAGCGCCATGGTCATCAACTCGCTCTTCGAGCGCACGGTCTACCAGTTGCGCGACGAACACGTCCACACCGAGTGGCTCTGAGCCGGCAAGGAGATATCCAGTGATCGACTACAACGGCCGGCAGTTCCGGTCGACCGCGGCGGAGACCGCCGTCGCCGGCGGCAGCCCCATCGGGCACTACCACCAGGACGGCCACATCGTGTGGGCCGAGTTCGTCGGCGGCCGGGTCCAGCGCGGCAGCCTGACCGGCACCTGCGACGCCGACGGTGTGCTGAGCCTCGCCTACGCCCAGGTCCTCGACGACGGCGAGGTCGTCGCCGGTGTCTGCACCAGCCGACCCGAGCTCCTGCCCGACGCCCGGGTGCGGTTGTACGAGCACTGGCGCCGCTTCGACGGCTCCACCGGCATCTCCGTCATCGAGGAGCTGCCCCGCGAACTCCCGGCGGAGCCGGCCACCGACAGGCACGACGTGGAGGCACGGGCATGACGACCCTCGACCTGGACCCCATGATCGCCCGGTATGCGACGGTCGCGTTCGACGACTCGACTCCGCTGCTGGAGGCCGGCCTCGAGTCGCTGTCGTTGCTGCGCCTCGCGGTCGAGGTCGCGACCGACGAGAACGCCGAGATCGACGCCAGCCGGCTGGTCGACGTCCGCACGGTCGGCGACCTCAAGGTATGGCTCCGCGAACTCGTCGAGCCCGAGGTGGTCCGGTGAGGACCGACACCGCCGCCGGCCTGCTGACGATCACCGAGTCGCAGCAGGGGCTGCTCGTCGTCGACGAGCTCGTGCCGACCCCGGAGCTCTACAATCAGGTGACCCGCTTCGACCTCGATCCCACCGTCACGCTGGCCGCCATCACCGCGGCCCTGTCCACTGTGGTTGCCGTACAGCCGTCGTTGCGGCAGGTCTTCGGCCGGCTCCCGCACCCGCACGCCCGCCTCACCGACCCGCCGGCGCTCCCTGAGCTGCCGCTGGAGCACCTCGAGGTGGCCCCGCCCGACTTCGAACAGGCCGTGCGCGAGCTGAGCGGGCGGGTCGGGCGTACCCCGTTCGCGCTCGCGGCCCGGCCCGCCTACCGATTCGGGTACGTCCGCACCACCGACGGCACCGCCGCGACAATGCTGCTGTGCACCCATCACATCGTCGGCGACGGTGTGTCGCTGGCAGCGTTCCGCCGCGACCTCGAGTCGGCGTTGACCGACCCGGCCGCACCGGACGCGGTGCAGGCTCTGCGCGAGCGACGGGAGCTGGCGTTCCGCAAGGAGCTCGAGGCGCAGCAACGCAGCTCCGCATCGGCACAGACGACCGACCGGGTCAAGGAGTGGGCCGAGCGGCTGCGTGAGGTGCCGCCGCTCGTGCTCGACCCGCGACCGGGCCGTCCGACGGAGACCGCGTTCAGCGGCGCCCGGGTGTCGTTCACGCTCGACGAGGCTGACTCCGCGGCGTTCCAGGACACCTGCAAGCGGCTGAAGATCAGCCCGTTCGTGCTGCTCACCGGCGTATACGGCGCCGTGCTCGCCCGGCACGGCGGGGTGTCGACGGTGCTCGTCGGCAGCCCGTTCACGGCCCGGCGCACCATCCGCGCGTTCGACCTGTGCGGCTTCTTCGTCAACACGCTGCCGGTGACCGTCGAGGTCGACTGGGCCCGCAGCGTCGACACCCACCTGGGCGAGGTCGTCCGCGATTCGGTGGACTTCTGCCGGGCCGCGGTGGACGTCTCGTTCAACCAGCTCGTCGCGCGCGCCCGGCCCGACCGCACCGGCACCCGCAACCCGCTGTTCTCCTGCATGCTGGCCATGCAGGACACCATCGACACGGTGGGCGGCGGCGCCATCACCCGGGTCCGGGAGATGGGCAACGGCACCGCCAAGTTCGACCTCTGGCTCGGCGCGACCCGCGTCGACGAGCGGTGGTTGCTCGAGGTCGAGTACGACCGGGAGCTGATCGCGCCCGAGGTCGCCGACGGGCTGCTCGACTCGCTGCGCGCCGCGCTGCACCGGGCGATCACCGACGGATCCCGGCCGCTCGCCGACCTGTTCGAGGACGCCTCGGCGCTCGCGAGCCTGCGCACCGACGGCTTTCCCGCAGTCGTCCCGGCGGCGACCCTGGCCGGCTGGATCGGCGCCACCGCGGCGTGCACCGCGGAAGCGGTCGCTGTCGAGGACCCGGCGGGTACGCTCACCTACGCCGCGCTCGACGCGGCCGCCGGGCGGCTCGCCGGTGCCCTCGCGGCCCATGGCATCAAGCCCGGCGACGTGGTGGGCCTGGCGCTCGACACGCTTGCCGACACCGCCACCGCGATCGTTGCGGTGCTCCGGGTCGGCGGCGTCTACCTGCCGCTGGACCGGACGCTGCCGGTGGACCGGCTGCGGTACATGGTCGGCCGGGCCGACTGCCGGCTGGTGCTCGGCACCGTGCCCGAGCTGCCCGGTGTGCGGGTCGTCGGCCTCGACGACCTGCCGGCCGGTGCAGCACCGTCCGCGGGGACGGCCGCGACCGGCGGGTACATCAGCTTCACGTCCGGCTCCACCGGACAGCCGAAGGGCGTCCGGATGGGCGAGCCGGCACTGCTCAACCTGACGGGCTGGCAGTTCGCGGCGCTCGACATGACCCCGCGCACCCGGTTCCTGCAGTACGCGCCGCTCGGCTTCGACGTGTCGTTCCAGGAGATCGTGCCGACCCTCGCGGCCGGCGGCACCGTGGTGTCCCGGGAACCGGCCGACCGCCGCGACTTCGCGGCCCTCGTGGACCGGGTCGCGGACACCCGGGTCACCCACGTCTACCTGCCGGTGGCGGCGCTGCGGCCGTTCGTCCAGAGTGCACAGCGGCGCGGGACGCTGTTCCCGGCGCTGCGACACGTGTGCGTCTCCGGCGAGCAGCTGATGCTCGACGAGCAGATCCACCGGTTCTTCATCGACCACCCGCACTGCCGGCTGACGAACCTCTACGGCCCGACCGAGACCCAGGCTGTCACCACGTACCGGCGGCGCGGCACCGACGTCGACTGGCCGGCGCACGCACCGATCGGGATGCCGCTCGCCGGCGTTGCGGCCTACGTCGTCGACGCCACCGGCCATCTCGCGCCGGCCGGGGTCCCCGGCGAACTCCACCTCGGGGGGCGTTGCGTGGCCGACGGTTACGCCGGCGACAGCGAGCGGACGGCGGCCGGATTCCTGCCCGACCGGTTCGTCACCGGGCCGACCGCGGTGATGTACCGCACCGGCGACCAGGTGGTCCGCCGCCCGCACGGCGAGCTGGTGTTCCTCGGCCGCAACGACAACCAGGTCAAGATCCGCGGGAACCGGGTCGAACTCGGCGAGCTCGAAGCGGTGGCGAACGCCGTGCCCGGCGTCCGGGAGGCCGTCGCGGTCGTGCGCGGCACCGGCGCGGACCGCGAGCTGGTCCTGTTCCTGGTCGCGGAGCACACCGGCGGCGGCGCAGTCGACCACGAGGAGGTCCGGGCCGCGCTCGGCCGGGCTCTGCCGGCCTACATGGTGCCCGCCCGCTGCTTCGACGTCGACCTGGTGCCCGTCTCGGGCACCGGCAAGACCGACCGCGCCGCGCTTGCCGCCCTCGCGGAGGAGCTCGTGTCGCAGCGCGCGGCCGAGCCGGCACCCCGGGTCGAGCACCTCGACGAGCTCGAGCGTGGGCTCGCCGCCATCTGGGCGGAGATCCTGGGCGTCGAGGGCATCGCGCGGGACCGCTCGCTGCTGGAGTACGGCGCGCACTCGCTCAACATGTTCACGGCGTTCGCGCGGATCGACGAGCGGTACGGCGTCAGCGTCCCGATGCTGGCGTTCTTCCGGTCACCGACGATCGCGACTCTCGGCGATCTCGTGCGCGCCGGCCAGGGCCCGGCGGTGGCGTCGTGAGCGCGGCCGTCGACATGGGGCGGCTCGTGCCGCTGGTGCGCCGGGGTGATCGGCCGGCCTGCGTGCTGCTCCCCGGCGCCGGTGGCGGGATCAACCCCTACCTGCGGCTCGCCGGGCATCTCGGGAGGTTCTACAACGTGTTCGCGGTCCGCGGCGCGGGGCTCGTCGAGGGCGAGGAGCCGGAGGACGACATCGCCGTGATGGCCGACTCGGCGCTTCGAGCGCTCGCCCCGGCCGGTCGCCCCGCGATCGTGCCGCGGCTCGTGCTCGGCTGGTCGTTGGGCGGTGCCGTGGCGTGGGAGATGTGCGTGCGGCTCGCCGGCGACGGGCATCGGCCCGACCTCGTCATCGTGGACAGCTCACCGCTGCCCCGGGTGTCCGACGTGGAGGCGGACGCGCTGGTCAGAGAGCAGATCGTGGCGATGCTCGGGCCCCGGCCCGATCCGCGCACCCGCGAGCGGGTCCGCAGCGCGTTCCGCGCGCATGGCGACGCCTTGGCCGGCTATTCGGCCCAGCGCACCTACGCCGGCCGGGTCCTGCTGCTGATGTGCCAGGACGACAGCACCGACGTGCGGCCCGCCGCCGTACGCAGGTGGCGGATGCTCGCCGCCGACCTCCGCGAGGACCGGCTGGACGCCGGCCACTACGCGGTCTTCGACCCGGAGCACCTGGCGCAACTGACCGGTGCGCTCGACGGTTTCCTCGCGCTTGACGCGGCGGGCCGCGCGGAAGTGAGCTGACCCGTGGTACACCTCGCACCCATCCCGACCCGCAGCGCAGTATGGTCACCGGTCGTCGCCGGGCTGCGCGCCGACGCGCTGGACTGCCTGCAGACCGGCGTCGCCGCCCTCGCCGACCTGTGGCACGGTGCCGGCAGCCACCTCGACCTCGGTGCGCCGCTGCGGTTCGCGACGCTCGCCGACGCCGCAGGACAGCCGTCGGTCGAGGCGTCGCTGGAGCAGCGGCTCGCCGAGGCGGCGGAGCTGCTCGGCCTGCGGGCCGTGGCACGGCACGACGGGCTCGACGGGCCCGCGATCCGGGACCTGGCCGGCGCCGGTGGCGGCGCGCCGCTCTACGTCGTGGCCGACGCGTACACGATGGGGTGGCTGCCGTTCGTCGAGCGTCAGCACCTGCGGCACGGCTTCCTCGTCGCCGGGGTGGGCGCGGCGGTAACGGTCGTCGATGCCTACCATGACGACACCCGGTGGGGCCCGGCCCGGCCGGGGGTGTGGCGGCTGCCCGCGGCCCGGTTCGACGCGACAGTGCGAGCCGCGACAGTTGTCGTCCTCGAGTCCGGGGACCGGCCGCGCCTCGACGTCCGGGCGGTGCTCGCGGCCAACGCCCGGGCGTTGACCGACGGGCGGCCGGCGATCGACCGCTACCTCGCCGCCGTCAGCGGTGCTGCCGGGGTCGACCGGCTGGTCCTGGACACCTGGACGCTCAGCCGGTCCCGGGCGTTGCACGCGGCCTGGCTCGCGGCGGCGGCGGACCTCACGCCGGACGCGTTGTCGGACGCCGAGGCCCACGCACAGTCCTGGCGGGACCTGGCCACCCGCGTCTTCGTAGCGGCCGCACGCGGCGGCCCGGCGGCGCTCCTCGTCGACCACCTGGCCGGGCTGCTGCACGGCGACGTGGCCCTCGCGGCCCGCCTGGCCGACGCCACGACCGTCCGGCCTGCGCCCACCGCCTCGGGGCCCGGGCCCGCGGCCCACGAGGTTCCCGGGGTGCGGCTCGCGGTCGTCGAGGCGCTCGCCGCCGTGCTGCGGCTCCCGGCCGGCGCCACCACCGGCGGCCTGCTGCGGGACCTGCCCAACTTCAACTCCTTCCGGCTCGTCGACGTGATCGAGCGGGTCGAGGCCCGGCTCGGCGTCGAGCTCGGCCCCGATGACTTCGGTCCCGCGAGCCTGCGGGACGTGGACTCGCTGTGCGCCGCGTTCGCCCGCGTCGCCGGGTCGCCCGCCGGATCCCCGCGATGAGGACGCTGCTTGACGGACGGCCGGCGGCGAGCCATTCCGTGGCGCCCGGCATCCACGTGGCGATCGCCCGGGCCGGCGACACTGCGGCCGGCGGCCACGATCCGGCGGCCGCCCGTGCCGCCCAGTCGCTGGCCGCCCGGGCGCTCCTGCGCGGCCTGCTCGCCCAGGTGGCCGGTCCGGCCGCCGCTGCGCTGCCGGTGGCGGCCACCGACAACGGACGGCCCTACCTGCCGGACCGGCCCGACCTCGGGGTGAGCCTGTCGCACGACGGCGGCTGGGTCGCGGTGGCGGTCGGCGTGGACGCCGCGGTCGGCGTCGACGTGCAGCTGCCCGCGCCTGTCACACCGGCGTTGATCAGGCGCTGCTGCACCCCCGACGCGGCGCGGGTGCTCGATGCGCTGCCCACTTTGGATCGTGACCTCGCGTTCGCCTGGATCTGGACGGTTCAGGAGGCGTGCGTCAAGGCCGAGGGCACCGGCCTCGCCGGCCGGCCGTGGACCGTTCCGGTCCCGGTCGACGGGCACCACGGCACCTGGCGCGGCTACCGGTGGCACAGCCTGCGCGACCGCGCCGGGCCGCCGTTGAGCTGCGCCCACCGACCCCTCCAGGACACAGCATCTGCCGAACGAAGTACCTCGGAAAGGGAGAACCGATGACCGACCGCACGCTCTACGACTGGTTCCTGGCCTCGGCGGAGGCCAACCCCCACGGCGTCGCGCTCGACGTCGGCGGGACCGAGCTGACGTACACCGAGCTGAAGGCCGCGGTCGAGCAGATGTCGGCGCGGATGCACCAGGTGCTCGGCCACAACCCGGTCCGGGTCGGCCTGCTCACCTCGCGCAGCCTCGTCAGCTACATCGCCTACCTCGCGGCACAGCGGCTCGGCGCCGCGTCCGTGCCGCTGAACCCGGCCGCGCCGGCCGTGCGGATGGTGACGGTCACCGAGACCGCGGGCCTCGACCTCACCGTCATCGACGACACGTCGGGCGCCGGCCTGGCCGAGTACCGCGAAACTTCTGGCATCCCGGTGCTGGACCTGACCGGAGACCGGTGGCTGCCGCTGCTGGACCGGGGCGCCGACGTCCCGGTGCCACCCCGGGTGGTCCGCGGTCCGGACGACATCGCCTACATCATCTTCACGAGCGGGACCACCGGCCGCCCCAAGGGGGTGCCGACGACGCACGGCAACGTGTCGTCGTTCATCACCGACATCGTGGTGCGTGGTCAGGTCGGTCCGGACAGCCGGGTCGGTCAGACGATGGAGATCTCCTTCGACGGCTCGATCCTGGAAATTTTCAGCGCCTGGGGCGCGGGCGCGGCCCTGTGCGTCGCTCAGCAGAGTGAGACGTACACGCCGGTGCGGTTCATCAACGACAAGCGGTTGACGCACTGGATGTCGGTGCCGTCGCTGATCTCGTTCGCCACCCGGCTGCGGGCCCTGCCGCCCGGGAGCATGCCGACGTTGCTGCACGGCATGTTCGGCGGCGAGTCGCTCACCGTGGCGCAGGCCGAGGCGTGGGCCGCCGCGGCGCCCAACGGGTCCGTCTACCACGGCTACGGCCCCACCGAAACCACGGTGATCATGACGTTGTACCGGCTCCCGCGCGACCGGGCCGACTGGCCGGTGACCTCCACCGGGGCGCTGCCGATCGGGCACCCGTTCCCGCACCTCGAATACGTGCTGCTCGACGACAACCTGCTGCCGGGGGCCGACGGGGAGCTGTGTGTCCGAGGTGGACAGCGGTTCCCCGGATACCTGGACGCCGCGGAGAACCGGGGACGGTTCGTGAGCTACGAGCCCGGCGGCCGGGCGACGCTCTACGACGGCAGCGAACCGCTCACCGCCGCGCACTGGTATCGCACCGGCGACCGGATCCGGGTCGAGGACGGCGAGCTCGTCCACCTGGGACGCATCGACGGGCAGGTCAAGATCCGGGGCAACCGGGTCGAGCTCGGCGAGATCGAGTCGACGCTGCGCCGCCACCCGGCGGTCGGCGACGTCGTCGTGGTGACCGTCAAGGCCCCCGACGGCGAGGTCGACCTGCACACCGTCTACACCGGCACGCCGGTGCCCGACGCCGACTTCCACCACCTGCTGGCCGAGCTGCCGCTCTACATGCGGCCGCGTGCATTCCACCACCGGGGCGTGATCCCGCTCACCACCTCCGGCAAGGTCGACCGCCGGCGCCTCGCCGACGACCTCGTCACCGCCGCCGCCGGCTGAGCTGCCGGGCCCACCGCAGACAGGGAGCGCTTTGCCGTGACCACAGAACCCTTCACCGTCCCCGCGACGCCCATGCAGGAGGCGCTGTGGTGGGTGCACCAGCGGGCCAGGAACAAGTCGGTCTACAACATCACCTGGCGGCTCGGGTGCGCAGCACCGCTCGACGCTGACGCGTTGCGGACCGCGTGGCAGCAGCTGGTGAACCGGCACGAGGCGCTGCGGACCCGGGTGGCGCGGCACAACGACGTGGTGACCCTCATCGTCGTGCCGCAGGCCACCGCCCGGGTCCAGCTCGTGACACTCGACGACCCGGGCTCGGTACCGGTCGGCGTGCTGCTGCGGCTGATCGCGGAGGAGTTGCAGGAACGGACCACGGCGCTCGACGAGGCGCCGCTCGCCCGGCTCACGATGGTCCGGGTCGGCGACGAGCACGAGCTGGTGCTGACCGTGCACCACGTCGTGGCCGACGGCTGGGCGATCCAGCTGCTCGTCGCCGACCTGTCCGTGGCCTACGCCGCGGCCCTGCGCGGCGAGGCGCCGCCGTGGCCGGCCGAGCCGCCGGTGCCGTTCTCGGTGTACGCCCGCGAGGTGGCGCAGGCCCGGGACGACGGGCGGTGGCAGGACAGCCTGCAGCACTGGCGCAAGGTGCTCGAGGGCGCGACCGCCACGACGGTGGTGGCGGACCGGCAGCGGTACGCGAGCACCGGTGCCGCTGGGGCGATGCTGCGGTACGCGTTCAGCGGCGAGGCCGCCGACGGCATCGCCGCGCTCGCGAAGAGCATGTTCGCCACGCCGTTCGCCGTGGTGCTCGCCGGGGTGCAGATCGTCCTGGCCCGGGCCTGCGCGCCGCACGCCGACGCGGACATCTCGGTGGGGGTGGTGGCCGCCAACCGGAACGGTCCGCGCGACCAGCAGCTCGTCGGGTACCTCGCGAACCTGTGTGTCGCCCGGGCCACTGTCTCGCCGGGGGACACCATCGGCGACGTGGTGGGCCGAGCCCGCGACGCCGGCTGGGAGATGCTGGTACACCAGGCGGTGCCCTACCCGGTCGTGTTCGCGGCGCTCAGCGACGACACCCAGACGATGCTCCGCGAGTCGGTTCCCCTGCTGCTGAACTACCTGGGCCCCATCGGCCGCGGACTGTCCATAGGGGACGTGGCCATGACGGTCCACCCCACGCCCAACCGTGCGGCGCGGGCGGACATCGGGCTCGGCCTGCTCGACGACGACGGCACCCTGCTGATGGAGATCGAGTACAACACCGGGCGCTACGACGAGCAGACCGTGCTGCGGCTGCTGCACGACCTCGACGCGGTGTTCGCCGCGGGTGGCGCGGACCCGGACCGGTTGGTGGGTTCGCTACCGGTCCAGACCCGGGCCACGGCGGGCTATCTCGACCACCGCCAGGCCGCGCCAGACACCGAGGAGCTGCCCGCGTCGGCGGCCATGACCCAGGTGGCGCGGGCGTGGACGCAGGTGCTCGGCGCGCCACCGCGCGGACCGGACGAGGACTTCTTCGCGGCCGGCGGCCGATCGCTCAAGGTGCTGGAGCTGGCCGCCGCCGTCGAGGCCGAGGCCGGCACGCCGCTGGACGTGGTGACCTGGCTCGCCGAGCCGTCACCCCGCCGGGCCGTCGCTCAGCTCGAGTCGGGCACCGCGGAGACGACTCCGGCGAACAGCACCGTCGTGCTGCTGCGCCCCGGCACCGGACCGCACCTGCACCTCGTACACGGGGCCGGTGGCGCGGTGCAGGACTACCGCGACCTGCTGGCCGCGTTGCCGGCCGACTGGCGGGTCACCCTGTCGCAGGAGCGTGAGCCGCACGAATCGGTGCCGGCGATGGCGGCCCGCTACCGCACCGACCTCGACGCCACCGGCGCCCGGCCGGACGTGCTCGGCGGCTGGTCGATGGGCGGCCAGATCGCGTTCGCGATGGCCACCGGGTACGGCGCTGAGGCGCCCGCGTTGCTGCTGCTGGACTCCACGCCGCCGGTGGGGTACGAGATCCCGGCCGACATCGACCGGCTCCGGCTCGACGCGTTCATCACCGGAGTACTGCGCGCGGTGGAGCTCACCGGGCCGGCACCCAGCACGGGCGACGACGAGCCCGACGCGGATCTCGCGCTGCGGGCGCTCGCCGCCTACCTGTCCGCCGCCGGGCAGCCCGTGCCCACCGCGGTGCTTCTCGAACGTTGGGCCACGTACCACCGCCACGCCGTCGCCGTGGCGTCCTTCGTCACGACCGAGCAGGTCGACGCGCCGGCGCTCGTCGTCGGGGCGGGGCTGCTCGATGTGCAGCTCGACGAGTGGGCGCAGCGGCTGCGGCGGCCACCGGACATCCTGCGGGTGGCGGCCGACCACCACGGCGTGCTGCGGGCGCCCTTCACCGGGCAGGTCGCCGAGGCGTTGCAGCGGCTGACGGCGGCGACCCGATGACGCCGGACGGCACGCTCCACACCTGGTTCCGAGACCAGGCCCTGGCCCAGCCGGACGCGCCGGCACTCGAGGTGGCGGGTCGGACCCTGTCCTACCGCGAGCTGCTCGACGTCAGCGAACGGCTGGCGGCGCGGTTGCGCGCGGCGGTCGGCGGCCCCCCGACGGCGGTGGGGCTGCTCGCCTCGCGCAGCCTGGCGGCCTACGCCGGGTACCTCGCCGCGCTGCGACTGGGTGCCGTCGTCGTGCCGTTGAATCCGCGTTTCCCCCTGGCGCGCAACGAGCTGATCTGCTCGAAGTCCACAGTCGACGTGCTGGTCCTGGACCACGCCCAGACCGACCTCACGGTGGGTACCGCGGTCCCGCTGGTCGGCGACCGGTGGGATGCCGACCTGCCCGCCGCCGGTGCCGACCCTTACCAGGGCACCCCGGACGACGTCGCGTACACGCTGTTCACCTCCGGGTCGACAGGCGTGCCGAAGGGGGTGCCGATCCGGCACCGCAACGTCGGGCCCTACTTGCGACACTGCGTCGAGCGCTACGCGGTCGGCCCGGGGTGCCGGCTCTCGCAGACGTTCGACCTGACCTTCGACCCGTCCGTGTTCGACCTGTTCGTCGCGTGGAGCGCCGGCGCGACGCTGGTGGTGCCGCAACCGGACGAGATCCTGCAACCGGCCCGGTTCGTCCGCGACAAGCGGATCACGCACTGGTTCTCGGTGCCCTCGGTCGTCTCGCTCGCCCGCCGGATGCGTCAGCTGCGCCCGAACAGCATGCCAGATCTGCGGTGGAGCCTGTTCGCCGGCGAGCAGCTCACCCTCGACCAGGCCGCCGCCTGGGCCGCCGCCGCGCCCGGCAGCACTGTCGAGAACCTCTACGGCCCGACCGAGCTGACCATCACCTGTGTCGGCTACCGGCTGGCCGCCGAGGTCGCGGCGTGGCCACGCACGTCCAACGGCACCGTGCCGATCGGGCGACCCTACCCGCACCTGGAGGGGATCGCGCTGGCCGAGGACGGCCGGGTCGGCGACGACGGTGAGCTGTGCGTACGCGGCCCGCAACGGTTCGACGGGTACCTCGACCCGGCACACGACGTCGGCCGGTTCGTCACCGTCCGCGACGGCTTGTCGGTCCCATCGACCGCGCCCACACCCGCATCCACCGACTGGTATCGCACCGGCGACCGGGTGCGCCTGGAGGACGGTGCCTGGGTCCACGTAGGACGCATCGACGACCAGATCAAGGTGAGCGGCTACCGCATCGAGCTCGCCGAGATCGAAGCGGTGCTGCGCGGGCACCCCGGCGTGCTCGACGCCGTCGTGCTCGCGCTGCCCGACGGCAACGACTCCGTCGCGCTGCAGGCGCTCTACTGCGGCGACGGGGTCGAGGAGGCCGACGTCGCCATGACGCTCCAGCGGCAGCTGCCCAGCTACATGCTGCCGGGGCGGTACCTGCGGGTCGACGGGTTCCCCGTCAACGCCAGCGGCAAGGTGGACCGCAGCCGCCTCGCCGCAGAACTGACGTCCGGCGACCGGAGGGACTGACCACAGTGGATGCCACTCTCGAACGCACCGTGCGGACGGAGCTGCCGGTTACCCCGGCACAGCTCGGTCTGCTCGTGGCGCACGCCCGGGCCGCCGGCCCGTCGGCCTACCACACGCTCTATCGGCTCGACCTCGACCCGCGGTACTCCGCCGAGGCGGTTTCTCGGGCACTGAGCGGCGCCGTCGCGCTCCGGCCCACCATGCGGCAGATTTTCGGGCTGCTGCCCCGCCCGCACGCGCGACTCGTGGCGCCGGTCGCCGACGTGGTGACCCTCCAGGTGGCCGTCGCCGCAGTCGACTTCGCGGACGCGGTGAGCTCGGTGGCCGGGCAGATCGGCCAGCCCGCGTTCGACCCCGGGACCGAGCCGGCCCACCGGTGCGCCGTCGTGCGGGCCGAGGAGGGCACTGCCTGCACCGTGCTGCTGGCCGTGCACTGTCTGCTGCTCGACGCGGTCTCGATCGGTCCGTTCGCCGACGACCTCGCCGACCTGCTCACGGCGCCGCCGACCGCCGCCGAACTGGCCATGCGGGTCGCCGATCGCGAGGCTGCGCACGTCGAGCACCTGGAGGCGTCCCCGGCGCCGACGGCCCGGGACCGGTCCGCCGCCTGGGCGCGGCGGCTGCGCCGCGTACCCTCGCTGGAACTCGCCCCGGTGCCGGGGCGTCCGGCGCGGACCTCACTCACCGGCGGGCAGGTGCGGGGTGAGGTGGACGCGGGAGCGTGCCTCGGCTTCCCGCCGCAGGTGCTGTTCGCCGGCCTCTACGCGGCGACGCTCGCCCGGCACGCCAACACGTCCCAGGTCGTCATCGGCACGGAGGTGGGCCGCTCCGCGGACCCCCTGCCGGTCATCGTCGAGGTGGACTGGGCCCACACCGTCGACGCCTACCTGTCCACAGTGGTTGGACCCGCGGTCGAGGCGGCCCGGGCCGACGCCGACATCAGCCTGGCGCAGCTCACCGCCGAAACCGGACGCGGCCCGCTGCACGCGGCGGTGCTCGCCGTCGCGGCAACGGAACCGCACCGCGCGTACGCCGCGGTCCGGGCTGTGCGCCGCCTCGGCAACGGCACCGTGCGATCCGACCTGCGGCTCGGCGTCACCCCGCAGGACGGGCATTGGCTTGTCGAGCTGGAGTACGACCGGGAGCTGATCGCGCCCGCGGTCGCCGACGGCCTGCTCGCATCGCTGCGGACCGCCGTGCGACGCGCCGTCGACGACCGCACGCGGACTCTCGCCGAGCTGTTCACCGACGCCTCGACGGCGGCCAGCGTCCGCTCCGACGGCCGGCACCCGCGGGCCACGGCCGGGCTGTACGAGGCCGTCGAGGCAGTGGCGCGGCAGCAGCCCACGGCGGTCGCCGTGCGGGAGCCGGGCCGCGACCTGACCTACGCAGACCTGCTGGCCACGGCCGGCCGCATGGCGGGCGGCCTCGCAGCGCGCGGCGTCGGCCCCGGCGACGTGGTCGGCCTCGCCGTCGACAGCGGGCTCGCCGACAGCGTCGCCGCCATCGTGGCGGTGCTGCGCCTGGGCGCCACGTTCCTGCCGCTGGACGCGACCGTGCCGCGGCGCCGGCTCGACGACATGGTCCGGTCCGCCTCGTGCCGCCTGGTGATCGGCGCGCCGGTGGCGTCGGCGGCGCCCGCGGTCCCGGTCGCTGAGCTGGCCACCGCGGCGGCCGTCGCCTCGGCGGCCGACCCGGACGCACCGGTGTACGTGATGTACACGTCCGGCTCGGCCGGCGCGCCGAAGGGTGTGCTGATGGGACAGGCGTGGCTGGCCGAACTTGCGGCGTGGCAGATCGACGCGCTGGCGATGAACGGCGACAGCCGGTTCCTGCAGTACGCGCCGCTCAGCTCCGACGTCTGCTTCCAGGAGATCGTGCCGACGCTGCTCTGCGGCGGCACCGTGCTGTCCTTGGCCCCGGCCGACCGGCGCGACCCGCTCGCGGTGCTGCGACACGTCGCCGACACCGGGGCTACCCACGTCTACCTGCCGACCGCCGCGCTGCGCCCGATGGTGCAGCTGATCGGGGACCGCGGCACGCACCTGCCGGACCTGCGGTACCTGTGTGTCTCCGGCGAGCAGCTCACCGTCGACGAGCAGGAGCGGGAGTTCCTGCGCCGGCATCCGCACTGCACGCTTGTCAACCATTACGGGCCGACCGAGACGCAGGCCGTCACCACATACCGGCTGCGGGGCGACGACCCGGCGTGGCCCGGGCACGTGCCGATCGGCGTACCGCTGCCGGGGGTGGCCGCCTACGTCGTGGACGCCACCGGGCACCTCGCCCCACCCGGCGTCGTGGGCGAGCTCCACCTCGGCGGCCGTTGCCTCGCCGCCGGCTACCTCAACGACCCGGAGTTGACCGCCGCACGGTTCGTGCCCGACACATTCGGCCCGGCGGGCGGCCTGATGTACCGCACCGGCGACCTCGTCGTCCGCAACGACCGCGATGAACTGGTCTTCCTCGGCCGGCTCGACTCGCAGGTGAAGATACAGGGGCAGCGGGTCGAGCTCGGCGAGATCGAGGTCGTCGCGGCCCGGGTGCTCGGCGTGCGCCAAGCGGTCGCGGCCGTGCGCGGCGAGCAGATCGCGTTGTTCCTGCTGCCCCATCCGGGTGCCGCCCCCGACCCGTCGCGGGTACGGGAGCATCTGGCCGCGACGCTGCCCGCCCACATGCGTCCACAGTGGATTGTTCCGGTGACGGCCGTGCCGACCACCACGAGTGGCAAGACCGACCGGGCCGCACTGCTGCACCGGCTCGACGAGCTGCTCGCCGCCGGCGGCCACGGCGACGCCGCGCGACCACCGGTACACCTCGGCGCACTGGAACGCGACCTCGCCGCGCTGTGGTCGAGGATCCTCGGGGTGGGGGACATCCCCCACGACCACTCGGTGTTCGACCACGGCGCCAGCTCGCTCACCGTCCTGGATGCGTTGACTGCGATACACGCGGCCTACGGCGTCACGGTCCCGGTCGCCGACCTGTACGCCGCGCCGACCGTGGCGGGCATCGCCGCCGCCATCCGCGCCGGCGCGGGGACGCTGCGATGAGGACGGCGGTCGTCAGTGGCGGTACCCGGGGCATCGGACTGGCCTTCAGCCGCCGGCTGAAGCGGCTCGGCTACCAGGTGGTGGCGCTGTACCGGCACGACAAGACGGCTGCGGACGCCGCGGCGACGGCCGGGCTCGTCCCGGTCCAGGTCGACGTCGCCGATCCGGTGGCCGTGGACGCCGCGGTCCACGACATCGTCCGCATCTACGGCGGCCCGTCGGTGCTTGTCAACAACGCGGGCGTGAACGTGGACCGGCCTGTGCTGGCGATGTCCGTCGAAGACTGGCGGCGGGTGCTCGACACCAACCTGTCAGGCGTCTTCTACCTCACCCGGGCGCTGCTGCCGGCGATGCTCGCGACGACCGGCGACCGGGTGATCGTGAATGTCGGCGCGACGACCGGCATCCGACCCCGTCGTGATGGCGCGAACTACTGCGCGAGCAAGGCCGGGCTGCTGCAGCTCACCAAGTGCCTCGCGCTGGAGCTGGCGCCGCAGGTGCGGGTCAACTCCCTGATCCCGGGCAACACCGAGACCGACGAGCTGGTCGCCCGGTTCGGCCTGGACGACCCGGCCGGGCGCGCGAAATTCCTCGCGGATGTGCCGCAGGGGCGCCTCGGCACGACCGAGCAGGTGGCCGACGCACTCGAGTTCCTGGTCGGCCCGGGCAGCGCCCAGATGACGGGCCAGAAGCTGATCGTCGATGGAGGGCAGTTCATGTGGTGACCCCCGATGAGGACCGGGTGGTCCTGAAGATCGGCACGACGTCGCTCGTGACGGACGGCCGGCTGGAGCCGGAGAAGGTCGAACGGCTGTGTGCGGCGGTGCGCCTGGGCATCCGGGCCGGGCTCGCGCCCGTCGTCGTCACCTCGGGCGCGATCGCCATCGGCCGGACCCGGCACGCGGCGCTGGGTGATGCGAACGGGGCCGGCCAGCAGGTCGCCGCCGCGATCGGCCAGGGGCTGCTCTACGGCGCGCTGCAGGAGACGTTCGCCTCGTACGGCCTGGAGACCGGGCAGGTACTGCTCACGCCCTACGACCTCATCGAGGCCGACCGCGGCGAACGGGTCCGGGCCACCTTCGACGAGATGCGTTCCCTCGGCGTCGTGCCGATCGTGAACGAGAACGACGCGCTGGGCGTACGCAACAACGACGTGCTCGCCGCCTTGCTCAGCGGGTTCCTGCGGGCGGGGCTGCTGGTACTGCTGACAAACGTGCCCGGCCTCTACGACCGGGACCCGCAACTCGGCGGCAAGGCGACTCGGATCGGCAAGGTCGCCGAGCTCACACCGCAACTGGAGGCGCTCGCCGGCGGCACCGTCGTGGCGGGCGGCACCGGCGGCATGCAGATGAAGCTGTCGGCCTGCTGGATCGCCACCTACTCCGGGGTCCGCACGGTCATTGCGGACACCGCCGACCCAGCCGTCCTCGTCGCGGCGCGCGAGGGCGCCGACATCGGCACCGCGTTCGCCCCGCGGCCGGTGCGTGGCGCATGGCCGGACGCGGGCCGGCTGTGGCGCGCGTTCCGCACCCCGCCGCGCGGGGCGGTCACCTGCGCCCCCGCCGGGCTGATGGCCATCGAGCACCGCCAAGCGCTGCGGCGCATCCAGGTCACCACCGCACGAGGGCAGTTCCACGCGGGCGACGTCGTGGACATCACCGGCCCCGATGCCACGCTGCTCGCCCGCGGCAGCATCCGCTACCCGGCGAGCGCCGTGGAGTTCGGCTGCGAACCCGGCACCGCATTGCTCGTCGGCTCCGACTACGTACGCATCAGAAGGGATGCACCATGACCATGACCGCCACCCAGACCTGCGAGGCCGCCGCGGCGGCTGCGACGGCCGTCGCGGCGTTGAGCACCCGGCAGAAGGACCTGGTGCTGCTCGACATGGCAGCCGCCATCGAGCAGCACCGCGACGCGATCCTCGAAGCCAACCGGCAGGATGTCGCCGAGGCGCGCAGGAGCGGTGTCTCCGCGACGCTCGTCGACCGGCTGACCCTCACCGACCGTCGGATGGCCGGGCTCGCCGCCACGATCCGTACCGTTGTCGCGTTGCCGGACCCGGTCGGGCAGGTCACCGGCGGCTGGACCCGACCGAACGGGCTGCTCATCGAGCGGGTCCGGGAACCCCTCGGGGTCGTCGCCGTCATCTACGAGGCACGGCCCAACGTCACCGCCGAGGTCGCCGCGCTGTGCCTCAAGTCGGGTAACTGCGCCGTGCTGCGCGGCTCGTCGATCGCCGCCGCCACCAACCGCGCCATCATGACCGCGCTGGACACCGCGATCGCCCGGCACCCGGCGGTGCCGGCGGCGGCCGTCCAACTCGTCGAGGACCCGTCACGGGCCTCGGCGACGGAGCTGATGCGCGCCAAGGGACTCGTCGACCTCCTCGTCCCGCGCGGCGGGCCGGCCCTGATCGAGTCGGTGGAGCGCGACGCCACAGTGCCGACGGTCATCGACGGTGCGGGCAACTGCCACCTGTACATCGACGCCTCCGCCGACCGGGACATGGCCACGGCGGTGACGATCAACGCGAAGACCTCCCGGCCCAGCGTGTGCAACGCGATCGAGACCCTGCTGGTGCACCGCGAGCTCGTCACCGACTGGCTGCCCGGCGTGCTGGACGAGCTCACCGCGGCCGGCGTGGAGATCCGCGGCTCGGCCGAGGTGTGCGACGCGTGGCCGAAGGCGCTGGCCGCGACCGAGGAGGACTGGGACACCGAGTACCTCGACCTGGTGCTCGCCGTGCGGGTGGTCGACGACGTGGACGCCGCGATCGGGCACATCCGCCGGCACGGCACGGCCAACGCCGAGGGCATCGTCGCCCGCGACATCGACGTGGCCCGCCGCTTCGCGCGGCTCGTCGACTCGGGCAGCGTGTTCGTCAACGCCTCGCCGCGCTACTCCGACGGCGGCGAGTTCGGCTACGGGGTGGAGATCGGCGTGTCGACACAGAAGCTGCACGTGCGGGGCCCGATGGGCCTGGAGGCGCTGACCACTGTCAAGAACGTGGTGTGGGGCTCCGGTCAGACCCGGACCGTCGCATGAGAACCCCGGCCGCGACCCGGCCGAGCCGGCTGATGAGCAGCATCGACCAGGCGATCTCCATCAAGTACAACAACCTCGTCTACGAGCTCAAGGCCACCGGGCACGACATCATCACGCTGTCGCTCGGCGAGGCGTTCTTCGACATCCCAGCGCCGGACTTCAGCGGGTTCGACGTGGCCGAGCTGCACCACTACTCGCACTCGCGGGGCGTACCGGAGCTGCGCCGGCGGCTCGCCAAGTACTACGAGGACCGGTTCGGGCCGTCAGTCGACCCGGACCAGGAGATGATCATCACGGCGGGGTCGAAGGCCGCGATCTACATGACCCTGCTCGCGGTGCTCGAACCCGGCGACGAGGTCATCATGACCGAGCCGTTCTGGCTGAGCTACCCCGCGCACGTGCGGCTCTGCCGCGGCGAACCGGTCATGGTGGCGCACCAGGAGAGCCTGTTCGACCTGGAACGGCACATCACCGCCCGGACCCGGGTGATCATCATCAACAACCCCAACAACCCGACCGGCAAGGTGTACACCGCGGCCGAACTGGACCACCTGCACGCCCTCGCGACACGGCACGGGCTGCTGCTGCTCGTCGACGAGGCGTACAACGAGTTCGTGGCGCCGGGCACCGCGTTCGTGTCGGCCGCCGTCGGCGACCCGGAGCGGCTGCACACCGTCACGGTCAACTCGATGTCGAAGAACTTCGGCATCTCCGGCTGGCGGATCGGCTACCTCATCGCGCACCGCCGGATCGTCGACGAGGTACTCAAACTCAACCAGCACCTCGTCACCTGCGCGCCCACCATCCTCGCCGGCTACCTCGCCGGGCACTTCGACGAGCTGATCAGCCGGACCAGGCCGCAGATCCAGCAGGCCGTGGCGATGCGCGACACCGCCGCGGGCTGGCTCGCCGACGCGGGCATCGAGACCCTTCCCGGTGAGGCGACGTTCTACCTGTTCGGCTCGCTGGGCGAGTCCAGTTTGAACTCCGACGCGTTCGCCACCCGGCTGCTGCGCGAACGGGGCGTCTGCGTCGTGCCCGGCATAGCCTACGGCGAGTCGTGCGACCGCCATATCCGGATCTCGGTCGGGACCGAGTCGCCGGAGCGGACGCGGCGCGGGATCGCCGCCATCCGCTCCCTCATCGACGCCACGAGGACGTGACCCGTGACCGCCACAGTGGACACACCGGACGCCGCCCGGACCACGGTCCGGCGCAACGAATGGCTGCTGGTGTTCTTCACCGGCACCACCAGCATCGCCGACGCCATCGGCACCGTCGCGCTGCCGGTGCTCATGCTGCACTTCACCCGTTCGCCGTTGCTCATCTCCGCCGTGGCAACCCTGCGCAGCCTGCCGTGGCTGCTCGGCGCGCTGCACATCGGAGTCGTCGTCGACCGGCTCAACAGGCGGCAACTCATGGTCGCCGCCGAGATCGCCCGGACGGTCGCCGTGGGCACCCTGCTCGCCGGGTACCTCACCGACCTCCTGACCGTGCCACAGATCCTCGTCACCGCCCTCGTGCTCGGCGTCGCCGAGGTGTTCGCGCTGCTGGCCGGGGCGTCGATCGTGCCGGCCGCCGTCCCCCTGGGCAGCCGCGACCGGGTCAACACGCGGATGACTGGCGTGGAGTACCTCTGCCACGGCTTCGTCGGCGCACCGTTCGGCGGTCTGCTCGTGGCGGCCGGCTTCGGCTATGCCTTCGGTACCGCCGCCGCCGTGTACGTGGTGGGCGCCGTGCTGCTGATGATGCTTGTCGGCAACTTCGCGGTGCAGCCCACCACACCACGCGGCACGGTGCACGGTGAACTCCGCGACGGGCTGCGGTTCCTGCTCCGGCACCGGTTGCTGCGCACCATGTCGCTGCTCGTCGCGGTGATGGCCGGCAGTTGGGCGGTCTGGTATGCGCTCATCGCCGCATACGCGATCGGCACCCTGGGGCTCAGCCCCGGCGCGTACGGCCTCCTGCTCACCTGTCTCGGCGCCGGCGGCATCGTGGGAGTCCTGCTCGTCGGCCGCGTCAACCGGATCCTGGGCCGGCGCTGGTCGATGTTCGTCGACATCATCGGCACCGCGGCCATGGTCGGCGTGCCGGCCGTGCTGCCGCAGCGTCCGGAGAGCGCCTGGATCATCGGCGCGGCGGCGTTCCTCACCGGCATCGGAGGGACGATGTGGACTGTCAACTCGCGGGTGATCCAGCAGGCGCTGGTGCCCAACGAGATGTTCGGCCGGTTCAGTGCGGCGACCCGGCTGGTGTCGTGGGGGATGGCCCCGGTCGCGGCGCTGCTCGCCGGCGGGCTGGCGCAGCTCGTGTCCTACCGGGTGGCGTTCGGTGTGTTCGGGGTGGCGTGTCTTGTGCTGATCATCCCGTTCCTGCGGGTCGTGACGGCCGACGCCGTCCGGGACGTCGACCGGCCGAGCGACCCGGCCCAGGCACCGGACATCGCGACGGTCTCCTGACCGGAGTGTCTCCGGCCGGGGCTCGGGCCCCGGCCGGACGTCGTCCGGATTCGGACATTTCCACTGTACGTCCGGACCTTCGCCCCTCCCGCCGGTCGTGGCGAGTGAATCTGGTGCCACCGCCGGGGTCGAACCGGATGAGTCTCGGCCGGATCGGGTGTGGACTGCCCGCCGCTCTGCTGGTCTGACTGACGTACGCAGAGCCGCGATTCCTGGAGGTGCGCCGTGGCCGTATCCGAGACCGTCACTGAGACGAGACAGGCCCTGGGCCCGGTGGGCGTCTGGTTGGGCGCGCTGCAAGGCGAGCCGGCCGAGACCCAGCGCTCCGCCGCGCGCCGCATCGAGGCACTGGGCTACGGCTCGATCTTCGAAGGCGAGATCGTCGGCCGCAACGATGTCTTCGCCCAGGAGGCGGCGTGGCTGTGCGCGACCTCCCGGATCGTGACCGGGGCCGGAATCGCCAACATCTGGGCGCGCCACCCCGCCACGGCGCAGGCCGCCGCAGTGGCCCTCGGCGACGCGTGGCCGCGCCGGTTCGTGCTCGGTGTGGGTGTCAGTCACGGCCCGGTCATCGACAAGACCGGCATGACCTACGACCAGCCGCTGAAACGTATGCGTGAGTATCTCGACGGGATGGACCGGGCCACTGTCACCGCGCCTCCCAGGCCGGTTCCGCGGGTGCTGGCAGCGCTGCGCCGCCGGATGCTGGAGCTGGCTCGGGACCGTACGGACGGTGCGCACAGCTACTTCGTCCCGCCCGAGCACACGGCGGACGCGCGGCAGATCCTGGGCCCCGATCGCCTGCTGATTCCCGAACAGGCGATCTGCCTGGAGACCGACCCGGCCACCGCCCGGGCGACCGCCCGCGAGCACACCAGTTTCTACCTGGGACTGCCGAACTACGTGAACAACCTCAAGCGGTTCGGCTTCACTGACGAGGACGTGGCCGGAGCGGGCAGCGACCGGCTTGTCGACGCGATCGTGGCGTGGGGCGACCCGGCGACGATCGCGACCCGGGTCCGCGCACACCACGACGCCGGCGCCGATCACGTCCTGATCCAGCCGTTGGCGAAGGACATCCGCGGCGCGCTGCACGAGCTGGAGGAGCTCGCAGGCGTACTCCGGCCCGTCAGCCCAGGGCGTCGATGACGGGTGCGTGCCACTTGAACCGGATGTGGTCTCGCCGCCGAGGTCGTAACCCGGGCCGGTGGATTGATTCCGGATCGTCCGGGTAGCTGCGCCTTTGCGGAACGACTCAGGTGGAGGTGCGTACTCATGACCGTGACACCAGCGGGCTCGCAAGCCCTTCCGCGGAAGCGTGCTGCCGGGGGGTCGACGACGCAGTCTCGGCGCCGCCCGGCGAAGGAGGAACTCCCGACCGCCGGCACGACCGGACAGCCCACGGGCGAGTCCGAGCTGGTGACCTGGCAGGACGTCCCGGTGCCGCACGTCAAGGTGCCGGTTCTCCACATGGCCGTACCACAGCCGAAGCAACTGCTGTATTACGGCGGCGTCGGCGTGCTGGCAACGCTCGGCGTCCTGGAATGGCCCGTTGCCGTCGCGGCGGCGGCCGGTGTGTGGGTGGCGACCCACAGCCGCGGGCGTGCCGAACCGCCGAAATCGGCGGGAGGGTGAGACGCGGACCATGGCACGTGGCAGTGATGCCGGACGGTGACGGCGACGGACCGGCCGTTCGGCGGCGGAGGAAGGCGTGGGCCCGGGACGGCCTCGCCCACGTCGAGGTGCGCGGCGCCCGAGACCATCTGATCAGCGCAGAGTACGGAAAACTGCTGGAGAAGGCGCTTGAAAGGCTGCGCGGTGTTGACTGGGCGGCCTGGAACGCCGCCTTGGGCCAGCTGCTGATCAGCTACGACGAGGGCACACTCGGGCTCGACGACCTCGTCGAATTGGTGGCGTCCGTCGAATCCGACTTCATCCCCGCGGAGCAGGCCGCCGGAGCGCCATACCTGGACGCGGAGACCCGTCATCTGGTGACGCTCGCCTTCGACCTGCTCGGCGCGGCCGGCGGGTTTGTGGCGCGGGGTCTGCGGATACCCGCGGCGCCGCGGGAGCTGGCCGCCATCATCGCGATGGTCGACCACGTGCCGGGGGTGCGCGACTGGCTGCGCCGGCACATCGGCCGCAACTGGACCGATCTGGCCGTCTCCGTGGCCAGCGCGGGGATCGGCGCCGCGAGCCAGACGGGGCTGTCCGCACTTGCGGACGCCGCCATGCGGGTCGTGCTGCTGCGGGAGGCATCTGCGCAGCGGGACACGTGGCAGCGCAGAGCGGCCGGGCTGGCCCGGGAGGCCGGCGTGAGCCGCGCCGGCAGCCTCGACGGCGCGCGGCCGGCTGCATTGCCGGACGGGCCGATCGAGCGCTACGCCAAGCGGATCAGCATCCTGACGCTGCTCGCCTCCGGCGCGGTCTCGCTGTTCCCCGGCGGCGTCCGGCGCGCGGCCCGGGTGCTCGCGGCGGGTTCACCGGTCCCCGCGCCCGCCGGCCGGGAGACGTACGCAGGTGAGCTGGGCCGGCTTCTCGCTCGCCGGGACGTGCTCGTCCGCGATCGAGGCGCGCTGCGCCAGCTGGACCGGGTCGACACGGTGGTGATCGATGCCCGGGCGCTGACCGGCGGCCGGCACGTCATCACGCACGTGGCGCCCATCAACGGCACGGCGCAGGACGCTTGGGAGGCCGCGAGCCGCCTTGTCGACGCGCACCGCGGCACGTTGCCGACGGACGAAGATGCCGACGGCTGGGCACTCGCCGTCCCGCAGCGTCTCGACACCGCGATCCCGGAGGCTGTCCTGGACGATGTACGCACTTCCGGCGGCAAAAAGGGGAAGGTGTACGTGCTGACCCGCAACCGGCGGCCCGAAGCGGTCGTCCTGGCCGAGTCAGCGCTGGATCCGTTGACGGCCGCCGTGATCGCGGCCGGCCGCCGGGTTGGCCGGGTGCTGCTCGCCGGAGCGCCGCCCGAGATCCGCCACCGGGTGCCGGCGGACGGTACCGTGCCCGGAGGCTCACGGCTGGCCGGGTCCATCCGCGCGTTGCAACGGGACGGCCACGTCGTCGTGCTCATCGGCGAGCACAACGACACCGCGCTCGGTTCGGCCGACTGCGGCTTCGGCGTGCTGCGGGCGGATCGTCGACCTCCGTGGGGCGCTCACCTGATGGGCGGGCCCGGACTGGAGACGGCCTGGCTGCTGCTCGAGGCGGCGACGGTGGCCAAGGCGGTCAGCAGGCGCAGCACCCTGGTAGCGGCGTCCGGGTCGGTGGCCGGCGCGCTACTGGGAAACGCCGACCTGGCGCCGCGGGGCGCGCACCGGGGAACGCTCGCTACGGGTGTCGCGCTGGCCGCCAATGTTCTCGGTGCGGTGTGGTCGGCGCGCACCCTGGGCCGCCGTGCGGCGCCGGTGCCCGCGGTCGACGTTGCCTGGCACGCGCTCCCCGTCCACGAGATCATGCGAATCTTGGCCACGTCTCCGGACGGCATCAGCGAGGAGGCCGCCGAACACCGCCGGCGCGCCGAGGCTCCGGCGGACGACGAGACGGCGCCGGGGGCGCGGGGGCTGCTCGACACGGTCATGGCCGAGCTGGACACGCCCTTGACGCTACCGCTCGCCGCCGGCGCCGGTGTCTCCGCCACGATCGGTGCGAAGAGCGACGCGGTGCTTGTCGTCGCCGTCATCCTGGCCAACGCGCTGCTGTCGGGCGTGCAGTCCGTGACCGCCCGGCGGGCGCTGAGCCGGCTGGTGAGCGCGGCGACGCCGCGGGTCCGGTTGCGCCGGGCCGGCGTGGATCGGGACGGCAGCATCGACGAGCTCGTGCGGGGCGACGTCATTCTCCTGGAGCCGGGGGATGCGGTGCCGGCAGACTGCCGCCTGATCGCCACCTCCGGCCTCGAGATGGACGAGTCCCCGGTGACCGGTGAATCCGTGCCGGTCGCCAAGAGCGTTGCCGCTACCCGGGCCAGCGCCGTTGCCGAGCGCAGCAGCATGGTGTACGCGGGGACGACGGTCGCCGCCGGGTCGGGCACGTGCATCGTCGTGGCGACGGGTGAGCAGGCGGAGGCCGGCCGCAGCGCCCGGCTCCAGCTGCAGGAGCCGCCGACGAGCGGCGTGCAGCACCGGCTGCACGAGCTGACCAAGGCGTCGCTGCCGGCGGCGGGTGCCGCCGCGGTCGCGCTGCTCGCCACGGGTCTGCTGCGGGGGCGGCTGGCCGAGTCGATCAGCAGCTCGGTCGCGCTCGCCCTCGCCGCAATCCCCGAGGGGCTGCCGTTCATTGCCACCGCGGCCGAACTGAGCGCGAGCCGCCGGTTGTCCGAACGCAACATCCTCGTCCGCGATCCTCGATCGATGGAAGCGCTCGGGCGGGTCGACGTGATCTGTTTCGACAAGACCGGCACGCTGACCGAGGGGCGCATCGCGTTGCGCACCGTCTCCGACGGCTGTGTGCAGGTGCCGACCGAGCGGCTCACCCCCCGGCACCGGCTGATCCTGGCCGCCGGGCTCCGTGCGAGCCCGGCGCCCAGCGGGCAGGAAGCGTTGCCGCACCCCACCGACCAGGCGGTCGTGGCTGGTGCCGCCGCCGCGGGTGTCCGTACCGACGGGGGCGTCAAGGATTGGCGGCCCATCCGCGAGCTGCCCTTCGAACCGGCACGCGGGTTTCATGCGGTCCTCGGCACGGCCCGCAACAGCCACGTGATCAGCGTCAAAGGCGCACCGGAGATCACGCTGCCGCGCTGCTCGACCTGGCGCCGCGACGGCACCACCCGGCCGGTCACGCCGGCCGACCGCGAGGAGATCGAGGCGGAGGTCGACCGGATGGCCCGGCAGGGCCTGCGGGTGCTCGCGATCGCGGAGCGGGCCGCGTCGCCGCGGCGCCGCCTCGACGACGAGCGCGTCGACAACCTGGAGTTCCTCGGCCTCCTCGGGCTCGCCGACCCGACCCGCGCTACCGCCGCCGAGGCGGTCGACCGGCTGCGACGCGCCGGCGTCAAGGTGCTCATGCTGACCGGTGATCATCCCAGCACGGCGGCGGCCATCGCCGCCGAGCTCGACCTGCTCGACGGCGGGACCTTGGTGACCGGGCCGGACCTCGACGGCGCCGACGACGCGACAGTCGACGCGCTGGTGGCCAAGGCCTCGGTCTTCGCGCGGCTCAGCCCGGGGCACAAGGTCGCGGTTGTCCGCGCGTTGCGGCGCGCCGGGTCGGCCGTCGCGGTCACCGGTGACGGTGCCAACGACGCGCCTGCGATCCGGCTCGCGGACGCCGGTATCGCGCTGGGCGGGCGGGCCACAGACGCCGCCCGCCAGTCAGCGGACATGATCGTGATGGACGGTCGCATCGAGACGATCGCCGACGGGGTGGTCGAGGGACGCGCCATGTGGGCGTCAGTACGTGAGGCGCTCGCCCTGCTCCTCGGCGGCAACCTGGGGGAGATCCTGTTCACCGTCGGCAGTTCCCTGGTCTCCACGACACCACCGCTGAACGCGCGGCAGATCCTGTTCGTCAACCTCATGACCGACCTGCTGCCCGCGATCACGATCGCCGCGAGGCCGGCGAAGCACGTCACCGCGGACCAACTCATCCGCGAAGGACCGGAGGCATCACTCGGCGCGGCGCTGACGGCGGACATCGCCCGCCGCGCCGTCGCGACCTCGACGGCAACGGCGGCGGCCTGGTTGACGGCCAAGGCGACCGGGACGACCGCGCGAGCCAGCACGGTGGCCCTCGCCTCCCTCGTCGGCGCGCAACTTGGCCAGACCGCGCTGCTCTCCAACGGTGACCCGGTCGTCCTCGCCGCGGCCGGCGCCTCCGCGGCGGCGCTCGTCGGCGTCGTGCAGACCCCCGGGCTGAGCCAGTTCTTCGGCTGCCGCCCGCTGGGTCCCGTCGCCTGGGCCATAGTCCTGGCGGCGTCAGCCGCCGGAACGACGATGGGGGCGCCGCGACCGCTTCGCCGGTCACCGGAACATACGCCTGCCGAACGTTCAAGCCCGCACCGTACCGACGGTGTTGACGAGGACGAGTAACTCAGCGCCGGCGCCGGACGATCGCGTCCGTCAGGCCTCCCGCGACGGCGTGGCGTCGTACCGCATCATTCGGACCACCCCTGACCTCACCCCGCCGCGCCTCCTCGTGCCCTGCCGGAGGCCGGATCCGTGGGTACCGTGGGACGCGTGACGAAGGCGGCGCCGGTCATCATCGGGTTCGACGGTTCGGCTGCCGCCGAGCGGGCCTTGCGGGACTCCGCGGCACTGCTCGGGCCTCGGCACGCCCTCGTCGTCACGGTGTGGGAGGCGGGCCGCGCCTTCGAGACGGCGACGCTGCCGATGACCGGGCTGGAGGTGCCGACCGCGCTGGACATCCGCGGCGCGATCGAGGCCGAACTGGAGCTGTACGAGCCGGCGAGGCGGACCACGCAACGGGGTGTGCGCATCGCCCGGGAGGCCGGCTACAGCGACGCCGAGGGCCTCACCGTCGCCGACGACCGGACCGTCGCCGACACCCTGATCCGGCTCGCCCGGGAGCGGCACGGCCTGGGCATTGTGGTCGGCACACACGGCCATCGCAGCATCAGCGAACTGTTGCTCGGCAGCACTTCCAGCCGCCTGGTCCACAAGGCCGACTGTCCGGTGGTCGTGGTCCGGGCGCGCAACGACGGCTGATCAGGAGCTTGCCGGCCCGACCGGTCCGGTTCCAGTTGCGTCCGGGCGGCCTGCGGGCAAGCCGGCGGCGATTCGCGCGTCACCACCGGCACCGCCTGGCTGCGAACCCGTCGGCAGATGATCAACGCAGCGCCGGGCCTCGGCGCGGAGCGGCGCGCGAATCGCGGCAGATCAGTGCATCCAATCGGTTCTGGCTACGTCGGTGCCGGTTCGTCGGCGGCGTATGTGGGGCTCAGCTCGTGGAATGCCTCTTCCGCTCATCGCCTGCGCATCGGGTCGGTGCATGCGTCCAGAAAGTCTCGCGCCGCAGCAGCGATGCGCTGACGATGGACGGCCAGCTCCGGAACTCGTACGAGCACCACTGCCGCGGCGATAGCCTCCTGCCGGACGCCCGGGTGCGGGTCGTCCAGAAATGCGGCGGCGGTGTCGTACATCCGGGGACGGAGCTGCCGAATCGTGTGCCACACCGAGGACGGGTACGCCAACGGCGAGTATCCGGCGAGCTCCACGAACTCGCGCTCGTTGACGTCACTGACCGCGTTGGCCGCGGCCCACAGCCAGGTCAGCAGATGGGCTCGCAACGGCCGGAGCCGGCCGCTCGGGCTCCGGATCACCATCTCGACGTTCGGTTGGAGATGCAGCAGCGCCAGCACGTAACGGACTGCCGGCGCCGCCGGCGGGAACACATTCGGATACTCGATGAACGCCGTCCACAGATGCGACAGGCCCAGCGTGACGGACTGCGGATCGTCAGTGGCCAGGCCGTGCAGCAACGCCTGCGTGCCGGCGTGCGACGGCCAGTATTCGTCCGCTGGGCCGGCCCAGTCGATGCCGGCAAGTAGGTTGCTCAGGTCAGCCCGCTCCCCAGCCACTGCAGCATGATGACACGGCCTCGGCGAGCCGGCGGCAGTCTTCGCATCCACAGGATGATGTTCGGTCCCCATGCACCGTAGCCAGAACCGGGTCCGCGCCCATCGGCACGACAGTGTGCCTGGGCCCCGCTGATCTGGTCACCGTCGGTGACAAGCTCGACCCGGCCGTGGCGCACGATCGGCGGCAGATGGGGACGCTACGAGTAGCCGGATGTCTATGTGAGATGGACTCGCGGACAGCATCAGCCCGAGCTGACAGCAGTCAGGCTCTTCATGAAGCGCGCCGAGGCTGTGCATATATCGTCGTATCCGAGTTGCCGATAGAACGCTTGGGTTCTCGTGCGGTAACGACTACTGGTGATCTCCATCTTGACGCAGCCGGCGGCACGGGCCTGCTCCTCGGCGGCCCTGACGAGCGATTGGCCCACACCTCGACCGCGGTAGCGCTCGTGGACGACAAGCGCGAGCAGACGCCCCAGCTTTCCGGTTACCTCAAGCAACGGCATGACGCTGAGCGCCGCGACGCCGACAAGGTCGCCATCGTCCTCGGCGGCGATGAGCCAGCTCGAGTGGTCGTCCAACCAGTAGTCGAGTCGTTCATGCACGACCGTCTCGGTGGTCGGATACCCCAGGCTGCCTATCAGATCGGTGAGGCGCGGAGCATCCTGTCGCCGGATCGGGCGAATCTTCACTGCCATGCCGAGCATGCTGTCGTGCGATCGCAACTTCGCCCGGCCGGGGTGGCCCACCACAGCACCCGCTCGTCGGATCCGGTAACCATGATCAATGGGGGACCACTCGCCCGAGCAGTTCGCCGCGGCCACCTACATATCGCACGACGAACATGACTGACTCGTTCGCCCGTGGCGAGCTGGGAAAGCTCGGGCAGAGCTACGGCAATGCCGCGATGTCCTACTACTATGGTTCCTCTGACAAGATCATCTGCCATTCGGGGCTGTACACATGTTGAGATCCAGGCTGTCCGGCCTATTGGTCTCCGCGAGCCTACTGGCACTGACGGCATGCCAGCGGAGCCCGCAGGACCAGCTGTACCAGGCCCAGGAGGAGATGCTCAGCCAGATCAAGGTCGACGGCTTCAGTCGCGTGCAGATGGGCACGGTCGACAACGCGGCCCAAGGCATCTACGTCGGCACACCGGTCGACGACGTGCGGTCGCGAATTTCTGGCGGACAGGTCAGCCTCGGTCCGGCCCAGGCCGGCACTGTATCGAAGGCCCAGCAGGCGCTGTACGCCGGCAAAGGTAAGGCGCCGAACGGCAGGGAATGCTCAGTCTATGTGGACCGGCTGCGAGCCGGAGAGCCTCCGTTCGAGAACTGGGGCCTCTCGAAGCGTCAGGCGGAGGACGTCACCGCCGGCAAGCAGCAAGTCCTGATAATCAACGCGACGTGCGGGAACGGCTGACGCGCTGTGGTTGACCTGCTGCGGCGTTGGTTCCGGCCGCAGGGGGTTACGGCGCCTCGATGCGGTATGGCGGTGGCTTGGCGGCAAGCTGGCGAGCGCCGCGGACAGGAGGCGCTCGTAGGGGCGGTTCGCCTTGCCTTCGGTGGTGCATGATGGACACCCTGCGGCGCAGCCCGCCGCTGTAGTACGACGCGTTCGCGGAACGATGGTTGCCTTGTATTTGGTCCGGCTCGGGCAACCCCCACGCGGCCAGCAACCGCTCGAACACCCGGGCCTGGGCCGACCTGCCATGCTCACAATCTACGCAGACCCGCGACCGGCGCAGCCTGCTGCAGTTCGCCCGATCATCACGGCATCTGGACCGGTTTGCGCAGACCCATGCGCCAGGGGCCTGCACAAGATCAAAAGGCTATCCAGCACGAGTTTCGCGGAAACGGTACGCGCGTACGTGTAAATCAAGTGTCATGCCACGGCCACTGCATTGATCGGGATCGACAAAAAGGCCAGCTGGGCTGGCCTTTCGCAACGTCGGGACAGCGGGATTCGAACCCACGACCCCTTGACCCCCAGTCAAGTGCGCTACCAAGCTGCGCTATGTCCCGGTGCTGCCGACGTTCCCGTCCGCAGCCGCTACAGCGTAGCCTATGCCCTCCCGCGGCGGCCACGCGGTATCCCCCTCCCGGCGGGTGAGGGTCGTTACGCTCGCCGGATGCATCTTGAGCTGGTCACCATCGTGGTTGAGGCTTACGACCCGGCTATTGCGTTCTTCGTTGACGCCCTGGGGTTCGAGCTGGTCGAGGACTCGCCCGCCAGTACGTCGGTCGGGGGGCGGGCCAAGCGGTGGGTGGTGGTGCGGGCTCCGGGGGCTCGGACCGGGATCTTGATCGCGCAGGCGGATGGGGAGCGGCAGCGGCAAGGGGTGGGGGAGCAGGCGGCCGGGCGGGTGGGGTTCTTCCTGCGGGTGGAGGACTTTGATGCGGCCTTTGCTCGGCTGGTTGAGCACACAGTGGTGATTGAGGGGTCACCGCGCGTAGAGGAGTACGGCAAGATCGTCGTGTTCCGGGATATTGCCGGGAACCGCTGGGACCTGCTGGGACCGGCCGACTAGGCCCGCAAAACGGGCGAAACGCTGTGGCCGGCGCGGCGGTGGGCGGCCTATCGTCCGGCGCTGTGCTTGGTGTGGAGTTGTTGGAGCTGTGGCGGGCCGGGCGGGTGCAGCTGCCCGCGCTGGCGCACGTGTATGCGGAGGCGGCGCTCGAGCTGCAGGAGGTGCCGCATGACGACGCCGATTGGGTGGCGTTGAAGTTGGAGCTGGCTGCGGTGCTCTCGGCGGCGGCCGGGCAGGTGCGGGAGGCGGGGGTGGCGGTCGGGATCGCGGTGGCCCGGTACGCCGAAGCCGATCGGGTGGCCGGGCTGGACTTCGAGCGGCTGCGTGGCGACGAGAGCCGGAGTCAGCTGTGACCTACGAGATGCTGCGGCGGCACGCCGAGGACATGCGGCGCGTGGCGGTGGCCGTGGCCATGGGTGGGCGGCCCGAAGGGGATCGGGCCCTCGTCGAGCGGGAGTTCGCCGACCTGCCCGATGCGTTCCGGCCGCTGCTGGATCTGCCGGACCCGGCGCGGTACCAAGGAAAAATCGATCGTATCGACAGTGTCCTGAGCGGACTGTCGACGGGTGGTGACGGGCATCGGGCCAACCCGCAGCTGCGGGATCTCACCGGCGCCCTGCGGAACTGGACGGGGCCTGCGGCCGAGCGGTTTCGGGACGGGTTTCTCGAGCCGTGGCCGGCTTACATCCGCAATCAGTACACCGTCGGGCTCGTGCTGCGGCAGGCCCTCGAGGCCCAGCGCGAGATCTGGGTCAGGGCCCGGCAGGACGCCGACCAGATCGGCGAGCAGGGGCTCGGAGCAATGCGGGCAAGCGGCGACTGTACCCGCACAGAATGGACAATCACCTTCACCGTCCTCGCCTCCGTGGCGGCGGTGGCCGCGGTCCCGCTGACCGGCGGGCTCGCGCTGGCCGCCGGGGGAGTGGCCGGGCTGGCCCAGATCGCGGCGGCCACCGGACCGCAGGACGCACCGCAGACCACGTTCAGCGCTGACGACCCGGTGGAGGTGGCCGAGCGCGTCCGGGAGGCCGTCACCCGGCTGCGCGCGGGCATCCACGAGCGCTGGGAGGCCACGGCGCAGGCGTTGCGGACCACCGGGCAGACCGTGCGGGACCGGCCGGAGCTGTTCGGATGGCAATGAACGTCGAGGCTGCGGTCAGCGGCGACCGGGTCCGGGTCACCCTGCGCGGGCCGGTGGACGAGCGCGACCTCGAACGGCTGGGGCGGTCGCTCTGGGCCCGCCGGACGAGGGCGTTCCTCGGGCGGGCCGGCCTGGAGCGGGAGCCGCGGCCGGCGGGGTGGCGGGCCGAGGAGTACGTGCGCCGGCGGGCCGGGATCGTCGCATGTGGACAGTCCGGCTCCGTGCACATCCAGGTCCGCGGCATGCGTACCTGGCGGGTCGCCATCACCGGGCGGCCGACCGCGCGCGAGATCGAGGAGGCCGCGGACGCGCTGATCCGTGACCAGCAGGCGAAGATCCGGGCGCTGAAACGAACGATATGGCAACCGCCGCGCGACCGGCCCGGGCAGGATCGGAGCCAACCATGAACGCCATGGGTACCGCTGTCGCATCCGAGAAGCAGACCGCCCGGATCCTCATCGTGGACGACGATCCGGATCTGCGGGGGCTCGTCGCGCACAAACTGGTGAAGGCCGGCTTCGAGGTCATCGAGACCGACAACGGGCTCGCGGCCGTCGACGCCGCGCTGGCCTGCCTGCCGAACCTCGTCATCCTCGACATCATGATGCCGGGGCAGGACGGGCTGACGGCGTGCGAGCAGCTGCGGGCCGACCCGGCGACCGCGGGCATCCCGGTGATGCTCCTGTCCGCGCTCGGGCAGCCCGACGTCGTGCGCAGCGGCGTCATGGCCGGGGCGGTGCACCACATGGTGAAGCCGTTCAGCCTGGAGACCCTGCTCGCCAGCGTGCGGTCCCTGCTGCGGGTCCACCCCACGCCGGTCGACCCCACCACGGGGTCAGACCTTGGCCGCAGCTTTCACTGGTGAGCCGAACACGGCCAGCCGCCCGGGGCCGGCCTGCTTGGCGGTCTGCAGCGCGGCGTCGGCGTCGTGCAGGAGCTGGTCGATCTCGGCGTGGTTGCGCCAGCAGGCGATGCCGATGCCGGCCGACGGGCTCAGCGTGACCCCGGCGACGTGGAGCGGGCCGGCGATGGCGGTCTGCAGGCGGCCGGCGACGTGGACCGCGTCGCCGGGGGAGCCCATCCCGTCGAGGATCACGGCGAACTCGTCGCCGCCGAGGCGGGCCGCGATGTCGGCGCCGCGGATCGTGTCCTGGAGGCGCTTGGCGACGGCGGCGAGGAGCTGGTCGCCGGCGATGTGCCCGTACGTGTCGTTGATCTTCTTGAAGCCGTCGACGTCGATGAGCAGGACGGCCAGCGGGCTGCCCCGGCGGGCGCGGGCCATGGCCCGGCCCAGGTGCTCGCGCAGCAGCTGGCGGTTGGCCAGGCCGGTAAGCGTGTCGTGGAACGTGTGGTGCTGCAGCGCCGTCGAGCGCTCGGCGCACGCCAGGCCCAGCGACGCCTGGGCGGCCAGCGACGCGATGGCCGGGCGCGACTCGTCGGCGAGGGGCAGCGCCGAGCCGACGACCAGGGTGCCGTACGGAACCGTGGCCATCACCAGCGCGAAGTGCTCGGTCCGCGGGCCGGCCAGCAGCGACGCCGGGGCCGGACCGGCGACGGCGGTGACCTCCCCGTCCGGGCTGACCGTGGCCGCCCACGCGCCCGGCGCGCCGGTCAGCAGGCCGACGGCCGCCTCGACGGTGTGCCGGCTCACGACCCGGGCGTCGGTGGTGGTGCCGAGCGACGCGCCGAGCCGGGCGAAGACCCGCTCCCGGGCGGCGGCGCGCCCCTGGCGGCGGCTGGTCTCGGCGATGACGGCGGTGAAGAGCGCCAGCACGGGCACCCCGGGCGCCTGCCGCAGCATCGGCATGAGCGCCCCGGGCTCGGTAAGCGCGACCACGCCCGTCACGGCGACGAGCACGGCGAGCGTGTACCCGAGGACCTGCGGCCACGCTCCGTACAGGCCCCGGAACGCCACGAGCGCGCCGGCGAGCCCGAGCGTGCCCGTCCACTCGCGCAGCCCGAGCCCGATGACACCCAGCGCCAAAGCCTCAAGGGCAAACGACCAGAGCGGAAAACCCTCCCGTTTGTACCCGTACAGCCACCACGCCCCGAGAACGCCCGCGGCCACAGCCGCCGCCACCCGGGCCGGCCCGGACCCGCCACCGGTGCCCATGAAAACCCGCGGCGGCACCAGCACCAGACAGCACACCCCGAACATCAGAAACAACCAGCGGATCCGCCCGTCAAGCGCCCCCGGCAGCCCAAAACCACCGCTCATGCCACCGCCTCCGCGCGCCCAGGCGTCGGCCTGAGCCCCGGGCTGTGACACTGATGAGCGGCCACTCCGCTGCGCTCCGTACCGCTCATGCCAACGCCTCCGCAGGCTCCGGCGCCGGCCTGAGCTCCGAGCTGCAACACTGATGAGCGGCCACTCCGCTGCGCTGCGTACCGCTCATGCCTGCCCATCGGCGGACAGCGGGCCGAGCTGAGCAAGCTGCACTGTTCAGCGGGATGCACAGGACGCTACCCTGTCCGCACTGCCCCCGATCAATGGGCGATACCGCTCATCTCGGCCCCGGATCGGCCGAAGGTAAAGCGGCCGGATTCCCGCGGCCGATGGTGAAGGCGGTGATACGGGCGGTGAGGACGAGCCGGCTGATCGCCCTGTACGCGCCCCTGTTCACGATCGCCGCCGGCTGGGCCCTGTTCCGGCTGGCCGGCTTCGAGGGGCCGCTGGTCCTGGGCTGGCTGCCGGGTGCGGCCGGGATCGCGATCGGCGGCGGGTATCTGCTCGTCGCGGCCAACGCGCCGGGGCTCACGCCGGCCGGTCGCCGCTTCTGGCGCCACCTCGCCATCTCCGCGCTGCTCATCGCGCCGTCGACCGGGCCGTTCACCGAGGCGAGCCTGGGCGGGCGCAAGAGCGGCCCGCTGCTCTACGCCGCCGTCGGCCTGCTCGCCGTGGCGCTGCTGCTGGTGCTGTGGGCGCTGCTGCGGCTGCCGTCGCGGGTCCGCGGGCGCTCCGGCTGGCTGCGGCTCGGGCTCGACGCGGCCACGGTGCTGGTGTGCTCGGCGACGTTCCTGTGGCACTTCCTGCTGCGCCCGATGGCCGGGGCGCCGCTGGCGAAGGTCCTCGGCCTCGCCGTGCTGAGCGTGCTCTGCCTGCTCGCCGTGCTGGCCGTGGTGAAGCTGCTCCTCGCCGGTACCGCGGCCGTCGACTCCCGGGCCCTGTGGGCGCTCGCGGTCGTGGTGCTGATCGGGTCGTTCGGCTCCGCGGTGGTCCCGCTGCTGTCCGATCCGCGCCTGGCCGGGCTCTCCGATCTGGTCACCATGGGCGAGGCCCTGATGGTGGCGATCGCCGGCATCCTGCAGGCGCGCCGGGCCGGCCGGGCCTCCTCGACACCCGTCGAGCGTCGGCGCCCCTACTCGGTCCTGCCGTACCTGGCCGTGGCCGCGGTGAACCTGCTGCTGGTGGCCGTCTACGTGAGCGGCGCGGCGACGCTGCCGGTCCTCGTCGGCGCGGTGACGGCGACCGGGGTCGTGGTCGCCCGGCAGCTGCTCGCCTTCCACGACAACGACGACCTGGTCCGCTCGCTGCGCGAGACCCAGCGGCTGCTGCACGAGCAGGCGACCCACGACGCGCTCACCGGCCTGCCCAACCGGGCGCTGTTCAACGAGCGCCTGGAGCACGCGGCCGCGGCCGTCCTGATCGACCTGGACGACTTCAAGGCGGTCAACGACACGCTCGGCCACCCGGTCGGCGACGGGCTGCTCGTCGAGGTCGGGCGCCGGCTGCGGGCCGCGGTCCGCGACAGCGACCTGGTGGCCCGGCTGGGCGGCGACGAGTTCGCGGTGCTCACCACCGACCGGCCGCCCGACGACGCCGTGGCCGAGCGGATCCTGGCCGCGCTGAGCGCGCCGGTGCACACCCACGGCCACGTGCTCACCGCGACGGCGAGCGTCGGGGTCGCGGCCCGGGCTGAGGGCGAGAGCGCGCAGGACCTGCTCCGCCACGCCGACATCGCCATGTACGCGGCGAAGCGGCGGGGCAAGGGGACGCACGCGCGGTACACACCGAATCTCAGCGGTCTGCTCTTGACGCCGCAGTCCCGGGCGGCGGATCTGCGGCGGGCGATCGCCGCGGCCCGGCCGCCGGACACACTCGAGGTCGGGCGGGCGGCGCTGGTGGCGCCCGGGTTCGCGGCCGAGCTGACCGGCCTGCTCGCGGAGGCGGGGCGGACGCCGGACGGGGTGACGCTGGCGCTGCCCGCGACGCAGCTGGCCGACGACGCGGTGCTGCAGCGGGTGATGCGTGAGCTGCGGGCGGCCGGGTTCGGGCTGGCGCTGGACCAGACGGGCACGGGCACGGTACGGCTGGACCTGCTCTCGGCTCTGCCCTTCACCGCGGTCATCGTCGACCCGCAGCTGCGGGAGGAAGCCGGCCAGCAGCCGCCGGACAAAGCGGCGTTCGCTGAGGCCGCGGCCCGGTTCGCGCGGGCTGCGGGCATCGAATACAGGGTGCGATCCGAAGGCTCTCTCCTAGAGAGCGCTCTCTAAGTTTTCAGTTCCGGAACCGTAGCCCTCTTGACACCGAGGCTGCTGGGGATAACCCTCGTGGTTGGAGAGCGCTCTCCCAACCCCACCCCCGGTTCCCGGGCCGCCCGTTCCCGGTCTCGTGAGCCTGACACCCCGGCTGCCGGAACACAAGGCCCGTCGCCGCACCCCCGCGGCAGACGGTCCCGGGCTGCCGCCATGCCCTGAATCAGGAGCAGAGATGCACACCGCCGCACCGCCAACGGCGAGCCACCGCCGCCGAAATCTGATCATTGCCGTCGTCGCCGCGCTCGTGGTGCTGGTGACGTACGCGATCACGACGACCCTGTCCGCCTCGGCCGCCGACACCCTGATCTCACAGGGCAAGACGGCCACGTCGTCGTCCGACGAGAACGCCGGCACCCCCGCCTCCGCCGCGTTCGACGGCAACACCACCGGCACCCGCTGGTCGAGCGCCTTCACCGACCCGCAGTGGATCCGCGTCGACCTGGGCGCGAACGCGACGATCTCGCAGGTCAAGCTGTTCTGGGAGGGTGCCTACGGCAAGTCCTTCCAGATCCAGACGTCCCCCGACGGCAACACGTGGACGAACGTCTACTCGACCACGACCGGCACCGGCGGCACGCAGACCCTGAGCGTCACCGGCAGCGGCCGCTACGTGCGGATGTACGGCACGGCCCGGGGCACCGGCTACGGCTACTCGCTGTGGGAGTTCCAGGTCTTCGGCTCGTTCACCGGCACCAACCCGACCGGCGGCCCGTGCAACACCGCCACCAACGCCGCGCAGGGCAAGACGGCCGACGCGTCGAGCACCGAGAACGCCGGGACCCCGGCCTCCGCGGCCGTCGACGGCAACGGCGGCACCCGCTGGTCCAGCGCCGCCAGCGACCCGCAGTGGCTGCGCGTCGACCTGGGCTCGGTCCAGTCGATCTGCCAGGTGACGATCAACTGGGAGGCCGCCTACGGCAAGGACTTCCAGATCCAGACCTCGACCGACAACGCCGCGTGGACGACCATCAAGTCGGTCACCGGTGGCACCGGCGGCAACCAGGTGCTCAGCGGCCTCAGCGGCTCCGGGCGCTGGGTCCGGCTGTACGGCACCGCCCGCGGTACCGGATACGGCTACTCGGCCTGGGAGTTCATCGTGAACACCGGCGGCACGACGCCGACCAGCACGTCCCCGTCGCCGAGCGTCAGCCCGACGCCGAGCACCAGCACCGGCCCGGCTCTGCCCGGCGGCGGTGACCTCGGCTCCAACGTCATCGTCTTCGACCCGAGCCAGTCGTCGGCCACGATCCAGGCGAAGCTCGACCAGGTCTTCACCCAGCAGGAGACCAACCAGTTCGGCACCGAGCGCTACCAGTTCCTGTTCAAGCCGGGCTCCTACAGCGGCCTGAACGCCCAGATCGGCTTCTACACGTCGATCAACGGCCTCGGGCAGAACCCGCAGGACGTGCAGATCCACGGTGACGTCACCGTCGACGCCGGCTGGTTCCAGGGCAACGCGACCCAGAACTTCTGGCGCTCGGCCGAGAACCTGTCGGTCTACCCGGTCTCCGGCGTCGACCGCTGGGCCGTCGCCCAGGCCGCGCCGTTCCGCCGGATGGACGTGCACGGCGGCATGACCCTGGCCAGCCCGAACTGTGGCTGGGCCTCGGGCGGGTACATCGCCGACTCGCGGGTCAGCGGCAACATCAACCCCTGCTCGCAGCAGCAGTGGTTCACCCGGGACTCCACCATCGGCAGCTGGAACGGCTCCGTGTGGAACATGGTGTTCTCCGGCGTGCAGGGCGCCCCGGCGAACAGCTTCCCGAACCCGCCGTACACCACCCTGGCCACCTCGCCGGTGACCCAGGAGAAGCCGTACCTCTACGCCGACGCCTCGGGCTACCGCGTCTTCGTCCCGTCGCTGCGCACCAACAGCAGCGGTGCGACCTGGATCAACGGGCAGACCCCGGGCACGTCGCTGCCGCTGAGCCAGTTCTATGTGGCGAAGCCGGGTGTGACCGCGGCGACGCTGAACCAGGCGGTGGCGCAGGGTCTGAACCTGCTGTTCACGCCGGGTGTGTACCACCTGAGCCAGACGGTGAACGTGAACCGGGCCAACACGGTGGTGCTGGGTCTGGGTTACGCGACGATCGTGGCCGACAACGGTGTGCTGCCGATGCAGGTCGGTGACGTCGACGGGGTGAAGATCGCGTCGCTGCTGTTCGATGCGGGTCCGACGAACTCCCCGGCGCTGCTGCAGGTCGGTCCGGCGGGGGCTTCGGGCAACCACGCGGGTGCTCCGAACCTCATCTCCGACGTGTTCCTGCGGGTCGGTGGTGCGGGCGCGGCGAAGGTGACGAACGCGCTCGTGGTGAACAACAACAACACGATCATCGACCACATCTGGGCGTGGCGGGCCGACCACGGTGCCGGGGCGGGCTGGACGTCCAACCCGTCGGACACCGGGTTGATCGTCAACGGGCAGAACGTGACGGCGTACGGGCTGTTCGTGGAGCACTTCGAGAAGTACAACGTCATCTGGAACGGCAACGGCGGCAAGACGATCTTCTTCCAGAACGAGCTGCCCTACGACCCGCCGTCGGCCGCGGCCTGGTCCCACGACGGGATCACCGGCTACGCCGCGTACAAGGTCGCCAACACCGTCACCTCGCACGAGGCGTGGGGCATGGGCAGCTACTGCGTCTTCACGACCGACGAGTCCATCGCCGCGTACCACTCGTACGAGACGCCGGTCAACGCCAACGTCAAGTTCCACAACATCCTGACCGTGTCCCTGGGCAAGGGCTCGATCACCCACGTCATCAACGACACGGGTGATGCGGCGCTGCCGAGCGCGGTCGTCCCGCACAACGTGATCAGCTTCCCGTAAGCAGCACGTGTTCACGAGACGGGCCGTCCTCCGGGGCGGCCCGTTTCGTTACGGCACCAGGTGGATGCGCACCTTGCGCGCGGCCACGGCCGCCTCCTCCAGCACGATCAGGCGGGGCTCGGCCACCTCGAGCAGCCGCTCGTGGCGCAGGGCGGCCAGCGGTGCGAGGCGGCGGTCTTCGAGGATCGCGTCGACGGTCCCGCGGTCGCCGCCGCAGACGAGCGCGGCGAGGGTCGCCACCTCCGGCAGCAGGATCCGCTCGGCGATGTCCGCGGCCTTGCCGGCCACCTGGTCGGCCTGGTTGTCGCGCCGGCGGGCGTAGCGCTGCTGCGACCAGCCGCCGGCCGCGGTGCGCCCGTGCACGTGGAAGCGCTCCACCTTGGAGGCGGTGATGGCGGTGCCGTCCACGATGCCCGCCGCCATGGCACCCTTGCGCGCGAGGAGCAGCCCGATCCGCGGCGGGGTGGCGACGCCGGTGAGCAGCGCGTCGATGTCGGCCACGCCGTCCAGCCCGGGCGGCGGGAACAGCGTCGCCCGGTCGCCGTTGTTCGTCCCGGTCAGCACCAGTCCCGACTCGTCGGCACCCTGATGGCGCCCGTAGAACCCGTCGAGCCACCCGCGCAGCCGCTCCGGCGAGATCTCCACCCACCGCCCGCCGCCGGCCGCGGGCTTCGCCGTCACCATCCGTCCAACCTAGCCCGCGCCGGATCGGCGTCCGCCAGTGCGTCACCCCGTGGCCATGGTCCGCGCGTAGTACGTGACCTCCGAGACGTGGTGCACCACTTCCCGCACCGTCCAGGTCGCGGCGTCGGGCCGCAGGTCCAGCCGGTCAGGGGCCAGGCCCCGCAGCCGCGCCCGGTAGGTGACGGCGAGCCGCGTCAACCGGCTCGTCGCCTCGTCCAGGTCGGACTCCGTGAACCGGGCAACGTCGGCGTGCGTCGTGACCGCCCGCCCATGCCAGTGATCGGCGAGCGGCTCGATCCCGGCCAGCCGGCACTCGATCTCGGCCAGGTGGTCGATGAGGTGATCGGTCACCCGCCGCAGCGCCTTGTGCGGCGTCCACGCATTGCCGTCGAACACCACGGGCCGCCCGTCCCACCCGAGCCAGCCCGCCGCGATGCTCAGCACCTCCGCGACGGCGGCGTCGATCAGGGTGGTGACGTCGGCCTCGGTGACTTGCGGATACTCCATGCCGGCACGGTAGGGCCGCGATCGTTCGGTCCCGGCCGAACGACCGTGCACCCGCGGCGCCCGCGCCGGCCCGGCTCCGGCGCCCGGGACGGGAGCGAAGGGGCCCCGGCAACCGCCGAATCTCGGGTTTGTTTCATGAACGGGGCTGTGGTGCCGATCTCGGCGGCGTGGAGAGGGTGGCGCCCTGGCGACCGACACGGCTGCTCATCGCGGCCTCGGTGCTGGCCCTGCTGGCCGAGGGGTGGTTCGCGGTGGGGCTCGTGCGGCCCACGCCGGCCGCGGTCAGCTGGATCGCCGTGCCCTGCGCTGTCGGGTTCGGCATCGCCGCCTGCCTGCGGGCCGCGGCGGCGCCCGGGATCGCGCCGGGGGCGGCGCGGTTCTGGCGGCACGTCGCGGTGGCCATGGCCTTCATCGGGCTCGGAGCGGTCAGCAACGGAGCCGACATGGCGCGCGGGATCGCCCGGACCGGGCACGTGGGCTCGCTGACCGCCGGCATCTACGTGGGTGGCCTCGTGGTGCTGCTGTGGGCCATGTTCCGCATCCCGGGTGCGCCGCGGACCCGCGGTGAGTGGCTGCGCTTCGGTCTGGACTGCGGCACGGTACTCGTCACCGTCGCCACGTTCGCCTGGCACTTCCTGCTCAGCGACTGGCAGTCGTGGTCGGGCGGCAACGTGACAGGGGTCCGCGCCATCATGGCGCTGCTCGGGTGTCTCGCCGTGTGCGTGTTCGCGTTCGTGAAGATCGCGTTCACCGGCACCGGGCCGCTGGACCGGCGGGCGCTCTACCTGCTCGCCTCGGCCGGTGCCGTCGGTGGGCTCGGCGGGGCGCTGGCACCGCTGCTGGGGCCGCGGCCGTACCTCAACGGCACCCCCATCCTCCTGCCCATCACCTGCCTCGTGCTCACCTTCGCGGCCGACCGGCAGCGCCGCGCCGCCCGCGTCGTCCCGGCGACGCCACGGCAGCGCGAGCGGCCCGGCTTCGTGTCCTACGCGGGCGTCCTCGCCACCTGCCTGCTGCTGCTCGCCGACGCCTGGATGCACGGCGCGGACATCCTCGGCGTCGCCATCGGCGCGGTGACCCAGGTGCTGCTCGTGGGCGCGCGCCAGGTGACAGCGCTGCGCGACAACGCCGAGCTGGTGCGGTCGCTGGCCTGGCAGGCCGGGCACGACTCGCTCACCAGCCTGGCCAACCGGCGGCTGCTCACCCAGCACATCACCGACGAGCTCGGGCGGGGCGAGCGGGTGGCGGTCGCGCTCGTCGACATCGACGACTTCAAGGCCATCAACGACGACCTGGGGCACACCACCGGCGACGCGCTCCTGCGCGCGGTCGCGGGCCGGCTGCGGGAGCTGATGCCGGGGGCGCTCGTGGCCCGGCTCGGCGGGGACGAGTACGCCCTGGTATTCCCGGCCGCCGACGAGCCCGCCGCGCTGCGGGTCCTGCGGACCGTGGCCGCGGGGCTGCGCCTGCCCGTGGACGCGGCCGGCCACGCGCTCGTCGTCGAGGCGAGCATCGGCGTGGCGGTCGGCGAGTCCGAGCTGAGCGACGCCGACGAGCTGCTGCGCCGGGCCGACGTGGCCATGTACGCGGCGAAGGTCCAGGGCAAGGGCCGCCAGGTCGCGTACGACTCGGCGATGGACCAGCGCGGCGCCGAGCAGGCCCGGGTCGCGGCCGAGCTGCGCACCGCGCTCGACCTCGGCCAGCTGCGTGTGTTCTACCAGCCGATCGTGCGCCTCGACGACGGCGGCCCGGTCGGCGTGGAGGCGCTGGTGCGCTGGGAGCACCCGGAGCGCGGCATGATCCGGCCCGACCTGTTCATCCCGGCGGCCGAGCGCACCGGGATGATCGTGCCGGTCGGGCAGTGGGTGCTGACCGAGGCGCTGCGCCAGGCCGCGCAGTGGCGAAGAGAGTTGGGACCCGATGCTCTGCGGTACGTCTCCGTCAACGTCTCCCCGCGCCAGTTGCGTGAGACCGGGTTCGCCGCCACGCTGCGCGACGAGCTGCGGACCGCGGGACTGCCGCCGTCCTGCCTCATGGTCGAGGTGACGGAGACGGCGGTCTTCGACGGCGGGTCCGCGCTCGACGAGCTGCACGCCGTGAAGCGGCTCGGGGTGCAGGTGGCGCTCGACGACTTCGGCACCGGACACTCGTCGCTGGGCCTGCTGCGCACCTGCCCGGTCGACGTGCTGAAGGTGGACAAGTCCTTTGTGGACAACGTGACCGACGCCGGCGAGCGGTCGGTCATCGCCGAGGCCCTGATCGGCATCGCCGACGGCCTGCGGCTGCGCGCGGTCGCGGAGGGCGTCGAGACCGAGGAGCAGGCGGCGGCGCTGCGCCGGCTCGGGTACCAGTACGCGCAGGGCTACTACTACGGGCGCCCGGTGCCGGCGGCCGAGCTCACGTCACTGCGCCGGGCCGCTGCGCCGGCCGGGCGTTCCTGACCCCGGCCCGTACGGGCGGCCGCCCGGTGTCCGGCGGCCGCCCCTCGCTCACTCCATGCGCATGATGGTGGTGCCGTCGATCTTCGACTTGAGCTCCTTGAGCCCGGTGGGCGTCGGCCCCGAGATCTTCGCGCCGTCCGCCGGGTTGAACTTCGAGGCGTGCGCCGGGCACAGCACGACGCCGTTTTCCGGCGGCTTCACGAGCACACCCTTGTGCGGGCAGGCGGCGTCGAACACCTTGAAAGTTCCACTGACGGGCTGCACGATGAGCACGCCGTTCTGCACGATGCCACTGCCGACCGGCACCTGGGCGGTGTCGCCGACAGGCCCCGTCTTCGCGCCGCCTGACGCGTTGGCGGACGGCTGGCCGGCGGCCGGCGCGGACGGCTTCCCGGCAGCCTGCTCGGCCGGGGCAGAGGCGGGCGTGTTCGCGGTGGCGCCGTCATCGCCGCACGCGGCCAGGAGAGAGACGGCTCCCAGTCCGCCGATCCCGGCGAGCAGCGCCCGCCGGTGAGCGCAGAGCGCGGGTTGCACGCGGTCTTCGGTCATTGCCACGATGTCCCTTCGATGTGCGGGCAGGGCACAGCCCGCCACAGCGTTGTGGCGCGCTTTTAGTTGAGGGCTTGGCAAGCCTACATAGACACATGGAAGATTATCTAGTTCTGCGGTGTCGAAACCGCTCGACCGCCCGCCGGCTACGCAACGCCATGCCACAGGCACGATCCGGCCCCCGGCGCCGCGCCGTTGCTCACCCCGGCCGCACGAGCACTGCGCCGCCGTCGCCGCCGCCTCCGGGGAGTAGAAAGTGAGGGTGACCTCCTGGCGAATCCTGCTGGCCGACGACCACCTGGTCGTCCGGGCCGGCCTGCGGGCGCTCCTGGCCGGCGATCCCCGGTGCCGGGTCGAGGGCGAAGCGGCCGGCCTGGCGGAGCTGCGGGCGGTCGCGCACCGGTTGCGGCCGGACCTCATCGTGCTCGACCTCAGCTTCGGCGCCGAAAGCGCGCTCCCCGTGCTGGCGGAGCTCCTCGCGGCCGACCCGCCCCCGCGGATCGTGGTGCTGACCATGCACGACGACGTGTCGTTCGCGCGGGAGGCGTTCGCCGGCGGCGTCCACGGCTACGTCCTCAAGGAAGCCGCCGCCGACGAGCTGCTGCGCGCCGTCGAGACCGTCATGCACGGCTCCGTGTACGTCGACGCCGAGCTCGGCGCCCGCCTCGCCCGCAGCCGCCCCGAGCCCGCCGACGCGCTGAGCCCCCGCGAGCGCGACGTGCTGGCGCTGCTGGCCGCCGGGCACACCAACGCCGAAGTGGCCCAGCGGCTGGCGGTCAGCCTGCGGACGGTGGAGACGCACCGGGCCAGCCTGCGGGCCCGGCTCGGACTGGGCAGCCGGGCGGAGCTGGTGGCGGCCGCCCACCGGATGGGGCTGCTGCCGTGAAGCGGGTCGCCGCGCTGGCCGGCGTCGGGGTCGTGCTGCTGGGCACGGCGATCGTGCTGGAGCTCGGCGGGGTCGCGCCGCGGGCCGAGCTCTGGTCGGGCGCGGGCGCGGGCATGGTGTTCCTGCTCGCCCTCGCGCTGGCGCCGGCCGGCGCACCCCGGCGCTCGGCGGTGCGGGCCCGGCTGCTGGCGGCGGCCGGCATCGCGGCGCTCATCGCCGTGGCGGCGCTGTGGCAGGAGAGCCGGCAGCCGGCGCCCGAGGTGCTGCTCCTGCTCATCCCGGTGGCGCTGCTGTTCGCCACGGCCGGGCTGGCGCTGCGGGAGGCGGCCCTGGAGCGGCGGCGGGCGCGGCTGCGGGAAGCGGGCTCGCGGCTGGACGGGGCGGAGGCCGAGCGGCGGCGGTGGGCCCGGGAGCTGCACGACGACACGCTGCAGGAGCTGGCCGCCGTCCAGGTCCTGCTGGCCACACCGGCCGGGGTCGCCGACGCCCGGGAGATCGTCGGGCGGCAGATCCAGTCACTGCGCCGGCTCATCGCCCAGATGCGGCCCCTCGCCCTTGACGCGCTCGGCCTGGCGGCGGCCCTCGAGGACCTGGCCCGCAACGCCCGGGACCGCGACGGAATCGACGTGGAGGTCGCCGTCGACGGGCTGCCCCGGCTGCCGGCGACCGTGGAGACGGCGGTGTACCGGATCGTGCAGGAGGCGCTGACCAACGCCGTCCGGCACGCCGGGGGCGGGCGGGTGCGGATCGAGGCGACGACCCACGGGCCGGCGGTGCGGGTGCTCGTGCGCGACGACGGGCCCGGGGCGCCTCCGGCCGGGTTCAAGGCCGGCCACGGGCTGCTCGGCATGCAGGAACGGGCCGAGCTGCTGGGCGCGGAGCTCTTCGTCGGCTCGGGTCCCTCCGGCGGGACCGTCGTGCGCCTGGAACTGCCCGCCCAGGCCGCTCAGGAGATGTAGGACTCCAGCGAGGCCGGCGTCAGGCCCGCGTCGGCGATCGCCTTGAGCACCGCCAGGAAGTCGTCCACGAACGCCGGGCGGAAGTGCATGAGCACGATGTCGCCCGCCTTGACCTGCTGCCCGGCCTGGTATCGCACGATGCCCTTGTCGGTCGTCTCCCGCCAGAAGAACGCGGCCTTCATCCCGCAGTCGTGCACCACCCGCAGCGTTGTCGCGTCCTTGTCGCCGAACGGCGGCCGGAACAGCAGCGGCCGGCGCCCGTAGAGGCGGCCGAGCTCGTCGGCCGAGCCGCAGATCTCGTGCTTCTGCACGTCGTAGGACTTGCCCTTGAGCTCCGGGTGGGAGATCGTGTGCGCCTCGATCACCGCGCCCGCCTGCTGGAGCTGGGTGAAGTACCCCGGGTCGGACTTGATGGCGTTGATCTCCAGGAACAGCGTGATCGGCACGTGGGCCGCCTTGAACAGGTCCAGGGCGTGCGGGTCCTTGGTCCAGCCGTCGTCGATGGTGATGAACGCGACCGGCTGGGTCGTCGGGATCGCGCTGTACCACCCGGCCGACGGGCCGGCGGGCACCGAGACCGGCTGCGGAGCGGGCGGCGCGGCGAAGTGCGGGACCCGGGCCAGCAGCGCAGCGCTGAGCCCGGATCCACCGGACACCTCCGGGCCGGAGGCCGTCACCGAAGGACCGGGCCGCCCCTGGACCTGCGCCTCGTCATGGGCTGCACACCCGGTCGCGAGCAGTGCCACGCCGACAAGCACCAGGAGTCGTGACCGCACCGCCCAAGTCTGGGACGCACCGCCCGGCCCGGCCTCGGTACCGGCCCGCACCACAGTTGCGGGTTTCCCGCAACGAACGGACCCGTCGAGCGGCGGACAACCGACCCCGGCCGCGGTGGGGGACGTGGGCGGTCAGGGCTTGACGGCGTAGAGGGGGTCGGTCAGGAGGGGCTCGAAGGCCAGCTCGGCCGCGCCGACCAGGGCCGCGTCGGCGCCCAGCTGCGGGGTGTGCAGGGCCACGTGGGCGCGGCAGGCGGGGAGGGCCATCGTGTACAGGCGGTGGCGGACCTCGTCGGCGCCGGAGACGTACAGCTCGCGCAGGGTGCCGCCGAAGACGACAACCGTCGGGTTGAAGATGTTGACCAGGTTCGCCACGCCGAAGCCCAGCCAGTCGGCGGCGTGCACCACCGCGGCTCGGGCGTGCTCGTCGCCGTCCCGGGCGGCCAGGACGGTGGCGGCCACCGCGGCGCCGGCGGTCGGCACGGCCCGGCCGGCCAGGTGCAGGAGGGCGCGTTCGCCGATCTCGGTCTCCCAGCAGCCGCGGGATCCGCAGCCGCACAGGCGGCCACCCGGGTTGACGACCATGTGGCCGACCTCGCCGCCGTGGCCGCCGTAGCCGGTGATGCGGCGGCCGCCGGCGATGATGCCGGCGCTGATGCCCGCGTCGCCGTGCAGGTAGATGACGTTGTCGGCGCCGGCGGCGGCGCCGCGGGTGTGCTCGGCCAGGGCGGCCAGGTCGGCCAGGCCGCCGACGAACGGGCCGGCGGCCGCGCCGGTGTGCGGGGTCAAGGCCGGGGCCAGCGCGGATTCGATCGTTTCATCGGCCCAGCCGAGGTGGTGGCGCACGGACGCGGAGACGGCCAGGGCGGAGCCGACGCAGGCCGCGCCGTCCGGGCCGGCCGCGCCGCCGCGGGCGGTGCGCTGCATGTCGGCGACGAGAGCGGCCAGGGCGGCGACGGTGGGCGCCGGGTCGGTGCCGGCGGGGCGGGCGGCGCTGCGGTCGTCGAGGATCCGGCCGCCGAGGCCCACGCGGGCGGCGCGGAGCCGGTCGAGCTCGAGACTCAGGGCGTACCCGTAGACGCGCGACGACCGCGGCCGGACCACGATCGACGGGCGGCCGGCGCGGCCGGTCTCCTGCGGTACACCCTCATCGATCAGGCCGGCGGTCGCCAGGTCGGCGGTCAGGGCTCCGATGGTGCTGCGGTTCAGGCCGAGCCGGGTCGTGAGCTCCGCCCGCGAGGTCGCGCCGCGGACGTGGATGTAGCGGAGCAGGGCCCCCAGGTTCTGCCGGCGCACCGACTCCTGCGGGCTGCTGCTGGTGGAGGAGGACACGCTTTACGCCTCCAGAACGAACGTGGGTCCCCGGCAAGACGCTCCGGGGACCCACGATGCTGTTGCCGGTGTTACTTGGTGAGCGGCGAGAGCTTCGGGTCGTTGGCGTAGGCCTCGGCCGCGTTCGCCTTGGTCACGATGACCGGCGGGAGCAGGTACGAGGGGACGACCTTGACACCGTTGTTGTAGGACTTGGTGTCGTTCACGTCCGGCTCGGAACCGGCCTGCAGCTTCTTGACCATCTCGATCGTCTGGGCAACCAGCTTGCGGGTGTCCTTGTTGATCGTGGAGTACTGCTCGCCGGCCATGATGCTCTTGACCGACTCGACCTCGGAGTCCTGGCCGGTGACGACCGGGACCGGCTTGCCGGCGGCCTTCACCGAGGTGATGATCGCGCGGGCCAGGGTGTCGTTCGGGGACAGGACGCCGTCGAGGGTCTTGCCACCGGTGGCGTAGGTCGAGGTCATGATGGTGTCCATGCGGGCCTGCGCACCCTCGGCCTTCCAGCCCTGGATGGCGGTCTGCTTGACGTCCTTCTGGCCGGAGCCGACGACCAGGTCACCCTTGTCGATCAGCGGCTTGAGCACGTCCATGGCGCCGTTGAAGAAGACACCGGCGTTGTTGTCGTCCGGCGAGCCGGAGAACAGCTCGATGGTCCACGGGCCGGTCGGCTTCTTGGCCTTCATGCCGTCCAGCAGGGCCTGGCCCTGGAGCTGGCCGACCTTGAAGTTGTCGAACGCGACGTAGTAGTCGACGTCGGCGGTGCCGGTGATGAGCCGGTCGTAGGCGATGACGACGGCGCCGGAGTCCTTGGCCTGCTTGACCTGGGTGCCCAGCTGCGCGGCGTCGGTCGCGCCGATGACGATGACCTTCGCGCCCTTGGTGATCATGGACGAGATCTGCGACTGCTGGTCGGCGACGGTGGTCGACGCGCCGGCGTACTGCACGTCGCCCTTGAAGCCCGCGTCCTTGAGGCCGTTGGTGAACAGGTCACCGGCGAGGACCCAGTTCTCGGAGGTCTTCGACGGCAGGGCGACGCCGATCGTCGCGTCCTTGGCGAAGCCCTTGGTCGCGCCGGAAGAGCCGGTGGACGCGGTGTCGCGGTCGCTGCTGCCGCACGCGGCGGTGCTCAGCGCAACCAGCGCGATGGCGCTGACCGCTAGGCTCCTGGTGAGGAACTTGCGCATGGCTTTGAAAGCCCTTTCTTTCGGGATGTTACTGGGGATAGGGGCGTCGTGCCGCCAGGGTGCGCGGCGGGGTGTTTCAGCCGCCGACGGGAGCCTTGATTGACTCCTGACCGGCTTGGTTGGGCGCGGCCGGATCGGTGTTCTCCTGCCGCTGGAAGGGACGCATGATCGATCCGATGATCGAGAACCGTCCCTGGCTCTTGTTGTAGACGTCGAGCGCGACGGCGAGCAGCAGGAACAGGCCGCGGATGATCTGCTCGCGGTCGGTGCCGATGCCCATCAGCTGGAGGCCGTTCTTCAGCACGGCCATGACCAGACCGCCGACGATGGCGCCGCTCACGGTGCCGATGCCGCCGGCGACCGCGGCCCCGCCGATGAAGACGGCCGCGATGGCGTCCAGCTCCCAGCTCAGGCCGTCCTGCGGGCCGGAGGCGCCGGAGCGGGCCACGAAGATCATGCCGGCCAGCGCGGCCAGGATCGACATGTTCATGATGACGAAGAAGTTGACGCGGCGCAGCTTGACGCCGGAAAGCTCCGCGGCCCGGGCGTTGCCGCCGACGGCGTAGATGTGCCGGCCGCCGGGGGTGTTGCGGGTGTAGAAGGAGTACGCGATGACAAGCGCGGCCAGGATGCAGCCCGAGATCGGGAAGCTGGTGCCGACGCGGCCGCCGGCGAAGCGCAGCGTCGCGAAGACGATGACCGCGACCATGATGGCCATCCGCAGCACCGACACCCACATGGGGCTGGGGTCGGCCTCCATCAGGCGGCGGGTCTTGCGGGACTGGAACTCCCGCCACACCACGGCGAGACAGGCGACGAGACCCAGAAGCAAGGTGCTGTTGTTGTACCCCGTGTTGGGGCCCCACTCCGGGAGGTACCCGGCGCCGATCTGCGTGAAGGTCTTCGGCACCGCGACGGTCTCGGCGTTGCCGGTGTACTGGTTGGCGCCGCGGAAGATCAACATGCCGGCCAGCGTGACGATGAAGGCGGGCACCCCGATGTAGGCGACCCAGAAGCCCTGCCATGCACCGATCACGGCGCCCACGCCGAGGCCGATCAGGATGCCGACCCACCACGGCACACCGCCGTCGCGCATCGTCTTGGCCACGATGATGCCGACGAACGCGGCCACCGAGCCGACCGAGAGGTCGATGTGGCCGGCGACGATCACCATGAGCATGCCGATGGACAGCACGGAGATGTACGCGTACTGCTGCGTCAGCGAGATCAGGTTGCCGGAGTTGAGGGTCAGCCCGTCCGTCAGGATCTGGAACAGGATGATGATCGCCACGAGGGTGAAGATCATCGTGAACTGGCGGGCGTTCGAGGTCGTGCCCCCGAACAGGTTCTTCTGGAGGTCCTTGAGTCGGCTCATCGCGTCGGCATCTTCTTCGTTGAGGTCATCTGCTTCATGAGGAGTTCCGGGTTGGCCTCGGCGCGCGGGACGTCACCGGTGATGTTGCCTTCGAACACGGTGTAGATGCGGTCACACAGCCCCAGCAGCTCGGGCAGCTCGGAGGAGATGACGATGACGCCCTTCCCCTGGTCGGCCAGCCGCTGAATGATGCCGTAGATCTCGTACTTCGCACCGACGTCGATGCCGCGGGTGGGCTCGTCGAGGATCAGCAGGTCGGGGTCGGTGAACATCCACTTCGCCAGGACGACCTTCTGCTGGTTGCCGCCGGAGAGCTTGTTGACGCCCTCGTCGACGGTCGGCGCCTTGACCCGTAGCGCCTTGCGGTACTCCTCGGCGACCTTGTGCTCGGCGACCTCGTCGATGACCCCGTGCCGCGTGATCTTCGACAGCTTCGCGGCGACGGTCGAGGTCTTGATGTCGTCGAGCAGGTTGAGCCCGATCGACTTGCGGTCCTCGCTGACGTAGGCCAGGCCGTGCGCGATCGCCTCGGCGACCGAGTGCAGCTTGATCTCCTGGCCGTCCTTGAAGATCTGCCCCGACTGGTACACGCCGTAGGAGCGGCCGAACAGGCTCATCGCCAGCTCGGTGCGCCCGGCGCCCATGAGGCCGGCGAAGCCGACGATCTCACCGCGGCGGACGTTGAAGTTGGAGTGCTTGCAGACCAGACGGTCGGCCGAGATGGGGTGGCGCACCGTCCAGTCGCGGACCTCGAAGAAGACCTCACCGATGTTCGGCGTGTGGTCGGGGAACCGGCTCTCCAGGTCCCGGCCGACCATGCCGCGCACGATCCGGTCCTCGTTGACACCCTCGGCGCCGACCTCGAGCGTCTCGACCGTCTTGCCGTCACGCAGGATCGTGATGGAGTCGGCGACGTCCTCGATCTCGTTGAGCTTGTGCGAGATCATGATCGAGGTGATGCCCCGCGACTTGAACTCCCGCAGCAGGTCGAGCAGGTGCTTGGAGTCGTTTTCGTTGAGCGCGGCGGTCGGCTCGTCGAGGATGAGCAGCTTGACGTCCTTCGCGAACGCCTTGGCGATCTCGACCAGCTGCTGCTTGCCGACGCCGATGTCCTTGATGAGGGTGTCGGGGTCGTCGCGCAGGCCGACCTGGGTCAGCAGCTCGTGGGCCCGGCGGTTGGCGCCCGTCCAGTCGTAGGAGCCGTTCTTGCGAGGCTCGTTGCCCAGGAACAGGTTCTCCGTGATGGACATGTGGGGCACCAGGGCCAGCTCCTGGTGGATGATCACGATGCCGGCCTTCTCGCTGCCCCGGATGTCGCTGAAGCGCAGCTCCGAGCCCTGGAAGAAGATCTGGCCGTTGTACGAACCATATGGGTAGACGCCGCTGAGCACCTTCATCAGCGTCGACTTTCCGGCGCCGTTCTCGCCGCAGATCGCGTGGATCTCGCCCTCGCGGACCACCAGGTTGACGTCGGCGAGTGCCTTGACGCCGGGGAACTCCTTGGTGATCGACCGCATCTCGAGCAGGATCGGTGCGCCGCTTGCCGGGGTGCTCATGACACGAGCCGCCTTGTCACCGACATCATGTTGCCTCCGAGGGGGGCTGTAGCCGCCAGCCAGGTTTGTTGTGACGACCAACTTATTGCAAGTGTGGCGACCCTGCCCAGTCCCGTCCGTTGTTTCTTGGTAACAATCCGGCAATGATCTAGCACCTGGACGGTCGCCGCAGCCGTCCGGGAAGCGCTCTCACGTGTCCGGGGTGTTAGCTGCGCGTGTCGGACTCTAAATCCAATTGCTTTACTAAGTCAACGGCGCAGGGCATCATGTAGGTAACGGTACGTAGGCGGGAGGCTGGGTGCGGCAAGTCGGGACAAATCTCCCCAAGGTCGGGCAGTACAACCGGGCGGTCGTGCTGGATCAGATCCAGCTGGCCGACGGCACGAGCCGCGTCGAGATCGCGGAGCACACCGGCCTCACGCCGCAGACGGTCTCCGGCATCGTGCGCCGGCTGATCGACGAGGGGATCGTCCGCGAGGACGGCGCCCGCTCGTCGAGCGGCGGCAAGCCACGCACCGTGCTGCGCATCAACGCCGACGCCGGACGGGCCGTCGGCCTGCACTTCGACCCGGTCGAGCTGGCCTGCGTCGTGGTCGACCTGCTGGGCCGGCCGCTCGTCACGGCCCGCCGCCCGACCCCGGCCGACATGGACCCGGCCAAGGTCACGGCCGCGATGGCCGGCCTGGTCGGCGAGGTCCTGGCCGAGGCCGGCGTGGCCCGCGACAGCGTGCTCGGCCTCGGGCTGGCCACGCCCGGGCCGATCGACCAGTCGCTCGGCGAGGTCATCTCGCCGCCGCAGCTGTCGGAATGGACCCGGGTGCCGCTCAAGCAGATGCTCGCCGATGCCACCGGGCTGCCGGTCACGCTGGACAACGACGCGACCGCGGCGGCGATCGGCGAGCGCTGGGCCGGGGCCGGGCGCGGGGTGGCGAACTTCGCGTACTTCTTCCTCGGCACCGGTGTCGGGGGCGGTCTCGTGCTCGGTCACCAGGTCCATCGGGGCGGCTCCATGAACGCCGCCGAGTTCGGGCACACCTCGGTTACGGAGAGTGGCCCCGACTGCTACTGCGGCAACCGCGGCTGCCTCGAGAGCCTCATCAACCCGGCGGCGCTCGTCGCCGACGCCCACCGTCTTCTCGCCGCCGGCCATGAGAGCGCTCTCATGAAGGCCTTCCGAAGATCACCGTCTACTGTGGACCATCAGGCCCTTTGTTACGCCGCCGCGGCGGGCGATGCGCTCGCCATGAAGGTCATCGGACAGGCCGCCGAGCGCCTCGCCGCGGTCGCTGTCAACGTTGTCAACATCGTCGACGTCGAACTGATCATTCTCGGCGGGCACGGCATCCGGCGCGTCGAGACGCAGTTCCGCCAGGCCGTCGTCCGGGCCCTGGGGGAGCGGGCCATCGCCCGGCGCATCCGCACCGTCGACGTCGCCCTGTCACCCCTTGGTGACGACGCGGCCGTGATCGGGGGCGCCGCCCTCGTGCTGCACGCCACCTACTCCCCGCAGGTCTCCTCGCTCCTGGCCGGGTAGCGCGGCCGCCGGCGCCCGGACATCCCGCCGGCAAAGCGGTGCCGCCGCAGCGGTGACCTGGCGGTGGTGAAGGTGCGGCGGTGGGTCAGAGAAAGCGCTTCGCGCTTGCGGCCTTGTGGACGGCGGCCTCCAGGGCGGTCGCCACTTCGTCCACTGTGGACTCACCTACCCGGCTCTTCGGGATGGACAGGCTAATCGCGTCGGTGATCGGGTCGCGCATCGGGACGGTGCGGGCCACGCACACGATGCCCTCGGTGTTCTCCTCGCGGTCCACGGCGTAGCCGCTGCGGCGGATGGCGGTCAGCTCGGCGTGGAGTGCGCCGCGGTCGGTGATCGTGTGCGGTGTCAGGGCCGGCAGGGGGTCGGGCAGGAGCGCGTCGACCTCCGCCGGCGGCCGGGTCGCCAGCAATGCTTTGCCGAGGGCTGTCGCGTGCGCGGGCAGGCGTCGGCCTATTGCGGAGTACAGGCGAAGGGGGTGAATGGATTCCCGCTTGGCCACATAGATGATGTCGGGGCCGTCGAGGCGCCCGAGGTGGGTGGTCTCGCCGAACCGGGCGGCCAGGTCGTCGAGGATGCCGGCCAGGAGGCCGACAGTGTCGTCGGCGTCGAGGTACGCCGCACCGACCTGCAGCGCCTTCAGCCCGAGCCGGAAGCGGGTGTCGGTCGCCTCGATCCAGCCGCGGGCGGTCATCGTGCGCAGGATCCCGTGCAGGCTGCTCTTGGGGATGTCGAGGAGCCGGGTCAGCTCGGACAGCGTCGACGGGCCCGCCGTGGCCAGCGCCTCCAGGATGTCGAGGGTCCGGTCGGCGGACTTCACGGGAGTGGTCACGCGACCTCCGGTGCACTATGGTCACGGATGTGACCGACGTTCATCATACTGAACAAACCCCCGTCGTTGGTACGGGCCCCGGCCCGGACCGGTCCGCGCGCAGCGCCGCCGATCCGGACCTGGCGCACGTCATCGCCGCCAAGAAGATCATCCCCGTGGTGGTGCTCGAGGACGCCGCCGACGCCGCCGACCTGGCCGATGCGCTCGTCGCGGGCGGCCTGGGCTGCGCCGAGGTGACGTTCCGGACCGCCGCCGCGGCCGCCGCCATCAAGGCCATGGCCGAGCGGCCCGGGATGCTCGTGGGCGCGGGTACCGTGCTCACCGCCGCGCAGGTCGACAGGGCCGTGGACGCGGGCGCCCGGTTCATCGTCAGCCCCGGCTTCAGCCCGACGGTCGTGGCCCGGGCCCAGGCCAGGGGCGTGCCGGTCTTTCCCGGTGCCGCCTCGCCGACCGAGATCATGCAGGCCCTGGACGCCGGCCTGGACATCGTGAAGTTCTTTCCGGCCGAGCAGCTCGGGGGAGTACCCATGCTGAAGGCCCTTTCGGCGCCTTTCGGCGGCGTCCGGTTCATCCCGACCGGCGGCGTCAACACCGGCAACCTGGCCTCGTACCTCGGGGTCAAGTCGGTGCTCGCGGTCGGCGGCACCTGGATGGTCGCCCCGGAGCTGCTTGCCGCGCGCGACTGGGACGGCGTGACCGCCCGTACCAAGGCGGCGCTTGCTGTTTCTGCTTCTTCGGCTTCTGCTTCGGGGGTGTCATGATCACCGTCCGGCCGGCCGGGGAGTGCCGCTACGACCTGATGTCGCTCGGCGAGGTCATGCTCCGCCTCGACCCGGGCGAGGGCCGCATCCGCACCGCCCGGCAGTTCCGCGCGTGGGAGGGCGGCGGCGAGTACAACGTGGCCCGCGGCCTGCGCCGCTGCTTCGGCCTGCGCACCGGGCTGATCAGCGCGTTCGCCGACAACGAGGTCGGCCGCCTGCTGGAGGACCTGATCCTGCAGGGCGGCGTCGACACGACGTTCGTGAAGTGGGTCCCGTACGACGGCATCGGCCGCGCCGCCCGCAACGGCCTCAACTTCACCGAACGCGGCTTCGGCGTCCGCGGCGCCGTCGGCGTCTCCGACCGCGGCCACACGGCGGCCGGGCAGCTCCAACCGTCCGATGTGGACTGGGAGCACCTGTTCGGCACCCTGGGCGTGCGCTGGCTGCACACCGGTGGCATCTACGCCGCGCTGTCCGAGACCACACCGGACGTCATCGAGGCGTGCCTGTCCACCGCCCGCCGCCACGGCACCGTCATCTCGTACGACCTCAACTACCGCCCCAGCCTCTGGAAAGCCATCGGCGGCCAGGAACGCGCCCGCGAGGTCAACCGCCGCCTGGCCCCGCTCATCGACGTGATGATCGGCAACGAGGAGGACTTCACCGCCTCGCTGGGCCTCGCCGTCCCCGATACGGACCTGCACGGCGGCGGCGCGCTGGAGTCGGCGAACTTCCGCACGATGATCGGCTCGGCGGTGTCGGCGTACCCGAACTTCCAGGTCGTCGCGACCACGCTGCGCGGCGTCCACACGGCCACGGTCAACGACTGGGGCGCGATCGCGTGGGCGGACGGCGCGTTCGCCGAGGCCACGCACCGCCCGGCGCTGGAGATTCTGGATCGGGTGGGCGGCGGTGACAGCTTTGCGTCGGGCCTGATCTACGGGCTGATGACGTTCGGCGACCTCAAGACGGCGGTGGAGTACGGCGCCGCGCACGGTGCGCTGGCCATGACGACGCCGGGCGATACGTCGATGGCCAGCCTGAAGGAGGTCGAGGCGCTGGTGAAGGGCGCCGGGGCGCGGGTGCAGCGGTAGGCCGGTGGTCGATCGGCCGGCTTGTACATAGTCGGCCGCCTTGCATAGCGGTCAGGGCATTACGGCGGCCAGGCGGGAGAGGCTTCGCAGGGGGTCGGGTTCGGCGGGGATCAGCACGCAGCTCGTGGCGCCGGCGGCGTGGCGGGCGGCGATCCGGGCCCGCACCTCCTCGGCCGTTCCCGCGAGGGACAGCTCCCGCACCCACTCGTCGGGCATCGTCGCCGCGAACGCCTCGCGGGTCGGTGACGCGCGGCGGTGCTCGGTGAGGGCGGCGGCGATCGGCAGCGGGGCCAGGTGCGGGGCCCAGTCCGGCTCGCCGATCCAGACCAGCCCCGGCCGCACCAGGTCGCGGGCGGCCGGACCATCGTCGCCGACGACCGCCGCGTCGTACGTGATCACCTCGGGCGAGCCGGAGAGGATCACGTCGGGCGAGGGAGAGCCGCTGGTGATCACCTCCGGCGGCGGGCCGGTCAGGCGCTTGACGGACTCGGCAACGTACAGCGGGTTCGCCGGCTCGGCCAGCAGGAGCCCGTCCGCGACCGCGCCGGCGACGGCGATCGACTTCGGCCCGCGCACGCCGAGCACGACCGGGGGCGCCGTCGCCGGTACCTCGCCGATGACGACGCCCTCCACGTTCACGTAGCGGCCGGCGGGCGGGCCCGGCTCACCCCGCAGCAGCGTGCGCACGGCGACCGTGAACTCGTGCAGCAGGGTGAGCGGGCTGGCCGGGCGTACGCCGACCGACCGCATCCAGTCCGGCATGCCGTGCCCGATGCCGGCGATCAGCCGGGCCGGGAACAGCTGGGCCAGGGTGGCGAGCTCCATCGCGGCGAACGCGGCGTTGCGGGCGCCGGCCGGCAGGATGCCGATGCCGACCACGATCCGTTCCGTTGCCGCGAGGACCGCGCCGGCCTGGGCCACGCCGCCGCGGAAGCCCAGGTCCTCGACGACCCAGAGTTCGTCGAATCCGAGCCGTTCGGCCTCGCGGGCGTAGGCCAGCACCTGAGTCGCGGGGAGGTCCCGCGGCAGCATCACCCCGACACGCGCCATCGCTGAGTCCGGCCTGCCTTCCTGACGAACCTACAACTATCAGGGCCCTGTCACTTGCGAAGCCCGGCAACCACGAAGCCCTGCAACTCGAGCCCGGAAAGCCGAACTCCGCCAGGCCCGGGCAACGCCGAAAATCGAACCGTGCCCGGGCTGGCAAAGCCTTATGCGGCAAGGGAAAGGGGCGGTTCGGTGCGACCCCCGTTCCGTCCTCTTCACACCGTAACAGATGAATCTAATTCGCATTTACCCCGGTTGCGCTCCGTGACAACCCGTCACCCATCGTCTCGGCCCGCGCGGGCGGCGGAGGCCAGTGGGGCGATCTGGTCGGGGTCGTCGCCGTGGCAGTACAGGATCAGCTCGTCGGCGCCGAAGTCGGCGTAGGCGGCCACTGTATCGGCCAGCTGGTGCGGGTCGCTTATCGGTTCGCCCCAGCCCGCGCGGCCGGTGAACGCGTAGTACGCCGCCGCGGCCGTCCTCGCCTGCTCGGCGGTGGCCGGGGTCGCCGCGTTGATCTGGCAGACCAGGCGGGGGCGGCCGGGGCGATCGGCGGCCGCCCACTGGTCCTCGACGGTGCGGACCAGGCCGCCGGCCCACTGCAGCGGGGCGGCGCACAGGAAGCCGTCGGCGAAGCGGGCCACCCGGGCGAGTGCCGCGGGGGCGAAGCCGCCGATGAGCAGGGGCGGGCCGCCGGGGGTGGCGGGCGCCGGGCCGATCGGCGTTTCCGGGTAGGGTGCGCCGGACCAGATCGTGCGCAGGTCCGTGAGCATCGCGTCCATCCGCGCGCCGCGCTGTCGCAGTGGCACGCCGGCCGCGGCGTGGTCGTCGTCCCGGCCGCCGACGCCGACGCCGAGCGTGAACCGGCCGCCCGACATGCGGTCGAGGGTGGCGACCTGCTTGGCCAGGACGGCCGTGGAGCGCAGCGGGGCCAGCAGCACCTCGGTCTGCAGCCGGATCCGGGTGGTCGCCCCGGCCAGGACCGACAGCGCGACGAGCGGCTCGGGATTGTCGTAGGCGAGGCGGTCCAGCAGCGCGACGGAGGCGAACCCGGCCGCCTCGGCGCGGCGGGCCCACTCGGGCAGTCGCGCGGGGTCGCTGATGGGCAGGCCGATACCGATTTGCATGGTGTGGTACTCCTACAGAAGGTGGGCAGCCGACAGTGCTGTCGCCACCTCCTCCTCGCGATCCGGGCGAGGTCCCGGCGCCCACCTGCGACGTCGATCCAGGGCGCGGAATTCGGAGTTCCGAGCGGCACGATACCGCACCCACACCCGGCGCTACAAGATCACACAAGATTCAAACATGTACAACAATGAAACGAACGCATAGCTTCACGCCATGCGCCGACCGAGGAACCGTCGTCTGCTCACCGTGCTCGTCGCGGCGGCCGCCACCGTCGCGGCGCTGCTGAGCGCTCCGTCCGCGGCCCACGCCGAGTCGAACGGCGGCGTGCGCGTCATGCCGCTCGGCGACTCGATCACCGACGGGTTCAACGTGCCGGGCGGATACCGGATCAACCTGTGGCGCGCGCTCGCGAACGCCGGGCACCCGGTCGACTTCGTCGGCTCGCAGTTCAACGGGCCGGCCGACCTGCCCGACCACGACCACGAGGGACACCCGGGCTGGCGGATCGACGAGGTCGACGCGAACGCCACGGCCTGGGTCACCGCCACCGCCCCGCGCAGCGTGCTCATCCACCTCGGCACCAACGACGTGATCCAGAACTACGCCCTGGGCACCGCGCCCGCGCGGCTCTCGGCGCTCGTCGACAAGGTGCGCACGGCCGCGCCGAACGCCGAGGTGTTCGTCGCCTCGATCATCCCGCTGTCCGACGCCGGGCGGGAGGCCGGCGCCGCCGCGTTCAACGCCACACTGCCCGGGATCGTCGCCGGCAAGGGCGCCAAGGTGCACTTCGTCGACATGCACGCCGCGCTCACCACGGCCGACCTCGCCGACGGGGTGCATCCCAACCGCGGCGGATACGACAAGATGGCCGCGCGCTGGGCGTCCGCCCTGGCCGCCGTGCCCGGCTCGGCCGGCGACGACGGGGCCGCGACCACGCTCCCGGCCGGCTCCTACGTCTCGCTGCGGGCCACGACCGCCTGCTGCACCACGCGGTACGCCCGCCACCAGAACGGTCTGGGCTACACCGAGACGGTCTCGTCCGCGAGCGACGCGCTGCTCAAGCAGGACGCCACGTGGAAGGTCGTCCCGGGCCTGGCCGGCGGCTGCTACAGCCTCCAGGCGCGCAACTACCCGACCTATTACCTGCGCCACCAGAACGGCCGGGTCAAGATCAGCGCGGACGACGGTGGCGCCCTGATGCGCGCCGACGCGACCTGGTGCCCGAAGACCGGTGCCGGCGGCGTGCGCCTGGCGTCCTGGAACTTCCCGGGCTCCTACCTGCGCCACATCAACGCCGAGCTGTGGCTGGCCACCCCCGGCGGGACCGCGGCGCAGGACAGCACCGGCAGCTTCGTCCCGGACATCACCTGGGCCGTCGCACCGCCCTGGGCCCCGTAAACACGAACGCCGCAATGCAATGAGAAGCTGTCGAGCATGGCGCTCGGCGTGGTGGCGAGGATAGGCCGGTTCTGCTTCCGGCACCGGTGGACGGTCATCGGCGTCTGGCTGGTCGTGGTCGTGCTGGGCGGGCTCACGTTCGGGCCCGTCTTCAGCGCGATCGCCGACCCCGGCAATCCCAAGCACGTCGAGGCGATCGACGGCCTGGACGCGATCGCCACAGGCAACGACTCCAGCGGCACCGTCATCGGCCTGGTCGACAACGTCGACCCCGAGGCGCCGGCCGTCCGCACCGCGATCGACGCCGCCGCGGCCGACCTGGCCGGCGCGACCGGCGTGACCTCCGTGGCCACCCCATACTCTGTGCGCGCCGAACTGGCCCCGGCCTACCTCGCCACCGACAAGCGCGGCCTGCTCATCGTGGCCACCCTGGCGAAGCTCGACCGCGGCGGGCGCGACAAGGTCCTCGACACGCTGCGGACGCGCCTGCACCGGGTGGACGGGGACCTGGACGCGGCCGGGGTGCCGCAGGCGACGGTCGAGGTCGGCGGCAACCCGATCATCAACGCCGACCTGCGCGGCGCGACCCAGGCCGACCTTGGCCGGGCCGAGCTGATCTCGTTCCCGCTCACCCTCATCGTGCTCGTGTTCGTGTTCGGCGGCCTGGTCGCGGCGGGCCTGCCGGTGCTCGCCGCCGCGGTGTCGGTGGCCGCCGCCATGCCGCTGCTGTGGCTGTTCAGCCGGGTCACCGACCTGGACCAGAACGTCGTCACGGTGGTCACGCTGCTCGGCCTCGGCCTGTCGATCGACTACGGGCTGCTGCTCGTCGCCCGCTACCGCGAGGAGGTCGCCGCCGGGTTCGAGCCCGAGGAGGCCGTGGGCCGGGCCTGGGCCACCGCCGGGCGCACCATCTTCTTCAGCGCGCTCACCGTCGCCGCCGCGCTGTCGGGCCTGCTGACGTTCTCGATCCACCAGCTCAGCGCCCTCGGCGTCGGCGGCGTCTCGGTCGCGGTGGTGGCGATGCTGGCCGCGCTGACCTTCACTGCCGCGCTCATCGGCACGCTGCACAAGCGGATCAAGCCGTCGGCGAAGCAGCGCCGGCGCGGCGACGAGCAGGGCTTCTTCGCGGCGCTCTCGCGGTTCGTCCAGCGCCGCCCGGTGCCAGTCGCGCTCGGGGCCACGCTGCTGCTGCTCGCGGCCGGCTCCCCGCTGCTCGGCGCCACGATCAAGCTGCCGAAGCTCGAGGGCGTTCCGCGCAGCATCGAGTCGGCCCGGGTCGCCGACGAACTCGCCGCGCGCTACGGCCGCACCTACAAGCCGGTGGTCACGGTCGTCGCCCGGACCGACGCCGGATCCCTCGACGCGTACGCCGCCAGGTGGGCGTCCGACCCCGCGGTCGGCGGCGTCCAGGCCGCCAAGCCGGCCGGGCCGGGGGTCGCGACCGTCGACCTCACGCTGAAGGGCGGCGCCCAGGACCAGGCCGCGAAGGACCTCGTGCACCGGCTGCGCGCCGACCGGCCCGCCGGCGTGCAGTCGTGGGTGATCGGCGACGCGGCCACGCTCGTCGACCTCGTCGGCCTGATCGTGGACGACCTTCCGGCCGCCGTCGCGGTGACCCTCATCGCGATGATCATTCTGCTCTTCGCGATGACCGGCTCTGTGGTGGTACCCGTCAAAGCCGTGCTTGCCAATGTCGTTTCACTGGGGGCAACGTTCGGCGTCATGGTCGCCGTGTTCGAGCACGGCTGGGGCGCCGGGGTCCTGCACACGCTGACGATCGGCGGCCTTGACCCGTTCGTGGTGGTGATCGTGTTCGCCTTCGCGTTCGGCCTGTCGATGGACTACGAGGTGTTCCTGCTCGGCCGGATCAAGGAGTATGTGGAGCGCGGCGACGACACCGACACCGCAGTGCGCCGCGGCCTGCAACACACGGGCCGGATCATCACCTCCGCCGCGCTGCTCATGGTCATCGTGTTCGCCTGCTTCGCCGCGGCCGACCTCGGCCAGATCGAGCAGGTCGGGCTCGGCCTGCTCACCGCTGTCGTGATCGACGCGACGGTCGTGCGCTGCCTGCTGGTGCCGGCGACCATGACGCTGCTCGGGCGCTTCAACTGGTGGGCGCCCGGCCCGCTGCAGCGCCTGCACACCCGGATCGGCCTGCGCGAACGCGCCCTGCCCGAGGCGGAGCCCGAGCGGGAGACCGTCACCGTCGACTAGGGCCGGGCCGGGGCCGGGCGGCGCCCGCGCGGGCGAGCGGGGAGGCACCGGCGTCGATTAGGGTGTCGATCATGTCCGCACCGGCTACCGAGGAGCGCCACGCCACCTGGTTGGAGCTCTTCTTCGACCTCGTCATCGTGGCCGCCGTCGCTCAGCTCGCGCACCTGCTGCACGAGGACATCACCTGGGAGAAGGTGCTGGTCTTCGGGGTCGCGTACTACGCGATGTGGAGCGTGTGGACGGCGTTCACCCTCTACGCGAACGTCTCCGGCCACCGGACCCGGCAGCGGGCCATGCTCCTGGCCATGTTCGGCATCGCCGTCATGGCGGCCTCGGTCCCGCTCATGGAGCACGGCGAGGTGCACGCGTTCGTGATCGCGTACATCTACTGCCGGGTGCTGGCCCGGCAGTCGCTGCGCCGCGCCAACCGCATCATGACCGAGTGGCCGGGTGTGCAGCAGGCCGTCGGGCTCATCCCGTGGTTCGCCTCGCTCGGGTCCTGGCACGACGACCGCATCCGGTACGGCCTGTGGATCCTCGGCATCGGCCTGGACGTCTTCTTCTCCGTCGCCCGCTCGCGCGACCCCCAGGCGGTGCTGGAGGAGGAGCGCCAGGAGCTCGAGCGCTCCCTGCGCCGCCGGCACCGCGAAGCCGAGCTGGACCGGGTCCTGCAGCTGCAGGCGGCCAACCCCGACCGGCCCCACCTCGGTGAGCGCCTCGGCCTCTTCGTCATCATCGTGCTGGGCGAGGCAGTCGCCCAGCTCGTCAACGCCGCCGCCGATGTCGCGGGCGAGGAAGGGCAGTGGAACTGGCCGCTGTTCTCGGTCGTCCTCCTGGGCTTCGGGCTGCTGGCGGCCCTCTGGTGGCTCACGCTGCGCTACGGGCCGAGCTCCGCCCCGACCTACGGCGTGCGCGTCTTCGCCCTGCGGCTGACCGTCCCGGCCCACTACCTGACCACTGTCTCGATCGTCGTCATCGCCGCCGGCCTCGGGGCGCTGGCCGCCCACCCCGAGGGCCACGTCGAGCCGTCCACCCGCATCGTGCTGTTCACCGGCGCCGCCATGTACTTCCTGATGGCCACCGTCATGGGCGCCCGCGGCGGGGCCAGCCGGCGCTGGGTCCTCGGCTGGGGCGTCCCGTCCGTCCTGGTCAGCGCGGCCGCCGCCGGGTTCGCCGGCCCGCTGCCGGCGTGGGGCCTGCTGGGCGTGGTCCTGGCCACCGCACTGTGGAACATCGCGTATCGCCGCGTCGCCGGCGTCGCCGCCGCAGCCGAGGCGGACGACGACCCGCCCGAGACCTCCCCGGGCGGCGCCGAGGTCGAGCGCCCGGCCTAGCCCCTCGCCTGCCGATCACTGCCGGCCCGCGGCTCACTCGAAGCGCACGACGACCCGCCCCAGGTTGGCGCGGGCGGCCACGAGGTCGAGGGCGCGGTCCAGGTCGGCGACCGGAAACTCGGTGTACCGGGGCGCGATCCGCTTGTCGGCCAGCAACGCCCACAGCCGTTGCCGCCAGGCGTCGACGTCCTCGGGCCGCGCCCGGCTCCACAGACCAACCGCAAAGCCGGTGATCGTACGTCCGCCGCCCAGCAGCGACCCCGCGTCGACGGCACCGCCCTCGGCGCTGAACGACACCAGCCGCCCGAACGGCCGCAGCGCGTCGACGCCCCGCTGCACGAGCTCGCCGCCCACGCCGTCGAGGACGAGGTCGACCGGCTCGCCCCAGCCGGCGTCGGCGTACGTCACGAACTCGTCGGCCCCGCACTCCTGCGCGAACGCCCGCTTGCCCGCGGACCCGGCCGCGGCCACCACCCGGGCCGCCCCGAGCGCCCGGGCCAGCTGCACCGCCAGGTGCCCGACCCCGCTGGCCGCGGCGGTGACGAGCACCGACTCGCCGTCGACCGCCCGCCCGGCGTGCAGCGCACCGAGCGCGACGAGCCCACCCCGCACGACCGCGACCGCCGCGGCGGCGTCGGGCTCCTCGGGGATCGGGTTGACGAGCCCGGGCCGCCCGATCACCAGCGGCGAGTACGCCCCCGAGAACACGACCCCGCCGACCCGATCGCCGGCCGCGATCCCGTCGACCCCGGCGCCGACCGCCTCGACCCGCCCGACGACCTCGCCGCCGGGCGCCGGCTGCTCGCGGTTGCGCAGCAGCCCGACCCCGACCCCGGCCGCCTCCGCCCGGATCAGTACCTCACCGGCTCCGACGTTCACCACTGCGCCCCCACCTCGCTCGGTCCATCCGCGGCGCGCTCCATGATCCGTCGCGGCCGCGGCGCCACGCTACCCGGGCGTCCGAGGGCGCCGGGCCGGGGCTATGCGAGCCGGTGCAGGGACGCCGGGGCGGGCGGGGACAGGGCCGGGCCGACGTAGTAGCGCAGCCAGTTGTCCAGCAGCGTGCGCATGCGGGCGCGGATGCCGGCGTCGGCCCAGTCCAGGGACTCCAGGAAGGCCGCGTAGTCGGCGTCCGACGGCCCCAGCTGGCCCTCGGCGATGAGCTGCCTGCGGCGGACCTTGGCCAGGGCGGCGACCACACCGGAGGTCATCTCCGGGTGGAACTGCAGGGTGCGGGCGGTCGCGCCGATGGCCAGGGCCTCGTTGCGGTAGGCGCCGTGGGCGAGCTCGGTCACCGGGCCGAACTCGCTGACCGCGGGCACGTCGTAGACCACGTCGACGTGGGACGTGAACGTGTCGAACTCGTCGGGCAGGCCGCGGAACAGCGGGTCCTGGCGGCCGGCCGGGGTGAGCCTCAGGCGGTCGATGCCGAACCGGCGGCCCTGGTGGCCGACCTTGGAGATGGCCCCGACGACCTCGGCCTTGGCCTGGTGCGACCAGCAGATGTGCAGCTCGGGCACGCCGCGGCGCTGGACCGCGGCCAGGAACTCCTTCGTGCGGCGGATCCACGGCAGCTCCTCGTAGGAGGAGTGTCCGGAGCCGCTGCCGATGACCCCGTGGGCCTCGATCGTGTCCGGCAGCGCCTCGCCGTCGGCGACGTTGATGCAGTGGATCTGGTCCGGGTCCAGGCGGGTGACCTCGGCGATCCAGTCGCGGTACGGCGTCAGGCCCATCTCCCGGAGCGGGCCCTGCTCCTGCATGTTGAGGAAGAGCAGGCGGCACCGCTGGCGAACGTGCAGCGGCCGGCGGGCGCCGGTCAGCCGGGCGGCACGGTGGTCGATGGCGAAAGCCGTCATGCTGGACAGCGCCTCCACGAAGGTCTTCGGCTGGGTCGGGGCCGATTGTGGAGCATAGACCTAAGGCTGCGCTTCGGTTTCCGCAAATACCCGATAGCTGGGGATTTCCCGGTATCGGCCCGGCGGGGGCGCGGGCCCGGCGTCGGTGGTCGTGCGCTGCGCCATGGTGGCGGCCGGTCCACCGTCGCGGTATTGGACGTGAGCGTCCGCCGGGCCGGCCGGTAGCGTGGCCGCCGTGGATGAGTGCGCGGAGTGCGGCTTCGGCTACGTCGCCGGGCCGGAGGAGATACCGCCGCGGCTGCGCGGGCTGGCGCAGCGCTACACGGAGGCGCTCGCCGGGGTGCCCGACATCCGCCTGCGGCCCGCTCCGGACGTGTGGTCGGCGCTCGAATACACCTGCCACCTGCGCGACGTGCTGCGGGTGCAGGGTGAGCGGCTGGACCTGGCGCTGCGCACCGACGCCCCGCAGTTCGCGCCGATGGGCCGCGACGAGCTCGTCGTGACCGCCGCGTACAACCGGCAGGACCCGGCCGCCGTGCTCGCCGCGCTCGGGGCCGCCGCGGACGTCCTCGCCACCGCGTTCGCCGCGCTGGGCCCGGCCGAACTCGCGCGCACCGGGCTCTACCCGTGGCCGCGGCCGGTCGCCCGCACCATGCTCTGGCTGGGGCAGCACACCCTCCATGAGGGCGAGCACCACCTCATGGACGTCCGCCGGCAACAGGCCTAGTCACACCAGTGCGAGGGCGTGGCTCACGATGAGGTCCTCGATGCCGTAGAGGAAGCGCTCCATGTCGGGGCGGGGCAGTACCGCGGCGTCGGCGGTCAGGGCCAGCTCCAGGCTGCCCGGCGCGTCCTGGACGTCCAGGGCGAACGTGGTGTCGCGCCGCGGTGCGTGCTCGACCGGCCAGCTGAGCGTGGTGCGCTCCCGGGCGGCGGCAAGGGGCTCGGCGGCCGGGCGGGCGTACCCGAGGATCGGCATCAGCCCGCGGACGTCGTTGACGAAGCAGGAGTGGTCGGCGGGCGCATCGAGCCCCGCGATGTCCCGGGCGAGGGCGAGCTTGTCGTAGTAGGCGTGCCGCTGCGCCGACAGGGCCGCGCCGAACGTGCGCCGGACCAGGTCCGGGAAGCCCGCCGCGGAGCCGGGCAGCAGCAGCAGGCCCTCCTGCGCGATCGTGTTCACCGCGCCCGCCATCCCGGGCCGGAACCGGTTGTTGACCACGACCTGGAACACCGCGTCCGGCGCCCCGCCCAGCGCGCCGGCCGCGCCGGCCGCGGCGGCGAGCAGGACCGCGCTCTGATGGACCTCCAGATCGGCCGCGACCCGGTCCAGGGCGAGGCCGAGGGCGGGGGAGTTGAGCACGGCGTTGGGGAACGCGGCGGCCGGCGGGCGCCCGGCGCGGGCCGGGAACTGGCTGGCCGGGCCGCGGCGCAGCCGGTCCAGCCACGCGCGGCGGGCGGCGGCGTCGCGGCGGCGGCCCTGCGGCGACGTCTGCAGCGCGGCCTCCTCCAGGGGCTGCAGCCGCTCGCCGGCGGCGAGGGGCCGCCCGGCGACCAGGGCGGCGGCGTCGGCCAGGAGGTTGCGCAGGCCCCAGCCGTCGGAGGCGGTGTGGGACAGCGACAGGATGAGGTACCGCACCAGCCCGCCGCTCGTGACGACCCCCACCCGCACCGGCAGCTCCCGCTCGGCGTCGAACGGCAGCGCCTGCAGCTCGGGGTAGAGGGCGTAGGCGGTCTCGACGACGTCGGCCGGCCCGCACTCGCGGGCGTGCAGCGGCACCGCCCCGGCCGCGGCCACGACCTGCTCGAGGCGCTCGCCGTCGCGGCGCAGGGTCGTGCGCAGCGAGTCGTGCCGCAGCAGCAGGGTGCGCACCAGGCCGGCCAGGTGGTCGGGCGGCAGCGGCGGGTCGATCGGCAGGCCGCCGCCGACGTTGTACCGCGCGGCGTCGTCGCCCAGGTTGCGCACCACGTCCCAGATCGCGCTCTGGCCCCAGGTCGCGGGCCCCGTCCCCGACCGCGCGCCCCCGAAGGCGATCTTCGACTCCACCGCAGCAGTCTCACGGATCGATGTGACAGTTGTCGACGCCCGCCCAATGCCCATATACCGGGCATCACCGTATGGGAGTGGTGTCCGGCTCGTCGGTCCTTACCCCTGAGCGACCCGTCCGGTGGTGGTTGGGTAGAAATCGCAGATGCTGCAAAACGGCGTGCTGGGCAGGGGCCGGGATAAGCAATAGCATCGATGAAGCCAATTGTGGAGGACCGATGCTAGCGCACCGGCCCTCCGTTAACGCGCCGTCAGGCGTACCGGTTCGAACATGGCACGATCTCGTGCCACACAACTCGATGACGGTGTTCGCAGCACCGGCACCGATGTAGCACGTCGTTAGTGGGCGGAGTCGAAGCTACCGAGCTTCGTGCCGTCCACGAACGACGCCCAATCCACGGCCGTAAATGTCAATACGGGCCCCGTGGGATTCTTGCTGTCGCGGACCCCGATTTCTCGGGAGACGACCGCGACCTCCACGCAATTTGCGCCGCCGTTTCCGTTGCTGCGGCTGCTTTTACGCCAGGCTGCGTTCTGAAAATGCGTTGCCATGCATAGCACCTCCCTCCCCGGCGGAATTCCCCAGCCGTCAGAGGTCGTCGAGCAGGCGCTTGATCATGCCGACCGACTCCTCCTCCGTGAGTGCTCTCGTGCTGAGGCGCTCGAATTCGACCCGGTAACGCTTGACCTCTGCAGGCTGCTCCTCGTAGTAGTCCCCGGCAAGTCCTTCGAGGTAGACGACGTCCAAGTGGGCGACGTCGGGGAACTCCAGCAGTGCGACCGAACCGCCCAGGAACGCGTGTTGACCGGCGTCATAGGGCAGCACCTGCAGCGTGACGTTTGGCAGTTGAGCAGCGTCGATCAGCCGTTGCCACTGCTCACGCATGACTTCCGGGCCACCGATGAGCCGGCGGACCACTGCCTCGTCGACGATCGCCCAGAAGTTTAGCGGGGAAGCCCCGGTCAGGCGGCGCTGCCTGGTCTTTCGCAGCTCGACGCGGCGATCGTTGGCCTCCTGCGGATCGTGGCTGCGGCCGGTGTCGATGAGCGCGCGCATGTACGCCTCGCTCTGCAGCAGCCCGGGCAGCACGATCGGCTCCCAGACCTTGGCCGAGGAGGCGTCGGCCTCCATGCCCACGAAGTTGCCCGGCCGCATCACGTCCTTGTAGTCCGTCCACCAGCCGCGCTGGCGGGCCAGCCGGGACAGGGTCATGAGGGCGTCGCGGTAGTCGCTGTCGGCCACGCCGTACAGCGTCAGGAGGTCGTTGACGTCCCGGGGGGTGACCGGGACCCGCGCGTTCTCGATGCGGGTGACCTTGGCGGAGTGCCACTCGAACTGGCGGGACACGGCCTCCTGGGTGAAGCCGGCTTCTTCGCGGCACTTTTTCAACTCGGCGGCCAGGCGTCGACGGCGAAGTGTAGGCCCCTCGTCGAGCGCCACCGGTCCCTCTTCGGGCGTTCTGGTGGTGTCGGTCTGCACGTCCGCGATCCTATGCAATTGGTGGTGGGCTCATACTCCGAGTCTAGTACTCGTTGCACTACGCGTAGTGCTTGGTACATGATGCTGGGGACATCGAGGATGAACCTCCATTCATTCATGATCTCCTTTTGCCTAGTGCCGGGGAGCGTGATTCGCAGTGCTGGCCAACAGCTACTACCTGATTGCCCACGACGATCGGACCGGACGCACCCGGCTGCACCCAAGGGCAACCGGCCTCGGGCTCGCGGCGGGGCTGCTCGGCGAGCTCATGCTCTTCGGACGCCTCCGGGCCATGACCGGCGACCTCTACGTCGTCAGCCACGAGCCGCCGGGCGACTCCCTCTGCCATACGCTGCTCGACCTTCTCGTCGCCCAGCCGCAGCACAAGGAGATCCGCACCTGGCTGGCCTACCTCTCCCAGGACGCGGCCGACCAGGTCGGTGAGCGGCTCCTGCGGGCCGGGGTGGTCGAGCCGGTGACGAAGCGGAAGCTCCTGGGCGCCCAGACGCTCTACATGCCCGTCAACCCGGACCAGCGCAACGCCGCGGCCTGGGAGTCGATCCGCCTGGCCGAGGCTCTGGGCCGGCGGCGCTCGATGAACCTCTCGGACCGGGTGCTCGTCGCGCTCGTCGTGGCGACCGGCCTGACCCGCTACGTGTTCTTCAGCCCGCAGCAGCAGCGGGACTGCATGCAGGCCATGCCCGGCATCCTCAGCTCCCTTCCCGACGACCTCGTCCAGCTCGTGCAGTACACCGAGGCCGCCGTGGGCTCCGCCCTCGCCGCCGGCCGCCGGTAAGTCCGCCGCACCACCACGGGCCCGGCAGGCCCGCGTGAGGAGAGACGAACCATGGCGCGTACGACCATGACCGGGCCCGACATCGTCGCGCGCGGGCTGGCCAACAACCGGCTCGGCGTGCCGTCAGTGGTGTTCTTCGGCGTCGCCGGCGCCGCACCCCTGACGGTCATCCTGGGCTCGATCTCGACGATCTACGCCGTCGTCGGCAACACCGCCGTCCCGCTTGTCTACTTCGTGGCCGCCCTGATCCTGTCCCTGTTCACCGTCGGGTTCGTGGCCATGAGCCGCCACATCGTCAACTCCGGCGCCTTCTACAGCTACATCAGCCACGGCCTCGGCCGGATGATCGGCGTGGCCGCCGCGTTCATCGCGCTGCCCGCCTACGCGGCCATGCAGATCGGCCTGCTGGGCCTGTTCGGGGTGGTGGCGGCGAGCATTCTCGCGGCCAGCGGGGTCACCGTGAGCTGGTTCGTCTGCTCGCTCGTCGGCTGGTTCCTGGTCGCCATCCTCGGCGTGCTCTGGGTCGACCTGAGCGGCAAGGTCCTCGCGGTCCTGCTCACCGTCGAGATCGCGATCGTGCTGATCTACGACTTCGTGATGCTGGCCCACCCGCACGGCGGCAAGGTCGACTTCGGCCCGCTGAACCCGCAGCAGCTGGCCACCCCCGAGGTGGTCGCGATGCTGGTGCTGGCGATCGCGGGCTTCGTCGGCTTCGAGGCCACTGTCGTGCTCTCGGAGGAGGCCAAGGACCCGAAGAAGACCATCGGCCGGGCCACCCACTGGGCCGTGTTCCTGCCGGGGCTGCTCTGCGGCGTTTCGGCGTTCGCCATGTCGACGAACGCCGGCGACATCGTCGGCGCCGCCCAGGCCGACACCACCAACCTGGTATTCAACCTGGTCACGCCCTACGTGCCCGAGGCGCTCGTCAACATCGGCTACATCCTGTTCCTCACCAGCGTGTTCGCCGCGATGCTGGCCTTCCACACCTCGGTGACCCGCTATCAGTTCGCGCTCGGCCGCGAGCGGGTGCTCCCGCGGATCTACGGCTCCGCGCACCCCCGCACCGGCGCCCCGATCGCGGGCTCGGTGACCCAGAGCGTGATTGCGCTCATCGTGCTGATTCTGTACTTCGTGACGAAAACGGACCCGCTCGTCCACCTGTTCGCGTGGATGACGGTGGCCGGTGGACTCGGCGTGCTGATGCTGATGTGGGCCACGTCGGCCGCGGTGGTCGGCTTCTTCCTGCGCAACCGGCGCCGGGAGAACGTCTGGCGGGCCCGCATCGCGCCGCTGCTGGCGTTCCTGCTGCTGACCTTCGTGCTGCTGGCCACCGTGATCGGCCTCGGCGACCTGCTCCAGGTCGACGACGACTCGCCGTTCAACTGGCTGTTCTCGACCATCTACGCGCTCTGCGCCCTCTTCGGCATCGGCTGGGCCGCGATCATGCGCGGCTCCCGGCCGGATGCCTACGCCGGGATCGGCCGCGGCACCGAGGGCTTCGTGGCGGCGGAAAGCGTCTTCGGGCGGCCCACGAGGCCGCACCGCGTCACCGCCGATGTCGCACACCATGCGGCCTGAACCGGCATCGTCAACCGGCCGTGCTCTAAGACAGGAGCCCCCGCGGCTCGTTCGGGAGAGGATCACATGACGCACGCCATTCAGGACGTGGTCGTCCGCGACATCGACCCGGTCGGCACCGAGGAGATCACCGAGGTGCTCGTCGCGGCGATGAGCGACGGTGCGGTCGCGCGCTGGCTGATGCCGGCCGACGCGCTGCGCCGGCAGTCCAGCCCGGAGTACTTCGCGATCTTCGCCGAGCACGCGGTCCACCACGGCGAGGTGTACGCCAGCGTCGACCCGATCGACGGGAAACTTTCCGGCGTCGCGCTGTGGTTTCCGCTGACGCACGTCATCCCGCCCCCGATGGACTACGAGAGCCGCATCAAGGACGTCGCCGGCCCGGCGTTCGACCGGGTCTGCGAGCTCGATGCGGCTCTCGAGGCGGAGCACCCGCTCGGGCCGCACCACTACCTGGCGTTCGTGGCGGTGCGACCCGACCGGCAGAACCTGGGAATCGGCAGCGCGCTGCTGGCCCGGCATCACGCCCGGCTCGACCGCGCCGGCCTCCCGGCGTATCTGGAGGCCAACGATCCCCGCAATCGCGAGCTGTACCTGAGGCACGGCTATCAGAGCCGCCCGCCGATCCTGCTGCCGGACGGGCCGCCGGTATGGCCGATGTGGAGGGAACCGCTGCTGTAGCAGGGATCTGAGCTCGACCCCGGCCGTCGGCCACCGGGAAGGCGGCCCGCGTGCGCGTTATGCAGCCGGGAACTCGTAGAGCCAGAACTGCTGTTCGTCGATCTTCTGGGCTTTCACGTCGCCGGAGAGGCGGTGGAGCATCAGGCGAACGACGCGAGCCATGCGCCGCACCTCGTCGGTTCGGCTGCAGAAGTCGAGAGCGATGAGACCGTTCTGCGCCGCTGCGGTCAGGTACATCGCGGTTACCAGCTCACCGAATGCCGTGGCCGCCCGGGTGTCCGCCTGGGTGGCCACGAATCCGCAGTACCAGATGCGCTTGTCGGCGAAGTGCTCCGGCCAGCGGCGCTGGAAGTACGGCGGCGAGATGAGCGGCACTGCGTCCAGCTGGTTGGTGTAGATCGAGACCCCCCGTACCGTGTCGTCGTCATCGAGGCACAGGTACTTGTGCACCCTGGGGTCGTCCATCACGTCGTCGAACTCGTGCCGGTACATCAGGTGGCGCTGGACGGCCAGCGCGTTGAGCTCGGCGAATGCCTCCGAGTAGAGTGTCCACGCCTCTTCTCGCAGGTCGCCCTGCACCAGATCGACAATCTTGACGTTCATGTCGAGCACTCCGATCGCCGTCGGCTGGGCACGTGGTTTGGCCGTTACCCAAAAGTCGATCAACATTTTTCGATCGATGGTGTATTGAGAGTAGTCCAAGAGTCACCGAGTGCAATATGGTGACTTCATTCCGTCGCCATCCGCGATCTTCGGGAGGGTCCATGGACCGCCTCGACGCCTTCCCGCCGCCCGCCGAGCTGGTCATCGATCTTGACCGGATCGCTGCCGCGTACCGCGAGCTGAGTGCCGCGCTGCCCGGCGTGGCGGTGCACTACGCGATGAAGTGCAATCCCCATCCGGAGATCCTGGCGCTGCTGCACGCGCTCGGGAGCCGCTTCGAGATCGCGTCGGCCGGGGAGCTCGACGCCCTGGTCGCGATCGGGGTCGACCCGGCGCACGTGCTGTCCAGCAACCCGGTCAAGCCGCTGCCGCACATCGCCCGCCAGCACGCGGCCGGCGTCTGGCGCTTCGCCGTGGACTCCGAGGACGAGCTGGACAAGCTCGCCGTCGCCGCGCCCGGTGCGGCAGTCGTGGTGCGGCTGGCCGCGCACCAGATCCGCAGCGGGGTGCCCAGCGAGGGCAAGTTCGGCATCGACGCCGATCAGGCCGTCACGCTGCTGCTGGCCGCCCGCGAGCGCGGGCTGATCCCCTACGGCGCGGCCTTCCACGTCGGCTCGCAGATGCTGCTGCCCCACGCCTGGCGGGCGCCGCTGCGGGCCGTGGGGTACCTGATGTCTAAATTGGCGGCCGAAGATCTCTTCTTGCAAATGGTGAACCTCGGCGGCGGATTTCCCGCGAAGTACGCCGGCAAAATCCCGCCGCTGGCCGACTACGGCGCCACGATCGGGGCCGCGCTGCGCGATCTTCCGTATCCGGTGGCGGCCGTCTGCGAACCCGGCCGGGCCCTCGTCGCGGAGGCCGGCCGGCTGCAGGCGACCGTGATCGGCACCGCCGTGCGGGGCGGGCGGCGCTGGGCGCACCTCGACGTCGGCGCGTTCAACGGGCTCATGGAGAGCCTCGAAACCGGCAACCAGCTGCGGTTTCCCGTCTCCGACTCGCGCGGCAGCGCGACCCGCGACCGGTTCCACCTGACCGGCCCGACGTGCGACAGCCAGGACACGATCATGTTCGACGTCGAATTGTCGGCGGATCTTCGCGCCGGTGATCAGGTGTATCTCGGCAGCACCGGCGCATATACCACAGTGTATGCGTCAAGATTCAACGGCTTCGATGCTCCGGTGCAGCGTTGTGTAACGGGTGTGGCCATTGAAACCAGTGATGACGCTGCGTACTGTGGGTGACGCGCTCAGTTCTGTTTCCTACGAACTTCCACGTTTCGCCGATGCGTCTCCCAACGGAGGAATCGTGTCCGGAACCCGCCGGGTCGTCACTGCGCTCGCCGCCGCGGCGCTGTTATCCACCGCCGTCGTCGCCGTCAGCGCCAATCCGGCCCTCGCGGCCGCCGATCAGGTCGCCGCCGGCGGGTACGCCGCCGTCATCAAGCGCACCTCCTACGGGGTGCCCCACATCACCGCCTCCACCATCGGCTCGGTCGCCTTCGGGCAGGCGTGGGCCTACGCCGAGGACCGCTTCTGCGACCTCGCCGACCAGATCGTCAAGGTCCGCAGCGAGCGCTCCCGCTACTTCGGGCCCGGCCCCGGCGACGCCAACCTCGCCACCGACTTCGCCTACGCCAACCTCGGCCTGATCGAGCGGGCCCAGGCGCAGGCGGCCACCATGACCGGCGACACCCGGGACATGGTCAACGGCTTCGTGCGCGGCTACAACGCCTTCCTCGCCACCAAGGGCGCGGCCAGAGTGCCGGGCTGGTGCGCCGGCCAGGCGTGGGTCAAGCCCATCACGGCCGTGGACCTGCTCGCGTACGACCGCGACATCGCGCTGCTGGCCAGCGGCGGCGCGCTGATCTTCCCGATCGCCGCCGCGACGCCGCCGTCGACCGCCGCGCTCGCGGTGTCGAAGCAGCAGGTGAAGGCCGACGTCGACCGGCTCACCGAGCAGAGCCGGGCCGTCTCCAGCAACGGCTGGGCGCTCGGCGCGGACAAGTCGCAGACCGGCAAGGGCATGCTCATCGGCAACCCGCACTTCCCGTGGGAGGGCGAGCTGCGCTTCTGGGAGTCGCAGCTCACGGTGGGCAGCAGCCTCAACGTGTACGGCGCGAGCCTCGGCGGCCTCCCCGGCGTGCAGATCGGCTTCACCGACAAGGTCGCGTGGACGCACACGGTCGCGGCCGGCGCCCGCTACACGTTCTACTCGGTGAACCTGGTGCCGGGGCAGCCGACGAAGTACACCGTCGACGGCGTCCCCGAGGCGATGAACGGCAAGACCGTCACGCTCAAGGTCAAGCAGCCCAACGGGTCCCTGGCCGACGTCACCCGCACCATGTACTCGACGCGCTACGGCCCGGTGCTCGACCTCTCCGCGATCGATCCGTCGCTGGGCTGGAACGAGTTCTCCGCGATCACCTACCGCGATGCGAACATCGACAACGACAAGCTCATCCCGACCTGGCTGGCCATGGCCCGGGCCACCGACACCAACGGCCTGAAGAACGCCATCGCGGCCAACCAGGGCATCCCGTGGGTCAACACGATCGCCACGGACTCGGCCGGCAACGCGTTCTACACCGACTCCTCGCCGACGCCGAACCTCTCGCCGGCCTCGATCGCGGAGTGGGCGAGCAACCCGCTCAACCTCCTCGACGGCAGCAACAGCGCCAACGCCTGGGTCAACGAGCCGGGCGCCCGCTCGCCGGGCCTGGTCCCGTTCGCCCGGCAGCCGCAGCTGACCCGCCGCGACTACGTGTTCAACTCCAACGACAGCCACTGGGTGCCGAACGCCAACCAGTTCCTGACCGGCTTCACGCCGCTGCAGGGTCCGGAGGGCACGCCGCTCACCGTGCGCACCCGGCAGAACGCCAAACTGATCAACAGCCAGGCCAAGTTCGCCCTGGCCGACCTGGGCCCGACGATCCTGTCCGGCGACACGTACACGGCCTCGCAGCTGGCCGCGTACACCGTCTCGGCCTGCCAGGCCCGCGGGCACACGCCGGTCGTCGTCGACGGCACCGCTGTCGACATCGCCCCCGGGTGTGCCGTGCTGGCCGCCTGGGACAAGCAGATGGAGCTGGCCAGCCGGGGTGCCGTGCTGTGGCGCGAGACCATCGGCGCGGTCGTCGCGGCCAACCCGGACGCGCTCAACGAGGCCGGCCCGCTCTTCGGGGTGCCGTTCAACCCGGCCGACCCCACCCGGACCCCCCGTGGGGCGCCGGCCTCGCCGGACGGGATCCTGGCCGGCCTGGCCCGCGGCATGCAGCGAATGCGGGCGGTCGGGCTGCCGCTCAACGTCCAGATGTCGCAGGTGCAGTACACGATCAAGAACGGCGTGAAGATCCCGGTGCCCGGCTCCACCGAGAACCTCGGCATCGCGAACATGGCGCAGTACCAGCCCGCGCCGGGCACGTCACTGGAGCCGTTCATGGACCCGGGGACGTTCGTGCCGGGCAGCGACCTCACCGACAAGGGCTACGTCGTCAACTACGGCACCAGCTTCCTGCTGACGCTTGCCTACACCAGCAGCGGCCCGTCGGCGAAGTGCATCCTCACCTACAGCGAGTCCGGGGACCGCTCCTCGCCCAACTACTCCGACCAGACGCAGCTGTACTCGCAGAAGCGGCTCCGTGACTGCTCGTACTCGACAACTGCCATCAACGCCGATACCAAGTCCGTCGAGGTCATCGCGGCCACGGCCTGATCGCGCTCTCCCGCAGCGACCCCGGGCTCACCCGCCCGGGGTCGCTGCGTGATCTTCACCCCGTTCGATGTTTACAATGATCTGCCTCTGACCTGCGCGGCTGGTTCGGTGCCGGATCAGGGCATAAGGTGTGCGGTGGGGGCACATGGCAGTGTCGAGCCGGGAGGTTGGCATGCAGGCCCAGGACCGGCCGAGTGTTCCTCCCGCGGCAACCGCCCCTTCACCCTCCGTGTCGATTCCGGCACAGGCGTCCCTGCGCCCGTCATCGTTCCGCTCCCGCGTCACGCGCACGCTCGCCTCCCGCAACGTCCTGCGCGCCCGCCGTACCGATGCCGCAGCGGTAGGCCTCGAGGACGACACCGTCGAGGTCACGCCGTTGGGGATGCTCGATCCGTTCGGCGGCGCCGCCGGCACCCGGGCGGCCGTGCTGGAGCTGGCGCTGCGCGAGTCCAGCTGGACGATCGAGCGCATCCTGGCCGAGCGGGCCGTCGAGCCGCTGTTCCAGCCGATCGTCGAGCTGCGCGACCTGCACCCGGTCGGCGTCGAGGCCCTCGCCCGCGGCCCGGTCGGCTCCCCGCTGTGGCGGGCCCGCGAGCTGTTCGCCGCCGCCGAGTCCGCCGGCCGCCTGGCCGACCTCGACACGCTGTGCGCCGAGCGCGCCCTGGAGACCGCGGCCGCCTTCGACGTGCCGCTGCTCTTCGTCAACGCCGAGCCGGCCGTCGTCGACCTGCCCCTCTCCGAGCGCCTGCACCACCTGATGGCCAACGCGCCGTTCCGGATGGTCCTGGAGTACACCGAGCGCGCCCTCTCGACCCACCCCGCCGCCCTCCTCCAGCTGGCCGCCGCGGTCCAGTCCCACGGCCACTGCCTGGCCCTTGACGACGTGGGCGCCGACCCGATGTCCCTGGCGTTCCTGCCGCTGCTGGAGCCCGAGGTCGTCAAGCTCGACCTCCAGCTCCTGCGGGACCCGCACGCCCCCCGCACCGTCGAGCTGGTGGCCGCCGTCAACGCCGTCGCCGAGCAGACGGGCGCCACGATCGTCGCCGAGGGCATCGAGACCCCGCAGGACCTGGCCAACGCCCGCGCGCTCGGCGCCCACTGGGGCCAGGGGCTGCTGTTCGGCGGCCCGGCGCCGCTGCCGGGCCAGACGTTCACATCCGCGCCCGGCGCCCTGCGCTCCTCCCGCCCCGGCCACCACCTGCCGGCGGGCACCCCCTTCGAGGCCGCCGCCCGCCGGGGCCGCTCCCGCCCGGCGACGGCCGAGCTCTTCGCCGCCCACCTGGAGCACGTCCTGCGCCGGGCCGGCGACGACGCCGTCGTCCTGGCCCGCTGCACCGACGCGGACACCGCCCGCTCGTGGCTGCCCTCGCTCACCCATCTGGCCGGGCGGGCCGCGTTCGTGGGCCTTGTCGCACCGCTGCACCCGGCGTCGGTGGGGCCGGGGGTGCGGTTCGCGCTGGGCGGCAACGCGCCGGTCGAGGAGTGCGCCCTGGTGGTGGTGGCGCCCCGCTACACCGCCGCGGTCTGCGGCCGCAACTCGGCGCCGGTGATGGAGTTCGCCCACACCGAGGACCGCACCCTTGTCACGGAGATGGCCCGCATCATCCTCCAGCAGCTCCCGCGCTGAACGCCTGGTGATCACGCGGTTTCCGGTCCGCGGTGGAGCCGCCGGGAGACCGCGGCCGGATCACCGGGCCCGGGCGGATCCTGGCGGCCGGCGTCGGCGGAGCGCCGCAGTGGTCAGCGGATGCGGGCGACGGCTCCGAAGCAGGCGACCTCTTCGGCTGACGGGCGGGGCCCCGGGACGTCGTCGGCGTGCCAGTAGGCGACCGACTCGATGCCGGGCTCGACCAGGTCGAAGGGGGCGAGGAGCTCGGCGAAGCGGGCGCCGGTGCGGGCCTGGAAGCGGCCGTCGGTGTTGTTGCGGGTGAGGGCGGCGATGACCTCGGCGGGCAGGTATTCCCAGGTGGCGTGGGAGGCGACCAGGTAGCTGCCGGGGGCCAGGGCGGCCGTGAGGGTCTCGATGATGCGTTCCGGGTGCTCGTCCTCGCGGATGAAGTGCAGCACCGCGACGAGCAGCAGGGCGACCGGGCGGGACAGGTCCAGGGTGGCCGGGAGGTCCGGGTGGGCCAGGATCGCCTCGGGGTCGCGCAGGTCGCCGTCGATGTACGCGTTCGCGCCCCCCGGCGCGCTCGTCAGCAGGGCGCGCGCGTGGGTCAGGACGATCGGGTCGTTGTCGACGTAGACGACGCGGCTGGACGGGTCGACCGACTGGGCGATCTCGTGCGTGTTGTTCGGGGCCGGGATGCCGGTGCCGATGTCCAGGAACTGGCGGATGCCCTGCTCGGCCAGGTAGCGCACCGCGCGGCCCATGAAGGCACGGTTCTCCACGGCCATGAGCTTGACGCCGGGCATGGCCGCCGCGATGGCGTCACCGGAGGCGCGGTCGGCGGCGAAGTGGTCCTTGCCGCCGAGCCAGTAGTTGTACCGCCTCGCCGGATGCGCCACCGTGGTGTCGATGCGCGTGCGGGCGTCGTCCGTCGTGTCCATCAATGCACCATCGTAGCGACCTCCGCGTGCGCGTGGTCAATGCCGTCGCTACGCTCGGCGCCGTGAGAGTGGTGCAGCGGTGAAGGTCGCGGTGGTGGCGCACCGGAAGAAGACGTTCGGTGCCGGGCTGGCCGGGCTGCGCACGGAGCTCGAACGGGCCGGGGCCGGGAAGGTCGACTGGCGGGAGGTACCCAAGAGCAAAAAGGCTCCCAAGCAGGTCCGCAAGGCCGTTGATGCCGGAGCGGACCTGATCTTCGTGTGGGGCGGGGACGGCATGGTGCAGCGCTGCGTCGACACCCTGGCCGCGGCCGGGGCCACGGGCGTCACGCTGGCCATCCTGCCGGCCGGGACCGCGAACCTCTTCGCGTCCGCCCTGCGCATCCCGCGCGACATCCGGGCCGCGGTGCAGATCGGGCTGGAGGGTGAGCGGCGGCGGTACGACCTCGGGAAAGTCGACGGCGAGCACTTCGCGGTCATGGCCGGAGCCGGCTTCGACGCGGCGATGATCGAGGACGCCGACCGGGGCATGAAGCGGCGGGCCGGGCGCCTCGCCTACTGGCGCACGGCGCTGCGGCACGTCGGCGACGCGCCGGTGCACACGATCGTGCACCTCGACGACGAGCCGTGGTTCGAGGGCCCGGCGACGTGCCTGCTCATGGGTAATATCGGGACCATCTCGGGCGGCATCAAGGCGTTCGACGACGCGAGCCCGTTCGACGGCCGGCTCGAGGTGGGCGTCACCACGGCCCGCGGGGCGCTGCAGTGGGCGCGCACGATTGGCACCATGGCGACCGGGCGCACCGACCGTTCGCGGTTCGTGAAGATGGGCAGTGCCTCCCGGGTGTACGCCGAGTTCGCCGAGCCGGTGCTCCTGGAGCTGGACGGCGGCGCCCGGAAACGGGTCAAGCGCCTGGAGGCCGAGGCGGTCGCGGCCGCGGTCACGATCGCGGTTCCGGCCGGAACATGAACGGCCGGCCGGAGTCTGACACATTCCTCCGGTAACCTGGCGCTCATGGTGCTGAGGACCCCCGAATCGGAGGCCGGCGCCGCCGGGCTCACCGCGATCCTGGAGCAACCCCAGGAGGCGTCGCTGGCGTTCGACTTCGACGGCGTGCTGTCGCCGATCGTGGCGGACCCGGGCTCCTCCCGGCCCTATCCGGGTGTGGTGGCCGCGCTCGGCCGCCTCGCCGAGCTGGTGGGGTCGGTCTCGATCATCACCGGGCGGCCGGTGGCGGACGTGCTGCGGCTCGGCGACCTCGGCGAGCTGGCCGCGCTCGAGCATTTCTCGATCTACGGCGTCTACGGCATGCAGCGGTGGGACTGGGCGTCGCGCTCGGTCGTCTCCGAGCCGGTCCCGGCGGGCGTGGCGGCGGCGCGGGCGGAGTTGCCGGCGCTGCTCGACGCGGCCGGGTTCGGCGGGGTGTCGATCGAGGACAAGGCGATGTCGGTGGCCGTGCACACCCGCCGGGCCGACGCGCCGCAGGAGGCGTTTGCGGCGCTGCGCGAGCCGCTCAACGCGGTGGCGGCGCGGCACGGGCTGGCGGTCGAGCCGGGGCGGATGGTCCTGGAGCTGCGGCCGCCGGGGATCGACAAGGGGCACGCGCTGGAGTCGGTCGTGGCCGAGCATCGGGTCCGGGCGGTGGCGTACTTCGGTGACGACCTCGGCGACCTGGCCGCGTTCGACGCCGTGGAGCGGCTCCGCGAGACAGGTGTCTTCGGGCTCAAGGTGTGCAGCGGCTCGGACGAGGTACCGCGGCTGGCGGAGCGGGCCGACCTCATCGTCGACGGCCCGCCGGGCGTCCTCGAGTTCGTGGAGAGCCTCAACGAGCGCCTCAAGTGAACCGAGCCCCGGTCACATCGGACCGGGGCTCGACTCGTCGTTGCGGGCAGGCGGCCAGCGCCGTGGCGATATTTGAGCGGTTCCATCGCGTGCTAGCGCAATTCCGTTATGACCCCGATGTGGAATCGGAGGGGCTACCGCCGGGCCTGGCTCAGTCCCGCATGTCCTCCATTCAACCGCCGCGGTCACCGGCGGTCAAAGCATTTACCCGGCCGCGGCGAACAGGGACGCGTACACGAGCCGCGAGCCGTCGGTGACGACCTGACCGGCGACCGCGCCGCCGTCCACCGTGGAGAGCCGCAGGTCGAGGTACCGCTCCTCCTCCACCAACTCACCCGGCACCCACGGCGCCGCCGCGAGCCAGCCGCGGACCTCGTCGGCACGTGCGCCGCGGCGGGCGGCGAGCGCGGCCCGCAGCCCGTCGACGCTGTCCCCGGCCAGCGGCGTGTCGTCGCCGGCCGGCTCCGCGCTGAACCACGCGGCCGGCCCGTAGGCGAAGCAGGCAAGCGCGGCCCACACGTCGGCGAAGTACTCCGGGTCGGGCGCGATCTCCACGCCGGCGAGCGAGTCACCGACGAAGAACAGCGCGCCGAGCTGCCCCTCCAGACGCTCCAACCGGCTGCGGTACTGCGTGAGCCCCGCCCGCTGCCGGGTGAGCACCTGCTCCAGGTGACCCCGCGCGGGCAGACCGTAGCGCCGGTTGAACGCGGCGATGTCGCCCCACAGCTTGCTGTAGTTCGCCGTGGCCCGCAGCCGCAGCGCCGCGGCCCGCAGCTCGACCGGCAGCACGAAGAACCACTGGTCCTCCCGGCCGGCCAGGTATCCGCCCTGCGACTCCTGCACGCAGCACGCGTCGTCGAACCGCAGCGTCTGCCCGGCCGCGATGAACGCCGACCGGCACAGGGCGTGGTTCTGGGCCGCGTCCTGGATGTAGCCGACGTGCAGCGGCACGATGGCGACGCCCGAGCCGGCCGGGTTGGTCAGCTCGACCTGCCCGTAGGTGACGACCCGGCCGAGCTTGAGCCCGTGCCGGGGCGGCACGATCCCGGGGTACGCCGGCCCGAACACCGGCACCATGGTGAGCGCACCCGCGCGCTGCGGCGCTCCGAGCCGGTACCCCGACCCGTCGACCGCGCGCGGCAGCATCCGGAGCTCTGTCATTGCGGTACACCTTCCAGGATCTGCTCGATTGCGGCCAGGCGACGCCGCAGCTCCAGGCCGACCCAGCGGCCCGCCTCCGGACCGTCCACATGGGACAGCATCCAGAGCACGAGCGGGGCGAGGTCCGCGCTGTGCCAGAACGTGCGCAGCGCCAGCCCGTCGGCGGCCCGGCGCAGGCTCAGGTCGTCGGCCCGCCCGAACACGGCCTGGCAGAACACGACAGGCGCCGTCACACCGGCACCCGGCAGCGCCGCGGCGACCCGCGCGAGGTCGCCCGGGTGCACGTTCTCGTAGCCGTCCGACGCCACGGCGATGACGTCCGGCCCGCTGTCGGCGGCCGCGAGCACCGCACTGGCCAGGTCCGTCGCGCCGGCCGGCATCCCGTCTTCGCCGCCGCCGGCCCGCACGACCCGCAGCCCCGCGCACACCCGCTCCAGCACCATCCGCAGCGCCGTGACCTGCGACAGGACGGCCCACTCGCGGCTGCCGTAGCCGCGCATGGACGCCGAGTCGTCGACGACGAGGGCGATGCGGCCCCGGTACTGCGGGAGCCCGTCGGTCAGTTGCCGGACGTACCCGTCGACGGCAGTGGAGAGCGCGGGGGCGGCCCCGCCCCGATAGAGGTGCACCAGCGCCGCCGCCGGCTCACCCCGGTTGGTCGCCGTCACGGTGTCCGGCCGTTCACCCGTGAGATCGAGGTCGAGCGCCGCGCCGGGCAGCCCGGCGTCCACAGTGGACTTGCGATAGAGGGCGGCCGCGGCCCCCGACGCGCAGCGCCCCCGGGCCGTGGCCTTCCCGAGCGCATGCTCGAAGCAGTCGACGGCCATCCCCCGCCGGGCCCCGGTGATGGCCGCGGCCTGCGGGTGCTCGAAGAGGAAGGCCAGCGCGGCCCGGGTGGCGTGCCGGTGATTGGCCCGCCGCCGCCGGACCGCCAGCAGCACTGTCAACACGTCGCCGGGCGCCAGCCCGAGCACCAACACCCGGACGACCCGGTTGAGCGTCGCCCGCACGTCCGCCGCCATCCCGTCCCAGGACGCGGTCAGCAGCTGCAACAGGACCCGGGCCCGCTGCCCGCCGCGAACCCCGGGCGTGAGCGCGGCCAGCGCGTACCGCTCGGGGTCCGCCCGGTAGGCGGCGGCGTGAAGCTCCTCGTCATCCCAGACGACGGCCCCACCGCGAGGCACCCGCAGCGCCCCGTCGTGCCGCTGCAGGTGATGCATCAAGATGGTCTTCACCCCCCGAAGGTAGGTCCGCGAAAACCGCTGGCACCAACACTTTTCGATGTGCTGCGCCGGCGATCGACCGGCAACGTACGTCGCACTATAACCCGGGGGTATATACGCGGTGTATATCCGCGGTGTATGGTGGCGGCATGAGCGTTCCCCTCACCCTGCTGGGGCTGCTTGAGCGCGAGCCCAGCCACGGCTATGACCTCAAGCGCGACTACGACATGTTCTTCGGGCGCGGGCGGCCGCTGCCGTTCGGGCAGGTGTATTCGACGCTGGGGCGCCTCGCGCGGGACGGGAAGGTCGTCATCTCCGAGGTCGAGGCGGGGGAGGGCCCGGAGCGCAAGCGTTACGTCATCACCGAGCTCGGGGCGACCGAGGTCGACGCCTGGCTCACGCAGCCCGTGGAGCCGGAGCCGCACCTGCAGACGGTGCTGTTCTCGAAGGTGATGCTGTCGCTGATGCTCGACCGGCCGGCGGGGGAGTACCTCGACATGCAGCGCGGCGCGCACCTGCGCCGGATGCGGGAGCTGCACGAGATCAAGAAGGGTGACGACCTCATCGAGGCGTTGCTCGCCGATCACGGGCTGTTCCACCTGGAGGCCGACCTGCGGTGGATCGAGCTCACCGTGGCCCGGCTCGACCACCTCGCCCGGCTGGTCCGCACATGAGCACCCTCATCGAGGCGCGGGACGTGCACATGGCGTTCGGTGAGACGCCGGCGCTGCGCGGGGCGCAGTTCGACACGGAGCCCGGCGAGATCGTGGCCGTCATGGGGCCCAGCGGGTCCGGCAAGACGACGCTGCTGCACTGCCTGGCCGGCATTCTGGTGCCCGGGGAGGGCGAGGTCCTCTTCGACGGGCGGCGGATCGACCGGCTCAACGAGCACGAGCGCAGCGCGCTGCGGCGGGAGCGCTTCGGCTTCGTGTTCCAGTTCGGGCAGCTGGTGCCCGAGCTGACCGTCGAGGAGAACGTCGCGCTGCCGCTGCTGCTCGGCGGGGCCCGGCGGGGTGAGGCGCTGCGGGAAGCGCGCGGGTGGCTGGAGCGGCTCGGGCTCGGGGGGCTGCAGCGGCGGCGGTCGGGGGAGCTGTCCGGTGGGCAGGCCCAGCGGGTCGCGCTCGCCCGCGGCATGATCAACCGGCCGCGGGTGCTGTTCGCCGACGAGCCGACGGGGTCGCTCGACTCGCTCACCGGCGAGCTCGTCATGGACCTCCTGGTGGCGGCGGCGCGTGAGCACGGTACGACGGTCGTGCTCGTGACCCATGAGCCGCGGGTCGCGGTCTATGCCGATCGCGAGGTCGTGGTCCGCGACGGACGCGTGCACGCCCTCGCCGCCGGGCCGGGCCGCTCGTGATCCGGTTCGGTCTGCGCCTGACCTTCGCCGGCGGGCGGGAGGCGGTGCTGCGATTCGTGGTGCTGGCCGTCGCCGTCGCGCTCGGCACCGCGCTGCTGCTGAGCACCGTCGCCGGCGTCCGTGCGCTCGCGGCCCAGAGCGGCCGCGGAGCCTGGATGCGCGGCGCGCCCGCGGCCGGTGCGCCGGGCGTGGACCCCGTGGTGTGGGCGGGCCGCGAGGACTCCTTCGAGGGCCACTCGTTCTGGCGGGTCGACGTCGGGCTCAAGGGCCCCAACCCGCCGGCCGTGCCCGGCATCGCGCGCCTGCCCGAGCCCGGCGAATACTACGTCACCCGCGCCCTGCACGACCTCATCGTGAGCCGGCCCTACGATCAGCTCGCCGCGCGGTTCGTCGGGCGGGAGGCCGGGATCATCGCCGACTCCGCCGTGCCGTCGCGCGACTCGCTCGTCGCCGTCGTCGGCCGCACGCCCGGCGAGGTCGGCGGCATCCCGCGCGCCCACGAGGTGACAGCCGTGTCGAACGAGGCCCCGGCGATCCCGGTCGCCGCCCTCGACCTGGTCCTGTCGGTCGTCGCCGGCGGCCTGCTGTTCCCCATCTTCGTCTTCATCGGCACCGCCACGCGCCTGTCCGCCACCCGCCGGGAGCAGCGGTTCGCGGCGATGCGGCTCGTCGGGGCCACGCCACGGCAGGTGATCCAGCTGGCCGCCGTCGAGTCGGCCGCGGCCGCCGTCGTGGGCACGGCCGTGGGCCTCGCGCTCTTTCCCGCGTTCCGGCAGGCGATGGCGGCGGTACCGCTGACCGGCGAGCGTTTCTTCCCGGAGGACCTCTCGCCCGGCGCCCTCGGGTTCGTGCTCATCGTGCTCGGCATCCCGATCGGTGCCGCCGTCGCGGCCGGCCTGGCCATGCGCCGGGTGCGGATCTCCCCGCTCGGCGTCGCCCGCCAGGTCACGCCGAAGCCGCCGCGGGCCTGGCGGCTGATCCCGGTCGTGGCCGGGCTGGCCGAGCTCGCGTACTTCATCGGCCGCCGGCCCGAGACCTCCAACGGCCAGACCGCCGCGTTCCTGCCCGGCTTCCTGCTCGTCATGGTCGGGCTGGTGATCGCCGGCCCGTGGATCACGATGGCCGGCGCGCGGTTCCTGGCCCGCCGGGCCCGCCGCCTGCCCACGCTCGTCGCCGCCCGCCGCCTCGCCGACAACCCGCAGGGCGCGTTCCGGGCCATCAGCGGGGTCATGCTCGCCTTGTTCGTCGTCAGCGTCGCCACCGGCGTGATCGGGACGATGCGCTACGAGCGCGGCGTGCACTACGGCGACCTGGCCGCGACGACGCTCGTGCAGTACATGGGCGGCAGCGGCGTTCCCGTCGCCGAGGCCCGCACCGACCGGCTGCGCGCGGTCCCCGGCGTGACGTTCGTCGTGGCGCTGCTCGATAACACCGACGATGGCGCGGCCAGCCCGTCAAACATCATCGCCTGCGCCGACCTCGCCGGCATCCCGCAGTACGGCCGGTGCGCCCCCGGGGTCGAGTACGCGCAGATCTGGGGCAACCTCGTCGGGTACGACCGCGACCGCACCGGCGGCGGCCCGTCGACCGGCTGGCCGGCGGCGCCCGTCACCCGCGATCAGGCCGCGGCCCTGCCCGTCGACACGCTCGTGCTCGGGCTCGACGGCACCGGCGCCGCCCGCGAGCGGGCCCGCACGGCGATGGAGCTCGCGTTCCCGGACTACGAGGTGCCCCCGATGACCGACGTCGAGCGCGGCAGCGAGTCGCGCGGCCAGATGGCGCTGTTCGAGCGTCTGGCCGACGTCATCATGCTGTTCAGTCTGCCGATCGCGGGCTGCAGCCTGGCCGTGAGTATCGCCGCCGGCATCGCCGAGAGGAAGCGCCCGTTCAGCCTGTTGCGGCTGACCGGGGTACCGATGCGGGCGCTGCGCGCCGTCGTCGCCCTGGAGTCCGCGGTCCCCCTCCTCGCGGTCGCGGTAGTGGCGGCCGGCATCGGCTTCGCCGCCTCCCTGCTCTTTCTGCGGGCGCAGCTGCACTACGACCTGCGGGCGCCGGAGTGGTCGTACTACGCGCTCGTCGCGGCCGGGCTGGCCGTGTCGCTGGCCATCATCGCCTCGACCCTGCCCCTCCTGGACCGCGTCACCGGCCCGGAGACCGCCCGCAACGAGTGACCCCGGAATGCAACGTCCGTCCGTCTGGCAAATGTGGCGGACCATCCCTCCCGGGCCGCGCGACCGGGCGCTACCGTGCCCGCCGCGCCCCGGGAAGGATCAGCTGATGCACATCGATCAGGCCACGTTCGGGGTCGGCGAGCTCATGAAACGGATCAGCCGCCGGGAGATCCGCCTGCCCGAACTCCAGCGCAGCTACGTCTGGCGCCCGACCCAGGTGGCCAAGCTCGTCGACTCGCTCTATCGCGGGTTCCCGTTCGGCTCGCTGCTGTTCTGGCAGTCCGACGAGGCCCCGGCGACCCGCGAGCTGGCGGTCGCGGGCGCGCTTGACCAGCCGCAGCAGCCGCCGGTGTACCTCCTCGACGGCCAGCAGCGCCTGACCTCCCTGCACCGCGTGTTCCACGACCACCCCGAGGCCCAGATCGTCTTCCACGTGGAGAAGGAGCGCTTCCAGAACCAGAGCGCCGCCACCCAGGCCGACCCCAACTGGATCAAGGTCTACGACCTGCTGTCCGGGGTTTCGATATTCGAGACGGTCACCATGTTGCAGTCGGCCGGCTGTGGGCTGACGCCGAAGCAGATCGAGCAGCGTGTCATTGCCGTGCAGTCGCTGGACAAGCGGACCTTTCACGTGGAGACGCTGCGTGAGTGCGGCTATCAGGAGGTCTCCGAGATCTTCGTCCGGGTCAACAGCGCCGGGCGCCACCTGAGCCGGGCCGACCTCGCGATGTCCACCCTCTCGGCGAAGTGGCCGGGCGTGCTTGACAAGTTCCAGAAGGAGGCCCTGCACTGGAGCCGGATCGGCTACGGGGATCTCGACGTGGAGTTCCTGGCTCGAGCATTCGCCGGCGTGCTGTTCGGCGGCGGCATGTCGTCGTGGTCGGTCAACGACCTCTCCCGCGTCGACGAGGCCGAGCTGACCAAGGCGTGGGGCACCGTGCAGCGGGGTCTGCGACACCTCGTTCCGCTGCTGCGGTCGAATCTCGGGCTCTCCCGCTCCAATCTGCTGCCGTCCCTGGTGGCGCTGGTCCCGCTGATCGTGCTGCTGGGTGAGCGGCTCGACGAGCCCATGGAGCAGCAGACGGCCGACGCGTTGATCTACTGGCTGCTCATCGCCACGATCCGGGCCCGCTACTCGACCTCGTCCGACACCAACCTGGCCCGGGACATCCAGGCGGCCCGCAAGCCCGAGCCCGCTCGCGAGCTGCTGCGCAACCTCGGTGCGCTCCAGTCGGTGCCGAGCATCACCCCCGAATCCCTGGCCGGCCGCTCGAAGGAAAGCCCCTACTTCTTCCTGAGCCTTCTGGTCGCCCAGCGCAACGGGGCTCGGGACTGGTGGTTCGCGACCTCCATCATGCCCGGCGAGGTCGACGATTTTCAGCTGCAGTATCACCACGTCCATCCGGTGGCGACGCTCGACCGCTACGACAAGGGTGAGATCAACGATCTGGCCAACCTGGCGTTCATCTCCCGCAAGGCCAACCTGAAGATCAGCGACCGGTCGCCCGCCGACTACTTCCCCAGCGTGGAGTCGAAGGCGCTGCGTGCCCACTACATCCCGCTCGACGAGGATCTGCGCGCGGCGGAGGCGTTCCCGCGGTTTCTGGTCCAGCGGCGGGCGATGCTGGCCGCGGCGATGACCGATCTGCTGGCGTCGTTCCGGCCGCAGTGGCTCGATCGGGCCCCGAGCGCGCCGGCGACGTCGAGCGACGGGTACAAGCTCACGATGGTCTACTACGGCAGCGTCTGGAAGCCCGGGGTGCTGGTGTTCCGGGCGTTCGGGGCCGGGGTCGAGTGGACCGGCTCGACCGAGATGCAGGACTTCGACGACGCGGTCTCGGCCGCCGCCCTTCGCAGCGTCCCCGGTGACGTGACGATCGGCGGGGAGTCGGTGCCCGTGCAGGTGGTCGAGGACGCGATCGAGGTGCCGATCGGGCCGTTCCTGGTCTCCGGTACCGCGGCCGAGTGGCTCGACATCCTGGCCCGGGAGAAGGCGTCGATGCAGTCGCCGCTGCGGATGCCGGTGGTGGAGGACAAGGCGTGGGCCGGCGAGCGGATCGCGCTGCCGGCCAGCAGCACCGACTGAGCCGTCAGCGGTCCCAGCTGCCGGAGAAGACCGACGCGGGGCGGTTGATGAGACCGGCCGTCCCCGCGGCGATGTTCTTGCGCAGCTGCGCCTTGGACTTGGCGCCCTTCACCGTCACCGGCGGGCCGATGCGCTCGGCCAGTTCCCGGAGCTTGGGGAGGGGGAGGTCCTTGTCGCGGGCGGTGAGGTACCGCTCGACGTCGTCCTCCTCGGTCATGGCCCGGATGTCGGCGACTATCGCGTCGAGGTCGGCGCCGGCCTTGACGGTCCGCGGCCGGGCGGGCGGCTCGGCCGGTGCGCCGGTCGCGCGGAACTCCACCTGGGCCCGGCCCTCGGCCAGGGCGGTGAGCTGCTCCTCGCTGAGGGTGCCGAGGAGCCGGCCGATCTCGTTGAGCGCGAGCGCGGCCAGCTTGGGGGAGGGGGTCACGGATTCAGCCTCTCGAAGAACGTGAGCAGTTCGTCGACGCAGTCCTGCAGGTTGGTGCGCACTTCCGGGGGTACCCCGCCGGCCAGGATGGTGGGCACGCCGTACCGGCCCGCGGCCGCGTACTCCCGGTTGCGGTCGCGCACCAGCGTCTGGAAGACCGGCACGCCGAGCGTCGCGACCTCGTTGATGTACTGCGCGTGCACGTCGATCGGGCGGCCGCTGTACCACTGCACCATCGTGAACAGCACGGCGACGCGGGGCATCCGCATCTCGGGCGCCTCGTCCGGCGCGGCCTTGCGGTGGTGGTTGAAGTCGCGGGTGAGGTCGAGCAGGTGCTGCCCCATGACCTGGATCGCCTCGGTCGACAGGTAGTCGGGCCGGGCCGGCATGACGATCATGTCGCTGGCGATGGCGGCCATCTTCGTCGTCAGCGAGAACGCGGGCGCGCAGTCGACGAGCACCACGTCGTACTTGGAGAACATCGGGTCCGTGAGGTCGTCGGCCAGCCGCCGGTGCAGCCCCACGAACTTCGCGGGCCGGATGTTCCCGGTGCCGTCCACGGCGCCCGGGATGAGGCTCTCGGAGTTGACGATCATCGGGTCGGACGGCACCAGGTCGAGCCACCCGCCGTGCTTGTTCACCAGCGAGTTGCACCGCGCCGGGCTGAACACGATGTCGGCCAGCACCTGCGCCCGGTGCTTGTCCGAGGCCCGGAACCACGCGCCGATCGTCTGCAGGCTGTTGAGGTACGCCTGCGACTCCTCCACCGTGAAGAACGACTTCGTGAGGCTGGCCTGCGGGTCCAGGTCGATCATCAGCACCTTCTGGCCGCGGGCGGCGAGGCCGGCACCGAGGTTCGCGGTGACTGTCGTCTTGCCCACGCCGCCCTTGTTGTTGACGACGGCCACGATCCGCACGCCCACCACCTCCCCAGCCCGACTCGCACCACGCAGGACGCTATTGCAATCCCCGCCCGCTGGGCACCGGCCCGCGTACGCCTCCGATCGCCCGTTCGATGCCCATCACTGCCCCGCCCGGCCGATGCATTCCGGCTCAACTCGGTCCGCGGCCCAAGAGAGCCGGCCGCTGCGAACCCCCGCCCCCGCGAAAAGTCGGGCGCTCCGCACCGCAACTTTTCGGACTTATACCCTGTCAGGCGATATATCCGATATGTCGAGCCCTAGCAGGGCGCCGGCGCCTGACATATCGGCACACGGCTGGACCTGCGCGGAGGCAGTCTTCGCAGCCGTCGGCTGAGGGTTCGACGTCGTTGATCTGGTCGGTGTGGGTTCAGCTGTTCGGTGCGCGGGGCGGGGAACGCCGACGGCCGCCGCGCATGGGGTGCGCGGCGGCCGTCGGGAAGAGCGGGAGGTCACGCCTGGTCGGGGGACTCCTCGCGGCGCGCGTCCTGGGCGTTGTGGCTGTCCGGCTGGGTCGGCAGCTGCTCCGGCACCTGGCGCATCGGGGCCGGGGCGGGCACCTTCGGGTATTCGCCCGTGTCCGCCCCGCCACCCGCGGCGGCGGCCATGACGGCGGCGGCGGCCAGGTCGGCCACGCGCTTGGCCTCGCGCTGCACGCGGGCCCGGACCTCCTTGGCGTGCCGCTCGGCCGAGTCGGCGGCCTGGCGGGCGTGCTCCAGGCGGGTCAGCTCGCTGGTGAGGCTCTGCTTGGTGTCGGTCAGGCGCTGCTGCAGCTGGGTGACCTCGCGGCCCAGGGTGGTGGACTCCTGGCGGGCCTCGCCGAGCTGGGTCTGGGTGCTCTCGAGGTCGGCGCGCAGCTGCGCGAGGGCCTTCTGGCGGGACTGGATGTCCTGCTGCACCACGGCGAGCTGCTGCTGGTGGCGCTGGTTCTCCTCTTCGGCCCGCTTGCGCAGGTCGGCGGCGAACTTCTGCGCGTCCGCGTGCAGCGCCGCGTTCTTCTGGTCCGACGCCTGGCGCTGGGCGGTCAGCTCGCGCTCGACGGTCTGGCGCTGCTCGGTCAGCTCGCGGTCGCAGGCGCCCTTGAGCTCCTCGATCTCGCGCTGCGCGGTCGCCTTCCACTGGGCCAGCTCCTGCTGGGCCTGGGCCCGGCCGGCCTTGACCTCCTGGAGCACCTGCTGGCGCGCGGCCTCGGCGAGCGCGTCGGCCTCGGCCCGCGTCTTCTCCATGTGCTCGACGCTCTGCTCGTGGACCCGCTTCGCCTCGGCCTCGGCCGCCTCCCGGGCCGCCTCGCCCTCGGCGATGAGCTTCTCGGCCCGCTCCTTGGCCTCGGCGAGCACCTTCTCGGCGTTGCCCTGGTGCTCGGCCGCCTTCTGCTCGGTGTTGTCGATGATCACGCCGGCCTGCTTCTCGGCCAGCGCGAGGATCTGGTCGACCATCGGGCCGAGGTGGCGGAAGGATGCGCGGTCGACGCGGGCGGGCCGCTGGCGTACCTCGTTCAGCTCCGCCTGCAGCTGCTTGATCTGGTTGGTCAGGTCCTGCACCTGGTTGGTCAGATCCTGGGCCTGGCCGGCGGCGCGCTTGCGATCGGTGGTGAGGTTGGCGATCTGCCGGTCGAGCTGGTTGAGGTACTGGTCGACCTGGCGTTTGTCGTAACCTCGGACCTGCTGGGTGAAGGCGGGCCGAGCCTCGGCCCCGTCGCGCTGCGTCAACAGATCCCCGCCGTGGGTCATGAACGGATCCTCCATACGATCGGGAAGCTTTGACGCCGCCGCTTACGGACGGTGGCGGCGTACGGGTCCGCCAGCACATCCAAAACGCTACCGAGCCCCTAGCGCAAGTCTTCGCTTCGGTAAGGGGTTCTTTCGGGCAGGATATGTCTGGAGACCGTTTTATACCGTTTTTTCGGCACGTGTCGCGACCACTGTGGACAATAAGTCACCCAATCGGCACGCAAAGTGACGCCGACGCCGCGAGTTGCAGTAAGGCCACGGTTCTCCCGGCGGATGCGTACGGCCTACGCTGTCCGCCATGGGCGACCTCCCCGAGCGCATCGACCCGCGGCTCATGCGCGCCTCGGACGCCGACCGCGAGCGCGTCGCCGAGGTCCTGCGCACCGCGGCCGCCGAGGGCCGCCTCGACCTGGACGAGGTCGACGAGCGGCTGCACGCGGTGTACGCGGCCCGGACGTACGCGGATCTCGAACCGGTCCTGCACGATCTTCCCACCGCACACGCCGCCCCGGTGCCGGGGCCCGGCGGTGTCCCGGCCCGCCCGGGAGAGGTGCCGGCGACCGGCTCGGCCACCGCGATCATGAGCGGCTTCACCCGCCGCGGACCATGGGTGGTGCCGCGCACGTTCACCGGCACGGCGTTCTGGGGCGGCGGCACCATCGATCTTCGCGAGGCCCGCATGCTCCACGGCGAGGTCACGATCCGCGCGTTCGCGGTCATGGGCGGCATCACCGTCATCGTGCCCGAGGATGCCGAGGTCCACGTCACCGGCACCGGCATCATGGGCGGCTTCGCCCACGACGCGTCAGGCCCCGGCCGCCACGGCGCCGCGCGCATCCACATCACCGGCTTCGCCTGGTGGGGCGGTGTCAACATCGAACGCCGCCGCCGCAAACGCCGCGATGCCGGAGCCTGACCGGCACGCCCTACGCTGTCGGCCATGACGACGGTAGCGGTGCGGGGCGAGGCGGTGCGGGAGGTCGATCCCGAGCTGGCCGAGTTCACGGTGGTGGTGTCGGCGCGCGACAAGGACCGGGACACGACGCTCGGGCGGCTGCGGGAGCGGGCCGACGCACTGCGGCAGCTCCTCGAGCGCTTCGGCGAAGCCGTCGAAAAGCGGGAGACCGGAATGCTGCACGTGTACCCCGAGGGCTCCGGCAAGCGCGGAGAGCGGATCGCGGCGTACAACGGCAGCGTCTCGACGACCGTCACCGTCACGGACTTCGCGGCTCTGGGCGAGATGATGCTGGCCGTGGCCGGGCAGGAGCAGACGCAGACGCACGGCCCGAGCTGGTCCCTGCGCCCGGGCAGCCCCGTGCACGCGCAGCTGCGGCGCGCGGCCGTCACCGACGCGATCGCCCGCGCCCGCGAATACGCCGACGCCCTCGGTGCCGAGGTCGTCGAGCTCGTCGAGCTGGCCGACCCGGGCCTGGGCCGCGCGGAGGGCATCGCGCAGTTCTCGGCCGGCTACGGCGCGGGCATCCTGCGCAGCAAATCCTCGGGCGGCGGCGGGTACGCCGACCTCCAGCTCGACCCCCAACGCCAACGCGTCCAGGCCACGGTCGAGGCCCGCTTCACCATCACCGCCCCGGTGCTCTAGGAGAAGGCGGGCTCCTGCTCGGCCTCGATCTGCGCGTTCCAGTCGCGCTTCGAGGCCTGCCAGCCGTCCTCGTCGTGACCCAGGCGCCAGTAGCCGGAGACCGACATGCGGTCGCGGGGGAGGGCGCGCTCGACCCGCAGGTAGCGGCGCAGCTCCTTCACGAACGTCGCCTCGCCGTGGACGAACGCGTGGACCTGGGCCGGGTCGGCCGGGAACGGCAGCGCCAGGACGGCCGGCACCAGGGCCGAGCCGACCGGGCCGGAACCGCGGTGCAGCCAGGTGACGCCCGGGATGTCCTGGCGGTCCGCGAGGTCGGCGACCTCGACGAGCGCGTGGCCGGTGGCGCCGGCGGGGACATACGGCAGCGAGGCGGCGATGGCGGGCAGCGCGCTCTCGTCGCCGGCCAGGAGGTGCCACCCGGCCTGCGGGTCGGGGGCGTAGGCGCCGCCGGGGCCGCCGAACTGGAGCTCGTCGCCGGGCCGGGCGTGCACGGCCCACTGTGCGGCCAGGCCGGTGTCGCCGTGCAGGACGAAGTCGACGGTGATCTCACGGCGGATCGGATCCCACTCGCGGACGGTGTACGTGCGGGTCACCGGCCACTGCTCGCGCGGGAGCGTGGCGCGGGCGGCGGCACCGTCGAACGGCTGGGGGTAGTCGACGCCCGGCCGCGGGAACATGAGCTTCAGGTAGTGGTCGGTGTACCGGCCCGCGTCGAACTGCGCGAGCCCCTCACCGCCGAGCACCACCCGGTGCATGTTCGGGGTCACGCGCTCGGCGCGCACGACCCGGCCGACGTGGGTCACGGGTGCGGGCCGCGACGGCCCGGAGGAGGACGACACATGAATGAGGGTAGTCTCGCCTAACTGGGAATGCCCCTCTGATCGGTCCCCGCTTCGGCGACGCCCGGCTCGCAGGCGCCGGCCAGCTCGCGGGACACGACCTGACGGACGGCCACGAGCCGCGCGATGGACCCGTCGAGGTCGGCCAGCCGGCGGCCGAGAGCCTCGATCGAGCCCGGGCACTCGGCGCCGGACGCGCGCCCCGAGCGCAGGCACTCCACGAACGGGCGGGTCTCCTCCAGGTTGAAGCCGATGTCCAGCAGCGACCGGATCTCGCGGACCAGGCGCAGGTCGGACTCGTCGTACTCGCGGTAGCCGTTGGCGGCGCGCCGCGCGGCGATCAGGCCGTGCTGCTCGTAGTAGCGCAGGGCCCGGGCGCTGGTCCCGGCCCGCGCCGCCAGCTCACTGATCCGCATCGGACCAGGCTAGACCTTGACGCCGGTGTCAAGGCCAGCCGGCGGGCGTCAGGGCGGCGGGGCGGTGGGGCCGGGCTCCGGGTCCGGCGGCAGGCCCTCGATGCGGCGGGCGTGTTCGATCATGCCGTGGATCGCCTCCAGGCTCGGCGCGGAGAGGCCCGCGGCGCGTAGGGCGACCGAGCGCACGGCGCTGTCGCGCAGCACCGCCAGCAGGTCCAGCTGGCTCTCGATGCGCCTGACGGTGTCCGGGTCGTCGTCGAGGAAGTAGGCGGCGTTGACGCCGAAGAACTCGGCCAGGGCCTCCAGGTGGCGCTTGGTGGGGTTGTCGCGGGTGCCCTTGCGCAGCTGCCACACGTATGTGTGCGAGATCATGACGCCGCGCTCGCGGATGGCGGCGGCCACCTCCTCGTAGGTGTACTCCCCGCGGCCGGCCGGGTGGACCGTGCGGAACAGGCGGTCCAGTTTGTCAGCCAATGTCGTGTCGCTCATCGCATCTACCCTTGACAATCCCACCGGTCGGATGGAAATCTCCATCATAAGCTCAGATTTACGAGCACGGGGCGCCCATCAACTCACGTTTACGGCTGAGGGCGCATCGGGTGGATCGTTGTGGCCGGGTCGCCTGATCGGCGCCAGCTCGGGGGTGGCCACAACGTTTCCGGCCCGCAGCAGCTCGCGGGCCTGTTCGGTGAGGCTCGTCTCAGCGTCCGCGGGCGGCTGCCGGTCGGCCGGCGCGGACAGCCGGCGCGCCGACACGGCCTCCGCCGGGCCCTGGGCGAGGCCGAGCTCCCACTGGGCGTCGCGGATCTCGATGATCCGGCGATACAGGCGCAGGTCGACGCCGCGCACTGTCAGCAGGTCGGCTAACCGGCTCGGCGGGTCGCCGAGGACCACGTGCGGTACCGCCGCCACCGAAGCCAGCCACAGCGGGCGCAACTGCTGCAGCGCCGAGTAGTGGGCCGCCCACCTGACGAGCCCGCCCAGGGCCGGCAGCGCCGCGCCCGCCGCGAAGGCCAGCAGCATCGCCGCCAGCAGGGCCCGGCTGGTGCTCTCCCAGCCCGCGCCGTTCATCAGGTCACTGCCCATGGCGTTCGTCACCTGGAACGCGACCCGGTTGAGGATGAACAGCAGCCCGACGAACGGCGCCACGGTCAGCAGCCGCAGCCCGACCCGCATCAGGCCCGGCTCGGCCCGCTGCGCCGCCGGGTGGAACAGCGCCACGCAGCAGGCCAGGCCGACGAAGAGCCCGAACTGGGTCAGGATGCCGTAGGCCGTGGCCAGCGGCGTGCCGGCCTGCTCGGCCACGAAGTCGCCGTGCTCGGGGCGGCGTGGCACCAGCAGGAAGATCACGATCTCGGCCAGGCCGGCCCCGGCCAGCAGACCGTAGGCCCAGCGGCGCACGGCCGGGCGGTCGGCGACGGGCCCGGGCATCAGGCCGGTGAGGTGCACCATCGCGGCCGACGCGGCCGCCGTTGTCAGCGTCTTGCCGGGCACCGCGATGTCGGGCACGTGCAGCAGGCCGTCGAGCGCGAACGCGACCTCGCGCCGGTTGATCGTGTTGGACAGGGTGATGAACACCGCGACAAGCCGGATGGCCCGGCCGCGCGGGGGCTGCGGCGTCGCGAAGCGCCAGATCGTGAACGCCCAGAAGGACGCCAGGACGAGGAACTCCAGGGTGTCAGCGAACGCCATCGGCCGGTCCCGGGATGAGCATCTCGCTGAGCCCCTGCAGCAGCGGGTCGTCGGAGCGGGGCATCGGCGCGTTGCGCAGTGCCTGGCCGCTGATCATCGTGGCGATCATCTCGGCGACCTGCTCCTGGGGTGCCGAGTACGTCGAGCGCATGAGGACCCGCGCGATCGTCGACGGGTCCAGGTCCGGCAGCACGAGACCGGGCGCCTGGTGGTCACACAGGATGTGCCCGATCTCGTGGAGGATGATGTGCCGCCGGTGCAGCGGGTCGGTGCCCGCCGCGTAGAAGACGTGGTCGGCCTGGTCGGTCGCCAGCCACAGCCCGCACGGCGCCCCCATCGGCGCCGGCTGCGGGTGCAGGTGCAGGTCCCGCCCGCGGCGCGCGGCGACGTACGACAGGAACGCGGACAGGTCAAAGGGTTCAGGAACCTCGATGTCCGCGATCAGCCGCCGGCACTCCCGCTCAAGCCGCCGCAGTCGCACGCCGCCAGAGTAGCCGCCACCGGCCAGGAGGCGAAAAGGTCTTACATCGTGCGGCGGAGGTGGTCGGTGAGCTGCGCCACCGCCCGCACCGCGGTGATCCGGCCCTTGCGGATGAGCATGAGGTCCTCGACGGCGCAGATCGGCGGGGTGTGGCCGAGGGCCGCGGCGAGCGGCTGGTTGGCCCGCGACCACCGGGTCAGCGAGTCGCACACGTGGGCCTCCAGGGCCTCCGGGGACAGCGGGCCGGCCGCGCTGATGTCCTTCACCATGCGCTCGCGGAAGGACCAGTAGGACCAGACCTTCGTCTCGTCGAGCAGCTGGGCGACGGCGTCGCTGCGGCGGTACTCCAGCGCGACCTGGATCGAGTCGGTGTGCCCCTCGTCGATGAACGCCTCCACCAGCGGGTGGCGGGCGTGCGCGCCGGCGACCTCGTAGAACGTGCTGCGGCTCCCGTGGGGGGCGGCGGCATCCACGATGCTCTTCCAGGTGAGCTGGTTCGCGGAGCCGGTGGCGACCAGGCTCGCGACGGCGTCGAAGTAGACGGTCTTGGTGCGCCAGTGGCTGCGCTTCGCCGTCGGATTGGCCGACAGCTTGCGGTGCCACCGGCTCACGACGGTGAACGCGAGTTCCTTGCCGAAGTCGGGAGTGGCCGTCGGGTGCGGCGCCAGGGTCGTCATGCTCATCGGCCTTGTCCTGTCGTCGGAGTGTGGAACGGGATTCCCAGGGGTCCTCCGAGCGTCGCCGCCGGGCTGCCCGCCGGCCATCACGTATTCACGTGGTCTTGCCGCTGACCAGGTCGAGTACCGCATCCCAGTCGCCCGGCACGGCGTCGGCACACCACGCCACGCGCCGGTCGGGGCGCACCAGCGCCAGCGGCCGATCCCAGTGGATGCGCACGCTCTCGTCGGCCACGGGCAGGTGGGTCACCGGGATGCCGCGCCGCGCCGCCTCCGCCGCCAGCGGTGCACCGGCGCGCTCGCCGGTCAGGTCGACGAGCGTGAGCTCGCGGCCGAACCGGTCCTCCAGGGCCTCGCCCCCGTCGAGCCGGGCGTCGGGTGCGTGCCCGCCGGGCCGGACCCGGCGCCCGGGCACCGCCGCGTATCCGGCGAGCGCGCCCGCGTCGGGCCGGTGCGCCTCCTGCCGCAGCACGCCGGCCAGCACCTCGCGGGCGGCCCCGGCCGCGCTCAGCCGGCCGAAGCGGCGCCGGGTCTCCAGGGCCCGGGCCACCATCTCCCGGTCGATGAGCGCGCTCGGCCGCCGCTCCGACTCATAGCTGGCCAGCAGGCCCGGGCCGCCCCAGCCGTTGATCGCCGCGGCCAGCTTCCAGCCCAGGTCGACGGCGTCGGCCAGGCTGGTGTCGGCGTGCTCGCCGGCCGGGTGGAAGCGGTGCGCGGCCTCGCCGGCCAGGAACACCGGCCCGCGCCGGTACGCCGCGGCGACCGCGAGCGCGTCGTCCCACTGGGCGACGCCGAGGATCTCCGGCACGTCCAGGCCCGCACCGAGCCGGGCCCGCAGCATCGCGACCGGGTCGGTGCCGACCGGCTCCTCGGGCGCGACCGGCAGGTGGGCCACCCAGCTGTCGCCGTCACCGCGGGCCACGCTCGTCACGCCGCCGACGACCACGAGGACCGGGGCGCCGTTCGCGACCGGCAGGCGCGGGTCGGCGCTGCGGAAGAACACCGAGCAGTGCCGGGCCGGGCGGCCGAGGCTCTCCATCGGCACCTCGAGGCAGCGCCGCACCGTGCTCTGCGCGCCGTCGCAGCCGACGAGGTAGCGGGCCGCCACCGAGTGCCGCACGCCGGCCTGCCCGTCGAGCACGGTGGCGACGGCCCCGTCCGGCTCGACCCGCAGCCCGGTGAACGTCCACCCCTCGCGCAGGTCGATCAGCGGGTGGGCGCGCAGCTCGTCGCGTAACCGCCGGGTCAGCTCGGCCGCCGGGATGCGGTGGTCGGCGTCGGCGCCGGTGCCCGCGGGCTGCGGCGAGACCAGGACCGGCTCGTCGTCGAGGCGGGTGCGCCACTCGACGTCCTCGGGGGCGGCCGGGCCGGTGCCGTACCGGCGCACCAGCGAGGACGGGCCGAGCCGGCGCAGGACGCCCATCGCGTGGCCGGTGAGCCGGTCGACGCCGGGGTGGCGGGGCGGGGCGACGGCCCGCTCGACGACGAGGCAGGGCACGTCGTGGTGCGCGAGCTCCAGCGCGAGGACCGCACCCGTGGGGCCGGCCCCGACCACCAGTACCTGAGTCGTCACCGGACGTCCCCCATCAATCGACCCTCAGCGACGCCTTCGTCGCCATGGGTCATGCTCGGGGTCGGGGGTGCCCCGCGGGTATCACGTGTTCAAGCGATCCCGCTGGACGAGGTTGGCCAGCTCCACGCGCCCCCGCAGCTCCAGCTTGGTGAAGATCTTGCGCAGGTGGGAGTCGACGGTGTGCCGGGACAGGTGCAGGGCGGTCGCGACCTGCCGGTTCTGCAGTCCCTCGGCGACGCGCAGGGCGACGTTCTGCTCGGCCGGGGTGAGCTGGTGCAGCGGGGAGCCGGGGCGGAACACGGGCCGCCCGGTGGGCGCTTTGGGGCCGCCCAGGCTGAACTCGAGGCGGCGGCGGGCGCGCTCGGCCCGGCAGTCGGTGACGATGGCGATCGCCTCGGCCGCCCAGGCCCGGCCCTGCGCCTCCTCGGCGGTGTTGAGGGCGGCGTCCTCCAGCGCGCCGGCCAGGGCGAGGCGGCGCGGGGTGCGCCGGAAGCGTTCGACGGCGCCGCGCAGCAGCCACGGGTCGCCGGTGAGGACACCCTCGGCGTGGTCGGCCGCGGCGGCCAGGGAGAGCTGGCCGGGGTTGCGCTCGGCCAGGGCCCGGGCGGCGGTGACGACGGTGCGGGCCTTGTGCTCGGCGCCGGCCCGGATCGCGATGTGGACCAGGGCCGGGGCGGTGGTCGGGTCCTGGGCGATGAGCACCGGCCGGGCGGGGAGGGCGTCGATCAGGCCGCAGAGCGTGCTCAGGGCGGCCTCGGGGCCGATGACGGCCTCCTGCAGGACGCCCTCGGGCCAGTACATGTCCTCGGGGGCGCAGGTGGTGCCGGCGGCCATGCGCCGGTGCATGTGGGCGAGGTGGGCCTGGGCCTGGGGGAGGTCGCCCTGCAGGACGGCGAGCCGGGTCAGCTGCCCCAGCAGGGGTACCGCCAGCGCGTACGCGGTGAGGTTGAGCGCGACGGCCACGCCGGCCTCGGCCTCGGCGACGGCGTCGTCGAGCCGGCCGCGGGCCGTGAGCAGGGCGGCGTGGTAGTAGTGCCAGAGCGGGGTGGACCAGGCGGTGCCGAGCCGCTCGGACTCGCGGCGGCCGCGGCGGTAGGTCTCCTCGGCCTCGTCGAAGCGGTCCAGGGCGGCCTGCGCGTCGCCGAGCCAGATCCGCGGATGGCGGTGCGCGGCGTCGCCCCGGACCTTGTCGGCGATGCCGGTGGCGTGCTCGGCGTGGCCGTAGGCGTCGCCGAGGCGCCCCTGGGCCTGCGCGACGAGGCTGCGGCCGGTGAGCCCGAAGACCGAGGCGGCGTATTCGCCGGTGGCCAGGCCCGCGGCGGTCGCGGCCTGCCCGTCGGTGTCGGCGCCGGCCAGGTCGCCGTGGTAGAAGCGGGCGTGGGCGCGGATCGCGTGCAGCCTGGCCCGCACGGATTCGGGCACGTCGGTGACGGCGAGGCCCTGGTCGGCGTACTCCACCGCGATCCCGTTGTGCCCGGCGTGCTTGAACGCCTCGGCGAGGCCGAGCATGAGCATGGCCTCGGTGCGCGGGTCGAGCCCGGCCCGCAGCGCGGTCTCCCCGAGGTCCTGCGCCTTCTCCAGGCGCCCGGCCGAGGCCAGCAGCCCGACCGCGTCGGCGACGAGCGAGACCCGCCCCGGGTCCCCCTCGCCGATCACCTCCAGGGCGTGCACGATCAGATCCGCCGCGGTGCTCGGCGCGGCCGGCGCGACCTCCAGGGCCGACTCGTGCAGGATCGTCACCGCCTCCCGCCGCCCCGTCCGCCCGGTCTTGAGCAGGTGCTCGGCCACCTCGACCGGCGGGCGGCCCTCCTCCCGGGCGATCGCCGCCGCCTGCCGGTGCAGCACCGTGGCGACCGCCCCGCCGAGGGTGCCGTAGACGGCCAGCCGGACCAGGTCGTGCACGAACCTGAGCTCGCCGTCCTGCTCGACGAGCACCCCGGCGGTGGTCGCCTCCTTGACCGGCTTCAGCAGCGCCCCCGGCCGCCGGTCGAGCAGCTCGGCGACGGCCTCGATCGAGAACGGGCGGCCGAACACCGCCCCGGCCTGGAGCAGCTCCTGGGTGTCGCTGGACAGCCCGTGCAGCATCTGGTCGACGATCGTGATGAAGCTCGACGGCAGCTCCTCGCCGACGACGGTGCCGACGCCGTCGGCCACGAGCAGCTGCCCGGTCAGGTGCAGCGTGCGGACGAGCTGCTCGACCTGCAGCGGGTTGCCGTCGCAGACCCCGGCCACGGCGAGGACCGTGTTGTCCACGTCGGCCCCGACGACCTGCGCGCACAGCCGGCGCACGGCGTCGTCGTCGAGGGCGCCGAGCAGGATCTGCTCGTGGCCGTCCCGGGCGAGCCGCTCCATCAACTGCAGTCCGGGGGTACCGGCCGGAGCCGGCCGATGCGCGAAGAGCCAGCGGACCGGTGACGAGGCCAGGGCCGGGACGAGCTCGGCGATGGCCAGGGCGGACAGCTCGTCCATCCACTGGGCGTCGTCGATCGCGATCACGAGGGGCTGCCGCGCCGCGTAGTCCTCCAGCGCCGCCCCGAGCCGCTCCAGGGTCCGGTACTGCGCGTCCTCCTCCCGCAGCCGCCGGCCGAACGCGCCGCCTCCGGATCCCGGGTCGCCGGAGAGCCAGTCGATCGCCGGCTCCGGCGGGCGCAGCTGCTGCAGCGTGGAGGCGAGGGTGATCAGCGGTGCGGCCCGGTCGAGCTCGAACGCGGCCCGGAAGGCGATGGACACCCCCGCCGTCGCCCGATACTCCGTCGCCGCCCGCATGAGGTGGGACTTGCCGATCCCGGCCGCCCCGGTCACGATCGTGCAGCCGCCGAAACCCCTAGCCGCACCGGCCACCGCCGCGTGCAGTGCGGCCAGTTCACGATCGCGTCCGAAGGTTCCGGTCGTCAGCGAAATCACCTCAAGATGTCGGATGTTTTGCGGGGAACGGCGTGGTTCCCGATTTCGGCCTGCGGTGATTCTCGCGGCCATTGAAGATCGACTTGAACAGCCATTCGGGGGACCCGGACGAACCCGGACGGCATCATCCGCCGGACGGATACGGTCCTGCTCCCGGGCCGCCCGGCGGGGCCACCAGGATTTCGGCCAGCAGTCGCCGCAGTATTGCCGGGCCGTGTGCGGTCAGCACCGATTCGACATGGAACTGTATTGACCGCGCTCGTCCGATACGCATTGCGTGCACCACGCCGGTGCGTGCATCCCGCAATATCCCGATTGGTTGGGATGATCGATCACTCACGGTTGTCACATGAATAGAATTCATTCGATGTCTCGGATCATCCGGAGCAGTCTCGCACACCGCGGCGAACGTGTTGTAGAAGCCGACCCGGCCGAATCCGGGGACATGGCGCGGCTCGCCCTGGGCCGGCCGGTCCAGCCTCCGGATCGCCAGCCCGACCTCGTCGGCCAGGACCTGGTGGCCGAGGCAGACGGCGAGGGTCGGGGTCCGCTCGGCCAGGAGCCGCCGGGCGATCGCGTGCAGCCGGTCGATGCGGGGGTCGCTGCGGTCGCGGGGGTCGCCCGGCCCCGGGCCGAGCACTATCGCGTCGTAGCCGCCGCGGGGGTCCGGCCCGGCGGGCAGGTCGGTGCCGATGTCGACCTGGAGGCCGATGGCCTCGACGAGCCGGGCCAGCATCGCCGTGAAGTCGTCCTCGTTGTCGATGATCAGGATTCGCCCGGCCAGCGGCGGCACCCGGACCGGTGCGCCGAGCCAGAACGGGGACAGTCCGGCATTGCGCCGTGCGAGGGCCCGGTCGAGCGCGGGGAGCCGGGGCGGTGCGGTCGCCGCGTGCTCGCCCTTGAGCGCGGCCAGGAGTGCCGCCGCCTTGGCCCGGGTCTCCGCCGCCTCGGCCGCCGGGTCGCAGTGACGCACGAGCGTCGAGCCGACACTGATGGTGACCGAGCCGTCCGGGCCGATCTCCGCGGTGCGGATGAGCAGCGCCGAGTCCAAGGTGTCCGGGCCGAGCAGCGCGATCGCCCCGCCGTAGTAGCCGCGCCCGGTGTCCTCGCGATCGGCGATCGTGCGGCAGGCGGCCGCGATGGGGCTGCCCGTCACGGTCGGTGCCGGCAGGGTAGCGCGGAGTACCGCGACCGGGCCGAGCCGCGTGGGGCCGTCGATGATGTACTCGGTGTGCGCGAGCCGTGACATCGGCCGCAGCCAGGGACCGCGGAGCCGGCCGCCGCCGTCGCAGATCCGGGCCATGGTCTTGAGCTCCTCGTCGGCGACCATGTAGAGCTCCTCGGTCTCCTTGCGATCGGCGAGGAACCGGCGCAGGCCGCGGCCGGTCGGGCCGCCGGGCGGGTAGCGGTAGGTGCCGCTTATCGGGTTCATCGCGGCGATCCCGCTGTCGAGCCGGGCCTGGGACTCGGGGGTCGCGCCGAGGAGGGTGCGGCCACGGCAGTGCAGCAGGAAGGTCCAGTAGGCGCCGCGCTCGGCCCGCAGCAGCCGCCGGTAGGCCGCCAGCGCGGTCTCGGGGCCGTGGTCCGCGATCGTCGCCCGGTAGGTCCGCCGGATCACGAAGTTGGAGCCGGTCCCGCCGCCGATGTCCTCCTCGACGACGGCCCGGACGATCTTCTCGTAGGCGTGGTCGTCGAGGTCGAAGTCGCCGGTCATCCGCGTCTCGGCCGACGGGAGCAGCTCGAGGACCTCCTCCACCGGCAGCGACGCCGACCGGGTGACCGCGAAGGCCAGCAGCGGCGCCCCGTCGTCGATGCAGGCCAGACCGCGCTCGGCGATGGTCCGGTACGGCAGCGCGGCCACCACCTCGCCGTCGATGCACTCGGGGAGTTCGTCGAGGGCCGGTCCGGTGCGCAGCTCGACCCGGTCGCCGCGGCACACGAGGGCGAAGGATTCGGCGCCGGCTATGCGCGACAGCCATGGATGCGTCATGCTGGTCACCGTCGCAACGCGCGGGTCAGGGCGGCCACTACCCATTGAGGTAGTGGGGCGTGTACCCGGCCGCGTTTAGCGTTCGTGACGTGGTTCTCAATGACAGCTTCGCCCGCCGGGTCCGGCTGGAACGGTTGCACCGCAACGGCTCCGGTGGACTGCTGGTGGTGCCGCTCGACCATCCGATCAGCGGCGACCCGATCCTCCACAGTGGAGCGCGGGGCGGCCTCGACCGGCTCGTCGGTGCGCTCGCGGCCAACGGGGCCGACGCCGTGGTGCTGCACAAGGGCGCCGTGCGGCAGCTGGACCCGCAGCGGCTGCGCGACATGTGCCTCATCGTCCACCTCTCGGCCGGCACCGGGCTCTCCGGCGACCCCGACGCCAAGGTGCTCGTCTGCTCCGTCGAGGAGGCGCTGCGCACGGGCGCGGACGGGGTGAGCGTGCACGTCAACGCCGGCTCCCGCACCGAGTCCCGGCAGCTGGCCGACCTGGCCGCCGTCGCCGGATCGTGCGCCCGGTGGGGTGTGCCGCTGCTGGCGATGGTGTACGCCCGCGGGCCCGACATCGCCGACGGGCGCGCCCCGCACCTGGTCGCGCAGGCCGCCGCCATCGCCGCCGAGCTCGGCGCCGACATCGTCAAGACGGCGATGCCGCGGGCCCTGGCCGACCTGGCCGAGCTCACCGCGGCGAGCCCGATCCCGGTGCTCGCGGCGGGCGGCGACGCCCGGGACCCCACGGCCGCCCTCGCCCATCTCGCCGACGCGATGCGGGCCGGCGCCGGCGGTGTCGCCGCCGGCCGGCTCGTCTTCAACGCCGCGGACCCCGGCGCGATGGTGCGCCGGCTCGCCGCCCTCGTCCACGACCGCATTCCGGCGCACAGCCGGTGACAGGGAGTACCCCCACATGAAGCAGTGCTGGCTCGACATCCGCTCCGCCGACTCGCTCAAGTCCGCGCTCTGCCAGGAGGCGATCCACCGGCGCTTCGACGCTATCGTCGCCGCCGACCCGGCCGATCTGGCCGGCCTCCCGCCGACGGTGCTACGGGTGCTGCTGCCCGGCCCCGAGCTGCCGGAGACGTTCGGCGACGCCGATCTCGTCCTGGTCGACCCGGCCGTGCACCCCGCCCTGCCGGCCGGCGTCGCGGCCGGGACCTACATCGAGGTCTCCGACGCGGCGACCCTGGAGCTGGCCTGCGCCAGCGTGCGCCGCGACCCGTACACGGTGCTGCGCTTCACCGACCCGACGAACATCCCCCTGGAGATCGTGCTCGCGGCCGCCGCCGGCCGGGGCGGCGACGGCAACGGTGTCGTCATCACCACCATCGAGAAGGCCGCCGACGCGCCGGTGTACCTCGGCTGCCTCGAGCGCGGCCCGGACGGCGTGCTGCTCGCACCGCAGGCGCCCGGTGAGGCCGGCCGGCTGAAGGACGCGGTCGAGCAGCGCACCCCCGACCTGGAGCTGACCGAGCTGACCGTCACCGCGATCACGCACGCCGGGATGGGGGAGCGGGCCTGCGTCGACACGTGCACGTACCTGGCCCAGGACGAGGGCATCCTGGTCGGCTCGCGGGCCAAGGCGCTCGTGCTGTGCGTGAGCGAGACCCACCCGCTGCCGTACATGCCGACCCGCCCGTTCCGGGTCAACGCCGGCGCGCTCATGTCCTACACGCTCGCCGACGCCGAGCACACGCGGTACCTCAGCGAGCTCAAGGCCGGCAGCACCGTCCTGGCCGTGGGCGTCGACGGGCGCACCCGCCCCGCGGTCGTCGGCCGGGTGAAGATCGAGACCCGGCCGCTGCTGTCGATCGAGGCCGTCGCCCCCACCGCGGACGGCGGCCGCGGCGAGGCGGTCAACGTGATCGTCCAGGACGACTGGCACGTGCGCATCCTCGGCCCGGGCGGGAAGGTCCTCAACTCGACGGCGCTGCGGCCCGGCGACAAGATCCTCGGGTACCTCCCGCGGCGGGAGCGCCACGTCGGGTACCCCATCGACGAGTTCTGTTTCGAGCAGTGACGCCATGTTCGACTTCCACGCGCGCCTGACCCCCGGCCCGGGCGCGGCCGAAGCGCTGCTGGGCGCGCTCGACGAGGCCGGCGTCGAGCGGGCCGCGGTCTGCGCCGGCGGTGTCGTCGGGCTCGACCGGCTCTCGGTGCAGATCGTCGACGGCGGGCGCAGCAAGGCCCTGGCCGACAACGCGGGCGTCCTGCGGGCGTGCGAGGCGTCCGGCGGCCGGCTGGTCCCGTTCTTCTTCGCCGACCCCTACCGCGACGCCGCCGGCTACGCGCAGGCCGCGGACCGGTACCGCGGCCTGGAGATCTCCCCGGCCGTGCACGGCTTCCGGCTCGACGACCCGCGGGTCGACGCGCTCGTGCGCATCGCCGCCCGGCACCGCCACCCCGTGTACGTGGTGTGCCTCGGCCGGGCCGGCACCCGCACCGAGGACCTCGTCGTCCTCGCCGGCCGCCACCCGGACGTCACGTTCGTCAGCGGCCACTGCGGCCACACCGGCCTCGACGCGGCCGGCCTGAGCCTCGTCGCCCCGCTGCCGAACATCGCTGTCGAGCTCTCCGGCTGCTTCACCGCCGTGGCCCGCCTGGCCGTCAGAAGACTCGGTGCGCACCGGGTGCTGTTCGGCACCGAGCACCCGCTGCAGCACCCGACGGTCGAGGTCGCCAAGCTGCGCGCTCTCGGCCTGCCCCCGGACGAGCTGGCGCTCGTCGCCGCGGGCAACGCCAACCGGATTTTGGAGTGCTGATGGAACTGCCCCAGATCGGCGACTGGTCCTCCTTCGCGGAGCTTTCGCGACTGCAGCAGGCGCGGCTCCCGGCCGTCCTGGCCGCGGCCGAGCGCTCGCCGTTCTACCGCAAGCGCGGCGTCGTGGACCTCGCTGATCAGCCGCTGACCACCAAGCAGGACCTTCGCGAGGGGTACCCCTTCGGCCTCCTCGCCTGCGACCGCGCGGACCTGGCCACGTATCACGAGTCGAGCGGCAGCAGCGGCGAGCCGACGGCCTCGTACTACACCGAGTCCGACTGGCTCGACCTGGCCGAGCGCTTCGCCCGCAAGTGGACGGGCATCACGCCCGAGGACACGATGCTGGTCCGCACCCCCTACGCCCTGATGATCACCGGCCACCTCGCGCACCGCGCGGCCCGGCTCCGCGGCGCGACGGTCGTGCCGGCGGACAACCGTTCGCTGGCCACGCCGTACAGCCGCGTCGTGCGCCTCCTGCACGACCTCGGCGTCACGCTCACCTGGTCGCTGCCGACCGACGCGCTGCTGTGGGCGGCGGCCGCGCAGGTCGGCGGCTACCGGGACTTCCCCTCGCTGCGCGCGCTGTTCGTCGGCGGCGAGCCGGTCTCGCCGCCGAAAAAGGCGCGAATCGCGCGCCTGTGGGGCGCCCCCGTCGTGGAGGAGTACGGCGCCACCGAGACCGGCACCCTCGCGGGCGAGTGCGAGCACGGCACCATGCACCTGTGGGCCGACCGGGCCGTCTTCGAGGTGCAGGACCCGGCGACGGGGGAGCTGCGCCCGTCCGGCCGCGGGACGCTTGTCGTGACGCCGCTGTACCGCGAGGCGATGCCCCTGCTCCGCTACGCCATCGAGGACGAGGTGGAGGTCGCCTACCGGGACTGCCCGTGCGGCTGGCAGCTGCCGGCGGTGCGGGTGCTGGGCCGCGCCGGCGGTGACGGCCCGACCCAACTCGGCCTGGAGGAGCTCGTCTTCAGCCTGCCCGACGACTTCGGCGTCTGGTTCTGGCGCGCGCTGGTGGACGGCGACGCGCTCCGCGTGGAGATCGAGGTGGCCGACCGCTGGCGGGCCGCGGCCACGACCACGCTCACGGCCGCGCTGCGCACCGCGCTGCCGGGCTTCGCGCCGGTCGTGGTGCCGGTGCCGCCGGGCGGGCTGGTGCCGCACCGGCTGCTCACCGCACCGGCCGAGGTCATGAAGCCCCGGGGCCTGTTCCGCGCCGGCGAGGACTGGGACCGTGCCCTCCGGTACTACTGAGTCGCTCGTCGTCGCGGGCGCCGGCATCGGCGGTCTCACAGCCGCCGTCGCCCTGGCCGCGCACGGGGTCCCGTGCTCGGTGGTGGAGCGCTCGCCCGCGCCTGCCGCGTCCGGCTACGGCATCCAGCTCCCGCCCAACGCCACCCGGATCCTGCACGACCTCGGGGTGTCGCTGGACGCCGTCTCGCTCCGGCCGGAGGCCCGCGAGATCCGCCGATGGTCGGACGGCGCCCTGATCGGCCGGGTTCCGCTCGGCTCCGCGGTGGTGGAGCGCTACGGGGCGCCGTACCTGACGCTGCGCCGGGCCGATCTGCTGCGGGTGCTGCTCGACGCGGCCGGCCCGGTCCGCTTCGGACGGTCGTGGGCCGGTGAGTGTCCGGTGATCGGCGCCGACGGCCTGCACTCGGCGGTGCGGGGCCTGATGGCACCCGACGCGCCGGAGCCGATCGGCTTCACCGCCTACCGGGCCGTGCTGCCGCCCGTCACCGGCTTCCCGCCCGTGGTGACGGTGTGGCTCGGGCCGGGTGCGCACGTGGTCGCCTACCCCGTGCCCGGCGGCCTCAACCTGGTGCTCGTCGGGCGCCCGTCGCTCGACGGCTGGCACGCGCCGGTGCGGGACCTGGTCCGGGCGGCCGGGCCGCTGCGCGGGTTCCCGCTGTTCACCCGGCCGCCGCTGCCGGCGTGGCACAGCGACGGGTCGGTCGTCATCGGCGACGCCGCCCATCCGATGCCGCCGTTCCTGGCGCAGGGGGCGGCGCAGGCGATCGAGGACGCGTTCGCCCTGCCGTCGTATCTGCACGACCTCGCCGCCTTCGAGGCCCTTCGCCGCCCGCGCACGGACCGGGTGGCCGGGGCGAGCGCGGCGGGCGGGGTGGAGTACCACCTCCCGGACGGTCCGCGCCAGCGCCGACGGGACGAACACATCGCCGCCGCATCACTCTCCGGACAGGACTGGTTGTTCACATGATGCCGCCCGCTATCGCCTACCCGATCCCCGCCCCGCCCCGCGAGGGCCCGGCCCCCTGGAAGCCCGACCCGACCCGCTGCGCCCTGCTGATCCACGACATGCAGCACTACTTCGTGGACCGCTTCGATCGCACCACCTCCCCGGGCCGCGCGCTGTTCGAGAACGTCACAGCCCTGCGCGAAGCGTGCCTGCGGCAGCAGATCCCGATCGTGTACTCCGCGCAGCCCGGCCGGATGACCAGAGCCGACCGCGGCCTGCTCCAGGACTTCTGGGGCGAGGGCATGACCGACGACCCGGGGAGCCGCGGCCTGGTGTTCCCGTCCGACGGGGCGCAGGTGGTGACGAAGTGGCGGTACAGCGCCTTCTTCCGCACCCCACTGGCCACGAGGCTGCGCTCCCTGAACCGCAGCCAACTCCTCATCTGCGGCGTCTTCGCCCACCTGGGCTGCCTCCTGAGCGCCGCCGACGCCTACGCCCACGACATCGAGCCCTTCCTGATCGCCGACGCGGTAGCCGACTTCACCGCCGCCGACCACGCCATGGCCCTGCACTATGCCGCCAAAGCCTGCGCCGCCACCCCCACCACCGCCGACGTCCTCGCCCACCTCACCTGACACCGCGGACCGGCTGAGCGTTGCGCCCCGGGCCGGATCGCCCGGCCAACCCGTCTCTCGACCCGACCGTCGCCGGCGACCGGTTCGAGCGCCCGGCGCCGGACGCCCGTGAGCGCTGCCGGGCCCCTGGCCGGTCAGGTGCGGTGCCAGAATTGGCGAGGGTTGTAGCCGTCGCGGCGCAGCCAGTGTTCGGTGTAGACGATGCGGTCGGGCACTACGACGACGAGCGGGTCCTGGGGCGGGTCCGCCAGGGGGCGGCCGCGTTCGGCGTGCTCGTTCTCCCAGCGGAAGGCCTCCCAGTAGTGGGGGCGGTCCGGGTCGCCGGGGTAGACCTCGTCGGCGGCGACCCACCCGAACGGCACCCCGGCATCGACCGCCCGTTGCAGCATCGTGATGGCCATCCGCGGCTTCGTCGCGAACCCGACCTCGTCGGGAATCCCGGCCTGCCGGCAGCGAGCCCGGTCCCCATCCACGACTCGGGCAGATACAGGTCCCGGTCGATCAGGGCATGACCGGCCGCGGCGACGTAGGCCATGAACACCCCGATCTGGCAGTTCTCAGTCCGTCCCGCCGTCCCGGAGTACTGCCGCTGCACCCCGGCCGACCGGCGGCCCTTCTTCAAAAACCCGGTGTCATCGATGACCAGCACCGCGTCCGGATCGGCCAGGTGTCCCACCACGAGGTCACGCACGTCATCACGGACTCCGTCGACGTCGAACTCCGCCCGGCGCAGCAACCGCTGCATCCCGTCCGGGCTCACCTCACCGGCATGTTCAGCAATCGTCCACCCGTTGCGCCGATCCAACCCAGCGGCCAGCCCGCACATATACCGCGCAGCCCGCGACCGCGGCTCGACACGACCGAACCGCGGCCCGATCCGCACACAAAACCGATCAAGCTCAGCCAGCCACTGATCGACCACACCCACAACCATCCAACGCTAACCAGCAGAAACGACACTACCCAAGTGCCGTTGCAGTATTAGCCGCAGCGACGGTGGCGATCCCCGCTATGTTGGGGCGCATGATGCTGGAGGGCCGGACCGCGGTGGTCTATGGGGGCGGCGGCAACGTCGGCGGCGCGATGGCCAGGGCGTTCGCCCGCCACGGGGCCACCGTGCACCTGGCCGGGCGCACCCGGGAGACGCTGCGGGCGGTGGCCGACGACATCGCGGCGGCCGGCGGCACCGCCTACGCCGACGTCGTCGACGCCCTCGACGAGCGGGCCGTCGACGCGCACACGGCCGCGGTCATGGAGCGCTCCGGGCGCCTCGACGTGTCGGTGAACGTGATAGGCGACGGGGACGTCCAGGGCACCCCGATGGCCGAGATGGCCGTCGCCGACTACCTGCGCCCGATCGTCACCTCGGTCACCGCGAAGTTCATCACCGCCCGGGCCGCGGCCCGCGTCATGGTCGCGCAGGGCAGCGGCCTGATCCTGTACTTCGGCGGCTCCTTCGACTGGTCGGTGGCCCGCCGGTTCAGCGTGGGCGGCATGGGCGTCACCTTCGACGCCGTCGAGTCGATGCGCAAGCAGCTCGCCGCCGAGCTGGGCCGCCGCGGCGTCCGCGTCGTCACCCTGCGCACCAGCGGCCTGCCCGAGACCATCCCGGCCGACTTCGAGGGCCGCGACGAGCTCGTCAGGACGCTCGCCGAGCAGACGCTCACCGGCCGCCTGGCGACCCTGGCCGAGGTCGGCGAGCTTGCCGCGTTCGCCGCCTCCGACCGGGCCCGCCTCCTGACCGGCACCGAGCTCGACCTGAGCGGCTGACCGGCGCGTCCCCGGCTGACGCCGAGACCGGGCCGTCGATGACCCGGTCCAGCCGCTGGTGGAGCATCGCCGGCGGCTGCACCGGATCCGGCGGGGGGCCGTAGCGGCGGTGGTCAGGCGACGTACTCCTGCGCCCAGACGGTGCCGCCCCGCCAGGCGGTGCCGTCCGAGACGTAGGCGTAGGCGCGGGTCGCGTACCAGCCGACGCCGCACGACGCCTTGCCGCCGTAGTTGTAGACCTGGGACGGGCCGTACGGGCCCCACTGGTTCACGCCGGTGTAGCCGTAGAGCCAGTCCGTGTTGCGGCACAGGTACCAGGCCGAGCCGTTCCACTTGAGCACGTCGAGCCGGACCGCCGCGTAGCTGTTGACCAGGCCGGCGCCGCAGCCCGCGCCCCGGGCGTAGACGTTGGCGTAGGCCAGGTTGCCGGAGAACGTCGCGCCCACGTGGTCGATGCCGGCGTCACCCTGCCCGCACAGGTTGCCGCTGTTGTACACGGTCGAGCCGTTGGTCCAGGTCCACGCGCTCGCCGGCGACGCACCGGCCAACGCGAGCCCGGTGCTGGTGGCCACCATCGCGGCCACCAGCACCAGGATCCGTCGCATGCTGGACATTGTTCCTCCCTCGTCGAGCCTGTGGAGCGGTCGCCCACACCTGACAGATCCGGAGGGAGGAGCCGTGATCTGTCGGCTACTCGTCAGCCGTTACGGCAGCGCGATGGTGATGCCGGACTGGGTGGCGCCGGCGGTGGTGCGCAGCACTGCCGGGTACTGCACCGTGGCGCCGTTGTACGAGTAGTACAGCTTGACGTCCTGCGTGTTGACGCCCTTGATGGTGAACGTGCCGTCCGGGTTCACGTACGGCGAGGCGGCCGCGTAGTCCCCGGTCGTCGCGTCGACCACGGTGATGGTCGTGCACCTGATGCAGGCGTCGGCCGGGCCGGTGACCTGGCCGGTGATGATGCCGGCGGCCGGGGCGGTCACGTCCAGCGTCTTCGTCTGCCCCGCGACGATCTTCACCGAGGTGGCCTGGGCCCGGTTGACCGCGCCGCCCGACCAGACCCACGCGTGCCCGCCGCTGAAGTCCGGGAACGCCAGCTTCCACTGGTACGGCCCGAGGTTGCGGATGGTGTACGCGCTGCTCTGGTACGTGCAGTCGGACTGGCTGTTGGAGCCGTAGTTGAACCCGGGCGCGGTGGCGGTGGCGCAGATGCTGCCGGAGAACGCCGCGCCGGTGGTCGCGTCCTTGACCGTGCCGGTCACCGAGCCGGCGCCGTCGAGCTTGATCGTCACCTGGGCCTGCTCGCCCGGGTTGAGGTTGTAGACCTTTGCCTTGTCCGGGTCGCCGGTGCCGAGCCCGTTGCGGCCGACCCACTGGGCGCCGTGCACGCCGTCGTACGGCGCGGCGAAGAGCCGGAACTTCTCGTGCGGGAACAGGTTCGGCATGTCGATCGAGGTGCCGCACTGGTTGCTGTACCCGACGTCGTTGCGGACCGGGTCGGTCATCGAGAAGCAGGCGCTGACCGCAGCACCGGTCGCGCTGTCCACGAAGTCGACGTGCAGCTTCGAGGTCTTGTCCAGCTTCACGGTGGTGGTCGTGGTGTGGCCGGCGGTGACCGCCACGGGGCCGAAGAGCCCGTTGACGTAGGTGTTGGTCTGGTCGTAGCCGCCGCCGGAGTAGTCGCCGACCGGGACGTCCGTCAGCGTGGCCACCCCGTTGGCGTCGGTGCACGTCGTCGGGAACTGGAACGGGGCCGTCTGGACGTACCAACAGTAGTTGGCGATCGGCGCCTTCGTCGTCCGGTCCAGCGCCTTGATCTTGAGCGTGCCCACCGGCGGGCGCACGGCGTTGACAGTGGTCGTGGCGTCGGGCGCGACGGTGATCGGCGTCGCGTGCCACTCGTCGGTGTTGTCGTACCAGACCACCTGCCCGCTGGGGTAGGTGAACCTCGCCGTGTAGGTGCCGGTCTGCAGGTGGTCGAAGTGGTAGTTGCCCTGGGCGTCGGTGGCCGTGTAGCCGGCCGAGTTGCTGCCGCGCCGCAGCTCGACGGCGACGTTCGCGAGTCCCGCGCCGCCGGCCTTGCCGGTCACCTTGCCCGCGATGGCCCCGTATTGGATCGGCATGAGCGCGACGCTGACAGTGCCCGGCACCGTGATCAGGTCGGCCGAGTAGCGGTCGGGCTTGCCGTTGAGCCACTGCTCGATGTAGTCACCGCGCTGGATCTGCACGATGTACTGCCCCGCGGCCGCGTCCGGGAACGCGAAGTGTCCGGCCTGATCCGCATTGGTGAACGCCCAGTGCGACCCGTCCGGGAACTGGATCACCACCCCGGCCCCGGCCACCGGCGCACCCGTGAGCGCGTCGGTCACGGTGCCGTCGAACCCGCTGCCGGCCGCAAAGGCGCCGGTAGCCGGCACCACCCCGCCGAGCATCCCGATGAGCGCCGCGACCGCCAGGACCCCGAACGAGCGCAGCCTCGAGCGAACCTTCATCCCTCCCCCGTTCTGCCACCCCGTGGGGGTGGCCGACAGCCGCTTGTGCGGCGGGGCTGAAGGTATCAACCGTGATCGAGTTCTGATGACCCGTTTTCGGGAACCTGCAAATACTCACAACTCCTCCCGCACTCCTGCACACCCACCGGCCCCGGGCGGCGGCCGGTGGTGGGACCGGGCGGCCAGGGCCAATGCCAGGAGCAGCAGGGCCGGGCCCACCGTGGCGACCGCGGCCGCCGCGGCCGCCATCGACGGCCAGGTCGGCACGAGCGGCCAGGTGTCCAGGAGCGGCCGGCCGGGCGCGCCGTCGAGCAGCCCGCCGAGCCGGTTCAGTGCGAGCATGCCGATCGGCGTGAGCAGGATCAGCAGTGTCCAGACGCCGCGGGAGTCGGGCCGGACGACGGCCAGGGCGAGCGCGAGCAGCACCGCGGTGATCAGGAGCGTCACGCCGACGACCGGCAGGACGGTCTCGGCGGGCTCGTAGTAGTTGCCGAAGACGCCCTCGGGCGGCGCGGCGGCCACGGTGACCGGCGCGGTCACCAGCGCGGCGGCCAGCGGCAGCAGCCGGGTCCGGCGGCCGGGCCGGACATCGGCGCCGAGCGCGACGAGGCCGAGGACGCACTGGGGCACCAGGACGGTCAGCGGCGCGCCCGGCCGCCCGGTCAGCAGTGCGGCCGGCTGGAGGGCCGCGGTGACGAGCAGGGCGGCGACGGCCGAGCGGCGCCACCAGCGGCCGGGCGCGGCGGCGTACGCGGCGGCGGTCAGCAGCCAGGCCACCCACGCCGCCGGGGCGAGGGACACGGAGGGCCGCGGGCCGTGCAGTGCCAGCATCTCGAAGGCCGCCCACCCGCTCCCGAACGCGGCCGCGGTCGTCAGCGCGATAAGCCCGGCGAGGCGCAGACCGGGGCCGAACCCGGGCACGGCCCGCAGGTGCCGGCGCAGCCCACCGGCCGCCAGGTCGGCGATGTCGGCCGCGGTGGGGTGCCGACGGCCGGGCGGAGCCAGGGCCAGGTAGGTGTCGACCAGCTCCGCGCCGCGTCGGTGCCGGTCGGGGGCCGGATACAGCAGCGCCACCCAGCGCGCGTAGCGCCGGGCCAGATCCGGGCGGCTCACGCGAGGCCCGGGCCCAGCCGGGCGGCCCGCAGCCGGGTGGTCGCCGCCTTGACGTTGCGGCGCATGCGTTCGGTCTCGGCGGTCAGGATCTCGCCGCCCGGCTCCGTGAGCCGGTAGTAGCGGCGCAGCCGGCCGTCGACGGTCTCCTCGCGGTCGACGGCCACCAGGCCGGCGTCCACGAGCCGGTCGAGCGCGCCGTAGAGGGTGCCGGGCCGCAGCGCGATGCGCCCGTCGGACAGCTGGGCCACCTCGGCGATCAGGCCGTAGCCGTGCATCGGCTCACCGGCGAGGGCGGTGAGGATCAGGAACGTGGGTTCACGCAGCGGGGTCTCCACCCCGGCAATATATCGGCTGCGAAGGTATCGGGGAACCCGCTGCGGCGCTCAGCCCGCCGGCGGCTGGAGGCGGGCGTAGACGAGCGTGTTGCCCTTGTACGTGTGGCGGAGGTGGTCGAAGGTCCCGCCGCACGTCACCAGGCGCAGGGCGGGGTAGTCCACGGGGCCGTAGACGTCCTCGGTGGGGAAGTCGCTCTTCGGCACCTCCACCACCCGCTCCACCACGAAGACCGCCACGCTGCCGTCGGCGCGGCGGACCGAGATCGGGTCGCCCGGCCGGAGCTCGCGCAGGCGGTAGAAGACCGCGGGGCCGTCGTGGGCGGTGTCGACGTGGCCCAGGACGACAGCGGGTCCGACCTCACCGGGAGTGCGCAGGTTGCGGTACCAGCCGGCGGGGGCGTCGGCCGCCACCGGCGGGACCTCCACGGTGCCGTCCGGGTTGAGGCCGAGCGACATGAGGGGCGTGTCCACGCCGATGGCCGGGATCGCCAGCCGGACCGGGGTCGAGGCGCCCAGGCCGCGCGTCACCTTCGGCCCCGGGGCGGCGGAGCTGGCGATCGGCACGGGTGAGCCCGGCGGCGCGTAGGAGGGCGCGAGCGCGGCCGGGCGCTCCGGCGGTGGCGGTGCGGGCGAGGCGCCGATGACGAGCAGGGTCAGGCCGCCCGCGGCCAGCAGCGCGGTCAGGCCGTCGACGACCAGCCGGCGGGGCCGGGGCGCCCGCGGCAGGGGCAGCCGCGGCAGGGGCAGGCGCGGCCGGACCATCAGCGGCGGGCCGTGGCCGGGCGCATCCGGAAGACCACAAGCGCCGCCGCGGTCAGCAGCAGCACGATGCCGCCGCCGGCCAGGAGCGGGCTGCGCATGCCCAGGCCGTCGCCGCCGCCGGTGTGCGGGGCGCCGCTCGGGGTCACGCCGGCGCCCGCGCCGCCCTCACCGACGCCCGCGGTGCCGTCGTCCGAGCCTGCCGCGGCCGAAGCGGCGGCCGAGGCGGACCGGGCGGCGGCGGCCGAGCGGGATGCGTCGGCGGCGGCCGCGGCCGCGCGGGATGCATCAGCCGAACGGGATGCATCAGCCGAGCGGGAAGCGGCGGCCGAGCGGCTGGCCGAGGCCGAGACGGACGCCGACACCGAGGCCGAGACGGCCGGGGCGGCGCTGTCGGAGCCCGAGCCGTTGTACTGGCAGTACGCCAGCAGTGCCAGCAGCATCACGATGAGCGCGGCCCCGCCGGCGGCGACCGCGGTGCGGTTGTCGCGTACTCCGGGGCGCCTGGCCGGACTGGTCATCGCTCCGTCCCCTTCCGGTGAAGGCCGTGCTCTGTTCGAGTGTCATACCCATCCGGCACATACGGGTAACGATCTGTAACCCGCACGGACGGTGGACTGTCACAACGCGAGTCCGGCGGCTTTTGCAGCCATGCTTGCAAATATTTCTGGCATTCGTTGGCATCTTGCGCACAGATGTCGATGGCGTTACGGTGCTGATCCAATCGACCCCTGCGGATCAGCCCCTGGCGCCACCCCCACCCCTCCCTGGAGCCGTCATGGCAAAGCTCCTACAAGCCGCGAATACCCCGTCGGGCGAAAAATCCGATATGTCGCGCAGCACCGGCGCCCGGCACACCGCCGCCGCGAACCGCCCGGCCGACGGCGCCGCCCCGCCGTTGCGCGCCGGCGCCCGGCCCGCCGGCCTCGCGCGCCGCCGCCTGGTCACCGCCCTCCTCTCGCCGCTGCTGGCCATCGGCGCCGTCACGCTTGTCGCCGGGCCGGCGGGTGCGGACGTCACGACCGCGTCCGTCGACAACCTGCGCACCGGCTGGGATGCCAATGAGCCCGCGCTCGGGCCGTCGGCGGTCTCCGCGGCCGACTTCGGGCAGCTCTTCGCCACCGACCTCAACGGGCAGGTCTACGCCCAGCCGATCGTCGCGGGCGGCACGCTCATCGCCGCGACCGAGAACAACTGGATCTACGGGCTCAACCCGCAGACCGGGGCGATCGTCTGGTCACGCAGTGTCGGACCGGCCTGGCCGGCGTCGGCCATCGGCTGCGGGGACCTGGTGCCGAACATCGGGATCACCAGCACGCCCGTGTACGACCCGGCGACCCAGTCGGTGTTCTTCACGGCGAAGGTCAACGACGGCGCGGACGCCAACCATCCGCACTTCTACATGCACTCCATCAACCCGGCGACCGGGGCCGAGCGCTCCGGCTGGCCGGTGACGATCCAGGGGACGCCGACGAACGACCCGTCCAATACGTTCAACCCGAAGACCGCCGCGCAGCGGCCGGGCCTGCTGCTGCTCGACGGCGTCGTGTACGCGGGGTTCGCGAGCCACTGTGACTACGGGCCGTACGTCGGGTACGTCGCCGGCGTCAGGACGACCACGCCCGCCATGTCGACGCTGTGGTCCACCGAGGCCGGCCGCTCGACAGGCATGGGCGGCATCTGGCAGTCCGGGGGCGGCCTGGTCTCCGACGGCTCCGGCCGGATCATCGTGGCCACCGGCAACGGCGTGTCACCGGCGCCCGGCCCGGGGACCAGCCCGCCCGGCACCCTCGCCGAGTCCGTGATCCGCCTGCAGGTCAACGGCGACGGCTCGCTCGCCGCCCGCGACTTCTTCAGCCCGGCCAACAACGGCAAGCTCGACCAGGACGACACCGACTTCGGCTCCGGCGGCCCGGTCGCCCTCCCCGCCGCCTTCGGCACCGCCGCCCACCCGCACCTGCTCGTCCAGACCGGGAAAGACGGCCGGGTGTACCTGCTCGACCGCGACAATCTGGGCGGGATGGCCCAGGGGCCGGGGGGCACCGACGCCTCCCTCGTCCCGCCGGCCGGGCCCTACAGCGGCGTCTGGGGCCACCCCGCGGTGTGGGGCGGCGACGGCGGCTACGTGTACCAGGTCGAGAACCAGGGCTTCCTGCGCGCCTTCAAGTACGGCGTCAACGGCTCCGGCCTGCCCACCCTGACCGCCGCCGCGACGAGTCCGGCGACCTTCGGGTACACCTCCGGATCGCCGATCGTCACCTCCTCCGGCACGACCTCGGGCTCGGCGATCGTCTGGGCCGTCTACAGCGACGGCTCCACCGGCGCCAACGGGCAGCTGCGGGCCTACGACGCCCTGCCGGCAGGCGGACAGCTGCATCTTCGGTACTCGGCCCCGATCGGCACGGCCGCGAAGTTCGCGGTGCCCGCGAGCGACAACGGCCGGGTGTACGTCGGCAACCGCGACGGGCGGATCCTCGGCTTCGGCCGCCCGACGACCGCCGCGCTGAGCGCACCGCCGACCGACTTCGGCAGCGTCGCCGTCGGCAGCACCGCGAGCGCGACGGTCACCGTCACCGCGACCAGGGCCGTGCGGATCACCGCGGTCACCGCGGCCGCGCCGTTCGCCACCACGCCGCCCGCGCTGCCGGTGAGCCTGAGCGCGGGCCAGACCCTGGCCGTCCCGGTCCGGTTCACGCCGTCGGCGACCGGCGGCGCGACCGGCAGCCTGACGTTCACCACCGACGCGGGCACCGTCGCGCTCGACCTGCACGGCACCGGCACCCGGCCCGGCCTCGGCGCCACCCCGGCGTCGCTGTCGTTCGGCACCGTCCCGACGGGGGCGGCGAAGACCCTCGGCATCAGCATCACCAACACGGGCACGAGCGCTGTCACCGTCACCGGCTCGACACCGCCCGCGGCGCCGTTCACCGTCACCGGGATGCCCGCCAACGGCACGACGATCGCGGCCGGCGCGTCGGTCGCCGTGTCCGTGCAGTACGCCCCGACCGCGGCCGGCACCCAGTCCGGCTCGCTCACGGTCACCAGCTCGGCCGGGCCGGTGACGGTGCCGCTCAGCGGTACGGCCGTCGTCGGGGCCGCCCACCTCACCATCACGCCGAATCCGGTCGCGTTCGGGTCCGTGACGGTCGGTACCACCGCGACCCAGACCTTCGACATCGCCAACACGGGCAACATCACGCTGACGTTGACGAAGGCGGCGCCGCCGGTCGGTGCGTTCAACACGGCGACCCCCGTCTCCGAGGGCCAGCAGCTGTCGCCCGGTGACGTCATCCACCAGACCGTCACGTTCTCCCCGACCGCCCAGGGCGCCCAGTCGGCGGTGTACTCCATCACCGGCGACGACGGTCAGGGGGCGGTCGCGGTGCAGCTCACGGGCACCGGCGTACCCCCGGTCAGCTCCACCGACCTGGCCGCCGGCCGCCCCGTGACCGCCCAGTCCACCCAGGGCGGCTACCCGGCCGCGAACGTGACCGACACCGACGCGAACTCCTACTGGGAGAGCGCCAACAACGCGTTCCCGCAGTGGATCCAGGTCGACCTGGGCGCGGCGGCGAGCGTCGGCAAGGTAACGCTGCGCCTCCCGCCCCAGGCCGCCTGGGCCGCCCGCCGGGAGACCCTGACCGTACTGTCGAGTGTGGACGGTGCGCAGTGGAGCACCGCGGCCGGGGCCGCCGACTACCTGTTCGACCCGGCCACCGGCAACACGGCGAGCGCCTCCTTCGCCACGGTCACGGCCCGCTATGTGCGGCTGAGCATCACCGGCAACACCGGCTGGCCGGCCGGGCAGCTGTCCTCCTTCGAGGTGTACGGCACCGGCGGCGGGACGGCCACGCTGGCGCTGAGCCCCACGTCGGTGCACTTCGCCGACACGGCCGTCAACACGAACAGCGACTGGCAGACGGTCACTGTCACCAACACCGGCAGCGCACCGGCCACTGTCCAGTCCGTCACGGCGACCGGTGACTTCACCGTCACCACGACCTGCGGCACCACCATCGCCGCGGGCGCCAACTGCACGGCCACCGTCACGTTCCACCCCAGCGCGGCCGGGAGCCGCACGGGGACGCTCAGCGTTCGCAGTACCGCCGCCAACGCCGAGGTGACATCGGCCCTCTCCGGGACCGGCGTGGCGGTCACCGCCACCAACCTGGCGCTGCGTAAACCGGTGACGCAGTCGTCGAACACGCAGAACTACGGGGCCGGCAACGCGGTGGACGGCAGCGCCGACACCTACTGGGAGAGCGCGAACAACGCGTTCCCGCAGTGGATCCAGGTCGACCTGGGCGCGACGACCGCGGTGAGCCGGGTGGTCCTGCGCCTGCCGCCCGCCACCGCGTGGGCGGCCCGCACCGAGACCGTCACCGTCACCGACTTCACCTCCGGAGCCACCCTCGTCGCGAGCCGCGCCTGCGCCTTCGACCCCGCCACCGGCAACACCGTCACGCTGACGTTCCCCGCGGCCGGGGTGCGCAACCTGCGGATCACCGTCACCGGCAACACCGGATGGCCCGCGGGGCAGCTGTCGGAGCTGGAGGTGTACTCCTCGTGACGTGAGGCCGGCTCACCCCGGTTCGGTGCACGATGGCCTGCGTGCGCCGAACCGGGATTGCGCTGCTGACGATGTGCCTGCTGGCCGGGTGTTCACCGGCCCGGGCGGCGGGCCGCGACCGGCCCGTCGCCGACCCGACCGACTTCCGCCACGCCCCGGCCGACCCCTCGGGCCGCGCCGACGGCCTGGTGGGCGTGGCGACGATCGCACGGCACCTGGACATTCCGTGGGGCCTCGCGTTCCTGCCCGACGGCAGCGCGCTGGTGACCGAGCGCCGGACGCGGCGGATCGTGCGCGTGGCGCCCACCGGCACCGTCTCGCCGCTGACGCGCATCACCGAGGCCACCGCCGACAACGAGGGAGGACTCCTCGGGATCGCGGTCTCCCCGCAGTACAAGGTGAACAAGACGGTCTTCGTCTTCTACACGACGTCGATCGACAACCGGATCGCGCGGCTGCGCCTGGACGGCCACTCCCGCCCCCAGCCCATCGTCACGGGCATCCCCAAGGGCGGCATCCACGACGGCGGCCGCCTGGCCTTCGGGCCCGACGGCTACCTGTACGCGACGACCGGCGACGCCTCCCACACGGAGGAGGCGCAGCGCCTGGACAGCCTGGGCGGCAAGATCCTGCGGATGACGCCGGACGGCAAGCCGGCCCGCGGCAACCCGTTCCCGCACTCGCTCGTGTGGTCCTACGGCCACCGCAATCCGGAGGGCCTGGCCTGGGACGCCAACGGCACGCTGTATTCGGCGGAGATCGGCGAAGCGGTGTGGGACGAACTGAACATCATCCGCCCCGGCGCCGACTACGGCTGGCCGGCGGTCGAGGGCATCGGCGGCAACCCGCGCTACGTGGACCCGGTCGTCGCCTGGCACCCGGAGGTCGGCGTGAGCGCCGGCGTGGCCGTGGTCGGCTCGACAGCGGTCGTGACCTGCCTGCGCGGCCAGCGCATCTACCTCGTGCCGCTGGGGCGGACCCCCGCACCGGCCGCCTCCCCCACCACCTCGTCCGCCACCCCCGTCCAGTGGCGCACCGGCGTGGGCGTGGCCGCACGGCCGATGGAGGCGCTGACCGAGCGGTACGGCCGCCTGCGAGCCGCGGTGACCGCCCCGGACGGCAGCGTCTGGATCACCACCTCGAACCGCGACGGCCGCAACGACAAGGGCCCGGCCCCGGACGACGACCGCGTGCTGCGCCTGACCCTGCGCTGACTTCGGGTCGGGCATGGCGCTGACCAACCCCTGGCTGACCGGCCCGGCCCCGCAGCAACCCCTGGACCGCGGCCGCCTCGAGGAGCGCATCCTCAACCTGCTGTCCTCGCAGAACATGTGCGTCCTGGCGACGACCGGCCCCGACGGTCCCCTGGCGAACCCCCGTGCGCTACTACCCGCAGGGCCTCGCCGTCTGCTTCACCGCCGCTCTCCGCTCCCCGAAGATGCGCAACATCGCCACCGACCCCCGCGTCTCCATCGGCGTCTTCGCCCCACTGGTAAGCCTGGCCAGCAGCCGCGGCGCCCAACTCTTCGGCCGCGCCCGCATCCTGAACGGCCAGGTGCCGTATCTGCGGCTGTGGCTGGAAGACCAGCAGATCGCCTATGTCCTGGCGACCCGCTGCGATGACACAGCACCCGGCCGGGACTGGCGCGAGGTTGTGTGCGTGGCAGATCTCGCCACGCTCCCGGCGGCAAAGTGGAAACGGATCAGCTGCGGCCCGGGCGCGCACGGGCAGCGGTTCTACGACTGGGCCCGCCTCGACGTGCGACCCGAATGGTCGTACGGGTTCGGGCACTGGGTCCTGGCCCGCCGTTCGATCAGCGACCCCACCGACATCGCCTACTACCACTGCTACGCCCCGGCCCGCACCACCCTCACCCGCCTCGCGCAGATCGCCGGGCACCGCTGGCCGGTCGCGGAATGCTTCCAACAAGCCAAGAACCAAGCCGGCCTGGATCAGCACCAAGTCCGGGACTGGCGCGCCTGGTACGCCCACATCACCCTGTCCATGGCCACCCACGCCCTGCTCACCGCCGCCGGAACCCTCGCCGCACAAGCAAACCCAACCCCGCAACAGACATGCTGATCGCGCTGACCGTACCCGAGGTACGACGCCTGCTCCTGGCATTCACCCTGACGCGCCGCACCAACCCCGACCACGTCCTGGCCTGGTCCTACCACCGCCGACACCGCCAATGGCAAGCCCGCGTCAGCCACTACCACCGACGCGGACAAACCCCACCCGAAGTGCCGTTGCAGTACTAACGCTCCTGCAGGGTGCCGGCCAGCAGGCCGCGCATGAAGAAGCGGCCCAGGAGCACGTAGATGGCCAGGGTCGGCAGGCTCACCAGCAGGGCGCCGGCCATGGCCTGGCCGAAGGGGACCGACTGGCCGCCGGCCACGTTGTTCAGGGCGATGGTGACCGGCCAGGAGTCGCGGTTGGTCATCATCGCGCCGAACATGAAGTCGTTCCAGGTCGACGTGAACTGCCAGATGACGGCGACCGCGAAGGCCGGCTTCGCCAGCGGTACCGCCAGATCCACCCAGGTCCGCAGGACCCCCGCGCCGTCCAGGCGGGCCGACTCCAGCAGGGCGTCGGGCAGCGAGACGAAGTGGTTGCGGAAGATCAGGGTCGTGATCGGCAGGCCGTAGATGATGTGGATCAGCATCAGGCCGAGCAGGCCGCCTGTCGCGTCGCCGGAGCCGCGCAGGCCGAGGCCGGTCATGGTCTGCGAGACCGGGATGATCACGGCCTGGTAGGGCACGAAGATGCCGAACAGGATCAGCGGGAACACCACGTTCGACAGCGGGAAGCGAAACTTCGACAGCACGAACCCGTTGGCGCAGCCGAGCAGGGCCGAGATGAGGCTGGCCGGGATCGACAGGGCCAGCGAGTTGCGGAAGCCGGAGGAGAGCTTCGGCAGCACCGCGCCGAAGTTGTCGAACGAGAGGCTCGTCGGCAGCTCCCAGATCCGGGTGACCGAGACGTCGGCCGGGTTCTTGAAGCTTGTCACGATCAGCACGTAGACGGGCATGAGGAAGAACGCGGCAAGCGCCCACAGGATGATGTACCGCAGCGTCGTGCGCACCGGCCCCGGGCGCTGCCAGCGCGGCATCTCCCGCTCGGGCGTCTCGCCGGGCTGGGGCAGCCGGGTGGGCCGGGCGGCCTGGGGGATGACGGCGGTGGCGCGCACCATCGGACGACTCATGGGCCGGTTACCGCCGTTCCGAGCGCAGGCTGTACCAGACGTAGGGGCCGACCACCAGGGCCACCCCGAGGAGCAGGACCGTGGCGATCGTGGCGCCGCGGTCGTAGAAGCCGCCGTCGAACGTGGTGAACCACATGTACAGCGACGGCGTGTCGATGCGCAGGTTGCCCTGGTCGAGCGCGTAGAGCAGGTCGAACGTCTTCAGCGAGATGTGAATCATGATCAACAGGGCGCTGAACGTGACCGGGCGCAGGGCCGGGCGCACGACGTGCCAGAAGACCTGGGTCTCGCTCGCCCCGTCCATGCGGGCCGACTCGCGCAGGGTCTCGTTGACGCCGCGCATACCCGCCAGGAAGAGCGCCATGACGTACCCCGACAGCGCCCACCCCGCCGGCAGCGCCACGGCCGCGATGGCCCAGACCGAGTCGGACTTGTGCCAGTCGCTGCGCAGGAACCCGAGCCCGAGGTCGGCGAGCAGCTTGTTGAGCCCGGCCGTGTCCCCGCCGGCGCCGTTGTCCAGCAGCCAGCGCCAGACGATCGCGGTGGCGATGAACGAGATGGCCATCGGGAACAGGAACACGCCGCGCAGGAAGCCCTCGCCGCGCACGCCCCGGTCGAGCAGCATCGCCATCAGGAACCCGAGCAGCAGCGCGCCCGTCACGAACACGAACGTGAAGATGACCAGGTTGCGCATGTCGGCCCGGAACCGCTCGTCGCGCAGCAGCCCGAAGTAGTTGTCCAGGCCGACGAAGTGGTACTTCGGGGACAGCCCGCGCCAGTTCGTGAACGAGACGCGCACGTTCCAGCCCAGGAATCCGTAGACGAACACGCCGATGAGGATCAGCGAGGGGGAGACCAGCACCAGGCCCGGCAGCCAGCGGGGCCCGCGCTGCTTGCGGGGGCGGCGCTGCTTCGGCCGGAAATCGGGCCGATCCGGCTCGGAGGAGTGCCGAGCCCGGTGCACAACCTGCTGGCTCATGCCGCCACCTCCGCAAGCTCCGGTGTCGGCCTGAGCCCCGGGCTGTAACACTGATGAGCGGCCACTCCGCTGCGCTCCGTACCGCTCATGCCGCCACCTCCGCAAGCTCCGGTGACGGCCTGAGCCCCGGGCTGTAACACTGATGAGCGGCCACTCCGCTGCGCTCCGTACCGCTCATGCCGCCACCTCCGCAAGCTCCGGTGACGGCCTGAGCCCCGGGCTGTAACACTGATGAGCGGCCACTCCGCTGCGCTCCGTACCGCTCACGCAACTACCTCCGGTGACAGGGCCGGACGCTGCGCCCATTGACGGAGCGAAGCGGAGGGGCCGTTCATTGCGTCTCCCGGTACTGCGCGTCGGCGGTCCGGGCGAACTTGCCCTGGTCGCCGTCCTGCACGAACAGGCCCAGCGCCGAGTCGATCTCCGCGTTGTACGCGTTGTTCGCCACCACGCCGTGCGCGAGGGACCCGACGATCCGGGTCTTCGGGTCGCGCCACTGCTGCAGCGCCCAGGCCAGGTAGTCCTTGTAGAGGCCCGCGTCGGCGTCGGTGCGCGCCGGGATCGAGCCCTTCAGCGGGTTGAACAGGTTCTGCCCGTCGGTCGAGCCGCACTCGATGAGCCACTGCTTGGCCAGGTCGGGCCGGCGGGCGCCAGTGGGCAGCGTGAACGTGTCGGACAGGAAGTCGTACACGCCGTCGCTGCCGGGTGAGGCGGCCGCACTGTAGCCGGTCGGCCAGCGCAGGTTCTTGGTCTGCTCGAGGTACGACGAGGTCCAGTCGCCCATCACCGCGTACACGGCGGAGCCCGACACCACCCGGTCGAGCTGCGGCTGCCAGTCCCCGGCCGCGGACTTCACGTCGGACACGGCGAGCACCTTCGCGTACATGTCCAGGGCGCGCGAGACGTCCGGCGAGAGCCAGCTGATCTGCCCCTCCCAGAGCTTCTCGTACTTGTCCGCGCCGAGCTCGCCGAGCAGCACCGTCTCCAGGAGGTGCTTCTGCGTCCACTCCGGGCCGACCGCGAGCGCCACCTTGCCCTTGGCCTTGATCTGCTCGGCCTGCTGCAGGAACTCGGACCAGGTCTTCGGCGGCCCGGAGAGCCCCAGGTCCTGGAGCGTCTTGGGCAGGTACCACAGCAGATTGGCCCTGTGGATGTTGACCGGCACCGCGTAGATCTTGTCGTCGATCGTGAGGTTGTCGATGAGCCCCTTGGGGAAGACCTTCATCCAGCCCTGCCGGCGGTACAGGTCGGTGAGGTCCTGGACCTTGCCCGAGCGCACGTCGTCGAGCAGTTCGAGCCCGGCGTGGCGCTGGTAGGAGTCCGGCGGGTCGTTGGCCAGCAGGCGGCTGGCCAGGATCGCCTTGGCGTTGGAGCCGGCACCGCCGGACACGGCCGCGTTGACGAACCGCACGCCCGGATTCGTGCCCTCGAAGGACTTGGCCATCGCGGCCAGGCCCTCCTCCTCACCGGGTCCGGTCCACCACGAGTACACCTCGAGCTGGTCGTTGCTCGCGCCCCGTACCGCGAACATCGACAGCCCGCAGATCAGTGAGACCACGACAATGGCCAGGATCGCGAACCGACCCTTCCACACGCCAAACCCCTCCTGCGATCCTCGACGACCGTGGGGACGGTATGCGCGTCTGTAGTGCTTGTTGATGGAACCTTGAGCTGCTACCCAGCGTCGATCGGTCACTTACCGGCGCCGAACGGGGGACCTTTTATCACGGCGTGATGGAAATGTGGCCGACCGTGAGGTCTGACGATTACCGCCGCAGGTCAGACGCCCGGTATGGGAGCGCTACCAGATTGGTTGTTCACAGGGCTGTGCCGGTTCGTTAATGTGGCGGCGGGTGCATCAGATACCGACACCTCGGAGGCGGGCGTGCCGCACGAGAGTTCAACGGTCAGCAGTTCCCCAATCGTCAGTTCCCCGGTCAGCCTGCGGCACGACCCCAGCAGCCCCGTCGCCATCCGATTCCAGGGCGAGATCGACGCCTCCTGGGCCCCCGCCGCCCAGCACAGCCTCGTCGCCGCGCTCCTGGACCACCGCCCCGACCCGATAGTCATCGACCTGCGCGGGGCGACCCGCCTCGATCCGCGCGTGGTCGGCGCCATCCTGGCCACCATCGACGCCGCCGACGACCTCGGCGTGCCGGTCGAGGTGCTCCTGGGCGCCGCCGACCCCACCGGCGGGCTGCTGGCGGCCACCGGCCCGTGAGCCGCGCGGCCCGCCCGTCACGCTTTCGTGGGCCTGCGGCGTCTGCGCCCACGGGTCGCCGGTGGTACCCATCGTGAAATCTTCAGTGCCGGCGAAGAAGCCGGCGAGATCGAATGTCACCGACGGCTGCGGGTCGCCCGGCCCGCGCGACCACAGCTCGCCGTACGACTCGGACCCGAGGTCCTCCCACGGCGTTACGGATGCACGGATATCTGCTAACAATGTCGACATGAATCGACTCGGGTGGGCGGCGGTCACGGCCGCGGCGGTGGTGCTGGTGTGTGGCGGTGGACCGTTCGCCGTGGGCTTCCCGCAGCGCTCGTCGTTCCTGGCCGACCAGGAGCAGCAGGCGTGCGCGCTGTTCGCCCAGTCGTCGCCGTACGGTCAGGTCAGCAGCTGCATCGACCTCGGCCGCCGCACACCGCCGCTCGCCGGGCCGGGCCACGTGTTCCTCCTGGTCGAGACCGTGCAGGGGCCGGCCGTGGTGCGGCTGGACTACAAGGGGACCGACAAGCAGAAGTTCACCGCGACGGCGGTCGAGGTCCCCACGTTCGAGTCGCCGGGCATCTCGCACGAGACGAGCGAGCGGCTCAAGACCGGCATGGACTCGCGCGGCGGCATCAAGTCGGCCCCGTGGACCGTGTACCCCGTACCGGGCTGATCCGCAGGCCCTCGCAGTAGGGCTACCCCTACCCCAAGGACGCCCGCCGGCGGGCGTGCTAGGGGGTTGACGCACGCGGTTTCATCAATGCATGACCGAAGCACGGGGCGCGGCCGAGGACGTCGTGTCGCTCGAAGGAGTACAGAAGCGGTTCGGCAGCGTCGTCGCGCTGGACTCGGTGACGCTGGGGTTCGCGCGGGGCACGTTCACGGCCGTGATGGGGCCGTCCGGGTCCGGCAAGTCCACGCTGCTGCAGACGGCCGCCGGGCTCGAGCGGCCCACCGCCGGCACGGTCCGGGTCGGCGACACCGACCTGGGCACGCTGAGCGAGACCGGGCTGACGCTGCTGCGCCGGGAGCGCATCGGCTTCGTGTTCCAGTCCTTCAACCTGCTCTCGTCGCTGACCGCCGAGCAGAACGTGGCCCTGCCGCTGCGGCTGGCCGGGCGCAAGCCGTCGCGCAAGGACGTGCGGGCCGTGCTGCAGACCGTCGGGCTGGCCGACCGGGCCCGGCACCGCCCGGCCGAGCTCTCCGGCGGCCAGCAGCAGCGGGTCGCGATCGCCCGGGCCATCATCACCAAGCCCGACGTGCTCTTCGCCGACGAGCCGACCGGCGCCCTGGACTCGCGGACCGGCCGGGAGGTCCTGGCCCTGCTGCGGTCCATGGTGGACACCCAGGGGCAGACGGTCGTGATGGTCACCCACGACCCGTTCGCCGCCTCGCACGCCGACCGCGTGGTGTTCCTGGGCGACGGCCGCCTGGTCGCCGAGATGAAGGCGCCGACCGCGCAGGCGGTGGCCGAGCGGATGACCGCCCTGGAGACCGCGTTCGAGACCGCTGCGGAGGCGTGACGGCCATGTTCGGTATCGCGCTGCAGACGGCAAGGGCCCGCTGGACCTCGTTCGCGGGTGTCTTCATCGCCGTCGCGCTCGGCGTCACCCTGCTGACCACCACCGGCCTCACGCTCGCCTCGAGCGTCGGCGGCGACCGCAAGCCGGTCTGGTACGACACTGCCGACGTCGTGGTGGCCGGCCCCAACACCATCACGGTGCAGGTCGAGCCGGGCACCGAGGACGAGCACTCCGACACCACCGCCACCCCGCGCTCCCAGCCGCTGCCGGCCGGCCTGGCGGCCGGGCTGCCCGGCGCGATCGTCGACCGCTGGCTGCCCGGCGGCGCCCACCCCTGGTCCGCGGCCGCGCTGCACGGCATCCCGGCCGACTCGGGCCCGCCGAGCGATTCCCAGGTCGTCGTCTCCGGCGGCGCGCACCGGCCCGGCGAGCGGTTCGCCCTCATGGGCCGGGAGTTCACGGTGTCCCGTACCGTCGGCGGCCCCGAGGCCGTCTACCTCACCGACCACGCCGCCGAGGAGCTGTCCAAGGGCCGCATCGACGCCATCGCGGTCCGCGGCATGACGGCCGAGCAGGTGCGGGCCGCGGTCGGCGCGGGGCCGCGCGTGCTCACCGGCGACAAGCGGGCCGAGGCCGAGGTCCAGGGCGACGCCGACCTGCTCGCCGTGGCCGCTTCGATCATGGGCACCACGGCCGGCGTCGCCGCGTTCGTGGCCGTGTTCGTCGTCGCCGGGACGTTCGCGTTCGCCGTGCAGCAGCGGCGGCGGGAGCTGGCGCTGCTGCGGGCGGCCGGGGCCACGCCGCGCCAGGTCCGCCGGCTGGTGCTCGGCGAGGCGGTCGTCGTCGGCTCCATCGCCGGGGTCGTCGGCTGCGCCGCCGGCCTGTGGGCGGCGCCCGCGTTCGCGCACTCCATGGCCGACAACGGCTTCGCACCACCCGGGTTCACGGCCGGGTTCGTGTGGTGGCCGCTGCTTGCCGCGTTCGGCACCGGGCTGCTCGTCGCGCTCGCCGGTGCGGCGGTCGCGGCGCGGCGGGCCGGGCGGGTCCGCCCCATCGAGGCCCTGCGCGACGCGGCCGTCGAGACGCGGGTCATGACCGCCGGGCGCTGGGTGTTCGGCCTGGCGTTCCTGGGCGGCACCGCGGCCATGCTGATCTGGGTCCCCGTCCGCGGACCCGAAGGCATCGCGCTGGTACTGCTCGACGCGCTCCTGGCGATCACGGCGGTGGCGATGTTCGCGCCCCTGCTGGCCCCCGGGGCCGCCTGGCTGGCCGGCCGCCTGCTCCCGGGAGTGACGGCGGCCCTGGCCCGCGACGGCGCCCGCACGGCCGTGCGCCGCACCGCCTCGACCGTCGCCCCGATCTTCATCACCGTCGGCATCGCCGCGTCCACGCTCACCGTCACCGCCACGATCTGGCGGGCCCAGACCGACGCGGCCGCCGCCCGGCTCACCGCCACCGGTGTCGTCGTCGATCCGGTGGGCGTGCCCGACGAGGGAGTACCGGTGGCCAACGGCCTGGTGTACGTCAACGCCGACGAGACCCCCGAGCAGTTCAACGCGGTCTTCTCCGGCCCCGGCCTCGGCCGGGTGATGCGGCTCGACGCCGAGCCGGCCGAGGGCACAGTCGTCGTCGGCAGCGGCCTGGCCGGGGCGATGCACTGGCAGGCCGGCAGCACCGCCGACTTCTGGCTCAGCGACTCGACACCGGTGCACCTGCGCGTCGCCGGCGTGCTCGACCCGTCGGTCGACCTCGACGACTCGCTGCTGCTGCCGTGGTCGCTCGGCCCCGGCTACCCGGACGCCGTCCTGCTCACCGGCCCGGCCCCGGAGGCGGCGGGCACAGTGCTGACGCCGGCCGGATACTTCGCCGGCCAGGAGTCGGGCCAGCGCCGCATGAACGACCTGTCGCTGCTCACGGTGCTGGGGATGGCGCTGCTCTACACGACGATCGCCATCGCCAATACGCTTGTCATGGCCACCGCGGACCGCTCGCGCGACCTCGCCGTGCTGCGCCTGGCCGGCACCACGCCCCGCCAGGTGCTCGGCATGATCGGCCTGGAGGCGCTGCTGGCCACCGCGGCCGGGCTGATCCTGGCCGCGGTCGTGACCGGCCTGATGCTGCTCACGATGGTGCCCAACCTGCGCACCTACGGCTCGTCGGTGACGCCGGCGGTGCCGTGGGACCAGGTGCTCGGCATCGCGGGGGTGTGCGCGGTGGTCGCGCTCGTCGCCGCGCTGATCCCGGCCGCGCTGGCCCTGCGCACGCCGGCCGCCCGGATGGCCGCGATCCGCGAGTGACGGGCCCGGGTGTAGTAACATATGCGTGAGTACGCATAAGTCGGGCGGCGGGAAGGTCGCGACATGGGCGACGGTCACGGGCACGACCACGGGCACGACGACCACGGGCACGCGGGGCACGGTGTGTCGGCCGACGCCGACCGCCGCTGGCTCACGCTCGCCCTGGGCCTGATCGGCGTGTTCATGGCCGGCGAGGTCGTCGTCGGCCTGATCGCCAGGTCCCTCGCGCTGCTCTCCGACGCCGCCCACATGCTGACCGACGCCGGGGCCATCGCGCTCGCGCTGGTGGCCATGCGGCTGGCCGCCCGGCCGCCGAAGGGCGGGTACACGTTCGGGCTGAAGCGGGCCGAGATCCTCTCCGCCCAGGCCAACGGGCTCACGATGATCCTGCTCGGGGTCTGGCTCACGGTCGAGGCGGTCCGGCGGCTCATCGACCCGCCCGCGGTGGCCGGCGGCCTGGTCCTGGCCACGGCGCTGGCCGGGATCGCGGTCAACCTGGCCGCGGCCTGGGCGATGTCCAGGGCCAACCGGGCCAGCCTCAACGTCGAGGGAGCGTTCCAGCACGTCGTCAACGACCTGTTCGCGTTCATCGCCGCGGCCCTCGCCGGCCTCGTCATCCTGCTGACCGGCTTCAGCCGGGCCGACCCCATCGCCACGCTTGTCGTGGTGGCGCTGATGTTCAAGGCGGGGTACGGGCTGATCCGGGCCTCCGGGCGGATCTTCCTGGAGGCGGCCCCCACCGGCATCGACCCGCCGGCGCTCGGGGCCCAGCTGGCCGGGGTGCCGGACGTGGTCGAGGTGCACGACCTGCACGTCTGGGAGATCACCTCGGGCGAGCCGGCCCTGTCCGCCCACGTGCTCGTCGCCGAGGGCCGCGACTGCCACGCCGTTCGCGCGGGCATCCAGGATCTGCTGCGGCGGGACTACCGCATCACGCACAGCACCCTGCAGGTGGACCACGCCGACGCGCTTGCCGCGCCGGACCATCCCGACGGCGCCGACCCGCACTGCGAGGACCCGCACGGCGTCTCGTACCGCGCCTCGGCAGCGGGAGCACCGCCGGCGCCCCGGTGACGGGCCGGCCGGCGGTGGGCTGCGTCGGCCTCCCGGAATCCGGCAGAACAGTAAAGGAGCGCCGTAAGCGGCCGATTTGGCTCCCGGGATCGGGACGAAGGGGGCCGGGTGCTGCTGCGGGCTTATGCGGCGATCGGTGTGCTGCTGGGCGGGGTCTACTTCGCGACACCCGACTCGCCGCTGCGCACCGTGCTCTGGGGCGCCATCGCCACGTCGTCGGTGGGGGCGATCGTCACCGGGATCCTCGTGCACCGGCCCGCGCGGCCGTTGCCGTGGTGGATCGCGGCGGCCGGGCTGGGGTCGTACAGCATCGGCGAGTGGCTGTTCTACTGGCCGCAGCTCGTCGACGGGCAGCCCGCACCCTCGCTGGGGATCGCCGACGCGTTCTACCTCGTGCTGTACCCGTGCCTCGCCGCGGCACTGGCGATTTTCGTGCGGCGGCAGAATCCCGGCGGTGACCGGGCCGCGGTGCTCGACGGCACGATCGTGACGATCGGGTTCGCGCTGCTGACCTGGGTCTTTCTGATCGAGCCCTTCCTGACGCAGCCCACCACCGTCGCCGAGCGGGTGCAGGCGGTCGCCTACCCGTTCGGTGACGTGCTGGTCCTGGCGGTGATGGCGCGGCTCGGCGGCGGGCGGACCAGCCGCGGTGCGCCCCTGCGGCTGCTGTTCGCGGGGCTCGCCTGCCTGCTCACCTCCGACACCGCGTACACCTGGCAGGCGCTGCGCGGTGACTTCCACGCCGGGAGCTGGGTCGACGCGACCTGGGCCGCGTTCTACGTGTGCATCGGGTGCGCCGCGCTGCACCCGGACATGCGCAACGTCGACGAGCGGCTGCCGGCCGCCCCGCCGCGGCTGTCCAGCGGGCGGGTCGCGGTGCTGCTGGCGGTGGCGGCGCTGCTCATCCCGGTCGTCATCACCATCAAGTCCGCCGCGTCGACCGAGCTCGCCGTCTTCCTGACCGCGTCGTGTGTCCTGTTCGTGCTCGTCCTGATCCGCCTGGCCGACATCGTCAACGTCCTGCGCGAGGTCCAGCGGCAGCGGGCGGAGGGCCGCTTCCGCCGGCTCACCGAGCATGTCACCGATCTGGTGTCGATCTGCCGGCCCGACGGCGTCATCCAGTACGTCACGCCCTCGATCGAGTCGCTGCTGGGCCTGACCGCCGCGGACGTCGAGGGGCGGTCGCTGCTCGAACTGGTCCACCCGGATGATCGCGACCGGGTACAGCTCCTGCTGGCCACCCGCGACGAGGGCATCGCCGGGTCCGGCTCGACGGGCTCCGCGCCGGCCGACCCGGACCCGGCGCTGGTGGGCCCGGTCGAGTGCCGGCTGCGCCGGGCCGACGGGCGGTACGTGATCACCGAGACCACCGGGCGCGCGGTCGACGACGGCGACGGCAGCGGATACCTGCTGACCACGCGCGACATCACCGAGCGCAAGCTGCTCGAGGGGCAGCTCACGCACCAGGCGTTCCACGACGGGCTGACGGGGCTGGCCAACCGGGCGCTGCTGGCCGACCGCATCCACCACGCGCTGGAGCGCCGGGGCACCCCGTACCGCCACATCGCCCTGCTCATCGTCGACCTGGACGACTTCAAGACGGTCAACGACTCCCTCGGGCGGGCGGCCGGCGACGCGCTGCTGCGGACCACCGCCGACCGCCTGCGCTCGTGCCTGCGCTCGGCCGATACCGCGGCCCGGCTCGGCGGGGACGAGTTCGCGATGCTGCTGGAGCACCTCGACGACGCGGCCGAGGCGGCGCGGGTGGCCGAGCGGGTGCTCAACGCCGTGCGCCGGCCGATCACCGTCGGCGGCCGGGAGATCCAGCCGCAGGCCAGCGTCGGCATCGCGCTGCCCGATCCGGACCGGCCGCCGGACGCCGACGAGCTGCTGCGCAACGCCGACGTCGCCATGCACATGGCCAAGCGCCAGGGCCGCAACCGTTACGCGTACTTCGCCCCGAGCATGCAGGCCGGGCTCCTGGAGAAGCTGGACCTGGTCGAGGACCTGCGCGGCGCGATCGAACGGCACGAGTTCGTCGTGTACTACCAGCCGTTCGTCGACCTCCAGGACGGCTCGATCGTCGGCGCCGAGGCCCTGGTCCGCTGGCACCATCCGACCAAGGGGCTCATCCCGCCGGACCGGTTCATCCCGCTCGCCGAGGAGACCGGGCTGATCCTGCCGCTGGGCTACGAGGTGCTCGAGATCGCCTGCCGGGCCGCCGCCGCGCTGGACAAGAAGATCAGCGTCAACCTGTCACCGCGCCAGGTGCAGGACCCGGCTGTCACGCTGTACGTCCAGCAGACCCTCCGCCACAGCGGACTGGACCCGGACCGGCTCACGCTCGAGATCACCGAGTCCCTCCTGAGCGAGGACGCCGACGTCGCCGCGAGCCGCCTGGCCGAGCTCAAGGCGCTCGGGGTGCGCCTCGCGGTCGACGACTTCGGCACCGGGTACTCCTCCCTGTCCCGCCTCCACGCCTTCCCCATCGACATCCTGAAGATCCCGAAGCCGTTCGTCGACGGCGTGGCCCGCGGGCCCGAGCACTCGGCCCTGGCCCGCGCCATCCTCGACCTGGCCCAGGCGCTCGATCTGCAGGTCGTGGCCGAGGGCATCGAGGACGCGGCCCAGGCGCGCGAGCTCGCCCGCCTGGGCTGCCCGATCGGCCAGGGCTTCCACTTCTCCCGCGCGGTGCCGGAGCGCGAGTTCGCGCAGCTGCTGACCCGGGGCGCCTTCGCCCTGGCCTCCTAGCCCGCGCTGCAGATCACGGCCGGGGTGCCGCCGGTGCCGTTGCCGAGGAAACCGTAGGTCGCCGTGCCGTTCGCGGCCAGGGCGCCGTTCCAGCTCACGTTGGTGCCGGTGACGACGGCCCCGGACTGGGTGAGCGTCGCGTTCCACGCCTGCGACACCGTCGCGCCGCCGGTGAACGTGAACCGGGTCGTCCAGCCCGCGATCGCGGCGGTGCCGGTGTTGCGCACCGTCACCTCGCCCTGGAACCCGCCGGGCCACTGGTTCGTCACCGTGTAGGTCGCCGCGCAGCCGCCGGGAGCCGAGGAGGCACTCGGCGACGTGCTCTTCGAGGGGCTCGGCCCGGCGGACGTGCTCCTCGACGGGCCGGGGCTGGCGGGTGCGCCGCCGAGGACGCCGGCCAGCGGCGGATACCAGCGGGCGGCCATCTTCTGGTTGCCGGTGTCGTTCGGGTGGACGCCGTCGCCGGTGTCGGTCGCGGTGCTGAAGCCGGTCCACTGGTCCACGACGATGACGGGCGACGCCGCCGTCGTCTTCCCGGCCGCCCAGCCCGGGATCGCCGCGTTGAGCGCCACAACCCGCTGCGCGCACTCCGGGCACGTCGGCGGGCTCATCGGGATGATCTGTGCGACCAGGACGCGCATCGAGGGGTTGGCGGCCCGCATCTGGTCGACAAGCTTGGAGTACGCGGCGAGGATCGTGTCGGTGCTCTTGTTGCTCCACACGTCGTTGGTCCCGAAGTGCATGAGCACCACGTCCGGCCGGGACGCGGCGAGCCAGCCGGGGAGCTGGTCCTGGTCGGCGACGGCGGTGACGAGCGCGCCGCCGTGGCCCTCGCCGTCCCCGTCATACGGGACCGAACAGCCCTGCGGCGCCTGCGTGCCGACAAAATCGATGTTGGTGTACCCGTTCGCCTGCAACTGCTGCCACAGCAGCGCCCGCCAGCAGCCCGGCGAGCCCGTGATCGAGTCGCCGAGGGGCATGATGCGCACCGCCGCCGCGGCCGCCGCCGACCCGGGCAGCGCGAGCGCGACCGACCCGGCCAGCAGCGCGGCCACCGCCGCCACCGCGTACGTCAACCGCCACCGCATGGTCGCTCCCTCCGCCGCTTCCGGTTGGCCGGATTAGAGCAAGCGCTTCGATACAGCTCAATGGCGCGCGGCATGGTGGGCCGGGGACCAGCGCGGGCGCCCTGAACGTTTCACGGAGCGGCCGTCATCGATGCGGGCACCCCTGTGACATCCTCGTATCCGCATGTGTGACAACGGGGAGGAACCATGACGCAGCCAGGGCCGCCGTACGAGCATTACGAGGTCTCGCCCGCCGGCGAGGAGTACACCGGGCAGTACAACCCGCAGCAGCCGTACTCCGGCCAGCCCTACCCGGGGCCGCCGCAGCAGTACTCCGCGCCGCCGTACGCGAACCAGCCGTACTCCGCCCCGCCGCAGCAGCCGCCCTACCAGCCGCCGTACGCCCAGCCGCAGCCGCCCGCGCCCCGGCCGCCGCGGCGCAGCGGCAGCCTGATCGTGCTCCTGGCCAGCCTCGGCGTCCTGGCGATCGTCGCCGTCGCCGTGGTGATCGTCGTGGTGGTGCAGAAGAAGGACGGGCCGGCCGGTGAGCCGAAGGGGCAGGGCCCGGCCGCGACGAGCGCCGCGTCCGCGCCCAGCGCCACCCCGGCCCAGGTCGGCCCGGTCGACTCGTGCCTGATCGGCAACTGGCGGCAGACGACCTACAGGTCCGAGATCGACCTGAGCAGCATCACCCTCGACGGCAGGAAGCTCGGCGACGTGGTCGTCAGCGGCGACGGGCGGACCTGGAAGATCGGCGTCGACGGCAAGGCCACCGAGGACTTCAGCAAGGCGGTGTACCGGGGCCGGACCGACACCGGCAAGGCGGTCGAGGTGTCGTTCACCGGGAAGAACGAGTGGGACCTCAAGACGGCCGACCACCAGATCCTCTTCACCTCGACCGGCAGCACGGTGGCCATGACCGTCAAGATCGACGGCGCCAACCCGGTGACCGACACCGTCGCGCCGCACAACAACCCGCAGCCGTACGAGTGCTCGAAGAACTCCTGGACCGCCAAGTCCCTGACCGACGAGAACGCCTCGACCGTCTACACCCGCGCCGACTAGCCGAGCCGGTCGAGCAGCGCGGCGAGGTCGGCCGGGCGGCTGAACATCGGCCAGTGCCCGGTCGGCAGCTCGTGCACCCGGTAGTCGCGGCGGTCGAGCCCGGCGAAGAACGGATGCCCGGCGGCGATCATCTGCTCCACGTTCTCCCTGGTGAACGTGGAGATGACCAGGTCGGTCGCGGGCTGCTCGGGCCGTTTCAGGTGCAGCTTCGCGGCTACGGAGGCGTGCGGGTGCGGCGTCGCCCGCTCGCGGATCCACGCGGAGCGGCCCTCGAGGCCCGCGAACAGGCGCGGATCGTCGGCCGGGTCGAACGAGGGCGGCGGCACGTCGGCGCCGCTCGGGTCCGGCTCGCTGCCGCCGTACTCGGCCTGGGAGGCGCCGTCGGGCACCGGGCCGCTGTCCACGTACACGACCCGGGTCACCCGGTCTCCGAGCCGCTCGACGGCCCCGCGCACCGGGAAGCAGCCGTAACTGTGCGCGACGAGGGTGACCGGCCCGGCGGCCCGCCCGGCCGCGGCCACCACGTCGTCGATGTGCGACTCGAGGGTCGCCGAGCCGGCCTCGCCCGACCGCTCGGCCAGCCCGCCGAGCGTCACCGCTGTCACGCCGTGCCCCGCCGCCCGCAGCGGCTCGGCCACCGCGTCCCACGCCCATGCGCCGAGCCACATGCCCGGGACCAGGATCAAGTTCGTCATGGCTCGACGCTAAAGTGGCATCCGGGCGGATCCCGCCCTGATTGGTGTCGGCATTGGAGTGGCCTGTGTCACAGTCCACCGGGCGCGTGCTCGCGCTGCTGGAGGTGCTCCAGGCCCAGCCCGGGCTGACCGGCCCGCAGCTGGCCGAGCGGCTCGGCATCGACGAGCGCACCGTGCGCCGCTATGCCGCCGCCCTGGCCGGCCTGGGCCTGCCGGTGTCGGCCGGGCGCGGGCGCTACGGCGGCTACCGGCTCGCGCCCGGGTTCCGGCTCCCGCCGCTCATGCTCGGCGACGACGAGGCCGTCGCGGTCGTCCTCGGGCTGCTGGCCGCCGAACGCCTCGGCCTGGGTGTCGGCGCCCCGGCCCGGGCGTCGGCCCTGGCGAAGATCGAGCGGGTCCTCCCGGCCGCCCTGCGCGAGCGGGTCCGGGCCGTCCGCGAGACTCTCGGCTTCACCCAGCCGCCCCGCGCGGCCGGCCTGTTCGACGTCCAGCACCTCCTGGCCATCGGCGAGGCGGTCCGCGACAGTCGCCGGGTCGGCCTCACCTACCGCTCGTGGCGGGGCGAGGAGACGACCCGCGACTTCGACCCCTACGGCGTGGTGTTCCACAACGCCCGCTGGTACACGACGGGCCTGGACCACCGCAGCGGCGAACTGCGCACCCTGCGCCTGGACCGCATCGAGGCCGTCGCCCTGACCGCCGACACCTTCGAGCCGCCGCCGTCCTTCGACCCGGCCGCGCACGTGGTCGACGCCCTGGCCGCCGTCCCGTACCGCCACGAGGTCGAGGTCCTCCTCCACGCCCCGGTCGCGGACGTCCGCCGCCGCGTCCCGGCGACCGCCGGCACCGCGACCCCGGCCCCCGGCGGCGCCACCCGCCTGACCTGCCGGGCCGAGCACCTGAGCGGCATGGCCCAGATGCTTGCCGGCCTCGGCTGGGACTTCACCGTCGTGCGCCCGCCCGAGCTGCGCACCGAGGTCGCGGACCTCGGCCGCCGCCTGCTGCGCCACGCCGGCCCGCCGCCCGGATGACCCCGATGCCCGCGGCGCCGGCCGGCAGTGATCGGCCGGGCCGGCTCAGGCCAGCAGACCCGAGAGGAGGCTGCGCAGCGTCCGCTCGAAGAGGTCGGGGACGTCCGGCGGGGGAGTGATCGCCCCGGCCGACGCCTCCTGGATCGCGGCGGCCAGGTTGGGGTACCGCGCCAGGTCGACGCCGGCGAAGGAGAGGCCCGCGGGCTGGGGGCGGGCGAACATCGCCACCACGCCGGTGATCATGGCCACCGCCTCGAACTTGGCCGTCGTCGTGGCCTGGATCGGGGCCAGGGCGCCGAGGCAGTGGTCGAAGTACGCCAGGCCGTGCGGGCCCAGGGACTGCACGTGCTGGATGGCCTCGATGAGCCAGGGGTGTCGCTTGTAGACGGTCAGCTGGCGGCGGGCCACCTGGAGCAGGGCGTCGATCGGGTCGGCGGCGGCCGGGAACGGGGGGATCTCGCCGATGACGGCGTCGGCCATCCGGTCCAGCAGGGCGTCGCGGGACGGGAAGTAGCGGTACAGGGAGCCGGCGCCCGTGCCCAGCGTCCCGGCGATCGCGCGCATGGAGACGGCCGGCAGGCCCTCGGCGTCGGCGAGCGCGACGGCCACCGTCACGATCTGCTCGCGGCTGAAGCCTGGCACTGGACCTCGCGTTCCCATGACACTACCCTAAAACTGCAAACAGCGTTCGCAGATATGGGAGGGTTCATGGACCTGGTGGTGGTGCACGGCGGTGCGATCACGAAGCGGTACTACGAGCCGCTGGCCAAGCGGCTGGCCGGGCGGGTGAACGTCCACCTGTACAACCGGCGCGGGCGCGAGGAGGCGGGGCCGCGGCCGCCCGGCTACACCGTCGACGACGAGATCGCCGACCTGGCCGCGGTGCTGGAGCGGACCGGGGCGCGCAGCGTGCTCGGGCACAGCTTCGGCGGGCTCGTCGTCATGCGGGCCGCGCTGGAGCTGCCGCTCGACGCCATCGTGCTGTACGACGGGACCGTCAACGTGGACAACGTGTTCCCGACGGCCTACATCCCGCAGATGCGCGCGTACGTCGACGCCGGCGACATCCCGCGGGCTCTCGCGGTCATGAGCGGCGGGCTGAACCTCGGCGGGCTGCCGTTCGGTGTGCGGGTGGCGATGTGCCGGCTGTTCCTGAAGACGCCTGTCGGCAAGATGATGGGCGGGCTCCTGCCGGGCACGATGCTGGAGACCGAGGAGGTCGCGGCGACACCGACGACGGCGGCGGACTACTCGGGGGTCACCGCCCGGACACTGCTCATCGCCGGGGCCAGGAGCGGGCACTACTACCGGACGATGAACGACAGGCTGGCCGCGGCCATGCCCGACGCGCGGACGCACGTGCTGGCGGGCGCGGGGCACAACGAGCCGTGCCGGGGGCGGCCCGCGCTCGCCGACCTGGTCGCCGGCTTCCTGGCCGGGGCGCCCGCGAAACCGGGCCCCGGGCCGGCCCGGTCATAGCGAAGCCCTGACCGGACCGGACCGGGTGGAAGCCGCCCCGGCCCTAGGGGAGCGCTACCGGGTCCAGCGCTGGTTGGCGCCGCCGTTGCACGTCCACAGCTCGACCGGGGTGCCGTTCGCGGTGCCCTGGCCGGTGACGTCCAGGCACAGGCCGGACTGGACGCCCTTGACGGTGCCGTCGGAGCCGACGGTCCACTGCTGGTTCGCGCCGCCGTTGCAGTCCCAGATCGCCACGGGAGACCCGGCCGTCGTCGCGTTGTTCAGCACGTCGAGGCACTTGTTCGAGTACACCCGCAGCGTCCCTGAGGTTTGGGTCCACTGCTGGTTGGCGCCGCCGTTGCAGTCCCAGATCGCGAGCTGGGTGCCGTTCGTCGTCGACTGGTTGGGCACATCGAGGCAGCGGCCGGACTGGGCGCCGACCAACTGGCCGCTGACCGGTGGGGGCGGGCCGGCCACGGCGGTGACCGAAAGGTTGTCGAACTGGGCGGTCTCGCCCTGGCTGGTGCCGATGCCGACCTGCCCGGTGTACCAGGCGGCGTCGGTGAGCGTCGCCACCGTGGCGCCGTCGACCTGGGCGGTGAGGCTGGTGCCCGACATGCTCAGCGCGAGGTTGTGCCAGGTGCCGGTCCCGGGCGCGGCCACCGTCCCGCTGCGCAGCGTCGTCATGGTGTTGTTGACGTCGTTGCGCAGCACGCTCCAGGCTCCGGTGTCCGCGAGCCGGAAGTAGTACGCGTCGAGGCCCGCGGGCCCGAAGGCGTGCTGGGTGCCGGCCCGCCCGATCACCTCGACGTATCCGGCCTGCTCCAGCCGCACGTCGGCCGAGACCCGGTAGTTGCTCCAGCCCAGGTCGCCCAGCAGCGCGTACGGGTCGCTGAGGGTGTCCCAGGTGATCGGGGCCCGCGGCGACATCTGCCGCACGCACGGCGTCCCGCCGCACTGGGCAATCTCGAACGCGCCCTGCATGTCGGCCAGGTACTTCGCCTCGCGGCCGATCGAGTAGGAGTTGAAGTTGTCCGAGTACGGCAGCGCCAGGGAGCCGGCGGCCGGCGCGCTCGCGGTGCCCTTGCCCTGGCCGGTCGTCGTGCTGAGCGTGTACACCCGGCCCGGCTGCAGCGTCACCGAGAAGGTGCCGTTGACCGGCGTCACGGCCGCGCCCTGCGTGAAGTAGTCGGCCGGGCTGGTGCTCGACAGCAGCGACGACCACACGTGGACCGCTGCGGTGGACAGCCCGCCGGTGACGGTCGCGGTGAACGGCTGCGCCGCCGTCGCGTCGAGGGTCTCGATGACGACGCTGTAGTTGCCGCTGCCGGGATCGCGCATCGTCACGTAGGAGCCGTTGGCCCGGTTCCCGCCCAGGTATCCGGACGCCGAGTCCAGATACCGCCAGCCGGGTGCGGTGAACTGGGTCGTGTGCGCCATGACCCACGTGTTCCGGCCGATCGAGTAGTTGCCCGACCACGGCTGCGCGGCCAGGGCGACACCCATCGTCGGGAACGGGATGTTCGGCGTGATAGCGGCGATGACCGGCCAGTTGATGTACGCGGTCATCTTCCCGTCGAGGTAGCCGCGGTTGATCCCGCGGGCCAGGGCGACGGCACCCAGGTTGTAGTCGTCGGAGCCGTTCTCGCTCGCCCAGACCTTCTTGCCACTGTTGATCGCATTGGTACTGCTGGGACAGTTCGACTGCGACCCGCGGTACCCGCACACATAGTGCGAACCGAGCACGTCGACGGCGGCCGCGAACGCCGGATCGCTCACCACGTCGTCGGCCGGGGCCCAGCTGGTGTCGTCGGCGACCACCTGCACGTTGCCGTAGCCGTGGCTGGTGAGGGACGCCTTGAGCCGCTCGTACCAGCCCTTGTCGTAGCCGCGCTCGTTCCAGCCGCCGATGTAGTCGAACGTCAGCCCGTGGCTGTTCTTCGCGCAGTCCAGGAACTTCACGTAGTAGTTGATCATGTCGTCGGACCAGAAGTTGCCGTTGCCGATCCAGCCCGGCGCGCCCCAGGCGAGCGCGTAGAGCTTGATCTGCGGGTTGCGGGCCCGGGCCTGCTCGGCCATCCACCACTCGTAGCCGCGGTTGCAGTTGAGATCGCCCGCGGTGTGCTGGTGGCTGGGCTCGGCCCCGCTCGTCGAGTTGGTGTCGCCGCCGACCTCGACCTTCATGATCTGCATGGCGGCGCCGTAGCCGGGCTTGAACAGGTAGTCGAGGATCTGGCTGCGCTGCGGCTCCGGGTAGTCGTACAGCAGGCGGCTGTTGCCCCCGCCCCCGGAGATGGCGCCGACGCCGTCGAAGGTGCGCCCGGCGGCGGTCCCGTTGATGGTGACGGTGGTCGCGGCGGCCGCGGCGCCGGGGCTGATCAGCTGGGTGGCGACGAGGAGCAGGGCGGCGGCGAGGAGGGTCGGACGTCGTTTCATGTGTGGTCCTCCATGGCGGTGGGGTGAACCACGACCAGATTCCCACACATATCGACACGCCTCTACACTGAATCGTGTCGATTTCTTTGGACATCGGCGGCACCTGGACGCGTGTCTCGTCCGGGGTGCGCCTGCGCACGGAACCGTCGTACGACAACCAGCTCGCCCGCCTCGCCGAAGCGGTGCCGCGCGCCACCGCCCCGGTCGGCGTCTCGTTCGGCGGCCGGGTCACGGCGGCGGGCACGGTCCGAGTGGCGCTGAACCTGCGCGACTACGAGGGCCGCCCCCTCGGCGCCGACCTGTCCGCACTGCTCGGCGTTGCGGTGCGGGTCGCCCACGACGCCACCTGCGGCCTGGTCGGCGAGGCGCTGGCCGGGGCGCTGCAGGGCTTCGAGCGCTGCGGCTACCTGACGCTGTCCACCGGCGTCGGCGCGGCGCTGCGCCTGGGCGGCGTATGGCTGACCACCGAGGTCGGGCACCAGCTCGTGGCCGGCAACCCGCTGCCCTGCGACTGCGGGCAGACCGGGTGCCTGCAGACGCTTACCGGCGGCGGCGCGCTGCGGCGGCGCCTCGGCCGGCCGCTGGAGTCGGTCGACGATCAGGCGTTCTGGGCGGCGTACGCCGAGTCCCTCGCGCTCGGCGTGGCCAACTTCGCCCTGGCCGCCGGGCTGGAGGCGGTGGCCGTCGGCGGCGCCGTCGCGCTCGGCCGTCCGGCGCTGTGGCCGCTGCTGCAGGCGGCGCTCGCGCGGGTGCTGACGTACCAGCGCGTGGTGGTGCTTCCGGCTCGCCTCGGCGAGCACGCCCCTCTCGCCGGTGCCGCGCGGCTGTGGACCCTGCCGGCGGATGCGGTCCTGCACTGAGCGGTGCCGCATCCGCCGTCCCGGAGGTCAGCGGCGGGCCCACTTCTGGGCGCCGCTGGTGTTGCACTGGTAGAGCTGCACGAGGGTGCCGTTGGCGGTGGCGCCGCCGTTGACGTCGAGGCACTTGCCCGAGCCGGTGCCCACGACGGTGCCGTCGGTGTTGAAGGTGAACTTCTGGGCGGGCGTGTTGTTGCAGTCCCAGATCTGGATCTTCGTGCCGTTCGCGGTGCCGTTGGCGTTCACGTCCAGGCACTTGGTGCCGTAGAGGCGCAGCTCGCCGGCGGCGGTGCGGGTCCAGGACTGGTTGGTGCCCGTGTGGCAGTCCCAGATGATGACCTGGGTGCCGTTGGCCGTGGCGGCTCCGTAGGCGTCCAGGCAGCGGCCGGACTGGGGGTTCGTCACGCCGCCCGCGGTGCCGGTGGGGAGCACGCCGCCGCCCTGGAGACTGGCGGGGACGGACTGCAGCGCGGAGTACCAGCGAAGGCCCATCTTGTCGTAGCCGGCGGCGTTGGGGTGCACGCCGTCGGCCAGGTCGGCGGTGGTGATGGCGCTGTGCATGTCGACCAGATGGGTCTTGGCGCCCTTCTGCGCGACGATGCCGGGGATCGCCGCGTTGTACGCCTGCACCCGGGCCTCGTACGTGGCATTGCTCTCCGGGGTGATCTGGGCGACGAAGAGCTCGACGCCGGGGTCGTTGGCCCGGATCTTGTCGATCAGCGCGGACAGGCGGGCCGGCGCGTTGGCTACGTCGTAGTCCTGGTTCATGTCGTTCGTGCCGATGTGCAGCAGGATCGTCCGCGGCGCGGACGCCTGCAGCCAGCCCACGATGGCGGCGTCCAGCTGGTCGATGCGCCAGCCGGAGTGGCCCTCGTGGTCGTGGTCGCCGAGGTTCGCCGGGCCGTTGGAGCCGGAGCCGACGAAGTCCACGGTGTAGCCGCCGGCGGCCAGGCGCTGCCAGAGGTTGATGCGGTAGCCGCCCGGCACGTTGTAGCCGTCGGTGATCGAGTCGCCGAGGGGCATCACCTTGACGCCGCCGTTGGACTCGGCGAAGGCGGGCGTCGCGGCGCCCAGCGCGGCCGCGATCATGGCGGTGATCAGGCCGGCGGTGGTCAGGAGTCGTCGCACAGCAGTCCTCCCTCAAGGGGGAATGGCCTGCACGCCGCCCTGGCGGAGGCGGCGTGCAGGTGTCTGCGGGGGTTTGCCGGCGCATTGATTGTCAACGATGTGAGAATCGACGTAAACCCGTGCGCGCCGAGCGGTCGGCCACTGCGCCGAGCGGTCGGCCGCGGTGATCAATGTGGCTTTTCGGTGATCGGAGCGGCGGTTTCCGGCAAGCGGGGGCACACTTCACCGGTGGGTGACACGCTGACCATCGACTGCGGCGGCGGCGGGCTGAAGGCGGCCGTCGTCGACGACTCCGACGCGCTGGCCGGCGGCCCGATCCGGATCGCGACGCCGTACCCGTTCCCGCCCGAGCGGTTCATCCGCACGATGCTCGACATCGAGCGCCAGCTCCCACCGGCCGAGCGGGTCACCGTCGGCCTGCCCGGCATGATCCGCCACGGCCGGGTGGTGGCGACCCCGCACTACGTGAACCGGGCCGGCCCGTACACGCCCGTCGACCCCGAGCTCTACGCGGCCTGGACCGGCTACGACGCCCGGGCCGCCCTCAGCCACGCCTTCGGCCGCCCGGTCCTGGTGCTCAACGACGCCGAGGTGCACGGGGCGGCGCTCGTCGTCGGCACCGGCCTGGAGCTGGTCATCACGCTCGGCACGGGGCTCGGCAACGCGCTCTTCGACGACGGCGTCCTCGCCCCGCACCTGGAGCTCTCGCACGGGCCGATCCGGCGCCGAAGGACCTACGACACCTACATCGGCGAGATCCAGCGCCGGGAGCTGGGCAACGCGCACTGGTCGCGGCGGGTGCGGCGGGTCGTGGACGGGCTGCGGCCGGTGTTCCGGTGGGACCGGCTCTACATCGGCGGCGGGAACGCGGCGCTCATCGACGCCGAGTCCGTGGCCCGGCTCGGCGACGACGTGACGATCGCGGCCGGCACCGCCGGGGTCCTCGGCGGGGCGCGCGCCTGGAAAATGATCGGCGGGTAAGCGTACAAAACGGACGAAAGCCTTTATTGTGGTACTGTGCTCACGCTCAGTGACTCCGAAGTCGTCCTCGACACCGCCCGCGGTCCGGTCGCCGCGCTGCTGACCCGCCCGCCGGTGGGCACGGACCGCAATGCCGCGGTGGTGCTGTGCGCCGGCGTCGTGGGGTCGAAGGAGGACTTCCTCCCGGTGCTGCCGGCGATCGCCCGGGCCGGCTACCACGCGTACGCCTACGACTACCACGGCCACTACGCCGAGCTCGCCGACGAGTCGCCGGAGGCGCACACCATCGCGAAGCACGCCGAGGACCTGGTCGCCGTGGTGGAGAGCGCGGGCCGGCCGGTGCACCTGGTCGGGCACTCCTACGGCGGGTTCGTCGCCCGCGCGGCCGCCCTCATGCGGCCCGAGCTGCTGCTCTCCGTCACCCTCATCGGGGCCGGGCCCGGCATGGACGGGGCCAAGCACCGCAGGCTCCTGGCCGGCTTCGACAAGACCCTGGCCCTGCAGGGCGCGGCCGTCATGTGGCCGGTCGTGCGGCGGCTGGTCCCCGAGCGGGACACCGACCGCCGCGAGTTCTGGCGCCGCCGCCTGGCCGGGATGCGGCTGGCCTTCCTGCACGGCGCGCTGCGCTCGCTGACCGCCGAGCCGGACCGGGGCGCCGACCTGCGGGCCACCCGGCTGCCGGTGCTGCTCATGCACGGGTACCGCGACCAGCGCCTGTGGTCGGCCCAGGACTTCGCCGGCTACGCCGGCCGGATGGGCGCCGAGCTCGAGATCATCCCCGACGCGTCGCACAGCCCCAACCTCGAGCAGCCCGGGCTGACCGTCGCCGCCCTGGCCCGGTTCTGGGCCGACGCCGAGCGCCGCCACGCCGAGCGGCTCTTCGTCGACCTGGTCCGGCCCCGGGCCCTGACCGACCCGTACGCCCACTACCGCACCCTGCGCGAGCGCACCCCGGTCCTGCGCATCGACCTGCCCGGCAAGGCGGCCGCGGTGGTCCTGAGCCGGCACGCCGACGTGACCCGGCTGCTCCAGGAGCCGATATTCGCCAGCCCCGGCGAGGACCCGGCCCGGCTCACCCACAACTGGCAGGACGTGCGGATCGTGCGCTGCCTGTATCAGTCGTTCGGCTGGCGCGAGGGCGCCGTGCACACCGAGCTGCGGGCCGCCCTCGCGCGCCGGCTGGTCCCGCGCCGGGCCGAGGAGCTGCGCGCGGACACGATCGCCACCGCCGAGGCGTGCCTGGACCGGTTCGCCGCCCGGCTGGCCGACGGCTCCCCGGTCAACCTGGTCGAGGCCCTGGCCATCCCGTTCGCGTCGCTGGTGACCGGCCGCCTGCTGGACATCCCCGACGCCGACGCGCTGCGCCTGGGGGAGGCGGCCCGGGTCGCCTCGGCCGCGTTCGAGCCGTTCATGACGCCCCGCCAGCGCAGCGAGATGGCCACCGCGGGCGAGGAGCTCATCGACGCGCTCGAGGCCCTGGCCGCGCAGCGCGAGACCGGGCTGCTGCCGATGGTCCGGCGGCTGCGGCCCGACCTGGGCGAGCAGTACCTCGGCGACCTGGTCCTGCTCTTCGGGGCCGGCTACGACTCACCGGCCAGCCTGGTCACCCTCGGTGCGCGGCTGCTCCTGTCGTACCCCGACGAGGCCGCCCTGGTCCGCATCGGCGACGACGACGCGGCCGGCCCCGCGGTCGAGGAGATCCTGCGCTACGAGCCGCCGGTGCAGATCGCCGTGCGCATCGCCATGGCCCCGGCCCGCTTCGGCGACGTCGAGGTCCAGCCCGGCATGGCCGTGCTCGGGCTCGTCGGCGCGGCCAACCGCGACCCGGGGTACGTCACCAACCCCGACCGCTTCGACGTCCTGCGCCGCCCGCCCCGGGCCGCCCTGAGCTTCGGCGCCGGCCGGCACTTCTGCCCCGGCGCCGCCCTGTCCCGCCTGCACGCCCAGGTGCTCTTCCCCCGCCTGCTGCGCCGGTTCCCGACGCTGCGCATCGCCGGCCCGGTCCGCTACCGCGCGCCCGGCACCATGCTGCGCGGCATCGAGGACCTCCCCGTCTCGCTTGGAGTGTGAGCACATGCGCGTCCTGTTCACCATGAACCCGGCCCCCGGCCACCTGTTCTCGATGGTGCCGCTGGCCTGGGCGCTGCACCTGCGCGGCGACCAGGTGCTCGTGGCCGTACCGCAGCCGCTGCACCAGCAGGTCCGCCGGGCCGGGCTGACCGCGGCCGTCGTCGGCGGGGACGCCTCGTTCTTCGAGCTGTGGCCGCCGGGCCGCGACCTCGGCGGCAACGAGGAGCTCGACCTGGATGTGTTCGTCGCCCTGGCCGAGCGCACCCGCGACGACATCGACGCGCTCGTGCGCGCCTGGCGGCCCGACCTCGTCGTCACCGAGCCGGTCGAGTATTCCGGGCCGCTGGCCGCGACGAAGGCCGGCATCCCCTGGGTGCTGCAGCACTGGGGGCTTCCGGTTCCTCCCGCCGAGCACGAGCGGGCCCTGCACAACGTCCGGCACCGTCTCGATGCGCTCTACGACGGCGTCGCCGTGGACCCGCCGGCGCTCACGATCGACACCTGCCCGCCCAGCCTCGGGGGAGTGCCGGGCGGGACACCGATGCGCTATGTGCCGTACAACGCCGCCTGCACCATCCCGGACTGGCTCCTGCAGCCGCCGACCCGCCCGCGGGTCTGCGTGTCGATGGGCACCGTACCGATCCCCGAGGGCGTCGACGGGCTCACCGCCGCCGTCCACGGCCTGGCCGACCTCGACGTCGAGGTGGTGGTCTCGGGCGCGGGCGTGCACAACGTCGCCGACCTGCCCGCCGGCGTGCAGCGCATCGGCTGGATCCCCCACAACCAGCTGCTGCCCGGCTGCGCGCTGTTCGTCCACCACGGCGGCTCCGGCAGCTCGATGGCCGCTCTTACCGCCGGGCGCCCGCAGCTGCTCATGCCCCAGATGTGCGACCAGTTCGCCATCGCCGAGCGGCTCAGCGCCGCCGGTGCGGCCCGCAGCATCCCGTTCCCGCAGCGGTGCGCCGCGGCCGTGCGCATCGAGGCGGGCAAGCTGCTCGGCGACGACGGGTACCAGATCCGCGCGGCCGAGCTGGCCGCCGAGATCGCCGCGATGCCGTCCCCGGCCGCCGTCGCCGAGTCGCTCGTCCTCCTCAGGTAGTACAACCTCGCGCAGACGACGCGGGCGGTCGCGAAACCTAGCGTCACTGCCGTGACAGTCAACGTGGCGGTGCGGGCCGCCGATGTGGTGAAGGTGTACGGCTCCGGCGATACCGCCGTGCGCGCGCTCGACGGCGTCGGGGTCGAGTTCGCGGCGGGGGAGTTCACCGCGGTCATGGGGCCGTCCGGCTCCGGCAAGTCGACGCTCATGCACTGCCTGGCCGGGCTGGACACGGTGGACGGCGGTTCGGTGCGCATCGGCGGCACGGAGCTGACGGGCCTGTCCGACCGGGCGCTGACCCGGCTGCGGCGGGACCGGGTCGGCTTCGTGTTCCAGTCGTTCAACCTGCTGCCGACGCTCACCGCCGAGCAGAACATCACGCTGCCCCTCGACCTGGCCGGTCGCAAGCCGGACCCGGGCTGGCTGCACGAGCTCGTCACGACGCTCGGGATCGCCGACCGGCTGCGGCACCGGCCGTCCGAGCTCTCCGGCGGCCAGCAGCAGCGGGTCGCCTGCGCCCGGGCACTGCTGAGCCGGCCCGACGTGGTCTTCGCCGACGAGCCGACCGGCAACCTCGACTCGCGCACCGGCGCCGGCGTGCTGGAGTTCCTGCGCCGCAGCGTCAAGGAGATGGGCCAGACGGTCGTCATGGTGACCCACGACCCCGTGGCCGCCGGCCACGCCGATCGGGCCGTCCTGCTGGCCGACGGCCGCATCGTCGACGAGATACCGGAGCCCACGCCGGATCTGGTGCTCGCCGGGCTCCGACGGCTGGGCGGCTGACGTGCGAAACACCCGCCGTTTCATCCCGACCCTCGTCGCTGTGGCGCTCGCCGTCGCGTTCGTCGCGGGCACGCTCATCTACCGCGACACCGCCGAGGCCGCGCTCTACGACCAGTACGCCCGCGCCGCCCGCAACGTCGGCGTCGCCGTCACCGCCCGGGGCGACACCCGCCTCCCACCGTCCACACTGGACGCGCTGCGGACCGATCCCGGCGTCGACGGCGCGGACGGCCGCCGGGCCGAGCGGCTGCCGCTGCTCGACCGGCGCGGCCGGCTCGTCACCGACCTCGGCGAGCCCGGCTTCGGCATCAACGCCGGCACGGTCGCGGTGCTGCGCCCGTTCGACGTCACGAGCGGCCGGCTGCCGCAGGCGGGCGGGGAGGCCGCCCTCGACACCCGCACCGCGGGCCGGATCGGCGTGGCCGTCGGCGACGCGGTCACCGTCGTCGACGCGCAGGAGCAGCGGCAGCAGGTGCGGGTCGTCGGCCTGGTCGACGTCACCGGCTTCCAGGGCCGCCGGGCCTCGACAGTCGTCGTCACGGACAGCGAGCTGACCCGGCTCACCGGCGGCTCCGGCTACCGCGAGGTGGTCGCCGCCCTGCGCCCGGGCGCCGATGCGAAGGCCGTGCGCGACCGGGCCGGGGCCGGATCGCCCGCGCTGGCCCGCACCGGCGAGCAGCTCCGCAAGGACCTGGCCAAGGAGGCGTCCGGGCAGCTCAGCGGGCTGCTCGTGGGCATCGGCCTGTTCGCGCTGGTGGCCGTGCTCGTCGCCGCGTTCGTCATTGTCAACACGTTCACGATCGTCATGGCCCAGCGGCTGCGCGAGACCGCCCTGCTGCGCTGTGTCGGCGCCGGGCGCGGGCAGGTGTTCCGGATGGTGCTCGCGGATGCGGCGAAGGTCGGCCTGGCCGGGTCCGTGCTCGGCACCGGCCTCGGCGTGCTCGTCGCCTTCAGCCTGTCCCGGCTGTCCTCGCTCGTCGGGCTGCCCGCCGGCGACGTCGTGCTGACCCCGCTGCCGCTGCTCGCCGGCCCGCTGCTCGGCCTGCTCGTCACCGTCGGCGCCGCTGTCGCCCCGGCGCTGCGGGCGGCCCGGGTCCGGCCCATGGCGGCGCTGCGGGCGGCGGTGCCCGAGTCGGGCGCCTTCCGCCGCCTCACGCTCGTCCTGGCGGCGCTGGCCGCGCTGGGCGGCACCGCGCTGACCGTGGCCGGGGTCCGCGGCACCGGCGGGGCGCTGCAGGCGATGGTGCTGGTCATGGTCGGCGGGATCGGCAACTTCCTGGCCCTCCTGCTGCTGACGCCGCGCCTGGTCGGCCCGGTGGTGCGGGGGCTCGGGTGGCTGCCGGGGCGGGTGTTCGGGGTGCCGGCGAAGATGGCGGCGGCGAACGCCTCCCGCAACCCGGGCCGGACCGCGGCCACCACCGCGACGCTGCTCATCGGGGTGGCGCTGATGGCCGGCGGCGGCACCGTCGCGGCCACCGTCAACCGGACGGCCGAGCAGCAGCTCAACATCGCCTTCCCGGTCGACTACATCCTCACGCCGTCGGTCCCGGGCGAGCTCGTGCCGTCCGCCGTCGCCGGCGAGGTGCGCGCGGCCGGCTTCCCGATCGCCGCCCCCGTCCGCCAGGGCCGGTCCGGCGACCTCCTGGTCGGCACGCTCGACCCGGCGGCCGGGCTGATGCCCGTGCGGCCCGGCACGGCCGTCGTGCCCGCCGCCTCCGACGCGCTCGGCGCCCGGGCGGTCGGCTCGCGGATCGACCTGGTGGCGGGCGGCCGGCAGCTGAGCGTGACAGTGGCCGAGGTGGCCCAGAGCGCCAGCTTCGTCGGCGACGTCGTGCTGGCCGAGGCCGACTTCGCCGCGCTGTTCCCCGACGTCCACAACGACGCGATGGTGCTGGTGAAGGCGGCGCCGGGCCGGGCGGCCGCGCAGACCCGCCCGGAGCTCGACGCGGTGCTGGCCGAGCATCCGCTGGTCCAGGTGGCCGACCTGGCCGAGGTCCGCGACGAGCGCAGCGCCACGATCGACCAGATCGTCGCCATCATCGCCGCGCTGCTCGGGTTTGCGCTCGTCATCGCGGTCATCGGGATCGGCAACACGCTGTCACTCTCGGTGCTGGAGCGGGCCCAGGAGACGGCCCTGGTCCGGGCGCTCGGCCTGACCCGGGGCCAGCTGCGCGGCATGCTGCTGACCGAGGCGCTGCTCATGGCCCTGACCGGGGCGCTCGGCGGGGTCGCGTTCGGCGTGCTCTACGGCTGGCTGACCGCCACTGCCGGCTTCGGCGCGATCCACCCGCTGCTGCGCGTGCCGGTCGGGCAGCTGGCCGCGTTCGTGGCCCTGGCCGCCCTCGCCGCGGTCCTGGCGGCGGTGCTCCCGGCCCAGCGCGCGGCCCGTGCCTAGTCTGGACGGCGTGAGGTCCAGGCTGTTCGACGCGGCGGGGGTGGCGTGCGTCCTGGCGCTGCTCTACCTCGAGCGGCACCTGGCCCCGGTGCCGATCCTGGTCATCGGCACCGCGATGGCCCTGTGCCTGCTGCTGCGGCGGGCCTACCCGGTGCCGGTGGCCGCCGCCGTCTACGGCCTGGCGGTCGTCCAGGTGGCGGTGCGCCCGGCGGTGCGGATGGTCGACGTCTGTGTGCTCATCGCGATGTACTCCGTGGTGAAGTACCACCGCAGGCTGCTCTGGGGCATTGTCGCCGGAGGCGGGGCGGCCGCCGGTGTGCTGATCGCGGCCCTCGTCGAGTGGCGCAGCGACACCGGCAGCTTCTGGACCGTGTTCAGCGTGGTCGGCGCGGTCACCGCCACGGTGTGGGCCAGCGCCTACTCGGTGCGCACCCGCCGGCTCTACATCGCCTCCCTGGAGGAGGAGCGGGACCAGCTGGCCCGGCTGATGGCGGCCGACGAGCGGGCCGCCATCGCGCGGGAGCTGCACGACGTCATCGCCCACAGCCTGTCGGTCATGATCGTCCAGGCCGACGGGGCGGCCTACGTCGTGCAGACCTCGCCGGCCGAGGCGCGCCAGGCCCTCGACACCATCGCCGCCACCGGCCGGGCCGCGCTCACGGACATGCGGCGGGTGCTGGCCGTGCTGCGGGGACCGTCAGCGGTGGTGGAGGAGCGCCGCCGGCCGCGCCTGGCCGACCTGGCCGAGTCGGGGCTGGCCCTGCGGATCGAGGGGTCGGCCGGAGAGCTGGGGGCGGCCGAGGAGCTGACCGTGTTCCGGATCGTGCAGGAGTCGATGACCAACACCCTGCGTCACGCCGGGGCCGGGGCCTCGCTGCTGGTGCGCCTGGAACGGTCGGACGGGACGCTGGCGATCACCGCCACCGACGACGGCCCGGGATCGGTCGCGGGGGCGGAAGGCCACGGGCTGATCGGGATGCGGGAGCGGGTGGCGATGCACGGGGGGACGTTCGCCGCCGGGCCGGTCGACGGCGGCGGATGGCAGGTGCGGGCCACGATCCCGGTGTCCGGATGATCCGCGTCTGCATCGTCGACGATCAGGACCTGGTCCGGGCCGGGTTCAAGATGATCCTGTCCGCGCAGCCCGACATGACGGTCGTGGGAGAAGCCGGGGACGGCGCTGTCGCGCTGGGCTTGCTGCGCGGCCTCGCCGCCGACGTGGTGGTCATGGACATCCGGATGCCGGTGCTGGACGGGGTGGCCGCGACCGCCGAGATCGCCACGTGGCCCGACGGCCCTCGGGTGCTGGTCCTGACCACGTTCGACACCGACGAGGACGCCTTCGCCGCGCTCCAGGCCGGGGCCAGCGGCTTCCTGCTGAAGAACGCGCCGCCGGGCGACCTGCTCGCGGCGATCCGGGTGATCGCGGCCGGCGACGCGGTCGTGGCGCCGCGGGTCACCAAGCGCCTGCTCGACCGGTTCGTCGTGCCGGCCCCCGCGGCCCGGGTCTTCGACGTGCGCCTCGACCGGCTGACCGACCGCGAGCGGCAGGTGCTGCTGCTCGTCGCCGAGGGGCTCTCCAACGCCGAGATCGGCGAGCGGCTCCGGGTCGCCGAGACCACGGTGAAGACGCACGTCGGGCGGGTCCTCACCAAACTCGATCTGCGCGACCGCGTGCAGTTAGTGGTGCTGGCCTATGAAAGCGGGCTTGTGCGGCCCGGAGGATGACGGCGTTCCGTCACGCTCTTGCGGAGATGTGTCTGGATATTGCGCACGAGTGTCGGCCGGGTTACGGTCCCTGATGCACCGACCATCCGCCGACCGGTGCGCCCCCGATCCGGCCCCGCCGCGACCGCCACCGCGTCGGGCTCCTCGAAAGTTGGCACTCCATGCGCATACCAAGAGCGCGCACCGCGGCCCTTGTCGCCGCGGCCACGCTGGCCGCCGCCGGCGTGGCCGTCTGGGTCGCGACCCCGGCCCTGGCCGCCGCGACCGGCGGCGTCGGCGCGACACTGCCCTACGTCCAGGTCCAGGCCGAGAACGCGGCCACCAACGGCACAGTCATCGGGCCGAGCGCGGCCTACAACACGCTGCCGGCCGAGGCGTCCTACCGCAAGGCCGTCACGCTGCAGGGCCAGGGCAAGTACGTCGAGTTCACCACGCCGGTGGCGACCAACTCGCTGGTGTTTCGCTACAGCATCCCCGACACCGCGAGCGGCTCGGTGTACACGGCGCCGATCTCGCTGTACGTCAACGGCACCCGCAGCACCAACTTCACGCTGACCAACGCCTACAGCTGGTACTACGGCGGCTACCCGTTCACCAACCAGCCGGGCAGCAACGCGCACCACTTCTACGACGAGGTCAACCGGCTCTTCCCGACGACCTACCCGGCCGGCACCAAGTTCAAGCTGCAGGTCGACTCCGACTCGACCGCGTCGTCGTACACGATCGACTTCGCCGACTTCGAGAACGTCGGCCCGGCCCTCGCCCAGCCGAGCGGCTCGGTCTCCATCACCAGCAAGGGCGCCGACCCGACGGGTGTGCAGGACTCCACCTCCGCCCTGAACGCGGCGATCGCCCAGGCCGGCTCCGGCGGCACCGTGTGGATCCCCGAGGGCACGTTCAAGGTCCTCGGCCACATCGCGGTCAACAACATCACCATCAAGGGCGCCGGCATGTGGCGCTCCCGCACGACCGGTGACCGCATCGGCTTCTACGGCAACTACGCGCCGACGCCGAGCACCAACGTGCACCTGGCCGACTTCGCCATCTTCGGCAACGTCCAGGAGCGCAACGACGGCGACCAGGTCAACGGCATCGGCGGCGCGCTCACCGACTCCACCGTGGACCGGGTCTGGATCGAGCACACCAAGGTCGGCGCCTGGATGGACGGGCCGTTCACCAACCTGGTGATGAGCGGGCTGCGGCTGCGCAACTTCACCGCGGACGGCGTCAACTTCCACAACGGCGTCACGAACTCGAAGGTCACCAACTCCGACGTGCGCAACGCCGGCGACGACGGCCTGGCGATGTGGGCCGAGCAGAACCCCGACGCCAACAACTCGTTCGACCACAACACGGTGCAGTACCCCATCCTGGCCAACGGCATCGCGATCTACGGCGGCCACGACAACTTCGTGACCGACAACCGGGTCGTGGACTCCGGCCTCACCCAGGGCGGCGGCATCCACGTCGCCCAGCGCTTCGCCTCCACGACACTCGGCCGCACCGACGTGCTGCGCAACACGGTCATCCGCTCGGGCAGCCTCGACCCCAACTGGCAGTTCGGCGTGGGCGCGCTGTGGTTCGACGCCCGCGACGGCGGCATGACCGGCCTGACGAACGTCGACAACATCCTGATCCAGCAGAGCCCGTTCGAGGCGATCCAGTTCGTCTCGGGCTCGAACATCACCAACGTGAAGATCAACAACGCGACGATCCAGAACACCGGCACCTGGGCCGTCCAGGAGCAGGTCGGCGGCTCGGCGACGATCAGCAACTCGACCGCCACCGGCGTCCAGGCCCCGGCCGCGATCTACAACTGCGGCGTCGGCTTCACGCTCACCGACGGCGGCGGCAACAGCGGCCTGTCCACCACGGGCTGCTCCAACATCCAGAACCCGACGTTCCCGCCGTACCTGCCCGACAACGGCTCGAACATCAACATCAGCCCGAGCGCGCTCGGCTTCGGCTCGGTCGTCACCGGCTCCACCAGCGCCTCGCAGGCGGTCACGGTGACCAACTCCGGCTCGGCGTCGGCCCCGATCGGCACGATCGCCGTCACCGGTGACTTCGCGCAGACCACCACCTGCGGCAGCAGCCTGGCCGCGGGCGCGTCCTGCACCGTGAGCGTCACGTTCAAGCCCACGGCCGCGGGCAGCCGCACGGGCGCGCTGTCCATCACCGCCTCGGGCATCGCCAACTCGGTCCCCCTGTCCGGCACGGGTGTCGCGCCGGGCCCGATCGTCAACGCCAACCCGGGCAGTCTGACCTTCGGCGGTACCGTCGTCGGCACGTCCGCCGCGACCCAGACGGTCACGCTGAACAACTCCGGCACCACCGCCGCCACCGTCTCGGCCATCGCGGCGTCGGGCGACTTCAGCCAGACCAACACCTGCGGCAGCAGCATCGCCGTCGGCGCCTCCTGCGCCGTGACCGTCAGGTTCACCCCGACGGCCTCGGGCTCGCGCACCGGCACGCTCACGGTCACGAGCAGCGCCAACAACAGCCCGGCGACCGTCAGCCTCTCCGGCAGCGGCATCGGCACCGACACCAACATCGCGCTGAACCGGGCCGCGACCGCCAGCAGCCAGGTGAACGGCACGCAGACGCCGGCCACCGTGACCGACGGCAACGCGGCGACCTACTGGGAGAGCGCCAACAACGCGTTCCCGCAGTGGGTACAGGTCGACCTCGGCGCCGCGACGAGCATCGGCAAGGTCACGCTGAAGCTTCCGCCGGACACCGCGTGGGCGACCCGCACGCAGACGCTGTCGGTCACCGGCAGCACCGACGGCACCAACTTCAGCACCCTGTCCGCCTCGGCCGCCCGCACGTTCAACCCGGCCTCGGGCAACACTGTCGCCATCACGGTGCCGGCGAGCTCGGTGCGGTACGTCCGCGTGAACGTCAGCGCCAACACGGGCTGGCCGGCCGCGCAGCTGTCCGAGCTGGAGGTGTACCCCAGCGGCGGCGGCACGCCGAACGCCCCGGTGCTCAGCGCTTCACCGGCGTCGCTCTCGTACGCCACGCAGGCGCTCAACACCACAAGCGCGGCCCAGTCGGTCACAATCACCAACACCGGCACCGCGGCGGCCACGGTCTCCGGGGTCAGCGTCTCGGGTGACTTCGCGCAGACAAACAACTGCGGCTCGATCGCGGTCGGCGCCTCGTGCTCCGTCAGCGTCACCTTCCGCCCGACCGCTTCGGGCGGGCGCACCGGCACGCTCACCGTCACCAGCAACGCCAACAACAGCCCGACGACCGTGGCCCTGAGCGGCACCGGCGCCGGCAGTGCCCCGACCGACCTGGCCGCGGGCAAGGCGACGAGCGAGTCCAGCCACAACGACGTGTACCCGTCGGGCAACGTGGTCGACAACAACCAGAACACCTACTGGGAGAGCACGAACAACGCCTTCCCGCAGTGGGTCCAGGTCGACCTCGGCTCGGCCCAGAGCGCGTCCCGCGTGGTCCTGCAGCTCCCCGCCGGCTGGGGCGCCCGCACGCAGCGCATCCAGGTCCAGGGCAGCACCAACGGCTCGTCCTTCACGGAGCTGAAGGCGGCCACCGACTACAGCTTCGCCCCGGGCTCCAACAACACCGTGACCATCACGTTCACGGCCACCACCCAGCGGTACTTCCGCCTGACGTTCACCTCGAACACGGGCTGGCCGGCCGGGCAGCTCTCGACCTTCCAGGTCTGGAGCTCCTGACCCGACAGCACGCTGCGCCGCCGGGACCGCGACACGGTTCCGGCGGCGCCTTTTCATGGGGCAAAAGGGCGCCTGTGGGGGACGGGGTTCGGTAAGCCCTTGACATAACTATTGACCGCCCTGAAGGATTCGCGCCGTGGTGGCGCAGCAGACGCATCCCCGCGACCTGTGGCGCCGCGATCTCGGCGGGACCGCCAAGCGGGTCGCCGAGACCTTGCGGCTTTACGGGCCGCGGACCCGGGCCGAGCTCGTCACGCTCAGCGGGCTGTCGCGGCCGACCGTGTCCGCCGTCCTCACCGACCTCGGCGGGGCCGGGCTCGTCAGCGAGAAGGTCGGCGCCGCGGCCCGTCCGGTCGGCGGGCGGCCGGCGTCGGTCGTGCAACTTACCCGCCGGGCCGGTGTCGCGGTCGGCGCGGACATCGGGCGGCGGCACGTGCGGGTCGCCGTGGCCGACCTCGGGCACGCGGTCATCGCCGAGCGGGCCGCCCGGACCGACTTCGACATCGACGACCGGCCCGCCGACGCGCTCGAGCTGGCCGTGACACTCGTCGACGCCGCGCTCGGCGACGTCGGAGCGACCCGGGTCGACGTCGTCGGCGTCGGGCTCGGCGTGCCGGCCCCGATCACCCGCGACTGGCGGATCGGGTCGCCGCCGATGCTGCCCGGCTGGGCCGACCTGCGCCCGGCCGACGAGCTCAACGCGCGGCTGGGCCTGCCCGTGCGGGTCGACAACGACGCCAACCTGGCCGCGCTCGGCGAGTACGTGTGGGGCGCGGGCCGCGGCTGCACCGATCTGGTGTACATCAAGCTGGCCACCGGGATCGGCGCCGGCATCGTGCTCGACGGCCGGCTGTACCGGGGCGCGGCCGGCACCGCGGGCGAGCTCGGGCACGTCACCCTCGACGCCCGCGGCGCGGTCTGCCGGTGCGGCAACCGCGGCTGCGTCGAGCTGGCCGTCGGCGGCCGGGCGCTGCTGGCGAACGCCCGGCAGAGCCACCCGCAGCTGCAGAACCTCGGCGGGCTGATCGAGCTCGCCAACGGCGGCGACCCCGGCTGCCGGCGGCTCATCATGGACGCCGGCACGCAGCTGGGCTACGCGCTGGGCAACCTCGTCAACCTCATCAACCCGCAGCGGGTGCTGCTGGGCGACGAGCTCGGGGCCGCGACCGAGCTGCTGCGCGAGCCGCTGCAGCGCGGGCTGGCCGAGACCGCCCTGGCCGCCGCGGCCGAGGCGGTGCAGGTCGTGCAGAGCGCGCTCACCCCCCGCGCGGCCGCGCTCGGCGCCGTCGCCCTGGCGCTGGGCATCGACACCGTGCCGTTCGCAACGGCCCAGTAGAAGAGCCCAGTAGAAGAGCAACAGAACAAAAGCCGACCCTCGCGGCGTCTGTAGGTGGACGGACGACGAGGGGGCCGGCACGTGACGTTCGAGGAGTTCGTGCACAGCCGGGGCGCCGCGCTCGTGCGCTTCGCCCGGCTGCTCACCGGTGACGAGGACCGGGCCGACGACCTGGTGCAGGACGTCCTGGCCAAGGCGTTCGTGCAGTGGCGCCGGATCGTGCGGGCCGACCGGCCCGACGTGTACGTGCGGCGCATGCTCGTCAACGCCAACGCCTCCTGGTGGCGCAAGCGGGCCAACGGGGAGCTGGCCGTGGCCGAGCTGCCCGAGGGGGCCGGCGACCGGGACATCGGCACGGAGATCGTCGAGCGCGACCGGCTGTGGCGGCTCGTCGTCCGGCTGCCGCTGAAGCAGCGCACGGTGCTCGTCCTGCGCTACTACGAGGATCTCGACGACCAGACCATCGCCGAGATCCTCGACTGCTCCCCGATCACCGTGCGCACCAACGCCCAGCGCGCCCTGGCCGCGCTGCGGGTCCGGACCCCACGCCCCGAAACGGAGACCACGCGATGATCGACAGCCTGGAGGACGAGCTTCGGGACGTCTTCGGTACCCGAGCCGCCGCCCCCGTGGACACCGACGCCCTCGCGCACGGCGCGCAGCGCCAGGGCCGCCGCCGGCGGGTCCTGGTCCACGGGGCGCGCGGCATCACCGCGACCGCGCTGGCCGCCGTCATGGCCCTGGCGCTGCTGCCGGGGGAGGGGCCGGGCATCATGCCGGCTGGGCCGCCCCCGCCGGCCGACGACTTCCCACCGGCGCTCGACGGCGGCGCGCCCGGCTGGGGCCCGGTGCCGGACCTGCCGGCCGCGATCGGCGCGCCGACCGGGGCCGCCGCCGTCGGCACCGATCCCGGGGTCCTGCACTTCACGCTGGACACCGGCCCGGACAGCACCGGCGCCGCGGTCTGGCGGACCGGCGGCGGCCTGGAGAGCCTCGAGCTGATCGGCCCGGACGGGTCGCGGACCAGCGTCGGCCTGGCCCACGACCCGGCGCGGCTGGACGGGTTCTTCGCGGAGCGGGCCGGGCTCGGCTGGGCCGGCGTGCGCAAGGAGCCGCGGCAGATCGGCGGCCGCCCGGCCGAGGGCTTCGCGGGCGACGGCGTGTATTCGCTGCGCTGGCAGCCCGCCGGCAACCTGTGGGCGCAGGTGTACCTGGTCATGGTCGACGGCACCCGCACCGACCTCGACGCCGTGGCCCGCATCCCCGGCTTCCTGCGGCTGGACACCGCCCGGCGCTGTGCGTCGCCGATCCGCCTCGGGTATCGCCCGCCCGGGACCGGGATCACCGGGTGCTCGGTCACGCTCACCGGCTACGACTTCCGCGACACCGCCGGGCGGCCGTCGCGGGTGCTGCGCTCGGTGATCGAGGTCGGCGCCGGCCGGGAGCAGGTGATCGTGCAGCTGGAGTCGTTCCGGCCGGTGGTCCCCATCTCGAGCCTTTCCCTCGATCCGCCCGGGCCGGCGAAGTACTACGTGCACGCGGCCGAGGTGGACGGCGTCTACGCCGCCGTGCACAGTTTCGGCGACAACGTCGACGAGCAGCAGGCGATCGCGACCGGCCTGACCTGGCAGGGCGACGGGCGCGATCCGGCGACGTGGCCGGAACGGCTCGCCGGTTAGGTCAAATTCTCGGCAACCCCCGCCGGTCACCCGATCGGCGGGGGTGTTTCCGTGCATGTTGATCTATATACTGACACTCCAGGGGGTCGGATTCAGTATGTCCGCGGAGGCTGTGTGCTCTACTTTTTCCTCAGCTACGCCCGCGGTCCGGACGATCTGTTCGTAAGGCGTTTCTACAACGACCTCTGCAGCGAGGTTCGCGTGCACGCCGGCGTCGGCCACGACGTCGAGGTCGGATTCCTCGACAATCACAATATCGAGCCGGGACAGCTCTGGCCGCAGGCCCTCGTCAACGCGATAGCCGAATGCTCGACGTTTCTCGCGCTCTATTCTCCGGCGTACTTCCTCAGCCGCCCCTGCGGCAAGGAGTGGAAGCTGTTCGAGCAGCGCTCCAACGGCGCCGTGGCCGACGAGGCCAACCGCATCCCGGGCCTGATCCCGATCGTCTGGCTGCCGCCGCGGGAACTGCCGCCGGTCGCCCAGGCCGTGCACTACGACCTCGACGTCCCCGAGGACGACTACCGCCGGCGCGGGCTGCGCCAGCTGCTGCGATTACAGCGGATGCACGACGCGTACATCGACTTCCTGTCGACGGTCACCGAGCACATCGTCGCCGCGGCCCGCACGCCACCGCCGCCGCTCGGCTCGCTCGACCTGGACTTCGACCGCCTCGAGAGCGCGTTCCACGGCCCGGTGCCGGGGCCCGACGACACCGGCGAGCTGATCCCGGCCCGGTTCGGCACCGGCCAGATGATCCACTTCGTGGTGGCCGCGCCGACCCGGGCCGAGGCCGAGGCGATCAACCGCGACGACGGCTATTACGGCGCCGACCCCTTGGAGTGGGCGCCGTTCGGCCCCGCGCAGCCGCAGCCGCTGCGGGAGTACGCCCAGAAGGTCGCCTCGGAGTACGGCTTCGAGTCGATGTTCACCGGTGTCGACCGGCTCGCCGACCGGGTGAAGGTGGCCCAGCAGTTCAACCACATCGTGGTGCTGCTCGTCGACCCGTGGAGCGCGGACGTCGCCGCCCACCGCGAGCGGTTGCTGGAGTACGACCACCACCGCGACCACGTCTCCGCGATGCTTGTCGTGATGAGCGCGGCCGACCCGCAGACCCAGGCCCACCGCGCCCGCCTGGCCGACCTCATGCACGCCACGCTCGGCAACAACGAGCGCCGCCTCGACGAGGTGATGCTGCGCCGCAGCGTGCTCACCTGGCCGTCGTTCGAGGCGGACCTCGCGGTGGTGCTGGCCGAGGCCCGCAACCGGCTCGTGGCCGACGGCCGCGTCTACCGCCGCCCGCCCCCCGGCGACTACGCCCCGCGCCCCATCCTCGAAGGACCGTAGGAGGCCACGATGACCGTGACAGAGCAGGCGCCGCCGGCGCCCGGGCAGATCGTGACCTTCTACTCGTACAAGGGCGGCTCCGGCCGCACGATGACCCTCGCGAACGTGGCCTGGATCCTGGCCAGCAACGGCCACCGGGTGCTCGTCGTCGACTGGGACCTGGAGTCGCCGGGCCTGCACCGCTACTTCCACCCGTTCCTGCTCGACAAGGAGCTGCGCAACTCCCCGGGCGTCATCGAGATGCTCACCGGCTTCGTCACCGCCGCGCTGCAGCCCGACCGCGACGACGACCTCGGCTGGATCGACGCCGCCGCGCAGGTGCTCGACCACGCCGTCTCCCTCGAGTGGCGCTTCCCCGGCAAGGGCGGCGTCGACCTGCTCCCGTCCGGCCGCCAGACCCGCTCCTACGCGGCCGCGGTGAGCACGTTCGACTGGCCGAAGTTCTACGACCGGCTGCCCGGCGCGGCGTTCATCGAGGCCCTGGCCCGCAACATGCGCCAGCACTACGACTACATCCTCGTCGACAGCCGCACCGGCCTGAGCGACGCGGCCGGCGTGTGCACGGTCCTGCTGCCCGACGTCGTCGTCAACTGCTTCACGCTGAGCATCCAGAGCGTCGACGGGGCGGTCGCGGTCAGCGAGTCGATCCGCCACCAGCGCCGCGGCCGGCCCCTGCGCTTCCTCCCGGTGCTGATGCGGGTCGAGGACGCCGAGCAGGTGAAGCTGGAGATCGGCCGCGACCACGCCCGGCGGCGGTTCCGGCCGTTCCTGGAGCACGCCAGCCCGGATGAGGCCAACCGCTACTGGGGCGACGTCGAGGTGCCGTACAAGCCGTACTTCGCCTACGAGGAGATCCTGGCCACCTTCGCCGAACGGCCCCGCCTGGAGACCTCGCTGCTGGCCGCCTTCGAACGGCTGGTGGGGGTACTGACGCAGGGCCAGGTCCGCGAGATGCCCGCCATCGACGAGTCGGAGCGGCGGCGCTGGCTGCAGAAGTTCGAGCGGCCCCGGCCCAGCAGCGCCTCCGACGTGCTCATCAGCTACGCGGCCGTCGACCGGATGTGGGCCGAGTGGATTCAGCAGCGCCTGGTCGACGTCGACATGCGGGTCACCCTGCTGGACATCGACTCGGTCGCCGGCCCGCACTTCACCGGCGAGCTGGAGCGGCGCCTGGCCACCGTCGGGCGGACGCTTGTCCTGCTGTCCAAGGACTACGTGTCATCGCCGCAGGCCGCCCAGCTGTGGGCGCTGCTGGACAGCCGCAGCTCGGCCGGGACGCCCGCGGTCGTGCCGATCCGCCTCGACAGCACCCGGCTCAGCCCGCCGTTCACCGAGCGGCTCCCGGCCGAGCTGGCCAACCAGCCCCGCGACCGGGCCCACGAGGCGCTGCTGATCGCCCTGGGCGTGCCCCAGCACTCGCCGACCGGCGCGCCGCTGGAGGAGACCGGCCCGCGCTTCCCGGGGGTGCTGCCGCCGATCTGGAACGTCCCGCAGCGCAACCCGGGCTTCACTGGCCGCCGCGACACCCTCGAGCAGCTGCGCGACCGGCTGTCCGCGAGCGTGACGGTGGTGGTGCCGCAGGCCCTCTACGGCCTCGGCGGCGTCGGCAAGACGCAGGTGGCGATCGAATACGCGTACCGGTTCGCGGCCGACTACGACCTGGTTTGGTGGATCTCCGCCGAGCAGGTCTCCCAGGTCCGCTCGGCCCTTGGCGAGCTGGCCCGGGAACTGCGCCTGCAGGAGGCGGACACCCTCGGCGAGAGCGTCCGGATGGTCCGCGACGCCCTGCGCCAGGGCCGCCCCGGCCGGTGGCTGCTCATCTTCGACAACGTCGGCGACCCGGAGACGATCCGCGAGTTCATTCCCCAGGGCCCCGGCCACGTCCTGCTGACCTCCCGCAACCAGGAGTGGACGCAGGACGCCACGGTCGTGGAGATCACGACGTTCAGCCGGTCGGAGAGCATCACCTTCCTGACCCGGCGGGTGCAGGGCCTGGCCGTGACCGACGCGGACGCCGTCGCCAACCGCCTCGGCGACCTGCCCCTGGCCATCGAGCAGGCCGCGGCCTGGCTCTCGGAGACCGGCATGCCGGTGACCCGCTACCTCGAGCTGCTCGACACCCAGCCGCTGCGCATCCTCGACGAGAACCCGCCGGTCGGCTACGACCGCTCGACCGCCGCCACCTGGCAGCTGTCGCTGGAGCAGCTGCGCAAGCAGTCCCCGGCGGCGGCGAAGCTGCTGGAGATCTGCGCGTTCTTCGCGCCCGAGCCGATCCCGACCCGGCTGCTGTACACGCCGCGGTTCACTGCTCCGCTGCTGGAGTACGACCCGGCGCTGCACGACCCGATCCGCCAGGGCCGGCTGATCCGCCAGATCGGCCGATACGCCCTGGCCTCCGTCGACTCCGGCCAGACGATCATGCAGATCCACCGCCTGGTGCAGGCGGTCATCCAGGACAGCCTGACGCCCGCGGAGCGGGAGGAGAACCGCAAGCACGTCTACCAGGTCCTGGCCACCGCGGAGCGGGCCGACCCCGACGAGGTCGCGAGCTGGCCCGCCTACGCCCGCCTCCTGCCCCACGTGCGCGGCTCCCGGGCCAACCACTCCTCCGACATGCAGGTGCGGCTGTTCGTGGTCGACGTGGTGCGCTACCTGTGGTCCCGCGGCGACTTCTCCAGCAGCCAGGAGCTGGCCGAGGAGACCGTGCAGCTGTGGCGGGGCGACCCGCGCATCGGCGAGGACCAGGTCACGCTGCTGCTGGACTTCCACCTCGGCAACGCGCTGCGCTCCCAGGCCATGTTCGACCGGGCCCTCGACATCGACCAGCGGGCCCTGGAGCGGCTCAAGGAGACGGTGGAGGAGGAGGACGACCCCTACATCGTCATGACCGCCGGCGGCGTGGCCGCGGACCTGCGCGCCCTGGGCCGGTTCGAGGAGGCCCGGGTCCTGGCCGAGGAGACCTACGAGCGGGCCCAGCGCACCTTCGGCGAGGACCACGACCGCACGCTGCTGGCCGCCAACAACGTCGCGGTGTCGCTGCGGCTCGTCGGCGACTTCAACGGCGCCGCGAACTATGACGAGGACACCCTCAGCCGCCGGCGCCGGGTGTTCGGGGAACGGCACCTCTACACGCTGCTGGCCGCCAACAACTACGCCCACGACCTGCGGGCCATCGGGCGCTTCGACGAGTCCAAGGAGCTGCTGGAGAAGACCCTGCAGACGTATCGGTCGCTTGTCGGCGAGTCGGCTCCGGCGACGCTGCGCGCGGCCAAGAACATGGCGGTGACGCTGCGCAAGCTCGGCGACATCCGGGGCGCCCGGCAGCTGACCGGGGAAACGCTGCAGCGGTATCGGGACCTGCACGGCGAGGAGCATCCGGACACGCTGTCGTGTCTCATGAACGCCGCGTTCGAGGAGTCGGCGCTCGGCAACGGCGACGCGGCCGAGCGCATCGCCCGGCAGGTGCTGGCGGGCTACGAGAGTCTGTACGACGAGCGGCACCCGTTCCGCCTGGCCGCGCTGAACAACCTGGCCATCTTCGTTCGGCTCGGCGGTGCGGCGAAGGCGGCCAAGGCGCTGTCCGAGCAGGCGACCGAGCTGTTCGAGCGGGCGCTGGGCCCCGAGCACCCCTACACGCTGTCGAGCCGGATCAACCTGGCCAACGCGCTCGTCGACGACGGCGACCCCGCCGGAGCCCGCGCGATCGACGAGAGCGTGAAGGCGGCCCTCGAGCGGATTTTGGGCGTCGACAACCCGGACACCCTCGCCGCCGCGGCCAACCTGGTCGACAGCCGCCGCATCACCGGCGACACGGCCGGCGCCGACGAGCTGCTCGCGGTGACGCTCGACCGCAGCCGCCGCCGGCTGGGGGAGAACCACCCCAACACCCTGGCCATGGAGGAGGGCCGCCGCCTCAACTGCGACATCTCCCCGCCGCCCACGTAGGCCGCGGCCCAGGCGAAGGGCCGGAGCGAGCAACTCGCCCCGGCCCTTTCGCCGTACTGAAGCCGTTGTGAAGTTCTACAGTGCGGAACCAAACGCCGACACCGTGAGCAGATCGCGCTCACGCGGGTCGAACAGTCGTTTCATCACGCTGTCGAGCGTGGAGGCGGTCGCCTCGTCGGGCTCGGTCAGCAGTGTCCGCAACCGGACCGCCGCAAGATCGAGTAACCCCTCGCTGGGGTCCTCGGCCACGGCGACAGCGCCTGGCTTGTGCATGCTTCCACCTATGGGTGTGTTGGGAGAGAGCGTGGTTGCCATGGTCCGCGGCGCGGGCAAGACCCCATTAAGGCTGGCCTAGGGTCAGGGTGCGGTGCTTCACTGAGCCCGGGTGACCTTCCGAGGGTCCTACGGATGCAGCGGGTGACGACACCGTCGGCACAGCACAAGCTGTGTGCAAGCACAAACCACGGCAGAAGTATGGCACAGCAATCGGGGCCGGGGACTGCTGTCCACCCCGACTTGTTATCTGCGTTTTACGAGCTCAGAAGCGGCGATTGTATTTCCTTCGCGTTGCGCGGCGGAAACGGCGGCGCGCAGTAACTCCGGCCTGGTCGTGAGCAGCCGGGTGACCAGGTCGCGGTGGCCGTCGCGGTCGGCCGCGCGGGTGCGGGCGACCGCCAGGCCGATCCAGGCGTCGTCGTCCGCGGCGTCGGCGTCGAGCCGGGCCAGGCACGCGCGCTCGGCACCGGCGAGGTCGTCGTTGAGGAGCATAACTCCAGGTGTCAGCGGGTCAGGGCCATTCGATCCGACCGGTTCGGTGTGCCCGTCGAGCCATTGATGGAGCTCGGCGAGCAGGCCGGGGGCGTCGGCCGGGCCGCGGGTCGGGCCGGCGGCGATGGTGCCCCGTTCGGCCAACGAGCCAGGAGGCGTGCCGAAACGCAGGAAACGCAGCAGTTTTTCGATCTCGTCCGCACGTGCATGTGCATTGATGAGCAGCCAGCGGGTCGTTTGGGCCGCAACGAACAATTGCGTCCGGGCGGCGATGTCGGGCGCGATCCGCTCGGCATCCCAGCGCTCGAGCGTGGCGCGCAGGATCGCACTGAATTGGGCGCCGGCTTCGGTCAATTCACCGCTGCCGATCAGGGCCTCGATGGCCACCCGATTCATCGCCCGCCAGTATGCGAACTGCGCGGAGGCCCGGCGCGTGTCGGCATCCGGACTGTGCCGGCGCATCCGCCAGTAGTCGGTGACCCCGGTGTGTGCGTAGACGCCCTGGAGCAGGGCGCCGGTCGGGCGGGGATCGAGCCGCCACGGCGCATGGAAGCCGGGCGAGCCGGTGCGCGGCCGGTCGTGCAGGTCGACCAGGTCGAGCAGGGCGCCGAGCTTGGCGTGCATGTACTCGTGAATCAGCAACAGCGCCAGTTCGGCCGCGGTGTCCGGGATGGACACCGCGATCGCGCCGGCCGCGTGGCGGGACGCGGCGCTGATCATGGTGCCGTTGTCCGGCGTCGCCAGGGGGACGACGGCGCTGATGCTGTGCCGGATGCCCTCGGCGTGGCGCGGGTGGTCGGCCTCGATGAGCTGCCACGCGTCGGCCAGCAGCTTCTCGAAGTGCCGGGCGCGGGCCTCGCTCAGGTACGTCAGCGGCTGCCACTGGTAGCAGTTGCGGTACGGGTCCAGGTCCTCAATGGCGAGCGTCCAGCCCGGCAGGGGCGCGCTGCGGCGGGGCCGCCAGCCGGGGCCGCCCGGCTCGACGGCGGTGCCGCCGGCGCCGGTGACGCTGACCGTGCCGCCCCGGCTCACGACGCGGGCCGGCCCCGGCCCCAGCCCCGCGGCGCTGCCCAGACCCGGGATGGTGGCAGCACCGTCGACCGTCGGCAGCACGAGCTCGAAGTCGAGCCCGGCCGCGATCGCCGCCGCGGCCGCGTAGCCGTTGAGGTGCTCGAGCAGGTCCGCGTCGGCGGCGCCGTCGGCCAGGCGGTGCAGGCACAGGGTGGCCCAGGCGTCGAGGTGGGGGAGGGCGAGGATGCCGGCCACGGCGGGCTCGGCGAGCTCCTCGGCCCGGGTGATCAGCTCGGTCGCGGCGCGCAGCGGCTCGGCGAGCGGTGTCGGGTGCGCTGCCCGCAGTACCATGGCGATCAGGGCTTTTCGCTTGGCCAGCTGGCCCGCCGCCAGCACCGCCATCGCCGCCGCGTCGCCGTAACCGGAGGCGATGCCCGCGAAGGCTTCCTGTGGCAACCGTTGTGTCGTCACCTGTCGACCGCCGCCGCCTGGATGAGATCGGCCCGCACCCGGCGGCCGATGTGGCTGATGAGCGCGAACAGGTCCGTGCAGTACACGGACGGGTTGTCGAAGCCGTTGTCCGCACGGAACCGGTGGGCCCGCAGGCCGCCGCCGCACACGGCCACGACGGGGCAGGCCCGGCACTGCGCCGAGAGCAGGTACGGCGCGGCCACGGCGAGGTGCTCGAGGACGTCGTCGAGGCTGTGGGCGGTGACGTCGAGGCCGGTGGCCGGGCCGCCTTCGGCTGTCGTCTTCAGCGCGTCGGACTGCTCGTAGGTGCCGTCGGTCTCGATCGTGACGATGCCTGGCTCGTCGCCGCCTATCGACTCCGTCCCGCTCGGCAGGCCGAACAGCCGGGCGATGATCGACTCGAAGATCCGGATGCGGGTCGGCTCGGGGCGCCGGCCGTACCAGCGCTCGAAGACCGCGATCAGCCACTCGCCGTACGCGCCGGGCCGCTCGTGGTCCGGGGGCGGGGTGGTCCAGTTGCCGTGCGGCAGCAGCAGGTCGACCCGCGGGGGGCGGAACGCGAGCAGGCCGTCGAACACCGCGCCGGGGTCGTTGCGGACGTCGATGGTGCACAGCAGCCCGCCGTAGACGGGTGCGTTCTCCGGCCGCATGAGCAGCTCGATCCCGGCCGCGATCCGGTCGTAGGAGCCGCGGCCGTTGGCGTAGCGGCGGTGCCTGTCGGTGGCCGCCCGGTCGCCGTCGACGCTCACCCCGACCCGGACCCCGTAGCGGTGGAACAGCTCCAGGAACCGCTCGTCGATGAGGATGCCGTTGGTCTGCATCGCGAACCGGGCGGCCGGGAACGCGGCCCGGATCTCGGCCAGCGCCGCCTCCAGCCCGGCGTGACCGGCCAGCAGCGGCTCGCCGCCGTGCAGCACGACCTGCAGGTCACGCAGGTCGTGGACGCGGGCGTGCTCGCGGATGCGCGCGGCGACCGCGGTGATCGTGGCCGGGCTCATCGTCGTGGGCCGGGTTCGCCAGCTCTGGTCGATGCTCTCGTACATGTAGCAGTAGTCGCAGCTCAGGTTGCATCGGCTGTGAATCTTCACGATCAGCTGGCGCGTCGGCGGGCCCACGTGCACCAATGGTGGGGTCGCGGTCAAGCGTTGTCCAGCGAATCCTTCCAAGCTCATTCCCGCTCGGTATCCTGGACGCTTCCGCGACGGCGCGTCACGCCGAAGGAGGCGGTCCGTGTTCAAGTTTCTCGACCTGGGCAGCGGCCGCTCGATCGCCTACGAGGACTCCGGCAAGCCGGAGGGGCGCCCGGTGTTCCTGCATCACGGGACGCCGGGCAGCGGCGACGGACCGAAGCCGAGACATTCGATCCTGTACCGCCTGGGCGTGCGACTGATCGCCTACTGCCGACCCGGCTACGGGGGGTCGAGCCGGCACGCGGGCCGCACGGTCGCCGAGGCCGCCGCCGATGTGGGAGCGCTCGCCGACGCGCTGGGGCTCGACACGTTCGCGGTCCTGGGCCGCTCGGGCGGGGGGCCGCACGCGCTGGCCTGCGCGGCGCTGCTGCCGGACCGGGTCACCCGGGCGGCCGCCCTGGTCAGCCTGGCTCCGGCGGATGCGGTGGGGCTCGACTGGTACGGCGACATGGTCCCCTCCAACCAGCGCTCCTGGCGCGCGGCCGCGCTCGACGAGGACCTGATCGCCGAGCAGCTGCGACTGCGGGCCAACCGGGTCCGCGACGACCCGGCCCACCTGCTGCGCCTGCTGCGCGAGGAGATGCCGGCGGCCGACCTGCGGGTGGTCGACGACGTGGCGATCGAGCGGCTGCTGCTGCGCACCTACGCGGCGGCGCTCGGCGACGGGCCCTACGGCTGGATCGACGACCTGCTCGCGCTGCGGGGCGACTGGGGCTTCCGGCTGGACGGGATCGTGGCGCCGGTGCGGCTGTGGCACGGCAGCGACGACCGGTTCGCGCCGGTCAGCCACACCCGCTGGCTGGCCGACAACATCCCGCACGCCCAGCTGGAGGTCGAGCACGGGGCCGCCCACTTCGGCGCGCTGCGGGTGATGCCGCGGATCATCCAGTGGCTGGCCGAGGTGTGACAGTCAGTAGGGATCGATAGATGTCGGGTCGCTGACAGCGATGAGCGGGTGGCCCTCCCCGAGGGCCCGGCGCAGCCGCTGCTCCAGGTCGGCCGTGGGCCCGCCGGCCAGGAGGGCGGCGTTGCGCGCGGCGATCAGCGCGTGCGGGTGGTTGGCCGCCAGCACCGCCGCGAGATCGGCCGCGGCCCGGGCCGCCGGCTCGGGGTCGCGGTCGACGAGGGCCAGGTTGGCCCGGACGATGACCGTGCGCGGATGGGCCGGGCCGAGCTGGTCGCGGTAGCGGTCGGCGACGCCGGTGAGCTCGGCCCGGGCCCGCTCGACGGGCCCGGTGGCCAGCAGTGTCAGCCCCCAGCTGTGCCGGCAGGCCAGGGTCTCCGGCCCGGCCGGCCCGCCCGCGTCGGCGAACTGCTCGTAGGCGTGCTCCAGCAGCGGTGCCGACTCCGCCGCCCGGCCGTCGAGGCGCAGCGACACGGCGAGGCTGGTGCGCACCTTCAGCGCGGCCCGGGACCCGTCGCCGAAGGCGGCCGCGCAGGCCGGTTCGAGCTCCCGCAGCAGGGCCGCCGACTCCGCGTAGAGCCCGGCGTCGCGCAGGTCCCGGCCCATGTTCGCGGCCGCCCGCAGGACCGCCGGGTCGCGGTCCGGCCCCGGGAACGGCCGGAACGTGCGGACCCGCTCGTCGCAGCGGCGGGCCGCCCGGTAGTGCCCGGCCGCCCGGTAGGCGGTGGCGAGGCCGTTGAGCGCGTTGAGGGTGCGGGCGTGCTCGGCCCCGACCACCCGCGACCAGGCGCGGTAGGTGCGCCGGGCCAGGTGCAGGGCCTCGGTGTAATGCCCCAGCGCCCGCAGGTCGGCGGCGAGGCGGTCCCGGGTGGCCAGGGTGGCCGGATGGTGCCGGTCGAGCAGCCGCTCCTGCTCCCGGGCGACCTCCCGGTCGAGCTCGAGCGCTTCGGTGTAGCGGCCCTGGTCGCGCAGGATGCCGGCCCGCACGCCCGCCAGCTGCAGCCGCTGCCGCTCGTGGGCGGTCCCGGCCCACTCGGCCTCGACCTGCCGCGCGAGGCGCTCGCCACGGGCAGTGTCGCCGGCGTGGCGCAGCCGCCTCACCCGGTCCACGACCAGGCCGCGGACGGCCTCGTTGCGGCACCCGGCGGCGGCCGAGGCGTCGAGGTGGGGCCAGATCAGCTCGTACTGCGGCCAGGAGCGCGGGTCGTCGACGTCGTGCCCGCGGCTCAGCCCGGCCAGCACCAGGTGGACCTGGTGGCGGGCCTCGCGCCGGTCCTCGGGGGTCATCCGCTCCCGGACGATCCGCTGCAGCAGCGGGTGCATGTGGATGCGGCCGCCGGGCAGGTCGGGGCGCAGCAGCCCGAGCCGGCTGATCTGCTGCACCAGCGCGGCCGGCATCACGCGGTCGGCGACGGACTCGTCGTAGGGCTTCAGGACCTCGGCCATCGCGTCGCTGTACACGACCCCGGTCGCCGTGTCCGGGGCGAGCACGGAGAACAGCTGCAGGAGCCGGTGCGCGCCCGGCGACTGGGCCCGCAGGCGCGCCAGGGACCTGTCGAACGCGCCCTCGACGGCCGGCATGGTGAACTGCGGCCGGTCGAGCTCGGCGAGGTAGCCGGCGACCGACGCGCCCGGGGCCCGCAGCGCCTCCGCCGCCGCCGCGACCGCCAGGGGGAGGTCGCCGAGCGCCTCGGCCACCGCGTCCGCCTCGGTGGTGGTGATCCCGGGGAGGTGGCGGCGCAGGTACACGATGCTCTCGTCGCGCCCGTAGACCGAGACCGGCACCGAGGCGAAGCCGCCGCCCCAGGACAGGTTGCGGGAGGTGATGATGGCCTGGCCGCCGCCCTGCGGGAGCACCCGCCGCACCTGCTCGTAGTCCTCGGCGTCGTCGAGCACGATCAGCCAGCGCCGGTGCGGCTCGCCGCGGCGCAGGGCTCCGAGCACGGCGCCGGGCCCGACGCCGAGCGCCCGGGCCAGCTCGGCCAGGCCGTTGTCCAGCGCGGCGCAGTCAAGCCACCAGACGAGGTCGTAGGCGGCCCGGAAGCGGTGGACGTACTCGGCGGCGATCGCCGACTTGCCCGCCCCGCCCAGGCCGTGCAGGACGACCGGCCCCGGCCGCGGGCTGCCGTGCTCGTCGGGGCGCAGCCGGTCGCGGAGCCGGTCGAGGTCGGCCTGGCGCCCGGTGAAGGCCGCGGGGCGCGGGGGCGCGTGGAAGCAGGCCGGCTCCAGCCCCGGGTAGCGCAGGGCGCCGGTGCGCCGGGGCTCCTCCTCCCGGCCCACCAGCCGGAGCAGGGCCCGGGCCGCCTCGGGCTCGCCCAGCCCGGCCAGGCGGGCCGCGGCGTGCTCGGGGAAGGCCGGCAGCGCGGCGACGGTGTCGGTGTAGACGGCCAGCGGCGGGCGCCCGGCCGCACGCCCGGCGAAGCGGCGCTGGGCCTCGGCCGCCCCCGGCCCGGCCGAGATGACGATCATCTCCCGGGGCGCCCCGACGGCCGGCGCGCCGGACTCGACGATCACGTGCACCTTGGCCGCGGCGAGCGTCTCGGCGATCCACTCGGCCCACACCCGGTCCTCGGGGCTGTGCCGCAGCAGGACCCGGTCCTCGCGGGCCGTGGTGAGCCGCAGGTACTGCGCGGCCGCCCGGTAGCGCACCCCCTCGTCGGCCGGCGTGAGCCCCTTCACGGCGCCGTCGGTGAGGTACCAGGCCAGCCGCTCGTAGGCCGACAGCAGCGAGTCCGGCTGCCCCGGCAGGTCGCTCAGCGCGGCCAGCACCTCCTCGTAGGCGTACGCGGACTGGTACGGCACCTGGACGTCGCGCCAGTACGCCTCGGCCTCGTCGGCGCCCAGCCCCGCGGGCAGGCCGGCCAGCCGCTCGCGGGCCGCCCGCCGCCCCGCCTCGGCCCGGGCCCGGTCGGCCGGGTCGACCCGCATCGGCACCGGCAGCACGCGCGGCGGGTGCTCGGCCTCGCGGGTGGCCGCGGCGGCCCGGGCCGCGCCCTCGATGCTCTTGGCGCTGAGGGTGAAGCAGGCCAGGACGTCGTCGGCGAGGTGCGCGAGGCAGATCTGGGCCAGGTCGCCGACGCCGGCCGGGCTGTCGATCAGGGTGTAGTCGTAGCGGCCGGTCATGTGCCGGCGCAGCTCGTCGAGGAACTCCCCGCCGCCCGCCCGGTAGAAGTCGTCCCAGTCCAGCCCGCCGAGGCCGCCGAGCGCGCCCGCATAGGCGGCGTCCTGGCGCCCGGCCGGCAGCAGGTCGATGCCGCCGGCGAAGTGCGGCCAGTGCACGGTGACCGGCGGGGTGACGGCGAACGGGTCGACGGTGGCGCGCTCGAAGCGGCGCAGGAGGTCGGTCACGCCGCCCGACCTGTCGAACTCGGCGGTGTCGAGGAAGGGGTGGAAGTACCGGTGCAGGCCGGGCGACTCGAGGTCCCAGTCGGCGACGAGCACGCGCAGCCCGGCCGCGGCCAGGATCCAGGCCGTGTTGGCCGCGGCCATCGTGCGCCCGGAGCCGCCGGTGAAGGAGTGGAACGTGACGACGCGACCCTCTGGCTGCTGCGGCACCCGTCGATCGTCCCCGATATCCCGGCCGCCGCCAAAACATTCACGCGAAATCCTCACGCATCGGGATCTGTCAGTGACGCTCCGATTACCGCACACTGGAGATCCGGTCAATCATTTCGGAGGTGTGCGGTGGCGGGGCCCGAGCGGGGCGGCGGCCGGGCGGGCGCCAGCATGCTGCTGGCCGTCTTCGGGATCGTCGGTGTCGTCGCGCTGATCCTCGGCCTGATCGGCATGCGAAAGTTCCTCGACCCGGGCCGCGACTGGTTCGACACCTGGTACTACACGCTGCAGCTGTTCGTGCTCGGCTCCGACCCGCTGCAGGACCCGAGCGGCCCGCTGCCGCCGGAGCTGCAGTACGCGCGCTTCCTCGCCCCGCTGTTCACCGTGGGCACGGTCGTCGAGACCGGCCGTCTCCTGCTCGCCGGCGAGCTGCGCAAGCTGCGCTCCCGCACCGCCCGCCGGCACGCCGTGGTCTGCGGCGACACCCCGTTCGCCAAGGCCCTGGCCGAGCAGCTGTTCGCCGGCGGCGAGCGGGTCGTGGTCGTGCGCTCCACGCCGATCCGCGCGTTCGAGCTGCGCCACCGCCGGCTCCTCGGCGTCTCCGGCGACGCCCGCTCGCCCGAGGTCCTGCGCTCCGCGGGCCTGCGCCGCGCCCGGTACCTCTACATCTGCGGCGACGACGACCAGTTCAACCACGCCGTGTCGGTCGCCGCCGGCACCGACCTGCAGCTGCTGCGCTCCCCGCCGTGGATCTACGTCCAGCTCAACCGGCAGCAGACCTGTCACCTGCTGCAGGCCCGCCGCCTGGGCGCGGCCGGCTCCAACCGCTTCCGGCTCGACTACTTCCACGTCGACGACGTCGCCGCCCGCACCCTCTACCGCCTCAACCCGCTGCGCCGGCCCGCCCCCGGCGGCCCGCCCGTGCGCCTGCTCATCTCCGGCGACAACTCCTTCCCGCGCGTCCTGCTCGTCGAGAGCGCCCGCTACTGGCGCGCCACCGGCGGCCGCCGGGACCAGCTGGAGATCGACCTCATCGGCACCGACGCCGGCCGCACCCTGGCCACGCTCCTGGCCCGCTTCCCGTTCCTCGACTCCGTCTGCCACATCCGCGCCCACAACGAGCTGCTCGACACCTGGCTGCCCCGGATCACCCGCCCGGCCCGCTACGACCGCATCTACCTGTGCCACCGCGACGAGGAGCGGATGCTCGACCTGGCCCTGGAGAGCACCGAGCTGTGGCAGGCGGTCAGCGACGCCGTCTTCGTCTGCACCTACCGGGCCACCGCCCTCGCCGACGCCTTCCACGGCGGCGAGCACAACGACCTCCTGGACGAGGTCGACCGCAAGCTGCGGGTGTATCCGATCATCACCCGGGCGTGTGACGCCCACCTGATCGCCGAGGACCTCACCGAGCGCCTCGCCATGCGCTTCCATCAGCGGTACCTCGAAACGACCCACGGCACCGCCAGCCCGACGAGCGCCGTGGGCTGGTCGCAGCTGTCGGAGTCGATGCGCAACGCCAACCGGGCCCAGGTCCAGGGCATCGCGGCCAAGATGCACGCGATCGGCTGCGTGATCGCCGTGCGCAACGGCGAGGACGGCCTGATCACCGAGCGGGAGCTGGAGCAGCTCGCCGAGCTCGAACACCGCCGCTGGTGCGACGAGCGCCGCAGCCGCGGCTGGAGACACGACACCGACCGCGACGACCGCCACCGCCGCCACCCGGACCTCGTGGCGTGGCAGGATCTGCCCGAGCCCGGCCGCGAGAAGGCCCGCGACGCTGTGCGCTACATGACCGAAATGCTGGCCGACGAGGGCTTCACCATCGTCCGCCTGCACGAACCGATCCGGGCTGCGACCGGCTGAGACCGGCTGACCATTGGGGGGACCGCCATGCGAGTCGGCATTACGGGCCACACAAACCTCACCAACGGCACCGCGGCCGCCATCTACTCCGCCCTGGTCGCCGAGCTGCTGACCGCCGGCCCCGGCCTCATCGGCGTGACCTGCCTGGCCCACGGCGCCGACCAGCTCTTCGCGCACGCGGTCAACGAGGTCGGCGGCGCCTACGAGGTCATCCTCCCGGCCCCCGACTACCGCCGCGTGGTACCCCTGGACCGGCGCGACGACTACGACACCCTCCTGTCCCGCGCCAGCCGCGTGGTCCCGACGGGCGAACGCCGAGCCGGCCGCCGCGCCTACGTGGCCGCGAACCGCATCATGCTCTCCCGCGTCGACCGCCTCCTGGCCGTCTGGGACGGCCACGACCACGGCACCCCGGGCGGCACCGCCGACGTCGTGACCCAGGCCCGCGAGGCCGACCTCCCCCTGAAGGTCATCTGGCCCGCCGGCGCCGAACGAGCCTGACCGGGGCCGCGAGCGTCTACCCGCCGCCGTCGATGCCGAGCCGGCGGCGCCGCGGATAGGGGCGCACTGTCGCCCCTGACGCCTCCAGGGCCAGGATCCGGCCCAGGACCCTGCCGTCCAGGTCGTCGTCGGCGGGAAGGGTCTCGAGGCGGTCGTGGGTCCACGGGGCGGGCAGGGCGCCGTCGGTCAGGGCGGCCGTCACCACGGCGGCGGTCGAGCGGGTCATGGTGCGGGTGGTGTTCACGGCCGGCTGGGTGGGGGAGTAGACGGGCCAGTACGCGTGGCGGTCGCCGGTGCGGGGGCGGCGGGGGTGGGTGGCGCAGTGGTGCAGGAAGCCCGGCAGATCGGTCGCGTGGCGGTGGAGGGCCTCCGCGACCAGCACGGCCCACGTGAAGCCGCCCACCAGGCCCCAGGCGGCGCCGTCCAGTTCGCGTTCGCGGGACCATCGGCGGACCTCGGTGAGCAGGGCTCGGAAGGCGGCCGGGTCCAGGCCCTCCAGCAACGCGTCGGCGTCGTGGACGGCGGCCATCGCGCGGCGGCCCGGCTCGTCGTCGGTGGCGTACTGGATGTCCACGGCCACGCCGGCCACCTCCGCGCGGACCACCGGGACCACGGTGCCGGCGAGCCGGCCGGCCAGGGCGTTGGCCAGGGCGGGCAGCGGGTTGCCGGCCGGGCCCTCCCAGACCAGGTCGAGGTCGGTCGAGGGGCCGAAGACGCCCAGGCGGACGGAGCCCACCACGTGGACCCGCGAACCGGGGACCAGGGCCAGGCAGGCGGCGGTGACCAGGTCGCGGGCGGCGGTGTGGCCGTTGGTCAGCGCTACGGTGCGGCGGACCGCGAAGGGGAGGTCGGCGCGGCGGCTGATCAGGTCCACGGCGGTCACCGTGAACTCGAGGGGCGTCCACGAGCGCTGCAGGGAAGCGTAGGTCGCCTCGACATCGCGGGTGAGCTTGGCGAGCGTCAGGTGCGGGGTGAACGCACCGGCGGTACACCCGGGGAATCTGGCCTGCAGAGCCGACTGCAGGCGCTGGAGTGCATCCGGCGGTGTGGTCTCCGGCTGGGCCCAGACCGTTGTCGAGCCGCGATTGTCGAAGCGGTTGAGGCGGGTCAGGCGGACGGTGAACGCCCCCGCGCCCTCGACGGCGGCGGCCACCACGCGGGCGGCGGCGTCGAACGAGGTCTCGGGGACGAAGCCGTAGATGAGGTTGATGTGCGGCATCCAGCGGCGGTACGCGGGGTCGTGGGCCGCGCGGATCGCCTGGATCCGGTCCCACAGGTGAGCGGGCGGGCGGATCACCAGCGCCGAGGTGGGCACGGCCGCGGCGTCCACGGTCTCCCGGGCCGGCTGCAGCAGGGCGGTCACGCCGAAGTGGTCGGAGGCGTAGTGCGGGACGCCCGCGTCGACGGCGAACGGGCGGTCGGCGAAGCGCTCCACGACGACCGGGGTGAGCGGGCCGCGCACGAGGATGCGGTCGAGGCGGGCGGCGCGGCCGGTGCGGGAGGCGATGGCGGCCAGCGGGTTCACGGCCGGGTCGAAGGTGAAGCCGGCGTCGTGCGGGTGCACGGCGCGCCACGCGTCGACGTAGCCGGGGACCGCGGGCGCCGCGTCGTCGCCCGCGTTCAGGTCGGTGAGCACGACCGCCGCGTCCACGTCGCCGCGGGAGAGGCGCTCGTCGATGACCCGCAGCTGGTGCTCGCGGCGCTGCTCGGCACCCTCCGTGTGGTCGCTGGTGAGGTGGGCGGCGACGAAGCCCACGGTGCTCCCGTTGACCGGCAACAAGCCCAGGACGAGCTGTTTGTACGTCGAGAGCCGCTGCACCTCGAGCGCGACGGGCCACCGCGACAGCAGTGCGGTGCCGTAGCCGACACCCGCGTCGGGGCCCGCGGACACGCAGTAGGTGCCGCGCACCCACGGCGCGGCCAGCAGCGCGGCCCACAGGTCGTGCGTCACCTCGTGCAGCGCGACGACGTCGGCGTCGAGGCCCTCCAGGAGCTCGAGGCAGGCGGCGACCCGGCGCTCGGGGTAGGTGAGCTCCCGGTCGTAGGCGTCGCAGAGCACGTTGAACGTCGCCACCTGCAGCGCGTCCACGTGCACGGCGGCGGGCGGGCCGGCCGGCGCCCAGTCGCCGGTGAAGCGCAGGCACTCGGCCGCGGCGAACGCGGCCACCGACCGCTTCGGCGCCTTCGCCACCGGTGCGGCCGGGGCGGCCGACAGCGCGGCCAGGTCGGCGGCGCCGGGGCCGAAGACGAGGTCGGTGCGGGACTGGCGGTCCCAGACGGTGACGGTGCCGGCCTTGACGTAGCGGACCCGGTGCCACGGCACGTCACCGCCGCTGACGAAGGCGAGCAGGGGCGTCTCGCGGATGCCGGCGCCGCGGTCCTCGTAGCCGACGCGGAACCGCGCGGCGTCGAGGGCGGCGTCGTAGCGGATCCGCGAGACGACGTCCTGCACGGGTCTCATCAGGCGAGGTTAGGCCCGGCCGGCGGCGCGGGGCGACCGATTTCTCAGTGGTGGCCCATCTGCCGGCGCTGCTCGCGGTCCTTGCGCCGGCGCAGCAGGATCACCAGGACGGCGATGAGCACGACGATGACGATGAAGCAGCAGCACGCGGGCAGCAGCCGTCCGGCGAGCTCGCCCGCCTTCACCGCGGGGTCGTTGTAGTCGAGCGTCGGCGTCGTCGTCGGGTCCATGGCCGTCGATGCTAGACCGCGGCACCCGGACCCCGGGTGCCGCGGCTGCACGTTGTTACTTGTAGGTGATGTCCGACGCGCTGAAGTTGCAGTGCCCGTCGCCCTGGCCGTCACCGAGGTACTTGGGCTCGCTGCCCTTGGCCACGCCCGTGTACTCGGCGCAGATGTGGATGCCCGACGAGCTCTGGACCACGACCCGGGTCAGCGTGGCGGTGTCGCCCCAGTTGGTGTTGATGCCCACCACGTACTTCGTGCTCACCAGCAGCACGTTGTCGACCACGACGTGGCGCTCGTAGTGGTTGGTGCAGTTGCCGCAGCCGCGGTACAGCTTGCCGATGCCGCTGGCGTAGAAGTCGCTGATGTGCACGGTCCCGTTGCCGTTGTGCTGGAACACCTTGTCGGTCGCGGACCGCGCGCCGCCGCCGATGACGTAGGAGTCACCGCCGCTGGTGCCCAGGAACGTGGCCGCGTCCTCGCCGACGTCCTCCCACCAGACGTTCTGGATGGTGCAGCGACCCAGGCAGTGCACGCCGTCACCGGCGGGCGAGCCGATGATGACGTTCTTCAGCGTCGCGCCGTCGGCCAGCTCGAACATCGGGTCCTGCGACTCGCTCTGGCCGCCGTCGCCGATGCAGCAGTACCGCTTCAGCCCACCGTCGAGCGTGCCGCTGACGGAGATCGTGCCGCTGACCGTGACCGAGCCGGTGGACGTGGGCCACGCGCCGGTCGGGGTGCTGCCACCGCCGCCGGTGCCGGTGGGCGTCGGCGTCGGGGTCGGGGTCGGGGACTTGGTGGGGCTCGCCGTGGAGCCCGGGCCCGTGGTGGTCGGGGTCGGGCCGGCCGTGTCGCTGACGGTGACGTCGTCGAACGCCGCGGCCGCATAGACGGTCTGCACGCCGATGCGGCCCTTGGCGACCGACGAGTTCGTCGCGGAGCCGACCGAGGTGCCGTCGACCGAGCCGGCGATGGTGCTGCCGGAGACGGACAGCGACAGGGTGTACCAGGTGCCGGTGCTCACCGTGCGCGAGACCTGCCCGAGCACGGTGACCGAGCCGCTGTTGACGGCCTGCAGCTGGACGCTGCCGGACAGCAGCGCGAGCCGGTAGAACGTCGTGGAGCTGGAGGCGCGGGCCAGCAGGGCGGCGTGGCCGCCGCTGCCGATCGAGGCCGGCTTGACGCGGGCCGAGACGGTGTAGTTCGTCCAGCCCGCGTCGCCGGCGAACTCCCGGGCGTTCTCGCTGCCCGAGCTGCTCTGGCTCAGCACCTTGGAGCCGTCGGAGACGACGGCCCACGTGCCGCCGGACTTCGACCAGCCGCCGGTGTCGCCGTCCTCGAAGTTGTCGCTGAACAGTGTGGCCGCGAACGCGAGCTGTGCGGCGGCCGCGGCCACGGCCGTGAACGCGGCGACGCCACCGGCCACGATCGGCCATCGGCGCCGCCTGGGTTGGGCTTCCATGCTTCCTCCGGTCAGGGAGACGTGACGCATGGGGTGTGCGGCTCGGACTGGGCGGGTCGGCCGCGATGCGAGGGGCTGAGGAACCGCCTTAGGAAAGCGGTTTCCTCAGCGCTCAAGCTAGACCGATGTCGATCCCGCGTCAACCGGTGAGAGGTGCATCCAGGTGAAGACGAGGGGCACGTCGCCGTCGCTGACGAGGTGGTGGTTCTCGCCGGGCTCGATGATGAGCAGGTCGCCCGCGGCGAACCGGGTCTCGGCCACGCCGTTGAGCTCCAGCACCCCGGCGCCCTGGACGATGGTGAAGATCTCCGGCACGTCGTGGACGTGCACGTCCGACTCCGGGTGGGTCCGGTGTCCGGGCGCGTCGTAGCGGCTGATCCCGCCGCGCTGGACCGGGCCCCAGCCCTGGCCGATGGCGGCGAGCGTGGCCGGGGTACCCCCGTCGGGCAGGTCGGCCAGTGACAGTTTCCTCATTGGAAGGCTCCGATCTCGCGGAAGTGGGCACGTTCGGCGGCGGCCCGGCGCACCAGGGCGGCGGCGCCCGGGATCTCGGGCCCGTCCTCCCGGCGGGCCAGGCGGGCCGGGTCGAGCAGTACGGGGTCGGGGGCGGCCAGGATCGCCTCGGCCAGCGCCACGAACGGCTCCGTGCGGGCCAGCGGGGCGAGCAGCGGCGCGTCGTGCTCGCGGTGGTCCAGGAGGTTCTCCAGCAGGCCGATGCGGCCGGGGACGACCTGGCCGTCGAGGCGGTCCTGGGCGTAGCCGACCTCGACCGTCCCCGCGCTGCCGGTGACGGTGATGTCGCCGGGCACGAACTCGCCGGAGCACAGGGTGACGGCCACGAACACGCCGCGGCCGTCGGGGCCGGTGAGGCGCAGCGTGGCCGTGTCCTCCACCTCGACGTCCGGCCGGGTGCGGTACCGGTCGAGGCTGAACGTCCACGGTGGACGGAGGTCGGTGATCGCCAGGGCCTGCATGAGCGCGTGCGCGAAGGGGTTCACGAGCGCGCCGTCCAGCCCGCGCCGGCCCGACCAGGAGGAGCGCCGCCAGTACTCGTCCGGCCGCCACCAGGCCCCGGCCACGGACGCCGAGTGCACCTCGCCGACCCGCTCGGCCAGCATCGGCATCGTCGGTGAGCCGAGCGCCTGGAAGTTCACCTGCAGGACCCGCCCGCGGGCCGCCGCGGCGAGCGTGCGGTGGTCGGCCAGGGTCAGCACCGGCGGCTTCTCCAGCAGCAGGTCGCAGCCGGCGTCCAGGACGTCGAGGGCGATCGGCAGGTGGGTGTGCGGCGGGGTGCAGACGATGACGACCTCGGGCTTGCGCTCGGCCAGCATCGTGCGGTGGTCGGTGTAGTCGTAGCCGGGCTGGACGTCGCAGGTGGCGACGAGCCGGGCCCGGTCGCCCAGCGCGTCGAGCGCGCGCAGGTGCCAGGCCCCGTGCCCGGCCGCGCCGATGAGCGCCACCGTGGTCGTCACGCCGTCACCTCCGCCGGCGGCGGCGCCGTCGCGGGCCGGCCCCGGGCCGGCTGGGCCGCGGCCCCTCCGCCGCCCTGCGGACCGCTCACCGCAGGGCCTGCAGGGTGCCGACCACGCCGTGGCGGTCCAGGTCGGCGCTCCACGCCGACAGCTGGGCGCGCAGCTCGGCGTCGTCGGCGAAGCCGGGCGGGAACACGGCGTCGAGCTCCAGCAGCGACGGGGTGGCCCGCAGCCGGTCGGCCATCGGGTCGTCGAGCGGCAGGGGAGTGCCGTCGTCGGCCGCCCCGCGCACGAACTTCATCCAGGCGGCGAGCACGAGCGTGGCGTACACCGGGACGCTGCCGGCCGCCCGCCGGTCGGCGATGGTGCCGAGGAGCCGCTGCGGCAGCTTCTGCGAGCCGTCCATGGCGATCTGGAGGGTGCGGTGGCGCAGGCCGGCGTTGGCGAAGCGCTCCAGGGCGCTGCGGCCGTACTGCTCGACGGTGACCCCGTCGGGCGGTGTGAGGGTCGGCGCGATGTCCGTGGCGATGAAACGTTCCATGGCCGAGCGCATCCCCGGCAGGGCCAGGGCCTGGTCGACCGTGCGGGCGCCGGCGAGCGCGCCGAGATAGGCCAGCGCCGAGTGCACCCCGAGCAGCGCCCGCAGCTTCAGCCCCTCCCACGGCGCGACGTCGTCGGTGATGACGGCGCCGGCCTGGTCCCACGCCGGCCGGCCGCCCGGGAAGTCGTTCTCGAGGACCCAGGCGTTGAACGGCTCCGCGGCCACGCAGGCCCGGTCCTCCAGGCCCAGCACGTCGCGCGCCGTCGCGTAGGTGGCGTCGGTGCTGGCCGGGACGATGCGGTCCACCATGGTGCTGGGGAACCCGATGAAGCTCACGTCGTCGAGCTCGGGCGTGATGAGCTCGCGCAGCCGCTGCCCGTTGGACGGCAGGTTGTCGCAGCTGACAAGCGCGATCGGGGCCTGCGTGGCGGCCCGGGCGCGCAGCCCGGCCAGCAGCAGCCGCATGATCCCGGAGTCGGCCCGGTACGCCTTCTCGGTCACCGTCAGCGTGACGACCCGCACGGCCGGGTCGGCCAGCAGGCGCTCGACCGCCGCCGGCGCGCTCGCCGCGTGCAGTGCCTGCGTGTGCACCCCGAGCACCCGCGGCGTCACCCGCTCGCCGTCGAGGGTCAGGACGCTGTACAGCCGGTCCTGCTCCAGCAGCGGGTCGAGCACGGCCCGGGACCGGGGTGCGACGGCGGCGATGCCCCAGTCCCCACCGGCCTTGCGGATCGCGTCCTCGGTAAAGACCGCCTCGTGGGCCCGGTGGAACGCGCCGAGCCCGAGGTGCACGATGCCGGTGCCGGGCGGCTCGATGACGTCGCGGAACGTGGAGCGGTTCAGGCGTTCCATACCGGTCCCTCCGGGAAGCTGTACTGCGCGATGGACTCGGGCCGCAGCTCGACGCTGTAGCCGGGCCGCTCGGGCAGCACGTAGCGGCCGTTCGCGATCCGCACCGGGTCGGTGAAGTGCTCGTGCAGGTGGTCGACGTACTCCACCATGCGCCCCTCCATCGAGCGGCTGACCCGCAGGTAGTCGAAGAACGACAGGTGCTGGACGTACTCGCACAGCCCGACCCCGCCCGCGTGCGGGCACACGGTGACCCCGAACTTGGCCGCGAGGAGCAGCTCGGCCAGGACCTCGCCGACGCCGGCCACCCGGCAGGCGTCGACCTGCATGATGCCGATGGCGCCGGCCTGGAGCAGCTGCTTGAAGATGACTCGGTTGGCGGCGACCTCACCGGTGGCGACCTTGCAGCGGTCGCCGAGGGCGCGCTGGATCGCGGCGTGGCCGAGGACGTCGTCGGCGTGGGTGGGCTCCTCGATCCAGTACGGCTCGAAGGCGACCAGGCGCTCCATGTTGGCGATCGCCACGCCGACGTCCCAGACCTGGTTGGCGTCCATCATGAGCCGCGCGGCCGGCCCGATCTCGGCGCGGATGATGCCGGCCCGGCGCACGTCGTCCTCGATCGGGCCGCCGACCTTCATCTTGAACGCGTCGAAGCCGTCCTTCACCGCCTGGCGGGTCAGGGACCGGACCTTCTCGTCGTCATAGCCGAGCCAGCCGACGGATGTCGTGTAGGAGGGGAAGCCGTGCTCGGTCGCGTGGGCCAGCCGCTCGCCGTAGCCGTCCAGGCCGCCGTCGAGGATCGCGGCGGCCTCCTCGGGGCTCAGCGCGTCGGTGATGTGGTTGAAGTCGACCGCCGCGACCAGGTCCGCGGTCGGCAGCTCGGCGAGCAGCCTCCACAGCGGCTTGCCGTCGAGGCGGGCGCGCAGGTCCCACACGGCGTTGAGGATCGCCCCGGCCGCCATGGCCACGACGCCCTTCTCCGGGCCGAGCCAGCGCACCTGCACGTCGGCGGTGATCGTCCGCTGGCCGGCGGCGGTGCACAGGTCCTCGACCGCGTGGCCCACGACGTGGTGCTCGAGGGCCCGGACGGCCGCGCAGGTGATCTCGTTGCCGCGGCCGTTGGTGAAGGTGAGGCCGAAGCCCTGGGTGCCTTCCGCGGTGTCGAGCACGACGTAGGTGGCCGAGTAGTCGCCCTTGTTGATGGCGTCGGAGCCGTCGCCGGCCGCGGCGGTCGGGAACCGCACGTCGTGGACGGTCAGGCCGGTGATGAGGGTCACGCGGAAGCTCCATTGTGGACGGTGCGCGCGTAGACGCGCTTCGGCAGGTGGTAGGCGAGGTCGGCGATGGTCTCGGCGGCCTCGTCGAGCGGCAGGCGGTGCTCGGCGACGAGCCGGGCCAGGAAGCCGGCGTCGACGCGGCGGGCGACGTCGTGGCGGACCGGGATCGAGCAGAAGGCGCGGGTGTCGTCGACGAACCCGGCGGTGTTGTAGAAGCCGGCGGTCTCGGTGACGGCCTCGCGGTATCGGCGCAGGCCCTCGGGGCTGTCCAGGAACCACCAGGGCGCGCCGAGGAAGACGGCCGGGTAGCCGCCGGCCAGCGGGGCCAGCTCGCGGGTGAACGCGGTCTCGTCGAGCGTGTAGAGCACGATCCGGAACCGCGGGTCGGTGCCGAGCTCGTCCAGCAGCGGCTTGAGCGCGCGGACGTACTCGGTCGGGCTGGGGATGTCGCCGCCGACGTCGCGGCCGTGCCGGGCGTAGAGCGCCGCGTTGTGGTTGCGCACGGCCCCCGGGTGCAGCTGCATGACCAGGCCGTCCTCGACCGACATGCGGGCGAACTCGACGAGCATGTGGGCCCGGAACGTCTCGGCGTCGCCCGGCTCGGCCCGGCCCCCGAGCGCCCGGTCGAACAGCGCCGCCGCCTGCTGCGGCGCCAGGGCGAGGGTGGCCGCGGTCGGGTGGCCGTGGTCGCTGGAGGTGGCCCCGGCGGCGATGAACGCCTGGCGGCGCTCGCGGAGCCGGTCCAGGAACTGCGCGTAGGTGCCCGCGCCGAGCTGCGCGACCCGGTCGGCCCAGCCGGGCCAGTCCAGGTCGACGAGGTCGTCGGGGCGGAAGGTGGTGATGACCCGCCCGCCCGGGCCGCCCCAGCCGTCGGCGGCGAGCTTGGCGTGGGCGCCGAGGTCGGACAGCGGCGACTCGGTGGTCGCGAGGACCTCCAGGTTGAACCGCTCGAACAGGGCCCGCGGCCGGAACTCGGGGCTCGCCAGGCGCTCGGCGATGGTGTCGTAGACCCGGTCGGCCGTGTCCGCGTTCAGCGGGCCGTCCACGCCGAACACCTCGGCCAGCACGCGCTCGGTCCACAGCCGCGACGGGGTGCCGCGGAACAGGTGCCACTGCGCGGCCAGCCGCCGCCAGATCGTGCGCCCGTCGGTCTCCACCGGCGATCCGTCGAGCGACGGCACGCCCAGGTCGGCCGGGGCGACGCCCTGGCTGGCCAGCATCCGGGTGACGTAGTGGTCGGGCACCACGATCAGCCGGGCCGGGTCCGGGAACGGCTGGTCGTCGGCCAGGATGGCCGGGTCGACGTGGCCGTGCGGGCTGATCAGCGGCAGACCTTTGGCGTGCCCGTACAGCTCGCGGGCGATCGCGCGGACCCCGGGTTCGGCGGGGAGCAGGTGGTCCTCATGCATTGACGATTCCAGCCTTGAGCTCGGCGGTGCGGACGGGCCGACCGGTGATGATTGACTCGTTGGCGGCGAGCCCGACGAGGAGGGCGCGGGCCCCGGCGGCGGCGTCCGCGGAGCGGCCCAGCGGGTCGGGCGGCGCGTCCGGATCGAGCAGCTGGGCCAGCATCCGCACGTCGGCGCCGCCGTGGCCCTCGCGGCGGTACCCCTCCACGGGCACCTCCACCGGAGCGCCGAAGAAGCGGCGCAGGCGCAGGCTCGCGGTGCCCGGCTCGCGATGGCCCTTGAGGGAGTCGGCGGCCTCGGCCGAGACGTGGTCGGTCTCGGTCACGTCCAGCTCGAGCCGGCCGCGGCTGCCGTTGAAGGCGATACGGTACCCCTCCCAGGGCGCGTAGGCCGTCAGGTGATACGTGAGGGTCGCGCCGCGAGCGTAGCGCACCATCACCGCCAGATCGTCCTCGATCGTCACGCCGGGAGCGAAGACGTCCTGGTCGCGGTGGTACCCGTCGGCCCGCACGGCCGCCTCGCCGTAGAGCGCGGCGAGGTCGGGGTCGCCCATGTCGATCGCGAACTTCCCGGCGCCGTGGCCGGCACCCGCAGTACCGTAGAAAAACAATCTTCCGTCGGCGTAGACCGACGTAGGGTCGTCGTCGAGCCACCAGTTGACCAGGTCGAAGTGGTGTCCGGCCTTGTGGACCAGCAGCCCCCCGGAGTCGGCCTTGTCGCGGTGCCAGCGCCGGAAGTAGTCGGCACCGTGGCGCACGTCGAGCAGCCACTCGAAGTGCACCGAGCCGACCTCGCCGATCTCGCCGGATGCCAGGATGCGTTTCACCGCCTCGTGCAGCGGGTTGTAGCGATAGTTGAATGTAACTTGCACGCGGCGGCCCGTGCGCGCGACGGCGTCGAGGATTCGCGCGCAGCGCTGCGCGTCGATCGTCATCGGCTTCTCGGTGAGCACGTCACAGCCGGCTTCGAGGGCCGCGACGATGTACTCGTCGTGGTAGCGGTCGACGGTGCAGACGATCACCACGTCGACCCGCTCACGCTCGATCATCTCGGCGAACGCGCCGGCCGGATAGGCCGGGACGGGTCGGTCGAGGCGGTCGTTGTGCACGGCGATGCGGACCGGGTTCGGGTCGGCGAGGGCGACGAGCTCGCTGGTGCCGCGGTGCTCGCCGGTGAGCGCCCGCACGAACATGGCCGCCCGCGATCCGGTGCCGACGATCGCATAGCGCTTGTTCAAGGAACCCCCTTGGGGCTGCAAAGGTTTGCAGCAAACTATGCGCAAAGGGGCCTGGCGGGGTCAATACCAGCGCGAAACTTCCATTGAGGGGCGTTGACACGGGAGCAAACGTTTGCATAATTGGCTGCACCCGGTGACCCGCATCACGGTCTTTGAGAGGACTCCACGTGCCCGCCACGATCCGAGATGTCGCCCGCGCCTCCGGCGTCCATGTCTCCACCGTGTCGCGCACCTTCTCGGCACCGCATCTGGTCAACCCCGACACGCGCAGCCGCGTGCTGTCCACCGCGGAGAGCATGGGCTACCGGCCCAACCGCGCCGCCCGCGCCCTGATCACCGGCCGCACCCACAACATCGGGCTGATCGTCGCGGACATCGCGAACCCGTTCTTCCCGCCGCTCATCAAGGCCGCCGAATCCCAGTCGCGCCAGCGCGACTACCACCTGTTCGTCGCCGACACGAACGAGGACCCCGTGGTCGAGGAGCAGCTCGTCCACGCCCTCGCCAAACAGGTCGACGGCGTGCTGCTGTGCAGCCCGCGCATGAGCAACGACCTGATCGAGAAGCTCCGCAAGGAGGTGCCGCTCGTCGTGGTCAACCGGCCCGTCGAGGGGCTGCCCGCGGTCGTCATGGACGTCGCCAGCGGCGCCCGGACCGCCATCGAACACCTGGTCGGCCTCGGCCACCGCGACATCGCCCTGCTGGGCGGGCCGCGCGGCTCGTGGACCAACCGGGAGATCCGCCGCTCCGCAACCGCCGCGGCCAAGGCCGCGGGTGCCACGCTCACGGTCCTCGGGCCCTTCCAGCCCACGGAGGCGGCCGGATCGGCCGCCTGCGCGGCGGTGCTGGCCACCGGGGCGACCGCCGTGCTGGTCTACAACGACCTCATGGCGATCGGCCTGCTCGAAGGGCTGCACGACCGCAATGTGAGCGTGCCGGGTGAGATCAGCGTCGTCGGCATCGACGACATCATGCTCAGCCGGCTGGTGCGCCCGAAGCTCACCACCGTGGCCACCCCGACCGCGGCCGCCGGACGGGCGGCCGTGGACATGCTGCTGCACCACGAAGACGAACAGCGCTCAACCGCACTTGTCACGCTCCAGACCCAACTGGTCATCCGCGACTCCACCGGTCCCGCGCCGGTCTGACCCCAGTTGTCGCGGCCACGTGCCAGAGACAGACACAGGAGTGTTATTCGATGTCCGGAACACCCCGTCGCCGGCTGCTCGCGGTAGCCGCCGCCGCCGCTCTGCTCGTACCCCTCGCCGCGTGTGGTGACGACTCCGGCGGCTCGCCGTCGGCCGACTCCACGAAGCCGGTGGAGCTGAGCTTCTTCTGGTGGGGCGGCGATGCGCGCGCCAAGCTCACCGAGGACGCACTGAAGCTGTACACCGCGAAGCACCCCAACGTCACGTTCAAGACGACATGGCAGGCCAACCAGGGCTACTTCGACAAGCTGGCGACCCTCACGGCCGGCAACGCCGCGCCCGACATCTTCCAGATCGACGACAACTTCCTCACCGAGTACGCGTCGCGCAACGTCACGCTGGACCTGAGCTCGTACCAGAAGTCCGGCAAGCTCGACACCTCCAAGTTCCCCGAGAGTCTGTGGAAGTACGGCGAGGTCGACGGCAAGCTGGCCGGCGTCGCGTTCGGCGAGAACACGCAGGGCCTGGTCTACAACAAGACGAAACTGGCGGCGGCGAACCAGCCGGAGCCCAAGACCGGCATGAGCTGGCCCGAGTTCATCACCTGGGCCCAGACGGCCGGTGCGGCGACGAAGGTCCCCGGCACCCAGGACCCGAGCGCCGACTACAAGGCGTTCTGGGTGTGGCTGCGCCAGCAGGGCAAGGACCTGTACAAGGGCAAGGAGCTCGGCTTCACCGCCCAGGACGTGACCGCCTGGTTCGACCTGTGGAAGGGCGCCCGCGACGCCAAGGCGACGCCGACCGCTGACGTGATCCGCGAGGGCAACGCCACGGACGTCACCAAGCAGCTCGTCGTCACCGGCAAGGCCCTCACCTCGTGGGTGTGGGTCAACCAGCTGCCGGAGCTGCAGAAGAACACCAAGGACGAGCTCGGCGTGATGGCCTACCCGGGCGACCCCAAGGCCCAGTGGGCGCGCGCGTCGATGTACTTCTCGGTGTACCGCGGCAGCGACAAGAAGGACGTGGCCGTCGACGTCATCAACTTCCTGGCCAACGACCCGGAGGCCGGCAAGGTCCTCGGCACCGACCGCGGCCTGCCGTCGAACCTGGACGTCCGCACCGCCGTCGAGAGCGCCGTCACCGACAAGGCGATGAAGACCTCCATCGACGTCGAGAACACGCTCGGCAAGACCTTCGGCCCGTCCCCGACGGTGCCGCTCAAGGGTCACAGCACGCTGCGCTCGGAGCTGATCAAGGCCGCCGAGTCGGTGCAGGCCGGCAAGGCGTCCTCCCAGCAGGCCGCCGACGCGTTCATCAGCGCCGTGAAGACGGCCATCTCCAAGTAGGGAACGCTTCCAGTGGCTGTCACCGCGACGGCACGGCCAGCGCCGCGACACTCCGCCCAGGCCCCCTCGGGGTCTGGGCGGGGGGTCCGCCGCGAGGGCCGGGCCGGCTACGTCTTCCTGTCACCCTGGCTGCTCGGCTTCGGTGCGTTCACGCTCCTGCCGATGCTCGGCTCGCTCTTCCTGAGCTTCACCGACTACGACATCCTCTCGGACTGGTCGGAGCTGCACTTCGTCGGCTTCGACAACTACGTGCGGATGTTCACCGACGACCCGGCGTTCTACCACGCGGTCACGGTGACGGTGCTCTTCGGCGTCATCGCGGTCCCGCTCAAACTGGCCGCCGCATTCGGCGTCGCCCTGCTGCTCAACCGGCGGATGCGCGGCGTCGGGCTGTTCCGCGGCCTGTTCTACCTGCCGTCGCTGCTCGGCGGCAGCGTGGCCCTGGGCTTCGTGTGGTATTCGATGTTCAACCGCGAGGGCTCGTTCAACCGCCTGCTCGCGCTGTTCGGCATCCACGGCGAGGGCTGGGTCAACGACCCCGACTGGGCCCTGGGCACCCTGATCCTGCTGGCGGTGTGGCAGTTCGGCGCACCGATGGTCATCTTCCTGGCCGGCCTCAAGCAGGTCCCGGTGGAGCTCTACGAGGCCGCCGCCGTCGACGGCGCCGGCGCGTGGCGCAAGTTCGTGTCGGTGACGATGCCCATGATGTCGCCTGTCATCTTCTTCAACCTGGTGCTCGAGACCATCCACGGCTTCCAGGGCTTCACCTCGGCGTTCGTCATCTCCGGCGGCACCGGCGGCCCGGTCGACTCCACCCTCATGTACACGCTCTACCTGTACATCAAGGGCTTCACCGACTACGAGATGGGCTACGCCTCGGCGCTGGCCTGGGTCTTCCTCGCCGCGATCGGCCTGTTGACGGTCGTGCTGTTCAGCACCGGCCGCTTCTGGGTGCACTACTCCGACGGAGGCGACGACCGATGACCGCGATCAAGGCGAGCGCCAGGTATCTCGTGGTCCTGGCGATCCTGCTCATCATCCTGTACCCGCTGGTGTGGATGGTCGGCAGCAGCTTCAAGAGCCAGGAGGAGGTGCTGAGCAACGTCTCCGTCTGGCCGCAGAGCTGGACCCCGTCCAACTACCCGGACGGGTGGGCCCACTTCCAGAGCGCCGCCGTCACCTTCGGCCGGTTCTTCTTCAACAGCGCCCTGGTCTCCCTGCTTGTCGTGGTCGGCAACGCGGTCTCCTGCCTGCTGGCCGCCTACGCCTTCGCGCGCCTGCGGTTCAAGGGCCGCCGGATCTGGTTCGCCGTCATGATCGGCACCCTGCTGCTGCCCGGCCACGTCCTCATCGTGCCGCAGTTCATCCTGTTCAAGCAGCTGGGCCTGGTCGGCGGCGAGTTCCCCTACCTGCCGCTGATCGTGCCGCACTTCCTGGCCACCGAGGCGTTCTTCGTCTTCCTCATGGTCCAGTTCATGCGCGGCATCCCCCGCGAGCTGGACGAGGCCGCGAAGATCGACGGCTGCTCACCGTTCGGCGTGTTCCGCAGCGTGATCCTCCCCCTGTCGCGCCCCGCGCTGGTGACCACCGCGATCTTCTCGTTCATCTGGACCTGGAACGACTTCTTCCGCCAGCTCGTCTACGTCTCGGAGACCACGAAGAACACGGTCCCGGTGGCGCTGCGGGCGTTCATCGACTCCTCGGGCCAGGTCTCGGTGGGCCCGATGTTCGCGATGTCGGTCCTGTCGCTGGTCCCGGTGTTCCTGTTCTTCCTGGCCTTCCAGCGGATGCTCGTCGAGGGCATCAACACCTCGGGCCTGAAGGGATAGGTCGCCGTGAGACGAGACTGGTCGGAGACGATCACGGTCGCCGCGGACGTGGCCCTGGTGGGCCTGTTCGTGACCGTGGCATCGGTACCGCTGGTGACCCTCGGCGCCGCGGTGCGCACGGGCTCATCGGCGGTGGGCGTGATCGCCCGCGGCGAGAAGGTGTCGCTCCCGGCGATGTGGCGGCTCTTCCGCGCCTCGCTGGTGCGCGGCCTCCTCGCGTCGCTGGCGGCGTCCGCCCTCGTCCTCCTGCTGGTCTACAACGTCGGCGCCGTGGCCGGCGGCCGGGTCCCGGGCGGGTCGCCCGCGCTGGCCGGCACCGGCGTCGCGGTCGTCGTGCTGCTCGCGATCGGCATGCTCACCCTCGTCCGCCTGGGCCGGGGCACGTCCCCGTCCAGCTGGCGCGAGGCGCTGCGCTGGGCCGCCCGCACAGCATGGCGGCAACCGGGTGCGGCGGCGGCGGTGGCCGGGGTGTCGGCCGTCGCCGCCGCGCTCGCCCTGTTCGTCCCCCTGACCGCGCCCCTGCTGGTCGGCTACGCCCTGTACGCCGCCCACGCCGTCACCACCCGCCTGGTCAAGTCCCCGAGCCCCGCGTGATGGCCGCCTGGACCATCGCCGACGCCTGGTCCCTGCCCGCCGGCGCCTTCCAGCGCGCCGTCCAGGCCCACCTGCGCGGCTGACCCGGGAGGTCGCGGAGGCGCGGCGGCGACGCCCACGCCGGCGCAGCACTCGAGGGGACGCGGACCGGCTTCACGCCGTCATTGCGGGGCGAGCTCCACGGTCAGGCCGCGCAGTTCGTAGGCGGCGATGTCCTCCTTGAACGACACGCGCGGCGGGGTGGCCATGCGCAGGCCGTCCAGGGCGAACAGCCGGTGCACGAAGATGTCGGTCTCCTGCAGCGCCACGTGCGCGCCCGGGCAGCGGTGCGGGCCGTCACCGAAGCTGAGGCCGGGGCCGCCGGCCGCGAGCGCGTCGGGGTCGAGGTTGGCGTTCGTGATGCTCACGTCGACCCTGGAGCCGGCCGGGATCGCGATCGGGCCGGAGGGGCCGGGCACCTCGACCTCGGCGGTGGTGCGCCGCTTCAGCGTCGACACCACCGGCTCCAGGCGGAGCAGCTCCTCCAGCACGGCCAGCCGCCCGGCCGGGTCGGCGGCCATGTAGCGGGCCCGCAGGTCGGCGTCGGTGAACAGGTGCCAGGCGACCACGTTGATGAACTCGCGGGTCGTGATCATGCCGGCCGGGGCGAACGTCAGGCACTCGCCCAGAATGTCGCCGTCGGAGCAGCCCTCGTCGATCAGGTGGGAGATGACGTCGTCGGCGCGTTCGCGGCGGCGGGCGCGGATCGCCGGGCGGACGTCGCACATGTAGAAGGCGAGGGTCCAGAAATTCTGGCGGGCGAACCAGTACACCCCACTCGGGCTCGTGAAGCCCGGCTGCCCGTACTGCTCCGGGAAGAACTTCTCCAGCCGGTACGGCATGCCCGGGCGCCCGCCGGTCAGCCCCATCACCGCGGCGGCGACGGCCACGGCCAGGCGGAAACTCAGCTGCGACAGGTCGGCCCGGCGCTCCCGGCGCAGGCGATCGAGCTGCTCGTCGGCGATGCGCTCCATGAGCGCGCGGTAGGCGGCGTCGACGCGGCGGGGCGTGAAGTAGCGGGCGGTCTGCCGGCGGTGCTCGCGGTGCTCCTCGCCGTCGCGGTAGAGGACGGGGCGGCGGATCCGCTTCGGCATCTTCTCGATGCCCTCGACGTTCATGCCGGCCTGGACGGTCTCGGTGCTGCGCAGCAGGGCGCGGCCCGCGGAGTACCCCCGCAGCCGCCACACCCCGTCACCGTCGTGGGCCACGGGGCACCCGCTCACCGTGTCGTTGCGGTCGATCTTCCGAACAGCCACGGGGGAGACGCTACGGAAGGTGGCCCATGAACAGCAGGGGTCTCACCACTTTTGGGTGACTCTCAGTATCACCCCGCGCGCGTTGGAGTTAATCCGAACGTGCACTCTCCAACCGGCTAATCTGCGAGTCATCGCAGGTCACGACCGCGGGGATCAGCAATGTCGTGAGCGCGTCCCCACTGTGCGTTGACTCGATATGGGGACGATTGGTCTGATACCCCGTCCGAAGTTGCTCAACGGGAAAAAAGGGGTACCGGCGCGTGCGACTGTACAGATTACTCATCGGCACGGTCCTCGCGGCCGTTGTCTCCGCGCTGTTGCCGAACGTGACGGCGTTCGCGGTCGGGGCCAACCTCATCGGGAACCCCTCGGCGGAGACGGCGTCGGGGTCCGGGCCGGCCAGCTGGACGTTCGACAGGTGGGGGACCAACACCGCGACGTCCACGTGGCAGACGACCGGCAAGGACGGGCGGCGGAGCCTGGCCATCACCATGACCGCCCGCACCTCCGGTGACGCGAAGTGGATGGCGGCGCCGGTGACGGTGAAGCCGAGCACCAAGTACGTCGTCTCCGACTGGTACATCGGGACCGTCAAGACCTCCCTCGAGGTCGTCTACACCAACGCCGCCGGCAAGCAGACGTTCGTCTGGCTGGCCGACGCCCCCGTCTCGGCCGCGTGGAAGCAGCTCTCGATCGAGTTCACCACGCCCGCCGACGCGGTGAAGGCGTCGGTCTACCACGTGCTGGCGGCCAAGGGCAGCCTGCAGACCGACCTGTACTTCCTCGCCGAGTCCGGCGCCGCGGACCCGACGCCCACGCCGGCCTCGGTCCAGATCACCGCGCCCGCCGAGGGTGCCACCGTCTCCGGCACGCAGCAGGTGACCGCCACCGCCAGCGCCGACGTGCTGGGCGTCAAGTTCGCCGTCGACGGCGTCGACCTGGCCGCCGAGGACACCGCCGCGCCGTTCGCCGCCGCCTGGGACTCGAAGAAGGCCACCAACGGCGTCCACACGGTCACCGCCACCGCCCGGACCGCCTCCAGCGCCACCGCCGCGCAGTCGAAGGTCACGGTCACCGTCAACAACACGACCACGACGCCGCCGCCCCCGACCACGACCGGCAACCTGATCGCCAACCCCGGGGTCGAGACCGCCAACGGCACCGCCCCGGCCGGCTGGACCAGCTCGACCTGGGGCACCAACACCACCGCGTTCAGCTACCTCACGACCGGGCACACCGGCAGCCACAGCGTGAAGACGCAGATCTCGCAGTACACCAGCGGCGACTCGAAGTGGAGCCCGGCCGCGGTCACCGTCACGCCGGGCAAGACCTACCAGTACTCGAACTGGTACCAGTCGAGCGTCGACAGCGAGATCGACGTCGAGGTCACCATGACCGACGGCTCGGAGCAGTACGCGTACCTGGCCGCCGCACCCACGTCCGCGGCCTGGGCGAAGGTCAGCGCGCAGTACACGGTCCCGGCCGGCGCCACGAAGATCACCGTGTTCCAGGTGCTGGCCAAGGTCGGCTGGGTCACGTCGGACGACTTCAGCCTGGCCGAGTACACCCCGGCCCAGCTCAACCGGGCGCTCGTCAGCCTCACGTTCGACGACGGCTGGAAGACGCAGTACACCGCGGGTCTGCCGCTGCTGGACAAGTACAACATGGACGCCACCTACTACGTCCTGACCAGCACCACCGACTACCCGGACTACATGACCAAGGCGGAGATGCTCAACCTGCCCGCCCACGGCATCGAGGTCGCCTCGCACACCGTCGACCACCCGCACCTGCCGACGATGACCGCCGCGCAGATCGACGCCGAGCTCAAGGACAGCCAGGCGACGCTGCGCCAGTGGTACGGCACCAACACCGTGGCGAAGAACTTCGCGACCCCGTTCGGCGAGTACAACGCGAACGTGATCGCCAGCAGCAAGAAGTACTACCGCTCGCACCGCTCGACCGACGAGGGGTACAACACCAAGGACAGCACCGACGTCTACAACATCAAGGTGCAGAACATCCTGAACACCACCACGCCGGCCCAGGTCGGCCTGTGGATCGACCAGGCGATCCGGGACAAGAGCTGGCTGGTGCTCGTCTACCACGAGGTGAGCGCGACGGCCGAGGACCCGACCTACGCCGTGACGCCGGCCAACCTGGACAAGGAGCTGCAGCTCATCCAGTCCAAGGGCATCACCGTGAAGACGGTTGACCAGGCTCTGGACGAGGTGACGCCCCAGCTGTCATAGCATGTCGATCGTGGGGTGGATCGCGCGCGGCTTGTGGGGGCTCATCGCCGCCAAGGATCCGCCGGTCCACCCCAGGACCAAGGTCGGCCGGGCGCTGCCCATGGCCGGCGCCATCCTCGGCATCCTGTGCGGGCTGCTCGCGTTCGAGTATTACCAGGGCAACGTCCCCGAGGCCGATACCCGCAACTGGATCCAGATCATCGCCTGCTCGATCCTGATCGCCGTGCCGATCGGGATCGTCGCCACCCGGCCGCTGCTGGCCTGGCGCATCGCGTTCTTCGCCGCGATCTACACCAGCCTCGTCCTGAAGATCGTCCAGGGCACGCCGTGGCCGTTCCAGCCGGTGCAGATCATGAGCTACCCGGTGATCCTCTTCGTGGTCGCCGTCCGGCACCGCCGTGAGGTCGTCGTCGCGGCCGGGCTCAGTGCCTTCCTGCTGATCCTCGCGTACGTCAACCCCGGCAACGTCGCCGGCCTGTTCCTGCTGGTGCTGGCCGTGCTTGTCATCGGCGACCAGATCCGCCGCCGCCGCGAGGTCCAGCGCGAACTGGCCGAGGAGGCCGAGCGCACGGAGCTGGCGCAGGCCCGGCGCGCGATCGCCGAGGAGCGCAACCGGATCGCCCGCGAGATGCACGACATCGTCGCGCACCACATGTCCCTCATCGCCGTGCGGGCCGAGACCGCTGTCTACCGCATCGAGGGCGTCCCACCGGCCGTCGCCGAAGAGCTTCAGGCCATCGCCGGTACGTCGAGAGAAGCGCTCACCGAGATGCGTCGCCTGCTCGGTGTCCTGCGCGACGACTCGGTCCCGCTGACCGAGCCCCAGCCCACGCTGGAGGAGCTGTCCGGCCTGATCCGGGAGGCCCGCGCGGCCGGCGTCCAGATCGAGTACTCGCCCGCCCCCGGCATCGAGGTCCCGCCCGGCGTCGGCCTGGCCGCCTACCGGATCGTCCAGGAGGCGCTCTCCAACGCCCGCCGCCACGCCGCCGGCGCCCCGGTCGCCATCGTCATCTTCCGCGACCAGGCGGAGCTGCGGGTCTTCGTCCGCAACGAGCCCACGGGCCGCCCCCTGGTCCCGGAGGGCAAGGGTCACGGCCTGATCGGCATGCACGAGCGCGCCACCGCCATCGGCGGCACCCTGCGTGCCGCCCCCGCCGCCGACGGCGGTTACGAGGTCGTCGCGACACTGCCCCTGGGAGACGCATGATCAAGATCCTCATCGTCGACGACCAGGCGATGGTCCGCCAGGGCTTCGCCGCGCTGCTGGCCGCCCAGCCCGACTTCACGGTCGTCGGTGACGCCCCCGACGGCGAGCAGGGCGTGACCCTGGCCCGCGAGCGCGCCCCCGACGTCGTCCTGATGGACATCCGCATGCCGGTCCTCGACGGCCTCCAGGCGACCCGCCGCATCCTCGGCGTCGGCGCGCACCTGCACCGCCCGAGGGTCCTCATCCTGACCACGTTCGACCTCGACGACTACGTCTTCGAGGCGCTGCGCGCGGGCGCGTCCGGCTTCCTGCTCAAGGACGCCCCGGCGGCCGAGCTCGTCAACGCCGTGCGGGTCGTCGCGGCCGGCGAGGGCCTGCTCGCGCCGTCGGTGACCCGCAAGCTCATCGAGGAGTTCGCCGCGCGCCCGCGCGCCGTCACCCACCAGCCGGCCCGGCTGCGCGACCTGACCCCGCGCGAGATCGAGGTGCTGCGGCTGATCGCCCGCGGCCGCTCCAACGCCGAGATCGCCGAGACCCTCGTCGTCGCCGAGCAGACGGTGAAGACCCACGTGAGCCGGGTGCTGCAGAAGCTCGACCTGCGCGACCGGGCCCAGGCCGTCGTCTTCGCCTACGAGACGGGCGTGGTCACCGCGGGAGAGTAGTACCCCGGTAGCACCGGCGGATGGCTCCCGGGAGTGACGTCCGTTTCGTCCCCCGCACCCTACGGTCGCGCCATGTTCTCCGTGGACACGATCATCTCCTGGTACCGCGAGCACGCCACCGACCTGCGCACCGCCCGCGAGGAGCAGCGCGAACTGCTCGTCCAGGCCCCGATGCACCCCAAGCTCGACGACATCGAGGCCGAGATCATGTACCTCGCCGTCCGCGCCCTGCGCCCGCACACCGTGATCGAGATAGGCGCCTTCCACGGCTGGTCCACCAGCTGGCTGCTGCGGGCCCTGCGCGACAACGGCGACGGCATCCTCTACAGCTACGACCGGGTGGCCCACGCCCGGCGCACGCTGCCCGACGAGCTCACGAAGACCCGCTGGCGCTTCACGCACGGCGACGTGCGCACCGCCGACCTCCCCGCCGACCCGGGCCTCGTCCTCATCGACGCCCTGCACACGGCCGGCTTCGCCCGCTGGTACACCACGGCGCTCCTGGACCACCTGAAGCCCGGCACCGCCGTCGCCGTCCACGACGTCTACCACGGCCGCCGCCCCTGGCCCAACAGCGAGGGCGCCGTCCTCCTGCGCTGGCTGCGCGCCCGGGGCCTGCCCCACCTCACCGCCTCCCGCCACGGCGACCCGGACGTCCACGACCACCTCACCGGCGTGAAGCGGCGGCTGCGGATGGCCGCCGCCGTCCACTCCGGCAAAGCCGACCCCATGGCCTTCTTCGGTACCGCGGAGTGAGCCCGGCAACCACTCCGCAGTATGACGATCCGGACCCGCCCGCCTCCTTACGTTGCACCGCATGCGAACGCTCCTGCTGCTGCCCGTCATCGCCGCCGCCCTGACCGTCTTCGGCCCCACCCACGCCCCGGCGACCCCCGCCCCGCTCCCGCTGCAGAACGTCCGCCTGCCCGACGGCCGCGCACTGGAGATCGTCGGCGACCTGCCGGCCGCCCGCACGGTCGTGGTCCTGATCCCGGGCGTCGACACCACGGCCGCCAACTTCGACCGCGGCCTGGGCGGCGTCCAGCGAAGGGCCCCGGCCTGGCAGGCCAGACAGCTGGCGGCCGCGATCGACGACCCGGCCGTCGCCGTGGTCGCCTGGCTCGGCTACCACCCACCCCACGGCGTGGGCCTCGACGCGGCCCGCGAGGACCTGGCCGGCGCGGGCGCCGCCGCCCTGCGCGAGTTCGTCTCCCGCCTGCCCGGCCGGCGCATCGTCGTGGTCGGCCACAGCTACGGCTCGACGGTGGCCGGCCTGGCCGCACACACCCTGGACCCGCGCGTGACCGACATCGTGGCGCTGGGCAGCCCCGGCCTGGGCGTCGACAGGGCCGCCGACCTCCACACGCAGGCCCACATCTGGGCCGGCACCGCCCCCAACGACTGGACCCGCCGCATCCCCGCCCTCCACCTCCTCGGCGCCGGCCACGGCACCCACGTCTACACCCCGTCCTTCGGCGCGACAGCCATCCCGGTCGGCGGCGTCGACGGCCACGACGGCTACTTCACCCCGACCTCAGAGGCTCTCCGCGCGATCGCCGCGCTCGTTCGCGGTACAGCTGCCACCGCTTCTCGCCTGTAGCCTTTCGACAGCTCAGCCACCGATCACAGGTTGGCCCGGGCCCACGCGACGAGCTCGCGCCGGTCGGAGATCGCCAGCTTCCGGCGGGCGTTTGACACGTGCACCCCAACAGTGCTTTCGGCCATCATGAGCTCGGTGCCGACCTGCGCATAGGTGGCCCCGGTCGCGACGATCCGCAGCACCGCGATCTCACGCTCGGACAGCGCGGCCACGTCCGGCCGGGTCGTCGCGCCGGACAACTGCGAATGCAGCGCGCGAAGCCGGTCCAGGAGCGGTCGGGCGTCGAGCCGCTCGGCCGTCTCCAGCGATTGCCCGAGGGCGGCCGCGGCCCGGGGAGCATCGCCTTCGACATGCGCGGCCTCGGCCTCCTTCCATCGGGCGTACGCCGCCGCGTAGGGCCGGTGCAGCGCCTCCCACCGGCCGGCCGCCGCGGCCCATTCGGCGGCGCTGTCGGTGCCCGCGGCCCGGTGCGCCTCGGCCTCGCACTGCGCGCGAAGGGCCGCGGACTCCTCACCGGGTTCGCCGACGTCCGACACGGCCCGGGCCAGCCGGGCCAGCCGCTCGGCGGCGCGTGCGACCTCCCGCCGATCGGCGTCCCCGGCGCGGGCGTCGGCGGCGGCACGCAGCTGGACGGCGTGGAGCCGGAGCGCCTCGACGGCGGGCGGTGCGGCGCCCATCGCTTCGAGGCCATCCGCCGCCGCCCTCCGGGCCGCAGCGACGTCGCCCGTCCACAGGGCGAGCTCGGCCTCGCAGGTGAATCGGGCGCGGACGAACCGCGGGTCTCGGATCGGCCGCTCGCGGATCTGTTCAAGCCGCTCGCGGGCCGCGGCGAAACGTCCGCGGGCCACGTCGATCTCCGCCTGGGTCAGCCGGAGGTACGCGCTCTGCCCGACAGGTGTGCCGAACAGCAGCGCGTCGTCGAGAAGCTCGCCCGCCTCGTCCCATTGGCCCAGCAGATTGAGCGCAACACCGGCGTTGTTTGCAAGCGCAACGGCGATTCGTGAGCCGTCCAGGCCGTGTCCGCGCGCGGTGTGCAAGCCGCGTCGAGAGGCGTCCGCCGCCGCCTCGAGCTGTCCGGAGTGCTCCAGCGCCACGGCGAGGTTGGCGTAGGTTCGCAGGAGATCCTCGAACTGACCGGTCGCCTCGGTGACCTCGACCGCCTCGCGGAGCCGGTCGATGCCGCCGGCCGGCTCGCCGAGCAGCGTCATGGCGAGACCGGAGACCTGGAGCGCGAAGCCTCGCTCGGCGGCCGTGCCGACGTCGTCGGCCATGGCGACCGCCGCGTCGGCGTGGGCCCGGGCCTCGGCGTAGTCACCCGCGCGAAGCGCGGCGGTGGCGAGGTCGGCCTCGACGCGGACGTGCAGTGGCGAAAGCGGCCGGCTCGGCAGCAGGTCCTTGGCCCTCAGGTAGGACGCGGCCGATCCGGTCGTGTCGCCGGCCTCCCATTGGTATGTGCCGAGTCGCTCCAGCAGCTCGGCGGTCCGGGTGGCATCCGCGGCGACCTCGTGGAGTGCCGCCTCGATCGACTCGACGGCCCGGGCGACGTGCCCGGCCCAGCGAGAGGTGGCCGCCAGCGCCTCGAGAACCTCGTCCCGGGACTGCCCGGTGACCTCGGCGGCATCCGGCACGGACGACCACAGCTCCAGCGTCCGCCGATACTGCAGCTCGGCCTCGCGGTATGCGGGTATGGCGGTTGCGGCCCGGCCGGCGGCCACCGTCGCGGCCAGCGCCTCCCGGTGCCGGCCCGCCTCGAACCAGTGATGGGCGAGCTCGATCGGGACTGAGCCGGCCGAGATGCCCAGCGCGGGGTCGGCGGTGAGAGCCTCGGCCATGCGGGTGTGCAGGCGCCGGCGCTCGAAGCCGGGAATCTCCCCGTAGACCGCCTGCCGGAGTAGAGCATGCCGGAATGCGTAGGCTTCGTCATTGTCGCCGGTGACGAGGAGATCCCGATCCAGGCAGGTGCGCAGCGCCGCCGCGAGCTCGTCCTCGTTGAGCCCGCAGACCGCCACGAGCAGGCGCTCACTGACGCGCGGACCAGCCGTGGCCGCGACGCGCATCAGGTGGCTCGCCTCTGGGGGGAGGCCCTCGATCCTGGTGAGCATCAGCTCCAGCAGAGAACCCGGAATCCGCGTGCTCGTGGCCCTGATCAACTCCTCGGCGAAGAACGCGTTGCCGCCGGACAGGTTGAAGACGTGATGGACGAGGTCGCGGGTCTCGGGCCCGCGGGCCGCCTGGACGAGCTGGCGCATCTCCTGCTCCGAGAACGGCGGGACGGTCACGGTCGTCACCCGGCGCAGGAAGTCGGGCTCCGCCAGGACCCGGCGCAGCGGCTGTCCCTTCGAAACCTGGGTGCGATACGTCCCGACCAGCACAAGTCGCTGGTCAGACTTCGCCCGGACCAGGTACGAGATGAGGTCCACAGTGGACTGATCGGCCCAGTGCAGGTCCTCGAACACCAGGACCGCGGGTCCGGAGGTGCTCAGCCGGTCGATGAACCGCAGCACCGCCCCGAACAGCTTCCGCTGGCTGCCGAGGCCGCCCGCCCCGCCGCCCACCGGCTGGCTGTCGGTGAAATCGGCGACCAGCTCGCTGAGCTCGCCGAGGTTGTGCAGTGCCGGGTCGCCGTTGGCGCGCACATAGCGTCGCAAGGCGTCGATCAGTGGCGCGTATGGGAACGTCCCCTCGCCTTCGCCGCCCACGAGCTGCACGCATGCACCTATCAGGACCTGAGCTCCCTGCCGTCGAGCCCGATCGGCGAACTCACCCACGAGCCGTGATTTGCCGACGCCGGCGTCGCCGCGGATCATCACTGCGGCCGGTCGGGCGTCGCTCGCCCCGGCCAGCAGTTCGTCAAGCCCGGCCAGTTCGTCGGCTCGGCCGATGAAGGTCTCAGCCGTCACCCTGCTCCTCTGTGATCGCTCGGGAACCTGACAGCTCTAAAGGATGGCGGTCATCGTACTCCGTTCTCGATCGGAATACGACCAGCTGGAGTGGCCACTAGAGCGGCCCTGACCAGCGTCGGAGAATTGATCTAGGGGACTTTTAGGCAACTCGGGTCCGTGGCTATAAAGATTTTCTTTACTCAATGGTTGTGCGGCAGTGCTGGTGCACGGGATAGTTGACGGGCCGGTCACGTGACGAATCGCTGTGGAGGGGTCCGATGCCGAGCGAGATCTGCGGAAATCACCGATCGGCCGTCCGATCGACCCCATCGGCGATCGGGGGCCCACTGCGGCGCCGGCCGCCCGCTGTGTTTCGCGCTGTGCATGACGCGGCACTGCAGCGGTGGTCTGTGCGTCCACGGTTGCCGGTCGCCGGCTGACGTCGGCGTAGGGACCGCTGGTGAACTTTTCCGAGCTCGCGCCCTTGGTGACGACCGCATTCGCGGGCGGCGGGCTCTGGCTGGCCGTTCGCGGACTGTGGCTTGCTGTTCGTGAATGGGTCAGGGAGCACGAGAAGACCAAGCGCGAGAAGATCCGCGAAGATGGTCGGACCCAGCGGATTCTGCTGCGCATGTTTGCTGACATGCCGGTGGAGCCGCCCGGCGCCGGCGAGCTCGGCGACACATGGCGCGAGTCTCCACCGCCGCCCATCGACCGGGCCTACGCGGCCGGCCGTGAAGTGTCGACGCCGGGCGCCGCGCGCCCGGCCGCTCGCTCCGACCGTAACGGCCGCCAGCGTCTGTAGTCCCGTGGTGCGGCCTCCCGGCAGGCTGGGCGCCGGGCGGGAGCCGGCCCGCCGCGTCGGGATGTCGTCCACCGATACGGACGCACAACGGCGAGACCGGTGCCTGATGGTTGACATCGACGGGCACGCCGGCGGCCGGCTGCGCACTGCGGTCATCGGCAAGGCTTCGCGGCCCGGCGTTGGCTGGGTTTGTGGGACCTACCCTGAGCTCGGGCGGGGCCGGGCACACTTGGGGCATGGCGAGCGATCACCCGTATGCGCAGGAGCTCGGCGAGTTCCTCCGGGCCCGGCGCAGTCAGCTGCGGCCGCAGGACGTCGGGCTCGAGCCGGGTGGGCGGCGCAAGGTGGCCGGGCTGCGGCGGGAGGAGCTGGCGCTGCTCGCCGGGTTGAGCACCGACTACTACCAGCGGATGGAGCAGGGGCGGGAGGTGCGGCCGTCGGACGACGTGCTCGACGCCATCGCCGGAGCGCTCGACCTGGACGACGCGGAGCGGCGGCATCTGTTCGCGCTGGCGCGGGCGGCCCGGCGGCCGGTGCCGGTGCGGCCGGCGCGGCGGGCGCCCGAGGAGGTGCCGGGCAGCACCCGGCGGCTGTTGCACGTCATGCACACGCCGGCGATGGTGCTGGGCCGGCACCTGGACGTGCTCGCGTACAACTGCATGGCCGAGGCGCTGTTCGGGGACCCGGCGGCGCTGCCGCCCGAGGAGCGGAACATGCTGACGGTGATCTTCAGTGATCCGGGCTCGCCGCTGCGGTGTGCCGACTGGGAGGAGATGGCCGTCCAGTACATCGGCATGATGCGGGCCGCGGTGGCGGCCGATCCGACGCATCCGCGGGCGACGGCGATCATCGGGCGGCTCAGCATCGGCAGTGCCGACTTCCGGCGGCTGTGGGCGCGGCACGACGTGGCCGAGGAGGTGCACGGGACGAAGGTGTTCCGCCACCACGAGGTGGGCGACATGACGCTGGACTGGGACACGTACCCGCTGCCCGGCAACCCGGGGCCGGTCATGCTCGTCTACACCGCCGAGCCGGGCTCGCCCGACGCCGAGCGGCTGGCGCTGCTGGCCTCACTGCACGCCACCCGGCGCGGTTAGGCCTTCCCGGCCAGGTGGTCGAGGGCGGCGGCGGCCGGGCCGGTGCGGGCGTGGCGGAAACCGGTGCCGGCCCACAGGTTGACCCGGTCGGCGTCGCCGGCCTGCGCGGCGGCCCGGCGCAGCGGGGTGGTCAGGTGGTGTACGGCCGGGTAGCCGGACGGGGCCGAGGCGTGGTGCCGGTCAACGAAGCCGTTGCGCAGCGCTCTGGCCGGGCGGCCGCTGAACGCGCGGGTCAGGACGGTCTCGCCGGCTCCGGCCGCCAGGGCCGCCCGGTGGACCGCGCCGGCGCCGCTCTCGTCGGTGCGCAGCAGCGCGGTGCCGACCATGACGTGCTGCGCCCCGGCGGCAAGAGCCGCGGTGACGTCGGCCGGGGTGCCGATGCCGCCGGCCGCGATCAGCGGGAGGTCGACGACGGCGCCCACCGCACGTACCACATCGGCCAGATCGCGATCGGCGGGAAGCTCGGCGGGCGTGAACGTGCCCGAGTGGGCCCCGGCCGCGCAGGACTGCACGATCAGGCCGTCCACGCCGACGAGCGCCGCCCCCCGAGCCTCCACAGTGGACGTCACTGTCTGCAGGACCACGCTGCCGGTCCGGCGCAGCGCGGCGACGGTCGCCGCGGGCGGCAGGGCGAACGTGAACGACACCACCGGCACCGGCCGGGCGAGCAGCAGGTCGATCTTCGCCGCCCAGTCGTCGTCGTTCTCGACGGGCGCGGCGCCGGCCAGGTCGAGCCCGAACGCATCGGCCTCGGGCTGCAGCTCCCGCGCGTAGCGCCGGAACGCCTCGGGGTCCACCGGCACCGGGTTGGGCGCGAACACGTTGACGCCGAAGGCGCCCCGGACCTGGTCGAGCTGGGCGGCCAGGTCCGCGGCCGTGCGGTAGCCGGCGGCCAGGAAGCCGAGAGAGCCGGCGCGGGCTGCGGCCAGGACGAGCGACGGCGTCGACGGACCTCCGGCCATCGGCGCGGCGAGGACCGGCGACGACACTCCCAGCAGCGCGCTCATCGCCGCATTCTCTCAGCCCTGCAGCAGCGCGTCCTGCACGCCTGTCTCGGGCCGGCCCAGGAACACCGGGTCGCGGCCGCTGAGCACGTCGAACGCCGCCTTGTCGGCGGCGCCGTACTCGCGCAGCGACGCCTGCCACCACGGCGCGTGGAACCGGGCCATCGTCGTGTCGCCCACGCCTACCGCGTCGACGCCGAGGTGGCGGCAGAGTGCGACGGCCCGCGGCACGTGGAACGCCTGTGACACGACGATCAGCCGGTCGACGCCGAAGACGCGCTTCGCCCGGGCGCAGGAGTCGTACGTGTCGAAGCCCGCGTGGTCCTCGATGATCCGCCCGGCCGGCACGCCCCGGTCGTTGAGCCACAGCCACATGGCACCCGGCTCGTCGTAGCCCCAGTCCATGTGGTCGCCGGAGACCAGGATCGCCTTGACCTTGCCGGCCGCGTACAGCTGCCGGGCGATCTCCAGCCGCGCGGCCAGGAACGGCGACGGGCTGCCGTCGTCGTACACCTGCGCGCCCAGGACCAGCGCGACAGGCGCCTCCGGCACGTCGTCGACGCCGTACACGTAGTCGCGCGACGCCGACTGCAGCCACATGGACGCCTCGGCCGTCACCAGGCCGCCCGCCATCGCCATCGCGATGCCGAGCTTCACCACGCGCCGCAGCCAGGTCTGGTACATGCCCCCGAGGATGGCGTTCACCAGCGAATTCTCAACGCTACGACGTCAATCCGACAGGGCCCTCCACGAATGCTGCACATCGGCGATCCCGGCCGCCAGCTCCGCCTCCGTGATCAACCGCTCGTGCGTGCCGGCGAACCCGCAGGCGAACGCCCCGGACACGGCACCGGCCAGCGCGCACTCCGGCACCGGGCGCCCCTGCAGCCACCGGCTCATGAACGCGGTGCTGTAGGCGTCGCCGGCGCCGTTGGAGTCGAGGGCGGGGCCGGCCAGCGGCACGACCGGAAAGCGGACCGCCGCCGCTGCGGTGCGCACGCGGCTGCCGTGCGCGCCCTCGGTGGCGACCACCATCGACGCCCGGCCCTCGGCCAGGATGCGCCGCATGACGTCGTCGATCCGGTCGGGTACCGCCGCCGCCGACAGGAACACCAGGTCCGCCTCGCCCGCCATCGGCCACGCCCAGTCGTCGGTGCCGTTCCACGTGTGGACGTCGGTGGAGGTGGTGATGCCCAGCGCGCGGGCCCGGGCCCAGACGGCCGGCGTGCGCTGGGTGGCGACGTGGACGTGGGCGGCCCGCTCGACGAGCGGCAGGTAGAAGTCCTCGGGGTAGGCGTACCCGGCCGGGTAGCGCCCGTCGAAGAACGAGAACCGGCGGCCGGCCGCGTCGACGAGGTTGACGCTGCGCGGGGTGCCGTACGGCGCCGGGTGCGCGACGAAGTCGAGGCCCGTCTGCCGGTACCGCGAGCGGATCAGCTCACCCTGCGCGTCGTCGCCGAGCGCGTCGGCGAACCGCGTCCGCCGGCCCAGCGCGTGCAGCCCCAGCGCCACGCCGTTGCCCGAGTGGGCGACGTAGTCGTGGATCGGCGGCACGGGGGTGCTGTCGCCCGGCGGGATCGTGAAGTCGGGCACCCGCACGATGGTGTCGATCCCGGCGCCTCCGAGCACCAGCACGTCAAACTCGATCATGCCGCCGAGCATATTCGGCAGGAGTGGCCATCGAGAGGGATGATAGAACGACAACCCTACCGCCAGGGGGTGCGCCGCCGGCATGATCGACACGGGGGACACGGACACCAGCAGCAACGGCAGCAGTAGCGGCAACGGCAACGGTAACGGCGGCAACGGACGCGAAACGGCGCGGCCCATCGTGTCGATCCTGGTCGCGCTGTTCACCGGGGCCGGGATCTCGCTGCAGCAGCTCTCCACCGGCCAGCCCGCCTCGTTCGCGCGGTGGGCGATGCTCATCGGCGGCTCGCTGATCGGCGGGCTCGGCGGCCTCTTCGCGGCCGGGCTGTTCGAGTCGCTGCTGCAGTGGTTCGGCCAGGTCCTGGGGAAGTTCCGGTCGATCCTGCGGTGGCGGGCCCTCTTCGTCGGCGTGCTGTGCCTGGTCGCGCTGGCCGCCGGGTACGCCGTCAAGCCGGCGATCGACTCCTTCGAGCGCTGGATCCACGGCTGCCCCCGGCCGGCCGGCGTGCGGGTGCTCACGTCACAGGAGCAGCTGGATGCGGTACGGCAGCTCGCCGACGCCTACGAATCGGCCACGGCCGCGGCCAACCACGGCTGCCCGACGGCCGAGCTGTACGTCTACGCGGCCCGCCCGGCCGACGCCCGCGACGCCATCGGCTCCGGCTGGTCAAACGACGCCCTCGGCCAGATCGGCCCCCGCCCGGACGTGTGGCTGCCGGACTCCACCGCCGACATCGACGCCGCCCGGGACGCGGCCGCGAAGTTCGCGGTGCCCGTGCCGATCGCCGAGCAGCGGATCATCGCCGCGTCCCCGATCGTGCTCGGCGTCCCGGCCGCCGCGGTGCCCGGCGACCTGGCCGACCGGCGCGAGGACCTGACCTGGAAGCAGCTGTGGGACGAGGTGACGCGGCGCGGCTGGGACGTGCTGCGGCCCGACCCGTCGGTGTCGGGGGCCGGCGCCCTGGCCACGACGGTGCTCTATGACCGCACGCACGTCGACGGCCCGGCCGCGCGCACCGTGGAGCAGCGCATCGAGCGCTCGCTCGACGCGGGCGGCTTCCCCCTCGGCGACAGCACCGAGCTGCTGTGCCGCAAGCGCGCCGAGGACCCGCACCGGGCGGCCGTCCTCACGACCGAGCAGGCGCTGGTGCGGTACAACCAAGGCTTGGATTGTGGCTTCGACCAGGGGCGGCCGGGCAGCGAGGCGAGCCTGGTGGCGTTCTATCCGACCGACACCGCGGGCGCCGATCACCCCCTCGCCCGGCTGGGCTGGGACACCACGGCGGCCCCCTCGACGGCGGCGGCGAAGGACCTGGAGGGCTGGCTGGGCCGCGACGAGGGCAAGCGGGCGCTGGTCCGGGCCGCGCTGCGGCCGCCGCCCCTGTTCGACGTGGCCGAGCCGCTGACGGAGCGGTTCGGCGCCCACGCCGGGATCGCGTTCGAGCGCCGGCCGCCGCCGGGGGACCTCATCAGGACGACGCTGCAGCGCTACGCCCAGGCCCGGCGGCCCGGCCGGGTCCTGCTGGCCCTCGACGTCTCCGGCTCGATGCAGACCCTGGCCGACGGGCGCCGGACGCGCTACGAGGTCGCGGCGTCGGGCGTCGGGCGGGCCCTGGACCTGATGAGCGGCCGCGACGAGTTCGGTCTGCGCGTGTTTCCGGCCGACGGGCGCGGCACCGGCTCGCGCGACATCGTGCCGCTCGGAAGGGCCGACGTGCCGATTTCGGGGGTACCGCGGGCGAAGGCGGCGATCGACGCGCTCGGCCAGGTGCGGCCGGCCGGCAACACGCCGCTCCTGCCCACGATCGCCGACGGCGTGCGGGACGCGGCGGCCGGCAAGGACGAGCAGATCGCCGGCCTCGTCGTGCTCACCGACGGCAGCGACACCAGCGGCACCGACCCGTCGAGCGTCGACGCCCAGGTGCGCGGCAAGGGCGTGCGGGTCTTCGTCATCGCGATCGGCGAGGCCAGCTGCGGCGCGTTCGCGCTGAAGGACATCACCGCCCACACGGGCGGCGCCTGCTACGACGCCGATCCGGGCGCGATCGGCGACATTCTGCAGGACCTGTTCGGCCTGCTCTGGGGAGGCGAGCCCGGCAATGGCACGTAAAGTACCGCGCTTTCTCGAGCGCCACCGGGCCCTGCTGGCCGCGGCCGTGGTGGGTGCGGCGCTGGCCCTGCTGGTCAACGCGTTCGTGGTGCCGTGGTTCCACGACGACCACGCGCCGGAGGACGGCGAGCTGGTCATCCTCAGCGGCCGCGACGACGGCTACGGCCACCAGCGCCAGGCGCTCGTCGACCAGTGGAACGCGCTGCATCCGCGCAACCCGGCCCGGATCGAGGAGCTGGCCGCGGTCGCCGATGCCCAGCGCAGCGAGATGGTGGCCCGGGCCCAGGGCGGCGGGCAGGGCGACGCCGACATCTACAACCTCGACGTGACCTGGACGGCCGAGTTCGCCTCGCAGGGGTACATCCGCCGGCTCGACGACGCCGACCCGGCAGGCTTCCTCCAGCACCCGCTGGACACGTGCCGCTACGACGGCAAGCTCTGGGCGCTGCCGTTCAACACCGACGCCGGCCTGCTGTACTACCGCGACAACTACGTCGGCACCGCCCCGACGAGCTGGCCGCAGCTGGTCGCCCAGTCCCAGTCGGTCCTGACCGGCTTCGGTGCCCTCACCGCCGACGGCACCCGCCCGACCGCCGGCTACGCGGGCCAGCTGGCCGACTACGAGGGCCTGACGGTCAACGCCCTGGAGGCGATCTGGGCCGCGAACGGCGACGTGGTCGACGCCGGCGGCCGTGTCGTCATCGACTCGCCCGAGGCCCAGGAGGGCCTGCATCGCCTGGCCGAGGGCCTGAACCGCTCGGCGCCGCAGGTGATCCTCCCGGAGTCGGCCGGCTTCGACGAGCAGGCCGCCACGCAGGCGTTCGCCGAGGGCAAGGTCCTGTTCATGCGCAACTGGCCGGTGGCCCACCGCACGCTTGACCCCCCGCCCGCCGTCGCCCCCGCTCCCGGCCCGACCCCCGGCCCCGCCGCCCCGCCGGCCGACACCCGCCCCGCGCTGGAGTTCGAGGTCACCCGCCTGCCGGGCCCGAGCGCACTGGGCGGCCAGAACCTCGCCGTCTCCGCCCACAGCCGCCACCCGAACGCGGCCCGGCAGCTCATCGAGTTTCTGACGAGCGAGCGCAGCCAGCAGATCCTGTTCGAGCGGGGCGGCTTTGCGGCCACCCGGGAGATCGTCTACCGCGACGCCGAGGTCGTCGCGCTGTACCGGTATGCCCCGACCTTGCTGGAGGCCATCCGCACCGCCCGCACCCGGCCCGTGACCCCGCACTACGCCCTGTTCTCGGAGACGTTCCGGGCGATCGTGCGCCAGGCGCTGGCCGACGGCGGCCAGCTCCCGGCCGACGCCAAGCCCCGCCTGGAGGCGGCGTTGAAGGGCTACAAACGCTGATGTCGATGGTGGCGGCCGGGGGCGCGCAGGGCGGTTCGGGGCGCGAACGGGGTGGCCGGGGCGGCGTCCGCGCAGACCGGCCAGGCCCTGAAGTCGCGGTGCTCGGCCCAGATCCAGTGGGCCGCCTGGATGTTCCACTCCGGGTCCAGGGCGACCCGCTGGGTGCCGTCGTAGTTGCTCAGCACCTCGTCGGTCAGCTGGAACACGCCCCAGCCGCCGTCCGGGTCCAGGCCGACCCAGAGGGCGTCCAGGTGTGAGCGGCAGCGGGCGACGTGGACCGCCTCGTCGCCGGCCCGGGGGTTGCGGAACACCTCGCGGATGCGCCGCTCGACCTGCTCCTCGGACCAGGTCCGCATCGAGATCCGGCCGGAGACCAGGGCCTTCCTGGTGGCGTCGTCGACCCGGCCGGTCGGGGGCAGCCCGGCCAGCACCTGGAACGCGACCACCCGGCGGCGGGTCTCGGTGCCGAAGTTGGCGTCGGCCGTGAGCACGGTGCCGCTCTTGATCAGCAGGATCTGGATCTCCCGGACGCAGTCGCCGTGCTCACCCAGGGCGATCACCGAGGCGCAGGCCGTGGCCTTCAGCTCGGCCCCGGCGTCCGCGCGGGCGGACCGCGGGGCGCCGGAGCCGGCGAACACGTTGAGCGCGATGAGGCCGAACAGCGCGAAGATCGCGACGGCGGCCCGGTCCGGGAGGCGGCGGTGCCGGCGGCGCGGTGCCGGCGGCCGGTCGACCGGTGGCGCGGGCGCGGGCTCGGGCGGTGGCGCGGGCTCGGCCGGCTTCCCGGTCGTGGGCCGGGCCGCGGCGGCCAGCACCCACATCCGGTGCAGGTCCAGCAGCTCGCCCCGGTCGGCGCCGCAGGCCCGGGCCAGCCGGCTGACCGTGTCGAAGTCCGGGGGCACCGCCGCCCCGGAGCAGTAGCGGTGCACGGTCGAGCGGCTGAGCGCGGCCCGGCCCGCCAGTTCGGTGTAGCTACATCCGGTGGCCTCCTTGAGGCTCGTCAATCGCTGGGCGAGTTCGCTTGACGCATCGACTGCCATTGCTTCCCCGTGGTGTGCGTAGGTGGGCAATGTAGCCGATCCGGCCGTTCCGTACCGACCCGTAACAAACGGCCCCGAACCGTCGGAGACGATTCGGGGCCGTGTCAGGGGGAGGCGGGCGTCAGTCGCGGATCTTGTTGTACCGCCACGGCTTGAACCCGTTGCTCTTGGCCGTGCTGACGTAGAGCTTGTAGTGGTTCATGTCCGAGTTGGGGTTGCCCTCCTCGTACAGCCAGAACCGGGTGTGCGCCTTGTTGGCCCACTTCTCGAACAGCTGCACGTGGTGGCCGCTGCGCAGGACCATGTCGCCCGGCTTGAGGCTGGACCAGTTGATCCGGTGCGAGACCCCGTCGAGGGTCCGGGTGGTGCGGCTGGAGGTCAGCGCCCACGACATGGACACGAAGCCCGAGCAGTCGGTGCGGAACTTCTTGCCGTGGTTGACGTCCCAGGCGTAGGCGCTCTGGCTGTACTGCACGTTGCGGCTGTACCAGTTCTTGGCCCGGGCGATGACCTTGGTGCGCTTGATCGGCTTGCCGTACTTCAGCGCCGCGGCCGCCGCGGCCAGCGTGCTCGTCCCCGCGTCGGGAGCGTCCTCGTCGCCCTCGGGCGCCACGTAGTCGGCGTCCGGCTCGACGCCCTTCTCCGCGCCGCCGACCGTCGGCACGGCGGTGTCGACGTCGGTCGCCGGGTCGAAGTCGGCCGGGGGCAGCGCGTCGTCGGCGTCGGCCGGCGGGGCCTGCTCCACGATGCGGTCGGCGCCGTCGATGGCGTCGGGGTCGGCCGGCGCCTCGCCCGGGCACCAGCCGTCGTTGCTGGTGGGAGCCTCTTCGACCTGCTTGGCGTGCTCGATGTACATCCAGCCCTGGTTCTGCGTGCCGTCGATGCGGCCCCAGATCCAGGTGTTGCCGTAGTCGTTCTCGATCGTGCACCAGGTCCAGATCTTGGTGTTGGCCGGGACCGTCTGGAACACGCCGCACGCGTTGTACGGGGCCTTGTGCAGCGGTGCGCTCTCACCCAGGACGATGAACCCGTCGTCGTTGTTGGCCACCGGCTGGCTGCCGCAGCCCGCGGCCGCGTACGCCCAGTTCTGGATGGCCAGGCTCGGCACGACGCCCGCGAGCAGCGCTCCCACGGCCAGTGGTACGGCACGGCGCGCCCAGCGCCGCCGGGATGCTTGGTGTGTCATCCGTCAGTCCCCTCTGCCGGCCCCCGTGATGGTTGCGGCCGGTCATCGACACGCCCGGTGGTACCGGGCCGGGCGGCCGACGGGATTCCATCGACCGCGATGAGGACCGTGGCAGGGGCGCCGCCGGGATGGCAACGGATGGCCGTGAACTTGGGACGCCGGGACGGCAGCCCGGCGCTGAGCTGGGGTGGGACGGCGGACGCGGGACGCCGGCCGGGACGCGGGACGAGCCCCTACGGGCGGATGCCGCGTTCGTAGGCGTAGCGGACGGCCTGGGCGCGGTCGCGGACGCCGATCTTGGCGAACAGCCGGTTGATGTGGGACTTGACGGTGACCTCGGTGACGTAGAGGCGCTCGGCGATCTCGCGGTTGGACAGCCCGGCGGCGATCAGGGTCAGCACCTCGGTCTCGCGGGCGGTCAGGCCCTCCACGGCGGCCGGCGCCTCGGCGGTGGTGGCGGAGCCGCCGCCCTGGACCGCGGCGGCCACCAGACGCTGCTGCACCTGGGGGTCGAGGACCGACTGGCCGGCGGCGGCCGCGCGGACGGCGTGGGCGATCTGCACCCGGCCCGCGTCCTTGGTCAGGTACCCCAGCGCGCCCGCCTGCAGCGCCGACAGGATGTGCTCGTCGTCGGCGAAGGTGGTCAGCACGACCACCCGGGTCTCCGGGTGCGTGGCGCGGATCTCGGCGGTGGCCGACACGCCGTCGCGGCGCGGCATCCGCAGGTCCATCAGCACGACGTCGGGCCGGTGCGCGGCCACCAGCTCCAGCGCGGCCTCGCCGTCGGCGGCCTCGCCCACGACCTCGACGTCGTCGAGCAGGCTCAGCATCAGGGCGAGCCCTTCGCGTACCGCCGTCTGATCGTCGGCCACGACAACCCGGATGCTCATCCCGGCATCCTCACATCCACCTGCCAGCCGTCCTCGCACGGGCCCGCCTCGAAGGTGCCCCCGGCCAGCTCGGCCCGCTCGCGCAGGCCCTGCAGGCCGTAGCCGGAGGACAGACCGGTGGTCGGCGGGCCCGAGGGGCCGGTGTTGCGCACGGTCAGCCGGATCTCGTCCGGGGTGTACTCCAGACGCACCGTGATGCGGCTGCCGGGAGCGTGTTTGCGGACGTTCGTCAGCGCCTCCTGCGCGCTGCGGTAGAGCGCCAGGCCGGTCTCGGCGCTCAGCTCGCGCACCTCGCCGACAAGCGCGAACTCGTGCTCCGCGGTCAGCTCGCGCAGCAGCTCCGGCAGCGGCACGGGATCGCCGCGCAGGGCGCTCACGGCGCGGCGGGTCTCGGTGAGCCCGTCGCGGGCCAGGCGGCCGGCCCGGTCGACGATCGTGGCGGCCTCGGCGGCGCGGTCGCGCTCCAGGAGGGCGGCGGCCGTCTCCAGCTGCAGGGAGAGGGCGGAGAGGGAGTGGGCGAGCACGTCGTGGATCTCGCGGGCCAGGCGGGCCCGCTCGGCCAGGGCGGCGGTGCGGGCCTGCTCGCCGGCCAGGAGCCGGTCCTGCTCGGCGCGGCCCTCGCGCTCGCGGCGGACGGTGCCGAGCAGCAGCAGGACCACCATCGCGCCGGACCAGATGACGATCGTCTCCAGCGGCGCCCCGATGGCGGCGTAGGCGCCGGCCAGGAGCAGCGCGCCGGTGCCGGTCATGACGGCCGCGACGGCGAAGGACAGGCAGGCCGTGGCCACGGTGACGGCGGCCAGGGCGTACACGCCGGCGAAACTGCCGTGGCGCAGCAGCGTGATCACGACGCTCATGGCCATGCAGGTGCCGATGGCGTACGGGTACCGGCGCGGGTCGCCGATCCGCAGCGCCATCATGACCCAGGCCACCGACGCGACGGTCATGGCGGCCAGCAGGGCGGCGCCCCGGCCGGTGAGCCCCGGCCGGGGTTCGTCCTGGAACATGGCGATCGTGATGACGATCAGGATCACCAGGCTGCGCAGCTGGCGGTAGCGGGCCACGCGGCGTTCGGTGATGAGCTGCTCCAGCACCGCACCAGTCTGCGCCATCGCGGTGTATCTCAACCGCGGCGGGCGGCCCGGCGGGCACCCTTGGGCGCGAACGGGGCGCCTGTCGCGATCGCCCGCTTGCCGATGATCGCGGCCTCGCCCAGGAAGCTCAGGCCGAGGATGACCAGCAGGCCCGCGGACAGCACGGCCTGGTCGGCGTCGAGCGCGCGGCCGGCGAAGAGCTGGCCGACGCGCAGCGCCACCATGGCGATCCACACGCCGATGGTGACGAGCGTGTAGCGGTACCAGACGTGCCCGTTCTGCACGAACACCTTCACGGTGAGGCCCCGCACGATGCCACCGGCGACGGCGACGATGGCGCCCATCCCGAGGACCGCGCCGTCGACGGCCGGGTGCTGCGCGGCGGCGGCGAAGTCCACCTGGGACAGCGTGTAGCCGCCGAAGACGATCAGCAGGACCGGCGGCAGGATCAGGCGGCGGGCCTCCAGCGGCTCTCCGGCGAACCGGCGGGCCATGAGCAGGACGATGACGGCGACGGCGATCAGCAGCGTGGTCGTGTTCATGCCGTTGAAGTTAGGGATCTTCGATGCGATGAGCCGCCACCCACGGGTGGAGATCCGGGTGGAACGTAGGCTCCACCCATGAGCGACTTGATCATCGAGGAGCGCGCCTGGGACGACCCGGCGGGCGCCGCGCTGCGGGCGGCGCAGGAGGCGGAGCTCGACGCGCGGTACGGCGGGGAGAGCCACGAGCCCGGCGACCACCCGAGCGCGGCCGACGTCGACGTGTTCCTGGTGGCGACGCGCGCGGGAGCGCCTGTCGGGTGCGGTGCGCTGCGCCGCCTGGACCCGTCGAGCGCGGAGATCAAGCGCATGTACGTCGTCCCGGCCGCCCGCGGCACCGGTGTGGCGGCCGCTGTGCTGCGGGCGCTGGAGCGGCGGGCGGTGCAGCTCGGCTGGGGCACGCTGCGCCTGGAGACCGGCACGTTGCAGCCGGACGCGCGGCGATTCTACGAGCGGGAGGGGTACCACCGGATCCCGCGCTTCGGCGTGTATGTGGGCTCAGAGCTCTCCGTCTGCTACGAGCGTGCGCTCGGCCCGGGCGGTGGCGTGGGCGTGGTGTAGGGCGAGCGCCCGCTCCCTGGCCGCGTCCGTGGGCTCGCCGGTCGCCAGCGCCTGGATGCGGCGCAGGTCGGGCTCGGCGAAGCCGCTCTGGCCCGGGAGCCCGGCGGCCAGGGCGGCGGCCGCGACCGCACCGGCCTGCTCGGGGCGGCCGACGGCGAGCAGCGCGTCGGCGTAGAGGGCCTCCAGGCGGCCGAAGCGGCTCATCGCCGGGCCCAGGTGCGCGCGGGCGGCGGTCATCCGCTCCAGCCCGGCCGGGTCGCCGGTGCGCGCCTCGGCCCAGCCGAGGACCAGACCGGCGAGGCTCTGGTACTCCCGGTATCCGCCCCGCTCCGCCAGCGCCAGCGTGTCCCGGGCGGCGGCCGCGGCGGCGACGGGATCGTCCCGGTCCGCGGCCACGACGGCGGTGAAGTGCGCGACGTACATGTCCAGGAACAGCTCGCCGACCCGGCCCGCCCGGTCCCGCGCGGCCCGCAGGTGCTCCTGCGCCGTGCCGTCCTCGCCGAGCAGCCCGCAGACGAGTGCGGCCGGGGCGAGCGCGCCGATGACCGGGTCCCAGTTCACGATCGGAAACACCGGCAGGTCCCCGCCCGGCAGCGCGTCCAGGGCGTTCTCGAAGTGCGCGCACGCCCGGGGGAGGTCCAGCTCGGTAAGTGCCGCGTGCCCCTCGTGCACCTCGGCCACGACGACCCCCCACGGATCGCCCGGACCGTGGGCCATGGACCGCGCGACGGCGACGGCCCGCGGCACGTCACCGGCGGCCGTGTGGAACGACGCGTAGCCCCACAGCGCCGGCAGCACGTCGAGCACCGGCCGCCCGCGCAGCCGCATCAGCAGCGGCTCCATCGCCGCGTACTGCTCGGCCGCGACCGGCGCCAGGTACCCGTCGCTGGCCTGGCGCATGTACGCGAGCCGGATCCGCAGGTCGAGCTCGGCCACGTCGCGCCGCTCGCCCGCCGGCACCCGCTGCAGCAGCTCGAGCCCCTCTTCCAGCAGCGCCTCGGCCTGCTCGTGGGCCGTGCGGTCGTACGCTTCCCGGGCCGCCGCGGTCAGGCCCGGCACCACGTCGTACGGCGAGAGGACCGGCAGCGCGGCCCGCAGGTGCCCGGCCAGTTGGGCGGCGTTGCCCAGGCCGGTGTCGCGCAGGGCCTGGGCGGCCCGGGCGTGCAGCCGGGCCCGGCGCATGGGGCCCTGGTCCTGGTACGCCGTCTGCCGGACCAGGTCGTGGGAGAACCGCAGCAGCCCCGGGTCGTCGGTCGCGGTCAGCAGCCCGGCGACCACGGCCGTGTCGAGCGTGTCGAACAGGTCGAGCTCGTCGATCTGTACGACCTCGCGCAGCACCGGCACGGCCACGTCCCGCCCGAGCACCGCCGCGACCGCGAGCACCGCATTGACCTGGCCGGGCAGCTTCGCCAGCCGCCGCCGCACGACCTCCTGCACGCGGACCGGCACGTGCTCCGGCGCGAGCGTGTGCTCGGCCGCCAGCACCTTGAGCAGCTCGACGACGAAGAACGGGTTGCCGCCGGTCCGGTCGGCGAGCATCAGCACGGTCTCCGGGGGCAGCGCATCGCCGGTCACCGACCGCGCCAGCGCGGCGATCCCGTCGAGCCCGAGCCCGTCCAGCGGCATCCGCACCGCCGCCGGCGCCGCGACCAGCTCGGCCAGCACCCCGGCCAGTGGCGCGTCGGCCGCCAGCTCGGCCTCGCGGTAGCCGACGGCGAGCAGCACCCGCCGCCCGCGCAGCGCCTTGGCCAGCAGCGTCAGCAGGACCGTGGAGGGCGCGTCGAGCCAGTGCGCGTCGTCGAGCACCAGCACCAGCGGCGTGTGCCCGGCGAGCCGCCCGAGCCCGTCGACGATCCCCTGCAGCAGCCGCGACCGCGCCATCTCGGGATCGGCGATCCGCTCGGCCGCGGCCAGGGGCAGCACGTCACCGAGCGTCGGATCGAGCACCGCCGGCAGGTTGCCGTAGGGCGCGAACGCCTCGGCCATCGCGCCCGCCGCACCCTCACCACCGGCGATCCCGCGCAGGATCTGCGCCCAGGGCAGGAACACCGGCGGCGCCTCGCCGTCCACCCCGACCCCGGTCCCGACAAGCCCCCGCCCGGCCCCGCGCGCCGCGACCTCCCGCAGCAGCGCCGTCTTGCCGATGCCCGGTGATCCGGAGACGAGCAGCAGCCGCCCGTGCCCGGCCGCCGCCTCGGCGATGAGCCGATCGACGGTCCGCAGCTGCTCGTCCCGCCCGACGAGCGCCTCGGGCTCGTCGTCCGGCGCGCCAGGCGTCGCCGCGATGTCCGGGCGGCGGGGGACGGCGGATGCGGGGGGTGCCGACGTAGGCACCGGCGGCGCGGAGGTGGGTGCGGCGGACGGAGGGCCGGCCAGGTGCGGGGCCTGGCGCAGCACGTCCTGGGCCAGCTGCTGCAGCTCCGGGCCGGGCTCGATGCCGAGCTCGTCGATCAGGCCCTGGCGGGCGCGGGCGTAGGCGGACATGGCGTCGGCCTGGCGGCCGGTGCGGTACAGGGCCAGGATCAGCTGAGCCCACAGGCGCTCGCGGTAGGGGGCCTCGGCCAGGGCGGACTCGGTGCGGTACACCACCTCGGACGCCCGGCCCAGCGACAGCAGCGCCTCCGAGTGCCGCTCGAGCGCGGTCAGCCGCAGCTCGACCAGGCGGCCGCGCTCGGCCCGGGCCAGCGGTGACTCGCCCAGCTCGGGCAGCGGGTCGCCGCGCCACAGCTCCAGCGCGGCGGTCAGTGCGGTGAGCGCGGCGTGCGGGTCGGCCGTGACCTGCTCCACGGCCGCGGCCAGCCGGGCGGCGTCGACGGAGTCGGCCGGGACCTGCAGCACGTAGCCGGGAGCGCGGCTGACGAGCACCGCGGAGCGGTCACGGGCGGTGCGGCCGGGCTCCAGGGCGCGGCGCAGGCGGGAGACGTACGCCTGCAGGGACGCGATCGCCCGCTCCGGCGGCTCGTCGGCCCACAGCTCGTCGATCAGGCGCTGGACGGAGACGATCCGGCCGGGCTGGGTGGCGAGCATGGCCAGGACGGCGCGCTGCTTCGGCGTGCCGGTGTCGACCGGGCCGGCGTCCGACTCGACCTCGAGCGGGCCGAGAATGCGGAACCGCAGGCCCAACGTGCCCTCCGACAAGCACCGGGCCGGGAGTTCAGAGCTCCACGGCGAATGAACCGTCCAACGGGCCGAAACCCGCGCGCCGCAGCACGTCCTCGTCGTGCGCCCCGGGCGCCGCGACGAGCCTACGGGCCGGGCTCGCCCGCAGGGAGTCCACGAGCGCGATGAGCACCTGAACGGCGAGGTCGCTGCGCCCGCCCGGCGCGGCAACTCCAACCAAACGGGCCTTGCTGCCGCCCTGCAGCACCGCCGCGACGGCCGCCGCCGGGTGCTCGTCACCCTCGGCCGGGTCGATCAGCTCGTACCAGTCCAGCTCCTCGAACAGCCGGTCGTCGAACACGTAGAAGCCGAGGGCCCGGCTGGTGACCGCCCTACGCGCCGGCGGGACTCGCCGTACCACTCGCATCTCTGTCACGGTTTCAGCAAACACGGCTCGTCTTGCAGAATGCTTGCCGTGGAGGTGCTCGGCAGTCACATGCACTACCTGGACACCGGCGGCGACGGCCCACCGGTCGTCTTCCTGCACGGCAACCCCACCTCGTCCCGCCTGTGGGCGAAGACGCTGGAGCACGCTGACCTGGGCGGCCGCCGGGCGATCGCCCCCGACCTGATCGGCATGGGGCGCTCGGGCCGGCCGGACCTGGAGTACCGACTGGCCGATCACGTCGAGTACGTGGACGCGTTTCTCGACGCGCTCGGCCTGCGGCGCCTAGTGCTGGTGGGGCACGACTGGGGCGTGGCGATCGGCATGGAGCTGCTGCGCCGCCGCCCGGACGGGGTCCGCGGCTTCGCGTTCATGGAGGGCCACCTGCGGCCGCTGGAGAGCTGGGGCGAGTTCGACGAGGGCGGCCGGGAGGTGTTCCGGCGCCTGCGGACCCGCGACGAGGGCGAGCGGATGGTGCTCGACGACAACTGGCTCATCACGCAGGTCGCGCCCGACTACGCCGAGTTCTACCCCGATGCCCGGTCCCGCCGCCCGCTGCTGCAGTGGACCCGGGAGATCCCGATCGCGGGGGAGCCGGGCGACACCGCCGCGCTCATGGCCGCCGGCTGGGCCCATCTGCGCCGCTCGCCGGTGCCGAAGCTGCTGGTGCACGCGGCGCCGGGCGTCGTGGTGACGCCGGCGAAGGTCGAGCAGTGCCGGGCCGAGCTGCCGGCGCTCACCACGGTGCGGATCGACGCACCGGGGCACTTCCTGCCCGCGGAGGCGCCGGAGGCGCTCGCCGCGGCGCTGAGCGCCTGGCTGCGCACGTTCGACGAGTGAGCGACGCGCGGCGGAGACGGCGAAAGGCCCGGGCGACGCGCGGCCCGGGCCTTCCGACGTGCCGAACGAACTAGCCCAGCGTGACCGCGGCGTCGTCGATGACGAACGAGGTCTGCAGCGAGGAGTCCTCGGTGCCGCTGAAGCCGATGGAGACGGCCGCGCCGGTGCCGGTGAAGGTGTAGCTCTTCAGCTGGTAACCCGACGCCTTGTTGAGGTTCGACAGCGTGGCCAGGGTCGTCGAGCCGGCCGTGACGGTCAGCTTGTCGTAGGCCGTGGTGGTGGTCGTCTCGGCCGAGTCGATGTGCACGTAGAACGACAGGGTCGCCCTACACCCGGACGGGACTGTCACCGACTGCTGGATCGCCTCGGTGTGGGTCGAGCCGTAGCCGTCGAGCCAGGCGCTGTACGTGCCGCCGTGGGCGGCCTGGCCCGAGCCGGACCACTGGCCGATGGCGCCGGTGGTGCCGCTCCAGCTGGCCGAGCCGGACTCGAAGCCGCCGTTGAGCAGCTTCTGGCCCGAGCAGGAGCCGGTCGGGCCGCCGGTGGGCGAGCTGGTGGTGGGCGGCGGGGTGGTGCCACCACCGGAGCAGGTCGGGTCGCCCGACTGCGCCGGCACGGAGACGGCGTCCCACGCGGCCTTGACCGTGTTGAACTGGGTGCAGCTGCCCGGGAACAGGTTCTTGGCCGCGGTCAGCGTCCAGGTGCGGTACTTCAGGTACGACGACGACGAGGTCTTCATCAGCATCGCGTTGTACATGACCTTGATCGCGTTCTGGATGCCCAGCGGGTTGGAGACCGTCGAGCCGTTGCAGGTCGGGCTGGCCGGCTGGCCGTTGCCCGCGGAGCCCTGCGCCATCAGGTAGAACCAGTGGTCGCCCGGGCCCGCGGCCGCGTGGACCTCGCCACCCGGGATGCTGCTGGAGTAGCAGTTCGCGTCGCCGACCGACGACGGGTTGTACATGTTGCGGATCGGGCCGCTGCCGACCAGGTTGACTTCCTCGCCGACCAGGTAGTCCGGCGGGTCGTTCGGGTTGTTGGCGAACCACTCGGTGGCGGCGCCGAACGTGTCCGCGACGAACTCCTGGGTGCCGCTCTTGGAGATGCCACCGGGGGTGGTGTCGTCGACACCGTGACCGGCCTCGTGGCCCAGCACGTCGGCGGAGGAGATCCACTGCCCGGCGGTGTTCTTGCCGATCTGGATCTGGGTGCCGTCGTAGTAGGCGTTCTGGTCGTTCAGGCCGACGCGGATCGGCCAGCCGCCGCCCGAGCCGTTGAAGCCGTTGCGGCCCAGCCACGAGGACAGCATCGAGAGTTCCTTCTGCGCGACGTACAGCGCGTCGACGCAGCCGGTCTCGCGGTTGGTGCCGGTCCCGTTGCCCCACACGTCGTCCGAGCCGGTGAACGTGGTGTTGTTCGCCGCGTCCTGGCAGGAGATGTTCGTGTAGTTCGGGTCCTTCATGCTGTACGTGCTGCCCGACTGGGTGGTGTTGATGGTCACCGAGCCGTTGATCCAGCCCGTGCCGGTGCCGGCCATGACGTGCTCGGTCTTGTCGAGCACGGCGCCGGTGTTGGCGTCGACGTCGACCGTGAGCCGGCTGATGCCCTCGGCGCCGAGGCCGTTGACCGTGGTCTCGTAGGCGAGCTTGGCCGCACCGTCGACCGTGTAGACGACGAGCGTGGTGCCCTCGACGTTGTTGACCGTCTTGAGCTGCTGCTTCGCGACGGTCTCGGCGGCCGCCGAGGTGAGTGACGGGGTGGTCGAGAGGTTGCCGATCGCCTTGGTCTGCGCGACCGAGGTGTACGTCGTCGCGCCCGCCTTGTCGGTGGCGACGACGAAGTCACCGCCCTTGACGTGCAGGCCCTTGTACGTCCGGTCGTACGCGATGTACTTCGAGCCGCCGTACGCGGTGACCGACTTCTGCACATACGCCTCGTCGGCGCTGGGCTGGATCACTGCCGGCTTGCTCTTGACGTAGGCGTCGACGGACTGGGCGGCGACGGCGTTGGAGACCTCGACGGCATCCGTGGACGCCGATGCGGTCGTGGCTTGCACGGCCGCGGCGGTGCCGGCTGTGACCAGCCCGACCGCGAACACTCCGGCCGCTGTAGCGAACCGTGGGGAGAGCTTCAAAGGGTGCCTTCTTTCAGCAACGACCCAACCTCACCGGGGAATGTTTGACGGGGTGGGCCGGAACCAACGGAGGTCACGTGCTCGTCGAAGTGTCTGGGGGCCCTGTGCGCGCCGTACGAAGGCCCGGCATCCGCATCGACTTGCAGCGATGCGGTGACGATCACACATATCGAAAGAGTTGGACAAGAGTCGATGCCCTAACTTCACCCTCGCCCCCACCCTGTACTTCGGGCGTGGAAACATGCGAGAAATCTTGCGCTCTGTAGATCTCGATCCCACCAGGCCGTTACTACGGGTTAACTTTTAACTGTCAAGTCACACTGTGTTCGGCTCGGATCACGAGCTGTGGCGATGGTAAGGTGCCCCGGTGGAGCCCGGGGGGATCGATGCGGTGGCCGCCGCCGTCTCAGCATCCGGGATCGCGGGCCGCCGGCTGCGTGAGGTGATCGCCGCCCTCGCCGCGGGGCCGACCACCCTCGACGACCTCGTCCGCGACCACGCCGTCCCGCGCCGCAGCGTCGAGGCGCTGCTGCGGGCGGCCGGCCCCGACGTGCGCGAAGAGCGCGGCAAGATCTTTCTCAACCCCCTGATCTCGCCCGTGTACTCCGACCGTCTGGCCCTGCACCGCCTGCCCGACGAGCCCCGGGTGGACGGGATGGCGGCGCTCATCGCCGCCGCGCCCGCCCCGGACCAGGCCCTCGACCACGTCGCCGCCACCGCCGAAACGGCCGAGCGCCGGGCCCGGTGGCTGGCCACCACCTACGACCTGGCCGGCGCGCGCGTGGTCTGCATCGGCGACCACGACCTCACGTCGCTCGCGCTGCGCCGGGCGTGCCCGGACACCGAGGTCACCGTCGTCGACGTCGACGAGCGGCTCCTGGCCTACATCGACGGCCAGGGCGCCGGCATCGCCTGCTACCAGGCCGACCTGCGCTTCGGCCTCCCGCCCGCGGTCGCCGGGAGCGCCGACCTGATCTTCACCGACCCGCCCTACACGCCCGAGGGCGTCCAGCTGTTCCTCGGCCGCGGGGCCCAGGCGCTGCGCGACCGCGCCAACGGGCGGCTCGTGATGGCCTACGGTTTCAGCCCGCTCACCCCGGCCCTCGGCCTCAAGGTGCAGCGGGCGGTGCTCGACCTGGACCTCGTGATCGAGGCGATGCTGCCGGCGTTCAACCGGTACCACGGCGCCCAGGCGGTCGGCAGCGCCAGCGACCTCTACGTCTGCCGCCCCACCCAGCACACCTGGCAGATCCTCGACCGCCGCCTCGACCGGCTGGCCGGCTCGGCCAACATCTACACCCACGGCGAGCAGTCGCTGGAGGGCGCCGCGGCCCGCGGGCCGGCCCGCATCCTCGGCGGCGGCCCGCTCCGGGCGGACGAGCTCACCGTCGACCTGTCCGGCGACCCCGGCGCGTGGCTGGCCCGGGTGCTGCTGGCCGTCAACGTCGCGAAGGTCACGCTGCTCGTGCCCAACCAGCACCCCGATCTGCGCGACGAGGCCGGCCAGACCGCGCTGCGCGAGCTGATCGGGGCGAAGTACGACCTGCGCCTGCGCCGCAGCACGCCCGGCCCGAAACAGGCGACGGTCGAGGCCACCCTGCGCCCGGCCGGCGAGGACGGCGTCGCCGGCTGGCTGCTGACCCACGCGCACGGCAAGCTCGGCAACGTCCTGCGCGAGGCTCTGGTGCGCACGGGCCTGCCCCGCGCCGCCGCCGCGGCACGCGCCGCCGAGCTGGTCGGGCGGCCCGAGTATCTCGACGCGCGCCTGCTCGATGTGCCGCGCCATGTGATCGTGCCGCTGCTGCACCGGTGAGCGGCCTCTGGCGGAGCCGCGACTTCCTGGTGCTGCTCGGGGTGCAGACGCTGTCCGCGTTCGGCGACGCGCTCACCTTCGCCGCCGTGCCCCTGCTCATGCGCACGGGCGCGATATCCATCACCGACCTCGGCTGGATCCGGGCGCTGTCGGCGGTGGCCACCCTGCTCACCGGGGTCGTCGCCGGGGTCGTCGCCGACCGCTTCGACCGCCGCACCGTCCTGCGCATGTGCGACCTGGCCCGGTTCGTGCTGCTGGGCTCCATCCCGCTGGCCTGGCTCGCCGGGCCACAGCCCTGGCTGCTGTTCCTGGTGCTCCCGGCCGCCGCGGTGTTCGCGATGGTCTTCCAGGTCACCTACGTCGCGGTCGTGCCCGCGCTGGTCCCGGCCGACCGGATCGCCGAGGCCAACGGGCTGCTGTACGGGTCGTACTCGGTGGCGTACCTGGCCGGCCCCGCGGTCGCCGGTGTCCTCTCCCAGGGGGCCGGCCCGGTCGCGGCGATCGGCCTGGACGCCGTGTCGTTCCTGCTCTCCGCGGTCGGGCTGCTGCTCATCCGCATCCGGCGGCCGGCCACCGAGGGCACCGAGCGCGGCCTCGGCGCCGGGGTGCGGTTCATCCGCCGGCACCCGGTGATGCTGCCGCTGACGGTGCTCCTGGCCGTGCTCATCTTCTTCACCTCGAGCCTCAACGACGTCGTCGTCTACCACCTGATGCGCGGGCTCGGGCAGTCCGACGCGGTGATCGGCCTGGTGCTGACGGCCGGCGTGCTGGGCTCGACGCTCGCCGCGGCCGCCGTCGCCCCGCTGCGCCGCCGGGCCGGGTTCGGCGCGACCTGGATCGGCGCGTTCGGCCTGTGCGGGCTCCTGGTGGCCGGGATCGGGCTGGCGTCGAACGTGCCCTTGATCGCGGTGCTCGCGGCGGCGGTCACGCTGTGCACCGGGATCGCGGGGATCTCCTCGGTGTCGCTGCGCCAGGAGGTGACGCCCGGCCATCTGCTCGGCCGCGTCACTGCGGCGTTCTGGACACTGCAGCTCGTGCTCGCACCCGCCGGCGATGCGGCGCTCACGTTCTCGGCGAAGCAGCTGGGGGTACCGCTGACGCTTGCGGTGGCCGGAGCCGCCGTCACGATCACCGCGCTGGCCGCGCTCTTCACGCCGATCAGGCGCCGAGCAGCGACCCCTCCGCCGCCGCCCGCATAGCGGTCCGTCGCCGGGCCCCGGCGATGCTCATCACGACGGCGAACTGAACTCCCGCACGTAGCGCTTCTGCCACGGGGTCTCGACGGCCCCGTGGTAGTAATGCCGGCGCACGTAGGCGACGGCCTCCTGCGCCGGGACGCCGTCAAGGATCGCGATGCAGGCCAGGGCAGTGCCGGTCCGGCCGCGCCCGCCGCCGCAGGCGACCTCGACCGCCTCGTGCTCGGCCCGCCGCCATGCCGCCGCGAACGCCGCCGCGGCGGCCTCCCGGTCCGTGGGCAGCCAGAAGTCGGGCCAGCGCACCCAGGTCGACTCCCACGCGAACGGCGGGGGCGGCTTGCCCAGCAGATACAGGCCGAACTGCGGGGGCGGCACCGGCTCGCCCCGCTCGCGCAGGCCGCGGCCGCGAATCCGCCGGCCGGACGGCAGCTCCATCCAGGCGCTCACCGCTGCGGCTCCGTCTCGGCGGTCACGGCTTCGGCCGGAAGCTGGCGAAGACCAGGTCGAGGTCCGAGTGTGCGTTGTTCCAGTCGCCTTCCGGGGTCGACCACCAGATGCCGTACGCCTGGTGGGGCGAGGACACCAGACCCCGGTTGTTCACGTGCTGGCGGGCGTTGGGGTTACTGCCGTAGAGGAACTCCCAGTCGGCCGCGACGATGAAGTAGTTGTCGACCTTGTCGATACGCAGGCCGGTGTAGTTCTTGTAGTACGTGTTGGCCCGCTGCCCCTCCTGCGCGCGCCAGTCCGCCACCGGGTCCATCTTCGGTTTGTCCGACTGGTCGATGCCGAGCGAGCGGCCGTTGCCCCGGAAATACACGATGCCGTCGTCGACTGACCGGTTCCAGCCGTCGGGGACGTACACCTTGAACCCGGTCGGGTCCGTGTAGTCGTGCCAGCCCGCCGGCAGCGGCGGGAGCGTGCCCGAGGCGGTGCCGGCGTTCTGCGGCTGCTGTTGCTGCTGCTGGGTCGGCGTCGCGCTCGGCTGGTTGTCGGCCGGCGCGCTGCTCGCCCCGCCGGTCGCCGCGGCCGAGGTGGGCCCGGCCGAGCTGGGCGCGGGCGCCGCCCCGGCCGCCGTGGTCTGCGCCGCACCGGTGCTGCCCGCCGTCGGGACACTCCCGTCGTCGTCCGACCGCACCGCCACCCACACGAGCACCGCCGCCACGAGCACGGCGGCGACCGCACCGGCGACGATGTTGCGCCGCCGCTTCTGCGCATCGGCCTGCCGCGGCCGCGTCACCACGGCCGCCTGCCCCGCCGCCCGGGGCGCTCCAGCCGCCGCCCGCTCCGGCCGCTCGACCGGCGCCGGTGCCGGTGCCGCCGCAAACGCCCCGGCCGCCGCCGCCCGCCGCTCGGTAGCCGGCTCGGCCGCGATGACCGGCTCGGGCTCGACTGCGGTGACCGGCTCCGGCTCGGCCGCGATGACCGGCTCGGGCTCGACTGCGGTGACCGGCTCCGGCTCGGCCGCGATGACCGGCTCGGGCTCGACTGCGGTGACCGGCTCCGGCTCGGCCGCGGTGACCGGCTCGGGCTCGGGTGCGGTGACCGGCTCGGGCACGACCGCCGTGACCGGCTCGGGCTCGGGCTCGGTGAGCGGCTCCGGGACGACCGCGGTGACCGGCTGCGGCTCCGTCGTGGGCTCCGGCTCGGCTGCTGCTTCCTCGGCCGCGGCCACCGGCTCGGGCTCGTCCTCCACAGCAGGCGCCGCGTCGACGGCGGTTTCGGCTTCCGTGTCGTCCGCGACCGCGTTCGCGCTGTCATCCGCGCCCGTGTCAGCGGCCTCGTCAGCGCGCCCGGCGACGTGCTCGGTGCCGGTCGCGACCCCGGCATCGGCCGTGACCCCGGCATCGGTCGCGCTCGCGGGCTCGGTGTCGGTCGCAATCCCCGCATCGGCCGCGGTCGCGACCTCGGCGTCGGTCGCGCTCGCGGGTTCGGTCTGCGACTCGGTGTCGGGGTCGAGCTCGTCCGCCGTCGCCGTGCCGAAGATCGGACCCTCGATGATGCCCGACTTCCCGGAGATCCCGGCGCTCGCCGGCTCCTCGTCGGGCACCGGTGGCCAGGCCGGCGGTGGCGTCTGGGCCGGTGCCGGGGCCGGCACTACCGCGTGGCCCCGCACCACGGCCGGAGCCGACGCCGCAGCCGACGCCCCGGCCACTGTCCCGGCCGCCGACCCGCCGGCCGTCGCGGCCCCCGGCGCTCCCGACGGCGGAGCCCCTCGACCCGGCGGTGCGGCGGGCTTGGCCGTCTCGCCGGAGCCGGCCCCGGACAGCGCGACCGGCTCCGGCCGGGTGCGCGGTGTGCGCTGGGCCGGAACCGCCGGGGCCGCGGGCTCGGTGCGCCCCCAGCCGCTGAGCCACGAGCGCTTCTTCTTCGCCGGCTCCCGCTGGATCAGGGCCTTGCGCAGCAGCTCGTCGGTCTGCACGAAGTTGGCCCGGGCCCTCGGGTCCTTGCGCAGCAGGGCGCGCAGCACCGGGGTGAGGGCACCCGCGCGCTGCGGCGGGTCGGCCTCCTCGGAGGCGAGGGCGGACAGGGTCTCCATCGCGGAGCCGCGGCCGAACGGGGAGCGGCCCTCGACCGCCGTGTAGAGGGTGGCGCCCAGCGACCACAGGTCGCTGGCCGGGCCGGCGATGCCCTCGCGGGCCCGCTCCGGGGCGATGAACTCCGGGGAGCCGAGCACCAGGCCGGTGCGGGTCACGTGGCCCTCGCCCTCGACCCGGGCGATGCCGAAGTCGGTCAGCACGACGCGGCCGTCCTCGGCCAGCAGGACGTTGCCGGGCTTGATGTCGCGGTGGTCGACGCCGACCTTCTGGGCCGCCCGCAGCGCATCGAGCACGGCCAGACCGATCTCCGCCACCCGCCGCGGCGGCAGCGGCCCGTCCTCGCGAATCACCTGATCGAGCGAGCGGGACCGCACGTACTCCATGACCAGCCACGGCTGCCCCTCGGCGGCCAGCACGTCGTAGACCCGCACCACGTTGGGGTGGCTCAGCCGTGCCGCCGCCCGCGCCTCGCGCAGCGTCCGCTCCATTGCCACGTCCCGGGCGGTGTCCAGCAGCTCCGGCGGCAGGATGATCTGTTTGACCGCGACATCGCGATGCAGCGTCTCGTCGCGGGCGCGCCACACCCGCCCCATGCCACCGACACCGAGTGGCTCGAGCAGACGATAACGGTTGGCAACGACGGGGGGCGCGGCGGTCATGCACCATTGTGTACCCGAAGGATCTCGCCACCACGCACCGCCCTCGCCCGTGTGTGGTGCCGGACAGATTTCCGGCGGCCGCAACCCGGATCACCCCCATCGGCGTCGCAACGCCCGCGCGACGGGCCGGCCGTGTCATCCGGTCGCGCCGGGCCCCGGCCCGATCTCATGACAGTGCGCGCATGATCGCTCGCCTACCGTGGTTGCGGAACGGTTGCTTGCAGGTGGCGGAGGAGTTCGGTGAGCGAAGGTCTGTTGCACAACCTCTTCGAGGGTGACCCCGGCGTCGTCGCGCTGGTGTACCTCGTCATCGGCCTCGCGGTGTTCGCGGCGGCCTTCCTGCCGGGCAACGCGCCGCTGTACCGGGCCGTGTCGCTCATCGTCGGTGGCGTGATCGCGGTCGCGGCGGCGAAGTTCATGATGTTCGGCGGCACCGTGTACGTGAGCGTGTTCGCCTTTCTGGCCCCGCTCGCCCTGCTGCTCATCGGCGTGCTCGGCACCGTCCGCCACGTGGTCACCGGCCACCGCCGGCGCAGCGCCTACGCCGGCTACCGCCCGCACCCGGCCGCGCGCGAGTACGGCGGCCCCGGCGGCTTCCGGCCGTATCCGCCGACCTCGTACGCCGCCATGCACCACGGCTACCCGGCGCCCGCCGGCAGCCCGTTCAGCCAGTACGCCGCGCCCGACCCCTGGGCCGACGGGCGCTCCGGTGCGCACGCAGCGCAGCCGACCGGCCACATCCCGCGACAGCCGGGCCCGCGTCAGGTCGAGTTCGCCGACCCGTCCGCCGGAAGGGCACGCCACCGGGCCCCCTGATGTCGGCAAATGGCCGTATAAAGATCGGTATGACCCCGATGCGGGAGCCGACGTTCCTGATCCTGACCGCGCTGGCGGTGCGGCCCATGCACGGGTACGCCGTGATCCAGGAGGTCGGCGAGCTCTCCGGAGGCCGGGTCGTCCTGCCGGCCGGGACGCTCTACGCCGCCCTCGACCGGCTCACCGCCGAGGGCCTCGTGGAGCCCGAGGGCTCCGAGGTCGTCGACGGCCGGCACCGCCGCTATTACCGCCTGACCGACGAGGGCGTCGCGGCGCTGGCCGCGGATGCCGACCGCCAGCGCCGCAATGCCGCCGCGGCTTCGAAGCGCCTCCGCCTGCGGGCCGCCGGGGCCCGGTGAGCGGGGCGGGACGGGCGGGTGGCTGAGGCCCGCACCGTCAGGGTCGTCAACGGGTCGGTCCGGCCCATTGGTTGCGCATTGTGGTCATCCTCTCGGCTCTCGCACTCCGGTCCGATCACGGCGGGGTCCGCCGATCCATACCTTCGCCGAGCGCCCTGACGCGCCGCTGAAACGAGATCCCCGGGCCGCCGTCAGCGAAACCGGCACATCCGGAATTCCCGATACGTCGCGGCGGCCGGTGCCGGGGCGGCTCCGCTCCCGCCTGGCCGGGGGCTGCGCGCCCCTGCACCCCGCTCGGCTCAGGCCGCCGTCGCCAGCGTCAGCGCGAACCGCCCCGCGGCGTCGGTCCACCAGTCGCGGACCGCGAACCCGGCCGCCGCCAGCTCGGCCGTCAGACCCTCCCGGCGGAACTTGGCCGACACCTCGGTGCGCAGCTCCTCGCCCTCCGCGAACGACACGGTGAGGTCGAGGGCGTCGATCGGCACGGTCATCGGCACCAGCGCGCGGAGGCGCATCTCGATCCACTCGTTCGCCGCGTCCCACCGGGCGACGTGGGCGAACAGCGCCGGGTCGAAGTGGGCGCCCAGCTCGCGGTTGAGGACGTGCAGGACATTGCGGTTGAACTCGGCGGTGACGCCGGACTCGTCGTCGTAGGCCGGTATCAGGACGGCGGGGCTCTTCACGAGGTCGGCACCGAGCAGCAGGAACTCGCCGGGGGAGAGGCGGGCGCGCAGGGCGGCCAGGAACGGGGCCCGCTCGGCGGGCGTGAAGTTGCCGATCGTGCCGCCCAGGAAGGCGACCAGGCGGGTGCCGGCCTCGGGCAGGACGTCGAGGGAGTGCACGAAGTCGGCGACGATGCCCTGCAGGTGCAGGTCCGGGTATTCGCGGCGCAGGTCGCTCAGGGCGCCGCGAAGCGCCGCCGCGGAGACGTCGAGCGGGGTGAAGGAGGCCAGGGTGCCGTGCTCGCGCAGGGCGTCCAGCAGCAGCCGGGTCTTCTCCGAGGAGCCGGAGCCGAGCTCGATGAGCGTCTTGGCCCCGGTGCGCCTCGCGATGGCCCCGGCCCGCTCGGCCAGGATCTCGCGCTCGGCCCGGGTGGGGTAGTACTCGTGCAGCCGGGTGATCTCCTCGAACAGCTCGCTGCCGCGGGCGTCGTAGAAGTACTTCGGCGGCAGGTGTTTCGGCGTGGCGGTCAGGCCGGTGCGCGCGTCCGAGCGCAGCGCGGCGGCCAGGTCGGCGTCGGTCAGGTGGATGTCGAGCTCGAGGTCGGGCAGCGTCACGAGGTCTGGCCTTCCAGTGCGATGACCGCCACGGCCGACGGGGCCGCGACGAGCAGGGACAGGTCGGGTACGGCCGTCCAGGCCGCGTCGGGAGTCAGGGGCTCGGAGGCGACCAGCACGGCGCCGTCTCCGGTGGCCAGGTACGACAGGGAGTGCCCGGCCGTGGTGGCGGCGATCGACTCGCCGTCGGTGAGCAGGAGGTTGAGCCGGGACCCGGGCGCGGCGGCCCGGACCGCGGTCACGACCTCCGCCAGGGCCTTCCCGGGCTCGAGGCCGGCCCGCAGCCGGTCGCGGACCAGGGCCCACAGCAGCGCGCTGTCGGTGGGGGCGTCGAGCGTGAGCAGGTCGCGGACCGGCAGCGCGGCGGCGAGCGCGGCCACGCTGTCCGGCCAGCCGGTGACCTTGCCGTTGTGGGAGAACAGCCAGCGGTCCTCGGTGAAGGGGGCCGCGGCCGTCTCCACGACCGGCATGCCGACGGTCGCCGAGCGGACCGCGGCCAGGACGCAGCCGGAGCGCGTCGCGGCCGCGAGCTGTGGCAGTGTGCTGTCGGTCCACAGTGCGGCGCTGCGGCGGTACCGAAGCGGCACAGGCTCTTGCGCCTGGAACCAGCCGACCCCGAAGCCGTCGGCGTTGATGGTCCCGCCGCCGCGCATGTCCCGGGGCGCCCAGGACTGGCGCTCCAGGGAGTGCGGGGGTGTGAAGAGCAGGTCCGCCAAGGGGATCGGCGGCCCCAGGTACGCCAGGTGCCGGCACACTAGGCGAGCTCCCCGGGGGACCTGTCGCGCGCCGTGCGGAAGCCGCTGAAGATCTGCCGGCGGATCGGGTAGTCCCAGTTGCGGAACGTGCCGCGGCAGGCGGCCGCGTCGGTGCCGAACGAGCCGCCGCGCAGGATCTTGTAGTCGGGGCCGAAGAACACCTCGGAGTACTCGCGGTACGGGAAGGCGGCGAACCCGGGGTAGGGCGTGAAGTCGCTGTCGACCCACTCCCAGACGTCGCCGATGAGCTGGTGCACGCCCAGGGGCGAGGCGCCGGCCGGGTAGGCGCCGACGGGGGCCGGGGCGAGGTGGCGCTGGCCCAGGTTGGCGTGGTGCGGCTCGGGGTCCTCGTCGCCCCACGGGTAGCGCCGCGAACGCCCGGTCGCCGGGTCCCAGCGGGCCGCCTTCTCCCACTCGGCCTCGGTCGGCAGCCGCCGCCCGGCCCACTCGGCATACGCCTTGGCCTCGGGGAACGACACGTGCACGACAGGCGCGTCGGGCACGATCGGCGCGGTGCGCCCGAATGCGGTGGCCAGCCAGCCGCCCGGGTCCCGGCTCCAGTGCAGCGGCGGCTCGGCGCCGGTCTCGTCCAGGAACGCGGCGTACTGCGCGTTTGTCACCGGCGCCCGGTCGATGAAGAACGCCGGCACGTCGACCAGGTGCGCGGGCCGCTCGTTGTCGAGGGCCCACGGCTCGGTCGACGTCCCCATCGTGAACGGCCCGCCCGGCACCAGTACCTCCCCGGAAACGTCCACAGTGGACGGCGGGGGTGGGGCCGCGGCCAGCACGGGGTCGCCGGCGCGCAGCTGGTGCGTGGCCAGCATCGTCTCGTCGTGCTGCTGCTCGTGCTGCACGATCATCCCGAAGGCGAAGGCGTGCTCCGTGAGCCGATTACCCTCCAGGGGTACCCGCTCGAGCACGTCGAACACCTTGTCGCGCACGGTCGCCACGTAGGCCCGCGCCTCCCGCGGGCTGAGCAGCGGCAGCGCCGGCCGGTCCCGGCGGGCGTGCTTGAAGGCGTCGTAGAGGTGGTCGATGTCGGCCCGGACCGGGTCGCGGCCGCCGACGTCGCGCACCAGCCACAGCTCCTCCTGGTTGCCGATGTGCGCCAGGTCCCACACGAGCGGCGACATGAGCGGCGAGTGCTGGCGGATCAGGTCGCCGTCGTCCACCGCCTCGGTGAGCACGGTGGAGCGCTGCCGGGTCCTCAGTAGTTCGCGCGCGACGCGCTCCCGCAGGTCAGTCATTGCGTGTACTCCCTTCGACGACGTCGGCGAGCAGGTGCGGTGGCAGATCCAGCCGGTCGAGCGCCAGCTCGCGCACGGCCCGGGCGACCCCGGCGAGGACCGGGTCGGCCATCCCGTCGCGGGCCGCCTCCACCCAGCGCCCGGCGGCCGGCGCGCACAGCTCGCGGGCCCGCGCCACGGTGGCGGGGTCGGCGAGCAGGGCGGTCAGCAGCGCGGCGGGCGCGAACCAGTGGCGCCCGGGCTGGGTGTCGAGGTAGCGGATCTCCAGGTACCCGCGCGGGCGGACCGGCGGGAAGAGGGTGCTGAGGTGGTAGTCCAGGTCGGCGAAGGTCGGCCGCGGCCCCAGCGCGCCGCGGACCCAGTCGGCGAACGTCACCCCGGCCGGGGTGCCCCACGCCCCGTCGTCGCGGCGCACGCACAGGACCTCGGCGTCCAGGGCGTACGCGGTCCAGTCGGCGGCCGGGTCGGGCCCGGGGCCGGCGGCGCGGGTGCGGGACGGGTCGATGCCGTGCCACGCCCGCTGCCGGGCCGAGGCCCAGCCGGACTCGGCACCGGCGAGCCGGCCGGCGTTGGCGAACAGGGCCATGAGCGGCGGGCCGAGCTCGTGGACGGCGGCCCAGCGCGCGGCGAGCTCGTCGGCGGGGCCGGGGTCGAGGCAGACCTGCAGGCCGGCCGTCGAGCACATCATGACCGTTCCGGCGTCGCCGCGACGGCTGAAAGCCGCCTCCATGGCGTCGTACCGGGGAGTGCGCAGCAGCCGCCGGGGTGCCCGGTGGGCGTCGGCCCCGAAGTCGCCCAGGACCAGTCCGGTCCGGGCGAGCAGGGCGGTGAGCTGCTCGATCTCGGCGCCTACGGCCCCGTGCAGGGCGGTCAGCGACGGGTGGGGGCGGCTGGAGATCTCGACCTGGCCGCCGGGTTCGAGGGTGACGCCGCTGCCGTGGCGCAGTGGCAGCGCGGGGGAGTCGGCCCGCAAGGTCGGCGGCGCGTGGTCGCCGAGGGCTTGACAGAGCCGCTGATGATCCAGCGGGGCCGCCGGATCGTCGCGATGGTGCACGGTGAACTCGAGCTCGACACCGACCGCCGCGGGTGGGCCGGTCTTGAAGCAGATCGATGCAATGTAGCCCTCGGCCTGCTCCAGATCGGCGATGACCGCGTCGTGGTCGGCCCTGCGGATGCCCTGCAAGGTCGCCATGGGAGCCGACGCTACCTCGGGATCCGCGCTTCGGCGAACGCTGGAGTTGAACAAATGGTTACCGAATGACTACGGCGGGCGTGATCAGCGCAGCAGGCGGTACAGCTTGAGCGCCTCGCGGGTGACGGATTTGAAGCCGGGCACGCGGGCCAGCCCGACCAGCCGGTCCACCAGTGGCACCGCCCGGTCGATGAGCAGCCGGGTCTTCGCCTGGCCGGGTGAGGTGTCGTGCACCCAGTAGAGCGTGATGCCCATCTCGGCCAGCCAGAGCAGCTCCGGCAGGTCGGCCCGGAGCTCCGCGTCGATCTTCGTGGTGGCGCCCTCGACCACGCTGCGCAGGACCGTGATCGACCGCTCCCGGGCCGGGGCCGACTCGGCGCTGAACGGGCTCAGCGCCGACCCCGGCTCCACGGCGGTCTTGATGAACTTGCCGGCGAAGGCGTGGTACGGCGTCATCACGTCGAACATCGCCGTGAGCGCCACCCGCAGCCGCTCGTCGAACGGCCCCGGCTGCGCCAGCCGCTCGGCGCTCGCGGCCGCGGCGTCCTCCTGGACTGTCGCGTAGAACTGCTGGACCAGGTGATCCTTGGAGGGAAAGTAGTAGTAGGCGTTGCCGACCGAGACGCCGGCCTCCTGCGCGATGCCCCGCATGGTGGTCCTGTCGTACCCCTGGTCGCGAAACAGCCGCACCGCCGTGTCGACGATCAGCTTGCGCGTCTGCTCGCCCCGGCTGGTCTCGGGGGCGCTGTCAGGTACCGCAGGAGTCACCACAGTCCTGACGATAGCGATCAGGCGACCCGGGCCACGCCGGCGGAGGCTCGATCGGCCCGCCCCGGCCTCGCAGGGACCCGGCCGACTGCGCCACCCGGCGGGCGACGGGCCGCAGGTGCGGCTGGGCGAGGCGCGCCGCCAGCCCCCGATAGCCATCGAGCGCCCACAGGCAGACCAGCCAGGCCGCATCCCCGGTGTACACGCCGCCGTCGTCGGCGACCACCGTGATGTCGGCCAGGGTGTCGGCCGGATCGAGCGCCGGATACCGGCGGCGCGCCTCGTCCGATCCCGCCGCGACGAACTCGAGCGGGACGATCTGGGCTCGGCCGGCGAGCCACGATTTCGCCGTGCGGCACAGCCGGCAGCCGTCGTCGAACAGCACCGTGAGCCTGGTGATCATCGCGGCGGCGAGCTCAGTGTCCGGGTCGGCTCGACCGGCGGCGCCGCCTGCTCCAGCAGCCGCCGCCGGCGGAAGCGGCCGAGCACGAAGAGGTTGCCGAAGTGCACGCCGCCCAGCACGAGCAGGACCAGGCCGAGCTTCCAGGCCAGCGTCTCCATCGCCCCGCTGCCGGTCAGGATGGTGTCGGCGGTCTTCATGGCGATGGCGATGTAGCCCAGGTTCAGCAGGTAGAACCCGACCACCAGCAGGTGGTTGACCGACTCGGCCAGCCGCTCGTCGGCGAAGGCGTCGTCCAGGAACACCTGGCCGTTGCGGAACAGCGTGCGGGCGACCCACACCGTGAGCAGCCCGCTGACCGCGAGGTAGATCAGGTAGGTGATGAGTTTGAGGTCCATACCGGCCTCCCAGGAATTTGAACGCGTTCAGTTCGAGGTCGACGGTAACCCGTAACTTGAACACGTTCAACTGTGTGCCCGGTCACCCTTGGACGTAGCGGATCCAGTCCCCCTCCTCGCGGCCGACGATCAATGTGCCGTCGAGGACCAGCGCGATCGCGCCGTCCGGCAGCACCATCGACGGCTCGGCGTCCCGCAGTGGCCTCGGCAACGGCGCGAAGTGCCCGCCGCGCCAGACGCCGACGCCCTGGCCGGGGACCAGCGCCAGCAGCCCGCCGCCGTTGAGTGGGCCGATCCCGTCCGGGCTCGCCGAGATGGGGAAGTCGGGCTCGGCGTAGGCGGCGTCGCGCTCGAGGCGCCAGACCCGCGTCGGGTTGCTCGCGAACGCCCAGGCGTCGCGGCCGTTGGGGGAGAGGCGCAGGGTGGCCCCGGTGCCCAGGGCGGGGCGCAGCACCCGCCAGGTGGCGCCGCCGTCCGCGGAGTACGACGCATAGCTGTCGAGGCCCTCACGGACGATCTTCCACGCCGTGTGGTCGGCCCCGGTCACGGTGTCGGGCGGCAGCGCCGGGAAGATACCCATGGCGTCGCCGGTGGGGCGGTGGAACGTCTGCCCGGCATCGGTGGACTCCCACAGGTCGTCAGTGGGGCCCGTCACGCCGAAGATGATCCGGTCGGGTCCCCGGACCGCGAGCACCGGCCGCCCCTGGTACGGCACCCGGGACAGGTCCACCCGGGTCCACGTGCGGCCGCCGTCGGTGGTGCGGCCCAGGACGTAGTCGCAGATGTTCCCCGCGCGGCAGGCGCCGGCCAGCGCCCAGCCGTGCCACCGGTCGGCGAACTGGACGTGCAGCTCGCCGTGCGCGCCCTCCAGGTGGACCGCCCGATCCGTCCACAGCGGCCGCTCGCCGCCGGCCCCGGGCTGCAGCGCGTTGAGCGACAGCGCCGCGACGAGCGCCGCCGCCAGCCCGCCCATCCACAGCGCCGCGCGCCGCTTGTGCCGCCGCCAGCGGGGCATGGACTCCACCGGCACCGGCCGGAACGAGCCCGTGAACTCGTCGGCGAACCGCGCGAACTCGTCCGCTATCCGCGCGTCAGGCATGCCACACCTCCACTGTCAGCTGGGCGGCCAGCCGGGCCCGGCCGCGGGTGAGCCAGGAGCGCACGGTGCCCTCGGCGACGGCCTCCTGCTCGGCGATCTCGGCGACGCCGAGCCCGGCCAGGTGATGCAGGACAAGCGCGCGCCGCTGGGCCGCGGGCAGGCCGGCGAGGGCGGTCACGAGCGCCACCCGGTCCGGGGTCGGGCCGTCGACGTGCTGCTCGCGCTGCCGGGCCAGGAAGCCGATCGCGGTGCGCAGGCGACGCAGGCGGCTCGTCGCCAGGTTCCAGGCGACCCGGCGGACCCAGCCGGCGGGGTCGGAGTACCGCGAGATCCGCGGCCACTGCTCGAGCGCCCGGCAGAACGCCTCCTGGGCGAGGTCCTGGGCCTCGGCGTGGTCGCCGAGGTAGGCGTAGAGCTGCACGGCGATGCGCTGGAAGTGCGCGCCGTAGAACTCGGCGAAGCGTGAAGCTGAGGAGTCTGCGTCGTCACAGGGCGGCTCCGGCATGTCTATGTCACGCGCGGACCGGCCCGGCCGCTGCACCCTAGATTGCGGCGATCATCAGGGCGGCGATGAGCAGGAACAGCTGGTGCAGCGCCTGGTCGGCGACGTACATGCCGCAGACGGGCGACTGGGTCTCGGCGAACTGCGGCGAGCGGGTGGCCTTCAGCACGGCCCGCACCGGCCATCGCCGGTCGAGCAGCCCGTGGGTGACGGCCGAGAACACCAGGCCGGCGACGACCCCGAGGGGGGACAGCGGCAGCCGGAGCACGCCGGCGGTGAGCAGCAGCACCGCGAGGACCGTGACGTGGTAGCCCAGCAGGTGCCCGGCCATGGCCCGCCACGCGGCGCCGCCGGGGCCCGCCTTGAGTCCGGCCTGGCGGTCGGTCTGGAAGACGTGGTCGCCGAGGTTGTGGCCGACGAACAGCGCGACCAGGGCGACGGCGAACACCACGGCCCGGGTCAGCGTCTCCTCCGGCAGACCGGTCATGCAGACCGCCTCCTCACATCGACGTGAGCTCCGATCATCCGCCCTCCGGCGATCCACTACTACGTCGAACGATGCAGAACACATGTGTCCTCGATCGCCCCGGACCTGCATATTTCAGTAACTAACCGGACATGTCGGCCGTTGAGTCAAGGTGCACAGCGACCCGAGCTCGACGACCCGTGTGCTCTACCTGGCCGGGTGGGGGCGCAGCGGCAGTACGCTCGCCGAGCGCCTGCTCGACCAGGTCCCGGGCCTGGTCGGCGTCGGTGAGATCAAGTTCCTCTGGGAGCGCGGCCTGCTGCAGAACCGGCGCTGCAGCTGCGGCACCCCGCTGCGGTCGTGCGAGTTCTGGGTCGACGTCCTCGGCGAGACGTTCGGCGGCCTGCCCGACGACGCGACCGCGCGGGCCCTCGACGCCGCCTCCCGCCGGTTCCGGACCCGGCACCTGCCCGGCCTGCTGCTCAAGCCGGCCAGCCCGCCCGACGCCGACGCCATGCTCTGGTACTACCAGACCCTGGAGCGGCTCTACCGCGCGGTCGCCCGGGTCAGCGGGGCCGAGGTGGTCGTCGACTCGTCGAAGTTCCCGTCGTACCTCACCGCGCTCCTGCAGGGCCCGGCCCTCGACGTGCGCGTGGCCCACATCGTGCGCGACCCCCGCGCGGTCGCGTACTCCTGGCAGCGCCACCGCGCCGACCCCGACGCCCCGGGCGACGCCCAGATGCCCCGCATGCACCCGGGCGCCACGGCGCTGTACTGGTCGGCCTGGAACCTGGCGACCGAGCGCATCGCCACCCGGACCGGCCGCCCGTACCTACGCTTCCGCTACGAGGACCTGATCGCCGACCCGGCCGGCACCCTGGCCGCCATCACGAAGCTCAGCGGCGTGCCCGCGGCCGCCCTGCCCCTGGGCGACCGCGGCGAGGTCTTCGTCCCCCGCACGCACCAGGTCTCCGGCAACCCGATGCGCTTCCACACGGGCCCGGTCGCCCTGCGCCTGGACGACGAGTGGACGACGGGCATGGCGACCCGCCACCGGTACCTCACCGGCGCGGTCACCGTCCCCCTGCGCCACCGGTACGGCTACCACTAACCGAGGGCCCCGATGAGCCGGCCGATCGCGTCGCGGGTGCCCGGGTCGCCGGCGTGCGCGGGGAGCCAGGCGCAGGCGATGCCGGCGCCCACCACGTCGGCGGCGGAGCAGGCGGCGGTCAGGCACGCCTCGATCTGCGCGAGGGAGGGGCCCGGGCCGGAGGGGAAGCGCAGCCCGGGCAGCTCGGCCCCGTCGACGATGTCGATGTCGATGTGCACGTACACCGGCCGGCCGCCGAGCCCGGCGAGCGCGGCGGTGATCGCGGCCGGGTCGGCCGCGACGCGCTGGACTCCGCTGGCGGTCAGGGCGTCGCGCTCGGCCGGGTCGAGATCGCGGGCGTCGGCGAGGATCACGCCGGCGTCGGGCACCGGGCGCAGGTCGAGCGGGTCGGCGAACAGGCCGGGCGTCCGGCCCGTCAGCATCGCGATGGCCATGCCACCGAGGTAGCCGCTTGTCGTGATGGCCGGGGTGTTGAAGTCGCCGTGAGCGTCAAGCCACAGCACGGCCGGGTCACGGTGGCGCCGCTGCAGCCCGGCGAGGGCGGCGCGGGCGGTCGGGCAGTCGCCGGCCAGCAGCAGCGGCCGCTCGACCCTCGCCACGGCCTCGGCCACCGCCCGGTGCAGGAGGCTCATCCGATCGGGGACGGGCCCGTCGGGGAGGTCGGGGCGGATCGTCGCGGCCGCCGCGACCGGGACCGTAAAGCCCGGGATGTACTCGTCGAGGTGCCAGGGGGAGACGATCGCCGCCCAGTCGTTGCGCTCAGCCATGCGTGGTAGCGGACCACATCCGCGGGCCGAGCACCAACGCCGCCCCGGCCACCGCGGCCGCGGCGGTGAGCCAGAACGCGGCCGCGTACGCGCCGCCGTGCAGCGGCAGCGTGAGCGCCGCGACGGCCACCGCCCCGGCCAGGTACTGCGCGGTCGTCATCGTGGCCCCGGCCGACGACTGCCGCTCGGCCGGCACGTCACGCGCGCCGAGCACGAACATCGCCGTGTAGATCACGCCGTGGGCCGCCCCGCTGACCAGCAGCCCGGGCAGGACGCCGGCAGGGTAGCCGAGGTCGGAGGCGACGGCGAGCCAGCCGAGGCCGAGGCCGGCCACCAGGAACGCCCCACCGAGCGCCGGCGCCAGGCCGAAGCGCCTCACCAGCCGCTCGGTCAGCGAGCTGCCGACTGTGACAAGCGCGGCGAGCGGCAGGAACGCGAGCCCGGCGGCCGGCGGCGCATACCCGTCCCGGTCCTGCAGCATCAGCGTGACCACGTAGAACTCGGATCCGACGCTGGCCATGTACAGGGCGGCGGCCAGCGAGCCGGTCCGCAGCGCCCGCGGGCGCAGCCGCACCACCGGGCCGATGAGCGTCAGGCCCAGCAGCACCGCGGCGGCCACCAGCGCGACGGAGCCCAGGGTGAGGCCCAGCGCGAGGGCGACGGTGGTCGTCGTGGCGATGAGGGTCCGGGTGAGCGGAGCCCCCGGAGCGCGGCGCTGCTGCCCGGGCCGCAGCCAGACGGCCGCACCGGCCGCGCACGCGAGCGTCACCGGGACGTTCACGAAGAACGTCAAGCGCCAGCTGTACGCCGTGAGCAGGCCCCCGAGCACCACACCGGCCGCGAGCCCGGACGCCCCGACCGCGCCCCACACCGACAGCGCCCGCGTCCGCGCGGGGCCGGCCGGGAACCGGGCGCCGATCAGCCCGAGGATCGCCGGCTGCAGCAGCGCCGCGGCCAGGCCCTGCACCCCGCGCGCGGCCAGCAGCACGGTGCCGCCGCCCGCGAGGCCCGCGACCGCGCACGACAGGCCGAACAGCAGCACGGCGACCAGGAACAGCCGGCCCGCCCCGAACCGGTCGGCGAGCCGCCCGCCGACCAGCAGCAGCCCGGCGAACGGGACCGCGTAGGCGCTCACCACCCACTGCGCGGCCCCCAGCGGCAGGCCCAGGTCGCGGGCGATGACCGGCAGCGCGACGTACACGATGGAGTAGTCGAGGGCGAGCAGGAACTGCGCCGCCGCCAGCACGGCGAGAATCATGCTCGCCATGGTCGGACCCTCTCACTAGTGTGAAGGTCCAGCGCGAGGGAGGCACGTCACACATGCGCATCGGCGAGCTCGCCGCCCGCACCGGGACGCCCGCCCGCCTGCTGCGGTACTACGAGGAGCAGGGCCTGCTCACGCCGCAGCGGCGGCCCAACGGCTACCGCGACTACGGCGAGCACCTCGTCGACCGGGTCCAGCAGATCCGCGGGCTGCTCGAGTCCGGCCTGCCCACCCGGTTGATCAAAAACGTGCTGCCGTGCCTGGACAACCCCTGTAGCATCACGATCTCCGATGCCGGGCCCGAGGTCGTCGCGCTGCTGCGGCACGAGCGCGAGCGCATGGACGCCCGGATCGCCTGCCTGAGCCGCAACCGTGACGCCATTGACGCGTACCTGTCGAAAGTGACGCAACGCATGCCTGAAACGACAGTCACCATCGCCACCGTGGAGCAGCGCGACGCGGCCGTGGCCACCGCCGTCGCCGCGTTCGCCGCCGACCCGGCGCTGCGCTGGTTCCTGCCGGGGGACCAGTACTCGGCCGAGGCCGGGAAGATGTTCGGCTCGCTCTTCGACTCGCGGGTCGGGCACGGCTCGGTCTGGGTCGCCGACGGCGGCGCCGCTGTCGCGATGTGGGACCCGCCGCGCTCACCCGGGGGCAACGGTGTCGAGCACCCTCCGCAGAGCGGCCGCTTCGGGCGCTACCAGTCGATCGTGCACACCAAACTGCCGAAGACGCCGCACTGGTACCTCGGCGTGGTGGCGGTCCACCCCGATCACCGGGGCCGCAAGCTCGGCCGCACCGTCATGGCCGCCGGGCTGGCCCGCGCGGCGGCCGACGGACTCCCGGCCTACCTGGAAACCTCGAACCCCAAGAACGTGCAGGTGTACCGTACCGCCGGCTTCGAGGTCGTGGAGCACCTGCAGGTCGACGACCTGCCGGTCTGGATCATGAGCGTCCCAGCAGGTCCTCGAACGACGTCGTGAGCGCGAACGGGTCCTTCGGCGCCCGGGTGGGCCCGGTCGCCTGCACGAGTGCCGCGAGCTCGCCCGCGGCCCGGGCGATCCGGTCGTGCAGGGTGTTGTGGCCCCCGGCCGCCCAGTCGTCGGTGGCCGCGAAGACCGCCGTCGGGGCGACGACGGCGTGGAGGTACACGAACAGCGGCCGCAGCGCGTGCTCCAGCGCCAGCGAGTGCCGGGCGGTGCCGCCGGTCGCGCCGAGCAGGACCGGCTTGCCGTCCAGCACGTCGTCGCCGAGCACGTCGAAGAACGACTTGAACAGGCCGCTGTAGGACGCGTTGAAGATCGGCGACACCGCGACGAGCGCGTCGGCCCCGGCGACCGCGTCGACGACCTCCTTGAGGCGCGGCGACGGGAAGCCGGTGAGCAGGTGGTCGGTGATGTCGTGGGCCAGGTCGCGCAGCTCGAACGTCTGCACCTCGGCCTGGAGCTTCGCGCTGACCGCGGCGCTCAGCCGGTCGGCCAGCAGCCGGGTCGACGACGGCTGGCTCAGCCCGGCGGTGATCGCGACAATCATGGCTACGCGTCTACTTTCTGGTGCTTGAGGGACTCGTGGGTGGGCGCGTCCGGCACGTGCGCGGGCCGCCCGATGGCAAACTCCTTGCGCAGCACCGGCACGACCTCCTCGCCGAGGATGTCGAGCTGCTCCAGGACCGTCTTCAGCGGCAGTCCCGCGTGGTCGAGCAGGAAGAGCTGGCGCTGGTAGTCGCCGACGTACTCGCGGAAGCCCAGCGTGCGGTCGATGACCTCCTGGGGGGAGCCCACGGTGAGCGGCGTCTGCGCGGTGAAGTCCTCCATCGAGGGGCCGTGGCCGTAGACGGGGGCGTTGTCGAAGTACGGCCGGAACTCGCGCTTCGCGTCCTGCGAGTTCTTGCGCATGAACACCTGCCCGCCGAGGCCGACGATGGCCTGGTCGGCCGAGCCGTGCCCGTAGTGCTCGAAGCGCCGGCGGTACAGGTCGACCATGCGAGAAGTGTGCTCCTTGGGCCAGAAGATGTGGTTGGCGAAGAAGCCGTCACCGTAGTAGGCGGCCTGCTCGGCGATCTCCGGGCTGCGGATCGACCCGTGCCAGACGAACGGCGGCACCCCGTCCAGCGGGCGCGGCGTGGCCGTGAACCCCTGCAGCGGCGTGCGGAAGTTGCCCTCCCAGTCGACGACGTCCTCGCGCCACAGGCGGCGCAGCAGCGCGTAGTTCTCGATCGCGAGGTTGATGCCCTGGCGGATGTCCTGGCCGAACCACGGGTACACCGGCCCCGTGTTGCCGCGGCCCATCATGAGGTCGACCCGCCCGTCGGCCAGGTGCTGCAGCATCGCGTAGTCTTCCGCGATCTTCACCGGGTCGTTCGTCGTGATCAGGGTCGTCGCCGTGGACAGCAGCAGCCGATCGGTCCGGGCCGCGATCCACCCGAGCATGGTGGTCGGCGACGAGGGCACGAACGGCGGGTTGTGGTGCTCTCCGAGCGCGAACACGTCGAGCCCGACCTCTTCGGCCTTGAGCGCGATCGTGGTCATCGCCTTGACCCGCTCAGCGTCGCTGGGCACCCGCCCGTTCGTCGGGTCCTGCGTCACGTCACCAACGGTGAACACACCGAACTGCATCTCGAACGCCACCTTCACCGGCTGTAGCTCTTGCTTCTGCGCCCTACAACGTAGGTGTCGCGTCAAACATTCCACCGGTGAAAGGTCAAGTTCGGTGACTTTTCCGCGCTCGGGCCGCGCCGCCGCGGACGGGCCGGTGCGCTCCGCGAGTCGTCGGCGGAGCGCACCGGGCCGGCGTTATGCGCTGTGTTCCTTCTTGTCACCGGCCCACTCGACGTGGAACGTGCCCTCGCGGTCGGTGCGCTTGTAGGTGTGCGCGCCGAAGTTGTCGCGCAGGCCCTGGATGAGCGAGGCCGGCAGGCGGGAGGCGCGCAGGCCGTCGAAGTACGACAGCGACGAGGAGAACGCCGGGGTCGGGATGCCCGCCGCCGCGGCCGCGGCCACGACCCGCCGCCAGCTCGGCACGCCGGCGTTGACGGCGTCCGCGAAGTACGGGGCGACCATCAGGCTCTTCAGGTCCGGGTTCTCGTCGTAGGCCTCGCGGATGCGGTTCAGGAAGCGGGCCCGGATGATGCAGCCGCCGCGCCAGATGGTGGAGACCCGGCCGCGGTCGATGTTCCAGCCGAACTCCTCGCTGCCGGCCTGGATGTGGTCGAAGCCCTGGGCGTAGGCGACGATCTTCGAGGCGTACAGGGCGGCCCGCACGTCCTCGATGAACTGGTCGCGGTCGGCGATCGACAGCTCGGCGACGTCGGTGCCGAAGGCGGCCCGGGCGGCGTCGCGCTGGTCGGCGTGGCCGGACAGGGAGCGGGCGAAGGTGGCCTCGGCGATGCCCGTGATCGGCACGCCCAGGTCCAGCGCGCTCTGCACGGTCCAGCGGCCGGTGCCCTTCTGCTCGGCCTGGTCCAGGACGATGTCCACGAACGCCTGGCCGGTGTCGGCGTCGGTCTGGGAGAGCACGTCGGCGGTGATCTCGATCAGGAACGACTCGAGGTCGCCGGTGTTCCAGGTCCGGAAGATGTCGGCGATCTCGGCCGGCGTGGCACCCAGGCCGGCCCGCAGCAGGTCGTACGCCTCGGCGATGAGCTGCATGTCCGCATACTCGATGCCGTTGTGCACCATCTTCACGAAGTGCCCGGCGCCGTCGGGGCCGATGTGCACGCAGCACGGCGTGCCGTCGACCTTGGCCGAGATCTTCTCGAAGATGGGGCCGAGCTTCTCGTACGACTCGGGGGAGCCGCCCGGCATGATGCTCGGGCCGAGCAGGGCGCCCTCCTCGCCGCCGGACACGCCGGTGCCGACGAAGTGCAGGCCCTTGTCGCGCAGCGACTGCTCGCGACGGCGGGTGTCGGCGAAGTGGGCGTTGCCGGCGTCGATGACGATGTCGCCCTCCTCCAGGAGGGGCACGAGCTCGTCGATGACGGCGTCCGTCGGGCCGCCGGCCTTGACCATGATGATGACCGCCCGCGGGCGGGCGAGGGAGGCGACGAAGTCGGCCATCGACTCGCTCGGCACGAAGGTGCCCTCGTGCCCGAACTCGTCGGCCAGCCGCCGCGTCCGCTCGTACGAGCGGTTGTGCACGGCGACGGTGTAACCATTGCGGGCCAGGTTCCGGGCCAGGTTGCGGCCCATCACCGCGAGACCGGTCACGCCGATCTGCGCCAGGTCGGACATCTGCGATGCACCTCATCCAGTCGAGCTCCATGCCCCGGACCGGCGATCACTACCCCGTGATCACGGCTCGAAGCGCACGTTGGACAAGACGCTACCTGTTCCAAGGATCAGGACAGCCGGAGGCGGTTTTTCCGGACCATGAGCGTGATGCTGCGGTCACAGAAGGCCACCAGGTCCCAGGAGATGCGCATCCGCGCAGCCGGGTCGCCGAACCCGAACCACCGCCGCGGCTCGACGACGAGCGCCGAGATCTCGCGCGTGCCGTCCACCCCGACCACCGTCTCGACCCCGTCGACGGTTCCGACGGGCATACCGGCCAGATCAACGACCGGCTTGTGCAGCAGATCGACACCCATGCGCGCGGTCATACCCGGACACGCCGGAAAACTAACGCGCGCGCACGCCGTCCAGCGCAACCGTGAGGACGCGCTCGCGTTGCGCCTCGTCGACGTAGCCGCCCGCGGTCAGCCCCGAGACGAGCCGCAGCAGGTCGTCGGTGCTCACGTCGCGCCGCGCCGCGCCGGACTCCTGGGCCCGGGCGAGCAGGGGCGCGAACGCGGCGTACATCGCCTCGCGCGCGCCGCGGACCATCTCGGAGTCGCGGTTGATCTCCTCGTAGATGGCCCGCTTGGTCGCGACGTAGCCGACGAACCGGCGCAGCCACGCCGCCAGCGCGTCCCAGGGTGCGAGCCCGGCGACGTCGTCCGCGGCCCGGCAGAGCGCGTCGAGCTCCCCGAGGTAGACCGCGTCGAACAGGTCCTGCCGGGTCGGGAAGTTGCGGTACAGCGTCCCGATCCCCACCCCGGCCCGCCGCGCGATGTCCTCGAGCGACGCACCCGTCCCGTGCTCGGCGAACGCCTCCCGCGCGGCCGCGATGAGCGCGTCGAAGTTGCGCCGCGCGTCAGCCCGCTGCGGCCGCCGCACACCCGGCTGCGTCGTCATACAACCTGCCCTGATCGGAGGTACTCCTCCACTTTATCACCGGGCCCGTTGGTCACCCCGGGCGAAGGCACTCATGGTCGGCGCCGCCGCGGACACGGGCGACTTCACGGGGCTGCTGATCGTCAGGGCCTTTGCCTGGCCGGTGGGCGGTCGGCCGGTTCCTCACGAACGGCCGCAGAGCGCCTAGGCTGCCGGGATGAACGGGGACGCGTTGACGCTGGCCGCCGGGAATGCGGCGGAGTTGTGGAGCCGGATCGCCCGGGCCAGGGGGTACGGCGTCGAGGTGGGCGACGGGTGGCTGGAGGTCCGGGGCGACGAGCGCTACGGCACCCGGATCCTGACGGTGCGGGCGGTCGACTCGGTAGTCGTGCCGGCCGGCCGGGTCGTGGTCGAGGACGCGTTCGGGGCGCTCGACCTGGGCTCCCAGGGACTTGCCGAACGACGACTGCCGATCCTGATCCTGGACCCCCACAAGCCCGCCGGCGAGCCGAAGGTCCCCGTGCGCCGGGTCGGCGCGCCACGTGATCTGCGCACCGTCGAGCGGCTCGTGGTCGATGAGTTCGCGCTGGAGCGGTTCCAGCCGTATCAGCGCGGCGTCGTTTTTCCCGACGGCCTCCTCGAGGATCTCGAGTTCTACCTGGCCGAGCTCGACGGTGAGCCGGTCGGAGCCGCCGTCGCCGTGCCGCAGGCCGGGGTGGTCGGCGTCTACTGGGTGACGACCGCGGCCCGGTTCCGGTCGCGGGGTGTCGGGCGCTCGCTCATGCACGCGCTGCTGGGCCGCTTCGACGACCGGCCGATGACGCTCACCGCGTCCACGCTCGGGCGGCCGCTGTACGAGTCGCTCGGGTTCGAGCACGTCACCCTGTCCAGGTGGTGGAGCCGGGCCTAGACGGCGCCCCTAGATGACCCAGTCCGGGTGCGCGGCGGCGAACTCGCCCAGCCGGTCGTCGCGGGCGGCGGTGAACAGGTCGGCCGTCGTGGCGTCGAGGTGCTCGTAGTCGCGGCCGTCGCGCTGCTCGGTGTGGAACTGGCCGGCGTTCGTGCGCAGCAGTGTCAGGTCGGACGGGCCTATCGCGCGGAGGCGGACGATCCAGTCGGTGACCGATGAGCCGTTGCCGTCGAACGTCAGCGAGTCGCCGACGGCGGTGACGACCCGGTTGAGGGCCAGCGGGTTGGCCAGCACGCCCGCCGACGTGACCTTCTCGGCCAGGGCCCGCAGGAGCTGCTGCTGGTGGCGCTGCCGGCCGTAGTCGCCGTCCGGGATCAGCTCCCGCTGGCGCACGTAGTCGAGGGCCTCCCAGCCGGCGAAGTGCCGGCAGCCGACGTGGTAGACCTGTGGACGTACCCCCGCGATCCGCTCCGGCCGGAACGACGGCGGGATCAGCCGGTAGGGCGGGGTCTCGCGCCCCGCGGCGTCCCAGCCGATGTGCACCGAGGTCGTCTCCTCGTCCACGCACAGCTCGACCCCGCCGACCGCGTCGACCACCTTGCGCAGCCCCGCGAAGTCGATGATCGCCCCGGCGTCGAAGACCAGGCCGGTGATCTGCTGGACGGTCCGGGCCAGCAGCTCGAACCCACCGAACGCGTACGCCGCGTTGAGCTTGTCGGTGCCGTGCCCGGGGATCGCGACCCGGGTGTCGCGCGGCAGCGACACCAGGAACGCCCGGTCGCCGCCCTCCGTGACGTGCACGACGATCACCGTGTCGGCCCGCGCGGCCGCCCGGTCCTCCTCGGGCCGCGCATCCAGCCCGACGAGTAGGATGTTGCGCCCCGGCTCCGAATCGAGCTGCTGCTGTACGTCCGCACTCGGCCCGCCGCCCGGCCCGCCCGACAGCCGCGGCGCGGACTGGATGTCGATCTGGCGCGGCGACCCGGCCCGGTCGCGCCCGGCGTCGCCGAGCAGGTCCGCGTTCTCGACCGAGCCGACATAGTGCTGCCAGGTCGCGGTCCCGCCGAGCGCGACCGCGACCACGACGGCGGCCGCGACGAGCCACGCCTTCACGATCGCCCCATCGGCGGCGCGCCCGGCGGGTTGAGGACAAACCCCGTCAGTTGCCCGCGCTTTCGTAGCGGCGCAGGCCGCGGTTGAAGATCCAGGCGGCCACGAGGACGGAGTACGCCGCGACGAGCGGCGTGAGCAGGCCGACCCACGCCTGGCCGGAGCCCAGCAGGAACGCGACCGGGAAGAAGCTCACGAACGCGAACGGCAGGGCGAAGCCCAGCGCCGCGCGCAGCGCCCACGGATACACGCTCAGCGGGAAGCGGGCCAGGTCGCCGGCCTGGTGGACGGCCATCGCGAACAGCGGGCTGGGGCTCTGCATCCAGAACGCGGCCGAGTTGGTGGCCAGGTTCACCGCGACCTTGACGGCGATCGCGGACAGCAGGATCACCAGGGCCAGCAGGATGCGCAGCGGCGTCCACGGCACCGAGAGGTGGAACACGGCGAAGCCCAGCATGAGGCCGCCGGTGACGATGTTCGTCAGGCCGTGGATGCCGATGTTGGTGCTGCTGACCTGGAGGACCACCGGATACGGGCGGACCAGCTTGTAGTCGATCTCGCCCTGGTTGATCTGCCAGCTCAGGCTCCACATGCCCTCGAAGAACAGCGAGCCGACGCCCTCGGCCACGGCGACCATGCCGAACATCGCCACCACCGCCCAGAACGTCCAGCCGTTGATGGCCGGGACCTTCGCGAAGATGGCGGACAGGAACACCACGTTGACGACCTGCATCACCAGGGTCCCGGCCATCATGATCCAGAAGTCGCCCTCGTACTCCAGCAGCGAGCGCAGGTGCGCGCCGAGGAGCCGCCCATAGAGCCGAACGATCCGCATAGCGTCTATCCCCCGTGTACCGTGAGCTGCCGCAACGCGCGACTGAAGAGGGCCCGCGCGGCGTACCAGAGCACGATCACCCAGGCCAGCTGCACCCCGACGAGCAGCAGGGCGCGGCCGCCCGACGCCTGGCCGACGAAGATCAGGGCGGGCGTGGACGTGAGCCCGGCGAACGGCGACCACTGCGCCGCGGTGGCGAGCCAGCCGGGGAAGTACGCGAGCGGCACCAGCGCCCCGGAGAGCAGGCCGGTGACCGCCTGGCGCGCCCACAGGATGCCGACGTCGTTCTGCGTCCAGAAGCAGGCGAGCGTGGAGAAGTACACGATGATGAACTTCAGCGGAATGAGCAGGAGCATGCTCGTCGCGAACAGCGCCAGCTCCGGGCCCGGTGGCAGGTCGGGTACGCCGCTGAACAGCATGGACACGGTGGCCACCACGGCGATGACGGCGATCTCGATCCACACGCCCCCGATCGCCTCCCACAGCCGGGCCCGCTGGTAGTCGACGGGCTTGACGAGGTCGAGCGCCACCAGCCCGGACTTGATGCGCCAGGCCATCCGGAAGTCGACGAAGGTGCCGACGAGCGCGCCCGACGCGAACGCGACGAGCAGGTAGCTGCGCATGTGCGGCCAGTCGAAGCCGCCGATCCGCGTGCCGGCCCCGCCGAGCAGCACCTTCCAGACCGCGAGCAGGGCGATGAGCTGGAACGCGACGCCGCCGAGGGACATGAGGAAGTTGCCGCGATACGCCAGGGCGCTCAGTGCGGCCGCGCGGGCGTGGGCGGTGTAGGCCCTCATGCGCTGTCCCGCTCGAGCTGGAGCTCGCCCGAGTAGACGCGGCGGATGACGTCCTCGATCGACGGCTCGTCCACGTGGAAGTCGACGAGGTTCGTCAGCGGCGCGATGGCCGTCACCGCCTGGCCCGCCGTCATCGCGAACCGGTCGAAGCGCACCGCGAACTGCAGCGGCGTCTCGCCGGGCTCCACTGTCGCGCCGGGCAGGACCTCCCGCAGTGTCGCAACCGGTACCGCGGTCTCGGCCTCGACGTTGAGGATGCGCTCCCGCGCGAACGCGTCCTTCACCGCCTCCAGCGCCCCGTCAAAGATGATCCGGCCGGAGTCGATGATGACCAGCCGCCGGCAGAAGCCCTCGATGTCGCCGAGGTCGTGGCTGGTGAGCATGACAGTGGTGCCCTCGTCGCGGACCGTCCGGAAGAACTCGCGGACCCGGTCCTTGACGGCCAGGTCGAGCCCGATCGTGGGCTCGTCGAGGTACACGACGGGCGGCGCGTGCAGCAGGGCGGCCGCGAGGTCGGCCCGCATCCGCTGCCCGAGCGACAGCTTGCGCCCGAGCACCGGCAGCACGTCGCCGAGCTCGAGGACCTCGTCGAAGCGTTTGAGGCGCTTGCGGTACGTGCCGTGGTCGATGCCGTACACGTCGCGCAGCACCGCCAGCGACTCGGCGACCGGCAGGTCCCACCACAGCTGCGTGCGCTGCCCGAACAGCACCCCGATCCGATGTGCCACCGCGACCCGGTCCTTGCGCGGCGACAGCCCGTCGATGCGCACCTCCCCGGAGGTCGGCACGAGAATCCCGCTGAGCAGCTTCACGGTCGTCGACTTGCCCGCCCCGTTCGGCCCGACGTACGCGACCGCCTCGCCGGCCTCGATCGCCAGGTCAAGCTGATCGACCGCAACCTTGTCGGTGAACCTCCTGGTGAAAAGGTGTTTGACGGCCCCCCGCAGGCCCGGATCCTTCTCCGGCCGGCGGAAGACCTTGGTCAGCTGACGTGCTTCCACGAGTGCCATCGACGGCGACCATAGTCGCTCTTTTTTCGATACTCGAACTAATTACGCGCCCCCTCGTCAAATTGGTCCACTGTGGATGGACGGCGGTCGGCCTGGAGGGTCAGGAGGGCGGCGAGCCGCTCGGCGGAGTCGCGGTCGAGGGGGGTGCCGGAGACGAGGAGGCGGTACCAGAGGACGCCGTACGCCTGCTCCACCATCAGGTCCGGCTCGGCCACGCCATGGCGTTGCAGGAGGGTGCGCAGCGCCTCGCGGCGTCGGCTGGTGAACTGCTGCAGCAGGTCGCGGGCGGCCGGGTCGGTCTGGGCCAGGGCGGCGACGGTGGACAGGAAGGCGCGCCCGCCGGGGCGCTCGGCGCCGGCGAACGAGCTGACCAGAAAGGCGGTCAGGTCGCCCAGCAGGGTGCCGTCGCCCTCGTCGACGACGTCGACGCGGGCGCGTTCCAGGAGGGCGTCGAGCATGACGGCGTACTTCGACGGCCACCAGCGGTAGATCGTCTGCTTCCCCACGCCCGCGCGGGCGGCGATGGCGTCGACGGTGACCGGCTGGCCACCCGGGTCGGCGATGAGCGCCGCGGCCGCGTCGAGGATGTCCTGCCGCGCGGCGTCGTTGCGGCGGCGGCCGGTGTGCTCGCGGTGCATGTGATGATCCTAACTTGCCGAGACCGTCAGTCTCGGCAATGCTTGTCGAGACTGAGAGTCTCGATAAAGGGGTCAAGCATGGCGCAGCATGTTCTCGTTGCGGGCGGTACCTCGGGCATCGGCCTGGCCACCGCGCGGGCGTTCGCGGCCCGGGGTGACGCCGTCACCATCACCGGCCGCTCACAGCAGAAGATCGACGCATCCGGCCTGCGCGGCATCGTCGCCGACGCCGGCACCGCCGACGGGGTGCGGGCGGCGTTCGCGGACGGGGTGCGCTACGACCACCTGGTCCTGGCGCTCGGCGGCTCCCGCGGTGGCGGCCCGCTCGGCGCGCTCGGCGACCTGCGGGCGGCGTTCGACGAGAAGTTCTGGCCGCACGTCGAGCTGCTGCGGGCCGCGCCGGCGCACCTGGCCGCGGATGCGTCGATCACGCTCGTCACGGCCGGCTCGGCCCAGGCGGCGCTGCCGGGCACGTCCGGTCTGGCCGCGCTCAACGGGGCGCTCGAGGCGATGGTCGGCCCGCTCGCGGTCGAGCTGGCGCCGGTCCGCGTGAATGCCGTCTCACCGGGCGTCATCCGCACCCCCTGGTGGGACGGCGTGCCTGCGGCCGACCGGGACGCCTTGTTCAAGTCCTACGCGGCGGCGCTCCCGGCCGGCCGGATCGGCCGCGCCGAGGAGGTGGCCGACGCGATCGTCGCGCTGGCGACAAACGGCTACATCACCGGCACGGTCCTGCCCGTGGCCGGCGGCGTCCAGCTGGCGGCCGGTCCCCGCGCGTGATCGCCGCCGCGTCGCCCGGCCGGTCCGGGCTCAAGGTGGTAGCGCCAGGGCCACTGTCCGGGTGCGGCCGCGGCTGTACGGTCGTGGCGTGAGCGAGCTCGGACTGTTCCTGCGCACCCGCCGGGCCGCGGTGACGCCGGCCGATGTGGGGCTGCCGGCCGGGGCGCGGCGGCGGACGCCGGGGCTGCGGCGGACCGAGGTGGCGGCGTTGGCCGGGGTGAGCGTCGAGTACGTCACCCGGCTCGAGCAGGGCCGCGACCGGCACCCTTCGCCGCAGGTCCTGTCGGCGCTCGCGGACGCGCTGCGGTTGAGCACGGCCGAGCGGGTGCACCTGCACCGGTTGACCAAGGCGGCTGACCCCGGATTCACCTGCCGGGGGCCCGGGGCCGCGCCCGCGCTGTCGGTCCGGGCGCCCGTGCGGGCGCTGCTCGACCGGCTGGAGCCGGCGCCGGCCGCGGTGTTCAACCGGCTCGGAGACGTCGTGGCCCGCACGCCGGCGTTCGCGGCGTTGATGCGGGCGGTGGGGCTGCTCGACCACGCGGTACCGAACATGGCGCGGTTCGTGCTCGCCGACCCGCGGGCCCGTTCGGCCTTCCCGGACTGGGAGGTGGTGGCGGACGACCAGGTGGCGGCCCTCAAGAGCGGGCCGTTCCGCGCCGACCCGGCGGTGGCCGCGCTGGCCGACGAGCTCACGGTGACGGCGGGGGAGGCGTTCACCGGGCGGGTGTCGGCAATTGCGGGGCTGCCGCGATCGAGCGGGGTGCTGCGGATGGCGCACCCGGTGGCGGGGGCGCTGCGGCTGGACTTCGAGACGCTCGAGCTGCCGGTCGACGACGACCAGCGGCTGGTGGTGTACCTGCCGGCCGACCCCGCGACCGCGGCCGCCCTGACTCGGCTCACCACCCAGCCGCTGCGGCTCGTGGCCGGTTAGCGAGCACGCTGCCGCCCGAAAATTGCCGGAGAGCGCTCCCCGGGATGAGGAGAGCGCTCTCCTGTTCGCCCGGAGCCATTGACAGGGGTTTGACCGAGGGGTCATTGTGGCTGTCTGAGAGAGCGCTCTCTCACACCGCCGCTACACCCCACCCGCCAGAAGGAGTCACCCATGGATTGGTCGGTCTCCGCCCCCGGCCACGCATCCGTCAGGTCCGGGCCCCGTCGACGCACGCTGCGCTACGGCATCATCGCCCTGGCCGTGGCCGCCATGCTCTGCGCGTACGTCGTCGTGGTCGTCACCCGGGCCAACGCCGCCGAGACCCTGCTCTCGCAGGGCAAACCGACGACCGCCTCGTCGGCCGAAAGCGCGGCCACGCCCGCCTCCAGCGCCACCGACGGCAACGCCGGCACCCGGTGGTCGAGCGCCTTCACGGTGCCGCAGTGGATCCAGGTCGACCTCGGCTCCCAGCAGTCGATCACCCGGGTCGCCCTGAACTGGGAGGCGGCGTACGCCACCGCCTTCACGATCCAGACGTCGAACGACGCCGCCAACTGGACGCAGATCTACTCGACCACGACCGGGACCGGCGGCAGCGACGTCAGCCTGGCCGTGACCGGCAGCGGTCGTTACGTGCGGCTCAACGCGACGGCCAAGAGCACCCAGTACGGCATCTCGCTCTGGGAGTTGCAGATCTTCGGCGGCTCGCCCAGCACCCCGGGCAGCTGCGGCGCCACCAACGCGGCGCTCAACAAGCCGGCCCTGGCCTCCTCGACCGAGAACGCCGGCACCCCGGCCGCCTCGGCGTTCGACGGCAACACCGGCACCCGCTGGTCCAGCGCCGCGAGCGACCCGCAGTGGCTGCGCGTCGACCTGGGCTCGGTCCAGGCGGTCTGCGGCGTGACGCTGAACTGGGAGGCCGCGTACGCCACGGCGTTCCAGATCCAGACGTCGAACGACGGCAACACCTGGACGAGCATCTACACCACCACGACCGGCACCGGCGGCGTGCAGAACCTCAACGTCACCGGCAGCGGCCGCTACGTGCGGGTGAACGGCACCGCGCGGGCCACGCAGTACGGCTACTCGCTGTGGGAGTTCCAGGTCCGCGTCACCGGCGCGCCGTCGACCACCAACGACACCCCGACCTCGCCCAGCACGTCGCCGACGCCCAGCACCAACCCGGGCAACGCGGTGCTGCTGTCCTACAAGAAGCCCGCGGTCGCCTCGACCTCGCAGAACGACACCAACTGCAACCCGTGCACGCCCGACAAGGCGTTCGACAACGACCCGGCCAGCCGCTGGGCGACGAGCCCCGACAACGGCTGGGTCGACCCGGGCTGGATCTACGTCGATCTCGGCGCCACCGCCCACATCACGCAGGTCGTCCTGCAGTGGGACCCGGCGTACGCGGTGTCGTACCAGATCCAGACCTCCACCGACGCCGTCAACTGGACGTCGATCTACACCACCACGACGGGCAAGGGCTTCAAGGAGACCCTGACCGTCAACGGCAACGGCCGGTACGTGCGGATGTACGGCACCCAGCGCTCCAACGGCTACGGCTACTCGCTGTGGGAGTTCAAGGTGTACGGCACCGGCGGCGCCCCGACCCAGCCGCCGGTCCCGCCCGCGGACCCGATCTTCCCGGCCACCAACCTGGTCTGGCAGGACGAGTTCAACACCGGCACCAACGTCGACACCACCAAGTGGCACGTCGACCCGGGCACCGGCCAGAACGGTGAGATCCAGTACTACTCGAACCTGAACAACACCAGCATCCAGGGTGGCTCGCTGGTCATCGAGGCCCGCAAGGAGACCGCCGGCGGCCGCGACTACACCTCGGGCCGGATCAACACCAGCACGAGCTTCACGACGCAGTACGGCCGGGTCGAGGCCCGGATCAAGGTGCCGAAGGGCAACGGCCTGTGGCCCGCGTTCTGGATGATGGGCGCCGACTTCCTGCAGGGCCGCCCGTGGCCGTACAACGGCGAGATCGACATCATGGAGATCCTCGGCAAGAGCACCACCGACGTCTACTCGACGCTGCACGCCCCGGCCTACAACGGTGGCGGCGGCTACGGCCAGAAGCTCACCACCGTGGACCTCTCGCTCGACTACCACGTGTACTCGGTCGAGTGGGACAGCAAGCACATGACGTTCCGCGTCGACAACACGGTCATCCTCGTGGCCAACAAGGACACCGTCGAGACCACCCGCGGTCCGTGGGTGTACGACCACCAGTTCTACCTGATCCTGAACCTGGCCGTGGGCGGTGACTTCCCGGGCCCGATCGACGCCACCACGCCGTTCCCGGCCCGGATGTACGTCGACTACGTCCGGGTCTACAAGTAATTTCCATCGATTGATCTGGCCGCGGGGGGACGTGACATGAAGGTCCGTCCACCCGCGGCTCCTCACCGGCTCGGGGCACGATCTACCGTGACAACCATGACGGGCAGCGATTCGCGACCGCCCACCCTCGAGCAGGTCGCCAACTACGCAGGAGTGTCACGCGCCACGGTGTCCCGGGTCATCAACGGTGTGCAGACCGTCGATCCGGAGCTGCGCCGGACGGTCGAGCGGGCCATCGCCGCGACCGGATACGTGCCGAACCTGGCCGCCCGTTCGCTGGTCACGGGCCGTACGGACTCGATCGCACTGGTGGTCTCGGAGCCGGAGAACCGCGGGTACTCCACCCCGTTCCTGACCCGCATGTTCACCGACCCGTTCCTGGGCCGCATCACCGCCGGTGCCCAGGAGGTCCTCCGCCCGCTGGGCATCCACCTGGTCATCTTCCTCGCCGACCCGCCCGCGCGCCCGCACCTGCTGCGGTACCTCCGCCAGGGCCACGTCGACGGCGCGCTGCTGATCTCCAGCCACGTCGACGACCCGCTCCCCGGCCAGCTCGTCGAGCTCGGCGTGCCGGTCGTGCTCTCGTGCCGCCCCGGCCACCCGGTCACCATCAGCTACGTCGACGTCGACCAGTGGGCCGGCGTCCGGCTGGCCGTCGACCACCTGGCCGGCCTCGGCCGCCGCAGCCTCGCCACGATCACCGGCCCGCTGGACATGCCGGCCGCCCAGGACCGCCTGGCCGCCTTCGAGCAGTCCGTCCGCGCCCACGGCCTGGAGCCGCGGCACGTGGAGGGCGACTTCACCCGCTCCGGCGGCGAGCGCGCTGCCCGCCGCCTGCTCACCGAGCACCCGGACGTGGACGGGATCTTCGTGGCCAACGACCTGATGGCCGACGGCGCCCTGCGGGTCGTGCAGGAGACCGGCCGCAAGGTGCCGGACGAGGTGGCGGTGATCGGCTTCGACGACAGCACGGCGGCGCTGGAGTGCCACCCGCCGCTGACCACCGTCCGCCAGCCGGTCGAGGAGATGGCGGGGGAGATGGCCCAGCTGCTCATGACCCGCATCCGCGAGCCGCAGCGCACCCCGCGGTCGGTCATCTTCAACCCGGAGCTCATCGTCCGGGCCTCGGCCTGACACGTCCGGTCGCCCACCTGTCCGCGAGCGGCCGGACGGGAGCGGCGCCCCGCCGGCCGGCGGGCGGGTCAGATCAGGCCGCCCATGAGCGGGTCGCTTATCGACTCCTCGCCGTTCTCGACGTGGCCGGCGTACTCCACGGCGAAGGCGGCGTCTCCGGGGACGGTGACCGACAGGCCGTACCACCCCCGGCTCTTCTGCAGTGCGAACGCCTGCGTCCTGGTCTCTGCGGCGCGCAGCGACAGCCGCACCGGGTGGCCGGTGTAGCGGTCGGCGACGGTGAGGTCGACCCGCTGGGCGCCCTTGTTGGCGAACTCCAGCACGATGTCCCGGCCGCCGGCGTCGTAGCGGGCGCGGACCGTCACGCCCGGGTGGCGCGGGCCGGCGGCGAAGCGGCGGAAGAAGCCGTTCGGGCCGTGCACCTCCAGGTCGAAGCCCCTGTCGGCGGGCCACACGTCGGTGACCTGCTTGTCCGGCTCGACGGTGTAGGTGCGCGGCGGGGTCGCGGGGTCGGCCGAGCGGACCTGGTAGACCCCGGTGGCCCGGCCCGCGTTGCGGAAGTCGACGGCGAACGCGCCGGCGGACGGGCGGCCGTCGGCGTGCAGCGCGTAGGGCAGGGCCCGGGCCGGGCGGACGCCGCGCTCCTGGGCCGGCACCCGGCCGCCGGCCGGCGGGACCGGCACCTGGTCCGGCTGGCGGGTCAGGTCGGCGGGCTTGAGCCCGGCGGTGCCGGGCAGGTCGACGCGGCGCGACGCGTTCGGGGTCCTGAAGTCGAACGCCGAGGTCAGATCGCCGGTGACGGCCCGCCGCCACGGGGTGATGTTGGACTCGATCAGGTCCTTGTCGCCGCGCGCGAAGCGGCGTTCCAGGAAGCGGATCAGCGACGTGTGGTCGAACAGCTCCGAGTTCACGTAGCCGCCGCGGGTCCACGGCGAAACGATGATCATCGGTACCCGCACGCCGAGCCCGTAGGGGCCGGCCGGGTGGTCCGCGGAGCCGGGGTAGATCTCGTTCGTCACCGGGACCGTCGACAGGCCCTCGGCCCGGCTCGCGGGCGGGGTCGGCGGCACGAGGTGGTCGAAGAAGCCGCCCTCCTCGTCGTAGGTGATGAACAGGGCCATCTTGCTCCACACCTCGGGGTGCCTGGCGAGGATGTCGATGACCTGGGAGACGTACCAGGTGCCGTAGTCGGGCTCCCAGTTCGGATGCTCGGTGTAGGCCTCCGGAGCCACGATCCAGGAGACGGCCGGCAGCGTGCCGTGCTCCACGTCCGCGCGGAAGTCGGCCAGCAGCGCGTCCGGGCTGCGGCCCTGCTTGTTGATCTCGGTGCCCTGCTTCGCCTTCGCCGGCGGTGTGCCGGGCGCGGCGTTCTGGTACTGGTGGAAGTACAGCAGCGAGTTGTCACCGTAGTTGCCGATGAACGGATCGCTCGTCCAGCCCCAGAACCCGTCGGCGGTGAGCCCGAGGCCGATGTCCTGGTAGACCTTCCAGGAGATCCCGGCCCGATCCAGCCGCTCCGGGTAGGTCGACCAGTCGTAGCCCGCCTCGGCGTTGGTGATGACCGGCCCGCCGCCCTTGCCGTCGTTGCCGACCCAACCGCTCCACATGTGGTACCGGTTGGGGTCGGTCGGGCCCAGCAGTGAGCAGTGGTAGTTGTCGCACACCGTGAACGCGTCGGCCAGGGCGTACTGGTAGGGCAGGTCCTTGCGGGTGTGCATGGTCATGGTGGTGACGCCCTTGTTGGGCACCCAGCCGTCGTAGCGCCCGCCGTTCCAGGCACCGTGGGTGTCGTTCCAACCGTGCGGCGGGTCGGGCAGGAACGTCTTGCCCATGTCCTGCACCTCGGGCCGGAACGGCAGCACCTCGCCGGCGCCGTTCGGCTGGTGGAAGACGCTCCTGCCGCCGGGCAGCCGCACCGGGTGCGGGTCGGCGTAGCCGCGGACCCCGCGCAGCGAGCCGAGGTAGTGGTCGAACGAGCGGTTCTCCTGCATCAGGAAGATGACGTGTTCCACGTCCTCGATCGACCCGTGCCGGTTGTGGGCCGGGATCGACAGGGCCTGCTCGAACGGCAGCGGGACGGCGGCGGCCGCCGCCATCTGCAGAAATGTACGACGATCGACGTGAGCCATGCCCCCGGACGCTAGAACGGGATGCTGAACAACCGGCGCCCGCTCGGGGCAAGCTTGTCGTGCGTTGCCGAAACATACTGATGCGGTGATCGATCTCGACCTGCCGGGCCCGGCCGGACCGGCGCCGGCCCCGCCGCGGCCCGCCCGCCGCCGCCGGGCCCTGCCGGTGCTGCTGGCGCTCACGCTGCTGCTTGCCGGGGGCGCCCCGGGCACGCCATCGGCCCCGGCCGTCGTGCTGGAGGGCGACGGGATCGGTGACCTGCGGGCCGACGGCGACGCGCTGTTCCTGCTGATGCGCACGGCCGTGGCGGCGTACCGGATGCCGGGCGGCACCCGGCGCTGGAGCGTCCCGGCCGAGCCCGGCACCGAGCTCGTGACGGCGGCCGGGGGCCGGGTGGTCCTGGCCGGCTCGTCGGGGCTCGTCGGTCTCGACGCCGCGACGGGCGCCGAGGTCTGGCGGCGCGACGGGCTCGACCCGGCCGCCTCCTCCACCGCCCGTCTCGTGATCGCCCGCGCGAACGAGCGCCTGCTCGGGCTGGACATCGCGACGGGCGCGGTGCGCTGGGAGCTGGCCACGCCGTCGTTCCGGCGGGTGCTGCGGACCGCCGACGGCCGGTTCGAGATCGCCGACCTCGAGCCCGGCGGCCCGCTGCGCATCCGCGACGCCGATTCGGCCGCTGTCACCCGCACTGTCGCGCTGGCGGACCTCGGCCCGGTCGACGGCTTCGACATCTCCGGCGACCGGCTGCTGGCCTACCGCTTCGAGCGCAGCACGCTGCTGAACACCGAGGTCTTCGACCTGACGACCGGCCGCCGGCTGTGGCGGCACACCACGATGGCGGCCAGCGGCGGGCTGTGGTGGTGCGGGACGCTGCTGTGCACCGGCAGCGTCGGGCGGACCACCGTCGTCGACCCGGACACCGGCGCCGAGCGGTGGAGCCTCGCGGGCTGGTCCGACCTGGGCCCGTTCGACGCCGGGCACCTGTGGGCGACCGCGCCGACGCCGAACGCCGCCGACCCGGCCGTCGGTGCCGTCGTCGTGGACGCCGCGACGGGCCGGATCGTGCGGCGGTTCGGCGCGTGGGACGTGGTGGCCGCGCTGCCGGGCCGGGCCGCCCTGGTGACCGGCCGCAATCCCGGCGGCTCGCTCATCGCCCGGCTGGACCTGGTCACCGGCGCGGTGCGGGTGCTGGGCCGCACGGAGCACTGGCCGGCGCCGCCGCAGTGCATCGTGACCGCCGCGCTGGTGGCCTGCCATCGCGAGCGGGTGTCGGTGTGGCCGGCGTGAGCACGGGGCACACCCGATGGCGCTCGGGTCGACCTGGCCGCCGGACCGTCCGTTCCGGTGATCCGGCCGCACGTTGCGACGACCCCGAACGAGCGTTGGGTATTCGTCCGATGGCGCTGCGTCCGCTTCGGTCCTAGCGTTCGGGCTGGAGGTGGCGAGCGATGAGCCGGATGGGTCCGACCGCGTGGACGGCCGTGGTCGTGTCGGCCGTTGCGGCTTCGGTCGCGCTCGGCACGGCCGTCGCGGTCGCGGCGCAGCGTGAGACGTTCGCCGGTGCCGCATTCCCGGCCGTCGCGCGCAAGCAGGTGGCCTACGCGCCGCCGGTGCCGTCGCCGACCGTGACCGCGCCGCAGCCGGGGCGCACGGTGCAGGGCAGTGACGGCATGGTCGGTGAGAGCGGGGACAGCCACCCCTGTGTCTGGGTCGATCGGGAGCCCAAGAAACAGGCGCTGCCGTACCGCTGCCCGCTGGTCTGGAGCAGCCCCCGCACGAGCGCGGCGATGACGCGGGTCCCCGTGTTCCGCTCGCCGTGGCCGCAGGCCGAGGGCGCGGTCAACCAGCTGTACCGGGAAGCCGGTGAGCAGTACTTCCGCTGTCACACGCGCGGGGCGACCTTCGAGTTCCCGCCGCAGTACGGGCTGGGCGCGGCCCGGCACTCCTGGTGGGCACTCACCCAGGGCGATCAGCACTCCGGCGCCTGGGGCTTCGTTCCCGAGGTGTACTTCCTGGGCGGCGCCGACGACCAGCCGGACCCCGGGCTGCCGGTCTGCACCGACGCGGACGTGGCGCTCGCGGCAAGATGAGGTCATGCGACTTTCGATCTGGCCCGGTGCCGCGCAGCGGTACGACGAGATCCTCGAGGTGGCCGCGCACGCGGAGGCGACCGGGTGGGACGGCGTCTACGTGGCCGACCACTTCATGCCCAACGCGGTGCCCGGGCGCGACCCGCACGGGCCGACGCTCGAGTGCGCCACGCTGATCACCGCGCTCGGTGCCGCTGTGCCCCGGGTCCGGCTGGGGACGCTCGTCTACGGCAACACGTACCGCCACCCGGCCGTCCTCGCGAACATGGCGGCCACCCTCGACCACGTGACCGGCGGCCGGTTCACGCTCGGGGTCGGTGCGGGCTGGCAGCTCAACGAGCACGAGCAGTACGGGATCGAGCTGCCGCCGGTGAAGCAGCGGCTGGACCGGTTCGTCGAGGCGCTGGAGGTGCTGCACGGGCTGCTGCGCCGGCCGGTCACCAGCTTCGCCGGGGAGTATTACCGGCTCACCGACGCCGTGTGCGAGCCGAAGCCGGTGCAGTCGCCGCTGCCGATCCTGATCGGGGGCGGCGGCGAGAAGCGGATGCTCGGGATCGTCGCGAAGTACGCGGACGCGTGGAACACCTGGGGCAAGCCCGACCTGATCGCCCACAAGTCGGCGGTGCTCGACGAGTACTGCGCGCGCCAGGGTCGGGACCCGGCCACGATCGCCCGCACCGCCCAGGCGCTCGTCGTGGTCGACGGGCCCGTGCCGGACGTGGCGTTTCCGGTCGTCGGCGGCTCGCCCGACGCGCTGCGGGACGTCCTGGACGAGTACCGGAGCATCGGTCTGGAGGAGTTCATCGTCCCGGACGGCCTGCTGGGCAAGGGGCCGGCGCGGCTCAAGGCCATGGACGCCATCCGGGCACTGATCTAGTCGCGGCTAGTTGGCGCGCGCCCGGAACGCCAGGACGCGGTAGTCCAGCAGGCCGTTGAGCAGGCACCACTGCAGGGCGTCGCCGCCGGCCAGCATCTTCCAGTATTCGCCGGACAGCCGCAGCGGGCGCCCCGCCGCCACCAGCGCGGCGATGAACCGGTCCCGGGGCCGGCGCAGCTCCAGGTAGGGGGTCAGGTCGACCTGCTGGATCAGCTCCAGGCCGTGGTCGGCGGCCGCGGCCTGGACCTGCGCCACCGTCAGCAGCGATCCGACCCGCCACCCGTCGCGGAACTCGGCCAGCCGCCGCCCCCGCGGCCCGGTCGCCCCGGCCGCTTCCGGCGTCAGGAAGTCGTCGCACACCATGAGCCGCCCGCCCGGCCGCAGCACCCGCGCCGCCTCCCGGAAGTAACCGGAAGCGTCGGGGCTGTGCAGGAACGCCTCGATCGAGAACACCAGGTCCGCCGTGGCGTACAGATCCGCCGGCACCTCCAGGTAGTTCCCCTCCCGGCAGCGCACCCGATCCCCGAGCCCGGCCGCGTCGAGCAGCCGCGTCGCGCCCTCGGCCTGCTTCGGGCTGATCGTGAGCCCCACACCGCGGATCGGCGCGCGCCCGGCCAGATACATCAGGCTGGCCCCGAGCCCGCAGCCGAGATCGACGACAGTGGGCTGCCGGTCGGTGACGTCCGGTCGGCCCGCGGGCTGCGTCACATCGATGGGCAGCGCGGCGAGGATGAGCTCGTCGACGTAGTGGAACGACTCGGCCCGCGTCCGGACGCCGGGCGCCCAGACCGCGCGATGGATCGAGGCGCCGCCCTGACCGAGCCGGTCGAATGCGGCCGTGTTCTGGTCGTAGTACTTGCGAACGAGCTCAGCGTGCGCCGCGGTCGAAGAGGTCACACACCTTACTACTGCAAAAACGCCTGATCGGTTCAGGTGGCCGGGAAAATTGAGCATCCTCGTGGCGCCGCGGGCCCGGGCGGTGCGGGACAGCGGCGAGGGGGCCGCGCCGGGTACTGTGTTCGCCGATGAAACATGTTACTGAAACAACGTCCGACCGGCGCGTCACGATCCGCGACGTGGCCGCGCAGACCGGGCTGTCGATCGCGACGGTTTCGCGGGTGCTCAACGGGCGGGCCAACGTGGCCGCCGAGACCCGCGACCGGGTCCTGCAGGCGATGGGCGGCCTGGGCAACCGGGCGCCGCGGCGGCGGGGGGCGGGGGTCCCGAAGGCGGACAGCGGTGTGTACGTGCGCTGCCCGTACGTGCTGACCGACTACTTCGGGCTGATCGTCTCGGCCGTCACCGAGGCGCTCGACGCGCACGGCATGCACGCGATCGTGGACGCCGGAGAGTCGGCCTGGAGGCGCACCGACGTGCTGCTCACGCTCACCGCGTGGCCGCAGGTCACCGGCGCGATCCTGATCCTGCCGCCGGAGCCGCAGGAGGATCTGGAGCGGCTGCGCGACAGGGGCTTCCCGTTCGTGGTGCTCGACCCGCGTACGGCGCCGCCGCGCAACATCGCCGCCGTGTCGGCCGCCAACTTCGCCGGGGCCCGCCGGCTCATGAGCCACCTCGTCGAGCTGGGGCACCGCCGCGTCGGTGTGCTCGGCGGGCCGCTGGAGTGGCTGGCGATGGGCGACCGCGTGGCCGGATACGCCGCGCCCCTGGTCGCGGCCGGGATGTACCCCGAGCCGGACCTGCTGCGCACGGTCACCGACCCGACGGTGGACGCCGGCCGCGACCTGGCCGCGCAGCTGCTGGACCGCCCGGACCGCCCGACCGCGCTCGTGGCGTTCAACGACAAGATGGCCGTCGGCGCCCTGCAGGCCGCTGTCGCGCGGGGGCTGCGGGTGCCCGCGGACCTGTCGATCGCCGGGTTCGACGACATCGACGTCAGCCGGGCCACCAGCCCGATGCTGACCACGGTGCGCCAGCCGCTGGGGGAGATGGGGCGGATGGCGGTGTCACTGCTCAGCCGCATGCTGGCCGGGCAGGACCTGGACGCGCTGCACATCGAGCTCGCCACCGAGCTGGTGATCCGCGGCTCCACCGGCCCCGCCCCGGCGTAGCGCCGGCCCAAATCCCTACACGGCGAGTAGCGATTGACGTGTGTTTCAGAAAATGCTTCGGTCAAGAGTCGAAAAAAGTGACAGACATTCATTGACATGCGCAGCCGGCGGCGTGTTTCCTGGCGATACCCCACCCTCCGCCACAGGGACAAGGAAGCCCCCGCATGCACGCACCCAGACGAGTGCGGCGCTCGACGCTGCTCGCGATCGCGGTCACCGCCGCGGCCGTCGGCACAGTCGGCGCCGTGGCCATGACCGCCGCCTCCGCCGCCAGTACCGGGCAGATCACCAGCTCGGCCAACGGCAAGTGCCTCGACGTCACCGACGGGTCCACCGCTGACGGCAACCAGCCGCAGATGTGGACGTGTTACACCGGCAGCGCCAACCAGCGCTGGACCCTCGCCGACAACGGCTCCGTGCAGGGGCTCGGCAAGTGCCTCGACGTGGTCAACGGGGCCACCAACGACGGCGCCGTCGTGCACCTGTGGACCTGCTACGACTCGGTGGCCAGCCAGAAGTGGTCGCTGAACGCGGCCCACGACCTGATCAACACCAACTCCGGCAAGTGCCTGGACATCAAGGACAACAACCTCGCCGACGGGGCCAAGCTGCAGCTGTGGACCTGCGGCGGCGGCGCGAACCAGAAGTGGAACTTCTCCGGAGGGACGAGCCAGCCGACCGCGACCGCCACCGGCGTGCCGAACAACCCGAACAACCCCGACCTCGGCCCGAACGTCACGGTCTTCGACCCGTCGATGTCCCAGGCCACCATCCAGAGCAAGCTCACGAGCGTCTTCAACGGCCAGGTGAGCAACCAGTTCGGGGCCCAGCGCTACGCGCTGCTGTTCAAGCCCGGCACCTACAACGTCGACGCCAACGTCGGCTTCTACACCCAGGTCGCCGGGCTCGGCCTCACGCCTGACGCGGTCGTCATCAACGGCGCCGTGCACGCCGAGGCCGACTGGTGGCCGGACGGCTCGCAGAACGCGACCCAGAACTTCTGGCGCTCGGCCGAGAACCTGTCGGTCACACCGAACGGCGGGCTCGACCGGTGGGCCGTGTCGCAGGCGGCCCCCTACCGGCGGATGCACGTGCGCGGCAACCTGGCGCTGTCCGACGGCGGCTGGTCCTCGGGCGGGTTCATCGCCGACAGCAAGATCGACGGGCAGATCCAGTCGGGCACGCAGCAGCAGTGGCTGACCCGGAACTCGGCGATGGGCAGCTGGAACGGCTCCAACTGGAACCAGGTGTTCGTCGGGGCCACCGGCGCACCCGCCAACAGCTTCCCCAGCCCGCCGTACACGACCGTCGGCACGGCCCCGGTCGTGCGCGAGAAGCCGTTCCTGTACGTCGACGCGGCCGGCGCCTACCAGGTGTTCGTGCCCGCACTGCGCACCAACTCCGCCGGCGTGAGCTGGGCGAGCGGCAACCCGGCCGGGGCCAGCCTGCCGATCAGCCAGTTCCAGGTCATCAGGCCCGGCGACACCGCGGCGACGATGAACAACGCGCTCGCGGCCGGCAAGAACCTGCTCGTCACGCCGGGCGTGTACCACCTCGACCAGACGCTGAACGTGACCCGCGCCGACACCGTGATCCTCGGGCTGGGGCTGGCGACGCTCGTGCCCGACGGTGGCATCACCGCACTGCGCACCGCTGACGTGGACGGCGTCAAGCTCGCCGGCCTGCTCTTCGACGCCGGCTCGACGAACTCCGCGGTACTGGCGGAGATCGGCCCCTCCGGCTCGAGCGCGAGCCACGCGGCGAACCCGACGAGCCTCTCCGACGTGTTCTTCCGCATCGGTGGCGCCGGGGTCGGCAAGGCGACGGTCAGCCTGCGGATCAACAGCAACGACGTGATCGGCGACCACTCGTGGATCTGGCGGGCCGACCACGGCTCCGGCGTCGGCTGGACCAGCAACACCGCGCAGAACGGCCTGGTCGTCAACGGCAACAACGTGACGTTCTACGGCCTGTTCGTGGAGCACTTCCAGCAGTACCAGACCATCTGGAACGGCAACAACGGCCGGACGTACTTCTACCAGAACGAGATGCCGTACGACCCGCCGAACCAGGCCGCGTTCATGAACGGCAGCACGCAGGGCTGGGCCGCGTACAAGGTGGCCGACAGCGTCACCACCCACGAGGCGTGGGGCCTGGGCAGCTACTGCTACTTCAACGTCAACCCGGGCGTCGTCGCCGCGCACGCGTTCGAGGCGCCGGCCAAGGCGGGCGTCAGGTTCCACGACATGGTGACCGTGTCGCTCGGCGGCACCGGCACGATCTCGCACGTCATCAACAACACCGGCGCCGCGGTGAACTCCGGGCACCAGGTCGAGTACCTGGTGAGCGGTCCGTAACGGCGCCGGCCGACACGAAGGAAGCGACACCGTGCGACGCATCATCACGGTCACCTCGACCGCGCTGCTCGCCCTGATTGCCGGGGCCGCGCCCGCAACCGCGGCCCCGGCGCATCGGGCGCAGACAGTGACCGGCACCTACTCGACAGGTGCCGCGCAGGCCTGGCAACCACTGCCACCGGTCCGGGTCGGCGACGGCGCATCCACCGCCGCGGATGCAACGGTCGTCATCGATCCAAGCCAGGCGCGGCAGCGGTACAGCGGAATCGGCTTCTCGCTCGATGAGACGAGCGTGTCGAACCTCTGGAAACTCACCCCGCAGCAGCGCGAGGACGCGATCCGGCTCCTCGTCGACCCGCGGACCGGGGCGGGGCTCAGCCGGTTCCGCCTCACCATCGGCAGTCCCGACCTCATCGAGCACCTGCCGTTCTGGTCCGAGGACGACCTTCCGCCCGGCGTCACCGAGGACTTCGGGCTGCGGTACTTCTCCATCCAGCGCGACATCGACCTGCACATCGTCGACACCGTCAAGCTGATCCAGCGGTACAACCCGAGGGCCACGTTCTTCGCCTCCGCCTGGAGCGCGCCGGCGTGGATGAAGACCAACAACAGGTTCCTCGGCGAGGTCGCGCTGAAGCCCGGCAGCACCACCGACTACTACCAGGTCGGCAAGCTGCGCGACGACTGCATCGACGTGTTCGCCCGCTACTACGCGAAGTACGTCGAGGCGTACGCCCGCCAGGGCATCCGGGTCGACGCGCTCACGCTGCTCAACGAGCCCGGCATGGACGTGGTGTACCCGGCCATGGACATCAGCGTGGCGCAGCAGCAGCAGCTGGCCGTGGCGATGCGCCGGCACCTGCCGCGCGATGTCGACGTGTACATCCACGACTTCAACTTCTGGGACTGGAAGGACCCGAACAGCACCGAGACCAAGAACTACCACCGCGTCCTGGACGACCCGGCGGCGGCGCGGGCGGCCGACGCCATCGCCTTCCACCCGTACTGGGGCGACCCCACGGTCATGCGCGACGCCTACGAGCAGACCGGCAAGCCCGTCCACATGACCGAGACCAGTGACCTGTCGCCGGCCACGATCCTCAGCTACTTCCGGCTCGACGCGAGCTCCTACGTCATGTGGGCGCAGACGACCGACCAGGACGGCGGCACGCTGCACTGGACGCCGCTGCGGGACAACAACGTGGACTGGGACCAGATCGCGGCGACCACGAAGTGGCCGGACCGCCTGGTGAAGGTCGACACCGCGGCCCGCACCTACACGGTCCGCGACGAGCTCTACCTCATGGGCCAGTTCGCGAAGTACCTCACCCCGCGGCACACCCGCGTGGAGTCCAGCGCGGCCGACGGTGGCGTGAGCAACGTGGTGTACCGCGACGGCGACGACTTCGTGGCGGTGCTCGGCAACGCGAACGCGGCGGCCCGCAAGGTCCGCGTGGTGCTCGCCGGGCGGCAGTTCGTCGAAACGGTGCCCGCCGGCGCCTACGCGACGCTGCGCTGGAGGGCCGACGTCCCGTCAGCGCGCGGCAACCACGCGCCGAAGCTGGCCGCGGTGGCCGACGTCAGCGCGGACCAGTACACGACGACCACCTTCACACTCAAGGCCACCGACCGCGACCGCGACGCCCTGGCGTACTACGCGGTCGACCTGCCCGAAGGCGTCACCGTCGACGCCGCGACCGGCGCGGTGAGCCTGCACCCGACGACGGCCGGGACCCTGCACCTCAGGTTCCGGGTGACCGACGGCGCCGCGAGCGACGAGGTGACAGTGCGGGTCGACGTCGTGCCACACGGCGCCCCGATCGGCGAGAAGGTCGAGGCCGAGGCGTACACCGCGGAGCACGGCTGGACCGACGGCGGCGCCAACTTCGTCGAGAACAACCCGGCGGCCAGCGGTGGCCGGAACGTCGGCTGGACCGCGGCCGGCAACTGGCTGCAGTACCGCCTCGACGTGGCGGCGGCCGGGACCTACGACCTCGAGCTGCGGGTCGCCAACGGCAGCGGCGCCCCGGCGCCCGGCGCGATCACCTTCCGCGACGCGAACAACCAGGTCCTGTCCACCGTCGCCGTCCCGGACACCGGCGGCTGGGCCGCCTACCGGTCGGTCCACACCACAGTCACACTCCCGGCGGGCGACCAGCTCTTCACGGTGTACTGCGAGACGGGCGGCTTCAACCTGGACTACCTGCGCCTGAGCACCTGATCCTTCCCGGCAGCACCCGGGTCACGGCCGGCGCCCGCTCCACGGGGTGCCGGCCGTGGCTGTCGCCGCGCCACTACAGCAGGCCCGCGAGCCGGTACAGCACCAGGGAGCCCGCGACGGCGACGTTGAGGCTCGCACCGGTGCCCACCATCGGGATCTCGACCGCGCCGTCGAGGAGGTCGAGGGCCTCGGGCGGGATACCTGTCTGCTCGTGGCCGAGGACCATGACGGTGCGCCGGCGGGCGGCGGGGAGGTCGGCGAGGCGGACGGCCTCGTCGGCGAGCTCGACGCCGAGGATGCGGCTGCCGGCGGCGCGCTCGGACGCGAGCCAGCGCAGCGGGTCGCCGGTGCGGTGGACACAGGCGGGGTGGCGCAGCGTGTTGCCGCGGGCCACGGCCTCGTCGACCCAGGCCCAGGGCGGGACGGCGAGGCACGCGCCGACGGCGTCGCAGGTGCGCAGGAGGGTGCCGAGGTTCGCGCCGTGCATCGGCCACAGCGGTGCGGCGAGGAGGTGGCCCCAGCAACGGTGCCGGCGGGGGCGGCGGGCGGATCGGAGTTCTTTCGGGGTCCGCACTCGGATGGCGGTAGTGCTCACATGGGGCGTGCTTCTCGGCGCACGCGGGCCATCGACGGCGACAGGGCCGCTTTCAGGGTAGCAACCTGGCCTCCAGGTTGGAAATGCCGCCGCGGATCATCTCGCCGTACCCGTCGTCCGGCAGGTGATGCGCGGCGGCGCGGGCGGCGGCCAGGTGCTCGCGGGCCCGCTCGGGGTGCGCGAGGCGATGGTGTACGTCGGCCAGGTTGAGGTGCAGCGAGGGCAGGAACGCGCGCACCTGCAGTGCCGCGTAATACTGCTGCGCCCGCGCGTCGGTGAGCTCGGCGGCGGCGGCCAGGGCCCGCTCGTCCCACAGCAGCTCCGCCTCGGCGTCGTCCTGGAGGTCGGCCAGGTAGTGCGCGAGGCTGCACCGGTGCAGGGGGTCGCCCGCGGGCCCGATCTCGTCCCACAGCGCGGTGAGCACCGGCCGCCCGTCGCGCCCCTGCTGCACGGCGGCGCCGATGCGGGCCATCATGTCGTCGGTCACTGCGTCTCCTCACACGGCATGGCCAGGATGGTGAAGTCGCTGTCGTCGGCCGAGCGCACGACCGCCGGCTGCCCGGGCGGGCCGATCCGCAGCAGCACGTCGGGCCCGACACCGGCCGCGACCGCCGGCTGCAGGGTGGTGAACCGGAAGCTGACGGCCGAGGGCTCACCCCGCACGTCCGCCGGCACGTCGACGGCCGCTGCCGGCCGCGCGGACGACCGGACGCGCAGACCCTTGTCCACGAGCAGGTCCAGGCGGGCGGCGGGGTCGTCGCCGAGCGCGCGCAGCAGCGGCCGGCGCGCGGCCACCACTGTTGTCACCGGCTCGGGCAGCTGGCGCAGGACGACGCGGTAGTCCGGATACGGCTCGGCGATCGCCGGCAGCGGGCGCTCCCCGAGGTGCAGGGCCGGGCCGCCGAAGCGCAGCCGGACGACGTCCTGCGCGCCGAGCCAGGCCCGGTGGTGCCACAACTGCGCGGCCGCGACGACCGCCGACGCGTCGGCCCCGCGCCGGAGCTCGGGCCGCAGCGACCGGATCGCCAGCCGATAGCGGTCGGTCGCCACGAGCCGCAGCTCCCCGCCGGCCAGCTCCAGCAGGACACCCCCGAGCACCGGCACGTCACCTGTCGCGTCGGCCGCGCCGGCGACCTGACCTATCGCGTCGGCGAGCAGCCGGCCGGGCACCGTGACGCTGCTGCGCTGCCTGTCACGCAGGAGCGCCAGGGTGCTCGCCACCGTGGCGCGGGCCTCGGCGACCGCCCGCTCCATCGCCTCCAGGTGATCGGCCAGCAGTACCTCCGCCGCCCCCACCGGGCCGGCGAGCACCCGGCGGACGTCGGCGAGCGGCAGCCCGGCCGCGCGCAGCCGCCGGATCAGCACGACCTCGTCGACCTGGGCGGGCCGGTAGTACCGGTAGCCGGTCGCCGCGTCGACGAAGGCCGGGCGCACCAGGCCGCACTCGTCGTAGAAGCGCAGCGCGCTCGGCGTCACGCCCGCGGCCCGGGCGAACGCGCCGATGGTCAGCCGATCCTCGTACTCCACGCCCCTGATCCTGGACCTTCGACCAACCCGAAGGTCAAGGCAGCTGCGCGAGTCCGGCGGCGAGCATGCGGCCGGCGCGCGGGAAGTCGTAGAGGAGGGTGCGGTACCGGTGCAGCGGGATCTTGAGGCTGGTGGCGGGGACGCCCCGGCTCTGGAGCACCTCGGCGGTCCACGCCAGGAATCCGGTGAACAGCTCGGGGTCGTCGACGTAGACGGCGGCGGCGAGGAAGTCGACGATGTGGGTCAGGTCGGTCAGGGTGGCGTCGAGCTGGGCCGGGGAGTAGTCGCGCATCGGCGGGAACCGGCGCGCCAGCTCGGCCGCCGCCTCGTCCACCAGGTCGCCGCGCCGCTTGGTCAGGCCCGCGTACTCATCGTCGCCCAGATGCGCAAGCGTCGCGGGCGGCGGCCGGCGCAGCGCGGCCCGGTCGTCGAGGAGCGCGGCGGCGCCCGTCGCGTCCGGGGCCCAGCTCGCCCCGATCGCCCGGGCCCACCGGCCGTCGGGGCCGAAGCCGCGGCCGCCGACGATGATCGGCACGTCGGCCCGGCGGGCGGCCTGGACGGCCAGGTGCGCGGCCGGCAGCCGGGTGGACAGCGCGCAGCTGAGGGCGGCGGCGTCGACGTCCTGCTGGTGCACGTAGGTGACGAGGTGCGCGACCGGCACGCTCGCACCGAGGAACGTCACGCTCCAGCCGCGCAGCCGCAGCACCTCGGCGACGATCCGGGCCGGCAGCGCGTGCCACTCGCCGTCCAGGCAGGCGACGACCACCCGGCCGCGGGTCGCGGCGCGCCGGGGCGTGGCCGCGGCGAGCGCGGCGACGACCCGCTCGCTGATGTGGGTCGCCGCGTGTTCCTGGGCGATGCTCCACTCGTTGCGCTGCCACCACTCGCCGACCTGCCGCTGGGCCGGCGCGACCAGGTCGAGCAGCACCGCCTCGGCGTCGTGTCCACTGTGGAGCAGGCCGCCGGCGATGTCGATGGCGCCGTCCTCGTCGGCGGCGGCCAGGCACTGCACGTAGGCGTCGTAGGCGTCAGTCATCCGGCGACCGGGCTCACGAGGCGACTGTCGCCACCGGGCGCTGGACCGCGTACAGGTGGCGCGACGGCGTGCGGACCGGCTCGGCCCGCACGACGAGCGCGGCGATGTCGTCGTGGTCGCGGCCGCCCAGCCAGTCGGCGGTGACCTGCTCGACCCGCTCGGCCAGGGCGGGAGCCGGCATGGCGGCGCAGCCGGACACGGCGCCCGTGAGGCGGCGCAGCCCGTACATCTCGTCGCCGCGGTGGCCGCCGCGGGCCTCGGTGACGCCGTCGGTGTAGAGCAGGCAGCTCTCGCCGGCCGCCAGGTGGACCTCGCGCTGCCCGAAGACGGGCTCGTCGGTGACGCCGACGAGCATGCCGCGCAGGGCGAGCGTGTCGACGGTCCCGTCGCCGCGCAGGATCAATGGGGGAAGGTGGCCTCCGCCGGCCAGGGTGAGCCGCACGCCGCCGCCCGGGCGCGGGTGCGCGGTGCCGAGGATCATCGTGGCGAAGCGGCCGTCGTGTGCGCCTTCCAGCAGCATGTCGTTGAGCAGGTGCAGCAGCCGCTGCGGGTCGCCCTCGACGCGGCGCAGCGCGCGCAGGCTGTGCCGGACCTGGCCGGTGAGGACGGCCGCGTCGACGCCTTTGCCGGAGACGTCGCCGAGGTAGAAGACGGACCCACCGCCGGCGATCGGGTGCGCGCCGTAGAAGTCGCCGCCGATGCGCATCGCGGCGCGGGCCGGGCGGTAGGCGGTACCCCAGGCCAGGCCCTTCACCGGCGCCGGCGGCTCGGGCCGCAGGCTCTCCTGGAGGGTGACGGCCACGCGGGACTGGGCCGCGTACAGCTGCGCCGCCTCCAGCGCGGCCCCGACCCGGGCCGCGAACTCCTCCAGCAGCTCCACGCGGCCGTCGCCGAGTTCGGTGACGATGAGGGCGGCCGAGCGTCCGCTCGCGGCCTGGATCGGCACCACCCAGGCGGCCGGGTTCGCGTCCCCGCCGCCGAGATACGGCGTGCCGCCGGGCCAGAGGAACGGCTGGGCGACCGGATGGCCGTCGAGCGTGTCGCGCACGGCCCCGGGCAGATCCGCCAGCGTGGCCTGGTCCTGCCGGACCGCCTGGGCCCCGGCCGCGTGCCAGCAGCGGACCCGGCCGCGGCGCGTCGGGAGCACGAGCAGCGCGGCCGCGGCCAGCTCGCCGACGGCCAGCTCGACCGTCGCGCGGCACACCCGGGCGGCGTTGAGCTGCCCGCCGAGCCGCTGGGCGGTCGCGGCCAGGAACGCCGCGGCGCTGTCGACCCGATCGAGATACAGCGCCACCAGACCATCACCGAGCGTGACCTCGCGCCCGGTGAGCCCATCGGGCTTCGGACTTCCCGGACGGACGTCCGGCAGCATCGCGGACGCCGCGGGGTTCAGGTAGCGGACCGTCGCGGCACCGTCGCAGAGCAGCACGCCCTCGCCGACATGGTCGAGCAGGCGGAACAGTGCGGTATCGGGCACCGTGCCGACAGGTGCGGCCATCTCGCGCATTGGGTATATCCAATCAGTGGCCGGTCCCGTAACCCCGAGACTACGCCCATTGCCAGAGGACAACAAAGCTTTCGGCCTGCCGTGCGCGACCACGATCGCCGCCGTACGCTGGGACGACGCGTCGGAAGAAGATCGGAGACCATCGCGATGACAATCGGCGAAGAGCGCGATACGGCATCGCTGTCCGTCACGGCCGACGCGGCCGGCGGTGACACGGTCGTGCTCACCGTCAGCGGCGAGGTCGACTACGAAACCGCCCCGGAGCTGCGCGCCGCCGTCCTCGGCGCCATCGAGCCGCACCCGGCGGGCGTCGTACTGGACCTGGCCGGCCTGCGCTTCATGGACAGCTCCGGCCTGGGCGTGATCGTCGGCGGCTGGCAGCGCGCCCAGCAGGCCGACGTGCGCTACGTGCTGCGGCGGGTGCCCCCGGTGATCGCCGAGCAGTTCGAGATGACCGGGCTCGACAAGGTTTTCACGTTCGCGGACGATCAGGACGACGCGAGCGCGGCCTGACCTTCCCGAGCGCGAACAGCGGAATGGTGAGGTGGGTCAGCGGCCCGATCGCCACCGCGTAGAGCACGGTCCCGACGCCGACCGAGCCGCCGAGCAGCCAGCCCACGGCCAGCACCGTCACCTCGACGACGGTCCGGACGAGCCGGATCGAGTGCCCGCGGGCGGCGACCGCCGTCGTCAGCCCGTCGCGCGGCCCCGGCCCGAACCCGGCCCCGATGTACAGCCCAGTCGCGAACGCGTTCAGCGCAATGGCGGCCACCAGCATCGCCCCCTGCCACGCGAGCCGGTGCGGCGCCGGCACCAGCCACACGGTGAGGTTGATGCACAGCCCGACGAGCACGGCGTTGGCCAGCGTGCCGACGCCGAACCGGGCCCGCAGCGGCAGCCACAGCACCAGCACGCCGACGCTGGCCAGGATCGCCCAGGTGCCGACCTGGCCGCCGAACGTGCGGGCGAGGCCCTGGTGCAGCACGTCCCACGGGTCCACGCCGAGCCCGGCCTGCAGGATCAGGCCGCTGCTCAGGCCGTAGAGGACCAGCCCGCACAGCAGCATCGTCCAGCGCAGCAGCCGGCGGTCGTTGGGCAGGGGCAGGAGCAGGCGCATGATCTTGAGCCTGCCCGAGCCGGTCCGGCGCACCTAGGACCAATCGGGATTCGGTGGCTGTGCGTGACCCTTACGCCCGTCGCCGGGCGTCTGTCAGGATGGGCCGCGTGTCGATGGCGACGAGATCCCTCCGACTGCTGACGCTCGGTGGCGTCGCGGTGACGCTGGCCCTGGCGGGCTGCACGGACGACGGCGACGCGGCCCGCGGTGGCACCTACACCACCGCGATGCTGCAGGCGGGCGTCCTGCAGCCGGCCGACATCGGCTCGACCTGGAAGCGCCCCGAGCAGACCCCGCCGCCGAGCAGCATCATGCAGCTGTGCCCGGGGGCCGCCGCCCGGCCGCCCATCCCGGGGTCACCGGCAGTGGTCACCGGCGTGCTGGCCGACGAGGGCGACAAGGGCGCGCAGGCGTTCGAGCAGATCGGGCTGCTGTACAAGGACGCGCCCGCGATGGAGAAGGCGTTCACGTCGCTGCAGGACACGATGGAGGCGTGCCCGCCGACCGCCTCTCGCAGCGCCGGGCCGGCCAAGGAGTCCTCCGAGGCCGGGTACACCGAGTCGATCACGATCGACCCGCTCGTCTCGGGCGGCTGGAAGGGTTTCGTGACCCAGCGGCACAAGATCTACGAGCCGACGTACCCGGGCTCGGCCGACGTCGCCGTGGCGGTGGTCGGGCAGGGCAACGCCATCATTCTGACCAGCTACGCGGTGTATTGGGTGGGCGAGCACAGCACCGGGCCCGAGTTCCGCACCGACTGGAACCGGATCACCGGCACCGTCCTGAGCCGCGTCGATGCCAAACGGTCGAAATGAATCAAGATTCCTGGCGTTCGCTTTGAACCCTGCGGCGCGCTGACACGAACAACCCGGTGTGGAGTACAACCAGGATCAGAGTCGGCGGCGACCGCGGTGGGCCGTCCGCGCCGCCATCGCCGGAGCCGGTGCTCTGGCCCTCCTCGGCGTGGCCGCGCCCGCCGCGGCCGATGTGACGGTCACGCCGACGGAGGCGGTGCAGGGCGACGGCGCCGACGTGACGTTCCGGGTCACCAACGACAGCCGCACGGCCTCGATCACCGAGATCGACGTCCAGATGCCGCTGGACAGCCCGATCGCCGAGGTGTACCCGCTGTCGGTCGACGACTGGGCCCCGGCCATGACGAACGTGCAGGTCGACAAGCCGCTCGAGTCCCTGCACGGGTACCAGATCACCGAGGTCACGACCGGGGTGAAGTGGATCGCCGTGGAGGGCCGGGCGCTGCCGCCGGGCGCCACGACCGAGCTGTTCCTCTCCATCGGCCCGCTGCCGAAGACGCAGCAGCTGCTGTTCGCCGTGACGCTGCAGCACTCCGACGGCACGCAGGTGCGGATGACCGGCCAGCCCGGCGAGTCCCCGGCGCCGGCGCTCACACTGAAGGCCGCTCCGGCGGGCCAGGGCGGGCACGCGGCCGCGCACGGCGGTGCCGACGCAAACGCCGCACCGGCCGCGGAGGTGGACGACGCCGGCGACGACCCCGCGGGCGGCACCTCGTATCTGACCTGGAGCCTCGTCGCGCTGCTGTTCATCGCCGCGATCGCCGTGGTCAGCGTGGTGCTGCAGAACCGCCGGACACCAGCCCCGGCTGCGGCGCCGACCGATGTCGAGGAGCCGGCTGAATCGGATTCCCAGGACGCGGACAAAACCATGGCCACCACGCCGTAGTCCGCTTTCTTAAAATCGCCTTTCCGGGTCGTTAATTGTCTTTCTACATCGGCCCTGGCCTGCGCAAATTCGGAAATTTATAACGAAGTTTTGCGAGCGTCTTTAGTGTTGCTTAGTTATTCCCAGCACGGTTGACGATGGTCAATCATCGCTTCTAAGTTGACATTCGGATATCAGGTTCACCCCCATAGTCACGCCGCAACCCCCGGCGGGCGCCGAGCGCCGGTCAGAACACTGAGAGAGGTTCCGTCATGCAGCGAAGGTCAGCACCGCGCTGGGGCTGGTCCGAGGAAGAGCCTGACCGCTCGATCGACGACCGGCCTCAGCCTCCCGTCTGGCGCAAACGAGTCATCACGATCGGTGCTGCGGCGCTCGCCTTCGTGGCGGGCCTCACGGTGACCCAGATCTCCGACGCGGCCACCCGCCGCCGTCCCGCCACCGGCAGCGCCCCGTGCGCGACCGCCACGACGAAGGGCCCGGGCACCGGCGCCGCCGGCGGCTCCGCGAAGGCCAGCCCGAAAGTGTCGGCGGCCGCCTCGGCCGAGGGCGCCGACCCGGCCGCCGGTGAGGTCCCGAAGACCGACCAGACCGCCGGTGACCTCAGCGGCGGCCAGCAGAACGGCAAGAACGTCACCAACCACCTCGGCGACGGCCAGGTCTCCGGCCGCCCGCGGTGGCGCCGGGTCAACCCGAACTGCCCGACCCCGGCCCCGACCAACACCGGCGGCAACGGCGCCACGAGCGTCCCGTCCGCCGGCAGCAGCAACAACGCGACCCTCGACACGCTCGGCAACGACTGCAGCGAGAGCCGGCTCCAGGCGCACACCGGGTTCCAGGACGCCCCGCGCTGCGTGAGCACCGCGTTCGGTGAGGTCAGCAGCCAGGACAAGAACCCGACGCTGCTCATCGTCCGGGCCCCGCAGCGGCTGCGTGTGGGCCAGGCGTTCACGCTCCAGGTCAGCACCCGCAACCTGGTCCGCGACCGCTTCCTGGGCGCCGCGGCCGGCGGCTACTACCTGGAGAGCGCCTTCCTCACGCCGGACGGCCTGACCCGCGGCCACTTCCACACCGCGTGCCGGATGCTCGCCGACACCCGCTCGGCGCCCGACCCGACGGTGGCCCCGGCCTTCTTCGTGGCGACCGAGGACAAGGGCGGCAACGCCCGCCCGGACACCGTGACCATCAACGTGACGGGCATGCCCACGACGGGTACCGCCCAGTGCGCCTCCTGGGCCGGTGACGGCTCGCACCGCATCCCGATGATGCAGAAGGCCAACGAGATCCCGGCCTTCGACTCCGTGCGGATTCCCGTCACCAACTGAACCACCCGGACGATGCGAGGGGCGGGCCTGGTGCAGGCCCGCCCCTCGCCGTGCCGTCCCGGCCGGTGGGCCGCAAGCCTGGTGGCCGGTGTCCCGCCGGCTGAAAATTTCAGGCGCAGCGCCGGAATCCGCCGCTCCCGCCCGCCTCGGCAGGAGTGTCAGACGATCTGCCGCTAGCATCCCGAGCGTGATTCTGGCGCTGCTGCTCGACCTGGCCAACATCGCCGGCGGGTTCCTGCTGGCCATCGCGCTGCTCCGGCGGATACCGCGGGTCGGCGACGACCTGGCCCGCTTCGCCGACCGGGTCGCGCCGTTCGGCTGGATCGTGGGCATCGTCGCGCTGGCCATGGGCGTGACGTATCTGCTCATCCACGTTCTGACGGGCCCGCACCTGTTCATCTTCGAGATCGTCGGCATCGGGGTCGGGCTCGCGCTGCTCTGGGACCGCCTCACCGGCCGCCGCTCGCTCACCGCGGCCCCGCACTCGCCGCCCGGCCCACCGCACTCCTCACCACCGCCCACCTCCGGGACCGCCGGCCCGACAGGCGTGGCGCTGCTGCTGGCCGTCTTCGGTGTGATCGCGATCATCGTCGGTATCCAGGGTCTGTTCACGCCCGACTAGACCTCAAGTGCAGTGCAGGTTTTAGGCTGCTGTGGGTGAGCGTCAACATCGAGGTCGATCTGGTCGCCGGGTTCAAGGCCGCCTTCCGCGGCTACCCGACCGGAGTCGCGATCATCTCCGTCGCCGGTCCCGACGGCCCGGCCGGGCTGACCGCCTCCAGCGTCGCCTCGGTGTCCGTGGCGCCGCCCGCGCTGTCGTTCTCGGTCATGGACTCGCCGTCGGCCAAGCTCATCACCGCCGCGGACAGCCTTGTCGTGAACCTGCTCGGCGCCGCACACGCCGACCTGGCCCACGACTTCGCCCACTCCGGCGGGCCGCGCTTCACTCCCGAGCAGGGCTGGACGACCCTGCCGACCGGCGAGCCGGCGCTCCTGGAGGCGCAGGCGGTGCTGCGCTGCGTGCCGCTGCACCGCGTTGCGGTGGGTGCCTCGACAGTGCTCATCGCATCGGTGACGAGCGTCGGCATCGGTACCGGGGGCGGCCGCCTCATCTATCACGAGCGCCGCTTCCTCACGGAGCGCCCCACGCGGGCCGACGCGGCGAGCGCGACGGCCCCGGCCAGCAGCGCGATGCCGGTCGTCGAGAGCAGCCGCACGCCCGAGGACAGGTAGGCGCCCCACAGTGCCGGCGGGGTGCCGTCCGCCACCCGGGCGACCGCGTCGTGGACAAGACCCGCGGTGGTGAGCGCGGTGCCGGGCAGCAGCAGGATCACGCCGGCCCAGCCGGCGACCCGGGCCGGGGTCGGGCCGCCCGCGAAGCGGCGACCCCCCAGCCAGCCCGCGGCCAGGCCGGCCAGGTAGCCCAGGACGGCCAGCGGCCAGACCCGGCCGGGCTGCGTGCGGCTCAGCCGGAGGACCGTCGACGAGTCGTCGCCGAGGGAGTACACCCGCAGCGTCAGCTGTCCGTGCACGGCGCTTACCTGACCGGTGCCGGGATCGTCGGTGACGCGCCAGCCCTGCGCGGTGAGGGCGTCGCCGATCATGCGGACGGTGCTCGCGCCGTCCTCGCCGGCCGGGGTGGTGAGCCAGACGGAGCCGGCGGTGTAGTCGTCGTCGCCGACCAGCCAGGTCCAGGCGCCCGACGGGTGCTCGTAGTCGTAGAGTCCGCCCAGCCGGCCGGAGACGGTGACCACGGCGGCGGTGCCGTCGGCGGCGACCGGCACGGCCGGCGCCACGATGGCCGCGGCCACGTCATCGGTGGGCAGGTCCGGCGCGCCGAGCCAGCCGAGCAGCGCCCCGAAGCCGGCGCCGAGCGCGGCGAGCGTCAGGGCGACGACCACGGCCGCGGCGGTGCGCGCCCCGGAGCCGGGGCGGGTGATTCGGGTCCGAACGGGGTCAGCCTGCAGCGCGGCGGCCATCCGCCTGGTCCTTTCGCAGCACGGCCCCCCGCGCCGCGACCGATGCTAGTCCAGGGCGACCGGACCTCGCCCGGCCGGGGCGATGCGGTCAGGCCGCTGCGCCGATCGCCCACCACTCGAGGTCGGCGGCGGCGCTGGCGACGGGCTCGATGACCTCCCAGACCTCGGCGATCAGGCCGTCCTCGATCCGGACGATGTCCACGACCACCACCTCGGCGGCCGGGGTGGCCGAGGTCGCCGGGGCGGGCAGCCGGCGGCGGGAGTGGACGAGCACGTGGTCGTCGGCGGCCAGCAGGTGCAGGACCTCGACCCGCATGCCGTCGGTGGGGCCGAACGCGGCCTGGACACGGGCCAGCCACTCGGCCTTCGTCGAGTCGTCGCCGTCCGGGCGGTGATGGACGAAGTCCTCGCGCATGAACGGGGCGACGGCGGCGACGTCGCGGCGCTCGACCAGGCCGGCGAGTGCGCGCTGCACAAGTGTGCGGTTCTCGGTGTCGGACATGGACGCAGTGTTGCCGCGGGCCGCTGCGATGTCGATGAACTGCCATGTCATGGCGGTCGGCGGGCGGTCTTTGTACGCTTCGGGACCGTGTACACGGTGGGGGAGCTGCTGCGGCAATGGCGCCATCGGCGGGGGCTCAGCCAGCTGGATCTGGCCATCGCCGCCGACGTGTCGGCCCGGCACGTCAGCCTGGTCGAGACCGGCCGGTCGAAGCCGAGCGCGGCGATGGTGCTGCGGCTCGCCGACCAGCTCCACGTGCCGCTGCGGGACCGCAACCGGCTGCTGCTCGCGGCCGGCTTCGCGCCGCGGTTCCCGGAGCGCCCGCTGCACGACGCCGCGCTGTCGGCCGCGCACGACGCGGTCCGCCGGGTGATCGCGGCGCACGAGCCGTATCCGGCGCTCGTGTTCGACAGGCGGTGGAACATCCTCATGACCAACCGGGCCCTCGACGGATTCCTGGCCGGTGTGGACCCGGACCTCCTGGTGCCGCCGGTCAACCTGGTCCGCCTGGGCCTGCACCCGCGCGGCCTGGCCCGGCTGGTCGTCAACCTGGCCGACGTGCGCGCCCTGTTCCGCCGCCGGATCGGCCGCCAGCTGGCCACGAACCCGGACCCGGAGCTGACCGCGCTCTACGAGGAGCTCCTGGCCCCCGCGCCGGGCGGCGACCCGCCGGGCATCGAATCCGACGTCGCCATCCCGATGGTCATCCGTGTCGACGGCCGGGAGCTGCGGCTCTTCTCGACGATCACGACATTCGGCACCCCGATGGACATCACGCTCGACGAGATCGCCATCGAGTCGTACTACCCCGCGGACGCCCAGAGCGCGGCCTACTTCGCCTGAGACCGGAGGGGGAGCACGGTGAGCAGGGCGAACAGTGCGCCGGCGAGGGCGGCACCGCCGTGGATGTCGCCCAGCAGGAGCAGCGCCGAGCCGGCCGCGAGCGAGACGACGGCGAGCGGGCTGCGGTGCACGACGGCGGCGGTGGTGGCGAGCGCGCCGCCGAGGCCGAAGTCGATGAGGGACGTGCCGGCGCCGACCGGCTGGACCACGAGGCCCCAGAGGCCGCCGAGGAGCTGCACGCACAGCGCCAGGGCGAGCCAGCGCCGGGTGCCCCACAGCCGCTCGGCGAGCAGGCCGAGCGCGGCCAGGGCGATCAGGTTGAAGATGGTGCCGGGCCAGCCGCCGTCCTGGACCACGGCGGATGTCAGCAGGCGCCAGAGCTGACCGTCGGCGATGGCGGTGCGGTCACGGCGGAGCGCGGTGAACAGCGCCGGTGCGGCCAGGAGCTGCAGGAACGAGAACACTGCAACCGTCGCGAACACGACCCAGGTGGCGATCGGCCGGTGCGGGCCGCGCAGGCCGGACCCGGCCCAGCCGGCGGTGCCGAGGAAGCCGATGTAGAGCACCGTCAGCACGACATTCACGGCTTATGTTGTACATCCAAACGCCGGAGCGATGGTCCCGAGGTACTGGGGCCATCGCTCCGGCTGCTGAAGCTTTGGGGGCTCGCAAACACCGGAGCGCCGCACGGAAATGCGACGCTCAGGGTTTTGAGCCGGGTGAATCAGAGGGCGCGGACGTTCTCCGCCTGCGGACCCTTCTGGCCCTGCGTCACCTCGTACTCCACCTTCTGACCCTCCGTCAGCTCCCGGTATCCGGTGCTGGCGATGGCGGAGTAGTGGACGAAAACGTCCGCGCCGCCGTCATCCTGCTGGATGAATCCGAAGCCTTTTTCGGAGTTGAACCACTTGACAGTACCGCTTGCCACACTTTCCTCCTGAAAGCGGAATTGAGCTCATCCAGTCCGTTTGGGATGAACCCCCGCCGAGCGAACCATACCTGGTCCGGGCGCAAAGTACGCTATCGGCAGGGCCTCCTGCACCCTGAAGGCCACAAACATTACTCTGGGAATCCGCGCCATTACACTCCGGCGGGCTCGATTACCACTTTGAGGCCCTTCCGGGCGTTCGCCACCGCGAACGCCTCGGCCGCGTCGGTGAGCGCATACCGGTGGGTCACCAGGGCGCGGACGTCGACCCGGCCGCCGGTGACCAGGGCCGTGGCCCGCGGGTACACCTCCTTCATGCGGCGCACCATCGCGAACGTCAGACCTTTGCGCCGGGCCGCCGCGGCCGGGAACGCCGACTGGTCGGTGCTCGGGATGCCGCCCAGCACGACCCGGCCGCCGGGGCGCACAACCTCGACGGCGGCGGCGATGGCCGGGTCGGTGCCGGCGATCTCGAAGGCCACGTCGGCGCCGCGGCCCTCGGTGAACGCGGCCAGCCCGGCGGTGAAGTCGCCGGCCTGCGGGTCGAGCACCACGTCGGCGCCGTAGGCGGCAGCGGCGTCGCGGCGGTGGGGGAGCGGGTCGGTCGCGAGGACGCGGGCGGCCCCGGCGGCCCGGGCGACCTGGATCAGCAGCAGACCGATGGGGCCGGCGCCCAGGACGGCGACGTCGGCGCCGAGCGGGATGTGGCCGAGGTCGACGGCGTGCACGGCCACGCCCAGGGGCTCCAGCATCGCGCCGTCGGCGTCGGTGAGCCCCGGCGGCAGGGGGTGGAGGCGCTCCGTCGGCCAGGTGAGGTACCGCTGCAGCCCTCCGTCCCGAAGCCCGTGCCCGGCGAAGACGATCTCCCGGCACAGGTTCGGGTGCCCGGCCCGGCACATGTCGCAGCGGTGGCACGGGATCGCCGGGTCGACGGCGACCCGGACCCCGTCCAGCGGGCCGCCGCGGACCACGCCGGCCATCTCGTGGCCGCCCACGATGGGGTGGGCGATGCGGGCGTCGCCGATGCCGCCTTCCGCATACCAGTGCAGGTCGGACCCGCACAGCCCGACCGCCGTCACCTCCACGAGGCTCTCGCCCGGCCCGGGCACCGGCGCGGGCTCGGTGGCCACCCGGATGTCGCGGACGCCGTGGAGCCGGGCCACGGTGTTCATCGACCGGGGCGGCGGGTCGACAAGGGGCGTGCCGGTCGCGGGGTCGGGCACCACGAGCGCCTCCAAACCGAAGACAGTTGACGGGAAAGGCCGTCGCGCACCGCCGGCGCGTGCTCGGCGCCGCGGGCGGCCGGGTGCGGGTCGTGCGGCACCGTCACGATCGTACGGCCGCGCTCGCGGTGGGGCCGGGCCCCGCGCGCCCGCGCGGCGAATCGCGGCGGCAGGGGGAGCGGGGACTCCCCTACTGCCCGGCGACGACGGCGTCAGGATCGCCGGGGAGGCCGGAGATATGCCACCCATTCGCCGCAATATCCCTACTCAGGGGCCACGTAGGGGATGGACAAAGGTCGATAGGGCTGGCCAACGTGGGCTCGTGCGTCTCCACTACGAAGGGGAAGACAGTTGACGAATCCGCTGCCCAGCCTCCCGGCCCACAGTCTGCTGATATTTCTCGTACAGATCGCGCTGCTCCTGCTTGTCGCGCTGCTCCTCGGCCGGCTCGCGGTCAAGTGCAAACTGCCCGCGCTCGTCGGTGAGCTCCTCACCGGCGTGATCCTGGGCCCGTCCCTGGTCGGCAACCTCGCGCCCGGCGCCATGCAGTGGGTGTTTCCGAACGACGCCGGCCAGCTGCACCTCGTCGACGCCGTCGGCCAGGTCGGCGTGCTGCTGCTCGTCGGTGTCACCGGCGCGCAGCTCGACACCGCGATGATCCGCCGGCGCGGGCTGACCGGCCTGAAGGTCAGCCTGTCCGGGCTGCTGCTGCCGCTCGCGCTCGGCCTGGCCGCCGGGTTCGTCGTGCCGGCCGCGCTGCTGACCGGCAGGACCGACCGCTGGGTGTTCGCGCTGTTCCTCGGCGTCGCCATGTGCGTGACGGCCATCCCGGTCATCGCCAAGACGCTTGCCGACATGAACCTGCTGCACCGCGACATCGGCCAGCTGACCCTGGCGGCGGGCTCGTTCGACGACGCCATCGGCTGGTTCCTGCTCTCCGTCGTCGCGGCCGCCGCCACCACCGGTGTCAGCGGCGGCTCGGTGGTGCTGTCGGTCGCATACCTCCTGGGCTTCCTCGCCGCCGCGCTGGTGGTCGGCCGCCCGTTGGTGAAGTACGCCATGCAGCTCGCCGCCCGCTCCAGCGAGGGCGGGGTGCGGATGACGGTCGCCGTCGTGCTGATCCTGGGCGGCGCGGCCGCGACGCAGGCGATGGGCATGGAGGCGCTCTTCGGGGCGTTCATCGCCGGCATCCTCATCGGGCGGACCCGCGAGCGGCCGGGCGAGCTCGACGCGAGGCCCGGCCGCCCGCTGTGGACCGATCTGGCCCCGCTGCGGACGGTCGTGCTGTCGGTGCTCGCGCCCGTCTTCCTGGCCACCGCCGGCCTGCGCATCGACATGACCGCGCTCGGGGACCCCAAGGTGCTGGTGGCCGGCGTCTCGCTGCTGGCCATCGCCATCATCGGCAAGTTCGTCGGCGCCTACGCCGGCGGGCGCGGCAGCCGGCTGTCGCACTGGGAGTCCATCGCCCTCGGCGCGGGGATGAACTCCCGCGGCGTGGTCGAGGTGGTCGTGGCCACCACGGGCCTGCGGCTGGGGGTGCTCTCCATCGCGACCTACACCGTGGTGGTGCTCATCGCCGTCGTCACCTCCGTGATGGGCCCGCCGATCCTGCGGGCCGCGATGAGCCGGGTCGAGTACACCAGGGCCGAACGCGAGCGGGCGGAGGCACTCGCGGCGGCACCGCAGCCGGCACCGGCACCGGCCGACCTGCACTAGGCCGGACGGCTCGCGCGCATCGATCGGCCCGGCCGCGCCACGCGATCGGGCAAGGTTTCGTCGGACGATTGAGCGCGTAAATATCTGCACCTACATCATCTCGAATGGGTGATGCTCCGGGGTGAGAGCCGGAGGAAAGGTGCGCCGGAATGGCTGCAGGCGAGCACATCGCGATGCGGCGGACCGTCATGCTGGGTTCGTTCATCGCTGTCGGCATCGGGTTCGTGTTGCTGGCCCTTGCTCATCGCGCGGAGGCGAAGACCACCGTCGATGCAAGTAGGGGTCCGGCCGCCGCTGCGGCCAAGGCCTCGCGGCCCGCCACCGCCCCGGCGGCCGGCGCATCGAGCAAGCCCGCGGCCGCCAGGCCCACGGTATCGAAGCCGGTCGCGGCCAAGGCGGCCGCGGCATCGAAGCCGGTGCCCGCCAAGGCCGTCCCGGCGCCGCCGAAGGCCTTCACCGCGAGCACCACTGCGAGCACCGCCGCGGCCCCGGGCACCACCGTGACCAAGCCCGTGACAAAGGCCGTGACCAAGCCCTCGACCGGCACCGTGAGGGCCGCGCAGCCATCGCCGGCCGCCACCGTCACCAGGGCCGCGACGCCACCGCCCGGCGGTGGCGTCGGGCACATCGAGGCCGCCCCCGCCGCCCCCACGGTCCTCACCGTGGCGGGCGGCGTCAACGCGATCTCGGCGACCTGGCTCGGCTCGCTCGGCGCCAGCGGCTACACGCTCACCGCGACCATGGGCGCCACCGTCAAGACGTGCACCTCGGCCGCGCTGACGTGCAGCATCGCGAACGTCCCGGCCGGCAGCTGGGTCGTCACGCTCACGGCCACCGGCGTCGGCGGCACCTCGGCCCCGACCGCGGCCGGCACGGTCACCGTCGTCGACCCGCCCAACCCGCCCGGCGTGCCCACCGGCGTCATCGCGACCTCCGGCAACCAGCAGGCCGTGGTCACCTGGACCGCCCCGAGCAATGCCGGCGCCGGCATCGCGTACTACACCGTGACGACCGTCCTGGGCGCGCAGACCTGCACCACGACCGGCACCTCGTGCACGGTCGGCGGCCTGACCCCGGGCGGCTCGTACTCGTTCCAGGTCACCGCGACCGCCGTCAACGGCGCCGGGACCTCACTGGCCAGCGCCGCCTCACCGCCTGTCAACATCGGGCCGCCGAGCGCGCCGCTGTCCGTCGCCGCCGTGGCCCTCGCGAACTCGGCCCAGGTCTCGTGGCTCGGCCCGCTCAACGGCGGCGCCGGCATCGACTACTTCCGGGCGACCGCCAGCCCCGGCGGCCAGACCTGCACCGGCACCCTGCTCACCTGCACCGTGACCGGCCTGACGAGCGGCACCGCCTACACGTTCTCGGTCGTCGCCGTCGGCCTGGGCAACACCGGCACCTCGGCGGCGGCCGTCACCGGCGCCGTGACCCCCGGCCCGCCCGGCGCACCGACGAACGTCACCGTCACCCCCGGGTTTCTGACCGCCACCGTCAACTGGACGCCCCCGGCCTTCGCCGGCGCGGGCATCGACCACTACGTGGCCTACGCGAGCCCGGGCCTGCTGCCCTGCGCGACGCTCACCGCCACCGACACCAGCTGCACGATCCTGAGCCTGCTGCCGACCACCAGCTACACGGTGACGGTCGTCGCGGTCGGGGTCGGGCTGACCGGCAACTCGGTCGCCAGCCAGCCGTCGGCCGCGTTCGTCCCCGGGCCGCCCGGTGCGCCGACCGCCGTCACCGCGGCGCCCGGCAACGCCGCCGCGACCGTGTCGTGGACCGCGCCGGCCAGCCCCGGATCCGGCATCACCGGCTACACCGTGACCGCGTCGCCGGGCGGTGGCACCTGCGTCACCACCGGTACGTCGTGCACGGTGGCGCTGCTGAGCCCCGGCACGGCGTACACGTTCACGGTCGTCGCCACCAGCATCTCCGGCCCGTCGGCGGCCAGCGCCGCGTCGAACTCGGTGCGCCCCGGCCCGCCCAGCCTGCCGACCGGCGTGACGGCCGTCGCCGGTGACGGATCGGCCACCGTCTCCTGGACCGCGCCCGCCACGACCGGCGCCGGCATCGACCACTACACGGTGACCGCCGCGCCGGGCGGCGCCGGCTGCACCACGACCGGCACCGGCTGCGTGGTCGGCGGACTGGCCAACGGCACCGGCTACGCGTTCACCGTCGTCGCCTACGGCGCCGGCAGCAGCGGCAACTCGCTGCCGAGCCTCGCCTCGAGCATCGTGGTGCCCGGCCCGCCGGACGCGCCGCTGCTCGTCGGCGCGGCCCCGGGCATCGGTGCCGCGACCGTGTCGTGGACCGCGCCGCTGATCCAGCGGGCCGGGATCACCGGCTACACGGTGACCGCCTCGCCCGGCGGCGCGACCTGCACCACCAGCGGCACCTCGTGCACCGTCACGGGGCTGAGCGCGGGCACGGCGTACACCTTCTCGGTCGTCGCCACCGGCCCCGGCGGCGCGTCGCCGGCCACGCAGACGTCGGCCGGCACGAGCGTCGGCCCGCCCGGCGCGCCGACCGGCGTCCAGGCCACCGCGCTCAACGGCGCGATCACCGTCTCCTGGACCCCGCCGATCCTGTCCGGCAACCTGGTCACCGCGTACATCGCCACGGCCACGCCGGGCCTGAACGCCTGCGTCACGGTCAACCTGCAGCAGCAGTCGTGCACCATCACCGGCCTCGACGACGGCACGCAGTACACCGTCGCGGTCGTCGCCGTCGGCCTGGGCGGGACCGGCCAGTCGGTGCCGAGCACCCCGAGCACTCCCGTGATCCCCGGCGCCCCCGACGCGCCCACGGCGGTCAGCGCGACGCCCGGTGCCCGCAGCGCGGTGGTGTCCTGGACCGCCCCGGCCGTGACCCGGGCCGGGATCACCGGCTACACGGTGACCGCCTCGCCCGGCGGCGCCACCTGCACCACCGTCACCACCTCGTGCACCGTCACCGGGCTCGTCCTCGGCACCGCGTACACGTTCGGCGTCGTGGCCACCGGCACCGGCGGCTCCTCGGCCACGGCCACCACCGTGACAGCCGTCAAGCCCGGCCCGCCCGGCTCGCCGACCGGTGCCGGCGCGGTGGCCGGACCGGGCTCGGCGACGGTGTCGTGGACCGCGCCGGCCAACCCGGGCGGCGGCATCGACCACTACACCGTCACCGCGGCCCCGGGCGGGGCGACCTGCACCACCAGCGGCACCTCGTGCACCGTCCCGGGGCTGACCGACGGGGTGGGGTACACCTTCCAGGTCGTCGCCAACGGCGTCGCGGGCACCGGCGACTCGGCCGCGAGCCTCCCGACCGCGCTCGTCGCGCCGGGCGCACCCGACGCGCCGACGCTCGTCGTCGCCACGCCCGGCAACGGCGCCGTCAGCGTGGGCTGGGTCCCCCCGCTCGTGCAGCGGGCCGGGGTCAGCGGCTACACCGCGACCGCAGCGCCGGGCGGCGCGAGCTGCACCACCGCCCTCACCGGCTGCACCATCACCGGCCTGACCGGCGGCACGCCCTACACCGTCACCGTTGTCGCCAACGGCCCCGGCGGCTCGTCGACCGGCACCACCACGACAGCGGTGACGCCCGGGCCGCCCGGCGCCCCGACCGCCGTCACCGCCACGCCCGGCGGCACCGCCGCGACCGTGTCGTGGACCGCGCCGGTCAACCGCGGCGCCGGCATCGCCATCTACACGGTGACCGCGAGCCCCGGCGGCGCCACCTGCACCACCGCCCTCACCGGCTGCACCGTCGGCGGCCTGACCGCCGGGACGCCGTACACGTTCACCGTCGTCGCCAACGGCACCGGCAGCACCGGCTCGTCACCGGCCAGCGACCCGTCGGCCGCGAGCACGCCCGGCGCGCCCGACGCCCCGACGGCCGTCACCGCCACTCCGGGCGCCGGCATCGCCGCCGTCGCGTGGACCGCGCCCGGCACCACCCGGGCCGGGCTGAGCAACTACACCGTGACCGCCTCGCCCGGCGGGGCCAGCTGCACGACGGCCACCACCGGGTGCACCGTCGCCGGGCTCGTCAGCGGTACCGCATACACGTTCACGGTCGTCGCGAACGGCCCCGGCGGCTCGTCGACCGGCGCCGCGTCGAGCCCGGTGACGCCCGGCCCACCCGGCGCGCCGACCGCCGTCACCGCGACCGGTGGCAACGGCACTCTGGCCGTGTCGTGGACCGCGCCGGCGAACGTGGGCGCGGGCATCGACCACTACACCGCCACCGCCGCACCGGGCGGGGCAACCTGCAGTGCCGTCGGCACCGCGTGCACCATCACGGGCCTGACCGCGGGGGTGACGTACACCGTCGCCGTGGTCGCGGTCGGCACCGGCAGCACCGGCGCCTCTGCGGCCGGGTACACCGGCCCGGCCACGCCCGGTGCGCCGGACGCGCCGACGCTCGTGGCCGCCACCGCCGGCAACGGTTCGGTCGACGTCTCCTGGCTCGGGCCGCTCATCGTGCGGGCCGGCGTCACCGGCTACACGGTGACCGCGAGCCCCGGCGGCGCCACCTGCACCACCAGCGGCCTGGCCTGCGCCGTCACCGGCCTGACCGGCGGCACCCCCTACACGTTCACCGTCGTGGCCAACGGGCCCGGGGGCGCGTCGCCCGGCGCGAGCACGACAGCGGTGACGCCCGGCCCGCCGGCCCCGCCGACCGCCGTGACAGTCACCGGCGGCAACACCACCGCGACCGTGGCCTGGGCCGCGCCGGGCAACACCGGCGCCGGGATCGCCGGCTACACGGTGACCGCGGCGCCCGGCGGCGCCACCTGCGTCGCCGGCGTGGTCACCCGCACCTGCATCCTGACCGGCCTCACCAACGGCACGACCTACCAGGTGACGGTCGTCGCCAACGGGATCGGGGCGACAGGCGACTCGCTGCCCAGCGTCGCCGCCGGTGTCCAGCCCGGCCCGCCGGACGCGCCGACCGCGGTCACCGCGGCCCCGGGCAGCGGCGCGGCCACGGTCTCGTGGACCGCACCGGCCAACGTCCGCGCCGGCGTGAGCGCCTACACCGTGACCGCCTCCCCGGGCGGCGCCACCTGCACCACGACCACCACCTCGTGCTCGGTGCCGGGCCTGCTCAGCGGCACCGCCTACACGTTCACGGCCACCGCGGCCGGCCCCGGCGGCACGTCGCCGGCGAGCAGCCCGTCGCCGGCGATGACGCCCGGGCCGCCCGGCGCGCCGACCGGCGTCACCGTGGCCGGCGGCAACGGCAGCGCCACGGTGTCGTGGACCGCGCCGGGCAACACCGGCGCCGGGATCGCCGGCTACACCGTGACCGCCACGCCCGGCGGCGCCACCTGCACCACCGCCACGACCAGCTGCACCGTCTCCGGACTGGGCAACGGGGTGGCGTACACCTTCGCGGTCGTCACCAACGGCACCGGCTCGTCCGGCACCTCGGCCCCGGCGACCTCGGGGGCCGCCGTCTCCGGCCCGCCGGACGCGCCCACGCTCATCGTCGCCACGCCCGGCAGCGCCGCCGCGACAGTCACCTGGACCGCGCCGCTCACCACCCGGGCCGGCGTCACGAACTACACCGTGACCGCCGCGCCGGGCGGTGCGACATGCACCAGCAGCGGCGTGTCGTGCACCGTCACCGGCCTGACCGCCGGGACGGCGTACACGTTCGCCGTCGTCGCCACCGGACCCGGCGGATCCTCGCCGGCCGGCGGCCCGTCGAGCCAGGTGCGCCCCGGCCCGCCGGACGCGCCGACCGCGGTGACCGCGGCGCCCGGCAGCGGCGGCGCCGTGGTGTCGTGGACCGCGCCGGCCGGCACCGGCGCCGGGGTCGCCGGCTACACCGTGACCGCCTCCCCGGGCGGCGCCACCTGCACCACGATCCTCACCACGTGCACCGTCAGCGGCCTGAGCGACGGGACGGCGTACACCTTCACCGCCGTGGCCAACGGCGTCGGCGCCACCGGCTCGTCGATCGCCAGCGACCCGTCCGCGGCCGTGACCCCGGGCGCGCCCGGCGCGCCCGGCACTGCCACCGCCGTTGCCGGCTCCCACTCGGCCGCCGTGTCCTGGACCGCGCCCACCGACCCGCGGGCCGGCGTCACCGGCTACGTGGTCACCGCGAGCCCGGGCGGGGCCACGTGCGTCACCACCGGCCTGTCCTGCACCGTGAACGGTCTGCTCGGCGGCACGGCCTACACGTTCACCGTCACGGCCACCGGTGCCGGCGGGCTCGGCACCGCGAGCGCGCCGAGCAATCCGGTGACGGCCGGCCCGCCCGGCGCGCCGACCGGCGTCTCGGTCACCCCGCAGGGCGGCACCGACGCGGTGATCACCTGGACCGCCCCGGTCAACGCCGGCGCCGGGATCGACCATTACGTCGTGACCGCCTCGCCCGGCGGCGCCACCTGCAGCACGGCCACCGCGGCCGACACCACGTGCACCGTCACGGGCCTGACGGCCACGGTCGGCTACCTGTTCACGGTCGTCGCGGTCGGCTCCAGCGGCACCGGTGACTCGCTGCCCAGCGTCGCCGGCTCGCTGTCCCCGGCGACCGCGCCCGACCCGCCGACGGCCGTGAACGCCGTCGCGGGCAACCAGACCGCCACCGTCGCCTGGACCGCTCCGGTGACCGTGCGCGGGGGCGTGACCGGGTACACGGTGACCGCCTCACCCGGCGGAGCCTCCTGCGTCACGCTGTCGCCGGCCGACACGTCGTGCGTCGTGCTCGGGCTGACCCCCGGCACCGGCTACACGTTCACCGTGGCGGCCGACGGCGCCGGCGGCAGCTCGCCGGCCAGCGACCCGTCGAACACCGTCGCGCCCGGGCCGCCCGGCGCGCCGACCGCCGTCACCGTCGCGGCGGGCAGCGGCCAGGCCACGGTGTCGTGGACCGCGCCGGCCGGCTCGGGCGCCGGGATCGACCACTACACGGCGACCGCGACGCCCGGTGGCGCGTCCTGCAGCACCCCGGCGACCTCGTGCACCATCACGGGGCTGACCGACGGGGTGGCGTACACCTTCGAGGTCGTCGCTCATGGCACCACCGGCACCGGTGACTCCCCGCCCAGCACCCCGGCCGGCGGCGTGACGGGCGCCCCGGGCGCCCCGACCGCGGTGAGCGCCACCGCCGGGGACCGCGCGGCCGTCGTGTCCTGGACCGCGCCGGGCAGCGTGGGCGCCGGGATCACCGGCTACACCGTGACCGCCTCGCCGGGCGGCGCGCTGTGCGCCACGCTGTCGGCCGCGGACACCTCGTGCACCGTCCCCGGGCTCGCGCCCGGCACCGCCTACACGTTCACCGTCACGGCGGCCGGCCCCGGTGGCCTGTCGGCCGCCAGCGATCCGTCGAGCCCCGTCAGCCCCGGACCGCCCGGCGCGCCGAGCGGGGTCACGGCGGCCGGCGGCGACGCGAGCGCGACGGTGTCGTGGACCGCGGCGGCCAACACCGGCGGGGCGGTCGACCACTACCTCGTGACGGCCGCCCCGGGCGGAGCGACATGCGCGACGAGCGCCACCACCTGCACCGTGCACAACCTGACGAACGGGGTGCCGTACACCTTCGTGGTGAGCGCGGCCGGCCCGGCCGGCACCGGGTCTTCGCTGCCGACCCTGCCGACCGCGCCGATCACGCCCGGCCCGCCGGACGCCGTCAGCGGCGTGACAGCGGTCGCCGGCGACGGCAGCGTCACGGTGTCGTGGCTGCCGCCGGGCATCCTGCGCTCCGGCGTCACCGGTTACACGGTGACCGCCGATCCGGGCGGGCTCACCTGCACCACGACCGGCACCTCGTGCACCGTCGCCGGGCTCACCGCCGGCACCGGCTACACGTTCACCGTGCAGGCGAGCGGCCTCGGCGGCGACGCGCCGCCGTCCGCACCGACCGCCGCGGTCCTCGTCGGGCCGCCGGACGCGCCGACCGGCGTCAGTGCCGCCGCCGGTAACGGTACGGCCCTGGTGAGCTGGACCGCGCCGGTCAACGCGGGCGCCGGCATCGACCACTACCTGGTCACCGCATCGCCCGGCGGCGCGTTCTGCGTCGCCGTGAGCGCGGCCGGGTGCACGGTCAGCGGGCTGGACAACAGCACCGCGTACACCTTCTCGGTGGTCGCGGTCGGCGTCGGCGGCACCGGCGTCTCGGCGGCCGGCGTCACCGGCGCCGTGAACCCGGGCCCGCCCGGCGTCCCCGGCACCGCGAGTGCCGTGGCCGGCAACACGAGCGCCACCGTCACCTGGACCGCGCCGGCCGGCGGCTCGTCCGTCGACCACTACGCGGCCACGGCCACCCCCGGCGGGGCCACCTGCACCACCGGCGGCCTGTCCTGCACCGTCAACGGGCTGACGCCAGGGGCGTCGTACACGTTCACCGTCGCCGCGGTCGGCGCCGGCGCGGTCGGCTCGTCGGCCCCGTCGGCCGTCTCCAACGCGGTGATCCCCGGCCCGCCGAACCCGCCGACCGCCGTCGTGGCGACCCCGGGCAGCGGCCAGGCCCTGGTGGCGTGGGCGCCGCCGGCCGCCGGAGCCGCCGTCTACAACTACGCCGTGACCGCCGCACCGGGCGGGGCGACCTGCACCACGAGCGTCAACCAGTGCACGGTCACCGGGCTCACCGACGGCACCGCCTACACGTTCGGCGTGGTCGCGGTCGGCGCCGGCGGCACGGGCAGCTCCGCTGCGGCGTACTCGTCGGGCGGCGCGGTGCCCGGCCCGCCCGGAGCGCCGACCGCGGTGGTGGCGACCCCGGGCAGCGGCGCGGCCACCGTCACCTGGCTGGCCCCGACGCAGCTCGGCGCGGGCGTGACCGGCTACACGGTCACGGCGTCGCCCGGCGGGGCCACCTGCACCGCGGCGACCGGGACCACCTGCACCGTGACCGGCCTGACCGGCGGCACCGGCTACACGTTCACCGTCGTGGCCAACGGCGTGAGCGGGGACTCGGTCGCGAGCGTCGCGTCGGTCGCCGTGACCCCGGGGCCGCCGGCCGCGCCCACGGACGTCACAGCGGTCGCCGGTGACGGCACCGCCGACGTGTCCTGGACCGCGCCCGCGAACCAGGGCGCCGGGATCGTGCAGTACACCGTGACCGCCTCCCCGGACGGGGCCACCTGCACCAGCGTCGGCGCCAGCTGCACCGTCGGCGGGCTGGTGAACGGCACCGCGTACACCTTCTCGGTGGTCGCGGTCGGCGTCGGCGGCACCGGCGTCTCGGCGACCGGCGTCACCGCCCCGGTGATCCCCGGTCCGCCTGCCGCGCCGACCGGGGCGGCGGTCGTCCCGGGCGACACCACCGCCGCGGTGAGCTGGGCCGCGCCGGTCGGCGGGCCGGCCGCCACCGGTTACACGGTGGCCGCGTCGCCCGGCGGCGCCACCTGCACCACCGCGACGACCACGTGCACGGTCACCGGCCTGACCAACGGCACGGCCTACACCTTCACCGTCGTGGCGAACGGCGCCGGCGGGGACTCCACCGGCTCGATCACGGCCGCGGCCACGCCCGGCCCGCCCGAGCCCCCGACGGACGTCACCGCCACCGTCGGCAACGGCCAGGTAAGCGTCTCCTGGACGGCGCCGTCGGTCCGCCGGGCCGGCGTGCAGCGCTACCGCGCGGTCGCCTACCCGGGCGGCGCGGACTGCGAGACCGCGGGCACCAGCTGCGTCATCGACAACCTGGACAACGGCACCTCCTACAGCGTCTCGGTCTGGGCCCTCGGCAACGGCGGCGCCTCCGACCCGAGTGCGCCGTCGGCCACGGTGGCGCCGAGCGCCGGCGTCCCGGCCGCACCGACCGACGTGGCCGCGGCGCCGGGCGCGAGCTCCGGGACCGTGACCGTCAGCTGGACCGAGCCGGCCGTGGTCGGCGACGGCGTCACCGGCTACACCGTCACGGCCAGCCCGGGCGGGTCCACCTGCACCGCGGGCGCCGGCGCGGACTCGTGCAGCCTCACGGGCCTGACCGACGGCACGCCATACACGTTCGTCGCCGTCGCCACCGGGCCGGGCGGGCAGTCGGCCCCGAGCGCGCCGTCGGCCCCGGCCGTCACCGGTCCGCCGCCGGCCCCGGCCGCGGCCACCGCGAACTCGGGCGACGGGCAGATCGTGGTCAACTGGACCGCGGGCACCCCCGTCGCGGGCGGCGCCGCCGCCACCGGGTACACGGCCACGGCCGAGCCGGGCGGGGCGTCCTGCACGACGACGGGCGCGACGCACTGCACCATCACCGGCCTGACCAACGGCACGGCGTACACCGTCACCGTGGTCGCCACCGGGCCGTCCGGCACCTCCGCACCCGCGGCCGCGCCGGCGACGGTGCCGGGCGCGCCGCGCACGCCGTCCGGCGCCACCGCGACCCCGGCCGCGTTCGGCGCGACCGTGTCCTGGAACGCGGCCAACCCGAACACGCCGGCCGTCACCTACTACACCGTGACCGCGACGCCCGGCGGCCAGAGCTGCACCACGACCGGGCTCAGCTGCACGATCACCGGCCTCAACCCGGGCGACCCGGTGACGTTCGGCGTCGTGGCCAACGGCACCGGCGGCGCGTCGAACCCGGCCACCACCGGGCCGGTCGTGCCCGGCCCGCCCGGCCGGCCGGACAACGTGACAGCCTCGCCCGGCAACGGCGCGGCCACCGTCAGCTGGGACGTGCCGACGAACACCGGTGCCGGCCTGGACGTCTACACCGTCACCGCCGCTCCGGGCGGGGCGAGCTGCACCACCACCGGGCGCACCTGCACGGTGACCGGCCTGACCAACGGGGCGTCCTACACGTTCACCGTCGTGGCCAACGGCACCGGTGCGACCGGCTCGTCGAGCGCCAGTGACCCGTCGGCCGCGGTCTCGCCCGGGGCCGACCTGCCCGGCCCGGTCGGCGCGGTGAATGTGGTGCCCGGCAACGGCTCGGCCACCGTGAGCTGGTCGGTGCCGCTCGTCACCGGCGGCGGCATCGACCACTACGAGGTCATCTCCGAGGACGGTCAGACCTGCACCACCACCGGCACCTCGTGCACGGTGACCGGCCTGACCAACGGCCGCAGCTACCGCTTCGTGGTCCGGGCGATCAGCTCGGTGAACCCGGGCACGGCCGGTGCCGGGACGTTCAGCTCGGCCGTCACGCCGCTGAGCAGCACGGCGAGCGTCCCGACGGCGGTCACGGCGGTCGCGGGCACCGGCACGGCCACTGTCAGCTGGACCGCGCCGGCCGGCGGGCCCGCTGTCACCGGCTACACGGTCACCGCGGCACCGGGCGGGTTCACCTGCGACACGACCACCGGCACCACGTGCGACGTCGGCGGGCTGACGAACGGGGTGGCGTACACCTTCACCGTTGTCGCGCACTCGGCCGGCGGCGACTCGGCGGCGAGCGCCCCCTCCAACACGGTCGTCCCGGCCCCGCCGTTCGACCCCAACGGCGTCGCCCCGGCCGGCCCGGTTGCGGTGACCGCGACGCCGGGCACCGGCCAGGCCACGGTGAGCTGGACGCCGGGCACGGGCGGGCCGGCGGTCACCGGCTACACCGTGACCTCGACGCCGGGCGGGCTCACCTGCTCCACGACGGGGGCGACCACGTGCACTGTCACCGGGCTCACCGACGGGCTGGCGTACACCTTCACGGTCGTCGCGCACGGTTCGCTCGGCGACTCGCTGCCGAGCGCGCCGAGCACGGCGGTGTACCCGAGCGCGGCCCCGAGCGTGCCGCAGAACGTGAGGGTCACGGCGCGGCACAGCGGCCTGGTCGTGAAGTGGTCGCTGCCCGCGACCGCCGGCACCGGCATCAGCCACTTCACCGCGACCTCGCGGTCCGGCAACGGCCGCTGCGTGACGACCTCGCCGACGGCGACCCGGTGCACGATGTTCGTGCCGATCGGCGCCGACTACACCGTCGACGTCGTCGCCAACGGCCTGCACGGCAGGGACTCGGCCGCGGTGTCGGCGACGACCGCGGCCCGGCCGTCGTTCCCGCCGACGCCGACGTGGCCGCCGGACCTCAACGCGGCGAGCGCGCTGCAGAGCAACCTGGGCTCGGGCAGCATCACGATGCGCCCGGGCGACGGGGTCACGCTGCTGGCGTCGGGCTTCGCGCCGAACTCGTCGGTCCGCTTCGCGGTGTTCACGACGAGGGGGTCGGCCGACCAGCACCCGACGGCCGACGCCGACGTGAAGAAGCGCGACGACGACGCCTCCGCCCAGGCCGCCGCCGGCCCGGTCGTGTCGGTCGACGAGCTCGGCACGCCGACCGTCGCCAACGACGGCACGGCGAGCATCTGGGCGCAGGTCCCGCCCGACTTCACCGGCGACGACGTGGACTTCATGGCCGAGGGCGTGGCACCGGACGGCTCGATCCGCACGCTGGTGCTCGACGTCGACCCGATCCGCACGCCGCCGGTGCTCACGCCGCCTGCGGTGACGCCGCCGGCCGCCGAGCCGGTGGCGGCGCCGGTGCACCGGCCGGTGCGGGCGCCGATCCGCCACGGCGGGTCGTCCGGCGGCCCGGCCGCCCACGGCGCGGACAGCCTGGCCGCGACCGGCGACCCGGTCGCCGCGCTGGCCCTCGCCGGTCTGGTGCTGCTCCTGCTCGGCGCGGGCGCCCTGGTTGCCGGGCGCCGGCCGCGGGGCGGTGCGCCGGCTCAGGCGTCGCCGATCACGTACCGGCCCTTGCCGCTGGACTTGGCCGCGTACATCGCCGTGTCGGCCCGGCGCAGGATGTCGTCGACATCGAGCGCGTCGCCGCTGAGCGCGACCCCGACGCTGGCCGTCACCGGCAGCTCGGTAGCGGCCGCCGGCAGCCCGGCCCCCGGCTCCAGGGGCTGCTCGACGGCGGTGATGATGCGGTGGGCCGCGATCCCGGCGTCGCCCTGGGTCTCCAGCTGCTCGACCAGGACCGCGAACTCGTCCCCGCCGAGCCGGGCCACGGTGTCGGCGGACCGGGTGGCCCGGCGCAGGCGCTCGGCGACCTGGCACAGCACGGCGTCTCCGGCGGTGTGCCCGAGGCGGTCGTTGACCGGCTTGAACCCGTCGAGGTCGATGAAGAGCACGGCGAAGGTCCGCCCGGCCCGCTGGTGGGTGGCGAAGGCGTGCTCGACGCGCTCCCAGAACAGGGCCCGGTTGGCCAGCCCGGTCAGCGGGTCGTGGAGCGCGAGGTGACGCAGTTCGGTCTCGCGGGTGCGCAGCCGGCTCTCGGTCTCCTCGCGGCGGGCGATGTCCTCGCGCAGCGCCAGGGTGGCCGCGGCGACCTGGGCCACGGCCCGGTCGCGGGCGCTGGTCAGGGTGCCGACGAGCACGGCCAGCAGGACGGTGACGACGATGCCGCCGGTGAGTGTCAGTGACGTCATCCGCCGGTCGTTGGCCGACAGCAGCCGGTCGGTGGGGGAGACGGAGAGCAGCCAGCTGCGCTGCCCGACCTCGATCACCCGGTCCCGGTCGAGGGCCGCGGTGCCGGCCTCGGGCGTGCCGGCCGACGCGGTGGCGATCAGCTGCTGCTGGTTGCCGTCGTGCTCGGTGAGCGTGAGCTGGACGGACCCGCGCGCCTGGGCCTGCAGCGTGGCCGTCATGAAGTCGGTGCCGCGCAGGCTGATCACGATCCAGCCGCGGAACTGCCGCGGGTCCCAGCCGCCGTCGGCGAAGCCGTAGACGGGCTGGACGAGCGTCACCGAGCGCTGCTGGGCCGCGGCCGGCAGCTTGCGGTCGCGCAGCAGCACGTAGCTGCGGGAGATGGCGAACGCGCCCGAGTCGCGGGCGATGCGCAGCGCCTCCATCGCCTCCGCGGCCTGGCTCAGGTCGCGGCCCGCGATCGTGTTCCGCCCGTCGAAGGAGCGGTCGAGCACGGCGAAGGCGTGCTCGGTGCCGAATACCGGGCTCACCGGGGTGAGGGTCAGGTCGGTCGCGCCGCGGGCCCGCCAGTCGGCCTGCAGCGCGGCCGTCCCGGCGTCGGCGGCCGGGACCACGAACGTCACCGCGGCCGCGGCGGGCAGCCGCTGGCGGTTGAGGCCGGAGGTGAGCGCGGCGAAGTCGGCCGCCGTCAGGTCGGTCTCGGCCCCCAGCCCGACGGCCAGGTCGGCCAGGGTGTGCTGGTAGTCGCCGACCTCGTCGGCCACGGCGGCCAGGGCGTCGTCGGTGTAGCGGTCCATCATCTGCCCGGCGTAGCGGCGCTCGCCCTGCCGGACGAGCACCGCGGTGACCACCGACAGCCCGGCGCCGATCACCAGCACGACGGCGACGACCGCCATGGTGACCATGCGGCGCCGTTCCTCGGGCGCCGCTCCTGTCGAACCCCGCATACCTGTGGCATCGGCGCACCCGCGGCCGACATGTGCGTTCTCCCGGACGCGTCCCCTCGCCCGCTCGCCGTTGCGGGGCCGCTACCCGGCCACGGCGTAGCGCTGCTCGAAGCGGTCGCGGGTCAGGAAGGCCAGGCGGGCGCGCTTGGTGGGCATGTCGACCTCCTCGTCGAACGTGAAGCCGGACAGCTCCAGGCGGCGCAGGGCCAGGTGGTTGCGCACGTCCGGCTCCACGACGAGGCGGACGGCGGCCGGGTCCTGGAACAGGAACCGGGCCAGGGCGGCGCCGACGGCCTCGGTCAGGCCCTTCGGGGGGCGCCGGCCGGGGGCCATGAGCAGGTGCATGCCGACGTCGCCGGGCCGGACCGGGTAGCGCTCGCCGACCGGGTCGGCGGCGGGCTCGTAGCTCTGGAAGAGGCCGATCGGGTGGTCCTCGAGGCGGATCAGATAAGCGTGGTGGGTGGACAGGCCGTCGACGAACTCGTAGATCTCGCGGACGTCGTCGACCGAGTGGCCGAGCATGCCCCAGAACGCGGCGCGGCGCTCGGTCACCCAGGCGTGGACGAGTGCCGCGTCGGCCGCGGGGTCGAGTGTGGTGAGAGTCAGCCGGCCCAGGCCGGGAAGGTCCTCGCGGTACAGCATCGGTGGTTGCTCCTCAGCGGGGGGTAGCGGGATCAGGTGGCCGGCGGCCCAGAGCTCGAGCTGGTCGGCGAAGTGCGCGTCGGCGGGGTCGCCGGAGGCGCCGAAAGGCACGATCCAGCCGCCGGCCGCGCGGTCGCCGAGGTGCCAGACGTATCGGGCGACGGGGCCGCGCCAGCAGGCGTCGGAGACGCCCGGCACGCTGGAGGTGGCGAGCACCGCGTCGGTGTCGCCGGACAGCGGCACGGCGAGGCGCGCCGCGGCGGCGGCCGGGTGGACACCCAGGTGGACCGGGTGCAGCACGTGGCGCTCGCCCCACGGACCGAAGCCGGCCGCGGCCACCTCATCCAGCGCGGCCGCGGCGGCCGGCTGCGGATCGCCGCCGAGCGCGGGCAGACCGGTGATGACCCCGTCGAGGGCGAGGCCGATGCGGCTCGCCGGGTCGGTCCACGGCGCGAACACCTCGTCGAACCCGGACGGTGCGTGCAGCGGGGCCAGCACCGGGTGCGCGGCGATGCGGCGGGCCAGTGCGGAGCGCCAGGCGGCGAACGCCCCCGCGTCGAGGCCGGCGGCGGACATCCGGCCGTCCCAGGCCAGCAGCCGGTCGCGCAGCGGGTGGGCGGGCAGCCGGGCGAGCAGCCCCCGCAGGACGCCGTGCGGGACGGTGTCGTCGACGTGGATCGCGTTCGCGGGGACGCCGTCGCCGAGGAGGGCGCGGATGCGGGCGGCCCGGTGCGGCGGGGCGAAGTCGCGGGCGAGGGCGGCGACGTCGGGGCGGCGGTCGTTGGCGTGCACGGCCAGGCGGGCGACGTCCGCGGCGGCTCGCGGCGCACTGCCGGGCCGCCAGTGGTAGGCCGGGTCCCAGGCCGGCACCGGCTCGCGCGTGTTGCGCTCGTCGCGCACCGGCACGCGCCCGGCGACGAGCTGCCGTACGGTGCCGGTGCGGTCGGCGACCAGGACGCTGTTGACGGGCTCGACCCAGTGCCGCAGCGCCGCCTCGACATCCTGCACGCGGCGGGCCCGCAGGAGCGGCAGGAGTGCCTCGAACCCCAGGTCCGCGTCGACGTGGGCGGGGGTGCGCAGGCTCAGCGCCGTACCGCCGCGTTCGCAGTCGATGACCGGGCCGCGGGCCGTCACCAGGATCTCCACCGGCACGGGCGCGGCGCCGCGGACCGCGACGTGCTCGACGTGGGCGGCGACGGGTGACCAGCCGCCGGCCTCGCGGGCCTCGATCCGGTCACCGGTGCGGCGCAGCTCCTCGCGGTAGAGGTCCTGATAGTCGGCCATGGCGTTGGTGATCGCCCAGGCGACCGGCCCGGCGTGGCCGAAGTGCGGCAGGCCGGGCACGCCGGGGAAGGCGAACCCGACGACGTCGAAGCCGGGGCCGGTCAGCCGCACCTGCTGGTAGATGCCGGGCAGTTCGAGCAGGCGGTGGGGGTCGCCGGCGATGAGGGCCGGGCGGCCCGTCGCGGGGTCGCCGGCCAGCGCCCAGGCGTTGCTGCCGGAGCCGGCCGGGCCTTCGCCGTCGAACAGGCCGACCGCGGCCGGGCCGAGCGTGGCGCTGACGTGGGCGCGCCACAGCTTGTTGGGGAAGGAGCCGAACAGGATGTGCTGGACCAGGAACACGCCGAGCGGCGACCACGGCCGCCACGGGTCCGGCCGGGCGCCGACCAGCTCGAACTCGGGCGCGCGGGTGACGGCCAGCGCGGCGTTCACACCGTCCACATAGGACTGCACCCAGCGCCGGGTGGGCAGGCTGAGGCGCTCGTAGCAGCGCCGGGCGGTGTCGTCGAGCCGGGCCCGGCGGGCGAAGCGGTCCCACGGCACTTCGGCCGGGCCGAGCCGCTCGGCGAGGCGGCCCTCACCGCGCCACTTCTCGACCTGGATCTGCCAGGCCCGGTCGGTGGCGGCGGCGTATCCCTGCAGGTAGGCGACCGCGTCGGCGGTGTCGCCGCGCAGGTGGGCGATTCCCCACGCATCCCGGTGGATGTGCAATTGCTTCACTTAGGTTACCCTCCCCTAACTAAGGACAGCCTAACTGGAGGATGCGTGCAGCGGAACTGGGAAGCGCTCGTGCTGCGAGCCATGGGCGGCCGGAACTTCCGGCTGACCGTGCTCGGCACCGAGTCCGTCGGCGACGGCTACCGCCGCCTGCGCCTCGACGGCGGCGGCCTGCTCGAGGCGTGCGACATCCACCCGACCATGTGGGTCCGGCTGTGGTTCGACAACGACGGCAAGGCCCATCAGCGCGCCTACACCCTCGTCGACCCCGACCCCGCCACCGGTACGTTCGACCTCGTCTTCGCGCTGCACGACGGGTGCGCGGCCCGCTGGGCGAGCGGCGCCACGCCCGGCGACACCATCGACGCCACCGTGCAGGGCACCGGCTTCCGCTGGCCCGACCCGCCCCCGCGCCACGTGTTCGCGGTCGGCGACGCGGCGTCGCTGCCGGCCGTCAACAGCCTCCTCGACGCGGCCGGCGACAGCCCCGCGACCGTGTGGCTGGAGTACGCCCACGAGGCCGAGCGGGTGCTGCCGGTCCGCTCCCGGGCCATCGACACCGTGCACTGGCTGCCCCGGCAGGACGGCGGCCGGCTGCTGCTCGACACGGTCAAGGCCGGGCTGCGCGACGCCGACGGCGCCTTCTACTGGGTGGCCGCCGAGGCGGCGAGCACCCGGGCCCTGGCCCGGCACCTGCGCAAGGACCTCGGCGTCGACAAGCACCGGGTCTGCGCCCTCGGCTACTGGAGCGCCGCGTGAACCGCCACACCATCACGTTGCTGATGCTGTACGTCACCCAGTACATCGGCGTCGGGTTCATCACCATCGGCCTCGTCGCGATCCTCCGGGCCGGCGGCACCCCGCTGGAGACGCTCGGCGCACTCACCCTCATCGGCCTCGTCTGGCCCCTCAAGGTGCTGTGGGCGCCGCTGCTGGACCGCTACGGCTCCCGGTCCCGCGGCCACTACCGCTCGTGGCTGCTCGTGCTGCAGTCCGGGCTCGTCGTCACGCTGCTGGCCCTCCTGCCGTTCGACCCGCCCGGCGCCCGGCTGGGCGCGGTCGTGCTCGTGTGCACCGTCTACGTGCTGCTCTCGGCCACGCAGGACATCGCCGTCGACGCGATAGCGGTGCGGCTGCTGGCGCAGGACGAGCGGGGCACCGGCAACGGCGTGCAGCTGGCCGGGGTCTCCCTCGGCACCGTGCTCGGCGGTGGCGTGTGCCTCGTCGCCTACGACCGGCTCGGCTGGGCCGCCGCGGTGCTGCTGCTGGCCGGGCTCACCGCGGCCGGGCTGGTGACGGTGTGGCGCTTCCGGGAGCCCGAGCGGCTCGACCGCCTGCCCGGTGCCGGTGACGCCTACCGGGCGCTGCTGTCGGTGTTCGGCCAGCCCGGCGCCCGGCAGTGGACGTTCGTCGTGGTCTCCCTGCTGTACGTCGGCTCGGGCGCGGCCTGGGCGCTCGTCACCCCGGCGCTCGTCGACGCGGGGTGGTCCGAGGCCCGCATCGGCACCGTCACGGGGGTCGTGGTCAGCATCCCGGCCGTCGTCGCCGGGCTCGTCGCCGGCGGGCTCGTCGGCCGGTTCGGGCGGGGCCGGGTCCTCGCCGGGGCCGGGTCCCTGCTGGCCCTGGCCGCGCTCGGGCTGCTGCCGCTGCTCGGCGGGGCGGCCCCGGCGGCCGGGACGGTACTCGCCCTGTGCGCGTTCATGGCCGCGTACACCGCCGTCAACGTCGTCGTCTACACGGTCAACATGGACTACTCGCGGCCCCGGACCGGCGGCACCGACTTCACGATGCTCTCCGCGGTGGGGCTGGCGGTCTCGTTCGTCGCCGCCTCGGCCGGCCTGGCCGCCGCCGCGTGGATCGGCTACCCGGCGGTGGCCGCCGGCTCGGTCGCCGTCCTCGCCGGGGGCATCGCCCTCGGCCTGCGCCATCAGCGCCGGCACGGCCCGGCCCCGGTTCCCGCCCCTCAGCTCAAGGATGACCATGCGACTGCCTGATGCCCGCGCGCACCTGCTCACCAATGCGACGGCGGACCGGTACCGGCGAACCCTCATGGACGGCGTCGAGCGGGTCGCGGCCCGAATCGCCACCACCGAGCGGCCCTTCACCGGCATCACGCCCGACCGTCTCGCGGCCGAGGTCGGCGCGGTCGACCTGGACCGGCCACTGGGCGACCCCCTCGCGGCGCTCGACGAGCTCGAGAACGTGTATCTGCGCGACGCCGTGTACTTCCACCACCCCCGCTACCTGGCCCACCTCAACTGCCCGGTGGTCATCCCGGCCGTGCTCGGCGAGGCGGTGCTGTCGGCCGTCAACTCCTCGATGGACACCTGGGACCAGAGCGCCGGCGGCACCCTGATCGAGCGGCGGCTCGTCGACTGGACCGCCGCGCGCATCGGCTTCGGCCCGGCCGCCGACGGCGTGTTCACCAGCGGCGGCAGCCAGTCCAACCTGCACGCGCTGCTGCTGGCCCGGGAGGAGGCGCTCGCCGCCGTCGCGCTGCCCCGCGCCGAGGTGCTGCCCCGGCTGCGCATCCTCGCCTCCGCAGCGGGGCACTTCAGCGTGCAGAAGTCGGCGAAGCTGCTCGGCCTGGACCCGGACGCGGTCGTCACCGTGGGCGTCGACGCCGACCGGCGGATGCGACCGGGCGCCCTGCACCGGGAGCTCGTCCGCTGCCGCGAGCGCGGCCAGATCGTCATGGCGGTGGTCGCGACCGCCGGCACCACCGACTTCGGCTCGATCGACCCGCTGCCGGCGATCGCCGAGCAGTGCGCGGCGGCCGGCGCGTGGCTGCACGTCGACGCCGCCTACGGCTGCGGGCTGCTCGTCTCACCCACCCGGCGGCACCTGCTGGCCGGCATCGAGCGGGCCGACTCCGTGACCGTCGACTACCACAAGTCGTTCTTCCAGCCGGTGAGCTCCAGCGCGCTCGTCGTGCGGGACCGGCAGGCGCTGCGCCACGCCACCTACCACGCCGACTACCTCAACCCGGCCCGCATGGCCGAGCAACGCATCCCCAACCAGGTCGACAAGAGCCTGCAGACGACCCGCCGCTTCGACGCGCTCAAGCTGTGGATGACACTGCGGATCATGGGGGCCGACGCGATCGGGGCGCTCTTCGACGACGTCGTCGACCGGGCGGCCGCCGCCTGGGACATGCTCGCCGAGGACCCGCGGTTCGAGGTGGTGACCCGCTCGTCGCTGAGCACCGTCGTGTTCCGCTACCTGCCGACCGGGCCGGGCCGGGTCCACGCCGACGCGGTGAACCTGCACGCCCGCGAGGCCCTGGCCGCCTCCGGAGCCGCCGTGGTGGCCGCCACAAAGGTCGACGGCCGCCACTTCCTCAAGTTCACCCTGCTCAACCCCGAGACCACCGTCGAGGACATCGCCATCGTCCTGGAGCTTGTCGCCCGGCACGCCGGGCACTACATCGACCGCGTCACCGCCCCCATGCTCGCCTGCAACGCCTGATGAGCGCTGGAGACACCGTGCACACCTACGACGTCATCGGCATCGGCCTGGGCCCGTACAACCTCGGCCTGGCCTGCCTGATCGAGCCCATCGACGAGCTGGACGGGCTGTTCCTGGAGGCCCGGTCGCAGACGGAGTTCGGCTGGCACCAGGGCATGATGGTCGAGGGCACGCACCTGCAGACGCCGTTCATGTCGGACCTGGTGACGCTGGCCGACCCCACCTCGCGGTACTCCTTCCTCAACTACCTCAAGGAGACCGGCCGGCTCTACCCGTTCTACATCCGGGAGAGCTTCTACCCGCTGCGCAGCGAGTACAGCAACTACCTGCGGTGGGCGGCCGGGCGGCTCGGCAGCGTGCGCTTCGGCCAGGCGGTCAGCGCGGTGCGCTACGACCCGGCCGACGGCTGCTACACCGTCCACATCGGGGACTCCACCGCGCACCGGGCCCGGCACCTCGTCGTCGGCACGGGCACCCAGCCGTACGTGCCGCCGGCCTGCGCCGGGCTGGGCGGCGACGTGCTGCACACCGCGCGCTACCTCGAGCACCGCGAGGCGCTGCGGGCCAAGCGCAGCATCACCGTCGTGGGCAGCGGCCAGAGCGCCGCCGAGATCTACCGGGACCTGCTCGGGGACATCGACTCCCACGGCTACCAGCTGCACTGGGTGACCCGCTCGCCGCGGTTCTTCCCGCTGGAGTACACGAAGCTCACGCTGGAGATCACGTCGCCGGACTACATCGACTACTTCCACGCGCTGCCCGAGGCGGCCCGCTACGGGCTGGAGTCCGCGCAGAAGGGCCTCTACAAGGGCGTCAACAGCGACCTGATCAACGAGATCTACGACCTGCTCTACACCAAGAGCGCCAACGGTGCGGTACCGACGCGGCTGCTGACGAACACCGCCTTGGTCACCGCCGCGCACGACCCGCACAGCGGCACCTACACGCTCGGCCTGCGCCACGAGGAGCAGGGCCGCACGTTCGAGCTCACCACCGAAGGGCTGATCCTGGCCACCGGCTACCGGTTCACGCCGCCCGCCTTCCTCGACGGCGTGCGGGACCGGCTGCGCTGGGACGGGCGGGGCCGGCTCGACGTGGCCCGCAACTACAGCGTCGACGTGACCGGCCGCGGGGTCTTCCTGCAGAACGGGGGCACCCACACACACGGCATCACCTCACCCGACCTCGGCATGGGCGCCTACCGCAACTCGTACATCATCCGCGAGCTGCTCGGCCGCGAGCACTACCCGATCGAGAAGCACATCGCCTTCCAGGAGTTCGGAGTGGGGGCGTGAGCGGTACGCAGCGCAGCGGAGTGGCCGCTCACCAGGTGGTGCAGGGTAAGAGCGCCACCGCCGGAGCTTGCGGAGGCGGGGGCGTGAGCGGTACGCAGCGCAGCGCGGTGACGTTCCGCCGCGGTGACTTCGGGCTGCGCCCGCTCGACGCCGACGCCGATGCACCGCTGCTGCACCGCTGGGTGACGCATCCGAAGGCGGTGTTCTGGCTGATGCAGGACGCCGACGTGGCCGCCGTCGCCGCCGAGTACCGGCGCATCGCGGCCCACCCGTACCACGACGCCTTCCTCGGGCTGTACCGCGGCGAGCCCGCGTTCCTGGCCGAGCGCTACGACCCGGGCCAGGTCGAGCTCGCCGGGCTCTTCGACGCCCGCGACGGCGACGTCGGGATGCACTTCCTCACCGCGCCGGCCGGCACGCCCGTGCCCGGCTTCACCCGCGGCGTCATCACGACCGTCATGGCGTGGCTGTTCAGCGACCCGGCCACCGGCCGGGTCGTCGTCGAGCCCGACGTGCGCAACACCGCCGTGCACGCCCTCAACGCCGCCGTCGGCTTCCGCGTCGTCGGCCCGGTCGTCAAGCCCGAGAAGACCGCACTGCTGAGCGTGTGCACGCGCGAGCAGTTCCTCACCGCAACCGGAGTGCCCGCGTGAACCTCACCGCCACCGCCCACCTGGACCCCGCCCACTGGGCCGCCGCGAACCGGCAGCTGGTGCGCAAGGCGCTTGCCGAGTTCAGCCACGAGCGGCTGCTGACGCCGCGGCCCGACGGCGACGCGTACGTGGTCCACGGCGACGACGGCACGGTGGAGTACCGCTTCACCGCGGTGCTGCGGGCCCTGGACACGTGGCAGATCGACGCCGGCAGCATCACCCGGCGGCGGGGCGGCACCGAGCTGCCCGTCGACGCCGTCGAGCTGGTGCTGGACCTGCGCCGGACGCTCGGGCTGCGCGACGAGATCCTGCCGGTGTACCTCGAGGAGATCACCGCGACCCTCGCCTCCAGCGCCTACAAGCGCAGCCGGGCCGGCGTCTGCGCCCGCGACCTGGCCGGCGCCGACTTCCAGACGATCGAGGCCGGCATGACCGAGGGCCACCCCGGCTTCGTCGCCAACAGCGGCCGCATCGGCTTCGGCGTCGACGACTACCACCGCTACGCCCCCGAGGTCGCCGCGCCGGTCCGGCTGATCTGGCTCGCCGCCCACCGCGACCACGCCACCTTCACGTGCAGCGCCGACACCGACTACGACCGGCACCTGCGGGCCGAGCTCGGCGACGACGCCCTCGCCGGCTTCGCCGCCACGCTGGCCGACCTCGGCCTCGACCCCGGCGACTACCTGCTCATCCCGGTCCACCCGTGGCAGTGGTGGAACAGGCTGGCGGTGACCTTCGCCGGTGAGCTGGCCACCCGGCGGCTCGTCGTCCTCGGCCGCGGGCCGGACGAGTACCTGGCCCAGCAGTCGATCCGCACGTTCTTCAACGCCTCCCACCCGCAGCGGCACTACGTCAAGACGGCGATCTCGGTGCTGAACATGGGGTTCATGCGGGGCCTCTCGGCCGCGTACATGGAGGCCACGCCGGCCATCAACGACTGGCTGGCCGACCTCATCGCCGGCGACGAGCTGCTCAAGGCGACAGGCGTGGGCATCCTGCGGGAGCGGGCCGCCGTCGGCTATCGGCACCGGCAGTTCGAGGCGGCCACCGACAGCTACTCGCCGTACCGCAAAATGCTCGCCGCCCTCTGGCGGGAAAGCCCGGTGCCGGGCCTCGCCCCCGGCGAGCGGCCGGCCACCATGGCCTCGCTGCTGCACGTCGACGAGCGCGGACACTCGCTGGCCGCCGCCCTCGTCGAGCGCTCCGGCCTGGCGCCCGCCGCGTGGCTGCGCCGCTACCTCGACGCCTACCTGACCCCGCTGCTGCACAGCTTCTACGCCTACGACCTGGCCTTCATGCCGCACGGCGAGAACGTCATCCTGGTCCTCGACGGCGACGTGGTGACCCGGGTGCTGCTCAAGGACATCGCCGAGGAGATCGTCGTGATGGACCCCGGCGCGCCGCTGCCGCCGGCGGTCGAGCGGGTCCGGGCCGACGTCCCCGAGCCGCTGCGGCTGCTGTCCATCTTCACCGACGTGTTCGACGGTTTCCTGCGCTACCTGAGCGCGATCCTCGCCGAGCGCGACGTCCTCCCGGAGCACGAGTTCTGGGGCACCGTCGCGGCCTGCGTCGCCGATTACCAGTCGGGTGTACCGCACCTGCGCGAGCGGTTCGCGCGCTACGACCTGTTCGCGGCGGAGTTCGCGCTGTCCTGCCTCAACCGTCTGCAGCTGCGCGACAACCGTCAGATGGTCGACCTGGCCGACCCGTCGGCGGCGCTGCAGTTCGCCGGCACACTGCGCAACCCGCTCGCCGCGTTCAAGCCGTGACGCGGCGCTGGCTCGTGCTGGCCGTGCTGTGCCTGGCCGAGCTCGTCGTCGTGCTGGACAACACCGTGCTCAACGTGGCGGTGCCGGTGCTGGCCACCGAGCTGCGGGCCGACACCGCCGGCGTGCAGTGGACGATCAACGCCTACGCGCTCGCCCAGGCCGGGCTGCTGCTCGCCGCCGGCTCGGCCGCGGACCGCTACGGCCGGCGGCGGATGCTCCTGCTCGGCCTGGCGATCTTCGGGGCCGGCTCGCTGGCCGCCGGGTTCGCCGGGTCGGTGGCCCAGCTCGTCGCCGCCCGGGCGGTCATGGGGGCCGGCGGCGCGCTGCTCATCACCGGCACCCTCGCCGTGGCGATCCAGGTGTTCGACGCGACCGAACGGCCGCGGGCCATCGCGATCTGGGCGGCGGTGAACGCCCTGGGCTTCGCCGCCGGCCCGCTCGTCGGCGGACTCGTCCTGGCCCACCTGCGCTGGGGCGCGATCTTCCTGGTCAACGTGCCGCTGGTGCTGGCCGGGCTGGCGGCGGTCCGGGCGCAGGTGCCGGAGTCACGCAGCGCGGGCGGTGGCCGGCCCGACGTCGTCGGTGCGGCCCTGGCCACGCTCGGGACCACCGCGATCGTCTACGCCATCATCGCCGTCGAGCCGGTGGCCGCGATCGCCGGCGTGCTCACCCTCGTGGGGTTCCTGCGCTGGGAGCGGTACACCGGCCATCCGATGCTCGACCCGGCGTTGCTGCGCAACCGCCGCTTCGTCGGCGCCGTCACCGGGGTCCTGCTCATCACGTTCGGCAGCGCCGGTGCACTGTTCCTGCTCACCATGCAGCTGCAGTTCGTCCGGGGCTACTCGCCGCTGGAGGCCGGACTGCACGTCGCGCCGTTCGCGCTGACCGTCGTGGCGTTGAGCGCCACCGGCGCCGGCCCGCGCCTGATCCGCGTGTCGGGCCTGCCGCTCGCCATCGCCGCGGGCATGACGCTGCTCGCCGCCGGCCTCGCCGTTGTCGCGCTGGCCGGCCCCGGCTACGGCGCCCTGCTGACCGGCCTGATCCTGATGGGTGCCGGCTGCGCCGTGGCCAACCCGGCGATGGTGGAGGCCGTCGTCGGCGCCATCCCGGCCGACGACGCCGGTGCGGGCGCGGGCGTCGAGGGCACGATGACAGAGCTCGGCACCAGTCTCGGCGTCGCCGTGCTCGGCACCCTCATGCACGCCCGCTTCACCGCGCTGCAGCCCACCGCCGGTCCGCTCCCGGCCGCCCTCACCACGGCGCCGATGGCGGCCGAGCGACACGCGGTCCTGGACGCGTTCGCCGCGGCCCTGGCCCTCGGTCAGGGCGTCGGCGCCGGGGCGGTCCTCGCCGGCGGCTGGCTGGCCGCCCTCCTGCTGCGCCGGGCGAACGCATGAGCCACCCGTGGCCGACGATGGCCTCGACCGGGCACAGCGCTGTTCAGTCCGGCGGATCGGCTCAGGGTGCCGGAGCCGCTCCCGAGCCGCAGGCCCGCCTATGTCCACAGTGGACTGTTTACCCGATGGTGCGGCTGCGCCCGGCGAGGTAGCCGAACACGATCAGGACGGCGTCGAGCCCGACGACGGTGAGCAGGGCCGGCGTCCACGAGCCGGTGGCGTCGTGCAGGGCGCCGGCCGCGATCGGACCGGCCGCGGCGACCATGTAGCCGACCGCCTGGGCCATCCCGGACAGCGCCGCCGCCTGCGTGTGGTGGCCGGTCCGCAGGCCGAAGAACGACAGTGCGAGCACGATGCCGAAGCCGCCCGCGACGCCGGCCAGGCTGCTCCAGACCGCGCTGTACTGCGGCGCGGTCAGGATCCCCGTGACCGCGATCCCGTAGAGGACGGGGGTGAGCACGCCGAGCGGCCGCTGGTCACGCAGCCGGGCGATGAGTGTCGAGCAGCCGATGCTGCCCGCGATCCCGAACCCGTTGAGCAGCAGCTGGTGCACGCCGGCGGCGGTCGCGTCGATGCCGGCCGCCTTCTCGATCGACGGCAGCCAGGTGATGAGGATGTAGTAGCCGATGGACTGCAGTGCCATGAACGCGGTGACCTGCCAGCCGAGCGCGGTGCGCCAGGGGCTGCGCCCGGCCGCGGGCGCCGGAGCCGCCGGCGACCGATCCTGTCCGGACCGACGAGGCCCGTGCCGCCTGATGTGGGCCGGCTCCGGCGCGACCGTCCGCCGGCGCAGCTGCGGAGCCAGGACCGCGAGCGCGATCAGGGCCAGCCCGGCCCACATGCCGAGCGGGAGCCGCCATCCGGCCGCGGTCAGGCCCGCCACCGGCACCGCCACACCCGCCGCCGTCGCCGCGAAGACCGACTGGACCACCGAGTAGGCGCCTGTCACCTGCCCGATCCGGCCCGGGAAGTCGCGCTTGACCAGGGCCGGTAGGACGACGTTGAGCACGGCGACGGCGACGCCGAGCAGCGCCGTGCCCAGCCACAGCAGGGGCAGGCCCGGCAGCGACCGGACCACCAGCCCGGCGGCCAGCACGACGAGCCCGCCGCCGAGCGCCCGCTCGATGCCGGTCCGGCGGGCCAGTGCGGGCGCGAACGGCGACACCACCGCGAACGCGACGAGCGGCAGGCTGATGAGCGCCGACGCGGTGAGCGACGACAGGCCGAGGTCGCGGCGCAGCTCGTCGAGGACGGGCCCGACGGTCGTGATGCCGGCCCGCAGGTTGCCGGCGACGAGCAGCAGCCCGGCCAGCACGAGTGCCGGGCTGAGCGCGCGGGTCTCGGCGCGGGTCTCGGTGATGGTCATCGGTCGCGCTCCGGGGTCCTGCCGTCTTCGCGGACGGCGAATTCGTGGGTCAGCCGGGCCATGTGCTCGGCCGCGGCCGCCGCGGCGCCGGCATCCCGGGCGGCTACGGCGTCGACGATCGCGGCGTGCGCCGCGTCGATCTCGGGCAGCTCCGGGTAGGCGGCGATGTCGACACCCGGCGCGTTCAGGTGCCGCAGGTCCCGCTCGTTGCCGCCCGCACCCCGGTACAGCTCGGCCAGCAGTGCGTTGCCCGACGCCTCCATCAGCAGCCGGTGGAAGGCGATGTCGGCCGCCGCGTAGGTCGCGCCGTCGGCCGCGTCCGCCCGGGCCCGCAGCGCCGCCCTGAGCCCGTGCACCTGCTCCGGGGTGGCCCGGACCGCCGCGAGCCGCGCTCCTTCGCGCTCCAGCAGGAGCCGTACCTCGGCCACGTCGGCCGCCCGGTCCTGCTCCAGCCGGCGGGCCAGCGCGGGGGCGAGATCACTTGTGGCGACCACGAACGTTCCGTAGCCGGCCCGTGCGCCCAGGATGCCCGCATGCACCAGGGAGCGCAGCCCCTCCCGGACGCTGTTGCGGCTCACGCCGAGCTCACGGGTCAGCTCGAGCTCGGTGGGCAGCAGGGAGCCGACGGGAAACTCGCCGTCGGCGATCCGGCGGCGCAGCTGCCCGGCGACCTGCTCGGCCAGGGACACGGCGTGACTGAGGCGGGCCATGATGCCCAGTCAACCATTGAGCCAAATGTCGGACAATGGGCCCGACCTGCGCGGTTGTGTGGCGTCCCCCTCAGGTCGCGCGCGGGGCCGAGGTTGCTATCCTCGATTTGAACACGTTCAACAACGGGGGAGGCCGAGGATGGGGCTGGCGGCGTGGGCGCGGCTGCTCGTGGCGGCGCTGGTGGGGCTGGGCATGCTCGTGGTGGTGCCGCTCGGGCTGGGGCTCATCGCGGGCGGCGGTGGATGGCCGCTGCGCCGGCGGTGGGTGTGGTTCGCGGGAGCGGTGCCGGGGGCGGTCTCGCTGTGGCTGCCGCGCGGGCCGCTCGCGACCGGGCTCGCGGCCGCGTACCTGGCGGTCGCGCTCGTGCTGGCGGCCGGCGCGCCGCGGTGGCTCCTCCGCGGAAAGTTCACGGAGGCATCGGTGGCGCCGGCGGTGGCCGGGTGGCGGGGGTGGCTCGTTCGCGGGGACCTTGCGGTGGCGACGGCGCTCGTGACGCCGGCGATCGCGGGGGCGGCGCTGGTGGCGGAGCGGGCCGGGCTGCGGCTGTTCGGCTTCCGGCTCGACACGCTCGCGCTCACCGAGGCCCACTTCCACTACGCCGGCTTCGCCGCGGCGCTGGTGGCCGGGCTGGTCGCGGGCGGCGGCGGCCGGGCCGGGCGGGCCGCGGCGCTCGCGGTGCCGGGCGGCACGCTCATCGTGCTGGCCGGGTTCTTCCTGGGGAAGTGGGTGGAGTTCGCCGGTGCCGCCGTCCTCACCGCCGGTATGTGGCTGGCCGCCTGGGCGGCCCGGCGCTCGGCCCGCGGCGGCGATCGGGCGGCCCGGCTGCTGCTGACGGTGTCGGGCGTCGTCCTCGCCGCCACGATGCTGCTGGCCCTGGACTGGGCGGCCGGGCACGTGATGCCAGTGCCGCACCTGTCGCTGACCTGGATGGCGGCCACCCACGGCGTGGCCAACGCGCTCGGGTTCGCGCTGTGCACGCTGCTGGCCTGGCGCCGCCTGCGGTCAACCGGCCCTGGACCCCGGGCCGCCGGCCCGGTCGCGCCGGGCTTCGGGTCAGCCGGCGCCGGCGCCGAAGCCGGGGCGCCCCGCGGTCCACTGGGGCTGGACGTGGACCGCGCGGCGGGGGAAGCCGTGGTGCTCGATGAGCGTGCGCTGGATCAGGCGGCAGGTTTCGCTCTCGCCCGCGATGTAGGCGGCTCCGGTGCCGGCGGAGGGAATGGCGAGGTCGTGGACGGCGTGCTGGAGCACCCGTGAGGCGACCGCGCTCGCCGTGCCGCGGTGGACCCAGGGCAGCGGGGGGACGCCGTCGCGGCCCGGCATCTCGTCCTGCGGGCCGGCGCACTCGAAGACACCGACGACCGGGCGGTCGCCGGTGCGCAGGGCGGCCCGCATGGCCAGGAGCGGTACGGCACCCGTCTCGTCGCCGGCGAACAGGTGGAACGCCGCCGCGTCGACCACAGTGATCTTGCTGCGCGGGGGCTCGACGGTGACGCGGTCGCCCGGTGCGGCGCGGCGGGCCCAGTCGCAGCCGGGGCCGCCGCCGTCGTGCACGGCGATGCGCAGCGACAGGCGGGACTCGGCGGGGCTGTGGCGCCAGATGGAGTACACCCGGCGGGCCTTTGCAGTTGCGGTGGGCACCCGCACGACGAGGTGCGCGCCCGGGTGCAGCCGGAGGCGGGGGACGTCCGGGCCGACGAGGTCGATCTGGCGCATGGACGCCGTGACGTCGTGCACGGCCTCGACCCGGGTGGGCAGCTCGGCCCGGGGCGCCCGGCGCGGGTACGTCACGGCCGCGAGCCTATCGGGGGGACACCGGCGCCGCCGGTAGGGTACGGCTGGCGATATGGGCGCGGGCGGGGCATTGTCGTCCTATGAGATTTGCTCGGCATTGGCGGATGGCAGTGGTGCTGGTCACATTCGGCGTCGGCCTGTCCGCGTGCGGCGGGGGGTCGCCGCAGGCCGCATGGCAGTCGCCGGGGGCTTCCGGGGCGGCGGGACAGCCGGCCGCGCAGAGCCCGTCGGCGTCGCCCGCCCCATCGGGCAAGCCGGTGCACGTCCGGCTGTACGAGAAGGACGGGACGACCTACGGGGTCGGCATGCCGATCATCGCGTACCTGTCGGCGTCGATCACCAGCGCGAAGGACTTCGCGGCGGCAACGCAGGTGACGGTCAACGGGGCGCCGGCCGACGGTTCGTGGTACTTCCAGAAGTCCGCGATCTACGAGGGTTACCCGCTGGAGGCCCACTACCGCCCGGCCGAGTTCTGGCCCGCGCACGCCTCCATCCACATGGATCTGTCCGCGAAGGGCCGGTCGGCCGGCCCCGGCCTGGTGTTCGACAACAGCCTGACCATGGACATCAAGACCGGCCCGGCGAACATCGGCAAGGTCGACGGCAAGACCCTGCGGATGGTCGTCACCTCGGACGGCAACCAGGTCTTCGACTTCCCGGTGTCGCTGGGCAAGGCGAGCACGCCCACGTTCAACGGCACCAAGGTCGTGATGGGGAAGTCCGCCGTCGAGCGCATGGTCGGCGATGGCTACGACGAGAAGGTGCCGTGGTCGGTGCGCATCACCAACTCCGGCGAGTACGTCCACTCGGCCAGCTGGAACGGCGGCAACATCGGTCAGCGCAGCACCTCCCACGGCTGCACCAACCTCACCGAGGCCAACGCCAAGTCGTACTTCGACTTCGCGCAGATCGGTGACCCGATCACGTACACGAACACCGGCGGCCCGACGATGCCCACCTGGGACGGGTACGGCGACTGGAACGTGCCGTGGACCACCTGGCAGGGCGGCGGCACGGTCCCGAGCAACAAGTAGCGCCCCGCCCCGAGCCCACGGCGGCGGCCGCCGCCGCCGTGCGGCTCAGGCGAGGATCGACCAGCCGTGCGGCGGGACGGTCGTCAGGGTCCGGGCGTCGCCGGGGTTGTCCGACTCGGCCAGGGCCAGGCCGGTGACGTCGACCGAGAAGGTCACCGCCGTGTCGCCGGTGTTGAGCAGCGTGACGATCCGCTCGTCGGCGGCGGTGGAGACCAGGGCGACAGCGGTGTTCGCCAGGTGCTGCGGGCGGGTGCGGGCGCGAGCGAGCCACGGGTGGCGGCGGCGCAGGCCGATGAGGCGTTGGTGGAGGCGGTACACCGGCCAGCCGAACGGGGCCAGGTCGGCGGGGCCGGCCGGGAACGCGGGGCGGACGGCGTCGTCGCCACCGGGGCGGTCCTCCTTGAGGCCGCGGAACGCCTGTTCGTCGCCGTAGTACACGCTCGGGGCGCCGCCCACCGTGAACAGCACGGCCAGGGCGTGGCCGAGGTGGCGGTCGTCGGTGAGCCGGGTGGCCAGGCGGGTGACGTCGTGGTTGCCCACGAACGTCAGCGGCAGCCCGGCCTCCAGCACGCCGTTGTGGCGCTCCAGCGACCAGGCGAGCTCGAAGAAGTTGCCGTCGTTGAGGCTGCTCCAGATCGCCTTCCACAGCTCGTACTGCGTGATCGAGTCGAGCCCGCTCGCGGCGAGGTAGGCCGGGTAGTCGCCGTGGATCACCTCGCCGGTGAACCAGGCCTCCGGGTGGTGCGGGCGGACCTGGTCCAGGGCCGCGCGCCAGAACCCGGGCGGGACGGCGTATGCGGCATCGAGCCGCCAGCCCGATGCGCCCCGGCGCAGCCAGTGGTCCATCACCTGGACGACGTAGGCGAGGACCTCGGGCTCGTCGTGGTTCAGCGCGACGAGGCCGTGGTGGCCCTCGAACACCGCGAGGTCGTCGGGGGCCGGGCCGGTCCGGCGAAACCAGTGCTCCGGGGCCTTGAAGCCGCGGCCGACGTGGTTGAACACGCCGTCGAGCAGCAGGCGCAGGCCCCGGTCCCGGCACGCCGCGGCCAGCTCGTCCCAGTCGGCGTCGTCGCCGAGGCGGGGGTCGATGCGCAGGTGGTCGAGCGTGTCGTAGCCGTGTGTCTCGGCGGCGAATATCGGGCCGAGCTGCAGCCCCGACACCCCGAGCTCGACGGCGTAGTCGAGCCAGTCGACAAGCCGGGTCAGCCGGTGCCCGGGTGCCGCGTTCAGCGCATCGGTGAAGCCGAGCGGGTACACCTGCCAGAAAATGGAATGGTCGGACCATCGCCTCATGCGTGTGAGGCTAGTCCGGGCACCAGGCCCGGCCGCGGCGCACGTAGGCCGTGCGCTCGTGGGTGGCGAACCGGTCGTGGACACCGCGGGGCCGGCGGTGCCGGGCGCCCTAGCATGGGGCCGTGCCCGCAGACTTCATCGCCGATGAGCAGCTCGCCGCAGTGTTGCGGGCGGCCGCGTCGCCGCCGGGCGGTGCCGCACCGAGCATTGCCGAGCTGCGCCGGGCGGCGCGGGCGCGGGCGGCGCTGCGCGGGCCGGGGCCGGCGATGGCCACCGCCGACGCGGTGCTGGGCGGCGTGCCGGTGCGGGTGTACCGGCCCGGGCGCTCCGCCGTCATCGTGTACTGCCACGGCGGCGGGTTCGTGCTCGGGGACCTGGACACGCACGATCCGCAGGTGCGGCGGCTCGCCGCGGCCACCGGGGCGACAGTCGTCGCGGTCGGCTACCGGCGGGCGCCGGAGCATCCGTGGCCGGCGGCGGTCGACGATGCCGTCGCCGTGCTCGCGGCGGTGGGCGGCGGCGGTCGCGGCGTGGCGGTGGCGGGGGACTCGGCCGGTGGGCTGATCGCGATGCTTGCCGCGATCCGCGTGCTCGGGGAGGTACACCTGACGGCTCAGCTTCTGGTTTGTCCGAACACTGATCCCTCGCTCGGCTCGGCGAGTGTCGAGCAGAAGGCGCGGGGGTGGCTGCTCGATGCCGACGTGCTGCGCGAGTGGGTGGCGATGTGGCTGCCCGATCCGGCGCTGCGGCAGTCGGCTCAGGTCAGCCTGCTGCGGACTGATCTCCGGCAGCTGCCGCCGGCCGTGATCGTGACGGCGGAGCACGATCCGCTGCGCGACGAGGGTGACGCGTACGCCGCCCGGCTGCGGGAGGCCGGGGTGGCGGTGGTGCACCGCTGCGAGCCGGGGCTGGTGCACAACTTCCCGACGCTGCGTGACGTGTCGCCCGCCTGTGCCGCGGCCGAGGACCGGTTTCTGGATGACGCGGCGGCACTGCTGCGGATCGACGGCGATTAATCGCTCCGGCGAGGCATGACCCGGCCCGTGGGGGGTAGGCGCGTTGGGTATGACGGTGCGGGAGGCGCGGGAGCGGACGTTCTTCGGACAGCCCAGGGTGCTCGCGAACCTGTTCGGCGTCGAGCTGTGGGAGCGGTTCTCGTTCTACGGCATGCAGGGCATCCTGCTCATCTACCTGTACTACTCGGCCGCGCGGGGCGGGCTCGGCGTCGACGAGACCACCGCCACGAGCATCGTCGGCGCGTACGGCGGGGCGGTCTACCTGTCGACGATCCTCGGTGCCTGGGCGGCCGACAGGTTGTTCGGACCCGAACGGGTGCTGTTCGCCAGCGCTGCGCTCGTCATGGCCGGGCACATCTGCCTCGCAGTGCTGCCGGGGCTCACCGGTGTGGCCGCCGGGCTGATCCTCATCGCCGTGGGCAGCGGCGGGGTGAAGGCGAACGCGACGGCGCTCGTCGGCGGGCTGTACCCGCCGGACGACCCGCGCCGCGACGCCGGGTTCTCGCTGTTCTACCTCGGCATCAACCTCGGGGCGCTGGCCGGGCCGCTGCTCACGGGCCTGCTGCAGCAGGAGGCCGGGTTCCATTACGGCTTCGCGCTGGCCGCGCTGGGGATGGCGGTGGGGCTGGTGCAGTACACCTTCGGGCGCCGGAGCCTGGCCGGGCCGGCCCGGGAGGTGCCGAACCCGCTCCCGCCCGAGCGCCGCCGGCTGGTCGCGGTGGCCGGGGTGGCCGCGGTGGCGGTCATCGCCGGGGCCGCGGTCATGGGGCTGCTGCCGGCGCGGCACCTGGCGACGATCGTCGTGGTGGTCAGCGCCGTCGCCTCGGTCGCGTACTTCGGCGTCATCCTGACCGCCCGGACCGTCACCCGCGTCGAGCGGCGCCGGATGCTCGCGTTCATCCCGATGTTCCTGGCCAGCGTCGTGTTCTGGTCGCTGTACCAGCAGCAGTTCACCGTCGTGACCGTGTACTCCGACCAGCGGCTGGACCGCTCGATCCTCGGGTGGGAGATGCCGGTGTCGTGGGTGCAGTCGATCAATCCGGTGTTCATCATCGTGCTGTCGGGTACGTTCGCCGCGATCTGGACCCGGCTGGGCGACCGGCAGCCGTCGACGCCCGCCAAGTTCGCGGCCGGCACCGCCGTCATGGGCCTGGGCTTCCTGCTGTTCCTGCCGCTGGCCGGCGGCGGCCCGAACAGCGCGCCGCTGCTCGCGCTGGCCGGGATTCTGCTGGTGTTCACGGTCGCCGAGCTGCTGCTGTCGCCGGTCGGGCTGTCCCTGGCCACGAAGGTCGCGCCGGCCGCGTTCCGCACGCAGACGGTGGCCCTGTTCTTCCTGTCGGTGGCGCTCGGCACGGCGATCTCGGGGGTGCTCGCCCGCTACTACAGCGCGGACGACGAGACCTGGTACTTCGGCATCCTGGGCATCGCGGCCCTGCTCGTCGGCGCGCTGCTGGCCGCGCTGACGCCGCTGATCCGGCGGCTGCTGAGCGGCGTGCGGTGAGGCGGGCGCTGCTCTTCCCGGTCCGGTAGCGCCACGGCGGCCGCGCCGCCCGGCCGGCCGGCCGACGGTGATGCCGCGGCACGACCGCGGCGCGGGTACCTCTTCGGGGCGTTGTCCGCGCCGAGGCGGGTGGATCCGTGGCAGTATCCGGGGCGGAGGTGGCGCCATGACCGCAGTACGGGTGCTGGTGGGGACGCGCAAGGGAGCGTTCGTCCTCACCGCCGACGGCACGCGCAAGGACTGGACAGTCGACGGCCCGCACTTCGGCGGCTGGGAGGTGTTCCACGTCAACGCGTCAGCCGCGGACCCCGACCGCCTGTACGCGTCGCAGTCGGGCGGCTGGTTCGGGCAGCTGATCCAGCGCTCGGACGACGGCGGCCGCACGTGGGAGCCGGTCGGCAACGACTTCGCCTACCGCGGCGCGGTCGGCGAGCACCTCTGGTACGACGGCACCCCGCGGCCGTGGGAGTTCAAGCGCATCTGGCACCTCGAGCCGTCCCGCGACGACCCGGACACCGTCTACGCCGGGGGCGAGGACGCCGCGCTGTACCGCTCCACCGACGGCGGCCGCGAGTGGCACGAGCTGACCGGCCTGCGCAACCACGAGTCGGGCCCGCGCTGGCAGCCCGGCGCCGGCGGCATGTGCCTGCACACGATCATCCTCGACCCGGTCCACCGCGACCGGATCTACGTCGCGATCTCCGCCGCCGGAGCGTTCCGGTCCGACGACGCCGGGCAGACCTGGCGGCCGATCAACCGCGGTCTCGTCTCCGGCCAGATCCCGGACCCGGACGCCGAGGTCGGCCACTGCGTGCACCGGCTGGCCATGCACCCGACCCGCCCTGACGTGCTGTTCATGCAGAAGCACTGGGACGTCATGCGCACCGACGACAGCGGCGAGTCATGGCGGGAGATCAGCGGCGACCTCCCGAGCGACTTCGGCTTCCCCATCGCCGTTCACGCGCACGAGCCGGACACCGTCTACGTCGTGCCGATCACGAGCGACTCCGAGCACTACGTTCCCGACGGAAGGCTCCGGGTGTACCGCTCCCGCTCCGGCGGTGACGAATGGCAGCCGCTCACCCGGGGTCTGCCCCAGGAGCACTGCTACGTGAACGTGCTGCGTGACGCCATGGCGGTGGACACGCTCGACTCCTGCGGGGTGTACTTCGGCACCACCGGCGGCCAGGTGTACTGCTCCGCCGACAGCGGCGACTCGTGGGCGCCGATCGTGCGCGACCTGCCCGCGGTGCTGTCGGTCGAGGTGCAGGTCCTGCCGTGATCCGCGTCGTGCTGCCCCCGCACCTGCGCAACCTGGCCCGGGCCGGGCACGAGGTGGAGCTGTCGGTGCCGGGGCCGCCGACGACCCTCGGCGCCGTGCTTGACGCGCTGGAGGAGCGGTTTCCGGTGCTGCGGGGCACGCTTCGCGACCGGGGGACCGGGCGGCGGCGGGCGTTCGTGCGCTTCTACGCGTGCGAGGAGGACCTCTCCAACTCCGCACCGGACACGCCACTGCCGGACCCGGTCGCCGCCGGACGCGAGCCGTTGCTGATCATCGGGGCGATGGCCGGCGGCTGAGGCGGCCTTCGCTCCCATCCGGCGGCTTCCGTTCACGTCCGCCGGCCTCCCGCTCAGGGCAGCCGGCCGGCCCGGGTGAGCTCACGCACGGCTTCGGCGTAGCCCTCGTCGCTCGCGTGGACCTCGATGTACTCGCCGAAGACCAGGTCCACCGTCAGCACGGCATCGTCGAGTGAGACCCCGCTGATCTCGTCCCACGGCATCTCGCTGACCACCGTGGCGCCGGGCCGCATCTGCTTGCCGTACATGGACAGCACGGGAGCGATCACCGCTGTGATCGTGATGCCCTGATCGGTCACGGCGATGTGCTGCATGGCCGCATCGTACGCACCGCCGGGCGCCTGGCGCCCGGCGCCGTCCGCGGTCTCGTGACGGGCGCGGGCTCGCCCGAGGGGGCGCTCGCGGGGCCGGGGTTCAGGTCGGTCGGCGTGCCGGTGTGCGTTGCCGGGTGGCCAGCAGGGCCGTGGCCAGGAGGAGGCCGGTGGCGGCCGCCAGCAGGAGCAGCCGGTAGTCCAGGGCTGTGATCAGGGCGGCGCCCGCGGCCAGGCCGGCGGTCTGGGGGGCGGTGGCGCAGAGTTCGAACGCGGCGTACACGCGGCCCTGGAGGTGGTGGGGCGCCTGGCGCTGCAGCAGCGTGATCAGGGCGATGACGATGCTCGTCAACGCGGCGCCGGCCAGGAGCATGCCGGTCAGCACCGGCAGCGGCCACGGAGTGCTCAGCAGCAGCGTCGCCGCGGCCAGGAGCGCCAGGCCGGCCGTGATGGTGTGCAGCTCGCCCCGGCGGCGGATGGCGGCCGCCGTCAGGAGGCCGCCGGCGATGGCGCCCAGGCCCTGCAGCGTCTGGGTGACGCCGGCGAACTGCGGCGGGCGGTGCAGGGCCCGGTCGATGATCGCGTACACGGTCGCCTCGCCGGTGCCGAAGGCCAGCGTGGCGATGGCGGCCGCGAGGGTCAGGCGGCGCAGGGGCGGGGTGGACAGCAGGAAGCGGAAACCGGCGCTGATCCGCTTGTCGGGCCGCGCGGTGGCGCGGCCGGTGGCGTCGGGCCGCGCGAGGGGTGCGCACGGCCGGAGCAGTACCGCCGCGGCCAGGAATGTCAGCATGTCCAGCAGCGCCACCGCGTGGCCTCCCAGCAGCGTGAACAGGCCCGCGCCGGCCAGTGGGGCCAGGATGCGCAGGCCCTGCTGGACGGTCCGGAGCAGGGCGTTGGCGTCGGGCAGCAGAGACGGCGGCAGCAGTACCGTCAGCAGCGCCGACTGCGCCGGAGCGATCACGATGTTGAGCAGGCCGTAGAGCGCCATCACGGCGTAGATGAGCCAGACGTCGCCGCGGTCGTGGACCAGCAGGAGCGGGGTGAGGATGGCGGCGCCGGCCAGGTCGGCCGCGATGAGCAGGGGGCGGTGGGGGAGGCGGTCGACGAGCAGGCCCGCCGCCGGGGCCAGCAGCGCCGGGGCGGTGAAGCACAGGAATGTCAGTGCGGCCGCGCTGTTGCTGCCGGTGAGCGTCTTCACCCAGATGCCGCAGGCCAGCCAGAGCGCGCTGTCGCCCAGCAGTGACAGGGTCTGGGCGGCGAAGAACCGCCGGCACTGCCTCTCCTGCAGGAGACGGCGGGCGCTCATGTCGCCGGGTAGACGCCGAACAGGACCTCGACCGGGAGCGTGCCCTCCGGGCGGTCGGTGCGGTCGGCCCAGCGGGCGCGGAACTCGTCGGTGACCCGGCGGTAGGCGGCGGCCATCTCGGCGGCCTCGGCCGCCGTCACGTGCAGTGTCGACGTGTGGCCGGTCGCGGCGGCCTGCCACTGCGCCGGGTACGTCGGGGCGGTGTCGACGTATCGGCGGATGCGCGCCAGGAGCCGGTCCAGGAGCACCTGGTCGAGAGCCTGCTGGGCGCGGGCGAAGGCGGGATTGCCGGGCTGGGCGGGGGCGGTCCAGCCGCGATGGGCCAGCCGCCAGGGGCGGACCCGGCCGCGGCCGCCGCCGGCCTCCTCGACGAAGCCGTAGCGGGCCAGCTGCCGCAGGTGGAACGAGCACGTGGTCGGGGACTCCCCGATCGCCTCGCCGGCCTGGGTGGCGGTCAGCGGGCCCTCCTGCAGCGCGTCGAGCAGCGCCAGGCGCACCGGGTGGCTGAGCGCTCGGAGGGTCTGCGGGTCGGACAGGGTCCGCGGGGTGTCGTCGGCCATGCCGTCGAGAGTATTCTCTCGAAAGAAAGCTGTCGATAGTCATCTTTCGAGAAATGTGGATCTTTGCGTCTGCCTTAAGAGTCCATTAGGAGGGTTCGGTCATCGAGATGTCGTCGTTACGTTTGGTCCGTCGGCCGGTTACCGCCGCCCAACCCCTGGGTGGCCCGGACGGCACCGCCGAGTCGCGCGTCGAGCCTGGTGACGGGGTTGACGCGGGAGCCGGGGAACCAGGTTCCCGGGGTGAATCCGTGCACGCACGGTAGGGCGCACCTTCTTTCCGCCCGAACCCGTCAGCTAACCCGGTAGACGGTCTGGAAGAAGGAACAACCGTGTTCATCCGACGAACGGCGCTGCGCTCGATGCTCATCGGGCTGGCGGTCGCGGCAATGGTCGCACCGGCCTGCGCCGCGCACGCCGATCCCTCGGCGGACGAGATCCAGGCCAAGATCGACAAGGGCAACAAGGACCTCGAGCTCGTCGTCGAGCAGTACAACAAGACCACCGAGGACCTGACGGCCACGCAGGCCGCGATCACCAAGCTCGAGGGCGACCTCAAGCCGCTGCAGTCCGACATGGAGGCCGCACAAGCCGGGGCCTCGCAGGTGGCGATCAACGCGTACAAGACCGGGAACAACCTGCGGACCCTGTCGCTGATGCTCGGGGCCAGCTCGTCGGACGGGTTCGTCGACCGCGTCGGGACCCTCGAGCAGATCTCGCGCAACCAGCAGCACGACATCGCCACGTACTCCGCAGCGAAGGGCACCTTCGACACCGAGAAGAACCGGCTCAACGAGCAGCTCGCCGCCCAGACCCGGCAGAAGACCGAGCTGGAGACCCGGCGCAAGCAGATCGAGGGCGACATCGCCCGGCTCGACGACATGCAGCGCAAGGCCGACGCGGCTGCGGCTGCGGCGGCGGCCAAGGCCAAGACGCCCACGAAGACGACGACCACCACGACGACGACCTCGACCTCCGCCTCCTCCACGGCGGGCTGCGGCAGCGGGGCCGGCACGGTGGTGAAGTTCGCGTGCGCCCAGCTCGGCAAGCGGTACGTCTACGCGACGGCCGGGCCGAACACGTACGACTGCTCCGGCCTGACCATGGCCGCGTGGAAGGCGGCCGGCGTCTCGCTGCCGCACAACGCCGCGCAGCAGTGGGGCAAGGTCAAGCACATCTCGCGCAGCCAGCTCGTCCCCGGTGACCTGGTGTTCTACAACGGTCTCGGGCACGTCGGGATCTACATCGGCAACAATCAGATCATCCATGCGCCCAACAGCCGCACGGTGGTCAAGGTCGCGCCGATCGACATCGACAGCCTGTACGGGTACGGCCGGCCGTAACGCGTGTGACGAAGAACCCCCCGGTGCCGCGGTGCCGGGGGGTTATTCTTGGCCCGTGTTTGAACACGTTCAAGTCTTGTCACGGCCGCCGCTCTACTGGGATCGGCTCACGGTGGGTGCCGGGGTCGTCTACGCGGTGCTCGTCTCGGTGCCGCTGATGTGGAGCCTGCCCGAGCTGTCGCCGCTGTACCTCATCTGCGTGGCCCTTGTCGCGTCGCCGCTGGTGTTCCGGCACTATCTCAACCTGCGCGGCGCCTGCCTGCTCGTCACGATCCTGCTGGTGCCGATGGCGGTGTTCGGCTTCTTCTTCGCCCTGTTCGTGTACCTGCCGGTCGCGGTGCCGCTCGTCGCGGCCGTCCTGCCGGTGCCGCCGCGGCGCCCGTGGACGAAGCCCGCCGCCGTCGGGGCTGCGCTCGTCGTGATGCTGGTGTGCCTGGCGCTGGTCGCGCGTTGAGCACAGCGCCCCGGGCGGGAACCGGGGACGTCCCGTGCGCGTCTGATCGCCGGAAACGTCGGCTGGACCTCGGGGGAGTGCGATGCGGGCCGTGAGCAGACTTCTGGCGGTCGTGGCGGCGGTGGGGCTGGTGGGGGCCTGCGGCCGGGCGGAGATACCGGCTCCGGCGGCATCGGCTCCGGCCGAGCCGGCAGGCGACCGGGCGGACCGGCCGGACGGCTGGCGCTGGGAGTCCTACGGCGGCGTCGAGGTCGGCGTACCCGGCGACTGGGGCTGGGACAGCCAGGCGCAGCGCCTGGACGCGTGGTGCATCAAGCCGGGCAACCACCCGCCCGCGGTCGCCCGGCCCGGCGCCCCGATCCCGGCCGTCGGCTGCGGCGTCGACCGGACGACTCCACCGGCCGGACTCCTCATCGCCAACACCGGGTGGACCGTCGGCTTCAACCGCACGGACAAGGGCGACGGCACCGACCGCGAAGGCGACCGCGCGACCGTCCGGCTCGACGGTGTCGAGGTCATCATCCAGGCGCCGAAGGAGTGGCAGGACCGGATCGCCGCCACCGTCCATCGGGTGCAGGTCGACGACGCCGGCTGCCCGACCAGCCACCGGATCAGCACCGGCCCGGACCTGCGGCCCACGCCGGCGTCCGACGTCACGACCCTGCGCCGGGTGACGTCGGTGGCGGTCTGCAAGTACCCCCTGCCGGACGGGGTCTCCGCCCCGCGCTCGTCGCCGCGCCTGCTCTCCAGCCTGCGCCTGGACGGCGCGGCGGCCGCCGAGGAGATCCAGCGGATCGCCGCGGCCCCGGTCGGTGGCGGCCCCGACAACCCGGCCGACTGCGCCACGGAGGTGGCCCATGGCAACGAGATCATCCTGCTGCTGGTGCGGTCCGCCACCGGCACCGCGGAGGTCGCGATGCGCTACGCCGGCTGCGTCCAGAACGGCTTCGACGACGGCACGACCGTGCGCAGACTGACCAAGCCCGGCGTGCGCCCGCTCGTCACCGGCCCCAACCGCGTGTACGGCGGCTTCTCCGGCACCCCCGAGAAGCGCGACATGCTGGTGCCGAGCGACTGACCTGACAATGAACACGGAGCTTTTCGGGCGCCGTTACCCCGCTCGCCGGGACCCCGGTGACCACGGGATCGTCCCTTCGCTGGGCGTCGACGAGCGTGCGCTTGCCCAGACCGGGCAACGGCGAGCCGTGCTGCGGTCGAAGGGGCCGGGAGATGGATCGTTGTCGGTGGCGGTCGACGTCACTTCGTCATGTCGGCCACTGCGGTGTCGACGTCCTCGGCCAGGAGGTCGGGGATGAAGCCGATCAGGTCAAGGGTGAAGCGGACCATGCCGTCGGCCGGGGCGGCCACCCGCACCGGGGCGCCGCGGTCGGTGAAGGCGGTGACCACGCGATCCAGGCAGAGCAGGCCGGCGCTGTCCAGGAACGTGGTTTCGGTCAGGTCGACCACCACGCCGGTGGCGGCGCGGACGCTCACCAGGACGTCGCGCTCCACCAGCGGGGCCGAGGCGTGGTCGATCTCGCCGAGCAGCTGGACGACCTCGCAGCCGCCCGTCGTGAATACCCGGACCTGACGCTCGCCGTCCATGTTCAGCGCTCCCCGCCCCCGGTGCCGCGGTGCATCAGGACCGTTGTCCCGTTCGTGCCGCGGTCGATGACCAGCCCGTCCATGAGGCGCCCGATGAGCGCCAAGCCCCGGCCCCGCTGCAGCGCGCCGCGCGGGGGGCGCCACTGGCCGGTGTCGCTGACCCGAACCGACACGGTGGCCCCGTCCACGTGCGCGAGGACGTTCACCTTGCGCGTCTCGTCGAGGTCGTACCCGTGCTCGATCGCATTCGCCACAGCCTCCGCGGTGGCCAGCACGACGCGGAACCTGTCGTATTCGCCGATGCCCTGATGGCCCAGCCAGTTGTCCAGGGCGGCCCGGAAGCCGGCCAGGGACTGCATCCGCGCCTGTACGTCGGCCCGGAATGGCGGCGCGTCAGCAAAGTCCAGGGCCAGCAGGCACATGTCGTCGTGCCCGCCGCCGCCGGGGAGCATCGCGTCGCTCAGCTGGGTCGCGAGGGAGGTCAGCGGCGTCTGCCAGTGTTCGGCGGCCGCGGCGGCCAGGCGGTCCAGGCCGTGGTGGAACCGCTCGCCGCGGCGCTCCACGAGGCCGTCGGTGTACAGCATCAGCCTGGAGCCCCGCGGCACCGTCAGCCGGGCCTCGCTGCGGGCCCGGCCGGCCGAGGTGGCGCCGAGCGGGCCGGAGCGGGCGTCCCACAGGAAGCTCGGCACCCCGCCCGGGCCGACGAGCAGCGGCGGCGGGTGGCCGGCGCAGGCGTAGCGCAGCTCGCCGCTGTCCAGGGCCAGGTCGGCGTAGGCCAGGGTGGTCATCTGCCCGGCCGCGAAGTGCGAGACGAAGTCGTCCATGTGCCGCAGGACCTCGGCCGGGCCGGCGTGCGCGCTCGCGAGGGCGCGCACGGCGCTGCGCAGCTGGCCCATGGCGCTTGCCGCGTGCAGGCCCCGGCCGACCACGTCGCCGACGACGATGCCGACGCTCTCGGTGGACGTGGCGAAGACGTCGTACCAGTCGCCGCCGACCTCGAGGGTGTGCACGGCCGGGCGGTAGGCGGTGACGACGTGGTAGCGCGGGTCCGCCGGCCACTCGCCGGTGAGCAGGCTGCGCTGCAGGGTGTGCGCGACCTCCCGGTCCCGTTCGGCGAGGCGGGCGTTGTCGAGCGACAGCCCGGCCCGGTCGGCCAGGTCGGCGAGGAACTCCGGGCCCACGTGCCCGGCCCCGGCGACGTCGCCGCCGGCGAGCAGGAGCGTGCCGAGGATCGTGTTGCGGGCCCGCAGGGGCAGCACCATCGCGCGGGCGCCGTCGGCGGTGATCAATGGAACGGCCGCGAGGGTACCCGCCCGGCCCGCCGCGTGCACCGAGGCGAGCACGTCGTTCGGGATGGACCAGCCGCCGCCCGGCCGCGCGGGCGCGCACGCCTGCCAGGCCGGCTCGCCGGACGGGTCGCCGGCGGCGTCGAGGTCGATCTGGGCGTAGCCGGCGACCCCGGGCACGAGCAGGTCGACCAGGCGCGCGGCGCGCAGGGTGAAGCCGACCGTCTCGTCGAGGTCGCGGCTGAGCCGGGCCAGGAACCCCGACTGCCAGGCCCGCCGGGTCGTCTCCTCCAGCAGCCGGATGCGGTCGAGGGCCTGGCCGGCCTGGCGGCCGACGGTGCGCATGAGCTCGATCTCGTCCTCGCCGAACGCGCGCCCGGGCGTGGCGCCGGACTCGTCCGGGGGATGCGGTGCGAACACGAACGACACCACTCCCAGCACTCGTTGGTCGGCCAGCAGCGGCGAGACCAGGCGCAGGCCGCCGTCGTCCTCGGCGTGGCGGACCACGTCGAGCAGCGCCACGGCCCGGGCCTCCGGCGCCTGGTCGTCGAGCGAGATCAGCTCGTGCGGCGGCTCGGTGCCCACCCGCCGCAGCGCCGCCTCGGGCGGGTCGATCACCCACACGCCCGTCGCGGTGGCCCCGAACGCCTCGTCGCCGACCTGGATGATCGGCGCGACGATCTCGTCGGCCCGCTCGACGGCGGCGCAGCGCACCACCATCTCCTGCAGCAGCCGGATCCGGGTGGCGTTGCGCTCGGCACTGCGCCGCTGGGCGAGCAGTTCCCGCTCGTAGGTGCGCCGGTCGGTGGCGTCGAACACCATCATCCGGATGAGTGCCTGGCTGCCGGCCGGCCCGGCCCGCAGCACCGCGTTCACGAGCGCGTCGAGCCGGGTGCCGTCGGCCTTGCGGAACTCGGCGGCTATCTCGCGTACCTCGCCCTGGATGTGCAGCAGCGGGGCCAGGTGCGTCTCGTGGAAGACGCGGCTGCCGACCGCATAGATCTCCTGGACGCGCCGGCCCTGCAGCTGCTCGCGGCGGTAGCCGGTCCACTGCAGGAACGTGCGGTTGGCGCGCAGGATCGTGCCGTCCGGGAGCAGCGACAGGTATCCGCACGGCGCGCTGTCGTAGAGATCCTCGGCGTTCTCCTCGGGCAGCGGCTCCGGCACGCCTCAGCCCGTCCGCACGAAGCCGTCGATGGCGGCGAAGGTCTCCTCCGGCGCACTGAGGTTGGGGCAGTGGCCTGTCGCCTTGAGCACGACAAGGGTGCTGCCGGGGATGTGGGCGTTCAGATACGCCCCCACCTCCTGCGGCGCGATGACGTCGTCCGAGCACTGCAGGATCAGCGTCGGCACGCTCACCCGGTCGAGGTCGGCCCGGTTGTCCGAGCGGAACGTCACCTCGGCGAAGCGGCGGGCGATGGCCGGATCGGTGCGGCAGAAGCTGTTGGTCAGCTCATCGCCGAGCTCGGGCCGGTCGGGGTTGCCCATGATCACCGGCGCCATCGCGGCCGACCAGCCGAGGTAGTTGCTGTCGAGGCTGTCCAGCAGCTCGTCGATCTCGCCGGCGCTGAAGCCGCCGTAGTAGCCGTCGTCGTCGATGTATCGCGGCGACGGGCCGACCATGACGAGCTTCGAGAACCGCGCGGGCTCCTTGTTCGCGGCCAGCATCCCGATCATGGCGCTGACCGAGTGCCCCACGAACACGACGCCGTGCAGGTCGAGCTCGTGCAGCAGCTCGAGCAGGTCGTCGGCGTAGCCGTCGAGCGTGCCGTACCGCTCCGGGGAGTAGGCGGCCAGATCGGACCGGCCGGCGCCGACGTGGTCGAACAGGACGACGCGATGATCGTCGGCGAATCGGGGCGCGACGAATCGCCACATGCTCTGGTCGCAGCCGAACCCGTGTGAGAAGACCATGGCTGGGGCGTTCTCGGGACCGAGCAGCCGGACGTTGTTCCGCTCCACAACGCTCACGGCCAGTGACGCTACTCGTGCCCGCCGTGCGCAAACAAGGGGTCAAATGGCTACTGGTTTGTATCCGCCATTTTCCGCCCATCGCGCCGCGCGGCGCCGCAGTGGGGGACGCCGGAGCAGGTAAAGATCCCCGGACCGATTGTCGTCACCTTCGGTGACGACGCAGGTACAGTACATGGGCTGCCTTCCTCGCCGCGCTCGCGATCACATCGGGTGAGATCGACCGGGCGCGGCGGCCACGCCCGGCCGCGGGCGATCCGCCCGCGGCCGAGGTGCGGGAGCGGCCCGCGCCGCTGTAGGGTTCCCGGTGCGAGCTGACGTCCCAGTCCGACCTGTCTGGCTGCTCGTACGGAGCGTTTGCCGTGCTGACAGGTCGTTGCTCGTTCGTTGTTCCAGCGGTGGTCGCCCGGGTGGGCGTGGCCATGCACGGGCTCGCCATCCTCTGGGCCGTGCACGGTGCCGCGGGATCGTTCGCGCTGGCCGGCGCCGCCACCGGTGCGTTCGCCGGAGCGGAGGCGCTGGCCGGCCCCCAGGTGGCCCGCCTGATCGATCGCCATGGCCAGCGGCGCGTCGTCTCGATCACGGCGACCGCGTACGTGGTGTGCGGAGCCGCGCTGATCCTCGCCCCGGCCTGGCCGGCCCCCGCGCTGGCGGCGGCGGCCGGCGCCACGATCCCGCCGGTCGGCGCGCTGTCCGCGGCCCGCTGGCGGCACGTGCTCGGCCCGCGGGGCAACCTGTCCGCGGCGCTGGCTTTGGAAGGTGCGGCCAACGACGTCGCCTTCCTGCTCGGGCCGGTGCTCGTGACAGCGCTCGGCTCCGCTGTCGCACCCCGGGCCGGCCTGGCTCTGGCGGTGCTCCTGGTGGGCGGGGGCGTGGCCGGCGTCCTGGCCGCAACGGCGAGCGAACCGCCGCCGGGCGGGCCCTCCCGCGGGCTCCTCGTCGACCGCCGCCTGCTGCATCGTCGCTTCGTGGCGCTGTTCGCGGCCAACCTGGGCCTCGGCTGCTTCTTCGGCGGCATCGGCGTAGCCGTCACCGCGTTCGCGCTCGCGCACCGGGCGGGCGCACTGGCCGGGCCCATCATGGCGGTGGCCGGGGCGGTGAGCCTGGTCGCCGGGCTCGGGTACGGCGCGGCCGGCCGGCGATTGCGGCCGGCGCCGTCGATGCTCGCGGCGAGCCTGGTCGTCACCGTCGGCTGCGCGCTGCTCGCCCGGGTCGGCAGCGTGCCCGCCATGGTCGCCGGATACGGCATCGTCGGTGGCTGCGTCGCGCTGGTCCTGATCCCCGGCGCGGTGCTGGTCCAGGCCGTCACCGACCGGGCCGTGTACACGCAGGCGCTCACGTGGATTAACTCGGCCAGTGCGCTGGGGATCGCGGCCGGGGCGGCGGCGGTCGGCGGCTGCGTCGGCCGGTTCGGCTGGGCGCCGGGGTTCCTGCTGCTCGCCGCGCTCACCGCGCTGCTGCCGGGCACGCTGCTGGCCGCGTATCCGCTGCTGCGGGATGTCCGATCCGGGCCCGGCCGTTCGTCAGCATGACGTGACCGTGATTGCAGTGTTCTTCCTCAACGGCCTGACGCTGTCGACATACATCGTGCGGGCCCCGTCGTTCAAGTCCGCCCACCACCTGACCGACGGGCAGTTCGGGCTGAGCGGGCTGCTGTTCGCCCTGGCGGCGATCGCCTGCATGCAGCTTGTCGGCCCGCTGGCCGCGCGGGTCGGGACCAGGGCGATGCTGCGCTGCACGCTCGCCGTGATGCCGCTGCTGCTGGCCGGTCTGGCCGTGGCGCCCGGGCCCTGGTGGTACATCGGCGGGTCGGCGGTGCTGGGTGCGGTACACGGGACGACCGACGCGGCCATGAATGCCACAGCCGTCGCTGTCGAACAGCGCGGGGGCCGCCCCGTCATGAACCGCTGCCACGCGGGCTGGAGCATCAGCGCGGTGCTCGCCTCCCTGACGACGGCCGCCCTGGCCCACGCCGGTGTCTCCCTGACCACCCACCTGGTCGTCGCCGGCGCGCTGCTGCTCGCGGCCGGCCTGCTGCTGGGCCCGCACCTGCCCGCCGGCACCGCTGCCCGAGGCTCGGCTCCGGCCGCGCGCGCCCCGTGGACCAGGCCGCTGCTCCTGCTCGGCGTGACCGCCACCGCGCTCATGATCTGCGAGGGCGGCGCACTGGGCTGGGGCGGCATCTTCCTGCACGACATCCGCCACGCGTCGGTGAGCCTGGCCGCCGCGGCCATCACCGCCTACACGGGCGGCCAGACCGTTGGCCGGCTCTTCGGCGACCGCCTGAGCCTGCGCCGGGGTCGCCGGCCCGTGTTCCGCGGCGGCGCCGCGATCGCCGCGGCCGGCCTCGCCGCGGCGGTGCTGTCCCCGTCGGCGCCGGTCGCGGTCGCGGGGTTCGCGCTGGCCGGGCTGGGCTCCTCGGTGCTGATCCCGCTGGTGTTCAGCGCGGCCGGCGGCCTGCCCGGTGCCGAGCCGGCGACGCTCGTGGCCCGCCTGACCACGTTCACCTACACGGGCATCCTGCTGGGGCCGGCGCTGATCGGCTGGTCGGCCGAGTACGTGGGGCTGCTGCCCACGATGGCCGGGCTGATCCCGCTGCTGCTGCTGGCGGGCGCTGTCGCTCCGGTGCCCTCCCGGTCCGCCTCAGCCGGTTGCGGTCCCGAGGTGCCCGTCGCAGGTCGCGCCGGTTGATTTGGTGCCGTCGGGGCACACGGCGTCGACCCAGCTCGTCCCGCCGACGTTCGCACCGCCGAGCCGCGCCCCGCGCAGGTTGGAGTCGGTGAGCGTGGCCCCGGAGAGGTCGGCGCCCCGCAGGTCGGCGGCGCTGAGGTCGGTGCGCAGGAACGCGACGGCCCGCAGGTCGGCGCCCTGCAGCCGGGCCCGCTCGAGGCCGACGTCGGTGAGGGTGCCGCCGCGCAGGACCGCCGAGCCGAGGTCGGCCCCGCGCAGGTCCACCTCGGTCAGCGCACTGTCGCGCAGCGTGGCCCGGAACAGGTTGGCGCCGCGCAGATCGGCCGAGCCCAGCGGGCCGTCAAGCACCGCGCCCTCCAGGTTGGCGCAGCGCAGCGGCCGGTCGGCCAGGTCCAGGGCGGTGACCGTCCGGCCGTGCAGGTCGAGCGCGCCGGGTCTGTCGCAGCGGTGCCCGTGCGCGGTGTCGCCGGTGCTGCCGCGGCAGGTCAGGACCGCGACCATCAGGGCGAGCGCGATGAGGGACAGCCCGCCGACCTTCCTACGGGCCGGCATGCCTCCATCGTCCCCGCGAACCCCAGGTGTGCCGGGTGAGCGGATGGGCTACTTTTCGGTAATGACGAGAGCACTGGTGCTCGGCGGCGGCGGCATGACCGGCATCGCCTGGGAGTTCGGAATCCTCGGCGGCCTGGCCCGGGCCGGGGTGACGCTCGACGACGCCGACACGATCGTCGGCACGTCCGCCGGCTCGGTGGTCGGCAGCGTCCTGGCCGCCGGCCTCCCGCTGGAGGACGCCGTGGCCGCCCAGACGACCGCCGGCCCCGGCGGCCCGCCCCGGGCCGTGGACATCACCCCGGCGATGGCCGCGTTCGCCATGCTCGCCGATCGCTCCCGCCCCCGCGCCGAGATCATGGCCGAGATCGGCCGGATGGCCCTGGCCGCCCCGACCGGCGACGAGCAGGCCCACGTGGCCCGGCTGGCCGCCCAGCTCCCGGTGGCCGACTGGCCCGCCCGCAGCCTGCGCATCACCGCGGTCGACACCGCCGACGGAGCGCCCGCCGTCTTCGATCCTTCCTCGGGTGTACCCCTCCACCTGGCCGTCGCCGCCAGCTGCGCGGTGCCGTGCGTCTTCCCGCCGGTCACCATCGACGGCAAGCGCTACATGGACGGCGGGGTCCGCTCGGGCACGAACGCCGACCTCGCCGAGGGCGCCACGGTGCTGCTCGTCATCGCCCCCATCGGCGGCCTGATCCGCCCCCTGATCGACCGCGAGGTGGAGAAGGCCGGCGCCGCCCACACCCTGATCATCGAGCCGGACGAGGCCGCCCTGGAAGCGATAGGCCCCAACGTCCTGGACCCGTCCCGCCGCGCGGTCGCCGTGGAGGCCGGCCTGCGCCAGGGGGCAGCCCTCGCCGAGGCCGTCCGCAAGATCTGGGTCCAGTAGCCCGGGCCGGCTTCCGTTGCCGTCACCGGCGGCCGAGCCGGGCGCGGAAGCGCTGGACGGGATGGGTGCGCGGGCGGCGGTATGGTGCTGCGATGGGACGTACTGCGCTTGTCACCGGGGCCTCGTCGGGTATCGGGAGGGCGACCGCTGTCGCATTGGCGGCGCGGGGTTACCGGGTGGTCGGGACCAGCCGGCGGCCTGAGGCGGTGAGTGGGTCGCCGGTGGAGCTGTCGGCGCTCGACCTCGGTGATGAGGCGTCGATCGAGGCCCTCGCCGCGCGGGTCGGGCCGGTCGACGTGCTTGTCAACAACGCGGGGGAGAGCCAGTCCGGGCCGTTCGAGGAGCTGCCCGGCGCGGCGTTGCGGCGGCTGTTCGAGGTGAACGTGTTCGGGCCGGTGCGCTTGGCGCAGTTGCTGCTGCCCGGTATGCGGGAGCGGGGCTGGGGGCGGGTGGTCATGGTCGGGTCGATGCTGGCGTCGTTTCCGCTGGCCTACCGCTCGTCGTACGTCGCCTCGAAGGCGGCGTTGAAGGGGTTCAGCGATGGGGCGCGGCACGAGTACTCACCGTTCGGCGTCTGGTTCACCACCGTCGAGCCGGGGGCGATCAGCACCGGGATCAGCGAGCGGCGCACGAAGTACACCGCGGAGGATTCGCCGCACCAGGGCGACTTCGAACGGATGCTCGCCGCGCTCGACCGGAACGAGGCCGGTGGCACCTCGGCCGATCGGGTGGCGGCGACGATCGTCAGGGCCGTCGAGGCGGGGCGGCCGAAGGCGCTGTACGCGGTGGGCAGCAACGCCGCGCTCGTCTTTCCGCTGCGCCGGCTGCTGCCGGGCGGCCTGCTCGAGAAGGCGACGCACCGGCGTCATGATCTGCGCCGCTGACGGGGAGCCGCCGATCGGAAGCCGCCGATCGGGAGGTGCTGAACGGAGCACGCCGTCAGACGGCGGCGGTCGTGGCGCAGGCCCAGCTCTCCTGGGCGGTGGGCGTGTAGGCCGAGACGCCGGACGGGTTGTAGGCGCGGACCTTGAAGCACATGTACGTCCCCGGGGCCAGGCCGTCCCAGGTGTATGACGTGACGCCGGCGGTGACGGTGCGCGACAGGGTGCCGTTGATGACGGTGAAGCCGGACTCGTCGGGCGAGTTGTCGGTCCACTGCAGGCGGATCGCCGTGGCCGAGAGCGCGGTCGCCGACAGGTTGCTCGGGGGCGTCGGGCCGGTGCCGGCCTGCGTGGTGGTGCACACCCAGTCCTGCTGGGCGGCCGGGAAGTAGGGCGACGGGCCGGTGGCGTTGAAGGCGCGGACCTTGAAGCACATGTACGTGTCCGGGGCCAGGCCGTCCCAGTCGAAGCTCGTCGCGTTGGCGCCGGCGTTGCGGGAGGCCGCGCCGTTGAGCACGGTGAAGCCGGACTCGTTGCCGGAGTTGTCGGTCCACGTCAGGCGGATGGTGCCGGCGTTCAGCGGGGTCGCGGTCAGGCCCGAGGGCATCGACGGCACGACGGCGGCGCTGCGGGCGGAGTTCGACGCCGTGGGTACCGCCGGCCCGCTCGACCCGCGCGCCGACGCCGACGCGCCCGCCGATCCACCCGCGGGGCTCGGGCCGGCCGACACTCCGTCCAGCCCGGCCAGCTCGGCCGGGTTCGACGCGCCCGGCTGCGCGGCAGTGTCCGGCTTCGGTGGACCGCCGCCCCCGTTCAGCAGCACCGCGGCCGCCCCGATCGCCGCGATCGCCACGGCCGCCGCCGCACCGATGAGCAGCCGGCGCCGGCTCGCCGCAACGGAGGTCTCCGCGCGCGTCGGGTCGGCGGTGAGGGCGGCCCGGGCCGCCGTGGCCAGCGCGGCACCCGACTCCCAGCGCTGCGCCGGGTCCTTGGCCAGGGCCCGCATCACCACATCGGCGACCGCCGCCGGCACGTCGTCCGGCAGCGGGGCGGGCTCGTCGTTGGCCTGCCGCAGCGCGATCTGCAGGAGGCTCTCGCCCTCGAACGGCAGGCGGCCGGCGAGGCAGCGGTAGGCGACGACGCCGAGCGAGTACACGTCGGACCGGGCGGTTGCGGGCTGGCCGCCGGCCCGCTCGGGCGCGATGTACGACGCGGTGCCCATCAGCAGACCGGTCGACGTCTGGTGGGTCGCGGCCGCCGATCGGGCGATGCCGAAGTCGGTGAGCACCGCTGTGCCGTCCGGGCGGATGAGCAGGTTGCCGGGCTTGACGTCGCGGTGCGTGACGCCTTTGGCATGGGCCGCGTGCAGCGCCTCGGCCGCCTCCGCGACGAGTCGCATCGTCACCGCCGGGGAGAGCCGCGGGGAGCGTTCGAGGGTGCGGGCCAGGGACTCGCCCTCGATGTACTTCATCACCAGGTAGACCCCGGCGTCCGGATCGTCACCGAAGTCGTAGACGTCGACAACGCCCGGGTGGCTGATCGTGGCCATGGTGCGGGCCTCGGCCCGGAACCGCTCCACGAACTCCGGATCGCCCGACGGGGCGCGCAGCAGCTTGATCGCCACCGTGCGGCCCAGGACCCGGTCGTTGCCGAGCCAGACGTCACCCATGCCGCCGCTGGCGATGTGCGACTCGATCTGGTATCGCCCGGCCAGCACCGTTCCCGCGCCGATCAACGCGCCCCCTCCACCCGGCCGGAAATTCACAAGATTCCTAGCCTGATGTCCGCCGCGCCGCAAGTGGTGACCTGCGGCGCGGCGGCCCGTCAGAGGCCGTTGAGCAGGCCGCCGTCGATGCCGAAGTTGCTGCCCGTCACGTTGGCGGCCAGGTCACCGGCCAGGTAGACCACCATCGCGGCGACCTCCTCCGGCGTGCTGAACCGGCCGGTCACCGACTGCTGCGCGGCCCCGGCCGCGACCTTCGCCGGGTCGACGCCCTGCTCCTTCGCGAGGGTGTCGGCCACGCCGCCGGAGCCGAGCCACAGGTCGGTGGCGACCGGGCCCGGGCTTACGGTGTTGAACCGGACGCCCCTGGGGCCGGCCTCCTTGGACATGGCCTTGGAGAAGTTGACGAGCGCCGCCTTGGCCGCGGAGTAGTCGACGACAAGGGGGTCGGCCAGGGCCGCGTTCACCGAGGCGATCGTGATGACCGCCGCCGAGCCCGCCGCGTACAGGTGGGGCAGGGCGGCGCGGACGGCCCGCACGTGCGCCAGGAAGTTGATGTTGAACGTGTCGACCCACGCGGCGTCCGGGATGTCGAGGAGTCCGTTCGGCCGCGGGTGTACCGCACCGACGTTGTTCACCAGCAGGTCGATCCGCCCGAACGCGTCGACGGCCGCTGCCGTCAGCCGGGCCGGACCATCCACAGTGGACAAGTCGACCGCGACCGGGAGCACCGCGCCGTCCGCGGCGAGCTTCTCCAGCTCACCGCCGACGGTCCGGGTCCCGGCCACGACGCGCAGACCCTCGGCGGCCAGCGCGCGGACGACGGCGAGCCCGATACCCCGCCCGGCCCCGGTGACAACCGCCACCCGCACGCTCATGCCGTCACCTCCGCAGGCTCCGGCGCCGGCCTGAGCTCCACCCTGTACCACTGATGAGCGGCCACTCCGCTGCGCTCCGTACCGCTCATGCCGTCACCTCCGCAGGCTCCGGCGCCGGCCTGAGCTCCACCCTGTACCACTGATGAGCGGCCACTCCGCTGCGCTCCGTACCGCTCATGCCGTCACCTCCGCAGGCTCCGGCGCCGGCCTGAGCTCCACCCTGTACCACTGATGAGCGGCCACTCCGCTGCGCTCCGTACCGCTCATGCCGTCACCTCCGCAGGCTCCGGCGCCGGCCTGAGCTCCACCCTGTACCACTGATGAGCGGCCACTCCGCTGCGCTCCGTACCGCTCATGCCGTCACCTCCGCAGGCTCCGGCGCCGGCCTGAGCTCCACCCTGTACCACTGATGAGCGGCCACTCCGCTGCGCTCCGTGCCGCTCATGCGACAGAACCCGGCGCGCCTGCGGACGCGGCCCGGGCGATCTCGTCGCTGTGCTTGGCCAGCCAGCTCAGCGTGGCGTCGGCCACGTCGCCCCAGCCGTGGTCGATGGTGAGGGAGTGCGCGCGGTCGGCGAACTCGAGGATCTCGGTGATCGCGTTGGAGTGGCGGTACTGCTTCAGCGTCGCCTTGGTGACGGCCTCGGGCACGGTGTGGTCCTTGCCGCCCATCATGAGCAGCAGCGGCCCGCGCATCTCGTTCGCCGTGTCGACCTTGGCCGGCGAGTGCGGGTCGAAGTTGGCCGCGGCCGCCTCGAACAGCGGCTTGCCCGGCGCCGGGATCGCCCACCGCTCGAACAGTGCGTCCGACTCCTCGGCCGGGATCGCGTTGCCGAACGCGAACCGGAACTGGTCCGCCGTCAGCGACACCGACCGGTGCCGGTTGGCCGGGTTCTTGAACACCGGCAGCGTCGCCCGCAGCGCCGACAGCGGCAGCGGCAGCACGCCCTTGATCTGCGCCGCGTCGATCGCGACGGCGGCCGCCGCGAGGTCCTGCCCGAGCAGCTTCTGCGCGATCATGCCGCCGAACGAGTGTCCGACGAGGATCGGCTTGGTGCCGAGCGCCTCGATGATCTTCGCGTAGTGCGCGACGACGTCGTCGATGCCGTGGTCGGCGATGCTCTCGGGGTTGGCCCGCGCCTCCTCCACGGTGTCGGGGTCCCCGGGCCACCCGGGCGCCGAGGCCGTGTAGCCGGCCTCCTGGAAGCGCGCGATCCAGTTGTCCCACGAGCTGGCGTGCAACCAAAGCCCGTGGATGAACAGAACAGGCTGCTGTGTCGTCATGGAGCTACCGCACCACGGCCCGCGCGTCGTTCGAACCCGGGAAACACCCCAGTCCGGCCGAGGCGCGGGACCCCTGGGGTCAGTAGCCGATGCGGAACGTCGCGTCCTGCTTGTCGGTCGCCGGCGAGCTGCTGGTGATCGGGTCGATGCGCAGCACGTAGTTGTAGTGGCGCAGGTAGCGGTCGGGGTAGTTGTACGAGCGGAACGACGTCCACGACGAGTCGGCGAAGCCCGCGGTCCGGTAGAACGTCGCGTCGGCCCTGAAGGCCGCGGTGCCGTCGCCGGCCGCCAGTTGCAGGGCGTAGTTGTAGTGGCGCAGGTAGCGGTCCGGGTAGTTCACCGAGCGGAACGAGACACCGGCCGAGTCGGCCAGGCCCGGGACCAGGGTCCAGAGCTGGTCCTGGTAGGGGTCGAACGGATACGGATCGATGCGGCCCACACTGTCGGCGTGCCGGATGTAGCGGTCCGGGAAGTTGTACGACTTCACCCGGTTCCACGCCGGTGCGCCCCACTTCGCCGTCAATGCGGACAGCTCGGACGACGTGATGGGCGTGATCCCGGGATGCTTCGAGTTGAGTGGCTGGGTGTACGCCCGGTCGTTGAGCAGGCTCCAGGAGCCGCTTGCCACATCAGCCGTCTGCCAGCAGAAGAAGCGGCCGTTGGGGCTCCACGTGTCACCCCACATGTACCAGGTGTTCGCGGTGTTCGACTTGACGATCTGGGGTGCCTCGACGCCCCGGCCCGGGCCGACACCGCTCGTGTAGATGCTGAAACTTCCGGGGTTGAGCGAGCTTGAGCGGGTACCCAGCAGCGTGCTGTTCGTGTTGTTCTTGAAGTACATGTAGTTGACACCGTTGACGCTCACGAAGTCACCGTCGATGGCGTCGTAGCCGGGGTCGAAGAACGTCTGCGGGCTCGAGGCCGTGACGAAGTCGCTCGTGTAGTTCACCATCAGCACGTTGTGACCGCCGGTGACGGCCGAGTAGACGACCGCGTACTGCCCGCGGCCGGCGTCCCAGTAGGCCTCCGGCGCCCAGGCGTGGGTGGCCAGCGAGTGGACCTTGAGGAGCCGGTATCCGCTGAACGTGCGCAGGTCCGCGGAGTCCCACACGTGGATGTACTGGCTCTGGTAGTTCCAGTCGGTGCCGTTGAGGTCGGTGGCGAGCACGACGAAGCCGCCGGTCTGCTTGCGCAGGATGAAGGGGTCGCGCAGGCCCTTGCTGCCCAGCGTCGGCGTGACGACCGGATTGTTCTGGTTGAGCGGGGTCCAGTTCAGGCCGTCGCCGCTCACGGCGAGGTGCAGGCCGTAGTTCGCGGCGGCCATGGTCGGGGACTCGGTGAAGTACGCCATGGCGTATCCGGAGTACGTGGCGGCGAACGCGTCCTCGGGACGCAGCAGCGCGGCGCCGGCGACGGCGGCGCCCGCGGCGGACAGCAGGGTGCGACGCTTCAAGAGGTCACCTCAGGGGTGTTATCGCTAACAAATGGCGGTCAGTCAGCGGGTAGCAGCGATGTTATCGGTCACATAGATGATGTCAAGTACGTCGTTGCGGCAGCTCCGCGCCGCCGCCGTGGTGCTCGACTCGGCCTGTGGGGCAGCGACGAACGCGCGGCCCTGCGCCGGCCGGCCGCCGCACCGGGGGCGACCGCGCGGGTCGCGCCACCAGCCGAGCGCGGGAGTTCAGGAACGAACAGCATCGAACATGCCGGGCTTGCGGACCAGCGACAGCGACGAGCGGCGCACGACGAGTTCAGGCGCGACGAGCACCCGCTGGGACGGCCGCCGGTCCCCGTCGATCAGCCGCGACACCATCAGCTCGACCGCCAGCCGCCCGACGTGGTGCTTCGGTGGGCGCACCGCGGTCAGCGCCGGCTCGGCCAGGTGCGCGACCTCGTCGTCGTACGACACGAGGGCCAGGTCGTCGGGGATGGCCACGCCGTGCTCGGCGCAGAACTGGGCGACCGACACGGCGTCGGGGTCGCTGTGCACGATCAGGGCGGTGATCTGCGCGCGCCGGCACTCAGCAAGCACCTCGCGGATGATGCGCCGGTGCTCCCGCGCGGTCAGGGCCACGGATTCGCGCACGACCATCGCGTCGGAGATGGAAAGTTCCACGCAGGCCGACCGCCAGCCCTGCAGCAGATGGTCCGACGTGGGGCTGCCGCGGGACAGCACGAGCCCGATCCGCCGGTGCCCCTGCTGGTGCAGGTGGTGCACCGCGATCTCGGCCCCCAGCGCATGGTCGCTGCGCACCCACTCCAGCTGCCGCGGCGTCGCCGTCCACCGGTGCGGCTGCCGCTCGATCAGGATCGTCGGCACCGGCAGCCGCCCGATCCAGTCGATCATCTCGCCGTCCAGGCTCGGCGCCAGCAGCAGCCCCTGGACCTGGTTGGCCTCGACGAGCCGCCCGATCTGGCGCCGGTCCTCGTCCGGGTCGTACGACGAGCCGCGCAGCTGCAGCGCCACCCCGAGGGCCGCGGCGGCGGCCCGGGCCCCGGCGACGATCGGCGGCCAGTAGAAGTCGAGCGACGGCACGACGATCCCGATCGTGAAGTGCCGCTTGTGGGTACGCCGCGCCCCGTCGGCGGGCGCGCCCTGGCTGGGCAGTGTGGCGCCGCCGTGCACCCGCGTGACCAGGTTGCGCTCGGCCAGTGCGGCGATGTCGCGCCGGATCGTCAGCTCGCTGACCCCGAGCTCCCGGGCCAGGTCGGTGACCCGCACCGACCCGGAGCGCCGCAGCTCGCTCAGCAGCCGCTCATGGCGCTGTACTCCGAACAGCCGCTCCGTCATGGACCAGGTCTTCCGGGCTCGCCAGTTGTTTCGTGCCCGTTAACATAGGTGGCCCCTGATGGACCGTCAACCGGCGGCCGCGCCGCATGTGAGCGGTCACGCCCCGGCCCGGGCGGTCACCGCGGCCGATCCGCGGCACCGGAGGGCCCGCCGACCCGTGCGGTGGGCGGGCGGCGGTGGCGGGTCAGGAGCCCTGCTCGGCCAGGCCGGCCAGGCGGTCGAGGGAGGATCGCAGCCGCTCGGGCGTGTTCGCCCGGGCGCGGGTGATGCGCTGCTCGTCGGTGAGCTGCGACCAGTCGTAGGTGTGCGTGACCCGGGTGCCGGCGGCGCCGAGGGGCTCGAGCTCCCATCGCCACAGGTGCCCGGGCTGCGGCTTTCCGACCTCGCTGGGCCGCCAGGCGATGAGGCGCCCTTCGGTGAACTCGACGACGTGGTTCTCCCGCACGCCGCCCCGCGTCAGCGTCATGGTGAACACGTCGCCGACGCCGCGCACCCGCTGCCCGCCGGCCGCCTCGGCCAGGTTGTCGTTGCCGTCCCACCGCGGCTGCTGCGCGGGGTCGGCGATGAGCTCGAAGATCTCCGCGGCCGGGGCGGCGATGTCACGGGCGGCGCTGACGACGCGCCCGGTTTCCGGAAACTCGGTCATTGCCGTATCGAACCATGCGCCGGCGGTCGCCGCGGTCGGCGCCCCCGGCTCAGTGCGGGGGAGCCGAGGAGCCGCGAATCCGCAGCGCGGGGCTGATGACCACGCGGTGGGCCGGGCGCTCGGGGTCGCTCAGGCGGTCGGCGATCAGGCGGACCGCGGCGCGGCCGATCGAGCGGCGGGGCGGGCGCACGGCGGTCAGCGGCGGGCTGAACAGGCCGGCCACCTCGTCGTCGTAGGCGACCACCGACAGGTCGCCGGGGACCGACAGCCCGCGCTCCTCGCAGCGCTGGACCAGCGCGATGGCCTCGGCGTCGGCGTGGACCAGCAGGGCGCTCGTGCCGGTCCGCAGGCACCTGTCGAGCACCGCGTCCAGCGCGGCCGGCGACTCGGGCGTGCGCGCGTCCGGCACGGCGATGTCCACTGTGGACTCCGTGGCGAGGCCGCACTCGGCCGCCGCCTCCTGCCAGCCGCGGTGGACGTGCGGGCTGGTCGGGCTGTTCTCGGCGAGCACGACGCCGACCCGCCGGTGGCCCAGTGACACCAGGTGGCGCACGGCCATGGCGGCGCCGAGGGCGTGGTCGGTGACGACGGACTCGAGGACCTCGTGGTGCGGGCCGAACGTCGCCGTGCGCTCCAGCAACACGACGGGCAGGCCGGTGCCGACGAGCCAGGCGACGGTGGCCGGGGCCGTGGGGGCGTGCATCCGCGGGGTCACGATGAGCGCGTCGACCGCGAGCTGGTCCACGAGGCGGGTGAGCTGCGGGCGGTCGTCGCCGGCGTCGTACGACGAGCCGCGCAGCACCACGCGCATGTCCAGCTCGCGGGCGGCCTCCTCGGCACCCTGGGCGACGTGCGGCCAGTAGTAGTCGAGGGACGGCACGAGCATGCCGAGCGAGCGGCCGGACGGCTGCGTCGCGGACTCGTCGGCGGCCACGGCCGGGTCGTCGGCGTCGGGCAGGGCGACGCCGCCGTGGACGCGGCGGACCAGGCCCTCGGACGCGAGCTGGGCGATGTCGCGGCGGATGGTCACGGCGGCCGCGCCAAGGGTGTCGGTGAGGTCGGAGATGCGCAGCACGCCGTGGCGCTGCAACACTTCCAGCAGCCTGGTCCGGCGCTCCACCTGCAGCGGCCCGCGGTTGTCAGTTGTGCTCACCGAAGCTCCTCAATGCTCAGTTCGAGGGTACCGACCGGCTCCGCGACGGTGATGTCCAGCCGGGTGAGCCGCTCGCCCCACACGTCGCTGAGCATGGGGTCGTCCAGCTCACGCACGACAACGGCCCACGGGTGCCGGGCCGGCCAGGTCAGCACGACGGTGCCGGCCCCGTCGAGCGCGTCGATCTCGGCCCGCCCGTCATCGACCCGCAGGGTGCCCGCGATCATCCAGCGGATCTCGGTGCCACCCACATGGCCCGCCAGGTGCCAGGCGTCAGTCACCGTCACGCGCCCGGACGCGCGATCCAGGCGCGCCGCCCGCCGCCACCGGTGGCCGCCCGGATACGCCGCGCCGAGCTCCAGCGACAGCCCCGAACCCGCGGCGACGACGCCGGCCGCGGCCGCCGCGCGCCCGGGCTCCTGGAACGCGCCGCCCAGCACCGGCGTGTTGTGCCAGCCGCTCTGCATCGTCCAGAGCTCGTAGCGCCGGTCGGAGAACGTCTGCGCCGTGTACGTCGGCCGCCCGGGGTCCACCAGCACCGGTACCCCGCGCAGGGCCACGACCACGCTGCCGACGTCGTTGTGGTTGTGGTGCTCGTCGTTGTGCCCGCCCTTGACGGCGAGCGTCAGCCCGGCCGGGTCCCGGGCGATGAGCACCTGCGTCGACGGGAACCACACGTCGCCGGCCACGGGCCCGGCCGCCCCGGGGACGGCGTCGCGCCAGGCCCGGTCGGTCAGGGCCAGGAGCAGCCGGCCGAGGCCCTGCTCCTCGCCGGCCACCGGGCCGCCGGGGACCCGGTGGGCGGCCGCGTGCGCCTCGGCCGCGCGGTCATCGGCCCGGCGGGCGGCCCGGTGCAGCACCGCCCACGGCTGGTCGAGCGTCGGGCGGGCCTGGCCGTCGGCGTGGTTGAGGTACCAGGGGCCGCCGAGATGCACCGAGTGCGGGAACGCGACAGTGGCCCGCAGCTTCCCGTCGATCGGCCGGTCGAGCAGGTCGAGCGCCTCGAGCAGCCGGGCGGCGCCGTTCCACCAGTAGGAGTACCCCTCGTCGATGGCGCCGTCCTCGGGCAGCGCGGCCGCGAAGCGCTCCAGCCCGCCGACGGCCGCCGCGACCAGCCGCTCGCGCCGCCGCCGGTCGGGGGCCAGCGTCGCGGCGACCAGGACGTTGCCGTGAATCCACGGCGTCCAGTTGCCGACGGGCCCGTCGAGGCCGAGCCAGTGCCAGTCGCGGCGGTGCTCGAACGGGGTCAGCACCCGCACGTCGGCCTCGTGCCGGATGCGGGCGCGCAGGCCGGGGACGCGGGCGTCGAGCTGCTCGCCCAGCACGTGGTCGGCCCACGCGAGCTGGGCGGCGATCTCCGACGCGCCGAGGTCGAGGTAGGGGTCGGTGACGGTCGGCACCACCGCGCCGTGGCGGCTGAACGTGTCGTCGTGGGCGGGCCAGCACCAGCTGCTCTGCTCGCACAGCAGCTGGATGCCGTCGGCCGCCTCGTCGAGCCAGTCCGGCGAGCGGGTGGCGGCGGCGAGGGCGACGGCCCGGCTCAGGCGCCTGTCGCGGGCCCAGATCAGCTGTTCGTAGGCGTCGCGGTCGCCGTCGCGGAAGTACCGCGCGTAGTCCCGGGCGCGCGGCACCGGCCACGGCGTGCCGGCGACCGCTTCGGCCCGGGTGCGCAGGGCGGCGAGCGTCGGCGGGTCGGCGGCCGACGGGTCCCAGGGCGGCAGCGTGAACATGGGCTCCTCAGAGGGGGGTGTGAGCGATCGTGATCGTATCAGATCACTTTTGAATATGTAGGGTCTCTTGGGATTGACATGGTCGATTGTGAGCGTTTTACTTCCCGGAAACGCCGGCCGTTCACCTGGCCGACATGAGCCGGAGGGCAGCGACGTGCCTGGAACCGAGTGGCTCCGCGACGATTGGCTGCGGTTCGCCGACGGCCTGCTCGCGGCCGCCCGCCGGCACGCCTCACCCGGCCACGCGCGGATCACCCCGCCCGGCCCCGAGGGCGGCTACGGCCGCGCGATCGACGGCCTCGAAGGGTTCGCCCGGACGTTGCTGCTGGCCGGGTTCCGCATCGCGGGGGACCGCGGCGAGGGGCCGGTCGCGACCGAGCTCCTCGAGTGGTACTCCACCGGCCTCGCCACCGGCACCGACCCGGACTCGCCCGAGCGCTGGACCCGGCTGGACGAGCACGGCCAGGCGAAGGTCGAGGCCGCCTCGATCGCGCTGATGCTGGACCTGACCAGGGACTGGCTCTGGTCGAGGCTCGATGCGAGCGTGCGCGGGCGGGTCGTCGAATACCTCGCGCCGGCCGTCGGCGACCCGACGTACCCCCGGATCAACTGGGTCTGGTTCCGGCTCGTGGTGCAGACGTTCCTGCGCTCCGTCGGCGGGCCCTGGTCGGCCGCCGACGTGGCCGAGGATCTCGCGACCCACGACACGTTCCGCCGTGCCGACGGCTGGCTCGCCGACGGTGCCGGCCGCGCCTACGACCACTACACCGGCTGGGCGCTGCACCTCTACCCGACGCTGTGGGCCCGGATGGCCGGCGCGGAGGACCTGGCCGCGGGCCGCATCGAGCGCGACCGGGCCGACCTGGACCGCTACCTCACCGACGCGATCGAGCTGGTCGGCGCCGACGGCTCGCCGCTGCTGCAGGGCCGCAGCCTGATCTACCGGTTCGCCGCCGCAGCGCCGTTCTGGGTCGGCGGCCTGGCCGGGGTGCCGTCGCTGGCGCCGGGCCGCCTGCGCCACGCGGCCGAGCGGATCGTGCGGCACTTCGCCGACCACGGCGCGCCCGGCGCGGACGGCCTGCTCACCGTCGGCTGGCACGCGCCCTGGCCGCGGCTGGCCCAGGCGTATTCGGGGCCGGCCTCGCCGTATTGGGCGAGCAAGGGGCTGCTCGGCATCGCGCTGCCGGCCGGGCATCCACTGTGGACGTCGCCGGCCGAGCCGCTGCCGGTCGAGGAGCGCGACACGCTGCGCGCGATCGTGGCGCCCGGCTGGCTCGTGGCCGGCACGCGCCGCGACGGTGTCGTGCGCGTCGTCAACCACGGCACCGACCACGACATCGAGGGCTCCGACGGCGGCGACTCGCCGCTCTACGCCCGGATCGGCTACTCCACCGCGACCGCCCCGGTCCTGGACGAGGCCGCCTGGACCGATCCGCTCGACCAGTCGGTGGTGCTCGTCGACCGCGACGGCCGCCACACCCACCGGGCCGGCCTGACCACCCTTGACGTTCGCCTCGACGGTGCCGCGGGCATCGCCGGATCGCGCACGGCCGCCCACTGGGTCGAGGCCGAGCCGGGGCAGCGCGACCACGGCGGCGGCCGGACGGGCCCGGCCCGCCACGCCGGCGACATCACCGTCTACTCGGTCGTGCGCGGCCCGTGGGAGGTCCGCCTCGTCCGCGTCGACCGGCCGAGCGCTGACGCCGTGACACTGCGCGTCGGCGGCTGGCCCGTCACCGGCGACCGGCTCACCTCCACCGTCGTCGACCTGACAGCTGACGCACCATCGGTAAGCGGTATCGCCGTGCGCCCCGACGGCGGCCCCCTCGGCGGCCCGGTCCGCATCCCCTGGCTCGAGTACCCCGTGCGCCCGGGCCGGTGGCTCGCCGCGCTCGTCGAACTCAGCACCGCCCCCGCGCCGGCACCGTGCACCGTGACGCTGGACGAGTCCGGTGAAACGTTGCACGTGCGGGTCACCTGGCCCGACGGCGCGGACACCCCACACCCCATCACCCTGAAGGAGAAGGGATGAAGCGCTCGTTCACGGCCACGGTGAGCGTCGTCGCGGCCCTTGCACTCACGCTGGCCGGCTGCGGCGACGACGATGCCGCGCCGGAGACCATGCCGACCGGCCCGATCACGCTCAGCCTGGCCGGCTGGAGCCTGGCCACCACTCCCGAGTTCAAGACCCTCGCCGACGGCTTCCACGCCGCCAACCCCAACGTGACGGTCGAGCTCAAGGAGTACGACGCCACGAACTACGACACGCAGATGATCGCGGACCTGGCGGCGAAGAAGGCCCCGGACATCTACATCCAGAAGAACCTGAAGAACTTCTACACGTACCAGTCGGGCAAGCAGCTGCTGGACGTCTCCGACGTGGCCGGCAAGCTCGACGACAAGGTCGGCGGCCTGTCCGGCTACAAGGTCGACGGCAAGACGTGGGCAGTACCGTACCGGCAGGACTCGTGGGTCCTGTTCTACAACCGGGCGCTGTTCGACAAGGCCGGTGTGCAGTACCCCGACAGCTCCTGGACCTGGGACGACTACGCCGCCGCGGCGAAGCGGCTGACCACCGCGCTCAAGGGCGCCGGCTCCAGCGCGCTCGGCGACTACCAGCACGTCTGGCAGTCGACGGTGCAGGGCTTCGCGCTCGCGCAGACGCCCGGGGCCAAGCTGGAGAGCGGCGACTTCGGCTACCTCAAGCCGTACTACAGCCGCTCGCTCGACCTGCAGACCGCGGGCGCCCAGCCGACGTTCGGCACCGCGACCACGAACAAGCTCACGTATCAGGCGCAGTTCGGCAAGCAGTCGGCGGCGATGATGCTCATGGGCACCTGGTACATCGCCACGCTGCTGAAGCAGCAGTCGACGGGTGACGCCGACACGTTCGCCTGGGGCATGGCACCGGCGCCGCAGTTCGACGCGAGCACCACCGGCACGTCGAAGAAGCCGATCACCTTCGGCGACCCGACCGGGCTCGGCATCAACGCGGGCATCGACAAGCAGAAGGTGGCCGCGGCCAAGGCGTTCCTCGCCTACGCGGCCAGCCAGCAGGGCGCCAAGAGCCTGGCCGGGATCGGCATCACCCCGGCCGACACGGCCGCGGTGACCGGCGACCTGTTCGCGCTCAAGGGCATGCCGAGCGACGACGTGTCGAAGTTCGCGTTCTCCACGCACGAGACCCGGCCCGAGAACCCGGTCTCGAAGTACACGGCGGGCCTGCAGAACCTCCTCAACGACATGCACTCCGCGGTGCTGTCGGGCAGCAAGGACGTCGACGGCGCGATCAAGGCCGCCCAGGACCGGGCCAAGAACGAGGTCCTGAACAAGTAGTCCCGCACCAGATCCCCGGGCCGCCGGTGCCTGCTGCACCGGCGGCCCACACCCCGGGAGACCTCCATGGCAACCCTGTCGCCGCCTCGCCGGCGCGTCCGGCCCGCCGTGCGCAACGCGCTGCTCGGCTGGTCGTTCATCCTGCCGAACTTCATCGGCTTCGCCCTGCTGACGCTCGTGCCGGTGGTCACGCTGTTCTATTACGCGTTCACCGACTGGAACATCTTCGGGGTCGCGGAGTGGGTCGGCGTCGCCAACTTCGAGCAGATGTGGCACGACGACAGCTTCTGGACGGCCCTGTGGAACACGGTCGTCTACACCGTGTTCCACATCCCGCTCACGATGGGCGCCGCGCTCGGGCTGGCCCTGCTGCTCAACCGCCGGCTGCGCGGCGTCGCGTTCTTCCGCACCGTGGCGTTCTTCCCCTACATCACCTCGATCGTGGCGATCGCCCAGGTCTGGAACATGCTGTTCAGCCCCGAGTTCGGCCCGGTCAACGCGCTGCTGCGGGCCCTGGGCGTCGCGCACCCGCCGGGCTGGACGGTGTCGTCGGACTGGTCGATGCCGGCCGTCATCATCGTTGGCACCTGGCGCGAGATGGGCTACTACATGCTCATCTTCCTGGCCGGCCTGCAGACGGTGCCGACCCAGCTCTACGAGGCCGCCCGCATCGACGGCGCCAACGCCTGGCAGCGCTTCCGGGCGGTGACGGTGCCGGGCCTGCGCCCGACCACGTTCTTCGTCACCGTCATGCTCACCATCGGCAGCTTCAAGGTCTTCGACCTCATCCTGCTGCTGACCAACGGCGGGCCGGGCCAGTCGACACTCGTGCTGTCGCAGTACATCTGGCAGAAGGGCTTTCTGGAGAACCAGTTCGGCTACGCGTCGGCGATCTCGGTCGTGCTCTTCGCGATCTGCCTGCTCATCACCGCCGTGCAGTTCGCCGTGAACAAGCGGAGGGCATCGTGACAACACTGCTCGACGGGCCGAAGCTCGACGCGGGGACGGCCCCCGCTCCCGGGTCCGGTGGTGGCCGGCGGGTCGGCCCGTTCTGGCGGCTGCTGGGGTACCTCGTGCTGCTCCTCGCCGCCGCCGGCCTGCTGCTGCCGTTCTTCTGGATGCTGCTGTCCTCGCTGAAGCACAACAACGAGGTGTTCACCGCGCCGATCACCTGGATCCCCGACACCGTGGTGTGGCAGAACTACGTCGACATCTGGCACAAGTCGGATATGGGCACCTGGCTGGGCAACACCCTGTTCCTGGCGGTCGTCATCACGTTCCTGCAGGTCCTCACGGGCAGCTTCGCCGCGTACGGGTTCGCCAAGATCCGGTTCCGGGGCCGCGACGCGCTGTTCCTGGCCTACGTCGCCACGATCGCGGTGCCGTGGCAGTCGTACATGGTGCCCCAGTTCGTGCTCATGTCGAAGGCCGGGCTGTCCGACACGCGGTGGTCGATCGTCGCGCTGCAGGCGTTCGCGGCGCTCGGGGTGTTCCTCATGAAGCAGTACTACGAGACGATCCCCGAGGAGCTGTCCGAGGCCGCGCGGATGGACGGCATGAGCGAGTACGGCATCTACCGGCGCATCATGCTGCCGCTGTCGATGCCGGCGCTGGCCAGCCTGACGCTGCTCACCTTCGTCGGCACCTGGAACGACTATCTCGGGCCGCTGCTCTACCTGCGCAGCCCCGACCTGCGCACCATCCAGCTGGGGCTCTCGACGTTCATCTCGCAGTACAACGCCGAATATGCCCTGATCATGACCGGGTCCGTGCTGTCGGTGCTGCCGATCGCGGTCATCTTCCTGCTCGGCCAGCGGTACTTCGTCGAGGGCCTCGCCACCAGCGGGCTCAAGGGGTGAGCGGCATGCGCATGCGGCACGAGACCATCGGGACACTCTTCGACGTGGTGTACCTGGCGCTGGCCGGCAACCTGCTGTTCGTCCTCGGGGCCGCGCCGGTGCTCGCCGTCGCGCTCGTCACCGACACCTCGCGGTCGTGGCCGCTTGTCGCCCTGGCCGCGCCGCTCGCCGCGCCGGGGCTGTGCGGGCTGTTCGCGGTGTTCGCCGGCTACCGCGCCGGCCGGTCGACGGCCGTCGTGGCCACGTTCGCGCGGGCCTGGCGGGCCTCGCTGCGCCGGGCGGTCCAGCTGGGCGCGGCCGCCGCCGGCGCGCTCGTCGTGCTCGGCGTCGACGCCCGCGCCGCCTGGGGCCGGCCCGTCGGTGCGGTCGCGATCCCGGTGCTGGCCACCGGCATGCTCGTCGTGGTCGCGGCGGCGCTGCTCGGGCTCGCGGCCCTGGCGGAGCGGCCCGCCGCGCGGCTGCGGGACGTCGCGCGGGTGTCGGCGTACCTCGGCATCCGCGCCTGGCCGTTGACGCTGCTGTCGCTGACCGTCCTCGCGCTCCTGCTCACCCTGTTCACCGCCCGGCCCGCGATCGCGCTCGGTCTCGCGGCCGCCCCGCTGCTGTACGTCGTCTGGGCCAACAGCCGGTTCGCGCTGCGCGCCGCCCTGGAACCACAAGGAGAAACCGCACATGACGTCTCGTGACGTCCGCTCCGTCCGCGACGCTGTCACAGCCGCACTGCGCACGATCGACACCAACCTCGCCGAGTTCGGCTCGCTGTATCCGGGCGACACGACTGTCGACAGGCGGTATCGGCTGCGCCCCTCGGAGCTCGGCGCCGGCGCGAACGTCGGGTGGACCACGAGCTTCTGGCCCGGGATGATCTGGCTGGCCCACGAGCTCACCGGCGACGCCCGCTACGAGCGGCAGGCCGCGGCGCACGTGGCCGGGTTCGCCGAGCGCATCCACGGCCGCGTCGACGTCGAGACACACGACCTCGGCTTCCTGTACACGCTGTCGTGCGTCGTCCCGTGGAGCCGGACCGGCGACGAGGTCGCCCGCGGGGCCGCGCTGGCCGCCGCCGACCACCTGCTGACCCGGGTGCTGGAGCCGGCCGGGATCATCCAGGCGTGGGGCGATCTGCAGGACCCGGCGCAGCGGGGCCGGACCATCATCGACAGCCTGATGAACACGCCGCTGCTGTTCTGGGCGACGCGGGTCACCGGTGACGAGCGCTACGCCGGCGCCGCCCGCCGGCACGTGCTCCAGCTGCGCGACCACATCATGCGTCCGGACGACACCACGTTCCACACGTTCTACTGGGACCCGGCGACAGGTGCCCCGCTGCGCGGTGAGACCGAGCAGGGCAACGCCGACGACTCCTGCTGGGCCCGGGGCCAGGCGTGGGGCATCTACGGCTTCACGCTCAACCACCGCCACACCGGCGACCCGACGCTGCTGGCCGCGGCCCGCCGCTGCGCCGACCGGTTCCTGTCCCACCTGCCGGCCGACGAGGTCGCCTACTGGGACCTGATCTTCGGCGACGGCAGCGGCGAGGAGCGCGACAGCTCGGCCGCCGCGATCGCCGTCGGCGGCCTGCATGAGCTGGCCGCGGCGCTCGGGGAGCCGTCCTACGCCGACGCCGCCGACCGCATCCTGACCTCCCTCATCGCCGGCTACGCGGCCGGGGACGACTCGAACGCGCTGCTCCTGCACGGCGTCTACGACAAGCCGAAGGGCGTCGGCGTCGACGAGGGCAACCTGTGGGGCGACTACTTCTACCTGGAGGCGCTGACCCGCGCGGCCCGCCCCGGCTGGACCGCGCCGTGGCTGCCCGGAGCGGCCGGATGATCCTCGACGCCTTCCGCCTGGACGGCCGGACCGCGCTCGTCACGGGGGCGAGCCGCGGGATCGGCCGGGGCTTCGCGACAGCCCTCGCCGCGGCGGGCGCCGACGTGGTCGGGCTGGGCCGGACCGCGCCCCCCGGTGCCGCCCGGTTCATCGAGTGCGACCTGGCGACGGCCGGGCCGGCCACCCTCGCCGCCGCCGTGGAGTCGCTCGACCGGCTCGACATCCTGGTGAACAACGCCGGCATCATCCGCCGCTCACCGGCGGCCGGCATGAGCGCGGCCGACTGGGACGAGGTCCTGACCGTCAACCTCGACGCGGTGTTTCACCTGAGCCGGGCCGCGGGCCGCCGGATGCTGACGGCCGGCGGCGGGCGCATCGTGAACGTGGCGTCGATGCTGTCGTTCCAGGGCGGCCTGGGCGTCGCGTCCTACGCCGCGTCGAAGCACGCCGTCGTCGGGCTGACCCGGGCCCTGGCGAACGAGTGGGCCGGGCGCGGCGTCAACGTCAACGCCATCGCGCCCGGCTATATCGAGACCGACAACACCGCACCGCTGCGCGCCGACCCGGCCCGGTTCGCCGCGATCTCGGACCGGATCCCCGCGGGCCGCTGGGGCACGCCGGACGACCTGGCCGGCGCGCTCGTCTTCCTCTGCTCGGACGCGGCCCGCTACGTGCACGGCACCGTCCTGCCGGTCGACGGCGGCTGGCTGGGCCGCTGAGGGTCACCAGCCGCCGTCGAAGAACGCCCGCAGCGCCGGCCCCGGGTCGGCCGCGGTGGTCGCGTTGGCCACCACGACGAGGAGGACGGCGAGGGCGGTGAGCGCGGTGACGGTGCCGAGCGCGCCGAGCAGCCGGCGTGTCCGCCGCTCGGCCGCGTCCGTCGCCGCGAAGCGGCGCCACAGCAGGATCGCAGCGGTGACGAGGACGATGGCGAGCACGGCGGCGATGACGGCCATGACCTCGTGGTAGCGGCCGAAGTCGGCGACGAGCGCGCCGAGCACGGCCGGCTCCGGCGCGCCCGCGAGCGGCTCGCTCCCGATCACCATCGGCAGCAGCGACGAGAGCGGGACCAGGGCGCCCTGCACGTTGGCCGCGACCGTCACGAGCGCCAGCAGGCCGAGCCCGGTCACGGCGGCCAGACCCGCGAGGGCGGCCTTTCCCCGGTGACGGGCGAGGCGGAGCCCGAGCGGGACGAGCACGGCCAGGACCAGCGCGGCGAGGGCGCCCTTGACGACGTGGTAGCGCAGCCAGAACTCGACGAGCCGGTCCAGCTGCGGCCCCCGCCGCCCGGTCTGCCAGTAGCCGGCGAACGCCTCGCGCAGCGCCGCGGTGAACCGGGAATGGTCGGCGAACCCGCTGTCGGTCCCGAGGGCGGCGACGGGCCCGGGGGCGAGCACGAACGCGGCGATGAGCGCCGCGGTGAGGGCGATGAGTCTGCGCACGCTGTCAGCCTGGCCGCACCGGCGGCGCGGGGACACCGCGCGCGCGGGAGTCTTCGGGGTAACGCTGGCTATACGGCCGGCCCGGGTCCGCGGGGCCCGGGCCGGCCGGTGTCGCTCAGCCCGCGGTCGTCAGGGCGCCGGGCTCCATGTGGATGCCGTTGCCGAAGCTGACGATGTCGGTGCCGGTCCAGCCGAGCGTCGGCCAGACCTGGATCACGAGGTACACCCCGTTGTCCTGCTTGACGAACAGCGTCGAGGGCTTCGTGTCGCCCTTCATGACCGCCAGCACCGCCGGGCGGCCCTGGACGGTCACCGACTGCTTGCCGACGCCGTCCGGGACGCTCCGCTCGGCCAGGATGGTGATCTTGCCCTCGAACGAGTGCGGGTCCCGGTCGGCGATGCCCACGGGGGCGAGGGTCAGGCCGTCGCGGTCCACGCCCTGGACCTCCCAGCCCTGCGGGACCTGGTCGATCGTGAAGCCCGCCGGCTGCGTGCCTTCATAGGCCACCAGGTGTACCGTCGCGGCCCCGCCCCCGGCCGGAGGCGCCGCCGGTCCGGAGCCGTGCAGCCCCGGCACGACGAGTGCGGCGGTGAGCACGAGCGCGGCCACGCCCGACGCGCCGGCGATGCGGGTGAAACGGTTGCGGCGCAGCGCCGTGCGGGCGCGGGCCAGGTCGGCCTCGACGGTGTCCGGGCCGGGTGCCGCGGCCGGACCGGCCAGGTGCTCGAGGCGGTCGTGCAGGTCGAATGCCATAGGTGCCCCTTGTGTCGTGGTGATGTGGCGTCAGGGCCGGGTGCCGACCGGGACGAGCGACACGCGCAGCAGCTCCAGCGCGCGGGCCGTCTGGCTCTTCACGGTGCCCTGGCTGCAGCCCAGGGCGGTCGCCGTCGCGGCAACGTCCAGGTCGTGGAAGTACCGGAACACCACCACCGCCCGCATGCGCGGCGGGAGGCCCCGCAGCGCGGCGATGAGCTCGTCGACCGATTCGCGGTCGACGTCCGGCTCGGCCTGCGCCAGGTCCGGCAGCACGGCCGCCGGTCGCTCGCGCTGGGCGGCCGGCCGCCGCCGCTCGTCGGTCAGCGTGTTGACCATGATGCGGTACACGTAGCCGCCCGGATTGCTCGCCCGGCGGTACCTGGGCCACTTGACGTACAGCTTCGTCAGCGTGGCCTGCACCAGATCCTCGGCGAGGTGATGGTCACCGGCAGTGAGCAGCCGGGCTGTGCGCACCAGCTCGGCTCTTCGCTCCCGGACGTAGCGCCGGAACTGCTCGTCCCGTTCGTTCGTCACATCGTCTCCTTCCATCCCTGACACCCGACAGACGAGCGGACGGTGTCATCGGTTGGTCGGCTCCTCCCGCGATTCCAGACCGCGCAGGGCGGCCCGCAGAATCGGCGTGACGTAGGCGGTGTCGGCCTGGATCGCGGCGATGGCGTGCACCAGGTCCAGGATCTGGTCGATCGAGAGGTCCCGGCGGATCTCGCCGCTGTGCTGGGCGGCGGCCAGCAACGGCGCGCCGGCGGCGGTGACCCGGGCGCGGTTGCCGGTGAACAGCGGGTCGGCCCGGTCGGTGTGCTCGAGCAGCGAGGCCGCGATGTGCCGCTTGTTGCTGAAGAACGTGAAGAACTCGTCGAGCCAGGCCCGCAACCGCTCGCCCGGGGTGGCGCCGGGCACGGTGGCCGCGGCGGCGCAGACCGAGTCGGTCTCCTCGTTGTAGAGCGCCTCCAGCAGCTCCCGCTTGCCGGGGAAGTTGCGGTAGAGGGTGGCCATGCCGACGCCGGCGCGGCGGGAGACCTCGGCCATCGAGACGTCGAGCCGCGCGTCGGCGAACGCGGCGCGGGCGGCCGCCAGGATCTTGGCGCGGTTGCGCTCGGCGTCGGGGCGCCGGGCGGCGGGGGGTGGCTGCGGCACGGCGGACTCCCGGGCAGTACGAACAAGTGGACAGGCTATCCACTTCGTGGCTACGGTGTACGGGCAAGTGGACAGGCTGTCCACATGATAGGGGAGCACCGTGGAGTATCGACCGCTGGGCCGCACCGGCATGAACGTCAGCCAGCTCTGCCTCGGCGGCATGATGTTCGGCGCGTTCGGCAACGCCGATCACGACGACGCCGTGCGGATCGTCCGCCGGGCCCTCGACGCCGGGATCAACTGCATCGACACCGCCGACGGCTACTCGGCGGGGCAGTCCGAGGAGATCATCGGCGCGGCGCTGGCCGGCGGCCGGCGGGACACCGTCGTGCTCGCCACCCGGTTCGGGGTGCCGATGAGCGACGACCCCAACCACCGCGGCGCGTCCCGCCGCTGGATCATCGAGTCCCTCGACGCCTCGCTGCGCCGGCTGCGCACCGACCACGTCGACCTCTACCAGGTAGGCGTCCCCGACCCGGCCACGGACGTCGACGAGGTGCTCGGCACCCTCACTGACCTGGTGCGCGCGGGCAAGATCCGGGCGTTCGGCGCGTCGAAGGTCCCCGCGTCGGAGATCGTCGAGGCGCAGTGGGTCGCCGACCGGCGCGGCCACGCCCGCTTCCGGACCGAGCAGCCGCCGTACAACCTGCTGACCCGGGCGATCGAGTACGACCTGCTCCCGGCCTGCCGCCGCCACGGGCTCGGCGTGCTCGCGTACAGCCCCCTGGCCGGCGGGTGGCTCTCCGGCCGGTACCGCGCGGGCGGTGCCGGCGCCGGCCCCGGCTCGGCCGCCCGCCGGCGCAGCGCCGGGAAGTACGACGCCGGGGCCACCGCCAACGCCGCGAAGCTCGCCGCCGTCGAGGCGCTCGGCGCGCTCGCCGACGAGGCCGGGCTGACACTTGTGCAGCTGGCCGTCGCGTTCGTGGTCCGGCACCCGGCGGTGACGTCGGCCATCATCGGCCCGCGGACCATGGAGCACCTGGAGGGGTACCTCGCCGCCGATGGCGTGCAGCTGTCCGCGGATGTCCTCGACCGGATCGACGCGATCGTCCCGCCCGCCGCGACGGTCGACATCGCCGACAACATGTGGGAGTACGGCACGCCGGCGCTCGCCGCCACCGCCCGCCGCCGCTAGCGTGCAGCAGAAGATCGGCGGCCGGCTCCCGTGGTGCATGGGAGCCGGCCGCCGATGGGGGGAGAGCAGTGGTCAGATGAGCCAGCGGTTGCGCTGGACGAAGGGCAGCTTGGCCCACAGCTTGCCGAGGCCCCAGGTCTGCCCGGCGTAGGTCAGGGCGATGACCACGAGCGCGATCGCGTAGACCACGTGGTAGTCGGTGAGCGGGTTGGTCGAGCCGCTGGGGGCGCCGGCCGCGGTGTGCTGCGCGATCGGGAACTCGGCGAGCCACATGAAGGCCATCATCAGGGCGCCCGACGCGGCGGCGATGCGGGTGCCGACGCCGGCGAGCAGGGCGATGCCGATGCCGAGCAGGCCGAGCATGAAGAACCAGTTCGCATACCAGGTGCCGGCGATGGTGTGGAAGAAGCCCTGCAGCGGGCCGACGTCGACCGAGGCGAGGAAGCCCTTGGTCGGCGAGCCGCCGTTGATCCAGGCCCGCGCCGACGGGGTCGAGTAGCCGAGGCCGAACAGCTTGTCGGCGAACGCCCAGAGGAAGACGAACCCGGTGGCGTACCGCAGCACCGCGAGGGCCCGCGCCGCCGCCTTGGTGAGCATGTGTCCCGGTGCCTCGACCCGCTCGAGGTGGCTGGCTGCTGCGTGGTTGGTGTGGGTGCTCATGGTTCTCGGCCTCCCGGTGCCGTGCTCGCTGTCTGTGCCAATAGCTTCGCGCCGCGGCCGGGGTGAGCGCCGGTGCCGAAGCGACCCACTGTGCGGGACGTTCGGCCCCTGTCGATCCGGGACCTACGGGCGCGCCGGCAGCAGCGCGGCGATCAGGTCCCGCAGCGGGCCGGCGAGGTCGTCGCGGCCGGCCGACTGCAGCGGCTCCATGGCCCCGACGGACCGCAGCAGGACGATGCCCAGCGACGCGGCGAGCACCATCTGGGCCCGCAGCAGGGTCTCGTCGTCGCCGGGCCGGTGGCCGGCCGCGGCGGCGAGGCGCTCGGCCGAGGTGCGCAGGACGCCGCGGCGGATCTCGTCGGCGCGCTCGTCGCCGGAGGAGCGCAGCAGCAGCATCAGCTGGCTGGGCGGGTCCTGCGAGCCGATCCGGGACGCCTGGTCGGCGATGATGAGGTGGATCTCGGACAGCGGCACGTCCCCGGTCTCCCGCTTGATCTCGTCGACCGCGGCGGTCAGGCAGGCCTCGAACAGGCCCTCCTTCGACTCGAAGTACCTGGCGATGAGCGCCACGTTCACGCCGGCCTCGTCGGCGATGTCGCGCAGGGTGGTGGTGCTGTACCCGTGCTGCGCGAACCGGCGGCGCGCGGTCTGCAGCAGCAGCGCGCGGGTCTTGGCGGCGTCCCTCCGGCGGGCCGGTGTGGCGGTCATCCGATCACCGTACCTGCCCGCCGACGCTTGTAAACGGTCGTTGACTTGTCGAGGCCGGATTGGCGGTCGCCGGCCGTCAGCTGCGCAGGATCGACACGCACAGGCCCGTCAGGTGATCGACGAGCGGATCGGCGGGGTCCTGCATGTCGTGCCAGACCCAGTCGATGAGGACCTCGCTGATGCCGGCGATCAGCGCCAGGATCGTTCGCTTGTACCGCACCACGTCCGCCCGCAGCGCCGGTGCCAGCGGAGCCAGGAGCCGGCCGAAGAGGTCGGCCTCCTCGCGCAGCACCCCGCGCCGGCGCAGCTCCATGCGCGGCGCGTTGATGTAGATGATCCGGGCCCGCTGCGGATGCTCGGCCAGCAGGCGCACGAGCGTCGCCAGCATCGGGCGCAGCGCCCCGTCGAGACTGTCCGCGCGGCGGGGCGCGGACGCGGCGATCTGCGTCAGGAGCCAGCCGTTGACCTCGCGGTGCAGCACGAGGACGAGCGCCTCGCGGTCGGTGAAGTGGTCGTAGAAGTACCGTTTGGAGACGCGGGCCAGACTGCACACGTCGGCGACGGTCACGTCGTCGTACTCCCGTGCCGCAAACAGTTGCACCGCCGCCGCCACCAGCCGTTCGCGCCGGTCCGCGGCTCGTTGCTCACGGGTCTGCCCCCCGTAAGTTTCGCCGCGCCCGGACGGCCTTTCGGCCACCCGCTCACCTCCAAGTCGCCTTGCCCCGGAATGCGGACACCGTACCCGAAGATCCGACTCGACAATCGCCAGGCACTTTCCGGAACGTTCCGGCAACCTTTCGGTGGAAGTTTCACCGCCGCGGCGGCGGCGCGGTGCTTTCCCGGATGACGAGGGACGTGGCCAGCTCGACCCGCGACGGCTCCACCGGCTGCCCGGTGGCCAGCTGCAACACCATCTCGGCCGCGGCCCGCCCCATCCCGGCGAACGGCTGGCGCACCGTTGTCAAGGGCGGCCCGCACCAGCGCGCCACCTCGACGTCGTCGAACCCGACGACGCTCAGGTCCTCCGGCACCCGCAGCCCCGCCCGGCGGGCCGCCTCGTAGACGCCGAGCGCCTGCAGGTCGTCGCCGCACAGGATCGCCGTCGGCCGGTCGGGCCCGGCGAGCAGCTCCCCGCCGAGCTGCGCACCGTCGGCGAACTCGAACAGCCCGCTGCGCACCAGAGCCGGGTCCAGCGGCAGCCCCGCCGTTTCGAGCGCGGCCCGGGCCGCCTCGAGCCGGGCCCGCGAGCACATGAACTGCGCGGGCCCGGTGATGACGCCGATGCGCCGGTGGCCCAGGTCGATCAGGTGGCGGGCGGCCGCGATCCCGCCGCTCCAGTTCGTGGTCCCGACCGAGGGCGTGTCGTGCACCGGCTCGCCTGTCGGGTCGAGCACCACCAGCGGCACGCCGCTGGCCGTGAGCTGCTGGTAGTACTGCCCCCGGTAGGCCGAGTGCACGGCGATGACCCCGGTCGGCCGGCGGGACAGCAGCAGGTCGGCGGTCCGCCGGCCGGCGCGCGGCGCCCGCCCCTGCAGGTCGGTGAAGCCGACGGTCAGCCCGCGGTCGCGCACGACCCCCTCGACCCCGCGCATGATCTCGACGGCCAGGTGGCTGTCCAGCCCGGAGAACGCGACCTCGACGATCGGCATCGCGCTGGTGGCGTCGGTGCGGCGGTACCCGTGCTCGCGCAGCAGCGCCTCGACCCGCTCCCGGGTGTCGACGGCGATGCCCGAACGACCGTTCAAAACTTTCGAGACCGTCGGCGGCGACACTCCCGCCAGCCGCGCGATGGCCGCCACGGTCACCGAACCGCGGGGCCGCCGGACCCCCTTGCCCGGCGTACCTTCGGGCTGGCCCAGGGCCTTTCCCTGGGCATTCGCATCGGTCATGACCGAATCATAGGCCCGCGCCGATCGGTACCCGTGACCATCGGCGGGCTCCGATCCCGGCGCCGCCCGGCCATTGACGAGCGTCGGCGGCGGTCGTACCGTGAGGAAACATTTCCGGTAATGGGCCGAATGTTTCGAAACCCAGGGGCGGTCATGGCACCCAGACGGCACTACCTCCGGCCCGGCCGGCGACTGCGCTGCGCGCCCCCGACCAGCGCGAGCGCGGCCCAGCGGGACTCGCCGGAAATTCGTCCCGAGGTGGGCCGGTGACCGGCTACGTGGCGCTCACGTTCGACGACGGCCCCGACCCGCGACACACCGCCGCGCTGGTGCAGACCCTGCGCCGCGAGCACGCGCGGGCGACCCTGTTCACCATCGGCCGCAACGCCCGCACCTACCCGCGCCTGCTGCGTTCGGCCGGCCGCGCCGGGCTGTGGATCGGCAACCACACCTGGACCCATCCGGACCTGACCACCCTGACGCCGCCCCGGGCCGGCGCGGAACTGCGCCGCACCCAGGCGCTGCTGCGCAAGCTCGCCGGAACGGTGCCGCGGCTGTTCCGCCCGCCCTACGGCGCGACCGGTCCGGCCGTCCGCGCCGCCGCGGCCCGGCTGGGCCTGACCGAGGTCCTGTGGGACGTCGACTCCCGCGACTGGGCCGGTGCCACCACCGACGAGATCGTGGCGTCGGCGGCCCGGCTGACGGACGGGCAGGTCCTGCTGCTGCACGAGACGTCCCCGGCGGCGATCGCCGCCGTCCCGCGGATCCTGGCCGACCTGCGCGGCCGGGGACTGCACCCGGGCCGGATCTGCCCGGAGACCGGCCGGGCGGTGGCGCCGCAGTGACGACCCCGAGACGCGGCGGGTGCGGTGCTGGGGCTCACCGCACCCGCCGTCTTCCCCGCACCCGCCACCTTCCCCGGGCCGCTGCGACGCGGGTCTCCCCGATTGGGGCTGGCGCTTGACGAACGCGTTCGTTACGATCGTGTTCATGAGTCCTCGTCGCGTGCCGGTCAGCCGGCGTGAGCGCCCCGCGAAGGCCGCCCTGAGCCGGGCGGCCGTGATCGCGGTAGCGCTGCGGATCATGCGGGACGAAGGGCTGGAGAAGGTGACGATGCGGCGGCTCGCGTCGGAGCTGGACACCGGACCGGCCTCGCTGTACGTGTACGTCACCAACACCGCGGAGCTGCACGGCGCACTCCTCGACGAGCTCCTGTCCGGTCTGGAGCCCCCCGCGGCCGGCATCGCATGGCGGGGCGGTGTCGTCGCGCTGCTGTCGCAGTACACCCGCCTGCTCTTCGCACATCCGAGCCTGGCCCGGTCCGTGCTCACGCTGCGGCCGTCCGGGCCGAACTACCTGCGGTTCGTCGACTCGCTGCTCGGCCTCCTGCTGGCCGGTGGGGTGGCCGCGCGGTCGGCGGCCTGGGGAGTCGACCTGCTGTTGCAGCTGGCCACGGCCACGGCGGTGGAGCAGGGGACGCGGGACCGCTCCGCGGACGCCGAGGGGGAGGTCTACCTCCAGGCGATGGCGGTCCGCGAGGCCGCGGTGGCGGAGTATCCGAGCATCGACCGGGTGCGCGACGAGCTGTTCTCCGGGACGGGGGAGGAGCGGTACCGGTTCGCGTTCGACGCGCTGCTCGACGGCATCGCCGCGGCGCGCTGATCACCGGGACGCCGCCGCCATGTTTTTTTGACCATCGGAAACGCGTTCGTCACGAACGCGTTCGCCAAACTGCACCACTCACCAGAAGGAGCGGTTTCATGGAACAGCTGCAGATCGGGATCGTCGGCGGCGGGCTGGGCGGGCTCACGCTTGCGCGGGTCCTGCACGTGCACGGCATCGCGGCGACCGTGTACGAGCTGGACGCGTCGGCGACCGCGCGTACCCAGGGAGGAATGCTCGACATCCACGACTACAACGGCCAGGTCGCGCTGCACGCCGCCGGGCTGATGGACCGGTTCCAGGCGATCATCCACCCGGGCGGCGAGGCGATGCGCATCCTCGACCGGCACGCCGAGGTCCTGGTCGACGAGGCCGACGACGGCGGGCGCGGCCGGCCCGAGGTCGACCGCGGCCACCTGCGCCGGATGCTGCTCGACTCGCTGCCCGCCGGGACGGTGCGGTGGGGCAGCAAGGTCACAGGCATCACCGCGACCGGCGGCGGCCGGCACGAGCTGACCTTCGCCGACGGGTCGACGGCCACCACCGATGTGCTTGTCGGCGCGGACGGCGCCTGGTCACGGGTGCGGCCGCTGCTGAGCGACGCCCGGCCGGCGTACGCGGGCATCACGTTCTTCGACATCGACCTGCCCGACGCCGACACGCGGTATCCGGACGCGGCCGCGGTCGTCGGGGCCGGGATGCTGTTCGCGCTCGGGTCGGGCAAGGGGTTCCTGGCCCACCGCGAGACCGACGGCAGCCTGCACGTCTACGCGGCGCTCAAGGTGGCCGAGGACTGGGCGGCCGGCCCCGGCGACCTGCGGGCGCGGCTGGTCGAGCAGTTCGCCGGCTGGTCGCCCCGGCTGGTCTCGCTCATCACGTCGTTCGACGGGCCGCTGGCGCCGCGGACCATCAACGTACTGCCGGCCGGGCTGCGCTGGGACCGGGTGCCGGGCGTGACGCTGCTCGGCGACGCCGCCCACCTGATGTCGCCGTTCGCCGGGGAGGGAGCCAACCTGGCGATGCTCGACGGAGCCGAGCTCGGCAAGGCCCTCGCGGCCGGCCGGGGCGACGTGGAGGCGGCGCTGACGGCGTACGAGACGGCGATGTTCCCGCGCGGCGCCGAGGCGTCCCGCGAGGCCAACGCCAACCTGGAGATCTGCTTCCGCGACGACGCGCCGCAGAGCCTCATCGACCGGTTCGCCGCGTACGCCGCCGGTCACTGACGCCGTTGCGGCGGCCGCTGTCACCGCAGCAGCTCGTGCAAGCGCTGCGCCGCCAGGTTCGCACCGTCCGTGCGGATCTGCGGCGCCAGCGCACGGGCCCGGTCGGCGTGGCCGTGCCCCAGCACGTGGTGCAGGGCGTCGCCCAGCGAGTCGGGTGTCGCCGCGACCCCGACACCGAGCGCGGCGACGCGCGCCGCCCAGTACGGCTGGTCGTACACCTGCGGCAGCACCACCTGCGGCACCCCGGCGGCAGCGGCCGCGGTCGTGGTGCCGGCCCCGCCGTGATGCACCACCGCCGCCACCCGCGCGAACAGCGCCTGCTGGTTGACCTCGCCGATCGTGAGGCAGTCCGGCCCGTCGCCGCCCGCATCGAGCCCGGCCCAGCCCGCGCTGACGATCGCCCGCCGCCCGGCCGCGCGGGCCGCGGCGAGCATCGTGGCGCCCAGGTCGGCGGTGGGGGAGCGGATGCTGCCGAGGCCGAAGTACACGGGTGCGCTACCGGCGGCCAGAAACTGCTCCACCGAGTCGTCGAGCGGCCGATCGTCAGCCACCAGCAACGCCCCCGGCTGCCACACGTCACCCGGCCCGGGCCATGGACCCAGGACCGGGTCGCAGGCCAGCCACGGCTCCCCGGTCAGCACGTGCGCCTGCGTGTCGGCGACCGGATCCAGCCCCAGCGCGGCCCGGTGCGCGTTCAGCGGAGCACCGAACATGCTTTCCGTTGGCCGCGGGACCGACAGGGACGGCGAGTGGCGCGGCGACGGGAGCACGATCGGGCAGTAGGCGAGGAAGCGGTACGGGACCCCGAGGACCTGCGCCACCGACGGCGCCGCGATCTGCAGGGCCGTCGCGCCCACGATGCCGTCGCACCCCTCGGCCGCCGCGTGCACGGTGGCGAACTGCTCGACCACGCTCCGCCGGGCCAGCTCGGCCAGGTCCGACGGGCTCGGGCGGCCGGCGGACGGGGCGGCCGTCGACCGCAGCGACGGGCCGATCGGGGTGACGGCGAAGCCGAGACCCTCGATCCACGGCTGGAAGTCGGGCGGCACGCAGAAGCGGGCCTCGATCCGCAGATCGCGCAGGGCGAGCCCCAGCGCGACCAACGGCTGGACGTCGCCACGTGAACCGATCGTCGAAAGCAGCAGCACCCGGGCATTCTGGCCGCGTATGGGGGTCTTGCCACAAGCCCCCGGCAGCGATATACGTTGAAGTGGGGCCGATGATGTGACGATGGTGAGCGTCGCAATCGTGGCCATCGGGAGCCGCGGTGACGTCGCTCCCTACACCGGGCTCGGCGTGCGGCTGCAGGCGGCCGGCCACAACGTCACAGTGGCCACCCACGCCGTCTTCGAGCCGCTCGTGCGCCGCCACGGCCTCGGCTCCACCTCCTGCCGATGGACACCCAGGAGCACCTGCGCCTCCGGTTCGCCGACCGCGGCCTGACCCGCATGACGATCGCCGTCAACACGATTGTCGCCGAGCACGCCCGCCCCCTCGCCCAAGCGATGCTCGCCGCCGCCCGCGAGGCCGACGCGGTGCTCGTCACCCCGCCCAGCTGGTTCGCCGCCGTCATCGCCGAGGGCCTCGACATACCGAGCGCTGGCCACCGCACTGCACGCCGAGGACGGCGCCGCCGCGGTCATCGACGAACTGGCCCGCCTGACCGCCTGACCGCCTGACCGGCCCTGCCCGGCTCGGTCGCTCCGTGCGCCCGTGGACGCCGCGGCCCGCCACGAGCGGGCGCGGACGCGGGGTGGGGCGGGGTTATGCGGCGGCGGAGCGGAGCAGGGTGCGGGAGATGCCGCAGGCTGCGGTGACCACGGCGGGCACCAGGGCGGAGGGCTGGAGCCCGTCGAACGGCACGATGACCGAGAGCGCGGCGACGACGCGGCCCTCGACGTCGCGGACCGGGGCGGCCACGGAGACGGCGTTCATCTGGACCTGGCGGTCGCTCACCGCGTGGCCGGCCCGGCGGACCTTGGCCAGGGTGGTGCGCAGCCGCCCCGGATCGGCGATCGTCAACGGGGTGAAGGCGACGAGCGGGCCGGCGAGGTACTCCTCGACGACCGCCCGCGGCGCGTGGGCCAGCAGCACCAGCCCGACGCCCGTGGCGTGCGCGGGGAGCCGCCCACCGACCCGGCTGCGCACGACGAGGGCCCCGCGGCCGGAGAGCCGCTCGACGTACACGACATCGGAGCCCTCGAGCACCGCCAGCTGCACATGCTGGTGCGTGGCCTCGTAGAGGTCCTCGAGATACGGCATGGCCGCCTCCCGCAACCCGAGCCCCCGCGGCGCGAGCGCGGCCACCTCGAAGAGCCGCAGCCCGATCTGGTATCGCCCGTCCGCATCCCGCTCCAGCGCACCCCAGGCCGCGAGCTCGCCCACGAGCCGGTGCGTGGTGGCGAGCGGCATCCCGGCCCGCCGGCTGATCTGCGACAGACTCAGCCGCCGGTGCTCACCGTTGAACGCGCCGAGCAGGCTCAGCACACGGCTGGTCACGGTCCGGCCGGCGACGTTACCGGTGGTCATGGCGGTGTCCCCCCGGGGAAGCTTTCCCCCGAAAGCTTCCCCGCCCTGGACCGGATCAGTCAAGGGGGTCACCGACCCATCCGCCGGCTCCGCCCCGCCGCCGCATGCCCACACCCCGACCGATGACCACAGTGGACGAAGACCATCGGCGCGATGGTGCCGGCGGCCGGCCGAGTCGCCCGGCGCCGGGATGCATCGGGTCGCCGCGATCCGGGTACGGTGACCGGCATGCGTAGAAAAGCCGTGTTTCCGCTGATGATGCTCCTGGCGGCGGCCGCGGGGTGTGGCGGTGGGGACGGTACCGCCGCCGCGCCCGCCGCCTCCGGGGCGCCGACGACGCCGGTCGCCGGCTCCGCCGCGGCGTCGGGGCAGTCGACCGGCCCGGCACCGTCCGCGTCCGCGGGTGGCGGTGGTGACGTCACGAATCGCTGCCGTCACGGTGGCATCACGTTCAAGGTGCAGGACGCGCCGGGCGGTGGCGCGGCGGGGAGCCAGTACCTCTGGATCGTGCTCACCAACCCCTCGTCCCGGGCGTGCACGCTGTACGGGTACCCGGGCGTCTCCTGGGTCACCGGGGACGGCGGGCAGCAGGTGAACCAGCCGGCCGAGCGGGACACCGGCGTCGAGCCGAAGCAGGTGAAGCTGGAGTCGGGCCAGTCCGCGCACGTGCAGGTCCGCAGCCCCCAGCCCGGCAACTTCGGCGACGCCTGCAAGCCGGTGGACGTCCGGGGCTACCGGGTGTATCTGCCCGACGAGACCGCCGCGGACTTCGTGCCGTCCCCGCAGCGCGTCTGCTCGGCCGACGGCGTGGGCCGCGCCCAGGTCGGCCCCGTCGTCGCCGGACTTTCCCAGTAGCGGCACTGCCTGCGCCCGACCCGGCGCCCGTACCATCTGGCGGTGAACCTCATGCGCCGCCCGGTGCGGGCGCCGGTGCTGCTGTCGTACGCCGGATTCGTGCTCGTCGGCATCAACGCCGGCGTCAGCGGCGTGCTGATCCCCGCCCAGATGGCCGACTACGGCGTCGACAAGGCCACCATCGGCCTCACGTTCTTCACGTCCTCGACCGGCTTCATGCTGGCCGGCGCGACCACCGGGGCCCTGCTGCACCGCGTGCACGTGCGCCTGGCCCTGGTCATCGGCGTCGCCGCCTACGCCCTCGGCGCCGTCGCCCTGGCCGCCCGCCCTCCGTTCGCCGCGCTTGTCGCGGTGCAGCTGCTCATCGGCTACGGCACCGGCAACCTGGAGGCCGTCCTCAACGTCTACCTGACCGAACTGCCGAACGCGACGACGCTGCTCAACCGCCTCCACGCCTTCTTCGGCGTCGGCGCGCTGCTGGGCCCGCTGCTGGCGGCCTGGCTGCTGCAGTCCTTGCCGTGGACGTCGGTGTGGCTCGTCCTGGCCGCGCTGTGTCTGCCGCTGGGCCTCGGGTTCCTGCTCTGGTACCCCCGTCGGGCCCCCGCCGCCGAACGCGCCGCGGACACCCCACGCCCGACAGGCGTCTTCGCCGACGCCCTGCGCAGCCCGGCCGTGGTCTTCGGCTCACTGTTCCTGGCCGTGTACGTGGGCCTGGAGATCGGCGTCGGCACCTGGGCGTTCACCTTCCTGGTGGAGCAGCACGCCGAGCCCGGCGTGGTGGCCGGATACACGGTCAGCGGCTACTGGCTCGGCCTCACCCTGGGCCGTTTCCTGATCAGCCCGCTCGCCACCCGCGCCGGCCTGACCCCCGCCGCCATGGCCACCCTCTGCCTCATCGGCGTGACGGCGGGCTCGGCCCTGCTCTGGGCGGCCCCGACCGCGCCCCTCGCCACCGCCGGCTTCGTGCTGCTCGGCTTCTTCCTGGGCCCACTGTTCCCGACGGCGATGGCGGTGACGCCCCAGGTCGTCCCGGCCCGCCTGGTCCCGACCGCGATAGGCGTCATGAACGGCCTGTCACTGGTGGGCGGCTCGGCCCTGCCGTGGCTGGCCGGCTGGCTGGCCCAGCACTCCGGCATCTGGACCCTGATGCCGTTCGCCCTGGTCCTGTCCGTGGTCCAGCTGGCCGTGTGGCGGTTGATGATCGCCCGCAGCACCGCGATCCCGGCCCCGGTCCCCGCCACCGACTGACCCGCCCCCGCGCCGCCGCGACCGCCGGCCAGGATGCCCCGGCCCTTGCAGCCCGAACTGTCGCTACCGTTGCGATCATGCTGCGGCGCGACGGAAGACCATGGATCCCGGTCTCGGGGGAACTGCACTACAGCCGGGTCCCGCGGCCGGAATGGGAGCGCCGGCTCGACCTGATGCGCTCCGGCGGCGTCAGCGTCGTTTCGACATATGTCCCATGGATCCACCACGAGGCACGTCGGGGTGCGGTGCGCTTCGGCGGCAATCTGGACCTCGCCGCGTTCGTCGACCTGTGCCGGGCCGGCGGGTTCGAGGTCGTGCTGCGGATCGGGCCGTGGGTCCACGGCGAGCTGCGCAACGGCGGCTTCCCCGACTGGGTGCAGGCCGCGCCGGTGCGCCACCGCACTGACGACCCGGCGTACCTGGACCTCGTCGCGGAGTGGTTCGGCCGGATCGGCGGGCAGGTCGGCGGGCGCGAGGACTTCCTGGCCATCCAGGTCGAGAACGAGCTGCTCGACCAGCCGGGGCACCTGGTCACCCTGAAACGGCTGGCCATCGGGTGCGGCCTGACCGCGCGGCTGTGGACGGCGACCGCGTGGGACGGCGCGCAGCTACCGGCCGGCGAGGTACTCCCGGTCCACAGCGGATACGGCGACGGCTTCTGGATCGACGCCGGCGCGCCGTGGCCCGGCGAGTTCCGGGAGCAGTACTTCATCCGCCCGCCCGCGTCCGACCCGTTCGTGACGTGCGAGCTGGCCGGCGGCATGGCCACCGCGTACCACCGCCGCCCGCGGCCGTCCGCCCTCGACATCGCCGCCATCGCGCACAACGCGATCGCCGCGGGCTCGGTCTGGCAGGGCTACTACATGTACGCCGGCGGCACCAACCCGCCCGGCACCCAGGAGTCGCACGCGTCGGGCTGTCCGAATGACGTGCCGCCGCTCGGGTACGACTTTCACGCCCCGATCGGCGAGGCCGGCCTGCTCGGCCCGACGCACGCCGAGCTGCGGCGCCAGCACGCGTTCCTGACCGCCTTCGCCGAGCACCTGATCGGCGCCGCGACGACCTGGCCCGCCGAGGTGCCGCCGGACGTCACCGACACCGGCGTGCTGCGCGAGGCGACGCGCGGCCCGTTCCGGTTCATCTCCTGGCACCAGCCGCACGTGCCGCTGGAGACCCATCACGGAACAGTCGACATCCCGCCCGGCACCCTGGCCCGCTGGCCGCTCGGCCTGGAGGTCGGCGGCGTGCGCATCGACCGGGCCACGGCGACCGCGCTCACCGTCCTGCCCGGGCCGGTGCCGACACTGGTGCTCTGCGCGCACGCGGGGATCCCGGTCGAGCTGGAGACACTCGGGGAAACACACCGCATCGAGCCCGGCCGCACGCCGCACCGGCTCCCCGGCCTCGACGTCCTGACCCTGACCCCCGAGGACACCGGCCGCGCCTGGGTCCACAGCGACGGCCGCCTGCTCCTGTCCGCCGCCGATCTGAGCTGGGACGCCACCGGCCGGATCACCGCTCACGCGGCCGCCGAGCCCGAGGTGCTGATCTACAACTTCGACAACGTCGAGCCGCTGCGCCTGACGCCCGTGCAGCCCGAGACCCCGGCGACCCCCGACGCGCCGCCGACCGCCCGAACCGCCGAGGCGGCCGAGTCCCGAGCCGCGGCCGAGTCTGAAGCCGAGGCTGACGCTGAGGCCGTTATCGAGATCGAGGTGATCCCGATGCGCCCGCCCGGCCCGGTCCCGGCGATCTACGGCGTGCACGGCACCCGCCAGTCGGCACCCGCACCCGCCGAGTTCGACGCCCGCGCCGCCGTCTACCGCCTGCCCCTCCCGCCGCGCCCGACCGACGCGATTCTCCACATCGACTGGGCCGGCGACGTGGCCGAACTGCGCATCGACGGCCACCCCACCACCGACCGGTTCTGGGACGGTTCCCGCCTGTCGGCCCGCCTCCCGGAGGCGGCGCGGACGGCCACGCTGCACGTACTGCCGCTGGCCCCCGACAACCCGGTGCACCTGCCCGCCGACGCCCAGCGGCGCCGGTCCGGCGTGAGCGGCCCACTACTCGCGGTCGACCGCGTCACCCTCGAACGGCGCCGAGCCTGGCGCGAGTAATCCGGAAAACCCCGCGCAAGCATCAGAAATCCGGCGAAGCGCCAACAACGCCAACCGCAGTATGCGCGAGGTATGGCCAATGGTCTACGGTGTCAGCGGCACACCGCCGAAAACGGCAGTGCATCGAGGAGCGCCTATATGACTGTTGGTCTCGCCTACGCGCTGACCGGCTTTCTCGGCATTACCACCTACTTTCTGCTCCCGGAGAGCGGAGCCGGTCTCTACTGGCGGGTCGGCGTGTACCTTGCCGTCAGCACCTCGGCCGCGATCGCCGTCTGGTGGGGCACCACCCGCAACCGGCCGCGGGTCCGCGGGCCGTGGGTCCTGCTGGGCCTGAGCCAGCTCGTCTACGCGAGCGCCGACGCGGCCTTCTACATCGCGCACTACGTGCTGGGCATCGCGCGGTTCCCGTCGATCGCCGACCTGCTGTACCTGTCGCACTATCCGCTGCTGCTGGCCGCGCTGGTGCTGCTCATCCGCCGCCGCGAGCCGCGCAGCGTGATCGGCCTGCTCGACGGGCTCATCTTCGCCGTCGCCGCCGCCCTGCTGTCGTGGATGTTCCTGATCCACCCGACCGCCGACCGCGGCGACAGCGCGCTCGCCCTGTGCGCCGAGATCGGTTACCCGGTGATGGACCTGGCCCTCCTCGCGGTCACCGTCCGGCTGCTGATCGGCTCCGGCGCCCGCTCGGCCTCGTTCGTGCTGCTGGTCGGCAACCTGCTCGGGATCGCCGCGGCCGACACGATCTACAGCTACCAGCAGCTGCACGGCAGCTACGAGGCCGGCAACTTCCTCGACGCCATCTGGCTCACCGCCAACCTGTCCCTCGGGCTCGCCGCGCTGAGCCCGGGCATGACCGGGCTGGCCGACCCGGCGCCGGCGCCGCGTGACGAGTCCCGGCCGTTCCGGTTCGTCCTGCTGGCCGCCGCGGCCGTGCTCGCCCCGGCCGCCCTGATGGTGCAGTCGGTGCGCGGTGTCACCGAGGATGTGCCGGCCGCCGCGCTCGCCTGCTCCGTGCTGTTCCTGCTGACCCTGGGCCGGATGGCCGGCGTCGCGATCGAGCAGCGCCGCCTCGCCGTGACCGACCCGCTCACCGGCCTGTCGACCCGCCGGTTCATCGAGGGCCGCCTACCGGCCGAGGTCGCCCTGGCCGGCCGCCGCGGCGGCTCGACCGCCCTGTTCATCGTCGACGTCGACCACTTCAAGTCGGTGAACGACCGCTTCGGCCACCCGGCCGGCGACCGCGCCCTCGTCGAGATCGCCGGCCGCCTGCGCCGCGCCGCCCGCCCCGGCGATGTCGTGGCCCGCTACGGCGGCGAGGAGTTCGCGGTGCTCGTCCCGGGCGTCGAGCCGGACGCCCTCGCCCCCATGGCCGAGGCCCTGCGCCGCAGCGTCGCCGACAAGCCGGTGACGCTCGATGCACAGAACCACATCAAGGTCACGGTCTCCATCGGTACCGCGAGCTACCCGGCCCACAGCGCCACGCACACGGAGCTGGTGGTGGTGGCCGACCGCGCGCTCTACAGCGCCAAGATGCAGGGCCGCGACCGGGTCGTCATCGGGGCGTGTCCGATGCCGGCACCGGCGCCCGACGTCCCGGCGCTCATCGGCCAGTCAGTGCACCTCGAATATCTCCAGCGGGCCGCCGACGAGGTCGACGCCTGGCTGTCGGACCTGGAGCACAGCGCGGCGATCGCCCGCTGGGCCACCGCGATGGCCGTCTACATGGACTGCTCCGAGTCGGTGACCATGCGGGCCGGGCTGGCCGGCCGGTTCCACGACGTCGGCAAGGTCGTCATTCCGCGGGAGATCCTGCTCAAGGCCGAGCCGCTGACCGAGGAGGAGTGGGCGCTGCTGCGCCGGCACCCCCAGTTCGGGGCGCGGATGGCCCGGATCGTGCCGGAGCTTGACGCCGTGGCCGACATCATCCGCCAGCACCACGAACGCTTCGACGGCGGCGGCTACCCGGACGGCCTGCGCGGCCTCACGATCCGCCCGGAGGCCCGCCTGATCGCGGTGTGCGACTCGTGGGCGGCGATGCGCTGCGACCGCCCCTACCAGGCCGCGATCGACGAGGCCCGGGCCCGCGACGAGCTGCTGCGGGGCCGGGGTTCACAGTTCGACCCCGACGCGGTCGACGCCTTCCTGACCCTCCATGAGCAGGGCGCGGTCGGGCGCCTGCTCGCGGTACACCAGAAGCTGTCGACACCGGCCGGCACGAGCGGCCTCTAGTCGATCAGCGGGAAGAACCGGGCCACGGCCGCGACCGCCCCGCGCCCCGGCCCGGAGCGCCCGCTGTAACCCGCGACGAGCGCCCGGACGGCGTTGCCGAGCTCGGTCAGCTCCTGCGGCGTCAGGTACACCACCTCGCTGAACGCCTGATCCCGCCGCCAGTGCTCGGGGGCCCGGTCCCGCACCGCCAGCCAGTGCTGATAGCTCTCGTCCTCGAGCCCCCGGTTCAACGAGCTTTGCAAAGCATCGGTCGACGGTACCGCCACGAGCCGCCACGGCTTCGCCCGCCCGCCGGCCGCCACCTCCTCGACCACGCCGAACCGGGCCAGCTGCCGGAGGTGGAACGAGTGCAGCCCGGAGCTGCCCCCGAGCGCCCGGGCCGCCTCGGTCGACGTCACCGTGCCCCGCTCGCGCAGCAGGCCGACGAGCGCGGCGCGCACCGGATGGTCGAGCGCGCCTTGAATCTGCGTCACGGTGCCAACTATGCTCCTTTGCAAGCCGCTTTGCAAAGGAGCCTCGGCATGAGTGTCGTTCCGGTCCGTACGTTCGGTGATCCCGTGCTGACCACCCCGGCCGACCCGGTCACGACGTTCGACGCCGAGCTGCGCCGCCTGGTCCGCGACCTGTTCGACACGCTGGAGTCGGAGCGCGGCTCGGGCCTGGCCGCGGTGCAGATCGGCGTCGGGCAGCGGGTGTTCGTGTTCCACGTCGACGGGGTCCACGGGCACCTGGTGAACCCCGTCCTGGAGTTTCCCGACGACGAGGAGCAGGACGGCCCCGAGGGCTGCCTGTCCATGCCGGGCCTGTACTTCGACACCGTCCGCCGGCAGCACGTCGTCGCCCGGGGCCACTCCGACCGCGGCGACCCCGTCCAGGTGGTCGGCTCCGGCGAGCTGGCCCGCTGCCTGCAGCACGAGACCGACCACCTGGACGGCGTGCTGTTCATCGACCGCATGGACACGCCCCGCCGGCGGGCCGCCATGCGGGCCGTGCGTGCGGCGCCGTGGTTCGGCGGGCCGGCGCCGCTGGTGAAGGTGAGCCCGCACCCGCTGTACGGGAAGTGACGCGTCAGAGGTGCGCGTCGGCCAGGGTGTTCCAGAACATCAGCTCGTACTCCTGCAGCATCCGGCCGTATTCGAGGCCCGCGTCCAGGGCCTTGCCGCCGTCGAGGGCCTGCTGGATCGCCTGCTCGGCCAGCCGCTCCAGGTCGGGGGCGGGCGTCGCGAAGAAGTCGACGAAGCCGCAGGCCCCGTCCGGCAGCCCGTATTCGCGGCGCAGCGCCTGGGCCAGGGTGGCGCAGTAGCCGCCCCAGGCCGCGAAGTTGGCCGTCACCGCGAGCACCACCGCGGCCGGATCGGCGTTGAGGGCGAGCCAGGCCAGGTAGGACGGGTACGCCTGGCACCCGGCGAGCCGCCGGTACGACCGCCGGGCTGCCGCATCGAATCCTCCGGCCTCGGCCAGCGCCGGCAGGGTACCCAGGACGATGTTCTCGCCCTTGCCCAGATCCGCGAAGAAGTCCGCGGTGGCCGGCTCGGCGGCGGCCGCGGCCAGCGCCAGGAACGAGCGGCGGTCGCTCGGCACCAGCGCCAGCTCCTCGACGGCGAACGCGCCGATCGCCGCCAGGGGCGCGGTGCCCGCGTCGATGGCGGGGACCAGGCGGTTGTGCTCCTCGCCCGGGGCGAGCTCGGTGCGGGCGTGCTCCAGCAGGTCGCCGGCGGCGCTTGTCATCGCGGTGTCTCCTCTTGGACGGGATCGCCTGCTGTGTGCGGAATGCCGAGCAGCTCGGCGCGGGCCGACGTGGCGGTGGCCAGCGCACCCAGGCCGAGGTACAGCAGCCCGGCCAGCAGCCACGCCTCGACCGGCACCAGGCCCAGGTCCGGCGCCGACGTCTGGCCCGGCAGGAGCTGCAGACCCCACGCGCCGAACAGCATGGCGACGATGACGGACACGATCGCCGGCCAGTTGGCGAAGCCGGCCGCGCGCCAGGTCGGGATGCGCCCGACGTTGCGGCGCACGCCCGTCACCCGCGGCAGGACGAACTGGTCGACGCACATGACGACCGTCGCGCTCGGCAGGGCGATCGCCGACCAGCCCGCGACGGTGAAGAAGTCCTCCTCCAGGTGCGGGAACCACCACGCGAACAGCGCGGTCAGGGCGGCCATGACCAGGCACGTGTACCAGCGCTTCCAGCCGCGCGCGTGGCCGGCCAGGTTCTGCCCGGCGTTGATCATTTCGTAGTAGTTGCCGTCGTTGATCGCGACCTGCAGCGCCGTGGCCAGGATGGCGCCCAGCCAGAGCGCGCCGAACAGCGAGTATTCGACGGTGGAGCGGAACGCGCCACCGAAGTCGAGGGCATTGGTGTTGGAAAGATAGCCCATCATCCATCCGGCCGCCACGAACAGGACCAGACCCACGAAGAGCGCGATGGTGTACGGCAGCAGCGGCCACGAGAACCGCGGACGGCCGTATCGCCAGGTGTCCGGCTCGTTGCCCCACATCACCGAGCCGATCGCGAGACCGACGCCGGCCAGCAGGGACAGCTGATCGGAGCCGCCCGGGAAGCTCCATGCCGCCGCCGGCACGTCGGTGACGCCTTTGATCACGAGGTACCCGATCCAGATGATCATCAGCGGGGCGACCAGATACCGCGCGAATGCGGTGATGCCGGTGAAGCCGAAGAGGTTGTTCACGATCCCGACGAGGGCGAGCACGACCGTGATCGCCACGATGTGTCCCCAGCCGAACAGCCCGTCGTAGAGATTGGCCAGGACATTGAACGCGAACGCGGTCCAGCCGGCGGCGATGAGGATCAGCACGACCGACATGAGACCGGACCCGAGCTTGCCGAAGATCGAGCGGGTCAGCAGCGCGTGGGTCTGCCCGGTGCTCGATCCGAGATAGGCGGCGGGCAATGCGTAAGCCAGGTAGCAGATCGCGCCGAGGACGCCGGCCAGCACGGCCCGGCCGAGCGACAGGCCCGCGTCGTGATAGGAGAATCCGAGGAACAGGTAGGTGATGCCGGCCGCCATCGTCACCCATAGTGCGGTGAAGTGGTAGAGCGACCTGCGTTGCGACAGCGGCACCACACCGTCGCGGCTCGTCGAGTAGTCGTCATTGATCTCGCTGACGATTTCGGTCACCGCCACAGTTTCCTCTCACCATCGACATTCGTAAAAGCCTGAACTATGTTTCAGGACGGTTACAGCCGCCTCTCGGGGGAAGGTGTTTGCGATGTGCGGAGTCGTCGGGTGGGTCGCTCTGGGCGCGGACGGCCGCGACCTGCGCCGTGAGGCCGCCGCGGTGCGGGCCATGACGGGCACGATGACACTGCGGGGCCCGGACGCCGAGGGCCTCTGGGTCCGCGAGCGGGTGGCGTTCGGCCACCGCCGGCTGGCCGTGATCGACCTCGTCACCGGCGACCAGCCGATGACCGTGGAGCACGCCGCGATCACGTACAGCGGGGAGCTGTACAACTATCGCGAGCTGCGCACCGAGCTGCGCGGGCACGGGCACGAGTTCCGGACCGGGAGCGACACCGAGGTGGTGCTCCGGGCCTACCTGCAGTGGGGCGAGGACTTCGTCGAGCACCTCAACGGCATGTACGCGTTCGGCCTCTGGGACGCCCGCACCGAGACCCTGCTGCTGGTCCGCGACCGGATGGGCGTCAAGCCGCTGTACTACTACACCGGCGTGGCCGGGTCGCTGCTGTTCGCGTCGGAGCCCAAGGCCGTCTTCGCCCATCCGCAGGCCGAGGCGGTCGTGGACCTCGAGGGCCTGCGCGAGCTGCTGGCGTTCGTGAAGACCCCCGGCCACGCGCTCTACCGTGACCTGCACGAGGTCGTCCCCGGCTCGTACCTGCGGGTCAGCGCCGACGGCGTGCGGCGCCGGCAGTACTGGCGGCCCTCCTACGCGGAGCACCGCGACGACCGGGAGACCACCGTGCGCACGATCCGCGGGCTGCTCGACGACATCGTGGCCCGGCAGACGATCGCCGACGTGCCGCTGTGCTCGCTGCTCTCCGGCGGCCTGGACTCCTCGGCGATCACCGCGCTCGCGAACGCCGCGCTGACCGGCCGCGGCGAGGGGCCGCTGCGCTCGTTCGCCGTCGACTTCACCGGCCAGGCCGAGCACTTCCGCCCGGACCCGATGCGGGCGGAGCCCGACACGCCGTTCGTCCACGACGTGGTGAAGCACGTTTCCGTCGACCACGAGGACATCGTGCTGTCCTCGGCCACGCTGATGGACCCGCTGAGCCGCTCGGCCGTGGTCGCCGCGATGGACCAGCCGACGCTGGGCGGTGACATCTACACGTCGCTGTACCTGCTGTTCCGGGCGGTCCGCGAGCACTCCACGGTGGCGCTGTCGGGCGAGGCGGCCGACGAGGTCTTCGGCGGCTACGCCTGGTTCCACGTCCCGGCGATCGTCCGGGCCGAGACGTTCCCGTGGCTGGCCCTCGGCGAGATCGCGGGCGTCCGCAACGCCCAGCGGGGCGGCGCGCAGCTCGTGACGAGCGCGCTGGAGCCGTCGCTCGACGAGTCGCTGCGGCTGCCCGAGTATCGCGCGGCCGCCTACCGCGACGCGATCGCCGAGGTCGACCACGGCGATGACCCCGACCCGCACAACCGGCGGATGCGGGAGATGTCGTACCTGCACCTGACCCGCTTCGTGCAGATCCTGCTCGACCGCAAGGACCGGATGAGCATGGCGCACGGCCTCGAGGTCCGGGTGCCGTTCTGCGACCACCGGCTGGTGCAGTACGTCTACAACACCCCGTGGGCGCTGAAGACCTTCGACGGCCGGGAGAAGAGCCTCCTGCGCGCCGCGACCGCTGACGTGCTGCCGGCCTCGGTGGTGGCCCGGACCAAGAGCCCGTACCCGTCGACGCAGGACGCCCGCTACGAGCAGGCCCTGCGCGAGGCGCTCGTCACCGTCGCCGCCGACTCCCCGGCGGCCTCACTGTTCGACAGGCGCCGGGTGGCCGACCTCGCCGCCGCGCCGTACGAGCACGACGGGTTCGGCCAGGCCCGCCGCCAGATCGAGCAGGTCCTGGCCCTGGACCTGTGGCTGCGGCACAGCCCGGTGCGCCTGAAGCTGTAGGACGACCCGACCCGGATGACCCCACCGTGCGCGTGCCGGACATCCCCGTCGGTGTCGCGCCGCTGGAGTCCACTGAGGACATTCACGGCGGCCGCCGCGGCGGCCGTCAGTGGGACTCGCGGGGGACCTTGTCGCCGCTGGCGCCCAGCAGGAAGTCCAGGTCGGCGCCCGTGTCGGCCTGGCGGACGGTGTCCACGTAGAGGCGTTCCCAGCCGCGCTTCGGGCGGGCCAGGGCGGCCAGGAACTCCGGGGACGGGTCGCGGGTGTCCAGGTCGGCCTCGACGTGCAGGGTGCGGGCCGGGACGTCCAGGACGATCATGTCGCCCGTGCGGACCCGGGACAGGGGGCCGTCGGCGGCGGCCTCGGGGGAGACGTGCAGGACCACCGTGCCGTAGGCGGTGCCGCTCATGCGGCCGTCGCAGATGCGGACCATGTCGCGGACGCCCTCGGCCAGGAGCTTGGCCGGGATCGGGGTGTTGGCCACCTCGGGCATGCCGGGGTAGCCCTTCGGGCCGCAGCCGCGCAGGACGATCACCGACTCGGCGGTGATGTCCAGCGCCGGGTCGTCCAGGCGGGCGTGCAGGTCCTCCACCGAGTCGAAGACGACCGCCGGGCCGCGGTGCCGCAGCAGGTGGGGGGAGGCGGCGGCCGGTTTGATGACGGCGCCGTCGGGCGCCAGGTTGCCGCGCAGGACGGCGATGCCGGCGTGGGGCTGGAGCGGCTCGGCGCGGGAGCGGATGACCTCGGCGTCCCAGACCTGGGCCGCGGGCAGCGGCTCGACCAGGGGGCGGCCGGTCACCGTGATCGCGGCCGGGTCCAGGCGGTCGGCGACCTGGGCCAGGACGGCGTGCAGGCCGCCGGCGCGGTGGAAGTCCTCCATGAGGAAGCGGCCGGCCGGCTGGAGGTCGACCAGGAGCGGTACCTCCGCGCCGATGCGGTCGAAGTCGTCGAGCGTCAGGTCGATGCCCGCGCGGCCGGCGATGGCGAGCAGGTGCACGACCGCGTTCGTCGACCCGCCCAGCGCGGCCAGGGCGACTATCGCGTTGTGGAACGAGCCGCGGGTCAGCACGGCGCTCGGGCGGTGGTCGCGGTTGACCAGATCGACGGCCAGGACGCCTGTCGCGTGGGAGGCGGCGAGCAGGCGGCTGTCCGCGGCCGGAATGCCCGCAATGCCCGGCAGTGTCATGCCGAGGACCTCGGCGAGCAGGCCCATCGTGGACGCGGTACCCATCGTGTTGCAGTGGCCCTTGCTGCGGATCATCGACGACTCCGAGTCGAGGAACGCCCGCTCGGACAGCGTGCCCGCCCGGACCTCTTCCGAGAGCTTCCAGACGTCGGTACCGCACCCCAGCGGCACACCCCGGAACGTCCCCGTGAGCATCGGGCCGCCGGGCACCACGACCGCCGGCAGGTCGACCGAGCAGGCGGCCATGAGCAGCGCCGGGATCGTCTTGTCGCAGCCGCCCAGCAGCACCACGCCGTCGATCGGGTTGGCCCGCAGCATCTCCTCGGTGGCCATCGCGGCCATGTTGCGCCAGAGCATCGCGGTCGGGCGGACCTGGGTCTCCCCGAGCGAGACCACCGGCAGGTCGAGCGGGATGCCGCCGGCCTCGTACACCCCGTTGGCGACACTGCGCGCGACCTCGTCGAGGTGCGCGTTGCACGGTGTCAGGTCGCTCGCCGTGTTGGCGATCGCGATGTGCGGACGCCCGTCGAATGCGTCGGCGGGCAGTCCCCGCCGCATCCAGGCTCGGTGGATGTAACTGTTCCGGTCATCTCCGGCGTACCACTGCGCACTGCGTCGCCCGGCCATGGCTTCGAGAGTAGTACTGTCCCGGGTATGCGGTACCCCGCCCGTCCCGCCACCGAATCCACCTACGCGCTCGGCGAGGGCCCGGTCTGGGACGCGCCCCGAAACCGGCTGCTCTGGGTCGACATCCTGGCCAACACGGTCCATGAGGGCTCGCTCGACCCGTCGGGCACCATCGAGCCGGGCCGGTCCTGGAGCTTCGCCGACACGGTCGGCGCGGTCGCCGTGACCGCCGACGGCGCCCTGCTCGTCGCGGAGCGGCGCACGCTGACGCTCGTGGGCACCGACGGCACGCGAACCGAGGTGGCCCGGGTGCTGCCCGAGGACCGGCAGAGCCGGCTCAACGACGGGGCCGTCGACCCCGCCGGCCGGTTCCTGGTCGGCAGCCTGGCCCAGGACGACCGCAGGGACGAGGAGATCCTGGTCCGGCTGGACGACTCCGGGATCGCCGTGCTCGACGCCGACCTCGGCCTGTCCAACGGGCTGGCCTGGAGCCCGGGCGGCGACCTGTTCTACAGCATCGACACGCTGCCGGGGCTGGTCCGGGTGCGGGAGTACGACCCGGTGACCGGCGCGGTGGGGCAGCGCCGCGACCTGCTGACGATCGCGGGCGACGGGCACCCCGACGGCATGTGCACCGACGCCGCCGGCAACCTCTGGATCGCGGTCTGGGGCGGGGCCCGGGTCGAGTGCCGCAGCCCCGCCGGCGAGCTGCTGGGCGTGGTCGAGGTGGCCGCACTGCACACGACGAGCGTCACCTTCGCCGGGCCCGACCTGGACACGCTGGTGATCACCTCCGCCGCGCGGGGCGTGCCGCGCGAGCGCCGGGCCGACTACCCGGACTCGGGGCGGCTGTTCACCGTCAAGGTCGGCGCCCACGGGCTGCCGTCGACACCGTGGGTGGTGCCGGCGTGCGCGCCCTCGTCCTGACCGGGCCCGGCGCGGCCGCGGTCCGCGAGGTCCCCGAGCCGGTCGCCGGGCCCGGCGAGGTGGTCGTCGACGTGGAACGGGCCGGCATCTGCGGCACCGACGTCGAGCTGTTCACCGGTGAGCTGAGCTACCTGCAGAGCGGGATCACGACGTATCCGGTGCGGCCCGGGCACGAGTGGTGCGGCGTCGTCACGGACATCGGGCCGGACGTCGACGCCGGCCTGCTCGGCCGGCTCGTCACCGGCGACACGATGGTCGGCTGCGGCCGCTGCGCGCGCTGCCGCTCGGGCCGCCACCACGTCTGCGCCGCCCGCGACGAGGTCGGCATCCGCGGGGCGACTCCCGGCGCCCTGGCCGAGCGGCTGGCCGTGCCCGCGCGCACCCTGCACCAGCTGCCCGACGACCTCGATGTGGCGGCCGGCGCGCTTGTCGAGCCCGGCGGCAACGCCCTGCGCTGCGTCCAGGCCGCCGAGCTGCCGGCCGGCGGGCGGCTGCTGGTCCTCGGCACGGGCACGATCGGCCTGCTGACGGCCCTGTTCGCGCGGGCCGCGAAGGCCGAGGTCCACCTGCTCGGGCGCGACCCGGCGCAGCTGGCCCTGGCCCGGGAGCTCGGCTTCGACGGGGCGTGGACCCATCCCCGGCGGCCGGACCTCCCGTGGGACGCCGTGGTCGACGCGACGAACGACCCGACGGCCCCGGCGCTCGCCCTCGACCTGGTGGAGCCGGGCCGCCGGATCGTGTACATCGGCCTGTCCGGGGTCCCCAGCACCGTCGACACCCGCGAGCTCGCGCTGAAGGACGTCACGGCGGTCGGCATCCTGGGCGCGTCGGCGGGCCTGCCGGGCGCCATCGCCGCCTACGCCTGGCACTCCGTCGACCCGCGACCGCTGGTGGGCGCCACGATCGGCCTGGACGAGGTCCCCGCGGCCCTGGCCGGCCACCGTCCCGCGACGGCCGGCCCGGGCCCGAAGCTGCTCGTCGATCCCCGCCGCTAACCTTCGACGACGTCCAGGAACGCCAGCGCCAGCGCCGTGTGGCCCTCCAGCCCGGGGTGCACCCGGTCGGGTGCCCACGCCGACGGCGGGCGGTGGGTCAGCAGGCGGTCGAACGTCGCCTGCGTGTCGACGAGCAGGGCGCCGTGGTCCGTTGCCACCCGCCGGACCACCGCCGCATAGCTGTCGCTCTGGGCGCGCTGCGGGTCGGACCGGTCCGGCTCGATGAGGTAGGGCGTGGCGACGATCAGGCGGCAGCCCGTCGACTCCACCGCCTCGGCCAGGAGGGCCCGCAGCGTTGTCTCGAACTCCGGCAGCGGTACCGCCTCGTGCGGGCGATCGCCGAAGGCGCGCCACACGTCGTTGATCCCGATCATGACCGACAGCCAGTCGGGGCGCTCGTCGAGCGCGTCGCGCTGCCACCGCCCGCGCAGGTGCCGGACGGTGTCGCCGCCGATGCCGCGGTTGAGCCAGGTCAGGTCCAGGTCCGGGTGGCGGGCGGTGACGAGGGCGCGCAGCAGGTTGAAGTACCCGTCGCCATAGGGTGGCAGCGGGCCGGTGCGCCCGGCGTCGGTGATGCTGTCGCCGATGAACAGGACGCGCTGGCCGGGTCCGAAGATCATACGGCCCACGGTAGGGGATCGCCGGCGTACTTCGCGGCACGGGCGTCGCCGGAGCGGGCATGGCCCTCGAAGAGCTCCACGCGCGCGGCCCGCCCGCACAGGCGGCCGAGCTCGACGCTGGAGTCGCGGTTGGTGATCTCCTGGTAGGTCACGGTCTTCAGGTACTTGCCGACCCACAGCCCGCCCGTGTACCGCGCCGCGCCGCGGGTCGGCAGGGTGTGGTTGGTGCCGATGACCTTGTCGCCGTACGACACGCACGTCTCCTCGCCCAGGAACAGGGCGCCGAAGTCGTGCATGAGCGCCAGCGCCCGCCGGGGCTCGGCCGTGAGGACCTGGACGTGCTCGGCGGCGAAGGCGTTGGCCACCGCGAACGCCTCGTCGGTGGTCTCGGTGACGATGACCTGGCCGTGGTCGCGCCACGCGGGCCCGGCGTAGTCGTTCGTCGGCATCCCCGGCAGCAGCGCCTCGACGTGCGCGAGGGCCTTGCGGGCCACCTCCTCGCTGGAGCAGACCAGGATGGCCGGCGAGTCGGGGCCGTGCTCGGCCTGGCTGAGCAGGTCCACCGCGACGATGAACGGGTCGGCGGTGTCGTCGGCGACGATGAGGATCTCGGTCGGGCCGGCGAACAGGTCGATGCCGACGCGGCCGAAGAGCTGGCGCTTCGCCTCGGCCACATATGCGTTGCCCGGCCCGGCCAGCAGGTCGACGGGTGCGATGGACCCGGTGCCCACGGCCAGGGCGGCGACCGCCTGCACGCCGCCGAGCAGGTAGATCTCGTCGGCCCCGGCCAGGTGCATCGCGGCGACGGTGGCGGCCGGGATCTCGCCGCGGATCGGGGGTGTGCAGGCGGCGACCCGCGGCACCCCGGCCACCTTGGCCGTCACGACCGTCATGTGCGCGGAGGCGACGAGCGGGTAGCGGCCGCCGGGGACGTAGGCGCCCGCCGCGGACACCGGGATGGAGCGCTGCCCGAGGTACACCCCCGGAAGGGTCTCGACCTCGAAGTCCCGCAGCGACTCCAGCTGCTTGCGGGCGAAGTCGCCCACGTTGCGCTGGACGGTCCTGATGTCGTCGATGACCTGGCGGTCGACGCCGGCGACGATCCGCTCGATGTCCGCGGCGGACAGCCGGAAGCTGGGCGGCGACCACCTGTCGAACTTCTCGGAGTATTCCCGCACGGCGTCGTCGCCGCGGGCCTCGACGTCGGCGATCACCGCGGCAACGGTTTCGGCGACACCGGCCACAGCGGTCGCCGCACTTGCCCGAGGGGACTTCAGCGAGACGGGCATCATCCCTCCAGGAGCTGTCGCAGTGAGCCGAGGACCTCGCGGGCGGCTTCGAGGGTCAGGTCGATCTCGGCGGCGGTGTGGGCACCGCTGACGTGGTTGCGCTTCAGGGCCATCGGCAGCATCAGGAAGCCGCGCTCGGTCATGCCGCGGTGGAAGGCGACGTAGGCCTCGTCGTTGTTGCGCATCAGGTCGCGGTAGCCGAGGACGGGGGCCTTGGCGAAGTACACCGCGAAGACCCCGCCGAACCCGGCGACGGTGGCCTCGATGCCGAGCTCGGTCGTGATGGCGGCGAGGCCGTCGCGCATGCGGGCGCCGAGCTCGTGGGTGCGGGTGTAGAAGTCGGGGTTGGCCTGGAGGTAGCCGATGGTGGCGAGGGCGGCGGCGCAGGCCGGCGGGTTGCCGTTGAACGTGCCGGCCATCAGGACGTCACCGGTGCGACCGTTGAAGCGCTCCATGAGGTCGCGGCGGCCGGCGACGCCGCCGATCGGGAAGCCGTTGGCCATGCCCTTGCCGAACGTGGTCAGGTCGGGCGTGACCCCGACGACCTGCTGGTAGCCGCCGAGCGCGTGCCGGAAGCCGGTGATGACCTCGTCGAAGATGAGCACGGCGCCGCGGTCGCGGGTCAGGGTGCGCAGGCCCTCGACGAACTCCTGGGTGGGCAGCAGCGCGCCGACGTTGTGCGGGATGGGCTCGAGGATGACCGCGGCGATGCGCTCCGGGTGGGCGTCGAAGTGGGCGGTGACCGACTCGAGGTCGTTGAACTCGGCGATGAGCGTCGCGTCGATGTTCTGGGGCAGGATGCCCTCGGAGAGCGGGTCGCGGCCGTAGGCCTTGTCGGGGGCGGAGATGACGTTGCGGGCGACCGCGTCGGTCCAGCCGTGGAAGCCGCCCTGGAACTTGATGATGAGATCCCGCCGCGTGGCCGCGCGGGAGAGGCGGATCGCCTGCGCGGTGGCCTCCGAGCCGCTCATCGTGGCGATCATCGACTCGGCCGACGGGATGATCTCGACGATGCGCTCCGCGAGGAGCACCTCGCCCTCGGTCACGCCGAGGCCTGTCAGGTCGACGCCGCCGAGGGCGGCCCGGACGGCGTCGTTGACGACCGGGTGGTTGTGGCCGAGGAGGATGGCGCCGAACGCGGCGTGGTAGTCGAGGTAGCGACGGCCGTCGGCGTCCGTCACGTACGCGCCGTCGGCGCCGGCGAAGGAGTACGGCTCGCCGATGTACCGCGTGGAGGAGTTGACGCCGCCGGGGATGACTCGGGCGGCCCGCTCGGCGATCGCCTGTCCGCGCGGGGCCTCCCGCCGTTGTGCACTGGGCATGTCGGGGACGCTAGAACACCTCGTGTCAACATGGCAAGACGTTCCATGTTGAAAGAGTGGACCTTGACAGCGCTCCGGCGCGACATGAAACTACGTTCCAAACAGGTTCTGAACCGAGCGCGAAGGAGGGCTGGGTGGCTACGGACGAGGTCGGCATTCTGCTGGTCGGCGCCGGGTTCATCGCCGATGCACACAGCGCTGCCGCAGCCGTCACACCGGGTGCCCGCATCGCCGGGATCGTGGACATCGACCCCGGGCGGGCCGCCGCGTTCGCCCGCTCGCAGGGCGGCATCCCGCACGCGAGCGACCTCGCCGCCGCCCTGGCGTGGCCGGACGTGGACGCCGCGATCGTGTGCACGCCGAACTTCACGCACGCCGGCATCGGCGCCGCGGTCGCCGCCGCCGGCAAGCACCTGCTCATCGAGAAGCCCCTGACCACCACGGTCGCAGACGCGCGCGCCCTGCAGGCCGCGTTCGCCGGAAAAGACCTGGTCCTGGCGGCCGCGCACACCCATCGCGCCTACGACTACGGCCGCGCGGTCAAGGCGGCGATCGCGGACATCGGCGAGCCGTTCCTGGTCCGGCTGGCCATCCTCGGCGGCTGGATCTGGCCCGACTGGAGCGCCTGGGTCAACGACCCGGCCAAGTCGGGCGGGCACGCCCTGCACAACGGCGTCCACCTGCTCGACCTGGCCACCTGGTGGCTGGGCGCCCGGCCGGTCGCCGTGCGCGCCCGCGGCCGCAAGCAGACCGCCACCGAGCTCGGCATCTACGACTACCTGGAGATGGTGGTGGACTACGCGAACGGGGCCACCGCGGTGTGCGAGATGAGCCGGGCCCACCGGCCGGGCTCGTTCAACCAGCGGGAACTGTTCGTCGCGGGCAGCGGCGGCGCGGTCCGCCAGGACTGGGACGGCGAGGCCGCGGTGCTCTACGCCGAGGGCGGTCCGGCGCTCGTGCCGGCGGCCGGCGGTAACGGGTTCGCGGTGCAGCTGCGGGCCTGGCTGGACAGCATCGGGGGTGCGCCGCCGCTCATGCCCGTCGACGACGCGGTGCTCGCGGTCGCCATGGGCGTGGCCGCCGAGCGCTCCATCGCGACGGGCGAGACGGTCGCGCTCGACGAGGTGCTGGCATGATCCCCGTGCGGCTGCTCGGCGAGGCCGGCCTCGGAACCCAGAACCATCAGCGCGACATGTACCGCCCCGCCTTCGACAGGCACCCCGAGTTCACGATCGTCGAGGACGAGGCCGCGCCCGTCGTTTCGGTGGCCGTCGCGCTGGACCGGCGCGCAGCGGTGATCGAGCGGGAGATCCGGGCCGGGCGGCACGTGCTGGCCGACAAGCCCCTCGCCGCCACCGCCGCCGAGTGCGAGCACCTGGCGCGCCTCGCCGACGAGCACGGTGTGGTCGTCGTGCCCGCCCATCACCAGCGCCTCGGCGGGGCGCTGCGCTCGGCGAAGGCGGCGATCCGGGCCGGCCGCGTCGGACTGCCGTGGAACGTCCAGTGCGACTTCATCGTGGCCGGCGGCGACCCCGCACCCGGCGGTGAGCTGCTCAACCTGGGGCTGTATCCGATCGACATCGTCTGCGACCTGCTCGGCCTGGCGGTCACCCGGGTCAGTGCCACCGGCGGTCCGCTCGACACGCTCCAGCTCGACCACGAGCACGGCGTCACCAGCACGATCGTCTGCGGCCGGGTGCCGGCGGTCCACGGCACCGCGGCGTCGGGCCTGCTGCTGCACCGGTACCGCATCAGCGGCTCGCACGGGGTGTTGGTGATCGACGCGACCCGTCCCGCGCTGCACATCCAGACCACGACCGCGACGAAAGCCGCCTGGACCGGGCCGGGCACCGTCGACCGGCTGCTCGACGTGCTCGCCGCCGGCGTGCGCACCGGCCGGGCCGAGCTCGGCCCGCGCGACGCCGCCCGCGCGCAGCGCATCGTCGAGGCGGCCCAGCAGTCCATCAACGAGAGCCGGGGAGTGGTGCTCGATGCGGTTCGTTAGCTACCTGCGCGACGGCGGCGTGCGCCACGGCCGCCTCGACGACGACACCACGATCGCCGAGCTCGGCGACGGAGACCTGCAGCGCCTCGTGGAGCAGGGCCTGCCGCCCGGCACCGCGGCGACGGCCCGGGTCGGCGTCGCCGAGGTGACGCTGCTGGCCCCGCTGCAGCGGCCGGGCAAGCTGCTCGCCGCCGCGGCCAACTACCAGGACCACGTGACGGAGACGGGCGGGGAGCCGCTCGACAAGTCGCGCCTCTCGCCGCGACTGTTCCTGAAGCCGCCGACGTCGATCGTCGGGCCCGGGGCCGTCATCCCGCTGCCCGACATCAGCCACGAGGTCGACTGGGAGGCGGAGCTCGCGGTCGTCATCGGCACCGCGGCCCGCAACGTGAGCGTCGCGGACGCCCTGGGCCACGTGGCCGGCTACATGGCCGCCAACGACGTTTCCGCCCGCAGCGTCGACTACGGCTTCGAGCGCGACACCGACGACAAGGCCGTCTGGTTCTTCGACTGGCTGGCCGGCAAGTGGTGCGACGGCTTCGCGCCGCTCGGCCCGTGGCTGCTCAGCGCCGACGAGGCCGGCGAGCCGCAGGCGATCCCGATCCGCCTCGACCTCAACGGCGTCACAAGGCAGCACGGCTCGACCAAGGACATGATCTTCTCGGTGGCCGAGCTGATCGCCCACGCCTCGCGGCTCATGACCCTGGAGCCCGGTGACGTCATCCTCACCGGCACCCCGTCCGGCGTCGGGGCGGCGACCGGTGAATACCTCAAGCCCGGTGACGAGCTCCTGGTCGACCTGGGCCCATTGGGAACGCTGCGCAACACGGTGGCCTGAGGCCGCGTCCCACCCTCGCCCATGCCAACCCCCAGATACAAAATGAGGTGCCCATGAAACGGGTGTTCCTTGCCGGCGCCGCGGTCGCGGCATTACTCGCCTCGGCCGCCTGCACCGGCCCGAAGTCCGACACGCCGGCCGCGGCGGGCAAGTCGTCGCTGAACGTGTACCTCTACCAGGAGCCCGCCGGCGTGTTCAGCCCGCTGGCCCCGCTCAACGGCGCCGACTCGCAGGTCATGTCCTTCGTCTACGAGGGCCTGCTCGCCGTGGACCCCGACTACAAGCTCCAGCCGCGCCTCGCCGAGAGCTACGACGTGTCGCCGGACGCCACGACGTTCACGTTCCACCTGCGCAAGGGTCTCAAGTGGAGCGACGGGCAGCCGTTCACCTCCAAGGACGTGCTGTTCACCTACAACCTGCTGGCCAACCCGAAGACGACGAGCGCCACCGCCGGCAGCTACGCCGGTGTCGCGGGCGTCGCCGACCTCACCTCCGGCAAGGCGCAGACGATCAGCGGGTTCTCGGCGCCCGATGACGACACGTTCGTCATCAAGGCCGCCCAGCCCAACTTCGGCCTGCTCGCCGTCATCGGCTACCCGTGGATCCTGCCCGAGCACGTGCTCGGCAAGGACGCCCCGGACGCCGTCGCCAAGGACGAGTTCTTCCGCAAACCGACTGTCGGGATGGGCCCGTACACCTTCGTGGAGTACAAGACCAATCAGTATGTGCACGTCACGGCGAACCCCAACTACCGCAGTCCGGCAAAGATCAAGGATGTCTACCTCAAGCCGATGACGTCCGACGTCGCGACCGCGCAGCTGGGCAACGGCGGGATCGACATCGCCTCCTACTCGCCGACCGACGCGGCCACCGTCTCCGGCTTCAGCGGCGTCACGACGCAGGAGAAGCCCGGCGCCGGGTTCGTGCGCATCGCGCTGAACCAGTCCAAGGACTACTTCAAGGACGCCCGGGTCCGCCAGGCGTTCCTCTACGCCGTCGACCGCCAGCAGATCGTCAAGACGGTCCTGATGGGCAAGGCCGAGGTCCGGCTGTCGGACTTCGCGAAGGCCAACTCGCCGGCCGGGCTCAACGACTACGCCAAGAACGTCGACAAGGCCAAGCAGCTGCTGGCCGAGGCCGGCTGGGACCCGAACCGCACGATCAACCTCCAGTGGGTGCACGGCCAGCGCGACCGCGACGCCACCGCCACCATCGTGCAGAGCGAGCTGGCCGCGGTCGGCGTGAAGGTCAACCTGGTGAACATCCAGGCGGCCAACATCGCGGGCACGTACAAGGACAAGTCGTACGACATGACGCTGTACGGCGGCGGCAACTACGCCGTCGACTCCTCCGCGATCAACGTCATCACGGCGTGCGCGCAGCAGTACCCGGCCGGCGGCAACATCAACTTCTTCTGCGACCAGAAGCTCGACCAGCTGATGACGCAGGCGAACCAGACGGTCGACCAGGCCCAGCGCAAGAGCCTCTACGACCAGGCGGCCGCCGAGTCCAACGCGCAGGTCGACCTGATGTGGCTGTACAACCCGTACGGTCTGTGGGGCGTGAGCAAGAAGGTCCAGGGCTTCCGGGCCCCTGGCTCCCAGGACGCGAACTTCTGGGACCCGGCCGGCTGGTCCATCAGCGGCTGATGAGACGCCGGGCCCGGCGGGTGCACGCGCACCCGCCGGGCCTGCTCACCGTGAGAGGAGTTGAGCGAATATTGGGGGCGTACCTCGTCCGGCGCCTGCTGGTGAACGTGCTGGTGTTCTTCCTGATCACCATCGCGATCTTCGGCCTGGTGCACAAGACGCCCGGCGACCCGATCGCCATGCAGGTCCCGGCGGATCAGCTCAACTCCGGCAGCGCCGAGTTCATCGCGCAGAAGCGCCACGAGCTCGGCCTCGACCAGTCGGTGGTGGTGCAGTACTGGCACTGGCTGCTCAACGCGCTGCACGGTGACCTCGGCTACTCGCTGCTCAACGGGCGCGCGGTGACCGAGGTGCTCGGCGAGCGCATCGGCCCGACGGTCGAGCTGATGGGCGTCGCGCTCGTCATCTCGCTGCTTGTCGCCATCCCGCTCGGCATCGCCGCGGCCCGCCGCCGCAACACCGTCGTCGACTACTCCGCGACAGTGGTGAGCCTCGGCTCGGTGTCGATCCCGGTGTTCTTCGTCGCGCTGATCGCCATCTACCTGTTCACGCTGAAACTGCAGTGGCTGCCGTCGTCGGGCATCTCCGATCCGACCGCGCCGAGCCTGCTGGACACGGTCCGCCACCTCGTGCTGCCCGCGCTCATCCTGGGCTTCGGCAACTCGGGGCCCTTCATGCGATACGTCCGCAGCTCGATGATCACCGAGCTGCAGGCGGACTACGTGCGCACCGCCGAGGCCAAGGGTGCACCGCCCCGCCGGGTGGTCCTGCGCCACGCCTTCCGCAACTCGCTGATCCCCCTGCTCACGGTCGTCGCCTCGAGCGTGCCGCAGCTGCTGGCCGGGGCGGTCGTCATCGAGCAGGTATTCGCCTGGCCCGGCATGGGTCAGCTCGCGGTGAGCTCGGTCAACCAGCACGACTACTCGGTGATCATCGGCTTCGCGCTGCTGATCGCCATTCTCGTGCTGCTGTCGAACCTGCTCGCCGATGTCCTGTACACGCTCGTCGACCCCCGGGTGAGGCTGCGATGACAATCCCTGCGGTGGCGGACGAGGTCGTCGAGGTGGCCGAGGCCGGCCCGCGCCGCGGCGCGCTGCGGCGCTTCCGGCGCAACCCCGCGGCCGTCGCCGGCCTCACGCTGCTGTTCCTGGTGGTGCTGGCCGCCCTGTTCGCGCGGCCGCTGTCCGGGCACGACCCCAACCAGATCGACCTGCTGGCCGCCCGGGCCGCGCCGAACGGCGAGCACTGGCTCGGCACCGACTCGACAGGCCGCGACGTGCTGTCCCGGCTGCTGTTCGCCGGTCGGGTCTCGCTCGGCGTCGGCATCGCCTCGGCCGCGCTCGCCGTCGTCATCGGCACCGTCCTCGGCGGCATCGCCGGGCTGCTCGGCGGCTGGGTCGACGGGCTGGTCATGCGGGCCGCCGACGTGTTCATGTCGTTCCCGTCGCTCGTCGTCATCGTCGTCATCGCCGGTGTCCTCGGCCCCAGCGTGGTCACGATGATCATCGCGATCGGGCTGTTCCAGTGGCCCGTCTGCGGCCGGATCGTCCGCGGCGTGACGCTGTCCCTGCGCGAGCAGGAGTACGTCCTCGCGTCGCGGGCCACCGGCGCCGGAGCGCTCTGGCTGCTGCGCCGGCACATCATCCCGGCCGCGCTGCCCCCGGTCAGCGTCGCCGCGACCCTGGCCGTCGCCCAGGCGATCGCCCTGGAGGCGACGCTGTCCTTCCTCGGCCTCGGCGTCCAGCCGCCCGCGGCCAGCTGGGGCAACATGCTCACCGACGCGCAGAGCCTGACGGTCATCCGCTCCGAGCCGTGGCTGTGGGTCTCCCCGGGCGTGGCCGTCGCGCTGATCGTGCTGGCCGTCAACTTCATCGGCGACGGCCTGCGCGACGCCGTGGATCCGAGGCAGTCATGACGGCGTCGCCGCACACCCCGCTGCTGAGGATCGAGAACCTCAGCGTGGACTTCCGGACCGATGACGCCGTGGTGCACGCGGTCGACGGGGTCGACCTGGAGGTCGACGCGGGTGAGATCGTGGCCGTGGTCGGCGAGTCCGGCTCCGGCAAGACGGTCACCGCGATGTCCGTGCTGCGCCTGCTGCGCGAGCCGCCGGCCCGGGTCTCCGCCCGCACCCTCGCGTTCCGCGGCCAGGACCTGCGCGGGCTGTCGCCGCGGGCGTTGCGGGCGATCCGCGGCGGCCCGGTCGGCATGATCTTCCAGGACCCGATGACCGCGCTGAACCCGGTGCTGAGCATCGGTGACCAGATCGCCGAGACGGTCCTGCTGCACCAGCGCAAGCCGGACCGGAAGGCGGCCCGGGCGCGGGCGGTGGAGCTGCTGGGCCTCGTCGGCGTCCCCGATGCGGCGCAGCGCGTGAAGCAGTACCCCCACGAGTTCTCGGGCGGCATGCGCCAGCGCGCGATGATCGCCATGGCCATCGCCAACGACCCCGACCTGATCATCGCCGACGAACCGACCACCGCCCTGGACGTCACCATCCAGGCCCAGGTGCTCCAGCTGCTGCAGAAGGCGCAGCGGGAGACCGGGGCCGCGACGATCCTCATCACCCACGACCTCGGCATCGTCGCCGAGCTCGCGGACCGGGTGGTCGTCATGTACGCCGGTCGGGTCGTCGAGACCGCGGGCGTCGTCGAGCTCTTCGCGAAGCCCCGGCACCCGTACACCCTGGGCCTGCTGGCCAGCCTCCCCCGCATGGACACCGAGACGGACCGCCTCGACCCCATCCCCGGCAACCCGCCGAACATGGCCGCGCCCCCGCCGGGCTGCCCGTTCCACCCGCGGTGCGCCCTGGCCCGGGACGTGTGCAGGACGGACCGGCCCCCGTTGTTCGAGATCAGCCCGGACCGCCGCAGCGCGTGTCATTTCCACGAGGAGTTGGCGTGACCGGTCCGGAGCTTGCGGAGGGGCCGGTCACAAGAGGCGCAGTTCGACGGTCGTGCGCCCGGAGCGAAGCGGAGGGGGCATGACCGAGCCGTTGCTGAAGGTGGAGGGGCTCGCCAAGCACTTCCCGATCCGCAAGGGGGTGCTGCGCCGGCAGGTGGGCGCGGTGCGGGCCGTCGACGGGGTGGACCTGGAGCTCGCGGCCGGTGAGACGCTGTCACTCGTCGGCGAGTCCGGCTGCGGCAAGTCCACGACCGGCCGGCTGCTGGTCCGGCTGATCGAGCCGACCGCGGGCCGGATCCTGTTCGAGGGCGCCGACCTGGCCCGGCTGCCCCAGTCGCAGCTGCGGGCCAAGCGCCGGGACATCCAGATCATGTTCCAGGACCCGTACGCCTCCCTGTCGCCCCGCATGACCGTCCACGAGATCGTGGCCGAGCCGCTGCGGGTCCAGGGCCGCTACGGCGACGGCGGCGCGGACCGGGTGGCCGAGCTGCTCAAGCTCGTCGGGCTGCGCCCCGAGCACGCCCGCCGCTTCGCCCACGAGTTCTCCGGCGGTCAGCGGCAGCGGGTCGGGCTGGCCCGGGCCCTGGCGCTCGAGCCGAAGCTGCTGGTGCTCGACGAGCCGGTCAGCGCCCTCGACGTGTCGGTGCAGGCGCAGGTCATCAACCAGCTGCGCGACCTGCAGGACCGCCTCGGCCTGGCGTACCTGTTCATCAGCCACAACCTGTCGGTCGTCCGGCACATCTCGCACCGGGTCGCGGTGATGTACCTCGGCGGGATCGTCGAGACCGGCACGCGGGCCGACATCTTCACCCGGCCCACGCACCCCTACACGCAGGCGCTGCTCTCGGCCATCCCGGTCCCCACGCCGGTCGGCCGGGAGGAGCGGGAGCGCATCACGCTCACCGGGGACGTGCCGAGCCCGGCCGACCCGCCGTCGGGTTGCCGCTTCCGCACCCGCTGCTGGAAGGCCCAGGATGTCTGTGCACAGCAGGCCCCTACTCTGATCGATCGGATCGGGGTGGGCCATCCGAGCGCCTGCCACTTCCCCGAACTGCCCGCCACCCTGTAGGACCGCCCGCGAGGAGGCCGTGATGGCCCGTTCCACCCGCACCGTTCGCCCGGTGCCCGTCGACGACAGCAGGCCCGCGTCGGCGAACTACCACGCCAACGCCCTCGCCCGGGGCCTCGCGCTGCTGGAGATGCTGGCCGCGCAGCCGGAGCCGCTGACCGTCAACGAGTTCAGCGAGCACACCGCGCTGCCCAAGAGCACGCTCGTGCGGCTCCTCGCGGTGCTGGCGGAGATGGAGTACGTGGTCCGGGTCGACGAGCGGCCCTCGTACCGCCTCGGGCACAAGGTGCAGCGGCTGGCCAGCGCCTACGTCTCCTCGCTCGACCTGACGGTCGTCGCCGAGGCGTACCTGCGCCCGGTCGCGCTCGGCACGGGGCAGACGGCGAACCTCGGCGTGCTCGACGGCGACCAGGTGCTGCACATCTGTGTCGCCGAGCCGGACCGCCCGCTGCGGTTCACCACGGCGCTCGGGGCCCGCGACCACACCTACTGCACGGGCCTCGGCAAGATGCTGCTGTCGGAGCTGCCCGACGACGACCTCGCGACGCTGGTGCCGGCCGAGCCGTTCCCGTCGTTCGCCGAGAACACCCTCACCACCCTCGCCGACCTGCGCAAGGACCTCAAGCGCACGGCCAAGCGCGGCTACGCCCTCGACGACAACGAGCGCAGCATCGGCCTGCGCTGCTGCGCGGTCGGCGTGCGCATCGGCGGCGACCTGCTCGCGGCGGTGAGCGTCTCGGGGCCGGCGGGGGAGTTCACGGCCCAGAAGCAGCAGGAGTACGTCGCCACGCTCGACGAGGTCGCCAAGGCCATGGCCGACGACCCCGACTTCACCGCGGCCCTGCGCATCGTGCACCGCTCGCTGCGCCCCGCCGGCAAGCGCTAGTGCCCTCCTCAGTCGCCGACGTAGGCGATGCACTCCACCTCGACCCGCACGTCGCCGCGGCCGAACCCGACGACGACGGTGGTGCGGGCCGGCGGGGCGGCGCCGAAGCGGCGGGCGTAGACCTCGTTGAACGGGGCGAACAGCGTCCCGTTGGACAGGAACGCGTTGACCTTGACGATCTGGTCGGCCCGGGCGCCGGCCGCCGCGAGGACCGCCTCGACGTTGTCCAGGGTCTGGTTCACCTCGGCCTCGAAGTCGCCGATGTAGATGGAGCCGTCAGCGGTCGTGGGCACCTGCCCGGAGACGAAGACGAAGTCGCCGGCCTTCGTGGCGTGTGACAGCGGCACGGTGACGGGGGCGAAGGAGGCGGGATGGAAACGTTCGATCATGACCACATGGAACCATATTCCACGTTGCTCATCCAGGGTGGCACCGTCCTGGACGGCACGGGGGCCGCGGGGGTCGTCGCCGACGTCCTGATCCGTGGCGGGCGGATCGCCGCGATCGGGCCGGACCTGCGCGCCGACGCCACGGCGTTCGACGCGTCCGGCCGCATCGTCTGCCCCGGCTTCGTGGACCTGCACACCCACTCCGACCTCACGCTGCTGTCCGGGCCGCAGGCGCGCAGCAAGGTGCACCAGGGCGTCACCACCGAGGTCGTCGGCAACTGCGGGCTCGGGGTGGCGCCGCTGCCGGCCGGCGCCGACCGCGACGGCATCCGGCTGGCCGTGAGCTACCTGGACCTCGACCCGGCGATCGCGTGGAGCTGGACGGACCTGCCGGGCTATCTCGCGGCCCTGACCGCCGCCCGTCCGTCGGTGAACGTCGCCGCGCTTGTCGGGCATGTACCCCTGCACGCCGGGGTCTGCGGGTTCGACGACCGGCCGGCCACGCCCGCCGAGCTGGAGCGCATGTGCGGGCTGCTGGCCGACGCGCTCGGCGCCGGCGCCCTCGGGCTGTCGACCGGACTGGTGTACCCGCCGCTGACCTACGCCCGCGAGGAGGAGCTCGTCGCCCTGGCCCGGGTCGTGGCCGCGGCCGGCGCGGTGTTCACCTGGCACGTGCGCAGCTACGACGACGGGCTGCTGGACTCCGTCGCGCAGGCGGTCCGGGTGGCGCGGGCGACGGGCTGCCGCACCCAGATCTCGCACCTCGCCGCCGTCGGCCGCCGCAACTGGGGCGCGGTCCGCGGCGCCCTCGACCTCGTCGACGCGGCAAACGCCGACGGGATCGAGGTAGGCGTCGACATCTACCCCTACGTGCACGGCAACGCGCCACTGTCGCAGCTCCTGCCGGCCTGGGCGCTCGAGGGCGGGGCGGCCGCGTGGGCGCCCCGGCTGCGCGACCCCGCGGTCCGGGCCCGGGTGAAGGCGGCGTGGGTCGACCGGCCCACCGGCTGGGACGAGCTGACCGTCAGCTGGACCAGCCGGGGCGACGGCGACCCGGTCGTCGGGCGCACGCTGGAGGACCTCGGCGGCGCCGACGCCACCCTCGACCTGCTGGCCGAGCTGGGCGCCGGGGCCATGATGACCGCGGGCGGGCGCAGCGAGGACGACCTGCGCACCGTCCTGGCCCACCCGGCGGCGGTGGTCGCGTCCGACGGGCTGGCCCTCGACCCGGGCGGCGTCACCGGCGCCGGCGTCCCGCACCCGCGCAGCTACGGGTGCTTCCCGCGGTACCTGCACCGCTACGCGACCGACCTGCCCGACGCGGTGCGCCGCTGCACCTCGGAGCCGGCCCGCCGCATCGGCCTGGCGCACCTCGGCGTCCTGCGGCCCGGCGCCCCCGCCGACGTCGTCGTCTTCGACCCGGCCACCATCGCCGACACCGCCACCTTCACCGCCCCGCACCAGCTGGCCACCGGCATCGACCTGGTCCTCGTCGGCGGCGTGCCGACGGTCCACGGCGGGCGGCACACGGGCCGGCGGGCGGGGCGGGTCCTGCACCGCACGAGAGGAGCCACCGGATGATCGACGTTCACACCCACTGTCACCTGTCCGAGCACTGGGGCTGCGAGTGGCACCGCAACTGGCAGCCGGTCTACGGGCACGAGTACGCCGACCGCACGCCCGAGCAGTACGACGAGGCGATGGCCGCGGGCGGCGTGGACCTCGCGTTCGTCTTCGGGATGCGGGCCACCCGCGCCGGTGTCCTGACGCCCAATGCCTTCGTCGAGGACTTCTGCGCGCGGACGAGTACCGACACGGTGGGGTTCATGGCCCTTGATCTCTGCGACCCGGATGTCATGGACCAGCTGGCCGACGGGGTCGCCCGCGGGCTGCGCGGGGTCAAGCTCTATCCGGTGCTGGCCCACTTCGACGCCCGCGACGAGGTCCACGACGCGTTCTTCCGGGCGGCGACCGAGGCCCGGCTGATCGTGCTGTGGCACATGGGCACCACGCCCAGCCCCGAGGGGCGCCTGGAGCTCTCCGACCCGCTGCTCGTCGACGACGTCGCCCGGCGCCATCCGGAGCTGAAGCAGATCATCGCCCACCTCGGGCATCCGTGGCAGCGGGAGACGATCGTCGTGCTGCGCAAGAACCGCAACGTGTTCGGCGACGTGTCGGCCTCGTGGGCGCGGCCCCTCGACGGGTTCATGGCCCTGGTGCGGGCCCAGGAGTGGGGCGTGGTGCCGAAGCTGCTGTTCGGCTCCGACTATCCGATGTGGACGCCGGCCGAGGCCCGCGACGGCCTGCACGGGCTCGCGCGGATGCGGCCGGGCGGGCTGCCGGCGATCGAGCCGGCCACCATCGAGTGGCTGCTCGACGGCGACCCGCGCGCGGCGCTGGGGCTGACGGCATGACGTCCATCGCCGACCTCCCGACGCCGGCGCTGCTGGTCGACCTCGACCGGCTGGAGCGCAACATCGCCCGGATGGCGGCCGCGTTCGCCGGGGCCGGGGTGGGCCTGCGGCCGCACACCAAGACCTCGAAGTGCCTGGAGGTCGTCCGCCGGCAGCTCGACGCCGGGGCGCTCGGGATGACCTGCTCCACGCCCGCCGAGGTGGCCTGGCTGCAGGCCGCCGGGGTGACGGACCTGCTGTGGGCGCACGCGCCGGTCGGGCCGCCGAAGGTCGCGTTCGTCATCGACGCGGTGCGGCGGGGCGGGCTCACGGTGGCGCTTGACTCCGAGGAGGCCGCGGCGCCGCTGTCGGCCGCCGCGAGCGCCGCCGGGGTCACCGTGCCGTTCGTGCTCGAGATCAACACCGGCCACGCCCGGCTCGGGGTCGACCCGGAGCGGGTCCCGCAGGTCGCGGCGCGGCTGGCCGCCCGGCCCGGGCTGCGGCTGCGCGGGCTGCTCACCCACGAGGGGCACCTGGCGACCCAGCCCGACCGGCCGACGCTTGAGGCGGCCGGCCGGACCGCGGGGGAGCTGATGGCCAGGCTGGCCGCCGGGCTGCGCGCGGACGGGCACGCGATGGAGGTCGTGTCGGTCGGCTCGACGCCCGGCGCCACCTCGACCCCGTTCGCGGCCGGGGTCACCGAGGGGCGGCCCGGCACGTACGTGTACTTCGACGCCAACCAGATGCGGCTGGGCTCCTGCACCATCGACGACTGCGCGCTGACCGTCCTGGCCCGGGTCGTGTCGGTGCAGCGGGCCGGGCGGCCGATCATCGACGCCGGCATCAAGGCGATGAGCTCCGACACCATCGCCGCGGCCGGCTCGGTCGGGCTCGTCGACCGGCCCGGCGTCGCGTTCGTGGACGCCAACGAGGAGCACGGCTTCCTCGCCGACGCGGGGGACCGGCCCCTGGTCGTGGGCGATCTGGTGCGGATCATCCCCAACCACGCCTGCGGTACCACCAACATGTGGAGCCACCTCTACGCCGTCCGCGGCGACCAGGTGGTCGAGCGGTGGGAGATTTCCGCCCGCTACTGATTGACATGGAACGGCGTTTCACGTGAGCTGACCGCATGAAGGTCATGACCATCTACGCCCATCCGGCGGACACCATCACCAACTGCGGCGGCACCCTGGCCCGCCACGCCGACGCCGGCGACGAGATCGTGGCGCTGATCCTCACGCACGGCGGCCGGATCCACGCCAACCGCTACGCGGAGGAGTGGCGCAAGGACGCACCCGACACGGCCATCGCGAGCGCCGGCCTCGACGAGATCATCGCGTTCAAGAAGGGTGAGCTGGAGCGGGCGGCCGAGATCGTCGGCATCTCCCGGCTCATCACCCTCGACCGCGACGACCGCGAGGCCGGTCTGCACGAGGGGCTCGTGGAGACGGTCGCCGAGCACATCGCGGCCGAGCGCCCCGACGTCATCATCTGCGACTATCCGCAGAACCCGGTCATGGCGGCCAACACGCACACCGTCGCCACGACCACCGTCCTGGCCGCACTGGGCCGGGCCGGGGCCTACCTGCGCAACCTCGACGGGCAGGCCGAGTACCACGTCAAGCAGGTCTTCCTCACGTCCCTGCCGGTGTTCCCCATCGATGGGCTCAGCCTGTATGGCGTGCGCAACGACGTGTTCGTCGACATCACACCGGTCGTCGGGCGCAAGGTCGCGGCGATGGACTGCTTCGACAGCCAGGGGTACTCGGGCCTGTTCGCCCGCAAGCTCATCGAGTCGGCCAACGGGGAGGCGGGCCGGGCCGCCGGGGTCAACTTCGCCGAGGGCTACTACCGCCTCTACAACGAGACCCACGCGACGCTGCCGCTGACCGACGCGGCCCGGGCGGCCGACCCGCTGGTCCGCCACGTCGACTACAGCCGCATCAACCTGCGCGCGGAGTACCCGCTGCCGTGAGGTGGCGGTGGCCTGTTTTGATTGATCGGTGGAACTCGGCATCGATCTCGGTACGTCCACCACGGTCGCCTACCTCCGCCGCGACGACGGCACCACGGAGCCCGTCCTGTTCGACGGCACGCCCCTGATGCCCTCGGCCGTCTACGCCGATCCGGCAGCGGGTTCGGCAGTGGATTCGGCTGGGCACCTGCTGACCGGCCGGGACGCCATCCACTCGGCTCGCGCGCACCCGGAGCGCTTCGAGCCCAGCCCGAAGCGGCACATCGACCGCGCCGCGATCGAGCCGATGATCGGCGCGCTCCTGCGGCGGGTGGCGGCCGAGGCGGCCCGCACCGCGGGTGCTCCGGCCGCCGCGGTGACGCTCACGCACCCGGCCGCGTGGGGGCCCGACCGGCGGGCGGTGCTGCAGCGGGCCGCCGCGGCCGCCGGGCTGCACAACGTCCGGCTGGTGCCGGAGCCGGTCGCGGCGGCCGCGTTCCACCTGCGCCGGCACGCCACCGGCCCGTCCGATCTGCTCGTCTACGACCTCGGCGCGGGCACGTTCGATGTGGCGATCGTCCGCTACGCCCCGCCCGGGCACCTGAGCGTGCTGTGCTGCGGCGGCCTCGACGACCTCGGCGGCCTCGACCTGGACGCGTCGATCGTGGCCCTGCTGCGGGTCCGGTGCGGCTCGCCGGAGCAGTGGTCGCGGCTGGACAACCCGGTCACCGTCGCCGACCGGGCGGCCCAGCGCCAGCTCTGGGACGACGTGCGGACCGCGAAGGAGATGCTGTCGCGGACGGCGACGACCACGCTGTTCGTGCCGCTCGTCGAGCGCGAGCAGGTGCTGACCCGGGCCGAGCTGGAGCAGCTGGCCGGGCCGCTCGTCCAGCGCACGCTGCACGCCGTCTCGATGACCATCCAGGCGTGCCCGGTGCCGCTGCAGCCGCTGGGCGGCGTGGTCCTGGTCGGCGGGGCCAGCCGGATGCCGCTCGTCGGCTCCATGCTGCGGGGCGCGCTGAACACCCCGGTCACCCTCATCGACCAGCCGGAGCTGGTGGTCGCGGCCGGCAGCATCGACCCGGTGCTGACCGGTGCCCCGGCCCCGGTGCGGCCGTTCGCCCCGGCGCCGCCGGCCGGGCCCGGATACGCGCCCCCGCCGCCGGTGATGGTCATGGCGCCGCCGCCGGTGGTCCTCATGCCGCCACCGCCGCCGGCCGGGCCGCCGGCGATGATCACCATCGTCGAGCTGATCACGGTGAGCACGCCGCGGCTCACGGGCGTGACGCTGCGCGGCCAGCTGCACGCCGGCTTCGGCGTCGTCGAGCACGTCTTCCCGACCGACGACGAGGGCCGGCTGCTGCTGTTCGCCGACCCGAACGCCATGGCCCGGCACGCCGCGGCGGTCGGCCCGCGTGACCCGCTGCTCGGCGTGCCCCCCGCCCGGGTGCGCAACGACGGCTCCGACGACCTGTGCTTCGACCTCGACCTGCTGCTCGAGCACCTCGGCGCCGAGCCGGAGACGTGGCTGCCCGGATACGTCTGCCGCTGCCGGGACCTGGCCGCCCAGCTCGCCGTCTTCCTCGACCTGGACGGCACCGACGACCTGATCGGCCCGGGCTCGACGATCGACCGGGCCGACGACATCCTGCGCCGGCACCGCGGCGAGCCGTCGGCCCGGTCCGCCCGCCGTAAGCTCGCCCGCCTCGACCACGCCCAGCTGATCGAGGACTGGGTCGACCTCATCGAGCTGATCGAGGCGGCGACGGTACAGCCGACCGTGCGCTGAGGGTCTTCAGCGCTCGACGGCGAGCTCGCCGAGCTGCGACCAGCCGTCCTGGTCGACGGACGTGCTGACGATGCGCGGGGTCTCCACGAGATACTGCGGGAGCTTCTGCTGCGCCGCCCGGAAGTGCTCGGACTGCACGTGGGCCCCGCCCGCGTCGCCGTCGCGGAACGCCTCCACCAGCACATACTCGGTAGGGTCGTCGAGGCTGCGGGACCAGTCGAACCACAGGCAGCCGGGCTCGGCGCGGGTGGCGGCCGTGAAGTCCGCCGCGATCGCCGGCCAGTCTTCCGCGTGCTCCGGCCGGACGCGGAACTTGGCGGTAATGAAGATCATGAGCTGTCTCCCGTCGTGGGTTTCCTCAGCAGAACCCTAAGCCGAACCGGCAGAAAGATGTGGTTGCGGCCCTCGGGCGGGGAAGCGTGCCAGAATGGTCGGCATTGCCGGTGGGGGGAGACATCGATGGACGAGGCGCTCGCCCGCAGCGGGATCATGCAGGGGATCGACGGCGAGGCGGCCGACGAGCTCGCACGCGGGCTCGACTACGTCGAGGTCCGGCGCGGTGACGTGCTGTTCAACGAGGGCGAGCCCGGCGACAGCCTGTACATCGTGCTGCAGGGGAAGATCAAGCTCGGCCGGCGGGCGCACGACGGGCGGCAGAACCTGCTGGCCATCATGGGGCCCGGGGACATGGTCGGCGAGCTCGCGCTGTTCGACCCGGGGGCGCGCACGGCCACCGCGACGGCCGTCGTCGACTCACGGGCCGCGAAGCTGACGAAGACCTCGCTGCGGTCCTGGCTCATCAAGCGGCCGGAGATCGCCGAGCAGCTGCTGCGGGTGCTGGCCCGGCGGCTGCGGCGCACCAACGACGCGCTCGCCGACCTGATCTTCACCGACGTGCCGGGGCGGGTGGCCAAGAAGCTGCTCCAGCTGGCCGGGCCGTTCGGCATACGCGACGGGGGAGTACTGCGGGTGACGCACGACCTCACCCAGGAGGAGCTCGCCCAGCTGGTGGGGGCGTCGCGCGAGACCGTGAACAAGGCGCTCGCGGACTTCAGCTCCCGCGGCTGGATCCGCCTGGAGGGCAAGAGCGTGGTCATCGCCGACCCGGAGCGCCTCGCCCGCCGCGCGCGGGTGTAGTGCCTCAGCGGCGGCGCTTGTGCTGAGCCCGCCGGGCCAGGGGTGCGTCGTCCAGGATGACGATGCACTTGTTCTCCAGCCGCAGCCAGCCCCGTGACGCATAGTGCGCCAGGACCTTGTTCACCGACTCGCGGGACGCCCCGACGAACTGCGCCAGCTCGGTCTGGGTGAGGTCGTGCACGACCCGCATGGTGCCGTTCTCGACCACGCCGAACTGGTACGCGAGCTGCATCAGCTGCCCGGCCACGCGCCCCGGGACGTCGCTGAAGAGCCGGTCGTGGACCGTCGCCCGGTTGCCCCGGATCCGCCGCGCGACGGCCTGCAGGAGCTGCTCGGCGACCTGCGGGTGGCGCCCCATCCAGCGGTACAGCGAGGTCTTGGACAGCTGCGCCAGCCGGGCGTCGGCCACGACGGTGGCGGTCGTGGTGCGCGGGCCGCCGTCGAGCAGCTCGACCTCGCCGAACGGCTCGCCCGGCCCGACCAGGGCGAGGAGCCCCTCGCGGCCGTCGCTGGAGCGGCGGGACAGCTTCACCTTGCCCGAGCGCAGCACGTAGAGGCGGTCGCCCGGCTCGCCCTCGCGGAAGAGCACGGTGCGGCGGCCGGCCTCGACGGTCTCGAACTCGGTGGCGAGGTCGTCGGCGGCCTCGGCCCCGACGTGGTCGAGCAGGGCCGCGCCGAGCACGCGGCTGTCGAGTGAGGTCGCGCGGCTCTCCAGGACGGTAAGGCTCATGGCCCCTCCTCGCGTGGGTTCCTCGGGCTGGCGGTACCGAGTACCATTTGGACGGTACTTGATACCGTGGGTCTAGGCAACGGGCGCCCGAGGGGTGCGCAAGGATGGCATGGTGAGCGCAACCCCCTCGAAGCAGCGCCTGGTGGACGCGGCCCTCGACCTGTTCGACGAGCGCGGGTACGAGCAGACCACCGCCGACGAGATCGCCGACCGGGCCGGCGTCGGGCGGACCACGCTGTTCCGGCACTACCGGTCCAAGGAGGACGTGATCTTCCCGGACCACGACCGGCTCATCGCCGCGGTCCGGGAGCGGCTGGCGACGTCGAGCGCCGACACGGCCATCGCGGCGGTGACCGACGCGGTCCGGCTGGTCCTGCTCAGCTACGTCGAGGAGGGCGACCGGGCGCGCCGCCGCTACTCGATCACCAGCCGGGTGGCCGCCCTGCGCGACCGCGAGATCGCCAGCGTGGCGCGCTACCAGCGGCTGTTCCGCGAGTTCATCGCCGGCTGGATGGGCCCGGCCCCGGCCGATGCGCTGCGGGCCGAGCTCATGGCGGCCGCCGTCGTCTCCGCCCACAACCACGTCCTGCGCCGCTGGCTGCGTCGCGAGGCGGGCGACCCGGCGGCCGAGCTCGACGCGGCAATGGCCCGGGTGGTCCAGCTCTTCGCCGCCGACCCGCCCGACGCGGGCGGCTCGATGGTGATCGTCCTGCGCGACGCCCGCGACCCCGAGCAGGTCGCGACGGCGGTGCGGCAGGCGCTGAAACGCTGAAGATATATATCTGCGAACACGCGGCTGAAACAGGTCGTTCCTAGCGTCGGTGCATGGCCGACACGCTGGAAACTCCGCAGCATCAGGATCTTGTCGAGGCCGCCGGCTTGCCCGTCGGCAGCGGGGACGTCAGGCCCGGGTACGACCCGCGGCTCACCAACGAGGACCTCGCGCCGCTGCGCAAGCAGACGTGGGGCGCGTACAACATCTTCGCCTTCTGGATGTCCGACGTGCACAGTGTGGGCGGATACGTCACGGCGGGCAGCCTCTTCGCGCTGGGGCTGACGAGCTGGCAGGTGCTGGTGGCCCTGGTCGTGGGCATCGGCATCGTCTACTTCTTCTGCAACCTCGTCGCCAAGCCGAGCCAGGCCACGGGGGTACCGTACCCCGTCATCAACCGCGTGGCGTTCGGTGTGCTCGGGGCGAACGTCCCGGCCATCATCCGCGGCTCGATCGCTGTCGCGTGGTACGGCATCCAGACCTACCTCGCCTCGGCCGCGCTTGACGTGGTCGTGCTCAAGCTCTGGCCGGGCCTGATGCCCTACGCCGACGCCGACAGGTGGGGCCTGCTCGGCCTGCCGCTGCTCGGCTGGTGCTCCTACGCGCTGCTGTGGGTGCTGCAGGCGGCGGTCTTCTGGACGGGGATGGAGACGATCCGTCGGTTCATCGACTTCTGCGGCCCGGCCGTGTACGTCGTCATGGCGGTGCTGGCCGGCTACCTCATCTACCGGGCCGGGTGGGGCGCCATCGACCTGAGCCTCGGTGAGGTGAAGTACCACGGCTTCGACGCACTGCCCGTCATGCTCGGAGCCATCGCGCTCGTGGTGTCGTACTTCTCCGGCCCGATGCTGAACTTCGGGGACTTCTCGCGCTACGGCCGGTCGTTCCGGGCGGTGCGCACCGGCAACCTCCTCGGCCTGCCGGTCAACTTCCTGGCCTTCTCCATTCTGGTCGTCGTCACGTCCTCGCTGACGATCCCGGTCTTCGGGGAGCTCATCACCGACCCGGTCCAGACGGTGGCCCGCATCGACAGCACGTTCGCCATCGTCCTGGGCGCCCTGACGTTCACGATCGCCACCATCGGCATCAACATCGTCGCGAACTTCATCTCGCCCGCGTTCGACTTCTCCAACGTCAGCCCGCAGCGCATCAGCTGGCGCGCGGGCGGCATGATCGCCGCGGTCGGGTCGGTGCTGATCACCCCGTGGAACCTGTACAACAACCCGGACGTCATCCACTACACGCTGGAGATCCTCGGCGCCGCGATCGGGCCGCTGTTCGGCGTGCTGATCGCCGACTACTACCTGGTGCGCCGCCAGCAGGTCGACGTGGACGCGATGTTCACGCTCGATCCGGGCGGCCGGTACTACTACCGCAAGGGCTACAACCCGCCGGCGCTCATCGCCACGGTCGTCGGCGCGGTGATCGCGGTGGTGCCGGTGCTGTGGTCCTCCGGCCCGGGCATGCACACCACGGCCCAGTACAGCTGGTTCATCGGCATGGGTGTGGGGCTGCTCACCTACCTGGCCCTGGCCTACCGGCCGCAGGCACCGTCCCCGGCGAGCGCCGGCTAGTGCACATCCGCGTCGTCAACCCGAACACGACAGCGGCGATGACCGCGCTGATCGGGGCGAGCGCCCGGGCCGTCGCCGGCCCGGGCGTGCGCGTCGAGGCGGTCACGTCGGCGATGGGGCCCGCCTCGATCGAGAGCCACTACGACGAGGCGCTGAGCGTGCCCGGGCTGCTCGCGGCGATCGCCGACGGTGAGACCCGCGGGATCGACGGGTACGTCATCGCCTGCTTCGGCGACCCCGGGCTGGACGCGGCCCGGGAGCTGGCCCGCGGCCCGGTCGTCGGCATCGCCGAGGCCGCCATGCACACCGCCGCGCTGCTCGGGCGCGGCTTCAGCGTGGTGACGACCCTCGACCGGACCGGGGGCCGGGCCTGGGACCTGGCCGCCCGCTACACCGCGCCGGGCGCCTGCCGGGGCGTGCACGCCTGCGAGATCCCGGTGCTGGAGCTGGAGGCGGACCCGCACCTGGCCGACCGGGTCGCGGCCCTCGCCGGCCTCGCGCTGGAGCGGGACGGCTCGGACGTCATCGTGCTCGGCTGCGCCGGGATGGCGGGCCTCTGCGCGGCCGTCTCCGACCGTCTCGGCGTGCCGGTGGTCGACGGCGTCTCCGCGGCGACGCTGATGGTGCAGTCGCTCGTGGCGCTCGGACTGCGCACCTCGCAGCGCTGCGAGTTCGCGGCGCCACCGCCCAAGCGGTACACCGGCGCGATGGCGACGTTTCAGCTGGAGTCGGCGAACAGGCCGGTGTCGCGGGGCAGCAGTGCGATGTAGGACTGCAGGCGTCCGTGGTGGGCGGCGCAGGCGGCGATCAGGGCGTCGATGTCGCGGGCGGTGAACGCGGCAAGCATGGCGGCGTGGTCGCGGTGCAGCAGCTCGCGGTCGGCCGGGCCGATGTGGGTCATCGGCTGCAGCGGCTCCGTCATGTTCCAGGCGGTGCCGAGCATGTGCAGCAGGCGGCGCATCCGGCAGGGCCGGATCAGGGCCAGGTGAAACCGGCGGCTCTCGCGGTGGTACGCCCGCCCGTCACCGGCCCGCACGGCGGCTTCCAGTGCGGCGTGTGCGGCGGCCGCCCGCTCGTGGTCCTCGTCGCGGGCCCGGCCGACGGCCACGCGCATCGCGGCCGTCTCGAGCGCCTCGCGCACGAGATAGATCTCCCCGAACTCCTCCGCTGTAAGTTTCGCGACCCGGTAGCCGAGATTCGGGCGATGGTCGACGAGGCCCTCGCCGATCAGGGTCATCAGCGCCTCGCGGACCGGAATGCGCGAGACGCCGAACGCGGCCGCGACGGCGTCGACCGGGATCGGTGAGCCCGGCGGCACGTCGCCGTCCAGGATGCAGGCCCGCAGGTCATCGAGGATGGCGGCCTGGGACCGGCCGCCCCGCGGCCCGGTGAGCCGCGCGACGAGCGCCGAGCGCCGCCGGGGAACGGGCATGCGCACCTCCCGCCGGGGAGCGTAGCGGCGCCGCGTTATCGGCGTGTTTCCGGCAGGATTCCCGAAACCTATTCAACCGATGGGGAAGCGCCTCCATTGACACACAACAATGGTGCGATCAAGCTGCCCGTCGTCACTGTTCTCAACACGGGAGGATTGCAGCGATGGCCAAAACCCTCGGTCGAATCGCCGACCGCGTCATGCAGCGGCTGGCCCCCTCGGCGGACGCCGGTTGCACCTACGACTGGTACATCTGCTACTGCTCGGGCGGCCTGATGTACAAGAAGAAGTGCATGTACGGCTGCTCGGGCGTGCCGAACCACTGCTACTCCTGCGGTGTCACCGGCACCTGCTGACACCCCGTCGCGACGGCGCCCGCCCCCACCCCGGGCGGGCGCCGTCGCCTCATCCACCAGGAGGAAACCTTGACCACCGCGCTACTGGTCGCCGTCGTACTGCTCACCCTGCTCACGCTGTTCAACCTGATCGTCGTGCTCGGAGTGGTCCGCCGGGTCCGCTCCTACGAGCAGCGGCTGGGCGGCGTGGCCGAGGCCGCGCCGGTGCTCTCCACGCCAGTGGGTGAGCGGGTCGCCGAGTTCACCGCGTCCACTGTGGACGACCGCAAGGTGTCCCGCGACGCGCTGAGCGGCACCACGCTGTTCGGCTTCTTCTCGCCCGACTGCTCCGCCTGCCACGAGCGCCTCGGCGACTTCCGGGCCACCGCGGCCCGCTATGACGGCGACGCCTACGCGGTAGTGGTCCGCGACGGCGGCGACCTCGAGCCGGTCCTGCGGGGCCTCGGCGGCACCGCGGTGGTGCTCGAGGAGCCCGGCGGCCCCCTCGCCCAGGCGTTCGGGGTGCGCGGCTTCCCGGCGTTCGTCATGGTGCGCGAGGAGGGTGTCGTCGAGTCGACCGGATACCTGGTGCCCGCGCTCACCTGAACGACGTGGAAAGACCGGCCCCGGCGCCACAGGGAAGGAAGCAACGCCGGGACCGATCTCCCGCCCAGTCCGAATCGGCAGCCTTCGCAGGGCCGATTCGGACCGGGAGCACGGGTTCGGGGGTGCCGAGTGGGGTCAGAGCTCGCCGGACGGGACGGCGAGGGCGGTGCTGAGCGCGGCGGGGACGCCGAGGTTCGGCGTGCCGTCGGCGTTCCAGGTGATCTTCTGGGCCCGGGTACTGCGGTTCATGTCGCAGTTGCCCGCGGAGTTCGTGGTGGCGTGGTAGACCATCCAGTCCTCGGTGCCGTCGGGTGACTTGAAGAAGCCGTTGTGGCCGGGGCCGTAGACGGCGCCCGCGTTGTTGCGCTGGAACACCGGCGTGGCCGTCTTCACCCACGACGACGAGCTCAGCGGGTCGCCGCCGTTCCAGGTGAGCAGGCCCAGCTTGTAGTCGGGCGTGGAGCAGTGGCTGGCCGAGAAGACGATGAACGTCTTACCGCCGTGCTGGATGACCTCCGGCGCCTCGTTCACCGCGCCGCCGACCGTCTCCCAGCCGTAGGTGGGCGAGGACAGCAGCCGCCGGGTGCCGCTCGCCGTCCAGGGGTTCGACAGCGGGCGGATGAACATCGGCTGCGAGCCGGTGTAGTAGGTGCCGAGCAGGTACAGCTGGCCGTTGAGCTGCAGGATGGTGGGGTCGAGCTCCCACGTGTTGTCCTGGCTCGGGTCGAGCAGGTCGGCCTTGAAGGTGTACGGCCCCGCCGGGTCCAGGCCCGCGCTCTCCAGCACGTGGATGCGCTGCGTGCCCAGGTTGTACGGCTCGGCGCCGGCGACGTAGTACATGTACCAGCGCTGGCCGTCGGGCCCGTTGAGCAGATGGAACTCCGGCGCCCACATCGTGCCCGCGCCGTTGGAGCGGGTCAGGTTGAAGATGACCGTCTCCGGGGCCGTGGCCAGGCCGCCGAGCGTCGTGGACCGCCGCATGGTGATGGTGCGGTTCCAGGTCGTCGCCGCGAGGTAGTAGTAGCCGTTGTAGTACTGCAGCCACGGGTCCGGGCCCTGCTGGTCGAGCGGGTTGGTGAACGTCCTGCCGGTGCCGCCGCCGGTGCCCGGGTCGTACCCGGCCAGCCGCCACACCCGCGTGGTCGCGCTCGTGCACGGCAGCTGCACCAGCTTCGCGTTCACCGCGGTGCTGTCCGCGGCCGGCGTGACGCACTTGCCGGACTGCACGCCGACGAGGTTGAACGTGCCGGTGACACCCGCGACGGTGACCGCCTGGAGCCGGAAGCGCTGGTTGTTCTGGCCGTTGCAGGGGTACTGGATGATCAGGCCGTTGTCCGCGGTGGACTGTCCGGAGACGTCCACACAGGACCCGGCCGTGAGAGTGCCGACGGTGTACTGGTCGGTCGTGCCCGGCACCGGCGTGAACGTGTAGCTCTGGCGCGTGCTGCCGGTGCAGGCGGCGTTCTGCAGCTGCAGCGCGGCGGTCGTGGCGCCGCCCGGCACTTCGGCGCAGTTGCCGCCGGCCTGCAGCACGACGGTGCTGGTGAAGGTCACCGGCGCGGCGGACGCCGGTGACGGCTGGAAGGTGACGGCCGCGATCGGTAGGAGCACGGCCGCGAGGAGTGCGGCGGCGGGTCTCTTCATCTCATCCGTCCTCGTCTCCGAAAAGCCTTTCGGAGATGGTGGACCGCGCAACTCATGCTGGTCAATGTTGTGACAAATTGTTAAGGGGGCCGAAAAGATTTCGACCCCCGTGGTGCGTTCCTAGACGGCGGTGCAGGTGGCGGTGGGCACCGGGTTGGTGCTGCCGGATGCGCCCAGGAAGCCGAACGAGGTGCTCTGCCCGGCCCCGATGGTCCCGTTGTAGCCGACGTTCGTCGCGGTGACGTTCGCGCCGCTGCTGGTGACGTCGGCGCTCCAGAACGAGGTGACGGTCTGGCCGCCGGCGTACGTCCACTTCACCGTCCAGCCGGAGACGGCCTGGCCGCCGGCCGTCACCGTCACCTGGCCCTGGAAGCCGCCCGGCCACTGCCCGACGACGCTGTACACGGCGGTGCAGGACCGGCCGCCGCCCGGCGACGCGCTGCCGGAGACGCTGCGGCTCGGCGAGGCGGAGCTGCGCGACGGCGACGCGCTCGTGGACGCGCTGCGGCTCGGCGACGCGCTGACCGAGGACCGCGACGGCGACGGGCTGGCGGCCCCGCCGTAGATCGAGGCCTCCTTGGCGGTGGCCTTGATGCCGTGCGCGCCGTTGAAGATGCGCTGGCCCCAGGTGGTGAGCTGGCTCGGGTTGAAGTTCGTCGCCATGTCGAGGACCGGGTCGGTGTTGCCGCTCCACGACCAGCCGATGTAGCCCAGCCCGCGGGCGTCGGCCTGCGCGAGGAGCGTCTCGTGGTCGACCTCGCCCGACTGGAACTGCCAGCCGAACTCACCGATCACCAGCGGCCAGTTATTGTTCTGGAACCGGTCGAGGTAGTCGATGATGGTCTGCGCGTTGGCGTAGACGGCGTACATGTGGATCGACAGCACGGTGTTCTTCAGCGTGTCCGCGTCGTACACCTGCTGCGCGTTGTCGCGCATCACGTTCTGCCAGTCCTGGCCCCAGTTCGGGGCGTCCACCATCAGCAGGTGCTGGAAGCCGTTGCTGCGCATCTTCTGGATCGCCGCGACGGTGGCGGCCGTCCACTGCGACGGGTTGTTGTTGCCGATCGGCTCGTTGCCGATGTTGATGGAGATGTAGCTCTCCTGGCCGACGAGCACGCTCTTCTGGCTGATCCAGTAGTTCACGGCCTCGTCGAGGGTGGCGGCGGCGCCGTCCTCGCCGTAGCCGGTGGTGTCGTGCACCTCCAGCACGCAGATGAGTTTGTTCGCCTTGCACAGCGAGATGACGTTCGCGACGTCGTTCGACGGCCCCCAGCGCTTGCCGGAGCCCAGGACCACCCGCACGGTGTTGGCGCCGAGCGCCTTCACGTCCGCGAACGCCTGTGTGTTGCCGGTGTACCAGACGTGCGGGTGGTTGACCCCGCGCATGATGAACTGCTGGCCGTTGGCCTCCACGATGTTGCGCCCGCTCGTGTGGAGCCCGACGGCGGCGGACGCCTCTTGGGCGTACACCACGAACGACGCGGCGACCACCAGGACGGCCGCGCCAAAGATCGTGAGTCGTCTCTTCATGAGGTATGTGACTACGCCGCGATGTTTCGAAACTCAATCGAAGCGCTTCGAGTTGCCCGCTGGCCTGCTGAAGGGCGCTGAAAGATACAGCCGGACCACGGCCCGGCTGCCGCGCGTGAACGTCTTCGAGTGGGCCGGGCGGGCGGCAGCAGGTACGGGTGACCGGCCGGCGACTACGGGTGAGCGGTGGCCGGCGCCCGGGCGGCAAGCGCCTCCCGCGGCGCGTCGGCGGGCTCGCCGTCCAGGACGGACCGGTGGGCCTGGCGCAGCCGCGGCCCCGGCTCCACGCCGAGCTCGTCGCGCAGCACGGCGTAGCCCTGCTGATACACGCGCAGCGCGTCGGCCTGGCGGCCCAGCCGGTACAGCACCATCATGAGCAGGGCCCGCATGCCCTCGCGCAGCGGATGTTCGGCCACGAACGAGGTCAGCTCCGGCACCATCCAGGCCGGGTCGCCGAGGTGGCCGGCCGACTCGAAGCGCCGCTCGGTGGCCAGCAGCCGCAGCTCCTCCAGCCGGGCCGCGGCCGCCCGGAACAGCGGCGAGTCCAGCCCGGCCAGCGCCGGGCCGCGCCAGCGGGCCAGGGCGTCGCCCAGCCGCCGCGTCGCGCCCTCGTGGTCGCCCGCGGCCGCGGCCCGCTCCGCCTCGGCGGTCAGCCGCTCGAACTCGTGGAGATCAAGGGCGCCGCGCTCCACCTTCACCAGGTAGCCGGGCGGCCGGGTGACGATGCAGCCGGCGCCGGGGCGGCCGATGGAGCGCCGTAGCGTCGACACGTAGGTCTGCACCAGGTCCGGGGCCGTGTCGGGCGGCTCGTGGCCCCAGATCGCGTCGACCAGCCGGGCCGTCGGCACCACGACATTGGCCTGCAGCAATGCCGCACCGAGCAGGGCCTGCTGCCTGGCCGAGGTGACGGCGACCCGCCGGTCGCCGGCCCGGATCTCCACCGGTCCCAGGATGCCGAAGCGCAGCGCCGGTATAATTACGTCCGTCACGACGTACCCCCTATCGGGCCCGCCGTCTGCGGGCGACCGCCACGCGGAGCGTGGCTGAGCCGCGTTGCAAATCCGTTAAAGGTCCGTTGAGGCGTTGTCGATGGCGAATATCGAGGATGCCCAAACGGTCGTTCCGGGTCGTATGATCCGTCCCAGTCACGACCTTATTGGGGGGGCTAGATGCGAAGGTTAGTGCTCGCGTTACTGGCGGCCGGAGCCGTGGCCGCCGGCGCGGCGGCAGCGGTGGTTGCGGCCCCACCGGCGCAGGCCGTGCAGCAGCCGTGCTTCACCGATGCCGGTGAGTTGCGCTGCCCGGACGGGACCCGCCCGCCGATCACACCCACTCCCACACCCACGACCTCGACGCCGAACCGGACGCCCTGACCCGTGCGGATCGGCCTGCTCGGGCCGCTGGAGGTCATCGACGACGACGGCGCGCCGGTCGAACTGCCCGGAGGCAAGCCACGGACCCTCCTGGCCGTGCTCGCCTGCCACGCCGGGCGCCCGGTCTCGGCCGAGGTCCTCGTCGAGTCGCTCTGGGGCTCCGCGCCGCCCGCGCGGGCTGACGCCAACGTGCGGGTCTACGTGCACCACCTGCGCAAGGCTCTGGGCGGCGACCGCATCGGCCGCCGCCCCGAGGGGTACGTGCTGTGGCTGGAGCCCGGCGAGCTCGACGCCGCCCGGTTCCGGTCGCTGCTCGCCACGGCCCGCGCCGAGCCCCTGCCCGAGCGCGCCCTGGAGTCCCTGGAAGCGGCCCTGGCCCTCTGGCGCGGACCCGCCCTGGCCGGCCTGGAGTCCGTCCCGGCCCTGGCCGCCGACGCCACCGGGCTGGAGGAGCTGCGGTTGCAGGCCCTGGAGCAGCGCTTCGAGATCGAGCTGAGCCGGGGCCGGCACGAGGGCACCATCGCTGAACTGCGCGCGCTGACCGGGCAGTACCCCCTCCGCGAGACCTTCCGCGCCCAGCTCATGCGGGCCCTGGTCGGCGTCGGGCGGGGCGCCGAGGCGGCCGCCGTCTTCGAGTCCGCCCGCCAGGTGCTGGCCGACGAGCTCGGCCTCGACCCCAGCCCGCAGCTGCGCGACCTGCACCTGGCCGTGCTGCGCAACGACGCACCGCCGCCGGCCGCGGAGCCGGCCCCGTTCGCCGCGGTCGTCCCGCGCCAGCTCCCGAGCCGGGTCGCCGGGTTCGCGGGCCGCACCGAGTGGCTGGCCCGCATGGACGAGCTGCTCCCCGCCGACGACGCCGAACGCGATGTCCAGGTCGTGACCATCAGCGGCGCCGGCGGCATCGGCAAGACCACCCTGGCGGTGCACTGGGCCCACAGCGTGTCCGAGCGCTTCCCCGACGGCCAGCTGTACCTCAACCTGCACGGCTTCGATCCGGTGCGCACCCCGGTCGATCCGCCCGCGGCGCTGAGCCTGCTGCTGACCGCTCTCGGCGTGCGCCCCCGCGACATCCCGCCCGACCCGGCGCAGCGCGAGAGCCTCTACCGCAGCGTGGTCGCGGCCCGCCGGGTCCTGGTGGTGCTCGACAACGCCCACGACGCCGCCCAGGTCCGCCCGCTGCTGCCCGGCGGCACCGGCTGCCTGGCCGTGGTCACCAGCCGCGACCCGCTCACCGGCCTGGCCGCCGCCGGTGCCCGCCCGATGATGCTCGACCTGTTCGACACCATCGAGGCCGCCGACCTGCTGGAACGCCGGCTCGGCCGGTGGCGGGTGGCCGCGGACCCGGCCGCGGTGGCCGACGTCATCGCCCGCTGCGGCGGGCTGCCCCTCGCGCTCAGCGTCGTGGCCGCCCGGGCCGCCGTCACCTCCACGCCGTCCCTGGCCGCGCTGGCCGGGGAGCTGGGCCGGGCCCGACGGGCGCTGGACAGCTTCGCCGGGGTCGACGCGGCGACCGATCCGCGGGCCGTCTTCTCCTGGTCCTACCGCGTGCTCGACGACGCCACCGCCCGGATGTTCCGCCTGCTGTCGGTCCACCCGGGCCCCGAGGTGACGGTGGGCGCGGCGGCGAGCCTGGCCGGGGTCCCACCGGAGGCGGCCGGCGAGGCGCTGCGCCGCCTGTGCGCGGCCAGCCTGCTCAACGAGGCCGGACCGGGGCGCTTCGCGGCGCACGACCTCATCCGGGCGTACGCCGTCGAGCTGGCCGAGTCGACCGACGCGGACGCCGAGCGCGACGCCGCGCTGAGCCGGCTGCTCGACCATCTCGTGCACTCCGCGTATCCGGCCACGCTCCTGCTCGACCCGAACCAGACGCCGACGCCCATCGACCCGGCCGCTCCCGCCGTGACCCCGGACGTCGTCGCCGACCGTCAGCAGGCCATGGCCTGGTTCGACGCCGAGCGCGCCGTCCTGCTCGCCGCCGTCGAGCGGGCCCGGGCCGACCACCCGTCGCACGCCTGGCAGCTGGCCTGCGCCTGCGTCGTCTACCTGGAGCGCACCGGCCGCTGGCCGGACAAGCTGGCCGTCCTGGGCGCCGCGCTGGAATCGGTCCGCCGCACCGGCGACCGCCCCGTCGAGGCCCGCATCCTGCGCAGTCTCGGCCGCACACTTGGCCGCCTCCATCAGCACGACGAGGCCACCGAGCATCTGCGCGAGGCGGTTTCGCTGTACCGCGATCTCGGCGACGCCAACGGCCTGGCCCACGCGACAGGCACCCTGGGCGAGCTGCTCGAGGGCGCCGGCCGCTACGAGGAGGCCATGACCTACACCCGGCTGGCCTGCGACCTCTACCGCCGCAACGGCAACACCCTGGGCGAGGCCCGCTCCCTCGGCGGTGTGGCCACCCTCCAGACCATGACCGGCCGCTACGTGGAGGCCATCGCCACCTGCGAGCGTGCCCTGGAGCTGTTCACGGCGGCCGGCGTCCAGGGCGAGCTGGCCCAGGCCGGCGTCTACGACACCCTCGGCGTGGCCAACCACCACCTGGGCGCCCACGCCAAGGCCATCGAGTGCTTCGACCGCTCCCTGGCCGGCCTGAGCGCGGGCGCCCGCTTCTACGCCGGCCTGGTCCTGACCCACCGCGCCGACACCCGCCGAGCCGCCGGCGACCGCGAACGGGCCCGCCAGGACTACCGTGAGGCGCTCACCATCTTCACGGGCCTGGGCGCCCGCGAGGCCGAGACCGTCCGTAACCAGCTCGCGGCCCTGTCCGCCGAGCTCACTCCCCGCTCGTCGTGAAGGTGTAGCCGGCGGTCGGGGGGTTGAGGCGGCCGTCGTGCCAGTAGGACAGGACCCACGCCGGGATGGTCAGGGTCACCGTCCTGGTCTCGCCCGGCGTCAGGGTGATGCGCTCGAATGCGGCCAGGCGGCGGCGCGGGGCCGGGACCGGCCAGTCGGTCGGGGTGGCGTAGAGCTGGACGACCTCGTCGCCCTCGCGGGTGCCGGTGTTGGTGACGGCCACGGTGGCGGTCCAGGACGTGTCGCCGGGGGTGACGGTGACGGGGCCGTATTCGAACGTTGTGTAGGACAGGCCGTGGCCGAAGGGGAATAGGGGGGTGCCGCGGTGCCACTGGTAGGTCCAGCCGGAGCCGATCACGTCGTAGTCGAGCGGGGAGGGGAGCTTCTCATCAGAGCTGTACCAGGTCTGGGGGAGGCGGCCGCCCGGGTTGTAGGCGCCGAGCAGGGCGTCGGCTATCGCGTTGCCCTGTTCCTGGCCGCCGTGCGCGGTCCACAGGATGGCCGGGACGTGAGCCGCGGCCCAGTCGACGGCGTAGGGGTAGCTGGACACCAGGACCAGTGTCGTCGCCGGGTTGGCCGCCGCCACCGCCCGCAGCAGGGCCTCCTGCTCCGGGGGCAGAGCGAGGCCGTCGCGGTCCACTGTCTCGCGGCCGTTGATGTGCGGGTCGTTGCCCAGCACGACGATTGCCCGCTCGGCCGCACGGGCGGCGGCGACCGCCTCGGCCAGGCCGGAGGCGACGCGCTCCAGGCGGAACACGAGGTCGGGCTGGTCCGCGGGCGCGGCCGGGTTGCGCAGCGCGTAGCCGTCCTCGACGGGGTGGAACTCCCACAGCTCCCGGACCACCCAGCCGTCGGGAGTCTCGGCCGTCGCCGACACCACGCCGTCGTCGCCGAGCGTGAGGTAGCCGGTGGACGCACGCAGGGTGTGGACCGGCTGCGGGCACTGGACGCTCGTGCCCCAGTCCTGGTGCGTGAACACGGTGCCGGGGCCGTCGGCCAGCGCGAGGGCGCCGTCCGGGGAGACGTGCACGTGGCGGCCGTCCGAGGCGATCAGGCGGACCTGGTCCAGGCCCTCGGCGGCCAGGACGCGGTCCGGGCCGAGGCGGTCGCGCAGGGCGGACTCGATGGAGACGGCGTAGGGGAGGCTGCCGCTGTACCAGTCGCGCAGGACCCGGCCGCCCAGGGGGCCGACGACCGCGACCGTGGCCGGTGCGTGCAGCGGCAGGGCGCCGGCGTCGTTCTTCAGCAGCACCAGCGCGGCGCGGGCGGCCTGCGCGGCCAGGCGGGCGTGGTCGGTGCAGGCGATCACCTCGCGGGTGGTGCCGGCGTACGGGTCGCGGCCCGGGTCGAACTCGCCGGTGCTCGCGCGCATGGCCAGGACCCGGCCCACGGCGGCGTCGATGTCGGCCTCGGTGATCAGGCCGAGGGCCAGGGCCTGCGTGAACCGCTCGATCGTCGGCGCGCGGTCGGTGCCGTTGTCGGTGTAGCTGTCGACGCCGGCGCGCAGGGCGGCGGCGTGCGACTCCGCGTGGGTGGGGAAGTAGTGCTCGCTCGTCGCGAGGTTGGTGGGGGCGTAGGCGTCCGAGCAGATCACGACGTCCGGGTGCGCGGCCCGCAGTACCGTCGCCAGCAGTGGATGCACGTGATTGGGCACGCCGTCGACCAGGTTGTAGGCGGGCATGACGCCGGCCACCAGGCCCGAGCGCAGCGGCTCCACGAATACCGGCAGCTCGTATTCGTGCAGCACCCGCTCCGGCACCCGGACGTCGATCACGTCGCGGGACGTCTCCACGTTGTAGGCCAGGAAGTGCTTGAGCACCGGCGCGGTCCGCCACACGTCCGGGTCGGGTCCGCGCAGGCCCGCGCAGTATGCGACGGCCAGCTCGGCCGTGGCCAGCGGGTCCTCGCTGTAGCCCTCCTCGTTGCGGCCCCAGCGCGGATCGCGCAGCGGGTTGACGACCGGTCCCCACACGTTCAGTGACGCCCGGGGGGCGCCCGGCGGCGGGTCGTGGTGGAAGGCCCGCACCTCGGTCGCGGCCGCGGTCGCCACGGCGCGCAGCAGCGCCCGGTCGAACGTCGCGCCGAGGCCCACGGCCTGAGGAAACACCGTGGCCCGGCCCATCCACGCGGCGCCGTGCACGACCTCGCAGCCGGTGTGGAACTCCTCCAGGCCCAGTCGCGGTACCGCCGGCTGGGTCTGGTGCAGCATGGCGATCTTCTCGGCCAGGGTGAGCCGGCTGAGCAGGTCGGCGACCACGTGATCTCCTTTGCGTCGAAGCGCTTCGATGATGGATGGCCGGTGGCGGCGTGTCAACTGCGCGCAACTTTCATGCGATCGGCCCGGGATCCGCCTGTGCGACGGGGATCGTCCTCGATGTCCTTGTCGCACTCCGATCGATGTCCTAGGGTCTGTGCTTCGAAGCGCTTCGACACCCCCTTTCGAAACTCCGAGGCGCCCGCACCCAGTCCGCACGCACGATCCCATCCCTCTGAAGGGTGGTCCATCCCATGACAAGCCTCAGCCGGCGCGGCCTGCTCGCGTCCGTCGCCGTCATCGCCGCCGCGCCCTTACTCGACGCCTGCGGCAGCCCGAAAGCCAAGAACGAGGGCACGACCAACCAGGACGACCTGAGCAAGGCGCTGCCCGCCTACCAGCCGAGCAGCTCGGTCAAGCCCGACATCCCGGTGGCCAACGGCGTCAACGGCGCCACCACCGACCCGGCCTTCCTGACCTACCCGGCCAACCCGCCGAAGTCCGTCACCGGCGCTGTCGGCTCCGGTGGTAGTTACACGACGATGACCCCGCTCTGGGGCTCGATCCCGCCCTCCAGCGGCAACGTCTACTACGACACGGTCAACAAGGCGATCGGCGCGACGCTGAAGATGCAGCCGGCCGACGGCGTCACCTACGGTGACAAGCTCCCGCCGCTGTTCGCCGCGGACAAGCTGCCGGACTGGATCAACATCCCGGTGTGGGTCACCGGGAACCTGAGCTTCGGCGACGCGGTCGCGAACAAGTTCGTCGACCTGACCCCGTACCTGGCCGGCGACAAGGTCAAGCAGTACCCCAACCTCGCCGCGCTCTCGCCCAACGCCTGGGTCTCCGGCGTCTGGAACGGCAAGCTCTACGGCCTGCCGATCTACTCGTCGAACGCCGTCGTGTCCGGCACCTACTACTACCGCAAGGACCTCTTCGACAAGGCCGGCGCCTCGGCCGACATCAAGAGCATCGCCGACCTCGAGGCCCTCGGCAAGCAGCTCACCAACGCGTCGGCCGGCGTGTGGGCGTTCGACGACCTGTTCGGCAACGACGCGGCGTACATCAACCAGCTCTTCGAGTTCGGCAGCGGCAGCTACCCGTGGCAGGACCAAGGCGGCAAGCTGGTGCACCGCTACGAGACGCAGAACATCGTCGAGGCGCTGAACTGGCACGCCAAGATGGTCAAGGCCGGCTACGTGCACCCCGACGCGGTCGCCAACAACACCGAGAACGGCAAGCAGCGGTTCTGGAGCGGCAAGTCCCTCATCTGCGCGGACGGCACCGGCGCCTGGAACGGCGACGACAACAAGTCCGGCAGCGCGGCCAACCCCGGCTACCAGCGGGCGGCGTTCAAGCTGTTCAACGCCAAGGGCTCCGACCCGAGGATCGAGCTGGGCAACGGCGCCTCGATGTTCGCCTACTTCAACAAGAAGCTCAGCGACGCTCAGGTCAAGGAGCTGCTGAACATCGCGAACTACCTGGCCGCGCCCTACGGCTCGGCCGAGTGGCTCACCGTCAACTTCGGCCAGCCCGGCACCGACTACAACATGAAGGACGGCAACCCGCTGCTGACCGAGCAGGGCAACAAGGAGGTCGCGACCACCTTCCAGTTCCTGGCCTGCCCCGCCTCCGCCACGGTGGTGCAGTCCGGCCAGACCCAGGTCGTCAAGGACTACGCCGCCTGGCAGGCCGAGATGGTCAAGCACGTCTACAAGCCGCTGTTCTACGGCATGAACGTCAGCGAGCCGTCGCGGTTCGGCTCGCTCGGCAAGCCGATGATCGACACCATCACCGACGTCAAGCTCGGCCGCAAGCCGATCTCGGCGTGGACCGACGCCGTGGAGAACTGGCGCCGGACCGGCGGCGACGACCTGCGCAAGTTCTACGAGGACATCCGCAGCAAGTACGGCACCGGCAAGTAATTCTCAAGGGAAATCAGGCGCACAGTGACCGCGACCACCCCCGCGAAAACGGCGCCGCCGGCCGAGCAGGCCGGCGGCTCCGCCGCGCCCCGCCCCAAGCGCTGGAAGCTGAACCTGCGCCGGGACCGCTCGCTGCTGATCATGACGCTCCCGGCCGTCCTCCTGCTCGCCGTGTTCGCCTACGCCCCGATGGTCGGGCTGATCACGGCGTTCCAGGAGTACGACATCTACAACGGCTTCTGGTACAGCCCGTACGTGGCCCTGGACCAGTTCCAGCGGCTGCTCGGCGACACCATCTTCTGGCACGCGCTCGAGAACACCCTGGTCCTCAGCGCCGTGCAGCTGGTGCTGTACTTCCCGGTCCCCATCGCGCTCGCCCTGCTCTTCAACGAGGTGGCGAATGCGCGGGTCCGCTCGTTCGTGCAGTCGATCGTGTACCTGCCGCACTTCTTCTCCTGGGTCCTCGTCGTCACGGTGTTCCAGGAGATGCTCGGCGGCGCCGGCGCCCTCAACGCCCTCCTGCGCCGGCACGGCTGGCAGACGTGGGACATCATGACGAACTCCGACGCCTTCAAGTACCTCGTCACGGCGCAGGCGGTGTGGAAGGAGGCCGGCTGGGGCATCATCGTGTTCCTGGCCGCGCTCGCCGCCATCGACCAGTCGCTGTACGAGGCCGCGGCGGCCGACGGGGCCGGCAAGTGGCGGCGGATGTGGCACATCACGCTGCCGGGCATGCGCAGCGTCATCGTGCTCATGCTGGTGCTGCGGCTGGGCAACGCGCTCACGGTGGGCTTCGAGCAGATGCTCATCCAGCGCGACGCCGTCGGCCGGGACGCCGCGGAGGTGCTCGACACGTTCGCGTACTACTACGGCGTCGTCAACAACAACTTCAGTTACGGCGCGGCCGCCGGCCTGTTCAAGGGAGTCCTGTCCCTGATATTGATCCTGGCCGCGAACAAGCTTGCGCACGCCTTCGGCGAGGACGGGTTGTACCGCAGAGATGACCGTTAGAACCGAACCAGTCACGGCGCCCGAGGTCGAGCCTCGGCGCCCCCGCCGCAAGCACGACGGCCCCGTCTGGGAAGAGCGCAGCGGCCCGGTCGGCCAGGGCGTCAAGGGGCTCACGCTCGTCGTCGTGGTCGTGCTCATCCTGTTTCCGCTGTGGTCGATCGTGCTGACCAGCTTCTCCACCCAGGGCGCGATCAACGAGGCGGGCGGGCTGGTGACAGTCCCGGGTGAGCTGACCACCGAGGCGTACCACCAGATCTTCACCAACCAGCTCGTCACCCACTCGCTGCTGGTGAGCCTGGCCGTCACCGTCGTCGGCACGCTCATCTCGATGGTCGTGACGGTGCTGTGCGCCTACGGGCTGTCCCGGCACGGCTCGTTCGGCCACCGGTACATCCTGCTGTTCCTGGTCGTCACCATGTTCTTCAGCGGCGGCCTGATCCCGACGTTCCTGGTGGTGTCCGGGCTCGGCGGCTACGGCGCGTACTGGTCGCTCATCCTGCCCAGCGCGGTGTCCGTGTTCAACATCCTGGTCATGCGCGGATTCTTCAGCAGCACCGCACCGGAGCTCCTCGACGCCGCCCGCGTCGACGGCGCCGGGGAGTGGCGGATCCTGTGGTCGGTGGTCCTGCCGACCTCGCGGGCCGTCATGGCCGTCATCACACTCTTCTACGCGGTCGGCTACTGGAACAGCTTCTTCAACGCGCTGCTGTACCTGCCCGACAACGGCAAGTGGCCGCTGCAGGTCGTGATGTACCTGTACACGCTGCAGGGCGCCAGCATGCCCGGCTCCGGCGTGACCGGCACCGGCCAGTACGCCGGCCACCAGGAGATCGCCACGCTCTCCCTGCAGATGGCCGTCGTCACGCTGACCCTGATCCCCATCGTCCTGGTCTACCCGTTCGTCCAGCGCCACTTCACCAAGGGCATGCTGGTCGGCGCGATCAAGGGTTGAGGCCGGTGCGCGACAGGGGTCCCGGCCTCGCCGACGCCACCCGCGGGCGGCTGCTGTTCGGCGGGGACTACAACCCCGAGCAGTGGCCGCCGGAGGTGTGGCCGGACGACGTGCGCCTCATGCGGCAGGCCGGCGTCAACCTGGCGACGGTCGGCGTCTTCGCGTGGGCGGCCCTCGAACCGGCGCCGGGGGAGTACGACTTCGCCTGGCTCGACACGGTCCTGGACCTGCTGCACGGGGCCGGGATCGGCGTCGCGCTGGCCACCCCGACCGCGTCCCCGCCGCCGTGGCTCGGCCACCGCCACCCCGGCACCCTGCCGCAGGGGCCGGACGGTGTGCGCCGCCACTACGGCTCCCGCATGCACTACTGCCCGAGCGCGCCCGAATACCGCCGGGCCGCCCTCGCCGTCACCGCGGCCCTGGCCGCCCGGTACGCCCGCCACCCGGCCCTGCGCCTGTGGCACATCGGCAACGAGTTCGGCACCGTCTGCCTCTGCGAGCGCTGCGCGGAGCGGTTCCGCGGCTGGCTGCGGGCGCGCTACGGCGACCTCGACGCGCTCAACGAAGCCTGGGGGACGAGCGTCTGGTCGCAGCGGTACTCCCAGTGGTCGGAGCTGATCCCGCCGCGCACCGTGCAATACATCGGCAACCCGCAGCAGGACCTGGATTTCCAGCGGTTCTCCGACGACCTGCTGCGGGAGTGCTTCACCGCCGAGCGCGACGCCGTCCGCGCGTTCGGCCCGCACGTGCCGGTCACCACGAACTTCATGGACTTCTACCGCCCCGTCGACGGCTGGCGCTGGGCGGCCGCGGAGGACTTCGTCAGCCTCGACACCTACCCGGACCCGAACGACCCCCGGGCCCCCATGCTCGGCGCGATGTCCAAGGACGTGATGCGCTCCCTCGGCGCCGGCCCGTGGCTGCTGATGGAGCAGTCGCCGGGCGCGGCCAGCTGGCGGCCGGTCTCCACGCCGAAGCGGCCGGGGCTGCACCGCCTGTGGTCGCTGCAGGCGGTGGCCCGCGGCGCCGACGGCGTGCTGCAGTTCCAGTGGCGCGCGTCGAGGCAGGGCCTGGAGCGGGCCCACGGCGCCATGGTGCCGCACGCCGGCCCCGACTCGCGCGTGTTCCGCGAGACCTGCGCGCTCGGCGCCGAGCTCGCCGCACTGTCCGATGTGGACGGCCTGCTCGGCGCCCCGGTCCCCGCGGACGTCGCCATCGTGCTCGACTGGGACGCCTGGCGCGCGGTCGAGCTGCCGCACCAGCCGCACGACGGCTTCCGGTACACCGACCGCCTCACCGACTACTACGAGCCGCTCTGGCGCGCGAACATCACCTGCGACTTCGCCCGGGCCGGCGGGGACCTGGGCCGCTACCGGCTGGTGCTGGTGCCGAACCTGTACCAGGTGTCCACGGCGGCGGCCGCCGACCTGGCCGCCTACGTGGCCGGCGGCGGCACGCTCGTCCTCGGGCCGTTCAGCGGGGTGGCCGACCCGGAGGAGCGGATCTACACCGGCGGCTGGCCGGGCCCGCTGCGCGACCTCGTCGGCGTGCGGGTCGAGGAGCACTGGCCGCTGCCCGACGGTGAGCCGGTCGAGGTCGAGTCGGACGAGCTCGGCCCGTTCACCGCGGCCACGTGGGCCGAGTGGGCCGAGAGCACCGGCGCCGACGTCGTCGCCCGCGCGCGCGGCGGCCCGCTCGACGGCCGGCCGCTGGTGCTGCGCAACCGGTTCGGGGCGGGGACCGCCTGGTACGTCGCCACGCTCCCGTCCGCCGGCGGGCTCGCCCGGCTGCTGGCCCGGGTCTGCGCCGACACCGGCGTCCGCCCGGTGCTCGACGGCCTCGCGCCGGGCGTCGAGGCCGTGCGCCGCGGCCCGGTGGTATTCCTGCTCGACCACGGCACGGGCACGGTGGAGGTCAGGATCGATGGCGCGATACCGGATTGAGCTGACCGCCCCGGCCGCCGAGTTCGAGGACGGCTTCCCGATCGGCAACGGCCGGCTCGGGGCGATGCTGCACGGGCGGCCCGGGATCGAGCTGATCGACCTGAACGCCGACACCTTCTGGTCCGGCGGCCCCCTGCCGCCGCCGAGCGCCCCGGGCCCGGCCGACCTCCTCCCGGCCCTGCGCCGGGCCGTGGCCACGGGCGAGCACGCGCGGGCCGAGGCGCTGGCCGTGCGGCTGCAGGGCACCGCGTGGACGCAGTCGTACCAGCCGCTGGGGCAGCTCGAGTGGCGCCACGGCGACCAGCGGGCCATCACCGGCTACCGCCGCCACCTGGATCTGGCCGAGGCCGAGGCGGTCACGCAGTACTCGGCCGCGTCCGGCGCGATCCGCCTCGCCGCCTACGCCTCCGCCGCGGACGGCGTCCTCGTCGTGACCGCCACGGGCGCCGGCACCGTCCCGGCCGCTGTCGCTCCCCGGCTGCACAGCCCCCATCCGGGCGTCACGGCGGCCCGGATCGTCGACCCCGTGGCCGGCCCGTGCGTCGTGTGGACGGGCCGCGCCCCCGCCCACGTCGTGCCCAACTACGTCGCCGACCGGCACCCCGCAGTCGTCTACGCCACCGACACTCCCGCCGCCGACGGCACCGTGGAAGCGGGGATGGGCTTCGCCGTGGCCACCGCCGTCCGCCGCACCGCCGAGGGCCTGCTGCTCGTCGTGGCCGTGGAGACCGGCTTCCGCGGCCACGAGCACCGCCCGGTCGCCGACAGCGCGTCGCTCACCGCCGCCGCCGTGGCCCGCCTGGCCGCCGCGCTGGCCCGCGCCCCGCAGGCCCTGCGCGCCCGGCACGTCGAGGACTACCGCCGCCTCTTCGACCGCGCCGACCTGCACCTGTCCGGCCCGGCGGCCGCGGCCCACGCCGAACTGCTGTTCCACCTCGGCCGCTACCTGCTGATCTCGTCGTCGCGGCCCGGTACGCAACCGGCAAACCTGCAGGGCATCTGGAACGCCGACGTGCGGCCCGGGTGGAGCAGCAACTGGACGCTGAACATCAACACCGAGATGAACTACTGGGCGGCCGAGAGCACCGGGCTGGAGCAGCTGCACGAGCCGCTCTTCCAGCTCACCCGCGACCTGGCCGTCGCCGGGGAGCGCACGGCCGCCCGCCACTACGCGGCCCGCGGGTCGGCGGTGCACCACAACAGCGACCTGTGGCGGTTCACGGCGCCGGTGCCGGGCGACCCGCAGTGGTCCAACTGGCCGTCGGCGCTGCCGTGGCTGGCCGCGCACGTGTGGGACCACCTGGTCTACGGGGCCGGCGCCGGGTTCGGGCGCGCCACCGCGCTGCCGGTGCTGCGGGCGGCCGCGCGGTTCGCGCTCGACCTGCTGGTGCCGGACGGCGAGGGCGCGCTGGTGCTGAGCCCGTCGACGTCCCCGGAGCACCACTTCCGCTTCGGCGCCGACGGGTTCGCCGCCACCTCCTGGGGCTGCGCGCTCGACCAGGAGCTGGCCCGGGAGGTGCTCGCCCGGTTCGTGGCGCTGTCGGCCCGCTGGCCGGTCCCGGCCGACGCCGCGCTGGCCCGCGAGGCGGCGACCGCGCTGCGCGGCCTGCGGCAGGTGCCGATCGGCGCGGACGGGGCGCTGCTGGAGTGGTACGACGAGCGGCCGCCGCGGGAGCCCGGGCACCGGCACCTCTCCCACCTCTACGGCCTGTTCCCGGGCACCCGGATCACCGAGACCGGGACCCCCGCCGACTTCGCCGCCGCCCGCCGGGCCCTGGCGATCCGCCTGGAGCACGGCTCGGGCCACACCGGCTGGAGCCGGGCCTGGATCCTGGGCCTGGCCGCCCGGCTCCGCGACGCCGCCCTGGCCGCCGAGACCATCGGCGCGCTCGTCCGGGACCTCTGCTCGACGTCGCTGCTGACGCTGCACCCCGACACCGGGCGGCCGAGCGGTCAGATCTTCCAGATCGACGGGAACCTCGGCGTCGTGGCCGGCCTGACCGAGCTGCTGGTCCAGAGCCATGACGGCGCGATCGCGCTGCTGCGCGCGCTGCCCGCCGAGTGGACCGCCGGCGCCGTGCGGGGCATCCGCTGCCGGGGCGGCCACACGGCCGCCGTCACGTGGCGGGACGGGCGCCTGGAGTCGGCGACGGTGGTGGCCGGGGCGATCGGCCCCCTGACCGTCGAGCTGGCCGGACCGGCAGTGGTGCACACGGTCGACGGCACACCCGTCACGACGATCGAGGTGGCGGGCGCGCCACCGGGCCGGCACCGGCTGTGCTGGGCCGCCCGCAACGGCACCGAGTATCGCATCGGCTAGCGCGAGCAGCGCACCGCCAGGAAGCGGGGCAGGTCACGCCAGTCGCCCCAGCCCAGCGGCTCGGCGACCCGCTCGATCAGGAAGCCGTTGGCGGCCAGGGCGTTGAACCAGGTGGCCAGGGTGCGGTGGTGCCAGCCGACGTGGTGCACGGCCTGCACGGGGCCCCCGTCCGAGGTGGACCAGTAGCGCTCCTGCGTGTAGCGGCCCACGGCGCGCCGGCCGTCCAGCCAGCCGGCGCCGGGATGGTCGAGCAGCGGATGGGGCAGGACGGCCACGAGCGGGCCGCCGGGGCGCAGGACGCGCCGGGCCTCGCTCAGCGCCGCGTCCAGAGGGTCGGCGTGGTGCAGGACCAGCACGGCGCAGACGGCGTCGAACGTCTGGTTGCCGAAGCCGTCGAGCTGCTCGGCGCGGCCCAGCGCGTAGCGGATGCCGAGCGGGTCGGCCCGCTCCGCCTGGCGGGCCAGCTTCACCAGCCGGGCCGTCGGGTCGACGCCGAACACGTAGGCACCGGCGCGGGCCAGGCGGCGGCTGACGTGGCCCTCGCCGCAGCCCAGGTCGAGCACGTCGCGGTCGCGGACGTCGCCCAGCAGGTCGAGCGCGACCAGGGCGGCCAGCTCGTTGTAGCCCTTCGCCGGGTCGGCGAGCATCTCCGCGTACCAGTCCGCCGCATCGTCCCAATCCGGCACGTGCGCCATCACCTCCACCGCCGACGGCGTGGAACCCCCGGCCTCACAGGCTACGGCGTCGCGCCGGACCGGTCGATATACGGCCCGTCGGCGCTCGCCTACACTCGGCCGATGCCGTTCGCCTGGAAGCTCACCATCACCGGGCTGGGCCTGGGTGGTTTCGCCGCGCTCGCGGTGCGCACGCTGGTCCTGCAGGCCATGTTCTGGCGGATGGAGCCGGCGTGGACAGGCGTGCTGCTGAGCTTCGGCACCTGGTTGATCGTGCTGGTCGGTGTGCCCACTGCCTTCGCGGTGCTCGTCCGGCGGTGGCTGCGGCCGCCGGCGACGTTCACGCGCGCCGGCGACGGCGCCGCGTTCGTGGTGCCCGGCTCGCCGGCCGGGCCCGGCTTCCAGGCCATCCTGCTCATGCTGACGGCCAGCTACGCGGTGCCGTTCGAGAAGGTGCCGGGCACGGATCGGATCGGGCTGCCGGGCGACCCGGCCCTCCTGTGGCTCCTCGCGCTGCCGGCGCTGCCGATCCTGGTCGCGCTGGCCATCGTCTGGCTGCCGGGAACCGGGCTGCGGCTGACCCCGGCCGGCATCACCGTGCGGCGGCCGCTGCGGACCCGGGAGATCGGCTGGGACGAGCTGCTCCCGGGCGGCCCACATCCGGCGCGGCGCTTGAGCATGCGGCTGCTGTACCGCGGCCCGGGCGCACGGCCGCGCTCGTGCCGCGTGCCGGTGTCCTGGCTGGCCGTCGACGCCGTCTTCCTCGCCACCGTCGTGCGGCACTACGCCGAGCGGGCCGAGCACCGTGCCGGCATCGGCACCGAGGCCGAGCTGGAGCGCCTCCGGGCCGGCTTCGCGCGGTGGAGCGCGGCCGGTCATCAGGCCGGTCACAGGGCCGCGCGCGGTGGCGCGGCCCCGGTGGCGCCGGCTCAGCCGATGTAGACGACCTCGGCGCCGTCGGTGGCCGGGACGAGCCCGGTCGCGAAGTTGCGCTGCACCCGGGCCGCCTCGGCCGCGCTCGGGTTGGCGTTGGTGCAGGAGACCGGGGCGCTGCTGCCGGACATCAGGTCGCTGCACAGGCCCGTGCGGTTGTCCGGCAGGCCCAGGATGTGGCCGAACTCGTGGGTGGCGATGCGCAGCTTGTAGTAGCCGTCGTCGACCGCCTCCCGGCCCATGTACCAGTACCCGTTGCCGAGGCTGCTGGTGTAGGTGCGCGGCCAGCCGTTGTCGGCGTAGACGCGGACGTTCGCGCTCTGGCCCGCGCCGACCTTCACGAACCGGACGCTCGTCACCTTCGTGTTCCACAGGCTCGCGGCCTGATCGACGACGGCGACGAACTCCTGGGCCTGGCTGGAGTCGTAGTACAGGGTGCGGACGGCGGCGAAGGCGGGGGCGGTGGTGACGACCTGGATGCCGGCCAGGGTGGCCAGGGCCAGGAGCGCGGCGGCCAATCTGCGTTTGAGCATGGGAGTACCTCCTTGGGCCCCACGCTACGACGCATAGACATTATTCGATAGATGTCAGCTTGCTCATATCACCCTTCGCGCCAGCCGGACAGCTCGATGCCCTTCGCGGTCTCGACGCGGTAGCCGAGCCGCAGCGTGTACGCCTGGCCCTCCGGCAGCGTGGCCCGCCAGGTGAGCACGCCCAGGTCGGTGCGCTCGGCCGGCGGCGGCTCGACAGCGCTCTCGCGCACGGTGATGCCCTCGTGGCGGCTGACCGGCACCTGATCCAGCACCGTCAGACGGATCGGGCGGCCGGTGTAGTTCGTGACGGTCGTGCGGTATTCGACCTCGCGGCGGCGGGTCGAGCCGAGCGTCGCCTTCGTCGCCGTGCGGCGGGTCAGCTCCCGCTCCACCCGGACCCGGTCGTCGAGGCCGAGGGCGAGCTCCAGCTCCTCACCCGGGGCCCACGCCGACAGGGTCGTGCGGCTCACGAAGTCCGCCTCGTGGAAGACCGCGGCGGGGCCGGGCGGGAAGGTGTGAACCGAGGAGTTCGTCGTCAGGGCCCGCAGGTGTACGTCGAGCGACTCGGCCGGCGCCGTGACGTGATCGAGCCGCGCGGCCAGGTCGAGCACGGCGATCGTCGCGCGGGCGGTGGAGCCGTCGGCGGGGACGGCCACCGCGCGGGCGGGCCGGTAGGTGGCCGCTGTGGCACCCTCCTCGACCCGGGCCTGGCTCTGCCGCATCGGCGCGGCCAGGTCGAGGGCCATCTCGGCCATCGGCTGGGCCATCGCAGCGGCCGCGGCCATCGGGGCCGGCGGCGGGCCGCCGGGTGCGCCGCCGAACGACCGGGACGCGTAGACCGGTGGTGCGATGTAGGGGTCGAGGTACCACGGGGAAAGCTCGGGGATCGTCGCCGTGCCCGAGGTCCGGGCGGTCGACAGGGCCAGCTCGCACTCCGGCCAGTCCTCGCCGGTGCGCTGCTCGACCAGGCCGAACCAGCTCAGCTGCAGCGTGTCGCCGGTCAGCCGGACGTCGTAGGTCGAGCGCCAGCCCGCCTCCGGGACCTGGTACGACACCTCGACCTCGACCCAGCCCGGCTCCGCCACGGCGAGCGCGATCACGGCGAAGCGCGCGTCCGGCTCCCGCTTGCCGGACAGGTCGCGCAGCTGCCGGTCGAGCGCGGCGATCCGGTCGGTGACGTCCTTGCGCCGCCGCTCCAGCTCGCGCAGCCCGGCCAGGACCGTGGCCAGCTCGCCGCCCATGGTCGCGGAGAAGGCGGTGACCGCCTCGGCCGCCGTGTCCCCGCCGGCCAGCGCCCGGGCGTAGGCGCCGGTGGCCCGCTCGCCGAGTGCGGTCAGGAACGTCTGGCGCTGCCGCAGTACTGTCGCCGCGTCTTCGATCTCGTCCGCCTCGTCGACGAGGCGCTGCCGCTGCGCGGTCACGGCGCCGACGGTGGCGTCGGCCGGCCGGTCCCGCCGCTGCAGCACGACGTCGACACCGAGCACCGTCGCCGGACCCCGCCCGCTGACCCGGATCGAGTCGCCGTCGAAGGTCAGCGGCAGGGGCCCCACCTCGACCGTCTGGTCGCCGGCCTCGAGCTCGATCCGCCCGCGCCGCGTGACGCGCGCCTGGGACGGGTACACGGTGACCGCGACGATGGCGGCGTCAAGCGACTTCTGCACGCAGGCACGTTAACCCATGCGCGCTACCACGGGCCGACGCCGTAGCCGGTCGCCGCCCGGGCGGCCGGGGCGAAGTACGTGGTGCCGCCGCTCGTGCAGTTGCCGCTGCCGCCCGAGGTGATCCCGAGCCCGGTGGTGCCGGCGAAGAGCGGGCCGCCGCTGTCGCCGGGCTCGCTGCAGACCGAGGTGCGGATGAGGCCCACGACAGTGCCGTGGCGTAGTTGACAGTCGCGTTGAGCGCGGTGATCCGGCCGGTGTGCAGGCCGCTGGCCCCGGTCCGGGAGACGGTCTGGCCGACGTAGCCGGAGCCGAAGCCGGTGATCGGCGAGAGCGTGCCGTCCGGCAGGCGCACGGCGCTGGACTTGAGGACCGTCGTGTTCGTGTAGTGCACGAGCGCGTAGTCGGACGAGACGTTCTTCGTCGCCACGGTGCCCAGGACGACGGTGTGGGCGCTGTCGGCGTAGACCGTCGAGCCGACGCCGGCCACGCAGTGGGCCGACGTCAGGAAGTAGTAGTCCGGCAACGAGCGGGCGTTGAAGCCGATCAGGCACCGCCCGCCGGTCGCGCCGAAGAACGGGTCGGCGCCCGCGATGTGCTTGCGCAGCATCCCGGGCTCGCGCACCACGGATCCGCCGGCCCGCTCGACCGCGCGCACCAGGGCGGCCGGGGACACGGTGTCGTCCACGCCGACGGTGAGCCGGCCGCCGACGGGGTCGTGCCACCAGGCCGTGCCGGGCGTGTGCAGGAACGCGGCCACGCCGGGCGCCGCCTCGGCGGCGGTGGCGGGGGTGAGCGCGGTGACGGCGGCGGCGAACAGCAGCAGGGCACGGGTGCGGGTGCGCAGCATGGTGACCTCCAGTTACGGATGTCGATGCGTCAGCCTACACTCACCGGCGGGCCGGGCGACAGACGACAGCGGCTCGGCGGCGGTGGCGCCGGGAAGCGCTCTCCCGCCAGCGGCTCCGCGGGTGTGCTGGAATGCTCGGTGTGAAGTCGCAGCGGCCGGTCGACCTGGCGCGGGAGCACGGGATCTCGGCGCAGTCGGTGCGCAACTACGAGCGGGACGGCGTGCTGCCGCCGGCCGAGCGGTCGGCGAGCGGCTATCGGCGGTACACGCCGGTGCACGCGGCGGCGCTACGGGCGTTCCTGGCGCTGGTGCCGGCGCACGGGCACGCGGTGGCCGGGGAGGTGCTGCGGCTGGTGGGTGCCGGCGACGTGGACGGTGCGCTGCGGATGGTCGACGCCAGCCACGCGCAGCTGCTGCGCGACCGCGAGACGCTCGACGGGGTGGCGGCGGCCGTGAAGGTCCTCGCCGCGCCGCTGCCGCCGCCGGTCGCGGGGCCGCTGCCGATCGGGGCGCTGGCGCACCGGCTGGGGGTGCGCCCGGCGACGCTGCGCAAGTGGGAGCGGGCCGGGATCCTGGCGCCGGAGCGGGACCGGGCGACCCGGCAGCGGGTGTACGGGCCGGCGGACGTACGCGACGCGGAGCTGGCGCATCTGCTGCGGCGGGGCGGGTATCTGCTGGCGCACATCGCGGCGGTGGTGCGGCAGGTGCGCGACGCCGGCGGCACGGAGGCCCTGGCCGACTCGCTGAGCGCGTGGCGGGCCCGGCTCACGGCGCGGGGCCGGGCGATGCTGCACGGGGCCGGGCGCCTGGACGAGTACCTGGGGACCCTCGCCGGACAGTAAGGAGTCCGGCATCCACGGGGGAAGATGCCGGACTCATCGATCATGTTAGCTGTGATGGGCGGTTCGCGCCAGCGGTGCGGGCCTAGTCATCCATTTGTCATCTATCGGCCCTGGAGTTGGCGGACGAGCTCGACGTACTGCTGCCGCGCGTCGTCCTGCGGGGTGCCGGCGACGGCTTTCCAGGCGTCGTACTTGGCCCGGCCGGTCAGGTCGAACATGCCGGGGCGCCCGCCGGTGGCGTCGCCCTGGGTGCCCTGCTTGAACAGGGCGTACAGCTTCAGGAGCACATCGTTGGCGGGGCGGGCCCCGAGCTTCTTCACGTCGACCTGGGCCTGCTGAAACTCGTCGTTCACCGACATGCCCCCGAGCCTAGCTCCTGTTCTCGGGGCCGTTGCCGGAACTTCGGCCCGGTGGTGCAGGATTGGCCGCATGACCGCAGCGGAGCGCGCCGGCGACCGGCTGACCGGATGGGTGCTGCGCCTGCCGCCGCGCCTGCGGAGGTACCTGCCGCGGGAGCTGGCCGGGTTCGCGATGCTCGGGGCGTTCACGTTCACCGTCGACCTGGTGCTGCTGACGCTGCTGCGGCACTTCACGCATCTGCGCTTCCCGGTGGCGGTGTCGATCGCCTACCTGACCGCGTTCGCGCTCAACTTCCTGCTGAACCGGACGGTGAACTTCCGCTCGCACGCGCCGGTAGGGCGCCAGGCGCTGCGCTATACGGTGGTTGCCGTCGGTGACTACGCGATCACCGTCGGCGTCACCTCGGGCCTGTTCCACATGGGCCTCGACGGCCGCGTGGCCCGCCTGATCGCCGCGACGTTCGTGGCCGGCTTCACCTACTCCGCGTCGCGCTGGTGGGTGTTCCGCGACCGCCCGGCCCCGGCCGCCACGGTCGCCGCCGCCGACGCGACGGCCTCGCCCGCCGCCCCGGTCGCCGCCCGGGACTAGGGACGGCCGGCCCGGCCCCGCCTCGGTGTTGCCCCGCCCCGCCCCGCCCCACCCCGCCCCACCCCGGCTCGGGCTCGGCCCCGCCCCGGCCCGTCTCAGCCCCGCCGCGGCTGTGTCGCGGTCCTAAGGCGTCCGGCTATCGGACGTTCTCGGCCGCTCTGGCCTTGATGGCGCGGAACGTCTCGGCGGCGTCTGCGAGTGTGACCTCGGCATCCTCATGGAGCTTTGCGGCGACTGTGGCGAGGTGCGCCCCCGATCGGATCGCCTCGCCGATCCGGTCGGTGACGGCCTGCATCACCGTGATCAGACCGCTGGCATGGGCGCGGGCCACGAGAGCATGGATCTCCGGATCGGTCTCGCCGATGGCTGCCGCGATCGCCTCGGCCTGGTCGAAGCGGAACTGCAGCGCGAAGCGGCGAAGGGAGTCGCTCTCCACGGACTGTGCGGGGAATTCACCGCGGGCGAAGGACGCGTCCCGTGCGGCGAAGTGGTCGATGTCCTCATGCACCTGCACGCTGAGGGCTTCGGCCGGGGTCAGCGCCCGGTCGCGCTCGGCGACGCACCGGCGCGAGCGCTCGAGCATGTCGTCGGCACGATCGAGGACGAGGTCGGGCTTGGTCCGGAAGTAGTTGAAAACAGTCTGAACCGCCACGCCCGCGGCGGTCGCCACGTCGGAGATGGACACGGCGTCGTAACCGTGCTCCGCGAAGAGCTGAGCCGCGGCATCGGCCAGGCGCTGCCGCATCTCCAGTTTTCTGAGCTCCCGGCGACCTGTCGGCTTCGTCACGTCCGCCATGATGCCACTGATCTTGTAGTCACTACAAGTTGGTCCTACCGTCGTAAAGGTGTAGTCACTACAAGATCGACTACACGTCGCCGAACAGCGGGAGGACAACGTCATGGAAATGGTCACGAAGAAGCAGCCGGGACGGGTACTGATCTCAGGGGCGAGCTTCGCAGGATTGACGACGGCGATCTGGATGCAGCGCCTCGGGTATCACGTCACCGTTGTCGAGAACGCAACGGGCCTGCGCAAGGGCGGCACGCCGGTCGACCTCCGCAACGACGCGATGGCGATCTTCGAGCGGATGGGGATCGCCGCCGCCGTTCGGGCCAAGGCGCTCCCGCCGCGCACCACCGAGTTCGCCGACATCGACGGCGCGCCCATCGCGAAGATGGCACCGGAGCCCACGGCCGAGACCATCGTCATCGACGCGTTCGAGGTCCACCGCCACGACGACCTCGAGATCCACCGCGACGACCTCCTCGCGATCCTGTTCGCCGAGACCGAGGGCGCCGTCGAAGTGATCTTCGACGACTCCGTCACCGAGCTCACCGCCGCCGCCGAGGGTGTCCGAGCCTCGTTCCGCAACGGTCCGGACCGCGAGTTCACGATGGTGTTGGGATGCGACGGCAACCACTCCAACGTCCGCCGGCTCTGGTTCGGGCCCGAGACGGACTACAGCCACTTCCTGCACCACTACACGTCGGTCACCGTGGTGGACGGCACGTTCATCCCGCCCTGGACGTCACGAATCCAGAACACGCCCGGCCGGACGCTGCTGGTGAACTCCTACGAGAACACCACCGACGTCGTCTTCATCTTCCGTTCCGACCAGGAGATCGCCTACGACTATCACGACATCGACGAGCAGAAGCAGATCCTCCGCGGCCAGTTCGCCGATGCCGGCAAGCCGTTCACCGATGTTCTCGACGCGGCCCTCAATGCCGACAACTTCTACTTCGACAAGCTGTGCCAGAACCGGTTGCCGTCCTGGTCGTCCGGGCGGGTCGCGCTCGTCGGCGATGCCGCGTACTGCCCTTCGCCCGCCGCCGGTATGGGCGGCTCCGTCGCCATCCTCGGCGCAACCGCACTGTATGACGCATTCCGCCGTAGCGGTGGCGACATCGAGAGTGCGTTTGTCGAATACGAGCGCAGCTTCCGCCCCACCGCCGAGCGCATCCAGATCGAGACCGAGAAGTTCGGTCTGCCCATGATCTGCCCCGAATCCGCCGGAGCGATCGCAGCTCGCAACGCCCGGATCCGCGAGCACTGAAGGGGAACGGGTCTACGACTGGGCGGTGCTGCCGATCCGGCCGCTGCGCCGCCCGGAGCCCGGATCACCGCGGCCGGACAGCGTCCGTGACGTCGTAGGTCATCCGCCGGAACTCGGAGATCCAGTGGAAATGGTCCTGCGGGCTGCGCGGGGGCTCGCGCCATGTCCGGACCAGATCCCCGATGACCTCGGGCAGCGGCTCGGTGGGTCGATCGGCCACCGCCGGTCGCCCCCACTCGAACGGGTGACGGTCGCCGGGATGGACGCGCTCGGAGGTGTACGGGTATCTGGCCCACCGGACGAGCCGCCCGCTCACCAGGTCGACAACCATCAGGGTCCGCTCACGGCCGGCGGGTGAGCGGGGCGCCGACGTCCGGAAGTCCGACGTCGACAGTTCCAGCGCATGTGGCTCCCACGCGACGACCACGCGGTCGGCGGCCATCGAGTTGGCCAGCGCGCCCATCAGCGCGACAGAAAACGAGTCGTCGTGTCCGATGTTGTTCGCCAGGACGCGGATCGACGTGAAGTAGGGATGCGCGTCCCGGGTGTCGTTGACGATGTGGAGTTCGGGGCGGAACGGTTGCGGGCCCTTGGTCCGGAGGCTGTGCTCCCAGTCGGTGCGGATCTTGTGGTGGATCGCCTTGATGACCTTCTGGTCACGGGTGTCGGTGACGACGTAGGGCCGCATCGGCCAGGCGCCGTCGACCGCGTCGGCAGCGGCACTGCCGGCCGCCGTGCGGGTCCAGTCGATCTGCGCACGGTGCAGTGCTGCCGCGGTCGGGCGGCCGACCTCGGTCGGATGCCGCTTGGCCAGGCGCCACGCCAGTCGTGCGGCGGCGAGCGCGTCCTGCACCGGGTCGTGGTCCGCGCCGTGGCGGACGTGGTAGTGCCGGCACGTCGCAGCCAAGCTCCGATCGCCTTCGCGGCGCTCCAGGGTCCGGTCGATGACGTGCGGGTCGACGACCGGGCCGGTCACGGCGAGGCCGGCGCCCAGATGCCGCCGCAGCTCACGGTCCAGCACGGTGAGAGCGGGGGCGATGTCGAAGCCGATCACCGCCCGGCCGGACCCCCAGGCACCGCCGAGCCGGTTGGCCAGCTGTTGCAGCGCTTCCGCCGGCCGCAGCCCGTGGGCGCGGACCTGCGCGGTGGTGATCCCGTGCACCGCGCTCGCCTCGGCCGGAATCGGGACACCAGGATCGACGAGGACGTCGAGATTGGCGATCGGCGTCTTGTCGCCAACGAAGGCCAGGGCGATCGCGACGATCCGGGCCGTCTCCAGGTCACCGCCGGTCGTCTTGATGTCGAGCCCGCAGAGCGGACCGTCGGCCCAGCCCACGAACGGGCCGTCCGGGCCGCCGCGACCCCGCCGGGCACCGCCGGTCGACCCGGAACCGGCCCCGGCCCGGGTCGGTCGACGACCATGCCATTCGCTCATGACGATGCATTATGTCAACGGGTCCGCCACGCTCGGCAGCACCGCCCGCACCCGATCCGGTCCCACAACCCGTCCGGCACGATCCATGGTGGCTGCTCGCCCTTCCGCGTGGTCGACACTGCCGATCATCGTCCGCAAAGGACGGAGGTCATGCTGTGAGGAGTTGTCAGTGGCCGCGGAACGCCTCGTCGAGCCACCAGGCGCCGCGGTCGGCGGTGACCTTCGCGTCGATGAGCAGCGGGCGGTCGCGGGGGCCGTGCAGCCACTCGCCGACCGGTGCCAGGTCGGCCGGGTGCGCACGACGACGCCTGCGCAGCCGTAGCCGCGGGCGATCGCGGCCAGGTCCGTGTCCGGGAACGTGACGGTGGCGAGCGGGTGGCCGCCGGGGCCGAAGTGGTGGACCTCCGCGCCGTAGGCGGCGTCGTCGTAGACCACGATGACCATCGGGCGGCCGAGGCGCACGACGGTCTCCAGCTCGGCGATGCCCATCAGGAACCCGCCGTCGCCGAGGGCCGCGACGGCCAGCCGGTCGGGGCGGGCCACGGCGGCGCCGATGGCGGTGGCCAGGCCCAGGCCGATCGACTGGAACGCCTGGGTGAAGCAGAAGCCGGCGGCGTCGGGCACCGACAGGTACATCGACGGGTAGCCCATGAAGTTGCCGGAGTCGACGCTCACCGTGCGCGCGGCCGGCAGCAGGTCGTCGAGCGCGATCGACAGGGTCCGCGGGTCGATGCGGCCGTCGCCGGTGCGGTCGTCGAACGGCTCGTCGCGCCAGCGGACGCTGGGCAGCGGCTCGGCCCGGTAGGCGGTCGCCGCCGGGCCGCGGGCGCTCAGCGCGGCCAGGACCGCGGTGGCCGTCGCGGCCGCGTCGCCCAGCACGCCGAGCCCGGTGTGCAGGGCGTCGGGGTCGACGTCGACCTGGGCCACCGCCGCGCCGGGCGCGATGAGCCGGCCGTGCCGGGTGGTCCACATGTTCAGCGCGCAGCCCCACGCGACGACCGCGTCCGCACCCGCGATGCGCTCGGCCGCCGCGGGCGAGGCGAAGCCGCCGGCGACGTCGAGGTACCAGGGACTGCCGTTGAAGAGCCCCTTGGCCACCGCCGACGTGGCGAGCAGCGCCCCGCAGTGCTCGGCCAGGGCCTCGATGGCCGCCGCGGCGCCGGGGTGGCGGGCCCCGCGGCCGGCGATGAAGACCGGGCGGTGCGCGGCGGCGATGAGCTCGGCCAGCGCGTCGACCGACGCCGGATGCGCCAGGTGTACCGGTGGCGGCGCTTCGGCTCGCGGTACCGAATCCGGGGCCTCGGCATTCTGCACGTCCAATGGCAGGCTCACGAGCACTGTGCGCCGCTCGGTGCGGGCGCGGCGCACCGCCCGCAGCACGTCCTCGACCGCCGAGGCCGGGGTGGCCGCCCGCTCGTAGGCCGCACCGATCCCGGCCGCGAGCGCCGCCTGGTCGAGCCGGAAGTTCGAGCGCGCGCCGGCGGCCCCGGTGTCGGCCGCGAGGACCACCATCGGCGTGCGGCTCTTCGCGGCCTCGGCGATCCCGGTCAGCGCGTTCGTCACCCCGGGCCCCTGGTGAAGGCTCAGCACACCCAGGTTGCCGGACGTGCGGGCGTAGGCGTCGGCCATGACCGCCGCCCCGCCCTCGTGCCGGGCCGCGACGAATGTGGCGCCGGCGGCGACGAGGGCGTTGGTGAGGTGGAAGTTGCCGCTGCCCACCACCCCGAAGCACGTGTCGACGCCGGTGGCGGCCAGGGCCTCGCCGATCCTCCGGCTGACCGTCGCGGTGCCGGGGCTCACCGCTCGACCAGGGCCAGGACGCGGGCCGGGCTGCCCGAGCCGCGGACGATCGGCAGGGGGCCGGCCACGATGACCGCGCCGGTGACCGGGAGGCGGTCGAGGTTGCGCAGCTGGGTGAGGCCGTACTTGCCGGCGCCGAGCAGGAACGAGTGGCACGGGAACGGCGGGTCGAAGGAGTGCGCGGCCCCGGCGTCGGTGCCGACCGTCTCCACGCCCAGCCCGGCGATCGGGGTCTGCGTGGCCAGCCAGCGCGCGCACTCGGGCGAGATGCCGGGGGTGTTGCCGGCGTTGAGGTACGCGGCGTCGTCGTCACCGCGGGCGTCCCAGCCGGTGCGGTACAGCAGCCAGCCCCCGTCGGGCAGCGCGCCGTGCTCGCGCTCCCATGCCTTGACGTCGTCGATCTCGAGGAGGTACCCGGGGTCGGCGGCGGCGTCGGCCGCGCGGTCGATGACGACGGCCGGCGCGATCAGCCGCTTCGCCAGCACCTGGGCGACGTCCTCGCCGTCCCGTCCGGTCACCCAGTGGATCGGCGCGTCGAAGTGGGTGCCGCCCGCAGCCATGCCCGCAGGAGTGGTCCGGTCAATGGCGCGGCAGCCCGCCGGTCCCGGCGGCCGGCATCCAGGCGTCAGGCGTCCTGCGGCTCCACGACGTAGCGGCGGGGGGTGATGGCGGCGTGGCGGCCCGGTAGGAGGGACAGGCAGCGCTCGTGGGCCAGTTCGGGGGTCAGGGCCGGGTCGGCGAGGTGGGCGGTCAGGTCCGGGCCGGACAGGCGGGCGGCGCCCGGGCCGAGCGCGTCGTCCAGCAGCCGCTGGACCTCGGCCAGGTCGACCCAGCAGCCGTCGATCAGGTGCCAGCCCGGCGGGCGCTCGATCGGCTCCAGGCCCAGCGCCGCGGTGACGCCGGCCGGGTCGAGGTCCGCGGCGGCCGCCGCGACCAGGAGGCGCTCCAGCGCCAGGAGCAGCTCGCGGGCCTCCGACGGGGTCACCCGGCCGGTGTCGCCGGTCCAGACGCGGGCCACCACGGTGTCGTCGATCTGGCCGAGGTCGAAGCGGAGCAGGATGTTCGTCGGGGGCAGGTCGGCCCAGGCGAGGTCGGTCGGGGCCGGGGTGCGCGGCGGTGGGGCGTCGAAGCCGCGGGTGTCGACCACGCTGCTGTTGAACAGCGGCTCGAAGCTCGGGGCCAGGCCGCGCTCGGCCATCACGGCCCGGGTGCCCTCGCTCTGCCGATACACGTGGTATGCACCGTTCACGCCGGCCTGGAGCACGGCCCCGAAGGTGCGCCGGACCAGCTCGTCGAAGCCGGCGCCGGCGACCTCGACCGCCACGAACGTCGACTGGGCCAGGCTGCCCACGAAGTCCCGTAAATCGGATTCGAAGCGATTCGCCGAGAGCATCACGAAACGGCAGGTGTCGTACCCCGTGCGCCGATGCAGCAGCGCGCACCACGCGGCGAGCACGATCGTGGGGCGGCTCACCCGGGTGCGGGCGGCGATGTGGTCGAGGGCCTGGGCGGCCGCCTGCGACGACATGCCGCACGCGCCCGAGCCCGGGCCCGGCGTGGCCCGCGGCCGGGCGTAGAGGTGGGCGGGCGCGGCGCGCAGGTGCCGGGACCAGTGGCGCATGGCCTGCTCCTGGCGGCGGCGACGGCTGGGCTGCCGCTCCGCGTGCGCGCGGTCCACCGGCTGCTGCACGACGGCGTCGAGGCGGGCCGCCGGGTCGCGCAGCAGCGCCGCGAACTCGCGGTGCACGACCATGAGCGCCTGGAAGTCCACGACCAGGTGGGAGTAGACGGCCACCAGGTCGGTGATGCACTCCGCGGTGCCGGCGGCGAGGAAACGTACCGGCGGATCGGATGCCACATCGAGCGGATCGGCGCGTCCGAGGTCGGCCAGACGGTCTTTTTCGGTGGCCGGCAGGACGCGCAGCACCACCTCGCCGGCCGCGAGGACGCGCTGCTCGCCGGGGTCACCCATGGTGTAGCGGCTGCGCAGGCCCTCGTGGCGGCTCAGCAGCGCGCCGAGGGCGGCCACGACGGCGGGCAGCGGCGTGCCGGGCGGGACCGGGAGCCGCTGGTCGAGCAGCGCCGCCGGGGAGTTCGGGCTGCCGGCCAGCCACTTGGCGACGTTGAGCTGGCCGATGGTGAGGGGGGCGGAGACGGCGCGTTCGCCGCGGAAGGCGACGGGGATCACCTGCACGCATCGATCATCCGGACCGGGCGTAGTGATCGCCATCGACCGGCCGGACGGGCCGAATTTCGAAAATCCGACAAACCCCGAGGCTTCGGGCCTGGTTACGGCGATTCGGCGGTACCGCGGGCCGACGTATCTCAGGTACTGTGCGCGAGGCATTCGGTGAGAGGACAAGGGACATGACGCAGAACGCGATGCGCCAGTACGACGACCGCATGGCGCCCGGCGTCATGCCCCAGCAGGGCGGCGGCGACGACCAGGCGAAGGCGCTCGCCGTGCTCACCATGGCCCAGCGCACCGCCGAGGAGCACATCAACACGGCGATCGCCGAGGCCGACCAGATCCAGGCCCAGGCCCACGCCAGCGCCGGCCAGATCGTCTCCGAGGCGCAGGCCCAGGCGGGCGCGCTGCGCGACGAGGCCGAGAAGATCCTCGGGCGGGCCCGGGCGGCCGCCGAGAAGATCGCCCGCGAGGCCGAGGCCTACGCCGGGGAGACCGAGCGCAACGCCGGAGAGGTACTCGCCGACGCCCAGGCCCGCGCCGAGGACATCGTGCGCGAGGCCGAGGACAATGCGTACAACATCAAGCAGCGGGCCGAGCAGATCTACGAGGACGTCGTCGGCGGGCTGACCTCGAAGCGGCAGGCGCTGCAGCAGCAGATCGAGGCCCTGGAGCGCTTCGACCAGGAGTACCGCTCGCGGCTGACCTCGTTCATGCAGCAGCAGATGCGGGCCCTGTGGGTGGGCCAGCCACAGGTCGACGCCGGGCAGGACTACGAGAGCGGGGCCGTCGCCGGCGAGCTGCTCCCGGCCCAGCGCACCTCGCACGAGGACGAACGGGAAGCGCAACCCGCCGAGTAAGGCGTTTTCTCAGGAAAGAGCATTAGCGTCCGCCGTGTGGAGCGGATCGAATGCCAGTGGTGCCGGCTGCAGAATGCGCCCGGCGCCACCTCCTGTATGACGTGCGGCGCGCCGCTCGACGTGGCGAACCTGGTGAGCGACTCGGGCTGGCGCGAGGCGCCCCGGCTGCGGGACATGACCGAGTTCCGGTTCTCCAACTCGGTCGCGCAGGTCGAGGGCGAGCTGGTGCCCGTCATCGACATGGCCCTCGCGCCCGGTGACGCGGTGTACTTCGAGCATCACGTCCTGCTCTGGAAGGACGAGGCGACCCCGGTTGTCGCGATGCCGACCGGCGGCGGGATGCGCCGGGTCTTCGGGGGCATGCCGTTCGTGCTGACCCTCGCCCACGGCCCCGGGCGCGTCGCGTTCTCCCGGGACTCGCCCGGCGAGCTCGTGGTGCTGCCGCTGCACCCGGGCATGGAGATCGACGTGCGCGGGCACGCGTTCCTGCTCGCCACGCACACGATCGGGTACGACTTCATCCGCATCCAGGGCCTGGCCAACGTGCTGCACGGTGGCAACGGCATGTACCTCGACCGGTTCGTGACCACCGCCGCACCGGGGCTGCTGGTGCTGCACGGCTACGGCAACGTCTTCGAGCGCTTCCTGCGCCCCGGCGAGAAGATCCTCGTCGAGCCGGGCGGCTTCCTCTACAAGGACGCGTCGGTCGGCATGCAGGCGGTCCAGATGCCGGTCAAGACCGGCCTCATGCGGCGCGGCATGTACCTCGCCGAGATGACCGGCCCCGGCCGCGTCGGCATCCAGTCGATGTACGTCCACCACCACGCGGAGTGACGATGAGCGCCGTCCCCGAGGGGTACACCGTCTGCCGGTACTGCCGCATGCCTCACCCGCCCGCCGGCCCGTCCTGCCCGAGCTGCGGCGCCGCGCTCGACATCCGCCAGGTCGTGACCCGCTCCGGCTGGATCGAGCAGCCCCCGATCAAGGACCTCGCCCGGATCCAGTTCGGGCAGTCGCGGGTCCAGATCGAGGGCAAGTACGTCCCCGTCGCGGACTTCACGCTGATGGGCCCCGAGTGGATCTACTTCGCGCACCACGCGCTGCTGTGGACCGAGCCCGGCATCCAGCTGGGCAACACGTCGCTGTCCGGCGGCTGGAACCGGATGCTGTCCGGGCTGCCGCTCATCATGGTGGAGGCCCGCGGCCCGGGGCGGGTCGCGCTGTCCGGTGACCGGCCGGGCGAGCTGATCGCGCTGCCGCTGATGCCGGGCCGCACGATGTGGACGCGCGAGCACCGGTTCCTCACGGCCACCGGGAACGTCACCTACACCTGGCAGCCGACGGGCGTCTGGTACGACACCGGCTCCGGCGACGACCGCGAGACCCACTATCCGCTCGGGCAGTTCGGCGACCTGTTCTCGGCGCAGCAGAGCCCCGGCCTGCTGCTGCTGCACTCGCCGGGCAACACGTTCCTGCGCGACCTCGCGCCGGGGGAGACCATCCTGGTGCAGCCGGGCGCGCTGCTGTACCGCGACGTGTCGGTCCAGATGCACCTGCACCTGGAGTATCCGCGGGGCGCCGGTACGGTGTCGTGGCGCTCGTCGTTCAGCCAGCGCAACGTGTGGCTGCGCCTGATCGGGCCGGGCCGCGTCGCGGTGTCGTCGGTGTTCCACCACACCAGCGCCGAGCGCATCACCCGCAACTCCGGCGCGACAGTGCAGCGCTGGTAACGGGGCATCCCCCGCGCGAGCTACCGCAACTGTCCACCGTGTGGTGACGACCGCGCCCCCGGCCCGGCAATACCGTTCGGCGCATGCGTCTCATCCTGCAACTCGTAGTCGTCGCGGCGGTCGCGCTCGCCGGGAGCGCGGCCGTCACGGCGGCGGACTGGAACGTGCCGCTGACCCTCGGGCTCGGCGCGGCCACCGCGGTGCTGCTGCTGCTGCTGGCCTACGCCTGGATCGTGCGCCGCACCGAGCACCGCCCGGTCGACGAGCTGAGCCTGCGGGCGGCCGGTCCCCGGCTGGCCCAGGGGTTCGTGATCGGGGCGGGGTTGTTCGCGGCCGTCATCGTGAACATCGCGTTCCTGGACGGCTACACGGTCGCCGGCCGCGGCAGCGTGAGCGGGGCGGTGGCGCTGTTCGGGTTCGCCCTGGCCGCGTGCGTCACCGAGGAGCTGCTGTTCCGCGGCATCATCTTCCGCATCGTCGAGGACCGGGCCGGCACCTGGGTCGCGCTCGTGCTGTCCTCGCTGCTGTTCGGCCTGTCGCACATCGCCAACCCGCACGCCACCGTCTGGAGCGCCCTGGCCGTCGCGGTCGAGGCCGGCGCGATGCTCGGCGCCGCGTACGCCGCCACCCGCACCCTCTGGGTCCCGATCGGCCTGCACATCGGCTGGAACTTCGCCGAGGGCGGCATCTTCGGCACCGACGTGTCCGGCACCGGCGGCCCGGACGGCCTGCTGCGCTCCACCATGTCCGGCCCGGCCGCGCTGACCGGCGGCGGCTTCGGCCCCGAGGGCAGCCTGTATGCGCTGGCCGCCGGTCTGCTCACCGCCGCCGTCTTCCTGTGGCTGGCCCACCGCCGCGGGCGCATCACGCCGCGCCGCAGCCGCCGTCCGGCCGGCAGCGAGGCCGGCGCTACGCTCACCCGATGATCGATCGGTGGCGCCGGCTCGACGTCACGGTCCGGGACCTGCCGTTCGGGCTGCTCCTCGCCGCCCTGTCGCTGATCCCGGCGGTCGACAGCCACGGCACCCAGGTCGGCGGGGTGCCCGACCGGTCGCTCGACGCGCTCGCGGTGGCCGTGATCGCCCTGGAGGCCCTCCCGCTGGCCGCCCGCCGTCGCCGGCCCGCCGTCGCCCTGGCGCTGGTGGGCCTGGGCTTCGCCGTCGACCAGCTGCACGGTTACCACACCGTCGCCGGGAGCGCCCTGCCCATCGCCCTGTTCAGCGCGGGCACCCACCTCGACCGGCACCGCCGCCTGACGATCACGATCACCACTGCGGCGTTTCTCGTACTCGCCGTGCTCCTCGACCGCCGCGGGTCCACGGAGGGCGTGGCCGGCTTCGCGACCTTCTACTTCGGCATGGCACTGGCCTGGGGCACCGGCGCCTGGCTGCGCCTGAACCGGGCCGCCGAGGCCGAGCGCCGCCGGCACGCCGCCGAGACCGCCCGCGCCGCCGAGCGCACGCGCATCGCCCGCGAGCTGCACGACGTCGTCACCCATCACGTGACGGCGATGGTGGTGCAGGCGGAGTCGGCGCGGTACCTCACCGCCGCCCCCGAGCGCCTCGACCGGACGCTCACCGCGGTCACCGACACCGGCCGCCGCGCGATAGCGGACCTGCGCACCCTGCTCGACGTCCTCAACCCGGACCACTCCGACCTGCGGCAGCTGGTCGAGCAGACCCGCGACGCCGGCCAGCCCGTGCAGCTCACCGAGACGGGGCCGCCGGGACCGGGCGGCATCACCGTGTATCGGGTGGTGCAGGAGGCCCTCACCAACGCCCTGAAACACGCGCACGGGCGGCCCACCGCCGTCCGCGTGCACCGCACGGAGCTGGAGACCACCGTGGAGATCACGACCGACGGCCCGGCCCGCGCCGGCACCGTCCCGGAGGGCGGCGGCCACGGCCTGGCCGGGCTGCGCGAGCGGGTCCTCCAGCAGGGCGGCGACTTCAGCGCGGGCCCGCGCGACGGCGGCGGCTTCGCGGTCCGCGCCCGCATCCCGTCATGAGCGCCCCCATCCGGGTGCTGGTCTGCGACGACCAGGTCCTGATCCGCACCGGCTTCGTCACCATCATCGACGCCCAGCCCGACCTGGAGGTCGTCGGCGAGTGCGCCGACGGCCGGGCCGCTGTCGACCTGGCCCGCGCCCTGCGCCCGGACGTGGTCGTGATGGACGTGCGCATGCCGGTCCTGGACGGCATCGAGGCGACCCGCCGGCTGGCCGGTGCGGCGGTCACCGACCCCGTCAAGGTGCTCGTGGTGACGACGTTCAACCTTGACGAGTACGTCTATGCGGCCCTGCGCGCCGGGGCCAGCGGCTTCCTGCTCAAGGACGCCCCCGCCACCCACCTCCTGCAGGGCATCCGGACCGTGGCGGCCGGGGCGGCCCTGCTCGACCCGGACGTGACCCGTCAGCTCGTCGGCCGCTACGCCGCCCGGATCCGCCCGGCCGGCCCCTCACCCGCCGATGACGCCCTGACCCCGCGCGAACTGGAGGTGCTGCGCCTCATCGCCGAGGGCCTGTCGAACCGGGAGATCGCCGACCGGCTCGTGATCAGCCAGGAGACGGTCAAGACGTACGTCTCGCGCATCCTGGCCAAGCTCGGCCTGCGCGACCGGGTGCAGGCGGTCGTGTACGCGTACCGCCACGGCGTGGTCTCCGCCTGAGGACACACCGGGCCGGGCCGGGGCGCACGATATCGTTGAGCGAGTCGAATCCATGGAGGTGATGGCGATGCACCCGATCTAGTGACGGCCCCGGACCGGGGCTGCACGGAGCCGGAAGGTGCCCGTCCATGAGCCGAACCGACAAGACCCGACCCTGGTGGGTGCAGGTCGTCGACGCACCCGGATCGACATGCGTCCCGGTGCACGACCACCGCTGGACCCCCTGCACCCTGCCCCGCGACACCACACCGGTGCGCCCGCAGCCCGGCGCCCGCCACGGCGTCTGCCACTGGTCAGGCACCGCGGCCTTCAACATGCGGCGCCGCGAGAGCCACGGCTACCGCGAGTGGTTCCACTTCCGCCGCCAGGACCGCCGCCGCGCCCGCCACGAGGCCCGCCACGCTCTGCTCCGCTTCGACGAGCACTGAGCACACGGTGCGTCGCCACCGGGGCCGCCCGGCGTACCGCGGACAGCGCCGGCAGCTGTGGTCACCCTGCGAGCAGCGCGCGCTTGTCGGGCTTGCCGCTCGGCGCGAGCGGGACCTCGGCGATGACGTGGATCGACCGGGGGACCGCGGCCTCGCCGAGCGCGCGGCCCACGCGATCGGACAGCCGGGCGACGTCGGGGATCGCGCCGGGGGCCGGGACGACGAACGCGTGCACCGCCTCGCCGGTCTCGTCGTCGGGGCGGCCCACGACGTAGGCCTCGGCCACGGCCGGGTCACTGCCGAGCACGCGCTCGATCGGGCCGGCGTAGACCAGGTTGGCCTGCACGATGATGACGTCCCGGGCCCGGCCGGACAGGTGGAGGTAGCCGCGGTCGTCGAGCGACGCGAGGTCGCGGGTGCGGACCCAGCCGTCCCGGAAGACGTCGGCGGTCTCGGCCGGGTCGTTCCAGTAGCCCGAAGCCTGGGCCGCTGTGCGCACGTACAGCTCACCGTCGCGGATGTCGATGTCGTGGACGTCCGGTGGCCGCCCGACCGAGGACAGGACCCGGGGATCGGCGAGCATCTCGCCGGGCGTCGCCATGGCGATCATGCCGGTCTCCGTCTGCCCGTAGCCGTGGAACACGACCGGGCCGAGCACGTCGAGCGTCTCCGCGAGCCGGGCCGGTTCGAGGGGCGAGCCGGACACCATCAGCGCGCGCAGCGTCGACAGGTCGGCCGGGTCGGCGCGCTGCGACCGGACCAGCTGATGCAGCCGGCCCACGGTGATGACGCTGCCGGTGGCGCGGTGGCGCTCGATCATGCCGGGGAAGCCGGGCGGCCGGGCGGCGACGAGCGTCCCTCCGGCGGCGAGGGTCAGGATGCCGTACTCGAGCATCACCTGGCTCGACAGGGAGCCGAACACGAGGTATCGGCGCAGCCGCGGGGCCAGCTCCGCGATCGCCGGCGGCCACCGGTCCGGGTAGGGTGCCCAGGCCGCGCTCATCGCCGCGTAGGTCTGCGCGCAGCCCTTCGGCTGCCCAGTGCTGCCGCTCGTCCAGGTCAGCCGGGCCACGTCGGCCGGGCGGCCGGCGGCGAGCAGCGGGCGGCCGTCGTCGGGCGTCGCCAGCAGCGCCGCGAGCTGGGCTTCGGCGATCAGCAGCTCGCCGGCGTCGAACGAGCGGCCGGAGACGGTGGCGCCGACCGTGAATGCGGCCAGGTTCGCCGCGAACGCCTCCGCCGTCACGCCGAGGCTCAGCGCCACCGCGGTGCCGGGTCCCGCGCCGGCCGCCCGCAGCCCGGCCGCGATCCGCCGCACCAGGCCGGCCATCTCGAAGGCGGTCACGACCCGCTCGCCGTCCTCGAACACCGGCCGGTCGTCGCCGGTGGCGAGCAGGTCGAGCACCGGCTGGGGCCAGATCTCAGCCGGCATCGGCGAGCACGTGCTTGATGAACGACGACAACGGCTGCTGGTGTACCGCGGGAAGGTCCCAATGGTTCTCGAGGTTCTCGGCGAGATGGTGCTCGGCAACCACCGCCCCACCGCGATGGACCCGCACGACGGGATGCAGGTAGCTGGCGTCGTGCGCGGCGGCCGCATCGTTCTCGGCGATGCGCGGCACGGTGATGTCGAACGGGTCGACGGTGTCGTGATCGGGGCCGTATTCGAGCGTCGTGACGAAGGCCAGCGGCACGTCACCGAGCCCGCCGTCGCGCAGGAAGGCCACCGGCACCTCCGGCAGGTAGGCGGCCGAGGCGGCGGTGACGAGCACGACGTCGGCGAGGACCGCGAACTGCTGCCACAGCGCCGACGTGACGTTGATGCGGGCGATGACGGCGTCCGCGATCGCGTCGGGCGTGGGCTCCAGCGGCGTCGCCGGCCACGGGGTGCCGTGGTGGCGCAGGCCGAGGATGCGGTGCAGGGCCCGCACGCCGTAGCGGAAGCCGTGGATGAACCCGTTCGTCGACTTCTTGAAGTCGCGCTGCTGGGTCAGGGTGCCGGCGAAGTACAGGCCCGGGACGTTCACCGACTCGAACGCGGATGACTGCTCGGGGAACCGGTCGTTGATGACCAGGGCGGGCCGGGCCGTCTCGTCGAAGATGGCGGCGTCGAAGCGGAAGCCGGTGGCCAGGATGATCCGGTCGTACTCCAGCTGCCGCAGCTGCTCCACGGTCCGCGCGTAGCGGAAGTCGATCCGCAGGCCGCCGCCGGCCCGCCGCTCGATGCGCTCGACCGTGCCGTCCAGCACCGCGTTCTGGCTCTTGAGCTGGTAGGTGTCCAGGAAGTTGTTGTTCACCGCCCGCAGGTGCCCGACGTAGTGCGTCTGCCAGGCCAGCCGCACCGAGTGCGGGCCGGCGACGTGGATGACGGCGGCGGTCTCGACGAGCGCGTCGGCGGTCTCGAAGGCGGAGTTGCCCTTGCCGATGATGAGCACCCGCTGGTTGGTGAAGTCGTCCGGGTCGACGCTCACCGTGTCGTAGCGCTCCGCGAGCTCGGCGCCCGGGATCGGCGGGACGTAGAGCTGCGAGACGCCTGTCGCCACGATGACGCGCCTGGCGCTGAACGTCGCACCGTCGGCGTCGACCGTGAATGTTTCACCGGCGCGGGCGACCCGGGTGACGCGGGCGTTGTAGCGGACCTTCGCCTTGGTGCGCTCGGCGAAGTCCGCCAGATAGCGCACGAGGTCGGGGGCCTTGGGGAAGTACCGCCGGGTGTAGTGCTTGAACAGCAGCTCCGGGTCGTCGCTGAGCAGCGAGTTCCAGTCGGAGCGCAGGTTGAACTCGGGGTCCTCCGAGCCCGTCCAGATCTTGTTGATCGAGATGAGCGTCCGGTGCCGCGGGTAGGTCTCGAAGAACGTTCCCGGCGCCGCGCCGGCCTCGAGCACCAGGTAGTCGCGGCCGTCGCGCTCCAGCAGGGCGGCGAGCTGCAGCCCGGCCGGCCCGGCGCCGATGATGAGGTAGTCCAGCGTCATGCGGCGGACCGTAACGAGACGATTTCAGAGGCCTCTGAGAATCGGTCTCTAGCGTCCCCACCCATGAACCACGTTGCCACCGAGCCGGTCGACCTCGGGGCCCCGCTGCGGGTCGCCGACCTCCTCGCGGCCCGCGGACCGATCCGGGTCACGGCGGGCGAGGCGGTGCGGGAGCAGGTCGCGGCGGGGCGCATCTTCCTGGCCAAGGTGCTCGGCGACGACCGCGCGGTGTACGGCAGCACCACCGGCTTCGGCGCGCTCGTCGGCTACGCAGGCCGGGCCGACCTGCGCGACCAGGCCGACAACACCCTGGCCCACCTCGGCGCCGGGCACGGCCCCGACATCGACCCGGCGGTGGCCCGGGCGACGCTGCTGGTGCGGGCCTGGTCCCTCGCCCGGGGCGCCTCCGGGGTGTCGCCCCACGTCATCGACGCGCTCACGGCCGCGCTCGCGACGACGTTCGTCCCGGCCATGCCCCGCTACGGCTCGGTCGGGGCCAGCGGCGACCTGATCCCGCTCGGCGCGGCCGCCCAGGCGCTGCGGGGGCGCGGCCACGCGTACGTCGGCGGCGAGCGGCTCCCGGCGGCCGAGGCGCTGCGGCGGGCCGGGCTGGAGCCGCTGCCCCTCGACGGCCGCGACGCGCTCGCGCTCGTCAACGGCACCTCGCTCACCACCGCCGCGGCCGCGCTCGCGCTGGCCGCGACCCGCTCGGCCCACCGGGGCGTGCAGCGGCTCACCTGCCTGCTGGCCGACCTGCTCGGCAGCGACCCGCAGTTCCTCGACGCGCGGCTGCTCGGCGCCTACGGGCACCCGGGTGTCGTCGCCGTCGGCGCCGCGATGCGCGGGTTCGCCGCCGGCCTGACACCGTCCGGGCGGCGGCCGCTGCAGGAGCCCTACAGCCTGCGCTGCGCGCCGCAGCTGCTCGGCGCGGCCGAGGACGCGCTGCGCTACGTCGACGGCGTCGTGGCGGCCGACCTCGGCGCGGTAAGCGACAACCCGCTGTTCTTCCCGGCCGACGACGCCGTCGTGCACGGCGGCAACTTCTTCGGCCAGCCCGCCGCGTTCGCGGCCGACCTGCTGTCGATGGTCGTCGCCCAGGTCGGCAACCTGGCCGAGCGCCAGCTCGACCTGCTCGTCGACCCGCACCGCAACACCGGCCTGCCGCCGATGCTGGCGGCCGGCCCCGGCCAGCAGCACGGCCTGCAGGGGGTGCAGCTGGCCTCGACCGCGATCGTCGCCGAGATCCGCCGCGACGCCGTGCCGGCCAGCATGCAGAGCCTGCCGACCAACCTGCACAACCAGGACGTCGTGCCGCTTGGCACGCAGGCGGCGCTGCGGGCCCTGGACCAGGCCCGGCTGCTGCGGATCCTGGTCGGCTCGCTCGCGCTCGGCCTGCGCCAGGCGGCCCACGTCGGCGCCCGTACCCCGACCGCCCCGGCGAGCGCCGCGCTGCTGGACGCGCTCGGCGCCGCCATAGCCCCGATCGACCCGGACCGGCCGTTGGAGGACGACGTGCGGCGCGCCGCCGACGTCGTCGAGGAGTTCGAAAGGTGACAGTCGTGACGCTCGACTATCTGATCATCGGGGCCGGCCCGGCCGGGCTGCAGCTCGCCGCGCACCTGGAGCGCGACGGGCGGCGCGACTACCTCGTGCTGGAGGGCGCGGAGCGGCCCGGGGCGTTCTTCACCCGGTTTCCGCGGCACCGGACGCTGATCTCCATCAACAAGCCGCACACCGGGACCACGGACCCGGAGCTCAACCTGCGCGTCGACTGGAACTCGATCCTCAGCGACGACCCGGAGCTGCTCTTCACCCGCTACACCGAGCGGTACTTCCCCGCCGCCGACGTCATGCTGCAGTACCTGGCCGACTATGCCGAGCGCACGAAGGTGAAGGTCCGCTACAACGCCCGCGTGACCCGGGTCGCCCGGGCCGGCGAGACGTTCACGGTCGAGGCGGGCGGTGCGACGTTCAGCGCCAGGCGCGTCATCGTGGCGACCGGGGTGTCGAAGACCTACGAGCCGCCGATCGAGGGCTACGAGCTCGCCGACAACTACGCCGACATGTCGGTCGACCCGCGGGACTTCCTCGACAAGCGGGTGCTCATCATCGGCAAGGGCAACTCGGCGTTCGAGACCGCCGACGCGCTCATGGAGACGACGGCCGTCATCCACGTCGCCGGACCGAGCTCGGTGCGGATGGCCTGGCGCACGCATTACGTCGGGCACCTGCGGGCGGTGAACAACAACTTCCTGGACACGTACCAGCTGAAGTCCTCGAACGCGATCCTCGACGGCAACGTCAAGCGCATCGAGCGTGACGGCGAGCGCTTCAAGGTGACGTTCAGCTTCTCGCGGGCGAACGAGGTCGAGAAGGAGCTGTCCTACGACCGGGTGCTGGCCTGCACGGGCTTCCGCTTCGACGCGTCCATCTTCGACGAGACGGCCCGGCCCGCCCTGGTCATCAGGGACCGGTTCCCCGAGCAGACCTCGGCGTTCGAGTCGGTGAACGTGTCGGGCCTGTACTTCGCCGGCACCCTCACCCAGCAGCGCGACTTCAAGAAGTCGACGAGCGGGTTCATCCACGGCTTCCGCTACGGCGTGCGGGCGCTGCACCGGATCCTCGAGTCGCGCCACCACGACACGCCGTGGCCGGCGGCGACCCTCAAGGCCACGCCGGAGGCGATCACCGAGGCCATCATCGCGCGGATCAACCGCACGTCGGCGCTCTGGCAGCAGTTCGCGATCCTCGCCGACGTGGTGACGGTCGACGACGACCAGGTGGCCTACCTCGAGGAGGTGCCGGTCGACTACTTCCGGGACGGCCCCACCGTGCCCCTCGCGTTCGTCACGACGCTGGAATACGGCCCCGAGCACGACCAGGTCGACCCGTTCGACATCAGCGTGAGCCGGATCGCGCAGGACACGGTGGGGCAGGCGCACGACGCGGCCTACCTGCATCCCGTCGTGCGCGTGTATCGCGACGGCGAGGTTGTGGCGGTACACCATCTGGCCGAGAACCTCGAGAACGAGTGGAACCGGCAGGCCGTACACGTGCAGCCGCTCGTCGCGTTCATCGGGCGGCAGCTCGATGCTCGCTGAGCTGCGGGCCCGGGCCCGCGACGCGCTGGAGCCCGCGCACTGGGACTACTTCGAGGGCGGCGCGGGGGACGAGCGGACCCTGCGCGCCAACGAGGAGGCGTTCGCGCGGGTGCGGCTGGTGCCGCGGGTCCTGCGCGCCACCGGCCCGCGCGACCTGCGCACCACGCTGCTCGGCACCGAGCTGCGCGCGCCGATCCTGGTGGCGCCGACCGCGTTCCACCGCCTCGCCCACCGCGACGGCGAGCTCGCCACCGCCGCCGGCGCCGCGGCGGCCGGGGCCGGCTACGTGGTCAGCATGGCGGCGACCACGCCCGTCGAGGCGATCGCGGCGGTCGCCGGGCCCTGGTGGTTTCAGCTGTACCTCCAGCCCGATCGCGACTTCACGGCCGCCCTCGTGCGCCGCGTCGAGGCCGCGGGGTGCCGGGCGCTCGTGGTGAGCGTGGACTCGCCGGTGTTCGGCCGCCGCGAGCGCGACCACCGCAACGGCTTCCACGACCTCCCGGCCGGCCTGTGCTGCGAGAACCTGCGCGACGCGGCGGGCGCGGTGCGCGACATCGCGATGGACGCCGGGCTCGGCTGGGCCGCGATCGGCTGGCTGCGCGGGATCACCGGGCTGCCGATCGTGCTCAAGGGCGTGCTGCACCCGGCCGACGCCGAGCTCGCGGTGGAGCACGGCGTGTCCGGCCTGATCGTGTCCAACCACGGCGGCCGCCAGCTCGACGGCGCCGTCGCGACCGCCGACGCGCTGCCCGCCGTGGCCAAGGCCGTCGGCGGGCGGCTGCCGGTCCTGGTCGACGGCGGCGTGCGGCGCGGCGCCGACATCCTGGCCGCGCTCGCCCTCGGCGCCGACGCCGTGCTCGTCGGGCGGCCGGTCCTGTGGGGGCTCGCGGCCGGCGGGGCGGACGGCGTGCGGCTGGTCCTCGACTCGCTCGCCGAGGACCTCGACCGCGTCCTCGCCCTGGCCGGCGTCCGCACCCCCGCCGCTGTGCCGCCGGACCTGGTCGTGAGCCCATGACGTGGATCGCCGCCGCAGTCGCCGCCGTGGCGGTCTCGACGGTGCCGTGGTGGCTGCCGACGGTCGTCGTCGGCCTGCGCGAGTGGATCTTCCGGCGGGTCAACGGCGCCGAGGGCATCGCGATCCCGGGGCCGCTCGTCGGCGCCGAGCACTTCGAGCGGGTGTACGCCGACCCGGCCGCCGACGGACGCAGCCGCGGGGCCGGGCTCTCCGACCTGTTCTGGTACTGGCTCGCCCCCGGGCCGCAGATGCACCAGGAGCACCTCGAGCCGGGGGAGCGCTACCGCCTCGTCGCCCGCACCACCCGCCAGGTCCTCGCCGTCCCGCACGCCCGCTCCGACGATCTCGCCACCCGGGCCACCCGCCGCCGCCTCGACACGCTCCCGGCCGCCCGCACCAGCCACGTGCGGCTGCGCGACCTCATGATGCCGATCTGGGCCGAGGTCTACTACGAGCTGGTCTTCGCCGAGCGGCCGCCGCCGGGCGCCGTCGAGCTGATCGTCGCCAACGCCGACGACGTCGTCAGCGCCCTCAAGGCCACGGCGCTGCGCCACATGGACCGCCGCGACCGCCTCACCCGCTACCTGCGCGGCCGCGTCGAGGACGGCACCTGCCCGGTGGTGCTGCCGGCCGGGTTCAGCGCGCAGGAGACGGCGTGGTACCTCCAGGGAGCGTTCTTCAACACCGCCGTCGTGCAGATGTCCGAGGCGATGGCCCACATCCTGCTCAGTCTCGCCCAGCACCCGGGCGCGGTCCCGGACCCCGACGACGACGCGGCCCTGGACCGGGCGGTCGACGAGACCCTGCGCGTGCACCCGCTCTTCGGCATCGCCCACCGGATCACGTCGGCCCCGATCGTGGTCGACGACCGGGTGACGCTGCCGGCCGGCTCGGTGCTGCTGTTCAACTACCTGGCGTTCCAGCGCACCGGGCCCGCCGCCGACGACGCCTTCGACCCCGATCGCTGGCTGCGGGTGGCGCGGCGCGACGCGCACTTCATCCCCTACGGCATCGTCGCCAACCGGGCCTGTCCCGCCCGCGGCGCGGCCCCGGTCATGCTGCGGGCGGCGACGCGGGAGGTGCTGCGGCGCTACGCCCTGCGCTCGGCGGTCGCGCACACCCGCTCGCTGCCCAGCCGCGGCCCCGCCTATCTCACGCCCGCCGGTGCCCCGGTCCCGGGCCGGCTCCGCCTCGCCGCTCAGGCGCTGCGGGACCGGTGGGCCGGGGCCGGGCGGTCCGTCGTCCAGCTCGTCCTCGGCACCTACATGGTGTTCGACGCCCGGCGGGCCCGTCTGTGCTCCGCCTTCTTCGAGGAGGTACGCCCGTGAAACCCACCGAGCTCGCACCCGCCTTCTTCATCGCCGTCGCGGTCATCCTGATCTTCTCCAAGGGCGTGTCGTGGCTGCTGGGCCGGGTCGGCCAGCCGCCCGTCGTCAGCGAGATGCTGGCCGGCGTGCTGCTCGGGCCCTCGCTGCTGGGCCTGCTGCTGCCCGGCGCGGAGCACTGGCTCTTCCCGGCGCCGCTGCTGCCGGTGCTGTACGTCGTGGGGCAGATCGGCCTCGTGCTGTTCATGTTCCAGGCCGGGTACTCCTTCGCCGGCCACCGCCCGACCCGCCTGGCCGGGACTGCGGGCGCGGTCTCCGTCGCCGGCGTGAGCGCGCCGCTGGTGCTCGGCGCGCTGCTGGTGTACTGCACCGACGGCCTGGCCCCGGTGCGCAAGGCGGGCACCTCGGTCGCGATCACCGCCGTGTTCGTCGGCGTCGCCCTGGCGATCACCGCGTTCCCGATGCTGGCCCGGATCATCACCGAGCGCGGCCTCGACGGCACCCGGCACGGCTCGCTGTCCCTCGCGGCCGGCGCCCTCGACGACATGGCCGCCTGGATCATGCTCGCGGTCGTGCTCGCGTTCGCCTCCGGCAAGCCCGGCGGCGCGATCGTCACCGCGGGCGGCGCGGTCGTGTTCGTCGTGGTGCTGTGGCTCGGCGGCCGCTGGGTCGCGGGCACGCTCATGACGAGCGACCGGATCGGCGACCGGGGCCGGCTCCTGGGCACCGTGGCCCTGCTGTTCCTGGTCGCCTGGTACACCGACGTGATCGGCCTCTACGCGGTCTTCGGCGGCTTCGCGGCCGGCGTGGTCATGCCGCACACCGAGCGCACCGACCGGGTGGTCGCCACGCTGACGCCGATCGCCTCGATCGTGTTTCTTCCACTGTTTTTCACGTTTTCCGGCCTGCGCACCGAGTTCGGTCTGCTCAGTGATCCGGCCGTACTGCTGTTCGCGGTCGCCTGCGTGGTCGTCGCGATCGCCGGGAAGTTCGGCGCCTGCTGGGCCGCGGCCCGGGTGCGCGGTGAGCCGAACGTCGTGGCCCTGCGCGTCGGCACGCTGATGAACGCCCGCGGGCTCATGCAGCTCATCGCCCTCAACGTCGGCCTGGAGGCCGGGATCGTCGGCCCGGCGCTGTTCACCGTGCTGGTGCTCGTCGCGCTCGTCACCACGATCATGACGACCCCGGTCCTGACGTGGATCGATCGCCGGGAGACGAAGATCGTCGATTCCGCAAGCGTTCAACAAAGAGACATCGATCACTCTCCGGTCGCCCCATAAGAGTGCCATTGTCATGGTGTGCGTGAGGTGGAAGCCCCGCGGCTCCTGGTCGTCGAGGACGACGAGGAGCTCAGCGAGATGGTGACCGAGACGCTCGTCGACGAGGGGTACGTCGTCGACCGGGCGCCCGACGGCCAGCGGGGCCTGCACTTAGGGCTCACCCGGCAGTACGACGTCATGGTGATCGACCGCCTGCTGCCCGCCCTCGACGGCCTCGCCCTGGTCACGCGGCTGCGGTCGCGCGCGGTGCTCGCCCGCGCGCTCATGCTCACCGCGCTCGGCACCGTCGGCGACCGCATCGCCGGCCTCGACGCCGGCGCCGACGACTACCTGGTCAAGCCGTTCGACCTCGACGAGCTCTCGGCCCGCATCCGGGCCCTGGTCCGGCGCGTCCCCGGCCCCAGCGAGGTGCTGCGGGTCGGCGGCGGCCGGCTGGACCTGGTCGCCCGGGACGCGGTGCTGCCCGACGGCACCCGGGTCGCGCTGTCGGCCCGCGAGTTCGAGCTGCTGCGCGTCCTCGCGGGCCGGCCGAGCGCCGTGCACTCCCGCTCGCAGCTGCGCCGGCTGGTCTTCGACGAGGCCGCGGCGGCGTCCATTGTGGACACCTACGTGTACTATCTGCGCCGCAAGCTCGGCCGCTCGGTCGTGCGCACCGTCCACGGCCTCGGCTACCGGCTCGGGGCGCTGTGAGGACCCCGCTCGGGCCGGCGCCGGAGGCGGCACTCGTGCGCCGGGCCCGGCTGCGCCTCGGCGTCGGCGTCGGGCTGGTCATCACCGCGCTGCTGGCCCTGGCCGGCGGCATCTCCTACGCGGTGCTCGTCCGCGGCCAGGAGGCCCAGATCAGCAGCGAACTGGCCTGGGGTGCGGCCAACGGCACCGTGCCCGGCCCGCCCGCCTGCTCCTGGGTCTTCTACTTCGCCCACGGCTCCTTCCTGGGCTCGAACACGCCGCCGCCACCCGGCCTGCCGGTGTGGGAGGACGCCCGGCTCGTCGCCGCCGACGGCCGCCCCCACGACTCCCGCCTGACCCGCGACGGCACCCGCTACTACGTCCACACCGAGCGCCGCGGCGACACCGTCGTGCAGGTCGTGTTCGACGCCCGCTTCCAGCTCTCCGACCGGCGGCACCTGCTGTACGCCTTCACGCTCGCTGCCCTCGTCGGTCTCCTGGCCGCGGTCCTCACCGGGGTTCTCGTCGGCCGGCACGCGGTCTCCCCGCTCATCGAGGCCCTGGCCCGCCAGCGCCGCTTCGTCGCCGACGCCAGCCACGAACTGCGCACCCCGATCGCCCAGGTCCACACCCGGGCCCAGCTGCTGGCCCGCCGCGGCTCGCAGGAGCGCGACCTGGTCCGACTGGTCGCCTCCACCCGCCGCCTCGGCGAGATCGTCGACGAGCTGCTGCTCTCGGCCCGCCTGGCCGCCGACGCCCGGCCCGCGGTGGCGCCCGTCGACCTGGCCGCCCTGGCGACCGACGCCGTCGCCGCCGAGTCCGACCTGGCCGCCGAGGGCGGGCGGACGATCACCCTGACCGCGCCGGGCGGCCCGCTGCTCGTCGCCGGCATCGAGTCGGCGCTGCGCCGGGTGTTCAGCGAGCTGCTGGCCAACGCCCTGGTCCATCTGCCGCCCGGCGGCCTGATCGCGGTCACCGTCGCCCGCCGCGGCGACCTGGCCGAGGTCGTCGTCAGCGACACCGGCGCCGGCTTCGACCCGGCCGACGCCGACCGGATCTTCGACCGCTTCCACCGCGGCGCGGGTGCGGGGGAGCGCCGCCACGGCCTCGGCCTGGCCCTGGTGCAGGAGGTGGTGACCGGCCACGGCGGCACGATCACCGCCCGGAGCGGCCCCGGCTCCGGCGCCGAGTTTGCGTTCCGTATCCCCTTGCTTTCGATGAGTGATGATGTCCGGACGGTGCGGCCTCGCTGGCTTCGCCGCGCCGATCCCGCCCCAGCCGGACGGGGGACTTGACCAATGGCGGGCACGCGCTAACGTCCCCGACATGGGTTCAGTTGCGTTGGCCGAGGAATTGCTCCTGCTCGCCTACGAGAACGAGTCGGGGAAGGCCACCGGCTCGACCATCGGCCTCGACCTGGGCATGGCCGCGGCCGTGCTTGTCGAGCTGGCGCTGGCGGGGCGGATCGCGTACGTCGGGGGCACGCTCGTGGTGACCAAGGCCGACCCGACAGGTGAGCCGATCGAGGACGAGATCCTGGGCCGGATGGCCGCCGACACCCCGCACACCCCCGACTCCTGGCTCCAGCGCCTCCGCCACGGCCTGCGCGGCCGCGTCCTGGCCGACCTGTGTGCCCGCAACATCATCTGCGACGTCGACGAGACGACCGCCGACGGCTTCAACCACCTGCACCGGTACCCGACCGTTGACCCCTCCTACGAGGCAGACATCCGCGACCGGCTGAGCAAGGCGCTGATCGGCGACGACCAGCCCGACGAGCGCACCGCCGCCCTGGCGACGCTCGTGGCCGCGGTGCGCATGGAGCCGGCACTGGGCCTGCGCGGGGCCGAGGCCGCCGCCGCCCACGAGCAGCTGCGCAAGATCAGCGACCACGCGGGGTTCACCGGCGCGGTGAGCATGGAGGAGTCCTCGATCCGCCCGTCGGTCGCCCTGGTGGTCGCGGTGCTGGTCAAGGCCATCCAGACGGCTCTGGGCACGGCCCGGGCCTGACGCGCACCGCCCCGGCGCGCCCGATCCGCGGCCCGGGCGCGCGCCCTCGCTGTCCGTCAGTACAGGGCGGACAGCGACGGGCTGGGAGGCACGTGTGACATCGATCGAGCCGGATGCGCGCCGGAGGCTGCTGCGTCTGCTCTGCGACGAACTGCTCGCCGCCCGCGCCGCCGCGCTGGCCGCCGGGGCCGCCCCGGCCGACGTGCGGGCGATCGTCCGGGCCCGCCTGCACGCCCTGCGCCACGAGGAGCGCTGAGCCGTCCCTCCGGCGCGCCGGCTGTTTCGTATGGCGGACCGCCGGGCCTTTGCCATCGGCGCCCGTGAATTGCTCACGGAATTCGGCAGTGAATGGCCGCCCACGGCTGGCCGATCAGCCGGGCCGCCCGCCGAGCGGTGGAGTGCGAAAAGCCGATCGCCTCTGCTTGCCTTCCCGAGGTGGGATCTTTGCTCCCGCGGTCTTTCCCCTGCGCGGCCACTGGGGCACGCTGAGCGTCAAATTCCGCGGGAGGGAATGGCCGGTGACCGGTTCGGCGAATCTGGTGCGCGACCTGGCCCGCTCCGGCAATCTGGCGGTCCGGGCCAATGATATTGATGCACGCCAAAGGCTGCGGCTTACCGCCGGCGCCTATGACATCGTGTGGCCCGTCGTCTTCGAGCGGCACACCCGGGCCATGGAACTGCGGCGCAGCCACCCGGCCTGCGCGGCCTCGGTGCGCGGCCTGCGCCCGGAATGCCTGGACCGGTTCCAGGACGACGTCGAGGCCGTCCTCGACGATCTGCTGCACAACGCCAAGGTGCCGATCCGCAATCTGGAGGGGTGGATCGCCCGCCGGATCAACGCCGCCACCGTCGACGCCCACCGCCGCCGCCGGGGCGCCCGGGGTGCGCTGCAGCGGCCGCGGCTGCCGCAGTGGCTGGGCCGGGCCCTGGGCGGCGACCCGTGGCTCACCCGCCTCGCCGTCGAGCTGCTGACCTGGGTCGGCGTGCCCACGACGGCCGGGTCCGGGCTGTGGCCCCTCGGCGCCTGGGCCGAGCTGCGGCTGCGGGTCACGGGCGACCCGACGGCCGGTGAGTCGACGGTCGGCGCCGAGGTGGAGACCGTGCTGCGGGCGATGCGGCAGAGCGCGGTCTGGTACGCCAACTTCGTCGAACGGCCCCTCGGCCGGAAGGAGATCCCGGTGACTGCCGCGCATCGCCCGGCCGCCGGCGCAGACGACGGGACCCTGCTCCCGCCCGGCCGGCCCGACAGCGACGACGCCTACCTGCACGCCCTGGCCGACGCGGCGGTCCGCGCGATCGAGGGCCGCCTGGGCCGGGGCGAGGACCCCGCCGACGCCGTACGGAGCGTGGTCGGGCGGGTGTTCACAGGCGGGACGGGCACCGAGGAGCTCGACCGCGTCCCGGGCACCGCACCCGCCCCGGACGAGCGGGTGGCCGCGCTGCTGGCCGACCCGGCCGTCGTCGACCGCATCACCGGCACCGTCCTGGCCATCCTGGGCCCGCCCGCGGAGTAGCCTCGTTCGCGAGATGACGAACGAGCTGTCGCCGGAGCAGCGCGAACACCTGGCCCGGCTGATCGAGTCGGAACTCCGGGCACTCCGCGCCGCCGCTCTGGCCGCCGGAGCCACCCCGGAGTCGCTCACCGCCGCCCTGCGGGCCCGCCTGAGCGCGCTGCAGGCCGACACCGCCGAGCGCACCGCGCCCGAAGACGACGAGGCGGGCCCGGGCCACGATGGCCAGAGCCCGCCGACGTCAGGGGCCGGGTGCTCAGGTGAGCAGCTTGAACCCGGCCCATAGGCCGCCGGTCGCCCACATCGGGGCGCCGGTGCCGGTCAGTTTCCCGGCTCCGTTGCCGGTGTAGAGCTTGAGGTCGTTGTTGGCGTCGATCCCGGCGATGTCGGTGTTGCCGTCGTTGTCGAAGTCGCCGGCGACGATGTGCTTGAAGCCGGCCCAGAGGCCGCCGGTCGCCCACATCGGGGTGCCGGTGCCGGTCAGCTTGCCGGTGCCATCGCCGGTGTAGAGCTTCAGGTCGCTGTTGGCGTCGATCCCGGCGACGTCGACCTTGCCGTCGTTGTTGAAGTCGCCGGCGACGATGTACTTGAACCCGGCCCACAGCCCGCCGGTCGGCCACATGGCGGAGTCGTTGCCGGTGAGCTGGCCGGTGCCGTTGCCGGTGTAGAGCTTCAGGTCGCTGTTGGCGTCGATGCCCGCGATGTCGACGTAGCCGTCGCCGTTGAAGTCGCCGGCCTCGACGTGCTTGAAGCCGGTCCAGCTGCCGCCGCTCCACATGATGAAGAGATTGGGGTCCAGCATGCCGCTGCCGTCGCCGCGGTACAGGAACAGGCTGCCGCTGGTGTTGAAGACGGCGACGTCGGTCTTGCCGTCGTCGTTGAAGTCGGCGGCGACGATGTACTTGAAGCCGGCCGGTTGATAGCCGGCCGCCCACATCGCGGTGCCGGTGCCGGTCAGCTTCCCGGCGCCGTCGCCGGGGTACAGCTTCGCGTTGCTGCCGGCGTCGAGGCCGGCGATGTCGGTCCGGCCGTCACCGTTGAAGTCCACCTTCATCCGGGCCGCCGTCCACAGCTGGGTGTACGCGGAGGTGGTGCCGACGATCCCGTTGGCGTCGGTGACGGTGAGGCTCACGACGTGCTCGGACGGCTTCGCGTACTGGTGCGTGACGATCGGCGTCGCCTGGGTGACGGTCGTGCCGTCCTCGAAGTCGAAGGTGTACGACACGACAGGCGCCCAGCCGGGGACCGTCGCGGATGCGTCCGCCGTGATCGACAGCGTGTGCTGGTTCGCGGTGACGGCGAGCCGGGCGTCCGGGCCCTTGATGTACTCGGTGTTGCCCCGGTCGGCGTAGGTGACCGGGCCGGCGCCGGTGTCGGGCGTGGCCGGGTCGTCCTTGCGCGGACGGCCCTGGGTGTCGGTGCTCTGGTAGCCGGGCGCGGCCGAGTTGGCCGAGTCCAGGGCGCCGGCGTTTGTCGGGCACTCCCTGTCGTGGGCGGCCTGCCCGGACGCCGTGCGGAACGCGGCCAACCCCATCGGGGTGTTCCAGGCGTAGAGCGGCGAACTGCTCGAGTCGACGCAGTTGTAGTCGACCACCGTCGTGCCCGCGGCGCCGTCGTAGAGCCCGATCTGGGCCGCGTTCGTGATCGACGTGTCGCAGCCGGCGAGGGTGGGGCCGTTGGCGTCGGAGAAGTTGTTCTGCACCGACACTCCGGACGATGCGCCGGACACGCGGATGCCGCCGGCGCAGTTGTCGGTCACCGAGTTGTTGGTGATCGCCGTGCCGGTGGCGCCGGTGTTGACGATCCCGAGGCCGCGGCCGGAGTACACATAGTCGTTGGCGACGATGTTGTCGTGCGCGCCCGGCTCGAGGGCGATGCCGGCGACGGCGCCGCCGCCGACGGTGCTGTTGACGACCGTGTTGGCCGAGCCGGCGATGTCGACGACCTTGCTGCCCGCGGCGACGCCACTGCCGAGGATCGCCGATTTGACGAGCACCCCGCTCGTCGCGGCGTCCAGGCTCAGGCCGGTGGTCAGCTGGCCTCCGCCGACCCGGACGCCGAGCAGCGACGAGTCGGTGACGGCGGCCAGCCGGATGCCCACGACCGCCGCGGTGTTCGCGGCGGTCACCGAGACGGTCTGCAGGGTGATCCGGGTGGAGTTGCTCACGTCGACCCCGGGCCCGTTCGACACGTTGTACACCGTCAACCGGTTGACCACGATGTCGTGCTGGCCGGTGATGGTGATCCCGGCGGCGGCGCCGTTCAGCTGGGCCGGCCGGGAGTCGAGACGCTGCAGCGTGATGGGCTGGCCGGCCGTGCCGGACCTGGTGATCGTCACGTGCTCGCTGTAGGTGCCGGTCACGTTGACCGTCTGGCCGGGGACCACCGCGGCCATGGCGGCGCCGATCGTGCAGTACGGCTGGGTGAGCGTGCCGGTGCCGCTGTCGGCGCAGTTCGACCCGCTGGTGTTGTTGACGTAGAGGGGGCCCGGGGTGTCGGCGAAGGCCGTCCCGGCCCCCGCGACCAGGACCGCGCCGGCGGTCACGATCACGATCGCGGCGCCGGTGCGGAGGTGTCTGCTCACGCTGTTCCTTTTGGAGCACGAAGGGTGGTCGATCTCAGGGCGGCTCATTGTCGCGTGAGCCCAACCCGTGCATCAACCCCGTTCGGGCTCCCTAAGGACGGGTCGGGAAGACGCCGGTCAAGGCGATGATGAACGTCAGTGTCAGGTACGGCGCCAGGTTGTCGTGCGGCTGGGAGGCGCCGGTGACGGTCAGGGCGTTCGCGGCCATCGCGGTGCTGTCCGGGGCGGTCGCGTAGTGCCTGTCCCTGACCCGGCCCAGGGCGGCCTCGGCCCAGGTGGCCGCGGCGGGGCTGTTGCGGTCGCCGCGGACCGGGGCGGCCTGGGCGATGTGGGTGTGCTGCGGCATCTCGGTCGCGAGGAGGGTGACGGTCTCGGCGCCGCCGGTCTCGCCCTGGACGTACTGGCTCAGGCCGGGGGCCTGGCCGGTGCCGAGCGGGGCGGCGCCCTGCAGGTCGGGCAGGGCGAAGGTGGTGGTGCCGTTGCCGCCGTACACGGTGCCGAGCAGCGAGAAGAGGGCGGTGTTCTGCGGGATCGGCAGGAGCTGTCCGTTGCACAGCGCCCAGCCGGTCGGGGCGAAGGTGCCCGCGAACATCCGGATCTCGCCGAGGAACTGGTCCGACATCGCTGGCTCCTCAGGGGCGGGACGGGAAGATGCCGGTGATGGCGATCACGAAGTTGAGGACCAGGTAGGGCGCCATGTTGTCGTGGGGCTGGCCGCCGCCGGTGGCGGCCACGCACGCCGCGGCGAGGCTGGTATCGGGGGACGCCGCGTAGCCGCCCGGCAGCGGGGCCCACACACCGCCACCCGGGGAGTTCTGGGTGCCCGTCGCGGCCGCTCGCGGTACATGGGCATGGGCCGGCATCTGCGTGGAGGTGAGGGTGACCGTCTCGGTGCCGCCGGGCTGACCGGCCACATAGGACCGTCCGGCGTGGACGGGCCGGCGGCCGCGCAGGTCGGGCAGGGCGAAGGTGGTCGAGCCGTTGCCGCCGTACGCGGTGCCGAGGAGGGCGAACAGCGCCTGGTTCTGGGCGATCGGCAGGAGCTGGCCGTTGCACAGCGCCCAGCCGTTCGGCGCGAAGTTCGAGGCGAGCATCCGGATCTCGCCCAGGTACTGATCTCCCATGCGGGCGCTCCTAAGCCGATGGCGACGGGAAGATCCCGTTCAGCGACAGGATGAACCGGATCGCCTGGTAGGGCGGGCGGTTCTCGTGCGGCTGCCCGGCACCGGCGGGCGTGAGCGCGGAGCCGTGCATCGGCACCCGGCTCACCGGGGCGGCCGCGTACGGCGTGTCGGGCATCGTGGCCCAGTAGCCGCCGGCCGGGCTGTCGGCGGTGCCGGACGCGGCCGCGGCGGCCGGCTGGTGGCCGTGGGCCGGCAGGGCGGACACGGTGAGCGTGACGGTCTCGGCGCCGCCGGACTCCCCGATGGTCCGGGCACTGAGGCCGGGTCCGGCGCCCATGTGCATCGGCGTGCGGCCGCGCAGGTCGGGCACGCCGAACGTGCTCTGCCCGTCGCCGCCGTAGGCGGTGCCGAGCAGGCTGAACAGTGCCTCGTTGCCGGAGATGGGCAGGAGCCGGCCGTTGCAGTCGACCCATCCGGCGGGCGCGAAGGTGCCCGCGAACATTCGGATCTCGCCGATGTAGGGGTTGCTCATGACGCCACCGCGAGAGGTTCCCAGCGCAGCGCGACCCGCTGGCCGTCGACCCGGCCGCCGTCGAAGCCGAGCCGGCGGTACAGTCGCAGCGCCGGGCTGTCAGGCAGCGCCCGCAGCTCGATCGGCACACCCGTCGTGGCCGCCTCGGCCTGCAGCCCGCGCAGCAGTGCCGTGCCGATGCCGGCGCCCCGGGCCGCGGCCAGCAGCGCGATGTCGAGCACCGTGAACGCCCACGGGCCGCGGTTGACGTAGAACCGGCCGATCGGTGACCCGTCCAGGGAGACGATCCAGTCGATCGCCTGCGGCCAGCCGGTCCGGAAGTGCCGCCGCTGGGCCTCGAACTGCATCGCCAGGAACGCCGCCACCCGCTGCGGGGGCCAGCCGAACGCGGCGACCTCGGCGTCGCGGCCCGCGGCGAACACGGTCCGCAGGAAGTCCGCGTCCGCGGCCTCGGCCGCGCGCAGGACGGGCGTCACCGGCCGCTGCGGTTCACGACCGCCTCGAGCCGGCCCCCGTCCGGCCCGACCGGCGCGATGAACAGCTCAACCGGCGGAAGATCCGGATGGTGTACCCGGAAGAGCCCCTCGCCCACGCCCGCACTCGCCGCGAAGCCCAGCGTGAACGCGTGCTCAGTGCCCGCGACGTCCCGCAGCGTCACCGCGTGCCGGGCCTTCGAGCCGTCAAGCGCCTCGAGCTCGAACCCGGCGCCGGTCAGCGGCGCGAACCGGGCCCGGCTCAGCAGCGGGCGGCTGGCCTGGGCGACGAGCGCGATCCCGGCGGCCGCACTGACCCCGGCGACGAGCGTCTCTCGACGGGAAACCATCGCACACCCCCTCATATCTACCCAGCGTGATCAGATTAGCACTTTATGTCACCAAATCAGCTAGATTTCCACCATGACCAGGAGGGTGCAGCAGCTGGGCCGGGCGGGCGCGGCAGTCCTGCTCGCCGCCGTCGCCGGGGCCGCCGTCGCGAGCCCGGCCCACGCCGCCACGCACGCCGTGACGACCACGGCCGACGGGGACGACCTCGGCGCGTGCGCGAACCCGGCGGTCACCACCGGCACCGGCGCCGACGGGCAGCTCTCCCTGCGCGAGGCGCTGTGCCGGGCCCGCAACGCCGGCACCGGCACTGTCACCGTCCCGGCCGGGACCTACCCGCTGACCCTCGGCGCGCTCGTGGTGACCGGCGGCGCGGGCGCGGTGAAGGTCACCGTCACCGGCGCCGGTGCGGCCGCCACCATCGTCGACGGCGGCGCCGCCGACCGCGTGTTCGAGCTCGACCCGACCGAGACCGGCGACGTCGACGTCACGCTGTCCGGTCTGACGATCCGCAACGGCCGGCCGACCGACGGCGTGGGCGGCGGCGGCATCCTGGCCGGTGCCCCGGGCGCGGCCACCCCGGACTCGCTGACCCTCTCGGACTGCCGGATCAGCGGCAACGTCAACGACAGCAGCGCCGGGCGCACCAACGCGCCCGGGGGCGGCGTGGCGATGGCCGGCGGCAGCCTCGCGATCTCCGGCTGCACGTTCAGCGGCAACAGCGCCGGCAGCAGTGCGGGCGGCGGCGTGTACTTCTCCGCCCAGCACGCCACCGACACCCTCACCGTCGACGGCAGCGTGTTCCGGGCCAACACCATGGCCAACACCAGCGCGTCCGGCCCGGGCGCGGCCCCGAACGGCGGTGCCGCCCTGGCCCTGCGGGCCGACGTGGCCGGGGGCCCGATGACCGTCACCGACACGACGTTCGACGCGAACACCGCCACCGGCACCGGCAGCGGCGCCGACGCCCGCGGGGGAGCGGTGTACGTCCAGTCCGGCGCACCGTCCTTCACCCGCACCGTGTTCACCGCCAACTCGGCGACCGGCAGCGGCGGCGCGCAGGCCCTCGGCGGCGCCATGTACGTGGCCGGCGGCGCGTCCGTGACGTACAGCCGCATCACCGGCAACACGCCCGGCCTCTACCACAGCGGCGGCGCGCTCACCGCCACCCGCAACTGGTGGGGCTGCAACGCCGGCCCGGGCGGCAGCGGCTGCGACGCCGCCGTCAACGCGGCCGGCACCCTGACCGCGACGCCGCGCCTACAGCTGGGTGTCGCCGTCGCGCCGTCGTCGATCCTCGACGGCGCCACGTCCACGGCGACCGCTGGCTTCCGCACCGACTCGGCCGCCGCCGACGTCCCCGCCGGCCAGCTCGGCGCCGTCGCCGGCACCCCGGTGACCTGGACGGCGACCGGGGGCACGCTCTCGGCCCAGCAGGCGGCGATCCAGTCCGGCACGGGCACGGCCACCGCCACGTACACCGGCACCGTCGACGGCGCCGGATCGGTGCAGGCGACCGTCGACGGCGAGGCCCAGTCGGGCGCGGTCACGGTCCGCACCCCGCCGGGCGCGCCGACGGCTGTCACGGCCGCCGTCGACGGCGCCGGGTCGGTCGCGGTGTCCTGGACCCCACCGGCCGGCGGCGCCGACTCCTACCGCGTGTACTGGTCCGGGACCACTGTGGACTGTCCCGCGTCGCCGTGCACCGTGACCGGGCTGTCGCCGGGCTCGCAGTACGTGTTCACCGTGGCCGCGATCGCCGGCGGCCTCGAGGGCGCGCAGTCGGCGGCCTCGGCCGCGGTGACCGCGCTGGACGTGCCTGCCGCGGCCGGGACGCCGAGCGCCACCGTGGCCGGCGACCGCGCGCTAACGGTGACGTGGAGCGCGCCAGCGCCGTCGGTGACCGGCTACGGCGTCGAGGTCTCGGTCGACGGCGGCCCGTACACCCCGGCGACCTGCTCCGCGTCCGGCTGTACGCTGACCGGCCTGACCGCGGGGAGCGCCTACCGGTTCCGGGTGACGGCGGCCAATGCGGCCGGCCAGGGACCCGTCTCCGCGGCGTCCGCCCCGGTCGTGGCGGTGGCCGCACCGGACCGGCCGACCGCCGTCGCGGCGGCGGTCACCGGGCCGGGGGCGGTCGCGGTGTCCTGGACCCCGCCGGCCGGCACCGTGGACTCCTACCGGCTGTCCGGTGGCGGGTCCACTGTGGACTGTGCCGGGTCGCCCTGTGCGGTCGCCGGGCTGACACCGGGCTCGCAGTACACGTTCACCGTCAGCGCGGTCCGCTCCGGGCTGGAAGGAGCGCCGTCGGCCCCGTCGGCTCCCGTCACCGCCCTCGCGGTCGCCGCCGCGCCCACGGACCTGAGCGCCGCCCCGGCCGACCAGGGGGCCGTGGTCACCTGGGCCCCGCCCGCGTCCACGGCCGGGATCACCGGCTACACCGCCACGCTGCAGCCCGGCGGCGCGGCCTGCACGGCGTCCGGCGCCACCGCGACCACGTGCACGGTCGGCGGCCTGACCAACGGTGTGCAGTACACGGTGAGCGCCGTCGCCCACTCGCCGGCCGGTGACTCCGCGCCCGGCGGGGCCGCGACCGTCACCCCCGGCGTCGCGCCCGGCGCCCCGGCGAGCGTGACCGCCACCGCTGGCGTCGCGTCCATCACCGTGTCCTGGGCGGCCGGAGCCCCCGGCTCGGGCATCGCCGGATACGTCGTCACCGCCACCCCGGGCCCGGCCACCTGCGAGACCACCGGCGCCGCCGACACGAGCTGCGTCCTGGGCGCCGAGGGCGGCCGGTCCTACACCGTCACGGTCGTGGCCAAGGGCGTCCACGGCGGCGACTCCCCGGCGAGCCGGCCGTCCGCCGCCGTGCAGCCGACGACCCCGACCCCGCCGGCCACCGTCCCCGCCACCAACCTGACGCTCGTCACCGACCAGGGCCCGATCAGCACGATCCAGCTCGGCAAGCGCCTCACCATCTCCGGCACCGGCTTCGCGCCCTACTCGACGGTGACCATCACGGTGTACTCCGCCCCGGCGGTCCTCACCACCGTGACCGCCGACGCGAACGGTGCGTTCTCCGTCCCCGTCACCGTCCCGGCCGACCTGCCGGTGGGAGAGCACTCCTTCGTGGCCCTCGGGACCGACCCCGACGGCGCCGTCCACGCGCTCAAACTGGCGCTCACGGTGGCCGCGGCGGCCCCGGCCGCCCCCGCACCGACGACGCTCCCCGTGACCGGGCTGGCGCTCGCACAGATGGTCCTCGCCGGTCTGGCCCTCGTGCTCGCCGGAGCGGCCGCGCGTTCGGTAAGGCAGTAGCCGTTACAAACGTTTGCAGCAACACTGAAATTTACATGCTGAAAATGCCGCAAATCACCCGCGGCCCTTGCCTCGCAATCGACTCACTCCTATGCTCCGGCGAAGGAAAGCGCTTTCCTCGATCCGCTGCCGCCAACAGCCGGAGCCGGGGTCACCCCAAGCGTTTGCAGACGAAGGTGAGGCGAGATGAGGCGAGCAGTCGCATGGCGGCTTCTGCCGGTGCTGACCGCGGGCGCGGTCGGTGTCGGGTTCGTCGCGTTGCAGGCGATGCCCGAGGCGGCCGCCGCGACCGGCGGGGTCACGGGCTACGCCACGCAGAACGGCGGCACCACGGGCGGGGCCGGCGGGGCGGTGGTGAAGGCGACCACCGGTACCGCCATCCACCAGGCCCTGTGCGGCCGGGCCAGTGACACCACCCCGATCACGATCCAGGTCGAGGGCACCATCACCGTCGGGAACACCGCCAAGGTTTCCGGCAGCTGCAACACCGCGGCCGGCGTGATCGAGCTCAAGCAGATCAGCAACGTCACGATCATCGGCGTGGGCAGCGGTGCGATCTTCGACCAGATCGGCATCCACATCCGCGAGGCCAAGAACATCATCATCCAGAACGTGACGGTCCGCAACGTCAAGAAGTCGGGCTCGCCCACGTCCAACGGCGGCGACGCGATCGGCATGGAGAGCGACGTCAGCAACGTGTGGGTCGACCACAACACGCTGTACGCGTCCGGCGGCGAGGACGAGGGCTACGACTCGCTCATCGACATGAAGGCCGGCACCAAGTACGTCACCGTCTCCTACAACACCCTGCGCAACTCCGGCCGCGGCGGCCTCATCGGCTCCAGCGACAGCGACACGGGCAACGGCCCGGTCACGTTCCACCACAACATCTACGAGAACATCGACTCGCGCACGCCGCTGCTGCGCGCGGCCACGGCCCACATCTACAACAACTACTACCTGGGCCTGACCAAGTCCGGCATCAACCCGCGCGACGGCGGCAAGGCCAAGGTCGACAACAACTACTTCAAGAACTCCGCCGACGTCCTCGGCACGTTCTACACCGACCTGATGGGCTCCTGGCAGGTCAGCGGCAACATCTTCGACAACGTGACCTGGAGCGCCCCCGGCACCGAGAACCACCCGGCCGGCCCCAACGTCACGTCGACCACCACCATCAGCGTCCCCTACTCCTACTCGCTCGACCCGGCCAGCTGCGTGCCGAGCGTGCTGGCCAGTACGGCCGGCGCCGGCAAGGGCCTGCAGGTGTCGAACGGCAGCTGCACCCCGACCAGCCCGACCGCCGGCCCGACCACCTCTTCGCCCCGGCCGACGAGCGCGAGCCCGACCCCGAGCCGGACGGCCGGCCCGACCCCGACGCAGGGCGGCGGCACGAACCTGAGCATCGGCGCCGGCGCGGACGGCTCCAGCAAGGGCAGCGGCACCAGCTACGGCAACGTGATCGACGGCAACCTGAGCACGTACTGGTCGCCCAGCGGCACCACCGGCTCCATCTCCGTCAAGTGGAGCGCCGCCACCTCGATCTCCCGGATCACCATCCGCGAGGCGTCCGGCGCGACGGGCCGCATCGGCAGCTACCGGGTCCTCAACGCCGACACCGGCGCGGTCCTGGCCTCCGGCTCCGGCGCGGGCACCGTCTCCTTCACGAAGACGTCGCTGAAGAAGGTGACCTTCGAGATCACCGGCGCGAGCGGTACCCCGCAGATCGCCGAGTTCGAGACCTACGCCTGACACCCCGCCCAGCCGCCCGGTGGCCGATCCAGGCCACCGGGCGGTCGCGTGCGCGGTGAGCGGGTGGCCGGAGGTCGCCCGTAGCCGCCCGGCTCCTCGGGGAACGGCCCTAAGTGAGCGGCCCGATGTCGCGGCAGTGTCACGATGAGAGGGTGACGACGAACCACACGACGATTCGGCTGTACCTCGGGGAGCGCTCGCGGGCCGCGACGACGCACACGAACCTCTCGGCGGTGCGCGCCGACGGCCGCGTGCTGTGGGTCGCCGGCGACGAGACGGCCACCGTCGAGCGCCTGGTGCGCGACGGCGACTCCTACACCGACGAGACCACATTCCGCCTCGCCGACTTCGTGCCGCTCCCCGGCGCCGACGCCGACGCGGAGGCCGACATCGAGGGCCTGGCCCGCTCGGGCCCGTTCCTGTGGGCGGTCGGCTCGCACAGCCTGCGGCGCAAGCAGATCAAGCCGCACCACGCCGGGGCCAAGCCGCTCAAGCGCCTCGCGCGGGTCGAGGGTCAGGACAACCGCCAGGTGCTCGTCCGCCTGCCGATCGCCGAGGTGGCCGGCCTCCCGTCGCCGGTACCGTCAGTGCAGTGGCACGGCCGCGAGGAGCGCGCGGCGGTCCTCAGCGGCGCTGACAACCTGCGCGCGCTGCTGGCGCACGACCCGCACCTGGCCCCGTTCCTGGCCATCCCGGGCAAGGACAACGGCCTCGACATCGAGGGTATCGCCGTGCACGGCGAGCGCGTCTACCTCGGCCTGCGCGGCCCGGTCCTGCGCGGCTGGGCGTTCGTGCTGGAGCTGCGCCCCTACACCGACCCGGCCGAGCCGCAGCGCCTGCGCCTGCGCCCATTCGACGACGGCCTGCTGTACCGCAAGCACGTCCTGGCCCTGGACGGCCTCGGCATCCGCGACATGTGCCCGGACGGCAACGACCTGCTCCTGCTCACGGGCCCGTCGATGGACCTGGACGGCCCGGTCCGCCTGTACCGCTGGCACCACGCCGCCCACGCCGCCGCCCCGCAGGTGATCCGCCCCGCGGACCTGAGCCGCGAGCTCGACCTCCCGTACGGCGACGGCGACGACCACGCCGAGGGCATCACGCTCATCGGCGAGCCCGGCGCCCGCCGCCTCCTGGTCGTCTACGACAGCCCGGCCCGCTACCGCCTTACCGACGACGGCGCCGTGCTGGCCGACGTCGTCAAGATGCCGTGAGCGCGATGTCGACCGAGATGCTGTCCGGGCCCTTGAGGCTGCCCTGCACGTGCGCGAACGAGAGGGTCGCCCGGGTGGTGCCGGCCGGGAGCGCGCCGTCGAACACGATCGTGCCGGTGGCCTGACCCTTCGCGGCGACGGTACCGCTGAAGCTGCCGGCTGCCGGATCGGCGTCGAGCGTGCTCGCCCCGGCCGCGCCGAGCTGGGCGTTGTTGAACACCGGCAGGTTGAGCGAGTCGGTGCCGGAGTTCTTCGCGGTGATCGTCACCATCGTGACCTCGGTGTTCACCCGCACCGAGGTGACGGTGACGCTCAGCGCGCCCTCGGTCCGCGACGCGGCCCGGGCCAGCCGCTCGCGCCCGGGGTCCTCGGTCTTCTTCTCCCAGCCCGGCTTGGCCTGCTCGTCGAGCCAGCCGATCGCCCGCTGACCGAGCGACTGGGCGCCGTAGGCGATCGCGAACCCGCCGCCGCCGCAGAACAGCAGCACGAGCGCGAGCACCCCGGCGACGCCCGCCGCGCTGCGCCGGCCCGGACGGCTCGCGGGCAGATAGGTCCCGCCCTGATACGTCTGAGCGTCGCCACCGCGTTGACCGCTCTGGTCTGGCCGATACGGCTCGTAGTACGGCTGCGGATAGCCCGCGGTGGCCGGAGCCCCCTGCGCCTCGCCCTCCTTGGCCGCGTCGATGAGCACGCCGACCACGACGAGCACCAGCCCGACCGCGGTGGCCAGCACCGAGCCCAGCAGCGGGCTGATGTGCAGCCTGGTCAGGTAGTCGGTCAGCAGCGTCCCCAGCGTCGTGACGAGGTAGGCGACCGCACCCCAGATCACTTTGCGCCTCGTCGAACCGCGCTTCCGTCCGGCCATGGCCTCAACCTAGGACCGCGGCGGGCTCCCGTTGAGCGGCCGGACGAGCTACCGACAGTTGTGTATTTTCCGCCGCCCTCGTGAATCAGACCTGGTTACGGCGCAGGAGGAGCGCGCCGGCCAGGCGGCGGGCGGCGGCTGCGAAGCAACGGCCGCGGCACCGGAGCCGATTCGCGTGGCTCCGGTGCCGCGGCCGCTGCAATGTGACAAGCGGGGAGGGGGATCAGCGGGGGACGGGGGTCGCCTCGATCGCGGCCAGCTCGGCGCCGCCGCTGAAGTACGGCAGCACCACGATCCGGCTGAGCTTGAAGCCGGCCTGGGCGAGCAGGCCGTGCCACTCGGCCTCGGTGCGCTCCTGGCCGCCGTTCATCAGCATCATCGACACGTCGAGGATCTTGGCCAGGCTCGGCTCGTCGGGCGCGGCGACGATGCGTTCGAGGATGATCAGGCGGCCGTCGGGGTCGATCGCGTCGCGGATGCGGCTCAGCGCGACGACGCTGCTCTCGTCGTTCATCGCGTGCAGCACGCAGCTCATCATGTAGCCGTCACCGTGCGGCAGGACGTCGAACGCGCTGCCCTCGACGATCTCGGCCCGGTCGGCCACGCCGGCCTCGTGGAAGTGCCGCTTGGTGCGGTCGATGCCGGACGGGAGCTCGACGAGCACGCCTGTCATCTCCGGATGCTCATGCAGGACGGCCGCGAGCATCGTCCCTTCACCGCCGCCGACATCGACCAGCCGCTTGATGCCACTGAAGTCGTACGTCTGCGGCAGTGGGAGCTGCTCGTCCCACGTCGTGGCACCCATACCCCGGCGAAAGGCCTCGCCGGTCTCCTCGTCGCGCTCCATGTGCGCCCACAGCGTCATGCCGTAGATCGCGTCGATGGCCGGGGTGCCGGTCTTCAGCGAGTCGAGGATGCGCCCGTACGCCTGGTGCACCTCCTTGCCGTAGAAGATGGCCAGGTTCTTCACCGAGTCGTCGCCGGTGGAGAGCAGGCCGATCGCGGCCGGGGTCATCCCGAACTCGCGGGGCCCGGTCTCGGTGAAGATGCCCTCCCCGGCCAGCGCGCGCAGTACGCGGTACAGGGCCTCCGGGTTGGTGCCGGTCCGCTCGGCCAGGGTGGCCACGTCGCGGGTCCCGCCGTCGATGAGGTCGGCCAGGTCCAGCTTCGCGGCCGCGTACACCGCCTGGGCGATCCAGCTGCCGTAGAAGAGCCGGCGAATCCGCAGGCTGCTCGATTCGTTCATGCTCGTGCGTCCTCACACATCGAAGGGACCTGGTCGGGGTGCTGGTGTTATGGGGTTGCGTCGGCCCAGGTGGCGAACTGCCGGCGGCCGTAGAGCAGCGGCGGGTCCGCGGTGGCCGGGGTGATGCCGAAGATCTCGCCGAACACGACCACGTGCTCGCCGACGCTGCGGGTGTGGCTCACCCGGCAGTCGGCGACGGTGTGCGCGTCCTCGGGGAGGTGCGGGCCGCCCGCCGGCTCGGGCAGGACCCACTTGACGATGTCGAACCGGTCCGGGTCGCCGGAGGCGAACAGCTCCGCCGTCGGCTGGGCCTTGCCGTGCAACAGATTGACCGCGAAGGTCCCGGACCGCTGCACCGCGTCGAGCGTCGGGCTGGCGGCCCGCAGGCACACCAGCAGGGTCGGCGGCTTGATGGTGACGCTGCAGACCGACGAGCAGGTCATGCCGCGCGGCTGCCCGTCGTCGAGTGCGGTGACGACGGAGACGCCCGTTGGGAACTCGGACATCAGCGCCCGGAAACTGGCGACGGATACCGCGGGACGCTGACCGAGTACTGCCTCAAACATTCGGACCTCGCAGGTGGACCGGGGCGAACTGGTCACGTTCTACTGTTCGAGGATATGAAGCGCCTCGATGGCCGGACAGGTGATTAACCGGACCCTTAAGCACCGCGATCCCGGGCCGCACAAGGAAAAGGCGCCGCTCGCCGAGAGGCGAGCGGCGCCGTGGTGCGGCGCGGGAGGATCAGCCGCGGGCGCCCAGCCGGTCACTGTCGCCGGCGGCCACCGACGACTCGACAGGCGGGGCGGCCTGGGCCCGCGAGAGCGGCGACGGCCACCAGCTGTGCCGGCCCAGCAGGCTCAGCAGCGACGGCAGCATGAACACCCGGATGATGAAGGCGTCGAGCAGCACCGCCACGGCCAGGCCGAAGCCGAGCTCCTTCATCTCCAGCAGGCCCGTGAACACGAAGCTGGCGAACACGGACACCATCACCAGCGCGGCGCCGGTGATGACGCCGGCCGAGCTCGACGCGCCGCCGTAGACCGCCTCCCGGGTCGGCACCCCGCGCTTGACCAGCTCGCGAATCCGGCTCACCACGAACACGTGGTAGTCCATCGAGAGGCCGAACAGGATGACGAACAGGAACAGCGGCACCCGGGACACGATGAACCCGCTCGAGGTGAAGTCGAGCAGCGGCTCGGCCCACGTGTGCTGGAAGACGAGTGCGAGGGCGCCGAACGCGGCCGCGGCCGACAGCAGGTTGAGCAGGACGGCGATCGCGGCGATGACGAGCGACCGGTACGCCACCCACATCACGACGAACGTGAGCACGACGACGAAGAGCACCACCCAGGGCAGGCGGTCCTCCTGCCGCTTGACGGTGTCGGCGTCGCGCCCGACGTCGCCGCTCACCGCGTATTCGGCGCCGTTGAGCGCGCCGAGGCTGGCCGGCGCGAGCTGTCCGCGCAGGTGGTCCAGGGACTCCTTGGCGCCCGGCGCGTCGCTGGAGAACGAGATCGGGATCAGGATGCGCGAGACGGTCCGGTCGGCCGAGGTCGTCACCGGCCCCGGGTCGGTCTTGACGAACAGCGGGTCGGCCGCGGCCCGGGCGGCCAGCTGCGTGAGCGCGGCGCTGACGTTGTCGGCCTCGGCCGCCGGGGCCTTGACCACGACGACGTGCACCACGCCCGAGGCCGGGAACAGGGTGAGCATCCGGTCCCAGGTCTTGAGCTGCGGCACCTCGTGCGGGAGGCTGGCGTTGCCGGGCAGGCTCACCTGCATCGTCAGCGCCGGCACGGCGAGCGCGAGCATGACGAGCGCGGCGCCGGCGAGCGTGATCCACGGTGCCCGCACCGCCGGGCGCAGCAGCGCCGACCACACCCGGCCGGGGCGGTCCTCGCTCTGGTGGCGGCGCTTCATCGGCCAGTCCAGCGCGCGGTTGCACTTGACCAGCAGGGCCGGCAGTACCGTCAAAGAAGCGATCATCGCGACGAGCACGACGATGACCGACGAGGTCGCGAGCGAGCTGAACACGACGTCGCCCTCGATGTACAGCCCCAGCATCGCGGCGGTGACGGCGAGCCCGGACACGAGGACCGTGTGGCCGGAGGTCGCGGCCGCGAGCTCGACGGCGGCCGCCGGGCTGATCTTCCCGCCCGCGCGGGCCCGCTCCTCCCGTTCGCGCTTGAGGTAGAAGAGGGAGTAGTCGACGCCGACCGCCATGCCCATGAGCAGGATGACGTTACGGGTGGCGCCGGCGTCGGGGACGATGTGCGAGGCGATGCCGGCCAGGCCCATCGCGGCGACGACCGACGACAGGGCGAGCAGCACCGGGATGCCCGCGGCGACAAGCGCGCCGAAGACGAGCAGCAGGATGATCAGGGTGGCCGGCAGGGTGATCTTCTCCGCCAGCTGCAGGTCCTTGCCCAGCTGCACGTCGATGCCGTTGTCGATCGAGACGCTGCCGGTCTCCTCGATGCGCAGGCCGGGGTGGGCGGCCTGGGCGCCGGCGGTGGTGTCGAGCACCACCTGGATGTTGTCGCGGGCCCAGGTGTCGCCGGCCTTCAGGTAGATGGGCACGAGGACCGCGTCCGGGTTGGTGTGGTGCAGCGGCGCGCCGACCTCCCGGATCTGGTCGATGGCCTTCATCCGCTGGGTCACGTCCGCGGCGGCGGCGTCCAGATCGGCCGCCGTGGCCGTCTGGCCGTCCTTGGCGGTGATGAGCACGCGCTCGTACTCCGCGCCGGGCATCCCGGCGTCGGTGGTGATCTGCTCCGCCCGGCCCGCTTCGCCGACGCGATAGTCATTGCTCGTGGCCGGAACCGTGCCCACCGCCGCGTTGACGACCAGGCACAGCACGACGAACGCGAGCCAGCCGAGAATGGCCAGCCACGCGTGTGTCGCGCTCCAGCGCGCGACCCGCGTAATGAGATTCTTGTCAGCCACCGTTGCTCCCTCGGGGTGAATGGTGAATGCGCGACCGGAGCGACAGGTGCCGGCCGCCGCGCGGCGGACGTGCCGGCGGTTCCCAGAGACGAAGACTTGAAAGAGTGGGCTAGCTATTGACAGTCTAGAGCACCACCTGTCAGTGTCAACTTACACATGAACGAGTTCTAAGGATGTCACCCTGAACAGCGAAGATCTCCTGACTGTGCTCGCGGCCGTTGGGCATGCCCAGCGGCTGCGCGTCATCGCGGAGCTCGCCCGGGGTCGTGTGCACGTCAGTGAGCTGGCCCGTCGGCTCGAGCTCTCACGCCCCCTGCTCTACATGCACTTAGGTCGGTTGGAAGCGGCCAATCTGGTGCGCGGCGAGCTGGAGCTGTCCGAGGACGGCAAGGCGATGAAGTACTACGAGTTGATGCCGTTCGATCTTCACCTGAACACCGAGGCCATCGTGGCAGCGCTTGCGGAAGACTGATCCGAAGGGAAACTGCTATGGGCGGCGCCATTACCGCCATCGTTATTATCTTAATTGTTGTAGCCGGGATCACGGCGAGTATTTTGGGATACTTCCGGCTGCAGCGGCACCGGGCCGACGCGGTGGCGATGGCCTCCTACCGCAGGCTCGCCGAGCAGGCCGTGGCCAACCAGGAAACGCTCAATGAGCAGCTCGCCGCGCTCAACGCCCGCGTCCAGGCGGTGGAGCAGCTGTTGCGGAGCGTCGGATGAGCCTCCGGCTGCACCCGTTGCGGGCGACGCTGTACCTGGCCAGCTACCTCGTCGTGGGCCCGGTGCTGTTCGCCGTGGCACTGGCGGTGCTCGCGAGCTCGTTCGCGCTGAGCATCGTCGTGTTCGGCGTACCGCTGCTGGCCGGGGCCGCGATCGTCGTGCGCGGCTGCGCCGGGGTCGAGCGGGCCCGGGCGCGGCTGTTCGGTGAGCGGGTCATCGGCACCTACGCGACGCTGCCCGACGAGGGGCTGCTGGCCCGGCTCCGGGCCCGGTGGACCGACCGGGCCACCCGGCGCGACGTCGTCTACCTGATCCCGCTGTTGCTGATCCTGCTGCCGCTCGACGCGGTAGCGCTCGGGCTGTGGGTGACGGTCCTGGCCGGGGTACTGCTGCCGGCCTGGTACTGGGCCGTGCCGAACGGCGACTACGGCCCGGGGCTCCTGCTCGGGCACGGGTCCGGCGCGGCGTCGTTCATCGTCGACGACCTGGGCTCGGCCCTCGTCGCCGCGGTGGTGTTCCTGCTGCTGGCGCCGTTCGCGGCGCTGCTGCTCAACACGGCCGCCCGCGTCCATGCGGCCGCCGTGCGGTACTTCCTGGGCGCGTACGTGGACCCGCTGGCCGAGGCGAAGGCGATCCTTCGCGGGCCGGGTCCGCTGCCGTCCGCGTAAGCCGGCGCTCGCCGGCTCAGCGTCAACCGATCGGGCACACAAACGGGGAGGCGGGGGAATGGCAAGCGTGGTGCGGTGCGAAGTACCGAAGGCCGGCGTGGTGTTCGTCGCCGTGCCCCACGGCGGGCGCAGGCTCGCCGACGGCACACTGATGGACTTCGACGCCCTGTACAACGAGATCTACGAGCCGACACTGCAGGACTGCGGCCTGACCGTCGAGCGGGCCGACGACGTGTTCGCCGGCGACGGCACCGTCGAGGTGCTCTGGAGCGGCGTCCAGCACGCCGAGCTCGTCGTGGTCGACTGCAGCGCCCCGGCTCCGCTGCCGGCGCTGGTGCTCGGGCAGGGCATGGTGCTCGGCAAGCGCATCATCGTCCTGGCCCAGCGCGAGCAGGACCTCCCGCGCGACCTGGCCGCGACCTGCAGGGTGCTGCTCTACGCACCGAGCGGGCTGCGCCTGGCCGCCCTGGCCCGGCAGCTCAAGAGCCAGGTCGAGCGGGCCCGCGACGAGCCGGTGGTGGAAAACGACCTGGTGCCGCTGGAGCACACCGGCACCCAGTGGCTGCCCGGCACCGTGACGGAGGTGGCCAAGGACTGGGTGGCGGTCCAGGTCGTCGACGAGGGCCGGCGCCGCCGCCTGGTGCTCGGCAGCACCGACGTCGACTACGCCCGCACCATCTCCGACATGCGCCGGCTGTTCCGGGTCGGCGAGCGGCTGGACGGTGCGGCCACCGTCGGGCTGGACGGCGTCGCGCGCTACACGCTGCTGGCCGACCAGATCGACCCCTGGCCGCGGATCGTCGCCGAGTATCCGGTCGGGCGCACGTACACCGGCCGCGTCATCAGTCTCCGCGAGGGCGTCGGCGCGTTCGTGTCGGTCGCCCACGGCATCAACGGCTACGTCCGCTACGCCCAGGCCCGCCAGGCCAACCTCTCGCCGGACATGGACGTGGACGTCGAGATCCGCAGCGTCGACCCGGCCGAGCGCAAGATCCGGCTGAAGCTGCACGCGCTCGCCGAGCCGGCCGGTGCCGGGCCGGCCGCCGCGATGCCGCTCGGCGCCGTCGCGGCCGTCACCCCGCTGCTGCCGCCGATCGGCGCGCGGCTGGAGGGGCGGGTCGTCCAGGCGACGCCGGAGCGCCAGGAGCGCCGCGGCGGCGGGTTCGTGCTGCTGCGGCTGGCCGGATACGAGGACGGCCCCCTGGCGATGCTGCACTGCACGCGGATGAGCGAGACGCTGCGCGACGAGCTCAACGGCGGCCGGCTGTCCACTTCGGAGCGCGTAGTGGCGGTCCAGGTGCTGCACACCGACGCCGAGCACCGCCGCATCCAGCTGGCCCAGCCGCGCGACGACGACGCCGTCACGGCCGACGTCGCGTAGGACGAGGGGACGGGCGGCCCGCGGGCGCCCGGCCCCGGTAGGACCCCGGCGGGCGGTAGAAGGGTTCCCCCGTACCCTCTCTGCCGCCCGCCGGCCTGTGCCCCGAATACGGACCACGACGAGAAGCCGCCGGGCGACTGCCCGGCGGCTCGCTGTGCGGTAGGTCGTTACGGGCAGGACACCAGCTCGGAGGAGCCGAGCAGCGCCAGGCCCAGCGGGGTGACGGTGTGCAGTGCGGTGTTGCGGACCCGCTGCGTGGTGATGAGGCCGCTGCGGCGCAGGACCGTCGCGTGCTGGCTGGCCCCGGCCGAGGTGATGCCGAGCCGCTGCGCGAGCTGGGCCGTGGTGCACGTGGCGGTCAGCGCCTTCAGCGCGGCCGCGCGGGTGGCCCCGACGAGCGCGCCGAGGCGGTCCAGGCCGTCCTCGTGCTCCTCGGCGGCCCAGAGCCAGTCGGCCTGGGCCGCGTCCGGCGGAGTGGCCACCACGAGCACGACGGAGTCGGGCTGCTCGGCGGGCAGCAGAATCGAGGCCGGCCCGCCGAGGAACACCGCCGGGCGGATGGCCAGCCCCCGTCCGCGCAGGTGGATCTCGCGGTCGGGCAGGAGCGGGAACTCCAGCACCGGCGGACGCCAGATGATGTCCGGGTGCAGGGTGGTCAGCAGCAGCTCGACCCCGCCGCCGATGGCGGCGCGCAGCCGGGCCTCGCGGACCGTGCCGAGGTAGTCGGCCATCGACTTCCAGTAGGGCGCCACGAGCAGCTGCCAGGCCCGGCGCAGACCCGGGTCGTCGGGCGGGCCGGCCCGGTCCACCAGAGCCCGGCCGGCCCGGGTGGCCGCGGCCGTCGGCCGCGGCCACGGCCAGTTGTGCAGCCGCCGGGAGACCTGCTCACGCCAGCCCCGGAACACCGGCGGCGGGCCCTGCTGGAGCAGGTCGAGCGCGTAGGCCGTCTCGGCGACCGGGCCGCAGCCCGGACCGAGGCGGGTCCGGGCGAGGTCCTGCACCGTGAAGTGAATTCGTTGCATCCCCGTTCACCGCCGCCGTGCTCAGCGGTCCGCGGTGCTGCCGACGAGGTTGAGGAACACGTCGTCGAGCGTCGGCCCGCGCAGGGCGAAGCTCGCCACCTCGACCCCGGCGACCTGCAGCGCGCGCCCCGCGTCGACGACCCCGTCGAGCCCGCTGCGCGGGTGCACGACGATGACGCCGCGGCTGTCGACCGACGGCGGCTCGCTGGCCATGCGGGCCAGTGCCTCGATCGCGGCGGCCTGCTCCCCGGGCCGGGCCACCACGATCTCCAGCCGCTCCCCGCCGACCTTGCGCTTGAGCTCGTCCGGCGTGCCGTTGGCCACGACCCGCCCGGCCGAGACCACCGCGATCTGGTCGGCCAGCTGGTCGGCCTCCTCCAGGTACTGCGTGGTGAGCAGCACTGTGACGCCGTCGCTCACCAGGTCCCGCACGGCCGCCCACAGGTCCCGGCGGGCGGCCGGGTCGAGGCCGGTGGACGGCTCGTCCAGGAACAGCACCGGCGGGTTGGTCACCAGGCTGCTGGCCAGGTCGAGCCGGCGGCGCATGCCCCCGGAGTAGGTCGACACCGGCCGGTCGGCCGCGTCGGTGAGCCGGAAGCGCTCCAGCAGCTGGTCCGCCCGCGCCCGGGCGCCGCGGCGCCCGAGGTGCAGCAGGCGCCCGAGCAGCATGAGGTTCTCCCGGCCGGTGAGGATCTCGTCGACCGCGGCGTACTGCCCGGCCAGGCCGATGCGCCGGCGGACCTCGTGCGGCTCCTTCGCCACGTCCACGCCGGCGACGAGGGCCCGGCCCCCGTCGAACGACAGCAGCGTGGTGAGGATGCGCACCGTGGTGGTCTTGCCGGCGCCGTTCGGCCCGAGCAGGCCGAGCACGGAGCCGGCCGGCACGGCCAGATCGACACCCTGCAGGGCGACGGTCCGGCCGTACCGCTTCTGGATCCCTTCGGCCAGAATCGCTTCAGTCATGGTTTCCCTCCGGCGGGTTCACGCCGCGCGCTCCCGGAGGCTGCGCGGGCGCATGTCGGTCCAGTTGCGCTCGACGTACGCCAGCGCCTCGGCGCGGCCGGCCGCGTCCTGCGCGACCGTCCACCCGGACGGCAGCTCGGCGAACGCCGGCCAGATGCAGTGCTGGTCCTCGTGATTGACCAGGACGAGGAACGAGCCCTCCGCATCGTCGAACGGGTTGCTCAGCTCGGCCACTGTGAAATCCCCTCCTCAAGGCGACGGTCTTCAGCGTCCGGCCCGGCGCTGACCGCCGGCTGACGGATGCCTGAGCGGCCGGTGCGCGCCGGTCACGGCCCCGTCGCGAGCTGCGGACCGCTCACTTCGCCTTCAGCTCGACCGGGAGGCTGCTGTACCCGTACACGAAGTTGGACCACAGCCGCTTCGGCTCGCCGGTGAGCCGGATCTCGGCGACCAGGTCGCGCAGCGACTCCAGCACGGCGGCCACGTGCGTGCGGCCCAGGAACGCGCCCAGGCAGAAGTGCGGGCCGTAGCCGAACGCGATGTGCCGGTTGGGGGTGCGGGCCAGGTCGAAGCGCTCCGGGTCGGCGAAGACCGCCCCGTCGTAGTTGGCGGCGGTGTTCCACATCGTCATGATGTCGCCGGAGCGGATCACCTGGTCGCGCAGCACGACGTCGGTGACCGCGCGCCGGCCGAAGTGCATCGCCGGGGTCGTCCAGCGCAGCACCTCCTCGGCCGCCGTCTCGATGGCCACGTCGCCGTTGATCAGCGCGTTCCACTGCTCCGGGTTGCGCGAGAGCTCCAGCACCGCCCCGATCGAGGACATCCGGCTGGACTCGTCGGCGCCGAGGATGAGGCTGTAGCAGTTGAAGACGATCTCGTCCTCGCTCAGCGGCCGGGTCAGGTCGGTGGCGTTGACCATCGCGCTGATGACGTCGTCGCCCGGCTTGCGGCGGCGCTCGGCGGCCAGGGCCGAGAAGTAGAGCAGGATCTCGTTGCGGGCCAGCAGCTCCTCGAACTCGTCGTGCTCGGCGCTGTCGCGGCTGAGCGTCTGGGTGTTCCAGTCGACGAGCTTTTGCCGGTCCTCCTGGGGCACGTTCATCAGGTCGCCGATGGTGTTGATCGGGATGTGGTCGGCCACGTCGGCGGCGAAGTCGAGCGGGCCGCGGCCCACGACGCCCTCGAAGAGCCGGCGGGTGCGGGCCCGGACCTGCTCGGCGACCCGGCCGAGCACGCGCGGCGAGAACGACGTGAGCATGAGCTTGCGGATCTCGCGGTGGCGCTCCCCGTCGGTGACGGCGAGCATCTTGCCGGAGGCCGAGTCGTGGCCCTGCAGCAGCGTGGCCAGCACGTTGCCGCGGGCCGAGGTGAAGCGCTGGCTGTCCTTGTAGACGGCGACGGCGTCCTCGTAGCGGCTGACCGCCCAGAAGCCGGGCCGGTCGGGGCCGGGCGCGTTCCAGTGCACCGGCCGCTCGGCGCGGAAGCGCCCCCACAGTGCCGTCAGGTCGGTGCCGATGAACGTGCCGGGGTCGGCGAGGTCGACCGCGGCCAGGTCGGCGGCGGCCGCGTCGAGTGCGGGAATTGACGATCCGATGGTCATGGCGGTCCCTTACGAGATGGGATTCGGGCCGGGCCAGAGTGAATACTTAGTCCGATTCCCGGGCCGTGGCACGGGCAATCTGTGAGGGCCGGATTCGGCCGGGACGGTGCTGGCGATGCTACGGCAATGCGCGAAGCCGCCGGAACCTTCGTAAGTGTCGGCGATACCATCAACGGGTCGGTGTGGTCCAGGTCACATAGTGGAAATGACCTATGTCACCTGCATGTTCGCAGCCTAGGGGACCCCTATTGCGACCTTCAGGGGGTGCGCGGGAGTGCGTGCGACCTACACTTCGGACGAACGCTCATTCGCGCCGCCGAGCCTGAACACGTCGGCCGGTAGGTCTCTTGGCTCTCCGCAGTTTCTATTCTTCCGCGTGAGCACGCCCAGCCTTCGCCATTCTTTGGCAACGAGTGCTGTGCCTCAGAGCGCCCCGCAACGGGTCGCTCCGCCGGGTCCTGTCCGGGATCTGTCCAACGGGGAGGAAATTCGTGAAGATCAATCTGCTTGGCTCTTTGTCCATCGCCCACGGCGACGAGCTCGTCGCCGTGCCGTCGCGGCGGGTCCGCGCCGTCCTGGCGTTACTCGCCCTGAACGCCGGCCGGCCGCTGCCCTTCGACCAGCTGGTCGACGAGCTCTGGGCGAACCGGCCGATGGCCAACGCCCGCAACGCCCTGCAGGCCAACGTCGTGCGGCTGCGCAAGCTCATCGAGAGCGTCACCGGCCGCCCCGGTGACCGGCTGCTGCGCACGGTCAACCACGGCTACGTGCTGGAGATGGCGCCCGCCGACACCGACATCCACTGGTTCTACGACCTCGCCGACCGCGGCGCGGCCGCCGTCACCCGCGAGCCGCAGGAGGCCATCGGGCTGCTGGAGCGCTCACTGCGGCTGTGGCGCGGCCCGGCGCTGTTCGACACCCTCGACGGCCCCCGCTGCCGGATCGAGGCCACCCGGCTCAACGAGCGCCGGCTCGGCACCTACGAGGACCTCATCACCGCCAAGCTCGCCGTCGGCCAGACCCGCCAGGTGCTCACCGAGCTGCGCCAGCTCACCGCCGAATACCCCGAGCACGAGCGCTTCAGTGAGCAGCTCATGGTCGCCCTGTATCGCAACGGCCGCCAGGTCGAGGCCCTCGACGTCTTCCACCGCGCCCGCCAGCAGCTCGCCGAGGACCTCGGGCTGGAGCCCGGCCCGGCGATGCACCAGCTGTACCGCCAGATCCTCGTCCGGGACAGCGTCCTCGGCTGATGCGAAGGCTCGGTCACATGTCCACATTGGAGTATCGGATCCTCGGCCCGATCGAGGTGCGCCGCGACGGCGAGGAGCTGCCCATCGACGGGGCCAAGCAGCGCACCGTCCTGGCCGCCCTGCTGCTCGCCGGCAACCACTACCTCACCGACAGCACGCTGAGCCGGTACCTGTGGGGGGAGCACCCGCCCGCCACGATGAACGCCCAGATCTACACGTACGTCTCCCGGCTGCGCAAGATCCTCGGGCCGGGGGTCGACATCAAGCGCCGGGCGCCCGGATACATCCTGCGCCCGGGCGCGCACACCTTCGACCTCGCCCAGTTCGAGCGCGACAGCCTGCTCGGCAGCGCGGCGCTGCGGGCCGGGCGTTACGAGGAGGCGGCCCGCCGGCTGCGCGCCGCCCTCGACCTCTGGCGCGAGCCCGCGCTGGCCGGCGCGACCGAGCACCTGGTCGACGCCGAGTGGGTGCGGCTGGAGGAGGCCCGGGTCACCGCGCTGGAGGGCCGCATCGAGGCCGAGCTGGCTCTGGGCCGGCACGTGCAGTCGCTGCCCGAGCTCACCAGCCTGGTGCGCCGCTATCCGATGCGCGAGCGGTTCCGGGCTCAGCTCATGACCACGTTCTACCGGTGCGACAGGCAGGCCGACGCACTCGGTGTGTATCAGGAGGGCCGGCGGATCCTGGCCGAGGAGCTGGGACTGGACCCGGGCGCACTGCTGCGCCAGGTGTACCACTCCATCCTCGTCGGCGCGCCGGATCCCCTTGCCGTGCAATGAAAAGCGGCCCACCGGCCGGCTACAGACCCCCGCGTCCCTATATAGAAATCGTATAGCGGCGCGGCGCAGAGTTCGATCGGGCGGCCTCAGGCCGGGGCCGCCCGCCAGTCCTTACGACCGCCAGGAGCGTGACATGACCAGCTCGACCACTCTCGCCGCGGACTACCAGGCGAAGATCAAGGAGATCGTCTGCGAGATCCTCGAGATCGACCCGGCCGAGGTGACCGCCACCAGCCGGTTCAAGGAGGACCACGACGCCGACTCGCTGGGCTCCATCGAGATCCTCTCGGCCCTGGAGCGCACCTTCGACATCGAGATCGACCAGGACCAGCTGTCGCGGATGGTGAACCTCGAGGGCGTCATCGCGGTCGTCGACGACGCCGCGGCCGCGAAGTAACCGCGCAGCAGGCGCCTAGGGCGGGCGATTGGAGCGAGTGGTGCGCGCAGACATTCCTTCGGGACGCCGGGTCGTCATCACCGGACTCGGCGTCCTGTCACCCATCGGAGCCGGGGTCGGCGAGTTCCTCGCCGGCATCCTGGCCGGGCGCAGCGGCGCCAAGCCGATCACGGCGTTCGACACCACCGGTTTCCAGCACGCGATGGGCTGCGAGATCGAGGGCTTCGAGCCCGAGCGGTGGATTCAGAACCTCGACCCCGACACCCTGGGCCGGGCCAGCCAGTTCTCCGCCGCCGCGGCGCGGATGGCGGTCGCCGACGCCGGGCTGGAGCTCGACGAGCTGCGGGCCCGGCGGGTGCTCGTCTCGGTCGGCACGACCGACGGCGAGTCCCGTGACCTCGACACGCTCATCGGCCGGCAGCTGCAGACCGGGCCGGAGTCGCTCGACGGCGTCGTCGCCCGGCGCAGCGGGGCCGGCCGGCTGGCCGCGACCGTGGTGCGGGAGCTGCAACTCACCGACGTGGAGGCGGTGACCATCCCGACGGCGTGCGCCGCGGGCAACTACGCCATCGGCGACGGCTACGACGCCATCCGGACCGGCGACGTGGAGATCGCGCTGAGCGGCGGTGCGGACGCGGTGTGCCGCAAGACGTTCACCGGGTTCTACCGCCTGGGCACCATCGCGCCGGACGTGTGCCGGCCGTTCGACCGCGACCGCAAGGGCATCCTCACCGGCGAGGGCGCCGGGATGCTCGTGATGGAGAGCCTGGAGTCGGCGCTGGCCCGCGGCGCGCGGATCTACGCCGAGGTGCTCGGCTACGGCCTCAACTGCGACGCGCTGCACCCGGTGGCGCCGGACCCGGACAGCCTGGCCCGGTGCATCGGGCGGGCGCACCGCAACGCCGGGATCACGGCGGAGGACGTCGACTTCATCTCCGCCCACGGCACCGGGACCCGGGCCAACGACGTGAGCGAGGTCGCCGCGATCCGCAAGGTGTTCAAGGAGCTGCCGCCCACCATCTCGATCAAGTCCATGATCGGGCACACGATGGGCGCGGCCAGCGCACTGGCCTCCGCGGCCTGCGCGCTGGCCATCCACGAGCAGTTCATCCCGCCGACGATCAACCACCGCGAGACCGACCCCGAGTGCGACATCGACTGCGTGCCGAACGAGGCCCGCCGGGTGAGCGTCGACGTGGTGCAGAACAACGCACTGGCCTTCGCCGGGAACAACGCCGTGCTCATCCTGGGCCGGTACCGCCACGAGGCGCCCCGATGAGTGCCGACGCCGGCGGGCGCGCCTGGCGGCACCCGGTGCCGGACCCGGAGTTCTCCGGGTCCGGCCCGGCCGGGCGCCCGCGGATGCTCCTGCTGCACGGCCTGGGCGGGCACTCGGCCGCCTGGGAGCGGTTCGCGGACCGGGCGGGAGCGGCCTGCGAGGTGTGGAACAGCGAGCTGCCCTGGCAGGCCCTGGGCGACCCGCTGTGGCCGCTGCGGTTCGACCCGCGCTGGGTCGTCACCGACCTGGTCAACCGGACGGCGGCCGACATCGTCGTGGCCCATTCGTTCTCGGCCGGGCTGGTGCTCGAGGCGCTGGCCAAGGGCACGATCCGCCCGCGGGCGGCGGTGCTCGTGAGCCCGTTCTACCGCTCGCAGGCCGAGTCGTTCGACTGGCCGGCGATCAGCCACTACCTGAACAACTTCCACCTCGTCTTCGCCGAGGCGCTGCGGCTCGGCGAGGCGGCCCGCTACTCCGAGACGCACCGGGACTGGCTCGCCAAGCGGCTGCGGGACCGGGTCGGCCCCTACGGCTGGACGCAGTGGTTCGACATGTACCTGCGCACGCCGCTGCTCGACCTGGGCGGTGTCACGGTCCCGGCGCTCGTCATCGGCGGCGACCGGGACATCGCCGCGCCGGCCGCCGGTGGCGCGCAGCTGGCCGCCGCCCTGCCCGACGCGCTGCGGGTCGTGCTGCCGGACTGCGGCCACTTCCCGATGCTGCAGGAGCCGGAGCGGCTCGCCGCTGCGGTCTGCGACTTCCTGCGGGCCCGGGGACTTCCCGGTGCCGCACGGGCCAACCACTCACTCGAACTGGAGCACACATGACTGCCACCCTGTCCGCGCCGCCCGCCACCCCGCTCGCCGCCGGGGACACCGTGGTCGACGTGCGCCCCCGCTACGAGGGCTCCAACATCTGCACCTGGATCGGCTTCAAGCACGTCAACTACATGGTCGAGGACGCGGTCCTGAGCTACTTCCGCGAGCACGGCTACGCGGCCGGCACGCTCTACGAGCGCTACGGCCTGTGCGTCGACCTGGTCGACATCGACAGCCGGATCCTGCACGCGTTCCACATCGACGACCTCGCCACCGCCGTCGTCAGCCCGCGCGGCATCGAGGGCGGCCAGCTGAAGCTGCGCGTCGAGCTGTTCGTCGAGCGCGACGGCAAGCGGCTCAAGGCCACCCGCTCGACGGTCGGCGTGAGCCTGCGCCTCGACCCGCGCGGCTGGGACGCCGAGCCGGTCCCGGCCGAGCTCGCCCCGATCGCCGTCGACCGCCTCGGCACCGGCGGCGTGCAGATCGCACTCCCCGCCGGCGCCGACCCGATCCAGACGCTCATCGCCGGCCAGAACGCCACGGGCTGGTCCTCGCGCATGCGGTACTTCTACTGCCACTTCACCGAGCGGCTGCAGATGTCGGGCTACCTGCGCCAGATGGAGGAGGTCCTGGACCGGTTCATGGAGGACCGCGGCCGCTCGATCAAGCTCATGCTCGACGAGCAGAACTGGATCCCGGTGGTACCGCAGAACCAGATCACGATCCTCGACGAGTGCAAGATGGAGGAGGACCTCTACACGGTCTTCGTCGTCGAGGACGTCTACAAGCGCCTCACCTTCACCGCGCGCATGGACACCTACGTCAAGCGCGGCGACACGCTGATCCAGACGGCCACCGGGAAGATCACGCACGGCTGGGCGGTCATCGAGAACCGTCGCGACTGGAGCCTCGTCGACTTCGACGACGCCCTCCTGGCGGTGGTCAGCGGTACCCACGCGGACGGGTCGAAGTGAGCCGGCCGGTCGTCTCGGCCTGGACGGCCCTGTCGGCCTACGGGCTGGGTGCGGAGCCGTTCACGGCCGGGCTGCGCTCCGGTGTCTCCGGGGTGCGGACCCTGGAGCCGGGGGAGGAGCCGGTCCCGCTCGACCGGGCCGGGCTCATCCCGGGCTTCAGCGCCAAGGAGCACCTCGGAGCCAAGGGGACCCGCTCGATGGACCGGGTCACCGCGATCGCCGTAGCGCTCGTCGGGCAGCTGCTCAAGGACGCGCCGTTCGACCCGGCCGCCTCCGGCGACGGGCTCGGCCTGGTGCTCGGCACCGGCTCGGGCAGCGTGCAGAGCATCATGGACTTCACCCGCGACTCGCTCACGGGAGAGAAGCCCTACCGGGTCGACCCGGCCCGGTTCCCCAACACGGTCATGAACCGGGCGGCCGGGCAGAGCGCGATCTGGTATCACATCACCGGACCCAACGCGACTATCGCCGGGGGCTGGCTCACCGGCCTGCTGGCGCTCGCCTACGCGGTGCGGCTGTGGCGGGGCGGGCACTGCCGGCAGGTGCTGACCGGGGCGGCCGAGGAGTACTCGGTGCAGCGGTCCTGGCTGGAGTACCACGGCCGCGCGGCCGGTGAACCCCAGCCCCTCGGCGAGGGCGGCGCCCTGCTGCTGCTCGAGGACCGGGAGGCGGCCACGGTGCCCGGCGGGCCGGTCGCCGAGGTCCTCGGCACCCGGTTCATGGCCTTCCACGCGGACGAGACGGCCGGCGACACCCTGGCCGCGTGCGTCCGGGCCGCGCTGGCCGACGCCGGGGCGGACGCCGCCGACGTCGCGCTCGTCGCACCGCTCGGGTTGCCGGGCCGGTTCGGCGAGCACGAGCAGGCGGCCCTGCGCTCGGTGTTCGGCGGGACCGCCCCGGCGCAGATCCGGGCGTCCGGGCTGGTCGGCGACGGCTCCGCCGCGGCCGGCGCGCTGCAGATCGCCGCGCTGCTGGCCACGGCCGGGGACGCCGAGCGGGGCCGGATCGGGCTGGTGACCGGGCTCGACCCGGCCGGCACGGTCGGCTGCGCGCTGTTCCGGTTCGCAAACTCATCCACAGTGGAGGGTGTCGCGTGAGCCGGCCGGTCGCGGTGGTCAGCGGCGGCTCGCGCGGGATCGGTCGGCACGTCGTGACCACGCTCGCGCGGGAGGGGTACGACGTCGCCTTCTGCTTTCAGTCCAACGAGCAGGCGGCCAAGGAGGTCACCGTCGAGGCCGAGGGGCTCGGTGCGGCAGTGCTCGCCGTGCAGGTGGACGTGGCCGACCGCAAGGCCGTCGACAGGTTCGTCCGCGCGGCCGAGTCCCAGCTCGGGCCGGTCGCGGCGGTCGTGCCGTCGGCCGGGATCGTGCGGGACAACCCCCTCGTCCTGCTGAGCGAGGCCGACTGGGACGCGGTGCTGCGGGTGAACCTGACCGGCACCTTCAACCTGTGCCGGGCCGCGGCGTTCCTCATGATGAAGCGGCGCGCCGGCGCGATCGTCACCATGTCGTCGGTGGCCGGGGTCTACGGCAACGCGACCCAGACGAACTACTCCGCCTCCAAGGCCGGCATCATCGGGTTCACCAAGGCGCTGGCCAAGGAGCTCGCCGGCTACGGCGTGCGGGTCAACGCGGTGGCGCCCGGGTTCATCGACACCGACATGATCACGGCGATGTCCGGCGAGCACCGGGCGGGCATCACCGGCCGGATCCCGCTGGGCCGCCTGGGGCGTCCGGAGGAGGTGGCCGACCTCGTCGCGTTCCTGGTCTCCGACCGGGCCGCGTACATCACCGGCCAGTCGTTCGGTGTCGACGGGGGGCTGGTGTTGTGATGGCGGGACCACGGTTCTACTTCTCGCTGCGCAGTCCGTACTCGTGGCTGGCGTACCGCCGGCTGCTCGGCGAATACCGCGACATCGCGGAGCAGGTGGAGTGGGTCCCGTTCTGGGAGCCCGACGAGGCCAGCCGGGCCATGCTGGAGCAGCGCCGGGCGAAGTTCCCCTACTCCGCGATGTCCCGGGCCAAGCACCTCTACGTCCTGCAGGACGTCGGCCGGCTCTGCAAGCGCGAGGGCCTGGCCCTGCGCTGGCCGATCGACCGGGAGCCGGTGTGGGAGGTACCCCACCTGGCCTACCTGGTCGCGCTGCGCCACGGGTGCGGGCCCGGGTACATCGCCGCGGCCTACCGGGCCCGGTGGGAGCAGGGGCGCGACATCTGCGACCGGGAGACCGTCGCCGACATCGCCCGGGAGCTCGGCTTCGACCCGGGCGCGGCGGCGGGCGCCGCCGACGACCCCGAACTGCGGCTGCAGGGCGCGGCGATCCTGGAGCAGATCTGCACCGACGGCGTGTTCGGGGTGCCGTTCTTCGTCCACGCCCGCAGCCGGTTCTGGGGCCTGGACCGCCTCGCCGAGTTCGCCGCGCACCTGCGCGAGCGGGCTGCGCCGGCACCGGCGATGCCCGTGTCCGTCGGCGCCGCCGTCGGCCTCGGCGTGGGCTCCGACGACGGGCACGCCGGCGGCTGCGGGTAACGCGGCTGCGGTACAGCCGCAGGAGAAAGCCCGGATGCGCCCGCCGCACCGGGCTTTCTCCGTTATCAGCCTTCCGTCAGCGGCCGGTCAGCCCGGCCCTTGAGGATGAAGTCGTTCGCCACCAACCGCCCGGAGGGAGTCCGATGACGTCGTTGCTCGCGGTGTCGACATACCTGCCCGACACTGTCGCCCTCGCCGATCTCCAGGAGCCACTGGGCCTGGACCACCACCAGCTGCGCCGGTTCAACCGGCTCTACGGGCTGGACCGGATCTGCCAGTCGGAGCAGTCCGAGGCCGAGCTGCTCATCGCGGCCGCCTCGAAGCTCGACGCGCTGGCCGGTCAGGAGGACCGGGTCAAGTACGTGATCCGGGCGAAGGGCCTGCGCACCACCGCCCCGTACCCGATCAGCCCGCTGCACGAGGTGCGCGACGCGCTCGGCCTGCACAGGGCCCGCACGTTCGCGGTCTCCGACCACGGCTGCGCCAGCGGCCTGCTCGCGGTCGACGTCGCGGCGACGCTGCTCGCCGCGGACGGTGACCCCGACGCCCTCGCGCTCATCCTGGCCGGCGACAAGACGGCCACCCCGTTCACCCAGGTCGTCGTCGACGTCTCCGTCATGGGCGAAGGTGTCGCCGCCGTGCTCGTCGGCGCGGACGGCGACCGGGACCGCATGCTCGGCTACGCGGCCCGCGTGCACGGCCGCACCGACGGCCTCATCGACATGACGCCGGAGAACGCCAAGTTCGCCCGGCGCATCTACCAGGACGCGCTGGCCGAAGTCGTCCACGCGGCGCTCGACGAGGCCGGGCTGACGCTCGACGACCTCGCGCTGATCCTGCCGCACAACGTCAACCGGGTGTCGTGGACGGTCGCGGCCGACAACCTGGGCCTGCCCAAGGAGCGCATCTTCCTCGACAACATGCCGCTGACCGGCCACTGCTTCTGTGCCGACCCGTTCATCAACCACGAGCGGGTCGTGCAGCTCGGGCGGCTCCGCCCGGGCGACAAGTACCTCATGACCGCGGCCGGCCTCGGCCAGGCGTTCGCCGCCATGGTCTTCGAGCACTAGCGACACAGGATGGTCGACATGCCGCAGCCAACGGAGGCGTTTTCGAGGCGCCTCAAGCAGACCTTGATCGGCTCCGCGCACACCCCGCTGGTCTTCCTCGGCAACTTCGAGGTGGAGGCCCAGTGGGGCCGCGACGAGCCGCGTCTCCCGCAGTTCTCCACCGACGGCGCGGCCGCCGTGGTCAACGCGATGGACGAGTTCGCCGTGCTGCTGGCCGGCGGCGACGACCACGTGGTGCTGGCTCGTCCGCCGGACGAGCAGTACCTGCGCTACCTGGCCGACGCCGGTTTCGACCTGCCGACCGTCCACGTGGCCGCTCCCCTCAGCATCCAGCGCATACAAGGTGACCGGACAGCGACCGTCACCGACGCCGTCCTGGCCGACGAGGTACTCCTCGGCCGGCTGGCCAAGCTCGCCGAGCAGGGCGCCATGCTGCTGCCCCACGGCGTCTCCACGGCCGAGGAGACCCTGGCCGCGAAGACCGGCCTGGGGCTGGCCGCGCCCTGCGCCCAGATCTGCCGCCACGTCAACAGCAAGGTGTACAGCCGCAAGGTCGCCGACGAGCTCGGCCTGCGCCAGCCCCAGGGCTGGACGGCCGAGAGCGTCGACGAGTTCGCCCGGCTGCTGCCCGAGGCCGCGGCCCTGCTCGACACCGGCCGCAAGGTCGTGGTCAAGGAGGCGTTCGGCGTCTCCGGCAAGGGCCTGCAGGTCATCGACAGCAAGCAGCGCCTGGAGCGGCTGTACCGGATGATCGCCAAGCAGGCCGAGCGCACCGGCAACCAGCACATCGCGTTCATCGTCGAGTCCTGGGTCGACAAGCAGACCGACCTCAACTACCAGTGCACCGTCGGGCTCGACGGGCGCGCGTCGTTCGACTTCGTCAAGGAGGCGCTCACCGAGCGCGGTGTCCACAAGGGACACGTCATGCCGGCCCGGCTCACCGACGAGGTGCAGGCGGAGGTCCGCACGGCGGCCGAGCGCATCGGCGAGCGGCTGGCCACCGACGGGTACTACGGCGTCGTCGGCGTCGACGCGCTGCTGGACACGAGCGGGCGGCTGTACCCGGTCATCGAGATCAACGCCCGCAACAACATGTCGACGTACCAGGCCCGCATCCAGGAGCGGCTCCTCGCCCCCGGCTGGTGGGCGATGGCGCGGCACTACCCGATGCGGCTGTCCGGCCCCGTCGGCTTCGGCGAGGTGCGGGCCGCCCTGGGCGACCGGCTGCTGACCGCGCCCGGCCGCTCCGGCCTGGTCGTCAACAACTTCGCCACCGTCAACGCGGCCGCCCGGGCCGCCGAACCCTTCGACGGCCGGCTCTACGGCGTGGTGATCGCCGGGTCCGTCGAGGAGCTGGACGCGATCGACGCGGACGTCACGCGCCGGCTTGCGACACTGGATGGAGCGGTGGATGGCCACTGAGTACAGCGTGCAGGGCATCGGCATCGGCGAGCTGGCCGACCGGTACGGGACGCCCCTGTACGTCTACGACGGCGCGGAGCTCACCGGGCGCCTGCGGGCTCTGTACGACGCCCTGCCGGCCCGACTGGAGATCTTCTTCTCGCTGAAGTCGAACCCGAACATCGCCATCTGCGCCGTGCTGCACGGCGCGGGCGCGCGGGCCGAGGTCTCGTCGATGACGGAGCTGCTGACCGCGCTGCGGGCCGGGGTGCCGCCCCGCGACATCGTGTTCCTCGGCCCGGGCAAGAGCCGGGCGGAGCTCGACGCCTGCCTGGAGCACGGCATCGCCACCGTGATCGTCGAGTCGTTCGGCGAGCTGGAGCTGCTCGACGAGCTGGCCGGCGCGCGGGGCGTGCGGGCCAACGTCGCGCTGCGGGTCAACCCGAGCTTCGCGGTCAAGGGCTCCGGGCTGACGATGGGCGGCAAGCCGCGGCAGTTCGGCATCGACGAGGAGCAGCTGCTGGCCGAGCCCGACCTGGGCAAGCGCTTGCCGAACGTGCGGCTGCACGGTGTTCAGGCGTACATGGGCACCCGCATCCTCAGCGAGGAGGCGGTGGTGGCCAACACCGTGCGCATCCTCGACCTGGCCGAGCGGATCTCCACGGCGCTCGACTTCCCGCTGGAGTTCGCCGACGTCGGCGGCGGCCTCGGGGTCGCGTACTTCGACGGCGAGGAGGATCTCGACGTCGAGGTGCTCACCACCTCGCTCGCCCCGGTCCTGACCGCGTTCGCCGACGCCCACCCGCACACCCGGATCGTCATGGAGCTCGGCCGCTACCTGACCGCGACCTCCGGCGTCTACGTGACCCGGGTCCGCTACGTGAAGACGTCGATGGGCGAGCGGTTCGCCGTCTCCGACGGCGGCACCAACCACCACATGGCCGCGGTCGGCATCGGGTCGTTCGTCAAGCGCAACTTCCCGGTGCGGCTGCTCAACCGGATCGACGAGCCGGCCACGGGGGAGTGGACCGTCACCGGCCCGCTGTGCACCCCCAACGACACGCTGCTGAAGAAGGCCGCGCTGCCCGACCTGGGCCCCGGCGACCTGCTCGGCATCCTGCGCTCGGGCGCCTACGGCCCGTCCGCCTCGCCCGTGCACTTCCTGAGCCACGGCTACCCGGCCGAGGTCCTCGTCCACGAGGGCCGCCACCACATCATCCGAGACCGCGACACGCCGGAGGACCTCCTGCGTGCGCAGCACCTCCCCAACTGAAGGGACCGCCGACCATGACGCGTACCACCAGCATCGACCGCGACCAGGTCGTGGCCACCATCGTCGAGCTGCTGCCCCAGGTGATCGCGGCCGACACCGGCGCGGTGACCGAGGACGCGAAGCTCTTCGACGAGCTCGGCCTGGACTCCACCGGCGTGCTCGACCTGATGCTGAAGATCGAGGAGGAGCTCGACGTCGAGTTCGACACCGAGAACCTCCAGCTCGGCCACTTCGAGTCCGTCCGCACGCTCGCCGACTTCGTCATCGCCGAGGCAGGCTGAGATGTACCGGGCCGGCGCACCAGCGCTCCTCGAGGCCACACCAGCGCCGCTGACCGAGCCGGCGCCGCCGCGGGCCGGGTTGGGCCTGCGGCGGGTCGTGCGCCGCCGGTTCACCGGTGGCGGCGTGCGGCGCATCGACGACGACTTCTCGGCGCGGCACTTCGCCGACCTCACGGGCCTGTACGGCCTGACGTACCGCCCCGAGCTGGCCGGCCCGGCCGGCAACACGTATGCGGAGATGGCCCGCGTGCTGGCCGAGGCCGTGGAGCCGGACGGCGAGCCGGTCGAGCTGTGCGTCGTCGCGCACGCCACGCCCGACCTGGACTGCCGGTATTCGGCCGTGACCCACCTCACCGAGGCGGTCACCGGCAACCGGCTGTCCCTGTCGCTGCTGGAGAACGGCTCCTGCGCGCCCTACACCGCCCTGCGGGTGGCCGCCGAGTACGGCCGCCGGCACGGCTGGCGCCGGATCCTCGTCCTGGCCCTCGACCAGGCGACGCTGCCGTACGAGAAGCGGTTCCCGGCCGGCACGTCACCGGCGCACCACGCGCCGGCCGGCGACGCCGGGGTGGCCCTGCTGCTCACCACCGACGGCACCGGCGCGCCGATCCACGTCGAGCACCGCAGCGGCATCGCGCCCGCCGAGGCGCTCGCCGCCGCCGCCGACACGCTTGCCGATCTCCACCGGCGGCACGGCCCGGTGGGCGAGGTGCTCGTCGACGGCGGCGGCGTGGACTTCGGCCGGCTGTCACCGGCGGCCCGGGTCGCCCCGATCGGCTACCGCGCCACCGGCGTCTTCGGCCTGCTCGACGGCTACGGCCCCGGCCGGGTCCAGCCCGCGACCGCGCTCGTCAGCTACGACCCGCAGACCGGCGATCTGGGTGTTGCCCTTGCCAATTTCCCGGCGGCGAGACCGTGACCGCCGTGCTGCGGGCGCCGAAGCTGAACGGGCCGGAGACCAGGGCCGCGGCCCGCGAGAAGGGCGTGGTCGCCGGGCTGCTGTCGCTCGGCGCGTCGCTGCTGCCGGACGCGCTGCCGTGCGGGCCGGGCGGGCACGCGCTCGTCCCGGCCGAGATGGCCGCGGCCGCGCAGGAGGTCTGGTGCAACGGCCGGCGCGCCTCGCGGTCGGCCGCCGTCGAGATCCCCGTCGTGGGCGGGCCCTGGGCGGACGGCGACCTCGTGGCGATGCGGGTGACGGTCCCGGTCGGTGTCGCGCAGGCCCCGGCGGTGCCGGCCGGCGCGTGGCGCACCGGGCTGCTCTGGCTGCGGCTGGGGCTGTCCGAGGGGCTGCGGCGGGCGTGCGTGCAGTACCTCGCCGCCCGCCGCACCGGCACCAGCGGCACCCTGCTGCAGCAGCAGCTGGTGCGGGCCGCCCTGGCCGAGGCGGTGGCCATCCACATCGAGGTCGACGCCACGCTGCGCGGCGCCCAGGAGGACGTCATGTCCGACGCGGACACCCAGTATCTGCACGCCGGGCTGACCCGGGCCGACCGCGAGCTGTCGCGGCTGCTCGGGGCGAGCGGCTACCTCATCGGCAGCGCGGGGGAGACCGCCTACCTCTCCGAGGTCCTCGCCGAGGTCTACTGCGGGACGGCACCGGCATGGTGAGCATCGACCACCGGCACCGCCTGCTGCGGGCCCAGGCGCGGGAGTGGGGCACCGAGTTCCGCCCCCTCGCGCCGGCCGTCGACCGCGACCCCGAGGCGATCCGCGACCACCTCGGCCTGGCCGGGGTGAAGTTCCTGTCGACGATGGGCGTGCCCGCGGCCTACCGGACCCCGGACCGCATCGGCCCGTACACCTTCGACGGCACCACCGCCCTCGAGCGCGTCATCGTCATGGAGGAGCTGGCCGCGGCCGACGCCGGCGTCCTCGTCGCCTCACCCGGGCCGCTGCTGGCCGGGGTGCTGGTGCAGGTGCTCGGCGACGAACGCCAGCAGGCGTGGTTCTACGAGCGGATGGCCGCGCAGCAGCTGTGGACCTGCTTCGCGCTCACGGAGCCCGGCCGCGGCTCGGACGCCGCCTCCATGCTCACCTCGTTCACGCCGGCCCCGGACGGCGGCGTGACTGTCGAGGGGGAGAAGCGCTACATCGGCAACGCCGCGCGGGCGCAGCTGGCTGTCGTGTTCGGACGTACCGCACCGGGCCCGTTCGGCATCGGCGCCGTCATGCTCGACACGACGGCGCCCGGCTTCACCGCGCACCGCATCCCGACCATCGGCCTGCGCGGGCTCATGCTGAGCGCCATCCGCCTCGACGGGGTCGCGATCCCGCCGGAGCAGGTGCTCGGGCGCCACCTCTCGCCCAGCCGGCGCGGGATGTGGGGCTTCATCCGCACGTTCAACCTGCTGCGCCCGGCCGTGGCCGCCATCGCGCTGGGCATCGCCCGGGCCGCCTGGCGATACGTCAACGACAACCGCCGCGACCTGACGGCGAGCGAGCGGCACGACCTCGACCGGCTCCGCTGCCGGCTCGACGGCACGCGCCGCCTGGTGACACTTGCCGCGTCGGCCGTCGACGAGCGGCCCGAGGACGGTCACCTGGCGTCGGCGGCGAAGCTGAGCGGGGCCCGCCTCGCCATCGACGCGACGACGCTCGCCTGCTCGTACTTCGGCCCCGGCGCCCGGCTGGAGCACCCGCTCCTGGACAAGCTGGCCCGGGACGCCCGGGCCACCGAGTTCCTCGAAGGCACCAGCCACATGCAGTTGCTCAACCTCGCGCACGCCACCGTCGCCGGCCGGCTCGACCCGGTCCCGGCGTAGGGGCTGCGCACCGAAAGTCCCGTCCCGACACAGAAGTGAGGACCAACCCGGTGGAAGACCAGAGGATCAAGAGCGTCGTCATCCTGGGTGGCGGCACTGCGGGCTGGATGTCCGCCGCCTACCTGGGCAAGGCGCTCGGCCCCAACGTGAAGGTCACCGTGCTCGAGGCGCCCACGATCCCGCGGATCGGCGTCGGCGAGGCGACGGTGCCCAACCTGCACAAGACCTTCTTCGACTTCCTCGGCATCCCCGAGGACGAGTGGATGCGGGAGGTCAACGCCAGCTACAAGATGGGCATCAAGTTCCTCAACTGGCGCACCCCCGGCGCGGGCCAGTCGACGCCGCGCTCGATCGACGGCAAGCCGGACTACTACTACCACCTGTTCGGCCTGCTGCCCAACCACGAGAACCTGCCGCTGTCGCACCACTGGGTGGCCGACCGGCTGGCCGGCCGGACCGATGAGCCGTTCGACTACGCCTGCTACCGCGAGCCCCCGGTGATGGACCGCAACCTGTCGCCGAAGTACCTCGACGGGACCCGCTGGACGAACTACGCCTGGCACTTCGACACCAACCTCGTCGCCGCGTTCCTCAAGCGCTTCTCGACCGAGAAGCAGGGCGTCATCCACGTCGAGGACGAGATGACCGAGGCCGTCATCGACTACCGGGGGTACGTCACCGGCCTGCGCACCAAGGGCGGGAAGCTGATCGAGGCCGACTTCTTCGTCGACTGCTCGGGCTTCCGCGCGCTGCTCATCAACGGCGCGATGCGCGAGCCGTTCCTGGACATGAGCGACCACCTGATGAACGACTCCGCGGTGGCCACCCAGGTCCCGAACGACGACGAGGCCACGGGCGTGGAGCCCTACACCTCCTCGATCGCGATGTCCTCCGGCTGGACCTGGAAGATCCCCATGCTGGGCCGCTTCGGCACCGGCTACGTCTTCTCCAGCCGGTTCCAGTCCCGCGACGACGCGACGCTGGAGTTCTGCAAGATGTGGGGCCTGGACCCCGAGACCCAGCCGCTCAACCACATCAAGTTCCGGTCCGGGCGCAACCGCCGCACCTGGGTCCGCAACGTCGTCGGCATCGGCCTGTCGTCGTGCTTCCTGGAGCCGCTGGAGTCCACCGGCATCTACTTCATCACCGCGGCGCTGTTCCAGCTGGCGAAGCACTTCCCGGACAAGAACTTCGACCAGATCCTGATCGACCGGTTCAACGCCGAGATCAACACGATGTTCGACGACTCGCGCGACTTCCTGCAGGTGCACTTCTCGTTCGCCCCGCGCAACGACACGGAGTTCTGGAAGGCCTGCAAGGACCTCGAGCTGGCCGACGACATCACCGAGAAGATCAAGATGTACCGGGCCGGCCTCGCGGTGAACATGCCGATCACCGACGAGGGCACCTACTACGCCAACTTCGAGGCCGAGTTCCGCAACTTCTGGAACAACTCGAACTACTACTGCATCCTCGCCGGCCTCGACGAGCTGCCCGACCACGCGCTGCCCGCACTGGCCGCCCGGCCCGAGCAGATCGAGTCGGCCCAGGCCGTGTTCCAGCAGATCAAGAAGACCCAGCGGGAGCTGATCGACACGCTGCCGTCGACGCACCAGTTCCTGCGTCAGCTGCACGGCAGGTAATCCCATGGCCGCGGCGCCGGGCGTACCTCCACGCCCGGCGCCGCGGCCGATCAGCCGCCGGTCAGCGATGCGTCAGCCGGTGGCGACAGGATCGAATCGACGAAGGGAGCTCCCGTGAAGAACAGCCCGCCGTTCGCGGTCGTAACGGGCTCGCAGATCGCACAGGCCCTGGTGGGGCAGGAGAAGGCGGTCACCTCGCTTGTCGAGGAGACCTATCGCCGGCACGGCGAGGGCGACACGGTCAACCCGCCGTCGTACTTCCTGCGGTTCCCGGACCGGCCGGAGTCGCGCATCATCGCGCTGCCCGCCTCGGTCGGCGGGTCCTCCCCGGTCGACGGGCTCAAGTGGATCTCTAGCTTTCCGCGCAACATCGAGCAGGGCCTGCCCCGGGCGTCGGCCGCGCTGCTGCTGAACAACCCGGCCAACGGCTACCCGTTCGCCCTGCTCGAAGGCTCCATCATCAGCGCGGTGCGCACCGCCGCCTCGGCCGCCCTGGCCGCCGAGCGCCTCAGCGCCGCGCGCAGCCAGCCCCGCCCGACCCGGGTCGGGTTCATCGGCACCGGCCTCATCGCCCGGTACATCCACACCTACCTCGCCGGCAACGGCTGGGAGTTCGACGAGGTCGGCGTCTTCGACCTCGCGCCCCAGCACGCCGAGTCCTTCGCCGGCTACCTGGCCCGCTGCGGCGGGCCCGCCACCACGGTGCGCCACGAGACGGCCGAGGACCTCATCCGCGCCAGCGACCTGATCGTCTTCGCCACCGTCGCCGGTGCGCCGCACGTCCACGACGCCGAGCTGTTCGCGCACAACCCCCTGGTGCTCGGGGTCTCGCTGCGCGACCTCGACCCGGCCGTCATCCTGGCCTCGGCGAACATCGTCGACGACGTCGAGCACTGCCTGAAGGCCGGCACCTCGGTGCACCTGACCGAGCAGCAGACGGGCGGCCGCGACTTCCTCGACGGCACGCTCTACGACGTCCTGCTGGGCCACACGATGCTGCCCGGGGACCGGCCGGTGGTGTTCTCGCCGTTCGGCCTCGGCGTGCTCGACCTGGCCGTCGGCAAGTGGGTCTACGACCGCGTCCGCGAGGGCGGCGGCCTGACCTACGTCGACGACTTCTTCCACGAGCTGGATCGATACGGGAGTTGACGGCGTGCCTGTGATCTCAACGCCGCAGGAGTTCAACGTGGAGGACCTCTTCGTCGATCTCCGCCGGTGCTTCGGCCACTCGCTGTACCTCAAGTGCGAAGGCTTCAACTTCGCGGGCTCCATCAAACTCAAGCCGGCCGTCGAGATGATCCGGACCGGCCTGCGCGACGGCACCATCGGCCCGGACACGACACTTGTCGAGAGCTCGTCGGGGAACCTCGGCGTGGCCCTCGCCATGGTCGCGGCGAGCGCGGGGCTGCGCTTCGTGTGCGTGACCGACATCCGCTGCACCCGCAGCGCCCGCCGGCTCATGCGCGCGGCCGGGGCCGAGGTGATCACGATCACCGACCCTCATCCGGTCGACGGCTTCCTCGGTGCGCGGCTGCGCCTGACCCAGCGCCTGTGCGCCGAGAACGACGACTACGTCTGGCTGAACCAGTACGCGAACGAGGGCAACTGGCTCGCCCACTACCACACCACGGGCCCCGAGATCCTCAAGGCGTTCCCGGCCCTTGACGTGCTGTTCGTCGGAGCGGGGACAACCGGCACCCTGATGGGCTGCGCGCGGTACCTCCGCGAGAACCGCCCGTCGGCGCGCGTCGTGGCCATCGACGCGGTCGGCTCCGTCACCTTCGGCACGCCGCCCGGCCGCCGGATGATCCCCGGCCTCGGCACCTCGGTGCGCCCGCCGATGCTCGACGAGTCCTGTGTGGACGAGGTCCGGCACGTGGCCGAGCCGGACGCGATCCGGGCCTGCCGGACGCTGCTGCGCCACGGCTTCCCGTTCGGCGGCTCCACCGGCACCGTCGTGCACGGCGCCGTGCAGTGGCTGACCGAGCACGGCGCCGCCGACCTCACGGCCGTGGCGATCGCGCCCGACCTCGGCGACAAGTACCTCGAAACGCTGTATCACGACGAGTGGGTCACCGACGTGTTCGGGCCGGAGGTCGCCGCGGCGGCGGACCTGGCTCCGGCGACGAGCTGAATCCAGCGGGGGAGCAGAGATGAGTGCGCACGTGACCGACCGCCTTGCGCTGTCGGCCGGCCAGGCGGACATCTGGTTCGACGAGCAGGCGTCCGGCGGCAGCCGCGCCTACAACACGGCCGGCTACCTGGAGATCCGCGGCCCGCTCGACCACGCCGCGTTCACCGCGGCCGCGGCCCGGCTGGCCGAGGAGGCCGAGTGCATGCGCACCCGGTTCGTCTCCGGCGCCGACGGGCTGCCGGCCCAGGTGGTGGAGCCGCTGGAGCGGCTGCCGCTGGCCGCCGTGGACTTCAGCGGCGCGGCCGACCCGGACGCCGCGGCGGCCGGCTGGATGCGGGCCGACCTCGACCGGCCGTTCGGCGTGGACGAGTTCCCGCTGTTCCGGCTCGGGCTGCTGCGCGTCGGCCCCGAACGGTCGCTGTTCTACATGTGCATTCATCACCTCCTCTGCGACGGCTTCAGCCAGACGGTGTTCTGGCGGCGGCTGGGCGAGCTCTACGCCGGCGTCACGGCCGGCACGCTGCCGCCGCTGCGGAGCCTGGTCGAGGCGGAGGCCACCTACGCCGCCTCGAACCAGGCCGAGCGCGACGAGCGCTACTGGCGGGGGCGCTTCCCCGTCACACCGGAGCTGACGACCCTCGCGGCCGCCGGCCGGACGCCCGGCGACCGGTTCACCCGCAGCACCGTGGTGGTCGGGCCGGACACCGTGACCGCGCTCAAGGACGCCGCGGCCGCCGCCGGCACCACCCTGCCGACGGTGCTGTTCGCCGCGGCCGCCGCCTACACCCAGCGCCTCACCGGCCGCACCGACGCGCTGCTGACCGTGCCGCTGACCGCCCGCGTCGGCAGCCAGATGCGGGCCGTGCCGGGCATGGTCGCCAACACCGCCCCGCTGCACGTCTCCGTCACGCCCACGACGACCCGCGGCGAGCTCGTCACCGCGGCCTCCAGGGAGCTGGCGAAGCTGCTGCGCCACCAGCGGCTGCGGGTCAGCGCCATCCGCCGCCACATGGGGCTGGCCAGCGACGACCGGCGCCCGTTCGGCCCGCTCGTCAACGTCCTGCCGCAGCAGACCGAGCTGACCTTCGGTCGGTGCTCCGTGGTCGTGCACAACCTCAGCACCGGCCTCGTCGACGACTTCGAGCTGACAATCGTCGACGCCCCCGGCGGCGGCCTGGAGCTGCACGCCAGCGGCAACGCCGGGCTGTACGACGCCGATGAGGTCGCCGCCCACGCCCGCCGCCTGGCCACCTACCTGGGCCGCTTCGGCGCGCTCGACGCCGCCCTGCCCCTGTGGCGCCTCGACGTCACCGACGAGGCCGAGACCGCGGCCCTCGCCGGCCCGCCCGCGAGCGGCCTGTTCGACCTGGTGGAGCGGGTCCGCGCCCACGCCGCCGCCCGCCCGGACGCGCTCGCCGTCGACACCCTGACCTACGCGGGACTGGTGGGCCGGGCCAGCGCACTGTCCCGCCGCCTGCCGGACTCGGGCATCGTCGCGCTGCTGGCCGACCCGGGCCCCGGCTACGTCACCGCGATCCTCGGGGTTCTCGGCGCCGGCGCGGCCTACCTGCCCCTCGACGTCGCCGCCCCGAAGGCCCGGCTGGCCACGCTGCTGCGCGAGTCCGGAGTCCGGTTGATCGTCGCCGATGCGGCGCATCAGGGCCTGGCCGCCGAGCTGGCCGCCGGCGGCCTGGAGCTCGTGGTGAGCGACGCCGCCCAGGACCCGGCCGACGGCCTCGCCCCGGCCCGCGGCGACGGCGCCGACCTCGCCTACGCGCTGTTCACCTCCGGCTCGACGGGCGTGCCGAAGGCGGCCCTGGTCCACCGCGACGCCATGGCCAACCACCTCCTGGCGAAGGTCGAGGATCTCGGGCTCGGCCCGGCCGACACCGTGATCCACAACGCGCCGGTGACGTTCGACATCTCCATCTGGCAGATGCTCGCCGCACTCGTCGCGGGCGGCCGGACCCTCGTCGTGGACCGGCCGACCGCGATGGACCCCGACGCGCTGTTCGCGACGGCGGGTGTCACGATCCTGGAGGTCGTACCGTCGCTGCTGCGGGCCGCGCTCGACGCCTGGGACGCGACTGGCGCCGGCCCCGCCCTGCCTGGCCTGCGCCGGCTGCTCGTCACGGGCGAGCCGCTCCCCGTCGACCTGTGCCGCCGCTGGGCCGCCCGCTACCCGCACATCCCCCTGGTCAACGCCTACGGCCCGACCGAGTGCGCCGACGACGTGACCCACGGCTTCATCCCGGCCGGGCGGACCCTCGCCCCGGGCCACGCCCCGATCGGGCGGGCGGTGCGCGGCACCCGGCTCTACGTGCTCGGCGACGAGCTGCGCCCGGTCCCGCCCGGCGTCCCCGGTGAGCTCTACGTCGGCGGGACCGCCGTCGGCTCCGGCTACCTGCACAAGCCCGGCCTGACCGCGACGACGTTCACGGCCGATCCGTTCGCCGCCGACGGGAGCCGCATGTACCGCACCGGTGACCTCGTCGTCCTCGGCCCCGACGGCGAGCTGACGTACCTGCAGCGCCGTGACCACCAGGTGAAGATCCGCGGCCAGCGCATCGAGCTGGGCGAGGTCGAGGCGCACCTGCGCGCGCTGCCCGTCGTCAAGGACGCGGTGGCCGTGGCCCTCACCTCGGCCACCGGGCACCAGCAGCTCGTCGCCTACGTCGTGGCGACCGCCGGGGACGAGCTCGACGCCGAGGCGGTCCGGGCCGGCCTGGCCCGGGTGCTGCCGGAGGCGATGGTGCCCTCGGCCGTCGTCATTCTCGACGCGCTGCCGCTCAGCGCGCACGGCAAGGTCGACCGCAAGCGGCTGCCCGCGCCGTCGGCCGTTGCCGCCGCCGCGCCCGCGACCGCCGCTGACGGCCCGGTGCGCACGATCGTCGACGTCTTCGCCCAGGTGCTGAACCTGCCCGCGGTGAAGGCCGACGACGACTTCTTCGCCCTCGGCGGCGACAGCATCAGCAGCATCCAGGTCGTGTCCCGGGCCCGCGCCGCGGGCCTGGCCGTCTCGGTGCGCGACGTGTTCGCGGCCAAGACCCCGCGCTCCCTGGCCGCCCTGGCCGCGCCGTCCGGCGGGGCCGCCACCACACCGGCCGGCGGGGCCGCCGAAGACGCGACGGGCGAGCTCGACCTGCCCCCGATCGCCCACCAGCTCCGCGAGGACCTGCCCGAGCTCGACGACCGGCTGCGCCGGTTCAGCCAGCACGTGATCCTCGGCGTGCCGGCCGCGGTCCGCCCCGACGACCTGGCCGCCGCGCTGCAGGCCGTCATCGACCACCACCACGCGCTGCGGCTGAAGCTGGGCGTGCCGGTCCCCGGCGTATGGGCCCCGTCCATCCCGGAGCCCGGCGAGCTGCGCGCGGCCGACCTGCTGCGGGTCGCCGACTCGGACGACGCCGAGGCCGAGCTGGAGGCGGCCCGCGCCCGGCTGCGGCCCGAGGACGGCGTCGTCGTGCAGGCGGTGCTGCTCCCGCGCCGGCTCCTGCTCGTCGTGCACCACCTCGCGATCGACGGCGTCTCCTGGCGCATCCTGCTGCCCGACCTGCGGGCCGCCTGGGAGGCGACGATCGCCGGGCACCCGGTCGCGCTGCCGCCGGCCGGCACCTCCTACCGCCACTGGGCCCGCGACCTCACCGCGCGGGCCCGCAGCGCCGAGACCCTCGCCGAGCTGGCCACCTGGACCCGGCTCGCGCAGTCCGGGCCCCGGGCCGAGCTCGGGGCCCGCGCCCCGGACCCCGCCGAGGACGTCTACGCCACCGCCCGCCACCTGCGCCTGCGGCTGCCGGCCGAGGAGGCGGGGCCGCTGCTGGCGGCCGTGCCGCAGGCGTTCTCGGCCGACGTCTCCGACATCCTGCTCGGCGCCCTGGCCGTCGCCCTCGGCCGGCACCGCACCGGCGGGGTCCTGGTGGAGCTCGAAGGCCACGGCCGCCAGGGCGACCTGGACCTGTCCCGCACGGTCGGCTGGTTCACCAGCGCGTTCCCGGCCCGGATCGAAGCCGGCTCCGGCGACCCGGCCGACCCGGAGTGGGTCGGCGGCGCGGTCAAGCGGGTCAAGGAGCAGCTGCGGCAGGTGCCCGGCGACGGCTCCGGCTACGGCCTGCTGCGCCACCTCAACCCGCAGACGCAGGCGATCCTCACCAAGGCCGGCGTGCCCCGGGTCGGCTTCAACTACCTGGGCCGCTTCACCGCTGGCGCGCCCGGCGCGGCGTGGTCACCGGAGGGCGACGGCGTCGTCGGGCTCGGCACGCACCCGCAGATGCCGCTGCGCTACTGCCTGGAGCTCGCCGCGGTCGCCGAGGACGGGCCGGACGGCCCGGTCCTGGTCGCCGAGTGGGTCTGGCCCGACGGCGTGCTCACCACGGCCGAGGCCGGCGCGATCGCCGAGGACTGGCGGCGGGCCCTGCGCACCCTGGCCACCACCCCGCCCGAGCGGCTCGGCGGCGCCACGCCGTCGGACTTCCCGCTCGTCGACGCGGCCCAGCACGAGATCGAGGAGTGGGAGCGCCGCGACGGCCGGCTCCAGGACGTGCTGCCGCTCTCCGCGCTGCAGCGGGGCCTGCTGTTCCAGGCGGACCCGACCCTCCAGGACTCCTACACGCTCCAGGCCGTCGTCGACGTCGAGGGTGACCTGCACGTCGTTGCGCTGCGCCGGGCCGCCGAGGCGCTGCTGCGCCGCCACCCCACGCTGCGGGCCACGTTCCGTCAGCGGGTCGAGGGCGAGCCGGTGCAGGTGATCCCGCGGGCCGCCGTGCTGCCCTGGACCGAGGTCGACCTGACCGGCCGGCCCGAGGCCGAGCGCCGGGCCGAGCTCGACCGGCGCACCGACGCCGACTGGGCCGAGCGCTTCGACGTGACCCAGGCCCCGCTGCTGCGCTTCACCGTCTACCGCTGGGGTGAGCGGCACTGGCGCCTGGTCTGGACGCTGCACCACATCCTGCTCGACGGCTGGTCGATGCCCGTCTTCGCCCAGGAGCTCTTCCAGTTGTACGGCCGCGGCGGCGACCCGTCCGCCCTGCCCCCGGCCCCGGCCCACCGCCCCTACTTCGAGTGGCTCAAGCGGCAGGACACCGACCGGGCCCGGTCGTGGTGGAAGGCCGAGCTCGCCGGCGTCGACGGCGCGACCCGCATGGTCGCCACCGCCGCCACCGCCACGGCCGAGCCGGCCGCCCGGACCGTCCCGTCCGTGCTGACGGCCGACGTGCCGGCCTGGCTGTCCGCGGAGCTGGCCGACTGGGCCCGGCGCCACGGCGTCACCCTCAGCACCGTCATGCAGGGCTGCTGGGCCGTGCTGCTCGGCCGCCTCACCGGCCGCCGGGACGTCGTCTTCGGCACCGTGCACTCCGGACGGCCCTCGGAGCTGCCCGGCGTCGAGCGGATGCTCGGCGCGTTCCTCACCTCGCTGCCGCTGCGCGTCGGCCTCGACCCCGCGCAGCCGCTCGGGGAGCTGCTGGCCGGGCTGCAGCGCAAGCAGTTCGAGCTGACGGAGCACCTGCACCTGCCCCTGGCCGAGGTGCAGGCGCTGGGCGGCGGCGAGCTGTTCGACACCGTGCTCAGCTACCACAACTACCCCGCGGCCGACGTGCAGGCGCTGCAGGGCCTGGTGCCGGATCTGCGGGTCCACAGCGGCACGGCCCGCGTGGTCGCCGAGTATCCGTTCGCGCTGAGCGTGTACCCCGGCGAGGAGATCCGCCTCGAGGCCCAGTTCCGGGCCGACCGGCTCGACGAGGCCACGGTCACCGCCCTGCTGGAGCGGTTCACGGGGCTGCTGCGGGCCGTGGCCGAGCGCCCGGGCACGCTGCTGGGCCGGCTCGACGTGCTCACCGCCGACGAGCGGCGGGCGCTGCTGAGCGACTGGAACGGCGCGGTCAGCGAGCGGCCGGCCGAGACCGCCCTGGCGATGCTGGAGCGGTGGGCGGCCCGGACACCCGGGGCGGTCGCGGTCGTCCACGGCGACGCGGAGCTGAGCTACGGCGAGCTCGACGAGCGGGCCGGGCGGCTCGCGGCGCTCCTGGCCGACCACGGGGCCGCGCCCGGCGCGCTCGTGGGGCTGGCGATGCCGCGCTCGATCGCGATGCTCGTCGGCATGTTCGCGGTGATGAAGACCGGCGCCGCGTTCGTCCCGATCGACCTGGGCTACCCGCCGGACCGCATCGAGTACATGCTCGCCGACTCGCAGCCGGCCGTCGTCGTCACGCCCTCCGCGCAGGCGGCCCGGCTGCCCGGCGCCCACGCGATCCTGGCGCTCGACGACCCCACCGCGGACGGCCTGCCCGTCGCCGCGGCCCGGCCCCGGCGCTCGGTGAACCTCGACGACACCGCCTACATCATCTACACGTCCGGCTCCACCGGCCGGCCCAAGGGCGTCGTCGTCGGCCACCGCGAGCTCGCCGCGATGGTCGGCAGCCTGCACCGGGTCTTCGGCGTCGACGCGCACACGTGCATGCTCCAGATGGCGTCGTACAGCTTCGACGCCTCCATCTGGGAGATCTGCATGCCGCTGACCGCCGGCGGCCGCCTGGTCATCGCCGATGAGGAGGCCCGCGGCCCCGGCCAGCCGCTCCTCGACGTGCTCGACCGGCGCGGCGTCAACCTCTCGGCCCTGCCGCCGGCCCTGCTCGCCGCGCTCCCGGCCGGCAGCACCCTGCCGCCCGACCTGCTGGTGGTCGTGTCCGGCGAGGCGTGCCCGCCCGAGGTCGTGACCCGCTGGGCCCCGAGCAACCGGATGATCAACGGCTACGGCCCGACCGAGACGGTGCTCGCCGCGACCACGTTCGGCCCGCTCGTCCCCGGCGGGCGCCCGCCGATCGGCCGCCCGACCACCGCCCACCGCGTCCACGTGCTCGACGCGAACCTGCGCCCCGTCCCGGTCGGCGCGATCGGCGAGCTGTACGTCGGCGGCAACCTGGCCTCGCACTACCTCAACCAGCCGGCGGTCACCGCGGCCCGGTTCGTCGCCGACCCGTTCGGCGGCCCCGGGGAGCGGCTCTACCGCACCGGCGACCTGGTCCGCTGGCTGCCGTCCGGGCAGCTGGACTACGTCGGCCGCGCCGACGACCAGGTGCAGCTGCGGGGGTACCGCATCGAGCTGGGCGAGGTCGAGACGGCCATGATGCGCATCCCCGGCGTCGCGCAGGCCGTCGCCACCATCAAGGAGGACGGTGCCGGCAAGCGGCTCGTCGGCTACGTCGTGCTCGACCCGCCGCGGCCGGTGCTGCCCGAGGGCTTCCGCGAGCGGCTGGCCGAGGCGCTGCCGGAGTACATGGTGCCCGGCGCGGTCGCGGTCCTGGAGACGATGCCGGTGACCGCCCACGGCAAGGTCGACCGGGCCGCGCTACCCGACGCCGGCGCCGCCGTGCGCACCGGCGGGCGCACCGCCCTCAACCCGATCGAGAGCATCCTCGCCGAGATCTTCGCCGACGTGCTGGACCTGCCGAAGGTCCGGGCCAACGACGACTTCTTCGAGCTCGGCGGGCACTCGCTGCTCGTCACCCGGGTGGTCAGCCGGGCCCGCTCGGCCCTCGGCGTCGAGCTGCCGATCCGCGCGCTGTTCGAGGCGCGCACGGTCGCCGCGCTCGCCGACCGGGTCACCCGGGCCGACTCGGCCCGGCTGCCCCTCGCCGCGGCCGATCCGCGGCCGCAGCGGCTGCCGCTGTCCTTCGCGCAGCAGCGCCTGTGGTTCCTGCACCACCTGGCCGAGGGCAACTCGGACATGTACAACGTGCCGTTCGCGCTGCGCCTGACCGGGCCCCTGCGCCCCGACGCGCTGCGGGTGGCGCTGCACGACGTGGTGAACCGCCACGAGAGCCTGCGCACCGTCTTCCCCGACGCCGAGGGCGACCCCGTCCAGCGGGTGCTCGACCCCGTCGACGCCCGGCCGCCGTGGCGCGAGGCGAAGGTCGACCCGGCCGGGCTGCGGGCCGCCATGGCCGAGGAGGCCCTGCACCCGTTCGACATCACCACCGCGATCCCGGTCCGGGCGACGCTGTGGACGCTCGGCCCCGACGAGCACGTGCTGCAGCTGGTCCTGCACCACATCGCCTTCGACGGCTGGTCCCTCGCGCCCCTCGCCCGGGACCTGCTCGACGCCTACCGCGACCGCAGCGCCGGCCGCGCGCCGGCCGGGGCCGCCCTGCCGGTCCAGTACGGCGACTACACCCTCTGGCAGCGCTCGGTGCTCGGCAGCACCGACGACCCACACAGCGTGCTCGCGGGCCAGCTGGAGTACTGGCGCGAGGCCCTGCGCGGGCTGCCCGACGAGCTGGCGCTGCCGACGGACTTCCCGCGCCCGCTCGTGGCCGGCGAGGGCGGCTCCGAGGTCGAGTTCGCCGTCGACCCGGACCTGTACGCCGAGCTCGTCCGCCTGGCCCGCGACTGCGGCGGCACCGTCTTCATGGTGTTCCAGGCCGCCGTCGCCGCGCTGCTCACGTCGCTCGGCGCCGGCACCGACATCCCGCTCGGCAGCCCGATCGCCGGGCGCACCGACGAGGCCCTGCACGACCTGGTGGGCTTCTTCGCCAACACGCTCGTGCTGCGCACCGACACCTCGGGCGAGCCGACGTTCCGCGAGCTCGTCGGCCGGGCCCGGGACCGCGGGCTGGCCGCGTACACCCACCAGGACCTGCCCTTCGAGCTGCTGGTGGAGGCGCTCAACCCGCCCCGGTCGCTGGCCCGCCACCCGCTGTTCCAGGTCATGGTGGTGCTGCAGAACGAGGAGGACGGCCCCGAGCCGGTCGCCGGGCTGAAGGCGGCCCTGGAGCCGGTCTGGTCGCCCAAGGCCAAGTTCGACCTCACGTTCCAGCTGGACGAGCACTCGACCGGCGGGCGTGCGCAGATCCGGGGCGTGCTCGAGTACAGCACCGAGCTCTTCCGGGAGCCGACCGCCAGGCGCATCGCCGACGGGATGCTGCGGCTGCTGCGCGCGGCCGTGGCCGACCCGGACGCGCCGATCGACAGGCTCACCGCGCCCACCGGCGACGAGCTGTCCGCGCTGCTCGCGCTGGGCACCGGGCCGTCGGACGCCGCCGCGTTCGAGGACGTCGTGGCCACCGTCCGCACGGTCGCCGCGGCGACGCCGGACGCGGTCGCGGTGCTCGACGACGACGGGCCGTGCACCTACGCCGAGCTCGCCGGCCGGGCCTCGCACCTGTCCGGCCGCCTGGCCGGGGCCCGCCTGGTCGCGGTGCTGGCCGAGCCCGGCGCCGGCTACGTGACGGCGGTCCTCGGGGCGCTGGGGGCGGGCGCGGCGTACCTGCCGCTCGACGTCCAGTCGCCGGACGCCCGCATCGCCGGGCTCCTCGCCGACAGCGGCGCCGACGTGGTCGTGGCCGACCTGGCCAACCGGGAGCTCGCCGAGCGCCTGGCCGGCTCCGTGGTGCTCCTCGACGGCCAGGCCGACCCGGTCCTGGGCCCGATCCACGGCGGCCCGGACGACCTCGCCTACGTCATCTACACCTCCGGCTCGACCGGGAAGCCCAAGGGCGCGATGGTGCACCGGCGGGGCATGGTCAACCACCTCCGGGCCAAGGTCGCCGACCTGGAGCTGACCGCGGCCGACACCGTGGTGCACAACGCGCCGGTGACCTTCGACGTGTCGGTGTGGCAGATGCTGTCGCCCCTGCTCGTCGGCGGCACCGTCCGCGCGGTCTCCCGGGCGAGCGCGGCCGACCCGGACGCGCTGTTCGCCACGAACGCCGAGATCCTGGAGGTCGTACCGTCGCTGCTGCGGGCGGCCCTCGACGGCGAGGTGGCACCGGCCACGCCGCCGCGGATCCTGCTGGCGACCGGTGAGGCGCTCCCGCCCGACCTGGCCCGCCGCTGGCTCGAGCGGTTCCCGGCCACGCCGCTCGTCAACGCCTACGGCCCGACCGAGTGCTCCGACGACGTCACCCACGCCGTGCTCACCACCGTCGACGACATCGGTGCGGTCCGGGTCCCGATCGGCCGCCCGATCCGCAACACCCGGCTCTACGTCCTGGACGAGCGGCTGCGACCGCGCCCGATCGGCGTCCCCGGCGAGCTCTACGTCGGCGGGGCCGGCGTGGGCCGCGGCTACCTCGGCGATCCCGGGCGCACCGCGGTGACCTTCACCGCCGATCCGTTCTGCGGCGTCGCGGGGCAGCGGATGTACCGCACCGGCGACCGCGTCGTCCTGCGGCCCGACGGCGACCTCGAGTTCCTGGGCCGGGCCGACGACCAGGTGAAGATCCGCGGGCAGCGCATCGAGCTCGGCGAGGTCGAGGTGGCCCTTCGCCGGCTCCCCGGGGTGCTCGACGCGGCTGCGGCAGTACAGCAGCAGCGGCTTGTCGGGTTCGTCGTGGCGCCGGACGGCCCGGACCCGGCGGAGGTGCGCCGGCTGCTGGCGCTCGCACTGCCGGACGCGATGGTGCCGTCGGCGGTCGTCGCCCTCGACGCGCTGCCGCTGAGCGCGAACGGCAAGGTGGACCGCAAGGCGCTGCCCCGGCCCGACCTCGAGGCCACCACCGGGCGGGCCCCGCGCACCCCTGCCGAAAACCTGCTGTGCGGCATCCTGGCCGAGATCCTGGGCGTGAACCGGGCCGCGATAGGCGTCGACGACAACTTCTTCGCGCTCGGCGGCGACAGCATCAGCTCCATCCGGGTCGTCAACCGGGCCCGGCAGGCCGGCCTCACGCTGACCGTCGCCGACATCTTCCTGCACCAGACCGTGGAGGAGCTGGCCGCCGCGCTCGGGGAGGCGGGCAACGTCGCCGCCAGCCGGGCCGCGATGGAGCAGGTCTTCGAAGACGTGCGCAGCGCGGGCGGCAGCGACCCGTTCGACGTGATGCTGACCCTGCAGCCGGGCGCGGCCCTACCGCCGCTGTTCTGCCTGCACAGCGGCGTCGGGTTCAGCCTCCCGTACGTCGGCCTGGTCGGCCACCTCGGCCCCGACCGCCCCGTCTACGGCATCCAGGCGCCGGCCATCTGCGAGCTCGCCCCGGCCCCGGAGTCGGTGGGCGCTCTCGCCGACGACTACATCGAGCGGATCCGCAAGATCTGCCCGGACGGCCCGTACCACCTGCTGGGCTGGTCGTTCGGCGGCGTCCTCGTCCACGAGATGGCGGCGCGGCTCGAGGCGGCCGGGCTGCCGGTCGGGGTGGTGGCGAACCTGGACGCGTACCCGCCGCAGCCGGACGACCCCGACGGGGACGAGATGGCGATGCTGGGCTGGGTGCTCGGCCTGGTCGGCCGCGCGCAGACCGGCGGCCAGCCGCTGACCCGGGAGCTGGTGGTCGAGATCCTGTCCGAGGCCGGCGGCCCGCTCGCGGGCCTCGGTGAGGCGCGCATCCTGGCGATGATCGAGACGGTGCGCACCCACGCCGAGCTGACGAAGGTGTACTCGCCCGGCCGCTACTCCGGGACGATGCAGCTCTTCATGGCCACCGAGGGCCTCACCGACGAGACCGTGGCCGCCCGGATCGCGCAGTGGCAGGCGCTCGTCGGCACCGTCGACGCGACGCTCATGCCGCTGGGCCACGACGACCTGATGGACCCCGGCCCCCTGCAGACCATCGGCACCGCCGTTGCGGCCGCCATGCGCGGCACGGAAGGAGAAGAGGCATCGTGACCACAGCCGTCGTCGCCCTACCCCGTCGACCCACCCGTCCGATCGCGTTCGCCGTGGAGGTCGCCGCCGTCGTCGGCCGCCGGCTGCGCCACCTGTACCGGACCCCCGCCCGGTTCATCGGCGTGACGCTCAACCCGCTCGTGTCCATGATCGTGCTCGGGTACCTCTTCAAGCAGTCGATCGTCATCCCGGGCGGGGGGAGCTACCAGGAGTACCTCTTCGCCGGCGTCGCCATCCAGGTCGGCCTGGCCGGGGTCGGCCCGACAGCGGTCGCCGTGGCCACCGACATGTCCCGCGGCCTCGTCGACCGGCTCCGCTCGCTGCCGATCTCGCGCTCGGCGTTCCTCGTCGGGCACACGATCGCCGACCTGCTCATCGGGCTGCTCGGCCTGGCCGTCGTCACCGGCTTCGGCGTGCTGATCGGCTGGCGGACGCACGCGAGCCTGCTCGCGGTCGTCGCCGGGTTCGCCGTGCTGGCCGTGTTCATCTACGTCATGCTCTGGGTGGGCGTCCTGCTCGGCATGTCGATGAAGGACGCGGAGAGCGTCGACTCGATCGCCCCGCTGATCGTCGTGGTGCTGCCGTTCCTGTCCAGCGCGTTCCTGGCCGCCGACAACCTGCCGCGCTGGCTGGCCCCGGTCGCCGCCTGGAACCCGCTGAGCACCGTCACGCACGTGCTGCGCACCCTGTGGGGCAACCCGACGTCGGCCTCCTCGCGCTGGGTCACCGATCACGCGGGTGCGGTCTCGCTCGTCTCCCTCGGGCTGCTGTTCGCGGTCGCCTGCTGGGTGAGCGTGCGCCGGTACCGCTCGACGGAAGCCTGAGTCGTGCACGGCGACCAGGTCAGCGTGGTGCTGTTCGACCTCGCCCTGATCGTGGCGGTTGCCCGGGTGCTCGGCGGGGTCGCCCGCCGGCTCGGGCAGCCGCCGGTCGTCGGCGAGATGTTCACCGGCATCCTGCTCGGCCCCACGCTCTTCCACGGCACCACGCTCTTCCCCCGTGACGTGCGGCCGCTGCTGAGCGTCCTCGCCGACGTCGGCATCGCGGTGTTCATGTTCCTCGTCGGCCTGGAGATCGACCGCAAGGCGCTGCGCCGGCAGACCGGGCCCACGCTCGCCGTCGCGGCCGCCTCGATGCTGCTGCCGTTCGGCCTGGGCATCCTGGTCGCGCTGCGCCTCGTCGACGGCACCCCGGCCATCCTGTTCCTCGGCGCCTGCATGTCGGTGACCGCGTTCCCGGTCCTGGCCCGCATCCTGACCGATCGGGGCCTGCTGCGCTCCCCGCTGGGCGGCCTCGCCCTCGCCGCGGCGGCCGTCGACGACCTCCTGGCCTGGACGATGCTCGCCGGCATCGTCACCTTCGCCGGTGCGGCCGGCCCCGCCCAGCTGCGGATGCTGCTGCTGCCGGTCTACTTCGCGATCATGGCCCTGGTCGTCCGCCCGCTGCTGCACCGGACCCTCGCCGCGGCCGCGCGCCGCGGCCGGCTCACCCCGGCCATGCTCGGCGGGCTCGCCGTCGGCTTCCTGAGCTCGGCCGCGGCCACCGAGTGGATGGGCCTGCACTTCGTCTTCGGCGCGTTCCTGTTCGGCCTGCTGATGCCGCGGGAGGGCTCGGAGCAGATCGTGACCGAGATCGTCGCCGGGCTCTCGTCGTTCAGCAACGTGCTGCTGATCCCGGTCTTCTTCGTCGTCGCCGGCCTGCAGGTGGACCTGCGCTCGGTGGCCGGGGCGGGCCTGCTCGACCTGGGCCTGATCCTGCTGGCCGCGGTCGGCGGCAAGGGCCTGGGGACGTTCGCGGCGGCCCGGCTGGCGAAGCTGTCGCCGCGGGACAGCGGGCGGCTGGCCGCGCTGATGAACACCCGGGGCCTGACCGAGCTCATCATCCTGGGGGTGGGGCTGCAGCTGGGCCTGATCGGGCCGTACCTGTTCACGCTCATGGTCGTCATGTCACTGGTGACCACGGCGGCGACGGGGCCGCTGCTGTCGCTGTTCGATCGCCGCCGGCGCGCTTCGCGGGTCGCCGCCGCGCCCGCCGTCCCGCTGCCGGCCGTGACGACCGGCAGCAGGCATTAGGCATGGCCGCGTCAGTGTCCGATGTGGACGTCGCCGCCGTTGGTGGTGACCTCGAGCACCGCCTTGGCGTTCGGGTCGTTGGTGACGTCGACCTTGGTGTCGTCCGGGTTGGAGTGGGTGATGACCTTGTACTTGCCGTCCGGCACCCGCAGCTCGACGTCGCCGCTGCCGGCGTTGGCCTTCACCGAGCCGGCGGTGGCCAGGGTGAGGCGGATGTCGCCGGAGCCGCTCTGCGCGAGGATCGCGCCGCCGCCGAGCTTGCTGCCGGAGACGTTGCCGGAGCCGGCCTTGAGGTCGAGCGCCGACTTGACGTCCTCGACCTTGATGTCGCCGGACGTGGTGACGGCGCGGACCGTCCCGCCGGCCCGGGTCACGGTGATGTTGCCCGAGCCGATGCTCACGTCGACCTTGCCGACCTCGGTGAGGCTGACGTCGCCGGAGCCGCCCTGGCCGGTGACCGCGGCGCCGGGCGGAGCCTCGATGTCGTAGGAGACCTCGCAGTTGGTACCGCACCCGCTGTGCAGCGTGAGGACGCCGCCGTCGACGTCGTAGGTCTTGGCGGTGCTGGGCTCGGTCTTGCCGTACTTCAGGGTCCGGTGGATGCTGACCTCGCCGGCCTTCCCGGACCGGACCGTCACGTTGCCGCTGCTGACGTCCAGCTTGATCGCCGTGACGGCGACCTTCTCGACGTCGTCGAGGCTGCGCCGGTTCGTCGCGCCGACGTCGCCACAGCTGTTGGCGAGGGCCACGAGGCCGATCGAGAACCCGGCCAGGCCACGCTGATATCGATTCTTGTGCATACTCCACGTATAACCAGTTTCTCTATCGCCGCTCTATATTCACGCGCTTCAGTTCATGCCCGCACCCGTTTCGAAGGGGATTCCCAGCATGATCGAAGAACGTCCAGTGCCGCCGGTGACCAGGCGCGCCGTACCCACGAGGATGGCGCCGCGCCTGATCACACCGGTGGACGAGAGCGGTCTCACGGCGCGCGCGGAGGTGATCGCCGACCCCAACGATCCCGTCTTCACCGGCCACTACCCGGGCTTCCCGGTGCTCCCCGGCGCGTTCGTCCTGGAGTTCGCCGACCAGGCCGTGCGCCGCTGGCTGGGTGACGAGCAGGCCCGCCTGGTCGCCGTCGAGCGCGCCCGCTTCCTGCAGCCGGTGTATCCGGGCGACCACCTGCAGCTCGACCTCGTCCTGACCCCGTCCGAGGACGGCCTGCGCAGCACGACGAGCGTCTCCACGTCCGCCGGCCCGGTGGCCGAGATCCGCCTCCGCCACGCGACGGGAGTCCTCGCATGACCACAAGCATCCCCGCAGTTGCCGAGCTCGCTGACATCACGGGAATCATGGACCTCTTCGGCCAGGCCTCGATCAAACGGACCATCCCGCACCGCCGCTCGATCCTCCTGGTCGACCGCGTCACCTCGGTCGACCCCGGCCGCACGCTGACGGCGGTGAAGGCGGTGACCGGCAACGAACCGGCCTACGCCTCGATGTCGCCGTCGGCTGACGAGAACGCCTACGCGTACCCGGTCTCGCTCCTGATCGAGTCCTGGGCCCAGGCCGCGGTCATCCTGGCCGCCTGGGACACCCCGAACCCGGACGTCCTGGCGGGCAAGGTCGAGCTCGCGGGCGCCATCAACGACCTGCGCGTCGGCGTCCCGGTCTACCCGGGCAGCGTTGTCGAACACCACGTCGAGCTCGTGAAGACCATCGGCGACACGTCGATCCTGTCGGGCCGCTCGACCTGCGCGGGCGAGCTGGTCCTGCAGGTCGCGAGCTTCGTCCTGGCGCTGCGCGACATGGCCGTCCTGCCCCGCCCGGACATCCCCGCCTGACCCACCGGCCATCGGCTCCAACAAATTCACAACGTTTCCGCAACGCCCGCCTGCAACGCTTGGCGCGGCCGGGGCTCGGGCGACCTGGTCCCGAGAGAGTTCGGGTCCCGGCATCCACGGACTGAGCACCCGCACGACGCGCGGTTCCCCAGCCGGCAGGCGGCCGGGGAGCCACGCCGCCGTGCGGGCCGCGGCCGTGCTCGGCCGGGTCGGGTGCCGCGGGCCCGTGGTCAGGCGAGGCTGATGTCGGGCGGGTCCAGCGGGTCGTCGGCGGGTGCCTGCCGGGCCGGGGCCGTGCGGCGGTTGCGGGCGGCCCGCCAGGACAGGCGGCCCAGGTACGCCAGCACGGCGGCCAGCACCAGGATGCCCACGATGCCCAGCAGCGCGCCCCAGCGCTCGCCTACGCCGCCGCCCGCGTCCGGCCGGGGCAGGACGCGGACCTTGCCGGCGGCGGCGGGCGGGGCCGCGGCGCTGCCGGAGGGCCGAGGTCCGGGGGCCGGCGGGCCCAGAGCGGTCAGGGCGGCGAAGGGGTCGATGATGCCGGCGCCGACCCGGTCGTCGTGGGTGGCGCCCAGGGGGACGGCTGTCGAGGTCAGGCGGTTGACCACCTCGGCCGCCGGCATGGCCGGGTAGCGGGAGCGGACCAGGGCGGCGGTGCCGGAGACCAGGGCGGTGGCGAAGCTCGTGCCGCTCACGCCCGCGTAGCCGCCGCCGGAGACCGGGGCGGTCAGGGCCTCACCGGGAGCGGCTATACCCACCCAGTCGCCCCGGTTGGACTGGGCCAGGGGAGTGCCGTCCTGCTTCAGCGCGGCCACGGCGAGCACGCCCGGGTAGGCCGCGGGGTAGAACTTCTCGGTGCCGTTCGAGGACTCGTTGCCGGCGGCGGCCACGACCACCACGTTGCGGCTCAACGCGTACTGGACGGCGTCGCGGATCGGCTGGCGGTCCACCGGGACGGCGAAGGAGAGGTTGAGGACCTGGCCCATGTCGGCGCCGGTGCGGATGGCGTTGGCGAGCATTTCGGGGGCGGCGTTGTCGATGCCGTCCACGAAGCGGACGGGAGCGATGGTGGCGGCCGGGGCCACGCCGATGACCCGGTCGTCGTCGCTCGGGCGGGCGGCGATGAGGGCAGCCACCGCGGTGCCGTGTGACGCTCCGTTGTCACCGCAGTCGCCCAGGCCACCGGCGATGCGCTGCCAGCCCGGCGGGGTCTGGGAGCCGAGGTAGTCGTAGCCGGCCGCGAGCGCGCCGCGCAGCTTCGGCTGGTCGCCGTCGACGCCCGAGTCCACGACCGCGACGGTGACGCCGGCGCCGGTCGAGAGTTCCCAGGCGCGCTCCAGGCCCAGGCGGGCGATCATCGGGTCGCGGGGCGCACCGGCGGGCAGCGGCTGGCCCGGGGCCGGTGGGTTGCGGCAGGGCACCGGGGCCAGCGCCGGTGCCGGGTTGAGGACCGGGGCGGCCAGGGCGGCCGTCAGCAGGCCGATGAGGAGCTTCACGCCCGCAGGTCCATCAGCGTCCGGTACACGTCCCAGACCGCCAGCGCCAGCGGCACGACGCCGAGCATCAGGGTCGTCTCCAGCACGTCCAGGCCGCGGGCCAGCCGCGGGGTCGCCCGCCGCCGCCCCGTGAGGCCCCCGATGACCGCGGCCAGCAGCGCGATCACGGCCAGCGCCGGGGCCAGGACGCCCACCAGGACCACCGGGTGGCCGGTGAACCGGACCACCAGGATGCCCGCGCCGGCCAGCAGCATGAGGGTCACCGACAGGACCGCGGCGGCCACCTGTTCACGCTCGCGGAACAGCCGTCCGCGCAGCAGTGCGAGCAGGGCGAGTACCCCCGCCAGCAGCCGCGACCAGAGCGACTGGTCGGCCGCCAGGACGAGCACGCCCACGGCGATGACCGCCTGACAGCCGGCGAGGAGGCCGGACAGCAGCTGCCGGGCGCGGGCCACCTGCCGCGTCGCCCGCTCCAGGTCGAGGCGGCCCGGGACCTGGCTGAGGTCCTCGGCGGTGCGGGGGAGGGGCTGGCGGGGGAGGCGGGCCGAGCGCAGGGCGATGGTCGGCAGCATCGTGATGGCGGCCAGGGCGAGCGGGGCGACGACGGCCGCGGCGGCCGCGGGGCGGGCCTCGGCCAGGATCGCGATGAGGGCACCGAGCGCGCCGGCGAGGCCGATGATGCCGAGGGCGGCGAACACGTGGTCGCCGCCGCCCGCCACGGCCGGTGCGACCGCGGCCACCAGCAGGACGGCGGCGCCGGCGATGAGCAGGTGCCCGCGGCCCCAGCCGCCGCCCAGGAGCTCGGCGGCGCAGAGCGCGGCGGCGGGCGCGGCCAGCGCGGCGGCCAGCGTCGCGGCGGGCTGGTCGTCGGCGGCCCGGGACATCGCCCACGCGATGGCCAGCAGCAGCGCGGCGACCCCGCCGGCCAGGGCGCCGGGCAGGACACCGCCGGCGGCGGCCAGGGCGCCGAGCGTGCCGAGCATTGCGACAGTGACGAGCGCCGCGCAGGCCAGGCGCAGCTCGCGGGTGGCCCACGGGCGGCGGACCCCGCCCTCGGCGATGAGCTCGACCACGTCGTCGTAGACCGGCGGCGCGGTGCGCTCGGCCGCGCTGTGCAGGATCAGCAGGCCGCCCTCGGGCACGCCGGCCTCGGACAGCGTCGTGTGCGGGTCGAGGCGCTCGGCGTCGGCCGTGGACAGCACCCAGCCGCCGGCCTCCGACTCGGCCTGGCCGGCCTGGCGCAGCAGCATCGGCAGCAGGCGGGCCAGCGGCACCGCGGACGGCACGGCCAGGTCCACCTGGACGCCGGGCGCGGCCAGCCGGATGCGGCAGAATGCCCCGCCGTGGCCGGTATCGGCCTTCGGTGGTACGGCAACACTCCGAGTCATTGCTCCCCCGTTGGCAATCCGGCCTGCTCGAACACTGTGTGACAACGGATCGTAGGGTAACTTCGTCGATCGAGGACTGCCACCGACCGCAGCGACGGTCACCGTACGTGACACGGGGGTGTCAAGTTGCCCACGACCGCGTTCCGGCGCCCGTCCCGGGTTCCGCGGCCGAGCGTGCCCGAGGGTGAGGTGCTGCTCCAGCCGCCGCCCGAGCTCACCAAGGCGGACACCGGCAATGTGTGGCTGACCGCGCTGCCCGCGCTGTCCGGGCTCGGCTCGGTGGCGTACCTCTTCGCCGCCCCCGGCAACCCGATCACGTACGTCGCCGGCTCGTTCTTCCTGTTCTCGTCCCTGGCGATGGTGGCCGGCTCGCTGCTGCGGGCCCGGGCCACCCAGCGCGCCGACGCCGAGAACAACCGCCGCGACTACCTGCGCTACCTGGACCGGATGCGCGAGCGGGTGCGGCGCACGGTGGACGCCCAGCGGGAGGCCGCGGCGTGGGTGGCCCCGCCGCCCGAGCAGCTGTGGGCGGCCGCGGCCGGTGCCCGGCTGTGGGAGCGGCGGGTGACCGACCCCGACTACGGCTGGCTGCGGCTCGGCGTGGGCACCCAGTATCTCGCCACCCGGCTCGTCCCCGGCGAGTCCGGGCCGGTGGAGGACCTCGACCCGCTGTGCGCCCTCGCGCTGCGGCGGTTCATCGCGAGCCACTCGGCCGTTCCCGAGCTGCCGGTGCAGCTGTCGCTGCGGCGCTACGCCGCGATCGCGCTCTCGGGCGACCGGGACGAGGCCCGCGCGCTGGCCCGGGCACTCGTCGCGCAGGCGGTGACCTGGCACGCCCCCGGCGACCTGCGGGTGGCCGTCTGCACCGGCGACCCGGAGGCGTCCGGCTGGGCGTGGGTGAAGTGGCTGCCGCACGCCCAGCACCGCACCGAGGTCGACCACGCGGGGCCGGTCCGCCTGGTCAGCCCGTCGATGACCGCCCTGGAGGAGTGGCTCGAGGACGAGCTGGCCAACCGGGCCGGGTTCAACCGGCACGCGGCCGTCGACCCGGACCTGCCGCACCTGCTCATCGTCCTCGACGGCGGCCTGACCACCGGCCAGGAGCTGCTGCTCAACCCGGACGGGCTGCAGGCGGCGACGGTCATCGACCTCGACGGGCGCACCGCCGAGCTGGTCCGCGGGCACGGCGTCGAGCTGGTCGTCGCCGACGGGCGGCTCGACACCCGGGTCGGCACCACGCTCACCGCGCTCGGGCGCCCGGACGGCCTGCACCCGGCGGTGGCCGCGGCCCTGGCCGAGCAGATCGCCGAGTTCCGCCTCGACGTGGCGACCGCGCAGGCCGAGGACCTGGCGACGGTCGACCAGACGCTGCCGGGCCTGCTCGGCGTCGACGACCCGGGCCACCTGGACCTGACCGCGCTGTGGGCGCCGCGCCCGCTGCGCGACAGGCTGCGCGCCCCGCTCGGCATCGCCGCCGACGGCGGGGTCCTCGAGCTGGACATCAAGGAGTCCGCGTACGACGGCATGGGCCCGCACGGCCTGGTCATCGGGGCCACCGGCTCGGGCAAGTCGGAGCTGCTGCGCACGCTCGTGCTGGCGCTCGCCTCGACGCACCCGCCGGACCAGCTCAACCTGGTGCTCGTCGACTTCAAGGGCGGCGCGACGTTCGCCGGGATGTCCGGGCTGCCGCACGTCGCCGCGGTCATCACCAACCTGCAGGACGACCTCACGATGGTCGACCGCATGCAGGAGGCGCTGTCCGGCGAGATGAACCGGCGCCAGGAGATCCTGCGCGCGGCCGGCAACCTGGTCTCGATCCGCGACTACGACCGGGCCCGCCAGCGCGGCGCCGACCTGCCGCCGCTGCCGAGCCTGTTCATCGTCGTCGACGAGTTCTCCGAGCTGCTGTCCCAGAAACCGGACTTCGCCGACCTGTTCGCCCAGATCGGACGGCTCGGCCGTTCGCTGGGGCTGCACCTGCTGCTCGCGTCGCAGCGGCTCGACGAGGGCCGCCTGCGGGGCCTCGAAGCCAACCTGTCGTACCGCATATGCCTGCGCACCTTCACCGAGCAGGAGAGCCGCACGGTGCTCGGCGTGCCTGACGCGTACAGCCTGCCCAGCGCGCCCGGCCACGGCTACATGCGGGGCGAGAGCGCGAACCTGCGCCGGTTCCGGGCGGCCTACGTCTCCGGGCCCTACGGCACCCAGGAGCAGGTCGGTGACCAGCTGCTGGGCGGCGGGCTCGAGGTGCGGGCGTTCCGGGCGGAGTACCAGGCGGCCCCGCCCGCCCCGGCCGAGCTGGGTGCGGGCTGGCCGGCCCCGGACCAGGACGACTCGGCGCAGACCGTCAACCTGGCCGAGGTCGAGAGCGGCGGCCCGACCGTGCTCTCGACGATGGTCGGCCAGCTGACCGGCCAGGGCACCCCGGCCCACCGCGTCTGGCTCCCGCCGCTGAACACCCCCGACACCCTCGACATGCTGCTGCCCCAGCTGCGGGTGCGCCCGGGCCGCGGCTTCGGCGCCGACCCGCTCGCGGCGCCGCTGAAGGTGCCGGTGGCCATCGTCGACCGGCCGTTCCACCAGCGCCGTGACCCGCTCTGGGTGGACCTGGCCGGCGCCGGCGGCCACGCCGGCATCGTGGGCGGCCCGCGCTCGGGCAAGTCGACGCTGCTGCGCACCCTGATCTGCGCCCTGGCGCTGCGGCACACCCCGGCCGAGGTGCAGTTCTACGCGCTCGACTTCTCCGGCACCCTGTTCGGGCTGGCCGGTCTGCCGCACGTCGGCGGGGTCGCGGGCCGCCAGGACGCCGAGACCGTCAGGCGGATCGTCGCCGAGGTCACCTCGGTCATCGAGGACCGCGAGCGGCGCTTCCGCGAGCTGGGCGTGGACACGATGGCCGACTACCGGCGGCTGCGCGAGGACGGCGGTGGCGGCGACGACCGGTTCGGCGACGTCTTCCTCGTCGTGGACAACTGGTCGGTGCTGCGGCAGGACTACGAGGACCTGGAGACGGCCCTGGTCAGCCTGGCCGCCCGGTCGCTCACCTATGGCGTGCACCTGGTGATGACCGCGAACCGCTGGCTCGACCTGCGCTTCGGCCTGCGCGACCTGATCGGCACCAAGCTGGAGCTCAAGCTCGGCGACGCGCTCGACTCGGAGATCGACCGCAAGGCGCAGCTGGCCGTGCCGGGCGACCGCCCGGGCCGGGGCGTCAGTGCCGATCGGATGCAGTTCCTGGCGGCGGTACCGCGCATCGACAGGCGGCGCCAGGTCGACGACCTCTCGGCGGGGATCAGCGGCCTCGTGCAGGCGGTCACCGACTACTGGGACGGCCCGGCCGCGCCCCGGGTCCGGCTGCTGCCGGCGCTCGTGGAGTTCGCCGACCTGCCGAAGGAGTCGCGGGAACGGGGCATCGTGCTCGGCCTCGAGGGGCGGCGGCTGCGCCCGGTCGAGTTCGAGTGGCGCGAGCCGGGCCTGGTCCTGCTGGGCGACGCGGAGTCGGGCAAGACGTCGACGCTGCGGGTGGTCGGCCGCCAGGTCGTCGACACCTGGCCGGCCAAGCAGGCGAAGGTGGTCCTGATCGACTACCGCCGGGGCATGCTCGGCGAGTTCGACGGCGAGTCGCTGCTCGGCTACGCGGCGAACCAGGCGCAGGCCGAGGACGTGGTGGCCGGCCTGGTCACCGGGTTCACCCGGCGGCTGCCCGGCGCCGACGTCACCCCGCAGCAACTGCGCAACCGCAGCTGGTGGACGGGGCCGGACGTGTACCTGCTCATCGACGACTACGAGCTCGTCACGTCGGGGGTCAACCCGCTGCTGCCGCTGCTGCCGTTTCTGTCCCAGGCCCGCGACATCGGCTTCTACCCGTACGTCGCCCGCCGGGCCGGTGGCGCCTCCCGCGCGCTGATGGACCCGTTCCTCGGCGCGATGCGCGAGCTGAGCTTCCCGGCGGTCGTGATGAGTGCGCCGCGTGACGAGGCGCCCATGTTCGGTGTCCGGCCCGCCTCCCTGCCGCCGGGCCGCGGCACGCTCGTGCATCGGAAGTTCGGCACTGTACCGGTACAAATGGCGCGTCTCGATGCTCGTCCGGAAACGGTTTGATCAAAGTTTCCTCAGGTAAATCTTTAGATGGCCCCAAGTGGTTGCCCGGGGTCGATATATTGACAGAGGTGTCTGACGGGGGTGCCGGTTTGTTGAAGGTCTTCACGATCCTGCGGTCCGCAGCCGTGGCGACGGTGGTCATCGCCCTCGCTGCCGCCTGCTCGGACGAGCCCGCACCGCAGACCGCGCCGAGCGCGGGCGTGACCTCGACCCAGCCGGCTCCGGCGCTCTCCCCGGCCACGCCCTCCGCCTCGGCGGCGGCGTCCCCGTCGGGATACACCAAGCCGCCCTCGCGCAACCTCACCCGGCCGGCCGGCGTCGCGCCGATCTCCGGCTCGACCTGCACCTACGCTCAGGGCGACATCCACATCTTCGCCGCCTCGTGGGCCTCCAACCAGGTCAAGTGGGTGCAGCGGGGACAGAAGGTGCCGGACGACACGTGGGCCGAGACGGTCAGCGTGACGGAGGGTTACCACGGGGGCATCGCGACGACGCGGTCCCGGCTGAAGGACGCGAAGGTGCCCGAGAGCTTCGTCGTGTACAGCGACCTCGCGGACGCGGACGCGGCGATCTCCGAGGCCGTCGCGGCGGCCAAGGCCAAGGACGACTCCAAGGTGCTCGCCGTCTACGCGAAGGCGCGCACCGCGGAGGACCATCTGACCGAGTCGTGCTCGGCTCTGCAGTGACCGACCGGCAAGCAACCCAACCCTGAGGAGGGTACGAAGTGTCCGGTGCAAAGATCGATCTGGCGGCCGTGCTGGCCGCCGAGAACGTCGTGAGCGGCGCCATCCAGGAGATGGAGGGCGTGACCCAGAAGATCCTCGCCCAGGCGGGGCTCAGCGAGGCGGCCATGAAGGCGCCGGCGGGGCAGATCACCTCGTCGACGTTCAACGGCCTCGGCGGCGGCGGCAAGGCCCTGTCCGAGACGCTCGGCCAGCTCCAGGCCGACCTGGCCAAGCTGCGGGCGACCGCGGAAGCCGGCTCCGACCAGGCCACCCAGGCCGCCCGCAACGGTGCCGGCGCGTCCGTCGCGTCGGGTATGTGAGAGAGGGGCCACCACTATGACCAGCAGCTACATCGAGTTCAAGAACGAGGACATCGCGAACATCGCGAACATCACCGGAAACTCCCAGGCCGACTGGGACCGGATCTGGGAGGGCGTGCGCACCCGCCTCAACGGCGTGGTCTCCGAGGCCCTCGACGCGCTGACCGGCTCGTCGCTCGACGAGCGCTCGGCGCAGTACCACGCCAAGACGCAGCAGTACACCGCCGACCTCAACCAGCAGAAGGTCGCGGTGCACAACATCGGCAACATCTCGGTGGACACCAACCAGCAGATGAGCCGGGTCATCGCCGGCTGACAACACGCAGAGCGGGCCGGGGCTCACCCGGCCCGTAAGGTCCTGTCGCCTGGAGGGAAGACGTGGGCGAGTCGTACGGATGGACTGACAACGGCCGGCAGGTGTTCGACCCGCTCCGCTTGGAGCAGGCCGCCGCCGAGATACGCAAGAACCAGAAGCCGGCCGATCTGCAGGCGCAGTTGCTGAGCAACCTCATCCCCGAGGCCGCGTTCGGCGACATCGGCGGCGGCCCGGCAGCGTTCGCCCGGCTGTCCGCGGCCTACAAGTCGATGGCCGCGGAGCTGGAGAAGGTCGGGATCGACATGACCGACCTGGCCAGCCGCACGCTCGCCGCGGCGCAGCTGGCGCACGCCGTCGACCCGGCCACCCAGGCGGCGGCCCGGCACGGCCAGATGCTCGAGTAGACCGGAGCGAACATGGGTTACGACTACTGGACGGCCAAGGAAAAGATCGAGAGCGGTGAGCCGTACTCGCTCGAGTCCGTGGCCACCACCTGGCGCAACTTCGCCGAGGCGCTGCGCACGGCCGCGGGCCACCTGCAGGGGACCGCGGACAAGGTCACCGCGCAGTACGGCGAGCCGTACCAGAACTTCGGTGACCGGGCCATCCCGGTGGCCGGCTGGATGAGCAACGTCAGCGGCTACGCCACCGCCGTCGCCGAGGGCCTCTCGAAGGCGTCGACGACCGGCAGCCAGGCCCAGATGACGATGTACGAGGAGAGCTACGCCTTCAACGCAGCCGTCGACAAGATCGTCGGGCCGGAGGACGCGCTCTCGGTCGGCCGCGCCCAGGCCATCCAGCGCCGGGAGGAGCAGGCCGCGCAGGTCCTCAACGCCGAGCTGACCAAGTGGACGGCGGCCTACAACGCCTTCCAGCCCGGCGCGCTCGACTCCGCCCCGACCCGGGCCGGCAGCGGCTCGGCCGACAACGGCGGCGCCGGTGGCAGCGGCGGCACCGGCGGTAGCGGCGGCGCCCAGCCGCTGTCGAACGACACCAACGGCAATGGCAACGGCAACGGGAATGGCAGCGGCGCGGCGGCGGCCATCGTCGGCGTCGGTACCGTCGGCGCGGGGACGACGACGACCGGCAACGGCACGCAGGTCGGCAACGGGCAGTTCCCCGGCTCGTCAGTGGTCGGCCCCGGCGACGGCGACTTCGCCGGCTGGGTCAAGGACCCGCGGACCGGCTACCTGATCGACCCGACCACCGGGCAGGAGTTCGACCCGACGACCGGCCGCTGGATCGACCCGGTCACCGGCAAGCCGTTCGGCGACGTGGAGCAGTACGCCAACCGCCTCGAGGGCCTCGAGGGCGGCAACCCGGCGACCGGCCTGCTCGGCGGCGCGCCCGGCCTCAGCCCGGTGCTCGCCGGCGGCGGGGGCGGCGGTGGCGGCCTGACGGGGCTGTACGGCGGGCTGCAGCCGCCCAGCCTCGCGCCCGGCAACCCGGCCGCACTGCAGCTGCAGCAGCAGGCCGCCGACAAGATGGCGGCGAAGGCGTACGCGGCCGAGCAGCTGGCGCTCAAGGAGGCCAGCCAGGGCGGCCGCCCGTTCGTGCCGCCGATGCAGGGCGGCCTGGCCGGCGGGCCCGACAGCGGCCGTGGCGCGAACCGGCGCCGGTCGCTGATCACCGAGCCGGAGTCGACCTGGACCAACCGGGGCCTGGCCCGGACCCTCGGCCGCGGTGGCGGCGGCGGTGGTGGCGGGCGGGGCTTCGGCGCCGCCGAGGAGCCGCCGCTCGGGGCCGGGTCGAGCGCCGCGGCGCGGGCCAACGCGGCCCGGGGCCGGGCGGGTCGCCTGCCCGGCGAGCCGATGGAGCCGGTCGCGGGCCGGGCCGGGGCGGCCGGCCAGAGCGGCGGCCGCGGCTCCTACCTGCCGCCGACCCAGGCCGGCGGGGCCGACGAGCGGGCGGGCAAGCGGCGCAAGCGGCCCGACTGGCTGGTCGAGGACGATGTATGGTCGTCGGGCCAGCAGGCCGGCCCGCCCGTGCTGGGCGAGGACTAGGAGGAGGTCGCCGTGGCGGACATGGCGTACGACACCGAGCAGCTGCGGCAGGGCGGCCGGATCAGCCGGCAGGCCAGCCAGGCGGCCGACACGGCCGGGCAGACGGTCAGCGGGACCCTCGTCTCGGCGGGCGCGTTCGGCGACGTCGGCCCGGCCGGCGCGCTCGCCAACGTGCTCGACCAGGCCAAGGCCGAGCACGCCCGGGGCGCGACGACGGCGTCGGTGAACACCGACGTCTCCGGGCAGCGGGCCGACGTGACCGCCGACGCCGGCGACACCCTCACCCAGGTCACCACGGTGGCCGCGCAGAACGGCGTGTCCCGGTCGGTGGCCGACGGGATGGCCTGAGCTCCCGAACGCGCTGGACGGGAGGCCGGGGACCGCGCAGGCGGTCCCCGGCTCCGTCTATTTGGCGCCCGGGATCAGCGGCTCGGTGGTCTTCGAGTCGCCCTTGTTGTCGGGGACCTGCTTGTCCACGTAGGCGCCGTCCCACTGGGTCGGCTCGTGGTACTGGAAGCGGGTCTCGTCGCCGTAGTAGATGCGGTACTGGTCGTCGGAGTTGGTCCAGTTGCCGCCCGAGTCGCTGAGCGAGCCGACCTGCAGCGGCTGGGTGCCCGACGCGGACTGCGAGAACTGGGCCTGGGAACCGCCCCCGTGCTGGTCGGTGTTCGACTCCGTGCCGCCGATGAGCTGGTCGATCGTGTGCCCGCCGAGCTGCTGGGTGTAGGGCTGCTGGCTGTTGTAGATGTCCTGCACCACCGACTCCGGGTACTGCCCGTCGGAGTCCATCCTCACCTGGACCACGTTGCCCGAGGCGTCGGTGTAGGTGATCGGGTGCCCGGCCCGGGCGTTGGCGTCGATCGTCATCGCGACCATGTTGTCCGTGGCCCGGGCGTGGGCGGCCGCGTCGGCGCTCTGGGCCTTGGAGAGGTCGCTGATGTACCCCTGCAGGTTCGTCAGGTAGGTGTTCTGGTCGGGCGCCTTCGGCTCCTGGATCGCGGCATCGGTGATCATGCCGAAGGCGGTCGAGCCGACGTCGAGCGCCGTGCCCACCCCGGTCGGTAGCGTGACCAGGCCGGCCAGGTCGAACACCGTGCTCACGGCCTTGACGTAGCCCTGCTTGACCTCGTAGTCGGACATCTGCTGCGCGTAGGCCAGGTCCTCGGCCATCTTCTTGCGCTGGTCGTCGGACGCGCCGTCGTGGGCCATGTCGAGCAGCACCCCGGCCGCCGCACCGTCGGTCATGGCGTTGAGCCGCACGGCGTTGTTCATCGCCTTGACGTACTCGGGGTCGTGCGGGTCGGTGTGCCCGGCCGCCATCGCCATCTGCAGGTAGTCGCTGCCCCGGGTCAGCGTGGCCTCGCGGAAGTGCGTGTAGATGTCCTTGTCGCTGGCCGCGACGAACTTCAGGAAGTTGCCGCGGGTCGCGTCGTCCATCTGGAAGCCCGAGATCGTCTGCCCGTTGGGCAGCGTGATCGTCTGGACGTGGTTCGGGCCGGTGTCGTAGTTGGCGAACGAGTCGAGGTAGAAGACACCGACGTTCGCGATGGCGCCCTTGACCTGTGTGTTGGCCATCTTCGCCAGGCCGTCGTAGTCGGTGGCCGCGTCCTGCACGATGGCCAGGCCGGCCTGGGCCGCCCGGGTGTCGTCGAGCCCGTGCCCGCGCAGTGTCGCCGACACGATCACGTCGGCCGCGCCCTGCCCGGACTGCCAGTTCATGCCCATGACCTCGCGGCGCTCGGCCGCGTTGTTCACGATCCAGGAGTTGGTGTAGTCGCGGTTGCGGGCCACCACGCCGAGCGCGTCGGAGGACAGCTCGTCCGGCATCAGCTTGTTGAAGTCGGCCTCGGAGAGCTCGGGGCCGCCGTAGCCGTACGCCTTCGCGATCGGGTAGTCCGCCTTGTAGTTGGCGTACATGACGTTGATCTGGTGCTTCCAGCGCAGCGACGAGTCCTTGAGGTGCGAGGCCAGGTCGGCGCTCGGCTTCACGTCGTCGCTGGAGTAGTCGTTGAGCAGCCCGGTGAACCCGGCCGCGGCCAGCAGCGCCGGGTCGGTCTTCGGCGGCCACGGCTCGGGGAGGTGCCGCTCGCCCGGCGTGGCGAAGAAGCCGGCCTGGTTCGCCGCGTCGGTGACGCCGAGGTTGCTGGCGATGATGTCCCGGGCCGACTTCGGCAGCTCGTCGTAGGGCACGTTCTGCGAGAGGTTCAGGAAGCCGTCGCCGACCCGGCTGACCATCTGGACGAACGGGTCCTTCTGGTTGGGCTTCTCGCCCGGCTTGACCCCGGCCGTCTTGTCGGCCCAGTCCTTGATCTCGCCGAAGTGCGGGGTGACGGCCTCGTAGTAGCCCTTGAGCCAGTTCTTCTCGGCCTCGCTCAGCGCGACGCCGGCCTTCGCCTTCTTGTTGAGCAGGTCGAGGTACTGCGTGTTCTGCGCGAAGGCGGCCTTGGCCGCGTTGGGGTCGGTCAGCTTCGTCGCCGCGACCGTCCCGTTGGCGGCGGCCGTCGGGTCGGGCACGTCGACGTCGCCCGGGCCCTCGTCGAGCGCGTTCGGCGGGATGTACCCGAGGTCGGCCATCGACTTGAGGTGGTCGGCCAGATACTTCTCGTAGTCGGCGATGGACTTCGTCAGTGGCACGCCGGCGTCCTTGACCTTCTGCACGGCCCGGTCCAGGTACGGCTTCATGAACGACTGCCGGTCCTGCTGGAACTCCGGCAGGTTGTGCATCCGCCGGACCTCCTGGTTCCACTCGCCGATGATCCCGTTGACGTCGCTGACGAGCGTCTGGATCTGCGTGTTGGCGGTCGCCGTGCGCTGCGACAGGTCGCTCGCGGTCTCCGACAGCAGCCGCGCGATCTTGCCGAGGTTCTCGCCCTTGTTGCCCAGCGACTTGGACGCCTCGGCGACCTGCGCGTTCACGTCGATCGGCGTCGCGTTGTTCACCTTGTATCCGTCGCCGGCCGTCTCGAGGCCCTTGGTGGCCAGCGTGACCGCGTCACCCTGCTGGGCCGCCGCCTGGTTGAAACCCTTCGCCATCGCGTAGATCTCTTCCGGATCCCCGGCGGCGAACTTGGCCTGCAGCTTCCAGGGGTCCACCCCGGCGGCCGCCACCAACGACTCCTGCGAAAAATCGGCCATCGACGCTCCCCGTGTCGGTACACACCCCGTGATCCCAGTATTCTGCCATGCACGTCGATAATCGCAGGTCGAGGCTCATCGACAGATCGTTGTGAACGGGGGAACGGCATGCAGGTCGCGGCCCGGGCGGTGCAGTACCTCCGGCGGCTGCAGCATCCGCGCGGAAGCTGGAGCGACTTCATGGTGGCCGTCGGGACGTCCGACACGTGGGTGACCGGCTACGCGGGCACCGCGCTGGCCGCCGCCGCCCGCTCGGAGCACCTGGCCCCGGCCGTGCGTGCGGCCGCCGCCGCGGGAGCCGACGCCGCCGCCGACTGGCTGCTCGGCGCCGCGGGTGGCGGGGGCGTGTGGGGGTACCACCGCAATGTCGCGCCGGATGCCGACTCGACGGCCTGGGCCGTGCGGCTGCTGGCTGCGCGCGGGCGCCCCGTGCCCTCGGCGGCGCTCGAGTTCCTGGCCGCCCACGAGAGCGAGACCGGCTACCGCACGTATGCGGACGTGTACCGCAAGGGCCACTGGTCGGAGCCCACCCCGGACGTCAGCGCGGCCGCCCTGCTGGCCCGCCACGAGGCCGGCGTGCTCGACCGGGCCGAGCTGGCCGCGGGCTGGACGAAGCTCATCGCGGGCTGGCAGCGCCCGCCGGGGAGGTGGACGAGCATCTGGTGGGCCGAGGACGGCTACCCCACGGTGCTGGCGCTGGAGGCGTGGACTGTCGCGGGGCGGCCGGGCCTGACCCCGGTACCGGCGCCGGTCCGGCCCCCCGCCACCGCCTTCGGCCACGCGCTGTGGCTGCACGCCTACGCCCTCACCGAGGGCCCCGCCGACGCCCGGCCCCTCCTGGCCGCCGAGCGCCCCGGCGGCGGCTGGCCCGGCGACGCCGAGCTGCTGGTCCCCAGCCCGACCGGCGGCGGCGTCACCGAGCGCAGCCACGACGCCCGCGGCGTCTTCACCACCGCCACCGCACTGCGCGCCCTGCTCGTCGCGGGCCCCGACCTGGCCGGTGGCGACCTCACGGGCCCGCCCGGGCGCGACCGGACCGGCCACGGCTACGACCGGACCGTCGCCGTGCTCGCCGCCGATCTCGGCCTGGACCCGGACCGCGCCGCGTCGGTCTTCGCGGAGCTGACCCGCGAGTCGCTGGCCGCACCCGCGCCGTGGCCGAGCGCCCAGCTGTCCGGCCTGGCCGGCGGCCTGCCGATGGAGCTCTCGGCGACGGACGGGGAGCCGTCGCTGCGGTACACGACCGAGATCGGCGACCCGGTCCTGCCGCCCCACGCCCGGGCGCTGAGCGGCCTGGCGGCAATCGGTCGCACCGCCGCGCTGCTGGACTGCACCGCCGCGTGGGACGCCGTCCGCCCGGCCGTGGACGTGCTCGTCGACCCCTCGCTGCCCGTGCCGGAGGGGTGCCGCTTCTGGGTGTGGGCGGGCGTCGACAGCTCGACCGGCGGCGGTGAGACCTTGAAGGTGTACCTGAGCACGCTGCACCACGACCTGGCGGACGGACGGGCCCGGGAACGGGTCGTGGCCGCCCTGCACCGGCTGGGCCTACCGGCGGGTGCGCCGGCGCTGCGGGTGCTCGAGGGCCTTGACGGGTACGGGTTCTGCCAGGAGCTCGGCCTGGGCCTGAGCCGCGACGGCCGCTTCGGCGTGAAGGTCTACTACGAGGTCCGCGGGTGGCAGCCGGCGCTCGTCGCCGCGGTGCTGGCCGCCGCGGGCCTGCCGGCCGATCCCGCGGCCGTGGCCCCGACCATCCCGGGCGTGATGAACGAGGAGGTGGCCGCGGCCCACCGGGCCGGCATAGCGCTGCGCATCTCCCCGGCGACCGGCACGGTGACCGAGGTGACGACGGCGACGGCCTTCATGCGCCCGATGATCGGCAACACCGAACTGTCCCGCCGCATCGGCGACTGGCTGGCCACCACCGGCGACCGCCGCACCTTCGACGTGACGGCCGCCCACACCCGGGCGGGCTGGCCGGAGCAGTCAGGCCGCATGCACGGCCTCTTCACCCGCTCCCTGTCCACCCGCGGCGTGCGCAACACGGTGTACGTCCGCCCACCGCTACCGGCGTAGGCGCGCCCGCTCACGCCCGGTCACGGGGTGGGTGGGAAGACGATGGGGACGATGCCGTGGCGGTCGGCCAGGGCGATCTCGCCCGGGCGCAGGTCGTCGGCCTGGGCGGCGTCGGGGTGGGGCCAGCGGCGGGTGATGACGCCGGCGTAGCCCTGGGCGGTGATCAGCATGGTGTCGACGTTCGCCCAGAAGTCGTTGCCCTCGGGGGCGTCGCTCGTCACGTGCATGACGGTGCACCACGGGAGGTCGCCCACCCAGAGCGGCGGTGCGCTCGGGTAGTCGACGATGAGGACCTGGGGGCCCGGGGAGGTCGTCGGTGGCGTGCCGGGGACGGCGGGCCAGCTGCCGGGCGCGTCCAGCCAGGTCAGGGCCGGGCCGGTGACCTTCGAGCGCAGCGCCTCCCAGTACTGCGAGCCCGCCGTCAGCACCGCGACCTGGCAGCCCACGCCCAGCAGCCGGTACGCGAGCGCCGTCGCCCACGCCGGATGGCCGAGCAGGCCGATCCGCACCGGGCGGGGCTGGAGGGCGGCCACGGCAACGGGGCGGCCGGATCTGTCGGTGCCCAGGACCACGCCGCCGGGTGGGATGTCGAGCGTGAGGTTGACGTCGGCCGGGGCGGGCCAGCGGACGGCCGGGAGCGCGGCCAGGTCGATGTCGGGGCTGCTCATCGCGGTGTCCATCCGATCGCGCCGGTGAGCGGGCGGGGGCCGCCGCCGAGGGGGAGGGTGGCGAGGACGCCGGCGGCCTGGGCGCCCGGGAGCGGTACCGCCAGGCCGGTGTCGAGGACCTGCTGCCGGGCGTCGCGGACGCGGGCCTGGTCGGTGCTGATCAGGCGGACCGCGGACCTGGTCCGGGTCGAGGTGCCGTCCAGCTCCACGGCCAGGGACAGCACGGCGCGCTCGGCGGGGGAGTGGGCGGCGGTCCGCAGGAGCTGCTGCCAGTCGGCGGCCGAGGCGATCGTGGCGCCGAGGCAGCGGTGCTCGGACGCGCCGGCGGTCCAGCCGTCGCGGTGCAGGATCGCCTTCGGGGCCGGGTCGCCGACCGTGCGCAGCGTGTGGATGAGGGCGGCGGCGTCGAGGGGGGTCGCGGCCAGGCCGTGGGCCAGCAGCCGCACGCGCAGGCGGGCCAGGGCCGCCGCCACGGCCCGGCGGGCGCCGTCGGACCCGCCCTCGCCACGGCTGCGCGCGGCGTCGGGGGCCCAGATCGGCTCGTAGCGAAGCGCCAGAAAAGCCCTTCGCATCAACGGTACGTCAGCGCCCGGCCACGGATCGCGCGAAGGGCCCGGCCCGTTGCCGTTGGCGCGGGCGCCGCCGAGCTGTTCGACGAGGAGCTGGATGCCGGCCAGTGGCACGTCGTCCCCGGCCGCGTAGGCGGCCAGCCGGCCCAGGTCGAGCCGCAGCGGGGTCTGGGTGCCGAGCTCCACGGCGGCGGCGAAGCCCTGGCCGTCCCAGGCCACACCGATCGGGTCGGCGTTGCGGTCCGTGCACTCCACGACCTCCAGGCGCGGGGCGATCACGGCCACGGCGCCGAGGTCGCCGGCGGTGCGGGGCGCGGGCGGCGCGGGTGCCTGGGAAGGCAATGCGGAGACCCGGAACCGGGCGGCCAGCAGGTCGGTGACCCAGCGGCCGTCGCGGCGGGCCAGCGCGACCGCGAGGACCGCGGCGGCCGCCCCGAGCAGCACGTAGCCGGCCACGCCGAGCAGCGCGCCGCCCGCGATCGCGGCGCCCACCGCCGCCTCGACGGCCAGGAGCCGGCCGCGGCCGATCCGGGTCCGCCGGCCGCCGGTGCGGGGCCGGGCCCGCTGCTGTAGTGGTGCCGTCACTGCGCCCCCGCCCCCGTTCCGGTCATCGGATCGATTTAAGTGCACGTACGATGAACTCGCAAAACCCGACTTCGCAGGTGAGGAAGCAACCGACGCGATGGCGACCACCCGAGACCACGTCGCAGCCTACGACTACGAGAGCCGGCGGCGGGTGACGAGCCTGGTCCGCGGCGAGGACGAGGCCGGGCAGGACCCGCAGCGCCGGCTCAACCGGACGCTCGTGGGCAGCGCGGTCATCGCGGTGCTGGTGATGGCCGGGTTCGGCGTCGCCGGGCTGCTCGGCGGCGGCAGCGGGCCGAGCCTGCCGGAGTCCGGTGCGGTGCTCGTGAAGGGCAGCGGCGACCGGTATGTCCTGGTCGACGGCGTCCTGCACCCCGCGCTCAACCTCAGCTCGGCGATGCTCGTCGGCGGCAACAAGCCCATCGAGGTGCGCTCCTCCGCGCTGGAGGGCAAGCGCCGCGGCCTGCCGGTCGGCATCCCCGGCGCGCCCGACGGCCTGCCGCAGAAGCTGAGCACCGGGCCGTGGACCGTGTGCGTGCTGCCCTCGGGCTCGCAGGTGGTCCGCCCCGAGATCCTGGTGCTGGCCGGGCCGCCCGCGCCGGCCGACGGCGAGCTCGGCGGCACGTCCGCGGTGCTGGCCGAGGACGCCGGGACGACCTGGCTCGTCATGCAGGGCCGGCGCTACCGGCTGACCGGCAACACCCGCGCCGTGCTCGGGCTGCAGGACGCCCGCCCGATGGTGGTGCCCGCCCGCGTCCTCGACACCCTGCCGGAGGGGCCGGAGATCGCCGTGCCCGCCGTCCAGCACGGCGCCGCGCCGAAGGTCACGCTGCCGGTCAAGGCCAACGTCGGCGACGTGGTGCAGACCGAGGTGGCCGGGCAGCGGCCCAACTTCTCGCTCGTCCAGACCGACGGGCTGAGCCCGATCACGCCGCTGACCGCGACGCTGCTGCTCGCGGCGGACAGCCGGCTGGTGAAGGCCGGCGCGGGCGCGATCGACGCGGTCGCGTCCAAGGGCGCGGTGCCCGGCCGCCCGGGCTGGCCCAAGGAGCTGCCGCAGGCGGTCGACCCGGTCCGCGGCCAGCCGCTGTGCGTCAGCACCACGCCGGGCACGCCCCCGGGCGACGCCGCCTGGGCCGCGACCGTGAGCCTGCCCCCGGCGATGCCGTCCGTCGCGTCGGCCCCGCCGATCGCCACGAAGCTCGGCACCGACAGCTTCCTGGCCACCTCGGTGGCGATCGTCCCGGGCACCGGCGTGCTGGCCCAGGCGACCACGACGGCCGGCCAGGACGGCGGCTACAACCTGGTGACCGAGTCCGGCCAGCGCTTCCCGATCGTGTCGGCGGACGCGGTGGCCCGCCTGCAGCTGAACGCGGCCGGGGCCGCCCGCCTGCCGCTGCCGTTCATCGCGCTGCTGCCGTCCGGCCCGGCGCTCGACCCGCAGGCGGCCGCCCAGGAGTACGTCGGGTAGCGATGTCCGCCGGCGCCGGGGCAATCGGGGCCCGGCCCTGGACTTCGGCGCCGCGGGCTGGTTCGTTGTGGGCATGCCGTACGACGTCGCCGCGCTGCGCGGTCACTTTCCTGCCCTCGACACCGGGATCGCATACTTCGACGGGCCCGGGGGCACGCAGACGCCCCGGGCCGTCGGGGAGGCGGTGGCGGCGACACTTACCGGGCCGCTGTCCAACCGCGGGCGGACCGGGCTGTCGCAGCGCAACGCCGACGACGCGGTGACCGCGTTCCGTTCGGCGTACGCGGACCTGCTCGGGGTGCCGGCGGGCGGGATCGTCTACGGGCGCAGTGCGACGCAGCTGACGTACGACGTCGCCCGGGTGCTGGCCCGGTCCTGGCGGGCCGGCGACGAGGTGGTCGTCACGCGCCTGGACCACGACTGCAACGTGCGGCCGTGGGTGCAGGCGGCGGCGCGGGCCGGGGCCGTGGTCCAGTGGATCGACTTCGACCCGGCCACGTCGGAGGTCGACCTCGACTCGGTCGCGGCCGCCATCACGGAGCGGACCCGGCTCGTGGCGGTCACCGGGGCGTCGAACCTCATCGGGACCCGGCCGCCGGTCCGGGCCATCGCCGACGCCGCCCACGCGGCCGGGGCGCTGGTGTACGTCGACGGCGTGCACCTGGCCGCGCACGCGTTCATCGACGTGCCCGCGCTCGGGGCGGACCTGTTCGTGTGCTCGCCGTACAAGCTGCTGGGCCCGCACTGCGGCGTGCTGGCCGCCGCGCCCGAACTGCTCGCCACGCTGCACCCCGACAAGTTGCTCCCCGCCACCGACGAGGTCCCGGAGCGCTTCGAGCTGGGGACGCTGCCCTACGAGGTGATGGCCGGGGCGACGGCCGCCGTGGACTTCATCGCCGCCATCGCGCCCGGCGCCGCGGCCGATCGGCGGGGGCGGCTGCGGGCGTCGTGGGAGGCGGTCGAGGTACACGAGACGAGGCTTCTGGGGCTTCTGGAGGACGGCCTCGCCGCGCTTGACGTGGTTGTGCACTCGCGGGCCGCGGCCCGGACGCCGACCCTGCTGCTCACGCTGCCGGGGCGGCGGACCTGGGACGCGTTCGAGTTCCTCAACGCCCGCGACGTGCTGGCGCCGGCCGGGTCGTTCTACGCGTACGAGCCGTTCCGGCGGCTGGCCGTGCCCGATGACGAGCACGGCCTGCGGCTGGGGCTGGCGCCGTACACCTGCGAGTCCGACATCGAGCGGGTCGTCGACGGGCTGCGGGCCTTCACGGTCTGAGCAGCACCTTGGCCCGCAGCTCGCCTTGCTCCAGCTCGGCGTGCACCCGCGCCGCCGCGCCGAGCGGGCGCTCGACGTGCGGGCGCAGCGCGAGCGTGCCGCCGGCCAGGGCGGTCATGGCGCGCTGCAGCCGGGCCCGGGCGTGGACCGGATCGGGGCCGGACAGGACGACGCCGAGCCCGGGGCCGCGGTGGTCGGAGAGCGTCACCACCCGCTGCGGGCCGCCCGCGAGCCGCACGGCCGCCTCGAGGTCGCTGCGGCCTGTCGCGTCGAGCACGGCGTCGACCCGCCCGGTGATCGCCGCCAGCGGCGCGGTGTAGTCGACGGGGACCGCCCCGAGCCGCTCGACGGCGGCGAAGTCCTCGCCGCGCACGGTGGCGATGACGCGCACGCCGGCGGCCACGGCCAGCTGCGTGGCGATGGTGCCGACAGCGCCCGCGCCGCCGAGCACCAGCAGCGTCTCGCCCGGCTCGACGCCCAGGTGGTCCAGCACGCGGGCCGCGGCCTCGCCCGAGGCGGGCAGCGCGGCGGCGTCGGCCCAGGCCACCCCGGCCGGCTTCGGGACCCAGAGGTCGGCGAGGACCGACTCGGCGTATCCGCCCAGGCCGGGCAGGAACGCCGCCACCGCGTCGCCGACGGCCGCGTCGGTCACCCCGGGGCCGACGGCCCCGACCGTGCCGGCCGCCTCGAACCCGAGCACGCCGCCGGGCGCCAACGGGAACGCCGCGGTGAGGCGGCCGGCCCGGATGGCGAGATCGGTCGGCCCGACCCCGGCCAGCTCGACGTCGATGCGGATCTGCCCGGGCCCGGGCCGCGGGGTCGCAAGCTCGCCGACCTCGAGGACGTCCGGGGCCCCGTACCGTGTGGTCAGTATCGCTCGCATGCTGCCGCCCTCCTTCAGATCTGGCTCGCGCCGCCGTCGACGTAGAGCTCCGCGCCGGTCATGAACGAGCTCGACGCCGAGGCCAGGAACATGACGGCGTCCGCGATCTCCTCCGGACGGCCCAGGCGCTGCATCGGTACCCCGGCCGCGAACCCCTGCAGCAGCGCCCCGGCCGCCTCCGGGTCGCCGGCGAGCCCGCGCAGCCCCGGCGTCTCGACCGGCCCCGGGGCGATGGCGTTCACCCGGATGCCGCGCCCGACGAGCTCGGCCGCCCAGCTGCGGGTGAACGAGCGCAGCGCGGCCTTGGTGGCGGCGTAGACGCTGAACGAGGGCGCGCCCTTCACGTCGATGTTCGACCCGGTCAGGATCACCGACGCGCCCGGGTTGAGCAGCGGCAGCACGGCCTGCACGGTGAACAGGGTGCCGCCGACGTTGGTGTTGAACGTGTCGGCGTAGTGCTGCCACGTGATCTCGCCCAGGGCGGCGAACTCGCCGCCGCCGGCGTTGGCGAACAGGACGTCGAGGCCCTGCCCGCGCTCGCGGATCGCGGCGGCGACCCGCTCCAGGTCCTGCTGGTCGGCGACGTCGGCGCGCACGCCCGTGGCGTCCGGGCCGATCGCGGCGACGGCCGCGTCGAGCGCGTCCTGGCGCCGGCCGGTCAGGAAGACGTGGGTGCCGTCGGCGGCGAGGCGCTGCGCGGCGGCGAGCCCGATGCCGGAGGTCGCGCCGGTGACGAGGGCTGTCCTGCTCATGGTGACTGCTCCTTCTGGTTGTGTACCGATCGGTACGAAATTGAATGTAGCACTTCTGTACCGATCAGTTAAGATGAAGAGCGTCACGGGTGCCGCGGGAATAAGGGGGAGATGCCGGATGGCCGGGGAGCGCGGGCGGCCGCGGGCGTTCGACGCCGACGCGGCCCTGGACCGGGCGGTCGAGGTGTTCTGGCGGCAGGGGTACGAGGGCGCCTCCCTCAGCGACCTGACGGAGGCGATGGGCATCAACCGCCCGAGCCTGTACGCCGCGTACGGCAACAAGGACGCGCTGTTCCGCCGGGCCGTCGCCCGCTACGCCGAGGTCGACATGGCCTACGTCCGGGCCGCGATCGCCGAGCCCACCGCGTTCGCGGTCGTCGAGCACCTCCTGCGGGCCAACGCCGACGCCCTCACCCGCACCGACCGGCCGGCCGGCTGCCTGTCCATCCAGGGCGGCCTCGCGGGCGGCAGCGACGGCGGCCGGGTCGCCCAGTTCCTGGCCGCGAGCCGCCTCACCGGGGAGCGCGCGCTGGCCGAGCGGCTGGAGCGCGCGCTCGACGAGGGCGACCTGCCGGCCGGCACCGACGCGGCGGCCCTGGCCCGCTACGTGATGGTGGTCAGCGAGGGCAACGCGGTGCACGCGGCGGGCGGCGCCGACCGGGCCGCGCTGCACGCCACTGTCGACATCGCCCTGCGCGCCGTCCCCCGCCCCTGAGCCGCCGTCAGAGGACCGCGCCGCCGCGCCGCCCCACCCGCACGAACCACCCCGAAACCCCGCGCAACTTCCCACGGCCCGGCCCGTCCCCCGGCCGCCGGGATGCGCCATGCTGCACGCTGTCGTGCTCGAGCTCGGCCCGCACGCGTCGGCTCCCTTCGCCGGTGTCCGTGTGAGGAATGCGCGGTACCGCCGCCGGGGTTCGAAAAATAGTCGAACTCACGTCTCCTGGCGCTCGACGAAACCGCGGCGGCCCGGTTGGATGAACGCCGAGTCGGACTCACATCGACGACGTCAACGGGGGATGGATGAAGCGGGGAGCGACCGCGAGCGGACACAGGGTGGCCGTCGTCGGCGGCGGCATCTTCGGCGTGACGGCCGCGCTGCACCTGGCCCGGGCCGGCCACGCGGTGGACCTGTTCGAGGCCGCGCCCGAGCTGCTGCACGGCGCGAGCGGCGTCAACCAGCGCCGGCTGCACCACGGCTACCACTACCCGCGCAGCTCCGACACGGTCGAGCAGGTGCGCGAGGGCGTGGCGTCGTTCTGCGCGGAGTACCCCGACGCCGTGCGCTCCGACTACGAGCACTACGTGGCCATCGCGAGCCGGGACAGCCTGGTCTCGGCGGAGCAGTACCTGCAGTTCTGCGACCGGATGGGGCTGGAGTACCGCCACGAGCGCCCGCCGTTCCTGCGACCCGGCGCGGTCGACCTGTCGCTGCGCGTGCCGGAGCAGGCCGTGGACCTGGCCGTGCTGCGCGAGTCCGCGCGGCGCAAGCTCGGCGCGGCGGGGGTGGCCGTGCACGTACGGTCACCGCGGCAGCTGGCCGACCTCGACGACTACGAGCGCGTGGTGCTGGCCACCTACGCGAGCCTCAACCACCTCCAGGCGGCGATCCGGGGCGGCGGCCTGGACTACCAGTACGAGGTCTGCGAGAAGCCGGTGGTGCGGCTGCCGCGCGAGTACCACAACCGCAGCCTGGTCGTCCTCGACGGGCCGTTCATGTGCGTCGACCCCTACGACGGCACCGGCACCTTCCTGCTCGGCAACGTGACGCACGCCATCCACGCCACGACCGTCGGGCGCTATCCGCTCATCCCGGCCGAGCTCGCCGGGCTGCTCGACGGGCGCATCCACCACACGCCGCACTCGAAGTTCGCCTCGTTCGTCGAGCACGCGCGGCCGTTCCTCACCGGCATCGAGCGGGCCGAGCACATCGGCTCGCTGTTCACCGTCCGGGCCGTCCTGCCGCACATCGAGGACACCGACGCCCGCCCGACGGTGGTCCGCCGCCTCGACGACCGCGTGGTGTCCATCTTCGGCGGCAAGATCGCCACGTCGGTGGAGGCGGCCCGGGAAGTGGTCGCGCAGTTCGGCACGGCCGCCCCCACGGAGCAGGACGCGTGGCAGCTGGCCCGATGAGGGTCGCGGTCGTCGGGCCGAACGGCTACGGCCTGGTGCACCGCCGGGCCGTGCACCGGCTGGCGGCCGCCGGGCGGGCGCGGCTGGTGGCGCTGGCCGGACGCCGCCCGGCCGAGGCCGCCGAGGGCGCGCCGGTCGAGGGCGTGCCCCAGTTCACCGACGTCGACACGATGCTGACCCGGGCCCGGCCCGACATCGTCGTGATCGCCACGCCCCCACACGCCCGGGCCGGCACCGCGCTCGCCGCCGCCGCGGCCGGCGCCGACCTGCTCATCGAGAAGCCCGCCGTGCGTAGCTCACGCGAGTTCGCCGAGCTCACCGGCGCCCTGCAGCGGCACGGTGTGGCCGCCCAGGTCGGCTTCCAGGCCCTCGGGTCGGCGTCGCTCGGCGCGTTCACCGACGCGGTCGGCGACCTGCGGCACGCGGCCGTGGCCGGTGCGTGGTGGCGCCCCGACGCGTACTTCACCCGCGCCGACTGGGCCGGACGGCGGCGACTCGGCGATCAGGACGTCGTGGACGGGGCCATCGCCAACCAGTTCTCCCACGGCGTCATGCAGGGCCTGGCCGTCCTGGCCGCCGGCCTGCGCGATCCGCTGGTGCTGGAGCTGGAGCGCTACCGCAGCCACGCCATCGAGGTCGAGGACACCGCCTGCCTGCGCCTGACCGGGGCCGGCGGCGTGTCACTGCTCGCCGCGGTGACGGTGAGCAGCGACCGCTTCCTGCACGGCGAGCTCGTCGCGGACGGCGCCCGCCTCGCCTACCCGGCCGACCGCTACCGGATCGGCGCGGGCGGCCAGTGGCACACGACGGCGCGCGTCCCCCTCCTGGACAACCTCCTCGACCACCGGGCCGACCGCAGCACACCGCTCGTGGCCGGGCTGGCCCGCACCGAGACGTTCACCCGGCTCCTCGAGGCCGTCCTGGCCGCACCGCCCCCGACCCCGGTGCCCGGCCGCTTCCTGCGGCCGCACCCGGACGGCGGCGGCCTGGTGATCGACGGCGTCCTCGACACGATCGAGGCCGCGGTCGCGGCGCCGGCGCTGTTCTCGGAGCTGGGCGTGGCGTGGGCGCGCGCGCCGCACCGGATCACGCTGCCCGCGCCGCGAAGAATGCAGTGAGCGTTAGGCCGGTGTTCGGATGCGACAGGCAGGGTGGGCCCATGCTGACTCGACGGCAAGTCCTCGGCGGGGCGGCGGTGACGGCCGGTGCGGTGCTGCTGCCGGCCGCCGCGGCGTCCGCACACACCGGCCACGACGAGCACGGCCACCCCGGCGACCCGGCCACGCCCTTCGCCCTCGGCGTGGCCAGCGGCGACCCCTTACCCGACGGCGTCATCCTGTGGACCCGCCTGCTGCGCGCCGGCCGGCCGGACCGGCCCGTCGAGGTGGAGTGGCAGGTCGCCCTCGACGACCGGTTCCGCAAGGTCGTCCGCTCCGGCTCCGTGCTCGCGCGGCCCGAGCTGGCCCACTCCGTGCACGTCGACGCGCGCGGCCTGCTTCCCGGGCGGGAGTACTGCTACCGCTTCCGGGCGCTCGGCGCGATCAGCCCGACCGGCCGCACGAAGACGGCCCCGCCGCCGTGGCTGGACGGGGGCCGCCTGCGCTTCGCCATCGTCAACTGCCAGGACTACCAGAACGGCTACTGGCCGGCCTACGCGGGCGTCGCGGCCGAGGACCTGGATGTGGTACTGCACCTCGGCGACTACATCTACGAGTACGACCCGTCGAGCCGCTTCGCCGACCGCAACCACACGACACCGCAGACGCCGGGCCTCGATCAGCTCGTCACGCTCGGCGACTATCGGGCGAGGCACGCGCAGTACAAGAGCGACCCGGTCCTGCAGATGGCGCACGCCGCCTTCCCGTGGATCGTCACGTGGGACGACCACGAGACCGAGAACAACTACGCGGCCCTGACCGACGAGATCGACGACACGGGCGCGAAGCACCAGTCGCCGGCCGACTTCGCCCGCCAGCGCGCCGCGGCCTACCAGGCCTACTACGAGCACATGCCGATCCGCGCCGATCTGCGGCCCGGCCGCGCCGACCTGCGCATCTTCCGCCGCTTCGACTTCGGCCGCCTCGCCCGGCTCAACGTGCTGGACACCCGGCAGTATCGCAGCGACCAGCCCGGCGGCTTCCCGGGCGACTTCGGCCTCGCGCAGGCCGGCACGGCCAACGTCACCGGCACCCTCACCGGCGAGGACCAGGAGCGCTGGCTCGCCGACGGCCTGGAGCACTCGCCGGCCCGCTGGAACGTCATCGCCCAGCAGGTGATGATGAGCCGGATCAAGTTCCCCAACCCGACCGGCGGCGTCCCTCCGATCATCGCCAACCTCGACCAGTGGGACGGCTACGCCCCGCAGCGCACCCGCCTGCTGCAGCACCTGGCCGACGCGAAGGTCAGCAACCCGGTGGTCCTGGCCGGCGACATCCACTCCACCTGGATGAGCGAGCTGCGCATCGACTTCGACAGGCCGGAGCAGGCGCCGGTGGCCGTCGAGTTCACGGCCACGTCGATCAGCTCCGACTTCCCGATCGCCTTCGACGCCCCGCTCAAGGCCCTCAACCCGACCCTGAACCCCCACGTCCGCTACTTCGACGGCTCCCGCCGCGGCTACCTGCGCTGCACCGTGGACCGCCGGGAGTGGCGCACCGACGCCCGCACGGTCGACACCATCGACGTCCGCCAGGCGCCGACCGCGACGACTGCCTCCTACGTCACCGAGGCCGGCACCTCGACCCTGCACAGCGCGTAGCCGGACGGCTCCGGGCGGCGGCATCGAAGCGCCGCCCGGAGATTCCTGCTCCGGTGAAGGAACCCGGCGCATCGATCAAAACGTCATGAGAGTGTGCGAACTCGGATGGCGGCGGCGTTGCTCGGTGCGGCAGTGGTGCTGGGCGCGGCGGCCGACCTGATCTCGGCGGCGGCGGGGCGGTCGGCGCCCGTGGTGGTGCGCACCGACTACACGACACCGCCGTGTGCCGGGGACCTGTCCCGGGCGATCAAGCCCTCGCACCGGGCCGGGCCGCCCGGGCGGCGCTCAACGTGGCATTGTCACCGGCCGCGCGCCCCGCACTCGCCGCACCCGATGCGGCCCCGGCCGGAGGAGCGGCTGCAGTGAAGCGGCCCCTCGACTGGCCGCTCCTGCACGGGCCCGTGCCGTTCGCGGTGTCCGCGGCGGCGATCGCGGCGCTCGGGCTGCTGCTCTACGGCGCGGCCCGGCGCCGGGCCGGGTGGGCCCTGGTCGCCTGCGGTGTCGCCGCGACCCTGGCACTGACCGGCGGCTACGTCGTCGACCGGGTCTGGCGGCCGTTCCCGGACGCGCTGCCCACGATGGTGCTCGTCTGGGCCGGGCTCGGCCTGGCCGGGGTGGCGCTCGCCGCGCTGTGGTGGCCCGGCCGCGGCTGGGTCCGGCGGCTGCTGGCGGTGGCCGCGGCCCTTGTCGCACTGGCCGGGTGCGCCTCCGAGATCAATGCGATGTTCGGGCAGTACGACAGCCTGCGGGCCGCGCTCGGCATGCGCCCGTCCGACATGATCAGCGTCGTGGACGCCACCGTCGCCGCGCCCGCAGTGGTCGCGCCGGCGCCCGGGCGGGGGCTCGTGGCGGTGTGGCGGCGGCCCTCGCAGCTCGGGCTGCACGGGCGGCTGATGAACACGCCGATCCCGGGGGCGCGCTCCGGGTTCGCGGCCCGGCCGGCCTGGATCTACCTGCCGCCGGCCTACCTGTCGGTGCCGCGCGCCCAGCTCCCGGTCCTGATCCTGATCTCCGGCCAGCCCGGCACCCCGCGGGACTGGCTCGACGGCGGGCACATCGAGGCGGTCATGAACGAGTTCGCCCGCCTGCACGACGGGCTCGCGCCGATCGTGGTCATGCCCGACGGGCTCGGCTCCGTGATGGCCAACCCGCTGTGCATGGACTCGAAGCTCGGCAACGTCGAGACGTACCTCGCCGATGACGTCCCCGACTGGGTGCGCACCCACCTGGGCGTCGACCCGGACCCGCGGCACTGGGTGGTCGGCGGCTACTCCTACGGCGGGACGTGCGCGCTGCAGCTCGGCGTCCGGCGGCCCGACCGGTACCCCACGTTCCTGGACATCTCCGGGCAGGCCGAGCCGACACTGGGGGATCGCAAGGGCACCGTCGCCGCCGCGTTCGGCGGCGATGCGGCCGCGTTCGCCCGGGTCAACCCGCGCGACATCATGGCGGCCCGGCAGTTCCCCGACACCCTGGGGCTCATCGTCGCCGGGCGGGAGGACGCCGAATACGGGCCGCAGCAGAAGATCATCCGGACCGCCTGCGAGGGCGCCGGGATGCAGGTGCGGTGGTGGGAGCTGCCGGGCGGGCACAGCTGGGCCGTCTGGGGGCAGGGCCTCGTCGTGGCCCTGCCGACACTCGCCGCCCGCCTGGGCCTCACCGAGGAGGCACCGCGTTGATCGCCGTCATCGTGACCACCGTCGCCGGGCTCGGCCTGGCGCTGCCCGTCGTGCGGCGCCTCGGCCGGTGGCGCACCGCCGCCGTGCTGGCCCTGCTGGAGTGCGGCGCGGTGCCGGCCGCGGCGGTGCTGCTGGCGGTGCTGGCCCGCGTCCCCGGCTGGTGGGTGCCGCCGCTCGCCGCCCCGACGCCGCTCGGCACGCTGCTGGAGATCGGGCCGCTGCCCGCGGTGCTGGGGCTGATCCTGGCCGGCAGCGCGGTGCTGACCCCGCTGTGGCGGCGGCGGACCCGGCTGCTGCTGGTGCCCGCGTGCATGATGCTGCTCTACGCCGGCCGCCCGGCCGACTTCGCGCTCGTGGTCTGCGCCGGCGCCGGGCTGGCGGCCGGGCCGCTGCTGCGCCGGCGGGCCCCGGCTGACCCGGAGCCGCCGGGGGCGCCGGAGCGGCGCACGCTGCTCGCGCTCGTGGTGGCCGCCTGCGCCGCCGGGCCGCTGGTGGCCTCCCTGGCCGCGCCGTGGGGGCCGCTGGCCGCGCTGCGCTTCGTGGTGCTGGCCGCGCCGCCGGACCTGGCCGACCTGCAGGCCGCGTGCACCGACCCCGAGCTCGGCGCGCAGTGCCGCTCGCTCGTCGCGCAGGTGCGCGCCGACGGGCTCGGGCCGCTGCTGCTGTCGGTACTACCGGTGGCGCTGCTGCTGCTCGCGGCCGAGGGGCTGCGGCGGGGGCGGCGGCTCGGGCTGTGGCTGGCCGTGGCGACGAACCTGGTGCTCGCGCTGGCCGGGGCGCTCGCCTTCGACCTCGTGGCGCGGCTGCGGGCGCCCGGTGAGCCGTTCGACGACCCGGCCGAGGCGGTGGCCGTCGTCGCGTCGGTGGCGCTGCCGCTCGTGGTGGCCGGCCTGCTGGTGGCGCACCGGCGGCTCTTCCCGGCCCGCTCGGACCCGCGCCGGGTGCGCGCGGCCTGGCTGTTCGGCGCCGGCGGTCCGGTGCTGTCCTGCCTGGTGTACCTGGGCGGTGGCTGGCTGCTGCGCTACGACTTCGAGCCCGTGCCGTCCTTCACCGGGCTGCTGCTCGACCTGCCGACGCGGCTGTTGCCGGTCGGGTACCTCGACGCCATGCCGCCGGCCTTCCTGGCCCGCTCCCCGGCCGCGACGGTGCTGCTCGGCTGGGCCGGGACCGCGGCCTGGCTGGCCGTGCTCACCGGGATCGCCCGGACCTACGGCGGCGACCGCGGCCCCGTCGCCGACGACGCCGCCGAGCGGGCCCGCCGCCTGCTCGTGCAGCACGGCGGCGGCGCGCTGTCGTACATGCTGACCTGGCCCGGCAACGCGTACTGGTTCAGCGCCGACGGCCGCACCGCCATCGCCTACCGGGTCCACTCGGCGGTCGCGCTGACCCTCGGCGGCCCCGTGGGCGACCCGGAGCGCCGGGCCGCGGCGATGGCCGAGTTCAGCCGCGACTGCCTGGCCCGCGGCTGGCGGCCGTGCTTCTACAGCATCGACGAGGAGACCGCCGCCGCTCTCGCCGCGGCCGGCTGGAGCCTCGTGCAGGTCGCCGAGGAGACCCGGGTCGGGCTGCCCGCGCTGACGTTCCGCGGCCGGCAGTGGCAGGACGTGCGGACGGCGATCAACCGGGCCGCCCGCGACGGCCTGCACGCCGAGTGGCACCGCTTCCGCGACGCGCCACCGGCCATCGCCGCCCAGATCCGGGCCGTCTCCGCCGAGTGGAGCCAGGCCAAGGGCCTGCCCGAGATGCGCTTCACGCTCGGCGGCGTCGACGAGCTCAGCGACGACGAGGTCCGCTGCCTGGTCGCCGTGGACGCCGAGGGCACTGTGCACGGCATGACGAGCTGGCTTCCCGTGTACTGCGAGGGCTCCGTCAACGCCTGGACGCTCGACGTGATGCGCCGCATCCCGGGCGGCGTCAACGGTGTCATGGAGTTCCTGATCGCCACCGCGGCCCAGCAGTTCCGCGACGAGGGCGCCGAATACGTGAGCCTCTCCGGCGTCCCGCTCGCCCTGCGCGAACCGCCCCCGCCGACCGGCCTGCCGCACCTGCTGGACCGCGCCGCAACCCGCCTGGAGCCGGTCTACGGCTTCCGCGCCCTGCTCGCGTTCAAGGCCAAGTTCCAGCCGCAGTACCGGCCGCTGTACCTCGCCTACACCGACCCGGCCGCCCTCCCGGCGATCGGCTCCGCGGTCCTGCGCGCGTACCTGCCGGGCCTGACCGCCGGGCAGGGCGTGCGCCTCGCCCGGCGGCTGCTGCGCTCGTGAGCGTCAGGCCTCGGTCCAGACCGGGGCAGGCAGCGGCCGTTGCGGTCGAACACGGTCGGCAGCGGGCCGATCGCGGCCGGAGCCGGCGGCGCGATCGTGCCGCGGTTGGTGAGCGCGGCGTCGCCGATGAGCGCCTTGCGCTCGGGCGCACGTTCAGGATCGCGCTGCTGTGCTAGGACGCGGACGTGTACCTCGTCGACGAGCCGTTCGCCGACCTCGACGAGGCCGGCCGCCGCCTGGTCGTGGCCTGCTCGTCGTCCACCACGGCGACGAGGCGCTCGACGCCCGCTTCGACCGGGTCGGCGCCCTCGCCGCCGCTTCGATCCCGGCCCGAACCGCGGCCGTCCACGGGCGGATCGCCTGCCGCCGGCGCGGTTGACACGTTTCATTTCGGGATTCAGGATGGGCGGGTGACCCGACTCACGACACCCCGATGCTCCAGCCCCGCGGCCCGGACATGACAGGCGCCTTCGAACAGCCGACAGTCGCCCTGGTCGGCACGCTCGACACCAAGGGCGCCGAATACGAGTGGGTGGCCGCGCAGCTGGCCGGCCACGGCGTCGGTGTGCTCGTGCTCGACGCCGGGACCCGCCCGGCGGCCGGGCGGCCCGCGGCGCTGTCGCCGGGCGCATCGGCGAGCGCGATCGGGCCGGACGAGGTCGCGGCGGCCGCCGGCACCAGCATCGCCGCGCTGCGCGAGGGCAACGACCGCGGCGTCGCCGTCACCGCGATGGGTGAGGGGGCGGCCGCCGTGCTCGGGCCGCTCGTCGCCCGGGGCGCCGTGCACGGCGTGCTCGCGCTCGGCGGCAGCGGCGGGTCGTCAATCGCCGCCCGGGCCGTCCGCGACCTGCCCATCGGGCTGCCGAAGCTCATCGTGTCGACGATGGCGGCCGGGGACGTCTCGCCGTACGTGGGCGCCGCCGATGTGACGATGATGTACAGCGTCGTGGACATCGCCGGCATCAACCAGATCTCCCGGGCGATTCTCGGCAACGCCGCCGCCGGGATCGCGGCCATGGCGAGCGCCTACGCGCGGCGCGAGCCGGCCGCCGACGACCGCCCGCTCGTCGCCGCGTCGATGTTCGGCGTCACCACCCCGGCCGTCGAGGCGGCCCGGGCCCGGCTCGAGGAGCTGGGCTACGAGGTGCTGGTCTTCCACGCCACCGGCTCCGGCGGCCGGGCCCTGGAGGGGCTGGCCCGCTCGGGCCTGCTCGCCGGTGTGCTCGACCTGACGACCACGGAGCTCGCCGACGACCTCGTCGGCGGCGTGCTCACCGCCGGGCCGGACCGGCTCACCGCCGCCGGGGCCGCGGGGCTGCCGCAGGTGGTGAGCCTCGGCGCGCTCGACATGGTGAACTTCGGCCCGCGCGACACGGTGCCGCCGGCCTTCGCCGACCGGCAGTTCTTCGTGCACAACCCGACGGTGACGCTGATGCGCACCACCCCGGCCGAGAACGCCGAGCTCGGGCGGCGGATCGGCGACAAGCTCGCGGCCGCCGCCGGGCCGGCGGTTCTCGTCGTGCCGCGGGGCGGGGTCTCCGCGCTCGACGCGCCGGAGATGCCGTTCCAGGACGCGGAGGCCTCGGCGGCGCTGTTCGACGCGGTGCTCGGCGCGGTCGCCGGCAGCGGCGTCGAGGTCGTCGACTCGCCGCTGCACATCAACGATGCCGAGCTCGCGGTCGCGGCGGCCGACCGGCTGCACGCGCTCGTCGCGGCGCGCTCGGCGAGAGTGGAGGCCTGAGCATGGACCGCACGACCGCACTGGCCCGGCTGCGGGCCACCGTCGCCGCCGGACGGCCGGTGATCGGTGCCGGCGCCGGGACCGGGATCTCGGCCAAGGCGGCCGAGGCCGGCGGGGCCGACCTGATCATCATCTACAACTCCGGCCGCTACCGGATGGCCGGGCGCGGGTCGCTCAGCGGGCTGCTCGCCTACGGTGACGCGAACCAGATCGTCGTGGACATGAGCCGGGAGGTGCTGCCGATCGTGCGGGACACGCCGGTGCTGGCCGGCGTCAACGGCACCGACCCGTTCCGGGTCATGGGCCGCTTCCTCGACGAGCTCGCCGCGCTGGGCTTCGCCGGGGTGCAGAACTTCCCGACCGTCGGGCTCATCGACGGCGTCTTCCGGCAGAACCTCGAAGAGACGGGCATGAGCTTCCGGCTCGAGATCGAGATGGTCCGGCTGGCCCACGAGCGCGACCTGCTCACCGCGCCCTACGTGTTCGACGTCGAGCAGGCCGCGGCGATGGCCGACGCCGGGGCCGACGTCCTGGTGCCGCACATGGGCCTCACGACGAGCGGCTCGATCGGCGCGCGGACGGCGCTGAGCCTCGAGGAGTCGGCCGAGCGGGTGCAGGCGATGCGCGACGCGGCGGTGGCCGTCAACCCCGACATCATCGTGCTCTGCCACGGCGGCCCCATCGCCGAGCCGGACGACGCCCGTTACATCCTCGCCAACACCACCGGGGTCGTCGGCTTCTTCGGCGCATCGTCGGTCGAGCGGCTGCCCACCGAGCGGGCCATCGAGGCCCAGCTCGTCGCGTTCAAGTCCATCTCCGCCACGGATCAGGAGCCCCCATGACGACCTTCCGCCGCCCCGACGACAACCCGACGCGGGTGTTCGACTGGGGCACCATCAAGTGGCTCGTCACCCCGCACCTCGACGAGGGCGCCGGGCTGACGACCGGCGAGGTGATCGTCTACCCGGCCCAGGGCCACGCGCCGCACGTGCACCCGAACGAGGAGGAGGTCATCTACGTGATCTCCGGTGAGGGCGAGCAGACGATCGGCGACGGCCCGGCGTTCCCGATCCGCGAGGGCGACGCCGTATACATCCCGGCCAACACGCTGCACTCCACCTACAACACCACGTGGCGCCCGCTGCGGCTCGTGGTCGTCTACACCCCCGGCGGCGCCGAGACCGGCCTCGACGGCCTGCCCGACGCCCGCATCATCGAGCCCGGCGTCGCCCCGGCCTGGAGCCAGGTCCGCTGATGCCGGTGTTCCCGCCCGGCCACCTGTACCGGCGACCCCGCCGACGGCGCCGGCCGGCAAGCCGTTTGACACGTTTCATCGCAGCGCTGCACCGAGTGGGGTACAGGGGGCCGGTCCCGCATAGGCGACGCGGGACCGGCTCGGGCCCGGACGCGAGGCAGCCGCGCGGAGCGTCCGGCGCCGCTGCCCTCGACCTACCGCCGGCCGTGCGCCCGGATCCGGTGGTTCCGGGGAGCCGGTCGGGCCCGGCGAGCCGACGGCCGGGCGGATCGCTGATGTCGCCGGGGCCCGGTTGAGCGGGTGCGCGTCAACCGGGCCGGGCCGCGGCGTCTACGCGAGGGCGCAGGTGGAGAGGGACTCGGCCAGGCCCTCCGGGCGGGCGGCGTGCCGGCCGATCGCGGTGGCGATGCGGTTGATGGTGGCCACCCGCTTGTCCTTCAGCGGGCCGAGGATGGCGTTGTTGACGAAGTTGGGGCCACCCTGACCCTGGCTGGTGGCGAGGCGCTGCTCGGCCTCGGCGATCTGGGTCTGCAGGAGGGTCAGGTTGCGGTCGACCTCCTCCTGGGCCTGGGCCGGGATCGCGGGCAGCTTGTCGGCGACCGACGGGCAGGCGATGGTGCCGCCGCCCTGGTTGCCGCCGCCCGCGTTGCCGGCCGGCGGCGCGGTCGTGCGGGTCGCCGTGGTCGTCCTCGTCACGACCGGGGCCGGGACGACGGCCGTCGCGGGCGGCTGGCCCTTCACGAGCTGGCAGCCGGCCAGGGAGTCCAGGCCTGTCGGCTTGGCCGCGTGGCGGCCGATGGCGATCGCGATCCGGTCGATCGTCGAGACCCGCTTGTCCTTCAGCGGGCCGAGGATGGCGTTGTTGACGAAGTTGGGGCCGCCCTGGCCCTGGCTGGTGACCAGCCGCTGGTTGGCCTCGGCGACCTGCGTGTTGAGCAGTTGCAGGTTGCGCTCGACCTCGGCTCTGGCCTCCACGGGCACTGCGGGCAGCCGGTCCGACACCGTCGGGCACACGATGTTGCCCGGTGAGCCGCTCGCGCCGGTGTTGGTCTGGGCGCCGGCGACGCCGAGGCCGAGCCCGACGCTGAGCACCGCGGCCGCGCCGCCCCCGATCAGCAGCCGCTTCCGCCACGGATTCGTCGGAGTGTCGATTGTGGACATATGAGGCCGACCCTTCAGCAGGTGGGATTTCGTGAGTCCGCCGGCGGTCTCGTCGCGTGGTACGGCGACCGTCGCGGCCAGGGTTCAAAAAATCTTCGGCAACCCAGCCGGCCTGCCGAAACGCGCTGAAATTTTCAGAGTCGCCCTTTCCAGCTTCCTTACAGAAACGGCCGGTACGGTTCAGAGGGACATCACCTACAAGTGGTAGGAGTCCCGCCGTGCACTTCCTGGACCCGGAGTACCTGATCTCGACGTTCGGCCTGATCGGCATCCTCGCGATCGTGTTCGCCGAGTCGGGCCTGCTGATCGGGTTCTTCCTGCCCGGCGACTCGCTGCTGTTCACCGCCGGCCTGCTTGTCGCCTCCGGCACATACCTGCAGCAGCCGCTGTGGCTGGTGTGCCTGCTGATCTCCGTCGCCGCGATCGCCGGGGACCAGGTGGGGTACATGTTCGGCCGCCGCGTCGGCCCGTCGCTGTTCCGCCGGCCGGATGCGCGGCTGTTCAAGCAGTCGAATCTGCGCAAGGCCCAGGAGTTCTTCGACCGCTACGGCGCCCGCTCGATCGTCCTGGCCCGGTTCGTGCCCATCGTGCGCACCTTCACCCCGATCGTCGCCGGGGCCAGCGGCATGCACTACCGCACCTTCGTCATCTACAACGTCCTCGGCGGCATCCTGTGGTCCTGCGGCGTGACGGTCCTCGGCTACTTCCTGGGCCAGATCGCCTTCGTCCGCGACAACATCGAGCTCATCCTCATCGGCATCGTGGTGGTCTCGGTCGTCCCGATCGCTGTCGAGCTCCTCCGGGCCCGCTCCCGGTCGCGCGCGCGGACGCGGTAGGAGCCCGCGGCGCCCGCCTCCTTCCGTAGGCAGGGGCCGGCGGGCGGGTACCGTGGGCGGGTGACTTCGGATCGGCGTGCCTGGGGCTCCCTGGAGTCGGAGATCATGGCGGTGCTGTGGGCCGCGGACGGGCCGCTGAGCCCGGCGCAGGTGCAGCAGCGGCTGGATGGGGAGCGGGCGTACAACACCGTGCAGACGATCCTGACCCGGCTGCTGGAGAAGGGGCGGGCGCGGCGGCGGGCCAGCCTGGCCGGGGGGCGCGGGCACGAGTACTTCCCGGCCGAGGACCGGGCGACAGCGGCGGCCCGGAGCATGCGGGCGGCGCTCGACGGGCCGGGCGACCGCTCGGCGGTGCTGCGCCAGTTCACCGCCGAGCTCGACCCGGCCGACGCCGAGCTGCTGCGGGCCCTGCTGCGCGAGTCCGCCGAAGGCGCGCCGTGACCTGGCTCGTGCACGTGCCGGTGCTGCTGCCCGTCCTGCTGCTGCCGGTAGCCCTCTGGCCGCTCGCGCGGATCGCGACCCGGGACGGCCGTCCGGAGCGGGCCGCGCGGGCGCTCGCGGCGGGGGCGGTGGTCACGGCCGGGTCCGGCCTGGTCTGCCTGCTGCTCGTGGCGGCGACGCTCGCCGACGACGTGCCGGCGATCGAGCGCTACGCGCACGTGTCCGCCGCGGCCGGGGGACAGCCGCTGCCCGAGCCGATCCCCGACCCGCTCGCCGTCGGCGCGGCCGGGCTGCTGCTGTGGATCGGCTGGCGGGCCGCGTCCGAGCGGCACCGCCGCCGGGCCGTCGCCCGGTCGCTGCACGCCGCCGGGCCGGCCGACGGCGACCTGCTCGTCGCCGACTGGGACAGCCCGCGCGCGGTCGCCGTGCCGCCCGTGCCCGGGCGCCGGGGGCACGTGCTGGTGACGAGCGGCCTGCTGCGGCTGCTCGACGCCCGGGAGCGCCGCGCGGTCCTGGCCCACGAGCGGGCCCACCTGCGCCACCGCCACGACCGCACGACCGCCGCCGCCGGGCTGGCCACCGCGATCAACCCGCTGCTGCGCCCGGTGGCGGCCGCCGTCGACCTCCTGGTCGAGCGCAGCGCCGACGAGGACGCCGCCCGGACCGTCGCCGACCGCCGCCTGGTCGCCCACACGATCGCCAAGGTCGCGCTGGCCGCCCACGGCCCCGAGGCGGCGCTGGGCATCGGCGGCTCCAGCACGGTGTGCCGGGTCGAGGCGCTCGTCCGGCCCACCTCCGGCCGGCTGCGCCAGGGCGGCTTCACGGTCAGCGGCTCGGCCTGCGTCTCGGCGCTCTCGCTGCTTGTCGCGGCGGCCGCGGTGGCGGAGTTCGCGGCGCTGCTGCAAGCCTGGCTGCCGACCGGCTGAGCGCAGCCGCGCAATCCTGCGGCGGAATTCTCACGCAATTCTTAACCGGCACCCGGATTCGCTCTTACGGTGGCTGCCGACGATGAAGGCGTGAAGGTGAGGTACTGGCGGACCGGACTGCTCGTCGCCGGCGTGGTCGTGGCCGGGCTGGAGCTGCGGGGGCACCTGCCGTCCCCGGCGGCCACCTGGGAGGCGCTGCGCACGGCTCGGACCGGCTGGCTCGCGGCGGCCGCGGTGCTCTCGGTCGTGGCGATGGTGGCGTTCTCGGAGCAGCAGCGGCAGCTGCTCGCCGCGTTCGGCGCCCGGATGGGGCCCGGCGCCTCGCTCGGGCTCACCTACGCCCGCTCCGCGATGGCGGCCGCGCTGCCGGCGGGCTCGGCGGTCTCGGCCGGGTACGCGTTCGGCCGCTTCCGGGCCGGCGGCGCCACCCGCGCGGTCGCGGCGGCGGTGATGCTGCTCTCCGGCGCGGCCTCGCTCGTGGGCCTGGCGCTGCTCTACGCGGCGAACGTGCTGCTCATCGCCCGCCCCTCCGCGCAGGTCCTCGGGATCGTCGGCGGCGTGCTCGGCGCGGGCGTGCTCGGCCTGCTGCACGCCCGCGCCGTCCGCCGGGCCGGTGGGGCGCCGCGGACCGTGGCGGCGCCGGAGGCCGCCGAGGGCGCGGGGCGGGTGGCGCGGGTCTGGGCCACGCTGCGGCACACCGTCGCGCTGGCGTTCACCGTGCCGACCGGGCGGTGGCTGACGGTGCTGGCGATGGCGGTCCTCAACTGGACGGCCGACGTGCTCTGCCTGGTCTTCGCCGTGCGCGCGGCCGGGCTGGACGTGCCGTCGACGACGATCGCGACCGGGTATCTCATCGCCCAGCTGCTCCGCCAGATCCCGGCCACGCCCGGGGGCATCGGCGTGATCGAGGCGAGCCTGCTCGTCGCGCTCACGGCCGCCGGAGCGCCGGCCGCACCGGCCGCGGCGGCGGTGCTGCTCTACCGCATCCTCTCGTGCTGGATCGACCTGCCGGTCGGGCTGCTGTGCTGGCGGGCGGGCAAGGCGAACGACGCGGCCCTCGTCCCCACACCGGCGCCGCTGCCCACGCCGCGCGGTGTCCCGCGGCCGAGCCTGTCGGTCACTCGATGACGACGTTGCCCATCATGGCCATGTCCTCGTGCTCGAGGTTGTGGCAGTGGAAGACGTACCGGCCCGGGTCGGAGCCGAACCGCACCGCGATCGTCGCCTGCTCGGCCGGGCGCAGGTCGAGCGTGTCGCGCCAGCCGGCGTCGTAGGGGCCCGGCCCGCCGTTGCTGCGCGCGAGGACGCGGAACGTGGCGCCGTGCAGGTGGATCGGGTGGTGGAAGTCGCTGGCGAGCCGCCACACCTCGACCGCGCCGCGGCGCACCCGTGCGTGCACGGCGCCGGGCGTGAACGGCGCCCCGTTGACCGCCCAGCCGGCCATCCCCCCGACCGTCGCGTGCCGGAACTGCATGGTCCGGGCGGGCGCGTCCGGACCCGGGCTCAGCCCCGGCTCCCCGGGCAGCGCCGCCGGGACCGCGGTGTCGTCGGTGGCCGCGCGCACGACCCGGAACCGCATCACCCGGCCGGTCGGCCCGTCGCCGAAGGTGTTCAGGACGGTGACGTCCTGCCCGATGGGGTACCCGCTGAAGTCCACGACCACGTCGAGCCGCTGCGCCGGTGCGAGCTCCACCGCGTCGTGGCGCACCGGCCGCTCGAGGAGCCCGCCGTCCGCCCCGATCTGCACGAGCGCCCCGGGCGGGTCGAGCACCAGCCGATACCGCCGCGCGTTCGACGCGTTCAGCAGCCGCAGCCGGTAGCGGGCGGCGTCCACGTCGGCGACCGGCCACGGGGCACCGTTGACGAGGATGACGTCGCCGAGCACGCCCGCCCCGAAGCCGCCGGTGACGCCGGGCGTGACGAGGCCCGGGTCGACGCTGGGATACAGCAGCTCGCCGTCCGGGCCGAACGAGCGGTCCATCACCATCAGCGGCAGGTCGCGCGCGCCCCGGGGCAGCGGCACGTCGTCCTCGGCGGCGTCGGTGACGAGGTGGAAGCCGGCCAGGCCCCGCCAGACGCTCGGGCCGGTGAAGTCCATGCGGTGGTCGTGGTACCAGAGCGTGCCGGCGGGCTGGTCGAGCGGGTACGAGTACAGCCGCGACCCGCTCGTGATGACGGCCTGCGGGTCGGACATCGCCGGCAGGTGCGCGGCATGGCCGGTCGAGCCGGCGGGCAGCAGCAGGTCGGTGGGGTAGCCGTCGGACGCGGCCGGTGTCCGCCCGCCGTGCAGGTGCGCGACGGTCGGCACCGGCAGCTCGTTGCGGTGCAGCACGGTGACCGGGCGCCCGGAGCGCGACACGATCGTCGGCCCGGGGAGGCTGCCGTTGTACCCCCAGATCTGCGTCGACAGCCCGGGCAGGATCTCCACGGCGGCGACCCGCTGCACGATCTCGTAGTGCTCGCCCTCCGCGTCGAACCGGGCGGGCCGCAGCACCGGCGGGATCGGCAGCGCTACCGCGAACGGCTCCGGCCGCGGGCGGCGGCTCGGCAGCAGCAGCCCGGTGGACGTCGAGCCCTTCCAGCCGCGCAGCAGTGGTACTCCCACCCCGCCCACCGCCGCGAGCAGCCCCAGCAGCGCCCGCCGCCTCATGCCGCGCTCCGTGTGGGGCGCCAGGACCAGATGGCCAGCGCCGCGGCCAGGCCGATGACCGCCACGCCGAGCGGGACGTGCAGGGCCAGCAGGCGGGCGAAGCCGAGCGCGATCTGCAGGGCGATGAGCCCGAACAGGCCGAGGCAGGCGAGCACCGGCCACAGCGGCCCGCGCCCCGGCCGGTGGATCGGCACGGCGGCGACGGCGGCGACGAGGACGGCGATCCCGCTGTAGGTCGCGTTGACCCGGTGCGTGTGCAGTGCCCCGAAGGTGCCGGCCAGGAACTGTCCCGCGAACACCGCCTGGTCGACGAGCATCACCGCCGCCGCGCTCATGACGATCCGGAACGGCCAGTAGTACATGGTTCTACCCTCCCCGTTGAGATGTTCTCATGCGAGAAGGTATCAGATGCGACTAGAGTGGGCGGCGTGGAGTACACCCTGGGGCCCCTGCTGCGCCGGGCCGGCCGGCGGGCGGCTGACGCGTTCTCTGCCGCACTCGCCCCGCTGGAGATCGAGGGCCGCCACTTCGGCGTGCTGCTGAACCTGCACCGGGCCGGCCCGCAGAGCCAGCGCGAGCTGTCCGGGCGGACCGGCAGCGACAAGTCGACGATGACTCGCACCATCGACGAGCTCGCCGCCCGCGGTCTCGTCGTCCGGCGGGCGTCGGCGAGCGATAGGCGGGTCAACGTCGTGGAGCTCACCGACGCCGGCCGCGAGCGCTTCGCCGCGGCCGAGCGGGTGGCGGCCGAGGTCAACGACGAGCTCATGGCCCACATGACAGCGGACGAGCGCGACGCCCTGCGCCACCACCTCCGGCGCTTCCTCGACGCCTAGCCCCGGGCCGCGGCGGCCGAAACCCGTTGCTGCCTGGCATTGCGGCCACTGGCCGCGCCGCGCCGGCCCGGCCACGATCGACGCCATGTTGGTACAGATCGTGTTGTTCGACGGGTTCGACCCGCTCGACGTCGTCGCCCCGTTCGAGGTGCTCGCGGCCGGCGGTGACCTGGCCGGGGGCGCCGGCCCGGACGGCGGGGCCGGCCGCGCGCTGGATGTGGAGCTCGTCGCCGTGGACGGGCCGCGGGACGTGGTGAGCGGCACGCGCGGCCTGACGCTGCGGGCGACCGCGGCGCTGCGGCCCGACCGGCCGGGCTATGTCGTGGTGCCGGGCGCCAGCGGGCCGAGCACCGCAGAGCCCGGCGACGGCGTGGTGACGGTCCCCATGCTGCTGGCCCGGTTCGCCGGCTCGCCCGCGGCGCCGCTGCTGCGCGCCGCCCTCGACCACCCCGAGGTGACTGTCGCCACCGTCTGCGGCGGCTCCCTGGCACTGGCGATGGCCGGGCTGATCGCGGGCCGCCCCGCGGTGACCCACCACCTCGGCCTGGAGGCGCTCGCCGCGACCGGCGCCCAGGTGGTCGCGGCCCGGATCGTCGACGACGGTGACCTCCTCAGTGCGGGCGGCGTCACGTCCGGCCTGGACCTCGGCCTGTACATCCTGGAGCGCGAGCTCGGCCCCCGCGTCGCCCACGCCGTCGAGACCTTCTTCGAGCACGAGCGGCGCGGCGTCGTGTGGCGCAACACGGGCCACGCCCCGCTCCCGGTCTGAACGCGGCTCGGCCCATCCGGTGCCGCCGCCGAGGGCCGCCGCCGATCGGCTGCGGCGGCGGCCCGGTCAGCTGCGGGAGCCGCGGGCCGGTGGCCGGGTGCGCCGGCCCGGGCGTCCGGCGGCCGGGCGGCGGGCCCGGAACCGGATCCGGCGCGGCGCGTGCGGTCGGGCGTGGCCGGGGCGGGGCTGCGGCGCGGTGGGCCCTGCGGCTGACCGGTCGGTGCAGCGGCGGCGGCCGAGGGACAGCAGCCAGGCCGCCGCGGCGATGGCTGCGCAGGTCAGCACCGAGGTCATGGCGGCAACGGTAACCGGGCGGACCTGTGGCGCGCTTGAGACAATGGCGCGATGCCGGAGCCGGAGCTGATCGACGCGCTGTGCGATGTGACGAGCGCCACCGTCCGCTATGACGTGCGCGACAACCAGGGCCGGACCATGGACACGCTGAAGGTCATCGCCGACCCGGCCGGCGGCTACCTGGCCGTGTACCACTGCGGCGTCGGCGACAGCCGCTTCGAGGTCCACGTGGCCACCTCGCCGGACCTGGCCGAGTGGACGTGGCGGGCCCGGCTCGACGGGTTCGCGTCGCAGCCGACGATCGTGGCCATGCCCGACGGCGGGTTCCTCGTCGCCGTCGAGGCCGGCGGGGCCGGCACCCCGCCGTGGCTGCGCCTGCTGGACTACACGAGCCGCGCCGACCTGCTCGCCGGGCGCGCGCTGCGGCTGTTCGACGCGCCGCACACCCAGGTGCCGAAGCGCAGGCACGCGGAGGGGACCCCGAACATTTACGCGGTGTCGGCCGACCGGTCGCACATCGACGTCGGGTTCCACTACTGGCGGCGCGGGAAGGTCGACCGGCAGGCGCGCGGCGTGCTGACCGGGTTCGCCGACTGGTCGGCCCGCCCCGAGCCGCGGCTCGACGCCGCCCTGGAGTGGTGGGGCGTGCGCGGCAACATCGGCGGGCGGGACGCGTTCACCTGGAAGGGCCGGGATTACCTGCTCATCGAGGGCCAGACGGAGCCGGGCGGCTGGCACACCTGGCGGACCTACCTCTACGACGTCGCCGCCGAGCAGGCCTGGCCGCTGCCGATCCGGACGCACGGCGGCAGCGCGGCCATCGCGAACCCGGCGGTGACCCTGCTCGACGGGCCGTCGGGCCGGCCGGAGCTCGTGGTCACCGCCTACCTGTTCCACGTGGGCGCCGCGCCGGGGGAGGGCGGGCCGCTGCAGTACCACCGGAGCATTCGCGCCTGAGCTGTTTCGACCCGGCTCCCGAGGGTTGTTTCCCGGAATTATACTGAGTATGCTACTCGGCATGTCGATTCGGTACGCTCTGCTGGCGCTCCTAAACGAGGGGCCCAAGTACGGGCTGCAGCTGCGCGAGGAGTTCGAGGCGCGCACCGGCGAGGTGTGGCCGCTCAACGTCGGGCAGGTGTACACGACCCTGCAGCGGCTGGAGCGCGACGGCCTTGTCGAGTCCGACGACGAGGCCGAGCCCGGCCCGCAGAAGGGCTTCCACATCACCGCCGACGGGGCCGAGGAGCTCGCGGTCTGGCTGCGCACGCCGCCCGACCTGGCGTCGCCCCCGCGCGACGAGCTCGTCATCAAGATCTTGATCGCGGTGCGCCTGCCCGGCGTCGACGTGCACGGGATCATCCAGGAGCATCGGCGATACCTGCTGGAGCTGATGCAGCAGTGGACGCGGCTCAAGGAGGAGGAGGGCGACCTCGACCTCGGGCTCGCCCTGGTCGTCGACGCCGAGCTCTTCCGCCTCGACTCGGTCGTGCGCTGGCTCGACACCGCCGACGGCCGGCTGCGGCGGGCCGCGCTCGACCCGCCCGCGCCGGCCCGCCCCGCCGGAGCGCAGATCCGCCGCCGGGCGGGGGCGCGGCGATGACCGGGGTCCTGGAGCTGCGCGGCGTGTCGAAGTCCTATGTGGACGGTGCCGACGAGGTGCACGCCCTGCGCGAGGTCGACCTGAGCGTCGAGGCGGGCCGGCTCGTCGCCGTCATGGGGCCCAGCGGCTCCGGCAAGAGCACGCTGCTCACCATCGCCGGCGCCCTCGAGACGCCCAGCGCCGGTGAGGTGCTCGTCGCCGGGCAGCCGCTGTCGGCGCTGTCCCGCGACGACCGGGCGCGGCTGCGGCGGCGCGCCATCGGCTACGTCTTCCAGGACTTCAATCTCCTGCCCGGGCTCACCGCCGCCGAGAACGTCGCCCTGCCCCTCGAGCTCGACGGCCTGCGCGCCGGCCCGGCCCGCGCGGCCGGGCTGCGGGCCCTCGACGAGCTCGGCCTGGGCGACCGGGCGGGCCGCTTCCCCGACCAGCTCTCCGGCGGCGAGCGGCAGCGGGTGGCGATCGCGCGGGCCGTCGTGGGGGAGCGGCGGCTGCTGCTGGCCGACGAGCCGACCGGCGCCCTCGACTCGGTCAACGGCGAGGCGGTCATGCGGATGATGCTCGCGGCCTGCAAACGGGGGCTGGCCGCGGTCATGGTGACCCACGACGCCCAGCTCGCCTCGTGGGCCGACCGGGTCGTGTTCATCCGCGACGGCCGCCTGGTCGACCGCACCGGTCCGCGCCCGGGCCCCGAGTCCCTGCTGACCGGCGAGGCGAGCCGATGAGCGCCGCGGTCCAGGAGCGGCCGATCGCGCTCGGCTCCGGCCACGGCGGGATGGCGGCCCGCCGGGCGGTGGCCCGCTGGGCCTGGCGGCTGTTCCGGCGCGAGTGGCGCCAGCAGGCCATCGTCCTGGCCCTGCTCGCGCTGGCCGTGGCCGCCACCACCGTCGGCCTGGCCGTCGCGGCCAACGCGCCGTCCGCGGCCGGCGTCTTCGGCACCGCCGACCACCTGGTGTCCCTCGACGGCGGCGACCCGCGGCTGGCGGCCGGGCTGGCCACGCTGCGCGGCTCGTTCGGCACCGTGGACGTCATCGAGCACGGCAAGAAGGTGCCGCTGCCCGGCTCGGCCAACGGGTTCGACGTGCGCGCCCAGGACCCGGCCGGCCCGTACGGCGCCGTGATGCTCCACCTCGACGAGGGCCGCTGGCCGCAGGGCCCGGCCGAGGTCGCCCTCACCCGGCGGGTCGCGGACGCGCTGGGCCTGCGGCTCGGCGGCGTCTGGCACCGCAGCGACCGGGACCGCACCGTGGTCGGCCTGGTCGAGAACCCGCTCGACCTGCGCGACGCGTTCGCCCTCGTCGCACCCGGGCAGGCCGGGGCGCTGAGCCGGGTCGACGTGCTGATCCGGGCCGCCGACGCGCAGTACCGGGCGAAGCCGCGCCCCGACGGCGCCTCGACCCAGCTCCGCCCGGGCGGCGAGGCCGGCGCCGCGAGCGTGCTGGTGCTCGTCCTCGGCGCGATCGGGCTGGTGTTCGTGGGCCTGCTCGCCGTCGCCGGCTTCACCGTCATGGCCCAGCGGCGGCTGCGCGCGCTGGGGATGCTCGGCGCGGTCGGGGCCGGCCACCGCCACATCCGGCTGGTGCTGCTGGCCAACGGCGCGGTCGTCGGCGGGGCCGGCGCGCTCGCCGGGGCCGCGGCCGGCGCCGTGGCGTGGATCGGGCTGGGGCCGCTGCTGGAGGAGCCGCTCGGGCACCGCATCGACCGGTTCGACCTGCCGTGGGGAGCGGTGCTCGTGGCGGTGCTCCTGGCGATCGTCACGGCCGTCGCCGCCGCCTGGGCACCCGCCCGCGCGGCCGCGCGCATCCCCGTCGTCGCCGCCCTCTCGGCCCGCCCCGCGCCGCCGCGCCCGGCCCACCGCTTCGCCGCCCTCGGCGCCGTGCTGCTCGCCGCCGGGCTGACCGCGCTGGTCCTGGCGCAGCAGACGAAGGTGCCGTACATCCTCGGGGGCGTGCTGGTGACGGCCGTCGCGCTGCTGCTGCTCGCCCCGGCCGGCATCGCCACCCTCGGCCGGCTGGCCCGCCACGCGCCCCTGGCGTCCCGGCTGGCCCTGCGCGACCTGGCCCGCTACCGGTCCCGCTCGGGCGCCGCGCTGGCCGCGATCGCGCTCGCCGCCGGCATCGCCGCCGTCGTCACCCTGACCGCCGCCGTCACCGTGGCCAAGGCGGCCGCACCCACCGGCGGCAACCTCCCCGCCGACCAGGCCGTGATCTGGCTGTCCGACGGCGGCCTGGCGGGCCCGGTCCCGGCCGTCGAGGGGCCGCAGCTGGACACGCTGCGGACCCGGGCCGCCGCGATCGCCGCCGCAGTGCCGGACGCCGCATTGGTACCGCTCGTCGGCGCGACCGACCCCGCCTGGCCCCTCGACCGCGGCGGCCGCCCGGTCGCCGCCCTCGCCAAGCCGCACGAGCCCGGCCCGGGTGAGCCCGGCGGCGTGGTCTACAGCAGCCGCGACATGATCGGCCTGTTCGTGGCCACGCCGGAGCTCCTGGCCCACTACGGCATCGACCCCGCGACCATCCACGCCGACGCCGACCTGCTGACCCCGCGGGCGAGCATCGACGGCTACGACGTGGTCCCCGGCCGCAACTCCGGCTGGCGGCCGGTCCTGCAACAGGTGCCGCTGCCCGCCTACACGTCCCTGCCCAACGCCATCATCACCGAGCACGGCGTGGCCGCCCTGCACCTGAGCTCGCAGCCGGTGGGCTGGCTGCTCGACGCCCCGTCGGCGCTCACGGCCACCCAGATCGACCGGGCGGAGCAGTCCGCCGCCGCGGGCGGGCTGAGCATCGAGTCCCGCCCGACCGGCCGCGACCAGGCCGAGCTGGCCACCCGGGCCACGGCGGCCGGCATCGCGCTGGCCCTGGCCGTGCTGGCCATGACCGTCGGGCTGATCCGCAGCGAGACCGCCCGCGACCTGCGCACGCTGACCGCGGCCGGCGCCCGCCGCCGGACCCGCCGTGCCCTCACCGCCGCCACCGCCGGCTCGCTGGCGCTGATGGGCGCGGTCATCGGCACGGCTGGCGCATACCTGGCGGTGCTTGCCTGGTACCACGCCGAACTGCACTGGCTGGCCCACCCGCCGCTGCTGAACCTGGCGGCGATCCTGGCCGGCCTGCCGCTGGCCGCCTACCTGGGCGGCTGGCTGCTGACCGGCCGCGAGCCCCGCACGATCGCCCGCCAGCCACTGGAGTGACCGCCGGCACCGGCGCGGCGAGCCGCGATCGGGGCGGCGGCCAGAGCCCCCGACACGGTGGATCGCCGGTGGGGCCGCGGGGAGATGTGCCGTGGCAGCCCGCGTGTCCCACCGGCGACCCGGTGCGGCCCGGCCGGTCAGTACCGGCGGCGGCGCAGGAGCAGCAGCCCCAGGCCCATCATGAGCAGCCCGGCGAGCGCGAGGCCGGCCGTCTGCACGCCGGTGACGGGCAGCGCGCCCGGTTGCAGCGCGTCGGCGTCGGCGGTGGTGAGGTCGACGGCGGTGACGGCACCCGCGCTCACCCCACCGCCGCCCGCGTTCACGGCGGTGCCGCCACCCGAGCCGGCGCCAGCTCCGGTGCCGTTGCCCGGGCCCGCGCTACCCGCGCCGCCACCCGTGCCTGTGCCGCCGCCACCCGTGCCTGTGCCGCCGCCACCCGTGCCTGTGCCGCCGCCGCCACCCGTGCCTGTGCCACCACTACCCGTGCCTGTGCCACCACTACCCGTGCCTGTGCCGCCGCTGCCCGGGCCGGTGGTCTCCGAGGTGATCGCGGGAAGGAGGTCCACGGTGAAGTTCAGGCCCGCGTCGGTGCCGGTGCTCAGGTCGGCGGCGGCGGAGACGCCACCGGAGAGGTCGAGCACCGCGCCGGCCGAGAGTTCGTCACCCAGGTCGGCCGAGAGCGTGAGGGACGGGTCGCCGAGGTCGCCGGTCACGTCCACGTCGAGCATGTCGTCGATCGTGGCGCCACCGTTCACCCCGCCGCCGCCGCCGAGGTTCAGGTTCACGGAGGCAGGGCCGGCCCCGACGACCACGTCGATCGGCGCGGCCGCGGCCGAGGTGCCGCCGAGGTCGACAGTCACCTGCACACCTGACTGAGCCACACCGGCCTGGACGTTCGCGATGGTGCCGACCGTGACCCCGGCCTGCAGCCCGCCGCCGCTGGTGCCACTGCCGCCGCTGCCACTGCTCGTGCCGCTGCCACTGCTCGTGCCGCTGCCACTGCTCGTGCCACTGCCGCCCGCCGTCGACGGTGCGCCGCCGAGGTCGACGCCGACCTGGAGGCCGCCGCCGCCCGGCGACGACGCCCCGCCCGAGCCGGGTCCGCCGGCGTGGACACCGGTGCCGGTCCCCACGTTGACGCTCGCCACCCCACCCACGGTGACGGAGGCCCCCGAACCGCGCAGGCCGACCGATGCGACACCGCCGTGCCCCGGCGCGTCCGCCGCCTGCGCGGCCCCCGCGCTCAGCAGCCAGACGCCGCCCGCGAACCCGGCGGTCACCAGGCCCCGCAACACCCACTTGTGCATGACGTACCTCCGAACAGCGAACTGTGAGTCACTGGCCAACTCCGAAGAGTGATCTCGGCCGGTGCAGTCACTGTGCGGTAGCGATCCGGTTGCCCACAAGGTCTGCCCGGGTTGCCGGTCCGCCCAGCCCCGATCTCTGCCCGATCACCCGACAGCCCTGCCCGCCACCGCCCCCGGCGCGGGTCGGTGCGGCGGGGGTCAGCGGGTGGCGGCCAGGTGGCGCTGGCGCATCAGGAATTTGCGGACCTTGCCCGTCGGGCCCAGGACGATGTCGTTCTCCTGCACCACGGGGGCGCTGCGGACCGTGGCGGCGGCCGGGCCGCCCATGGCGGCGCGGATCTGCTCGGTGCGGTCGATGGTGGGGTCGGCGCCCGGGGCGAGGATCAGCAGGACGTCGGTGTCGACGGCGGTCGCCGTGCGGCGGGCGACGACCGTGCAGTCGCGGATGTCGGGGCAGCGGGCCAGGATGCGCTCTTCGGCCAGGGCGGTGTAGAGCCACTGGCCGTCGCCCAGGTCGACGGCGTCCACGGCGCGGTCGACGTGGTGGTAGCAGCCGTTGTCGTGGCGGTACATGAGGTCGCCGGTCAGGTAGTAGCCGTCGAGGCGGTTGCGGTAGGTGTTGACCGAGTCGTTCCAGTAGCCCGGGGCCAGGGTGGGCGACTTCAGGCCCACGTGGCCCACCTCGCCGTCGGGCACGGGCCGCCCGGTCGACAGGTCGAGCAGCGCCACGTCCGCGAACGGATACGGCCTGCCCACGCAGCGGTCGTAGTGCTCGCTGCCCTGGCGGTGGGTGACGTGGAACGCCGAGTGGCCCATCTCGGTCGAGCCGATGCCGTCGGTGAAGCGGGAGCCGGCGACCGTGACCGTGCCCTCGCGGGTCCAGGTGGGGTGGCTGCCGATGGCGATGAGCTTGCGTACGTGCGCCTCGTGCGCGCAGTCGCCCGTGTTGAACCACACGCGGACCGAGTCGAGGTCGCGGCCGCTGAGGTCCAGGGCGGCGATCTCGGCCCACGTCACGGCGAAGCCGAAGACGCCGGTCGGGCGCCAGCGCTCGATCGCGTCGACGACAGCGGAGCCGTTGTGGCCGAACGGGCCGCCCTGGGCGGAGAGGCACAGCAGCTCGTAGCGGTTGCAGAGGGCCTGGTGCAGCGTGATGATCCCGGCGGCGTGGGCGGCGGGCAGGGCCGACATGTGCCGCACCGGCTCGTGCGAGCGCGGCTCCGTCAGCCGGATGGCCCGGATCGCCGCGAAGAGGCTGCTGTGGGAGTGCACGACGGGCGTCGGCATTCGGGTGGTACCCGAGGAATGCGTAATGGCGATCGGATCGTCCGCATGGTGGCGGAAATGCTCGGGCGCCGCGCCCGGATCGCCGGTGCCCGTCTCGGCCGCCGCGAACACCGGCTGCGCGCCCAGCAGCGGCGCGTGCACAGCGTCGGCGATGACGCCTGTCGCGCCCAGCCGCTGGATGTACTCGACCGCCACGTCGCCGGGCATGTTGCCGTTCATCAGGGCCGGGATCGCGCCGAGACGGGTCAGCGCCAGGAAGTTGAGGAACACGTCGGCGGCCGAGGTGACGTAGACGGCGACCGGGTCGCGCCGGCCGATGCCGCGGGCCTGCAGCCAGGCGGCGCGGGCCGCGACCCGCTCATCGAGCTCGCCGAAGGTCAGCGCGGTCCAGGCCGGGTGGCCGTCGACCTCGACATCGAAGGTGATCGTCGGTTCGTCGGGGGCCACACCGTGCTCCCGCAGCTTCGCCAGGACGTTGCCGGCGCCGAGATCGGCGTCGGCGATCAGCTTGGTGCGAAGGGCGGGTAAGCCCACGGTCATCTCCCTCGTTCGCGGCCGACGTCGGGCAGAGTGCGCGCTACTTGATACCACCGGGCTTCCGTGAATGTAAATATTGAAGTATTCCCCGGACGGCGGTCATACTTCGGCGGCACCGACGTCTGCGAGGAGACGGGCCTTGGACAGCGCGTTACGCCGGATCGTCGTGCCGTTCCACGCGTTGACCTCGGGTGCGGCGGAGCTGACGTGGGGGCAGCGCGAGATCTGGACCGCGATGGTGCAGCAGCGCTCCTGGCTGCCCATCTCGTTCGTGGAGCCGCTTGAACCTTTCACCACGATCGAGTCCGTGGTCGCCGGTCTGCGGGACAGGATGCAGCGGTTTGACTCGATGCGCACCCGTTTGGCGGTTGGGGCGGATGGCGAACCCCGCCAGGTCGTGGCGGCGGAGGGCGAGACGGTGCTCGAGGTCTTCGAGGCCGCCGGTCGTGACCCGTCGGCCGTGGCGGCCGAAATCCGGGACGGCTTCAGCGAACGCGGCCACGACCACGCCGAGGACTGGCCGGTCGCCACGGCGCTCGTGCTCCAGCGAGGCGTGCCGGTCCTGCTCGTGAGCGTGTACTGCCACCTGGCCCTCGACGCGCTCGCCCGCACGGTCCGGGGCGAGGGGATGCGGCCCGTCGAGCTCGCCGAGTGGGAGCGCGGCGAGGAGGCCCGGCGGCTGAGCGCGGCCTCGATGGCCTACTGGGAGAAGCAGCTGCGGGCGATCCCGGCCCGCCGGTTCGCGCCGTCGTCCGATGCGCGCACCCCGCGCTACTGGGAGGCCGTGTTCCGGTCGCGGGCCCTGTACCTGGCGCTGCAGGTCGTCGCGCCGGGCGCGGCCGGGGCGAGCGCGCCGCTGCTGGCCGTGTTCGCGGTGGCCCTCAACCGGGTGACCGGCGCCGGCCCGGTCGTGCTGCAGCTCGTGGTGGGCAACCGGTTCCACACACACCTGGCCGACGTGTTCGCCCCCGTCAACCAGACGGGCCTGTGGGTGCTCGACGTCGAGGGCGAGACCCTGGACGGTGCGCTCGTCCGCAGCAAGCGCCGGGGCATGAGCGTCTACAAGCACGCCTACTACGACCCGCGGGCCCGCGCCGAGCTGATCGCCCGGGTCGCGCGGGAGCGCGGCGAGGAGCTCGACCTCGGCTGCTTCTTCAACGACCGGCGGATGGACCGCACGACGGGTGACGCCCCGTCCGCGGCCGACGTCAAGGGGGCGCTCGCCACGACCACCTTCACCTGGCGGCGGCGGACCGACAGGCCCACCGAGCGCCTGTTCGTCAACGCCGAGGACGCCGCCGGCGTGATCGAGCTCAGCGCGTGGACCGACACCCGGTACCTCGCCCCGGCCGACCTGGAGGCGGTGCTCCGCGAGATGGAGGCGGTCGCCGTGGACGCGGCGGTGGCGCGGTGACCGCGATCGAGGCGGTCGCCACATACCTGCCGCCCCGGCAGGTCCGGGTGGCCGACCTCGCCGACGAGCTGAGCCTGTCGCCGATCCAGGTCGCGATGTTCGAGCGGTTCCACAAGCTCACCGCGGTGCGGCGCGACGACGGCTCGCTGCTGGACCTGCTCCGTGCGGCAGTGGACCGGCTGGAGGCCCTGCGCGGCAACGAGCACCGGGTGCGGTTCGTGCTGCACGCCCGCGCGTTCCCGGTCGTGGTGCCGTATCCGGTCAACCCGCTGCACCAGCTCTGCGCCGAGCGTGGACTGCGGCACGCGGAGGCGTTCACCGTGACCCAGCAGTCGTGCGCGACGGGGCTGCTCGCCGTCGACCTCGCGGGCCGGCTGCTCGCGGAGTGCGGTGAGCCGGACGCCCTCGCGCTCGTCCTGGCCGGGGAGAAGGCGTTCACCCGCGACTCGCGGATGCTGGACGGCACCTCCATCTTCTCCGAGGGCTCGGCCGCCTGCCTGATAAGCCTCGACGGCCCGCGCGACCGGCTGCTCGCCTACGCCAGCCTGGAGCGCGGCGACTTCGACGGCGAGCCGGAGGACGTGGCACCGCTGTTCCAGCGCGGCTACACGCCCTCCATGGCTGCGGCGATCGAGGCTGCGCTCGACGATGCGGGCGTCGAGCTCGGCGAGCTCAGCGTGATCCTGCCCCACAACGTGAACCTCGGGTCCTGGCGGCGGGTGGCCAAGGCGCTGGAGGTACCACCGGAGCAGGTGCTCATCGACAACGTGCTCACCACCGGGCACATGTTCTGCGCCGACATGTTCGTCAACTACGCGACCGCGCGCGAGCGGGGCCGGTTACGCCCGGGGGAGCGGTATCTCGTCGCCGCCGCCGGGGCCGGGCTCGGCGCGACGTTCTCCGCGATGGTCCTGGAGCACTAGGGGCCGCCGTGTACATCAACCGGGTCGAGCGGCGCACCTTCGACGACGACTGCGAGTTTCTGCGGGCGCCGCACCATCGGGCGGCCATCGGGACATACCTGGCCGACATGGTGCGCCCCCACGGGCTGCCGCTCGACGAGGACCTGCTGGCCACCGGGGCCGGGCAGTCGTACGGGGAGATGGGGGCCGCGCTGATCGGTGCCGCCGTCGGCCCGGACGAGCCCGTCGACCTGCTGGTCCTGGCGTTCGACGTGCCCGACGTGCGGCCGGGCCGGGCGGCGGCGACCTACCTGAGTCACGTCTGTCCCGGCAACCCGCGCTCGTTCGCGGTCTGCGACCAGGGCGTCGCCGCGCCGTTCACCGCCCTGCGGCTGATCCGCTCCTACATCGGCTCGGGCACCTGCCGGCGGGCCCTGCTGCTGATCCTCGAACAGTCCACAGTGCACTATCCGGCCCCGGTGACCGCGCGCAACGCCGGCGTCGCGCTGGTGTGCAGCGCGCAGCCCGGCCCGGTCCGGGTCGGCGAGATCCGGGTGCACACCGACGCCGCCGGCGATCCGGACGGCCGGCCCCTCACCGCCGGCTGGTGGGAGCTGCCGGCGACGATCGAGCGCTACGACCCGGCGCTACGCTACCGGTGCACCGCGACCTTCGCTACTGGGGCGTCGCGTGAGCGGTGATGTAGTCGGCGAGCTCGCCCACGGTGGCCAGCTCCTCCTGCTCGAGGTCCTCGACGTCGATCATGATGGACAGGTCGCGCTCCAGGTCGAGGATCAGCTGCACCCCCTGCGAGGAGCTCATCCCCAGCTCCTCCTCCAGCTGCGACGCCTCGGTGACCGGCCGGTCGAGGCGCAGCATCCGCACGAGCAGATCCGACATCGACGAGACCACCTGCTGCCTGAGCTCCACCATGCCGACATGACAACAGCGCCGCACATGGATGTCAAATGAGTCGATTCCTTTTGGTGGTACTCCCACTGGCCGGGCACATCAACGCCCCGCTCGCGGTGGCCGCGGCACTGCAGCGGGCCGGGCACGACGTCGCCTGGTGCGGCCCGGAGTCCTACCTGCGGCCGCTCGTCGGTCCGGACGCGCAGATCCATCCGACGGGCTCGCGCTACTACCCCGAGCAGGACGGCCACGGGCCCGAGGCGCTGCGGTTCGTGTGGGAGTCCTATTTGGTACCGATGGCGCGCTTCACGCTGCCGGCGGTCGAGCGGGCGGTGGCGGCGTACCGCCCCGACGTCCTGCTCGCCGACCAGCACGCGTTCGCGGGCGCCCTCGTGGCGCTGCGCCACGGCCTGCCCTGGGCCACCCTCGCCCCGAGCGCGCTCGAACTGACCCGCGGGCCCGGCGCCGACGACCTGGCCCGGCCCCACCTCGACCGGCTCCGCGAGAAGGCCGGCCTGCCGCCGGGGACTGTCGCCGAGGTCCTCTTCTCGCCGCACCTGGTCCTGGCCTTCACCACCGCCGCCCTGCTGGGTCCCACGCCGCTGCCGGACTCCTGCGTGCTCGTCGGCCCCGCGTTCGGCCGCGGCCCGGCCTACGACGGCTTCGACTGGGAGTGGTTCGACCCCGGCCGCCGGCACGTGCTCATCACCGTCGGCACCCTCGCGGAGGGCGTCGACCGGGAGTTCTTCGGCACCGCCGTGCGCGCTCTGGCGGACCTCGGCGACCGGCTGCAGGCGGTGCTCATCGCCCCGGCCGGCGCGGTGCCCGACCCGCCCGCGCACATCCTGGTCGCCGGGCGGGTCCCGACGCTGCGGATGATGCCGCACCTGCAGGCCGTGGTCAGCCACGGCGGCATGGGCATCGTCGGCGAGGCCCTCGCCAACGGCGTACCGCTCGTCGTCGCCCCGATCCGCTACGACCAGCCCGCCGTGGCCGACCTGGTCGCCGCGGCCGGCGCCGGCATCCGGGTGCCGTTCATCGGCCTGAGCGCCGACGAGCTCCGCAGGGCCGTCACCACAGTGCTCGACGACCCCGCCTACCGCGCGGGCGCGCGCACGATCGGCGACTCGTTCCCGGCCGCCGGCGGTGCCGAGGCCGCCGTCGCGCACCTCGAAACCCTGGCCCGAAAGGAACGGTGAGCCCGATGACGGTCCGCCTGAGCGTGATCATTCCCGCCTACGACAACGCCTCGCAGCTGGACGTCACGCTCGGGTCGCTCACCCGGCAGACGCTGCCGGCCGGGGAGTTCGAGGTGATCGTGTGCGATGACGGCTCGCCGGCCCCGCTCGCCCCGGTGGCCGACAAGTACGCCGACCGCCTCACCATCGCGTGCGTGCGGGCCGAGCAGAACCGGGGCCGGTCCGCGAACCGCAACGCCGGCGCGGCCGCGGCGCGCGCGGACGTCCTGGTCTTCCTGGACTCCGACACCGTGGCGCACCCGGACCTGCTCGGCCTGCACGCCGGCTTCCACGCCGGACGCGGGGGCCGCCCGGGCGTGCTGCTGGGCCGGCGCTTCGACATCGACTGGGCCGGGGTCGACGCCCTGCGTCGCGGCGAGCCGCTGACGGCCGCGATGCTCGACGGATACCGCGGCGATCCCCGGGACGTGAACGTGGTCCTGCCGCAGCACCGGGCCGACTTCCAGCGGGCGCCGTGGCTGCTCGGCTTCAGCCACAACGTGTCGATGGACCGGGCCACGTTCGCCGCGGTCGGGGGCTTCGACGAGGCGATGGTCCGCTGGGGCCTGGAGGACACCGAACTGTTCTACCGGGTGTTCCACCACCACGGCGGCGCGCCGGAGGTGTTCGCGCTCAGCGACGACGCTGTCGCGTACCACCTGCCGCACTACCGCCCGACCCGCGCGCTGCTGGCCACCCTGGACAACATCGGCTACGTGACCCGCAAGCACCGCCGCTGGGACTTCGAGGCGATGCACAGCCCCGGCACGCTCGGCGAGATCCTGGGCCGCGTGCGCCTGTACGGCGACGCGATCGCCGCCTGCCGCCGCCTCGGCCTGGGCCGCCCGGCGGGCGACGAGGACCTGGCGTCGACGCGCACGCTGGCCATCGGGTTCGGGGTGGCCGGGCTGGCCCTGGGGGAGGGCTCGCACACGTTCGACCACGCCGCCGAGCCGTCGCCGACCAACTGGCACCTGCTGGGCCTGATGCTGCAGCACTTCAAGACCGGCCAGTTCGAGCGGATCGTCAACATCGACCTGTGGCGCTTCATGATGCCGGAGGACCTGAACCTCTTCGTCACCAAGGGGTTGATGAAGGCCGACCGGATCGACCTCGTCGCGACCGACGGCGGCCCGGACCCGGCCACGCTGCTGCCGCTGCCGTTCGTCGCCGACCTCGGCTACGTGGCCGAGCTGCTGGGCTCCCACTTCAAGGTGGCGACCGCGGCCTCCGGCGGACGCACGGTGCTCTCGGTCCGGTAGACACCGGGCCGCGGACCGGCCGCTCCCGGACCCTCGACGTGCACATCTCCAACCTGCGCGCGAAGCTGGGCGCGGCGGCGGTCATCGAGACAGTGCACGGCCGGGGCTACCGCCTCGATCCGCTGCCGTGACGCCGGGTCAGGCGGTGATGTCGATGTAGTCGGACCAGCCGCCGGCGTAGTACTTGTAGTAGGCGTGCCCGTCCTGGGCCAGCGTGTACGCCTCAGTGGTGCCGAAGCGCGGGTTGTACAGCACCGCCGGGCTGCCCGCCGTGGTGCCGCCGAGGTCGTTCCAGCCCGACCAGCCGCCCAGGTAGTACACGTACTGCAGGGTGTTGGCGGGCGTGTGGACGTACACCTCGGTCGTGCCGGAGGCGCGGTTGTAGATGACGCCCGGGTCCTGGTCCAGCGCGCCGCCGAGCGGCGTCCACGCCGACCAGCCGCCCAGGTAGTACACGTACGCGAGCTGGTCCGCGGCGGTGCGCAGGTAGACCTCGGTCGTGCCGTAGCGCGGGTTGTACAGCACCGCCGGCGTGCCCTGGACCGTGCCGCCGAGCCCGGTCCAGCCCGACCAGCCGCCGAGGTAGTACTGGTACGCCAGCCCGCCGCCGGTGACCGCGTAGGCCTCCGTGGTCCCGAACTTCGGGTTGTACAGGACGCCCGGGTCGCCGGTCAGGCTCCCGCCGAGGTCGGTCCAGCCCGACCAGCCGCCGGCGTAGTAGACATAGGCGAGGGAGTTCGCGGCCGTGCGGACGTACACCTCCGTCGTGCCCGAGTGCGGGTTGAAGATGACTGACGGGTTGCCCGCGAGGCTGCCGCCGAGGTCGATCCACGAGGACCAGCCGCCGAGGAAGTAGCGGTACCCGAGATGGTTGTTCGACAGCCGGGCGTAGACCTCGGTGGTGCCGTAGTTCGGGTTGTACAGCACCGCCGGGTCCCCGACGATCGGCCCGCCCAGGTCCATCCAGGCCGACCAGTCGCGGGACCAGTACGCGTACATCAGGTGGTCGGCGTTGTCGGAGCGGGCGTAGACCTCGGTGGTGCCGTACTTGGGGTTGAACAGGGTCTGGGTCTTGCCGACCGGGCGCGACGGTTCGGCCTGGCGGACGTACAGCAGCCGGTTCTGGCTCGCCGCCGACGCGTAGGCCGGGATCGCCTTCATGTCCAGGGCGCCGACCGTCGAGCTCTGCACGAGCGCGTTGCGTATCTGCGTCGGCGTGTAGTTCTGGTGCGCCTGCAGGATGAGCGCCGCCGCCCCGGTCGCGTACGCCGCCGCCATCGACGAGCCGCTCATCGTCGTCTGGTCCACGTCCGAGGCGATGCCGTCGCCCGGGATGCTGTCACCGGGCGCCCACATGTCGAGGCAGCCGCCGTAGTTGGAGTAGTAGGCCGGGCTGTCGTAGTAGCTCGACGCCCCGACGACGATCGTGTCGGCCCCGCCCGCCGGCGAGTAGTAGCAGGCGTTGTACCCGCCCTCGTACCAGTCCCCGGCCGGCGCCACCCAGGTCACCCCGGAGCCGATCGAGCGCTGGACGGCGGCGTCGATGAGGATGGTCCGGGCGGTCCACACGTCGAACACGGCCACGGCCGGATGCTGGGCGTGCGCGGTGACCCAGTCGATGCCGCCGACCATCTCGGAGATGAACCCGGCGCTGAGGCAGTCGAGCACCCGGACCGCGACGAGGGCGATCTGTTTGGCCACGCCGTAGGTGGTCCCGCCGACCGTGCCGGCCACGTGGGTGCCGTACCCGTCGCAGTCGTTGGCGTTGGCCGGGTCGTTGCTGTTGTTCGCGTTGGCCGGGTCGTTTATCGGGTTCGTGACCCGGTCGACGAAGTTGCGCCCGTAGGCGGCCCGCCCGGCGAAGTCGTTGTGGCTGATCCGGATCCCGCCGTCGACGATGTACGCGGTGACCCCCGGCGCCGTGTTCGGATAGTCGAACGCGCCGTCGATGCTGCGCTCGTGGTGGTCGATCCGGTCGAGCCCCCACGACGGCCCGCTCTGCGTGCCGGTGGCGGTGACCGGCGGTCGCGCCGCCCGCCGGATCAGCACGTTGCGCTCGACCCGCTCCACCTCGGGCGCCGCCGCGAGCTGCCGGGCCTGCGTCTCGTTGATCCCGCCGATCGCGAACCCGGACAGCGCGCTGCTGTACTGCTCGCGCACCGTCCCCCCGAACCGCTGCGCCAGATCCGCGGCCCGCGCGGACACCAGGTCCGCCGCGGCGGCCGCGTCCAGGGCCCCGGGGGCATCCTTGAGCTGCACGACGTACCCGGAGTACACCGCCCCGGCATCGCCGTACACGGTCCCCTCCCCGGGCGCGGCCCGAGCCACGGCGCCGACCCCACCGACCACAACGGCAACGGTCGCCGCGACCATTCCGAGCCTGCCCCGCATGACCATCACCCCGTGCTATGAGTTGATCACTTAGAGTGACAATAGCAGAGCCTGCGGGGGTACTCCTCCACGCCGGACTTCCGCGCTGGAGGCACCGGCACCGCTCAGTAGCCGGCCTCGACGTCGTCGAGCCGGAGCCCTTGCCGATCGACTCGCCGCTGCGCACAATGCCTGACGTGTTCCTCAGTTCGCACATCGCGGGGGTGACGGACGCCGCCGAGGCGCGATTCTTCGAATACATGGTGGATGATGTCCAGCGCGTCCTGACCGGTGTGCGTCCGCGCTTCCGGCTCGTGCCGCGAGAGTCCATCGCACCGTGAAAGGTCTGGGTAGTTGAGCGAGCGGGGCGGCGGCGTGAACAAGGTCGGCATTCGCGAGGTGGCGAAGCACGCGGGCGTCGCGCTGGGCACGGTCTCGCACTACCTCAACCATCCGGAGCGGGTCTCCGACGAGAAGGCCGAGCGGATCCGCTCCGCGATCCAGGAGCTCGGGTTCGTCCCGAACATCGTCGGCCGGCAGCTGCGGCTCGGGGAGAGCAACGCCATCGCGTACATCGCGCCGGACTTCGCCAACCCGTTCTTCTTCACCCTGGTCGAGGGCGTGGAGACCCGGGCGGCCGAGCACGGGCTGGCCGTGTTCGTCGTCAACGCGCACGGCAATCGCGAGCGCGAGGACCAGTACATCGGGCTGTTCGAGCGCTACCGGGTGAAGGGCCTGCTCGTGGCGTCGTTCGAGCGCCTCGAGGACCGGCTGGCCGAGGTGCGCCAGCGCGGCACCCCCAACGTGCTCATCGGCGCCCGCGCGGTCTCCGACAAGCAGCCCTCGGTGTCGGTGGACGAGGTCGTCGGCGGCCGCCTGGCCGGGGAGCACCTGCTGTCGATCGGGCGCCGCCGGATCGCCTTCGTCGGCGGGCCGCTGTCGATCCAGCAGGTCGCCGGCCGGCTGCAGGGCGCCAGCCAGGCCGTGCGCGAGGCCGGGACGGCGACCCTGGAGGTCGTCGACATCGCCGAGCGCACCATCCGGGCCGGGCGGGCCGTCGGGCACCGCATCGTGAGCCGCGACCCGGCGCTGCGCCCCGACGCCGTGTTCGCCGTCAACGACCTGCTGGCGATCGGCATCATGCACGCGTTCGTCATGGCCGGGGTCCGGATTCCGGAGGACATCGCGGTCATCGGCTACGACGACATCGAGTATGCGGAGTCGTCGATCGTGCCGCTGTCGTCGATCCGCACCCCGCACGAGGACTTCGGGTCAGTGGCCGTCGACCTGCTGCTGCGCAACATCGAGTCCGGTGCGGTCCAGCACGAGGTGTTCACACCGGAGCTCGTCGTCCGGGCCAGCACGAGCGGCCAGCCGCACTCCTGAGACCCGGCGCATCGTGCCCGGCGATCTCCCCGAGGTGCAGCATCCGCGCCGGCACCGGATGCCCGGACAGCGGCGAACCGATCATGACGCGGCACTTCCAGAACTGGAACTTCCTGGTCCTGCAGATGATCGCGTTCCTCGACGGCCGGCCGACGGTGACGGAGTGCTGAGCGTGAGCCGGGCCCGCCAGCGCCGCAGCACGGACGGTGGGAGCACGGCGGCGCGCAGGCGTGCCCGGCGCGTCGCGAGCCGGGCCAGCCCGGACCGGACCGCGCGCACGGCGGCGAACAGGTCGTCGCCGGCCGGGTCGCCGGCGGGCAAAGGCCGGGCCGCGTAGCGGGCGTGCTCCTCGGCCCGCTGCAGCGCGCGCACGCCGTCGGCGGCCCGGCCGCCCAGCCCGCTCAGGCGCCCGGCGACGGTCCGCGGGGTGTCGGCGCCGCCGGGCCCGATCCGGTAGTCGGTCATCGTGTCGAGCAGCTCCGCCCACGCCTCCCGGGTGCGCCGCCGCCGCCGGCGCGTATGGGCCCGGGTCAGCGCGGGCGCGGCCAGCAGCGCGAGCAGGAGGCCGCTGAGTGCCCACGGGGGCGCCGCGGGCCCGGCCGGTGCCGCGCCGGGGCCGGTCGGCGCGACGGCCGCGGCGGAGGGGCCGGGCGCCGCGGTGGCACTGACCGGGGCCGTCGGGGCCGGGGAGGGGGCGGCGGTGGCGGCGGGCGGGGTGGCGTCGAAGGGCAGCCAGCCGTAGCCGGGGAAGTACACCTCGGTCCAGGCGTGCAGGTCGTGGTTGGTCAGCGTGGTCGTCCGCCCGGCGCCGGCCGCGGGCTGGGCGAAGCCGATCGCCACCCGGGCCGGGATGCCGGCCGCGCGCAGGAGCCAGGCGAAGGCGGCGGCGTACTGGGTGCAGAAGCCGCGCCGGTTCTGCAGGAAGTCCGTGATGGCGGCGCCGCCCGTCGCCGGACCGGTCGTCGTGTCGTAGACGAAGTGGTTGGCCGGGGCGAAGAAGTCCTTGATCGCGGCGACCCGGTCGAGCTCGGTGGCCCGCCCGGCGAGCAGGCCGGGCAGCAGGGACTGCACGACCAGGTTCGGCGGCACGCTCAGCACGTCGCGCAGGGCCGGGTCGTCCGGGTCCACGGCGGGCGCGCGCCGCAGCTGCTCGGGGGTGACCTCCGGCCGGACGTACTCGACCGTGTACCGCAGGCCGGCGGTGGTGCGCGTGCCGGAGTACACCATCTGCGTCCGCGGGTCGAACAGCCAGCTCCCGTCGACGCCCCGGACCCCGGTCGGCCACGGGTAGACGGGCAGTGTGCCGGTGTGGAAGCGCTCGCCGATGCGGATGTCGGCGCGATGGGCGCCGGCCTGCACCTGCGGACCCCAGGCCGGGCGGGGCAGGCCGGCCGCGACGGGCCCGGCGGCCCCGGGCGGCAGCGGCTCGAAGCCCTGGCTGGTGAGCCGTTCGAGCGCGGCGAGGCGCAGGTTGCCGGGCGCGGCGTCGTCGACGTTCGTGACCTCGAGCAGGTCGACCCGCTGCGGCCGGTTGAGCTCGCCGGACAGCAGCGCGAGCAGGTCGACGGAGCCGGCGTCGCCGCGCCCGGACGTGCCGGCCCCGGCCTCCCACGGGCGGTGGGCGGGCAGCGCGGCCGGCAGCAGGAACGGCAGCGCCACCGCGACGGCGACGCCGATGAGCCCGAGCAGCCGCCCGGCCGCGGCCAGCGACGCCGCGGCGGGCCGCCCGTCGCCGCCGAAGTGCCGGCCGAACCCGCGCACGAGGGCGATCCGGTCGGTGCCGAGCAGCCACACGAACCCGAGCGCCCCGAGCGCGAACGGCCACCAGCTCGTCGACTCGTCGAGCACCGCCACCGGCACCGTGTAGACCGCGAGCAATCGGCAGCCCGGCCAGCGCCGGCCGCCGCGCCTGCACCACCAGCGCGTCGACGACCAGCCCGAGCGCCGCGACCCCGGCCACGGTCAGGAACCGCACCCCGTCGTGCTCGTCGACCGGCGCGGCGAACCGGCGCAGGTCCGCGATCCCCAGGCCGGCGAGCTCGCCGGGCCGGTCCCCGGACAGCCAGGCCAGCCCGGCCAGGGCCGCGGCCGCCATCGCACCGCTCGCGAGCCAGGCCGGGCACCGCAGCCGCCGCGCCAGCATCCCGGCGAGCCCCATCGCCGTCAGGACCAGCGCCGACTGCCAGGCCCAGGCATAGCCGCCGACGACGTTGACGAGCGGCACCGCGGCGAGCGCGGCCGCGCCGAGAGCGACGGGGGTCAGCCGCACGCGTTGGTCCATGTCAATAGAACGCCTGGCCCCGGGTCGAGGTTGCCTCCGCGCGGGCCCGCGATAGGGTCCTGCGGTGATCGATCAGGATGGGTACTTCGGGGAGCGGGTCGCGGCCCGGTACGACGAGTCGTCGGCGGACATGGCCGACCCCGCGGTCGTCGAGCCGATCGTCGACGCCCTCGTCCGCCTCGCCGACGGCGGCCGGGCGCTGGAGCTCGGCATCGGCACGGGCCGGATCGCCCTGCCGCTGGCCGCCCGCGGCGTCCCCGTGCACGGCATCGACCTGTCCCGGGCCATGGTCGCCCGGCTGCGCGAGAAGCCCGGCGGCGACGCGGTCGGCGTGACGATCGGCGACTTCGCCACGGCCACCGTCGACGGCGCGTTCTCGGTGGCCTACCTCGTCTTCAACACGATCATGAACCTGACGACGCAGGCGGCCCAGGTCGCGTGCTTCCGCAACGTCGCCGCGCACCTGCAGCCCGGTGGGCGGTTCGTCATCGAGGTCATGATGCCGGACCTGCGCCGCCTCCCGCCGGGCCAGGACGCCGTGCCGTTCCACGCGAGCGAGACCCGCTGGGCCTACGACCTCTACGACGTCGCGACCCAGTCGATGAGCTCCAACTACGTGGAGGTCGTCAACGGCCGCGGCGGCTTCCGCTCGATCCCGTTCCGCTACGTGTGGCCGGCCGAGCTGGACCTGATGGCCCAGCTCGCCGGGCTGCACCTGTGCGAGCGCTGGGCCGACTGGCACGGCGCCCCGTTCACCAGCGACAGCGCCCAGCACGTGTCCGTCTGGGAGAAGCCGGTCCTGCCCTAGGCGGCCCGCTGCAGCTGGCGGTGGAACGCCCGGCGCAGGGTCGTCACGTTCTCGCCCTCCTCGGCGAGGGCCCGGGGGAGGGCGTCGGCGAGAGCCTCGACGATCCCCAGGACATCAGCCGCGCCGTGATGTGCGGTGATGGTGATCCTGGAGCCGGAGCGCTTCGACGGTACCGCGGGTGCCGTGGCGACATCCGTGAAGTACCCCGCTGCGCGCAGCCGGGCCGTGAGGTTGTAGGCGACCCGCGGCCCGCCCGCGCCGATGCACCGGATCGGGGCCTCGCTGCGGCTCACGACCGGCAGCCCGTGCTCGGCCGCGAGCCGGTTGAACAGCCGGATGCGCTCCAGCAGCACGTCCTGCCGCGCGGCCACCTCGGGTGTGCGGTGCAGCCGGACCGACGCGAGCACCGCGCCGAGCATCGGCGGCTGGACCGGGCCCGAGAAGATGAGCGGCCCGCCGACCGCGAACACCAGGCGGCGCATCTCGGCGTCGGGGAACGTCAGCGCGCCGCCCGCGGCCGCGAACGACTTGTTCAGCGAGCCCGCGACGACGCTGCGGGACAGGGCCAGGGCGCTGAGCTCCCCGAGCGCCCGGCCACGGCCGTGGTGCCCGGTCCACGAGAACGAGTGGGCGTCGTCGACGTACAGCCACAGCTGCCCGAACTCGGCCATCAGCTCGTTGAGCGCGGCGAACGGCGCGAAGTCGGCGTACATGCTGTAGAGGCCGTCGAGGGCGTACCAGACGCGCCGGTGCGAGCCGCCCAGCTCCTCGAGGCGCCGGCGCAGGGTGCGCAGGTCGCTGTGGGGGAGCAGGTCGACCCGCGTGCCCTGGGCCTGCACCAGCTTCGCGGCGGTCTGCACGCTGTGGTGGACCTGGTGGTCGAGCAGGAGCACGTCGTCGCCGCCGATGACCACCGGCATGGCGGCGAGGTGGCCCATGCTGGTGCTCGGGGCCAGGATCGTGGGCCGCCCGAACAGCTGGGCCAGGGCGTCCTCCACGATCGGATAGCCGGGCGAGGAGAGGTACGCCCGGGACGAGGAGAACTGCGTCCCGAACCGCTCCACGGCGTCGATCACCCCGGCCTTCAGCGCCGGATGCGTCTCCAGCCCGAGGTAGCTGCACGACCCGAAGTTCACCATCGGCGCACCGCCCACGGTGATCAGGCGCCCGTCGAGCCGCTCGTCCTCGGCGGTGTTGTGCACCAGCCCCCGCCGTACCCCGTCGGAGATCAGCTCGTCGAGCGCCTGGAGCATGTCGTCGGCCTTCGCCATGTGCGTCCCTTCGCGGTCGTGTACCGATGTCGCCAATCGGTACACGGGTGCCGCCACGGGAGGGTTCTGCGACGTGATGCGGAATACCCCCGTCGCCCATGCACTCCGGTGGTCACGCCGCGGAGGGCGCCGAAGTGCTCCGGCGCCCTCGTGGTGCTCAGACCTTGTAGGCGGTGATGTCGGCCCGGTACTTCGCCGGGGCGTTCGGGCCGATCGGCGTCACCGACAGCGCCGAGCGGATGTAGGAGCCCGGCTCGTCGAAGTAGGACTCGAAGGCCAGGTTCGCCGAGTTGTTCTTGAAGAACGTCAGGTAGTCGTGGATGTACTGCGGGTTGTCGCCACCGGCGTGCCCGGCCCACTGGCACCCGGAGGTGTTGCAGCCGAGGCCCCACTCCGGGATCGCCCACTTCTTGTTGTTGGCGGCGGCGTAGTTCATGGTGTCGGTGAGGCGGGCGATGTGCTCGCTCGTGCCGGCCGTACCGAGGTCCGGGTTCCAGGCGTCGTAGGTGTCGATGGCGTAGACGTCGACGTACTGCTTGACGTTCTGGAAGATCGTGCGCGTGCAGTTCGTGCAGGTCTGGTCGGCGCCGTAGTTGGGGTTCCAGACGATGCGCAGGCCGGGGGCGGCCGCCTTGATCCACTGGGCGGCCTGGATGAACGCGGCCTGCCACTGCGCCCGGTTGTCCGGGATCAGGTTGCCGTCGTAGTCGTTCTTGGTGCCGTCGCCGACCTTCCAGTGCCAGCCGGGCAGGTTCATCTCCCAGCCGAGGCGGACGTAGGCGTTGGCGTCGACCGCCTTGATCCGGTTGGCCAGGCCCTGCCAGTCGGCCTGGCTGCCGGTGCTGCCGACGGAGCGGTCACCCGGCCACAGCGGCACGGTGGCGACCAGGTCCTGCTTCGCGGCGTTGAACCCGCTCGGCAGGCCGGAGGCGATGTCCCAGCCGGCGCTCATCACCGACCAGTTGTCCCGGGCCGGGAAGAGCACGACGTTGTCCACCGGGGCGCCGCGGAGGTTGACGAAGTCGGTGACCCTGGCCGTGCTCTGGTCCTGCGGGCCGACGCCCGAGTTCCACGGCAGGCCGCTGACGTAGGTGGTGGCCGGCGGCGGGGTGGTGGTGGCGGAGGTGACGACGGCCTTGTCGAACGTGATCGAGCTGCCGCCGCTCGAGGCCGGGTTGCGCCGGCTGGTCATGGTGAGCTTGAGCGTGTGGCTGCCCTGCGTGAGGGCGGGTGACGAGTACACCTGGACGGTCGTGGCGGAGACCGCGGGCGTGTAGAAGTCCACGTCGGTGGTGGCGCCGTTGTCGATGGCGACCGTGGCGATGTTGTCCCACGGCTCGGTCATGCCGAAGAGCTTGATCTGGTTGCCGGTGAAGCTCACGGTGACGCTCGACCCGGCCGTGGACGTCCACTTGAAGCTGTTGTCGGCGGCCTTGGCGCAGTTGCCGCTGCACGCCGCCCAGGTGCCGGCGAACGCGACGCCGGTGGTGCTGGTGTCCTCGATGGTGCTGGTGGCCGCCGATGCGGAGAACTGCACGGCGATCGCGCCACCGACGCCTGCCGCCAGCACGCTTGTGGCGGCAAGCCAGCTGCGGAGTCTCATGGTGCCCTCCTGTTTATCGGTATCGATCTGACAGGATCCGTATGATGGTATGCCACATGCTGTATGTCAACGCCGCGTATGCTGCTGGCTATGACGCAGACATCGCGGAGCGCGGTCACGCTGGCCCCGGGGCGCCTGGAGCTCCGGACCGTCGAGACGCCCAGCCCCTCGCCGGGGCGGGCGGTCGTCCGGGTCGAGGCGGTCGGGCTGTGCGGCTCCGACTACCACATCTTCGACGGCACCCACCCCTACGCCGTCTTCCCGCAGGTGCAGGGGCACGAGATGGCCGGGGTGGTCGCCGCGCTGCCCGCGGACAGCGGCGGCCCGCTCGCCGTCGGCGACCGGGTGGTGGTCAACCCGCTGCGCGGCTGCGGGCACTGCTTCCCGTGCCGCCGCGGCCGGCCCAACTGCTGCGTCGCCGTCACCGTCATGGGCGTCCAGGTCCCCGGCGGGCTGGCCGATCACGTCGCCGTCCCGCTCGACCAGCTGGTGCCCGCGGGTGACCTGCCGGCCCGCGTGGCGGTGCTGAGCGAGCCGGTCGCCATCGGCCTGCACGCGGTCGGTCGCGGCGGGGTCGGGCCCGGTGACGACGTCGTGGTGCTCGGGGCGGGCCCGATCGGCCTGGCCGCCGTGCTCGCCGCGGCCGACCGCGGCGCCCGGGTGCTCGCCGCCGACCGCATCGCCGCCCGGCTCGACCTGGCCCGCCGGGCCGGGGCCGCCCGGGTCGTGGACACCGGCGCCGAGGACCTCGCCGCCGCCGTCGCCGGCTTCACGCGCGGTGCCGGGGCGGCGGTGGTCATCGAGGCGACGGGCGTGCCGGCGCTGCTGCGGCTGGCCGTCGACGTGGTCGCCCACTCCGGCACCGTCGTCGCTGTCGGCATCTCCACCGCCGAGGTCGCGCTCACGGTCAGCGACCTGAGCCGCAAGGAGCTCAACCTGCTCGGCTCCCGCAACTCGGCGGGGGAGTTCCCGGCGGCCGTCGACCTGGTGACCCGCCGGGCCGGGGTGGTGGCGGACTGGGTCACCCACGAGTTCGGCCTCACCGAGGTCGCCGCGGCGATCCGCTTCGCGGTGGCGAACCCGCACGAGGCCGAGAAGGTGGTCATCTCTTGCCTGCTGGAGTGATGGCATGCCAATATACCAATCCAGGAGGGGATTGCATGACTGAGGCACTCGCCGCCGATACGGACGTCGTGTCGCGGCTACGGGAGCGCAGCATCGAGATGCGCCTGGCGAATCTCGAGCTCGTCGAGGTGGCCGGCTCCGGGCACTACGGGCCGAGCTTCTCCTGCATGGAGATACTGGTTTCGCTGTACTACGGCTTCCTGCGGGTGCGCCCCGGCGAGCCGCAGTGGCCGGGCCGCGACCGGTTCGTGCTCGGCAAGGGCCACGCCTGCTCGGCGCTCTACCCGATCCTGGCCGATCTCGGCTTCTTCCCCGAGAGCACGCTCGGCACCTTCACCCGGCTGGGCAGCCCGCTCGGCGACCACCCGGACATGCGCAAGATCCCGGGCATCGACTTCTCCTCCGGCTCGCTCGGCCACGGGCTGTCGATCGGCACCGGCATGGCCGACGGCGTCCGCCTGGCCGGCCGTGACAGCCGGGTCGTGGTGCTGCTCGGCGACGGCGAGCTCAACGAGGGCCAGGTCTGGGAGGCCGCCGCCTACGCCGGCCACCGCGGCCTGGCCAACCTGCTCGCGATCGTCGACGTCAACCGGGTGAGCGTCGACGGCTTCACCCGCGACCTGCTCGACTTCGAGCCGATCGACGGGCGCTTCGCCGCGTTCGGCTGGCACGCCGAGCGCGTCGACGGGCACTCGCACGCCGACCTGCTCGCGGCCTACCGGGCCTTCGACGAGCGGCGCGCGGCCGACCCCGACGGGCCGCCGACAGTGCTCGTCGCCGACACCGTCGCCGGCCGGGGCGTGGACTTCATCGAGGGCATGGCCGAGTGGCACGTCGGCTACCTCGGCGGGGTCGACCGCGACCGCGCCGTCGCGTCGATCCGCCGCATGTTCCACCGGGAGGGCCACTGATGCGCACCGCCATGAACATCGCCCCCGACGGCTCGCGCAACGTCGCCGATCTGCGCGATCCGGCCTCGTTCGACCACGTCGGGCGGGACGAGGGCGCCGACTTCGCGGCCGGGCGGGTCCTCGCCGACCTGGCCGACACCGACCCCCGCATCGTCGTCGGCTGCGCCGACCTGACGTACGTGACCCGCCTGGCCGTCTTCGGCGCCCGCCACCCCGAGCGGTTCCTCTACTACGGCATCGCCGAGCGCAACATGCTCGGCGCCGCGGCCGGCCTGGCCACCACCGGGCTCATCCCGTACGTGTGCACGTTCGCCTGCTTCTCGGCGATCCTCGGCTACGAGAACATCCGCACCGACCTCGCCTACCCGGGGCTGCCGGTCCGGGTCCTCGGCACGCACGCCGGCATCTCGATGGGCTTCTTCGGCACGTCGCACCACGCGACCGAGGACATCGCCGCCCTGCGCGCGGTCGCGGGCCTGATGGTGGTCTCGGCGGCCGACCCGGTCGCCACCGAGGCCCTGCTGCGCGGCACCGTGGAGCACGACGGCCCGGTCTACTTCCGCATCGGCCGCGGCCGCGAGCAGACCGTCTACACCGGCGTCGACCAGCTCCGCCTCGACCGGCCCACCGTCCTGGCCCGCGGCGACGACGTCCTGCTGCTCGCGACCGGCGTCATGGTCCAGGAGGCGCTCGCCGCCGCCCGGTCGCTGGCCGCCGACGGTGTCGCGGCGACGGTCGCCGACGTGCACACGCTCAAGCCGTTCCCGGCCGCCGCGGTCGCCGAGCTCGCCGCCGCCCACCGCAGCGTGGTCACCGTGGAGGAGCACACCGTCGAGGGCGGCCTCGGCACCCTGACGGTCGAGGCCCTCGCCGCCGCGGGCGTCGGCACGCCTGTGCACAAGCACGGCCTGCGCGACGAGTTCGCGCTCGTCGGCCCGCCGACCCACCTGTACCGCTACTACGGCCTCGACGGCGCCGGGATCGCCACCGTCGCGCGGCGCATGCACGAGCGCCGGGCCACCACCCGGCTGGTCGCCGAGCCGCTGTGGACGGCCGACGACCGCGCCGCCGTGCTGCGCCGCTGACCGTGCGGACCCTCGTGCTCGGCGGCACCGGCCTGATCAGCACCGCCATCACCCGGCGGCTGCTGGACCGCGGCGACCGCGTCACGCTGCTCAACCGGGGCACCGGCGCCCCGCCGTTCGGCGACGCGGTCACCACGGTCCACGGCGACCGCGCGGACGTGGACGCCCTCGGGGCGGCCTGGGACGCGCACGGCGACGGCCACGACGCCGTCGTGGACATGCTCTGCTACACCCCGGCGGACGCCCGGGCCGCGATCGAGGCGTTCGGTGGGCGCACGCCGCACTACGTCATGTGCAGCACCGTCGACGTCTACACCAAGCCCGCCCACTACCTGCCCGTCGACGAGCGGCACGAGCGCGCACCGGACCCGGCCTTCGCCTACGCCCACGACAAGGCCCGCAGCGAGGAGGTCCTGCGCGCGGCCGGGCTGCCGCTCACGATCCTGCGGCCGGCCGCCACCTACGCCGACCACGCCGTCGCGTCGATCGGCTCCTTCGACCTGGCCGTGGAGCGCCTGATCGCCGGGCAGCCGGTCATCCTGCACGGCGACGGCACCAGCCGCTGGGCCGCCGGGCACCGCGACGACGTGGCCCGCGCGTTCGTCGCGGCGACCGCGCGCCCCGCCGCGGGCCGGGCCTACAACGTGACGGGGGCGGAGGTGCTGACGTTCGAGGAGTACTGGCGCGCGGTCGCGGACGCGCTCGGCGTCGAGCCGCACTTCGTGAAGATCCCCGTCGCGGTCCTGGGTGAGCTCGCGCCGCAGGCCGCGTTCTGGTGCGTGCACAACTTCCAGTACGACAACGTCTTCGACTGCACCGCCGCCGCCCGCGACCTCGGCTTCGCCTCCACCGTCCCCTGGGCCCGCGGCATCGCGGAGGGCCTGCGCCACCGCACCCCGGGCCCGGTCGACACGTCCGAGCGGGCGACCTACGACCGCATCGTCGCGGCCTGGCCGGCCGGGCGATGACAGTCGTCGTGCTTGACGACGACCCGACCGGCACCCAGTGCGCGGCCGGGGTCGAGGTGCTGCTGCGCCCGGCCGCGGTGGGCCCGCTGCCGCCCGGGAGCGCGTGTGTCTACGTGCTGACCAACACCCGGGCGCTGACCCGCGACGCCGCCTTCGCGCTCGTCGCCGGGCTGCGCGACCGGATCGGCCCGGGGCACCACCTCGTCCTGCGCGGCGACTCCACGCTGCGCGGGCACGTGTTCGCCGAGATGGGGGCGCTGGGCCTGCGCCGGGGCGTGGGCCTGATCGTGCCCGCGTACCCCGCCGCCGGGCGGGTCACGGTCGGCGGCGTGCACTACCTCACCGCCGGTGGCGCCGCGGTCAACGTCGCCGACACCGAGTTCGCCCGCGATCCGGTGTTCGGCTTCACCGCCCGCACGATGACCGACTGGGTGCACGAGCTCGGCGGGCGGCGCCCGGTGACGCTCGTCAGGCGCGGCGGCCCGCTCCGCGCCGCGCTGCTGGAGACCCCGGACGGCGGCGTCGTCATCCCCGACGTGGAGTGCGACGCCGACCTCGCCCCGATCGTCGCCGGGCTCGCGGCGGCCCGGGCGGCCGGTCGCCACGTCGTCGTGCGCTGCGCCGCCCCGCTGGCCGCGCGCATCGGGGGTGTGCCCGGCCGGCTGGTCCGGCCGTCCACCCGGGCCGAGCGGCTGCTGGTGGTCTGCGGGTCGCACACCGCCGCCGCGACCGCCCAGCTGGACGCCCTCGGCCTGCCCCGGCTGGAGCTGCCGACCGACGGCGCCGGCGCGCCCGCGCCGGCAATCGTGGCGCAGGCCCGGCAGCGGCTGGCCGCGACCGGGATCGCCGTCGTCACGACCGAGCGGCGGCGCCGGGCCGAGCACGGCAGCCTCGCCGACGGGGCCGCCGTGATGGCCGGGCTGATGGCGGTGACCCGCGCTGTCGCGCCGGCCGTCGACGCCGTCATCAGCAAGGGCGGGATCACCTCGGCCGAGGTGGCGACCACGGGCCTCGGCGGGGCGGTGGCCACGGTGCGCGGCCAGCTCGAGACCGGCATCCCGCTGTGGGAGGTCGGCGGGGTGCCCCTGGCGGTCGTGCCGGGCAACATCGGCGACGCCGGCACCCTCGCCCGGATGGTCGGCTACTTCAGCGCACGGTGAGGCCGCCGTCCACGGCGAACGTGGCGCCGGTGGCGTAGCGGGACTCGTCGCCGGCCAGGAACACGGCGATGCCGGTCAGGTCGGCCGGGGTCCCCAGGCGGCCGATCGGGGCGCCGGCCAGCAGCGCGGCGTGCACCTGCGGGTCGGCCAGCAGCGGCTCGATGAGCGGGGTGCGGGTGGTGCCGGGCACGATGATGTTGGCCCGCACACCCTCGGCGGCGTAGTCGGCGGCGACGATCCGGGCGAGGGCCATCATGCCCGCCTTCGACGCGCCGTACGCGGTGTTGCCCCCGCCGGACATGCTCAGACCCGTCGGCGAGCCGCACAGGATCAGCGAGCCCGACGGGGCCGCGCACAGCGCCGGCAGCGCGTGCTTGACGGTGAGGAACGCCCCGGTGAGGTTCACCGCGATGGTCCGCTCCCAGGTGTCGAGGGACACGTCCCCGGCCCGGCCGTCGACGTCGTGCAGCTGCTGCCCCGCGCACACGTAGACGAAGTCGGCCCGCTCGTGGGCCCCGGCCCAGGCGGCGAACGCGGCGGCCACCGACGCCTCGCCCGTCACGTCGGCGGGCAGCGCCACCGCGGCCGGCCCGAGCTCGGCGGCCAGCGCATCGAGGGCGTGGCCGGGCCGGTCGAGCAGGCCGACCACCGCGCCCTCGGCCGCGAAGGTCCGGGCCGCCGCGGCGCCGATGCCGCCCGCCGCGCCGGTGATGACGCCGACCTTGCCGGACAACCGGTTCATAGGTGGCCTTCCTCGGTGATGGTGGCCGCGGGCCGGCCGGGGATCAGGGTGGCGGTGCACGTCGCCTCACCGGGCACGGTGGCGGCCAGGATGTCCGGGTCGCCGGTCGGCACCCCGATGAACGGCCGGCCGCGCAGGGCGTGCAGCCGGCGCAGCAGCCCGCCCGGCGCACCGTCGAACAGCACTGTCACGGTGGCCGCGCGGCGCAGGGCGATGACGCTGCCGAGCAGCCAGGCCGCGCCGGCGGGGGAGGCCTCGCGCGGATCGGGCGGGTCGAGCGGGGAAGCGGGGGAGTTGGCGTCGGCCCGGCGCCGCAGCGCCAGGGGCCCGACCACGAGCGGGAGGCCCGGCGCGATCCGCGCGGCCTGCTCGACCATGAACGGCATCGCGTGGACGGTGGCCAGGACCGAGGGCGTGTCGCTGTGGTGGGCCTGGGCGGTGATCGGGAAGGTGACGAAGTCCCAGTCCTGCGGTCCGCCGCCGGTGAGCCGGTTGAGCTCGGCCAGGTGGGCCCGGGAGCCGCCGCCGACCGGGGCGTCGCACCCGCCGTCGCGCAGCACCGCGCGGACGAGCGCGGCCGTGCCCGGCGCGGTCGTGTGCGTCGCGGGGTCGAAGACCGCCACCCGTGTCGCACCCCGCTCGGCCACCCGCTCGGCCGCCGCGCGCAGCCACGCCGCCGAGTCCGAGATCAGCGCGACGGCGCCGACGCGCGCGGGCAGGGGCCCCGCGGCCAGGGTCGCCGGCGTCACATCGATGCAGTCGCGGCCGTACACCTCGATGGAAGGCACCGAGGTCAGCGGCCCGCTGACCGTGACGCTGCGATGGAGCTCCTCGCCCGCGCGGAAGCGGCGCGGACCGCCCCCGGTCAGCGGCGGCGAGTAGCTCTTCCAGCCGGGATCGGACCAGTTGCGGTGGTCCTCCATCTCGAACACGTCGCTGAGCTCGATGGTGACGGGCACGCCGGCGTCGTAGCGCAGCACGCGGAAGCCGGTGGCCGGCGGGTGCGGGTCGATCGCGACGCCGAACGTGCCGGAGCCGATGTCGGTGTGCATGGCCCGGCCGGCCAGGGCGAGCGGGTGCAGCAGGCACACGCCGATGCGCCGGCTGTCCACGTCGCGCAGGACGGTGCCGCGCATCTCGAACCGGACAGCGGCGGGGCCCAGCTCGACGGTGCCCTCCCAGCGGAAGACGTCGCCGTGGACGCCGAGCAGCGTGGCCCCCGTCGCCGACCCGGCCACGACGCGGACGTCGGCCGGGTAGGTGCCCCACGCGGCGTCGCGAACGGTGACCATCATCGCGTCGAGCGCGCGGAAGCCGCTGATGCGGACGTCCCGCAGGGCGTTGTCGGCGACGGTGACCGCGGCGCCGCCGGTGGCCAGGCGCATGGCTAGACGGCACCCCCGAGCGCGGCCCAGACCGCCCGCGAGTCGGCGAGGTGCTCGTTCATGGCCCGCTCGGCGCCCTCGGGGTCGGCGGCCACGATGCGCTCGAGGATCAGCGCGTGCGCCCGCAGCGCCTTGTCCGGCCGGTCGGGCGAGCCGAGGGTCTTGCGCCGGATCTCCAGCAGCGCCGGCTCGATCGAGTCGAGCATGACGACGAACAGCGGGTTGCGGGTGGCCACGGCGATCTGGCGGTGGAACGCCACGTCCAGGGACGAGGCCAGCTCGACGTCGTCCTTGGCCGCCTCCATCTGCGCGTGCAGGTCGCGGAGCCGGTCGAGGTGGGCGGCCTGCGCCTCGCGGGCGGCGATCCGCGCGACCCGCGTCTCGAGCATCTCCCGGACGTCGTTGATCTGCTCGTAGCGCAGCAGGTCGCCGTCGGTGCCCGCGCGGGAGCCCTGCACGAACAGCCGCAGCGTCTGGCTGGCCGTGTCGACGCCGACCCGGGCCACGACCGCGCCGCTGCCCGACCGGACGTCGAGGACGCCCTTCGCGGCGAGGGAGCGCAGGGCCTCGCGCACCACGGTGCGGGAGACGCCGAAGCGCACGCCGAGGTCGCGCTCGGACGGGAGCCGGTCGCCCGGCTTCAGGGCGTTGCTCGAGATCATCTGCAGCACGCTGTCGGTCACCCGGTCCGACAGCGTGGGCGCCCGTTCGAGCGTGGGGAACTGGACGGCTTCGTCGGTCACTGCACCTCCCTGGATTGTGGTATTCCATCATGCCAAACGGGCTCCCTCCTGTGCACAGCGGTACCTGTCGTTGACGCACCGCAGCACCGGGGCGCTCACCAGCGCGGCCGCCGGCAGCGGGGCGGCGGCGCGCAGCGCGAACCGGGCGGTCTCCCCGGGCAGGAGCGTGACGAGCATCCGGTCCGTCTCGGCGGCCGGGTCGAGGCGGTCCGGAAACAGGCAGAGGTCGCGCAGGAGGGTGGCCGCGGTGACGGTGACGCCGTCCGCGTCGGCGGTGGCGGTGAACTCGGCCGGCGGGTACTCGAGGTCGCGGTCCTCGCGGTAGAACCAGTCGGCCGTGCGCCCGTCGAACGCGACCCGCAGCAGCTCCCGCTCCGGCCGGCCGGGCTCACCGAGGAGCCGGAAGCGGCGCACGCCCCGGGGCGGGCAGGACACCGCGACGGTGCCGGCGGCGAGGGCCCGGCCGTCGAAGTCGTGCCGGGTCACCGCGGCCGTGCCGGCCCAGCCCTCGTCGGTGTCGTTGACCAGCACCAGTTCGAGCCCGGCGCGGCCCGGCTGGATGCTCAGCAGGCGGGGCGCGTACATGTCCCGCAGCGCGTACCAGGCCGGTTTGCGCCGCCGGTCGCCGTCGATCACCGCCCAGGACGGGCCGGGCCAGCAGTCGTTGAGCTGCCACCAGACGGTACCCATGCAGGTCGGCTGGGCCGAGCGGAAGTGCCCGACACCCACCTGCACGGCCCGGGCCTGGACGAGCTGGGTCAGGTAGAGCCAGTCGTCGAACTCCAGCTCGGCCCGGCCGGTGCCGAAGTGGTCGGCGAGGCCGCGGTCGAGCTTGGCGTCACCGTCGGCCGCCTTCTGATGCCCGTCCGCGCTGTCACCGATGCCGCGGGTGTACGTCGAGAAGGTCGGCGGCCCCGAGTAGCCGAACTCGGCCACGAACCGCGGCGTGCGCCCCCGGTAGGCCAGGTAGTCCTCCTCGTTCCAGACGTTCCACACGTGGCTCACGCCGTGCCGGTCGTCGTTCGGGTGGCGGTCCATCGAGCCGGAGTACGGGCTGCCCGCCCAGTACGGCCGGGACGGGTCCAGCTCGGCGACGAGCCGCGGCAGCAGGTCCAGGTAGTAGGACTCGCCCCAGGCCCGGCCGCGCAGCGGTTCCCGCCAGTCCCAGTCGAACCAGCCCCAGATGTTCTCGTTGTTGCCGTTCCACAGGGCCAGGCTGGGGTGCGGGGCGAGCCGCACGATCGCCTCGCGCGCCTCGGCCTCGACCTCGCGGGCCAGCCGCCCGTCCTGCGGGTACGCCGCGCAGGCGAACGGGAAGTCCTGCCACACCAGCAGTCCGAGCTCGTCGCACACGTCGTAGAAGGCGTCGGTCTCGTACAGTCCACCGCCCCAGACCCGCACGAGGTTGACGTTGGCGTCGAGGGCCTGGGTCAGCCGGTGCCGGTACTCGCCCGGCCCCGTGCGGGTCACGAAGGTGTCGTCGGGGATCCAGTTGACGCCGCGGGCGAAGACGGGCCGGTCGTTGACGAGCAGCACGAACCGGCTGCCGATCTCGTCGTCGCCGGTGTCGAGCGCGACCGTGCGAAACCCGATCCGGCGGCGCCAGCTATCCCCTGTGGACAGTCGCACCTCCAGCTCGTACAGCGGCTGCTCGCCGTGCCCGGCCGGCCACCAGAGCGCCGGGTCGGTCACCGTCAGCGCGATGGCGCCCGGCCCCGGTGCGCAGGCCCGCACCCCGGCCACCGACGCCTCGACCGTCACGTCCGCGGGCCCGTCGGCGTACTCGAGCTCGACGTGCACCGTGACGGTCCACGTGTCGCCGGCCCGGGTGACGACCGGGCGCACCGACGCGAGCCGGGCCGTGTGCCAGGTGTGCAGCTCGACCGGCCGCCAGATGCCCGCGGTGACCAGGTCCGGCCCCCAGTCCCAGCCGAAGTTGCAGGCCATCTTGCGGATCACCGGATAGGGCCGGTGGAACGGGTTCGGCCAGTCGCCGCCGGTCTCGGCGGTCCGCGCCGCGGCGAAGCGCTCGGCCGATGCGAGCTCGACGGTCAGCTCGTTGCCCTCGGCGCGCAGCAGCCCGTCGACCGGGAAGCGGTAGCTGCGGTGCATGTTCTCGGTCCGGCCCAGCTCGACGCCGTTGCACGTGATGGTGGCCAGGGTGTCGAGGCCGTGGAAGACCAGGTCGGACCGGGCGCCCGGGGCGGCGTCGAAGGTGGTCCGGTAGCGCCAGTCCCGGTGCCCGATCCACTGCGTGGCGACCTCGTTGTCGCCGAGGTGCGGGTCGGCGATGGCCCCGGCGGCGAGCAGGTCCGTGTGCACGCAGCCGGGGACCGTAGCCGGAAACTCCCGGCCGGTGGAGTCCCGCAGCGTCCAGCCGCCGTCAATCCTTGATCGCACCGGTGAGCACGCCCTTCGTGAAGTACCGCTGGAGGAACGGGTAGACGATGAGGATCGGCGTGGTGGCGATGACGACGACGGCCATCTTGAGCGACTCGGCGGGCAGCCGGGCCGCGGCCGCGCTCGCCTGGGCCGAGGTGCTGAGGCTCTCGCCGCGGATCACGTACTGGTTGAGGACCAGCTGGATCGGCCACTTCTGCGAGTCGTCGAGGTACAGCAGGGCGTTGAAGAAGTCGTTCCAGTACCCCACCGCGTAGAACAGCGCCACGACGGCGAGCACGGCCTTGGACAGCGGCAGCACGATGCGCACCAGGATGTGCCACTCGCCGGCCCCGTCGATGCGGGCCGAGTCGACGATGTCGCGTGGGATCTCCATGAAGAAGTTGCGCAGCACCACGATGTTGAAGGCGCTGGCCACGACCGGCAGGATCAGCGACAGGTACGAGTCGATCAGGCCCAGCGACTTCACGAGCAGGTAGTTGGGGATGACGCCGGCCGTGAACAGCATGGTGCCGATGACGGCGTAGAGCACGAACCGGGTGCCCGGCACGTCCCGGGTGCGGGTGAGGCCCCAGGCCATGCCGATCGACACGACCATCGACAGGGCGGTGCCGACGAGGGTGACGGCGACGGAGACGGCGAGCGAGCGCAGGACGACGTCGCCGCCGAAGATCTGCCGGTACGCCTGCAGCGAGTAGTCCTCCGGCAGCAGCCCGCCGAGGATGCTGTGCGCGTTCGCGGCGAAGCTCCCGGCGACCACGTAGATGAAGGGGTACAGCATCACCAGGACGATCGCGGCGATGACGACGGCCTTGAGGGTCTGCAGCGGCCACCGGGGCGTGGCCATCCACGGGGGGCGGTGCGTGACGGCCATCAGAAGAGCCCTCCGTTGCCGGTGCGCTTCGCGATCCGGTTGGCCGCGATCACCAGGACGGTGCCGATGACGCCCTTGAACAGCCCGGCCGCGGTGGCCAGGCCCCACTCGCCGCCGACGACGCCGCGGTAGTAGCCGAAGGTGTCGACGACCTCGGCCGCGCCGGCCCCGACCGCCTGCTGCTGCAGGAGCAGCTGTTCGAAGCCGACGCTGAGCACGGTGCCGAGGCGCAGGATGAGCAGCAGCACGATGACGCCGCTGATGCCGGGCAGCGTGATGTGCCAGGTCCGCCGCCAGCCGCCGGCACCGTCGACCGCGGCCGCCTCGTAGCGTTCGAGGGGGATGGCGGAGATCGCGGCGAAGAAGATGATGGTGCCCCAGCCGATCTCCTTCCACACGACCTGCGCGGTGACGAGGCCCAGGAACGTGTCCGGGTTCGCCATCAGGTTCTGCTGCCCGAACCCCAGCGCGTGCAGCAGGTCGGCCACCGGGCCCACGCCGCCGGCGACGGCCTGCCAGATCGAGATGACGATGACCCAGCCGAAGAAGTGCGGCAGGTACACCACCGACTGCACGAACCGCTTGACCCGCTCCGACAGCAGGCTGTTGAGCAGCAGGGCGAGCAGGATCGGCGCCGGGAAGGCCACGACGACCTGCAGCAGGCTGATCAGCAGCGTGTTGCGCAGCGCGTTGGTGAACTCCGCGTCGCCGAACAGCTCGGTGAAGTTGCGCAGGCCGACCCACGGGCTGGCGGCGAAGCCGATGAACGGGGAGTAGTCCTTGAAGGCGACCAGGTTGCCGATCATCGGGACGTACTGGAAGACGGTGAAGTAGAGCACGCCGGGGACGATGAACAGGTACATCCACCGTTCCCGGAGCACGCGGGTCGCGGTCGTCATCGCGGCGCCACCTCTACTTGGCGTCCTGGAACTCGCGGCGCACGGCGTCGCCGCCCTGCGCCTTCCACGTCTTGCGAAACTCGTCGAGCTTGCTCAGGGGCTGGCGGCCGCTGACGAACTGCTTGAAGTTGTCCTGGATCATGTCCGTCAGCGACTTGCCCTTGGCGATGTTCGTCGCCGAGACCTTGGTCATCGTCGGGTCCCGCACGAGGTTGGGCTGGACCTGCTCGAAGTACCGCTGCACCGGCTCGGACTGGTTGGGCGGGCCCGGGATGTAGATCGTCGCCTCGCCCGGGCTGTTGACGTACTGGCCGCTGAGCTCGGCGACGAGCTTCGGCTCGGTCGACGGCGTGGGGATGCCGTCCACCATCGTGTAGTTGTGGTCCAGGACGCCGTAGTTGATGAGCGTGTACTCGGCGCTGCCGAACGGCGCGGCGAAGTAGTTGAGGATGCCCAGCAGCTCGCGGACCTTCTTCTCGTCCTTGCCGAGGCGCGACGGGATGGAGAACATGCCGAAGCCGGCCGGGCCCTCGTAGAAGCCGGGCTTGGAGGCGCCGTCCCTGCCGGGCGCGATGAACGGCTTGATCGCCGTCACCGGGTCGGGCACGCCGTCGATCGGGGTGCCGCGCAGGTACGTCATCGAGGCCAGGATGTTGCCGCCGAAGAAGCCGGTGGTGCCGGCGACCCACAGCTTCTGCGCCTCGCTCCAGCCGTTGCCGACCGCGTTGGGGTGGAAGACGCCGGCCTGGTAGAGCTTGGCCAGCCACTCGACGGCGGCGGCGAACTCGTCGGTCTCGATGTCCTTGGTGAGCGTGCCGTCGGCGTTGCGCCGCCACTGGTTGGGCACGCCGAACATGGACAGGATCAGCTCCTGGTCCCAGGGCGTGATGGCGCCGAACGCGAACTTCCCGCCGGTGGAGAACGCCTTGAGCATCGTGGCCATCTCGTCGGCGTTGGTGGGCGCCTTCCCGCCCAGCTTCTGCAGCCAGTCGTCGCGGTAGAGCGGCTGGCCGGTGTTGGCCGCCGGCACCGGGCGGGGCACGCCGTAGAGGCCGCCGCCGACCGCGGAGTTGCGCCAGGTGATCTCGGGCAGGGCGGCGAGGTTGGGGTAGTCCTGCACCGCGTCGCCGCCGACGTACTTCGTCAGGTCGATGAACGCGCCCTGCTGCACGGCCTTGAGCGCGGACGGCACCTTCTGCAGGTGCACGTACATGATGTCGGGGATGTCGCCGGCGATGAGCGTGTTGGTCTTCTGCGGCAGGTCGCTGTCGGTGGTGAAGGTCTGTTTGAGCGTGACGTTGAGGTCCTTCTGCAGCGCCTCCAGCCACGCGTTGTTCGCCGGCGGCGGGTCGCCGAAGTTGACCTGCATCGTGCTGACGGTGCCGCCTGAGCCGGGCGGGGTGCGCACCGACCTGGCCGGGCTCGCCGGGTACTGCGTATAGGCCGTCGGCACCCCCGGGACCTTGCTGTCGAGCTGGCCGGGCAGGGCGGGCGGCGGGGTGTACCGGGGCAGCTTGACGCTGGAGTTGTCGCCGGTGGCGGGGCCGGGGCCGGCGCTGCCGCTGTCGCACGCGGCGAGCACGGAACCGGCGGCCAGACCAGCGGTCAGACCCAGGAAGCTGCGGCGGCTGAGGCGATCCATGCTGTCTCCCCTTCTCGATGGTCAGGTGGAATGCCGTATGCTGACATGCCAGCCGAGGAAATGTAAACACCTGGTTTCGAAGCCGAGGACTTGTCCATGCATACCGTGACAATCGACCCAAATGCTCCCCGCTTCCTGATCGACGGCGCGCCCGCGTTCCTGCTCGCCGACACCCTCTGGGCCGCGTTCGTCCGCCCGACGGAGCAGGAGTGGGTCGCGTACCTGCGGCTGCGCCGGCGGCAGGGATTCAACGCGGTGAACATCAACGTGCTGCCGATCCCGCACGACCGCTCCGCCGCGCCGGGCGAGCGCGAGCCGTTCGCGGTGCGCCCCGACGGCTCCTGGGACTTCGACGCGCCGGACCCGGCCTACCTCGCCAATGCGCGCCGGATGCTCGAGACCGCGGTGGAGCACGGGATGGTGCCGATCCTCGTGGTCCTGTGGTGCAACTTCGTGCCGGGCACCTGGGGCGCCGCGCTCACGCCCGGCCTGGTCATGACCGAGGAGCAGACCGCGGCGCACGTCGACCGCGTGGTCGACGCGTTCGCCGACCTCGGCGTCGTCTTCGCGGCCAGCGGGGACGAGAACTTCACCGATCCGCAGTCAACCGACCGTTATGCATTCGTACTGCGCAGGCTGCGGGACCGGGCGCCGGACAACCTGCGCACGCTGCACCCCGCCCCGTTCGTGACACCGCCGGCCGTGCTCGCCGACGGGGACCTGGTCGACTTCTACGGCTACCAGGCGGGCCACGACGACGACTGGAGCGTGCAGCCGGTGAACAACGGCGACGCCCTGCGCCGGATGCCGGTGCGCCGCCCGATCGTCAGCATGGAGCCGGTCTACGAGGGCCACGGCTACGGCAAGGGCCGGGGCCGGCACACGGCGGCCAACGTCCGGCTCGCGTCCTGGACGTCGGTCCTGGCCGGCTCCGGCGCGGGCCTCGGCTACGGCGCGCACGGTGTCTGGCCGTGGCACCGGCCGGGTGAGCCGTTCTCCGGAGAGCACTTCTCCGGCACCCCGTTCCCGGCCGACGTCGCGCTGCGCTTCGACGGCGCCTGGGACGTGGGCCTGCTGCGCCGCATCGTCGAGGAGCACGACCTGTGGGACCTGCGGGTCCGCCCGGAGCTGGTCGTGGACGACCGCAGCGGCGCGTGCTTCGCCGTGCAGGACAGCCCGCGCCGCGCGGCCCTCTACCTGCCGCATCCGTTCGCGGTCACGCTCGACCTCGACCTGTCCGCATACCGGGTCAGCAGCTGGAACCTCGGCGCCCGCAACCGCGACCACCCGGTCGTCCGGTTCGGCGGCGGCCGCACGGTGGTCGAGCAGCCGGAGTACCTCGCCGACACCCTTGTCCTGTTCAGCGGCTGAACGTGCAGCGGGGTCCCCGGGCCCGGGGACCCCGCTGCGGGCTACGCCTGCCGGACGGTGACGTTGTCGACGCCCGCCTCGACGAGGCTGGCGGTGGCGGCGTCCGCGGCCTCGAAGAGGATCTGGACACTCTGGCCCGCGTACGGCGTCAGGTCGGCGCTGCCCGTGGACCAGGCGGCGTCGCGGTCGGTGGCCGCCCCGGCCGCCGTGAACAGCACGGTGGTGCCGCTGCTCGTGACCACGCTGACCCGGAAGAAGTCGGCCGCCGTGGCGTTGTCGGCGTGGGCGAGGTACCACGAGTAGCCGAGCGTCAGCGTCCCGCTCGCCGGCAGTGCGATGCTCGGCGAGCGGATGCTCGTCGTGCCGCCGTCGACGTCGTTGGCGCCCGCGCTCGCGCCGGCCAGCCGGGCCGTCACCAGGTCGTTGCTGCCGCTGACCGTGGTGCCGAGCTGCTTGGGCCCGCTGGAGTCGGTGGCCTCGGGGTCACCGCGCTCCCAGGCACCGGTGACCGCGGTGTCGGTGCCGTTGGGGTTGGCGACCCAGCCGCGGCCCGTCTCGAAGTCGTCGGACCAGACGGTGGTGGCGCCGGCCCCGCAGTACTGGGCCTCCTTGCCGATGACCCGGTACGGGCAGTCGGCGTACTCGGCGATCTGCAGGCTCGCCTCCCGGTTGAGCGCGGTCTGCGCGGCGATCACCTCGTCGGGCGGGTAGAAGCCGCCGCCGCTGCTGCCCGACGGGTACATCTCGAACGTGTAGGACCAGACGCCCTGCTCCGCCCACAGCCAGTCGTCGATGGTGCCGTCGGTGATGTAGAGGTCGCTGGCCTGCTCGGGGGTGTACCCGTTGGTGGCGGCCATCTGCACGCCGAGGGTCCGGAACGTCGCCTCCTGGTCGGCGTCCAGCCCCGGCGCCGTGCCGGCCGTCGTGTACCCGAACGGCCAGAGCACCAGCTTGCCGTACGTGTGGAAGTCGATGTGGGTCTTGATCTGCTGCACACCGCCGACCCGGCGGCCCAGGACGAAGTCGCGCACCCGCTGGGTCTCCGGCGCCGAGAAGGCCGACGCCCCGCGGTACGTCTCCGAGCTGGTGGTCCCCGACGATCCGCCGCAGCAGCCCCAGTTGTACCCCCAGTTGCGGTTGAGGTCGGTGCCGACGTTGCTGCTGCCGGCGTTGGGCTGCCGGTTCTTGCGCCACGACCGGTAGGCCCCGGTGGCGATGTCGTACTCGCCGCCGTCCGGGTTCATGTCCGGCACGATCCAGATCTCGCGCGAGTCGACCACGCCGGTGATCCGCGCGTCGGTGCCGTAGCCGTCGGTGAGCTGCTTGATGAGGTAGAGCGCCATCTCGACGGTCAGGTGCTCACGCGCGTGCTGGTGCGCCGTGTAGAGGACCTCGGGCTCGTTCTCGTCGGCGGCGACGTTGTCCGAGATCTTGATCAGCGGGATGTCGCGCCCCTCGTACGATGTCCCGAGGCTCGTCTTGCGCAGGATGGCCGGGTGGTCGGCGACCGCCTGGTTGAGCTCGGCCGTCATCTCGGCATAGTTGTGGTACTGCGAGTCGGCCGACGGAAAGTCCTGGACGGTCGGCGGCCCGGGCGGACCCGCCGGGCGCAGCGCCTTCGTGACGGTGAACCCCTGCTGCCGCAGCCACGCCACCTCGGACGGTGTCGCGCTGATGTCCGCGACGCCGTGCTCGACGCCGTCGAGCGCCGCGCCGCTCGCCGCGATCCGGTTGCGCTGTTCGAGGGTGGTGACCGCGTCGACCAGATACGGCGAGGCAGTCTCGGCGGTGTCGGCCGCCGCGGGTTCGGCCGCGACGATCAGGGCACCGCTCGACGCCAGGACAAGCGAGAGCACCGCGCTGAGCCTCCGGGTTCGGCTCATCAAGCCTCCTTGGGTGGTGGAGGTACACGAGCATCCAGAGGACCACCGAAATCATGGTCGAATCAACATACGTCTTTGGCCATAACCCGCCGGGCAGCACCGCGGCGCCGCAGGTGCTAAGTTCCGCGGTCGTGCGTCCTCGTCGCCCCGTCGCCACCGTCGCCGGTGGTCTGCTGCTCGTCCTGTCCCTGCTCGTGTGCGGGGTCGGCGGCGGCTTCCTGCTCGGCCCCGTCTCCCGCTCGGGCCAGGGCATCGAGCTGGCCTCGTCCATCGGCGGCAAGGGCTACTCGATCTTCGACATGAACGAGGGCGACGACTACTGGATCTATCAGCCGGCCGAGCAGACCTGGTCGGAGTCGATCCAGTGCAACATCGCCGACGCGCCCGACACCTGGACGGTCCGCCGCGGCGAGCGGCCCGTGACCGCGCCGGAGAAGATCACGCACTTCGACACCCGGGCCGGCGGGAAGTCGGGCGACTACGACTTCACCTACTACGGCACACTGCGCGGCGACCGGACCAAGGCGTTCCTGTCGGTCGAGTGCGGCCCCGCCGACTTTCTGGTCGTGCCGAGCCGGGCGCCGCTGTGGTACCTCGGTGCCGTCGCCGCCACCGGCACGCTGCTGGGGCTCGTGGGCCTCGCCGTCCTGGTGACCGGCCTGATCCTGCGCCGCCGCCGCCGGGCCGCCGTCCCGGTGGCTCCCTCCGCGACGCCGGTTCGGACGCCGGGTCCGGTGCCGGCGCGAGGCCCGTCGCGGCGCATGTACATGTTCGTGGTGCCGCCGGTGGCCGTGGCGCTCGCCGCGTGCCTCCTGGGCGGGCTGACCGGCCTGTCCCTCGGCTTCGCCGAGACCTTCGACCCACCGGACATCGGCACCGAGGGCAAGGGCCTGGTCAGCCGGGTCATGAACACCACCACCGAATACGCGCTCTACGCCGACGAGAAGGGCGACATCCCGAGCCGCGACAGGTGCTCGGTCCGCGAACAGAAGACACCGCACGTCACCCGGTGGCGGGCCGACCGGCCGCTCGGCGACCCGGAGACGGTGACGTACAACGGCACGACCTACCGATACGTCGGCACCCTCCGGGTCGACGCCATCATCATCGGCATCGTCGACTGCGGCGACACGTCGTCGCTGCTGCTGCGGCCCAGCCGCCGCTCGTGGCCGTTCTTCTGGGGCGGCGTCGCCGTGGCCACCCTGGCCGTGACTGCCGCCGCGACGGCCGGACTCCTCGTCGCGATCCGCCGCCGCCGCGCCGTCACGCCGTGAGCCGGCGCCACCGGAGCTCGAGCGTCAACCTCCACCCGGCCCGGCTCACGATAGGTGGCCGGACGGCCGCGGTGGGCGCCGCGGCCGGCCGGCTTCCGCGTCAGCCGAAGCTGATGGACACGCCGCTGCCCCGCTCGCTCTCCACGGCCGCCCGCATCGACTGCGCCAGCCCGATCGCGTGCACGACGGACATGACCGGAGCCATGAGCTCGAACACCAGCCCGTCCGGCCGCAGCGACAGCAGCGGGCTGTTGTTGACGATCCGGGCGACCGGCCGCTGCTGCTCGTCGGTGACCGTGAACTGCCGCGCGGTCCAGTTGCCCTGGGTGGTGAGCGGCCGCCCGCCGACCACGGCGAGCGTCCCCGGCCGGGCCGCCCCCCACCGGCTGAGCTTGAGGCTGAGCAGCGGCCGGTTCCAGGCATCGGTGAGCTGGAACTCCCGAGACCCCAGGCCGTTGCGAGACCCGGCCGCCAGCACGGCCCCGTTGACCGGGTCGAGAATCTCGTACCGCGCGCTCATCGACCAGTTGTGCCAGCGAATGGTGGCAATCGGCCGGCCATCGGCGAGCGTGACCGGCGAGACACTACCGAAGGGCGCTTTATCGGGCAGCAGCAGCATTCCAGTAAAAGGTGCGAAGACGTTCATGCATCCGAGTTTCGCTACTCACGAGTAGGCGGACGTACCTTCTGTCCGGTGTACGACCACCTGCCTGACGGCCCGGGAACGGACTGAGGCGTCGGCGAGCGGTGCTGGACCGACCGGCCAGCGGTGGTTGCGGGTGAGTGGCGACAACCGCGAATCGCGGGTGCGGCAGCGCTGAGCTGGTGCGGTGAGCAATGTGGTGAGCAGCCACGTAGCTGCCGTATCCGACAGCGGTGCTGGCTGCCAGCCGCGCGGAGTGGACGAGGAGGACACGGCTTCGGAGTCTGTATTACTAATCGAGCGGGAGCTCGACGGATTCTGTTGCCATGGCAACGTAGCCGCTGAACCCGCGGCGCGTAGGGACGGGCAGGAGCCTGAACACCAGCGACGAGTTGCCGCCTAGACCAGACGTACGGAAGCCGAATTGGTCTGCCGACCTCGCTCGTCCTTCCAAGTGACGGTGCACAACGCTGTCCGGGGTGCGCTGAAGCCAGCGATCACCAAGAACCGGATCTCGCCGCCTGGTGGGAGTGCCTGCACCAACGGTGCCATCTCGTGATGGTCGGTCATGATTCTCCACTGCGCGTTGTCGACCGCGACCGTCACCTCGCTGGCCACCGCGTCCCCGGTGTTGTGCAGGACGAGCAGCCATTGGTTGCCCTCGCGGACGAGCCGCGCCCACACCTCGGCTACCCGCGACTTGGTCAGCAGGTCGGACGCTCGTCCTTGGTCACGCGAGATGACGACGGACAGCATCGTGTCAACGTGCCGTGCGAGTTGGGCGTCGTCGGCGTACTCGAGGATCAGTGAGGTGCGTTGGAGACTCTTAAGATAGGCCTCCAGCCGGACCGCTTCGGCGAGATCGATCGTGCCAGGGTTGATGGGGCGGCGTGAGCGCAGGATGCCGACGTACTTCTGCCCGTTGCTGAGCCGCTCGATCTCCTCCGCCGTGCCGGATTCGGCGATCGCGCTGGGCGTGCCCATGCGGTTGCCGAATAGTGCCAGACAGCAGTCACAGCGGTCGGCGAGCTGCTCGTTGATTGCATCCTGAGGCGGCCGGCCGAATTCGGCGGCAGCATTTTCACCCCAGGAGATCGGCACCACGGCCGCGCCGAACTGCTCGCCGTAGACGCCGTTCCATCGAGTGATTGCCTGATGTACGACAGCGAGGTCGGTGCGAGGAATATCGCTGGGACATGAGATCAGCAGTCGCCGAACGACGGCGCTGTAGGCCACGGCCACGCTCCGTGAAAAGAAGAAAGCCCCAACCATAAGGCTGGGGCCGGGTATCGAGTCAGATCGGGTTGAGCGGCTACTGTATTCTCGCCGCTACCATCCACTGCTCCCCTGTGGATTCAGCTTACCAGCCCGAGGTGCCGCTGTCCACTACTGTGCGCCCTTCCATTACGTACGGAGCGACGCCCCGGCCTCGCCCCAGCGCGATCGGGTGATTGTCACCAAACTGTCCCGCTGCACGGCCAAATGTGACTGCGCGAGGATACGGAGTACCCGATGCCGGTCGCGTTGATCGAATCCGAACACCGGCTCCGATCTAACTCGATCGCTCTCCTCCATGAAGCCCAAGACCTCCTGCTCCGGAATCGGTGCTTCCAGCCGATCGGCGAACGCGCGGTAGAGCTCGTGATAGGCGTGTTCGAACGGCCTGCAGAACGCGGAGTTGGTAGCTATCGCATGACGTTTGCCATCGACCGCTACAGCGTCGATGACACCGGCCGCGCCGGCATACCGCACGGCGGCGGCGATTCGGCCGGCGGCTCGGCGCTCAGGGCCTTGACCCACGCCACCCCGGCCGAGTAGCGACTCGACCTGTCCGTACGGCAAGCTGCGCGCCTGTCGCCGGTAGCACTCCGCGCTCACCGCCGCGTAAACCCGCCATAGCGGTTCCAGATAACCGGCCGCAAGATCCGGTTCGGTGACGGCATAGGCGTTGTCGGCACCCCGCCGAACCAGCCCGATGCCGGCCAGCGCGTCGATGGTCCGGGTCAGCAGCGAGCCGTCGTCCGCCGCGAACGGTCCGGTGCGCAAGCCGGCCAGCGGCAGTCCCCGCGCCCGGGCGGCAAGGACGCGGATCGCGTAGTCGATCGACCGCACCTCGGCGTAGCGGCCCGACCCGAGGTTGATATACGTCCGGGTCATGTTCTGCGGACCCCAGCCGGTGGCCGTCTTCTTCGCAGCGTCGATCCGCAGGATCTTCTCGCACATCCCGTCGACGAACGCCCAGTATGTGTTCTCGTCTTCGTTCTCGAGCACCCCCCAGCGGGCGAGCATGCCGATTCGGCCGGCCCGGTCCAGACCGCCCAGGATCGTGCCTCGCCGCTGCAGCTCGAGCAGGCCGAGCAGCGAACGGCTCCCCGTGTCGCGACGCGGTTCCCGCAGCTTGGTGATCGAGCCGATGTCGTCGGAGCTCAGGCCGTGCTGCGGATCGGCAAGTGTGCGCCGCAGTTCTGCCCCCAGCCGGCTCGGATCACCGTAGATCACCATGAGCTCGCTGTTGTCCCGGTGCATCCGCAGGATCAACGGCAGGAAATCCTGGTCGCCGGTCACCAGGATGAAGCGGCGGCAGCCTTGATGGAGGTAGTCCATAGCGAGCACGGTGAGCTGAATGTCCGCCTGTTCCTTGGTGCTCTGCACGTCGTTGCGTTCGATCATGTGCTCACGCATGGCCTTGACGATCGTCGGATCGAACTTGGCGGCGGCCATGTGCGCTTGGAGTTGGCCGCCGAACTGTCGGTACGAGTACTCCCAGAGATCGTCGACGATGCGTCGATCGGCGACCTTCCCCCGGTCGATGAGCGCGCCGGCAAGGTTCTCCCAGTCGACCAGCAGCACGCCGCCTTCAAACGATGCCACGAATGGCCTCCTCAGTAGGGACTGGAATCGGCGCCCAGGTCTGGTCGAGCCCATTGATAAAGCGCTCCACGTCACCGAGGCTTCGGCACATCTCATCGACGAAGAACCGCAACAGCACATCCGGATAGCGGAAATGGCCGTCGGTATGCGCAGCGCACGTGAGGTACTCGCACGCCCCGGCGATGGTGCTGATGGCGTTGAGCGCAAACCTGGTGTCAGGCGAGTCTGCCGTCTTGGTAGACCCGTTCACGACGCTCAGTAAAGACAATCGCCAGGCGGGTGCGCCCTGCACGTCGTCGATCGCGAGTGCGCGGCCCAGGCCGCGGGCGCAGCTCAGGAGCATCGCGGGACGCTGAGCAGCGACCTCCCACAGTCGCGCGACCAACGCCTGGCGGTCGCGGACCTTGGGGCGATAACCGTCCTTGTCCGTGACGCCCTTCACGCCCTTCGTGGCCTTGGCGAGGACGTCGAGCCAGCCAGGATCGCGTGAGCCGCCGAGCACGCCGTACAGATCGGCGGACCGTTCGGGGTGCTCGCCCTGCACCCATTGGAAGCGGCGAATCAGCGCCTCCTCCACCGCGAACAACCGCCGGCTCAACTCGGCCAGGTCGAGTTCCCGGGCGTTGAGCGCGATCTCGACGCGCCGGGAGAGGTCGCGGATCTGACAATCGATAAGGGTTCCTCCCAGCATGGGCACCCACTCGGGCAGCGACACCGGGGATGAGGACTGCGAGATACCAAGCTCTCGACGGGCCAGCAGGATCACCGCGAACCGCTGGTGAATCTGCGCGCTGAGGACTGCCTCGCACGCGTGCCGGTTCCGGTCGAGAATGTGAACCAGCTCGATGGTGATCGCGTTGGGATCGTCGAAGCGCTCGCTGCGTATCACCAGCGGAATGATCGGCAGGTCAGCGAGCTCGGCGGCCAGCTCGCGCGCGTAGTCGTCGCGCGAGCGGCTGCCGTCGACCGCGAGCCAGTATGCCGCCATCGGCCCCGGCGCATCACCGAACAGGCGGCGGACTGTCGCGGCGACCTCGGTCGCGAGATGTCTCGTATCGCTCATCAACCCTCCATTTCCGGGGTTACGGCGGCCGCGATCCGCGCGAGCAATGGAATCCGCGGGCGGACCGTCCCGCCGTCGAAAGCCAGAAAGTTGGCGTCGCAGGCATTCGCCAACAGGCGCAGTGGCGAATGGATGCCGGAGCGTTCGGCCAGCACCTCGTAGTCGGTCTCGGAGCATGACATCGTGGTCGACGAGTCGAGCCCTATGCGGCGCAGCACCGTGTAAACGTCATGCAGCCAGCGATTCTTGCGGCGCCCGACAGTCGACAGGTGGTCCTCGGCCGCGCCTTGGAAGAAGTCGTAGTGCTTGCTGCGCAGGATCTGGCCACGTGTCAGGTTCTCCTTGGCGAACGTGGCGAACAGGTCCGCCCGGACCGGGTTGAGGTCGGACACCTTGTAGCGGCCCTGTATCAGCCAGTCCATGAAAGCGACGAGCAGCTTCACGGTGAGGAACGGATGACCGCCGGTCTCGCCGTACACCATTGTCACGAACTCCGGCTCGAACTCCGCGTCCCGCATGACCTTGCGGATGAGTTCGAAGAACTCCCCGGCCCGCGGCCGAGCCACATCGTGCGTGAAGAGCGGGAACGAGTCCTGCTCGACGACCGGGCTGAGCTGATTCTGGTCGAGCAGGATGTAGTGCGCATTCGGCTGTTGACCCATGAACACCAGCAGGTTGTCGCGAGTGAACCGGACGAGCTGGTTGAGCAGCGGCTGGACGACCAGATAGCGCAGCGCCGGACGCTCTTCGAGATAGTTGGAGAGCGTGCCGAACAGCGTCTCGTACTCGTCGAGCACCAGCACGTATCGCGCGACGTTTCCGGGCTCTCCGGACTGGCACGCGATGACCGCCTGCATGACGAAGTCGTCAGGCAGCTGCCGGCTGCGTCCCAGCGCCTCCAAAACCCGGGCGTAGACGACACCACCGCCGGCCAACTGGCCGGTGTCATCACAGGTCTGGGTGATCACGACCGTCTGCCCGGTGGTCGAACCCAGGTCCGAGGCGCACGCGGTGGTCTTGCCGCTGCGGCGGACGCTGCACCATAACCGCACGCCGTTGCGCCGCTCGAACGACTGCATCAGCGCCCGGACGCTGCCTCTGTACACATGGTTGTAGGTCGTCGCCAGGAACGGGCTCTCCAGCGGGAAGCTTTGGGCGGAATTCCAGGTGATTGGCCGGTCCTGCTTGGAGTCCGCGGTGCGCGAGTACATGATCCGCTCGAGCGTGGACTTGACCTGGTCCTCGGCCTTCGCGCTCTCGGCCGCCACCACGATATCGGCGAGCCGGTCGACCGGCTCGATCACTCCGCGCAGATCCGACCGCAGTCGTGTGATCACCACGCTGACCGCGCGTGCGGACGCGTCCTCGATCAGTGATCGGGTCACGTCAGGCGATAAGTAACACTGCACGTCGATCGACCGGGAGTCACTGACGTTCGGCGGCAACTGCAGCGAAACCTCGAGTCGGTACGGTCTGGCCATGCACTGCGAGAGCACCGGCAGCGGCGCATTCTCCGGATCCTCGTCGACCAGCTTGTCCAGCGTGTCGGCCAGCGGCATCACCGTGTCACGAACCAGCTCACGGAACATCCCGGGTTGCAGCTCGGTGATCAGTTCGCGCAGGTCCGGTACGGTGAGGAATGGCAGCACGTGCGCCCAGGACCGTGGAAATCGGGGCAGGACCTTCTCGCCGGTCTGGTCGAATTCGGCCTCACCGAAGCCCATCAGGATGCCGGACATGAACGCCGATGCGAGACGCCGCAGCGACTTCGTGGACCCGGCACGGTGCGCGTCGGCGAGGCGCGTGGAATAGAACTCCAGCGGTAGGTCGAGGAAGCGCTGCAATCCCGCCAACGACTTGTGTACCGGGTCGGCGGCCGGCGCGCTCTGATTCGTCGTGATGTGCTTGTAGCCCTTGGTGAAGATCTGGCTCGAGTGGCTGAGCAGGGCCGACTTCGCGGTTGCCAGCACTCGCGTCTGGTCGCCGGCCTCCAGGAACGCCTCGAAATACTCGGAGATGACGTCCCGGTAGAACGTTGCCCACTGGAAGATGTGTGACCGGCCGAGTTCATCCAGGGCGCCGTTGAACTGACGGAAGTTGTAGTCGCGGGTCGTCGGGTCGAGCCGCGGAACGGGCTTCTTGGGTGGGCGCCTGGGTATTGGTGGAGCCGGCCGGATCGCCGCCGGCGCGGGTATGGTCACCGGCTCCGGCTCCGGCTCCGGCACGGGTGGGGTCACCGGCTCAACCGCAGGCGCCGGCACGTCGACAGCGTCGAGCAGGTCGTCGAGCAGCGTGACCAGCGCACGGCGGCGCTTGGGCAGGAACAGCTCGACAACGTCGAACAGTGCGTCTTGGCGGTCGAGCAGCTGATCGTCGGACAAGTCGGCGATCAGCAGCCGGAACGCCTTCTCCGCTTCACCCGGGTGCACGTTGTCCAGCAGTGCGGAGATTTCATCGACCCGGCCGATGAAGTCTTCTTCGCCGACGCCGCCTCCGGCTGCCCGGACTTCGTCTACGGGTTCGTGAGCGGCAAGAGCCGGACCTGGAGCCGGGGCGGGCCGGGGCGTCGGGCGCGCCATCCGGCGAATCGCGAGAAACGCGTTCATCCGCTGCCGGTGCCCGAGCGGAAAGCTCTTCAGTGCGGCCGCCACCAGTGGCTCCAGGGCGTACAGTTCGTTCGGCGGGCAATGCTCGACGACCTGCTGAAATCGGCTCGCCGCGTGTTCCGGGCCGGCCCAGCGATTGAGGCGGACCACCTCATCGAGCTCGCCTTTCCAGTCTTTCATGCGAGCACTGCCATGGAGCCCGGGCCGACCCTGGCGACCAGACAAACCGCCGATGCTGCAACAGCCACACCGACAGCTACACCCATCGATCTCCCTGCGCCCATGTCGCGCCTCCCGCCGCCATGACAGCCGAGCCCTGCCTCCGCACCAGTACCTGACGGACAGGCGGCGTCGGGCGGCTGGAGGCCGGTAGACGGTCCGGGGCTTCCAGGCGCTGATCATCTTCTGGGGTCGCCTGACCCGCCGCCGGGACCCGGCATCGGAGGCGGGGTAACAGGCCCGACCGGGTCCGGCGCCTACGGGACGACGCGGTCGCGGATGCTGTCGAGCACCGCCTCCGCCGCCCAGGCGGCCGCGTCGGCGATGTCGCGCCGGTCCATGCCGAACTCGCGGCGGAACGTCACCCAGGTCGCGGCGGAGTCGAGGTGGGACAGCGCCGCGACGACCGCGCGGCGCTGCGCCGCGTCGAGGGACGGCACCTCGGCGTCAAGCAGCCGCTCCAGGTGCGCCCGGCCGAGCGATGGGGCCGCGCCGCTCACGCCGCGCATCGTGGTCTCGGCGACGACGTGCGCGAGCTCCGGCCGGGCGTCGTAGCGCTGCATCGCGTCACGGATCGCGAGGGGGATGTCGAAGATCGAGTGTGACTCCTCGCGGACGAACACCGTCGCCTCGATCCAGGCCGCGGTCGCCAGCAGCAGGTCGACCCGCGTGGGGTAGTTGCGGAACACCGTGCGCTCGGCGATGCCGGCCCGGCGGGCGACGAGCCGGTACGACACGTCGTCGCTGCCGACCTCCTCGATCAGCTCGGCGTAGGCGGCCAGGATCGCCGCCTGGGTGCCGCTCAGCGCGGGGCCGGACGGCGAACCGCTCACGGCCGGGCCCACAGCGCCGCCGGCCGGCCGCGCTGCTCACCGGCCAGACCCGTGTCGCCGGATGCCGCATCGGGGAGCCGCGCGAGCACTGTGCTCACGGCGCGGTCGAACGCGTCGCAGATCTCGGCGGCGTCCATGTCGAAGCCCGTGCGCAGGCGCGCCCAGAACATCGCCGAGGAGAAGTACCGCAGGGAAGCCGCGACCCGCCGCCGATCCCGCCGGTTGAGCGTCGAGGCCGCCACGTCGAGCATCGCCTCGATCGCCCGCGTGATGTAGGCGGGCTCGGCGTCGAGCGTCAGCGAGATCGTGGACGCCCGGGCGCCGACGAACGCGTACGCGGGCAACGCGTCGAAGGCGCGGAAGCGCTCGTGCACGGCGGCGCGGAAGTCGGCGACGGTCACGAACGGCGGCAGCGGGAAATGGGTCTGCTCGATCCAGGTCGACAGCGCCGCGAGCAGGTGGGCCCGCGTCGGGTACTGGCGGTAGACCGTGCGCTCGGAGATGCCGACCTCGTCGGCAAGGGCGCGGTAGGAGATGTCGTCGAACGTGTGCTCACGCAGCAGCACCGCCGCGCTCGCCAGAATCGCGGTCGCGGTGTCGACCGACTCCTCCATCACGTTCCCCTGCCTCGATCGGTCGCCCAGTGCGAAGGGCCGGTGACCTCCGGCGGCAGCACGTAGCGATCGGAATCGTCGAGCGTCAGCGCCAGCGACGAGACGTACTGCACCTGGCCGTGCGCCCCTCGCTGAGCCGACGCCAGCATATCCGGTCGCTCGAACATGTACCCGGTCACGTGACAGCGCAGCCGCTCGCCCGAGGGGTTGCCGTGCTCGTCGAACAGGGGAGAGTCGATGCCGTCGGAGCGGCGGCGCAGGTAGTAGCGCCCGCGCGTGGCGAGGGCCATGGCGGGCGTGGTGACGAACGCGACGCCTATCGCGATGAGCACCGAGAACGGCTTGACGGCGGGGCCGAGCAGCCCGGCGAACGCGAGCAGCGAAAGCACCGAGGCGAGCCCGACCGACACCAGCCCGACCGGGTTCCAGTCGTGCAGCATGCCGCGGCGAAACTCCGGGAAGCGCGGCGAGATGCGCAGTACCCACTTGTTGATCGCGATATCGGTGGCGATCGTCACCAGCCACGCCATGACGACGTTCGCGTACAGGCTCAGGACGAAGGAGATGAGCGTGAAGACGTCGAGCATCATGAGCCCGTAGGCGATCACGAGGTTGAGCAGCACGAAGATCGTGCGGCCCGGGTAGTGCTTCGCGACCCGGGTGAAGACGTTCGACCAGGCGAGCGAGCCCGAGTAGGCGTTCGTCACGTTGATCTTGACTTGCGCGACCACGATGAGCACCAGGGCGAGGACGACGGCGAGCCAGTCGGGGAACAGGGTCTGGTACATGCCGACGAACTGCTTGACCGGCTCGGTCGCGGAGTGCCCCAGGGCCGGATCGACCTTCACGAGGACGTAGACGGCGAGGAACACCCCGATCACCTGCTTGGTGCTGCTGAAGATGACCCAGCCCGGGCCGGACAGGGAGAACGCCGTCCACCACGAGCGGGCGTTCGCCGGCGTGCGCGGCGGCATGGCGCGGATGTAGTCGATCTGCTCGGCCAGCTGCGGGGTGAGCGCGAAGCACACGGCCGCGCTCGAGACGATGGCGCCGAAACTGATCGAGCCGTCGGAGTTGCCGTTGAACGACGTGAAGGCGCTCACCGAGCCGGGGTCGGAGACGACGATCCACAGCAGCGGGGCCAGGGCCAGGGCGAGCCACAGGGGTGTGGTCCAGAAGTGCAGGCGCTCCAGCGCACGCATGCCGTAGATCACGATAGGGATCACCACGACCGTCGAGATGAGGTAGCCGAGCCACAGTGGCGTGCCCGTCGCCACCTGTAACCCCTGCGCCATGATGGCGCCCTCCAGGGCGAAGAAGATGCAGGTGAAGCCCGCGAAGACCACGGTGGTGATGATCGAGCCGTAGTAGCCGAACCCCGAGCCGCGGGCGATGAGGTCGAGGTCGAGGTTGTAGCGGGCGGCGTAGTAGGCGACGGGCACGCCCACGATGACGATGATGACCGACGCGAACAGGATGCCGAGCATGGCGTTGGCCGTGCCGTGGTCGATGCCGATCGTCGCGCCGATCGAGAAGTCGGCGAGGAACGCGATGGACCCGAGGGCCGTCGCGCCGACCGTGGCCGCGCTCCAGCGCCGGAAGGTGCGCGGCACGTATCGGAAGGCGTAGTCCTCGAGGCTGTCCTCCGCGGCCGCACGCGCGTTGCCTGTCCTGCTCACAGTGGCATCCCCTCACGCGCCGGGCGTGGGGCATCCTCCGGGTTGGTTGTTACAGCGGTATTGCAGGCCCGGAAACCGGCAGTGTCGGTTCAGATCGGCCGGTTCAGATCGCCATGGCGGCCCGCACGGTGGAGACGGCGGCCGAGCCGCCCTCGTCGGTCCGGGTGACGAAGCCCGAGGCCAGCACGACGTAGCGCTCGGCGGCCTCGAGGGCGAAGCCGATGTGCTGCTCGACGAGCAGCACGTTGATGCCCTCGGCGGCCAGCTGGACGATGGTGCGCTCGATCTCGGCGACGATCGTGGGCTGGATGCCCTCGGTCGGCTCGTCCAGGATGAGCAGCTTCGGCTCGGTGATCAGGGCGCGGGCGATCGCGAGCTGCTGGCGCTGCCCGCCGGAGAGCAGGCCCGCCTTGCGGGCGGCGAACTGCTCCAGCGCGGGGAAGCGGGCCAGCTGGGCCTCGATGAGGGCCTTGCCGCGCCGGCGTCCGTCGGCGACGAGCTGCAGGTTCTCGAGCGTGGTGAGCTGGCCGAACGCCTGCTGGCCCTGCGGGACGTACGCCATGCCGCGAGCGACGCGCCGGTTGGGGGCGAGCGACGCGATGTCTTCGCCGTCGAAGAACACGCGGCCCTTCGTCGGCTTGATGAGCCCGATCGCGACCCGCAGCAGCGTCGTCTTGCCGGCGCCGTTGTGGCCGAGCACGGCCACGACCTTCCCGGCCGGCACCGTCACGCCGTGCAGCACCCGCGTGCGCCCGTAGCCGGCCTCGATGTCGGTGAGCTCGAGCATGTCAGTCCCCCTCGTGTTGCGTACTGGCGGCCATCTCCGGCGCGCTCGCGAGCTCGACGGCCGCCGCTTCGGGTACGACCGCCATGGCGTCGGTGGTCGCGGCGCCCGCCGTGCCGAGGTAGACCTCCTGCACCTTGGGGTCGGCCTGCACCTCGGCCACCGTGCCGTGTGAGAGCACCTTGCCCTGGTGCAGCACCGTCACGCGCGTGGCGAAGCGGCGCATGAAGTCCATGTCGTGCTCGACCACGAGCACGATGCGCTTCGCCGCGACGCGCTGCAGGAGCTCCCCGGTCGCGGTCCGCTCGTCCTGGCTCATGCCGGCGACCGGCTCGTCGAGCAGCAGCACCCTGGCGTCCTGCACGAGCAGCATCGCGATCTCCAGCCACTGCTTCTGCCCGTGCGACAGGATGCCGGCGGGCGTGGCCAGCTCGCCGGCGAGCCCCGTCTCCTCCAGCGCCTGCTCGATCGACGGGTCGACGCCGCGGCGGGTCCGCAGCAGCGAGGACCAGTGGCGGTGGCGTCCGGCGGCGATGTCGAGGTTCTGCAGGACCGAGAGCTCGTTGAAGACGCTGGCGGTCTGGAACGTGCGGCCGATCCCGAGCCGGACGATCTTGTGCACCGGCCGCCCGAGCAGCTCCTGCTCACCGAGCCGCGCCGACCCGGTGGCCGGCGAGAGTCCCGTGATGGCGTCGATGCATGTCGTCTTGCCGGCGCCGTTCGGGCCGATGAGGAACCGGACCTCGCCGGGGTGCGCGTCGAAGGAGACGCCGCCTACGGCGACGAAGCCCGAGAACTCGACGTGCAGGTCCGTGACGACGAGTGAGGCTTCGGTCACGACTTCGCCTCCTCGAGCTGCCGGGTCGCGGTCGCCGCCGCGCGCTGTTCGCCCGGGCCCCGCCGTGCCGCCGCGAACCTGGCCGGCAGCGACGACAGCCCTTTGGGCAGGAAGAGGATGACGACGATGAACAGCAGGCCGATGATGTACGTCCAGCCGTCGGGCCACGTGGAGCCGAGGCTCGACTGTCCCCAGCCGACCGCCATCGCGCCGAGCGCCGGGCCGAAGAGCGAGGCCCGGCCGCCGAAGGCGACGCCCGCGATCATCAGGATCGAGGCGGCGGCGCCGATCTCGGCCGGCGTGATGATGCCGACGATGGGCACGAACATCGCGCCGCCGATGCTTGCCATCAGCGCCGCCACGACGAAGGCGACGAGCTTGATGTTGGCCGGGTCGTAGCCGAGGAAGCGCACGCGCTCTTCGGCGTCCCGGGTGGCGACGAGGAGCTCGCCGAAGCGGCTGCGGTAGAGCTGCCACACCACGAGCAGGCACACGACGAGCAGCCCGGCCGCGATGAGGTACACCATGCTGCGGTTCGCCGGGTCATTCAGGACGAAGCCGAAGAAGTACTTGAAGTCGCTGAGCCCGGTGTCGCCGCCGGTCTCGCGGATCGTGGAGCTGATCAGGGTGGCGAGCGCGACGGCGAGCGCCTGGGTCAGGATCGCGAAGTACGCGCCCTTGACGCGGCGCTTGAACAGCGCGTAGCCGAGGATGCCGGCCACGACCACCGGGAGCGCCACGATCGCCACCAGCGTGAACGCCGTGCTGCGGAACGGCTCCCAGAACGCCGGGAGCGGCGCGAGCGGGTCGTAGAGCACCATGAACCCCGGGACCCCGTCACCGGCGGTCTCCAGCGTGAGGTGCATGGCCATCGAGTAGGCGCCGAGGGCGAAGAACACCCCCTGCCCCATCACGAGCATCCCGCCGCGGCCCCACGCCAGGCCGATGCCGACGGCGGCCATCGCCCAGCAGCAGTACTTGCCGAGGTTGCCGAGCCAGTGATCGGTGAGCACGAGGGGAGCGACCGCGAGGAGCAGGACGGCGAACACCCCGATGCCCACCAGGGAGAAGGTTGGCTTCAGTCTGGTCATACCAGGCTCCTGGTCCGTACCGTGAACAGGCCCTGCGGCCGCGCCTGCAGGAAGACGATCACGAGGACGAAGGCGAACACCTGCGCCAGGCTGCCGGTCGTCCAGTAGGCCAGGCACGACAGGACGACGCCCACCGCCCACGCGGCGACGATGGTGCCCTTGAGCTGGCCGATGCCGCCGGCCGCGACGACGAGAAAGGCCGGGATGATGTACTGCGCGCCCATCTGCGAGTTCGTGCCGCCGACGAGCGACGCGGCGACGCCCGCGACTCCGGCCAGGCCCGACCCGATGAAGAAGGTCAGGCGGTCGACGGTGCGGGTGGAGATCCCGGCGACCTCGGCGAGGTCCCGGTTCTGCACTGTCGCCCGGATGCGGCGGCCGAACGAGGTGTACTTGAGCCAGGCCGCCAGCGCCGCGACGCAGACGGTCGCGAGCACGATGGTGAACACCTGCCGCAGCGGCCAGTCGTAGCCGAGGATCGTCAACTGCCCGTCGAGCCAGCCCGGCTTCTCCACCGGGACGCCCTGCGACGGGAAGATCTGCAGCGCCGCCTGCTGCAGGATCAGGCTGACGCCGACCGTGACGAGCAGGGTGTCCAGGGGCCGGCGGTACATCCACTGAATGATGCTGACCTCCAGCAGGAGGCCGAACAGCCCGGCGACGACGAACGCGACAGGCAGCGCGACCGGGATGGACAGGTCGCTGGAGTCGATCACCTGCTGGACGAGGTAGGCGGTGAAGGCGCCGATCATGAGGAACTCGCCGTGTGCCATGTTGATCACGCCCATCTGACCGAACGTGAGCGAGAGGCCGAGCGCGGCGAGCAGGAGCAGCGCACCCTGTGCGCTACCGTTCAGCAGCGGTGGGATCAGTGCGTCCACGTGCTCTCGCTCTCTGTGCGGAAGTGGGTGTGCGGAGGGGATTCGGGCCGACCAGGAAGGCCGCGGCGTGCACGCGGGGCCGCCTGGCGCAGGCGACACGCGACCCCGCGTGCGGGTTCAGCGGGTGCCGGTCAGCCCGCGGCCTTCACGAGCTGGTCGCGGACGTTCGCCGGGAACCAGTCGTAGCCGTTGAGGAACGGGTCGGGCTTGATGAACTTGTCGGAGGACCAGACGATGTCGAACTGGTTGGCGGCGTTGATCCGGCCGATGTGACCCGGCTTCGAGATGTGGTGGTTCTCGCCGTCGAGGGTGACAGTGCCCTCCGGCGCCGCGAACGTGATGGTGTTCTTCTTCGCGGCGGCGTTCACCGCGTTGACGTCGAACGAGCCGGCCGCCTCGACGAGGGCCTTGTACAGGTACAGCGAGATGTAGGCGGCCTCCATCGGGTCGGACGTGACGCCGCTGCTCTTGGGGTAGGCCTTCCAGCTCTCGATGAACTTCGGGTTGGTGTCGCTCTTGAGTGACTGGAAGTAGTTCCAGGACGCGTAGTGGCCGGTGACCTCGTGGCCCATGGCCGGCGCCTCCTCCTCGGCGATCGACACCGAGATGATCGGCGTCGTCGCGGCGGTGAGGCCGGCGTCGTAGTAGGCCTTGATGAAGCCGACGTTCGACGAGCCGTTGATGGTGTTGAAGATGAAGTCGGGCTTGGCCGCCTTGATCTTCGCCACCTGCGTGGTCCAGTCGTCCTTGTCGAGCGGCACGTACTCCTCACCGACGATCTGGATGCCGAGCTTGGCCGCGTAGAGCTTGATGATCGCGTTCGCGGTGCGCGGGAAGACGTAGTCGCTGCCGGCGAGGAACAGCTTCTTCACGCCCTTGGAGGCGAGGAAGTCCATCGCCGGGATGATCTGCTGGTTCGTCGTCGCACCGGTGTAGTAGATGTTCGGCGACGCCTCCAGGCCCTCGTACTGCACGGGGTAGAAGAAGAGGCCGTTGTTCTTCTCGACGACCGGCTTGACGGCCTTGCGCGAGGACGAGGTCCAGCCGCCGAAGATCGCGCCGACGCAGTCCTGGGTCAGCAGCTTCTCGGTCTTCTCCGCGAAGGTGGGCCAGTCGGTGGCGCCGTCCTCCTGGACGTACTGGATCTTCTTGCCGAGGATGCCGCCGCCGGCGTTGATCTCGTCCGCGGCCATGTGCAGCACGTTGGAGACGGTCTTCTCGGAGATCGCCATCCCGCCGGTCAGGGAGTTGAGAAAGCCGAGTTTGATGGTACTGCCGGAAGTATCGACGCAGCTCGGCCCGGCCGACTTGCTACTGGCGGACGCTTCGTCGCCCGCGCGAGCGCCACAGCCGGCGAGCACGAGGGCGACGCTCGTTGCGAGGGCACCCGTGGCGACAAGCGTGCGCAGCCGTTTGCTGGTGATGGACATATGCGGCAACTCCGTTCCTGGTCAAGGAGGCGTGACGCCGGGTCCGCGCACGGCGAACGATGCCGTTCCCACGTCCCGGGCCGAACCGCCGGCGTCTCGGGCACCGCCCGGAACCGCCAACGAGATGCAGCCGGCTGCTGCAGGTGAGAGCAGATTGGTCCAGTGTCATTACTCTGACATTTCTCGACCGTTCCAACTATGTAACCGGAACCTGGCGAAGCCGCGCTGGCCTCGGCGAAGCACCGAAGATGTCAGAGGGGAGATGTCAGAGTTCTGCCGTGCGCGAGTCGCCAGTCAGAGCGATGGCATACTTTTGACACGCGGGCCGGCGCCGGCGCAGCGCGGGCGGAGCCGGCATCGGCCCCTGCCGCTAACGCCGTCGGGTCGGCGACGACCGCCGCCCTGGGCCTACTCGGCTTCCTCGTTGGGCAGCCGCACCGTGTCGAGCCAGAACTCGTTGATCCGCCGCACGACGCCGATGAACTCCTCATAGCCCTGGGGCTTGGTGATGTAGGCGTTGGCGTGCGTGTCGTAGCAGGCGAGGAGGTCCTCGACGGCGGCCGAGGTGGTCAGGACGACGACGGGGATGCTCGCCACTGTCGCGTCGTTCTTGATCTGGCGCAGGACCTGCCGGCCGTCGACCCGGGGCAGGTTCAGGTCCAGCAGGATGAAGTCCGGCCGCGGGGCGTCGGCGAAGTCGCCGCGCCGGTAGAGGAAGTCGAGGGCCTGTTCCCCGTCGCGGGCCACGTGCAGCTCACTGTCCAGGGCGTCGTCCTCGAACGCCTCCCGGGCCATGAGCTCGTCGCCGGGATCGTCCTCGACGAGCAGGATGTGCGCCGGCGCGGCACGGTGCAGGATCGGCATGGCGCGGTTCCCTCCGAAGGGTCCTGCGCCGGGGTCTCCCGATCGGCGAGGAAGCGGTCTGGCGGTAACTGTACGGCGCCGGACGGCGACTGCCTACGGGCCGCCGCCGTCACCCGTTCGGCGGCCGGACCCATCCGCCGACCTCAGCGACATGCTCGGCGGCGCGCCAATCGAGCCGTTTCGTGCCGTACACCGCCGGGTATTTCGACCGAGCTGTGCCGATGTGCGTGCGACAACGTGAGCTGAGGTGAGCGTGAACCTGGACGTCGATGTCCACACCGGACCGGCCGGGACGGCCACCGTTGTCGCCCGTGGCGACCTGGACTACAACACCGCTCCGGCGTTCCGCGCCGCCGTCACCGCGGCGCTGGCCGACCGCCCCACGACGCTGTGCCTGGACCTGGCCGCCCTCACGTTCATGGACTCCTCCGGCATCGTGGCCCTGCTCGCCGCCCACAGTGCCGCCGCCGCACTGGGCTGCGCGCTCGTGCTGGACGGGGTGACGCCCTGGCTGCGCACCCGGTTCGCCATCACCGGGCTCGACAAGGTCCTGAGCCTCGACGACCCGCCGCCGGCGCTCGCCTGACGCCCCACCCGACGCGGCCGGCGGCGGGACGTCCGACCCCCGGCCACCGCCGCGACACCGCGCTGACGGTCATCGCTTGGCCGCCCGGCCTATGGTGTGCGCATGAACAGGGTGTCGCGCGTGACTCCGGTGGTCCTGCTGCTCCTCGCCGTCGGCAGCGGCCTCCTGGGCTGGTACTTCGCCGACAAGGGGGAGCGGCTCGACCGGTTCGGCATCACCACCGGGGCGGTCGTGGCGGAGCAGGGCACGCCCGGCAAGCACGGCCACAGCACGAGGGTCACCTTCGTCACCGGCAAGGGCGAACGCCCCGAGGTGCCGTGCGACACCTGCACCAAGGACCTGCGCAAGGGCGAGCGCCTCGACATCCGCTACGACCCGCAGAACCCGTTCGACCCGGTCGAGCAGGCCGGCCACCCGGCCGGCCCGGAAGGTGCCCGGTTCTTCTGGATCGGCGCCGCCGCCCTGCTGGCCCTGGCTGTGCTGACGACCTGGCTGCGCATCCGGCAGACCCGGGCGGCCCGGCCGGCGTGACCGGCGCGCTGCCGGCGCTCCTCACGCTCGCAACCGCTGTCGTCAGGCGGCGATGAACGCGAGGCCGGTGATGCCGATCGAGTACAGCAGCAGCACGGCGATGGAGTCGACGCCCATGCGGGCGTACTGCCGTTGCGGGCGGAAGACCAGGCCGATCATGTACACGATGGTGAGGAGGCCGCCGAGTGCGGTGAGGTAGATGTCGCTGTGATGCGCACGGGGCAGCACCGCCTGCCCGGACAGGACGGTGGCGAACAGGAACAGCACGGGCAGAAAGGCGTTGCCGCCGAAGATGTCGCTGATGGCGAGCTGGTAGTCGCCGAGCCGCGTCGAGGTGAGGCCGGTCGACAGCTCCGGCAGTGCTGTCGCCGCAGCCAGGACCGTGGCCCCGAACAGCACGCCCGACATGCCGAACCGGCCGAACAGCTCCTCGCCGCTGCGTTCGATGAACACGCCGGCGACCAGGGTGACGGCCGCGGCGACGCCGAACACCAGCGCGGCCCGGCCGGTGCCGACGCCCCGCTGCGTCGCCTGCTGCTCCTTGGTGGTCTTCGAGTGACCTTTCGGCCTGTCCTGGCTGTCCGGGGCCGAACCGCCTTCGTGCCAGGGCAGGCCGTTGCCGGCGCGGCGCAGCAGGAGCAGCCCCAGCCCCCACAGCACGGCGATGAGTGCCGCGCCGGGGGTGAGCCGCACCGCGATGAGCGACGCCGGCAGCTGGGTGGACATGACCACGACCAGCAGCAGCGCGACGACCAGGGCCCCTTCCAGCAGCAGCGTGAGCGACGCGGCGAGGTACGTCAGGGGTTTGCGCGGCCGCACACCCGCGGCGTCCAGGACCACCAGCACGACGGTCTGCAGCGCGATGCCGCCGAGGATGTTGCCGACGGCCACGTCCAGTTGATGGGCGAGCGCCGCACCGGCGGTGATGGCGATCTCCGGCAGGTTCGTGGCGATGGCGAGCAGGATGACGCCGCCCAGCGCGCTGCCCAGGCGCAGTCGTTGGGAGAGCACGTCGGTGGTGTCGGACAGTGTGATTCCGGCGATCCAGATGGCCGCGGCGCAGCCGAGGAAGATCACCAGGAGCAGCCACGAGTTGAGGGAGCTCATCGGCGTCGACCTTCCGAGGCGGGGGCGGCCGGCGTGTCGAAGTCGGTACCCCAACCCAGTGACCAGCTCTGTTCGGGTACCTCTCCGGCGGCATCGGTGAAGGCACCCAGCGCGGCGAGCAGCGGGCCGCGGGCGTGGCCGGGCATGGCGTTGAGGATGCGGCTGATCTCCGCCCGGCGGACGATGGTGATCTGCTCCACCAGGCGTTGGCCGTCCTGGGTCAGCGAGACCCGCACGGCGCGGCGGTCGTCGTCGTCCCGGTCACGGCGCACGAGCCCGCGGCGTTGCAGCCGATCGCAGTTGCGTGTCGCGTTGGAGCTGTTGATGCCGAGGGTGTCCGCCAGGTCGGCGATGCGCTGGGGGCCCCGCGAGGCGAGGACGACCAGGGCCCGGTGCTGCGGCAGCGTGATCTCGGCGTCTCCGGCGGGCAGGGATCGGACCGCGACGGCCACCAGCACCCGGCTCGCGGTCAGGAACGCCTCGACGAGGCGATCGTCGGCTTCAGGTTCATGGGAGCGGGTCACGGTACTTCCATGCCCAGCGCATAGATGCGCTAAGCACGGGTATTGCCGATCGTGGTCCCGATGGCGCCAGGTGCGTGGTGGTGCGCGGCCGCCGGGCCGGTGCGCCGGCGCTCCACTGCACACCGGATGCCGGACGAGGAGAGGCGGAGGATCGACATGAGTGACCGGATCGCCGACATCTGGGGGCGGCGAACCCGGGGCTACGCGATCACGAGCTGCTGCGGCTGGCCCGCGACGCCGCCGGCGACATGCCGCGCCAGCCGGCCTGGCTCAACACCCGGATGAAGGCCGCCGCCCCTCAGGCGCTCATTCTGAATCCGCGTGGCAGGTAGGCCGGTCGACGGTGGCGCCCCCGAGCCGGGTGCGCCACCGTCCCACAGGGAGCCTGGTGTCGGCGCGATCGGCGCTCAGCCGTCGCACGCCAGGCGCCGACGCCCGGTCGTCACGCACGCGCTCCGGCCATCGCGGGGTGCAGGACGACCTTCGTCCAGCCCTCGTCGCGCCTGTCGAAGTGCTCGTAGGCGTCCGGTGCGCGGTCGAGGGGCAGCTCGTGGCTGACGATGAAGGACGGTTCGGCCTTGCCCGCGACGATGAGGTCGCGCAGCTGCCGGTTGTACTTCTTGACCGGGGCCTGGCCGCTGCCGATCTGCTGGCCCTTGAACCAGAACATGCCGTAGTCGAAGGCGAGCTTGCCGTGCTTCGCCAGCTCGTCGCTCGCTCCGGGGTCCTCGGGCACGAAGACGCCGACGTTGCCGATCTTCCCCGTGAAGCGCACGGAGGCGACAAGCCGGTTCATCGTCAGGTTGGGGTGCTCCTGGCCGTTGGGATCGTGTGCCTGGTAGCCGACGCATTCGCAGCCGTTGTCGGCGCCGAGCCCCATCGTCTGGTCGAGCACGGCCTGGACCGGGTCGGTCTTCGAGTCGTCGATGGCGATCGCGCCGATCGACTCGGCCAGGCGGAGCCGGTCGGGGTGCCTGTCGACGACCATCACCTTGCTCGCGCCGCGGATGGTCGCCGAGAGGGCGGCCATCAGCCCGACCGGCCCGGCGCCGTAGATGACGGTCTGGTCGCCGGGCTGTACGCCGGCCATCTCGGTGGCGTGGTAGCCGGTCGGGAAGATGTCGGCGAGCATGACGTAGTCGGTCTGGCGCTGCTCGGCGTCCTCGCCCAGCCGCAGGCAGTTGAAGTCGCCCCAGGGCACGCGCAGCAGCTCGGCCTGTCCGCCGCCGTACGGGCCCATGTCGGCGAAGCCGTAGGCGGCGCCGGCCATCTTCGGGTCCGGCTGGGCGGTCAGGCAGTAGTTCGTCAGCTGACGCTCACAGTTCTTGCAGTGCCCACACGCGATGTTGAACGGCAGCACGACCCAGTCGCCCTTGCGGATCTTGTCGACGCCGTCGCCGGTCTCGACCACCTGGCCGAGGTTCTCGTGCCCGAACCAGCGACCCGGCTCGAAGTCGGTCCGGCCCTCGTACATGTGCAGGTCCGAGCCGCAGATGTTCGCCGACGTGATCCGCACCAGCACGTCGGTCGGACGTTCGATCCGCGGGTCCGGCACATCCTTGACGCTCACCTGCCGCGGCCCCTCGTACACCACTGCCTTCATGACGTTTCCCCGTTCGTCGGTGCCCGTCCCGGCTCCGGACATGGGCCGAGATCTCCAGTACATACGCGCTTCGCGTCGTTGCGTGGCCGTACACTGTTGTGTGCAACCGGCCAGCCGCGGTCGCGACCTCCGCGGTCGGGCTGCGGTCCAATCGTCGCGCGGCCCGCCCTCGACAACCTGACCTGCCGCGAGTGAGGACGAGGAAACGCCTTCGGGCAGGACGGATTCCCACGGGCGTCCGGCGCAGCCGCCGCCGGAGCAGGAGCGGGCAAAAGGCCGGGGTCCGTGACGTGTCGTCGCACGGATGCCGGGTAGCTGCGTCGCATGCGTAGACTCCAAGTCCGGCCGCTCCCGGCCGCCGTCGCCCTGGCCGCTGTGGGAGCCGGTGCGATCGCGGGCAGCGCCGCGGTCGCCAGGCGGCGCCGGACCACCGGGCCCGACCGCTGGCACAGCGTCACCATCAACTGCTCGCCCGATCAGCTCGATCCGCTGCCACCGCCGCTGGCCGATCTCGGCTTCCCGGTGGAGGTCCGCGTCCAGCCGGCGCCGGGGGATCGGGGTACGGAGCTGGCGGCCCGGGTCGCGGCCGCCGCCGATCCCGAGCGCGTGCGGCGGCTGCGAGCGGCGCTGCGCGAGGCGCGGTCGATTGTCGAGGTCGGTGAGGTGCTCAAGCCGGACGCACCGGCGACCACCAGGCCGACGCTGCGCTCCGCGCCGCTGGCGTACGCGACGAAGCACGGACGTGAGGAGGGCCGGTTGTGAGGGCGTTGGTGTGGCAGGGCGTGAACAAGGTAGGCGTCGAGACGGTGCCGGACCCGCAGATCCGCAACAGCGGCGACGTGATCCTGAAGGTCGGCCGGACGGTGACGTGCGGCTCGGATCTGCACCTGCTGGGCGGGTACATCCCGTTCATGCGTCAGGGCGACGTCCTCGGCCACGAGTTCCTCGGTGAGGTCGTCGAGGTCGGGCCGGGCGTGCGCAGGCACAGCGTCGGCGACCGGGTGGTCGTGTCGTCGTTCATCGCGTGCGGGCAGTGCTGGTACTGCCGCCGCGAGGAGTACTCGCTGTGCGACAACGGCAATACCAACCCGGACATCACCGAGTCGCTGTGGGGTGCGGCGCCGGGCGGGTGCTTCGGGTACTCCCACGCGATGGGCGGCAACGCCGGCAGCCATGCCGAGTACATCCGGGTGCCGTTCGCCGACGTCGGGGCGTTCGCCGTGCCCGAGGCGGTAAGTGACGAGCGGGCCCTGTTCGCGTCCGACTCGGCCGCGACCGGCTGGATGGGCGCGGACCTCGGCGGTGTGCGCCCCGGCGACGTCGTGGCGGTCTGGGGAGCCGGTGCCGTCGGCCAGATGGCCGCCCGCGCCTCGATGCTGCTGGGCGCGGCGGAAGTCATCGTCATCGACCGGTTCGACTACCGCCTCGACATGGCCCGCCGGCACATCGGCGCCGAGACGCTCGACTACACGGCCGTCGACGTGGGAGCCGAACTGCTCGAGCGCACCGGCGGCCGCGGCCCGGACGTGTGCATCGAGGCGGTCGGCATGGAGGCGCACACGCCCGGCCCGCAGCATGTGTACGACAAGACGAAGCAGCAGCTGCGACTCGAGACCGACCGCCCGGCCGCCGTGCGCTCGGCGATCTACAACTGCCGCAAGGGCGGCAGCGTCTTCGTGCTCGGCGTGTTCGCCGGGTTCGTGGACAAGTTTCCGCTCGGTGCGCTGATGAACAAGGGACTGACGGTGCGGGGGGCGCAGATGCACGGTCAGCGGTACATCCCCATGCTCCTGGACCGCATGGCGAAGGACGAGCTCACGACCGAGCACCTGGCGACCCACACCATGCCGCTGGAGCAGGGCCAGACCGGGTACGACATCTTCAAGCGCAAGGAGGACGGCTGCGTCCGGACCGTCTTCGTGCCGTGACGGCCGCTCACCCGGAGCGGGTGATCCGGCCCCGCTCGCCATGAGTCGACGATTGTCGTGCCGACGACACGGCACGCGGCGACGGTTGCGGGCAACGCTGCGGGTGGCTTGCCGAGCTGCTATCGGGTGGTGGACATGAACATGCTGGTCGAGACACCTGACCGCGTCGGCGGTTATCCGAGCCTGGATGACACCCAGGTCGCGGCGCTGTCCGCGGAAGGCCGGCGGCACCGGACCCGGGCGGGTGAGGTACTCGTCCACGCCGGCGAGGAGCACTACGACTTCATCGCGGTGCTCGCCGGCACGGTGTCCGAGGTCGACGGGTCCGGCGACGACGAACGCTCCGTCGCCGTCCACGGACCCACCCGGTTCCTGGGAGAGTTGAGCCTGATCACCGGCCAGGCGGCCGCTCGTACCTTGCGGGTGCGTGAGCCCGGCGAGGTGCTCAGGGTGCCCGTGGACCGTCTCAAGTCCGTTGTCGAGCGGAACCCGGCCCTGGGCGACCTGATCCTGAAGGCGTACCTGAGCCGCCGTGTGCTGCTCATGGGCCGGGTCGGCGGCCTGCGGCTCATCGGATCCCGGTTCTCGCTCGACAGCCGGCGGCTGCGCGACTTCGTCGCCTGCAACCACATCGCGTGCCAGTGGGTCGATCTGGAGCGGGATCCGGATGCCGAGGCGCTCCTGTGCGGCCTGCACGTCCGGCCCGAGCAGACGCCGGTGGTGATCGGCCCGGCGGGGCAGGTGCTGCACAACCCGAGCGACGCGGAGATCGCCCGGGCGGTGGGCCTACCCGCACCCGGACCCGCACCCGGACCCGCACCCGGACCCGCACCCGCGCCCGCACCCGCGTCCGGCGTCGCGGTGTGCGACCTGGCCGTCGTCGGGGCGGGCGCGGCCGGCCTCGCCGCCGCCGTCTACGGCGCCTCGGAGGGGCTGGTGACGGTCACCCTCGACGAGTTCGCCTGCGGCGGCCAGGCCGGGCGATCCTCGCGGATGGAGGACTATCCGGGCTTCCCGGCCGGGATCTCCGGCGGGGAGCTGACCGCGCGGGCGGTCGTGCAGGCCTGTCAACTCGGTGCCACCTTCAACATGCCGGCTCGCGCGTGCGGGCTGCGGGAACGGGAAGGCAACTACGTCGTCGAGCTCCACGACGGCGGCGAGGTGACGGCCCGGGCCGTCCTGATCGCCACCGGCGCCCGGTACCACAAGCTCGACGCTGCGGGCTTCAGCACGTTCGAGGCGAGCAGCGTCTACTACGCGGCGACCCGGTCGGAGGCACTGTGCTGCCGCGACGAACCGGTCGCGGTCGTGGGCGGCGGCAACCCGGCCGGCGAGGCAGCGCTGTTCCTGGCGAGGTACACGCCTGTCGTGCACCTGCTGGCCCGCCGCGACCTCGCGGAGACCATGTCGCGTTACCTGGTCGACCGGATCGCCGTGACGCCGAACATCGAGACGCACACCGGCACCGAGGTGCGCGAACTGCTGGGCGGGGAGCGCCTCGAAACGGTCGTGATCCAGGACAGGGGCACCGGGCGGCGCCATGCACTCCCGGCCCGTGCGCTGTTCGTCTTCATCGGTGCGCAGCCGTGCACCGGCTGGCTCGCCGGCAAGGTCGCCACCGACGAGGACGGCTTCATCCTCACGGGCCCGGACGCCGACGAGTCGGGTCAGCCGGGACGGCCGTTACTGCAGACCAGCCTGCCCGGGGTGTTCGCCGCCGGCGACGTGCGCAGCGGGTCGATCAAGCGGCTCACCTCGGCGGCGGCCGAAGGTGTCGCGGCAGTGCAACTGGTCTGGACGTATCTGCAGACCACCGGCCGTGCCGTCGGCGACGGCACGTAGCCGCGGAGCCCTGCGGCCGGGGCCGGCCCGGCGGACGCGCGGTGCGATCGTCGCCGAAGCCGCCGCGGACGCCGAACGCTCAAGCCGGCCGGCTTCGGCGCCCACGCGCCGGCACTGACATCGGCACCACCGAAGGGGCCGGGCCGGCGGTCATCCGGGTGTAGGGAAGTGCACTGCCCCGGCCCGCACGATGCTTGGGGAAAGGCGCAATTCGTACTCCGAAAGGAACCGACGATGACACTCGCACCCTTCTCCTCCCGGCAGCGCCGCGGCGGCTCGGCGGCCGGAGCGCCGGTGTACCGCTGGGACCCGCGCCGCGAGGTGGACGAGCTCAACAGCAGGTTCGGTCAGCTCATCCAGTCGCTCATCAGTGGTGAGGCCGGGATCGGTGGGCCGGCCGGTTGGTCGCCGCCGGTCGACGTGGAGGAGACCGAGGACGCCTACGTCGTCGACGTCGATCTGCCCAACGTGAACCCGGATGACATCACCCTCGAGATGCGCGGCGAGGAGCTGCGGATCTCCGGCGCCTTCGAGGAGCGTGGCCGCGGCGGCGTCGTGCGTCGTCAGGGACGCCAGACCGGCGAGTTCGAGTACATGATCGACCTGCCCGGTGACATCGACAGCGACCGGGTGCAGGCCGCCTACCGCAACGGCGTGCTCACGGTCACGGTGCCCAAGGCCAGGGACGCGCAGCCGCGCCGGATCGAGATCCAGGCGCAGGACGACAGGCAGCCCGGCCGAGGCGCCCAGGATCGGCAGCAGGCGGCGCAGGGCGAGAGGCAGTCCGGCCGGCCCGCCCCGGATCAGCAGCAGGCGGCGCAGAGCACGGGCCGGCAGTCCGGCTCGCCGCAGTCCGGCTCGCCGCAGTCCGGCTCGCCGCAGTCCGGCTCGCCGCAGTCCGGCGGCCAGCCGCGAGGCGGGCCGAACCCGGGCCAGCGGAGCTGACCGGAGGGTGGCGGTGCGGACGTCAGCGGTATTGAGGAAGGGAGCTGGTCATGGCCAGGGCCGTAGGGATCGATCTGGGCACGACCAATTCGGTGATCGCCGCGTTCGAGGGCGGCCAGCCGACAGTCATACCGAACGCGGAGGGCAGCCGGACCACACCGTCGGTGGTGGCCTACACCGACACGGGTGAGCGGCTTGTCGGCCAGCTGGCCAGGCGGCAGTCGGTGCTCAACCCCAAGGGCACCGTGTACTCCGCGAAGCGCTTCATCGGCCGGAAGTTCGACGAGATCACCGAAGAGGCCAAGACCGTCACGTACGACGTCGTGCCCGGGCCCGACGGGATGGTCCGGTTCGACGTGCGAGGCAAGCGGATCTCGCCGGAGGAGGTCTCCGCGCAGATCCTGCGCAAGCTCGCCGACGACGCCGCGAAGTACCTCGGCGAGAAGGTCACCGAGGCGGTCATCACCGTTCCGGCGTACTTCAACGACGCCCAGCGCCAGGCCACGAAGGACGCCGGCCGGATCGCGGGCCTCGAGGTGCTGCGGATCATCAACGAGCCCACCGCGGCCGCCCTCGCTTACGGCCTGGACAAGCAGGGTCACGAGACGGTGCTCGTGTTCGACCTGGGCGGCGGCACGTTCGACGTGAGCATCCTCGACGTCGGTGACGGCGTCGTCGAGGTCCGCTCCACGTCCGGTGACACGCACCTGGGCGGCGACAACTTCGACCATCGGCTCGTCGATTACCTCGCCGACGAGTTCCGCAAGGAGCAGGGCATCGACCTGCGCCAGGACCCGCAGGCGCTGCAGCGGCTCACCGAGGCCGCCGAGCGGGCCAAGATCGAGCTGTCGTCGGTGGCGCAGACCCAGGTGAACCTGCCGTTCATCACCGCCGACGCGGCCGGCCCGAAGCACCTCACGGCGACGGTGACCCGCGCGACGTTCGAAGAGCTCACCCACGACCTGCTGGAGCGCACCAACGGCCCGGTGCGCCAGGCGATGCGCGACGCCGGCGTCGAGGCCGACGACCTCGACGAGGTGATCCTCGTCGGCGGCGCGACCCGGATGCCGGCCGTGCAGGACCTCGTGCGCCGGCTCACCGGCGGCAAGGACCCCAACATGACGGTGAACCCGGACGAGGTCGTCGCGTTGGGCGCGGCGATCCAGGCCGGCGTGCTCAAGGGCGACGTCCGTGACGTCGTGCTGCTCGACGTCACCCCGCTGTCGCTCGGCGTGGAGACGCTCGGCGGGCTGATGACGAAGGTCATCGAGCGCAACACCACGATCCCGACCCGCCGCACCGAGACGTTCTCCACCGCGGATGACAACCAGCCGGCCGTGGACGTGGTGGTGCTGCAGGGCGAGCGGGAGCGCGCCGCCGACAACCGGGTCCTGGGGCGGATGCGGCTGGAGAACATTCGCCCCGCGCCGCGCGGCGAACCGCAGATCGAGGTCACCTACGACATCGACGCCAACGGCATCCTCAACGTGTCTGCCAAGGACCAGGACACCGGCGCCGAGCAGACGATCACCGTCACTGAGAGCGGCACGCTGGACAAGGGCGAGGTCGAGCGGATGGTGCGCGAAGCCGAGCAGCACCGCGCCGCGGACCAGCAGGTGCGTCAGGAGATCGGCGCCCGCAACGAGCTCGACAGCGTCGCGCACCAGGTGCAACGCCGCCTCGGCGAACTCGGCGAGCAGGTCCCCGAACATGAGCGGGCCCGGGCCGAGATGCTCGTGCAGGAAGCCCGGCAGGCCGTCGACGAGCAGGCACCGCCGGACCGGGTGCAGCACCTCACCAACGAGCTCCGGCAGATCCTGTTCGCCCTGCAGTCCGCGGCCCAGCAGCGAGCCGGTCAGGGGCAGGAGGCAGGCGAGGAGGCCGGGCGGCCCGCCGGATCAGCGGCGGACGACGAGGTCATCGACGCCGACTTCAGCGGAGGGTGAGCCATGGCCGAGCGCAACGGCGACGGGCCCCGCGCCGCCACCGATGACCCGGCGCGACAGGCGGACGGGCCCGGGACCGCGGCGGCGGGGCCGGAGGACCCCGCGCTCGCCGAGGTGCGGGACCGGGCCCAGCGGGCGATCGCCGACGCCGACAACGCCCGCAAGCGGGCCGAGCGGACGACGGCCGAGCGGGTGGCCGCGGAGCGGCAGCGGGTCGCCGCGGCGTGGCTGCCCGTGCTGGACAGCCTCGACCTCGCGCTGCACCACGCCGGCGCCGATCCCGAGGCGATCGTGCAGGGCGTGGCCCAGGTCCGCGACCAGGCGACAGACGTCCTGGCCCGCCTGGGCTTCGGCCCGGTCGGTGCGATAGGTGAGCCGTTCGACCCGACCCGGCACGAGGCGGCCGAGGCGGTCGAGGAGCCGAGCGTCCCACCCGGCACTGTCGTGCGGGTGATCCGTCCGGGCTACGGCGGTGACACGCTCCTGCTGCGCCCGGCCGTCGTGGCCGTGGCCCGCGCCGGCCGCCCTGAGGAGCGCTCCGACGGGCCCGACCCGGATCGGGAATCCGATGGCGGCTGACCGGCGCGACTTCTACGAGATCCTCGGCGTCGCACGGACCGCGACGCCGGAGGAGATCCAGCGCGCATACCGCACGCTGGCTCGGCGCAACCATCCGGACGTCAACAAGGAGCCCGGGGCCGAGGACCGGTTCAAGGACGTCACCGAGGCCTACGACGTGCTGTCGGACCCGAAAAGCCGCCGCAAGTACGACCGGTTCGGCTCGCGATGGCGGCAGGTACCCGACGACATCGATGAGCGCGCCGGGGCGCGGCAGCGCGCGTCGGCCGGAGCCGGGCCTCCCGGCCAGGGCGCCGGCTTCGGCGGTCGCGGCGGCCGCGGCGGCCTCGGGGAGGAGGTCGACCTCGAGGACCTGCTCGGCAGCATCTTCGGCGGGGGACAGGGCCGGGGCGGCGACCGTTTCGGACGGGGGCCGGTGCCCGGCGCCGACACCGAGGCCGAGATCACCATCAGCGTCGAGGACGCCTACCACGGCGGCCGCCGCCGCGTCACGCTGCCCGGCGGCCCCGGCGGCCGCACCCGCGAGTACGAGGTCACCATCCCGCCCGGGGTCACCGAGGGGCAGCGGATCCGGCTCGCGGGCCAGGGCTCCGGCGGCGCCCGCGGCGGACCGGCCGGCGACCTGTACCTGGTGGTGCACATCGCGCCGCACCCCCGGTACAAGCTCAGCGGGCGTGACATCAACGTCGAAACCCCGGTGACGCCGTGGGAGGCCGAGCTCGGCGCCACGGTGCCGATCGAGACGCCCGGCGGCACCCTGCGGGTCGACATCCCGCCGGGCACCTCGTCGGGGCGGCGGCTGCGGCTGCGCGGCCGGGGCCTGCCGAACCCGCGCGGCACGCCCGGCGACCTCTACGCCGAAGTCAGGATCATGGTGCCGCCGAAGCCGAGCGACGCCGAACGGCGACTGTTCGAGGAACTGGCGACGGTGTCGTCGTACAACCCGCGAGGTGACCGATGACGTACGCCCTGATGCGCCGCCCCTACCTGTCCGCGGACGCGTTCGCGGCCGCCGCCGGGCTGCACCCGGACCTGATCGCCCGGCTGGTCGCGCTCGGCCTGCTGGAGCCGCACATCGACGAGCGCGGCGACCGCTGCTTCGCTCGCACCCAGCTCGTCCAGGTCGCCCGCGTCCGCCGGCTGCACGCCGGACTGCCGCTCAACTACGCGGCCGTCGGCATCGTGCTCGACCTGCTCGCCCGCATCGACGAACTCGAGGCGCAACTCCGGAGGCGGCCATGGACCTGAACCGGCTCACCGAGAAGTCCCAACAGGCGCTGCAGGCCGCCCAGGCGGCAGCCAGGCGGCACGGCCACCCCGACGCCGACGGCGAGCACCTCCTCGTCGGCCTGCTTGACGATCCGGACGGTGTCGCGGTGCGGCTGCTCACCGGCCTGGGCGTCGACATCGAACAGCTGCGCGACCGCGTCGAACGTGACCTGCGGCGCCGCCCGAGTGTGACAGGGCCCGGAGCCCAGGCCGGCCAGGTGACAGTCACCCGCCGGCTCGCCGCTGCCCTCGACGCCGCCGAACGCGAGGCCGCCCGGCTCAAGGACGAGTACGTCTCCGTCGAGCACCTGCTCCTGGCGCTCGTCGACGAGGGCGTCTCCACCGACGCGGGCCGGGCACTGCACGACCTCGGCGTCACCCGGGAGCGGCTGCTCAACCAGCTCACCGAGGTGCGGGGGGCGCAGCGGGTCACCTCCGCGAACCCGGAGGCCGCCTACGAGGCGCTCTCGAAGTACGGCCGGGACCTCGTCGCCGACGCCCGCGCCGGCCGGCTCGACCCGGTCATCGGCCGCGACGAGGAGATCCGCCGCGTCGTGCAGATCGTGTCGCGCAAGACGAAGAACAACCCGGTCCTCATCGGCGATCCGGGGGTCGGCAAGACCGCGATCGTCGAGGGGCTCGCGCAGCGGATCGTCGACAACGACGTTCCGGAGGGCCTGCGCGACAAGACGATCTTCGCGCTGGACATGGGCTCCCTGGTGGCCGGGGCGAAGTACCGCGGCGAGTTCGAGGAGCGGCTCAAGGCCGTGCTCGCCGAGGTGACCGCCGCGCAGGGCCGGATCCTGCTGTTCGTCGACGAGCTGCACACCGTGCTGGGCGCCGGCGCGGCCGAGGGGTCGATGGACGCCGGGAACATGCTCAAGCCGATGCTCGCCCGGGGCGAGCTGCGCATGATCGGGGCGACCACCCTCGACGAGTACCGCCGGCACATCGAGAAGGACGCCGCGTTCGAACGCCGGGTCCAGCCCATCCTGGTGCCGGAGCCCGGCCCGGACGACGCGGTCACCATCCTGCGCGGGCTGCGGGAGCGCCTCGAGGTGTTCCACGGCGTGCGCATCCAGGACGGCGCGCTCATCGCCGCCGTCCAGCTGTCCCACCGGTACATCGCCGACCGATTCCTGCCGGACAAGGCGATCGACCTCGTCGACGAGGCCTGCGCGATGCTGCGAACCGAGATCGACTCGCAGCCGGCCGAGCTCGACGAGGCGGCCCGGCGCCTGCTGCGGCTGGAGATGGAGGAGGCCGCGCTGTCGAAGGAGGACGATCCGGCGAGCACCGCCCGGCTTGACCAGATCCGGCGGGAGATCGCCGACCTGCGCGGCGAGGTCGACGCGATGCGCGCCCAGTGGAACGCCGAACGCCAGGCGATCCGCAAGGTGCAGGCGCTGCGTGAGGAGGCTGAGCGGGTGCGGCGGGAGGCCGAGGCGGCCGAGCGCAGCTACGACCTGGACCGGGCCGCGGAGCTGCGGCTGGGCCGGCTGCCGGAGCTGGAGCGGCGGCTGCACGCCGAGGAGGAGCGGCTCACCGCCAAGCAGGGCGGGCACCGGCTGCTGCGTGAGGTCGTCACGCCCGACGAGATCGCGGGGATCGTGGCCCGCTGGACCGGCATCCCCGTCTCCCGGCTGCTGGAGGGCGAGCGGGACAAGCTGCTGCGCCTGGAGGACATCCTGCACGAGCGGGTCGTAGGCCAGGACGAGGCCGTCCAGGTCGTTGCCGACGCTGTCATCGACGCCCGCTCCGGTATCAAGGACCCGCGCCGCCCGATCGGCTCGTTCCTGTTCCTGGGCCCCACCGGCGTCGGCAAGACGGAGCTGGCCAAGACCCTTGCCGCAGCGCTGTTCGACACCGAGGACAACATGGTGCGGCTCGACATGAGCGAGTACCAGGAACGGCACACCGTGTCCCGGCTCGTCGGGGCGCCGCCCGGCTACGTCGGCTACGAGGAGGGCGGACAGCTGACCGAGGCGGTGCGCCGCAAGCCCTACTCGGTAGTCCTGCTCGACGAGATCGAGAAGGCCCATCCCGACGTGTTCAACACCCTGCTGCAGCTGCTCGACGACGGGCGGCTCACCGACGCGCAGGGGCGCACCGTCGACTTCCGCAACACGGTGGTCATCATGACGAGCAACCTCGGATCGCAGCACCTCCTGGCGGGTGTCACCCCGGACGGGCGGCTCACCGACGAGGCCCGCGCGGCGGTCATGACGGCGCTGCGCGAGTACTTCCGCCCGGAGTTCCTCAACCGCATCGACGAGACGGTGCTCTTCAAGCCCCTGACCCTGCCGGAGATCGAGCGGGTGGTCGACCTGCTGCTCGACGACCTGCGCCGCCGCCTCGCCGACCGGCGGATCACCGTCCGGGTCACCGAGGCGGCCCGGCGCTTCATCGCCGAGGCCGGGTTCGATCCGGTGTTCGGCGCCCGCCCGCTGCGCCGCTTCCTGCAGCGCGAGGTCGAGACCCGCATCGCCCGCACCCTGCTGGCCGGCGACGTCCTCGACGGCGCGACCATCACCGTCGACCGCGGGCCCGAGGGCATCGACATCGACTGGACCGACGAGCGGGCGACGGCCTCGGCGACCACCTGACCGCCCGGCTCGCGCCGGGCGGTGACGACGCTGTGTCCGCGTCGCCGTACGGCAGATCGGGAGGTGGGCACCGTGGTTGAGCGCTGGTATCGCAACGCCGTCATCTACAGCCTCGACGTGCGAACCTTCCAGGACTCCAACGGCGACGGCATCGGCGACCTGCAGGGCCTGGTCAGCCGGATGGACTACCTGAGCCGGCTCGGGGCGACCGCCCTGTGGCTCGGGCCGATCCACCCCAGCCCGGGCCGTGACGGCGGCTACGACGTCACCGACCACTACGACGTCGAATCCGCGCTGGGCAGCCTCGGCGACTTCGCGCAGTTCATGAACGTCGCCGACGAGCGGGGCCTGCGCGTGATGCTGGACCTGGTGGTGAACCACACGAGCGACGAGCACCCGTGGTTCGTCTCCGCGCGATCCGACCCGCGCTCACCGTTCCGCGACTGGTACGTGTGGTCGGAGCAGGAGCCGCCGGACCGCAGCGAGGGCATGGTGTTCCCGGGCGTGCAGCGGGAGACGTGGACGTACTGCGATCAGGCCAGCGCGTGGTACCACCACCGCTTCTACGACTTCGAGCCCGACCTGAACATCCGCAACCGCGAGGTCCAGAACGAGATCTGCAAGATCGTCGCGTTCTGGGAGCGGCTCGGGGTGAGCGGCTTCCGGGTCGACGCGGCGCCGTTCGTCATCGAACGCACCGCGCCGGGCGTCGATCCCGGCGACCGCGACTACGGGTTCCTCACCGAGCTGCGCGAGCAGGTGTCCTGGCAGCGCGGCGACGCGGTGTTCCTGGCCGAGGCGAACGTGCCCAACGAGGAGCAGCGGCTGTTCTTCGGCGACGCCGACGGCGCCGCGAACCGCCTGCAGATGCTGTTCGCGTTCCGGCTCAACCAGGCACTCATGCTCGCCCTGGCCCGGCACGACCCGCAGCCGGTGATAGCGGCGTTGCGCAAGCTGTCGTCCCTGCCCCGCCACGGGCAGTCGGCCACGTTCCTGCGCAATCACGACGAGGTCGACCTGTCCGGCCTCACCGACGAGGAGCGGGCCGACGTCTTCACCGCGTTCGGCCCGGACCGCCGCCACCGGCTCTACGAGCGCGGCATCCGGCGCCGGCTCGCGCCGATGCTCGGCGACGAGCGGTGGCTGCGGATGGCCTACAGCCTGCAGTTCACGATGCCCGGCACGCCGGTGCTGCGCTACGGCGACGAGCTCGGCATGGGCGAGGACCTCAGCCTGCCCGAGCGTGAGGCGATCCGCACCCCGATGCAGTGGTCGGCCACGCCCAACGCCGGGTTCTCCACCGCCGCGCCGGACGCGCTCATCCGGCCCGTCGTGCAGGCCGGGCCCTTCGGGTACGAGCGGGTCAATGCGACGGACCAGGGTCGCGAGGCCGACTCGCTGCTGCTGTGGTTCGAGCGGATGCTGCACACGCTGCGCGAGTGCGAGGAGATCGGGACCGGTGAGCACGTCGTCGTGCCGGTGGGCACGCCGTGCATCATGGTGCACCGCGCGCAGGCGTCCAGCGGCTCGATCATGTTCGTGCACAACCTCGGCGAGCGGCCGGCGAAGGTGTGCCTGCGGCTGCAGACCGACGAGGACGAGCTGCCGGTGGAGGTGTTCAGCGACCGGGAGTACCCGCTGCGCGACCTGACGGAGCTGGAGGTCGACGGGTACGGGTACCGCTGGATTCGGCTGCGCCGCAGTCGCGGGTGACGCCTCCCCGCCCTCCGCGGTGCAGCGAGGGAGGCGCCGTCAGGCGACCGGGTGGACCTCGAGATCCGCGCAGGCGTCGGTGTCCCACGGCACCCGGGTCGGGGCGGTGTCGTCGGGTGGGGTCACCAGCAGGGCGGCGAACGCCGTGCACGCGCCGCCGTCCGGGTTGAAGGCCAGCGCCTCCGCGGTCGCCTCGGCCTTGCCGTTGGCCGGGATGGTGATGGTCCGGACCTCGCCCGCACCGCCCAGATAGCCACGCGGGGTTCGCTTGGCCTGGGCGATCTGGGCTCCGGACCCGTCAAGCGCGGCCACGCCCGGGTAGCCGGTCATCCGGCACGGGCGAACTCCGGCGTTGGTGAACACGAGCGTCAGGCCGCGGTGGGTGGAGCCGCCGCCGTGCGGGCTCGTCGTGACCCGCAGACCGGTCGCCGTACGGCAGGGCACGCTGGAGTCCGCCGGCGGCGGGCTCGAGGTGGGCGGCGAGCCCGTGTCCGCGGGCGAGCGCGTCGCGCGGGCCGAGCCCGTGGCGGAGGGCGACCCGGCGGCCGGCGGCGAGGTCGGTGCGACGACCGGGGGAGCCACCGACCAGCTGGCCAGCGGCGGCGGCTGAGGGGTCGGGGCCTGCGGCAACACGGCGAGTGTCACGGCGATCACCGCCGCGACCACCCCGCCGCCGGCCGCCGTGACCCGTGCCGCGCGCCGGCGGCGGGCCCGGCGGCGGATCGCCGCGACCGGTGGTGGTGCCGCGGCCCGGGCGGCCGCGTCGGTGAGCCGCTGGAGGTCCCGCTCAGACATCGTGCTCCGCCTCCTCCTGCAGTTCGGCGCGCAGCGCAGCCCGGCCGCGGGACAGCCGCGACTTGACGGTGCCGGTCGGGGTGCCCGTCTCCTGGGCGATGGCCTCGACGCTCAACCCGACGACATAGTGCAGCACCAGCAACCGCCGCTGGTCGGGTGGCACCTTGCGCAGCGCTGCGGCCAGGTTGAGCAGGCCCGGGTCCAGCTCCGGCGCGTCCGCCGGGGGACCGTGCCGGCGGTGTGCGGTGACGCGGTTGACGGCCTTGCGCCAGCTGCTCACGGCCACCCGGTATGCGACAGTGCGGACCCACGCCTCCGGGTCGGCGTACGCGCGCAGCCGGCCCCAGCGCTGCCAGGCCCGCGTGTACGCCTCCTGGACGGCGTCCTCCACCTCGCTCAGGTTGCCGACCATCGCATACAGCTGCCCGACCACGCGGCGGTAGGTGCCGGCGTAGAAGTCGTCGAAGTCGGCCGGCCCGCTCAGGCGCCACCCGCCTCCACCGGGTGCACCTGCAGGTCGGCGCAGGTGTCGGTGTCCCAGGGCAGCGTCGTGGACTCGGTGTCGTCGGGCGCCGTGACGAGCAGTTTGGCGTATCCGGTGCACGACGAGCCGTCCGCGGGCGCCGCCGAGCCCTCCACCAGCGCGGATACCCGGCCGCCGGCCGGAATGGTGACCGGCTGCACCACGCGCGGTCCGCCCAGGTAGCCGCCGAGCGTGCGCTCGGCCCGCCCGGCCCGGGCGCCGCCCGCATCGAGGGCATCGACGCCGGGATAGCCCTTGGTCCGGCACGGCGCGGTCCCGGTGTTGGTGAAGACCAGCCGCACGCTGCGGTGCGTGGCCCCGGCCTCCCCCCGGCCGAGCGTGACCGTGAGCCCGCTGGTCCGCCGGCAGGCCGCCGACGACGGCAGGGGCGAGGCCGACGGCAGAGCCGAAGACGAAGCCGACGCCGTCTGTACCGTCGCCGCGCACCCGCCCAGCAGCAGCACCGCCACAAGCCCAGCAACTCTGATCATCAGCACTCCTCACATCGGTGTATGCAGCGATCACGCCCGGCGTACCCGGACGGTTCCGCGACCGCTCTATCGGCAAGCCGACACAAAATCGAGCAACCGGCGGAGTGAGCACCGGCCCCGTCGCCGTTCGTCACCGCGGTCGGCGCGGTGGCGGTTCCAGCAGAACGCCTCCGGCCCGACGATTCGGGTCTGGCGTCGATCAGAGACGAACTGGGGCGCGCGCAATGACGAAGGTGGAGCGGCAGACGCATCTGGTATCCGGGTTCTTGCCGGAGCTCCTGGACGGCCTGATGGTCCCGGCCGTCGGGTGCGGACCGCACTGGCCGGCCGCGTGGGTCAACTGCGCGGCGCGGGCGCTGTCCGGTGCCCACGAGGAGACTCGGCTGGCTCCGATCCTACGCCCGTCCACCTGAGCAGACCCGGCCCCGAGCCGCGACGCTTTCCGCGGCGATGAGGCGTAGGACAATGGTGTCGCTCCGGTCCCTGGTGGCCGTCGAGCGCTGGCGGTTCCCTTCCGGGACGCCGGCATCTCGGTCTCGCGCATCCCAGTCCTTGCTCGGTGCGCTCCTGTCGCGTCGAGGCGATCCCGATGTTCTGCCCGCAAGCGCTCGCGCTGCGGGACGCGATCCACAAGCAATGCGAAGGAAACGTGAGCGCGATGGTCAACATCGCCAACGATCACAGCACCGCATCCCGCAACGCCACCGGCACCGTCGACCCGCCCACCGGGCAACGGGAGGTCGTCGGCCAGCGGCCCGCCATGCCCGGCGGCGCCATCCGGACCACCGGTGATCGCCGGACCTCCGGTTCGACGGCCCATGAGAGCGTCCGCTCGGCGACCGCCGCCCGGTATGTGCTCGCCGGAATCCGGCTGGCGCTGGGCTGGATCTTCTTCTGGGCGTTCCTGGACAAGGTTTTCGGGCTCGGGTTCGCCACCCCGTCGGCGCGGGCCTGGATGAACGGTGGCAGCCCGACCAACGGATTCCTGGGCGCGGCCAAGGGCCCGTTCAGCGGCTTCTACCACGCCATCGCCGGGACCGCCGGTGCCGACCTGCTGTTCCTGGGCGCACTCCTGGCCATCGGCGTGGCGTTGCTGCTCGGCGTCGGAATGCGGCTCGCCGCCGCCGGCGGCGCCCTGCTGACCGTCATGATGTGGACCGCCGTGCTTCCGCCGTCCAGCAACCCCTTCATGGACGAGCATCTCGTCTACGCCGCGATCCTGATCGTCCTGACCCTGCTCGGCGCCGGCAACACCCTCGGGCTGGGCCGCGCCTGGACCGCCCTGCCGCTGGTGCGCCGCACCCCCTGGCTGCGCTAGCCCGTGTTTCGTAACGGGTTGATGTTGCGGTGTGGCGGTGATCGATAACTGAGGAGGTCTCCGGTAGGTGGTTTAGCGACCAAGCAAAACCGAATACCAGACCGGAGACCTCGTGCCGAGCGTAGCGGCAGCGAGGCGCCATGACCTGACCGACGCGCAGTGGGCGGTGTTGGAGCCGTTGCTGCCTGTGTCGTGCGGTCGTGGGCGTCCGCGGAGATGGGCCAGCAGAGATGTGGTGGATGGGATCCGGTGGCGGGTCCGGACAGGGGTGCCGTGGCGGGATGTGCTGCCGGTGTATGCGCCGTGGCAGACGTTGTATCGGTGGTTTCGACGCTGGCAGCGCGACGGGACCTGGACTGAGGTGCTGGCGGCGTTGCAGGCCGTGGGTGACGCGGCTGGGAGCATCGAGTGGACGGTGAGTGTCGACTCCACGGTGAGCCGGGCGCACCAGCATGCGGCGGGCGCCCGCCGGGATGGGCACCTGCAGCAGGAGCCGCCGGGCGGGGTGCAGGACGAACCGGCGGATCATGGGCTCGGGCGTTCGCGTGGCGGGTTCACCACGAAGACGCATCTGGCGTCTGAGCAGGGCCGTAAGACCTTGGCGGTGGTCATCACGGCTGGTCAGCGGGGTGACAGTCCGCAGTTCGTTGCGGTCCTGGAACGGATCGCGGTGCGGCGGGCTGGTGGTGGCCGGTCAAGGAGCAGGCCGGATCTGGTCTTGGCGGACAAGGCGTACACGAGCAAGGGCAATCGTGGGTACGCGCGCCGGCGCGGTATCAGGGTGTGCATCCCGAGTAAGGCTGACCAGGATGCGCATCGCAAGGCCAAAGGGTCTAAAGGCGGGCGTCCGCCCGCCTTTGACCCGATCGTCTACCGGCTGCGTCACGCTGTGGAGTGTGGCATCAACCAGCTCAAACAGCACCGCGCCATGGCCACCCGTTACGACAAGCTCGCCGTACGCTTCGAAGCCACAGTCGTCATCGCCGCCATCAGCCAATGGCTCCGCGCCTTACGAAACACGGGCTAGCCACATCGGCCCGCAGACCGGGTCGTCCGTACCTCTCGGGCGGCTCCGTCGGGTCCGGCGCCTGGGCGATCGGACCCGACCGGGGCGGCCACATCAACCTGGAGAAGGTCGCCATGAACGAGCACCACGAACCGCAGGACCGGCGCATCGTCGTCGGGGTCGACGGCTCCGCGCACTCCAAGTCGGCACTGCGCTGGGCACTCACCCAGGCCCGGCTGATCGGCGCGGCGGTCGAGGCCGTCAGCGCCTGGCAGGACCCCGCGCTGGTCGGCTACTCCTTCGGCGGCGTACCCATCAGCTACGAGGGCGACAGCATCGCCACCATCACCGACAAGGTCCTTGCCGAAACGGTCGCGGAGGTCACCGACCGGCAGGAGCAACCCGTGCAGGTCCGTACCCGCGTGACGCGGGGACACCCCGCGCAGGTCCTGCTGGACGCGGCCGCCGGCGCGGACATGCTGGTCCTCGGCAGCCGCGGACACGGCACGTTCGCCGGAATTTTGCTCGGCTCGGTGAGCCAGCACTGCGTGCAGCACGCACCGTGCCCCGTCCTGGTCGTCCCGCAGCACGCCGAACCGTCCGAGTAGGTACGCCGCAGCCGGGCCGGCCCGGACGGCGGTGCTGACCGGCAGTCCAGGAGGAGCACCGAATGGTCCTTTCCCCCCCCCGCATCGAGGCCGTCACCGCGCCGTCGCGCAGCGCGGACCGCTCCGACACCGACACCGACACCGACACCGACACCGCGGAGACGGTCGACGAGCGTCGCCCGCTCGTCGACCTGTTCCGGGACCTACGGACGTCCCGGTCGGGGTTGTCGACCCGGGAGGCCGCCCGGCGTCAGGTTGTCTACGGCCCGAACACACTCACCCGCCGCGCTGCCCGGCGCTGGCCGCAGGAACTGCTCGGTCAGTTCACCCAACCCCTCGCCGTCCTGCTCGCGCTGGCGGCGGTCCTGGCCTGGTTCGGTGGGACCCCCGCCCTCGCGGTCGCGGTCGTCGCGGTCATCCTGCTCAACGCCGGCTTCGCATTCGTGCAGGAGATGCAGGCCGAACGGGCGGTGGAGGCCCTCGCGGCGTTCCTGCCCCCAAGGGCCCGAGTGATCCGCGACGGCGTCCGGTCCGAGGTCGCCGCCCGGGACCTGGTCCCCGGGGACGTGCTGGTGGTCGCGGAGGGCGACCGGGTCTGCGCCGACGCCCGCGTCATCGACGGCACACTGACGCTGGACCTGTCCGCACTGACCGGAGAGTCGCTGCCGGTGACGAGGTCGGCCGAGCCGGCGGACGGGGCCACGTCGCTGCTGGAAGCCGGCGATCTGGTGTTCAGCGGCACCACCTGCACCGGCGGTGAAGCGAGCACCGTGGTGACCCGCACCGGCATGCACACCGAACTGGGGCGCATCGCCGCCCTGTCGCAGCGGGGACCCGCGCAGCGCAGCCCGCTGGAGCGGCAGGTCCGTCGCGCGACCTGGATCATCGCCCTCGTGGCGGTCGTCGTCGGGGTGCTGTTCCTGCCGGTCGGGGTGTGGGCCGGACTGGGCTGGGCCGCGGCGATCAGCTTCTCCATCGGCCTGATCGTGGCCAATGTCCCCGAGGGGCTGCTGCCCACCATCACCCTCGCCCTCGCCGCGGGAGTGCGAGAACTCGCCGGCCGCGGCGCGGTGGTGAAACGGCTCTCGGCAGTGGAGACCCTCGGCTCTACGACGGTGATCTGCACCGACAAGACCGGCACCCTCACCGAGAACCGGATGCGGGTCACCCAACTGTGGCTGCCCGGCGCGGAGTACGACACCACTACCACGGTCGACGACGCCCGTGCCCGGGGGCTCGCCGCCGCCGCGGCGGCCTGTACCACCGCACAGGCTCAGAGCAGCACGCAACCGGCCGGGTCCGGTGACCCCACAGAACTCGCGCTGCTGCGTCTCGCCGACGAGCTCAAGGTCGCTGTCACACCCGCGGCCCGCGACGCGGCCGTGCGGGCGGTCTTCCACTTCGACACGCATCTCAAACGGATGTCGACCGTGACCGATCAGGCCGGAGCGCTGGTCGTGTGTACGAAAGGCGCCCTGGAGACCGTCCTGCCCTGCTGCACGCAGGTGCTGGACCCGCAGGGACCGCAGCTGCTCGACGACACCTTCCGCGGCGAACTGCAGCGGACCCTCGACCGTTACGCCGCCCGGGGTCTGCGGGTGCTCGCTGTGGCGACCCGAACCCTGGAGCCCGCCCGAGGGGCCCCGGCCGATCGGCAGCAGGCTGAGTCAGGGCTCACCCTGCTCGGACTGGTCGCGATGGTCGACCCGCCTCGCGACGGCGTCGCCGCGGCCGTCACCGACGCGCACCGGGCCGGAATCCGTATCCATGTCATCACCGGCGACTACGGCCCCACTGCCGGGGAGATCGCGCGGCAGGTCGGCATCGGCCACGACGGCCGGCGCATCATCGCCGGCGACGAGCTCGACCGGCTCACCGACGCCACCCTCGACACGATCCTCACCGGCAACGATGAAATCATCTTCGCCCGGGTCTCACCGGAGGCGAAGCTGCGCATTTGCGAGGCGCTGCGCGCCCAGGGCGAAACCGTGGCGATGACGGGCGACGGCGTCAACGACGCCCCCGCGCTGCGCCACGCGGACATCGGCGTGGCCATGGGCCGCTCCGGCACCGACGTCGCCCGCGAAGCCGCCACCATGGTCCTCACCGACGACAACTTCGCCACCATCGTCACCGCCGTCGACGCCGGCCGCCGGGTCTTCGCCAACGTCCGCAAGTTCGTGCTCTACATCTTCGCCCACGCCGTCCCCGAGGTCGTACCGTTTCTGATCTTCGCCGTGTCCGGCGGTGCGATTCCCTTGCCGCTCACCGTGCTGCAGATCCTCGCCATCGACCTCGGCACCGAGACCCTGCCCGCCCTTGCGCTGGGCCGCGAACCGGCCGAACCCGGGTTGATGGACCGGGCACCCCGCCCCCGTACCGCGGGAGTCATCGACCGGGCTCTGCTGATCCGCGCCTGGCTCCTGCTCGGCGGGGTCTCCGCGCTCCTGGTCATGGGCGGCTACCTGTTCACGCTGTGGCGGGCCGGCTGGCACCCCGGCGATCCCACAGGCGTCGGTACTGCGTTGCACCACGCCTACCTGCAGGCCACCACGATCACGTTCGCCGGCATCGTCGCCTGCCAGATCGGCACCGCGTTCGCCGCCCGGACGGACCGCGCGTCGCTGTTCACAGTCGGCCTGCTCACCAACCGGTTCCTGCTCTGGGGGATCGCATTCGAGCTGGTCTTCACCGCCGCGGTCATCTACGCCCCACCATTGCAGGACATTTTCGGCACCGCCGCTCTCAGCGCTGCCCAGCTGGCGGTCATCGCCCCGTTCCCGATCATCGTCTGGGGCGCCGACGAGGTGATCCGCTGGCTGCGGCGCAACCGTCACCACGTCGCTGTCCGGGGAACGTGACCTGCGCCGTGGATCTCTCGCGAGCCGGACCATCAATGTCCGGCGGCCTGGGCTCGTGGTGACGGCGCCGAGCCGCACAGATCCGGACGATGACAGCGACGATCCGGCCGGCGCCGACTCGTGACGATGGGCGATGCTGACGAACGTTTCGCCCCGGCTCGGCACCGGGTGCGGTTCAGGGCGACGAGTCTTTGAGGAGCCGGTTGAGTTGGTGGTCGTCCAGTGCGGTCCAGGCCAGAGGCTCGGCATGGCTGCCGGTGGGCTCGTCGTCCGACAGGGCGCAGCAGCGGGCCGGGTTCTGATGGCGGGGCTGGGCGTCGGACGCCGGTGCTGGGCGGAAGGCGCCGGGCGCGTGCATGCGGACGACCCAGCTGGTGAAGGCTACCACCGCGATCAGTACCAATATGATCATGTCAACTCCCGACCGAGGCGCGCGCGGGGCTTTCCCCGGACTGCACCGACAGACCTTGTGTCATGCGTTCGAATGCGGCGATGCGCTGCGCGATCGGTGAATGGGTGGCAGCTTCTCGACGTGTTGCCTGGTGACGTCGCGCTGCATGGTTTCGTCGATGTTGAGACCGCGGACGTGGCCGGTCTCGCCGTCGGCGGCGTGTGCCGCGGCGGAACGTCAGGGTGTGGCGGCGGCGGGGACGGCATCCGGGCACGGCAGCTGCGGTGTGGAATGCATGGGCGCGCATCGGACGGCCACCGGGGACCAGAGCGGTAGCTCCACCCTACGCTCGACGGCGCCGGTCCGGCAGTGGGGCCGGCGAGATGGACACGGTGAGCAGGGGGGCCGACGAGAACATTACCTTCAGACGGTGTGGTGTCCGGGTCGTCTGGACCTGTGCGCCGGTGCGTGATTGGCGTAGCGTGAAAGCAGGTATCGGATTGCGCAGGCTGACTCTGTCGAAATCCGTGTCCCACGCCACCGCCCAGACCCTTGCGGTTGATGACCAGTGATGTCCGGCGTTTCAGCAGCGATGTCCACCCTGCCGAGATGCCCGGCGTGTCCCCCCGTTTGGGGCGTGGATCCATGACCGCATTGGCTGTGACGACATCCGCCGTCACGCTGTCCGCAGGTCCCGCAGCAGCGATCGCTTGCTGGGTTCCTGCCGATGCCCGCGCAGCAGAACTCCACATCGTGATACGCCAGGTGCATGCCGGCCGGCTCATGCCACCCGGTCACCCCGACCGGGCCCGCCCGGCGGCCGGCGTCGGGGGGCCCCGGTGACCCCTGATCGTCGGATGCGTCTGTGGACGCTCGTGGCTGAGCAGGCCCGCGGTGGTGCCGCGACGGTTGAGCATGTGGGGGCGGTGAGTATTACGGCCAGTGGTGTGGATGCCGCCGCGATCACTGTGGTCCTCGCCGCGTCGCCCCGCGAGACCTTGTACACCAGCGACCTGGTCGCCCGGGACATGGAGGAGCTGACCACCACGCTTGGTGAAGGGCCTGGCGTGGACGGCCTGGCCGACGGTCCCGCGCTCGCCGGTGACCTGGGCGACGACGCCTGGCAGGCGCGCTGGCCGGTGTTCGCGCCGGCCGCCCTCGACGCCGGGGTGCATGCCGCGTTCGCGCTGCCCCTGCAGGTCGGCGGGGTCCATGTGGGCGTCATGGATCTCTACCGGGCCGACGCCGGGGCGCTGGAGCCCGACCAGCTGGCCGACACGTTGCTGCTGGCCGACACCGCGTGCGCGCTGCTGCTGGACGCCGCGACGGCCTGGACCGCCGATCGCCGGCCTGAGGGAGCCGCGCTGCAGCACCCGGAGGTCCACCAGGCCACCGGCATGATCATCGCGCAGGCCGGGGTCAGCGCCACGGTGGCGTTGATCCGGCTGCGCGCCTACGCCTACGCCAACGACCAGCGGTTGCGCGACGTGGCCGCCAGCGTCGTGGCCCGGCGGCTGCGGTTCCACCCCGACGCGGAGACTGTGGCCGGCGCGGGGGACGCCTGAGCGCCGCCGTGCACGATCCGCACCCCACCAACCGTCGTCCGATGAGATAACGAAGGTGTCATGAGATGGTCCAGCCCCTGCTAGCCGACGCGTTCGTGGAAATGGCCGACACGCTCGTCGACGACTTCGACCTGCTCGAGTTTCTGCACACCCTGACCGTGCGGTGTGTGCAACTGCTCGACGTCGACGCCGCCGGGCTGCTGCTCACCGACGGGCAGGGCACCCTGCAGGTGGTGGCCGCGTCCTCGGAACGCACCCGCCTGCTGGAGCTGTTCCAGCTGCAGACCGACCAGGGCCCGTGCCTTGACTGTTTCCGCACCGCCACGCCGGTGTCCGTCGTGGACCTGCCCACCGCAGGGCAGTGGCCCCGGTTCACCGCCGCCGCCGCCGAGGTCGGCTTCGCCGCCGTGCACGCCCTGCCCATGCGGCTGCGCCACGACGTCCTCGGCGCGCTGAACCTTTTCACCGTCGCACCCGGACCACTCGACGCTGAGAAGCTGCGTATCGGGCAGGCCCTGGCCGACATCGCCACCGTCGGGCTGCTGCAGCAACGGGCCATCCACCACCGTGACGTGCTCACCGAACAGCTGCAGACCGCGCTCAACAGCCGCGTCCTGATCGAACAGGCCAAAGGCCTGATCGCCGAACGCCTGCACGTCAGCCTGCCTGACGCGTTCGACATCCTGCGCGGCAGCGCCCGCAACCGCAACCGCCGCCTCGCCGACACCGCCCAAGCCGTCATCAACGGCACCGAATCACCACTCGACCCACACGCCGGCCAGGCATCCGCGCACCCCGGGCAAGCCGGCCGGCATCGCGCATCGCGGCCGGCCCCGCCCGCCGCACCCGCCGGCCCGCGACCCGGCGCGTCCTCGTGATGCTCGGACCGATCTACCGGCAGCTACCGGCAATCGCCATGTTTGCGCTCCCGGTCGGTCACCGGGTCGCGAAGCCGTGCGCGGTCAGCCCGTCCCGGCCTGGGACGGGCTGACCGGCGGTGCGTCTCTTCCCGGCCGTTCTGCCTACACGTCGGCGGTGGGTGCCGGGTGCTGCCGAAGGGGCGTGGTGTCGCTCACGAGACGGCGCAGGGCGCGCCGTTGAGGGCGAAGGCGGTCGGGGCGGCCGCGTTGCCGGTGTGCGTGGCCTGGAAGCCGATGGTCGTGGAGCCGCCCGGGGGCAGCGTGCCGTTGTAGCTGACGTTCGTCGCCGTCACCTGTCCGCTCGACGGGCTGTATGTCGCGTTCCACCCGTTGCTGATCGTCTGTCCACCGGGGAGGGTGAAGACCAGCGACCAGCCGCTGAGCGTCGCGCTGCCGCTGTTGGTGATCGTGATGTTCGCGGTCAGCCCGGTGTCCCACTTGCTGATCACATCCGACACGCGGCACGCGACAGGCACGCCGGAACCGGACGACGACGGTGACGGGCTGGGCGACGCGGAGCCGCTCGGCGACGGCGACGGGCTGCTGCTGCCGCCCGATATCCGGTACATGACCACCCCGTGCCCCGGGACGCTCGCGCTGATCGTCCCGGTGGTGCTGCTGACGGCCCCGGTCCACAGGTCGTTGAGGGTGTAGGTCGCGGAGCCGGTCTTGCCGACCGCGGCCGCGGTGGTGCTGATCGTCGCGGCCCCGGAGTTCTCGTTGAACAGCACCACCGAGGCGTCCCCGTTGGACAGGGGCTTGGTCAGCACGTGCAGGCCGCCGGAGGAGCTGACCTCCCGGCCCTGCTTGCCCAGCGGGTCCTGGTCGACCGCGATCACGGCCTTGTTGCCCAGGATGGACAGCGTGGTGGCGCTCGCGGTGACCAGGTTGTTGCCGGCCAGCAGCGGCGCGGCCATCTCCGCCCACAGGCTGAACTCGGTGCGGTCCTCCTCGGTGGACATCCCGCGCCCGACCTCGAGCATGTCCGGGTCGTTCCACGCGCCGGGGCCGGCGTACTGGGCGAGCGTCACGTTGCGCCGGTAGATGGACAGCATGCTGGAGAACGACGCGCTGATGTCGCCGGTCGTGCGCCACAGGTTGCCCACGTTGGCGCCCCACGTCCACGGGGAACTGGAGCCCCACTCGCAGATGCTGAACACGATCGGCCGCCCGGTCGCCGCCAGCGCGTCGCGCATCGCCGTGTAGCGGGCGATGTACTGCTGCTGGCTGGTCTGCCCGGCGTTGTTGCAGTTGTCGTACTTGAGGTAGTCGACGCCCCAGGACGCGAACAGCCGCGCGTCCTGCGCCTCGTGCCCCAGGCTGCCCGGGTAGCCCGCGCAGGTGGCGGTGCCGGCGTCCTCGTAGATGCCGAGTTTCAGGCCCTTCGAGTGCACGTACGCGGCGACGCCCGAGATGCCGCTGGGGAACTTGGCGAAGTCCGGCTGCAGGTTGCCGGACGAGTCACGGCTGTGCTGCATCCAGCAGTCGTCGATGTTGACGTACTGGTATCCGGCCGCGGCCAGCCCCGAGGACACGAACTTGTCCGCCGTCTGCCTGATGAGCGAGTCGGAGACGCTGCAACCGTAGGAGTTCCAGTCGTTCCACCCCATCGGCGGGGTGAGTGCCAGACCGTTGCCCAGCGCGTACGCCGGCCCGGCCGTGCGCGCACCGACCCACCAGCCCCCGACCGCGACCAGCAGCAGCACCGCGATCACTTCCGCGACCGACCGGCGCCGCCGCGGGACGCGGCGACGCGTATCGGACCGGGCCGACGGCTCCGCGCCGCCCGATTCAGGGGTACCCATAACAACCATGCGGACTCCTCGACGTGAGACGACGCCCCTCCGCGGCCCGGACCGGGGATCTGGCCGGCAACGGCCGGCCACCCGGGCGCCGACAGCGCCGATGCGGCCTGCGAGCGTCGCCGAGCCGCCGGTACCAGCGGCCATGACCTGCGCGAGCGTGATGACTGGCTGGCGATGTTAGCGCTAACAACAATGAGCGTCAATGAAGGTCGCGAGCGTGCCGCGCGCACTCGCCGGGCGGGCGGCGCTCGCGCCACCGCGGCCTGCCGTCCGGCCCGCGGGGCCGGGCCCCGGGGAGCCGTCCGATCCTGCTCGCCACCGATGAAAGTTACGCGGCCGCACCGGAGACCTCCGGTGCGGCCGCGGCTCGGGCCGGGCGATCCGGACGCTCACCCAGGTGCGGGCTCGGTCGGGCGGCGCCGGGCGGACAGGGCGAAGTACACGGCGACCGCCGCGAACAGCACGAAGGCCGTCGTCGCGTTGAACACCGCGATGACGGTGCTCGCGGCGTAGGCGGCCGGGCCGACGGCGGAGCGTCGCAGCGCGCCGCGCAGGCGGGTCCGGGCCCGTGGGTGCAGCAGGTCCCGGGCCCGGGCGAGCCGTATCCAGATGAGGGTGAACGTGCCGGACATCGCGGTCATGACCGCGCCGTACGTGATCGCGGCGGCGCTGCTCTGGCCGTCCGGCTCGCGGAGGTACTCGGCGAGCAGGCCCGTCGGCCAGGGCACGACCGCGACGAAGAGCAGCAGGAGGAGGTTCAGTTCGACAAGTGCCCGGTCGACGGTGCCGACCCCGTCGAGCAGGGCGTGGTAGTTCATCCAGACGATCCCCAGGGTGACGAAGGAGACGACGTAGGCGGCGTAGAACGGCCACTGCGGCAGCAGGTCGTGCCCCAGGTCGGTGCTGTGCAGGGGTACCGGCAGTTCGAGCACCAGCAGCGTCAGGGCGATCGCGAAGATGCCGTCGGCGAGGGTCCTCAGCCGCTCCGGCTGCATCACGCGGGCTTCGGCTGCGGGGCCAGGACCCGGAATGCGAGGTGCCGGCCGTGACCGCGGCCCATCGCAAGGGCGAACCAGACCCGGGTGAGCCCGTCGAGGGCGTCGGCGGCGGCCGGTCCGTCACCGAGCCACAACGGCCGTGGCCCCACGTCGGTGATGAGGCGCTCGACCGTGGCGCGATCGTCGCCGTCCGGCCCGGCATAGAGCATGTCGGGCCGTTCGCCGGCGACGTCGGCGACGAAGTTCTCCCAGCCGGTGATGGTGAAGGTGCGGAAGAGCCGTGCGCTGGGCAGCCGCTGGGCGAGGAGCGGCAGCTGATGCATGCGCGCGCCGCCGGGCGTGTTCGTCGCGTCGATGACGAGGCGGCCGTCGAGCTGCGGGCCGTTGGCCTCCAGCAGGGCGGGCAGCTGCGCCCCTGGTACGGCGATCGCGACGGCGTCGGCCGGGGGCAGCTCGCCGGTGCCGACGAGGCGGTGCTCGGCGCGGTAGGCGTCGTGCTTGCGATCGTCGGGGTCGCGGACGGCGACGCTCACGGCGTGTCCGGCCGCGGACCACGGGCGGGCGAGGGCGCGGCCGACCGGGCCGGCGCCGATGACGAGCAGATCCATGCGGTGCCTCCTGGTGGCGGGTCTCAGACGCCGAGCATGTCGATGATGAGGTGGGCCACGCGCCGGCCCGAGTACTGCTGCTGGCCCGTGACGAGCCGGCCGTCCCGGACGGCGAACGGTTTGAACAGGCCGGCCGAGACGTAGTTCGCGCCGCGTTCGCGCAGGGCCGGCTCCAGCCGCCAGGGCATGATCTCGACGCCGGTGGCGGCGTTGCCGTACTCCTCCTCGACGTCGCTGAAGCCGGTCACCGTCAGCCCGTCCACGAGGTACTCGCCCGAGGAGAGCCGCAGGTCGACCAGGGCGGCCAGGCCGTGGCAGTAGGCGGCCACCGGCTTCTCGGCCTCGTACACGGTCCGGATCGCCCCGGCCAGGCCCGCGTGGCCCCGGTAGGTGAACATCGGCGACTGGCCGCCGGCGACCAGCAGCGCGTCGCACCGGTCGAGGTCGAGGTCGGCGACCGCGGGCGTGTCGGCGAGCTTGGCGGCCAGCTCGGGTGTGTTGAGGAAGCCCATGGAGATCAGGTCCTCAGCCGACCAGCGGCTCGGGTCGCGGGGGTCCGACAGCGCGTCCGGTTCGACGCGGCCGCCGTCCGGGCTCGCGATCGTCACGTCGATGCCGCGCTCGGTCAGCTCGTAGTAGGGGTGGGTGAGCTCGGCCGCCCAGAACCCGACAGGCCATCCGTGCTGGTTGGTCGCCGGGTTCGCCACGACGATGACGACGTGCTTGCGTCGGGTGCCGATCTGATCGGTGCGCATGTGGTGGCTGTCGCCATTGCTGATCATGATGCTCCTCGGGTTCGCGCTGATAGTGCATGTAACAAACTTTGAATTCAAGCATTCCCGTCGAGCGGTACTGATTTACGCTTGCGTCATGGCTGGTGAGCGGGACTCCGTCGACGAGATCATCGACGGGTGGAAGGTCGAGCGTCCCGACCTCGATGTGCGGCCGGTCGGCATCGTCACCCGGATCGGCCGGCTGCGGGCCCGGCTCGACACCGAGCTGGCCGCCGTGTTCGACCGCTACGACCTCACCCCGGCCGACTTCGAGGTCATCGTCACCCTGCGCCGCTGCGGCGAGCCCTTCCGGCTGCCGCAGGCCCGGCTCATGACCCGGCTCGGGCTGACGTCGGGCACCGTCAGCGTGCGCATCGACCGCCTGGTCAACAAGGGCATCGTCGCGCGCGAGCGCGACGAGCGTGATGCCCGGGTCACCTTCATCGGCCTCACCGAACAGGGCCATCGCCTCTTCGAGGACGTCGCCCCCGTGCACCTGCGCAACGAGGACCGCCTGCTCTCCGCCCTCGACGACGGCGAACGCGACCAGCTCGCCGGCCTCCTGCGCCGGCTGCTGACGTCGCTCGAGCGCGACACCGTCGACGCGGCCCGGCCACTCGGCCTGCTGCTCGAGCCGGCCCCGCTCGCCCGGGCCCGGCGGGCCGCCGTGGGCCTCTCCGACGTGGCCGGACTGCTGGTCCTCGAGGTGTCGCCGGGCACCGCCGCGGCGCTCGCCGGCGTCGCCGCCGGCGATCTGCTGGTCGCCGTCGACGACCGGCCGACCCGCGATGGAGCGTCGCTGCACGCCGCCCTCGCGGCCGCGCGCGCCACGGCGACGCTGCGCCTGCTCCGGGGCGACCGTGAGGTGGCCCTGACGATCGCCACCGCCGACCGCTGACCGCGGATCCCCGACCGGAGCGGCCCCTGCTGAGCGCCAAGCACGCGGTGAGCCCGCGGATCGGCCGTCAGTCCGCCGTATCGGCTGCCGGCTGATCGAGCGGGATGGTGGCCGTGATGGTGGTGCCGTGCGGGGTGGTGACGATGTCGAGGTGACGGGCGAGCTGCCGGACGATCCACAGGCCGCGGCCGCCGAGGGCGGTGATCGGCACCGGGGTGCGGCCGGCGTTGTCGGGGTCGGTGATGCCCGGGCCGTGGTCGCTGACCTGGCAGATGATGTCGCTGCCGGTGCGCCACACGGTCAACCGGCCGGCGCCGCCGCCGTGGCGCAGGACGTTGCCGGTCAGTTCACCGACGATGATGAGCAGCGCGTCGATGGTGGGCTGCGGCAGGCCGGCCGCGTCGGTGTGGGCGCTGACCGCGGCGCGCACGGTGTACAGGTCGCCGACGGCGAACGGCTGCTCGAGCTCCACCGTCGGTGCCGGCGCCCGCTCGGTGTCCGCGGCGTTCGCCGACGACGGCCCGGTGCTCGGCCGGGGTGGTTCGGGCGCGGTCACGGCGTCACGCGTACCCGCAGGCCGGGAACGTCAACCGCGCCCGCCAGGCGCAGGACCGTGGCGGGCAGCGTCCCGCACGACACGTGCATGGTCCGGGCGGCGGGAAGTTCGTGGGCGGCCTGGATGATCGCCGCGGCGCAGGCGGCGTCGAGGTAGCGCACCCGGCGCAGGTTCACGTGCGGGTGCTCGTCCAGGCGCAGTGTCTCGGCCAGCGCGGTACGCAGCTGCTCCAGGTGGCCGGAGTCCAGCTCGCCCGCGGCGCGGATGCCGGCCGGGCGGTACTGGCGGCAGATCCGCAGCAGCGGGTCCTCGTGGTAGACCTGCGCGGCGACGGCCTGGCTGTGCACGTCGGCGGCGAAGGCGAGCGTGACGGGGTCGAAGCTGCCGCGGTCATACTCACACAGCGTGGTCAGCCGCCCGTCGGCCACACCGTCGCGGTACCCGTCGGCGACGTCGCGTTCGAAGCGCAGCAGCTCGTGCGCGGCGGTATGCGGCCGGACCGCCCAGCTCATGTCGGCGGAGACCCGCAGACCGGCATAGCCGTCATCAGCGGCGGCTCGCAATTGCACCCTGAGCACCTCACCCATGTGTTGCGCCGTCCCGATGTCCACCCCCAGCCACGCTGACGCGCAGTCGGTGATCCGCAGCTGACCACGGCCGACCGCGTCGGCCGCCTCGATCCCGCGCTGGCCGAGCTCATCGGTCAACGCGTCCGGTGCGACGGCATCGGTAAAACAGAGTACCCGCTGCCCCTCGTCCAGCCCGGCGGCGACGAACACGGCGAGCAGGTCGAGACGCTCGTCAGGGTCGCTGAACGTCAGGCAGGCGTGCCCGCCCGCCTGGATGTCTGCGACCTGCGTCGGCTGCCCCACCGGCACTCCTTCCTGGCGCTCCTGCCCCGCGAGAAGGCGATACCCAACCGGGCCCTGTGTCATTCCCGCGACGCGGACGGGGCGCCGGAGCCGGCGAGCGACTCCGGCGCCCCGGGCCGGGTCAGCCCTGCGTCGTGTGCAGGGTGAGCGTCTGCGTGCTCAGGCCGCTCTTCGGGTGGTTGTCCCCGACCGCCCACAGGCTCGACGGGCCGCTCCTGGCCACGCCGAACAGCGCGCTGCCGGCGGTGCCGAGTGCGGGCAGTGCGGCGCGGGTCCAGGCGGTGCCGTCCCAGTGCTCGGCGAAGGCGCCGCTGCCGTCGATCCCGACGGCCCATGCATCGTTTCCGGACACCGCGGCGACGCCGGTGAAGGCGAACGCCGCGCTGGGCGTGGTGGGCAGTGGCGTGCCGACCTCGGTCCACTGGGTGCCGTTCCAGTGGATGGCGTACGGCTCGGCGCGGGTCACGCCGTCGTCACCGGTGCGGGAACGCTGACCGGTGGCCCAGACGTCGTCGGCGGCGACGGCCGATACCGCGACCGGGAACGCGTTGCTCTCCCCGGTGCCCAGCTGGGCCGGTTTGACCACCGACCAGGCCGTGCCGTTCCAGTGCAGCAGCAGCGTGGCGGAGCCGCCCTGGAAGTACTCGCCCACGGCCCAGATGTCGTCGGCCGACACCGCCGTGACGGCGTGCAGGAAGTTGGACTCCGCCACCTGGCGCGGCACGTCGGGTACGACCGACCAGGCGCTGCCGTTCCAGTGCTCGATCAGGGGCAGGTTGAGCGAGCTGTTCGAGTACCAGCCCACGGCCCACGCGTTCGCCGGCGACAGCGCGGTCACGCCCTGGATGGAGGCGCGCAGCGAGTCCGGCGGCACGGGCAGGGCGACGCTGCTCCAGGCAACGCCGTTCCAGTGCTCGGCCAGCAGCGCCTGACCGTCGAACGACTCGCCGACGGCCCAGGCGTCGTCGGCCGCGTCGGCGCTGATGCCGCGGAGCATGATGTCGGCGGCGCCGGCCGGGGTCACCGTCCAGGCGGTGCCGTTCCAGTGCTCGATCAGGGGCCGGTCATTGTGGCTGCTGGTGGACGTGTTGGAGAACCCGGCCGCCCACACGTCGGTGTCGGACAGCGCGGACACGCTCACCAGCTCGTTATGGGCGAAGGTACCGGTGGTGACGTTGACGCTCTTCACCACCGACCACATGGACCCCGTGCCGGCCGCGCCGGCCGCCGACGGCGCCGCGATGACGGCGGCCGCGATGGCGGCCAGGGCCGCCGGGAGGAGAGGTGGTCTCATGCTGTGATTCCCTTCCGTAGGAACAACTGGGTGCGCTTGCTGATACGGAACGGGGTTACAGGCGGTGGGCCGGGCCTCCATCGCCCGGCCGCTCAACGTGTTTGACCTTGTCCGATAGGGATGGTCTCCGACCGATGTGTGCTGCTTGTCGGCCACGCACCGACGGCGCACTCCTGGACGCGATGCGGGCGGCGACGTTCACGATGAGCGCCCCGGACAGGTCTTGCCGACCTCGAAGGGGCTCGGCTCAGATCGCTCCTGGAGGGCCCGGCAGGCGGGCCGCCCGCCGGGTGAGGTACCGCCGCTCGGGCAGGCTGGCGGTCATCCGCGCGGCGCGCAGGTAGCAGTCGCGGGCGGCGGCCGGGTCGCCGGCCAGTTCGAGCAGGTGGGCGCGGACGGCGTCGAGGCGGTGGGTGTGGCTGAGGCGGCCGTCGTGGTCGAGGGTGCCGAGCTCGGCGAGGCCGGCGACGGGGCCGTGCACGGCGGCGACCGCGACGGCGCGGCTGAGGGTGACGAGCGGACCGGGGGCGACGCGGTGCAGGACGTCGTAGAGCGCGAGGATCTGCGGCCAGTCGGTGTCGGCGGCGGTCGGTGCTTCGTCGTGCACGGCGGCGATGGCGGCCTGGATCTGGTACTGCCCGATGGGCCCGGCGCCCAGGGTGCGGGCGAGCAACGCCTGTCCTTCGGCGATCGCCGCGGTGTCCCAACGGCGGCGGTCCTGCTCGGCGAGCGGCACGATCATGCCGTCGGGGTCGGTGCGGGCGGTGCGGCGGGCGTCGGTGAGCAGCATCAGGGCGAGCAGCCCGGCGGCTTCGCCGTCGCGGGGCCGCAGCCGGTGGAGCAGCCGCGCGAGACGGATCGCCTCCCGGGCCAGGTCGGGCCGGTGCAGATCGGTGTAGCCCTCGTTGAACAGCAGGTAGAGCACGTGCGCGACCACGGTGAGCCGGGCGGGCAGCTCGGCGGCGCCGGGCAGTGCGAAGCGCGCGCCGGCGTCGCGGACTCGTTGCTTGGCGCGGCTGATCCGCTGGGCCATCGTCGCCTCCGGGACCAGGAACGCCGCGGCGACCTGCGCGGTGCTCAGCCCGCCGACGGCGCGCAGGGTGAGGGCGAGCTGTGACGGTGGGGACAGGACCGGGTGGCAGCACAGCAGGAGCACGGTGAGGGTGTCGTCCGGATTGTCCGGTGGCTCGTTGGCCGGGTCGACCGCGGCGGCGGCCTCGCGGCGGCGGCGGGCGCTGTCGGTGCGCCATGTGTCGACAAGTGCCCGGGCGGCGACGGTGCACAGCCACGCCGTGGGCCGTTCGGGTATCCCGTCGGCCGGCCACTGGACGGCGGCGGCGAGCAGCGCTTCCTGTACTGCGTCCTCGCAGGCGTCGAACTGCCCGTGTCGGCGGACGAGCACGCCGAGGACCTGCGGCGCCAGCCCGCGCAGCAGGTCCTCAATCGCTGTGGTCATCGTCAATCCTCGGCGGCTCAGTCCTGGGCGGGTGGCTCGTCCATGACGCGGCGGACCTCCATCGGATACTCGGTGACGGCGACGACCTGCGCCGCGATCTGCAGCGCGCGCTCGTGGCTGCAGTCGAGGATCCAGTATCCGGCGAGGGACTCCTTGATCTCGGCGAACGGCCCGTCGGTCGCGGCGGGCGCGCCGTCGGCGAACCGCACGGTGGTCGCCTGGGTGGGGTCGGTCAGGTGGCGGCTCTCCACGACCTCGCCGGACGTGCGCAGCTCGGTGTCCATCCGCATCATGGCGGCCTGCATCCGCTCGATCCAGTCGGGGCTGCGCTCGGCCAGTGAGGCGCCGAGTCCGCCGAACATCATGATCATGTACTTCACGCCGGGTTTCCTCCGTTTCGTCGTGCCCGCGTCGCGGGCGTCGGGCCTCAGTCGGAGCCGCCGTCGTCGTTCTCGACATCCCCGCCGACATTCTTTCCCGCCGCCCGGCTGCGGAACTGCCGTTCGGCCGGGTGCTCGAAGCGGGCGTGTCAACCCCATCGGCGCTGCCGCGTTCATCGTTCTGTAAGGGTGTGGTCCTCCGGGCCGGTCGTATGCTTGGCCCGCCCTTGTAGCGCGGACGGAGTGGCCATCATGGTGCGTCGGCTCGGTTTGCTGTTCGTCGTCGGGATCCTGTTCGTCAGCGGCTGCGGGGCGGGTGGGGGCGGTACCACACCGGCAGCTCAGGCGCCGAAGGCGAGCAGCGCGCCGCTGGACTTCTCGGCGACCACGCTGGACGGCAAGGCGTTCGACGGCCGATCGCTCGCCGGCAAGCCGGTCGTGCTGTGGTTCTGGGCGCCCTGGTGCCCGGTGTGCCTGCAGCAGGCGCCGGGCGTGCGGGCGGCCGCGGAACGCTTCGGTGACCGGGTGGCCGTCGTCGGTGTCGCCGGGCTGGACAAGGCGGAGGCGATGCCGGAGTTCGTCCGGCTGGCGAAGATCGAGTCGATCACCAACCTGTCGGACGAGCCGGGTGTCGTGTGGAAGCACTTCGGCATCACGGCACAGAGCACGTTCGTGCTGATCGACGCCTCGGGGCGGGTGACCGGCCACGGCACGCTGCAGCCGGACGAAATTCCGGACAGGGTGGCGGCGCTGCTGGAGAGCCGGTGACCGCGCACCGGGCCGAGACGCCTCCTGAACGCCATGGGTGACGTGCCGCTCGCGCTCGCGGTCGCCGCGGGCACCCTCGCGGCGCTGAATCCCTGCGGGTTCGCACTGCTGCCGGTGTACCTCACCGTGCTCGTGACAGGTGACGGCGAGCGGTCGCGAGCGGCCGCGGTGGCGCGGGCGGCATCGAGCACCGCGGGGATCGTGACCGGGTTCGTCGCGGTGTTCGGACTGTTCGGGCTGGTCCTGGCGCCGGTGGCCGGCACCGTGCAGGAGCACCTGCCGTGGTTCACGATCGTGCTCGGCCTGGCGGTGAGCGGGCTCGGCCTGTGGCTGCTCGCCGGGCGCCATCTGCCCGGCATCGGCTGGCTGGCCGGGCGGGGCCCGGCGGTCACCCGCTCCGTGGTGTCGATGGTGGCCTTCGGCGCCGGCTACGCCCTCGCGTCGCTGAGCTGCACCGTCGGGCCGTTCCTGGCGATCGTGGTGTCGGCCTTCCGGGCCGGCTCCCTCGGCGCGGCGGTGCTGCTGTTCGTGGGGTACGCGGTGGGGATGGGCATGGTCGTCGGTACCGCCGCCATCAGCCTGGCGCTCGCGCGCGAATCGGTGATCGCCCGGATGCGCCGCCTGGCCCCGCTCATCTCCCGGGCGGGCGGGGTGGTGGTGGCGGTCGCCGGCCTCTACGTCGCCTACTACGGGTGGTACGAAGTCCGGGTACTACGCGGCGGCTCACCCGACGACACGGTGGTCGGTGCCGCGCTCGCGGTCCAGGGCAGCCTGGCCGACGCGGTCGCCCGGTTGGGCGTGCCGACGGTCGCGGCCGGATTCGGCGTGGTGCTGCTCATCGCCGGGGCGGCCGTCTGGTGGGCGCGCCGGCGCACCCGGCAGAGGGAGACGGCGGATCGGCGACGACCTCGATGACCTCGGCCGCTGGTCGGCGGGGAGCGCGGGCCGGCAGCGTGTCGTCGGCCGGGACGCCGATCCGGACGCCGATCGCGGGGTAGCCGACGCCGCCGAGGACCCGGCGGACGGTGTGCCGGGCGGTGCCGTGTTCGACCAGGTCGCTCATCGTGGAGGTGGCCAGCTGCTCGGCGGTGGCGGTGAGGAGCACGGCGGACAGCGCCACGCCGGCGGTCAGCCAGTCGCCGGGGCCGTCGCCGTCGGTGACGATGATGCCGTAGCGGGCGTGCTGGTCGTCGAGGTCATTGGTGCTGTGCAGCCCACTGGGGTAGCCGGTGGCGGTGAAGTCGCGTAGCGGTACCTTGCGCCGGCCGCCGGTGCTGAGCGTGTCGGTGGGCACGCCGTCATGGCCTTCGCCGGGTCGGCGGAGCCAGGCGGCGAGCTCCGCGCGGTAGGCGGGGTCGGTCAGCGCGGCTTGGGCGGCTTGAGCGGCGGCCTCCGCCATGTCGCCCAGGTCCCGGGCCCAGGCGACCTGCAGGTGCGCGCCGCAGCGTTCGGCGGCGCTGCGCAGCGGGTTGAGCGCTTCGTCGGGCACGGGCCGGGCGGCGAATGGTCGCCGGTCGGAGCGGCGTGCCATGATCGCGTCGGCGAGCGGCTAGGCCAGTGGTGGCGGTAGCGCGGGCCCGCGGTAATGCACCACGGCAATCGCATCGGGGCCGCGGTCGGTGGGCAGCGGCTCGACAGCGAAGTCGGCGCCCTCGGCGGCGAGGGTGACGCAGGCGTGGTGCAGGGCGGCACCGCAACTGAGGGTGAGCAGCCGCCCGTCCGGATCGATGGTCGGCAACCGGCGGTCGCGGTCGGCGTACAGCAGAGCCGTGTCGTGTTCGATCCGCCAGCGCCATGGTTGGGTGTTGAGGACCGACGGCGCGTGGACGGCGGCGACGGCGGCTCGGGCGAGGAGCCGGCAGACCGCTGCGACGGTGAACCCATGGGCGGGATCGTCGCGGGCCGGGTGCTGCTGGGTCTGCATGGTGCGCTCCTCTCGGACGGTGCTGATCGGTACTGCCGGTACCTGCCCCGCCACACAGGAACCAACCACCGGTGCGGTCGGACAGGCCGGCGTGACCGGGAGCTCGCCGCTGATGCGGGGGAAAGCGGGGTGAGCCCGGCCCGAAACAGCCGCCGACCGGCAGCGGCCCGGACGAGACTGGGCTGCACGAGGTGACCGGCTGGCTGGAGGCGCGATGCGCGGGACTGCGGCGGCAGCGCGCCGGGTGGCGCGGCGCATCGAGGTCGGCGGCACGGTGCAGGGCGTCGGGTTCCGCCCGTTCGTGTATCGCCTCGGCCGGGAACTGGGTCTGGACGGCTGGGTCCGCAACGACGGTGGCCTCGTCGTGATCGAGGCGGCCGGATCCGCCGACGCGATGCGCCGACTGTCGGCCCGGCTGCGCACCGACGCTCCACCCCAGGCCCGCCTCCGTCAGGTGCGCATCGGTGCACCGGCCGGGGACGGGCCGATGCACGGCAGCGGCTTCCACGTCATCGCGTCCGCCGAACAGCCCCGTAGCGGCCTCGACGACCGACCGGGCCTGGTGCCGCCGGACCTGGCCACCTGCGCCGCCTGCGTGGCCGAGCTGTTCGACCCGGGCGACCGCCGGTACCGGTATCCGTTCGTGAACTGCACCGACTGCGGACCGCGGGCGACGATCGTCGGCGGCCTGCCGTACGACCGGGCCGTCACGTCCATGCGCCGCTTCGCCATGTGCCGCGCCTGCACTGCGGAGTATCGCGACCCGGCCGACCGGCGTTTCCACGCCGAACCGATCGCCTGCCCGGCCTGCGGTCCGGAGCTGACCTGGCGACCGGCCGGCGGTCACGGCGCCGAGGGTGGCGAGCCGGCCCTGCAGGCTGCTGTTGCGCTGCTGCGTGACGGCGGGATCGTCGCGGTCAAAGGCGTCGGCGGGTACCAGCTCGTGTGTGACGCCACCGACGAGGCGGTCGTCGCCCGGCTCCGGGCCCGCAAGCAACGTCCGGTGAAACCATTTGCCGTGATGGTGGCCGACCTGACCGCCGCGGGCCGCCTGGCACCCGTCGGCCCGGCGGAGGCGGCCCTGCTGGCGTCCGTGCCCCGACCGGTCGTCCTGCTGACTGCCCGCCCTGACCGTCTGCTCGCCGCAACAGTGACACCCGGGGCCGACACGCTGGGGTTGTTGCTGCCCGCCGCGCCGCTGCACCACCTCCTGCTGCACGATCTGGACCGGCCGTTGGTGGCCACCAGCGGCAACGTCGCCGACGAGCCGATCGCGGTCGACGACGCCGAGGCCGTGGACCGGCTGGCCGGGGTCGCGGACGGATTCCTCGGCCACGACCGGGTGATCCGGGCGCGGTACGACGACTCGGTGGCCCGCGTCGTGGCCGGCCGGCCGTCGCTGGTGCGCCGGGCCCGCGGCTACGCCCCGGCCCCACTCGGCCTGCCGATCGCCGCGCCCGAGCCGCTGCTTGCCGTCGGCGCGCAGCTCAAGCACACCTTCACCCTGGCCCGCGGCAGCACCGCGATCGTCGGCCCGCACACCGGCGACCTGCAGCAGCAGGAGACGATGACGGCGTTCACCGACCACCTGGCGCACCTGACGCGGGTCACCGGCGTCGAGCCGGCCGTGGTCGTGCACGATCTGCACCCCGGTTACCTGTCGACGCAGTACGCCCAGACGGTTTCGGTACGCCGGGTCGGTGTGCAGCACCATCACGCGCACGTCGCGTCGTGCGCCGCGGAGCACGGGATCACCGGCCGCTATCTCGGCGTCGCCTACGACGGGCTCGGTCTCGGCGACGACGGCACCCTGTGGGGCGGCGAGGTGCTGCTGGCCGACCTGCGCTCCTACCGGCGGCTGGCCCGATTCGGCCGGGCACCGTTGCCCGGCGGGGCGGCTGCCGTGCGCCGGCCGGCCCGCATGGCGCTGGGCTACCTCTTCGGCGCAGAAGCGTTCGACGACACCTCCCTCGCACGCGCCGGGCGGTTGGCCGGGCCGTTCCTTGCGCGGCTGCCACCGCTCGAGGTTGCGACGGTGCGCCGGATGGTCGCCGCGGGCGTCAACTGCCCGCAGGCGTCCAGCGCCGGTCGGCTCTTCGACGCCGTCGCCGCACTGCTCCGGGTCCGCGACGACGCCGGCTACGAGGGTGAGGCCGCTGCCGCCCTCGAAGCCCTCGCGGCCGGGCACACCGGTGCGGCGCCGCTGCCGTGGCGGCTCGCCACCCGCGACGACCTGGTGGTGTACGACCCGGTGCCGACCCTGCTGACGTTGCTGGAGGCGCTGCGGGACGAGGCCGCCGTCGGGCTGCTCGCCGCCGCGTTCCACGCCACGATCGCCGCGATGACCGTCGCCGTGTGCAGCGACGCCGCCGCCGAGCACGGAACATCGACCGTCTGCCTGTCCGGCGGCGTCATGCAGAACCAACTCCTCATCGAGGCGCTCATCGCCGGGCTGTCCGCCGCCGGTCTCACTCCGCTGGTCAACGAACAGATCCCGGCCAACGACGGCGGGATCAGCTACGGGCAGGCGGCCGTCGCAGCCGCCCAGCTGCAGGACGGGTGACTCCCATGTGTCTCGGTGTGCCCGGGCGGGTGAGCGCCGTCGACGACAGCAGCGGCCTGACGATGGGCACCGTCGACTTCGGCGGCGTGCAACGGCAGGTCTGCCTTGCCTACGTCCCGGACGTCCGGATCGGGGAGTACGTCGTGGTCCACGTCGGGTTCGCGATCAGCCGGCTGGACGAGGCCGAGGCCCTGCGGACCCTGCAGCTGCTGCAGGCGATGGGAGATCTCCTGGAACGCGAGCTCACCCCGGAGGCAGGCGCGTGAAGTACCTCGCCGAATACCGCGACCCCGTCCTCGCCCGGCAGCTGCTGGAACAGATCCGGCGCACCGCCCGCCGGCCGTGGACGGTGATGGAGGTCTGCGGCGGGCAGACCCACACCATCGTGCGCCAAGGCATCGACGAGCTGCTGGCCGCCGGGCTACGGATGATCCACGGTCCCGGCTGCCCGGTCTGCGTCACCCCGCTCGAGCTCATCGACAAGGCCCTCGATATCGCCGGTCGGGACCGGGTCGTGTTCACCTCCTACGGCGACATGCTGCGCGTTCCTGGCAGCGACACCGACCTGCTCACGGTGCGGGCCCACGGCAGCGACGTCCGGGTGGTGTACTCGCCGCTCGACGCCGTCCACATCGCCGCCGATCGGCCCGACCGTGACGTGGTGTTCTTCGCCGTCGGGTTCGAGACCACCGCCCCGGCCAACGCCATGGCGGTACTGCGCGCGCACCAGCTCGGGCTGACGAACTTCTCCATGCTGGTCAGCCACGTGCTGGTGCCGCCGGCGATGACGGCGATCCTCGACGCGCCGGACTGCCAGGTGCAGGCATTCCTGGCGGCCGGGCACGTGTGTGCCGTCATGGGCTGGACCGAGTATGAACCGATCGCCGCGACGTACGGGGTGCCGATCGTGGTGACCGGCTTCGAACCGCTCGACCTGCTCGAAGGAGTGCTGATGGCCGTACGGCAGCTGCAGGACGGTCGAGCCGAGATCGAGAACCAGTACGCCCGCGCGGTGCGCCGCTCGGGCAACACCGCGGCGCAGGACGCCATCCGGCGGGTGTTCCGCATCGGTGACCGGGCCTGGCGCGGGATCGGCACCATCGCCGCCAGCGGCCTGATGCTGACCGACGAGTTCGCCGCCTACGACGCCGAACGCCGGTTCCGGATCACCGAGCCCGCCGCCCAGGAGCACCCGGCGTGCATCGCCGGGGACATTCTGCGCGGCACGGCGGTGCCGACCGCCTGCCCCGCCTACGCCCGGCAGTGCACACCCCGTTCTCCGCTCGGCGCGCCGATGGTGTCCACGGAAGGCACCTGCGCTGCGTTCTACACCGCCGGCCGCACCCCGCTGCACGCCGGCGAAGGGCGGCCACGATGAGCGTCGCCGACCCGGCCCGGATGACGTGTCCGCCGCCGCGGCCCGGACCCGGCACGGTGCTCCTCGGGCACGGCAGCGGCGGCCGACTGTCCGCCGAACTCCTGCACGACGTGATCCTCCCCGCCTTCGGCCCGGCCGGTGCGGTACCGGAAGACGCCGCACTGCTCAGCGTCGACGGCGCCCACCTCGCGTTGAGCACCGACGCGTACGTGGTCGATCCGCTGTTCTTCCCCGGCGGCGACATCGGCACTCTGGCCGTGCACGGCACGATCAACGACCTGGCGATGATGGGCGCCGCGCCCGTCGCGCTCGCGTTGGCCTTCGTCATCGAGGAAGGCGTCCCCGTCGCCGACCTGTCTCGGATCTGTACCTCCGCCGCCACGGCCGCCGAGGCCGCCGGCACGCGGATCGTCACGGGCGACACGAAGGTCGTCGGGCGCGGCGGCGCCGACGGTCTGTTCGTGACCACCACCGGCGTGGGCCGCCGGCTGCCCGGCGCCGCCGTGTCCGCAGCCGCCGCCCGCCCCGGGGACGTGGTGCTGCTGTCCGGGCCGATCGCCGCGCACGGCACCGCCATCATCGGCGCCCGCGAAGCCCTGGGGTTCGACTCGGCCATCGTCTCGGACACCCGGGCCCTGCACCGGCTCGTCGTCGCGATGATCGCCACGGCGGGTCCGGCGGTGCACACGATGCGGGACCCGACCCGCGGCGGCGTCGCATCGGCACTCAACGAGATCGCCGTCGCCTCACGGGTGGGCGTCGAGATCGACGAGGTGACGCTGCCCGTGCCGGGGCCCGTCGCCGCGGCGTGCGACCTGCTCGGCCTGGACCCGCTGCACGTGGCCGGCGAGGGCTGTCTGGCGGCGATCGTGGCGGCGGACGCGGCCGATGGCCTCCTCGCCGCTATGCGGTCGACCGTCGAAGGTCAGCACACGGTCGCGGTCGGGCGGGTGGTGGCGGAGCATCCCGGTCGGGTGGTGCTGCGCACGGTCGTCGGTGGTCGCCGGATCGTGGACCCGCTCGTCGGTGAGCAACTGCCCCGCATCTGCTGACGCCGCCGACCGGCGCAGGGCCGGGCCGAACCGCCCCGGCCGGCGTACGGCGTCGGCGTTGTCATGACTGCACGAGCTCAACCCCTGGAGGGCCGCGATGAGCGACGAGCACCCGGTGCTGCTGCCGGACCTGCAGGCCCTGTTCAGGGTCTTGCACGGCGACGGTCGCACCATCGTCGGCCCGACCGTCCGCAACGAAGCGATCGTCCTGGCCGAGATCGATGAAGCGGCACAACTGCCCTACGGGCGGCAGACCGAGGTCGAGGCAGGCACCTACCGTTTGCACGCCGGTGACGCGCGGCTGGCGTTCACCCACACCTCCGGCCCGCAGTCGTGGAAGCAGGTCCTGCACCCGGCCCGGGACCTGCTGTGGACAGCTACCCGCACCGGCGACGACTTCGCCATGACCGACGACCCGCCGGCGCCGCGCCGGCTGGCGCTCGTCGGGGTGCGGCCCTGCGACCTGCGCGCCATCGGCGTGCTCGACCAGGTCCTCGGCGATGGCAACCGGTACGCCGCCCGCCGCAGCGATCTGTTCATCGTGGCGGTCAACTGCACCGAGCCGGGCGGGGCCTGCTTCTGCGTGTCCGTGGGCGGCAGCCCCGCGGCGGACGCCGGCTACGACATCGTGCTCACCGAACGACGGGACGGCGCCTACCTCGCCACCGCCGGCACCCCGACCGGCGAGACCCTGCTGGGCCAGGTGCCGTCCACGACGGCGACGCCGGGCGATGTCGGCGCCGCCGCGGGCGCGGTGCGCGCCGCCGCGGACCGGATGGGCCGCACGCTGCCCGACACCGACCTGCGCACCCTGCTGGCCGCGCACCGCGAGGACCGGCAGTGGGGCGATGTCGCCGACCGCTGCCTGGCCTGCGGTAACTGCACCATGGTGTGCCCGACCTGCTTCTGCACCTCCGTCAGCGACACCACCGACCTGACCGGCGATCACGCCGAACGCTGGCAGACCTGGGAGTCGTGCTTCGACCTGGACTTCAGCCACCTGCACGGCGGGCCTGTCCGCCGGTCCCGCGACGCCCGCTACCGGCAGTGGATCACCCATAAGTTCGGCACCTGGCACGACCAGTTCGGCGAATCCGGGTGCGTCGGCCGCGGCCGGTGCATCGCCTGGTGCCCGGTCGGCATCGATGTCACAGCCGAGCTGCAGGCCCTGCACACCCACCCGCCAACCGGCTCGGGAGGCCCGCCATGAGCAGCACCTACGACCTGATGGTGGCGCACCCGTTCCTGACCGGGTTGCCGCCGGCGTACGTGGAACGGCTGTCGCACTGGGCCCGCCGGGTCCCGTTGCCGGCCGGCACGAGGGTCTTCGAGGAGCACGGCCGGGCCGACCGCTGGTGGCTCATCCGTGACGGGTACGTGAACCTCGACACCAGGCTGCCCGGCCGTGGCGACGTCATCGTCGAGACCCTCGGCCCCGGCTCGGTGCAGGGCTGGTCCTGGCTGTTCCCGCCGTACCGGTGGCATTTCGGCGCGGTCACCCTCGGTCCGGTCCTGGCCATCGCCCTGGCCGGGCCGGGCGTGCGGGGATTGTGCGATGCCGATCCGGCCTTCGGCTACGAGCTGACCCGGCGGTTCACGGCCGTTGTCGTGGACCGCATGCAGGCCACCCGGATGCGGCTGCTGGACCTGTACCGCGAACCGGCATGAGCACGATGACCCCGGCCCGGTACCGGGTCATGGATCGGTTTGCCGAGACCGCCGACACCGTCACCCTCGCCCTGGAACCGGTTGACCGGCCGCTGCCGGTGTTCCGTCCCGGCCAGTTCGCGATGCTGTACGCGTTCGGCGTCGGTGAGGTGCCGATCTCGGTTTCCGGCCGGTACGGCCCGGCCGGCCTCCTGCACACGGTTCGGGCCGTCGGCGCGACAAGCGCAGCGCTGCACGCCTTGCAGCCCGGTCGGATGCTCGGCGTCCGCGGCCCGTACGGGCAGGGCTGGCCACTGCCGGCCCGGGTCGGCGCCGATCTCGTCGTGGTGGCCGGCGGGCTGGGCCTGGCACCGCTGCGGCCGCTGATCCGCTACGCCGCCGCCGACCGCGCACGCTACCGCCGGGTCGCGGTCCTCATCGGCGCCCGAACCCCCGACGGGCTGCTCTATCCCGACGAGTACGACACCTGGCGCGCCGCGGATATTGACGTGCTCGCGACTGTTGACCGTGCCGCCGCCGACTGGACAGGCCGCGTCGGCGTGGTCACCGCACTCTACGACGGCCTGCGCACCGACCCGGCCCGGACCGCCGGCTACCTGTGCGGGCCGGAGGTGATGATGCGGTTCGCCGCCCGCGACCTCCTCCGGCGTGGCGTTGCCCCGGACCGGGTGTGGCTGTCGTTGGAACGCAACATGCACTGTGGGACCGGGCACTGCGGACATTGCCAGCTCGGGCCGCTGCTGCTGTGCCGGGACGGGCCGGTCGCCCGCTGCGACCGTGCGCTGCCGCTGCTGGCGATCAGGGAGCTGTGATGGACCGACCGACTTTGGCAGTGTGGAAGTTCGCCTCCTGCGACGGCTGCCAGCTCACCCTGCTGGACTGCGAAGACGAACTGCTGCCGCTCGCCCGGCGGTTCGACATCTCCCATTTCCTGGAGGCCTCCAGCGCGGACGCGCCCGGCCCTTACGACGTGTCACTGGTGGAAGGCTCGGTCACCACCGACGCCGACGTCGCGCGCATCCAGGACATCCGGCAGCAGTCGCGGATGCTCGTCACGATCGGCGCGTGCGCCAACGCCGGCGGCGTGCAGGCCCTGCGCAACTTCGCCGACGTGGCAGCGTTCCGGTCGCTTGTCTACGCCCGACCGGAGTACATCGACACCCTCGAACAGTCCACGCCGATCTCGGCGCACGTCCGCGTCGATCTGGAACTGCCCGGCTGCCCCATCGACCGCCGGCAGCTCATCGGGGTGCTGGCCGCCGTCCTCGCCGAGCGCCGCCCCGGCCTGCCGGTGCACAGCGTCTGCCAGGAGTGCAAGGTCCGCGGCACCACATGCATCACCGTCGCCGACGGCACCCCCTGCCTCGGACCGGTCACCCGGGCCGGGTGCGGCGCCATCTGCCCCGCATACAGCCGTGGCTGCTACGGCTGCTTCGGCCCGATGGCCGAACCCAACACCGACGCCCTCGTCGGGTCGCTGCGCGCCCACGGCATGTCACCGCAGGACGTCGGGCGGGTCTTCCGTACCTTCCACGTCGCCCGCCCGGAGTTCCAGGCCGCCGCCGAACAGGGGCAGCGGCCGTGAGCCACCGCCACGACCGCGCGTTGCACGTCTCGGCCCTCGCCCGGGTGGAGGGCGAAGGGGCACTGCACGTGCGCGTCGACGGCGGCACGGTCACCGGCGTGCAGCTGCGCATCTACGAGCCGCCCCGGTTCTTCGAGGCGTTCCTCGCCGGACGCGGCCACACCGAACCACCCGACATCACCGCCCGCATCTGCGGCATCTGCCCCGTCGCCTACCAGATGAGCGCCTGCGCGGCGATCGAGGACGCCTGCGGCGTCGACGTCGGCGCCGCGATCGGCGAGCTCCGGCGGTTGCTGTACTGCGGCGAATGGATCGCCAGCCACGCCCTGCACGTCTACCTGCTGCACGCCCCGGACTTCCTCGGCTACCCCGGCGTGGTCGAGATGGCCCGGGACCACCGCACCGCCGTCGAACGCGGCCTGGCGCTCAAACAGGCCGGCAACGCCATCCTCGAGCTCGTCGGCGGCCGCGCCATCCACCCGGTCAACGTCCGCGTCGGCGGGTTCCACCGCGCCCCGGCACCGGCCGATCTGCAGGCTTTGGCCCGCGACACACTGCGTCCCGCGCTCGAGCACGCCCTGGCCACCGTCGAGTGGGTCGCCGGGTTCGACTTCCCCGACTTCACCACCGATCACACCCTGCTTGCGCTTACCGATCCGGGCCGGTATCCGATCGACCGCGGCGAGCCTCGCACGTCGACCGGCCGCGCGTTCGCGGTCGGCGACTTCGAGTCGCACATCGTGGAGACGCAGGCGCCGCATTCGACGGCGCTGCACGCGGCCCTGGCCGGCGCCGGCCGGTACCTCACCGGTCCGCTCGCCCGGTACGCGCTCAACCACACGGCACTGTCATCGGTGGCCCGGGGCGCCGCCGAAGCGGCCGGTCTGCACGGGCGATGCGACAACCCGTTCCGCAGCATCATCGTCCGCGCCGTCGAGCTCGTCTACGCCGTCGACGAGGCCCTACGCATCATCGACGCCTACGAGCCGCCGACGCCGGCCGGCGTGCCGGTGCCGGCGCGCGCCGCGACCGGCTACGGCGCGACCGAAGCCCCGCGCGGTGTGCTGTTCCACCGCTACGAACTCGACGCCGACGGTGCCGTCCGCACCGCCAGGATCGTCCCACCGACCTCGCAGAACCAGCCGGCGATCGAGGACGACCTGCGCCGCCTCGTCCAGGACCGCCTCGACCTGGACGACGCAGGGCTGACCGCCGCCTGTGAACACGCCATCCGCAACTACGACCCGTGCATCTCCTGTGCCACCCATTTCCTCGACCTCAGGGTGCGGCGCCGATGAGACCCGACGTGGTGATCATCGGCGTCGGCAACCCGTACCGGCGCGACGACGGCGTCGGCTCCGCCGTCATCCACCGCCTGCGCGCCGCCGGCCTGCCCGGAGCGACACTCGCCGAGAGCGACGGCGAAGCGGGCGCACTCATCCTGCTGTGGCAGCGTCGCCGCCTCGCCGTCCTCATCGACGCCATCACCGCGGACCCGTCGCATCCGGGCCGCATCCACCGGCTTGTCGTCCCATGGCTGCAGACCGACCACCGCACAGCCACGAGCACCCACGCCACCGACCCCGGCGAAGCGATCGCCCTGGCCGCCGCGCTGGGGAGACTTCCCGAACGGCTGGTCGTGTACGCCGTGGAAGCAGCCGACACGGGCTTCGGCACGCACCTGTCGCCCGCTGTCGAGGCGGCCGCCGGCCTGGTCGCCGAGCAGGTCACCGCCGAAGCGCGGGCGGCGGTCCGGGCGAGCGGGACCAAAGACCCTGAACGACCACCGTCAGGGCGTGGACAGTGGGGATGAGGAGCAACCCGCGAGATCGGGAAGCGAGGCGCGACGACGATGCCGACCACCACTCCGGCGCCACCGGCGCCGACCACTGACACCCGCGACACCGCACTGCGAACAGCGTGCATGGAACGACGTATCGAGGCCCTGGCGACCGCGGTCCTGCTGCTGCTGCAACAGCCGATCACCCCAGCGCAGCGACGCGCCGCCGAACTGGCCCGCGAGGCGCTGCGCGAGGTCGGCCTGGCACCCACCTGAACAACCGGACGCCGTGGCGCGGCGGAGGTCTCGGGTGGTGCGACAGGTGGAGTTCCGGCGGCCGGCGAATAGGCCGTGACATGCGGGGCAGCGTGATCGCCGGGATGCCCGAAGACGAATCTCCGGCCTACCCGGTAGCCACAGTAGACACGGAAGGCGGCCAGACATGAAAGCGCACATCGGCGACCGCATCATCGAAGAGGGCCGGCGGGTCAGCGACCATCAACGCATCGGGGTCGTGACGGCGCTGCGGCACGAGGACGGCACACCACCATATGTCGTGCGCTGGCTCGACACCGAGCATGAGGCGCTGCTGTTCCCCGGGTCCGACTGCCGGATCGAGCCGGCACACAGCAGCCGGCCGCCGCGCTGACGAGCACCGGCCGATGATCGGCGACGCACAGCGTCCGGTCCGCCGGCATCACGGCGTCGATCCGCGGCCCGCCGCGGCCGGCGCCGAGTGCTGCGAGGCGGCATGGCAGGGGCCGTGCGCGACGAGGACCGGGCAGACAGCGTGCTGCAGGATCTGAGCGGCCACGGAGGGGCTCGTCGGTTGCACCCGGTCAGCCGGGCAGCGCGTGCCGACGACCAGCAGCGACGCCCATTGCGACGCGGCGGCGAGGGCCGGGACGGGATCGCCCGGCTCGCCGCGGACCTCGACTTCCAGCAGTGGATGCTCCCGGCACCAGGGCGCTGCCGCCTCGCGCAACGCCTGGTGGACGGCGGTCTCCTCGGCGCGGAGGTCGACGCCGCGCTGATCTCCGGGCCGCCACAGGCCCGGGTGCGGCCACGCCTGCAGGATCACCAGGCGGCCGCAGCGTGACGCTGCCTCCTCGAAGGCGGTCCGCAGCGCGCGCCGGGCGGAGTCGGAGCCGTCGAAGCCGGTGACGACCGGGCCGTGCCGGGGCATGGTTGCATCAGCTGCCGCCCAACGGCTCCCGTTGTGGACGATCAGCACGGGTGCATCGGCACGGGCGCCGAGGGCCGCGCTGACGGTCCCGAGGGGTCTGCCGCCGCCACCGCCTGCGCCGCGGCCGCCGACGACGACGAGCCGGGCGTCTTCGGCGTAACCGCGTAGGACGTCGATCGGTTCGCCGCGTCGCACGCGGCCGGTGGTCTCGATCCCGACCCGCCACCGGCGGGCCTCGGCTGCGGCCCGGACCGCGATCGCTTCGCCCTCGTCGTCGTCGTGGCTGACCGCGGTGACGACGATGAGGGTCCGGTTCCAGCGGCACGCGGCGTCGGCGGACCACCGCAGGGCACCGATACTGTCCGGTGATCCGTCGACACCGACGACGACCGGCCCGTACCTGTACGCCATCGCACACCCCCTGTGCCGTTGCGGCGCTGTTCCCAGTCCATCGTGCGTCCGGCATCCGGTTGTGCGGCAAACCGTATTGCGGGAACGCCGAGGTGATTTCGTCCCGCGCCGGGCGTGAAACGCGACCGGCCGGGCAGCGCAGCCCACGCGGGAACCCATCACGCGTCGAGCCGAGCTGAGGAGGACTGCGCGATGAGCACGGTGCTGCACCAGGCGGCGCGGGACGCCGGGCTGGCCCCATCGGTCCTCAACAGCCAGCCGTGGCGCTGGCAGGTGCACGACGATGTCCTCGACCTCTACGCCGACCTGGACCGGCGGTTGCCGGACGTCGACCGCCACGGGCGGCTGATGACCATCAGCTGTGGCGCGGCGCTGCATCACGCCCGGGTCGCCCTCGCGGCCGCCGGATACGAACCGGCCGTCGACCGGCTCCCGGACCGGGCCCGGCCGGCGCTGCTGGCCAGGATCCACGACTGCCGGGCGCGGCCCGCGACACCGGAGAGCCTCGACACGTGCCGCAGCATGCAGCTGCGGCACACCGACCGACGGTTGTTCGCCGCCGGCGTGCCGGTGCCTGGCGAGGTGCTGTCCCGGTTGCGGGCAGCCGCTGCGTCCGAGGGTGCGCGGCTGCACCAGCTGCCGCACCAGGACGTGGTGTACCTGGGCTATGCCGCCCGGGGCGCGCAGACGGTCGGCGCGCACGACGCGCGGGCCGCCGCGGAGCTGCACCGGTGGACGCACCGCGGAGCGGACGCCCGCGACGGCGTACCACCCGGTACGGTGGCCGGGCCTGCCGCCCGGCCGGTACCGGTGCGGGACTTCGGCCTCGGCGGCGAAGCCGCGTTGCCGCCCGGCGATGGTGATGACGCCGGCGCGGTCTACATGGTGGTGGCCACCGCCGGTGACGAGCCGGTGGACTGGCTGGTCGCCGGTGAGGCGGTGAGCGCGGTCTGGCTGACCGCGACCGCGCAGGGCTTGACGGGCTCGCCGATGAGTGACGTCATCGAGATCCCCGGCGCCCGCGTGCTGGTCCGCAGCCTGTTGCAGCCACCCGGCCAACCACAGCTGGTGCTGCGGTTCGGTGTGGCGCCGACGGCCGAGCCGCCGGCGAGCCTGCGCCGGCCCGCCGCTGAGCCCGTCACCGAGGCACCGGACGCCGGTGAGGACGTGTCATGAGCCGTCAGGTCGTGGTCGGTGTGGACGGTGGGACGCCGTCGCTGGAGGCGGTGCGATGGGCCGCGCTCGCCGCCCATCGGCGGGGTGCGTCGCTGCGGGTCGTGCTCGCCTACCACTGGCAGGTGCCGGCGGTGTTCGCGCCGCGCGGCGACCTGGCCGAGACCGCCCAGCAGCTGGCCGAGATGCTCGCGGCCGACGCGGCTCGCGCGGCCGCGGCCGCCGCGGCGGGCCTCGACGTCACTGCGGAGGCTGCGCTGGGGCACCCCGCCGAGGTCCTGCTCCGCGCCGGACACGCCGCGGAGCTGCTCGTGGTCGGCACCCGCGGCCGGCACCAGGCCGTCGGCGCGGTACTCGGCTCGGTCGCCCAGCAGGTCGCCACCCACGCGACCTGCCCGGTCGTGGTCGTGCGGGGCAGAGCGGACCCGTCCGGTGGCGTGCTCGTCGGCGTCGACGGGTCGCCGTCCGCCGATGCCGCGCTGGAGTCGGCCTTCATCGAGGCGGCCCGCTGGGACTGCGACGTGGTCGCGGTCCGGGCGATCGAGACGCCGATCGGGCCGCCGGCCGTCGGTCTGCCGCCGCTGCTGTACGACACTGCCGAGACCCGCCGGACGCTCGGGGAAGCGGCGACCGCCCACGTGGCGGCGGCGGGACAGCGGCATCCGCAGGTGCCATGGGAAGTCCACGGCGTCGCCGGCGACGCGGCCGACGTGCTGTGCGACAGGTCGCGGCGGGCGCGGCTCGTCGTCGTCGGCAGCCGTGGTCACGGCGGATTCGCCGGGCTGCTGCTGGGATCGGTCGGGCTGCGGCTGCTGCACCGCGCCGACTGCCCCGTGCTCATCATCCGCCGGCAGCCGGCGTCCACGGCCCCCGTCACGGCGGCGCACACCGCTGCTACCGGACCACAGCGACTGGGCAGGCAGCGTGACGGATGGCCGCCTGGCTCACCGACCCCAGCAGCAGACCGGTGAAGCCGCCACGACCGCGGCTGCCGACGACGAGCAGCTCCGCGCCCGCCGACAGCGCGGTCAGGACCGCGGCGGGCCGACCCTGGACGGGGGTGTGCCGCACGTCGACGTCCGGGTACCTTCCCGCCCACCCGGCCATCGACTCGGCCAGCGCCCGCTGCTCGTCCTCCCGCAGATCGTCCTGGTCGTACGGCAGCGGCAACATGTCACCCGGCCCGCTTGACGCCGGCCACTGATAGGCAAGCGCCGCAGTCAGCCCGACCCCGCGGTACGACGCCTGCTCGAACGCGAACCGCAGGGCCAGTTCGGCATCGTGGGAGCCGTCGACACCGACGAGAACCCGGCCCGCCTCCGCGCTGAGCGGACGGACGTCATGCCGGACGATGACGACCGGGCAGGCCGCATGGGCGGCGAGCGCGGCACCCACAGAGCCGAGCAGCAGGCTCGTGAAGCCGCCGTGGCCGCGGTTGCCGACCACTACCGTCACCGCATGCCGGGAAGCCTCGACGAGCGCCGCCGACGGCCCCTGCAGCCGCAGGTCCGTGCGCACCGCGAGCCCCGGCGACACCGTTCGGGCGTGCTCCGCGGCGTCGGTGAGTGCTCGCTCGGCCGCTTCGCGCACACCGTCTTCGTAGGGTGAGAGCACCGGGCCGGGCACTGGCGCATACACGGTCGGCCAGATGTACGCGTGCACCACCTCCAACCGGCACCGGCGCCGCGCAGCGTCGGCCGCCGCCCACGCCACCGCCGCAAGGCTCGACGGCGAGCCGTCGACACCCACCACGACCGTCGGATCGCTGTTCACCCGCAAACCCCCTCGCTGCCGCGCGGGCTCCATGTCGCGGCGAGCTACCCGGTGCTGATGCGGTTACGCCTCGCCGGCGGCGCGGCATTCGGCGGCGATGACCGCCTCGTCGCGCCGCCGCGCACACAGCGGCGGCCGATGCGCCGGGGCATGCACGGACGCAATCCTGACGACCTCGACCTGACGCCGCCGGTCGACGGCCGGGGTGAGACGCAAACTCACCCGGCACGCTCACCCGGGCGATGGCTACGGTCTCGCCATGCTCACGAGCCGAGCGCCCCGGGTCGCTCTCGCAGGTGCCTATGCGCTCCTGGTCCAGGAACTGGTACGCATCTCGCTGTACGGCCCGATGCACAGCATGGACAACCGGTTGGTGGTCGACGCGGTCCGCCGCCTGTACGACGGTGTCTCGCCGTACGAGTCCGAACGGTTCCTGTACCCGCCGTCGAGCGTGCCGTTCGTGCTGCTGCTGACTCCGCTGTCGGACCGGTGGCTGGAGCGACTGTTCCCCTGGGGGCTGGCGGCCCTGCTGCTGCTCGGCTGGTGGGCAGCGCTGCGGATGTTCGGCTCCGGCCTGCGCTCCTGGCTCGGCGTGGCCGGCGTAGCCGCGTTCGCGCTGTTCACCCCCACAGTCAGCGTTGTCGAACTGGGCAACTGGACGGCGCCGGTGGCGGCGCTGATGGCGGTTGCCCTGCTGCTGATGGGGCGCGGGAGGTGGATCGCCGCCGGCGTGGTGATCGGGGTGTCGATCGCCGTCAAGCCGATGCTGGTGCCGATCGGCCTGATCTTCCTCCTCGCCCGGCAGTGGCGGGCGTTGGGCGTGGCGGCCGGCATTCCGATCGCGATCTGCGCGATCGTGACGCCGCTGCTGCCGGAGCCGGCCCTGTTCTTCACCCGCACCGTGCCGTTCCTGCTCGGCGGCCAGGACGACTTCGCGCGGCCGTACGACTCGTCGCTGGCCGCCATGCTGCCGCGCATCGGCATCGACGGCGTAGCGCTGGCGATGGTCCGGATCGCGGTGGTCGCCGCCACGGTCGCCGCGGCGACGCGGCGCTGGCGCACCGGTGGCGACGAGCGGCTGCGCCTCGTCGACACGTCGGCGATAGTCATGATCGGCACGTTCCTGGCCGGCACGCCCGCGTTCGGCTACTACCCGCTGATCGTCCTGCTGCCCCTCGTCGCGAGCGCGCCGGTGCGCGGCTCGGTCGCGCGTTCGGTCTGGTTCTGGGTCGCGCTGGTGCCGCTGGTGCGCCCGCTGCAGTTCATTGGTGTGGACTTCCTCGACGGCGGTCATGCGGGCTACCGGCAGGCCGCCAAACCGCTCGCCTGGATGGCGGTTGCCGGCGCCCTGCTGCTGCTGCGGACATGGCGGGGCGAACCGGCGCCGCCGCCGGTGCTGCCCGTGCAGCCGACTGCCCGCGAGCCGCTGCCGGCCGCGGTCGCCACGTCGCCGGTCTGAGCTCGCGCACCCGGCGGGGCAGCGACGAGCTTCGCGGGAACCCCGGGATACGGCTCGCAGGCTGCCGGTGATGGGGCCGCGGACCGGTCGGCACCCGGCGACCCCGCCCTTCGGCTCATGGCGATCTGCCGGGTTTGGACCGCACCGTCCGGGGCGGCACCGTGTGCCGCCGAGGCGCCCGACGGTCCGGCGGTGAGCGCACATCTTCATCGAAGTCTCAGGGGGGATCATGGCCGGAAAGGCCGCAGTCGACGACATCGGGGGCCGTCCCGCGCCGCCCGGGCTTCCCGGCCGGTCGGCGACCCGCGCCGGTGGCCTGGCGTTCATGCTCGCGCTCGCCGTGGCCGGCGGCGGGAACTTCTGCTTCCACGTCGTGGTCAGCCGGCTGCTCGGGCCGGCGAGCTACGGTGTCTTCGGCTCGCTCCTGGTGTTCATCACGCTGCTGACCGTGCCCGCCAGTGGGCTGCAGTCGCTGGTGACGACCCGCACCGCGCGGCTGGCCGAGTCGGGGCGGCAGGCCGACGGGCGGGTGCTGCTCGGCCGGGCGCTCGCCCTCGGGGCGCTCGGCACCGGCCTGCTGGCCCTGGCGTCGCCGCTGCTGATGCGCGCCCTGCGGCTCGACTCGATCTGGCCGGCGCTGCTGCTGTCGTTGTACTGCCTGCCACTCGCCGCCACCGTGGTGCCCTGGGGCCTGCTGTGCGGCCGGCGGCGATTCGGCGTCGTCGGCGTCGTCGCGGTCGGCTCGACAGTGGTGCGTCTCGGCGTCGCGGTGCTGTTCATCGAGGCCGGGTTCGGCGTCTGCGGGGCGGTCGCCGCTTCGGTCGCGGCCGACTCGGTGCAGGCGTTCGCGCTGTATCGGGCCAGCCGGCGGCCTCGCTCGGACACCTCGGCCGCGGTGTCGCTGCGGCTGGGCGCCGGGACGGCCGCGACAGGGGTCCTGGCTTACTCGGGCCTGTGGCTGCTGACCGGTGTCGACACGATCGCCGCGCGCCAGCTGCTCGATCCCGTGGTCGCGGGGCGGTACTCCGCGGCGGCGACGGCGCTGCACGGTGCGCTGTACGGGCCGCACGCGATCTCCATGGCCCTGCTGCCGGCATTCGCTGCGCTCGACACGGCCCGCTCCCGCCGCCTGCTCATCCGGGCGCTGCTCGCCGCGGCGGCCATCCTGGGTCCCGCGATGACCGCGCTGACCGTCCTGAGCCCGTGGCTGGTGCCGCTGGTCTTCGGCCGGACCTTCCAGGTGCCGGTACCGGTGATGGCGGTCATGGCCGTCGGCACGTTCGGAATCGGCCTGCTGTGGGTCGTGGTGCAGTACAACATCGCGCGATCGCGGTTCGGTGCCGGGGCCGCCTGGCTCGGCCTGCCGGTGGCGGCCGCCGGTGCCGCGATCTGGCACGGCAGCCCGCTGGCCCTCGCGGTCGTCATGCTCCCGGCGGCCGTACTGCCGCTCGCCGCCGCGACGTGGGCGGCCCTGCGCGACATCCCGCCGGCCGTCGCGCGTGCCGGCGCGGGTGCGCCGATGGCCACCGACGAGGGCGTGGACCTGACCGTCGTCGTGCCGTACTACAACCCGGGCCCAGCGCTGCGCGCCAACCTGCTGCACCTGCGCGACGAGCTGCGCGGGTGTGGCATCAGCTACGAGATCATCGCGGTCGACGACGGCTCTTCGGACGGCAGCGGCAGCCGCATCGGCTCTCTCGGGCCGACGGTGCGATGCCTGGCGCTGCCCGTGCACCAGGGCAAGGGCGCGGCACTGCGCCGTGGCCTGCTGGCCGGCCGCGGCCGGTACCTCGGGTTCATCGGCGCCGACGGCGACCTCGACCCGCGGCTGTGGCGCTCGTTCGTGCGGCTGGTCGAGCTCTACGCGCCGGACGGTGTGGTCGGGGACAAGAGTCACCCGCTGACGACTGTCGACGCCGACGCCTCGTGGACGCGCAACATGTGCTCGGCTGGGTACAGGCTGCTGATCCAGGTGCTGTTCCCGTCCCTGCCCGTCCGCGACACGCAGGTCGGCCTGAAGGTCTTCCGGCGTGAGCTGATCGCCGACATCCTGCCCTACTGCGTGGAGCAGCGCTTCGTACTCGACGTCGAGATCCTGGCCCTGGCCAGCCGGCTGGGGTACCGCCGCATCCTGGCCGCGCCGATCAGCCTGTACCGGGTGGATCGCACCACCGTGACCCCCGGCGCGGTGGTGCGGATGCTCGGCGACACCGTACGGCTGGCCTGGCGGTTGCGTATGCCGACCCGGTATCCGCGCCCGTCCGGGGCGTCGGCCGTCAACCGCGCCGACGGGCCGCTGCGGCCGGCGCTGAGCGAGGTCCGCTGACATGCGCATCCTGGTCTGCAACTGGAAGGACCTGCGGCACCCGCGGGCCGGCGGCGCCGAGGTCTACACCCACGAGATCGCCCGGCGCTGGGTCGCGGCCGGGCACGAGGTGACGCTGTGCTGCGCGGCCGTCGACGGCGCCCCGTCGACCGAGGACGTCGACGGCGTCCGCGTGGTGCGCCGGGGCAGCCGGATGGGGGTCTACGGTGCGGCTCGCGACTACTACCGCGGCGCCGGCTCCGGCCGGTTCGACGTCGTCGTCGACGAGGTGAACACGCGGCCGTTCGGCTGTCCCGCGTGGGCCGGCCCGACCCCGGTCGTGGCCCTGATCCACCAGGTCTGCCGGGAGATCTGGCGCTACGAGATGCCGCTGCCGGTGGCGCTGCTCGGCCGCTACGTCCTGGAGCCGGCGTGGCTGCGGCGCTACCGCGACGTGCGGGTGTTGACGGTCTCGGCGTCCAGCCGCGACTCGCTTCGCCGATACGGCCTGCGCGACGTCACCGTCGTGCCCGCGGGCGTCGTGCACCGGCCGCGGCCGGACGTGTCCCGCGAGGCGGAGCCGACAGTGGTGTTCCTGGGCCGGCTGGCCGGCAACAAACGGCCGCTGGCGGCCCTCGCCGCCTTCCACCGGCTCCGGGCCCGGGTGCCGGCCGCGCAGATGTGGTTCATCGGCGACGGGCCGCAGCGGGCGGCGCTTGCCGCTGCCGCGGGACCCGGCGTGACGCTGTTCGGCCGGGTCGGCCGGGCCGAGCGCGACGAGCTGCTGGCCCGGGCCCACGTGCTGGTGGTGACCTCGGTCCGGGAGGGGTGGGGGCTGGTGGTGGACGAGGCGGCCGCCATGGGTACCCCGACGGTCGGCTACGACCGTCCCGGACTGCGTGACTCCGTCCCGGCCGCCGGCGGTGTGCTCGTCGAGCCGACCCCGGCCGCGTTGGCCGCCGCCCTGGAACGCGGCCTGCCCGCCTGGACCGCCGCCTCGGCCCGGCACGGATGGCGCGGCGGGGCGGCCGACTGGGACACCGTCGCCGCGGCGGTCCTGGACCAGATCATCGCCGGCGACGGCGCCCGCCATTCCTGGGAGGCCCGATGACCACCGGCCCGCGCGTCTGCGTGGTGGTGCCGACCCGCGACGCGGAGCGGACGCTGGAGCGCTGCCTGGCGAGCGTTCGCGCGCAGACGTACCGCAACGTCGAACTGATCGTCGTGGACAACCACTCCGGCGACACGACCCGGGACATCGCCCGGCGGCACGCGGACGCCGTCGTCGTCGCCGGCCCCGAGCGCAGCGCGCAGCGCAACCACGGCTGGCGGATGAGCGGCGGCGAGTACGTCGTCTTCATCGACGCCGACATGGTGCTGACCGACACGGTGCTCGCCGACGTCCTGGCCGCCTTCCAAGCCGAGCCGGGCATCGGCGCGCTGGTCCTGCCGGAGCTCGCGTTCGGCCAGGGCTTCCTGGCGCAGTGCCGCGCCCTGGAGAAGCGGCTGTACCTCGGCGACGGCCGGGTGGAGGCGGCCCGGGCCTTTCCCCGCCGCGTCCTGCTCGACCTCGGCGGGTACGACGAGCATCTCACCGCCTTCGAGGACTGGGAGCTGCCCGACCGGGTCCGGGCGGCGGGCTACGGGATCGGTCGGGTCGCGTCGCTCGTCCTACACGACGAGGGCCGCGTAGGCCTGCGCCGTGCGTTTCGCAAGAAGCGCTACTACGGCCGCTGGCTGCCACGCTACCGGCAGGCCCGCTCGGCCGCGCCGCGTCCGCTCGGCCGGCCCGCGCTGCTGGCGCACCCGCTGCTGGCGCTTCGCGCCCCGCACCACTTCGCCGGGCTGCTGCTGCTCAAGGCGTTCGAGTGGAGCGGCCTGGCGCTGGGCGCGTCCGAGGGACGGGTGCGGCCGTGAGCGGCGTGATCACCCTGCCCGGCCGGGCCGGCGTGGAGCCGCTGCCGCTGCCCGGCCCGCCACGACGCCGGCTGGTCCGGCGGTTCGCGTTCGTGGCGTACGAGATACCTGTCGTGATCACCGTCCTGGCCACCCTTACCTGGTTCTCCCGGGGCCGGTTCGTCGCCAACGGCGACATCGCGCCATTCGTCCGCGACAGCCTGACCGCGGAGGTCGGCGGTTCGTGGAGCCACCAGGCGACCGGCGCCGGATCCACCTCGACGGCGAGCCTGCAGTTGGTCGAGGTGCTCCTGCTGCGTGGTTCGGCCCGCCTCGGCCTGGGCGCGCCCGCCGCACAATGGGTGCTCTACGCGCTGTGCTTCGGGCTGTGCACGTTCGGCGCCGCCTACCTGGCCGGAGGGTGGGTGCGCCGGCCGGCGGCGGTGGGCGCGGCCGGCCTGCTCGCCGCCTTCAACGTGTACCTGCTGGTGTGGCTGCCCAACCCGCTGCCGCCGCTGACCATCGGACTGACGGGGCTCCTGGCGGGAATGGCCGTCCGCGCGGCGGCGGGGCGTCCGGTCCGGCCGGTGGCCTTCGCCGCGGCCACCCTGCCGGCGTCGTACGTCGCGCTCAACCCGCCGTGGCTGCTGATGGCGATCCTGACCGTCCTGTTCGTCCCGGCCGCGGCCGGGCTGGTCGGTGGCCGGGCGGCGCTGCACCGCGCGGGCCGGCTGCTGGTCCGGGCGGCGCCGTGGGTGCTGCTGCTCAACCTGTGGTGGATCCTGCCGTTCGCGCACCAGCTGCTCTCGCCGGCCGGCCTGGCGTTCTCCGCGGTGACCGACGTGCGCGACTGGGCATGGACCCATGCCCGCAACAGCACGGCCAACGTCGTGACGCTGAACGCCAACTGGGCCTGGAACCTCGCCGACCTGTTTCCCTACGCCCGGTCGCTGGGCGGCGGCCTGCGCGTGAAGCTGCACTGGCTGCTCCCGCTGCTGGCCCTGGCCGGCGTGCTGCTCGCACCTGGCCGTCGGCGGCGGGCCGCGTGGCTGGTGGCCGGTGTCGGGCTGGTCCTGCTGTTCCTGTCGACAGGCGTCCGGTCCGCCCGGGTGGGCGGTGTGAACCTGTGGCTGTACGACCACGTTCCCGGCATGTGGCTGATCCGCGACCCGGCCAGCAAGCTCGGCGTGCCGACGGTTCTCATCTACACGTCGCTGGCGGCGCTCGCGATCGACCGCGCCGTCGCGCTCGCGCCGAGGCTCGCGACGGCCCCCTGGCTGCGCGGCCATCCGGTGTTCGGCCGGGTGCCGCCGCGCCTGCTGGGGGTCGCGCCGCGGGTGATCGTCGCTGGGGCGGTGCTGGGCGCGCTGGCGTACCCGTCGCCGATGTGGACCGGCTCAGCGCTGCCGGAGCGGGCGCACGGCGGGATGCCCGGATCGCGGGTGCTGATTCCGGACGGCTGGTACGAGCTGGCCGCCGAGGTCAACGCGGCACCCGGCACGGGCAAGGTGCTCACGCTGCCGGTCAACCTGAGCCACTACATGGTGACGACCGACTGGGGGTACCGGGGCGTGGACGCGATACCGGCCCAGCTGCTCGACCGGCCGACGCTGCACCTGCTGCCCGGCGGGTACTTCGACGACCTCCCCGTGGTGAAGGAGTTGCTCGTCGCGGCCCAGGAGGCGCTGCTCACGCACGACGAGCCGACGTGGCGCGGCGCGCTGCGAGCGCTCGGCGTCGACACCGTCGTCGTCCGGCACGACCTGGTGTCGACCTCCTACGAGGGGCGGCTCAGCGCCGACCCGGACCGGCTCGACGCCGCGCTTGTCGCCCTGGGGGCCGACGCCGGCGGGACGATGCGCCGCTTCGGGGTGGCCACGCTGTACCACGTGTCGAGCGCCGGGACGGTGTCCGCGCCGGGCCGGCTGAGCGGGCTGCGGGCACCGGACGCCGGCACGCTCGCCCGGGCGGTGGCGGCGCTGCCCGCCGACGAGGCGGTCACCGCCGATCCCGGCCAGCCGGTCGACGCGTTCACCGGCGTCAGCGCGGACCCGGCCGATCTCGTCTTCACCCTGGCGGCGGCCGGCCGGTACCGGCTCGAGCGGCCCGATGCGGAGGCCGCCTACCGGGTCCGCGCGGCCGACGGCCGGCTGACGCTCACCGATGCCGACAGCGTCGCCGTCGACGGGGCACCCGTGCCGGGCCGGCCGCCGGTCCAGGTACCCGTCGCCCTCGCCGACGTCGTAGGGCTCGAGGCCGACGGAGTACTGCACGCACTGCCGGCCGACGACGCGCTCGTCGCCGGGTCCGGTACCACGGTGACGGCCTGGGCGACGGCGCCCGGCGCGGGGCTGGCGGGGCCGCTGCGCACCGCCGCCGACTGCACCGGCGACCCGGGTGATCCGGTCGGCGATCTCGAGCGGCCGGCCGCCGGGAGCCCGCTACGGCTGCCCGTGCGCACTGGTCGGGTCTGTGCGGCGGCCGCGGTCCGGCTCACGGACGCGGGGGTCTACCGGGTCCGGTTCCAGGTCCGCACCGCCGGCGGCGCGACGGCCGGGGTGTGCCTCTGGCAGGACGGCCCCGCCCGCTGCGCACCGCTGCCGGCCCGGCCGAGCGGGCCCGGATGGGCGCAGTACAGCGCCGTCACCCGGCTGCGGCCGGACGTGATCGCGGCCCGTCTGTACCTCTGGGCCGAGTCGGCGGGCGGAGCCGGGTCGGCCGAGTTCCGCGACCTCGAGGTGACGCCGCTGCGCGCGGCCGGATCGGCCGTCCTGCCCGCGACGGCGCCGTCGTCGGCGGTGTCCCTGTCCGCCGGCCGGCACACGATGTCCGTGCGCCGGTCCGTCGTGGGGGCCGCCCCCGACGCCGAGTACGCCGACTGCGCCGATCCCGCCGCCGCGCCCGGCTGGCGCCCGGACGGGCACCGCATCCCGCTCCAGCCGGATGGCACGCTCCAGCTCGAAGCGCCGACGTCCGGCCGGTGCGCCCAGCTCACCCCCGTGCCGGTGATCCCGGGTGCGACCTACCGGTTCGTCGCCGGCTACCGCAGCGACTTCGGCCAGACGCCAAAGGTCTGCCTGATGCAGGGGCCGGCCGGGCGGTGTGCCGCCACCCCGCCGCTTACCCGCAGCGGCGCCTGGCAGACCATGACGGCACTGGTACGGGTGCCGAGCGGCACGACAAGCCTGACGCCGCAGGTGTTCGCCGATGCGACAGGCATGGTGGCGAGCCGGATGGCGTACCGCGACGTCACCGTCGCCCGGGTCGCGCTGGTCACGGTGCGGATCGTTCCCGCCGGCGAGGCGGCACCGGCCGGGCCGAGGGTGGTGACGACGAGCGTGTCACCATCGCGCTACCGGGCCGAGGTCCGAGCCGCGGCGGGCCGGTTCACGCTTGTCCTGCCCGAGTCGTACGCGCCCGGCTGGCAGGTGACGGGTCTGCCGCCGGGCTGGTCGGCGCGGCATCTGATGGTCTCCGGCTACGCCAACGGCTGGCTGATCAGTGGCACCGGCGATGCCGACCTCACGCTGACCTACGCGCCCAGCCGCTGGAGCATGCTGGCGTCGCTCACCTCGATGCTGGCCGTCCTGGCGGTGATCGCGCTCCTCGCCGGCCCGTTCGTGGCGCGCGGGTGGCACCGTCGCCGGCCCGGTCCCGGCGCCGCCCGGCGCCCGACGAGAGAGGTGGCGCAATGACGTTGCCGAAGCTGCGGCATCGAGCGCCGCTCGCCGCGATCAAGCTGGCCCGCCGGGTGCTGGCCAACACGCCGGCGCAACGGCTGGCGCTTGTTGGATGGGCCTACCGAAAGACCGTGGCGGCGGCCCTGGGCGGGCAGGAACGCACGGTGGACTTCCGCGGCCTGCGGCTGACCTTGCCGCCCGACGATCACGTCTTCACGGCGGGCCTGCTCGGCGGCTTCTACGAGTCGATCGAGCTGGACCTGTTCGAACGGCTTGCCGCCGCGAGCATCGCCGTCGTGGACGTCGGCGCCAATATCGGCATCTACACCTGCGCCGGGGCGGTGCGCCTGCCGCCCGGCGGACGACTGACCGCCTTCGAGCCGGTGCCGGCGAACCTGGAACTGCTACGGCGCAACCTCGCGCAGAACGGCTGCGCCCACCGGGTCGCCGTGGAGCCGTCGGCGGTGGGGGAGGTGCCCGGGTCGACGGTCATCCACCTGGCGTCGGGCGCCGGCAACCACTCGCTCGCCGCCGCAGTGGTCGGCGGTGGCCGCGGCTCGCTGCCGGTGCCGGTCACCACGCTGTCGGAGCATTTCGGCGCCGGGTCGGCGGTGGACCTGCTGAAGATCGACGTCGAGGGCTTCGACGGATTCGTCCTGCGCGGCGCGGCCCGGGTGCTGCGCGAATGCCGCCCGACGCTGCTCGTGGAGTTCGTGCCCGAGCACCTGCGCAACGCGGGCTTCGCGCCGAGTGAGCTCCTCGACCTCATCTTCGCCGAGTATCGGCACGTCCTGGTGATCGACGAGCCGCGCCGGCGGCTGTGGCCCTGCACCCGCGAGCAGCTCACGACGTACGCCGGCCGCCGGGTCAACCTCAATCTGGTCGCCGCGGTCGACCCGGCCCACCTGGAGATCATCGAGGCGCACCGGCGCCCGGACCGGACCGGGCCGGTCACGGGCGCACGGGTCGAGCGCGGCGCCTGAAGCCCGCGTCGCGCGCGCAGCGAGGCCGGCGCGGCGGCTGCCGTGCTGCGGTGGGCGACGACACCCGGCGGGTGCCACGTGCCGCCGCGCCGGTCATGTGCATTCAACCGGACGAGCCCGGGTTCCGACCTCGACCGTGACGGCCTACGGCATGGCGAAAGTGCGAGGACCGCCGGCATCCAACTGAACGGTAAGGGCCCGATCGGACCATGCGTTTCGGCTCGACGCCCGTGACCGTCGGAGGCGATCGAACGGTTCAGGGCCTTGTCGCTCCCGCGCGGGCTACCGGGATGCGGGACGGGCCGGGGCTCGGCCGCCGGCCGGGTGGATGCTGCCTAGGGTTCCGGGCATGAAGAAGCACCGAGATCCACTCCTCACGATCGTCGTCGCCGGGGTTGCCGCGCTGGCCTTGACCGCCTGTGGCGGCGACAAGACGGTGTCCGGCCCGGAGCCGGCCGGGTCGGCGTCGGCCTCGGCGGCCGACCCCAGGGCCGCGCTGGCCGCCGCCGCGTCAGGGCTGGCGGCCGGTGACTACGCGTTCACCTCGGACACACCGGCCGCGCACACCGAGGGCGTCGTGCACCTGCCCAGCCGGAGCTCGACGATCACGTCACGCAACCGCGACGACAACGGGTCCTCGGAGCTGCGCACGGTCGGCGCCGATCACTGGCTGCGCCTGGCCGTCAACCCGGCCGACATCGACCGGGAACTGGCCGACATCGAGGCCGGCGGCGCGCAGATGAAGCCCGTCGCCGACGGCCTGCGGCACGCGAAGGTGCTGTTCGACGGCAAGACGTGGATGCACACCGACCTGAGCCGGATCAAGGACGACCGGCTCGGACCCGACCTGAGCGACCCCGATGTGACAGGCGTGACGAAGCTGTTCGCGGCGGTGCTGACGGCCGGCGGCGACGCCCGGCAGATCACCGGCACGGTGGACCTGAGCCGGGCCGGGAACACGATCGGCTATCCGGCCCGCGAAGTCACGATCATGGGCAATGCGGCGAAGTCGGTGCCGTTCACCGCCCGGCTGGACGACAAGGGCCGGCTCGCGCACCTCGAGCTGGCAATGCCGGCGACGGAGACTTTCCCGGCGGGAACGTGGGCCATTGATGTAACCGGTTACAGCGCGCAGAAGCCGGTCGCGAAGCCCACCGGGGTGATCAAAGAGATGCCGGCCGACGTCTACGCCCTGTTGAACAGCTGAGCGGTGGTGGGCCGGCGGACCGATCGCCGGCCCACCGTCCGGGCGGCCGCGGACGCGCCGATGTCAGCGGACCGTCATCGAGACGACGTCGTGCTGCCGCAGGCGCAGCACGAAGCGGCCCCGGGGCGTGGCGAACTCGACCTCTTCGAGGCCGCCGGGGAGGCCGCGAGAGCCGACCATGTGGATCTCGTCGCGGCCGCTGAGCCCGGTGAAGCGGCGAAGGAACGCGTCGGCGGACCGGGCGGCGGCCGGCAGCCCGGCGGTCCCGCGGTACCACGGCACGGCGATCCGGCCGGTGTCGCTCGCCGCGACCACGGCCGCCGCGTCCTGCGGCGACAACCGTCCGTAGTAGACACCGGAGGGCAGGCTCACCACGTTTGCGGCGAACCGGCAGCCGCCGATGTGGGTGCTCTCCCAGGTGCGGTCGGCCGCGACGGCGGCGAGCGCCTGGGCCACCGGCCGGCCCAGACGGGCGCAGCAGGCGTCCCGGCGGCCGTGTGTGCAGGCCAGGAAGATGGGCCGGTCGATGATCGTCCCGAGCCCGCTGGGAGCGCCGGCGGCGACCGCGTCCAGCGCGCGGGGCGGCAGGCGCAGCGCATCGTCGAGCGGCAGCTGCTCCAGGATCGGCTCGGGCCCGTTCGGCGAGGCCAGGAAGGCCCGCAGCCGAGGGCCGGACGGCCGCTGGCCGTGACGGCGGATGAGGCCGAGGCGCAGACCCCGGTCCCGGGCGGCGGCGCGCAGCGCCTCGGGCACGGCGGGGCTGTCACCGGCGGCTTGCGGCCCCCACGGCCCGGGCAGCTGCAGCAGAACCCAGCCGGTGACCGGCGGCCCGGGCAGACTCAGTTGCTCGCCGCGGTCCAGCGACAGCCGGGTGCACGCGGTCGGGCAGCCCCGGTCCCAGGACGCCGCCGGCCGCACCTGCGTACTCATACGACTCCTATCAGCTGTCGCTTCGCCCCCTGCCACACGTGGTCACCTTGTCGTCGATGGGCCGGGATCGTCGCGCGTGCAGCTCGAAGGTAGGACGGTGTGAGGGTGGCGGCTGCGCACAATTGAGCTGCGCAGACCCCGGCCGCAAGCCATCGTGGTGGCATGGTCGAGCAGATCAGCGAGGCGACGGCGGCCTTCCTGGCCGAGGTCATGCCGGTCGTGGTGGGCACGCGACGGCGCGACGGCCGGGTGAAGATGAACCCGGCCTGGTACGAGTACCGCGACGGGCACTTCTGGCTCAACAGCTGGCGGGGTGCGCGCTGGCTGGAGCACCTCGAGCGCGACGGCCTCGCCTCGCTGCTGCTGATCGCCCCGGACGACATGCACAAGGTGGTCCACGCCGAGACCGAGCTGGTGTGCAGCACCGAGGACGGGGCCGGGGCACACATCGACAGGCTTTCGCAGCGGTACCGCGGTGTGCCGTACCGCGCACCGGTGCCGCAGCGGCGGGTCATGCTCCAGCTGCGGCCGCTGAGCATCCGCAGCACCCTCGACAACGCCGCCCGGCCGGCCTGGGGTGCACGATGAGCGTGCTGCGGGCGGCCGAGCGCCGGGCCCGGGTCGCCGCCGTCTTCGACCGGGTCGCCGACACCTACGACAGCGTCGGTGTGTCGTGGTTCCAGCCGATCGCGCGTGAGCTGGTCGCCCGGCTCGGGCCGGCGGCCGGGCAGCGGGCGCTGGACATCGGCTGCGGGCGCGGGGCGGCGCTGTTCGCGCTCGCCGACGCGGTCGGCCCGGCCGGGCGGGTGACGGGCATCGACCTGGCACCGCGCATGGTCGCCGCGACCCTCGCCGACGCGCGGGCCCGCGGGCTGGCCAATGTGGACGTCCTGGTCGACGACGCCGGCGCGCCGGCGTTGCCGCCCGGCTCCTGTGACGTGGCCGCCGCCTCGTTCGTGCTGTTCTTCCTGCCCGCGCCGGTGGCCGCCCTGCGCGCCTGGCACCAGCTGCTGGTCCCCGGCGGCCGGCTGGGAGTGTCGACCTTCGCCGAGTCCGGGGCGGGCTGGCTGCAGGACGTGTTCCGGCCGTACCTGCCGGTGCCGGCCTTCGCCGCGCCGAGCCCGTTCGCGACCGACGAGGGCGTCGAGGGGCTGTTCACCGCCGCCGGGTTCCGCAAGGTGCGGACCGAGGCGTTCGACCTCGACGTGGCCTTCGCCGACGTCGATCAGTGGTACGAGTGGTCCTGGTCCCACGGGCAGCGCGCCACCTGGGAGCGGCTGGCGCCCGAGGACCGGCCGCGGGTCCGCGCCGCCGCCGCCGAGCGGCTGCGGGAGTTCCGGGCGGCCGACGGCGTGATCCGCCTGTCGCACCGGATCCGATATACGTTCGGCGAGCGCTAGAACAAGCGAAGGAGGGCGGGCCGGCCGGCCCGCCCTCCTTCGCGTGCACTGTCAGGCCAGCAGCGCGTCGACGGCCTGGCCGATCTCAGGCGTGCGCATCAGGTCGCCGTGCTGGACGTCGTAGTAGGTGGCGCTGCCCACGAGCGTGGGTCGCTCCTCCGGCGAGGCCAGGTGCAGGCCGAAGTTGAGGCTGGCGGAGTTGAGCGCCGTCGCGGTGCGCCACCGCGCCCGCGGGTCGAGCGTCGCGGCGCCGCCGAGCCAGTGCAGGTAGCCGACGATGAGCTGGACGAAGTCGGTGCTGGCCTGGGCGCTGTGGAAGGCACGCCGCAGTCCCGGCACGATCACGTCGTTGCACCACGCGGCGAGGTTTGCCGCCAGCTGGAGGGGATCGGCGGCCGTCTCGTCCGCCGTGCGCAGGGCCGCCGTCGCCTCGGCCAGCAGCTGCGGGGTGAACGTGCCGCCGAGGCGGCGCAGGAGGCCCTCCACGTGCTCCACAAGCATGGTGCGCTTGACGATGCCGGGGTCGAGCAGAATGAGGCGGGGGGCCTCCTGCCAGGCCGCGACCCGCTCGGTCAGGGCGGCGGCGTAGACACCGCCGCCGCAGAAGCCGATGACCGCATGCACGGGCAGCCCGCTGTCGCGGACGTCGCGCTCCCAACGGTCGACCTGGTCCGTGCCGGTCTTGCCGGGCTCGGTGCCGTACGGCAGGGGCGCGGTCTCCCAGATGGTGTGGTCGGCCTCCAGGAGGTCGACCAGGTCGTGGAACGTGGCGGTGGTGCGGCCGGTGGCGGCGAAGTCGGCGGCGAGGATGAGCCCGCCGCTGTCCGACTTGCGCAGCACGTGGTATGAGTCGGGCGTCGTCATCGGCTCGGTCCTTTCGGTGGCGAGAGCGCTGGAGATCGTGGGTATATCGTCAGGTCCTACGGCTCACCGGCCTGGTCAGAATTGAGCAGGTGGGCCGCTTCGGAGGGGAGATGCGGTCGTGGCCGGCTATGCGGTACTGCTGAAGGGCATCAACGTCGGCGGCAACAAGAAGGTCGCCATGGCCGACCTGCGCAAGCTGCTGACCTCGCTGGGCTTCACCGATGTGGCCACGCTGCTGCAGAGCGGCAACGCGGTGTTCACCTGCGCCGACGACGCCGCGCCCGATCAGGTGGCGGCGCGGATCGAGCAGGCGATCCAGGACGAGCTGGGGATGACCGTGCGATGCCTGGTGCGTACCGGTCCCGAGCTGCGCGCGGTCATCGACGGGCACCCGCTCGCCGAGGTGGCCACCAACGGGTCGCGGATGATGGCGCACTTCCTGTCCGACGTCCCGGCACCGGCGCTGCTCGCGGAGTTCGACCCCGCGACGCTCGACCCGGAGCGGATCGTCCTCGGCGACCGGGTGATCTACCAGTGGTGCCCCGACGGCGTCTCCGACGCCCCGATGGTCGGGCCGCAGGTCGAGAAGCGGCTGAAGGTCACCGTGACCGCACGCAACTGGAACACCGTCACCAAGCTGGCCGCGATGCTCGGCGCATGAGCGCGGGACTGCACGACCTGACTGCATGACCTGACCGGGCCGGCTGCGCGATAGTGAGCAGACCTCGCCCCCCTCGCGCGGCCAGAGTGGCAGTGCGGCCGGGTCTCCGGCCGCGACGCACAAGCGGCCAGGGAGTAGAGCATGCTGCAGATGACCGACCTTCACCCCGTCTTCGCCAAGCAGATCGAGTGTCTGATGACCGGCGACATGGACGCGCTGATGGACACCTACCACCCCGAGATCGAGTCGCTGCGCTTCCAGGGCGTCATCAAGGGGCGCGAGGCCGCCCGCGACCTGCTCAAGCAGTACGAGGGCCTGGAGATGGAGTTCGTCCGGGTCGACGAGTACGTCCACTCCGAGGACATGATCATGACGCGGACCACGATGCGGGTGAAGGGCGAGGAGATCGTCGCCTTCGGCGCCTACGTGATCAAGGACGACAAGATCTGGCGCCAGTTCGGCTGCGACGAGGGCGGCGTCCGGGACTGGTGGGCGTGACCGCAGGGCGCATGCCGAGGCCACTCGCCCGCAAGCAGACCGCTTGCGGGCGAGCTTTGTGCAATCCCGTTCCCGTGATGGTGAGGCCCGCTCAGATTTGAGCAGGCAGCCCGATTTTCGGCTGCCAGGCTCGTAGGTGGAAGCACCGGGCCCGAGGGGCCCGGTCCGCCGGCCGTGAGGACCTGTGCGTCCGCGCCCGGCGACCGTCCACCTGCGAGACCGGGAGCCATCGACATGTCCAAGACCCCGCGCCTGGACCGGCGCGCATTCCTCAAGGCCACCGGCGCCACCGTGATCGCCGCCGCCGGCGCCGAGGTGGTGGCCGGCTGCAGCAGCGACAACGCCCCCGCCGCGCCCAAGGCCGCCGAACGGCTGCGGATCGCGTCCACCGACCCGACCAAGGGCATCGGTGTCGACCCCCGCTCGGTCGGCCAGGGCACCAGCAGCATGGTCGCGTACCACCTCTACGAGGGGCTGATGTCCCTGGACAACGACAAGTACCTGTTCGTGCTGGCCGAGTCCGCGGAGCCCAACGCCGACGCCACGAAGTGGACGGTTCGCCTCCGCGACGGCGTCAAGTTCCACAATGGACAGCCGGTCAAGGCCGCCGACGTGGTCTACAGCATCCGCTCGCTCGCCACGCCGCCCGGCAACCGGGCCTCCGTCTACGCCGACGTCGACCTCGCCGGGATGAAGGCCCTCGACGCCCGCACCGTGGAGATCCCGCTCAAGCGGCCCCGGGGCGACTTCAAGGAGGGCGTGCTGTCGACGTTCTCCCTCGTCTTCCCCGACGGCACGACCGACTTCAGCGCGGGTATCGGCACCGGGCCGTACAAGCTGCAGAGCGTCGACGGGCAGAACGTGCGGCTCACCGCGAACGAGGCGTACTGGGGCGCGCAGCCGAGCGTGCGCGGCCTGGAGTTCATCCGCATCGCCGACCCGGCCGCCCGGCTCAACGCCCTCAAGAGCGGCGAGGCCGACTACGTCGTCGGGATCAGCGCGGTCGGCGCCGCCGCGGAGAAGGGCAACCACGCGGTCCTGCTCCAGCGGGGCGGGACGGTGACGGCCAACGCGCTGAGCTTCGCGATGAACCAGAACCTGGCCCCGTTCAACGACCCCCGGGTGCGCCGCGCACTGCGGCTGGCCGTCGACCGCCCCCAGCTGACGAAGAACGCTCTGCTGGGCATGGCGTCCGAGGCGCAGGACCTGGTGGGCAAGGGCCTGCCGGGATACCCCACCGACCTGGGCGACCGGTCCCGGAACATCGCCGAGGCCCGGGAGCTGCTCAAGGCGGCCGGCGTGACCCAGCTGACCATCCGGGCCGCCGACATCGTGCCGGGCATGCTCGACGCGACCCGCCTCTTCGGCCAGCAGCTGGCCGAGGCCGGCGTCACGCTGACCATCAACCCGGTGCCTGTCGACTCGTTCTACGCCGACCTGCCCGGCCTGGCGAAGAACCCGTTCCAGACGTTCTACTACGCCAACCGCCCCGCGGCGACCCACCTGGCCAACGTGACGAGCCAGCACTCGGTGTTCAACGTGACGGGCACCGGGCCCGACTACTGGGCCCGGCTGCAGGCGGCCCAGGTCATCGTCGACGACAAGGCCCGCGCGACGGCGTTCGACGGGCTGCAGCACGAGCTCTACGACACCGGCGGCGACATCCTCTGGGCCTACCAGGACCAGCTGGACGCGTCCAAGCCCGGCATCAGCGGCGTCCAGCGACGCGGCCTGCTGCCGACCTTCGGAACGGCTCAGCTGGCATGAGCCTCGTCCTGGCCGTGGGTCGCCGGCTGGCCACCGCGGCCGGCACTGTGGGCGCCGCCTCGATCGTGCTGTTCGCCGGGTCGCAGGTGCTGCCCGGCGACGCCGCCGGCGCCTCGCTCGGCGTCAACGTGACAGCCGACGACCTCGCCGCGGCCCGGACCGAGCTGGGCCTGGACCGGCCCCTGCCGCAGCAGTACGCCGACTGGCTGCTCGGCGCGCTGCACGGCGACCTCGGGCACAGCCTGGTCGACCGGCGGCCGGTCTGGGAGCTCGTGGCCACCCCGCTGCGTGACACCGTCCTGCTGGTCGCCGTCACCACCGTGCTCACCGTGCTGCTCGCCGCCGCGATCGGCGTGCCGGCCGGGCTGCGCCCGGGCAGCCGGCTCGACCGGCTGCTGTCGGCGCTCGCGGTGGCGGTGGTGTCGATCCCGCAGTTCGTCACCGCGGGCCTGCTGGTCCTGCTGTTCTCGACAGTGCTCGGCGTGCTGCCGTCGGTGTCGCTGGTGCCATTCGGCGGCACGCCGCTGGACCGGCCGGAAATCCTCATCCTGCCGGTCCTGTCCCTCACCCTGTTCGCCGCGGCCTGGGCGAGCCGGATCGTGCGCGCCGCCGTCATCGACGCCGACGCGGCGCCGTACGTCGACGCGGCCCGGCTCGCCGGCCTCCCCGAGCGGCGGGTGGTGCTGCGGCATCTGCTGCCGGCGACCGTGCCGGCCTGTGCCCAGACGTTCGGCTGGCTGATCGGCGCGCTCTTCGGCGGCACCGCCGTCGTCGAGCGCGTCTTCAGCTATCCGGGTCTGTCGCAGACGCTCGTCGACGCGGTCCGCCACCACGACACCCCGGTCCTGGAGGGCGTCGGCCTGCTGCTCGCCGTCGTCATCGTCGGCTGCCTGCTGCTCGCGGACCTGCTGGCGACGCTCGCCGGCCCGAGACTGCGGACCGCGCCGTGAGGCGGCGGCTGCTGTGGCTGTGGCTCCTGCCCGGCCTCGTGGCGGTGCTCGTCGCCGTCGCGGGGCCGTGGCTCGACACCGGGGAACCCGGCCGCATCATCGCCATGCCTTACGCCACTCGCGGGGCCGGGCTGCCGCTGGGGGCCGACTACGCCGGCCGCGACGTCTGGTCCCGGCTGCTGCACGGCGGCCGGATGCTCGTCGTCCTGCCGGTGCTCGGGACGGTGCTCACCATGCTGCTGGGCACCGCGCTGGGCGTCCTCGCGGGATACCTGCGCGGGCCTGTCGACTTCGTGGTGTCCCGGCTGGACAACCTGCTGCTGGCCATCCCGCCCGTGCTGATCCTGCTCATGCTGCTGCACGGCTGGGGCTACTCGGCCGCCACACTCGTCGCGGTCATCGTCGCGACGGGCGTGCCGTTCGTGTCCCGCATCGCGCGGGCCGCGACCCGGCAGGCGGTGCGCACCGGCTACGTCGACCAGGCCGTGGGGCTCGGCGACGGCCCGGTCGCCGTGATGACCCTGGAGATCCTGCCGAACATCGCGCGGCCGATCCTCGCCGACGCGGGCAGCCGGCTGGCGATCGCCATCTTCATCACCGCGTCCGCCGGCTTCCTCGGCTTCGGCCCCGACGAACCGAACTGGGGTGCCATGATCAGCCAGAACATCGAGGGCGTGACGCTGTCGCCGTGGGGGATGATCGTCCCCGCGGTGGCCCTGGCCGCCCTGACCGTGACGGCCAACCTGACCCTGGACCGGCTCACCGCTCGGATCCCGGCATGATCGAGATCGAGGGTCTCACCACTGTCGACATGAACGCCCGCGCCGTCCTGGACGGGGTGACGCTGTCGGTGCGGCCCCTCGAACGGGTCGGCATCGTGGGGGAGTCCGGCTCCGGCAAGACCACCCTGGCCCTCGCCCTGCTCGGCGCGGTGCGGCCGGGGCTGCGCCGCGCCGAGGGCCGGGTAAGCGTCGGCGGGCAGGACCTGGCGGCGCTGAGCGGCCCGGCGCTGCGCGCCTACCGGCGCGGCGTCATCGCCTACCTCCCGCAGGACCCGCCGTCCACGCTCACCCCCACCATCCGCGTGGCGGGCCAGCTGCGCGAGGTGCGGGCCGGCGCCGACGTGCCGGCCCACCTCGACCGGGTCGGGCTGCCGACGGACCGCGCGTTCCAGCGCCGCTTTCCGCACCAGCTCTCCGGCGGCCAGCAGCAGCGCCTCGCCCTGGCCCGGGTCCTGGCCACCGAGCCGAGCGTGCTCGTCCTGGACGAGCCCACGACCGGCCTCGACGCGCTGACCCGGCGTCAGGTCCTGGACCAGATCGCCGCACTCGTCCAGGACCGGGCCATCACCCTGGTGTTCATCAGCCACGACCTGCCGGCCGTGGCCCGTATGGCCGACCGGCTGATCGTGATGCGCGAGGGCCGGATCGTCGAGGACGGCCCGCGGGAGGCCACGCTCGGCGCCCCCAGCGCCCCGTACACGGCCGAGCTCGTCCGGGCGGTGCCCGACATCACCGAGGCCCACGAGCGGCGGCTCGGGCCGCCGGAGCCGCCGCGGACCGGGACACCGATCCTGCGGGTCCGCGATCTCACGGCCGGCCACGGCCGGCGCCGGCCGGTCGTGGCCGCCGCCGGCGTCTCGCTGGAGGTGCGGCGCGGCGAGTGCGTGGCCCTGCTGGGACTGTCCGGCGCCGGCAAGACGACCCTCGCCCGCTCCATCACCGGCCACCACCGGCCCGACGGCGGCACCGTCGAGCTCGACGGCCAGGCCCTGCCGCCCACGCTGCGCGGCCGGACGGTCGAGCAGCGCCGGCGCATCCAGCTCGTCGCCCAGGACACCTCGCTGTCGCTGAACCCGCGCCGCACCGTCCGGGCCACCCTGACGCGGCCGCTGCGGCGGCTGCGGGGGCTGGACCGGGACGCCGCCGACGCCGAGGTGACCCGTCTGCTGTCCCTTGTGGACCTCGACGACGGGATTGCCGGGCGCTACCCCGGGCAGCTCTCCGGTGGCCAGCGTCAACGGGTCGGCATCGCGAGAGCCCTGGCCGCCGGACCCGACGTGCTGCTCTGCGACGAGGTGACGGCGAGCCTGGACGCCCGCGTGCAGGCCGATGTGCTGCGCCTGCTGGCCGACCTGCGGTACCGGCTCGATCTGGCCCTGCTGTTCGTCTCGCACGACCTCGGTGTGGTCGCCCGGCTGGCTGATCGGGTGCTCGTGCTGCTCGACGGGGCCATCTGCGAGGGCGGCCCGGTCGGTGAGGTTCTCGTTTCCCCGCAACATCCCTGGACGCGTTCGTTGGTCGGCGCGGTCGCGTCCGGCCCGCAGACGTCCTGGCGCACAACAGTTTCCGGGCATGCGCACAAGTGAGCAGAAGCCCGGGGTGCGCGCCAGGCAAACTGTTCCCAGCACAGAGAAAGCGAAGGAGGTGAATGCACATGATGAAGATCTCCGTTCGCAAGCTGGAGTCGGTGAAGACCAGCGCGGTCGCCGCCGCCTGCGCCGCGGCCAACTGAAACTGAACACCTGAACCGCCGCACCACAGCGCCATCCTCCGTGAGAACGAAGGAGGTGAAGAAACATGATGAAGATCTCGGTTCGCAAGCTGGAGTCGGTGAAGACCAGCGCGGTTGCCGCCGCCTGCGCCGCGGCCAACTGAAGCTGAACAGCTGCACAGCTGCCCCAGCGCACCACAGCACCATCCTTCCGTTGGCGGGAGTCAGGCCCGGATGCCCGAGAGCATCCGGCCTGGCTCCCGCTGGCACATGTACCCACCAAACAGTCACATTCGGGAATGAGGTCGAGGAGATGGCCGGTTACCCGCCCGGGTCTCTCGTGAAGGTGCGGCCGTTCACGCACCACCGCGACGGCGACACGGTCAACATCGGTTTGGTCGAGCAACACGTTTTCCTGGAGATCCCCGCCCCGGGGCTGGACATCCTGAACTGGCTGTCCGAAGGCAAGTCAGTGGGGGAGACCGCCGGGCTGTTCGAGAGCAAGCACGGCCAGGCGCCGGACATCGAGGACTTCCTCACCGCGCTGAACGACGAGGGCTTCCTGCAGCCGGCCGACGCCACCGAAGAGGCCGCCGTCAAGGCCGTGCCGGCGTCCGAGCACGTCCACACCCACGGCCGCTCCGTCAGCCTGCACTGGCTCTCCCCGAGCGCCGCGCGCAAGCTGGTCGGCTGGCCGGTCCTGCTCGGCTGCGCCGCGATCATGGCCGCCGGGTTGTGGTTCGCCGTCGACGACCCCGGCCTCATGCCGGTGCCGGGCAAGTCCCTGCTGTTCCCGGAGTACTTCGCCGCACTGACGTGGGCCACGATGATCCTGTCGCTGGGCAGCGTCATGATCCACGAGATCGCCCACGTGGTAGCCGCCCGCGCCGCCGGCGTGACCGCGAACATGGAGGTCGGCAACCAGCTGTACGTCCTGGTGGCGCAGACCGACATGACAGGCATCTGGCTGGCCCCGAAGCGCCGCCGCTACCTGGCGTTCACCATCGGCCTGATCGCCGACGCGACGACCGCGGCCCTGCTGATCGCACTGCTGTGGTTCGGCCGGCACGGCTACGTCAGCCTGCCCTACTGGCTGTCGCTGCTGTCCACGGCGCTGGTCCTCACCGCGCTCATCCGGGTCGGCTGGCAGTTCTTCTTCTTCCTGCGCACCGACGGCTACTACGTCTTCGCCACGGCCTTCAACTGCAAGAGCCTCATGGTCGACACCGAGGACTTCCTGCGCAACCAGGTCAAGCGCCTGAGGCCGTCGCTGCCGCGGGTCGACCAGTCGGCCATCCCCAAGCGGGAGATGCGGGCCATCCGGGCCTACTCGCTGATCTGGATCGCCGGCCGGTTCATCTCCGTCGGGGTCTTCTTCTTCGCCGGCCTGCCGGTCCTCTGGGGCTACCTGTACCAGGCGATCCTGTACGTCACCGGCGGCGACTCGCGGTTCAACTCCATCGACTTCGCCACCGTCGCGATTCTCGGCCTGGGCGTCAACGGCTGGGGCGTCGCCCTGTGGATCCGCAGCCTGTACCGCGGCCGCCGGGACCGCCGCCGCCGGGACACCCTCGCCATGACCCGGGAGGCCGCCCGACTGGCGCGCCTGCGCGAGACGGCGGTGGCGTCATGACCGCCGCCGTGGAGGCCGACCGGGCCACCGGCGAGCTGCACTCCGCCAACTGCGGGTTCACCGTGCACCGCACCGGCCAGCTCGAGTACGCCTTCGCCGAGGAGGGCGGCCAGTTCTCCGTCGACCTGGTCCGCTACCTCAACAACTCGCAGAGCGGGGTGATCTCGACCTACCTCTACCGCGAGGTGTTCGGGGTCCGCGACCGCCTGCACTGGTTCGTGCACATGAAGTCGCCGCACAACTACCAGCGGCTGCTGCAGCTCGTCGACCACGACCGTGACTACCAGGACATCTCCACCCTGGACCGGCTGCCCGGCAAGGGCGGCGGCAACTGGGAGCGGATGTTCACCCCGGGCTCCTTCCAGGAGAACATCCTCTGCCCGCAGCACGGCTTCGGCCACCCGCCCGAGGGGGAGATCGACCCGGCCGAGGTGTTCGCCGACCCGGCGCAGTACCAGACCGCGCAGCCCGCCGAGATCCAGCTGACCACGGCGACGGCCGGCGCGGTCCTCCTGCGGACCGGCAAGGCCCGCTACGAGCTGCGCGAGCAGTGCCGCTACTTCGGCGTCCAGTGGGCCGACTACGTCAACCAGGCGCTGCCCGGCGTCGTGACGGCCTTCCTCTACGAGGAGATCTTCGGCCGGCAGGACACCCTGCACTGGCTCATCCACCTGCGCTCCCTCGAGGACTACGCGCAGCTGGAGGAGCTCGGCCGCAGCGACGCCGGCTACCGCGAGCTGCTGGACGCCACCCGTGTCCCGGCGGCGCTCGGCGGCGGCAACTGGGGCGGCCTGTTCGTCCCGGGCACCCTGCAGGACACCCTGCTCGTGCCGTACTCCACCGGCACGCACTGAGCCGGGCGGAGCATCGGTCATGACAGTGGGCATCGAGGCGATCAATGCCTACGTGGGGCGGGCCTCGTTGGGCGTACCGCAGCTCTTCGAGGCCCGCGGGCTGGACGACCGGCGGTCGGCGAACCTGATGATGGACCGCAAGTCGGTGAACCTGCCGTGCGAGGACCCGGTCACCAACGCGGTGAACGCGGCCCGCCCGCTCGTGCAGGCCCTGACCGACGAGGAGCGGGACCGCATCGAGCTCATCATCGTCGGCACCGAGTCCGGGCTGGACTTCGGCAAGCCGATCAGCACCTACATCCAGCACTACCTCGGGCTGGGCCGGCGGTGCCGGTCGTTCGAGGTCAAACACGCCTGCTACGGCGGCACCGCGGCGCTGCAGTCGGCCGCGGCGATCATCGGCGCCAGCCCGGTCCCCGGGGCGCGGGCCCTGGTGATCGCGGCCGACTCCGCAAGCGTCGCGGCCCGCAACACCTACTGGGAGCCGTCCCAGGGTGCGGGCGCGGTGGCCATGCTTGTCGGCCGCGACGCCGAGATCCTCGCCCTCGACCCGGGCGCCAACGGGTACCACAGCTTCGAGGTCATGGACACGCTGCGGCCCCGCCCGGACCTGGAGGCGGGGGACTCGGACCTGTCGCTGATGTCCTACATGGAATGCCTTGAGCACAGCTTCGCCGCCTACCGCGAACGCGTCGGCGCGGCGGACCTCCTGGACACCTTCGACCACCTCGTCTTCCACACCCCGTTCGCGGGCATGGTGAAGAGCGCCTACCGCCGGCTGCGGCGCAAGGAGCGGCCGGCGCCACCGGCCCAGGTCGAGGCGGACTTCGCCGCGCGGGTGGCGCCGTGCCTGACGTACGCCACCCGGGTCGGCAACGTCTACTCGGCCTCGCTGTACCTGGCGTTGTGCTCGCTGATCGACGAGGCCGACATCACCCGGCCCGAACGGCTGGGCCTGTTCTCCTACGGCTCCGGCTGCGCCTCGGAGTTCTACAGCGGCGTCGTCACACCTGCGGGCAAGGCACTGCTGGCCCGGCAGGGGATCGCCGCGGCCATCGCCGACCGTTACCCGCTGAGCATGCCGGAGTACGAGCTGATCAGCGACCTGAGCCTGCACCGCATGTGCGGCGTGCAGGACCACAAGTACGACGTCTCGCCCTACGGGCGCGTCTACGACAGCCATGTCGCCGGCCGGGGGCTGCTGGTGCTCGACCGGGTCGAGAACTTCCACCGTCAGTACCGCTGGAGCTGAAGACCATGGACTTCCAGGCATTGATCGTCGAGGAGCGGCGCGAGGTCCTGCGGGTCGTGCTCAACCGGCCCGAGCGCCAGAACAGCATCAACGACGTCCTCCTCGCGGAGCTGCACGCCGTCCTGGATCTGGCCGAGCGCTCGCCGCACCTGCGGATCGTCACCCTCGCGGCCACCGGGCCGGTGTTCTGCTCCGGCATGGACTTCGAGTCCGCCTCCCGCAACGGCAGCAACCGCGACGACATCGCGGCCCGGGGCGGCGAGGCGTTCTTCGACCTGCTGCACCGCATCACGACGGTGCCGCGGCTCGTGGTGTCCCTCGTGGACGGCCGGGTCACCGGCGGCGGCGTCGGGCTGGTCGCGGCCGGCGATCTCGTGTACGCGACCCCGGCCAGCACGTTCGGTCTTCCCGAGGCGCTGTGGGGCCTGCTGCCCTGCTGTGTCCTGCCGTTCCTGATCCGGCGGACCGGCTTCCAGCCCGCCTACGCGATGACCCTCAGCACCCTGTCGGTGCCGGCCGGGCAGGCCGAGCGCTTCCACCTCGTCGACGAGGTGGCCGACGACCCGGCGCCGGCGCTGCGCCGCCTGGCCAGCCGGCTGACCAAGTTCGACGAGAGCACGGTCGGCGCCGCGAAGCGATACTTCGGCGACCTGTGCTTCCCGGCCGAGCAGCAGCGCCGGGTGGCGGTCGCGGAGTTCTCCCGGCTGATGTCGTCACCGGCGGTCCAGCACCGCATTGCCGCATTCGCCAGCCACCAGCGGCTGCCGTGGGAGGCCCGGTAGCCGACAACGAAAACTAGGAGACAACGCCATGAACGTGGCACTGTGGATCGTCCAGGCCGTGCTCGCCGCGGCCTTCATCGCCGTCGGCGCCGGCAAGCTGGCGCAGTCCAAGCTGAAGCTGCTCAAGAACCCGCAGATGGCGTGGGTCGAGGAGTTCCCGGAGCCGGCGCTCAAGGCGCTCGGGGCCGTGGAGGTCCTGGCCGCGATCGGGGTCGTGGTGCCCTGGCTCGCCGGGGTCGCCACCGTCCTCACCCCGGTCGCCGCGGTCGTCCTCGGCCTGCTGTGCCTCACCTCTGTGCCGGGCATGCTCCGGCGGGAGCAGTACGCCACCATCGCCCCCAACGCCGTCCTGCTGGTCCTCGCCGCGTTCGTCGCCTGGGGCCGGTTCTGACCGCTTCGCAGCACGACCGACAGCAGTGGCCCCCGGATACTTCTCCGGGGGCCACTGCGCTGTTGCGCTATCGCGCTGCGGTGAGCGCGGCCTGCTCGCGCAGCTCGCGCTTGAGGACCTTGCCGTTCTGGCTGCGCGGCAGAGTCGGGAGCGCCAGGATGTGCACCGGAACCTGGTGGGGCGCCAGCCGCCCCGCCGTCGCCGCCTCGACCTCCGCCAGGGCGTCGGGGTCGCTCAGCGCCACCGCGGCCAGCACCTCGCCGTCCGGGCCGCCGAACACGGCCGCCTCCCGGACCGCCGGGTGCTCGTACAGGGCGGCCTCCACCTCGATGGTGGACACCGGCCCGTCGGCGGTGCGGAGCATGTCCACACCGCGGTCGAAGAAGTAGAGGCTGCCGTCGTCGCCGAGGCGGCCGTAGTCGCCGGTGCGGTACCAGCCCTCGTCGCCCCGGTGGAGCTCCGCGTTGAGGTACAGCCGGCGCGGTGCCTGATGGCGCAGCCAGATCTCGCCGACCTCGCCCTGCGGCACCTCCGCGCCGTCGGCGCCGACGAGCCGCAGCTCGGTCGTGGGGGTGGGCCGGCCGACCGACAGCGGCTTGGCCGGGTCGAACATGTTGACGACAAGCGCCGGCCCGGCCTCGGACTGCGAGCAGGCGCTCATGATCCGGGCCCCGGGGAACGCCGCGAGCACGGCGCGGGCGATCGGCGGCGGCAGCGGGGAGGACCCCGAGGCCACCATCGTCACCGACGACACGTCGTAGCGCCCGGCGATGTCCGCCGCGAGCAGCTGGATCGCGATCCACGGTGTGATGGCCAGCGACTGGATGGCGAACTGCTCGATGAGCTGCCCCATCCGGTCGATGTCGTCCGGGTCGCACACCACCGACACGGCCGGGGCCGAGAGGGCGGAGTTGACGCATGTCGCGCTCGTGCTGGTGCCGAGCGTCATCGGCACCAGCATGTGACCGGCGACCCGGAAGTCGCGGGTGGCCGCGGCTTGCTTACCGAAGGTGAGGTTGCCGTGCGGCACGGTGTACGCCTTCGCCGGGCCGGTGGTACCCGAGGTGTACAGCACGTCGGAGATGTCGGCCGGATCGATGGCGACCGACAGCGGAAGGTCGGTGCCGGTGTCCAAAGTGGACAGCGGGTGGGTGGTACCGTCGAACCCGGCCGGGGGCACCAGCCGGTCGGCGTGCACCAGCCGGGCCACGCCGCACTCGTCGAAGCGGCGGCGAACCTCGGCCGGGGGCAGTGCGTCGTTGATGTGCACGGCCGTCGCTCCGGTGCGCAGCACCCCGAGGTAGGCGACCGCATACTCGATCCAGTCGAGCCCGGCGAACAGCAGCCCGATGCGCCGGCCGCGGCCGGCGCCCATGTCGAGCAGCGAGTGCGCCACCGCCCTCGACCGGGTCTCCCACTCGCGGAAGGACAGTGTGGCGTGTCCGTCGACGATGAACGCGATCCCGTCGGGATCCTCCCCGGCCCGCCGCTCCAGCAGGTCGGGGACGACGGCGAGCTGCGCAGCGGCGGGTGGGCCGGCTGGTTGGGTCACGGTTACTCCTCGAGGTCGTAATGCAGGATGAGGTCGTGCTCCGGCGTGATCTCGCCACGGCCGCTGAGACCCGCCAGCTCGCCCGTGCCGGAGCCCGGCACGATCGTCCAGCTGGCCTCGTGCGCCTCGCCGAGCATGGAGGCCGAGTGGATGAGCAGGAAGCCGCCCTTGCGGCCCGCCAGCTCGCAGTCGAACCGCTCCACGCCGAGGTAGATGGCCGGGCCGTCGCCGTCCGGGCCGAGCAGGATCAGCTCCACGACACTGGTGCCGGTCAGCTCCCCGGTGAAGGTCTTGGTCCACCGGGCGCGGGTCATCGGCCCGCCGTTCCACTCCACCGGAGTGTTGTCACGGTTGTCGATGGTGAATGAGCTCTTGGCCAGACTGGGCATGGGACCGCACTCCTCGATGAGGTTCTCTTTTCGGACAAATGCCCGACCATCATAGACGTTTCCGACGGTAGCGACCGGAGTCGCTGCGGCGGTGCTCAGAACTGAGCACTTCCTGTCGCGGGCCCGGCCTTGCTCAGTGTTGAGCAGCTCAGGCGGGGCCGGCTCACTAGCGTCTCGACGTATCGGCCGCCAGAAGCCAAACACCTGCGAGGAGCATCGAGATGACCGTTGAGCATGTCGTGGAGGTGCACGAGCGACGTGAGCGGATCGTGCCGCCGGCCCAGCACCAGACGTCGCTGCCGAGCGAGGACGTCCTGCACTCGGCGAACTCCGGCGTGGTCGTCGAGCGGATCGGCCAGGTGCGCGCCGAGCTGCGCGAGGAGGCCTGGACGTTCGCCCGCGAGCTCGCCGAGCGGATCAACACCAAGCTGGCCGGCGAGGCGAGCATGTTCGTGTACGAGGAGACCTTCGGCACCAAGGACCGGCTGCACTTCCTGCTGCACCTGACCTCGCTTGACGCCTACTACCCGCTCGTCAGCCTGGACGACGAGGCGCTCACCGGGCAGGGACCGGCGGCCTGGAACCGGCTGTTCGAGGCCGGCAGCGTGACCGAGACCGTGATGCTGCCGCAGTTCTGGGGCATGTACGGCACCAAGGTCGACGGCAAGCTGGAGAAGCAGAGCACCGTGCACCGCAGCGCCGGACCCGTCGCGCTGCCGCCGGCCCGCCAGCAGACGGCGCTGCCGGACGAGCAGATCCTGCACTCGGGCAACGCCGGCATCGTCATGCACCGCACCGGCCAGATCATCTACGACTTCCGGTCCGAGGCGCGGGCATTCGGCCGCGAGGTGGCCGAGTCGATCAACAAGAACCTGCCCGGCGAATGCACCGTCTTCGTCTACGAGGAGGGCTTCGGCACCGCGGACCGGCTGCACTGGCTGATCCACCTCAAGGACCTCACCACCTACATGCGGCTGCTGAAGCTGCACGTCAGCGACGAGGAGGTCCGCGACATCTACTTCCGGGAGCGCATCGCACCGGAGAAGGGTGGCGGCACCTGGGCCCGGTACTTCGTCGAGGGCTCCATGGTCGACGTCGCCCTGACCCCCCTGCGCTGAGCGCCGGAACCCGAGAACGAGAGGAGAAGGACATGACCGATTCGATGACCGCCGAGCGGCGCGCCCAGATCGTGCCCCCGGCCCAGCATCAGGTCGAGGCCGGTGCGGCCGGGCTGCTGCACTCGGCGAACGCCGGTGTGATCGTGCAGAAGGTGGGCCAGCTGCGCTCGGAGTACCGCAACGAGGGCCGCGTCTTCGCCCGCGAGATGGCCAAGCACGTCAACGCCCGCCAGGCCGGCAACGCGACCGCCTTCGTGTACGAGGAGACATTCGGCTACGAGGACCGGCTGCACTTCCTGATCCATCTGCGGTCCCTGGACACCTACTACGGCATGGTCGAGATGGGCGACCAGGACCGCGCCTACCGCGAGTCCGTCGCCAAGGAGCGGGTCCAGACCGACAGCGGCGCCGGCGCGTGGGACCGGCTGTTCGTCGACGGCAGCATGCGCTCCAACGTGCTGCTGCCGCACACCTGGACCGGCCGCACCGGCCGCGACACGGTGCCGGTGGCCGGCGAGCAGACCGCGCAGCCCGAGGGCCAGCTGCTGCACTCCGGCAACGCCGGCATCGTGCTGCTGCGCTCGGCCACCGTCGGCTACGGCTTCCGGGCCGAGGCCCGGCAGATCGCCCGCGAGCTGGTCGAGAACATCAACAAGAACTTCGCCGGCGAGGCCAGCGCCTTCGCCTACGAGGAGGCCTTCGGCGGCGACCAGCTGCACTGGCTGATCCACCTGCGCGACCTGACGACCTACCAGCGGCTGCTGGAGCAGGACGCGTTCGCCGACGACGGCCGGCCCGGCACCTTCGTGGACGGCTCGGTCAGCGACATCGCCCTCACCCCGCACCACTGGGGCCTGTACGCCACCCGGCAGCAGGCCTGACCCGAGGAGGTGGCCGAGATGGCCGTAGCGTGGGTATTCGCGGGGCAGGGCGCACAGCGCCGCGGCATGGGAGCCGACGTCCTGGACCGCTATCCGGACCTGTGCCGGCAGGCGGACGAGATCCTCGGCTACCGCGTCCGCGAGCTCTGCCTGACCAACGCCGCACCGGGCCTGAAGGACACGCGCCATGTGCAACCGGCGCTGTTCGTGGTCAACGCGCTGAGCTATCTCGACCGCCGGGAGCGCGAGCCCGCCCCGGACTTCCTCGCCGGGCACAGCCTCGGTGAGTACGACGCCCTGTTCGCGGCCGGCTGCTTCGACTTCGCCACCGGCGTGCGGCTCGTGCAGCGCCGCGGCGAGCTGATGAGCCAGGCCGGCGACGGCGGCATGGTCGCCGTCGTCGGCGTCGAGCCGGACCGGCTCGCCGACCTGCTGCACCGGGAGGGTCTGCACGAGATCGACCTGGCGAACCGCAACTCGGCGCGCCAGGTCGTGCTGTCCGGCCCGGACCTCGCGCTGCAACGCGCCACCGAGGCGATCACCGCAGCCGGGGCCGGGCGGTGCGTCAAGCTGCGGGTCAGCGCGCCGTTCCACTCGCGGCACATGGCGCCGGCCGCGGCGCAGTACCGGGAGTTCCTGACGGCGTTCGCCCTGCGGGACCCGCAGATCCCGGTCATCGCCAACGTGACGGCGCTGCCCTATCCGGCCGGCGGGGTCGGCGACCTGCTGGGCCGGCAGGTGGACAGCCCGGTGCGCTGGTGGGAGAGCATGAGCCACCTGCTCGCCGCGGGCGTCACCGACCTGGTCGAGGTGGGCCCGGGGCGGGTCCTGGCCGAGTTGTGGAACGAGGCCAAGGCCCAGCCCTGCCCGGCCCCCGCCACCCCGGCGCCCGCGGCCTGCGCGCCAGTGATCGGCGCACCCGCGGTCCCCGAGCCCGCGGAGCCGGCGGCAACGCCCCGGCCCGGCCGCATCACCGCGGCGGCGCTGGGTTCGGCCGAGTTCCGGGCCGACTACGGCGTGCGGCACGCCTACCTGGCCGGCTCCATGTTCAAGGGCATCGCCTCGCCCGCGCTGGTGATCCGGATGGCGAAGGCCGGCCTCATGGGCTTCCTCGGCACCGGCGGCCTCACCCTCGACGAGATCGACGCCGGCATCCGGGAGATCCGTGCCAGGCTCGGTGCCGGCGCCCGCTTCGGCGTCAACCTCCTCGCCGTCCCCGACGACCCCGCCGCCGAACGTGAGCTCGTCGCGCTCTACCTGCGCCACGACGTCCGGCACGTGGAGGCCGCGAGCTTTCTGCAGCTCACCCCCGCGCTGCTGCACTTTCGCTACACCGGCGCCGCCATCGGCACCGACGGCGTCGCCCGGGCCGCCCGGCACGTCGTCGCCAAGGTCTCCCGGCCGGAGGTCGCCGCCGCGTTCATGGCCCCGCCGCCCGCGGCCATGCTCGACCGGCTCGTCGCCGAGGGTGCCCTCACCGCCGCCGAGGCCGCCGCCGCGGCCCTGCTCCCCGTCGCCGCCGACATCTGCGTCGAGGCCGACTCCGGCGGGCACACCGACGCCGGCAGCCCCTACGCCCTCATGCCCGCCATGGGCCGGCTCCGCGACGAGGCGATGCGACGGCACGGCTACCCCACCCGGATCCGGATCGGCGCCGCCGGCGGCATCGGCGCCCCGGAAGCCGCCGCGGCCGCCTTCGTGCTCGGCGCCGACTTCGTCGTGACCGGCTCGGTGAACCAGTGCACAGTCGAGGCCGGCACCTCCGACGCGGTCAAGGACCTCCTCGCCGGCCTGGACGTGCAGGACACCGCCTACGCCCCGGCCGGCGACCTGTTCGAGCTCGGCGCGCGGGTCCAGGTCGTGCGCAAGGGCACCCTCTTCCCGGCCCGGGCCAACAAGCTCTACCAGGTGTACCGGCAGTACGACGGGCTCGACGACATCGATCCCGAGACCCGGCGGACGATCGAGGAGCGGTACTTCCGCCGGACGTTCGCCGAGGTGTGGGACGAGACCCGCGAGTACCTGCGCAAGCACCGGCCGGCCGACCTCGACCGGGCCGAGCGCAGCCCGAAGGCGCGGATGGCCCTCGTCTTCCGCTGGTACTTCGTGCACTCCACCCGGCTGGCCCTGGCCGGCGAGCCCGGCGTATCGGGCGGCACGGTCAACTATCAGATCCACTGCGGGCCGGCGCTCGGCGCCTTCAACCGGCTCGTCGCCGGCACCCCGCTGCACGACTGGCGGCAACGCCATGTCGACACCATCGCCGACCTGCTCATGGACGGCGCGGCGCACCTGCTCGACGGCACACTGCGGACCTGGTCGAACTCGGGAGAATGACGTGCGGACAGAAGACATCCCAGCCGCGGTGCTCGCCATCCTCGGCCCCCTGCTGCCGCCGGGCGCGGCCCCCGACCTCGACACCAGCCTCGCCGACCGCGGGCTGGAGTCCCTGGCCGCCACGCGCCTGTGGTTCCAGCTCCGCACGGCGTTCGGCGTCGACATCCCGGTCCAGTGGCTGGGCCGGTGCGCCACTGTCGCCGACCTGGTGGCCCGCGTGCAGGAGGAGGCCCGGCCGGAGCCGGTGGCCGGCCCGGCCACCAGCACCGAGGCCACCGGCACCGCGGCCGCCGGCGAGCGGCACGAGCCGTTCCCGCTCAGCGACCTGCAGCAGGCGTACCTCATCAGCAAGGACCCGCTGCTCGGCGACGACCCGATCGGCTGCCACGTCTACCGCGAGTTCGAGGTCGACGACCTCGACGTGCCCCGCCTGCGGGCGGCCTGGCAGCGGGTCGTCGACCGGCACGACATGCTCCGCGCCGTCCTCACCGACGACGGCCGGCAGCGCGTGCAGGAGCGGGCGAGCGCACCCGAGATCGCCGTGCAGCACGGCGCCGACGTCGGGGCGACCCGCGACCGGCTGTCCCACCACCGCTACGAGCCGGGTGTATGGCCGATGCACACACTGGCCGTGACCCGGCCCCCGACCGGTCCGTCGACCGTCCACGTGAGCATCGACGCCATCCTGACCGACGGGCACGGCCTGGCCCTGATGCTCGATGACCTGTGGGCCTGCTACGCCGACAGCGCATACCGCCCGGCCGCACCGGCGGTGACCGTGCGCGAGTGCGTGCTGTCCCTCGCCGCGCAGCGCCGCGGCCCCGAACACCGCCGGCACCTGGACTACTGGGCCGAGCGCCTCGCCGGCCTGCCCGGCGGCCCCGACCTGGTCCGGCCGGCCGGCCCGGAGCCGCACGGGAACCGCCGGACCGCGCTGACCGGCAAGCTGGACCGGGCCCAGTGGACGGTCCTCAACGACCTCGCCCGCCGCTGGGAGGTGTCGCCGACCGCCGTCGTGCTGACCCTGTTCGCCGAGGCGTTCGGCTGGCACCGGGCCGGCCGCCCCTTCTCGGTCGTCCTCACCACCAACGACCGCACCCGCCTGCCGGGCGACGCCGAGACCGTCGCCGGGCCCTTCACCTCCAGCCTCGTGCTGCCCCTCGGCGACACCCTCGACCGGCCGCTGCCGCAGGCGGTCGCGGCCGTCCACGCCCAGCTGTGGGAGGCGCTCGGCCACGCCGCCGTCTCCGGCGTGGCGGCGCTGCGCGCGGTCCGCGGCCGGGACCGCACCGCCCCCACTGTCGAGCTGCCGGTCGTGTTCACCAGCCTGCTCGGCACCGCCCAGCCTGCCCGCGCCGCCACCTACGCGCTGAGCCAGACCACCGGCGTCGCACTCGACCACCAGATGTGGGAGGAGGGCGGCGAGCTGCACCTGCGCTGGGACGTCGCGACCGGCCGGTTCGCCCCGGGCACCCTCGAGCGGCTGTTCGCCACGTTCGTCAACGCGCTGGCCGACCTGAGCCTCACCGAGCCGGAGCTCCGCGGGCTCAACGAGCTGCAGCAGGCCTATTTCGTGCCGCGCAGCCTCGGCGAGGCCGCACCCTGGGACGGCTGCCAGGTGAGCCACTCCTTCGAGGTCGACGACCTCGACCCGGCGCGGCTCGAGTCGGCGTGGCTGCGGCTGGTGCGGGCCCACGACGCGCTGCGCACCGTCGTCACCCACGACGGGGTCCTCGCCGTCGGCGCCGACACCCCGAGCCGCCGGCACATCCCCGTCATCGACCTCACCGCACTGCCGGACCCCGGCGCGTTCCTGGCCGAGCTGCGGGACCGGACGACGGGGCAGGCCATGCCGCTCGGGCGGGGTCCGCAGTCCGAGGTGTTCGTGACCACCGACGGGTCCGCGACCGCGATCGTCCACCTCGTCACCGACCTCACCGTGCTCGACGGCCGCAGCATCCATTTCCTCGTCCGTGAGCTGCTGCGCCTCTACGCCGATCCGTCGGCCGAATCCGTGCCGGCCGCGCCGCACGCGCAGTATCGAAGCGGTCGCGGCAACGACCCGGCGGCGATCGAGCACTGGCGGGCCCGGGTGGCGGCCCTTGCCGGCGGGCCCGCGCTGGCGAAGCCCGCGACGCCCGTCGCGCGGCTGCCGCACGAGCGTCTGGAAGGCCGGCTGACCGGCTGGCGGGCCATCCGGGCCCGGATCGAGAGGGCCGGCCTGCACCCCGACGACATCCTCGCCGCGGCGTTCACCGAGGCCCTGGCCGGCTCCTACCCGGCGCCGTTCAGCGTGCCGGTGGTGCGGTGGACCGACGACACGGCCCGGTACCGGCCGGGGGAGTACACCGCGCTGAGCTGGGTCACGCGCACCGACGCGACACTGCCGCTGTGGGAGCAGGCCGCCAGGTTCCGCGCCGTGCTCGACGAGGACACCCACGCCGATGCGGTCAACGGCCTGACGGAGCTGCGCCGGCGCGTCATGCGGGAGCGCCGCGGCGGCCACTTCGACCTCCCCGTGGTCTACACCGGGATTCTGGACCTGTCCGAGCAGCCGCTGCCGCCGGGGGTCCGGCTCGGCCCGTGGCTGACCTGCACCCCGGACGTCTCGCTGGACTGCATCGCCATCGACGACGGCGACGAACTGCGCTTCTACTGGGACACGGTCCCGGCCCACTTCCCGCCGGGGCAGCTGACCGAGATGTTCGAGCGGTACCGCCGGCTGCTGGCCGCCACCGCTGACGATTCGGCCGTCAGGCGCCATCGGATCCTCTACGAGTGGAACGACACCGACCGGCCGTTCCCGGCCGAGATCCCGGCGCACCGGCTGTTCGAGCGGCAGGCGCACCGGACCCCGGACGCGATCGCCCTGCGCTGGGCCGGCGGCACCATGACCTACCGGGAGCTCAACGCCCGCGCCAACCGGATCGCCCACGGCTTGCGTGCCCGCGGCGTCGGGCCGGAGGTCGCGGTGGGCATCAGCGTGCCCCGCGGTCCGGCCATGGTCGCCGCGGTCTTCGGCGTGCTCAAGGCCGGCGGGTTCTACGTGCCCCTGGAGCCGTCGCTGCCCGCCGCCCGCGCCGCGACCATCCTCGACGACGCCGCGATCGGCCTCGTGCTCGTCGGCGCCGACCGGCAGGGATGGCCGGTGCCGGCGGGCGTCGCCGCGGTACACCTCGAGACCCTTGATGCATCCGAAGACGACCCGGAGCCCGTCGGCGGGGTGGACGACACCGCCTATGTGATCTTCACGTCCGGGAGCACCGGCAAGCCCAAGGGCGTGGCGGTGGCGCACCGGCCGCTGCTCAACCTGCTCGACTGGTGCGAGCGCACCCACGGGTTCGGGCCTGCGGACGTCGGGCTGTGCGTGACCTCGCTCGGCTTCGACCTGTCCGTCTTCGACATCCTCGGCCTGCTCAGCTACGGCGCGTCGCTGTACATCGCCGACGAGCGCGAGCAACGCGATCCCGACGTGCTCCTCGACGTGCTGCTGCGGGAGCCGGTGACGTTCTGGAACTCCGCGCCCACCACGCTCAACCAGCTCGCTCCGCTGTTCGCCGGGCGGCGCGACGCGGCCGGCACGGACACGCTGCGGCTGGTGTACCTCAGCGGCGACTACACCCCGCTGACGCTGCCCGACGAGGTGCGGGCGCTGTTCGGCGGCGCCCGCATCGTCAGCCTGGGCGGCGCGACCGAGGCGACGGTCTGGTCCAACTGGTTCGACGTCGGCACGATCGACCCCGCCTGGCGCAGCATCCCCTACGGCCGGCCGATCGCCAACGCCCGCTACTACGTCCTCGACGAGGCGATGGAGCCCTGCCCGGTCGGCGTCGAGGGCGACCTGTTCGTCGGCGGGGAGTGCCTGGCCCTCGGCTACTACCGCCAGCCGGAGCTCACCGGCGAGCGGTTCATCGCCGACCCTTTCGACGTGCGTCCCGGGGGCCGGCTGTACCGCACCGGCGACCGCGCCAGCTTCTTCCCCGACGGCAACATCTGCTTCCTCGGCCGCGCCGACGGGCAGGTGAAGATCCGCGGGTTCCGGGTTGAGCTCGGCGAGATCGAACACCGGCTGCGCGCCCACACCGAGGTCAAGGACGCCGTCGTGCTGGCCCGCGCGGACCGGACCGGCGACCGCAAGCTCGTCGCCTACGTCGTGCCCGCGACCGCGACCCCGCCGACGGTGGCGGCCCTGCGCCGGCACGCCGCGGACGGGCTGCCCGACTACATGGTGCCGAACGTCGTGGCCTTCGTCGACACGTTCCCGGCGACGTCGAACGGCAAACTCGACCGCGACGGGCTGCCCTGGCCGGTCGAGCCCGGCAGCCGCCACGTCTTCTCGACCGCCGGCGGTGCCGGCACCACGCCCGTCGCCGCGCAGCTGCCGGTGGACGCGGTGGCGGCGGGGGACCTGACGGCCGAGCTGTGCGAGATCTTCGCCGAGCTGCTGGGCATCGGCACCCTCGATCCCGACGAGGACATCTGGAACCAGGGCGCGACGTCGTTCACGATGGTGCAGGTCTCCGGTGCGCTGCGGGCCCGGCACGGCCGGAAGGTGCCGGTGTCGGCGCTGCTGGCCGACCCGACCGTGCGCGGCATCGCCCTCGCCCTGACCGGCGCCCCGGCCGAGCCCCCTACCGAGCGCCTGACCGAGCCCTCGACCGAGCGCCTGACCGAGCCCTCGACTGAGCCTTCGGCCGGCCCGGAGCCGATCGCCGCCGAGCCTGCCGCCGGGTTTGCGCCGGTCGCCGCTCAGCCCGCAGAGCCGCCGGCGGCACCGCCGCGGCCCGGGCCCGTGGACTTCTTCTCCGCGGCGGATCGGGATGCGTTCAAGCGGGCCCGCTGGGACCTGCGCACGCCCGACCCGGCCGGCGTCTGCGTGTCCCTGGAGCCCGCCGACGTTGCCGGCGAGCACTACGACTGGCGGGCCAGCCGCCGGGAGTTCGGCGCCCGGGCCGTCGAGCGCCGGGAGCTGTCCCGGCTGCTGGGCCTGCTGCGGGAGGTCGAGACGGACGGGCGGCGGCGCCGGCTGTACCCCTCGGCCGGCGACACCTACGGCGTCCAGGCCTATGTGCACGTGCGGCCGGGCGGGGTCGCGGGTGTGCCCGAGGGGCTCTACTACTACCACCCCGTGGCGCACGACCTGCAGCTGATCACCGCGCGGCCGGAGCTCGACCGCAGCGTCCACTTCGTCTACAACCGGCCCGTGTTCGACGAGGCGGGCTTCGAGCTGTACCTGTTCGGGCGGCTCGACGCGGTCGAACCGCTCTACGGCGCCGACAGCGAGCGGTTCCTGCTGCTGGAGGCCGGGTATCTCGGCCAGCTCCTGCTGCTGGGCCAGACCGCCTGCGGTGTCGGCCTGTGCCCGATCGGGAACGTCGCCCTGGACGCCGTCCGGGCCGGGTTCGGCCTGGACGAACGGTACGTGTACCTGCAGGCGTTCCTCGGCGGGTCCGGCACCGGGGTGGCGGCGGTCGCGGCCACCGGCGAGCGGCCCCTCTTCGCTCCCGCCGAACCGCCGCTTGGCGCCGCCGTCGACGTGCCGCAGCGGCCGACCGCCGAGGTGGCCATCGTGGGGCTTGCGGGGCGGTTCCCGGGGGCGGACAGTCCCGAGGAGCTCTGGAGCAACCTCAGCCGCGGGACCCGGTCGCTGACTGCCGTGCCCGCCCACCGGTACGGTCAGGTCGTCGCCGGTGGTGCCGACGCCGGTGCAATAGGCGGGTACCTGTCCGATGTGGACGGCTTCGACAGCCTGCTGTTCCACGTGTCGCCGGTGGAGGCCGCCGGTCTCGACCCCCAGCTGCGCCTGCTGCTGCACACCGTCTGGGAGTGCCTGGAGCGCGCCGGGCACACCCCCGGCAGCCTCGGCTCGACAGGCGTGTTCCTGGGTGCGATGTGGCAGGACCACCAGCAGGTCGGCGCCGACCGGGCCGGGGCCGGGGAGGCCGCCACGGTCTCGGCCACCGCGTCCGACGCCGCCAACCGGGTCTCGCACTTCTTCGGCTTCACCGGCCCCAGCATCGCAGTCGACGCGTCCTGCTCCTCCTCCCTGGCGGCCCTGCACCTCGCGGCCGAGAGCCTGCGGCGGGGCGAGTGCGAGTCGGCGGTCGTGGCGGCGGTGAACCTGCTCACCCACCCGTACCACGGGCAGCTCCTGCGTGATCTCGGCCTGCTCGCCGAGGGACTGCCGGACGGCGCGTTCGACGCCACCGAGGCCGGCTGGTCGCCCGGCGAGGGCGTCGCCGCGGTCCTGCTGCGCGCCCGGGCCGACGCCGGCGACGACGTGCTCGGGATCGTCGAGACCACCCGGATCGGGCACTTCGGCGGGGCCGGCCGGTTCGGCACGCCGCAGGCCGAGCCGCTGCGCCGCTCCCTGCGCGACGTGCTTGCCGCGGCGGCGATCGACGTCGAGGACATCGGCTACGTCGAGTGCGCCGGCGCCGGGGCGACCCTCGCCGACGCCGCCGAGATCGAGGCCCTGTCGGACGTCTTCGCCGCCCGCCGTACACCCGTCCCGATCGGCACGGTCAAGCCGAACATCGGTCACCTCGAGGCGGCCGCCGGGCTGTCGCAGCTGGCGAAGGTCCTGCTGCAGCTGCGCGCGGCGCAGATTGCGCCGACGATCCTGTCGAGCCGCCCGAGCCGGCTGATCTCGTGGTCCGGCGCGGGTGTCGAACCGGCCGGCCGTCTCACGCCCTGGCCGGAGACCGGGCCGCCCCGCCGCGCGCTCATCAATGCCGTCGGCGCCACAGGCTCCTACGGGCACGTGGTCATCCGGGCCGCGCAGCGCCCGTCCGAGCCGTCGCGTGTCGCGGCCCCGCAGGTGGTACCGCTGTCCGCGCAGACCGACGCCCAGCTCGCCGACCTCGCCGGGCGGCTGCACCGGCACCTGCTCGCCCGGCCGGCCGACCTCACCGACATCGCCTACACGCTCCAGGTCGGCCGCCTGCCCCTCGGGAAGCGGGCGGTCGTGCGGGCCGGGACGACAGCGGAGCTGACGGCCGCGCTCGGCTTCCTCGCCCGGGGCGGCCGGCCACCCGCCGTCACGACCGGCACCGCGCGGCCCGGCGGCAGCGCGTCGACGGCGCCGGACCCCTACGCGGCGGCCACGGACTGGCTGGCGGGCCGGCCGGTGGACTGGGCGGCGTACTGGCCGGCCGGGCGGGCCCGCCGGATTGCGCTGCCGACCTACCCGTTCGCCACCGATACCTATCGGCTCGGGGCGGTGCCGGCACCGGCGCCGGACCGGCGACGGCCGGGCGCACCGGGACCGGCGGAGGACTACGTGCTGCGCGTGTACGCCGAGATCTCCGGGATCGCGGTGGAGCGCCTCGACACGCATGTCGCGCTGGAGGACTACGGGCTGTCGTCGTATCTGATCGCGCAGCTCAACGCGCGGTTCGCCGAGGACCTGGGCGACGTGTCGAAGACGCTGTTCTTCACCCATCGCGACCTGGCCGGCGTCGCCGCCGAGATCGCGCCGCTGGTGACCGGCGAGACTCCGGTGTCACGGACGACCACGGTGGTACCGCGCAGCGAGCCTGACGACGACCGGATCGCGGTCATCGGGATCGCCGGGCGCTACCCGCAGGCCGACGACCTCGACGAGTTCTGGAGCAACCTGCTGAGCGAGCGGGACGTGATCGGGCCGGTGCCCGCGGACCGGCGGCACGTCGACGGGCCGCGGGAGCTGATGGTCGGCGGGTTCCTCGCCGACGTCGCCGCGTTCGACCCGCTGTTCTTCGGCATCACCCCGCGCGACGCAGCCCTGATGGACCCGCAGGAGCGGCTGTTCCTGCAGGTGGCATGGCACACCCTCGAAAGCGCCGGCTACCCCAGGACCCGGCTGCGCGAGCGGCACCACGGCCGGGTCGGCGTGTTCGTCGGCTCGATGTACAACGAGTATCCGTTCTTCGGCCTCGCCTCCGGCGGTGACGGGCCCGCGGCCGGGTCGGCGATCGCCGGCATCGCGAACCGGGTGTCGTACTTCCTGGACCTCAACGGGCCGAGCATGACCGTCGACACCATGTGCTCCTCCTCGCTGACCGCCATCCATGTCGCGGTGGCCAGCCTGCAGCGCGGCGAGTGCGAGGTCGCGCTGGCCGGCGGGGTGAACCTCTCGCTGCACACCAACAAGTTCGTGCAGCTGCGGGACATGAGGATGGCGTCGAGCGACCACCGCTGCCGCAGCTTCGGCGCCGGTGGCGACGGGTTCGTGCCCGGCGAAGGGGTCGGCGCCGTGCTGCTGAAGCCCCTGTCCCGGGCGCGGGCCGACGGCGACCGGGTCCTGGCCGTGGTGCTGGGCAGCGCCGTGAACCACGACGGCAAGACCAACGGCTACACGGTCCCCAGCCCGGTGGCGCAGGGCAGCGTGGTGCTCCAGGCGATGCGTGACGCCGGTGTCAGTGCCGACGGCATCGGATACCTGGAGGCGCACGGCACCGGCACCTCGCTCGGCGACCCGATCGAGATCGACGGGCTGGGCCGGGCGTTCGCCGAGGCCGGGCTCGCTGCGGGCAGCTGCGCCATCGGCTCGGTGAAGTCGCACATCGGGCACCTGGAGGCGGCGGCGGGCATCGCCGGGCTCACCAAGGTGGTGCTGCAGTTCCGCCACGGCATGCTGGCCCCGTCACGGCACGCCGAGCAGCTCAACCCCAACGTGGACTGGAGCCGCAGCCCGCTGCGCGTGCAGCGGGAGGCGGCGGCGTGGCCGGCCGGAGTGCCGCGGCGGGCGGGCATCAGCTCCTTCGGCGCCGGCGGCGCCAACGCGCACCTCATCGTCGAGGCGGGCGACGCCACACCCGCCACACCGGCCGGGCCGCCGGTCGCGGCGGGACCGCAGCCGGTGCTGCTGTCGGCGCGGACCGCGGATCAGCTCCGGCAGCTGGCGGGGCGGCTCGCGGTCCACGTCGAGGGCCTGACGGATCCGTCGGCGTTGGCCGACATCGCCTACACGTCGCGGGTGGGGCGGGAGGCGTTGCCGGAGCGCCTGGCGGTCCTGGCGACGAGCGTCGCGCACCTGAGTCAGGTCCTGGCGGCGTTCGCGGCCGGGCGGGTCCACCGGGACGTCATCACGCGGGGCGGCAACGGATCGGGGCCGGCCCAGCAGTGGGTGGACGGCGCCGCCGTGGACTGGACGCCGGCCGGCGGAGGGCGCATCGTCGACCTGCCGCACTACCCCTTCGCCCGGATGCACTGCTGGATCGGTGAGTCAGCGGTGGACACTCCCGCGGTGCCGCTGCTGGCTCGTGACTGGCGGCCGATCGACGCTCCGGCGCCGGTCCGGGCCGCGAGTCGCGACGCCGCCGGGACGATCCTCTGCCTGCACCGCGACTCGCAGCACGACCTCGTCGAGGCCGTCGCCGCCGAGCTGCGGCCCGCGCGGGTGGTCCGGCTCGTCGAAGGCCGGGACCTCACGTCCCCGCAGACCGCGCGCACGGCCGTGCGGCGGCTGTTGGAGCGTGAGCCGGCGGTCACGGGCCTGCTGGACCTCTGCGCGCTCTCGGATGATGCCGGTGCAGAGCGGGACGGTGGGCCGTGGCTGGCTCGGCTGGCGGTGCTGCAGGAGCTTGTGGCGGCCCGGCCCAAGGGCGGCCTGCGGGTGCTGCAGACGACCAGTGGGCTGTTTGATTCGCCCGGTGCGGCGCCCGACCTGACCGGTGCGCGGCTGGCCGGGTTCGTCCGGAGCCTGGGGGCCGAACACCCGTGGGTCAACGCCACCGTCGTCGACCTCGACCGGCCCGCCGCGGCCGACATCGTCACCGCCTGGCGCTCCGCCGAGCCGTGGGGAGAGGCCTGCCTGCGGGGCGGGAAGTGGTACCGGCCGTGCCTGGTCCCGGTCGCAGAGCCCGCCGGCCCGGCGTGGCGGCCCGATCCCGATCGGGTCTATGTCGTCACGGGCGGCACCCGTGGGCTCGGCGCACTCGTCGCGAACCAGCTCGTGCGCTGGGGCGCCCGCCGGCTCGCGGTCCTGGGCGTCCGGTCCCTGCCGCCGCGCCACGATTGGTCACGGCCCGACCTGCACGGGCCGGCCGTCGCCACCGTGCGGCACATCCAGGAGCTGGAGCGGCTCGGCGCCCAGGTGATGGTGTACTGCGGGCCCCTCGATCGGCGCGCCGAACTCGGCGGGTTCCTCGACGAGGTGCGCACCGGCCTCGGCGCGATCGCCGGCGTCATCCACTGCGCGGGGCAGGGCAGCCAGGGGCCGGCGCCGTTCGCCCGTCTGGACCTCGACGGCGTCCGCGCCACCCTCGCACCGAAGGGCGACGGCCTGGACACGCTGGTCGACCTGACGAGCGGCGACCGGCTCGACCGGTTCGTGCTGTTCTCCTCGGTGAGCTCGGCGGCCGGCCGGCTCGCGGCCGGCGTGACCGACTACGCGGCCGCGAACGCCTACCTCGACTACACGGCCGCCGCCCGGGTCCGTAGCGGCCAGCCGTGGTTCCGCGCGGTGAACTGGCCCGTGTGGCGGGAGACCGGCGGCGGTACCGCCCGGCCGGACGCCGCCACGGTCGTCGGCCTCGACGCACTGAGCGACGCGGACGGTCTCGCGGTCCTCGAGCGGATCCTGACCATGCCCGCGGCCGCGGTGACGCTGCCGTGCCCGGCGGCGGCGGGCGGGTTCGACGCCGAGGCGGTCCTGCGGGTCAACCGCACCGTCCCGGACGAGATCCGGCCGGCCGACGCTGCGGGCACAGTCGACCTCGGTCGTGCGGCGTCGCCAGGGCAACCGCCTGCGACGCATGTCGACACCCTTCCGGTCGCGCGACCCGCGCCGTGGCTGGCCGGGATCTTCGCCACAAGCCTTGCCATCCCGGCCGGGCAGCTGGATCACGACGCGACGTTCAGCGACCTCGGCGTCGAGTCCGTGCTGCTGGGGGAGCTGCTGGTCAAGATCGAGGCGGGTCTCGGGCAGCCGCTGGAGCCCAGCCTGCTGCTCGAGCACCCGACGCTCAACCGGCTGGCCGCCCATCTGGGCGCGACGGTTGCCGGCGCACCCGTCGCCGGGCCGGCCGGATCGACCCCGCCGGCTGCGCCCGCGACCGCCGCCGCTGACCGTGTCGACGGGCGGATCGCGGTGATCGGGATGGCGTGCCGCCTGCCGGGAGCGCCGGACCTGGAGTCGTTCTGGCGGCTGCTGCGACAGGGTGGCAGCGCCGTCACCGAGGTGCCGGCGAGCCGGTGGGACGTGGCCGAGCTGTACCGGCGCGAGCGCGCCACCGGCCGCAGCGTCAGCAAGTGGGGCGGCTTCGTCGACGGCGTCGAGGACTTCGACCCGGGATACTTCGGCATGACCGACGACGAGGCGAAGAACCTCGACCCGGCCATCCGCATGACCCTCGAGGCGACCGCGGCGTGCCTCAGCGACGCCGGGTACACCGACGACGAGCTCCGCGGCCGCGACGTCGGCATCTTCATGGGGGCCAGGATGTCGGGGTACCGCCGCCGGATCGGGACCGCCGACGCGGCCTCCGGGCTCGGCGGTGACCAGAACTTCATCGCGGCCCGGGTCGCGCACCAGTACGACCTGCGCGGGCCCGCGCTCGTGGTCGACAGCGCCTGCTCCTCGGCGCTTGTCAGCGTGCACCTGGCGATCGGCAGCCTGCTGGCCGGCGAGACCCCGGTCGCCCTGGCCGGCGGTGTCGAGGTGCTCCTGGACGAGGAGCCGTACCTCGAGTTCAGCCACGCCCGGGCCCTGTCACCCGACGGCCGGTGTGCCACGTTCGCCCGTGACGCCAACGGCTTCGTGCCCGGCGAGGGCTGCGGCGTGCTGCTGCTGAAGCCACTCGCGGCGGCGGTGCGCGACGGCGACCGGGTGCACGCGGTGATCGAGGCCGTCGCGGTCGGCAACGACGGCCGCACGATGGGCCTGACCACGCCCAACCCGGTGGCGCAGGGCCAGGTCGTGCGGGCCGCGCTGGCCCGGGCCGGCCGGCGCGCCGCCGAGATCGGCATGGTGGAGGCGCACGGCACCGCGACGATGATCGGTGACCCGATCGAGCTGCGGGCGCTCACCGACGTGTACCGCGAGGACACCGACCGGGCCGGGTACTGCGCCATCGGCAGCGTCAAGTCCAACGTGGGGCACCTGCTCAGTGCGGCCGGGGTGGCGGGGCTGCTGAAGCTGCTGCTGGCGATCGAGCACGCGGAGATCCCGGCGACCCTGCACTGCGCGGACCCCAACCCGCGGTTCGACTTCGCGGCGTCGCCGTTCTTCCCGGTGACCGAGCCGCGTGCGTGGCCGGCGGGTGACCGCGTGGGTGCGGTGAGCGCCTTCGGGCTGGGCGGCACCAACGCGCACCTCATCGCCGCGGCCGCCCCGGCGTCGTCGCCGGCTCGCGCGCCGCTGCCCGCCCCGGTCTTCCACCGCCGCCGGCTGTGGTGGGACCGCCCGGCCTCGTCGGCGGCTCCGGAGCCCGAGCCCCTGACCACGCCGAAGCAGCACGGCAACGGCGGCAGCCGGAGCCGGCCGCGACCGCTCGTCGCGTCGGTGCTCGACCTCACCTTTCGACCCGTCACACGGGAGGCAGTGTCATGACCACAGTCCTGGACGTCGAGCTCGTCGCCGGCCGCCCGGCCGTCGTGACGGCGGATGCGGCAGCGGAGCCGGCGGCCTGGCTCGCCGAGCACCGGGCGGCTGTCGATGCCGTCGTGGACCGGCACGGCGCCGCGCTCGTCCGCGGGCTCCGCATCACCGACCCGCTCGGCGCCGAGGCGGCGATCCGCGCCCTGAGCACCGAGCTGATGACCGAGCGGGAGGCGTTCGCACCCCGGGAGCGCTACGCCCCCGGGGTCTACTCCTCGACGAGCTGGCCGCCGGACCAGCCGATGTGCATGCACCACGAGCTGACCTACGCCGCGCAGTACCCGGCCCGGCAGCTGTTCTGCTGCCTGGCCGCCCCCGAGCGGGGCGGCGCAACGGCCCTGGCCGACGGCGCCGCGGTGCTGCGGGACCTGCCCGCCGAGCTCGTCGACCGGTTCGACCGGCACGGCTGGCGGCTGCTGCGCGCGCACAACGACATCCTGAGCATGCCGTGGCCGGTGGCGTTCGGCACCGAGGACCGCGCCGCCGTGGAGGCCTACCTGCGCGACGGTGACGTCGAGTGGCGGTGGGACGCCGACGGCGGGCTGCGGACCAGCCGGCTGCGGCCCGCGGTGACCACGCACCCGATAAGCGGCGAGCGGGTCTGGTTCAACCAGGTCGCGTTCCTCAACGAGTGGACGATGGACCCCGCGGTCCGGGAGTACCTCATGCTGGAGTTCGGCCGCGACGGCCTGCCGTTCAACACGCTCTGCGGCGACGGCGAGCCCCTCGACCGCGAGACCGTGGACCTCATCAACGAGGTCTACACGGCGCACACGGTGCGAACCCCCTGGCGGGCCGGCGACGTGCTCGTCGTCGACAACATCCGGATGGCGCACAGCCGTGAGGCGTTCGAGGGGCCGCGGCAGATCGTCGTCGGGCTGGACCGGCCGACCCGTCAGTCGAAGCTGAGCGACCGGTAGAGCGACACGTCGCCGCCGAGGGCGGCACATGCCCGTACCGCCGCCGCGGTCTTCGCCTGATAGGCCGGGTCGGCGGTGTCCAGCAGGAGCCCCAGCATGGTGCCGCTGTGCGCGGCGACGACGCCGAGTGCCCCGACCTCTGCGCAGATGTCCAGGACGGCCGGCAGGGTCCGCTTGGGCCACAGGGCCTGGTTCATCACCGCGCTGCGGGTCGCGACCGCGCCCACCCCGGCCAGGTCCCGGGACGCCACGGCGACGGCCATCCGGTCGAGCAGCCGGGCGTACTCGGCGCGGTCCGCGGCGGAGAACGGCTTGGCGATGCGGTTGAACGCCACCGTGTCGACGGTGCCGCCCTCGTCGAGGCCGATGATCGTCATCGCGGGCAGCGAGCCCAGCAGCGACCGCAGCCGGACGTTGCGGTGGTCGAACGCGACGACCGCCGGGTAGAGGACCCCGTCGGTGGGTTCGATGTCGCGCAGGAGCCGCTCGATGCGGTGCGGCGTCATGTCCAGCTGCAGGGCGTTGGCCATGGCCCGCGCCGTCGCCACCAGGTCGGCGGACGAGCTGGCCATGCCCTTGCCCTCGGGCAGGTTGCTGTCGATGGTGAGGACGCCGCCGGACGCGGCGCCGGCCTGGGCGAGGATCGTCTCGGCCAGACGCAGCGCCTTGCGCTTGTGGGCCGGGCGGACCTCGACGTCGGCGACGCCGGGGTCGAGCTGGAAGGTGGCCATCGTCCACCGGGCGACCGGCAGCGTGACGAGGAAGTGGCCGTCAGGCCCCGGCAGGACGCCCTGCAGCAGCTCCCCGAAGGTGCCGAAGCAGGTGCTGACGCCGGTCGCGCCCCGGTACAGCGACTGTACCGGGGCGGGCAGGATCGAGCTGGACATCGCGGCCGCGCTCAGGCCGCGTGACCGGCGGAGACGCCGAGACCGGTGGCCGCGACCAGCACGGCGACGTCGGCGGGCCGGCTGCGGATGAAGTAGTGGCCGCCCTCCGGCAGGGTGTGCAGCGACACCGTCTCGGCGAGCCGCTGCCAGTCGTCGTAGCGCTCCTGGAACCCGGTGGTGGTCGGGTCGTCGGCGGCCACGAACACCTCGACCGGCGTGCGCAGGCGCGGAGCCGCCGGCGCGGTCTGGGCCTCGATCAGGTACTGGTTGGTCGAGCAGACGTCGTGGCGGTAGGCGCGCCCGACGAGCTCGGCGCGCTCGGACTTGAGCAGGTCGAGCTCGATGTAGGCGCTGTCCTGGTGCAGCCGGGCGGTGAGGTCGGGGTTGCTCAGCGCCGACAGCTCGGCGATCTCGGCCCGCAGCGCCCCCGGCTCGTCCAGCAGCAGCGCGCCCAGGTAGACCCGGGCCGGTGGGCGCTCGGCCCGCTCCAGCCTCCGGGCGACGGCGAGCGCGTAGGCGGCGCCGGCGCAGTGGCCCCACAGCAGCACCGGGCCGGTGACCCGGGACCCGAGCTCGTCGACGACCCGGCGGGCCACGTCCTCCACCCCGGCGAGGGGTTCGTCGGCCCGGGCGACGTCGTGCCCCGGCAGCTCGACGGCCGCGACCGCGATGCCGGAGCCGGCCAGTTCGCGGGCCAGTATCTGGAAGTTGACCGCGTTGCCACCGGCGTACGGGAAGCAGACGAGGGTCGCCGCAGCGGTACCGCTCGGGGTGCACAGCGGTTGCAGCAGGCCGGACATGGACGGTCCGGCCGGGGTGTCGGCCCCGTCGATGGCGGCGGCGAGGTCACGCAGGACCGGGTGGGCGACCAGCTGGCGCAGCGAGATGAGCCGGTCGAGCTTGACCACCAGCCGCACCGCGGCGAGCGACGTGCCACCCAGCCGGAAGAAGTCGTCGCCGCGGCCGATCCGCCCGACGAGGACGTTGAGGACCTCGGCCCAGGCGGTCGCGAGGCGCCGCTCGGTGTCGGTGGCCGGCGGCACGTAGGCGGCGCCGTCCTTCGCGTAGGTGCCGGCGAGCCCGACGAGGAGCTTCTTGTTCGTCTTGCCGTTCTCGGTGAGCGGGAGCGCGTCGAGGCGGTGGAAGTACGCCGGGACCATGTACTCGGGCAGCGCCGCGGCGAGGAAGTCCCGCAGGTCGGCGGGCTGCAGCGCGTCCGGGCCGGTGAAGAAGGCGACAAGGTTCTTGGTCTGGTCGGACTGCCCGTCGATGACGACGGCGGCCTCGCGCACGCCGGGCATCTGCAGCAGCCGGTTCTCGATCTCGCCGATCTCGATGCGGAAGCCGCGGATCTTCACCTGCTCGTCGCGGCGGCCGAGGAACTCGATCGTGCCCTCGGGCAGCCAGCGGCCGAAGTCGCCGGTGCGGTACAGCCGGGTGCCGGGACGGTAGGCGTCGGTGGTGAAGGCCTGGCGGGTGCGTTCGGGGTCGTTGACGTACCCACGCCCGACGCACACCCCGGAGAACGCGATCTCGCCGGGCGCGCCCAGCGGGACCAGGCGCTGCTGCTCGTCGAGGATGTAGGTGTTGACGTTGCGCAGGCTCCGCCCGACCGACACGATGGCGAGGTCGCGGTCGGGCACCCGGTCGAGCACCGCGTGCATGGTGTCGTCGGAGACCTCGGTGGCACCGTAGGCGTTGACGAGCGCGATGCCCGGGTACAGCGCGAACCACCGCTGCACGAGGCCGAGCTTGAGCGCCTCCCCGGTCACCGACACCGACCGCAGGTCGCCGAGCGCCCGGCGGTCGCGCTCGAGGTGGGAGAGCATGACGTCGAGGTACGCCGGGACGATCTGGATCACCTGGACGCCACCGGCGGCCAGCAGGTCGATGAACCGGGTGACGTCGAGCTGGGCGTCGGTGTCGACGATGTGGGTCCCGCCGCCGACCAGCAGCGGCGCCATGAGCTGCCACAGCGAGATGTCGAAGCACTGGGAGGCGGTCTGGGTGACGACGTCCCCGGCGCCCAGGGCCATGTCGTCCACCTTCATGAAGAGGTGGTTGAGCATGCCGGCGTGCTCGCACATCGCGCCCTTCGGCTCGCCCGTGGAGCCGGAGGTGAAGTAGATGTACGCCGGCTGCTCGGGCCGGATCGGCACGCCCGGATTGCCGCGGCGGTCATCGCCGTAGGTCTCCTGGGCCACGACGATGCTGCAGTCGCGGTCGGCGGTGGCCGCGTGCAGGACGGCGTCGCTGCCCGGCTCGGTGACGGCGAACCGGCAGTCGCTGCGGCGCAGCTGGGTGGCGATCCGGCCGGCCGGGAAGTCCGGCCGCACCGGCAGGTAGACGCCGCCGGCCTTGAACACGGCGAGGGCGGCGGCGAGCCAGTCGAGGTTGCGCTCCATGACGACCGCGACCACGTCCTCGTCGCGCAGGCCGCGCTCGAGCAGGGCGTGGGCGATGTGGTTGGCCTTGTCGTCGAGGTCGCGGTAGGTCCACCGCGTGTCGTTGTGGGTCGCCGCGATCGCCTCGGGCCGCCGCTGCGCGTGGGCCTCGAACAGCTCGACGAACAGCTCGGCGGGCAGCGGCCGGTCCGGCCCGTTGAGCTGCGGGCCGAGCTGGAAGGCCGACTCCTCGTCGGACAGCAGGCTCTGCGCGGTGTGGTCGGCGTCGAGGTCCTCGGCCAGCAGGCGCAGTGCGGCGAGGTGGTAGCCGGCCACCCTGGCCGCGAAGTCCTCGGTGAGGCAGTCGCGCCGATACGCCACGAAGAGCGTGTATGCCTCGCCGTCCGGCACGTACGCCAACGACAGCACGGTGGCGGGGTCCGGGCCGTCGTCGGCGAGCGGGGCGCCGCCGAGCGCGCGGAGGTCCAGCTCCACCTCGGTCTCGGCGTCACCATCGGCCGTCTCGATCGCGGCGACGATCCCGCGCCAGGCGCCGTTGGGCAGCGTGGCCGTGTAGTACCGGGTCGCATCGGTGCGGTAGCGCGTGACCAGGCTCCGCTCGGCGGTCAGCTCCCGGAGGACCTTCAGGTGCGCGGCCAGCAGGAGCCGGCCGACGTCGAGGCCCTCGGCCGCGGCCCGGTCCCGCACCGCGCCGGCGAGCTGCGCCGGCACGGTCTCCTCGTGCCAGGCGAGGCCCGCGCCCGGCTCGGCACCTGCGACGGTCCACCGTGGAATCCTGGTCATGGCTCTCTCCCGAATGTTCAGCGCGTGACGACATGAAGTTCGGCCGCGGCGCGTCGGGCGCGGTCGGCGGTGGTGCTGGGGTCTTCACCGGCCGCGATGGCATAGCCGAAGCGGTCGCGGAAGGAATGGGTGATCGCGAGGTCGGCGCCGACCGGCACGGTGAACTCGGCCGCGGTCACCGACGGGGTCGCGCGCGCCGCGTCGAGGCCCGTGCGGTCGGCCACGACGCCGGGGGTGTCCGCGACGGCAAAGCGGATCGAGGCGTGGGCCAGCGGCCGTGGCCGGACGTCGACGGCCCGGCCCGCGGCGCGGCCGACGACGGCGTCGACGAGGTCGACGCCGAGGGCGAGCCGCAGCAGCGCGGGGATCATGCCACCGGCCAGGCGCGGGTTCACTTCGATGACGACCGGGCCGCCGGCGGACAGGCGCAGCTCGGTGTGGGCGGCGCCCCAGCCGAGGCCGAGCGCCCGGATCGCGGCCAGGGCGGTGTCGCCCAGGGCCGTGGCGACGCCGGGCGGGACGGTGGCGGGCACGTCGTGACCGTGCTCGACGAAGTGCGGCTCGGGGCCCAGGTGCTTGGCCACCACGGCGACCACGCGGTCGTCGAAGGTCTCGACGGAGAACTCCGGGCCGGTGACGTACTGCTCGACGAGCACGAGCCGGGGCACGGCCTGGGCGCGCTCGTTGACCGGCGCGTCGAGCAGAGCCGTGGCGTGGCGCTCCACCGCGGCCCGGTCCGGGCAGAGCTGTACCCCGACCGAGCCGGAACCCATGCTCGGCTTGACGACGACCGGGTAGCCGAGGCCGGCGGCGACGGCCTGCGCCGGTTCGCGGGCGAGCCGGAAGCCGGCGACGGGCACGCCCGCACCGGCCAGGACGATCCGCTGCTGGTCCTTGTGCCGGCAGCGGGCGACAGCGGGCGCGTCCGGGGACGGCAGCCCGAGCTTCGTGGCCACCTCGGCGGCCGTGGCGATGAAGTACTCGGAGCTGGACGTCACCCCGGCGACGTCACCCAGGCGGTGGCAGGCCTGCAGGACGGCCGCGGCGTCGGCGGTGTCGAGCACCCGCCGGTCGTAGCCGTCCTCGTCGAGGTACGGATACCGCGACGGATCGCTCGCCAGCACGATCGGGCGCAGGCCACGGGCCCTGGCCGCGGCGCAGAACTGCCGCCCGGTGCCTGTCGTGTTGCTCTCCACGAGCACGAGCCACGGGGTGCTCATCGCCGCCCGGCCCGTTCGACGATGCCACTGACCGCGGCGGTCAGCTCCCGCCCGGCGGTGCGTTGCCGGTCCCGGGCCGTGGCGTGCCACCGGGCGTGCTCGGCGAGATCCTCGTAGGCGGCGGTGAAGCCTCCGCCGAAGTCGCCCGGCCCGCCGCCGTACCGCTGGTCCGCGACGAGGGCGGCCATGGAGTGGTCGGTGCCGGCGAGCCCGGCCGGGAGATCCTGCTCGGACAGCCGGGTGGCGCCGCGTCCGGTGGCCCGGCGCACGGCGTCGCCGACCAGGTGGTGCGCGGCGCGGAACGGCACGCCGTCCGCGACGAGCCGGTTCGCCAGGGCGGTGGCGCCGACGAAGCCGTGCTCGGCACCGGCCAGCATGCGCGGCGGGACCGGCCGGGCGCCCAGGACGAGCGACTGGGCGAGCTCGGCGCAGTCCAGGGCGGCCCGCAGGCCGGGCCAGGTCGCGGCGACGGCCTCGGTGCCGACCTCGATCGAGTTGGTGAAGGGTGTGCCGCGGGTGATCGCGGCCGCGGCGGTATACGCGCCGACCACGACACCGGCTTTGGCCTTGAGGTGCTCCAGCAGGAACGCGTTGCGTTTCTGGGGCATGGCCGAGCTGCCGCCGACGAGCCGATCCGGGAACACGACGAACCCGAACTCGGCGGTACTCCACAGTTGCAGGTCGGCGGCGAGCCGGCTGACGGTGAGGGCGGCGCCGGCGGCCGCGGCGAGGGCCCGCAGCGGGACGTCGCGGCTCGCCACGGCGTCGAGGGCGTGCCGGGCCGGCTCGTCGAAGCCGAGGAGGGCGGCGACCCGGGCCGGGTCGATCGGCAGCGCCGAACCGGCGGCGGCGCCGGAGCCCATCGGGCAGCGGCGCAGCTCGTCGGCGGCCCGCCGGACGGCGCGGATGTCGCGGCCGATCGCCAGGGCCAGCCCGGTGAGGTAGTAGCCGTAGGTGACCGGCAGCGCGGCCTGGAAGTGGGTGTGGACCGGCATGACCACGTCGCGGTGGGCGCGGGCCCGGCCCAGCAGCACGGACTGCAGCCGGATCAGCTCGGCGAGGAGCGCGTGCAGCTCGGTGCGCGCCTGCATGGCGGTGATCGTCGCCTTCAGGTCGTTACGGGACCGGCCGGTGTGCAGCCGCCCGCCGACGTCGATGCCCAGGACCGCGATCAGGTGCTCCTCGTAGGCCAGGTACAGCCCGCGCGGGGTGTCCAGCTCGAGGAGGGGCCCGAAGCCGTCGGCTCGCAAGCGGTCGATGTGGCGCAGCAGCGCGGCCGCCTCGTCGGCGGCGATCAGCTTCCGTTCGGCCAGCATGACCAGGTGGGCGCGGTCGATCAGGGTGATCGCGCGCAGCTCCTCGGCGACCTGCTCGGGGGTGGGACAGCCGTAGACGATCCGCCGGGTCCGCGGCCCCACGGTCGCGGCGATCCGGCCCGTCGACGCCGTCACGGCGCCGGCTCCAGGTCCGCCGCCCGCACCGGCGGCGCCTGCCCGACGGCGTCGAGGTAGGAACGGCGGCGCCAGTCGAACCAGCTCCACCCGGTGCCGGGCTCGGTCGGCCGCGACACCTGCACCGGCGTCCGCGCGACCGGCTGCCCGGTGTAGTGGTTGGCGGCCAGCCACTCGTCGTCGTACACCGTCTCCTGGTACCGGTAACCCTCGTCCGGCAGCATCACGACGCACCGCGCGTCGGGGTGCCGCTGCGCCCACCACTTCGCCACGCCGTAGGCCGCGCCGCTGGTGGGGCCCTGGAACAGCGCGTGGGTGCGGTGCAGGTCCCGGGTCGCCGCATACGCCTCGGCCGCGCTCGACCAGTGGACCTCGTCGAAGACCGTGTGGTCCAGGTTCGGCGGCATGAGGCTGTTGCCGAGCCCGCGCAACGCCCGCGGACCGTCGGTGGGGCCGAACAGCATGCTGCTGTGCGTGTCGACGGCGACCGCCCGCACGTCGTCCCGGGCCGATCGCAGCGCCCGGACGGTGCCGCACATCGAGCCGCCGGAGCCGACCGGCCCGATGACGCAGTCGACGGTGCCGAGGGTGCGCTCCAGATGCTCGGCCACGATCGCGTAGGAGGCCGGGTTGTCCGGGTTGCTGTACTGCTCGGGGCAGAAACTGTTGGGGAACTCCGCCCGCAGCTGCGCGAGCCGCTGCAGCCGCGCCTCCTGGTAGCCGCCGACGGCCAGGGGCCGGTCGCAGATCTCGACCCGGGTCCCGAGGTCGGTGAGCCGGCGGTGCAGGTTGGCGTCGATCACCGGGTCGCTGACGGCGATGAAGCGCCGGCGCATCAGCGCTGACTGCATCGCCAGGGCCAGCCCGAAGGTGCCCGACGTGGTCTCCACGATCACGGTGTCGGGATCGATGGCCCCGCGGTCGTGCGCCTTGAGCAGGATGTGCCGGGCCGGGACGAGCTTCATCAGTACGAACACCGCGCCGTACAGGTTCTCGCCGAGCCGCACGATCCGGGGCAGCAGGTGCGCCTGGGTGATTTCGGCGAATGCGCTGACCGTCATTCTCAACTCCCGGAAGTCGCCGCACGGAATCGTCGTGACGCCATCACTCTGACCGCCCCGGATCCGGTCGTCTGCTCAGTTCTGCGCAGGTCCACGCGGCCTCGCCGAGCCCTTGGAAGTGCTCAAGAATGAACAGACCATGGCCCGCGACGGTGGCTAGCGTTCGGTGCAACGTGGGGCCGGGCACCCGGTCCCAGCCGACGCGGCAACGAAACCGCACAGGAGTGATGCCATGGAAACCGACTTCGCTGTCGCCTCGGTGGGGACCACCGAGGCGGCGGTTCTGGAGATCGTCCGTGAGGTCCTGGCCCGGCCGGGGCTCGGCCTCGACGACGACGTCTTCGACAACGGAGCCACCTCGCTGTCGTTCGTGCTCGTGCTCGCCCGGATCAACCGGGACCTGCACGTGACGGTGTCCGCGGCGGCGCTCGCCGGGGTGGCCACCCCCCGCAACATCGCCGTCTGTGCCGGCCTGGCGCCGGCCGACAGCAAGGGAGCATGACATGACGCAGGACATCGGCACGCGCCAGTTCGCGCTGACGCCCGAGGAGCTGGACCAGTTCCAGAAGAACGGATTCTACGGGCCGTTCAAGGTCTACGAGGTCGACGAGATGCGCCAGATCTGGCGCCGCGAGCGGCTCGCCCTGATGGACCGCAGCAACGCCATCTATCAGGAGGAGGCGGCGCAGTCGGGCAACACCAACATCTCCAACTACGACCGGCACATGGACTCGGACTTCCTGGCCGACCACATCTGCCGCCCCGAGATCGTCGAGAAGGTCTCCAGCGTGCTGGGCCCGGACGTGCTGTGCTGGCGCACCGAGTTCTTCCCGAAGTACCCCGGCGACGAGGGCACCGACTGGCACCAGGCCGACACGTTCGCCAACGCATCCGGCAGCCCGCAGATCGTCTGGGCCGGCGACGAGCACGTCCACTTCGGCGGGACCCTGACCGTGTGGGCCGCCTTCACCGAGGCGAACCTCGACACCGGCTGCCTGCAGTTCATGCCGGGCACCCACCAGTCGATGATGTACGACGAGACGAAGAAGATGCACTACGACCCCAACCGCATCAACCGCGAGGCGAAGAACGGGGTCCAGCGCGGCTTCTTCGGCTACGACTACCGCGAGCTGCAGATCGACGAGGACTTCGAGCCCGACGAGTCCCTCGCCGTGCCGATGGTCATGCGCCCCGGCGAGGCCATCATGTTCTGGTCGACGCTGATGCACGCGTCGCTGCCGCACAACGGCACCACCGACGAGATGCGCCTCGGCTTCGCGACCCGCTACGTGCCGACCTCGGTGCACGTCTACCCCGACACCGAAGAGATCGTCGAGTACGGCGGCAAGGTCAGCCTCGACCGGTTCGGCTCGGTCGTCGTGTCCGGCGTCAACGAGTACCCGTACAACCGCATCGCGACCCAGACCACCACGGGTCACCCGTTCACCACTCGGTGAGCCGTCCGAACGTCGCTCAGAGGTGCCGCGCGTGAGACCGCTCCGCGCGGCATCGGGACTGCCAAGGAGGCAGTGATGACCGCAGTTGACATCCGCCCGGCCGGCGCTGCTTCAGCCGCCGCGGCCGTTTCGGCGGTGGCCTCGCTCCGGCCGCTCGCCGAGGCGGGCTACCCCCTTCGCACGTCCCTGGCCGGGCCGAGCGTCGAGGCGCTGCGGACCATCGCCGCCTCGCTGGGCCTGGACCTGTCCCTCGCCGGTCAGGCCGGCCGCTTCGACCCCATCGTCGACGCCGTCCTGCGGCCGTACGCCCACGCCACCGAGCTGGCCGGCGCCGGTGCCGCGGTGGACGGCTTCCTCGCGTCCAGGACCGAGGTGCGGACCACTGACGGCGTGACGCTGCGGACCTATGCCGCGGGCGACCCCGGCCGGCCCGCGATCATCCTGGCCTCCGCGTGCGGCATGCCGGCCCAGCTCTGCGAGCCGTGGATGCGGCACCTCGCCGGGACCCACTATGTGATCACCTGGGAGACCAGGGGTCTGTTCGACCCGCGGTGCTCCGACGCCGGCTTCGACACGCTGGCCTGCGACCTGTCGGCCCAGGCCGACGACCTCCTCGCGGTCATGGACCACTACGGCCTGCCCGACGCCCACCTGATGGGCCTGTGCGGCGGCGCGGTCATCGCGCTGCAGGCGGCCGAGCGGGCACCGCGGCGGGTCTCGTCGCTCAGCCTGTGGCACGGCGACTTCTCCGGCACACCCGGCCCGACCACCACCCACCAGGACAATCTCAAGGCCCTCATGGCGATGGCCGCGACGAGCCGCGACGACGCCGCCGCCATCAACGGCGCGCTCGCGCAGACGGCCCTCGCCGCGGTACCGGCCGACGTCGCGCACCTGGTGGTCTACCCGTACGTGACCGCGGAGCTGTTCTACCGCTACTGCCTGGTGACCGGCGCGACGATGACCACCGACATCACGGCGCTGATCCCCGGCGTCCGCCAGCCGGTCCTGGTGATCACCAGCGACGACGACCACACGGCCCACCCGGGCGGCTCCCACCGGATCGCGGACGCACTGCCCGCCGCGACCCTGCGGGTCGAGCCGCACGGCGACCACATCTCAGTCTTCGGAGCGGGCCCGCGCCTGCGCCAGATCCTGGCCGACTTCCTGGCTGACTCCCGGGCCGACATCGCGCCCGGGACCGGCTCGGCGGCGTAGGCCCCCAGCCCCGCAAGGAGACAGCGGCATGTCTGAGCAGGACATCGAGTGTCGGATCCAGCTGACCCACTCGGATTTCATCATGGCCAACCACCGGGTGCACGGCGTGTCCGTGCTGCCCGGGGTCACGTTCCTGGACATCGTCTACCGGGTGCTGACGGCCCAGGGGCTCGACCACCGGCGCCTCGCCCTGCGCGACGTCCGCTTCGCGGCCCCGGTCACCACGACCGAGGACCACGACCGGGAGCTGCGGATCGCCGTGGTGCTGTCCGAGCCGGTACCCCGGGTCCGCGTGGACAGCCGCCCCCTGTGCGACGGCACCCCGGACGGCCCGTGGCAGGAGAACTGCCGCGCCGAGCTGGACGGTCTCGGCGGCCACGCCGAGCTCGCCGAGCCGGGCACGGCGGTGTCCCGCATCGACATCGACGCACTCAAGTCGGGCGCCGTGCGTGTCGACGACATGGACCTGCTGTATGCCCGCACCCGCCGCGAGGGCATCCGTCACGGTGCCGCGATGACGTGCCTCGGCCGGCTGTACCGCGGGCCGGAGTACCTGCTGGCCGAGCTGCGCCTCGACCCCGCGGTGGCCGACCACGAGGACGCCTTCCACCTGCACCCGGCCAAGATGGACGCCTCCACCCTGGCCGCGTTCGGCCAGGACGAGGAGGTCGGCGAGGAGCCGTTCATCCCGTTCCACATCGGACACTTCCGGGCGCCCGGCCGGCTGCGTGGCACGGTGTACGCCTACATCCCGCACCCCGAGCGCCCCTCGAAGACCGGCGACCTGCTGCGCAACGACTACTCGGTGCACGACGGCGCCGGGCACCTCCTGGCCGAGTTCAGCGAGATGTCCTGCAAACGCATCCGCCACCCGGAGCTGATCACCCGCCTCGGCGCCGCCCCGCGACAGCCCGCCCCGGCCGCGGAGCCGGTGCACCCCGTTGTGGAGCCGGCAGTCCCGGCGGCGGACCCGGTGGTCGCGCTGGTGGGGCACCTCCGAGCCCGCATCGGCGAGCGGCTCGGCCGCGCCGCCGGTGATGTGCCGGTGGACGTCGGCTTCTACGACCTGGGCCTGGACTCGGTGGCGCTGCTCGAGCTGGGCGAGGAGCTGGAGACGCTGGCGGGCGCCACGCTGTATCCCACCCTGCTGTTCGAGCACGGCGATGTGGCGAGCCTCGCCCGGCACCTGGCCGGCGCCCACACCATCCACATCCCCACTGCCTCGCAGCCGGCCCACCCCCAGCCGGCCCCGACCACGCCGCGGCCGGCTGACTCCGGTTCCGCGTTCTGCCTGCGGCAACTGTGGGCCGACCGGCCGATCACCGCCGCCGGCACCGAGCCCGGCGATCTGCTGGTCATCAACGGCGGCACCGCGCTCGTGGAGCGGCTCCGGGCCGGGGCGCGCAGCGTCGTCACCGTCATGGTCGGTGCGGGCTTCGACCGGCTGGGCCCCGACCGGTTCCGGCTGGACCCGACGGACCGCGGCCAGGTCGGGCGGCTCCTCGACGCGCTCGCCGCCGACGGCCGGGAGATCACCGCATACGCCCAGATCGTCGATGCCGGGCCCGGGAACGGACCCGCCACCGCGGCCGCCGAGACCCTGTGGGTGCTGGCCGGCGCCCTGGTGGAGCGGCGGCTCACGAGGCCCACCCGGATCGCCGTCGTCGCCCCCGAGCCGGCCGCGCCGGAGCTGGAGGCCATCGCCGCACTCGCCGCCACGATCACCGGCGAGGTGCCGGCGCTGCGGGTCCGTCTCGTGGAGGCCTCCGAGCTGGAGCTCGCCGACGTGCTGCCGGCCGAGCTGGCCGACGAAGCCGAGGAGTCCTGGGTCCGGTACCGCGATGGTCGCCGGCAGGCGCCGGGCTGGGCTGACGTGCCGCTGCCGTCCGGTGCTGCCGAGTCCTTCCGGCCCGGGGGCAGCTACCTCGTCTCGGGCGGCGCGGGCGGCATCGCCGGGCTGCTGGCCGAGCATCTCGTGGAGCGGTACGGCGCGCGGGTCATGCTCGTGGGGCGCTCCACCGCGACCGCGGACCTGGAGCGTCGGATGGCGGGCTGGTGTGCGCGCGGCGGGGACGTCCGCTATGTCCGCGCCGACATCACCGATCCCGCGCAGGCCGATGCCGCGGCCGCGGCGGCCCGAGCGGCGTTCGGGCGCATCGACGGCGTCCTGCACTGCGCCGGTGCCGTCCGGGACGGTGTGTTCTTCCGCAAGCCGGTCGGTGACCTGCTCGCGACCTGTGCGCCCAAGCTCGCCGGCACCGTCAATCTCGACCGGGCCACAGCCGGGGACCCCCTGGACTTCTTCGCGCTGTTCTCCTCCCTGTCGGCCGTGTTGCCGAATCCGGGACAGGCCGATTACGCCTACGCCAACGCGTTCCAGCTGGCCTACGCACGGCAGCGCGCGGCCCGCGCCGACCGCCCGGGCCGGACACTGGCGATGGCCTGGCCACTGTGGAGCGACGGCGGCATGCGGCCGTCCGCCGAAGCCGTCGAGCGCTCCACCGGCCGGACCGGGATGACGCCCCTGCCGACGCGCGTGGCGTTGGAGCTGTTGACCCAGGCCCTTGCCGGCGGGCCGAGCGTGCTGGCCGTGCTGCACGGCGACCCGGACCGGGTGCCGCACCTGGTGGCGAAGGCCGCCGAGCCTTCCCCCGTGGTCGTGCCCGATCGGGAGACGGCGGTCGCCATCATCGGGCTTGCGGGGCAGTACCCGGGGGCCGAGAACCTTGACGCGTTCTGGCGCAACCTGGCCGACGGGCGCGACAGCATCGTCGAGGTGCCGCCGGAGCGGTGGGACCATGCCGCCTACTTCGATCCGGACCGCAGCGCCGGCGGGCGTACGTACGGGCGATGGGGCGGGTTCCTCGACGGCGTCGACCGGTTCGACTTCTCGTTCTTCGGGATCTCCCGCAAGGATGCCGGGCGGATGGACCCGCAGGAGCGGCTGTTCCTGATGGCCTCCTGGCGGGCGCTTGAGGACGCGGGGTACGCGTCGGGCTCGCGCAGTGCCCAGAGCGTCGGTGTCTACGTCGGCGTGATGTGGAACCACTACCAGCTGCTGGCCGAGCAGGACGGTGGGGTCGCCCCGCCGGCCATGCACGCGTCCATCGCCAACCGGGTCTCCTACTGTCTGGACCTGCACGGCCCGAGCATGGCGGTGGACACGGCGTGCTCGTCGTCGCTCACTGCGGTACACCTGGCGGTGGAAAGCATCCGGCGGGGCGAGTCGGACCTTGCCCTCGCCGGTGGGGTGAACGTGACAATCCACCCGCAGAAGTACCTGCAGCTGGCGCAGGGGCAGTTCCTGTCCTCGGACGGGCGGTGTCGCAGCTTCGGCAGCGACGGCGACGGGTACGTCCCGGGCGAAGGCGTGGGTGCCGTGGTGCTCAAGGCGCTCGACCGGGCGCTCGCCGACGGCGATCACATCTACGGCGTCATCCGCGCGACGGCGCTCAACCACACCGGCCGCACGAGTGGCTTCACCGTGCCGAGCCCGTCGGTCCAGGGTGGACTCGTCCGGGCCGCGGTGGCGCAGGCCGGCTGGGACCCGGCCACGATCGGGTACATCGAGGCGCACGGCACCGGCACCTCCCTCGGCGACCCCATCGAGGTCGAGGGGCTGCGGCAGGCGTTCGCCGGCGCGGGGCTGCCGAGCGGCTCGTGCCCGATCGGCTCGGTGAAGTCCAACATCGGCCACCTCGAGAGCGCCGCGGGCATCGCCGGGCTGACGAAGGTGCTGCTGCAGCTGCGCCACGCCGAGCTCGTACCCTCCCTGCACTCCTCGACCACCAACCCCAAGATTGACTTCACCGGCACGCCGTTTCGGGTGCAGCAGACGCGGTCGGCCTGGCCGAAGGCCGCCGGCGGCACCCCGCGGCGGGCCGGCATCAGCGCGTTCGGCGCCGGTGGCGCGAACGCGCACCTGCTCGTCGAGGAGGCACCCGAGGCGGCCGTTCGCACCGGGCGTCCCGACGGCGCGTGCCTGTTCGTCCTCTCCGCCCGCAGCGACGCCGCACTGCGGGAGCATGCCCAGCAGTACGTGGACTTCCTGGCCGACCGGCGGCCTTCGGCCGGTGCCGAGGAGCGGGTGGCCGTCGCTGTCGCGCAGATGCTGGCGGTACCGGTTGAGGCGGTGGACCACCGCGAACCGCTCGGCGACCTCGGGCTGGACGCGGCGGGGCTGCAGGAGCTGAACCGGCACCTCGACGGGCTCGGCCTCGGCCGCGCCGGGAGCGGCCCGGCCACCCTGGACACCACGATCGCCGAGCTCGCCGCCGGCGGCTCGGCGGACGACCCCTGGCTGCTGGCGGATCTCACCTATTCGCTGCAGGTCGGGCGCACGCCGATGAGCAACCGCCTCGCCATCGTCGCGGCCGACGTCGCCGCGCTGCGCGACACCCTGTCGACGTTCCTGCGCTCCGGACCGAGCGACGCCCTCTGGACCTCCGCCGCGGGCGGGAAGGCCGGGCTCGCCGACAGCGGTGCGGCCCTGCGCGAGGGACGGCTGGCCGAGGTCGCCGCACACTGGGTGGCCGGTGGCGAGGTCCGCTGGCCCACCGGCCAGGCACGCCGCCGGCCGCTGCCGACGTATCCGTTCCAGCGGGAGGTCTGCTGGCTGGGCCGGCGTCGGCGGACCGACGACCCGGTGCGGATCATCGCGGGGCCCGAGGAGGACGTGCGGATCGTGGCGCCGCCCATCGCGCCGGCGGTCCCGCCGGAGCTGGGGGCCGGCGGCGGGGAGGGCGTCGAGATGCGCGTCCTCGAGCCGGGGATCGCGCTGCTGACGATGCGTGACGACGGCGGCCGGAACATGTTCACCGCCGCCATGATGGAAGGCCTCGAGTCCGCGTTCGCCCGGATCGCCGCCGACGACGCGATCAAGGCCGTCGTCGTCACCGGCACCGAGACCGTCTTCAGCATGGGCGCCACCGCCGACGCGCTGGAGACCCTGGCCGGTGGGGGCAGCCGGTTCACCGACGCGCCGTTCGTCTACGAGGGCATGCTGCGCTGCGACAGGCCGGTCATCGCCGCCGTGCGCGGGCACGCCTCCGGCGGCGGGCTGGCGTTCGGGCTGTATGCCGACATGGTCGTCATGGCGCGTGAAGGCGTGTACAGCGCGAACTTCATGAAGTACGGGTTCACGCCGGGGATGGGCGCCACCTACATTCTCGAGCAGCGCCTCGGCCCGGTCGTCGCGGCGGAGATGTTCTTCACCGGCCGTCCGCTGGAGGGTGCGGAGCTGGAGCGCCGCGGCGCGAACGTGTCGTTCGCCGCCCAGGCCGACGTCCTCGCCGTCGCGCTCGGGCTGGCGCGCTCCGCCGCGGAGAAGGCCCCGCACGCCGTCCGGGTGCTCAAGCGGGACCTCGCCGACCGGGCCCTCGAACGGCTGCGGCCGGTCATCGTCCGCGAGTCGGCCATGCACGACCAGGTCTTCGGCGCCGACTCGGTGTCACGCATCCAGGAGCACTTCGCGAAGGTGAACGGGTTCCGGGCTGAGCCGGCGCCGGCCCCTGTCGCGACGCTCGCCCCCCGCACGACGCCGGCTCCTGCTCCCGCTCCGGCTCCGGTCCCGGCCCAGGTGCCGCAGCCCGCGGCCGAGGCGCCGCCGGCCGGGCCTGACCCCGCGACGGTGGCCGCCGTGGTCCAGGACGTGCTGTGCGCGAGCCTGTACCTCGAGAAGTCGGAGATCGACCCGAAGCTCAACTTCAACGAGATGGGCCTGGACTCGCTCGGCGCCGTCGAGCTGGTCCGCGAGGTGAACCGCGCCTTCGGCCTCGACATCGACTCGGTCGCCGTCTACGACCACCCCACCATCCCGCAGATGGTGGCGCACATCGGCGAACTGCTGGAGCGCGACCGCAACCTGCGCGCGGCAGCGACGGCGGCGGCACCCCGGGCCGTGCCGCCCGCCCCGCAGGAGGCGGCACCGGTCAGCCTGGTCAGCCTCCGGCCGGTCAGCGAAGCGCCGCCCGCCGCACCACCACCCGCTGTCACCCTGCAGCCGACGGCACCGACACCGGCGCCTGCTGTCGCCCTGCAGCCGACGGCACCGACACCGGCACCGCCCGTCGCCGAAGCGCCGACCGTGGCCGTAGCGCCGTCGCCGAGCCCCGTCACCGGGCCGGAGATGGACGACCGGGCCGTGCCGATCGCCGTGATCGGGATGTCGGGCCGGTTCCCGGACGCCTCCGACCTGGACAGCTTCTGGCACAACCTGGTCACCGGCCGGGACAGCGTCCGCGAGGTCCCGGCCGGCCGCTGGGACGTGGCCACCTACTTCGACCCGGACCGTCGCACCCCCGGCCGCACGTACAGCAAGTGGGCCGCCCTGCTCGACGACGTCGACCTCTTCGATCCGCAGTTCTTCCGCATCTCGCCCCTCGAAGCGGCGGCGATGGACCCGCAGCAGCGGCTGTTCCTGCAGACCGCCTGGTCCTGTGTCGAGGACGCCGGCTACGCGCTGACCGGTGGAGCCAAGCGCCGCTGGGGCGTCTTCGTCGGCTGCGCCGCCGGCGACTACCTCGACCTGCTGCGCCCCGAGCAGCAGAGCGAGACCGCGCACGCCTTCCTCGGCAACTCGAGCTCCGTGCTGGCCGCCCGGATCGCCTACCTGCTCGACCTGACCGGCCCCACGATGGCCGTCGACACGGCCTGCTCGTCGTCGCTCGTCGCGGTACACCTGGCGTGCGAGAGCATCCGCTCCGGTGAGTGCGACGCGGCCCTGGCGGGTGGCGTGGCGCTGATGCTGACGCCGCGGATGCACGTGCTGACCAGCAAGACCGGGATGCTGTCGCCCACCGGTCGTTCGGCCCCGTTCGACGCCTCGGCCGACGGCATCGTGCTGGGCGAGGGCAGCGGCGCCGTCCTGCTCAAGCGTCTCGACCGCGCCCTTGCCGACGGCGACCGGGTGCACGGCGTGATCCTCGGCAGCGGCGTCAACGGGGACGGCCGCACCAACGGCATCACCGCCCCCAGCGCGCTCAGCCAGGCGGACCTGATCCGCCGGGTGCAGCAGCGGGCGGGCGTCGGCCCCGCCGAGCTGTCCTACGTGGAGGCCCACGGCACCGGAACACCGCTCGGTGACCCGATCGAGGTCCGGGCCCTGGACATGGTGCTCGGCACCGACGGCGACTCCTGCGGCATCGGTTCGGTCAAGAGCAACATCGGCCACACCACGATGGCCGCGGGCGTGGCGGGCCTGCTGAAGGTCCTGCTGGCACTGCGTCACCGGACCCTGCCGCCCTCGCTGCACTACGCCACCACCAACCCGGAGATCGACTTCACCCGGGGTCGCCTGCGCCCGATCGCCGCCGCGGAGCCGTGGCGGCCGGGGAGCTCGGGCCGGCTCGTCGGCGCGGTCAGCAGCTTCGGCTTCAGCGGCACCAACGCGCACCTGATCGTCGCCGAGCCCCCCGCGCCGACCCGCCCGGCGGGCGCGCACAAAGGCCCGTGGCTCGTCCCGGTCTCGGCGCTGGACCGCCCCGCGCTTGTCCGCTCCCTGACCATCCTCGCCGACCGCCTCGAGCGCCACGACTCCCTGGCCGACACCGCGTTCACCCTCGCGCTGGGCCGCGCCCACCTTCCCGCCCGCGCGGCGTTCGTCGTGGCTGATCTCCCGTCTTTGGTACCGCTGCTGCGGTCCGAGGCCGCAGGACGTTCGCAACCCCGCGGCGACGGCGAGCTGCACGAGTCGGCTGCCGCATTCGTCCGCGGTGAGGACATCGACTGGCACGCCCTCTACGCCGACAGCGGCGGCCGGCGCACGAGCCTGCCGACCTACCCCTTCGCCCGCGAGCGCCACTGGATCGACGCCGGCCCCGCGACCCCGGCCGTCTCCGCGACACCCGCGGTGCCGGTGGAACCCGCAGCATCGGTGGAACCGGCGGCCTCGGTCGAGCCGGGTATCGGGCCGGTGGACTGGATCGTCGCCGACCACGTCATCGGCGGCACCCCGCTCCTGCCCGGTGTAGCGTCGTTCGAGCTGGTGGCCGCCGCGTCGGCCCGGCCCGCGGACTCGCTGCGGCTGACGTCGGTGCAGTGGCTGCGACCGTTCGAGGTCACCCAGCGCCGCGAGCCGGCGGTGGTCATGAACGGCGACACGTTCGAGCTGTCGGCCCAGCCGGGCGGCCCCGCCTGCACCCGCGGACGCGTGGCGCCGGCCGACGCCGCGCCGGTGGCCGAGCTGCTGGACCCCGTCGCCATCGCCGCACGGTGCGCGAACATCCGCACCCGAACCGACATCTACCCGGCCTTCGCCGCGGCCGGCATCGCCTACGGCCCGTCGTTCCAGGCCCTGGACCTGGTCCGCTACGGCGAGAACGAGGCTCTGGGCACGATCACCGTGCCCCCGGCCCGCGCCCGCGAGCTCGGCACCCGGCCGCTGCACCCCGTGCCACTCGACGCGGCGCTGCAGGTCATCATGGTGCTCACGGCTGACGAAGGCCGGGCGCAGGTCCCGTTCGCGCTCGCCGCACTTGACGTCTTCGGCCCGGTCCCGGCCCACGGCTACGCCCACGTGATCCGCGACGGCGCCGCCTACACCGTTCGCCTGGCCGACCTCGACGGCCGCGTCCTGGTCCGGCTGACCGGCCTCGCCCTGCGCCCCGTCCGCGAACCGGAGCCCCCGATCGGCCTGTACGTCCCGTCCTGGGCGGACGCCGCACCGCTCGCCACGGACCCGGTCACCGCCGGCCGGGCGCTTGTCATCCACGGCCCGGAGCAGCCCGATCTGGCCGAGGCGATCGCCGCCGCCCATCGAGCCGGGGGAGCCGCGGCGAGCACTGTGGCATGGCAGGACGCACCCCTCGCGCTGGCAACCGCCCCGGACGAGGTGTACTTCCTCGCCGGCCGGCGCGCGGCCGGATCGGAGAAGGCCCTCTTCCGGGCAGTCAAGGCCCTGCTGGCCAACGAGTTCGCCCGCCGGCCGCTGCGGCTCAAGGTCGTCCTGAGCGGCGCGGTCGACGTGGACGGCGGCCCGGTCACCCCGTCGGGAGCCGGTACGCAGGGCATGGCGGCGACGATCGCCGCCGAGTATCCGCAGTGGACCGTCGGCTGCATCGACATCGGGTCGCACAGCGCTGCGGTGACCGTCATCGCCGAACGACTGCGCCACGAGCGCTGCACCGAGCGGCTGGTCGCCTGGCGTGCCGGCCGCCGGCTGGTCCGCACGCTGGTCCCGGCCGACGTGACACCGGTGCGGGGCCGATCCGCTCCAGCCGGCTTCCGGGCGGGTGGCACCTACCTGATCGTGGGCGGTGCCGGCGGGATCGGGCAGGCGCTGTGCCGTCACCTGGCCCGGACGGTCGGTGCGAAGCTCGTCATCATCGGCCGCAGTGCCGCCGGCGAACGGACCGCCGCGCTGCTCGCCGAGATCGAGCAGCTCGGTGGCCAGGGGCTGTACCTGTCGGCCGACACGAGCGACCCGCAGGCCCTGCGCCTGGCGGTGCGGCAGGCCCGGCGGCGGTTCGGGGCGTTGCACGGCGCCTTCCACGCGGCCCTCGTCCTGCGCGACCGCACCCTGGCGCGGATGGACGAGAGCGACCTCGACGCCGTTCTGGCACCCAAGGTCGCCGGCGCGGTGACGTTCGGCGAGACGCTGCGGACCGAGCGGCTGGACTTCCTGACGTTCTTCTCCTCCGCGGTGTCGTTCACCGCGGCGGCCGGCCAGGCGAACTACGCGGCGGCCAGCACGTTCGAGGACGCCTACGCCATGCAGCTGCGCCGCCGGTGCGCCTTCCCGGTGTCGGTGGTCAACTGGGGGTACTGGGGCAGCGTGGGCGTGGTCGCCGACGAGCGGCACGCCCAGCGCCTGGCCGGCTTCGGCGTGCGGTCAATCGACCCGTCGGAGGGCATGGCCGCCCTCACCGCCCTGCTCGCGGGCGGCCTGCCGAAGGCGCTGGTGATCAAGGCGAACGACGAGGGACTCGCCCGCCTGGGCGTCCGGCCCCCGGCACCCTCGGAGCAGGCCGGCACGACCGATCCGATCGCCCGTGCCCGCGCCGCGTTTGCCGAGCTGGAGCGGCTGTCGGTCGCCCTGGTGACCCGGCGGCTGGAGGAGGCCGGCGCCGGGCCCGCGACGGCGACGTCGGGCGAGGTGCTGGCCACCCGCCTGCGCGCCCTGCCGGAGCGGCGAGGGCTCGTCGACGCCGTCGCGGAGATGCTCACCGACAGCGGCACGGGCCCGGACGCCCCGGTGACCGCGGACGCGCTGCTGGCCCGTTACCCCGACCTGGCACCGCACGTCGAGCTGCTGACGCGCAGCGTCGAGGCGCTTCCCGACGTGCTGAACGGCAGCCGCGGGGCGACCGAGGTCCTGTTCCCGGGCGGCTCGGCCGACCTGGTCGAGCGCGTCTACCGGGGACAGCGGTCGGCGGACCACTACCACCGGCTCCTCGCCGAGCAGGTCGCCGCGGCGGCCGCGCGATTCCACCGCGAGCTCGGGCGCCCGGCCCGGATCCTCGAGATCGGCGCCGGGACCGGGTCGAGCACGGCCTTCGTGCTGCCCGCCGTCGACGGCACCCCGGTCGACTACTGCTACACCGATGTCTCCACCGCGTTCCTGCGCCGCGGCGAGGACGCCTTCGGCCCGCGGTACCCCTCGGTGCGCTTCCAACGGCTCGACATCGAGCAGGACCCGGCCCCGCAGGGCTTCGCCGAGCACGGCTACGACATCGTCGTGGCGACGAACGTCCTGCACGCCACCGCCCGGATGGCCACCACCCTGGGCAACGCGCGCCGGCTGCTGACCCCCGGCGGGCTGCTGCTGGTCAACGAGGTCACCCGGTCGTCGCACTTTCTCACCCTGACCTTCGGGCTCACCCCGGGCTGGTGGCGCTTCCAGGACCCCGCGGTCCGCCTGCGGCACACCCCGCTGCTCGGCCCCCGTCAGTGGCAGCGGTCGCTGGCCGAGGCCGGCTTCGTCGGCGTGCGCACCCTCGGGTTTGCCGGCACCGACCCGGACCGGCTGGAGCAGTGCCTGTTCGTGGCGACGGCCGCGACAGTCCCGTCCGACGCCGCGGCCCCTGCCCCGGCGGCGGTGCGCGACTACGTGCGGGACGTCTTCGCCGAGGTGCTCCGCTTCGATGCGGGTCGCCTGGAGGACCGGGTCACCTTCGAGAACTACGGCGTCGACTCCCTCGTCAGCCTCGACATCGTCGGCCGGTTGGAGCGCGACCTCGGCTCCCTGCCCGCCACCCTCCTGTTCGAGCAGATGACGATCGCCGACCTCGCGACCTACTTCCTCGAGCACCACGCCGATCGCCTCGCGGCCGTCCTCGGTCACCCCGAGCCCGCCCCGGCGGCACCGAGGCTCGACGAGCCCGTGCGAACGCCGGCCGAACCGCCGGCGCGGGAGCAGGCGAGCGCGCCGGTCGAGACGCAGGTGGCGGAGGAGGACATCGCCGTTGTCGGTGTCGCCGGGCGGTATCCCGGGGCGCCGGACGTCGAGGCGTTCTGGCGGCTGCTGGCCGACGGGCGGACCGGCGTCACCGAGGTGCCGGCCGATCGCTGGGACTGGCGCACCCACTTCGACCCGCGCAAGGGCACCGCGCAGCGGACCTACAGCCGGTGGGGCGGCTTCATCGACGGCGTCGACCAGTTCGACCCGGCCTTCTTCGGCATCCTCCCGCGCGACGCGGAGAACATCGACCCGCAGGAGCGGCTGTTCCTGGAGACGGCCTGGGAGCTCCTCGAACGGGCCGGCCGTCTCGGCGAGAGCACCCGGGAACCGTCGACAGGTGTCTTCGTCGGCACCATGTACGGCTCCTACGGCCAGCTGGCCGCGGCCGGCTGGGCCCGCGGCGAGCTGAGCGGCGCCCACTCCGCGTACTGGTCCATCGCCAACCGCGTGTCCTACTTCCTCGACCTGCACGGGCCCAGTTTCGCCGTGGACTCGGCCTGCTCGTCGTCGTTGCTCGCGGTACATCTGGCCTGCGAGAGCATCCGGCGGGGGGAGTGCCGGACGGCGATCGCCGGCGGGGTCAACGTGCTCCTGCACCCGGCCCACTTCGTCGCGCTCAGCTCGCTCAACATGCTCTCGGCCGACGGCCGCAGCAAGGTCTTCGACGCCGCCGCGGACGGCTTCGTGCCGGGCGAGGGCGTCGGCGCGGTCCTGCTCAAGCCGCTGCGCGCCGCGATCGCCGACGGCGACGAGATCTGGGGCGTGCTCAAGGGCGGCCTGGCCAACGCCGGCGGCAAGACCGGCGGCTACACCGTGCCCAACCCGGGCGCTCAGGCCGACCTCGTCGCCAAGGCCGTCCGGCGGGCCGGCGTCGACCCGGCCACGATCGGCTACGTGGAGGCCCACGGCACCGGCACCGAGCTCGGCGACCCGATCGAGACCGCCGGCCTGAGCCGCGCCTTCGACACCGACGAGCCGGGCGGCAGCCGGCGGGCGATCGGGTCGGTGAAGGCGAACATCGGTCACCTGGAAGGCGCGGCCGGAATCGCCGGGCTGACGAAGGTACTGCTGCAGCTGCGCCACGGCCGGCTCGCGCCCTGTGCCCACCTCGAGACGGTCAACCCGAAGATCGGGCTCGACCCGCAGCGGTGGTACTTCCCGCGCGAGCTGACGGACTGGCCCCGGATCGCGGCGGACGTGCCACGCCGGGCCGGGGTGAGCTCCTTCGGGGCGGGCGGGTCGAACGTCCACCTCGTGGTCGAGGAGTACATGGGCGCGCCGGTGGCGCAGCCGCGGGTGATCGGGCAGGAGCACGTGTTCGTGCTCTCGGCGCGTACGCCTGGACAGTTGCGCACGTACGCGGCTCGGGTGGCGCAGTTCCTGGGCACACCGGCGGCGCTGGACATCCGGCTGGAGGACCTGTGCTACACGAGCCAGGTCGGCCGGCGGGCGATGGCCGAACGGCTCGCCGTGCGGGTCCACAGCCCCATGGACCTGGCCGCGAAGCTGTCCGCGTACGCCGCGGGCGATGAAGCTCCCAGTGCTGAGGTTCCGGACGGCGCAGCCGCGAACGACCCGGTCGCCGCCTGGGTCCGCGGTGCCACGGTGGACTGGGCGGCTCGCTGGCCGGCACCGGCGCCGCGGCGGATCGGCTTCCCGACCTACCCCTTCGCCCGCAGCCGGCACTGGCTCTCGACGGTGCAGGAGACGGTCATGCGGTACCAGCGCCCCGCGTGGGACCTGAGTCCCGCCGCGGGCAGCTCGTGGCGGCCGCGGGTGTTGCTGGTGTCGACCGAGGACCACCCGCTGGCGCAGGAGCTGCGACGAATCGCCGAGGCGGCGGGCACGCACGTCGAGGTGGCGGCGCCGGGTGCCGATGTGTCGCGGACGGTGGAGAGCCTGGCGGGGCGTGGGCTGCTGCCCGATGCGATAGTGCACACCGGCTCGCCGGCGGACCCCGGCTCGAGCCTGCTGTCGCTGCTCGAGCTCGTTGCCGGGGTACTGCGGGGACGCTCACCGTCGCCGCTGCGGGTCGTCTACGCGCACACCGGGAGCGCGCCGCGGGACGTCATGGTGGCCGCGGCCATCCGGACCCTCGCCCTGGAGCACTCCGGGGTCGGCGGTGCGCGGGTCCAGTTCGAGACCGGCGCCTCCGCCGGCTTCCGGGCGGCGCGGCTGTTCGAGGAGCTGGCCTCGGCGGCCACCGGCGCGGTGGAGGTGCGCATCGGCGACGGGGTTCGCTCGACCAAACGGCTCGAGGAGTTCACGCCTGTCGCGGCGGCCGCCCCGCCGGTCCGGCCGGACGGGACCTACCTCGTCACCGGTGGTGCGGGAGCGCTCGGCCGGCACATCGCGCGGCTGCTCGCCGAGGCCGGCGCGGGCCGTATCGTCCTGGTGGGACGCTCCCGGCCGAGCCGGGCCGTGGCGGACAGCATCGCGCAGCTGGGTGCGGCGGTGGAGTACCGGCGGGCGGACATCGCCGACGAGGCGGCCGTGCGCGGCCTGGTCGCCGAGATCGGCGCGCTGCACGGGATCGTGCACGCCGCCGGGGTCACCCGCGACGCGCTCGCCGTGCGCAAGACAGCGGAGCAGGTGGCCGAGGTCCTGGCGCCGAAGGTCACCGGCACGGTGCTGCTGGACGCGGCGACGGCCGGGGCGCCGCTTGACTTCTTCGTGCTGTTCTCGTCGGTCGTCGCCGAGACCGGCAACCCGGGGCAGGCCGACTACGCCGCCGCGAACGCGTTCCTCAACGCGTTCGCCGACGAGCGGGAGTCGCGCCGGGCACGCGGGGAACGCCGGGGCCGGACGGTCGCCATCGGCTGGCCGCTGTGGGCCGACGGCGGGATGCGGGTCGACGAGGCGACGCGGAAGCTGTTCGCCCAGCGGTGGTCGATGGTGCCGATGAGCACGGCGGCGGGGCTCGACGCGTTCCGCCGCGGGCTGGCCGGGTCACAGACCTCGTTCCTGGTGGCGCAGTGCCTGCCCGCCGCGGTGCCGCCGGAGTCGCAGGCACGTGCGGTACCGCAGCCGGATCTGGCCGATGCGGCGGACCCCGAGCGGCTCCGGGCCGGGGTCGAGGAGCGGCTGCGTGGGCTGGCGTCGGCGTTCCTGCTGGTCGACGTGTCCGAGGTGGACCTGCGCGACGACCTGCTGGAGACCGGGTTCGACTCGATCTCGCTGACCGAGCTGATCACGCGGGTGAACGACGTGTACCGCCTCGACCTGCTGCCGACGGTGCTGTTCGAGTGCGCGAACCTGGCGCTGTTCGCGCAGTATCTGGTCCGGGAGCACCCGGCCGAGATCGCCGCGACGCTGCCGCCTGTCGCACCCTCGACGCCCAGCACGCCGACCGCATCGACCGCACCGGCTGCCGTGACGAGCACGCCGGTCGCGCCGAGCGAGACTGCACCGGGCGCGCGGGTCGTGGCGGCCGGCTCGGCGCGAGGTGACGTGGCGGTCATCGGGATGGCGGGCGTGCTGCCCGGCGCGGCGGATCTGGGGGCGTTCTGGGCCGGGCTCGCCGCCGGTGCGGACCTCATCGGGGCGGCGCCGGCGGACCGGCTGGAGCTGCACGCGCACGCCGACACCCGCGAGGTGCGGGCCGGCTTCATCGCGGACGTGGCCGGGTTCGACGCCGGCCTGTTCCGCATCTCGCCCGCCGAGGCGGCGCTGATGGACCCGCAGCAGCGGCTGTTCCTGCAGGCGGCCTGGCAGTCCGTCGAGGACGCGGGGTACCGGCCGGAGAGTCTCGCCGGCACCGACACCGGGCTGTTCGTGGGCGTGTCGACCACCGACTACGCCGACCTGCTGCGTGCGCACGGTGTCGCGGTGCAGGCGCACACGGCCAGCGGGATCGCCCACTCGATCCTGGCCAACCGGGTGTCGCACGTGCTGGACCTGCACGGTCCCAGCGAGGCCGTCGACACCGCCTGCTCCAGCTCACTGGTGGCGATTCACCGCGCGGTCCAGTCGATCGCGGCCGGTGACTGCACCCTCGCCCTGGCCGGCGGCGTCAACGCGCTGCTGAGCCCCGGGCTGTTCACGGCGTTCGCGCAGTCGGGGATGCTGAGCCCGGACGGCGCCTGCAAGACCTTCGACAAGGACGCCGACGGATACGTCCGCGGCGAGGGCGTCGGTGTGATCCTGTTGAAGCCGCTGGCCGCCGCCGAGGCCGACGGCGACCATGTCTATGCGGTCATCCGCGGCACCGCGGTCAACCACGGCGGCCGCTCGGCCTCGCTGACGGCGCCGAACCCCGAGGCGCAGGCCCGGGTGGTGGCGCGGGCATACCGGTCGGCGGGCATCGACCCGGCGACCGTGACGGCGATCGAGGCCCACGGCACGGGCACCCGCCTGGGCGACCCGGTCGAGGTCGAGGGATTGAAGAAGGCGTTCGCGGAGCTGTACGGCGACCGCGGGCACCCGGCACCGGCGGCGGCGCACGTGGCCATCGGCTCGGTCAAGACCAACATCGGGCACCTGGAAGCGGCGTCCGGGATCGCCGGGGTGCTGAAGATGCTGCTCGCCATGCGGCACCGGAGCCTGCCGCCGAGCATCCACTTCGCCGAGCCGAACCCGTACCTGCGGCTGGACGGCACGCCGTTCTTCGTCAACGACCGGCTCCGGCCCTGGGACGGTGTGGCCGGCCCGGACGGTCAGGCGGTGCTCCGGGCGGGCGTGAGCTCGTTCGGGTTCGGCGGCAGCAACGCCCACATCGTGCTGGAGTCGGCACCGGCACCGGCGGCGGTGTCCGGGGCCCCCGGCGGGCCGCGGCTGCTCGTGCTGTCCGCGCGGGGCGAGACGGGGCTGCGCGAGTACGCCGGGAGCCTGGCCGATGCGCTCGGCGCGGGTCTGGACCGGGTCGCGTACACGTTGCAGGTCGGCCGGGCGGCCTACCCGCATCGGCTGGCCTTCGTCGCCCGCGACGAGGAGCACGCCGCCGGTGTCCTGCGCGCCTTCGCCGCCGGCGAGACACCGGCCGAGGTTCACCGGGGCGTGGCGCCGGCGGGTGCATCGGCCCGCGTCGGTGGTCCGGCCGATGCCGCCTCCGCACCGGGCGGGTCGCTGGAGGCCGTCGCCACCCGGTGGGTGGCCGGTGCCGCGGTGGAGTTCGGCGAGCTGTGGCCGGGCGCCGTGCCGGGGCGCACGCCGCTGCCGGGCCCGCCGTTGCAGCGCCGCACGTTCTGGTTCGACGACCGAGTTGATCAAACCTCAAGGGAGGAAGCCATGCCGCAAGCGCCCGAACCGGGCCGGCCCGCAGCCGTCGCTGTTCGACGGGGCAGTCGGGTGAGCCTGGCACCGGTCTCCGCCCAGCGCCGCACCGCCCCGCCGGCCGCCGTCCGTGAGCTGCCGCCGCCATCGGATCCGGTACCGGCACCGGCCCGGACCGGCGCGTACGCGGTCATCCGCGACCAGGTCGCCGACATCCTGGGCCTGCTGCCGGAGGAGGTTGCCGCCGACCGGCCGTTCGCCGACCTGGGCCTGGACTCCATCTTCCGGATGGATCTCGCCCGGCGGCTCAACACCGCGTTCTCGCTGGAGCTGCAGGCGGCCGAGCTGTACGAGTACGACACCGTGAACCTGCTGGCCGGCCACGTCACCGTGGGCGGCAGCACCGGCCGGGACGCCGCGGAGAGCGTCGAGCCGCCCGCCGTCGTGAGCGTGGCCCCGGTCGAGGGCGTCCGGGCGCTTGTCGTCAAGCTCGTCGAGCGGGTGCTCGCCCGGCCGATCGACGAGACCCGGAGCTTCACCGACAACGGGCTCACCTCGTTCGACATGCTGCGGATCGTCAGCGCGCTGGAGCGCCGCTTCGGTGCCGTGCGCAAGACGCTGCTGTTCGACCGGCCCACCGTCGACGCCCTGACCGATCATCTGACCGGCGAGTACGGACCCGACCGCAGTGCCGGGCTGCTGCGCGCGAGCCTCGACGAAGCCCCCGACAGCACGGGCGGGCCCGTGAGCCTGGTCCCGGTGGCGGCGCCGCCCGGGGACGGTCCGCTGATCATCCGCAAGCGGCTGCTCGGCGAGCTCCCGCAGGTGTCGGCGCTGCTCGACGAGATCGACCTGGCCCACGCCAAGGAAGGCGGTCTCGCCGGTCGCGACATCGCCCCCCTGGCCTTCGTCGGCTCGGCCCGCCGGTCGTACTTCAACTTCTCCCGCCGCGACGAGCACCTGTTCGCCTGGAGCTACGCCGGCTCCGAGGAGGACTTCGCACCGCTGGTGGAGGAGTGGATCGCCTACGCCACCCGCCACGGCCTGCGGCCCAACTTCCTGTCGCTGCTGCCCCTGGGCGAGGTGGCCGGGGTGCCGCTGACCGCCACACCGTTCGGCGCGGTCCAGCGCCTCGAGGACCTGGCCGCGTTCACCCTCGACGCCGCCGGGATGAGCCGCCTGCGCAACCTCGTGCGGCGGTTCGGCCGCTCCGGGCGGTGCGAGGTGGTCGAGTACCGCGTGGGCGACGACGCGGGCACCGACCGCGAGATCGCCGACATGGTCGACCGGTGGGGCGCGCACAAACAGATGGTCAACCCATACGTCGGGATCGTCCGCGACGAGCTGGGGCAGGGCCGGCTGGCGGGCCGGCACCGGGTCTTCCTGACCCGCGTCAACGGCACCCTCGCCAACGTCGTCATCATCACCAAGATCCCGTCCGAGCCGGGCTACCTGCTGGACCTCGAGTTCTATCCGCAGGAGATGGCGCGGGGCGGGCTGGAGTACACCATCGTGGCGATTCTGGAGAAGCTCCGTGACGAGGGCAGCGCGCTGTTCAGCTTCGGCGCCAGCTTCGGTGTCCGGCTCGGCAGTTCGCCGACCGCCGACCCGGACGTGGAGGCGGGGCTGACGGAGCTGCGGTCGGCGGGCATCTTCGGCGAGGGCAACTTCCAGTTCAAGAACAAGTTCCGGCCGCGCAACGCGGCGATCTACCTGTGCCGCCCGGCGCAGGGGCCACGCACGGCGGTCACCGACGTGATCCTCATGATCGCGAACCCGGACATCGACGCCGACGTCCCCGGCATGCTGCACGGCGGCACCCCCGTGCCGCGCCCAGCGCCGGCCGCCGTCAAGGCAGGGGAAACGGCAAAGGTCCCGGCGAAGGCTCCTGTGAAGGCCCCGGCGAACGCCCCGGCCCGAGACCTGGCCGGCTGCGGGTACAACCCGTTGAATATGGCCCACGCCGACGTCGAGATCGACCTGCTGACCGACTCCTGGGCGGAGCTTGCGACCCCGGCGGTGGCCGCACGGGCCGCCCACCTCGACGAGCTCGCCGCCCGCCGGCCCGATCACCGCAGCGGCTGGACCGGCCCGTCGTGGCTGCCGTTCGAGCACGCCGTCCTGACCTCCTCGGGCAAGGCCGCCGAGGCGCTGCTGTGCCGCAGCTGGGCCGGCCCCCGCGGCACCGTCATCCACAACGGCCTGTTCCCGAGCTGGTCGCTGAGCCTCGCCGACGCGGGCTTCGCCGCCGTGCGGACCCCGAATGTCGGTGACCGCCGGCCCCGGCCGACCGGCCTGTTCCAGGGCGACGTCGACCTGCCGCTGCTGCGCGGCCGCCTGGCGGAGATCAACGGCGGCACCGCGTTCGTGGGCATCGAGCTGAGCGGCAACGCGACAGGCGGCTACCCGATCTCGGTGGCCAACCTGCGGGCGGTGCGGGAGATGGCCGCCACGCACGGCGTGCCGATCGTCCTGGACGCGACCCGGATGCTGGAGAACGCGGCGTTCGTGGCCCGGCACGAGGAGCAGTGGCGCGGCGCGGACCTCTGGGACGTGGTGCGGGAGCTGCTCAGCCTCGCCGACGCCGCGACCTTCAGCCTCTCGAAGGACTTCGGCGTGTCCTTCGGCGGTCTCGTCGCCACCCGCATCCCGGCGCTCGCCGACCGGCTGCGGGAGCACGAGGCGATCCGGGGCCGCGAGGTGGGCCTGGCCGCCCGCAAGATGCTGACGGCGGCCCTGGACGACCGCGATGGCGTGGCCCGCCAGGTGACCGAGCGGATGGAGGCGGTCCGGGCGCTGTGGACCGGCCTGGACGCCGCCGGCGTGCCGGTGGTCGCCCCCGCGGCCGGACACTGCGTCCTGCTCGACCTCGAGCGGGTCGAGCGGCTGGCCGGCTCGGCGCTGCCCGCCGAGTCCTGCCTGGCCTGGATCTACGGCGGCACCGGCGTGCGGGCGGCCCGGCACCTGGGCGACCTCGGCCCCGACGCGCCGTCGGGCCGGCACCTGCGCCTGGCCGTCCCGGTCGGCCTGACGGCCGCCGAGGCCAGGGACATCGCCGGCCGGCTGGCCGCACTCTGGAGCGACCCGTCGCCGATCCCGGAGCTGCTGCCGGTCGAGGGCCGGCCAGGCCACGCCGGGGCGCCGCTGCGCTACCACCCGGCAGCCGAACTGCCCGAGGACATCGAGCAGGCGATGCGCGAGGGGCACCGGGCTGCCGACGACAACGTGACGGTGCTGCGGGAGCACGCACCCGGGGTGCGGCGCCTGCTGCTGGGCCGCCCGGACCGGCCGGTCGAGGTGCTGACCGCCGGCGACGGCCCGGTCCTGCTGCTCATGCACCCGTTCAACATCGGGGCCGGTGTCTTCGCGCACCAGTTCGCCGGGCTGAGCGACCGCTTCCGGCTGATCAGCGTGCACCACCCCGGTGTGGGTGCCACCGCGGCCGCCGAGGATCTGACGCTCGACGGGCTCGCCCGGCTGTACCGCTCGGTCCTGGACGAGCTGGGCGTGACCGAACAGGTGCATGTGCTCGGGTCGTCGTTCGGCGGGCTCGTGGCGCAGAGCTACGCCTTGCAGTACCCCTCCGGATGTGCCTCGCTGACGCTTGTCGGCAGCTCATACAAGGTGGGCAACCGTAACGGCGAGGTCAACCGGCTGTCGGTGGTGGCGGCGGAGGACTTCGACCGGATCGTGGCGCACGCGTCGTCGGCGCGGATCGGCCGGGAACGGGCCGGGCTGGAGCGGCTGCTGCTGCGCTGCGAGAGCATGGACCCGGAGATCGGGCTGCGGTTCCTCGACGTGTTCGCGGCCCAGCCGACGCTGTTCGGGCGGCTGCCCGACATCGAGGTGCCGACCCTGATCGTGCAGGGCCGCCATGACACGGTGATCCCGGCGAAGGCGGCGCATCTGCTGCACGGCGCGATCCCGACCGCGCAGTACGTCGAGCTCGCCGGGGCCGGGCACTTCCCGTGCCTGACCCATCCGGACGAGGTGGCCGACGTGGTCCTGCCGTTCCTGGCCGCACACGCACCCCTGGGCAGTTCGCGATGACCGCCGCACTGGAGGCCACGACGCTTACCCGTTCGGAGCTGATCTGGCCGGGCATGTGCGGGCACAACTCGCTGTTCGCCGGGCAGATCGGCGACTGGACCTGGGACGCGGTGGGCCGGCTGTGCGGCACCGACGTGCTGCGGGCGCACAACGCCGCCGGCCGGCCGACGTACCTGTCGTTCTACTACTACCGCATCCGGGGCAGCCGCCGGTTCCACCTTCGCAGCCCCACCTTCGGCGACCGGCTGCGGATCACCACCGGCCTGTTCGACTTCGGCAGCGAGTCGGTGCTCGCCCTGCACCGCATCACCCCGGAGCGCGGCGCCGACGTCCCGCTGGACCTCGACGAGTTCTACGCCGGGGACGGGGACGGCCTCTACGTGGAGAACTTCAACCGCTGGGTGACCCGGGGCACCGCCGGCTCGAACGAAGGGCTTGTCCGCTCCTCCCCGGTGGACTTCCGGCACCGCCATCTGCCGTCGCTGCCCGAGCGGTACAACCCGCGGGTGGCCTGTCACCGGGCCCGGACCGCACTGTCCTTCGTGGACGAGGACCGGGGGCATGTCCCGGACGGCGCCGAGCTGCACGTCGACTACGAGCTGGACGCCGCCCGCGACCTCAACGGCGTCGGCCTGCTCTACTTCGCGTCGTACTTCTCCATTGTCGACTGGGCGCTGCTGCGGCTGTGGCGTGGCCTGGGCCGCTCGGAGCGCTCGTTCCTCGACCGGATCGTTGTCGACCAGCAGCTGTGCTACCTCGGCAACGCAGACGCCGGCTGCGTGGTCACGGCGTCGGTGCGGCGCTGGCGGGCCGCCGGCGACGAGAGCCGGGAACTGTTCAACGTCGTGCTGCGCGACCGCGGGACCGGACGCGTCCTGGCCGTCTGCACCCTCACCGTCCTGATAGGAGACGCCACATGAGCACCGCCGATGCCCGCGCCCGGATGGCCGAGCTGGTCCGCAACACCGTCGCTGAGATCCTGCCCGGGGTGCCGCGCAGCGCCATGACCGGCGACCGGCACCCGAAGGACCTCGGCGCCGACTCGGTGGACCGCGTGGAGATCATCCTTGCGCTCATCGACCGGGTGGGCGTGCGGGAGCCGATGGCCGCCTTCAGTGAGCTGCCCGACCTCGACGCGCTCGTGGACTTCCTGCTGAGCAAGGAGAAGGAAGGAGCAGGGCATGCGGTACGGCATTGAGGCACTCAACGTGTACGCCGGGGTGGCGCAGATCCCGGTGCCGGCACTGTTCGCCGGCCGGGGACTAGAGCCGGACCGGCTGACCAACCTCATGATGTACAACCGCTCGGTCGGGCTGCCGTTCGAGGACCCGGTGACCAACGCGGTCAACGCGGCGAAGCCGATCGTCGACGCCCTCGACCCGGCCGACCGCGCCGCGATCGAGGTGCTCGTCACCTCGACCGAGTCCGGGCTGGACCTCAGCAAGTCGGTGGCGTCCTATGTCCACGACTATCTCGGGCTGAGCCGCAACTGCCGGCTGCTGGAGGTCAAGCAGGCCTGTTACGCGGCCACCGGGGCGTTGCAGCTGGCCACGGGCTACCTCGCCGCGGGCGGCTCGCCGGGCGCGAAGGCGCTCGTCATCGCGACTGACGTGGCCCTCGTCGACGCCCGGGCCGGCTACGCCGAGCCGGCGACCGGGCACGGCGCCGCGGCCGTGCTGCTCAGCGACGACCCGCGGGTGCTGGCCGTGGACCTCGGCGCGTTCGGCTGCTACAGCTACGAGACGATGGACTCGGCCCGGCCGTCGCCGTACTTCGACATCGCCGACGTGGACCGGTCGCTGTTCGCCTACCTGGACTGCCTCACCAACAGCTTCGCCGACTACCGCTCCCGGGTCGACGGCGCGGACTTCGCGACGACGTTCGACCACCTCGTCATGCATACGCCGTTCAGCGGCCTGGTGCGCGCCGCGCACCGCAAGATGATGCGGGAGACGGGCCTGCCGGCGGCCCGGGCCGAGGAGGACTTCGCCCGCCGGGTGCAGCCGTCGCTTGTCTACCCGGCCCAGGTCGGCAACCTCTGCTCCGGGTCGGTGTACCTCGCCCTGGCGAGCCTGCTCGACCACGCCGACCTCGGCGACGGGGCCCGGGTCGGCCTGTACTCCTACGGCTCGGGCTGCTCGTCGGAGTTCTTCAGCGGCGTGGTGGACAGCGCCTCCAGCGCGGCGGTGGCCACGCAGGGCATCCGCGAGCGGCTGGCGCTTCGGCGGGAGCTGAGCTTCGCCGAGTACGAGGCCCTGCTTCCTGAGGCGCTCCAGACGCTGGCACCCCAGGAGCACCGCACGGTCGACCTGGAGCCCTACGCGGACTTCCTCGGCGGTGACCGGCCGTTGCTGGTGCACGCCGGGACGAAGGACTACCACCGGACCTACGAATGGCGATGAGAGAGGCGGGTTCCACAATGGACGATCTGGTCATGGAGGCCATCCGGCGCAGTGTGCTGGAGGTCCTTCCGGAGCTCGAGGCGAGTCAGGTCACCGAGGAGGTGTCGCTGACGGATCTGGGCGCCAACAGCATCGACCGCACCGACGTGGTGACGATGACGATGGACGACCTGGGCGTCAGCGTGCCCGTCGGCGAGTTCCGCGACGTGCGCGACATCGGCTCCCTGGCCCGGCTGTTGCGCAGGCACTCGCCGTGACCGCGCCGTGTGAGGTGGTGGTCACCGGCACGGGTGTGCTGTGCTCCACCGCGGCCGGCACGGAGGCGTTCGCGGCGGCGCTGCGCGACGGCGTCTCCGGCATCGGGCTGCGGCCGGTGCTGCACGAGGCGGAACAGGAGGGCCTGCGCCCGACGCTGTCGGCCGACCTGCGCGGCTTCGACTTCCGGGCCGCTGTCGCGGTCCGGGCGAGCCTGCCCGAGCGGCTGCGGGCGAGCGCCGTCCGGGTCGCCGGGCGGGCCCCGCTGGCCATCCGGGCGGCTGTCGCGGTCGCCCTCGAAGCCTGGGAGTCCGCGGCCCTGCACCGCGCGCCGGTGCCGGCGGACCGGATCGGCATCGTCGTGGCCGGGCACAACCTCGGCGGCCGCTACGCCGAGGAGGTCCGCCCCCGCTACTCGAACAGCCCGGTGCACCTGCCCGCGCGGTACCCGCTGCGATTCATGGACACCGACCACGTCGGCACGGTGAGCCAGGTCCTGGGGATCACCGGCGAGGGCTACACGGTCGGCGGCGCCTCGGCGAGCGGGAACGTGGCCATCATCAACGGCAGCCGGCTCGTCGCCGCCGGGGCCGTCGACGTGTGTCTCGTGCTCGGCGCGCTGACCGACCTGTCGGCGATGGAGCTGCAGGGCTTCTACAACCTGGGCGCGATGGCCGGCGTCAACGGCGACGGCGCCCCGCACGAGCGGTGCCGCCCGTTCGACGCCGACCGGGAGGGGTTCGTGCCCGGCCAGGGCGCCGCCTGCCTCGTGCTGGAGTCCGCGGAGTCGGCGGCCCGGCGGCGCGCACCGGCGTGGGCCCGCGTCGCCGGGCACGCGCTGCGGCTGGACGGCAACGGCCTGGCCGACCCCAGCATCGACGGCGAGAGCTGGGTGATGACCCGGGCCATCCACCGCGCCGGGATCGGCCCGGACCGCATCGGTTACGTCAACGCGCACGGCACCGGGTCCACCAAGGGCGACGAGGTCGAGCTGACCGCGCTGCGCGAGGTGTTCCCGCCGGAGATCGCCGGGCCGTGGGTCAACTCCACGAAGGGGCTGATCGGGCACTGCCTGTGCGCCGCCGGTGTGGTGGAGGCGGTGGCCAGCCTGGTGCAGATGCGGGAGGGGTTCGTGCACCCGAACGCCAACCTCCGCGCGCCGATCGACCCGGCCCGTCGCCTGGTCGGCGCACTGGCGCAGCCGGCCGAGATCGGCTACGCGATGTCCAACGGCTTCGGCTTCGGGGGCTTCAACACCAGCGTGGTGTTCGGCCGGCCCGATCGCGGATAGGGAGGTACCCCGATGTACACCGACATGCGATTGCTGCCGGACTCGGCCCGCTGGCTGGCCGGCAGCGCCGATCCGGCCGGGTCGGACGCGGCGATGCGGGTGTTCTGCTTCGCGCACGCGGGCGGTGGGTCGGCGATCTTCCGGCCCTGGCGTTCGCTGCTCGGGCCGGGCGTCGAGGTCTGCCCCGTCGTGCTGCCGGGCCGGGAGTCCAGGGTGCGGGAGCTGCCGTACCGCCGGATGGAACAGCTGCTGGACCCGCTGTGCCAGGCGATCGAGCCGTACCTGGACCGTCCGTTCGCGTTCCTCGGGCACAGCCTCGGCTCGATCATCGCCTTCGAGGTGGCCCGCCGCTTCCCGCCCGCCGGCCTTGTCGTGTCCGGGCGGCGGGCGCCGCGGCTGGCCACCGCCCGCCGGCTGTTCAGCTCCCTGCCGGACGGCGAGTTCCTCACCGCGATCGGGCACCTGGGCGGCACGCCCCCGGAGGTGCTGCGCGAGACCCAGCTCATCCGGATGATGATGCCGGCGTTGCGGGCCGACTTCGAGCTCAACGAGGCCTATGCGGTGCTGCCCGGGCCCCGGCTCGGCTGCCCGCTGATCGCCTACGTGGGCATCGAGGACCCGGAGGTGAGCCGCGCCGAGCTGCTGGCCTGGCAGGAGGAGACGACGGGGGAGTTCACCATGCGGGTCTTCCGAGGCGGCCACTTCTACCTGAAGGGCGACCGCGGGGACGACCGGTCGGACGTGACATCGGCCCTGCGGCAGGATCTGGCCCGGGTGTTCGGCTTCGGAGCGCAGCCGTAGCCGCCGGCGGCCGGCAGCACCCGGGCCGGCCCGCCGGGTGCCGCCGCCCCGGCAAGGTGTCTAGAGCCAGTCCTGCAGGGCCGCGTACACGCCGAAGGTGAACCTGGAGCTGGCGCCGGCCCGGGTCATCATGACGCCGATGGTGCGCCGGACGGTCCGGACGGAGGTGCCGAGCTGGCGGGCCACCGCGTCGTCCTTCGCGCCGGTGGCCAGCAGTCGCAGCACCGCCCGCTCGCTGGCGTTCCAGCCGGTCGGCTCGGCGTCGGGCTCCGGCAGGGCCCGGCCCTGATTCCAGTGGCTCTCGAACAGTGCGACAAGGGCCGCGACCATCGATTCCTGCCGGATGATCACGGCGCCGTCGGTGTCGTTGTCCGGCGAGCGGGGCAGCACGGCGGTAGTCGAATCGATGACAATCATGCGCATGGGCAGGGCGGCGCAGGTCCGTATTTCGGCGCCGGCCTTCACCATTTCCTGGGCGTATTTCAGGCCCTCGGGATCGAACGCGATGGTGTCCAGATAGATGGTCTTCATGCGCACGCCGCGGCTGAGCGCGCTGAGGTCGAGCGGGCGGCTGGCGGCCCGGGTGGCGCTGGGATTGCGTGGTCCGGGGCTGAAGGAGAGCACCTCCTCCTTCGCCGACATGGCCAGCTCCTGCAGCCGTAATCGCACCGTCGGCAGGTCGGTCAGCTGCTGGGCGAGGCGGTCGGAGTCGCCGCGGCCGGTCATGCCGCCGTAGGCGGACAGGATCGAGCTGAACGTGTCGGCGCTCTGCTGGAGGAACTCCTGGCGCTGGTTCAGCGCGGCCTGCTCCCGGGCGAGCAGGCTCTGCATGGCCGCGAGCGGGCTGACGGCGACGAGCCCGCCGTGCTCGCTCTGCGTGTGGTTGAGCAGGGCCAGGTCGGTCAGCCGGTTGAGGATCGCCCGGACGGCCGCCTCGGTGCAGCTCAGCCGCTCGGCGAACTGCTGGAGGTCCAGCCCGGGCTGTTCGAGCAGGAGATTGTAGGCGGCGGCCACATGATCGTCGATGACGGCGCCGTCGATGATCGCCTCGTCGGGTGCGCCGTCGCGGACCGAGTCCGCCATGGTCGTGTGCTTCGCTGCGAACGGTGGTTGCGTCACGCCGCCGACCCCCTTGCAAACGTGCTTGTGCCTTGGTCTCGCCCGTTTCCAGGTGACCAATCCATGGTGATGCTAGCCGCCGGGGCGCGCCACTTGAGAGTGATCAACGCAAGTTGATGCTAACGCCCCAGGCCCGGCTTACCAGCAGATGGAGCATCGGCGACGATGGGTTTCCAGCGCGTTTCGCGAAGCGGTCGGACGGGCCTCGCCCGGGCTCGGGCGCCGGTGGCATACCCGCCGCTCCCGGACATTTCCGCCGACGTCGGCGGGGCCGCCGGGACCTGCTCGACCCGGGCGCTGAACTCCTGCATTGCCGGGTGCTTTGCTGGGAAAATCTGTGGTGATTTGTCGGGCACTTCTGTCGCTTTCCCGACAGTCTGGGTCTCAGATGCTGGACGTGGTCGAGTTCACGTCCGGTTGGGACCGAATGCCGGACGTCGCCCAAATTCGGCTAATTGACAGCTAGTACTCCAACGTCACTTCGCGGCTGGGTGCGGCGTGGCGTGGGCATGAAGACGGCCACCGCGGTGATCATCGATGGTTTGTGAAGACAAAAGAAGATCAAGCGGTGGCCGCGTGCCACAGCGTAGACCCTGAGCGGTGGGGTGCGCTGCTCGACACTGGCATGGCCCGCATCGCCGGCCGGTTCGCCCGAGCCGAGGTCCGCCGGACCGCGGCGGCGTTCGTCGCGGGTCTGCTCTCCACGGTAGAACGCAAGACCTGCTGGTCCTTGGCCGAGCACGCCGGGCATCCGGATCCGCAGCCGATGCAACGGTTGCTGCGTAAGGCGGTGTGGGACGCCGACGCCGTCCGAGACGACACCCGCGACCTGCTGCTCGAACAGGTCAGTCACGCCGACGGCGTGCTGATCGTCGATGAGACCGGCTTCGTCAAGAAAGGCCGATCCTCGGTCGGGGTCCAGCGGCAGTACACCGGTACCGCGGGCCGGATCGAGAACAGCCAGGTCGCGGTGTTCCTGGCCTACGCCTCCCCGCGCGGTCGTGGTCTGATCGACCGGCGGCTCTACCTGCCCGAAGCCAACTGGTGTAACCAGCCAGACCGGCGCGCCCGAGCCGGCGTGCCCGACGACACCGTGTTCGCCACCAAACCGGCCCTGGCCCGGCAGATGCTCACTGCCGCGTCCGTCGCCGGCGTTGCAGCCAGCTGGGTCACCGCTGATGAGGTCTACGGCGCCGACCCCGACCTGCGCGCCGACCTCGAAGCCCGTGGTGTCGGCTACGTCCTGGCGATCGGCTGCGACCGGCGAGTCCGCATCAACCACGGCCGCACCATCATCCGCGCCGACACCCTGACCGCCCGTGTCCCCGCCGGCAGCTGGCAGACACACAGCTGCGGCCCGGGCGCGAAAGGACCACGCACCTACCAGTGGGCCTGGATCACCACCGCCACCCATCCCGGCGAGCATCGCTGGCTGCTCGTGCGCCGCAACCCGCACACCGGCGAAGTCGCGTTCTACCTGTGCTGGTCACCCCGGCCGGTGCCGCTGCGCGTGCTGGTCCGGGTCGCGGGCAGCCGATGGAGCGTCGAAGAACTTTTCCAGACCGGCAAGAACGAGATCGGCCTGGACCACTACCAGGTCCAGACCTGGACCAGCTGGCACCGGTTCATCACCCTGGCCATGCTCGCCCTCGCCCTGCTCACCACGCTCGTCCCAGCACCCGAGCCGGTCACCGAACCCGACCTGCAAAGCCCCACGATCGCGCTCACCGTGCCCGAGACCCGCCGCCTCCTCAACGCCCTGACCCTCCACCGACCCATCGATCCCAGCCACGCCCTGCGCTGGTCACTTTGGCGACGAACCGTCCAAGCCCGCGCCCGCCGATCCCACTACCAGCGCAGACTCACACGCAACGGCTGAAGTGACGTTGGAGTACTAGGTGCCATGGCACCTCCTGCGCCGTTCAAGTCGCTGACAAGGGGCGTTGCGTCTCGCAGGCTGAGTGGGACGCCGACGGGGACAACCAGCCGGATCGGCGCAAGCCCGAGCGAAGAGGAGCCAGCCATGTCAACTCCAGTCGAGTACACCACCACCCGGGTCGGTTCGCAGCGCAACCTCCGCACCCACGGCGCCGCGAGCGGTGACGGATTCGAGTGGGGCTTCGGCAGCTCCGACATGAACGGCAGATAAACCATGTACGCCGTCGAGCTGTGCTTCACCGTCGACGCCGGTAGCGTTCCGCCCTCCATCGAGACGATGGAAGCGAGCATCCGGCGCAACGATCGGCGGGAGACGACAAAGATTGAGCATCTGCGGGTGCGAAAAGCTCTCGGAATGATGTATGTCGTCGTATTCATCACGGCCGAGGCGGCGACCGAAACACGTGGCTTTGCTGAAGAGGTGGGCCCAACGGTGGCCGACGAGTTACGACATGTGTCTTACAGCGGATTTCGGATCTGGACCGGCGATGAGTTCGGCACGGAAGGGATGCGATCGTGAACAAGACGTTGAACAGGAAGAGCGGTCGATGACGGTCACCGCACTGACACCGGCGAGCCTGGGCATGCACTCGGACCTGGGCGGCACGCTGAGCCGGCTGATCCGGGCCGAGGCCCTCTGCGCCTCAACCATCAAGGTCGGCCGGCGCGAGGTGGTCTACGGCTGTCTCGACGGCGACCGGAGCCTCTACCTCGTCGAGCAGGGCCAGGTGAAGGCCGTCACCCCCTCACGCGAGGGGAAGGAGTGCCTCCTCGGCATCTACGCCGCCGGCGACGTCTTCGGCGAGCTGTGCCTCGTCGGCAGCGACCGGATGGAGACCGTCATCGCGATGACGCCGACCGTCTTACGGCGCATCTCCGCGGCGAAGGTCCTGTCGGCCCTGGCCGACGCCGGGCTGCGCGGTGAGTTCGTCCGCTACCTCGCCCAGCGTCTGTTCGAGCAGCAGCAGCTCATCATCGGGCTGGTGACCGCCGACAGCGAATACCGATTAGCGGCGATACTGCTGCACCTGGCCCGCAAACACGGCAAGCGCGAGGAACACCTCCTGCGCATCGAGGAGCGCATCACCCAGGAAGAGCTGTCCGGCATGGTCGGCACCACCCGGTCGCGCGTCGGCTACTTCCTCAAACGTTTCCGCAACGCCGGTCTCGTCGCGACCCGGGACGACTGCTTCCTCCTCGTCGACGAACCCCGGCTGGACGACTTCATGGAGTGTGGCTACGCCCCGGCGGCCCGCGATATCCGGCGCCCCCAGGTGTCCCACTACACCGCGGCGTAGTGACACGGGCGGTACCGCTGCCCAGTTTTGAGTATCTCCTGAACCGACGCCGGGCTGATCCTCGAGGACGTGACCCTCGCCATCGCCCCCGCGCTCTCCCAGCACCAGGTGCTGATCTTCCTTCTCCAGCTCGGAACCCTGCTGCTCGTCGCGCTCTGTCTGGGCCGGCTGGCCCGGCGGTTCGGCCTGCCGGCCGTCGTGGGCGAGCTGACCACCGGCATCCTCCTCGGCCCGTCCGTGTTCGGCTCGGCATCCCCCGGGATCGCCGGCTGGCTGCTGCCGGCCGACGCTGACCAGGCCCATCTGCTCGACGCCGTCGGCCAGCTGGCAGTCCTGCTGCTGGTCGGCATCGCCGGCGCACACCTCGACCTCAAACTCATCCGGCGACGCCAACGCGTGGTGACCCGCGTCGGCGCCGGCGGTCTCCTTGTCCCGCTCGCGCTCGGCATCGGCGCCGGCTGGCTCCTGCCCGGGCAGCTGCTCGGGGCGAAGGCCGACCGCCTCACGTTCGCGCTCTTCCTCGGTGTCGCGCTGTGCGTCAGCGCGATCCCGGTCATCGCCAAAACCCTGTCCGACATGCGGCTGCTGCATCGCGACCTCGGCCAGCTCACCCTGGCCGTCGCCGCGATCGACGACGTCGTCGGCTGGTTCCTGCTGTCGCTGGTCTCCACCATGGTGCTCACCGGCATCGGACCCGGCGGCATCGCCCTGTCGGCGGCGCTGCTGATCGGGTTCGTCGTGCTCGCAGTGGTCGCCGGGCGGCCGGCGGTACACCTGGCGTTGCGGATCGCGGGCCGGTCGGAGGACCCCGGCCCGGCCGCGGCGACAGCGGTGGTCCTCATCGTGCTCGGCGCGGCCGCCGGCCAGGCGCTCGGGCTGGAGGCCGTATTCGGGGCGTTCGTGGTCGGCCTCCTGATCAGCGGCGCCCGCCCGGCCGACCGGGCGCGGCTCGCCCCGCTGCGGACGATCTCGATCTCGGTCCTGGCGCCGATCTTCCTCGCGGGTGCCGGCCTGCGCATCGACCTCGGCGCGCTGCGGGACCCGGGCGTCCTGCTGGCCGGGGTGGTCATGCTGCTGCTGGCCACGCTCGGCAAGTTCGCCGGGGCGTACCTCGGGGCGCGGCTCAGCCGGCTCAACCGGTGGGAGGGTCTCGCGCTCGGCGCCGGGCTCAACGCGCGCGGGGTCATCGAGGTCGTGGTCGCCACCGTGGGGCTGCGGCTCGGGGTGCTGAGCACCGCGTCCTACACGATCGTCGTCCTGATCGCCGTGCTGACCTCGGTGATGGCCCCGCCGATGCTGCGCTGGGCGATGACGCGGATCGAGCAGAGCGCCGACGAGCGCCTGCGGCTCGCCGCCTGGGAGGCCCCGGCCCTGGATGTCGCCGACGGTCGCTGATCAGCCCTGCGTCATGCTCGCCAGCCGGGTGACCGTGTTCCAGTTGCGCAGGGTCGCGGTCACCGCCAGGCTCTTCTCCCAGACGTCCCCGCTGAGCAGGGTCATCTTCACGGTCTCGGGGCAGAACAGGTAGGTCTCCCGGCCGCGGACGGCGAAGTCGGCGCCGAAGAACGCGGCCGGGCCGAGCGCGTTCGTGGTGTGCACCAGGGGTGCTTCGGACAGGAACGCGACGAGCAGCCGGGCGGGGTCTGCGGTGCGCTCGGGCATGGGGTTGCCGGCCACCACCGCGGCGAGGTCGTCGCGGCTGCGGACCAGGACGCGGACCCGCAGCCGGAACTCGGCTTCGATGGCCGCTTCCAGGCGGGTGGCGAGGTCGTCGGCCCCGGCGGCGGTCGCGCCGAAGATCACGTTGCCGCTCTGCAGGTGCGTGACCGCGTCCGGGTGGCCGAGCTCAGCGAAGATCTCCCGCAACCGCTGCATGGCGATCCGCCGGCTGCTGCCGACGTTGATACCCCGCAGCAGCGCGACGTGTGGCATCGATTCGGGCACAGTGCATCCTACTTTTGGAAGGTCGCCAGCTCCGCGCGGTGCACCACGAGCGTGCGCGGTCGCTCCACGGGCAGCAGGAACGCCGCGAGCGCGCGACGGATGCTGCGCTCCACGTCGGGCGACTCGGTGGCCACGTGGACGTCGAGGTCGAACACGGCGGACCCGTCGTCGGCCGCGGCCCGCACGACGCTGCACCGGACGACCTCGGGCAGCGACTGCACGTACTGGCGGACGTCGTGCAGGGACACCTTCTCGCCGCGCACGACCAGGAAGTCCGACAGTCGGCCGCGGAAGTACAGGTAGCCGTCGTCGTCGAGCTCGAACAGGTCGCCGGTCGCGATGACGTCCGGCGCGGCGAGGGTCCGCTGCGTGGATCCGAGCTTGCGGACGAGTGCGGTGTCGGTGGCGACGAGCAGCTCGCCGGCCGGAGCGTGGCCGGGCACCGGCCGGGTCGAGACCGTCACCCCGGCGAGGGGCAGGCCCACCGAGCCGTGGCGGTGGGCGGGTTCGTCGTGGACGGCCAACGTGGACACCCGGGGGCCGGCCTCGGCCAGGCCGTACGTCGCATACAGCTCCAGCCACGGATGGCGGGCGCTGAGCGCGCCGGCATGCGCCGGGTCGAGCCGGTCGCCGCCGACGGTCAGCATCCGCAGCGTGGCCGGCAGGCGCCGGTCCTGGCTCAGCAGCAGCCGCGCGATCGTCGGCGTGATCGACGAGGACGTGACGTCGTGGCGGTGCAGCGCGGCCTGATAGTCGACGGGCGAGAACGGCGGCCCGGCGATGACCAGCCGGGCGCCGGTGGCGAGCGCCGCGAACGCCTGCGCGACGATGGCGTAGGAGTAGTACAGCGGCAGGTTCACCAGCATGGTGTCGTCGCCGCGAAGGTGGACGGCGTCAGCGTGGCGCCGGGCGTTGCGGGTCAGCGACTCCAGCCGGTGCAGGCAGGCGCTGAACATGCCCGAGGTGCCGGACGTGAGCATCAGGACGTGGTCCGGGGCGATGACCCGTGGCCGGGGCAGCGTCACCGCCTCCGCGTCACCGACCTTCCGGACCGCTGCGGTGCCGTAGCGGCCGGGTTCGAGCCGGGCGGCGATGACGGCGCCGGCGCCGAGCTCGCCGGCGATCCGGGCGATCCGGGCCGACGGTGTCGCCGGGGAGATCGCGACCGGGACCGCGCCGGTGAGGAGGACGGCGAAGTAGTGGGTGAGCTGTCGCCGGCCGTTGGCCATGGCGATGACGACCGGGCTGCCCTCCGGCAGACCCAGCCGGGCCAGGTCGGCCATGACGTCGGTGAGGTCCGGGCCGGGTCCGGACTGGCCGAGGTCGACCGACCGGTCGAGGAGCCGGGTGACGTCGGCGGCTTCGAGCGGGGTCATCGCACGACCGCGCAGCGGGCGACGGGCCGGCCGGCTTCGATCGCGTACGTGGCCAGGACCACGTGCCGGGCGTGGCCGTCGCGCAGCCAGCCGGCGGCGACCACGGCGGCGACCGGGAGGCCCTCGTCCGGGGGCATGGTGAGGGTGAGGCTCGGGCCGCGCAGCTTTCCGCGGATGCAGGGCAGGCCGGCCAGGACACCGGGATTGGCGCCGGCGAACCGCAGCGGCGACACCACGCCCCGTTCGGCGCTCGCCGCGATCGACGCCATCGTGGTTGCCGAACAGATGTCGCTGACCACGATCACCGCTACCTCGTCGGGTTCGATCGCCGTGGTTCGCAGCGCACCGCTTGTTCGCAGCGCACCGCTTGTTTGCAGCGCGCCGCTTGTTTGCAGCGCGCCGGACACCGCGGTGTTGACGAGCCAGCCGGCCGGGTCGACGTAGAACGACGGGGCGTTGCGGGCATCGGCCGTGTCGGCCTCGCCGTACGCCAATGCGATCATGGTCCCACCCTTTCGAAGAGCAGGCAGGTGTGGAAGCCGCCGAAGCCGAGCGTGACACTGGCACCCAGACGCCCGTCGAAGGCGACCGGGCCGCCGATCGCGACGGGCAGCGGGAAGTCCGGCATGGGCGCGTCGAGTCCGTAGACGGGCGGTACCTTCCCGTCGCGCAACGCCAGGATGACCGTGATCGCCTCGATGGCGCCGGTTGCCCCGAGGCTGTGCCCGAGCGCGCCCTTCGTGGCGAAGACGAGCGGGCGGTACCCCTTGTCGCCCTGGTTTGCGAATACCCGGCGCAGGCTCACGCTCTCGACGGCGTCGTTGAGGGGTGTCCCGGTGGCGTGCGCACTGACGATGGCGACGTCCCCCGCGGACCGGCCGCTGAGGCTGCGTTCGATCGCGAGGACGACGCTGTCACCTGACGGATCGGGCGCGGTCAGGCCGGCGGCGTCGTTCGCCGAGCCGGCGCCGCGCAGCACGGCGAGTGCCGTCGCGCCCCGGCGGCGGGCCGACGCGGCCGACTCGAGGACGAGGAAGGCGGCGCCCTCGCCCGGCACCATCCCGTCGTGGCGCTCGTCGAAGGCCCGCAGCCGGTCCTCGCTCATCGTGCCGAGCGCGGAGTGGCCGAGCCGCTTGGCCGCGGTGACGATGTCGACACCGCCGGCCAGACACACGTCGGTGACCCCGGAGCGGATCAGCTCGGCGGCGACGAGGATGCTGTCCGCCCCGGCCGAGCAGGCGGTGCTGACGCAGACCGGGCGGTGGGGATGGCCGACCTCGTTCGCCGCGGCCCGGGCCCAGTCGTCGAGCGCGGCGGCGGGCTCGTCGAGATACGGGCCGTAGCTCGTGCCCAGGACCACCCGGCATCCCCGGCCGCGCGGGTCCAGCCCGGCCGAGTCGAAGGCCTCGGCAAGGGTACCCACGGCCAGCTGCAACTGACGCTCGGAGGGCGACAGGTCCGCCGGCACCGATTCGACGGTGGCCGCGAGCGTGGTCCGCAGCGGATGCGGGGACGGCAGCTCACGCAGGCCGTGCGCGCCGGCGAGCAGCGCGCCCCAGACCCCGTCGAGCGTGGAGCCCAGTGGGGTGGTCCACGCCATCCCCGTGACGAGGACCTCGCCGGGATCCGGGTTCGCGTCGTCCACGGCTACGGCGCGGCCACGGTCGCCGGCAGCAGCCGGTCCACGAGCGCGACGACGGTCCGGATCGTGCTGAAGTTCTCCGGCGTGAAGTCGTCGTTGCTGATGTCGATCCCGAACCGGACCTGACACTGCACCCGCAACTCGACGAACCCGAGCGAGTCGAGCCCGAAGACGTCGCGCAGGCTGTCGTCGAGCCCCATTCGCGACACCGGTACCTCGACATAGATCTCGGACGCGAGAATGTCCTTCACGGACTCGATGACATCCATTTCCAGGCGCCTTTCGTTCGGCCGGCAGCGTCCTCCCAGCGTCCCCGTCCCCGCCACCCCCGGCTGGTCACAATTGAGCAGAGCCCGCCACCGACCTCACCGAACCCGATGCGAGCTCGACCGGCCGACGCAGGTGGGCAGGTGGTCGTCGGAGCGAACACGGCGAGCATCTGCACCACCATCCGGCCGGCCGGCGCGGCGGTGTCGAGTGGTCCGGTGGCCGAGCAGAGCGCCACGCCCGCGCGGCCGAGTTTCGGTTGGGTGGTGGCGGGCGAGCAACCCAACGGAGTTCCGTGCCGGCCGTATCGGGTTGAGCGGTGTCACCCAACGGTGTTGGGTAGTGCTACCCAACCGTGTTGGGGCGGTATCACCCAACGGCGCCGCCGACCCGACGAGCCCGCACCCAACAAACCTCAGCCATGCCTGGGAGCTTCCAACTGGCGCGCGAACGGTTGGACCGCACATGTCCGGGCCACAGTCCAAAACGACGAACCGCCGCTTCACCGTACGTCCGCAGGGCGACCGGATCGGTTGTCCACGCCGCCCGGTCCGGGCCGAGGTGCGCCGCCGGTCCGGGCGCCTGGACCGGCGGCGCGCTGGGATGTAGTGCACCGGCCCTCCCGACGCGGCGCCGCGTTGGTTCTGAGCCTTGGGACCTCAGCGCCGCCACCCACACGCAGCCCACGACGCGCCGCCTCGTGCCGGCACCGCATCGGCTGCGCCGCCAGCCTCCGGAGCCCAGCCGACCGCAACGGGCAGGCGTCAGGGCAGGCAGACCGGCGGGCGTACCCCCGGGCGTACCCCCTACCGCCACACCGGTGATCAACCGTGCCCCAACGGCACCTAACCAGCCTGGTAGGAGCCCATGACCGGCAACCCGGGTCAACCCCGAAATATCCCTACGGGGGGCTATCCCCGGCCGGGGGTGACCCTTTCCCGGCCGACTCGGTGTGCACGTTCGTCGACAGCGCCGGCGTCAGCCGCCGGCACCGCCCGGCCGAGCTGCCCGGCCGTCCTGGCACGATGGGCTCGCCCGGGTAGCAGTCGCCGCCGTCGAGGACCGCGGCGACGGTCGATGCGGCCGGGCGGCGGGTGGTTTCGCTGTACCGCAGCCGTCCGGCCGCGACGAGCTGCAGCACGGCGTGGAGGTTGGCCTGGGCGTGTGCCGCGGTGGGCCGGGTGGTGTCAGCCGTCGAGTCCGGCCAGTTCGAGGCGTTCGAGCAGGCTTGGCTTGCGGGCGTGTGCCGCTCGGAGGGCTGTCAGGAGCCGGTGGAACGGTGCCGGGTCGCCGTTGCGTTGGGCGACGTCGCGGAGGTCGACGAGCAGTTGGACGGCGGTGTCGTACTCGCGTGGCTTCTTCGTGGCGATGAGGGCGTCGACGTGTTGCCAGGCGGATGCCTGGTCGGCGGCGACTGCGTCGAGGTGGCGCTGCCGTTCGGCCGCCGCGGATCGTTATTGTCGGATCCGGTCGCGTTCCTGGCGTGCGGCGAGCTGATGCTCACGTTCGGCTCGCCGGTCCGCGGCAGCGCTGAGCAGTTGCCCGGCGGTGCGTGCGGGGGTCGTCGGGCGCGGTGGATGCTCGGTGCGGTACCGGCGCAGCAGTTGCCCGCGAAGTTGCCTGTCCGTGCCGGTGATGAGGGCGGCGAGGATCGCGTCTTTGTCGCCCGCGGGCAGTGCGGTGACCCATTGCCGCAGTTGCGCGTCGGTCGGCTCGCTGGCGTCGGTCGCCGCGGAACGGTCGGCCGCGGCGGCGATGAGGTCGGGGTCGATGCACAAGAAGTCGGCGGCGGCGGTCAGTGAGGCGCTCAGGGTGCCCAGACCGGCCGGGACCGCGGGCTCGGGTTCGTCGTCGCGGAGTTCTCCGGATTGGGCGCAACGTAGCCAGCCGAGGTAGAGCAGGCGAAGGTCGCCGGCGGCGAGGTCGGACCGCGCGGGGATGACCGAGCCGAGGATGCCGTGCCCGTCGATGTCCCATTCGTCGGTACCGTCTTCGTCCTCGCGGTTGAGGCAGACGATGAGGTGCTTGCCGCTGGTCCAGGCGAACGCGCTGTCCCCGACGCAGTATTCGGCGGTGGTCGCCGGGTCGAGAACGGCTTTCGGCAGCCGCAGCATGAGCCGCCGGGTGCCCCAGTTCGCCAGGTACAGGTGGGCGTCGAAGTACCGCTCCATCAGCGTGCGCGGGTCGCCCTTGAAGTCGCCCCATTCGTAGGTGTTGACGAAGCTGGTGGCGGTGATGTCGGCTCGGGTGGACAACGACCGCAGCTCGCTCTGCTGCCGCGCGGTCAGCGCCTGGTCGAGCGCGGTGAACTCGTAGTACTGGTATTCGCTCACCGGCTCACCGGCCGGCCCAGTACCGGTAGGCGTCGATCCAGACCGCGCCGTCCGGTGGGGGGCTGGGCAGCGGCAGGTCGAGCAGGTCGATGCGTTGCCGTGCGCGGCCCCGGGAGCAGATCGCCACGATCGCGTCGCCGGTCAGGTCGAGCTTGCGCACGGTGACCTCCACCCCGAGGACGGTGGTGCTGAACGGGACAGCCAGGTGCTCCTCGAGCATGGTGAACAGGCCGGTGAGCTCTTCGTCTTCGCCGTACGCGTCGACGGTGGCCTCTTCGATCATCGCTTCGAGGGTCGCGTCGCGCTTCGCTGCCATCGGCGGAGGATACCGGAGCCGCCGACGCCTATCGCTTCCGGCAATACGCTGAGCCTTCGGCCGGCTCGTCGGCCTCCGCCGCTGCATGGGGCCGCGCCGGGTACTGCGCTCATCTGGTCGCGGCTTGCCGCGTTGCTCGGCGACGAGGTGAGGGCCGGATGCGTGGTCCGTCGCCGTCAGTCATCGGCTATCGGTGTGTGCGGGTGTCGTCTGCGGCCGGGGTCGGTGGCGCGTTCGTGCTGGTGCGGAGGCTGGTGACGATGCTGACGGCCAGCACGGCGGTGATGAACCCCAGCGACACCCCGATCGGGATCTTCACGACGTCGATCAGCAGCATCTTGGCGCCGACGAAGGCGAGGATGACGGCGAGGCCGGTCTTGAGGTGGGTGAAGCGGTGCATGAGGTCGGCGAGCAGGAAGTACAGGGCGCGCAGGCCCAGGATGGCGAAGGCGTTGGAGGTGAAGACGAGGAACGGTTCGGTGGTGACGGCGAAGATGGCGGGGATGGAGTCGACGGCGAAGATCAGGTCGGTGATCTCGACGAGGATGAGTACCAGCAGCAGTGGTGTGGCGAGCCACCGACCGGCCTGGCGGATCAGGAAGTGCTGGCCGTGGTACTCGTCGGTGCTGGGGATGACGCGGGTGAGCAGTCGCCAGCTCCGGCCGGTGGTGGGGTCGGCGTGGGTGTTGCGGGTGCGGTACATCTTCCAGGCGGTGTAGAGCAGCAGCGCGCCGAATGCGTACAGCACCCAGTGGAACCTGGTGATCAGTGCGGCGCCGGCGGCGATGAACACCGCTCGCATGATCAGTGCGCCGACCACCCCGTAGAACAGGACGCGGTGCTGGTACGCGCGGGGGACGGCGAACGCGGTGAAGATGAGTGCGAAGACGAACACGTTGTCGACCGCGAGGCTCTTCTCGATCAGGAAGCCGGCGTAGTACTCGCCGGCCCGCCCGGCGCCCCAGCCGGCCCACACCAGCAGCCCGAACCCCAAGCCGAGGCTGAGCCACACGATGCTCCACGTGGCGGCCTCACGCGGCTTCACCTCATGCGGGCGGCGGTGGGCGAGCAGGTCCACGGCGAGCATGGCCAGGATCCCGGCCACCACGGCGGCCCACATCCAGAACGGCACGTTCATGAATCGCGCTCCATCGTCGTTGCTCGAATCCGGCGCGGCGGACCGCAGGTCAGTCGCGCGGGAGCAGCCCGGCCTGGCCGAGCATCACCCGGGCCCGGTCGACGTGGGCGCTGCCGGCGATCACGTCGTAGTGGGCGGCGGCCAGGGACCGTACGGCGCTGAAGTCGCGCCGGCCGCCGGTCATCGCGTGGGCGAGGAACCCGAACGCCGCCCCCCACAGGGCGCCGAAGGCGACGCCGACGCCGACCATGGCCAGCCAGCCGGACCCGGTGGCGAACAGGCCGAGCAGCACGCCGATGAGCAGACCGAACCAGGCGCCGCTGGCCGCGCCGGACAGTGCCGCCTTCGCCTTGGTCAGCCGGCCGGTGACCTGCTCGACGAGGCGCAGGTCGGAGCCGATGATGCTCAGCTGGCCGACCGGGAACCCGTCGTCGGACAGGCGGTCCACCGCCGCCTGAGCGCTGGCGTAGTCGTCGTAGCGGGCCACCGTGTTCCACGCCATGGTGACCTGGTGGAGCTGGCGCTGATCGATCGGCAGCATAGGACGTCCTCCCTGCTCGTTGGTGGTGCCTCAGCGGTACTGCACCAACGGTCGGGCTCGCCGATGCAGAGCGGGCCGCACGCGGCGTGAAGAAACCATGAAGACGGGTGCGGCTAGCGGGGCAGGGTGATGCGGGCGGTGGTGCCCTGCCCGGGGCCGGCCGAGCTGATGGTGATGGTGCCGGCGTGGGCGGTGATGATGGCGCGGCTGATGGTGAGGCCGATCCCCGATCCGTGGCTGTCCCGGTGGGCGCGGTAGAAGCGCTCGAACACATGGGGCAGGTGGTGGGCGGGAATGCCGGCGCCCGTGTCGGTCACCCGGATGTGGGCGCCGGCGGTATCGGCGGTGAGCTCGACGGCGACGCGACCGGCGGCCGGGGTGTGGCTCAGGGCGTTGGTGAGCAGGTTGGTGATGACCTGTTCGAGGCGGACCGGATCGCCGTTGACCTGCACCTCAGCCCGTGCCTCGACGGTGAGGGCCACACTTTTGGCGGCATAGGCGGGCTGCAGGGCGCCGGTGGCGTCGTCGATGACGGTGTTGAGTGAGGTGGGTCGCAGGGCCAGGTGGAGCCGGCCTTCCTCGGCGGCGGAGATGGCGCTGATGTCGCCGGCGAGGGCCGTGAGTTTCCTGACCTGGTTGCGCAGGATGGCGAGGGTGGGCGCATCGGCGGTTTCGATGCCGTCCTGGATGGCCTCGAGGTATCCGTCGATGGTGGCCAGCGGCGTGCGCAGCTCGTGGGCGAGGTCGGCGAGCATGCGCCGGCGGGTGGCCTCGGTCTGCTGGATGGTGCCGGCCATCGAGTTGATGGCGGTGGCGAGGGCGGTGAACTCGTCGATGGTGGGGTGGGTGGCCAGCCGGGCCGTGTAGTCCCCGGTGCTGAGGCGGCCGGCGGCGGCGGCCATGGCGGCGACGGCCCGGCCGATGGGCCGGGTGACGAGCACGCTCAGCGCGACGGTCAGCAGGAACGCGATCGTGACGGCGAGCACGACCTCGACCAGGTTGACGACGTGGAACGCCGCTTCGGCGCGGTCCAGCACGTCGGTGGGCAGCGGTCGCACCTGTTCGACGTACCGGCGGAACAGCGGTGGCCCCGAGACGGCGACGATGGTCCAGGTGACGCCCAGCGCCGTGACGACGAGCAGCAGGTTGCCCAGGACGAGGCGGGTCCGCAGCGTGATGCGCCGGCGGGCCGCGGTCATTGCCCGGTGCCGATGCGGTAGCCGGCGCCGCGGATCGTGCGGATGTACTTCGGCGTGGTGGCGTCGTCGCCGAGTTTGCGGCGCAGGTTGCGGATGTGCACGTCGATCATGCGCTCGTCCCCGACCCAGGCCGGGCCCCACACGGCGTCGACGAGCTGGCGTCGGGACAGGACCATCGCCCGGTGCGTCGCGAGGGTGATCAGCAGGTCGAACTCGGTCGGCGTGAGCGGGATCAGGCGATCGTGGAGATGCACCTCCCGGGCCGCCGGGTCGATGCGCAGCGCACCGACCGTGACCGCGGGCGGGATCGCGGGCGAGGCGGCCGGGTGTGGCCGGCGTGGCCGGCGCAGCAGCACCTTGACCCGGGCGACGAGCTCCCGGTGGCTGAAGGGCTTGGTGAGGTAGTCGTCGGCCCCTACGGTCAGCCCGACCAGCTTGTCGATCTCGTCGTCGCGGGCGGTGAGCATGATGATGTAGCAGTCGGTGAACTGCCGCAGCCGCCGGCACACCTCCAGCCCGTCGATGCCCGGCAGGCCGATGTCGAGGATCACCACGTCCGGCGCGAACCGGCGCGCGTGGGTCACCGCGGCGGCGCCGTCACCGGCGTGCTCGACCTCGAAGTCGTCCCGCTGCAGGTATCGGCTGACGAGGTGGGCGAGGTGCTGGTCGTCCTCCACGACCAGTACCCGCGCGGCCGGACCCGGGCTCGCATCGCTGTCCATCCTCCCAGTGTCCGCACCCGGCCCGGCCGTCTTCATGGCTTCTTCATGGACCACCCGCCCTGGTCTGCACGGACGGCGCGAATCGTTGGTGCTGCCGGCGCGGCATCGTCGACGCCGGGCCGTACCGACGAAGCGGAGGACCGCCATGCCGTCCACGAGCGCCACACCCGCCCCCGCGTACGCCGGCATTCCGGCTGCGGCGCAGGTCACCGCCCTGCAGCAGGTCCGCGAGTATCCGGCCGTGTCGTTGTTGCTGTCCACCACCCCGGCGGCGGTCCTGACCCGCGCCGACGCGCTGCGGCTCGATGCGCTGGCCGCCTCGGCCGTCGACCGGCTGGACGACGAACTGCAGCCGGAGGCCGCGCTGCCGGCGATCCGCCGCCTGCACCGCCTCGTCGAGCAGGCCCGGCGCGGACCTGCGGCCCACGGCCTGGCCGTCTACGCCTCCGCCAGTGCCGAGTCGCTGATCCGGCTGCCGATCGCGGTGCGGGACCGGGCCGTGGTCGATCCGACCTTCGCCACCCGCGACCTGGTGCGAGCGCTGCATCGCACCCCACGCCACCTCGTCCTGGCGTTCAACGCCGGCCACGCCCGGCTGTTCGACGCCGCCGCCGACACCATGCTGCCCGCCCTGACCAGCGCCTTTCCGATGTACCGGGCGTCGCGCACCCCCGGTCGTGGCCGCGGCCGCGCCGACCGGCCCACCAGGGCGGCCGACGCCGCGGACTTCTACCGGCAGGTCGACGCGGCTCTCGGCGCCTACCTGCGCCTGCACCCGGCGCCGCTGGTGCTGGTCGGTGATGAGCGGGCCACCAGCGCGTTCCAGCGCGTCTCGGTCAACTGCGGGCGGCTGGCGGGTACCGTGCGCGGCAACCTGACCGCCACCGGCGCCACCGAGCTGGCCGGCCGCATCCGTGCCACGATCGACGCCTACCTGCACCGCCGCGAGCACGAGGCCCTCGCCCTGCTCGACAAGCGCTTCAGCGCCGGGCGGGTCGCCACCGGGATGCCCGCCGCCTGGCTCGCCGCCCGTACCGGCCGGCCCGAGATGCTCATCGTCGACGAGACGCTGTTCTATCCGGCCCGCCTCTCCGACGACGGCGACACGCTCATCCCCGCCGACGACATCGAGCACCCCGACGTCATCGACGACGCGGTCGACGAGCTCATCGAACTCGTCCTCACCCGCGGTGGCTGGATCGCCTTCACCCGGCCAGGCATCCTCGAGCAGCACCAGGGCGTCGCGCTCAGCACGCGTCCGTAAGGCCCTTGCGGCCGGAACCTGAGGCGGCCCGGCCGGCCGCGCGCCCGGCCAGCGCGACCGCCCGTCCGGGTCCGGCGGGCTGACCTGTCCGCCAGCGGGAGCAGGTCCTCGCGCCGGCCCGTGCCCGAACGACGATCTCACCGCAGCGCCAATCGACATCATTGAGCCGCGCCCTGGACACCTCGATCGACCGCGACCCGAGCCGCGCCACCAGCATCAGGATCGCGTAGTCGCGGATCCCGACTGAACCGCCGCGACCGGCTGCGTGACGTCGCCACGGTCGATGGCACGATGTTGCGGTACCTCACACCGTTGATCGAGCGCTGATCGGGACGCGGGATGACCACTGCACGCATGGATGCCGTCAACTGCACGATCATGGTCCGGGCCCGGCTGCTGGCCGGTTGGGTGGGCGCGGGACGGCCGGTGACCGCGAAAGGGGTGCTCCGGCCGGTCGACATTCCGGCTACGGCGGCGGCGATGGGTGTGGAGGCGCCACCGAAGGCGCGCACCGCCGCCGATGTCGAGGTGCTGCACCGGCCGTGGGTCGCGGCCCAGGCCGTGGGGCTCATCGCGATCGGCGCGGCCCGGGTGGCGGCGACGGCCGGCCCGGCCGGCGATGAGCTGGAGGCGTGGTGGACGGCGCTGCTTGCGGTACTGCGGGCGGAATCTCACGATCGTCGCGGCGAGGGTGCGGTCGTGCTGTGCCGGACGCTGCTGGCCGTCCTGGAGGACGAGCCACCGCTCGACGAGCTCGAGGACAGGGTGGAGGAACGGCTAAAGACAGCGGACCTGTGGCAGTTCGGTGCGGTCTTCGAGGCGTTCCGCCGCGGGGTGATGCCCGTCGACGGCGGGCTGGAGGTGCTGGCCGAGTTCGGGGCGGTGGACGCCGCGGCGCGGCTGACGGCTCTGGGTCGGTGGGCGAGCCGGCGCTTCGCGGCGGCCACGCCACCGCCGGTCACGCCGGACCTGCCGGCATCCGAGCTGCTGACCATGCTGGCATCGCTGTCCGAGCAGGACGCGCTGCGCCAGGCGCGGCGCTGGCTCGTGGGTCGGGACATCGACGAGGCCGTCGCGGAGGTGCTGAGCGCGGCAGAGGTTGGGACGCCGGCGGCCCGGCTCGCCGGGGTCGATCTGGTCGGCGCGCTCGGTGAGGCGATGCGCCCGGCGTGGCAGGCGGCGCTCGAACGGCCGATGCTCGCCGCGCACGCCCGCGCTGCCCTGGCCACCTGGGATGCGGCGGAGGAGCAGTGGGAGCCGAGCGAAGCGGACCGGTCGTGGTTGGCGGTGGAGTACGCGCTCGCCGTCGAGGACCCCGAGGAGCGGTACCACCTCGTGCAGGACTTCGGCGGCCCGGCGGTCGTGGACGCCAGCGGCCATCCGGGCGCGCCCGCTCTCCGCGCTGCGCTGGCTGCCGCCGGGCGCCCGCCGCAGCGGGTGTACCAGCTGAAGATCGTCCTGTCCGGCGTCACGCCGCCTGTGTGGCGGCGGCTGCGCGTGCCGGCGTCGATCCCGCTCGACGTCCTGCACCACGCGATCCAGGCCGCCTTCGACTGGGACGACGATCATCTGCACACGTTCGAGGCCGACCGGCGACGTTACAGCGACCCGGACATCGCGCTCGACGGTTGTGAAGACGAGACGGATGTACGGCTGGCCAAGGCCATGCCCCGCGAAGGCGCCACGATGACGTACGTCTACGACTTGGGTGACTGCTGGGAGCACCGGATCCTCGTCGAGAAGATCGACGAGTCGGAGGAGCCGGACGCCGCTGATGCCATCACGTGTATCGACGGCCGAGGTGACGCGCCGATCGAGGACTGGCATCCCGAGGACGGCGAGGGTACGACGGCGTTCGACATCGACACGATCAACCGACGGCTGGCGGCGCTGCTCGGCGTGTAGCACAACTGGTTCGAACCGCGGGCGGCAACGCTTACCGCCGCATGACTGTCGATCGGTACGCCGACCCGGTTTCCTGCGTCTTACGGGACCGGTTCGGGATCACCGATCCGCGGCGACTCCGCGATGCGGAGGCGGACCTGTCCGCGGCAGCGCCGGCGGACCTTCAAAACGGTCCGTGCGGCGCCGGCCGGGTCGCACCGCCCATCGGGCGTGAACAGCGCAGCTGGCGTCGAGGGGCAGGCACATCAGCCGGCGGTCGGCTGGTGGCTTCAACTCATGTCGGCCGGGCAGCTGCCGATGGGGTCGGACACGCCGTCGACAGTGAGGCACATCGTGAATTGGACCATCGGGCGGCGCCTGACCGCGGTCGGTGCATTGTCGATCATCGCGGCCGTCGCCGTGGGTGTTATCGGCTTCACCCAGGCCACCAGTTCCGCCCGCGACGCCACCCACGCGTTTGTGGTGGGCAGCACCCTGTCGGCGGTGATCGACACGCAGCACACCGCCTCGGTGGTGCTGGCAGACGCCAGCATCCTGCTCAACCCGCTGGCCGACGACCGGCACAGCGAGGTGATCGCGCAGCTGACCGAGCACGCCGGCGAGCTCCATGAGCAACTCGGCGCCCTCCAGCCGGACGTCGGGCTCGGTGCCGAGTTCGCCGCGCACATGACGGCGTTCATCGCGACCATCAACCCGGTGCTCGACGACGCAGCCGCCCTCGCCCGAACGTCCGGCCCGGTGTCCCAGGACACGTTCGACCGGGTCCAGCAGCACTGGGACGATTTCGACCAACGCAGCGACGCGGTCAAGTCCGCACTGTCCGGCGCTGCGGCCCGCAATGTCTCGGCGGCCGACTCGAGCGCACGCCGGACGAAGATCGTCATCGTCATGGCAACCGTGCTCTCAGCGCTGGTCGTCGGGGCCATCACCGTCCTCGTCGCCCGCGTGATCGCCACCCCCATCCGCACCACCAAGCAGCTGCTCGAACGCGTCGCCGGCGGCGACTTCACCGGACGGCTCACCGTCAGATCCGGCGATGACCTCGGCCAGATGGCCACCGCGGTCAACGACACCGTGGATCGGGTCGGGCAGGCACTGCACCAGATCTCGCAGGAGGCCGCGGCGCTGTCCGGGGCGGCTCAGCACCTCAGCGGGGTCAGCCGACAGGTCGCCACCGACGCCGCCCAGGTCGCCACTGAGGCGCAGGCCGCATCCGGCAGTGCCGCCCAGGTCGGCGACGACGTGCAGGGCATCGCCCACGGCACCGGCCAGATGCACACCTCGATCAACGAGATCGCCCGCAACGCCGAGGCCGCCAGTGCGGTCGTCGCCACCGCCGTCAGTGCCGCGGAAGGGGCCAACATCACGGTCACCAAGCTCGCCGCCTCCACCGACCAGATCGGTCAGGTCGCCAAGGTCATCGCCGCCATCGCCGAGCAGACGAACCTTCTCGCCCTCAACGCCACCATCGAGGCGGCCCGGGCCGGTGAACTCGGCAAGGGCTTCGCCGTCGTCGCCGGCGAGGTCAAGGACCTCGCCCGGGAGACCGCGACCGCCACCGAGGACATCGCCCGCCAGATCGCCTCGCTGCAGGCCGACGGCTCGGCCGCCTCCGCCGTGATCGACGGCATCGCCGGCACCATCAACCAGATCGCCGACATCCAGCAGCGCATCTCCGTGGCGGTCGGCACCCAGTCCGCCGCCACCCGGGACATCACCGACCGGGCCGGGCGGGCCGCCGACCGTACCACCGACATCGCCACCCGCGTCGCCGCCGTCACGAGCACCTCTCAGCAGGCGACCACGACCGCCGCGCAGACCCAGCGCGCGGCCCAGGACCTGGCCACGACCGCCATGAACCTGCAGTCCATCGTGACCCGCTTCCAACTGACCTCTTGACCATCGAGCGCCGCGCGTACATCCGCCGGCGGCGCCCTGTCGTGATCCGGTGCGTCGGCGGGTGGCAGCGGTACAAACGGTCAGCTGTCCACGTCCCGGGTCTGGCATTCTGCCGGCGGCACACGACGGCGGCCGGCCCGATGCGCCGGGCCGGCCGCCGCGGTGTCGCGGTGCGGTGGTGGTTACGGGAAGTTGACCAGGTACACGTTGTTGTTGCTCGAGTTCGCCGCGGCGCCAGTGTTGTTGATGACGTGGCTGACGGTGCCGACGCCGCCGAGGGAGACGACCGCCATGTCGTGGAACTTCACGCCGGCCACTGCGGGCACCTCGAACGCCCGGGCGGAGACCACGGCCGGGTTGACGTTGAAGTAGCAGTAGCTGCCCAGACCCCACGCCTCGAAGGTCGTGACGCCCGCGGCCACCTTGATGGCCGGGTAGCCCTGCGTCGTACCGTTCATCCAGGCCGCCTGGTTCGGCGGGTCGTACGGCATCTCGTTCTGGAAGAAGATGATCCGGCCGTTGGCGCCGTTCCAGACCACCTCGTTCTTCTGGTAGTGCTCGACGAACAGGCCGGTCGCCAGGACGTTGTCGCCGTTGACGGTGAGGCCGTTGTCAGCGGTGTTCGTCGTCCAGCCGATGCCGCTGCCGTGGTCGGCGCGCCAGGCCCAGGTGTGGTCGATGATCGTGTTGTTGGTGTTGACGACCAGGCTGTTCGTGGCCTTGCCGGCGACCATGCCGCCGATGCGGAAGAACACGTCCTGGACCGTCGCCGGGTTGCTCGCGTGGGCCACGCCGGTCTTCGCCGGGCCGACCTTCAGCAGCGTGTCGCTGTTGGTGGTGCCGGCGTCGAAGAGCAGGCCTTTGAGCCGCACGCCGTCGACGTCGGCGACGTCCATCGCGTTGACGCCGCCGTCGGGGATGATCGTCGGGTAGCCGATGCCGAGCACGACTGTGTTGGCCTTGGTCACGTGCAGCGTCTGGTTGACGTGGTAGATGCCGGGCGTGAAGAAGACGTTGCAGCCGTTGGCGAGCGCGGTGTTGATCGTCGCGGCCGAGTCGGTCGGCTTGGCGACGAAGAACGTGCTCATCGGCACCGAGGTGCCCGGGGTGGAGCCGCCGGCCCAGCTCGGCCCGGAGGCGTTGGTGCGCAGCGAGGGCAGGAACACGCGGTACTTGCCGGCGCCGTCGATGTAAAGGTAGGGCACGTCACGGGAGACCGGTGTGGTGCCGAGCGTTGTGAAGCGCGGACCGGCCGCGGCGGTGTTGAAGTTCTGCGCCGGTGCGCCGTTGGTCCCGGAGAAGACCATGTTCCAGTTCGAGCCGCTCCAGCTGCCCAGGGTGCTGTCCTTGGTGTACCACTGCTGCTGGGAGGCGGATTCGACGTTGCCGTCGACCTTGGAGTCGGAGATGTAGCCGCCGCTGGCCCAGCCGTAGCTGGCCGGGAACAGGTTGAGCCCGCCGAGGACGTGGATCCGGCGATACGGTGCGGCCTGCGCAACGGCCCAGCGGTTGGTGCCGCCGAGGGTGTTGACCGACAGGTTCTCCGCGGAGCGCCAGAAGTTCTGGGTGGCGTTGCCGGCGTCGCTGGCGTTGAACGCGTCGACCGTGACGGCGCCGTTGATGCGCGTGTCGTCCGGGTTCTGGCCGAGGCCGAGGATCGACGTGTTGAAGCCGATGTTCGCGCCGACGGCGTAGGGGGTCGTGCTCGGCTTGAACACCAGCGCGTCGCGGCGGGTGCCGAACTGCGCCGACTGGGTGTCCTTCTGCGCGTTGAAGACCGAGTCGAGGGACGCCTGAATGGCGGCGTCGCTCATCGAGTGGTCGTAGATGTGTACGTTCGCGCCGAAGTCCGGGGTGTCGGAGTAGGTCGGGCAGGTGCCCGTCGCCGGCGGTGTCGTGGTGGTGATGGAAAACTTCTGCGCGCCGGTACCGTTGCAGTCCCAGATCTGCAGACGGGTCCCGTTGGCGGTGGCCCCGCCCGGGGAGTCCATGCACCGGCCGGACTGCGGGTTCTTGATCGAGCCGTCGGCCTGCGTCACCCACTGCTGGGCCCCGGTGCCGTTGCAGTCCCACAGCTGGAGCTGGGTGCCGTTCGCGGTGCCGCCGCTGGTGATGTCGAGGCAGCGGCCGATGGCGGTCAGCGCGGTGCCGCTCCACGTCCAGTGCTGGTCGGCGGCGGCCGCCTGGCAGTCCCAGAGCTGGGCCGCGGTGCCGTTCACGCCGGTGTCGTCACCGGAGATGTCCACACACTTGCCGGCCGGGCCGATGATGGGGTTGCCGGTGACGGCGCCGGAGGCCGATCCGAGTTGTCCGGCGAGGCCGAGCGCGACGACGGCCAGCGCCGTCGCGGCCAGGAGAAGACGTCGTACGGTGCGTGGTTTCGGACGCATGGGCAGCCTGCTTTCGGGATGTGCTCGCCGGGCGCGTCGAGGGCGGGTGAGAGCGCTCTCAGCGAGTAGGTGAAGTGTTACGTCGATGTGAACGCTCGTCAAGGGGCCGTAATGGACCCCGGCCCGGAGAGCGCTTTCCTGTACTGGCGGGCCTTGCCGGCCTGACGACGACTCGATCACCATGGGTGACGTCCCGCGCGGGCCTGGCGGCGAAGCGAGGCACCCGTCGGCCGTGGAACGACGATGGGCGACCGCAGCACCTTTACGCACAGGCCGTCGGCCCGCCCGAAGAGCACCGGTCAGCGAGCAGCGGCGCTGCTACCGGCGGCGCCACTGGCCCAAAGGCCCGGCGAGGTGAGCCAGGTGGGGTCGCTCCGCAGAAATTGCGAGTGGCGGGCTGAAACACTCACGTGGCTACCGGCCGTACGACCCGTCGTCCGGCAATGTCAGCGGCGACCTTCGGGCCGCCCGTGCTCGGCGAAGACCTTGTGGACCTCCTCGGTCCAGAACGTGAACGGTTCGGTGAACCGGTACCCGAGGTCGCGAGCCGAGGTGTAGAAGGCCGAGTTGGGCTCGAGGTCGCCGTAGCTGACGGTGACGATGGACGTCAGCGCCGGCCCGCCGGTGGCGTACTCGTCCGCGAACACCGCGGCGAGCAGGTCGTTGATCAGCGACGACGCCGGGTCGAGGCTGACGGCGTCGACCCGGTCGGCGATCTCCGCGTGCCACGTCATGCGGCGTTCGTACGCCGCGCGCAGGATTACGCTGCGGACCTGCTGCTTGGCGGTGGCCCAGGTGTCTTCGGTGATGCCGTACTGTGCCGCGGTGCGCCTCACGCATGCCATCCCAACTGCACTGCACGGAAGTCGATCTCGGCGGCGCCGATCGCTGGACAGGTCGAGTGTGCGCTGCCGGACCTCCGTTTCGCCAGCACCGATCGGTCACAGGGTCACGAAGCGGCCTCTCTGGGTGTCGCGATGCGCGCGGCAGGCGCCGCAACCGGACGGTCCGACTTCGCCGGCCGATCGCCAGCTACCAGGCACCCGAGGCTGGGCCCTAGCCGGCTGACGCCGGAACCGGGTCGGAGGTGCGGTGGAGGGCGACGGCGACGGCGCCGAACACCGCGACGAGCATGGCGTTGACCGCCACAGCGAGCCAGCCGATGTTGGCGATGTGGGCTACCGGCCAGGCGATCGCGCTCACCGCGAGGAGCGCGACGGTCCAGGTCCGCGCGATCCTCCGCAGGACGGCGGCGCCGAGGAGCAGCGTGAGTGGGAAGCACAGGCCCAGCGGCTTGATCAGCACGGCCGCACCTGTCGCGTCGACCAGGTCGGTATCGCCCAATGAGACGTGAATGGTGTTGAACCCGTACGCGACGTCGCCGGCCGCGCCGAATGCGCCGACCACGAGCAGCAACGCAGCCAGAACACCGTTACCGATCGTCACGAGGCGAATCATGACGAGGGTGTAGCCGACCGCGGCGAGGACGTGGACCACGGCGGCGGTGGGGTCGTCCCAGCCGCGGGTCGCGTACAGGAGGTCGGCGATCAGATACACGGCAGGCGCGACGACGAGCGACCCGGTGAGCAGGCGCTCCAAAGGCGTGGAAGTCATGGCTGGCATCGTCGTCGCCTCGGCCCGGCCGGACATCGGAGCCGACCCTCGACAATTGGAGGGTTAACCCTGGTCACACCGCACTTCGGTGCTGGCACTATACGGATGTGAGCCGGGGAGCGGTGCTGGGCTGGACGGTGGGTGTGGCGACCGCGGCGCTGGTCGTTGCTGGTTTCGCGCTGGGTCTGCACGTCGGCAACCTGCACAACGGGCTCATCGCCGCGTCGTTCAGTGCGGTCGGGCTGTACGTGGTCCGTCGCCGCCCCGGCAGCCGGGAGGGTTGGCTGTTCGTCGCGGTCGGCGCCAGCCACGCGGTGATGTTCGCTGGCCGGCAGTACGGCCTGCACCCGGGCCCGCTGCCGGGCGCCTCCTGGATCGGCTGGGTCGGGGTCTGGCCGCTTCCGCTGGTGCTGGTGCTGGTCGGCGTGGCGGTGATGTGCTTCCCGACCGGCCGGCTCCCGGCGCGCGGATGGGTGCCGGTCGTCGGCGTCCTCGCCGCCGTGGGGTTCGTCCTGTCGGTGGCCTCGGCGCTGTGGCCGGTCGAGTACGGCCGCACCGGCCTGGTCGCCGGTCACCCGCTCGACCTTCCAGGGTTGCCGACCGCCGACGCGTTCTACGGCGTCGCCCGTCCGATCGGCTACCTGCTGTTCCAGCTGACCTGGGTGGCCTGCGTGGCGGTGCGGGTCCGGCGGGCCCACGGCGACGAGGCCCGTCAACTTCGCTGGTTCCTCTATGCGGCGACGGTGTCCGCCGCGGTGATGGTGCTCGGCCTGGCGGTGTGGGGATCGCCGGTTCCCGGGGCGTTGACGGTGCCGCTGCTCGCCGTGGCGGCCGGCGCCGCGATCCTGCGGTACCGCCTCTACGACATCGACCCTGTGATCAACAAGTCGCTGGTCTTCGGCGCGATGGCGACGCTTGTCACCCTGGGCTACGCCGTCGTGGCGACCGGCGTCGGCCGCCTCGTCAACGGGTACGGCACGCTGCTGTCGTTGCTGGCCACCGGTCTCGTGGCGGTCGCCTTCGAGCCGCTGCGCCGGCGCGTGCAGCGGCTGGCCGACCGGGTCGTCTACGGACGGCGGGCCACGCCCTACGAGGCGCTGGCCCGGTTGTCGGCGCACTTCACCGCCCCTGCCGGTGGGTTGCTCGACGGCATCTGCGCAACCGTCGCCGACGCCGTCGGAGCGCGTGAGGTGATGCTCTGGACCGGCACCGTCGATGGGCTGCGGGCCGTATCCGTCTGGCCCACCACGACCCCCCTCCCGCCAGGTGCTCGGACGCTGGCCGATCTGTCGGCGGTGCCGGTACGCCACGACGGCCGGCTCCGCGGCGCGATCACCGTGACGAAAGCTCCGGGCGACCCGCTGTCGATTGGCGAGCAGCGCCTGGTCGGCGACCTGGCCGCCCAGGCGGGGCTCGTCCTGGAGCTGCGGGCGACCGCTCAGCGACTGGTCGCGGCCGGTGACGCCGCCCGTCGGCGGCTCGAGCGCGACCTGCACGACGGCGCCCAGCAGCGACTGGTGACCGTCGCGATGGAGCTCGGCGGGGTGGTACGGCTGGCCAAGACGCTCGGCGCCGCCGAGGTCGCGGCGCGCGCCGAAACCGTACGCCGGCAGTTGCTCGAGGCCACCGCGGAGCTGCGCGAAATGGCCCGCGGGCTGCACCCGGCCGTGCTGACCCAGGACGGGCTCGAGGCCGCGATCGGCTTCCTCGCCGACCGGTCGCCGCTGCCGGTGCGGCTGACCGTGTCGGTGTCGCGGCGGCTGTCGGCCGAGGTCGAGTCAACGGCGTACTTCGTGGTCAGCGAGGGGCTGACCAACGCCGCCAAGCACTCCGGCGCCGACGCCGTCACGGTCCGGGTTGCCCTCGTCGGGGCCAGCCTGATCACCGAGGTGTCCGACGACGGCTGCGGCGGCGCGGCGGTGCGGGCGGGCAGCGGGCTGGAAGGGCTCGCCGACCGGCTCGCGACGCTCGACGCCCGTCTGACCGTCGACAGCGGCCCAGCCGGCACGCGACTGAGGACGGTGATCCCGTGCGGGTGATGCTCGCCGACGACGCCGTACTCTTCCGCGAAGGCATGGCCCGCATCCTCACCGACGACGGATTCACCGTGACCGGGCAGGCCGGCAACGGTGCGGCGCTGCTCAACCTCGTGCGCGCCGACCCGCCAGACGTCGCCGTGATCGACCTGCGCATGCCGCCCGACTTCTCGGCCGAGGGCATCGACACCGCGGCCGCGATCCGCGCGATGGCGCCGACCACGGGCCTGATGCTGCTCTCGCAATACGTCGAAGTCCACCACGCCATGCGGCTTATGACCGAGTTCGATGGAGGCGTGGGCTACCTGCTCAAGGACCGCGTCTCCGACCTTGCCGCGTTCGGCACCGACGTGCGGAAGGTGGCCCGCGGCGAAACCGTCATCGACCCCGAACTCGTTGCCCGGCTGGTCGCCCGGCGCCGCGAGCGGGATGCCCTCGACGAGCTCACCGACCGGGAGCGCGCCGTGCTCGCCCTCATGGCCCAAGGCCTGTCCAACGCCGCCGTCGCCGCCGACCTCCACCTGGCGATCAAGACCGTCGAGGCGCACGTCACGGCGATCTTCATCAAGCTCGGACTGGTCCAGCACGAACGGGAGCACCGCCGCGTGCTGGCTGTCCTTACATTGCTGCGGGCTTAGAAAACGCCTTTCGCAACGGCGATCCGGAGCCCGCACTCATCTCGCTGGCGTGCTCGACTCGGCATGAGTGCGCAAAGTAGCTGCCTCTGGGATTCCGTCGATCATGCCAGGTCCAATTACGACCCGTCCTGGTGCGGCAGCTCGGGCATCCGGGCTTCGTCGCCCACGTCACCCCGATCCAGCACCTCCCGGGCTACCAGCTCTGGAACGTCGACTCGCCACACTTCACCGGCGCCCACGGACACTCCCTGCACGGCCATAGGATCGACGCGACTGAACCGGCCGCCGTGGAAGCCGCCAAAGCCGAGCTGGCGCTGGCCGCCCGCTATGAGGACGACCGCACCACCACCGGCTCACCTGTGGGGGACTTTCGTGGACAACGTCACCATCGAGTCGTGGCTGACCAGGCCGTGGCGGGCCGCACCGCTCGTCGCAGTCGACCTCGAAGGCGCCGGCGCCCAGGACCGCGATAACGAGGCCATTCTTGAGGTCGCCGCGATCCGGCTGGTCGACGGCGTCCCCGACACCACCACCGCCTACACCACCCTGGTCAACCCTGGCCGGCCCGTCCCACAGCGGCCGTGGATCTCACCGGGGCTCACCGATCAGATGCTCGCCGAAGCGCCGCCGTTGAGCCAGATCTCGCAGCCCGGCTCAACGGCCGGATCCTGGTCGGACACAATGTGGGCGTCGACTGGCGGCTGCTGCACCGCCGCTGCCCAACGATCACGCCCGCAGCGCTCCTGGACACCCAGAAGCTGACGCGCGGCTGCTGGCGGATCATCAGCCGGTGCGGCGGGACTGGCGCTGCGCGACCTGTGCAACGCCGTGGCCGTGCGCCATCGGGCAGGCCAACCTCACCGCCACCGTCCACGCCGGCAACGGCCCCGGCGTCGGGCTCGCCCTGGCCAGCGCCATCGGCCGCGCGTGGCTGGACCAACCCGACGCCTGCCCCGGTTGCCTGATCGGGCAGTTCCTGCACTGGATCAGCGACGACCTGTACGCCATGATCGCCACCGAGCCGGGCGCCCCCACCGCAACGCCGACAGCGCACGACAACCTGCGGACCCGGCCCAGCCCACGGACCCGCACACCCGCCCAGCACCTTCCCGACTGCCCGTACCCGCCGCCCGCCGCCGATCGGCACGATGTAGCCGATCAGACGATGCCCGCCGGGGCGGTGCCCACATGACCACCGCTGTGCACACGACACTCGAGAGCTGTGTCGTCTTCGCGAGGTCGCTCGCCGAAGCCGGTGCGCTCGGACCGGCTGCCGTGGTGCTGGCCGGGCTGCTGTGCGCGCGTGACCCGGCCACCGCAGCGCCAGATGATCGGCTGATCGAGGCTGCGATGCTGTACCCCGGCCTCGTGTATTGACCGCCGTGATCGGGGTTGAACCGAGTTCGGTTTAACCCCGACGAGGATCGTAGGCCAACACAACGCCCACCCCGCCGACCAACCGCCATCGGTTGGATCTCCGGAGACGGACTGCCTGTGATTGAGACATGGGAATCCCTCACAGCCTGGCAAGGGTTGGTCTACTTGTAGGCGGCGGCGACGATGTTCGCCTGCACGGCGTTCTCGGTGGCGTCCGTCGGATAGCCGGAGGTCATCGCGCCCTCGTACCAGGTGCCGGCTCCCTGGATGCTGTTGTCACCACCGGTGCCGAGGATGATCGCTCCTTCCTTGCGCATCGGGTTGTAGCTCCCGCTGACGCGCAGGCCGATGTATGGCCGGACCCCGTTGTAGTGGGTCGACAGGCTCCCAGACTGGGCGTTGGCGGCGCGGATGGCGAAGTTGTTCGCCTTGCCCTTGACGATCGCGGTCAGGAACCGGTCCGTGTGGGTCGGGTTGTTCGCGTTGCCGAACTGCTGCGCCCCGCCGAAGAGTCCGTTCTCCAGGTCGGCCTGCACCCACGGCCCGGACCCGGCGCCGGAGCCCCAGCTCGTGTTGTTGCCGAAGTAGACGGCTTCCATGGTGCCGTTGCCGTTGTCCATGCCGTTGGTCTCGGCGTTGCCGTAGTCCATGCAGCAGCCACCGTTGTAGTGCGTCCCGTCGAAGATGGAGTACAGGCCCTCTGGCTGATCGCCTGTCGCGATGCCAGTGGTGGCGTTGTTGCGGTATCCGACGCCAGGAACGACGTACACGCCGTACGCCTTGTGCCCGCCGACCGTGATCGGCGCCGCGGTCGCGGTCGCGAGATTGTCGTAGCCGCCCGCGGCGGGGCCGGAGAAGCGGCCAGGGGGCGCCTGCTTGAGATGGTTACCCTTGCCCGACTGGTCGTAAATGATGGTGATCAGACAGGTCGTACCGGCGCAGAACGAGTCCTGCGCGGCGGCGTTGGCCACCCCACCCGCGGCCAGCGGCGTGATGTTCTTCGTGGTGCTGTCCGAGGCCCGCTTGACCTGGTAGAGATTCCCGCTGTATGCGGCGTACAGCGCCCGGGTGGTGCTGTGCGCGGCCACGCACGGGGTGCCACCGGCCGCGTAGATGTCACACGGCTGCCGGGTTCCCGTGCTCGTGGTGGGTGCGCTGGTGGAGCCGCTCACGTAGTTGAACGACCATTGCATCCGGGCGATGTCCGAGCAGGTTTCCTGCACGATCGGGTTGTTGCCCGCCGTGGACCCGTCCTTGTCGCTGACACACAACCCGGTCGCGACGCTCTTGATCACGTACTTCCCGGCCGCCACCGCGGAGGCGGTGAACGTCCACAACTGGTTGACCTTCGTGCCGTCGCCGCAACCGTACTGCTGCAGCTGCACCCCCGACGCCGTCGACGAACTCGGCACGTCGATACACCGGCCACCGTTGCCGTTAGCCAGATTGAACCGACCAGACGCCTGCGCCACCGCCCTCCACTGCTGGTCGGCCGCCGCCACGTTGCACGCCGTCTGGACAAGCAGCGCACTGTTCGCCGTCGACGCGCCGACGACATCGATGCACTTTCCACTGGCCCCACTGGCCAGCGTGTAGACACCACCACCCGTCGGAGCCGTCGCTGCCTGCGACGGCCAGGCCGTCACCGCGATCACCGCGATCGGAACAGTCACGATCGCCGCGATGGCGACGCCTACCCTGGGCCTTGTGACGAGACGTTTCATGTGTGCCGACCCCTACTCGCTAGTCGCTGTGTGATCACCACCCCGCTGTGGGCTGCCCCGAACCCGGAGCAAGGCGGGCCACGGCCGGGATTGGCTGATCGGTTCTGAAGATGGCCAGACAGCGTTCGCGATTACGGAAACGGGCGAAAAATCTCATCCGCCCTGGTCAGCGCCGTGAAAGTTTCGTGACGCGGTGTCGGTCGCCCTGCGTGACCAGCCCGACGCCGCCGCCGAGAACACGCCGGTCCGACACTGTGCTCGGCGAATGGGACACCCTGCCGGGTCCGGGCCCGGCCCGCCCTCGCCGGTTCCCTGCGCCCACCCGATGCTGACCGGCTTCGAGCGGCGGCCGGCGCCGTACGTGCCGCCCTCCGGGCAGGCACGGTACGGGCATGCACCTGCAGGCGGTTCAGATCCCTCTTGATCGATGGCGTGGTTGCGCGGTCAGGACGTGGCAGACGCGAGGTGGCTGCCGATGAAGCGTCCAGCCCGGTCCAGTGCCGCGGCGCCCTCATCCAGGGTGGCGGCGAAAGCCTGGAAGACGTGGGGCACGCCGGGGACGACGTCCAGGATCACCGCCACGTTGTCGGCGGCGGCCCGGACCGCCAGGCGGGTGGCGTCGTCCAGCAGCACCTCGTTCGAGCCGGCCTGCACGAGCAGCGGGGGCAGGCCGGTCAGATCGGCGAAGATCGGGCTGACCCTCGGATCGGCCGGGTCGACGCCGGTACCGCCCAGATAGTCACCGACCCGGGTGCGAATGGCCGTGGCCGTGATGTTCGGATCGGCCGCGGCCTTGGTGCGGTAGCTCTCCCCGCTCACGGTCAGGTCGGTCATCGGAGAGAGCAGCACGGCTGCGGCCGGCTGCGCGAGCCCTTCCGCCCGGAGGGCGAGGAGCAACTCGAGCGCGAGGTTCCCACCGGCCGATTCACCGGATACAACGACGTTCGTCGAGCCTCCCTCCCGTGCGAGCAGGGCCCGGTAGGCGTTGACCACGTCGTCGACGGCAGCCGGATATGGGTGTTCCGGAGCCAGGCGGTAGTCCACCGTGACAACGCTCAGCCCGGTGCGACGAGCCAGTCCCGAAGCCAGCTCGACCGAGCCCATGGCCGAGCCGAGGGCGAACCCGCCGCCGTGCAGATGGAAGAGCACGCCGGCGGCGTCCACTCCGGCCAGGTCGACGAACACCACGGGCACACCGCCGAGTTCGCCGGTCGACGTGCGGACGTCGTCGGGCAATGGGTGCGCGGTGAGCATCTCCTCCAGTCGCGGCCGCTGGATCGCGACCGCCCCACCGAGGTCGAAGGGGGCGTCCCGGAGGAGCTGGTGAATCGCTGCGCGCTGCTCTTCGCTCATGATCAGTCCTGTCGTAGCCGTCCGGTAGTTGATCGGAATGGACCGGGTTGCGCTGCACTCCGGGTGGCAGGGTTTACCGGTGGAGGGAGCGGATGAGGGCAAGGCCGGTGATCAGAGCCCAGAGCAGGTAGCTGTAGAGGGAGATGCGTTCGGCGAGTCCCGTGGGTGTCCATCCGTAGGTGAGCGGGATGTTGAGCAGCCCGATACCGCCGAGGGCGATGCTGGCAATCGCGAGCCATCGGGGGAGGCCGAGCCTACTGCTCGAGAAGCCGGTGACGATGGCGAGAGCGTTGCCGGCGATGATGGAAAGGAACGCTCCGATCAGGTACAGCACCAGGGTTCCGTCGTCGAAGCGCGCCGGGCCGAGCGGGAATGCGGCGAACAGGATCAGGGCGGTCGCCTGGGCGAGGCCGAGGGCGGCGGTCGTCCGCCGTCTCCAGCCGGTGAGCTTGCGGCTGAGGGCGATGCTGGCGGCGGCGACAAGCGTTCCCGAGACGACCCACGCGATACTCATCAGCCACCACAGGGGTGAGGAGATGAGGAAGCCGCGGAACTCCCCGACGAACGGGCTGCCGAGGAAATTCACGTAGTCCTCGGTGTAGCTGTACGGGTGCCGGTCCCATGCGGCGGCGACGATCGCTTCTGTGACCAGGCTTGTGAGAACTGCCGCGATGAGGGCAGGCCCCGCCCAGCGCGCGACTGTACGAAGCGGGATGGCCGTGGCGGAGGACATGGTGGTGCTCCTTGATGAAGGCCGGTCTCTCGGACCGCGTGCCGTCGGGATGGTCGGGCTCTGGCGGTGCGGTCGGACCCCGGACGATCCGACAGGACAGGGCGAACGTGGCGGCAAGGACCTGTCTATTGGCCGGTCTTCCCGCCGGTCGTGGCCGGGGATCGCCGCAGCAGCGTACGCATGGGCTGGGCGACGTGCAGCAGGTAGCCGCCGAAGCCGATCTGCCACAGCATGAAGGCGTAGGCGGCGATGCGTTCCAGCAAGCCGGGCGGCAGCATCCGGAAGGTCGCCAGCCACGTCAACGCGGCGACGATGCCCAGGGTGCCCAGGGCGGTGCCGGCGGCACCGACCCAGGCGGGGACCCGCATCCGCCGCGACTGCCGGCTGACCAGGATGGCGGTGGCGTTCCCGCCCAGGATTGCCAGCGTCGCACCGAGATAGTGCAGCCACAGCATGCCGTTCTCGGTGGCCTCGGGCGAGCTGTGCGCCACACCGGTCAGCACGAATCCCGCGGCGGTGATTCCGCCGGCCCAGAACACCGCTGCCCGCGACCGGCCTTCGAGCATCCGCCCGGCCAGCCAGACTGCGCACCCGAGCAGCACGCCCTGGGTGACGAACGCCCCGTTCATCACCCAATGGAGCGGTGAGCAGACCATCCGCCCGTCGTACGGGCCGCACTGCGGATTGCCCAGGTCACTGATGAAGTTGTCACGGTAGCTGTAGCCCGGACCGGACCAGGCACGAGCTACCAGGGCCTCGCCGACGAGAAACACCAGCGCGCCCACGATGAGGGCGATCGCCGCTGCCGCGAGCGCCCTCGATCCCGGTGTTTGCGCAAGTCTGTCGTCCATGGTCGGATTCCTCCCGACTACGGGTCGCTGGTTCCCTGCTCAAGGGGCCAGAATGATCTTGCCCAGGGCGGTGCGGCCGGAAGACTCCGACAGTTCGATAGCCGCGGCGACCTCGGTGAGCGGATAACGGGCGGCGATCTTCGCGGTGAGTTTGCCGTCGCGTAGCAGGCTGAAGACGTGCGTCAGGTCGTTGCGGATGCGAGCCAGGAACGCCGCGCGCTTGGCCGAGCCCGGCTTGCCGGCGCCGGCCCAGACGTTGTAGAAGCTCGCGTGCTTGCCCGTGGGCAGGAAGTTCCAGTACGTCAGTTTGGTCAGCAGGACCATGAACGTCAGCAGCACGGGAGTCTTGTCGTCGAGATGGCTCGCGATGCTGTAGGAAACCAGCGTGCCGGTACGGTTGAGCAGCCGGTAGGAGCGGCCGACGCTCGCACCGCCGAGGTGGTCGAACACGGCGTCCACGCCGTCCGGCGCCAATTCCCGCACGCGGGCAGCCACATCGGAGTCGTGGTAGTCGATCGCCTCCGCCCCGAGCGCACGTAGCGCCTCGTGATGGCGTGGGCTGGCGGTGCCGATCACGCGGACGCCCGCCAGCCGGGCGAGTTGCACCAGGATGGAGCCCACGCCGCCACTGGCGCCCAGCACGAGCACGGTCTGCCCGGCTCGCACCTTCGCACTGCCGTGCAGCATCTGGTAGGCGGTGAGCCCGTTGACAACCAACGTCTCCGCTTCGTCGGCGCCGACCCCGTCGGGCACCTGCACCAGCTCGGCGGCGGTGAGCAGGACGGCCGTGGCCCAGGCACCGGTCTTGGTCAGTGCGGCGACCCGCCGGCCGACCAGCGCCCGGTCCACGCCGGGGCCGACAGCCTCGACGACGCCGACAAGGTCGTAGCCGGGCACGAACGGGAACTTGGGCTGACCCTGGTAGCGGCCCCGGCGCATCGCACTCTCGGCGAAGGACACCGCTGTCGACTCCACACGTATCAGAGCCTGACCGGCGGCCGGTGCCGGCAGTGTGCGCCGGACGAGCCGGAGGCCGGCCGGCCCGACCTTGCCCGGCAGCACCACCTCGGTGGCGGTCACGGTGGCCCCCGCCGCGGTGTTCATCTCCGTCATGACGGACTCCCCGGATATTTGCGACTGATCATCGTTATGCGAATGGCAGTAACTATGCAGTGGTACGACGCGTAGAGTCAAGCCGAAACAGGTGAGGTCGGGACAGCGACCGGAGCCCCGCGTGTCCGGCACGGCATGACGCCCGTCAGTCCGTTACGGACCGTAGCGTCACAACTGACCGTCCCGGTTCTCACGGATCGTTACAATGCGGCGATGACAAACGAGCCGCAGACGGTGAGCAGACGCGAGCGACTGCGGGCACAGACGCTGCAGGACATTGAAGACACGTCGTTCGCAATCATCGACGCGGATGGCGTGCACGCGCTGTCGATCGCAGCGCTGGCCAGGAGCATGGCAATGTCCGCGCCCGGGTTGTACCGCTACTTCCCGTCGCGGGACGCGCTGCTGACACACCTGATCAACCAGTCCTATCAGCACCTCTTCACGGCCATGAGTCAGGCGCTGGAGGGCGGCAGATGGACGCCGCGCGCCCGGGTGCGGCTGCTGGTCGCCGCATACCGCGACTGGGCTTTGCAGCACGCCAACCGGTACGGGATGCTCTTCGGCCAGCGAATCGGCGTCGCGCCCGAGGACGCCAGCGCCCGGACGCCACTGGACCAGGCGATGGCACTGCTCGTCGACCTGCTCGTGTCCATACCCGACGGCTCATCCACCCATACCTCGAGCGGCGACCGCACGCTGGACGGACAGCTGCGGACCTGGGCCCGTGCCCAGCAACGACCGGAAACCACACCACGCATTGCGCGTGCTGCCATCGTCATCTGGACGCGGGTACACGGGATCGTGAGCCTCGAACTCACCGGCATGCTCGACAAATCAACCGTCGAGGTCCAACGACTCATCGACCTAGAGGTCGACAACGCCATCCAGCTGCTGACGCCGGCTACCCCTTGACCGGCCCAACTCCGGGGCCATGGGACTGCAGCGCCGGGCGGGCGGCTCGGTCCTCGTCGACGGCGATGCGGCGTACCAGCGGGGCTCAGCGGGCGGGTGTTCGATCCGGTTGCGCTGCTCGCCGAGTCCGGTGCGGCTACAGGTGGGCCGCAGCGCGTCCTGCAGGCGGCTGATCGTGGCGATCGTTGGGTCGCCCGCGAGCACACCTGGCGGCGTCCAGCGGTCGCTGTCGGAGCCGGCGGCCTCAGCGGCCCTCTGACGCAGCGTCAGCCGCAGCTCTTCGAGCCGAAGCAGGTCGTTGTGCAGGACGTCGGGTTCCGAGCGTTTGTTCGTAGTCGGTGGGGCTGTGGTAGCCGAGGGCTGAGTAGCGTCCGCCCGTGTCCGGCGCGGTGGCCGGAAAGGCGGTGCTGGCCCGATCCGCCCCGGCCGGCCGATCGGCGCCGCTGCGCAAAACCCACCCGCAGCGGTAGTTCCGCACCCGGCACCCGGCTGCCGGGTGCGGTCTGCGCGGCAAGCCGCGGTCGGCCAGGATCGCGGGCCGGCATCCGCCTCCGGCGCCCTCACCGGCCGCAGCCCGCCTGCCTGTTGCTGCTGTCGTTGCGGCGGCTGCAGAGCGTGCCGATGCCACGGCGAAGTCGCAGAGCTGCGCAATGCTGCAGCCGGTTGGCCTCTCGGCGGACCGCGCCGGTGCGGTTACAGACTGACCCTGATTGCCCGATGCTCGGCGCCCGGACCGGATCATGGGCGAGGATGCGGGTATGGAGGATGCGGTCGGCGACGCGTGGCGGCGGATCACCGCTTGGCTGGGTGTCCACGCGCCGGATACCGCGGCGCAGGTCCAGGGGCCGGGTGACCCGAGTTTGATCGACGCGGTCGAGCGGGATGTCGGTGTGCCGTTGCCGGCCGATCTGCGGGCCTGGTGGCGGCTTGCCGACGGGTTCCAACCGGGAGTGCTGCAGGCGCTGATTCCGTGGATTCATGTGCCCCTGCCAATCGCGGTCGCCCGTGACGAACGCCGCCAGTTGGTGGAGCTGTCAGCGCGGGTGGGCTGGCCGGACAGCGACGGCTACGACGCCGGCAGCTTCAGTAACCGCTACCAGCCGGCGTTCCTGCCGATCTCCACCGACCACTGCGGCCAGGTTCTCTTCGTCGACCTGCGCCCTGGCCCGTTGCGCGGCTCGGTGAGCGAGTGGGACCACGAGGAGGGATTCCTCAAGCCGCACGACTGGACGGGTGTCACCGATATGCTCACCGACATCGCCGACGCTCTCGAACTGGGTCAACCGGCGATGGTCGCGTACGCCGAACGGCTCCGGGCGGCCGGGTTCGCCAGCGACCCTCGGGCATGGGCCGCGATCACCGAGACCGGCGAACTGGAGTGGAACGGGCGCTGAGCGGTTTACTGCCGCCCGCGGGGTCATCGGCCTGACGAGGCAGCTGCCAGTCGAGTCGGAGTCGCCAGTCGTAGCTGGACAGTACCTGTGCTGGCCCGGCCGGAAGGTTACGGCCTGCTGGGCGTTCGCATATCGAGCAGCTGCGGAGCCGCTCCGTTCAGCCACCACCAGAACTCCGCCCGCTGCGGCAGGACGAGCAGCCAGAGGCCGAACCGGTACGGAGACATGCAATCGGGTCGGTACACCTCCCCGACCTGCCGCTGGCCTGCGGGCGTGGCAGCGCCCTCAAGCCGCAGCGACTTGTTGAAAGCCAATGCGTAGTGCGCATGGCCGGTCAGGAGGGAGAGCTTGGCGAAGTCGTGGAGACGACCGCGCTGACGATCGGTTTTGACCTCGACGGCAAGGAGGTTGGCCGAATCGGCATTGTCGAGCCGGCGGTGAAGGATGATGTCGGGTACAAACTTTCGATCCTCTAGCGCGGCGCCGCCAGTGAACGCCTTCTTGACCAGGCCGAAGCGTTCGTACTCTTGATCGAGCACGTAGCCTCGGCTGATCAGCTGGGTCAGTCGGGCATTGAGATAGATCATCAACCGGCCCACCACGACGCGTTCTGTGGTTCCGAGGATCACCGCGTCACGGTCGTACAGCTCCTCTACCGAGGTGAGCACCGCATCGCGGATCGGAGCAAACATCGGGTCGTCGTGATCCACATGAGCAGTATGTCATCGACAAGGGCATTACCTCAGTCGGCGCCGCCACGCGGACTGGCTCGTGGTGGCCGGCGGAAGCCCCGCGGACGTCGATGCGTCACCGTCTGCGTGCTGCGAGACCAGGTACGGCACGTAGGCGACGGCCAGGATGGTGAAGTGGCCGCCGTCAGCGTCCGGTTCGAGGACGAGGTGATACGTCTGGGAGCAGACGTGGACGGGAGCCTGGCAGATCGGCATCGGCTACGGCGCTGTCACGGCCGTCCTGTTCGGCGTGCGCCGGTTCTCCGGGGGAGGGGGCGCCCGGGTGCCGTGGTGGTGCACCCGGCACTACGAGTTCGGCGGCTGGGTCGTCGCCTCGCGCACCGCGGGTGGCGTGGTCGAGTCGAGGGCGGCCGCCAGCCCGGGCCGGCCCTGGTTCACCCTGGAGCACAACACCGCCGTCGCGGCCGCCTACGTTCTCATCCGGGCCGAGGTCCCCGCCTGCAACGCCGGCTGGGTCTGCTACCTGTCGCCGGAGACCGTCATCGGCGGCCTGCTCCTGGCCGGTGTCGCGGTCGGCGTCGCGATCCTGATCGCCCCGGAGGTCGCGGCCGGCGCCGCGGCGGTGGCGGGTGCCGGTACCCTCGGCGGCGTCGCCTACGGATTCGCGGGAGCGGTGTGACCAGGTCGTTGAAGGCCCCGGCCCTCGTCGGTGCGCTGCTGGACGCGGCCACCGGCGAGCAGGCCGACCTCGGGGTGCGCCGGGAGGGCACCGTCCTCACCGTCGACGGCGAGCGCGGCGACCGCCTGGCGGTGTACACCGAGCGGCGCGCCGCCCCGGCCGGTACGGCGTCGTTCCACCTGGCGGTGGCGTTATGCGTGCTGCCGTACACCGCCTGGACCCGCCGGGTGCCGCTGTCCGCGGCGCGGGGCACCCGGTACCGCGAGGGCGACGGGCTGATCTGGGACCGTATCGCCGCGCCCAACGGCTGGCCGCCCGGCATCTGGGAGGTCACCGCGGCGACCCTCGAGCAGCGCACGGGCGAGTTCGTGGCCACCCTGCGCGCGGCGCTGCAGGACACCTGGCTGCCGCTGCTGCCGCGGGCCGCCCTGCACGCGGCGCTGCGCGACCGGGACGCGAAGCTGCCGGGCCGGCCCGCCGACCGGCGCACCGGTGAGCTGATGTGCATCATCGAGGACACCGCGCCCGCCGACCGGGACCGGCTGGCCACCTTCCTCGAGGGCCGCGGCGACGCCGAGCTGGCCGCCTGGGTGCGCACCGCCTTCGGCTGAGGGTTGCCACCGCGGCGCGGACGGCTGGGCCGAACGTCGTGTTGACCTGGAGCGCGCTCCAGGTCCTACGGTCGGCGCATGCGCACTATTCCGTTGGGCCGTACCGGTGAGCAGGTCAGCCAGCTCGCCCTCGGCTGCATGCTGATGGGCACGTCGACCGATGAGCCCGACTCGTTCGCGATCCTGGACCGGTACGTGGCCGCCGGTGGCAGCTTCCTCGATACGGCCGACTGCTACGCCTGGTGGCCCGGTCCCGGGTACACCGGCGGGGAGAGCGAGTCGGTGCTTGGCCGCTGGTTCGCCCGCTCCGGCCGGCGCGACGAGGTGTTCCTGGCGACGAAGGGCAGTGCCTGGGTCGCCGACCCGCAAGCCGCGCGGGCCGGTCGGCTCACCGACCGCGAGAAGTACGCGGGTGCCGGCGGCGACACGCTGCGGCACGCGCTCGACGGCAGCCTCCGTCGGCTCGGCACCGACCACGTCGACCTGTACTACGTGCATGTGGACGACCTGCACACGCCGCTGGAGGAGACGCTGGAGGCGCTCGCCGGGCTGGTGGCGGCGGGTAAGACCCGGTACATCGGCTGGTCGAACGTGACAACGTGGCGGCTGGAGCGGATCCGGCAGCTCTGCGACAGGTACGGCTGGCCCGCACCTGTCGCGCTCCAGCAGGAACACACGTACCTGCGCCGGCATCCGGGCCGCGACACCGTCTCCGTCGTCGACGATGAGCAGTTGCGGTACCTGCAGGCGCACGACGACCTGACGCTGGTGGCCTACTCGCCCATCTTGAAGGGCGTCTACGACGACCCGGCCAAGCAGCGCGACCTCGGACAGATGCACACCTACCGCGGCGCTGACTCAGACGCCCGTCTGGCCACCGTCGGCCGGTTGGCGGGCGAGCTGGGGATCACCGGGACGCAGCTGGTCCTGGCCTGGATGCTGCACCAGGAGTCGCCGCGGCGGGTGGCGTTGATCGGGCCGCGGACGCCTGCGCAGTATGAGTCCACGGCTGTCGGCCTGGACGTCAAACTCGACGCGACGGTCCTGGAGACGCTGGATGCGGCGGGCGCCTGACCGCCCTCAAGCGGGCTCCCGGCTTGGTGAGGCCATCGGATTGTGGCGCGCCCGCGGACATGCCATCGCGCTCCGGGGCCTGGTCGGTGTCTCGGAGGCACAGCCCGGCACGCGGCTCCGCGCTAGGGGACCCGCATAGCCCCCTGACTACGACCAGCTCCGGGTGCTCGAAGGCGATGGGTGTCATGAGGAACTCACGGTAGACGAGCAGGCACCTTCAGGGCCGGGTTCTCGTCCTCGGTGAGGTAGCCGTCGGCGACCGCGTGGTTGTAGGCACAATGCAGTGCTGCGATCACCTTGCTGGTCGGCGTTGAGCAGGACGAATCCGTGGTGTTTCCGGACCTGCAGTCGGGTACCAGGAAGTCAGTCCAGCGTGCGGAACAGGGCGCCGTCGGCAATGCGGCCCCGATTGTCGACTGCCGCCAACCCGTACACCGTCGATCGGGTACGCCGCGCTTGCAACTGTGCCACCGGCAGCACTCGTCGCTGCCCGAAACCGGCGGACCGTGCCGGCAGTGCGGTCGAGTGAGGTTCCCCCGGAAAGTGGACACCGAGTTAACAGGACCGGAGGTTCTGCTGGAAGGATGTCCGTATGCCTCCTGGTAAGCGCCGGTCGTACACGGCTGAGTACAAGGTCGAGGCTGCTCATCGGGTGATCGATTGGATCGGACGATCGCTGAGGTGGCCCGGGAGTTGGGGATCGATCCGGGCATGTTGCGTGTCTGGGTCAAAGACGAGCGGCGCCGGGTCGTGGCTGCCGAAGTCGTCGGGGATACGCCGTTGGAGCCGGCCGAGCGGGCGGAGTTGCTGCGGTTACGGCGGCAGGTGGGCGAGTTGGAGAAGGACAACGCCTTCCTGGTAAAAGCTTCGGCGTACTTTGCCGCGATGCAGAAACCTTCACGCGGTTCGAGCTGATGGCCAAGTACGCCGGCCCCGACAAGTCCGGCGGCGCCGGTGACGGCGCCGGTGACGCCGGCCCTGTGCGGTTTTCGGTGCGGCGGATGGCCCGGCTGCTGCAGGTTTCATCGTCGGGCTATTACGCGCACGCGCGACGCGTGCGGGCCCCGCAGCCAGCACCACGGCAGCAGCGACGCGCGGACCTGGCGGTGCAGATCCTGGACGTGCACGCCGGGTCCGGGAGCACCTACGGGTCCCCGCGGATCACGGCCGAGCTCCGCGATCGCGGCGAGCGGGTCAGCGCGAAGACCGTCGCGTCGATCATGGCCGGGATCGGGATCGAGGGCATCAGCCCCCGAACGTTCAAACTGCGCACCACCATCGCCGACCCGGCGGCGGTGTTCCCGCCCGATCTGGTCCGCCGGCGTTTCGACCAGGGCCGGCCCGACGCGGTCTGGCTGACCGACATCACCTACTTGACCTGCGGTGAGGGTGACATGTTCCTGTGCGCGATCCTGGACGGGCATACCCGGCGGGTCCTCGGGCACGTCGTGGCCGACCGGATCGGTTCCACTATGGTCGCCCACGCCATCGACACCGCCGTAGCCTGCCGCACGAGCGCGGGTCACGACGTGACCGGCACCGTCTTGCACTCCGACCGCGGCGGGGAGTTCACCGGCTCGCTGACCGTTCAGGCGTGCGCCCGGCACGGCCTGCGACGCTCGATGGGCGATACCGGCATCTGCTGGGACGACAGCCCGGCCGAGTCGTTCTGGTCCACGTTCAAGCACGAGTACTACTACCGCCACACCTTCGCCACACGCGCGGAACTCGTTGCCGCGATTGACAATTGGATTCGCCGGTACAACCATGAACGACGCCACTCCGCAGTCGGGATGCTCAGCCCAATCCGATACGAGCAAACCCTGACAGGCACAGCGAACGCTGCTTGAAGACCTGTCCACTGTTCGGGGGGAACCTCAGACGACATGGACGTCCTTGTGGGTATCCACCCCGATCACCACCCTGCTATCAGGGCCAGGTGCAAATGGGCCAGACAAGGGCGTGGGCATGCTGGACACGGTCATGATCTCCGAGGCCGGGCAATGGACAAGGTATGGCCCTGGACCGACTGGCGGTCAGGACTGTGACGGTGCCTGTTCGCGAAGGCCCCTATCGGGACACGCCCTGCCGGTTCGAAGCGTTACACGCTGCTGCGGGCTCCGATCGACAGATCAAACACAAGGCACCAAGGGTCAGCCGGAGTACGGGTCAGATCTCACCCGCTGCAGCGCACCTTGATTCTCACAGCCGGAGTAGTACGGCCGTTGATCGGCGACGCGGTCGATCGGGATGAGCGTGCCGTCCAGGAGTGCGTACGCGAGGGTGCGGAGGCGCGCCATCGCCGCCGCCAGGTCACCGGCGGCCGCAGCGAGCAAGGCAATCGCTTCCTGCACGTATCGCCAGGCGGTCGCGACGCCGACCTGGAAGCCAGCGGCGAGGCGGGTCTAGATGTCACCGTTGCGCAGGTGGGCCAGGGCGAGCAGGGCTTGCCGGCCTGGGTTGAGACGCCGCCACCGGGACCGATGCTCGTTGCGGTGCTCGCGGATGAGCCCGGCGAGGTCGTTCAGGGCGCGGCTGGACAGCGGAATCGTGGCGGGGTAAGACAGCACGCCGAGGCTCCCGGTTGGGGCATCGGATCTTGGTCGACTGCTGTCTTACCTGGAGCCTCGCCCTCATCGCCGCCGTGCCCACCCTGAGCCGCAAGGTCAGCTTGGAAATGGCTCGCTGATCAGGGCCCCGGCAAAGTCGTTAGGTGATGCCGAGTAGGGCCAGTGGGTGGTTGGGGTTGCGGGCGTAGTGGCGGTTGGCGGCGGCGATGTTGGTGGTGCCGTCGAGGCGGAGGACGCTGATGGCGGCGTTGCGGAGGGTGGCCATGACTTGGGGTCCGGTGCCGGTGCGGATCTGGGATCGGTCTTCGTCGTAGGTGACGTCGCGGACCCAGTGAACTTTGTTCTCGATCGTCCAGTGGCCGCGGATCCAATCGGCGAGCTGCCATGGTTTGGCTTGGTGGGCTTGGAGATCGGTGATGGCGTAGACGGTTTCGGTGGTAAAGCGTTTCGGTTCGTCGAGCGGTCGCCGGCGACGGCGGATCTGCAGGGCCTGGGCGGCGTCAGGGAAGTCGATGCCGGTGGAGACCGACAGGATCTTCAGGGTGCGGATCTCCCGGCGGCCGTGGCCGCGGTCGGTGGTGCGGTCAGCGATGGGGACGAGGTGCCAGGGCAGGCCGGTGAGCTGCTGGTGCAGGGTGGGCTGGTTGCCTTTGGCGGTCAGGATCCAGTGAGCGCCGCGCTGGGCGAGGTAGGTGACGTGGTCGCGTTGGCAGTGCAACGCGTCGGCGGTCACCACGGCGCCGTCCAGGTCATGGAGTTGATCCAGCAGCGCGGCGAAGCGGGTGATCTCGTTGGTCTTGCTGTCGACGTCGGTGCTGGCGAGCACGGCTGCGGTGTGCTGGTCCGCGGCGGCCAGGACGTGCCGGGCGGTGACGTGGCGCGTGCGTGAGCCTCGTATGGTCTTGCCGTCCACGGCGATCGCCCATCTGGAACCGGGTGGCGGCTCGGGAATCCTGGTGGCGAGCCAGGTTCCGATCGCCGCGGCGAGCAGATCGGGGTCGACGGCCTGCAGGAGTCTGCGGATCATCGCCTCAGACGGCCGCCGATCGGTGTCGATCCCGAGCAGCAGTGCTGTCCCGGCGGGGAGATCTGCCACCCACTCGCCGATCGCGGTGTAGGAGCGGTAACCGGCTATCACCGCGCAGACGGCTGCGGTGAGGACCACGGCCAGGCGATGGCGGATGCCGCGACGGGCGCGCGGGTCGGGCACGGCGGCCAGGGCGGCGGGCAGACCGGCGGTCAGCTCCGACGGGCGGAGCTCGAACAGACCGGCCGGTGCAGGTGACAACGAGGCGATCAGCGATGATGGCGATGCGGGCATGGCTCACTTCGGCGGCGATCAACATGGCGTAGGAACCTTGATGATCTTCCGAACGGGTCATGCCCGTCTTGCTGCCTCCAGACAAGGCGCGTCTACGCCAATCACCTCAAGCCGGACACCCATCACGACTTTGCCGAGGCCCTGGGGCCTCGTCGCCGGTGTCGACCCGGCGCAGCGTGTGCGGCAGGGTCCGAGCCGCGTCAGCGATGACGTAAGCATCACGCGCATCGGTCTTCGCGCTGCCCGGATGCAGGTCAGCGGTGCGACGCATCGCCAAACCAGGCAGGTAGGCCACCTGATGGCCGCCGGCCCGGGCGACCGCGACCGGCAACGCGCCGATCGAGGCCGGCTGGTCAACCACCACGAGCACCGTGCCGTGCCGGGCCAGCTTCGCAAACAACGCCTGCAGCCTGGCTTCGGTGTTGGGCAGCGGCGCGTCGTGCAGTCGCTTGCCGTCGAGGGCCAGACCCACCGCGTGGTGTTCGCCTTTGCCCACGTCCAGCCCGAGGAACACGCTGTATTCGCCGTGCACCACGCCTCCACACCGTCGACGAAGCGGTCTCGGCCGCCGGTTCGGCGTCGGACTGCCGGCACCCACGTTACGAAGAGACCAACCCCGGACGGGGCGGCCGGGTCCCTATCAGCGGTCCGCCGACGCCACCCGGCCTGGCGACAACACCCCCCGGATCATCCCAACGACAGGGGCAGTAAGTCATACCAGGCCGAGCGACCGAGCAGTCCCCGGCTGGGGACGATCAAAAAGGTAACGGGGGGGGGGGGGATTCGCCGTCAGTGAGCTTCTCCACATACTCCCGACAACTGTCTTCGCTTCAAAGGTCAGGCATTCCCTCGCCTCCATGGTTCCGTGCACGTAGAGGTCGCAAAACAGTTACGGCCCTATATAGGTTATCCACACGTGGGACAGGCCCAATGGCCAATTCAACAGAGGTCGCAGGCATTACATCACCATTTCGCAACCCATATGCCGCCTTGAGGCGGCTGATATAGACCGTCGCTTCACCCACCTTCATGTCCGGGGCACCCTTTCGCCCGGCTTGCGCAATTGAACCGATATTAACTTTTGAGTCGATTATGCGAACCGCACCGCTCCGATCCCGCTTGATGAAGTCTGCGGTAAAAATTGAACCGCCGGCAGGCCGAGGCCAGCAGCGCTTGAACGGAAAAGTGTAAACTACCGATACTAGGCCACGAGCTCAGCATTCGGATATGAATACGGTACCTAGATCACGGAAAAACTTATTCAGGGCTATTTCGGGATGATCTTCCGAGAGGGTTGTCATCACTTTATCGACGAAGGCCTTCACGGCAGCGAGCAGCTCAGCGGTTCCACATGTGGCGACACTCCGCCGTTGAGCGTCATGAACATCAACCAAATCACCTCGACGTACGAAGGTCAGCGTAGCTGCACTTTCGGTCAAATCCATCACCCCGACGCCCGAACGAGTAAGTGAATCTGCCATTGTTGCCAATGTTGCAGCGAAGTCCAGGAGCGGGACCTTGCCCCACCCCGCGGTCAGGTCTGTCTCGTCGGCGACGAGCCGAACCCTGCTCCAAAAATACTCATACCGAAGATCCATCTCACTGACCGATGCCAGATCAACCTGACGGCCCGAGCGCCAGAGCGGCGACAATACGCGGTCCAATGGATCAATTGCGAAGTCAATGAACATCACTGCGCCTCCTAGAAGGGATGGGCGGTCCGGAGCGTTCCATCCGGGTTGACGACGACTCGCACCATTGTGGCTTCTCCGCCACCGTCTGTCACACTCTTGGTACCGACAGCGCGCCCGAAGTCCCACTCATATACCGTCCCGTCACGACCTTGTGTATTCCGTTGCGGACGGCCACGCTGCACCGTTTGCTGGATCAGATCCTGCACATCGGCATCCGACCCAGTGAAGACACTCTTCCCCTCATCGACACCCAACCCGCCCGGACGATGGAAGTCCTGAACGTGCTTCCAGCCTTCCGGAGTTATGACACAGCCACTATTGTGCACGAGCACCGACTTGGACCCGGCGATCACAAAATACGTGTGGACGGCGTCGACTGTGACGTTGTACATCACCGCGTGATGCGTGCGGTTGGTGCGCGCGACGACGGTCTCGGTGGTGCCGTCGGCTGTGTGGAGGCGCTCGCCTGGGCGTAGGTCACCGGCGTCGATCCAGGTGTGCCGGGTCTCGCTCCAGAACGGGTGGCCGTGCGTGGTGTGCACGGTCTGGGTCCGCCGCCCGTCTCCGGTGAGCGTCAGATCCGTCAGATCCCGGTCCAGGTTCCGGTGCAGCTGTGTCACGACGTGGGCTGTCGTGTCGCCGGTGTCCGGGTCGGACGTGAGTACCTGGTCGCCGACCCGGACGTCCGCGATGGGCTTTGTGGTGCCGTCGGCCATCTGGACCAGCGTGTCGGGGGTGAAGGAGTTCGTGCACGCTCTGGCGAGTTGCTCCTCGGCGGCTTTGGCTCCAGCAGCCGTGTCCACCTCGGCGCCGGCCTCGGTGACCGCACGGTCGACGGCCGCACCCTCGGCGCCCAATCCGGCGCCCTCCAGAAAGCCCATGCCGGTGCCGCCGTAGGCGGCCATGTCATAGACGCCGACGACGCAGACTTCGATGAGGGCCGAGCAGACGAAGATGCCGACGATGGCGATCGGGACGGCCATGCCGCCCCTGGCGAACGGATCCTTCAGGCAGGTGCTGTCGGCATCGCCGCCGTACATCAGGGTGCAGATCTGCGTCCAGTTGTCCGCACTCTTCTTGGAACAGGCCATCGCGTCGGCGTTGGTGACCGGGCCGTCGCCGGAGACTTCGCAGCCCATGCCCGAGAAGAAGTTCTTGACGTCCTTGTCGGTCATGTTCTTGCTGAGCTTCTTGGTCGGGGCCTTCGCGCTCAGCCACGGCATCCCCGGGTCGTTGTCGGGCTGGTAGTCGCCGCCGGGATCGTCCTGCTTGCCGTCCGCCGGCTTCCAATCGGGGTGGCCTGGGGCCTGGCCGTAGCCCTCGCACCGGTCGCGAGGGCACAGGCCGCTCGGGTCGCTGCTGTTCGTCGGGGCGTTGCGGGCGTAGCTGTACCCGTTGAGCAGCTGCGCGTCGCCGACAGCGAGGACCGGGTCGAGGCTGGTGAACCGGCCCGTCACTGGGTCGTAGTCACGGGCACCCAGGCGGGTCAGGCCGGTGTCGCCGTTCGTCGGCGCGCCGAGGAAGCCCCGATTGTCCGGCCAGCTGCCGGTCGCGCCGCGCGCCTCGCCGTACGGGGTGCTCTGCCGCCAAGTCGCCGTCTGCACCGAGCTGTTGAGGTACAGGCTTGGCGTCCCGTGCTGATCTGAGAGCTGGAACGTGTAGTCGCTGGCCGCTGTGCCGGTGCGGATCGCCGTGGCGCCGCCGGGCAGGGCGTAGTAGCGGGTGCCGGTGACTGCCTGGGTGGTGTTGTTGAGCACGAGCTGCTCGCCCGGCAGGTACAACGTCGTGGTGCCGATCTCGTGCTGGACGAGTAGGTTGCCGTCGCCGCCGTATTTGTACGAGGTGGTGCCGCTGCTGCCGACCGCGGCGACGAGCTGGCCCTGGTCGTTCCAGGTGAACGTCTTCGAGCCCTGGGCCGGGGTGCTGCGGTAGGTCATGTTGCCGACGCTGTCGTAGTGGTACGTCGTGGTGACGGCGCCCGTGGTGATAGTGCCGGTCAGCGTGTGCGGCTGGCCGGTACCGTCGCCGTTGTAGGTGTAGTCGGTGGTCGTGTCGGCGCCGGTGGAGGCGGCGTGCTTCACTTGCTGGGTCCGGTTGCCCAGCGGGTCGATGCTCCACGTCGTCCAGTACGCCGCGGACGCGCCGAGCGTGTCGCCGACCGTCGCGTGACTGGCCGGCGTCGGTGTGGCCGTGCAGTCGTCGATGGCCGTCCAGGCGGCAGTGAGGCGGGCCAGGCCGTCGTAGCCGTAGCACTGCGTCTCGGTGGCCGCCGTGGCGCCCAGCCGGGTCGACGTCTGCCGCAGCAGCTTCCCGACCAGGTCGTACTGGTACGCCTCCTCGTTGACGTCGTTCGGGGCCGTGTTCGGCCGGGTGACCTTCACGTCCGTGAGCTGGCCGGTGTGCGGGTCGAACTGGTTCGTGAGGTGGGCAACGTTCGGCTGGGCGCCTAGGGTGGTGGAGCTCGGTCGGCCCCAGTCGTCGTAGCCGGTGCCGTCCTCGTAGGCAGCCAGACCGCCGACGGTGCTGACCAGATCGAGCGGGCTGGTGTAGGAGTAGCCGACCGTCTCTGCCGGAAGTCCGCCGGCGCTCGGGTATGAATCTGTGAGTGGCAGACCGGTCAACGTCGCGTACGTGTGGTCGTAGACGTAGGACTGGCCTAGGACGGAACCCTCGCCGGTGGTCCCGGACGGAATGGTGACGGTCTCGCCGAGGGACTCGCCGAACTTGTTGAAGTTCCGGAACTGGATCTTGTACGCGTTGCCGTTCCAGAACGCCGTGGATCTGGTCAGATGCCCGACCGGGAACTTCATGCCCGCGATGGCGTTGTCGGAGTTGTCATACACCCAGGCGCCGACCTGGTTCTCCGCGTTCTGCCCAGTCGACGGCGCATCAAATTCGGCAGTTTTGCGGCTCAGTGCGTCGTAGACGAATGAGGTCGTTTTGGAGCGGCTGTCGGTGATCTGGGTGACGTTGCCGAGGTTGTCGTACTGGTAACTGCTGCCGCCGGCGTCCGGGTCGGTCTTCGCGGTGACCCGGCCGAGCAGGTCGTAGGTGCTGGACCAGGTCGAGCCGGCGGCGTCGGTGACGGTGTTCTGGTTGCCGTGGCTATCGAAGCCGAACTGCGTGACCACGGCCGTGCCGCCGCTTACCGTATACACCCCGGTGAACGTGTTCGCCGGGGTGTTGAGCGCCGGCGGCGCACTGTACTGGTCCGTCTCGACTGTGCGGCCCAGCGGATCTGTCTTGATCGTGATGGTCGTGCCGCCGGGCGGCGGGATGACGGTCGTGCGGTCGCCGTTGTACACCGTGGTCGTCGACGACACCGTGACACCGGAGTTGGCGCTGGTGTCGACCACGACCCGTCCGAGGCCGTCATGGGTGTACAGGTGTTGTACGGGGATGGCTGGCGGTGGGGTGACCTGGTCCGGTGCGACGAGTGTCGTATCGGGGGCGCTGCCAGGGTTCGACCAGCCGACGTTCGTAGCGCGGGTCCAGCCGCGGCTGTCGTAGGACGTGTCACTGATCAACCGGCCACCGTTCGGTGTGGCCGTCTGCGTCTGCCGAATGCGATACATCCCGTCGTAGATCGACGTGGATGCAACGTAGCCGGCTGCGGAGTTCATGGTCCGGGTGAGCACCGAGACCCGCCCGGCCGGGCCGGTGTTGGCGACGTTGTAGGTGTACAGGTAGTTTGCAGGGTCGGTCGTCGGCCGGGACACCAGCCACACCGCCGCGGCCCGGCCCAGCGTGTCGTATTCGCGGGTCGTCACCACACCGTTCGCGTCGGTCACCGTGCGGACCAGGCCGCGGGTCGGGTCGTTCGTCGTCGACGTGTGCGTCAGCAGCGTGTCGTTGGTCATGGTGCTGCCGGTGACGAGGCCGACCGCGTTGGTGGTGTAGGCGGTGGTGACACTGTAGCCGTTGGCGTTGTATGTCTTGGTGATGCGCCCGGCGCTGTCGTAGGCCACCCTCGTGTTGGTCAGGTACGTGAGGGCGCCGCCGATGTAGTCCGACGCCTTCTGTGTCATCGTCGGGTCGCCGCGCGTCGGCGCGGTCGTCTGCGGGAACGCCGTGCCGAACGTCGGATCGTCGTAGAACGTCCGGGTCGCGGAGACCACCTGCGCCGGCCGGTTCACCGCCGCGGGCGCGGTCAGCGAGTTGTACCCCCACGGCGCCGACGGGTGCGCCACTGCGGTGAACCCGCCGCAGGCGACGGCGTCCGTCTCGACCGCCGACGGCAACGCGACCAGGTTCTTGCCCGCGTTCGCCGGCGCGTACGTCGTGTGCGTGCACCGATCGTAGTCGGCCTGGACCGGCACCGTGTGCGTGTACTGCCACACCATCGAGCCGTAGGTGGCGCTGGACGGGTTCGTGTCGTAGGTGGTGTCGGCCTCGGTGTAGCGCCACGTCGTGCCGCTTGGCCCGGTCACCGCTTGGCGGGTGAACGTCTCCACCGGCGCGATCCAGTTCGCTGTCAGCGCCGGCAGGCCCGTCCGGCTGCGGGTGGCGGTCGCTGGCGACACCCAGTACGACGTGATCGTCGAGTGGTCGACCGGCCCGTTCTCACCCAGGTACGACTTGGCCTCCAGGACGTTGCCGGCGAGCTGGTCGGCGTCGTCGTGCCCGGCGCCCTGCGAGTCGTACAGCGTCACCGCCGTCGTGTTGTTGTTGTTCGACATGCCGCGGTAGTAGAGCGTCTCCGCCCGCGTCCGCGCGTCGTTGGCGAGGTCGCCGGTCGTGGTCTTCACGTCGCCGAAGCCACGGAACTGCCCATAGGTGCGGTACTGCGGCTTGACGACCTCACTCGTGTCGTAGTGCCACGCCGCGCCGCCGAAGTACTGGTAGCTCGTCGCCGTCGCCGGGGCCCCGCCGAGCGGGTCGGACTGGGTCACCTTGGTAACGCTGTACTTCAAGAACCAGTCCCGCATCGGGTTGGCCAGACCCTCCGGTGTCCAGTACACCGGATAGCACGACGTCGTATTCGTGGCCGGGTCCAGCGTCACCGGGGTCGAGCAGGGGTTGACGACGGTGTAGGTGGGGCTGATCACGGAGCCGGTCTCGGTGGTGATCGAGCCGATCCGGTTGCGGTAGAGCGCCGGATACGACGTGGTGTCGCGCCGGTTGGCCAGCGCCACCGGCGTGAACGTCGTCGGCGGCAGGGTGATCGCCGGGTTCGGGCCGCTCGAGCCGCCGGCGCTGGTGTCACTGCCGGTCCGCACGATCGAGGTCAGGAACAGCGTCGGCGACGTGTTGTCGGTGGGCTGCGGCAGGCTGTGCGTCAACGTGTACGTGTCGAGCGTGACGTAGTCGTTGACACTCGTCGACCACTGCCGGGTCGTGATCGTCTTGAGCCGTACCGTGGAGAAAAACGATGGCGAGTGTGCCGGGCACGTCGTGCCGGATACACAGATGGCGTCGTAGGGCACGTCGGGCCAGTTCGCCTTCGTCGAGGCATTCAGTGGCGTGCACGGGGCGTTGGTGCAGCGTATGTCAGTGCCGAACAGGACTGTGTTCGGCACGGTGCCGTAGGCGTTGCCGTCGGCAAAGCCGTAGTCGATGTGGTCGAGGTAGCTGTTGCGCACGTATGAGACGTTGCTTGCCCCGTTGTGCAGGCCGTAGAAGTTCGTGTCCTGGTGGTAGTAGTAGGCCATGGCGTTGCCGTGGGGGTCCACGGAGTAGTCGAGGTTCCAGCGGTACGCCATCGTGCACGCCGAGGTCGGGAACGGGCACATGCTCCACAGCGGATCGCCGGAGTGGCCCATGTAGACAGGCTCATAGTCCACAGAGCCGGTGGCCGCCTTCCCCGGCGCCCAGCCGGGCAGGTGGTTGCGGCCGAAGGAGTACGTTCGGCCGTCGCGGGTGGTGACCGTCCACCAGTCGTTGTCGTGCGTGCCCGAGCCGTTGTTCTGGTTCGTCACATGGGTAACCACCGAACCGTCATCGTGCTCGGGTTTCCAGACCGACTTCCCGGCGTCCCAGACCAGCGACGTCGACGAACCGTTCAGCGACATCGTCAGGACAGGCCCGTTGTAGCACAGGTCCGGGGTGGCGTTGGTGACCGCCGAGCCTTCCGGGGAGTCCTTGCATGACAGGAACGACTGCTCGATGTACGACTGCGGCAGCGACCACCCGTCACCCGCCCAGTTCGCCTGCGCCTGCGCGAACGCGGTCTGCCCGTCGATACTGGCCGAGTTGTATCCGAGGCCCAGGTTTGGGGCCGTCCCGACCGACGTCGGCGGCACGACGACCGGGTAACTGTAGCTGAACCCGCCGGTGCTGCCACCGCTGGACCACGAGCCGGACGCCTTGAGGTCTGTCGCGGCGTACGTGCCGAGACTGCCGCCGTCCTGCCCGCCGTCAGCGGTCGCGGCTAGGACCATCATCGGCGCGGTTGTCGCGGACAGTGACGCCGCCGAAACGTTCGCCGTGCGGGCCGGGGCCGTGAACATCACCGGCGCTGACAGCGCCTGGGCCTCCCGGTCCCGGGTGGTTGGCAGCGGGATCGCCTGCCGGCACTCCACCCGCTGCGGCGTGTACAGCGCACACCCAGGCAACTGCACCAGGTGAAGGCGCTCGGCGTAGTTCCCGCCGTAGGCCTGCGCGAAGCTGCTGTAGTCGACACCGACCTGCGCCATGCCCGAACCGGCGGACTGAGGGTCGACGGTGAGCAGGACACCGGTGACGCCGGCCCGCTCGGTGGCGGTGCGGTCGGCGACCTGCACCCCGAGAGTGGCCGGGCCGACGTAGCGGCCCTGCGCGTCGGCTATCGGCTGCGCCCACACCGGCGACCCGGCGGCCCGCGCCTTGGTCTTGACGTCGAGGGTCAGCGTTGCCGTACCCGCAGCAGGCAGCGCGGTGGCGCTTGCCCGGAACTCCGGTGGCGGCACGGCCTTCGCGGCGTCGTTCGCTGTCGCCGCGTGCACCTTCGTCACCTGCGGGCCGGGGTTCGGCTGTGGCTGCAATGGTGGGGCGGCCCCCGCTGTCGCTGGCAACACCACAGTGGCCGCACTGCCGACCAGGAGGACCACCAATACCTGCGCCAACAAGGACGTTCGGCGTGCGGACAGTTTCCAGCCGAGGTTCGTACTCAATGCCCGCTCCCCGAGGTCGCAAAGTATGACAGTTTCATGAAGGCGGATGCACTTTCTCATGATCCGGAATAAGTTGGCTATGGCCGTCCCACTAATATCGACACCTGGAGATCGGTCAAAACGGATCTTCAAGCATCAACGGCCTGCTATCGATTGCAAGGACGTGCCGAATGTCGGCAGCCAGCACATTGGTTAGCGGCGAGCGACGCGACAGTCCGCCGTTCGACTGCTCGTGATGCGTGTGGTGCGCGAAGGAACGGCGTTGGCAACGTGCTGGGCGAATGACTTCGGCCGCCCGGTGAGCCAACCAATGACCTGTGACGGCTGCTGGGTGCTGGAAATCGGCAACGCACCGCCTCGGCGCGTTGCCGCTTCTACGGCCTCCTCACAGAGTGCCCGGTCCGGTCGTGCTACTGCGGCGCGGGGCACGAGCAACTGTTAGCCGGTAATGGTGATCTCGTCGATGAAACCTCGGTAGGCGCCCTGGTTGGCGGGCTGGTCGTAGCCGATGTCGATCGTGTTGATCGTCTGGCCGTTGCTCGCGGCGCCGAGGTCGATGGACACGAAGTTCCAGGTGTCGAGGGTCAGGTTGGTGCACTGGTTGGCGGGATGGACCGGCCGGCCATGCTGTTCGGTGGCGCTGCTGTCTCGGAGGCTGGTGTTGTTGGCGTAGCCGAGATCGATGCCGACGCAGGTGCTGTTGGTACCGTCGGCAAGGTTGCCGCTGTTGGCGGCGCTCTGCGGGAAGATCCAATAGGACAGCGTGGTACCGGGCTTGACGGTGACGTTCGCTGTGGTGAGGTCGAAGGCCTTGGTGTAGGCGAATGAGGTAGTGGCGGAGGTGTCGTAACCGGAGTAGAGGATGCGGTGGGTGCCGCCAGCGTGGGCTGGGCCGGACTGGTCGAGTCGGGTCTCGGGACCGGGTAGGCCGCAGCAGACACCGGCGACGTTGGTGAGTCCACCATGTGGGTAGGTGCCGGTGTCGACGGTGTCGGTCCAGGTCAGCTGGGTTTGGCCGGCCTCGAGGGAGGTGTCGAATTGAGCTTGCTGCAGGGTGGCACCTTGCAGGGCGATGCTGCTGGTGGGATCGATGAATGTGCTGGCCTGCCAGGTGACGGTCAGAACCTGGTTGGGCACTTTGGCTCGGTAGGCGATGGTGAAGACGCCGGTCGCGGTCGCGGTAGGGCTGGACAGACTATTGCTGATGTACGTGCCACTGCCATCGCTCACTTTGGCGGTCAGGATGCCGGTGGTGTGCGTGACGGCGGCGTAGATGCGCAGGACGCGGGTGGTGATGCCAGCTGGTGCGGTGAACTGCAGGTCGCTGCCGAGACCGGCCGCGGCTACACCGTTGCCGGCGTTCGTGACTGGACCGGATGGTGTGCCGTCGCTCCAGGCGAGGGTCGCGCCGCCGCTTGATCTGGTTTTGGGCTGGCCGTTGGCCGTGGGGTTGGTGATCTGGCTTTGACCGCTGCTCTTGTGGTCGTAGCTGCTGGCATCGCTCTGGCCCCAGCTGGCCCAGTCGGTCATGCCTTGGCGGGTCAGGTCGATAGTGGTGATGACGTTGTCGAGGTTGCCGGACGCGTTGTCGGCGCTGCCGAGCTGGCCGATGCTGACAGGGGTGAGCAGCGAGCTGCGGGTTTCCACTGCGGCGACCTGGCCTGAGAAGAAGAGCCAGGGTCCACCGCCGGAGTAGCCGGCGCCGACGCGGAACTTGCTGGTGTCCTGCCAGGTGCTGCTGTGGCTGCTGGTGGCGACCGTCTGGTCGTTGACGGCAAGGCTGATGGTATTCGTGGACTGTTGGAAGCTGGCAGTGAGGTGTGTCCACACGCCGACGGTGACGCTGTTGGCCGCAGCGGCGGCAATGTCCCAGGTGACGTGGTCGCTTCTGGTCATGGCGAATCGCCATGAGTGGTCGGTGTCGATGTAGAGCCAGAATGGGGCCCCGTCCTGGGAGAGGATGACGGCGTGGTTGTTGTTGTCCGGTTTGACCCACGCTGACAGGGTGAAATTGGCGTCGGTGGTGACGGCTGTGGTCGTGCTCGTCAGGGTTGCGCTGCTGCCGTCGAACTGAACATCAGGGTTGAACAGGTCCCCGGAGTGCCATGCGGCCGCGCCGTCACCGGTCAGGTTGAGCGTTCCAGCACCATCGGTCGCGGCGGTGACAACGCCATTGCTTTTGTCATTGAGCAACCAGTTGTGCGCGGTGGTCGTCATGCTTTGCGCCGGGCGCGCGGTGAGGGTTGGGGTGCTGGTTAGGCCGGAGACCAGCCATGGCGTGACGATCCCGGTGGAGTCGATGCTCCACAGATCCGGGTTGCTGTCCCGGTCGACGTCCGCGGCGCGGAGGGTGATGTCCGCGCCGACGTTCCAGTTCGTGGCCAGGGTGTACTGCGTGTATGTCAGGGCCTGCCCGGCCGTGTCGAAGGTCGGGTTTTTCCATAGGTACAGCCGGCCGGTGGTCTTGTTCCATAGGAACAGCCATGAGCCGGACGGGGTTTGGGCACTGGAGATGATCCAGTTGTTCCAGTCGACGCCTCCGGTCGGCGTGGCATTCATGAGAGTGGCGGGGAATTCGTACCGGGCTGTTTCGCCCCGATTGACGTAGTAGTCGAGGTAGTAGCCGCTGGTCGGGTCACCACTGATCGCCATCAGATCGGGGTAGGGCGTGGTCTGCCCTGAGCCGTTGCCGACGTTGACGAGCTGCAGCGGGCTGTCGCCGTTGCGATCTTGCAAGCCGCCGGCCGGTATCCGGTGGACGTAGTTGCTGTTCTGGCCCTGCATGGGCGAGCTGTTGCCGGTGCCGGTGACGACGATGAACTGCCCGGCAGCCGGGCCGGTCGGATAGTACGCGCCGACGTCCTGCAGGGCCGTGCCGGTAAAGTGACCGGTAAGGACCTGTGCGCCGTTGAAATCCGATGGAAGACTGATGCCGCTGCCGGCATTGATGCCAGCGCCGTTGACGCCGATATCGGTGGTGGCCGGAACGATCGCACCAGTGCGGCGGCCCGTGGCAAGCCATATACCGGCCGGCAGACCGTTGGCTGCGCCACCTGCAACGAGGTCGGCGTACCCGTCGCCGGTGATGTCCTGATCTGCTCGAGGCGTGGCTGGTGGCGTTGCGTCGAACACGACGCTCGCCGTCTCACCGACATTGTTCCCAGCGGAGAGGCCCGTAACGGTGAGCACGTTCGTGAACCGTTCGGGGGTGACCGTGATGGTCGCGTTGCCGCTCGTGGCGCTCTCCTGCTGCGGAGCTCCACCGTTGAGTTGATACATGTAGGCGCTCGGCACGGCACCGGTCACTGGCTTGGCGATGGTGAAGGTCGCTGCCTGCCCCATCGCTGGCGATGCGGGTCTCGTCACAACTGGTGTGCCGGGTCGGGTCGGGTCGAAGTTGAACGTACAGGTCGTCGACCAGGCGCTGTTGATGCTGCCATCGGTGACATATACGGCCCACGAAAAGCTGGTCACGACGCTGCCTGATGCTGTCTTCAAGGTTAGTTCAGGCACCTGTAGGACCGCCGTCGTCCCCGACGCCGCGGTGAGTACAGCCGGGTCAGATGTCTTCTCGACCTGCCCGTCGCTCGTCCGCCAAATCTTGAACGCCACCCCGACGTTGCCACCGTCCGGGTCGGACACCGGCGCGTACAACGACACCAACCCGTCGCCGACGGTTGTCGGGGTGCCTGCACAGGTCGTGACTGGGGAGGTACGCAGCCCGCTTGGCGTGTTCGGCGGGTGGTTGTACACGATGGACATCGACGGGGCGCTACTCCCGGACGCCAGAAACTCCTTGTAGTTGAGCAAGTCGCTTTCGTTGGAGGTACGGAGCCCAAATGTCTGCACCGTCCGCCCGGCGTTGACCGCCCCGATCACCGCGCCGGTGACGTCCGCTCCCACCCCGGTCCCGTTCGGGCACGAGCTGTTGTATCCCGTCTGTGTACTCGCGCTGCCCACCGCACTTCCCCAGTTGACGCCGTTCCAGGTGTTCCAGTTGGCGTTGCCTGACGAGAGTGTGGTCGAGGGCGCGTAAATGTTCATCTGCCGGGCGGTGCAGTCCGAGGCGTACACCTCGAACAGATACAACGTCGCCGAGGAGATGGTCGCACCGCTAAGCGATCCGACATTGATGGGGAAATTCAGAAGAGTTCGCGAGTTGATGCTGCTGTTGTGCCCGACCTGCAGATGCCCGTCCGGGTCTGGCGTGCTGTTCCAGTAGTTCGTGGCCGAGTGCAGGCTCGTGACGGTCGCGTACGCCCCCGCCACCGGATTCCACGACGGGTCGATGAACACCGGAAACACCGTGCTGGTCGCACCGAGCAACCCAGCATCCGGCGTGAGCGTCAACGTGTTGCCGCCGACCGTTACGTCGATCGGTGCAGTGTGCGCGGCAACGCCCGGCCCGGCCGCGCTCGAGTCCACCGGCGCTCCCGTCCCGGGATCGACCCGCACCATGGCCCCACCGGCCGTCTTCCGCTGTGCAGTCACCCCAGGGGCGGCGGGTACGGCCGCATCCCACATCATCGGCGCGTTGGCCGCGAACACGGCCTGCCCGGTGCGGTCAGCCGCCTTGAGGTTCCCCGATACGTCCGCACTGATGGTGAGCCCGCTGATTGTCAGCGGCATGGCCAGCTGACGCACCAAGGGGTTCGCAGCCGCTTGGGCGGTGCGGACAACGAGGACCTCGCTAAATCCACCCTGATCGGTGGCGGTCACCTGCAGGTCAACATCGGGCAGGACGTTGGGGTACGTTGCGGTCGCGCCGGACAGCGTCGGAACTGGAAGGGAGAACGGCAGATCCAGGCCCAGAGTGCCGCCCCGGCGTGTCATCTGGGCAAGCGACCTGTTGCCGCCACCGGAAAGTCGCAGGTCGGACGTTGCCACCTTCGGACTGAGGCTTCCGTCAGGGTTGGGCTGCAGTGTCGCGTCGAGCGGCGTCCAGACCCCAGCAATCTGCTTACGCACCGGCACCACAGTGCGGTTCAACGTGAGAGTGCCGTTCGGATTGGCAGCGAGTGTGTCGGTCGCGGTCGTGGCAGCAGGCACCGGCACCACCGAATTGGTCAGCCTCGCCCTGGCAAGGGCCTGCTCGGTACCCACCGGCGTGTCAGCCGTATCGGCCGGCTGCGCCGCCGCAACGCCAGTCCACTGTGGACTGCCAAGGACGAACGTGGTGGCGAACAGCGCAAGGACAAGAAGCAACGCCCGATGGCGTCTACCCACCCACAACCGCGACATGACGGTCCTTCCCCCGTGTGGTTCTTCAAGCCGACCGTAAGCAAACCATCGAAGAGCAGCCGGTGGAAGACCACCTGATCGAAAGGCGTGATTATTCCGCCAATATCCGATTCGGCGGCATCCTCATCAGACCGATGCCATCAACCAGTTCGCCAACAGGCAGGACCGTCAACTTCCAACATTACTCATCGGCTACTTCGACAATTTGCTCTACACCTCACCCCGGTTCCGCAGATGTGCGTCTGATCTAGATAGCGAAAATGCGGGATTGAGCTGGGGAAATGGGGCTTGACCCGGTGACGGGGCGCGTCACTAGGCGTGGGTGTTTGTGCTGGTCAGGCGCGTGTGGGGGACCTACACGGTCGAATCGGTCACGCCCCGGCTGGTGCAGCACACCGCAGCACACGCGGCGCGGACCCGAACGATCTCTCGAACCCGCCTCGCCTTAAACCCGCCCTTGTCATCCGTCCAGGGCTGCTACCTGTGCCAGTTGAGACCGTGTGCTGAGCTGGATAAGCTATCGGTCTGTGCACACGTTTTCGGCGTGTGTGCTCGTTTTTTGGGTCGGATTCCCCCCTTCAACACCCCCGTGTCGCACCTATGCGACAAACGACGTACGCGGGTTCGAGTGCGTTCGAGCACCCGAACCCAGCATTCACGCGACGCTCCGTCACCACCTGTCCAGGCAGGTGGGTTTCGTGACGGACACCGTCCCGGCCTTGATTCCAGGTGCAGGCGCTCGTCCGTTGCTCCGGCAGGCGCCGCTGGCCGCCCGTCCGCGCGTGCTGCCGATGCCGGCGTCCCCGCCACGTCGGAGCCGGTCGACGGTCTACGGATTTGCGGCGGTCGACAAAGCGGGCCGGATCGCCAGTCGGGCGATCTTCGGGGCGCTGGGCTGACCGGCTCGCACGCGGCTACAGATCTGCGAGGACCACGGCTTCGTCCTGGTCCGCCGCGACGACGGCGGCGTCCTCAGCCTCAACGACGCGGGACACCTGAATCTACTGGAGCCGGTCCGGCGGTGGTGCCATCTGCGGCCCGGCGATCGGGTGCTGCTGGCCGCGGAGCCGGATCAGCAACTGCTGGTGATCCATCGCCGGCGACGCTCGATGCGATGATCACGCAGGCGCATCAGGTGATCGGTGGTGACGCAGCCTAATGTCTGAGTCAAGAGGCGAGAGCAAAGTTTGCTTGGTAGGGCTGCCGGGTGCGCAGGATGGCGTGCAGGACGTTGATGCGTCGGCGGGCCAGGGCGATGAGGGCTTGGTGGTGCCGCTTTCCTTCGGCTCGTTTGCGGTCGTAGAAGGCGCGGCTGGCCGGGTCTCGTTGCAGGGCGCAGAACGCCGATTGGTAGAAGATGCGTTTGAGGGTTTTGTCGCCGGCGTTGGCGCGGCGCAGGTAGTGCATCTTGCCGGATTGTTGCAGCACGGGGGCGAGTCCGGCTGCGGAGGCGAGCTGGTTGCCGCTGGCGAATCGGCTGATGCCGCCTGCCACGGCGAGGAACTCGGCGGTCAGGGTGGCCCCCATCCCGGGCAGGGACTGGACGAGGGCCGCGTCAGGGTGGCGGGTGAGCGCCTCGGCGAGCCGGGCGTCGATCGCGGCGAGTTTGTCGCGGCCGGCGAGCACCTCGCGGGCGAGGTCACGCACGATGTCGGCAGCGACTGCCTCGCCGGGCACCGTGAGGTGCTGCCCGGTTGCGGCGGTCAGGGCTTTGTCGGCCAAGGCCGTGATGACGGCGGTGTTGTGCCGGCCGGTGGTGCGCAGGTAGGTGATGATCCGGTTGCGGCCGGCGCGGCGGATTTCGGCCGGGGTGACATAGCGGGCCAGCAGTGCGGCATCGGCTTTGTTGGTCGGGTCGAGCACGCGTTCGAGGCCGGGATGGATCGAGGCGAGCAGGTCCCGCAGCCGTGCGATGCGGCGGGTCTGATCGACCACGAGCTCCCGGCGGCGTCCGGCCAGCAGCCGCAGTTCGGCATCGGCGTCGGTGTCGGTGGTGACCGGGCGCAGTTCCTCGCGGCGCAGCCGGATCTGATCGGCGATCACCTTGGCATCGCGCGGATCCGACTTGTGCTCGCCACCGCGGGTGGCCCGCCGGGCCCGGTTGACTGCCAGCCCGGATACGTGGACCAGGTCCAAGCCGGCGTCGCTGAGCATGACCTGCAACAGCCCGGCGATCCCGCCGAGTACGTCGATCGCGACCGTCGCCGGGCCGTGATCGCCCTCGGCCGCGTGGATCTGGTCGATCAACTCATGGATCGCCGCCGGTTCGTTGGCTACCTTGCAGCTGGCCAGCAGTTTCCCGGTCTCGGTGTGCACGATGGCGGCCCAGTGCAGTTCCTTGGCCACATCGACTCCGACCGCGACAGCCATCTGACTCCCTTCTCCCATGGCCTGTCACCGCGCGCTCTTGCCGCCGTCAACGCCCTACACAGCGATGGATCGCAGAGCCCAATCAGCAGTCAGCAAGAGCAGACGAGGCAGGCGGCCATGCGTCCTGAACCATCGACGGCAGCCAGCATGAAAGCCATACCTGCCTCGCCCGCGTCAACCCAGATCAATATCAAACCTGGGCTCGCTATGAAAGGTAGGGCAGCATGAGCCAGTCACCGCCCAGGGCGGCTGCGGGCGCTGCGGACATCGAGGCGGCGCGGATACTGCTCGATCGTCTCGGCATGTCGCCGGAGGACCTTCTTGGTTTGGCGGCGCCGCAGTGCCCGGCGCCGACGTTCGCCGAGTACATCCCGGTGGTCGCGAAGGCCGTGCCTGCCGGGAGCCGCCGGGCGTACAGCAGTTACCGGGACCTGATTCTCGAGGCGTGGCCCGACCGGCGCCTCGACGAGGTCAAGGCATCGGAGATCGAGCAGCTGGCGGAGCAGATCAAAGCCAATGCCGTCGTGCGCCGCAACGCGCGCGGTGGGCGGGGTGCGGCCGAGAACTTCATTACGGCGCTGCGGTGCATCTACCGCCGGGCGATCGCCGATGGGCACATCGAGGAGGGCAAGAACCGGGCGCTGAAGGTGGCCAAGCCGCGCCGGCTGGAGAGCACCCGGCGGGCGCTGACCGACGCGGAACTGGCCCAGATCAATCAGGCTACGGCGAGCACCGGCAACGATCCGGTGCTGGACAGTCTGCTGCTGCGGTTGCGCACCGAGACCGCCTGCCGGCGCGGTGGCACGGTGGCGTTGCGTCCCGTGGACCTTGACCCGGACCAGTGTCTGATCATGTTGCGGGAGAAGGGCGGCACGGTGCGGTGGCAGCCGGTGTCACCGACGCTCAAGGCCCATCTGCAGCACTATGCGCGGGAGCGGCTGGCGTCGTCCAAGGGTCAGTTGCTGCGGTACGCCGACGGCAGCCCGATCACCGATCGGCGTTATGACCATCTGTGGGCGCGGATCGGTGCGGTGCTGCCGTGGGTGGAGACACAGCAGGTCACCGCGCACTGGTTGCGGTACACGACGTTGACCTATGTGGAACGGAACTTCGGCTACGCCGTTGCCCAGGCCTACGCCGGCCATGCGCCCGGCAGCGGCGGTTCTATCGGCGTGACGGTGACCTACGTCCGTGCGACGCTGCAGGAAATCGTGCGGGCGCTGGCTGCGCTCACCGGGGAGCCGCATCCCTTGCTGTAGCCAGGATTCGCCGACGTTGCGAGCCGTGTGGTGGCCTGCAAAGCGACGGGCCGCCACACGGCGTTCAAGCTGCGGTGGATCTTCACGCAGCCTGATATTGCCGGGCCTTGCCGACGCATACCGGCATGGTCGCGTCGCTTGCCGCTTCCTGCAGTGCAGTCGGCCATATCAGCTTCGCACCGCGGCCAGCTTGAGCCATATCAGCTGCGCGGGGCAGCAGCATCGATGGACCGTACAAGGAGTTGATCACTTTAGAAGGGGCGCATCATGGGTGCAGCAGCGAGCATTCGGGGACCACTCGTCGATCAGTGCCGGTCGGACCCCAGACATTCGGTAGTTGCGGTGCCGGTGCTGTATGGCGCCGGCCGGACTCGGGTCGGGGTCGAGGTGCGGTCTCGGCGCAGCGGCATGCGGAACCGATACCTCGGCGAGGCCTGGGGGCAGACCGCGCCGGCAGCGGCGTTGCGGCCACCGATGGCGTTGCCTTCGTGGCGGCGTCCTACCGGTTTGGCAGCAGCGGCAGGGGTGGCCTTGGCGATGTTGATGATCGGTGCTGTCAGCTCGGCTTCAGAGCAGGATGTAGCGGCGCTACGATTGTTCGGGGCGGTGGGCACGATCGTCGCGGTCGCGGCCAGCATGCAGAGCTGGGGAGGACGACGCGCGCACCAACGGTTCGGCATCGCGCATGCTGCGGCTGCGTCCGCTTGGCACCGCGCGATGTTCTGCACGCAGTGCGGGGTCTCGTGGGTTCCTGGCGACCGCCGCACCGTCAGTCTGGACCGTGTCCTTGTTCAGGTGCTGCTCAGCCAGGCCAAAGCTGTGCAAGGGCGCGGCTGGCAGTAGCCTTTGGGCGCTTCTGGTCGACAGATACCGGAGCTGGCCCCACCAGAACGGTCGTATTCGGACCTAGCATGATCGTCTGAACCTCAGCGGCAGCTACTTTGCGCAGTGGGGCTCGCCTGACGCTTTGGCGCACACTCATGCCGATGATCGTGCACAAGCTTCCGCCCGGAATAGCGGCTTGTGTTATCAGACCTCCAGGTTTGCGAATGACAGGGTGCAACCCATTTAAATCCTCGTCGTAATAGTTGAAATCCGTTTGATCATGTTTATCCGTGTTCGGATTGCTTCCGCCAAGCATCATAATCCTTGTTGGCCCTCTCTAGTACTCTGCTTCCGTGGCTCACTCGTCTCCGTCGAAGCTGCTTCGCAAGTTATCTTGGAGCATCGCGCCAGAAGTCGTGGCAGGCGTAGCGGCCTGGGCCTCCGTTGCCGACAACAAAACGGGATGGACCGTGGTGGCGGCCGCTGCAGCAGCGGTCATCGGTGCGTTCGGTCCAACCGTCATGGAGTGGCGGTCTGCGTGGCTTGCTAGAGAACGAGAAATCCGATCATTCAGCGCCGATGCAGCACGTGAAGATTTACCCGAGTCGGTTGCTTGGCTCCTTCATCCCAGCAAGGAAATTGTTCCATTTGTCGGAAGGGAAGATGAAGTAGCGGAACTTCGACAGTGGCTGATGAAATCGGATGAACCCGTTCGCCTTCTCGTTGGACCCGGCGGTGTTGGAAAATCGCGCCTTGCTCAGCAGTTATGGAATACTACAAGGCGAGAAACCCGGTGGCATCGTCAGGTAAGCTCATGGGTGCGGCGCGACAGATGGGAATACCGGCCTATTCGCTACGGGGCAGAATTGGCGGTGGCAGCAAAACTTCGCAATGATCCCACTGCGGCGGAAGTCCTACTGGTCGTTGATTATGCGGAAACACGTGAACCACATGGGCTGGCCACTCTAATTTGCGCGGCCCACGCAGTCCGTCATGCCAAGCTTCTCCTCATCGCCCGTCAAGCGGGTCGATGGTGGCATGATCTCTCAGCCTCATACCCCGAACAAGAGCACCTTGTTGATGCCGTGACTGGAGGCGCGACCTCCCGGTCCGTACCTCCAGATGTGACCGCTTTGGGAATGCAGCGGCTGCGCGCCATAGCAGCGCAGGCATTCGCTACGCATCTAAGTCGGCCGGTACCATGGAAGGCATTGGCAAATTTACCTGATAGGCCATGGGGTACGCCTATAGTGGTCCTTCATGCCGAGGCTCTGCTCGTAGTGCTCGGTTCCACTTCTCCAGGAGACTCGATGCAGATTCTGTACGAGCTAATTCTCCATGAACAGCGCTACTGGCGTGGCTGTGCTCGAAGGGCGGGGCTCCTGGACGACGCCGGCAGCGAAGTGTTGGACCAGCTGCGTGACCTGGTCGGATTAGCGTCGCTTCTGGGCTTCGAGGGGAACGCGTCTGACGAAAACTTATTTCACTTAGCTTTGGGTCCTTCAGCAGACAAGACCAAAATTCCTAAGCTTGCGCGCTGGCTCGCCGACCTCTATCCGGGCGAGCACAAAGGACGGCGGTCTGTAATTCAGCCCGGCCTGATAGCAGAGATTTTGGCGGTACAAGCAATCACAAGGAGGAGTTCAGATGCCCGAGCAACGCTACTTGCCTCACTAAGTGAAGCTCAGGCAGTTCATGCTCTCACTACTCTGGGTAGAGCATGTGATCATCATCAAGACGCACGAGGCGCGCTGCTTGAAGCAATATCCATCGATTCCTTGCCGATGGAAAGTGCTTTGAAGCGCGTCCTGCCTGCCCTTCCAGACTCAGGTGTGGCCGCGATAATGTCCGATTGGTCTTCGAATGTTCTGCCTTACTCGGGGTACGATATAGACGACGAGCCGACCGTTGAGCTTCCTCTCAGCCTCGGCGCCCCGTCCCGCAATCGTGCGCCACACCCTCGGGCAGAGTATCATTGGGATGATTCAAGTCCGACAATTTCGACGAACTTGTTAGACCACGACCGCCGAGATCGATATGATTAGAAGCGAGATGACCTCCGGTAATCCGCCCGGAAGCTTGAGTGCGCCCGCTGGCGACTCGACGGAAATCTCGAAGCCTTCGAGGAAGACCTTCACAAGATACTGCAGCCGCAAGTGTCGCGCCGATACACCATAATTGGGCTGGCGGCACTATTGCGTTGACCGATGCGGAGTGCGGCAATTTCTCATTGCCCGTAGTCTGTGATCAGTGCCCGCACTCGATCAGCGAGCCAGGGCCCCGGCAAAGTCGTTAGGTGATGCCGAGTAGGGCCAGTGGGTGGTTGGGGTTGCGGGCGTAGTGGCGGTTGGCGGCGGCGATGTTGGTGGTGCCGTCGAGGCGGAGGACGCTGATGGCGGCGTTGCGGAGGGTGGCCATGACTTGGGGTCCGGTGCCGGTGCGGATCTGGGATCGGTCTTCGTCGTAGGTGACGTCGCGGACCCAGTGAACTTTGTTCTCGATCGTCCAGTGGCCGCGGATCCAATCGGCGAGCTGCCATGGTTTGGCTTGGTGGGCTTGGAGATCGGTGATGGCGTAGACGGTTTCGGTGGTAAAGCGTTTCGGTTCGTCGAGCGGTCGCCGGCGACGGCGGATCTGCAGGGCCTGGGCGGCGTCAGGGAAGTCGATGCCGGTGGAGACCGACAGGATCTTCAGGGTGCGGATCTCCCGGCGGCCGTGGCCGCGGTCGGTGGTGCGGTCAGCGATGGGGACGAGGTGCCAGGGCAGGCCGGTGAGCTGCTGGTGCAGGGTGGGCTGGTTGCCTTTGGCGGTCAGGATCCAGTGAGCGCCGCGCTGGGCGAGGTAGGTGACGTGGTCGCGTTGGCAGTGCAACGCGTCGGCGGTCACCACGGCGCCGTCCAGGTCATGGAGTTGATCCAGCAGCGCGGCGAAGCGGGTGATCTCGTTGGTCTTGCTGTCGACGTCGGTGCTGGCGAGCACGGCTGCGGTGTGCTGGTCCGCGGCGGCCAGGACGTGCCGGGCGGTGACGTGGCGCGTGCGTGAGCCTCGTATGGTCTTGCCGTCCACGGCGATCGCCCATCTGGAACCGGGTGGCGGCTCGGGAATCCTGGTGGCGAGCCAGGTTCCGATCGCCGCGGCGAGCAGATCGGGGTCGACGGCCTGCAGGAGTCTGCGGATCATCGCCTCAGACGGCCGCCGATCGGTGTCGATCCCGAGCAGCAGTGCTGTCCCGGCGGGGAGATCTGCCACCCACTCGCCGATCGCGGTGTAGGAGCGGTAACCGGCTATCACCGCGCAGACGGCTGCGGTGAGGACCACGGCCAGGCGATGGCGGATGCCGCGACGGGCGCGCGGGTCGGGCACGGCGGCCAGGGCGGCGGGCAGACCGGCGGTCAGCTCCGACGGGCGGAGCTCGAACAGACCGGCCGGTGCAGGTGACAACGAGGCGATCAGCGATGATGGCGATGCGGGCATGGCTCACTTCGGCGGCGATCAACATGGCGTAGGAACCTTGATGATCTTCCGAACGGGTCATGCCCGTCTTGCTGCCTCCAGACAAGGCGCGTCTACGCCAATCACCTCAAGCCGGACACCCATCACGACTTTGCCGAGGCCCTGGGGTTCCGGCAAGCAGGCGAGACGCGCTTTCGTTGGCGAAGCCCTCGTTTTTGTCCACCTCTGCCTGAGCTTGATCAAGCTGATCGCGCAGCTGCTGCTTCTCATTGGAAATCTTGACGACCTGATCGTTGAGATTTTCAACGATCGGACCGTTCGCTGCGGCGGTGCCGACGATAAGTCCAATGGCGAGAGCCAGGAATGCAGCGGCGAGCGACACGACGTGGTATCGAAAATTGATCAAGGCGCAACCTATCCAGACGGCGGCGCGGAGCCGTCGTCGGACGCACACACTGCAACGACCCGGCCCGCGCCGGCGGTGATTCCCGTTCAGGCTACGGTAGAGCGCCGGGGGAACGCAGGCCTCGAGCGCTGCCGCCGGCGCCAACCTGTTCTACGACAGCTCCGCCAGCAGTCACAGCCCCGACCGTATCGCCACCCGCGACGCGGACGGCTACTGCTACGTCAAGGAAGGCGGCATCGGCGCCGGCTGGACATCAGTACGTGGACCTATATGCCAGCAGATCGCTCTCACCGGCACCCGAATCGCGACCAAAGACTCCGACGGCTACTGCTACGTCAAAGATGGGATCAACGGGGGCTGGACGTCGGTACGCGGCCCCAACTGCACCGCCATCACGATCAACGGCGACCGCATGGCCACCCGCGACTCCGCCGGCTACTGCTACATCAAGGAGGGCATCAACGGCGGCTGGACCTCAATACGCGGCCCCCTCTGCGACGCCATCGCACTCCCGAAACCGTAGCCGCTCAGCCAGCAACGGCCATCAAGCGCCACCAATCATCGTCGACAAGGCCGGCTTCCACGACACAACGATGCTCACCCAGACCCGCAACCACTCAACAGGCCAGAACACCGTTCGCCACAACACTGAGCCATTTCCAAGCTGACGTTGCGGCTCGGGGCGGGTGCGGCAGACCCGGAGATTGATGAGGGCGAGGCTCCAGGTAAGACAGCAGTCTGTGAGTAGTGTTTGTCAAGTGGTTGCGGGTGCGGTGGTCTGCATCAGCCGGAAGAGTTGGCGCGCGGTGTAGCGCTTGAGGCAGCGAAGGACTTCCTTCGGGGTGAGTCCTTCGGCAGTGCGGCGGGCGATGTATGCGCTGGTGGCTGGGTGTTTCATGCGACGTCTGGTGGTAACGATCGTGTGGAGTGCGGCGTTGAGGGTTCGGTCTCCGCCGCGGTTGAGGCGGTGGCGCTGGTGGCGTCCTGAACTGGCGGGTAGCGGTGCGGCGCCGGCGAGAGCGGCGAATGCCGCTTCGTCGCGCAGCCGGGTGTGATGCGACCAGGCGGTCAGTGCGACAGCGGCAGTTTGCGGCCCGACGCCTGGCAGGTCGAGCAGCGCTGGGCAGAGCTGTCGGACGAGGTCTTCCAGCTGCTGGTAGTTGGCGGCCAGGACGGCGTTCAGGTCGGTGACGGTCTGCGCGAGAGTCTGGAGTTGTTGCAGACGGATGCGTTCCTCAACATCGGCGGTCTCGGGCTCGGGCAGGGTGAGCACGGTGCGAATCTGGGCCGCAGTGGGTAGATGACGTAGCTGTTCGCGCAGCTCCGTGGCGCCGAGAATCACCGACTTGAAGACGTTGATCGTGGCAGTGCGCGTCGTGGAGTAGTGCTGGCGGGCCGTGACCAGCAGGCGCAGCGCTTCGCGAGGGCCGTCGGCGCGGGGCGTGGCGGGATGGTCGTTGATCAACGCTGTGCGAGCGGCGTGAATGGCGTCGAGCCGGTCGGACTTGCCGCCGCGGCGGCGGCTGCCTCGCACGGGGGGCACGGCTTCGATGACCTGGTGGCCAGCTGCTTGGAGCACTCGGGTCAGGCCGTGTCCGTGCGCGCGGGTGCCTTCGACGGCCCAGAACATCCGCTGGCCGGCGGGAAGGTGCTCGCCGGCCCAGGCCAGCAGCCGGATGTAGCCGTCTGGGTCGGCGCTGACCTCGGTCTGGGCATGGACCTCGCCGAGGGCGTCGACCAGTGCGGCGGCATGGGTGTCGGTGTGAGTGTCGACTCCGACGACCCATCGGCGTCGATCAGGGCGAGAATCGGCGGGCTGGCCTGCCTCGATTGGCATGACGGTGGGTGTCCTTCCTGAAGGCTGATGCCGGTCAACGGCGTCGGCCCGGGAGGTTCACCCGACGGCAGATCTGTGATGGGTCACGCTGGCGTGGCCAGCGGACATGCTTCTGATCAGGCCAGTAAGGGTGGCGGCCGATGCCGGCCGCGACGGTGGACAGGTCGACTACACGACACATACGTCAATGGTCAGACTGCTGTGGGGTCACACCGTCACGGCCAGCGCCGAACCTAGCGGATCACGAATACCCGGACTCGATCACCACGCATATAGAAGCGTCAACCAAGATCCGATGCCCCGACCGGGAGCCTCGCCGTGCTGTCTTACCCCGCCACGATTCCGTTGTCCAGCCGCACCCTCAACGACCTCGCGCATCGCATCCGCCAGCACCGCAACCAGCATCGATCCCGGTGGCGGCGCCTCGACCCAGGCCGGCAAGCGCTGCTCGCCCTGGCCCATCTGCGTAACGGCGACACCTATACCCGCCTCGCCGCAGGGTTCGAGATCGGTGTCGCGACCGCCTGGCGCTACGTCCAAGAAGTGATCGCCCTGCTCGCCGCAGCCACCGGCGATCTGGCCGCTGCGGCAGGGCGCATCCGGGCCCTCGCGTACGCGATCGATGACTGGTCCCCGAATGCTCGCTGCTGCACCCATGATGCGCCCCTTCCAAATTGATCAACTCCTTGTACGGTCCATCGATGCTGCTGCCCCGTGCAGCTGATATGGCTCAAGCCGGCCGCTGCGGTGCGAAGCCGATATGGCCGACTGCACTGCAGGAAGCGGCAGGCGACGCGACCATGCCGGTATGCGTCGGCAAGGTCGAGGCCCGGCAACACCAGACTGCGTGAAGATGCACCGCAGCTCGAACGCTGTGTGCTTGAACGCCGTGTGGTGGCCCGTCGCTTTGCAGGCCACCACACGGCATCGCAACCCCGGCGCATCCCAGCTACAGCAACGGATGCGGCTCGCCGGTGAGCGCAGCCAGCGCCCGCACGATCTCCTGCAGCGTCGCACGGACGTACGTCGCCGTCACGCCCGCAGAACCGCCGCCACCGGACGCGTGGCCGGCATAGGCACGCGCCACGGCATAACCGAAGCTCCGCTCCACATACGTCAGGGTCGTGTACCGCAACCAGTGCGCGGTGACCTGCTGCGTCGCCACCCACGGCAACTGCTCACCGAGCCGCGCCCACAGGTGGTCGTAGCGCCGGTCCGTGATCGGGCTGCCGTTGGCATACCGCAACAACTGCCCCGTGACCGGCGCCAGCCGCTCCACCGCATGCTGCTGCAGATATCCCATGAGTGTCGGTGACACCGGCTGCCAGCGCACGGTGCCGCCTTTCTCCCGCAATCTGATCAGGCACTGGTCCTGGTCCAGATCGACGGGGCGCAGCGCCACCGCACCACCGCGCCGGCAGGCGGTCTCGGTATGCAACCGCAGCAGCAGGCTGTCCAGGACCGGATCATTGCCGGTACTCGACGCTGCCGCATTGATCTGCGCGAGTTCCCCGTCGCTCAGCGCCCGCCGGGTACTCTCCAGCCGGCGCGGCTTGGCCACCCTGAGCGCGGGATTCCTCCCCTCCTCGATGTGCCCGTCCGCGATCGCCCGCCGGTAGATACATCGCAGCGCCGAGATGAAGTTCTCGGCGGCGCTGCGCCCGCCACGCGCGTTGCGGCGCACGACCACATTGGCTTTGATCAGCTCCGCCAGCTGTTCGACCTCTGACGCCTTGATCTCGTCGAGGCGCCGGTCGGGCCACGCCTCAACAATCCTGTTCCAGTAGCTGCTGTACGCCCGGCGGCTGCCCTCAGGCACCGCCTTCGCGACCACCGGGATGTACTCGGCGAAGGTCGGAGCCGGATCGCGCGCCACCAGACCCAGAAGATCCGCGGGCGACACACCGAGCCGATCCAGCAGCACCCGGGCCGCCTCAAGGTCCGCAACACCCGCGGGCGCTCGAAACGGTGACTGCGTCATCCTGCAGCACCGCCGAGCACCAGGCGATGGCGTTCAGTGATCATCGCGTCGACAGCGGCCGGCGGATGGATGACGATCCGCCGCTCGGCCGGATCCGCGGCAACGAACAACCGATCGGACGCCGCGATCGCGAAACGGCGACGGACCACCGCCGGGATGTACAGGTGACCCCGCCGGGTGATGCTGAAGATGCCGTGCGCGGTGCCCTCGACGAGCAGCAGGCCACCGTGCTCCTTGATGGCGTAGCGGGTTCCGGGCTCCCAGCCCATCGAACGAACGATGGTCTGGTCAGCGAGCCTGCCGTTGATGTCAATCGCCGGCAACGCGTACAGCGTGCTGCGGGTCCGCTCGTCCGCGAAGGTCGCCAGCGGCAGCGGCCCGCGGCTTGTCCTGCCGGGAATGGTCTGACTGTCCGCTGCTGGCCCGGGCGACGCAGGGATGAGGGCGGGCACGATGCTCGTCACGGACGGCACCGCCGTCCACCGGAACCAAGCATGGATGCTGGATCACCGTGTTCGAGCGCACTCGAACACGGGCACGTCATACAACGCACGGATGCTATGGGTTGGTGTCGAAGGGGGGACTTGAACCCCCACGCCCGATAAAGGGCACTAGCACCTCAAGCTAGCGCGTCTGCCATTCCGCCACTTCGACCGGCTGAACCATTGTGTTCGGTGTCCTTGCGGACCCCGTTCCCAACGGCCACGCGACACATTACACGGTCCTGGGAGATCTTGACGAATCGGGGGGTCCGGACACGCCGAGGCCCCGGCGCCTGGGGCGCCGGGGCCTGTTTGCCGGGGCGGTCGGAGGGGGGACCGGCCGCCCCGAGTCTGTGGTTGGAAGTGTTGTACCCGGGGTGGGGTGATCGATAAACGTGGTTCTCAGAGATCTTCTTCCCACGTTGTCCGGCGGGTCAGGGCGTCGCGGAGTTTGTCCATGACGCCCAGGGCCGGGTCGACCAGTTTGTTCAGGGGTGGGGTCGACGGCGTGCCGGGGTGGGGGCGGGTGGGGGCGGCGGAGCGGGCGATCTCCACGCGGTTGCCCAGGCGGACCAGTTCGTCGTCGGTGCAGTGGGTGCGCAGGGCCGGGAAGACGTCGGCCGTCGTGCGGTGGGTGTGGGAGCGGACCTGCTCGGCGACGGTGTGCAGGGCGGTCCGGTCGGCTGACGTGTGGAGGCGGCGCAGGGCGACCAGGAGCTCGGCGTCGGCGGCCAGTTCGCGCTCCACGACGTCGTGGGCGTCTGGCAGTACACCCTCAAATGCTGGATAGAGGTATTGCTCTTCCGCTGAGAGGTGTCGCGCCAGCGTCGCCACCAGGACCTCGGATGCGGCCGGCGAGGATTCGGCGCGGGTGCAGAGGCGGTCGAGCTGGCGGTGCTCCTCGTCGAGGAGGTCCAGCATGCTGCGGCCGGTGGCGTCGCCATCGATCGGCGGGAGGGGTGGCAACGGGAGTCCGCTCACGGGCTGGAGGTACCCGGGCGGCGGATTCTTGAAACTGGCGGTTACCCGCCAGTACGCTGACATGCACCTAGATCGATGGAAGGGGTCGCCATGTCACTGTCCTGGCGAGGGGCCGCCGCCCTCGCCGTGCTCACCGCCGCCGCCGTCACCGCCGCTCAGCTGGGGTTCGTCGCTCCGGCCGCCGCGGCTCCGGGTCCGCCACCCGGGTCCATCGCCTCCATGGGCGACTCGATCTCCCGCGGTTTCAATGCCTGTGGATGGTACGTCGACTGCCCGAGCCGATCCTTCAGCACTGGCACTGACACCGGCGTGAACAGCCACTACCTGCGGATCAAGGCCGTCAACGCGGCCATCAACGGCCACAACTACAACGACGCCGCATCCGGCGCCAAGGTCGCGGACATGCCCGGGCAGGCCGCGAGCGCGGTGAGCCAGGGGGCCGCGTACGTCACGATCCTCATCGGTGCGAACGACGCCTGCACGAGCTCGGAGTCGTCGATGACGAGCGTGGCCGCGTTCCGGGCGTCGCTCGACTCGGCGCTCGGGGCGTTGAAGGCGGGGCTGCCCGGCGCGAAGGTGCTGCTGATCAGCATTCCCGACCTGAAGCGGCTCTGGCAGGTGGGCAGCGGGAGTGCCTCCGCGCGTACCATATGGTCGGTTTTCGGGGTGTGTCAGTCGATGCTGGCCAACCCGTCCTCGACCGCCGCCGCGGACGTCGCCCGCCGGGACCGGGTGCGCCAGCGGGTCGTCGACTTCAACGGGCAGCTCGCCGCGGCGTGTGTCGCGTACGGGGCGAACTGCAAGTACGACGGCGGGGCCGTGTTCGGCTACCAGTTCACCCTTTCGCAGGTCTCGACCTGGGACTATTTCCACCCGAACGCCGCCGGGCAGGCGGCCCTCGCCTCGATCAGCTACGCCGCCGGCTTCGGCTGGTGAACCCTAGGGTGATCCGGCGGCGACGCACGGTAGTCTCCGCCGGACCATCCGGAAAACTGTCATCCCCGCCTGGTATGACTTCCTCATGGACGCCACCGACGAGGTCATCGAAATCTGCCGGGACCTGCTGCGCATCGACACCACGAACACCGGCGACCTCGACACGAGCGTCGGGGAGCGGGTCGCCGCCGAATACGTGGCTGAGAAGCTCGCCGAGGTCGGCTTCCAGCCCGAGATCCACGAGAGCGAGCCGGGGCGGGCCAGCGTCGTGGCGCGGTTCGAGGGGGAGGACCCGTCGCGCGACGCGCTGCTGATCCATGGTCATTTGGATGTGGTACCCGCCGATGCCTCCGAGTGGTCGGTCGACCCGTTCGGCGGGGAGATCAAGGACGGCTACCTGTGGGGCCGCGGCGCCGTCGACATGAAGGACTTCGACGCCATGGTGCTGGCGCTGGTCCGGCAGATGAAGCGAGAGGGGCGCAAACCCCCGCGTGACGTCGTGCTCGCGTTCGTCGCGGACGAGGAGGCGGGCAGCACCTATGGCGCGCAGTATCTGGTGGAGCACCACGCCCGGCACTTCGAGGGGGTCACGGAGGCGATCGGCGAGGTCGGCGGGTTTTCCGTCAGCGTCGGCGGTGACCAGCGGCTCTACCTGATCGAGACGGCCGAGAAGGGCATCGACTGGCTGCGCCTGCACGCCAAGGGGCGGCCCGGGCACGGCTCGATGATCAACGACGACAACGCGGTGACGGCCCTCGCGGAGGCGGTCGCCCGGGTCGGCACGCACCGGTTCCCGGTCGTGCTCACGCCGACGGTGCGGGCGTTCCTGGAGCAGGTCTCGCAGGTCCTCGGCATCGAGCTCGACCTCGACGACCCCGAGGCGGCGGTCGGCAAGATCGGGCCGATCGCGATGATCATCGGGGCGACGCTGCGCAACACCGCGAACCCGACGCGGCTCGCCGCCGGCTACAAGGACAACGTGATCCCGAGCCGGGCCTCGGCCACCATCGACTGCCGCACGCTGCCCGGGCAGTCGGAGCAGTTCGAGGCGGAGCTGCGGCGGATCGTCGGGCCGGACATCGAGCTGGAGTACATCCACCGGCAGCCCGCGATCGAGACCACGTTCGACGGTGACCTGGTCGCGGCGATGTCGGCGGCGCTGCGGGCCGAGGACCCGGGGGCGCTGGCGGTGCCGTACATGCTCAGCGGGGGCACCGACGCCAAGCAGTTCGCGAAGCTGGGGATCCGCTGCTTCGGCTTCTCGCCGGTGCGCCTGCCCGCCGACCTGAACTTCGGCGCGTTGTTCCACGGCATTGACGAGCGCATTCCGCTGGAGGGACTACAGTTCGGCGTGCGAGTTCTCGACCGGTTCCTGCAGCAGTCCTGATCGACCTGATCAGCCGTGACCCAGCCAGCGCTTCATCGATATCAGGGGGAGTCCCATCATGACCGACCGGCACGCGGAGCTTGAGGCCGCGCTCGAGCGCGTCATCGCGGCGGCCCGCGAGCATCTTGCCGCGGTCAAGGCGGCCAACGGGCGCGCCGACGACGACGAGGTGTGGCGCGCCTACGTGGAGCTCAACAACGCGTCAAACAGCTACGACGAGCTGCTGCTCGACGAGTTCGGCGAGGTCACGCCGTGGGACGTCGAGGCCATCGACCCCGAGGAGGCCGACCGCCAGTTCGGCGTCGGCATCGTCGACGGCACGGAGGCCGAGGACCCGCACCCGCGGGTGATCTCGGTCCGCCAGCGCCGCGACTACCGCATCCCGAGTGTCGGCGCCCTGCTGGCCGTGGCCGAGGCCGCCCGCCGGGCCAACCCGGGCGACGGCGACGGCGCGGCGGTCGAGACCGTGGGCGAGGCCGTGCTGGAGCTCATGCAGGCCGGCGACGGCTCGCTGGGCGCCCTGGACATCCCGGAGCTCGAGTCCCTCGACGGTGTGGTCATCGTGGCCGAGGTCGAGACGCCGCTGGACCCGGAGACCTACGAGGACAACGACGGCGTGGGGCCGTTCGCCCTGGCCGCGGGCGACCGGGTGGTCGACCGGCTGGACGAGCACGCGTTCGCCGACCTCGAGCTCGACGAGGAGCCGGAGGGTGACGGGGAGCCGGCCGCCACGGGTAAGGCTACCGCCGAGTAACACCGGCTCAACAAGCGCGGGCCTCGACCCCGGGACGGGTGAGTCGTCCCGGGGTCGTGGCTTGTCCTGCCGATCATGTCGGTGGTGATCGGTGCCGATGCGCCGGCGGTTCGTCGCGATCGGTTGACGGGTGCGCCGTGGCGAGACCTGCCGGAAACGCTGCGGCTTGGGGAAGACGTTGCAGGCACGAGTCCGGCGGTGGGCAGCGGGCGGCAGACGGAACCGGGTCCTTGGGTGGCGTAGGTTCGCGATGGCGGGCCCCTGGTGGACTGGACTGTCTGGGTTGAGCCCTCGGCCGTCGGGGCGTACCAGCATGCAGCCGGAGTCCAGGAACGGGGATCGGCGGCTTGGACGACGCCGGCGCGACGGTGGGTGCGTATGGCGATGAGGCGATCGGCCGGTCCCGTCGCGGGCTGAGCACGGAGATCCATCTCGCGTGGCGTCGTGAAGGACGGCCAACGGGCTGCGACCCGGTCCCGCTGCAACACTGCGACGTCCGGCCGGACAGGTAGGGCCGGGCTGGCCTCAGGTTCGGTCGCGGACGTCCCATACCCACACGTCGTCGACCTGCCGGCCCGGTCCGAACAGCTTGACCACGGTCTGGCGCAGGCCGTCCGGCCGGTGGCGGGGGTCAAGCACCAGGATGGCCGCCCTCCAGTAGCGGATGTCGTCCAGGGCGGCGGCGCGGTCCGCGTCGGTGACGGCCAACGCGGTCGGGCTGTATGCGGCCAGGTCGAGCAGGCGGGTCGTCGGGCGGGACGGCGGGCCCATCATGGCCCGGTGGTCGGCGTCGGGGCCGAGGAAGTAGCCGGCCGGAACGGCGAACTCGTGCAGGGCCGCCGCGCTCCAGCGCAGTCCGGCCAGGCCGGCGCCGTTGCTGGGCACCGGGAGCGGGACCACCGTGCGGCCGTCGGCTACGTACGCGTGCCAGCCGCCGGCGGTGATGAAGTGCGGGACCGGATCGATCGGCTGGACCGGGGTCGGGGTGGGGAAGAGCGGGACCAGTGTCAGGGCCAGCGCCAGGCGCACGTCCAGGATCATGTCGGCCGACGCCCGGTCCCAGCCCAGCGCCAGCAGTACGGCTATCGCGAGGGTGGAGATGTACACCAGCCGCGACGGCATCATCTGGCTCACGATCGGCAGCCCGTCGGGGATCAGGGCCCACGGGCCGTCGTGGGCCGTGAGCCGGCCGCCGACGCGCAGGCGCGGGCCCAGCGACAGGATGGCGAAGATCAGCCCGGTGACGGCGGCCGTGCGGGCCGGCAGCGACGGCCAGAGCACCAGCACCAGCACGGCGACGACGGCGACGGTGGTGATGCCGTACCAGCTGTTCTGCTCCGTCGCGCCGATCGTGGCCTCGGTCGCCCGCGCGCCGGCGACCGTGTTGTACGGGTACGTGACGAGCGCGTGCAGGTCCTCGCCCCACGAGTTGAACAGCGGGTTCGCGGTGTAGGTCTGCGGTCCGCGGAACTGCCACCACAGCGGATAGGCCAGCGGTACCGCAGCGACGCCCGCGGCCGTCGCGAGGCCCGCGGCGAACGGGCGCAGCGCGGCGGCGCCCGGCCGGGGACGCAGCACACCGGACACGGTCAGGGCGACGGCGCAGCCCAGCGCGAGGACGAGCAGCTGCTCCTCGTTGATGAAGACCTGGTAGGCCACGAGCAGCCCCAGCACGGGCCCGTCGCGCGTCCAGCGCCGCCCCGGCCGGCCGAGCCGGGCGACGTACAGGGCGATGAACGGCAGCAGGAAGTTCGACAGGAAGTTCGGCTGGCCCTCGGCGTGGTGGGCCGTTCCCGGCGCGAACCCGGCGAACCCGCCGCCCACCGCGGCGGCCACCGGTGAGGCGACCACGTGCCGGGACAGCACCCAGTATCCGGCGAACGCCGTCGCCGCCGGTGCGCCGCCCAGCCACAGCAGGTATGTGATGTGCGGACCGAGCAGCAGCGTCACCGGGGCCAGCGGCACCGTGACCCCGAGCACCGACGTGTTGGTCATCATGTTCACCCCGGCCGGCACGTTCTGCCGCATGGAGAACAGCGGATCGGTGGCGTGGCGCACGCAGTAGGCGCCGTGGGCGAGCAGCCACTCGAACCACACCTGATCGTCGGGCAGCTCCGCCGAGATCCGGCCCCGCACGTCGCCCCAGTAGCCGGCCAGCATGACCGCCGCCAGCCCGACGAACACGAGTGCGGCCGGCAGGTCGGTCCGAAGCCGTGCAGGGACGGCGAGTTTTCGCATGCCTCCTGTACTCGGCGGGCCGGCAAAAGGTTCCGCGGGCGGATGCCGATAATCGGCGGCGATCGGAGTCGGTTCTGGGGATACTTCGGCGGTGCTGTTGACGATCTCGACCACCCTGGAGCCGGCTACCGAGCTCGGGTTCCTGCTGCACAAGCACCCCGGGAAGGTGCAGGAGTTCGACGTGGCCGTCGGGCGGGCGCACGTGTTCTACCCGGAGGCGTCGCAAGGGCGGTGTACCGCGGCCCTGCTCGTCGAGGTCGACCCGGTGGGGCTCGTCCGGGGCCGGCGGGGGGTCGGCGCGGAAGGGTTCTCGCTCGCGCAGTACGTCAACGATCGGCCGTACGCGGCCTCGTCGATGCTCTCGGTGGCCATCGCGCGGGTGTTCAAGTCGGCGATGGCCGGGCGGTGTGATGCCCGGCCGGAGCTGGCCCGGCGGGCGCTGCCGCTGGAGATCACGGTGCCGGCGCTGCCCTGTGCGGGTGGCGCCGAGGTCGCGGAGCGGGTGTTCGGGCCGCTCGGGTGGGAGGTCGCGGCGGCGCCGGTGGCGCTCGATCCGCTGGTGCCGCAGTGGGGGGACTCGCGCTACGTCGACCTGACGCTGCGCGGGGAGGTGCGGCTGGCCGACGCGCTCAACCACCTGTACGTCCTGCTGCCGGTGCTCGACAACGCCAAGCACTACTGGGTGAGCATCGACGAGGTCGACAAGCTGATCCGGGCCGGGGACGGGTGGCTGGGGACGCACCCCGAGCGGGAGCTGATCACGCGGCGGTATCTGGCGCACCGGCGGGAGCTGGTGGCCACGGCGGTCGGGCGGCTCGCCGAGGTCGACGACACGGCGCCGGAGGAGCTGGACAACGCGGTGCCGCCCGAGGACGAGGCGCCGGTGCGGACCTCCCTGGCCGCGCAGCGGCTGGCCGCCGTGGTGGACGTGCTGCGGGAGGCGGGCGCGGCCCGGGTCGTCGACCTCGGGTGCGGCGAGGGAGCGCTGATCCGGGTGCTGCTCGACGATCCGGCGATGCGTGAGGTGCTCGGCGTGGACGTGTCGCACCGGGCGCTGCAGATCGCGGCGCGGCGCCTGCGGCTGGAGCGCATGGGGGATCGGCGGCGGGAGCGGGTACACCTGCTGCAGTCGTCGTTGACCTATCGCGACGATCGGCTCGCCGGATTCGATGCCGCGGTGCTGATGGAGGTGATCGAGCACCTCGATCCGCCGCGCCTGCCGGCGCTGGAGCACGTGGTGTTCGGGCTGGCGCGTCCGTCCACTGTGGTCGTCACGACGCCGAACGTGGAGTACAACAGCCGCTTTGCCGGTCTCGAGCCGGGGCGGATGCGCCATCGCGACCATCGGTTCGAGTGGAGCCGGTCCGAGTTCCGGGCGTGGGCGGACCGCGTCGCCGACGGGCACGGCTACCGGGTGCGGTATCGGCCCGTCGGGGCGCAGGACCCCGAGGCCGGGCCGCCGACGCAGATGGCCGTGTTCAGCCTGGCCGCACCCGAGGAGGGCACGCCGTGACCGATCTGGTGATCCCGCAGCTCAGCCTGGTGGCGCTCATCGGCGCGTCCGGGTCGGGGAAGTCGACGTTCGCGGGCCGGCACTTCGGGCCCTACGAGGTGATCTCCAGCGACTTCTGCCGTGGGCTGGTCAGCGGCGACGAGAACGACCAGGCGGCCACCAGCGACGCCTTCGACGTCCTGTACTACATCGCGGGCAAGCGCCTGGCCGCCGGGCGCCTCACCGTCGTCGACGCGACGAACGTGCAGCCCGAGGCCCGCCGCAAGCTCGTCGAGCTCGCCCGGGCCCACGACGTGCTGCCCGTCGCGATCGTCCTCGACCTGCCCGAGAAGCTGTGCCTGGAGCGCAACGCGGCCCGGCCCGACCGGGCGTTCGGCGCTCACGTGGTGCGCCGCCAGCGCGAGCAGCTGCGCCGATCCCTGCGCGGCCTGGCCCGGGAGGGCTTCCGCAAGACCCACGTCCTGCGCAGCGCCGAGGAGGTCGACGCCGCGCACATCGTGCGGGAGCGGCTGCCCAACGACTTCCGGCACGAGACCGGCCCGTTCGACGTCATCGGCGACGTGCACGGCTGCCGCGCCGAGCTCGAGTCGCTCCTGGACAAGCTCGGCTACGCCATCGCCCGCGACGGTACCGGCCGGGCCGTCGACGCGGCCCACCCCGCGGGGCGCACGGCGGTGTTCGTCGGCGACCTCGTCGACCGCGGACCCGACTCGCCCGGCGTGCTGCGCCTGGTGATGGGCATGGTCACCGCCGGGCACGCCCTCGCCGTGCCCGGCAACCACGAGAACAAGCTGGTGCGGGCGCTGTCCGGGCGCAACGTCCAGGTCACCCACGGCCTCGCCGAGACACTCGAGCAGCTGGCCGGGGAGACCGACGAGTTCCGCAAGCAGGTCGAGGTGTTCGCCCGCGACCTCGTCTCGCACCTCGTCCTGGACGGCGGGCGGCTGGTCGTCGCGCACGCCGGGCTGCCGGAGGCGTACCACGGGCGGGCGTCGGCCCGGGTGCGCGGCTTCGCCCTCTACGGCGACACGACGGGCGAGACCGACGAGTTCGGGCTGCCGGTGCGCTACCCGTGGGCGAACGACTACCGCGGCGCCGCAACCGTCCTCTATGGACACACGCCGGTGCCCGCGCCGGAGTGGGTCAACAACACCCTGTGCCTGGACACCGGGTGCGTCTTCGGAGGGCGGCTGACGGCGCTGCGCTACCCCGAGAAGGAGGTCGTGTCCGTCGACGCCGAACGGGTCTGGTACGCGCCGGTGAAGCCGTTCCCGGCGGTCGCGCAGCGGCTCCCCGACGTCCTGGACATCACCGACGTGCTCGGCAAGCGGATCGTCGAGACCCGCCACCTCGGCCGGGTCACCGTCGGCGAGGACAACGCGGCCGGGGCGCTGGAGGTGATGAGCCGGTTCGCGATCGACCCGGGGCGGCTGCTGTACCTGCCGCCGACCATGGCCCCGTGCGCGACCTCGGCCCGGCCGGACCGGCTGGAGCACCCGGCGGAGGCGTTCGCCGCGTACCGCAGCGACGGCGTGAGCGAGGTGATCTGCGAGGAGAAGCACATGGGCTCCCGCGCCGTCGCGCTCGTCCGCCGCGACGAGGGCGGTGCGCTGTACACCCGGACCGGCCGCCCGTTCTTCGCCCCCGCGCTCACCGCGTCGCTGCTCGACCGGCTGCGCGCCGCGATCGCCGCGGCCGGGCTCTGGGACGAGCTCGGCACCGGCTGGCTGCTGCTCGACTGCGAGCTGCTGCCGTGGTCGGCCAAGGCCGGGGAGCTGCTGCGCGGCCAGTACGCCGCGGTCGGTGCGGCCGCCCGGGCGGCACTGCCCGCCGCGGTCGCCGCGCTCGAGACCGCGCAGGCCGCCGGCCTCGACGTGGCGGCCCTGCTGGAGCGCACGTCGGCCCGGGCCGACAACGCCAGAGCATTTACCGACGCCTATCGGGTGTACTGCTGGCCGACCGACGGGCTCGAAGGGGTACAACTGGCGCCGTTCCAGGTTCTGGCCAGTGAAGGGTCGACGTATCACGACCGGGATCACGGCTGGCATCTGGCGATCGCCGACCGGCTGGTCGAGGCGGCGCCGGAGCTGATCCGCACCACCCGGCGCCTCGTCGTCGACACCACCGACCCGCAGTCGTCGGCGGCGGGCGCGGCGTGGTGGGAGGAGCTGACCGCGGCCGGCGGCGAGGGCATGGTCGTGAAGCCCCTCGCCAACCTCGTCCGCGGCCGCCACGGCCCGGTGCAGCCGGGGATCAAGGTGCGCGGGCGCGAGTACCTGCGGATCATCTACGGCCCCGACTACACCGAACCGGCCAACCTGGAGCGGCTGCGGCAGCGCAGCCTGGGGCGCAAGCGGTCCCTCGCGCTGCGCGAATACGCGCTGGGCCTCGAGGCCCTCGAACGCGCGGCGGCCGGCGAGCCGCTGTGGCGCATCCACGAGCCGGTGTTCGCCGTGCTCGCCCTCGAGTCGGAGCCGGTCGACCCGCGCCTGTGACCCGCCGGCCCGGTGCGGCCCGGTGCGGCCGCGGTTCAATCGTGACGGGTCGTATTGGTGACGGCGCTCACCGTGGTGGCGGGTTACGGTCCCGGCATGACAGCAGCCGACATCGCCCGCGCCCTGCGACCACTGCTCGGTGACCGTCTGCTCCGGCCGGACGACGACGGCTACGACGGTGCGCGGCGGGTGTGGAACGCGGCCGTGACAAGCCGGCCGGCGGCGGTCGCGCGGTGCCGGGACGCGGCCGAGGTCGCCGCGGTCGTGCGGGCCGCGCGGGAGGCGCGGCAGCCGCTGTCCGTGCGGGCCGGCGGGCACGACTGGGCCGGGCGCGCGGTCCGCGACGGCGGTGTCGTCGTCGACCTCACCGGGATGCGCGCGGTGACTGTCGACGCCGCCGCGGGCGTGGCCGTGGTGGCGGGCGGGGCGACGGGCGCTGACCTGCTGGCGGCCGCGCAGCCGCACGGCCTGGCCGCCGTCACCGGGGTCGAGCCGGGTGTCGGGATGGCCGGGTTCACCACCGGCGGCGGCTACGGGCCCCTCATCGGCCGCTGCGGGCTCGGCGCCGACAACCTGCTGTCGGCCGAGGTGGTGCTGGCCGACGGGTCCATCGTCACGGCCGGCCCGGACGGCGACGCCGAGCTGTGGTGGGCGCTGCGCGGCGGCGGCGGCAACTTCGGCGTCGTCACGTCGATGCAGATCAGGCTCCAGCCAGTTGCGCTGGTGCTCGCCGGCATCCTCATGTTCCCGATCGCCGAGGCCGCCGCGGTCCTCGACGGCTACGCCGGAATCGTCGCCGACGCCCCCGACGAGCTGACGGTGATGACCGGGTTCCTGCCCGGGCCGCACGGGCCGACGGTGTTCCTGTGCCCGGTCTGGTGCGGCGACGACCTCGCGGCCGGGGAGCGGCACGTGGGCCGGCTGCGCGCGCTCGGGCACCCGTTCGTCGACCAGGTCGGCCCCATGCCGGTGGCGGCGGCGGTCGGGATGTTCGCCGGCAACGCCGTGGCGGGCAACCACTACCTGCTGCGCAGCACCTGGGTGCCCGACCTGGCGGGCGTCGCCGCCGAGGCCCTCGCGGCCGGGGCGGCGGCCGTGTCGTCGCCGTACTCGGTGCTGTTCGTCAGCCGGCTGCACGGGGCCGCGGCCCGGGTCGACCCGGCGGCGACGGCGTTCGCGCACCGCCGCCCGCACCAGGTGATCGAGATGATCGCGGTGTGGGCGCCCGACGACCCGGCACCGCAGCGGCACCGGGAATGGGCCGAGGCCACCGCCGAGGCCCTTGCCCCGGTCGCGCTGCCGGGGGCGTATCCGAACCAGGTCGGGCCGGACGAGGACGAGCGGGCCCGGGCATCGTTCGGGGTGAACCTCGCACGAGTGCTGGCGGCCAAGCGGCAATACGATCCGGCCGGGATTTTTTCGGCAATTCCCGGACTGTTGTAGCGGGTACTTTTCCGTACAGCGAGCCGGCTCCGGATGGTGACGTGTGGGCATGACTCATGCGATTGTGCTCGGGGCTGGGATCTCCGGGCTGCTGGCGGCGCGGGCACTCAGCGAGGGATTCGACCGGGTCTCGGTGTTCGACCGGGACGATCTGGCCGGGAGCGGGCCGCGCAAAGGGGTGCCGCAGGGACGGCACGCCCACGCGATGCTGGCCAAGGGGCTGGAGGTGCTCGAGGAGCTGTTTCCCGGGCTGACCGGGGAGCTCACCGCGGCCGGGGCGGTGCCTGTCGACATTCACGGGGACTTCGCCTGGCACAACGGGCCCAACCCGATGGCCCGGGCGCGGTCCGGCCTCACGGTGCTGTGCCTGAGCCGGCCGGCGCTGGAGGACTATCTGCGCGGGCGGGTGGCGAAACTGCCGGGCGTCGAGGTCCACGGCGGGCGGGTCGCGACGGGGCTGCTGACGAACGCCGACCGCAGCGTCGTGACCGGGGCGCGCATCGACGACGAGCACATCACCGCCGATCTCGTCGTCGACGCGACCGGCCGGGGGAACCGGGCACCGGCCTGGCTCGCCGGGCTGGGGTACGCGGTGCCGGTCGAGGAGTCGGTGCACGCCGGGATCGTGTACGCCACGCGGGAGTTCGAGCGTGGGGGAGTACACCCGCCATCGCTCGGGGTCTTGACCGGCATGTCACCCGCATTCCCCTTCGGGGTCGCGCTGCTGCCCCAGGAGGGCGACCGCTGGATCATGACGTTGTGCGGGCTCGCGGGCGACGCACCGCCGATCGACGCCGAGGGGTTCGCGGCCTACGCCACCCGGCTCGGCATCGCCGACGTCGCCGACGTGGTGTTCGGGGCGCGGCCGGTCACCGAGCCGCGGGCGTTCCGGGTGCCGGCCAGCGTCAGGCGCCGCTTCGAGCGCCTCGAACGGCATCCCCGCGGGTTCCTGGCGTTCGGCGATGCGCTCTGCGCATTCAACCCGATCTACGGGCAGGGCATGACGGTGGCGGCCCAGGAGGCGTTGGTACTGCGCAACGTCACCGACCCCGCGAAGTTCTACGCGGCCGCGGCCAAGGTGATCGACACGCCCTGGGAGATGGCGGTCGGCGGGGACCTGGCCTTTCCGTCGGTGCCCGGCCGGCGGACGCTGAAGGTGCGCGTCCTCAACCGGTACCTCGCCCGGGTCCTGCGGGCCGCCGAGCACCATCCGGAGGTCGCGCTCGCCTTCCACCGCGTGGTGAACCTGGTCGCGCCGCCCGGGCACCTCTTCAGCGCACCCGTGCTCCGGCGGGTATTGCATTGAGCCAATGTAACCTATTCACTGACATATATGCTGTCACGAGTGTTGCCGACCGCTGCGGCGGCGACCATCGCACTGCTCGCCGCGACCGGTGCGGCCGCGCACGCCGCACCGGCCTTCACCCCCGGGGCGCCCGGCGCCGGTGACCCGGCCCTGCCCACCTACGGCAACGGCGGCTTCGACGTCGCTCACTACGACCTGGACGTGCGGTATCAGCCGGCGACCGACGAGCTCACCGCCGCCCACGCCACCATCCGGGCCACCGCCACGCAGGACCTGTCCCGCTTCGACCTCGACCTCATCGGCCTCACCGTCGATGCGGTCCGGGTCGACGGGCGGCCGGCGACCTGGACCCGCGACGGCTGGGAGCTCGTCGTCACCCCGCCGCGCGGCCTGCGGCAGGGCCGCCCGTTCACCGTCGACGTCACCTACCACGGCGTCCCGAAGGGCTGGTCAATCCCCGACGACTCGGGGGAGCACCCGCCCACGCAGTTCGGCTTCGTCCCCACCGACGACGGCGCGATCGTGCTGGGGGAGCCGGAGTCGGCGATGACGTGGTACCCGTCGAGCGACCACCCCGCCGACAAGGCCACGTTCGCGGTCGCGGTCACCGTCCCCGACGGCCTGGCCGCGATGAGCGTCGGGCTCCCGCTCGGCCACACCACCCGCTCCGGCTGGACGACGTGGCGCTGGGCGAGCCGGCACCCGTCGGTCACCTACGCCACCACGATCGCGATCGGCCGCTGGCGCATCGACTCGCACCTGCACCACGGCCGCCCGACGATCATCGCGGTCGACGCCGCGCTCGGGCCGCAGTACGACGCCCCGGTCGCCCGCACCGACGAGATCATCGACTACTTCGAAACCCTCTTCGGCCCGTACCCGTTCGAGTCCGCGGGCGCGATCGTCGAGCGGCAGCCGGGCCTGCTCGCCGCCCTCGAGACGCAGACCCGGCCGATCTACCCGAGCAACCGCTTCGAGGACACCAACGCCAAGTACGCGGTGGAGACGGTCGCCCACGAGACCGCGCACCAGTGGTTCGGCGACAGCGTCTCCATCGACTTCTGGTACGACCTGTGGCTCAACGAGGGCTTCGCCACCTACGCGTCGTGGCTCTGGGACGAGCACGACGGCTTCCGGACGGTCCGCGAGCAGTTCAACCGTTTCTACGACTACCCGCTCGACTTCCCGTTCTGGACGCCGGCGCCGTACGACCCGACCGACGGCGACGCGATCAAGTCGTCGAACTACTACCGGGGCGCGATGGCGCTGCACGCGCTGCGCGAGCGGGTCGGCGATCGGGTGTTCTTCGCGCTCCTGCGCACGTGGGCGGCGCAGCACCGCGACGGCAACGCCTCCACCGAACAGTTCATCGCCCTCGCGTCCCGGCTGTCCGGGCAGGACGTCCGGCCGCTGCTGCTGGCCTGGCTGTCCGGCCCGGTCAAGCCCGTCAACCCCGACCCGCTTCCTATCGCGTGAAGCAACCGATTGGTTGCTATAGTTCTGGGCATGACGATCGGAGAACTGCCCGCGGTGGTGTCGCGCGAGGAGTGGCTGGCCGCCCGCCGGGAGCTGCTGATCCGGGAGAAGGAGCTGACCCGGGCCCGGGACCGGCTCAACGCGGACCGGCGGCGGCTGCCGATGGTCCGGGTCGAGCAGGACTACGCGTTCGAAGGGCCCGCCGGCCCGGTGGGCCTCGCCGACCTCTTCGACGGCCGGCCGCAGCTGGTGGTGCACCACTTCATGTTCGCCCCGGACTGGGACGCGGCCTGCGCCAGCTGCTCCTCGGCGGCCGAGGGGATCGCCGGGCTGCGGCGCCTGCACATCCGCAACACCACGCTCGTCGCCGTGTCCCGGGCCCCGTACCCGAAGATCGCCGCGTTCCGGGAGCGGATGGGCGGGACGTTCCCGTGGTACTCCTCGTTCGGCGGCGACTTCAACTACGACTTCCACGCCACGCTTGACGACCGGGTCGCCCCGGTCATGCTGCACTTCCGCGACGCGGGCGAGCTCAACGTCCCCTGGACCGGCGGCCCGTGGACGACGAGCCTGCGCGGCACGGAGATGCCGGGCCTGAGCACGTTTCTGCGCACCGATGAGGGCATCTTCCACACGTACAGCACGTATGGCCGCGGGCTCGAAGAGTTCCACAACGGCAATCCGTACCTCGACCTGACCGTCCTGGGCCGCCAGGAGCCCTGGGAGGAGCCGAAGGGCCGCGCCACCCCGCTCGGTTTGCACGTCGGCGGCCCGGCCATGCGCCTGCCCGACGGGCCCGAACGTCCGTGACGGCCGGCCGATCCGGGGTATTCCCAGGTCATGACCACCGACACATACGCGCAGTTCAAGGACGCCGTCAACATGACCGCCGCCGAGCTCGACCGCTGGCTGCGGACCGACGAGTCGAAGGACGTGGGCCAGAAGACCGACAGCGGCGGCGGCGAGTCGGTCGGCCACGACAGCGGCCGGCGCATCGTCAAGCTCCTGCACACGAAGAAGTCCGACCTCACCGACGCCGACGAGGCCCACATGCGCAAGGTCGTCGGCTACGTCCACCGCCACCTGGCCCAGCGCCCCTCCGGCGACGTCCGCGACACGAAGTGGCGGTACTCCCTGATGAACTGGGGCCACGACCCGCTCAAGCACTGACCGGCGGTGCACGTGATTGCGGCGCCATGGACGCGCGGAGCTTGAACTGGCGCTCGCGCCACGTGGCTGGGCGGTGCAGGGCTGTGGGCCGAGCGCGGGCCGGCGGCGACCGAGCGGCTCATTGCGTGCGCCGGCGACAGCGACCGCCGGGTGCGGTACCGGGCCGCGTGGGCACTGCAACGCCGGCCGGATCGGAGCGCGGGCGGCACTCGCCCGGCTCGCGGCCGATGACGATGCGGACGTGCGGACGGCGGCCCTGGGGTGAGGCCGACCACGGCGGCCAGGCGGTGGCGGCGGTGATTGTGCGGGGGTGGGGGTGGAGGCTGCGCCTCCCCCGCCGCGAGCTTGCTCGCAGTGATTCAGGAACGCCACCGTGACCCAGAGCGGCTCGACGGTGACCGCGAAGAACGCCGGGTACAACGGCTCCATCGCCACGAACGGGACCGCATCGTTCGGCTTCAACGGCTCGGCGACGGGCAGCAACCCGGTGCCGACGGCCTTCACGCTCAACGGCACCAGCTGCACGGGTGGCGTGACAAGCACCCCGACGCCCACGCGGACCGCGTCGTCCCCGACGCCGACCCCGACCGGCGGGGGCTCCAACCCCGGCGGCGTGCCGAGCGACGCGGCCTGGGTCGCGACGGGCGCCTGGGAGACCGCGTACGACATCTGGGCGAACAACAACGCGTACGAGGTCATGATCTGGACGAACCAGCACGGCGCGGTCGGGCCGATCGCCGAGTCCTACGACGCCAACGGCGCGGTGCCCAACGCCCGCAACGTCAGCGCCGGCGGGCACACCTGGAACGTGTACCGCGGCTCGAACGGCGCCAACGCGGTCTTCTCGTTCGTGCGTACCGGCAACACGAACTCCGGCACCGTCGACGTGCTGGCCGTCATGAACTGGCTGCGCACCAACGGCTGGTGGGGCGACGTCAACGTCGGTCAGGTCCAGTTCGGTTTCGAAGTGAGTGGTACCGCCGGCCAGTCCAGCTTCGTCTGCAACACCTTCACGCTCACCTACAGCTGACCGTCCCCGGCACCGCTCCCGGCCGTCGATCGATGGACGGGGCACCGGGAGCGGGCCGGTCTCGGTACAGTCGGCGCTCATGATTGACACGACTGTGCTGCACGGGTCATTCACCCTCGAACGCAGCTATCCGCTCCGGCCGGGCCGGGTGTTCGCGGCCTGGGCCGACCCGGCCAGCAAGGCCCGCTGGTTCGGCGGGGAGCAGCACATGCTCGACTTCCGCATCGGTGGCCGGGAGATGGTCCGCGACCACGACGACGAGGGGCGCTCGCTGCGGTACGAGTCGCGCTACCACGACATCGTCCCCAGCGAGCGGATCGTGTACTCCTCGACGCTGCACGTGGCCGACGTCGTCGCCACGATCTCGTTGACCACCGTCGAGTTCCGCCCGACGGTCCTCGGCACCGCGCTGCGCCTGACCGAGCAGGCCGTGTACCTCGACGAGCATGAGCGGCCCGAGTGGCGCGAGCACGGCACCGCCGAGTGGCTCGACGCCCTCGCGCGGGAGCTCGACTAAGCGCACACTCGACGGATGACACAGTTCGCGGTCGTGTTCCGCGGGTATGACCGGGCCCAGGTCGACGAGTTCGCCGCCCGGGCCGACGACGACCTCGCCTCCGCCGAGCCCACCCGGGTGGCCCGGGCCCGCGCGGACGCGCAGGCGGTGAGCTTCCGGGTGGTGCTGCGCGGCTACAACCAGCAGCAGGTCGACCACTACCTGCGCCGCGTGGCCAAGGGCCACCCGGGCTGAGCGGACCTAGCGGCCGGCGCGCTGCGTGTCGAGGTACGCCTCCATGCGCTCCGGCACCGAGGCGGCACAGAACAGGGAGCCCTGGGCGAGCCGGCAGCCGGCGGCGGTGATCGTCTCCAGCTCCTCGTCGTCGCGCACACCGTCGACGGCGACCTCGACGCCCAGCTGGCGGGCCAGGTTGACGACCGCGGCCACGACAGCGGTGTCGGCGCCCGCGAAGGTCCGGCGGTCGACCCGGACCAGATCCAGGGGCAGGCGGCGCAGCAGGCTCAGGGAGGTCGCCTGGACGCCGAACCCGACGAGGGCCGTGCGGGCGCCGAGCGTCCGGATCGCGGCGAGCCGGTCGACGAGGTCCGGCCGCTCCGGCTCGGACAGGGTGAATTGCACGACCAGGCGCGACGGCGGGAAGCCGGTCGCGGCGATCAGGTCGACGAACCCGTCGGCGGCCAGCAGCGCGGGGGAGACCGGGACGGCCAGCCACAGCGGCGGCCCCGATACCGCGGTGGCGCTCCAGGCGCCGAGCTGGCGCCCGGCCGCGGCGAGCAGCCAGGTGCCGAGCTCGTGGTACAGGCCCAGTTGGTCGGCGACGGGCAGGAACTCGGTGTCCTCCACGGGCCCGAGACCGGCGCGGCGCCAGCGGGGCCGGACCTCGACGCCGGCCACCCGGCCGCCGGGGAGCTCGACGACGGGCTGGTAGAGCAGGTCGAGCTCGCCGCGGGTGAGGGCGCCGGGGAGGTCCTGCTCGATGGTGAGGCGGCGGCGCAGGAGGGTGGCGGTCGCCTCGTCGTACCACTGCGGCGGCTGGGCGGGGCCGAGCTGCCGGGCCCGCTGCAGGGCCAGCTCGGCCCGGTTGAGCGCGCCGCCGCCCTGGTCGTCGTACATGAGCTGCTCGGCCAGGCCGGCCGAGGCGGACAGGTGGGAGGCCACCCCGAGCACCGGGTACGGGTCGGACAGCAGCGTCAGCAGGCGACTCGCGGTCATCTGCGCGTGCACCGCACCCGCGTTCGTCACCACCGCGAACCGGTCGCTGGCCAGGCGGGCCGCGAGCTCGCCGGGGGCCAGGGCGGCGCGCAGCCGGCGGGCCGCCTCGACCAGCACGGCGTCGCCGACCTCGTGGCCGCGGAGCTGGTTGACGCTGCTCAGCCCGTCGAGGCCGAGGACGATGAGCACGCTCGGCCCGGTCCGCTCGCTCAGCAGGCGCAGCAGTTCGGTGCGGTTGGCCAGCCCGGTGAGGTGGTCGCTGCGGGCGGCCTGGTGCAGGGCGTGCTCGAGCTGGCGGCGCTGGCTGATGTCGCGCACGTGCACGACGACGGCCCGCACCGACGGGTCGGCCCGCTGGTCGGAGACGCTCCACTCGGTCTCGCGCCAGACGCCGAAGCCGTCGCCGAGGCGGGCCTCGATGAGCGTGGCGCCGGACTCCAGTGCGGCCGCGACGGCGTCGGCCTCATCGGGGTGTACCCGTCCGAGCAGCGGCCGCCCGATGACGTCCGCGTCGGCCAGGCCGAGGCGGCGGGCGGCGGCCGGTGACTGCCAGCGCACGACGAGGCTGTCGTCGAGCATCATTGTCACGTCGGCCGAGCCGGCGACGAGCGCGCGGAAGCGGGCCTCGCGGTCGGCGAGCCACCGGGCGTACTGCCGCACGTCGGCGACCGCGAGGGCCTCCCGGATCGCGATGATGACGACGCCGACGATCGCCAGGACGGCCGAGACGGGGTCGAAGTGGCCGGTGACGACCAGGTGATACGCGGCGGCGACGAGCGCACCGCCGAGCGGGAGGGCGAGCAGCGGATACCGGGCGAAGCTGCCGTCGGTCGTCGTCGCGGTCGCCGGCTCGGGTGCGCGCCCGGGCGGCAGGTCCCGCCCGGCCAGCAGCGGCCCGGCGATGAGCGCGACACCGGCCGGCAGGAGCCAGTCGGCGTCGAGGTGGTAGTCGAGGATCAGGATGAGCGCCGTCTGCGCGATGATCATGATCAGGGCGCCGAGGCCGCGCAGGATCGCACCGGGCTGGATGGGCGCGGCCCGCATGGTGCCGACCACGGCGGCCCCCACGGCGACGCTGGCGACCAGGACGGCGGTGAGAGCGGCGCCCTTGAGCCCGGCCGCCTCGAACACGACGAGCCAGGCGATGAAGAACAGGATGACGCCGATGCCGACGCCGTCGAGGAGCCGGCGGGCCCGCCCGACGTACGTCGCCGCCTGCCCGGGCAGGTGGAACAGGCCGATGAGCAGCGCCCCGGTGACGAAGAACAGCCCGATCAGCGGCAGCTCGGCCGGCAGCGGCACGTCGGTGAGGTAGGCGTCGGGTGCGAGCCAGTCGGCGAGCCCGGCGGCGGCGGTCGACAGGCCGCAGAACCCGAGCCCGGCGCTGACCGGCCGCTGCCAGCAGGCCGACCCGCTGCGGCGCAGGACCAGGGCCGCACCGCGCGCGGCGGTGACGAGCCCCGCGACGGCGAGCGCCAGCCCGGCGGGCAGGAGCCCGGCGAGGGCCGCGACGAGCGCGGCGGCGCTCAGCGTGACCGAGACCAGCAGCACGGAGCTGAGTTTGGCGCACGTCGCACAATGCGGCAAGCATTGACGACATTACGGTCCGTCGCGCGCATTGGGAACGCCCGAGTTCAATATCGGAGCCGGGCTTTTATCCGTCGCGTCTGCCAATTGCGCCACCGCGGCCTTGCGGCCACGAGCAGGACTCGAACCTGCACAGTAAGGGATCCCGAAGTAACCGGCGCCTGCGCACCGGGCGTTCTCGACGCGACCGTAGCAGGGCGGGCAGTCCCGGGGCATCCGGATAACGAAGGGTTACGTGCTGAGCCCGGGCATGGCGTCGCTGGTGACCCGGCGGCGGAGCACCACCTGGCGGGTCCCGTCGGCGTAGAGGCGGACCCGGGCCAGCTCCCAGCCGCCGTACTCGGCCTGGATCGTCAGCTGTGCGCTCGCGGTAAGCCGATCGACATTCGACGGCAACCGCAGCGGCACGTATTCGTAGTCCATAGCCCCGATAGTGCTACGCCACAATGCGCTGCACCAGCCCTTGTCCCGCAGTTGCGCCCGACCCGGCGACGGCCAGTGCACCGGTCGCGGCGTCAACGGCAAGGGCGATCGGCAGCTGTACCGTCGCATGCCGCCCGACCTCGCGCGGCGACCCGCCACCGAGGTGCAGCCCGACCACCTCGTTGCGCGCGGTGAGCGTGACCCACAGCACGCCCCGGCCCGGGTCGAACGCGGCGGCCCAGGCTCCGCCCTTCACGGGGTAGCGCTGCCGCAGGATCAACGGCCCGGCGTCGAACACCAGCAGCTCCCCGTCCCGCGCATCCACCACCGCGAACCGCCCGGCGCCGACCGCGGCGACGGTCACGGCCCCGTCCCCGGCCCGCAGCGCCTCCTGCCGCGCTCCGGTGGCCGCGTCGAACGTGGTGAGCGACGACTCGGCGGCGTCGACGACGGCGATCCGCTCGGCGTCGGCCGCCAGCGCACTGGGCCGCCCCCCGGTGTGGATGGTCCTGAGCACGTTCCCGGCCGGGGAGAGCATGATCACATCGCCGCGGCCGGGGAGGGCGACGGCGATCCAGTCCCCGCCCGGCGGTGCGGCGATCGCCCCGCCTTCCGCCGGCAACGTCGTGACAGCACCGCCGGGCAGCTCGACGAGCGTCGACCCGACGACGGCCCGGAATCCCCCGCCGGGCAGGGCGAGCACCGACTTCGCGGGTCCGGGCGCAGCGGGCGTCGTCGGGGCGGTCGCGCCGGCCGGAAGTACAAATGCCGAATTTGGTGTCATCACGGCGATATCCGTGCCGAACGCCAGCCCGGTGACCCGCTGCGGCACCACAGCCGCGCCGGTCGGCACCACCGAGGGCGCCGGAGCCCAGGTCGGCGTGGGGACAGTGGCGTCGGGGTGATCGACCGGCGCGCCGGCGTCACACGCGGTGAGCAGGAGCAGGCCGGCGAGCGGCATCAGTCGGCGCAGCATGATCGGCCCAGCGTATCGGCACCCGATGCGGGCGGGTGCGGCTACGTCTGGCGCTCGGGATACCCCGAGGTGGGCGCGGACACGTCGTCCAGGGCGGCCCGGATCTCGCGCGGCAGGACGATCTCCTCCGTCTGCAGCGCGCCGAGCAGCTGCCCGACGGTGCGGGCGCCGAGCACCGGGGCGATCACGCCGGGCCGGTCGCGGACCCAGGCCAGGGCCACCTCCAGCGGCGACACCCCCAGCCCACCCGCCGCGGTGGCGACCGCCTCCACGATCCCGGCGCAGCGGTCGTCGAGGTACGGTGACACGAACCGCTCGAAGTGCGGCGACGCGGCCCGCGAGTCGGCCGGGACCCCGGTGCGGTACTTCCCGGTGAGCACGCCGCGGCCCAGGGGCGACCAGGGCAGGATGCCGATGCCCAGCGCGGTGCAGGCCGGGACCACCTCGCGTTCGATGCCGCGCTCCAGCAGGGAGTACTCGACCTGGGTGGAGACCAGCGGGGCGCGGCCCGGCCAGGCGCCCTGCCACGTGGCGGCGCGGGCGGTCTGCCAGCCGGAGTAGTTCGAGACGCCGGCGTAGCGGGCCCGGCCGGTCGAGACCGCCGTGTCGATCGCCGAGAGGGTCTCCTCCAGGGGCGTGTCCGGGTCGTAGCCGTGGACCTGCCACAGGTCCACATGGTCGGTCCCGAGCCGCTGCAGGGACGTGTCGAGGGCGTGCAGGAGGTGGCCGCGGGAGCCGTCGCGGCGGCGGGCCATGCCCGGGCGCAGGCCGGCCTTGGTGGCGATGACCAGCTCCTCGCGCGGTACCAGGCGGCCGACCAGGGCGCCGATGACGGACTCGGCCTCGCCGTCGGCGTAGACGTCGGCGGTGTCCAGCAGCGTCCCGCCGGCGTCGCGGAACGTCTTGAGCTGGGCCGCGGCGTCGTCGGCGTCGGTGTCACGGCCCCACGTCATGGTGCCTAGGGCCAGCCGGGATACCGCCAGCCCGCTACGGCCGAGCGGTCGCTGCTGCATGCATGGAACGATACGGCCGGATGGCGCCTTCTTCCGGTAGGCGTGGCCCTGTCGGCCGCGGAGGCTACGCTGGTGCCGCCCGTGCAGGGTCGCGCGGGGTACCCCCTGGGAGGCAGTTGTGCGGCTTGCGTTGAATCTCGGTTACCTGTCGTCATGGAACGACCCGGAGGCGTTCCTGACCGTTGCGCAGGAGGCCGAGCGGCTCGGTTTCTCCTGCGTATGGGTGGCCGAGGCCTACGGCAGCGACGCGCCGAGCCTGCTGTCCTGGATCGCCGGGCAGACCGAGCGGATCGAGCTGGGCTCCGCCGTCTTCCAGATCCCGGCCCGCACCCCGGCCATGACCGCTATGACGGCCGCCACCATCGACAAGCTGTCCGGCGGGCGGTTCCGCCTCGGTCTCGGCGTGTCGGGTCCCCAGGTCTCCGAGGGCTGGCACGGTGTGCGGTTCGGCAAGCCGCTGAAGCGGACCCGGGAGTTCGTCGACATCGTCAACCTGGCCCTGAGCCGCAAGGTCGTGCAGTACGACGGCGAGTTCTACACCCTGCCGCTGCCCGACGGCCCCGGCAAGGCCCTCAAGCTGATCCTGCACCCGGTGCGCGACCACGTGCCGGTCTACCTGGCCGCCGTCGGCCCCAAGAACCTCGAGCTCACCGGTGAGATCGCCGACGGCTGGCTGGCCATCTTCTTCTCCCCCGAATACGCGAGCGAGTCCCTCGGGTCCATCGCGGCCGGGCGGGCCAAGGTCGGCAAGACGCTCGACGGCTTCGAGGTGGCGGCGTCGGTGCCGGTGGTCTTCGGCGACGACGTCGCGATGTGCGCCGAGCTGGTGCGGCCCTACGCGGCGCTCTACGTCGGCGGGATGGGCTCGCGCGAGCAGAACTTCTACAACGCCCTCGCCACCCGCATGGGCTACGGCGACGCGGCGAAGGAGATCCAGGACCTCTACCTGGCGAAGAAGCACCGGGACGCGGCGGCCGCCGTACCGTTGGAGTTCATCGACCGCACCTCCCTGCTCGGGCCCGTCGAGCGGGTGGCGGAGCGGCTCAAGGCATACCAGGAGGCCGGCTTGACGGAGCTCTCCACGATCGTCTTCGGCGACCCGGAGTATTCGATAAGCACGATCCGCCAGCTCGCCGACGCGTGGGAGAAGGCCGGTCTTTCATGACGACTGTGCTGCTGCTGCGCCACGGGCGGACCACGACGAACGCGACAGGGGTCCTGGCCGGCCACCAGCCGGTCGGCCTCGACGAGGTCGGCCGGGCCCAGGCCGTCAAGGTCGGCGAGCGGCTCGCGGCGGCCAAGCTGCCCCTGGCCGCCGTGGTCAGCAGCCCGCTGCCCCGCTGCCGGGAGACGCTGTCCCTGGCCCTGCCCGACGTCACCGACGTGCTCGAGGACGAGGGCATCATCGAGTGCCGCTACGGCGACTGGACCGGCCGGCCCCTCAGCGAGCTGGCCAAGGAGCCGCTGTGGGCGACGGTGCAGGCCCACCCGTCGGCGGCCGTCTTCCCCGGCGAGGGCGGCGAGTCGATGGCCGCCATGTCGGCCCGGGCGATAAGCGCCATCCGCTCCTGGGACGCCCGCATCGCCGAGTCGCACGGGCCCGAGGCGGTGTGGCTGGCGTGCAGCCACGGCGACATCATCAAGGCGATCGCCGCGGACGCGCTGGGCATGCACCTCGACCTGTTCCAGCGCCTCGCGGTGGAGCCGGCCTCGGTGACGGTGATCCGGTACACCCCACTCAGGTCTTTTGTGCTTCGCCTGAACGACACCGGCGGAGATCTGTCCGGGTTTCAGCCGCCGGAGAAGGCCGAGGGCGAACCGTCGTCGGATGCGGCCGTCGGTGGCGGTTCGGGCGGTTCGGTGTGATCTTGTGCCCGCCTGCGGCGGATAGCCGCCCGACTGGATAGAGTTCAGAGCATGAGTGGTTCCGCCGGAGCGACGCGGAGGTGACAGCATGAGTGGTTCGGAGCTTGCGGAGAGGCCACTCATCATGGGCGCAGATTGGGCTCAGGCTGGCGCCGGAGCGAAGCGGAGGTGACAGCATGAGTGGTTCGGAGCTTGCGGAGAGGCCACTCATCATGGGCGCAGATTGGGCTCAGGCTGGCGCCGGAGCGAAGCGGAGGTGACAGCATGAGCCACCACGTGTATGCATTCGAGCCGCCGGAGCGGTTCGTTGCCGGCACAGTCGGTGCGCCGGGGGAGCGGACCTTCTTCCTGCAGGCGCGCGGCGGCGGCCGGCTGGTCAGCGTCGCCCTGGAGAAGGTGCAGGTCACCCTGCTGGCCGAGAAGCTGGAAGAGCTGCTGCAGGAGGCCCACCGCCGCTTCGGCGTCGACCTCGCGGCGGAGACGGTCGTCGAGACCGCCGACAACGAGCCGCTCGACACGCCACTTGACGAGGAGTTCCGGGTCGGCACCCTCGGCCTGCAGTTCGACGTCGACACCGCCACGGTCATCATCGAGGCGATCGCCGTCGGCGACGAGGAGACCGAGGAGCGCGAGAGCGAGCTCGACGACGAGGACGACGAGCTGGCCACCGCCGACCGGGACCGCCTGCGGGTCCGGCTCACCCCGGCCGCCACGAAGGCGTTCATCGAGCGGGCCAAGCGGGTCGTCGCCTCCGGCCGCCCGCCGTGCCCGCTGTGCGGCCAGCCCCTCGACGCGCGCGGGCACCTCTGCCCGCGGCACAACGGCTACCGCCGGTAGCGCCGAGTGCCGGCCCTGCCCGAGGACGAGGCGCTGGAGCTGCTACGCCACGGCGAGCTGGAGCTCGAAGGCCGGCTCATGGACGCCTCCAACGCCACCCTGCGCTGCGTGATCACCCTCGGCGACACGGTCGCCCGGTGCGTCTACAAGCCGGTCAGCGGCGAGCGCCCGCTGTGGGACTTCCCCGACGGGACGCTCGCCGGCCGGGAGTACTCCGCGTGGCTGCTCTCCGAGGCCACCGGCTGGGGGATCGTCCCCCCGACCCTGCTGCGCGACGGCCCGCTGGGGCCGGGCATGGTCCAGCTCTGGATCGACGACGAGCAGCAGAGCGACGACCTGCTCCTCGGGTTCGTCCCGGCGAACAAGGTGCCGCGGTCGTGGCGGCGGATCATGTCGGCCCGCGACGAGCGCGGCCGCCCGTTCGTGCTGGCCCACGCCGACGACCCGCGGCTGGCCCGCATCGCGGTCTTCGACGCGGTCGCGAACAACGCCGACCGCAAGGGCGGCCACGTGATCGACACCGTGGACGGCTCGGTCCACGGCGTCGATCACGGCATCTGCTTCCACACGGAGGACAAGCTCCGCACGATCATCTGGGGCTGGGCCGGCGAGCCCCTGCCCGACGAGGGCATCGAGGTGCTGGAGAAGCTGCGCGCGCAGTACTCCGCGGGCCTCGCCGAAGCATTGGGCGAGCACCTGACCCCGGCCGAGGTCGGCATGGTCTCGGTCCGCATCGAGGCACTGCTGAAGGCCCGCACGTTCCCCGAGCCCGACGAGGACCGCCACGCGATCCCGTGGCCGCCGATCTAGCCGCCGGCCTCAGCTCGCGCCGATGTCGAACAGGTTGCCCTCGGGGTCGGTGAGGGTGGCCCACCTCGCGCCGTACTCGTCGAAGTCGCCGACGTGCTTGGCGCCCAGCGACACCGCCCGCTCCACGGCGGCCGGGATGTCGTCGGTGTGCATGTCGATGTGGACGCTGTTCTTTCCCGGCGTGCGGTCGGGCACCCTGATGAACATGAGCGTGGGCGAGCCGCTCAGCGCCGCGAAGTACTCCGACGCCCCGGGGTTCACCGCGCGGCCGAGCAGGCCGGCGTAGAACTGCGCCAGCTCGGTGGCGTTGCCGGTGCAGTCGGTGGTGATGTTGGCTACCTGAAGATCCGACATTCGTACGTTCCTCTCGATGGTCAGCGGACCGGCCAGCAGACTTCGGTCCGGTAGCGGTCGGGGTCGGCGGTGTGGTGCGGGCCGACCAGGTACTGCTCGACGATCGGCTCGGTGAGCGCCTCGTCGTGGGCGGCCACGTGGGCGCCGAGCGCGCCGTAGGTGAGGTCGCAGTCGGCGAACGGCCCGGCGTGCACGGCCACCGCGTAGCGGCGCGCGGGCAGCTCGGCCCGGCGCGGGTCGGCGTCGAGCACGCCGGGCAGGACCGGGACGAACGTGACGACCTCGCCCTCGTCCCGCTCGAAGAACTCGGGCGAGTACGTGGAGCCCGGGACGCCGGCCGGGTCAGTCCCGGCCCCGGCGAGCGCGCCGAAGAGCTCGTCGAAGCTCACCCGGCACCACTCGGCGACGTCGGCGCGCGCGACCCGGCGGTGCCGCCGCAGCACGGGGACGGGGGCCTGGGCGCGGTACAGCACCGTGATCGGCGGTGGCTCGTCCAGCAGCCGCCGCAGTGAGGCGACGACCTCCCGGGCCCGGGTGAGCTCGGCCTCCATCCGATCCAGGTGCCGGGCGAGGGCCGCCACCCGCGCCTGCGCCGCGGGTGCCGCGAGCACGGTGCGGATCTCGGCGAGGGGCATGTCCAGGCCCCGGAGCCGCCGGATGAGGTGCGCGTCCCCGGCCTGCTCCGGCTGGTAGCGCCGATGCCCGGTGCCCCGGTCGACAGCGGCCGGCACCAGCAGCCCGATGTCGTGGTAGTACCGCAGCGTCTTCGCGGACAGGTGGCACAGCCGCGAGAACTCCCCGATGGACACGCCCGTCGTCATACGCACAGTCAAACCCTTCCAGCTACGGGAAGGGCAAGCGCACCGCCGATGCCGTGTGCGGCGGCCGGCTCATCGGGTGGCGGCCGGGCCGAGGAGGCGGGTCCGGGCGTAGGCGATGGCCGACGGGGTGTCGGGGAAGATCAGGTTGTCGCGCCGCAGCTGCTCGGCGACGCCGAGCGTGGCCAGCACCTGGTCGTGGCCCGGGGCGATGCCGGACAGCAGCACGGCGATCCCGCGCCGCTGCAGCCGCGTGATGGCATCGCCGAGGACGTGCGCGCCCGTCGCGTCGATCGTCGACACCCGCGACATGCGCAGGATCACCACCCGGACGTCGGCGACCTCGGACAGTTCGATCAGGAAGTGGTGGGCGGCGGCGAAGAACAGCGGACCGTCGAGGCGGTACGCGACGATGTGCTCCGCCAGCAGCTGATGCTCCTCGGCGCTGTGGTCACCGGGCTCCAGCGGCACCTGCTCGAGCCGGACGCTGCGGGCCACCGCCCGCAACGCGAGCACGACCGCCACGCCGATGCCAACCGCGACCGCCGTGACGAGGTCGAACACGACTGTCACCGTGAAGGTCAGGGCGAGCACCAGCGCGTCGCCGCGCGTCGAGCGGGCCAGGGCGATCAGGGCGCTGGCCTCGACCATCCGCACCGTCGTGGCCAGCAGCACGCCGGCCAGGGCGGCGAGCGGGATGCGGGAGACGAGCGGCGCGGCGGCCAGGACGATCGCGGCGAGGGCCACGGCGTGGGTGAGCGCCGCCAGCTTCGAGCGTGCGCCGGCCCGGACGTTGACCGCCGTGCGGGCGATCGCGGCGGTCGCCGGGATGCCGCCGAACAGCGGGGCCGCCAGGTTGGCCAGGCCCTGGCCGAACAGTTCACGGTCCGGGTCGTGCCGCTCGCCGACGCTCATCCCGTCGGCCACCGTCGCCGACAGCAGGCTCTCCAGCGCGGCCAGCGCCGCGACGGCCAGCGCGGAGGGCAGCAGCGTCCAGACGGCGCCCAGGTCCAGAAACGCCAGCGACGGTGCCGGCAGCCCGGCCGGGAGGGCGCCGATGCGGGTCAGCTCGATCGGTGCGAACTGCGCCAAACCGGTCGCCGCCGCCACCGCCAGCAGCGAGAAGGGCAACCCCGGGCGCCACCGCGCGCCGAGCAGCATCACTGCCGCGACACCGGCGGCGACCGCGACGGCGGCGGGGTGGGGGTGCTTGACGAACCGGGCCAGGGCATCGCCGGCGACCGCCCACACCTTCGCGCCGTGCGCATCGGCGACACCCAGCGCCGCGGGGACCTGCTGCAGGGCGATCACGACCGCGATCCCGGCGGTGAAGCCCTCGATCACCGGCGTGGGCAGATACCGCACGAACCGGCCCAGCCGGGCCAGGGCCATCCCGAGCAGCACCACACCCGCCATCAGGCCGGCCAGCAGCACGCCGCCGGCGCCGAACTGCTGGACGACCGGCACCAGCACCACGGTCATTGCGCCGGTCGGCCCGGACACCTGGAGGTTGGAGCCGCCGAACACGGCGGCGAGCGCCCCGGCCACCACCGCGGTGATGAGCCCGGCCTGCGCGCCGAGGCCGGAGGTGACACCGAACGCCAGCGCCAGTGGCAGCGCCACCACCGCCACCGTGAGCCCCGCCACGAGATCGGCGCGCGGGCTGCGGCGGACCGCGTCCCAGTCCGACCGCCCGGGCAGCAGCTCGATCAACCGTGCGGAGGGCGCCTCCAGGATTCGCCGCATCCCATCCCACCCTCGTATATGCCGAATTTAGCAGTTGCGAATATAGTAAAGTCAGCAGTCGTTCGTGGGTGTCGCCCCACGCGGCGACGCGCCCGGCAATGGAGGAGCGCGATGGACGTTCCGCTTGACCAGCTGGAGGTCGAGCTGTTCCGCACGCTCGGCCACCCGGTGCGCATCCGGGTGCCGGAGCTGCTCAGCGCCGACCTCACCGCGAGCGCCGCATCAGCGCCGGCGGCGGCGTGAACCGGCCGGCCGGAGGCCCGGTGGCCGTGAGCCCGGGCCCGCCGGCGCGGCGAGCGGCGTGGGAGGCCTACACCGTCGTCGCCGGCAGGCTGCTGACCGCGCTGCAGGACCCGGCGGCCGGGCCGGCGACGCTCAACGTCCGGCTCGGCGTGGCGGCATCGCACATCATGCGGTCGGCGTCGCTGTGGCCGGAGCACGGCCCGATGCTCGTCAGTGCCGTCCACGCCGCTGTACGGCTGCTCCGCGCGGACGCCCGTGACGATCTCACCGACCTGGCCAGGCGGATCGCCGATCGCCTGTATCTGCTGTCGGCCGGCCCGCCGCGGGCGAGCACCGCACCGCGCAACCGCGCTCCCTGGTAGCCGGGAGCGGGATCGAAGCCGCCGCCCCGGGCGTGGCCGGTCGGGTCGCCGCGCTACCTGGGCGCGGGCGACGTGCGCAGGTCGGCCAGCAGCCCGGCCTGGCCGGTCAGCACGCCGGTCAGGATCTTGCGGGCCACGGCGAGCAGCTCGGCCACGTCCGGGCTGGTGAGCGCGTAGAAGACGGTCGAACCTTCCTTGCGCGACACCACGAGGTTGGCCCGGCGCAGCACGGCCAGCTGCTGCGACAGGTGGGCGGACTCGATCCCGACCTCGGGCAGCATCTCGGAGACGGCGTGCTCGCGTTCGCTGAGCAGCTCCAGCACCCGGATGCGGGCCGGGTGTGCCAGCGTCTTGAAGAACTCGGCCTTCAGCTGATACAGCGGCGGGCTGGCCACCCCCCACCCCCTTCGTCGCGTGCGGGACGCCGCGAGTTTAGCAAGGCCGGGCGCCCGTTCCGGACGGCGACAGCGCCGGTCGGCGCCGCCGAGCAGGCTATGGCTGCGGTCACAGCACTGCGTTCGTCACATCACGCGTTCGGGGGCGGCGCGGATAGGCTGTTGGTCATGGACTCCTGGATCGCGCCCGCGCTGCCGACGCTGCCCCGCCCCGCCGCCGGCGTAGCGCCGCTCGCCCTGTTCGACTCGGCGCGCCGGGAGATCGCGCCGGTCGAGATCGAGGGCCGGCCCGCGACCATGTACGTCTGCGGCATCACCCCGTACGACGCGACCCACCTCGGCCACGCGGCCACGATGATCGCGTTCGACCTGGCCAACCGGGTGTGGCGGGACGGCGGGCTCGAGGTCGACTACGTCCAGAACGTGACGGACATCGACGACCCGCTGCTGGAGCGGGCGGCCCGCGACGGCGAGGACTGGGTGGTGCTCGCGATGCGGGAGACGGCGCTGTTCCGCGAGGACATGGAGGCGCTGCGCATCCTGCCGCCGAAGCGCTACGTCGGCGCGGTCGAGTCGATCCCGCAGATCGCCCGCAAGGTGTCGTCGCTGCTGGCCTCCGGCCACGCCTACCCGCTCGACGACGGCACCGGCGACGTGTACTTCTCCGTCGCCACCGCCCCCGCGTTCGGCTACGAGTCCAACCTGTCGCGCACCGAGATGCTCCGCCTGGCCGCCGAGCGCGGCGGCGACCCGCAGCGCCCCGGCAAGCGCGACCCTCTCGACCCGCTGCTGTGGCGCGGCGCCCGTGACGGCGAGCCGGCCTGGAACGGCGGCGACCTCGGGCCCGGGCGCCCCGGCTGGCACATCGAGTGCGCCGTGATCGCCCAGAGCCTGCTCGGCGACACCGTCGACATCCAGGGCGGCGGCAACGACCTGCTGTTCCCGCACCACGAATGCTCGGCCGCCCACGCCGAGGCGCTCTCCGGCAAGGCCCCGTTCGCCGCCCACTACGTCCACGCCGGCATGATCGGCTTCGACGGCGAGAAGATGTCGAAGAGCAAGGGCAACCTGGTCTTCGTCTCCCGCCTGCGCGGCGACGGCGTCGACCCGATGGCCCTGCGCCTGGCGCTGCTGGCCGATCACTACCGCAACGACCGCATGTGGACCGACGACGTGCTCAAGGCCGGCCAGCAGCGCCTGTCCCGCTGGCGCGAGGCGGCCCGCGCGGGCATCGGCCCGTCGGGCGCGGAACTCCTCGCCCAGCTCCGCGAGCGCCTCGGCGACGACCTCGACGCCCCGGGCGCCCTGGCCGTCGTCGACGCCTGGGTCGACGCCACACTGGCCGACGCGGGGGACGACCGCGAGGCCCCGGCCCTCATGGCGACGGCGGTCGACGCACTGCTGGGCATCCGGCTCTGATCCAACCGGCCGCTGCATCCGTCTATACCGGTAGCGGCTCATCGTCGCCGGCCACCAGTCGGACGGTGGCCGGCGGCGGAGGGTCGGCCAGAAACTCCAGCAGGCGGGCGGTGGCCGGCGGGTCGGGCGGGACGCCGTACGCGGCGGCGAGCACCCGGCGCTCGCCCCCGGCCAGGGGCACCGTGGCGACGTGCGGCGATCGGTGCGCCCGCAGGGCCAGATCGGGCAGGATCGTCACGCCCAGACCGGCCGCGACCAGGGCCTGGACCGCCACGTAGTCGTCGGTCGTGAACGCGATGTCCGGCTCGAACCCGGCCGCCGTGCACCGCCGCACCAGGCTCTCGCGGCACCGCTCGCATCCGGCGATCCACCGTGACCGCGCGAAGTCCGGGAGCGCGCCCTCGCGGCCCGGCTGCGTCACGAGGTGCAGGCCCTCCGTGAACAGCGGCGTCAACCGGACATTGCCCGGGGAGTCCGCCGAGTCGTAGTCGAACACCACGGCCAGGTCGGCGTCGCCGGAGCGCAGCAGGCGCAGGGCGGCGGGCGGCTCGGCCTCCACGAACTGCAGCTCCACGTCCGGGTGGGCCGCCGCGAACCGGGCCGCGACCGCCGGCACGAACGAGCCGAGCGCCGACGGGAACGCCGCCAGCCGGACCCGGCCCGCGCGCAGGCCGCTGTGCTCGGCCAGCTCCGACTCGGCCGCGTCGAGGCGGCCCAGGATCTCCTCGCCCCGCTCGGCCAGCAGCAGGCCCGCGGGCGTCAGCCGGATGCCGCGGCCGACCCGCTGCACGAGCTGCGCCCCGGTCTCGATCTCCAGGCGGGCCAGGTGGTGGCTGACCGACGGCTGCGCGTAGTGCAACGCCGCGGCCGCCGCCGTCACCGACCCGTGCCGCGCGACAGCCACCAGGACCCGCAGCCGCGTCACATCCAGCATTCATCAATGATGTCTATCGGTCATCAGCAAAACAAGCATTGGACCTATTTGTTGGTACTGCGGGAAGCTCGCCCCATGCCCACAATGCGCGACGTGCTCAAGGCCCGGCGGATCGTCGCCGCCCACCTGCCGCCCACCCCGTCCTGGTCCTATCCGCTGCTCGACGAGGCCGTCGGCCGCCGCCTGGTCGTCAAGCACGAGAACGCCCAGCCGACCGGCGCCTTCAAGGTCCGCGGCGCGCTCAATCTCCTGGCCACGCTGGACGAGGACATCGTCACCTACTCCACCGGCAACCACGCGCGGGCGATCGCGTACGCGGCGCGCGAGTACGGCCGGCACGCCACGATCGTGATGCCCGAGCACGCCGCCCCGCTCAAGGTCCGGGCCGTTGAAGCGCTCGGCGCCAAGGTCGTGCTGCACGGTGTCAACATGGCCGACGCCGAGGCGCACGCGCAGACGCTGCCGGGCCGCCTGGTCAGCCCCGGTGACGAGCCGGCCCTGATCGCCGGGGTCGCGACGCTGTACCTGGAGCTGTTCGAACGGCACCCCGACCTCGACACACTCGTGGTGCCGGTCGGCTCGGGCACCGGCGCGGCGGCCGCCTGCCTGGTCGCCGCGGCCGTCGCCCCACACTGCCGGGTGATCGGGGTCCAGTCGGCGGCGTCGCCGGCCGCGCACGACTCGTGGCGCGCGGGCACGTGTGTGCAGCGTGGCAATCACACGCGCGTCGACGGGCTCGCCACCGGGCGCGGGTTCGCCGGCCCGCAGGAGATCCTCCGCGCGCGGCTGCACGACTTCGTCCTGGTCGGCGACGACGAGATCGATGCCGCCCGGGGGGTGCTCGCGCGGCTCGCCGGCACCCAGGCCGAGGGGGCGGGTGCGGCCGGGCTGGCGGCGGTACGGCAGCGACCGGATCTTCTGGGGGCCACCGTTGGAGTGGTGGTGACGGGAGCCAACGCCACCGAATTGGAGCTTGCCCGTTAGGCGCATTGTTTCTACCGTTCGCCGATTCGCGGCCCGGCGGGGCTGAGCGCACGGCGGGGATCAGGTTACGTCGATCACTGCGGACCTGCCGCCCAGGTCCGGTACCCCCGTCAAGGAAGAGGTCTGTCATGGCCGCTCCTGAAGAGCGAACCGCCCCGCCGGCGGCGGCGTCGGGTGACCGCAGCCCGTGGAACTGGCTGCTGCTCATCCCGATCGTCCTGCCCCTGCTGACATTCTTGTTCAACGGTGACAGCCCGCGCCTGCTGGGCTTTCCCCGGTTCTACTGGCTGCAGTTCGCGTTTATCATCGTCGGCGTCAGCGTCACCACGCTCGTCTACCAGATGACGAAGAAGCGGTGACCCGGCATGTGGCGTGATCACGTACTCGAGATCGTCGTCTTCGTCATCCTGTTCCTGGCGGTCAGCGCGATGGGCTTCGTCGCCGCCCGCTGGCGCCGCCCGGACGACCTGAACCACCTCGACGAGTGGGGCCTCGGCGGCCGCAACTTCGGCGGCTGGATCACCTGGTTCCTCGTCGGCGGCGACCTGTACACGGCGTACACGTTCGTCGCGGTGCCGGCCCTGCTCTTCGCCTCGGGCGCGGCCGGGTTCTTCGCGGTGCCGTACACGATCATCATCTATCCGCTGGTGTTCCTGGCCCTGACCCGGCTCTGGTCGGTGTCGCACCGGCACGGGTTCGTCACCCCGGCCGACTTCGTCCGGGCCCGGTTCCAGTCACCGACGCTCGCGCTTGTCATCGCCATCACCGGGATCGTCGCCACGATGCCGTACATCGCGCTGCAGCTCGTCGGCATCGAGTCGGTCCTCAAGACCATGGGCGTCACCGGCTCGGGCACCCTGGCCCGGCACCTGCCGATCATCATCGCGTTCGCGATCCTGGCCGCGTACACGTACTCCAGCGGCCTGCGCGCCCCGGCCCTCATCGCGTTCGTGAAGGACATTCTGATCTACGTCGTCATCCTGGTCGCGGTGTTCTACCTGCCGTACAAGCTCGGCGGCTGGGGCTCGATCTTCGACGCCGCCGACGCCAAGTTCGACAAGACGCCGTCCGCGGCCGACGGCATCCTGCTCACGGCCGACAACCAGGTCCAGTACTTCACGCTGGCGCTGGGCTCCGCACTGGCCCTGTTCCTGTATCCCCACAGCATCACCGGCGTCCTGGCCAGCCGGAACCGCGACGTCATCAAGCGGAACATGTCGGCGCTCCCGGCGTACAGCTTCCTGCTGGGCCTCATCGCCCTGCTCGGCTTCGCCGCGATCGCCGCGGGCGTGACACCGTTGAAGAACCCCAACGGCACCAACGACAACAACACCGTGGTGCCGCTGCTGTTCGACAAGATCTTCCCGGACTGGTTCGCGGGCGTGGCGTACGCCGCGGTCGGCATCGGCGCCCTGGTCCCCGCGGCCATCATGTCGATCGCCGCGGCCAACCTCTTCACCCGCAACATCTACCGGGAGTACCTCAAGCGCGACGCCACGCCCGCCCAGGAGTCCTCGGTCGCCAAGGTGGTGAGCCTGGTCGTGAAGTTCGGCGCCCTGCTCTTCGTCGTCTTCGTCGACCCGCAGTTCTCCATCGACCTCCAGCTCATCGGCGGCGTCATCATCCTGCAGACGCTCCCGGCCGTCGCCCTGGGCCTGTTCACCCGCTGGTTCCACCGGGGCGCGCTCGTCGCCGGCTGGGCCGCCGGGATGGGCCTGGGCCTGTGGATGCTCTACCAGGTGGTCAACCCGACCACGAAGCGGCACTTCGCCGGCTCGGCGTTCCCGCTGAGCGAGTGGGGCTTCGACACCAAGAAGACCATCTACGTCGGCTTCGTCGCCGTCATCGTCAACCTCCTCGTCGCCGTCATCGTCACGCTGATCCTGCGCTCCACGAAGGTCGCCGACGGCGGCGACGACACGACCCGCGACGACTACTTCGCCGACGAGGGCGACCCCCGCGTCACCGCCGTGCCGACCTCGCCCGCCCCGGCCGCGACCGCGGCCCCCGACCCGATCACCTGACCCGACCGCCTGGACCTGATCACCCCGGCCCGGTCACCGGCTCTGCCGCGCACACCCGCGGCCCGGCGCCGGCCTCGCCCGACGAGGCCGGCGCCGGCGTCACCTGTCGAGGAGGACCCGGGCCAGCTCGCCGCGCGACTTGACGCCGAGCTTCGGGAAGATGCGGTAGAGGTGCGTGGAGATCGTCCGCGGCGACAGGAACAGCCGCTCGCCGATCTCGCGGTTGCTCAGGCCCTCGGCGGCCAGGTGCGCGACCTGCAGCTCGTGCTCGGTGAGCGCGGCCGTCGCGTCGACCGGCCGGCGCAGCGACTCGCCCGACGCCCGCAGCTCGGCCCGGGCCCGCTCGGCCCACGGGGTCGCCCCGAGCGCGTCGAACGTGGCCGCCGCCTCCCGCAGGGGCCGGCGGGCCTCGAGGTTGTGCCGCCGGCGCCGCAGCCGGGTGCCCTGGGCGAGGGCCAGGCGGGCCCGCTCGAACGGCCACTCGGCGAGCTCGTCACCGGGCGCCCCGGCGTCGTCGTCGGCGAGGACCGCGCGGGCGTAGCGCAGACCGGCCAGCAGCGCCGGATTGCGGCACAGCGCGGCCTCCGGCTCCAGGCCGGCGACGACCGGGGCCAGCTCGGCCCGCAGGTCGGCCAGGAGGGCGGCCTCCGCCAGGTGCCCGACGACAGTGAACCGGATGTACGGGTGGTAGGCCGGATCGGCCGGGTCGAACATCCTCCGCAGCTGCCGGAACGCCTCCTCGGCCCGGCCGCCCGCGAGCGCGTCGACGCCGCGGACCCGCAGGACCTGGGCCACGATGGGGTTGAGGTCTGCTTGCGGTTTCATCAGTAACTCTCAGCCCGTGTCATCGTTGATTCCGTTATGAAGCTGTCGGAGTGGGCGCGCCGGAATGGTGTGCACTACCAGACCGCATGGTCGTGGGCGAAGAACGGGCAGATGCCCGTCCCGGTCGTGAAGACTCCCACAGGTCGGTATCTCGTCATCCCGCCGGACACCGCCGATACGGGCCGCACGGTCGCGTACTGCCGGGTGTCGTCCGCCGACCAGAGAGCCGACCTTGAGCGGCAGGCCGGACGGGTTGTCGCCGCCGCGACCGCCCGTGGCCTGACCGTCGCCGAAGTGGTCAGCGAGGTCGGGTCCGGGCTGGACGGGAACCGGCCCGAACTCGCCAAGCTGCTCCGAGACCCGCACGCCGTGACCATCGTGGTCGAGCACCGTGACCGGCTCGCCCGATTCGGGGTCGAGCACCTCACCTGCGCACTCGCCGCGACCGGCCGACGGATCGTCATCCTCGACGACGCCGAGGTGGTTGACGACCTGGTCCGCGACATGGTGGAGGTCCTGACATCGTGCTGTGCCCGCCTGTACGGACGCCGGTCCGCTGGACGCAAAGCGAACGCTGCCATGGCCACCGCCGAGGCCACCGCATGAGCCGGGTCAAGCAGGGTTTCCGCATCGAACTTGCGCCCACCCCCGAGCAGGCTGCGGCGATGGGCCGCCACGCCGGGCTGTCGCGATTCGTGGAGAACTTCGCCCTCGACCAGATCCGGGCTGCGTTCGCCGCCCGCGCAGCCGAAGAACACGCGGGCATCCCTGCGTCGCAGCGCACGAAAGCGCCGTGGACGGCGATCGACCTGGAAAAGCGGTGGCGGGCCGAGCACCCGGTCGTGGCGCCGTGGTTCGCCGACTCGGGGCTGTCGTCCCGCATCCCCAAAGCGGCATGCCGTCTCCGCGCGGCCGGGCTGAAAAACTGGTGGGAGTCCAAGACCGGCAAACGTCAGGGTCGCAAGGTCGGGTTCCCGAAGGTCCGCAAACGCAAGCACGGCTCCCGGTTCCGCTACGACGCCGACCGGGCGAAACCCGCAGGTGACGGCACCGTGGCGCTGCCCGGCATCCCCGGGAAGGTCCGCACCCGCGAACCGCTGACGTGGCTCACCGAACGCCTCGCCGACGGCCGGGCCAGGATCATCGGCTCGACTGTCCGGGAACAGGCCGGGCGCTGGTGGGTGACGTTCCAGCTCGACGTCGACCGCTCCGACATCAACACCGCCCGGACCGTCGACCCGGATGCGCCGACGTGCGGGATCGATCTCGGCCTGAAGACGTTCGCGGTTATCGCCGGCGACACCGGCGACGTCGAGGAGGTTCATGCGCCCCGTGCGCTGAACGCCGGTCTGCGGCGGCTCCGCCGTGCGAACAAGGCCCTGCACCGCAAGCAACGCGGGTCGGCGAACCGGGCCAAGGCCCGGCAGGCGGTCGCCGAGATCCACCTCAAGGTCGCGAACCAGCGAGCCGATTTCCTGCACAAGCTCACGACGAGGCTCGCGAGATCCAAGCGCGCCATCGCCGTCGAGTCGCTGAACGTCGCGGGCATGAAGCGCAACCGCAGGCTGGCCCGTTCGATCTCCGACGCGGGGTTCGCAGAGTTCATCCGGCAACTCGAATACAAGACCGGCTGGTACGGCTCGAAGGTCTGGGCCGCCGACCGCTGGTACCCGAGTAGCAAAACATGCTCGGCCTGCAGTGCCGTCAACTCCGGGCTGACCCTGTCCGACCGGATGTGGGTGTGCCAGTGCGGCGCCGAACACGACCGGGACCACAACGCAGCGAGGAACCTCCTCGCAGCGATGCACGCCGCTACCTGATTGCATGACGTCGCCTCGGAGTTCCGTGGGAGACGCGAAACGCCTGTGGAGGACCTGTAAGACCCCAGCGCAAGCGGGGGCACGGACCGGTGAAGCAGGAACGAGAATCACTGAGATTCTCCGAACGGTGCATGCCGGCCGCCGTCAGGACGCGCTCGGCACCGTCGGCGATGTCCCGGGCCCGCTCGCCCTCGCCGCGCAGCGCCGCGGCCGTGGCCAGGCTGAGCCGGCCGGTCAGCACGAGCTGCTGGTAGCCGAGCTCCGTGGCCAGGCTGACGGTCTCGTCGGCGTGCCGGGCCGCCGACCGGGCGTCGCCCAGTGCGGCCGCGTTGTAGGCCAGGCAGTTGAGCCCGAAGAGCAGCAGGCCCAGCCGGCCCTGGCGGCGCAGGTCGGCGATGCTGGGGGCCATCAGCCGGTTGGACAGCGGGAACGCGCCAAGCGCGGAGGCCGCCATCCCGAGCTCGCTCTGGGCCATCGCGCTGAGCCCGACCCGGTCGCGCAGCCGCTGGAGCCGGTCGAGGCTTACCGCGCCGCGCTCGATCGGGGCGGCGGTGGCGACCGCGCTCAGCGCCCGGTAGTCGTCGCCGGGCCCGTCGAGGGCCTCGGCGATCTCGACGTAGCGCCGCCGGTGGGCGTCGCTCGGGTTGGACCAGTGCATGCGCAGGCTCAGATCGACGAGTGAGCTCAGCGCCAGGTTGGCGTCGCCGGTGCGGCGCATGTCGTCGATCAGGTCGAGGTACACCCCGAGCCGGGCCGTCCCGGTGAACCCCGCGCCGACGAACGACTCGTGCAGCCACGCGTACCGCGCCTGATGCGCCGGCTGCAGCTCCTCGGCCTCGATCGCCGCCAGCAGCCGCCGCACGGTGTCGCCGTCGCCCTGCTGGCTGGCCATCTCCGCGGCCCACAGCAGCCGCAGGACGCGTTCGGTGCGGTCCTCGCTGAGCTGCGCGGCCCGCTCCAGCGCGGCGAGCGCGACCCCGGCGGCCTGGCTGCGGTGGGCCCGGATCGCGGTCTTGGCCAGGTCTCGCGCGATGGCCTCGTCCGGCCCGGCGGCGGCCGCGGCCCGGTGCCAGATCTGCCGGTCCGGCTCGCCCGCCAGGACCCGGGCGAGGGCGGCGTGGGTGGCCCGGCGCGCCGCGGGCGGGGCGGCCCCGGCCAGTGCGGAACGCAGCAGCGGATGCCGGAACCTGATGGTGTACTGCCCGTCGACCGACATCAGCCGGGTCGTGACCGCCGGCTCGGCGTCGGCGCCGGTCACCGGGTGGCCGCGGACGATGGCGGTCGCCGCCGTCACCTCGTCGAGCGCGTCGCCGTCGTCGAGTGCGGCGGTCAGCAGCAGGGCCCGGGTCGGCTCCGGCAGCTCGGCGACGAGAGCCGAGAAGGTGCGCTCGACCCGCGTGCTCAGCGGCAGCGCGGACGGCATGAGCGCGGACGCGCCGGAGCGGGCCGCGGCCTCGCCCAGCTCGACCAGCCCGAGGGGGTTGCCGGCCGCCTCGTCCAGGACCCGGGACCGCAGGGCGGGGGAGAGGCCGGGGACGACACGGTCGAGCAGGTCCGCGGCGGCGTCCGGGCCCAGCGGCTCCAGCCGGATCTCGGGCAGCCCGGCCGCGGTGACCCGCCGGTCGACGTCGTCGCCGTCGCGGACGGTCATGATCAGCGCAACCGGGTCGGCGTCGAGGCGGCGGCCCAGGAAGGTCAGCGCGTCCCAGCTGGGCTCATCGGCCCAGTGCGCGTCCTCGACGGCGATCAGCACCGGCCCGCCCAGCTCGTCGAGGCGGTCGAGGGCCTGCATCGCGATCCGATATGGCGACGCCCCGCCGTCCGGATCGAGCCGGACTCGCATCCGGCGCAGCAGCTGGTGCATCACCGCGTAGGGGATCCGGGCCTCGGCCTGCACCCCGGCCGCCGTGACGACCTTTACCCCGGCCGCCTCGGCGTCGGCCACCGCCCGGGCGAGCAGGGCGGTCTTGCCGATGCCGGCCTCGCCGCGCAGGACCAGCCCGCCGCCGTGCTCGCCGGCGGCGGAGCGCAGCAGTGCCTGCACTGCGGCCACCTGGCTGTCGCGTCCAACGAGCACCCGCCGATTTTGTCAGACCCCTCGTCTAGCCTGCTGCTTGTGCCTGGAGCGGAGCTGGATGAGCTGATCGTCGCGGACGCCGATGCCCTGCGGGCGTGGCTGGCCGCCAACCACACCACCTCGCCCGGGGTCTGGCTGGCGCTGGGGAAGAAGGGCGGCACCGTCACCACGCTGACCTGGCAGCAGGCGGTCGACGAGGCGCTGTGCGTCGGCTGGATCGACGGGCAGGCCCGCAAGGGCGACGCCGAGATCTCCTGGATCCGCTACACCCCGCGCTCGCCGCGCAGCGCCTGGTCGCAGCGCAACGTCACGCACGTGGCCCGCCTGGAGGCGCAGGGCCTCATGCGGCCGGCGGGCATCGCCGCGGTCGAGGCGGCGAAGGCGGACGGGCGGTGGGCGGCGGCCTACGCACCGCCCTCCGAGGCGGAGGTGCCGCCCGACCTGGCCGCCGCGATCGCCGCCGAGCCGCAGGCCCAGGCCATGTTCGACGTGCTCACCAAGACCAACCGGTTCGCGCTCATCTACCGGGTCAACGCCGTCAAGCGGGCCGAGACCCGCTCGCGCAAGATCGGCGAGTTCGTGGCGATGCTGGCCCGGCACGAGACGATCTACCCGCAGAAGGCCCGGCCGGAGGCGACACCACCCGGGTGACACCCGGCGCTTCCGGCAGACTCGGCCTCGCCGGCGGTCTCGGTCTCGGTCCCGGCGCTTCGGCGGTCTCGGCTCTGCTGTGGTTTCGGCTCGTCCCCGCTCAGCCCAGGGCCATGCCCGGTTCGTCTTCGGGCAGGCCGGGGCGGGGGGCGGGGATGCGGTACTCCTCGGTCAGTTGCGTCATCGGCCCCGGCCAGGCCGCCTGGGCGACCTCGAGCACCTTGTGGTCCTCGTCGTAGGCGACGTGCAGGAGTACGAGCACCGGGGTGTCCGGCCGGATCTGCAGCAGCTCGGCCTCCTCGCGCGAGGGCAGACGGGCGCTGACCTGGTCGCGGGCGCTGGCGTAGCGCCGGCCGAGCTCGTCCTCCACCTCCTGGTAGAGCGGCCGGTCGAAGATGTCGGGCCGCTCGATCGAGGTGCCGCGGACGTCGTTCGGCCGAAACCAGGACGCCCCGACCTCGACCGGCGAATCCCCGGTCCGCACGAGATGCCGCCGAACGAGCAGCGGCGCCCCGGCATCGAGCCCGAACGCCTCCGCCACCTCGGCCGGCGCCGGCATCTGCGCCACGATCATCAGATGCTGCCGGTACCGGGCCGCGAGCTCCGCGTGGTAGCCGCGCTGCGAGCCGTAGCGGCCACGGGAGAGCCGGTTCATCCGCCGCTTGGTGCCGCGCACGAACGTCCCCGACCCCGGCCGCGTGATCAGCAGGCCCTCGATCCGCAGCTGGTCGATGGTCCGCTGCACCGTCTGCTTGGCCACCCCGTACTGCGCGGCCAGGGCCGGAATCGACGGCAGCCGCTCACCGGGCGCCCAGTCCCCGCGCTGGATCTGCGCCCGGATCTGCGCCCCGATCTGCCGATGCGGAAACTCGGCGGCCCCCGGATTGATCGTCATGGGGCCTAAACTAGCCTCCTAGGACGCTCTAGGCAACGTGTTCGACCAAATTGCCGGCAACTCGCCTGATGGCAGCGGCAGCCGGTCAAACGCAGCGAGTACCTTGCCTCGTGGCCTACTTCGCGGATCTGACGCCCTACATGTATGGGGACTCCGACCACGACACCGTCGGGTACGGACGGGGCAATGTGCGTTACCGTCCGCGGTACGAGCGGCTCAACGTCGGCTGGCTGGACGCGTCGCAACCGTTCGGCCGGGGTGCGGTCCCGGACTGGTTCGCTGACGCGCTGCTCGACGTCGTCGGCCACCCGCCGGTCAACGAGTATCGCGGCCTCCACGACTGCGAGTTCTGCCCGCCGGACGCGAACACGATCGCCGATCCGCGGCCCGGCCGGGGCTGGCTGGCGTACTACGAGATCAGGGTCCCGGCCCGGCCGGGCGTGATGTTCGCGGCGCCGGCACTGGTCTGGCATTACGTCACCGCGCACGACTACCGGCCGCCGGTGGAGTTCGTCGACGCGGTGCGGCGCTACGACGCCGGCTGGGCCACCGAGCCAAGCCCCTGGATCCCGCCCGACGCGCAGCGCAGTCGCTGATAGAACGGCACCGCCGGGCAACCTGCGTCGTGACGATTCGGCGACCAGTCCAGCCGGTCGGAGGTTGGGGCCGGCGGCGGGGTGTCGCTTGCGCGTGAACCCGCCGCCGGCGCCCCGGTCCGGCTACTTGGCGTTGAAGTAGGACGCGTCCGGGTGGTGGATGATGATCGCGTCGGTGGCCTGCTCGGGCACCAGCTGGAACTCCTCGGACAGGGAGACGCCGATGCGCGACGGGTCGAGCAGGGCGACCGTCTTGGCCCGGTCCTCGAGGTCGGGGCAGGCCGGGTAGCCGAAGCTGTATCGGCAGCCGCGGAAGTCGGTCTTGAGCAGGCCCTCGAGGTCCTTCGGATCCTCGGCGGACATCGGCCGGCCGTCGGGCAGGACGAGCTCCTCGCGGACCCGCTTGTGCCAGTACTCCGCGAGCGCCTCGGTGAGCTGCACGGACAGGCCGTGCACCTCGAGGTAGTCGCGGTAGGCGTTCTCGGCGAACAGCTTCGCGGTGTAGTCCGACACCGGCTGGCCGACGGTCACCAGCTGCATGCCGATCACGTCGAGCTGGCCGGCGTCGCGCGGCTTGAAGAAGTCGGCGATGCAGAGGCGGCGGTCGCGGCGCTGGCGCGGGAAGGAGAAGCGGGCCCGCTCGCTGTGCCCGTTCTCGTCGAGCACGACGAGGTCGTTGCCCTCGGAGTAGCAGGGGAAGTACCCGTAGACGACTGCCGCTTCGAGGACCCGGTCGGCGGCCAGCCGGTCCATCCAGTACCGCAGCCGCGGCCGCCCCTCGGTCTCGACGAGCTCCTCGTAGGAGGGTCCGCCGTCGCCCCGGGCGCCGCGCAGCCCCCACTGGCCGAGGAACGTGGCCCGCTCGTCGAGCAGCGCGGCGTAGTCGGCCAGCGGGATGCCCTTGACGACGCGGGTGCCGAAGAACGGCGCCTTCGGGACCGCGTTGTCGTAGGTGATGTCGGACTTCACCGAGGCGTCGTCGAGGCTTGGCAGGTCCTCGCGGACCTCGACGGTGCGGGCCCGGCGCTCGCGGCGGGCGGCCAGGGCGGCCTCCCGCTCGGGGTCGATGGCCGGGGCGCCGCCGCGCTTGGCCGTCATGACCCGGTCCATGAGCGCGAGGCCCTCGAAGGCGTCGCGGGCGTAGTGGACGTCGCCGTGGTAGAGGGCGCGCAGGTCGTCCTCCACGTAGGCGCGGGTGAGCGCGGCCCCGCCGAGCAGGACGGGCCAGCGCTCGGCCACCCCGCGGATGTTCATCTCCTCCAGGTTCTCCTTCATGATCACCGTGGACTTGACCAGGAGGCCGGACATGCCGATCGCGTCGGCCTGCTTCTCCTCGGCCGCCTCGATGATCGCGGAGATCGGCTGCTTGATGCCGATGTTGACGACCTCGTAGCCGTTGTTGGACAAGATGATGTCGACGAGGTTCTTGCCGATGTCGTGGACGTCGCCCTTGACGGTGGCCAGGACGATGCGGCCCTTGCCGGCGTCGTCCTCGGCCTTCTCCATGTGCGGCTCGAGGTAGGCCACGGCGGTCTTCATGACCTCGGCCGACTGCAGCACGAACGGCAGCTGCATCTGGCCGGAGCCGAACAGCTCGCCGACGGTCTTCATGCCGTCCAGCAGCACGTCGTTGATGATCGCCAGGGCGCTCATCCCGGTCAGCGCTTCGTCGAGGTCGGCCTCGAGGCCGTTGCGCTCGCCGTCGATGATGCGCCGCTTGAGCCGCTCGTCGAGGGGCAGCGCGGCGAGCTCCTCGGCGCGGGAGGCCCGGGCCGAGGCGACGTCGACGCCCTCGAACATCTGGATGAACTTCTGCAGCGGGTCGTAGCCCTCGCGGCGCCTGTCGTAGATGAGGTCGAGGGCGACCTCGCGCTGCTCGTCGGGGATCCGGCTCATCGGCAGGATCTTCGACGCGTGGACGATCGCGCTGGTGAGCCCGGCCTCCTGACACTCGTGCAGGAAGACCGAGTTGAGCACCTGACGGGCGGCCGGGTTGATGCCGAAGGAGACGTTGGAGATGCCGAGCGTGAAGTTGATCCCCGGGTACAGCCGGGTGATCTCCCGGATCGCCTCGATCGTCTCGATCCCGTCGCGCCGCACCTCCTCCTGGCCGGTGGTGATCGGGAAGGTGAGGCAGTCGACGAGGATGTCGGAGACGTGCATGCCCCACTTGCCGGTGAGGTCGTCGATGAGCCGGGTGGCGACGCGGACCTTCCACTCGGCGGTGCGGGCCTGGCCCTCCTCGTCGATGGTGAGGGCGACGACGGCCGCGCCGTGCTCCTTGACCAGCGGCATCATCCGGGCGAAGCGGGAGCCGGGCCCGTCGCCGTCTTCGTAGTTGACCGAGTTGACGATGCAGCGGCCGCCGAGCATCTCCAGGCCGGCCGCGATGACCTCGGGCTCGGTCGAGTCGAGCATGATCGGCAGGGTGGAGGCGGTGGCGAACCGGCCGGCCAGCTCCCGCATGTCCTGGGCGCCGTCGCGCCCGACGTAGTCGACGTTGAGGTCGAGCATGTGCGAGCCGTCGCGGGCCTGCTGGCGGGCGATCTCGACGCAGGCCTGGTAGTCGGCGGCGAGCATCGCCTCGCGGAACGCCTTGGAGCCGTTGGCGTTCGTCCGCTCGCCGACCATGAGCACGCTGGCGTCCTGGTGGAACGGCACGTGGTGGTAGATGCTCGCGATGCCCGGCTCGATCTGCGGGGTGCGCCCGACCGGAGCCTGGGCCCCGAGCCGGGCGGCGACGGCGCTGATGTGCTCCGGTGTGGTACCGCAGCAGCCCCCGACCAGCCCCGCGCCGTACTCGAGCACGAAGCGCTGCAGCGCCTCGGCCAGCTCCGCCGGGGTCAGCGGGTAGTAGGCGCCGTTCGAGGTCAGCTGGGGCAGCCCGGCGTTGGGCATCACCGACACGGGGATCGTCGCGTGCTGGGCGAGGTAGCGCAGATGCTCGCTCATCTCGGCGGGCCCGGTCGCGCAGTTGAGCCCGATCAGGTCGATGCCGAGCGGCTCCAGGGCGGTCAGCGCGGCGCCGATCTCGGAGCCGAGCAGCATCGTGCCGGTCGTCTCGACGGTGACGTGACAGATGATCGGCACGGTGACGCCGGTGGCGGCGAACGCCCGCTGCGCGCCGATGATCGCCGACTTCGTCTGGAGCAGGTCCTGGCAGGTCTCGATGATCAGCGCGTCGGCGCCGCCCTCGATCAGCCCGGCGGCGTTGTCGAAGTACGCGTCGCGCAGGGCGGTGAACGGGGCGTGCCCGAGCGTCGGCAGCTTGGTGCCGGGGCCGATCGAGCCGAGCACGAAGCGCGGCCGGTCCGGCGTGCTGTGCGCGTCGGCCGCCTCGCGGGCCAGCCGGGCGCCGGCCTGGGACAGCTCGCGGATGCGCGACTCGATGCCGTATTCGCCGAGGTTGGCCAGGTTTGCGCCGAACGTGTTCGTCTCGACGGCGTCGGACCCGGCCGCGAAGTACTCCTCGTGCACGCCGCGGACCACGTCCGGGCGGGTCACGTTGAGGACCTCGTTGCAGCCCTCGTGCCCCTCGAAGTCGTCGAGGGTGAGGTCGGCCGCCTGCAGCATGGTGCCCATCGCCCCGTCGGCGAGCAGGACCCGCTCAGCGAGCGTCTTCAGTAGATCCGGCATACCCCAAAGGCTATCGGGCCTTCTTAGGTGAATCTTCTCCGGGCGTACGCGATTCCCGCCACGTATCGGTACCGGTCTCCCGCTGGCTGGGAACGTCGGGGTTCTCGGTCACGCTTTTGCCGGCCGGCTCCAGCGCCGGCGCCTCCCCGCGGCCGAGCGGCGTGACGAACTCGTCGTGCGGGACGCGCCAGAAGACGGCGGCGACGAACAGCAGCCCAACGACCATGATCAGCAGCGGGGTGACCGAGCCGGTCGGCGGGTGCCAGTCGCCCTTGAGCGGGTTGAACCAGCCGACCCCGGCGTTCGTCGGCAGCCCGCGCTGCCACCGCACCATGGCCCAGACCAGCAGCACCAGGTGTACCGGGAGCAAGAAAATTGTCATCGTCCGGGCGACGGTCCGGGCCTGGGCCGCGTCGAAGAGCCGGCGCTCCAGGGTCCACGCGGCCAGCAGCGGCAGCCCGGCCAGCAGCGGCAGCATGTACCGCCCGTTGATGATGAAACCGGTCATGTTGGCCTGGGTCACCTGCAGGAACCCGGGCAGCGCGACCCCGCCGAGCAGGATGACGAGGTATCGCCAGCGCATGGTCCAGTCGCCGAACATGCCCCCGAGGACGACGAGCCCGCCGACGATCAGCGCCCATACGAGGTAGAACGGCGACCACAGGAGCACGTCGAACCAGCCGGCGACGCCGATCATGCCCTCGAGGTAGATCCACCAGCTGTTGATGTAGATCGCGATGGCTTCCCCGGTCTTGAACTCGTACAGCCCCGGCGGCGGCGGCACGAGCTCACCGGTCTTCATGCCGACGATCCAGGCGGCCGAGAGCACCGCGGCCAGCACGACCCCGGCGGTCCACAGCTTGACCCGCAGCAGCCGCCAGTACTCACGCAGCCACCCCCACCGGACCGGCACGGCGAGCGCGAAGAAGGCGAACGCGAACCAGGCCGGCCCGGCCGAGCGCAGCGTCAGCAGCAGCACGGAGCTGATCCCGAGCAGCGTCACCAGGGGCCGTTTGGCCACGAGGTCGGGCGGTTCGAGCAGCAGCGGGATGCCGGCGGCGAAGAACGCGATCCCGGCCGCGATCTCCACCGAGTTCGGGTTCACCCCGCCGGCCAGGTGGGCCAGCATGGGCGTGGCCACGCCGAGCAGCGCCGCCGCCGTGAGCCCGTAGCGCGACCAGCGCAGCAGCGACACGAACGCGGAGGCGAGCAGCGCGGCGCAGATGGCCGAGCTGATCAGCCGGGCCACGACCAGCCCGCCCCAGTTCGGCAGGAGCCGCAGCGGCACCCCGACCGCGAAGTAGTACAGCGGGTTGTACCGCCCGGCGCTGGTGGGCACCTCGCCGATCGGCCCGCCCCGGAGCCCGGCCGCACAGGCCGCGCTGACCTGGGGCTTGAACCCGAAGCACACGGCGTGCGCCTGCATACCCTCCGGAACCCGCTGATATGCCCCCATACCGGGCTTTTCGAACGCGTCAGGCACCACCGCGGGAGCCGCGAAGATCTGCCCCGGGTCGAACGAGGCGACCCCGGCGGCCCGGATGGTGTGCTGGACCTCGTCGGCGGGCCCGTCGAACGGCGCGGCGAAGCACCACGCGCCGAAGACCAGGAAAAACGCCGAGAAGGCGAGCAGCCAGGACCTGCGTCCGTTTCGCATTCCCGGATGCTATCGGGAGATCTTGTGAACCCTGCTACGGGGCGTGACAGATCACCCGAGCCCCGTCGCGCAGGGTTACCGGGGTGTATCCATTCTCATCTGGGTCGCTCCCGCGAGGCTGGCAAGCCATTGCGCGGGCATCCACGTAGGCTGGGACCGTGACCGAGTTCGACGGCCTGCCCGTGTTGCGCTCCCCTGTCGCGATTGCCGCGTTCGAAGGGTGGAACGACGCTGCCGATGCGTCGACCGCCGTCGTCGAGCATCTCGAGCAGGAGTGGGGTGCGGAGACCATCGCCTCGCTCGACCCCGAGGACTTCTACGACTTCCAGGTCAACCGGCCCACAGTGGTCATGTCCGACGGCGAGACCAGGCGCATCGAGTGGCCCACGACCCGGTTCTCGGTGGCCCGCCCGCCGGAGGCCGAGCGCGACATCGTCCTGATCCGCGGGATCGAGCCGAGCATGCGCTGGCGCACGTTCTGCGAGGAGGTCCTCGAGGTCTGCCACTCCCTCGAGGTGAGCCGGGTCGTCCTCCTCGGCGCGCTGCTCGCCGACGTGCCGTACACCCGAGCCCTGCCCGTCAGCGGTTCGGCGCCGTCGGGAGCGTCGGCGGAGACCATCGAGCGCCTGGGCCTCATCCCCACGCGTTACGAGGGCCCCACCGGCATCGTGGGTGTCCTGCACGACGCCTGCCTGCGCGCGGACCTCGAAGCGGTGTCGTTCTGGGTGCACGTGCCCCACTACGCTAACAACCCGCCGTGCCCGAAGGCCACCCTCGCCCTGCTCCACCGGGTCGAGGAGATCCTGGACATCCCCGTGCCCACCGGCGACCTGGCCAAGGAGTCGGCGGAGTGGGAGGAGCGGCTCAAGCAGGCCGCCGAGCAGGACGCCGAGCTGGCCGAGTACGTCCGTGAGCTGGAGGAGCGCTCCGGCGACGCCGGCCTGCAACCCCTCTCCGGCGACGAGATCGCCCAGGAGTTCGAGAAGTACCTGCGCCGCCGCGGCGGCCAGGCCGGGCCCTCGGCCACCGGCGCCTGGTAGCGGCCCGGCCGCCGGATTCAGGCGGTCCGGACCTCGGCCAGGCGGCGCACGGCGTAGTCGTCACCCCAGCAGACGGCGGCCTCCCAGGCCGCCGACGCCTGCCCGGCGACGTCGAGCGCGGCGTCGTCGAGCCCGGCCGCGTTGCCCGGCAGCACCAGGTCCAGGTCGGGCACGTCGACGTGGGTCTCGTCCCAGTCGATGAGCGCGACCCGCTGCGCGGTCACCCGGACGTTGCCCGGATTGGCCGGATTGCCGTGCACGACACACGTCGGCCGCCCGGCGAGCCGCGCCCACGCGGCCCGGCAGCGGGCGACCGCCTCCGCGGGCATGGCGTCGAGGTCGACCCGCGTGCCGCGGACGACGTGCAGCAGGTCGCCGGACGAGCGCCACCCCGGCCGCTGCGGCCACCCGAGCGTCAGCCGGTGCAGCTCCCGCAGCACGTCGGCCACCCGCCGCCAGTCGCCGGCCGTCGTGGGCGGCCCGCCCTCCACGAACGTCATCACCACCAGCCCACCGGCGAACAGCCGCCCGTCCGCGGTGGGGATCGGCACCGGCACCGTCAACCCCGAGCGGTCCAGGTGCTCCAGCAGCCCGGTCTCCCACGCGAGGTCCGCGTCGCTGCGCGAGCCCAGCCGACCGACCGCGAGCCGGCCCCCGACCCGCACGCTCCACACGTCGTTGGCGACACCACCGGCCAGCCGCTCGACCCGCTCGGCGTCCGCACCCCACTGCCCGAGCGCCTCCCACCCCATCGACTCACGATATGGCACGTCGTATAGACGCCAGTCGCGGGTAACGGCGCCGAACCGGGGCTACAACGGCCGGATGGACCTCATCGCCAGTGCGGACGTCGCCGCCGACAACATCCTCGACTACTCCGTCACGCCCGCCGCGCAGTCCTACGTCATCGGTGAGCACATCGTGCGGATCCCGCGCTGCCGGGTGCTCGCCGTCGCCTGCCTGTCCGACGTGCGGCCGCCCGCCTACCCGTTTCCGCAGGTGCCCTCGGCGCCGGGGCACTACTCGGTGGCCGCGCACTCGTTCGTCGGGTTCCGCCACGGCGGGACCGGGGCGTGGGAGTACGCGGCCGGGTCGCGGGCGGAGCACGACGACTGCACGGCGGTGAGCTTCCGGGTGTACGTCGGGCAGGGCTGGGCCGGCGTCAACGGGCTGATCTTCCAGACGGGTCCGGTGCTGCCGCGATACGCGACGGCGACGCTCGAGCACTACCGGCTCGTCTTCGACGCGATCACCGGTGCGATCCGCTTCACGCTCACCGTGTCGCGGACCGAGGACGCCGAGGACGCGGACCTGGACGTCGACGGCTACGCGCTGGCCGCCGCCCGGGAGATCGCGCCGGACGGCGTGCAACTGCGTGTGCGGCCCCTGGAGCGGCCGCTGCCGGCCGGACGGCACTACCGCGTCGACACCGCATCCGGCGCCGTCGTCGAAGTCGTCCCGCGCGAGCCGAAGGGACGTTAGACCGGCACGCCCCAGCGGACCAGGACGCGGTCGGCCCGCTGCGGGTCGACGAGCACCGCCACCCGCTGCCCGACGCCGGCCTGGGCCGAGGCGTGCAGCGGCAGCATCGTCTCGGTCGTGACCGGGTACGGCGGCCGGCCCCCGTGCTCCACCAGCAGCGTCAGCCGCACCAGCGGCACCATGTTGATCCGGGTGCCGGTGTCGGCCAGCGCCAGCACCGTCGCCGCGCCCGGGGTGCCGGTGCGCTGCAGCTCCAGGTCGGCGGTCTGGGTCTGCAGCGACAGCTGGGCCTGCTGCATCTGGGCCATGCCGGCCCGCATCTGCGCGGCCGGGTCGTAGGTGCGGCTGATCTCGTTCGCCTGCTGCTGCAGCCGGCGGACGTCCTTGAAGAAGCCCACGGTGCTCAGACCTGGCCGAACAGGTTGCCGTAGTGCACGGCCAGCTGCATGTCGCCGCGCATGCGGGCCGGCCAGCCGGTCGCGGCCTCCTGCCACGCCTGCGCGGACACGCCGTAGCTCTGCGCCTTGAGCACCAGCCCGTCGGCGTTGAGGCCCTCCTGCGAGGCGGCCTTCGAGATCCGGGCGTACATGGTGAGGTCGACCCCGGCGATCGGCGCGAGGCGCGGGTCGCCGGCGGCGATCCCACCGGCCGGCGCGCCCGGCGCGAAGCCGTAGCCGGCGGGCATGCCGTAGGACGCCTGCGCCTGCGCCGCGTACGCCTGGGCGGCCGCGCTCGTCTGCTGCGCCTGCGCGATCATGTCCGGCGCCGCGGCGACGACGTTACGCATGTCCTTGAACTGCTTGAAAAGGCCCATGATGTATGTATTCCTCTAAGAGTCATGCCGGTCGTTCGGTGTCCGGTCTGACGTTAGAGATCCCGCGCCGGGCCCGGCGTCGGGAAACAGATCACCGCAGTGTCGTCAACCCGCGGGTTCAGTCCTGGACGTAGGTGGCGAGGAAGCGCCCGAGGCGGGCCACCGCATCCTGCAGGTCGGCCACCCGCGGCAGCGTGACGATGCGGAAGTGGTCCGGGTGGTGCCAGTTGAAGCCGGTGCCCTGCACGACCAGGACCTTCTCCGACTTCAGGAAGTCCAGCGCGAACCGCAGGTCGTCCTTGATCGGGTACACCTCGGGATCAAGGCGAGGGAACATGTAGAGCGCGCCCCGGGGCTTCACGCACGAGACGCCGGGGATGGCGTTGAGCATCTCCCAGGCGATGTCGCGCTGCGCCAGCAGGCGCCCGCCCGGCAGGACCAGGTCGTTGATCGACTGGTAGCCGCCCAGCGCCGTCTGCACCGCGTGCTGCGTCGGGACGTTGGGGCACAGCCGCATGTTGGCGAGCACGTCGAGCCCCTCGATGTACGAGGTCGCGTGCGACTTCGGCCCGGCCAGCACCATCCAGCCGGTGCGGAAGCCGGCGACCCGGTACGCCTTGGACAGCCCGTTGAACGTGATCGAGAACAGGTCCGGCGCGACGGCGGCCGTGGAGACGTGGGTGGCGCCGTCGAAGAGGATCTTGTCGTAGATCTCGTCGGAGAAGACGATCAGGTTGTGCCGGCGGGCGACCTCGGCGATCCGCTCCAGCATCGCCCGGCTGTACACGGCGCCCGTCGGGTTGTTCGGGTTGATCACGACGATCGCCTTGGTGCGCGATGTGACCTTGGCCGCGATGTCGTCGACGTCGGGCATCCACTCGTTGGATTCGTCACACAGGTAGTGCACGGGCCGCCCGCCGCACAGCGAGACCGACGCGGTCCACAGCGGGTAGTCGGGGGAGGGGATCAGCACCTCGTCGCCGTTGTCGAGCAGCGCCTGCAGCGCCATGACGATGAGCTCGGAGACGCCGTTGCCGAGGTACACGTCCTCGATGTCGACCCCTGTGACGTCCTTCTGCTGGTAGTACTGCACCACCGCGCGCCGGGCCGACAGCAGGCCCTTCGAGTCGCCGTAGCCGTGCGCCGCGGGCAGGTTCAGGATGACGTCCTGCAGGATCTCCTCCGGCGCCTCGAAGCCGAACGGCGCCGGATTGCCGATGTTGAGCTTCAGGATGTGGTGGCCGTCGGCCTCCATGCGCTTGGCGGCGGCCATGACCGGTCCGCGGATGTCGTAACAGACGTTGGCCAGCTTCGCGGACTGAGTCACCTGCATGCACGCACCCTACGGCGGCCCGGCGGCCCGGGCGGTAGCCACTTCCCAGCATGTGGCCCGGCGCTCGGCCGCGAGCAGCAGCCGCGAAAAACGGCGAGGCGGCCGACTGCCCGAAACGGCGGACATCGGTACGATTCGCGCTAGTAAAACTGGGGAGGGCGCGTGCAGGGGTTCGGTGAACTGGAAGCGGCGCTGATGGAGCTGCTGTGGCGGCGGGACCGCCCGACCACCGTCCGGGAGGCGATGAGCGAGCTGCGGTGGCACCGCGACCTGGCGTACACCACGGTGATGACGGTCCTGGACACCCTGTTCCGCAAGGGCTGGCTGACCCGCGAGCCGGACGGCCGGGCCTACCGGTACGTCCCCGCGCTCACCCGCGACCAGTACGTCGCCCGGACGATGCACGAGGCCCTCGTCGACAGCGGTGACCGGCTCGAGGCGCTCACGCACTTCGTCGGGAGGATGACGCTCGACGAGGCGGCGGCGCTGCGGGCCGCGCTGAGCACGTTCGAGCGCCGGATCGGCGGGCGATGAGCCCGCTGCTGCTCGTCGCGTTCGGCACCGCGCTCGCCCTGGTCGCGGCGCCCCGGCTGGCCGCGGCGGGCTGGGTGGCCCGCTCGCCCCGGCTCGGCGTTGTCGCCTGGCTGGCCCTGAGCGCGGGCGTGCTGCTGTCGGCGCTGCTGGCCGGGCTGACGCTGGTGCTGTACTGGGACTGCGCCCACGACCTCGCGGCCGGCGCCTGGCACTTCTGCCTCGACGCGCTCCTGGGCCGCCAGGACCGCCGGGCCCGGGCCATCGCGCTGGCCGGCCTGGCCGCACTGGTGCTGCTCGGCGCCCGGCTGGGCCTGAGCACCGCCCGGCTCTACACGACGCACCGCTCGCTGCGCAGCCGGCTGCGGCTGCTGGTGCGGGCGGCCGGGACGAGCCACGCGGTGCCCGGCGCGACGGTGGTGACCCACCCGGAGCCGGCGGCCTACCTGGTCCCCGGCCCGCGGCTGCCCGGCCGCCCGGCCGACATCGTCATCACGTCGGCCGCCGTGGACCGTCTGCAGGCCGAGGAGCTTTCAGCGGTACTCGCCCACGAGCGCGGGCACCACGAAGGCCGCCATTTCGAGGCGACCCGGTGGATGCGCATGCTCGCGCAGGCGTTCCCGGGGGCCGTGTGCTTCCGGCTGGGCGCGCGCCAGGTGGACCGCCTGGTCGAGATGTGCGCCGACGACACCGCGGCCCGCACCGCCGAGCGCCTCGACCTCGCCCGCGCGCTCGTCGCGCTGGCCGGCTCGCCGGGCCCGGCGCCGGACCTGGCCCTCGACGGCGGCGACGCCCTCGAGCGCATGCACCGCCTGCTGGACCCGCCGCGGCCCCTGTCGCTGCTGCAGCGGGCCGCCGTCGCCACGCTCTGTGCGGGCGGGGTGACGACTCCGCCGCTGCTGGCGGTACTGGAGCGGACGTTCCTGGTTTTGTAGGCTTTTCGCGCATCACGGCCGCGCCGGCGTCCGACCAAGGGGTAGTTGGGCATTCCTGCCGGCGCGGCCGAGCCACAGAGTACTACTAGCGTCCGTCGTAGTGAACCCCTCAGCTGGACGCGATCGACAGGTCCGGGCCGTCGCCCGTGCTGAGCCGGGTGCCCTGCGCGAAGCTGGTGCCGAACTGCGCGCGCAGCGCGTCGAGCTCGGAGAACTCGGCGCTGTGCATCGACTCGCCGCCCTGGGCGGCGAACACGTGGTCGGACTCCTCGGCGTCGTGAGAGTAGTTGGTGAAGTCGGTCGACTCGAACCGCGAGCCGTCCGCGCCCTCGAACTCGACGTGCCTGCCGGTCTCGAAGTCGGTCGACTCGGCCGCGTTGTGGTCGGCCTCGTACACGCCGAACTGCGACTGGTAGTCCTGCTCGCCGCCGGTGGCCTGGTGCAGCTGCTCGAGCTCGCCCGACTCCTGGCCCATCGAGAACTCGCCGTACTCGCTCATCGCCGTATCCTCTTTCCCGGGTGTGGTCCCTGCTGTTGGTGAGCAACCTACTAGGCAGACTCGTAGAAGAGATCCCCCATTCGTGCCAGCACGCCCGGCCGCTACGAGTCGCCGTCGTATGTGGAACCGGCCGGCGGAGTGGGTACGGTCGGGGGCGTGCGATTCGTGATCATTGGAGCGGGCGCGGTCGGCGGTGTCGTCGCGGGCCGCCTGGCCGGCGCGGGCGCGGCCGTCGCCCTTGTCGCCCGCGGCGCCCACCTGGAGGCGATCCGCCGCGACGGTCTGCTGCTGCGTGAGGCGGGCGGCGACTCCCGCCACCACCTCCCGGCGTTCGCCACGCCGGCCGAGGTGGACTGGCGCGCCGGCGACGTGGCCGTGCTGGCCGTGAAGAGCAACTCCACCGAGTCGCTCCTGACCCGGCTGCCCCGCGACACGCCGGTGGTGTGCCTGCAGAACGGCGTCGCCAACGAGCGCGCCGCGCTGCGCCTGTTCCCCGACGTGTACGGCGTCTGCGTCATGCTGCCGTCCGCCCACCTCGAGCCCGGTGTCGTCGTGGCCCAGTGCGCGCCGATCCCCGGCATCCTCGACATAGGCCGCATCCCGGGCGGTGTCGACCCGCGCGCCGAGGCGATCGCCGCCCACCTCGTCGAGGCCGGCTTCGTCTGCGAGGCCCGCCCGGACATCATGCGCCGCAAGTACACCAAGCTCCTGATGAACCTGGGCAACGCCGTCGAGGCGCTGTGCGGCCGGTCCGAGGCGGCCGACGAGCTGGCCGCGCTCCTGCGGGCCGAGGGCGAGGCGGTCCTGCGCGCGGCCGGCATCGAATACGCCAGCGCGGCCGAGGACCGGGAACGCCGCGGTGACCTCTTGCAGCTGGTTCCGGTGGCCGGCCAGGAGCGGGGCGGCGGCTCGACCTGGCAGAGCCTGGCCCGCGCGACCGGCGAGGTGGAGGCCGACTACCTCAACGGCGAGATCGTCCTGCTGGGCCGCCTGCACGACACCCCGGCCCCGGCCAACGAGACCGCCCGCCGCCTGGTCATCGAGGCCGCCACCCGGGGCGCCGCCCCCGGCAGCATGCCCCCGGCCCAGCTGCGGGCGGCCATCGACGGGTCCGCCGGGCGCTGAGCGCCCGGCACCGCTGTCGGCTATCGGCCAGTGGTCGCCGCGGCGTGGTCTGCGGCCGTAATGTCTCTGGCAGAGATAGCTCTGGCAGAGGGGTTAGCGTCGTGGTCGACGAGGTGACGCCCACCGGGCGGACGATTCTGGGGTTCCTGGCCGCCCATCCGCGGTCCGGCTACGAGATCCGCGAGGCGGCCCGGCGGGCCGTCTCGTACTTCTGGGGGGTCAGCGACGGCCAGCTCTATCCCCAGCTCAAGCTGCTCGCCGCCGGCGGGCTGATCGAGGCCGTGGACGAGGGCGGCGGGCCGCGGGCGCGACAGGTGTGGCGGCTGACCGCGCAGGGCCGCCGGGCGCTGCTGGACTGGGTGCGCGCACCGTCGGCGCCGCTGCAGATCCGCGACGAGAACCTGGTGAAGATCCTGTTCGCGGCGCAGCTCGATCCGGGGGAGGCGCTGCGGCTCGTCGCCGAGCGGCGGCAGTACTTCCGCGAGTTCCGCGAGCACCTGGAGGCGGTCACGCCGGCCGCCGGCTGGAGCGCGCTGGAGCGGGCCGCGGCGCTGCCGACCCCGGACTTCATCCGCGGCCACGGCATCGGCTTCGCGCAGGCGGCGATCGACTGGTGCGACTCGCTCGAGGCCGAGCTGCGCCGCCGGAGCGCGCAGTGAGCGCCGCCCGGGTCCTTGCGACACTCGCCGGATACGCCCTCGTCGTCGGCGGCACCGTCGAGCTCGGCCCGCAGGCCGATACTCCGGTGCCCGGGCTCGGCGTGGCGCTGGTCGCCGCCGGGCTGCTGAGCTGGGTCCTGGTGTGGCGGCGACGCCGCAGCGGCGGGCGGGCGGTGGCCGTCACCGCCGCGCTCCTGGCCGTCCTGACCGGCCTGGCGGTCGCGGTGGCGCTGGTGCCGCCCGACCTCCCGGCGTCGGCCGCGGCCTCGGGGCTCAGCAACGCGCAGAGCGCCCGCACACCGGGCGAGCCGGAGCCGACCGGCTACCTCACGGCGTCGGACGGGACGAAGCTCGCCTACTTCGCCGACATCCCGGCCGATCCGGTGGCCACGCTCGTGTTCTACCACGGCTCCGGGGCCAACGCGGGCGCCGGCTACCTCGACTTCGGCCGGCAGCTCGCCGCGCGGTACGGGATCGCCACCTACCTCTTCGACATGCGCGGCCACGGCCGGTCCGGCGGCCGCCGGGGCGACGCCCCCAGCCCGCGGCGCATGTTCGCGGACACGCAGGCCGCGGTGGCGTTCGTGAAGCGGGCCCACCCGGCGCTGCCCGAGTTCGCCGGCGGCCACTCCGCCGGGGCCGGGCTGGTCCTCAACAGCGAGGACCGCATCGCCCGGGACCTCGCCGGCTACGTCTACCTCGCCCCCGACTTCGGCCTGCACTCCGGCACCGAACGCCGGTCCGGCGCCGCCAACTTCGTGACCCTCAGCCACCGGGTGCTGATCGCCGACGTCCTGAGCAACGGCCTGCTCGACGCCCACACCTACGCGGTGAGCTTCGCCTACACCCAGGAGGAGATCGACCGAGCCGGCCTGGTGAGCCGCTACACCCCCGCGATGGCGCTGGCCCAGGACGCCGGCGACAGCGCCACCGTCCTCGCCCGCACGCCCCAGCCCGTCGGCGTCTGGATCGGCGCCGACGACGAGGTCTTCGACGCCGCGAAGGTGACCGCGTGGGCCGCCCACGCCCCACTGGCGACCACCGGCGTCGTGGCCGCCACCGACCACCTGGGCATCATCGACCGCAGCGTCGACACCGTCGGCCCCTGGCTCGTCAGCCACGCCACCGCCGGGTAGCGGCGCTCGTCAGCAGCGGTGGGCCGGCGGCCGGGCGATCGCGGCAATGGGTGGTGCCGACGGTCAGGTGGGCTCGGCGAGCGTGAAGGTGCCGTAGGCGGTGTCCAGGCGGAACGGGCGGGTGCGGGTGTGGGCCTCGACCGGGCCGGCGCTGGGCAGGGTCCGGCGGTGGACGTGGGTGCTGACGAACAGGGTGCCGGTCAGGTCCGGCTCGTCGTGGGCGCGCTCCAGCAGGGCGAACACCCTGCGGCTGCTCGTGGCCAGCGGGCGGCCGGGTGGCGCGTGGAACGCCCAGCCGAACAGGCTCTGCCCGAGGCCGCGGGTGGTGATGACCGGTTCGAGGTCGCGGTACCGGAAGGTCGGACCGTCCGGGTCCGCCCGGCCGGCGAACGCGAGGTCGGCGCCGACGGAGAAGACGCGGGCCCGGTCGACGTCGGCCGGGCCGGAGACGTCGGCCGGCCACAGGCTCCGGGCGACCACGCCGGCCGTGGTCACGGTGACGACGTAGTCGGCCCGGGCGTACTGGCGCCGGCCCGGCAGCGGGTCGAGGTCGAACGGGAACTCGACGATGTCGAACGCGCGGCCGTCGAGGTCGGGGCGGCGCCTGGTCATGGCGGTCAGGTCGTTGCGGGTGAGGGGGTACACGGCCGGTCGGCCGAACCGCACCCCACCCTCGGCGGTCAGCCGGGGGCGGCCGTCCGGGCCCAGGGTCTGGCTCTGCGAGTACAGCGTCTCGTGCCCGGCGACGGCGTCGTCGGGCAGTGGTCCGCCGGGGATCTCGATCAAGGGTCAGTCTCCGGTCCCGTAGAGCGTGAACGGCAGCCACATCGCGGTGTCGTCGGCGAAGTCGGCGAGCAGGTCGCACAGCGCGGCGCGCAACGCCTCGTCGGTGCGCGCCCCGGCCCGCCAGCGCTCGAGGAACCCGTACGCCAGCCCCAGGGCGGCCTCCTCGACCACGCGGTGCTGGGTGAGCAGCAGCGCGCCCGCCCCCTCGACGAGGAACGCCCGGCTCACGCCGAGCACGCCGTCGCCGGTGACCGGGCCGGCACCGCTGTGGCAGGCGGAGAGGACGACAAGCGGCGAGTCGAGGCCGAGCCCGGCGATGTCGTCCAGGCCCAGCCGCCCGTCGTGGGCGTCCGACGGGGCCAGCGCGACGTACGACTCGGCGGCCGGCCGCGCCCCGTCGGCCGCCTCGGCGTGCGTGGCCAGGAAGACGACCCCGGCCGCCGGGCCGGCCTCGCGCAGCGCCGCGTAGCTCGCCGCGGCGCCGGTGCGCACGTCGCGGCCGGCCGCCGGGAACAGCGCGGCCACGTCGCCGAAGTGCCGCCGCGTCCAGGCCAGCGGGGCCAGCCCGGGCTTCGGCATGGGCTCGGGGTCGACCAGGGCGAGCAGGCCGCCGGCGCGGGCGTCCGGCCGCCGCCGGTCGAGCAGCCGGTCCACGAGCGACAGCGCGGGCACGGTGGTGAGGGCCCGCCGCTCGATCAGCCGGCCGCCGGCGCGGTCGGGCAGGGCCGCGAACGGCACCCGCAGCAGGAACAGGTGCGGGATGACGGTGACCGGTCCGTGGTCCGGCAGCAGCGGGGCGACCGGCCGCCACACGTGCTCGCCGAGCCGGTCGAGCAGCCCGGTGATCGCCGCTTCGACGGCGGCCACCTCGCCGGCCGCACACCCGGTGCGCCGCTCGATCAGCCGGTCGAGCTCGGCGACCGCGTCGCGCAGCGGGCCGGTCGGGACCGGATGGCGGTGGCAGCGGATCTCGCCGTCCGGCCGGATCACCCAGGTGACGAGCTCGTCCGGTCGCACGAAGTACTCCACCGCGCAGTGCCCGAGCCGGGCCACCGTCGCGCGGATCTCGGCCACGCCCGGGGCCGGGGCGGCGGCGTCCGGCGCGCCGAGCAGGTCGGCCGTGGCCCGGGCCCGGGCCAGCTCGGCCGCGACGAGCGCCTCCTCGACCGCACCCAGCTGGAGCAGCAGACCGACGAGCGCGTCGTAGAACTCCAGCGCGCCCTCGACGGCGAGGATGCGGTCCCGGTCCTGGTCGAGCAGCCCGCGCCACTGCTCCACGTAGCCGGCCAGCCGGGCGGCGCCGTCCCGGTTGCCGCCGCGCCGATCGGCCAGCGCGGCGAGGGGGTCGGCCCGGGTGAGGTACCGGCTCGACTCGGCGACCTGGAACGCCGCCGAGTGCACGGCGACCCCGGTCTCCATCTGCACGCGCAGCAGCAGGTCGAGCCCCGGCACCGCGGCCGCGTCGCGGTGCACGGCGTCGAGGAAGCGGGCCTCGGCGTCCTCGATCGCGCCGGGCGCCGCGGCCGCGAACCGCCCGTTGGCGAACATGCCGATCAGCCGGTCGCGGGCGGCCACCAGGTGCGCCACGGCGGCCACCGCGCCCGCACCGCCGGCCAGGGCCCGATCGGCGAGCGCGCTCAGCGTCTGCGGCGCCCGGGCCAGCCCGTCCGCCAGCGCGCCGATGGCCGCCGCGTCCTCGGGGTCGGGCCCGCTCGCCGGCCCGTCGGCCCGCCGGTGCAGCTCGGCCAGCAGGTCGAGGGACTCCCGCACGGCGGTGGTGAGCGGCGGGTACGCGGCGGCGACCCCGGCCGGCGCGCGCTGCGCGGCGGCCTCCAGGTAGGCGGCGAACGAGCCGAGCACGTCGTGCGCCTGCTCGAGGGTGCGGGCGATCGGCCTGATCGCGTCCTGCACCATCGCGGCCGACGAGAGCCGCCCGCGCATCACGACCGCGGCCCGCAGGTGCTCGAGCAGGCCCGGGTAGTCCCGGGTGGCGAACGCGACGTTGACCTGGTGGTTCAGCAGCAGCGCCAGCCCGATCGGATCCGGCTCGCCCCCGGCCAGCAGCGCGGCCGCCCGCCGCATCAGCGGCGCCGCCTCCGCCGCCCGCCCGGCCACCGCCAGATCCTGGCCCAGAAACCGCAGCGCATCGCGATCGTCAAGATCAAAATCCTGGATGGGGTACCGGTCAGCCGCCCGCCGCCACGCCTGGAACCCGGCCCCGCCGTCGACCCGTCCGACCCCGACGAGCAGGTCGAGCGCCGGCGCCAGCCGCGCCACCGTGTCCGGCCCGGTCATCACCAGTGCCGGCCCGGGCGCACCGGGCCGCGCCGGACCGCCCACCGCACCGGCCGCCCCGAGCATCGCCACCCACGGCCCCGCCGCGTCCGGGCGGGCGATGCGCTCCCGCAGCCGCTGCACGTCCCGCCCGCGCAGCACCCCGGCGAACGGCAGCCGCAGCTCGTCGCCGAGCGTCAACACCCCGCCGACCCGGTGCTCGCCGGGCTCGAAGCCGAAGTCGAGCGACGCCTCGTCGAACCGGATCCGCCGCCCGTCCACGGAGAAGTCGGGCAGCCCCTCGCGCCGGGCGGTGACACTGATCCGCGCACCCCTGACGTGCCCGGCCCGCTCGAGGTCCCGCCCGTTCCAGAGCACGATGGCGGACCCGGCCTCGTCCCGGCACCCGAGGGTGAACCCGAACCGCCCGCCCTCGTGCGGGCTGAGCACCAGCCGCCCGGCCAGCGCCAATCCCCGCTCGGTGGTGCCGGCGACGCGATAGAACGGAAAGTCCACGTCGAGCGCGGACTCGGGCGCGGCGTTGGGCAGCGCCCCGTCGGGCAGCTCGGGCTCGCCCCACGCACCCGGGTCATCGCCCAGGACGGTGCAGACGGCCCGGACGTACGCGACCACCGCCCGCGCCCCGAGCACGTGCACGATGTGCACCACCGGCTCACCGTCGAGGACCACCCCGTCGAACGTGTCCCACACCCCACTCGGATGCCCGGCCGCCGCCGTGAACCGGAAGACACCGCCGCCGCGCACCCATCGCCCCGCGAACGTGGACGGCGCAAACGGCTGCACCCGACCGTCCGCCCACCATGCGAGCTCCATCCCGTCAACCACGTTCCGCACGACCCGGGTCAGCCGCGCCGACCCCGAGAGCCGGAACCCCGCGCCCGGCCGCACCGGCTCCAGCACCTCGACCGACGACACCGCCAGCCGCACCCGCCCCTGCGGCCCACGCCCCATCACGGCTGCCAGTGAACCCGACAGCCGACCCGGAATCAGTCCGCCGATCCGGTGACGGTGTTGCCGAACCGGCAGAACTCCCGGCCGCCGCCGCGAGCATCTCGACGGCTCCACCGGCCGCTGACCCGCCGGCCTCCCGCCGCGGCGGCCCGGCAGCCTTCGAGCACCGCGGCGCCCGGCGGCGGGCGGTGGCCGCGAGTCGTGAGTTTGCGCACCTAACCGGGGTCGCCGGCCGCTGCGGCAACCAGGAGTTGGCAGGATCGCCGGTGTGGTGATGCAGGCGGTGCTCTTCGACATGGACGGGACCCTCGTGGACAGCGAGAAGGTCTGGGAGATCGGGCTCAGTGAGCTCTCCGAGCACCACGGGCGGGCGCTGTCGGCGCGGGCGCGGCGTGCGATGGTCGGGACGAACATGAGCGACTCGATGCGGATTCTGCACGCCGACCTCGGGCTGCCGGTGACGCGGGCGGCCATGGACGAGTCGGTGGTGTGGCTGGAGGAGCGGGTCAAGGAGCTGTTCCGCGGGGGCGTGCCGTGGCGGCCGGGGGCGAAGGAGCTGCTCGGCGCGCTCAAGGCGGCGGGTGTGCCGCTGGCCCTGGTGACGGCCACGCATCGGCATCTGGTCGACGTGGCGCTGCTGACGATCGGGGCCGAGCACTTCGACGCGATCGTGGCCGGGGACGAGGTCGACAGCACCAAGCCGCACCCGATGCCCTATCTCACGGCCGCGGCGATGGTGGGTGCCGAGGCGCGCAGCTGTGTCGCGGTGGAGGATTCCCCGAACGGCATCACCAGTGCGCGGGCGGCCGGGTGCGCCGTGCTGGCGGTACCATGTGAGGTCGCTCTTGATCCTGAAGGCGTGACGCTCGTCGGCTCACTGCTCGACGTCGACATCGACTTCCTGCGCAAGCTCGTCGCCTGACAACGGGCGCCCGCAGCCGCAGCCGCGGGCGCCCGCCCCCGATCGACGTGTCAGTCGTGCGCGATGGCCTGCAGGACGTTGACCCGGGCCGCGCGGATCGACGGCAGGACGGCGGCGATGACGCCGGCCAGGGCCGCGTAGGCGAGGTACGTCGCCATCTGCGACCACGGGAACGCCAGCTGGGTGATGCCGTCGCTCTTGAGCGCCTGGACCACCGACGAGCCGAGGCCGACGCCGACCGCGACGCCGAGCAGGCCGCCGAAGACCGAGATGACGACCGCCTCCACGGTGACCATCCGCATCGTCTGGCCCCGGCGCATGCCGACCGCCCGCAGCAGGCCCAGCTCGCGGGTCCGCTCCAGCACCGACAGGGCGAGGGTGTTGATGATGCCGAGGATCGCGATGAGGATCGCCAGCGCCAGCAGCATCTGGATCATCGTGAGCAGCTGGTCGAACTGGGCCGACTGGGCCGCCACGTACTCGGCGCGGTTGGCCACCGAGACCTCCGGGTTGTCCTTCAGCAGGGCGTCGACCTGCTGCTGGACGCCGGCGACAGCGGTGCCCGCGGCCACCTTGAGGTAGCCCCACGACGGCTGCTGGATGCGGAAGTCCGGGATCATGTCCGGCGAGACGATGATGCCGCCGGCGACGTTGCTCTTCGTGTAGATGCCGACCACCGTCACGTGGTGCACGTCGCCGTGGGTGAAGCGCATGTCCACGCTCTGCCCGACCGCCAGGCCGTGCTCCTTGGCCGTGTCCGGGTCGAGGATGGCCTGGTCCTTGCCGGTGAACTGCAGCACGCCCTGCTGGGCCTGGAGCTTGAACATCCCCGCCCAGGCGGCCGCGTCAGGCACCGCGGAGACCGAGTGGCGCTCCGCGCCGACCTGGCCGTACTCCCAGTACTCCGACGCCGAGCTGGAGACCCCGGGAATCTTCGCGGCCGCCGTCATCACGGCCGCGTCGAAGGTCGCCGGCCCGTTCTGGTCCCCGTCACCGGAGATGATCAGGTCGACGGTGACGTCCTTCTCGGCCTGCTGGCTGAGGCTCGACTTGGCCGACGCGATGATGACGTTCACGCCGGTGATCAGGGCCACGCCGACCATGAGGGCGGCCGCGGTGATCGCCGTGCGGCGCGGGTTGCGGCCGGAGTTGAGCCGGCCCAGCTTGCCGGGGACCGACCACGAGAACAGCCGGCCGAGCAGGCCGACGATCGGCCGGGACAGCAGCGGGGTGAGCAGCGCGACGCCGATGAACGTGATCAGCACGCCGCCGAGGATCAGCCACAGCGTGGTGTTGTCGCTGCCGGTGCCGTTCAGGCCGAGGCCGAGCAGGGTGCCGCCGGCCGCGCCGACGAGCGCGCCGCTGACCGTGAGCTTCGTCAGCGGCCGGTCGGGCGTGGACACCTCCTGCAGCGCGGCGATCGGCGCGATCCGGCTGGCCCGCAGGGCCGGCATGATCGCGGCCACGATCGTGACGAGCATGCCGACGACGAACGAGCTGATGACCGCCGCGGCCGGGACGCCGATCGACGCCAGCGGCACGCCTGTGACGTTGCCGAAGAGCAGGGCCAGCAGCGACCCGATGCCGATGCCGGCGGCGAGGCCGAACAGGGAGCCGAACAGGCCGATGACGACCGCCTCGGTGAGCACCGAGCCGAGCGTCTGGCCGCGGCTGCCGCCGAGGGCCCGCATGAGGGCCAGCTCGCGGGTCCGCTGCGCGACGATGATCGAGAACGTGTTGAGGATCAGGAACGTCCCGACGAACAGCGCCACGCCGGCGAAGCCGAGCAGGATGTTGTTGAAGAAGCCGAGGCCCTGCTGGAAGTCCTTGGACGTCTCGTCGGAGAGCTGCTTGCCGGTCTTGACCTGGTAGCCGTCGCCGAGGGCGGCGGTGACCCGGTCGCGCACCTGCTCGGGGGTGACGCCGGGTCCGGCCCGCACGTCGATGCTGCTGAAGACGCCCGGCTGACCGAGCATGAGCTCCTGGGCGACAGGGGTGGTGAACATGACCTCGAGCGAGCCGCCGAGGGAGTCGCGGTCGCCGCTGTAGCCGAAGACGCCCACGAGCTTGAAGGTCTTCTTCGGCTGCAGGGTGAGCACGCCGACGTCGTCGCCGACCTTGATCTTCGCCGCGTCGGCCAGGGCCTTGTTGACGACGATCTCGTTGTCGGCGCTCGGGGCCCGGCCCTCGCGCAGCTTGAGCTGGTCCGTCTCGCCCACCCAGTTCTCGCCGAGGCGTGGCGGGCCGAACGTGGTGACGACCTTGCCGTCGGAGCCGATCACCCGGGCGCCGTCGGTGGAGGCGTTCGCTGTCACGCCGGCCACACCGGCGACCGCCTTGACCTTGTCGACCTCGGCCGCGGGGATGGTGGCGGCCTGCGAGTCGGGGCCGTCGAAGCCGGCCGCGGTCAGCGCCGGCTTCTTGGTGACCTGCACGTCGATGCCCGAGTACACCGACGAGAAGAGGCTGTCGAACGAGCGCTGCAGGGTGTCGGTGAGCACGAACGCGCCCGACACGAACATGACGCCCAGCACGACCGCGAGCCCGGAGAGCGTCAGGCGCAGCTTGCGCGACAGCAGGCTCTTGAGGGTGGCCTTCAGCATGGTGTTCAGGCCACCTTGCCGGCTGCGGTGTCGAGGCGCTTCAGCCGGTCGAGGACGGCGTCGGCGGTCGGGGCGTGGAGCTCGTCGACGATGTGGCCGTCGGCGAGGAAGACGACGCGGTCGGCGTAGGAGGCGGCGACCGGGTCGTGGGTCACCATGACGATCGTCTGGCCGAAGTCGCGGACCGAGTTGCGCAGGAACGACAGGACCTCGGCGCCGGAGCGCGAGTCGAGGTTGCCGGTGGGCTCGTCGGCGAAGATGACCTCGGGCCGGGAGACCAGGGCCCGGGCGCAGGCGACGCGCTGCTGCTGGCCGCCGGAGAGCTGGCTCGGGCGGTGCGAGAGCCGGTCGCGCAGGCCGACCGTGTCGATGACGGTGCTGTACCAGGCCGGGTCCGCCTTGCGCCCGCCGATGGACAGCGGCAGCAGGATGTTCTCCTCGGCGGTCAGCGTCGGCAGCAGGTTGAACTGCTGGAAGATGAAGCCGACCTTGTTGCGCCGCAGGTTCGTCAGCCCCCGGTCGGACAGGTCGGTGATCTTCGTGTCGCCGACGTACACCTGCCCGCGGGTCACGGCGTCGAGCCCGGCGAGGCAGTGCATGAGTGTCGACTTGCCGGAGCCGGACGGGCCCATGATCGCCGTGAAACGGCCCTTCTCCAGCTCCACCGACACTCCCGCGAGCGCGTTGACCTGCGCCTCGCCGGAGCCGTAGACCTTCCAGACGTCGACCGCCTTCGCGGCCACCTCGGTGCGCGTCGCAACCGATGCAGTCATGATTCCCCCTGGTGAATGGTGTGCCCATATCGTCTCGGCCGCCGGGGGAAGAAGCGTCCACCTGCAGGTAGACGCGGCCACGGATATTCAGGTGGGGAGCAGCCCGGAGCCCGGGTCAGGGATGACCCCGACCCGGGCTCCGCACAGCTTTCTCAGACACGCACGCCGAGCAGGACCTACTCGTATGCGATCGCACCCAGGACGTTCAGGCGCACCGCCCGCACCGACGGGATGAGACCCGCGATGGCGCCGACGAGGATCGAGACGAAGAAGTACGCCACCATGAGTCCCCACGGCAGGGTGACCGCGCCGAACCCGACGACGTCCTTCAGCGCCGTGACGATCGCCGCGCCCAGCCCGGCGCCGACCGCGAGGCCCAGCACGGTGCCGAAGACGGTGATGACTATCGACTCCGTGGTCACCATCTGCCAGGTCTGGCCCCGGCGCAGGCCGACGGCCCGCAGCATGCCCAGCTCCCGGGTCCGTTCGATGACCGACAGCAGCAGCGTGTTGATGACGCCGAGCACCGAGATGAACAGCGCGATCAGCAGCAGGAGCTGGACGATGACCAGGACCGAGTCGAGCCCCTGCTGGTTGGTGCTGATGAACTCGTCCTTGGTGTACGCCTGGACCTTCGGGTTGTCCTTCAGCACCTCGTTGACGGCGTCCTTGACCCCCGTCGCCGAGGTGCCGTCCCTGATCGCGATGAAGGCCTGCGACGCCTGCGGGAACGCGAAGCCCTCCCGGGCGTCGGCGTAGTCCACGACGATCCCGCCGCTGCTGACGCTCGACGCGCTCGAGATGCCGACGAGCGTCAGCGTCTTGTGCTGGCCCTTGGCGAACGTCACGTCGATCGTGTCGCCGAGCTTGTACTTGCGGGCGTCGGCGGTCTTGCGGTCCACGAGGAACTCGCCCGGGCCGAGCCGGTCGATGCGGCCCTCCTCGGCCTTCACCTTGAGCACTGTCGCGACGGCGGCCGGGTCCACGTAGGAGGCGACGAAGTCCGGCTTGTCGCCGACCAGCACCGCGCCGGTGGCGGCCGCGGCGACGGTCTGCGCCTGCGGCAGCGCCTCGAGCCCCTTGAGCTGCTCGTCGGTGATGACGGCCGGCACGTCGGGCGTGGAGGACTGGCCCAGCACGATGACGTCGGCGGCGAGCTGCTTGTTGAGCTCGTCGCCGAGCGCCGTGGACAGCGAGCTGAAGATGGTGCTGATCGCCGTCACGATCGCGATGCCGACCATGACCGCGCCGGCCGTGATCGCGGTGCGGCGCGGGTTGCGGGAGGAGTTGCGCCGCCCGAGCTTGCCCGGCACCGACCAGGACAGTGCCGCACCGAGCGCGGCGACGAGCGGCCGGGAGATGATCGGGGTCAGCAGCGCGACGCCGATGATCACGCCGAGCACACCGCCGAAGACCAGCAGCAGCGTGGCGTCACCGGCCCCGGCCAGGCCCCAGATCAGCGCGCCGGCCGACAGGGCGGTGACGACCGCGCCGGCGATGGTGAGCCGGGTCAGCGGGCGGTCGGGCGTGGCCGACTCCCGCATCGCCGCGATCGGGGCGACCCGCGACGCCTTCAGCGCCGGCATGAGGGCCGCGACCACCGTCACGCCGATGCCGATCACGAACGACGCGATGATCGCCGAGGGCGGGAAGCCCAGGCTCGCGACCTGGGCGCCGTCGGCCAGGCTGACGAACCCGCGCGCCCCCAGCGCGCCGAGGCCGAGCCCGACCAGGAAGCCGAAGACCGAGCCGACCACGCCGATCAGCACGGCCTCGAGGAGTACCGAGCGCAGGATCTGGCCCCGGGCCGCCCCCATGGCCCGCAGCAGGGCCAGCTCCTGCGTGCGCTGGGCGACGATGATCGAGAACGTGTTGAGGATCAGGAACACGCCCACGAGCAGGGCCACGGCGCCGAAGCCGAGCAGGAAGTAGTTGACGTACTTCAGAAGGTTCTTGATGCCCGCGCTCGACTCCTCGGAGAGCTCCTTGCCGGTCTTGACGACGAACTGGTCGCCGAGGCCCGCCCTGACCGTGTCCCGCAGCTGCTCGTCGCTGACTCCGGCCGCCGCCTTCACATCGACGGAGTTGTACTCCCCGGGCGCCCCCAGCATCGCGGACTGCGCCTTGGCGATGGTGAAGAAGATCGCGCTCTCGCCGGCCATCGAGTCCCGGCCACCGGCGTACTGCATCGTGCCCACGATCGTGTAGGTGGCGCGCTGCTGGTCGCGGGTGATGACGTCCATGGTGTCGCCGACCTTGACGTTCGCGGTCGTCGCCAGGCCGTTGTTGATGACGATCTCGCTGTCCGTCTGCGGGCCCCGGCCCTGGTACAGGTGCACGAGCTGGTCCTCGCCGTTCCAGCCCCCGCCGAACTGCTGGAGGGTCTGGTTGACGATGACCTTGCCGTTCTTGCCGATCGGGGTCGCGCCGTTGAGGAACACCCCGCCGGTGGCGTCGGCCACGCCCGGCATCGCCTTGATCTTGTCGACGGTCGCCGCCGGGAACGGTGTGCTGTCGTTGCTGCCGCCGTCCTGCTGGACCGGGGGCTTCGCGTTCACCTGCACGTCGGTGTACGTGTAGACGTTGGCGAACAGGTTGTCGAAGGTGCGCCCGAGCGTGTCGGTGAGCACGAGCGAGCCGGACACGAACATGACCGACAGCACGACCGCGAGGGTCGACAGCGTCAGCCGCAGCTTGCGCGCCAGCAGGCTCTTCAGCGTCGCCTTGAACATGGCGGTCAGGCCACCTCGTCCGCGAGCCGAGCCGGGGCCAGGTCCATGGAGCCGGCGCTGTCGAGGCCCTTGAGCTTGTCGAGCACCGCCTCCGCGGTCGGGTCGCGCAGCTCGTCGACGATGCGGCCGTCGGCCAGGAAGATGACCCGGTCGGCGTAGGAGGCCGCGTTCGGGTCGTGGGTCACCATGACGATCGTCTGGCCGAACTCCCGCACCGAGTTGCGCAGGAACGACAGCACCTCGGCGCCGGAGCGGGAGTCCAGGTTGCCGGTCGGCTCGTCGGCGAAGATCACCTCGGGCCGGGAGACCAGGGCCCGGGCGCACGCCACCCGCTGCTGCTGACCGCCGGAGAGCTGGCTGGGCCGGTGCCCGAGCCGGTCGCTGAGCCCGACCGTCTTGATGACGGTGTCGAACCACGCGCTGTCCGGCTTGCGCCCCGCGATCGACAGCGGCAGCAGGATGTTCTCCTCGGCGGTCAGCGTCGGCAGCAGGTTGAACTGCTGGAAGATGAAGCCGACCTTGGTCCGGCGCAGATCGGTGAGCGCCTTGTCCGACATCCCGGTGAGCCGGGTGTCACCGACGAAGATGTCGCCGCGGGTGACCGAGTCGAGGCCCGCGAGCGTGTGCATCAGTGTCGACTTCCCGGACCCGGACGGCCCCATGATCGCGGTGAAGTGCCCGCGCTCCAGCTCGACGCTCACCCCGTGCAGCGCGATGACCTGAGCCTCGCCGCTGCCGTACACCTTCCAGACGTCGGCCGCACGGGCGGCGATGCCGCCTCCAGCCGTGACGTTCGTGGTCACGCTCGTTCCCCCTCGTGGAGTGGTCCTCGTTGTCCACTTCACGCTAAGGCCGCGCCGCGCCCGGAAACTCGTCCCCGAGAACGACCTCACGACCCGGGGCGGACCAGTCCCGTCTCGTACGCGAGGACGACGGCCTGCACCCGATCGCGGAGACCGAGCTTCGTCAGCACATGCCCCACGTGCGTCTTGACCGTCGTCTCGCTCACGGACAGTGCCCGCGCGATCTCCGCATTCGACAGACCCCGCGCCAGTTGTACCAGCACCTCGCGCTCGCGATCGGTGAGGACCCGCAGGTCACGCGGGGGCTGCGCGGACGGGTCCGGCAGCGCGTCGGCGAACTTGTCCAGCAGCCGCTTGAGGATCCGCGGAGCGACGACGGCCTCGCCGGCGGCCACCGTCCGGATGGCGATGACCAGGTCGTCGGCCGGCACGTCCTTGGCGAGGAACCCGCTGGCCCCGGCCCGCAACGCCCCGACGACGTACTCGTCCAGGTCGAACGTGGTCAGGATGAGCACCCGGACCGGCAGCTTGGCATCGACGATCGCCCTGGTCGCCGCCACCCCGTCCATCCGCGGCATCCTTATGTCCATCAGCACCACGTCGGGCAGCAGCCGCCGGGCCAGCTCGACCGCCTCGACCCCGTCACCGGCCTCGGCCACGATGTCCAGGTCGGGCTCGCCGCCGAGCACCATCCGGAACCCGGTGCGCAGCAGCGGCTGGTCGTCGGCGAGCAACAGCCGGATCGGTCGGGCCTCGCTCAATTCGCCAACTGCCTCTCTACCGGCGCCTCAATCGGAATGCGTGCATGCACACGATATCCGCCACCGGGCCGCGGCCCGGTCCGCAGGGTCCCGCCGTACAACATCACGCGCTCGCGCATGCCCAGCAATCCGTGCCCGACCGCCGCCGTGCCCAGCTGCGGCCCGCGCCCGGTATCGCAGATCTCCACCGTCACGTCGGCCGGCGTGAACGAGAGCCGCACTTCGACAGTCGCCGCTCCCGCATGTTTGAGCGCATTCGTGAGCGCTTCCTGAACAATGCGATACAGCGTCAATGAAACCCCCGGGTCGAGAATTCCCGGCTCCCCGCTCACGTGCAGCGAGGCCGGCAGCCCGGCCTCCCGGATCTGCTCGACCAGACCCTCGATCCCGCCGAGCCCCGGCTGCGGCGCCAGCTCCCCGGCCGGCTCGGTCGCGGTCCGCAGCACGCTGAGCAGCCGCCGCATCTCCCGCAGCGCCGTCCGCCCGGTCTCCTCGATCGTGGCCAGGGCCTCGTCGGCGGCGGCCGGGTCGCGCCCGAGCATCCGCCGTGACCCGGTGGCCAGCACCCCCATGACGCTCACGTGGTGCGCCACGACGTCGTGCAGCTCCCGGGCGATGCGCCGCCGCTCCTCGGCCACCGCCTTCTCGGTGAGCGCCGCCTGCGTATTCTCCGCCGTCCGGGCCCGATCCTCCAGGGCCGCGATATACGCCCGCCGGGTGGCCACGGTCCGCCCGACGGTGAAACACACCAGCGCGCTCATCAAATTGAACAGCACGAAGATTTTGGTGTCCGGATAGAACGCGGTGCCCCCGGTGCGCCCGAACACGACAGCGAATACGATACCGGGCGCCCACATGGCGGCCGCGGCCAGAAACGCCTGCCGAATGGGCAGATTCGCGGCCGCGGTATAGGTGACGACAATGACGGCGATCCCGCCGTTGACGAGGTCCCACCCGACGAAGAACGGCACGAGGATGTGCAGCCCGGTCCAGGCCACCGCCACCCACAGCGCCCGCCGCCGGATCGCCACGGCCACGAGCCCGAGCGCGTCGTAGACGAACTGCGCCCCGGGGTCCGACACCCCGAACGCCTGCTGCGCCACGACCTCGAAGAACGCCCCGACCGCCAGCCAGGCCAGCGCGAGCACGACATCCTGCGCGAACGGGTCCCCCCGCCGCCCGAAGAACCGCCTCACCGCACCCACACTCCGACGGTATCGGCCCCGAGGCGCCCCGCGTTCATCGCCGCGCGCGACAGCCTCTCATCCTCAAGGACGACCCGCCACGCGCCAAGGATGACCCGGGCCGGCGCGGCGGCGGGTCGCGGGGTGTCGATGGGGTTCGGTCATGGCGCTCCTTCGCATCGGGGTGGTTCCTCCGATGCTGCTGACGGTGCGCCCGGTCCCGTCGTGTCCAGCCGCGCCCCGAACACGAACAGCGGCCCGTCGGTGCTGATCGCCACCGGACCGGCCGGCCACCGCGCCGTCGTGGTGTGCACCGAGGTCCGCCGCCCATAGGTACTGGTCCGTCCTCGAAGTCCATGACGTCGGCGGCAACCACAGCGAGTGCTACCCGCGGCCGGACCTGCCCGCGGCCGGCGCCGAGTTTCGCGTGACGATCCCGCCGCAGGCCGACCCGAGCCGCCGCCGCACCGGCGCCGTCCACGAGATGCCCGACGCCCGGGGCGACCGCCTGCGCTCCGGCCGCCCCGACCCGGACGCCGACTACGCGCTCACCCCGCCCTGCGAGTGCCGGCGATCCGACGAGGTGGAGCTGGACTTCGCCACCTGAAGCCGGTGAGGCCACCTTCCCCGCGACCTCGTTGCTCGCCGCCGCCGAGGAGATGCCCGGCCGCTCGACCAGGTGTGACTCGCGGCCCCTGGTCATGAGGCACGATCCGGGCTGTCGTCGCCAGGCCGCCGGACGCCGCCGCACCCCGTTGCGCCGCGTCGAAGCCGGTGGTGAGTGAGTGAGGCCCGGCCGCTGAGGCACCCGCTCGCCCAGCCACATCCGCGGGCCGCTCACCCCCGGGCCCTGAGCTCGACCGCGCGAACCCCCCGGGGGTCAGTCCCGCTCGACAACCACCGAATCCACCGGGACGCGTGGCTCCGGGAACGCCGGGGGAGTCCCGCCGTAGGACGGGCACAGCGCCTGGTGCGAGCACCACGCGCACAGCCGCGACGGCTTCGGGCGGAAGTCCCGGGACGCCGTGGCCGCCTCGATCGCCTGCCACAGCGCCAGCAACGTCCGCTCGAACCGGACCAGGTCGTCCGCGTCCGGCGCGAAGTCGCAGACCTCCTGATCCCGCAGGTACATCAGCCGCAGCACCCGAGGCACCACCCCGCGGGTCCGCCACAGCACCAGCGCATAGAACTTCAGCTGGAACATGGCCCGGGCCTCGAACGCCTCCCGCGGCGCCCCGCCCGTCTTGTAGTCGACCACGCGGACGTCCCCGGCCGGGGACACGTCGAGCCGGTCGATGATGCCGCGGATGACCAGCCGTTCGTCGACGGTGGCCTCCACATACGCCTCCCGGTCCGCGGGCTCCAGACGGTTGGGGTCCTCGAGGGAGAAGTAGCCCCCCAGCAGCTCCCGGGCCTCGACCAGGAACTGCTCGAGCGTCAGAGCGCTGCCCGTGAAGATCGACGCCAGCTCCGGCTCCTCCTCGACGAGCCGGGCCCACTGCGGGGCGGTCAGGGCGGCGGCCTGCTCCAGGGTCCGGGAGCCGGCCGGGGAGTCGAACAGGACCTCGAGCACGGCGTGGACAAGCGTGCCGCGGGCCTGGTCGGGGGTCGGGCGCTCCGGCAGGCGGTCGATGGTGCGGAACCGGTAGAGCAGCGGGCAGGTCTTGAAGTCGGCGGCGCGCGACGGCGACAAAGTAGGCAGGGCGGCCTCGGGGGCGGAGGTAACGGGCACCGTCATGCCCCAGAGGTTAAACGGGGGGTACGACAAAAACTGGTTTCGCCCTTCTTTCCACGTAGCATCGGGGGCAATGGACGAACACCGCACGGCATCCGCGCCGGCGTCGCCGAAGGCCCGGCCGGAGCCCCAGGAGCGCGGCTCGGGCATCCGGCTGGGCCGGATCGCCGGCGTCCCGATCTTCCTGGCGCCCTCGTGGCTGCTGCTCGCCGCGCTGATCACGATCACGTATGGCCAGTACCTCTCCAGCCGCTCCGAGGCGCTCACCCTCACCGCCGGGCTGGCCGTCGGGTTCGGGTTCGTGGTGTGTCTGTTGATCTCTGTGCTGCTCCACGAGCTCGGGCACGCCTTCACGAGCCGGCACAGCGGGATCGGTGTGCGGGGGATCACCCTGGAGATGCTCGGCGGCTACACCGAGATGGAGAAGGAGGCGCCGCGCCCCGGCGTCGAGCTCTACGTCTCCCTCGCCGGGCCGGCCGTCTCCCTGGCGATCGGGCTGCTCGCGGCCGGGGCCGCCGCGGTGCTGCCGCCGGGCGGGCTCGCCGAGACGTTCGCGTTCCAGCTGGCCCTGTCCAACATCGTCGTCGCGGTCTTCAACGCGCTGCCCGGGCTGCCGCTCGACGGCGGCCGGGCCCTGCAGGCGCTCGTGTGGAAGCTGACCGGGGACGCCAACACCGGGCGGATCGTGGCCGGGTGGGTCGGGCGGCTCCTGGCCCTCGGTACCGCCGCCGTGGCCGTCCTGCTGCTGTGGTCGCCCCTCGTCCACGGGTACTTCGGCATCCTCTTCACCCTGCTCGTGGCCCTGACCATGTGGGTCGGGGCGGGGCAGGCCATCCGGCACGCGAAGGCCGTGGGCAAGCTGCCGCCGTTCAGCGCGCGCGAGCTGGCCCGGCCGATCGTCGCCGTCACGCAGCCGACCCCGCTGGCCGAGGCCGACCGGATCGCCGCGCTCGGCGACAACGAGCGCCGGCCGGTGGTCGCGGTCGTGGACGGGGCCGGGAGCCTCGTCGGGTTCCTGCACGGCGCGTCGGCCCGGGCGGTGCCGGCCGAGCGGCGCCCCTGGGTCCCCGTCGGCGACGTCACCCGGCGCATCGACGAGGATCACGTGCTCACGGGCGACCTGCGGGGCGCCGAGCTGCTGCAGGCCATCCGGGACGACCCGGGCGGCGACTACCTGGTGGTCACCGGGGAGGATGTGCACGGCGTCCTGCGCGGCGCCGAGCTCCTTGCCCTCGTGGCCCCCAACCGGCGGCCACGGCATCCGACCGCCCGGAGGAACAGCACGTGACCGTGGAAGCCCCTACAGCCGTCGGCAGTGGTCCATCTGCCGGGGTCCAGCCCCAGTCCGCCGTCATCCGGAGGGGACCGTTCACCCCCGGCGACCGCGTGCAGCTCACCGACCCCAAGGGCCGGATGCACACCATCGTGCTGGAGCCGGGCAAGGAGTTCCACACCCACCGCGGCCGGCTCAACCACGACGAGCTGATCGGCGCACCCGACGGCAGCGTGGTCAGCATCGGCGGCACCGGCTACCTGGCCCTGCGCCCGCTGCTGTCCGACTACGTGCTGTCGATGCCCCGCGGCGCCCAGGTCATCTACCCCAAGGACGCCGCACAGATCGTGGCCATGGGCGACATCTTCCCGGGCGCCCGCGTCCTCGAGGCCGGGGCCGGCTCCGGCGCGCTGACCTGCTCACTCCTGCGGGCGGTGGGGCCTGCGGGGTCGGTGACGTCCTACGAGATGCGGGAGGACTTCGCGGCCATCGCCCGGCGCAACGTCGAGGCGTTCCTCGGCCCGCAGCCGGGGTGGACCCTGCGGGTCGGTGACGTGGCCGGATGCGAGGATGCCGGGTTTGATCGGATAATCCTGGACATGCTCACGCCGTGGGAGATCCTGCCGCTCGTCTCGCGGGCGCTGATCCCCGGCGGCGTGTTCATCGGCTATGTGGCGACAACGCCGCAATTGTCGGAATTGGTGGAGGCCTTGCGCGAGGATGGCGGGTACACCGAGCCTCGGGCATGGGAGAGTCTGGTGCGGGACTGGCACGCGGAGGGCCTGGCCGTCCGGCCCGACCACCGCATGATCGCCCACACGGCGTTCCTGGTCAGCGCCCGCAAGCTGGCACCCGGTGTCACCGCGCCGCCGCGCCGGCGCAAACCGAGCAAGGGCGCCGAGGCGTACGCGGCCCGGCGGCTCGCGGCGGCCGCGGCCGCAACGGGAGACGAGGAGGCCGAGGGGCATGAGCCGACCGAGCTTCAGTGACCTACCCGCGGTCTTTCCCGACTGGTCGCCGTACCCGGACCTCGAGTCGGCGGCCCGGGCATACCTGCGCGATCCGGACATAGCGCTCGACGCGATGGCCGGCGTCCTGCGCGGGCAGAGCGTGCTCGGCTTCACCCTCGAGCGGTTCGTCAACGACGTCAACGGGGTCTGGCAGGAGGTCGTGGTCTGCGACGGCAACCGCCTCATCCTGTGGCACGGCGAGGACATCCCGCCGGAGGAGGCCCCGCCGGGCTCGATGACCTCGTCGCTGCGGGTGGTGGCCCTCTCGGCGGTGACCGAGGTCGGCTGCCGCCGCCGGATCAGCCGCAACCCGAACGGCACGCACCGCGTCGACAGCGTCGACGTGTATCTGCTGCTCACGTCGCTCGACGAGGCGAACGTGGCGGCCGAGGAGGCGGGCTCGGTCATCCGCCACGACGCCCTGCGCTTCGGCAAGACCCTCGACGACGGCGGCGCCGGCCAGATCGCCCGCCTGGAGGAGTTCGCCCGGCTGGTCAGTTCACTCGTCGGCAAGCCGATGCTGTGAGTGAACCCGCCTGAATAGGCACAATGCGAAATTCAAGACTCGGGTCCGCGGGACTGCGGACCGTTGCTCCCGCCAGTGACCGGTCGGCCCCGGGGGGCCTCCCTGCCAGGTCCGCCGCTGCTTACGGTCCGAACACAGCCGCGCAGAGCGCGGCCGGGCCCCGCCGAGCGGGGCCGATGGCCGTCCCGCGCAAAGCGCGGCCGGAAAACGAACGCCTCAGTCCTCGGCGTTCGGCCCGGCGACCGGCACGCCGTCTTCGCGGCGGTGCACGTGGATGCAGTCACCGGGACACTCCTTGGCCGCGTCGATGACCTCCAGCCGCAGGTGGGAGGGCACGCCGACCCGCGAACCGGGCGCCAGTTGCAGCTCGCCGTCCGGCCCCTTGACGTACGCCAGGCCGTCGACGTCGAACTCGAAGACCTCCGGGGCATACTGCACACACAGGCCGTCGCCGGTGCACAGGTCCTGGTCGACCCACACGTCCAAGCTGTCCTGGGTAGTCTCCACGCTCACCCCACCGACGCTACCCGACCCGCCCGAAAGCGTGGAGGGGGCCGTGACACACGCCGCAGTGAGGGCTGAAAGGGTACTGGATAGGGCCCTTGAAGCGACTCGGATTTGTAAACACCCTGTGGCGCACGTGTTCGAGGGGGCCCGAACCGCCGAAGAGCAGTTAGTGTTAGAGCACAACGTTCAAAGCCCCCGGGGAGGTGGGACGTGGCACGCAGCGACGACGCGGAGACGCGCGCCGCACGATGGGAGAAGGACGCCCACGATCTCTCCACGCAGGTCGCGTTTCTTCAAGAGGAACTCGCCCTGGTGCGGCGCAAGCTGACGGAGACCCCGCGACACGTGCGACAGCTCGAGGAGCGGCTCGCCGCAGCGCAGGCGCAGATTGCCCGGCTGACCGAAAACAACGAGCGGCTCGTCGCCACCCTCAAGGAGGCGCGGGCCCAGATCGTGACGCTGAAAGAGGAGGTCGACCGCCTGGCGCAGCCGCCGAGCGGCTACGGCGTCTTCCTCGCCCGCCATGACGACGGCACTGTCGACGTCTTCACCGGCGGGCGCAAGCTGCGCGTGGCAGTCTCACCGGCCATCGAGACCGAGGAGCTGCAGCGAGGCCAGGAGGTCCTGCTCAACGACGCCCTGAACATCGTCGACGCGCTCGGGTTCGAGCGGGCCGGCGAGGTCGTCATGTTGAAGGAGATCCTCGAAGGTGGTGACCGTGCCCTCGTCGTCTCGCACGCGGACGAGGAGCGGATCGTCTACCTGGCGCACACGCTTGCCGACCAGCCGATTCGGGCCGGCGACTCGCTCATGATCGAGCCGCGCTCGGCGTACGCCTACGAGCGCATCCCGAAGAGTGAGGTCGAGGAGCTGGTCCTGGAGGAGGTCCCCGACGTCGACTACCACGACATCGGTGGCCTGTCGTCGCAGATCGAGCAGATCCGCGACGCGGTGGAGCTGCCGTTCCTGCACGCCGAGCTGTTCCGAGAGCACAAGCTGCGCCCGCCGAAGGGCGTGCTGCTCTACGGGCCGCCCGGCTGCGGCAAGACCCTCATCGCGAAGGCGGTGGCCAACTCGCTGGCGAAGAAGATCGCCGAGCGGCGCGGCGAGGAGCGGCAGACCAGCTACTTCCTCAACATCAAGGGTCCTGAGCTGCTCAACAAGTACGTCGGCGAGACCGAGCGGCACATCCGGCTGATCTTCCAGCGGGCGCGCGAGAAGGCCGGCGAGGGTACACCCGTCATCGTGTTCTTCGACGAGATGGACTCCGTGTTCCGCACCCGCGGATCCGGCGTCTCCTCCGACGTGGAGAACACGATCGTCCCCCAGCTCCTCAGCGAGATCGACGGCGTCGAGGGCCTGGAGAACGTCATCGTCATCGGCGCATCCAACCGGGAAGACATGATCGACCCGGCCATCCTGCGCCCCGGCCGGCTCGACGTGAAGATCAAGATCGAGCGACCGGACGCCGAGGCGGCCAAGGACATCTTCTCGAAGTACATCCTCACCGACGTCCCCCTGCACAAGGATGACGTCACCGAGCACGGCGACTCCAAGGACGCGACAGTCGCGGCCATGATCGACGCGGTCGTCCTGCGGATGTACTCCGAAACCGAGGAGAACCGCTTCCTCGAGGTGACCTACGCCAACGGCGACAAGGAGGTCCTGTACTTCAAGGACTTCAACTCGGGCGCGATGATCCAGAACATCGTCGACCGGGCGAAGAAGATGGCGATCAAGGACTTCCTCGCCAGCGGCCAGAAGGGCGTGCGCCTCCAGCACCTCCTGGACTCGTGTGTCGACGAGTTCCGGGAGAACGAGGACCTGCCCAACACCACCAACCCCGACGACTGGGCCCGGATCTCCGGCAAGAAGGGCGAGCGGATCGTGTACATCCGCACGCTCGTCTCCGGCGGCAAGGGCGCCGAGGCCGGCCGTTCCATCGAGACGGCCACCAACACCGGCCAATACCTGTAAATCATGATTGAACGATGAGCGGGCGGTGACCGATGGGTCACCGCCCGCTTAAGCTTGCGGGGTAGCTCCGCTTGAGTCCTGCCGGCCGCCCCGCTGCTCCCGGCAGGGAAACTGGCCCACGTGAGTGGGCCGGGTCGCCGACGATACGACTAGGGTTGTCTCATGAGTGTGCGGCGCGTGATGGGTACCGAGGTCGAATACGGGGTGTCCGTTCCCGGTCAGCCGGGTGCCAACCCCATGGTCACGTCCTCCCAGGTGGTCAATGCCTACGGGGCGCGGCCCGAGCTCTCCAAGAACGGCCGGGCCCGCTGGGACTACGAGGAGGAGTCGCCGCTGCGCGACGCCCGCGGATTCACCTACTCGGGTGCGCTCTACGACCCGGCCGAGGCGCTTGCCGACGAGGACCTCGGCCTGGCCAACGTGATACTGACGAACGGCGCGCGGCTCTACGTCGACCACGCCCACCCCGAGTACTCCACCCCTGAGGTGACGAACCCCCGGGACATCGTCCTGTGGGACAAGGCCGGCGAGCGGGTCATGGCCGAGGCCGCCCGGCGCGCCGCGACCATCCCGGGCACGCTGCCGATCCACCTGTACAAGAACAACACCGACAACAAGGGCGCCAGCTACGGCACGCACGAGAACTACCTCATGCGCCGGCAGACACCCTTCGCCGACATTGTCATGCACCTCACCCCGTTCTTCGTGACGCGGCAGATCGTGTGCGGCGCCGGGCGGGTCGGCATCGGCCAGGACGGCTCCGGCCCCGGCTTCCAGATCTCCCAGCGCGCCGACTTCTTCGAGGTCGAGGTCGGGCTGGAGACCACCCTCAAGCGGCCGATCATCAACACCCGCGACGAGCCGCACGCCGACGCGGACAAGTACCGGCGCCTGCACGTGATCATCGGCGATGCGAACCTGTCGGAGATCTCGACGTACCTCAAGGTGGGCTGCACCTCGCTGATCCTCGGGATGATCGAGGAGAAGGCGCTCCCGTCCGACCTGGGCATCGCCGACCCGGTCACCGAGCTCAAGAACGTCAGCCACGACCCGTCGCTCAAGCACCTCATCCGCATGCGCGACGGCCGCCGCCTCACCGCCCTCGACATCCAGTGGGCGTTCTACGAGCGGGCCCGGGCCTTCGTCGAGGGCCGCGAGGGCGACGACGCCGACGAGATCACCCTCGACGTGCTCGACCGCTGGGAGGACGCGCTCGACAAGCTCGGCCGCGACCCGATGCTGTGCGCCGGCGAGCTCGACTGGGTGGCCAAGCTGCGCCTCCTGGAGGGCTACCGCGAGCGCGAGAACCTCGGCTGGTCGTCCCACAAGCTGCAGCTCGTCGACCTGCAGTACTCCGACGTACGCCCCGACAAGGGCCTCTACCAGCGGCTCGTCGCCCGCGGCTCGATGGCGACGCTGTTCACCGAGGACGAGGTCCAGCGGGCGATCGTCGAGCCGCCGGACGACACCCGGGCCTACTTCCGCGGCCGCTGCCTCGCGAAGTACCCGGCCGAGGTGGTGGCGGCCAGCTGGGACTCCGTCATCTTCGACGTGGGCCGCGAGTCCCTCGTGCGGGTGCCGATGATGGAGCCCGAGCGAGGGACCAAGAAGCACGTGGGCGCCCTGTTCGACAAATGCCCGAGCGCGAAGGATCTGCTCGAAGCGATCACTTCCGGGTAAGTTCGATGCAGCGGTACGTATGGTGGTCCCCCCGAGGAGGATGAAGCATGGCTACGAGGGATACGGGCGGGCAGTCCCAGTCCGGGAAGTCGAAGCGTGACGAAGAGCAGGACGTCGCCGCGCCCGAGGTCAACCCGGAGACAGCCGAGCGGGTCGAGCAACTGGGCGAGGACGTCGACGACCTCCTCGACGAGATCGACTCCGTGCTCGAGGAGAACGCCGAAGAATTCGTCCGCGGATACGTGCAGAAGGGCGGCGAGTAGCCGCACCCACCGCCGCCCGTCCGGGTCACCCCGGGCGGGCGGTGCCCATTCACCCATCCACCGCCGCCGCCGGCGCCGTGCGACTCCGGCGGGGATGAGCGTTCGGCCGGGCCGGAGTCATGCGCGCGGGGCCGGGTCAGCACCATCGCGCACCAACCGTCCGGCGTGCGCACCATCGGCTCGCGGGTCCGCCGCAGCGGTCCGGCAATGGTCGGGCAGGCGTGTCGGGCCGGTGGTTCGGGGACGGTGCAGGTCAGGCCGGGTCTCGATGGTTCGTCCGGTGCGTGTTCGCCCACAGCGTTGCGGCGCGCCGCGAGGGAGCTGTCGGGCGGCGTATTGTTGGGCACTACAGTCGATCACCAGCACGTCACCACAGCGACCAAGGAGGGGCTCCGTTGCCGTCGGGTCTTGACCACTCAGGGCGCCCGCCCGCCGCGTTCCACGCCGCCGGGAGCTCGTCCTTCACTGAGTTTCTGTCGAGCGTGGCGCCGGAGCTGCTCCCCGGACGGCGGCCGCTGCCGCCCGGCATGGCGGCCGAAGGCGTGAGCGCCCACGCCACCACGATCGTCGCGATCGCCTGCACCGACGGCGTCCTCATGGGCGGCGACCGGCGCGCGACGATGGGCAACCTCATCGCCCAGCGCGACATCGAGAAGGTCTTCGCGGCCGACGCCTACTCGCTCGTCGGCATGGCCGGCACCGCGGGCTTCGGCCTGGAGATGATCCGGCTGTTCCAGGTCGAGCTCGAGCACTACGAGAAGATCGAGAGCAGCATGCTCTCCCTCGAGGGCAAGGCGAACCGGCTGGCCAGCATGGTCCGCAACAACCTCGGCGCGGCCATGCAGGGCCTGGCCGTCGTCCCGCTCTTCGCCGGCTTCGACGTCGACGCCAAGAGCGTCGACAAGGCCGGCCGCATCTTCAGCTTCGACGTGGCCGGCGGCGTCTACGAGGAGCGCGGCTACGACTCGATCGGCTCCGGCTCGCTCTTCGCCAAGTCGTCGCTGAAGAAGCGCTACCGGCCCGGCGTCACCACCGACGAGGCCGTCAAGCTGGCCATCGAGGCCCTCTACGACGCCGCCGACGACGACACCGCCACCGGCGGCCCCGACCTCCTGCGCAACATCTTCCCGGTGATCATGACCGCCACTGTCGAAGGCACCCGCCGCTACGGCGACGACGAGACCCGGGCCGTGGCCGAGCAGATCATCGCCGAGCGCTCCGAGAACCCGACGCCCTGACCGCCCCACCGCCCGCACGCTCCACCACCGCTCCACCGCCGGCCCGCAGCGACCGCGGGCGTCGCCGCGACCGGCACGAAGCACCACCTGGACACAGCACCACCTGGACACAGCACCACCTGGACGCAGCACCACCGCACGCGTACCAACCGAGCTGAAGGAGAGTCCGCCACCGTGGCCATGCAGTTCTACGCCTCGCCCGAGCAGATCATGCGGGACCGCTCGGAGTACGCGCGCAAGGGCATTGCTCGCGGTCGCAGCGTCATGGTGCTCAGCTACGAGGGCGGCGTGCTGTTCGTGGCCGAGAACCTCTCCACCGCGCTGCACAAGGTCAGCGAGATCTACGACCGGATCGGGTTCGCGGCGGTCGGGCGCTATCCGGAGTTCGAGGCGCTGCGCTCGGCCGGGGTCCGGCTGGCCGACCTGCACGGATACTCCTACGCGCGCGGGGACGTGACCGGGCGGCAGATCGCCAACTTCTACGCCCGCAACCTCGGCGCGATCTTCACGCAGGAGCAGAAGCCCTACGAGGTGGAGATCTGCGTGGCCGAGGCCGGGCTGACGGCCGAGGACGACGAGCTCTACCGGATCACCTACGACGGGTCGGTCCAGGACGAGCAGGGCATGGTCACGATGGGCGGCCAGTCCGACGCCGTCGCCACCGCCGTCAAGAGCCGCCTGCGGCCCGACCAGACGCTCGCTGAAGCCCTCAAGCTCGCCGTCGAGGGGCTCGCCAGCGTCGGCGGCGAAAACGGCCAGCCGCGCACCCTGGCCGCCCACCAGCTGGAGGTCGCCGTCCTGGACCGCAACCGGCCCGGGCGGACCTTCCGCCGGCTGACCGGCCTGGCCCTGACGGCGATCCTCGACGACACGTCGGGCACCACCAAGGACGCCGACATCGAGGAGGGCCTCGAGGACAAGCCGCAGCCGCCGGCCTCCCCGAGCACCCCGGCCGACAACGCGTCCGGCGGGCCGACCCCGGCCCCCGCGGAGCCGGGCGACCCCAAGCCCAGCAGCGACACGGCCGACAAGGGCGACGCCGAGTAGCACCGGGCGCGACCGCAGCTTCAGGCAGCATAGAGGGGCACGACCGGCCGTCGCCGGTGGTGCCCCTCCGCCGTTGCCGGGGACTGCCGAGCGCCGGCGCGCGGTCGCGCCGGTCAGGCGGTCCAGAGGGGTTCGACCAGCGTCGGCCGGGACTGGCCCGCGGCCGGCAGCGCGACGGCCTCGAACGCGCCGGACACGACGTCGACCCGGGCCAGCGGCACGCCCAGCTCGTTCGCTCCGTACTGCGCCGGCACCAGGATGTGGGTCGCGTCCTCCCAGACCACGCCGCCGGCCGGGCCCACGGCGCTGCCCCGCGGCAGGGCGACGCGGCGGGCCTCACTCGGGTCGGGCAGGTCGTAGAGGACGAGTGCCGGCGGGTCGTGGTCCCAGGTGTGCAGCCAGCGGCCGCCCGGGGCCAGGCCGGCGACGGGGTCCACGTCCAGCGGGCGTGGCCCGCCGTCGGCGCAGACGAGCATCGTCGGCGCGGTGGGGGACTGCGCGAGGATCGTCGCGCTGTGGGGGTCGAGCTGCCTGAGGCGGTACGGAAGCGGCATCGGCTCTTCGGAACCGGGGCGCCAGGTCACGCTCTCGCGGCCGATCGAGGCGTGGACGCGGCCGTCGATGATGCCGTGGGTGGCGGCGTTCAGACCGTCGATGCGGCCGGGTGGCATGGTGTGGTCGGTGCCGTCGGCCAGGTCGAAGCAGTGGATGCGAAACCACGTGCTGCGGCCCACGTGGCGCTCGGTCAGGGCCAGCCGCTCGCCCTGGTCGTCGACGTGTGCGCGGCCGCCGAAAGCGGTGCCCAGCAGGACGAACTCGCCGTCCGGGCGGATCAGGGCGGCCTGGTGGTCGGCGGCGAGCAGGACGGTGCCGTGGCGGGTCTGCACGGCCTGGCGGATCTGGGCGCGCGGCCAGTGGGCCAGCTGCACGGGGGAGCCGTCGCGCCACACGATCAGCTCGCCGCCGGAGCCGGCGAAGCCCGCCTTCGGGGGAGGGCCCTCGGGGGCCGTGGACCGGGAGTACGCGGCGCGGGGCACGAGCTGCGTCGGCGGCGCCGCGATCCGGGGCGGCGGCTCGGGCCGGCCGTGGACCGCGAGGGTGAGCGGCTCCTCCTCGGGCTGGTCGGCGTAGCCGGTCACGAAGCCGTCGGCGACCGCGCGGGCCAGCACGGCGCGGGCGTCGAGGGCCGGGCATTGCAGGCGGTCGGCGATGCGGGCGACGGTCAGGACGTCACCCGACTCGCCCGCCCACAGGACGAGCATCACGAGATCCGTCACGGCGTCGCGCAGGTCGTCGGCGCGGCGGTCGGCGCGCAGGAGCGGGTGGTCGCGGGCCAGCCACCGGGGCGGGTCGACGGGGGCCTCGACGGGCCAGAACTGCAGCAGGTACGCGCTGCCGTCGGGGTCGTCGGGGTCGTGGCGGCGGCCCAGGCGCAGGCGGTACAGCCCGGGGTCGCCCAGCCGGAAGGCGTCGCGGACCCCGCTGGCGACCATGGACAGGCCGACGACGCCGGCGGTGTTGAAGGGTGTCTCGACGAGCTCGGGCCAGCCCGGCTCGGGCGGCGGCCGGTCGTCGTGGGCCTCGAGGCGCACGTGCTGGTAGCGGCCGGCGGCCTGGGCGTCGACCCAGCCGTCGCCGGCCCGGGCGATGGAGCCGCACGGGGCGGTCCGGACCGCGTACTCGGCGAGCAGGCCGCCGACCCGGGCCGGCGATCCGCGCCCGGCGTCGCGGAGGAGGAACGTGCTGTACTCCGGCCAGTAGCCGTGGTCCTCGAACGCCCGCAGCAGCGCCACGTCTACGCCGCCCCCTCCACCGTCCCGCGGCCGCCGCGCCACGGGAAGTGGAGCCGCCGGCTCTCGGGCCGCGGACCGGTCACGCGCGGATGATGGCCAGGAGCAGCACGACGAACGCGCGGCCGAGGTAGATGGTGGCCTTCACCGGGGAGTTGCTGGGGGTGCCGGCCATCCGCGGGCGCATGGCCACCGGGATCTGTGTGATCTTGAAGCCGTTGCGGGCCAGGCGGACGAGGACCTCGATGGTGTCGCCGAGGTACTCGGCCGGGTACCAGTGCGCGAAGAACTCGATGGTGCGCCGGTTCACCGCGCGGTGACCCGACGTCGTGTCCGTCAGCTTCGTGCGGGAGAGCCGCGACAGGACGACCGACAGCATCTTCATCGCCCACTGGCGCGGGCCCTTGACCGCATAGCCACCCTCGCCGGCGAACCGGGCCCCGATCACCATGTCGTGCTCGTCGAGGGCGTCGACGAGCTTCGGGATGTACCGCGGGTCGTGCTGACCGTCGGCGTCGACCTGGATGGCGACGTCGTAGCCGTGGTCGCGGGCGTACCGGTAGCCGGTGCGCATGGCCCCGCCGACGCCGAGGTTGAACGGCAGCTTCGCCACGATCGCCCCGGCGCCGGCCGCCTTGATCGCGGTGTCGTCGGCGGAGCCGTCGTCGACCACGATGATGTCGACCGAGGGCAGCTCGCCGCGGACCTCGCGGACGACCTCGGCGATCGACCCCGACTCGTTCCAGGCCGGGATGATGATCAGTACCTTCTTACCGTTGATCATCGGGTGCCGTTCCCTGCGCTTCGAGGGCCTCGTGGGGGATCTCGTCCTGGGGCCGCGGCCGGCCGAGCTCGCTGCGGAGCAGGGCCAGGTCCTCGGCGAGGGTCCGGGTCTCCTCCTCCAGGCGACTGACCTCCCAGCTCAGGTGCACGGTGACCAGGAGCAGGAAGACGATGCCGAGGAACAGCACCAGGCTGACGCCGCTGGCGATGCCGAGCAGCCGCGCCGTCTTGTCGGTGATGAACGGGAAGAACGCCAGCGGCAGCATGACGATGCTGACGAGCAGCCAGAGGATGGCGTACTTCTCCTGCAGCTGCCGGCGCCGCAGCAGCTCGACCATGAACGCGAGCACCGCGAGGGCGGTCAGGCCGGTGACGATCGTGAGCTTCACCGGACGACTCCAGGGACCATGTCATGCAGCATGGCACGCCACTGGCGCATGGGCGCCAGCCCGGCCGCGGCCCAGCGGCTGTGGCCGAGGACGCTGTAGGCGGGGCGCTTCGCCGGGCGGGCGTAGGCGGCGCTCGTCGTCGGGCGGACCCGGGCCGGGTCGTGGCCGGCCTCCGCGAAGACCGCCTGGGCCAGCCCGAACCAGGTGACCTGGCCCGACGCGGTGCCGTGGTAGACGCCGGCGGGTGCGTCCGCCAGTGCCAGCTGCACCAGGCGCTCGGCCAGGTCGCGCGACCACGTCGGCTGGCCGAGCTGGTCGTCGACCACCTCGACGAACTCGCGCTCGCCGGCCAGCCTGAGCATCGTGGTCACGAAGTTCCGGCCGGTCTCGCCGTAGAGCCAGGCGGTGCGCACGACATGGCCGCCGTGCCGCAGCGCCGCGCGCTCGCCGGCCAGCTTGCTGCGGCCGTAGGCGTTGATCGGGTCGGTCGGGGCGTCCTCGGCGTAGGGCTCGGTGGCGTCGCCGGGGAAGACGTAGTCGGTGGAGACGTGGATCAGCCTGGCGCCGGTCGCCGCACACGCCTGCGCCAGCACCTCGACGCCTGTGCCGTTGACCGCCGTCGCGGCGGCCTCGTCGGCCTCGGCGCCGTCGACGTCGGTCCAGGCCGCGGCGTTGATGACGACGTCGTGGCCGTCGACGAGGTCGCTGACCTTCGCGGTGTCGGTGATGTCGAGTTCGGCCCGGGTCGCCGCTGTCACGTCGTGGTCGGCCAGGACGGCGAGCAGGTCACGGCCCAGCATGCCGCCGGCGCCGGTGACGAGGAACCTGGCCGTGTGGCCTGCGCTTCGCTGCGGACCGCTCATGAGCCCAGCGCCGCCCGCGCCTTGAGCGGCTCCCACCAGGCGCGGTTGTCCTGATACCAGGCGACCGTCTCCGCGATGCCCTGCTCGAACGTGACCTGGGGGGTGTATCCGAGCTCGTTGCGGATCTTGTCGATCGACAGGGAGTACCGCCGATCATGTCCTTTGCGGTCCTCGACGTAGCGCACCGCGGACTCCCACTCGCGTCCGGTCGCGGCGAGCAGGGCCTCGGTAAGCTCGCGGTTCGTCAGCTCCCGGCCACCGCCGATGTTGTACACCTCGCCCGCCCGGCCCTTTTCGAGGGCGAGCTGGATGCCGGCGCAGTGGTCGGACACGTGCAGCCAGTCGCGGATGTTGCCGCCGTCGCCGTACAGCGGCACCGTCCCGCCGTCGATGAGGTTCGTGACGAACAGCGGGATCACCTTCTCGGGGAACTGGTAGTGGCCGTAGTTGTTCGAGCACCGGGTGACCACCACCTCCATCCCGTGGGTGCGGTGGTACGCGAGTGCGAGCAGGTCCGAGCCGGCCTTCGACGCCGAGTACGGCGAGTTGGGCTGCAGCGGCCACTCCTCGGTCCAGGAGCCGTCCTCGATGGAGCCGTACACCTCGTCCGTCGACACGTGCAGGAACCGCCCGACCCCGGCCGCCCGGGCCGCGTCGAGCAGCACCTGGGTGCCGAGCACGTTGGTGGTCACGAACGGCCCGGCGCCGAGGATCGAGCGGTCGACGTGCGACTCGGCCGCGAAGTGCACGACGGCGTCATGGCCGGGCATGAGCTCGCCGACGAGCGCGGCGTCGCAGATGTCACCCTCGACGAACGTGAGCCCGGCATCGCCCGCGACCGGCGCCAGATTGGCCCGGTTACCCGAATAGGTGAGTTTGTCCAGAACGGTCACGGCCGCGCCGGCGTAGGCGGGGTACCCCCCGCTGAGCAGCGTGCGCACGTAGTGCGAGCCGATGAAACCGGCACCGCCGGTGACGAGGATTCTCACAGGGCCAGGAGTCTAGTGGCACTACCACGATCATCGCCCCGGCCGGGGTGGTGTTTGTGGTTCCTCGCCGCATGGTGCGCACGAGCGACTCCCCGCATGCCCATGACGGAGCGGGGCGGGCCGTGACCGGCCAACTGACGAGACGGCGATCCCGGCGAGTTCGGCTTTGTCGCGGAGCACGGCGATGGCCCGGCCGATCTGCCATTGCCGGAGCCGGAGATTGTGCCGTGGCCCCGCGGCCAGGTCGAGGACGGTGCGCGGGTCGCCGACGATCAGCGTGCCGATCCGCTGTTGCACCGCCCACGTGACAACGGTCTTCGCGGCTTCGTGCTGGACCTGGCGGATTCGGCGGCGGTGGCGGCCTTCGTCCAGGCGTAGCCACAGCGGTGGGCGCCCGGATGCCGTCGTCAGCCTGAGCTCGAGCTCCTTGAGAGTGAATGTTCCGTGATACCAGCGCACCGGCATGAGCCCGCGCCGGCGCCGCGGGAAGCGGGCGGACAGGTCGCCCGCCGTCGGCGCTTGGCCGTGGCGAACCAGGCGTCGGAGTAGCGGCGCAGCGCCCGAGGTTCAGCAGATGCGCGCCGCCGCGACATGCGGCCAAATTCGCACGAGTTCGAGAAATGTTGCCCAACTGGTCATGGTAACTGCGCCAGCGGGCCGTTAGACCCCGGCTGCGGGAGTCCCGTACGGTGGCCGGGTGCGCGGCATCATCCTCGCCGGCGGGACCGGCTCACGTCTGTGGCCCCTGACCAAGGCTGTGTCGAAGCAGCTCATGCCCGTTTTCGACAAGCCGATGATCTACTACCCGCTCACGACCCTCGTCATGGCGGGCATCAACGAGATCCTCGTCATCACCACACCCGAGGACCAAGAGGCCTTCGAGCGGCTGCTCGGGGACGGCTCGCAGTGGGGGCTGAAGCTGCAGTACGCGGCGCAGCCCCGGCCCGAGGGCCTGGCCCAGGCGTTCATCATCGGCGCCGACTTCATCGGCGACGACACCGTGGCGCTCGTGCTCGGTGACAACATCTTCCACGGCGGCGCGCTCGGGCAGCGGCTGTCGGACAACGGCAACCTCGTCGGCGGGCGCGTGTTCGCCTATCCGGTGAGCAACCCGCAGGACTACGGCGTCGTCGAGTTCGCCGCCGACGGCCGCGTGCTGTCGATCGAGGAGAAGCCGGCCAAGCCCAAATCCCGATACGCAGTGCCCGGTCTGTACTTCTACGACAATCGCGTCATCCAGATCGCCCGCGACCTCAAGCCCAGCGACCGGGGCGAACTGGAGATCACGGCGGTCAACGCGGCCTACCTCGAGATGGGCGAGCTGCACGTGGCCGTCCTGGACCGCGGCACCGCCTGGCTCGACACCGGTACCTTCAACACGATGGTCCAGGCGGCCGAGTTCGTGCGGGTCATCGAGGAGCGGCAGGGCTTCAAGGTCGGCTGCGTGGAAGAGGTCTGCTGGCGGGCCGGGCTCATCGACGACGTGCGGCTCCGGGAGCTCGCCGAGCCGCTGCGCAAGAGCGGGTACGGCGAGTATCTGTTGAACCTGCTCGATTGGCAGAATTAGCCACTCGGGGTGCTTTGCACGACGACCGACACGCTACGGAGATGAGTTCGTGAAGATCCGACAGCTCTCGATCGGCGGCGCCTGGGAGATCACCCCCGTCGTGCACGGGGACCCCAGGGGCCTGTTCACCGAGATCTTCCGCGCCGACCACCTGGCCGCGGAGATCGGGCACCCGCTGCGGGTGGCCCAGGCGAACCTGTCGGTGTCCTCCCGCGGGGTGGTGCGCGGCGTGCACTTCGCCGACGTCCCGCCGGGGCAGGCCAAGTACATCAGCTGCATCCGCGGGGCGGTCCTGGACATCGTCGTGGATCTGCGGGTCGGATCCCCGACATTCGGCCTCTGGGAGGGCGTGCAGCTGGACGACGAGGAGCGGCGCGCGGTGTACCTCGGGGAGGGCCTCGGCCACGCCGTGTGCGCCCTGACCGACGACGCCACCCTCGCCTACATGGTGTCGGAGACGTTCAATCCGACGGGGGAGCACACCCTGCACCCGCTGGACCCGGATCTCGACATCCGGTGGCCCGTCGACGAGCCCATCCTCTCCGCCCGGGACACTGCGGCGCCGTCGCTCGCGCAGCTGCGCGCGGAAGGGCGGCTGCCGGATTACGCCACCTGCCAGAGGTATACCGAAAGTCTCCGCTTCCAATAGGTTCGAATCGGCGTTCAGGCGGCTAATGTCTGTACATGGACCGGCGAATTTTCGGCCTTGAGACCGAATACGGGGTCACGTGCACCTACCGGGGACAGCGCCGCCTGTCGCCGGACGAGGTCGCCCGTTATCTGTTCCGGCGCGTCGTGTCGTGGGGCCGTTCCAGCAACGTCTTCCTGCGCAACGGCGCGCGCCTCTACCTGGATGTCGGCTCCCACCCGGAGTACGCCACCCCCGAATGCGACTCGGTACCCGATCTGGTCGTTCACGACCGGGCCGGTGAGCGCATTCTCGAGGGTCTGCTTGTCGACGCCGAGCGCCGGCTGCACGACGAGGGGATCGCGGGCGAGATCTACCTGTTCAAGAACAACACGGACTCCGCCGGCAACTCCTACGGCTGCCACGAGAACTACCTTGTCAGCCGGCACGGCGAGTTCGGCCGCCTGGCCGACATCCTGATCCCGTTCCTGGTGACCCGTCAGCTCATCTGCGGCGCGGGCAAGGTGCTGCAGACCCCGCGCGGCGCCGTGTACTGCCTGTCCCAGCGAGCCGAGCACATCTGGGAGGGCGTCTCGTCGGCGACCACCCGCTCCCGCCCGATCATCAACACCCGCGACGAGCCGCACGCGGACGCCGAGCGCTACCGCCGCCTGCACGTCATCGTCGGCGACTCGAACATGAACGAGGTCACCACGCTGCTCAAGGTCGGCACCGCCGACATCGTGCTGCGGATGATCGAGGCCGGCGTCGCGATGCGGGACCTCTCGCTGGAGAACCCGATCCGGGCCATCCGCGAGGTGTCGCACGACATCACCGGCCGCCGCCGCGTCCGCCTCGCCAGCGGCAAGGAGATCTCGGCGCTGGAGATCCAGCAGGAGTACTTCGACAAGGCCACCGAGTTCCTGGACCGCCGCGGCGCCGATGCGGCGACCAAGCGCGTCATGGAGCTGTGGGGCCGGGTGCTCGGCGCGGTCGAGAGCGGCAACCACAAGGAGGTCGAGCGGGAGATCGACTGGGTGACGAAGCTGGGCCTGATCGAGCGCTACCAGGCCAAGCACGACCTGCCCCTGTCCCACCCCCGCGTCGCCCAGATGGACCTCGCCTACCACGACCTGCGCCGCGGCCGCGGCCTCTACGGTCTGCTGGAGAAGCGCGGCTCCGTCGACCGGGTCGCCACCGACCTCGACATCTTCGAGGCCAAGGAGACCCCGCCGCAGACCACCCGCGCCCGCCTGCGCGGCGAGTTCATCCGCCACGCCCAGGAGCGCCGCCGCGACTTCACCGTCGACTGGGTGCACCTGAAGCTCAACGACCAGGCGCAGCGCACGGTCCTGTGCAAGGACCCGTTCCGCGCCTACGACGAGCGGGTGGACCGGCTCATCGCGAGCATGTGACGGTTCCCGCTTCGGGGGTTAGGCTGGCCGGGCTATGGACCAGTTGCCCGACCAGCCGCCCCCGACGCCGAAGAAGCTCGGAGCCGACTTCAACCCGGACCGCCCCGCCAGCAACCGGTTCGGGCGCCGCCTCCAGCGCATCCGCGACGAGGTCGAGCGCAACCGCACGGTGGGGCCGAAGTACCCGACGTGGGTGCTCGCGCTGATCCTGGTCGCGATCATCGCGTTCTTCATCCTGATCGTGGTCTACTCGTGATCCGTCGCCTGGCGCCGCTGCTCCTGACTCTCGGCCTGGCCGCCTGCACGGAAGGCGCCAACCACACCCCGCTGCCGGTCGCCCCCACCACGACCGCCGACGTCTCCCTGGCCCCGCTGCCGTCGCCGTCCCTGGGCCCGGTCGTCAACTCCGACGGCTGCCAGGGTCTCATCGCGGCCGGTCAGGTCCAGCAGACCACGGGGCTACCCGTGCAGCCGAGCGCCGGCGACGGGGCGGCGGCCGTCGCACAGTACGGCCAGGCGGTCCAGACCCTCGGCCTCAACGCCCGAGCGCGGATGTGCCCCTTCGGCAGCCCGGCCGGCGACCAGGTGACAGTGGTGGCGCTGACGTTTGCCGACCCTTCGCAGGCGGCGAAGCTGTGGACGACCATCGCGTCCCTCGAGGCCGTCGGCGGCGTGGGGGAGGCGGCGCTGTCGGACAGGTCCAAGACGCTGCTGACCCGCCGCGGCAAGGCGATCGTGGCGGTGTACCTGGTCGTGGCGGCCGCACCGAACGCCGACCACCTGTCCCAGCTCCGCTCGGTGGCGAACACCGCGCTTTCCAAGGCGTAAGCACTCAGTCCCGAACGGGCTCCGGTGGCGCCGGAAGGTGTCGGTTCGGCACGTGGCCGCCGGCGTGGCGTCAGGCGAGGGCGGCGGCGTGTCGGCCGGCGGCCGCTGCCGACAGGAAGTACGCCGTGTCCTCGGCCAGGCCGCGGCCCATCGTCGAGAGCTTCACCGGCAGCCCGGCCAGCGCGGGCGCGAGGTCCAGCGACGGCACCTCGACGAGGGTGTGGGGCGGGCACAGGGCGGACAGTGAGGCGCGGACGGCCGCGGCCAGGTCGGGTGCCAGGTCGGACGGCATCACCAGGTCCGCCGGGGCCAGGGCCACCCGGCCGAACGCGGTCACGCTGTGGTGGGAGACGCCGTGGTGGCGGGGGCGGGGGTCGGCGTCGGAGATGCGGGGCGCGGCTACCGGGCGGCCGTCCAGGGCGGCCGCCGCGTTCACCGCCTCGCCCGCCGCCACCCCCGAGAACCCCCAGTGGGTACCGGTGCCGAGGTTGCCCGGGCCCTGCGTCACGATCGCCAGGTCGGCGTGCAGGCCGTGGCGGGCCGCGAGGAGGCCGCTGTGGACGTTCGTGGACTCCAGGTCGCCGCCGAACGACTGGCCGGTCGTCACCGTGCCGGCCAGCAGCGGGCTCAGCGCGTCGAGGGTGCGGGAGAACCAGGCGGGCAGGGCGCCGCCGTCGGTCATGACGTAGGCGACGCGCAGGTCGGGGCGGGTGGCCAGCGCGCCCGCCAGCACGGCGGGAAGGGCGGAGTGCAGGTCGGCCACCACCACCGGCAGGCCGTCGAGCGAGGCCGCGCCGGCCAGGGCGGAGCGCAGGGGAGAGGCCTCCTCGTCGGCGGCCAGCACGACCGCCTGCAGGGGGGTGTACCGCGCCTTGACCACGTGGCCGGGGACGTCGACATCGTCCGGGAGGTTGTCGGGCACGGCCACGACGAGCGCGTAGCCGCCGGTGCCCAGGCCGAGGGCGAGCGCGTTGAGGTTCAGCAGGACGCGGTCACCCGCCCGGGGTCGTCCGACGAGCGACGGGTAGGCCAGTGCGCGTACCGAATCCGGATCTTCCGCTCGTCGCTTGTCCACCGTGACGTCGAGCTCCAGGCTCCCGCGCCACTCGCGGCGGGCCTGCACGACCGTCCCCCAGCGCCACCTGATCACGGCACACACCGTAACGCAGCGACGCAGCGCGGTCTTGTGGTGACGGTGTGAACGCTCACCGCACGGGTGGCGCAGAACAGGCGTTCGGGCTGGTAGGTTCGCTTCCGTGTCGCGGACTCGAACCGAGCGCCTGGTGAATCTGGTGATCTGCCTGCTCGCTACGCGCCGCTTCCTGACCGCTGAGCAGATCGCGGCGATCGTGCCCGGCTACGAGCACGATCCGAACGACGAGCGCGACCATGAGGCGTTCCAGCGCAAGTTCGAGCGGGACAAGTCGGAGCTGCGCGAGCTCGGCGTCCCCCTCGAAATGGGCACGGCCAGCATCTTCGACCAGGAGCAGGGATACCGGATCGCGCGGCGCGAATACGCGCTGCCCGACATCACCCTCGCGCCCGACGAGGCCGCCGCCGTCGGGATCGCGGTGCGGCTGTGGCAGCAGACCGGGCTGGCCGCGGCCGCGTCGTCGGGCCTGGCCAAGCTGCGGGCCGGCGGGATCGACGTCGACCCGCACGCCACGCTCGGCGTCGAGACGGTCGTGACTGTCGACCCGGCGTTCGAGCCGCTGACCGCGGCGGTGCGCGACAGGCAGGCCGTCTCGTTCTCCTACGAGGTGCCCGAGCGCGACGGGGCCGGGGTGCGGCGGCTGCAGCCGTGGGGCGTCGTGTGCTGGCGCGGCCGGTGGTATGTCGTGGGCCACGACCTCGACCGCGGCGCCGAGCGCTGCTTCCGGCTCTCCCGGGTCGTCAGCGCGGTGCGCCGGATCGGCCGCCGAGACGCCTACGAGCCGCCGAAGACCGACCTGATCGCGAAGGTCGCGGGCTTCAGCGGACCGGTCGAGCGCACGGGCCGGGCCACCGTGCTTGTCAAGACCGGCAAGGCGGCGGGGGTACGTCGATGGGCCGAGGACTGCGTCCAGACGCCCGACGGTGACCGGCTGACGCTGAGCTACTCCGACGTCGACCAGTTCGCCGGCTGGCTCGTGGGCTACGGCGCCGACCTGGTCGTGCTCGACCCGCCGGAGGTGCGCGCCGAGGTCGTGAAGCGGCTGCGCGCCATCGCCTCGGCCTACGACACCGACCCGGCCGCCGCCCCGCCGCCACCCATCGGGGTGCCGGCATGACGAACTCTGCGGACCGCCTCGCGCGGCTGCTCAACCTGGTGCCGTATCTGCAGGCCCGGCCCGGGATCACCATCGCCGAGGCCGCCGCCGACCAGGGCATCACCGGACGGCAGCTGCGCGAGGACCTCGAGCTGCTGTGGATGTGCGGGCTGCCCGGCTACGGCCCCGGCGACCTCATCGACATGGCGTTCGTCGGCGACAGCGTGACGCTCACCTACGACGCCGGGATCGGCCGGCCGCTGCGGCTCACGCCCGACGAGGCGCTCGCGCTCATCGTGGCGCTGCGGATGCTTGCCGAGACCCCGGGTGTGACGGCCGGCGACGGCGTCCACCGGGCCCTGGCGAAGATCGAGCACGCGGCCGGCGACCTGGCCGACGCGCCCGTCGCGGTGCGGCTGCCCGGCGCCTCCGACCGGCTCGAGGAGCTGCGCGGGGCCGTGGACCGGCGGCGGGCGCTGCGGATCACCTACTACACGGCGACCCGGGACGAGACCACCGAGCGGGTCGTCGATCCGATGCGGGTGCTGGTGGTGGGGCGGTGGGCCTACCTGGAGGCGTGGTGCCGGCGGGCCCAGGCGGTCCGGCTGTTCCGCGTGGACCGCATCGACGCCTCCTGCGAGCTCGACGAGCCTGCGCAGGTACCCCCGAAGGCCCGTCCGATCGACACCCGCACCGGCACGCTCTTCACGCCGACGCCCGACCTGCCGCTCATCACGCTGCGGGTGGGCCGGGGGGCGCGGTGGATCGTGGAGCAGTACCCGTGCGAGAGCGTCGACCGCAGCGCCGGCGAGCACTGGTCCGTCTCCCTGCGCGCCTCCGACCTCGACTGGGCCCGCCGCCTGGTGATGCGCCTCGGCGCCGAGGTCACGGTGGTCGCGCCGCCCGCACTCGCCGAAGCGGTGGTCGCCGAGGCGAACTCAGCGCTCGCCGCGTACGTGCATTAGGGTCGAGCTCGTGCTGTGGTGGATTTCCGGGATTCTCGTGGTGCTTTCACTCGTCGTCCTTGTCTACGTCGCGCTGGCCGTCATGGCTCGGCTGCGCGCGTTCGACAACGCGGCCCGGGCCATGCAGGCGCGGCTCGTCGACGGGCAGCGCCGGGTCGAGCCCCGTCTGGCCGCCCTCCAGCAGACCGTCGAGCTGGTGGTTCCGCAGCTCGAGGCCATGGCGGCCCAGCAGCAGGAGCGCGCCGCGCTCAAGGCCGCGCAGGTGGAGAACAGTTAACAATCCTGGCGGATTAAACGGGCAAAGTGCACCTTTGTCCGGACGGATGGTTGACGATCGGGCGGACCAGCGTCAACACTCGTCAGGACTTCAGGGGCCTGACCCGAGACCGCAACCCCCAGGCCACTGCCCTCACTCTCCAGGGGTCAGTACGATGGGTGCGGCAGCTCGAATACAGTGAGGTGGCTTCACATGGGTGCAGTTAGGCCGTGGCACATCATCGTGCTGGTGGTGGTGCTGATCCTGCTGTTCGGCGCGAAGCGGCTGCCCGACGCGGCCCGCGCGCTGGGACGCTCGATGCGGATCATCAAGGCCGAGACCAAGGGCCTGCAGGACGACGACGTCGACGCCAAGGCGGAGGCGCAGTCGGGCCGGGAGCCGCTGCGGGGCGAGATCGCCGACAACCAGCCGTCGCCGACCCCCCGCGTCGACCCGGTTGATCACGCACGCGAGCGCTGAGGCGCGCTCCGGTCGTGAGCATCATCGCCCGGCGGCGCAGTAAGCAGCCGTCGAACTTCGAGCGTGCCGCAGATGGCTCCATGACCCTGCTGGAGCATCTGCGGGAGCTCCGAACCAGGCTCTTCCGGGCGTCGATCGCGATCGTCCTGGGCATGATCGTCGGATACCTGCTGTCCAACCACGTGCTGCAGATCCTGCAGGACCCCTACTGTCAGCTGGCGGAGAAGCTCGAACGCCAGGCCACCGGCGGGGGCTTGCCGGTGGGCTGGAAGTGCGGGTTCGTGGCGCTCAAAGTCACCGATCCGCTCCTGCTGAAGCTGAAGATCTCGCTGTGGGTCGGCCTGATCGTGTCGGCGCCCTTCTGGATGTATCAGCTGTGGGCGTTCGTCGCCCCCGGCCTGCACCGCAAGGAGCGCCGCTGGGCCTACGTGTTCGCCGGCCTGGCCGCCCCGCTCTTCGCCGCCGGCGCGGTGCTCGCGTTCATCGTGGTCTCCAAGGGCCTCGAATTCCTCATCGGCTTCATCAACCCGCAGACGCAGATCATGCTGGAGGCGATGTCGTACGTCGACTTCGTCACGGGCATGATGCTCGTCTTCGGCGTCGCCTTCGAGTTCCCGCTGGGCATCATGCTGGCCAACATCGCCGGCATCGCCACGGGCAAGCGCCTGCTCGGCTGGTGGCGCATCGCGGTCTTCATCTTCTTCGTCTTCGCCGCGGTCGCCACCCCCACGGCCGACCCGTTCGGCATGACGTTCCTGGCCCTGGCGATGTCGATCCTGTACTTCGCCGCCGTGGTCTTCGCCCTGGTCAACGACAAGCGCAAGGGCCGCAACCGCCCGTCCTACGCGGGCATCGGCGACGACGAGGTCTCCTCGCTCGACGACTACGAGGTCGAACCGGTCGAGGCGGCGAGCCCGATCGACGGCTACGACCCCGTCGACGGCCCGTCCCCGGTGGCGGCGCCGACCCCGGTGGAGAAGCCCCGGCCGCTCGACAGCCGCTGGGACGACATCACGTAAGCAAGCGTTCAGCGGCAGCGGCGCCTCGGGCTCACCCGGGGCGCCGCTGCCGTGTGGTGCCGATACGCCCGCCGCGCACAGCGCTATTTCGGCGGACGCCATCGCCCGCCCCGGGGGCCAACGCTTACAGTCAGCGCCGTGAACATCGCGCTGCTCGCCAACCCCACTGCCGGCAAAGGGCGGCGGGCCGCGTTGCTGCCCGCGATCAAGGAGCGGCTCGGCGCCCACGTCACGGTGCTGGGCGCGGACAGCGCGGCGGCGGCCCGAGAGCTGGCCGGCCGGGCCGTGGCCGATGGGTGTGACGCGCTCGTCGCCATGGGCGGCGACGGGACCGTGCACCTGGGGCTGCAGGCGGTGGCGGGGACGGGTACGGCGTTCGGGATCGTGCCGGCCGGGACCGGGAACGACTTCGCGGTCCGGCTCGGGCTGCCCACCGAGCCCCTCGCCGCGGCGGACGCCGTCGCCGCCGCCCTCGCCGCGGACGCGACCCGAAGCGTTGACCTGGCGCGGGTCGTCGGCGAGGACGGGACGACGGCGTGGTTCGGGGCGGTGCTGGCCGCGGGGTTCGATGCGTTCGTCAACGAGCGGGCCAACCGGATGCGGTGGCCGAAGGGGGCGCAGCGCTACAACCGGGCCATCGTCGAGGAGCTGGTGGCGTTGAAGCCGCGGCAGTACACGATGCGGCTGGACGGCGCCGAGAGCCGGTTCGCGTCAGTGCTCGTGGCGGTCGGCAACACGGAGAGCTACGGCGGCGGGTTTCGGATCGCGGCCGGCGCGGACCCCACCGACGGGCTGCTCGACGTCGTGGTGGCGGAGCCGCTCGGGCGGCTGGCGCTGATGGGGCTGCGGCCCAAGGCGCTCAAGGGGACGCACATCCACGACCCGCGGGTCAGCACCTACCGGGCGAAGGTGGTCGAGCTCGACGCCGCCGGGGTCACCGCGTACGCCGACGGGGAGCGGATCTGCCCACTCCCCGTGACGATCGCGTGTGTACCGGGAGCACTCAAGCTCCTCCAGCAGTAGAACCGGGCGGCAGCACTAGGCGGCGTTGCGGATGCGCACCTTCACGCCGTTGCCGGACGGCTCGGTCGACACGTCGGACTGCTCGACGCCCTCCGGGATCGAGAAGCTGCGGCTGAACGACGAGGAGCTCGACGACGAGGACGAGAAGTGTGCACCGCCCTCGTCGTGGCTTTCCGAGGTGCTGCCGCCGCCGGCGCCCTTGATCGTCAGGCGGCCGCCGCCGACCTGCACGTCGACGTCCGACGGGTCGATGCCCTCGACGGTGATCACGAGGTCGTCGCCCTCGGTGGCCGTGTTGACCGACGCCGAGTGCGAGTGGGCCTGGTGGGCGGCGCTGCTCAGGTCGTCCTGCATGCGGGCGAGGGCGTTCGTGGGGTCCCAGCGGTTCAACGGCATGATGTACCTCCGATAACAAGCATGATGGTGTGCACTGTCGTCGCGCCGAACCGGCCGGACAAGCGCAGAGCCGGTGTTGCGACAGTGTTTCCCGCCCAGGATGCAAACCATGCGCAAGTCAGAGCAGGCGGAGGATTCCTCCCAGTCCATGCACCTTGCCCGGTTCACTCTCCGGGAGGACGAGCACGGAGCAGCCGGCCGCCGCCGCGCCGGCGTCGGCGGGGGTGTCGCCGACCATGAGGGCCCGCTCGGGGTCGACGCGCAGCGCCGCGCACGCCTTCCAGAAGATGGCCGGGTCCGGCTTGGTCCGCCCCACCTCGTAGGACAGGACGAACTGCGTCACCAGGTCCGCGAATCCGAGCGCGCCCGCCAGTTCGCGCAGGTCAAAGCCGATATTGCTGACCACCGCCACGGGTACTCCGGCCGCCCGCAGCGCCTCCAGCGTGGCAATGGTGTCGGCGTAGAGCTCCCAGCCGTCGGCGAGCAGCAGCCTGTCGTACAGCGCGGTCGCCAGCGCCTCGTCCACGGTCGCGGCGAGCCCGGTGTAGCAGGCCCGATGCGCCTCGACGGACAGGTCCCGGTCGGCCCACACCTCGGCCAGGTGCGCCGGGACCCGGTGCGGCTTCGGCCCGCCCGCGCGCCCGGCGGTGGTGAGCCGGTCGGCGAGGACCGTGGCGCGGGCCCGGTCCAGCGTCGTCCCGGCGCTCTGCGCGGCCAGCGTGACCCACCGGATCGGGTCCTCGACCTGCGCAAGTGTTCCGTGGAAGTCCAGCAGCACCGCCTCGATCGGCCGTCGGGAAGTCAGTGACTCGTCGCTTTCCGGCACGCCAGCACGATACCCATGAGCGGATCCGGGCCTTCTTCGCCTAGCCTGGGTCTTGTGAGCGGTGTGGAGGAGTTTGCGGGTAGCCCGGCCGACCGCTACGCGGCGGCTCGTGAGCGGGCCCGGAAGGCCGCGGCGCAGCCCGCGCTCACCGAGTTCGTGGACGAGCTGGAGTTCGACCTCGACCCGTTCCAGATCGACGCGTGCGCGGCCCTGGAGCGCGGCACGGGTGTGCTCGTCTGCGCGCCCACCGGGGCCGGCAAGACGGTCGTCGGGGAGTTCGCGGTGCACCTGGCGCTGCGGCAGGGGCGCAAGTGCTTCTACACGACGCCCATCAAGGCGCTGTCCAACCAGAAGTACAACGACCTCGTGGGCCGGTACGGCGCCGAGCGGGTCGGGCTCCTCACCGGCGACAACGCGATCAACGGTGACGCGCCGGTCGTGGTCATGACGACCGAGGTGCTGCGCAACATGCTGTACGCGGGCTCGGCGACCCTCCAGGGCCTGTCGTACGTCGTCATGGACGAGGTGCACTACCTGGCCGACCGGTTCCGCGGTGCCGTCTGGGAAGAGGTGATCATCCACCTGCCCGAGTCGGTGACGCTCGTCTCGCTGTCGGCGACCGTCTCCAACGCGGAGGAGTTCGCCGACTGGCTGGTGACCGTCCGCGGTGAGACGACAGTGGTGGTCAGCGAGCACCGGCCGGTGCCGCTCTGGCAGCACATGCTCATCGGCAAGCGGATGTTCGACCTGTTCCACGACGCCGAGGCGGCCCAGAAGCACGACGTGCACCCCGAGCTGCTGCGCTACCACCGTGAGATGCTGCGCCGCGTCGAGCTCGCGGGCGGTGACCTGCGCCGGGGCAAGCGGGGCCGCTGGACCGGGCCGTATCGCCAGGAGATCGTGGAGCGGCTCGACCGCGAGGGCCTCCTGCCGGCCATCCTGTTCATCTTCAGCCGGGCCGGGTGCGACGCCGCCGTCCAGCAGTGCCTCGCCGCCGGGCTGCGCCTCACCGGACCTGACGAGCGGGCCGAGATCCGCACCGTCGTGGAGGAGCGCACCAAGCACATCCCGAGCGAGGATCTGCAGGTCCTGGGCTACTGGGAGTGGCTCGACGGCCTCGAGCGGGGCCTCGCCGCCCACCACGCCGGCATGCTGCCCGCGTTCAAGGAGGTCGTCGAGGAGCTGTTCGTCCGCGGGCTGGTCAAGGCCGTGTTCGCCACCGAGACCCTGGCCCTGGGCATCAACATGCCGGCCCGGTGCGTCGTGCTGGAGCGGCTTGTCAAGTTCAACGGCGAGGCGCACGTCGACCTGACCCCGGGGGAGTACACCCAGCTGACCGGGCGGGCGGGCCGCCGCGGCATCGACGTCGAGGGCCATGCGGTAGTCGTGTGGGCGCCGGAGCTCGATCCCAGGCACGTCGCGGGGCTCGCGTCGACCCGGACGTACCCCCTCAAGAGCAGTTTCCGCCCTTCCTACAACATGGCCGTCAACCTCGTCGGCTCCGTCGGGTTCGCGGCCGCCCGGGAGCTGCTGGAGAGCTCGTTCGCGCAGTTCCAGGCCGACCGCTCGGTCGTGGGGCTGGCCCGGCAGGTGCAGCGCAACACCGAGACCATGGCCACCTACGCGGGCGAGATGACGTGCCATCTCGGGGACTTCGAGCAGTACTTCTCCATCCGCGTCGCCATCGCCGAGCGCGAGAAGGCCATCGCCCGCCAGGGCGTCCAGCAGCGCCGCGCCGCCGCCCTCGAGTCCCTGGAGCGGCTGCGCGCGGGCGACGTCATCCGGGTCCCGGCCGGCCGCCGCTCGGGCCTGGCCATCGTCATCGACCCGGGCACCGGCGGCTTCGGCGAGCCGCGCCCGCTCGTGCTCACCGAGGACCGCTGGGCCGGGCGCATCTCCGGCGCCGACTTCACCCAGCCCGTCGAGGCGATCGGCCGGGTGCGCGTCCCGCGGCAGTTCAACTACCGCTCGGCCCAGGACCGCCGCGACCTGGCCGCGCAGCTGCGCCGGGTGGAGTTCGAGCCGCCCGAGCGCGGCCCCCGCGGCCGCTCACGCAACGCCGCGGCCGCCGACGACCACGAGCTCGACTCGCTGCGCGCGTCGCTGAAGCGCCACCCGTGCCACCGCTGCCCCGAGCGCGAGGAGCACGCCCGCTGGGCCGAGCGCCGCCACCGCCTCGAGCGCGACACCGAGGGCCTGCGCGGCAAGGTGGCCAGCCGGACGGGCTCCCTCGCGCGCACCTTCGACCGGGTCTGCGGCCTGCTCACCGACCGCGGCTACCTGACCGAGGCGGGCGGCGTCACCGATGCCGGGCGCATGCTGGCCCGGATCTGGTCGGAGACCGACCTGCTCATCGCCGAGTGCCTCCGCCGCGGCGTGTGGGACAACCTCGGCCCGGCCGAGCTCGCCGCCGCCGCCAGTGTGCTGGTCTATGAAGCCCGTCGAGAAGCGGAGGACCGCGCGTCGGTACCGCGGGGCGAGGTCACCGACGCCATCGACGCGACGCTGCAGCTGTGGGCCGACCTGCGCGACGACGAGGATGCGCACGGCCTGCAGCTGACCCGGGAGCTGGACCTGGGCTTCGTGTGGCCCGTGTATCGCTGGGCCCGCGGCGAGTCGCTCACCAAGGTCCTCGGCAGCGTCCACGGCCTGGAGGGCGACATGCCGGCCGGCGACTTCGTGCGCTGGTCGCGCCAGGTCCTCGACCTCCTGGGCCAGCTGGCCGAGGCCACGGGCGCGCCCGACGGCGTGCGCCGCACGGCCCGGCAGGCGATGACCGCCATCACCCGCGGCGTCCTCGCCTACAGCATCATGGGCTGACCGGCCCGGACGGTGTCGGATGGCGGACCGGTGCGCCATTTCACGGTCCGTCCCGTACGATTTTTCCGTTTTCTCGCCGGATGCGAACTAGGAAAAATCATTCGCGTCCGTAAGACTGCGGTGGCCGGTTCGCCGTGCCGTTTGCGCGGGCCTCGGCGAACGGCACAGACGGAGGACACCGTGGGTCAGCTGCACCATTTCACATACGGCGCCATCACACCGATTTTCGCCTTCGCGATGTCGTTTCTCGGCTCGCTGCTCGGCCTGGTGAGCACCGCCCGGGCCCGCGTCGCCACCGACAACCGCCGCCGGGCCTGGCTGCTCGTGCTGGCCGCGTGGTCGATCGGCGGCACCGGCATCTGGGTCATGCACTTCATGGCCATGGTCGGCTTCAGCGTCCAGGACAGCCCGCTGCGCTTCGACGTGCCGATCACCGTCGCCAGCTTCTTCATCGCCGTGGTCACCGTCGGCATCGGCCTGTTCATCGTCGGCATGGGTGAGCGCCGGCTGTGGAAGGTCTTCGTCGGCGGCCCGATCACCGGCGTCTCGGTCGCGTTCATGCACTACACGGGCATGGCCGCGATGAACGTGGACGGCTCGTTCGAGTATCGGCCGGCGCTGTACATCGCCTCCTACGCCATCGCCATCGTCGCGGCGACCGTCGCCCTGTGGTTCACCGTTGTCGTCCGCGGGATGGTCGCCACGACCGCCGCGGCCACCCTGATGGGCGTCGCCGTCTGCGCCATGCACTACACCGGCATGTACTCCATGGAGTTCCACCTGCAGCACAGCGGCGCCAACGTTCCCGGCGTCGACGTGAACTGGTTCCTGGCCCCGATCGTCCTGTTCGTGCTCGTCGTCGTCATCGCGCTGGCCAGCGCCGTGATGGCGGTCCCGTCGGAACGCGAGCAGGCCGAGGCCGAGGCGGTCCGCGAGAAGATCGCCCAGGGCCGCGTCATCCGCGAGAACAACACCCCCGTCTTCGGCGGCGGCCCGATCGGCGACGGTCTGCCCGCGAGCGGCCCGGCCGGCTCCCTGCCGCAGCGCAGCAAGGCGGCCCAGGCATTCGGCGGCCGCGCCGACGCCCGCCGCGACCGCGGCCGCTGACGTTCCGCGGCCGTTCCCGGCGCATCCGGACAATTGCCGGCATCGTCCATGAGGCCCCGCGCAATGGCGCGCCGCCGGATACAGTGCTCGCCGATGGACGAGTTGCGCGAGCGGGTCGAGACCTTTCGCCGCCTGGCGGCCGAGCACGTCATCCCGGTCGTCATCGGCGACCCGGACCCGCTGCCGCGCAACCCCGAGCTCCCGCCGGGCCTGTACGACGTGTTCGACATCGTCGGCCACGTCGACACCGGTGACCTGCGGTTCGCCCCGCCGGCCGAGGCCCGGTCCCCGGCGGCATGGCGGGACCGCGAGATCGACGAGGACTCGCCGCTCGGCGACATGCCGTCGATCGGCGAGGGGTACGTTCTCACCGGCGACCGCCCCGAGGACAACATCGCGATCGGCGACCTGACCGTGGACGTCACGGACGGCAGCGTCTACTACATCGACGGCGACAGCTACCGCTTCTACTGCATCGACGGCTACGGGCTGGACGAGATCGAGGTCGACGAGTTCGCCCCCGACGTGCCGTCCTTCTTCACCCACTACGTGTTCGGCCCGGGCTACCCGCGCCTGGCGGCGATCGTGTGCAACGTCCGCCCGTACCAGACCCACAAGCGCCGGTACATCGCCCCCTGGATGCGCCTGCTGGCCGCGGCCGGCCTCATCGACCCCCCGAGCCGCGAGCGCTCCAGCCCGCGGCTCGACCTCCCCGACCCGGACCCGGCCGCGACGCTCCGGGCGGCGCTGAAGCCACGCCGCAACACCGTGTAGGATCGAACACCTGTTCGATCACGCCGACATCCCGCCGAACGTTGCGGGACCGCCGGCGGGGCTTGGTGGCCCGGCTCGGGGCCGGGTCCGGGTGGAGGGGAAGCCTCCCCCGGCGCGGAGCCGAACGAATAGGGTGAAGGTCGTGACTGATGCGCGGCCCCGGCCCACTATGCGATCCGTTGGCAGCACGCTCGAGGAGTTCGAGCGCGACCTCATCAGCAACCTGTACTACCAGCGCGGGACCACGCTCGAGTCGGCCAGCGGGTCGGACGGCTACCACACGCTGGCGTTGACCGTGCGGGATCGGCTCATCGAGCGGTATGCGCGGACCGCCGCGGCGCACTACGAGGCGAATCCGCGGTTCGTCTACTACCTGTCGGCCGAGTATCTGCTCGGGCGGCAGCTGCGGCAGAATTTGCTGTACACCGACACCGAGAAGCTCGCGCGGCCCATTGCGGCGCAGCTCGGGACCAGCATCGAGGAGCTCGAGCGCTACGACGTCGAGCCCGGGCTCGGCAACGGCGGGCTCGGGCGGCTGGCGGCGTGCCTGCTCGACTCGATGGCGACGCTCGACATTCCGGCCGTGGGGTACGGCATCCGGTACGAGTTCGGGATCTTCAAGCAGGGGTTCCGCGACGGCGCGCAGGTCGAGCGGCCCGACGACTGGACATTCTACGGCAATCCGTGGGAGTTCCCGGCGCCCGACGACCGGCAGAAGGTCGGGTTCTACGGGGCCACCGCGCCCGTGCTCGATGATCCCAGCGGGCTGCGGCGGCAGTGGAGCCCGGGCGAGATCGTGCGGGGCGAGCCGAGTCACATGCTCGTGCCCGGCTACGGCACGCAGACCGTCAACATCGTGCGGCTCTGGCGGGCGCGGGCCAGCCGGGAGTCGTTCGACCTGTCGCGGTTCGGCGCGGGGCAGTACAAGGAGGCGGTCGAGGACATCACCCGGGCCGAGAACATCAGCAAGGTGCTCTACCCCGACGACAGCACGGAGCAGGGCCGCGAACTGCGCCTGAAGCAGCAGTACTTCCTCGTCGCCTGCTCGCTGCGCGACATCATCCGGCGCTACCGGCTGCGCAACGACGGGTGGGACGCGTTCCCGGCGAAGGTCGTCGTGCAGCTCAACGACACGCACCCGGTGATGGCGGTCGTCGAGCTCATGCGGCTGCTCGTGGACGAGTACCGGGTGGACTGGGACCGGGCCTGGTCGATCACCCGGCGGACGTTCAACTACACGTGCCACACGCTGCTGCCGGAGGCGCTGGAGACCTGGCCGGTGGCGCTGCTGGAGCGGCTGCTGCCCCGGCACATGGAGCTCATCTACTCGATCAACTACTTCTTCCTGCAGGAGGTCGAGGCCACGTTCCCGGGCGACGGCGACCGGGTGCGGCGGCTGTCGATCATCTCGGAGGACGGGGAGCGGCGGGTGCGCATGGCGCACCTGGCGGTCGTCGCGTCGAGCGCGGTCAACGGGGTCGCCGAGCTGCACACGCGGCTGCTCACCGAGACCACGCTGCGCGACTTCGCCGAGCTGTGGCCGCAGAAGTTCCACAACGTCACCAACGGCGTCACCCCGCGCCGGTTCGTGCGCATGGCCAACCCGCGCCTGTCGGAGCTGATCACGACGACGACGGGGTCCGAGCGGTGGATCACCGACCTCGATCAGCTCGACGCGCTCGCCGGCAAGGCGGACGATCAGGAGTTCCTGGACCGGTGGCGGGCGGTCAAGCGGGCCAACAAGGTGGACCTCGCCGCGCTGGTGGAGCAGTCGACAGGGGTGGTGATGGACCCCGACTCGCTGTGCGATGTGATGATCAAGCGCTTCCACGAGTACAAACGCCAGCATTTGAAGCTCTTGCACGTCATCACGCTCTTCAACCGCCTGCGCGAGGACCCCGACCTGGACGTCGTGCCGCGCACGGTGCTCTTCGGGGGCAAGGCGGCGCCCGGATACCACTCGATGAAGCTGCTGATCCGGCTGGTCAACGCGGTCGCGGAGGCGGTCAACACCGACCCGGTGGTGTCGCGGCACCTGAAGGTCGTGCTGCAGCCGGACTACAACGTGAGCCGGGCCCTGGTCGTCATCCCGGCGGCCGACCTGTCCGAGCAGATCTCGCTGGCCGGTAAGGAGGCGTCGGGGACCGGCAACATGAAGCTGGCCCTCAACGGCGCGGTCACGATCGGCACGCTCGACGGGGCCAACATCGAGATCCGTGACCGGGTCGGCGCGGAGAACTTCTTCCTGTTCGGCCTGGACGCGCAGCAGGCCGAGGAGCAGCGCCGCCACCACAACCCGCGGGCGTACTACGAGACCGACCCCGACCTGCGGGCCGCGATCGACGCGATCGCCAACGGCGTGTTCGCGAAGGGCGACCGGACCCTGTTCGCGCCGGTCGTCGACGCGATGCTGGGCCGCGACGAGTACCTGGCCCTGGCCGACTACCGCGCCTACATGGAGTGCCAGGAGCGGGTCGAGCGCGCGTGGCGCGACCAGGACGCGTGGGCCCGGATGTCCGTGCTGAACGCGGCCCGGTGCGGGTTCTTCTCCTCCGACCGGACCGTGCGCGACTACTGCGACCTGATCTGGCGCGTCGACCCGGTGCGGGTCACGGGCTGAGGGCGTCGACGATCCGCTTCGACGCACCCGCGAGGCCCCACCGCTGCGCCAGCTCCAGCAGGCGGTCCGGATCGGTGGGGCCCTGCGGGAGCTTGGTGTCGAGGTCGGGCAGGGGCACCGTGCGGGAGACGGCGACCACCTCGCGGGACTTCTCCAGATACTCCCGCCCGGCGACGAGCTTCGCCCGCAGGCCCGGTGCGAAGCCGGACTGCGGGTCGTCGAGGGCGGCCAGGATGCCGTCGAGGTCGCCGTAGCGGTCGACCAGGCGGGCCGCGGTCTTCTCGCCGACGCCCGCGACGCCGGGCAGGCCGTCGCTCGGGTCGCCGCGCAGGGCGGCCAGGTCCGCGTAGCCGGCCGCCGGCACCCCGTATTTGCCGTGCAGCGCCGCGTTGTCCAGGACCTCCAGCTTCGCGACGCCGCGCCCGCAGTACAGCACCCGCACCGGCTTGGCGTCGTCGATGACCTGGAACAGGTCGCGATCACCGGTGGCCACCTCGACCGGCCCCGGTTCGCGGTGGGCGAGCGTGCCGATGACGTCGTCGGCCTCGAAGTCGGGCGCGCCGACGGCGGTGATGCCCAGCGCCGCGAGGAACTCGAGGATGATCGGGACCTGCGTGGACAGCGCGTCCGGCACCTCCTCGCCGCCGGCCGGGGTGAGCCGGTGCGCCTTGTACGACGGCAGCAGCGCGACCCGCCACGCCGGGCGCCAGCTCTCGTCGAGGCAGCAGACCATGCGGTCCGGCCGGCGGCCCTTGATCAGGGTGGAGAGCATGTCGAGGAAGCCGCGCACCGCGTTGACCGGGGTGCCGTCGGGGGCTTTCGCGGCGGCCTCGGGCACGCCGAAGAACGCACGGAAGTAGAGGCTGGCCGAGTCGATGAGCAGCAGAGGGCGGTCCACCCTCGCGAGGCTAACGCAAGACGTGGATCCGGGTGGCGGTCCCGGTCGTGCTGGTGTGTCGCTGCACGAGGTCGGCCAGGTAGTGGACCATCACCAGGCCGCGGCCCCGGCCGTGCGGCGGGCGCAGGCGCCCGATCATCGGGTTGGTGACGTGGCCGAAGTCGCGGACCTCGCAGACCACGCGCTCGTCGTCGTACCAGGTGCGCAGGGTCCCGGAGCCGCCGCCGTGCTGGATGCTGTTGGTGGCCAGCTCGTTGACGGCGCTCTGCAGGTCCACGATGCGGTCCGGCACCAGGTCGGCGTCCAGGCCGACCTCGGCCACCCGGCGGCGCACGTCGACCAGGCTCTCCAGCTCGAAGCGCAGCGTGGTGGCCCCGGCGGGCGGCTCGGACAGCGGCACGTTGCCGGACCGGTTGGCGTCCTGAGGGTCGTAGGCGGCGCTGGGGTACCGCCCGTTGTCATCGACCATCGTGGGGTGCGTGCGGTGCGCGTCGTCGATTCGGCGCCTGTCCAGCCGGGCCAGGTCGTATGGGCACAGCAGGGTCGCCTCGCGCCCCGCGAGCGCGATGTTGACCATGGCTTCGTGCTGGACGCAGCCGGGGTACTCCTCCGCCGTCCGCTCCGGCCAGACGGTCTGCGCCACGATGCGGACCCGGCGGCCCGGGTGCTTGTCCATGAACTTGCACAGCACCCAGGGGATGATCCGCCCGGGGTTGCGCCCGGCCTCCTGCATGTCGAGGAACGCGACGCCGTCGGCGAACGCGCCGAGCCGCTCCCGCAGCAGCGTGACGTTGCCGGCCGGCGCGGCGACAAGCGTGGGCTCGTCGAGGGAGAAGCCCTCGTAGATGAACTTCATGGTGCCGTCGAGGAACCCGACAACGCCCTCGTGCAGCAGCGCCTCGTGCACGAAGGGGTCGGCGACCCGTTCGCTGGGCGTCGGCGCACTTGGGCGACTCATGGAGATGCTTGACTCATCTCTCGGTCCGGCTCCAGCTACATGCGGAGCCTTTACTCAAACGTCGACCACAGACTACGCCAAGAACGCGCGTCAATCACCTACCCGTTGGTACCGCAGGGCCGCCGGCGAGCGCGGGGGCGCACGAAAAACCAAACGTTCGTTAAGCTGATGACCGTGGAGCTGTATACCCCCGACCGGCTCGCCGCGGCCCGGCGCGCCATGGCCGCGGCCGGGCTCGACGCCCTGCTCATCGGCCCGAGCGCCGACCTGCGGTACCTCACCGGCTACGACGCGCACGCCCTGGAGCGCCTGACCCTGCTCGTGCTGCCCGCCGACGGCGACGCGGTGCTGATCGTCCCACGGCTCGAACGCCCGGCCGCGGAGGCGTCGCCGGCGCAGTCGGTCGGTGTGCGACTCGTCGATCACGAGGACGGCAGTGATCCCTATGAATTGGTCAAAGTACGTGTAAAAGCCGCCAGAACCGTCGGTATCGGCAACCGCATGTGGGCCGAGCAGGTCCTGGCCCTGCGCGCCGCACTGCCGGACGCCGACCAGGCCTTGGCCGGAGCCGTGCTGCGGGAGCTGCGGCTGCGCAAGACCCCGGCCGAGGTCGAGGCGCTGCGCCGGGCCGGCCAGGCGATCGACGCCGTGCACCAGCGCATGGGGGAGTGGCTGCGGCCGGGGCGCACCGAGGCCGCCGTGGCCGCCGACATCGCCGCCGCCATCCGGGAGGCCGGGCACGCCACCGTCGAGTTCACCATCGTCGCCGCCGGGCCCAACGGGGCCAGCCCGCACCACGGCGTCTCCGACCGGGTGATCCGGGCGGGCGAGCCGGTGGTCGTGGACATCGGCGGGGCCATGCCCGACGGCTACTGCTCCGACTCCACCCGCACCTACTGCATCGGCGAGCCGCCGGCCGACTTCGCCGACTACTACGCCGTGCTGCACGAGGCCCAGCGGGCCGCCGTCGCCGCCGTCCGCCCGGGGGTCACCTGCGAGTCCGTCGACGCGGCGGCCCGCGAGCGCATCGCGAGGGCCGGCTACGGCGACGCGTTCCTGCACCGCACCGGCCACGGCATCGGCCTGGACGGGCACGAGGACCCCTACATCGTGGCCGGCAACGAGACCCCGCTGGAGCCCGGGATGGCGTTCTCGGTCGAGCCCGGCATCTACCTCGCCGGCCGGCACGGCGCCCGGATCGAGGACATCGTCGTGTGCACCGAGGCCGGCGTCGAGCGCCTCAACACCATCGACACGGAGCTGGTGATCCTATGACCGTCAGCCGCCCGTTCCTGACCGAGGAGGGCGCGGCCCTGATCGGGCTCGTCCGCGAGATCGCCGACGGCGAGCTGGCCCCGCGGGTCGACGAATACGAGGCCGGGAGCCGCTTCCCTCGCGAGCTGTTCACCCTGCTGGGCAAGGCCGGGCTGCTGGGCCTGCCGTATCCCGAGTCGCTCGGCGGCGCCGGCGTCACCTACGAGCTGTACCTGCAGGTGCTCGAGGAGCTCGCGGCCCGCTGGCTGGCCGTGGCCGAAGGCGTCTCCGTGCATACCCTGGCCTGCTACCCCCTGGCCGCCTTCGGCTCCGACGCCCAGCGCGCGCGCCTGCTGCCGGACATGCTCGGCGGGGAGCTGCTCGGGGCGTACTGCCTGTCGGAGGCCCACAGCGGCTCCGACGCGGCCGCGCTGCGGACCCGGGCGTCCCGCGAGGCCCACGGATACGTCGTGACCGGCGCCAAGTCGTGGATCACGCACGCCGGGCAGGCCGACTTCTACAACGTGTTCGTCCGCACCGGCGGCCCGGAGACCCACGGGCGGGCCGCCGGCATCTCGTGCCTGCTGATCGATGCCGCGACCGAGGGCGTGGCCAGCGGTACCCCCGAGAAGACCATGGGCCTGCGCTCGTCCACCGTCGCGCAGCTGACCTTCGACGGCGCCGTCGTCCCGGCCGACCGGCTCATCGGCGAGGAGGGCCGCGGCTTCTCGATCGCCCTGAGCGCCCTCGACGGCGGCCGGCTCGGCATCGCCGCGTGCGCCGTCGGCCTGGCCCAGGCCGCCCTCGACTACGCGGTCGCCTACGCCCGGGAGCGCGAGCAGTTCGGCAAGCCCATCGCCGAGTTCCAGGGCGTCGGCTTCATGCTCGCCGACATGGCCACGCAGACCGCCGCGGCCCGCGCGCTGTACCTTTCGGCCGCCCGGCTGCGCGACGCCGGCCTGCCCCACACCGCCGAGGCGGCCAAGGCCAAGCTCTTCTGCACCGACACCGCGATGCGCGTCACCACGGACGCCGTCCAGGTCCTCGGCGGCGCCGGATACGTCTGCGACCACCCGGTCGAGCGGTACATGCGGGAGGCCAAGGTCCTGCAGATCTTCGAGGGCACCAACCAGATCCAGCGGGTGGTGATCTCCCGATCGCTGTGAACACTTGCGCCTCGGGTTAGGGTTCGCACCGTGGAAGAGACCGATCGCGCGATCGTCGCGGCGCTGGCCGCGGACGGCCGCCTGTCCTACACCGACCTGGCCGAGCGGGTCGGCCTGTCGGTGTCGGCGGTGCACCAGCGGGTGCGCCGCCTCGAACAGCGCGGTGTCATCAAGGGCTACGCCGCGAAGGTCGACCACGATGCCCTGGGCGTCTCGATGACCGCGTTCGTCGCGATCCGCCCGCTGGACCCGTCGCAGCCCGACGACGCCCCCGACCGCCTGGCCCGGCTTCCGCAGATCGAGAGCTGCTACTCGGTTGCGGGCGAGGACTTCTACATGCTCCTCGTCCGCGTCGAGAACCCCCTGGCGCTCGAACGGCTGCTCCAGGAGATCCGCTCGGCCGCGAACGTCACCACCCGCACGACCGTCGTGCTCTCCACGCCCTACGAGCACCGTCCTAGCGTGCGGCCCGCCTGATCGCGTCCTGCACACGGTCGGTGTCGGCCAGGTCGTCGAGCGCCACGTGCGCGCCGGCCGCCTCGAGGTCGGCGCGCGAGTAGCGCCCGGTGGCCACCCCGACCACACCGGCCCCGCTCGCCAGCGCCGCCCCGACGTCCTCGGGCGTGTCGCCGATCAGCACCACCCGGTCGAAGTGCCGATTGCTGCGTCGGTACGCGTTGAGGCGCGCCACCGCCACCAGCTCGGCGCGCACCTCGTGGCTCCAGCCGTAGGCTCCGGCATCCAGATCCAGGTGCGCGGCCAGCCCGAACGGCCCGAGCTTCACCTCCGCGATCCGCCTGACGTTGCCGGTCAGCAGCGACTGCAGCGTCTGCCCGTGCAGCGCGGCGAGCGCCGCGGCGGCCCCCGGCAGCGCCCTTCCCCGCGTGGGCAGCAGATGCGCCAGCTCGTCGAGCGCCGCCTCCGCCCCTTCCCGCAGGTCCTCGAGGTGCGGCTCCGTGACCGCCACCCCGTTGCACCGCAGCATGTCGATGGCGATGGCCCGGTCCGTCCGCCCGGCCATCGGGGGCTGGTGCGTCACCGCCGTCCCGAACCGGCGCAGGAACGCCAGGTCATAGGCTTCGCGCCCGAGCCCGTCCACGTCGACAAGCGTGTGGTCCACGTCCCAGAGCACCAGAATCCCGTCCACCCGGTGGAGCGTAGCCGCAACCGGCATAATCCGGAGATGGCAGAGATCGTGGTGGTACGGCACGGACAGACCGAGTGGAGCGCCGGTGGGCGGCACACCTCCACGACCGACCTCGACCTCACCCCGGAGGGCGAAGAGGGCGCCAAGTCCCTGGCCCGCGCGCTCGCGCCGCGCTCGTTCGTCGCCGTCATCGCCAGCCCCCGCAAGCGCGCCCTGCGCACCGCGGAGCTGGCCGGCCTGCTCGTGACCGACGTGGACAACGACGTCGCCGAGTGGAACTACGGCGCCTACGAGGGCCTGACGACGCCCGAGATCCGCGCCGCCGACCCGGGCTGGGACCTGTGGACCGACGGCTGCCCCGACGGGGAGACGCCGGAGCAGGTCACCGTCCGCCTGGACCGCTTCATCGCAAAGCTCCGCCCGATGCTGGCCCTGGGCGACGTCGCCGTCGTGAGCCACGGCCACGCCTCGCGCGCCCTGGCCGCCCGCTGGCTGGAGCAGCCGGTGGCGTTCGGCGCCCACCTGACCCTCGGGACGGCGACGGTCTCGGTCCTCGGCCACGAGCACGAGACCCCGTCCCTGCGCCTCTGGAACGCCCCGCCCGTCTAGCCCCGCAACGTGAACGGCCGGCCGGTCGGGTCCAGCCACCGGCCGGCGTCCTGCGTGGCGCCGAGAGACTCCGCCGCCGCCGCGGCGGCGGCGAGGTCATCGACGGCGATCTCGAGGTGGAGCTGCCCGGGGTGCGGGTGGTAGGTGGCGGACCGCTGGAACGTGATCGGCTGGGCGCCGGTCTCGCCGATCATCGCGAAGCCGTCGTCGCCGTTGTACGTCAGCGGCTTGCCCAGCAGGCCGGTGTAGAAGACGCTCAGCCGCCACGGGTCGGGGCAGTCCAGCACCGGGCCCAGCAGGTCGTAGTGCGTCAGGTTCGGCTGCCAGTTCAGGTCGAACGGGTTCCCGGCCGGGTCGGCGACGGTGATCCAGCGCTCGAACCGGCGCACCGGCGTGCCGCCCAGCGCCACGGCGCGCTCCAGGGCCGGCTCCAGCTCCGGGACCCGGATGTCCAGGTGCCCCCGGTGCGGCCGGGCGGCGTCGACGGACCGGAAGGCCACCGTCCAGCCGTCGGGGGCGTGCAGCGCGGTGCGGGTGGCGGTGTCGCCGGCCGGGGCCCAGCCGGTCAGGTCGCGGTAGAAGGCGGCCAGGGCTCGATGGCCGGTGGTGTCGAGGACCACCGCGCTCACTGTGCCGATCATGCGCCCAGTTTCGCGTAGAGCGTCGCCAGGTCGGGAACCTTGGTGTGGAAGTCGTTCACCGGGCTGACGGTGGGCAGCTGGTCGAGGTCCGCGATGAGCTCGGCCGCCTCGCGCCAGGCGCCGCCGGCCGGGCCGGGCTCGCCGGCGGCGTGGTGGGTGTCGCCGAGCTGGGCCAGGATGGCGGCCTCCAGGTAGCGGTTGCCGACGTCCCGCGCGAGCCCGAGCGCCTCGCGGTAGTGCTCCTGCGCGGCCTGATACTGCCCGAGCTGCCGGTAGGCGTCGGCGATGGTGTCGAGGAACGCCGGGTCGCGCCGCCACGAGTCGCTCGTGCGGTGCACGGCCAGCGCCTGCTGGCCGAACTCGAGGGCCAGCTCGGGCTCGCCCAGCGCCGCGTGCAGGCACGCGATGGTGTTGAGCACGGCCGCCTCGCCGCGCGGGTGGCCGAGCCGCCGGAACCGTTCGAGTGCCTGCCGCTCCAGGTCCAGCGCCTGCGCATAGCCGGCCTGGGACTGCTTCACGATGGCCAGGTTGTGGATGCAGTACGCCTCCTGGACCGGGTCGCCGAGCCGGTGGATCTGCTCCAGCGCGAACCGCAGGTGGATCTCGGCCCGGTCGTGGTGGCCCAGCAGCGTCTCGGCGTAGGCGAGGCTGCGCCGGGCAATGATCTGCGCGGCCGGGTCGTCCGCGCCGGTCGCGGAGCTCAGCGCGATCTGCTGGACCCGGCGCAGGTCGTGCCAGTGGCCCTGGGCGGCGAGGAAGTCCTGGATGATCCGGGCCAGCCGGCGGCAGTGCTCCGGTCGGCCGCCGTCGTGCGCGCGGCCGACCGCGGCCACGAGCGCCGGGCGCTCGGCGGCCAGCCAGGCCACGGCCGCCCGATGGTCGGCGAACCGCTCGGCTGGCTCGTCCGGGACCGCGTCGGCGCCGGAGTGCTCCAGGGCGACCGCCGCCGCGCGGGCAGAGTACAGGTAGTAGTCGAGCAGCCGGCGCAGGGCGGCCTCGCGATCGGCGGGCAAGTCGGTGGCGGCCGCGAGCTCGGCGGCGTAGGCGCGCAGCAGGTCGTGGAGCGCGTACCGGTCGCCCGGCCGCTCGCCGATCAGGTGCCCGCGCACGAGCTGGGTCAGCAGCGGCCGGGCGTCCTGCGGGGAGAGTTCCAGCAGGGCGGCGGCGGCCGCGAGCCCGATGTCGGGGCCGACCTGCAGCAGCCCCATGAGGCGGAACAGCCTGGCGGCGCCGGGGCTCAGGATCCGGTAGGACCAGGAGAACACCGCCCGGACGTCGGTGACCACGTCGCCGCCGGTGAACGGGTCGAGCCGGCGGCGGCTGCGGGCCAGCTCGTCGGCGACCGCGTCGAGGCTCAGGTGCGGGTTGGTCGCCAGCCGGGCGGTGACGATCGTCAGGGCCAGCGGCAGGCCCGCGCAGCGCTCCACGATCCGGCCGGTGGCGGCGTCGGCGTCGGCGGCCCGGGCGGCGTCCAGGCGGTGGGCCAGCAGCGCGCGGGCCTCGGCGGCCGAGAACGCGTCGAGCGGCAGGGCCCGGCCGCCCTCGGCGACGAGCCCGGTGAGCTGGTCGCGGCTGGTCACCATGGTCAGGCAGTGGCGGCTGCCGGGCAGCAGCGGGCGGACGTGGTCGGCGTCGCGGGCGTTGTCGAGCACGACGAGCACGCGACGGTCGGCCAGGGTGGTGCGGTACAGGGCGGAGCGGGCCTCGAACCGGTCGGGGACGGCGGACCCCGGCACGCCGAGGGCCTCCAGGCAGTCGCGCAGCACGTCGGCCGGGTCGGCCGGGGCCGCGGTCGGGTCGAAGCCGCGCAGGTTGACGTAGAGCTGGCCGTCGGGGAACCGGTCCTGCACGCGGTGGGCCCAGTGCACGGCCAGGGTGGTCTTGCCGATGCCGCCGGGCCCGCTGACGGCGGCGATCGGGGTCGCCGGGGACCCGTCCGGCAGCAGCGCGTCGAGCCGGGCGAGCCAGGCCGCCCGGCCCACGAACCCGGTCACGGCGGCGGGGAGCTGGCGCGGCACCGCCACCGGCAGCGCCCCGGCCGCCGGGGGCCTGGCGGCCGGCGGCCGGTTGCGCAGGAGCGCCAGGTGCAGGTCCTGCAGCGGCCGGCCGGGGTCGGCGCCGAGCTCGTCGGCCAGGACCTCCCGCAGCGCACCGTAGACGGCGAGCGCCTCCGCGGTCCGCCCGGCGCCGGCGAGCGCCTCCATCAGCTGGCCGTGGAACGTCTCGCGGATCGGGTGGCGGGCGGTGAGGGACTGCAGCTCGGCCACGATCGCGGCGTGCCGCCCGAGTGCGAGGTCGGCCGCGAACCGCTGCTCCAGCACCTGCAGGCGCTCCTCCTCCAGCCGGGCCGCCTCGGCCCCGAGGACCGGCACCGCCTCCAGACCGGCCAGCGCCGGCCCGCGCCACAGGTCCAGGGCGGCACCGAACAGCCCGCCGGCCCGCTGCGCCGCCCCGGCACCGGCGGCCGCGCGCCCCTGCTCGGCCAGCGCCCGGAACGCCGTGATGTCGAGCTCGTCCGGCCCGAGGGCCAGGACGTACCCGTCGCCGCGCCTGTCGATGCGGGAGCCGCCGATGGCCCGGCGCAGATGGTGGACCCAGACCCGCAGGTTCTGCTCGGCCCGGGCCGGGACCGGCGTGCCCCACAGCGCCGCGCACAGCTCGGCGCCCGGCACCGGCCGGTTGACCGCGCAGGCCAGGACGGCGACGAGGATCGACGGTTTGCGGCCGCCGAGCGCGACCCGCGCCCCGCCGTCGATGATCTCCGCCGGCCCGAGCAGCCCCACCCTCATCGGTCGATTGTCGCCGACCGGCGCTTCAGCCGTGGTACCGCAGACCGTCCATCAGCAGGTCCAGCACGCGGGCGGCCGGGTCCCGGCGGTCCGCCTCGGAGACCCACAGGGAGACGGCGTTCAGGGCGACCATCACGTCGTAGGGCTCGACGTCCTGGCGCACGCCCGAGTCCGCCGCCGCGGCCAGCAGCTCGCGCAGGGCGGCCTCCATCGAGGTGCGGCTCTGGGCGAACGGCTGCCCGCCGGCGGCGATGACGGTGCGCAGGGCCTCGGCCAGACCGCGCTTCGCCGCCGAGTAGTCGATGAAGGCGTCCATCCAGGCCCGCAGCGCGTCCGGCGGGGACATGGTGGCCAGCAGGCGCGGGGCCGACTCGCACAGGCGGGCGAGCTCGGCCCGGTACACCTCCTCGATGAGCGCCTCCCGGGTCGGGAAGTGCCGGTAGAGGGTGCCGATCCCCACGCCGGCGTCGCGGGCCACCTGTTCCAGGGTGACCTCCTCGGCCGCCTCGGTGGAGAAGGCTTTGAGGGCGGCCTCCAGGAGGCGGTCACGGTTGCGCCGGGCGTCGGCGCGCAGGGGGCGCGGGTGCGTCACGTCACACTCCAAGGGTGGCGAATCGGAGGCTCCTCCGGTTAACGTGGAGGCATGCGGAGGAACCTCCGTTTCCAAGCATACCGCTGGAGAAGATCATGACCGTCACCACACCGTTCGGGAAAGCGTCGACCGCGGCCGAGGTCCTCGCGGGCGTCGACCTCGGCGGGAAGCGCGCCCTGGTCACCGGTGGGGCGTCCGGGATCGGCGTCGAGACCGCCCGGGCCCTCGCGGCCGCGGGCGCCGAGGTCACCCTGGCCGCCCGGGACGTCACGGCCGCAGCGCGGGTCGCGGCCGAGGTCAAGGCCCACGGCGTCGTCCCGCTCGACCTGGCCGATCAGGGCTCGGTCCGCGAGCTGACCGGCGCCTGGGAGGGGCCGCTGCACATCCTCGTGAACAACGCCGGCGTCATGGCCCGGCCGCTCGGGCGGTCGCCGGAGGGCTGGGAGCTGCAGTTCGCGACGAACCACCTCGGCCACTTCGCGCTCGCGTCCGGGCTGCTGCCGGCGCTGCGTGCGGCGCACGGGGCCCGCGTGGTCTCGGTGTCGTCGGCCGGGCACCTCTTCTCGCCCGTCGTGTTCGACGACATCCACTTCGAGCGCCGGGAGTACGAGCCCTGGTCGGCCTACGGGCAGTCCAAGACGGCCAACATCCTCTTCGCGGTGGAGGCGAACCGGCGGTGGTCGGGCGACGGCGTCCTCGTCAACGCCCTGCACCCCGGCTCCATTCAGACGAACCTGCAGCGGTACGTCGACGCCGCCGAACTCCAGCGCCTGCGCGCCGCGACCGGCAACCCCAACCCGGAGCTCAAGACCGTGGAGCAGGGCGCGGCCACGTCGGCGCTGCTGGCCGGCTCGCCGCTGCTGGACGGCGTCGGCGGCCGCTACTTCGAGAACTGCAACGAGGCCGGCCCCAACCAGCCCGGGACGCGGACGGGTGTGGCCGCCTACGCCCTGGACCCGGACGCGGCCGCGCGCCTGTGGACGATCAGTGAGCAGGAGGTGTCCCGGTGAGTTTCGGTTTCGAGTCGACGGCGGCCGAGGTCCTCGCGGGCGTCGACCTGAGCGGCAAGCGGGCGATCGTCACCGGCGGCGCGTCGGGCATCGGCGTCGAGACGGCCCGCGCGCTCGCGGCCGCGGGCGCCGCGGTCACCCTGGCCGTGCGCAACACCGCGGCGGCGCGGGACCTGGCCGCCGAGATCAAGGCGGACGTGGCCCACCTCGACCTGGCCGACCAGGCGTCGGTGCGCGCATTCGCCTGGGACGGGCCGCTGCACATCCTCGTCAACAACGCGGGCGTGATGGCCTCGCCGCTGAGCCGGACCGCGCAGGGCTGGGAGTCGCAGTTCGCGACGAACCACCTCGGGCACTTCGCGCTCGCGGTGCGGCTGCTGCCCGCGCTCCGGGCGGCCCAGGGCGCGCGGGTCGTGGCCGTGAGCTCGACCGCGCACCTGCGCTCGCCGGTGGTGTTCGAGGACATCCAGTTCGAGCGGCGCGAGTACGACCCGTGGCTGGCCTACGGGCAGTCGAAGACGGCAAACGTGCTGTTCGCGGTGGAGGCCGACCGGCGCTGGAGCGGCGACGGGGTCCGGGTCAACGCCCTCAACCCCGGCGGCATCCACACCAACCTCCAGCGCCACATCGACGTCGACGAACTCATCCGCACGGCGACCGCGGCCAACGGCGGCCGGCCGATGCGGTGGAAGACGCCGGAGCAGGGCGCGGCCACCTCGGCGCTGCTGGCCGGGTCGCCGCTCGTCACCGAGTTCGGCACCTACTACGAGGACTGCGCCCTCGCCGGGCCCCACGAGCCGGGGTCGCGAACCGGGGTCGCCGCCTACGCGCTCGACCCCGAGGCCGCGGCCCGGCTGTGGGAGGTCTCGACGCGCTACATCACGTTGTAGCGGCTGAGGGGCTCGACCAGCTCCCGCTCCTCGTACGACAGGTGCGACAGCAGCGTGTCGGTCAGCAGGTCGACCGCCGCCCGCACCTCGTCGATGCCCTCGGGCTTCGCGACCATCGCCACCAGCGCCCGGTCGACGCGCTCCAGGACGTCGGCGATCACGTGGTGCTCCGCCTCCAGGCGGTCGACGACCGGCCCGAGCCGGGGGTCGGCCGCCCGCAGGCGCGGGAACAGGCTCAGGTCCTCGATGGTGTGGTGCGTGGTGACGACCCGGCAGTAGCTCTCGCAGTAGGTGCCGAGCGTCCAGTTGTTCTGCCGCATCGCCATCGTGTTGATCATCGAGCGGGCCCGGCCGAGGTCCATGGCCCCGGCCGCCACCTGGTCCACGAGATCGCGCAGCTGCTGCATCTCCTGCCGCAGATGGTCGTGTACCTCGATCAGGTGCGCCCCCGACGCCCGCTGCCGGGCGCTGTAGGTGGCGGCGAGGTCGCTCTCGGGGCCGGTGGGCCGCTCGGACTCGTCCCACAGCCGCACGTCCGAGAAGCGCGTGCCGTCGTCGGGCGTGGGCGTGGCGAGTGTCGGGTTGAGCGGGCGCTCGGCTGTGCCCGGTGCGGGCTCGGCGAGCTCGACCACCGCGGCTCGGGGCTTCGCGGACGGCCCGGTCCGCTCCGCCGTCACCAGCTCGCGGACCGCGGGCACGACCTCGGTCGCGAACCGCTCCAGGTCGCTGTCGCCCCCGGCCTGGACCATGAGGATGAACGAGCTCATGCCCTCGGTGACGGCCAGCTCGGCCAGCTGCTCCACCCAGACCTTCGGCGGGCCCTGCAGGAACTCGCGGCCGTCGCCGCGGAACGTGCCCGCGATGTTGTACAGGCGGCGGATGTCCTCGGGGCGGCGACCGGCGGCGACCGCGGCCTCGTCGATGCGGCGGTTGGACTCGGCCAACTGCTCCGGCGGGACGTACGGCGAGCTGGGCAGCCACCCATCGGCCACCCGGCCGGTCAGCGCGAGGGCGCGCGGCTTGATCGCGCCGATCCAGATGCCGATGTCGTGCGCCGCGCCGGGGCCGGGGTGCGCGCCCTCCAGCCGGTAGTGCTCACCCGCGAAGCGGACCGAACGCTCCTCACTCCACAGGGCGCGGATGACCGCGATCGCCTCCTCCAGGGCCTGCAGCGCCTCGCCGGGGCGGCGCCGGGGCCCGCCCATCGCCACGATCGGATCCCAGAACCCGCCGGCGCCGATGCCGAGCTCGACCCGGCCGCCGGTGAGCAGGTCGAGGCTCGCCGCGGCCCGGGCGAGGACGGCGGGCGGGCGCAGCGGGAGGTTGGCGACGTTCGGGAACACCGAGATCCGTTCGGTGTGCGCGGCGATCACCGACAGCTGGGTCCAGGAGTCCAGAAACTTGCTCTGGTAGGGGTGGTCCTGCAGGCTCGTGAGGTCCAGGCCGAGATCCTCGGTGCGCACCGCGAGGCGCAGCGCCTCGGCGGCGTTGGCGGCCTCGGCGGGCAGGAAGGTCCCGAACCGCAGGTCGTGGCCATAGTCGGTCATACAGATAATATTCCACGCAGATTGTTTATGGGCAAATTTACAGGCGTTTACAGAAGTCCTCGATCGCGTCGAGGTGCGCTGGGGTCAGCCCGCGCCTGTCGTCGGGCCGGATGAGCAGCGCCCGGTCGTCCCGGGTCAGCTCGTCGAACAGCGGACCGGCCTGCGGTACCTCCACATCGTCGGTCCACACCAGACGCCGCCCGCCCCGCAGGACCGCCCGCGCCGCCGCCAGCTTCGCGACGGAGTAGTCGGGGACCTCCCCGAAGGCCCGGTCGAGCTTGAGCTTGAAGACCCGCTCGACCTCGTCCGGCCACGCGCACCACGTGGAGCACCAGCGCACCTCCGCCACGCCGTCGCGCTGCAGCCGCTTGATCCGGGCGATGAGGGCCGGCGCCCAGCGCAGCCGCCACTGCGCTCCGAGCGCGTAGGCCCGGTCGTGGAACGGCGCCGCACCCCAGCCGGGGCGCTTGACGTTGATGACCCCGTCCACGTCGAGCAACCACACGGGAGGCGGCTCCTCTGGCATGGGGGCAAGGTACCGCCTGCCGGCGCTTCCCGGGAGCCCGGTCGCTCGAATAAATACATTGTGCATCGCCGCCCGAATGCGTAATGTATTCATCAGCACCGAGAAGGACACGGATGAAAGACCCGAGGAAGAAGGAGGAAGTCATGCAGCGGCACCCGGCACTCGAAGCCAAGCGGGCCATGCTCGGCCGTCTCCTCCTGGCCGCCGGTTGCACGTGTCTGACCAGCTACGACGCCTCGGGCGGGCGAAGCCGCTAGCATCACGCCAGCGACGCTTCCGCCGCCCGCCCCACCGGGGTCCGGGCGGTTTTTCTTTGCCTTTTCACACCTCGCCGAATGGCTGTTTCGGCATGCCCTCGTGCGATTGTTCTGCATTGAGAACTCCATAGTGGATGGCACACGCAATTGTTTCGTGCCGCCTTCGGGCGGCCCATGGGCTTGTGGCGCAGTGGTAGCGCATCGGTCTGGCAGACCGAGGGTCAGCGGTTCGAATCCGCTCAGGTCCACGTGTGCGAACCCCTGGGGGGAGGTTCGCCACGCATGCCGTCGTAGCTCAGTGGGAGAGCAAGGCCCTGTCGAGGCCGAGGTCGCCGGTTCGAACCCGGTCGACGGTGCGCAGTTTTCTGATCACGCGGTTGTAGCTCAGTCCGGCCAGAGCGCCGCCTCGCCATGGCGGAGGTCCCGGGTTCGAATCCCGGCTGCCGCTCTTCACGCCCTCGTAGCCCAAAGGCAGAGGCACGACGTTGAGGACGTCGACGGTGCGCGTTCGAATCGCGCCGGGGGCACTTGATCGTCTTGCGTGGCGCGGTGGACGAATTGGGAGAGTCACCGGGTTTTCACCCCGGAACAGTGCGGGTTCGAGTCCCGTCCGCGCTTCGAAGGTGCACGTGCCGCTAGCTCAACCGGTAGAGCAGCCGACTCTTCATCGGCGCGTTCGGGGTTCAAGTCCCCGGCGGCGCACTTGCAGGGTAGAGGAGCCTGGTCGTCCTCACCGGTCTCATAAGCCGGGTGATCGTGGGTTCGAATCCCACCCCTGCCTCCACGTTTCACCACATCACGACGGGACCGGCCGCGTTCGACGGGGGCGCCGGCCGGTCCCGTCCCCAAGCGGGCGCGCCGACGTCGGAGAGTCGGGGCTGGCTGTAACCCAGTTGCATTGTCTGAGGGGGTTCGAATCCCTCCGCCCGCACGTATGCCTTCGTAGCTCAGTGGACAGAGCACCAGGTTCCGAACCTGAAGGTCGCTGGTTCGAGTCCAGCCGGGGGTACGCCCGATCCCATGCCCGAGTCTGGTCAGGGAACCGCCTGCAAAGCGGTCTACGCCGGTTCGAATCCGGCTGGGGTCTCCCGTCGCGTGTGCCGTCCACTGTGGAGTTCCACAGTGCTGCGCAGGCGGAGCCGGCTGCTCGGCCGCCGCTCATAACGGCGGAATGCCCGGATCGACACCGGGGCCTGCGACTGTGCGATGCTGGCCGACATGGGGGACGGCACGCGGTTCGGTGAGGTGGCCGACGTCTACGACGACGCCCGGCCCGGCTACGACCCGGCGCTGTCCGACGCGATCGCCGCCTATCACGGTCCTCCGCCGCGCGACGTCCTGGAGATCGGCGCCGGGACGGGGAAAGGCACGGCTGTGCTGGCGCGGCTGGGCGGCGCGCTGACGTGCGTCGAGCCGGACCCGCGGATGGCCGCGCTCCTGCGCGGCGCCTTCCCGGCCGCGACGATCGTCGTGGCGCCGTTCGAGGCGTCCGGGACCGGCCCGGCCGACGTCGTCGGCTGCGCGATGGCCTGGCACTGGCTCGACCCGGCCCGGCGCAACCGCCTCGCGTTCGACGCCCTGCGGCCCGGCGGCACCCTCGCGCTGTTCGGCCACCGGTACGGCTACGCCGACCCGGTCCACGAGCGCGCGATCGACGCGGCCTTCGCCTCGGTGGACCCGGCCCCGTCGGTCCTGCGGCCCATCGAGTGGGCGTATGACGACGTCCGCGGCGCCGGGCTGTGGGCGGACGTGACAGTGCAGTACTCGAGCCGGACCGTGTCGATGGACACCGCGCGGTTCCTGCGGCTCGTGCGCACCTTCAACCCGTTCCGGATGCGCTCGCCGGCCGACCGGGAGCGCACGCTCGCGGCGCTGGCCTCCACACTGGACGGGCTCGGCGGCGCGACCGTCGTCGACCTGCAGGGGCATCTGGTCCTGGCCCGCAGGGCGCAAGTGGCGGCCAGGACCGACAATTGACGGCATGTATGTCATCAAGGAGCGCTTCTTCGACGTCGGCGACGACTTCGACGTCACCGACGACCACGGGCGCAAGGTCCTGCACGTCGACGGCAAGGTGCTGAGCCTGCGCGACAAGCTCGTCATCGAGGACCCCTCCGGCAACGAGGTCGCGTCGGTGCACCGGAAGCTGATCTCGCTGCGCCCGGCGTACCAGATCGAGATCGGCGGCGAAGAGGCGGGCGAGGTCAGGAAGAAGCTCTTCACGCCGTTCCGCGAGAAGTTCACGATCGACGTCCCCGGCCCGGACGACCTGACGATGTCGGGCGACCTGTTCGACCACGAGTTCACCGTCGAGCGCGGCGGCCGCGAGGTGGCGTCGGTCTCGAAGCGCTGGCTGAGCATCCGCGACAGCTACGCCGTGAACATCGCCGACGGCGAGAACCACCTGCTCATCCTCTGCGCCGTCCTGGCCCTCGAGCTCGCGATGCAGCGCGAGAAGAAAGAGGACGACCGCGACTGACGCCGGCGCGGCAGCAGCGGCTCGGACGCGTGGCGGGTCAGGCCGGCCCCGGCCGGACCAGGAGGGCCTCGGCGCCGACCGGGCGGTAGCCGGCGGCCTGGAAGGTGCGCACGCTGCGGGCGTTGCCCGGGGCCTGCTGGGACCAGATCGGGGCGCCGTCGGGGACCAGGTGGCGGGCGGCCAGGGCCAGGGAGCGGCCCAGGCCCCGGTGGCGGTGGGGCTCCTCGACCTCGATGGCGGCCTCCCAGCGGCCGGCCACGCCGCGGCCGATGACCAGGAGGGCGCCTTCGGTTGCGTAGGCCCGGACGTCGGCGCGGCGGGTCCGGGCGCGGACGACCCTCGGGTGGGTTGCGGCGTCCACCTGGCGCAGGTCCAGGGGTGGGGGCCCGGCCAGGGCGGTGGCCACCGTCAGCAGGTCGATGGTCTCGGCGGTGCGGCCCGTGCGGTCGGACAGCGCGGTCAGGAAGCGGGGGTGCATGGGGGCGGCCAGCCGGTCGGTGCCCGTGGCCGCCAGCTGAGCGCGCAGCCAGGCGGGGTCCTCGTCGACGAAGACGGCCGAGTGGGCGGTGAAGGCGATGACGCCCGCGTCGCGCGGGCTCGGCTGGGGGAGCAGCGAGACGCCGCCGTCAGGGGGTGGAAAGCGGCCCGCGGCGGCGGCGTCGAGCAGTGCGGCTAACGAATCCCCCATGCGATCAATCAGAACACGGCGATGGAGTTGGCGGTGTACGTGGTGCCGGCGGCCGGGGGCGTGCTGAAGCGGGCGTTGGGCAGGTACAGGCGGTGGCCGAACTGGGCGATCGTCGTCGGCACGTCGAAGCGCGGGTCGGTGCGCTCGGCGCGGACCGTGCCCTTGGTGCCGGCGTGGTTGAGGGCGACCGCCACGACCTTGTTGTCGCGGTTCTGGACCACGTAGAGCGTGCGGCCGGAGAGCCACAGGCCGTCGCCGTTGACGAAGGTGCGGTCGCCGGTGTCGATGCGCTCGGTGACGCCGGTGCGCGGGTCGATGCGGAACAGGAGCCCGGTGTTGGACTGCACGGCGATCAGGGCGCGGCCGTCGGGGGTCGCGGCGATGCCGTTGAGGTTGTTCACGCCCGGCGTCAGGACGAAGTCGCCGGTCAGGGTCAGCTTGGTGAACGACTCGGGGAGGTTGCCGCGGCGGCCCGGAGCGACCTTGTACAGCACCCCCTGCCGCGAGTCCGTGAAGTACGCGGCCCCGTCGAGCAGGATCACGTCGTTGACGAACGTGGTGTCGGTCGTGAACGTGTAGGACGCCAGCACCGCCCCCGTGCGGGTGTCGACGACGCGCGCGTCGCCGCCGCCTCCGCCGGCCACGAACAGGCGGCCGCGGCCGTCGGTCTTCATGCCCAGCGACGCGGTGCCGACGGGCGGGCTGAGCTGGGTGCCGGCCCCGCTGACGAGGTTGACGCGGTAGATTCGCCCGTCGGCGCGGGAGCCGAAGTAGGCGAAGGCACCCGGGCCGATCGCGATGCCCTCGGGCTGGAAGCCGTCGGGCAGGTTGATCGTGGTGGGTAGCGGGCGGTCCGCGCCCGCGGCGGACGCGGCGGCCGGCCCGGCCAGCAGCGTGGCCGTGAGCGCGGCGGCCAGGGTCAGGACGACAGTCATGCGCCGATGTACGGTCATGCCTAGTACTTACACCGCAAAGCTGGGAAGCGTTCGGCAACCAGCCGAATCCGCTCAGCCCGAGGCGTCGACGAACCGGCGGATCCGCTCCACCACCTCCGGCGACGGGGTCAGCAGCTGCATCCCCACCTCGGTCTGCGGGCCCTGCCGCACCACGTGCATGACCTGGGCGTGCGTGCGGGTCACCGGGCCGCCGAGGTTCAGCTCGACGACCACGGTGTCGCCCGAACGGACAGGTACGTCCCCCTCCGTGCAGGCGCGCAGGCCACCCGTGCTCAGGTCCATCAGCTCGCCGGTCACGAACTCCGACCCGCCGTCGACACCGAAGCGCACCGGGCCGGACGCCGCGATCCGCTCGGCGTGGCGGCGTTCGAGCTTCTCGGCCAGCGCCGACATGCCCCTGATGCGCTCCATGGTCTCGCCGACCCGGCCGGTCAGCCGCTCGACGGTCGCGTGCTGGTCCTGGGCGACGGTGTGCAGCACCCCCGTGCACTCCCCGATCCCGCCGACGCCCGTGACCATCGCCCGGATGGTGCCGTTCATCTGCGCGGCGGTCCGCTCGAGCTCGGAGATCGTGGCGGCGATCCGCTCGGTCGACTCGGCGGTGCTGCCGGCCAGGTCCTTGACCTCGTTCGCGACGACCGTGAAGCCGCGCCCGGCCTCACCGGCCCGGGCCGCCTCGATCGTCGCGTTGAGCGCCAGCAGCCGGGTCTGGGCGGCGATGCCGGCGATGAGCTGGGAGGTGGCGTCGACCTGGCGCAGGCGCTCGCCGAGGGCGGCCACGACCCGCTCGGCCTCGGCGGCCCGGGCCATGACGGATGCGGTGGCCCGGTCGGCCTCGGTGACCCGCTCCTCGATCGTGCGCGCGGCCTGGCGGACCTCGCCGACCTGGCCGACGACGTCCTCGAGCTCGGCCGAGATCGCGCCGACCGACTCGTCGACGACGCTCTGGGCCCGCTCCCGCAGCTGCCGCTGGCCCTCGCGCTGCTGCTCGAAGCTGGCGTGCAGCTGCTCCTCGCGGATCCGCTGGGCCCGGCCGAGCTGCTCCTCCTGCTCGACCAGGCGCTGCCGGGAGCGCTCCAGGGCGCGGCCGATGTCGCCGAGCTCGTCGCGACCGGCCGGCACCTCACGCGCGGACAGGTCGCCCTGGGCGGTGGCGGTGACCGCGCCGACGGCGAGCTGCACGTCGTGGCGGGTGCGCCACCAGACCGACGCGGCGAACCAGATCGCCAGCACGGCGGTCACGCTGGTGACGGTGAGGTTGATCGTACGGTCCCGAGAGAGCCGGTCGTAGCGCTCGCCGAGGAGTCGCTGCAGCGCGCCGGTGGCCGGCCCGATCGCCTGGCGGATGGCGGCCGCGGCGGCGCTCGCGTCGACCGGTCCGGGCGTGGCCAGACCCTTGGTCAGGGTGGCGGAGAGCGCGGTGAGCGCGTCGGCGGCAGCACCGAGTGGCTGCAGGTCGCCGGCGAGCGCGCCGTCCGCGGTGTTGGCCACGGCGGTCTTCGACCCGGTGCGCAGGGCCGCCGCGGCGTCGTCGAGGCGCCCGGCCCGCACGGCCTGGGCGGCGACCCGGTCGGCGAGCGGCGCGGTGGTGTCGGGGGCGGCGACGCCGGCCGCGACCGCGAGGGCCCTGGGCAGCTCGACGACGAGCGCGTCCATGACGTAGTAGGTGTCGAGGTCCGGGTCGAGGATCAGCCCGGAGCTGTTGCCGACGTCGGTGATGAGCGTGGCGACCGCGTCGGCCGCGGCCGGACCCCCGCCGCTGGGGAGGCTGCCGGGCAGCGCCGAGAGGTCGGGGCTGCGGCCGGATGCGAGCTCGGTCATCGCGGTGAGGGCCGGCAGCACCACCTCGGTGCCGGTGCGCTCGCCGGCGGCGAAGCCGAGCTGGTTGCCGACGGAGGTGGTGTAGGCGTAGGTGGTGCCGAGGCCGGGGACCAGCAGTACCACCACCAGCACGGCCAGCCGGGTGCTCGTGCGGACCCGGTCGGACAACCACAGCATCGGCACGAGCAGTGCGGGCCGGCGCGAAACGCTCACATGCGCCTGATCGGCCCGGGCGGGCGCGCTTCTGAGGGAAAACGCCCCGCCCGGTCCGAAAAGCGAACTGCAGGAACCGGCCTACAGGAAGCGGTACGCCGTGCCGCCGCGCACCGGGGCGACGCGGATGCCGGCCGACGGGTTGGCCGCCTCCACCATCTTGCCGCCGCCGATGTAGATGGCGACGTGCCCCGACGTGTGGATGACGTCGCCCGGCAGCCACTGGCCGGCGGGGACCTGGCGACCGCGGGCGGCGATCTGCTCGCTCTGGTGCGGCAGCTTGATGCCGACCTTGGCGTACGCGGCGGCCACGAGACCGCTGCAGTCGTACGCGTTCGGGCCCGAGGCCGCGTAGACGTACGGCTTGCCCACCTGGGCCATCGCGAACGACACCACCGTGCCGGCGGCCCCGGACGGGGGCTTCACCGTGGTGGTCGTGCCGCCTGTCGTCTTCTTCGTGGACGATGAGGACGACGACGAGGATGACGAGGACGACGACGTGGTCTTCTTCGAAGCTGTCGACGAGGCCGTCTTGGTGGGCGTCGGCGCGGGCGGCGCCGGGGGAGTCGCCGTGTCGCGCTGCGACGCGGCCAGATGCAGCGTCACGTCGCGGTTGGCACGGTCGACGCGCTCGTAGGCGGTGAGCAGTGCCTCCTGCTCAGCGAGCGTCAGTGCGGGCGAGCCGGTGAGGACGGTCCCGGTCTCCGCCTTCGCGGTTGGTGCGGGTTGGGCCGCTGCGGCCGAGGGGCCGAGCCAGACGGCGGACAGGGCAATGGCTGCGGTGCCTGCTGCAATGCGGTGCAGCGGCTGGCGAGCGTTCAGTTCGGCTCCATGGTCGGCCCGGTGCACTCTCGCGTGTCTCGGGTGGAGCGCCCGTCATGCCGGCGCTGACCCGAAGTACCGGGCAAAGCAGACAATTCTGTTGTCCAGCCCCAGTGAGGGCCGTTCGCGACGCTAGGCCGCTCCTGGCGCTCCCGTGACCCTTCGTGACATTCCTCACCACCTATCTCACCCGCATCAGGGTGGGTATCGACAGATATGTCCGTACCGACCGGGCAACCTTTCCCGGCCGTTCGGGCGTCCCGGGTTTGACGGCTTTTTGCGCGCATATGCTGCATTCATGGGCTTTCCGGGGGTACCGCGAGCGGCCACCGCCGCCGCGACCCTCGCAATGCTCGCGGCGTGCGCCGGACCCGGCCCCAGCGGGCCCGCCGAGGACCCCGCCTGCGCCCCCTACGCCGCGTACCACGGCCACGCGGGCGGCACGGTCACCGTCAGCTCCTCCATCCGCGGCGTCGAGGCCGACAAGCTCGTCCAGGCGTGGGCCGGCTTCGAAACGTGCACCGGCATCACGATCGACTACACCGGCCGGGCCGACTTCGAGAAGTCGCTGCCGGTCGAGGTCGGCGCCGGGCACGTGCCCGACGTCGCGCTGTTCCCGCAGCCGGGCCTGCTGGCCCTGATGGCCCGGGCCGGGCGGCTGCAACCGGCCCCGGCCGCGGTCGCCGACAACGTGCGCCGCTACTTCCCGGCCGACTGGCAGCGGTACGGCACCGTCGACGGCGAGCTCTACGGCACGCCCATCGACGGCAATGTGAAGTCGCTCGTCTGGTACTCCCCGAAGTTCTTCGCCGCCCACGGGTGGACGGTGCCGCAGACCTGGGCCGAGCTGATCGGCCTGAGCGACCGCATCGCCGGCACCGGGATCAAGCCGTGGTGCGCCGGGATCGAGTCGGGCGGCTCGACGGGCTGGCCGGTCACCGACTGGCTCGAGGACATGCTGCTGCGCACCGCCGGGCCGGCCGTCTACGACGAGTGGGTCGAGCACCGCATCCCGTTCGACGACCCGCGGGTCGTGGCCGCGCTCGACCGGGTCGGCGGGATTCTGCGCAACCCGCGGTACGTCAACGGTGGCCTGGGCGGCGTGGCCAGCATCGCCACCACCGCCTACCAGGAGGCCGGGCTGCCGATCCTGACTCACGACTGCGCCCTGCACCACCAGGCGTCCTTCTACACCAGCTTCTGGCCGGCCAACGCGGACGTCGCCCCGGACGGCGACCTCTACGCCTTCTACCTGCCGCCGGTCGACCCGGCCGCCGGGCGCCCCGTGCTCGGCGCCGGTGTCTTCGCGGCCGCGTTCACCGACCGGCCCGAGGTCCAGGCATTCTCGCTGTACCTCACCACCCCCGACTTCGCCGACAGCCGCGCCCGCACCTCCGGCATCGTCAGCTCCAACAAGGGCCTGGACCGCGACGTGCTCACCACCCCCATCGGGAAGCTCTCGGCCGCCCTGCTGGCCGACCCGGAGGCGGCGTTCCGCTTCGACGGCTCCGACCAGATGCCCGCGGCCGTCGGTGCCGGCACGTTCTGGTCCGGGATGACCGACTGGGTCCGTGGTACGGACACCGCTACCGTCCTGCACCGCATCGAGACCACCTGGCCGGCTTGATCCGGTGTCGCGGTTGCCGATGTGAACACCGTGTTCGGACGCGTGCGGAGGCGGCTGGCCGATCTGCGGATCGCGACCAAGATCGTCAGCGTCTCCCTGGTCGTGACCGCCGTCTTCACCGCGTCCGGCGTGGTCGGCCTGGTCAACCTCCAGCGGCTGGTGGACGAGCAGGACCGGCAGTACCGCGTCAACGTCGTGGCCCTGGACAGGATGACGACCGTGCGCTCCGCCGTCGGCGCCCAGCTGGAGGCGGTCCTGGCCTACATCCTGTCCGAGCCCGGCTTCTACCGGGACACCTACGCCGAGATCATCACCGAGTCCGACCGGGACATCGACGCCCGCATCGCCGAGCTGCGCGCCATGGCGCTGCCGCAGTCGGAGCGCTCCGGCCTCAAGGCGTTCTCCGCGACCATCACGATGTGGCGCACCGCCCGCCAGGCCGCCCTCGACGCCGCCCACGCCGGCGACCAGCAGAAGGCCGCCCAGGTCGTCCTGGTGCGCTCCGAGGCCATCGCCCGGGCCGTCAAGGACCGGGCCAACTCGTTCCTCGACCAGCTCGTCGAGGCCGTCGCCGACGGCGCCCGGCAGGCCAAGGCCAACGGCGTGCGCAACAGCCGGTTCACCGCGGCCCTGCTGGGCGTGGGCGCGCTCACCGGGCTCCTGCTGGCCGTGCTCACGGCCCGGGCCATCTCCCGGCCGCTGCGCGAGGTCGTCGACGTCCTGGCCCGGGTTGCGCGGGGGGACCTGAGCCGCCGGGTCGAGCTGGACCGCGGCGACGAGGTCGGGCAGATGGGCCGCTCACTCAATGAGACGCTGGGCGTGCTGCGGGCGGCGTTCGAGGAGGTGCACCATCGAGCCTCGCACGACGGCCTCACGGGCCTGGCCAACCGAGCCCTGCTCCGCGAGCGCATCGCCGCCGCCCGCCCCAACGCCGCCGGCGGGCGCCCGGTCGCCATGCTCCTCATCGACCTCGACGGCTTCAAACAGGTGAACGACGCCTACGGCCACAACGCGGGCGACTACCTGCTCACCGTCGTCGCCGAGCGCCTCCAGGCCGGCGTCCGGTCCGCCGACACCGTGGCCCGCCTCGGCGGCGACGAGTTCGCCGTGCTGCTCGACGGCGTCGACTCGGCCGAGGACGTCTACCTCATCGCCGACCGGCTCTGCACCGACCTGCAGGAGCCGGCCGTCTACCGCGACAGCTGCGTCATCACCCCGCGGGCCAGCATCGGCGTGAGCGTGTGGGACGGCGAGGTCCCGATCGACGCCCTCATGCACGACGCCGACCAGGCGATGTACGCGGCCAAGACCGGCGGCAAGGGCCGCGTCGTGCACGCCTGACGCCGCTAGATCGACACCCAGCCGTCGAACCCGCTCGGCGACATGCAGTGCACGCGGTTGCTGAGCCGCAGGGACGGATCGCTCTGGTACCGCTTCGCCAGGGTCCGCTCCGCGTCGACGTCACCGCGATCGGCCGACAGCAGCAGCTCGGCCAGCTCGTCGGCGGTCCGGTCGGTGATCGCTCCCCACTGGTCCCACAGCAGGGCCTCGTCGCACTGCCGGTGGGCGACCTCGAGCAGCACGTTGTCGAGCAGGAACTGGTGCCCGCGGAACGGCAGCCCGGGGTCCACGCCGTAGCAGTCCGCGTCGATCAGGCCCTGCCGGTGCGCCATCCACGCCTGCGCCGCGGTCACGAACAGCGGCAGGTCGGCGGTGTCGAACGGATAGTCGTCCGGATCGAGCTGCGCGTCGGCGAGCACCCACCGGCGCCCGTTCCAGTATTCGGCCACGACGTGGTCGTAGTTCCAGTCCTCGGCGAAGTAGGGCGAGAACCCGACCCGGCTGCGCGCCGGAATCCCGCGCCGCCGCAGCGCCGCGATGGTCAGCAGCGTGAAGTCCCGGCAGCACCCGAGCACCCGCTGCTCCACCGGCCGCGGCTCGGCCAGCGCAACCGGGAACCGCTCCTGGTCGACCTGGAGGATCCGCGACGCCCACCGCGAGTCGATCTCCGCCAGCCGGGCCGCGTCGAACGAGATCCCCGACGCCCGGTAGTGCACCAGCACGTTCCGGACGCCCGCCATCAGCCCGGGAATGTCCTCGGGCAGCTCATCGAGGAGCCCCCCGAACCGCCCGGGCTCGCTGAAGCGCGACTGCTCGCGGTACCGCTGCAACATCCTCCGAACCTAGTGCTGAAACTGCATGGATTGCCAACATCAGGGCGGTTTGCAGTTCCTCGCCGGGCGGTGTAGACGAGCTAATCCGGCGGCTCCGGTTCTCGGGTCGCCGCCCACATCGCCCGCCCGAGCGCGGCGTGGGCCCTTGCGGCCGGATGGGTGGGCCCGTAGTCGTCGGCGCCGGAAAGCGTGTGTGCGAACAGGGCGTAGACCGCGGCCGGGGACTCGTTGCGGGCGAACACGATGCCGGCCTCGTGCCGGGCCGCTCCGCGGGTGTCGTGGTCGGCGCCGTGTTTCGTGGCTACCCTGGTGCGGGCGGGTCCGGAGAGGTCGTGGCGGATGCCGTCGTGGTAGCCGGTCGGGGAGCGCAGGACGGCGAGCACGAACGCGGTGCCCGCGGGGTCGAGGAGCGTGCCGGCGGCGAGACGGGTCAGCAGGTCGTGGGTCTCGCGGGCCGTGGTGTCGCCCAGGAAGAAGCGGGCCGGGTCCGGCGTCGGCGCCACGCGGGTGCGGGCGAAACCGAGCGATGCCAGGGTGTCGTTGATCTCGGCCGCCGGGAGCAGCCGGCCGCAGAGGCGGACCGCGGTGTTGTCGGAGACCAGCAGCAGTGCGGTGAGAATCCCGGCCGCGGTGAGCTCGTCGCCGTGGACGGGCTGCAGGTGGTACAGGCCGCTGCCGCCGAGGACGTCCGTGCTGCGCAGCCGGACGCGCCGGTCGAGCGGGACCCGGCTCAGCACGGCCGCCGCCACGAACAGCTTCTGGATGCTGTAGCCCGGGACGGGTTCGTCGTCGCTGTCGCTCACCACGACCCGGTCGCCGATCGTGATCCGGGCGTGCCACGCGCCGCCGGCCGCCGCCTTGGCCCGCGCGTAGGCCCGGCGGATTCGGGTGACGGCCGGCGGTGCGCTCACCCGCCGCAGTTTAGGGTGCTCGGCATGGACCTGGAGGCGTATCTGCAGCGGCTGAGCTTCGCCGACCGCGGCGCCGACGAGGTCACGGAGCTGCTGATCGAGTCCACCGTCGAATGGGCGACGAGCCAGGGCTGGCGGGTGTACCGCCGCGCCGCCAGCGTGGTGCGTCTGCCCCCGCCGTACGAGCAGCAGTTCTCCGTTGTCGACGTGGGGATCGCCCGCCCGGACGGGCCGCCGCTCGTCGTGGAGGTCGACCACGCCGACCGCAGGCGCACCCTCGACAAGCTGGTCGCCGAGGCCGCCGCCGGGCGGGAGACCCTCTGGGTGCGCTGGGGCTCGGGGCGCTTCACCACGCCGCCGGAGCCGATCCGGCTCGTCCCGTTCCCGGTGATCTCGCGCCGCGGGCCGAGCGGCAAGCAGGTCCACTCGCACACGGGGGGCGGCGATCGGCCCGCGCCCGAGCACTCGGCGAGCGCGCCGGCCTTCGAGGTGGTGCCGATGGACGCCGGCCCGGACCCGGATCAGCCCGGTCAGTCCGGTCAGTTCGGGGGCTGAGCCCGGTACAGCTGCTCGAACAGCGGCATCGGGTCCAGGGAGGCGTAGGAGCGGACCCGGGTGGCGAAGTTCTCGGTGACGAGCAGGGCGGCGCAGTTGCGGTCGACGACGACGATCAGCGGGCGCTTGCGCGTCGGCGGCGCGAACGTGACGACGAAGCTCAGCTGGTCCGTGAACGCCACGCGCAGGCACGCCTGATCGGCCGGCGGGGCGGGCAGGCTGTTGAGCAGCCGCACGAACGAGGTCACGGCCTCCGCGCGGTGCAGGACCTCCGGTGGCGCGACAGTCGGGCCCGGGGTCTGCAGCAGCGTGTCGCAGCGGGTGACGGTGTCGGCGCCGTAGGCGATGAACTCGCCGCCGGCGTCCTGGGGCAGCGCGCCGCTGCTGAGGCGGGGGATCGTCGCGCAGTCGACGGCCTGGGCGCCGGGGCCGGAGACGACAGGCGACGGGTACGCGGACGGCGGCTCCATCGACGGCGAGGCCGACGGGTGCAGCGGCGGCGGGAGCCCGATCGCCGACTGGGATGCGACGAACGTCAATCCGGCCGCGGTCCCGGCCGCGACCAGCATGAGCGTGATCCTGGTGCGCATAACACTACGCAGTGTAGTCGTCTCCGGGCCGGACGTCCCGAAGACAGCGTGAGGTTGCACGGAATCCGCGTACTGTCGGTGATCGGACCTGACCGATGCACGACAGCGGGCTTGGCTCAGAATTGCCCGGTGAGCCCGACGCCCACCGCTGCCGCCGTCGTCATTCCGAAGCAGCGGACCCCGGAAACCGCCGGACCCATCGGCCCCGCATCGCCCGTCGGCGCCCCGTCGCGCAGCCGCCGGTTCGTGACGGCCGGACTCGTGTGCAGCGGGCTCGCGGTGATGCTGCTGGGATACCTGCGCATCGCCCGCGCCAACGGGACGAACGCGGACGGTGCGGCAAACGCCCTGCAGGCGTGGGACATCCTGCACGGCAACGCGTTCCTGGCCGGGTGGACGCTCAGCGACGTCTCCTTCTTCCCGACGGAGCTGATCCAGTACACCCTCATCGAGCTCTTCTCCGGTCTGCGCCCCGACGTCGTGCACGTGGCGGCGGCGAGCACCTATGTGCTGCTCATCGTGTTCGCGGCGCTGGCCGCCCGCGGGGATGCGACGGGCCGTGCGGCCTGGGTGCGGGTCGGTGTGGTCGTCGCGGTGATGCTGGTGCCGCAGCCGCACGCCGGGTGGTCGATCGTGCTGAACACCCCTGACCACACCGGCACCGGCGTGCCGCTGCTGCTCACCGCGCTGCTCGTCGACCGGCGGCCGGCGCTGCGCCGCTGGTGGCCGCTCGTCGTGACGGCGGTGCTGGCGGTGGCACAGATGGGCGACCCGCTGGCCATGTACATCGGCGCGATCCCCCTGGCCCTGGTCAGTGCCGTGCGCCTGGTCTGGTCCCGGCGCCGGGCCATGGTCGACGCGCACCTGCTGGTGGCCGCGGTCGCCTCGATCCTGCTCGCGCACGCGGCGGTGAAGCTGATCGGGCTGCTCGGCGGCTACCAGGTGCACCCGCCGATCGCGGAGTTCACGAAGCTCAAGGACGTCCCCGACCACCTCGACCTGCTGTGGCGCACGGTCGCCGTCGACTACGGCGCCTACTTCCCGTATCTCGGCGACGACTGGACAGTGCTGTTCTCCGCCGCCGCCGCGATCAAGTTCGCGCTGATGCTGACCGCCCTGGCCGCCACGCTCGTGACGATCGGGCGGCTGCTGCGCCGCGGCGGCGAGCCCGACCGGGTCGCGCAATGGCTGGCCGTCGCGATCGTCTTCAACCTGGCCGCGTATGTGGCATCGACACAGGCCGGGGACATGGCCAGCGCCCGCCAGGTCGTCGCGGTGCTGCCGTTCGGCGCGGTGCTCATCGCCCGGGTCCTCGCGGACCGGGTCCGGCCGTCCGCGGTGACCCGGTGGGTGGCCGGGGCGCTGGCGGCGGTGCTCATCGGCGCGTTCGCGGTGCAGACCGCGCTCGCCCGGCCCGCCCCGACCGAGGCCGCCGAGGTGGCGGCCTGGCTGGAGCAGCACGACCTGCATTACGGCGTGGGAGCGTACTGGGCGTCGAACACGATCACGGTGCAGACCGGCGGCCGGGTGCAGGTGGCCCCGATCGTGGACGAGGTGCCGCGGGCGTTCCACTGGGAGTCGCGCCGGGAGTGGTTCGACCCCCGCCGCCACGACGCCAACTTCGTGGTCGTCGACCGCGAGCTGGAGCGCTACGGCACCCTCAGCGGCGTGGTGCTACGCCTCGGTGCGCCGATCCAGCAGGTCGACTTCACGCGGTGGACGGTGCTGGTCTACGACCACGACGTCCTGCCCTATCTGCCCCGCCATCAGCTGGTCTGAGCCGCCGCCTCGGCCGCCCGCTTCAACCCTTCGGCCTCCATCCGGATGTACCGCCGGATCAGGCTCGAGTAGAGCAGCGTGACGACCCGGGCCAGGGGGCCGGCGAACGACAGCGTCAGCTCGGCCGTGCACGTGCCGTCGCCGTTGTCGCTCGCCCAGTGGCCGCCGACGTTGCGTACGCCCGGCGCCGAGTCGGACTTCCACTCGAAGCCGCCCGCGTCGACCTCGGTGACGGTCCAGGTGGCCGGGCGGAGCTTCGGCTGGGTGACGACGACGGTCTCGCCGACGGTCAAGGGCCCGGACCTGGAGCGGACCGCCGAAGACACGGAGGCGGTCCAGGAGGGCCACTCCTGAACCGCCTTCATGATGTCCCCGGCGACCGCGGCCGGCGCGGCGATGGTGATGGTGTCGCGGAAGTCGACGGTCATCCCCGCAGGGTACGACCGCCTAGCCGAGCTTCAGCCAGAGGGCGCCCAGAGGTGGGACGCGGATCGCCGCCGAGGCGGGCAACCCGTTGCGGGGCTCGCCCACGGCCTCGACGGACCCCATGTTGCCCACGCCCGAGCCGCCGTAGACGTCCGCGTCGGTGTTGAGGATCTCCAGCCAGCGGCCGGTGAACGGCAGGCCGATGCGGTACTCCTCGTGCGGGTGCGACGCGAAGTTCACCACGACCGCGACCACCGAGCCGTCGGCCCCCCAGCGCAGGTAGCTGAACACGTTGCTGCCGGAGTCCTCGTTGTTGATCCAGCGGAACCCGTCCGGGGTCGTGTCCTGGGTGAACAGCGCGGGCGTGTCGCGGTACACCTTGTTGAGGTCCTGCACCAGCCGCTGCAGGCCACCGCGCAGCGGATCGTCGGTCAGGCCCCAGTTCAGGCCCCGCTCCTCGCTCCACTCCTGCTCGTCGCCCAGCTCGCAGCCCATGAACAGCAGCTGCTTGCCCGGGAACGACCACATGTAGGCCAGCAGCGCGCGGGTGTTGGCGATCTTCTTCCAGAAGTCGCCGGGCATCTTGCCCACGAGCGAGCCCTTGCCGTGCACGACCTCGTCGTGGCTGATCGGCAGGACGTAGTTCTCGCTCCACGCGTAGACGGTCGAGAACGTCATCTGGTTGTGGTGGTACTGCCGGTAGATCGGGTCCTTGGCGATGTACGACAGCGTGTCGTGCATCCAGCCCATGTTCCACTTGAAGCCGAAGCCCAGACCGCCGGAGTCGGTGGGGCGGGTGACGCCGAGCCACGCCGTCGACTCCTCGGCGATCATCATGATGCCGGGGTGGTGCTTGTAGACGGTCGCGTTCGCCTCCTGCAGGAAGGAGATCGCGTCGAGGTTCTCCCGGCCGCCGTACTGGTTCGGGGCCCACTGGCCGTGCTCGCGGGAGTAGTCGAGGTACAGCATCGAGGCGACCGCGTCCACCCGCAGCGCGTCGGCGTGGAACTCGTCGCACCAGTACAGGGCGTTGGCGACGAGGAAGTTGCGGACCTCGCTGCGGCCGAAGTCGAAGATCAGCGTGCCCCAGTCGGGGTGCTCGCCGCGCCGCCAGTCGCCGTGCTCGTAGAGCGGGGTGCCGTCGAAGCGGGCGAGGGCCCAGGCGTCCTTGGGGAAGTGGGCCGGCACCCAGTCCAGGATCACGCCGATGTCGGCCTGGTGCAGCCGGTCGACGAGGTAGCGGAACTCGTCGGGCGAGCCGAACCGGGCGGTGGGCGCGTAGTAGCCGGTCACCTGGTAACCCCAGGAGCCGCCGAACGGGTGCTCCATCACCGGCAGGAACTCCACGTGCGTGAAGCCGAGGTCGGTGACGTACTCGGTCAGCTGATCGGCCAGCTCGGTGTAGCTCAGGCCGGGCCGCCACGAGCCGAGGTGGACCTCGTAGATGCTGACCGGCTGCTCGTGGCCGCGCCGCTCGGCCCGGGCGGCGCACCAGTCGCCGTCCTTCCAGTCGTAGGTCGAGCTGTAGATGACGCTCGCCGTGGCCGGCGGGATCTCGGTGTGCTGCGCGAGAGGGTCGGCCTTCTCGACCCAGTCGTTGTCGGGGGTCAGAAGCCGGAACTTGTACTTCTGGCCCGCGCCCGCGCCCGGGACGTACAACTCCCACACGCCGCTGCCGCCGAGTGAACGCATCGGCAGGCCGTCGTGCGGGCCCCAGCCGGTGAAGTCGCCGACGACGCGCACGCCGCGGGCGTTCGGTGCCCACACCGCGAACGCGACACCGCCCTCGTGGACCTGTGCCCCGAGCACCTTCCACAGCTTCTCGTGCCGGCCCTCCTGGATGAGGTGCAGGTCGAGCTCGCCGAGGGTCGGCAGGTGCCGGTACGGGTCGTCGGCAAGTGTGCCGTCGGCGTCGATGCGGTAGTCGGTGACGACGCCCGGGATCTCGGCCTCGAACACGCCCTCGCCGTGCACCTTCGTCATCGGATACCGCTCGCCGTCGACCACGGCCACCACGTCGGCAGCACCGCGGCGCAGCGCCCGCACGACCGTCACTTCGTTGTCCGTCTTGTCGACCGGATGGGCGCCGAGGATGCCGTGCGGGTTGTGGGCCCGGCCGGCGATCAGGTCGTCGAGATTCATAGGGGTATTCACCTTGTCGTCAGGTCGGAGCCGTTCACCATGCGCTCGATCGACTGCAGGGGGATGCGCAGCCAGCCGGGCCGGTAGCGCGCCTCGTAGGCGCTCTCGTAGACGGCCTTGTCCAGCTCGTAGGCGCGCAGCAGCGCCTGGTCGTCCCGCGGGTCGTATCCAGCGGCGGCAGCATAACCGTCGCAGAATGCGTCCCGGTTACGCTCGACCCATTGCCGGGCCCGGCGGGCGAGCTCATCGTCGTCCTCCTGGCCGAGCAGCAGCTGATGGGCCGCGTATTCGTAGGAGCGCAGCATGCCGGCGACATCCCGCAGCGCGGAGTCCGGCCGCAGACGCTCCTGCACCGGCACGCCGGGCTCGCCCTCGAAGTCGATGAGCAGCCACGACTCCGGGGTGCGCAGCACCTGTCCGAGGTGCAGATCCCCGTGGATGCGCTGGGTACGCACCGGCTCCTCGCCGAGCGAGCGGAACAGTGCCGCGATGTCCCCGGCCATGGGCCGCAGATCGGGCACCACGGCCAGCGCGGTGTCGAGCCGGGCCAGCATCGCCTCGACCGGCGGGGCCGCGCTCTGGGTGCCGAGCTCGTCGGCGAGGGTCCGGTGCACGTGGGCGACCGCCTCGCCGAGCCGGTTGGACTCGCCGGCGAAGTCGCCGCCGACGTCCTCCGGGTTGAGGTCGTGCTCGGCGTAGAGGTCGCGGGCGCTCGTCGTGGCCATGGCCCAGCCCTCGGCCGAGTTCTGCGCGTATTCGGTCACCATGGCCAGGGCCAGGTCGTCCTGCTCGATCGCGCCGAGCAGCCGGGCCACGTTCGGGCAGCCGGCGCGGGCCAGGACGCGGTTGAGCTCGAGGTCGGGGTTGGTGCCGGGCGTGACCCGGCGGAAGACCTTGAGGATCGCCGCGGTGTCGAACACGACGCTGCTGTTGCTCTGCTCGGCCCCGGTGATCCGGGCCGGCGCGTCGACCGGCAGCGCGACCCCGGGCTCGGGGATGAACCGCACCGCCTCGACGACCGCGCCGGTGTCGATGAGGGCGAGGATCCGTTGGGCGGAGTGCTCGTCGTAGAGGGCGTCGGAGGCGGTGCGGTCGCCGTCGGCGCCGATGAGGGCGGCCGCCGACAGCTCTGCGGCCACGTCGAGGTTCCAGCCGACGAATACCTGGTAGCGCTCCGACCCGCCGTCTTCGTAGTGCGCGTCGAGCAGCACGTGGTCCAGCCCGTCGGGCAGGTGGGTGACCACGGCCGGCTCGACGTGCGTCAACGTGCGGGTGCGCCCCGCGTACCACCGCTGATGCGGCAGCCAATCGGTGAACGGCAGAGAAGTCATGGCCATTCTCATCACCTCTCCGGTCAGTTCTGCTCTACCGGCGCGGTCAGCTGGAACCAGTAGAACCCGTGGCCCGGCAGGGTCAGCAGATACGGCAGCTGACCGATCGGCGGGAACTGGACGTGCCCCGTGAGCTCTATCGGCGTGTACCCGGCCCACGGCTGCAGGTTCAGCTCGATCGGCTGCGGGAAGCGCGACAGGTTGTTGACGCACAGCACGACGTCCTCATCGTGGATGCGCACGAAGGCCAGGACCGAGGGGTTGGAGCCGCCGAGCTCGCGGAACTCGCCGGCCGCGAACGCGTCGTGACGGCGGCGGACCTGCAGCATCGTGCGGGTCCAGTTGAGCAGCGAGGTCGAGCTCTCCTTCTGCGCCTCCACGTTCACCGACTGGTAGCCGTACACGTGGTCCTGGATCGCCGGCAGGTACAGCCGCCCGGGGTTGGCCTGGGAGAACCCGGCGTTGCGGTCCGGGGTCCACTGCATCGGGGTCCGCACGCCGTCGCGGTCGCCGAGCCAGATGTTGTCGCCCATGCCGATCTCGTCGCCGTAGTACAGCACCGGCGAGCCCGGCAGCGACAGCAGCAGCGCGGTGAACAGCTCGATCTGGTTGCGGTCGTTCTCCAGCAGCGGGGCGAGGCGGCGGCGGATGCCGACGTTGGCGCGCATGCGCGGGTCCTTGGCGTACTCCGCGTACATGTAGTCGCGCTCCTCGTCGGTGACCATCTCCAGGGTCAGCTCGTCGTGGTTGCGCAGGAAGATGCCCCACTGGCAGTTGGACGGGATCTGCGGCGTGTGGGCCAGGATCTCCGAGATCGGGAACCGGGACTCGCGCCGCACCGCCATGAAGATGCGGGGCATGAGCGGGAAGTGGAACGCCATGTGGCACTCGTCGCCGTCGCCGAAGTACTCGACCACGTCGGCCGGCCACTGGTTGGCCTCGGCGAGCAGGACCCGGCCGGGGAACTCGTCGTCGATGACCTTGCGGCAGCGGCGCAGGAACTCGTGCGTCTCCGGCAGGTTCTCGCAGTTGGTGCCCTCGGACTCGAAGAGGTACGGCACCGCGTCCAGCCGGAAGCCGTCGATGCCCAGGTCGAGCCAGAACCGCAGCACGTCGATCATGTCGCGCTGCACGTCGGGGTTGGCGTAGTTGAGGTCGGGCTGGTGGGAGAAGAACCGGTGCCAGAAGAACTGCCGCCGCACCGGGTCGAACGTCCAGTTGGACTCCTCGGTGTCCACGAAGATGACCCGGGCGTCGCTGTACGCCTTGTCCGTGTCCGACCAGACGTAGTAGTCCCCGTACGGTCCGTCGGGGTCGCGGCGGGACTCCTGGAACCACTGATGGGAGTCGGACGTGTGGTTCATGACCAGGTCGGTGATGACCCGGATGCCCCGCTTGTGCGCGGCGTCGAGCAGCGCCACGAAGTCCTCGACAGTCCCGAACTCCGGCAGCACTTTGTAGAAGTCCCGGATGTCGTACCCCCCGTCGCGCAGCGGGGAGTCGTAGAACGGCGGCAGCCAGAGGCAGTCCACGCCGAGCCACTGGAGATAGTCGAGCTGGCCGATGAGCCCCTTGAGGTCGCCCGAGCCGTCGGCGTTGGAGTCCGCGAAGGCCCGGACCAGGACCTCGTAGAACACGGCCCGCTGAAACCAGCTGTCGTCCGCGGGCAGGACCCGGGCCTGGTCGAAGTCGCTCGACGACGGGTGCTCGACTGTATCGCTCATGCCGCCACCTCCGCAGGCTCCGGCGTCGGCCCGAGCCGGAAACTGCGCCGATGTTTCGCGGCCACTCCGCTGCGCTCCGTACCGCTCATGCTCTGTACCTACCTTGCTGCCCGTCGGCCCCGGTGCGGGATCACCGGTGCCGATGCACCGTGAACACGTGTGCCGGCTCGTAGTAGGGGTCGAGCCGAACGGCGTTGTGCTGTCCCCACTCGAAGGTCGCGCCGGTGACCTCATCGCGAACCGTGAACCGCTCGTGCCAGTCGAACCCCAGCGCGGGCATGTCCAATGTCGTGTTACCCCACTGCACATTGTGTGAATCCAGTGACACGACGACCAGGACGGTGTCTTCGAGTCCGGTCGCCGGGTCGGTTTCGCGCTTCGACCAGCACAGCATCTGCTGGTTGTCGATGCCGTGGAAGACGGTGTTGCGCAGCCGCTGCAGCGCCTTGTGCTCCCGGCGCACCTGGTTGAGCCGGCGCAGGTAGGGCGCGAGCGACTCGCCGTTGCGCTCGGCGGCCTCCCAGTCGCGCGGGCGCAGCTGGAACTTCTCGTTGTCCAGGTACTCCTCGGCGCCCGGCCGCGGGATGTGCTCGAAGAGCTCGAAGCCCGCGTACATGCCCCAGGACGGGCTCAGCAGCGCCGCCAGCACCGCCCGGATCTTGAACATCGGCGGCCCGCCCTGCTGCAGATGGACCGGCAGGATGTCGGGGGTGTTGGGCCAGAAGTTGGGCCGCATGTAGTCCGCGGCCGCGATGAGCTGCTCGACGTACTCGCGGATCTCCCAGCCCTCGACGCGCCAGGTGAAGTACGTGTACGACTGGGTGAAGCCGATCTTGCCCAGGCCGTGCATCATCGCCGGGCGGGTGAACGCCTCGGCCAGGAACAGCACGTCGGGGTCGACCGCCTTGACCTCGCCGATGATCCAGTGCCAGAACCCGACGGGCTTGGTGTGCGGGTTGTCGACCCGGAAGATCTTCACGCCCTGGTCGACCCAGTGCAGTACCACCCGCAGGATCTCGGTGCGGATGCCCTCCGGGTCGTTGTCGAAGTTCAGGGGGTAGATGTCCTGGTACTTCTTCGGCGGGTTCTCGGCGTAGGCAATGCTGCCGTCGGCCCGGGTCGTGAACCACTCCGGGTGCTCGGTGACCCACGGGTGGTCCGGCGCGCACTGCAGCGCCAGGTCCATCGCGATCTCCACGCCGGCGTCGTGCGCGGCGGTGATGAACGCGCGGAAGTCGTCGAGGGTGCCGAGGTCCGGGTGGATGGCGTCGTGGCCGCCCTCGTCCGCGCCGATCGCCCACGGCGAGCCGACGTCCTGCGGGCCGGCGACGAGCGTGTTGTTCGGCCCCTTGCGGTGCTTGCGGCCGATCGGGTGGATCGGCGGCAGGTACACCACGTCGAAGCCCATGGCCGCGACCTGGGCCAGCCGCGGGGTGGCGGAGGCGAACGTGCCGTGCTTGACCGGCTTGCCGAGCTCGTCGACGACGGCGCCCTCGGAGCGCGGGAAGAACTCGTACCAGGCCGAGAACAGCGCCCGCTCCCGGTCGCACCACAGGGGCAGCTCGTCGGAGCGGGTCACCTGCTGGCGCAGCGGGTGCCGCCACAGCACGTCGGTGAGCCCCAGGGCCGGCGACACCCGGGCGAAGAGCGGGATGTCGGCGTCGGCCAGGGCGCCGGCCGCGCCGATGACCCGGCCGCGCTCCTCCGCGGGCATGTCCGCGGCCGCCGCGCGCAGCAGCTCGGCCCCCTCGACCAGGTCGTTGGCGAGGTCCTCGAGGCCCTGACCGGCGGCGATCTTCTTGGAGACGGCGCTGTGCCAGGTGAGGTACGGGTCGCTGAACGCCTCGATGGCGAAGCGCCACGCGCCGACCGCGTCGGGGCGCATCTCGCCGAGCCAGGAGTCGGTGCCGGTCGGGCCGGGGCGCAGCCGGTTGAACGGCCGCTCGGTGCCGTCGGGCGCGATGAGCACCACGTTGGTGCCCATCATCGCGTGGCCCTCACGGTAGGACACGGCGCTGACCGGGACGGCCTCGCCGACGACGGCCTTGGCCGCGAACCGGCCTCCCTCGATCTGCGGCGTGACGCTCTCGATGGGGAATCGCCGGCCGAGCCCGACCGCCGGCGCGCTGAACGACGCGGCCGGCGTTTCCGCCGTCTCCTGGGCCTCGACGGGCTCCGCAGACAGGGCGACCTCCGTCTCGGTCGGCTTGGTGGTCGCGATCTCGGTCTTGAGCGCCTCGGGGGGATTGCCCATGATCCTCACCGTATCGAATTGTCCGGGAGCCTGCAGGGCTCGTCTTGGTATTTGTCAGGGTTCGACGCGCTGACCCTTGCCCACCACGACGATGCCCCCTTCGGAGACCGTGAACCGTTGCCGGTCCCGCTCCAGGTCGACGCCGATCTCGGCGCCTTCGGGGACGATCACGTTCTTGTCGAGGATGGCGTTGCGCACCACGGCGTGGCGGCCGATGTCGACGCCCTCCATGATCACCGAGCCCTCGACGTGGGCCCAGGAGTGCACCTTCACGTTCGGCGAGACGACCGAGTTCTCGACGAGCGCGCCGGAGATCACGGCCCCGGGGGAGATCATCGAGCCGATCGCCCGGCCGACCCGCTCGCCCCAGCCGTGCACGAACTTCGCCGGCGGCCACGGGGTGTTGCCGGTGAGGATCGGCCAGTCGTAGTTGTACAGGTTGAAGACCGGCTGCACCGCTATGAGGTCCATGTTCGCCTCGTAGTACGAGTCGAGGGTCCCGACGTCGCGCCAGTAGCCGCGGTCGCGCTCCGAGCTGCCCGGCACCACGTTCGTGCTGAAGTCGTACACGGCGGCGTCGTTCTTCTCCACGAAGTACGGGATGATGTTGCCGCCCATGTCGTGCTTGCTCGACGCGTCCTGCGCGTCGCGGCTCACCGCGTCGATGAGCGCGTCGGTGGTGAACACGTAGTTGCCCATCGACGCGTAGATCTCGCCGGGGCTGTCGGCCAGGCCCTTCGCGTCCTTCGGCTTCTCCCGGAAGGCGCTGATCTGGCGGCTGTTCCCGACGCCACCAGGATTCTCGCCGACCTCGATCACGCCGAACTGGTCGGCCATCGCCAGCGGCTGGCGGATGCCGGCGACCGTCGCGGCCGCGCCCGACTCGATGTGCTGGCGCATCATCTGCTCGGGGTCCATCCGGTAGATGTGATCGGCGCCGAAGACGATGACGTAGTCCGGGCGCTCGTCGTTGATCAGGTTCAGGCTCTGGTAGATGGCGTCGGCCGACCCGGCGAACCAGCGCGGGCCGAGCCGCTGCTGGGCCGGCACCGGCGTCACGTAGTTGCCGAGCAGCGTCGACATCCGCCACGTCTTCGTCACGTGCCGGTCGAGGGAGTGCGACTTGTACTGGGTCAGCACGACCATCTTCAGATAGCCGCCGTTGGCCAGGTTCGACAGGACGAAGTCGATCAGGCGGTAGATGCCGCCGAACGGCACCGCGGGCTTGGCGCGATCCGTGGTCAGAGGCATCAGCCGCTTGCCCTCGCCTCCGGCGAGGACGATCGCGAGGACGTTCTTGGCAGCCATGGGCCAGACGCTAAACGTGTCCGGCGTGTTGCGCCAGACGAACAGCATTTAGTGTTTGGGGTGTGCGCGTAGATCTACTCACCCGAGAGTACCCGCCGGACGTCTACGGCGGCGCCGGTGTCCACCTGGAGTACCTGGCCCGCGAACTTCGCAACCTGCCGCTGGACGTCCGGGTGCACTGCTTCGGCGCGCCCCGCGACGAGGCCGGCGTGACGGGCTACCCCGACCCGGCCGGACTGGCCGGGGCCAATGCCGCCCTGCGCACCCTGGGCGTCGACCTCGAGATGGCGGCCGGGTGCGCCGGCGCCGACGTCGTGCACAGCCATACCTGGTATGCCAACCTGGCCGGGCACGTGGCGAAGCTCCTGCACGGGGTACCGCACGTCGTCACCACCCACAGCCTGGAGCCGCTGCGCCCGTGGAAGGCCGAGCAGCTCGGCGGCGGCTACGCGCTCTCGTCCTGGGCCGAGCGCACCGCCATCGAGGCGGCCGACGCGGTCATCGCCGTCTCGGCCGGCATGAAGGCCGACGTCCTGCGGGCCTACCCGGACGTGGACCCCGACAAGGTGCACGTCGTCTACAACGGCATCGACACCGCGCAGTACGCACCCGACAGCTCGATCGACGTCCTGGAGCGCCTCGGGATCGACCCGCTGAAGCCGAGCGTCGTCTACGTCGGGCGGATCACCAGGCAGAAGGGGCTGCCGTACCTGCTGCGGGCCGCCCGCTCGCTGCCGGCCGACACCCAGCTCGTCCTGCTGGCCGGCGCGCCCGACACACCCGAGATCGCGGCCGAGGTCACCGCCCTGGCCGACGAGCTCAAGGCGACCCGCACCGGCGTCGTCTGGGTGCAGGAGATGCTGCCGAAGCGCGAGGTCATCCAGGTCCTGACGCACGCGACGCTGTTCGTCTGCCCGTCGATCTACGAGCCGATGGGCATCGTCAACCTGGAGGCCATGGCCTGCCAGACCGCGGTGGTGGCCACGGCGACCGGCGGCATCCCCGAGGTCGTCGCCGACCGGGAGACCGGCCTGCTGGTCCCGATCGAGCAGGTCCCGGACGGCTCCGGCACCCCGCTGGACCCGGACCGGTTCGTGGCCGACCTCGCCGACGCGATGACGGCCCTGCTGGGGGACCCGGCCCGGGCGGCGGCGTTCGGGCGGGCCGGGCGGCAGCGGGCCGTCGACCACTTCTCGTGGGCGGCGATCGCCGACCGGACCCTGGCCGTGTATCAGTCGATCACATGATCGGTGATGAGCTGGGAGATGGCCTCCGGCTGCTCCACGTTCGCCAGATGGGCGGCGTTCGGTACCACCACTAACCGGCTCTTCATCGTCTGCCGCTTGATCAGCTCACCGTGCTCCGGGGGCGTGGCCGGGTCGTCCGCCCCCGCGATGACGAGCGTGGGGGCGGTGATGCGGACCAGGTCGGCGCGCAGGTCCATGGCGGCGATCGCCTCGCACCCGCCCGCGTAGCCCTCGGCCGGGCAGGCGGCGATCATCGCCCGGTACGGCGCCACCCGGGCCGGGAGCGCGGCCCGGAACCGGGGCGTGAACCACCGGCCGAGCACCGCGTCGGCGACCGGCTCCATCCCCATTGCCCGCACCTGCCGGGCCCGCTCCAGCCAGCCCTCGGCCGGCGGCTGGTGGGCCGAGGTCGCGATGACGACGAGCCGCTCGATGCGCTCGGGCGCGTGCGCGGCCAGCCAGAGGCCGACCATGCCGCCGAGCGAAGAGCCGCAGTAGGAGGCCCGCTCGATCCCGAGCCGGTCCATCATCGCCAGCACATCGCGGCCGAGATCCTGGATGCCGTACCCGCCGGGGCCGATCGGTGAGCCGCCGTGTCCCCGGTGGTCGTAGCGCACTACCCGCAGCCGGTCCCCGAAGCGCGGCAACTGGGGCTTCCACATGTCGAGGTTGCTGCCCAGCGAGCCGCCGAGCAGCAGGAAGGGCGCGCCGAGGGGGCCCGTGGTGCGTTGGAACAGCGTCGTTGCCGTCACCACGTTCTTGTATCACCCCGCTTCGCTGAGAGCGGAACGACCGGGGGCGCTTGTGGCGTTATCTTGGTTTCGGGGTGGTCGCGCCCACCCGCGCCCACCGGGCCAAGAGGCTTCGACTCAGCGCATCCTCCTTCGTGTTGCTTCGTGCGAGGGCGGGTGCGGATCGTCGCCCGCCCGGGAAGGCGTCGCTGTGTTCGAGCGTTTCACGGACCGGGCCCGCCGGGTCGTCCTGATGGCCCAGGAGTCCGCCCGCACCCTCAACCACAACTACCTCGGCTCCGAGCACCTGCTGCTCGGCCTGCTCATGGAGGGCGACGGCGTGGCCGCGGCCGCCCTGCGCGGCCTGGGCGTCACCCTGGAGGCGGCCCGCCGCGAGGTCGAGGAGATCGTCGGGCTGGGCTCGGTCGCCCCGGTCGCCCACATCCCGTTCACCCCGCGGGCCAAGAAGATCCTGGAGCTGGCACTGCGCGAGTCGCTGCGGCTGGGCCACAACCACGTCTGCACCGAGCACATCCTGCTCGGCCTGATCCGCGACGGCGAGGGCACGGCGGCCCAGGTCATGATCCGCCTGGGCGCCGCTCCCAACGCGCTGCGGGCCCAGATCATGGACGGCCTGACCGGGCACCCGTCGGCGGCCGCCCCGGCCGCGCCCGCTGCGTCGCCGACCCTCGACCAATTCGGCCACGACCTGACGGCCGACGCCCGCAACGGCGCACTGGACCCGGTGATCGGCCGCGCCGTCGAGATCGAGCGGGTCGTGCAGATCCTCACGTGCCGCCGCAAGAACAACCCGATCCTGACTGGCGACCCCGGCGTGGGCAAGACGGCCGTCGTCGAGGGCTTGGCCCAGCGCATCGCGGCCGGCGAGGTCCCGCCGTCGCTGGCCGGCCGCAGCGTCTACTCCCTGGACCTGGGCTCGCTGGTGGCCGGCTCCCGTTACCGGGGCGACTTCGAGGAGCGCCTGCGCAAGGTCATCAAGGAGATCCGCACGCGGGGCGACGTCATCCTCTTCATCGACGAGATCCACACCCTGGTCGGCGCCGGGGCCGCGGAGGGCGCCATCGACGCCGCCTCCCTGCTGAAGCCGCTGCTGGCCCGGGGGGAGCTGCAGACGATCGGCGCGACGACGACGGAGGAGTACCGCCGATACATCACCCGCGACGGAGCCCTGGACCGCCGGTTCCAGGCGGTGGTGGTGGAGGCGCCGACGGTACCGGAGTCGATCTCCATCCTGCACGGCCTGCGCGCCGGCTACGAGTCGCACCACGGCGTCACCTACACCGACGACGCCCTGACCGCCGCCGTCACCCTGTCCGACCGCTACGTGCCCGACCGCCGCCTGCCGGACAAGGCCATCGACCTGCTCGACGAGTCGGGGGCGCGGGCCGCGCTGGCCGCGCTCGCCGCGTCCGGCTCCTCCCCGGCCTCCCCGGACGCCCCGGCCTCCCCGGCTTCCCTGGTCGACCGCGGGCACATCGCCGAGGTCCTGGCCGCCTGGACCGGCATTCCGGTGGGCGAGCTGTCGGCCGACGAGGCGACCCGCCTGCTGGCCCTGGAGTCCTCCCTGCACCGCCGGGTGGTGGGCCAGGCCCACGCGGTGCGCGCGGTCGCCGCGGCGATCCGCCGGGCCCGCACGGGCCTGTCCGACCCGAAGCGCCCGACGGCGAGCTTCATCTTCGCGGGCCCCTCCGGCGTCGGGAAGTCGTCCCTGGCCAAGGCCCTGGCCGAGCACCTCTTCGGCACCGAGGACGCGCTGATCCAGCTGGACATGTCGGAGTACCACGACCACCACACCGTCGCCCGCCTGATCGGCGCCCCGCCCGGCTACGTGGGCCACGACGAGGGCGGCCACCTCACCGAACGGGTCCGCCGCCGCCCCTTCTCGGTCATCCTGTTCGACGAGATCGAGAAGGCCCACCCCGACGTCTTCAACACCCTGCTGCAGATCCTGGAGGACGGCCATCTGACCGACGCCCAGGGCCGCCGCACCGACTTCCGCCACACGATCGTCATCCTGACCACCAACCTGGGCACCGCCACCACGCCGGCCGGCTTCACCATGACGCCCCCGGCCTTCACCACCACGCAGGCCCTGACCACGACTTCTCCGGCCTCCACCACCGCGACCTCGCCGGCTTCCACCGCGACTCGCCCGGCCTTCGCCACCGACGTGGCCGGCCGCACCACCGACCCGCAGGCGCCGGCGACGACAGCCGTGGCCCGAGACCTGGACCGCCACTTCCGCCCCGAGTTCCTGAACCGCATCGACGAGGTCCTGGTCTTCCACCCACTGACAACGCAGCAACTGCTGGCAATAGTCGACCACCACCTGACCCGCGTCACCCTCGAACTGGACGCCCGCGGCATCACCCTGACAGTCACCGACACCGCCCGCCTCCACCTGGCCACCTCCGGCACCGACCCGAAGCTGGGCGCCCGCCCCCTGCGCCGAGCCGTCCAGCGAGACCTGGAGACGGAACTCTCCACCCTCCTCCTGGACGGCACCCTGACCCCAGGCACAACAGTGATCGTCGACATCGGGGAGCACGGCCTGACCTTCACTACGACCGCGGAGCCTGCCCGGGTTCCCGCATAGGGCCATCCCCGGCGCCCAAGGATGCGGCTTGAGCTTCGCCGCGACCTCGGAAACCTGGTCTGGCAGTTCCCGTGGGACGAGTGTTGGTTGGAGCTTCGGTCTGGTCTTCGCCGTGTTGTGGACGGCCGCCGGGCCGGTCGGCACCGGCTGGATCTCGTTTGTCGGCAGCTGGTCGGCGGAGGGCGGGCCCCGTACGCCGACGAGCTGATCGCCGTGGCCCGGCTGTCGTCGCTGGGCGGCCGGCCGGGAGCGGGAGGAGAGCCGGCCGCGCGGCGGGTGTGGCGGGACGATGTGCTGAGCTTGGCCGGTCAGTCCAGCACCGCATGCAACAGCCCGGCGATGATCGCGCCGGCCGTGATGCCGGCGGCCGGCCCGCCCACGGACTCGGCGGCGACACCGGCGAAAGCGGCGACACCGAGAATGAACGCCCAGCGCAGTGGAAGCCTCCGGCCGGGCTCAGCCGGGGCTGGTTCGGTAGGTCGTCTGGACACGGCGGGCTCCTTCATGAGGGTGGCGCATCGGCGCCGACGATGCGATGCAGGTCGTCTGGGCGGTGGACGGTCATCGAGTACGGATTGGTGGCGAGGATGCTGCGATCCCGCCAGTTCTTGATCACGCGGGCCACCGAGCTGGTGCCGCCGCCGACGTACGCGGCGAGGTCAGGCACGGGCAGCCGGGGAATCGTCACGCCGCCGTCGTCGGATGGGAGCCCGTAGCGCAGCGCGATCTTCAGCAGCACACGGGCCAGCCGCTGCGCCACGTTCATGGTGGCGGCGGCCACCCGGTCACGGCCGCTCTCCCGGGCCCGGGCCGTGGCCGTCTTCACCATCTGGTCGCGGACGACCGGATGACGGTCGAGGATGTCGGCGAACGGCTCCCGGGTGACGCGGTGCACCTCGACCCAGCCGATTGCCAGCGCGCTGGACGAGCCTGGCCTACGGTCGAGGCAGGCCGACTCGCCCAGAATGTCTCCGGGCCCGCGCAGCGCGAGTACCACCTGTTTGGACCCGGCTCGGGCGACGATCTTCACCAGGCCCTGGCGGATGATGAACACCTCGCCCGGCTCGGTTGCCGGAGTCAGGACCGGGCGGCGCGGAGCTATGCGGACAATCTCGCCGGCCGCGAGGAGGGCTGCCTGTGCGCCGGTCGTCAGATCATCCCAGTACGTCGGATCGGGTAGCGGTTCCATCGCGACCTCCCGGGCAGCGGCCGCCGTGCCATCCCGGCGGGCTCCAGGATGCGCAACGTGCTGTATCCATTGCGCAACGAAGTCGGTTAACGCGCAAGATTGCCGATTGGCAGCAATGTTGCGGAATCTTGCGCAATCTGAGTTACTGTGAGCGGATGTCCGGCACCGAGCCGTCGCAGGAGGTCAGCGCGCAGCTGCGGCAAATCCGGGAAGCCCGGGGACGCCGAGCCCGCGAAGTAGCTCATGAGCTGGGGTGGAACGCCAGCAAGCTGAGCCGCATCGAGAACGCGAAGTCGCGAGTCATGAGCGCCGACCTGGCGGCGCTGCTCGACCTCTACGGCGCCGACGACACCATCCGGTCGAGGCTGACGGCCCTCCTGGCCGGTGATCCGGCGGCCGGGTCTGCGGGCGCCGCCGTGCCGGCCGCCTATGGGGAGTACGCCACACTGGAGCGCACCGCCGAACGGATCTCTATGTATGCGGCAGCGGTCGTGCCCGGCCTGCTGCAGATACCCGAGTATGCCGCGGCCGTGATCGACGCGACGCCAGAGCCCGAGCCGGAGCTCGCGGAGGAGCGGCTGTCGCTCCGCCTGCAGCGGCAGGCCGTGTTCACCAGCCCCGTCGCCCTCGACGTGATCATCGATGAGGCCGTGCTGCGCCGGCCGGTCGGTAGCGCCGACATCATGCGTCGGCAGATGATTCGCCTAGGTGAATTCGTCGAGCGGCCGTCCACCACGATTCGCGTACTACCGCTCGCGGTCGGTGCGCACCCCGCGGTGACAGGACAATTCGCGATCCTGGACTTCGCCGCCGCCGCTGCAACTCCGCCGCACGTTTTCTGTGATGGTTTGACCGGCGGCGTGCTTCGTCACCTTCCGGATGAAGTGCACCGGTACCGCGCATGCTTTGCGGCGCTGCAAGAGCTGGCCCTGAGTGCCCAAGAATCGGCTGAAATTTTCGCCGCCACCCCTTAGTAAGGGGTCGGAAACCATAGGAGGGAATACCGGAAGATGAATCTTGCGCGGATTGAGAGTCTCGTGCGCTGGCGTAAGAGCAGTTACAGCTCCGACACGGCCAACTGTGTCGAATTCGCTGTACTGCCGGCCATCGGGATCGGGGTGCGAGACTCGAAGGATCCGGGCGGACCTGTGCTCGCCTGTTCGCCTGAGGCCTGGCGCGGCTTCGTCGCCGCCGTGCGCACGGGCGCTTTGCATTAGAACGCCTTCCACTGCGTCCGGTTGGTGACGGTCAGCTGCCGCCAACCGGAGCCGCGGCCCGCCGCAGCGCCGAGCGCAGCAGCTCCTCGGTTGCGCTGCCGGTCGGGTCCGTCTGGGTCAGCCGCTCGACGAGGGTGCGGTAGTGCTGGATCAGATCGGGGCGTCCCCGGACTACCGTGTTGCCCTGCTGCCACTCGAAGCACAGCACGCTGTCGGCACCGTCCGGATAGTCAAGCACGAGGAACGGTCCGAGCAGCCCCGGGTGCGGACCGATCCCGAATGGCGTGACGGTCAGCGAAACCGTCGGGTGGCCGTGTAGCTCCAGCAGATGCTCCAGCTGGCCGCACATGACGCCCGGGTCGCCGACCGGCCGGTGCAGGCACGACTCGTCGAGCACGAACGTCAGCCGCCGCGGTCGCTCCGCACGGAATGCCGTCTTCTGCCGCAGCATCCGGACGCGCACCAGGCGCTCGACGTCGGCGTGGGTCACGCCCTTGAGGCTCGTCGATTCGGTGAGCGCCGACGCATACGCCTCGGTCTGCAGCAGGCCGGGCACGAACATCGGATGGAAATGCACGATTTCGGTGGCCTCTTCCTCGGCCTCGATCAGAGCCAGATAGCCGTCCGGGACGGTGTCCGCGAATGCTTTCCACCAGCCGGTCCCGGATGTCGAGATATGCTCCACCCACGAGATTATAGCGCACTCAATCAATACGGGTGTCGATGTCATGAGGCGGGTGAGATTGTTTCCGCGGCCGATTCTGGTGGATGCGTAGCCATATGGGTTACCGGGTGGCGCTCAGAGGGCCAGGGCGGGGGCGTCGGACTCCTGGGCTCGTAGGACGACTATCTCGGAGGGGGCGACGGTGTGGGTGGTGGGGTCGTCGTCGTACGCGATGTCGTAGGACGTGGGCGAGCCCACGGTGGGCCAGTTGGCGCCCAGGATCGTGCCCTCGCGGTGGGGGGTTGTGCCGGGTTCGCGGACTCGGGTGCCGGGGGCGTGGCCGTCTTCCGCTACCACCAGGAGGGCGTCCAAGGTCTGGCGGACTCCCGTCCACGGGGCTGGGGCCACTTGGGGGTCGCCGGTCCTCGTCTCGGTCGGGGTGCAGAGGCGGCGGTGGGCGAGGGTGAGGAGGTCGGCGGCGTACCTGGTGGCGGGGTCCTGGTGGTGCTGAGCTGCCTCGAGGGCGGTGTCTATGCGGTTCCACCTCGCGGCGGGGTGGTCGCTCAGCAGGGTCCTGGCCGCTTTGTCCAGGTCGGCGCAGGTGGTGTCCACGGCGGTTTCTTCGCCCAGCTCGGCGGTCCAGGCCAGGTCCAGTGGGGAGGGGATCAGGCCCGGGTATTCGTGTGCCACCGCCAGGTAGACCATGGCCAGGAGTTCTGGGCGTAGGTCGCCGCTGTAGAAGAGGTGGCCGGCGGCTTCGGCCGATGGGAAGCGGTCGGTCAGGTGCCGGGCTCGGCCGGTGGGGATTCTGGCGGCGGTCCGGGTGGCGGCGAGCTTGTCGGCCGGGGAGCGAAGCTCGCGGGACAGGATTGTCCAGCGGCCCGGGGACAGGGCTGTGGGGTAGACGGTCCGGCCCGTGTTGGCCAGCGTCTCGCCGGGGGCCAGGGCGGCGGCAGCCAGTTGGCGGGCGGCTATCGAGTAGGCGACGCCGGTCTGGGCGGCGTGGGCCCGTACCGCTCGGCGGCGGGCCCGGTCGCGGCCGGTGCGGGATTTCGCTTTGGTGCGCGGCGATGGGGGAGTGGAGCTCGGCTGCGCGGCGCCGCTCCGGGGCGGTGCGTCCGCGTGCGGTGCGTCCGCGGGTGCTGAGTCCGCGGGTGGTGCGTCGGCGGTTGGTGCGTCCGCGAGTCGTGCGTCCGCGGGTGGTGCCTCTGCGCGTGGCACGTCGGCACGTGGTGTGTCTGGCTGAGCGGGGTTGCCTCCTATGCCGGGAGACGGGAGTGGGCCGGCGGCTTCGGGGTTGGCGTGTGGTGGTTGCTCGGGCATGGGGTCCTCCGGCGTTTACCCACGCTCGCACCGATCGGACGGTTGGTGGCTTTCCGCCGGGCTGGGGACACAGGGCAGCCCGAATCGGTGCGCTGAGTCGTTGCCTCTTGGCCTTCATCCCGGACGGCGTGGGCGGCCGGGTCAGGCTCGGGCAGGCGCAACTGCCTGGGCCACAGAATACCCGGCCCCGCTGCCGTGCGCCTGCCCCGCCTTCGCGTATTTCTGTCCTCAGAGGGTTACCAGGGATCGGATGGCCAGGGCCGAGCCGACGATCAGGACCAGGGCGGCGGTACCGTTCGGGGCCCACGCGGCCAGGCGTGCGGGTAGGCGCAGGCGGGTGGGCCGGCGCCAGCGATCGCGGATGCGGATCAGGAGGAGGCCGGCGGCGGTGAGGACGGCGGCCATGCCGGCGCCGTAGGCCAGCACCAGGAGGATGCCGAACCAGGTGCGACCCAGGCTTATCGCGCCCAGGAGCACGACAAGCGCTGACGGGCTCGGGACCAGGCCGCCGGCCACGCCCATGCCGACGATCGCCCAGCGGCTCGGCCGCCCAGGCGCGTGCGAGTGCGAGTGACCCGCCGCAAAGCCGTGGTCGTGCGAGTGGGAGTGGCCCGCCCCCGAGCCGTGGTCGTGCGAGTGGGAGTGACCCGCCGCAAAGCCGTCATCGTGTGAGTGGGAACGGTCCGCCGCAAAGCCGTGCGAGTGCGAGTGCGAGTGGGAATGCGCGTGGGAGTGGGCCGTGGTCAGGCGGCGGTTTCGTAGCATGCCCACGCCCACCGCCGCCACCAGCAAACCGCTCACCACGCCCAGCCAGGCCAGGACCGTCTCTCCCGCCAGGCCGGCGACAGAGGTCAGGAGCAGGCCCAGCGCCAGCACGCCGCCCGTGTGCGTCAGCGTGACCGTCGCGCCCACCGCCAGCGCATCGCGGGGTCGCCCCTGCCGGCCGGCCAGGTATGCGGCCATCACCGTCTTGCCGTGGCCGGGCAGCGCGGCGTGCGCGCCGCCCAGCACCAGGGCCAACAGCACGGCCAGGAAGCCGACCCACGGCGTCAAGGACCGCGACCCCACGAAGCCCCGCAGCGCCGCGTCCGCCCGCGAAAGCCACCAAGGCAGCGAAGACAGCGAAGTCGGTGAAGACAGCGAGGACGGCGAAGACGGCGAAGCAGGCGGAGACGAGGCCCCTCCGGGCGCCACGGACAGGTGCGCGGTCCGTACGTCCGGCGGCGAGCTCAGCAGATCGTCCGGATACGTGCGCAGACCGTCGGTGCGCGAGCCGGTCGGCAGCGGCGAGTCCACCAGGTGCACGCCCGTGGCCACCGCCGTCAGCTCGCGCCACCCCACGCGGTCGTCGCGGTAGTGAGTGGCCACGTCGACGGAGACCTGCCGGTCAAGTGGGGCCGGCGCCGCCAGCGTGCACGTCAGGCGGCTGGTGCGCAGGCCGCCGGAGCCGGGGGAGTACACAAGCGACGGCGAGGCCACCGAGAAGGCCAGCGGCGACCCGTCGACCCGCACCGCGAACGACGACCGGAACGCGTCGCACTCCGCCGCGGCGTCCAGCGACTCTTGCAAGGTCGGCAGCTCCGCGAAGTCGACAGTCACCGCCACCGTGACGTCGGACGGGGTGAACGACAGCGCCGCGAGCTGGTTGACCGAGAAGTTGCCGAGCGGGTGCGCTTCGGCGGCCGTTGCCGGCACCAGCAGTACCCCCGCGAACATGAGCACGAACAGCAGGAGACGCCTCATCGCAGACCCGCCAGCGTCTGCGTGGCGATCGGGGCGTCGACCGGGTTGAAGTGCGGGTTGAGGGAGAGCGCCAGCTGTAGCTGCAGGGCCGCGGTGACCCGGTCGCCGGCGCCGAGGGCGATCATCCCGTGGTGGAACGCGACAGTCGGGTCGAGCCGGCCCAGGGCCTCGGCCTTGCCGATGTACGGCACCGCCTCCGCCGACCGCCCGGCCGCGTGCAGGCTCCAGGCCACGGCGTCGGCGACCTCGGCGAACTGCCGGCGGTCCCACTCCCGCAGGGCGAGCTGCACGGCCTGCGCGGGCCGCCCGGCCGCCATCGCCAGGGCGGCCGCGCCGAGGTCGTCGGTGCCGCCGTTCGCGGCGAACAGCGTGTGCGCGGCGTCGGCGAGGGCCAGCGCCGGCGCCGGGTCGCGGCCGGCCGCCTGCAGGAGGCGGGCCTGCTCGACGAGCGCGTCGACGGTCGGGGTGCGGGCCACGACCCGGTCCAGATCGGCAAGTGCCGCGGCGAGGTCGCCGGCCGCCGCGTCGACCCGGGACCGCAGCTGCCACAGGCCGGCGGCCGTGTCGTCGGCGGCGAGGCCGAGCGCGACCTCGCTGGAGGCGGTGGCCACGTCACCCGCCGCCCACGCCAGCGACGCCAGGTGCTGATGGCAGAACGCGATGTCGGCCGGCTCCGTCGCCGCGGTGAGGGCCCGCCGCATGAGGTCGATCGCCTCGGTGCGCCGGCCGTGCTGCTCCAGGTCGTAGGAGGCCCGGGAGTACGACGTGAGACCCGGCTGCAGGTCCAGCATGTGCTGCACCGCGTCAGTGGCCTCGGCCGCCAGCCCGAGCTGCGTCGCGGCGTCGGCGAGCACGCCGTAGGCGGTGCCGGAGTACGGGTCGGCGGCGAGCGCCTGCCGGGCCAGTCCGCGGGCCGCGGCGAAGTCGTGGCGGGCGTTGGCCAGCGCGCCGAGCCCGGCCAGCGCCAGGGCGTTGCCCGGCCGCACCTCCAGCGACTTGTCGAGCGCGCCGGAGGCCTTCGGGTAGTAGGACGGGTCGGCGGTGGCCCGGGCCTGCTCGAGGTAGGCCGAGCCGAGCGCGGCCCAGGTGGTCCAGTCGCCGGGGACCTTGCGGAGCCGGTCCTGATAGGCGGCGATCGCCGCGGGAAGTTTCGCGGCCGGCCGTTCGGCACTGCCAAAAGCGGTTTCGGTGGTACTGCGGGTGCGCCCGACGAGCGCGCCGAGCCCGAACAGCAGCGCGGCGGCAAGTGCCACGGTCATGAGTCTGCGAAGTCGCACGGCGATCGCCTCCTTTCAGCAAGCGGCTCGGGTCAGGAGAGTGGGTTGTTGCGGCGCCGCCACCAGCCGACGAACAGCGTCGCGCCGAGCCCCGCGGCCAGGGCGGCGGTGCCGGCCGCCACCGCGGTCATGCCGGAGCCGGACTCGAACGCCGACGGCTTAGCGTCGACCGAGCCGCCGACCGAGCCGGGCGCCGGCGCGGCCGACGACGCTGCGCCACCCGGGGCGGACGACGAGGACGCCTTCGTGGTGTTGGGCAGCGCGACGTACGGGAACGAGTCCCCGAATGCGCTGTCGTTCGCGTCGACCTTGTCGCCGGCCGCCAGCGCGTCGACGAGCGTGCCGGTCTGGGCCGCGCCCTCGACGGCCTGCAGCGAGATGTCCACGACGTCGTCGGCGAGCCGGCGGCCGTTCGGGAAGCCCTGCAGGTCACCGGCGAGCACCCCGAGCCGGTTCGGCCGCGCCGTCACCGGCACGCCCAGGTTGAGCCGCAGCATCTCCGACGGCTTGAAGCCGGCCGGGTCGACGTCGGCGTTGTTCAGCTGCGAGTTCAGGTCGGCCTTGATGGGGCCGTTCGCCTTCGTCGTGATGCCGGTCAGGAAGATCTCGACCAGGTCGTTGCGCGGGGCGGGCGGCGCCGGGACCTTGTAGATGCCCTCGATGAGCCGGGGCAGCTCGGGATCGGTCACCCGGGCCACGACGGCCGGGATGCCGGCGTCCTTGTCGGGGCTTATCGAGTTGAACGCGTCCTTGAGCGCGGCCGGCACCACGACCTCGTTCACCAGCGGGTTGCCGAGGCGGGACACCTGCACCCGCTCGCCGGTGCGGATGTCGGCCGCGGCGCCGGTGGCAGCCTTGTCGGCCGAGTTTCCGGTGATCCTGGTCCGGGCCCGCTCGGTGGTCGTCCACACGCCGATGACCGGGTTGCGCTTCGGATCGCCCTTGAGCGCCACATCGGTGAACGGGACCTGCAGGGCGATGGTGTTGACGTTGTACCCCTGCAGCGTGTCGCGCCCGACCTCGCTCAGGTCACCGCCGTAGAGCAGGTCGAACACTCGCAGATCCAGGTAGAACGGGTCGTCGGCCTGGCCGGCGAACGTGTTCCAGCCGCCCGGGAGGCGCTTGTTCGCGTCGCCGCGCAGCTTCGCGTAGTCCGGCATCGTCGCCCGGCCCACCCGGGACGGGGCGACGGGCGCGCCGGTGACCCTCGTCTTCCACGGCTCACCGTGGAACGAGGACTCGAGGGTGTAGGTCTGGCGGAACAGCAGGTTCTCGTCGTCGAGCGACGTGACCGGGCCGTTGGCGTAGAGGAAGGTGTCGCCGCCGCGCTTGTCGACGTTGCTGAACGTGTAGCGGAACACGGCGTCGGCCTTGGCGTCGCCGTCGCTGTCGACGTTGATCAGGTACGCCGCGTCGGTCGCGAACGGGAAGAAGTTCGGGCCGCCGTCCGGGTCCTCGAACGGCTGCCAGTTGGCGATGAACGTGACGTAGCCGGCCCGCTCGGGGCTGGCGAACGCGTAGAGGTCGGTGTTGTCGACCGCCGGGTCGGCCGCGATGAGCGGGGCCTCCCGGTGGCTCGACGCCGCTGAGCCGACGGGCCCCAGGCCGGCCAGCGCGACACCGCCGGCCAGCACCGTGGCGGCGCCGGCCCGCAGGACGGTAGCGAATCGCATCTGTGTGGTCCTCCCACATCGTGGCGGTCCGGGCTGTCGGACCGCCTGCGCGAGGACTTCGGAGCGAGTGGCGTCGATGACTGGTGGGTGTCGAGTTGCGGTCAGCGACCAGTCCGGCGCACCGGCGGTACCGAATCCGCTGCTTGGGCCTTCAGTTCGTGAGCACCCGCAGCGTGTCGGCGCCGTGCTGCGGGAAGCCGCGGGCGCTGTAGTGGAAATCGAGTGGCGCCGACGGGTCGAGGCGCAGCCGGGGTGCGCCCGTGAACAGGGCGGACAGGGCGGTGCGGGCCTCCAGGCGGGCCAGCGGCGCGCCGATGCAGTAGTGCGGGCCGACGCCGAAGCCGAGGTGCGGGCCCGGCCGGTCGAGCCGGAACTCGTGCGGGTCCGGATAGACCGACTCGTCGAAGTGCGCCCCGGCGATCGCGAGATACACCATGCCGCCGGCCGCGACGGGCGTCCCGGCGATCTCGGTGTCGCGCAGCACCAGGCGATACAGCCCGGCCGTCGGCGCCGCCCAGCGCAGCGACTCGTCGAGCGCCGCATCGAGCAGTGCCGACTCCGCCTGTACCTCCCGCAGCACGCCGGGGTGCAGCAGCAATGCGGCGATCGTGCCGGTCAGCAGCTGCACCGTCGTCTCGAAGCCGCCGAGGAGCAGGGAGATGACCGCGACAGTCACCGCCTCCGGGGTGTACCCGCCCTCGTCGACGTGGGCCTGGACGATCTGGCCGAGCAGGTTGTCGCCGGGCCGGGCCCGCTCGGCCTCGACGAGCGCCGTCGTGTAGGCCTGCAGCTGCGCGAGCGCGGCTTCCCCGGGCCCGGCGAGGCTCGGGTCCATCGGCGCGGCCAGCCAGGCCATGATGGTGCGCACCCACGTGAGGCCCTGCTCGCCGGGGTCGTCCGGGACGCCGAGCAGGCCCATGAACACCCGCATGGGGTAGGCGGCGATGCGCTCACCGACCAGGTCGAGCGCCGCGGGCAGTGAGCCGAAGGTCTGCTGCGCGATCGGCTCGACGATCCGGGCGTACTGCGCGGTGGCGCCCGGGCTGAAGAAGCGGTTGTGGATGCGCCGCCGCCGGGCGTGCTCGGGCCCGTCGAGGGCGATCATCGCGGAGCTCATCGGCCCCATGCCGTAGAACCGCGTGCTGAACGTCGCCGTGTCGCGCAGGGCCGCCGACACGTCCCGGTGCCGCAGGACCAGCGGCGCGCCCATCAGCTCGTCGAAGACCACCGGCCGGTCGCGGCCGATCGCGGCGAGCGATCCGCCGAGCGTCGCGGGCGAGGCGGACCGGACGCCGAACGCACTCTCCGTCATCGCAATCATGACGGTGAGTATTGCGCACTAGGGCTTGATTCCCACGCCTCCATACCCGTGTGAGGTACCGTCCTCGCCCGGTATGGGGTGCCATTCACCGATCCATACCAGCCCCGGGTCGACGAGCTCGAAGCCGGCGAAGAAGCGCTCGATGTCGGCGTGGGTGCGCGGGACGATCGGGGCGCTCGACCGGCGGTACACCTGGGTGCCCTGCATCGCCGGCTCCAGGTCGACGCCGTCGAGCGTCAGATGCGACACGACGATCGCGCTGCCGGGCGCCACCGCGTCGCGCAGCCGGGCGACGAGGTCCCAGGGGTCGGCCTCGTCGGGCAGGAAGTGCATGATCGAGACCAGCATCAGCGCGACCGGCTCGGCCAGGTCCAGGTGCCCCGACACGTGCGGGTCGGCCAGCAGCGCCTCCGGCTCGCGCAGGTCGGCGAGGGCCACCGACACCCGCTCGTCCGCCTCGACCAGGGTCCGGGCCTGCGCGATGGCGACCGGGTCGTTGTCGACGTAGACGACCCGTCCGTCCGTGTGCTCGTGCACGTTGCCCTGCGTCGGCAGGCCGGCGCCGATGTCGAGGAACTGCCGCACGCCCCGGCCGGCCAGATGGCGCACCGCGCGCTGCATGAACCGCCGGTTGCTGCGGGCGGCCGCCGGCGTGTCGGGGAAGATCGCGAGGATCTTCTCGGCGGCCTCGCGGTCGACCGCGAAGTTGTGGTAGCCGCCGAGGTAGTAGTCGTACATCCGCGCGACGTTCGGGACCCCGGTATCGATGGTCATGCGGTCACGATAGGGCCTGGGGCGGTACGGCCGCGGCCCCTGGCTTTTGCCATGGGGAAACTTCTTGTAAGGTGGGGAGAGTCCCACCCCGCCGGGTGACGTGTATCCCCGTGCGGCCGGTCCCGTCCAGACAGTGGCGGTACACCGGAGCGTGACGACACCGGAGATAAACGCCGGCGCTCAAGCAAATGGGTGCCATTGCGTCTTCGACCGGGCCACTTCCTGCGGCTTTCGCTTGCTTCCTACGGGTTTCCCGTGCGCGCGCCGCCGAAACGCTCCCGGTCTTTGCGGTACCAATTGAAAGGCTGAACTCCGCCATGAGCATCGACGTGCAGCGGGCCGAGACCCGCACCGAGGCCACCCAGGCGCACGGCACCCGCGCCAACCGCGAGACCGACGCCCAGGCCAAGGCGCTGCTGTCGCTCCTGTCCGACCTGCCGGCCGGCACCGACCGCGCCCGCGTCCGGGCCCGGCTCATCGAGCTGTACATCCCGCTCGCGGAGTACCTGGCCCGCCGGTTCCGCAACCGCGGCGAGCAGCTCGAGGACCTCATCCAGGTCGCCCACCTCGGCCTCATCAAGTCGGTCGACGGCTTCGACCCGACCCGCGGCGCGGCCTTCACCAGCTATGCCATCCCGATGATCGTCGGGGAGCTCAAGCGCCACTTCCGCGACAAGGGCTGGGACGTCCGCGTGCCCCGCCGCCTGCAGGAGCTGCGCCTGGAGATCTCCAAGATCTCCGGCGACCTGACCCAGACCCTCGGCCGCTCGCCCACCGTCGCCGACCTCTCGGCCCGCCTCGGCGTGAGCGAGGAAGAGGTCATCGAGGGTCTGGACTGCGGCCAGGCGTACCGCGCCCTCTCTCTCGACGCCCCCGTCGGCGACGGCGGCGACGGCGGCACCAACGGCCTGGGCGACCTGCTGGGCGGCGACGACCCGGACATGCGCAACGTGGAGAACCGCGAGGCCCTGCGCCCCCTCCTGGCCCGCCTCCCCGAGCGCGAGCAGAAGATCATCGCCATGCGCTTCCACGGCAACCTGACGCAGTCGCAGATCGCGGCCGAGCTGGGCATCTCGCAGATGCACGTGTCGCGCCTGCTGGCCGGCGCGCTGAAGTCGCTGCGCGAGCAGCTGACCCGCGAGGACTGACCCTTCTTTCGAGTGGCCCTGTCCGTGTGTCGACCACGCGGGCGGGGCGAAGCCCGTACCGTAGTCGCCCGAGGGGGTGGGCGAAATGGGTAAATCGGGCAAATCGCGCGAACTGAAGTGGGTGCTCCGTCCGAACCACACAGACCTGGCCGAGCACGACGGCAAAGAGATCTACGCGTTCGGCGACACCGACGCCGTAGGCCGCGTCGAGGTCACACTTACCGACGGCACCCGCGTCAAGGTCCGGCGCACCGAGCTCATACCGTGTTGATCGCCGGCGGGGGAGGCCTCGCCTCCACCCACACCCCCGCACGATCCACGCCGCCGGCGCCAGGTCGTGCGGGGCCGTGCGCCACGCGCACGGATCGGCTCGCGGAGCCGGAATAGGGTCCGCCGTACGGCGCGCGTCCATCTCGATCGTCAGCAGGGTGCGGCCGATCTCTTCAGAATCGGGCGATGTTCGGCTGAACCGGCGCTCGCAGCATCCGCTTCCCCCGTCCACCGTGCCAACATCGGTGCGCCGATGACGGCTCGTGGAGGTGCGCATGCTCGTTGAGATCAGCATGGCGGATGACGCTTCGGCCGACTCGCTGCCGTCGCTCGAGGCGTGGCTGCGCCGTGATCGTGATCTGCGGCGTGATGTCGTGTTCAAGGCGCCGCCGGAGAAGCCGCTCGGCACGATGGGCACCGCCGATGTGATCAGCATGGTGCTGACCCACGCGGAAGCCATCGGTGGAATCGTGCTCGCATTCGCTGCCTGGCGAACCAGCCGCCGCCAGCCACCCGGGGGCATCCAGGTCAAGGTCGGCAACCAGATCGTGATTGTCTCGCGCTGCACCCCGGAGGAGATCGCTCAGGTCGTCAAGGAACTGAGCAATGAGGCTGGCTGATCCGGCCGCCTCGCGTGCGGTGCTCATCGGCTGCGCCGACTACCTGGAGCTGGAGCCACTGCCCGCGATCCACAACAACCTGGCCGAACTCGCCGAACTGCTCCAGGACGGCGACCTGTGGGGGTTGCCCGCATCGCACTGCACGGTGCTGGCGAACCCGAGCACCATCGACGAGGTGCTCGACGCGGTGCACGCCGCCGCCGTCGCCGCGACGGACCTGCTGCTGGTGTACTACGCCGGCCATGGACTGCTCGACCAGCGCAGCAACCTGTTCCTGACCCTGGCCGGGTCGAGCCCGATCCGACTGCACAAGGCGGTGCGGTACGACGACTTACGCCGTGAAGTGATCGACACCGCCGTGTGCCCGGCCAAGGTTGTGATCCTCGACTGCTGCTTCAGCGGCGAGGCCATGGCCGGCGGCATGAGCGCCGGGCCCACCATCGCCGACCAGGCGCGGATGGAGGGCACGTATCTGCTCACCGCCTCGGAAGAGACCAAGCTCGCCTCCGCGCCGATCGGCGAGGAGTTCACCGCGTTCACGGGCGAGATTGTCCGGGCCCTGCGCGGCGGCGTCACCGGCGGGCCGGATCTGCTCGACCTCGACACGCTCTATCGACATGTCCGGCAGGAGTTGGCGGCGAAGGGCCGACCCATCCCGCAGCAGCGCGCCCGCAACGACGGCCGCTCGCTCGCGTTGGTGCGTAACCGGCGCGGCGACGTCGTACCGAAGCAGGACGAGCGCTCGTGGATGGGGCGCTACCTCACGATGGCTCCGGCGCAACTCGCCGCCGCCGTGACGGCGATCGTCGACCAGGGCCGCGACGACGAGGCTACGGCCGTGCTGACGGAGCTCGGGCGAGCCTGGCCCGAGCAGGAGCTCGCATCACTCGTTGCCGCACTGCGCGCGGGCGGCCCTGCGCCGGCCGTGCTGCCGCTGCTCGACGCGGCCGCGACACGCCGCGTCGAGGATGTCGTCGAGCTGACCCGGGTCCTGACCGAGATCGGCGCCGGCGAAGACGCCGGCCGCCTGGTCCGCCTCGTCGCTCGCCGACCGCCCGCGACCGTTGCTGCCGTGTACCCGGCGCTCACGGAGGTCGACCGGGCGCGGCTGCTGGTTGCGGTCACGGCCGAGCACGACTCTCCCGGCAGCGCTGTTGAGCTGGCCCAGGCATTCATGGCGGCCGGGCACGCCGACGTCGCGGAGCGGGTCCTGCGCCGGGCGGCGGCGGATGACCTGTCACCGGAGCAGGCGGCCGCGCTCGTCGCCGCGGGCAGCGGGCTGGGCGACCTGGCGGACGTCGTGCTGCAGCTGGCGGCGCGTGGCTTCGACAACGCCGGGGTTTGCGCAGTCGCCGTGCACCTGCGCGCGGGCGGCGCATCCGACCTGGCCGTCGGGCTGCTCCAGGCCACCGCCCCGGCCCGCGGGATCGAGGCGGTCGTGGAGTTCGCCCGTGAGCTGCGGGAGATCGGTCGGCCCCTGGGTGCGATCCAGCTTCTGGAGAACGCCGCGGAGCAGCGCACCGCAGCGGATGTCGCCGCGCTGCTGAACGTGTACGCCGAGGATGAGCCGAGTGCCCGCCGGATTCTCGACGCCGCTGCCCGCTCCACCGCCGCTTGGCCGCGCTCGCTCGACGGGGCCGACGACCGCGCGGAAAGCACCGAGCTCCGGCCGCTGTTCCGCGCGCTGGCGTCGCTCGCTGACGGCACCGGTGCCGGTATTCTGCCGAACCTCGCCGCGGCCGAAGCCTGGACGAGCGCGGCCGTCCTGCTGCACGAGGTCGCGCGGCAGGACGTGCACCGGGCCCGCCGGATCGGCTCGGAGCTGGCCGCGCGCCGCGTCGATAGCTGGCAGGCGGCCCTGTTAGATCCCGTGCCGGCCACCGAGGAGGAGCTCGTCGCCGTCCTCGGCCGACTGCGCCCTCCCGCCGGACGACCATGGCAACAGGCCGTGGACCTGTGGCGCGACGGCCATCTCGATGCCGCCGAGCGGGAGCTGCGTGAACTGGTGAGGCGCTCGCGGCCGGACATCCGTGCCGCCGCCGCCGTGACGCACGCCGTGCTGCGCCGGGACGAGCACAATGACCTGCAGACCGCGCAGCAACTGCTGGAGTTTGCCTCCGTCCATGCGGGGCCCGGCGTTCGCACGATTGCCCAGCTGCATCTGGCCGCCTGCCACGACGCCGCCGGGCGGCCCGAACAGGCCCGCGCCGCATACACCGAGGCGATGCGGTCCGGAGGACCGCAATGCGCGGCCGAAGCGGCACTCCAACTCGGCTGGCTCCTGGCCGACGCTGGCGACGACGACGCAGCGGAGCGGGTGTTCGAGGACGGGCTGGCGCACGAGGACCCCGCCACGGCACCGTGGCTCCAGCTCGGTCTCGGCCAGTTGGAGCACCGCGCCGGGCGTCAGCGCCGCGCTGTCGCGTACTGGGCCAGAGCGGCCAAGTCCACCGAGCCGCTCGCCGTCGGATACAGCCTGCTGCTCCGCGCGCAGCACTACCGCGGCCAGGGCGACGACGGCAAGGCCGATACCCTGACCGATCGGCTCATGCAGACGCCGGGTGCCGAGGAACTGTGGCCGTTCGCGCTGGAGGCCGACGTCAGTCTGGCCATCGACATCGACACCCGGATCGGGATGATGGGCCACTGGCTGACCTGGTTGACCGCCACCAGGTCGGCATCGGTCACCTTCTACGATCAGGGCCGTCGGACGGCGCGGCTGGTGGCAACCTTCGATGGTGCCGGAACGGTCCTGTTCGCCTCGTTGCCGGCGCACGGCCGGCTCGGCGGCCGGCGATCCGCTGGACTCCGCGAGTATCTGGCGGCAGAGGGATTCCGGGAGACCGACGACAGTCCGGATGATCAGCCGGCTGGGATCGCGGCGTGGGTGGCCCGCAACTCGACGCCGGACCGCGACCCGTACACGCTCGCCCGAAAGTGCGAGACGATCTTCGGTCACGGCTATCGTCTCCCGTCCGACTTTCACCTGGGCATCCAGTGGTCGTCCGACATACCACTCGAACCACTGCCCCGACCGCTGTTGCCGCAGCTCCTGCCCTGAGCTCGGCAACGGCGCCCGAGACGGCGCTCGGCCGCTACACTCCCGATCTCGACAAGGATCGGCGAGGGCAACGGGGGCGGCGATGGCGATCGATGGGCGGATCGAGCGGGCGCGGGCGGTGTACCGGGCGGCCGTGTACGGCGGCGACGTCGGCGAGCTCGACGACGCCGCGCGGGGCTTGGATGCGGTCGAGGCTGATGTCGCGCTGGCGCGCGGCCTGCTCCTGCACGCGCGGTTCCAGCACGGTGGCGTGGACGCGGACCCCGCCGAGCTGCAGCTGTTCGAGCGGGCGCTGGAGCTCTACGAGGGGCTGCACGACGAGCGCGGCCAGGCCGAGGCGCTGTTCTGGATCGGCTGCGTGCACCAGTTCATCAGGCGCGACGATCCCGCCGCGGTGCCGTTCCTCGAGCGCGCCGAGCGGCTGGCGGCGCAGGTCGGCGACCGGGCCGTGCGGTCCGAGGCGCTGCGGCATCTCGGGATCTCGGCCCACCTGGCCGGCCGCCTGGACGAGGCCCGCGACCGGCTGGAGGAGTCGTCGCGGCTGCGGCGCGAAGACGGGAACCTGGCGGGCGTCGCGTCCAACATGGTCGGGCTCGCCTACATCGCCGCGGCGCAGGATCGCCACGCGGCAGCCGTCGCCATCCTCGACGAGGCCGGCGCGATCGTTCGGGAGCACGGCGCGCACGCCATCGAGCGGCACGTCGAGGAAGCGCGCACGCAGATCTGACGGCGCTTCCGGCAGTGGCGGCACGGCTTGCCGCGGCGCTGCGTGCGGCGGAAGGCGGACACAGGCGCGACCCGTGATTGCTGAGGTCGGTGCCGCGGGGGGTGGCCTCACCGGTGGAAGACCTGGCGGTACGTCGTCGGGGTGACGCTCGTCTGGCGGGCGAAGTGGGTGCGGAGGTTGGCGGGGGTGCCGAAGCCCGTGCGGTGGGCGATGCGCTCGATGGAGTCGTCGGTCGTCTCCAGCAGCTCCTGCGCCAGCCGGACCCGCTGACCCACCAGCCACTGCAGCGGGCTCGTGCCCACGCTCTCGCGGAAGCGGCGGGCGAACGTGCGCTGGCTCAAGCGGGCCTCGCGGGCCAGGTCGGCCACGGTGAGGGGCTGGTCCAGCCGGCGGCGGGCCCAGTCCAGCGCGCCGCCCAGGGAGTCGGGGGTGCGCGGGCGGGGCGGGGGCGTGGCGAACTGGGACTGGCCGCCGTCGCGGTGCGGGGGCACGACCATGCGGCGGGCGACCTCGTTGGCGACCGCGGCGCCGTGGTCGAGGCGGACGAGGTGCAGGCACAGGTCGATCGCGGCGCCCGTGCCGGCCGAGGTGAAGATGTTGCCCTCCTCGGTGTAGAGCACGTCGGGGTCGAACGTGACCTGGGGATAGCGCTGCGTGAAATCGAACGCGTTCATCCAGTGCGTCGTCGCCCGGCGTCCGTCCAGGAGCCCGGCCGCGGCCAGCACGTACGAGCCGGTGCAGATGGCGACGATCCGCCGGCCGCGCGCGTGGGCGGCACGGACCGCGGCGACCATCTCCGGCGGCGGCTCGACCTGCCGGGCCCGGGCGAACGCGGGCAGGATGACGGTGTCGGCGTCGGCAAGTGACGACAGCGGGTGCGGCGCGTCAACGCTCAGGCCCGACCGGGCCGCGTGCCGCCCCGGGTTCGAGGCGGCGAACCGGAGCTCGTACCAGGGGTCGGCCAGGTCGGCGCGGTCGATGCCGAACACCTCGCAGGGCACGGCGAGCTCGAAGACCGGCATGTCGGGCGTGACGGCGACACCCACGATGTGGCGAGCGGCGGACATGGCAGGAATCTATCGCGAATCGGCATTCCTGCCACTCGAATGCCCGGCGCCGTCGCCCGAAGATCTACGGTGTGCTCACCGTTCCTCAAGGGGCCGCGCTCTCGATCGGAGCCGTGCTCGGTACCGGCGTCATCGCCCTGCCCGCCCTCGCCGCCCAGACCGCCGGGCCGGCCGCGCTCGTGGCGTGGGGCATCCTGGTCGTGCTGTCGATCCCGCTCGCGGCCACGTTCGCCGCGCTCGGCGCCCGCTATCCGGACGCCGGCGGGGTCGCCACCTACGCGCGGCGGGCGTTCGGGCCGCGGGCGGCGGCGATTGTCGGATGGTCATTTTTCCTGGCGGTACCCGTCGGCGCCCCCGCCGCCGCCCTGTTCGCCGGTGAGTACGTGGCGTCGGCGGCCGGCGGCGGCACCGCGACAGCCCTCGGCACCGCGGCCGTGCTCATGGTCATCGTCACCGCCGGCAACCTCGGCGGCATCCGCGTCTCCGGAAAGCTGCAGCTCGGGCTGGCCGCGCTGCTGATCACGCTCCTGGTCACTGCCACCGTCACCGCCCTGCCCCACGCCGACCTGGGCAACCTGCGGCCGTTCGCGCCCAACGGATGGTGGTCCATCGGGCCGGCCGTCGCCGTGCTGGTCTGGGGGTTCGCCGGGTGGGAGGCGGTCACCTCGCTCGCCGCGGACTTCCGGACACCGGGGCGTGACCTGCCGCGCGCGACAGGTATCGCCCTGGTCGTCGTCGGCCTGCTGTACCTGGGCATCGCCGCCGCGTCCACGCTCGTGCTCGGGCCCGGGCTGGCCGCGGGCGGGCGCGGCGGCGCGGCACCCCTGGCCGAGCTGCTCGCCATCGGCGTCGGCGGCCACGTGCGCACCATCGCCGCGGCCGCGGCCGTCCTGCTCACCCTGGGGACGATGAACGCCTACTACGCGGGCGCGGCCAAGCTGGGTGCCGCGCTCGGGCGCGACGGGGCGCTGCCCGCGTGGTTCGCGCGGGGCGCGGCGGCCGGTGCGGTACCACGGCGGAGTCTGCTCGTCGTCGCGGCGCTCGGCGCCTCGTCGCTGGTGCTGGTGGCGGCGACCGGCATGGGGACCCGGGTCCTGGTCCTGCTCACGAGCGGGTGTTTCGTGCTGGTGTACCTGCTGGGCTCGGCCGCCGCCGTCAAGTTGCTGCCGGCCGGGTCCGGGGCGCGGGTCGGTGCGATCGTCGCGCTGGTGTCCTCGATCGGCCTGGTGGTGGTCACCGGCTGGTACATGATCGGGACCCTGGTGATCGCGGCCGGCGCCGCCGCCTACGTGCGCACAAAAAGTTCTGACCGCGTTGTCGATTCCGAGCCCGCCCGGTTGACGTAGGAGTGTCAGTAGGCAATTTCGTGAGGAGACCGCGATGAGTCAGTACCTGATCCTGATCTACGAGGACGAGGCGGGCTACGCCGCCGGCGGCGAGCAGGTGTACAAGGAGGTCATGGACGCCCACAACCGGTTCGCCGAGCAGGTCGGCCCGGCGCTGCTCGGTGGCAACGCGCTGCAGGGCGTCGGCACCGCGACGTCGATCCGCAGCGACGTCGTGACCGACGGGCCGTTCATCGAGAGCAAGGAGGTCCTCGGCGGGTACTACCTGATCGAGGCCCGCGACCTCGACCACGCCCTGGAGATCGCCAAACTGTGCCCGGCCCGCTTCGGCGGCGTCGAGGTCCGCCCGATCGCGGTGTTCGAGTAGTCCGGCCGGGTATTCAGGGTGGACGACCTCATCCGGTCGGCCATCGCCGACGCGCACCGTCGCGAGTGGGCCCGCGTGCTCGCCGCGACGGTGCGCGTCGCGCGCGACCTCGACCTGGCCGAGGAGTGCGTCCAGGACGCGTACGTGGCGGCCATGGACGCGTGGCTGCGCCAGGGCGTGCCGGACAACCCGGGCGCGTGGCTGACGACGGCCGCCCAGCGCAAGGCGCTCAACGCGCAGCGCCGGGCGGCCACGCTGCGCTCGAAGCTGCCCCTGCTCGTCATGCCCGACACGGCCGAGGTCGCCGAGGAGCCGGACGGGTTCCCGGACGACCGCCTCCGGCTGATCTTCACCTGCTGCCACCCGGCGCTCGCCCGCGAGGCGCAGCTCGCGCTGACGCTGCGGCTGGTCTGCGGCCTCACCACGGGGGAGATTGCCCACGCGTTCCTGGTCAGCGAGCCGACGATGGCCGCGCGCGTCACCCGAGCCAAGAAGAAGATCGCCGCGGCCCGCATCCCCTACCGGGAGCCCGAGCCGAGTGAGCTCCCCGAGCGCCTCGACGCCGTCCTGACCGTCGTCCACCTGCTCTTCACCACCGGCCACGCCGCCCCCACCGGCCCGGCGCTCGTGCGCAACGACCTCGTGGAGCGGGCCCTGGACCTGGCCGAGATGCTCTGCGGCCTGATGCCCGACGAGCGCGAGGCTCTGGGCCTGCACGCCCTCATGCTGCTGCACGATGCCCGGGCCGCGACCCGCACCGACGCCGAGGGCCGGCTGCAGCTGCTCGAGCGGCAGGACCGTACCGAATGGGACGGCGCGAAGATCGAGCGCGGCCGGGCACTCGTGCGCGCGGCCCTGCGCGGCGGGAAGCCGGGGCGGTTCGCGCTCCAGGCGACGATCGCCGCCATCTACACCGAGGCCCCCACCTACGCCGACACCGACTGGCGTGAGCTGCTGGCCGTCTACGACCTGCTGCAGGCCGCCTGGCCGTCCCCGGTGGTCGCGCTCAACCGGGCCGTCGTGGTGGCGATGGTGCACGGGCCGCGGCCGGGGCTGGACATCCTCGACGAGTTGGCCCGGGACCCGCGGCTCGGCGGGTACCACTATCTGCACGCGGCGCGGGCCGACCTCCTGCGCCGCCTCGGTGAGACCGCCGCCGCCCGGCTGGCCTACGAGCGGGCGCTGCAGGTCTGTGACAACGTGGTCGAGCGGGCGTTTCTGCAGGAGCAGTGGCAACGGACGGGCCGACCACCCCACTCCCCGGGATGATCGGCCCGACCCGCGGCGCCGCACCGGCCCGTGGCATGTTCCGGTGCGGCGCTTCCCACAGGAGGAAGCCTGTTACTCGGCGGCCGGCTCGGCCTGGTGCTTGGCCGGCTTCACCAGCGAGGCGAGGGCGCCGATCAGCGCCATCGCGATCGCCAGCCAGAACACGATGACCAGTCCGTCGTGGAAGGGGCCGGACACCAGGTGCGGGAAGAACTCCCGGCCGATCAACGTGTCCGAATTGGCCGCCGGCAGCGAGCCCAGCAGCTGCGGCCCGAGCAGCGACTGGATCGGGTTGTACCCGAGGAACGCGGCGAACAGCGTGCCCACCGGCGGCAGGCCGGCGATCTGGTCGGCCGCCGAGGCCGGGACGCCCTGCGCGGTCAGGCCGTTGCTGAGCGACGTGGGCAGCGACGAGGACAGCCCGGCGACCATGAGCGAGAAGAACACGCCGATCGAGAGCACCATGCCCGCGTTCTGGAACGTGGCCCGCATGCCCGACGCGGCGCCGCGCAGGTGGGCCGGGACGCTGGACATGATCAGCGACGTGTTCGGCGCGGCGAAGAGGCCGCCGCCGAGGCCGTTGAGGAAGATCAGCAACGCGAAGGCCCAGTAGTTGAAGTCGGTCGGCACGACGAGCAGGCCGCCGAACGACAGCGCCATGACGAGCAGGCCGACGGCGGCGAAGAGCCGGGGGCCGTACTTGTCCGACAGGTGCCCGGCGATCGGCCCGGCCGCGAGGAAGCCGACGGTGAGCGGCAGCAGGTAGATGCCGGCCCAGAGGGGCGTGGACTCGTAGGAGTACCCGTGCAGCGGCAGCCAGATGCCCTGCAGCCAGATGATGAGCATGAACTGCAGGCCGCCGCGGGCGATCGCGGCGAGCAGCCCGCCGATGTTGCCGTACGCGAACGCGCGGATCTTGAACAGCCCGAGCGGGAACATCGGCTCGGACACGTGCCGCTCGATCCAGACGAACAGCGCGAGGACGACCACGCCGCCGATCAGGCCGGTGAGCACCCAGGGGTTGGTCCAGCCCTGGCTGTGGCCGCCGTAGGGCTGGATGCCGTACGTGATCGCGGCGAGCAGCCCGGTCAGGCCCGCGGCGAACGTCAGGTTGCCCCACCAGTCGATCCGCCCCGGCCGCCGTAGACCCGTGTCGTGCAGGCTGCGGTACGCCCAGATGGTCCCGATGACCCCGATGGGCACGTTGACCCAGAAGATGGCCCGCCAGTTCCACTCGGCCAGCAGCCCGCCGAGGACCAGGCCGATGAACGAGCCCGCGATGCCGGCCACGATGTTGACGCCGAGCGCCATGCCCCGCTGGGCGGCCGGGAATGCGTCGGTGAGGATCGCGGCCGAGTTGGCCATGAGCATGGCCCCGCCGACGGCCTGCAACACGCGCCAGCCGATCAGCCACATGGCCCCGCCGCCGCCGTCGAACGGGTCCAGGGACAGCGCGATCGACGTGATCGTGAACAGGGCGAAGCCGAGGTTGTAGATGCGCACCCGGCCGTACATGTCGCCGAGGCGGCCCAGGGTCACCACGAGCACGGCGCTGACGAGCATGTAGCCCATCAGCATCCACAGCAGGTACGACACGTTGCCGGGAGAGAGCGGGTTGAGGTGGATGCCGTTGAAGATGGCCGGCAGGGAGATCAGCACGATCGAGGAGTTGATCGTGGCGATGAGCATGCCGAGCGTGGTGTTGGACAGCGCCACCCACTTGTAGTGGGGGTGGTCGCTGCCGCCGGACAACGCGCCCCGCAGCCCGCGCTTGCCGCCGGGCGCTTCCAGGGTTTCGGTCACTTCGCGAGCCTCTCCAGCGCCGGCAGCGCAGCCGCGATCAGCGCCTCTTCGTCTTCGGACAGGTCGACCAGCAGGGCGGCGAGGTGGCCGGCGCGCACCGATCGGCGGCGCTCCAGCAGCTGCGACCCGGGCCGGGTGATCCGCACCAGCACGACCCGGCCGTCACCGGGGTCGGCGGCCCGGTCGGCCAGCCCCTCCCGCTCCAGGCGCTGGACGAGCTGGGTCATCGCGGGCTGGGTGACGCCCTCCGCGGCGGCGAGCTCGGTGAGCCGCCGCGGTCCTTCGCGCTCCAGGCGCCGCAGCGTCGAGGCGGCCGTGAGGCTGATGTCGTTCGGGGGATTGCCCTGCCGCAGGAGGCTGAACACGCGCTCGACGGCGACCGTCAGCCGCGCAGGATCCAATGCGGTACGAGCCGTGGGCATAGCCAATTCGTATCACGCGCTTATAGAAGTGGCTTATCGAGTGCGATGTTGTTCACCCCCTCTTGACAAAGAAAACGCCGGTCGGAGTACCCCCGACCGGCGTCTGTTCTGGCATTGCTCACATGCAGTTGGGCGCCTCGGTGATGGTGAGGCCGTCGACCAGGTTGCCGTAGCCGGCGTCGGTCGACGCGCTGTCGTCCGCGGTGAGCGTGACCCGGGTCGAGGTCTGGCTCGGGCCGGTCTTGTACCAGCCGTAGAGCCGCTTCCACCGCACGTCGTCCGACGAGTTGGAGTAGGCGAACTGCCCCTGGAGGCCGTTGATGCTGGTGTCGTTCTTCGGCGTCTTGCTGAAGTGGATCGACGTGGCGTCGACGTCCTTGCCGTCCGAACTGTCCCGGGCCCGGATCCAGAACGACCAGTAGATCTTCGTGTTCGGCTTGGTCTTGATGTCCTGGTAGATCGAGTTGTACGAGCCGGTCGCGTTGATCTCGGCGAACTGCTTGCCGAAGCGCGGCGCGACGCCCATGCTGCCGCCCCAGATCTCGATCTTGCCGTCCGGGTCGTCGGTGCGCCAGCCGGGCACGTCGTCCTCGTCGAACTGCATGTAGTCGTCGCCCTTGCCGAGCTTCGGCGTCTCGAACCCGCCGTCGACAGTCATCTCCTTGCACTGCATCGGCGCCGCGTTGCTGTGGGCCTGGTGCTTGGGCTGGTTGAAGGTCATGGCCCCGCCGCCGTTGCCCGAGTCGCCCGGGCCGTGGCCGGTCTCCGCCGCGTTGGCCGGAGCGCCGAGCAGCGTTGCCAGGAGCGTCGCCGCGCCGATGGCCGGCAGCAACGCACGGTTGTGCTTGAGCATGGTGATCCCCCGTCGTCCGCCACGGCAGCGCTGCCGTGGCACCTCCGACGTGAGCCAAACACTTTGACAAGGGCAAAGACCGGCAGATGAGGGAAATTCCGCATTTCGGGCAGACTTGACTGGCCCGTTGGCATACATCGGACCTATCTCGTGCCGGCGCCGGCTATCGCTTTCCGGCGCGCTCGTCGTACTCCTCGCGGGCGTCGAGGACTTCGCCGATGTGCTGCACCGACCATTCCGTGAGCGCCTTCAGGGGGCCCCGCAGTGTCTGCCCGAGCGGCGTCAGCTCGTACTCCACACGGATCGGCGCCTCCGGGTACACGGTGCGCAGGATCAGCCCGTCGCGTTCGAGCGTCCGCAGGGTCTGGGTGAGCATCTTTTCGCTCACCCCCGCGAGCTGCTGGCGCAGTTGCGTGAACCGGCACGCCCCGTGCCTGCCGAGCTCGCCCATCACGAGGACCGCCCACTTGCTGCCGATCTGGTCGAGCACGTCACGCGACGGGCAGCCGCGCGCGTACGGATCCCACGACGATATGGGCTCGCTCACTTCCCGGGCTGTGGGCACTGACCTCACCTCGATGCTTTCGTCCGGGTGGCCACCTTACCGAAAAGTGGGCCCTTACCAAAGGAGAGTGACCGGTTCATCGTGGGTCTCGCGCCGTGGGAGGTCCACGGCAGGAGGGAACCACCACCACCATGTCGATCGTTGTCACCGCAGCCTCCGGTCAGCTGGGCCGGCTCACCGTCGAGGCGTTGCTGGCCCGCGGGGTGCCGGCCTCCGACATCGTCGCGACGAGCCGTGACGTCACCAGGATCAAGGACTTCGCCGACCGTGGTGTCGCTGTCCGCCGGGCCGACTTCGCCGAGCCGGACAGCCTCCCCGCGGCCTTCGAGGGCGCGGACAGGCTCCTGCTGATCTCCACCACGACCCCGAGCGAGCGCGTCGCCAACCACCGCCGCGCCATCGATGCGGCGGTCGCGGCGGGCGCCTCACTTGTCGCGTACACCAGCATGCTGCGCGCCGACACGTCCACCACGAGCCTCGCCCCCACCCACAGCGCCACGGAGGAGTATCTGCGCGAGCGCCTTCCCAGCGTGATGCTGCGCAACGGCTGGTACCTGGAGAACTACACCTCCCAGCTGCCCCAGGTGCGGCAAGGCGGAGTCGTCGCCGGGGCCGCCGGCCACGGAAGGATCAGCGCCGCGACCCGAAGCGACTACGCCGACGCCGCCGCGTCGGTGCTGACCACCGACGGGCACACCGGCAACGTGTATGAGCTGGGCGGAGACGAAGCGTTCACCCTGGCCGAACTGGCCGCGGCGATCTCGGCCGCCACCGGCGAGCGCATCGAGTACGCCCATCTGACGGCCGACGCGTTCACACAGGTGCTGACCGACGCGGGCCTGCCGGCCGAACTGGCGCACGTCCTGGCCGACGCCGACCTCGCCATGAGCCGCGACGAGATGTTCACCGACTCCGGCGACCTGCGGCGCCTGATCGGACGTCCGACCACGACGCTTGCCGAAGCGATCACCGCCGCACTGCGCTGACCGGCCGGCGCCGCGCTGCCGGCAACCGCGCATCCGGGTCAGGTCGACCGGGCCGCCGCCGATCGGGCGCGCCGCCGGTGCAGGATGCGGGCGGCCGGCTCCGCGGCGCGGGCCGCGAGGGGGCCGATGACGGCGAGGATCAGGACGTACGCGGCGGCGAGCGGGCCCAGCTTCGGGTGGCTGCCGGCGGCCACGGCGAGCCCGGCGATGACGATGTTGAACTCGCCGCGCGGGAGCAGGGCGGCCCCGGCCCGAATCCGGCCGGTCAGCGCCACCCCGGCCCGCCGGGCCGCGATCCACCCGGTCGTGAGCTTGGTCGCCACCCCGCTCAGGGCCAGCAGGGCGGCGATGCCGAGCACCGGCGGGAGCGCCACCGGGTCGGTCTGCAGGCCGAAGAAGACGAAGAACACCGCCGCGAACAGGTCGCGCAGCGGCGTCAGCAGCTGCCGCGCGGTGTGGGCCAGCGGGCCCGACAGCGCGATGCCGACCAGGAACGCCCCGACCGCGGCCGAGACCTGCAGCAGCTCCGCGGCCCCGGCGACGAGCACCGTCAGCCCGAGCACCTTCAGCAACAGCACCTCGTCGCTCTCGCTGGCCACGAACCGCTCGACGACGGTGCCGAACCGCAGCGCCACGAGCAGGACGAAGCTGATCGTCGCCGCCGCCAGGGCCAGGGTCGCGGTGCCCCCGAGCAGCCCCACGCCCGCCAGCATGGCCGTGAGGATGGGCAGGTACAAGGCCATCATCAGGTCCTCGAAGACCAGCAGCGAGAGGACCGCCGGCGTCTCGCGGTTGCCGAGCCAGCCCAGGTCGCCGAGCACCTTCGCGGTGATCCCGGACGAGGTCACGTAGGTGACGCCGCCGAGCGCGACAGCCGCCGTCACGCCCCAGCCGAGCGCGAGCGCCGTCGCCACCCCGGGCGCCGCGTTCAGCACGAGGTCGACCAGGCCCGCCGGCGCCGAGGAGCGCAGGGTCCCCACGAGCTCCGGCGCGGTGTACTCCAGCCCCAGCGTGAACAGCAGCAGGATCACGCCGATCTTGGCGCCCGCGGAGATGAACTCGGTGCTCGTGTTCAGCGGCAGCACCCCGCCGGCGCCGAACGCCAGCCCGGCGAGCAGATACAGCGGGATCGGGGAGATGGAGAAGCGCAGCGACACGGCGCCGAGCAGCCCCAGGGCGAGGATGACGGTGCCGAGCTCGACCAGGATCGTGTCGTGCTCCACGGGCCCTACCCGTCGGCGAGCAGCGCCGCGACGCCCTCGACCCCGGCCGTGGTCCCGACCGCCACGATGAGGTCGCGCGCCTGGAGCCCGAAGTCCGGCCGCGGGCTGGCGATCACGTCGTTGCCCCGCACCACCGCCACGATCGACGCGCCGGTCCGCGTCCGCGCCTTCGTGTCCCCGAGCGTCCGCCCGTCGTACGGCGACCCGGGCGCGATGACGAGCTGCTCCGTGACGAGCCCGGCCACCTGCCGCTGCACCTCGGCGAGCTGCTCGATGATGCGCGCTGTCCCGAGGTGCTCGGCGACGACCCCCGCCTCGTCCGGGTTGAGCGCCACCGACACCACCGACGTGTCCGGATCGTCCTTGTCGTAGACGACGAGATCCCGCCGCCCGCTGCGGTGCGACACGATCCCGATCCGCCGTCCCCGCGCCGTGGTGACCACGTGACTGGTCCCGATCCCGGGCAGGTCGATCCGCTCGACGTCCATGACGAAAAGCTTAAAAGCGATAAACCTCCGCATTTGGTACTTCCCCCGCTTTGCCCCGCGCAGGAGCCCTCGCGCCCGCCGCGGAGCCGAAGGCGCGGCCGGGCGGCTTGTGTGACACGCTCGGGGGATGGCGAGGCTCTCCAAGGTCGATCTGTCGGCCGATCTCCCGCGGGACGAGGCCGAGCAGCGGCTCGAGGCGGCGCAGCAGCGGCTGTTGCGGCTGCGGCTGCTGCTCGGCGGGCAGCTGGGTGAGCACCGGATCGGGCCGCCGCTGTGCGTGGTGTTCGAGGGGTGGGACGCGTCCGGGAAGGGCGGGACCATCAAGCGGCTGGTGGCGCCGCTCGATCCGCGCCACGTGCGGGTCGCGCAGTTCGCGGCGCCCACCTACGACGAGAAGCGCCACCACTTCCTGCAGCGCTTCTGGGGCGTGCTGCCCGGCTGGGGCGGGATGGCCGTGCTGGACCGGTCCTGGTACGGGCGCGTCCTCGTCGAGCGCGTCGAAGGCTTCGCCACCGTCAAGCAGTGGCGGCGGGCCTACGACGAGATCGCCGAGTTCGAGCGCACGCTGACCGCCGAGGGCATGATCCTCATCAAGTTCTGGATGCACGTCTCACCGGAGGAGCAGTTGCGCCGGTTCGAGGACCGGGCGAACGATCCGCTGCGCTCGTGGAAGCTCACCGACGAGGACTGGCGCAACCGGGAGAAGCGGGGCGAGTACGAGGCCGCGGTCGAGGAGATGCTCAAGCGCACCGACCGGCCCCGCGCCCGCTGGCACGTGGTGCCCGGCGACAGCAAGAAGTACGCCCGCGTCGCCGTCCTGGAGCAGGTGTGCCACACGCTCGAGTCCAAGCTCACCAAGCGCGGCTACAACCTGACCGACGCCGACTGACGGTCAACGGGCCCGGCGCCGCTTGGCCCTGCGCGGCTCGGATTTCGGCTTCAGCGGTGGCTGGTCGGCCCGAGACGAGATCGCCAGCCGGGCGAAATCCGCGTAGCGCCTCGACCCCATTGTTGCTGTCATTGCCCAAACGGCGCACACCCGCCCCACCGCATCCGCGCGTTTGGCGTACGCAATAAGGGAGGGGACCTCGCCCGGGCCGCCGGCGAGGCCCAGACCCAGTGCGGCCAGATGCCTCACGTCGCTGGGCGGACGAAGCATCCGGATAAGGGCCGCTCTGGCCTCTTTCGACCGCCGGGTAGCGAGCCATCTCAGGGCAAACTCACTCGAATTTTTCCGTGCCTTCGACCGGAGCAGAGCTATGATCGCGGACTCGACTTCCTCGGAATGGCCGAATGGTTCCGACTGCCCTAGCTTAGACGCGATATCGCCGTCAGGCGGCGATGCGTCGTACTGACCTCCGGCCTGCCGCGGGACCGGCAAGCTGCCAATAAGTGCCAAGATGGTGCCGTATCGAGCGTTTCGGCGTTGGTTGTCGATCTGTTCGAACGACGAAACGATCTCGGGGTTGGAGAGCCGCCCGACGATCTCGGACATCTCTTCCTGGATGGGGACGGGCACTTCATCGAAGAGTTCTGCTAGAAGGCGTGCAGACGAGCCGCCGCCGACAAGAAGGATAACGGCACTCATGAGCATTGTACGATCAGCGTCCCGCGTACCACGTTCGGCGATTTCATCGACAATTTGTTGAAGATTGTCCCGTCCGGAGTGGAGAATAGCCGCTATGGCTGCGAATCCGAGCTGCAAATCTTGTTGTTCCACGGACTCAAGAAAATATCTGACCAGTTCGGACAACGGGAGCGGAGAAAACTGGTCGAGAATACGTGCCGCCGCGGCGACGTCACTGCCTTCGATGGTTCCCTTGATGTGATGGGTCAACAGGCGTGCACGGTAGGTGCTGATCAGCCGCGTCATGGCAGCAGTCGCGGCTTGCTGCTTCGATTCGTCGGGCGAGGCGGCCAGCCGCTCGAGGGCCGGCCAAACTCTGATGTCACCCAGTGAAGTAGTGAGTTCGATGAGTTTGGAACCGTCACTTGTCGCCTGATCGTCGACAAGGTCGAACATAGTCGCCATGCGGGCGGTGTCATACCCGGTTATCAGGAGGCTGTCTGACAACCCGTGAGCGATCGGCCCATCCATCTCTGCCGCATCGGCCACCACGCGCCGCAGAACCTCGGCAAATCCCTCTCGGGAGTGGATCGCCAGGATGCAGGCGGCCGCGCGCCGGACATTGGCATCTTCATGCTGATCGAGGAGGTCCCGCAGTACGGAGTCGGCCTTTGAGCCCATCTGGCTGAGAGCAAAGAAACACGCACCCATGACGTTTTCATTCGTCGGGTCGATGAATGATGCGACAAGCTTGGCCGCGCTTTCTTTTCGAACATAGCCTATGGCTTTCAGGAGCGGCGGAAGCTCCGCTGTTGCCGCTGCGCGGGCTCGGCGGTCGAGTTCTTCGAGCACCGTTTCACCGAATCGGTTCAACTCCCACCTAATGATTCCCTGAACCGATTGGTCGGCATGGCCGAGATTGGCCAGCAAGACGTCGAGAGCGCCCTCACCCTCGATCGTCGCCAGGCCGGCCAGCAACAATACCTTCAGCGGCGTGGCGGCATCGGGTAGGCGAGCACGGTAGATCTCGGCTGCCTCGGCGACTTCCTCCGGCTCGGAAACGGTGGCGAACCTGGCGAATGAAGCGATCCAGTGATCGGGTTGGCGCAAGAACCCCAGATATCGCTGCCGAGCATACGAATTGTCGGCGGTCAGCCTGCACAGCTGGATCGCAGAGGCGAGAACAGCGAAGGACTCCGGCTTGCCGTTGCCGGCGTCGCGCTCCTCGATAAATGCCGCAAGTTCGTCAGCGGCGATCCGGCCGCCGACACGCTGCCATGCCTCCGCCGCGGCGAAGCTCACCTCCTGATCCTCGCCGCGTAGATACTCCCGAAGCCATGAATATGTGTCCGGATCACGGAGCGCACCCACCGCCTCGATGGCGGAAGCCCGCATCAGTTTTCCCCGAGTCTCGTCTCGGGCGATCTCGATGAGCCGGTCACGCGCCTCCGTGCCGCCCAGCCGGCTCAACGCCAGCACGGCGGTCTGCAGGTCTGCCTCATCGGCGGACTGGAGAGCCGTCTGAGCCGCCGGATAGGCAAAGTGATCCCGCAGCAATGCGTGGCGGAAGGTAAAGCGGATCTTCGATAGCGCCCGGAACCGGGATGGCGACAGTAGACCCATCTGCTGTGCAAGGGCGATGACCGCCGCCGCGCGATCGCCCAGGACAGCCACGACGGTGTCGCGGTCGAGAATCCAGTCGCCGCTGGGGTCGTCGATCGATCGGGAACGCAGCAGTGCGAGGCCGAGCCCTTCGTAAAACTCGTCGAGCGTGACTGGGATGTCGAAGGTAGGGCGCTCGGCCTCCCAGTTGAATCTGGTCTCGACATATTGGCGGAACACGGCATGGACGCCGTCCTCCGATGGTGCTCTTTCCTTCCACTCGGCGAACCTGGTGGGGTCGAGAAGGTATGTATGCGCCAGCAGCGCGAGCAGCAGCGGATTGGCGGCGAGGCTCAGCAGCGACGAGTCGACCCTGAGCACCTCGAGGAAGCCGGGGATGTGCCCGATGTACTCCTCGATCTGCTCCGGAGTGAGGCGGTCCAGCGTGGCCGCTCCCAGGAATGGCAGCCTGAAGCTCACGGCATCGGCGATCTTCTCGTACTCGATGCGTCGACAGCTGAGCACCACGCGACAGTTGTGGAGCTTCGAGAGCTCGTTCAGCAGGCTGGTCGGAGAGTCGTCGCGCGTCTGGGCAACCTCGGCCGCGTGACTCTCGAGCTCGTCCAGGCCATCGAGCAGCAGAAACGCCCGGCCGTCGGTGAGTGCTGCGGCCACGGCCGACCGTTCGACACCAGTGGTACGCGCAATCCAGCCGGCCAGGTCGCGGTCGGTGTCCTGCCGCCACAATCGGGCTGCGACGTACAACGGCAGCGGTGCGGCAGGGTTCTGCAGATACTGCCGAGCTGCCTCACGGGCCAGAAGGCGCAGACTGAAGGTCTTGCCGGAGCCGGGCTCGCCGAGGAGCAGCATCCTCCAGTGGTATAGCTCCAGCGCGGACTGCAGTGTAAGAAACCGGGTCGGTTCCGTCCGCCCGAACGCCGTGGACTGCACATTCATCGAGAAGATGGACGGCTTCCAGTTGGCCAGCGCCTCGGGCACTGGCTGGCGCAACAGCTCCGGGGATGCTGTGCTCGACAACGCGATGGGCTCGCCATTGGGGACGACGTATTCCGTGACGTGATGGTCGGCCGCATCGATGAGGTGTCGGCAGTATTCGGCGAAGGGGTCATGGGCCGGGCGAACGGCCTGCACTATCGCTCGGGACCAGGCTCCGCTGCCGAGCTGCTCGTCGCTCAGTTCGCGCAGCCATCGCTGGTTCTGCCCGGCCCGGGCCGCCTGCCAGGCGGCGACGTCCGGCAGCAGCTCGAAGATCTTGTCGCTGCCCAGCGCCCGGCCGCCCTCGCCGCGGTTGAAAGCGCTCTGGATCATGCCGCAGATCGCACCGGTGCGGATGTTCAGCAGCGGGCTGCCGCTAACGCCCTCGCTGACTCGGGTCTGCTGGAACTTCAGCAACTCGCGGCCGGTGCCGACGCCGGCTATTCCTTCGATGCGTCCGTAGAACGAGTCACCATCGGCGTACGCCTTCGGGAATCCATAGGCGTAAACCTCATCGCCGGCCGTGGCGCCGGGGCCGAGGAACGCCCAGGACACATCGGGGATCGGGTCGCCGACGTCAATGCAGATCAGGTCCGGGTACTCGCTCTTGGGCGCACCGCGCAGCAGTTCCCGGATGACGCCGGTGCACGTACGACCGCCGACGTGAATGCTGACCTCGGCACCGATCTGGGCCGCGGCCGGCAGCAGGTGCGCGCACGACACCAGCAGCTGGTCGGTGACGAAGAAGCCCGTCCCGGTCGCCGGGCCGACGCTCAGCCGGACGGTTGCCGCGTGGAGTCGCGCGGCCAGCGCCTCACGCCCGCCGGTCGATGGGTCACTCACTCGCTGGGGAGTCACGCTCCCACTCCAGCGTGATCGTGACATTCGACTTGCCGGACCCCTTGACCAGCAACGCCGTCAGCTCGCCCGACTCGATGGCGAACTCGACACCGATCTCGAGCGTCGCCTTCTTGGGCTGGATGACCGAGAGCGCGTCGAGCAACTGCGCGGAGATCGCCCTGACGCTGGACAGCGCGGCCGACATTGCTTTGGGCACCGAGGCGACCCGTGTCTCCTCGTCGAGCACCCGGGCCTCGATATAGGCGATCGTCCCTTGTTCGTCGACGATGACGGGAACGATGGCGAGGGGCTGGGTGTCGTCCATGAAAGCTTGAATTCCCTTCGCATTTCAACGGCGGAGCGCTGCGAATTCGGTCGGATCAGTCTACCGGTGGGCGCAAATGCCACAATGACCTGCGTCGTTACGCTTGTAGATCGACCGGACGGCTGATCGATTCCGGCTCGACCGGCCTCGCGGCGGTGGCGGGTTTGCCGGATCGCCGATCGGGTGAACAGAGCAGCATGGACGACATCACCGCGCTCATCCTTGACGACCATGCCGCGTTCCGGCGGGGGTTCGCCCGGCTCGACGACGCCGAGGGTGAGGAGCAGCTCACCGCCGTCTGGGACGCGCTGGCGCTGCACCTCGAGATCCACGCCGAGGCCGAGGAGCGGATCCTCTACCCGCACCTGCTGCAGGAGCACACCGACGAGGCCGAAGAGGAGACCGACGACGCGATCCGGGATCACAACAAGATCCGCGACGCGATCGAGGAGGCCCGCAAGCACCCCGTCGGGTCCGACGAGTGGTGGAAGGCGGTCTGGGACGCGCGCAAGGAGAACAGCGAGCACCTGACCGAGGAGGAGGACGAGGTCCTGCCCGACTTCCGCAAGCACGCCGGCACGCAGCTGCGGGTCGACCTCGGGGCGCAGTGGCTGACGTTCTACGGCGAGCACCCCAGCGGCAAGGGACTCACGTTCACCGACAAGGACCCCAAGCGGTACATCGAAGAGCACTCTTGAGCCTGGGAGCTGGACCGAGACGGAGCGTTTCGACCAACCGGGCATGATGTCCCGGTGAAGCGAGCACGAATTCCGGATTGGTACGCGGGCGCTCTGCTGGTCGTGGCGGTCCTGTGCGCCACCGCCGCGATCAGCGTGGCGCTCGGGGCGCGGGTCCACCCGGTGCGGGCCAGCATCGATGCGCTGCTGGTGCCGGCCCCGGCCAACGTCGGCTACGCGGCGTTCCTGATCACGCTGGCGGCCGGGGTCAACAACCGCAAGCGTGTCGCGTTCTGGATGCTCGCCCTGATCTTCGGCATCCAGGGCCTCTACGACGTGATCGTGCTGGCGACGCCGGCCGATCGCGGCGAGGAGGCCCGGGAGCTGCGGCTGCCGTTCCACGGGACGACGGCCGCGGCGGTGAACCTCGGCGTGACTGTCGTCCTGCTGGGGCTGCTCGTGCTCGCCCGCCGCGAGTTCCGGGCCAAGGTCCAGCCGGCCAGCCTGCCCAAGGCCCTGGCCACCCTCGGGATCCTGCTCGTGAGCTTCACCGCGATCGGGTGGGGGATCGTCGAGCTGTTCCCGGGCTCGATGGGGCACGGGGTGCAGCGGCTGGAGTACAGCGGCCGGGTCGTGCTGGGTGGCGCCTTCGGCTTCGACGTCGACCGCCACGGGCGGGCTCCGGGCTGGGTCAACCTGGTGCTCGGGGTCTTCGGGGCCATCGCGCTGTTCGCGGCCCTGTTCGCCCTGCTGCGCTCGCAGCGGATGATCGCCTCGCTCGACCCGGACGAGGAGCGGGCCGTGCGGCGGCTGCTGGCGGAGCACGGGGAGCGCGACTCGCTCGGATACTTCGCCACCCGCCGCGACAAGGAGGTCATCCTCTCGCCGACCGGGCGGGCCGCGATCACCTACCGCGTGGTCTTCGGGGTGTCGCTGGCCAGCGGTGACCCGCTCGGCGACCCGGACGCCTGGCCGCCCGCGATCGAGGCGTGGCTGCAGGAGGCGCGCGAATACGCGTGGACGCCCGCCGTCATGGGCGCGAGCGAGGAGGGCGCGACCGCCTACGCCCGGGCCGGCCTGCGGGTCATCGAGCTCGGCGACGAGGCGATCCTGCACGTGCGCGACTTCGACCTCGAGGCGCCGCGGCTGCGCCAGGTCCGCCAGGCCGTGCACCGGGTCGAGCGGGCCGGATACACCGTGCGCATCCGCCGCCACGCCGAGATCGGCACCGAGGAGATGGCCCGGATCATCGAGCTGGCCGCGCAGTGGCGCGACACCGAGACCGAGCGCGGGTTCTCGATGGCCCTCGGGCGGCTCGGCGACCCCAACGACGGCCGGTGCGTGCTCGTCGAGGCCCACGACGCCGCCGGTCGCGAGGTGGCCGTGCTGTCGTTCACGCCGTGGGGCGCCGGGGGCCTGTCGCTGGACCTGATGCGCCGTGACCGCGCGTCGGACAACGGCCTGATCGAGTACATGGTGGCCACCCTCATGCGCGAGGCGCCCCGCATCGGTGTGCACCGGGTGTCGCTGAACTTCGCGGTGTTCCGGGCGGTGTTCGAGGAGGGCGCCCGCATCGGCGCCGGGCCGGTCCTGCGGCTGTGGCGGGCGCTGCTGCTGCTGGCGTCACGCTGGTTCCAGCTCGAGTCGCTGTACCGCTCCAACGTGAAGTACAGCCCCCAGTGGCTGCCCCGGTTCCTGTGCTTCGAGGACGTCCGGGACCTGGCCAAGGTCGGGCTCGCCTCCGGCGTCGCCGAGGGCTTCGTGGTGGTACCGCGGCTGCGTACCCTGCTGCGCAGGGGCGCCGCGGCATCCTTCGTGGAAGACCGCCGCGAGCTCGTCCTGACCGACGAGGAGCTGACCCCGGCGCCCGCCGCCGCCACCCGCAAGCGCCCCGAGCAGGTGCGCATCCGCATCGCCAAGCTCGACGCGCTGCGGGCGTCGGGCATCGACCCGTATCCGCCGGGCTTCGGCCGCACCCACAGCGTCACCCAGATCCGGGCGTTCTTCGCCGACCTGGCCCCCGACACCCGCACCGGCGAGCAGGTAGCGGTGGCCGGGCGGGTCGTCCGCCTGCGCGACCACGGTGCGCTGTGCTTCGCCACGCTGCGCGACTGGACCGGCGACCTGCAGGTGGTGCTCACCGGCCGGCGCGACTTCGCGGCCACCGTCGACCTCGGCGACCACGTGGGTGTCACCGGCGAGGTCGGCACCACGAGGCGCGGCGAGCTGTCGGTGTTCGCCGGGCGCTGGGAGCTCACCGCGAAGTGCCTCCAGCCCCTGCCGGACAAGCACAAGGGCATGGCCGACCCGGAGGCGATGGTCCGCCGCCGCCACGTCGACCTCATCGTCAACCAGCCGGCCCGGAACATGGTCCGCACCCGCTCGGCCGTCACGTTCGCGCTGCGCAAGGTGCTGCACGGCCACGCCTACGTCGAGGTCGAGACCCCGGTCCTGCAGCCCATCCACGGCGGCGCCAACGCCCGGCCGTTCGTGACCCACAGCAACGCCTATGACATGCGGCTCTACCTGCGAATTGCGCCTGAGTTGTACCTCAAGCGCCTGGCCGTGGGGGGCGTGGAGCGGGTCTTCGAGATCGGGCGCAACTTCCGCAACGAGGGCGTGGACGCGACCCACAACCCGGAGTTCACCATGCTGGAGGCCTACGAGGCGTACGGCGACTACACGACCATGCGCGGCCTGGTCCGCGAGCTGATCCTGGCCGCGGCCGGCGACGACACCGTGCTGCGCCGCCCGTTCGGCGGGGTCGACCGGGTGGTGGACCTGCACGGCGAGTGGCCCGTCGTGCCCGTCTACACCGCGGTGTCGCAGGCGGCCGGGGCTCCCGTCACGCCGGACTCGACGGTCGGCGAGCTGCGGGACCTGGCCGACAAGCTCTCCGTCGCGTGGCTCGACGGGTGGACCCACGGGCAGCTGGTGCTCGAGCTCTACGAGCACCTGGTCGAGGGCGCGACGGTACAGCCGACGTTCTATGTGGATTTTCCGGTCGACGTGTCGCCGCTGACCCGCCAGCACCGCGACGACCCGCGCCTGGCCGAGCGCTGGGATCTGGTCGCGTTCGGGATGGAGCTCGGGACCGCGTACACCGAGCTCGTCGACCCCGTCGAGCTGCGGGCCCGGCTCACCGCCCAGTCGCTGCGGGCGGCGGCCGGCGACCCGGAAGCGATGGAGCTCGACGAGGACTTCCTTGACGCTTTCGAGTTCGCCATGCCACCCAGCGGCGGCCTCGGCCTCGGCGTCGACCGGCTGGTCATGCTGCTCACCGGCCGCACGATCCGCGAGACCCTGCCGTTTCCGCTGGTCAAGCCCGGCCGCTAGACTGGAACGGGTGAAGATCCATGTTTAATGATATTCCGAAGGGGAAACGCCTGCCGGATGGCCGATGAGAGCCCTACGCTGGACCTCCTCGAACGGCTGGCCGCCGCGCCGGACCGGATGACTATCGACGCCCTCTGCCGCCAGATCGGGCTGCCGGAGCCCCTCGTCCGCGGCCGCCTGGCTCACCTGGTGGCCCGCGGCTGGGTCGACGCCGATGCCGAGGGCGTCTCCTACGCGATCGGGGTGGGCGCGCTCCGCCCGGGCAGCGCGTACCTTTCGGCCGACCGCACCGCCCGTCTGGCCGGCCCGATCCTCTCCCGCCTGCGCGACCAGCTCGACGAGTCGGTGCGCCTGGTCCGCCTGGACGGCGCCGCCATCGTCTGCCTGGCCTGCCGCGAGTCCGCCCACGACCCCGCCGGCCCGGTCGTCGGCCGCCGCTTCCCCGCCATCTCCGCCGCCAGCGGCCGCGCCATCCTGGCCCACCGCGCTCCGGCCGAGGTCGACGCCATCCTGGACGACGGCGTGCAGGCCCACACAATCGACTCCGTCGTCTCCCGCGCCGAGCTGTACGCCGCCCTGGCCGACTGCCGCACCCGCGGCGTCGCGTACGAGCGCGGCGAGCTCATCCCCGGCGTCGGCTGCCTCGCCGCCGCCGTGCGCGTCCCGGGCCTCCCGGTGACCGACGCGATCAGCTGCGGCGTCCCCCTGCCCCGCCTGACCCCGGACCACACCGACGACATCGCCACCGCCCTCCACCACGCCACCGCCACCCTGGCCGAACTGCTCACGTAATCAACCGCCCACCCCACGGCCGCCACGCCACAGGCCGTGGAGCCGGCCGCTCCGTCCCGCCCCACCGGCAGCGCGCTGCGGCCGGTCGCGGCCGCCGCCCGAACGGCCGACGCCACCGGTCCGCGCCGACGAGCAGGCCGAACGGCGCGGGGCGCTTGGGATGTGGCCGGCGGCCGCTGCTCGAAGCGGTCGCGGCGGCGGCCGCGCAGTGGCCTGGTCGGGCAGCTCAAGTGCCGGCTCGACGCGGTCATCACCGGCGCCGCCGGGCTGAGCGGCACGCCCCGGGGCGTGGGCGGCCGGCACGCCGGCCGGTCGCGGCGCTCCCGGCCGGGTGGATCGGCTGGACGCGCCGACTCGGTGGCAGCCGGGTGCAGGCGGAGGCGACGGGACTGTAGCGCGTGATGTGCGTTACTGAGGTCAACCTGAGAATCTTCCTCGTTTTGCTACCAACGGGTGGGATCGTGATCAGGTGGGCAAGCGACGGAGGACGGCGCTGCGGGTGTTCGGCCTGCTGCTGGTGCTCGCGGTCGCGGTGCTCACGCTGCGCACGAATCTTCCCGATCTGGGGCAGACCCTCGACGTGCTGCGGTCCGCGCACCCGTGGTGGCTGCTGCTCGCGGCCGCCGCTGAGATGACGTCGCTGCGGCACTTCGCGCTCCAGCAGCGCCGGCTGCTGGCCGGGTTCGGGGTGCGGATGTCGGTGCCGCGGGCCATAGCCGTCACGTTCACCCGCTCGGCGATCTCGTTCAGCCTGCCCGCGGGCTCGGCGGTCTCGGCCGGGTTCGCGTTCCGCCAGTTCCGCACCGCGGGGGCCACCCGCCGCTCGGCCGGTGCGGTAGCGGTCCTGTCCGGGGTGCTGTCGGGCGTGGCACTGCTGCTGATGTACGGCGCCGTCGTCCTCATTCCCCGCGGTGGCGCGACGGGCAACACCGACACCCTGGTCCTGGTCCTGGCGATGCTGGTGATCGCCGGCCTGGTCTTCCTGCTCGACTTCCTGCTCTCACCGCGCCGCCCGGCCCCGCCGCCGGTCCTGGCCGACGACGACCCGGAGCACCCGAGCGGCCGCATCGCCCGGGCCAGGGCCTCCGTCAGCCGGACCTGGGACGACCTGCGCCGCCTGCCCCGCCGCTCCTGGGTGCTCTCCCTCGTGCACGCCACCGTCAACTGGGGCCTGGACTTCGCCTGCCTGGCCGCGACCGCCGCCGCCTTCGGCATCGACGTCAGCCTGGTCCGGCTGGCCACGGTGTACCTGACCGTGCAGCTGGTCCGCCAGATCCCGCTGAGCCCGGGCGGCATCGGCGTGGTCGAGGTCGCCCTGCTGGCCGGCCTGGTCTCGGCCGGTGCGGCCCACGGCCCCGCGGCGGCCGCCATGCTCGTCTACCGGCTGCTCTCCTGCTGGATCATCATCCCGCTGGGCCTGCTGACGTATGCGACCCTCCGCCGCGGCCCGAAGGTCCCGGACGCCCCGCCGGTGCAGCCGCCGGCCCTGGCGACCCGCCGCTGAGCCCGGGTCGGAGAGCCGATCTCACACCTATCTTTCAAATCTCACACGGAGCCTGTTAGATTCGGCCCGTGGCGCTCGCGGATCGGCTCGACCTCACACTGCGGCTGGTGCGCGGCGGCGGGCGGGTGACGCTTGCCGAGCTGGCGCAGCGGCTCGGGGTTTCCGAGATGACCGTCCGGCGCGACCTCGATCAGTTGCAGGAGCAGGGGCTCGTGCGGCGGGTCCGGGGCGGAGCCGTCGCCCTCGACGTGCCCGTCGAGGCGGCCGGGTTCTCGGTGCGGGCCCGGTGGTCAGCGGCGGCCAAGAGCAGGCTGGCCCGGGCGGCCGCGGCGCTCATCGAGCCCGGGAGCACCGTGCTGCTCGACGCCGGCACCACCACCGCCGAGGTTGCCGCCCACCTGCCCGCGCGGGGGCCGCTGACGGTGGCGGTGCTGAGCCTGCAGGCGGCGGCGCAGCTGGCCGACCGGCCCGGGATTCGGCTGCTCGTCATCGGCGGGGAGTCGCGGGCGGGGGAGCGCAGCCTCGTCGGGCCGCTCGCGTTGAGTGCGCTCGACCAGCTGCGGTTCGACACGTTCGTGATGTCGATCGGGGCCGTGCACGCGGAGCTCGGGTGGTCCGAGTTCGACCTCGACGACGCCGCCGTGAAGCGGGCCGGGCTGCGGCGAGCCGGGCGGACGATCGTCGTCGCGGACGCCTCGAAGCTGGGCGTGCAGGCGTTCGCGCGGGTGGCGCCGCTCGGGGACGTCGACGTGTTCGTCACCGACGCGCCGCCCGGCGATGCGACAGTCCGGGCGCTCCGGGATGCCGGCGTGCATATCGAGCAGGTTGAAGGGGATTTCGCATGATGATTCTGGTGGCCGGGCCGTATCGCTCGGGGACCGGGGACGACCCGGCGAAGCTGCGGGCGAACGTCGACGCCATGAACGATGCGGCAGTGCGGCTCTTCCGGGCCGGGCACCTGCCCGTGACGGGGGAGGCGCTCGCGTTGCCGCTCATCGAACGGGCCGGCTCCGCGGGCGTCGGTGACCCGGTGTTCGACGAGATCTTCCACCCGATCTCGGCGCGGCTGCTGGCCCGTTGCGACGCTGTCCTGCGCATCGGCGGGCCGTCGGCGGGCGCGGACGCGATGGTGGCGCAGGCCCGGGCCGAGGGGAAGGTCGTCTTCGCCGCGCTGGCCGACGTCCCCGCGGCGTGACCCGCTCCGGCCGGTGAGACGGGCTGAGGCCCCGGCGAACGGGCGTCGCGGGGCCTCAGCGGGGAAGTACCAACGCCGCCTAGTGCATCATCACGGGTGGTGCGGCACCTTCGGTCTGGTCGGCGGCGAGGTGCGAGACCTCCTTCTTGCGGGGCAGGAAGGCGATCGGGATGAACGTGGCGAGCACCAGGACGAAGCCCACCCAGTAGGTGGAGGCGAACGAGTCGGCCAGGAAGTGCAGGCCCCGGTCGATGAGCTCCGGCCCGCCCGGCATCTGCGCGACCCGCGGGTCCTGATGCGACGCGACGGCCAGGTCGGTGATCGACAGCGGCTGCCCGGTGACCGGGTTGGTGGTGCCGGGGACGGTCGGGGCGTCGCCGGTCTTGCTGGTCAGCACGACCGACATGACGGCGCCGCCGACGGAGCCGCCGATCTGCTGGAGGATGTTCACCAGCGTCGAGCCGCGGGCGACCTCCTGATGGGTGAGCGTCTTGAGCGCCGAGGTCATCAGCGGCATCATCGTGCCGCCCATGCCCAGGCCCATGACGAACAGCGAGCCCTCCAGCATCAGGAACGACGTGTCCGGCTCGACCTGGGTGAACGAGAAGAACCCGACAGCGATGAGCGCCATGGCGAACGGCACGGTGCGCCCGACCGGGATCTTGTCGGCCAGCATGCCGGCGATCGGCATGGTCAGCATCGCGCCGAGGCCCTGCGGGGCCATGAGCAGGCCGGCGTCGAGCGTCGACTCGCCGCGCACCTGCAGGAAGTAGCTCGGGAACAGCAGGCCCGCGCCCATGAACGCGATGACGAAGACGAACAGCGAGACCGCCGCCACCGTGAGCCGGCGGTTCTTGAACAGGCGCAGGTCCAGCAGCGGGTGCTTCGGCTTGAACGAGTAGACGATGAACCCGATCACCAGCAGGGCGCCGACGAGCATCGGGATCCAGACCTTGTTCGCGCTTATCGTCTTCTCCTCGGGCAGCGAGGAGACGCCGAACAGGAACAGCGCCAGGCCGGGCGAGAGCATCAGCATGCCGATGAAGTCGAACGACTCCGACGGCTCGGTGTGGTCCTTCGGCAGCGCGAACTGCGCGTAGATCAGCGCGACGAGGCCGATCGGCAGGTTGATCAGGAAGATCCAGTGCCAGGTCGCCACGTCGATGAGCCAGCCGCCGAGGATCGGGCCGCAGATCGGCCCGAGCAGCATCGGGATGCCGAGGACGGCCATGAGCCGGCCGATGCGCTGCGGGCCCGCGGCCCGGGTCATGATGGTCATGCCGAGCGGCATCAGCATGCCGCCGCCGAGGCCCTGCAGCACCCGGTAGCCGATCAGCTGGTTGATGGAGTCGGCGGTGGCGCACAGGCCGGAGCCCACGGTGAACAGGAACAGGGCCAGCATGTAGAGCCGCTTGGTGCCGAACCGGTCCGCGGCCCAACCCGACAGCGGGATCACCGTCGCGAGGGCCAGCGTGTAGCCGGTCATCGTCCACGCGACGCGCGCGTAGGTCGCGTCGAATGTCTCCATGAACTTCGGGATCGCCACGCTGACGACCGTCACGTCGAGGATCGACATGACCGCGCCGAGCACGACCACGCCCGCGATCTTGAATACGGCGGCGTCGAGTTTTTCAGGCGCCGCGGCCGAGCCTCCTCCTGAGGCGACGGCAGCTTCCCCTTGAGCCACGTCCTTGCTCCCCCCACCGTGTGCCACTCACACGTACAAGTGTTTGGTTCCGGCGTCAGCGTACGCGGCCCCTGTTGCGAGGGGCGAGCGAGATCCCCTGCTTATGCCAGGGGCGCAACACGGGTGAGCGGTCCGAACCGGGAGCGGTTCAACGCAGTAAGGCCACGCTAAGCTCGACGGGTGACCGAGCCCACCCACGACGTGGATGCACACCCCGTCCGCCGCAACACGAAGCAGCGCGACGCGGTGATGTCGCTGCTGGGCTCCGTTGACGGCTTCTACAGCGCCCAGGAACTGCACGTGATGCTACGCGACCGCGGTGCCAACGTGGGCCTCACCACCGTGTACCGCACCCTGCAGCTCATGGCCGAGAGCAACGAGATCGACGTCATGCAGGTGCCGGGCAGCGACACCCGGTATCGCCGCTGCAGCGACCGTCACCACCACCACCTGGTGTGTCGCGGCTGTGGCCGGACGGTCGAGGTGCTGGGCCCGGCGGTCGAGCGCTGGGCCGACCGGGTGGGCGAGGAGCACGGCTTCACCGACGTGAGCCACACCCTGGAGATCTTCGGCACCTGCGCCGGCTGCAAGCGCTGAGGCCGGCCGCGCGAACCGCAGCGGCCGGCCCCGGCGGCGGTGCGCCCTACAGCAGTTCCCGCAGCGCCTCGATCAGCAGCCAGACGCCGAAGATCACGAACAGCACGGCCGCGCCGTATCTGATCGCCTTCTCCGGCAGGTGCCGCCCCAGCTGGCGGCCGACGACGATGGCCAGGGCGTCGGCCGCGACCATGCCGACGGTCGAGCCGATCCAGGTGCCGAGCCACCCGTGCTGCGTCGCCAGGGTGATGGTGGCCAGCATGGTCTTGTCGCCGAGCTCGGCCAGGAAGAACGACACGCCGACGGCGATGATCGCCGAGCGGGTGGTCCGCTCGGCCTTGCCCTTCTCCTCGTCGGTGAGCTTGTCGCCGCGCAGCGTCCAGGCCCCGAAGGCGAAGAACGCGAGCGCCGCCACGAGCGAGATCCAGGCGGTGGGGAGGGCGGCGCCGAGGCCGTACCCGACGGCGACGGAGACCAGGTGCACGACCGCTGTCGCGATGGTGATGCCGATGAGGACCGGCCCGGTCTTGAACCGGGTGGCGAACGTCAGCGCCATCAGCTGCGACTTGTCGCCGAGCTCGGCGACGAAGATGACGCCGAAACTGATGGCGAGGGCGGCGAGGAACGCGCTCAAAACAGAACCCTTCCCGGGACGGTCCGGGAGGAGGAGGGGTGGACGACCTCGACCCGGCCGTCCGACTCGTGAATACAGCCGACAGCGAGGCCGAAAGTCTCGTCCGCTTCCGATGATCCGGAAGCCGCGCGGCCGGGTGTCGCGAGCGACGCCAGTATGTCGACCGGGCAGTTGAGGACTACTCCCCTTCGTGCCCCTCCACCATAGCCGATCACCCCGTCGCGTCGACGGTGACCCGCATCTCCACCAGCAGCTCCGACAGCGCGATCGGGTCGCAGGCGCCCATAGGGATGCGGCGGGTGCGCTGCCAATGGTGCGACCGCGCGTCGTCGGCCCAGATCTCGGCGATCCGGTGCTGCTCCTGCGGGTCGGCCGGGCCGGTCGGGAGGCCGGGGTCGAGCTCCACCAGCAGCGTCAGGCCGTCCGGCAGGGCACGACGCAACCGCATATGGCGGCGGTACCGGAAATCGTCGGCATCGCCCGGCCAGCCGTTGTGCAGCAGCGACTGCAGCCGCTCCATCGGCACCGGCCCGAAGCCCGCCAGGCTCGTGGCCGCCCGCTCCGCCTCGCCCAGGATCACCACCGGCCGGTTGAGCTGCGGGAACGGCGGCAGGATCGCGTAGTCGAGGAAGAGCCGGCTCCAGGCCGGGAGGTCGGCCCCGAGCTCGGCCGGGTGGACGATCCCGAGCTCGGCGTCGCCGGCCACCGGCGCGGCCCGGTCGTCGAGGTCGGCCAGGCTGCCGTCCTCCGCGATCCGCAGCGCCCGGACCAGCCGCTTCCCGGCGTACTCGCCCCAGAGCAGCCGCCGGGCGAGGGGGCCGAGCAGCGGGTGGGGGAGCACGACCGACGAGAGGTCGGCGGCCGGGCGGAGGCGGCGGCGGAGCATGTCGCGCTCCAGCCGGGCCGCCTGCGCCGTGACGGTGGCCCGCACGTCCCGCGTGAGCTGCTGGAACGCCTTGTACGCGGCCGGGTTGGTGTCCTTTGCCCCGGGGCGCGGGAGCTTCGCCAGGCGGCGGCCGTCGGCGTCGGCGGGGTGCACGGCGGCGAGGTCGTCAAGCACCACCGTGAACCGGCGGGGCCCGTAGTCCACCGTCACGCCCGCGTCGAGGCCGTGGGTCGGTGCGAGTCGGTCGGCCAGCCGGGTCGGGGTCAGCCCGCGGGCCGCGGCGGCCTGGCCGAGGTAGTCCGCGACCCGGTCGTTCGTCGCGCCGCCGGACATGCGCTCCTCGATGGCCAGCAGGTGGCGCAGCGCCGTGTCGGTGCCGACCGTGGCGAGCACCGCGTGGCCGTCGATCGCCCGGGCGTATCGGCTCTGACCGGGCCAGGAGCGCACCAGCGGCGCCAGCTCGTCGATGGTGGCGTCGTCGCCGAGGTGGGCCTGGGCCAGCAGCGCCCACGCCGACTGCGGCGGCATGCCGTCGTCGATCCAGGCCCGGAGCACGGCCCGGCCGAACGCGGCCAGGCTCGCGCGGTCGCCGCCGGCGAGCAGCTCCCGCAGCTGCGGATCGGGCGGCGCGACGAGGGGCTGGGTGGCGGCCGAGGACTCGACACCACCGGCCGGCGGGGGCTCCGGCGGGTCGGCGAGCCGCGACCGGCTCAGCGCGTCGAGCAGCCGGGCGCTGTCGACAGGCGCCGGTGGGAGCGGCCACGGCGGGATCTTCGGCTTGCGGGGCCGGGTCTTGGTGGCGGCGGGCGGGAGCGCCTCGCCGTGGCGCTCCAGCCACCGGCGCGCCCAGAGCCGGGCCGAGCCGAGGTGGCGCGTCCAGCCGGCGATCAGGTCACGGGCCTCGGGGGTGCGGAACGGCCCGACCAGACAGCCCAGGCGGTCGGGGCTCGCGGCGGCCTCGCGCAGGACGTAGGGCAGCGCGTCGAGCTCGAACCGGGCGGCCGCGACCAGGCCCAGGTCGAGCTTCTGCGGGTGGTGGAAGAGCGGTGTGGCCAGCAGCGCCCGCGCCGACGCCTCGGGGCCCCGCGCGATCAGCCAGGACACCTGCGGGGCGGTCAGGTCGGAGAACCGGTCCGCGCCGGTGGCGGCGAGCACCCAGTCCGGCTGCTCCAGGCCGTGCTCCAGGGCCTGGGCCCGGGCCAGCCACGCCGCGCGCTCCCCGTCGGCCCACACCACCACCACGCGCCGACCCTAGGAGGGAGTCGTCGGCGAGTCCAGCCAGGAGTTGATCAAGGCGGTGAAGTCGCGGCCGGTCTGCCGGTTGACGAACGCCACGAACTCGGCGCGGGTGCGGGCGGTCCCGGTGTGGGCGGCGGCCCAGGCCCGGCCGAGGGCGAAGAAGCGCTCGTCGCCGATGGCCTTGTGGATCTGGCGGAGCATGAGGGCCGGGCCGACGTACACGTTGGTCTCGGCGAAGCTGTCCGCGCGCGGGTTGCCGGGCGGGCCCTGGGCGGCGCGGGCGGTGCCGTCGGCGCCGCGGGCCTGCCGCTCCCAGCCGTCCAGGGCGGCGGGGTCGGAGCGGTGGCGGTACAGCTGCTCGACGTAGCTGGCCCAGCCCTCGTTCATCCACACGTCCCGCCAGGTGGCCGGGCCGACGGCGTCGCCGAACCACTGGTGGGCCAGCTCGTGGACCAGGACGGCGGCGCCCGCGGACTCCACCGCGTCGCCGCCGATGGTCATCATCTGCTGGGTCTCCATCGCCGTCGCGGAGGGGACGAGCACCGCGCCCGTGCTGGCGAACGGGTACGGGCCGAAGCGGTCCTCCAGCCACTGGAGGTACACCGGCAGCTGCTTGAGGTCGTCGAGGCGCGGCGGGCCGTCGGACGACCGGGTCCAGAGGGTGATGGGCAGGCCCCGGGGTCCGCTCAGCGACGTCTTCGTGTACTGCCCCACGGCGAGGGTCGTCAGGTAGGACGCGACCGGGACGGTGGAGGCGTAGCGGAACGTGCCGCCGCCGCTCGGGCCGGGCGTGCCGCCGGCGATCGCCGACCAGCCGTCCGGGACGGTGACCGCGATGTCGTAGAGGGCCTTGTCGGAGGGCTGGTCGTTCGCCGGGTACCAGGTGCTCGCCCCGTAGGGCTCCTGCATCGTCCACAGCGAGCCGTCGGCGGTCACGGTGAGGCCGAGCGGCTCCGCGTCACTGCGGTGCGAGGGCATGGCGACGGTCGTGGGGGTGCCGGTGTATCCGACCGACAGCGTCACCGTCGACCCGCTCGGCACCGCCCGGTCGACGACCAGATCGCCGTCCGCGACCCGCCCCGGCACGGAGGCTCCGTCGACGCTGATGGCGCTGAGGGTGTACGCGTCCGAGAAGTCGAGCCGGAGCTGCTGGACGGTGCGCACGGCGCGGATGCGGATGGTGGCCGTGCCGGTGAGCGTGCGCGTCGGCGGCGCCCAGGCCAGGGCCAGGTCGTAGTGCAGGACGTCGAGGGCCGGGTTGCCGTACGCCGGGTAGATCGGGTCGGCGACCGGGGCCGACGTGCCGTCGCGGTTCGTGCGGTCCTCCACCGTCGCGCTCGCCCCGGTGACCGGCTCCCCCTGCGAGCCGACCGGATCGTTCGTGCACCCGGCGAGCAGGGCGGTGGCGATGACCGTGGTTGCCAGCGCGCGTCGCACCCGATCCAGACTAGCGACAGCCGAGCGCGTCACGGAGCGTGGCGAGATTGGTGCGCATCACGCTGAAGTACGTCGCCCCGTCCTCGACGCCCTCGATCGGGTCGAGCACCGCCGCCCGCGCGCCGATCTCCCGGGCCACGGTCTGCGACAGTTTCGGGCTGACGAGCGCCTCGAAGAAGATCGTGGTGACCCCGCGCTCCCGGGCGACCCGGGCCACGTCGCGCACCTGCTGCGGTCCGGGCTCCTCGTCGGGGTTCAGGCCGGTCACCGGGATCTGGTTGAGCCCGTAACGGGCCGTGAGGTAGCCGAACGCCTCGTGACTCGTCACCACGTCGTGGCGCTGACAATCGCTCAACCCCTGGGTGTACTCCCGGTCGAGCGCCCGCAGCCGCCCGTCCAGATCCGCCACCCGCGTCGCGAACTCCCCGGCGTGCGCCGGGTCGACGGCGGCCAGGCGCTGCGCCACGCTGTCGGCGATCGCGGCGAGCCGCAGCGGGTCGAGCCACACGTGCGGGTCGGCGCCGTGCAGGGTGGCGACCTTCGACACGTCGAACGTCCTGGCCCTGTCCTGCAGGTCGGCGCCCTCGTCGACGGCGGGCTGAAACCCCCGCAGGTACAGCACCAGGTCGGCGTCCTCGAGCGCGGCGAGCTGGCTGGGCTGCAGCTCCAGGTCGTGCGGCTCGGCCCCGGCCCGGGTGAGGTTCTCGACCCCGACCCGGTCGCCGCCGATCTCCTCGGCGACGAACTGCAGCGGGTAGAACCCGGCGACGACGTGCACCCGCCCGTCCTGCGGCGTCGCCCGGACCGCGCAGCCGGCGAGGGCGAGGAGGGCTGCTCCCAGGATCAGGGCCGCCGTCTTCCGCATGCCGCAAGTCTCTCCGGTGATGACAATCATTGTCAAAAACGCATGGGTGTCGAGAACTGCCCGCGAGCCGCGACCGGTTGTCGAGAATGACCTCGACGAGGAAGGACGCCACCATGCCGCAGCTGCGCGTGCACAACTTCTGCCTGTCCCTCGACGGCTTCGGGGCCGGCCCGGACCAGAGCCGGGAGGACCCGCTGGGCGCCGGCGCCGAACGCCTGCACGAGTGGGTGTTCAAGACCCGCACCGGCCTGGAGATGCTGGGCCGGCCGGGCGGCACGACCGGCCTGGACGACGAGTTCGTGGCCCGCGGCTTCGAGGGCATCGGCGCCACCGTCATGGGCCGCAACATGTTCGGCCCGGTCCGCGGCCCGTGGTCCACGGACCCGCAGTGGTCGGGCTGGTGGGGTCCGAACCCCCCGTACCACCACCCGGTCTTCGTGCTCTGCCACGAGCCGCGCCCGCCACTGCCGATGGAGGGCGGCACCGTCTTCCACTTCGTCACCGACGGCATCGAGGCCGCCCTGGAGCGCGCCCTCGCCGCCGCCGACGGCCGGGACGTGCGGCTGGGCGGCGGCGTGTCGACGATCCGCCAGTACCTGCGCGCGGGCCTCGTGGACTGGCTCCACCTGCCGATCGTCCCCGTCCTGCTGGGCCGGGGCGAACGCCTGCTTGACGACGGCCTGACCGGCTACCGCACCACCTCGTTCGCCGCCTCCGACGAGGTCATGCACGTGGTCATGGAGCGCACGGCCGCGTGACCCACACCGCGGGGACGACCGGCGGCGCGCCCGACCGTCTACGGCTCAGGCGGTGAAGGCGGTCGTGTAGCCGTCGATCTCGGCCGAGAGCCTGGCCTTCGCGGGCTCGTCCAGGAAGGAGTAGCGCACACCCTGCTTGGCCAGGTTCGCCACGCCGGCCTCGTCGAGGTCCAGCAGCGACGCGGCCACCAGGTACTCCTGGTTGAGGGTCGTCGAGAACATCGGCGGGTCGTCGGAGTTGATGGTGACCGGGACACCCGCCGCCACCAGGGCCGCCAGTGGGTGCTCGTGCAGCGACGGCACCGAGCGGGTGCAGACGTTGGAGGTCGGGCAGACCTCCAGAGCGATGTCGTTGTCGCGCAGGTGGGCCATCAGCGAAGGGTCGGTGGCCGCGGCGATGCCGTGGCCGATGCGCTCCGCGTGCAGGAAGCGCAGCGCGTCCCAGACGGTCTGCGGGCCCGTCGACTCGCCGGCGTGGGGCACGCTGCGCAGGCCGGCCGCGCGGGCCTGGGCGAAGTGGGGGGCGAACCACTCGCGGGGGACGCCCCGCTCGGGGCCGCCCAGGCCGAAGCTGACCAGGCCGTCCGGGCGGTGCTTCAGGGCCGTTTCGAGGGTGATGTCCGCCGAGGCGACGCCGGCCTCGCCGGGGATGTCGAAGCACCACCGCAGCTGCGTGCCGTGGTCGCGGGCCACGCGGGCGCGGGCGTCCTCGACGGCCTCGCAGAAGGCCTCGGCGGGGATGCCCCGGACGATCGAGGAGTAGGGCGTGAGCGTCAGCTCGGCATAGCGGACGTTCTGCGCGGCCAGGCCGGCCCCGATGTCGTACGTCAGCGTGGCGACGTCCTCGGCGTCGCGGATCAGGTCCACGACGGAGAGGTACACCTCGATGAAGTGGGCGAAGTCGGTGAACGTGAAGTATTCGGCCAGCAGCAGCGGGTCGGCGGGCACCGGGGTCGTGCCGGCGTGGCGCTCGGCCAGGCGGGCGACGGTGGCCGGGGCGGCCGAGCCGACGTGGTGGACGTGGAGCTCGACCTTCGGCAGGCCGGCGACGAAAGCGGTCAGGTCGCGCATGAAAAACGACCGTAACAAGGTCCGGCGGGCCGCGCTGCGGCGGGTTAGGTAGCCGTTCGTCACGGATCAGTAACGCCGGATGCATCGGAAAACAATCTTGTTCGATACGCTGGGTCGCGAAACAAGGGGGCGACACGTGACGATCACGGATGCGACGCCGGCCGGGTCGGCGCCGATGGTGAAGGGCGCGCCTATTCTGGGCAGCGCTCTGGCGATGGGGAAGGACCCCGCGGCCTTCCTCGTGAAGGCCTACCGTGACTACGGCCCGGTCTTCCGGATGAAGCTGCTCGGCCGGTCGTGCACGGTCATCGCCGGCGCGGACGCGGCCGAGTTCATGAACTCCCGCGAGGGGCGCGAGAGCCTGCGGTCGCGGGAGTTCTGGCAGGGCATGGTCGACGAATACGGCGCCACCCGCGCGATCACCGGCGAAGACGGCGAAAGCCACAAAGAGCTTCGAGAGCTGATGCGCCGGGGGTACTCCCGCGACGCCATCAAGGGCCGCGTGCCGCAGCTGCTCGAGATCACCGACCGGGTCATCGCGCGCGACTGGGCGGCCGGGACCAGGGTGCCGGTGGTGCAGGGGATGCAGTACCTCGTCACGGAGCAGCTCGGCGAACTGCTCACCGGCAGCGCACCGCGGGAGTATGTGTCCGACATCCGGCTGCTCACGCTGTACGTGCTCAACGTGCTGGTCACCAGGCAGCGTCCGCGGGTGCTGCTCAGGAACCCGAAGTACAGGCGAGCCAAGGCCCGGGTCTTCGCGCTTGGCGACTCGATGGCGGCCGAGCTCAAGGCCCGCCACGGCGAGAAGGCCGAGTCCGAGCGCAACCTCGTCGAGGATCTGATCGACGCCCACCTGAACCGGCCCGGCCTCGTGCCGGCCGAGGACCTGGTGATGACCCTGACCGGGCCGTACGTCGCCGGGCTGGACACGGTCGCCAACACCACCGCCGCCTTCGTCTACGCCGTCCTCAAGCACCCCGAGGTCCTCGCGCAGATCCGGGCCGAGGCCGACGCGCTCTTCGCCGGCGGCGGGCCCGTCACCGAGGACGACGTGCGCAAACTGCCCGCGACCCGCTACGCGCTGATGGAGACCATGCGCCTGTACCCGGTGGCGCCCATGCTGGTCCGCAACGCGGCCAAGGACTTCGAGTTCGCCGGGCACACGATCCGGGAGGGCGAGACGGTGTACATCGCCACGGCCGTCCCGCACTTCATGGAGGAGTACTTCCCCGAGCCGGCGAAGTTCGACATCACCCGCTACGAGAAGCCCCGCTCGGAGCACCTCCGGCCGGGCGCCTACTCACCGTACGGCCGCGGCCCCCACACCTGCCTGGGCAAGAGCTTCGCCGACGCGCAGATGGCCCTGTCCATGGCCCGGCTGCTCCACCGGCTCGACCTGGAGCTCGAGTCGCCCGACTACGTCCTGGCCACGAAGACCGCACCGTCCCCGGGCCCGGCCATGTCGTTCAAGGTGCGGGTACGGGCTCTGCGCAATTAGGGACTAGTTTCTTGGTCATGAGCGGTACGGAGCGCAGCGGAGTGGCCGGTCATCAGTGTTGCAGTTCGGAGCTCAGGTCGGCGCCGGAGCTTGCGGAGGTGCCGGCATGAGCGGTACGGAGCGCAGCGGGCTCGAGTTCTCCAGTGCCACCGGCCGGTGGGTGTTGACGGCCACGATTCTCGGGTCCGGGATCGCCTCCATCGACGCGACGGTCGTCGGTATCGCGCTGCCGGCGATCGGGCGCTCGTTCGACACCGGGCTGCAGGTGCTGCAGTGGGTCGTCACCGCGTACACGCTCACCCTCGCCGGGCTGCTGCTGCTCTCCGGGGCGCTCGGGGACCGCTACGGCCGGCGGCGCATGTTCACCATCGGCGTCGTCTGGTTCGCGGCGGCGTCGGTCGTCTGCGGCATCGCGCCGGACGGCTGGACGCTCGTCGCCGCCCGGGCCCTGCAGGGCGTCGGCGCGGCGCTGCTCACACCGGGCAGCCTGGCCATCCTGCAGGCGTCGTTCCGGGCCGAGGACCGCAGCAAGGCGATCGGCGCCTGGTCCGGGCTCGGCGGGGTGGCCACCGCGATCGGGCCGTTCCTCGGCGGGTGGCTCGTCGGCCTCGGCGAGTCGTCGTGGCGGCTCATTTTCGCCATCAACGTGCCGATCGCCGCGGCCGTCGTGTACCTCACCTGGCGCCACGTCCCCGAGTCGCGCGACGAGGAGGCCAGCGGCCGGGTCGACCTGCTCTCCGGCGCGCTTGTCACGGCCGGGCTCATCGGCGTCACCTACGGCCTCATCGAGGGCCAGGCCCAGGGCTGGGCGAGCCTGCCGGTGCTCGGTGCGCTCGTCGCCGGGGCCGCGCTCATCGCGCTGTTCCTGTGGCGCCAGACCCGCCTGGAGCACCCGATGCTGCCCCTGGAGTTGTTCGCCTCGGCCCAGTTCACCTCGACGAACGTGGTCACGTTCATCATCTACGGCGCGCTCGGCGGCGCGCTGTTCCTGCTGCCGATCCAGCTGCAGCAGGTCGCCGGATACACACCCCTGCAGGCCGGCGTCTCGCTGCTGCCGGTGACGGTCGTGATGCTGCTGCTGTCGGCCCGCTCGGGAGCGCTCGCCGCGCGGATCGGGCCGCGGCTGCAGATGAGCGTGGGGCCGGTGGTCGCCGGGATCGGGATGGCCCTGTACTCGCGCGTCGACGCCGGGGGCTCCTACCTGACCGAGGTGCTGCCGGCGGTACTGACGCTGGGTCTGGGGCTTTCGATAACGGTGGCGCCGCTGACCTCGACCGCGCTGTCGGCGGCCCCGGAGACCCACGCCGGGATGGCCTCGGCGGTCAACAACGACGTGGCCCGGGCGGCCGGGCTCATCGCCGTCGCGGTGCTGCCGGCCGCAGCGGGGATCACGAGCGCCGCGTATGCGGACCCCGCCCTGCTGTCGGCCGGCTTCCACCGGGCCGTGCTGATCTGTGCCCTGCTGTGCGTCGTGGCGGGCCTGCTGGCCGCGGTCACGATCCGCAACGTCAAGGCGGTCGACGTGCCCGACTTCTCGCACTGTGCGGTCTGCGAGCCGCCGGCCGCTACGCCGGCTGCAGTTCCGGCTGGAGCGTCCCGACCGGCTCGGGAGTCCTGAGCCGGCGCAGCGTCACGAGCGCGATCGGCACGCCGGCCGCGACCAGGGCGGCCGCGACGACGAGCGCGAACTGGTAGCCGGCCAGGAACTGGTGCAGCGGCGCACCCGCTGCCGCGTGCTGGCGGTTGGACAGGATCGCGCCCAGGATCGTGATGCCCAGCAGGCCGAAGACCTCGCGGGACACGTTGAGCATGCCCGACGCGATGCCGGCCCGGGCCTGCGGCAGCGCGCTCAGCACCACGTTGTTGAGCGGCACTAGCAGACCGCCGCCCAGTCCGAAGACCAGGAACCAGGGCAGGAGGTCGAGGTACCCCGAGCCCTCGCCGACGGTCGCCAGTCCACCGACACCGGCCGCCATGAGCGCCATCCCGGCCGCGACGACGGGCCCGGCGCCGAAGCGCGACTCCAGGCGCGGCGCGAGCGTCGCCATGACCGCCATGAGCAGCGCCATCGGGATGAACGCGGAGCCGGCCTCGGTCGGTGAGAAGCCGAGCACGTTCTGCAGGAAGATCGCGGTGAAGAAGTAGATCCCGAAGACGCCGAACGCCCACAGGCCCATCGTGGCCAGGCCGCCGCTGAACACCCGGAGCCGGAAGAAGTTCAGGTCCACCATCGGGTGCTCGGTGCGCAGCTCGATGACGACGAAGCCGATCGCGGCGAACGCGGCCAGGGCGAACGCCCCGAGGATCACACCGGAGGTCCAGCCGCGCGACTCGCCCTCGATGAGCGCGAAGGTCAGCGCGAACAGGGCCAGTGCGCTGGTGGCCAGGCCGGGGATGTCGAGGCTGCGGTTGGGGTGACGCTTGCCGGGCGGCAGTGACATCGCGGCGATGACGGCGGTGGCCAGGCCGATCGGGGCGTTGATCAGGAAGATCCAGCCCCAGGAGGCGTGCTGGCTGAGGTATCCGCCGGTCAGCGGCCCGATGGCCAGGGCCAGCGCGCCGACGCCGCCCCAGATGCCGATCGCCGCCCCGCGCTCCTTGGGGTCCGGGAACAGCTCGGTGAGCAGCGCGAGCGCGGTCGGGGTGAGCAGTGCCGCACCGACGCCCTGCAGCGCCCGCGACCCGATCAGCACCTCCTGGCTGCCGGCCAGACCCGCGGCGATCGAGGCGACGGTGAAGATGCCCAGGCCCGCGAAGAAGGTGGGCCGCATCCCGAAGACGTCGGCGACCCGGCCGCCGACGAGGAGCAGGCCGGCGAAGACCAGGATGTACGCGCTCGCGATCCACTCGAGGCCCGCGATGCTCAGGTGCAGGTCGCTCTGGATCGACGGCAGCGCCACGTTGACGACGTTGTTGTCCAGGTAGGTCATGAAGGTGCCCAGGGCCACGGCGACCAGGGCCAGCCAGCGATTTCTCATCGGATGATCTCCCCCTATACGGTGTACCTGTACGTCGTACATGTACGTTGTAGAGGAGAACCCATACGTTGTACAGTTGTCAAGTGCCGCCGAAAACCTCACTCACCCGCACCGCTGTGGCCGAGCGCGCCTTGCGCATCGGCGACAGCGAGGGCCTGGACGCGATCACCATCCGCCGGCTCGCGACCGAGCTCGGCGTCACCCCGATGGCGCTGTACTGGCACTTCAAGAACAAGGACGAGCTGCTCCTGGGCCTGATCGACCACGTGCTGGCCGACGTGCGGGCCGGTCGCGCGGCCTCCGATCCCTGGCCCGACCAGCTCCGCGCGATGGTCGCCGCGCTCGTGCGGGCCATGCGGGCCCACCCGTGCCTGCCCGACCTGCTCCACGCGGCCGACAAGAAGAGCGTCGAGAGCTTCACCCGGGCCACCGACGACGCCCTGGGCCTGCTCGAGCGGGCCGGGTTCGCCCTCGACGAGGCGTACTGGGTCGCGACCTACCTGCTGCACTCCGCGATCGGCCTCGTCCAGGGCCAGCCCGGCTGCCCGCCGCTGCAGCTGCCGCCGGACCAGATCCAGGAGTGGCTGCGGACCCAGCGGGTCCATCTGCAGAGCCTCTCGGCGGAGCGCTACCCGCAGATGGTCCGGCTGGCCGAGACCTACCACACGCTGCCCGACCTGGACCGGTACTACGCCTTCGGCATCGACCTGCTGATTGGCGCGGTGGAGAAAATGGCTGCGAGCCGCCCGGTAGCATCCTGAGCGTCCGGGTTTTTCGGGTTACGTAGCTCAGGAAGGTGCGCGGCACCATGCTCGACATCGAGTTGATTCGCAAGGACCGGGCCTCTGTCGAGGCCGGACTGTCCAAGAGGCTCGATCCGTCCGAGGTGTCCCGCGCGCTGAGTTCGATCGCCGAGCTGGACAAGCGCCGCCGCGAGCTGATCGGCGAGATCGACGCCGAGCGGGCCCGCCGCAAGGAGGAGGCCCGCGCGTTCGCCGCGGCCAAGGCGGCCGGCCAGGCCATCGAGACCACCCGCGACGCCAAGGCCGCGCTGCAGTCGCTCGAGGACCAGCTGGCGCAGGCGCAGCGGGACCTCGACACCGCGATGAGCGAGCTGCCCAACCTCCCCGCCGACGACGTCGTGGCCGGCGGCAAGGAGGCCAACGAGGTCGTCCGCGTCTTCGGCGAGGTGCCGAAGATCGAGAACCTGCGCGACCACGTGCAGCTCGCCACCGACCTCGGCCTTGTCGACTTCGAGCGCGGCACGAAGCTCGGCGGCTCCGGCTCGTGGATCTACACCGGCTGGGGCGCCCGCCTCGAGTGGGCCCTGATCAACTGGTTCATCGACAGGCACTTCCAGGCCGGCTACCAGTTCATGCTCCCGCCGCACCTGCTGCTGGACTCGGCCGGCTACGCCGCGGGCCAGTTCCCGAAGTTCTACGACGAGGTCTTCCACATCGCCGTCGGCGAGGGCGAGCGCGGCCGCTTCCTGCTCCCGACCTCGGAGACCGCGATCCTGGGCGCGTTCCAGAACGAAATCTTCGACACGGCCGACCTGCCCCATCGGGTGTACGCGTACACCCCCTGCTACCGCGACGAGCGCGCCGGCTCACACTCCGACGAGCGCGGGACGGTGCGCGGCAACCAGTTCAACAAGGTGGAGATCTTCCAGTTCACGACCCCGGAGGACGGCGAGAAGACCCTGGAGGAGATGGTCGACTATGCCGAGTCGATGGTCCTGGACCTGGGCCTGCACTTCCGCCGCTCCCTGCTGGCCGCCAAGGATGCCAGCGCCTCGATGCGCAAGACGCTCGACATCGAGGTCTGGATGCCGAGCATGGACAAGTACAAGGAGATCTCCTCGGTCTCCTGGGCCGGCGACTACCAGGCCCGCCGCGCCGGCATCCGCTACCGGGTCCCCGGCTCGAAGAACAACCGCTTCGTCCACACCCTGAACGGCTCCGCGCTGGCCACGAGCCGCCTGGTCCCCGCCATCCTGGAGCAGTTCCAGCAGCCCGACGGCTCGGTCCTGGTCCCGGAGGTGCTCCGCGACAAGGTCGGCACGGACCGCATCACGAAGCCGGCCAAGCGCAAGTAGTCGCCTACCGCACCAGCCTCCGCAGCGCCGCCCAGGCAACCGGGCGGTACATCACCACGACAGGCGCGGGCCCGGCCACCGACAGCCGGGTCCGCACCCCTGTGCCCCGGGCCTCGACCACGTGCTCCAGCCACAGCCTCATCGTGAGCACCCGCACCTCCCACGCCCACCGCCGCACCGGCCCGCCGGCGTCGACGGCGACGATCCGGAACGGCACCCGCACCCCGACCGGCCCGTGCACCACGCCCTCGGCCCCGGGCACGATGAGCTCCCCCTGGTAGGTCACCCCCCGGATCTGCGGCGCCCACTCGGCCCACCGCGACGGCCGCGCATACCGATCCCAGACCTCGTCCGCCCCGCAGGGTCCGTCCACCACCAGCGAACCGACCATGGCGTCGTCAGGACCGCGAGTCGAACAGCTCGGCGATCTGCAGCATGCGGGGGTCGGCGGTGAGGTGCTCCAGGGTCAGGGGGAGCGGGATGCGCCAGTTCGGGTACTCCGCCGACGTCCCCGGCAGGTTCGGCTGGCGGGGCTCGCCGAGGACGTCGTAGGGGGAGGCGAGCAGGATGCGGCACGGCGTGCGGGTCAGGAGCCGGTGCATGGCCACGACGAGTTCGGCGTCGGTGCTCGTGTCGGTGGCCAGGCCCTCCGCGACGAGCAGCTCCAGGAGGGCGGCGCGGTCGGCGGCGGCTGCGGCGATCTCCTCGTCGACCGGGCGGGTCAGGGCGCCGGCCTCGGCGCGGGCGTGGACGTGCTCGGCGGTGAGGAAGCCCAGGGCGGTCGGCAGGTCGTGGGTGGAGATGCTGGCCATGGCGTTCGCGGGCCATTGCGCCGGGGGGATGAAGCGGCCGGCGTCGTCGCGGGTGAACCACAGTACGGCCGAGCCCAGGATGTTGCGGTTCTGCAGTGTCTCGGTGACGATCGGCTCCACCGTGCCGAGGTCCTCGCCGACGACCACCGCACCGGCCTTGACGGCCTCCTCGATGAGGACGCCGAGCATGGCCTCCGGGTCGTAGTGGACGTAGGCGCCGCGCGTCGCGCCCTGGCCCGGCGGGATCCACCACAGGCGCCACAGGCCGGCCACGTGGTCGATGCGCAGGCCACCGGCGTGGGCGAAGATGCCGCGCAGCAGCTCCCGGTACGCCGCATAGCCCGTCGCGGCCAGCCGGTCCGGTGACCACGTGGCGAGGCCCCAGTCCTGGCCCTGCTGATTGAACGCGTCCGGCGGGGCACCCACCTTGGCACCCCGGGCGATGACGTCCTGCAGCGTCCAGGCGTCGGCGCCGCCCGGGTCGATGCCGACGGCGAGGTCGTGCACGATCCCGACGGCCATGCTCGCGGCAGCCGCGTTGGCCGCCTCGAGCTGCGCGGCGCAGCGCTGCTGGAGCCAGACGTGGAAGGCGACGCGCGCGGGTTCGGCGGCGGCGTAGGCGTCCGGGCCGGGGTGCCGCAGCGGCGGCGCCCACTCCCGCCAGTCGACGCCGTGCACCTCGGCGAGGGCGGTGTACACCGCGAAATCCCGCAGCGCGGGCGCCAGGTCGGCGGTATCGGCAATGGTGGTGGGCGCCAGGAGCGCGAGCGCCGCCCGCTTCGCGCGCCAGACGGCGTCGTAGTCGATGAGCTCGGCCACGGGCGGGCGCAGGGCGTCGACCTGCGCGCGCAGCGACGAGTCGGCCGCCCGGTATTCGGGCAGGTCGGCGATGCGCAGGTAGAGCGGGTTCACGAAGCGGCGCGACGAGGGGGAGTACGGCGAGGACGGCATCGGGTCGACCGGCGCCACGGCGTGCAGCGGGTTCACCAGGATCGCCCCGGCCCCGGTGAGCGCGGCCCACCGGGCGAACGCGGCCAGGTCCGCGAAGTCGCCCACGCCCCAGGACTCGGCGGAGCGCAGGCCGTACAGCTGTAGCATCCATCCCCACGTCCGCGGCACCTCCGGCAGCGAGACTCCGGCGGAGACCGGCGCGGGCGCCGCGGTGCGCGGCTCCAGCAGCGCCATCACCGACCGGACGACCTCCGGGTCGATGTCGACCCTCCGGTGGCCGGCGGTCTCGTACCAGGTGGCCACCCCACGGGCGGCGGCCGGGGCTTCCAGAGCGGAGCGCGACTCGTCAGACACGCGCCCAGTCTTACCCATATCGGGCGGTCATGAAGCGGCGGCGGCGATCACCCGATCGCGTAACACGAGACTGGGCACCGATTCGGCGCCGACCAGCTGTAACGCCTGGCGGACGCCGCGGCCGCAGCGGACGACCGTGTGGTGGTGCGGGCGGGAGGCGGCGAACCGGACGATGTGCCCGGCCCCGGCGGCGTCGACGAACGACAGCTCGCTCGCGTCGAGCATCACCACGGTCTCGGCGCCGGCGACGAGCTCGAGGATGGAGGGCAGCGACTCGGCGTTGGAGGCGTCCAGCTCGCCGGTGAGCCGCAGGTGCGCGCCCCAGCCGCCGAGCGTGAACGCGAGCAGCGGACCCGGGTGGACCGCCTTGATGCGGGCCAGCAGCTCCTTGCCGAAGCGCCGCCGGTCGTAGAGGCACAGGCCGGTGACGCGCGGGTCGCCGAAGAAGCGGTTCACCTGGTGCTCGTAGGCGAACAGGTCGGTCGGGGTCCACGCGGGGCGGTCGGTCCAGGTCATCTCGCCGGCCACCGAGATCGCCGGCCAGCCCGCCTGGAGCGTCTCCTCGGCGAGCCGGCTCAGCAACGCCAGCATGTCGGCCACCCCGAACAGCGCGCCACCGAAGGAACCGCTTTTACCGGTGCCGTAGCGGAGCAGCGAGCACTGGCCGGGGGCGGCACCTGTTACATCGGTGGCGAGCCGCCCGGCCAGCGCGGCCGAATCGGTGTCCAGGAAGATCACAACGCGGTGACCTGCGGTGACAGCGCGTTGCGCGAAGTCCGTCAGGATCTCGCGCACGTCGTCGTCGCTTGAGTAAGCGAGGTTGACGTGCTTGCCGAACAACGCCGCCCGAGGGTCCTGCACGGGGAACACATTACGACGTGAATGACGGTGTCGTGAATGCCGTGAGCGTGAATCCCGAACTTGCTCTACTCAACAAGTCGGCATTTCATTACTCACCGATACCCCTCGCATTGCCTAAGAGCAACTAGAGGCGCGGCGCGTCGTCGGCCTTGTCGTCAGCGAGCGCGGCCGGGCCGATGATCAGCGGGTCGGGCGTGCCGACGACGTCGCGGTCCTTGCCCTCGTAGTCGAACCGGCTCAGCACGTGCCGCATCGCCTCGAGGCGCGCGCGTTTCTTGTCGTTGCTCTTCACGACCGTCCACGGCGCGTCGGCGGTGTCGGTATAGAAGAACATCGCCTCTTTCGCCTCGGTGTAGTCGTCCCATTTATCCAGCGAGGCGAGGTCCATCGGCGACAGTTTCCACTGCCGCACCGGGTCCACCTGGCGGATCAGGAAGCGGGTGCGCTGCTCGTTGCGTGACACCGAGAACCAGAACTTGACCAGGCGAATCCCGGAGCGCACGAGCATGCGCTCCAGCTCGGGAGCCTGGCGCATGAACTCCAGGTATTCGGCGCGGCTCGCGAAGCCCATGACCCGCTCCACGCCGGCCCGGTTATACCAGGACCGGTCGAACAGGACCATCTCCCCGGCGGCCGGGAGGTGCCGGAGGTAGCGCTGGAAGTACCACTGCGTCGACTCGCGCTCGCTGGGCTTCTCCAGGGCCACCACCCGGGCGCCGCGCGGGTTGAGGTGCTCCATGAAGCGCTTGATGGTGCCGCCCTTGCCCGCCGCGTCGCGCCCCTCGAAGAGCAGGACCAGCCGGTCCCCGCGATCCTTGATCGTGTTCTGCAGCTTGAGCAGCTCGATCTGCAGCAGGCGCTTGCCGCGGTCGTACTGCTCGCGCGTCATCCGCTCGTCGTAGGGGTAGTCCTCCCGCCACGTGTCGACCGGCTGGCCGTCCTTGCGCAGCAGCACCGGGTCGTCATCGTCGTCGTCCTCGACCAGGTAGTCGTCGAGCGAGAGTTCCGTCATCCCTCGGTGGTACCCCAAACCCCGCCGGAGCACCACTGCCGGGGTCTGAACGGCCGGCAAATGAGCGTTTTCCAAGCTGGACGTGCTCAGAGCCGGTGCGGAGGCCTCACCGATCGATGAGGGCGAGGCTGCCGGCACAGCGCCTGGGTCGTGAGCGCCGCGGCGGGGAAGACGGCGGCGAGGATGGCCCAGCCCGCCGCGCCGTGCTCGAGGGTGGTGGTGACGAGGAGGGGCGCGAGCATGGCGCCGAGTGCCGCGCCGGTCTGGCTGACGCCCTGGTAGGCGCCGGCGTTGGCGGGGTCGGCCAGTTCGAAGGCGAGTGTCCAGCTGCCGGCCTCGGAGAGGATCTCCGCGAGGCTGTGCGCGATGGCTGCGAGAACCAGGAAGGCCACGGCGATCGCGGGTGAGCCGTAGGCGGCGATGGCGTACAGGGCGCAGGCGAGCGCCAGGAGCGCGCCGGCTTGCGTGATCGCGCGGCCGGAGGAGCGCAGGTCGGTCGTTCGGCGTGCCGCCCAGAGCTGCAGGACCGACACGATGACGGTGTTCGCGGCCAGCAGCACGGCCACGGTCACCGCCGGCGCCCGGGTATGGCCGGCGACCCAGAGTGGCATCCCGACCGTCAACAGTCCGAACTGCATGGACAGGAGCGCGTAGAGGGCGGTGATCGCCAGATAGGTGCGGTCCCGCAGCGGTGAGCGTCGCGTCGGCCGGCCGGATCGGGTCCGCCGTGCAGGGTCGGTCTCGACGTGGGCTGATTGGGGCGGCCGACGGGCCCGGACGAGCGTATAGGCGGAGACGAGCGTCAACGCCCCGGTGGCCAGCATCGCCACCCGGTACGCGGGCCTCGTGCCGACCGCGAGGGCGATCGCCGCCAGCGCGGTCCCCAGGGCGATGAAGACATTCATCACGACCCGCAGCCGGGCCCGCACGGCGAGTCTGTCCGCCGCGGTGAAGGACTCCGCGATCATCGTGGTGAGGGCGGTGCGCTGCATGGCCTGCCCGCAGACCGCGACGCTCGCGACGACGACGAACGCGGCCGGCGTCCGGGCCAGTAGGTAAGCAAGCAGCGCCACACCCTGTCCGGCGGTGGCCAGAACCAGCACCTGCCGCGCGCCGATCGCCCGGGCAAGGTAGCCGGCGCCCAGCGCCGCGGCGACCGCGAGGCATCCGGCGATGGTCAGCCCGAGCCCGACGGTCGCGGCGGGAAAGCCGGCCACGCGCGTGAAGTACAGCACGCTGACGCTGAAGAACACGCCCTTTGACAGTGAGGACGCGATCGTGGACCAGGTCAGCGCCCGGGCCGTCGGGTCGACCGGGTTCAGGTACAGGGCAAGCCACTCCGTCATGGCCGGCCGCTGGATCATCGCGGGAAACACGACTGCAGTTGTCGCACCGTCCGGTCCGTCGCCGCCAACGATGTAGCGTCCTGCTTCATGGTCCGCTACGAGCTGGTCGGTAGTGACCTGGCTGACGTCCGGTTCGCGATCTCGCCGCTCAACGAGGTGGTGCTGTCGCTGCGCGCGTGGCGAGACCCTGGTCGGTTCCCCTTGCATCTGCGTTGGGTGCGCTCTGTGCACGAGTCGCGAAGCGCGCTGGACCACGAGACGCTGCTGGCCCTGACCGATGCGAGACTGTGGACGCCTGACTTCCTCAACCCCCGGCCGGCCTCCCCGCTGACCCGCCTCGACGATGAGCTGGCGAGCCTGGCCACCATCGACCCGGCTCTGGTGGCCCGCGACCTGCGGGCCGTGCACGGTGCGGGGTCGCTGCCCCGAGCGTTGCGTGGTCCCGCCCCGCGGGTGCTGTCCAGGATCATCGATGCCCTGGCCGGCTACTGGCGGCGCTGCTTCGCGCCGCACTGGCCGCGTATGCGGGCTCTGCTCGAGGGCGACGTGACGTTTCGCGCGCGGCAGATCTCCAAGCACGGACTCGCGGCGATGTTCAACGGGCTCTCGCCTCAGGTCCGGCTCGTCGACGCGACCGTCGAGGTGCGGCTGCGATCCCGCCTGCGATACACGCGGGGCACCAACGGTGGGCTGACCCTCGTGCCGAGCCTCTGGACGATCAACGCATCGACGCCGATCTCCGAGGCCGAACCGCCGATGATCATCTACGCGGCGCGCGGCGTGGCAACGCTGTGGGAGCCGCAGCCGCTGGCCGCGCCGGGCGCGTTGGCGGCCCTGCTGGGCGCCGTACGGGCCGGTCTGCTCGTCACGTTGGAGACGCCGGCGTCATCCACCGAACTCGCGTCCCGCCTCGGCGTCACGCCGACGGCGATCAACCAGCACCTGCGTGCGCTGCGCGACGGTGGCCTGCTCGTCGGAGTGCGCGACGGCCGGTCCGTGCTCTACCGCCGCTCCCCGCTCGGTGACCACCTGGTAGCGCCCGACCCTGCCGCCTGGCCGGGCTGAAGGGCTCTATGATCACCGACGTCCGCGGCTCTCCCGAACGCTGCGGGCAGCGGGCGCCCCGGCTCGGCGAACGGACCGGCCGACCGGCGCGGAGCCGGCGGTGCGGTGCGGCCCGGCCAGCCACATGCTGGAAGTGGCGTTTCGTATGGTGGGACCGGGGGTCTGGCGGATTCCCGACGGAACGCCGTTTTCGTGTCCGCCGGGTCACCGTGCGTGCATCGGGGCGACCGTTCTGCGGAGAATGTGTGGCCCGAACGGTTCGTGGTCTTGACCGACCGGCCGATCAGGGCCGTGAATCCGCTGCGCTCGATGTCATACTTGCCCGCGATCAGGGCACTTCCTCCTTTTCCGAGCGCGGACGGTAGCGGTCATGGGTAGGCATCAGTCGGGTTCACGGATGCTCGGCGCGCTCATGCGCGGGCTCGTGCTCCTGCTCGCCGTCGGCCTCGTCGCCGGCGCCGGCTGGTATGTGCTGCACGACGACGCGACCGACGCCGACGGTGCGGACTGCCCGACCACCCTGCGCGTGGTGACCGCCTCCTCGTTCTCCACCGTCGTCTCCGCGGCCGGCCGGGAGCTGCGCGCGGCCAAGGACTGCATCCTGCTCGACGTCACCACCGCCGACGGGCGCCCCGCAGCCGGGCAGGTCGCCCAACTCGGCGCCGACGTGTGGATGCCCGACGACGCCGCCTGGGCCACCGCCGCCCCGCCCGGGCTGCTGGTCCCCACCGACAAGGAGAGCCAGGCCAAGCGCGACACCGGCGCCGGGACCACCCTCGCCACCTCGCCGATCCTCATGGTCACCGACGCCCCGACCGCCGAGAAGATCAAGGACAAGGGCAACGGCTGGCTGGCCCTGGCCAACCTCCTCGACGCCAAGACCCCGGGCGTGCGGCTCGTCGTGCGCGACCCGGCGCTGTCCGGCGACGGCCTTGTCGCGGCCGGGGCCGTGGGCGAGGCGGTCTGGCTCAAGGAGGGCATGGACTCCTCGTCGCTGACCCTCAACAACGCGATGGCGGTGACCCGGACGGTCAACCACGACCTGGCCGCGACGCCGAACGAGCCGGGCGAGGTGGGCCTGGTGCCCGAGTACGCCCTGCTGCCGATCATGAACCTGGCCCAGAGCCGGGTCTACCTGGCGGGCGCGGACAATACGGCGCTGATGCGCTACAGCTGGTTCCCGACCGCCGAGGCCGCCCGCGACCCCAAGCGCGTCGCCGCGCTGAACCGGCTGCGGGAGGCGTTCGCCAGCACCGAGGTCCGCCAGGCCCTCAACGCCGCCGGTCTGCGCGGCCCGGGCCAGACCCGCCCGCCGTTCGAGGGCGGCTCCACGCTGCCCGAGCCGACCGCCGAACCCTTCGCCGTCCTGGCCGCCCACCACGTCCAGCACGTCTTCGCCACCTGGGACGCGGAGGACCGCCGCGGCAACCTGCTCATCGCCGTCGACATGGCCGCCCCCGGCGCCGGCGGCGGCAGCACCGCCCCGACCGGCGGCAAGCAGTCGGCGCTCGACGTGCTCAAGGCCGGCTGCCGCGCGGTGGGCGACCTCATGCCGGTCGGCTCCCGCCTGGGCCTGTGGGAGATCAGCCCCGGCCAGCCCGGCGGCTACCGCAAACTGCTCCCGAGCGACCGCCTCGACGACACCTCCCGCGCCGCCTTCACCCGCTCGGTCAACACCCTGAACACCCACAAGGCAGGCGCGGGCCTGCTCGACACGATCGTCGCCGCCTACCAGTCGGTCCGCGACGATTGGCACGACGACATGCTCAACCAGGTATTCATCCTGACCGACGACGCCAACAAGGACAGCGCCAACGCCCAGGCCGTCGCCGCGATGGTCGAGAAGCTGAAGGCGCTGCAGGACCCAGAACGCCCCGTCACGATCAGCGTCGTGGTCCTGGCCAAAAAAGACGCCGCCGACCGCCTCAAAACCGCCCTCCAACCCCTCGGCGCCTACGTCGACAACGCATCGAGCGCCGACGACGTCCAAGCCGCCTTCATCCACGTAGTAGCCGGCGGACTACACGAATAAAAAAAATGATCACAAAACAAAAAACGAATCCCACCGCCACCACCGAATGACGACCACGACGGACCTGCCGCCACCCCGCGAACCGCAACCAACAAACGGTAACCAGACTACGGTCGCGCCCACGCTAATCCGGTACTTACCATCGGCCGAGGTCACATCTGCGGCTGCCCCTCCAACGGGATGAATCCCGATAGAGTGCGCCATGTGAAATAGTGACGAGTGTGATTCACTGCTATGTTTGCGATAATAAACGTATGCGGGGGCAGGCAAGTCTTCTCGGTCGCAGTGAAGTCGCAACAATGCGCGATCGGACCCGGTCACGAAACTACAGCCCGATCGGGGAAGAGTTTCGGCGCGAGCACAAGGAGCAGCGCCACTGGGGGCTCCAGCGGCGGCACGCGGCCAAGCTCCGGCGGATCTACAGGGACAACGTGCCGGTCACCGAGGAGGAGTGGCTCCAGGCTCGGGCGGCCGCGAAAGAGGTGCAGGCCGAGGTGCCGGTGCAGGTGGAAGCGGCGGTGCCCGTCGAAGTTGTGCCGGTCGACGTCGTGCCGGTCGCAGCGGCGCCGTCGGTGGTTGTGTCGCCCGGTTGGAGGGGCAGCCGCAAATTGTGGGCTCGGCCGATGGTAAGTACCGGATTGGCGTGGGCGCGACCGTTGTTTGGTCGCCGTTTGGTGGTTGCGGTTTTTCGGTTTGTGAGTGGTTCGTCGTGGTCGTCATTCGGTGGTTGCGGGTCGGGGGGCCTTCGGCTTGGCATCATTTCTGGACTTGGTGGTGTGGCGTTCGGTGCCGGGACGCACACGGATGGCGTGCGTCCCGGCGTTGCTGCTATATCGCGGGTTGGTCACGCCGTGAATCGGGGAGGGATCTCCTGCAGCATCCAGCTGTTGCCGTCCGGGTCGGCGAACGGTACGTACAGGATGCCGCCCATGTCCATGATCTCGCCGGCCTCGACGCCCTTCTTGAGGAGCACCGCGCGCGCCTTGCGCACATCATTGACCACCAGGTGCAAGCCTTGCAGTACCCCCGGCGCCGCGTCCATGCCCGGGAGGTTCTCCGACAGCAGGATGGAGCAGGCCGAGCCGGGCGGGGTCAGTTGGACGATGCGGGCGCCGTTGCCGGGGGCGATGTCGTGGTCGACGTGGAAGCCGAGCCGGTCCGCGTAGAAGGCCAGGGCGGCGTCGACGTCGCTGACCGGGACCGGGACGAGCTCGAGGCGCATGGTGAACTGCCCGTCCAGGTATCCGTCCAGGTTCGCGTAGCCGGCGTCGAGGCCCTCGCGCATCCCGGACTGCACGGCGTTGGCGCGGGCCTCGGCCGACGCGTAGTGGATGTGCGTGGTGATCCGGGTCCGGCCGCCGTCGCCGACGTCGGTGAAGGTGAGCGTGTTGCGGGTCGCGGGCCAGCCGCCGCTCCAGCGCTCGGTGCTGACAAGCCTCCGGGGGCGCTCGATCTCCTCGAACGTGCCCGCGATCGTCAGCTCCTCGCCGTCGTTGTTGCGCCAGACGTACCGGAAGGCCCCGCCCTGTTGCAGGTCGATCTCGCAGACCGGCATCGTCCAGCCGGGCGGGCCCAGCATCCAGTGCGGCAGGTGCCTGGGGCTCGTGTGCACGTCGAACACCAGCTCGGCGGGGGCCGCGACGACGCGCGTGATGCGCACGTCCTGCTCGCCGTCCAGCTCGAACCCGGTCACGCCCAGCTCGTCACTCATGTTCTGGCTCATCTCCCTGTAGACCGTCCTGTACGAGTTGCAGGTATGCGTCGAGGCGCTCGTAGTTCGCGTCCCAGAACCGCCGGTACTCCTCCGCGAACGCCGCCACGTCCCGCAGCGGCCCCGCCTCGAGTCGGCACGGCCGCCACTGCGCGTCGCGCCCGCGCGTGATGAGCCCGGCCTGCTCCAGCACCCGCAGGTGCTTGGAGACGGCGGGCCCGCTCATGGCGAACGGCGCGGCCAGCTCCTTCACAGTGGCCTCTCCGCCGGCCAGCCGGGCCAGAATCGCCCGCCGGGTCGGGTCGGCGAGCGCCGCGAAGGTGATACTCAATCGATCGGTCACGTCGTGTACCTAACCAAGTGGTTATCTAACCTGCTGGTTACTTAAGCAGGTGGGAGTGTCTGCGGTCAAGAGGAGTAGCCCGTGCGGATCGACGTCGTACCCACGCCGCAGGGCCCGCTGCGCTGCCTGGACGGCCGCCTCGTCGACGCCGGCACCGGCACCCTGCGCGCGACCTGGTCGCCGGTGGTGCGGGCGTCGGTGGCGCTGCCCGGCGGCCGGACGCTGCTGCTGGCCGCCGGCGGCGCGGGCCCCCGCCGCTTCGACCTGGACGCGGGGGAGGAGCTGGCCCCGGTGCGCGACCCGGCCGAAGTCTGGGACGTGACGGCGGCCGGCACCGTCCTGGCCGGCGCCGGCCCCGCGGGACTGCACCGCTGGGACGTCGTCGCCGGCACCCGCCTCGGCTCGTCGTCGCTGCTCGGCCCGCCCCTGCGCGCGATCACCGCGGTACCGCGCCCGGGCGGCGGCATCACCCTGATCGCCTGCGACGCGACAACCCTGTACCGGTGGGACGCGGCGACCGGCGCGTCACTGCTGCCGCCGCAGCCGACCGCGGCGACGTCCCTGACCGGCCTGGCCCCGGCGCCGTCCCTGCGCCCGGCCCTGCTCGGCTACGACGCCTCCGGTGCCGTGCACCGCTGGGACATTGATTGACGCTGCTACCGTGCCCCGCATGACCGGCTGCGCGGGAAGGTCGAGCGGGTCTGGTCGGCCGTCGCGGTGACCGTCGCCGCCGCCGTGCTGCTGCTCATCGCGGTAGGACTGGCCCGGCTGCTGTGAGCCCGGCCAGAGTCGCCGCGGTGGCCTGATCCCAGACCGGCCCGGCGGTGTCCGCGCCGCCGAGCACGCCCCGCAGCTCCAGCGAGGCCAGCCCGTGCACCAGCGCCAGGAGGTGCCGGCCGACCGCGAACTCGTCCCGCCCCGGGAACAGCCCCAGGTCCAGGGCGCGGCGGATGGTGGACAGGACCCGGTCGAAGCTCGCGTAGACCAGCCGGAACACCGGGTCGTCCGGGTCGGCGTCGGGCCGGACCTGGGCCATGAACAGGTCGTAGAGCCGGTGCTTCTCCAGTGCGGCGGCCCGGAACCCGGCGATGAGCAGCGGCAGCTCGGCCAGCGGATCGGCCAGCTGCGGCACCGCCGCGTGGTGGCGCCGCATGGTCTCGGCGACGTCGAGCGACAGCGCGCGCAGCAGCCCGTCCTTGTCGCCGAAGAGGCTGTACACGGCCCGCGTCGTCGTGCCCACCGCGTCCGCGACCCGCCGCACCGACACCGCCGCCGCCCCTTCGGCGTGCACGATCTCGCCGGCCGCCGCGAGCAGCGCCGCGCGTGTGTCCGCACCGTGTTCCCGAGGCCGGCCCATGCTTGCCAGCTTATCGTGACGCTGTTACGTTACGGCGTATCAAAACTTTGAGCTTCGACGTGATAGTGGTCGGCGCCCGCCCCGCCGGCGCGTCCACCGCGCTGCTGCTGGCCCGGGCCGGCCTGCGGGTCCTGCTCGTGGACCGGGCCCGGTTCCCCAGCGACACCCTGTCCACCCACCAGATCCAGCCACCGGGCGTGGCGCTGCTGCGGCGGTGGGGCCTGCTCGATGCGCTGCTGGCCGCGGGGGCGCCACTGGTCCGCACGGCCAGGTTCGACCCGGGCCCGGCCGTGCTCGAGGGTGCGTACCCGGGACCGGACGGCGTCCTGAGCCCGCGCCGCACGGTGCTCGACGCGCTGCTGGTCGCCGCGGCCCGCGCGGCCGGAGCCGAGGTGTGGGAGGGGTTCGCGGTCACGGGCCTGCACGTCACCGACGGCCGGGTGGCGGGCGTCGAGGGCACACCACGAGGGGCCGGCCGCCCGGTCACCGCGACCGCGGCCTGGGTCGTCGGCGCGGACGGGAAGCACTCCACGGTGGCCCGCTCGGTGGCCGCCCGCCCGTACCGCACCCGGGCCGCGAGGTCCGGAGCCTTCTACGCGTACGTGGACGGCCTGGCACTGCGCGGCGGGGAGATGTACCCGCGGCCGGACCGGCTCGGCTCGGCCTGGCCCACGAACGACGGCCTGGCCGTCGCGTTCCTGTCGGTGCCCGCCCACCGCTTCGCGCAGGTGCGGTCGCAGGGGCTGGCGGCCGGCTTCGCGGCGGGCTTCGCGGGCCTGGGCGACCTGGGGGAGCGCATCGCCGCGGCCCGCCTGGCCGAGCACGTCCGGGCCACCGTCGACCTGCCGAACACCTTCCGGGTGCCGTACGGGCCGGGGTGGGCCCTCGCCGGCGACGCCGGCCTGGTGATGGACCCGATCACCGGCCAGGGCATCGCCAACGCCCTGCGCGACGCCGACGCCCTCGCCGCCGCGCTCATCGCCGGCCTGGGCGGGGCGGCCCCGCTGCCGGCTGCGCTGGCCGCCTACCACCGCGGGCGGGACCGGGAGCGCCGGGCGATGTACCGCCTCACGACCGGGCTGGCCGCGTTCGGCCCGGACCGGGTGGGCCGGCGGCTGTACCCGGCGATCGCCGACGACCCGGCCGAGGTGACCCGCTTCCTGGGCGTCCTGGCCGGCCTGGTCCCGGCCGGCCCGTACTTCGGCCCGGCCAACCTCCTGCGGCTGACCGTGGCCCGGCGCCGCACCGGACGCCGGGCACACCCCGCCAGGTGGCGCGGCGGGCTCGACGTGCCGGAACCGTAGCGGTCTAGAGGATTGCGGCGGATTCGGCGGGCAGGGTCAGGGAGTCGGACTGGACGACCGCTGCCTCGTCGGTGGTGAAGAGGAAGCAGTCGGCGCCCAGTGGGATGGTTCTGGGGTGCTGGGTCAGGTTGGCCACGACCGTCCGGTCGCCGCGGCGGATCAGCAGGACGCCGTCGTCGTGGACGACGTGCACCTGGTCCAGGCGGGGGTCGGCCAGGCCCGCGTGGGTCTTGCGCAGCGCGATCAGCCGGCGGTACAGCTGCAGGAGGTCCGGGTCCTGGGCGGCCCAGTCCAGGTGGGAGCGGGAGAAGGTCTGCGGGTCCTGCGGGTCGGGGACCTCCTCGGAGGACCAGCCGTGCTCGGCGAACTCCTCCCGGCGGCCCTTGCCCACCGCGGCGGCCAGCTCGGGCTCCGGGTGGCTGGTGAAGAACTGCCAGGGGGTACGGGCGCCGAACTCCTCGCCCATGAAGAGCATCGGGGTGAACGGTGAGGTCAGCAGCAGGGTGGCGCCGACCCTGAGCAGGCCGGGGGACAGGGTCGCGGTCAGGCGGTCGCCCACGGCGCGGTTGCCGATCTGGTCGTGGTTCTGCAGGCAGACCACGAAGCGGTAGCCGGGGATGCGGGACCGGTCGACCGGGCGGCCGTGGATGCGGCGGCGGAAGGTCGACCAGGTGCCGGCGTGGTAGAACGCCTGCTCCCAGACGGTTTTGAAGCACTCCGCGCTGCCGAAGTCGCCGTAGTAGCCCTGGCGCTCGCCGGTCAGCATGGCGTGCAGCGCGTGGTGGACGTCGTCGTCCCACTGGGCCTGCAGGCCGTAGCCGCCGGCCTCGCGGGCGGTGATGAGCCGGGCGTCGTTCAGGTCCGACTCGGCGATCAGGGTCAGCGGGCGGCCCACCGCCGCGGACAGCGCGTCGACCTCGACCGCCAGCGCTTCCAGGAGGTGGGTGGCGCCGCGGTCGACAAGGGCGTGGACGGCGTCCAGCCGCAGGCCGTCGCAGTGGTAGTCGCGCAGCCACTGCAGGGCACTGTCGATGATGAACCGGCGGACCTCGCCGCTGTCGGCCTCGTCCAGGTTCAGCGAGCGGCCCCAGGTGTTGGCGCCCTGGGACAGGTAGGGGCCGAACTGCGGGGTGTAGGCGCCGGAGGGGCCGAAGTGGTTGTAGACGGCGTCGATGATGACGCCGATCCCGGCCTGATGGGCGGCGTCGACGAAGCGCTTCAGGCCGTCCGGGCCGCCGTAGCTCTCCTGGACGGCGTGCCAGCCGACGCCGTCGTAGCCCCAGTTGTGCTCTCCGTTGAAGGTGTTCACCGGCAGCAGCTCGATCAGGTCGACGCCGAGGTCGCGCAGGTACGGCAGCCGCTCGATCGCCCCGTCGAACGTCCCCGACGGCGTGAACGTGCCCACGTGCAGCTCGTAGATGACGCTGCCGGCGAGCTGGCGGCCGGTCCAGGCGCCGTCGCCCCAGGTGTACCGGTCGTGGTCGTAGACCCGGCTGCGGCCGTGCACCCCCTCGGGCTGCCGGCGGGAGCGCGGGTCGGGCAGCACCTGGTCGGTGCCGTCGAGGGAGAAGCCGTAGTCGGTGCCGTGGCCGGCGTGCGGATCCTCGGCGGTCCACCACTGACCGTCGGCCGTCATCGGGATCTGGCGGGTACCGCTGTGCAGCACGACACGGCGCGCGGACGGCGCCCAGACGCGGAAGTCCATGGTGCTCGGTCAGCCCTTCACGAGGAGCGCGACGGGGTAGGTGGCGAGGATGTCGCCGAGCGCCGCGGACGGCACACCGCGCCCGGTGAGCGCGTCGGTCCACGTGCCCTCGGGCAGGTGCAGTGCGGTGTCGCGCCACCCGCCCGCGGCGGCCAGGGCGACGGGGAGGCGGGTGGCGACGGTCAGCGCCCCGCCCCGGTCGAACGCGACGGCGTGCTGCTGCGCCGGGCCGCTCGCGCCGACCGGTTCGTAGCCGCCGAAGAGCTCGGGGCGGTCCCGGCGCAGCCGCAGCGCGCGGCTGACGACGAGGAGCTTGGCCGCGCCCGACACGTCGACCGGCGGCAGCGGCTGCTGCGCGGCGGCCGCGGCGTCGATGGCCGCGAGCAGGTCGAGGCGCTCGGCGAAGTCGACCGGGCGGCGGTTGTCGGGGTCGACGAGGGAGTTCTCCCAGAGCTCGGTGCCCTGGTACACGTCCGGCACCCCGGGCATCGTGAGCTGCACCAGCTTCTGGCCGAGCGCGTTGCTCCACCCGAAGGGCGTGATCCGGGCGGCGAAGTCGTGCACCGAGTGGCGCAGGTCCGGGTTGTCGAAGACCCGCTCCAGGTTGGTGTTGACGGCCGCCTCGAACGCCTCGTCCGGTTCGTCCCACGACGTCGAGCGGTTGGCTTCGCGGGCCGCCTTCTGGAAGTACGCCCGCAGCCGCTCCTGCTCGATCGGCCACGCGCCGACGATCGTCTGCCAGAAGAGCGCCTCGAATGACGGGTCGTCGAGCGGGGCGGTCTCGCGCCAGCCGGCGACCGCCGCGGCCCAGTCGGCCGGGATCTCGCTCAGGACGGCCAGGCGGGCCCGGACGTCCTCGCCGCGCTTGGTGTCGTGCGTCGACAGCGTGGTCATGCTGTGCGGCCATTCGCGCAGGCGCCGGGCCTGGGCCGCGTGGAACTCGTCGGGTCCGACGCCGACGCGGCTGGGGTCGCCGCCGACCTCGTTGAGCGCGATGAGGCGGTTCCACCGGTACATCGCGGTGTCCTCGACGCCCTTGGCCATGACGGCGCCGGTCAGCTGCTGGAAGCGGACCGCCAGCTCGTCGCCCGGGTCGCGCAGCCGCAGCACCAGATCCGCCGGCACTTCGGTTCTGGCCTTGGCCAGCGCCTCGTCGAGGTGCTCCGCCCCGTAGGGCAGGTAGGTGCGGTAGACCGAGAAGTTCGCCGCGAGCTCGGCGAGGACGGCCTTGTCGCCGCCGAGCCGCTCCAGGCGGTTGAGCTCGGCGCCGAACAGGCGCTTGGTCACGTCGAGCTTCTGGGCGTAGGCCTCGTCCGACCAGGAGACGTCGGCAGCGGTCGGGAAGCCCGGATCGACGAACAGCCCACACGCCTCGGCGAGGGCCTCGTAGCCGGTCGTGCCGTCGACCGGCCACGGCGGCAGCGGCTCGCCCAGCTCCAGGATCTTCTCGACCAGCAGCCAGGTGCCGGGGGCGTGCTCGCGCAGGCGAGCGAGGTAGCCGCCGGGGTCGCGCAGGCCGTCCGGGTGGTCGACGCGGATGCCGTCGACGAGCCCCTCTCGGACCCAGCGGAGGATCTCGGTGTGGGTGGCCTCGAAGACCGCGGGGTCCTCGACGCGCAGCCCGGCCAGCTCGGTGACGGCGAAGAACCGGCGGTAGTTGAGCCGCTCGTTGCCCTCCCGCCAGTACACGAGCCGGTAGTGCTGGCGCTCGTGGACCTCCTGCGGGGTGCCGCCCTCGGTGCCGGGGGCGAGCGGGAAGCGGTGCTCGTAGTACCGCAGCTCGCCGTGCGCCACCGCCAGGTCGTCGAGCGCCGGGGAGCCCAGCACCGGCACGATGATCGGTCCGGCGTCCCAGTCGATGTCGAACCAGCCGGCGTACTCGCTGCCGCGGCCGTGCTTGAGCACGTCCCACCACATGGGGTTGGCGGCCGGCTGGAACAGGCCCATGTGGTTGGGCACGATGTCGACGACCAGGCCGAGGCCATTGTCCTTCAGGGCGCCGACGAGCCGGTCGAGGGCCGCCGCGCCCCCGAGCTGCGGGTTGACGGCCCGGGGGTCGACGACGTCGTAGCCGTGCGGGGAGCCGGGCGTCGCGGTCAGCAGCGGCGCCGAGTACATGTGGCTGACGCCGAGCGTGTGGAGATATCCGGCGAGGGTGGCCGCCGTGTCCAGGCCGAAGTCCGGGCGCACCTGCACCCGGTAGGTCCCCGTTGGCGTGCTCATACCGTGCGGTCCAGCACGACGAGGGAGCGGTCCGGCACCGTGATCGTCCCGCCGGCGGTGTAGCTGACGCCGTCGCGGGCCGGGCCGGTGGCCGTCGCGATGACCAGCTCCCACTCCTTGCCGAAATCCTGCTGCGGGATGACGAACTCGAGCGGCTCGTAGTGCGCGTTGAAGCACAGCAGGAACGAGTCGTCGACGTGGCGCTCCCCGTGCGAGCCCCGCTCGGTGATGCTCTCGCCGTTGACGAACAGCATCAGCGCCTTGCCGAAGTGGTTGTCCCAGTCCTCCTCGGTCATCTGCCGCCCGTCGGTGGCGAACCAGGCGACGTCCGGGATCGGGGTGCCCTCGGCCCGGGCGACCGGCCGGCCGGTGAAGAACCGGCGGCGGCGGAACACCCGGTGGCGCTCCCGGAACAGCGCCAGGCCGCGGGTGAACGCGAGCAGCTGCTCGTCGACGTCGTCCCAGTTGACCCAGCTGATGTCGTTGTCCTGGCAGTACGCGTTGTTGTTGCCGCCCTGGGTGCGCCCGAGCTCGTCACCGGCGCAGATCATCGGCACGCCCTGCGACAGCATCAGCGTGGTCAGGAAGTTGCGCCGCTGCTTCGCCCGCAGCGAGTGGATCGCCGGGTCGTCGGTGGGACCCTCGACGCCGCAGTTCCAGGAGCGGTTGTGGCTCTCACCGTCGCGGTTGTCCTCGGTGTTGGCCTCGTTGTGCTTCTCGTTGTACGAGACGAGGTCGTTGAGCGTGAACCCGTCGTGGCAGGTGACGAAGTTGATGCTGGCGAAGGGGCGCCGGCCGTCGTCCTGGTACAGGTCGGCCGAGCCGGTGATCCGCGACGCGAACTCGCCGAGCGTCGCCGGCTCGCCGCGCCAGAAGTCACGGACCGTGTCGCGGAACCGGCCGTTCCACTCCGTCCACAGGGGCGGGAAGTTGCCGACCTGGTAGCCGCCGGGCCCGACGTCCCACGGCTCGGCGATCAGCTTCACCTGGTTGACCACCGGGTCCTGCTGCACGACCTCGAAGAACGTCGACAGGCGGTCGACGTCGTAGAACTCGCGGGCCAGGGTCGAGGCGAGGTCGAAGCGGAAGCCGTCGACCCGCATCTCGGTCACCCAGTAGCGCAGCGAGTCCATGATGAGCTGCAAGGTGTGCGGGTTGCGCACGTTGAGGCTGTTGCCGGTACCGGTGTAGTCCGTGTAGTACCGGTTGTCCTCGTCCTCGAGCTTGTAGTAGTGGCCGTTGTCGATGCCCTTGAAGGACAGTGTCGGCCCGAGGTGGTTGCCCTCCGCGGTGTGGTTGTAGACGACGTCGAGGATGACCTCGATGCCGGCCGCGTGCATCGCCTTGACCATGCCGCGGAACTCCTGGACCTGCTGACCGCGGTGCCGGCGGGCGTACCCGTGATAGGGGGCGAAGAACCCGATGGTGTTGTAGCCCCAGTAGTTCGACAGGCCCAGCTCGACCAGCCGCTGGTCGTGCACGAAGTGGTGCACCGGCAGCAGCTCGATCGCGGTGATCCCGAGCCGCTTGAGGTGCTCGACGATCGCCGGGTGGCCGATGCCCGCGTAGGTGCCGCGCAGCTCCTCGGGCACGTCCGGGTGGCGCATCGTGAGCCCGCGGACGTGGGCCTCGTAGACGACCGTGTGGTGGTACGGCACGCGCGGCGCGGCGTCGTTGCCCCAGTCGAAGTACGGGTTGACGACGACCGCCTTCGGCATGAACGGCGCCGAGTCGGCCTCGCTCATCTGCTCCGGGTCGTTGAAGTCGTAGCCGTAGACCGCCGGGTCCCAGTTGATGTCGCCGTCGATGGCCTTGGCGTATGGGTCCAGCAGCAGCTTGTTGGGGTTGCACCGCAGGCCCCGGGCCGGGTCGTAGGGCCCGTGGACCCGGAATCCGTACCGCTGCCCCGGCTCGACGCCCGGAAGGTACGCGTGCCAGACGAACGCGTCCACCTCGACGAGGCGGATGCGCTCCTCGCCGTCGGCGTCGTCGAAGAGGCACAGTTCGACGGACTCGGCCACCTCGCTGAAGATCGCGAAGTTCGTGCCCTGCCCGTCGTACGTCGCACCCAACGGGTACCGGTTGCCCGGCCACACCTGCATGCTCGCTCCTGCTCTATTTCTCGGCACCGCTGTTCAACGGTGCCCTCGTTGCCACCACGTTACGTGTGTCGAAAGTTCACGCACGGATACGCGCGAAGCTGGCTGCCATATGCCCCGCTCGCCCAATAATGAATCGTGCTCGTCGGCGGGTCGGATTTCCGACACGGTCGGCGGATGAATCTCCGGCAAATTCAGCCGTGGCGCGCGTTTGAAACAAGGGGGAACGGATCATAGTTGGGCACATGCCCCCCGGATCGGTGATGACCTTCGGCCCGCACGCCTGCGCGACCCCGGCCGGGTTCGAAGGGGAGTGGCTGGTCACCGACGGCCTCGGGGGATACGCGACAGGCACGATCGCGGGGCTGCGCACCCGCCGGTACCACGCACTGCTTGTCACCCCCGCCCGTCAGGTGGCGCTCGCCGCGCTGGACCCGGTGCTGCGCCTGCCCGGGGGAGCCGAGCACCGCCTGGCCGTCCACGAGTGGGGCTCCGGCGCGCTCGACCCCACCGGCCATCACCACCTGGAGTCCTTCGACATCGTCGACGGTGTACCGCGGTGGCGCTGGCGGTTCGGTGAGTACGTCCTCGAGCGCGAGGTCGCGATGGTGTACGGCCGCAACGCCGTCGCCGTCGTCCACCGCCTCGTCGCCGCCCCGCCCGGCGCCCAGGTGCGGCTGGTGCTGGGGGCGCTGTGCACCTGGCGCGACGCCGACGGGGAGCGCTTCTCCTCCGGCGGCGAGCTTGTCGTCGAGGACGTGATGCGCCTCGACGGGCCCGACTTCAAGCCCGTCGGCGAGTGGTACCTCGACGCGTACCACCGGGAGGAGGCCGCCCGCGGGCTCAACCCGGTGGAGGACCTCTGGGCCGCCGGGACGTTCACGGCCGACCTGCGCGCCGGCGAGACGCTCACGGTCACCGCCCGCTCCGACGTCGAGGACCCCACGCCGCTGCCCGACGGCCCCGCGATCGTCGAGGCGGCCCGGCGCCGGGCCCGCAAGCTCATCCGCCAGGCCGGCGCCCGCGGGTTCGAGGACCGCCTGCTCACCCTGGCCGCCGACGCGTTCATCATCCAGCGCGACGGCCACCCCGACGTCGTGGCCGGATACCCGTGGTTCGGCAGCTACCTGCGCGACACCATGACCGCCTACGAGGGGCTCTTCCTCGACACGAACCGGGCCGGCGAGGGCCGCGCGCTGCTGCGCTCCCACGCCGGCCTCGGTGCCCGCATGCGCGCCGAAGCACTCGCCGATGCCGACGGGCCGCTGTGGTACGTCCACGCCGTCGACCGGCACATCGCGCGCACCGGCGACGACAGCCTGGCCGCCGAGCTCCTGCCCGCGGTCGAGAGCGTCATCGCGGCCTACACCAAGGGCACCATGGACGGCGTCACCATCGACGCGCTCGACGGCCTGCTCCGGCTCGACGCCGACCACGGCGGCCGCACCTGGATGAACGCCCACCTGCCGCGCGGCCCGGTCACCCCGCGCGACGGCAAGCCGGTCGAGCTCAACGCGCTGTGGGCCAACGCGCTCGGCGCGCTGGCCGCGCTGCGGGAGCGCTGCGGCCGCGACGCCTCGGTCGTGCACGCGCGCCGCGACGCCGTCCGGGCCCAGTTCGTGAAGCGCTTCCGGGCGCCCGACGGCTGGCTCTTCGACGTCGTCGACGCCGGCCCCGCGCCGTATCCGAAGGGCGGCTCCGGCGTCCACGACGACTCGGTCCTGCGCCCCAACCAGCTGCTCGCGTTCAGCCTTCCCTACGCGCCCGCGGCCGACGAGACGCGGCTGCGCGACGACGTGCTGCGGGCCGTGGGAGAGAGCCTGCTCACGCCGCTGGGTCTGCGTACGCTCGCGCCGGGGGAGTACGGGTACCTTGGGGGCCATCGAGGCGGTGTGGTCGCCCGGGACACGGCATATCACCAGGGAACGGTGTGGCCGTGGTGGCTCGGGCCGTACGCCGACGCGATGTGCGCCGCCGGCCGACCGGTGGACGCGCTGCCCGCCGCCCTTACCGGACATTTGAGTGAGTGTGGTCTCGGCTCCGTCAGCGAGATCGCGGAGGGTGACGCGCCCTACCGCCCGACGGGTGCGCCGTTCTCCGCCCGATCGGTCGCCGCACTCCTGCACGCCCGCACCGTCATCAGGCAAAACTGCAATGTGCAAGCTGCACAACCCGCCCAATCCGGAAAACTGAAATTGGCCCGCGAAGCCGGTCCGCGGAAGCGTCGGAACGCGCTACGGTGACAGTCGGCGACGAGAGGTATCCGCTATGCGCGTTTTGATGATCGCCTGGGACTTCCCTCCAAGTGACGCGATAGCCGCCCGGGAGGGCCGCATCGCCGCCCTGTCCGCCGCGCTTGCCGCCGCCGGCCACGACGTCACGGTCGTCACCCGGCACGGCCGTTCGACAGCCTCCTTCGGCGGTGTCCGGGTGGTCCGGGCCGACCCGCTGCCCGAGTTCGACCCGGATGCCGACGACCCGGATCTCGGCCACACGATGGCCGTCAACCACCTGCTCGCCGAGGCCGCGATCCGCACCGCCCCGGCCGCCGGCTACGACGTGATCCACGCCCACGACTGGCTCGTCACCCACGCTGCGGTGACGCTCAAGGAGCACTTCGGCATCCCGTTCGTCGCCACCCTCCAGGCCACCGAGGCCGGCCGCCACCAGGGCATCGTCGACGGCGACACCAGCCGCTCGGTGCACTCCGTCGAGTGGTGGCTCGGCTCCGAGGCGTGCCGGGTGATCGTCCCGACCGAGTACCTGCGCTGGGAGGTCCAGCACCTCTTCGACGTCCCCGCCGAGCGCGTCGACGTCGTGCCCAGCGGCATCGACCCCGACGTGTGGACCGCCGAGCCGCGCGCCGTCCTGCAGGCCCGCCTCCGCTTCGCCGGCGAGGGCCCGCTGCTCGTCTACGCCGGCCGCCTCATCAGCGAGAAGGGCGTCCAGGACCTCCTCGCCGCCATGCCCGCGATCCGCGAGCGCCACCCCGGCACCCGTGCGGTCGTCGCCGGCGACGGCCCCTACCGCGGCGCCCTGATCGAGGAGGCCCGCCGCCTCAAGCTGCACCGCGCGGTCTCCTTCCCCGGCACCCTGGACCAGCCGACCCTGGCCGCCGTCCTCGCCGCCGCCGACGCCTTCGTCATGCCGAGCCGCTACGAGCCCACCGGCACCGTCGCCCTCGAGGCCGCCGCCTCGGGCGCCGCGCTCGTCGTCGCCTCGACCGGCGGCCTGGCCTCGATCGTCGAGCACGGCGTCACCGGCATCCGCTTCCCGTCCGGCGACCCCGACGGTCTCGTCGACGCCGTGGACGCCCTGCTGCAGGACCCGATCTTCGCCCAGACGCTTGCCTCCCGCGCCCGCGCCATGGCCCGCGAACGCCACTCCTGGCATGCCATCGCCGCCCGCACCGCGGCCGTCTACGGCGCCGCCGTCGACGAGTCCCCGGCCTTCGAGGCCCGCCGCCGCGCCACGGTGCTCGGCAGCGGCCTCCCGGTCGTCTTCGTCCCGCCCGGCAACCTCCTGGCCGACCCGCCCCGCGTCCCCGTGGGTGCGCGCCCGGCGAGCCTGGTCCGCGCGGCCGCGGAGGAGGCGGCCTGGCAGGCCGGCGCCGACGCCGCGCGGGCCGCACTGGCCGCCGAGGGCGGGCTGTGGTCCGAGGCCGTGGCCCGGGAGGCGGCCGACCGCGACGCCGCCGCCCGCGCGGCCGCGGCACCGTTCGACGTGGTGATGGCGGCGGTCGAACGCCGGTAGCCGCGCCCCGTTTCGCCGGCTTCTCCACGCAGCCGCTCAGGCATGGGCGGCTGCGTCACTGTGTGCGCGCCCCGCGGGGCCGATCGCGCCCAGCGCCGTGCCCGGCGATGTGATGGCTGTGGGGTCAGGGTGCGGTTGGTGAGGGCGCGGCGGTGAGGGCGTCCCAGGCGGCCATCGCGCAGGTGATGACGGTCTCCAGCTCGGGGCGGGTGGCGCCGTCGCGGGCCTGGATCGACAGGCCCTGGACCACCGTCGTGTAATAGCGGGCCAGCGCGTCGAGATCGGCCGGGGCGGCGGTGAGGTCGCCGTCGGTGACGCCGCGGGCGAGGCGGTCGCGGATGGCCGTGTGCTGGCCGCGGCGGCGCTCGGCCAGGAACTCGCGGACCGTGTGGTTCTCCACGGCGCCGACGGGGGCGGCCAGGACGAGCATGCAGTAGTGCGGGGTGTCCGCGCCGGTGACCTGGTCGGCGGTGGCCCGCAGCATCGCGTGCACGGCCGCCCGCGCCGTGGCCCCCTCCCGCAGCGCGCGCCGGGGCGGCTCGCCGGAGGTGCTCCCGTAGAGGGCCATCACCCGGCGGAACAGCTCCTCCTTGCTGCCGAAGCAGGCGTAGATGCTGGCCGATGCGACACCCATCGCGCCGGCCAGATCCTGCAGCGAGGTCCCCTCGTAGCCGCGCTCCCAGAACAGGTCGAGCGCCTGCCGCAGGGCGGTATCGGGGTCGAACGTGCGCGGCCGTCCGCGAGGGGCCATGCCGATCGTCTCCGCACTTGTCGTCTCCGTACTTGTTTGCCGTTCGATCAACTTTACCTTGACGCTCGGGGCCGGCTCCGGCATGGTTTGTTGGTCGTTCGATAAACAAATCGCACAGCCGAGGAGCCGACCATGCGCGCCCTGCAGCAGACCTCCCTGAACGGCCCGGGCGACCTGCGCCTGATCACCGACGCCCCGGTCCCGTCCCCGGGCCCCGGCGAGGTCCTGGTCAAGGTCACCGCCGCCGGCGTCAACTTCGTCGACATCTCCCAGTCCCGCGGGGCGTTCGCGGGCGGGCCGCAGCCGCCGTACGTGGCCGGCATCGAGGCCGCCGGCACCGTTGTCGCGGCCGGCCCCGGCGTGACGGCCGTGGCGCCCGGCGCGAACGTCGTCGGCGTCAGCATCGGCGGCGGCGCGTTCGCCGAATACCTGCTGCTGCCCGCGGCCGCGGCCGTCCCGATCCCGGCCGGCTGGACCGGCGCGCAGGCCCTGGGCCTGGTCGTGAACTGGCCGACCGCCCTCGCCGCCCTCAAACCCCTGGGCGCCCTCACCGCCGGCCAGACGGTCCTGATCCACGCCGCCGCCGGCGGCACGGGCCAGGCGGCGGTCCGGATGGCCAAGCACTACGGCGCGACGGTCATCGCCACCGCCTCCCGGGCCAAGCACGAGACGGTGCTCGCCCTGGGCGCCGACCACGTCCTGGACTCCCGCCGCGCCGACCTGGCCGCCGCGGTCCTGCAGCTGACCGGCGGCACGGGCGCGGACCTGGTCCTCGAGTCGGCCGGCGGCCCCACCCTGGCCGCGAGCCTGGCCGCGACCAGGCGCGTCACCGGCCGCGTCGTCGTCTACGGCCTGGCCGCGGGGGAGGCGTCGATCACCAACTGGGACCTCGTGTACCGCCACCAGGTCCACGTCATCGGCCTCAACCTCGGCACCCTGATCCAGGCCGCACCCGAGATCTTCGGCGACGTCATGGGCGAGCTCTTCACCCTGCTGGCGACCGGCGTCATCGCCCCGGCCGACCCGGGCACCTACGCCCTGGCCGACGGCCCGAAGGCCCTGGCCGAACTGGAAGCCCGCACCACGATGGGCAAGCTCGCCCTGATTCCCTGACAATCGACTGCGTGCTGGATTCGATGACGTCGTTCGTGCGCACCGCCGACGAGCGCCGCCTGCGCGAGGACCACGCCCGGCAGATGGTGGGCGCGGTGCTCGGCGCGGTGCGGTACGTCGACATCGACTACGCCCGCGAGGACGCGGCACCGGACCTGGCGGGTCCGCGCTGGATCGTGGATGTCGCGGAGTGGGACCGGCCCTCGTGGCGGTACGAGGGGTTCGACTCCGTCGACTTCGGCGTCGAGCTGGAGTGCGTGGACGGCCGGGTCTTCAGCGTGACGTGGCAGACGCCGGGCTGGACCGAGGGCCTGGTGTTCTGGGAGCAGCCGCTGCTGGGCTGCGCGGTGCTGCCCGATTCGGACATCGCGATCTGGGACGTGACCCGTCGCAGCGGCTGGGCGGGCTTCGCCGGGGAGACGGTCATGGACGTCCAGCTGGACTACAAGCCGCAGGACGGCGGATTCTGGTGCCCGCGCGCGACCGTCGGCTTCGCCCGGGGCACGGTCGAGCTCCTCATGGGTGAGGCCCGGGCGCCCGGCTGGACGCTGCAGCCCTCCGCCGACAACATCGCCGTCGTCTACCGGCAGCCACCCGTGACCGCCTGACGCCACCCGCCGGGCCGTGCGGATGGATGTCGGGCGTGACACGTTGCGTTGACACGAACTTAGTTCGCCGCGTAGAACTTAGATCGTCAGATGGAACTTAGTTCGCTGAAGAGGTGCGGCAACCATGGACAGTCCCGTGACGATCGTCGGGGCCGGGCTCGGCGGGCTCACGTTGGCGCGCGTGCTGCACCTGCGCGGGCTGCCCGTCACCGTGTACGACGCGGACGCGTCGGCGGGGGCGCGTACGCAGGGCGGGCAGCTCGACCTGCATGAGCACAACGGGCAGCGGGCGTTGGCGATGGCCGGGCTGACCGAGCAGTACCGGGCGATCATCCACCGCGGCGGCGGGGCCCGCAGAGTCCTGGACCCGCGCGGGGCCTTGCTGGCCGAGATTCCGGACGACGGGTCGATGGCCCGGCCGGAGGCGCTGCGCGGTGACATCCGGCGGATCCTGCTCGACTCGCTGCCGGCCGGGACCGTGCAGTGGGGCCGGAAGCTGGTGGCGGCGACCGCCGTCGGTGGTGGGCGGCACGAGCTGCGGTTCGCCGACGGGTCGGTGGTCGGGTCGGACGTCCTCGTCGGCGCGGACGGGACCTGGTCGAGGGTGCGGGCGCTGCTGTCGGACGAGCGGCCCACGTACGCGGGCATGAGCTACATCGACACCTCCCTCCGCGACGTCGAGGTGCGCCACGGCGCGGCGGCGAAGACGGTCGGGGCCGGGGCCATGTACGCGCTCACGCCCGGCCAGGGGCTCCTCGCCCACCGGGAGGCCGGCGACGTCATCCACACCTACGCCGTGTTCTTCCGGCCGCTCGAGTGGTTCGCCGGGATCGACTTCGCCGACGCGCCGGCCGCGCGGCGGGCCGTCGCGGCCGAGTTCGAGGGGTGGGCGCCCGAGCTGGTGTCGCTCATCGCCGACGGTGAGACCGGGCCGGTGCTGCGCAGCATCCATCGGTTGCCGGATCGGCACCGGTGGGAGCGGGTGCCGGGCGTGACGCTGCTCGGCGACGCGGCCCACGTGACGCTGCCGGGCGGTGAGGGCGCAAACACCGCGATGCTCGACGGGGCCGAGCTCGGGGAGGCGCTCGCCGCGCATCCGGGCGATCCGGAGGCCGCGTTCGCCGCATACGAGGAGGTCATGTTCCGCCGCAGCGAGGCCGAGGCGGTCGCCGCCCACCGGACGATCGACCTCGTCTTCGGCGCCGGTGCGCCCCGGGGCCTGATCGCGCTCCTCACCGGCGCCGCCGGCGTCGGCCGGGGCGCCTGAGCGAACTCCCGGTCGCCGGCGGGCCGCCGCGCGGGCCGGCGCTCACGCGTGCGTGGCCAGCCACTCCTGCAGGGGGCGGCAGCCGCGGAGGAACTGCTCGACGTGGGTGCGGGCCTTGGCGGTGCCGAGCCAGGGCCGCAGCGGGAACTGGTGCCAGGCGATGAGGCCCTTCTGGCGCAGCAGGGCGGCGCGTGGGTGGTCCTTGTCGAAGCCCCGCGGGATCGTCTTGAGCTGCTCGTGGGACGTGACCGACCAGCCGCGGGCCTCCAGGTCGGCGACGATCGCGGCCAGCGCCGTGCCCGAGGCGTCGGCGGCGACGGCGGTGCGGAAGCGGGCCAGGCGCGGGGCGTCCATCATGTAGGCGCCCGCGCCCGCGGCGAGGCCCGACGCGGAGAGCTGGATGTAGCCGCCGCGCTCGAAGGAGGCGGCGCAGTGGGTCTTGTACGGGGACTTGTCGGCGCTGAAGCGGACGTCGCGGTGCGGGCGGAAGATCTTGGCCGGGCCGAACTCCGGTTCGAGCTCGGCCAGCAGCTGCGTCATCGGGGCGCGGACCTGGTCGTCGTAGATCGCCTTGTGCGCGGTCCAGTACGTCTTCGAGTTGTCGGCCTCGAGGCCGTCGTAGAACTCGAGGGCCTCGCTCGGCCAGCCGCGGAACGTCACGCCCTGGAGTTTAGGACGTGACGATCAGGTGGGCGTTGGCGCGGAGGTGCCCGACGATCCCGGCCGGGGCCGTGGTGGGCGAGCCGGCGGTGAACGGGGGCCGCGGGTCGTACTCGATGGCGAGCTGGATCGTCTGCGCCACCTGCGGCCCGGCGATGCGGGCGGCGAGGGTCAGGGCGAGGTCGATGCCGGCGGAGACGCCGGCCGCGGTGGCGTACTTCCCGTCGACGACCACCCGCTCGGGTGACGGTTCGGCGCCGAACTCGCGCAGCCGCTCCCGGACGATCCAGTGCGAGGTGGCGGCCCGGCCCTCGAGGAGCCCGGCCGCGCCGAGGATGAGCGAGCCGGTGCAGACGGAGGTCATCCAGGTGGCACCGGCGTCGACGGCGCGCAGCCAGTCGCGCAGGGCGGCGTCGGCGAGCTGGGCGGCGACGTCCCGCCCGCCGGGCACCACGACGACGTCCGGCGCCGGCACGGCCGAGAAGTCGGCCTTGTCGCCGAGGGACAGTGTGCCGGTGTCGGTGGGTACCCGCCCCGCGCCCGCGCCCACGAACGTCGTCGTGGCGCCGGGGAGCCGGGACAGCACCTCGTGTGGTCCGACGATGTCCAGCGCGGTCATGTGGGGGTACAACACCATGGCTATCTGCATCTAGAAACGCTCCCGATAGTCGGCCGGGCTGATGCCCAGCTCGCGGACGAAGGCCCGGCGCATCGCCTCCGGCGTCCCGTAGCCGCAGGCCCGGGCGACCTCCTCGACGCCACCGTGGCGCTCTTCGAGCAGGCGGCGGGCGGACTCGAGGCGGACCTGGTCGACGTAGCGGCCGGGCGGGGTGCCCACCTCGGCGGCGAAGGCCCGGCTGAACTGGCGCGGGGAGAGGTTGGCGCGGCGGGCGAGGGCGGGGACGGAGAGGTCGGCGGCGGGGTGTTCGGCGGCGTACCGCTGGATGTCGCGGAGCGGGTCGCGCGCGGCGACCTGGGCGGCGAGCTGGGCGCTGAACTGGCGTTGCCCGCCGGGGCGGCGCAGGAACATGACGAGGTGCCGGGCGATGGCGAGGGCGGTGTCGCGGCCGTGGTCGTCCTCGACCAGGGCGAGGGCGAGGTCGATGCCGGCGGTGACGCCGGCGGAGGTGGCGACGGTGCCGTCGCGGACGTAGATCGGCTCGGGGTCGACGGTGACGGCGGGGTAGCGGCGGGCGAGGGCGGCGCAGTGGTCCCAGTGGGTGGTGGCCCGGCGGCCGTCGAGCAGCCCGGCCTCGGCGAGGAGGAACGCGCCGGTGCAGACGGACGTGAGCCGCGCGGCTCGGGGCCCGTGCTCACGCAGCCAGGCGACGAGCCGCGGGTCGCCGCGCTTGGTGCCGGCGCCGCCGGGCACGATCAGCAGGTCGGGCGGGCCGTCGAGCGCGCCGTCGGGGAGCAGGCGCAGCCCGCTGGAGGTGCGCACGGGCTGCCCGTCGATGCTGAGGATGCTGATGCCGTACTGCCCGCCGGCGAGGTTGGCCCCGGCGAGCACTTCGAGGGGCCCGGTGACGTCGAGGCTCTGGACGCCGTCGAAGACGACGATCACGACGTGGTGCTGACCGGCCATACAACCGATCTTCGGGGCTGCTCAGCGCGTCAGCAACGACGCGCTGCCCACCTTTTCAGCCGGCCCGGCGGCGGGCCCGGCGCATGGCGAGCTCGTCGCCGCCGGTGAACGTGTCGCCGGAGCTGCTGCCGGTCGCCGGGGGTGCGGGGAGTTCCTCGCCGGTGGTGGCGGCCTCGGCCGGGAGGTGCGACAGGGTGCCCTCGATCTCCTTGAAGGCGCCGGAGATCGCGATGCCGAACACGCCCTGCCCGCCCTGGAGGAGGTCGACGACCTCTTCGGGGGAGCGGCACTCGTAGACGGTGGTGCCGTCGGAGATGAGGGTGATGCCGGCGAGGTCGGCGACACCGCGGGAGCGCAGGGTGTCGATGGCCTTGCGGATGTTCTGGAGGGAGACGCCGGCGTCGAGGAGGCGCTTGACGACCTTCAGCACGACGATGTCGCGGAAGGAGTAGAGGCGCTGGCTGCCGGAGCCGGTGGCGTCGCGCACGGACGGGACGACGAGGCCGGTCCGGGCCCAGTAGTCGAGCTGGCGGTAGCTGATGCCGGCGGCGTGGCACGCGGTCGGCCCGCGGTATCCGACGTCCTCGGAGGCGTCGAAGCCCGAAGCGGTAGTCGTGGTCACCGGCGCCGGTTCAGCGGCATAGCCAGGTATCCCAGGATCAGGCGGCTGTTGCATTGCGACCCACCTCCAGCGTCAACACCCGCAACCCTATAGCGCACCTTGAGGGTCTGCGGGGAGGTAACGCCGCGACACGCCGGGTGTCGGTGCGTGAAACCTTGCGCGCGTCCACCCGCGAAGATCGTTCACCGTCGGCGACGGTGTCGGAACCTGCGGTTGACCCGGCACCGACGCTACCTGGCCCATCCCGGAAGGCAAGCGTCTTCGCCGAAAGCGCAGCCGAATCGCCCGTTGTCACACGGGCGGGTTAGCAAATTGTTACCAACCGGCTACGCTGCGTCAAAAGAGGTGGAATGCGAGCCGCCCCGGCCGAGGCGGCGTCCCGGGAGGGTCAGCCGGCGAAGTCTTCCGGGCGGACCTGCTCGAGGAACTCGCGGAACTTCTCGACCTCGTCCTCCTGCTCGTCCGGGATGACGATGGCGGCCTCGGTCAGCACCTGGTCGGCGCAGCGGATCGGGGCGCCGACGCGCAGGGCCAGGGCGATGGAGTCGCTGGGCCGGGCCGAGACCCGGACGTTGTCGCCGATCACCAGCTCGGCGTAGAAGATGTTGTCGCGCATCTCCACGATCTCGACGGCGTGCAGCGGGGCCTTGAGGGCCGCCAGCATGTCGCGCATCAGGTCATGGGTGAGCGGGCGCGCCGGTTTCACGCCCTGCTGCTCGTAGGCGATGGCCGTCGCCTCCACCGCGCCGATCCAGATCGGCAGGTAGCGGTCGCCGTCGACCTCCTTGAGCAACACGATGGGCTGATTGGTGGGCAGCTCCACGCGGACTCCGACCACATTCAGCTCTCGCACTGCCGCCTCCGTGTCGACTTGCCTCTCCCTGCACGTTACACGGACTCCACCGCAGTCGTGCCACTCGCAATGGCCGTGTGATGTGCCGAGTGGCGAAGATCGCCCGACGCGAGCCGCGCCGGAAATGTCTCGTTCACTCAAATGTTGCCAGCTCGGGGCTATTTGCCGAGGATCTCCCGCAGCCCGGCCCGCACCAGCGCCGCGTGCACCCGGGCCGTCAGCGCGGTCAGCTCATGCACCGTGTCGGCCGCCTTCGCCCGCCCGGCCGGGCCGCTCTGCCTGGTCAGCGGCGTGACGAGCTGGCTGAACAGGCCGACCTCCCGGTCCGCGGCGGCCCGGTAGGCCCGCAGGTGCCGCGGCTCCACGCCGAACTCGGCGAGCCGGGCCGCGGCCGTGGCGACCTCCAGGGCGTCGGCGTCGTAGCCGGCGCCGGGCCGGGTCTTGACCAGCCCGTGGTCCTCCAGGGCCTTCAGGAGCGCCTCGGTGAGCCCGGCCTTGGTGATGAGCTCGTCCCGGGTGAGCCGGGTCTCGGTGTGCGCCTCGACGGGCTCCACCGCCGACACGTCGGCCAGGGGCTCGCGCATGGTCGCGAGGTGCTCGCGGATGACCCGCAGCGGCAGGTACTGGTCCCGCTGCGCGGTCAGCACGTACCGCAGCCGGGTGACGTCGGTCCAGGTGTACTTCCGGTATCCGGCCGGCGTCCGCCGCGGCTCGACGAGCCCCTCGGTCTCCAGGAACCGCAGCTTGGAGATGGTGATGTCGGGGAAGTCGCCGCGCAGGCTGGCGAGCACCTCGCCGATGCTCATGAGCCGTTCGCCCCGGGTGGTGTCCTCACCCGGGGTGTGGTCGTGGTTCCAGGCGGCCGCCGCCGTCATCGCCTCAGCTCTCGTCGGGGCGCGGTCCTGCGACGAAGACGAGGCGGAACTTGCCGATCTGGACCTCGTCGCCATTGCTCAGGGTGGCCGCCTCGACCCGCTCGCGGTTGACGTAGGTGCCGTTGAGGCTGCCGACGTCGCGCACGGTGAAGGTGCCGCCCTCGCGGTGGAACTCGGCGTGGCGGCGCGAGACCGTCACGTCGTCGAGGAAGATGTCGCTGTCCGGGTGCCGGCCGCTCGTGGTCACGTCGTGATCGAGCAGGAACCGCGCGCCGGCGTTCGGGCCGCGGCGCACCGCGAGCAGCGCCGTGCCGGGTGGCAGCGAACCCGACATGCGGGTGGGCACCGTGTCGTTGTCCGGCCCCTCGATGGCATCCTCAATGGCGCCAAGGTTGAGCGTGGACGTGACGTCGAGTGGGGGAAACTCGTCGTCTGGGCGCGTCATCGAACCACCTCACGGTTTGTCTGTCGGGGTCGCCCGGATGCATTGCGGACCCGCGCGTGCATACGGTTGACTGAGCGAGCCTAGTCACGCGCGAAATCACGGGTCAACCGGACGCGCGGCGAGCGGAATCAGAAAATGTGTCAGCCGGCCGTGAGCGCGCCGTACGCCTTGGCGTCCAGCAGCGCGTCGACGGCGGCCGGGTCGGCGGGCTTGAGCGCCACCAGCCAGCCCTCGCCGTACGGGTCGGAGTTGATGAGCTCGGGCGAGCCCTCCAGGGCCGGGTTCACGGCGACGATCTCCCCGGCGACCGGGGCGTAGATCTCCGAGACGCTCTTCGTCGACTCGACCTCGCCGAGTGCGCCGCCGGCCTCGAACGCGGCGCCGGCCTCGGGCAGCTGCACGAAGACGATGTCGCCCAGGGAGTCCTGCGCGTAGTGCGTGATGCCGACCCGGAACGTGCCGTCGCCGGCGGGGGCGAGCCATTCGTGTTCGGCGGTGTACCGCAGATCGTCGGGAATCACGTCAAGTCCTCTTCGGGTAGAAACGAGCAATTCAGGCGGGCTTGGCGTACTGCAGTGCACCGGCATTGTGCAACGCGTTCACACGAACCGGATCCATTTCGCGCACGGAAACCGTACCGCCGTGCTGACGGACACTGTCCACGACCCCTCCCGGGATGTTCAGCGCCGTCCGCATGGTGTCCGGGCCGCCGATCACGGTGATCGTATACGGCGCGGCGATCGCGGTCCCGTCGACCACGAGGCGCCCCGCTTGGGAGGAGTCGACGAAGTACGTCGGCGCGACGATGCGCACCGCGGGCCCGCCCGCCCCGGCGATCTGCATCGCCTCGGCCCCGGCACCGCGCAGTTCTTCGATCGCGTCGAGCACGGTTTCGGATTTTATGGCCTCGGTACCCGCCGTGAGGTCGATCTGCAATCCCGGTCCTTCGGCCGGGAGCGTCCCGGCCAGGATCCCGAGCTCGTCGGCGCGTTTGCGGGCCTCGGCCAGGGCCGCGTCGCGCCCCTGCGCGCCGGAGTCCAGCTGGCGCTGGGTGCTCTCGAGGTCACTGATCTCACCCCGCAGGCGCTCCTGCTGGGCGTCGAGGTCGGAAAGGATCCGGACCAGGTCCTCCGGGCGGGCCGAGGAGAGCTCCGCGTCGGTACCCCCGGCCTTGAACTGGACCGCGACGGCGAAGCCGAGCAGGGCCAGCAGCAGCGCGATCACCAGGTTCGCGGGCTTGCGCATGCTCACGCCCGGAACAGGTGGCGCCGGATCGCCGCCACGTTGCCGAAGATCCGCACGCCGAGGACGACGACCACGCCGGTGGACAACTGCCCGCCGACGCCGAGCTTGTCACCCAGATAGACGATGAGCGCCGCGACGAGCACGTTCGACACGAACGACACCACGAACTGCTTGTCGTCGAAGATCCCGTCGAGCTTCGCCCGCAGCGCCCCGAACACCGCGTCGAGGGCGGCGACGACGGCGATCGGCAGATACGGCTGCAGCCCGAGCGGCACCGTCGGCTCGAGGAAGATACCGGCCGCCACCCCGGCGATCAGGGCAATCACGGCGATCATCGGGAGGGACCTCCAGAGGGTGTCCGGGCGTACTTCAGCGGCGGCTCGGCCGCGCCGGCGAGGGTCAGGTTCGTGCGCTGCTTCACGCTGAACTGCATTCGGTACTCCTCGACGTAGCGCTTGAACCGCTTCGCCGTCGCCGAGTCCCCGAACCGGGCGGCGATATCGGGCGGCCCGATCGCTGTCACCTCGTAGGGGCTCGTCACGGGCCGGAAGTCGACGAGGATCACCCCGCCCGCGGCGCGGATCGTCCCGGTCGCCGTCAGCCGCTGCCCGTTGACGGCGACGGCCTCGGCGCCGGCCTCCCACAGCCCGTTCGCGATGTCCTGCAGGTCCCGGTCGAGGACAAGACCCAGATTCTCCTCGGCGGTACGTCCGGTCACCGGATCGACAGGCGCCGGCGCGTCGACGATCCGGACCGCCACGCCGTCCCCGGTGACCTTCCCGGTCCCGGTCCCGGCCGCGAGGTCGCGCAGCCGGGCCGCACCGGCGCTGTCGGCGAGCGCGTCGTCGCGGGCCTGGTCGACCTGGGAGCGCAGCTCCGCCGCCCGCCGCTGCAGGTCGTCGGCGGTCTGCTGGCGGGCGTGGACGTCGGCGACGAGGTCGTCACGGGCCTGGCTGGTGCCGGGCGCGGCCTGCACCGCCTGGTGGTAGGCGACGGCCAGCAGGAACCCGACGGCCAGCATCGCCGCCGCGGTCAGCCAGCGGCCGGCCTTCGGCGGGGGCGCGCCACCGCGGCGCTCGGCGGCGGCCGCGTATCCGGGGTCGAGCGGGTTGCGCAACAGCTCGCCGAGCAGGTCGTCGCGGCGCCTGCCCGGCGCTTCGGACTTCTCCGGCTGGTCCGGGTCCGCGGGAAGCGTCACGGCGCGCCGGCGGCGGCCGCGGCCCGTCCCGCGCGGACGTGCACCGTGGCCTGGATGACGTAGAAGGCGGCGGCCAGCCAGTACAGGACGATGCCCCACCACAGCAGCGCCCACCCGCTCGGCTGCGCCCATGGCCGGGCGGCGTCGCTGAAGTGCGCGAGCAGCATCATCGGGAAGCCCATGAGCAGCACCGCCGTCGCGGTCTTGCCGACGTAGTGCACCGGCGGCGGCCCGTGCCCGAGGATCCGCAGCACGACCAGGACCAGCACCATGACCGCCTCGCGGGCGATCAGCGCGACCGTGAACCACCAGGGCACGATGTCGCGGTACGTGAGCGCGAACAGTGTCGCCAGGATGTACAGCCGGTCGGCGAGGGGGTCGAGCAGCTCACCGAGGCGGCTTGTCTGGTTGAGCCGCCGGGCCAGGAAGCCGTCGACCCAGTCGCTGAGCCCGCCGACGACGAGCACGGTGACCGCCCAGCCGGTGGCGTCGGTGGCGAGGAAGAGGTACAGGAACAGCGGCACGCCGAGCAGCCGCGCGAACGTGAAGAAGTTCGGAACGGTCAGCACCGGCCCGAGACCCCGCCGGTCAGCCTGCCCGTCCACCACGCCGGGAATGCTAACAGCCCGCACGGGTGACCTTGTGGAGGCGCCGCTACCCGGCCGGGTAGCGTCGCGCGGCATGAGGCGGACGATTGCCGTGATGCTGGTGCTGGTCCTCGGGGGATGCTCGCAGTCGGCGACCCCGCAGCCAGCCACGCCGTCACCCGCCGTGCCGTCCCCGCCCGCCGCGGAGGGCGCCCTGGGCGCGGCGCCGTCGGCCGCCGCCTCCCCGTCCGCGGCCGGCCCGTGCACCGTCTTCCCGGCCGACAACGTCTGGCACGCCGACGTCTCCAAGCTCCCGGTGAGCCGCGACTCCGCCGCCTGGGTCGCCTCCATCGGCGCCGCCACGAAGGCCCACCCGGACTTCGGCAACGGCTTCGGCCTGCCGATCACCCAGGTCCCGGCCGGCCAGCCGAAGGTCAAGGTCACCTTCCAGTACGCCGACGAGAGCGACCCCGGCCCCTACCCGATCCCGAAGACGGCCCGCGTGGAGTCCGGCGGCGACCGCCACGTCCTGGTCCAGGACACCGCCGCCTGCCGCGCCTACGAGCTCTTCGACGCCGTCCTGCAGCCCGACGGCTCCTGGAAGGCCGGCTCCGGCGCTGCCTACGACCTGCGCAGCAACACCCTGCGCAAGTCCGGCTGGACCTCCGCCGACGCCGCCGGCCTGCCGATCCTCCCCGGCCTCCCGCGCGCCGACGAGGCCGCCGCCGGCTCGATCGACCACGCGATCCGCTTCACCGCCCCGAAGACCCGCAAGGCGTTCATCTGGCCGGCCCGCCACGCCGCCTCCGACGCCACCGACGCCGCCCTGCCGCCGATGGGTGCCCGCTTCCGCCTGAAGGCGTCGGTGGACATCTCGAAGTTTCCGCCCCAGGCCCGCGCGGTCGCCCAGGCCCTGAAGACCTACGGCGCCATCCTGGCCGACAACGGCTCCCCGTGGTACTTCTCCGGCACCGACGACCCGAAGTGGAGCAACACCCAGCTGGACGCGCTCAAGACCCTGAAGGGCACCGACTTCGAGGCCGTCGACTCGTCCCTGCTGATGGTCGAGCCCAACTCCGGCCGCAGCCGCCCCTGAGCTGTTCTTTCCCTTCCTCGGGGGAGCTTCGCTCCACCCGGACCCCTCAAGATCTGCGCCGCAGGCGGCCGGCCGCGCGGAGCTGATCAAGGAACTGAGCGTCGTAAGACGGAGACGCTGCGCCATACGCCGCCGGGAAAGGCTAGGTTCTCCGCGTGGGCCGCCAATCGAAGTCGATCACACAGATCACCTACCGCGACGTCCGCCGGATCGTCACCGAATACGACGAGGGACTGCTGGCCGCTACCGACGGCCTCATCACTGCGGCGTTGGTGCTGTCCCCGGCGGTGCTGGGTTTGGCCGCCGTACCACTGCTGGGGCTGTTCGACCTGAAGAGCGATCTCGTCCGCCAAGTCAGCGACCTGGCCCGCCGGCTGGCCGGCCGCCGTGACAAGTTTCTGGCCCGCAGTGAGTCCCTGGCCGCCGGCCACCTGCTCATCACCCACACGGCTTTCTGGGCTGCGGCCGACGAGGCACTCGGTCCGCTGCTCGCCGGCCTGGGACTCACCGCCGAGGAGCGCGCGGCGGTCAACACGCAGCTCGACCGGCTGGTCGCGGACGCCGAAGAACAGGACGCCTACGCTGGGCTGCCGCCGGCGTCGCTGCCGCAGCCGGCCGCCGGCTTCCGCGACGAGGACCCGCAGCGGCTGCAGATGTACGGCGAGATGAGTGCATCACTCGCCCGGTACGCCGAGGACCTGGCCGACACCAGCGCGGACAGTTCGAGTCCGCCTGCAAGGAGCTGCCCGGCCTGGCGATGCGCCACTGCTACGCGCAGTACCTCGACCTCATGCTGGTCAGCGGGGGCTTCTTCACCTGGGCCAACGCCTACGAGCACGCCAAGACCCAGTCGCTCGTCGTTGACGAGACCGCCGCTCTCGATGCCCGGATCGGTCTCGTCCTCGACTCGATGCGAGGAATCGACGTCAGCCTGCGCCGCCTGGCCGATGCGCTGCCCACACCTGGCCCGGCCGGCTCGTTCGACGACGTCGTCCAAGCCCTCGCGGCCGGCCACGACCAGCGGGCCGCCGAGCCGGTCATCGTCGACCAGTACGAGCCGGAACCCGGCGAAGCGCTCCTGGAGTACCCGAGCCGGAGCGACGCATTCGTGCCGCAGGCCTATACGGAACTGCGGTACCCCGGCGAGCGGATCAGCCTCGAGGACGAGCGGCTGTGGGCGGCCCGCCGGCCGGGCGACGACGGGTGCTGACCCTGACCGAGCAGGTCCGGGCCATGTCGGTGGTGCCGTCGCTCGCGCCGCAGCTGCACGAGACCCTCGCCGACCCCGGTGCGGCCTGGTATGCCGCCCTCTCGTACTCGGCGCTGCACTCCCGACCCGTCGTGGTGCAGATGCTGCGGGAGTGGCTTCCCGTGCGGCTGAACGGGGCCCGAGACTGCGCCGACCGTTGAAGCATTACGAAAAGTAGTACAGCGGCAACTGGCGGTGGCATTGGACGAGGTGCCGCCGCGCTGGTTCTTCGACGGTATGGGCAACACGCCCTATCCGGCGCTGCCGATGCTGGGCGCGCTCGCCGTGTACACGCTGAACCTGGTCACCATCAGCGCCGCCCTGGACAGGTTCGAACTGACAAGTGCCTCGTGGGACCGGTTGTCCCATCTTTGGCAGTCGTAGTTCACGCCCGATGCACCTGGGGCGCCACCCAGTCGCCGGGTTGCGGGCACGGCTCGGACTGCCGCCGGAGCCCTCCTCCGCTGATCTCGATACTGCCGGCGACCTGGCCTGGTACACGGACTGGGTCAATCGCGGAACAGAGCGAGGGTGAAGTCGGCGCCCTGGGGGTGGTAGGCGTGGTCCAGGCGCCAGCGGTCGGTCAGGGCGGTGGCGAAGCGGGCCAGGACCGTGGGGTCGGGGTAGAGCTCGTCGCCGGCCTTCGCGGAGTCCGGGCGGTTGGGGCTCAGGAAGTTCGCGGCGACCGCGCGCCCGGCGGCGTCGTACGCCTGTTCCAGGATGGTCAGGTAGTACAGCGGGTCGTCCGGGTCGGCGAACTGGAAGATGCCGCTGGCGAAGACGTAGTCGTGGCGGCCGGTGGCCGTGGTGCCGAGGGTGACGTCCGGGACGTTGCGGGACTGGGCCAGGGCGACCATGCGCGGGTCCAGGTCGATGCCGGTGTATGTGAGCGGGTGGCCCAGGGACCGCAGGTGGAAGTACAGGTCGCCGGGGCCGCAGCCCCAGTCCAAGACCGTGCCGCCCGCGTAGCCGGCGTTGCGGGTCAGGGCGTCGAAGCGCAGGCGCTGCAGGTCCGGGCTGCCCCAGCCGGCCACGCGCCAGGTCGGGCCGTCCAGGGAGGCGTGGAAGGCGGTGATCGCCTCGGTGCGGTCGCCGGGGGTCATCGGGCCAGGCGGGTGCGGATGAGGAGGTCGTTGAGGGCCGCCCCGGCCGACGGGGTGGGCGGCAGCTTCGACTCGTCCCGGGCCGCCTCCAGCTCGGCCGTCAGCCGGGCCACGTCGGCGGCCAGCCGCTCCGCCGCCACCAGGCCCGGCGGCAGGGCCCGGTGCTCGCCGGCCTTCTTGGCCTCGATCAGCTCGGGGACGTAGGCGAGCGTGTTCAGGACGCGCAGGTCGGCCTCGACCTCGCCGGTGCGCAGGAGGTGGATGCCGGTGTGCAGGACGCGCAGCGTGTAGAGGGCCGGCTTCAGCTCGCCGGTCTTGGCGTACAGCAGCCACTGGCCCGAGGCGAAGCCCAGGTAGTGCCGGGCGTGCTCCGCGGTCAGGCAGTGCGGCGCGAGGGCCTTGAGCTCCTCGTGCAGCGCGGAGGTGCGCACGACGAGCGGCGACAGCAGCTGCTCGAGGACGTAGCCGTTCGGGCGCAGCAGGAGGCGGATGAACTTCGCCAGCTCCTGGCTGACGACGTCCAGTTCCATGCCCTCGCGGACGCCGCCGGACTCGACCGTGTCCGGGCCCGTCTCCAGGCCGACGACCTGGTCCAGGGGCAGCAGGTGGCTGCCGCGCAGATCGAGGTCGGAGTCGACCGACGCGAAGCCGTACAGGTGCGCGCCGCTCACCGTCGCGAACGCCAAGGGGTAGGGGTGCTCGTCGGCCACGTCGCCCGCCCACGCCGGGATGCCCGCGGGGATGGGCGGATGCTCCGTGACGCGCGCGGGGGCGCTGCGGGCAGCCGGGGCGCCGCCGCGCAGCGACACCAGGAACGCGTCCACGGCGGCGCGGTCCGGCTCCTCCGGCAGCTTCGACTCGCGCTCGGCCGCGGCCAGGTCCGCGTCCAGCGCGGCCGCCAGCGCCTGGAAGTCCTCCCAGCTCACCTCGCCGCGGCGGACGGCCAGGAGCTCGTCGCGCAGGTGGGACACGTCGACGAGCACGTCGCCGGTGCGCAGGACGTGGGCGCCGGCGCGCAGGAGGCGGACCATGTGCATCGCCTGCTTCCAGCGCACCTCGCCGGTGCGCTGCCGGACGCTCGTGAGCTTGTTGAGCTGATCCTTGGCGTAGTCGCCGTAGGTGCGGGCGGCGCGGATCGACAGGAACGCGGGGCGCAGGTCCAGCAGCGCCCGGCCGGCGTCGGTGACGTGCTCCACGAGCGGCGAGGACAGGCACTCCCAGACGGTCGGGTTGGCCTGCAGGGCCAGGGTGCAGGCGCGCTCGACCTCCCACGAGAACTCCTCCGGCCGCGGGCCCTCGACGTGCGTGGGCGGTTTGCCGAGCGTCCAGAACGCGTCGGTCGGGGCCTGGTACACACCGCGGCGGTCGGTGTCGGAGGCCGGACCGGCAAGTCCGTACGCGCGCGATCCGACGATTGCCGAGTAGATCGTGTGCTTCGCCACGATGGTCAAGTCCTGCACAGTTGGTAGGGTAGGGCTGCCGAACACCCGCGCGGGAGAGACCACCGCAACCAACGTTGACGGCGGCGCCGAAGGGGCAAATCCTCCCCGGAACCTCTCAGGCAAAAGGACCGCGGCGGGTTGGCACCTCTGGAGTCTGCGACAGAGGGGGAGGAGCGCATCGCCAACGCCCCTGTCCCGCGATCCAGAGAGTGTGGCTATGACCAGTTTTGCCGCGCGGCACATCGGCCCGAGCGCCGACGAGCAGGCCCGCATGCTGAAGACCGTCGGCTACGAGACGGTCGAGGACCTCATGACCGCCGCGATCCCCGGGTCGATCCGCTGGCACCGGCCCCTCGACCTCCCGCCGGCCGCGTCGGAGGCCGACGTCCTCGCCGAGCTGCGGGCGCTCGCCTCGGCGAACCGGCCCCTGGTGTCGATGATCGGCCTCGGGTACTACGGGACGCACACCCCGCCGGTGATCCTGCGCAACGTGCTCGAGGACCCTTCGTGGTACACCGCCTACACGCCGTACCAGCCGGAGATCTCGCAGGGCCGACTCGAGGCCCTCCTCAACTTCCAGACCGTCGTGGCGGACCTGACCGGCCTGCCCGTCGCGGGCGCGTCGCTGCTGGACGAGGCGACCGCGGCCGCGGAGGCGATGACGCTGGCGCGGCGCTCGTCGAAGGTGAAGTCCGACGTGTACGTCGTCGACGCCGACGTCCTGCCGCAGACCCTGGCCGTCGTGCGGACCCGCGCGGAGCCGCTCGGCATCGAGGTCCGGGTCGTCGACCTGGCCACCGACGAGCTTCCCGACGCGTACTTCGGGGTGCACCTGCAGTACCCCGGCGAATCGGGCGTCGTCAGGGATCACGAAGCGCTCATCGGGCGGGCCCACGCCGCGGGCGCGATCGTCACCGTCGCCGCCGACCTGCTCGCCCTGTGCGTGCTGCGGGAGCCGGGCGCGATCGGCGCCGACGTCGCCGTCGGCAGCGCCCAGCGGTTCGGGGTGCCGATGGGCTTCGGCGGCCCGCACGCCGGCTACATCTCCGTCCGGCAGGGCCTCGAGCGGACCCTGCCCGGGCGGCTCGTCGGCGTGTCCAAGGACGCCGGCGGCGCCCCCGCGTATCGGCTCGCGCTGCAGACGCGCGAGCAGCACATCCGCCGGGAGAAGGCGACGAGCAACATCTGCACCGCCCAGGTCCTCCTCGCCGTGACCGCCAGCATGTACGCGGTCTACCACGGCCCCGACGGCCTGCGGGAGATCGCGGCGCGGACCCACGAGATGGCCGGTCGCCTGGCCGCGGGGCTGCGGGCCGGCGGGATCGCCGTCGAGCACGACGCCTTCTTCGACACGGTCGCCGCCCTGGTGCCCGGGCAGGCCGGCCAGATCGTCGAGTCCGCCGCCGCGCGGGGGATCAACCTGCGCCGCATCGACGCGGACCGGGTCGGGATCGCCTGTGACGAGACGACCACGTTCGGCCACGTGCGCGACGTGCTCGCCGCGTTCGGCCTGGCCCACGTCGACGTGACCGAGCTCGACCCGGCCGACCACGTGCCCGCCGAGCTGCGCCGCGCCTCGTCCTACCTGACCCACCCGGTGTTCTCCAGCCATCGCTCCGAGACGGCGATGCTGCGGTACCTCCGCAAGCTCTCGGACAAGGACTACGCCCTCGACCGCGGCATGATCCCGCTGGGCTCCTGCACCATGAAGCTGAACGCGACGGCCGAGATGGAGCCGATCACCTGGCCCGAGTTCGCGAACATCCACCCGTTCGCGCCCGCGACGCAGACGCAGGGGTACCGCCGGCTCATCAGCGACCTCGAGCGCTGGCTGGCCGAGGTCACCGGCTACGACGCGGTGAGCCTGCAGCCCAACGCCGGGTCGCAGGGGGAGCTGGCGGGCCTGCTGGCGATCCGGGCGTACCACCTCGACCGCGGCGACGCTTCCCGGGACATGTGCCTGATTCCGTCCAGCGCCCACGGCACCAACGCGGCGAGCGCCGTCATGGCCGGCATGCGCGTCGCCGTCGTCGCCTGTGACGAGCTGGGCAACGTGGACCTCGCCGACCTGGACGAGAAGATCGACAGGCACCGGGACCGGCTGGCCGCCATCATGGTCACGTACCCGTCGACGCACGGCGTGTACGAGAGCGGCATCTCCGAGCTGTGCAACAAGGTGCACGAGGCCGGCGGGCAGGTGTACGTCGACGGCGCCAACCTCAACGCGCTGCTCGGCTACGCCAAGCCCGGCCAGTTCGGCGCCGACGTGTCCCATCTCAACCTGCACAAGACGTTCTGCATCCCGCACGGCGGCGGCGGCCCCGGCGTCGGCCCGGTCGCGGTCCGCGCGCACCTGGCCAGGTTCCTGCCGTCACACCCGTTCCTGTCGGCCGATGCGCCGGTCGGCCCGGTCGCGGCGGCGCCCTACGGCTCGGCCGGGATCCTGCCGATCCCGTGGGCGTACCTGCGGCTGATGGGCCCGGACGGCCTGACGAAGGCGACCGCGACGGCGGTGCTGGCCGCGAACTACGTGGCGGCCCGGCTGCGCGAGCACTACCCGGTCCTGTACAGCGGCGCCGAGCACCCGGTCGCGCACGAGTGCATCCTGGACCTGCGGGGGATCACCCGGGCCTCGGGCGTCACGGTCGCCGACGTGGCCAAGCGCCTGATCGACTACGGCTTCCACGCGCCGACGATGTCGTTCCCGGTCGCCGGGACGCTCATGGTCGAGCCGACGGAGAGCGAGGACCTGGGGGAGCTGGACCGGTTCTGCGACGCCATGATCGCGATCAAGGCGGAGATCGACCGGGTCGCGGCGGGCGAGTGGCCCGCCGGCGACAACCCTCTCGCCAACGCGCCGCACACGGCGGCGGTGGTCACGGCCGACGAGTGGCCGTACGCGTACCCGCGGTCGGTAGCCGCGTATCCGAGCGCAGCGGCGCGCGAGGCGAAGTACTGGCCGCCGGTCCGCCGGATCGACGACAGCTACGGAGACCGGAACCTGGTGTGCTCGTGCCCACCGGCCTCCGCTTACGAGGAGTAATTATTTAAGTCGGCTTCGTAATTACGTTGCGTTACCGCGGCGCCGCGCCCACGAGCGTGTGAGGCGCGTAGCCGCGGTGCGGCTCGATCACGGAGCAATCGGGCAGAAGCTCGCCGGTGTCCTCGAAGACGATCACACCGTTGCACAGGAGGCTCCACCCCTGCTCGGGGTGGCTCGCGGCGACCCGGGCGGCCTCGCGATCGGTGTCTTCGGCGGTGGGGCAGAGGGGCTGGTGCTGGCAGAGCATCGGGGGTCTCCGATTTGAGAGGTTCAGGTGGGGCCTGTGTGGTTGTTCACATGACCAGTGATGCACGCTACTACGGCCAACGACACTATTCCGAACATGTGACGGCACAACTTCGGGATAATCCACCCTTCGTATGAGCACACTAGGACCGGTCGTCGGGTATGCGCCCGAGACAGTGGATCTTCACCCGCCGGGGTTACCCGACGCGTGTAAGAACCACGTCTGGGAGCGCTCCCGGCTCGAATGGTACGCCGAAGACGGCGGAGACCCTCTTCGATTACTGATTGAATTCGCGGAGTCGCACGGCGTACAAATTGCCGATATTTCGGCATCACCCACGGTCACTGACTCATTCACCTGTGGGATTTCGGTCTTGCTCTCGCCACCCTCGGTGACACCCTCGCCGACACCCTCCGTGCCCGATCTTGTGGCGGTGGCGTACTCGCACGGTCCCCGGCCCCGTCATGCGCCGCCGCTGGACGGCGACCGGACTGTCGGGAACCGGACACCACGCCAGCCTGAGGTGGCGCGCAATTTTCAGGTTCCGGCGCACTCGGCGGGCGCGCGGGGCGCAGATGCCCGGCCCGACAAAAGCCGCGAATCCCGATATTTCGGCGTGGGCCCGTGGATCGGAAGCTGGACGGAGGCCGAGCACGCGGCGGCGGTCGAGGCCGTCCGCGCCGCCATCGCCCGCGGCGACGTCTACGTCGTCAACCTCGTGGGCCATGCGAGCGCCCCGATCTTCAGCACCCATGCCGCCTCTGGCCGGCCGGCCCGTGCGGTGGACGCCGGCGACCTCGCCGCCGCCCTGGCCCGGGTGGCCGCGCTCCCGGGCGCCCGCTACGGCGGCGTCCTGCGCGGCGACGACTGGTGGGTGGCCACCGCCTCCCCGGAAACGCTGATCTCGGTCGCCGCCGGCCGCGCCGTCACCCGCCCGATCAAGGGCACCCGCCCCGCCACACCCGCCGGCCGAGCCGAACTCCTGTCCTCGGCCAAGGAGCGCGCCGAACACGTCATGATCGTCGACCTGGAGCGCAACGACCTGGGCCGCGTCGCCGCCGTGGGCACGGTCCGCGTCGACGAGCTCTTCGCACTGCGCCGCTGGTCGGGCCTGTGGCAGGCCGAGTCGACGGTGAGCGCCCGCCTCGCTCCCGGCGTCGGCCTGGCCGAGCTGCTGACCGCCGTCTGGCCGGGCGGCTCGGTCACCGGCGCCCCGAAGCGGGCCGCGATCGCCGTGGCCACCGCGCTGGAGCCGGTCGGCCGCGGCCCGAGCATGGGCGCGTGCGGCTGGATCGGCCACGACCGCGCCGGCCGCATCGAGATCGACCTGGGCCTCACCATCCGCACCGTCGCCGTCACCGCCGGCCGCGCCCACCTGTGGGCCGGCGGCGGGATCGTCTGGGACAGCGACCCGACCGCCGAGGTGGCCGAGGCGGCCGCGAAGATGGCCCCGATCAAGCGAGCCCTGCACCCCGGCTGACGAGCCGCACCGCGGCGGAGAAGATCCTGGCGAGGCTCGCCGAGAGCCTGCGCGAGGTGCTGCGCCAGCGCGACGAGCCGGCCCGTGAGGTCGAGGGGATGCCTGATGCGCACCCCCTCTGTCCAGGTCCTGACGTCGATGCCGAGCGCAGGGCTCAGGACCGCAGCCAGAACCCTCGTCAAAGTCGGAGACGGTACCGCCTTCCCGACCCCGGCCACCTGGCCGCTTACGCCGGCCTGGCCGCGGCAGCAAGCAGCGCAAACACGCGCTCCTCCTCGCCGCCTCGGCTCGCTGTCGCACCGGCACAACGCCGCCCTCATCTGTCTCGCCCGCCGACGCTGCGCCGTCGATAAGTCAGGACACCCCGGTGGGAAGCGGCTCAGTGGCTGTCGCGGCGCAGGGAGATCTGGAAGGCGCGGTCGGTCGGGCCGGGGTCGTCGTGGAACGAGGCGAACAGCGTGCACGTCAGTGGGGCGTCGGGGGTGGTGATGCGGTGGGCTGTCACGTGGGGGGCGTCCCAGTGGACGCGGGGCAGGTTCTCGCTCGGGCCGAAGCAGGCGTCCAGCTCCGAGCGGCTCAGGGACGGGGTCGTGAAGCGGACCTCGACCGAGGCCAGGCCCAGGCCGCCGACCGCGCTGTCGTTCATGAACAGGCGGAGCCAGGCGGTGCCGGGCGGGGTCGGCTGGACGAAGAGGCGGCCGAAGTCGTCCTGGGTCGGGGCGGGCAGGCCGAGCAGGGCGGCCACCTCGGCGGCGTGTTCGGTGGTGACGTCGCAGATGCGCCTGGCCCAGGTCCAGAGCAGGTCGGTGGTGATCGGGCGGGCGACCAGGTCGAGCAGGTGCTGCGGGACCGGGGGGCGGCGCCACGACGAGGGCCAGTCGTCGAGGTCGGCGAGTTCGGCGCCGTCGGCCATGAGCGTGTACAGCGGCTCGGCCGGGAAGTCGTTGACGCGGACGGTCAGCGTCCGGCCGTCGACCTCGGCGTGGTACGGGAACTCGCCGTCGCCCGAGTGCTCCCACGCGATCGCTCGCTCGGTCAGTTCGGTCATGACGTTCCTCTGGACGACAAAGCGGACCCCGACAGCGTAGGCGGTGTCTGCAAACCCACAGTTGAGGGCGTCACACCTCACCCCGAAACCCGCCCCTCGGCCGATAGCGTTGGGAGCGCTATGCGCCGTTACATCATGTGGTCCATCGGGCTCCTCGCGTACATCGTTGCCGTCTTCCACCGCTCCTCCCTCGGCGTCGCGGGAGTCGAGGCCGCCGACCGCCTCGGGGTCGGGACCGCCCTGCTGTCGATCCTGTCCGTGGCGCAGCTCGCCGTGTACGCGGCCATGCAGATCCCCGTCGGGGTCCTCCTCGACCGCTTCGGGTCGCGCCGGCTGCTCGTCGCCGGGGGCACGCTCATGCTGGCCGGCCAGCTGGTCTTCGCCTTCGCCGGTGACGTGGGCACGGCCATCGCGGCCCGGGTGCTGATCGGTGTCGGTGACGCGATGACGTTCATCAGCGTGCTGCGGATCGTGGCGCTGTGGTTCCCGCCGCGGCGCAATCCGCTGATGGTTCAGCTCACCGGGATGGTCGGTCAATTAGGAGCGATCTCCTCGGCTGTACCGCTCGTGCTCCTCCTGCGCCACTTCGGCTGGACGACCACATTTCTCGCCGCCGGGGCCCTCGGTGCCGCGGCGGTCCTCCTGGTCCTGGTCGCGCTGCGGGATCAGCCCACCGACCTCGCAGTACACCCGGCGCAGAAGCGAGAGCTGGGCCTCAAGCACTCCTGGTCGCATCCGGGGACCCGGCTGGGCCTCTGGACGCACTTCGTCACCGGCTTCCCGGGTGGCGTGTTCGCGCTGCTGTGGGGCTATCCGTTCCTGACGCAGGGCGAGGGCGTCGCCCCGGGCACCGCCGCGCTGCTGCTGTCGCTGCTCACGGTCGGCGGCATCGTTCTCGGGCCGGTCGTCGGGCACTTCTGCGGGCGGCTGCCGTACCACCGCTCGACGCTTGTCCTCGGGATCGTCGGCTCGTCGGCCGCGGCGTGGACGGCGGTCCTGCTCTGGCCCGGCCGCGCCCCGCTGTGGCTGCTGACCACCCTGGTCGTGGTCCTGACGATGAGCGGCCCCGGCTCGATGATCGGCTTCGACTACGCCCGCTCCTTCAACCCGGCCGACCGCATCGGCGGCGCCACCGGCATCGTCAACGTCGGCAGCTTCGTCGCCTCGATCCTGGCCATCGTCGCCATCGGCGTTGTGCTCCAGCTGCACACCCCGCCGGGCGCCGCCCACCCGTCGCTCGCCGGGTTCCGCTGGGCCTTCGCCGTCCAGTACGTCCTGTGGGCCGTCGGCGCCGTCCAGGTCTACCGCTACCGCCGCACCACCCGCCGCCACGTCGCCACCCTCGACCTGGCCCTGGCCCCGGCGTAACAAAACCCGGTTCGCGGACGCGGGGGATCGCCTACCCTGCACGCCATGATGCCGGAGCTGGACGCGCAGGCCGACCACCGGGACGCGCAGCGGGTGCTGCGGGCCGCGGGCTGGACCCCGGGCGGCGCCGGCGACTGGGCGATCGCGCTGCGCTCGCCGGACGGCACCGCGGCCGCCCGGATCAGCCCGTTCGACCCGACCGGGCCGTACACCGCGGCGCTGTACCGGGACGCCGCGTCCACCCGCCAGGTCCCGCACCTGTACGCGCACCGGCGGCTGACCGGCGGCGGTGACCTGCAGATCCTGGAGTGGCTCCGGCCGGTGCCGGTCGACGAGGCCGCCGCGCTCCACCGCGCGATCGCCGCCGGTGCGCCGCCGGTCGCCGAGCTCGCCGCCCACATCCGCCGCGTCCACGCCCGGGCCCGCCGCGACCTGCCATGGTGCGGGCCGCTCGACGACAACCCGGCCAACGTCATGCGCGCCGCCGACGGCCGCCTCGTCGTCCTGGATCTGTTCTACGCCGACGGTCCGAACCTCTACGCCACCGCCGCCACCGACCCCGGCCGCGTCGCCGCGCTGATCCCGGAGGCCGAGCGCCGCTTCATGACCGAGATCCCCCTGGCCGCCTCTGGACCGTGGCCGCCGGAGGAGCGCCGGGCGATGCGCGCCGCCCTCGCCGCGGCCGACGCCCGCCCGGCCGCCACTTGACCCGCCCGGTCGCAATCCGACTCGCGCGCCCGCGGTCTGACCGGCACGCCCGCGGTCTGACCCTCACGCCCGCCCGCGGTCTGACCGGCACGCCCGCGGTCTGACCCTCACGCCCGCCCGCGGTCTGACCTGCGCGCCCGCGGCCGATGCCCGCGCGCCCGCGGTCTGGCCCGCACGCCCGCTCGCGGTCATCGGCGCCGTGGCGGTGCCGGCGCCGCCACGGTCATGTCGGGAGCGTGCCGGGGTCGGCCGCTGTGGTGGCGTCGGGAGTGACGTGGGCGAGCAGCATGCGGAGGATGGCGGTGCGGTCGTCGCGGGCGGCGGCGGCGAGTGCCTCGGGGGTGGGCCGGACGCCGGCGGCCAGGAGGAGCTCGACGATCGCCGGGCGGTCGTAGACCGTGGCGAGCAGGAGCCCCCGCGGCCGGTCCACCGGGGCGTCGGTCGCGAGGGCCCGTTCGACAAGGAAGCGCACGCCGCCCTGGACGGCGGGCTCCCACAGGGCGGCGAGGTCGACGGGGGTGCCGCTGTCGATCAGGAGGCGGGCGGTGTCGGTGAACCCGCGCCAGGTGACCGACGCCAGCGTCCGCGCGTCGGCGGTGGCGCCCGCGGCCAGGAGGAGGCGGGCGCAGGCGGGGGTGGCGGCGTGGCCGAGGGCGTCGTCGGGGAACGGGGTCAGCGGCGCGCCGGCCCGCAGCAGCCGCTCGACGATCGCCGGGTTGCCGTGCTCGGCGGCCTGGCAGAGGGAGGCGCCGGTGAGTTCGGCGCCGCGGTGGATCAGGGCGTCGACGACGTCGGGGTCGTCGTGGCGGAACGCGTGGGACGGGCTGAGCCGGGCCAGCTGCTGCGGCGGCGCGTCGAGGTGGTGCGGGAACGGGCGCTCGTGCGGCGGGAAGAGCCACTGGCGGGGCCGGGCGCCGAGGACCTCCAGCATGACGATCAGCGGGCTGGTGCGGGCCGTCGCCCTGTCGCACAGCCGCGTGCCGGTCGCGGTGCAGACGAGCGCGACCTCGGCCTCGATGGTGCCGGCGAACATGACGCACTCGTAGAGGACCATCGGCGCCCCGGTGGCCGCGGCGCACTCGCGCATCCAGGCGACCAGGTTGCGGGGCGGGCGGTGGGGCCGGTCGAGGGCCCGCACCTCGTCCGGGAGCTCGGCGACAGCGGTGCCGGGGGCCGGCCAGAAGGCGTCCCACGGCACCGGGTCGTCGGCGTGGGGGCCGAAGCCGTGCACGACGAGCAGCCCGTGCGCCGGCAGCGCGGCGTCGGGGGCCGCGGCCGGCGGTATCTCGGCGAACCGGCCCCGGACCAGGGCGTCGCGGGTCAGCCGGTCGCGGGCGGCCGCGGTGCCCACGGTGTAGAGGCCGCGGAAGTCCCAGCCCACGTCAGGGGGCCAGGGTGCGCCAGAGGAACTCGAACGCGAGGGCCCACTTGTAGGCGAGCTGGGTGTTGTCGGCGGCGCCGCCGTGGCCGCCCTCGATGTTCTCGTAGTAGGTGACGTCCTTGCCGTGCTCCTGCAGGAGGGCGACCATCTTGCGGGCGTGGCCGGGGTGGACGCGGTCGTCGCGGGTCGAGGTGGTGATGAGGGTCGGCGGGTAGGGCACGGCGGCGCGGACGTTGTGGTACGGGGAGAACTGGGAGAGGTACGCCCAGTCGTCGGGGTTGTCTGGGTCGCCGTACTCGGCCATCCAGGACGCGCCGGCCAGCAGCAGGTGGTAGCGCTGCATGTCCAGGAGCGGCACGGCGCAGACGATCGCGCCGAACAGCTCCGGGTAGCGGGTCAGCATGACGCCCATGAGCAGGCCGCCGTTGGAGCCGCCCTCGGCGCCGAGCTGGTCGCGGGTGGTGATGCCGCGCTCGACGAGGTCGGCGGCGACGGCGGCGAAGTCCTCGTAGGCGCGCGGGCGCTTCTCGCGCAGGGCGGCGCGGTGCCAGGCCGGGCCGTACTCGCCGCCGCCGCGGATGTTGGCGACGACGTAGGTGCCGCCGCGGGCGAGCCAGCCGCGGCCGACGATCGCGTTGTAGGCGGGGACCCGGGACACCTCGAAGCCGCCGTAGCCGGACAGCAGTGTCGGGCCGGGGGCGGCGCCCGGGCGGCCGACGACGAAGTACGGGATCTGGGTGCCGTCGGCGGACGTGGCGAAGAACTGCCGGGTGTCCAGGCCGTCGGCGTCGAAGTACGCGGGGCCCTGCTTCAGGATGTCCGGCGCTTCGCCGCGGCCGTTCAGCGTGCCGTGGCGCAGCGTCGGCGGGAGGGTGAAGCCGCTGGAGAGCAGGAGGTACTGCTCGTCGTTGTCCTTGTTCGTGCCCCACACGTCGGTCTGGCCCAGGTCGCTGCCCAGGACCGTCCGGTGCCACTCACCGTCCACAGGGGACAGCAGCTCGAGGCGGCTGCGGACGTCGGACAGCAGGACCAGGATCAGGCCGGTGCGGGTCCAGGCGCTGTAGCTCAGCGAGGTGTGCGGGTCCGGCGTGAACAGGACCTGCAGGTCGCGATCGCCGGCCCGGTACGCGTCCAGGCGTGTGATCAGCAGCGTCCCCGCCGGGTGCGTCGCCGCGCCGGCGGGCCAGTCGGTGCGGACCCGGATGAGCAGCCACTCGTCGTGGATGTCGACGTCGGCGTCGGTGGGCACGTCCAGCTCTTCGAGGGCGTCGCCGATCAGGAGGTACCGCCGCGCATGAAAGAAGTCAGTGGCCTGCCGGACGACGGCCCGGTGCCCGCCGGACGAGGGGTCGCAGGAGATGCGGACGGAGACGTCGTCGGCGGTGCCCTCGAACACGACCGGGGCGTCGGCGACCGGTGTGCCGCGGGTCCAGCGGCGGACCTGGCGCGGGTAGCCGGAGGACGTCATCGAGCCGGGGCCGGTGTCGGTGCCGACGAACACCGTGTCCTCGTCGATCCAGCTCGCGCTGCTCTTGGCCTCGGGCAGGGTGAAGCCGTCCTCGACGAACCGCAGCTTGTCGAGGTCGAACTCGCGCAGCACGGCCGCGTCGGCGCCGCCGCGTGACAGCGCGACGAGGCAGCGGTGCTCGCCGGCCAGCGGCCCGCAGCGCAGGTAGGTGGCGCCCTGCCAGACCCAGTTCTCGCCCTCGGCCGCGGCCAGGGCGTCGAGGTCGAGGACCGTCTCCCAGTCGGGGTTGTCGGTGCGGTACGACGCCATGGTCGTGCGCCGCCACAGGCCGCGCTTGTGGACGGCGTCCTTCCACAGGTTGTACACCCGCTCGCCGTGCCAGGCGATGAGCGGGATGCGGTCGTCGGCGTCGAGGACGGCGCGGATGTCCTCGTTGAGCTCGGTGAACCGGGCGGTGTCGGTCAGCTTGGCCACCGTCGCCGCGTTCTGCTCGCGGACCCAGTCCAGTGCCCGCTCGCCGAGCACGTCCTCCAACCACAGATGCATCGGATCAGTCTGACCGAACGGCGATGGGTTCGCCCACCCGTTCGCGCGCGCGGATCTGGGCGGCGAACGTCGAGGCCGGCACGGCCCGGCCCCACAGCCAGCCCTGCGCGAGCGGGACCCGCAGCGCGGCGAGGACGTCGCGCTGGGCGGTGGTCTCCACGCCCTCGGCGACGACGGCCAGGTTGAGCGCGCTGCTCATGGCGACGACGGCCCGGACGATCTCCTCGTCCTCGATGCTCGCGCCGAGGCCGCCGACGAACGACCGGTCGATCTTGACGCCGGTGACCGGATGGCGGCGCAGATAGCCGAGCGCCGAGAACCCCGTCCCGAAGTCGTCGACGGAGATGCGGACCCCCAGCTCCCGCAGGCGCAGCAGGAGCCGCTCGGTCTGCTCCCCGCCCTCGACCATCACCGACTCGGTGATCTCGAGGACCAGGTTGGCCGCCGGCACCCGGGCCTGGGCCAGGATCGCGGCCACCCGGTCGGCGAACGCCGCGTCGCCGAGCTGGCGCGGGGAGACGTTCACCGACATCCAGAAGTCGCCGTCGACGACGCCCTTGTCGCGCCACCGGGCCAGCTGCTGCACCGACTCGCGCAGGACCCAGGCGCCGAGCGCGGAGATGAGGTTGGCGTCCTCGGCGACGGCGATGAACATGTTCGGGCCGATCCAGCCGCGGACCGGGTGCTCCCAGCGCACGAGCGCCTCGGCGCCGACGGTGCGGGTGCCGAGCCCGTCAGTGAGGTCGACGATCGGCTGGTAGGCGATCGACAGCTGCTCCTGGGCGACGGCGGCCCGCAGCGCGACCTCGATCTCGACCCGCTCCCGCACCGCGTCGCGCATCGAGGCGTCGAACACCGTCCAGCGGTTGCGGCCCTGCTCCTTCGCCTGGTACATGGCCGTGTCGGCGTCGCGCATGAGCGCCTCGGCGCTGTCGTGGGCGTCGGCCCGCACGATGCCCATCGAGGCGCCCACCACCACCTCGGCGCCCTGGTTGTCGCCGCCGGTGACGACCAGGGGCCGCTCGACGCATTCCATGATCCGCCGCGCGCCGGCCATCGCCTCCGGCTCGCTGCACCGCTGGACGACCACGAACTCGTCGCCGCCGACCCGGGCGACGCTCGCCGCGGCCGGCAGCGCGTGGCGCAGCCGGGCCCCGACCTGGACGATGAGCCGGTCCCCGGCCGCGTGCCCCCACGAGTCGTTGACCAGCTTGAAGCCGTCGAGGTCGAGGTAGAACATCCACACCTCGCCGGGGCCGCGCTCGGCCAGCCGGCGGTCGACCATGATCTGCAGCAGCCGCCGGTTGGGCAGGCCGGTGAGCGGGTCGTGGGTCGCCTGGTGCTCGAAGCGGCGCTGGGCCGCGGCGTGGCTCTGCACGGCGTCGGAGGCCCGCACGAGCAGCAGCGCCACGATGGCCGCGCCGCCGATGGCGAGGATCCAGCGGGACTGCGGCGACGGATGCGCCAGCAGCGCGGTCAGCAGGAAGGGCGCCGCCACGGCCGGCCCGATGATCAGCATGCGGGCCGGCGACCACGCCTGCACCGGCAGGGGCGTCGCCTGCGCGAGCGCCCTGGCCGTCGGGTGCAGCGCGGCCGCCCCGCCGACCGTGAACGCCACGAGGAACGGCAGGTCGAGCAGCTTCGAGCCGGAGACCTGCCCGTGCCGGCCGATGACCGCGTAGCCCAGGTCGCCCGCGAAGACCAGCAGCATCATGGCCCCGAGCAGCTGGAACGACGGTTGGCGGACCGCCGTGGTGAAGGCCATGTTCACGCCCAGCAGCAGGACCACGATGTCGAGGATGGGGTACCCGCCGGCGAGGACGCTCACGAGCACCGGCCGCCCGGGGATCGCGACGGCCGGCAGCACGAACAGCAGCGCCGAGGTGACCGCCGTGCCGATGCACACGATGAGCCCGTCGAGCAGCGCGTGCCGGTTGAGGCCCCACCGGTTGAGGAAGCTGAGCATGCCGGCCATCAGCAGCGCGAAGCCGCAGACGGAGAACACGTCGCCGAGCTGCGCCACCGGATACGGCCGGCCGACGAGCAGGGCCCGGACCACGATGCCGACGAGGAAGAACAGCGAGGCCGCGGTGAGCAGCTGCCACGGCCGCCGCGGGCGCACGTCGTGCAGGCGTGGCCCGAACGCCCAGGCGAGGGCGGAGAGCGGGCCGATGAGCGGGAACGCCAGCCCGGGCAGCACGTCGAACGCCCACAGCGCGGTCGCCGCGAGCCCGACCCCGAGCAGGCCGATCCAGAGCCGGTCCCGCACCATGCGCGACTGATCGGCGGTACCGGCGGCATCCTGAGCTTTATTTCTTGCGCATTACGAAACGTTGCGGGCCGCGCACGTATTGCTACGCTTGGAACATGGAACCGCCGGGCCTCCGCGAGCGCAAGAAGCAGGCCACCCGCCGCGCCCTGGCCCTGGCCGCGCTGCGCCTCACGGTCGAGCGCGGCTTCGACGGCGTCCTGGTCGAGGACATCGCGGCCGAGGTGGGCGTGTCGCCCCGGACCTTCAACAACTACTTCTCCTCGAAGGCCGAGGCGATCTGCGCCCTCGCCGTCGACCGCGCGCAGCGCGCCGGCGCCGCCCTGCGCGCCCGCCCGCGCTCGGAGCCGCTGCGCGCGGCGATCGAGGCGACGATGCTCGTCGAGTTCGCCACCGGCGCCGTCCCCGAACACGTCCCGGACCGCGTCTGGATCGCCGGCCTGCGCATGGTCCTGGCGACGCCCGCGATGCAGGGGGAGTACCTCCGCGTCCGCGCCGCCATGCAGCGGTCGCTGTCCACCGCGATCGCCGACCGCCTCGACCTGCCCCCGGCCTCGCTGCTGCCCGACGTGATAGGCGGGGCCGTGGCCGCCGCCTGCGACGCGGCGAGCCACCGCTGGATCGAGGCCGACCCTCCGGTGCCGCTGCTGCCCCTGATCGAGGAGGCCCTGCGCCACCTGGCCGACTACTGACGCCGGGCGGGCCTACCTGGAGCCTAGTTTCCTAGGACGCAGAGCAGGCTGTGACGGCGGCGACCTGCACACCGCGCGGCAACCCGCCGAAGCCGTGCGTGGTGCGGTGCGGTCAGCCGCCGGTGGAGAGGCGCTCGCCGAGGTCCGTGTGGCGGTAGTTGAGGCGGCGGCCGGAGCGGGCGGCGACGATCAGGCCGGCGTCGCGCAGGGCGGTCAGGTGGTGCGAGGCCGTCGCCGGGGCGAGGCCCAGCCGCTCGGCCACGTCGCCGGTGCTCGACGGGGTGCTCAGCAGCGTCAGGACGGCGGCCCTCGTCGCGCCCAGCAGCGCGGCAAGGGGCTCCGGCGGGGGCGCCGGGGCGGCGAACAGGGCGGTCACCGCGCGCGGCGGATACCACAGGGCCCGGCCCGCGGGGCTGTCCATGATCCACGCCTTGGCGCCGGTGAACGCGGTCGGCAGCAGGTACAGCGGCTCGCCGTGCAGTGACCACGGGCGCTGCGGGGTGTCCTTCAGGTAGTCCAGGTGCAGGGCGTCGGGGTCCCAGCGCAGCCGCGGGTGCAGGTCGGCCAGGAGGCTGTGCGGGCCGGGGAAGGCGGCGGTCGTCGTGCGGTGCGCGATCTCGTTGTCGGCGGTGGCGCGCAGCCGCGGCCACAGGTCGGCCAGGGCGAGGTCGAAGTAGCGGCGGATCTGGGCGAGCAGCGGCGGGATCAGCGCGGCCGGGTCGTCGTACCCGATGCCGGCGCAGTCCAGCTCCGCCGCGATCCGGTCCGGGTGGGTGGCGGCGATCACGGCGAGCTCGGACTCGAGGGTGGGGCGGGCGGTCCGCGGCACGGGGGTCAGGAAGTCGGGTATGCCGCCGCTTCGCGCGTCGAGGACCCGCCACAGCACGTCCAGGCCGTCGGTGCTGGTCCCGAGCCGGCGGCGCCAGCGGCTGTACTGCCACGCGTCGCCGCGCAGTGCCAGCGCACTGGTGACCACCTCGGCCATCGGGGAGTGCGCGAAGCGCAGGCGCAGGAGGTCGTCCGGGGTGAGCTCCAGTCGCTTCACGGGGTCCATTCGAGCACGGTCGAACGGTTTCGGCCCAGAGTGTGCGCGGTCATAGCGTTCCAGCATGCAGTACACGAACCTCGGGCGCTCGGGATTACGGGTGTCGCGGCTGTGCCTGGGCACGATGAACTTCGGCTGGCAGATCGGGGAGGCCGAGAGCCACGCGATCCTGGACCGGGCCCTCGCCGAAGGGATCAACTTCGTCGACACGGCGGACATGTACGGGGCGCGCGACTACGAGGGGACGGCCGAGCGGTACATCGGCTCCTGGTTCGCGGCGAGCGGGAAGCGCGACGCGGTCGTGCTGGCGACGAAGGTGTACCAGCCGATGGGCGACGGGCCCAACGACCGGGGGCTGTCGGCCCGGCACATCGTCGCCGCGTGTGAGGCGTCGCTGCGCCGGCTCGGGACGGACCGCATCGACCTGTATCAGATGCACCACGTCGATCGCGGCACGCCCTGGGAGGAGATCTGGCAGGCGATGGACCGGCTGGTCGCGCAGGGCAAGGTGTTGTACGTCGGCAGCTCCAACTTCGCCGGCTGGCATCTGGCCGGGGCGCAGGCCGCGGCGATGAAGCGGCACTCGCTGGGGCTGGTCTCGGAGCAGCTGAAGTACAGCCTGCTGACCCGGCACGTGGAGATGGAGGTCGTGCCGGCCGCGCAGGCGCTCGGGATCGGGCTGCTGCCGTGGTCGCCGCTGGCGCAGGGGTTGTTATCGGGGGCCCTGCGCAAGCACCGGGACGGCGCGGCCGGCCGGAGCACCTCCCACGCGGCGGCCCGGGTCGCGGAGCATCGGGAGGTGCTCGAGCGGTACGAGGCGTTCTGCGACGACCTGGGCCTGGAGCCGGCGGCGGTCGCGCTGGCGTGGCTGTTGGCGCGGCCCGGGGTGACGGCGCCGGTCATCGGTCCGCGGACGGTCGGGCAGCTGGACGTACCACTGCAGGCTCTGGAAACGACGCTGAGCGATGACGCTGAGCGACGGCTGGAGGAGCTGTTTCCGCCCGTCGGCAACGGTGGACCAGGGCCGGAGGCGTGGGCGTGGTAGCAGCCGGCCGACCGCGTCCGAACCGACGAGGCCTGTGTCGCCTGACGGTAGGTGTCGGGTGGTTCGTCTGCGCTGGTCGCCGGCGGTATGACAGGGCTTTGGGTTTCCTGTCGGGCGAACGGCGCGATCTTGTCACGGGCTCGTGACTTTCGGTTGTCGCTCACCCATCGTGGTTCTCGGAAGCCACGGATGGGGAGATGGTTGATGGAGAAACCGAGAGCGGTCCGGCGTTGGGGCGCGGCGGCCGTGGCAGCGGCGCTGGGGGCCTTCGGGGTCACCGGGCCGGCCGCGGCCGCGCTGCCCGGCGACGGCGGAGCACGTAAGGGCGGCGGCGGGTTCCTGGCCGACGAGTGGCCGGCGACCGCGGGCACCACGATGAAGACCGTCCGGTCGATCGTGCGGGCCGACAGCGGCTCCGCCGCGGCGCTGACCGGGCAGGGCATCGGCATCGCGCTCGTCGACACGGGCATCGCGCCCGTGACCGGGCTGCCGGCCGGGCAGGTCGTCAACGGGCCCGACCTGTCGTTCGAGTCGCAGTCGGGGCAGCTGCGCTACCTCGACACGTTCGGCCACGGCACGCACATGGCGGGCATCATGGTCGGCAACGACGGCGCCGGGGGTACCGTCGGGCTCGCGCCGAAGGCGAAGGTCACCTCGATGAAGGTCGGCACCGCGACCGGCGCGGCCGACGTGACGCAGATGATCGCGGCGATCGACTGGGTGGTGCAGAACCGCAACTACGACCCGCAGAACCCGATCCGGGTCCTGAACCTGTCGTACGGCACGGCCGGGATGTCGGCGCAGAACGTCGACCCGCTCATGTTCGCGGTCGAGCAGGCGTGGCAGGCCGGGATCGTTGTCGTCATCGCGGCCGGCAACGACGGCGGCACCACGACGACGCTGACGAACCCGGCGATGGACCCGTTCGTCGTCGCGGTCGGCGCGTCCACGACGAAGCAGACCACGACGACCGGCGACGACGAGCTGGCCGGGTTCACGAACGCCTCGGCCGCCGCGCGCAAGGTGGACCTGCTGGCCCCGGGTGAGTCGATCGTGTCGCTGCGCGACATCGGCTCCTACGTGGATCAGACGTATCCGGGGGCGCGGGTCGGTGACACCGGCTTCAAGGGCTCGGGGACGTCGCAGGCGGCGGCGGTCGTGTCGTCGGCGGCGGCGCTGCTGCTGCAGCAGCGGCCCGGCCTGACGCCCGATCAGGTCAAGGCGCTGCTCGTCAACGGGGCCTCGACCCTGAGCACGGGCACCGGCAAGGGCTTCAAGGAGCTGAACGTGGCCTCCTCGGCCGCGCTCGGCACCCCGTCGGCCACGCAGACGTTCGCCAAGGGCACGGGGACGGGCTCGGTGGAGACCGCCCGCGGCGGCAACCATCTGACCGTCGACGGTGTGGCGCTGACCGGCGAGCGGACGATCTTCGGCCCGTTCAACAACGCCGCGTGGGCGTCGCAGGCGGGGCAGAAGACGTCGTGGAACGGCGGCGTGTGGATGGGCTACCGGATGGCCGGTGACACCTGGACCGGCGACGGCGGCACCGGCGGCACCGGGCAGATCGCGGGCCTGGCCGGCAAGTGCATCGACGTGCAGAACCGGCAGAGCATCAACGGCACGCCGATCCAGCTCTACGACTGCAACAACACGCCGGCGCAGTACTGGCAGCTGCAGGCCGACGGCACCGTGCGGGCGCTCGGCAAGTGCCTGGACGTGACGTCCGCGGGCAACCTGAACGGCACGAAGATCCAGCTGTTCGACTGCAACGGCACCCCGGCGCAGCAGTGGAAGGTCACCTCGGCCCGGCAGCTCGTCAACGCCGGCTCGAACCGCTGCCTGGACGTGACCGACTGGAGCCCGGCGAACGGCACCCAGCTGCAGCTGTGGGACTGCCTGGACCAGGACAACCAGCGGTGGGTGCCGCCGTACACGTCGCGGACGTGGTCGGCGGCGACGTGGGGCGGCACGCCGTGGACGGGCACCGGCGCGTGGAGCGACCCGGAGTGGTCGGAGCAGTACTGGACCGGCCACTACTGGTCGGGGCACTACTGGAGCGGCCACTACTGGTCGGCCGACGACTGGTCGACGTCGAGCTGGTCCTGAACGAGGGTTACCGGACGCCGTGCTCGGTGAGCACGGCGTCCGACAGGACCGGCCACACCTCGGCCGCCCAGGTGTCGAAGTCACGGTCGGTGAGGCAGGCCAGGGCCAGGTTCGCGCCGGGGTCGACCCACAGGAACGTGCCGGACCGGCCGAAGTGCCCGAAGGTGCGCGGGGAGTTGCGGGCGCCGGTCCAGTGCGGGGACTTGTGGTCGCGGATCTCGAAGCCGAGACCCCAGTCGTTGGGGTCCTGGCGGCCGAAGCCGGGCAGGACGCCGGTGACGCCCGGATACTGCACGGTGACCGCCTCCGGCATCAGATCCGGGACGAGCGACGGGTCGAGCAGCTCCTGGCCGAGCAGGGCCAGGTCGGAGACGGGGCCGATCGCGCCGGCGGCGGGGGAGCCCTCCAGGCGGGTGCCGCCCATGCCGAGCGGGCGCAGCACGGACTCGGTCATCAGCTCGGCGAACGTGCCGCCGGTGCGGGTGAGCACGAACTCGGCGAGCAGCTCGAAGCCGCGGTTGGAGTAGATGCGTTTGCGGCCGGGCTGGGCCAGGACGCCGTCGCCTTCGAACGGCACGCCGGAGGTGTGGGCGAGGAGGTGGCGCACTGTGGCGCCCTCCGGGCCGGCCGCCTCGTCGAGGAGCACGTCGCCCTTGTCGACGGCGACGAGCACGGTCAGGGCGGTGAGCAGCTTCGTGACCGACGCCCACGGCAGCGCGGTATCCGGGCCGTGGCGGTCGCGGACGCCCTTGGGGTCCACGACCGCCACGGCGGCGGTGTCTACGGGCCAGCGGTCGACGAGTTCCAGTGCGCTCACCCGTCGAACCTACGTCACCCGGTTACGGCAGGGAGTTGAGGTAGGGGCGCTGGGCGTTCTGGAACTCCCAGCTGTAGTACCGGTCCCAGTTGATCGACCAGGTCATCAGGCCGCGCAGCGCCGGTGAGGTGCCGCCGCGAAGGGTGTAGCCGCCGCAGCCCGAGCCGTTGACCAGGCACGTCACGGCCGACTGGACCACGGCGTTGGCGACGTAGCCGTTGCCGGCGCTGACCGCGGCCGGCACGCCTATCGCGATCTGGTCGGCGCGCAGGCCGGGGAACGTCTGGCCGGTGTTGGCGACCGGGAAGCCGGCCTTGAGCATGTCGGTCATGGCGATGTGGAAGTCCGCGCCGCCCATGGTGTGGTACTGGTTGTCGAGGCCCCAGATCGGGCCGGAGTTGTAGTCCTGGACGTGCAGGATCGTCAGGGCGTCCCGCAGGGCGTGGATGACCGGCAGGTAGGAGCCGGCCCGGTTGTCCCCGGCGCTGGTGCCGCCGTAGAACTGGTAGCCGAGCTGGACGAAGAACGTCTCCGGGGCCATGGTGAGCACGAACCTGGTGCCGTATCTGGCCTTGAGGGACTTGAGCGCGCTGATGAGGTTGACGACGACGGGCGTCGTCGGGTTGCGCAGGTCGCTGTCGCCGGGGTTGAGGTAGAGGGAGTGGCCCTCGAAGTCGATGTCGAGACCGTCGAGGCCCCACCGGTCGATGATCGCGCTCACCGAGTTGACGAACGTGTCGCGGGCGGCGGTGGTGGTCAGCTGGACCTGGCCGTTCTGGCCGCCGATGGAGATGAGGACCTTCTTGCCCTGGGCCTGCTTGGCCTTGATGGCGGCGAGGAACTCGGCGTCGGACTCGACGCCCGCGCACTCGGCGGCCGGGCAGCGGTTGAAGCGGATGTCGCCGGAGGTGACGCTCGTCGGCTCGCCGAACGCGAGGTCGATGACGTCCCAGGCGGCCGGGATGTCGGCCATGCGCACGTAGCCGGAGCCGTTGGCGAAGCTGGCGTGCAGGTAGCCGATCAGGGCGTGCTTGGGGATGCCCGTCACCGGGGTGCTGGGGCTTGTCGACGGGCTCTTGCTGGGGCTGGCACTGGCCGACGGGCTGGTGCTCGGGCCGGCACTGGCTGAGGGGCTCTTCGACACGGACGGCGAGACCGGGGGTGTCGTGGGCGTGGTGCCCGGGCCGTCGAGGGCGATGTCGTCGGCCTGGTACGCGCCGGTGCCGTACCAGCCGTGCAGGTACACCTGGATGGAGGTCTGGCCGGCCGTGGTGGTGAACGGGACGGACAGTTTCGTATAGGTGCTCGCGCCCGGGGTCCAGGTCGAGGCGCCGCCGGTGACGCCGATGTAGACGTAGCTGCCGCGGACCCACCCCGACAGCGTGTAGGCGGTGTTCGGCTGGACGGTCACGGTCTGCGTGCACTGGGCGGTGTCGGACGTGGTGGCGTTGCCGTTGAGGGCGTACGAGCCGGAGTGCACCGGGGTGGTGACCGCGCCGGAGCCGGAGCCGGTGCAGGACCAGCCCGACAGGTTGCCGCTCTCGAAGCCGGGGTTGACGAGCAGGTTTGCCGCATACGCGTTGGTGGCCACGAACAGGCCGGTGACCAGCAGTGCTGCGGCGCCGAGGATGAGCGCGGCGCGCTTCATCGGCTTCATGGGCGACCTCCATCGACGGTGGTCGCCATTATTAGGTTTGTTAACTGTTCATGTCCAGGGCTCTTAACCCGGCCTTCATCATCGCGACCATCCGGGCCCGCGCGGCCGGGTCGGGGCCGCCGGACTCGCGGGCCACGCAGCCGGCGATCAGGGCCTTCACGTCGGCCATCGTCACGTCCGGCCGGACCTCGCCGCGCCGCTGGGCCGCGGTGAGCAGTGCGGCCTCGGCGCCGTCGAGGTCCAGGCCGGTGCGGGCGGCGGCCGCGCCGACGTCGAACCCGGCGCCGGTCAGCGTCTCGGCGAGGCCGCGATGCTCGGCGGCGACGCCGACGAGGTGGTCCAGGTAGTCGAGGAAGCCGAGCGTGCGGGCCTGGCCGAGGAGGGCCTCGACCTGCTCCAGGACGATCGCCTCGCACAGCGCCTCCTTGGTCGGGAAGTGCCGGCTCACCGTGCCCGTGCCGACCCCGGCCCGGCGGGCGATCTCGGCCACCGGCACCGACAGCCCCTCGGCCGCGAACGCGAGCTTCGCCGCGTCGATGACCCTGCGCCGGTTGCGCACGCCGTCGGCCCGCATGGGGCACCTCCTTGTAAGCGGGATGGCTGTCCCGTATATTTGCCGGCATAACCGGGACGCTCATCCCGATTCTAGGGGGTTCGCATGTGGTCGATCGACGATATCGGCGACCTGACCGGCCGGGTCGCGCTGGTGACCGGCGCGCGCGGCGGCATCGGCCGGGAGGTGGCGACAGTGCTGCGCGGCCGGGGCGCCACCGTCCTCACGCCGGGCCGCGCCGAGCTGGACCTGGGCAGTCTGGCCTCGGTGCGGGCGTTCGCGGCCGCGTTCGCACCCGACCGGCTCGACCTGCTCGTGAACAACGCCGGCCTGATGATCCCGCCGTTCGGGCTGACCGCCGACGGCTTCGAGACCCAGATCGGCGTCAACCACCTCGGCCACTTCGCGCTCACCGGCCTGCTGCTCGACCGGCTGCTGGCCACCCCCGGGTCGCGGGTCGTGACGGTCAGCAGCAACGCCCACAAGCGCGGCGTCGTCGACCTCGACGACCTGCACTTCGCCCGGCGCCGGTACGTGCCGATGACCGGATACGCCCAGTCGAAGCTGGCCAACCTGCTCTTCGCCGCGGCCCTGCAGCGGCGCCTCAGTGCGGCCGGCGCCCCGGTGCTGTCGGTCGCCGCGCACCCGGGCGCGGCCCGGACCGGCCTGATGCGCACGAGCCCGGCGGTGTTCCGGTTCGTGGTGAGCCGCCGCACGAAGTGGCTGTTCTCCTGGCTGATCCAGGACCCGCTCCCGGCCGCGCTGCCGATCCTGCGGGCCGCGTTCGAGCCGTCCCCCGCGCCCTATTACGGCCCGGACGGCTGGGGCGAGTTCACCGGCCGCCCGGTCGCCGCACCCACGGCCCCGGTGGTGTCGGACACGGGCCTGCAGGAGCGCCTGTGGGCCGCGTCCGAGCGGCTGACCGGTGTCACGTACGCGCTGCCGGCCGGCGCCGCCGGGGCCGTCAGTCCCGGGTGAACTCGGTGAACGCGGCAAGCGCGTCGGCGTCGCTGTAGGGGGCTGTCACGTACTGCTCGGCCCACCACGCGGCCTGCGGGTGGCGCCCGGCGACGATCCGGGCGGCGGCCCGGCGGGCGTCGTACGGGGTGCGGCGCAGCTGGACGACGCCGTCGCCGAGCAGCGCCCAGTAGGCGCCGGCGGGCCCGTAGTTCATGCCGACGCTGCCGGGGTTGACGACGCGCCGCCGGTCGGCGAGCCGGTCGAACGACATGTGGGTGTGCCCGCACACCACGAGCGGCGCGCTGACCCCGCCGAGGACGGCGTTCCACCGTGCGACGGGCGAGTCGACGAGCACGAACTCGTCGTCGCGGCGCGGGGTGGCGTGGCAGAACAGCACCGGCCCGAGCCCGTCGACGTCGAGGGTGACGGTCAGCGGCAGCCCGTGCAGCAGGTCGCGGTGCCGCTGCTCGATAAGCGCCGCACAGTCGGCCGCGTCGGCGCCCGTGCGCCCCTCGCCGGGCCGGCCGTCGAACGCGTCGACGATCTCCCGCTCGCCGTTGCCGTGCACCCAGACGGCCCGGTCGCCCAGGGCGGCGAGCCGGTCGAGGGTCTCGGCCGGCAGCGGGCCGCCGGCGATGTCGCCGAGCAGCACGATCCGGTCGGCCCCGCACGCGTCGACGTCGTCGAGGACGGCCTCCAGCGCGGGAAGGTTGGCATGGACGTCGGCCAGCACCGCCACTCGCATCCCTCGATGCTAGCGCTTTCCACGATAGTGGATTTCCGCTATTGTGGAAAGCATGGGGATCGACGGGCTCGGCGACCGGATCAAGCGCGAGCGGCAGCGGCGCGGGCTGACGCTGCAGGAGCTCGCCGCGGCCAGCGGGGTGAGCCGGTCGATGCTGTCCGAGGTCGAGCGGCACGGCCGGGTCCCGACGGTCGTCGTCCTCGACCGGATCGCCACCGGCCTCGGCACGAGCATCGCCCGGCTGCTGCGCGACGAACGCCCGCCGGAGACGACGGTGCTGCGCCGCGCCGAGCAGGACGTGGCCCGCGACCCGGCCGGCTGGGAGCGGCGCATCCTCAGCCCGGTCCTGCCCGGCGTCGAGTTCGAGCTGATGCGCACCACCATCGACGCCCGGGTCGACGCCGGCACGTTCCAGCCGCATGGCGCCGGCTCCCGCGAATACCTGGCCGTCGAGGCCGGCACGCTGCGCCTCACGCTCGACGGCGACCCGATCGAGCTGCACGCCGGCGACAGCGTCTTCTACGCGGGCGACCGGCGGCACGGCTTCGCCAACCCGGGCCCCGAGCCGTGCATCTACTACCTGGCCATGGACGTGACCACCGGGCGGGCCCGCCATGACGACTGAGTGGACGGCCGAGGAGCTGCGCGCGACCGGCTACCGGGCGGTGGACCTGGTCGTCGAGCACCTCACCCGGCTCCCCGGCGGGCCGGTGTTCCAGCCGGTGCCCCCCGGCGTGGTGCAGACCTTCGAAGCAGAGGGTGTACCGCGAGCGGGCGCGCCGGTCGCCGCCGTCCTCGAGGAGTTCGCGACCCGGGTCGAACCGTGGCCGTTCGGCAACGGGCACCCGCGGTTCTTCGGCTGGGTCAACCCGCCCCCGCATCCGCTCGGCGTGTTCGCGGAGCTCCTCGCGGCGGCGATGAACCCGAGCGTGGCCGGCGGCAACCACGCCGCGGTCCACGTCGAGCGCCAGGTTGTGCGCTGGTTCGCCGAGCTGGCCGGCTTCCCGCCGGACGCGACCGGGCTGCTGGTCTCCGGCGGCTCGGCCGCGACCCTGACCGCCCTGGCCGTCGCCCGGCACCGCGCAACACCCGCCCCCGCCCCCGCCCCCGACTCCGTCTCCGCTCCCGTCCGTCCGACCACCGCGACTCGGGCGGGCGCGGTGGGCGGGGATCACGCCGGGGCCGGCGCGGGTTCGGGCGGGACGCTGTACGTCGGGGTCGAAGGGCACGTGTCCATTCGCAAAGCCGCGCGGCTGTTGGGCATCGGCGACGCCAACGTGCGGGTCGTCGCGTCCGACGGGGCGGACCGGATGTCGGCCCGGGCGCTGCGGGCGGCGATCCGGGAGGACCTGCGGGCCGGGCGGGCGCCGCTCGCCGTGGTGGCCACCGCCGGGACCGTCAACACCGGAGCCGTCGACGACATCGACGCCATCGCCGGAGTCTGCGCCGAGTTCGGGGTCTGGCTGCACGTCGACGCGGCGTACGGCGGCCCGGCCGTGCTCCTGCTCGACGGGCACGGCGAGGCCCGGGCCGGGATCGCGCGGGCCGACAGCGTCGGGCTCGATCCGCACAAGTGGCTGTACGCGCCGGTCGGTGCCGGGCTGGTGCTGCTGCGCGACCCGGCGGCCGCGCGGGCGGCGTTCAGCCTCGTCCCCGACTACCTGCGCACCGACGGCGACGTCGACGGGGTCGGCGGGCCGGTCTGGTTCAGCGAGATCGGGTTCGACCAGACCCGGCCGTTCCGGGCGCTCAAGGTCTGGATGCTGCTCAAGCACCTCGGCCTGGACGGCTACCGGGCACGCATCGAGCACGACCTGGCCGTCGCCGCGCGGATCGCCGAGCGGGTCGCCGCCGCGCCGGAGCTCGAACTGCTCGCCCACGGGCTGAGCGTCGTGTGCTTCCGGGTCCGCGCCGACGACGACACCAACCGGCGGGTGCTGCGCGCAGTACAGCTCGGCGGCACCGCCTTCCTGTCCGGCACCACCGTCGGTGCGGCGTTCGCCCTGCGCGCCTGCGTCGTCAACCCACGCTCCTCACCGGCCGACGCCGACACCCTCGTCGCCGCGGTCCGCCACGCCTGGCGCGAGCAGACCGCCGCCTGAGCACGCCGCCGCGGCCGGGCGCGCGTGGCACGAGCAGACCGCCACCTGTGCACTGCCGCTGCGGTCGGGCGCGCCTGGCGTGAGCAGGGCCGCCACCTGTGCTACTACCGGCCCGGTCCGGCGCGTTCGGCGCGAGCAGGCTGCCACCTCTGCACTGCCGGCGACGGCCCCGGCCGCGGTTGGCCATGGACAGGTGCGCCGTGCGTGCGGCAGGGACGCCTGTCGGATGCTCGCCCCGCGGCGTCGTCGTGGGCGGCTCGTCGAGCGGAGCGGCGGCAGGCGCGGACGGCGGCGTCGGTGCCCGGATGGGCGACGCCTACGCCCTGACCGCCGGACGCGGCACCGGCGGCAACCCTGATACGGAAGGAGGGGCGGCCATGTGGTGGCGGGGTGGTGGAGCGGTTTGGGTGCGGTGGGTGGAGGTGGGTATGTGAGAACGCAGTGTGAGGTGACTCTCAAATCTGGCCGATCGGTCAGGGCCTGACCGATCGGCCAGGCATGCTGTGCGTGTGGTACGGAGCAATACGCGGGACGAGATCCTGGCCGCGGCGGCGCGCTTGTTCGCGGCGTCCGGGTACAAGGGGACGTCGCTGCACGACATCGCCGTGGACGTGGGGTGTTCCAAGGCGGCGCTGCTGTACCACTTCAGCAGTAAAGAGGCGATCCTCACCGAGCTGTGCGCGCCCGCGATCGCGGACCTCGAGCAGCTGTTCGGGCGGCTCCAGACGCTGGCGGGGGAGCGGGCCCGGGCGGCGGCGATCGAGGGGTTCGTGGACCTCTCGATGCGCTACCGCAAAGAGATCCAGATCATCTACGGGGACCTGCCGTCGCTGCTGCAGCAGCCGGCGCTGCAGAACGTGCATCAGATGACCATCCGGATCTGCGAGATCCTGGTGGGCTCCGACGACTCCGTCGCGACGATGATCGCGGCGAAGCTCGTGCTCGCCGGGATCCCGGCGATCGCGTTCGGCATCGACTACGAAGACTCGCGCTACTCCGACGAGGAGCTGCGGGCCGCACTCATCGAGGCGGCCAACCGGGCCCTCGCCCCCCTCTCCGAAACCCGTTAGGACTCGAAGTCATGGCAACTGTGCTCTACCGGCTCGGCCGGGCCTCGTTCCGGCACCGCTGGCTGGTGCTCATCCTGTGGGTCGTAGTGCTCGGCGCGCTCGGCGGCGCGGCCCTCGCGTTCAAGGGCCCCACGTCGAGCGACTTCACCATGCCCGGCACCGAGTCGCAGCGCGCGATCGACGCGCTGAAGCAGCAGTTCCCGGAGGCCAGCGGGGCCACCGGCACCATCGTGATCCAGGTGCCCGCGGGGCAGAGCGTCGCCGACCAGACGAACCAGCCGCTGGTGATGGGCCTGGTGCAGGAGGCGAACAAGCTGCCGGGTGTGGTCGGGGCGCTCGACCCGTACTCGACAAAGGCCATCTCGATGGACCAGCGCACCGCGCTGATCAACGTGCAGTACAAGGACCGGGCCGACAAGGTGTCGAAGGACGCCCGGGCCGCGTTCCAGCAGTCCGGCCAGGCGGCCGTGAAAGCGGGGCTGCGGGTCGAGCACGGCGGCGAGGTCATGAACAAGGAGCCCGAGGTCGGCGGCAAGGAGGGCATCGGCGTCGTCATCGCGCTTGTCGTGCTGCTGGTGACGTTCGGGTCGCTCGTCGCGGCCGGCATGACGATGCTCAACGCGCTGCTCGGCGTCGGCGCCGGCATGGCCGGGCTGTTCGCGCTGTCCGGGGCCGTGCACCTGACGAGCACCGCTCCGGTCCTCGCGCTGATGCTGGGCCTCGCCGTCGGCATCGACTACTCGCTGTTCATCTCCTCGCGGCACCGGCAGAACCTCGTCGAGGGCCTCGAACCGCAGGAGGCGGCCGGTCGCGCCGTCGGCACCGCGGGCTCGGCGGTCGTCTTCGCCGGGGCGACTGTCGTCATCGCGCTCGCGGGCCTGGCCGTCGTGAACATCCCGTTCCTCACCGTGATGGGTCTGGCGGCCGCGGGTACCGTCGCCGTCGCCGTGCTCGTCGCCATCACCCTGCAGCCGGCCCTGCTGGCGTTCGCCGGGACGAGGATCCTGTCCCGCCGCCAGCGCAAGGCCGTCGCCGACGGCGGCACCACCCACCACACCGAGAGCTTCGGAACGAAGTGGGCCCGCTGGATGGTCCGGTTCCGGGTGCCCGTGATCCTCGTCGGCGTGCTCGGGCTGGCCGCCCTGGCGATCCCGGCCGCGCACATGCGCATCGCCCTGCCCGGGGCCAGCGCCGGCGCCGAGGACACCCCGGCCCGCAAGGCGGCCGACCTCATCGAGCAGTCCTTCGGCCCCGGGTTCAACGGCCGCCTGCTCGTCGTCGTGTCGAGCGACTCGGCCGACACGACGAAGGCGAAGGCCGGCGAGGCGATCCAGGGCCTCACCGGCACCGAGAACCTCCTCGCCGCGGCCGCGCCGAACTTCAGCCGCGACGGCAAGACCGCGCTCGTCCCGCTGATCCCGAAGACCGGCCCGACCGACGCGGCCACCGAGGACCTCGTCCACGCGGTCCGGGCCAAGCTCAAGACGATCGGCGGCGCCGACTTCGCGCTCACCGGGCAGACGGCCGTCGGCATCGACGTGTCGGAGAAGCTGTCCGACGCGATGCCGGTGTACCTGCTGCTGGTCGTCGGCCTGTCGGTGCTGCTGCTGATGCTGGTGTTCCGCTCGATCCTCGTGCCGATCAAGGCCGCGGCCGGGTTCCTGCTCACCGTCGGCGCCACGTTCGGCCTCACGGTGCTGGTCTTCCAGGACGGCCACGGCGCCGGGCTGGTCGGCCTGGACACGCCGGGGCCGCTGGTGAGCTTCCTGCCGATCCTGCTCATCGGCATCCTGTTCGGCCTGGCCATGGACTACGAGGTGTTCCTGGTGTCGCGGATGCGCGAGGACTACGTGCACGGCGGCACACCCCGGGAGGCCACGATCAGCGGCATGGGCCACGGCGCCCGGGTCGTGACGGCCGCCGCGATCATCATGACGTCGGTGTTCGCCGGCTTCATCCTGATCGAGGACCCGATCATCAAGTCGATGGGCTTCGCGCTGGCCATCGGCGTGGCGATCGACGCGTTCATCGTCCGGCTGACGATCGTCCCGGCGGTCGTGTCGCTGCTGGGCCGGGCCGCCTGGTGGCTGCCGGGCTGGCTCAACCGGATCCTGCCGAACGTCGACATCGAGGGCGAGAAGCTCCGCAAGCACCTCGCGGCCGAGCCCGAGCAGCAGGAGGCGAGCACGGTCGCCGTCTCCTGAACCCAAGGGGTTCAGGCGGCGCGGACGGCCTCCTCGATGCCCGGCGGGCACAGACCGCCGTGCAGGGTGTCCAGCGCCAGCAGGGCCGCGCCGACGACCGGCGGCGCGGCCAGGACGCTCACGGTGGCTCGCGGCGACAGCCGGGCCAGCCGGGCCAGGAGGTCGTCGTGCAGCTGCGGGTGGCGGGCCGTGAGGACGCCACCCCCGAGCACGATGGTGTACCGCGACCCCAGCAGATCCAGCCGCGCCGCCGAGACGCGGATCAGGGCCTCGATCTCGTCCGTCAGGCGGCGCACCACCCGGGTCGCCAGATCGTCGCCGGCCGCGGCCACCGTGAACATGACCTCGCAGAGCTCGTCCATCCGGTCCGGCGGCAGCTCGCCCAGGTGGAACGCGATGGTGACCGCCTCCACGGTGGGGCGGGCGAAGTGCTCCCGGACCGCGGGCTCCAGGGCGGTGGCCGGGCCGCGGCCGTCCTCGGCCCGCACGGCGTGATACAGGGCCAGCGCGGCCAGGTGCTGGCCGCCGCCCCAGTCGCCGGACAGCTGGCCCAGGGCCGGGAACCGCGACGTGGCCCCGTCGGCGCGGCGGCCCGCGGCGTTGATGCCGGCCCCGCAGACCACGCCTACCGCGTCGGGACTGGCCGAGCCGGCCCGCAGCAGCGCGAAGAGGTCGTTGTCGACGCTCGTCGCGGCGGCCAGGCCCAGGGCGGCGACGCCGGTGTTGAGCCGGTCGACCTCGACCGGCAGGTCGGCGCCGGCGGTGTAGACCGACAGCTGCGACAGCTCGATCGACGGCGGCAGGGACGCCGCGTGCCGGGCCTGGGTGACGAGGGCCGCGAGCCGGGCCAGGGCGGCGTCGAACGGCAGGTTGTGCGGGGAGATCGTCGGGCCGGTGACCCGGGCCAGGACCCGCCCGTCGGAGTCGCCGATGACGACGTCGGTCTTGGAGTTGCCGCCGTCGGCCGCGGCGTAGAGCCGGGCGGTCACCGCAGCCAGGCCAGGTGGTCGCGGTTGGCCGCGAGGAGGTCGTCGGTGAGGCGCTCGGCCTTGGCGTGGCGGGCGACGAGCGGGTGGGCGAGCAGCGCCCGGTACACGCGGTCGCGGCCGCCCTTGACCGCCGCCTCCACCGCCAGCTCCTCGTAGGCCGAGACCCCGGCGACGAGGCCGGCCTGCTCGGGGCGCAGCGGGGCGGCGGCGACGGGCTCGGCGCCGCGCGCGCCGACGGTGCAGGTGGTCTCGATGACGGCGTCGTCGGCCAGGAACGGCAGGAAGCCGCGGTTGCGCACGTTCACCGCGTGCACGCCGCCGTCGTCGTGCTGCAGCGACGCGATAAGGCCCACCGCCGCCTCCGAGTAGAAGGCGCCGCCGCGCTGGCCCAGCAGCTCGGGCTTGGTGTCGAGCGCCGGGTCGCGGTACAGCCGCAGCAGTTCCTGCTCGATCTCGGCGACCCGCTGGCCCCGGGTCGGCCGGCCGCGCTCCTCGGCGACGACCTCGTCGTGGCAGTAGAAGTACCGCAGGTAGTACGACGGGACGCTGCCGAGCGAGCGCACGAGCGCCGCCGGGATCTGCACGTTGCCGGCGATCTCGTCGAGTGCGGACTCCAGCAGCGCCGGCAGGCGGTCCACGCCGTCGACGTACGCGGCCCGCTCCCACGTGAGGTGGTTGAGCCCGACGTGGTCGAGCGTCAGCGCGGCGGGGTCGACACCCAGCTGCGCGGCCCACCGGCGCTGGAAGCCGATCGCCACGTTGCACAGCCCGGCCGCGCGGTGGCCGTCGTCGAGCAGGGCCCGGGTGACGATGCCGACCGGGTTGGTGAAGTTGACGATCCAGGCGCCCGGGTCGGCCCGGCGGGCGATGTCCAGGACCACGGGGACGGTGCGCAGTGCCTTCGCGAACCCGCCGGCGCCTGTCGTCTCCTGCCCGACGCAGTCGCACGCGAGCGGGAACGTCTCGTCGCTGATGCGGGCCTGCTGCCCGCCCACGCGCAGCTGGATGACGACGGTGGCCGCGCCGGCCAGGGCGTCGTCGACGTCGGCGGTCCAGCGCAGGGTCGTGCGGGAGCCGTGGGCCCGCAGGATCCGCTGCGCGAAGGCGCCGACCGTGGACAGCCGGTCCGCGGCCGGGTCCAGCAGGACGATCTCACTGACGAACGGGGCCAATCGGGCGAAGCCGTCGATGAGCTCCGGGGTGTACGTCGAACCGCCACCCACGACCGCGATCTTCATCCGGCAATGCCCTCCGCCACTCGGGAAATCTATTAGGAAGCCTAATTGACAGTCGGAACAATACTGCGTCAATCCTCCATGGAAGAAGTGGGTTGCCAACCAGGAGTGCGCCCGGGCCAACGTTCAAGGCCGTGCGGGCCGGTGCCGAAGCAGTACGGCGTGACCGCCTTCACCCCCGCCGACCCGGTACTGCACCTGCTGCGCCGAGCCAGCTTCGGCCCGACCGTCGAGTCCGAGGCCGAACTGCGCAAGCTCGGCGCACCGGCGTGGCTCGAGCGGCAGCTCAACCCGGCCGCGATCGACGACGCCGCGTGCACGGCCGCGCTGTCGAAGTACACCCTCATCGGCAAGGACATCGCGGGCGTGCGGGCGATGGTCACGGCCGGCACCCTCAAGTCCGGCGCGTGGGATGTCATGGCGCAGCTCGGCACCGCCGCCGTCGCCCGGGCCGCGTGGAGCAGGCGGCAGCTGTTCGAGCTCATGGTCGACTTCTGGTCGAACCACCTGAACGTCACCTGCCCGTCCAGCGAGGTCTGGGACAGCCGGGCCGCCTACGACGCGCTCATCCGCAAGCACGCGCTCGGCCGGTTCGCCGACCTGCTCAAGGCGTCGATGACGGCCCCCGCGATGCTGTCGTACCTGGACAACCGCTCCTCGACGAAGGCGAAGCCGAACGAGAACTACGCCCGGGAGCTGCTTGAGCTGCACACCGTCGGCCTGGTGTACTCCGAGGCCGACGTGAAGGACGCGGCCCGGCTGCTGACCGGGCTCACCGTCGAGCACGCCACCGGCCTGTACAGGTTCGACGCCAACCAGCACGCGACGGGCCCGGTGACGATCCTGGGCTGGCGCCACGACAACGCGACGGCGGGCGGCGGCGAGACGGCCGCCCTGGCCTACGCGGACATGCTGGCCATGCACCCCGCGACAGCCGAGCGCCTGGCCCGCAAGCTGTGCGTCCGCTTCGTCGCCGACGAGCCGCCCGCGACGCTCGTCGCCAAGCTCGCGAAGGTGTACCTCGACAACCGCACGGCGATCGTTCCTGTCCTGCGCGCGCTGTTCACCTCGCCGGAGTTCGCGGCGGCCGTCGGCGCGAAGGTGCGCACACCCCTGGAGGACGTCGCCGCGACCGTGCGCGCCCTCGGCATCGGCCCCAGCGCCGACCTGGACAGCGTCCGCGGCCTGTACTACTACCTGTACGACATGGGCCACGCGCCGCTGCGCTGGGCCCCGCCGAACGGGTATCCGGACGTCGCCGCCGCCTGGGCCGCCCCCTCCGGGCTGCTGATCCGCTGGAACGCGCACCTCAACATCGCGGCCGGCTGGTATCCGAAGCAGCTCGTGCGGCCCGCGTCGATGCTCGCGTACCTGGTGCCGAAGCTCCCCGCGACCCACGGCGAGTTCGTCGACGCCCTCGCCACCCGGCTCGTCGGCAGGGCCCTCGCCGCGCCGCACAGCGCGGCGCTGCTCGGCTTCCTCGGCAAGACCGCGACCACCCCGCTCAAGGCGACCGACCCGGCCGCCGCCGGACGGCTGCCGCACCTGATCGCCCTGATCCTCGACTCGCCGTACTTCCTCTACCGGTAGGGAGCTCCACATGATTGCCGACTGCTGCGTCTCCCGCCGCGGGGTGCTGACGATCGGGGCCGGGGCCGCACTCACCGGGCTCATCGGCGAGGGCCTGTCGACCCGGCTGGCGTTCGCGGGCACCCCGTACACCGGTGACACCCTCGTGGTGCTGTCGCTGCGCGGCGGCTTCGACGGCCTCTCCGCGATCGTCCCCATCGGCGACAGCGACTACTACGCGGCCCGGCCGACGATCGCGGTGCCGAAGGCCTCGGTCATCGCCGGCGACGGCATGTTCGGCCTGCACCCGGCGTTCGCCCCGCTGCAGGCCCGGTGGGCGGCCGGCACGTTCGGCGCCGTGCACGCCGTCGGGCAGCCGAACCCGTCCCGCTCGCACTTCCAGGCCATGGAGGACATGGAGCGGGCCGCCGCCGGCACCTCCGTGCGCACCGGCTGGCTCGACCGGATGCTCGGCGTCGCCGGCGCGTCGTTCCCGATGGCCGGCGTCGCCATGGGCACCAGCGCGCCCGCGCGGCTGCTGGCCGGGCCGACCCCGACGGTGAGCATGCTGACCGTCGACGGGTTCAAGATGAACGGCGAAGACCCGAAGACGCCGATGATGGGTACCCTGGCCAAGCTCTTCGACGGCGCCCCGGACCTCGTCGCGGCGCCCGCGCGGGCCGTCGGCCAGAGCCTCGGGACGGTCGGCGCGCTGCCGGCCTACACGCCCGCCGCGACCTACCCGGCGACCGCGCTCGGCAGCGCCCTCAAGGACGTGGCCCGCCTCGTCAAGAGCAACGTCGGGCTCATGGCGGCGACCGTCGACTTCGGCGACTGGGACATGCACGAGGCCCTGGGCGGTGCGGTCAAGGGGCAGCGGATGTACGACCACCTGACCGAGCTCGCCCTGGCGCTGGAGGCGTTCGCGGCCGACCTCGGCCCCGCGTTCGGCCGGGTCACGCTCGTCACGCTCTCCGAGTTCGGCCGCCGCGTCGCCGAGAACGGCTCGCGCGGCGTCGACCATGGCAGCGGCAACGCGATGCTGCTGCTGGGCGGCGGGGTCCGCGGCGGCCGGGTGCACGGCGCGTGGCCGACCCTCGCCCCGGCCGCGCTGAGCGCCGGCGACCTGACCGCGACCACCGACTACCGCACCGTCATCGGCGAGATCCTCCAGCGCCGCTGCGGCCTGGGCTCCCTGGCCGACGTGTTCCCGAACGCGGCCACCGCGGCGCCCCTGAACGTGGTCAGCTCGCGCTGAGCCGCTCCCGCAGCCACGCCAGCAGCACGTCGGCCTGGTCCTGCTGAAACTGGCGCACCGTCGGCAGGCCGGGCGGGGCGGGGCGGCGGGCCCGGTCGGCGAACATGCCGGCCAGCCCCGCGATGCACCCGTCGATGTCGCCGGGGTCCGCGTCGATGACGGCGTCGTCGACGCGCCCGCCGTAGAGCCGGACGTTGAGCACGAGCGTCAGCGTGTCGAACCAGGCCGGTCCCGTGCAGCCCCAGGGCCAGTCGACGACGACCACCGAACCGTCGGGCCGCACGAGCAGGTTGTCGGCGCGCACATCGCCGTGCACGAGCCGGTCGCCCGCCATCGCCGCGTGGCCCCGCGCCGCCAGCTCCATCAGCCGGTCCAGCCGGGCCGCGGCCCACGGGTCGAGGGTCGCGGGCGGGTCGGCGGCGAGGTTGCGCCAGCCGGCGTAGTCCCCGGCGGTCTCGGTCAGCAGCGACGGCAGCCCCGACACCGGCACCGCGAGCCTGCGCAGCGCCTCCAGGACGGCCGCGACCTCGTCGTCGCGCCACGGCGTGTGCGGATGCCGCCCGTCGACGTCCTCGTACACCAGCGCGACCCAGTCGCCGTCGTCGTACACGCCCAGCAGCGGCGGCGTCGGCAGCCCGGCCGGCAGGGCGCCGACCACCCCGGCCTCGGCGCGGTGCAGGGCCGGGCTGTCCGGGTTGAGGTCCAGCCCGACCGCCTTCACGAAGGCCCGGCGGCCGTTCGCGGCCACGACCCGGTCGGCCGTTCCGGGCGAGAACCCGCCCGGCTGCGACACCGCACCCGTCACCGGCGCGCCCAGCACGCTCTCCACCGCCGCCCGCACCCGGTCCGGCAGCTGCGGCCAGCCGATGCGTACCCCCGATGCCTGCACCATGCCGCCGATGATCGCAAACGGTCACCGGGCCCGTACACGGAATTTCGTCACGTTGTGTTCACCCGGTGACGCCCGGTTGGAGACAGTCATGCATGAATACGGGCACGTGAGCCCGGATGTCGCCCGCCCGTGGGCTGACAGGATGTGACGCGTGGCACGTTCGGGGGATTCCGGAACGCCACACAGTCCGTAACGTCGGTCGCATCGCAGTCTGACAGCAACGAGGGAGACACTCCATGAGCGACTTCGACGCCGGCGACACTGGCCACGACGTCGACTACGGCCACTACGAGGCGGGTCAGGAGCACGACGCCCTCGACCAGCTGCACCAGGCCCATGGCTCGGAAGCGGACGCGCAGTCGCAGTTCGGCGTCTACGAGAACGACCACCACGCGCAGGAGTCCACGGACTTCTCGCAGGGTCACCACGTCGAGTACGACCAGCCGGCGGCCGTGCACTACGAGTCGGACGACTTCACCAACTACAGCCACGACGCGTCGGTCGACGACCACGTCTTCGCGGCCGAGGGCAGCGAGTCGTCGCACCAGGCCGAGTTCGGTGAGCTCGACGCCCTGCAGCAGCGCTTCGACGGCGCGTTCGCCGAGGGCACGCAGCTGCACACGGACGGCGGCGAGGCCCAGCTGGGCGTCGCCGACAAGTAAGCGGCGTCACGGCTCGATCGAGCCACCGGCGGCCGATTGGCCGCCTCGCACGTGCCCCCGGCGCCCTAGCGTCGGGGGCATGGACATTTTGCGGTACGCCGCGTTCACCGACGACCCCGCCGGCGGCAACCCGGCCGGGGTGGTGCTCGACGCCACCGGCCTCGCCGCGGCGGACATGCAGCGGATGGCGGCCGAGGTCGGATACTCCGAGACGGCCTTCCTGACGCCGACCGGCGACCGGGCCGCGGCCGTGCGCTACTTCAGCCCGCTGGCCGAGGTGCCGTTCTGCGGCCACGCGACGATCGCCACCGCTGTCGCCTACGCCGAGCGGTCGGGGCCGGGGCCGATCCGGCTGGCCGCGCCGGTCGGGGAGATCGCCGTCGACACCGCCGACGGCTCGGCGACCCTGCGCACCGTGGCCCCCGCGACCGCCCCCGTCGACGACGCGGTGCTGGCGCAGCTGCTGACGGCGCTGCGGTACACCCGCGAGGACCTGGACCCGCAACTGCCCGTGCGGGCCGCGTTCGCCGGTGCCTGGCACCCGATCGTCGCGCTGCGCGACCGCGCGCGGCTGGCCCGCCTCGACTACGACGTCGATGCGCTGGGCGCGCTGATGGCCGCCCACGGCTGGACGACAGTCGATCTGGTGTGGCGGGAGTCGGCGCTGGTGTTCCACGCCCGCAACCCGTTCCCGCCCGGCGGCGTCTACGAGGACCCGGCCACGGGGGCGGCGGCCGCGGCGTTCGGCGGCTACCTGCGCGAGCTCGGCCTGGTCCCGGTGCCGGCCGAGCTGACCATCCACCAGGGCCACGACCTGGGCCGCCCGAGCCTGCTGCGGGTGTCGCTGGACGCCGACCCGGGCGCGGGCGTGCGGGTCACCGGCCGGGCCGTCGAGATTCCCGCCTGAACGCCGCAGAGCGTTGACCGATGGTGTACCGCGGGCAAGGGCTGACTTCCCCGCGGACATCGGTCAACGCTCTACGAACGTGTGCGGGACAGGCGGTGTCCCCACGCTGGATGGGTCAGCAGCTGGAGGCGAAGCCGATCAGCGCAACCGAGTTGCACGACACGTTGGTCGGCGCCTGGTACGTGAACGACGACTGGTTGCCGTTGCCGAAGCCGGCGTTGTAGCCGGTGCTCCAGTTGCCGTTGTCGTTGTACGCGAGCGCACCCCCGTTGCCGCCGCCGCCGTTGCTCCGGCCGCGGTAGTCGTTGCGGTCGTCGTACGACATCGCGTTGGCGTTGCCGTTGTTGTTGTGGCGGTGGTGCTTCTTCTTCTTGTGGTGGTTCGAGACCGAGTTCACGTTGGCGCCGCCGCCGTTGCCGTTGCGGTAACCGTTGCCGCCGTTGTAGCCGGCGCTGCTGTACGCGCCGCCGTCGCCGTTGTAGGCCACCGCGCCGCCGTCACAGTTGGCGCTCGCGAAGCCGATGATGGCCAGCGAGTTGCCGCAGATGTTCACGGGCGTCTGGATGGTGGTGGAGCTCTGGTTCCCGTTGAAGAAACCGGCGTTCGGGCCACTCCAGTTGTCCGCGTGGGCGGCGGTCCCGGTGAGCGCGAGGCCACCCATAGCCAGCGCTGCGACCTGCACCGACCGGATGAGCCAGCGTTTCATGATGACGACCTTTCGACGAGTGATCGACGGTGAACGTCCGTCGCGATTCCCACCTAACCCGAAATGCGAGCCCCAGACCGATATTTCACGAAATAACGTCACGCAATGCACCCGTGCGGTGACATAAAGTAGTCGGCTCGGCGCGCCGGACCGGCCGTCCGCCCGGTCCGGGTTATGCCGGTTACCCGGCTGTGTGCCGCCGGCGGCGCACGAGGTGGCGGACCAGCAGCCCGAGCCCGAGCACGGCCGCCGCGCCGAGCACCCACAGCTGGTACCGGCGAAGGTTGTCGATGTTGTTCCCGGCGACGGCGCCGATCGTCACCCACAGGGCCGTCCACAGCACGCCGCCGGCCGCGTCCCGGGGCGCGTACTGCCGCCAGGGCAGCGCGGTGGCTCCCGCGATGATGCCGTTGGTCTGGCGCAGCCCGTCGACGAACCGGGCGGCCACGATGATGTTCCGGCCACGGGTGGCCATGAACCGCTCGGCCCGCTCGAGGCGCGCCTCGGTCAGCCCGATGCGCCGCCCGAAGCGCAGCACCGCCGGCCGCCCGGCCCGCCTCCCGAGCAGGTAGCCCAGGTTGTCGCCGAGCACCGCGGCGGCCAGCGTGACCGCGACGACCGCGGGCAGCGACAACTGCCCGTGGGCCGCGAGGGCGGAGGCGGCGACGACCGCTGTCACGGCCGGGGTCGGGATGCCGAGCCCTTCGAGGAGCACGAGGAGGGCCAGCGCCGGGTATCCGTACCGCTCGAACTGCTCCACCGGAAGGCATCTTGCCACGGGTACCGTTGACGGTGATGACGAGCTGGTATGAATCCCATATCGACCGGCAGATCCGCGAGGCGCAGGAGCGCGGCGACTTCGACGACCTGCCGGGCGCCGGCCGCCCGCTGCCCGACCGCGGCGAGCTCTACGACGAGGACTGGTGGGTCCGGGACCTGGCCCGCCGTGAGGGCCTGCCCGGCGGCATCCCGCCCACCCTCCGCCTGCGCCGCGAGGTCGAGGACCTCCCGGAGGGGCTGGCGAAGTTCCGGACCGAGGACTCGCTGCGCCGGGCCGTCGCCGAGCTCAACGTGCGCATCGACAGGGCGAAGCGCTCGCTGATGGAGGGCCCGCCCACCGTCCTGCGCCCGCTCGACGCCGACGCGCTCGTCGCGCGGTGGCGGGAGCTACGCGGCCTGTAGGCGTGACGGGCGCCCGGCCGCGGCCCGCAGATCGTCGGCGACCGGACCGAGCGTGCGCCGGACCTGCTTGAGCGCGGCCGGGTCGTCGGCGTCGTCGACGAGTGTGCGCAGGTGGGGCTCCAGCGCGGTGAGCGCGTCGACCCACTGCAGCTCCCGCCGGGCGTGCACCCGGCGCACGGCGTACAGCGGGGCCGCCGCCTCGCGCAGCGCGGCGAGCCGGCGCAGGGCCGGCGCATACTCGCCGTCGCGGATGCTGCGCAGGCACTCCGCGGTCCGCTTGCGCAGCACGGCGCCGGTGCGGATCGGCGCGATGAGCGTCGCCGGCAGGACGGCGCACAGCGCCCCGATGACCACGGCCAGGAGGCGGGTGCCGAGCAGGGTCAGCGTGCCGGCGCTCGCGAAGCCGACGAGCGGGTAGAGCAGGGCGAGGGCGGCCGTCATGCACGCGGCCCACCAGGCGTAGGCGAACTGGCGCAGGTAGTAGCCGACCGCCAGGATGGTGATGAGCAGCGTCACGGCGACGGTCTGGTGACCGCCGACGGTGTAGGCCAGGACCGTGGCGACGGCGGTGCCGCCGAGCGCCCCGAGCGTGCGGTGCACCCCCTTGAGCAGCGCGTCACCGCGGGACCGGGCGGCCGCCCCGACCGTGTAGGCGCTGATCACCGTCCAGGCCCAGTGGTCCCCGAACACCGTCTGGCCGATCGTGAACGCCATCGTGAGGGCGAGCGCGGACTGCACGCCCCGCCACACGTGGATCCGGGCCGCCGAGGTGCTCGGCGGCTCCGCCTCATCCTCGGGCGTACTCCACAGACGCTGCTTGAGCAGCACGAAGCACTCGGCGATGAAGACCGCGAGCGTGGCCCAGGCGAGCGTGCGCAGCGGATGGCCGCCGGGGTTCACCGGCGCGATAAGCATGCCGATGAGCGGCAGGACCAGGGCGCGGCCGAGCCGGCCGGCGGCGGGCCCGAAGGCGCGGGCGGCCGTGGCGGCGGCCACGGTGACGACGAAGAACGCGTCGCCGTAGGCGTGGCCCTCGTGGAAGAGCACGGCGAACGTGGCGATGACGACGGCGCCGACGGGCACCAGCAGCAGCCGCCACGGGCTGTGCCGCTGGGTGGACCGGGTCGCCATCAGGCTCACGGCGGCGCCGAGCACGACGATCCCGATGCCGAGGTGGGCCGCGCGGGTCAGCGCGATGAGGGTGGCGACGGTGGCGAGGACCGGCGCGAAGCCGGTGGCGGCCGCCGTGATGTTACGCATCTGCGTATTACGCACTAGCTGAATATCCCAGCACGGTAGCGTGAGCGCAACCATGGATGCCGACCCCGATCTCAGCGCGGCGCGCGCGGTGCGGCGGGCGACCCAGCGCCTGTCCCGCCGCCTGCAGCTGCAGCGCGCCGCCGACGGGCTCAGCCTGACCAAGATCAGCCTGCTGGGGCACCTGGCCCGCAAGGGTCCCCTGGCCGCCGGCGCCCTGGCCGCGGCCGACCGGCTGCAGCCGCAGTCGGTCACCCGGGTCCTGGCCGAGCTCGAGGCCGACGGGCACATCGAGCGCCTGGAGCACGTCGCCGACAAGCGCCGGCGGGTCTTCGCGATCACCGACCCCGGCCGGGCTGCCCTGCGCGAGGACATGCGGGAGCGCGACGAGTGGCTGGCCTCGGTGATGCACGGCCTGACGCCGGGGGAGCGCGACGCGCTGCTGCGCGCGGCCGCGATCCTGGAGCGGCTCGCGGACGCGGAGTAGGGCGGCGGCCCGGCCTGCCCGGGCTACTTGACGTTGTCGCGCTCGGCGCCGATGGTGGTGTCCGGCCCGTGGCCGGTGTGCACCACAGTCTCCGGCGGCAGCGCCATGAGCCGCTCGGTGATGGAGCGCAGGATCGTCGGCTTGTCGGAGAAGGACCGGCCGGTCGCGCCCGGCCCGCCCTCGAACAGCGTGTCACCGGAGAACAGCACGCCCTGCTCCGGCAGGTGCAGGCAGACCGCGCCGGGGCTGTGCCCGGGCGTGTGCAGGACGGTCAGCGCGGCACCGGCGACATCGATAGTCTGCCCGTCGGCAAGGTGCGTGTTCGGCTCGAGAGCGGGGTGCTTCATGTGCCACAGCGGCAGGTCGTCGGGGTGCAGCAGGATCGGCGCGCCGGTGCGCAGCGCCACCTCGGGCGCGGCATCGATGTGGTCGTCGTGACCATGGGTGCACACGATCGCGACCAGGCGGCGACCACCGAGCGCGTCGACGATCGCCGCGGCGTCGTGGGCGGCGTCGACGACGATCGCCTCCGTGTCGTCGCCGACGATCCAGACGTTGTTGTCGACGTCAAAGGTCTCACCGTCGAGCGAGAACGTGCCCGCCGTGACCAGCCGTTCGATGCGCACCATGGTTCGAAAGCCTATGTCGTACCCCGCGTACGCACCCGACCGGCCCGCCGCGACGACGTCCAGGCCGGCCCGTACACGTATCGCGTGCTGCGCCCGGCCCGCCCCCTGCCGGGCGTCCTCACGTCGAGCGGCGAACTGCGGGTCACCCGCCGCGCCGCCCTGCGCATGCTGGCCCTGGCCGGGCTGCTGGCCGACCGCACGCTCGTCGCCTTCCCGCTGCGCGACGAGCGCGGCCTGCCGTGCGATCTGGTCCTGGCGCTCGACACGCTGCGCTTCCCGGCGGCCCGCTGGTCCGACGTGCGCTCCCGGCTCGGCGCCGGGCGCATCGCCCTGTGCGCCGAGGGTGCGCCGGCCGCCGAGTCCGCCGGGAAGCCCCGCCGCCCCGAGTCCGCCGGCCGCGCGCTGCTGGTCTGCGTCGACGCCCAGTGGAGCGACCTCACCCGGCTGCGCCGCGGCGAGCTGGACCTCGGCCATCTGCGGGTGATCCTCACCGGTTGACGGGTGCTCAGCCGGAGTCGATCGGTCTGCTCCAGAACCATTACAACTCGGTCACGGGACGGACAGCGGACCCGGGTTCCGGCACGATGTCCGGCGTGGTTCGCCTCTATGGACTCCTCTTCCTGATCGACCTCGTCATGCTCGTCTGGGCGGTCATCGACTGCCTGTCCACCGACGAGTTCGCGATCCGCAACCTGCCGAAGGTCGCCTGGGTCTTCATCATCCTGCTGTTCTCGCCGGTCGGCTGGATCGCCTGGTTCGTCGCCGGCCGCCCCCAGCAGCCCGCCCGGGCCGGCGCCGGCTCCCAGTGGCGCCCCGGCAGCGGCTTCCCCGAGGACCAGCGCCCCCGCGCCGCCCGCGCCGCGGCCCCGGACGACGACCCCGAGTTCCTGCGCAGCCTGGCCAAGACCCGCCGGGCCGACGAGGAGATGTTCTCCAAGTGGGAGGCCGACCTGCGCCGCCGCGAGGAGGAGCTCCGCCGGCGCGAGGAGAAGCCCGACGCCTGACCCGCCGCGGGTCAGAGCCGCGCCAGCAGCTCCAGGGCGCGCCCGCGCGCGGCGGCGGTGGCCGGCAGGAGCGGGAGCCGGACCGCGGGGCTGGAGATCCGGCCCTGGGCGTGCAGGACGGCCTTGACGACGGCCGGGTTCGGCTCGGCGAAGAGCGCCTCCGACAGGGCGGCCAGGCGGTGGCCCAGCGGGCGGGCCGTGTCGACGTCGCCGAACCGCCAGGCGTCGTGCAGGGCCACGAACTGCGCCGTCGCCACGTGGGCCGAGGCCAGGATGCCGCCGTGCGCGCCCAGCGCCAGCAGCGGCGAGATCAGCGCGTCGTCGCCGCCCAGGACGGCGAAGTGCGGCGGGGCCGCGGCCAGGAGGCGGACAGTGGCCGGGGTGATCGGGCCGTCGGAGAGCTTCAGGCCGGCCACGTTCGCCATGGCCGCCAGCTCCAGGATCGCGTCGGCCGGCAGGGGTTGGCCGGTGCGGTACGGGACGTGGTAGATCACGATCGGGGCGTTCGCGGCCGCGGCCACCGCGCGGAAGTGGGCCAGCACGCCGGCCTCGCCCGGGCGCGTGTAGGGCGGCACGACGACCATCGGCGTCACGTCCGGCGGGAGGGCGGCGACCTCGGCGACAGTGGCCGCGGTGGCGCTGCCGCCCACGCCGACGAGTAACGGGGCGCCGGTCGACGAGGCCGTCTCCAGGACGGCGGTGCGCTCGGCCGGGGTCAGGGTCGCCGGCTCGCCTGTCGTGCCCAGCACCACCAGGCCGGCGGCGCCGTGCGCGGTGGTGTCGGTGGCCAGGTCGTAGAGGGCCTTGTGGTCCACCGCGCCGTCGGCGGTGAACGGCGTGATCAGCGGGATGAAGATGCCGGACAGGTGCATGCGTCAAGGATCGGCGAGCAGAAGCGCCAGAACCAGTTCACGATTCTGCGGTTGAGCGTAAGGTCAGGTGATGCTCGACGTGCGCCGGCTGCGGTTGCTGCGGGACCTCGCCCAGCACGGGACCATCGCCGCCGTCGCCGCGGCCCACACCTACACGCCGTCGGCGGTGTCCCAGCAGCTCGCGGTGCTGGAGCGGGAGGCGGGCGTACCCCTGCTGGAGCGGACCGGGCGGCGGGTGGCGCTGACGCCGGCCGGACGGACCCTCGTCCAGCACGCCGAGGAGGTCCTGGCCGCACTGGAACGGGCCGCCGCCGCGCTCGCGGCCGGCCGGGACGGGCTGTGCGGGCCGCTGCGCATCGGCGCGTTCCCGACCGCGATGCGCACCCTGCTGCCACCCGCCCTCGTCGCGCTCGGCGAGGCCCATCCGCGCCTCGAGCTCTCCGTGCACGAGTTCGACCCGGCGGTCGTACCGCACCTGCTCCGGGACGGCACCCTTGACGTGGCACTGGTCCACGACTACGACCTCGTGCCCATCGAGCCCGACCCGGCCCTGCGCACCGTGGCCCTGCTCGACGAGACGATCTACGTGGCGGCGGCCGAGGCCCGGGACCTGCCCGGCTGCCGCGACGAGCCCTGGATCCTGGCCAGCCCGGGGACGCTGTGCCACACGATGACCGTCCGGGCCTGCGAGGCCGCCGGGTTCATCCCGCGGGTGCGCCACCACGCCGACGACTTCGTGACGGTCCTGACGTTCGTGGCCGCCGGGCAGGGCGTCGCGCTCGTCCCGGAGCTCGCGGCCACCGGTGTCCCGGCCGGCGTCGTGCTGACCCCGCTGGAGACCCGGCGCCGGACCCGCCTCGCCTTCCGCGCGGGCGCGGCCCAGCACCCCGCCGTGGCGGCGTTCGCCGAGGCGATGGGCGCCCGCACCGATCACTGATCCTCGGCCGCCGCGCGCTCCAGGAGTGCGGCGCGCTCGGCGTCGCCGTGGGCCAGGGCGGCGGCCTCGCGGAACAGCCCGGCCGCCCGCGCGCGGTCGCCCAGCCGGGACGTCAGGTCCGCCTCGGCCGCCACCGCGTGCGGCCACCCGTCGAGGGCCCCGCCCGCCCGGGCCGCGGCCAGCAGCTCCAGGCCGACCGCCGGGCCGTACGCGTACCCGTGCGCGAAGGCCCGGTTGAGCGCGATCACCGGCGTCGGCTGCCGCGCCCACAGCGCGTCGTAGCAGGCGGCCACCCCGGCCCAGTCGGTGTCGCCGGTCGTCGCGTGGAAGGCGGCGATGCGGGCCTGCAGCGAGTACGGGCCGTGGCCCGCGCCGTCGAGCAGGGCCCGGCCCTCGCCTATCGCGTCCCAGTCCCACAGTGCCCGGTCCTGCCGGTCCAGGCTCAGCAGCCGGCCGTCGGCGGACGCGCGGGCGCGGCGGCGCGAGTGCTGGAACAGGAACAGCGCCAGCAGGCCGGTGACCTCGGCCAGGTCCGGAGCGGGGGAGAGGTTGGCCAGCAGGTTGCGCAGCATCCGGGTGAGGTGGATGGCCTCGTCGGCGAAGGCGGGCGTGCCGTCGGCGTTGTAGCCGTTGGTGAACAGGACGTAGAGCACGCCCAGGACGCCGGGCAGGCGCTCGGTCAGGTCGGCGCCCTGGGGCACGCGATACGGGATGCCGGCCTGGGCGATCTTCGTCTTCGCCCGGGTCAGCCGGCGGGTCATCGTGGCCTCGGTGACCATGAAGGCGCGGGCGAGGTCGGCCGTGCGCACGTTGCAGATCGTCCGCAGGGTCAGCGCCACCCGCGCCTCGAGGGGCAGCGCGGGGTGGCAGCAGGTGAAGATCAGCCGGAGCCGGTCGTCGTCGAAGCCGTAGGACTCCTCGGGGTCGGCGGCGACTGCGAGTACCCCCAGATCCCGCAGCTTCTGCTGCTCGACACTGGCCCGGCGCAGGACGTCGATCGCGCGGTGCTTGGCGGTGGTCATGAGCCAGGCGGCCGGGTTGTCCGGCACGCCCGACGACGGCCACCGCTGCAGCGCGGCGGCCAGCGCCTCCTGCGCGCAGTCCTCGGCCAGGTCCCAGTCCCCGGTCAGCCGGATGAGCGCCCCGACGATGCGCGGGTAGGCCGAGGCCGCCCCCGCGACGGCGGCCTCGGTCCGGCCGGGACGGGGCAGCGGCCCGGCCGGGTCCGCGCTGTCCGGTGTCACTCCGGCAGGTCGACGAGCGGTCGCAGCTCGATGCGCCCGCCGCGGGCCATCGGGTGCGCCCGGGCCACGGCGAGGGCCTCGTCGAGGTCGGCGCAGTCGAGGATGTCGAAGCCGAAGATGACCTCCTTCGTCTCCGCGAACGGCCCGTCCGTCACCAGCAGCTCACCGTTGCGCACGCGCACCGTCGTCGCCGACGCGGGCGGGGCCAGGACGCTGCCGAGGACCCGGCGGCCCTTGGCGTCGTTCTCGGCGACCCACGCGTGGATGTCGGGCTCGGGCGCGGTGTCGGTGTCGGGCTCGGCGTCGCTGCAGACGAACATCATGTACTGCATCAGGGTGTTTCCTCTCGCTTCGGTGACGTCACGCCCTGGTGACGAACGGGGACCGCCGAACCGGACAGCTTCCGCAGGGAAAATTCTGCCGCTGCGGACCGGGTCGGCGAACACCTGGTGGTCGCGGCGGGCGACATCGCCGACGACACGAAGGGCGTGCCCGCGGTTGGTACCTTGTCGGGCCAGGACAACCCGAGTGGAGCGCTGATGGAGCTGCTGACCGGGCTCGCCGTGACGCTGGGGTTCGCGGTGATCGCCATCGTGCTCATGGGCATCGGCGCGATGCTCGTCGACGTGGCCACGCCGGGGTCGCTGCGCCACCTCGTGTGGGCCGAGCGCAACGCCAACGCGGCGGTGGTGCTCGGGTCCACGCTCGCCGCTGTCGCGACGATCGCCGTCGCGGCGGTGCGCGGGGCGCACGGGGAGTTCGGGCCGGGGCTGGCCGCGATGGTCGGGTACGGGCTGCTGGGGCTGCTCGTCATGACCGCCGCGTTCGTCGTCACCGACCTGTGCACGCCGGGGCGGCTGGGGGAGCTGCTGGTGCGCCCGGAGCCGCAGCCGGCCGTCTGGGTCACCGCGGTCGTGCACCTGGCGGTCGGGGCGGTCATCGCTGTCGCGCTGTGACGGCGGCGGCCAGGCGGTGCGCGGCCGTGGCCAGGTCGTCCGGCGGGAGCATCGAGAACGCCAGGCGGATGTACTGCGAGCCGCCCGCCCCGTCGCAGTAGAACAGCGGGCCCGGGGCGAACCCGACGCCGTGGTGCTCGGCCCGTGACTGCAGTGCCTCGGCGGTCAGGCCCGGCGGGAGGTGGACCCAGAGGAACCAGCCGCCGGCCGGGAGGGTGAACGCGAGCTCCGGCGCGGCCGCCCGCAGGTGCCGGGCGAGCGCGTCGCGCTGCTCGCGGTAGGCGTCGCGGACGCGCGCCAGGTGCCGGTCGTAGTCCCCGGACCGCCCGAACGCGGCCATGGCCAGGGCGTTGGTGTGGTTGACGCCGCCGCCGCTGTGGACGTGGCCCAGGGCCGCGATCGAGCGTACGGTCCCGGCCCCGGCGTTGATCCAGCCGAGGCGCAGGCCGGGCGCCACGGTCTTCGCGAACGAGCCCAGCCGCACCACGCCGTCGCCGCCGCTGCGGCTCCACAGCGACGGCGGGGCCGGACCGTCGTAGGCCATCTCGCGGTACGTGTCGTCCTCGATGATCGTGACGCCGCTGCGCTGGGCGAACCGGATCAGCGCGGCCCGCCGGTCCGGGGGCAGGCTGGTCCCGGACGGGTTGGCGAACGTCGGCACGAGGTACAGCGCCGTCACCCGCCGGCCCTCCCGGCGCAGCCGGTCCACCAGCGCGGCCGTGGCGTCCGGGTCGGGGCCGTCGCCGTCGCCCGGCGCGGGCAGCAGCGTGGCGCCGAGGTCGCGGATCGGCGTGAACGCGAGGTGGTAGGTCGGCGCCGCGGCCAGCACCACGTCGCCCGGCCGGACGAGCACGGCACCGGCGAGCGCGAGGGCCTGCGAGGCGCCGGCGGTCACGAAGCACTCCCCGGGCCCGAACGAGCCCGCATCGGCCCCGGGGAGATGCGCGCCGAGCCACTCGACGAGCGGCGCCGGTCCGGCCGTGGCGCCATAGGTCAGTGCCTGCCAGGTGTACTCCTCCAGCGCCGACGCCGTCGCGCGCCGCCACCCGGCCACCGGCAGCAGGTCCGGCCGCGGATGGCCCCACCCGAGGTCGAGCACGCCCGGCCGCGGGGTGAACTGCGTGATCACGGAGCCAGGCCGTCGGCGATCAGGCGCAGGCCGCGGCCCTTGGACGCGGCCGGCAGCCGCTGCTCCATCACCACCGCCCCGGCGATGACCGCGTGCAGCTCGGCCGGGTCGAGGTCGGCCCGGACCGCCCCGGCCGCCTGGGCCCGGTGGAGCAGGACGGCGATGGCCGCCTCGAGGTCCCGGCCGGCCGCCTGGATCGCCTCGCCGATCCCGGCCCGGTCGGTGATGGCGGCCGAGAGCGCCAGGTTCTGCGCGGCCTCGCCGGCCATCCGGGTGAGGAACGCGAAGAACGCGGCGCCCGCGTCGGCGGCCCCGGCCCCGTCGGCGGCGAGCCCGGCGAGCTCCTGGAGCCGGTCGGTGATCACCGCCGTGAACAGGGCGTCCTTGGTGGGGAAGTGCCGGTGCACGGTGCCCGGCCCGACCCCGGCCCGGCGGGCGACGTCGTCGAGGCTCACCCCCGGGCCGTCCTCCGCGAACGCGGTCCGGGCCGCGGCCAGGATGCGCTGCCGGTTGCGCACGGCGTCGGCTCGAGGCACGGCGGGACCACCCCCTTGAAACGGGGCTAGCGCCCCGCTACTGTCGTAAGCGGGGCGCTTGCCCCGGTTGTGGACCGTCCCGGAAGGACGTGATCGCATGATTATCGTGACCGGAGCCAACGGGCCGTTCGGCCGCCTCGTCACCGAACGGCTGCTCGACCTCGTGCCCGCGGCCCGCGTCGCCGTCAGCGTGCGCGATCCGCAGCGGGCGGCCGGCCTCGGCGTCGCGGTGCGCCAGGCCGACTTCGGCCGGTCCGACACCCTGCCCGCGGCGTTCGCCGGCGCCGATACCGTACTGGTCAACGGCACCTATTACGGCGCCGCGCCCGAGGTCCGCGGCCCGCAGCTGCGCGGCGCGATCGCCGCGGCCGTCGCCGCCGGGGCCCGCCGGGTGGTGGTCACCGGCTGGACCGACACCGAGCGCAGCACGCTGGCGTCCACCGCCGACTTCGCCGGGACCGAGCGGGCCGTCCGGGCCCTGCCGGTGGCCTGGACGATCGTGCGGGTCGGCTACGGCCTGGCCGCCGCCCTGGCCCGCGACGTCCTCGCGGCCCGCCGCGACGGCGTGCTGACCGCCCCGGCCGGGGACGCCCGCCTCGCCGTCGGGGCGGCCGGGGACCAGGCCGAGGCGACCGCCCACGTCCTGGCCGCCGAGGCCGGCGAGCACGACGGGCGGACCTACGACCTCACCGGGCCGGACGCGATCGGCTGGGACGAGCTGGCGCAGCTGGCCGGTCCCGGCATCCAGTACCGGCCCGAGCCCGCGGCCGCCTTCCGTGACCGGGCGGTCGCCAAGGGCTTCCCGCCGGCCGCCGCGGACCAGCTCCTCGCCCTATATGCGAGTATTCGCGCGGGCTGGGCGAACACCCCCACTGTCGATTTGGCGACCCTCCTCGGCCGGCCCCCGGTCACCGCTCGTGAGGCGGTCGTCGCCGCAGTGGAGGCGTGGGCCTGGTAGACCTCCCGCAGGGTGAGCGGCCCGGCACGCCGGGTGGGTCCGCGGGTGGAATGCGGAGGTCACCGCGGTGATCCGAGCCGAACAGCCGGGTGGTTCGGCCGAACCGGGGCAGGCGATGTTGGTTGTTGCCGACTAGGCTGCGGTTCTTGTGTCGATGGTTTGCGTGACGTGCGGTGCCCCCGGGCACGACACCAACGGTCGATACCTCTGCCTGCAGCACGGCGGCGTCCCCTCCGCCGACTTCGTCGCGGCCCTCGTGGGCGGCGGCGCGGCCTTCGAACCCGCCCCGGACCCGACGGCCGACACCGTGCCGCTGCCGCCGCCGGAGGCCCTCACGGCGAGGATCCCCGAGCAGTCCCGCCGCACCGGCCCGGGGGGCGGCGAGGACGACGACGAGGACGGGAACGAGGACGACGAGGTCATCGACGACCGGCCCCCGGCCGCGCTGCGCATCCTGACCTGGATCCTGCTCACGGTCACCGCCGTGCACATCGTGCTGCTCGTCGTCGACGTGCTCGTCCTGCGCCGCGAGGATGCCGTCCTGCGGCAGTACGCCATCGAGGAGGACTACCTGCAGGCCACCGGCGCGCAGGCGGTGTTCGCCCTGGTCGACCGGGTCGGCTCGGCCGTCAGCGTCGCGCTGTGGGTGACACTGCTGATGTTCGCCGTCTGGTTCGGGGCCGTCGGGCGCGTCGCCGACAAGCTCGGCCGGGACCGGCGGGTCGTGCTGCGCCACTGGACGTACATCGGCTGGCGGCTGGCCCTGATCCCGCTCGTCGTGTATCTCTTCGCCGAGGCCGCGCGCGACGAGACCCGCCCCTCCGAGCGGTTCGCGTTCGTCGAGGACGCGCTCGCCGTCAACCACACCACCATCATGTTCACCTCGCTGCGCATCGTGATGCTGGCGCTGCTGGCCGGGTTCGTCCTGGTGGTGTGGCGCCGCCTGAGCCCACCGGCGCGCGAGGACGTCCTGCCGTTCTGAACGCGCAGGCCCGGCCGTAGGCTGATGGTGTGGCGAGGTACTTCGACGTGCACCCGGACAACCCGCAGCCGCGGCTGCTGCAGCAGATCGTGGCGGTGCTGCGCGAGGACGGCCTGATCGCGTACCCGACCGACTCCTGCTACGCCCTCGGGTGCCAGCTCGGCAGCCACCCCGGCCTGGCCCGCATCCGCGAGGTCCGCCGGCTCGACGACCGGCACCACTTCACGCTCATGTGCCGCGACTTCGCCCAGCTCGGGCAGTTCGTGCAGATCTCCAACTCGGTGTTCCGGCTGGTCAAGGCGGTCACCCCGGGCAGCTACACGTTCATCCTGCCGGCCAGCCCGGAGGTGCCGCGGCGGCTGCTGCACCCGAAGAAGCGCACCGTCGGCGTGCGCATCCCCGACCACACGGTCACCCAGGCGCTGCTGGCCGAGCTCGGCGAGCCGCTCGTCTCCTCGACCCTGCTGCTGCCCGGCGAGGACGAGCCGATGACCCAGGGCTGGGAGATCAAGGACCGCCTCGACCACCAGCTCGACGCGGTCGTCGACGGCGAGTGCGGCACCGAGCCCACCACTGTCGTGGACCTCTCCGAGGACGAGCCGCAGATCCTGCGGGTCGGCGCGGGCGACCCGGCCCGCTTCGAATGACCGGGCAGTAAAGAACCCGACAGTTGCAAGATGCCGGAAACCCGGCACGTGTGCAAATGAGCGGCTAGCCGTCACCCGAAAAATAGCCACCCGTTTCGTGTTTACTGCCCGAACGGTTGGGCTGCTTCGGCATACTTGTTCTCGTTGCGGCTCGGCGGCGCCCGAACGAATTCGCGCGGCCGGTCGAAATCCATTCCCTTTTGCAGCGTCGCTGCACCCTGCCCACAAACGGATTGGAAAAGAACAATGACCCTGCTCGAATCGACCGATCAAAATTCCCAGGAGCGCGATGAGCAGCGCCGCCTCAGCCTCAGCACCGCCGCCGCCCGCAACCTGGCCACGACGACGAAGTCCGTGCCGCAGATGCAGGAGATCACCTCCCGCTGGCTGCTCAAGCTCCTGCCCTGGGTGCAGGCGGGCGGTGGGGCGTATCGGGTGAACCGCCGCCTCAGCTACGCCGTCGGCGACGGCCGGGTCACGTTCGTCTCCACCGGACCCCAGGTACAGGTCATCCCGCAGGAGCTCGGCGAGCTGCCGCCGCTGCGCGGCTTCGACGACGTCAACGCGCTGCGCTCCCTCGCCGAGCGGTTCGTGCAGCAGGAGTTCGCGGCCGGCGACATCATCGTCAGCCGCGGCCAGCCCGCCGACCGGGTCTTCCTCATCGCCCACGGCAAGGTGAACAAGATCGGCGCCGGCGAGTACGGCGAGGAGACGGTCCTCGGCGTGCTGGCCGACGGCGACCACTTCGGCTCCGAGATCCTCACCGACCTCGGCATGACCCAGTGGGACTTCACCGCCAAGGCGCTGACGGGCTGCACCGTGCTCACCCTCAACCGCCAGGCCCTGATGCAGATGAACGGGCAGGCCGACTCGCTGCGCGAGCACATCCGGCGGATGCAGAGCGAGCCGCCGAAGGCGACGAACGACCACGGCGAGGCCGCGATCGACCTGGCCGCCGGCCACGACGGCGAGCCCGTCCTGCCCGGCACGTTCGTCGACTACGAGCCCGCGCCCCGCGAATACGAGCTCAGCGTCGCCCAGACCGTCCTGCGCGTGCACACCCGCGTCGCCGACCTCTACAACAAACCGATGGACCAGGTCGAGCAGCAGCTGCGGCTGACCATCGAGGCCCTGCGCGAGCGCCAGGAGCACGAGCTCGTCAACAACCGCGACTTCGGCCTCCTGCACAACGCCGACCTCGCCCAGCGCACCTACACCCGCGGCGGCGCCCCCGGCCCGGACGACATGGACGAGCTGCTGTCGATGGTCTGGAAGGAGCCGTCGTTCTTCCTGGCCCACCCGCGCGCGATCGCCGCGTTCGGCCGCGAGTGCAGTCGCCGGGGCGTCTACCCGACGAGCGTCGACGTCGGCGGCCACCAGGTGCCGGCCTGGCGCGGCGTCCCGATCTTCCCGTCCAACAAGATCGGCATCAGCGACACCCGCACCACGTCCATCATGCTCATGCGCACCGGCGAACAGCAGCAGGGCGTCATCGGCCTGCACCAGACCGGTATTCCCGACGAATACGAGCCCGGGCTTTCCGTGCGTTTCATGGGCATCAGCGAACAGGCGATCATTTCGTATCTGGTGAGCGCCTACTATTCCGCGGCGGTGCTCGTGCCCGACGCCCTGGCCATTCTCGAAAATGTGGAAATCGGCCGTGAGAACTGAGGCCGGGCAGGACCGGCGCAGCCTTTCCACCCAGGCCGCCCGGACCCTGTCGACGACCACCAAATCGATTCCGCAGACCCAGGGCAGCTCGCCCCGATGGCTGCTGCGGGCCCTGCCCTGGGTCGAGGCCGAGGGCGGCGCGTTCCGGGTCAACCGGCGGCTCACCTACGCCCTCGGTGACGGCCGGGTCACGTTCACCAGCCAGGGCGCGGCCGTCCGGGTCATCCCGCAGGAGCTGCGCGAGCTGCCGCCGCTGCGTGAGCTCGAGGACGAGTCGGTGCTCAGCGCCCTCGCCGAGCGCTTCGAGCAGCTGGAGCTCGGCCCCGACGAGACGGTCGTGACCGCCGGGCAGCCCGCCGACCGGGTGTACCTCATCGTGCGCGGCCGCGTGCGCCAGCTCGGCCGGGGCCGCTACGGCGAGGAGTCGCTCCTCGGCGTCCTCACCGACGGCGACTTCTTCGGCGACGGCGTCTTCGAGGGTGCCCAGCACGCCTGGGCGTTCACCGTGCGCACGGCGACGCCGACGACACTGCTGGCGCTGCCCGCGTACGAGATCGACCGGCTGCGCGCCCAGACGCCGCTCGGCGGGCACATCGCCCAGCACCGCGAGAAGGTCCAGGAGCGCGAGCGGCGGGCCAACCGGCACGGCGAGGCCGAGATCGCTGTCGCCGCCGGGCACGCCGGGGAGCCGGTGCTGCCGGGCACCTTCGTCGACTACGAGCTGGGCCCGCGCGAGTACGAGCTCAGCGTCGCCCAGACCGTGCTGCGCGTGCACACCCGGGTCGCCGATCTCTACAACCAGCCGATGGACCAGGTCGAGCAGCAGCTGCGGCTGACCATCGAGGCCCTGCGCGAGCGCCAGGAGCGCGAGCTGCTCGTGAACCGCGACTTCGGCCTGCTGCACAACGCCGATCTGCGCCAGCGCATCTCGACCCGCAGCGGCCCGCCCACCCCGGACGACCTCGACGAGCTGGTCTCCCGCCGGCGCAAGACGCGGGTGCTGCTCGCGCACCCCAAGGCGATCGCCGCGTTCGGCCGCCAGTGCTCCGCCCGTGGCCTGTACCCGCCGCCGGTGCAGTACGAGGGCCGGCCCTTCAGCTCGTGGCGCGGCATCCCGATCCTGCCGTGCGACAAGATCCCGATCGGCGGGTGCGGCACCACGTCGATCATCGCCATGCGCACCGGCGAGGATGACCAGGGCGTCGTCGGCCTGCGCCGGACCGGTCTGCCCGACGAGGTCGAGCCGGGGCTGAACGCCCGCTTCATGGGCATCGACGGGCGGGGCCTCATCTCGTACCTGGTCAGCACCTACTACAGCGCCGCCGTCCTCGTCCCGGACGCGCTGGGCATCCTCGAGCACGTCGACTGCCGGGCGGCCCAGGCATCGCCGAAGACGCAGCCGGCCGGCGCCGGCTTTGGAGGTTGACAGTGGTCGCCGTCATCGCCGACCCGCGCACCGCCCAGGTCCAGCTGGCCGAGGCCCGGCGCCTGGTCGACCCGGCCCTGCGCGCCGCCGTCGACACGCTGCCGTCGTCCATGCGGCGCATCGCGGGCTACCACTTCGGCTGGTGGGACCCCGACGGCACCCCGACGCGGGCGGACGCGGGCAAGGCGCTGCGCCCGGCCCTCGTCTTCGGCGGGGCCCTCGCGGCCGGCGGCACCGACCTCGACGCGGTGTCCGGGGCCGTCGCCGTCGAGCTCGTGCACAACTTCTCGCTCCTGCACGACGACGTCATGGACGGCGACGCCACCCGCCGGCACCGGGCCACCGCCTGGAGCGTCTTCGGCACCAGCGCCGCCATCCTGGCCGGCGACGCCCTGCTGGCTCTGGCCATGGACGTGCTGGCGGCCGGTGCCCACCCGGCGTCGACACGGGCCACGGGCATGCTCGGCGCCGCCGTCCAGCGCCTCCTCGACGGCCAGAGCGCCGACCTGGACTTCGAGCGCCGCGACGACGTCGGCGTCGACGAGTGCCTGGCGATGGCCTCGGCCAAGACCGGCGCCCTCCTCGGCTGCGCGTGCGCGATCGGCGCCCTGTTCGGCGGCGGCCGCCCGGCGCAGGTGCTGCGCCTGGCCCAGTTCGGGGAGGACCTGGGCCTGGCCTTCCAGTTCGCCGACGACCTGCTCGGCATCTGGGGCGATCCGGCCGTCACCGGCAAGCCCGTGCACTCGGACCTGCGCAGCCGCAAGAAGTCCCTGCCGGTGGTGGCGGCGCTGACGAGCGGTACCGATGCCGGCAATGCGCTGGGCGTCTCCTACGCGGCCCCGGCGCCTGACGATCTGAGCGGCGAGGCCGGCCTGATCGAGGCGGCCGGCGCCCGCCTCTGGGCCCAGGCCCACGCCGACGACCTGCTGGCCCGCGCGGTCGAGGCCCTGGCCGCCGCCGAGCCCGACCCCCGCACCGAGGCGGAGCTCATCGCCCTGGCCCGCCTGGCCACCCGGCGGGACCGGTGAGCGGCGCTCACGACGTGCACGCGGGCGGGGCGGTGGCGGACGGGCTCACCGTGCTGCTCGCGGCGCCGCGATCGTTCTGCGCCGGGGTCGAGCGGGCCGTGGAGATCGTCGAGAAGGCGCTCGAACAGCGGGCGCACCCCGTGTACGTGCGGAAGCAGATCGTGCACAACTCGCACGTCGTGGCCGCGCTCGAGGCGCGCGGCGCGGTGTTCGTGGACGAGCTGGACGAGGTGCCGGACGGGGCCACCGTCGTGTTCTCCGCGCACGGCGTGTCGCCGGCCGTGCGGGCCGAGGCCGACCGGCGGGGGCTCGCTGTCGTCGATGCCACCTGCCCGCTCGTCACCAAGGTGCACGCCGAGGCGCGGCGGTTCGCCGGGCGGGGCGACACCGTCATCCTCGTCGGGCACGCCGGGCACGAGGAGGTCGAGGGGACCCTGGGCGAGGCGCCGCGGCGTACGGTGCTCGTCGCCGACGTCGCCGGGGTGGCGGCGTTGGAGGTCGAGGACCCGGAGCGGGTCTCGTACCTCACCCAGACCACCCTCGCGGCCGACGAGGTGGCCGAGGTCGTGGCCGCGCTGCGGGCCCGGTTTCCCAGGCTGCGCGGGCCCGGGTCGGACGACATCTGCTACGCCACCACCAACCGGCAGGAGGCGGTGAAGGCGATCGCCCGCGACGCCGACGTGGTGCTCGTCGTGGGCTCGGCGAACTCGTCGAACTCGCAGCGGCTGGTCGAGCTGGCCCGGCGCCTCGGCACGCCGGCGCACCTCATCGACGACGTGCGCGGGGTGCGGGCCGAGTGGCTGGCCGGGGCGCGCGTGGTCGGGCTGTCCGCGGGGGCGTCGGCGCCGCCGCGGCTGGTCGACGAGGTGATCGAGGTGCTGCGGGCGCGGGGGCCGGTGACGGTGCAGGAGCGCGCGGTCGCGGCCGAGCACCTCCAGTTCGCGCTGCCACCGGCGGTCCGGGCATGAGGCCGCGGCCGGGCGGCTACCGGCGGTTCCGGCGCACGAGGCGGGCGACGGCGACCGCGGCGACCATCAGCGCGCCGACGACCGGGATGTACCGCGAGCCGATGCGGTGTCGGGCCTCGCTCGCCGCCAGCGCCACGGTCGTGGGCACGAACGCCGGCTTCCTCGACGGCGTCGGCCCGGGTGCGCTCGGCGACGGCGACGGACCCCGGCTGCGCACTGGTGGCTTCGCCGGAGGCGTCGTGCGCACCGCAGCGGCGGCCGGCGCGGGCGTGGCCGCGGCAGCGGTCGCCGGCGGCGGGGTCGTGGGCACCGCCCGGGCCGCGACCGGCGGCTGTGGTGGCGGCGACGGCACCGGGCACGTGGCGGCGTCGGAGGACGTCAGCGGGCCCAGGTCGGCCAGCTTCGTGGCCCTGGTGCCGGTGATGCGGTACAGCGCCCCGCCCATCGGTGCCCGCCCGGTCCCGGCCCCGGCGCCGGGGCCCGCGTTGCGGTTGAACACGGCCGCGATGGAGCCGTCGGCCAGCACCGCGACCCCGCCGTACGCCGAGCTGGGCGGCAGCGCGGGCACGGTGGTGGTGTCGACGGCGCCGACGCCTGTCGCCGCGTCCCAGCGCAGCCGCACCACGCGGGCCACCCCGGCCATGGACACGACGGTGACGAGCTCGCCGGTGCGGGGGTCGGTGGCCCAGTCGCCGGCGTACGGCAGGTCCGGCAGCGCGTGCGACGCGAGCGGCGCGGGCGGGCCGGGGGAGAGGCGCAGCGGGCGGAGCCGGTCGCCGGTGGTCACCAGGAGCTCGGTGGAGCCGTCGGGGGCGGTGGCCATCGCGGCGCCGTACCCGGCGACGAGGTCCTGGCGGCCGGGCGCGGGGCCGAGATCGGTGACGGCACCCGCGGTCGTGACGCGGACCAGGTGCGGGGCGTCGGGCAGGCGCCTGCCGTCCAGCTCGGTGGCCAGCGCGGTGAGCAGGCCGTCGCGTCCGCAGGCCATGGCGTTGAGGGAGTACCGCAGCCGGACCTGGCCGGTGGCGGTGTGCAGTGTCGATCCGGTGACGCCCGGCGCCTGGCCGACCCAGACCAGGCCCGGCGGCAGCGGCGCGATCGGCACCAGGGGCGTCGGCGTCACGGCCAGAGCGGTGACGGCCAATCGCCGCAGCTGTACTCCCGGCATAGGGGCCCCCGAGGTCGATTTGTCGCTTTTGCGCGTTGTCACTGTAGCGGACGGAGGCGGGCGGTGAACGGCGAGATCCTGATCGGCGGGCTGCTCGTGGTGGCCGTGGCCGTCGCGGTCGCCGTCGTCGCCGGGCTGGCCGTGCAGCGGTGGGTGCCGGTCGCCGACCGGCAGGAGAACAACGACGTCGCCGGCATCGCCTTCGCGATCATCGGGGTGCTCTACGCGATCCTCATGACGTTTGTGATCGTCAGCGTGTGGGAGGCCGGGGACGCCGCCCAGGACAGCAGCCGGGCCGAGGCGCGCGCGATCGTCGACCTGGACCGCTACGCCGAGACGCTGCCGGCCGGGCAGACCGCCGCGCTCAAGGCGCAGACGGCGAAGTACGTCCAGATCGTCGAGCGGCAGGAGTGGCCGGCGATGGCCCGGGGCGAGCCCGTCGGGCGGGCCGGCAGCGGCGTCATCGCCCAGCTCTGGCGGGCCGTCGACCAGCCGGTCGGCTCCCCGTCCGGAGCGGGCGACGATGCGGCAGTCGCCCGGCAGGCCGAGGCCCGCAACACGCTGCGGGAGCTCGTCGTGTCCCGCGACGCGCGGCTGGCCGCCGCCGACGCCGGCCTGCCGAGGGTCATGTGGCTGGCGCTGATCGTCGGCGACGTGCTGACCCTGGCCAACGCGCTCATGTTCGGGGTCAAGGGCAGCGGCGAGTATCTCGCGATCGTCGCGATGCTCTCGGCCATGTCCGCGCTCATGCTCTTCGCCGTCTACGAGCTGGAGTTCCCGTTCCAGCGCGGCGAGAGCGTCACCGTCGAGGTCTTCTCCAGCGTCGTCGACGACGGCGCGGCTTCCTGAAGGGTTTCACCACACGTGAGCACGCAACCGTTCCAGCTGCCGGAGTTCTACCAGCCGCACCCGGCCCGCCTGAACCCGGCGCTGGAGACCGCCCGCACCCACTCCAAGGCGTGGGCCCGGGAGATGGGCATGATCGAGGGCTCCGGCGTCTGGACCGAGGCCGACTTCGACGCCCACGACTACGCGCTGCTGTGCGCGTACACCCACCCGGAGTGCGACGCCGCCGAGCTGGACCTCGTCACCGACTGGTACGTCTGGGTCTTCTTCTTCGACGACCACTTCCTCGAGGTCTACAAGCGCACCCAGGACTGGGCCGGGGCGCGGGCCTACCTGCAGCGGCTGCGCGAGTACATGCCCGCGGAGCCGGCGGCGTTCCCGCCGGCGGCGAACCCGGTCGAGGCCGGGCTGGCCGAGCTGTGGGCGCGCACCGTCCCGAGCATGACCGCCGACTGGCGGCGGCGCTTCGCCGAGAGCACCCGCAACCTCCTCGACGAGTCGCTGTGGGAGCTGGCGAACATCAACGCGGGGCGGGTGTCCAACCCGATCGAGTACATCGAGATGCGCCGCAAGGTCGGCGGGGCGCCGTGGTCGGCCAACCTGGTCGAGCACGCGACGGGCGCCGAGGTCCCGGCCCGGGTCGCCGCCAGCCGGCCGCTGCGGGTGCTGCGCGACACGTTCGCCGACGGCGTGCACCTGCGCAACGACCTGTTCTCCTACCAGCGGGAGACGCAGGAGGAGGGCGAGCTGGCCAACTGCGTGCTGGTGCTGGAGCGGTTCCTGGGCCACTCGGCGCAGCAGGCCGCCGAGGCCACCAACGACCTGCTCACGTCCCGGCTGCAGCAGTTCGAGCACACGGTGCTCACCGAGCTGCAGCCGCTGTTCGCCGAGCACGCGCTCGACCCGGCGGAGCAGCTGCGGGTGCTGAAGTACGCCCAGGGGCTGCAGGACTGGCAGGCCGGCGGGCACGAGTGGCACATGCGCTCCTCGCGGTACATGAACGCACCGGCGGGGCCGCCGCGGCTCGGCGGCCCGCGCGGCCTGGGCACGGCCGCGGCCCGGCTCGGCCTGCGCTCCCGGGTGCGCCAGGTCGCCCCCGCGCCGTTCGCGCCGGTCGGGCACCTGCCCGTGCCGGAGCTGTACATGCCGTTCACCGCCCGGCAGAACCGGCACCTCGACCACGCCCGGCGCGACGTGCTCGACTGGTCGCAGCGGGCCGGCTTCTTCACGATGGTGTGGACCCGGGAGAGCCTGGCCGGCATCGACCTCGCGGTGTGCGCGGCCGCCCTGGACCCCGACGGCACGCAGGACGAGCTGGTCCAAGGCACCCGCTGGCTGAGCTGGGGCACCTACGGTGACGACTACTTCCCGCAGGTGTACGGCACCACCGGCGACCTGGCCGGCGCGCGGCTGTTCGTGTCCCGGCTCTCGCAGATCATGGACGGCGCCGCGATCGTCCCGGCCAACCCGGTCGAGGCGGGCCTGGCCGACCTGTGGCCGCGGACGGCGGCGACGATGAGCCGGGCCGGTGCGGCCCGCTACCGGGCGGCGGTCGAGTCGATGCTGACGAGCTGGCTGTGGGAGCTGGACAACCACCGCCTGCGCCGCGTCCCGGACCCGGTGGACTACATCGAGATGCGCCGCCGCACGTTCGGCTCCGACCTGACGATGAGCCTGGCCCGGCTGGCGCACGAGCGGGCCCTGCCCGACGCGCTGTTCGCCACGCGGCCGATGCAGAACCTGGAGAACGCGGCGGCCGACTACGCCTGCTTCGTCAACGACCTGTTCTCCTACCAGAAGGAGGTGCAGTACGAGGGCGAGGTCCACAACATCGTCCTGGTCGTCCAGCACTTCCTGCAGCTCGGGCGGGACGCCGCGGTGGAGGTCGTGCGAGACCTGATGACCGAGCGGATGCGCCAGTTCGAGCACATCGCGGCGACCGAGCTGCCATTGATCGCCGAGCACTTCGAGCTGGACCCGCGGGCACGTGAAGCGCTTAATCGCTACGTGACCGAGCTGGAGAACTGGCTGGCCGGGGTCCTGAAGTGGCACCGCGACACGGACCGCTACGACGAGGCCGTCCTGCGCCGCCGCCAGGCCGCCCCGGCGATCCCGCACTGGCTGCGCTCCGGCCACCTGACCGGGGCCGTTGCGTCGCTGTAGGCGCGCACCACCACTCAGCCCCGGCCGCGTTCGACGCGGCCGGGGCTTATCGAGTTTCTTGACTGCCCGGGACTCTGATCGTATGGTCGGGTCGCATTAACCGCTTAACCCACGCCGCCTCTCCGCTGAAAGTTTCCGGGTCGCAGCCCGGCTGATCAGCGTGCGCGACCGGCGCTGTTGACGCATGCACGGTGCTGACTACGTTCACGGCTTGGGCGTCCGCCCTCCCTCGCCGAGAAAGGCCACCGATGTACACCAGACTGCTCGTGCGGGCTCTGACCGCGGCCGCCGCGGTGGTGCTCGTCGCCGCCGGCGGGACCGCGTCCGCCGCCGAGAACACCGAAACCGGCGCCGGCAAGGGTTTCGTGACCCGGCAGGGGGCCGATCTCAAGCTCGACGGCAAGACGTTCCGGTTCGCCGGGTCCAACAACTACTACCTGCACTACCAGTCGCGGAAGATGGTCGACGACGTGCTCGGCGACGCCGCCGCGGCCGGGTTCGACGTGCTGCGCACCTGGGGCTTCATGGAGTCGGGGCAGAACGGCGTGTCGCTGCTGTCCTTCGACGGCACCAAGCCCGTCGCCAACGACGGCCCCGACGGCCTGGGGCGCCTCGACTACGTGCTGAAAGCCGCCCACGACAAGGGTCTGCGCCTGGTCATCCCGCTGACGAACAACTGGAGCGACTTCGGCGGCATGGACCAGTACGTGAAGTGGCGGGGCGGCTCCAACCACGACGACTTCTACACCGACCCGGTCATCCGCGGCTGGTACAAGGACTGGATCGCGCACGTGCTCAACCGCACGAACGCGCTCACCGGCGTGCAGTACAAGAACGACCCGACGGTCCTGGCCTGGGAGCTGGCCAACGAGCCGCGCTGCGGCGGGTCGGGTCAGCTGCCCCGCTCCGCGAGCTGCACCGACCGCACGCTTGTGAACTGGGCGGACGACGTGACCCGGTTCATGCACGGCGTGGACCGCAACCACCTCGTCGGCGTCGGTGACGAGGGCTTCCTGTGCACCGACCGGACCAGCTCCGACTGGACGATCAACTGCGCCGACGGCGTCGACTCCGCCGCCCTGGCCGCGCTGCCGGGCGTCGACCTGGCCTCGTTCCACCTGTACCCGGACGGCTGGGGCAAGGACGCGGCCTGGGGCACCCAGTGGATCCGCACCCACGCGCAGATCGCCGACCGGGTCCACAAGCCGGTCATGCTCGGCGAGTTCGGCATCAAGGACAAGACCACCCGCAACCTCACGTACAAGGCGTGGACGGACGAGGCCGTGCGCGACAACCTCGACGGCTTCCTCTACTGGATCCTGTCGGGCGTCCAGGACGACGGCACGAACTACCCGGACTACGACGGCTTCACGGTGTACTGCCCCAGCCCCGTCTGCACCACCATCGCCAACGCGGGCGACGAGCTGCGCCACGGCCAGCGGTCCCGCCCGCCGGTCGCCGACGACGACACCGCGCAGACGCTGCGGGACGAGGCCGTCACCCTGCAGCCGGCCGCGAACGACATCGCGTACCGCACCAGGGTGAAGCCCTCCACCATCCACCTCGACGCCACGTCGACGAGCGGCGGCACCTTCGCGCTGAACCCGGCGACCGGCGCAGTGACGTTCACCCCGGCCGCCGGCTTCCAGGGTAAGGCGTCGACCACCTACACGATCCGCGACGAGGCCGGCCGCCAGTCGAACCCCGCCCGCATCGAGGTCACCGTCCGCCCCCGGCCCGGCGACGCGCTGCTCATCGCCGGCTTCGAGGACGGCACCGACGGGTTCGCACCCGGCAACTGGCAGGCCAACGCCGGCACCGTCGCGCCGACCCCCGACTTCCACACCCAGGGCGCGTCCGGGCTGCGGGTCACCGCGGCCGACGGCGGCTGGTTCGGCATCGCGCCGCTGCCGGCCCCGCTCGACCTGTCGGCCAAGGGCACGCTCAAGTACGACCTGCGGACCGCCGCCGCGGGCACCTCGACGAGCATCGCGGTGCAGACCGGCGACGCGTGGACCTGGTGCCAGTCGACGTTCGGCTGGATCGACGCCGGCACCTCGACAACCGTCTCGATCGACCTCACGACCGCGATATCGTGCGACGCGACAGCCCTGGCCGACGTGCGCGTGATCTACGTGTGGATCTCCGGCGGCGGCTCGTTCGACATCGACAACATTCGGGCCGAGTAACCACACCCCCCACTTGGAGCCGACATGAGAAGCATGATCGCCGCAGCGCTCGCCCTGGGCCTGGTCCTGGGCGGCGCGACCGGCTGCGGCAGCGACGACGCCGGCGGCGACGGGAAGATCGGCGGTGAGATCACCGTCCTGACCCAGCGCACCGACATCGTCAACACCGTGTTCCAGGACTACAAGAAGAAGTTCGAGGCGAAGTACCCGGGCACGACCGTCAAGTTCGAGGCCATCACGGACTACGAGGGCGACGTGCGGGTCCGGATGAACACCAAGAACTACGGCGACGTGCTGCTCATCCCCAACTCCGTCACCGACGACCAGCTCAAGTCGTTCTTCGAGCCGCTGGGCACTGTCGACGCGCTGAAGGACAAGTACCGGTTCGTGACGAACGAGAAGACGTTCGACGGCAAGGTCTACGGGCTGTCGATCACCGGCAACGCGCAGGGGTACGTCCTCAACAAGAAGGTCTGGACCCAGGCCGGCATCACCGAGCCGCCGAAGTCGCCGGAGGAGTTCCTGGCCGCACTCAAGGCCATCAAGGACAAGACAGGCGCGATCCCGCTGTACACGAACTACAAGGAGGCGTGGCCGCTCGGGCAGTGGGAGGGCGTCCGCGGCGCGGTCAGCGGCGACCCGGACGCGGTGACCAAGCTCGCCGAGGACGACGCGCCGTGGGCCGCCGGCAAGGAGCACTACATCATCGACTCGCTGCTCTACGACGCGGTGAAGGGCGGCTACACGGAGCCGGACCCGACGACCACCAACTGGGAGCAGTCGAAGGGCCTGCTGGGCACCGGCAAGATCGCCACGATGATGCTCGGCTCCTGGTCGATCGTGCAGATGCAGCAGGCGGCGGCGAGCAAGGACGACATCGCCTACTGGCCGTTCCCGCACCAGACGAACGGCAAGTTCTACTCCGTCATCGGCGGCGACTACAAGAACGCGATAAACGTCAACTCGAAGAACAAGGCGACCGCGCGGGCCTGGATCGACTGGTTCACCGACGAGTCGAACTACGCCACCGACCAGGGCGGGGTGTCGACGCTGAAGAGCGCGGCGATGCCGTCGACGCTCGCCGACCTGACCGCGGCCAAGACCGAGCTCATCGAGCTGAACCCGGCACCGAAGGGCAAGGAGGGCCTCGCCGACAAGATCGGCAACTCGGCCGAGATCGCGCTCTTCGACGGCAAGTACCGCCAGGTGATCGTCGACGCCGCCCGCGGCGCGAAGAACGAGTCGAAGGACCAGCTCTTCGCCGATCTCAACAAGAAGTGGGCCGCCGCGAGGGCCAAGCTCAAGTGACTCCGGGCCAGAAGGGCTGAAACAGATCGTGGCGACGCTCAACGCCAGGCCGCGCCGGAAACCCCGGCGCGGCCCCGTCACGCCCTACGTGTTCCTCATCGTGCCGCTGGCGTTCCTGGTCGTGTTCACGTACATCCCGGTCGCGAACATGTTCTGGTACAGCGTGACCGACTGGGACGGTCTGAGCCCCACCAAGGACTTCGTGGGCTTCGGCAATTACGTGGAGATCTTCACCCGGCCCGAGCTCTTCGGCGTGCTGAAGGTCAGCCTCTACTACGTCGGCGCGTCGTTCGTGCAGATCGTCCTGGCGCTGTACTTCGCGACAGTGCTCAGCTTCAGCACGTTCCTGCGCAACGTCTACAAGGGCTTCATCTTCTTCCCGTACCTCATCAACGGCGTCGCGATCGGCATGATCTTCCTGTTCTTCTTCCAGCCGGGCGGGACGCTCGACTCCGCGCTGCAGGCGGTCGGGCTGGGCGGCGCGACGCAGCAGTGGCTCGGTGACCCCGGCGTCGTGAACTACTCGCTCGCCGGCACGTCGATCTGGCGTTACCTGGGGCTGAACTTCGTGCTCTTCCTGGGCGCCATCCAGTCCATCCCGGGCCAGCTGTACGAGGCGGCCGAGCTGGACGGCGCCTCGCGCTGGGCCCAGTTCCGCTACATCATCCTGCCCGGGATCCGCCCGGTCGTCGGCCTGTCGTTCATCCTGGCCATCTCGGGCTCGCTGTCGGTGTTCGAGATCCCGTTCATCATGACCGGCGGCGCGAACGAGAGCGAGACGTTCGTCATCCAGACGGTCAACATGGCGTTCAAGTACTACAAGTTCGGCCTCGCCTCGGCCATGGCGGTCGTGCTGCTGGTCATCATCCTGGTCGTGACGTGGCTGCAGCGGCGCATCGCGCCCGAGGAGAAGGTGACGCTCTCGTGAGGCTGCTCAAGCACCTCAGCCTGCTCGGGGCGGCACTTGTGGTACTGCTGCCGCCCCTGGTCCTGGTCTTCGCGTCGCTGAAGACGCACCAGGAGTTCGCCACGTCGGGGCCGTTCGACCCGCCGCACGACTGGCTCAACCTGGCCAACTACGCGACCGCGTTCAACGACGGGCACATGCTGCGGGGCTTCGTCAACACCTCGATCATCCTGGTCGTGTCGCTGGCCGGGACGGTGCTCATCGGCTCGATGGCCGCCTACGCGATCGACCGCTTCACGTTCCGGCTGCGCCCGCTCGTCATCGCGATGTTCCTGCTGGCCACGCTGGTGCCCGGGGTGACGACCCAGGTCGCCACGTTCAAGGTCGTCGACACCCTCGGCCTCTACGACACCCGCTGGTCGGCGATCGCGCTGTTCCTCGGCACCGACATCATCTCGATCTACATCTTCCAGCAGTTCCTGCGCGGCGTGCCGACCGAGCTCGACGAGGCCGCCGCCCTGGAGGGCGCCGGCGCGTTCACCATCTACCGGCGGATCATCCTGCCGCTGCTGAAGCCGGCGATCGCCACCGTCGTCATCATCAAGGGCATCGCCATCTACAACGAGTTCTACATCCCGTTCCTCTACATGCCGTCGCAGGAGCTCGGCGTCATCTCCACGTCGCTGTTCCGGTTCAAGGGCCCGTTCGGCGCGCAGTGGGAGGTCATCTCGGCCGGCGTCATCCTGGTGATCATCCCGACGCTCATCGTGTTCCTGGCGCTGCAGCGGTTCATCTACAACGGATTCACGGCCGGAGCCACCAAATGAGCATCGTGTATGGTGCCGGACGATGAGCGCATCCGGTGAGCACCAGGGACGCGTCACGATCCGGCAGGTCGCGACGCACGCCGGGGTGTCCGAGGCGGCCGTGTCCTACGCGCTCAACGGCCGGCCCGGCGTCTCCGAGCAGACCCGGGCGCGGGTGCTCGCCGCCGCCCGTGAGCTCGGCTGGACCCCGAACATCGCCGCCCGCTCCCTGGGCACGGCCCGGGCCAACGCCGTCGGCATGGTCCTGGTCCGCCCGCCCCGGGTCATGGTCGTCGACTCGTTCTTCACCCAGATGCTCAGCGGTGTGGAAGCGGAGCTGAACCGCAATGACGTCGCGCTGGTACTGCACCTCGTCGACGACTTCGAGGAGACCATCAACGTCTACCGGCGCTGGTACCGCGGCCGCCACGTCGACGGCGTCATCCTGACCGACCTGCGCCGCGGCGACCCGCGCCCGGCCGCGCTGCGCGAGATCGGCCTCCCGGCCGCGCTCATCGGCGGCGGCCACCCGGGCAAGGCCACCTCCGACCTGACCGGCGTGAGCAACGTCGACGTCGACACCGACGGCACCGCCCTGGCCATCATCAGCTACCTGAAGGCGCTGCGGCACCGCGCGGTGGCCCGGGTCGCCGGCCCGCGGGAGCTGCTGCACACGATCCGCCGGGACGTGGCCTACGAGCAGGCGGTGCGGGCGACGGGCGACGTCGACTACCGGTCCGTGTACACGAACTACAGCGCCACCGACGGCATGCGGGCCACCCGCGAGCTGCTCAGCCGCACCGACCCGCCGACCGCCCTGGTCTTCGACAACGACGTCATGGCCGCCGCATCGCTGAAGGTCGCCCACGAGATGGGCCTCACCGTGCCCGACGACTTCTCGGTCGTGGCGTGGGACGACTCCGACCTGTGCCAGATCACCGTGCCCGAGATCACGGCGGTGGTCCAGGTCCCGGCCCTGCAGGCCGAGCTCACGGCCCGGGCGCTGCTGACGGCCGTCTACGGCGGCGTGGAGACCCGGCTGACCTTACCGCCGGGCACATTGACCGCCCGCCAGTCGACCCGCCCGCCGCGCGTGCGCTGAACCGGTTCACGTTGACACCGCTTCGCGGGCGCTCATAGGCTTTGTCCGCTGAAACTTATACGGTTAAGTCGGGAGCATCCTCAATGTCAGTCTTGCGTCCCCTGCACTCCGGCTGGACCGTTCGGGCCGCGGCGGCGGCGCCGGTCGAGGACACCCTCCCGGCGGCGGTGCCCGGCTGCGTGCACACCGACCTCCTGGCGGCCGGCGCGATCCCCGACCCGTTCCTCGACGACAACGAGGTGCGGCTGCACTGGATCGGGCGCACGCCGTGGCTGTACGAGACCTCGTTCGACGCCGCCGAGCTGCGCGCCGAGCGCATCGACCTCGTCGCCGACGGCCTCGACACCGTCGCCACCGTCACCCTCAACGGCACCGAGCTCGGCCGGACCGCCAACCAGCACCGGGGGTACCGCTTCGACGTCACCGGCCTGCTGCGGCCCACCGGCAACCGGCTCAGCGTCCGGTTCGACTCGGCCTACGACTACGCCGAGGGTGTCCGCGACTCCCTCGGCCCGCGGCCCAACGCCTACCCCGAGCCGTTCCAGTACATCCGCAAGATGGCCTGCAACTTCGGCTGGGACTGGGGCCCGACGGTCGTCACCGCCGGCATCTGGCAGCCGATCGGCCTGCACGCCTGGTCCACCGCCCGCCTGGCCCGGGTCCGCCCGGTCGTCACGGTCACCGGGTCCACCGGCCGGGTCGAGGTGCTCGTCGACCTGGAGCGCACCACCGACGTCCCGGTCGTCGTCACCGCGTCGGTCGGCGGGGTCGAGTCGGCCGTCGAGGTGCCCGCGGGCGCGCTCGCGGCGTCGGTCGTCGTCGAGGTGCCCGGCGCCGCGCTGTGGTGGCCGCGCGGCTTCGGCGCGGCGACGCTGCACGACCTTCGCGTCGAGCTCACCGCCGAGGGTGGCGTGCTCGACGCGTGGACGCGGCGGATCGGGTTCCGGACCGTCGAGCTCGACACCGCGGCCGACGCCGGCGGCTCCCGGTTCGTGCTGCGGGTCAACGGCGAGCCGGTGTTCGTGCGCGGGGTCAACTGGATCCCCGACGACGCGTTCGTGACCCGGGTCGACCGGGCCCGCTACGCCGAGCGGATCGGCCAGGGCGTCGCCGCGGGCGTCAACTTCCTGCGCGTGTGGGGCGGCGGGCGCTACGAGAGCGACGACTTCTACGACGTCGCCGACGAGCTCGGCGTCCTCGTGGGCCAGGACTTCCCGTTCGCCTGCGCGGCGTACCCGGAGGAGGAGCCGCTCGGCAGCGAGGTGGCGGCCGAGGCGCGGGAGCAGGTCGCGCGGCTCATGCCGCACCCGAGCCTGGTCATGTGGGTCGGCAACAACGAGAACATCTGGGGCTTCCACGACTGGGGCTGGCCCGAGCACCTCGAGGGCCGCACCTGGGGCGAGGGCTACTACCTGCGCGTGCTGCCCGGGATCGTGCACGAGCTCGACCCGACCCGCCCGTACTGGCCCGGCAGCCCCTACTCCGGCGGTGTCGACGCCCACGGCGCAGCCGTCCACCCCAACGACCCCGCACACGGCACGACCCACATCTGGGACGTGTGGAACACCCACGACTACCGCCACTACGCCACCTACCGCCCGCGGTTCGTGGCCGAGTTCGGCTTCCAGGCGCCGCCCGCCTTCGCGACCCTGCGCCGCGCCGTCAGCGACGACCCGCTCACGCCGCAGTCGCCCGGCGTCGCCCACCACCAGAAGGCGATCGGCGGCAACGACAAGCTCGCGCGCGGCCTCGTGGGCCACTTCCCGCCCGTCGACGGCATCGACGACTGGCACTGGGCCACGCAGCTCAACCAGTCCCGCGCGATCGCGTTCGGCATCGAGCACTTCCGCGCCCTGAAGCCCTTCTGCATGGGCACGATCGTCTGGCAGCTCAACGACAACTGGCCCGTCACGTCCTGGTCCGCGGTCGACGGCGACGGCCGTCGCAAGCCCCTCTGGTTCGCCCTGCGCCGGGTGTACGCCGACCGGCTGGTGACGTTCCAGCCCCGCGAGGGCGCGGTGGCGGTGGTCGCGGTCAACGACACCCCTGAGCCGTGGCGCGCCGAGCTGGACGTCCGCCGGCTCGCCTTCGACGGCACCCCGCGCGCGAAGGTCACGCTGAGCGTGGACGTGCCGGCCGGGGGCGCGGTGACGGTACCGCTGCCACCCGAGGTCGCCACCCCGGAGTCCCCGTCCGCCGAGCTCCTGGTCGCCGACCTCCCGGGCGACCGCGCCGTCCACTTCTTCGCCGAGGACGTCGACCTGGCCTACCCCCGCCCGTCGGCCGCGGTGACGGTGAGCGCGGCCCCGGACGGCGTCGACCTGCACGTGACGGCCCACACGCTGCTGCGCGACCTGACCGTCTTCCCGGACCGGGTCGACCCCGCCGCCACCGTGGACCGCCAGCTCCTGACCCTCATGCCCGGCGAGACCGTCACCCTGCACGTCACGGGTGCGGGAGAGCTTGACCCGCAGCGCTGGTCGAGCGCCCCGGTCCTGCGCACCGCCAACGACCTCATCACCGGCTGACCGGGACGGCCCTTCCCGCCGCAGCGTGCGGACAGGGGGCGGCGGTGCCGTCGCGGTGCCGGCGGACTATCCTGCCCGCCATGATCACGGAGGACGCCGACGGGGAACTGCGGCGGCTGGCTCGGGACTCGAAGTTCCGGCATCGTGACGCGGCGCGGCGGGGGCTGCGGTTCCGGGTCGGGGGTGACGTGGCCGATCTCGTGGCCATCGTCGACGATCCACATCCCTGCGCCATGACCGATGTGGTGTTCGCGCTCGCCGGGGCGACCCGGTCCTGGCTCAACTGGGTGCCCATGCCGGCCGAGGCCGTCTGCCTCGCGGCGAACGAGATCGCGGCGCGCCGGGCGCAGGGCGATCAGGTCGAGGTCGGGCGGCTCAGCCTCTCCGCGGCCGAGCCGGCGACCGCGCTGCTCGCCGCGCGGCGGGTCATCGGGCCGGTGGACCTGCGGATCGGCGCGTTTCCCGAGCCGGACATCCGGGTGCCGCTGCGGCGGCCGGCGCGGTCGTCGATCTGGCGGTACGACGGGGTCAGGCCCGTGGCCGCGGTGCCGCCGCCCTCGGCCGGGGCGGTGGCGATGCTGCACCAGGTCGGGGCCGAGACCTGGCCCTCGATGCTGTCCGGATACCTCCAGGCGGCGCCGCTGGGTGAGCTGCCCCTCGACGATCTGCTGGGGCTCCTCGCGCACCTGCCCGACCCGCCGCCCACGGCGCGGTGGCAGCACCTGGCGCGCTCCACGCCGACTTACTGGTATCGCCTGCTGCAGCCGTGGGTCTGCCTCGGCCTGCTGCACCACGCGCCCGACGAGCCGTGGCCGTCGTCGACCCGGCGGCAGGTGCTCATCGACCTCGCGTTCGGCGTCGAGGACTGGGCGGCCGACGCGGCACTGTTCGCGCTGGTGACCATGGCCTTCCGCGCGCCCGGCCACCGCCGCGAGGTGCGTGACCTGGTCCGCGGCCGGCTGGACGCGGCGGTCGGGGCCGGGCGCGTGGTCACGATCGAGGAGTCCCTGGCCCACCTGATGCTGGTGACGCCCGGCTGTACCGCATCCGACCACGCCAAGGCCCGCACCGTCCTCGCCCGCCACGGCGTCCGCCCGCCCCAGCGCCGCAAACGCCTGTCATTCGGATAGGTCGCCGGCCGTCAGCAGGGAGCGCACGCCCAGGCCGGCCCGCAGCGGGGAGCCGGGCGGGAGGTCGTCGACGACAGCGGCCAGCCCGAGCCACGCCGCGCCGATCTCGGTGACCATGGCGTGGATCGCCGCCGCCTGGCCGCCGCTCTCCACCCAGTCGTCCACGCACAGGACGCGGTCGTCCGGGCGGATCAGGGCGCGCCGGAAGCTCAGCTGCGCGCCGCCCTCGTGGTAGCCGGCCGGCAGCGAGCGGTGCGTGTGGACTGGCGAGTGCCGGGCCACCCGGTCGTTCTTGCGGACCTCGACCAGGCCGACGCCCAGGTGGGCGGCGACGAGCGCGCCGAGCAGCGTGCCGCGCGACGCCGGGCCGATCACTACGGTCGGGGCGCCGGGGACGAGGGCGGTCAGGGCCGGGGGGAGTTCGCGCAGGACCGCCGGGTCGCGCCACCACTCCGTGATGTCCGCGAAGGCCACGTCGGGGCCGCCCCGCCAGTGGAAGCCGACGCGCAGGCGGGTGCGGAGGTCAGGCACCGAGCGCCGGGGCCGGCTGCCATCGCCAGCGCGGGTGGCAGTCGGGGTCGTTGGCGGCCAGGACGGCTCGCAGGACACCGTCGGGGTCGCACGAGTACAGCCCGGAGCTCCACACGTTGTTGACCTCGAGGACCGCGAACTCGCCGGTCTCGGTGCGGCCGACGTCGATGACGGCGGTGGGCGGCACATTGTCGGCCGGGAGATCGGCGAGCATCAGCCCGACGAAGTCGGCCGCCTCGTCGTGCCAGGAGGCGCGGTGCATGCGCAGGGTCGGGCTCCACTCCTCGCCCTCGACCAGGTAGGGGCTCCAGGCGACGGGCTGGCGGCCGATCGTGAAGACGCGGTATTCCGAGGCCAGGTCCAGCCAGTGGTCCATGATGATCAGCGTGCTGTCGGCCGGGAGGCGGGCCGTGCGCAGCCGGTTGCGCAGGTCGTCGGCGTTGCGGACCCAGGCCGCGGAGAACGCCGGGTGCTTCTCGTCGGCGAGCTTGGCCACGGCCGGCCGGGGGCCGACGACGTCGGGGGCCTCGCCGACGCTCACCAGGCGGATGTCGCGGCCGGTGACGTCCTTCGGGAGGGCGGCGAACCAGGTCGGGGACGCGCCGTAGAGGCACACGTCGGCGCCGCCGGCGATGAGCGTGGTGAGGTAGCCGCCGGCCGCCCGCCAGGCGACCCCGTCGGCCGAGTGCAGCCCGTTGACCTCAGCCGGGTCCCCGGGCAGCTGGGCCACCGGCAGGCCGATGCGGTGAGCGGCATGCGTCAGGGCCGCACTCGCCTCGGGCGAGCGCACCCTCATTGCCAGGGTCCGGAACTGACGCACCCTCATATCCTGCCAGCGAGGCTCGTCAGTGTCGTTGGCGGAGCCCACAGACGGCACATCGCCCCGGCCCCGCGCTCACGCTGGGCATTCGCGGTGACACTTTCGGGGACATCGGTGTCGACTTTTGTGAACTAACGTAACAAATCGGGCACGGTAATGCCATGGTTACCGATGTCAGAACCCGGCCCGTCGTGCCGCCGATGCTGCGCCGCCGCCGGACGGTGCGCCGGCGCCGGCTGGTGATGGCGGTCACGCTGCTCGTGGTCGTGCCCGGGCTGACGGTGCTGCGGACGTATGCGCACGATGTCGATCGCGGCGTACACGTGCTGGGCCTCGACCTCGGCGGGAAGTCCCGGGCCGAGGCGCTGCAGGTCCTCGAGCGCGGCGTCGCCGGTCGCCTGCACCAGCCGGTCGCGGTCAAGGTCGGCACCGAGCCGGCCGTCATCGATCCGGCCGCGGTCGGCCTGACCCTCGACGCCGCGGCGACGATCGACCGCGCGGTCGCGGCCACACCGGCGCCGTTCACCGACGAGGACGTCGCACCGGTCGTGCACGTCGACGCGGGCCGCCTCTACGCCGCGCTCATGGACCACCTCGGCGCCCAGGGCGACGCGCCGGTCATGCCGGCCGTGCGCTTCGACGGGCTGAAGCCGATCGCGGTGTACCCGGAGCCGGGCCGCGGCCTGGACCGCACCGGCATCGCCCGGCTGGCCGAGACCGGCTGGCTGCGCCGCCCGGCGCTCGAGTTCCCGGTGGCGGACCTGCTGCCGAAGGACACCCGCGCCGACGTCGACCGCCTGATCCGCGACCTCGCCACCCCGGCCGTCGCCGGGCCGCTGGTGCTGGCCACGCCGCGCGGGGAGGTGACGGTGACCGCGTCCGGGATCGCGGGTGCCCTGCGCCTCGAGTCCGACGCCGACGGCCACATCGTGCCCGCGCTCGACGCCGCCGCCCTGCGCAAGTCGGCCGCGGCGGCGTTCGCCAAGGTCGAGGTGCCGGCGGCCGACGCCCGGTTCGAGGTCGTCGGCGGCCGCCCGGTCATCCGGGCCGAGACCGACGGCAGCCGGGTCGACCTGTCGACGCCGAAGCTGCTCGAGGCGCTGCGCTCCACGGCCACCCCGCGGCGGGTCACGGTGCCGATGACCTCCGCGCCTGCCGCCACCACCGCGGCGGAGCTGGGCAAGCTCGGCGTGAGCGGCCCGGCCGGCTCGTTCACCACCCACTTCGAGCCGGGCCAGCCCCGCGTCGTGAACATCCGGACCATGGCCGAGGCGCTGCGCGGGATGCTCATCCGCCCCGGCGAGACGTTCAGCCTCAACGAGCGGGTGGGGGAGCGCACCCACGCGAAGGGGTACGTCGACGCGCCCGGCATCGAGATGGGCAAGATCAAGAACAGCTCGGGCGGCGGCGTCTCCCAGGTGGCCACGACGCTGTTCAACGCCGCGTACCTGGCCGGGCTGCAGGACGTCGAGCACCACCCGCACAGCTACTACTTCGACAGGTACCCGGCGGTCATCGAGGCGACAGTGGTCTACCCGTCGCTGGACCTGCGCATCCGCAACGACGGCCCGAGCGGCGTGCTCATCGACACCGCGACGACCGACGACTCCGTGACGGTCACGCTGTACGGCACCAAGCGCTACGACATCGCGACCGTCTACGGGCCCCGCACCAAGATCGTCCAGCCGAAGACGGAGTACCTCCAGGAAGCCGACTGCAACCCGACGGCCGGCGCGCCCGGCTTCACGCAGGAGGCGTACCGCGTCTTCAGCCAGGACGGCCACGAGGTCCGCCGCGAGCGCTTCACGTGGCGCTACGACCCCGAGCCGCACTTCATCTGCGGCGCGCCGCCCCCGGGCGCCGCGGCCTGATATCGCCGCCCCCTCAACCCGGCGGCCGTGCGGTCCCCTCGACTGGGGTGACCGCCGGCCGAAGGGACCGCACGGTCGTGGTGGGCGCGGCCGACGCGGTGCCGCGGCTGTGGCACTGCGGCCGATAGGGTCCGGCGCATGGACGAGGTGCTCCAGGCGACGCCGCACCGGACCGTGACCAGGGTCGGGGACACGGTCCGGCGGCCGGTGCACCCGTGGAGCGGCGAGGTCCATGCGCTCCTTGCGTACCTGGAGCGGGTCGGCTTCCCGTACTCGCCGCGCTTTCTCGGGATCGATGAGCAGGGCCGCGAGATCCTCACCTACCTCGACGGCGAGTCCGGGGGCGCGGGGTGGCGGCACGCGGCGGACGAGGGCGGGCTGGCGGCGATGGGGCGGCTGCTGCGGGAGTACCACGACGCCGTCGCCGGGTTCCGGCCCGCGCCGGACGGCCGGATCATGTGCCACGGCGACTTCGGGCCCTGGAACCTGGTCTGGCGGGCCGGCGCGCCGGTCGGCATCCTCGACTGGGACTACGCCGTGCTGAAGCCGCCCGTGCACGATGTCGCCTACGCGCTGGAATACGTGGCGCCCTTCCGGGACGACGAGGAGGCGCTGCGGTCGTACCACCACCCGGCCCCGCCGGACCGGCAGCGGCGGATCGGCATCTTCGCCCGGGCCTACGGCATCGACCCCGACGGGCTGGCCGAGCAGGTCGTGCTCCAGCAGGAGTGCACGCTCGACCTGGTCCGGCGGCTCGCCGCGGAGGGGGTGCAGCCGCAGGCGGACTGGGTGCGCGACGGCCTGGAGGGCGAGATGCGGGCGCGGATCGCCTGGAGCCGCCGGTACAGTCGCCGTAATGTCGCTCCGTGAGCTCGTCGTGCTCGGCACCGCCAGCCAGGTCCCGACCCGGGCGCGCAACCACAACGGCTACTTCCTGGCCTGGGACGGCGAGGGCATCCTCTTCGATCCCGGCGACGGGACCCAGCGGCAGATGGTCCACGCCGGGGTCAGCGCCAGCGCCATCACCCGGATCGGCCTGACCCACTTCCACGGCGACCACTGCCTCGGCCTGCCCGGGGTCGTCCAGCGGATCTCCCTGGACGGCTCGCCCCACGACGTCCAGGCCTATTTTCCGGGCAGTGGCGAGGTGTACTTCGACCGCCTGCGCCACGCCAGCCCGTTCTACGACGTCGCCAAGATCACCAAGCGGCCGGTCACCGAGGGCGGGCTGCTGGCCGAGACGGCGAGGTTCCGGCTCGAGGCGCAGCCGCTCGACCACGGGATCGAGGCGTACGGGTATCGGCTCGTGGAGCCCGACGGGCGGCGGATGCTCCCGGACCGGCTGCGCGCCCACGGCATCGCCGGGCCGGACGTGGCCGTGCTGCAGCGGCAGGGGGAGCTGCGCGGGGTGCGGCTGGAGGACGTCAGTGAACCGCGCCGGGGGCAGCGCTTCGCCTTCGTCATGGACACGCGGCTGTGCCCGGGCGTGTTCGCCCTCGCCGAGGGGGCCGACGTGCTCGTGATCGAGTCGACGTACCTCACCGCCGACGAGGACCTGGCCGTCGCGCACGGGCACCTGACCGCCGGGCAGGCGGCGCGGGTGGCCGCGGAAAGCGGGGTCGGCACCCTGGTGCTGACCCACTTCTCGCAGCGCTACGACGACTTGTCGCTCCTCCAGTGGGAACGGGAGGCGGCAGCGGTCTTCGACGGTGAGGTGGTTGTGGCCACGGACCTGACTCGCGTCAGGATCCGCGGTTAGTCACCCGGTATGTATCAATCGCACTCGGTGCAGACCGGCGCGCCGTTCTTCTCCCGCGACAGCTGGCTGCGGTGGTGGACCAGGAAGCAGCTCGAGCAGCGGAACTCGTCGACCCGCATCGGCACGACGGGAACTGTGAGCTCCTCGTCGGTCAGCTCCGCGCCCGGAAGCTCGAAGCCCGCCTCGTTCTCGTCCACGTCGACGACGGCCGACTGGCCGTTCTGCCGGCGGGCGGTGAGCTCCTCGAGGCTGTCCTCAGCGAGGTCGGCGCCGACCGGGTTGCGTGGCGCGTCGTAGTCGGTGCTGATGGCCATGGCGTTCACCCTCTCTTGGTGACTTGGTTGTGTAACGAACGCCGCCGGGAGGGGATGTGTTCCCGACCGGCCTTGTTTAGAAGTGTCACGTTCGTGAATGAATAAACACAGTGTTCCGGCTCACATCCGCTCACGGGCGCAACGGCGGGATCCGGTCCACTGTGGACATATCAACAGCGGCAGCGCCAACGAGGCTACCTCGCCGGGTCGCCCGTGCGCGGACTTTTGGCATTCTCGGCGCAGATGTTGCCGGGCGCCACCAAAACGCGCAGGTCAGGAGGCAGGTCTGGCCGAACGGACGAACACTGCGGTGCGGCCTTTAGAGTTTGCGCATGAACCTTCCGGAGCGGGCTCGTGTGGTTGTTGTCGGCGGTGGGGTCATCGGGACGTCGGTGGCGTATCACCTGGCCAAGGCTGGCGTCACCGACGTGCTGCTGCTGGAGCGGGACCGGCTCACGGCCGGCACGACGTGGCACGCCGCGGGTCTGATCGTCACCTTCGGTTCGCTGTCGGAGACCTCGACGCGGCTGCGACAGTACACCCGCGATCTGTACGCCAGCCTGGAGGCCGAGACCGGACTCTCGACGGGCCTGCGCCAGTGCGGGTTCATCGAGGTCGCCGCGGACCCGGGCCGGCTGGAGGAGTACCGCCGGGTCGCCGCCTTCAACCGCCACCTCGGCGTCGACGTCCACGAGATCTCCCCGGCGGAGGTCGGGAAGCTGTTCCCGCTCGCGCGGACCGACGACCTCCTGGCCGGGTTCTACGTCGCCGAGGACGGCCGGGCCAACCCGGTCGACGTCACGATGTCCCTGGCCAAGGGTGCCCGGCTGCGGGGCGTGACGATCCTGGAGGGGGTGGCGGTGACCGGGACCCTGCGCCGCGGCGACACGGTCACCGGGGTGTGCACGCCGTTCGGCGACGTCGAGGCCGAGGTCGTGGTCAACTGCGCCGGCATGTGGGCCCGGCAGCTCGGCGAGGAGGCCGGGGTGAGCGTCCCGCTGCAGGCGGCCGAGCACTACTACCTCATCACCGAGCCGATCGACGGCGTGTCGAGCGACATGCCCGTCCTTGAAGACCCGGGCTCCTATGGGTACTTCCGGGAGGAGGGCGGCGGCCTGCTGGTCGGGCTGTTCGAGGGTGCGGCCGCGCCGTGGAGCGTCGAGCGGGTGCCCGACGGGTTCGCGTTCGGGACGCTGCCCCCCGACTGGGACCGGATGACGCCCTACCTGAGCAAGGCCATGAGCCGGATCCCGGTCACCGAGGAGGCCGGGGTGCGGACCTTCTTCTGCGGCCCCGAGAGCTTCACGCCCGACCTGGCCCCGGTCTTCGGCGAGTCCCCGGAGCTGCGCAACTACTTCGTCGCCGCCGGGATGAACTCGATCGGCATCCTCACCGGCGGCGGCATCGGGCGCGCCCTGGCGACCTGGATCGCCGAGGGCCGCCCGGACGTCGACGTGACCGGGATGCACATCGATCGGCTCCAGCCGTACCAGCGCAACCGGTCCTACCGCGCCCGCCGTACCGTCGAGGCGCTGGGTCAGGTCTATGCCACCCACTTCCCCTACAAGGCGTTCTCGTCGGCGCGGGACGCCCGCCGCTCGCCCCTGCACGACCGGGTCGCGCCGCTGCGGCCCTACCGCCGCGACGTCTCCGGCTGGGAGATGCCCGATGTGTACGGTTTCGAGGGTGGCAGTCCGCTTTCCTGGGGCCGTCCGGCGTGGTTCCCGCAGTGGGCGGCCGAGCACGCGGCGGCGCGGGCGGACGCGGTCCTCATGGACATGTCGTTCATGGCGAAGTTCCTGGTCCAGGGCGATGACGCCGCCGCGGCCCTGGAGGAGCTGTCGGCGAACCGGGTCGCGGGCTTCGACGAGGGCCGGGTCACCTACACGCAGTGGCTCAACGAGGGCGGCACCATCGAGGCCGACCTGACGGTCACCCAGCTCGACGACGACCGGTTCTGGGTGGTCGCCTCCGACACCGCCCACCGCCACGTCTTCGCCCGCCTGCGCCGCCACCTCGCCGGCCGGCACGCGTTCGCCACCGACGTCACCTCCGGCTGGGCCCAGCTCAACGTCCAGGGCCCGCGCTCCCGGGAGATCCTCGCGGCCGCGGCCGGCACCGAGATCACGCTGCCGTTCCGTGGGGCGGCCGAGCTGGAGATCGGCTACGCGCGGGTCCTGTGCCTGCGCATCACGTACGTCGGGGAGCTCGGCTACGAGCTCTACGTCCCGACCGAGCAGGCGGTGCACGTCCACGACGAGCTGGTCGCGGCCGGGGAGGGGCACGGGCTGCGCCACGCCGGGCTCAAGGCCCTCGCGAGCCTGCGGATGGAGAAGGGGTACCGCGACTACGGCCACGACATCGACAACACCGACGACGTCCTGGAGGCCGGCCTGGGCTTCGCCGTGGCGCTGGACAAGGAGCACTTCATCGGCCGCGACGCCGTCCTGGCCCGCAAGGCCCGCGGCCCGCTGACCCGCCGGCTCGTCCAGGTCCTGGTGACCGACCCGGCGGCGCTGCTGTACCACGGCGAGGTGGTCCGCCGGGGCGGGCGGGACGTCGGTTACGTGCGGGCCGCCTCCTACGGCCACACCCTGGGCGGCGCGGTCGGCCTGGCCATGCTCGACGCCGGCACGGAGGTGCTGGATCAGGCGTGGCTGGACGCCGAGCCGCTGACCGTGGAGATCGCCGGGGTGACGTACCCGGCCCGGGCGTCGATCCGGCCCCTGTACGACCCGGCGAGCGCGCGCGTGCGCGTTTGACGGCAGTGACCGGAAGGTGACCATTCCGTTGCTTTCCGTAACTTGATCCCTACTCTCGGTCATGTCGATCACGCACGGTGATCGCGAGACGGGGGAGTCGGACATGAGGATCACGATCGCGGCAGTCCTGGCCGGTGTGGCGGCGTCGGCGCTGCTGGGTGCCGGGACGCCGGCCGCGGCCGCGTCGGAGGGTGCGTTCACGGTGGCCGGCACGCGGGACTGGGACCACGACGGCCACCAGGACATCGTGGTGCGCGACAACGCCGGCGGCGACCTGTGGCTGTACCCGGGGCAGTCCAAGCGCGGCTACAGCACTGTCCCGCGGGTCAAGATCGGCAACGGCTGGAACGGCTACGAGTTCGCCGGCATCACCGACTGGGACCGCGACGGCCACCAGGACATCATCGTCACCGAGCAGGCCACCGGTGACCTGTACCTCTACCCCGGCCAGTCCAAGCGCGGCTACTCGACGGCCCCGCGGGTGAAGATCGGCAACGGCTGGCAGGGCTTCCGGATCGTGGGGCTCGCCGACTGGGACCGCGACGGCCACCAGGACATCGTCATGCGCAACGAGAGCACCGGCGACCTGTGGCTGTACCCCGGGCAGTCCAAGCGCGGCTACAGCACTGTCCCGCGGGTGCAGATCGGCAACGGCTGGACCGGGTTCACGGTCGCCGGCGTGGCCGACTGGGATCGCGACGGCCACCAGGACATCGTGACCCGCGACGACGCCACCGGGAACCTGTGGCTGTACCCGGGGCAGTCCAAGCGCGGCTACTCGACAGCGGCGCGGGTCCAGATCGGCAACGGCTGGACCGGCTACACGTTCTCCGGCCTGACCGACTGGGACAAGGACGGCCATCAGGACATCCTCGTGCGCAACGACCAGACCCGCGACCTGTGGCTGTACGCCGGCCAGTCCAAGCGCGGCTACTCGACGGTGCCGCCGGTGAAGATCGGCAACGGCTGGTAGGCCGTTACCGTTCGCCACGCCGTCCGATCTGCCGAAAATGTTACCCAGCGTTGCTTTATGCACACATTCTGTTCAGTGACGGATCGCAGCAGGCGGTTCGCGGTGCAACGGGGAGCTGGAAGACATGCGAAGCAGGAGACTCGGCCTGGCGGCGGTCGCGCTGGGGCTGGCGGTGGCGATGGCCACCGGCGGCCCGGCGTCGGCCTCGGGCGCGTACTCGTTCGCGGGCGTGACGGACTGGGACAAGGACGGCAGCCAGGACATCATCGCCCGCGACCCGGGCGGGGACCTGTGGCTGTTCCCCGGCGAGGCGACGCGGGCCGTGGCCGGCGCCCAGCCGGTCCAGATCGGGCTCGGCTGGAACGGGTACACCTTCACCGGCCTGGCCGACTGGGACAACGACGGCAACCAGGACATCATCGCCCGCAACGTGGCCGGTGACCTGCTGCTGTTCCCGGGCAACTCGACCCGCGGGGTGCCGGACGCGCAGCCCGTGCAGATCGGGCTCGGGTGGAACGGATACACCTTCGCGGGCATCGCCGACTGGGACAAGGATGGCAATCAGGACATCATCGCCCGCAGCCTGGGCGGCGACCTGTGGATGTTCCCGGGCCAGTCGAAGCGCGGCTACAGCACCGCCGCCCCGGTCCAGATCGGGACCGGCTGGAACGGCTACGACTTCGCCGGCATCACCGACTGGGACAAGGACGGCAACCAGGACATCATCGTCCGCGGCACCACCGGTGACCTGAGCCTGTTCCCGGGTGAGTCGGTGCGCGGCTACTCCGCGCAGCCGCCGGTCCTCATCGGCAGCGGCTGGAACGGCTACGACTTCGCCGGCGCCGCCGACTGGGACAACGACGGCAACGCCGACCTCATCGCCCGCAAGACGAACAACGACCTGTGGCTGTTCCCGGGCGACTCGACCCGCGGCGTCAGCGGCCAGGACCCGGTCATGATCGGCACCGGCTGGTAGGTCCGGGACGGACTCGGCGGGCCCGGATTCGCAGTGCTGCGCGCGCGAATCCGGACCCGCCGGCTGGTTGCGGCACTCAGCAGGCGTTGAGGAGCGCCTGAAGGGCCGACTTCTCGGCCGACTGCAGTTTGAGGCTCCAGGTGTACTTCACGTTGATCCACATGCGCGCGTAGGTGCACCGGTACGAGGTCAGCGGCGGCAGCCAGGTCGACGGGTCCTGGTCGCCCTTGGACTGGTTCACGTTGTCGGTCACGGCGATCAGCTGCGGATGGGTCAGATCGTTGGCGAACGACTGCCGCTTCGCCGTCGTCCACGCACTGGCGCCCGAACGCCACGCCTCGGCCAGCGGCACGACGTGGTCGATGTCGACGTCCGAGGCCGCGGTCCACGTCGCCCCGTCGTACGGGCTGTACCAGCGGCCCGAGGTGGCGGCGCAGGCGCTGCTGGTCGCCACGGACGTCCCGTCCCGCTTGAGCACCGTCTCGCGGGTGTCGCAGGTCCCGCTGATCGTGATCCAGTGCGGGAACTTGTCGCGGCTGTACCCGCTCATCGACCCCTCGGTCGCGACGGTCAGCGCATTGAGCTGCGTCTGCGCCGTAGCCTTGGACGGAATCCCGGGCGGTGTCGCTCCGGCCGGCGCGGCCACGCCGACCGCGGCCACCGCCCCGCCCAGCACGACGGCGACAACCGCGCGAACGATCTTCGACATCCATACTCCTTCGGTGGGTGTGGGAGCACGCTCTCGCCCGGCCGTGAACGCGCCCCTGCCCGGACGTGTCTGGAGATAGAAGTCTATCAATGCATTGGCCCGGCGAGGGCACATACGACTCCCGCCCGACTGTACGGATTTGTCACCCTTCAGGGTGATGAATCGGCCTACTGCTCCCGCCGTGCCCGGCGAACCGCGTGTCGCGTCCGGGCCCGGGAACGACGCCGCCCCGCCGACCGCGTGAGCGGTGGCGGGGCGGCGGGACAGATCTGTGGTGCGGGTGCCCGAAGGCGCAGGTCAGGACAGCACGCGGAGCTGCACGGTGGTGGCCATGGCGGCCAGCTGGTTCAGGATCTCCTGCGGGTAGTGGGCGGCGATGTCGGTGAGGAGGTAGCCGTACTCGCCGCGGGTGGCGAGGATCTGGCCCTCGACGTTGACCTTGTGGCCGGCGAAGATGCTGTTCACGTCGGCCAGTACGCCGGGGACGTTGTGGTGCAGCAGTGCGATTCGCGCCGTGTCCGGCAGCTGGGTCAGGTTGAGGCTCGGCAGGTTGACGCTCAGCGTGGTGGAGCCCTCGGCCACGTACTTGTGCAGCTTCTCGGCCACGAAGGAGCCGATGTCGGACTGGGCCTCCTCGGTCGAGCCGCCGATGTGCGGCGTGAGGATGACGTTCGGCAGGCCGCGCAGGGCCGAGACGAACTCGTCGCCCTTGGCCTTGGGCTCCTTCGGGAAGACGTCGACGGCGGCGCCCGCGAGGTGGCCGTTGCCGAGGTGGGTGCGCAGGGCGTCGTGGTCGATGACGAAGCCGCGGCTCAGGTTGAGGAAGATGCTGCGGGGGCGCATCCGGGCGAACTGCTCCTCGCCGAAGAAGCCGCTGTTGCCCGGGCGGCCGTCGACGTGGAGCGTCACGATGTCGGCGACCTCGAGGAGCTCCTCCAGCGAGTTGCAGCGCACGGCGTTGCCCAGGGCCAGCTTCTCCGAGGTGTCGTAGAAGTACACCCGCAGGCCCAGGTTCTCGGCCAGGACGGACAGCTGGGTGCCGATGTTGCCGTAGCCGACGATGCCGATCGAGCGCCCGCGGATCTCGTGGGAGCCCTCGGCGTCCTTGTTCCAGACGCCGTTGTGCATGTCGGCGTTCTTCTCGGTGAGCCGGCGGGTCAGGGCGATGATCTCCGCGATCGCCAGCTCCACCACGCTGCGGGTGTTGGAGAAGGGCGCGTTGAACACGGCGATGCCGGACTCGGCGGCGGTGCGCAGGTCGATCTGGTCCGTGCCGATGCAGAAGGCGCCGATGGCGCGCAGCTGCGGGGCGGAGGCCAGCACGTTGGCGGTGACCTGGGTTTTGGAGCGGATGCCCAGAAGGTGTACCCCGTCGAGCTTCGCGATCAGCTCGTCCTCGTCGAGCGCGCGCCCGACGGTCTCGACCTCGTACCCCTCGGACCGCATCCGCTCGACCGCGATCGGGTGGATGTTTTCGAGGAACAGGACCCGCACCGGGTCGGCCTGGGAAGTCAGCACACGGCCAGCCTAGGTGACCCCATCAGTCACTGGTACGTGAGCCGCGACTCGTCCCAACCTGCGCGACGGCGTGCCGCGTGCGCAGCTTCTCCCTGATCTCCTCCGGCGTGTACGCCCGGCGCTGCCGCTCGGCCCGCGCCACCAGCACACCCGTCGCCGCCACGCCGACGACACCGGCGAGCCCGACGACCTTCCACCACTTGATCCGCATGACGCCCTAGGGTAGTCCGGGTGAAGGTGGATCTCGATGAGGCCGTGCGGATGACCCGGACGGGTGACCTGTGGGTGTTCCGGGGCCGCACCCCGGCCGACCGGGCCATCCAGACGCTCACCAACAGCCCCGTGAACCACGTCGGCATGGCCATCGTGCTCGACGACATGCCGCCGCTGATGTGGCACGCGGAGCTGGGCCGGTCACTTACCGACATGTGGACCGGGACCCGCCAGCGCGGCGTACAGCTGCACGATCTTCGGGATGCGGTGCTCGTCTGGGGCCGGCGCTACGGCCAGCGGGCCTGGCTGCGGCAGCTGTTCCCCGAGGCCGGGCCGGCCATGCAGGACGCGGCGCTGCGCACCGTCGCCCGGCTCGACGGCACGCCGTTCCCGTCGACGGCCCGCCTCGCCGGGCGCTGGTTCAAGGGGCGGCTGCCACACCTGCGGGAGGCGACGAGCGGGACCCTGGAGACCGCGTACTGCGCCGAGGTCGTCGCCGTCACCTACGAGGACATGGGGCTGCTGGAACGCCGCAAGCGCGCCAACTGGTACGACCCCGGCAAGTTCTGGAGCGGCGACGACCTGGAGCTGCTGGGCGGCGCCACGCTCGGCGACGAGATCGCGGTAGCGCTCCCAGCGCAGCCGATGCAAGAAACGCGACAACCCGAGTGACAGATCTGTACGTTCGGCCGTGCTCAGTCCGAGAACGGGAAAGGGTAATTTTCTCGCGTGACCGATGAGCCGCACCCGCCTCTCGACCACGCGGATCCCCCGGAGAGCGATTCGGCGGCCACCCAGCCGCTGACGTCGAGCGCCATGGCCGCTGCGCGGTCGCGGGCGCTGACGGCCGACCTCGACGACGCCACCCAGCCGCTGCCGCCGCCTCCGCCGCGGGAGCACCCGGTGCACCGGCCGCCGACCGCGATGATCGCCGCCCTGGCGGTCGGTGTCCTCGTCGCCGGGGCCGCGGTCGCCATCCTCATCGGCCGGATCGACCGCGAGCCCGCCGCCACGGCCGACGCGGCACCGCAGTGGTTCACCTCCGCCCAGGCCCTCGTCGACTACCTCGACCGGCGCGGGCTGCCGTGCTCCGGCTACGAGGCCGTCGACGCGTCACCGGCCGTCGCCACCGTCAGCGGCTCGGTCTCGCGGGGGCGGTGCACCGCCGGCGGCAGTGCGGTCGGCGTCGGCGTGTACGCCGAGCACAGCGACGTCGAGGCCCAGTGGTCCACGCAGGCCGGCGGCCATGCCCCGGTGTTCATGGCCCTCGGGCAGAACTGGACTGTCGACGGCCCGGCCGACTGGACCAGGCGCGTCGCCGAGGTGATGAGCGCGCAGTACCGCACGCAGCAATAGGATCGTGGCGTGCTCGATCGATTCCTGCGCACCTGGATCGGCGCCTGGCCCGCACCGGAGGGCCTGGTCGTCGTCGGCAGCCCGCAGCGGGAGCGGCCGCGCTGGGACGGCGCCGAACAGCGGGTCCTGGGCGTGCTCGACGGCGCCGGCAACGGGGTCCTCTCCGTCCCGCCGGCCAGCCGCGACGCGGTCGCCGGCCTGCTCGCCCGGTCCGGGCCCGAAGACCTGCTCGCCCACCTGCCGGCCCTCGTCGGGCGGCCCGAGCAGCGGTGCTTCACCGGCGTGTTCCGGTGGACGCAGACCCCGGCGGCCCTGCCGGACGCGGGGGAGTGGGAGCCGTCGGGCGGGGCGGGGTTGCCGGAGTGGCTGCGACCGTTCCCCGGCGAGGTGCTCGTCGCGCGGGAACCGGGCACCGGGGAGTTCCTGTGCGGGGTGGGCCTCAAACCCCACGACCCGACGGGTGTGGAGATCGCGGTCGGCACCGCCGAGCAGGCCCGCGGCCGGGGGCTCGCGCGGCGCCTGGTGGCCCGGGCCGCCCGGCGGATCGTCGACGCCTCGGCGGTGGCCCTCTACCTGCACGACCCCGACAACATCGCCAGCGCCCACGTCGCGGCCGCGGCCGGCTTCCCCGACCGGGGCTGGAAGATCATCGCGCTGGCCGGCGCCGAGTAACGGCAAGCGGCCGGAAAAGCGCAGATCCGCGCCGGCCGGGTCGATGAGTGCGGTATGTTCCCCCGCCCCGGCGCCGTCCACGTCGGCCGCCAGCCGATCTTCACCCGGCACGGCGACGTACACGGGTACGAGCTGCTGTTCCGCGGCGACGCGGGTGCCACCGACGCCGACGAGCGCGGTGCGTACGCCACCAGCCGGGTGCTCATCACCGCCTTCACCGAGATCGGCATCGAGCCGCTGTGCGGGCGCGGCCTGTGCTTCGTCAACCTGACCCGTGAGTTCCTCGTCGGCGACCTCCCCCTGCCGTTCGACGCCGAGCAGGTGGTCCTGGAGATCCTGGAGACCGTCGAGATCGACGACGAGGTCGTGGCGGCCGTCGCCGGGCTGGTCCGGCAGGGCTACCGCATCGCGCTCGACGACTACGTGTTCGGCCTCGGCCACGAGCCGCTGCTCGAGCTGGCCGCCTATGTGAAGATCGACGTGCTGGAGACGCCGGCCGGGGAGCTCTCCGCGACCGTCGACCGTTGCCGCAAATACGAGGGTGTCAAGCTCGTCGCCGAACGGCTGGAGACGCCGGAGCAGCTCGAGCTCGCGCGCGCCCTCGGATTCGACTTCTTCCAGGGCTACATCCTGGGGCGCCCGCAGGTCGTGAGCGCCGCGGCACTGTCACCGTCGCGACTCGCCCGGGTCGAGCTGCTGAGCCTCCTCGTGGGCCCGAGCATCCCGCTCGCCCGCGTCGTCGGCCTGGTGACGAGCGACCCGGCGCTGTCGCTGCGCCTGATGGCGGCCGCGAACGCGGACTCCCTCGGGCTGCCGGTCAAGGTGTCGTCGGTGCACGAGGCGGTCCTGCTCCTGGGGGTCGACCGGCTGCGGGACTGGGCGACGCTGATGCTCGTCAGTGACCTGGACGACCCCGGCACCCACCAGCTCGGGGCCGCGATCACCCGGGCCCGCATGTGCCAGAACATCGCCGGGCGGATGGACCTGCCACCGGAGGCCGCGTTCACCGCCGGGCTGGTGTCGGCCGTCGCCGAGCTGCTGGGCCAGCCGGCCGCGGACCTGGCGCTGCGGCTGTCGCTGAGCCACGAGGTCACCGCCGCGCTGGTGGCCGGCGCCGGCCCGCTGGGGGAGCTGCTGTCGCTCGTGGCCGCCTACGAGGCGTCGGACCTGCCGATGCTCCTGGCCGCACCGGTGCCGGTCGAGGACACGGCCCGGGCCTATCTGGACGCGGTGGCGTACACGGGGCAGATCATCGCGCCGCGGGGCCGCCCGGCTTCCTAACGTATCAGCGCTTTCCTGCCGATATGAGGATGTGGACAGCACCCGCCCCGTGCACATCGGCCGCCAGGCGCTGTACAACGCCGAGGGCCAGGTCGCCGCGTACGAGCTGCTGTTCCGCGACGGCCCCCACGCCCACGAGGCCACGGTCCGCGACAGCGCCGCCACGAGCCGGGTGATCGTCGAGGCGTTCACCGCCTTCGGCATCGAGGAGCTCGTCGGCGACAAGCTGTGCTTCGTCAACCTGACCCGCGAGTTCCTGGTCGGCGCCCTGCCCCTGCCCTTCGCCCCGGGCCGGGTGGGCCTGGAGCTGCTGTCGGGCATCGAGGTCGACGACGAGCTCGTGGCCGCCGCGGCCGCCCTGACCGAGCAGGGTCACCGCCTGGCCCTCGACGGCTACACGGGCGACCCCGCGGCCACCCGCCTGCTGCCGCACGTGCACTTCGTGAAGGTCGACATGCAGGCCGGCGACCGCCGCGCCATCGCCCGCATCGTCGACACCTGCCGGCGCATCCCCCGCATCCGCCTGATCGCGCAGCGCATCGAGACCCCGGAGCAGCTGGAGCTGGCGACCCGGCACCGCTTCCAGCTGTTCCAGGGCCACATCCTCAGCCGCCCCCACCTGATCACCACGCAGGCGCTGAACCCGTCGCGGCTGGCTCGGGTACGCCTGGTCACCGAGCTGGCCGCCGACGACGTCGACCTGGACCGGGCGGTGTCGACGATCGAGCGCGACCCGGCCCTCGCCGTGCGCATCCTGCGCGGTGTCAACGCCGCCGCCAACGGGCTGAAGCAGCCCGTCTCGTCGATATTCCAGGCGGTGGTACTGCTCGGCATCCCCCAGGTCCGCCAGTGGGCGACCCTCATGATGGTCGCCGACCTGGCCGAGGGCGACGAGACGGTCCTGACCGACGCCGTGGTCCGCGCCCGCATGTGCCAGACCGTCGCCGAACGCCGCGGCGCCGGCGCCGGCGCGACCGCGTTCACGGTGGGCCTGCTCTCGGCGATCGGCGACCTGATGGGCGGCCCGGCCACCACCCTGACCGACCAGCTCCCCCTGACCCGCGACGTGGCCGCCGCCATCCACGGCCAGGGCGACCTGGGCACGGTCCTGCGCGAGGTCCGCTCCTACCAGCGCGGCGACGCCGCCGACGACCTACACGCCGACCTGCTGGCCGCGCTGAGCTGGACGAACGCGTCCCTGGCCGAGCCGGAGCCGGCCGCGCCCTGAGCCGGCCGGCCGAGGCCCGGTGACCGCGGCGGCTTCGGCGTACCACTGGCCCGGCCGGTCCCGTTCGCCGGCTACCGGACCGCGCCGGCGATCTGCGCGGTCGCCTACCGGCTGCGCACGCGCCCGGCGCCGGGCGCGGCCCCCTCCACCGCGGTCAGCTCGCCGCGGGTGACGGCCAGGTAGATCTTGTGGTTGCGGTGGTCGATGCGCTCCACGGTGTTGACGTCCACCTTCAGCAGGGAGCCGTCGCCGGCGCAGACGTAGACCTGGCGGCCGTCGTAGGTCTTGCGGTCGATGGCGCCGATCTGGCCGTCCTTCGCCTCGACCGTGTAGCCCACCAGCACCATCGTCCAACGCCCCCCTCGAGGTGTTCCTACCGGTGTACATACCCATCCGGGTGCGTTTTCTCCCGTGGTTTCCGGAATGATCGCACGATCGTGACGGCCGCCCCGCCGGCGCCCAGCAGGGCCATGGCCGCGGCGCTCACGAGCAGCGTCTGCCGGGGTCCCAGCCAGGTGACGAGCGGGCCGCCCGCAGCGGTGCCCAGGGGGACGGCGATCACCGTCACGGAGCCGAACACGGCGAGCACCTGCGACAGCCGGGCCGGCGGCACGGTGCGCTGGAAGAGGGCCATGGCCAGCGGCATGTACGGTGCCCAGCACAGGCCGGCCAGCGCGAACGCCGGCAGCGTCAGCCACACCGGTGCGTCCAGGCCCAGGGGCAGCACGGCCAGGCTGAAGGCCAGCACGATCCCGAACAGCGCCTGGCGCAGCGGCAGCCGGCGCAGATACGCGCTGGTCAGGCCGCCCGCGACGGCGCCGATGCCGAAGACCGTGTAGTACAGGCCCAGCAGCGTGGCCGAGGCGTGCCGGTCGTCGGCGATGTACAGGGGCAGGGCGACGTAGAACGGGCCGAAGAGCAGGAAAAACACGAACGACAGCGCGGTCAGCCAGTTCCGGCCGGCGCCGGCGGTGTCCGCTGGGCCGCCCGGCGTGTCCGCCTCCGGCTCGCCGGCCGGAGCCGGTCCGGCGCCGCGGGGCACCGCGAGCCGGTACGTCACGGCCAGCACGGCGAAGCTCGCCGCGTCCAGGGCGAGGACGAACACCGGGCCGGTCCAGCCGATCAGCAGGCCGGCCAGCGGCGGACCGGCGATCGCGGACGCCTCCGTCAGCGTCCCCATCAGACCGTTCGCGGCCAGGTGGTGCTCGGGCGGGAGGACGTCGGCGATAAGCGTGTAACGCCCGGCCGACCCCCAGGCCGCGAGCAGGCTGGAGACCGCCAGTAGCCCGACGTATCCGGCGAGGGACAGCGCGCCCAGGGCGTTCACCAGCACGATCGCGCCGAGCGCGGACGCGCGCAGCACGGCGTTCCAGCCGGCCAGCTGCGCGCCGTGACGGTGGCGCAGGTACCGGCGCAAGAGCACGCCCCCGAGCGCGCTCGGCAGCGAGTACGCCGCCACGGCCGCGGCGACCCAGGTGCCGCGCGAGGCCGGCGGGGCGAGGGTCAGCGCCAGCCAGCTGACGGCGACGAGGGACATCCCGTCGCCGAGCGCCGAGATCCCGAGGCCGGGCAGGATGCGGCGCAGCACGGGGTGGCGCAGGACCGGCCGGTAGGGTGTGTCGCGCATGCCGGCCAGCCGATCTCATGTGCCATCCGGAAAGCAACAGGTATCGCGTTGAGCGCAACCGGCGGTATTGGGCTATCTTGCTGGCCATGCGACGGTGGCCCTTTCGGCTCGCCGCGTGGCTCCTGGTCATGGCGGTGGCACACGTAGCCGGCTTCATTGCGGTCTGGCGATTTTTCGTGCACAGCGAACACGGCCAGCTGCTCGACTACGTGGCGCTCACCGGCAACAGCATCGGGCAGGAGCGCGTCGCCGGGCTCGTGCACGACACGCTCAGCACGATCTCCGTCGCGTCGATCGCGGGCGCGACGGTCGTGATCGGGTTCATCGCCCTGGCCCGCCGCCGGCTCGCCCTGGCCGTCGGCGCGGTCCTCATCATCGGCGGGTCGAACGCCACCACGCAGCTCTTCAAGGCCCTCATCTACCGGCCCCACCTGGGCATCGACGTCGACCGGGTCGCGGCCGGCAACAGCCTGCCGAGCGGCCATACGACCGTCGCCGCCTCGGTCGCCGTCGCGTTGATCCTGGTGGTGCCGCCCAAGACCCGAGGCCTCGTGGCGCTCGCGGGTGCCGGCCTGGCGTCGCTCGTCGGGGTGGCGACGCTCTCGGCGGGCTGGCACCGGCCCAGCGACGCCGTCGCCGCGTTCCTCGTGGTGGGCGCGTGGGCCGCGGCGGCCGCGCTGTTCATCCTGATCGCGCAGCGCAGCCACGGCGGGGTCACCTACGGCCGGGTGAACGTGCACACGACGGTGTTCCTGGCCCTGCTCGGGGTGGGGCTGCTGATCGGCGCGCTGATCGCCCTGCGGCTCACCGACGACGTGATCCAGCAGGCCGTCGACGACCTGAGCCGGCGCCGCCTGTTCGTGGCCTACGCGGGCGGCGCGCTCGGCATCGCCGGCACGGCGGCCGTCGTGGTCGCGGGCGTGCTCGCCACCGCCCACCGGGTCGTCCCGCGGTGGATCCCCGACGCCGCGGCCGACGACGACGAGACCTCCGCCGCCCAGGCGCAGCAGTACCCGCCGGAGCCGGTCACCGACCGGCTCCCGGCGAACAGCGAGATCACCGTGCCGCTGCGCCCGGGCGGCGCCGAGCAGACCTTCAGGCTCCCGGGTCGCTGAACCGGATCACGCGGCCGACCTCCAGGGCCACCCATACGGCGCCGTCCGGCCCGATGGTCAGGCCGTGCGGCTCGCAGCCCGGGGCGGGCAGGTCGAAGGAGCGGATCGCCGTGCCGTCGGCGCTGATGTGGCCGAGGCGGTTGCCGGCCCACTCGGTGAACCAGCACCCTCCGGCCGGGTCGGCGACGATCGCGTGCGGCCGCGCGGCCCGGTCGGCGAGGGGGTACTCCTCGATGTGCCCGCCGGGAGTGATCCGCCCGACCTGCCCGGCGCCGATCTCCACGAACCACGCGGTGCCGTCGGGGGCGGCGGCGATGCCCACGGGAGCCGCGCCGGGGGTCGGCAGCGCGAAGACCGCCGGCGTGTCGACCCGGGCGACGGCGTTGCCCTGGTTGAGCGTGCACCAGACGGCGCCGTCCGCACCCGCGGCGAGCATCGACGGCATGGCGGCGGAGGTGCCCAGGTCGAACGGGGCCGGGTCGCCGCCGCTCGGCGGGGTGCGCCAGACGCGGTCGGCGTTGAGCTCCGTCGACCAGAGCGCGCCGTCGGGCGTGAAGGCCAGACCGTAGGGCGACGGTACCGCCACCGAGGAGAGCTCCCCGTCGACGGTGATCCGCCCGATCCGGCCGTCCTGGAAGCGGGCGAACCACAGGGCGCCGTCGGGGCCCGCGACGATCACCGACGGGCCGGCGGCGCGGTTGTCCAGATCGAAGAGCGTCACGTCGCCGGTCGGGGTCAGCCGGGCGATCCGCCCGGCGTGCACGAGCGTGCACCAGAGGTTGCCGTCGGGCCCGGTGGTGATGCCGTAGGGGCCGTCGCCCGCCTCGCCGACCGTGAACTCCTGCATCTCGATCATCTCCGCACCCTAATCGCCCGGCACGGTACCCGCCGAAGACTACCCTCGGTCACATGAGAACTACGGTGTGCTCCGCTGTCGTGGTGGCGATGCTGCTGGCCGGCGGGTGCGCCGGGAAGGGCAACGGCACCGGGGAGGAGACCGCGGCCGGCGGGTATGACGCCGGGCTGACCCGGGTCGTCAACCCGTCCGCGACGCCCGGCGGGACACTGCGGCTGGCCAGCGCGAACGACGCCGACTCGTGGGACCCGACCCGGTCGTACATCAACGCCGTCTACAACCTCCAGCGCCTCTACGTGCGCACGCTGCTGACACCGGCCGCCGCACCGGGGACCACCGCGCTCGTGCCCGACCTGGCCGAGGACCAGCCGGCGGTGTCGGCGGACGGGCTCACGTACACCTTCCGGCTCCGTGACAACATCAAGTTCGAGGACGGCTCGCCGATCCGGGCGAAGGACGTGAAGTACGGCATCGAGCGGCTCTTCGCCCAGGACGTGCTGTCGGGCGGCCCGACGTACCTGATCGACCAGCTGGACCAGGGCCAGGAGTACGCCGGGCCGTACCGCGACGGGGCCGACCTCAGGTCCGTGACCACGCCGGATGACCGCACGATCGCGTTCCACCTCGCGGAGCCGTTCGCGGACTTCCCGTACCTGCTCGCGATGGGCGTCGCCGCGCCCGTCCCGCAGGTGAAGGACACCGGGGAGCGCTACGGCGACATGCCCGTCGCGTCGGGGCCGTACCGGTTCGAGCGCATCGAGGCGGGCAAGAAGGTCGTCTGGGTCCGCAACGACGCGTGGGACCCCGCGACCGACCCGGTGCGCAAGGCCCTGCCGGACCGCATCGAGCTCACCATCGGCACCGAGCCCAACGAGATCGACAGGCAGCTCTTCGACGGCACCATCGACGCCGACGCCGGCCAGGGCGGCGTGCAGCCGGCGAGCCAGGCCAAGATCAGGCTCGACCCGACCCTGAAGGCCAACGCCGACGAGCCGACGACCGGCTTCGTGCAGTACGCGGCGCTGAGCACCCGGGTCGCGCCGTTCGACGACATCCACTGCCGGCGGGCGGTGCAGTACGCGGTCGGCAAGCACGCGGTGCAGCTCGCGCGCGGCGGCGGGCAGATCGCCGGCGGCATGCTCCCGCCCGGGATCCCCGGCTACGACGACGGGCTCGACCCGTACCGGACGCGGTCCGGCCAGGCCCAGCCCGACAAGGCCAAGGACGAGCTCAAGCGCTGCGGCAAGCCGGACGGTTTCGACACCGTGATCGCGACGACCGGCAGCCCGCGCTCGCTGAAGACGGCCGAGGCGGTGCAGTCGTCCCTGGCCGCCGTCGGCATCACCGCGCGGCTGGACCCGTCGGACCCGTCGCTGTACGCCCGCTCGACAGTCGGCAGCCCGGACAACGTGCACAACAAGGGGTACGGGATCATCATGTCCGCCTGGTCGGCCGACTTCCCGACCGGCTACGGCTTCTACCCGACACTCGTCGACGGCCGCCAGATCCGGCCCAGCGGCAACAACAACTACGCCGAGCTCAACGACCCCCTCATCAACCAGCAGCTCGACGAGGCCCGCACGGTCGCCGACCCGGTCCGCGCGGCCGGGATCTGGCAACAGCTCGACGCCGAGGTGATGGACAGCGCCTCGATGCTGCCGCTCGTCTACGACCAGGTCCTCAACTACCGCAACCCGCGCCTCACGAACGTGTTCGTGAACCAGTACTACGGCACCTGGGACGTCACCGCGCTGGGCGTGGCGTGAGCAACAGCCGCCACCTGCCGGGGGCGATCCTGGCCCATGGCCGCGTGGAGCCGGTGATGTTCGCGCTCGTGGCGGCGCCGCAGGTTTGACGGGGCGCCGGCCTGGATATGCGGTGCGTATGCCTGCTACTGGACGCGACGGGGTACCGCGGGTCGACGACTCGGTCGACATCGACACCATCCGCGACGAGGCCGAGGACATCGCCGTCCCGGCGTTCGACTACATCGGTCAGCCCGTGGACGCGATCGTCGACGGGCTGACCGGGCACTCCGACAACCACGACCGCGACACCGAGGACACGCAGGTCGCCGAGGAGGACTGACGCCTCACGGGCAGTTCCAGGGGTCGGGCTCCAGCAACTGCCGCAGGTGTACCGCCGGTCCGTCCGCAAACGCCGGGTCCGCCCGGGGATCGGCGGCGATCGCCCGCTGCCACGTCAACGCCCGGATCACGTTTGCCGCGATCCGGGCGTGGCGCAGGTCCTCGAGGAGCGCGGCCCGCGGGGCGAGGTCGGTGAACCCGTCCAGGTAGGCGTCCCGCGCCGCGTCCCCGCCCCGCCGCAGCGCGACGAGCATCGACCCGAACGGATGCCCGACGACGCTGTCGCCCCAGTCGAAGAACCGTTCGCCGTCCGCGAAGACGTTCCCCTCGTGCAGGTCGGCGTGGTCGAGCCCGGCCGGGACCGCCGAGGCGCCCAGAGCCGCGGCGACGTCGGCGAACCAGCTCCGCCGCGCCCGGATCGCGGGCACCAGCTCGGCGGCCTCGTCGAACCGCTGCAGCAGCACGCTCGGGCGCATGTCGGTGACGCCGGCGGCGAGCAGCTGCGGCACCGCGCGGGACGTCGCTCGCTGCAGCTGCGCGTAGCGGGGGAGCGCCGCGAGGAACGCCTGGCCGCCGTCGTCCCGCTCGCGCAGCGTCGGCCCGCCGTCCGGCAGGAGCAGCCGGCCGCGCTCGGGATCGGCGGCGATCGGGGCCAGGACGCGGGCGGGGGCGAGGCGGTGCAGCAGCGGGTACAGCGCCACCTCGAACGCCACGGCGGGCGCCGGCGTCTTCAGCCACACCGGGCCGCCGTCGGTGTCGGCGCGCCGGACAGTGCCCCAGGCCCGCCGCTTCACCACCGTGACCGGCCCGGTGCGCCGCCGCCCGGCCTCGGCCAGCCGCGCGTCGAGCCACGCCTCAGGCGTCATGCGGCGCCGGCGCCTCCCGCCCCGGCCCGGCGAGCCCGCCGGCGGCCGCCGCGAGCAGGAGCTGCCGGTGCCGCGCGGCACCGGCGCGCAACGGTCGGGTCATACCGCCGAAAATACCAGCCGGCCCGCGCGGTCCCTGTCGACGACCGGCGCGCGGCCGGCCGGCCGGTGGTGCGGGTACGCTCTCGGGCGTGAAGATCGTCGCGGACGTCCTGGTCGCCGTCGTTGCGCTCCTGCACCTCTACTTCATGGTGCTCGAGATGTTCCTGTGGACGGCGCCGCGGACCCGCGCGGCGTTCGGGACCACCGAAGAGTTCGCCGTCGCCAGCAAGGCCCTCGCCGCCAACCAGGGGCTCTACAACGGATTCCTCGTCGCCGGGCTCGCCTACGGCCTCATCACCGGGTCCGTGGCGTTCCAGGTGTTCTTCCTCGTCTGCGTCATCGTCGCCGGGATCTACGGTGCGGCCACGGCCAGCCGGCGAATCCTGCTCGTGCAGGCACTTCCGGGCGCCCTCGCCCTTGCGGCGGTGCTGCTCGCGCGCTGAGCCCCGGGCGGCTCGGGCCGGCCTTGCGCACGCCTCCTCGGCATCTCCCTCGACCACCTAGCGAAGGTCGACCGAACGCCACTCGCCGCCCTCGGCCCACCAGACCACACCGGCCCGGGCCGCGGAGACGCCCGTGTTCTCGGTGAGCGTCTGCATGGTCGACGTGTCCAGGTCGTAGGCGACGAGTGTCGAGCGCTCGTTGCGATACTCGGTGAAGATCTCGTAGCGGCCGCCGATCGCCGCGTCGACGGTGATCGCGTTCAGGTTGCCCGGGACCCGGCGGCGGGCCGAGCCGTCCGGATGGCGGACGTCGAACAGGTACCTGTCGCCGGCCGCCGTCACCATCGACCGGCACCACGTCGGCGTGCACACGACCGACTCGGCGGCGGCCTTCGTCACCGTGCGCCGCGCGCCGGTCAGCGGGTCGGCCAGGACCAGCGGGGCGGCGTCGTCGACGCTGAGCAGCCACGGCCACGCCGTGTGCCGGAACCGGCCCGCGAACGCGACGGTCGTCACCGGGCCGCCGGTGACGGCGACGCTGCGCAGCTCGGTGCGGGTGTCGCTGTCCGGGGCGGCCGCGATCCAGTTGACCCGGCCGTCGGCGACGACCAGGTCGAACTCGGAGTCGAAGAACACCGCGGCGCCCATGTCCGCGGTCAGGGAGACGGGCGGGTCGGTGCCCTCGACGGCCGCCGTCCACAGCCGGGTCTCGTAGCCGCCGCCGGCGAGCGCCGAGGACTCCGCCCAGTACAGGCGGCCGGCCGCGGCCGTGAACCCGAGGAACTGGGCGTAGCGGCCCTTGGCGAGGCGGTGCAGCTCCCGGTCGCCGGTGGGGGAGCGCAGCAGGAGGCGGTCGGCGGTGTCGTCGGGCGTCGGGGCGGTACCCACCGAGACGGGAGCTGTCACATAGAACAGCGGGGTGTAGTCGGTGCCGTCGGCGAGGTTCGCGGAGATCGCCACCGACGGCTTCTCCATCGCCGCCACGGCCGGGGCCCGGGCCGGTGGCGGGGTCGGCGTGCGATGTGTGGTCGCCAGGAGGACGCCGCCGGCCAGCAGGGCCACGGCGAGCGCGATCAAGGTCCGGCCGTTCCTCATCCGCGCCCACCCTAACAACCGTATGAGAGTTTCACGCTGTCGAAGCGCTTGACCAGCCCCCCACCTGGGGCGCGTTGACCCGGAAGAGTGTCGAAACACACCATCCGCGCATGCCATTCAGATCGATGAGGACCAGATCCAGGAGGGTCGGCGCCGCAGCCGTGGCGGCCGTGGCGGTCGCGGCGATCGGCATCGCCGTCCAGACCGCCGCGCGGCCCGCGGACGCCGCCGCCGCCGACCCCTACGCGTTCAAGAACGTGCAGATCGAAGGTGGCGGCTTCGTGCCGGGCATCATCTTCAACCAGTCGCAGTCCGGCCTGGTCTACGCACGCACCGATATCGGCGGGGCGTATCGCCTCGACACCGCCACCAACCGCTGGGTCCCGCTGCTCGACTGGGTGGGGCAGGACAACTGGGGGTACAACGGCGTCGTCAGCCTGGCCACCGACTCCGTCGACCCCAACAAGGTCTACGTGGCCGCCGGCATGTACACCAACAGCTGGGACCCGAACAACGGCGCGGTCCTGCGCAGCTCCGACAAGGGCGCGACCTGGCAGACAAGTGTCCTGCCGTTCAAGCTGGGCGGCAACATGCCCGGCCGCGGGCAGGGTGAGCGGCTCGCCATCGACCCCAACAAGAACTCGATTCTGTACCTCGGTGCGCCCAGCGGCAACGGCCTGTGGCGCAGCACCGACTCCGGTGTCACCTGGGCCAAGGTCACGGCGTTCCCGAACCCCGGCAACTACGCGCAGGACCCGACCGACCCCAACGGGTACCTGACGGACAACCAGGGCATCGTCTGGGTGACGTTCGACAAGCGCAGCGGTACCGCCGGCAACACCACGCAGACCATCTACGTCGGCGTCGCGGACAAGCAGAACACGGTGTACCGCAGCACTGACGGCGGCACCACCTGGTCCCGCCTGGCCGGGCAGCCGACCGGATACATCGCGCACAAGGGCGTCCTCGACACGGCCGGCGGCTACCTGTACATCTCCACCAGCGACACCGGCGGCCCGTACGACGGGGCGAAGGGCGACGTGTGGAAGTACAACACCGCCACGGGTGCGTGGACGCAGATCAGCCCCATCCCGTCCAGCAGCTCCGACGACTACTTCGGGTACAGCGGCCTGACCATCGACCGCCAGCACCCGAACACGATCATGGTGGCCACGCAGGTGTCGTGGTGGCCGGACGCCATCTTCTTCCGCAGCACCGACGGCGGCGCGACCTGGACCCGGATCTGGGACTTCACCAGCTATCCGAACCGCAGCTTCCGCTACAAGATGGACATCACCCGCGCGCCGTGGCTCGACTTCGGCACCAACCCGCAGCCGCCCGAGGTCACGCCGAAGCTCGGCTGGATGAACGAGTCCGTCGAGATCGACCCGTTCAACTCCAACCGGTTCATGTACGGCACCGGCGCCACGATCTACGGCAGCACCGACCTGACCACCTGGGACACCGGCGGCCAGATCACCATCAAGCCGATGGCCCCGGGCCTCGAGGAGACCGCCGTCCTCGACCTGATCAGCCCGCCGAGCGGCGCCCCGCTGATCTCCGCCCTCGGTGACATCGGCGGCTTCCGCCACACCAACCTCGACGCGGTACCGGCGGCGATGTTCAAGCAGCCGATCTTCACCTCGACCACGAGCCTCGACTACGCCGAGCTCAACCCGAGCGTGATGGTCCGCGCCGGCAACTTCACCGACTCCGACCGGCCCAACGACAGCCACGCCGCGTTCTCCACCGACGGCGGCGCGAACTGGTTCCAGGGCTCCGAGCCCGGGGGCATCAACGAGGGCGGCACCATCGCGGCCAACGCCGACGGCTCCCGGTTCCTGTGGGCGCCGAAGAACAGCGCGGTGGTCTACTCGGTCGGCTACGGCAACACCTGGACCCAGTCCAGCGGCATCCCCCAGAACGCGACAGTCGAGTCGGACCGCGTGAACCCGAACGTCTTCTACGGGTACAGCGCCGGCAGTTTCTACGTCAGCACGAACGGCGGGGCCAGCTTCACCACCGCCGCCACGGGGCTGCCGACCACGGCGAAGTTCAAGGCCGTGGCCGGGGCGACAGGCGAGGTCTGGCTGGCCGGCGACACCGGCCTCTACCGCTCGACCGATGCCGGGGCCTCGTTCACGAAGCTCGCCACCGCGACCGCCGCGCTGAACGTCGGCTTCGGCAAGGCGGCACCCGGGCGCACCAACCCGGCGGTGTTCATCGTCGGCACGGTCGACGGCAAGAAGGGCGTCTTCCGCTCCGACGACGCCGGGGCCAGCTGGCTGCGCGTGAACGACGACGCGCACCAGTACGGCAACATCGGCGAGGCGATCACCGGTGACCCGCGCATCTACGGCCGGGTCTACATCGGCACCAACGGCCGCGGCATCATCTACGGCGACCGCACCGGCCCCCAGCCGTCGTACTCCGTCTCGCCCTCGGCGTCCGGATCGCGCTCGGCGTCGCCGTCGGTGTCGGCCTCCGTGTCCCGCTCGGCCTCGGCGTCCAGCTCGCCGTCGCGCTCCACGTCACCGTCCGCGTCCGTCTCGGTCCCGGCCGGCGCGTGCAACGTGGCGTACAGCGTGACAGGCCAGTGGGGCGGCGGCTTCCAGAGCTCGGTGAAGATCACCAACGGCTCCGCCACCGCCGTCAACGGGTGGACGCTGAAGTGGACATTCGCCAACGGCCAGGTCATCAACCAGATCTGGGGCGGCGTCAACGCCCAGTCGGGCGCGAACGTGACAGTCACCAACGCCGACTACACGAAGGTGATCGCCGCGAACGGCGGCACCGCCGAGTTCGGCTTCCTGGCCAGCTGGAACAACACCACGAACGCCAAGCCGACGGCGTTCACGCTCAACGGCACGGCCTGCTCCGTCTCGTAACGTTTCGCTGTGATCGGATACGCCGGCCCCCGGTTCCAGGGGCCGGCGTTTCTGATTTGCCATAAGGTACCTATGTGACTCTGCGCCGCCGTGCCGTGACCGCCGCTCTCGCCTGCTCACTCCTGCTGACCGGCTGCTCCGCCGGCACGGACACCGGCACCAAGCCGGTCCAGGGCCGTCCGCTCAACGCCGCCGGCGCCACTGCGACCGGGCCCTCGTCCGCCCCGCCGGCCCGCTCCGGCGGCTGCGTGTACAAGCCGTCGCCGGCCGACGCGACGACCAAGGACGTCGGCGTCCCACCGGCGACCCCGAAGGCCGCCAAGGCGACGATGAGCATCACGACGAACCTGGGCCCGATCGAGATCACCCTGGACGGCGTGGGCGCTCCGTGCTCGACGGCGAGCTTCGCGTACCTGGCGGGCAAGCAGTTCTTCGACAACACCAAGTGCCACCGCCTCACCACCCAGGGCATCTGGGTCCTCCAGTGCGGCGACCCGTCCGCGACAGGCACCGGCGGCCCCGCGTACCGCTACGCCACCGAGAACACGGGCGCCCCGTACCTGCGCGGCACCGTGGCGATCGCGAACACGGGCCAGCCGGAGAGCAACGGCAGCCAGTTCTTCATCAACTACAAGGACAACACCCAGCTCCAGACCGACTACACGATGCTGGGCCAGGTCACGAAGGGCATGGACCTGATCGACCAGGTAGCCGCGGCCGGCGTGGCCGCCGACCCGAACGGCACCGGCGACGGCCCGCCGAAGACGGAGATCGTCCTGCAGAAGGTCACGATCGCGTACGCCTAGTGGGATCGACCTGCGCGGCGCCGACGAGGCCGCCCGGCGCGGTCCTGGTGCACTGCGCCGCCGGCCAGGACCGCACCGGCATGCTGATCGCCCTCCTCCTGCGCGTCGCGGGGGTGCCGGACGCGGTGATCGCCGAGGACTACGCGTACTCCGCCGTGTGCTGGCAGCGGCCCGACGAGTGTGAGCCGGCCACGATCCGGGGTGCGCTGGAGCGGGTCGACGAGCGGTTCGGGGGCGTGGAGGCGTACCTGCGCGCCCACGGGCTCACCGACACGCAGCTCACCGCGCTGTGCGATCGGCTTGTGGCTTGACGCGGCTCGCTGGCGCTCGGCGGCGTCGCGCTGACACCTGGTTGACACCGGCCCGTCGGTAAGGTCTGGGGATGCGGGCGATCGTCTTCGACTTCTTCGGCACGCTTACCGACCCGGGGATCGAGGGCGGCCGGCGGGGTGCGGCCGCGGTGACGGCCGCCGCGCTCGGGGTGGAGCCGGAGGCGTTCTGGACGGCGATGGCCACGTCGTTCACGGAGCGGATCACCGGCCGGCTCGGTGGCACGCGGACGATCCTGGCCGAGATGGCCCGGCGCTGCGGGACGGAGGCGACCGGTGCGCGCCTGGATGCGGCCGTCGAAGCCCATCATGCGGGGTCAGTACCGCTCTGGCGTCCCCGGCCCGGCGCGCTCGACGTGCTCAAGTCCCTGCGCGGGCACGGGATGCGCCTGGGCGTGCTCAGCGACTGCGGAGCGGAGCTGTGCCAGGGCTGGAGCGGGACGGACTACGCGCCGCTCATCGACGCCGCTGTCTTCTCGTGGGAGGAGGGCGCCCGCAAACCGGCGCCGCGGCTCTACGCGACGGCGGCCCGGCGGCTCGGCGTGCAGCCGGCTGAGTGCTGGTACGTCGGTGACGGTGGAAGCCGCGAGCACCAGGGGGCCCGCGACGCGGGGATGCGGCCGGTCCTGGTGACGAACGCGGGCTACCCGGGCGCCGGGGTGCATCGCGACGACCCCGACTCGTTCATCCCGTCCGACACGGTCGACGACCTCACCGACCTCGCGACCCTCCTGGCCACCGCATAATCCCTGGTGCCGTGCCGTGCCGTGCCGTGCCGTGCCGTGCCGTGCCGTGCCGTGCCGTGCCGTGCCGTGCCGTGCCGTGCCGTGCCGTGCCGTGCCGTGCCGTGCCGTGCCGTGCCGTGCCGTGCCGTGCCGTGCCGTGCCGTGCCGTGCCGTGCCGTGCCGTGCCGTGCCGTGCCGTGCCGTGCCGTGCCGTGCCGTGCCGTGCCGTGCCGTGCCGTGCCGTGCCGTGCCGTGCCGTGCGCGGCCGGTGCGGGTCGGGTGGGGTGGCGGCTGTGGTGCGCGGCGGGCTCCTACTGCAGCGACGCGGCGAGTTCCGCGTTGCGGGTGGCGAAGTCGCGCCAGTCGGCGGGCGTGGCGGTCAGGTAGCGCTTCGCCCGCTCCGGTGGGCACGGGCGCTGGGTCCACTCGTCCAGGCGGCCGGCGCGGACCCGGAACAGGACCAGGATGCCGTTCGACCAGCCGGCGGCGCTCAGGTCGGTGGGCTCCAGCGTTGCCGTGCGCTGCGGGCTGACGATCCAGTCCAGCGCCTCCAGCTCCTCGTGGATCTCCGCGGCCAGCTCGAACGACAGGTTCGAGGATGCCCGGTCGCGGGCGGCGATCAGGTCGGCGCGGGCCGTGGCCAGTTCGGCGGGGTCGCGGGCCAGGATGGCGCGGATGGAGGTGGCGAGGGCGGCGCGGTCGGCCGCGGTGACGCCGCGGGCGGCGGCCATGTCGCGCTCGGCGCCGGTGAGGCGGGCGGCGGTGTAGGCGAGCGGGCGGATGCGGTGCAGGGCGGAGACGGCGTTGCGGGCGCGGGCGCCGCCGAGATACGGGCCGAAGTAGCCGGGGCCGGGGGAGTACAACACCTTGAGGCCCGGATTGGACGGGCCCTCCTCGAGTCCGATGTGGACGGTTGACTCCTGGCCGTCGCGGGCGCGGTTCCAGCGGGGTTTGCGGCGGCGCAGCAGGTTGCGTTCGAGCCAGGCGGCCTCGTGGACCGAGTCGCAGACGACGGCCTCGACGGCGCTGATGAGCGGGGTCATCCGGCGCAGGCGGGGGCGGTCGCGCAGGTCGGACCAGTAGGACGCGACCCGCGAGCGCAGCTGCGTCGCCCGGCCGATGTAGAGGACCCTGGCCTCGGCGTCGCGGAACCGGTAGACGCCCGGCTGGTTGGGCAGGCGGCGGACCTCGGCTGGCACAGACATCATATCCAGTATCGCTTGTTCACGTTTCGCCCACTAACCTGCCTCGATCGGGTTACTTTGGTGGTCAATGCACCAATAGGACTCACGGGGCAAGGTCCATGACGCTCAAGAAAACACTGCAGTTCGGCCTGGTCATCTTCCTCGTCTGGTTCATCGCGTTCCGCCCGGACGCGGCGGCGAGGGTGGCCCGCGGCATCGGCGGGCTCATCGCCCAGCTGGGCACCGGATTCGGCGACTTCTTCACCCGGGTCGTCTCGTAGCGCAGGGCGGCCCGCCACCCCTCCGGCGCGCCGCTAGTGTCGATCGGTGCACTACTGCCAGCGCTGCGACGAGCCCATCGCCATGGCACCCCGCGGGGATCTCGCGGTCTGCCCCGACTGCGGCCACACCGAGCCCGCCCGCCGGCTGCCGCTGTTCATCGTCACCGGCGCTTCCGGCTCCGGCAAGACGACGGTGTTGCCGCACCTCGTGCGGGGGCTGCCCGAGTGCATGGTGTTCGACGCCGACTGGCTGATCGGGCCGTTCGAGCGGGCCTGCGAGTTCGGCGAGGTCGACTGGCCGGCGCTGCGTGACGCGTGGCTGAGCGTGGCCCACGGCGCGGCCCAGAGCGGGCGGCCCACGGTCCTGCTGGCCCCGTTCACCCGCGAGCAGCTGGATGCGCTGGCCGGTCGCCGCTGGATCCGGGAGCTGTACTTCGCCGTCCTCGACTGCCCCGATGACGTCCGCACGGCCCGGCTGGAGGCCCGGCCCCGCTGGCGCGAGCGGGCGATCGACAAGCACCTGGCCTTCGCGGCGCACCTGCGGGCCACCGTCGACCTAGTCGTGCGGACCGATGACGTGTCGCCCGAACAGTCAGCCGCCCACATCATCGCCTGGGTCAACCGTACGCTGAGCCCATGACGCAGACGACGCACACGCTCTCGCTCCCGGGCGCCGACCTGGTGTACGACGTCGCCGGCCCGCTGCCACCCGCCGGGGGGCGGCCCGTGCTGTTCATGATCGGCCAGCCGATGACCGCTGACGGGTTCCGCTGCCTGGCCGGCCACTTCCCGGAGCGCACGGTCGTGACCTACGACCCGCGCGGGCTGGGCCGCAGCACCCGAGCCGACGGCCGGTCCGACAACACCCCGCAGCAGCAGGCGGCCGACCTGCACGAGCTGGCCGCGGCGCTCGGCACCGGCCCGGTCGACGTGTTCGCCAGCAGCGGCGGCGCGGTGACGGCCCTGGAGTGGGTCACCGCCCACCCGCAGGACGTCGGCACGCTCGTCGCGCACGAGCCGCCGATCAACGCCGTGCTCCCGGACGCCGAGGCGGCCGGCCGGGCCCAGGCGCGCTTCAACGACGCCTATGAGGCCGGGGGCACCGGCGCAGGCATGGCCGCGTTCATCGCGATGACCGCGTGGACCGGCGAGTTCACCGAGGACTTCTTCGCCCAGCCGCTGCCCGACCCGGCCGCGTTCGGCATGCCCGCGACCGACGACGGCACCCGCGACGACCCGCTGCTGTCCAAGCGCTCCTGGGCGATCACCGGTTACCGGCCGGACGTGGCCGCCCTGACCGCCGCCCCGACCCGGATCGTGGTCGCCGTGGGCGAGGAGTCGGCCGGCACCTACACCGCCCGCACCGCCGAGGGCCTGGCCGCCGCGCTGGGCCAGGTCGCCACCGTGTTCCCGAGCCACCACGGCGGATTCCTGGGCGGCGAGCACGGCTACGCGGGCAAGCCGGAGGAGTTCGCGGCGAAGCTGCGGGACGTGCTCGGCTGAACGACCCGGTCGGGGCGGATCACCGTGACCGTTCCCGACGCCACCCGCCAGGCCCGGGCGGCGGCGTCACGCAGTCCCATGCTCAGGCCGAGCCCGGCGAACGGCGGCAGGGCGTGCGTGGCGTCCCGGCCCGCAGGACCCGGCCGCCTCCCGGACCGTGCTGGCGGCGCGTCGCAGCCGATCAGCCACGAGGCGGTGACCCAGCCCCGCCACGATCACCGTCGTGTCCATGGCGGGGAGGGGTACGCCGGGCCGTACCTACTCGAAGCGCAGGCCCTCTGGGCGCATGAGCCGGAACAGCGGCGGCAGGCTGGCCGCGGTGACCAGCAGGACCACGGCGGCCGCGATGGCGCCCACGACCCCGATGCCGGCCCAGTCCGGGCGGACCTCGACGACGACGATCCGCAGCAGCGCCGAGCCGAGGATCAGGCCCATGATCGAGGCGGTGACCAGGCCGAGCGCGACCGGCACGGCGGTCTGCCACAGGATCGACCAGGCCATCGTGGCCCGCCGGGTGCCGAACGCGACGAGCGCCGCGAACGTCCGCCGCCGCTCGCGCAGCTGCTCGACGGTGCTGACGAGCAGGCTCAGCCCGACGAGCACGAGCACGACCGTGGCGCCGGCGAACAGGCCGCGGCGGATGCTCGCGAACGTCTTGTCGACGCCGACCGCTGAGAGCATGAAGACGTCGTTGGCCGGGCCGATCGACATGGCCGTGTTGCGCACGCGCTCGGCCACGTCGGGGGTGGCCCGATCGATGCCGATGAAGGTGTAGAAGTGCGCGTCGGCGCCGATCGGCGGGGCCGCGGACGGCGTGACGAGCAGGCCGGTGTGCTCGGAGCCGAACGGGTCGCGGTGCTGCCTGACCGTCGTGAGCCGGGCCGGTGCGCTCCAGCGGATCGGCTCGGCGCCGTCCTTGGCGTCCTTGCCGAACTCGAGCTCCTTGCCGCCGAGCGCGGTGGCGTCGAGCAGGCCCTGCGGCTGCTGCTCCGGCGGGATCGAGGCCGGGTCGACGGCGAACACGTCCCCGTCCGCGCACGACGGCAGGCTGGCCATCAGGCGCAGCGTGTCGCAGTCGGCCACGACCATCTCGAGGAAGTCCCGGTCGCCGGCGCCGATCGGGCCGCCGAAGTGCTGGTAATACGAGTGGGCGGTCTTCACGCCGGGCGTGCCGCGCAGCGCGGCCTCGACCTCGGCCTGGCTGTGCACGGTGGTGAGCCCGCCCAGCTCGGTGCGCATGACCGCCTGGACCTGGGTGACGTCCTGGTCGGTGGGCGCGGTGCTCTGCGCCTGGGCCGCCGCGAACAGCATCTGCAGCGCGATCGTCCCGGCCACGGCGACCGCCACCGCGTTGACCGCCCGCAGCGCGCTGTCGTGGGACAGCTGCAGCCGGCGGATCGCGATCTGCCAGGCGACCGGGCCGCCGGAGCTGAGGCGGGTGACAAGCCTGTCGAACAGCCACGGCAGGAGGGTGGCCAGGCCGAGCAGCAGCAGGATGATGCCGAACGCCGCCTGCCACACGTTGAACCGTTCGGTGCGGTGCCCGCCGAGGAGCGGCACGAGCAGCGCGGCCCCGCCCAGCAGGGGCAGCAGCCGCCACCACAGCCGCCGCTTCGCCCTGGCCACCGCCTTGCGCACGACACCGAGCGGCTCGACGACGACCCGGCGAAGAGCCAGGAGCGTCATGAGCAGAGCCGCAAGTGGTACCGCGACCACGATCGCCCCCGCCAGCAGTGGGGTGGGCCGCACGTCGGAGGCGTACACGCTCAGCCCGGCCAGCTCGAAGCGCTCGGCGACGGACCGGGCGGCGAAGAAGAACCCGAGGCCGATGAGCACCCCGAGCGCGGCGCTGACGACCGCCTCACCGGCGGCGATCCGGCGCGTCATCCACGTGTCCGCCCCGACCAGCCGGACCGCGGCGAGGCGCCTGTCGCGCTGCTCCCCGCCGAAGCGGGTGGCGGCGGCGACGAACATGGCCACGGGCATGAGCAGCACGACGAAGATGACGACGACCAGCAGCAGCAGGACCGGGTTGAGCGGATCGTTGCTGCTCTCGGACCCGTAGTGCGTGAGCCGCAGCACCTGGGGCTGGTCCTGCGCCAGGTCGGCGCGGGAGCCGTAGAAGTACAACTCGTTAGGGCCTGAAAGTCCTTCCTTGCCGATCGTGCCGCTGATCGGCTGCGGGAAGCGGGCGCGCAGCAGGGCCCCGTCCGGCGACGCGAGCAGGTCGCGCAGGGCCGGGGAGACGACGATCGAGCCCACCGGCGGCAGCGCCGGCACGCCCGGCGGCAGGATCGGGTGGGCGCCGTCGGGCTGGATGAAGCGGCCCGTCACGGCGCGGTCGTGGTAGGAGCTCTGGATCGGCAGCATGAGCACCGACGTGTCGCTGCGGGCCGGCTCCTCGCTGCCGTAGTGCAGGTCGTCGCGGGCGTCGGTGCGCACGTGGCGGCCGTCGAGGATCCCCGGGATCGACACGGACAGCAGCAGGACCGCCACCCCCAGGCCGACCCCGAGCGCGGTCAGCACCGTGCGGACGAGCCCTTCCCGGCCGCCGCCGATGGCCAGCTTCGCGCCGAGCCCGACCTCGGACGACCAGCGCCGCAGCGCGCCGGGGCGGGCGTGCGGGCGCGGTGCGCTCATCGGGTCCGCTCCAGGTCGAGGGCCCGGCCGTCGCGCACGACGATCTCGCGGTCGGAGTAGGCGGCGACCCGCGGCTCGTGCGTGACGAGCACGACGGCGGCGCCGTTCTCCCGGGCGGCCGCGGTGAACAGCCGCATGACCCGCTCGCCGTTGAGGGAGTCCAGGGCGCCTGTCGGCTCGTCGGCGAACACCACCCGGGCCCCGGTGACGAGCGCCCGGGCGACGGCGACGCGCTGGCCCTGGCCGCCGGAGACCTCGCCGGGCCGCTTGGTCGTCACGTCGTCGATCTCCAGGCGTTCCAGCCAGTCGCGGGCCCGCTGCTCGGCGTCGCGGCGGCGGACCCCGTCCAGGCGCAGGGGCAGGGCGACGTTCTCCAGGCAGGTGAGCTCGGGGACGAGCTGGCCGAACTGGAAGACGAAGCCGAACTCGCTGCGGCGCAGGGCGCTGCGGCGGCCGTCGGACATGGCGGAGAGCTCCTGGTCGCGGTACATGACCCGGCCCGCGTCGGGCCGCAGGATCCCGGCCAGGCAGTGCAGCATCGTCGACTTGCCGGAGCCGGACGGGCCCATGACGGCCACGACCTCGCCGGCCGCGACCGACATCGAGGCGCCGGCCAGGGCCTGGGTGGCGCCGAACGTCTTGTACAGGTCGTCGGCCGACAGCAGTGTGGGCATGCCGTCGCCTCCGCCTCGCTGCGAACCATTCACGGACGCACATCCTTTGCCAGGTCGTCGAGGCGCGCGGCGGTGAGCTCCAGCCAGCGCAGATCGGCCTCGAGGTGGAAGAGCGCGTGGTCGCAGATGAGCTGGTCGGACAGGTCGCCGGCGCTCTTGCGGCGGGTCAGCTCGCGCATCAGCCGCAGGTGCTCGGCGCGCTGGGTGTCGAGCACGTCGGCGGCGGCCCGGCCGCTCATCAGGGCGAGCACGACCTTCATGTACAGGGTGCTCTGCAGGTACGGCTCCGGCTTCTCCGGCTGCGCCAGCCACTGCTCGACGTCGGCGACCCCGGCGTCGGTGATCGCGTAGCGCTTGCGGTCCGGGCCCTCGCCCGACTCGACGCTGTCGACGCTTACCAGGCCGTGCTTCAGCAGCCGGGACAGCGTCGCGTACACCTGCCCGTAGGCGAGCGGCCGGTCGATGCCGAAGCGCTCGTCGTAGGCCCGCTTCAGGTCGTACCCGTGGCGGGGGCGGGCTTCGAGCAGCCCCAGAAACGCTTGACCGATGGACATGGCCGGGACTCTACACCACACGTATACATGCTGTGTATACGTGTGGTGTAGAGCATGCTGATCAGGCATTTCATACAACAGGGCCCTGCATTTGTACGGCGATTCGTGCCAACCGCAATGCGCGAAGTGTGACCGGCGCCACGGTGGGGTGTTTTGTCCGGTTAGCGCGACTTGTTCGTAGCTAGCGTCGCCCGGAACACCCTCACCCGACCGGAAGGAGCTCCGTGCACCTGCCCGCCTTCATGCAGTCCCGCCGCGCGCGCCTGGCCGCCGTGGCCGTCGCCGTCGCCGTGCCCGCCGTCGTAGTGCCAGTCGTGTTCTCCACCCGCGAGAGCGGACTGCCCGGGACGAGCGCCGACAGCGCCTACGCGTTCCCGGCCACCCCCGACCACATCCCGGACACGCCCGTGCGCGTCAACCAGGTCGGCTACCTGCCGGACGGCCCCAAGCGGGCCACCGTCGTGTCGGACTCCGCCCGGCCGCTGGCGTGGCAGCTCAAGGACAACGCCGGCAAGGTCGTCGCCGCCGGCGAGTCCGAACCCCGCGGCCTGGACGCCTCCTCCGGGCAGTCCACCCACGTCGTCGACTTCAGCGCGTACCGGGGCAGCGGTCACACCTACACCCTCGAGGTGGACGGGCGCAGCAGCCTGCCGTTCGACCTCGACCCGAAGGCGTACCGGCAGCTCAGCGTGGACGCCCTGTCCTTCTTCTATCCGCAGCGCAGCGGCGTCGCCATCGACGGGGCCATCGCGCCCGGCTACGCCCGCAAGGCCGGGCACACCGCCGACACCCCCAACGGCGGCGACTCGAAGGTCCCGTGCGTGCCCGGGACCGGCTGCAACTACACCCTCGACGTCACCGGCGGCTGGTACGACGCCGGCGACCAGGGCAAGTACGTCGTCAACGGCGGCATCTCGGTCGCCCAGCTGATGAGCCTCTACGAGCGCTCACCGAAGGCGTCACAGGCCCGGGCGCTGCGCCTGCCCGAGCACGGCGGCAAGACCCCGGACGTGCTCGCCGAGGCCCGCTGGGAGCTCGACTTCCTCACGAAGATGCAGGTCCCGGCGGGTGAGCCGCTGGCCGGGATGGCGCACCACAAGGTCCACGACGCCGGCTGGACCGCGCTGCCGACCGACCCGGCCGCCGACACCCAGCAGCGGCAGCTGCACGCCCCGTCGACCGCCGCGACCCTCAACCTGGCCGCCGCGGCCGCGCAGGGGGCCCGGGTCTTCGAGCCCTACGACAAGGCGTACGCGGCCAAGCTGCTCACCGCCGCGCGGACCGCGTACGCGGCGGCCCTGGCCCACCCGACCATGTACGCGCCGGACTCCGACTCGACGGGCGGCGGCGCCTACGGCGACACCGACGTCGGCGACGAGTTCTACTGGGCCGCGGCCGAGCTGTTCATCACCACCGGCGAGAAGCAGTACGGCACGGCCGTGACGAGCTCGCCGCTGCACCGGGCCGACGTGTTCGCCGCACCGTTCGACTGGCGGGCGACCGCGGCCCTGGGCCGGCTCGACCTGGCCACCGTGGACAACCGGCTGGGCGACCGGGAGCGGGTCCGGCAGTCCGTCGTGGACGGGGCCGACCGCTACCTCAAGACGATGGCCGGCCAGTCCTACGGGCAGCCGTACGCGCCGAGCGGCGGCTACGACTGGGGCTCGAACAGCCAGATCCTCAACAACCTGGCCGTCGTCGCCACCGCGTTCGACCTGACCGGCAAGGCGAAGTACCGCGACGGCGTGCTCTCCGGGATGGACTACATCCTCGGCCGCAACGGGCTCAACCAGTCCTACGTCACCGGCTACGGCGAGAAGGCGTCCAAGAACCAGCACAGCCGCTGGTACGCCCACCAGCTCGACCCGAAGCTGCCGAACCCGCCGCGCGGCACCCTCGCCGGCGGCCCCAACTCGCAGCTGCAGGACGAGGTCGCCGGCAACGCGCTGCGCGGGTGCAAGCCGCAGCTGTGCTACATGGACGACATCATGTCGTGGTCGACGAACGAGCTGACCATCAACTGGAACGCGTCGCTGGCCTGGGTGTCGTCGTTCGTGGCCGACCAGACGTGACTCAGCCCGGGGGCGGCCAGGCGTCGCCCCACTCCGCATCGCGGGCGGCCTTGTACACCTGGCCCTCCCGCTTGGACACCAGCACGGGCCCGACGGTCGTATCGGGCTGACACACCTGCAGCGTGACGAGCCCTTTGCGGAACGCGGGATGCCTGACGATCCGGCCCCGCGTTCCGGCCGGGCCGGGCACGGCGGCCACGAAGCTGAACTTCTCGTCCTCGTAGCCGAGGCTCGCCTCCTTGAGCCGGCGGTGCAGCGACGAGCGGTTGACCCGCGCGGCGAAGTGGCACCAGTCCCTGCCCTGCAGGCCGCACGCGAGCTCGTGCGGGCACGGCGCGGCGATGTGCCAGCCCCGGCGCAGCAGCTGGTCGCGGGCGGCGAGGATGCGGCGGTAGCCGGGCGGGGTGCCGGGCTCGATCAGCACCACGGCCGTGCCCGCGGCTGTGGCCGCCTGCTCGACGAGGGTGTGCTGCTGCTCCTCGTCGAGCTCGGTGAGCACGTACGACGCCGTGACCAGGTCGGCCGCGGGCACCGGCTCGCCGAGCTGCCACGGCTGCCAGGTGTACTGCTTGGCGATGCGCTCGCCGAGCTTCAGGGCCTCCGGCACCTGGTCCAGCACGGTGTGCGGCATCGTGCCGTAGCGCTCCTGGACCGCCCAGGCCGCGGCTCCGGTGCCGCCGCCGAGGTCGACGTGGCTGCGCGGAGCGATCGCCGGCAGCGTCGCGAGCGCGGCGACGACCGCGGCGTGCGTCGCCGGCATCCGGTACGCCGCGTACGCCGTCGCATCCACCATGTTGCGGATCAACGGCTCGCCGGCTGGCAGGCCGCTGCGGTACACCTCGATGAGCCGGCGCACCGAGTCGGTGAGCCGGGCCGGCGGCACGTCGGCCAGCAGCGCGTCGAGCGCCTCGCGCAGCTCAGGCATGCCGCTTGCGCCCGGTGCGCCACAGCGTGCGCAGCACCAGCAGCGTCGCCACGCCGGCCACGACGATCGCGGCCAGGTTGATCAGCAGCTGCAGCGCGGAGCCGCCGGCCTCGTGGGGCACCCCGTAGGCGAGGGCCACCGCGATGTTCGCCGCCGCCGGCACCGTCGTGACCGAGATGAGCACCCCGATGAGCGGCCCGGCCTTGGCCGAGGTCAGCGACAACATGCCGGCGACGCCCGCGAAGAACCCGACGACCCAGGACAGCGCGTCGGGCCGCCAGATGAAGTCGGTGAGCGGCCGGTCGCGCAGCAGCATGCCCTTGTCCACCAGGCCGAGCAGATCCAGGCCCCAGGTGGTCAGGACCGTCACCGCGATCGCGGCCGGGAAGCCGACGGCCAGGGCGACGAGCGCCCGCCGGACCGGCCGCCCGCGCCGCCGCACGATCCCGACGCACAGCGACGCGAGGGGCCCGAACTCCGGCCCGACGACCATCGCGCCGACGATGAGGATCGGCTGGTCGAGCAGCACGCCGATGCCGGCGATGACCGTCGCGATGGCCAGCATCGCCAGGAACGTCCCGGACAGCTCGGTCTCCTGCCCGGTCTTCTGCTCGATCTCGTCCCACACGACCGCGTCCCCGGACAGCCCGGGCGCCGCGTCGGCCGCCCGCTCGGCCGTGCGCGACAGCGACACGTCGACGTTCTCGATGGCGATCGACCCGCGCTCCTCGATGCCGAGCTCCCGCAGCGCCGACAGCACGGGGCTGGCGGACTCCCGCACGACGTCGGCGAGCACGACGTCACCGGCCGGCTCCCGGGCCGCGCCGGGCATGACGATGACGTTCGTCGCCCCGGCCTCCCGGTTCAGCAGCCCGACCACGCGCTCGGTCGCCTCCGGCGGACTGATCACTCTCAAGTGCAGCACCCGACCATTATCACGACCGCGGCCGGAAGCCCTCGAAGGCCGCCTCCACCGTGCCCTCGCCGTGGGTGAGGCCGGGCAGGGCCCGCTCCAGCTCGGGCAGGCGGACCGCCGGGATCGTGCCCTGCACGGTGAAGCGGGCCGGGCCCACGTCCGGCGGCTCCGGGACCGCACCGAAGCGGGGCAGGGCACCGAGCGTGGCTGTGAGCGCTCCCACCGGGCCGTCAAGCGTGAAGCGGTGCACGGGCTCGCACAGCACGGTCCCGGCTCGGGCCAGGGCCCGGGGCACGAGCTCGGCGCTCAGGCGGCGGAAGTCACCGGCGGTGCTCACCGGTGAGATGTAGCCGCATCGCGTGACCGTGACGCGGGCGTCGTCGACGTCCCAGCCGTGCCGTCCGCCGCGGGCGAGGGCGGCGCGGACGTACCTGAGCATCGAGTCCTGGAAGTTGGCGACGGTCTTGTAGACGTACAAGGGCAGATGCTCGAACGGCACGTCGAGGCGCACCTCGAGACCCTCGCCGGGGGCGATCTCGAGCTCCAGGGTCGCCATGTGCTGGTTGCCGTCCTTGCCGATGACGGCCCCGGCGCGGCCCCGGCCGGCCGGGCGCTCCAGGTGCAGCGTGACGGTGGCGCCGAACGTGACGGCCAGGCCGTACTCCTCGGCGAGCGTGTCGCGGATGACCTCCCGCTGGACCTCGCCGTACAGCTTGACCTTGAGCTCCCCGCGCTCCTCGTCGAGGCGCAGGTCGATGAGCGGGTCCTGCTCGGCCAGGCGTTGCAGCGCGCCGTGCAGTGCCCGGCGCTGCCCCGGGTCGACCGGCTCGACGGTGGCCTCCATGGTGGGCGGGGCGAACACGGCGCCGTGAGCGCTCCCGGTGCCGAGCGTGTCGCCGATGCGGACCGTGCGCAGGCCGTGCACCCGGCCGATCTCGCCCGGGCCGATGTGCTCGCGCCGGCCGTCGTCGATGGCGGTGACCTTGTCGTCGTTCACCCGGGTCCGGGCGCGCAGCACGCCCGCGAAGACCCGCACGTGGGCCGTGCGGTCCCGGTCGATCTTGAATACGGTGGCGCGCAGCTCGGCTTCGGCGTCCTCCGCGGCGGCCGGGAGGTGCCGGGCGATGGCCCGGGTGAGCTCGTCGATGCCCTCGCCGGTGATGGCGCTGCCCTTGTACGCCGGGAACACCTTGGCCTGCGCGGTGAGCCGGCCGATGTCGATCGGCCGATCGTCCAGGTAGGACTGCAGTGCCTCGTCGTCGCTCTCGGCGAGGGCCGCCTCGTGCTCGCGCCACATGGGGATGGCCTGGTGGCCGATCTGGCGGAGCACGCGGTCGGGGTCGGCGCCCGTCCGGTCGGTCTTGTTGATGAACACGAGCGTCGGGACGTGCAGCCGCCGCAGGGTGCGCAGCAGGATCCGGGTCTGGGCCTGCATGCCCTCGACCGCGGAGACCACCAGGATCGCCCCGTCGAGCACGCGCAGGGCCCGCTCGACCTCGGCGATGAAGTCGGGGTGGCCGGGCGTGTCGATGAGGTTGACGGTGAGCTCACCGAGCCGGAACGTGGCGACCGCGGTCTTGATCGTGATGCCGCGGCGGCGCTCCTGGTCGAGCGAGTCGGTCTGGGTGCTGCCCGAGTCGACGCTGCCGAGGCGGTCGATGACGCCGGCGTCGAACAGCAGACGCTCGGTCAGGCTTGTCTTACCGGCGTCGACGTGCGCGACGATGCCGAGATTGAGGATGCTCACAGCGGGTCAGGTCCTTCACGGGCGAGGCGGACGAAGGCCGGGGCGTGATGACCTGTCGGCGCATGTCCTGCTCCTCACTCGTGCGGCTGTGCACTGCTGCCGGTGACTGTACCGCGTTTCTTGTCGTACCCCGTCGCTATTGTGTCGGCCATCTACTGGACGTGAGAGAGGCTCGGGTCGATGGCGCAGACGACGTATCTGGAACTGTCCGAGGACACCGGGAGCGCACACAAGTTCTGGGAGTGCACTGTCGACGGCAACCAGATGACTGTCCGCTACGGGCGCATCGGCGACGCCGGGCAGACCACGACCAAGACCTACGCCGATGGCGCGAAGGCCCAGGCCGACGCCACCAAGAAGATCGGCGAGAAGGTCCGCAAGGGCTACGCGCCGGCCGTGCCGGGCCAGCGCGCGCCGCGCTCGGTGACCCGCCGCGTGATCGTCAGCCAGCACTCGACCGCGAAGACCGCGCCGGTGCTGTGGAAGTACCGCTCGGGCGCGCCCGCCTTCGGCATTTTCATCGACAAAGACGTCTGCATGGTCGGCAACGAGAAGGGCGCGATCACCGTCCTGCGCCACGACGCCACCGTCGAGCGGCAGTATCAGCTGCCCGACGGCGTGAAGTGCATCGTCGCCGACGACGCCTGGATCTACGCCGGCTGCGACGACGGCAACGTCTACGACCTGTCCGGCAAGGTGCCGCGGCTGGCGTACACCATCGCCCCCGACATCGACATCTACTGGCTCGACATCCACGACAGCATCCTCGGTGTCTCCGACGCCAAGGGCGGCATCTGCGCGATCGACCACGAGGACGAGTTCCTGTGGCGCCGCCAGGGCCACGGCGCCGCCGGCTGGATGGTCCGCTGCGACGCCGACGCCGTCTACCACGGCCACGGCCGCGGCGTGACCAGCTACGACTGGCGCACCGGCGACGAAAACTGGTATCAGCCGACGAAGGGCGCCGTGCTCTTCGGCTGGCAGGAGGCCGACTCGGTGTATTCGGGCATGTCCTCCAACTCCGTCCTGCAGTTCACCAAGTCCGGCCGGCCCGGCGTCACCTACCGCTGCGACGACACCATCTTCTCCAACGCCACCGCCCCCGGCGGCCGCTACGTCTTCGCCGGCGACCACCGCTCCTCCGTCTACTGCTTCGCCGCCGACGGCACCCGCCTGTGGAAGCTGGGCACGGGCTGCGGCAGCGCATACTCGATGCAGTACCACGACGAGCGCCTCTACATCGTCACCACCGACGGCTCCCTGGCCTGCATCGACGCCAGCGAGGAGGCCGTCCGCGCGGCCGAGCAGGGCGTCGTGCCGGAGTTCGTCGACGTCAAGGCCCCGGCCGCGATGACCCGCGTGGCCCCGTCGACAACCGTCGAGCTCACCCGCGCCGCCGACACCGCCGCCGGCGACGGCGTGATCGTCGAGTGCATCCAGGAGGGCTCCCGCCTGCGCATCCGCGTCCTGAGCGACGGCTACCACCGCGACTGGCAGGTCCAGTTCCCGAAGGGCATCCGCGAGCCCAACGCCCGCTACCTGGTCTCCGAGATCCGCGAGTCCTCCCGCGGCGGCTTCTACCGCGCCCTGGGCGACATCAAGAAGCTGGTCTGACCCCAGCCCCTCCCGGGGGCGGCCCGCAGCGGCCGCCCCCGGCTCCGCCCGGCCGGCCGGCTGACACTTCAGGGGGCTGCGTCGTCGGGCCCCGTGGAGGTGGTGCGTGATGAGCGCGGTCATGGATGAGCGGCGGCAGCTGCTCAACGTGGCGTATCGGCTGCTGGGGTCGCTCGCCGACGCCGAGGACGTCGTGCAGGAGGCGTTCGCGCGGTGGTACGCCCTCGCGCCCGACAAGCGCCGCGGCATCGCCTCACCCGGGGCCTGGCTCACGACCGTGACCAGCCGGATCTGCCTGGACCTGCTCGGGTCGGCGCGGGTGCGGCGGGAGCGCTACGTCGGCGAGTGGATCCCGGAGCCGCTGCCCGGCGACACCGACGGCGGCGCGGGCGCGGACCCCGCCGACCGGGTCACGCTCGACGAGTCAGTCAACATGGCGTTCCTCGTGGTGCTGGAGAACATGACGCCGGCCGAGCGGGTCGCGTTCGTGCTGCACGACGTCTTCCGGTACTCCTTCGCCGAGGTCGCCGCCGTCGTCGGACGGTCGCCGGGGGCGTGCCGGCAGCTCGCGTCGTCGGCCCGGCGGCGCATCGAGTCGGCCCGGGTCGAGCGGGCCTCGGCCGAGCGCAAGGCCGGGCTCGTGCGCCAGTTCGCGCGGGCCTGGGCGGCCAGGGACATCGACGCGCTGATCGGCGTCCTCGACCCGGATGCGGTCGCCGTGTCCGACGGCGGGGGGATCGTGCCGGCACTGCTGGAGCCGGTGGTCGGGGCCGCGGCGATCGCGCAGGGGATGATCCGCATCCTCACGCTGGGGCCGGAGCTCACCGTGCTGGAGCGGACAGTCAACGGCCAGCCCGGGCTCGTGGCGCAGGTCGGCGGCGTCACCACAACCGTGATGGCGTTCGAGGCGGCCGGCGACCGGATCACCCGCATCTGGGCCGTGCGCAACCCGGAGAAGCTGCGGACCTGGACAAACGGCTGACCCGTCCGGGTTGTGCCCGGATGCTGTACTGATCGCGTGGGAACGTGGATGCGGCCGACCGGGATCGGCTTCCTCGTGGTGGCGGTGCTGTTCGGCATCGGCGTGCGGGTCGAGATCGGGCAGGAGTCCACCAGCTGGCTCCTGGCCACCGTCTACGCGGTGCTGGGAGCGGTCACGGCGCTGGTGGGTGCGGTGCTGATGGCGCTCGGCCGGCGTGCGGCGAGCCGTCGCTGATGTGCTCCTCCAGGGCGCGGATGCGCGCCTCGACCGCCGTGCTGTGAGTCGGGCGGTGGGCCGCGGCGGCGCGCCGGGCGGCTGCGCGGGCCTCGACCGGGTCGCCCCGGCTCAGGTGGATCTCGGCGATGGTGGCGTGCGCGTGCGCCTGGAGCACCCGGAAGCGGCCCTGCTCGGTGAGGGCCAGCGCGTCGTTCGCGTGCTGCAGCGCCGCATCGAGGCGGCCGAGGTCGCGCAGGGCCACGGCCAGCCCGATCGACGCGGCCGCGCGGTGATACGCGGTGCCGACCTCGGACAGCAGCGTGCCCGCCTCCGCGTAGAGCTCGGCGGCCCGCTGCGGCAGCCCCACCGCCCGGCTGGCCATGGCCAGGGCGATGAGGGCGCGGGCGGTGCCGTAGCTGCCCTCCAGGCACCGGGCGGTGGCGACCGCCTGCGCCGCCAGGTCCAGGGCGCACTCCCGCTCGCCGAGCTCCGCATGGATCATCGCGAGCAGGGACAGGATCGTCGTCTCCTGGAGCCGGTTGCCGACGTCGCGGCACAGGGTGAGGGCCCGATCGGCCGTGTCGGCGGCGTCGCGCAGGCGGCCCAGGGCACGGTAGGTGCCGGCCAGCGACTCCAGCAGATATGCGGTGGTGCGGGTCGACGGCTGGAGCGTCTCGGCCATGCGCAGGCACTCGTCGAAGCACTCCTTGGCCGCGGTGAGCTGCCCGCTCACGTAGTGGTGGTGGCCGAGGGAGTCCAGGAACGGGACCAGCAGCCGGGTCGAGCCGTGCTCGCGGGCCAGCGCGGTCGCCCGGTTGTGCTGCTCCAGCGCCTCGTCGGGGCGGCCCAGGTCGTCGTAGACGATGCCGAGGTTGTTGCGGGCGCACGCCGTGCCCTCGAGCCAGCCGCCGGCCTCGGCCAGGCGGATCGCGCCGAGCAGCGCCGCGACCGTCTCGTCGTGCCGGCACACCCACTGGTTGGCGCTGGCCAGGCCGATGAGCATCGCGGCCTGGCCGTTGACGTCGCCGCCCGCCTCCGCGGTCGCCAGGCCCGCCCGGCACACCGCGAACCAGTCGAACAGCCGCCCGCTCTGGGACAGGAAGCCGCGCATCCCGTCGGCCAGCCGCCAGGCCATCTCCGGGTAGTAGTCGGCGGCCGCGTGCCGGACCAGCTGCACGAGGTTGCGCCGCTCCGCCTCGAGCCAGGCCAGCGCCTGGGCGGTGCCGCAGAACGGGGCCACCGCGGCCACACCGGTGCACGGCAGGCGGACCAGCTGCGGGTAGAGCTGCCCGGCCGCGGCGTCGAGGGTGGCGAAGTACCAGTCGTAAAGCCGCCGCGCGGCCGCCGCCCGCTCCGGTGCCGGATCGTCGGCGCCGGTGCGCGTCCGCGCGTAGGAGCGCAGCAGGTCGTGGAAGGTGAACCGCTCCGGCGCCGCCTCGACCACGAGGTGCGCCGCGGCCAGCCGGTCCAGCAGCGCGGCCGCCTCGGCGCCGGTGACACCGGCCAGGGCGGCGGCCGCGGCGGCGGTGAAGTCGTCGCCCGGCACCAGCCCCAGCAGGCGGAACAGCCGCTGGGCCTCGGCGGTGACCGTGCGGTAGGACAGCTCCAGCGCGTTGTGCACGGCCCGCTCGCCGTCCACGGTCAGCGCGGCGAGGGGGTCGGCCCCGCGCATCTGGGCGACGTGCACGGCGATGCTGCGCAGCGGGTGGTTGATCAGGTCGGCCGCGCTGATCCGCAGGGCCAGGGGCAGGAACGCGCAGGCCGCGGCGAGCTCGTCGGTGGCCTCCGGCTCGGCCGCGATCCGGTCGGCGCCGAGCATGTCGCGCAGGAGGGCCCGGGCCTGCGCCTGGGGCAGGATGTCCAGGGTGATCCGGCGGGCGCCGTCGTGGGCTACGAGGCCGGTGAGCCGGTCCCGGCTGGTGATGACGACCAGGCAGCCCTGGCCGGCGGGCAGCAGCGGGCGGACCTGCTCGACCGAGCGGGCGTTGTCGAGGAAGAGCAGCACGCGGCGGCCGGCCAGCATGGAGCGGTACAGCGCGGAGGCCGAGCCGAGATCGTCAGGCACCCGGTCCTCGCGCACGCCGAGCGAGCGCAGCAGCCCGCCGAGCGCCTCGATCGCCGGGACCGGGCGATCGCAGGTGGCGTACCCGTGCAGGTTCACGTACAGCTGCCCGTCGGGGAACCGGGCGGCCACCCGGTGCGCCCAGTGCACGGCCAGAGCCGTCTTGCCGACCCCGGCCGTCCCGGCGATCGCGGTCACGACGACCGGTCCGGCGCCGTCGGCCGACCGCGGGAGCATCGCGTCGAGCCGGGACAGCTCCTCGGTGCGCCCCACGAACCCGGCGACGTCGGCGGGTAACTCGGCCGGTGTCGGCGGGCGGGCCGCGGTCATCATGGGCGGCTGCGGTACCGCCACTGGCGCCACCGGCGCCCGCGCCGCCGCGGCCGCCACCGCCGCCGGCGGGTGCGTGTCCGCGCGGAGGATCCGGGCGTGCAGCTCGCGCAGCTGGGCGCCGGGCTCGAGGCCGAACGAGTCGCGCAGCGTGCGGCGCAGCTGGTCGTAGGAGTCGAGGGCGGCCACCCGGCGGCCCTCGCGGTGCAGCGCCGTCATCAGCTGGCCCCGCAGCCGCTCGCGCAGCGGGTGCTCGGCCACCAGCTGGGTCAGCTCGGCGATACGCTCGTGGTGGCGGCCCGCGGCCAGCTCCACGTCCATGAGCTCCTCGGTCGCGGCCAGCCGCAGCTCGTCGAGGGGATCGGCGACCCGGCGGCGCAGCCACGGGCCGGCCACGTCGGCGAGGGCCGGCCCGCGCCACAGCCGCAGCGCGGTGCGCAGGAACGCGGCCGCCCGGTCCGGGTGCTCGGTGGTGCGGGCCCGGGCCACCAGCATCTTGAACCGGGCCAGATCGACCTGCTCGGGCGCGGCCTCCAGGGCGTAGCTGTCGCCCTTGGTCACCAGCCGCACCCCGTGCCCGGCCGCGTCGGCCGCATTGAGGTGCCCGCGCAGCCGGGCCACCACCACCTGCAGCGCCGCCCGCGGGTCCGGCGGCGGCTCGCCCTCCCAGATCAGCTCGGCCAGCCGCTCGTTGTGGATCGGGTGGCCGTTCTCCAGCAGCAGCAGGGCGAGCAGGCACCGCTCCTGCCGCCAGCCGAGCTTGATCGGCCGCCCGGCGATGTCGGCCTCGACCGCGCCGAGTAATCGAAACTGCACGATCGAACACTATCGCCGACGCGCCACTCCTTTCGGCCCCAAAGATTCGGGATGCGTAAACGAGGGGCCACCGCAAGGGCACCGCAAGGGGACGGGCAGGCCGCCGCAGCCGCGACGCAGGGGACGGGTCCGATAGTCGTTCGCCATGCGGACGTATCAGATGGGCCGTGGGCCGAACCGGCCCGTGGGTGACGTGGACGTGTTCCGGTGGGACGACTACGAGGGCGTGACAGCGCTGCCGTTCCGCGCGATGTGGTACCAGGTGCCGGCCGGTGGCCAGAGCCCGGAGGACAAGCATCCGGAGCTGGAGCTGTCGATCGTGGTGCAGGGCGACGCCGCGGTGTCGGTCGACGGGCGCGAACCCGTCGATGTCCGGACCGGTGACGCGTTCCTGCTCGAATCCGGCGAACGCCACGTTGTGCACAATCGCCGCCCCGACGAGCCGCTCGTCGTGTTCAGCGCCTACTGGCACGACCCGAGCGAGGTGCAGCATGGCTGAGCCGGAGCCGCTCGTCGACGTGGTGTCGATCCCGCCGCCGACCGCCAACGGGCCGCTGCACATCGGCCACCTCTCCGGCCCGTACCTGGCCGCCGACTTCGCCGCCCGCGCCGCCCGCGCCCGCGGCGAGCACGTGCTGGCCATGGCCGGCGTCGACGTGCACCAGAACTGGGTGCTGACCCGGGCCGAGCTCGACGGCGTGGACGTCGACAAGATGGTCGACGGCTTCCGCGACGACATCGTCGAGGCGTTCCGCCGGGCCCGCATCGACTACGACGCCTTCATCGACCCCCGGGCCCCCGGCTACGCCGAGGCCATGGCCACGATGGCCGGGCGGCTCGTCGAGTCGGGTGCGCTGCCCCAGCGGACGATCACCCTGCACCGCTGCGCCGGCTGCGCCCGAACCCTGCACCACTCCTACGTCGAGGGACTCTGCGGCGCCTGCGGCCACGAGGCGTGCGGCGGCGGCTGCGAGGGCTGCGGCGGCTTCACCTCGGCCCAGGACATGACCGAGGTGCGCTGCGCGCGCTGCGGCGGCGCCGCGGTGCCGTTGCGCGCCAACGTCCCCGTGCTCGACCTGGAGGCGCACCGCCCGGCCCTGCAGTCGCTGTGGCTGCGCGCCGAGCTGCCGGTCGACGTGCGCGCCCTGATCGACACCGCGCTGTCCCGCCCGCTGCCGGTCATCCCGGCCGCGTACCCGACCGACTGGGGTGTCGCCGGCAGTGGCCCGATCGCGGGGCTGCGCCTCGACGTCTACGTCGAGGTCTGCCTGAACTTCGTCCGCGGCGTGGCCCAGTGCCTGCGGCCGGGCGTCGCCGAGGACCCGGCGGCCATGGCCCGCGTCTGGAACGAGCGGGTCCGTGGCATGTGGAACTTCTACGGCATCGACAACGCCTACTTCTACGGCATCATGTGGCCGGCCCTGCTCGCCACGGCCGGTGTCGACCTCGGCCGGCTGGCCGGGATGAGCGTGGTGAACCGGTTCTTCACCCTCGACGGGTTCAAGTTCTCCACCAGCCGCAACCACGCCGTGTGGGCCAACGACCTGCTCGCCGACGCCGACCCGGCGATCGTGCGGCTGTTCCTGGCCTTCAACCGGCCTGACCGGGTCGGCAGCGACTTCACCCGCGAGGCGTTCGACGCGTTCACCGCATACGTCCGGCCGCTGCTTGCGGGCCACCCGCACGCCGAGTCGCTCCCGGCGGCGCTGCGCCCGGCCGAGCAGCAGCGCGGCGAGCTGGCCCTGCGCTACGCCGGCTTCGACGCGCCGCTCGCCGCCCGCGCCCTGCTGAGCCTGCTCGCCGCGGGGCCGGACGGCGCGGCCGAGGCGGCCACGTTACGCGCGGTCCTCACCGGCGGCGACTGATGAGGATCGGCATCATCGGGGCCGGCCTCGCCGGCTCCCTGCTCGCCTGGCGGCTGGCCCGGGCCGGCGCCGACGTCGAGCTGGCCACCGGGCCGCCGGGGCTGCGCGACGCGACGAGCGTCTCCGGCGGGGCGGTGCGCGGCTACGACCCCGATCCCCGGCAGCGGGAACTGGCCCGCGACAGCCTCGCCGAGCTGCGCGACAGCCCGGTGCTGCGGCGGTGGGCGGCGTTCGTGCCGCTGCCGTCGGTCCTCTTCGGCGCGGCCGGCGCCGGGGCCCTGGCCGGCCTGGACGCCCGCGTGGTCGGCGTCCCCGAGCTGACCGCGCTCGGCTGGGCGGCCCTCGAGCCCGGCACGAGCGCGGTCCTGGACACCGGCGGCGGGCGCACCGACCCGGCCGCCCTGCGCGCCGCGGTGCTGGCCGACCTGGCCGCCCGGGCGAACGCGACGGTCACCACCCGGCTGCCCGGCGAGCCCGACGTGCTCGTCTACGCGGCCGGGGCGTGGACGCCCGCGCTGCTGGCCCGGGCCGGGCTCGACGCGCTGGGCCTGCGGGTCAAGGCGATCCGCTACACCGTGCACCACTGCCAGGGGCCGCTCCCGCCGATCTTCAGCGACGGCGCCCTGTACGGCATCCCGCTCGGCGGCGACCTGCTCCTCGCCGGCGTCGCTACCGAGGAGTGGGCCGTCGCCCCCGGTGACCCGCCCGCACGGCCGGCCGTCGACGTCGCCCGCCTGCTGCGCCGCCGCCTGCCGGGACTGCGCCCCGGCCCGCCCGTGCGCCGGGTCGACGCCACCGACTGCTACGCCGACCCGCCGGTCCTGTGCCTGCGGGAGGTGCCCGGCACCGGCGGCCGGGTCCTCGCCTTCACCGGCGGCTCCGGCGGCGCGGCCAAGACCGCGCTGGCGGCAAGCGCCCGGGCGGCCGAGCAGATCCTCGGCACCACGCCCGACAGCCCTCACCACAATCAGGAGGACACTCGTGTACAGCAATGATCTGCCCACGTATCACGTGGCCGGGGTCGGGGCCGGACCGGCCAACCTGAGCCTGGCCGCACTGTTCCCGGCCGCGAACCTCGGCCGCGCCGCGCTCTTCGACAGCCAGCCCGGCCCGGCGTGGCACCCGGCCCTGCTCAGCCCCGGCGTGCGGATGCAGACGTCGTGGATGAAGGATCTGGTCTCGCTCGTCGACCCGCAGCACCCGTTGACGTTCATGAACTACCTGGTCACCACCGGCCGGCTCTTCGCACTGCTCAACGCCCAGTTCGACACGATCCCGCGGATGGAGTACGTGCGGTATCTGACCTGGGCCGCCCGCCGCATCGAAGGTATCCACTACGGCACCCCGATCGAGCGGGTCACGTACACCGGCGACGGGTTTGAACTGCATGCCGGCGGCCGTCCGGTGGCCCGGGCCCAGCACCTGTCGGTGGGGGTCGGGACGCGGGCGGTGCGCCCGGCGTGGATGGCCGGGCTGCCGGAGTCGGTGCTCATCGCCGACGACCTGGGGTGGCGCATCGACGGGCTGCGGGCCGACCTCAACGCGCCGATCGCCGTCGTCGGCGGCGGGCAGACCGGCCTCGAGTGCGTCCTGAAGCTCATCAACGCCGGCTTCACCGACGTGCGCTGGCTCGGCCGGCGGCAGTGGTTCCAGACCATCGACGACTCCCCGGTGGCCAACGAGTTCTACCGCCCGGCGCACCAGCAGTTCCTGCAGCAGCTCAGCCGGGGCACCCGGCGCCGGCTCGTGGTCGAGCAGGGGCCCACCGGCGACGCACTGACCCCGGGCGCGCTGCGGGTGCTGTACCAGGCCAACTACGACCGCATGCTTGACCTGGACCGGTTCCCGGCGGTGCTGTACCCGGGCCGGGACGTCGTCGCGGTGGAGACCGACGGCGGCGAGCTCGTCATGCGCTGCGACACGCCCGGCGGCCGCGAGGTGCACCGGGCCCGGCACATCATCGTCGCCGTCGGCCGCGAGGCGAGCCCGGTGCCGTTCGACGACGACCTGGCCGAGCGGGTCGAGTACGACGACGACGGCGACATGCTCATCGAGCCCGACTACTCGCTGCGCTGGAAGGGCATGAACGGGCACCGCATCTTCGTGCTCAACCGGGCCCGGTACAGCCACGGCGTCCCGGACGCGAACCTCACGCTCCTGCCGGTGCGGGCCGCGGGCGTCATCAACGCGATGGCCGGCCGGGCGGTCTACAACGTCATCGACGAGCTGTGCCCGGTGCGGTGGATCGCATGAGCTACGACGGACTGGTCGTGCAGCCCGCGGAGCCCAACGGCGCGCGCGGCCACTACCACCAGGACGGCTCGCTGGTCTGGGCCGAGTTCGCGGGCGGGCCGGTGCGCACCGGACGGCTGGTCGGCACCTGCGCCGCCGACGGCGTCATCAAGGCGGCCTACTGCCAGGTCATGGCCGACGGTGCGGTGGTCGCCGGCACATGCGTCAGCACCCCCGACCGGCTGGCCGACGGGCGGCTGCGGCTCACCGAGCGCTGGCGGCGCGACGACGGCTCGGTGGGCGTGTCGCGGATCGAGGAGGTGCCCGCGTGAAGCCGCTGATCGTGCTGATCGGCACGGGCCTGCAGGACTACCGCGGCTACCTGCTGGAGGAGATCGCCCCGCACTACCGGCTGCACCTGGTGAGCCCGGCCGCGCCGACCTGGGAGACGCCGTACCTCGCCGGCTCCACGCAGGTGGCCGACCTGGGCGACGCGGACGCGCTGACCCTCGCGGTCAAGGAGGCCGGCGCCGCGGCCGGCGTGCTGTGCTGGGACGAGGGCTTCGTCCTGCCCGTGGCCCGGGTCGCTGAGGCGCTCGGCCTGCCCGGGCCCGGCGCGGCCGCCGTCGCCGCCTGCCGGGACAAGCACCTGACCCGCGCCGCGCTCGCCGCGGCCGGCGTCGGGCAGCCACCGTCGGTCCTCGTCACCTCGGTCGCGGAGGCCCTGGGCGCGGCGGAGGGGATCGGCTACCCGGTGGTGCTCAAGCCCCGCGCGCTCGCGGCCAGCCTCGGCGTCGTGCGCGTCGACGACCCGGACGAGTTGGCCACCCGGTTCGCGTTCGCGCACGACACCACCGTGCCCGGGGCGCCGGCCCACGACGCCCGGGTCCTCGTCGAGGGCTACGCCGACGGCCCGGAGATCAGCGTCGACTCGGTCGTGCACCGCGGCCGCGTGACGCCGATGATCGTGGCCCGCAAGCAGCTGGGGTACCCGCCCTGCTTCGAGGAGGTCGGCCACCTCGTCGACGGCGCCGACCCGCTCCTGCGCGACGAGGAGCTCGCCGCGATCCTGCAGCGGACCCACACCGCCCTGGGCTACGGCGACGGCGTCACCCACACCGAGCTGCGGCTCACCGCCGACGGCCCGCGGGTGATCGAGGTCAACGCCCGCCTCGGCGGCGACCTGATCGGCTACCTGGGCGCCCGCGCGACAGGCGTCCAGCCGGGCCTGGCGGTGGCGGCGACGGCCTGCGGCGAGCGATACATCGTGCCGCCGCAGCGCCACACCGTCGCCGGGGTGCGGTTCCTCTACGCCGAGGCCGACGACACCCGCATCGGCACCATCGGGTTCGCCGCGGACAGGCTCCCGGCCGCCGCCGACCGCACGGTGGTCATGGCCCGCCCGGGCATGGTCGTCTCGCCGCCGCCGAAGGGCAGCGCGCTGACCCGGCTCGGCTTCGTGACGGCCGTCGCGGCGACGGCGGCGGAGGTCACGGCCGCGCTCGACGCGGCCGCGGGCGCCCTGCGGGTGACCTCGTGACCGCCGTGCAGGACCAGGATCAGCAGCAGCAGCAGGAGCCGGCCGGCGCGGGGGTGCTCGCGACCCTGCGGGCCACCCCCACGCCGGTGCGGGCGCTGCTGGCCGGCGTGCTCGTCAACCAGCTCGGGACGTTCTTCCAGGCGTACCTCGTGCTGTTCATGACCGCGCGCGGGTTCAGTGCGGGCCAGGCCGGGTGGGCGCTGGGCGTGTACGGCGCCGGGCTCGTGGTCGGCCTGCTGGCCGGCGGCGCGCTCGGCGACCGGCTCGGCCCGCGCCCGACCACGCTGCTGAGCATGGCCGGCTCGGCGGTGCTGCTGCCCACCGTGCTGTACCTGCACCAGTACCCGGCCGTGCTGGTCATCGTCGCGCTGGTCGGGGCGACGACCCAGCTGTTCCGCCCGGCCGCCGCGGCGATGCTGGCCACCCACACGGCCAAGCACCGCCGGGTGATGATCTTCGCGCTGTACCGCCTGGTGCAGAACGTCGGTGCGACGACCGCCCCGCTGCTCGGCGCCGTGCTCGTCGCCGTCTCCTACGACCTGCTCTACTGGGTCGAGGCGGCCTCCACGGCGGCCTTCGCGCTGCTGGCGGTGTTCCTGTTCCCGCGCGGCGCCACGGAGTCCGCGGCCCAGCAGCGGGGCGGCTACCGGCCGGTGCTCGCCGACCGGCGCTACACGCTGTTCCTGGCCGCTATGTTCATCAACGTCTTCGTCTACGTGCAGTACGTCGCCGTGCTGCCGCTGGCGATGCGCGACGCGGGCCTGGCCACCGGCTGGTACGCGGCGATGCTGTCCCTCAACGGCCTCATCGTCATCAGCCTCGAGCTGCTCGTGACGAAGCTGACCCAGCGCCGTCCGGCCCGCTGGGTGGCCGCGACCGGGTTCGTGCTGCTGGCGCTCGGGCACTCGCTGTACGGATTCCAATGGGGTGTCGTGGCGTTCGTCGCCGGCACCGTCGTCTGGTCGCTCGCCGAGATCGTCGGCGGCCCGACGATGTTCGCCTATCCGGCCCTCGCGGCGCCGGAGGAGCTGCTGAGCCGGTACCAGGGTGCGGCACAGGCCATGTACGGCCTCGGGACCGTGCTCGGGCCGGTGTGCGGCGTCGCCCTGTGGCTCGCCATCGGGCCGCCGGTCTGGTGGATCTTCGGCCTGACCAGCCTCGCCGGGCTGACCGCGGCCTGGTTCGGCATGCGCCGCGCCGAACGCTCGAGTTGAAGGAGGACACGATGGAAGCAATCATTGTCGAACCGGTCTCGACCGGGCACGAGTATGCCGACGCCTTCCGGGCCGAGGGGTTGACGCCGATCGCGGTCATGGTCGCCGGTGAGGCGGTCGAGGCCGTCCACGGCACCTGGCATCCGGAGAACTTCGCCGCCGTGCACGTGCTCGGCGACCGGCCGGTGGAGGCGCTCGCCGAGGAGCTGCGCCAGTATCGTCCACAGTGGCTGGTCGCGGGCTCCGAGATGGGCGTGCAGCTGTGCGACGAGCTGACCGCGATCCTGTGCCCCGGCACGGGCAACGACGCCGCGACCTGGCCCGACCGGCGGGACAAGTGGCGGATGGCCCAGGCGCTGCAGCGGGCGGGCCTGCCGCACCTGCGCCAGCACTGCTCGGCCGACCGGGACGAGCTCGACGCCTGGATCGCCGCAGAGGGCCTGGCCGACGAGCGGTTCGTGGTCAAGCCGCCGAACTCCGGCGCGACCGAGGACGTGCACCTGGTCCAGCCGGGCGAGGACTGGCACCCCATCTTCGAGCGCATCCTGGGCAAGCTCAACTACATCGGCGTGCGCAACGAGGGCGTGCTGGTGCAGGAGTTCGCCGAGGGCACCGAGTATCTGGTCGACACCTACTCGGTCGACGGCCGGCACGGCCTGGTCGACGTGTGCCGCTACGCCAAGCACCGCCGCGACGACCGGATCGGCATCTACGAGCGGGTGCAGTTCCTGCCCGCCGACGACCCGGACGTGCTGGAGCTGCGCCCGTACGTCTTCGGCGTGCTCGACGCGCTGGGCATCCGCAACGGCCCCGGGCACAGCGAGGTCATGCTCACCAAGCAGGGCCCCCGGCTGTTCGAGACGGCGGCCCGCCCGGCCGGCGGCGGCCACCAGATGATCACCCGGATGTCCACAGGGGACAGCCAGATCGCCCGGACCGTCGCCCACCGGCTGCGCGGGGAGTTCAAGGAGTCCTACGACCTGCGGCAGCACCTGTCAGCGGTGTTCATCTCCGCGCCCGCCACCGGCGTCTGGCGCAACGGCGACATCTTCGAAGGCGTCGACGCGCTGCCGACATTCGTCGACAAGCATTTTCCCTTTGGTACCGGTGACCGCGTCGTCGCCACCGAGGACCTGGTCACGTACCTGGCCTGGGTCATCCTCGCCGGCCCCGACCCGGAGCAGATCGAGGCCGACTACCAGCGCATCAAGGCGATCGAGAGCCGCATCGAGATCGAGCCGGAGGTCAGGGCATGAGCGGTACGGAGCGCAGCGGAGTGGCCGTGAATCAATGTTGCAGGGTGGGGTTCATGTCGGCGCCGGAGCTTGCGGAGGTGGCGGCATGAGCGGTACGGAGCGCAGCGGAGTGGCCGTGAATCAATGTTGCAGGGTGGGGTTCATGTCGGCGCCGGAGCTTGCGGAGGTGGCGGCATGACCCGCAACCACATCACCGACGCCTATATGGAGGCGGTGGCCGCGGGCCGGATGCCGCACGACGAGCTGGCCAAGGCGGTGCGGGCCTCCGGGCTGCACGAGGCGTACTACGCCAACGGCCACATGCCCCGGCCGCTGTTCCTGAGCCGGGCCGAGCGGGAACGCCTCGACGCCGACCTGCGCGGCCTGCACGGCCTGCTCACCAGCCTCCCGGACCGGCTCTTCGGCGGCGACGCGGGCGCGTTCGCCGCGGCCGTCGGGGCGCAGGGCCCGCAGATCGACGCCGCCCGCGCGGCCGGCGGGCAGGCCACCCGGCTGTCCCGGGCCGACCTCTACACCGACGCCGACGGATTCAAGCTGCTCGAGCTCAACGTGAGCGGCGCCGTCGGCGGCCTGGAGAACGCCGGGCTGAACGAGGGGTTCCTGGGCAGCCCGCACTTCGCCGCGTTCGCCGCCGAGCACGGCCTGGCGCACGTCGACACGATGGCCGCCCTGTGCGCAACCCTGCGTGACGAGGCGCCGTCGGCGGGCGGGCTCGTCGCGATCGTCGACTGGCCGGAGAGCTTCCCCGAGCTCGAGGCCCAGCTGCGCCAGAACGCCGAGCTGATGGGCCGCCACGGCGTCGAGGCGCTCGCCTGCCACGCGGGGCAGCTCGACGTCCGGGCCGGCGGTGTCTTCGTCGGCGGGCGGCGCATCGACGTGGTGTACCGCCTCTTCCTCATCGAGGACCTGCTGCGCCCGGACGGCCCGGCGCTGCTCGACCCGGTGCTGGCCGCGGCGGCGCGGGGCGAGGTGGCGATGTTCACCCCGATCGCCTCCGAGCTCTACGGCAGCAAGGCCGCCCTGGCGCTGCTGTCCGACGAGCGGCACCGGGACCGGCTGGACGCGGCCGAGCTGGAGCTCGTCGACCGGGTGCTGCCGTGGACCCGGATGCTGCGGCCGGGGCCGGTCACCGTCGACGGCGAGCGGGAGGAACTGCTGGAGTACGCCCGCCGCGACCGCGAGCGGCTGGTGCTCAAGGCGACGATGCTGCACGGCGGGGCCGGCTTCACGGCCGGCTGGCTGGCCGGCGCGGACGAGTGGGACCGGGCACTGCGGGCGGCCGAGGGCGGGCCGTTCGTGCTCCAGCGCAGGGTGGTGCCCGAGCCGGAGCTCATGCCGGACGCCGGCGGCCCGCCACGGCCGTGGGTGGCGGCGTGGGGCGCGTTCCTGACCGGGCGCGGCTACTCGGGCACGTGGGTGCGCGCCGCGCCGGACCTGGACGCCGGGGTGGTCGCCTGGAACACCGGCGCACTGTCGGGCTGCGTGTTCCACGAGGTGTGAGTGTTCCCGGCCCGCCCAGTATTGCCCGGGCGGGCCGAGCGGGTCACGCGGTCTGAGCGGCGATCGCGCCGGCCGGGTCGAGGTATGCGGCGGCGACGAGGGCGATCCACTGATACACGGCGTCCTCGTTGTCCGCCAGCGGCCCGGGCACGTAGTGCGGCGAGCTCAGGCCCCGCTGCACCGATTCACAGGCGGCCCAGTCCTGGCGGTTGGTGAGGTCCCAGAAGTCGACCGCGTACGCCGGGTCCTCGATGCCCTCGGCGAAGTACCAGCTGCACTCGATCTCGGTCCGGTCCGGCGCCTGCGGGGTCAGCCGGTGGGTCATCACGTAGTCCGGGTGGGCCGAGATCAGCAGGTTGGGGAACAGCGCGACGTACAGGATGGTCCGCCGGGGCGCACCCTCGATGAACACGCCGGGACCGCTCCCGTCGAAGGACATGGTCTCGGCGTGCTCGCGCAGGTCCATCGTGCCGCCGACCCAGGCGCCCGGCAGGGCCCAATTGTCGCCGGACGTCGGCGGTGAGACCTTGCACAGCTCGGGGTGGATCAGCGGGCAGTGGTAGCACTCCTGGTAGTTCTCGACGATCGCCTTCCAGTTGGCCTGCACGGCGTACACGTGCCGGGCCCTGAGCCGGAGATTGTCGATGGCGTACGGCGCGAGCAGCCCGTCCAGCGCCCCGACGTACTCGGTCACCACCGGTGCGGGCCGGCCCGCGTTCACCAGCAGCCAGCCGTGCCACACGGCCGCGGGCAGCTCGACCAGGCCCAGCTCGGCCGGGTCGAAGCTCGCCACCCCGGCCATGTGCGGCGCGGTGGCGAGCGTGCCGTCCAGCCGGAACGCCCAGCCGTGATACGGGCACACGGCGGCCGGCCGGTCCGCCGCCATGCCGTCACCGAGCAGCTCGTGACCCCTGTGCCGGCACACGTTCGCGAACGCCTTCGGTTCGGGCCCGAACGTGAGCAGCACGCCGACGTCCCCGACCGTCACGGCCCGGTGTGTGCAGTCCCGGGCCAGCTCGTCGGCCCGGCCCACACAGGTCCAGGCCCCGGCGAACAGGTGCCGGCGCTCCCAGGCCAGCACGGCCGGGTCGGTGTACGCGGCGGCCGGGAGCGTTCTCGATGCGCCGAACGGTCGCAGCGCCGGCTCGATCCCGGCCGGATCGAGCGGCGCCGCGTGCGGTTCCGTCATGGGAAGAGGATGCCGCCTAAGCCTCGCTGAGCGCCACCTTCGTGTGGATGCGCCGCAGCGGCGCGGGGGAGTACCAGTTGAGCCGGCCCAGGCCGCGCACGATCGCCGGGACGAGGATGCCGCGGATCAGCGTCGCGTCGACGATGATCGCCAGGCCGCAGCCGATGCCGAACATCTGCAGGAAGCTCACCGTGCTCGTGCCGAACGCGAAGAAGCTCACGGCCAGCAGCATCGCCGCGGCCGAGACGATCCGCCCGGTCCGGGCCAGGCCGGTCCGCACGGCCTCGTCCGTCGGCAGGCCGCGGCCGTGCAGCTCGGCGATCCGGCCGATCAGGAACACCTCGTAGTCCATCGACAGGCCGAACACGATGCAGAACATGAGCACTGTCATCGCCGTGTCCATCGGCCGCGGCGTGAACTGCAGCCACGAGGCCAGGTGCCCGTCCTGGAATATCCAGGTGAGCACGCCCATGGTCGCGGACAGGCCGAGCACGTTGAGCACGAGCGCCCGCAGCGGCTGGATGACGCTGCCGGTGAACAGGAACAGCAGCGCGAACGTGGCCAGCACGACGACCGCGACACCGAACGGCAGCCGGGACGAGATGGCGTGCGTCGTGTCGATGAGCCGGGCGTCCGTGCCGCCCACGTACGCCGGCACGGGCGAGTGGGCCGCCCGCACGGCCCGCACGAGCGCCTGCCCGCCGTCGGACTTGGCGGTGAGGTTCGTGGCGACGGCGAGACGCTCACCGTCGGGCCGGCTCAGGCTCGGATCGCCGTCGCGCACCTTCGTCCCGCCGGCGAAGATCCCGGCGCTGCTCGTCACCGCGCCGACGTGCTCCAGTGTGGACAGTGCGGCGGCGTAGCCGGTGAGCGCGTCACGGTTCACGGCGCCGTCGAGCACCACGTCGACGCCCGCGTTCTGGTTGCTGGCGAACCCGGTGGCGAGCCGGTCGGCGACCACCCGCCCGTCGCTGCCCGGGCGCAGCACGCCCTCGTCCGGGGTGCCGAACCGCACGCCCGCGAGGGGGCTGGCCGCGACGAGCAGCCCGAGCACGACCGGCAGCGCGGCCAGGGCGGGGCGGCGCATGACCGCGCCCGCGAGCCGCCCCCAGAACGGCGAGTCCGCCGCCGGCCCGGCATCGGTGCGCCGCCGCCATGGCACCCGCCCGGCCTCGACCCGGCGGCCGAGCACGGCCAGCAGCGCGGGCAGCACGACCAGGGCACCCACCGCGGCGATCACGACGACCCCGATCCCGGCGTAGGCGAAGGAGCGCAGGAAGTACAGCGGAAACACCAGCAGTGCCGTGAGCGCGGTGGCGACCGTGGCGGCCGCGAAGAGGATGGTCCGCCCGGCCGTCGCGACCGTCGCCGCCAGCGCCTCGGCGACCGGCGTGCCGTCCCCCTGGCCCGGGGTGCCGAGCTGCTCGCGGAACCGGCTCACCATGAGCAGCGCGTAGTCGATGCCGAGCCCGAGTCCGAGGGCGGTGGTGAGGTTGATGGCGAACACCGACACGTCCGTGACCGCGCCCAGCAGCGACAGCTCGGCGAACGTCCCGACGATCGCGACTCCTCCGACCGCCAGCGGGAGCAGTGCCGACACCACACTGCCGAAGACAATGATCAAAAGCAGGAGCGTCAGTGGTACCGCAATGGCCTCGGCGATGGCCAAACTGCGCGCGACCTGCGTGTTGACGTCCACGTTCACGGCCGCCTCGCCGCCCGCCCGCACGGACAGGGCCGAGCCGTCGACGGCGTAGCGTTCGATGAGCGCCTGGGAACGCTCCCGGCGCTCGGTCTCGTCCCCGCCGACGTGCGCCAGCACGATCGCGTCCCGGCCGTCGCCCGACTTCAGCTCGGCCACCCCGGCCGACCAGTACGACACGACGTCACTGACCCCGGCCTCGCCCTTGAGGTCCGCGGTGAGCGTGGCCCCGGCGGCCGCGGCGTCGGCCGAGTCAACGGACCCGTCGGCGGCGCGGGCGAGCAGCACGAGGTTGGGCCGTCCGCCGAAGCGCTCGTCGATGAGCTGCTGGGCCTTTGAGGACTCCGAGGCCGGGTCGTCGAACCCGCCGCCCTGCAGCCGCCCGAACACGCCGGCCCCGGCAATACCGGCGCCGAGCAGCAGGAGCAGCGAGACGACCAGGATCAGCCGGGCCCGCCGATGGATGAAGGTGCCGTACCGGTACAACATCTGCTCTCCCCCACGGGATGTTGACGGCGTAAACTTAACAGCGTCAACATTGCACGGATTGTTAACGCTGTCAACATCCAGGAGGATGGGGAGGTGCCTTCCAGCAAGTTGAGCCGCCACTCGTACCACCACGGAGACCTGGCGAACGCCCTGACCGGGGCGGCGCTGGAGCTCGCCCGGGCGGGCGGGCCGGAGGCCGTGGTCCTGCGCGAGGCGGCCCGCCAGATCGGCGTCTCCGCCACCGCCGCCTACCGTCACTTCAACTCCCGCGAGGACCTGATCCACGCCGTGAAGGACTGCGCGCTGACCGAGCTGGCCGAGCGCATGCAGCAGGAGCTGGAGGCCACCGCCGCCGCCGACGACACGGTCGAGGCGCTGGCGGCCCGGATGCGGGCCCTGGGCCACGGCTACATCAGCTTCGCCCTGGAGAAGCCCGGCCTGTTCCGCACCGCGTTCCACCACTCCGAGCCGATGACCGGCCGTCAGGGCATGGATCCGCTGGAGACCGCCCCGTTCCAGATGCTGATGCGCATCCTGGACCGCCTGGTGGAGCTGGGCGCGATCGACCCGCAGCGCCGTCCGTACCTCGGCATGTTCGCCTGGGCCACCGCGCACGGCGTCGCCGACCTGCTCCTGGACGGCCCGCTGCGCAACTTCCCGCCGGAGGTGCAGCGGGCCGCGGTGCAGCACGCCCTGGACGCCACGGTCGCCGGCATCCTCGCGCGTTAGTCGGGCAGCCGCCGGCGCCCGGCGAAGCCGAGGTCGACCCGGTGGTACCAGTCCAGCCCCGCGTCGCCCTCGAGCCAGCACAGCAGCACGTCGACGCCGTCCAGCCGGGCCGGGAAGTCCAGCAGCAGCGGGGCGAACCCCTTGAGGTGCACCCCGCTTTCCTGCACCGTGGTGATCAGCTCGTCGAGCAGAGCCTCAGCCGCCTTGAGCTCAGCCCGCCCGCCCAGCACCGTGCCGACCCCGCCGGGCGCGAGGGCCGCGGCCAGCTCCGCCGCATCCGCCCGGACCGCGACGAGCCGATCGAGCGTCGGCCTGATCCGCGCCAACTCCGCCCGCGCCTCCGGCACGGTGAACACCACCATGGCGCCCACCCTGCCATACGCCCACCGAGCCACCACCAGCACGGCATCCCGCCCCCACCGGCCCGCCGAGACCTCCAACGCCATGCCGCGCCGACCGCGCCGTCCGCGCGACGCCGTGCTGCCTGTGCGACGCCGTGCTGCCCCGTGCGACGGCGAGGGCGGCCTGTTGGCCGGGCGGTGTGCTGGCGGTGCTGTGCGGGTGTGCGGTGTGCTGTGGCCGTGTGGCGCTGGGCAGATTGTGCGGTGCTGTGTGGGTGTGCGGCGCGGTGCGGGTGGTGTGGTGCTCTGTGCCCGCGTGGCGGCGTGTCGCTGTGCGGCGGCGTGTGCGTTGCCGGGCTCGGCACGGTGGGGTGTGCAGTGTCGTGGGGTGGTCCGGCCCGAACGGGGGTGCAAGCGCTCGGGCTCCGGCTCGCGGCGGGTCGCGGCCGGAGTAGCCTCCGATCGTGGAGCTGATCGCGGCGTGGGAGGCGGGCACCGGCGCCGAACGGGAGCGCCTCGGGCCGGTCATGGAGGCGGCGCTCACCGACCGCGCCCACCTGGACGACCACACCGAGCGGCTGGCCCTCGCGGAGCGGCTCGCCGAGCTCGACGAGCGGCGGGCCGTTGCCGCGGAGCACCTCCGGGCGATCCTCGACGAGCGGCGGCGGGAGCTGGGCCCCGAGCACGCCGACGTGCTCGACGTGCGGATCTCCCTGGCGCACGCGGAGCGGGACCCGGGCGGGCTCGAGGCCGCGGCGGACGACGCCGTGCGGGTGCTCGGTGCGCGGCACGCCGTGAGCGTGCACGGCCGGCTGCGGCTGGCCCAGGCGCACGAGCGGGCCGGGGACTTCGCGGCGGCCCGGCACCTGCTGCGGCGGGCCATCCCGGACGCCGTGCGCGGGCCGGGCCCGGACCATCGGCGCACGCTCGGCCTGCGCCTGGCCCTGGCCGAGGTCTACGAGCGGGACACCGTGCGGTACGCGAGCCTGCACCGCGGCGTGCTCCGGGCGTACCGGAGCCTGCTGGGGGCACAGCGGCAGTACCACCGGGCGATCGAGAGCCTGGAGCGCATCTACGGCCCGGGGGCGCCGATCGTGCTGGCCACCCTGGAGCGCCTGGCCGACCTCTACGAGCGGACCGGCACCCTGGGCGCGGCCACAGCCCAGTACGAGGCGTCCCTGCAATGGCACGAGCTGCGGCACGGCCCGGACGCCCCCGAGACCAGGGCCGCCCGCGACACCCTGGCCCGGGTCTACCTGCGCGGCCGCCACCCCGAACGAGCCGTTCCGCTGTACGAGCCCTACCACGACCACGACCACGACCACGACCACGACCATGACCACGACCATGACCACGACCGCGACCACGGCCGTGACGCGCGGGCCGGCACCGCACCCACCCGCGGCGCCCCCGCAACCGCCCATGACCCGGCGGGGCACGCGGCCGACGAGCCCGACGACGCCCTCGACGACCTGGCCGAGGCCCACCTTGCGGCCGGGGACGAGGAGGCCGCCCACGCGACGTACGAGCGCCTCCTGGCCTTCGTCATCGAGCGCGACGGCCCGGAAGCCCCGGAGACCGTGCGCTATCTCGCCGAGTGCGCCGAAGCGTTCGACGAGGCCGCCGCCCCGCGCCTGGCCGTCATCTGGCACGAACGCGTCGTCGCCGCCCTCACCCGGGCCGAGCCGCGCGACGAAGAGGCACTGACCCTGGCCCGCGTCCACCTCGCCGCCGCCCGCGACAGCGCCGCCAAGGCCGGCTGACCCTCACCCGCGCTGCCGCTCCACCGCAACCGCCCAGCCCGTGCCGTCCCACGCCACCGTGCCGTCCCGGCCCTCCCACCGTGCCGTGCAGTGCCAGGGCCCTCCCACCGCACGCACGTAGCCCTACCCGTGCCGCCGTGCTTCTGCCGTGCCACCGCACCGAGCCCCTGCCCGTGCAGCGCAGCGCCGCACCGTGCCGCACTGCACCGTGTCGTGTCACGGTGCCGCACCGTGCCGTGTCGCCGTGGCGTGCCGCGTATCGCGCCGTGCGGTCGCCCATCGTGCCGTGCGGCGGCGTGCCGTCCCAGCGGGCCGGGCGGGTCGGCATGCGGGGTCGCGCGTGCCTGCATCGATCAGGAGGGCTCGGGCGGAGGCGTCTGCGAGTCACTCGTTCGGGCGCGCCGAGGGCGACACGCCGGGCGGCGAGCGGGTCGCAGTACTAACAAATCGGGCATTTCGTATTTATCGTCTCTTCGGGCCGCGCGAGGCAGCCCTTTCGGACGATGTGGATGTACTGATGCTCAAGCGGCTGCTGCTCGTGCCCGCAGGAATTGTCATTGCCGGAGTCGTGGCACTGGCGGGTGCGGCCCACGCGGAGACCGCCGCCGCCCCGGGCGCGTCCGTGGCCGCCGCCCCGAGCGCGTCCGCCCAGGCGTCCAAGGCGTCCAAGGCGGTCGGCAAGTCGCGGGCCCAGGCGGCGACCGGGCCGTCGGTATCAGCCGCACCAGGAGCGTCCGCGGCGGCCCGGTCCGGAGCATCTGCGCCGGCCGCACCGGGAGCGTCCGTGGCGGCCGGGCCGGGAGCGTCCGCGGCGGCCGGGGGAGTGGCAGCGAGCGCGGCCACCGTGACCGTGCGCGGGCGGGCCTGGAACGACCGGAACCGCAACGGGCTCCGGGACGGCGCAGAGCCGGGTATCGGCGGGCTGCCCGTGGCCGTGTTCGCCGTCGGTGAGCTGGCCGGGCAGTCGCAGCAGTCAAAGGCCGACCTCATGCGCCGCCTGATCGGGCGCGTGCAGGCCCGGGACACGTCCGGCGGCGACGTGCGGGAGGCGGTGACCGGCCGCGACGGGACGTACCGGGTGACGGGGCTGCCGGCCGGAAGCGTCGTCGTGCTGATCGGGGCCGGGCGGGTCGGGCCGGACGGGGACATCGCGGCGATCGAGTGGGCGTTCACGCGCTACGCGGCCGGGAACGATCCCAGTCGTGACTCGGACTTCGTGGCGTACACCGATGCCGGTGGGCCGGCGGTGTTCGGGGTGTCGGACGTCGTGACGATCGCGCCGGGCGGGGCGGCCGTGCTCGACGCCGGGATGTACCACCGGTCGATACTCGCCGTGACCGGCACGAACGTCGTCGCCGTCGGGGGAACCGGGTTTGCGCTGGTGCTCGCCGGTTTTGTCCTGGTGCGGGCGGCGCGGCGGCGGGCCTGACCGTCGTTCGGGCGAACGCGTCCGGGCACTTTCGCGGCATCCGCGGCAGTCGCTGGCCACCGCGGATGCCATGATGTGTCCCGGGCGATCGTCAACTGAGGAAAGCGGTCGGATGGCGCGGTTCGAGGCAATGACATCGGTCGACGGGAAACAGGCGGCGGTCTCGCTGTCCGGGGAGTGCGACCTCGCGGCGCGGGAGGAGTGCACGGCCGTCCTGATGGCGGCCGTCGACGCGGCGCCGCAGGTCGTCGTGGACCTGGGCGGGCTGACGTTTCTCGACTCCAGTGGCGTGCACGCGCTCGTCACGGCATATCGGGCGGCGATCGAGCGGGGCGGGCAGCTCAGCGTCGTCAACGCCGGCGGGATGGTGGCGCACGTGCTGGACATCACGGGCGTCGGCGGGCTGCTGCAGCCGCAGGACGGAGCCGGGGATGGTTGAGCACCCGGCCCGCCCGGTCGAGTCGATCGGCTACCGGCTGGTCGGCGACCTGGCCGCCGTGCGGGCGTTCGTGACCACCCGGGCGGTCGCGCTCGGCCTGTCGCGTGACCGGGCCGAGATGCTGACCCTCGCCGTGAACGAGCTCGCGACGAACACGCTGCAGTACACGGCCGAGGGCGGCGAGGTCCAGCTGTGGTCGGAGTCCGGGCAGATCTACTGCGACGTGCTCGACCAGGGCCCGGTGCTCACGTTCGGCGGCGACATGCCCGCGGCCGACGCGGTGCGCGGGCGCGGCCTGCCGATCGTCGAGATGGTGTGCGACCACGTGGCCGCGTTCGCGGTCGCCCGCGGCTCGGTCGTCCGGCTGCAGCTCGGTCTCTAGGCCCGGTCCGGCCGATCACCGAAACCCGGGCTCCGTCCGGGCCCGACCGGACTGGGCCTAAACGACCTGCACGGCCAGCGTGCACGTGTCGTCGTCAGGGTTGGGACGGCGCAGCAGCCGGCGCAGCCCGGGCAGGGGGTCGCCGACGCCCGCCGCGGTGGCCGCGGACAGGGCGGCCTTCACCCAGTCCAGGTGCGTGCCGACGTCCATCGAGCGGCGCTCGACCAGCCCGTCGGTGTAGAGCAGCACCAGGTCACCGGGGCTGAGCTCGGCCACGGCGGCCGGATACTGCGCGTCCGCGGCGGCCCCGAGGAGCAGGCCCGGCGGCGGCTGGAGCTCCGCGGCGGTCCCGGCCCGCCCGAGCAGCGGCGGCAGGTGCCCGGCCCGGGCCCAGTCCAGCCGGCGCGCCGGCGGTGCGAAGACGCCGATGACGGCCGTGCCGGTGATTCCGAGCTGCACGCACAGCCGGTTCATGTGCCCGAGCAGCTCACCCGGGTCGTGCAGGCCGATGGAGAGCCACGCGACGAGCGCGAACCGCAGGTGGGCCATCCCGTTGGCGGCCTCGAGCCCGTGCCCGGCGACGTCGCCGATGGCCAGCAGGACGGAGCCGCCCGGCAGGGTCTGGGCGTGGTACCAGTCCCCGCCCACCCGCAGCGCGCTCTCCGCCGGCAGGTAGCCGACAGCGGCCCGCAGCCCGTTGAGCGGGAACGGTTCGCCCGGCACGGGCTGGATCAGCTGCTGCAGCTGCGCGGCGAGGCGGTGCTCGGCGAGCGCCGTCATCTCGCGGGTGTGCAGCTGATCGCTGAGCTGCTCGATCGCCGAGCGAGACCGCTCCCGGCCGCTGACGTCCTGGGCGACCGCGTAGATCTTCAGCGGCTTGCCGGCCGGGTCGCGGGCCAGGTCGGACAGGATGCGCAGGTGCTTGGTCCCGGTGCCGATCCGGAAGCGCACGATGACGTCGGAGGTGGCGCCGCTGTCGAGGGTCTGCCAGGAGAGCTCGGCGACCGGCACGTCCTCGGGGACGACGGCCGCGCTCTGGTCGGCCCGCGGGAGCGGTCCCAGCGCCGGGTCCCGCTCGAAGATCCGGTACATCCCCGGTGACCAATCCATCTCGCCGGTCACGAGGTTGTACTCCGACCACCCGAGCAGCCCCAGCAGCTCGGTCCGGTCGAGGCGGCGCCGGGCCTCGTCGACCCGTTCCCACCACACGAGCAGCCCGTCGAGGACCCGGTGCACGCTGATGACGAACGACGAGTCGGCCACGATCCCGGCGGTGTCCGGGTTGTACTGGAAGTTCTCCAGCGTCGTCGGCTCACCTGTCGCGAGCACCCGCAGGTAGGCCGACCAGAGGGGGCCGCCGGCGATCGTGGGGTACAGCTGGGTCAGGCGGCGGCCCCTGCGCGCCGTGCCGAGCCCGAGCAGATCGGTGCCGGTCCCGCTGGTCGCCACCACCTGGAAGTCCACGACCGCACCCGACTCGGTGATCGGGCGCAGGAAGGTACAGCCGGCGGGGACGCCCGAGAGGAGTTCCTGCACGACCGCCGCAGTCGTGTCGGCGTCGTCTGCCATGCCCGCAGCCTATCGGCGACCGCGGCGGCCGTGCAGTCGGTCTTAACTCGCGGAACAGGTGGGAGTGAGCGTTCCCGCGGTGCCGGTGCCCTGGATGCCGAACTCGGTGTACTGCCCGGCGTTGACGTGTCCGTTGTAGGAGACGTTGCTCCAGCTGTTGCCGGAGCGGGTCACGTTCCAGGAGCTGGTCGCCGTCGCGCCGCTGGGCAGTGTGAGCCCGACGGTCCAGCCGTTGATCGCGGCCGCGCCGGCCGTGACGCGCACGGTGACGACGAACCCGCCCTGCCACTGGTTGACGGCGGTGGTGGCGGTGCAGCCGTTACCCGTGCCACCGCCCGGGCTCGACGGTGACGCCGAGGGCGACGAGGCCGACGGGCGCGGTGACGCCGACGAGGACGAGGGCCGGGGCGTGGGGCCCTGGCCGTTGAGGCCCATGAACTCGATCGCCATCGCGGCCTGCCCGGCCAGCGGCAGCGAGTGCCCGACACCGCTGATGCTGATGCCCTCGACCGGCGGCGCGACGGCCGCGCTGCCGTACCGGGTGCGGGTCCAGCCCGACCGCGGCGTGTCGGTGAGCGCCGGCGTCTGGGACACGCCCAGCACGTTCGTCCACTGCTTGATCTCCTCGCCGAAGTTCGGGTAGGCGAGCGTCGTGTCGGTCGTGCCGTGCCATACCTGCATCCGCGGCCGCGGGCCGGTGTACCCGGGGTACGCGGCCCGGACCATGTCGCCCCACTGCTGCGGCGTGTAGATGCGCTGCCCGCCGGAGCACTGGCTGTTCCACGAGGAGCCGTCGGTGGTGGCGAAGCAGCCGAACGGCACGCCCATGAACGCGGCGCCCGCCTTGAACACGTCGGGGTAGTCGCCGAGCAGGACGTTTGTCATCATCGCGCCGGAGGAGGCGCCGGTGACGTACACCCGCGAAGGGTCGCCGTTGTAGTGCTGCTCGGTGTAGGTGACCATCGACATGATGCCGACCGGGTCGCTGCCGCCGTTGCGGGTCAGCGCCTGCGGCGACGAGACGTCGAAGCACTGGCCGCTGCGGGTGGCCGACGGGTAGATGACGATGAACCCGTACTGCGACGCGAGCGACGCGAACTCCGAGCCGGAGTAGAACGCCGGGCCGGAGCCCGTGCAGTAGTGCACGGCGACCAGGATCGGCGGCTTGGCCTGGACGTTGTCCGGCACGAAGATGTGCATCCGCAGCCCGCTGGGGTTGTTGCCGAAGCCGGTCACCTCGACGAGCGAGGCGGCCTGGGCGGGCTGGGCGACCACGAAGACGCCGATGAGGGCGAGGACGAGGCCGCCGAGTGCGGCGAGGGCACGGCGCATGTCAGCTCCCCGCACAGGTGGGTGTGAGCGTTCCCGCGGTGCCGGTGCCCTGGATGCCGAACTCGGTGTACTGCCCGGCGTTGACGTGTCCGTTGTAGGAGACGTTGCTCCAGCTGTTGCCGGAGCGGGTCACGTTCCAGGAGCTGGTCACCGTCGCGCCGCTGGGCAGTGTGAGCCCGACGGTCCAGCCGTTGATCGCGGCCGCGCCGGCCGTGACGCGCACGGTGACGACGAACCCGCCCGGCCACTGGTTCACCGACGTGGTGGCGGTGCAGCCGTTGCCGGTGCCGCCGCCCGGGCTCGACGGCGAGGTCGAGACGCTGGGGGAGACCGAGACGCTCGGCGAGACCGAGACGCTGGGGGAGGTGGAGACCGGCGGGGGCGAGGAGGTGCCGCCGCTGTTGAGCGCGTTCAGCGCCGACGTGTAGGCGGCCTTCTTGTTGCCGTTGTTGTCGAACAGCAGCGGGGTGTCGCCGCTGCGCCACGAGTCGCTGTCGCGGATGCCCCACACGGTGATGCCGGTGCAGCGGGCCACGGCCAGGCAGGACTTGACGACTGTGGCGTAGCTGTTGGCCTGGGCCGTGCCGGAGCCCTGGATGTCGAGCTCGGTGATCTGCACGTCGACGCCGAGGTCGGCGAAGCGCTGGAGGTTGGCCTGGTAGTCCGACGGCAGCGGGGAGCCGGAGTTGATGTGCGACTGGAAGCCGACGCAGTCGATGGGCACGCCGCGGGCCTTGAAGTCCTTGACCATGTTGTAGACGCCGGTGCTCTTCGCGTTGACGCCGTCGGTGTTGTAGTCGTTGTAGCAGAGCTTGGCGCCCGGGTCGGCGGCCCGCGCGGTCTTGAACGCGACCTCGATCCAGTCGTTGCCGGTGCGCTGCAGGTTGGAGTCGCGGCGCCCGCCGCCCCCGCCGTCGGCGAACGCCTCGTTCACCACGTCCCACGCGTAGATCTTGCCCTTGTAGTGGGTGGCGACGTTGGTGATGTGGTTGACCATCGCGTTGCGCAGCGCGGTGCCCTCCATGCCCTGGGCCCAGGGCGGCTGCTGCGAGTACCAGGCCAGGGCGTGCCCGCGCATCCGCTGGTTGTGCGCATTCGCGTGTGCGACGATCGCGTCGGCGCTGCTGTAGTTGAACGAACCCTGGCTGGGCTCGGTGGCGTCCCACTTCATTTCGTTCTCGGGCGTGATCATGTTGAACTCGCGGTCGAGAATGCCGCTGTAGGTGGCGTCGCTGAGCTTGTAGTTCGCGACGGCGGTACCGAAGTAGCGCCCGCTCTCGGCGGCCGAGGCGCCGAGTGTCGTGCCGGCCTCGGCGGTGCTCGCGAGGCTCACGACGACGGCGATCGCGGCCGCGCCGGCCAGCGCGACAGCGCCCCGGGTCCTGAAGTTTCTCATGGCGGTAAAGACCTCCGGACGGAATTGAAAATCCGCTTGCTCGCGGACCGCCTCCAGCATTACGGAAATGCGCCGGAAAGAAACGCCCGCGACCTCTCTTGCAGGTCGCGGGCGTTATCGATAATGCATTCTGTGAAACTTACAACAGCAAATCTTTCAGCCCTTTACTGAACCGGTTAAGCCACCCACGATACGGCGTTCGGCGAAGACGAAGAAACCGATCGCCGGGATCATCGAGGCGGCCGTGTAGGCCAGGATGCGGGCGGTGTCCTGGGCATACTGCGACTGGAACGCCGCCACCCCCAGTGGCAGCGTGAAGTCGGACGGGTCCGACAGCACGAGCACCGGCAGCAGGTACGCGTTCCAGCTCGTGACGAACGCCAGGATGGCCACGGTCGTCAGGGCCGGGCGGCTCAGTGGCAGCAGGATCCGCCAGAAGAACCCCAGCCGGCCCGCCCCGTCCATCGCCGCCGCGTCCTCCAGCTCGCCGGGAATGGCGTGCATGAACGGGCGCAGGATGACGATCGTGATCGGCAGTGAGAACGCCGCCTCCGGCAGGGCCACGCCGAGCGACTGCTCCAGCAGGCCCATCTGGCGCAGCAGGAGGTACAGCGGCAGCGCCGCGGCCGAGACGGGGAACAGCAGGCCGATGGTGAACAGCGTGTAGATGCCTTCGCGGCCCTTGAACTGGTAGCGCGACAGCGCGAACGCCGCCATCGCGCCGGCCGCGACCGCGAGGAACGTCGCGACCACGGCGATGAACGCGCTGTTGCCCATCGCCCGCCAGAACACCGACGAGGACAGCACCTCGGAGAAGTTGCTGAACACCCATGGGCTCGGCCAGCCGGCCGGTGAGTTGTTGAGCTGCGCGTTGGTGCGGAAGCCGCCCAGGATGGTGAACAGCAGCGGGACCAGGGTGACCCCGACGACGAGCAGGACCGCCAGGTAGCGAAACGGCGTGCCCAGCGTCAGCGACCTCGGCGCGGTCGCGGCTTTCGGCGCGGTCATGGCGGTCACTCCACGATCCGGGTCAGTGCGCCCTGGGTGTCACGGCGCAGAGCGAAACGCTGGTAGAGCAGCGCGAAGATGAAGCACACGATGAACAGCACGACGGAGACGGCGCTGCCGTAGCCGAACTCGTAGCGGGTGAAGCCGCGGTCGAGCAGGTAGACGGCCATGGTGCTGGAGGCGTTTGCGGGGCCGCCCAGCGTCATGATCCAGACCAGGTCGAACAGCTGCAGCGAGCCGATGACGGACAGGAAGATCCAGATCCGGATCGTCGGGCCGAGCAGCGGCAGCACGATGCTGCGCGTGGTCTGCCAGCTGGTGGCGCCGTCGGTCGCGGCCGCCTCCTTGAGCTCGGCCGGGATGCTCTGCAGGCCGGCCAGCAGCAGGATGATGCCGAAGCCGAGGTACTTCCAGGTGACGACGACGAACAGGGTGTACAGCACCAGGTCGCCGTCGGCCAGCCAGTCCTGGATGAGCCCGCCCGCCCCGACCGCCTTGAAGAGCTGGTCGACGAAGCCGTCCGGCTGCAGCATGAGCAGCCACACCACGGCGGTGATGGCCTCGGAGAGCACGTAGGGTGCGAACACGATGAGCCGCAGCACCGCCCGGCCCCGGATCTTGCCGTTGAGCATCAGGGCGATGCCGATCGCCAGCGGCAGCTGGATGACCAGGGACAGCACCGCGATGACGATGTTGTGCCAGAGCGACTGCCGGAAGACCTCGTCATCGAGGATGCGGGCGTAGTTGCCGAAGCCGAACCAGGTCCGCGGGCTGAACCCCGTCCACTTGTAGAAGCTGTAGTAGACCGAGGCCGCGATCGGCAGCAGCACGAACCCGACGAACAGAATCAGCGCCGGCGTCAGCAGCAGGGCCAGCTCGAGCCGCTTGGCCCGGCTCCCTCCCGGCCGGCGGGCCGGTCGCGCAGTGCGACCGGCCCGGGCCGAGGGTGCCGCCGCCACGGCAGTACCACTCGTTTGCGTCATGCCCCTGCTCTTTACTTGTTGGCGACGGCCTTGCCGAACGCGTCGACGATCCCTTGCGGACTGCCCTTGCCGGCGAAGAAGTCGGCGATCGCGTCGTTCAGGGCCTGGCCGACGCTGGTGGGCAGCGCCTGGTCGAAGTACACCTGGATGTACGGCGCCCCGTTCAGGTACTCCTGCACCGTCTTGAGCGACGCGTCCTGGATGGCCGAGATCGCCTTCGGGTTGGCCGGCAGTGTCGCCGTGTTCGAGGACACCAGCTTGGACTGCACGTCCGCGCTGGCGACGTACTTCAGGAAGTCGGCGCAGGCCGGGCCGGCCTTGACCGCACACGAGAAGCCGTCACCGCCGCCGAGCGCGGTGCCCGGGGTGCCCTTGCCGCCCTCGATGGTCGGGAACGGGAACCAGCTGAGCTTCGAGGCGAACTGCTTGTCCTCGGTCAGCGGGATCATCGTCGGCAGTTCCCAGTCACCCTGCAGCTCCATCGCGGCCTTGCCGTTGGCGACGAGGCCGGCCGAGCTGCCCGCACCCTGCTGGGCCGGGGTGCCCAGGAACGCGTCCTGGAACGGCTTGGTGTCCAGGAACGCCTTGAGGTCCTCGCCCGCCTTCACCCAGCACGGGTCGTCCATCTTGAGGTTCTTCACGGTGTTCTTGACGGTGTCGGTGGAGCACTCGCGGATCGCGAAGTACGACCACCAGAAAGCGTCGGGCCACTTGTCCTTGCTACCGATCGAGATCGGCGTGATGTTCTTGGCCTTGAGCTTGGTGACGGCGTCGTTGAGCTCGGCCATCGTCTTCGGTGCGCCCGCGATGCCGGCCTGCTCGAAGAGGTCCTTGCGGTACCAGAAGCCGACCACGTGCAGGTCGTAGGGAATGCCGTACTGCTTGCCGTCGACCTGCCAGCCCTGCGCGGCCCCGCCGAGCTCGGCGATCCAGGGCTTGACCTGCTCGGTCATGTCCAGAATCTTGCCCGACTCGACCTGCGTGGCCAGGGCGCCGCCGCCCCACTGCTGGAAGATGCTGGGCGGGTTCGGTGACTGCAGCGCCACCGAGATCTTCGTCTTGAGCGCCTCGTTCTGGGCCGGCTCGACCTTGAACGACACGTTCGGGTGGTCCTTGTGGTATTGGTCGGCGACCGACTGCCAGACGCCCAGGGCTGGGTCCTGGTTGCCGTTGTGCCACCAGGTGAGGGTGACCGGGGCGTTGGCATCGGTCGGTGCTTGAGTGCTGTCGTCTCCGCAAGCGGTCAAGGAGGGGAGCGTCATCGACAGGGCGATGGCGATCGCGGCCAGCCTCCGTGGGGTGCTCAGGCGGACGTTCAAATTGATCATCTCCTGACGGGGGCGTGGGCGAGCCAACAGGGGCTCGGCCCTCGATGACCGCAGAGTCTGCGCCTTTGTTACGAGCGTTGTCAATCGTTGTCGATAACGTTATCGGACGTTATTGTGCCCTCGTGAAGCCCAGTTCCCGAGTCACGATTCGCGACGTCGCGGCCACCGCCGGCGTCTCGGTCGCGACGGTCTCCAAGGTCCTCAATGCCCGCTACGGCGTGTCCGCGGCGACCAGCGCGCACGTCCAGGCCGTCATCCGTGACCTGGGCTACGAGGCGAGTCTGGTGGCGCAGAGCCTGCGCAACCACAAGACGAACGTGATCGGCATCCTCGTGGCCGACCTGGAGCCGTTCTCGACGGAGCTGCTCAAGGGTGCCGCGAAGGCGATCAAGGGCACTGGGTACGAGCTTGTCGTCTACTCGGCCGGCGGGCGCACCGTGGACCACGCCGGCTGGGAGCAGCGGTATCTTTCACGCTTGTCGGGCACCCTCGTCGACGGGGCCATCCTGGTCACGCCGACGGTGGTCGAGGTCGAGTTCGGGCAATCCGTGGTCGCCGTCGACCCCCACGCCGGGCCGACCGGGCTGCCAACGGTGGACTCCGACAACCTCGAGGGGGCGCGCAGCGGCGTGCGGCACCTCGTCGAGCTCGGGCACCGGCGCATCGCGCTGATCGGCGGGCGGCCCGACCTCGAGTCGGCCAAGGAGCGCGAGCAGGGCTACCGCGAGGAGCTCGCCCGGGCCGGGATCGACCCCGACCCCGACCTCATCCAGCCGGGCAACTACGACGCGGACGACTCCGCGGCCGCGGCCCGGCGGCTGCTGGATCGCCCCGACCGCCCCACGGCCCTCTTCGCCGCGAACGACACCTCGGCGATCGCGGCCATCGAGGTCGCCGTGGCCATGGGCCTGCGGGTGCCCGAGGACCTGTCCGTCGTCGGCTTCGACAACGTCCCCGAGGCGGCGCTGGCCAGCCCCTCACTGACCACAGTGGAACAGCCCATCCACGAGATGGGGCACCGCGCGATCGACCTGCTCATCCAGCTGATGAACGGCGAGCCGGTGGAGAACACCCACGTCCGGCTGGCCACGCGGCTCGTGGTGCGCCAGTCGACCGCACACCTGGAGACGGAGCGTTGAGCGTGACTGAAGCGTGGCGGGACCCGAAGCAGCCCGTCGCCGTGCGTGTGGCGGACCTGATGGCCCGGATGTCGTTGCGCGAGAAGGTGGCGCAGATGTACGGCGCCTGGCTCAACGTCGACGACACCGCCGGCGAGGTCGCCCCGCACCAGAGCGACCAGGCCCCCGACCCGATGGACTGGACCGAGCTGATCCGGCACGGCCTGGGCCAGGTGACCCGCGTCTACGGCTCCGCCCCGATCGAGCCCGCCGCCGGGGCCCGCCGCGTCGCCGACCTGCAGTCGCAGATCGTCGGGGGCGGCCGGTTCGGCATCCCGGCGATCGTGCACGAGGAGTGCCTCACCGGCCTGGCCGCCTGGCGCGCCCCGATCTTCCCGACGCCGCTGGCGTGGGGCGCCAGCTTCGACCCCGGGCTCGTCGAGCGGATGGCCGCCCACATCGGGCAGACCATGCGCCGGCTCGGCATCCACCAGGGCCTCGCCCCGGTCCTCGACGTCATCCGCGACGTGCGCTGGGGCCGCGTCGAGGAGACCATCGGCGAGGACCCGCACCTCGTCGGCACCATCGGCGCGGCCTACGTGCGCGGGCTGCAGTCGACCGGGATCGTGGCCACGCTCAAGCACTTCGTCGGCTACTCGGCCTCCCGCGCCGGGCGCAACCTCGCCCCGGTGTCGATCGGCCCGCGCGAGGTCGCCGACGTCCTGCTGCCCCCGTTCGAGATGGCCCTGCGGGCCGGTGCCCGCTCGGTGATGAACAACTACACCGACATCGACGGCGTGCCGGTCGCCGCGGACCGCACGCTGCTCACCGAGGTGCTGCGGGACCGCCTGGGCTTCGACGGCACCGTCGTGTCCGACTACTTCGCGATCGCCTTCCTTGAATCGTTGCATGGCGTCGCGGCCGACCGGGCCGAGGCGGCGGCGAACGCGCTGCGGGCCGGCATCGACGTCGAGCTGCCCGGCGTGAACTGCTACGGCAACCCGCTGCTCAAGGCCCTCGAGGCGGGCGACGTCGACGAGGCCCTGATCGACCGCGCGGTCGAGCGGGTCCTGCGCCAGAAGTGCGAGCTGGGCCTGCTCGACGACGGCTGGGCGGTGGAGCCGGAGTATCTGACCGATCCGTGCGCGCTCGACGACGCCGACGCCCGCGACATCGCCCGGCGCCTGGCCGAGCGCTCCATCGTCCTGCTGCGCAACGAGAGCGCGCTGCCGCTGCGCCCGGGCACCCGCCTGGCCGTCGTCGGCCCCGGCGCGAACCGCCCCGACGCCCTCTTCGGCTGCTACTCCTTCCCCCGCCACGTCGGCATCCACCACGAGGGCCTGGAGCTGGGCCTGGACGTCCAGACCGTCGTCGAAGCACTGCAGAACGACTTCTCGCTTGTGTACTCCCTGGGCTGCCCGGTCGAGGGAGGGTCCGACGAGGACATCGCCGCGGCCGCCACCGTCGCCGCGGACGCTGACGTCTGCGTCGCCGTGCTGGGCGACCTGGCCGGTCTGTTCGGCGCCGGCACCTCGGGCGAGGGCTGTGACGCCGCCGACCTGCGCCTGCCCGGCCGCCAGGAGGAGCTCCTGGAGGCGCTGCTGGCCACCGGCACGCCCGTCGTCCTCGTGGTGCTGGCCGGCCGCCCCTACGAGCTGTCCCGCCAGGTCGACCGCCTCGCCGCCGCGGTGTGCACGTTCTTCCCGGGCGAGCAGGGCGCGGCCGCCCTGGCCGGCGTCCTCACGGGCCGGGTCAACCCCTCGGGCCGGCTCCCGGTCGGCTTCCCCGGTGCCGGCGCCTCCCAGCCCGCCCCCTACCTGGCCGCCCCGCTCGGCCGTCTCAGCGAGGTGTCCACAGTGGACCCGAGCCAGCTCTTCCCGTTCGGCCACGGCCTGTCCTACGCCGACGCGGAGTGGGGCGCGGTGTCGCTGCACTCACCCGACGGGTGGGCGACCGACGGCGAGGTGGAGGTGACGGTGCCCCTGCACAACCCGGCGGATCGCGAGGTGTCCACCGTCGTGCAGATCTACGTCCACGACCCGGTGGCCGAGGTCGCCCGGCCGGTCCGCCAGCTCGTCGCCGCCCCGCGGGTCGACCTGGACCCGGGCGAGTCGCGCACGCTCGTCGTCACGCTGCACGCCGACCTGCTGTCCTACACCGGCCGTGACGGGCGCCGGCGCGTCGAGCCCGGCGACATCGAGCTGCTCGTGGCCCGGTCCAGCACGGACGTCCACACCGCGCTGCCCGTCCCGGTGGTCGGCCCGGTCCGCCACGTCGGCGCCTCCCGGCGGCTCAATCACACCGCCCGGGTGATCTGAGGGGGCATCCGGGAGCGGCACGCTCGGGTCAGGAGGTGCCGAGATGTGCCGATGGCTCGCCTACTCGGGTTCGCCGATCCTGCTGGCGGAGCTGCTGTACAAGCCCGAACACTCGCTCATCGACCAGAGCATGCACGCCCGCCTCGGGGTGGGCACCACGAACGGCGACGGTTTCGGCGTCGGCTGGTACACCCCGGGCGGGAACCCGGAGCCCACCCTGTTCCGCGGGACGGGCCCCGCCTGGGGCGACGAGAACCTCCGGGAGCTCGCCTACTCGGTGCGCTCCGGCCTGTTCCTGGCCCACATCCGGGCCAGCACCGGCACCCCCGTGCAGCAGACCAACTGCCACCCGTTCCGCCACGGCCGCTGGCTGTGGCTGCACAACGGGCGCATCCGCGACTACCCGAGGCTCAAACGCACCCTGACCATGGCCGTCGACCCCGGCCTGTTCCCGTACATCGGCGGCTCCACCGACTCGGAGCTGATGTTCTACCTGGCCCTGACGTTCGGCCTGGAGCGCGATCCGGTGGGCGCCGTCGAGCGGATGGTCGGGTGGGTCGAGCACGCGGGCCGCCGCGCGGGCGTCGACAACCCGGTCCAGATGACGGTCGCGACCTCCGACGGCGAGCGCCTGTGGGCCTTCCGCTACTCGACCGAACACAACAGCCGCTCGCTGTACTGCAGCACCGCCGTCGACACCCTGCGCTGCATGTATCCGGAGAACCCCGTGCTGCAGCGGGTCGCGGACAGCACGCGGATCGTCGTCTCCGAGCCCCTGGGCGGCCTGGTCGGCGCCTGGCAGCCGGTGGCCGAGTCGAGCTACGGGCTGGTGACCCGCGACTTCGACGTCGTGGGCCCGTTCCGCCCGGCCCAGCATCCCGACCCGGCGGCGCCCACCCCCGCCCTGGCCGATCTCACGCGGCTGTGACCGAGGGGGAGCCGCGGCTCCCCCTCGGCGTTCACACCGCCCGGGCCACCGCGATCGTGGCCGAGAGGCGCGGACCGGCCTCGTAGAACATGTAGTCGACGCCGCCGTCCGTGCCGAACGACGGGGCGGCGGCCCGGCCGTTGTCCGGCGCGCCCGTCAGCGCCGGGTGGAAGACGCCCAGGTGGACCTCGCGGTCGAAGGCGTTGCCGACCTCGGTGATGAACTGGTCGCCGCCGTTGCCGTGGTAGACGACGTAGGCCGTGCCGTTGCGCTTGAGCAGGTGGGCGCCGGAGATGTCGACCTGGCCGTCCGGGCCCGGGGTCACCAGCGGGGTCGGGTCGAACTGCCACGACTTGGCGTCCGCGGACCAGCCCCAGAAGATCTTCCGGGTGCCGCCGGTGACGCCCATGAACAGCATGACGTAGGTGTTGCCCAGGCCGGTGACCGTGTGCTCGAACACCCGGGCGTACGACGTCTCGGTCGTGCCGGGCACCATGGCCGTGCTCAGCACGACGCCGAAGTACGTGTAGTGCACGCCGTCGGTCGACCAGGCCATCCGGGTGGTGGTGTTCTCGCCGTGGAAGTACAGGTAGAACTTCTTGTTCGAGGCACTCCACAGCACGTGCGGTGACGACACGTGGCTCACCGAGTAGTACGGCGACCAGGTGTTGCTGACGATCGGGTTGGCCGGATACTCCGTGAACGGTCCCGACAGCGAGTTGCCGTACGCCAGGCAGATCCCGCCCGGCTTCTCGTGCGGCGCGTAGTAGAGGTAGTAGCGGCCGAGCCCGCCCGTGATCTTGTCGTAGACGCCCCGGATGCACGGAAAGATCAGCTCGTTCGTGGGGTTGTAGCGCAGTGCCGACTTGTTGAACGGCACACCGAGGTACTGGTAGTTCGGGAAACCGGCCGGCGCGGCGGACGCGGCTGTTGGCACCGAGAGGGCGCCGATGGCGGCGGCACCCGTGCTCAGCGCCGCTCCCTTGAGCAGTTGGCGGCGATTCATGGATGGGAGTGTGTGACCGCCACGAACGCCCGGTCAAGGTGCTAATACGAATTATCAATTGGCACCACCCCTTGACGAACGCCCGCCGATGGGTTCAGGATGGCCAACCATCGAGTGGTAATGCGCATTAGCACCGGAAAGGAAGCCGTGCCCCCGACGAAGCGGCGGCTGACGCAGCGGGACATCGCCCGCATGACAGGCGTCAGCCAGGCCACCGTGTCGCTCGTGCTCAACGGGCGTTCGGACGGTGACGTGCGCATCGCGCCCGAGACCCGGGAGCGGGTGCTGCAGGCCATCCGGGACAGCGGCTACGTCGCCGACCCGATCGCCCGCCGTCTCGCCGCCCGGGACAACCGGATCATCGGCGTGTTCACCTACGAGCCGGTGTTCCCGGCCGGCAACAGCGACTTCTACCACCCGTTCCTGGTCGGCATCGAGGAGCGGGCGGAGGCGCTGGGCAGCGACCTGCTGCTGCTGACCAGCGCTCCGGTGGTCGACGGGCGGCGCCGTATCTTCCACGAGGGCAACCGGCTGCGGCTGGCCGACGGCTGCATCCTGCTCGGCCGCTCGCTCGACCGCGACGAGCTGGCCCGGCTGGTCGCGGACGGGTTCCCGTTCGTCTCGGTCGGCCGCCGCGACGACGCCGGCGGGCCCGTGCCATACGTCGGCGCCGACTACGCGGGCGCGACGGCCACGCTCGTGCGCCGGGCGGTCGGCCTGGGCCACACGCGCCTGCTCTACATGGGGCAGGGCGAGGGCCCCGAGTCGCACGCCGACCGCAAGGCGGGCTTCGACCGGGCCGTCGCGGCGGCCGGCGTCACCGGCCTGCACCTACCGGCCGACGACCTCGGTGCGGTGCTGGGCAGCGGGGCGACGGCCGTGTTCGCCGAGGAGCACAGCGACGGCGTGGCCCTGCACGCGAGAGCGGCAAGCACCCCGTCCGGCGAAACGTTCGACGGGCCGGGCCCGGAAGCGCCGGGCACGTCGCCGTCCATCATCACGCTGGGGCAGCCGACGCGGCCCGTGAACGCCCCCGGCAACCACGACACCGAGTTCACCGGCTTCGAGATCCCGCGGCGGGAGATGGGGGCCCAGGCCCTGGAGGTGCTGACCGCCCTGATCGACGGGGCCAGGACCCAGATCCAGCGACTGCTGCCGTGCGCGCTCGTTCCCGGTACCACCCTAAGGAAAGTCGAACCATGAACACTGATGTCCTGATCGTCGGCGGAGGGCTCGGCGGGGTCGCCGCGGCGCTCGCCGCGCTCCGGGCGGGCCGGTCGGTCGTGCTCACCGAGGAGTACGACTGGCTCGGCGGCCAGCTCACCAGCCAGGCGGTACCGCCCGACGAGCACTCCTGGGTGGAGCAGTTCGGCATCACGGCGAGCTACCGGGCGCTGCGCACCGGCATCCGCGACTACTACCGCCGGCACTATCCGCTGACCACGGCGGCCCGCGCGTGGCGCGACCTGAACCCGGGCGCCGGGCACGTGAGCCGGCTCTGCCACGAGCCCCGGGTCGCGGTCGCCGTGCTCGAGTCCATGCTGATGCCGTACCGCAGCGGCGGCCGGCTGCGGGTCCTGCAGCCGTACGGGCCCGCGGCGGCCGACACCGACGGCGACCGGGTCACGGGCGTGACGCTGCGCCATCGCGACACGGGGGAGACCGTGCACGTCACGGCCGCCTACGTGCTCGACGCGACCGAGACCGGCGAGCTGCTCCCGCTGACCGGCACCGAGTACGTCACCGGCTTCGAGTCGCAGGCCGACACCGGTGAGCCGAGCGCGCCCGCCACCGCCCAGCCGGCCAACATGCAGGCCGTGTCGGTGTGCTTCGCGGTCGATCACGTCGACGGCGACCACACCATCGACCGCCCGGCCCGCTACGGCTTCTGGCGCGACTACACCCCGCCGTTCTGGGGCGGCCCGCTGCTGTCGTTCCGGGCCCCGAGCCCGCGCACGCTGGAGCCGGCCGAGCGCGTATTCGCGCCCAACCCGGGCGACGACCCGCTCGCCGTCGACGCCGACCAGCGCCGCAACCCGGGCGACAGCAACCTGTGGACGTTCCGGCGCATCGCGGCCCGGGACCTGTTCGCCCCGGGCGCCTACGCCAGCGACATCTGCCTGGTGAACTGGCCGATGCTCGACTACTTCGAGCACCCGGTCATCGATGTGCCCGACCCGGCCGCCCACCTGGCCGCGGCCCGGGAGCAGGCCCGCTCAGTGCTGTACTGGCTGCAGACCGAGGCCCCGCGCCCCGACGGCGGCACCGGCTTCCCGGGGCTGCGGCTGCGCGGCGACGTCACCGGCGGCGCCGACGGCCTGGCCCAGGCGCCGTACATCCGCGAGTCCCGGCGCATCCGGGCCGAGTACACGGTCGTGGAGCAGGACCTGGCCCTGGCCGTGCGCGGCGACAAGGGGGCCGTGCCGTATCACGACTCGGTCGGCGTCGGGATGTACCGCATCGACCTGCACCCGTCCACCGGCGGCGACCACTACATCGACGTCGGCTGCTGCCCGTTCCAGATCCCGCTCGGCGCGCTCATCCCGCGCCGAATGGACAACCTCCTGGCCGCCGGCAAGAACATCGGCACCACCCACATCACCAACGGCGCCTACCGCCTGCACCCCGTCGAGTGGAACGCCGGCGAGGCCGCCGGTGCGCTCGCCGCCTTCTGCCTGGACCGCGCGAGCACCCCCCGCGCGGTGCGCAACACCCCCGCCCTGCTCGAGGAGTTCCAGACCCGCCTGGACCGCGACGGCGTCGAACGGCACTGGCCCGACGTCGCCGGATATTAGTGAGGACGCCCCTGATGAGGATTCGCACAGCGTTAGCCGCACTGTCCGTGCTCGCCCTGGCCGCCTGTGGCGACGGCGGCGGCAGCACCCCCGCCGCCGTCGAGACCGGCCCCGTCGAGCTGCGCATGACGATCTGGTCGGCCAACGAGGCCCACCTGAAACTGTTCAACGACATCGCCGCGCAGTACAAGAGCGCGCACCCGAACGTCAGCGTCAAGTTCGACCCGCTGCCGTTCGAGTCGTACACCACCACGCTCACCACGCAGATCGCCGGTGGGAACGGCCCCGACCTGGCCTGGGTGCTGGAGGAGTCGGCACCGGACTTCGTCGGCTCCGGCGCCCTCGTGCCGCTGGAGAACCTCGACCAGCCCGACGACCTGACCCCGGCCGCGACCAAGCTGTGGCAGAGCGGGGGCAAGCTGTACGCGTACCCGTTCTCGACCTCGCCGTTCGGCATGTTCGTCAACACGGACCTGCTCAAGCAGGCCGGCCAGGACAGCCCGGCCGACCTCGTCACAGCCGGGCAGTGGACCTGGGACAAGGCGTTCGCCGAGGGCGCGGCCGTCAACGCGAAGACCGGCACGGCCGGGATCGTGGTCCGCGACTTCGACTACAAGACCTGGGGCAACCTGTCCACGGTCTGGACCGGCTGGGGCGCCCAGGCGTGGAGCGCCGACGGCAAGACCTGCGGCTTCAACGCGCCCGAGATGGTCGACGCCATGACCGCGCTGCACCAGGCCGTCTTCACGGCGAAAGCGATGCCAGGGCCAGGCGTGGCGGCCGACTTCTTCACCGGGCAGTCGGCGATGACCATCACGCAGATCTCCCGGGCGTCGCTGCTCAAGGACGCCAAGTTCGGCTGGGACCTGGTGCCGCTCCCGGCCGGCCCGAAGGGCAAATACTCCGTGGTGGGGCAGGCCGGGCTCGGGGTACTGAAGAAGTCGAAGCACGCCGGCACCGCCGCCGACTTCCTGTCGTTCTTCACCAACGCCGCCAACAGCGCCAAGCTCGCGCAGTACTTCCCGCCGGCCCGCAAGAGCCAGCTCAACGCGGAGACCATGGCCAAGACCAACCCGCTGCTCAAGCCGGCCCAGCTGCAGTCGGTCGTCATCGACGGCATCTCCAACGGCGTCGTCAAGCCCAGCCACACCGGCTCGGCCGAGATCGCCCAGAACGTCCGGGCCTCGCTCGACCCGCTGTGGAAGCCCGGCGCCGACGTCAAGTCCGTGCTCGACACCGTGTGCACCGGACTCAAGCCGTTGCTCGCGAAATGAGACGGGAGAACCTGGCCGGCTACCTGTTCATCCTGCCGCAGCTGGCCGGCACGGTGGTGTTCGTGCTCTTCCCGCTGGTGATGGTCGCCTGGTACAGCCTGCACGAGTGGAACGTCCTGGCCGACGAGTTCAACTTCGTCGGCGCGGACAACTACCGGCAGCTCGCCGACGACCCGAACCTGCCGAAGGTGCTCGCCGCCACCGGCCTGTTCTCGGCCGGGCTGCTCGTGCTCAACCTGAGCCTGGCGCTGCTGCTGGCCGTGCTGCTGAACCAGAAACTGCGCGGCACGATCGTGTTCCGCACGCTGTTCTTCTCACCGGTCGTCGTGTCAATGGTGGCCTGGACGATCGTGTGGGGGTTCCTCCTGCAGGACAACGGCGGCGTCAACGGCATCCTCGACGCGGTAGGTGTGCACGGTCCCAACTGGCTGCGCGGCGAGTGGACGGCGATGCTCGCGGTCGTCGTCGTGCAGGTCGTGAAGAACGTCGGGCTCAACATGGTGCTGTTCCTGGCCGCCCTGCAGGGTGTGCCGTCCGGGCTGTACGAGGCGGCCCGGCTGGACGGGGCGAGCGCCTGGCGGGCGTTCCGCAGCATCACGCTGCCCATGATCAGCCCGACGGTCCTGCTCACGTCCATCATCACGGTGGTCGGCTCGCTGCAGGTGTTCGCCCAGATCGCCGTGCTGACCCAGGGCGGCCCCGGCACGTCGACGACAGTGCTCGTGTACTACCTGTACCAGCAGGCGTTCCAGTTCCACCACTTCGGCTACGGCGCCACGCTGTCGCTGGTGCTGTTCGCCATCGTCCTGATCCTCACCACCGTGCAGTGGCAGCTGCGCAAGCGATGGGTGTTCCATGAGAACTGAAGGCAGCAGCCGCAAGGTCTGGCTGTACGGCCTGCTGTGCGTGCTGGCCATCCCGTTCGTGTTCCCCACCTGGTGGATGGCCACGTCCTCGGTGAAGCCGCTCGGCGACGTGTTCAAGTTCCCGCCGTCGCTGATCCCCACGTCGATCGACACGTCGGCCTACCGCCAGGTGTTCGAAGCGCAGCCGTTCGCGCAGCAGTACTTCAACAGCATGTACATCGCGGTCGTGTGCACGCTCGGCACGCTCGTCGTGTCGTCACTGGCCGGCTACGCGTTCGCCCGCATCCGCTTCCGCGGCCAGAACGCGCTGTTCCTGCTCGTGCTCACCGGGCTGCTCGTGCCGAGCGAGGTGACGATCGTGCCGCTGTTCCAGCTGTTCCAGCGCTGGCACATGATCGACACCCACTGGCCGCTCATCCTCGTGCCGATCTTCGGCGCGCCGAGCGTGCTGGCAACGTTCATCATGCGGCAGTTCTTCATCACCCTGCCGCCGGAGCTGGAGGAGGCCGGGCGCATCGACGGCCTGGGCCGATGGGGCCTGTTCCGCCGGGTCGCGCTGCCACTGGCCCGCCCGGCGCTGGGCGCGGTCTCGATCTTCACGTTCCTGCACAGCTGGAACCTGTATCTTGAGCCGATCGTGTTCCTGTCCACCCCGTCCAAGTTCACACTGCCGCAGGCGCTCACCCAGTTCGTCGACGCCTACGGCGGGCCGGCCTGGAATGTGCAGCTGTCGGCGGCGACGATGACCGCGATCCCGGTCCTGGTCGTCTTCGTCATCGCGCAGCGGCAGTTCATCGAGGGCCTGGCCCACACGGGACTGAAAGGCTGAGCCGCCGATGCCGCTGTCCGACCTGACCCTCGACGAGTGCCACGCCTACCGCAGCACCGCCACCGAACCGCCGGGCTTCGACGAGTTCTGGTCGCGGGCGCGCTCCAGCGGCGGCCCGGCCGACTTCGTGGAGGTCTCGACGAGCCTCAAAACGCTGCGGGTGTACGACGTGCGCTTCCCCGGCCACGCGGAGCAGCCCGTGCGCGGATGGTTCGTCACGCCGGCCGGGGCCGACGGGCCGCTGCCGTGCGTGGTGGAGTTCCCGGGGTACAACGGCGGCCGCGGGCTGCCGGAGGACTGCCTGCTCTACGCCTCGGCCGGCTACGCCCACCTGTTCATCGACGTCCGCGGCCAGGGCAGCGGCTGGCGCAGCGGTGACACCGAGGACCACGAGCCGGAGGGGACCGGGCCGCAGCACCCCGGGTTCATGACCCGCGGCATCCTCGACCCGGAGAAGCACTTCTACCGCCGTGTCGTGACCGACGCGGTCCGGGCCGTGCACGCCGCCCGGGCCCATCCGCTCGTCGACCCGGCCCGGGTCGCGGTCGCCGGTGTGAGCCAGGGTGGCGGCCTGGCCCTCGCCGTGGCCGGCCTGGTGCCCGACCTGGCCGCCGTGTCCGCCGACGTGCCGTTCCTGTGCGACATGCGCCGGGGCGCCGAGCGGGCCGCCACCGGGCCCTACCTGGAGATCGGCGGCTACCTGAAGGTGCACCGCGACCGGGCCGAGACCGTCTTCGCCACGCTCGGGCACTTCGACGGCGTCCACTTCGCCAGGCGCGCGACGGCTCCGGCCCTGTTCAGCGCGGCCCTGATGGACACCACCTGCCCGCCGTCGACGGTCTTCGGGGCCTATCACAACTACGCCGGCCCGAAGCGCATCGAGGTGTACCCGTTCAACGGCCACGAGGGCGGCGAGACCGTGCAGCACGCCGAGCGCCTGCGCTTCTTCGCGGACCTGCTGCACCCGTAGGGACGGTCGGCCGGCGGCGGCCATGATATGAACTGCACCGTGTCCGAACCCGATGAGCCGGCCCCCGCACCCGGCCGGTCGTTTCCCATCATCCCCGCCGCCCTCGCCATCGCGCTGCTGATCCTGCTGGCGGCGGGGGCGTACATCGCCGTGCAGGTGTCCGCCGGCCGTGACGCGGAGGCGGACCGGGCCGCCGCCGACGCCGCCCCGCGGCCGCAGGCTCCGGCCCCGAGCGTGACGATGTGCGTGAGCCCGGACGACGAGCGCTGCGTCCGGACCGCGACCCCCCTGCCGGTCGGCCTGGACCAGCTGCTGGAGGGTGCGCACATGAGCATGTCGGACCAGTGGCGCAACGACTCGGGCACGCATCTGGTGAGCACCCCGATCGACGCCAACACCGGCGCCCGCCTCAGCGTCACCCACGCGCAGCAGGAGGTGTACCAGCTGCGGTGCGAGGCCAACTCGACGGGCACGAGCCAGCTGACCGCGGCCGAGCTGGCGTTCCTCAAGACCTGCGGCGGCGCCGCCCTGGCCGGCAACGACCCGCTGAGCTCCCGCGCGGTCGAGTGGCTGGCGGCGAACGTCAACCCGGCCCCGAGCGGCTCGAGCCAGCGCTTCCAGTGCGGCGCCGTCCTCTTCTCGCTGAAGATCAGCGCGCTGCAGTCGGAGCTCGACGTGGTCGGCATCGGTGCCGAGTCTTACTGCGGGCCGGTCTGACGGGGCCTGGGCGGTACAAGGGGCGAGGAGCTCGGAGCCGCCGGTCGGGACATCGGAAGATCCAAGATCCCTGATACGGTCGCCCGGTGACGAACGGGGAAGCCGGGCAGCGTCGTCTGCCGGGATACGTGATCGGTTCCATCATCGCCACGGGCTTCGGCACCGGGTTCATCGCCGGCAACAGCGGGGGTCTGCCCGATCCGTGGCCGCAGATCCTGCGCATCGGCGCCGCCCTGTGCGCGGCCGCGCTCATCATCGCCACCTTCCGCACCCGGTCCGCCTCCACCGCCGCCCCGGCGTCGGGTCCGGCGCCCGCCGTGGAGCCCGTGCTGGCGCGGCAGGCCATGGGGCGCGGCTACTGGATCGTCGTCGCGATCGAGGCCATCGCGCTCTTCGGCGGGCTCTTCGTCATCAACGGCGTCCTGCACCGCTCCGAGGTCGCCGTGGCCTGGGTCGCGCTGATCGTCGGCCTGCACTTCTACGGCCTCGGCGCCGTGTGGCACGCCCCGATGTACCACTGGCTGGCCACGGCCATGACCGCCCTCGCGGTCGCCGGTTTCGTCACCTACGCGGCCGGCGGCTCCGCGGCCGCGGTCAGCGCCGTCGCCGGCGTCGGCTCCGGCGTCTGCCTGTACGGCGCCGTGCTCTGGGGCCTGCTGCGGGCCCGGCGCGGCCTGGCGGTCTGAGCACCGGACGCGGGTGAACCCGCTCCAGTCGAACCGGATGCCCCCGTTGGGGTCGCCGGCCGCCCAGGGCGCGGGCTGCACGAGACCGTCCGGGGGTCCGTCTCACTAGGGTGGGTGTATGACGACCGCGAATGCCAATGCGCTCACCGCCAGGTGGGCCGCCACCCTGGACGGCGACGGGACCGTGCTGTCCGGGGCCGGCGCCTATGTACTGCTGGCGCTGCTCGGGCCGTTCGCGGCCGGGGCGGCCCGCGACGAGCTGCTCGCCGTCGCGCCGACGCCGCTCGGGCTGCCCGGCTCGCCGGCGGCGCGGATGGCCGCCGCCGTGTGGTCACGCTCGGAGGTGCCGCTGACCGAAGAGTTCGCGGCGGCCGTGCCGGAGCACCTGCGCGGGAAGCTCACCGGTGACCCGGCGGTCGACCAGCCGGAGCTCGACGCCTGGGCGGCCGCACAGACCGACGGCGAGATCCCGGCGATGCCGATCCGGGTCGGCGCGGAGACGCTGATGGTCCTGGCCAGTGCGCTGGTCGTGCAGACCGCGTGGGCCGACCGGTTCGAGGACGGTGTGCAGCGGCCGCGGTCCGGGCCCTGGGCCGAGCGGGAGCTGGCCGGGCTGCACCGGCGCGGGCGCGGGGCGGCGGCACTGTCGGCGCTGCGGGTCGTGGACGGCGCGGACGGGCCGCTCACGCTGCTCACCGTGGCCGGCGAGGCCGACGTGGACGTCGTGCTCGCCCTCGGTGGGGCGGAGGTGCCGGCCTCCGTCGTGCTGCCCGCGGCGATCGCCGGGCTGGGCGCCGACGGCACGGCCGCCGTCGAGCGCGGCCCCGGCGTGAGCGTGCGCGAGATCGAGGCGGTCGACGACGAGCCGGAGCTGGTGGTCAGCACCGTGCGGTTCCGGGTCGGCGCGTCCCACGACCTGCTGGCGCACGCCGAGGTGTTCGGGCTGCGGGCGGCCACCGATACCGGCACCGGGCACTTTCCCGGGATGAGCCCGGTGCCCCTCGCCGTGTCGCAGGCCCGGCAGGACGCCGTCGCCGAGTTCACCGCCACGGGCTTCAAGGCGGCCGCCGTCACCGGGATCGCGATGCGGCTCGCCGGGGCGTTCTTCCCTCAGCTCGACAAGCGCAAGCAGGTCACGAGCGTGGTGTTCGACAGGCCGTTCGGCTTCCTCGCCGTGCACCGCCCGACCGGGCTCGTGCTCGTGGCCGGCTGGGTGGGCGAGGCCCAGCCGTTTCGCGGCTGAGCCGGCCCTGCTCTAGGGGGTCCAGCGCACGTTCGGGTTGATGTGCCCGGTCCAGTCGAACAGCGTCATGTTGTCCCACTGGTCGCCCGTGCCGTTGATGTTCTCCGGGGCCCAGCCGTTGCCCTTGATGGCGTACCAAGTCGGCTCCCAGTAGAAGACGCCGATCGCGCCGGCCGTGCGGGCCGTGTTCTGCACGGCGGTGAAGTTGCTCGCCTGGCCCTGCCAGGTCGCCGGGTAGCCGGAGCAGGGCGCGGAGCCGTTGATGGCGTTGGCCTCCGAGTCCGCGTTCGCCGCCGTGAACGGGTAGGCGGTCTCGGCCAGGATGACCGGCTTGCCGTAGCGGGTGCGCACGTCGTTGATGACGGTGGACAGGTTCGCGAGCGTGCCGTGCCACATGCAGTAGTACGACAGGCCGGTGATGTCCCAGGGCACGCCCTTGGCCCGGATGCCGTCGTAGAACCACCGGGCGTTCGCGTCGCTGTCGGCGTCGGCGGTGTGGATGATGACCTGGGTGCCGCTGTTGCAGGCCTTGGTGGCGTTGTACCCCTGCTTCAACAGCAGGCTCAGGTTCGTGAAGTCGTTGTTGACGACCTTGCCGTCGTTCCACAGCATGCCGACGTTGATCTCGTTGCCGATCTGCACGCTGTCCGGCGTCGTGCCCTGCGACTTGAGCGCGTTGCACACGCTCAGCGTGTAGTTGTACACGTCGCTCTGCAGGGCGCCGATGTCGTGCGACGACCAGGCGGCCGGCTTGTACTGCTTGCCCGGGTCGGCCCACGTGTCCGAGTAGTGGAAGTCGATCATCAGCTGCAGGCCCTTGGCCTTGGCCGCCCTCGCCTGGACCAGCACCTTGCTCAGGTTGTTGTACCCGCTCACCGGGTTGTTCCAGATGCGCAGCCGGACGTAGTTCAGGCCGATGCCCTTGAGGATGTCGAGGGGGTCGGCGGCGGTGCCCGACGCGTTGTAGTACTTGGCGCCGAGGTCCAGGCTGCGCTGCAGGGAGGACACGTCGGCGCCGCGCATGCTGATGGTCGCCGCGCCGGCGGGCGCGGCGGCCACGACGGCGTTGGTGACGGCGATGGCGGCGCCGAGGGCAGCGGCAGCCACGATTGAGATGGTTCTTCGCACGGGCTCTCCTTGGGTCGATCGCTTGTCGCTGTGAACGCTCCCAGTCTTCGGAGGCCCGTTTTCCCGTGTCAAGGCAGTGACAGATGTTGATGGAAACTGGGACCGTTCACGGTACGGTCCGGCCTCACGGCCGTGAAAGACCCAACTGGGCGAGCCACTCGTCGACCGGGTGGTCGAGGTCGTCGGCCTCGTCGAGCCAGTGGGCGGCCCGCTGCCGGTCGGCTTCGACGCCCTCGCCGGTGAGGTACATGACGCCGAGCGTGGCCGCGGCCCGTGCGTTCCCGGCCTTCGCGGCCCGCTCGTAGTACGCGACGGCCCGGGCCGGGTCCAGCGGCGCCCCGTTGCCGGTGGCGTGGGCGGCCCCGAGGTTGTACAGCGCACGGTCCTGGCCCAGGTCGGCCGCCCGCTGCAGCCAGCGGGCGCTCTCGGCGTCGTCGCGCTCGACTCCGGTACCCGTGGCGAACAGGACGTAAAGCTCGAAGGCCGCGTCGGCGTCGCCCTGCGCAGCGGCCCAGAGGTGGTGCTCGATCGCCGCACCGGGCCGGTCCAGCCACTGTTCGAGCAGGCCGTACTGGTAGGCGGTGGCCCCGTCGGCCCGGGCGTGCGGGCGCAGCAGGGCCCGGGCCGCCTCCCGGGCCGCCACCGAGGCCCCGCGGGCGCAGCGGGCGAACAGCACCGCACCCTCGTGGTCGCCGAGCCTGGCGGCCTCGGCGAAGGAGCGCAGCGCCCGGTCCTGCGGGTGGTCGGCCGGGTCGGCGAATGGCAGGTCCGGCGACCACGGCGCCGGCGGCAGGACGTCGCCGCTGGTGCCGAGGTAGCAGATGCCGAGCTCCCGCCAGGCCCGTGCGGTCCCGGCCGCCGAGAGCCCCGCCACCACCGTCCCGGCGGCCGAGAGGGGCAGGATGCCGAGCATCAGGTCGCCCCGGTTGATCCGATGGGCCAGTTCGACGTAGTCGTCCTCGATCACACAGCCGATTTTGTCGTACCCCGTCGGTAGGCTCCGGACATGGCCGACGCATTCGACACCAGGTCCGACTACCGCACCGCCATCGAGCAGGTCAGGACGGCCGCGGCCGCCTACTACAGCGGGCCGGACCTGGCGATGGACGATGCGGACTACGACGCGCTGATGCATCGGATCGCGGCCACCGAGGAGGCGCACCCGCAGTGGAAGCCGGAGGACTCCCCGACCGAGGTCGTCGCGGCCGGCGGGGGCGTCGTCGGCGACGTGGTGCACAGCGAGCCGATGCTGAGCCTCGACAACGTGTTCGACGAGGACTCCCTGCGCCGGTGGGCGGCCCGCCTCGACAAACTGCTCGGCCGCCCCGCCGCCGGTTACACGGTGGAGCCGAAGATCGACGGCCTGGCCGTCGCGGCCCGCTACGAGGACGGGCGCCTGGTCCAGGTGGCCACCCGCGGCGACGGGCGGGCCGGCGAGGACGTCACCGGCCAGGCCCGGCGGGCCGCGGGCCTGCCCGAGCGGCTGACCGAGCCGCTCACCATCGAGGTCCGCGGCGAGGTCTTCATGACCGACGCCGACTTCGAGGTCGCCAACGCCATGCGCACCGGCACCGGCGAGCCGCCCTTCGCCCACCCTCGCAGCGCCGCCGCCGGCACTCTGCGCGCCCAGGACCGCACCTACGACGCGCCGATGTCGTTCCTGGCCTACGGTGTGCGCGGCCTCGGCGACGGCCCGCACTCCGCCGCCATGGCCGAGCTGCAGCGCCTCGGCGTCGCCTCGACCGGTGGCGGCCCGGTGTGCGCGACGATCGACGAGATCCTGGTCGCGGTGAAGGAGCTCAGCGAGGGCCGGGCGACCCTCGGCTACGGCATCGACGGCGCCGTCATCAAGGCCGACGACCCCGCCGACCGCGACCAGGCCGGCTCGGGCAGCCGGGCACCGCGCTGGGGCATCGCCTATAAGTTCCCGGCCGACACCCGCACCACGCGCCTGAAGGCCATCGAGGTCCAGATCGGCCGGACCGGCGTCATCACGCCCGTCGCCGTCCTGGAGCCGGTCCAGATCAGCGGCGTCATCGTCACCTCGGCCACCCTGCACAACTTCGACGACCTGGTCCGGCGCAACGTCCGCGCCGGCGACACCGTCTTCGTCCGCCGCGCGGGCGACGTCATCCCCGAGATCACCGGAGCCAAGCTCGACGAGCGCCCCGCCGACTCCGTCCCGTTCGAGCCGCCCGCGCACTGCCCCCGCTGCGGCGGCGAGATCGACCGCACCCAGAAGCGCTGGCGGTGCACGACCGGCCGCGCCTGCGGCGCCCGCGAAGCCCTCTCGTACTACGCCAGCCGCGACTGCCTCGACATCGAGGGCCTCGGCGGCAAGATCATCGACATGCTCATCGCCTCCGGGCGCGTCACCGACCCGGCCGATCTGTACGACTTGGACGTACCGACGCTGAGCGCCTTCGACCGCATGGGCGAGGTCTCGGCGACCAAGCTCGTGACCGCCATCCAGGCCTCGAAGTCCCAGCCACTCGGCCGGGTGCTGACCGGCCTCGGCGTGCGCATGACGGGCCGCTCCATGTCCCGCCGCCTGGCCACCCACTTCGGCACCATGGACGCCCTGCTGGCCGCCACCCCGCTGGAACTGCAGGAGGTCGACGCGGTAGGCCCGGAGCGCGCCGTCACCATCGCCGCCGAGCTGGTCGAGCTCGCCCCGGTCATCGCCCGCCTGGCCGAGCGCGGCGTCAACATGACCGAACCGACCTACCGCCCCCGCCCCACCCCGGCCGACCCGTCCGCTCCCGCCGCCACCGACCCTTCCGCCACCAACCTCTCCGCGGCCGGCGCCGATGCGGACGGCACCCTGGCCACGCCAGGGGCTCGGCTACCCCTGCAGAAGGAGGACGGCACCCCGATGACTGTGGTCGTGACGGGCTCGGTCCCCGGCCTGACCCGCAACGAGGGCAACGAGGCCGTAGAACGCCTGGGCGGCCGCTCCTCCGGCTCCGTCTCCAAGAAGACCGACCTGGTCGTCGTGGGCGAGGGCGCCGGCTCAAAGGCCGCAAAAGCCGAAGCACTAGGCGTCACCATCATGCCCGCCGAAGCCTTCGCCGAACTCGTCCAAGCCTCCGGCCTCTAACCCCGCCCCCCAACCCCAACCCGCAACCCTCACCACCCAAACCCCATGCCAATTCGCGCTTTGTCGCCCCGCCTCAAGCCAATCCGCGCTTCGTCGCCCACGCCTCAAGCCAATCCGCGCGGCCGTCACCCATACCCAAGCCAATCCGCGGCTCCGTCGACCACAGCGCACGCCAACCCACAACCTCCGCCGCCGCGGCGTGCACTGCCCCGCAACCGTTGCGCCGCCCCGCAATCCGCGCACCGCCCCGTAACCCGTGCGGCCCACTATCCATGGCGCACTCGCAGCGCATGCCATTCGCAGCCCCATGCTTGCGGATGATCGCGCGTCGATCAGTAGCCGTGCGGGGCCACCGTCCATGCCGCATTTACAGCCGACGCGACCCGTGGCCCGTCGCCCACAGGCGCGCGCCGACCCGTAGCCGTGCAGGCCCGCCATCAATGCCGCGTCTGCAGCCGGCGCCCAAGCCGCAGCGCCTGCCGCTCACAGCCTCGCGCCAACGCACTGCCCGCCGCAGGTCCACCAGCGGCGGCCAGAAGGGTCGGGCGGTGGGGTGGCGGAGAGACCTTGCTGGGTTCGTTTCCGCTGATTCGCGGCGTGCCGCGCCCGTATCCGTGTCGCACTGGGTTGCGTCCGTGCCTCTGCCCGTCTCCATGCCCGTGCTCCGCGATCGTGCCCGGTGCCGCGTGCCCGCGCTCCGTGCCGCGTGCCTGTGCCCGTGCTCCGTGTCCGTGCCCGTGCGCGTTCCGCGTTCCCCGTGCCGCGTGTCCCGTGCTCCGTGCTCGTTTCTTTGCTCCGTATCCGTGTCCCGCGCTCGTTCCTGTGCTCCGTGCTCGTGCCCCCGTGCCGCGTGGCCCGTGTCCCGTGCTCGTTCCTGTGCTCCGTGCTCGTGCCCCCGTGCCGCGTGGCCCGTGTCCCGTGCTCGTTCCTGTGCTTCGTGCTCGTGCACGGGGAAGTGTCCGTGCTGTGACTGCGCACGGATTTGGCTGTGTCCTACTCGGGATGGACTCGTGCGCGGGGCTGTGCCTTGTGGCGGTTAGCGGCCCGGATATGGGCGATCCGGCGTAGGGCGTGCCGGGGGACGCCGGTGTGTGGGCGTCCGGGAGTTGGTCGTCTGCCTGTGTGAGCGACGAGGTGGTGTCCTCGTTGGCCGCGAGCGTGACGGCGCTCCGTCTACGGCAGCCTGGGTGGGCAGGGCGGTGATGGGGTGCCGGATCGGCGTACGGGCGGGTGTGCTTCGGCTGGTCCAGTGACCACGCGAGCATGCCTGGCCGTGCGTGCGGCACGGGTGGACCAGGTGGTCCTGTGCGGCTGCGGCAGGGGCTGACGCTGCGCTTGGCGCCGGAGGGTCCGGAAGATGGGACGAAGGTCGCGTGAAATGTACGCGCTTCAGATGGTGTTTTCCTGGCCGTTCGGCTTGAATTTTGCGCCCGCGGCGACAGGGTGGTCGGGGCGCGAGTTGGTTGATGGCTGGTGCAAGAGCGGCCCGGGCGGCGGGGACGTCGGACATTTCGTGATATCGCGGGACGGCGGGGGCGGTATGACAGTCGAGTGACAATTGTGGAAGTTGGCGCTTGGCGGTACGCCCTCGAGACAGCAAAACGCCCCAGGGAATGACCCCTGGGGCGCGGAAGTTTGCTGGTGTCAGCCGTTGAGCGGGCGGCGGCCGATCGCGATCACCGACTGGCCGAAGGGCGGGTTGAACGCCTTCTCCATGAGCCGGGTCATCGGGGCGACCGTGCTGTCGTAGAACTTGACGATCGGGCCGGGGCCGGGCATCTGCTTGAGGAGGCAGGTCGACACGTAGTACCCGATGAGGCCGAGCGAGTTGGCGTAGTGCAGCTTGACGATCTCGATGTCGGCCGCGTTCATGGCCGCGCGCATCGTCTTCTTGGTGTAGCGGCGCACGTGGCCGGTGGCGATGTCGGCCGGGCCCATGGCGAACGGGAAGGCCGGCACCACGTTGATGATGTAGCCGCCCGGGCGGACCAGCGACTTCATCGTGCGCAGGCCGCCGATGTCGTCGTCGATGTGCTCGAGCACGTTGTACGAGATCGCGGCGCTGTGGTCGCCGTTGACCTCGCTCGGCAGGAGCAGCTCGCGGACGGAAACGCCGGGGTGGTCGGAGAAGCGCTCCTTGAGCGCGACGATCCGGCCCGAGTCCGCCTCGGTCAGCGACATCTTCTCGGTGTGCTGGAGCCACTCCGCGGCGTAGTCGCCGAGACCCGCGGAGACCTCGATCGGATGGTCACCGAGGTAGGGCGTCGCGAACGCCACGAACCATTTGCGATGGTTCACCGCCATCGCCAGGCCCTCGAGCACCTCCGACTGGATGGCCTGGTCTCCGAGGATTGCCGCGTCCGGATTCGGCACTCTGCACCCCTACGTGAATACTGATCATGTCTGGCAGAACTGGCGTAGTGTATCGGCGTTGATAGTCCCCCGCCAGCCCCTGCGGCGCACTTCGGACGGCAACTATGGTGTCACCGTGAAATTCGGGGAGAAGACCCGCGAGGTCCGGGCCGCGGCGGCCGCGCTGCTCAGTTATGTCGTGTGCTCGGTGCTGGTACTCCAGCACCTGTGGGCCGATCCACAGGGTCGGATGTTCGCCGACAACGCGCAGGATCAGATCTTCTTCGAGTGGGTGCTGACGCATGCGGCACGCCTCTTCACTCACGGTGACAACCCGTTCTTCACCGATCAACTAAATGCGCCGGACGGCGTCAATCTCATGGCGAACACTTCCGTTCTCGGACTTGCGCTACCGTTCGCGCCGATCACGTTACTGTTCGGCGCCGGCGTCACTTTGGTGCTCATGGACACCATCGCTCTCGCCGGCACCGCGATCGCGTGGTATTTCATTCTTTCCCGCCATGTTGTCAGATCGCGGGCCGCCGCGTACATCGGTGGACTCTTCTGCGGATTCGCCCCGTCGATGATCTCGCAGAGCACGGCGCACCCGAACATCGCCGGGCAGTTCCTGATCCCGTTCATCGTCTGGAACATCCTGCGCCTGCGCGAGCCGGGCTCGGCGGTGCGCCGGGGCCTGGTCCTGGGCGCCGTGGTGCTCTACCAGTGCTTCATCAACGAGGAGGTCCTGTTCCTCACGGCGGTGGCGCTGCTGATCTTCCTGCTGGCGTACCTGCACCCGCGCGAGTATCTGCCGTCCGTGCGCGCCGCGCTGCCCGCGATCCTGATCGGCGCGGCCGCGGCCGGTGTGCTTCTGGCCTATCCGCTGTACCACCAGTTCTTCGGCCCGCAGGCGTACCGCGGCCTGCCCGACTTCGTGCACGGTTTCAGCACGGACCTGGCCTCGTTCAAGGAGTTCAGCCGCCGCTCCATCATGGCGCCCGACGATCTGTCGGTGATCGACAAGATGGGCGGGCCGACCGAGGAGAACACCTTCTTCGGCTGGCCGCTGCTGGGCCTGCTGCTGGCCGGGACGGTCGCCCTCTGGCGCCAGCGGGCGGCGCGCGCGCTGTTCATCACGGCACTCGTGTTCTCGCTGCTCTCGCTGGGGACGGTGATCAAGTACAAGGGCGAGGAGACCGGCTGGCACGGCCCGTGGAACTGGGTCCACGAACTGCCGCTGTTCGACTCGGTCGTCCCCACCCGCATGGGGGTCGCGATCGCACCGCTGCTCGGCGTCATCCTGGCGATGGTCGTCGACCGCTTCATCGTCGGCCTGCCGGCCACCTCGGCCGAGCCGGTCCCGGCCGGCCCGGACGCCGACGACGCGGCTGACGGTCCTCTCGGTGGGGACGCGGGCGGGGTCGGTGGCGGTAGTGGTGGGGGTGGCGGCGGCACGCTCGTCGCCGATGAGTCCGCGTTGCCGGAAACGTCGGAAGGCGCGGTGGGCGTCAAAACCGACGTCCGCCCGCAGGCCGAGGAGACCACGCCTGTCGCCCGCTGGCTGTGGGCCGCGGCGCTGGCCATCGCCCTGGTACCCCTCATCCCGACCCCGCAACCGGCCTCGCCCCGCGCCCCGATCCCGGCGTTCTTCAGTACCAATGCCTGGCGCGCCGAGATCCCGGAGAACTCGACGGTCGTGGCCATCCCGCTGGGCTGGTTCGAGGGCCTGGACGCCATGCGCTGGTCCACCGCGGCGGGCCTGGACTTCAAGATCGCCGGTGGCTACTTCCTCGTCCCCAACCCGGACGACCCGGAGAAGGTGGCCATCTTCAACGCCCCGACCCGCCCGACCATGCAGCTGATGAACTCCGCCGCCACCGACGGCACGGTCCCCGTGATCACCCCGGACCAGAAGGCCATGGCGAAGCTGGACCTGGCGTACTGGAAGGCCGACTACCTGGTCCTGCCCGACCAGCACGGCAACAGCGAGGCCGTGCGCCAGACCGCCGATCAGCTCTTCGGCCCGGGCAAGCACGTGGTCGACGTCTGGGTCTACAAGGTCACGTCCTGACCGACAGGCAACGCGGGCCGTCACCGGAAGCAGGCGATGGCCCGGCCGTCCGAGTTGGGCCGTCTGAGTCGGCCCGGCGGACAGGACTTCCGGCAAGGTGCTCAGCCGGCCGGCCGCCAGCCGAGGGCGGGGCCCAGCTTCCCGGCGATGTCGGTGAGGATCTGCACGTAGTCCTCGTGCTCGAACGTGAACGGCAGGGCGAAGGCCACCTCGTCGATCTCCCGGAACGCGGCGTGGGCGTGCAGTTCGGCGGCGATCTGCTCGGCCGGGCCGACCAGGTCGCGGGCGAACATCATGCGGGCCGGGCCCTGCGGGGTGGCGGTGCGGGGCGTGCGCTTGGCGACGTACTCGGCGTACTTCTCGCGCTGGGCCGCCGTGGCCGAGTCGGTGGGGATGACGACCAGGCCCTGCGAGACCCGGGCCCGGTCCCCGTCGGGGTGCGCGGCCCGGAACGCCCGCACGTGAGCGAGCTGGATCGCCGCGAAGTCGGGGGCCGGATCGTCCGGGTCCTCGGCCTTCACCACGCTGCTCGTCAGGAAGTTCATGCCGTGCTCGCCGGCCCACTGGGCCGAGCGGAGACTGCCGCCGCCGTACCACATCCGGGCGCGCAGCCCCGCTGAGTGCGGCTCGACGCGGCTGGAGAACACCTCGAAACCCTCGGTGCCGGAGAAGTCACTCGCCGGCTTCCCGGCGACGAGGTCCAGGAGGCGCTCGAGCCGGGCGTACGTGAAGTCCTCGGCGTCCGCGGTGTCCGGATACAGCGCGTCGCGCACGCGTTCGTAGTGCATCGGCGGCCCGACGCTGAGGCCGGGGTTGAGCCGGCCGCCCGACAGGAGGTCGACGGTGGCCAGGTCCTCGGCCAGCCGCAGCGGATTCTCCCAGCCCAGCGGCGTGACGGCGGTGCCCAGCTCGATCCGCGACGTGCGCTGGGAGGCGGCGGCGAGCAGCGTGAGCGGGGAGCTGATCCCGTGCTGCAGGTGCCGGTGGCGCATCCAGGCGCTGTCGAACCCGAGCCGCTCGCCGAGCGCGATGACCTCGAGGGTGGCCTCGTGACCGGCCGCGGGCTCGGCCGGGTCGAACAGTCCGATGGTGAGAAAGCCCAGCTTGCGCAAGGGCTGACCGGCTGCGGGCATGGGTGCGCTCCCTTGAGTGTTTACTGTGGACGGTGCCGCGGGTATGGATCGACCAGTCCGAACCCCTTCCCGGAGGCTCATATGTCGGCACAGGCCGTGCTCTACCTGATCGCCATTATCCTGCTCGTCGTCGCCGCGCTGCCCGTTCCGGTGCGTGGCTTCAATCTCGCTCTGGCCGCCGCGGCGTTCGCGCTGCTGGCCTATGCGTGGCCGGTCATCACCGCGTAGCACCGCCTGTCGAGGCCCACCCGGCACCGCACGGTGCCGGGTGGGCCTTTGCACGGTGTGCGGCTGGGCCGGTCAGAGTACGCTGCCGCCGTGCGGCTCACGATCATCGGCGGCGTCGGCGCCTATCCCGAACCAGTGGCCGGTTGCTCCGGTTATGTCCTCGAGCACGACGGGTTCGTGCTGCTGGCCGACCCCGGATACGCGACGGTGATGGCGCTGCAGGCCGGCTGGGACCCCGGGGCGGTCGGCGCGGTCGTGGTGACCCACGGCCACCCGGACCACTGTGCCGACGTGAATCCGCTGCTGCGGGCGCGCCGGCTCGGCGCCGGTGCGGTACAGCCGCCGCCGTTGCCCCTGTTCTGCCCGCCCGGTGCCCTCGACGCCGTGCTGGCCCTCGACGAGCCCGGGATGCTCGACGGCGCCTCCGTGCTCCACGAGTTCGAGCCGGGCGCGACCCTGAGCATCGGGCCGTTCACCGTGCGGACCGCACGGCTGCCGCACTTCGTGCCCAGCGCCGGGCTGCGCATCACGGCGGGCGGGGCGACCGTGACGTACACCGGCGACAGCGGGCCGTGCGCGGCGCTCGACGACCTGGCCGCGGGCGCCGATCTCCTGCTGGCCGAGGCCACGTACGCCGACGAGGTCCCGGCGGCCCGCCTGGGCAACCTCAGCTCGGCCCGGGACGCGGGTGCGGTGGCCGCCCGGGCCGGCGTGGGTGCGCTGTGGCTCACGCACCTCTGGCCCGGGAGCGATCCCGCTGCCCACCTCGCCGCGGCCGAGTCGGCCGGCTGGAAGGGGCCGCTCGCCGTGGCCCGCCCGGGCCTGCGCATCGACCTGCCGGTGTCAGGGCCGGGGCCGGCCTGAGCCGTCGTACTCCGCCCGGGCCGTGCCGACGGCCGGCAGGTTCGTCACGGCCCACTCGGTCAGGTGATGGAAGAGCGGGCCGAGGCTACGACCCAGTTCGGTGATCTCGTACTCCACCCGCGGCGGGATCTGTGGCGTATAGGTGCGCGCGACCAGGCCGTCGCGTTCGAGCTGGCGCAGCCGCTGGGTGAGCACCTTCGCGGTGATGCCGCCGATACCCCGCTCCAGCTCCGAGAAGCGCTGGCGGCCGTGGTTGTGCAGCGACCACAGGATCGGCGTCGTCCAGCGGCTGAACACGATGTCGACCACCGGCGTGATCGGGCAGGCTTCGCTATCCGAATGCACAGTCACAATCCATAGCCACTTTCCTCTAGGTACCTACTATTTCCACGATGTTAGCTTTCCCAGCGCAACCGCAGGACGCGCGCAAAGGAGCAGCTGATGATCGTGGTGACCGGTGCGACAGGGAATGTCGGGCGACCCCTCGTGCGGGCGCTCAATGAGGCGGGGCAGCCGGTGCGGCCGGTGACCCGGCGCGGCCCGGGGTCGATGGACCTGGCCCGGCCGGAGAGCCTGCGGCCGGCGCTGGAGGGCGCCGACGCGCTCTTTCTGCTGGTCCCGGGCGCTTTCGACGGGGCCGCGCTGCTCAGGGAGGTACAGGCTGCGGGGTTGCAGCACATCGTGCTGCTGTCGTCCCAGGCCGCCGGGACCCGCTCCACCGCGCCGTCACACGCGCCCCTCAAGGCGCTCGAGGACCTCGTGAAGGGCTCGGGCCTGCGCTGGACCGTGCTGCGCCCGGGCGGTTTCGCGAGCAATGCGTTCGCCTGGGCCGACACGATTCGGGCGGCGAAGCGGGCCTACTCGCCGTACGCCCACGTCGCACTGCCGATTGTCGATCCCGCCGACGTCGCCGAGGTCGCCGCGGCGGCGCTGCTGGACGACCACCACGGGCAGACGTACGTGCTGACCGGGCCCGCGGCGACCACTCCGCAGGAGCGGCTCCGGGCGATCGGCGACGCGATAGGTGCCGAGCTCGAACTGGTGGAGCTCACGCCCGACGAGGCCCGGGAGCGGATGCTCGCGTTCATGCCCGCGCCCGTCGTCGACGGCACCCTGGCCATCCTCGGCCGGCCGCTGCCGGAGGAGCAGGCGGTCAGCCGGGACGTGGAGCGGGTCCTGGGCCGCCCGGCCCGGTCGTTCCAGGAGTGGGCCGGGCGGCACCGTGCGGTGTTCCAGGACATTGACACAACCGTGCAGTAGTACGTCACGGTTGCCAGGTCAGGGCGGTGGGACGACCGATCAGGCGATGTCGTATGACCGACTTGCCGATCATGCGAACGGCGGGCAACAGGTACAAAAAAGGAGGAACACTGGTTGCAGTCGAACAAGGGGTTAGTCGCCGATGGCTGGCATGGTGCCGTTCACCAACAACTACTCGGACCACTCGACCCGCGAGGGGTACCAGTTCGAGTTCAACTGCATGCGGTGCGGCAACGGGTACTCCTCGTCGTTCCAGCACTCCGTGACCGGATTCGGCGGGAAGCTGCTGAAGATGGGCGGCGACCTGCTCGGCGGTGAGGTCGGCAGCAAGGCGTCGCAGCTCGGCTGGGACGCCGAGTGGATGCGCGACGGGCTGCGCGGCTCGACCCGGGACAAGGCCCTGGCCAAAGCGGCCGAAGAGATGCAGGTGTACTTCACGCAGTGCCACCGCTGCGGCCAGTGGGTGTGCCAGCAGGTGTGCTGGAACCACGAGCGCGGCCTGTGTACCTCGTGTGCGCCCCGCCTCGACCAGGAGATCGCCGGCATGCAGGCGTCCGCCCAGGTCAACCAGCTGCACGAGCGGATCAACCAGGTCGACTGGACCCGTGACGTCAACTACCGCGACCAGGCCGTCGGGCGCTGCCCGTCGTGCATGAACGAGACCGGCGGCGGCAAGTTCTGCCAGCACTGCGGCACCCCGCTGGCCGCGGCTCCGCAGCAGCAGAAGCGGTTCTGCGGCAACTGCGGCACGCCGACCCAGCCCGGTGCGATGTTCTGCGCCGAATGCGGCACGTCGACGGCCTGACGTGTACTACCGGCTGATCGCCGACGGCGGTGCCCTGCTCGACGAGGGCGGTGGCACCGCCGAGATGGCCGGCGGCGCGCTCGTCGTCACGCCCGAGCACGGCACGCTGCTGCGGGTGGCGCCCGGGGACATCGTCGAACTGCAGGAGCCGCAGCCGTACGTCGTCATGCTCACGCTCGCCGACGGCGCCCGGCTCGAGCTCAGCCGGCTCGGCGTGATGCGCACCCAGCTGCTCGCCGAGCTGTCGGAGGCCCGCGTCGCCGACACCGAGCGGGTCCTGCTCCTCGACGGCGTCGGCACACCCGAGGCGTTCAACGCAGTCGTCGACGGCGTCGAGGCCGAGCTGCGGCTGTACGACGACGCGCTCGTGAGCGTTCCCGGCGCCGGGCTCGCCGACAAGTACCCGTACCCGTTCATCAAGGGCGTCACGACCGACGCCTCCGGCTACACCATCAGCCTCGACGTGCCGGGCCGCCCACCGGTCACGATCGGCCGCCTGGCCCGGCGCACCACCGAGTTCCTCGACCTGCTCCGTGCGCGCACGGCCGCCGCGTCGGGCCGCACGGCCCACTTCCTGGCCGCGCTCCTGCCCGGCCTCGGCCCGGTCGCCCTGCGCTCGGTCGCGGGGCTGCTGCGCGACGGGCTGGCCGCGCCCCGGGCCGGCCTCGAAGCGGTGGAGCCGACGGTCTTCCCGGCCCTGCTCGAGGCCGCCTGCCTCCCGGACCGTGCGGCCGGCGCCCAGCACCTGCTCGGGCTGGGCCAGACCTGGCTGGGCTTCAAGCAGACCGTCTCGGTCCAGCGCGCCGGCTCGGGAGCGGGTCCGTGGCGCGACTCGGCCAAGCCCATCGTGCTCGACCACGATGCGCACGCCGGTTCGTTCGCGTCCGGCGCGGCGGGCATGTTCGCCGCGGGCATGATGTCGGGCTTCGACGGGCCGTTCGACTCCTTCGGCCCGGCCCTGGCCTACGGCATGCTCGGCGGGTTCCAGAGCTCGTACGCCGGCGGCCCGCACCTGCCCCGGGACGTGTTCCAGCACCAGCCGGTCACGCCCGCGCACACCGACTACGCCGCGCTGGACACCGCGGCCGTCCTGGCCTTCCTGCTCGTCCTGACACCCTCCGGCCACCTGGTCTACGAGGTGCTCAACGAGGCCGACCACGCCACGTACGTCTTCAGCTGCCGCGACGCCGACCAGCTGGCCCAGCTCAACCGCGCTCTCGACCTGGTGGGCTTCCGAGTCGAGGGGATCTACGCCGACGCGACGTCGGCGGGGTCGCAGTACCGCAAGGCCGCTGAGCGCCTGCCCGCACTGCGGGTGCTGCGGGAACGCTTCCAGAGCCGAGTCGTGCACACGGAGGGCTGGCGCACCCGGTTGCCGCGCTGAGACTGGCGATTTCACGGATCCCGGCGGCCACCGTGCCTGGACACACTGACGCGCATCGCAGTATTCCCTCATCACCCGGGAGACAACGGTGCGAAACACCCCCGCCATCCGGCTCGCCCTGCGGGTCGGGCTCATGCTCAGCCTCGTCGGCGGATCCCTCGCCGTAACAACCGCCCCGGCCCACGCCGATCAGATCGGCCAGGCGCCGACCGCATCCAACATCACCGGCAACGGCAGCTTCGCCACCACCTCGGCGAGCATCTCCAGCACGGTCAGCGGCTTCGGCGGCGGCCGCGTGTACTACCCGACCGCGGCCGGGACGTATCCGGTCATCGCGATCTCGCCCGGCTTCACCGCCACCTGGTCGAGCCTGGCCTGGATCGGGCCCCGCCTGTCCTCGTGGGGCTTCGTCGTCGTCGGGATCGAGACCAACTCGATCTACGACCAGCCGGCCAGCCGCGGCAACCAGCTGCTGGCCGCGCTCAACTGGGCCGTGAACTCCTCACCCACGGCGGTGCGCTCGCACGTCGACGGCAGCCGCCGCGGCGTGGCCGGGCACTCCATGGGCGGCGGCGGCACCCTGGAGGCCCTCGCCGCCGACACGACGGGCCTGGTGAAGGCCGGCGTGCCGCTCGCACCCTGGAACACGGACAAGACCTGGAACAACGTCAGCGAGCCGGTGCTCATCGTCGGCGGCCAGGCCGACACCGTCGCCCCGGTGGCGAGCCACTCGATCCCGTTCTACAACACCCTGGCCGGCCCGAAGACGTACGTCGAGCTCACCGGGCAGAGCCACTTCTTCCCGCAGACCACGAACGCGACGGCCTCGCGCGCGCTGGTCGCCTGGTTCAAGCGGTGGGTCAGCCAGGACTCCCGGTTCACCCCGTTCACCTGCGGGTTCAGCGGTGTGGCGGTGTCGGACTTCCGGTCCAACGCCTGCTGAGGTCCCGGGTCACCGGATGTTCCCGTGCTCGTGCACCTCGCCGATGCGCGGGAACATCCGCCCGAGCCGGGGCAGCCGGTGGGCCACCTGCCGCGGGTCGTCGAAGTCCCACGGCTCGCCGCTCAGCTCCGGCTGCGGCTCGCCGCTCGGCGGCCCGTCGCCGGTGCGCCCCGGCCGCCGGCGCCGGGGCCATTCGTCATCGGTCCAGTCCCACGTCTCCCGCCCGGCCAGCCGCCGGATCGCGGGCACGTCGGCGAGGGTGTCCGGCGCGGCGACGACCCGCGCGTACTCGTCCGGGTCCAGGATGGCGGCGAGCCAGCACTGGAACTCCAGGAGGCCGCCGGCCGGGCACCGGCCGTCCATGATCTGGTGCGCGGCTCCCCACAGGTCGTACGTGACATCCACGGGCCGGGAGACTAGATGGTCATGGTGTCCGGGACATCGACAGTGGTGGTGACCCGGGCCAACGCCGGGTGGCGGGGTGTCGACCCGAACCCGAACCGGACCGGCGGGTCCACGTCCGTGAACGCTCCCAGGCCGGCGCCGTCCCAGGCTGCGGTGGCGGCGGCGACGGGGTGGAGGTCCTGCACGCCGTACCACTCGCGCCGGCCGTTCCCGGCGCTCCCGTGCGTCCGCACACCGGGCATGACCAGGCGGGCCGGGAGGTCGATGGCCCGCACCCACAGCGGCTGCCGGGCGATGCCCGGTGGTACCGCGCGCAGCAGCCGGCCCAGCGCCCGCCGCGGCCCGGTCGTGAACCGCAGCGCGAGCGGGCCCGCCGTCACGGTCCAGTCCCGGTCCCGGTGCACGGTGACGGGCACGACGTTCACCTCGTCGAACCCGTATGTGGCCGCGATGAACTCGCCGAGCTCCGCGGACGGCGCGAGCAGGACCCGCCGGCCGTCCGCGTGCTCGACCATCACATCGCTGACCGGGCCGAACGGCGACCGCGGCCAGTGCCCGAGCACCAGCCGAGTCCCGCTCGCCGTGCCGATCCCGGCGATCCATCCGTCAAAGCGCAGCCGCACATGATCGGTATACCCGCTCCGGCTGCGATGATGACCGCGCATCGGCGAGCCCACGGTCGAGCTGCACTGGATGTTCTGTCCCTAGAGCTCCCGGAGCGCGGCCCGGATCTTCTCGGCCGCCTCGTCGAGCGCGGCCGGGTCCGGGTGCTGATCGGCCCGGGCGAAGTCGAAGTCGTCCATGCCCCACGCGGGGAAGACGTGCAGGTGCACGTGCGGCACCTCGAACCCGGCGATGAGCAGCCCGGCCCGCGGTGCGTCCCAGGCCCGGCGCACGGCCCGGCCGATCGTGTGCGCGACCGCCGTGCACTTGCCGAACAGCTCCGGCTCGGCGTCGGTCCACTGATCGATCTCCGCCCGGGGCACGACGAGCGTGTGCCCGGGGCGCAGCGGGGCGATGCTCAGGAACGCGGCGACGTCGTCGTCCTGCCAGACGAACCGGCCCGGCAGCTCACCGGCGAGGATCTTCGAGAAGACACTGCTCATGGGCTCCCACCTTACGTTCCCGCAATCGCGGTGGCCGCAACGCGGCGGGCGCAGCGAACGTCTATGCCGTGAGCCGGTGGGCGGCGAATGCTTCGGTTCACCGTCGAACCGAATCGGGTGCCGGCGCCCTTTACATGGGCGAAGGCCGAGGTTGCCTGACGTACGGGAGGCGGACGGATGCAGGAGCTCTTTGCGTTGCTGCCGGGTGACCCCGGCCCGCCGTTCACCGAGGACTACCTCGACCGGGTGATCGCCCGTGGCCGCCGTGCCGTCCGGCGCCGCCGCATCGGGGCCGCCGCGGCGGGGACGGCCGTGCTGCTGGTCTTCGTCGCCATTGTGCTGCCGGGTGTACCGCCACGGGTCCGTCCGGCACCGCCGACCCACCCGGGCCGCCACACCGCGGCCACCGTGCCGGACCGCTTCGCCGGGTACTCGGTGTTCACCAGCACCGTGCAGCGCTCGGCTCCGGGGCGGGCCGTGGCGCTGTACGGGTACGGCAGCGGTGCGCTCCTCACGATGTTCCAGCAGCTGGTCGTCGGGGCGGACGCGGACACGTACCGGCGGATCGACGACTGGGACCGGCGCGGCCGCCCCGCGGGCCTGCTGGCCCCGGACGGCACCCGCGTGCTCCTCGGCGACGACGCCGGGCCGACCCCCGACCTGCTCCTGGTCGACCTCACCACCGGCCGGGAACGGTCGGTGCCGCTCGGCGGTGCACTCGAGGTCCGGCTGCTGGCGTGGTCGCCGGACGGCCGGTACGTCGCCTACAGCGCCACGACCCGGGACCCGGCCCCCGGCGACGGCGGCACTGTCGGGTACGACGTGCAGCAGGGCGGCACGCTGCGCCTGCTGGACCTGTCGACCGGCGACAGCCGCGAGTTCGCGTCCGTGCGGCGCCCGTCGGCGGCGGCGTTTGCTCCGGACAGTGCACGGGTGGCTGTTCAGGAGGCTCAGCGGGTACACCTGCTGCAGTTGGATGGTCACGAGGACCGGGTCGTGACCGTCGCGCCCGGCCGCGGTCTGGCTCCTCGCGTGGGCTGGTCGGTCGACGGGCGGCTGCTGGCGACCGTGCCGTGGGACGGCACCGCCTCCGACGACGGGACGGTCCTGGGCGTGGCCGTGAGCGGCGGGGACGTGGGCTTCGTCGCGCTCACCCCGGGCGCGCCGCCACCGCCGGCCCCGGCGGCCGATGTCGTGCGGGTCCTGGGCTGGCGGGACGCCGATCACCTGGTGGTGGCGGTCGCACCGGGCGGCCACGAGCTGGAGCTGGCCGAGGTGGCGCTGGCGTCGGGGGAGCGGCGGGTGTTGTCACGGTTCGACCCGGGGCTGAGCTGTGAGCTCGGGATGCAGCACTGTGAGATCTTGGACCTGCAGCTGGCGACCGGGCTGGTGCCGGAGCTGACCGTGCGCCCGGCCGGGTCGCCGGACCGGGGGCCGTGGCCGTGGTCGCTGCGCATGCTGGTCGCGGCGCTGATCGCGGCGGCGCTGCTGTTCGCCCTGTACCTCAGCCGCCGCCGGGCCGCGGTGCGCGCCGCAGACCTGGAAGCCGACCTCCGGCGCCGCGGCGGCGGTGGCGGGCCGGCGCTGGGCCCGTACCGCTGATTCGCACGGCGCATGACTCGCCCGGCGCCGGTCTGCGCCCCGACCGTCGGTTGACCGGCTTCTGGCCCCTATCCGGGCGGGGCGGCCGGGCGGGCATCAGCCGTGCAGTGCGCGGCGCAGTGCGGCCGTGACGTCCGCCGGGTGGAACCGTTCCAGGGCCGCGGCCTCGGCCCGGTGCAGTGTGCGGGCCAGCAGCGCCGGCGGAGCGGCCCGGAGCACGGCGATCAGCCACGCCTCCAGCAGCGTCGGGTCGGCCGGGAGCTCCAGATCGGCCGGGCGGACCGGTGGTGCCGGCGTGTCCGCGGCGGGCAGTGGTGCGCCGGCCGACGCGTACGGCGCCGGTGGGACGCCGACACGGTACGGGTGGACGCACGTCGGCGCGCCGGTGCCGGCCGCGACCCGGTGACCGTGCTCGGGGCTGTACGGGATCGCCGGGCCGGGGCGTGCCGCGACGTCGAACGCGCCGAGCGGCAGGGACTGGCCGGGGCAGGCGACACACGTCGCGTCCCGCAGCTCGTCCGGGCTCGGCAGGGCCATCCCCGAAACGGTACCGTCCCTGCGTGGTTCTTCAGAGCGGCCGCACACGGCAAGGGATCGTGTACCGGCAGGGTGCACTCGGGCGGCGGCCGGCCGTGCCGACCGACGCCGCCGAGCTCGAACGCCGGGCCCGGCGCAGGATGTCGGCCGCGGCCTGGGCGTACGTGGCCGGGGGCGCCGGTGAGGGCGCCACCGTGCGGCACAACCGGGCGGCGTTCGATCGGTGGCGGCTCGTGCCGCGGATGCTGCACGGTGTCACGACCCGGGATCTGCGCACGGAGGTGCTGGGCACCAGGCTCGACGCCCCCGTGCTGCTCGCACCGGTCGGCGCCGGTGCGCTCGTGCGCCGGGACAGCGACGTGCTCATCGCCCGGGGCGCGGCCGCGGCCGGGACGCCGTACATCCTCTCCAACCAGGGCTGCAGCCCGATGGAGCGCACGGCCCGGGCGATGGGTCGGACGCCGTTCTGGTACCAGCTCTACTGGTCCACCGACGAACGGCTCGTCGACTCCCTGATCGGCCGGGCCGAGGCGTGCGGGGCCCAGGCGCTCGTCGTCACCCTCGACACGACGATGCTGGGCTGGCGGCCGCAGGACCTCAACCTCGGGTCGCTGCCGTTCGCGCGCGGGCAGGGCATCGCGCAGTACACCTCCGACCCCCGGTTCATGGAAATCGTCCGGGAGCGTTCCCAGCAGCCGGCCACCGGCCCGCGGCCACCGGTCACGCTCGGCGCACTGCGCACACTCGTCTCGATCGCCCGGGAACATCCCGGCGGGTTCCTGGCCAACCTGCGGTCGCGGGAGCCGCGCGCGGCCGTCGAGACATTCCTCGACATCTACTCCAACCCCGGGCTGAGCTGGGCGCACATCGAGACGCTGCGCGGGCGCACCCGGCTGCCGATCCTGCTCAAGGGCATCCTGCACCCGGCCGACGCGCGCCGGGCCCTGTCCGCCGGCGTGGACGGGATCATCGTGTCGAACCACGGCGGGCGCCAGGTCGACCGCACCATCGCGGCGCTCGATGCGCTGGTGCAGGTGCGCGATGCCGTGGGTACCGCAGCCACGGTGCTCTTCGACAGCGGTATCCGGACCGGGGCCGACGTCGCCCTCGCGATGGCCCTCGGGGCGGACGCGTGCCTGCTCGGGCGGCCGCACCTCTACGGGCTGGCGCTGGCCGGGGCCGACGGCGTGCGGCAGGTGATCGAGAACGTCGTCGCCGAGCTGGACCTGACCATGGGCCTGGCGGGAGTGGCGAACCTCGCGGAGCTGACCCCGGCGGTGCTGCAACCGGCGCCCTGAGGGCAGTATCGATCCGTGAAGCTCAGGGCGGTACCACTGATGGGGCTCCTGCTCCTGACCGCGTGCGCACGGCCGGACCAGCCGGGTGCGACCCAGCCGACGCCGGGCCGGACCGCGTCCGTCTCCGCCGTGCCGAGCGAGGACGTCACCGAGGCGGCCTGCCCGCCGGGCGGTCTGAAGGTCACGGCCGAGCGGGGCGACGCGGCGGCCGGATATCGCGAGATGTCCCTGTTCCTGGCCAACTGCGGCCCGGTGCCCGTGACCGTGAACGCCCGGCCCGACATCGTCGTGCTGGGCAAGGACCGGGACGTCCAGGACATCGCCGTGGTGGCCAGCGTGCACTACAACCCGTCGCCGCACCCGATCGTGTTGAAGCCGGGCACGCGCACCTCGGCCGTCATGTCGTGGCGCAACACGTACGACGACATCAGCAAACCCCCGGTCGTCGGCGTCTACCTGTCCGTGGCGGCGACCCCCGGAGTGCCGCGGCAGCTGGTCAAGCCGCCCTCGTCGTTGGATCTCGGCTCCACGGGCCGCCTCGAAGTGAGCGCCTGGTTATAGAGTGACGCACTGTGCGGATGTCGTACACGCATTACGAGTTCGTCGATGACGTCATGACGCTGACGCTCGCCGAGGGGCCCGGCGAGTCCGGCACGGTGCTGCGGTTCACGCGTGCCACCTGGGAACGGGAGCCGCACGAGGTGGCCAACGCGGCCCGGGAGTGCGTCGAGTCGGCCGTGCGCGGCTGGCGGATGACCGGCGAGCGGCTGGAGATCGAGCTCCACGACGTGCCGGCCGCTCAGCTCGGGCTGGGACCGCTCCTGGAGCTCACCGTCGACGCCGCCCCGCCGCGGGTGTCCCGGGTGCACCGGGCCCTCGCCGACATCCTGCTGGACGTGCCGGAGCGGCGCTGATCGGCATGGTGGCGGTGAGCGGCACGGTGGCGCTGGAACAGTGACGAGGGCCGCCGCACGGCGACCCTCGTCATCGGCAGAACGCGAGACGGTTTACCGCCTACGGCTGCGCGACCAGCCGGAAGCTCTGGGCCGGGCCGCCCGTGCACGACCACTGCTGCAGCTGGGCACCGTCGGCCGCGGACACGTCCTTCACGTCCAGGCACTTGCCGCTGTTGCGGGCGATGAACCGGTACGTGCCGTCACCGTTCGCGACCGCCTGCCACTGCTGGTTCGTGGCCCCGCCGTACGCCCACAGGTGCACCTGGGCGCCGTCGCCGGTCGCACCCGCGCCGCCGTTCACGTCCCAGGACAGGCCTGTCGCGTACCGGTTGACGACCTGGTAGTAGCCGCTGCCGGCGGAGCGGAACTGCCACTGCTGGTTGGTCGCGGCCGGGTTGCTGCACGACCACTGCTGCAGTGCCGTGCCGTTGGCCGTGCCCCAGCCGGTGTCGTCGAGGCACTTGCCGCTGTTCGCGTTGGTGACCTGATACCACGCGCCGGTGCTCGGCTGGGTGCCGCCGCCGGTCGTGGGCGGGTTCGACGTCGGCGTGACGGTGCCGCCCGGCCAGGTGAACGTGGCCATCGCGCCGGCCGGCAGGTTGTAGCCGAACGACGAGCCGCCGAAGGAGACCTGGAAGTTCTGGGCGCCGCCGGAGTTGACGGCGACGAGCACGATCGAGCCGTCCGGGTTGCGGAATGCGACGTTCTCGATGCCGCCCTGGCCCTGGCTCGTCGAGTCGATGCGCACGGCGCCCGGCTTCACGAACTTCGCCAGGTGCCCGAGCACGTAGTACTCGGCGTTGTACGTGATGCCGGCGCCGTTGACGGTCACGACGCCCGTGCAGTTGGTGCACGAGCCGATCACCGGGCCGTGGTTCTGGTCCAGGGCCATGTTCCAGGTCGTCACGGTCCGGGCCCAGTTGCGCACGGCCCCGATGGCCAGGTTGCGCCCCTGCCACAGCAGCGAGTCGGCGAACGTGCTGCCGGACTCGGTGCCGGAGCACTCGGTGAAGAAGATGTCCTTGTTCGGATATGCGTCGTGCACGGTCGACTGTCCGCTCGGCGTGCCGCCGTAACAGTGCCACGCCGTGCCGGCCACGTTGTTCCCGGCACCGGCCAGGACCTGCTGCGGGAACGCCGTGTTGTCCCAGTTGTGGTCCCAGGCCAGGATCTTCGTGCCCAGCCCGGCCGCGGAGAGCTTCGGCGCGAGCGAGTTGATGACCCGGACCTGCTGGTCGGCCGGCATGAGCATGCCCGGGTAGCCGGGCGGGGAGAACTGCGGCTCGTTCTGGATCGACAGGTACTGCACCGGGACCCCGGCCGCCTGATACGCCTGGATCGACTTCACCAGGTAGTCGCCGAACGCGCCCTCGTAGGTGGTGGCGAGGGAGCCGCCGACCAGGTTGCCGTTGGTCTTCATCCAGCCCGGCGCGCTCCACGGCACGCCCATCACCTGCACGGCCGGGTTGATGGACTTCGCCTGGGTGAGCAGCGGCAGGATGTACGCCTGGTCGTGCGCGACCGAGAACCGGGCCAGGCCCGGGTCGGCGGCGCCGTCGTCGTAGCTGTAGAAGCTGCGGGCGAAGTCGGACGCGCCGAAGGGCTGGCGCAGCCAGGTGAGGCCGATGCCGGACGAGGGGCTGAACAGGTTGTTCATGACCGTGTTACGAGCGGACGAATTGAAGATGAGGTACGCGCTGGAGTCGGTGAGCGAGGCGCCGAAGCCCACCATCGACTGGTACGTGGTGTTCGGGTTCACGCTGATCACCGCGCCGCTTCCCGCGGTACCGAAGGGAACGGCGGCCTTCTGGGCCAGCAGGCTGGCGCGGTCCGGGGTCGTGAGCCACACGTTCGCCGACGTGGCGGCGAGTGCGACATTCGGCTGGGTGACCAGGTAGGCCACGCCGGCGACGAGCACGGTGGCGGCCGTGCTCATCGCCAGCAGACGGAGGCGCATGGCGGTGCTCCTTCGCTAGTTGTACAGACGGATATCGGCCAGGCTCCACCAGTTGCCGGTCGTCGCGGTGGAGGTGATCCGCACGTACCGGGCCCGGGTGGGGCGAACGTCCACGTTTGTCAGCTGGCCGGTGCCGGCACCCTGGGCGAGGGTCGTCCAGTGGGTGCCGTCGGTGCTGGCGGACAGCTGCCAGCCGCGGGCGTAGTCACCGACGCTGGCGCCGCTGTCGATCGCGACCCGGCGGAAGGTGCGCGCCGAGCCGAGGTCGACCTGGAGGTACTGCCCGGGCGCCTGCGCCGCCCCGCTCGACCAGCGGGTCGTGCCGTCCTCGTCGACGGCCAGGGACGCGGCGAGGCCGGCGTCCGAGCTCGCCGGCGACGACACCGCTGTCGCCCCGGCCAGGGACTGCAGGTGCAGCCCGTCCTCGAGCACCCGGCTCTTCGGCCAGGTGAAGGTGGCGAGTGAGCCGCCGGGCAGGGTGTAGTCGAACGATCGGCCGGCCACGGCGACAGTGAACGTTCTCGGTGCGTCGTTCTCGTTGTGCGCGACGAGCACGGTGGAGCCGTCCGGGTTGCGGAAGGCCACGTCGGTGACCTCACCGTTCCAGGCCGGGTTGCCGAAGCTGGTGCTGGCGATGCGGACCGCGCCGGGCTGCACGAACTTCGACAGGTGCCCGATCGTGTAGTACTCCGCGTCGGTGGTCCAGCTACCGTCCGGCTGGACGGTGATGAGGCCCGTGCAGGTGCCGCAGCCGCCGAGGTGCGGGCCGCCGGTCGAGTCCAGGGCCAGGTTCCAGGTGACCGCCGACTTGGCCCAGTTGCGGGTGACGCCGACCGTGATCGTGCGGGCGTGCCACTTGAGCGTGTCGGTGAAGTACTGGGCCGGGGTGTCGTTCGCACCGTGCGAGCCCGAGCATTCGGTGAACCAGATGTCCTTGTCCGGGTGCGCGTTGTGCAGCGCCGTCATGGCGCTCGGGTCGCCGTAGTAGCAGTGGTAGGCCGTGCCGGCGACCCAGCGGCTCGCCGGGTTCTGCAGCAGCCGGTACGGGTAGTCGGGCTCGGGGTCCTGGCCGGGCGGGGTGTTGGCGATGTCGTTCGGGTGGGTGGCCCAGTTGTGGTCGTAGCCCAGGATCTTCGTGCGCGGGCTGACCAGGCGCAGGAGCGGTCCCAGGATGTCGATGACCTTCCCGGCCTGCACCGTGTCGAGGCCCATCACCGGGCCGCCGCCGGCGTCGCGGTTCTGCGGCTCGTTCTGCACGGTGATGTAGTCGACCGGAACACCCGCGGCCGTGTACGCGAGCACGAACCTGGTGAGATAGAAGGCGTACGCGGCGTACACCCTCGGGTCGTCCTTGAGCTCACCGCCGGCGAGGGAGTCACCGGTCTTCATCCAGGCCGGCGGGCTCCACGGCGTCGCCATGATCTTCAGCCGCGGGTTGAGCCGCTTGGCCTCGCGCAGCAGGGGCAGGATCTGCGCCTGGTCGTGGGCGATGCTGAAGCGGGTGAGGAGGTAGTCGGCCTGGCCGGGGGGCATGTCGTCGTACGTGTAGTGCTGGGGCTGAGCGGTGAAGTCCGACGCGCCGATGGGCTGGCGCAGGAAGCTCACGCCGACGCCCTTGGCCGGGTCGAACAGCGCCCGCATGGCGTCGGCCCGCGCGGCCGGTGGGAGCCGGTAGAGCACGGCCGCCGACGAGTCGGTGATCGACGCCCCGAAGCCGTCAATGCTCTGGTACGTGCGGCTCGGGTCGACGGTGATCGTGGTCAGGTCGCTGTGCTGCTCCGTGAACGGCACGGCGGCCCGCTCGTGCATCAGCTCGGCCCGGTCGATCGTCGTCACCCAGACCCGCGCCGAGGGCGCCGCACTCGCCTGCGCGGCGGTGGCCCCGGTGAGCCCGGCGCCGGCCGTAGCCACCGCGATCAGGCCCACGACCAGGCAAGCGGCCAGGGCTGAGACCCTTCGCTGCATCTGCTTCTCCGGTCTGTAACAAATGAAACATAAATGTAACGTGGTGCTGCAAAGCACAGCATCGGCCGCAACGAATGTCAAGAAATTCGCCTGCGTCGGGCGGGCCGGGGCTGGTACGGTCGTGATCAATGCGACCGGGGCCCGGTGCGCAGGCAACGGTTACTTCTCATCCATGGGTCGCAGGTTCGAATCCTGCCCGCCGCTCGTGCGGCGGTAGCTCAGATGGCAGAGCAATGGGCATTCCACCGGTGCCGCCGGAGATCTCGGGCCTCCCTACTGTCTGTCGCATGAGCATCGATCCGCTTGACGCCTGGGCCGCCGAGACCGCACGGCTCGTCACCGTGCTGCACGATGTCCCGGACGGTGACTGGGAACGGCCCAGCCCGTGCCCACCCTGGACCGCGGCCGAGCTGCTCGGGCACGTCGTCGCCGGGGTCGCCCGGGTGCCGGGGATGCTCGACGCGCCCGCGCCCGCCCGGGCGGAGATCGACGCCGTCGGGTACTTCCGGACCGACGAGCGCTTCTCCGGCAGTACCAACGAAGCAAGGATTGATCTTGGAAGGCGCGAGGCGGCAGCCGGCGGGCCGGAACTGGTGCGGCGCCTCGCCGTCGCCCGCGAGGACGCCGTCGGGCGCTGCCGCCGGGAACCGCCCGGCCGGGTCGTGCGCACCCGGCACGGCGACGCGATGCTGCTCGGGGACTTCCTCGCGACCCGCGTCCTCGAGGCCGGAATTCACGGCCTCGACCTGGCCGAGGCGCTCGGGCGCGAACCGTGGCTCACCCCGGCCGCGGCCGCGCTGCTCACCCGGGTGTACGGCGCCGCCGACCGGGCCGGGCTGAGCCGGCTCACACTCGGCTGAGCGATACTGCCCGGATGGTGCTGTCGCGGCGGTGGTCGGCGTTTCTCGTGCTCGTGGGCGTGTGGAGCTGGGTGATCTGGCCCCGGTTCCTGCTCGCCATCTGGAAGGACGACCGGGCCTGGGCCGGCGGGCGTCCGACCGCGTTCTTCTGGGTCCACGCCGTGCTGATCGCCGTGTCGCTGTGCATCGGCACGGCCGTCGCCGTGCTCGGCGTCCGCGGATGGAGAAAAGCGCCGCGATCGTGAACCCGCACGGAACCTTTCGCGGCCCTGCGCAGTAGAGGAGGGGCGAAGGGTCACCACGGGAGGAGCGGGCGGCAGATGCGAAGATCCACCGAATCGGTGAGCGACTGGGACTCCCGCGATCGCGACGGGCAGTTCCAGGCGTTCATGGGCACGGCGACACAGCGGCTGTACCGGGTGGCGTACCTGCTCAGCGGGGACGCGGGCGAGGCCGAGGAGCTGACCCAGAGCGCGCTGGTGCGCACGTACACGGCGTGGGAGCGCGTCGACGGCGGGGACGCGTACGCGTACGCCCGGCGCATCCTGGTCAACCTGCACAGCGACTGGTGGCGGCGCCTGCGGCGGCGGGAACGGCCCGTGCCGCAGGTGCCCGAGCGCACGGCCGCCGGGCGCGACCCGGCCGACACCGCCCTCGAACGGGTCGGGCTGGCGAAGGCGCTGCGGGCGCTGTCCCGGCGCGAGCGGGCCGTCGTGGTCCTGCGCTTCTACCTCGACCTCACCGAGCAGCAGACGGCCGCCGAGCTCGGGACCGCGCTCGGCACCGTGAAGAGCGCGACCGCGCGGGCCCTGGGCAAGCTGCGCGTCAACCCCGACCTCAGCCCGCTGGCGGAGCAGAAGGGAGCCCGGTGATGTACACCATCGACGATCTGCGGCAGGCGCTCGCCGACGAGAGCACCGACCGGTTCACCCGGCTCAACTTCGCCGACGTCAAGCGGGCCGCGGGCCGCCGCCGCCACCGCACGCTCCTCACCGGGATCGCCGTGCTGCTGGCCCCGATCATGGCGGCCGGCGGGGCGATCGCGCTCGTCCCCGGCGAGGGCGGGCCGTCCCCGTCGCCGGACGCACGCACATCCGTGCCGTTCGTGCCCTATCGGCCGAACGGCACGGACAACCCCTGGCACGCGGACTCGTCATTTCCGGCCCCGGCGAGCAGCGACTACATCGAGACCGGCGTCAAGTTCGGCGAAACCGAGCGGCTGGTGCTGTTCTACATGGACGACGACAACGGCCTGGATGGCGGCCTGGTGGACGCCGGCGGCGGGCTGCGCCGGATCGGCAGCACCGGCAAGCCGGACCCCGGCCATTTCGGGTGGACCGTCAGCGAGTTCGACGACCGCCACGGCGGCATCATCGACTACGGCGCGTTCGGCGGTGCGGACCCGAAGATCAAGGTCACGGCCGGCGGTCAGACGCTCGACGCGAGCACGAAGCCCGTGCCGGGACACGCCGGCCTGAGCGTCTGGTGGGTCCGCCGGGGCGGCCAGATCGCCGGGCCCACCAGCTCGGCCCACCCGGCCCAGGCGGACGCCGTCATCAAGGCGTACGACGCGCACGGGACCGTGCTCGGCACGGCCGGCCCGGTCCAGCGAGTCGACACGATCGTCAACGTCCAGGACGCCAGCGCGGAGGTCGGCGACCGGATCCACACCGGCATCACGGCGGCCGGCGGCGGCGAGCTCGTGCTGTTCTTCTACGGTGACGGCACCACGATGCTGCTCGTGGCCGGACGGGTGGACGACCGGGGCCGCCTCACGACGATCAAGACGCTGATGGGCGTGCACCAGCCGCCGTACGGCAGCGGCGGCGGCATCTTTTACGGCGGGGCCTTCCGGCTCGACGTGGACGGCGGCCAGAAGGTCCGGGTGGGCATCTACGAGGGCCAGGCCTCCCGGGTCGAGCTGAGCGGCAGCGGCGCCGCGCACCAGGGCTCGGGGGCCTGGAGCGCCTACCCGAACCTGCACGTGGCCTGGGCCACCGGTCTGCAGGGGCCGGTCACGGGCACGGCCTACGACGCCGGCGGCAAGGTGATCCACCGGGACTCCCTGGAAAATTAGGAAGGCGGGTGGCGGCCGGCCGGTTGTACCCTGATCCGGCCGGTCGCGGGACTGTCCGCGCGACTTCCGGAACCCGCCTCTGAAGCGATGCTTCGCTGCTCGCACGTCGAACTCCCCGACCGGCACCAGAGCATCGCGCCGGCCGGGGGAGGGCGTCGTCCGTGGAGCTGTCGGAGCTGACCGCGTGCGAGGACATCGTCATGTTCGTCAACGCGGCCGTCGCCGCGACCGGGCAGCGCGAGTTCTACGGCGAGGCCGGTGATCAGCGGCTGTCGCTGGAATTCCTCCACGAGTACGTGCGCATCAACTACCGCGAGATCTACGCGGCCACGCTCGCCCTGGACATCAACGACCTCGGCGCCGCGACCGTGATCCTCGGGCTGCTGCGCACGGCCCAGGACGTACCACTGCCGCAGCGTCAGGCCGAGGGCAGGCTCATCGCGACCCGTCTCCTGCGTCTTCCCCCGCAGCGGGTGTACCGCCTGTTGCGCACACTGCGCGCGGAGGGCATCAACAACCGGCGCACCCGTGCGATCGCCCGGGACTGGGTCGCGGCCCGGCCCGATGTCGCGTTCGACGCGGTCAAGTATCGCCGCAGCCTGGCCGCCGTCGCCGGGCACAACCACCTCAGGCTGCCCCGCGAGGTGGGCACGATGCTGTTCGACTGGCGACGCCCGGCCCGTTACGACACGCCGATCCTGGAGACGTGGCGGCGGGCGCACTACGACTCGCGGGCGCTGTACGAGCTGCCGTACACGGTCGCCGAGGGCCTCGCCTCGACCCGGCGCCCGGACACGGACCGGGCCGAGTTCCTCCGGGCCGTCGCACCGCGCCTGACCGAGCTGGAACGGCTGCGGCTGCAGCGCTCCGGCGTGCTCGACATGGACCTGGCCCGAGCCCCGCTGACCCGGCTGGCGATCTACGTGCTCTCGCTGCCGCGCCCCGAGCGGGCCCGCCGCCGCGACGAGCTCACCGCGGCCCTGCGCGCGGCCGCCCGCCGGGCCGCCGGTCGCCGGGCCGGGACCTGGGGCGATGTGGTCGCCGTGCTCGACGACAGCTACTCGTCCGCGGGCTCGGCGGTGAAGCGCCGCCGGCCGCTCGCCGTGGCGCTGGCCACGCACTATCTGCTCGAAGTGCTGTCTTCGCGGTACCACTGCATCTGGCTCAACCACTAGGGCGACCCGCTGCTCGTGCACCCCGCGGGCGCGACACCGCTCGGTGAGCGCCTCCTGGACGCGCTCGCCCGGCGGCCCGGCCGGGTCGTCGTCGTGTCGGACGGGTGGGACAACGCACCACCCGGGCAGGCGGCCGAGGTGCTGCGCGTGTGGCGGCAGCGGCTCGACCCGGACGGGCACACATCGGTCGTGCACCTCAACCCGGTGTACGACGGCTTCCAGGTGCGCACCATCTCGCCGTTCGTGCCAAGTGTCGGCGTGCGTGACGCCGAGAACGCTCCCGTGCTCGTGGAACTGGCCCGGTTCGCGACCGGGACGGCGACGTTCACGCAGCTGCGCGCCCACCTCGACGACCTCGTGGAAGGATTTCTGCGATGATTGCCGGCCTGCGTGCCGGTCCGGCGCAGACGTGGGGCGCGGTGCGGCTCGTGCCGTTGCTGCGCGACGAGCCGATCACCGATCTGCGGCTGCACGCCCGCCTGCACGGCGACGAGTTGTCCATTGTGGAGCTGGGGCCGCGCGAGTCGTACATCGCCTATGTGCCGCACGCGTTCGTCGCCGGCTGGACCGGGGACGGCACCCCCGCCGCGGCTTTCGGCACGCAGCTCGTCGCTCCGGCCGACAAGGCGCTCCCGCGGGTCGCCGGCCTGCGCTTCCACCGTCGCCTGGCCCGGCGCGAGGACCGCAACCGGCTGCGGTTCCTGCCGCTGCACCTGGCCGTGGAGGGCTTCCTCGACCTGCAGTTCGGCGGCCCGCCCATCGCCTGGCAGGAGTGGACGCGGGCGGCCGTGGCGCACGGGCTGTCGCCGCGGGTCGAGGAGGCGTACCGGGGCGCGGCCGTGCAGGGGCTTGACGACGCGCTGCGCGTGTTCGAGGTCCACCCGGGACAGTGCGGCGTCGTGGTGTACGTGGCCGACGCACTCGCGAGCGTGTTCGCCGTGCCGCACCCCGACGACTACCGTGCGCTGCACGCGACGCTGCTGCAGGACTACTACGGCGAACTGCTGTACCACTACACGCAGCTGTACCCGGCCGTGCCCGGCTTCGACGTGCCCGTGCACGACGCCCGGGTGCACACGGTGGACGACCTGCGCGCCGAGCTGGCCCGGGTGCGGTCGGAGTGGGAGCAGTTCCACAACGACGTCATGTTCACGGTCCGGGCGCTGGAGAGCCGGCCGGTGTACCGCATGGGCCGCTTCACCCTGTCCCGCTTCCTCCCGCCCTTCGACCCCGCCGCCGACAACCACATCGGCGAGACGATCACGGCCGACGACGGGACCGTGGCGTATCTGAAGACGTTCCGCCTGTCCGCCGCCCAGGCCCGCCGCGGGTTCCTGCTGTCGCGGCTGGCGGCGTGCGACTGGTCGCTCGACGCGACGGCGGAGGCGCTCGGCACGGATCGGCGGGGGCTGGTGCTGCGGCTGGACCGGGCCGGGTTCGGCTACCTGCTGCGTCCGGACATCCTGGACGCCTGCCGGGCCGCGGCCCGAGCCGGTCGGTGAGCGCTACTCCAGCCGTTCACCCGCTTGCACCACGCGGCGCGCGTTGTGCGTTGCGCCTTGTCCTCGGCCGTACGGTGTGCGGCGTGTTGCACCGTTTGGTGTGCGCGTCCTGCGCTCGACATATCGGGCTTATCACCCTACTGGGGGTATCTGTCGTATCCTCGCGTCGGCGGATGGTGGTGTGGCTGGTCGGAGGGTCGCGGCACCCGGAATCGGTCGGGCATGGCGCCGGTCGCGGGCCGTGGACGCGGCCGACGCCATACCGCCGTTCTGTGCCGTCCCCCGCGGCCACAGGGGGAGGTCACCTGGCTGCCGGTGAGCTTGTGCGATCGCGTGCTTCGCTTCCGGTACCACCAGTCTTGCCACCACGCGCGACGCGCACCGCCGAAATTGCCCGGAAGCCACCCGATCGATGTCGTGTTTGGGCCGCGAAGGCAGGGGGCATCAATGGTGTGTCGGAAAGACAAAGACTTTGAGGAGGAGCAGTGACTGTCACCGGAATCATCACGGCGCTCATCGTCGGTCTGATCGTCGGTGCGCTGGGTCGGCTGGTGGTTCCCGGCCGGCAGAGCATGTCGATCCTGGTCACCATGGTCGTCGGCGTCATTGCGGCGCTGCTCGGCACGGTGCTCGCGAACGCGATCGGCATCTCCACCGACACCCCGGGTGTCGACTGGGGCGAGCTGCTGGTTCAGGTACTGCTCGCGGCGGTCGGTGTGGCGCTCGTCGCCGGCCTGAGCGGCCGCAGCCGCCGCGCTCTGTAATCCAGGGCGCAAGCAACCTCACGATCCCCGGCCCGGGTGGGCCGGGGATCGTTGCGTCTTGCGTACAGTCCAGCGTTATGGCCGTCGTTCCGCCCGAATGCGTTCCCCTCGACCTCGGCGATCTGGTGCTGCGCGCGCCGGTACCCGACGATGTCGCCGCCGTCACCGAGGCGTTCACCGATCCTGCGTTGCAGCTGTGGAGTCCGCCGGCCGCGGTCACCGTGCCCGAGTGGATCGACGAGCGCGCCGACTGGTCCTCCGGCCGCCGGGTCGGCTGGGTGGTGAGCGACGCGGCCGGCGGCCCGGTCCTGGGATCGGTCTCGGTCCGCGTCGACGCGTCCACCGACAACGGCATGATCGGCTACTGGACCGCCTCGGCCGCGCGCGGCCGGGGCGTCGCCACCCGTTCGGTGCGCGCCGCAGCCCGGTTCGCGTTCGACGTCGTCGGCCTGTACCGCATCGAGTTGGCCCACGCGGTCGAGAACACCGCGTCGTGCCGCGTCGCCGAGCGCTCCGGCTTCCTGCTCGAGGGGACGCTGCGGGAGGCGTACCTGTACGGCGACGGCCGACGCCACGACGAACACCTGCACGCGAAGCTGCGCACGGACGCCGACTGACGGCGCTGCACCGCACGGCTCGGGCCGTGACGCCGCGCGGGTGCGGCCCGTGCCGTCGCACGGCGCGAGCGGTTCGCGCAAGGTCAGAGCGGCGGGAGTCGCTGGGCGGTGTGCAGTACCCCAGAAAAGAGGTCGCCCCGCTCGGCCAGCCGCGAGCCGATGGTCCGGATCGTGAACCCGTCCGGCCGCAGGGCCGGGTCGTCGAGCTCGTCCCAGGCGATGGGGGCGCTCACGGGCGCACCGGGCGCGGGCCGCGGACTGTACGGCGCGACAAGCGTCTTGTTCACCGCGTTCTGGGTGAAGTCGAGCCGCGCCCGTCCGCCCCGCTCGGCCTTCTCCCACGCCCAGCTGACCAGCTCCGGCACCACCGCGCCGACCGACCGGGACAGCCGCTCCACCCAGGCCCGCGTCTCGGCGAACCCCGGCCCACGCTCGACCGGCACCCACACCTGAATGCCGCGCCGCCCGGTGACCTTGGCCCACGCCCGCACCTCGAGATGCTCGAACGCCGTGCGGTGCAGCCGGGCCAGCACGAGCAGATCCTCCCAGGCGGTACCGTCACCGGGATCGAGATCGATGAGCGCGTACGACGGCCGCTCCGGCTCGTCCACTGTGGACGTCCACGGATGCCACTCGAGCCCGCCGAAGTTGGCCGCCCACACCAGCGCCGCCGGCTCGTCGACGACCAGATATTCGGTGCCGGAGCCGGGCTCGGCCCACCGTGGGAGCCAGTCCGGCGCATGCGACGGCAATGCCTTCTGCCAGAACCCTTTCGTCGCCGCCCCACCGGGAAACCGGTGCAGATTGAGCGCCCGCCCGGCAAGATACGGCTGCACGACAAATGCCATTTCCGCTGTGTACCGCAGCAACTCCCGCTTGGTCACCGGATCCTCGCCGCCCCGGGCGGCAAACAGCACCTTGCTCAGGTTCGTGACGCGCAACGGCCGCCCGAACACCTCCCAGGTCCCGTTCTCACGGATGGCGTTCAGCCCGGCCAGGTCGATGTCCCGCATCCCAGGCCGCGCGGGCACGGCCGCCCGGGCCGCCGGGAGGTCCGAGCGCCAGAACCATTCCGGATCGGCCTTGACCTCGTCGCTACTTCGTCCACTGAGGACGGACAGCGGAAACGCCGACGCCTCCCACCCGTCGGCCGCGAACTCGTCGCGCTTCTTCAACAGCAGCCACTCGTCCGCCCGGGTCCGCACCATCACGAACTTCCCGCGCAGCTTCTCCCCGTGCAATTCGATGTGCAACTCCCCGCCGGCGATCGCAGCCTTCGGATCCGCATCCTTATAGGGCACCCAGTGCCCGGCGTCCCACACGATCACGTCCCCGCCACCGTACGTGCCGGCCGGAATCACCCCCTCGAACGCGACGTACTCCATCGGATGGTCGTCGACGTGAAACGCCGCCCGCCGCACCTTGGGATCGAGCGTGGGCCCTTTCGGTACCGCCCAACTGACGAGCACCCCGCCCACTTCGAGCCGAAAGTCGTAATGCAGCCGCCGAGCCCGGTGCAACTGCACGACAAACCGCAAAGACGACATACCCCAAGTGTCGCGCGCCCGTCGCCCCTCCAAATCGTCATATTCTGCACATATCAGCCTTTCTCGGGGGTACCTCATGCTCCGCCAACTGGCACCACTGCCACTCGTGCTAGCCCTGCTGACCCCGCCGCCCGCCGAAGCCGCACCACCGGCGCAGACCGCAATCCCGGCGCAGGCCGCACCGCCAGGTCTCACCGATTGGCTGGACGTTCAGGGCTCCGCCATGCACGCCGGTTATCAGTCGAATGCCGGTCTGCTCGGAGCGCCACGTCACCGATCCTGGTCGACGCCGGACCGCCCGAGCCGCTCCCCGCTTGCTGTAGACGGCTCCCTGTACTACCCGGAGTCCACAACAATCACCCGCCGCGCCTTCGCCGGCACCCGCCAACCCTTCGCCCCGGACGCGAGCGCCGCATTCTGGATAGGCCAGCCCGTGAGCGACGGCCGCTCGTTGTACGCCCTCTTCTTCGACCGCTACGGCCACGCGGAGCTCCGAGCCCTGACCCTGACCGGCCGGGTCCGCTGGAAGGTCCGGATCCCGGGCGAGAACACAGGCGACAACACCGCCACAGCCAACGGCCAGGTCCTGACCACAACCGGTCAGGCGTGCACGTACACCTGCGCCACCTCCGTGATCCGCTCGTATTCGACAACCACCGGCGCCGAACGCTGGCACCAGACCATCCAGGGCGAAGCCGCCTTCGACCGCCCGACGATCACCCCGACCCGAGTTCTCTGGCCGACCGCCCAACCACGCACCGCTCTCGAGGCGGCCACACCCGAAACGACCGCAGCCCGTGGCGCCGGCGCGATCGGCGAGGCGACCGCGGCCGTCGAAGCCGGCGCGGCCTTCCAGGCGCACGCGTCCGCGGCGGGCGACGTCCCCAACGGCTGGCGGCTGACCGCGCTGGAGGCCACCACCGGCGCCGAAGCCTGGCACGCCACCGGCCCGGGCAGCCTTCGTGGCACCGCCGCCGACACCACCACCGTGTACACCGCAGCCGACCAGCTCTGCGCCCGCGCCCTCACCGACGGCACGGTCCGCTGGTGCCGCACCGACCGTCCATACGACACCGTCGCCGTCGCCCCCACCGCCGTCTACGCCACGACCGCCGGGCACCTCCTCTCCCTCGACCCCGCCGATGGCCACATCCGCTGGGATGCCCCGATCGGCTCCGACCCGGTCCACCCACCCGTCGTCACCGGCGGCATGGTCCTGCTGCACCACGACGTCGGCGAGCAGTCCGCGCTCCTCGCCCTGTCGGCGCAGGACGGCCACCGCCTGAGCGGGACGAATCTCGGCCACGGCCTCCCGGGCATGCTGACCGTCGCCGCCGGCTACGTCTTCGCCGTCCACGACTACACGGGTCTCGTGGCCGTACGCCCCTGACTCGCCCGAATCGCCGTCACAACCGCACAGGTCGTGCCGCCGTACTCCGCTGACCCGTCCGTCAGGCGGGGGCGGTGCGCCGCGCCCCGATCTCGGCCCGCACCGGGCTCGCGCGACTGCTTTTGATTAGCGCCTGCAGCGCGATCGCCGCGGTCGGCGCGAGATCGGTGGCGGCCAGGTCGTCGGCGAGGATCCCCGCGTCGTCCAGGTCGTGGCGGCCGGCGAGCACCGTCAGCTCGACGTGCGGCGCGCGGCCGGTCACGTCGGGCAGGATGCCGCGCCAGTGGTGGTGGAGGCGGTCGGTGTACTCGATGCCGGCCTCCTCCGCCAGCGCCCGCCGTGCGGCCTCCTCCGCCAGGCCGCGCTGCGCGGACACCGAGCCGTCGCCGGAGTCATGGATGTGCGCGACCGGGAGCGACCACTGGCCGGGCTCGAAGGCGGTGGTGGGGGAGCGGCGCCGGAGCAGCACCGCACCGGCGGGGTCCACCAGCAGCGCCATCGCCAGCCGCAGGGGCGGTCCCGCCGGGTCGGGGGCGGGCAGGCGGCCCAGACCCGTCATGACCCGGTGGCGCAGGATCGCGAGCTGGCCGCGGCACCGGCTCGGCGGGCCGTCGGGCGGGACGACGACAGTGCCGGGGCCGACCAGCTCGCCGGGGCGGAACTGGTCGCGGGTGAGGTCGAGTTCGGTGCCGTCGGGGAGGCGGTTCCAGTAGTGGTGGCCCGTCGGGGTGCCACCGGACGTGACCCGGCCGAGGAGCAGGTCACCGCCCAGGACCTCGCGGACGACCATGGCGGTGACACCGCACTGGCCGCGGGAGGGGTTGCCGGGATGCCAGTCGGCAAGGTCGATCGGGTCACAGGTCTCGGGACCCCAGGAGCGCAGCAGCAAGGGGAGCAGCATGGCCGCATCATGCCGGAGGGGTACGACAAAAAACGCATCACCGCAGGTCAACGCCGGTGAGCGGAACCAACACCCCGTCGGGGTATAAATCGGATACGTCCGACTCTGAGGCGTCCGGAGCGGCTGAGCAGGACCGCCGGCGCCGGATCAGCCCTCAGCGTGCCAGCGCTCGAACAGCGCCAGCTTCTGCGAAGCCCGCGGCGCAACATCGGCATTCAGCCCGTTGGCGGACGTGAAGAAGGCCAGCGCCGCCATCACGTCCCCGCACTCCTCGATCAGCCGCGCCCGCAGATCGGTGCCGTCGTAATACGTCTCGCGCCCCGAGGCGCCGACGAGCTTCGCCAGGACCTGGACGAGCTCGCCGGCCTCCTCCGCGAGTTTGGCCAGCCCCGGCCAGGTCGCAGAACCGATCTCATAGGGCCCGGCCGGACCGAAGTTCTCCTCCACGAATCGGAAGACTAACGTCACGCCTCCGACGGCATGAGCAGCCACAGGACCGGATAGACGAGGATCTGGCTGCCGGGGATCACCAGCAGCGCCAGGACGAAGATCAGGCGCGCCATCCACGGGTCGAGACCGAAACGCTGCCCGAGGCCCGCGCACACGCCGCCGAGGATCCGGCCGTGCAGCGGCCGGACCAGACCCTGCCGGCGCATCGAACCGTACACGCTGTCCATTGTCATCTCTCCATTCGCGATCGGTGTGCATACAGCGTCCGCCCACACCGACCCGAGCCGCATCAGGGACCGCCCCTGGCCCGACCCCGACGCGACACCGGCCGAACAACAGCCGGGCAGTCAGGCATGGACAGGGGTCAGCTCCCGAGCACCCGAAGCGTGACAGCGGCCAGCCCCGCGAGAATCTCCACGAAGTAGCCGGACCGCAGACCCGCCGACTGCACGGCGACATCGTGCCCGCGCCCACCGGCCGTCAGCGCGCCACCGTCGTGGTAGGACTCGTACGGGGTGCTGGGCACCTGCTCCACCGCGTGCGAGAACAGGTCCTCCGACTCGGTGCGCGTGTGCTGCCGCCGGAACCGGTCGCGCATCGACTGGAATCCCGTGCCGTCGCCACCGTGCGGCTGCGGCAGCACGGACGCGTACGTGTCGTCAGTGAACCGCACGGTCCAGCCCGCCGCCTGCCGCTCGGCCGCCTTCGCCGCAACCGTCGCCTCGATCTGCTCGATCTGCTCCTCGCTCATGCCCTGCGCGCGCATCCGGGCCGCGTGCTGCCCCGGCACCAGCTCACCGTGCTCCAGCGAAGGCCCGGCCACGCCGCGTTCGCGCATGCGTTTGCGGATGGCGTTGCCCAGGAACCCGGTCGCCTCCGGGCCGAGCAGGTCCAGCGGGCCGACCGACCGGACCGGGTGACGCAGGTAGGCGCCCAGCAGGTCGGCCGGCACGGCGGCCAGGCCGTGCGGGTCGCCGACCGGGACCGGCGGCAGCGCGAACAGGTCGGGCCGGCCGACGTCACCGGGCTGCTGCCGGGGGAATCCGAACATGTGCCCATGATGGAGCCCGGGCCGGTCGGCGTCCTGAGAGTGACGCACGCCTGACAGGATGGGTCCCATGGACGCCGACCCACTCCGCTCAGCCGTCGAGCAGGCGCCGTTCATTCTGCTCGTCGCCGAAGGCCCCCAGTTGCGGATCGTCGACGTCAGCCGGGTCACCCGGCTGATGCTCGGCGACCGTGACGTGGCCGGCCGCCCACTGCGAGAGGCGCTCGCCGACCTGGCCGGACAGGGCTGGGTCGACCTCTATGAGCAGGTGTATCGCACGGGTGTGCCAGTGACCGGTCAGCAGTGGCGGGCGCACATCACACGGCCCGACGGCACGGTGCGCGAACTGTTCGCCGACTTCAGCATCACACCGTGGCTCGACGGCGACGGCACGGTCCGCGGCGTGATCGGCGGCGGCACCGACGTCACAGGCATCGTCAAGGCACGACTGGAGGCCGAGCGACAGACCGAGGAGATCCGGCAGCAGTACCGCCACGCGCGCGACGTCGTCGACGCGCTCCAGCAGGTCCTGCTGCCCCGCGGCCTCCCGCTGCTGCCGACGGCCCGGGTGGCCGCCAGCTACCTGCTGGCCGGCGCGGACACGGCCGCCGGCGGCGACTGGTTCGACGCCGTGCCGCGGGCCGACGGCACCGTCGCCCTGGTCGTCGGCGACGTGGTCGGGCACGGCGTCGCCGCGTCCGGCGTGATGGGCCAGCTGCGGGCCGTGCTCCAGGACCGCCTCGACGACGGCGCGGGCCCGGCCGAGGCGCTCGCGGCGGCCGACCGGTTCGCTCGCCGGGTGCCCGCGGCCCGGGCCGCGACCGTGTGCGTCACGGTCCTGGAAACGCGCACGGGCGCCGTCACATACTGCACGGCCGGCCACCCGCCGCCGCTGCTCGTCACCGCGTCGGGTGAACCGTGCTACCTGAGCCCGTCCGGCGCCGCACCCCTCGGCACGGCCGGTGAGTTTCCCGAGGCCGCCGCGTCGCTCGACGAGGGCGACGTGCTGCTGCTGTACTCCGACGGCATCATCGAGCGCCCCGGCCGCACGGTGGCCGAGGCATCCGACGAACTCGCCCGGGTCGCCGCGGACGCCGTCGCCGGCCGGGCCCTGCACGCGCCCGAGGCGAACCCGGCCGAGCGCGCCTGCACGCAGACGGTCGAGCTGCTCGTGCGCGGCACGGGGTACCGCGACGACATCACACTCCTGGCCGCGCAGCGCACGGCGGCCGCCGAGGCGCTGGACACCCGGATCCCGGCCGACCTGACCCGCCTCGGCGCGCTGCGCAAGACGCTCGGCACCTGGCTGGAGACCGTCGCCGTGACCGACGAGGACGCGTTCGCGCTGCAGCACGCCGTGGGCGAGCTGGCGACGAACGCGGTCGAGCACGCCCCGCCCGGCGGCTCCGTCGCGGTCGGCGCCCGCCTGACCACCGTGGGCACGGCCGAGATCACGGTCGCCGGCCCGGGCCCGTGGCGCGAGCCGCGGCGGGTGTCCGAGCGCGGCCGCGGCCTGGCGCTGTCCAGCCAGCTCGTCGACGAGCTGGTCCTCGACCGCACCGGCACCGGCACCGTCGCAACGCTCCGCCACCGGGTCACCCGCCCGGCCGCGCTGCTGGGCCACGCCGTGCCCGCGCCGATCCACCACCCGGAGGAGTCCGAGGACATGTCGATCGCCGACAGTGGGAGCGGTACCGGCGTCACGATCACCGGCCCGGTCGACGCCGCCACCGCCGAACGGCTGCAGCACGAGCTGCTGTACCGCTCGCGCGGCGGCACGGTGCCGCTGCGGGCCGACCTGTCCGGCGTGACGCACCTGGCCAGCGCGGGCGTCGCGGCGCTGCACGCGGTCCGGGCCCGGCACCGTGCGCACGGCACGGAGCTCACGCTCGTGGCCCCGCCCGGCAGCCCGGCCCGCCACGTGCTGGCCCTCGTCGCACTGCCGTACGCGTGATCCCGCCGACGCTGCGCCGCCACGTGACATCCGTGTGGGGCGAGGCCGGCGCGCGCTGGCTGGCGACACTGCCCGAGACGCTGCACGGCCTGGCCGCCGACTGGGACCTGACGGTGGGTGAGCCGTTCGACCTGACGTACCACTACGTCACCGCCGTCACCACCGCTGACGGCACCCCGGCCGTGCTCAAGCTCGGCGTGCCCGAGGCCGACGCACTGACCGAGGAGTCCCGGGCTCTCACCGCATTCGCCGGGCGCGGTGCGGTACACCTGCAGCGGTCGGATCTCGCCCGCGGCGCCCTGCTGATCGAGCGGGCCGTCCCCGGCGTGCGGGCCCGGGACGTCGCGGACGCCGAGGCGACAGCGGCCGTGGCGGCGGTGATGCGCGAGCTGCACCGTCCGGGCGACGCGCTGCCGGACGTGGTGCTCCAAGCGGGCGCGTTCGACAGGTACCTGGCCCGGTTCCCGGTGTCGGGGCCGCTCCCGGCCGAGCTGGTGGTCACCGCCGCCGGGCTCATGCGGGAACTGTGCGCGTCGGCCCCGGCCACCGTGCTGCTGCACGGCGATCTGCACCACGACAACCTGCTCTCGGCCGCGCGGGCACCCTGGCTGGCGATCGACCCGCACGGCGCGAGCGGCGACCCGGGGTACGAAATAGGCTCCTGGCTCTTCAATCCCGAGCCCGACGACCGCGACCCGGCGCTGCTCGCCCTGGTCCCGGGCCGCCTCGAGCAGCTCGCCGACCTCATCGATCAACCCCTGGAACGCCTGGTCGCCTGGGGTTTCGTCAAGGCCGTGCTGTCCGACGTGTGGTCGGCCGAAAACTGGAGCCCGGGCGACACCTGGTCACCGGCCAGCCGCGCGCTCGACGTCGCCCGGCTCCTGTGGCCGCAGGTCAGCCGCTCGGCGTGATGATCGTCTTGCCGCGCAGTCTTCCCGACTCCGCCGCCCGGTGTACCGCGGGCAGCTCGGCCAGGCCGCGCACGCCCGCGATGTCCAGGCGCAGGTCGCCGGCGTCGACGAGGCCCACCAGCCGCGCGAGATCGGCCGGGTTGTTCTGCACGACGAAGTGCACGGCCGGCGGCGCGAACGGGTTCGTCACCGAGACGAGCACACCGCCCGGCGCGACGAGCGCGGCCAGGTCGTCGTCCGTCGGCACCAGGTTGAGCACGACGTCGAACCGCCCGGGCGGGAGGCCGTGCGCGTAGTCGTGCACGGCCGCGGCCCCGAACTCGCGCACGGTCCCGGCGCTGCGCGGGCTCGCCGTCGCCGTGACGTGAGCGCCCGCGCCGTGGGCCAGCTGCACGGCGAAGCCGCCGATCCCGCCGCCCGCACCGTTCACGAACACGCGGGCCCCGTCCAGCGCCCGCCCGGCGTGCACGAACAGCGCCTGCCAGGCCGTCACCCCGGCGACCGGCAGCGCCGCCGCGTGCGCGAGCGGCACTGTCACCGGCGCGGGGACGAGCAGCGCCGGGTCGGCCACCGTGTATTCGGCCGCCGCACCCCCGTCGACCCGCCCCACCACCGGCTGCCCGGCCGTGAACGCTCCCGCACCGTGCACGACCGTACCGGCCAGGTCCCAGCCCGGCGTGTACGGCAGCCGCAGGTCGAACACCCCGCGTAGCCACCCGTTGCGCAGGCCTATCTCCGACGGGTTGAACGAGGTGCCCGCGACCTTCACGAGCACCTCACCGCCCGCCGGCTCCGGGACCGGGATGTCGTCGAGCCGGAGCACTGACGCGTCGCCGTATGCATGGATGCGTATCGCCTTCACACCCCGACCGTAGGAGCCGCCCGGCGCCCGGCCCATGTCTGCGCGTCCGCGCGGCATACGATCCCGTCTCGATGGACGTACTCAGCGACGCGGTGACCGCACTGCGCACCGGCCGCCCGGTGGCCAATGCGATGTCGTGGGCGCCGCCGTTCGGCCAGCGCTTCGCCGCCGTGCCGGGCGCGGTGGGCATCCAGGTCGTCGTGCGCGGCTCGTGCTGGCTGCTTCCCGACTCCGGCGCTCCCGCCGTGCGACTCCGGGCCGGCGACGTGCTGCTGCTGACCGATGGGAGCGGTCACGCCCTGGCCGACCCACCCACGACACCGCTGCGACACTGCACGACCGGGACCGGGACCGGGACCGGGACCGAGAGCGAGCACGGAGCCGGGATCGGGATCGGGACAAGCGTCGCGGCGCCGGAACTGTCCGGGCCGACGCTGGTCATCTGCGGCGCCTACGAGCTGGGCCGGCTCCGGACCCACCCACTGCTGCGCACGGTGCCCGACCTGGTGCACCTGGCCGCCGGGCCGGCCGTGCAGCGCGTGGTGCAGCTGCTCGTCGAGGAGCTCGAGCACGGCGGCCGGGTCGACGGGATCGGCGTCACGTCACTGCTCGACCTGCTGTTCCTGCACGCGCTGCGGGCCTGGTCCGGCCGGGCCGACGAGCCGGGCGCGCTCGGCGATCCCGCGGTCCGGGCCGCGCTCGAGGCCATGCACAGCCGCCCGGATGCGCCGTGGACGGTGGCCGCGCTGGCCCGGGAGGGCGGCCTGTCCCGCTCGTCGTTCGCCCGGCGGTTCACGGCGCTGGCCGGCCAGCCGCCGCAGGCGTACCTGACCTGGTGGCGGCTGACGCTCGCGGCCCGGCTCCTGCGCGAGTCCGACGTGCCGCTGCGGGTGGTGGCCCGGCGGGTCGGCTACGCGTCCGAGTTCGCGTTCGCCGCAGCCTTCAAGCGGCGCTTCGGCACGGCCCCCGGCCGCTTCCGCAGCGCCGCCGACCAGGTCTCCGCTCAGGGTCGGCCCGGACAGCCCCAGCCGGAGGTGCAGTCCAGCGGTGCCGTATGACGTCACCGGAGGCGGCGCCGGCCGCCGACGACCGGCGCCGGCGTCACGACCCGACCGACCGGAACGTCCGCAGGCGCAGGCTGTTGGCCACGACGAACACCGACGACAACGCCATCGCCGCGCCCGCGAGCATGGGGTTCAGCAGCCCCAACGCGGCGACGGGGAGCCCGACGACGTTGTAGGCGAAGGCCCAGAACAGATTCCCTCTGATGGTGCTGTGCGTCGCCCGTGCCAATCGAAGAGCGTCAACTGCCGCGAGCAGATCGGCGCGCACGAGCGTCAGATCCGCGGCCTCGATGGCGGCGTCGCTGCCGGTCCCCATGGCGATGCCGAGATCGGCCTGGGCGAGCGCGGCGGCGTCGTTGACCCCGTCGCCGACCATGGCCACGACCCGCCCTTGTGCCTGCAGCTCCCGCACCGCCGCGACCTTGCCCTCGGGCAGCACCCCGGCGACGACATCGACGATCCCGACCTCCGCGGCGACGGCCCGTGCGACATGCGCCGAATCCCCGGTCAGCAGCACAGGCGAAAGCCCAAGACCCTGCAGCAGTTGTACCGCCCGTGCGCTCTCCGGCTTCACGACGTCCTCGACCCGCAGCGCCCCCCGCACCCGCCCGTCCCAGGCCACGAGGATGCCGCCCGCCTCCGACCCGCCCTCATTCGAGCGGGCCGACTCCAGCGCTGCACCGTGCGAGCGCACGGTCTGCGTCCCGCCGCCGTGCGGGCGCGCCGCGTCCGGGGCGATGCCGTGTGATTGCAGCAGGGCCGGTCGGCCGACGAGCACCGCACGGCCGTCGACCGTGCCGTGCACGCCGAGGCCGGGAACGTTCCCGAATCCGGTCACCGCGGCCAGGGGCAGCCCGCGCTCGGTTGCGGCGCGCACGACGGCTCGGCCCACGGGGTGTTCGGAGGCGTGCTCGACCGCGGCCGCCATGCGCAGCACCTCGTCCGCGTCCTCGCCGGGCGAGGCCGTGACGTCGGCCAGCGCGAGCCGGCCGGTGGTCACGGTCCCGGTCTTGTCCAGCAGGATGGTGTCGACCCGGCGGGTGCGTTCCAGGGCCTCGGGGCCCTTGATGAGCACGCCGAGCTGGGCGCCGCGGCCGGTCCCGACGAGCAGCGCCGTCGGCGTGGCCAGGCCGAGCGCGCACGGGCAGGCGATGATCAGTACGGCTACTGCTGTCGTGAAAGCCGCGGCAGTACCCCCGCCGGCTCCTAACCGGAATGCAAGTGTCGCCACGGCCAGCGCGATCACCACCGGGACGAACACGCCGGAGATCCGGTCGGCCAGCCGCTGTGCGGCGGCCTTGCCGCTCTGGGCCTGCCGGACGAGCTCGGCCATCCGGGCCAGCTGGGTGTCGGCGCCGACGCGGGTCGCCCGCACGACCAGCCGGCCGCCGACGTTGACCGTCGCGCCGGTCACGGCCGACTCCGGGCCGACCTCGACTGGCACCGACTCGCCGGTGAGCAGGCTCGCGTCGACTGCGGAGGAGCCCTCGTCGACCACGCCGTCCGTGGCGATCTTCTCGCCGGGCCGGACCACGAACCGGTCGCCGGCCCGCAGCTGTGCCACCGGCACGCGCTGCTCCCGGCCGTCGCGCAGCACGGCGACGTCCTTGGCCCCGAGCTCGAGCACCATGCGCAGCGCCGATCCGGCCCGCCGCTTGGCCCGTGCTTCGAAGTATCGCCCGGCCAGCAGGAACACGGTGACGCCGGCGGCCGCCTCGAGGTAGATGTCGCCGCTGCCGTCCGTGCGCTCGATGGCGAAGGTGAACGGGTGTGTCATGCCCGGTGCGCCGGCCGACCCGAGGAACAGTGCCCACAGCGACCAGCCGAACGCGGCGAGGGTACCCACGGAGACGAGCGTGTCCATGGTGGCCGCCGCGTGCCGCAGGTTCACGAACGCGGCCCGGTGGAACGGCCACCCGCCGTAGACGACGACGGGTGCGGCCAGGGTCAGCGAGGCCCATTGCCAGTATGTGAACTGCCAGGGCGGTACCATCGCCAGCACGATGACGGGCACCGCGAGGGCCGCCGTGACCAGCAGCCGGAGCCGCAGCGAGTCGAGTTCGTCGCGCGGCTCCGCGACCGGTTCCGGCGTCGACACGGCGGCGGTGTAGCCGGTCTTCTCCACCGTCGCGACCAGGTCTGCGGGCGTCACGGTCGCCGGGAACTGCACGCTTGCCGTCTCGGTGGCGTAGTTGACGGACGCGGTGACACCGTCCATCCGGTTGAGCTTCTTCTCGATGCGCATCGCGCACGAGGCGCAGGTCATGCCCCCGATCGAGAGCTCGATCCGCTGCACGTCCATCACCGGGCCTCCACGGTGAACTCGGCGGTGTGCACGGTCCCACCGTGCTGGAAGTCCAGATAGAGCCGGTACCGCCCGGCCGACGGCACGGACGCCGCGAACCGCACGAGCGGCCCGGCCGGGCCCGTCTCGGGATGCACGTGGAGGTACGCCAGGTCACCCGCGCGCAGCGCGACGAGGTGCCCGTACGCGCCGAGGTAGGGCTCCAGGTCCGTCACCGGCACACCGTTGCGCGCGATCCGCAGTCCGAGCGCCGAGGCGGCCCCGCTGACCAGGTCGCCTTCGAGGGTGACCGTGTACCCGCCGTCGACCTGCGCCGTACGCCCGGCCGCCGGCAGCGTCACCGGCCGGTAGTCCCCGGGCGCGTCGACGTCGACGCCGAGCGTGAGCCCCTCGGCCCGCCCGGCCGGGACGAAGTCCGCGAACGCACGGTACTGCCCGGGCCCGCTCGTGTGCACCGGCGCGCTCCACACCCCGGCCGTGTCCCGGCTCGGGTGCAGGTGCTGGAACCCGCTGAGGTCCCGCCGCACCACGATGAGGTGCAGCTCCTTGCCGTGTGCGGTGGTGTACGCCGTGACCGGCCGCCCGTCCGGCCCGTCGATGCGGAACCGGAACTCGGCACCGTCGCTGAGGCTGTCGGTCAGCGGTATCAGCCGATACCCGGCCTCGGCCACCTGCAGCCCGGCCGGCAGATACTCAGCGCCGTCGTGCGCGGCTTCGCCGTGCTCGGCGCCGGCGTCGTGGGCGTTCATGTCGCCGTGCGACGGCACGGGAGGCGGTGTACCCGGTCCGGCCAGGCTGCCGGCGCCGTACGCGGCCGCGAACACCGCCACCAGGCCGGCCGTGAACGCTCCCAGCCGGAGCCATGGACCGTTGAGGGCCGGCACCGCTCAGCCCGCCAGGGCGTAGCCGGCCTCGTCGACGGCCGCCCGCACCGACTCGACGTCGAGGGCCCGCTCGCTTGTCACTGTCACAGCGCCGCTCTCCAGGTCCACCTGAACCGCGGACACCCCGTCGAGCTGCTCCAGCTCGGTGGTCACCGCGTTCACGCAGTGCGTGCAGGTCATTCCGGTCACCGTGTACGTCGTCAGCATCGTCACTCCTTCGCCGCATTACCCCCTGGGGGTACCAGACTACGCCACCATAAACCCCCTGGGGGTATCCAAGTCAAGCGACATGCGTCACCCGCAGGCGGCGCTGCGGGCGACGGAGGCGATGGCGGCCGGCTCGGATCGGCGATACCTCGCTGTGCCCATGCGCTCGGTGGAGCAGCGCTTATCGGAATTACACCGTTGTACTTGTGGATCTCGCCTTCACGCTGGTCACAGGGCGGGTTAGCCTCCCTGCGTGAAGGTCATCGGCGCGATGGAGACGGCTGGTGGCGAGTGGCGCGTCGAGGCGGTCCGGCATCCGAGCGGGTCCCGGTGGTATCGGCTGGTGCACGGTGAGAACGTCGTCGACTTTCTGACGATCGGGCGGGTCGCGGAGCTGTTGGCGCAGGCCGGGGTCGACATGAGCGAGCTCGGCGAGGTCGAGAGCCCGATCACTCGGGCGAGCTGACTGGATGTCACCCGTTACGTTGTTGGGATGTCCGATCCTCAGCAACCCGGCTTCCTGACCCGGCTGCGTGCCGGGCTGGCCGGGGAGCGGGACACCGTCTACCTGGAGGCGCTGCGCACCGCGGGCCGAGCGGCGTACGACGAGATCCTCGCGGCCGACGAGTTACGCCAGCAGCTGCCTTCGCTGTGGACCGCCCCGCCGGCCGCCGCGAGTCAGCTGCTCGCCGCATGGAACGCGTTCGTGCTGCAGACGCTGGGGGAGCGGTTCCTCGACGCGGACTACGAGGCGCGGCCCGCCACCGCCGGATACGTGCCGCCGGTGACCTACGACCAGGCGGCGGCCTGGCTGCACGCGGTCGGGGACTGGGTGTCGCGGGCGCGGCAGGCACGGGCGAACCCGGAGTACGACATCGCGATGCTCAGCGTCGTCCCGGCCCCGCTGCCGGCGTGGGCCGAGGTGCTGGTCTGCCCGCCGGAGCACCTGACCGCCCTGCACGCCGCGGTCGCCCCGGTCCGGGAGCACGCCGAGGTGGCTGTGCACGCACTGGTCCGCACGGGCGTGCCGCCGCAGTACGAGTCGTCCGTGAACCGGCTGCGCCAGGACCTCGCGGCGGCCTCGGCGGCGGCCGACTACGCGGCCGGGCTGCGGACCGGGCGGCACCACCACGGGCTGCACGAGCTCATCGAGCAGAACCTCAAGCAGGCGCTCGAACTGTGGTTCAAGGTCGGCCAGCTGGCCGCGATGCCGTCGCTGCTGGCCGGCCCGCGCTTCGACGTGTGGTGCATGACGGACAAAGCCACCCTGAACCGCTGGAAGCAGGATCCGCACGCCCACCACGCCCTGATCGAGATGTGGCGCACCGATCCCAGCCCGGGCGCGACACTGGCCATCCAGGCGCAGATCGAGGCCGGGCTGCAGACCGGCGACCTGTGGTACCACGTGCCACCGGTCGGCGACACCTGCTACTTCGAGCCGCCGTTCTCACCGCTGTACGAGGTCCGCCGGCCCGTCCGCATCTTCGGCGTCGCCATGCGCCCGGGCACCCAGTTCGCCGTCCGGGGCGGCGCGAAACGCGGCGTGATCCTGGGCCCGTTCCGCCCGACTCAGCGCGTCAACTACCGCACCCGCTGAGCCCGGCCGGCTGAGCACTTTCCGCCCTCGGGACGCCATACCGGCCGCATTTGCCCACCGGGACGCCGTGCGGCTGTGCGGTGTCAGGGGGTGGGTTGGAGTCGGGCGGGGTCGGGGGTTGGGGTTGCGTTGCGGCGGCGGGCGTCCAGGGCGAAGCTCGCGGCGGCCAGGGCCAGGCCGGTTGCGCCCAGGGCGACGCCGACCCAGCTCGGGGCGGTGTAGCCCCAGCCGGCGGCGATGACCAGGCCGCCCAGGGCGGCGCCCAGGCTGTTGGCGATGTTCATGGCGGACTGGCTCACGGCGGCGCCCATGAGCTGGGCGCCCGGGGCGACGCCGATCAGGCGCGACTGCATGGCGGGGCCCAGGAACAGGCCGGCGGCGCCCAGGAAGAACGCGCCCAGGAACAGGGTGTACGGGTTGTGGGCCAGCACGGCGAACGCGGCCATGCTCGCGATGAAGACCACGAAGCCGGACAGGAGGCTGCGGCGCAGGTTGCGGTCCGAGGCCCAGCCGCCGAGAGCGTTCCCGGCGGTCATGCCGAGGCCGATCGCGACGAGCACCCACGGCACGGTGCTCTCGCTCAGGCCGGCCACCTGGGTCGTCACGGGCGCGATGTAGCTGTCGATGGCGAAGAAGCCGCCGAAGCCGACGGCCGCCGTGGTCGCGACAAGCCATACCTGCGGGCTGCGGAACGCACGGAGTTCGGCGCGCGGGGAGCCGGTCGGGTCGGCGGGCTGGTGCGGCACGCTCAGCAGGACGAAGACGAGGGTGAGGGCGAACATGGCGGCGATCGCGAGGTACGCCACGCGCCAGCCCGCGGCCTGGCCCAGCCGGGTGATGAGCGGGACGCCGAAGACGTTGGCGGCGGTCAGGCCGCCGAGGACCACTGCGAAGCCCTTGCCCTGGCTGCCGGGGCCGAGGATGGCCGCCGCGAGGAGGCCGGCCGCGCCGAAGTAGGCGCCGTGCGGCAGTGCGGCCACGAAGCGGGCGGCGAGCACGAGCGGAAAGCCCGGAGCAAGAGCGGATGCGACGGTACCGAGGGTGAAGAGCCCCAGCAGCCCGACGACGAGCGTTTTGCGGGGGAGCCGCGCGGTGAGCGCCGCGATCGTCGGCGCTCCCACGACCACGCCCAGCGCGTAGGCGGTGATCATCCATCCGCCGTGCGCTACGGCCTTCGCAGACGACTGGGCGTACAACTGCGGCAGTAAATCTCGTGAAATGTCGGGCAGAAGACCCATGGCGACGAACTCGGTCAGGCCGATGCCGAAGCCGCCCAGCGACAGGGCGAGCAGCGCGGTCCAGCGGCGAACCGTCGTCATGTCCTCCATGGGGGCAGTTTAGCAACGCTGTTGCGTTATAGGCTGTGGGCATGGACACGCCCGGTGCCGGCCTCGGCTACCTGCGCGGGTACAACGACGCGCTCGTCGTCGGTCTGGCCCGCACGGCGCCCGCGTTCGACCGGGCGTCGATCGCCGCGGCGACCGGCCTCACGCCGCAGGCCGTGTCGAAGGTGCTGGCCCGGCTCACCGGTGACGGGCTGATCGAGCCGGCCGGCGTGCGCCGCGGCGGGGTCGGCAAGCCGGCGACGATGTACCGGATCGTGGCCGGGAGCCGGTTCGCGATCGGTGTGCACGTGGCCCGGACCGGCGTGCGGCTGGTGCTCACGGATCTGCTCGGGACCGTGCTGTCCCGGTCCTGGGCACCGCTCCCGGTCGACTTCACGCCCGGCGAACTGCTGGCCGCGATCGGCACGGCGCGGACCGTGCTGTTCCGGGACGGCCCGGTCGACCCGGCCCGCGTTCTCGGGCTCGGGCTGGGCATGGTCGGGCCGCTCGACCACGCGAACGGGATCGTCCGCGACGCCCATCGGCTCCGGCACTGGCACGACGTGCCGCTGCGCGAACTGGCGGCCCGGGAGCTCGGACTGGCAGTACACCTCGACAAAGACGTCACGGCCGGCGTGACCGCCGAAGCGTGGCGGCGCGGTGCGGATTTTCGCGACGGCGTGCTCATCATGGTCGAGTCCGGGATCGGGGCCGGGCTGTGGCTCGGCGGGGCCGCGTACCGGGGGGCGCACACCAATGCGGGCGAGTTCGGGCACACGGTCATGCAGCTGGACGGGCCGGCGTGCGTGTGCGGGCGGCGCGGCTGCCTGGAGGTGCTCCACGACGCGGCCGTGGCCCGCGGTGACCTGCCGCACGCGGCCCGGCTGCTCGCCGTCGGCGTGGTGAACCTGCTGCAGACCACCGACGTCGGTCACGTGGTGCTGGCCGGCGCGGACCTGCTGCGCCACCGCGACGTCTACCTTGCGGCGATTGCCGCGGCTGTACGTCTCGAGGTGCCCCGCGCCGACTGGCTCACGGTCGACGTGTCCGTGTCGGCGCTGGGCAGCGACGTCATTGCGGCGGGGGCGGCCATGCAGGTGCTCAACGCCGTGTACGGCCGCCCTTCGCCCGACAGTGCCCTACTGGGCGGCGGCCGTCAGTGAGCTGTGGATCGTGAACACCCGGTCGAGGCCGGTGATCTGGAAGATGCGCAGCAGGCGCGCGTGCGGGATGACCAGCTCGACCACGCCGCCGGCCTCGGCCAGCCGCTTGTGCACACTGATCAGCACGCCCAGGGTCGTCGAGTCGAGAAAACCGACGTCGCTGAGGTCGACGATCAGCGTCGAAGCACCCTCATCCACGATCTTGTGCAGGTAGGCGCGCAGCTCGGGGGCCGTGGCGACATCCAGCTCGCCACTCGCCGTGACCACGGCGCGCGACCCCTCGACCGTCGAGGTGACCTGCATCGGCGTCCCGCCCCTTCGTCTGTTTGTGCACTCGTTGTACAACTGGCCGTTTGCCCGGGCAAGCATACGTCCGAACGGCGGATTACTCTCGTCCAGACGGGCCCGGGTGTCCGTTCACTCACGGTTCCTGCCGCGGGGCCGGGTCCCACGTCAGGTGCTTGCTGAACCGGACGAGCGTGCCCGTGTCCTCGACCGACACCACGTCGAGCCGCTCCACCACGGCGGCGAGGACTTGCAGGCCGCGCCCGCTCTCCTTGAGGTGCCCGGGCTCATGCCCGGCCTCCACTGGCTCAACCGGCGGCACCCGCGCCGGGTTGAAGCCGCCACCGTCGTCGGTGACCTCGATCACGCACTCGCCGTCATCGACAGTGACGTCGATGTGGTAGCCGCTGGCGAGATTGGCGTGCGAAACCACGTTCCCGCACGCCTCGGTGAGCGCGAGCCGGATGTCGTCGCGGCACTCCTCCGTCACGCCGGCACCGGCGAGGGCCCCGTCTAGCGTTCGCCGGGCGTCGCGCACCAGTGCGGCGTCGCGCGGCAGTTCGAGTGAAAACTGCAGACGCATGTCGTGCTGCGGCACATCTTCCTCCTTCGTCGCGTCCACCGGCGTACCCAACCGGCGCGTGCCGAAAACTGTCGTACCCGGCGGGCAGAATGCGCGGCATGGAGATCCGGGTCGTGCACCACAACAGCAAGTCCGCGAAGACCACCACCGACGCCGTCGTCGACGTCACCTCCCGCGGCCCATACCCGTGGGTGCGTTTCAGCCCGTTCTATCCGCACGGCGGCATCCCGGTCCCCCTGAGCCCGGGCGCGACGGGCACGTCGGTGGAGGCGATCTGGCAGGCCCTGAAGGTGTTCGAGTCCGCCGACGTCGACCGGGCGCTGCTGGAGACCACCCGGATGACCGGCCTGAAGCGCACGGTGCGCCGCTACGGCCCGGTTCGCGGCCACCGGGCGGGCCTGGACGCCCCGGACCTGCTGGACTACGGGACGGCCCGCCGCCGCATCTACCTCCCGGCGTATCGCCACGTCCTCGACCACCACGTCTCCGCCGAGCTCACGAAGCTCCGCGAGCTGGCCGCCGCGGCCCCGGTGACGCTGCTGGACTACACGACGAACGGTGACGTGGCCGACCTGCGCTCGCCGCTGTCGCATGCGGCGCTGATCCGGCTGTACCTGCTCGACGAGTGGCCGGGCGGGTGAGGCTGCCGGCCCGGGCGGCGGGCGGGTGGTCTCAGTCGGCCATGCCGGTGCTCGTGCGGGTCCGGGTGTTGGAGCGGGTGCCGGTGCCGCGAGGGCAGGGGCCGGTGTTGACGATGGTGTTCGTGGTGGCGTCGAGGATGGTGTAGCTGTCGTTCTCGACGATGTCGAGGCGGCCGCCGGGGATCGGGGTGCCGGTGCAGAAGCTCGGGAGGGGGACCGGGCGGCCGCGGCTCAGGAGGGCGGGGGCCGTGGATTGAGGGATGCCGACGGCCAGAGCCAGGCCGAGCATGACGGCGGCGCGGGTCAGGGGTGTGCGGCGGCCCATCAGGGGGCGGGCTCCGGATGCCGGGCTTCGTGTCGGCTCGCGGCGGTCGGCTCGTCCGTCCCGCCGTGCGTCGGCCGACCGGCTCGGCCATCGGCCGCTTGCGCCGGACGGCGTGGTGGAGCTCGCCGCCTGCGCCTGGCTCGGGTCGAACGCGTCCAGATCGATGATGACGGCGTCGTGCGGGGTGTCGGGGCTGTCGGCCATCGATTGCCAGCGTAGCGCGCAGCCCGCATCCGGATCAGGATCACCGCCGGTGAGCGCTCGCTCCGAACCGCGTCAGTTCGGGCCCGGTAGTCGGGCGGTTGCGGCCGGGGGTGCGGGCGGGCGGTTGCGGTCGCCCGGTGCGCCAGGGGCATATGCGGCAGGGGCTTGGGCGCCGGTGGGGCTTGGCCGTCCGGTGCGGGATGTCGGTCGGCCGTGCGCGTTTGCGGGCCCGGGCGGACGTCGGCCGGCGGTGAGTGGGGTGGTCGGGCGCCTCTAGGTTCTGTCTCGCGGATCATGGGTTTGGTTCGTTGTACTGGTGCTGCCAGCGCAACCCACTCGTGGTGGCCGTTGGCGTGATCACCGTCAGGTGATCAATGCGAGCTGCTGGGTGAAACGGACCGGGTCGCCGTGGCGTGACCTGCCGGAACGGCATGGGCCGGGGAAGACGCCGTACCAGCGGTTCCGCAGATGGGCTGCCGACGGTACCTGGGCCCTGCTCAAACAACAGGTCGTCGCGCTTGCCGAGGCAGACGGCGACATCGACTGGGACGCGCAGGTGGACTCCACCGTCGTGCGGGTGCACCAGCACGCGGCCAGTGCCCATCAAGGGGGCTCGACGCCGACGTATCGCAGGCACGGCAGGGCATCGGACGGTCCCGTGGTGGGCGAAGGTCCACACCCTGTCCGACGGGCGAGGCCGGCCCCTTGCCACCCAGATCACACCGGGCCGGGCCGCCGACATCCGCCAGCTCGCGCCGCTGCTGGAGCAGGTGTCGGTGACGAACCCGCCCGGCGGGGCCGACCCCGCAAACGCCCGGACTCCTTCGTGGAACGCGGCTTCAACCGGCGCGAACACTGGCGCGGACTCGCCACCCGCTACGACTGTTGGGCAGCCATTACCAAGCCACGCTCGACCTGGTCGAAATGCTCGACTGGCTCCAGGCCGTACGCGACCAACCATGATCCGCGAGACAGAACCTAGGGTGGGGGGGATGATGTACTTCGTTTACTGCATTGACCGGGTCGGGTCCGCGGCACTGCGGGACGAGCTGGTTGAGGCGCACTGGGCGTATATGGACGGGTTCGCCGATCGGCTGTATGCGCGTGGGCCGACGCTCACCGACGACCTGGAGACCGCTACCGGGAGCATCCACGTCGTCGAGCTGCCGTCGGATGATGCGGCCCGGGAGTTCGCGGAGTCGGAGCCCAACTGGCGGGGCGGGGTCTACGCGGCGATGACCGTGTGCCGGTTCGAGGATCTGCTCGGGCGGTCCATGTGGGCGTTCCCGGGGCCGGCCGGGCCGCGGTTTCTCGTCATCGCCGATGGTGCTGACCCCGTGCTCCCGGACGACCGCGGTGACGTGATCGTGCTCGGGCGGCTGCGGCGGCTGGCCGACGACGGCGTGATCGGGCTGGTTGCCTGCGTGCAGGCGGGCACCGCGGAGGCCGCCGTGTCGATGTTCCCGGGCGCCGGGTCCGGGACGATCGCCGCCTCACCGTGGCGGTTCGGGGGACGGCCCGGCGCCTGAACGCTCGGCGCTCGGCGACGGTGAGGCGGTACACCCACACGGGCATTTGGCGTGGGCCCGGGAAAGGGTGACGCACCGTGTCAGGGTTTGCTGGGATGGTCACGGCATGACTGAGACACTCATTGCGCTCGTGGCCGGGGCCACCCGTGGGGCCGGACGGCAGATCGCTGTGCAGCTCGGCGTCCAGGGCGCGACCGTGTACTGCACGGGGCGCACGACGCGGGCACAGCGATCGGAGTACGGGCGGCCGGAGACCATCGAGGAGACGGCCGAGCTCGTGACCGCGGCCGGGGGCACCGGGATCGCGATCGCGGCCGACCATCTCGACCCGGGGCAGGTGCGGGCGGTCGTCGAACGGATCGGCAACGAGCACGGGCGGCTCGATGTGCTCGTGAACGACATCTGGGGCGCCGAGGGCATGTTCGCCTGGGACAAGCGGCTGTGGGAGGACGACCTCGAGCGCGGGCTGCGGCTGCTGCGGCTCGCGGTGGACACGCACATCATCACCAGCCACACGGCGCTGCCGCTGCTCACCGGCAGGCCGGGCGGGCTCGTGGTCGAGATGACCGACGGCACGGCCGAGTACAACCGGGAGCGCTACCGGGTCTCGTTCTTCTACGACCTGGCCAAGGCATCGGTGAACCGGATGGCGTTCGCACTCGCCGAGGAGCTGCGATCCGTCGGCGGCACGGCCGTGTCGGTGACGCCCGGGTTTCTGCGCTCGGAGCTGATGCTCGAGCACTTCGGCGTCACCGAGGCGACCTGGCGGGAGGGGGCCGCGAAGGATCCGCATTTCGCGATGTCGGAGTCGCCGGCGTACGTCGGGCGCGGGGTCGCCGCGCTGGCCGCGGACCCGGACCGGGCGCGGTGGAACGGGGCGTCGCTGTCGAGTGCGGACCTGGCCCGGGAGTACGGGCTCACCGACGCGGACGGCAGCCGGCCGGACTTCTGGCGGTACGAGGCCGGGGGGTTCGTCCGGCCCGACGACTACCGTTAGCCGGTGCGCGTCTCCCGGCTGATTTCGCTGGTACTGCTGCTGCAGTCCGGCGGGTCACGCACGGCGGCCGAGCTCGCCGCCCAGCTCGAGGTCTCCGAACGCACGATCTACCGCGACATCCTGGCCCTGTCCGCGGCCGGGGTGCCCGTCTACGCCGAGCAGGGGCGGGCCGGCGGGTACCGGCTGCTGGACGGCTACCGGACGCGGCTCAACGGGCTCAGCCGGGCCGAGGCGGAGGCCCTGTTCCTCTCGGGGCTGCCCGGTCCGGCGCGGGACATGGGACTGGGTGAAGCGCTGGCCGCGGCGGAGCTGAAGGTCACGGCGGCGCTGCCCGGTCCGCTGCGGGCGGCGGCGGCCCAGGGGCGGCAGCGCTTCCACCTCGACGCGCCCGGCTGGTTCCGGGATCCGCAGCCGCCGCCGTTCCTGGCCGAGCTGGCCCGGGCCGTGTGGGAGGACCGGGTCGCCGAGCTCACGTACGCGGGCCGCGGCGGCGAGGTGCACCGCACCGCCGAGCCGCTCGGTCTGGTCCTCAAGCACGGCGTCTGGTACGTCGTCGCCCGGCCCGCCGACACCGGCCATGCGGGAACGGTCCCGGGCGGCGGGACGGGGCTCGGTGCGCGCACCGGTCCGGTCGGGCCGCGGACCTATCGGGTGGACCGGATTCGTGCGGTGACCGTGACGGATGCGCGGTTCGCGCGGGACGATGCGTTCGATCTGCCGTCGTTCTGGGAACGGCGAGCGGCCGAGTTCGAGCGGGCCATGCTGCGCGACACGGTGACCGTGCGGCTGAGCCCGGCCGGGCTACGGGCGCTGCGCTACGCCGTGGAGGCGGTCGCCTACCGGGAGGCGGTCGAGGGGGCCGGGCCGCCCGGCGCGGACGGCTGGGTCACCGTCGCGCTGCCGGTGGAGTCGGTGCCTGTCGCGTACACCCAGTTGCTGGCTCTTGGTCCTGAGGTCGAGGCGGTCGCCCCGGCCGAGCTGCGGGCCCTGCTGGCGGCCGCGGCCGAACGCACGGCGGCGCTGTACCGGCGCTGATAGGACAGCGCCGCCACGAGCAGCGCCCAGCCGTAGCCCCCGGCCGCCACCGCGCCCGGGCTGACCGTGCCGTGCAGCAGGAGCATGGCCGTGCCGTACACGGTGAGCAGCCCGGCCGCGGCCCACACGCCCGGCAGCGGCATCGACGCCGTGGCGGGCCGGATCAGTGTGAGGAGCACACCCCAGGCGGCGAGCGCCGCACTGAGCACGACCGCCGTGCCGTACCAGGGCAGCCGGAACCCGGCCACGACGAACGGCACGACCGCCAGGCAGCCCGTGTACGCATACCAGCGTACGATCTTCGATGCTTCCCCGATCGCCATACGCCTCAGGCTGCGCTCCCTCGTTGTGACGACGCTGAGGAAACCTGTGAATCACTCAGCGACGCCGGCGGCCCGTTCGGCGGTGCGGTCAGTGAGCCGGTCGAGGAACGCGGTGAGCTTGCCCGTGAGCCGTTCGACCTGCTCGTCGACGGTGAGCGTCTCGTCCATCCGGCCGCCGGTGTTCGGCTTGCGGATGCCGCGGATGTACAGCGAGCAGTGCAGATCGGTGCACAGGTACAGGCCCACCGAGTCCCCGTTGCGCCCGGCCTTGCCCGTGCGCCGCCCGGTCATCAGCGACACGCCGTTGCCCGGGTGCACGGTGAGGCACAGCGAACACATGCCGCGGGCGAGGAACTTGCGCTGCTGCTGGGCGATCCGCAGTGCCACGGCGACCAGCCGGCCGTCGTGCTCGGCGGCCAGGTAGGAGCGGTCGAGCGTGCCCGGGTCGCGCCAGCCCAGGAAGTCGAGGTCGGCCCAGCGGCGCTCGGCCAGGTCACGGGGGATGTACGCGCGCTGCGCCTCGCCCTTGGAGCAGTTGACGAAGGCCGCGCGCAGGTCGGATTCGGTGACGGGTTCCACGGTTCGACGGTACGTCTCCCTAATGGGTTTAGGCAAAGGGTTAAACTGCTTCGGCTCACCTGCGGGCGAGCGCGGATCGGTGCGGCTCAGCGCAGGTGCTCGGCGAAGAAGGTGGTGATGCGGCGGCGGGCGTCGATGGCTGAGGGCTCGTGGAAGCCGTAGCGCAGGAGTGGGCGGCTGAAGCGGACCATCAGGGGGATCGGGTCGCCGGCGGACTCGTGGTCGTTCAGGAAGCCGTGGCCGGCGTCCGGGTATTCGTGCACGTCGTGCGGCACGCCGCACACGGTCAGTGCCGACTCCAGGCGGGCGGCCGCGCCGCGCAGGGTCAGGTCGCGGGCGCCGAATCCGGCGACCACCGGGCAGGCGTCGCGCAGGAGGTCGGCGGCGTCCTTCGGTACCATGCCGTAGTTCGCGCTGGCCGCGGCGAACCCGTGGCCCGGGGCCAGGAGCAGGGCGAAGCTGCCGCCCATGCAGAAGCCGATGACGCCGATGCGGCCCGTGCAGCGCGGGTCGGCGGCCAGGACGGCGCGGGTGGCATCCACGTCGTCGAACGTCGGGCCGGAGCGGCGGCGTACGTCGGCGAAGACCGTGCGCAGGCAGGTCAGCGGGCGGCCCCAGAAGAACAGGTCCGGAGCCAGCGCCAGGTAGCCCTCGCCGGCCAGCCAGTCGGCCTGAGCGCGGGTGTCGTTGCCCATGCCCATGGCATCGTGAATGACGACCACGCCCGGGAACGGTCCCGGCCCGTCCGGCTCGGCCAGGTACGCCGGCATCGCCCCGTGGCGGCTCGTGATGGACACGTCGGTCATGGCCCGATCGTGCCAGGCGGCCGTGACGACCACCACAGCGACCGTGTCCCGGATATGGGATAGCGTCCCATATATGGGAGACGAGTTGGAGGCCCGGCTGGCCGCACGGCTGAGTGAGCTGCGCAGCGAGCGCGACTGGTCCCTCGACGAGCTCGCCCAGCACACCGGGATCAGCCGGTCGACGCTGTCACGGCTGGAGCGGGGCGAGATCAGCCCGACGGCGGCGCTGCTGGGCCGGCTGTGCGGCGCATACGGGATGCCGATGTCCCGCCTCCTCGCCGAGGTCGAGCCGGAGCCGCCGCAGCTCGTCTCGGCGGCGATGCAGCCGGTGTGGCGGGACCGGGTGACAGGGTTCACCCGCCGGTCCGTGTCGCCGCCGCACCCGGGGCTGCGCGGCGAGGTGATCGAGGGTGTGCTGGAGCCCGGCGCTGACATCGCCTATCCGGTGCCGCCGGTCGCGGGCCTGGAGCACCACCTGTGGGTCCTCGCGGGCGGCCTGGAGCTCACCGTCGGTGAGACCGTGCACAGCGTCGGGGCCGGGGACTGCCTGCGGTACCGGCTGTGGGGCGCCTCCCGCTTCGTCAACTCCGCCCCGGCCGAGGTCCGCTACGTCCTGCTCATCGTCCTGCCCTGAGGAGCCCGCGATGTCCCCGGTGATCACCCGGCTCACCCCGCAGCTGTACTCCGAGCACGTTCCCGCTCTCGCGGAGGTCCTCGCCGACGTCGTCGCGCACGGCGCGTCCGTCGGGTTCCGCAAGCCGTTCGCCGCCGCCGAGGCCGCGGCCTGGTGGCGCAGCCGTGAACCGGCCGTGCGGGCCGGGGATCTGCACGTCTGGGCCGTGCACGGCCCGGCCGGGCTCGCCGGCACGGTGAGCCTTGCGCTCGAGCCGAAGGCGAACGGCCGCCACCGGGCCGAGGTCGTCAAGCTCATGGTGCACAGCCGGGACCGCGGCCGCGGCCTGGGCCGGGCCCTGCTGGACACCGCCGAGCGGGCCGCCGCCGCGGCCGGGGCCACGCTGCTGCTGCTCGACACCGTGACCGGCAGCCCGGCCGAGCGGCTGTACGAGACCGCGGGCTGGACCCGCTTCGGGATCGTGCCCGGCTACGCCACCGACCCGGACGGCACGCTCGAGCCCTGCAGCTTCTTCTACAAGCGCCTGGAGCCGTGAACCATGGAGGCCGACGAGGACCTGAAGACGGCCGGCGGGTTCAGCCGCGGGCGAGCCGTGGGCCGGAGCCGCTGAGCGGTGCCCGGTCGCTGGAGAGGGGGAGCAGGCCCACGAACAGCAGCACGGCGGCGACCGGGATCGTGTCCAGGCTGACCGCGATCATCAGGAACGCGAACAGCACGGCGACCGGGCTCCAGGCCGGCAGGCGGGTCGCCCGGACCAGCTGGATCAGCAGCGTGAGCAGGCCGAGCATGAACGCGGCATTGCCGGCGACGGCCAGGGCGGTGGGCAGCGGGGCGGCGTCGCGGAACGACGGGAACAGGTCGCCGGTGATGACCCACAGGAACGCCAGGCCGCCGACAAGCGTGGCGACGACGGCCAGGTTGGCGGCGAGGCGGTTGCCGAAGGCGCGCAGCGGCAGCCGGGCGCGGGCGCCGACGGCCAGGGCGGCGAGCAGGGCCATGGCGATGAAGAACATGACGTGGCCCGTGTTCCACATCCACGCGCCCTTGTCCATGCGGCCGTCGCTGCGGTCGATGAGGCGCAGGGTGCCGTACCCGAACAGCAGCGCCGGCGCCACCAGGGCACCGGCGCGCACAAACGAGGTCGAGGTCATGCCACGAGCGTTGTCGCCGGGGCGGGAACGGACATCCGGGCAGAACCCCGACACGACCCGGAGGTCCGCCGGAGCCCGGCCCCTGAGAACCGTCTCAGGTGAGCTCGGTGGCGATGCGCGTGAGCAGGTCGTCGCACCAGGCGGCGTACGGGGTGCGGTCGCCGCGGGTGGGGTGGATGCGGTTGCTGAGGACGACGACGCCGTACCCCCGCGAAGGTTCGAACCAGATCCGGTTGCCGACGAAGCCGGAGGCGCCGAAGCCGTCGCGGCCCGCGCCGGGTCCGCCGAGGCCGCGGGCCGGGTGGAGCCACCAGCCCGCCGCGAACCGCTCACCGGCCGAGTTCTGCGCCAGGCACGGCGGCGGGAGCGGCCCCAGTGAGCGGCGGGCTGCGGCGGTCACGAGGTCCAGAGTGCCGAACGCGCCTGCGTGGCCGCCGTAGCCGCCGAGCGCGGCCGCGTTCTCGTCGTGCACCTCGCCGCAGATGAGCCGGCCCCGCCACGGGCACAGCTCCGTGGCCACCGCTGGCGCGACCGGGCCGCCGAGGCGCAGGCCGCCGCCGTCCAGCGGGCGGCCCGTGAGGTCCTCGACCAGGGCGCCGAGGATGATGTACCCGAGGTCGCTGTACACCGGCTCGGGGGCCGAGCGGGCCGTGCCGAGGGCGGCGTCGACGATCGCCGGGCCGTGCAAAGTCTCGTAGAACCGCACGGTCGCCGGGAGCCCGGACCGGTGGGCGAGCAGATCGTCCACCGTGCACGCGCCCGCGGCCCGGCCCCGCGCACGGGGCCACAGCTCGCCGATCGGGCGGTCCCGCGGCAGGCCCAGCCGCAGCACGGCCGGGAGTGTCACCAGGACCTTCGTCAGGCTGGCCAGGTCCCACCAGCAGTCGCGGGTGACCGGCCGCCCGGTGGTCAGGTCGGCCACGCCGTGCACGCTCTCGGCGACCGTGGCGTCCCGGTCGAACACGGCGACCGCCACGGCGGGCATGGGGGCCTGGGCGGTGAGGTCGTGCAGCCAGGTGTCAGGCATGGGTGCCGGTCGCCGCGGTGTGCAGGGCGCGGGCGGCGCGGATTGCGGAGCGGATCTCCTGCAGGTAGCGGTCCGGGGCCGCGGCCCCGGGCGGCTGGGGCGTTGTCGCGCGGGCCGGGTCGAAGCCGACCGTGTCGATGCCGCAGCGGTAGCGCAGGGCCAGGATGCGGATGGCGTCGCAGTGCTGGAACGGTACGTAGATCGGCGAGGTGACGATCAGGATCCGCTGCTCCGGGCGCGGCCGGGCGACGGCGGCCCAGTGCTCGTAAGTGTCGGCCGTGTTCGCGCGTGGCGCGGCCGGGTCGCGGGGTGGGGCGACCAGGACCGGCACGTGCCGGTCGAACGCGGCCCGGACCCCGGCGGCCAGGGCGTCGGCCTCGGTCTCGGCGGCCTCGACCCCCGGGACCTGGCGCTCCGGGGGACCCAGCGGGCGCAGGCTGCCCAGGGCGGTGACCGTGCCGATGCGGCGGGTGGCGGCCAGGCGGGCGGCGTGCTCGGTGCGCTGCAGGCAGGCGGGGGCCAGGCCGCCGAGGATGAGCAGGTGGTCGTAGCCGGCGTGCGGGGGCTCGATGCTGTCGGTCAGCCCGAGGCCCTCGGCGGCCGTCAGCGCGGCGGCCGCGTGGGCGGGGTCCAGGTCGACGCGGACCCGGTCGCGCTCGGCGCCGCCGAGGCGGCCGCGGAAGTTCCAGTGGGTGTCGGAGAACTCGTCGAGCCAGGCCAGGAGACCGGCGGTACCCACCGCATCAGGCAGTTTGCCGTTGAACGCGGCCACCAGGTTGCGCATGACGGGCGAGCCCGCCCAGCTGTGGAGCCGGGCGGGGAGCGCTTCCGGGTGCAGGTCCGGGGGGCATTCGGGAAGCCGGTGTTTTACTTCGTCTCCTGCAGGTCCGCGAAGATGTCGTAGCCGTGGATCCAGGCTACGTTGTCGGGCAGCGACTGCAGGCGGGCGTTGCGCTCGTCGGCCGGGGGGCCGTCGGGCAGTTGGAAGCAGGCGGCGTTGCCCCGCGAACCCATCTGGATCTTGCGGGTGCGGGCCTTGCGCAGCTGCTCGTACCGCTGCAGCCCCTCGGCGGTCGAGAGCCCGTCGGCGGACAGGAACGCGGCAAGCGCGGCGGCGTCCTCGATGGCCTGGTTGCTGCCCTGCCCGGCGTGCGGGAGCATCGGGTGCGCGGCGTCACCGAGCAGCGTGACCCGGTCGGTGCTCCACTTGCGCAGCGGCTCGCGGTCGTAGAGGGCCCAGCGGCCGACCTCCTCGACGTTCGACAGCATCGAGATCACGGTGTCGTTCCAGCCGGCGAACGCGGCGACCGCCTCGGCCGGCTCGCTCTTGGACGACCACGACTCGAGGGTCCACTCGGGATCGGGCACGTACGCCACGAAGTTGATCAGCTCGCCGCCGCGGACCGGGTAGATGACCAGGTGCCGGCCCGGGCCGAGCATGAACGTCAGGCCCATCGACTCCGAGGTGGGGACCTTCTGGGCCGGGACCAGGCCGCGGAAGCAGCTCATCGCCGAGAACACGGCCTCGTCGGGGCCGGCGACGTGGTGGCGCACGGCGGAGCGCAGGCCGTCGGCGCCGACGACGACGTCGGCCTGGACCTTGGTGCCGTCGGCGAACTCGATCTCGGCGCCGCCGGGGTCCTCGTGCACGGCGGCGGCCCGGTGCCCGAGGTGCGGCGTGCCGTCGAACCGGTCGAGCAGGACCTGGTGCATGTCGCCGCGGTGGATGCCCAGGAACGGGCCGCCCATCTTGCTGTCGTACCAGTCGCCCATCGGGTGCTCGTAGAAGATCTCGGCGGTCTGCCAGTGGTGGAACTGGATGCGCTGCAGGTTGCTGGCGACGTCGCGGGCGGCCCGGCCGACGCCGAGGTCGTCGAGGACGCGCATGCCGTTGCCGCCGAGCGCGATGCCGGCGCCGATCGCGGAGAGCTCGCTCGCCTGGTCGTACACCTCGACCTCGTGGCCCTTGGCCTGCAGGGCGATCGCGGCGGCGAGCCCGCCGATGCCGGATCCGACGATGGCGACGCGCAGGGGTGCCGAACTCATCCGTACTCCACGTATACGAGGGATTGACAATGTGACACGGACAAATGGCCCATGGGGCGACGGAAGCCTATCCATTCGCACGTGCAGGATTCCAGCGCCCGGTGATGAATCTTTCACCGTTTTTGCCCGCCCGAGCGCGCGAAACCTGTTTCGGAATTGTCAATTCGCTGGTCAGCGGCCTTCAATCCGGGCAATGGACTGCCCTCGATGGGATGGAAGGTTGGGCATGACGATACGACGAAGACTCGCGCTGTGGTTCGCCGCGGCCATGGCCGGAACCGGCGCGGTCGTGGTGCTCGCGACCCCGGCGTCCGCGCACGGCGCGTTGATGCAGCCGGGTAGCCGCCAGTACCTGTGCTGGAAGGACGGCCTCAACGCCACCGGCGCGATCCAGCCGAAGAACCCGGCCTGTGCCGCCGCCGTGGCGCAGCAGGGCACGAACTCGCTGTACAACTGGTTCGCGATGCTGCGCTCCGACGGGGCCGGGCGCACGGCCGGCTTCATCCCCGACAACAAGATGTGCAGCGCCGACGCCAAGCTGTACGACTTCTCGGGCTTCGACCTGGTCCGCACCGACTGGCCGCTGACGCACCTGACGGCCGGCGCGACCATGGAGTTCGACTACAGCAACTGGGCCGCCCACCCGGGGACGTTCTACCTGTACGTCACCAAGGACGGCTTCGACCCGAGCCAGCCGATCACCTGGAACTCGCTGGAGTCGACGCCGTTCCTGCAGGTGACGAACCCGCCGCAGGTCGGCTCGGTCGGCACCAACGACGGGCACTACTACTGGTCCGGGAAGCTGCCGACCGGCAAGTCCGGCCGGCACATCATCTACTCGGTCTGGTCGCGCTCGGACAGCACAGAGACGTTCTACGGCTGCTCGGACGTGACATTCGACGGCGGCAACGGCCAGGTCACCGGCGTCGGCGACGGCAACCCCGGCTCGACGGCGACCCCGACCAACGGCGGTCCGACGTCGCGGCCCCCGTCGAGCCCGTCGAGCCCTGGCGCCTCCTCCTCCAGCCCGGGGAACACGGGCGGCGGCAACGCCGGGTGCACCGCGAGCTACACGGTCACCAGCAGCTGGTCGGGCGGCTTCCAGGCCGACATCAAGGTCACCAACACCGGGACCGCGCCGACCTCCTCGTGGAAGGTCGGGTGGAACTACACCGGTGGCCAGACCGTCGCGCAGGGCTGGAACGCCACTGTCACCCAGTCCGGCACGGCGGTGAGCGCCGCCAACGTCAGCTGGAACGGGGCGATACCGGCGGGCGGCAGCACCAACTTCGGCATGCTCGGCAACGGCAGCGCGGGCACCGCCCCCACGCTGTCCTGCGCCGCGAACGGCGGCACCCCGACGACGGGTTCGCCGACGGCCTCGTCCTCGCCGTCCCGCTCGGCGAGCGCCAGCGCCAGCGCCAGCACGGGCCCGACCCAGGGCGGGCAGACCTGCACCACTGCCGCGTTCTGTGACGGGTTCGAGAGCCAGACCGGGTCCACCGTATCCGGCGTCTGGGGCACGTCCTACGCCAACTGCCAGGGCTCCGGCACCGCCACCGTCGACTCGTCGGTCGCCCACAGCGGCTCGAAGTCGGTGCGCATCGACGGCAAGGGCGGCTACTGCAACCACGTCCTGGTCAAGCCGGCCAAGGACCTCAGCGGTCTCGGCTCGGTCTGGTACGGCCGGTTCTACGTCCGCCACACCACCGCCCTGCCCGCCCAGCACGTCGCGTTCGCGGCGCTGAAGGACAGCGGTGACGGCGGCAAGGACCTGCGCATGGGCGGCCAGAACGGCGCCCTGCAGTGGAACCGGGAGTCCGACGACGCCACCCTGCCGGCCCAGAGCCCGAACGGCGTGGCCCAGAGCAGGCCGCTGCCGACGAACTCCTGGAACTGCGTGGAGTTCATGGTCGACGGCCGCGGCCTGCTGACGACGTGGCTCAACGGCACGGCCATCCCGGGCCTGACCGTCGACGGCACGCCGACGGCGGACATCGACCAGCAGTGGCTGGCCCGCTCCTGGAAGCCGGCGCCGCAGGACCTCCGCCTCGGCTGGGAGGCCTACGGAGACGGCGACGACACCCTGTGGTACGACGACGTCGCGGTCGGCGCCCAGCGCATCGGCTGCTAGTCACCGCCCGACCGCGCCCGGCCCCAGCACCATCGGGGCCGGGCGCGCGGCGTTCATCGGGTGTAGGTGTCGCGCAGGAGGGCCGGGTCGTCGGGGCGGGCGAAGTAGAAGCCCTGGCCGTACGGCACGCCCAGGTCGCCCAGCGCGGCGGCGTCCGCGGCGGTTTCGATGCCCTCGGCCACCACTGCCGCGCCGGTCGCCGCGGCCAGGTCGGCCATGGCTCGCACCAGGACCTGCAGGACCGGGTCGGCGGCCACGCCGGCCACGATGCTGCGGTCCAGTTTGATGACGTCGGGCTGGGTCAGGACGATGTGGCGCAGCGAGGAGAAGCCGGCACCCACGTCGTCGACGGCCAGGCGCAGGCCGCCGGCTCGCAGCGGGGCCAGGGCGCCCTTCAGCAGGTCGTAGTCGGCCACCTGCTGGTGTTCGGAGAGCTCCAGCACGATCCGGTCCAGGGGCATCCGGGACAGGGCGTCCAGGCACTCGTGGGTGAGCAGGGTGCTGGGGGAGACGTTCATCGCCACGTAGCCGCCGCCCGCGCCGAGCAGTTCGGCGGCCCGGCGCAGGGCCAGCACCTCCAGCTCGTCGCCCGCGCCGATCTCGTGTGCTTCGGCGAAGTGCACGTCGGGTGTACTGCCCCACGCCCGCGGGAAGCGGCTGAGGGCCTCGGCGCCGATGCGGTGGCCCGTGGTGAGCTCGACGATCGGCTGCAGGACGATGCCGGGGCCGCCCGCAGCCACGACGGGGTCGATGCGGGCGGCGATCTCGCCGTGCCGGGCCCGCTGCCGGGCGCCGGGCTCGACGATGAGGGCGGCGGCCTGGGACAGCACCGTCATCAGGGCCTGGTCGCGGCGGGTGAGCTCGCGGTCGGCGCCGAAGCCCGCGGCGCAGAACGTGCCGTAGGTCGTGCCGTCGCTGAGGACCACCGGGACGGAGACGTAGCTGCGGATCCGCGGCATCCGGGCGGCGGGCAGGCGCATCGCCTCCGGATACCGCCGCAGGTCCGGGATCACGGCCGGCAGCTTCCCGTCCGCGATCGCCTTGCACAGCGAGTTGTGCCACGGCCGGGCCGAGCCGTCGCGGAAGAGGGGCGGGAACGCGGACTCGACGACCTCCAGGTGCTGGGTGTCGCCGTCGAGCCGGGTGATGAAGGCCAGGCTGAGGCCCAGGGCCGAGCGGGCGGTCCGCAGCAGCGCCGCCACCCGCTCGGCCGCTTCTGTACGTCGTCTGGCCATGCACGCACATCGGCGCTGCCCGGGCGGAGTGAAGACGTCCGGGGCAAAGACCTTCGGTGCAGGTGACGCCGGGTCATTCCGGCCGCGGCGACGGTTGGCGCGACGACACCGTCGCAAACCAGACGTCGACGCCACCGACCCGAGGGAGTTCACCGTGACAAGTGCCACCGCCGAGCGTCAGGACTCGAGCACCGAGCAGCGTGACCAGGGGATGGGCATCGACCATCCGCTGCTGCTCGCGGCCATCATGTCCCGCCGTGAGGAGAGCGGCGACAGCATCTTCGACAACCCGCTCATGCTCGCCGCGCTCGCCAAGCGCCGGGGCCGGCGGGGCGGGATGGGCATCGACCACCCGCTGATGCTGGCGATGCTCATGCGCCGCCGCGAGGACGAGGGCGAGAGCCTCGTCGACCACCCGCTGCTGCTCGCGGCCCTGATGTCGCGGCGCTGACCATGCCGCAGCACGAGCAGAACGGTGCCGGCCGGCCGGTCGACGCCGCCATCGACGACCTGATCCTCGACATCCTCGGCGACGGCGGCCGGGCCCCGGCGGCGACGGCGGCGGCCCTGCCGCAGCTGCCGCGCGGCACGCCGCTGCTGGAGCGGGTCCTGCTCGCCGAGGCGGTCGCCGGAGCCCTGGCCGACGCCCTGGCCCCGGCCCTGGCCGGGGCGCTCGCGCCGCGGATCCTGCAGCTGATGGAGGACGGCGCGGAGGAGGACCAGCCGCGGCGCACGCCGGCGCGGTCGGCCAAGTCCGGCAAGTAGCGACGCAGCCTACGATTCGGGGTTACCCGGACGTAGGCTGCTTGCCATGTCGTTCGAGGACTTCAAGGCCGCCCGGGACCTGCTGCTGGCCACCCGCGCGGACTACGCGGCGGCCGTCGAGCGGTTCCGCTGGCCGGAGCTCGGCGAGTTCAACTGGGCCCTCGACTGGTTCGACCGCATCGCCGCCGGCAACGACGCGCCGGCCCTGTGGATCGTCGAGGAGGACGGCCGCGAGCAGCGCTTCTCCTACGCCGAACTGTCGGCCCGCTCCAACCGGCTGGCCAACTGGCTGCGCGGGCAGGGCGTGGCCCGCGGCGACCGGCTCGTGCTCATGCTCGGCAACCAGGCGGAGCTGTGGGAGACGATCCTGGCCGCGATGAAGCTCGGCGCGGTCATCATCCCGGCGACGCCGCTGCTCGGCCCGGCCGACGCCCGCGACCGGGTGCTGCGCGGCGGCGCGCGGCACGTCATCGCCGGGGCGGCCGCGGCGGCGAAGTTCGAGGGCGTCGACCCGGCCGTGACCCGCATCGCGGTCGGCGGCGACGTGCCCGGCTGGGTGCCCTACGCGCTCGACGGCGACGACACGTTCACCCCCGACGGGCCCACGCGGGCGTCGGACACGCTGCTGCTGTACTTCACCTCCGGCACGACGGCCCGCCCGAAGCTCGTCGAGCACACCCACGCCTCCTACCCGGCCGGGCACCTGTCCACGATGTACTGGATCGGCCTCGAACCCGGCGACGTGCACCTGAACATCTCCTCGCCGGGCTGGGCCAAGCACGCGTGGAGCAACGTCTTCGCCCCGTGGAACGCCCAGGCGTGCGTGTTCATCTACAACTACACCCGCTTCGACGCGACGGCGCTGATGGAGCAGATGCAGCGCTGCGGCGTGACGAGCTTCTGCGCCCCGCCGACCGTGTGGCGGATGCTCATCCAGTCCGACCTGAGCCGGCTGCCGGCGCCGCCGCGGCTCGTCGTCGGGGCCGGTGAGCCGCTCAACCCCGAAGTCATCGAGCGGGTCCAGCAGGCGTGGGGCCGCACCATCCGCGACGGCTTCGGCCAGACCGAGACGACCGTGCAGATCGCGAACTCGCCGGAGCAGCCGGTGAAGCCGGGCTCGATGGGCCGCCCCGTCCCCGGCTACTCGGTCGTGCTCATCGACCCCGGCACCGGCGACCCCGGCGACGAGGGCGAGATCTGCCTGGACCTGGCGGCCCGGCCGCTGGGCCTGATGACCGGCTACCACGGCGACCCGGACCGCACCGCCGAGGCGATGGCCGGCGGCTACTACCACACCGGCGACATCGGCTCCCGCGACGCCGACGGCTACATCACCTACGTGGGCCGGGCCGACGACGTGTTCAAGGCGTCCGACTACCGCATCTCCCCGTTCGAGCTGGAAAGCGTCCTCATCGAGCACGACGCGGTCGTGGAGGCGGCGGTGGTGCCGTCGCCGGACCCGGTCCGCCTGGCCGTCCCGAAGGCCTACGTGGTGCTCGCCGCCGGCTGGGAGCCGGACGAGGCCACGGCCCGCGCCATCTTCGCGCACTGCCGCGCCCACCTGTCCCCGTTCCAGCGCATCCGCCGGCTCGAGTTCGCCGACCTGCCGAAGACCATCTCCGGCAAGATCCGCCGGGTCGAGCTGCGCGGCCGGGAGCACGACAAACATCCCGACCCGACGGTGCCGGCCGCCGGCGAGTTCTGGGACGCATGAACCAGCCCCATCCGGCGCGGGTCTACGACTACCTGCTCGGCGGCACCGAGCACTATCCGGCCGACCGGGCCGCCGCCGAGGCCGGGCTGGCGGCCAACCCCAGCAGCCGCATCCCGCCCCGGGAGAACCGCGGGTTTCTGCGCCGGGTCGTCGAGCACCTCGCCCTCGAGCACGGGGTGCGGCAGTTCCTGGACATCGGCACCGGCATCCCGACCTCGCCGAACGTCCACGAGGTGGCGCAGGCGATCGACCCCGGGGCCCGGATCGTCTACGTCGACAACGACCCGATCGTCCTGGCCCACGCGCGGACGCTGACCGGCGGGCACCCGCAGGGACGCACCGCATACGTCGACGCCGACCTGCGCGACGTCGAGCGGATCCTGGCCGCGCCCGAGCTGCGGGCCGCGCTCGACCTGCGCCGGCCCGTGGCGCTCATGCTCGTCGCGGTGCTGCACTTCCTCGAGGACGAGGACAAGCCCTACGACCTCGTGCGCGGCCTCGCCGAGGCCCTCCCGCCCGGCAGCTACCTGGCGCTGTCGCACCTCACCGGCGACTTCGACCCGCCGGCCTGGGAGCGGGTCGCGGCGATCTACGCGCGCGACGGGGTGGCGCTGCGGGTGCGCTCGCGGCCCGAGATCGGCCAGTTCTTCGACGGCCTCGACCTGCTCGACCCCGGCCTGGTCGTCGTCACCCGGTGGCGGCCCGACGCGCAGGTCGACCGGCGGGCCACCGACGCCCAGGTGTCCGTCTACGGCGGGGTGGCCCGGATCCGCTGACTCACAGGTCGGCCGGGATGAGGCTGTACACCGCCATGTCCGCCCGTACACCCGATCGGGTCGGCGTGAGGTTGCGCAGTACCCCCTCGAACTGGAAGCCCGCAGCCGTCGCCGTCTTGCGCGATGCGCCGTTGGCGGTGTCGGCCTGCAGGTGGACCCGCTCGAAGCCGCACTCGGTGAGTGCCCACCGGGCCACGGTGGCGGCCCCTTCGGCCGCGTAGTGCCGCCCGCGCGCCCAGGGCGCCGTCCAGTAGTGGATCTCGGCCGTGCGGGCCTCCCAGTCGGCCCCGAACAGCGACACGTGCCCCAGCAGCCGCCCGCCGCCCCGCGGGGCCAGGGCAAACCCGACGCCCTTGCCGTCGGCCCGGCGCTGCTCGATCCCGGTGGTGCACCAGGCCACCGCCGTCCCCAGGTCGGCCGCCGCGTAGGGGTAGCCGACGGGCGCGCTGGCCACGAACGCCGGGTCCTGCCAGGCCGCGTGCACGTCCGGCGCGTCGCCCGCCGTGAACGGGCGCAGCAGGAGCCGCTCGGAGGTGAGCACGGTGCGGGGGAAAGTCTCGTCGGGCCGGAGCATGCCCGAAAGATAGCTCTTGTCCCGCTCATATCCCCAGTTGCGGTGCCGATCGGCTCCATATGCAACTGCGACATCGGCTGCTCGCCCTCGGCGTCGGCGGCACGATCGTCACCGCGCTCGTCCTCTTCGGCGTCGGCGCGGTCTCCAGCGGCCGGTTCAGCGACGATGCCCGCACCGATGCCGCCGCACTGTCCCGCGACGACCTCAACCACGTGTCCGAGGGCGTCACCCGCCTCGCCGCCGCGGTCGGCGCGGGCGTCCAGGCCAGCGTCGACCGGGCGCAGACCGCGGCCATCGCCGAGCTCGCCCAGCACGGCGGCCTGCGCTTCGCCCCGCAGACCGCCACCTGGACGGCGACGAACCAGCTCACCCAGGCCGTCACCACCGTCACCCTGCCCCGGGTCACCGTCGGCGGGGTGTGGCTGGGCCAGAACCGCGACCTGAACACGCCGACCCCGGTCGTCGACGAGATCCGCGGCATGGTCGGCGGGACCGTGACCCTGTTCCAGCGCATGAACGCCGCCGGCGACCTGCTGCGCGTGGCCACGAACGTGCCGAACAAGTCCGGGCAGCGGGCCATCGGCACCTATATCCCGGCCGTCACCGCCGACGGCAGCCCCAACGCGGTCGCCGCGGCGATCCGCGACGGCAAGTCGTACCGCGGGGTCGCGCAGGTCGTCGGCACCTGGTACGTCACCGGCTACGACCCGCTCAAGGACGCCACCGGCGCCGTCATCGGCGCCATCTACTTCGGCGTGCCCCAGGCCGAGGCGATCGCCAGCCTGACGAAGACGATCGCCGAGACGAAGGTCGGCCCCAACGGCAGCGTCACGGTGTACTCGACCGGCGCCACCGACCGCGGCCGGGTCATCGCGTCCGCGGTACCGGCCGACGTCAACACGGTGCAGCTGGACGCGAAGGACGCGGCCGGGGTGGCGTACGTGGACGCGATCACCACGGAGGCGCCGAAGCTCGCGGCCGGCGCCGCCTGGCACGGCACCTTCACGCTGCCGGGCACCGTGAACCGGGCCGCCGCCGCGAACGACGTCACCGTCACGTACTACGCCCCGTACAAGTGGGCGATCGTCACCCGCGCCTACGGCCCCGACTCCGAGGTCTTCATCGACAACCTCGACCGCGGCCGCCGCGACATGCTGATGGCGTTCGCGCTCGCCGCGGTGCTGCTGGCCGTCGTGGTCGGGGCGGTCGCCTGGTACTGGGCGCGCCGCGTCAGCAGGCAGCTCGCGGGCCTCACCGGGGCCCTGGACCGGGTCGCGCAGCGGGACCTGACCACCACGGTGCACGCCCGGGGCGACGACGAGGTCGGGCGCATGGGCGCGGCCCTCAACACCGCGGTCGGCGAGCTTCGCGGGCTGCTCGCGGAGATCAGCGGTACCGCCGGCGAGGTCTCGAGATCGGCGGCCCGGGTCGCCGCCGTCGGTGACGAGCTCGGCGGGGCCGCGGCCGGGGCCGCCCGGCAGGCCGGTTCGGTCGCCGAGTCGGCCCGCGACGTCACCGGCAACGTCCAGACCGTCGCCACCGGCTCGGCCGAGATGGCCGCGTCGATCTCCGCCATCTCCCGCAACGCCGACGAGGCCGCGAAGGTCGCCCTGGACAGCGTCCAGCTCGCCCAGCGCGCCACCACCGTCATGGGGCAGCTGGGCGAGTCGAGCGCCCAGATCGTCGACGTCGTGAAGGTGATCTCCGGGATCGCCGAGCAGACGAACCTCCTCGCCCTCAACGCCACCATCGAGGCGGCCCGGGCCGGCGAGTCCGGGAAGGGCTTCGCCGTCGTCGCCGGCGAGGTCAAGGAGCTGGCCCAGCAGACCGCCCGGGCCACCGACGACGTGACGTCCCGCGTGGCCGCGATCCGCGCCGACACCGACGGCGCGGTCACCGCCATCAACGCGATCACCGAGGCGATCGACCGGGTGAGCGAGTATCAGCGGGCCATCGCCACGGCCGTCGAGGAGCAGACCGCGACCACCGACGCGATGCAGCACAACGTCCGCCGCGCGGCCGACGCCAGCGGTGCGATCGCCGCCGACATCGACGGCGTGAGCGCCAGCGTCTCCACCGCCCAGCGCGCCGTGGAGACGTCCCGCTCGGCCGCCACGGAGCTCAACAGCAGCGCCGCCGCGCTGTCGGCCCTGGTCAGCCGATTTCGGCTATGACCTGCTCGACCCGCCGGTCGACCGGGGCCGGCGGGATCTCGACCAGCCGGTAGCCGAGGCGCGTGTAGACGGCTTCGTGGATGCGCTCGAAGTGCCGCGACTGCTCGAGGCTGATCCGCCGGGCCCTGGTCGCGACGATGAAGCCGAGCAGACGAACGAAGAAGACCGTCGGTTGGTACGTCCCGTCGTTCGCGGCCGCGCGGAGCAGTTGCTCGCTCGGCGCCGGGCCGCCGTATGCGGTCAGATACTCGGCCAGAGCCAGGGTGCAGGCGGGGGAGCGGTCGAAGATCTGGATCTCCCCGGCCGCCTCCCGCTGCCGCTGCTGCTGGGTTGCGAGGATGCGCTCGAGGAACGGCTGCCCGGTGCCCTCCAGCTCCGGGCTCTCGTGGATGACGTCGGTGGCGGCCTCGCGGACCACCGGGTAGCCGCGCGCCCGGAGGGCTTCGGCGAGCGTGGTCTTGCCGGCGCCCGGCGCGCCGGTGATGACGTACCTACGGACCATCCTGAGGCTCCTTCGGATTTCGGGCACGGCGAAGCCGCGGTCGTCGGACCGGCGGCAAAAAGGGGTTTTCGCGGCGCGGATCGCGCGGCAGGAAGTGGTGCAGCCATCCTAGCCCTGTGCGAAGTGGCGGGCGACCGCGTGGAACGCCGCCTTGCGCTCCCAGCGGTCCGGTGCCCCGGGGAGGGTCCGGACCAGGCTGAACCCGCTCATGTCGAGGTCGAAGCGGGGGTCGGGGTCGTGGGTGAGCAGCGGCTCGGAGAACTGGGTGACGAACGCCCCCTCCACGCCCGCGCGCTCCAGGATCGCCAGGTCCTGCGCCACCCGCCGGGCCTGCAACTCCTCGTCGCGCACGTGGGCACCGCGGATCAGCCGCGGCCGGACGAGCCGCCCGGCGACCGGCACCCGGTGCAGTGCGACGGTGGGCCAGCTGATCAGCCCGACGTCGAGCAGCCGGGGATCGCGGTCGGCCCCGCGGTACGCCCGCATCCCGAACTCGGTGATGACGAGCGGCTTGCCGTGGGCCGCCAGCCGGTCGAGGACGCGCTGGTAGTGGCCCTCGGTGGTGACGTACCGGTAGTGGTCGACCCCGGCGAAGTCGAACAGCGACCAGTCGACCCGCTCGAACGGCAGCGACGCGTACGTCAGCGGCCCGCCGAAGCGCGCCCGCACCGTCTGCGCCGCCGCCTGGAGGAACGCGGCCAGGCCGGCCGCGTGCCGGCCGGCCCGGATCAGCGGGGCGGCGTTCCTGGTGCGGGCGGCGAACGTGCGGCCGGGCAGGATGCCGCGCAGGAAGAACGTGGCCTCGGTGGCGACGCTGAGCACCACCCGGTCGCCGGCCGCGCGGCGCAGCGACTCGGCGGCGACGGCGGCCTGCGCCAGGTAGGACAGCGTGCGCTCCGGCGAGCGGTCCCACAGCTCCGGCGACAGCCACACCTCCAGGCCCAGCGCGAGCGCCTCCTCGGCGGCCACCGTCAGGCGGTCCAGGTCGCGGCCGCTGAGCTTCACGGCGTTGCAGTGCAGCTCGTCGCGGATCACGGTCAGGTCGCGGCGGGTCGCCGCGCGGTCGAAGTGCGGGCGCCAGTTGAAGCCCAGGACGCGGCCGGTGTCGTAGAGGACCCCTCGTCGGTTCATGGGCCGCACGGTGGACCCTCACGCCACGTGAAGGTCAACCCCCGCACAGCGCGTCGCCGAGGGCCGTGCGGTAGTACAGCACCGAGCGGCCGGAGCGGCGGCGGGCAACCAGGCCCGCGTCGCGCAGCACGCGCAGGTGGTCACCTGTCGAGCCGAGCGCCTGACCGGTCAGCGCAACGAGCTGCGTGGTGCTCTTCGGGGCGGCCAGCAGCGTCAGGATGCGGGCCCGGGCCGGGCCGATCAGGCGGGCCAGGGCCTCCGGCGCCACCGCGTCCGGGTCCTGGGCCAGCCAGCCGGTCGCCGGGTAGATGACCGCGTGCACGTCTGCGGGCTCCTCGTACGCCACCCACCCCCGGTACGCCGTCGTGGGGATGAACAGCAGCCGGGTGCCCGTCACGTCGCGCGGCGGGTAGTCGTACGTGTTGATCTGCAGCCGGCCGTCGCCCAGCCAGCGCATCCCCGGCCGCATCCGGTCCAGGACCGCGGCCCAGCCGCCGGTCGTCAGGCGGTCGGTGCGGGCCACGATGTCGGCCTCCAGGGCCCGGCGGCGGCGCGGCCAGCCGGGCTGCAGCGTGTGCTCCCACACCCACGCCACCAGCTCCAGCGCGCGGGCGACCAGGCCGTCGCCCAGCAGCACCGGGGCGAGCGGGCGGTCCATCGTCTCCAGGATCTGCGCGCGGGCCCGCTCGTCGGTGGTCGCGGCCATGGCCGCGAGCTCCTCGGCGAACGCCGGCGGGTCCGTCCGCGGCGGCCGGACCAGGAAGTCGGCCAGCCAACCGGGGCGGATCGCGTCGCGCAGGAACGGCAGCGCGAAGTCGTCGCCGCCCCAGCGGGCCGTGAACGCGGGGCCGGCCGCGTCCAGCCACTCGCGCTGGGCCGGGGAGAGGCGGTGCTGACCGGTCAGCGCGGCCAGGCAGCCGACGGTCTCGGCCATCGGCGAGACCACGAACCGGCTGCCCGCCAGCACGTCGGCATCGATCCGCCACAGCCCCACGATGTTTCGCCTCCAACCGAAACTCTACGGCCCGCCGGGCCCGCGGCAGCAGACTGCGGGCATGCGCACCTACCGCGAGCTCTTGCGGGCCCCCGAGTTCCCGGCCCTGTTCGCCACCGTGTCCGTGCAGGTGGCGGCCCAGACGGTGAGCGGGATCGCCCTGGCGACGCTCGTCTACGGCGCCACCGGGTCGGCGCTGCTGTCGGCACTGTCGATGTTCGGGGCCTCGTTCGCGCAGGTCGTGGGGGCGGCGACGCTGCTGTCCGCGGCCGACCGGCTGCCGCCCCGGGCCGCGCTGGCCGGGCTGGCCCTGTTCACGGCGCTCACCACCGCGCTGCTGGCGGTGCCGGCGCTGCCGATCGGGGCGGTCCTGGGCGTGGTGCTGCTCCAGGGGCTGGTGGCGTCGATCGGGGGCGGGGTCCGGTTCGGGCTGCTCTCCGACATCGTCGCGGCTGAGGGGTACCTCCTCGGCCGGTCCTTGCTCAACATGTCTGTCGGCGCCATGCAGATCGCCGGGTTCGCGGGTGGCGGCCTGCTCCTGGCGGTCGCCAGCCCCTCGGCGGTCCTGCTCGGCGGGGCCGGGCTCAGCCTGCTCGCGGCGGCCGTCGCCCGGTTCGGGCTGGTGGCGCGGCCCCCGCGCGCGGCCGGGCGGGCGTCGGTGCGGGCCACCTGGCGCGGCAACCGGGCGCTGCTGGGCGACCCGGCCCGCCGCGCCGTCTACATCGGCCTGTGGGTGCCCAACGGTCTGATCGTCGGCTGTGAGGCGCTGTTCGTCCCGTACTCCCCGCACGCCGCCGCAGCCCTGTTCGTCGCCGCAGCCCTGGGCATGCTGGCCGGCGACGCGCTCGCGGGGAGGGTGCTGCCGGCGCGGTGGCGGCGGCCGTTGACGTCGCCCGTGCAGTTGCTGCTGGCCGTGCCGTACCTCGCGTTCGCCCTGCACCCGCCCCTGTGGGCGGCGGCCGGGCTGGCCGCTGTCGCGTCGGTGGGCTACTGCGGCAGCCTGCTGCTCCAGGACCGCCTCGTCGAGCTCACCCCACCCGAGCTGCGCGGGCACTCCCTCGGCCTGCACAGCTCGGGCATGTTCACGATGCAGGCCGTGGGCGCCACGCTGGCCGGGGCGGTGGCCCAGTCCCTGGCGCCGGGGCCGGCGATGGCGGTGATGGCCGTCGCGTCGATCACGGTGTCCGTCCTGCTGGTGCGTCCCTTCCGCGCGCCGGTCGGCCCCCGCCCGGCCGTTTCGCCCAGCCCGGCAGCGTCGCGGACCTGACGACAGCGCCGTGAACCGCCGGATCAGAGCCTGGTGTGCACCGCCGTGACGGGGAGCATGGCGGCCGCGGGCTGCTGGGCGTACCAGAGGCAGAACATCAGGACGGTCCAGATCTTGCGGGAGTGGTCCGGGCCGCCCTTGCGGTGGGCGGCGAGCAGGCGCTGGACGTGGGCCACGTCGATCAGGTGGTCCACGTCGGCCGTGGCCATCGTCTCGGCGGCCCACTCGCCGATCGGGCCGCGCAGCCAGACCCGGGTGGGGGTCGGGAAGCCCAGCTTGCGGCGGTCGACGACGGCCGGGGGGAGCAGGTCGCGGACGGCCTCGCGCAGGGCGTGCTTGGTGGCGTGCGGGCTGATCTTCAGCTCCGGCGGCAGACCCGCGGCGGCGGCCCAGACGGCCCGGTCGAGGAACGGCACGCGCAGCTCCAGGGAGTGGGCCATCGACATGCGGTCGGCCTTGGTGAGGATGTCGCCGGGGAGCCAGGTGTGCAGGTCGACGTACTGCATGGCGCTGATGTCGTCGAGGCCCGCGGCGGCCGCGTAGAGCGGGGACGTGACGGTCGTGTGCGGGTCGGCCGGGCCGCGCATGAGCACCGCCTTCTCCGCGGGGCCGAAGATGCGGGCGTTGCCGTAGTAGCGCTGGCCGATGGGTGTCGTGGCGCGCTGCAGGAAGCTCTTGCCGCGCACGCCCTCCGGCATCACCTCGGCGACCGCGCGCAGCCCGCGGCGGACCGGGTCCGGCAGGCCGGCGACGCGGGCCAGGGCGGCCGGTTCGCGGTAGATCTCGTAGCCGCCGAACAGCTCGTCGGCGCCCTCGCCGGACAGCACGACCGTGACGTCCCGGGCGGCCGTGCGGCACAGGAAGTACAGGGGGACGATGGCGGGATCGGCGACCGGGTCGTCCAGGTGCCATACGATGCGCGGCAGTGCCTCGATGACGTCCTCGTCACGGACCACAGTCGCCGTGAGGTGTACCCCCAGTGCCGCGGCGGTCTGCGCGGCGGCCTCGATCTCGCTGTACCGCGCGTCGTCGAACCCGGCCGTGTAGGCGCGCAGGTTCGGGTGCTTCTCCCGGGCCAGTGCGACGACGGCCGAGGAGTCGACGCCGCTTGACAGGAACGCTCCCAGTGGCACCTCGGACTGCAGGTGGGCGTGCACGCTGTCGCGCAGCGCGTCGCGGATGGCGGCGATCGCCTCGGCGGCCGGGCGCGGGGCGGGGCGCAGCGCTATCTGGAAGTACCGCTGCAGCACCGGCTCCTCACCGGGGCGGCAGGTCAGCGCGTGGCCCGCGGGGAGGCGGTGCACGGCCGGGTGCAGGGTGGCGGGCTCGGGGACGTACTGCAGCGTCAGGTAGTGCGACAGCGCCGCCGTGCCGATCCGGCGGGCGCCGCCGGCGAACGGCAGCAGGGCCTTCTTCTCGCTGGCCAGGTACAGCCCGTCCGGCGTGCGCAGGTGGTACAGCGGCTTGATGCCGAACGGGTCGCGGATCGCGTGCAGCGTCCCGGTGTGCTCGTCCCAGAGCACGGCCGCGAACATGCCGCGCAGCCGGCGCACGGCCGCCGGGCCCCAGTAGTGGTACGCCGCGGCCAGGACCTCCGCCTCCCCCTCGGTGGCGAAGCTCGCGCCGTGCTCGCGCTGCAGGGCCGTGCGCAGTTCCCGGAAGTTGTACAGCTCGCCGTTGAACACGACAGTCCACCGCTCGGCATACTGGACCGGCTGGTGACTGTGCGCGACGTCGATGATCGCCAGGCGCGTGAAGCCGAACACGACACCGCCCGACACGACGAGCGACGTCTCGTCCGGGCCGCGGTGGCGGAGCCGGTCCAGCGCCGCGGCGAGCGCCGACGGGTCGGCCGTACCGTCGCCGCTGAGGAACACCAGAAGACCACACATGCCGGGGACGGTAGGAATCCCGGTGTTGGGAACCGATGAAGAACCCGTTGCCGGATCGAAATCCGAACCCGATTTCGCAGGTTCCTCACATTCGGCGCGTCACAATGGCCGGGATGAGTGCGCGAATCCTGGTCGCCGACGACGACCCGAAGCAGGCCGAGCTGATCCGGCTGTACCTGGAGCGGGACGGTCACAGCGTGCTCACCGTGCACAACGGCCGGGCCGCGCTGGAGCAGTGCCGCTCGCGCAAGCCGGACCTGCTGGTGCTCGACGTCATGATGCCGCACGTCGACGGGCTCGACGTGTGCCGGATCATCCGGGCCGAGTCGAGCGTGGCGATCCTGCTGGTCACCGCCCGCTCCACCGAGGACGACCTGCTGCTGGGCCTGGACCTCGGCGCCGACGACTACATGACGAAGCCGGTCAGCCCGCGGGAACTGGCCGCGCGGGTCCGGGCCCTGCTGCGCCGCTCCGGCATCGGCAGCCCCGGCCACCAGCGCGTGTTCACCGTCGGTGACCTCGTCGTCGACGCCGGGCGGTTCGAGGTGCGGGTGGCCGGGGAGACTGTCGTGCTGACCGCGAAGGAGTTCGGCATCCTGGAGCTGCTCGCCGGGGAGCCGGGGCGCGTGTTCACCCGCGGTGAGATCATCAACCGGGTGTTCGGCTTCGAACGGGACGTCTCGGAGCGCACGGTCGACGCCCACGTGGTGAACCTGCGCCGCAAGTTGGAGGGCAACGCCGAGGCCGGCTCCGGGGCCGCGCCGGCCGGACCCCGGCCCGGCGCCGTGCAGCCACGATACGTCCAGACCGTCTACGGCCGCGGCTACCGCCTGGCCGAGCAGACGTGAGCTTCCGGCTGCGGGTGTTCCTGCTGACGCTCGTCGTGGCCGTGGTCGCGACCGGGGCGACGGCCTGGTTCAGCCTACGGATCACGGCCCAGCAGATCGAGCGCTCGCAGCAGGAGGCGACCCGGCACGTCGCCGACATCGCCGAGACCGCGCGCACCTACGCGCGCCGGCACGGCACCTGGGCCGGGATCTCCAGGCGGGTCGAGACCCTGGCCGCCGCCAACAAGCAGCGCATCCGGCTGGTCAACCTCGACGGCCAGGTCATCGTCGACAGCGACAACCTGGCCCGGCGGGCCGCCCGCCCGGTCGTCAGCCCGGCCACGCTCGTCAACCCGCGCCCGACGCTCACGCTCGACCCGAAGGAGCTCACCAAGATCGGCGCCAAGGTCGACGCCCTCGTCCTCAACGAGCTGGCCGACTACCGCCGCACGGTCGTCAACGCCCGCTGCCTCACCGACGTCGGCGTGGAGCCGCCGCCGGTCACCCCGGACCAGTACGGCATCCCGCTGCCGGCCGGGGGTGGAGCCCTGCCCGGCGACTGCACGGCCCAGGCCGACGACGCCCAGCAGTACGCCCGCGAAGGCGACTACAGCGCCACCCGCACCTGCACCACCGCCCCCGACCACATCGCCTGCCTGGTGCAGGTCTTCGGCGACCGGGCGGCGACGTTCGCCCCCGAGCCGCTGCAGCTGTACCTCGGAGCCGTCGACGACGACGCGGTGACGCTCCTCGCCCGGCCGATGATGGCCGCCGTCGGCGCCGTGCTGGTGCTCGCGGTGATCGGCACCGCCCTCGTCGCCCGCTACATGAGCCGCCCCCTGCGCTCCCTGACCGCCGCGTCGCGCCGCCTCGCCGACGGCCACCTCGACACCCGGGTCACGACCACCGGCCGCGACGAGGTCGGCGAGCTGTCGCGCTCGTTCAACCGGATGGCCGCCGCCCTCGAGGGCGCCGAGCTGGCCCAGCGCCGCCTGCTCGCCGGCGTCGCCCACGAGCTGCGCACCCCGATGTCGAACGTGCTGGGCTACCTGGAGGCGCTGCAGGACGGCGTCGTGCCGCCGTCGCGGGAGCTGTTCGGCTCGCTGCACGAGGAGGTCCAGCTGCAGCGGCGCATCCTCGACGATCTGCAGGACCTGACCCTCGCCGAGGCCGGCCACCTGGCCTACCGCCGCACCGACTTCGACCTGGCCGAGCTGGTCGAGGTCAGCCGCGTCGCCCACCTCGCCGTCGCCGAGCACGGCGGCGTCCGCCTCACCGCCGAGGCCGCCGGCCCCCTGCCGGTCCACGGCGACCAGGACCGCCTGCGCCAGGTCCTGGGCAACCTGGTCACGAACGCCCTGCGCTACACCGACCCGGGCGGCTCGGTGGTCCTGCGCGCGTATCCCCTGCACGGCCGCGCGATCGCCGAGGTCCGCGACACGGGCTGTGGCATCGCCCCGCAGGACCTGCCCCACGTCTTCCACCGCTTCTGGCGCGCCGACCCGGCCCGCGACCGCGAGACGGGCGGCAGCGGCCTGGGCCTGACCATCGCCCGCCAGATCGTCCTCGACCACGCCGGCACCATCGAGGTCACCAGCACCCTGGGCGAGGGCAGCACGTTCCGCGTGACGTTCCCGATCGTCGGGCCGTGACCCGTCACACCTCGATGTGGGAGCCCATGATGACGGTGCGGTCGCGGGGGAGGCTGAAGTGTTCGGCGGCGTCGGCGGTGATGAAGGAGGTGGCGATGAAGAGGCGTTTGCGCCAGGCGGCCATCGTGGGGGCGTCGCCGCGGCGGAGTTCGATTTTGGAGAGGAAGTAGGACGCCTGGCCGAGCTGGAGCTCGCCCTCGGTGCGCGCCGGGTCGAGCAGGCGCAGGGCGGCGGGCAGGTTCTGGGGGTCCATGTAGCCGTAGTTGATGGTGACGTGCAGGATGCCGTCGTCGGCGTAGCCGAGCTCGTCGACGGTGATGCGCTCCTCGTCGGGGACGCGGGGGACGGGCTGGGTCTCGATCGACAGGATCAGGACGTGCACGTGGCGGACGTGGTTGTGCTCCACGTTGGCCCGCATGGCCAGGGGTGTCGTCTCCTTGCCGCGGTTGAGGAACACCGACGTGCCGGGCACCATCCGGGTCAGTGACGGGTCCGTGCGCAGCCGGTCGACGAAGTCGCGCAGCGAGCCCTCCTCGCGCCGGCGCTGGGCGGTGACGATGGCCCGGCCCTTCTGCCACGTCGTCATGACCGTGAACGCGGTGAGGGCGATGAGCAGCGGCAGCCAGGCGCCGTGGATGAGCTTGGTGAGGTTGGCCGCCACGAACAGCAGGTCGAAGGCGAGCAGGAGGGCGGCGCCGGTGTACAGGATCCAGGGCGGGGTGGACCAGGTCTTGCGGGCCACGTAGAAGAACATCAGCGTGGCGATGGTGATGGTGCCGGTCACCGCCATGCCGTACGCGTAGGCGAGGGCGGCCGAGCTGCGGAACGCGAACACCAGGGTGAGGACCGAGGCCAGCAGCAGCCAGTTGATCCACGGTACGTAGATCTGGCCGATCTGCTGGGCGGAGGTGTGGGCGATCCGCAGCCGGGGCAGGTAGCCCAGCTGGGCGGCCTGGGCGGCGACCGAGTAGGCGCCGGTGATGACCGCCTGCGCGGCGATGACTGTCGCGGCCGTGGCCAGCAGCACCAGCGGCAGGCGCAGCCAGGACGGCACGAGCAGGAAGAACGGGCCGGCGACGTTGGCCGGGTCGTCGAGGACCAGCGCGCCCTGGCCGAGGTAGCTCAGCGTGCAGGCGGGCAGGACCAGCCACAGCCAGCCGGCGGCGATGGCGCGGCGGCCGAAGTGGCCCATGTCGGCGTACAGCGCCTCGGCGCCGGTCACCGAGAGCACGATCGCGGCGAGGGAGAAGAACGCGATGCCGAAGTGCCCGGCCAGGAACTGCACGGCGTAGGTCGGCGACAGGGCCTTGAGAATCGCCGGGTGCCGGGTGATCCCGCTGATGCCGAAGCCGCCGATGGTCACGAACCAGAGGATCATGATCGGGCCGAAGATCCGGCCGACCGCCTCGGTCCCGCGCCGCTGCACCAGGAACAGCACGATGATGATGACGGCGGTGATCGGCACGACCAGCTCGCCCAGCGAGGGCTGCACGATCTTGAGGCCCTCGACGGCGCTCAGCACCGAGATGGCGGGAGTGATCATGCTGTCGCCGAAGAACAGCGACGCGCCGAAGATGCCCAGGGCGGCCAGGAACAGCGCGGTCCGGCGGCCCGGCCGGCCGGCGCGGCGGCGCAGCAGCGTGATGAGGGCCATGATGCCGCCCTCGCCGTCGTTGTCCAGGCGCATCGCCAGCAGGATGTACGTCACCGTCACGATGATCATGACGGACCAGAAGATGGTGGAGACCACGCCGTACACGTTGGCGTCGCTGACCGGGACGGGGTGCGGGTCCTCCGGGTTGAACACCGTCTGCAGCGTGTAGATCGGGCTGGTGCCGATGTCGCCGAACACGACGCCGAGCGCGCCGATGACGAGCCCGGCGCTGAGTCCCTGCTGCCGTGCGCTCACGCCCCGTGTACCCCCTCGCGACCCGTACAGTATGGGTCCCGAGGGGGCGTCCGGAGGCGGATTAGCTCGAGACGAACGCGCGCACCTGCGACAGCACGACCGTGTCGGTCAGGTACGTGAGGTGGTTCTCGCACGGCACGTAGGTGTTCGTCGCGCCGCTCAGCGCCGTGCTGGTGTACGGGATGATGACGCCGTCGCAGGGGGAGTACCAGGTGCGGTACACGGTGCTGCCGGGCGTCTCGTCGCCGGCGCTCAGCGTCAGGATGAACGCCGAGCCCGGGTACATCTGCTGGCACGTCACGAAGGCCAGGCACGCACCCGCGGACGTCGTGCCGTGGTTCGCGCCCGCCAGCGACGCCAGGTGGGCCACGCTGGCGGCGCCGCCGAGCTGCTTGAGGTACCAGAGGCTGACCAGGCCGCCCATCGAGTGGTTCACGATGTCGACCTTTGACCAGCCGGTGCGGGACTTGACCTGCTCGACGAAGCCGGCCAGGCCCTGGGCGTTCGTGACGTTGCTGCCGTACGAGTTGTACTCGTAGGCGAACAGCTCGCTGCTGCTGTACCCGGCCGCGCGGAACAGTGCCTCGGCGGTCACCCAGTTCGAGGCGCTTCCGGTGTACCCGTGCACGAACACGACGGGCCGCCGCGCTGTGGCAGCGTGGGCCCCGGGTGCCGGGACGGCGAACAGCGCCGCCGCCGACACCAGGAGCAGGACGAGGATTCGACGCACGCGAACCTCCTGTGACTCGGGGGTGTGTGCATCGAAGCTTGCGGATTTCCGGCCCGGCCCCGCATCGGTGAAATCGCCGGTGTCGGGCTCAGGGGAGCACGCGGGCCAGTTCGGTGCGGGAGCGCACGCCCAGGCGGACGAAGATGTTGCGCAGGTGGTGCTCGACCGTGCGGGGGCTGACGAACAGGGCGGCGGCGATCTCGCGGTTGGTGGCGCCGCCGGCGACGAGGTGGGCGATGCGGGCCTGCTGCGCGGTGAGCTCCGGGCCCGGTTCGGCGCCGGCGGGCCCGGGCGGGTCGACGTGGTCGCCGGCGGCGCGCAGCTCGGCGGCGGCCCGGCGGGCCCACGGCGCGGCGCCGTACTGCTCGAACGTCGCCAGGGCGCTGCGCAGATGCTCGCGGGCGGCGGCGGGCCGGCGGTGGCGGCGCAGCTCCTCGCCGTAGAGCAGCTCCGTGCGCGCGCCCGGGAACGCCGAGTCACCGGCCAGGTGCAGGCGCAGCGCCTCGCGGAAGTGGCTGTCCGCCTCGTCGTCGGACGCGGCCAGGAGGCCGTGGCACCGGGCCGACAGCGCCAGCCAGGTCGGGTTGGCCGTGCTCGCCGCCCACAGGTCGTACGCGGCGAGCACGGGGCGGGCCGCGCCGGGCTCGCCGCAGCGCACCGACGCCTCGACGAGCGTGGGAATGGCCGGCACCTGGACGCCGAGGTGGCCGCGCCCGACCTCCGTGCGCATGACCGCCCAGAGCCGCCCGGCCGCGTCGGCGTGCCGGCCCTCGGCCACGTCGATGAGCGCGGCCGCCCAGACGCACATCGCCCGGGCCTGGCTGTCGATGTCCGCGCCGGCTCGGGCCCGGCACCGGCGCACCCACCGCCGGCACCCGTCGGCGTCGCCGAGCATCCCGGCGATGACCGCGAGGAGGCCGCAGCACGTGTCGGCCACGGCGTCCTGCCCGGTCGCCACGGCCAGGCGCCGGCCCTCGGCCGCCGTGGTGGCGGCGAGGTCGAGGTCACCGAGGGCGAGCGCGGCGGTGGCGGCGGCCTCGGCGGCCATGGGCTCGGTGGCCCGATCTGCGGCGCCGCGGGCCAGGCGGGCCGCCCGCCCGGCGAGCCGGTGGGCGTCCTCGTCCCGGCCGGTGACGATCCCGGCCCAGGCCGCCCGCACGAGCGCCGCGGGCTCGTCGCAGGCGGCGGCGAGCGCGATGACCCGGGCGAGGGGTGCGCCGGCCCGGCCCGGCTCACCGGCGTACCCGGCGGCCATACCGGCGACGTACTCGAACAGCAGCGCCTCGACGGGCCCGTGGCCGGTCGTGCGGCCGGCGCCCGTGGCGGGCCGGTCGTGCGGCGCCGGCGGCTCGGGTGGGGCGGGGCGGCTCGGTGGGGGTGGCTGATCGGGAGGCTGGTGCTGGAGGGCGGCGACCCGGTCGGCGATCTCGGTGTACTGGTGGTGGCGGCCGGCGGCGGCGAGGGCCTCGCCGGCCAGGACGAGGGCGCGCAGGGCCCGCGCCGGCGGGAGGCGGGTGGCCGCGGTCAGGAGGGTCTGGCGGGCGTCGGCGTGGGCACCGGTGCGCAGCTCGATCTCGCCGAGCAGGAGGTCGCGTTCGGCGTGCAGGGAGGCCGGGACGGCGGCGGCGAAGACGGGCCGCAGGAGGAGCCGGGCCCGGTGGGGCTCGCCGGCTCGCCAGGCCAGGCGGGCGGCGTGCAGTGTCCACTCGGCCGCTCGGATCGGGCTGGTGGTCAGCTGGGCCGCTCGCTGCAGTGCGGTGGCGGCGTGGCCCGGTGCGGCGGCCGGGCCCGCGGCTGCGCCTGGTGGTGCGCCGGCCGCGGCGAGGGCCTCGGCCAGCATGTCGTCCGGGCCGGCCGCCACGGCGGCGCGGTGCAGGGCGGCGGGAAGGGCCGGCGTCAGGGTGGCCAGGCGGCGGTGGGCGGCGTGGCGCTCGGCGAGGGTGGCCTCGGCGTAGACGACCGCTGCGAACAGGGGTGCGACGAAGTGGACCCGGGTGTCGTCGGTGTGGATCAGCTCGGCGTGCTCGGCCGGGGCCAGGTCGTCGGGGTGGACTCCGGCGGCCAGGAGGAGGGCGGTGGGGCAGGCGTCACCGGCGGTGCCGGCGCCCGGGGTGCCGCCGCCGTCGGGCGTGTCGGCTGCCGGGGCGCTTGCCGGGCCCGGGGCGGCCGGGAAGGCGGCGGTGGTCGTGGCCGAGGTGGCGGCCAGGATCAGGGCCCGGCGGGTGGCCGGGGGGAGGGCGTGCAGGGCGGTCCGGTATTCGCGGCTCAGGTCGCCGGTGCGCAGCGGGGTGGTCGGCGGGGGCGTCTCGCCTCGGCGTTGCTCGCCGGTCAGTGCGGATGCGAGCTCGGTCAGCGCGCGCGGGTTGCCGCCGGCCCGGGCGGCCAGGACGCCGGCCACGTCGCCGGCCAGCTCCGGGACCGCGTCGGCCAGGAGGTAGCGGCTTTCGCGTGGGTCGAGGGGCGCCAGGCGGCGGTGGGGGAGCCCGGCCAGGGTGTCCCCGGCGGCGGTGCCGGCCGGCGTGTCGCGCAGGGCGAAGAGCAGCGCGATCCGTTCGCCGCCGACGCGGCGGGCGGCCACGGCCAGCGCGTCGAGCGAGGGGCGGTCCAGGGCGTGGACGTCGTCGAGAAGGACCGCGACCGGGCCGGCGGCGGCCAGGTCGCGCAGCGTGGCGAGGACGGCCAGGCCCGCGGCCAGGCGGTCGGACCGGAGGCGGTGGTCGTACCGGATGGGGCGGTCGTGCCGGATGGGTTGGCGGCGGGCCGCTGGGCCGGCCGCGCGCTCGTGGGCGGTGAGCGGGTCGGGGGCGGGCCGGGTATCCGAGGCCGGATACGCGCTCAGGAGGCGGTGCAGGGCGGCGAAGGGCAAGGGGAGCTCGGCCTCGTAGCCGGTTACCGTCAGGACCGTGGTGGCGGCCGCCCGGGCGTGGGCGGCGACGGCCCGGAGCAGCGCGGTGCGGCCGATGCCCGGCGGGCCGGTCAGGATCAGGGCGCCGCCCTCGGCGTCGGCGGCCCGGTCCAGCAGCGCCGTCGCGGCGGCCAGGTCGTCGTCGCGGCCCCGGAGGCGATGTTTCTGCACGGTCGATGCAACAACCATTGCCGCATTGTTACGCGTGGGTAACGCGCTAGGGAAGGCTCTGTGCGGTATTGGTCCCGGGCTCTGTGGCGTTTGCCGCTTCTACTGCACGTGCAGGACGTTGTCCACGCGGGCCAGGCGGAAGGTGCGGCTGACCCGGGGGCCCGGGGAGCGCAGGGTCAGGCGGCCGCCGTGGGTGAACATGCGGCGATGGACGTCCAGGAGCAGGCCGACCGCGGCGGCGTCGACGAAGGGGCAGTCCGTCAGGTCGATGACGAGGTTGTCCGGGCGCAGGTCGACGGCCTCGTGGAGGAGGGCGCCCAGCCGCGGCACCGAGGCGGCGTCCAGCTCCTCGCTGATGACGATCTCGATCGCTGGTGTGGCCGGTTCGGCCGTCCCGCTGTGCATGGTGGTTCTCCCGTCGTCCGACCGTTCCCAGCGTTGGGTTTCGATGTGGCGAACCGTTCCCGGAACCGTGACGGTTGTATGACTTCGCCCGGTGCGGGCCCGTCCGGGGCCGGGGTGGGTTGGGCCGGAGCCGTTCCGGGCGGCATGATGCCCCTATGGCAGGCGTGCTGGTGATCGAGGACGACGACCGGATCCGGCTTTCCATGGCGCTCGCGCTGGAAGACGAGGGGTACGTCGTGCGCGGCGCGGCCAGTGCGGAGGAGGGCCTCGTCGCGCAGCGGGAGGACCCGGCCGACACCGTGCTCGTCGACCTGATGCTCCCGGGGATCGACGGTTTCGAGTGCATCCGGCAGCTGCGGCGCGGGGACGACGTGCCGATCGTGGTCATCAGCGCGCGCGACGACACGCACGACATCGTCGCCGCGCTCGAGGCCGGGGCGGACGACTACCTGGTCAAGCCGGTGGCGGTGAAGGAGCTCTCGGCCCGGCTGCGGGCCCTGCGGCGGCGCGGGCGGACCGTGCAGGCGATGTCGAGCCTGGTCTTCGGGGGGATGGAGATCCTGCCGGAGGCGGGCGAGGTGCGCATCGACGGGGAGCCGGTCGCCGTGACGCGGACCGAGTTCCGGCTGCTGTGCGAGCTGGCCGAGCACCCGGGGCAGGTGCTCTCGCGCCAGCAGCTGCTGCAGCGGGTGTGGGAGTACGAGATCGGTGACGAGCGGCTCGTGGACGTGCACGTGGGGCGGCTGCGGCAGAAGATCGAGCAGGACTCCAAGCAGCCGCGGTACCTGGTGACCGTGCGCGGCATGGGGTACAAGCTGCAACGATGACGCGGCTGCGGCTCGGGCTGCGCACGCGGGTGATCGCCGGCTTCGCGGCGGGAGCGCTCACCCTGTCCGCGTCGATGGCGCTCGTGTCCTATGAGCTGACCCGCAGCGAGCTCATCACCGGGCGGGAGCGGGCGGCCGTGCGGTCGGCGACGTTCGACGCGCGGGTCATCGCGGCCGGGCTGAACACGGACCGGCCGGACATCGGGGGCATGATCCGGAGCCTGGACACCGGCGGCAACCGGCGGGTGCTCGTGTTCCACCTGGGTCAGTGGTACGGCCGCAACGCCGACACCGGCGCGTCGTCCGCGATCCCGCAGCGCCTCCAGGGGCTCGTCGGGTCCACCGGGCAGGGCATCCAGCGGCTCCGGGTGGACGGGTCCCCGGCGGTGATCGTGGGCATCCTGCTGACGCCGGCGACCGCGCTGTACGAGATCGACTACCTGCGGGAGCTCGACCAGACGCTGCGCACCGTCGGCTGGGTCCTCGTGCTCGTCGCGTCGGCCGTCGCCGCGGCCGGGGCGGGCCTGGGCCGGTACGCCACCCGGCACGTCCTGCGCCCGCTGCGCTCGGTCGCCGACGCGGCCCAGGGCATCACCGCCGGGGACCTCAGCGCCCGCCTCGACGAGTCCCGCGACCCCGACCTGGCCCGCCTGTCGACCTCGTTCAACGAGATGGTCGACCAGCTCTCGCGGCGCATCGAGAAGGACCGCCGCTTCGCCGCCGACGTCAGCCACGAGCTGCGCTCGCCGCTGCAGACCCTGGCCGCCTCGGCGAGCGTGCTGGACCGCCGCCGGGACCGCCTCGACGAGCGCACGGCCGTCGCGGCCGGGCTGGTCGTCGACGAGCTGGCCCGGTTCCAGTCGCTCGTCGACGACCTGCTCGAGCTGGCCCGCGGCGACCTGCCGGCGCAGCTGGAGCCCGTCGACGTCGGCGAGCTGGCCCGGCGGGCCGTGCAGCGGCGCCGCCACGACCCGGCGATCGTCGAGCTGGGCACCGACCGGCTGCAGTGGACGGTCGACCGCCGCCGCATCGAGCAGGTGCTCGTCAACCTGCTCGACAACGCCGTGACGCACGGCGGCGGCCCGGTCGCCGTGCACGTCACGGTCGAGCGCACGGCCGGCGGCCCGGTCGGTGTGCTCGAGGTCGACGACGACGGGCCCGGGGTCAGCCCGGCCGACCGGGAGGTCATCTTCGACCGGTTCGTGCGGGGGCGCTCGTCCGGGGCCCGCGGCAACGACTCCGGGACGGGCCTGGGACTGTCGCTCGTGGCCCAGCACGTCGCCGCGCACGGTGGCCGGGTCCTCGTCCTGGACCGGCCCGGGGGCGGCGCGCGGTTCCGGATCGAGCTGCCGGGGGTACTGTGAGATCCCGTTCTTGGTGGTTGATGCCGGTCGCGGTCCTCGCGCTGCACGGGTGCGGGGTGCCCACCGACCGGGACCCGCGGCCGATCGAGCCGTCCGTGACGATCGGCTCGTACGAGGGGCCGATGGCGCCCGCGTCACCGGGAGCGGTCACGGAGCGCCTGTTCATGGTCCGCGACAACCAGCTCGTCGCGGTGGATCGGCGGGTGTCGGCGGTACCGTCGGCGCAGCGGGTCCTGGAAGACCTCGTCACCGGGCCGACCGCCCAGGAGCGCGGGTCCGGCCTCGACAGCGCGCTGGCCGGCACGTCCTACATCACCGGCGTGCAGCTGCACAGCGGCACGGCGATCGTCGGGCTCGCCGTCGACAACCCGATCCGCAACGACGAGACGCTCGCGTACGGGCAGATCGTGTGCACGCTGGCCGCCCGGGCCGACATCGTGGGCGTGCAGTTCGCGCAGGCCGGCCGCACGATGGAGGTGCCACGCGGGGACGGGGCGCTCACCAGCGAGCTGCTCACCGCGGCGGACTACGCGAGCCTCATCGCGCAGTAGTCCGGTCGACCACGATGCTGAACTGGTCGACGCCCCGGATCAGGGCGGCCAGCTGGGCGAAGTCGACAGGTTTGCGGAAGTAGAACTCGGCCGGGACGCCGAAGTCGCGCAGCAGCTGCTCCTCGGTCGGCGATCCGGTGAGCACGACGACTGTCAGGTCGGCCAGCCGCGGGTTGCCGAGCACCCGGTCGAGCACGACCCGGCCGTCGACGCCGGGCAGGTTGAGGTCGAGCAGCAGGATGTCGGGCACCGGCGCGTCGGCGTGCGGGCCACGGCGCTCGAGGTAGTCGACGGCGTGCAGCCCGTTGCCAAGCACCGTGACCGGATTGCGCAGCCGGTGCTCGCGGAACTCGTCGAGCGTGTACGCCACGTCGCCGGGATCGTCCTCGACGAGCAGAATGCGCGCGAGCTCCACTGCCGCCCCTCTTGGTTGCACCGGTGCAAGAAAGCCCGCCACACTTTACGACGCGGGTCGCCCGTTTGTCTTCCCTCACATCGCCGATATGTCCGGGTTTCACCGGCGCGTCCGACCCAAGGGCCCGCACGCCGGGGCGGCCCGTGCAACGATGGCGCCCGTGACAACGACCGATCCGCTAGTCGAGACGTTACTGGCGGTGAGCCGCAGCATGGTCGCGATCGCCGCCCGCAACCTGGCGATGCAGGGGGCGGACGTGACGCTGCCGCAGTACCGGGCGCTCGTCGCACTGGCCGGGCACGGCCCCCAGCGCAGCGCCGTGCTGGCCCGCGAGCTCGGCGTGGCCCCCTCGACGCTGACCCGCATGTGCGACCGGCTGGTCCGCAAGTCGCTGATCCACCGGTTCCACCGCAACAACGACCGCCGCTCGATCTGGCTGGGCCTCACCCCGCCGGGCCGCGACCTGGTCGGCGTCGTGATGCGGGCCCGCCGTGCGGAGCTGGACGCCATCGTGCGCGCGGCCGGGCTGACCGCCTCGCCCCGCGACCTGGCCCTGCTGTCGGCGTTCGTGCACGCCTCGGGCGAGCTGCCGGACGACGAGTGGTGGCGCCGCTGGTCGAGGTCGGCCGACCCGCTGGCCGACGCCCAGGCGATGCGCGAGGGCCGGCTGGCCGCGAACGCGCTGGCCTGATCGCCGTGCTGGAGTCACAGCGGGAACCGGTGCCGCGCAACGACGGCGGCGAGGTGGACACCGCGCTGGCGTTCCTGACCTTCGCGCGGGGCTGCGTGCTGAAGAAGGTCGACGGCCTCGACGCGGCGCAGCTGCGGCGGCGGCTCGTCGTGTCGGACACGACGCTGCTGGGGCTGGTGCAGCACCTGACGGACGCGGAGCGCTTCTGGTTCGGCTACACCGTCGGCGGTGACGAGCGGTGGGCGGACGTGTCCTTCGACATGGTGGTGGCGCCGGACCTCGAGGCCGGCGCGGTCGTGGCGGCGTACCGGGCCGCGATCGCCGAGAGCGACGGGCACGTGCGTGCGGCGGGCGGGATGGACGCGTCGACGGCGCGGCCGGTGCGCGGGGAGCCCGCGACGCTGCGCTGGGTGGTGGCCCACATGACGAGCGAGACCGTCCGCCACGCCGGGCACGCCGACATCCTGCGCGAGCTCATCGACGGCACCACCGGCCGCTGATTCGCACGACCGCGGGCGGCCACTCGGGTGGCCGTCAGGTCGGGCCGGCCACGGTGGGCTCAGCGTGGCGCGGGGGCCTCGGCGGTGGCCTCGGCCGGGGCCGGCGGTGCTTCGGCCAGGGCCGGTGGCGCTTCGGCCGGGGCGGAGCCCGGGTCGGTGCCGGGCCCGGGGCGGCGGTGCAGGAGCAGGGCGGTCAGGATGCCGGCCAGCAGGCCCCAGAAGGCGGAGCCCACGCCCAGGATCGTCGTGCCGGAGGCGGTCACCACGAACGTGACGACGGCGGCCTCGCGGCCCTGCGGCTCGGTCACGGCCGACGCCAGGGACGAGCCGAGCGCGGGCAGCAGGGCCAGGCCGGCCACGGCCACCACCAGGATCGGCGGGGAGAGCAGGACCAGGGCCATCGCCAGGGAGGCGCCAAGGCCCAGGGTGAGCTGGCCGGCGCCCAGGGCCACCGTGGCCACCCAGCGGCGGCGCGGGTCGGGGTGGGTGTCGGGGCCCGCGGTCAGGGCGGCGGTGATGGCGGCCAGGTTGACCGCGTGGCCGCCGAACGGGGCGGCCGCGGCGGAGGTCAGGCCGGTGGCGATGAGGATGGGTCGCAGCGGCGGGGTGTACCCGTACGTCGCCATGACGGCCATGCCGGGGACGTTCTGCGCGGCCATCGTGACCAGGAACAGCGGGATCGCCAGGCTGACCACGACCGACAGGTTGAGGGTCGGGGCCATGAGCACCGGCGACGGGCGCAGTGCGGCGCCGGACAGCGTGCCGCCCGGGCCGTGCACGGCGATGGCGGCCACCGCGGCCACCAGGGCACCCGGCACCGCCCACTGCCGGGCGAAGCGGAACAGCACGGCCCACGCCACGACGACCGGGGTGGCCAGCAGCGGCAGGTCCACCATTGCGCGCACCGGGGCAGTGCACAGGCTCAGGATCACGCCGGCCAGCATGGCGCCGGCGATGGGGCGGGGGATGGCGGCGATCAGCCGGGTCAGCCACGGCAGGAGGCCGGCCAGCACCATGAGGGCGGCGCTGACCAGGAAGGCGCCCACGGCGGCCGGGAAGCCGCCCGGGACCGGGCCGGTCGCCACGAGCAGGGCCGCGCCCGGCGTGGACCAGGCGATGGCGATCGGCATGCGGTACCGCACGCTCAGCCACACGGCCGTCGCGCCGATCGCCAGGCACACCGCCAGCAGACCCGAGGCGGCCTGGGCCGGGGTGGCGCCGACGGCCCGCAGGCCGGCAAGGACGACCGTGAACGAGCTCGCATAGCCCACCAGCGCGCTCACCAGGCCCGCGAGCGCTGTCGGGAGGAGATCGCGGCGCATGGTTCCGGAGCCTCTCGGTCGACCGTTCCGTAAACGGAACGCCACAATAACCACATGGAGCCGGGCGGGACAAGCGTGGGGGAGCGGCTGCGGCGGATGCGCGAGGCGCGAGGGCTCTCGCTGTCCGCGCTCGCCCGGTCGGCCGGCATCGGCAAGGCGACCCTGTCGGGGCTGGAGCGCGGGACGCGCAACCCGACCCTGGAGACGCTCTACGCGGTCGCCGGGGCGCTGGGGGTACCCCTGACGGCTCTCGTACTGAAGCCCGGGGATCCGCCCGCCGCCGCGGTGGACGTCCGCGGGGCCGCCGTGACCGCCACGCTGCTCGAGGTCTTCGACGAGGCGGGCCTGACGTTCGAGCTGTTCTGGATGCGCGTCCGGCCCGGGGTCGCCCAGCACTCGCCCGCGCACGCGGCCGGGGTGACCGAGCACATCACCGTGTACAGCGGTGTGCTGCGCACGGGGCCCGTGCACGCTCCCATCGAGGCGGCCCCGGGGGAGCACGTGTCGTTCCGGGCCGACGAGCCGCACATCTATGCGGCCGCCGGACCGGAGGAGGTCGTCGCCAACCTGCTGATCAGATCTCCGCGCTGAACCGCGACCACGGACCCGGGCCGTCCGGCGCGGTCAGCGCCGCGATCACGGCCCGCAGCTGCGGCGGCTCCAGGCGGCCCTCGAGGGCGTCGAGGCCGGCGGCGTCCACCCACGCGTGGCCGTGCAGATTGTCCACCTCATCGGGCAGCAGCGCGGTCTGACCCAGCGGCGGCCGGTCGGCGGCGAAGCGGGCCAGGAAGAACTGCTCCGGGCCGACCTTGTGCCGGTTCTCCCAGTACATGTCCCGTTCCACGTCGACGTGGCGGTCGAGCACGGCCGCCGGGTCCAGGCCGGTCTCCTCGGCCAGCTCGCGGCGGGCCGTGTCGAACGGGGTCTCGCCGGGGTCGATCCCACCGCCGGGCGGCTCCCACAGCCACGAGTCGTCGCCCGGGTCCTTCCAGTGCAGCAGCAGTACCCGCTCGGCGGCATCCAGGCACACGATGCGCGCGGCGGGGCGGTGCGTGGGCTGGTCTTCTGCGGTCACGAAGCGTGAGCCTATCCGGCGCAGCGATTACCGCAAAACGAGCATTTGTCGTGTTTGCCAGCATATTCTGTGCCCAGCGCGGGTGATCAAGGGCGGTGACGGCGATGCAGGACCAGCTCATCTTCGGGGTGGGGCGGCTGCTGTGTGCGCTGCCACTTGCCGACGTCGTCGAGACCGTGCGCCCGCTTCCCGTGCAGCCGTTCGCGGACGGCGGCGGGCTGCTCGGCGTCGCCGTGATCCGCGGGGAGGCCGTGCCGGTCGTCGACACGGCCGGGCTGCTCGGCGATCCCGGGACCGTTCCCAGCCGGTTCGTGACGGTCGAGGCCCCCGGTGGCACCGTCGCCTTCGCCACCGGGCCGGTGCTCGGTGTGCGCACGGTGGCGCGCTCCACGGCCCAGGCCCCGCCGGACGGCTCGGCGCTCGTCGACGCGGTCGGGGTCCTGGACGGGCGCCCGCTGCTGTTCCTCAACCCGGCCGCGGGTGGGCACCGTGCCGCGGCGTGACGGCGACCGGCCGGTCGAGCGGCTGCGCACGCTGCTCGGCGAGCGGCTCGGGATGGCGTTCGACGACAAGAAGGACGCGCTGCTCGGCGAGATCCTCCAGCAGCGGGCGACGCAGCACGGGCTGACCGAGCGCGGCTACCTGGACCGGCTCACCACCGCGTGGAGCGCCGAGCTGGCCGCGCTGGCCGAGGCGCTGACGGTCAACGAGACGTACTTCTTCCGCAACGTCGAGCAGTTCCGGGCCCTGGCCGAGGTCGTCCTGCCCGCGCGGATGCGGGCGGGCGCCGACCGGCGCCGGCTCGACCTGCTCTCCGTCGGGTGCTCGACGGGTGAGGAGGCGTACAGTCTCGCGATGGTCGTCGCCGGCCGCGTCCCCGAGTCCTGGGAGGCGTCGATCGTCGGCCTCGACGTCGATCGGGGCGCACTGCGCAAGGCGATGGCCGGCCGATACTCCGAGTGGTCCCTGCGGGAGACGCCGCAGCCCGCCCGGCACAAGTGGTTCCGCCCGGCCGGCGACGGCGTGGAGATCGACGACCGCCTGCGCAAGCGCGTGCGGTTCGTCGAGCACAACGTGGCCCGCGACGACCCGGTCCTGTTCGCGCCCGGCCTCTACGACGTCGTGTTCTGCCGCAACCTGCTCATGTACCTCACGCCCGACACGGCCCGCACGGTCGTCGAGCGCATCACCCGGAGCCTGGCGCCCGGCGGGTACCTGTTCCTCGGGCACACCGACACGCTCGGCGCCCGGCCGCCGGGCCTGGCCGTGCAGCACTCCCACGGCACCTTCTACTACGAGCGGGTGGCGCAGCCGCAGCGCCCCGCGGACCCGGCTCCGGCCGTGCGCCCGCAGCCCCGGGAGCGGGCCCTGGCCCTGACCCTGCTGCAGCAGGAGCGCTTCGGCGAGGGGCTGCGGGTGCTCGACGCCATCACCGGCGCCGAGGCCGATCGGCCCGAGACGTGGCTCGTGCGCGGCTGCCTGCTCGCCGGGCTCGGTGACACCGGGCGGGCCGCGGAGCTGTGCCGGCGGCTGCTGGAGCGCGACGCGCTCTACGCCGACGCCCACCAGCTCCTGGCCGACTGCCACGAGGGCGACGAGCGGCCCGACGCCGCCCAGCGCCACCATCGCGTCGCCGCCCAGCTCGACCCCGGCTTCGCGATGCCGCGGCTGCGCCTCGGGCTGCTCGCCCGGCGCACGGGCGATCGCAAGGAGGCGGAGCGGGAGCTCGACAGTGCGGTGCACCTGCTGCGCGCGGAGACCGACGAGCGCATCGCGCTCTTCGGCGGCGGGTTCGGGCGCAGTGCCCTGATCGCGCTGTGCCGGGCCGAGCTGGCGGCCGTGTCGTGACCGTCGCGGCGCCGGTGCAGGAGCCGGCCGGGCTGGAGCGGCGGCTGGCCGAGCTGCGCGACGAGTTCGACAGGTCGTTCGCCGACCCGCCCCGCAGCGCGGTCGCCGGGCACGACGATCTCCTCGCGATCCGGGCCGGTGGGGTGCGGTACGCGCTGCGGCTCACCCAGGCCGCCGGGCTCTTCCCGGACCGGCCCGTGACCCGGCTGCCCGGGCCGCTGAGCGCGCTGCTGGGCGTGGCCGGTTTCCGCGGCGCGATCGTGCCCGTCTACGACCTCGCGGCCGTGCTCGGCCCGGGCGGCCCACCCGTGGACCGCGAGCCGCGCTGGCTCGTCCTGGCCGCCGGCGCCCCGCCCGTCGCGCTGGCCTTCGCCGAGCTCGACGGCCACCTGCGCATTCCCAGCGACGGGCTGATCGAGGAGGTCGCCGGGCACGGGCCGCACGGCTGCCTGCGCGGGATCGTGCCGCTGCCCGGCGGCGCGCGGCCCATCGTCGACGTCCCGGCCGTGCGGGCGGCCGTGCGGGCGTCGGTCGAGTCAGTGACCCGGTTCGGCGAGGATCGATAGGCAGCGGCATGGCGCGACAGTGGACGTTCGGACAGCGGCTCGGCCTGGGCTTCGCGGTGACCGCGATCCTCACCCTGGCGACCGGGGTGGTGACGATCTGGGCGCTGACCACGGTCGTCGCCGGCAAGGACAAGGTCATCGAAGTCGGCGTGAAGGGCTTGGCCGCGGCCCAGGAGCTGCGCACCGCGGTCGAGGCCAAGAGCAGCGCCGGGCGGGCGTACCTGCTGACCGGCGACCAGCGCTACAGCCAGCAGATCACCGCCGCCCGCGCGCAGTTCGCCGCGGCCGCCACGCGGGTCCGCGACGTGCTGACCACGCCCGAGGAGCGCGACCTGCTCGACCAGTCCGTCGCCGGTGAGCAGCGCCACCAGGACGTGCTGCAGAACGTCATGGTCCGCCGTGACCAGCCGGGCTCGAAGCTCGACGAAATCAGTGCGGCGTTCGAGACGAACGTGGTGCCGCAGCGCGACGCCGTCGACCGGGAGATCACCGCCCTGCTGACCCTGCTCGACCAGGATCTGCGCGCCAGCCGGGACGCCGCGTCGGCCCGGGCCTCGGTCTCCATCGGCGTCGTGATCGCCCTGGCCGCGCTGTCCGTCGGCCTCGGCGTCGTCAGCGGGCTGCTGCTGGCCCGTGCGCTGCGGCGGCAGGTGGCCGGGACCGCCGGGCACATCCGCAGCTCCTCCTCGCAGCTGGAGGCGGCGGCCGCCCAACAGGCCACCGGCGCCCGCGAGCAGGCGACCGCGATGAGCGAGATCACCACGACGATCGAGGAGCTGCTCATCACCTCCCGGCAGATCGCCGACGGCGCCCAGCGGGTCGCGAAGATCGCCGACGAGACCGCGACGGCGGCCGGCTCCGGCGACTCCACGATCGAGGAGGCCCGCGCGTCGATCGCCGCGATCCGCCGGCAGGTCGACCTGATCGTGCAGCACATGCTGGAGCTCGGGCAGCGCTCGCAGCAGATCGGCGGGGTCGTTGACCTGGTCTCGGAGCTGGCCGAGCAGACGAACATCCTGGCCATCAACGCGACGATCGAGGCGTCCGGGGCCGGGGAGTGGGGCCGGCGCTTCGCCGTCGTGGCCGACGAGATCCGCAAACTGGCCGACCGTACCGCGGGCAGCGCGAAGGAGATCCGCGCGCTCATCGACGACGTGCGGGGTGCGGTCAACACCACGGTCATGGCCACCGAGACCGGGGCCAAGGCGGTCGACGCCGGCACCCGGCAGTTCAACGCCGTCACCACGTCGTTCCAGCAGATCGCCGACCTGGTCGCGATGACCACCGAGTCGGCCCGCGAGATCGAGCTGTCGACGAAGCAGCAGACGACAGCGGTCGAGCAGGTGAACGTGGCCGTCTCCGACACCGCCCGGGTGACCCGGGAGACCGAGTCCACCGCGACCCAGACCCGCCAGACCGCCGAGCACCTGACCGGCCTGTCCACCACGTTGCTGCGCCTCGTCTCGGCGGACAGCGGGACATGATCACCGACCGGGATCCCCTGCGGTACTTCCGCATCGAGGCCCGCGAGCTGGTCGACCAGCTCGCCCAGGGCGTGCTGTCCCTGCAGGACGACGACCCCGGCTCCGTCGCGGCGCTGCTGCGCCACGCGCACACGCTCAAGGGCGCGGCGCGGGTGGTGCGCCAGACGGCCCTGGCCGACCTGGCCCACGCGCTGGAGGAGCTGCTGGTGCCGTACCGGGACGGCGGCCCGGCCGCGCCGGTCGTCGGCGACCTGCTACGGCTGACCGACGAGATGTCGAGCCTCGTCGCGGCGATCGAGCACCCGGTCCAAGCGGTCCAACCGGCCCCGGCCGACGTCGCCGCGGCATCCGAAACCGCGGAGGTGCCGCAGCGGCCGGAGCCGGAGCGCGAGGCCACCGCTGACGTCGACGAGCTGCTCGAAGCGGTCGACGAGGCGCACGCCCGGTTCGCGCCGCTGCGCAACCACACCGCCGGGCTGGAGCGGGCCCGGCGGGCCGCCGAGGCCCTGGCCGAGCAGCTGCGCGACGACAAGGCCGCGGTCCGGGCCGGTGCGCTCGTGGCCGAGCTGACGACCCTCGGGCGCCGCCTCACCGAGACCGTCGAGCAGGTCGCCCGCGAGCTCGACGACATCCGCGGCCGGGCCGAGCGGCTGCGGCTGGTCCCGGCGGCGACCGTGCTGAGCACGCTGCACCGGGCCGTGTACGACGCGGCCGGCACCGAGGGCAAGGCCGTGCGGTTCGACAGCGCCGGCGGCGACCTGCGCCTCGACCCGCACGTGCTCGCCCAGGCCGGCAACGCGCTGCTGCACGTGGTCCGCAACGCGGTAAGCCACGGCGTGGAGCCGCAGGACGAGCGGATCGCGGCCGGCAAGCCGCCGCTGGCCCGGGTCAGCGTCGACGTGCGGCGCCGGGGCCGGTTCGCGGCGTTCCGCTGCCGCGACGACGGCCGCGGCTTCGACCTCGACGCGGTGCGCCGGCAGGCCGAGCGGCGGGGCCTGGTGGCGCCCGGGGCCGAGGCCGACGTCCGCGAGCTGATGCGGCTGCTCATGCAGGGCGGGATCTCCACGTCCGAGCGGGTCACCGGGGTGTCGGGCCGGGGCATCGGCCTGGACGCCGTGCGCGACGTCGCCGAGCGGCTCGGCGGGGACGTGTCGGTGAGCACCGAGCCGGGCCGCGGCACCACCGTCGAGCTCGTCGTCCCGCTGGCGCTGGTGTCGCTGTCCGGGCTTGTCGTGCTGGCCGGCGGGGTGCTCGCCGCGCTGCCCCTCGACGCCGTGCGCACGTGCGTGCTGCTGCCCGCGGTCGAGTCGTCCGCCGCGTCCGCCGCCGGGGCACTGGCCCACGACGGCCGGGTGCTGCCGTTCCTGTCCCTCGCCCGGGTCCTGGCGCCCGAGGCCGGGCCGGGCGACGGGCGCGCGGTCGCGATCGTGCTCGCGGCCGGCGACGACGTGTTCGCCGTCGGCGCCGACCGGCTGCTGGGCACCTCGACACTCGTCGTGCGGCCACTGCCGGAGCTGGCCCCGGCCGCACCCGTGATCGGCGGCGTGTCCATCGACGCCGAGGGCAACCCGCGAATCGTGCTCGACCCGGCCGGCCTCGCCGCGTCGGCCGGAGCCGCGGGCAGCGTCGCGCCGCCACGCCGGTCCCCGGACGGTGATCGACCGGACGGTGGCCGACCGGATGGTGGCGGCCAGGATGGTGGCGGCCGGGACACGGCGGCCGGGCCGGCCCCGATCCTGGTCGTCGACGACTCGCTCACCACGCGCATGCTGGAGCGCAGCATCCTGGAGTCGGCCGGCTACCGCGTCGAGCTCGCCGCGTCCGCGGAGGAGGCCCTGGAGCGGGCCGCCCGGCGCCGCTACGCGCTGTTCCTGGTCGACATCGACATGCCCGGCCTCGACGGCTTCACCTTCGTCGAGCTGACCCGGGCCGACCCCGGCCAGCGCGACGTCCCGGCCATCCTGGTCAGCTCCCGGGCCTCGGCCGAGGACAGGCGGCGCGGGCTCGCCGCCGGCGCCGCGGCGTACATGGTCAAGAGCGAGTTCGACCAGGAGGAGCTCCTCGGGCACATCCGCGCGCTTGTGGGAGCGCCGGCATGATCAGAGTGCTCATCGTGGAGGATTCGGCGACGGTACGGCAGTGTCTGCGCGACGCCCTGCGACAGTGCGACGGCTTCGAGGTCGTGGGCGAGGCGACCGACGGCGCCCAGGCCGTCGAGCTGTGCCGGCGGCTGCGGCCGGACGTCATCACCATGGACGTGATGCTGCCGGTCATGACCGGCCTCGCCGCCACCGAGCAGATCATGGCGATCGCCCCCACGCCCATCCTCGTGGTCTGCTCGGCCGACCGGCGTGAGATGTTCACCACCTACGACGCGCTCGCCGCGGGCGCCGTGGACGTGCTCGAGAAGCCGCGCGGCGACGCCGGCGACGACACCTGGGGTCAGCGGCTGCGCACCGCGGTCCGGGTCGTCTCGCGCATCCGGGTCGTCACCAAGCGCCTGGCCGGCCCGCCCGCCGCCCTTCCGGCCACCGTGGCGCCGCCCGCCGCCGCGGCGCCGCGCGCGGTGCTCATCGGCGCCTCGACCGGCGGACCCGGCGCCATCGTGCGGCTGCTGCGGGCGCTGCCGGCCGGGTTCGCGCTGCCCGTGCTGTATGTCCAGCACCTCTCGGCCAACGAGTCGTTCGCGCAGGCGTTCACCGACTGGCTGGCCCAGCAGGTCGGCCTCGTCGTCGCCTACGCGCGCGGCGGCGAGGCGATAAGCGCCCTCGCCGGGCGGGTCACGATGGCCCCGCCGAACCTGCACCTGCTCGTGCGCGACGGCCATCTGCACCTCAGCGCGGCCCCGCCCCGCCACTCGTGCCGCCCATCGGTGGACATGCTCTTCGAGTCCGCCGCCGCGGACCTCGGCCGGGCCGCGGCCGGGTGCCTGCTCACCGGGATGGGCCGTGACGGCGCCGGCGGCCTGCTGGCGCTGCGCCGGGCCGGGGCGCCGACGTTCGCGCAGGATGCGGGCAGCTGCGTGGTGTACGGGATGCCGAAGGAGGCCGCCGCGCTCGGGGCCGCGGCGGAGACCCTGCCGCCGGAGCAGATCGGCGCCCGGCTGGGGGCATTGGCCGGGGAAGGGAGGATGGCGTGGCGAACACCGTCCTGATCGTCGACGACAGCCTCACCGTCCGGATGGACCTGCACGAGGCGTTCGAGGACGACGGCTTCCGCACGGTCCTGTGCGCGGGCGTCGGCGAGGCCCTCGAAGCGGTCGAGGCCGAGCAGTTCGACGTGGCCGTGCTCGACGTGCGCCTCCCCGACGGTGACGGCGTCGACCTGCTGCGCCGGCTGCGCGCCCACCCCCGCCACGCCGACGCGGTCGTGCTGCTGCTGTCCACCGAGGCCGAGGTCCACGAGCGGCTGCGCGGCCTGCGCACCGGCGCCGACGACTACGTCGGCAAGCCCTACGACGCCCCGGTGGTCGTCGCCCGCGCCCGCGACCTGCTGCGCCACACCCCGGCGGCGCAGAGCCGGCGCCTGGTGCTCGTCATCGACGACAGCCGCACGTTCCGGGAGATCCTCCGCCAGCGCCTGGCCGAGGCGGGCTACGAGGTGGCGACCGCGGGCAGCGGCGAGGAGGGGCTGCGGGTGGCCGGGGTACGCCCGCCGGACGCCATCATCGTCGACGGCGTCCTGCCCGGCATCGACGGCGCCACCGTCATCCGCCGGCTGCGCCTGGACGCGACGCTGCGCAACGTCCCCAGCCTGCTGCTGACCGCCTCCGACGACTACCTGACCGAGCTGCAGATCCTGGAGGCCGGGGCCGACGCATTCGTGCGCAAACAGGACGACCTGGCCGTCGTGCTGGCCAAGCTGGCCGCGATCCTGCGCAAGAGCGCGGGCGCGCTGCCCCTGCCGCCTCCCGACGCCGGCAGCACCCGCCCGGCCCGGGTCCTGCTCGTCGACTCCGACAGCCGCTACCTGGAGTCGATGACAGGCCTGATGCACGAGGACGGCTACGAGGCCGTGCTGGCCGGCTGCGCCGACGACGCCCTGGCGATGCTGGCCGTGCAGCCCGCCGACTGCACGGTGATCGACCTGCACCTGCCGGAGATCGACGGGCTCGCACTGTGTGACCGGATCCGGGCCGTCCCCGGCCTGGCCGACATGCCGGTCATCATCGTCGGCCACGACGACGTGCTCCTGGAGTGCCTGGCCGCGGGGGCCGACGACTACGTGCGCCGCGGCGACGGCACGGGCGGGCTGCGCGCCCACATCCGGGCCCACCTGCGCCGCCAGCACCTGCACGAGCAGAACCGCCGCATCCGCGACGAGCTGGTCCGCCGGGAGCTGGAGGCGGCCGAGGAGCGGGCCGCCCGCCGCTTCGCCGAGACCCGAGCCCAGCTGGTCGAGGAGCTGGAGTGGCGCAACCGCGAGCTGGAGGCGTTCAGCGGCTCGGTCTCGCACGACCTGCGCTCACCGCTGCAGACGATCCTGTCCTACAGCGAGCTGCTGGCCGAGGACGCGACGGAGGAGGCGGCCGGGCACCTCAGGCGCATCCACGGCGCCGCCGTGCGGATGAACGCGCTCATCGGGTCGCTGCTCCAGCTGGCCCAGGCCAACCGCGGCCAGATCTCCAGGCGTCCCGTGGACCTGTCGGCCCTGGCCGAGGACGTCGTCGAGGAGCTGCGTCAGCGCGACCCGCAGCGCACGGTGCAGGTCACGATCGCGCCCGCGATGACCGCCGCATGCGACGGCGAGCTGGTCCGGGCCGTCTACACGAACCTGGTCGGCAACGCCTGGAAGTTCACCGCCCGCGCCTCGGACCCGGCGATCGACATCGGCTTCGACGGCGGTGCGTACTTCGTGCGCGACAACGGCGCCGGCTTCCCGGCCGACCGGGCCGAGGAGCTGTTCCGGCCGTTCGGCCGCCTGCACGACGCCGCCGAGTTCCCGGGCACGGGCATCGGCCTGACCACCGTGCAGCGCATCATCGACCGGCACGGCGGCCGGGTGTGGGCCACGAGCGAGCCCGGCCGCGGTGCGACGTTCTCCTTCACCCTGACGGCCGAGGACCGCCGCTGATCAATAGGCTATACTGGGGAAGCGGCAGCCTGCACGGCAGCCGGTTTCGATGTCTTTGCGCCACGCGCCGCGACCCGCCGGGTCAGCGCCGGGCCGGGGCATCCCCTTCGACGTTCGGAGCCCCCAACATGGCGGTACGCCGCCCTGCTCGACCCACCTCGATCGACACCGACACCTTCGGCGGCCTCGGCGTGCCCGACCCGCTCGTGCGGGTGCTGGCCGCGGCCGGCGTCGAGCGGCCCTTCCCGATCCAGGCCGCGACCCTGCCCGACGCCATCGCCGGCCGCGACGTCCTCGGCCGCGGCCGCACCGGCTCGGGCAAGACCTACGCCTTCGCCCTGGCCGTCCTCACCCGCCTGGCCGCCAGTGCCGCGCCCCGGCGCGCCGGCCGGCCCCGGGCGCTGATCCTGGCACCCACCCGCGAGCTCGCCACCCAGATCGAGGCCGTGATGGCCCCGCTGGCCGAGGCGCTGTCGCTGCGGACCGCCACCGTCTTCGGCGGCGTCGCCGCCCGCCCCCAGATCGCCGCCCTGCGCGCCGGCGTCGACGTCCTCGTGGCCTGCCCGGGCCGGCTGGCCGACCACGTCGAGGCCGGCCACGCCCGCCTGGACGCGGTCGAGATCACCGTGCTCGACGAGGCCGACCACATGGCCGACCTCGGCTTCCTGCCGGTCGTGCGGCGGCTGCTGGAGAAGACCCCGCGCGGGGGGCAGCGGCTGCTGTTCTCGGCCACGCTGGACGCCGGCGTCGACGTGCTGGTCCGGCAGTTCCTGTCCAGCCCGGTCGTGCACAGCGTCGACTCGGACCGCTCGCCGGTCGCGGCGATGACGCACCACGTGCTGCACGTGCGCGCCGACGACCGCTTCCCGGTGCTCGTCGAGCTCACCGCGGCGCCGGGCCGCACGGTCGTGTTCACCCGCACCAAGCGGGGCGCGAAGCTGCTCACCCGGCGGCTGGTCGAGGCCGGCGTGTCGGCCGTGGAGCTGCACGGCAACCTCGCCCAGGTCGCCCGCAACCGCAACCTGCGGGCGTTCTCGGAGGGGCAGGTGCGCACCCTCGTCGCCACCGACATCGCCGCCCGCGGCATCGACGTGGAGGAGGTGGCCCTCGTCGTGCACGCCGACCCGCCGGCCGAGCACAAGGCCTACCTGCACCGCTCCGGGCGCACCGCCCGGGCCGGCGCGTCCGGCACGGTCGTCACGCTCATGACCGACGGTCAGGCCACCGACGTGCGGGAACTGACCCGCAAGGCCGGGATCTCGGCGACCACCACCCGCCTGCGCCCGGGCGACGCGCTCCTGCAGACCCTCGCGCCCGGTGAGCGGACGCTCACCCCGCCGGTGCTCTCCGCCGCGCCGCAGCCGGCCGAGGGCCGGGGCGACAAGCCGGCCGGCGCCGGCCGCCGGGGACGGCGCCACAGCTCCAAGACCACCGCCCGGACCGCCACCACCCGGACCGGCACCGGCCGCACCGCCGGCGCCACCGCGACCGCCAGCCCGGCCGCGGCGGCCTCGCCGCGCACCGGTGCGGCGGCCTTCTCGGCACGGGCCCGGCCGAGCTCCCGGCGCGGCGGGCGCTGATCAGGACCGGGCCTCGGCCCGGCCCATGAGGCGGGCGCCGGCGTTGCGCACGGCCAGACCCAGGCGGCTCTTCGGGACCACCAGGGCGGCCGCGCGCCCGGCCCGGCGGACCTTCGCGTCCGTGCGGACCCGGTGCTCGGCCTCGTATCGCCGCAGCCCCGCGGCCACGTCGGAGCCCGCGGCGGCCAGGGCGGTGGCCAGGGTGTGCGCGCCGGCCATCGCCAGGCTGGAGCCGTCGCCGAACAGCGAGACGCACGACGCGGCGTCGCCGGCGAGGGTGATCCGGTCCCTGGTCCAGACGGGCAGCTGGACGCGGCTCACGGCATCGAAGTACACATCGGCGCCGGGCAGTTTGGCCAGCAGTGCCGGCACCCGCCAGCCGGCGCCCGCGTAGGCCGCGGCGATGATCCGGCGGTGGGCCTCCGTATCGCGGTGGTCCAGGCCGGGGCGGGCCGGGCCGCGGAAGATGAACGCGACGAGGGCGTCGCCCCGGGCCGGGTGGATCGAGGTCAGGCGGCCGGGCTCGTTGTACAGCAGGGCGTGGCGCGGGTCGTCGGCCGGCTCGCCGAGCGGCAGTGTCGCCACCCACACGCCGAGGTGGTGCACGAGGTCGCTCTCCGGGCCGAAGGCGAGCCGGCGCACGGCCGAGTGCACGCCGTCGGCCCCGATGACCAGGTCGAAGTGCTCCGGGGCGGCCCGCTCGAACGTGACGTCGACGCCGCCCGGGCCGGACGACAGCGCAGTGACCTGGTCGTCGAAGCGGAAGTCGGCGCCGTCGCGGGCCGCGTCGTAGAGCACTGCGGCGAGGTCGGCCCGCGGGATCTCCAGCGCGCCCTCCTCGGTCTGCATGGGCAGCGTGGCGACCGTGCGCCCGGCCCGGTCCAGCACGCGCATGCCGTCGGCGTGCGTGGCCCGCGCCCGCAGCGCCGCGCCGACGCCCATGTCCCGGGCGACCGGGATGGCCGGTCCGCGCACGTCGACCGGGTTGCCGCTGGAGCGCTGCGCGGCCGAGCGCTCGACGACCGTGACCCGGTAGCGGTGCCGGGCGAGCCAGTAGGCGGCGGTGGAGCCGGCCACGCCGGCGCCGGAGATGAGCACTGAAGGCTTCATGGCGGCGACGTTACTCGCACTCAGTGCAAGTTTGCAATGAGTGCAAGTCAACACTCGGTGCGATATGCTCGGCGGCATGTCGCTGCGGGATGTCAAGCGGGCCCGGACCCGGCAGGCCATCGTGGCCGCGGCCACCGAGCTGTTCGAGCGCCACGGCTACGAGCAGACGACGATCGCCGACATCGCGGCCGCGGCGGAGATCGGCACCCGGACCTTCTTCGGCTACTTCGCCAGCAAGGAGGACGTGCTCTTCCCCGAGACCGACCGGCGGCTGGAGGCGGCGATCCGGGCGATCGCGCAGCGGGCACCGGGCGACCGGCCGGCCGAGGTGCTGCTGCGGGCCCTCACGATCGTCGGCGAGGACAGCGACGACCTGTCGGGGCGGCTGGCCGCCCTGCGGCTGCGGTTCATCGCCGAGATCCCGTCCGTGCGCGGGAAGGGCCTGCAGACCCAGATGGACATGCAGCAGGAGCTCGCCCGGCACCTGGCCGCCGCGTACCCCGACGAGCTCGACCCGGTCCTGGCCGGCGCGCTCGTCGGCGCATTCGTCGGCGCGGTCACCGGCGCACTGCACGCACTGCTGGGCGACGACGGGCCGGACGGCACCAACCACGACCCGGCGGTCGTGCAGAAGGCCGTTGAGCACGCCACATCAGTCGCGCTGCGTCCATGGATCGCACACGATGTGCGACAAATCGGAGACCCCAACGTGTGATCCTCGTCAAATGGGAGGCGATCACGGACTGGTGACGGGATCGGCCGGCGAACGGCTGATGCAGGAACGAGCGGGCACGGTGGAGCGGGCCGAGCGCTTCTACCGGCAACAGGTGCTGCCGGCCCTCAACGAGCAGATGGCCGAGTTCGTCGGGCGGCAGGAGATGATGTTCGTGTCCACCGCCGACGCGCTCGGGCACTGCGACTGCACGTTCCGGGCCGGGCCGCCCGGCTTCGTGACGGTGCTCGCGCCGGGGCGGCTGGCGTGGCCGGAGTACCGCGGCAACGGCGTCATGGCCAGCGTCGGCAACCTGGTGGAGAACCCGAACGTGGGGCTGCTGTTCATGGACTTCTGCCGGGACGTGATCGGCCTGCACGTGAACGGCCACGCCACCGTCGCCTCCGACCCGCAGATGCGCCGCGACTACCCGCAGCTGCCGGCCGACCAGGTGCCGGGCCGGCGGGCCGAGCGCTGGGTGAACGTGTTCGTCGAGGAGGCGTACATCCACTGCGCCAAGCACGTCCCGCGGCTGCGCAAGGTCACCGCCGAGGACCGGGCGTGGGGCACCGACGACGTCCACCGCAAGGGCGGTGACTTCTTCGGTGCCGCGGCCGAGCAGTTGGGTACGGTGGGGCGATGAGCAGCTTCTTCGACAAGGTCAAGGACCTGGCCGACCAGCACGACGAGAAGGTCGACCAGGCGCTGGACAAGATCGGTGACTTCGCCGACGACAAGACCGGCAACAAGTACAGCGAGCACATCGACAAGGGCGTCGACTTCGCCCAGGAGCGCACGGGCGAGGGTGACACCACCCGGCCGGCCTGACACTGCCGATGCCAAGGGCCTCCGCAGGTGTACCCGCGGAGGCCCGCCGCGTTCAACGGCGCGGCAGCAGCCGGGTCAGCAGCGCGAGCGCCACCTCCAGCACCACGAGCGCCACGAGACTCGCCCGGAAGCCGCCAGCGATCGTGGCGGCCGGATAGAACACGATCCCGATGAGCGCCACCCCGAGCGCGTTGCCCGTCTGGTTCACGGTCGCCAGCACACCCGAGGCCGACCCCGTGTGCTGTGCCGGCACGGTCGACAGGGCAAGCGTCGTCAGCGGTGCGAGGGCCAGCCCCATGCCCAGCCCCTCCAGGGCCAGCCCGGGCAGCAGCCAGCCCAGCGCGCTGCCGGCCGCGAGCGCCATCGCGCCGAGCCCGGCCGCCATGACCAGGGCGCCCACCGCCACAGTCGCCCGCCCCAGCCGGGCCGCGACCCGGTGCGCGTGCAGCGACGTCAGCAGATACCCGGCGCCGACGGCCATGAACACCGCGCCCGACTCCAGGGCCGACAGCCCGCGCCCGGACTGCAGGTACAGCGCCAGGACCAGGAAGAACGACGCCTGCCCCATCCAGAACGCCTGCACCGCGACCAGGCCCGCGGCGAACGCCCGGCCCTTGAACAGCCCGGGGTGGATGAGCGGCTCGGTCCGGGCCCGCTGCAGGGCGGCGAACGCCGCGAGCAGCCCGGCCGCCAGCGCCAGGCTCACCCACGTCCACACCGGCCAGCCCTGCTCGCGCCCCTGGATCAGCGGCAGCACGAGCGCGACGAGCGCCGCCGTCACCAGCCCGGCCCCGGCCAGGTCGAGCCGGGTCCCGCCGCCCCGCGACTCGGGGACGGCCCGCAGCATCACCAGGGCCGCCGCGCCGACCGGGAGGTTGATCAGGAAGCAGGCCCGCCAGTCCAGGCCGAGCACGTCCGCGCGGATCAGCACACCGCCGACCACCTGGCCGAAGACCGCGCCGAGGCCGAGGGTGAGCGCATAGCGGGCGAAGGCCCGCGGCTGGGCGGCGGCCGGCACGGCTGTGCGCAGGATGGCCAGGGTCTGCGGCATGATCAGCGCCGCGCCGACGCCCTGCAGCACCCGGCCGGCGATGAGTGGGCCGGCGCCCGGGGCGAGGCCGCACAGCGCCGACGCGACTGTGAACGTTCCCAGCCCGGCGGCCAGCACCCGGCGCCGGCCGTACAGGTCGCCCAGGCGCCCGCCGATGATCAGGCCGGCCGCCAGCGCCAGGCCGAACCCGGCCACCACCCACTGCAGCGCGGCCGGGCCCGCACCCAGGTCGAGCTGGATCGACGGCAGCGCCACGTTGACGATGAAGAAGTCGAGCGCGGTCAGGAACGTCACGGTGAGCAGTGCGGGCAGCACGCCCCGGGGCACGGCCGGGCTCGCGGCCGGCGGGGCGGAGATCGCGGTACTCGTCATGGCGCCGACGCTAGGGATTGGCACACCCGGTCCGAATCCGCAACGCTTAGGTAATCGGGCCCGGCGGTAGGGTCGGTCCCGTGTTGGTCGGCCGGTCCCAGGAGCAGGCGCGCCTGGCCGCCCTCGTCGAGGCGGCCCGGGACGGCACGGGTGGCGCCCTCGTCCTGCGCGGTGACCCGGGCATCGGCAAGACGGCCCTGCTGGACTGGGTGGCGACCGTGCCCGCTGCGGGGGCGACGGTACTGCGGGCGGCCGGCGCCGAGTTCGAGGCCGACCTGCCGTTCGCGGCCCTGAGCCAGCTGCTGCGCCCGGTCCTGCACCGCCTGGACGCCCTCCCGGCCCCGCAGCGGGCCGCCCTGGCCGGCGCCTTCGGCCTCGGCCCGCCGCAGCAGGGTGACCGGCTGCTCGTCGGGCTGGCGGTGCTGTCGCTGCTCGCGGACGGCGAGCCCGTCGTGTGCCTCGTCGACGACGCGCAGTGGCTGGACTCCGTGTCCGCCGACGCGCTGCTGTTCGCGGCCCGGCGGCTCGGGGCCGAGTGCATCGCTATCGTGTTCGCCGCCCGGGACGGCTCGTTCCCCGCGCCCGGGGTGCCGTCACTCGAGCTCGAAGGGCTGGCCGACGCCGACGCCGTGCGGCTCCTCGGTGCCGGCACGCCACCGGCGGTCCAGGCCCAGCAGACGGCGCTGGCCAGGGGAAACCCGCTCGCACTGCTGACCGGTGGGGCGCCGCCCGAAGCGTTCCGGGCCCAGGTCGCCGCCCTCCCGCCGCCGACGCGGGCGGCCCTATTGCTGGCGGCCGCCGACGACTCCGGCGAGCTCGGGCCCGTGCTGCGGCTGGCCTCCGCCGAGGACCTGCGGCCGGCCGAGGAGGCGCGGCTGATCGAGGCCGGCGACGGGCGCATCCGGTTCCGGCACCCACTCGTGCGGGCCGCCGTGTACAACGGGGCGTCCCTCGCCGAGCGGGTGGCCGCCCACCGCGCGCTCGCCGATGCGCTGAGCGGGCCCCGGTCGGCCGACCGGCACGCCTGGCACCGGGCCGCGGCCGCGACCGGGCCCGACGACGAGGTCGCGGCGCTGCTCGAAGCGTCGGCCGGCGCGGCCCGGGCGCGCGGCGGCTACGGCGCGGCGGCGGCCGCGTACGAGCGGGCGGCCGAGCTCAGCACTGACGCGCGGGCCCAGGCCCGGCGGCTCCTGCTGGCCGCCGAGAACGGGCTGCACGCGGGCGCGCACAGCGCCGCCGTGCGCCTCGCCGAGCGGGCCGGCGGGCTGGACCCGGACCCGGCGTTCCTGGGCCGGGTCGGCCTGGTGGAGGGCGTGGCCTGGTTCTGGCAGGGCAACTTCCGGGCCGCGTACGACCTCATGGCCTACGGCGGCAACCACCGGGCCGCGCTGCACCCGGCCTGGTACCTGGGCGAGCCCACCATCGGCGAGTGCCTCGACCGGCTCGCGGCGTCCGACGACGACCCGGTCGCCCGCTACATCGTCGCCGCCGCCCGGGACCGCCCCCTCCCACCGGTCGCCGACCGGCGCACCGCCCACGACCCCGCCGTGGCCCCGCGGGACCTGGTCGAGCTGTGCGGGTTCGGCTTCGTCGCCGGCCAGGACACCGAGACGCACGAGCTGACCGCCGCGCTGGTGACCCGCAGCCGGGCCGACGGGCTCGCCGGGCTGCTGCCGACGCTGCTGTTCTACCTGGCCGAGGCCGAGCTGTTCGCGGGGCGGCACCGTGACGCGGCCGTGAGCGTGCACGAGGGCCTGGAGCTGGCCCGCGACACCGGGCAGGCGCTGTGGGTCGGGCAGCTGTCCGCGGTCGCGGCCGTGCTGCACGCCCTGGCCGGCGACGACGACGCGTGCCGGGCCGCGGCCGCCGACGCCCTGGCCGCGGCCGCTCCCGGCGCCGAGCCGGCCGGCCACCCCTGGACGCAGTGGGCGCTCGGCCTGCTCGACCTGGGCCGCGGCCGCCCCGAGGCCGCCGTGCCGCGCCTGCTGCCGTTGCAGTCGCAGCGGTACGGCCACCAGGTGGTCGCCTACCGCAGCATCCCCGACCTCGTCGAGGCGGCCGTGCGCGCCGGCCAGGACCCGCTGGCCGCCCCGGCCGTGGCCCGCCTGGCCGCGTTCGCCGAGCGCACGGGCCGCCCCTGGGCCCAGTCCCTGCTCCACCGCTGCCGCGCGCTGCTGTCGGGGGACGAGCAGGAGTTCCGGCTCGCGCTGAAGCTCCCGGCGCGCCCGTTCGAACGGGCCCGGACCGAGCTGCTGTACGGCGAGTGGCTGCGCCGGGCCCGCCGCAGAACCGACGCCCGCACGCTGCTGCAGCCGGCCCTGGAGACGTTCGACCGGCTCGCGGCCCGCCCGTGGTCGGCCCGGGCCCGCACCGAGCTGGAGGCGACGGGCCTGCCGTCGGCCCCCGGCCGCCCGGAGCCGGCCCCGGCCCGGCTGACGCCGCAGGAGCTGCAGATCGCCCGCCTGGCCGCGCAGGGACTGTCCAACAAGGACATCGCCGCCCAGCTGTTCCTGAGCCCGAAGACCGTCGCCTACCACCTGTACAAGGCATACCCGAAGCTGGGCGTCACGGCCCGCACCGACCTCGCCGCCCTCCCGCTGTGACGGCCCGGGCGCGCACTCGCGGGGCGAAGGCGGGGTCGCGGGCGGGGTGACGGGAGCGCCGGGGCGCGGCGCCGGTCAGGGCTGGCGCTCGCGCTCGTCGTGGGTGTGCTGGGCCTGCTCCGGGACGGCGGGCGCCGACGTGTCGGCCAGCAGGGCGTGGCGGGCGGCCAGGGCGCGCAGCAGGTGGGTGATCTCGGCCTCGGGGACCCCGGCGCGCAGGCAGGCGCGGCGCAGGCGGTTGTCGGTCGAGCGGCCCGGCTGGATCGGGGTCAGGCGGCGACCGGCGAGGTTCAGCACGCCGGCCAGGACGTGCTCGCGGCGGACCGGGGCCGGGGTCTCGCCCGCGCCGGGCAGGGTGGCGTGCCACTGGCGCAGGCGGCGGGTCAGCCCGGCGCCGGCCACGGCCAGGCCGGCCACGATCGCGGCCGTCGCCGCCGGTGGGGTGACGTGCCCGGCGGCCAGGTGGCCGATGCTCAGGGCCAGCAGCGCGGCGAGGGTCGCGCCGGCGGCCGCGCCCGGCAGTGCGGCCAGGACGATCGGGGCCGGGGTCGCCGGCGGGTGGATCTGGGCCAGGCTCGCCAGGAGCGGGGCGGCGTACGGCGGCCAGGTCCAGGGGCGGGTCAGGACGTCGTCGAGCAGCCGGCCGTAGGCGGTGCCGCGGGTCATCCGCAACGCCTGCCACCGCCCGGCGGCCAGCGGCGGCTGGTCGTGGTCGCGGCCGGCCAGCAGCGCCGTGGCCACCCCGCGGTCCAGCTGGGCCCGGTGGATCAGGGCGGTGGGCCAGCCCGGCCGGTCGCGGCCGCGCTCCAGGATCGTGCGCAGGACCGGCGGCTCGTCGGCGGCCCGGGCCACGGCCGCGTAGTCGAGTGGGTCGCCCGACGCCTCGGCCAGCAGCACGGCCGTCTCGGGGGCCCGGCGGGCCAGGAGGGTCAGCGCGGCCGCGCCCGGGCCGCCGGTGGCCGCCATGCGCCGCAGCACGTCACCGGCGGACGGGACCTCGGGGCTGGGCTCGTCGCTGTGGCCGCCCGCGTCGAGCATGGGCACGAGCGTCAGCAGGCGCGACAGCCAGCGCGGGTCGCGGGCGGCCGGTGCGGTGCCGGCCAGGGACTCGATCTCGGTGCGGGCGGCCCGGCGCACGCCGTCGTCGTCGCACGCCCCCGCGGCCACGGCGGCCTGGAACAGCAGGCGGCGGTCCGGGAGCGCGGCCAGGTCGTCGATGATCTGCCAGCGCAGCTCCTCCGGGGCCGACCGGCAGGCGTCGACGGCCTGGGTGAGCAGCCGGGCGGGCCAGGGCCGCTGCGTCTTCAGGCGGTCGCCGAGGGTGTCCCAGGTGCCGGTGCCGCTCGTCGGCTCTTCGGGGGCGACCGGCAGTACCACCGCCGGAATGTGGAAACCGGGGACAGGCTCGGCGTGGGAGAGCGTGACGACAGTCGAGGCCGGTGCCGCGTGCGCGAGGGGCCCGGGCAGCCCGGCGACCGCCGCCCGGACCGCGCCGCCCGCGTCGTCCAGGCCGTCGAGCAGCACCAGGTATCCGTGCTCGGTCGACTCCTCGGCCGTGATTGCGCGCAGCACCATGTCGGCCGTGACCGGCCCCTCCGCGGCGAGCCGGGCCAGGTCGACGTAGACCGGCCGCTGGGCCGCCGCCGGGTCCGCCGCCGCCCGCCGCCAGGCCGCGCGCAGCAGCCACGGCAGCGGTCGGGGCCCGGTGAGCCCGGGTGCGGTGAGCAGCCAGAGCCGCTCGCCACGGCGGTCGAGCAGGGCGGCCGGGTCGACGCGCTCGCCGCCGGGGCCCAGCAGGCCGGGCGCCTCGGCGCGGTCGCCGGGGCCGGCATCCAGGTGGTGATCAGCGCGCCGGCGCAGCGCCCGGTGCGCCGCGTGCCGCTGCATCCGGTTCGAGGGCATCGGCGTCGAGGCTCCGAAACGGTGGGGGACGGGACAATGTCCCCTCAATCGTGCGGTCGCCGATCACCGCCCGTAGCCGTATCGGGTGCCCGGTCCATCGAACGGGGGTCGCCCGTTCGTGGCATCAAGCGCTTGCGTCGGCGGCGATCCGGGTGGCGGCGGCGAGCATGTCGCCGGCCACGGGCTCGAGGCCGATCTCGGTGAGCAGGAGGCCGGTGGAGACGCGCTCGGCGTTGCCCCACTCCCAGATGGCCCGCTCGTCGCGGCCGGTGCGCCGGGCCAGCCACCGGGAGCGCTCGCGGGGATCGGCGGCGCTCAGCAGGTCCTCGGGGTCCTCGCGCATGAGGACGCCGAGGTCGTACTCGGCCTCGGCGAGCAGGCCGTCCGGGTCGACCAGGCGGAACGTGCCGTCGGGCGCGCGCAGGGCGTTCCACTGGTGTACGTCGCCGTGCACGAGCACGGCCCGTTCGTCGTCGTGGGCGGCGGCCCGGCGGGCACAGCAGTCCAGGGCGTGGGCCACCGTGCGCTCCGGGCACGGCCGGCCCGTGCGTTCCCAGGTGGCCGCGATGAACTCGGCCAGCCACCGTGCCTTGCGCCGCCCGGTCGGCAGGCCCGCGTCCGGAGCCGGCCGCCACACCTGGGCGGCGAGATCCGTGAGCACCGCCAGACGCTGCGGCAGGGGTACCGCCAGATCCGACAACGCCGGCCCGAGGCGCTCCAGGAGCAGCGCCGAGCGGCCCAGGTCGGCCCGCAGCAGCCGGGCGCAGCCGGAGCCGCCGGCCAGCCGCAGCACCGTCGCCTCGTGCCGGGCGTGGTCGCCGGGGCGCGGGATCAGCAGCTTGAGCACGGCCGGCGTGCCGTCGCTCAGGTCGGCCGCCAGGACCAGGGCCTCCGTGCCCCCCTGATACACCGCGCCGAGCCGCAGCTCCCAGTCGCGCTCCAGCGAGGCGATGAGCCCGGGCAGCCGGTCGAGCCAGTCCTGCGCGCCGGCGGCGACGGCCTTGCGGCGCACGACCTCGGGGACGTCAGGCACGGAGGTTCCCGGCCACGTGCTCCAGCAGGCGGATCAGCTGCCGGCACTCCTCGTCGCTCAGGCCCTCCAGCGCCCGCGCCGAGACGGCGTCGAGCGCCTCCGGCACCCGGGTCCGCAGCGACCGCCCCAGGTCCGTGAGCTCGATGCGCACCACGCGCCTGTCGGTCTCGTCGCGCACGCGCGTGACCAGGCCGGCCGCCTCCATCCGCTGCGTCATCCGGGTGATCGTCGGCACCTCGACCTCGAGGCGCCGGGCCAGCTCGCCGGTGCTGAGCGCGTCCTGCTGCCACAACTGGTCGAGCAGGAAGTTCTGGCCGATGTGCACCCCCAGTGCGCGCAACGCGTCCGCGGAGGCCGTCTTCGCACCCCGGGCCGCCCGCTGCAGCGCCACCGAGTACTCCCGGTCGACCGCCCGTGCCATGCCGGAACGATAGACCACTTGACTTCACTTAGCCGGCTAAGTAATTATCTAGCCGGCTAAGTATTCCGAACGGGGAGGCTTTCATGGATCTGGGACTGCAGGGCCGCCGGGTGCTCGTCACCGGCGCATCGGGCCACATCGGCCGGGAAGTCGCCATCGCGTTCGCGGCCGAGGGGGCCCGGGTCGCCGTCGGCTACCACCGCGACGAGGCCGGCGCGAAGGCCGTGGCGGCCGACGCCGAGCGGGCCGGCGGCGACGCCGTCGCGGTCCGGGTCGACCTGGCCGACGAGTCCTCCGTCACCGCCGCGGTGACCGCGGCGCATGACGCGTTCGGGGGCGTCGACGTGCTCGTGAACAACGCCGTGGCCTGGCCGCCGTTCCCGGCCCCGGGCGAGCGCTTCGAGACGGCTCCCGCGCAGCGGATGCGCGACTCGCTCACGGCCAACCTGCTCGGCCCCTATCTGTTGTCCCAGTCCGTCGCCGGCGGCATGCGGGCCCGCGGCTGGGGCCGGATCGTGCACGTGTCCACCGGGCTCGTCGTCGACGGCCGCCCGGGCAGCGCGCCGTACACGACGCCGAAGTCCGGGCTGCACGGTCTGGCCCGCACCATGTCCCGGGAACTGGCCGCGGACGGTGTGCTCACCAACGTCGTCATGGCCGGGTTCGTCCCGGGGGAGCGGCAGTTCCCGGACGAGGCGCTCCGCGCCGCCGCGAGCGCCGCCGCCACCGGCCGGGTCAGCACGGCCGACGAGATCGCCCGCGTCGTGGTCTTCCTGTGCTCGTCGGCGAACGGCAACGTGACGGGCGAACTCGTCCGCGCCGACGGCCACTTCCTCACGCCCGCATGACGACGGGAACTTTTTCGCTCCGCGCGGCGACTACCGCAATCATTGCCGTCTGTGGAGGATCGGTCCCGTGCTCATTCGCCGTGCTCTGAGAACCGCGCCGGTCGTGCTCGCCGCCACCGTGGCCGGACTTCTGCTCACCGCCCTGCCCGCCGCCGCCCACGTCGAGGTCAAGGCCGACAAGGCGCAGGCGGGCGCATCCGACGTGACTGTCTCCTTCAGCGCCGAGGGGGAAAGCTCCAAGGCCGGCATCGCCTCGGTGAAGGTCGCGCTCCCGGCCGGGATCGCACCGGCCGACGTGTCGTACGTCTCCGGGCCGACCGGCTGGACGCTCGCCGCCGACGCGGACGGATACACCGTCAGCGGGCCGGCCCTGGCCGCCAAGAAGAACGCCGACTACGTGGTGAAGGTCGCGAAGCTTCCGGCCGACGCCAAGGAGCTCACGTTCAAGACGCTCGTGAACTACACCGACGGCAAGGTCGACAGGTGGATCGACGCGCCCGGGACCGACAACCCGGCGCCCGTGCTCAAGCTGGCCGCCGCCGCGCCCGCGGCGACCACTACCGCCCCGTCGGCCCCCGCGACCTCGGCCGCCGCCGGCCCGACCACCGAGGCCGCGGCCACCACCGCGATCACCGAGCCGGCCGACGCGGTGAACGACGAGGGCGACAGTTCCTCCGCCCCGTGGGTCGCCCTCGCCGTCGTCGTCGTGGTCGCGCTCGCCGCCGTGCTGTTCTTCCGGTATCGGCGGCGCAACTCCGGGACCTCATGACAGATGTCATGGTGGTGCGGGTGACGCGATGCAGCCGCACCCGGATCGATCCGCGGCCATGCTGAGGGCATGACGAACGAAGCAGTCCAGCTGACCGGCCTGACCAAGCGGTTCGGGCCGGTCACCGCCGTCGACGGCCTGGATCTGACGATCCGGCGGGGCGAGGTCGTCGCGCTGCTCGGGCCGAACGGGGCGGGCAAGTCCACCACCATCGACATGCTGCTCGGGCTGGCGCGGCCGGACACCGGGGACGTCCGCCTCTACGGCGAGGCCCCGGCCAAGGCGATCGCCCGCGGTGCCGTCGGCGCGCTCATGCAGTCCGGCGGACTGCTGCCCGACCTGACCGCCGAGGAGACCGTGCGCCTCGCCGCCGGCCTGCAGCGCGACCCGCGGCCGGTGGCCGAGGTCGTCGAGCGGGCCGGGGTCGCCGAGTTCGCCAAGCAGCGCGTCGGCGGGCTCTCCGGCGGCCAGCAGCAGCGGATCCGCTTCGCGATGGCCCTCGTCAGCAACCCCGAGCTGCTGGTGCTCGACGAGCCCACGACCGGCATGGACGTCGAGACGCGCCGCGCCTTCTGGGCCTCGATGCGCGAGGAGACCGCGCAGGGGCGCACGGTGCTCTTCGCCACGCACTACCTCGAAGAGGCCGACGACTACGCCGACCGCATCGTGCTGCTGCGCTCGGGGCGGGTCATCGCCGACGGTACCTCCGCGCAGATCAAGGCGGCCGTCTCCGGGCGCACGATCCGGGCCACGATCCCCGGCGCCGACCTCGCCGGACTCGCCGGGCTGCCCGGTGTGGAGCGGGTCGAGACGCGCGGCGACTCGGTGCTGCTGCACTGCGACGACTCCGACGCCGCACTGCGCGCCCTGCTCAACGCCACCGCCGCGCACGACATCGAGGTCACCAGCCGCAACCTCGAGGACGCCTTCATCGCCCTGACCGTCGCCGGGAGCCACGCGTGAACCTCACCTACCTCCGCCTCGAAGCGGTCCGCCTGATCCGCAACAAGCGCGCCGTGATCTTCTCCACGCTGATGCCGGCCCTGCTGGTCGTCATCATCGGCGGGGTCTCGGTCGGCAACGACCCCGACGCGAAGAAGTACGTCATGGTCAGCATGGCCCTGTTCGGCGCCATGACGGCCGCGATGTTCGCCGGCGGCACGATCGCCATCGAGCGCGGCCTGGGCTGGAACCGCACGCTGCGGCTCACCCCGCTGTCGCCCGCCGCCTACGTGCTGAACAAGGTCCTGCTGTCGCTGGTCATGGGCATCCCGCCGGTCGTCGTGACGTTCGCGATCGGCGCGCTCGGCCTGCACGTGCGCCTCACCGCGGCCGAGTGGGTGCTGTGCTTCGTGGGCGCCTGGCTCTCGTCGCTGCCGTTCGCCGCCCTCGGCGTCGTGGTCGGCTACCTCGCGAAGCCCGACAGCGTCCAGCAGGTCTCGGCGCTGCTCAACCTGACCCTCGCCGCATTCGGCGGCCTGTGGGTGCCGGTCGACCTGATGCCGCACACCATGCAGGTCATCGCCAAGTTCACGCCGTCGTACTGGACCGGCCAGGTCGCCCGCAGCCCGCTGGACGGCGGGCACATCGACACCCAGGCCATCGTGGTGCTGCTCGGCTGGACCGTCGTGCTGGGTGTCATCGCCCTGCGCCGGTTCCGCGTGGACACCGCCCGCGCGTAGGAGCGGATACCGTGTTCGGCATGTCCAGCGCTCAGCCCGCCCGCGTGCTCGGGGCCGGAAGGTTCTTCTGGCTCTGGGCCGCGGTCTGGCTGTTCTACATGGCCGGCCCGATCCTCGACGCGTGGCACCGCCCCGAGGCCTGGGAGCGCATCGTCGGCCTCGTCGCCGCCGTTGCCTTCTGCGGGGTGTACCTCACCGGCTTCATGGCCACCCGCCGGCACTTCCGGTCCGAGGGCCGGCCACCGTCGGCGACGGCGTCCGGCCTGCGGGTCGGCGCCATGGTCGGCTGCGCCGCGGCCCTGACCCTGATCGTCGGCGAGTCCGGGCTCACCACGCTGGTGTACATCGCCGTCATGGCCGTGTTCACCTACCCGCCGCGGGCCGGCTGGAGCGTCGTGTTCGCCTCGGCCCTCACCGCCGGCATCCTCCCGCGGGTCGTGCCGGGCTGGGACGGCACTATCGACCTGCTCTTCGCGGTCATGGTCGCGGCCCTGGCCGTGTGGGGCGTGACCCGGGTCGTGCAGCGCAACGCCCAGCTGGCCGAGGCCCGCGAGGAGATCACCCGGCTGGCCATCGCGGCCGAGCGCAACCGCTTCGGCCGTGACATGCACGATCTGCTCGGCCACTCGCTGACAGTCGTGTCCGTGAAGAGCGAGCTGGCCGCCCGGCTGGTCCAGCTCGCCCCCGAGCGCGCCGAGGCGGAGCTCGCCGACATCCAGCGGCTGGTCCGCGAGGCCCTGACCGACGTGCGGGCGGCCGTCGCCGGCTACCGCGAGATGTCCCTGGCCACCGAGCTGGCCTCGGCCCGCAGCGCCCTGGACGCGGCCGGCATCGAGGCCGACGTGCCGGTCACCGGCGAGGCCGTCGACCCGGACCGCCGGGAGCTGTTCGCCTGGGTGGTCCGCGAGGGCGTCACGAACGTCGTGCGGCACAGCGAGGCCAAGCACTGCTGGGTCCGCCTCGACCGCGCGGCCGTCGAGATCAGCGACGACGGCCGCGGCCCGGCCGGCCTCGACGCCCAGCCCGCCGAGAAGAGCGCCGGCCACGGCCTCGACGGCCTCCGCGAACGCCTCGACGCGGCCGGCTACGCCCTGACCATCGGCCGCCGCGACGGTGGCGGCTTCCTGCTGCGCGCCGCGGCGAGCTGACCGGCCGGCACGTGCCGGCCGCGGTCAGAGCGGCAGGGACTCCAGGGTGAAGTACTGCTTCATCCACGGAATCAGCTGCCGATACGCCACGATCGTGTCCGGCTGCGCGTTGTCGTGGGACAGGATGATCGAGCCCTGCCGGACGTGGCCCTTGATCTCGGCGATGACCCGGTCGATGTGCGACTGGTCGTTCTTGTCGGGCTTGTGGTTCCAGTCCTGCGGGTCGACGTCCCAGTAGATCGAGGCCATCCCCATCGCCCTGGCCTTCGCGACCAGGTCGGCCGAGAAGTTGCCGCCGGGTGCCCGGAAGTACTTGATCGGGGCGTCCGCGCCGACCGCCGCGTGGATCGCGTCGTTCGTGTGCTGCAGGTCCCAGTCGATGTACGACGGGTCGCGCTTGGCCAGGTCGGTCAGGTGCTGCCAGGAGTGGTTGCACAGCGTGTGCCCGTCGGCGTAGATCTGGCGGACCAGCTCGGGATGGTCGCGGACCCGGAAGCCGACCAGGCAGAACGTGGCCTTGACGCCGTTCTCGCGCAGGACCTGCAGGATCGCCGGCGTGTTCGTCGGGTCGGGGCCGTCGTCGAAGGTCAGCGCCACGTTCGTGTTGCCGGTGCGCGACAGCGACGAGGCCGGGCCGTGACCGTTGCCGGGCGGCCGGACGGCGAACCCGCCCTCGGTCTTCGCCGGGGTCCTGCTCGTGGCCGGCTTCGCGCTGGTCTTCGTCGCCGACGGTGACGGCGGCGCGGCCGACGTGGGCACGACCGGCGGCTCCGGCGACTGCGTGGGGCCGTCGCTGAGCTGGGTGCCGACCGGATACGCCGGCTGCGCGCCGTTCGCGGCCTGCTTGTGCGTACTGCATGCGGTCGCGCCGAGGAGCACTCCGAGCAGCACCGCAGTGCCTGCGGCCACGGCGACGTATCGAGACCTCTGGTTGCCGAGCACCCGGCCACGCTACCCGGCGAGCACCGCTGCGCGCACCCCCCAAAGCCGCGTGACCGATATCGCCCGGCCGGGTGCGGCGGCTACGGTGATCGGGTGTCCGTGCCGGTCGACCTGCTGCCCCACCTGCGCCGTGCCCGCGATCACATCGACAGGCACTATCGGGAGCCGCTCGCGCTCGATGGCGTCGCGGCGGTGGCGGGCGTGTCGAAGTACCACTTCATCAGGTCGTTCGAGGACAGCTACGGCGAGACGCCGATGCGCTACCTCACCCGGCGGCGCATCGAACGGGCCCAGGACCTGCTGCGCAGCGCGAACCTGACGGTCACCGAGATCTGTATGGCGGTCGGCTTCACGAGCCTGGGATCGTTCTCGGCGAAGTTCACGCGGATCGTGGGGGAGAGCCCGGTGGCGTACCGCAACCGCTGGGCCGGGGCGGGCGCCGGGCACATCCCGGGGTGCTGGCTGTTCATGGCCGGCGTGGTCCGCAATTTCCGAGAAGGCGGCACCGGTCACGCCCGGTAGCGTCCCGGACATGGTCACGAACATTTCACTTGTCACGGTGTACTGTCTCAACCAGGACGAGGCCCGCGACTTCTACGTCGACAGGCTCGGCTTCGAGCCGGGCCAGGACGTCACGATGGGTGAGTTCCGCTGGGTCACGGTCAGGCACCCGAACCAGCCGGAGCTCGACGTCGTCCTCATGAAGCCCGGCCCGCCGCTCGACGACGAGGCCGCCGGGTTCATCCGCCGCCAGCTCGGCAAGGGCGGCCTGGGCGGGCTCGGCCTGCGGGTCGACGACTGCCGCAAGACCCACGCCGAGCTGGCCGCCAAGGGCGTCGAGTTCGTGCAGGAGCCGGAGGACCGCCCGTACGGCGTCGAGGCCGTGCTCCGCGACAACAGCGGCAACTGGCTGGTGATCGTGCAGCCGTTCGCCCCGCCGGCCTACTAAGGTCGGTGCATGGGCCGGCGGGCGGAGTACACGGCGAGGCTGGGAACGCTCCCGCCCGCCGAGCCGATGCACGGCCGCCCGGTGTTCGACCGGGTGGCCGCGTCCACGGACCCGGACGTCGCCTGGATCGTGCGCGACAGCCTCGGCAAGGCCCGGATGCGATGAGGACCGTGCACACCGCCGACCTCACCGCGGCTGAGCGGGCCGAGGTCCGCATCCTCATCGACACCGCCTACCGGCCGGGCTTCACCGACGCCGACTGGTCGCACGCGCTCGGCGGGCTGCACGTCCTGGCCGAGGCCGGTGGGCGGATCGTCGGGCACGCCGCCGTCGTGCAGCGGTCGCTGCTCATCGACGGGGTACCGCACCGCGGCGGCTACCTCGAGGCCGTGGCCGTGCACCCGGACCATCAGCGTCTCGGCTACGCCGCCGCCCTGCTCGACGAGGCCGAGCGCATCATCCGGGCCGGCTACGACCTGGGAGCGCTCTCGGCCGGGCCGGCCGGCGCCGGGCTGTACACCCGGCGCGGCTGGACCCGGTGGCCCGGGACGACCGCCGTGCTCACGCCCCGGGGCCTGACCGCGACGCCCGGCGACGACCGCAACACCTACGTGCTGCCGGGCGCGGGCGGCCCGCTCGCCGGTGCCTCCGACAGCAGCGTGCTGGCCTGCGACTTCCGGATCGGCGACGCCTGGTAGCGACGCCCGGGAGAAAAGTCCGGCGACCGTGTCGGATCCCGGCGGTCCCGTTCGAGGGATGGGTGAAGGCACCCGTCGAGGAAGGACCGCCATGACGACCACCGAGGCCGTGACCCCCGAGATCCGCGCCAACCGCATCACCCGCTCGATGCTCGGCTACGGCGTGCTCGCCGGGCCGCTGTACGCCGGGGTGAGCCTCGCCCAGGCCCTGACCCGCGACGGCTTCGACGTCACCCGGCACGCCTGGAGCCTGCTGAGCAACGGCTCGCTGGGCTGGCTGCAGATCACCAACTTCATCCTGACCGGCCTGATGGTCGTGACCGCCGGTGTGGGTCTCACCCGGGCCGGGGCCCGCTGGACCGGGCGTCTCGTCGCCGTGTTCGGGCTCAGCATGGTCGCGGCCGGGTTGCTGCGGGCCGACCCGGCCCAGGGCTTTCCCGCAGGCACCCCGGACGGTGCCGGCGTGGTCACCTGGCACGGCGTCGGGCACCTGGTGGCCGGGGCGGTCGGCTTCCTGTGCGTCGCGGTCGCGGCCTGGCTGTCGCCGGTCCTGAAGCCCTACTCGCGGGTGTCCGGCACGCTGTTCCTGCTCGCGTTCATCGGCATCGCCTCGGGCGCCTCGAGCCCGCTCGTCGTGCTCGGGTTCGTCGCCGGCGTCCTGGTGATCTTCGCCTGGCTCGCGGTCGTGTCGATCCAGCGGTACCGCCGCCTGCCGTGTGACTAAGGCGCCAGCCGGAACGCGTGCACGGTCACGGCCACGGGAACGGTCCCGGGGCTGTGCACCGGCCGGGCCGCCGCGTGCAGCGCGTCGCCGAGCGCCTGCAGGCCCCGGCGGTACTCCTCCCACACCTCCGGCGCCACCCACAGCTCGCCGTCAGTCGTCACGCCGGGCTGGGCCGGGTCGCGCCGGGCGGCCCGGTCCCGCAGGCCGTGCGCGAGCGTCTCGGCCAGCAGCGCCGTCCCCTCGCGCACGTCGGACAGCGGCGAACCCGGCACCGTGCGGTAGCGCCGCTCGTGCCCACCCCGCCGCGTGCGCTCCTCGGCCAGCTCGACCAGCCCGGCCCCGGCCAGCCGGCGCAGGTGCTGGCTGGCCAGGGCGTGCGAAATGCCCAGCTCCCGGGACAGCTCGGCCGCCGAGAGCGGGCCCGGCCACATCAGGTTGAGCATGCGCAGCCGCAGGGGGTGGGCGAGGGCCCGCAGAACATCGTCAGCCATACCCCCAATTGTATGCTTGGGGGTATGGGGTGGCCGGTGGCCCGGGTGCTGGGGGACCGCAACGCCCGGCTGTACCTGGGCGGCGTGTTCGTGTCCGGGTTCGGCGACTCGGCGATGTCGCTGGCCGCGGGCGTATGGGTGAAGACGCGCACCGGCTCGGACGCGCTGGCCGGCGTGGTCGCGGCCGGGATGTGGTTCGCCCTGCTGCTCGGTCCGCTCCTGGGTGGCGTCGCGGACCGGGTCGACCGCCGCCGGCTCCTGGTCGCGGTCAACCTGGTGCTGGCCGCGGTGATGGTGGCCGTCGCGGCCGGGCCGGTCTGGCTGCTGTTCGGCGCCCTGAGCCTGGTCGGGGTGGGTGCCGTGCTCCTCGAGGCGGCGGAGGCCGCGCTGCTGCCGTCGGTCGTCGGGCCGGAGCTGCGCGGTGACTTCAACGGCCTGACCCGCACGGTGACGGAGGGCATGAAGCTCTTCGCCCCGGCCGCCGGAGCCGCGCTGTTCACCCTGCTCGGCGGCCCGTCGGTCGCGCTGCTCAACGCGGCCACGCTCGCGGTCGCGGCGGTGGCCTTCGCGCGGCTGCGCCCGGCTCCCGGCCGGCCCGCCGCGCCGGAGGGGGCGGCGACCACGCCGGTGCTGCGCGACCGCGAGCTGCGGGTGCTGATCCTGGCCGGGGCGGCCACGATGGTCGTGGCGAGCCTGTCCAGCAGCGCCACCTACGCCCTGCTCGACGCCCTGCACCGCCCGCCCGCGTTCGCCGGGGTCCTCACCCCGGCGCAGGGCCTCGGATCGGTGGCCGGCGGCCTGCTCGCCGGCGCGCTCATGCGACGCCTGGGTGAGCGCGGCTACTCGGCGGCGGGCCTGGCGCTTGTCGCGGCGGGCGCGGCACTGCGGGCGACGCCGTGGACCACGACGGTGATCGTCGGGTGCGTGCTGATGGGTCTTGGGCTGCCGGCGCCGCTGATCGCCGCCGTGACCGCCGTGCAGCGGGTGATCCCACCGCAGCGGCTGGGCCGGGCCGCCGCGACGGCGAACTCGGTGATCTTCGTGCCCGCCGGCCCGGCGCTGATCCTGGGCGGGTTCGCGGTGGCCCTCGCCGACTACCGGGTGCAGACGCTGGCGGCGGCCGGGCTGGCGGCCCTGGCGGCGGTCACTGTCGCGGTATCCGGTGCAGCTCGACGGCGGTGATCGCGCCGGCAGCCAGGGTGGCGGTCATGTAGGTGCAGTACGGCTGGCGGCGCCTGTCGGTCGGGGAGCCGGGGTTGAGCAGCCGCAGGCCGCCGGGGGCGACGGTGTCCCACGGGATGTGGGAGTGGCCGAACACGAGCAGGTCGCGGCCCGGGTGCTGCGCGGCGCACCGCTGCTCGCGGCCCGCCGCCGGACCGGTCTCGTGCACGACTGACACCCGGACACCGCCCAGCTCGGCCTGCGCCACCTCGGGGAGGCGGGCCCGCAGTGCCGGTCCGTCGTTGTTGCCGTACACACCGAGAAGGCTTGCGGCTCGTGCTTGCAGCGCGTCGAGGAGAGCGACGTCGACCCAGTCGCCGGCGTGGATGACCACGTCGGCCGCGTCGACGGCGGCCCAGACGGGTGCGGGCAGGTCACGGGCCCGCTTCGGGACGTGGGTGTCGGCGAGCAGGAGCACGTGCACGGCTACGCGAACCCCTTCAGCAGCGCGGTGAGACCAGCAGCGAACCAGGCATCGTAGTACGGGCCGGTCTGCTGGGCCGGGGGCGCGCCGCCGGCCTGGGCCAGGGCGTGGCCGAGCGTGAACACCGCCACCGACTGCACGATCGTCACGGCCCGCTCGTCACCGACGCCGGCCTCGGCGAACGCGGTCAGCAGGGGCGCGACGAGCTCGCGGCCGCGGCGCTCGTCGACCGGGTGGGTGGCCAGGAGGGCGACGGCCCGCGGGTGGCGCAGGAGCATCGCCCGGTACCCCTCGGCGAAGCTGCGCAGCGTCTCCGGCCAGGTGCGGTGGGGCACGTAGTCGACGGTGCGGGCGAGCGCGTCGACCACGGCGGTGAGCACGGCGTCGCGGCTGTCGAAGTGCCGGTACAGCGACATCGCCGTCACACCCAGTGCCGAGCCGAGGCGGCGCATGGTCAGCGCCTCCAGGCCCTCGGTGTCGATGACGGCCACCGCGGCCGCCAGGACGTCGGCGCGGTGGATGGTCGGCGGCCGGCCGGGCCGACGGGCGGTGTCCACCACAGGAACCTTAGGCGACCGTCGCGCGGACCGTGGTCGGCAGGAGGCTCGGGGCAGTTTCCTTACGTTGTAAACATACCTCGTACACAAACCGTGCATCGGTGGGCGGTGCGAGTCGAGGGGGCGTAGAGTCCGATGCATGGAATGGCTTCGGAAGTGGCCGGTGTACCGGCAGCTGACCGGGCCCGACCCGACCGGCCGGGGCGAGGCGGTCCGCTCGGCCCGCACCGAGGCCATCACTGCGCGGACCACCCAGGCCGACTCCGTCGCCAAGTCCGTGTGCCCCTACTGCGCCGTCGGCTGCGGGCAGCGGGTCTTCGTCAAGGACGGCAAAGTCACCCAGATCGAGGGCGACCCCGACAGCCCGATCTCACGCGGGCGCCTGTGCCCCAAGGGCTCGGCCAGCAAGAGCCTGGTCACCAGCCCGCTGCGGGCGACGAAGGTGAAGTACCGCCGGCCCTACGGCACCGCGTGGGAGGAGCTCGACCTCGACACGGCGCTGGAGATGATCGCCGACCGGGTCGTCGCCGCGCGGGCCGAGACCTGGCAGGACAGCGACGAGGAGGGCCGGCCGCTCAACCGGACGCTGGGAATCGCCAGCCTCGGCGGGGCGACGCTCGACAACGAAGAGAACTACCTGATCAAGAAGCTGTTCACCGCCATGGGGGCGCTGCAGATCGAGAACCAGGCCCGCATTTGACACTCCGCCACCGTCCCCGGTCTGGGGACCAGCTTCGGTCGCGGCGGCGCCACGGGATTCCAGCAGGACCTGGCCAACGCTGACTGCATCGTGATCCAGGGATCGAACATGGCCGAGGCCCACCCGGTGGGCTTCCAATGGGTCATGGAGGCCAAGGCCCGCGGGGCCAAGGTCATCCACATCGATCCGCGGTTCACGCGCACCAGCGCCGTCGCCGACATGTTCGTGCCGATCCGGGCCGGGTCGGACATCGCGTTGCTCGGTGGTGTCGTCAACTACATCCTGAGCAACGAGCTGGACTTCCGGGAGTACGTCGTCGCGTACACGAACGCGGCCACGATCATCGGTCCGGAGTTCCGCGACACCGAGGACCTCGAGGGGCTGTTCTCCGGCTTCGATCAGGACAAGCAGGCCTACGACCCGCAGTCCTGGCAGTACGAGGGCCACGGCGAGGGAGAGGGCGCCCAGCACCACGACCCCGAGCACGGGCAGGACACCCGGGAGACCGCGGGCGGGCTGCAGCACGAGTCGCACGGGCCGCCGGTGCCGTCGCAGACCGAGCGCGACGAGACGCTGCAGCACCCGCGCTGCGTGTACCAGATCCTCAAGCGGCACTTCTCGCGGTACACCCCGGAGGTCGTGCAGCAGGTCTGCGGGATCGAGCCCGAGGACTTCGCGGCCGTCTGCGCGGCGTGGACCGCCAACTCGGGCCGCGAGCGCACGACCGCGCTGGTGTACTCCGTGGGCTGGACGCAGCACTCGGTCGGGGTCCAGTACATCCGGACCGGCGCCATCATCCAGCTCCTGCTGGGCAACATGGGCCGGCCCGGCGGCGGCATCATGGCCCTGCGCGGGCACGCCAGCATCCAGGGCTCGACCGACATCCCGACGCTGTTCAACCTGCTGCCGGGCTACCTGCCCATGCCGACGGCGGGCAAGCACGACACGTTCGGCGAGTGGATCGACTCGATCCGCCACCCGGGCCAGAAGGGCTTCTGGGGCAACGCCGAGGCCTTCGCGGTGAGCCTGCTGAAGGCCTACTTCGGCGACGCCGCCACGGCCGCGAACGACTACGGCTACGGCTACCTGCCCCGGATGACCGGCGACCACGGCACCTACCAGCAGGTGCTGTCGATGCTCGACGGCAAGGTCAAAGGCTACTTCCTGCTCGGGCAGAACCCGGCCGTCGGCTCCGCGCACGGGCGGGCCCAGCGCCTCGGCATGGCCCAGCTCGACTGGCTCGTCGTGCGCGACCTGTACGAGATCGAGAGCGCGACGTTCTGGCGGGACGCGCCCGAGGTCGAGACCGGCGAGATCGTCACCGAGGAGTGCAAGACCGAGGTGTTCCTGCTGCCCGCCGCCTCCCACGTGGAGAAGGAGGGCACGTTCACCCAGACCCAGCGGCTGCTGCAGTGGCGGCAGAAGGCCGTCGACCCGCCGGGCGACTGCCGCTCCGAGCTCTGGTTCTTCTACCACCTCGGCCGCCTCGTCAAGCAGCGCCTCGCACAGTCCACACTGGAGCGCGACCGGGCCGTGCGCGACCTGGCGTGGGACTACCCCACCCACGGGGTGCACGACGAGCCGTCCGCGGAGGCCGTGCTGCGCGAGATCAACGGCTACGACGTGGCCAGCGGCGCCGCGGTGCCCGGGTTCACGGCGCTCAAGGCCGACGGCTCGACGGCGTGTGGCTGCTGGATCTACTCGGGGGTGTACGCCGACGACGTCAACCAGGCCGCCCGCCGCACGCCCGCATCGCCTGACGACCCGATCGGCCTCGAATGGGGCTGGGCCTGGCCGATGAACCGCCGCATGCTCTACAACCGCGCGTCCGCCGACCCGCAGGGCAACCCGTGGAGCGCGCGGAAGTCCTATGTGTACTGGGACGCGGCCAAGGGCGAGTGGACCGGGCCGGACGTGCCCGACTTCGAGAAGACCAAGCCGCCGTCGTACCGCCCCGAGCCGGGCGCCGCGGGCCCGGCCGGCATCGCCGGAGACGACCCGTTCATCATGCAGGCCGACGGGAAGGGCTGGCTGTTCGTGCCCAGCGGCCTCGTCGACGGGCCGATGCCCACGCACTACGAGCCGGCCGAGTCCCCGGTGGAGAACCCGCTGTACAAGCAGCAGGCCAATCCGACCCGCAAGCGGTACCAGCGCTCCGAGAACCCGATGAACCCGGCGCGCAGCACCGTGTTCCCGTACGTCTTCACCACCAGCCGCCTCACCGAGCACCACACCGCGGGCGGGATGAGCCGCACCCTGGACTACCTCTCCGAGCTGCAGCCGGCGATGTTCGTCGAGGTGTCCCCGGCGCTGGCCGCCGAGCGGGGCCTCGAGCACCTGGGCTGGGCGCACGTCATCACCAGCCGGTCGGCGATCGAGGCCCGGGTCATGGTGACGGCCCGCATGCGGCCGCTGCGCATCGACGGGCGGCCGGTGCACCAGCTGTGGCTGCCGTACCACTGGGGCGGCTCGGGTCTGACGACCGGCGACTCCGCGAACGACCTGCTCGGCATCGTGCTCGACCCCAACGTGCTCATCCAGGAGAGCAAGGTGGGCACCTGCGACGTGCGCCCCGGCCGCCGCCCGCGCGGCCCGGCCCTGCGCGCCCTGGTCGAGGACTACAACCGGAGGGCGGGGCTGTGACAGTCGAGCGCATGGGCTTCTTCACTGACACGAGCGTCTGCATCGGCTGCAAGGCGTGTGAGGTGGCCTGCAAGGAGTGGAACGCGGTCCCGGCCGACGGCCTGGACCTGCTCGGCCAGTCCTTCGACAACACGGGGCAGCTCGACGCCAACTCGTGGCGGCACGTGGCGTTCATCGAGCAGCCGGCGCCGGACGACAGCGGCGACATGCGCTGGCTGATGATGTCCGACGTGTGCAAGCACTGCACGCACGCGGCCTGCCTCGACGTGTGCCCGACCGGTTCGCTGATGCGCACGGAGTTCGACACCGTCATCGTCCAGGCCGACATCTGCAACGGCTGCGGCTACTGCGTCACCGCCTGCCCCTACGGCGTCATCGACCGCCGCGAGGATGACGGCCGGGCCTGGAAGTGCACGCTGTGCTACGACCGCATCGGCGACGGGCTGCAGCCGGCGTGCGCGACCGCCTGCCCGACGGAGTCGATCCAGTACGGGCCGCTCGACGAGCTCCGCGAGCGCGCCCAGGCCCGCCTGGAGCAGCTCGACCTTCCCGAGGCCCGGCTCTACGGCCACGACCCGGACGACGGCGTCGGCGGGCAGGGCGCGTTCTTCCTGCTCCTCGACGAGCCGGAGGTGTACGGCCTGCCGCCCGCGCCGGTCGCGACGACGCGTAACCTGCCGGACATGTGGAAGCGCGCCGGCTTCGCCGCGTTGACGATGGCCGCCGCGGCCGCCGTCGCCTTCCTGGGCCGCCGCCCATGACCAGGCCGGGGAAGCGCGAGCACGGCGGCGAGGACGTCCAGGTCCCCAAGGCCGACTTCCGGTCGTACTACGGCCGGCCGATCGTCAAGACGCCGGTGTGGCGCCACGACGTGCCCGCGTACCTGTTCACCGGCGGGCTCGCGGCCGGCAGTGCCCTGCTCGCCGCCGGGGCCGATCTGACCGGCCGGCACCGGACGCGCCGGGCCGCCCGCCTGGCCGCGCTCGGCGCGCTGGGGGCCAGCACCTACTTCCTCATCAACGACCTCGGCCGCCCCGAGCGTTTCCACCACATGCTGCGGGTGGCCAAGCCGACCTCGCCGATGTCGGTGGGCACCTGGATCCTCAGCGCGTTCGGCGGCGCCGCGGGCCTGGCCGCGACCACCGAGGCCCGCCCGCGCGGCCTCGTCGGCGGAGCCGGAAGGGCCGCCGGGATCGGGGCCGCCGCGCTCGCCCCGGCCCTGGCCACGTACACGGCCGTGCTCATCGCCGACACCGCCGCCCCGTCCTGGCACGCGGCCCGCGCCGACCTGCCGTTCGCGTTCGCCGGCAGTGCCCTGGCCAGTGGGGCCGCCGTCGGCCTGATCGCCGCCCCGCTCGCCGAGGGCGGCCCGGCCCGCGGCCTCGCCGTCGCCGGCGTCGCCCTGGAGCTGGCCGCGACCCACCGCATCGAGCACGGTCTGGGCCTGCTCAGCGAGCCGTACCGCACGGGCCGGGCCGGCCGCCTCCTGCGCGCGGCGCGGCAGCTGAACCTGGCCGGCGCGGCGGGCGCCCTGCTCGGCCGGCGCAGCCGCCTGCTGTCCGCGCTGTCGGGTGCGGCGCTGCTGGCCGGCTCCCTGGCCACCCGGTTCGGCATCTTCGAGGCCGGCATGGAGTCCACCCGGGACCCGAAGTACGTCGTGCAGCCGCAGAAGCAGCAGCAGGGCTAGTTCGCCGCCTCCTCCACGGTGCCGAGCCGATGCCGGTGCATCGATCACCGGATCAGCGGCACAAAAACGGCGCCGGGGCTGGAAGCCCCGGCGCCGCAAACAGCGACTTACTTGACGACCAGGCTGCCGGTGATCTTGTCGGCGAGGGTCTGGCGCTTCGCGTCCCACAGCGGGAACAGGAAGCCGATGTAGCAGATGATGGCGTCGACGATGTGGGCGAGGTCACGCACGAACGCGCCGCCGAAGCCGAGGGGCTGGCCGGTCTGCTCCTTCACCAGGCGGATGCCGAGGGCCTTCTTGCCCAGGCTCTGGCCCTGGCCGCCGAGGTACCAGCGGTTGTAGATCGTGTACGCCAGCGACAGCAGCGCGAACACGTAGTACAGCGGGCCGACGCTCGGGTCGTCGGACGACGGCCCGGCGACCGCGTAGCCGATGCCGCTCAGCACCAGCGCCGGCAGCACGTCGACGATGTACGCGCCGACGCGGATGGGCCACGTTGCATAGTTCATGGGGGTTCTCTCTCCTACCAACTATCAGAAAAGGTCTGCACGGTGGAGCTGGAACAGCCAGCTCGCCGTTGCGGCGGCGAGCATCGTCACTGCGACCCGGCGCCGGGCTTGCGGTGACCACGGCTCCGGAGGGCGCACGACACCGAGGTGCCGTAACGCCAGCAGTGGTACCGCAACCGCCGTGAGCAGCGCCAGCCCGAACACGGCCGGGTTGGCGCCCAGCGCCGCGAGCACGTGACCGTGCACGAGATCCACGGACGCGGTGGTCAGCCCGCAGGCCGGACAGGGCACGCCGGTCGCCCAGCGCAGCGGGCACGGCAGACCGACACCGCTCCCGGCGGTGACCGCCGGCCAGACCGCGGCCGCGGCCGCGACCGTCAGCCCGAACGCGCCGAGACGCTCCGGAACCGAGTACTGCCTGCTCAACCCGCGACCCCGTCCTCGCAGTAACGAAGGGTGATCTTAGGTCGTGATCGCCGTCACTGGCTGTCGGCTGATCGTCCGATGTCAAACGACGTAAGCATGGATGTTCCGGTCAAATCACGCGCAGTGTCGGGCCCGCGGCCGCGACGAGCTCGCCGATCACCGGATATCCGGGCACCTCGCCGGCCACCAGTAGCCCGCCGGAGGTCTGCGCGTCGGCGAGCAGCAGCAGCTCGTCCTCGCCGACCGAGCCGCTGTCCAGGTGCGGCCGGACCCAGTCGAGGTTGCGCCGGGTGCCGCCGCTGACGAACCCGTCGGCCAGCGCCGCCCGGGCACCGTCCAGATACGGTACGGCCGCGGCCGACACCACGGCCGTGACGCCGCTGGCCCGGGCCAGCTTGTGCAGGTGGCCCAGCAGCCCGAAGCCCGTCACGTCGGTCGCGCACACGGCCCCGGCCGCGAGCGCCGCCTCGGACGCGTCGCGGTTGAGCGTCGTCATCGCGGCCACCGCGTGCGGGAACGGCTCGCCTGTCGCCTTGTGCCGGCTGTTGAGCACGCCGATGCCGAGCGGCTTGGTGAGCGTGAGCGGCACGCCCGGCCGGCCGCGGTCGTTGCGCAGCAGGCGATCGGGGTCGGCCAGGCCCGTGACGGCCATGCCGTACTTCGGCTCGGGGTCGTCGACGGAGTGCCCGCCGGCCACGTGACAGCGCGCCTCGCGGGCGATGTCGAGGCCGCCGCGCAGTACCTCCGCCGCCAGCTCCATCGGCAGCACCTCGCGCGGCCAGGCGAGCAGGTTCACGGCCACCACCGGCCGGCCGCCCATCGCATAGACGTCGGAGAGCGCGTTGGCCGCGGCGATCCGGCCCCAGTCGTACGCGTCGTCGACCACCGGCGTGAAGAAGTCGGCGGTCGCCACGACGGCCATGCCGTTCGCGATCGACACGACCGCCGCGTCGTCGCCGTCGTCGAGCCCGACCAGGAGCTCTCCCGGCCCGTCCGGCGCGCTGCCGCCGGTCAGCCCGGCCACCACCGCCTCCAGCTCGCCGGGCGGAATCTTGCAGGCACAGCCGCCGCCGTGCGCGTAACCGGTGAGCCGGAGAGTCTGCGTCACCACCGCACTCTATGCCTGCCGCGCGGCGCCGCCCGACCGCTGCCGGGGCGGGCCCGGTCCGAGCCGGCCGGTGCTCCGCGTGGCCGGACCTCGCCGCGCGGATCGGGTCAGTCGCGCAGCGGAAAGAGGATCGGGCTCAGGAGGTGCTGCGAACGGCCCTCGGCCGGCTCGTTGGCGAGGTGCGGCACGATTGCGGCCCGCATGCCCGCGATGAGCTGCTCGCGCTCGTGCTGGGTGAGCCAGACGGCGTGCTGGCGGTAGCCGACCTGATCCCGCGCCGGGTCGGCCCCCGGGTCGTCGAGGTACGCCTGATACTCCGCGAGCAGCGCCGCCATCGACGCCGCGAAGGCCCGCCGGTGATCGTCGACGGTCGCCGCGGCCGCCCGCTCGGCGCTGACCGCGGCCCGGGCCGGCTGGAGGCGGTAGTGCCGCTCGACGAACCCGCGCACCTGCTGCTCCTGCGTCGTCTCCAGGATGCCGGCCTCGGCGAGGACGGCGACGTGGCGGTACACCGTGGCCTTCGACGCGTCGGCGATGCGCTCGCACAGCTGCTGCGTGGTAAGCGTCCGCCCGCCCGACAGCGCGTGCACGATCCGCAGCCGCACCGGGTGCAGCAGGAGCTCGACCGGGTCCATTGGCTAATAGTCGCACACCTGATAATGTTCGCATTCATGAGAACATTGCCACGGGGTGAGCTCGTCGAGGTGGGCGGCCGGCGGATCGCGCTGTACCGGGCCGGCGCCGGCGGCCCGCCGCTCGTCCTGCTGCCCGGCGCGGGCCTGATCGGCCTGGAGTACGACAACCTGCTGCAGGGCGCGGCCGAGCTGACCACCGCCGTCACGTACGACCGGGCCGGCACGGGCTGGAGCGACCCCGTCGCCCTGCCGCGCTCCGCCGCCGCCGTCGCCGAGGAACTGCGCTGCGCGCTTGCCGCCGCGGGGATCCCGGGCCCGTACGTCCTGGCCGGCCACTCGCTGGGCGCCGTCTACGCCCGCCGCTTCGCGCAGCTGCACCCGGCGGACGTCGCCGGGCTGCTCTTCATCGACCCCGGCCACGAGGACATCCTGCGCTTCCTCCCGCCGGCGGTCGTGGCGCTCAACGAGCAGCTCAAACCCACGTGGGACGCGCTGCCCGACCTGACCCTCGAGCAGCTCGACGCTTCGCGGCAAGCCCTTTCGCAGCTGTACTCCCAGTGGCCCGACGACATCCGCTCGCCCCTCGTGGAGCACCGCCTGGAGCACTGGCGCACCGGCATCGCGGAGGGCCGCAACCTGGAGGACGAGGTGTATGCGGAGCTGTCCGCGGCCGGCCCCCTCCCGGACGTCCCGCTGATCGTCCTCACCGCCGCCGACAAGAACCCGTTCTGGGTGCAGCACATGCCCGCGGATCTCCTGGAGCCGGCGCACGCGGGCATCCACGCACTGCACGCGGCGATCGCGGCCTCGGTCCCGCGCGGCGAGCAGCGGCTGATCGCGGGGGCGTCGCACCAGTACCTCCACGTGCAGCAGCCCGCCCCCGTCCTGGCCGCCCTGCGCGACCTGCTGGACCGGGTCCGGGATCGCGGCGGCCGCTGACCCGGGCGGGCGTCGCCGGCGGCTGTACCGGTTAAACCGGTGTAGGGTCTAGGCTGTGCCGATGGCCGATACCTTCCGCCAGGGTGCCGGGCGGCTCTGCCTCGACTTCACCCGCACGCTGCGCGCCCGCGGCACCGACCACGCCGTCGAGGAGCTGACGGACGGGCCGGCGCTGTCCGCCTGGGTGGGCCAGTGCGGCCCGGTGGCCCCGGTCCCCGGCAGCGTCGTGCCCGAGCCGATCGTCCGCGACGCCCAGCAGCTGCGCGAGGCCGTGTACGCCCTGGTGGAGGCCGCCCGCAGCGCCGGGGGTCCCGAGGCCGCGGGCGAGGCCCCGCGTGAACGGGTCAACCAGGCCGCCACGCGAACCGTCCCCGTGCCGGCCCTGGGCGACGGCGGTGAGCTGCGCTGGTACGCCAACGACCCCGTCACCGGCACCCTCGCCCTGGTCGCGCGGGACGCCCTGGAGCTTGTCACCTCCCCGGCGGTCACCCGGATCCGCGCCTGCGCCGACCCGTCCTGCAACGCCCTGTTCCTCGACCTCTCCCGCCCCGGCCGCCGCCGCTGGTGCTCCATGGACAGCTGCGGCAACCGGGCCAAGAAGCAGCGCCGCCGCGCCTGAGCGCACCGCCGGGCAGCGGCGCCGCCGGGCCGCGGGTAGGCTCCGGCCGTGCGCTGGCCCCGGGCATCGATCGTCATCCTCCTGCTGGTTCTCGTCGCCGGCTGCAGCGACCCGGTGCAGCAGTCCGGCGCCATCGCGTGGAAGGTCCCGGCGACCCCCGCCGCGGGCGAACGCTGGACGGGCCGGATCACCGTCGAGCGCACGGCCGGGACGATCGCCGCGCCCGGCTTCAACGACCTGGTCGACCGGGCCGCCCCGCAGTGGGCGGGTGCGGCGGACACGGCCGCGGCCGAACTGCTCGGCCTCAACGGCCCGTTCGACGGCCGCCCCGAGATCTACCTGCTCCAGGAGCCGGACGGGGACAGGACAGTCGTCACCGCGACCCTCACCCACCTCGGCGACGACTCGGTGGAGGCCGAGCGGTACCGGGTCGTGCTGACCCGTGGCGGCGACGGACGGTTCCGGTTCACCTCGGGCGTGCGGACGCTCAAGTGCCACACCGGCCGGGGGCACGCCGACTTCAGCGTGGACGTCTGCTCCTGAGCGCGGCGGCGCCGCCTACCACGGGCGACGGACCGGCGTACCCAGCCGTGGCGAGCCGCCGGGCGTAAGGTGTGACAATGCAAGAGGCCACTTTCACCAAGCGGTCCGCTGTCGGGCTGCGCTCGGCGCGCGGACCGGTGCTGGGCTCGGTCATGCTGACCACCGGCCTGGTCGCGCTGGACAGCACGATCATCGCGACAGCGGTACCGTCGGTGGTGCGCGACCTCGGTGGCTTCGCGCACTTTCCGTGGCTGTTCTCGATCTATCTGCTGACCGCGGCCGTCACCACCCCGCTCTACGGCAAGCTCGCCGACGTGCTGGGCCGCAAGCCCGTCATGTTCTTCGGCATCGCCGTGTTCCTGCTCGGGTCGGTGCTGTGCGGCGCCGCGTGGAGCATGCTGACGCTCATCGTCTTCCGGGCCGTGCAGGGCATCGGCGCCGGCGCCATCCAGCCCATCAGCATGACGATCATCGGCGACCTGTACTCAGTCGAGGAACGCGCGCGCGTGCAGGGCTATGTGGCAGGCGTGTGGGGCGTGTCGTCGGTCGTCGGCCCGACCCTCGGCGGCGTCTTCGCCGACTACCTGTCCTGGCGGTGGATCTTCTTCGTCAACCTGCCGCTGGGCCTGTGGGCGCTGTGGATGTTCGCCCGGCACCTCAAGGAGCACGTCGAGCGGCGGGCCCACCGCATCGACTACCTCGGTGCGGCGCTGCTCATCGGCGGCTGCACCCTGCTCATCCTCGGCACGCTCGAGGGCGGCATCATGTGGGCGTGGGGCAGCGTCCCCAGCATCGCCATCTTCGCCGCGGGCGCCGTCATGGTGACCGCGTTCGTGTTCGTCGAGCGGCGCGCCGCCGAGCCCGTGCTGCCCCTCTGGGTGTTCCGCCACCGCACGCTCGTCGGCGGCAGCCTCGTCTCGCTGGCGGTCGGCGCGCTTGTCATCGGCCTCAGTTCCTACGTGCCCAACTTCTCGCAGGGGGTACTGGGAACGAGCGCCCTGGTCGCCGGGTTCGTGGTCGCGGCGATGACGCTGGGCTGGCCGATCTCGGCGACGTTCTCGGGCCGCATCTACCTGCGCATCGGCTTTCGCAACACCGCGCTCATCGGTGGCGTCGTCATCATCGCCGGTACCGTCATGTGCGCCCTGCTGACCGAGGACACCACGATCGCGGCGATGGGCATCGCCTGCTTCGTCATCGGCGCCGGCCTCGGCCTCGTGGCGGCACCCACGCTCATCGCCGTGCAGTCAGTCGTCGGGTGGGACCGCCGGGGCGTGGTCACCGGCACCAACATGTTCTTCCGCTCCGTCGGCAGCGCGGTCGGCGCGGCCGTGTTCGGCGCGATCGCGAACACCACGCTGGACCGCCGCTTCGCCGCCGCGCCGCCGGACGTGAAGCCCGCCGTGAGCTCCGGCGCCGACGCCACCGGCATCGTGCTCAAGCCCGGCGACGTGCCGGCGATCGTGGCCGACTACGTCCGGGCGAGCCTGTATTCGGCCACCCACAACGTGTTCGTCGGCCTGGCGATCGTCGGGGTCGCCGGCATCGCCGCGATCCTGCTGATTCCGCGGAAGATCGAGCAGCTCCCGTAGCGTTCCGCGGAAAAGTGTCGTACCCGCTCACTAGTCTGAGCGCCGTGACCGAAGACGAGTTCGTACTCCCGGCGTCGTGGCAGCGCAGCATCCATCCACGCCGCGGCGGCGCGCCGGTGCCGTACGAACCGAGCGCCGCGCCGCCGGACATCCCGGCGCGCACGGCCGCGATCCTCGCGCTGCCCGACACGCCCGCGGAAGCCGGCGCCGCGGGCCTGCACGCGCTGCGCGGCGGGCCGGACGCCACCCCCCTCGGCGTCGCGGCGGTGTGGGCGGTCGTCATCCGCAACGAGCAGGATCGCCGCGAGCAGGGCCGGGTCAGCGCCGTCGCCGACCACTGGGTCACCCGGCACGGCCTGGTCTTCGCCGTCCGCGCCGCCGCCGAGTTCGTCGGTCTCGAGGCGCTGCTCGGTGGTCGGCGATGGGCGGAGCACTACGGCGAGTGGATCCTCGCCCGCCTGCGCATCGCCATGGCGGCCGCGCCCGGCGAGCAGCACGCCGAGGCCGTCGCGGCGCTGCGCGCGGTCCGCGAGGGCGGCTCGATGCACCAGCGCATCGCCGCCTCGTTCCTGGCCCCGGCCGAGCCGGACTGGGCCCGGCAGGATCTGGCCGAGCTGCCGAACGGCTGTGCGTTCGGCCGCCTGCTGCTGGCCTCGGTGTCCACAGTGGACGAGGCGATCGCCGTGTTCGACAGGTCCGGTGAGGTGGACCCCTGGCACGTGGCCGACGCGCACATGCTCCACACGCTCACCGAGGTCATCGGCGACGGCATCCTCGACGTGTGGGCGCACGCCTGGACCGGGCGCTCGGTCGCCTACAGCCTGCAGGTGCCCGACTTCCTGCACTTCGTCATGGGCGCGCTGGCGCACGTGCCGACCGACCGGGCGTTCCAGGCGCTCGTCGACCAGGCGGCCCAGCGCGGCGTCCAGGCCGTCGTCGCGGACGCCGCCGACCGGTACCCGGCCCGGGCCATGCGGATCCTCGAGGCGTCGGCCGGCCGGCCCCGGGTCGCCGAACTCCTGCGCCGGCACGTGGCCAAGCACCCCGAGCTCGCGCCGGCCCACCTGCACCCGGCGAGCGGCCCGCGGCCCGGCGAGGCACCGGCCGAGGCCCTGCCCGCGGTGCTCGCGAAGCCGCCGTGGGTCGGGCGCCCCAGGGCACCCAAGCCGCTCGTGCTCGACCTGCGCTGCACCGATGAGCCGGCCGTCGCGTGGCCGCCCGGCGAGCGCGAACGGCTCCTGGCCACGCTGCCGCAGCCCAGCCGCCACATCGACTACGCCGCCTACGCCGAGGAGATCCGGGCCGGGCGCACCTGGGAGTGGCACGCCAGCCGGGTGTTCACCGAGGGGCCGCCGGAGCTGGCGCTGTCGGTGATGGACGTGTACCGGCCGAAGGGGCCGCGGTTCGGCGAGTGGTGGCTCGACCGCATCACGGCGCGGTTCGGCCTGGCCGCCTATCCGCTGCTGCTCAACACCGTGCGGGCCAATCCGGCCAACTGCCCCGCGCTGCTGCCGTTCACCAGCCCCGAGATCGCGCTGCTCGTCGCCGACTGGCTGACCCGGCTCAAGTCGGTGCGCCGCGACGCCCTCGCCTGGCTGAAGGCCCACCCGGCCGAGGCGGCCCGGGCACTGGTCCCGGCCGCGCTCGGCAAGCCCGGCGTCCAGCGGCGGCAGGCCGGGCTGGCCCTCGTCGCCCTCGCCGCGGCCGGGCATCGCGAGACGGTCCTGATCGCCGCGAAGGGCTACGGGGCGAAGGCCGAAGCGGGCGTCGTCGACCTGCTCGACGCCGACCCGCTCCTGCAGCAGCTGCCCACCCGGATCCCGCAGCCGCCGGAGTGGGCCGACCCCATTGTGCTGCCCGCGGTCCGGCTCCGGCGACCCGCGGGCGGCGACTCGGCCGGGACCCTCCCGGCCGACTCGGTCCGGGCATTGCTGACGATGCTGATGCTGTCGAAGGCGGGCGAGCCCTACGCCGGGGTCGCGCTCGTGCGCGAGGCGTGCGAGCCGCACGACCTGGCCCGGTTCGGCTGGGAGCTGCTGTGCCGGTGGGAGCAGGCCGACGCCCCGCCCGCGGGCGGCTGGACCCTCGACGCCCAGGCGTTCCTCGGCGACGACGAGACCGCCGCCGCGCTGGCCGCCGCGGTGCGGCGCTGGCCCTACGAGGGCGCCCACAAGCGCGCCGCCGCCGGCCTCGACACCCTCATGCACCTCGGCACCGAGGCCGCCCTGCGCCAGCTCCACGAGATCGCCACTAAGTTCAAGGCGAAGGCCGTCCGGGCCCGGGCCGAGGCCAACCTCGCCGCGGTCGCCGAGGCGATAGGCCTCACCGCCGAGGCCCTCGCCGACCGGCTCGTCCCGCACTTCGACCTCGCCCCCGACGCGACAATGGTCCTCGACTACGGTCCGCGAACGTTCGTGGCCGGCTTCGACGATCAGCTCAAGCCGTGGGTTGCCGACGCGGACGGCACCCGCCGCAAGGACCTCCCGGCCCCCGCCGCCCGCGACGACGCCGAGCTCGCGGCCGCCGCCCAGCAACGGTTCGCCGCGGCCAGGAAGGGCGTCCGCAAGGTCGTCACCGAACAGGTCCGCCGCCTCGAGTCGGCCCTCGCCGGCGGCCGCCGCTGGAGCGCACCCGAGTTCCGCACCGTCCTGCTCGACCACCCGCTCCTGTGGCGCCTGGCCCGCCGCCTGATCTGGATCACCGGCGAGCCCGGCGCCCCCGGCACGGCCCTGCGCATCGCCGAGGACCGCACCCTGGCCGACGTGGCCGACGACCCGTACACCCTGCCCGGCGACGCCGTCGTCGGCGTGGCCCACCCGGTCGACCTGGACGTGGCGGCGTGGGCGCAGGTGCTGGCCGACTACGACATCCTGCAACCGTTCCCACAGCTGCGCCGGAAGGTGTACTCCCTGACCCCCGACGAGTCCGCCGCCGTCCGCCTGGCCCGCTTCGACGGCCGCCGAGCCATGACCGTGAAGCTGCTGGGCCTGGAGCGGCGCGGCTGGCGGCGCTCCGGGATCGAGGGCGCCCACCAGGCCCAGATGGAGCGCGACCTGCCCGGCGGCCGCCTGCTCGTCGTGAACCTCGACCCCGGCATCATGCTGGGCCTGCCCAACGAACACCCGGACCAGCACCTGGCCGACATCTGGATCTGCCCGGCCGGGACCAACCCGTGGACCAGCGACCGTACGGTGCCGCTCGCAACCCTTGACGCCGCCTCGGCCTCGGAGCTCCTGGCCGACCTGGAGTCCGTCATGTAACCCCAGCGCTCACCTCGCGGCGCGTCCTCACCTTCGCAGCGAACGCCCGCCCTTCGCGGTGAACGCCTGGCTCCGGGGCGGCGGTTGATTGTCTCCGCGGCGAGCGCTCAACTCCATGGCGAGCGTCCGCCCCGCAGGGAGTGCCTGCCCCCGTGGGTGGGATCGGCGTGCCGGGGTGCAGGACTGGCCGGGGACGGTCGCCGGCGGTCGTCGCCGGTACGGTGGGCCGATGCGTCGCAGCGAGCTCGGCCGGGTGCGGGTGTGGCAGGGGGCTGTCGGTGAACGGGCACGGGCGTACGGGCCTGACGATCCGCGGACCTTGGCGGCGCGGCTGGAGCTGGCGTGGGCCTGCCGTTCGGTGTGCGACGCCGAGGACGCGCACTGGGCCGACTGGGACCGGCTGGCGAGCGACGAACTCGCCGCGGTGACCGCCGGGCGGGTCCGGACGCTGGGGGCCGAGCATCCGGACACGCTCGCCGCGCGGTACCTGCTGGCTCGCTGGCGGCGGCCGCTCGACAGGTCGGGTGACGCGGAGTACGCCGAGGCGGTGGAGCACCTCGCGGCCGCGTCGCAGCGGGTGCACGGGCCGGCGCACGAGGAGACGCTCGAGCTGCTGTGGCAGCTTGCGGGGCAGGTCGGTGAGCCGCGACGGTCGCAGCTGCTCGGCCAGGTCCGCGACGGTTGGCTCGAGGTCGCCGCCCGCGATCCTGACCATGCGGAGGCCCGGCGGCTGCTGGGCCGGCTGTATGAGGAGGCGGGGCAGGGCGACGAGGCCCGGGCCCAGCGGGACCTGGCGGTCGCGGCCTGCGAGCGGATCGCCCGGGAGCGCAGTGTGCGGCTGGGAGAGGTGCACCCCGATACGGTCGCCGCGCGGATCGAGCACGCCGAGCACGTGGGCTGGTTCGTCGATCGGGGCTCGCCGCGGAGCTGATGGCGGGGATCGCGGCGGACCAGGCGCGGCTGCTCGGGGACGACCACCCGGAGACGCTGCGCACGCTTGTCAGGGCCGCGCTCGACGACCCGGACGGTGACCTGGACGGGCCGCCGGCCGGTGCCGCCGAGGCGGTGCTCGGCCGGGCCATTGCGGCACCCGGATTCCCGCTCGAGGAGCTGACGGCGCTGCGGAGCAAGCTGATGCTTGACCGATACCGCCGGGAGCCGGCCTTCGATCCGGTCGCCTGGTCGCGCCGCTATCCGCTCCCGATCGACGCCGACCGGCTCGCCGCGTCCGAAGGCCCCTGACCAACCCGCCGCACCCGAAGCACTCCACCAACCCGCCGTGTCCGCAAACGCTGGCAACGCGAGCCGTGAACGTGGACGAGCGCCCGGTTCTGAGCCGGGCGCTCGTCGGAGTGAGGCGGAAAGTGTTGCGTCAAAAGGACTGCGCTGAAGGGATTGGGCTGCAAGGGGTCGCGGCGGGAAGGACTGTGCTGGGACGCAGGATCAGGAGGTGAGCTTGTAGACGGTGGTGTTGCCGGCTGCCGTGGCGGTGTAGTTGGCGGCCACCCAGCTTGCGATGTCGCTGTTGCCGCCGCCTATGCCCCCGCCGCCGCGGCCGCCCGGGACGTAGTACGCGATCCTGCCCTCGCTCACCCACGTCTTGAACTGGGCCAGGGTCGGTGCGGGGTCGCTGCCGTCCCAGCCGCCGATCGCGATGACCGACTTGCCTGTGGCCAGTTCCAGCTCGGCGGCGGTCTGGTCACCGGTCGTCGCCGCGGCCCACTGCGTCGTGGTCGACTTCAGCAGCGCGATCAGCTCGCTCTCCGCGCCCGACCGACCCCCGCCGCCGCCAGCAAAGCCAGAGCCAGTACCCGCGCCGTCGCCCGTGCTCGTGCCTGCGCCGCCGCCCGCAGTGCCCGGGCCCGTGCCGCTGCCAGTGCCCGTGTCGGCACTGCCGCCGCCCGCAAAGCCTGAGCCCGCGCCTGCGCCGCCGCCGGGGAGGCCGCCGCCGGGGAGGCCGAAGCCGCCGCCCATGCTCGACGACGTCGGGCCCGAGGTGGGGATCGAGCCGGTGTGCGGCTGGCCGGCGGTGGAGACGGCCCACGCCGTCGTGCCCGCGAAGGCCGACAGGAGCGCCGCCAGCGCGACCGCCACGCCCGCGCGCTTGCGCCACGGCAGCGGGGAGCGCGGCGACGGCGGGAGTGAGGCGAGCGCCACCGCCGCTGCGCCGCCCGTCACCAGGATTGTCCAGCGCAGCCACGGGGTCCAGGTGGCGTCGCGGGACAGCAGGGTGAAGTCCCACGCCGCGGTCACGAAGACCAGCGCGGCCAGGGTCAGGCGGGCCGGGAGCGCGGCGCGGGCGCGCCAGAGCTCGCGGCCGGCGATCGCGACCAGGGCGGCGATCGCCGGGGCCAGGGCGACCGTGTAGTACGGGTGGATGGTGCCCGACATGTAGCTGAAGACCAGGCCCGAGACCAGCAGCCAGCCGCCCCACACGATCAGCGCGGCGCGGGCGGTGTCGGTGCGGGGGGCGCGGCGGGTGAACCACAGGCCGGCGATCAGGGCGACGAGCGCGGCCGGGAGGAGCCAGCTGATCTCGGTGCCCATGCTGTCGCCGAAGAGGCGGGTGATGCCGGTGGCGCCGCCGAAGCCGACGTTCTGGAAACCGCCCCCGCCACCGCCTCCGCGGTTGCCGTCGCCGCCCAGGATGCGGCCCAGGCCGTTGTAGCCCAGGGCCAGCTCGAGGAGGCTGTTGTCGGTCGAGCCGCCGATGTACGGGCGGGACGACGCCGGCCACAGCGCCACCAGCGCCACGAACCAGCCCGCCGACACGACGAGCGCGGCGCCGGCGCTGAGCAGGTGCAGGAGGCGGCGGCCGAGCGTGGTGGGGGCGGCGATCAGGTACGCCAGGGCGAAGCCGGGCAGGACCAGCAGGCCCTGGAGCATCTTGGTCAGGAAGGCGAAGCCCAGCGCGGTCGCGGCCAGCGCCAGCCAGCCGGGCGCGGCCCGCTCCACGGCCCGGGTCGTGCAGTACGCGCCCGCCACCAGCAGCAGCGTCAGCAGCGCATCCGGGTTGTCGAAGCGGAACATCAGCACCGCGACCGGCGTGAGGGCCAGCGCCGCGCCCGCGAGGAGCCCCGCGGCCGCGCCGAAGTGGCGCTTCACCGTGGCGTACAGGAGGGCCACCGCGGCGACTCCTTCGAGTGCCTGCGGTACCAGGAGGCTCCAGCTGTTGAAGCCGAAGACGCGGCCCGACAGTCCCATGATCCACAGGGAGGCCGGCGGCTTGTCGACGGTGATGACGTTGCCGGCGTCGAGGGAGCCGAACAGCAGCGCCTTCCAGCTCTGCGTGCCGGCCTGGACGGCGGCGGCGTAGAAGCTGTTCGCGTAGCCGGAGTCGCCCAGGCGCCACAGGTACAGCACGCCGGTCAGCAGCAACAGGGCGGCCAGGGCCGGGCGTTGCCACACCGGGCGGGCCGCCGGCGGGGCCGGGGGCGGCGCGACTGCGGGCCGGGGCAGCGTCGTCGTGGTCATGGGGGGACTCTCCGGGACGGGCCTGGCGCGATCGTGGCAACAACCTGTACGCCGGCTGTGAACCGGTCAGCTCCGGGAGCGCGCCCGCACGTGGACGCGCTCGCCCTGGGGGCCGAAGAGGCTGAGGACCTCCGTGGCGTACGGGTGCGGGTTGCCGAACCAGTGCGGCACCCGGGTGTCGAACTCCACGGCCTCGCCCGACTGGAGCATCATGTCGTGCTCGCCGAGGACGAAGCGGAGGCGGCCGGCGAGGACGTACAGCCACTCGTACCCCTCGTGGGTCTGCGGCGTCGGCGTGTCGTCGGCGGGGGTGTTGGGCGGGAAGATGAGCTTGAACGCCATCGGCGCGCCCGGGCGCTGGGTGAGCGGGATGTGGGTGACGCCGTGGCGCACGACCGGTTTGGCGTGCACGCGCGGGTCGGCTGTGGGCTCGGCGCCGGCCAGGTAGTCAAGGGTGACGCCGTGGGCGCGGGCCAGGGGCAGCAGCAGCTCCAGCGTCGGGCGGCGGCCGCCGGACTCGAGGCGGGACAGGGTGCTCACGGAGATGCCGGTGTCGGCGGCCAGGGCGGTGAGCGTGACGCCGCGCTGTTCGCGCAGGTGGCGCAGGCGGGGGCCGAAGTCCATGTCACCAGTTTGCCATTCCGGCAAAGAAGCTTGCCAGGACCGCAGCGGCGGTGGAGCGTTGGGGCCATGAGCGAGCGATACGACGTGATTGTCATCGGCGGCGGCGCGGCCGGGCTGAGCGGTGCATTGACCCTGGGCCGGGCCCGCCGGCGGGTGCTTGTCATCGACGGCGGGCGGCCCCGCAACGCCCCCGCCGAGGGGGTGCACAACTACCTCGGCCGGGAGAACACCGCCCCCGGCGAGCTGCTGCGGATCGGGCGGGAGGAGGTCCGCCGCTACGGCGTCGAGATCGTCGACGACACGGTGGTCCGGGCCTACCGCGACGGGGCCGGGCTGCGGGTCGAGCCGGCCGGCGGCGGCGGGTTCACCGCCCGGCGGCTGCTCGTCACCACCGGCGTCGTCGACGAGCTGCCGGACATCCCGGGCCTCGCGGACGGCTGGGGCCACTGGGTGCTGCACTGCCCGTACTGCCACGGCTGGGAGGTCCAGGACCGCCCCATCGGCATCATCGCCACCAGCCCCATGGCCGTGCACGCCGCGACGCTGTGGCCGCAGTGGACCGGCGACCTGATCCTGTTCACGAACGGTCAGCACATTGAGCCGGCACCGGCGAACGTCAAGGTTGTCGACGGCGTCGTGACGAAGGTGGAGGCGCGGGGCGTCCACCTCGAAGGCGAGCGGTTCGTCCCGCGGGAGGCGATCGTCGTGCAGACGACCCTCGCGGCGACGGCGGACTTCCTCGACGAGCTCGGGCTCAAGCGCACACCCCTCGAGATGCAGGGCGTGACGGTGGCGCAGTACATCGCGGCCGACCCGACCGGCCGGACGGACGTGCCCGGCGTGTGGGTCGCCGGCAACATCGCCGACCCCATGGGCCAGGTCATCACCTCGGCCGCGGGCGGTATGAAGGCCGGCGCCGCGCTCAACATGGACCTGCTGCAGGAGCCGTAGGGCGCTACGGTGTGACGGTGAGCACCGGCGAGGAACGTGACGGGGTCGCGCTGACCAACCTCGACCAGCCCATCTTCGAGGGGGCCGGCGCGACCAAGCGCGACCTCGTCGACTACCTCGACGCCGTGCGCGACCGGATCATCCCGGTCCTGCGCGACCGGCCGCTGTCCGTCGTGCGGATCATGCGCGGGCAGGACAAGTTCATGCAGAAGAACGTCCCCAAGTACACGCCGGACTGGGTCAACACGGTCGACATGTGGGCCGAGACCTCCAAGCGGGACGTCACCTACGCCCTGTGCGACTCGCGCCGCACGCTGCTGTGGTTCGCCAACCAGCGGGCCGTGGAGTACCACCCCACGCTGGTGCGCGCCGACGACCTGGCGCACACCACGCACATGGTGCTCGACCTCGACCCGCCCGAGGGCGACGACTTCGGCCTGGTGGTGCGGGCGGCCGGGCTGATCCGCGAGACGCTCGACACCGCCGGCCTGGCCGGGGCGGTCAAGACCAGCGGCGCCAAGGGTATCCACATCTTCGTGCCGATCGAGCCGGCCCCGATGGAGGACGTGGCCGCGGCCACCCGCGCGATCGCCGCCCGGGCCGAGCGGCTCGACCCCGACCTGGCCACCACCGCGTTCATCCGCGACGACCGGCACGGCAAGGTGTTCCTGGACCCGACGCGGGTCGGCGGGGCCACTGTCGTGTGCGCGTACAGCCCGCGGCTGCGGCCCGGCTGCCCCGTCTCGTACCCGCTCGACTGGTCCGACCTCGGCGACGTCAGCCCGCGCGACTTCACGATCCACACCGCGCCCGCCCTGCTCGGCACCGCCGACCCGTGGGCCCGGCACATGCCCGCGCCGCAGAAGGTCCCGGCCGACCTGATCGCCGAGGGCCACACCATCCCGGTCCCGCGGGTGCAGGCCATGCACGAGGGCAAGCGCCGGGCCCGGGCCAAGCGGCAGGCGGACGGGTCCTGAGGAGAGCGCTCTCCGCGCCGTTCGGTAAGGTGCGAAGGTGAGTTCGGGGATTAGCGTCGAGGCACCTGCCAGCACCTCCGCCCGGCACTCGCTCGTACCGCTCGGCGTGATGTTCCTCTTCGTCGGCCTGTCGGTCGCCGTCGTCGGCCCGTTCCTGGCACTGTTCCTGAGCACCGAGGTGCGCGCCGCCCCCGCCCTCGTCGGCGCGTTCCTGGTCGCCGGGCCCCTGGCCTCGATGGTCTCCTCGTCGATCCTGGGCCGGCTCTCGGACCGGCGCCCGCTGCGCCGCCGGCTGCTGCTCACCGCCGCCCTCGCCGGATGCGCGGGCATGACGGCTACCGCGTTCATCCGGGAGTACTGGATCCTCCTGGTTCTGACGACGACCCTCACGGCGCTCAGCGGTTCGCTCTTCCCGCAGTCCTTCGCCTACGCCCGCGAGGTCCTGGCGCAGCGCGGCTCGACCCGGGCGGCGATGGCCACCAGCACCCTGCGGATGATGTTCTCGATCGCCTGGGTGGCCGGGCCGCCCATCGCCGCGCTGCTGCTGCAGGCCGGCGGGTTCCGGGTGCTCTACCTGACCGCCGCCGCCATGTACGCGATCGCCGCCGCCGTCGTGCTCCTGCGCCTCGAGGAGGTCTCGCCGCCGGCGCACGTCGAGCGACCACCGGCGCGCCGGGCCGGGCCCGTGGTGTGGTGCACGCTCGCGGCGATCGCCGTGATGCAGGCCGCGAGCACGCTCAACGTGCAGGCGATGTCGCTGTACCTCGGCCACGTCCTGCACGCCGAGGTGCGCGACGCCGGCCTGACCCTGGGCCTGTGCGCCGCCCTGGAGATCCCGCTGATGCTCGGCTTCGGGGCGCTGTCGGCCCGCTACCCGCTGCACCGCCTGATCGTCGTCGGCGCGGCCCTCGGCGTCGCGTACTACGCCCTGGTCAGCCTGGCCACACACAGCTGGCAGGTCGCCGCGCTGCAGGTGCTCAACGCGAGCTTCATCGCGGCCGTCCACGGCCTGGGCATCTCCTACGTGCAGGAGCTCCTCCCGGGCGAGCCGGGCCGAGCCGCCACCCTGGCCGCGAACGCCTTCCCGGTCGCCGCCCTCCTGTCCGGCCCGCTGCTGGGCCTGTCCGCCCAGCTCGGCTACCGCTACGCCTACGTCTGCGCCGCCGGGCTGTGCCTGCTCGGGTTCCTGCTCCTCACCGGCACAGCACAACGACGAACCACAAACGCCAGAGCCACAGGCTGAGGATTCCGAGGCCGCTTGCTCCCGCTCCGGTCAGCGGGCCGGAGACGGCTGGACAGGTGCCGACCCCGACTCAGACCCCGACCCCGGCACCGACCCCGGTACCGACCCGGACCCCGGCACCGACCCCGACCCGGACCCCGGCACCGACTCCGGCACCGGTCCTGGGCCTGGGCGGGGCGCCGATCGCACGGCCGTGGCCGCCGTCAGGACCGCCACCGCCGCCGGGAGCGCCGCCGCCAGCCAGAACGGCGCCGCGAGGCCGTGGCCGGCGATCGAGGTCGCCGCGGCCAGGCCGACCGCGCCGCCGATCTGCTGGGCGGTGTTGAGCAGGCCCGCGGCCACACCGGCGTCGCCGGCCGGGACGCCGTGCATGACCAGCAGCGTCATCGGCACGATGACCAGGCCCAGGCCCACCGCGCACACCAGCAGCGGCGGCAGCACGTCGCGGGCGTAGCTCCCGCCGGGCGCCAGCCGGGTCAGCCACACCATGGCCGCCGCGGCCAGCGCCAGGCCCGCGGGCACCAGCCGGTGCGGCCGGGCCCGCCCGCGGGCGACGACCCGGGCCACCAGCTGGGCGGTGAGCAGGAGCGTCGCGCTGAACGGGAGGTACTCCAGGCCCGCCCGGGCCGGGGCGGCGTGCAGGACGAGCTGCAGGTATCGGGAGCCGAAGTAGAACAGCACGAAGAACGTGGCACCCACCGTCGCCGCGGCCGCGAGACCGGTCAGGCGCCCTCCGCTTCGCTGCGGGCGCCCGACCGTCGAGCTGTGGCCCCTGATGACCGGCTCCTCCGCAGGCTCCGGACCGGTCATGCGCCCTCCGCTTCGCTGCGGGCGCCCGACCGTCGAGCTGTGGCCCCTGATGACCGGCTCCTCCGCAGGCTCCGGACCGGTCATGCGCCCTCCGCTTCGCTGCGGGCGCCCGACCGTCGAGCTGTGGCCCCTGATGACCGGCTCCTCCGCAGGCTCCGGACCGGTCATGCGGGCACCCGGGCGCAGCAGTGACAGCGGTAGCAGCGGCGCGGCCGCGCGGCGCTCGATTACCGCGAAGACGGCCAGCAGCCCGGCCGCGGCGGCCAGCGGCGCCAGGACCCCGGGGCTCGTCCAGCGGTCGGACCCGGCCCGGCTCAGCGAGTACACCAGCAGGGTCAGGGCGGTGGTGACGGTGACCGCGCCCGGCAGGTCGAGCGGGGTCCGGCGGCGGGGTGGCGCCGGGAGCAGCCTGACCCCGAGGGCCAGCACCGCCGCGCCGAGCGGGACGTTGACGAAGAACACCCAGCGCCACGAGAGGTACTGGGTGAGCAGGCCGCCGGCGATCAGGCCGGTCGCCGCGCCCACGCTGGACATCGCCGCGTAGACGGCCAGCGCCCGGGTCCGCGGGCCCGGCTCGGTGTAGGCGGTGTGGATGAGCGCCAGGATGCTCGGTGCGGCCGCGGCGGCGCCCAGGCCCTGGACGACCCGGGCGGCGATGAGCGCGGCGGCCGTCGTGGCGAACCCGCCGGCGAGCGAGGCCGCGGTGAACACGGCGATGCCGGCCAGGAAGACCGCGCGGCGGCCGAACAGGTCACCGGCCCGCCCGCCGAGCAGCAGCAGCCCGCCGAACGCCAGGTAGTAGCCCGTCACCGGCCACTGTGCGGCGCCGGGGGACAGGCCGAGGTCGCCGGCCACGGCGGGCAGGGCGATGTTCACGATCGTGCCGTCGAGCAGCACCATGAGCTGCGCGGCGCACAGCACGGCCAGCGGCGCGGCCTTCACGACGCCCGCCCGGCGTGGGCCCGGACCGTGGTGCCGTAGAGCGCGTGGTGGCGCCGGCGGTAGGCGGGCCACCACGAGAACCGGAAGAGCAGCCGGACCGGCACCGGGAACTCGGCCAGGGCGGCCGCGGCGAGCTGCGGGGTGCCGGCCGAGCAGAGCCAGCCGAAGAGGGCCGGGAGCAGCCGCCTGTCGTACCCGGCGACGACCTCCCGGCCGTGCTCGGTCCACTCCCGCGCGGTGTACGCCTGCAGCAGCAGCGGCACCGCGTCGCGCTCCTCGTCGTCGAGGTGGCGGCCCAGGGCCGCGTGCAGGCGGGCCGCGGCCCCGGCCCGCTCGGCCGCCGGCCGGGCCCGGTCGGCGAGGACGGCGACGTCGGCGTCGACCGCCTCGTGCTGCTCCTCGAGCGCGTCGAGCAGCGGGACGGACCGCGGGAACCGCTCGCGCAGCCGCGGCCACAGGGTGGTGTCCTCGTCGGTGTGGTGGTGGTGCAGGCAGGCGAGGACGAGCTCGACCTGCCGCTCGATCAGGGCCGCATGGGCGGCGTCGCGCGGGGCCGCCAGGACGGCGGCGAGCCGCCCGAACTCGGTGCGGAAGCCGGCGTGGGCCAAAAGGAACGCGGAGATGTCGGGTCGATCGGTCATGGTGGGCACCGTCGGCCCGCGGACTTGCGAAATTGTTGAGCCGGTGTTGTGCCGGGCCGGTGCAGTCCGATTCACGACGGCGACGGCCGCGGTACCGGAAGGCTAATGTGCATGATCGTGAACGACGGGCTGCGCATCGGCGTGCTCGGCGGGGTGAGCGCCGAGCGGCACGGCACGCCCGTCGACCTCGGCGGCCGGCGGCAGCGGGCCGTGCTCGCCCTGCTCGTCCTGGGGCGCGGATCGGTCCTGTCGGCCGACCGGCTGATCGGTGTGCTGTGGCCCGACGAGCCCCCGCCGAAGCCGCAGCCGGTGCTCCAGGCGTACGTCTCCCACCTGCGCCGCCTCCTGCAGCCCGACCTCCCGGCCCGGGCCCGCACCGGGCTGATCGTGAGCCGGCCGGCCGGGTACGCGCTGCAGCTGCCGCCGGACGCGGTCGACGCCTGGCGGTTCGAGCGGGCGGCCACCGACGCGGCGGCCGCGCTCGACGGCGGCGACGCGGGCCGGGCCCGGGCCCTCGCCGAGGAGGCCCTCGGCTGGTGGGGCGGCGAGCCCTACGCCGACTACCCGGACGCGCCGTGGGCCCAGGCCGAGCGGGTGCGCCTGCTGGAGCTGCACGGGGTGGCCCGGGAGACCCGGATGGCCGCGCGGCTGGGCCTGGAGCCGCCGGCCGGGCTGGTAGCGGAGCTGGCCGAGCTCGCCGAGGAGGCGCCGCTGCGGGAGCGGCGCTGGCGGATGCTGGCGCTGGCCCTCTACCGCGCGGACCGCCAGGCGGAGGCGCTCGCGGCCCTGCGCCAGGCCCGCGACACGCTGCGCGACGAGTTCGGGCTGGACCCGGGCCCGGCCCTGCGCAAGCTGGAGGCCGACATCCTGCGGCACAACCTGGCGCCGGTGGCCCCGCCCGCCCCGGCCCGGCGGCGGGTGCACGGCCGCGACGACGAGCTCGGCCGGCTGCGGCGGGCGGTCGCGGACCGGCGGTTGGTCCTGCTGTCCGGCCCGGCCGGCGCCGGCAAGACCGCGCTGCTCGAGGCGCTGGAGCCGGCCGCGGTGTGGGGCCGCTGCCCGGAGGCCGACGGCGCGCCGCCGCTGCTGCCCTGGGCCGAGGTGCTGCGGCGCATCCGGGGCGCGCAGGCCGTGCCCGAGCTCGCGCCGCTGCTGCGCGACGAGCCCGGCACCGCCGACATCGAGCCGCACCGGCTCCGGCAGGCGGTGGCGTCGTTCCTGCGGGCGGTACCGGACCCGGCTCCGCTCGTCTTCGACGACCTGCACTGGGCCGACCGGGCCACCCTGGACCTGCTGGTGCACGTCGCCGCGGCCGGGGACGTCCCGCTCATCGCCGCCTACCGGCCGGAGTCGCCACCGGCCCCGCTGACCGCGGCCCTGGCCCGCCTGGCCCGGCTGCACCCGGAGCACCTGCGGCTGCCGCCCCTCGACGCGGGCGCTGTCGCCGCGATCGTGCGCGACACGGCCCCCGGGGCGCCGGTCGGCACCGTCGTGCGCCGGGCCGAGGGCAACCCGTTCTACGCCGTCGAGCTGGCCCGGCTGCTCGGCGGCGGCGCGCCCGGCGACGAGATTCCGGCCGGCGTCTCCGACGTGGTCCGGCACCGGGTGGCGCTGCTGCCCGGCTCCGCGCCGACGGTCCTCAAGGTGGCCGCGGTCGCCGGCCGCGACCTCGACGTGGAGCTGCTCGTGGCGACGGCCGGCACCGACGAGGACGCGGTCCTCGACGCGATCGACGCCGGGCTCATGGCGGGCCTGCTCGTCGCCGACGACGGCCCGCTGCGCTTCGCGCACGCCCTGGCCCAGGAGGCGCTCTACGCCCAGGTGTCCCCGGTGCGCCGGGCCCGCTGGCACGCGCTGATCGCCGCCGAGCTGGAGCGCCGCGGCGGCGCCGAACCGGCCTCCCTGGCCCGCCACTACGGCAGCGCGGGCGACGGCTTCGCGGCCGCGGCGGCGCCGGCCGCGGCGGCCGCGGCCCGCCTGGCCGAGCACCGCGGCGCCCACGCCGACGCGGCGGTGCTGTGGCGGCAGGCGGCGACCGCGGCCACGACGGCGGGCCGCCCGCCCGAGGAGCAGGTCACCCTGCTGCTGGCGTGGTGCGGCTCCCTGCTCCGGCAGGGCGCGAACGCCGAGGCCGAGCGGGTCCGCGCCGCGGCGATCGCGGTGGCCCGCGCGGCCGCCGGCGGGCACCTCCCGGCCGGCGGGCCCGGCCCGGCCGGTGGGCCGCTCTCGGCCGGTGAGCGGCTGCTGGCCCGCGCGATCACCGAGGGTGCGGTGCCAGCGCTGTGGATGCACCGGGCGTACCTGCGCCGCGACGCCGGCCTGGTCGCCGAGATCGAGGCGCTGCTGGCCCGCGACGGCCTCGGCGACGACGAGCGGTGCCGGCTGCTGTGCGTGCTGCTCAGCGAGACCGAGGACGCCGGCCCGGGGGAGCATCGAGCCCGGCGCGACCTGGGCCTGGCCGCCGAGACCCTGGCCGAGCGGGCCGGGGACCCGGCGCTCATCGGCCTGGCGGCGGCCGCGCGGCTGCGCCTGACGTACGGCGATGCCCGCCCCGAGCGCGCCCGCCTGGCCGGCCGCCTGCTGGCCACCGGCCACGACCTCGTGGGCTGGCAGGCCATGGTGCAGGTGGCCGCCGCCCGCGGCGCATCCGCCGACCTCGACACGGCGATCGCCACCGTCGAGAGCCTGGCCGAGCGCTACCAGCTGGGCGCCGGCCGCCTCACCGCCCTGGCCGGCCGCGGCCTGCAGCACTCGATAGCCGGCCGCTTCACCGAGGCCGAGGCGGCCTACCTGGAGCTCGCCGCCGCGATGGAGCGCGCGGCCGCCCACCACGGTGACGCGCTGTCGTTCGTCTGCCGGCTCTGCCTGTCGGAGGCGTCCGGCCGGGGCCGCCCCGCGCTCCTGGAGGAGCTGCCGCAGCTGTACTCCACCATCCCCGCCATGACCCGCGAGCCGCACGCCCACCTGCTGGCCGCCACCGGCCGCACGGCGGCGGCCCGGGCGGTCTGGCAGCCGGACCAGGAGTTTCCCGACGACTTCCTGGCGCCGATCTGGCACGCCCTGCGCATCACGACAGCGGTGGCCCTCGACGCCCCGGAGGTCGCCGACCGCGCCGTCAGGGCCCTGACGCCGCTGGCCGGCGAGCTCTGCGGCGCCGCGTCGGGGTCGATGACGCTGGCCCCGGTCGCGCACTACCTGGGCGATGCCGCGCTCCTGCTGGCTCGCCCCGCGGAGGCCGCCGACCACTACCGGCACGCCGTCGCCGTGGCGACAGCGGCCGGCGCCGCACACTACGCGGCCCGCGCCGACGCCGCGCTACGCCGCCTGGGGATGTCCGCCAGGCGCGGCGGCGGTGCCGCCGGCGCCGCCCCGACCGGCGCTGCCCCGGCGGGTGGAGCAGGCGCGTAAATGGGGTGCCGGCAGCAGGCGCGGCTGTTAGCGTGCGGCCCATGACCACCACGACGCATGCCCTGATCCGGGCGGCCTTCGCGCCGGCTTCGCGGTTGCGCATCCGGCGTCGTGCCCTGGTCTGCCCGGCCGCCTGACGCTCGTCGGCATCACGGCCGCATCCAATCCAGTGCAGTTCCGGGGCCCTTTCGCGTCCGCATCCGTGCTTGCGAACCAGGGGAACCTCGACAATGTCCCACTCTCGTGCTGCCCACCCGCGGGCCCGGCGGGTCTTCGGGCAGAACTTTCTGGCTGACCCCGCGGCCGTCCGCCAGGTCGTCGCCGCGGCCCGGATCGCACCCGGCACGCTCGTCGTGGAGGTCGGAGCCGGCCGTGGTGTGCTCACCGCCGAGCTGCTGCGCCACCGCGCGCGGGTCATCGCCTACGAGGTCGATCCGGCCATGGCAGCGGCGCTGCCCGAGCATCGGCGCCTCACCGTCCGGCCGCAGGACTTCCTCGGGGCGCATCCGCCGCGGGAGGCGTTCGCGGTCGTGGGCAACATCCCGTACGCGCTCACGTCGGCCGTCGTCGGCTGGTGTCTGGCCGCGCCCGGGCTGGTGTCGGCGACGCTGCTGACGCAGCTGGAGTACGCCCGGAAGCGGGCCGGGGACTACGGGCGCTGGTCGCGGCTGACGGTGGCGACGTGGCCGGTGTTCGACTGGTACCTCGCCGGGAGGGTGGCCCGCACGGCGTTCCGGCCCGTTCCGCGGGTCGACGGCGCAGTGCTGCGCCTGGTCCGGCGGGCCGTGCCACTCGTGGATCCGCGGGGCCTCGGGCAGTACCAGGACATCGTGCGGCTGGGCTTCAGCGGCGCCGGGGGATCACTGCATGCGTCACTGACCCGCCGGTATCCGGCCCGGCGGCTCGACCCGGCGTTCCGGGCGCTGCGGCTCGATCCCCGCACACCCGTCGGGCTGGTCTGGCCGGAGCAGTGGCTGAGCCTGCACCGGCTGTTGCAGGCCAACCGGTGACAGGGCCGCGCGGAGGAGCTGTGGGCGGGCCGGCAACCGAGTCGCCGGCCCGACCACGGTGGGGTTACCGCCCGCGCAGCGCCCGGTAGCGGCCGACGAGGCCCGCCGTCGAGGAGTCCAGCGCGGACAGGTCCGGGCTGTCGGAGGTCAGGGCCGGCTCGATCCGCTTGGCGAGGACCTTGCCGAGCTCGACGCCCCACTGGTCGAACGAGTCGATGTCCCAGACGGCGCCCTGGACGAAGACCTTGTGCTCGTACAGCGCGATGAGCTGACCGAGCACGTGCGGGGTGAGCTCGTTGGCCAGGATCGTGGTCGTCGGGCGGTCGCCGCGGAACGTGCGGTGCGGCACCTCGGCCTCGGCCACGCCCTCGGCCGCCACCTGCTCCGACGGCTTGCCGAATGCGAGGGCCTGGCCCTGGGCGAACAGGTTGGCCATGAGCAGGTCGTGCTGGCCGCCGAGGGGGCCGAGCTCGGCGACGGGCCGGGCGAAGCCGATGAGGTCGGCCGGGATCAGCGTGGTCCCCTGGTGGATGAGCTGGTAGTAGGCGTGCTGGCCGTTGGTGCCGGGGGTGCCCCACACGACCGGGCCGGTCTGCCACTCCACGGGGTTGCCCTCGCGGTCGACGGACTTGCCGTTGGACTCCATGTCCAGCTGCTGCAGGTACGCCGTGAACTTCGACAGGTAGTGGCTGTACGGCAGGACGGCGTGGGTCTGCGCGTCGTGGAAGTTGCGGTACCAGATGCCGAGCAGGCCCAGGAGCAGCGGCGCGTTGTACTCCGGCGGTGCGGTGCGGAAGTGCTCGTCCATCTGGTGGAAGCCCGCGAGCATGGCCCGGAAGCCCTCGGGGCCGAGCGCGATCATCAGGGAGAGGCCGATGGCGGAGTCGTAGGAGTACCGGCCGCCGACCCAGTCCCAGAACTCGAACATGTTCGTCGTGTCGATGCCGAACTTGGCGACCTCGGCGGCGTTCGTCGACACGGCCACGAAGTGCTTGGCCACGGCCGCGTCGTCGCCGAGCGCGTCGAGCAGCCACCGGCGGGCCGCGGTGGCGTTGGTGATCGTCTCGATAGTCGTGAACGTCTTCGACGACACGATGAACAGCGTCCTGGCCGGGTCGGCGTCGCGGAGGGCCTCGTGCAGGTCGGCGCCGTCGACGTTGGAGACGAACTTGAACGTCAGCGAGCGGTCGGTGAAGGCCCGCAGCGCCTCGTAGGCCATGGCCGGGCCCAGGTCGGAGCCGCCGATGCCGATGTTGATCACGGTGCTGATGGTTTCGCCGGTGTAGCCCTTCCAGTCCCCGGAGCGGACCCGGTCCGCGAAGGCCGACATCCGGTCGAGCACCGCGTGGACCTTCGGCACCACGTTCTCGCCGTCGACGATGATCTCCGCGTCGCGGGGGGCCCGCAGCGCGGTGTGCAGGACGGCCCGGTGCTCCGTGAAGTTGATCTTTTCGCCGCGGAACATCGCGTCGCGCAGCTCGAACACCCCGCGCGCGGCCGCGAGCTCCTGCAGCAGCCGCAGCGTCTCGTCGGTGACGAGGTGCTTGCTGTAGTCGAGGTAGAGGTCGCCGACCTGCACGGTGAGCCGGGTGCCCCGCTCGTCGTCTTCGGCGAACAGGTCGCGCAGGTGAACCTCTCCGAGCTCCGCGCGGTGCTTGGTCAGCGCGGCCCACTCGGGCAGATGGTTGAGCCGAGGCATCAGGAAACAACTCCTAGCGAGTCAGCGTGGTGACACTCCACTGGCTGATTCTGCCCCTTTCGATTCCGTCTCGCCGTCGGTGTCCCGATCTCGCCGTCCGCGCAGCCCCGCCACGACGGCCGCCGCCGTCGCAAGGGCGACGATCAGCAGCACAAGATTCGTCGGTACCGCGAAGAGCTTCAGCGCGCTCGCGATGAGCACGATCACCAGGGCGGCCCGCACCACGCCGGCCGGTGCCCGCGAGGAGAGCCGGGCCCCGATCAGGACGCCGGGGACCGACCCGATGAGCACGGCGGCGGCCAGGTCGAGCTTCAGGTCCCCGAACAGCGCGTGCCCGAGCGCGGCCGAGATCACCAGCGGGATGGCCTGCACCAGGTCGGTCCCGACGAGGTCGCGCGGGGCGAGGGCCGGGTAGAGGGCGAGCAGGATCACGATGATCAGCGACCCGGACCCGACGGACGTCATGCCCACGACGAGCCCGCCGACCGCCCCGAGCAGCAGCGTCGGGACGGGCCTGACGACGACGGCCGCGGTACCGTCGCCGCGGCTGCGGTCCCGGCGGTAGTGCTTGATCAGCAGCCCGGCGACGGCGAGGAGCAGCGCCACCCCGAGCGCGATGCGCACCACGTCCTGCACACCGTCTCCGCCGCCGATGGCCCGCATGAGCAGCACGCCGAGGAACGCGCTGGGCACGCTGCCGAGGCACAGCCACCGCACCAGCCCCCAGTTGACGGACCCGCGCCGGGCGTGCACCCACCCGCCGAACGGCTTCATGACGGCCGACGCGGCCAGGTCACTGGACACGGCGGCGAGCGGCGGCACCCCGAAGAACAGCACGAGGATCGGCGTCATGAGGGCCCCGCCCCCCATGCCGGTCAACCCGACGATGACACCGACCCCAAGCCCGGCGAAGGCCAGCAGCGGATCCATTCGCAGGAGTCTTGCCGATAATCTCGACTTTGTCCACTAACTAGGTCGACAAAGCGGAGAAGGTCACCCGGCGGCGGTGTTTGGTGATCACCGGTCGGGTAGTGGGCGGCCGTGCTGACGAACCTTGCCCACCTGGACTCGCTGCGGGTCCGTATCGTGCCGCCGGTGACCGCCGGGCACACCACGTACCGGCTCGACGACGAGCCGCACGTCGAGGTGGTGTGGACCTACGCCGAGCGGGACGCCGGCGGCGGCTTCCGGGCCGTGGGCGGCGGGGAGCCGAACGCCGCCGGGGGATACGGCCAGGGCGCGTTCAACGCCGACGACATCGCGCGGGCGGCGGTGGTCTACACCCGGCACTGGCGCGCGACGGGCGCCTCGACCAGCCGGGACGCGGCCCGGCAGCTGCTGCGCGGGCTGTGTTTCCTGCAGACGGTGCCCGCCGACGACACCGATCCGCGGTCCGGGAACGTGGTGCTGTGGCAGCAGCCCGACGGCCGGCTCAACCCGCGCGCGCTGCCCGTGGAGGACCCCGACCCGTCGGACTCGGGGGAGTCGGCCTGGCTCGCCCGGACGATCTGGGCGCTCGGGGAAGGGGCCGCGGCGTTCGGCGGCGACGACGACGGGTTCGCGGCGTTCCTGCGCCGGCGGCTCGGCCTGGCCCTCGGGGCGGTGCGGCGGCAGGTGCTCGCGCGGTACGGGCAGTGGCGGCCCGTCGACGACACGGCCACGCCCGCCTGGCTCATCGCCGATGGTGCCGATCTGACCGGCGAGGCGCTGCTCGGGCTGTGCGAGTACACCCGCAGCAACGCGGGCGACGACGACGCGCGCAAGGTGCTCGAGCAGCTCGCCGAGGGGGTGGCCGCCATGCGCACCGGGACGCCGTGGACGTGGCCGTTCGGGGCGGTGCTGCCGTGGGGCCTGTCGCGCACCGAGTGGCACGGGTGGGCCGGCCTGGCCCCGGGGGCGCTCGCCCAGGTGTACGCGGTGTGCGGGGACCTCGGCGCCCGGGACGCGGCGCTCGCCGATGCGGCGTCGTTCACGCCGTATCTGCTGGTCGGCGGCGGGCCGGACAACCTGCGGGCCGGGCTGCCCGGGGCCCGCGACGCGCTGACGCTCGACGGGGTGCAGCTCGCCTACGGGGCGCACTCGCGGGTCGAGTCGCTGCTGGCGACCGCGCGGGCCACCGGCCGCCCGGCGCTGCGGACCCTGGCCGGGGTCGCCGGGTCGTGGTTCTTCGGCAACAATCCGGCCGGGGCGCCGATGTACGACCCGGACACCGGCGTCACCTGCGACGGGATCGACCGGCCGGGCGGGCGGGGGGTCGTGCACCGCGACGCCGGGGCCGAGTCGACGATCCACGGCCTGCTGGCGATGCTCGCCCTCGACGCCGAGCCCGAGGTGGCCGCCGTCGCCCGGATCGCCCGGCCCGTCGCCCGCACCGACGGGGCCGAGCTGCACACCCTGGACCTGAGCGGGCCCGGCGGCGGGCACCTGACGCTGCTGCGCAGCCTGGCCACGAGCACCCGGACGGCCGACGTCGACGTGCCCGGCCCCGCTCCGGCGGTCGTGAGCGTCAACGACCCGGCCGGGCAGGAGCTGGAGCACTACACGACGACCGCGGGCCGGGTCCGGGTCCTGGTCGCGGCGGGCGGGTTCACGACCGTGGCGCAACTGCCGAGCTGACCGCGGGGCGCCGACGTATCGTCGGAGGGGTGATCGAGGACGCCCAGCTGCTGGCCATGAGCCCGCAGGAGCGCGAGGAGCTGGCCCGGCGGCTGGCGGCACTGCGGACCCGGCCGGGCAACGAACGGGCGCGGCGGCGGTTCGTCATCGTGATCGGTGTGGCGAGTGTGCTGATGATCCCGTGGATGATCGCGCTCGCGATCCGGCTGCCGCCGCAGTACCTCGCCGGGAACTGGGACCTGACCTGGGTCGGGTTCGACGCCGCCCTCGCGGTCGCCCTCGCGGTCACGGCCTGGGCGGCGCTGCGGCGGCGGCAGATCGTCGTCCTCGCCGCGCTGGTGAGCGGGACGCTGCTGTCCTGTGACGCCTGGTTCGACATCATGACCGCGTCCGGCCCCGACCGGTGGATCAGCCTGGCCACCGCGTTCGCCGTCGAGCTGCCGCTGGCCGGGTGGCTGCACTTCGTCTCCTACCGCCTGGTGCGGCGCCGGATGTCGCCCGGCGCCGCACTGTGGCGGCAGTCGGTGCAGTAGCCCGCTACGGCCGGCGGTCCACCGAGACCGCGGCCGCGGCCGTGTCGACCTGCAGCGCGTAGCGGTCGGCGGCGCTCGCGTAGTCGGGGGCCGTCGCCATCACCGCGGGGCCGGACACGTTCTTGGTGACCTTGTCGTCGAGGCGGACCTCGCCGACGGTGCCCTTGTCGGCCAGGGTCAGCTGGGCCGGGATGCCGGTGGGGGCGTGCACGGCGAGCCGCCCGACCCCGCCGACGTGGATGTTCATCGTGCCCTCGGCCTTCGGGACCGTCACGTCGAGCTCCTGCACGCCGGCCTTGACCTCGATCCCGGTGAGGTGGCCGTTGGCGAAGTCGACGACCTGGCGCAGCCCGCCGCCGGCCAGCGTGAGCGTCCACTTGACCTTGTCGTTGAGATACACGTGGACCGTCGCCTGCCCGGCGATCTCGGTGCCGGTCAGCGACAGCTGCACCGTGTCCCCGTTCTCCCCGGCGACCGGCGCGACCTTGCTGCCGGGCAGCGTCGAGGCCCGGTACAGCAGCTGGTCGAGCGGCTCCGCGTGGATGATCACGGACTCGGCCCCGCTCTGCACCTCCAGCGTCGCCGCCTGCCGGTTGCCCAGCGCCCCCTCGACGCTGTGCACGGTCTCGGCCGGCGGCGGGGGAGGGTCGCCCTGCTGCGTGACGAACACGATCGCCCCGATCACGGCGACGATGGCCACGAACCCGATGGCGTAGCGCCACTTCGGGGCGAGACCACCGGTACCGCTGCGGCGGGGCTCCTCCGGCGGCGGGTCGAGGTTCGGCGGGGCGGCGGCGTGCCGGACACGGGTGCCGCCGGAAGGCGAGTGCGTCACGAGGACCTCGAAATGTCGGGGCGGCGCCCGGGGTGCGGGCGCCGCCGTACGGGGATGATCAGGGGCTGGTGCAGGTCAGCGTGGGTGCGGTGGCCGGTGCGGTCCCGGTGGCGTTGAAGCCGAACGACGTCGTGGCGTTGGGTCCGAGCACCTTGTTCCAGTCGACGTTCGTCACCGCCGGATTCGGTGGCTGCGCGGTGAGCGTGCCGTTCCAGGGCGCGCCGTCGAAGCCCTGCCCGCCGGTGTACGTCCAGCGGACGGTCCAGCCGTTGAGGGTGGCCGTGCCGTTGTTCTTCACCGTGACGTTCACCTGGAAGTGCCCGGCCCAGTTGCTCGGCTGCAGCGCCCAGGTCGCGGAGCACCCGCTGCCGCCGCCACCGGTGCTCGGCGACGACGAGGCCGACCGGGAGGGCGACGAGGACACCGAGCGCGAGGCCGACGCCGAGGCGGACGCGGACCGCGACGGTGAGGCGGACGCCGAGGCCGAGCGCGAGGCCGACGGGGAGGTGCTCGGGTTGTTGCCCTTGACCCCTGTCACCTCGCCGTTGCCGCCGTCGAAGACGACGTCGGAGCAGCTGAAGAAGTTCTCCTGGCTGTCCGAGCGGACCCATTGGATGTACAGGATGTGCCGCCCGCTCTTGCCGGTGGGCAGCGTCTGGTTCCAGTAGTAGTAGTTCAGGCCGCCGGGCCCGCCGGACTGCGGCGGGTCGGTGACGCTCCCGAACGACTCGAGGTCCGACCACTTCAGCGGGCTCGTCGGGTCCCAGCCGTTCTTGGTGACGTAGAGCCGGAACGTGCCGGGGTGCGCGGCCCAGTTGCTGTAGTGCAGCTGGATCGACGCGCCCGACGTCAGGTGGGTCGTGGGCCAGTCGGTGCGGGCGGCGTTGTACGCGGCGTACTTCGTGGTGCCGGCGCCGCAGATCTCGCCGTCGTTGATGTAGCCGGTGGTGCGCCCGCCCGCGTCGGAGCGCAGGACCCCGAACCAGTCGTAGAGCGGCTGCTGGCCGCCCTGGGCCACCGCGTCGGCGCACGCCGGGTTCGTCGGCGCGATCGTGCCGTTGGCCTGCAGGCTGTCGACGTAACACAGATAGGTGCGGCTGCCCGGGACGAGCGCGACGCCGTGGGCCTGCGCGGTGCCGGGTGCGACCAGGACGGCCGCGACGAGTGAAGCGGCGGCGACCACGGTGGGCCACAGCGCGCCTCTGGCGATCCTTGCCAAGGGGTACCTCCTCGAGTTCGGGGCGCGGCAGAGTTGCTCGGCTCCCACGAGGTAGGCGCAGTGTGGTCGGCGTCACCGCCGAAAGGCAAACAATCGACGGTGACAACTATGGAAATGCAGGCACGACGCGTGAAACTTACGGCAGGGTCAGGCGCGCGGTGGTCCCGTTGCCGGCCGAGCTCAGCGTGATCCGCCCGCCGTGGGCGGCGACCGCCTCCTGGGCGATGTGCAGGCCCAGGCCGACGCCGGGGACGGCCTGGCGGCGGGCGTGGCGGCCGCGGAAGAAGCGCTGGAAGACGTAGGGCAGCTCGTCGGCCGGGATGCCGACGCCGGTGTCGCTGACCTCGATCGCCGGGACCGGGGCGTAGACGACCCGCAGGGTGACCTTGCCGCCGGCCGGGGTGAACAGGATCGCGTTGCGCACCAGCTGCTGCACGGCCTGGGTGATCCGGGCGATGTCGACCGAGACCACCGACGCCTCGGTCGGGCGCTCCACCGCGACCTCGACCCCGCGCGGCTCGGCCAGCGCGGCGTTGGCCTGCACCGCGGCGTTGAGGACCAGGTGCAGCTCGGCCGGGCTGCGGTGCAGCAGCAGCGGCGCGTCGACCGGGCGGGTGCCGGTGAGCAGGTGGTCGACCATGCCCACGAGGCGCTGGCCGTTGCGGTAGATGGGCTCGACCAGGCGGTCGTACCCGGCCAGGCCCTCGTCCTCGGCCAGGAGCTCGAGGTAGCCCTGAATGGCGGTGACGGGTGTGCGCAGTTCGTGCGAGATGGTGGCGACCAGGTCCTCCTCCCGCTGGGTCGCGCGGGCCAGCTCGTCGCCGAGCTCGGCCAGCATGAGCCGGCTGCGCATGAGCGACAGGTGCCCGCCCGCCTGCCGGGCGAGGGTTTCGAGGGCCTCCTGCTGGCGGGGGCCGAGATCGCCGGGGCGGTCGTCCTTGACGCAGAACGTGCCGAGCACGAACCCGTCGTCGTCGATCAGCGGCGCACCGGCGTAGAAGCGGATGTGCGGCTCGCCGGTGACGTTGGGGTAGTCGCGGAAGTGCGCGTCGGCCCGGGCGTCGGACACGACGAGCGTCGTGCGGGTCGGGATCGTCTCGGCGCAGAACGACATGGACCGGGGGGTCTCGTCGGACGTGAGGCCGGTCCGGCCGGCGAACCACTGCCGCTCCCGGTCGACGAGGGTGACTGTCGACATGGTGGTGTCGAAGACCGACGAGCCGAGCTGCGTGAGCTCGTCCAGGGGCTTCGGGCGCGGCGTGTCGAGCACGCCGTAGCTGTACAGGGCCGAGAGCCGGGCTTCCTCGTCGACGTCGCGCATCGCACCGTTCCTCTCAATGACGCTAGTCCGATCATCGTGTGCAGGCGCAGTTGCGCGGCCCGATCACAGGGTGTTGCAACAGAGTTGCTGTGAGTATTTCGTCACGCGATCGTCAAATTCGGTTGTCCGAGTGAGTGCTCGCTCATTACAGTTGCCCCGTGAACGCTGAGACCCGGCGGCGGCGGGTGCCCGCGCTCGCCCCCGACGAGCGGCGCGCGGCACTCATCGCCGCCACGCTGCCGCTGCTGATGACCCACGGCGCGACAGTCACCACCCGGCAGATCGCCGAGGCCGCCGGGGTCGCCGAGGGCACCATCTTCGGCGTCTTCCCCGACAAGGCGTCGCTGCTCGCCGCGACCCTGCGGCACGCGTTCGACCCGGCGCCGATGCTGCTGGCCCTGTCGGCCATCGACCCCGCCGCGGACCTGCGGCAGCGGCTGCGCGACGCGGCCGCGATCATGATCCGGCGGATCGAGGCCTCGATCCCGCTGATGATGCTCGTGCGCACCATGCAGTTTCCGCCCGACGAGTCGCCCATGGCCGCCCTCATGGAGGGCCGCCGGCAGCTCACCGCCGCCGTCGCGCGGCTGATCGAGCCCGACCGGCACCTGCTGCGACGCAGCCCGGAAACAGCCGCCGGACTGCTGTTCGCCCTGATCGGGATCTCGACGCGGGGCATGCTGCCCGACGAGGACCTGACACCCGACGACATCGTGGCCGTCCTGCTCGACGGCCTCCTGACCCCACCCGACCCTGGAGAAGCCTGAGACGATGCTGATCCGACTGCTGCGAACGTACCTTCGGCCCTACCGCGGGCCGATCACCCTGGTGGTGCTGCTGCAGCTGGTGCAGACGCTCGCCACGCTCTACCTGCCGACCCTCAACGCCGACATCATCGACAACGGCGTCGTCACCGGCGACACCGGCTACATCGTGGAGTACGGCGGCTGGATGCTGGCCGTCTCCCTGCTGCAGATCGTCTGCTCGGCCGCCGCGGTCTTCTACGGCGCCCGCACCGCCATGGCGCTCGGCCGTGACGTGCGGGCCGGGCTGTTCGCGAAGGTCCAGGAGCTCTCCGCCCGCGAGGTCGGCGAGCTCGGCGCCCCGTCCCTGATCACCCGCACCACGAACGACATCCAGCAGGTCCAGATGCTGGTCCTGATGACGTTCACGCTGATGGTCTCGGCGCCGATCATGTGCGTCGGGGGCATCATCCTGGCCCTCAACCAGGACGTGCCGCTGTCCGGGCTGCTGCTCGTCGTCGTGCCGGTCCTGATCGGGATCATCTCGCTGATCGTCGTGCGCATGCGGCCCCTGTTCCGGCTCATGCAGGTCCGCATCGACCTGGTCAACCGCGTCATCCGCGAGCAGATCACCGGCATCCGGGTCATCCGCGCGTTCGTCCGCGACGAGCACGAGCGGGTCCGGTTCGAGAAGACCAACGGGGAGCTGCGCGACGTGTCCCTCGCCGTCGGCCGGCTGATGTCGCTGATGTTCCCGACCGTCATGCTCGTCGTCAACGCCTCCAGCATCCTCGTGCTCTGGTTCGGCGCGAAGCGCATCGACACCGGCGGCATGGAGATCGGCGCGCTCACCGCGTTCCTCAGCTACCTCATGCAGATCCTCATGTCGGTGATGATGGCGACGTTCATGTTCGTCATGATCCCGCGGGCCGAGGTCTGCGCCGAGCGCATCCAGGAGGTGCTGGGCGCCGAGTCGAGCGTCAAGGCCCCCGCCGACCCGGTCACCAGCCTGGGCGAACACGGGGAGCTGGAGCTGCGCGGCGTGTCGTTCCACTACCCGGGCGCCGAGTCCGCGGTCCTGTCCGGCGTCGACCTCGTCGCCCACCCGGGCCAGACCACGGCGATCATCGGCAGCACCGGTGCGGGCAAGACGACACTGCTCAACCTGGTGCCCCGGCTCTTCGACGCGACCGGCGGCACCGTCCTGGTCGACGGCGTCGACGTCCGGCGCATCGAGCCGGCACTGCTGGCCCGCACGGTCAGCATGGTTCCCCAGAAGCCTTACCTCTTCTCCGGTACCGTCGCCAGCAACCTGCGCTACGGGCGGCCCGACGCCACCGACGACGAGCTGTGGCAGGCCCTCGAGGTGGCGCAGGCGGCCGACTTCGTCCGGGCCATGCCCGAGGCCCTCGGCGCGCCGATCGCGCAGGGCGGCACGAACGTCTCCGGCGGGCAGCGGCAGCGGCTGGCGATCGCCCGGACGCTCGTCGCCCGGCCCGAGGTGTACCTGTTCGACGACTCCTTCTCCGCCCTGGACTACGCCACCGACGCCGCCCTGCGCGAGGCCCTGCGCCGCGAGATCGCCGACGCGACGGTCGTCATCGTGGCCCAGCGGGTCAGCACCATCCGCGACGCCGACCGCATCGTCGTGCTCGACGAGGGCCGCGTCGTGGGCACCGGCACCCACGAGGAACTGATGACCGACAACGAGACCTACCGCGAGATCGTCCTGTCCCAGCTGACGGAGCAGGAGGCCGCAGCCTAATGTCTGAGTCAAGAGGCGAGAGCAAAGTTTGCTTGGTAGGGCTGCCGGGTGCGCAGGATGGCGTGCAGGACGTTGATGCGTCGGCGGGCCAGGGCGATGAGGGCTTGGTGGTGCCGCTTTCCTTCGGCTCGTTTGCGGTCGTAGAAGGCGCGGCTGGCCGGGTCTCGTTGCAGGGCGCAGAACGCCGATTGGTAGAAGATGCGTTTGAGGGTTTTGTCGCCGGCGTTGGCGCGGCGCAGGTAGTGCATCTTGCCGGATTGTTGCAGCACGGGGGCGAGTCCGGCTGCGGAGGCGAGCTGGTTGCCGCTGGCGAATCGGCTGATGCCGCCTGCCACGGCGAGGAACTCGGCGGTCAGGGTGGCCCCCATCCCGGGCAGGGACTGGACGAGGGCCGCGTCAGGGTGGCGGGTGAGCGCCTCGGCGAGCCGGGCGTCGATCGCGGCGAGTTTGTCGCGGCCGGCGAGCACCTCGCGGGCGAGGTCACGCACGATGTTGGCAGCGACTGCCTCGCCGGGCACCGTGAGGTGCTGCCCGGTTGCGGCGGTCAGGGCTTTGTCGGCCAAGGCCGTGATGACGGCGGTGTTGTGCCGGCCGGTGGTGCGCAGGTAGGTGATGATCCGGTTGCGGCCGGCGCGGCGGATTTCGGCCGGGGTGACATAGCGGGCCAGCAGTGCGGCATCGGCTTTGTTGGTCGGGTCGAGCACGCGTTCGAGGCCGGGATGGATCGAGGCGAGCAGGTCCCGCAGCCGTGCGATGCGGCGGGTCTGATCGACCACGAGCTCCCGGCGGCGTCCGGCCAGCAGCCGCAGTTCGGCATCGGCGTCGGTGTCGGTGGTGACCGGGCGCAGTTCCTCGCGGCGCAGCCGGATCTGATCGGCGATCACCTTGGCATCGCGCGGATCCGACTTGTGCTCGCCACCGCGGGTGGCCCGCCGGGCCCGGTTGACTGCCAGCCCGGATACGTGGACCAGGTCCAAGCCGGCGTCGCTGAGCATGACCTGCAACAGCCCGGCGATCCCGCCGAGTACGTCGATCGCGACCGTCGCCGGGCCGTGATCGCCCTCGGCCGCGTGGATCTGGTCGATCAACTCATGGATCGCCGCCGGTTCGTTGGCTACCTTGCAGCTGGCCAGCAGTTTCCCGGTCTCGGTGTGCACGATGGCGGCCCAGTGCAGTTCCTTGGCCACATCGACTCCGACCGCGACAGCCATCTGACTCCCTTCTCCCATGGCCTGTCACCGCGCGCTCTTGCCGCCGTCAACGCCCTACACAGCGATGGATCGCAGAGCCCAATCAGCAGTCAGCAAGAGCAGACGAGGCAGGCGGCCATGCGTCCTGAACCATCGACGGCAGCCAGCATGAAAGCCATACCTGCCTCGCCCGCGTCAACCCAGATCAATATCAAACCTGGGCTCGCTATGAAAGGTAGGGCGGCATGAGCGCTGGAGCGAAGCGGAAGCGGTCGTGCTGCGTGGTACTTCGGCTTCAGGTGATTAGGGGGACAGCATGAGCGCGCCGGGTCGTCCTGGGGGTGGTGTCCGTCCCGGTGGTCCGCCGATGGGTGGGCCCGGCCGGATGATGATGGGCGCCGGTGGGCCGCCCGCGAAGATCGAGGACTTCAAGGGGTCGGCGAAGCGCCTGCTCAAGATGCTCGCGCCCGACCGGCTCATCGTCGTGGCGGTGCTCGTGTTCGGCGTGGCCAGCGTCGTGCTGTCCACGCTCGGTCCGCGCCTGCTCGGCCACGCCACCGACGTCATCTTCGAGGGCATCATCAGCAAGCGCATCCCGCCCGGGGTGTCCAAGGAACAGGCCATCGAGCAGCTGCGCGCCCAGGGCAAGGACAGCTTCGCCGACCTGCTCTCCGGCATGGGCAGCATCGTCCCCGGCCGCGGCATCGACTTCGACCGGCTCCAGCAGGTGCTGCTCGGCGTCGCCGTCGTGTACCTGTTCGCCTGGATCCTGGGCCTGCTGCAGGCCCGGCTCACCACCGTCATCGTCCAGCGCACCGTGTACCGGCTGCGCGAGCAGGTGCAGCGCAAGCTCTCCCGGCTGCCGCTGAGCTACTTCGACCAGCAGCCCCGCGGTGAGGTCCTCAGCCGGGCCACCAATGACACCGACAACATCGCGATGACCCTGCAGCAGTCGATGAGCATGCTGCTCACGTCCGTGCTGACGATCATCGCGGTCCTCGGCATGATGTTCTGGATCTCCCCGCTGCTCGCCGTCATCGCCCTGGTGACGGTCCCGCTGTCGGTGTTCATCACGGCGCGCATCGGCAAGCGCTCGCAGCCCGAGTTCGTGAAGCAGTGGGCGAGCACCGGCCGGCTCAACGGCCACATCGAGGAGATGTTCACCGGCCACTCGGTCGTGAAGATCTTCGGCCGGCAGCACGAGGCCGCGACGACGTTCGCGGAGCACAACGACGCCCTCTACACGTCCGCGTTCCGGGCCCAGTTCATCTCCGGCCTGATCCAGCCGGCGATGATGTTCATCGGCAACGTGAACTATGTGCTCGTCGCGGTCGTCGGCGGCCTGCGGGTCGCCTCGGGCACGATGACGTTGGGCGACGTGCAGGCGTTCATCCAGTACAGCCGCCAGTTCTCACAGCCTTTGACGCAGGTTGCCGCGATGTCCAATCTGATCCAGTCCGGGATCGCCTCGGCCGAACGCGTCTTCGCCCTGCTCGACGCGCCCGAGCAGAGCCTCGACCCGGCCGCGCCGGCCCGCCCCGAGCAGGTCCGCGGCAAGGTCACGTTCGAGCGCGTCTCGTTCCGGTACAAGCCCGACGAGCCCCTGATCGAGGACCTCTCGCTCACGGTCGAACCGGGCCAGACGGTGGCCATCGTCGGCCCGACAGGCGCCGGCAAGACCACACTTGTCAACCTGATCATGCGGTTCTACGACCTCACCGGCGGGCGGATCCTGCTTGACGACGTGGACATCGCCACCATGTCCCGCGACGAGCTGCGCGAGCAGATCGGCATGGTCCTGCAGGACACGTGGCTGTTCCAGGGCACCATCGCGGAGAACCTGGCCTACGGCGCCGACCACCCGACCCCGCAGAGCATCACGGCCGCCGCGGAGGCCGCGTACGCCGACCGGTTCGTGCGCACCCTGCCCGACGGCTACGGGACGGTCATCGACGAGGAGGGCGCCGGCGTCTCGGCGGGGGAGAAGCAGCTCATCACCATCGCGAGGGCGTTCCTGGCCGAGCCGACGATCCTCATCCTCGACGAGGCCACCAGCTCCGTCGACACCCGCACCGAGGTCCTCATCCAGCGCGCGATGACCACGCTGCGCGCGGGCCGCACGAGCTTCGTCATCGCCCACCGCCTCTCCACCATCCGCGACGCCGACCTGATCCTGGTCATGGAGCACGGCACCATCGTCGAACAGGGCACCCACGACTCGCTCCTGTCCGCCGACGGCGCCTACGCCCGCCTGTACTCGGCCCAGTTCGCCGCGGCCGCGGTCGAAGTGGACTGATCGCTGCCCGCACAGCCGGCCCGGGACTCCACTGTGGAGCCCGGGCCGGTCCGTCTCCGGCACCGGCCGCGACGCCGCCCGGTCCGCCGCGCGGCGCGGCACGGTGCGCACTAGCCTGGTCCGCATGCTGGCGGTGGTGACGGGGGCCGGGCGCGGGTTCGGGGCGGCGCTCGTCGAGTGCCTGGCCGCGGGCGGCTGGGACGTCGTGGCCTGCGTGCGCACGGAGCCCGCCGCCGCCCCGCCGCACGATCGGGTGCGGACGGTGGTGCAGGACGTGCGGGAGCCGGTCGGGGCGCAGCTGCTGGCCGCCGTCGGCGAGCGCCCCCTGGACGTGCTGGTCAACAACGCCGGCATCGGAGCGCCCGGCCGTCCCCTGGCCGGCGTCGACCCGCAGACGATCCTGGGTGCGGTGGACGTCAACGTGGCCGGGCCGCTGCGCCTGGCCCAGGCTCTGCTGCCCCGGCTGCTGGCCGCGCCCGCCCCGCTGATCGTCAACGTCACGTCCCGGCTCGGCTCCCTGTCGGCGCAGGCGGCGGGCGAGTTCGCCGGGCGGGGCACGAGCTACGCGTACCGGATCGCCAAGGCGGCCCAGAACATGCTTACGATCGCCCTGGCCCAGGAGCTTTCGGGACGCGTGCGCTGCTGGGCGGTACACCCGGGAAGCCTCACCACCGCCATGGGAGCCGCCGGCGCCACCACCTCCCCGCACGACGCGGCGACCCGCCTCGTCCGACTCCTGCGCAGCCCGGACCCGGCCTCACCCCGCTACCTCTCCCTCGACGGTGGCGACCTGCCCTGGTGACGGCCGCGCCGGCCTACCCGGGCTGCTTGCGGAACCGCCACTCCAGGCGGTACCGGTCGCGCAGGCCGAGCTCCTCGGTCTGCCACGTGAACGTGGCCCGGCCGGGGGCGGACGTCCGCTGCGTGATCGGCGAGCGCGGGATCTCGTCGTGCCACATCGAGCTGCGAACGCCCCAGACGGAGGGGTGCAGGGCGGTCGGGAACTCCGCCTCCAGCGTGAGCCGGCGGGTCTGCAGCTGGATGCTGCGCTGGAACCAGTGGCCCCACAGCTCGTCGGAGACGTTCCAGGAGTACGAGATCTCGGCGCGCCGGTTGGGGTACAGCGGAAACCGGTTCTCGGCGTTCTCGAAGAGCAGCCAGACCTCCTTCAGCACAGGAGTGTCGAGGAACATCTTGGAGCGCATCGGCTCGCCGTCGCAGGAGGCGTGGAGGTCGACGTCGTCGAAGTTCAGCGGATGCTCGCCGTGATGGCGGTTCGACCGGGCCGAGTCGTCCGGGTATCGGTCGACCCGGATGCTGATCGGGAACCGCGTCACGGGCTCGTTCAGGCCGTTGAACAACTGCCGCCGGATGGTGCAGTGGTACGTGCGGCCGACGTAGCTCACGCGGGCGATCTCGTGCTCCACGATCAGGCCGACCGGCGTCTCGTGGGCGGCCGGGTGCCCGTCGATCGGTGAGGTGTCGGCCGCGGTGTGCCACAGCTTCTGGATGCGGCGGACCTCATCGTCCACCGACGGCCTGTGCACCGACCAGCCGGCCAGGACCCGCACGACGCACTCGAGTTTGATCCAGCGGGACAGTCCCTGCCCGTGCAGCATGTTGCTGACCGTCTCGTGGCTCACCACATCCGGCAGGTCGGCCCGGCCGCGTATCTCGGCGCTGAGCCGCTTGAGCCCCGGATAGCCGGCGTCGCGGTACAGGCGGTGCAGTTCGATGACCAGGTTGCGCTGCGGGCCATCCGGAAGGGCGTTGCGGTCCGGCACGTCGAGCGGCACCACCCCAGTTGACCACGCGGATTCAAAAAGGGTCAATATTCGGCAACGTCGTTCACCCTTCGGTCGGGCCGTCCCGGGCCGTGGAAGCGTTGATGCATGAAGGTCACAATGCGTGCGGCTGTGCGACGCCGGGTGCTGCACCCGCTCACAGCCCTGCTGCTCGAGCTGGGCGTCGTCCGGCTCGTCGCCGCGCCGCTGGCCGGCCTGTCGCTGCTGGCGACGCTGTTCGGCGCGACCCGGCAGACTCCGCTGGCCACGACGATCGGGCTGGCCGTGGCTCTGGTCTTCGTGCTCGCCGCGGCGGCACTGCTGACGGGCCTGCTGTGGCAGGAACGCCGGCGTGGCCGCGGGTCCGACTCGGTGATCCGGCGGCTGACGCAGACCCTGCGCGATCAGCAGACGCCCTCGGCGTACACCTGGGAGCGCTGGATCGAGGAGGCGACCGTCGACCGTGGCGGCGACATGACGCTGCGGCAGTGGCGGACGCTGCGGTCGGTCACCGATCCGGTCCGGGTCGTGTGGGCAGCGTTCGAGCAGACCCCGCACGGCAACCTGACGGCGGCGCAGAAGCGTGGCATCACGGTGACGGCCAACTCGTTCACCACGGACCCGGACGGCGGGCGCACCATCGGCCCGTCGTTCGATCTGACCCGGGTGTGGTTCGACGAGGCGGATGCGCTGGTGGTGTACCTGTGCTTCGCCGACCCGGTGCCGCCCGGTGAAACGCTCGGCATCGTGTTCACCTGGTTCTGGCCGGGCTGCTACCGCCATCTGCTGGCCGGCGGCCGCGACGACGTGTTCTTTCTGCGCCGGCGCGGCTCGGTCGGCGAGCTCGACGTGACGTACACGTTCCTGCCCGCCACCGGCGTGGCCGACCGCCTCCTCGTGCGCCCGCTGCCCGGCTCGCCGCTGCCGTCGCGCAGCGGCACCGACGAGGCGACATTCACCGTCACGTACCGCGGCCCGCTGCCGGAGCGCGTCGGCTTCACCCTCGAAGCCCCCGACCTGCCGCACGGCCGCGACGGCGCCGCGGTCCGGTCACGGATGCGGGCGGGCCGGGCTCCGGCCGACCGAGTGCCCGGCGGTCAGCGGACGAGGCCGCGGGCTCGGTAGGCGAACACCTCGTCCGGCGTGATGCGGCTGCGGCCGTCCGGCGTGGAGCGGCCCGGCTGAGCCGGCATCGGCGCCGGTCGGCCGGCCTCGTGGCGGCCGGCGGACCGGGCGGGCGGCGGTTCGCGGAGGGTGCCGGCGCCGGGCGGTTGTGGACGTCGATATCCTCGGGGTTCACGGTCGAGACGGCGGGGGCGGCGGGCGACGATGGCGGGCGAGACGGGTAGCGGGTCGGGCGGGGTCACGATCATCGAGTCGGCGCCGCGGGCGAGGTTCGGGCGGCGGCGGGTGGTCGTCGCGGCGGTGGTCGTGGTCGTGCTCGGGGTGGTCGCGGGGGTTGTCGCCTGGAGCGTGCGGGGGTCGGGCTCGTCGAAGCCGGCGGCGGCCCCGGGGCCGCGGGCATCGCAGCTGTACGCGGCCGACGGCACGACGCTCATCGCCCGCTTCGACGACGCCGACCCGCGGGAGAGCTGCCTGCGCACGGCCGTCAACGACTGGGGCTTCTTCTGCGACTACGTCGTCTCCTGGTGGAAGACCCAGGCGGCGTTCGGCGGCGACGAGGGGGAGCGGCTCGACCGGCTGCGCCACGGCGGGTACCGCATCGTCGGGTCGCTCGACGTGCAGCAGCAGGCGGCCGCCAAGCAGCGCGTCGACCAGGTCCGGCCGGTCGGTGCGCCGCAGGTGTTCACGCTCGCCGCCGTCGAGCCGGGGACCGGGCTGATCCGGACCATGGCGGTGAACCGGAACTTCCGCCGCCCGGCCGCCGCGTCGCCGAGCCAGGCCGCGGACGGGTCCGGCCGGCCGCTGCCGGCCGCTGCCGGCCCCGACGCCGTCGACGCCCTCGTGGCCGGCGACGCGAACGCGCCGGGCGACGCCGCCGGGCCGGCGTTCATGATGTTCACGCTGGCCGCGGCGCTCGAGAGCGGTGTGCGGCTCGATCACGCGATCGACACGAAGAAGGTGTACCAGTCCAGGTTCGTCATCGACCCGCAGAGCCCGGCGGCCTGCAGCGGCCAGCACTTCTGGTGCCCGGCCAACACCGGTGAGACCGCCTTCCTGTCGGGGCGCCGCACGATGTGGGACGCGTTCGGCCACGGGGTCGTCACCTACTTCGTGCCGCTGGAGGAGCAGGTCGGCGTGGACAAGGCGGTCGCCATGGCGAAACGGCTCGGGATCGTGCTCCACGGCCAGGTCGACCAGGCGCTGAGCCAGCAGCCGGCGATGTGGGGCGCGTTCACGCTCGGCGTGTCGGCGACATCGGCGCTGGACCTGGCCAACGCGTACGCCACCCTGGCCGCCGACGGCATCCACTGCGCCCCGCTGCCTGTCGCCCAGCTCGTCGACGGCGCCGGCCGGCCGGTCCCCGACGCCGGCCCGGCGTGCGCGTCGGTCCTGTCCGCGGACGTGGCCCGGGCCGCCGTCGATGCCGGTCGCTGCCCGGTCGGGGACCGCTCGGCCGTGGGCGACGGCTGCGGTGCCGCCCCGCCCCTGTCCCGCTCGGTGCGCGCCGACGTCGGCCGCCCGGTCTTCGGCCAGGCCGGCCTGACGACCACCCGCCGCGCCTTCTCGGCCGTCGTCGGGGGACCGCAGCTGGTCACCGCGGGCCTGCTGGCGAGCGTGCCCGGCGCGGACGACAGCGCGGCCCCGCTCGACGGCGGTGCGCCCGGCACCGCCCTCGCCGCGGTCACCGCGGCCGAGCACGACGGCCTGGCCCCGCTCCCACAGCGCGACTTCACCGCCCCGCCGCGGGAGCTCACCGCCGGGAGCTGACCTCGCCCCGGACCCGACGACGGGCTCGCCGGCGACCCGCAACCCGGACCGCGCCGGGCCCAGCCGCCCAGCCGCCCAGCCGCCCGACCGCCCGGCTGTTGCCCATGCCCCGGCCCGCGTGGGTGCGGCCGGCGGACATACGGCTGGCGGCACTGCGGCTGGCGGACTGCGGCCGGCAGGGCTGCGGGCGGCGGGACCATGGCGGGGCAGGGCTGCGGGCGGCGGGACCATGGCGGGGCAGGGCTGCGGCCGGCGGGACCGTGGCCGGCAGGGCGGCGGCCGCGCAGGTCAGGCGAAGTCGGCGGTGGTCATGCCCGCCGGGTGGCCGGGTGGCCACTGGACGAGCTCGATGCGGTAGCCGTCGGGGTCGGTGAGCCAGGTCGTGTGCATGCCCTCGCCGTGGTCGGTGGGCGGCTCGGCGGTGACGGCGTTCGCGGCCAGCGCCGCGACGGTGGCGGCCAGGTCGTCGACCTGGATGACGAGGTGGTTGACGGCGGTGGTGTCGGTGACGGGGCGGGCCGGGTCGTGGACCAGCTCGAGGCTGCAGAACGGGTCACCAGGCAGCTGCAGCATGGTCAGGGTCCCGAACGGCGTCTGCGGCACGGTGCCGATCGCGGTGTAGCCGACGGCGGTGTAGAAGGCGAGCGAGCGCTCCAGGTCGGTGACCCGCAGCCCGAGGTGCAGCATCCGCATTCCGGCAGGCTAGATGACGCGGTGGTGGCGCGCCCGCGGAAGCGCCCTCCGGGGCGGATCCACCGTCGGGCGGCGGCGCCAAGGGCGTGGTCAGCGGCGTGCCCGCGGAAGCGCCCTTCGGGGCGACTCGCGCCGTCGGGCGGCGGCGGTGCCGGAAGGGCGTGGTCGGCGGCGCGCCCCCGTGGTGGGAGCGCGCCGCCGGGAGGCCGCTGAGGTCAGCCGCGCTCCACCAGGTGGCCGATGAGCTCGGGGGCGCGCAGCTGGGCGCCCGAGCCGTCGCGGCGGTTGTCGGGGGACGGGAGGTCGCGCGGGTCGCCCTTGGCGTTGGAGGCGACCGGGCGCGGCCCGACCCAGGCCAGGACGAGGTGCGTCTCGCCCTTGAGGAAGCGCTGGGTGCGCACCCCGCCGGTGGCGCGGCCCTTGGCCGGGTAGAGGCGCAACGGGGTCATCTTGGCGTTGCCCATGGTGGCGGTGACGACCATCGGCTCGCCGTGCTCGGCGTCCTTGGTGACCACGGCGCCGAAGAACAGTGCGTGGGCGTCGGCGGCGAGGCTGATGCCGGCCATGCCGCCGCCCTTCAGGCCCTGCGGGCGGACCAGGGTCGCCGGGAAGCGCAGCAGCGACGAGTCGGAGCTGACGAACGCGAGGGTCTCCGAGCCGTCGGCGAGCCAGGTGGCGCCGATGACCTCGTCGCCCTCGCGCAGGCCGATGACCTCGAACTCGTCGGAGCGCACGGGCCACTCCGGGGCGCAGATCTTGACCTGGCCGTTGCGGGTGCCCAGGGCGAGGCCGGGCGAGCCGGAGTCCTTGTCGGCGAGGGGGGCCAGGCCGACGACCGTCTCGCCCTTCTCCAGGGGGACGAGCTCGGCGGTGGACATGCCGCCGCTGATGGAGACGGTGCCGGGGCGTTCCGGGAGGGTCGGCAGGGGCAGGACGTCGACCTTGAACGCGCGGCCGCGGCTGGTGACCAGCAGGATCTGGCCGCGGGCGGTGGTGTGCACGACGGCGCGGACGGCGTCGTGCTTGTCGCGGCCGGCCTTGGTCTTGGCCTCGGGGGCCTCCTCGGACTCGGCGGCGGTGCGGGCGACGAGCCCGGTGGCCGACAGCAGCACCTGGCACGGGTCGTCGGTGACCTCGAGCGGGCCCGCCGGGACGGACGCGGCCAGGACCTCCTTGAGGTCGCCGTCGATGAGCGTGGTGCGGCGCGGGGCGGCGTGCTCCTTGACGACGGCGGCGAGCTCGTCGGAGACGACCTTCTTGAGGACCTTCTCGTCGTCGAGGATCAGGCTCAGCGCGGCGATCTCCTCGTTGAGGCGCTGCTGCTCGGCCTCGAGCTCGATGCGGTCGTAGCGGGTCAGGCGGCGCAGCGGCGTGTCGAGGATGTAGGTGGCCTGGATGTCGGTGAGGCCGAACTCGCTCATCAGCCCGGCCTTGGCCGCGGCCGCGTTGTCGCTGTCGCGGATGAGGGCGATGACCCGGTCGATGTCGAGCAGGGCGATGAGCAGGCCGTCGACGAGGTGCAGGCGGTCCTGGCGCTTCTTGCGGCGGAACTCGGTGCGCCGGGTCACGACCTCGTAGCGGTGGGCCAGGAACACCTCGAGGAGCGCCTTGAGGCCGAGCGTCTGCGGCTGGCCGTCGACGAGGACGAGGTTGTTGACGCCGAAGGACTGCTCCAGCGGCGTGAGCCGGTAGAGGTCGGCCAGGAGGGCCTGCGGGTTGACGCCGACCTTGCACTCGATGACCAGGCGGGTGCCGTTCTCCCGGTCGGTGAGGTCCTTGACGTCGGCGATGCCCTGCAGGCGCTTGGTCTTGTTGACCTCGTCGGTGATCTTCTCGATGACCTTCTCGGCGCCGATGCCGTAGGGCAGCTCGGTGACGGTGATCGCCTGCCGGCCGCGGCTGCCCTCCAGCAGGCCGATCTCGACCCGGCCGCGCATGCGCACGACGCCGCGGCCGGTCTCGTAGGCGCGGCGGACCTCGTCGAGGCCGAGCAGCAGCCCGCCGGTGGGCAGGTCGGGGCCGGGGACGAACTCCATGAGCTTGTCGAGCGTGGCGGCGGGGTGGTTGATCAGCCAGCGGGTCGCGGCGACGATCTCGCCGAGGTTGTGCGGGATCATGTTGGTGGCCATGCCGACGGCGATCCCCGACGAGCCGTTGACCAGCAGGTTGGGGAACGCGGCGGGCAGCACGGCGGGCTCTTCGAGGGAGCCGTCGTAGTTGGGCCGGAAGTCGACGGTGCCCTCGTCGAGCTCGCCGACCAGCAGCATCGCCTCGCGCGACATCCGGGCCTCGGTGTACCGCGAGGCGGCCGGCCCGTCGTCCGGGGAGCCGAAGTTGCCGTGGCCGTCGATCAGCGGGACGTTGAGCGAGAAGTCCTGGGCCATGCGGACCATGGCGTCGTAGATCGCGCTGTCGCCGTGGGGGTGGTACTTGCCCATGACGTCACCGACGACCCGGGACGACTTGACGTGCCCGCGGTCGGGGCGGTGCCCCTGCTCGTTCATCGAGAAGAGAATCCGCCGGTGCACGGGCTTGAGCCCGTCCCGCGCGTCGGGCAGCGCCCGGGAGTGGATGACCGAGTAGGCGTACTCCAGGTAGGAGTCCTCCACCTCGGTGGTCAGCGGGTTGTTGAGCACCCGCGCGCCGGCCTGGTCGAACGCGGACAGGTCGGCCTTGACCGCAGTCTTGCTCTTGCGTGGTGCCATCGTGAACTGTCGGCCTTCCGGTCTCAGGCGTCGATCGTCTCTTGGTCGACCCGCGCGGCGGAGTCGATGAGCCAGTTGCGGCGGGGCTCCACCCGCTCACCCATGAGCAGCTCGAGGACCTCCTCGGCCCGGTCCACGTCGTCGAGGGTGATGCGGCGCACGGCCCGGGTCGCGGGGTTCATCGTGGTGTCCCACAGCTCGTCGGCGTCCATCTCACCCAGGCCCTTGAACCGGGGGATCGGCGTCACGACCTGCTTGCCGCCCTTTTCGAGCTTGGCGACGGTACTCGTCATCTCCTGCTGCGTGTACGTGTAGATCGTCTCCGGGTTGCGGCCCTTGGTGACGATCTTGTGCAGCGGCGGGACGGCCGCGTAGAGCCGCCCGTCGGCGATGGCCGGGCGCATGTACTTCGCGAACAGCGTGATGAGCAGCGTGCGGATGTGTGAGCCGTCGACGTCGGCGTCGGCCATGATCAGGATTCGGCCGTAGCGCATCTGGTCGAGCGCGAACGTGCGCCCCGACCCGGCCCCGAGCACCTGGACGATCGCCGAGCACTCGGCGTTGTCCAGGACCTGCTGGATGTTGGCCTTCTGCACGTTGAGGATCTTGCCGCGGATCGGCAGCAGCGCCTGGTACTCCGACGAGCGGGCCATCCGGGCGGTGCCCAGGGCGCTGTCGCCCTCGACGATGAACAGCTCGCTGCGCTGGACCCCGGTGGAGCGGCAGTCGACGAGCTTGGCCGGCATCGACGCGCCTTCGAGGGCGGTCTTGCGCCGGGCGGCGTCCTTCTGCTGCTTCTGGGTGAGCCGCACCCGGGCCGCGTCGACGATCTTCTGCAGGACGGTGCGCGCCTCGACCTTCGTCTTGCGCGCCTCGATCCACGCCTTGAGGTGCTGCTCGACGACCTGCTGGACGACCCGGGTGACGGGGGCCGTGGACAGCTCGTCCTTGGTCTGGGAGGTGAACTGCGGCTCGGGGATGCGCACGTGGATGACCGCCGTCATGCCCTCGAGCACGTCGTCGAGGGTCGGCAGGTCCTCCTTGGGCCGCAGCAGCCCGCGGGTGTTGCGGATGGCGTCGGTCAGGGCCCGCACGGCGCCGCGCTCGAAGCCGCGCCGGTGGGTGCCGCCGTGCACGTTGCGGATGGTGTTGGTGAACGACTCGACGACCCGCTCGTAGCCGGTGCCCCAGCGCAGCGCGATCTCGACCTCGGCCCGGCGCTCGACGTTGGCCTTCATCACGCCGTTCTCGTCGGCGGCGTTCTCCTTGTAGGTGCCCTCGCCGTTGATCAGCAGCGTGCCGCAGACCGGCTTGTCGCCGCTGGGCGCCAGGAACTCCACCATGTCGGCCAGGCCGTTGGGGTAGTGGAACGTCTCGGTCTCGATCGAGCCCTGGGTCGCGTCGCGCAGGACGTACGTCACCCCGGGCACGAGGAACGCCGTGTTGCGCAGCTTCGCCCGGACGGCGTCCGGGTCGAGCTTCGCCCCGGACTCGAAGTAGCGGGCGTCGTGCCAGTAGCGGGTCGAGGTGCCGGTGGCGGAGCCGCGCTTCATCCGGCCCTGCACGACGAGCCCGCCGCCGCGGCGGAACTTCGAGCTGGCGTTGGGCCCGTCGAACTCGCCCGGCACGCCGTGCTGGAACGACATGTGGTGGACCTTGCCGTCGCGGCGCACCGTCACGTCGTAGCGCGTGGACAGCGCATTGACGGCCGAGGCGCCGACGCCGTGCAGGCCGCCGGAGGTCTTGTAGCCGGACCCCCCGAACTTCCCGCCGGCGTGCAGGCGGGTCAGGACGAGCTCGACGCCGGACATCCCGGACTTGGCGTGGACGTCGACGGGAATGCCGCGCCCGTCGTCGTCGACCTGCACCGAGCCGTCGGCGTGGAGGGTCACCTCGACGCGCGTCGCGTAGCCGGCGATGCCCTCGTCGGTGCAGTTGTCCACGATCTCGTTGAACAGGTGGGCGACGCCGCGGCTGTCGGTCGAGCCGATGTACATGCCCGGTCGCTTGCGGACGGCGTCGAGCCCTTCGAGGAGCGTAAGGTCGTCTGCCCCGTACAAGGCCTCGGGTTGTGCGGTCAACTCGGCTCTCTCCAATGGTCCTGGTCCCCTGTGCTGCCCGCGAGCGTAGACCTAGGGTCTGACACTTTTTCGGCACCCTGGTGACATGTGGCCCCTGACGCCCCGGTTATCCGGAACTGCGCCGACCGAAACGCGGCGGCTCCAGCCAGGCCGTCAACCGGCCGCGACCTCGGATGATACTGCGGCCGGGGAGCGGACCAGGGCAGCCGCGCGCGTCGAAAGTGTCAGATGTTGATTTGGGTGCGGCCGTTGCTGAACTGGCGGACGGCGGCCAGGATCTCGTCCTCGGAGCGGTCGGCGAAGTTCAGGGTGGCGGTGAACCCGGACCCGTAGAACAGCTTGAACACTGACGAGTCGATCGCGGTGAACGCGCCGAGGCTGCCCTCGACCCGCGGGTCCCGCGGCTTGACCACCAGCATCTTGTCCAGGGCCCAGCGCCGCCGCCGGATCTCCGCGATGCCCTCCCACGGCAGCCAGATCGCCTGGCCGCGGGTCGGCCGAGTCTTGATCCACATGCCGGTCGGGGCCAGCGCGAGGACCGGCCCGCCCGAGGCGACGAGGAACACGCCGAGCCCGAGCCCGAAGGCGACAGCGGCACCGAGGAAGCCGAGGAGGGCCACGAGCGCGACGATGTCGCCGCTGGTGTGGTTGGGCCCGTCCTCGGTGAGCACGAGCCCGAGCGGGCACCCGACGAGCAGCAGCGCCACGACGGCGATCGGCACCGTGACGATCAGCCGCTTGATCGCGCTGGGCCGGGCCACGAACGGCAGGTTGTCCGGAATGCGTGACGTGACGGGTGTCGCCGGATGCTGCGGCGGTGGCGGCACACGGTAGCCGCCGGGTGGCGGCAGCAGCTCACCCGAGATGGGGACGTTCGGGGGTGGGTGCGGGCGGTTCCAAGCGGGAGGCCGGGGGCCCGATGCAGGCGGCTGCTCGCTCACGCCGACACAGTAGCCCCGGGGTCAAGCACCGCCACCGCCGCCGGTGCGGTCGACCCACGACGTGTACGGCCGGTTCGGGTCGTAGCCCGCGTCCATGAAGTACTCCCGCAGGTCGGAGCGGGCCAGGAAGGCCGCCGCGAAGACCAGCAGGGCGGCGGCGAGCAGCGCGGTGATGCCGTGCGGCCACGCGTACCAGGCGGGGACGATCTGCTCGTACTCGGCCCGGACCTCGGGCGGCTCCTCACCGGTGGGCGCGACCGCCCACTCCGGCCCGCCGACCAGGAAGCACAGCGTCATGAGCGCGACGAACGGCGCGACGACCCACACGGCGGTGCGCACCTTCGCCGAGGGCCGGAACAGCAGGACGGCGATCAGGCCGACGACGGCGCCGGACACCGCCTCGGTCCAGGCGCTGTTGGTCATGTCGATGCGGACCCGCTCGATCTGGTTCGGCGATGCCCACTTCAGCTGCAGCGAGTCCAGATGGGCCAGCGCGCCGAACGCGAGCGCACCGGCGGTCATGAGCAGGACCGCGGCCAGGATGACCGTCAAGCGGACCAGCCGGACCTGTTTGTCGACAGGCATGGACGTCCCCGTACCTTCCTCAGCGTAGCTCCAGGATGACCCCGTGCTCCTCGAGCAGCGCTGTGAGCGTATCGAAGGTGACGCCCGCGTCCCAGCGCCGCCTGTCGTAGCCGCCGGCGAGCCGCTCCCGGGCGACCGCGGCGTCGCGCCAGACGAGCCGGAACGGGGGCCGGGCCCCGAACCCGCCGGCCAGGCAGTCGCGCAGCCCGTCGAGGTCGGCGCCGAAGTAGCCGCCGGGGCCGTTGACCGCCTCGCCGATCGCGCAGCAGAAGCCCTCCACGTCGGTGACGTGCCGCCCGTCGAGCTCGATCGCCCCGCCGCTGCGGTCGGGCCCGCGGTGGCGGTGGTGGCTCATCGCGGCCGCGCACCACGCGTCGCGCAGGTCCCGGCCGTGGCCGGCCCACAGGTTCGCGGCCCGCGGCCCGCCGTCCTGCCACAGCGCCCAGATCGCCTCCGCGCCCGCCGGCAGCGGCTCCTCGAGGGCGTCGACAAGCGTGACGTCGAACGCGGCCCCGCCGGCCGGCCGGGCCCGGGCGACCCGGCCGTCGAGCTGGACCCGGGTGGGTGCGAGGCCGCGGGGCCCGGACGAGTACAGCTCGGCGATGATCGCGGTTTCGCGGAAGCGGCCCTCGGCCTGGGCCCTGACCGCCGCGGCCAGGACCGGACCGGGCCGGCAGCCGCGCAGGACCACGTCGGCCGGCGGTGGGGCGGGCCGCTCCCGGAAAACGCCGCCGACGTCGATGCAGCGGCCGAGCCGCAGCAGGCCGACCACGTCTGCGCCGACGAGGCCTGTGTCGCCTGACTGCCGGGCCTCGCCGGGGCGGACGCCGGTGAGCCGGAACCCGCCGGGGCCGGGGCGGCGCTCGGCGATGGCCCGGTCGGCCGGGTGCAGCCGGCCCTCCAGGTCGATGTCGAGCAGCCCCGGGGCGAGCGTGGAGGGCAGCACCCCGAGGACTGTGAGGTCGACCAGCAGCGGGGCGCTCATCGGGTTGTCGGTGGCGTCCTCGACGTACATGTTGCCGAGCCACGTGCCGGGTGCGGCCGCGACGAGGGGGCCGGCCGGGACCACGCCCAGGAGGGTGTAGCGCTCCACGGCCGGTGCCGGCGCCGGCCCGGTGAACAGCCCGTCGACGGCCGTGCAGTCCGCGACCAGGGCCTCCTCGGCGTCCACCAGGCGCCAGCGCATCGCCTCAGCCTCCGACGTGGATGCCCGGGCGCTTCGCCGGGTCCGGCTCCGCCGAGCGGATGATCTCCCGGACGACGGGGGCGGTGTCGCCGCGGCCCAGGATGAGGTACCGGAACAGGTGCGTGAGCGGGCTGCCCTCGGCCCATTCGAAGTAGGCGTGCGGGCGGACCCCTGTCGCGTCGCGCAGGGCGAGCAGGATCGCCGCGATCGCGTTCGGGGCCGCGGGGCTCTCGGTGCGCAGCACCCGGTAGCCGTCGACGTCGACGCCGTCGACCCGCAGGGTCCCGGAGAACTGCGACGGGTCGACGACCGAGACCTCCAGGAAGATGATGTCGGCCCGGCCCGGCACCGGGTTGAGGCCGCGCTGCTCGGCCTCCTTGCCCTCGTACTCGGCCCGGTCGCCGGCCTCGCGGCGGTTGGCGACGATGTTGAGCTCGCCGTCGTAGGCGATCGACTCGGTGACGAACCGGCGGGCCTCGTCGTCGAACTCGATCGCGTCGGTGCGCAGCTCCGTGGTGCGGCTGATGCGGGAGACGAGCGAGACGAGGACGATCCCGCCGATGAAGATCGCCGAGATGAGGATGCCGTCGGGCTTCTCGACGACGTTCGCGCCCAGGGCGTACAGCAGGATCAGGGTCAGGACCGTGAACGCCGAACCGGCCGCCTTCTGGCCCGCCCGGAAGGCCGAGATCGTGACCGCGACGGCCCCGGAGACCATCATCGCCAGGATGCCGGTGGCGTAGGCCCCGGCCTGCGCGTTGACGTCGGCGCCGAACGCGATCGTGATGCCGATGCTGATCGCGGTGTACACGAGCACGATCGGCCGCACCGCCCGCCCCCACTCCGGCGCCATGCCGTAGCCGGGCAGGTAGCGGGGGATGATGTTGATCAGTCCGGCCATCGCCGACGCGCCCGCGAACCACAGGATGAGCACGCTGCTGATGTCGTAGACGGTGCCGAACGCCGCGCCGAGCTTCTCGTGCGCGAGGTAGGCCAGGGCCCGCCCGGACGCGGCGCCGCCCTCCTCGAACTCCTTGTGCGGGATGAGCACGGTGGTGATGAAGCTGGTCGCGATCAGGTACACCGACATGATCCCGGCGGCCACCGTGAGCAGCTTCTTCGTGTTCGCCAGCCGCGACGCCCGGCGCTCCTCGGCGGTCGTGCCGGCCGCGGCGACGAGGGGCATCATGCTGACCCCGGTCTCGAACCCGGACAGGCCCAGGACCAGCGACGGGAACGCGATGAGCGCCGGCAGGAGCAGCCCGAACCCGCCGCCGTGCTCCTGGGTGAGCGCGTGCGTCCAGTTCGTGAACGCCCCGGCGGTGCCGAACACGTCGACCAGGCCGACGACCACGATCGTGGCGTTGAGCAGCAGGAACACGGCGACGAGCGGGATCGCGACGGCGACCGCCTCGCTGAAGCCGAGCAGGAACACGAAGCCGAGGATCAGCAGCAGGACGCAGGTGATGATCACCTCGTGGCCGTGCATGAAGCTCGGGAACACCGGGTTCTCGACCATGTGCACCGACGCGTCGGCGGCCGACAGGGTGATGGTGATGATCCACGAGGTGGCGACGAAGCCCAGCAGCACCAGGACGAAGATCTTGCCCCGCCAGAACGGCAGGAGATGCTCGAGCATCGCCACGGAGCCCTGGCCGTCCGGGCTCTCGCGGGCGACGCGGCGGTACATCGGCAGCATCCCCAGCAGCGTGAGGCCCACGATCAGCAGGGTGGCCAGCGGGGACAGCGCGCCGGCGGCCAGTGCGGCGATCGCCGGCAGGTAGGACAGCGTGGAGAAGTAGTCGACGCCGGTGAGCGTCATCACCTTCCACCACGCCTGGGGCTTGGCGTGGCTCTCGTCGCTCTCCGGGCCGACCGGGGCGACGCGGTGCTCCAGGAGCCATCGCCGGACCGGCCCGCCGGGGCGTTGCTCGCGCTGAGCGCTGTCGACCCGGGCCGGCAACACGTATTCGGGAGTGGTGGTCATCGATCCTTCACAGCCACTTGGACTTACGGAACAGCCGGTACAGCACGAGCATCCCGGCGCACATGACGAGCACGGCCACGGCGAACCCCCACGGCGACGAGGTGCCCGGCATGTGGTCGAAGTTCATGCCGTACACCCCGGCGATCGCCGTCGGGACCGCGGCCATCGCCGCCCAGGCGGCTATCTTGCGCATGTCATTGTTCTGGTCGAGCCCGACCTGCGCCAGCCGGGCCTGCAGGATCGAGTCGAGCAGCTCGTTGTACGTCGCGACCCGCTCGACGACCTGGCCGAGGCGGGCCAGGACGTCCGTGAAGTGCTGGCGCAGGCCCGGCGGCAGCGTCGAGGTCGTCTCGGCCATCAGCCGCAGCGGCGCCTGCAGCGGCAGCACCGCCCGCTTGAACTCGACGAGCTCCCGTTTGAGCTGGTAGATCTGCTGCACGTCGCAGCCGCCGTGGCGCAGGAACGCGACCTCCTCGAGCTTCTCCACGTCGCGCTCGACCCGGGTCGCGACGTCGTGGTAGACCTCGACCATCCGCTCGACGACCGCGTAGCCGACCGACCACGGGCCCTGCGCGAGCAGGCTCGGCCGCTGCTGGAGGCCCTCGCGGACGTCGGCCAGGGCGCCGGCCCCGCCGTGGCGGACCGACACGACGAAGTGGGCGCCGATGAGCAGGGTGACGGCGCCGGTGTCGACGACCTCGGACGTCTCGGTGAGCTCGCCGTGCTCGACGTACCGGGCCGTGCGCAGCGTGAGGACCGTCACGTCCCCGCGCCGCTCGATGGCGGGGCGCCGCTCCCGGTCGAGGGTGGTGTCGACCGTCGGGTCGTCGGCCCCGACCTCCTGGGCGATCGCGGTGAACTGGGCCCAGCTCGGCTCGAACAGCCCCAGCCACACGAAGCCGTTGCGCCGCCGCCGCGCGGTGGCGTAGGCGTCGCTGAACCCGGGCCGGCCCGGCGCGCGGCTGCCGCGCACGTACAGCGCGCAGTCCATGATCGCCGCGTCGTCCTCCGGGCGGGGCAGCAGCTGCGGGAGCGGCTCGGCGGGCTGCAGGCCCGAGATCACGCGGCCGAGCAGCCGCCCGACCCGGCGCCCGACCCGGCGTCCGGCGCTGACCTGGGTGTCGTTCATGAGCCGTCACGGTACCGTCGCAATGCTCGTCGGTCTTGCGTCGGGCCGTTTCCCTCGCATATCGGTTCCATGCGGGTCGCGTGTCGGACCCGTGTCGGCCGGGCCCGGCACGGTGAGTGCCATGACGAATCCGAGCGATGTGATGGTCGAGGCGACGGGCCTCGTCAAGCACTTCGGCCAGACGAAGGCCCTCCAGGGTGTCGATCTGGCTATCCCGCGCGGGACCGTGCACGGTGTGCTCGGCCCCAACGGCGCCGGCAAGACCACCGCCGTGCGCATCCTGTCGACGCTGCTCAAGCCGGACGCCGGCCGGGCCCGCATCGGCGGGTTCGACGTGGTCCGCGACGCCGAGAAGGTCCGCTCGGCGATCGGGCTGACCGGCCAGTACGCGTCGGTCGACGAGGACCTCACCGGCCGGCAGAACCTGGTGCTCTTCGGCCGGCTGCTCGACCTGGGCCGCCAGGGTGCCCGGACCCGGGCCGCCGAGCTGCTCGAATGGTTCGACCTCACCGACGCCGCCGACCGGCCGGCCAAGACCTACTCGGGGGGCATGCGCCGCCGCCTCGACCTGGCCGCGAGCCTGGTCGGCCGGCCCGACGTGATCTTCCTGGACGAGCCGACGACGGGCCTGGACCCGGCCAAGCGCGAGGGCATGTGGGACGTGGTGCGCCAGCTGGTGCGGGACGGCTCGACGGTGCTGCTGACGACGCAGTACCTCGAGGAGGCCGAGGCCCTGGCCGACGAGATCACGGTCATCGACCACGGCCGGGTCATCGCCAACGACACCCCGGAGCGGCTCAAGCGGATCGTCGGCGGCCAGACCCTCGAGGTCCGCCCGGCCGACCCGGCCGACCTGCCCCGGGCCGCGGAGATCCTCACGAAGGTGTCCTCGGGCCCGGCGGCCGACCAGATCCGGGCCGGGGTCCTCGCGGTCCCGGTCGACGGCGACGCCGCCCTGGCCGACGTGGTGACCCGGCTCACCGCCGAGGGCATCGCGGTCACCGAGCTCTCCCTGCACCTGCCCTCGCTCGACGAGGTCTTCTTCACCTTGACGTCCGCAAAGGCCCCCGTGGAGGTGCCGGCATGACCGCCATCGTTCTCGACCGCCCCGCCCCGAAGCCGTTCAAGCTGATCCGGCACTCCCTGGAGCTCACCAAGCGCAGCCTCATCAAGACGATGCGCACGCCCGAGCAGCTCATCGACGTCACCGTCCAGCCCGTCCTGTTCATGATCATTTTTGTGTACATCTTCGGCGGCGCGATCTCCGGCTCGACCCACGACTACCTGCAGTTCGTCATGCCGGGCATCCTGGCCCAGACGATCGCCATGGGCGCCATCTCGATCGGCGTGAACCTCAACACCGACATCGAGAAGGGCATCTTCGACAGGTTCCGGTCCCTGCCGATCCCGCGGGCGGCCCCGCTGATCGGGGCGGTGCTCGGCGACATCGTCAGGTACGTCCTGGTGACCATCTCCACCTTCGGGTTCGCCTACGTCATGGGCTTCCGCGTCGGCACCGACGCCCTCCACGCGATCGCCGGCTGCGCCCTGGCCGTCGTCTTCGCCCTCTCGCTGTCCTGGGCACCGGTCCTGATCGGCATGATCGCCCGCACGTCCGGGGCGGTCCAGGGCATCTGCTTCCTGATCGTCCTGCCGCTCACGTTCGCCTCGAACGTGTTCGTCGGCACGAAGACGCTCCCGGGCTGGATGCAGGGGTTCGTGCGCAACAACCCGCTGAGCCACCTGGTCGAGGCGATGCGCGGGCTGTTCCTCGGCACCCCCGGCTACGGCGTGCACGTGTGGTGGACCCTGGGCTGGTCGGCGGCCCTGGTGGCGATCTTCATGCCCCTGGCCCTGCGGGCCTACCGCCGCAAAGTCTGAAGGTGTACCTCGGCCAGCTCGCGGATGCGGCCGGTGACCTCGGTCATCGGCCGCGTCCGCCAGTGCTCGAACCCCGGGCCGTACGGCTCGTCGAAGTCGGCGCCGGCCGGCTCCGCCGCACCCGGCGAGGCCTGTGCCGCCCGATGGCTGCGGCCGACAGCGGCGTCGAGGACCGGGTCGGTGCCCGGCTCGAACAGCTGGGCCGGGTTCGCCGAGCACCGCATGCCGAGCGTCCACAGCTCCCGCGCCGCCTCGCCGTCGCCCAGGTGCGCGGCGAGGGCCGCGGTGCCCAGCGCCCACACGCCAAGCGAGGGCACGTCGAGCCCGTTGAGCGCCTCGGCGCGGACGGCCTCCAGGAAGCCGGCGGCCCGCACGCCCCCGGCCGCGCCGGCGGCCCGCAGGTTGAACACGGCCGCGGCGGTGCCGAACACGACCCGGACCTGCGGCACCGGCGCCGCGCCCTCCCGGGCGATCTCGGCCGCCCGCTCGGCGTGCGCGACAGCGTCGCCGGTGCGGCCCTGCCGCCACGCGTAGTGGGCCAGTCCCAGGTTGGCCTGGGCGCCCTCCATGATCTGAAACCCGACCGGCGTCGCGACCGGGCCGGCGTTGGCGACCTCGACGAGCCGCTCCGCGGCCGCGTCGTCGCCGAGCTGGGCCAGCTGCGCGTCGAGCATGACCCGGATCGAGCCGGCGTCCTCGGCCGCGCCGAGCAGCTCCATGTGCCCGGCCCCGCGGCGCAGCCAGTCGGCGCCGTCCGGGCCGCCCTGCGAGCCGATCATCTGCGCCGCCATCGCCATGCCCCAGTGGTCGCCGGCCGCCTCGAAGCGCCGGTAGGCCAGCTCGGCGTCGGCGGTGCGCTCGGCGACCGGCACGGCGTCGCCCCGGTTCTCCCGGATCACCCCGCGCAGGAACAGCCCGAACCCCTGCGCGTACGGGTCGGGCTGGGCGATGAGCGCCTCGGCCGCCGCGAGGCCCTTGTCGAGGTTCAGCTCACCCAGGGCCGGCACCACCGTCGCCAGCGCCGCCGCGCGCCGCGAGACCCGCGCGCCGGGCCGGTCCCGGCCCAGCCGCCGCAGCACCCGCTCGGCCAGGGCGAACACCCGGTGCGCGTCGACCGCGAACGCGTTGATCCCGGCGAGCAGGCACAGCCAGGTGAGCCGGTCCGGGTCGGCGGTGCGCACCAGCGGGTACTCCCGCCGGGCCACCGGGTCCCCGGCCCGCAGCAGCGCCGCCGCCCACGGCGCCACCTCGCCGTGCAGGCCGCGCACCGTCCACAGGTGAAACAGCGGCACCGCGATGTCGACCGCGGCGGCGTCGTCGCGCCCGCACGCCCACCGCAGCGCGGCGACGAGGTTGTCCTGCTCCGCGCCGCACCGGGCGAACGCGGCCAGCTGCCCCGGCCCGATGAACTCGCCGTGCAGCCGGACCGCCTCGGCCCGGGCCCAGTCCACCAGCCCGTCCATCGCCGCGTCCCGCCCGCCGGCCGCGGCCAGCCGGGCCTCGCCGTATTCGCGGACCGTCTCCAGCATCCGATACCGGTGCCCGTCCTCGAGCACCAGCAGCGACTGCTCCACCAGTGTCGCCAGCCGCACCGCGAGGCCCCGGTGCTGCCCGGCGACGTGCTCGGCGACGTCCTTCGTGAACGGCGCGGGGATGACGGCGAGGCGTTCCAGCAGCACCCGCTCCTCCGGGCCGAGCAGCTCCCGGCTCCAGTCGACCATCGCCCACAGCCCGGCGTGCCGGTCGGGCAGCCCCCGCAGCGCGTCGTCGAGCAGCCCGAACCGGTCGTCGAGCCCGGCCAGGACGTCCTCGATCGGCATGTGCCGCAGCCGCGCCGCGGCCAGCTCCAGGGCCAGCGGCAGGTTGTCGAGCCGCCGGCACAGCGTCTGGCGCGCATCCGCTCCGCCGATGCGCGCACCCCCGGCCCGGGCCCGCGCGGTCAGCAGCTCCAGGGCGGCGTCGTCGTCGAGGGTCGCCAGCCGGTGCACGACCTCCCCGGGTAGCCCCAGCGGCGCCCGGCTGGTCGCGAGCACGGCCACGTCAGGTGACGCGTCGAGCAGCTCGGCGACCGCGCCGGCGGCCCCGCCGAGCAGGTGCTCGCAGTTGTCCAGCACCACCAGCCCGGCCACCTCGGCGAGCCGCTCACCGGCCGACATGATCTTTTCGGTGCCCGCCGGGGCCGGGTCGGCCGCCGCGACGATCGCCGGCAGCACCGCGTCCGCGGCCCGCACCCCGGCCAGCTCGACCACGTGCACCGCCCCGCCCGCGGCCGCCGTCCGGCGCGCGATCTCGGCCGCGAGCCGCGTCTTCCCGGCGCCGCCGACGGCCACGACCGTCACGAGCGGCCCCTGGCCCAGCGCGGCCCGCACGGCGTCGACGTCATGTTCCCGGCCGAGCATCGCGGTCGCCGCCCGCCGCCACGACGGCGGCAGCCGCTTCCCCGACCCGGCCGCCCGGGGCTGCTCGCCCGGGCCGCTCGCCGCCTCACCGCGCAGGACCGCCAGGTGGGCCTCGGCGACGATCGGGGACGGGTCGCTGCCGTAGCGCTCGGCCAGGGTCTCGCGCAGGCGCTCCATCACCGCGAGCGCCTCGGCCTGCCGGCTCTGCGCGGCCAGGAGCCGCATCAGCAGGGCCGCCGACGGCTCGTGCGGCGGGGTAAGCGTGGCCAGCAGCGTGAGGTCCGCCTCCAGCCCCGGCGCGACCCGCCCGGTGGCGAGGGCGGCGTGCGCCTGAGCGGCGGCCACGTCGGCGAACAATGCGGCGACAGTACCGTCGGTCAGCTCGGGCACGGCCGGGAAGCCGGACCGGGCCTGCGCGGCGTGCCCGGCCGCCTCGGCGGGGTCCCGCGCCCGGCGGGCGGCGGTGACGTGGGCTTGGACGAGTACCACATCCGGCTCGATATCCTCGGGGGACACCCGGTAGCCGCCCGGCACCGCGGCGATCGGCAGCCCGAGCCGGCGGGCCCGCGCGATGAGCGCGTGGACGGCTCCCGCCGCGTCATCCGGCGGCGCCCCACCCCACACGGCCTCGGCCAGGACGGCCGGGGTGAGGGTCCGGCCCCGGGCGTCGACGAGGGCCCGCACGACGGCGGCGAGGCGCTCACCGCGCACCGGCCGGCCGTCGACGGCGAGCTCGCCCAGGGTGGTGATCCGCACGGGGCAAGCATGCCACCTGTCCGCTCAGCACTCGTGCACGGCGGCCGCCTCGCTGCATCTCGCTGCGTTTCCGCTCATGAGCGGCGACCGTTGTGCGGCGTTTCTGGCTACCGTCCGCGGGGGCGCGCGGCAGTGTGGCCTGCGCCTGGTGCGGGGCGGGTGGTGCCGTGCCTGTGGTCAGTGGGTGGCGGGCTGCTGGGAGTCGTCCAGGAGGGCGTAGAGGAGCGTGCCGAGGACGATGAGAGTGCCGGCGAACACGGCCCAGCCCAGGGCGAGGCCGGCGATGACGACGACGGCGCACTGGACGATCATCGCGGCGAAGGCCGCCTTGCGGGCGTGCCGGTCCCGGGCGGCCGCGGCGGCCAGAACAGCGGCGAGGACGACCAGGAACGCGGCGAGAACGATCCCGCCGACCTTGAGCGCGGCCTGGGCCAAGGACGGGTCCGTGCCGGCCATCGACATCGAGTATGCGTCGATGACACCGCCGAGCGCGAACAGCGTGAACCCGATGACGAGGCCCTCCAGCAGGATCCCCACGGCCGCGATCAGCAGCGCCAGTGTTCGCATCCGGCCAAGTTACTACCTGGTAGATCGGCGCTCAAGGGTCTCGATTGCTCACGGCACGGCACGGCACGGTGCCGGCTCACGGAATGGGGGCGGGTGATTCGGCGTCGGGGATGAGCAGGGCCGGTGGGCCGGTGCCGTCGGCGGGGGCGGACCAGACGTCGGCGTGGTCCTGGTCGCGGTGGATCGCGTAGAGCACGGTCCGGTCGTCGAGCCAGGCGATCTGGTCGTCGACGGATCGCGTCTCCGGCAGCGTGGTGACGGCCGCGGTGGCGAGGTCCATGACGGCCGGGCGCCAGCCGTTGACCGGGTCGCCGCCGACCGCCTGCTTGAACGCGATACGGGTCCCGTCCGGCGACAGCGACGGGCACTCGACGTGCTCGGCCACGGTCGTCACGGTGCGGGCGGTGAGGTCGCCGCGGACGAGGTACCGGTGCCCGGCGCTCGCCATTGTCGCGTAGAACGTCGTGTCGTCCGCGGCGAAGGTGACACCCCAGTAGTTGACGTCCGCGGCCTGGTACGGGTGCCCGTCGCGGGTGAGGGCGTACGACTCCAGCGTGTCGGCGACCAGGTCCCCGGTCCGGGTGTCGAGGACGCCGACCCGGGTCGAGAACTGCCCGCCGTTGTACGAGTCCCCGGTCACGAACGCGGTCCAGGTGACGAGCCGCCCGTCGGCCGACACCCGGGCCCGGTTCGGGACGCCGACCATCGGATAGGTGTCACGCTCGGCGAGATGCTCGTCGAGGACCGCGATCTGGTAGGTCGCCAGGGGTCCGTCGGGTCGAAGGCAGATCGCGGTGCCGGCCGCGGCGTACACCCGGTTGCACGTGACGCTCGAGGTCGTGCGCGCCGCTCCCGCCACGACCGCGAGGTGCCCCATCGACCCGGGGGCCGTGCTGCGCACCAGGATCCGGTGGTGCCCCGGCCCGATGTCGACGGCCGCGGTGGCCGCCGCCCCGGCGTCGTTGCGGTGCGCCGCCGCGTGGATGTACACGCCGGCCCCGGCGGCCAGCACGAGCGCAACAATCGACGTCGACAGAATTTTACGCATCGTGTGTCGTACCTGTCCGGAGCGCGGGGGCGACGAGGAGGAGAGCGAGGACGGCGAAGGCCGCGGCGCCGAACAGGGCCGGCCCGGGGCCCCGCAACTGCCACGCCAGCCCGAACAGGACCGAGGAGACCAGATAGGCCAGCGACTGCCCGCTCTGCACCAGCGCGATCCCGGTGGTCCGCAGCGCCGCGGGGAGCAGCGGCCCGGCCAGGGCCATCAGCACCCCGTCGGTGGCCGCGTAGAACGTCCCGTACAGCGCGACCGCCACCACGAGCGCGCCCGTCCCCCCGACGCCGGTGCCCAGGATGACGTACACGGCCGCGAGCGCCCCGAACCCGCCCAGGTAGACCCGCGCCCGCCCGACCCGGTCGGCGAGGTGCCCGAGCGGCCCGGCCAGGAGGAGGTACGCGAGGCTGGTCCCGACGGCGAGCAGCGGAAACCACCCGGCGGCCAGGTCATTGTGCCGCTGCAGCACCAGGTACACGAACCCGTCCCCGACCGTCGCCAGCCCCATGACGACGGCCGCCACCACGACGAGCCGGAACTCCCGCCGCCCGAGCAGCGCCACCGCGGCCCGCACCGACACCCCGTCCGACTTACCCGCATCGTGGCGCGCACCCTCACCCGCACCCGAACCCACGCCGGCGCTCGCATCCGACCGCTCGCCCGGCCCGCCGCGCTGCCGTCCGTCGCTGTCGGCTTCGGCATCGCTGGGGTGGCGGTCGGTGCTATCGGTGCTGGTCGTTGACGCAGTGGTGATGGTGAGCGGCGGCGCCGGGGTGGTCGGGTGCGGTGTTGCGCTGGTCGAGTGGGGTGGTGCGGTGGGCGGGTGCGGTGTGGGGGTGGCGGCCTGCGCGGTCGGGGCCGGTGCCGGCCAGGACGGGGTGCGGTGGTCGGGGACGTAGGTGGCCAGGACGAAGACGCCCAGGGTGGCGATGCAGAAGCTGGTCACGAAGACGGCGTCGAAGGAGCCGGCGGAGGCGGTCAGGACCGCGACCGCGACAAGCGGGCCCGCGAACGCGCCGATGCTGTCCATCGACCGGTGCACGCCGAAGGCGCGGCCCAGGCGGTCCGGGGGTGTGGACAGGGTGATCAGGGCGTCGCGGGGAGCCGTGCGCAGGCCCTTGCCGGCCCGGTCGGCGACGATGACGGCGCTCAGGAGGGGGACCGACGAGCCGGCGGCGACGAGGCCCAGCTTCGCGGCGGCGGAGACGGCGTAGCCCACGCCGGCGACGGCCTTGCGGCGCTGGATGCGGTCGGCCACGTAGCCGCCGACCAGGCGCAGCAGTGCGGTCGCGCCCGTGTACAGGCCGTCGATCACGCCGTAGCCGAGCGGGCCCAGGTGCAGGCCCAGCATGAGGTACAGGGGGAGGACGGCGGTGACCATCTCCGCCGAGACGTCGGTGATCAGGCTTACCGTGCCCAGCGCCAGGACGGTGGCGGCGACGCGGGTGCCGGGGCGGCCGGGGCCGGGCGGGCTCGCGGGTTTGTCCACTGTGGAGAGGTACAAGAGGCGGCCTTTGCAACAGGGGAGGCACGGGCGCCCCGGGGTGGCCGAGGGCGCCCGGCGGTGGGTCGGTCAGTTCCAGACGTCCGTGATGGGGGACAGGGAGGCGGCGCCGTTGATGCCGGCCAGGCCGTAGGCGCCCTCGATGGTGCGCAGGACGGTGTAGTGGTTGATCTTCTCCGAGTAGGAGCCGGCTTGGACGTGGGCGCCGACGAACACGGTGAAGATCTGGTTGAGGGCGAGGCGGTTGTCCTCGTCGAACGTGACGATGAGCAGGCTGTTGTGCGTCTTCGCCCACTGTGCGTAGGCGTCGAGGTTGGTCTGCAGCCACGTGTCGCCGGTGGCGACCGTGCAGTCGTGCATGTCGCTGCACATGTTCGGCGTGACGAACGCGACTGTCGGCAGCGAGGCGTAGTTCGCCGGTGACGGGAAGCTCGCGTACGTCAGGTTCGACGCCGCGGGCACGCTGCTGAAGTCGACCCAGCTGTTGTGCTTGCGCTGGTAGGTGCCGCTGGAGCAGCCGGTGTACCCGTTCGCGGGCATCGACTCGGAGTAGCCCTTGAACGTCAGGCCGGCCCCGGCGAGCTGCGAGTGCAGGTTGGTGCCAGTGAAGTTCTTCGGGCAGTCGTCACTTGTCACGCCCTGGGTGGAGCCCGAGAACAGCGCGATGTAGTTCGGCTGGCTCGGGTGGGTGATCGCGTACGACTTGGTGAACTTCGCGCCCTGGGTGGCCAGGGAGTTGAGGTAGGGGGCGCTGCTGACGCCGTTGATCTGGGAGTACGCCCGGTTCTCGAACATCACCAGGACGATGTGATCGAAGCGCGGCACGCTCGTGGCGGCCTCGGCGAACGGCGCCGCGGCGGTCAGGCCGGTGGCGACGAGGGCGGTGGTCGCCAGTGCGAGCACCACCCGGCGAATCGACATGTACGTGTTCCTCCTTGGTAGGCGAGGACGACGCCACATCGTGTATATCGATGAATACAAGATCATGAGTTAATCCTGTCCGATGTGCGTGCGGACGGTGAACAAACGGGGGCGCACCGCTATGCTCCCGTCGATACATACGGGCGAAGCGCGCCGAGCGTTGAACGACGGCCGTACGAAGCCGCGCTCAGGGCCGGCCGGCGACGTTCCACAGCCGGACCGCGCCGTCCGCCCCCGCCGACGCCAGGATCGCCCCGTCCGGCGTGAAGGCCAGCGCGTGGACCGCGCCGTCGTGCCCGTCGAGCGTGTGCAGATGGGCACCCGACGTGGGGTCCCACAGCCTGATCGTCGAGTCGATCCCGGCGCTGGCCAGCAGCGTCCCGGCCGGATCGAACGCGACGGCGGTCACCGGATCCATGTGACCGGTCAGTGTGCGCCCGGGGCCCGTGTCGTCCCAGAGCCGGACCGTGCCGTCCGCGCCCGCACTGGCCACGGCCCGCACGCCGAACGCCACGCCGAGCACCGCCCCCCGGTGACCCGGCAGGACCGAACCGCCCTGGGGCAGCACGGGATCGCCCGGGTGCATCGTGACCCGGCCCCCGTCGTCGCCGGTGAGCAGGACCGAGCCGTCGCGACTGTACGTGAGCGCGTGCAGACCGGCGCCTCCGTCGGGGTGCTCGGAGTACACCCGGGCGTCTATGAGATCGAAAATGCGGATCGCGCCGTCGCGCCCGGCGGCCGCCAGGAGCCGCCCACCCGGGTGGAATGCGAGGGCGGCCGGCCCGCCGGGATCGGCGTCGTACACGTTGCGGCGGCGGCCCTCGTCGGTGTGCCACACCTTCACGGCCCGGCCCGGGCGCCGCGGATGCCCACCGGCCGTCGCGACGAGCGCGCCGTCCGGGCTGAACGCGACCGCCCGCACCGGCCCGTCGTGATCGGAAAGCGTGTGCCGGACCAGCGCCGAGTCGATGTCCCAGATCCGGACCTTGCGATCGTCGCCGCCCGCCGCCACCAGCCGCCCGTCCGGGCTGACCGCTATCGCGTTCACCGACGGCGCCCGCCGCACGATCCCGCCCGGCGAGAACGTGCGCAGCAGCGCCGGCTTGATCCGCGGCCGGGCCGCCGACGGCGGCGCGATCGGCGCGGGCCGCACGGCCGGCCGCACGCTGCCGCAGGCGACGGCGAGGTCCGGGTTGTCACCGCCGATCGGCTCGATCCGCAGCGCCCGCCGCAGCATCTCCACCGCGAGCGGCGTCCGGCTCACCCCACCGGCCAGGAACACCGCCGCGACCTCGCCCGGGGTCACGAGCGCTTCCCGCAGCACGCCGACCGTGCACTGCACGGTCTTCTCGAACAGCGGCACGGCGATCTGCTCGAACTCGTCCCGGTGCACTGTGACCGCTCCCGCGAACGGCACGTACAACTCGGTGGACGGCTTGCTCGACAGCTCCTCACGAGCCGTGCGGGCCTCGTGCCAGAGCCGCAACCGCGCCGCCGCCTCCTCGGGCCCGCCCGGCCGGTCGAGCCGATCCCAGCCCGGGCCGGCGCCGGTCCGTTCGCGCGCGAGCCGAATGATCCCGGCGTCCAGGTCGAGCCCGCCGGCGTCGAGCAGCCCGCCGGCGGCCGCGATGGCGAGGCCGTCGGCCGCCTGCCGCACGACTGTGACGTCGAGGCTTGCCGCACCGAGGTCGTACACGACCAGGCACGCACCGTCGGGTATCCGGTAGCCGAGGACTGACGTGCAGTAGCGAGCGGCCGCGATCGGCTCGGGCACGAACTCGGGCTCGCCGAGCCCGGCCAGCCGAGCCCCGTCGGCGAGCACCCGCCGCCGGTCCGCCCGCCAGGCCGCGGGGTGGGTGAGGATCAGCGCCGGAACCGGCATTTCCGGATTTGCCACCATTGCGGAGACGACCCGCGTCAGCAGCGCGGCGAGCGATTCGGGGTCGTCGGCCCCGCCCGCCGGCAGGTCGGAGTCGAACCGCCGCGGCCGGACAGCCCCGTCCGGCCCAGCCAACGCCGCGACGGTGGTGGCCGCCCCGATATCGATCCCGAGCCGGTGCCCCGCTGAGGTCACGCGCTCAATCTATGGACATCGGTGCCCGCGCACATCGGCCGCTCGGGCCGTTCCCCGGATCATCCGATGAACGCTGCGTGAAGCACACGGGCGAACGCCTGGACATCAGCTTCCGTCGTATCGAACGCCGCCATGAACCGCCGCGGCAGCCCTGCCGCACCCCCGCCGCCGTACCGCGCAAGGTCGACCGCGGCGCCCGCGTGCTCGTCCAGCGCAGCTCCCGTCCGCGAAGGTCCGCCGAGCGCCGGCAGCGTGGCAAAGACGGCGTTGGTCTGCACCGGAAACGCGATCACGGCACCCGGCACGCTGGAGACGACCTCGGCAACCCGCGCGGCCATGGCGTTGGCGTGGGTCGCGTTGGTACGCCACAGATCCCCCTCCAGCAGCGCCACGAACTGCGCGGCCACGAAGCGCCCCTTCGACAGCAGCTGCATGGCCTGCTTCTGGATCAGCCGCCGCGGCCCGGCGAGGGACGGGTCCAGGAAGATCACGGCGTCGGCGGCCAGCGCACCGTTCTTCGTCCCGCCCAGAGATACGATGTCGGCTCCGGTGGCGGCCTCGGCCAGGCCGGTGCCGAGCGCGGCGGCGGCGTTGGCCAGCCGGGCGCCGTCGATGTGGAGGCGGAGCCCGTGCGCGTGGGCGGTGGCGGCCAGGGCCTGGAGGTCGGCGACGGAGTACAGGGTGCCGAGCTCGGTGGGCTGGGCGATGGACACGGCGCGCGGGCGGGGCGAGTGGGGCGAGCCGTCGGCTCGGGCGAAGGCGGCGACCTGGTCGGGGGTCAGGCGGCCGTCGCGGGTGGGGACGGTGGTGAGGCGGGCGCCGGTGAAGTGCTCGGGGGCGGCGCACTCGTCGGTGGCGATGTGGGCGGTCTCGGCGCAGAGAACGGTCTCGTACGGGCGGAGGAGGGTGGCCAGGGCGATCACGTTGGCGGCGGTGCCGGTGACGGCGAAGGCCACCTCGGCCTGGGGGCCGAAGTGGTCGCGGATCAGCTGCTCGGCCTGGGCCGTCAGCGGGTCGTCGCCGTAGGAGGGGGCCTGGCCGGCGTTCGCGCGGACGATGGCGGCGAGGATGTCCGGGTGCACACCGGATGTGTTGTCACTGACGAGGAACGTCATCGCCGCTGACCGTGAACACCATCGCCCGCCCGAAACCCGTGAAGATCGTCGCCGGCAATGGTACCGGTCGGCGGGCATGCCCGGCCACGGCGGACAGGAGCGCGTCGATGATGCCACCTCACCTGCTCGAAGGGCGTGAGTCCGGCATCGGTCGCTGTGGATCCGCTGTGGATCGGCTGCGCGTAGCGTCCCGCGGTATGTGCGGGATCTGCGGGGTGGTTCAGGTCACCGGCGCGCCGGGCCAGGTCGTGGCCCCGGACCGGCTCGATCGCATGACCGACGCGATGACCCACCGCGGCCCCGACGACCGCGGCACCCACCACGCCCCCGGCATCGCCCTGGGCGTGCGCCGGCTGAGCATCGTCGACATCGCGGGCGGCCACCAGCCGTGCTTCGGTGAGGACGGCGCGGTCGCCGCGATCCACAACGGCGAGCTGTACAACCACGCCGCCCTGCGCGAGCAGCTGCGCGCGGCCGGCCACCGCTTCACCGGCCGCTGCGACACCGAGGTCCTCCCGCACCTGTACGAGCGCGACGGTCCCGGCTTCCCGGCCCGCCTGCGCGGCATGTGGGGCCTCGCGGTCTGGGACGCCGTGCGCCGCCGCGCCGTGATCTCCCGCGACCGCCTGGGCGTCAAGCCCCTGTACTACGCCCACGTCGGCGATGTGCTCGTGTTCGCCAGCGAACTGCGGGCGCTGCTGGCGAGCGGCCTGATCCCGGCGGCGCTCGACTTCGAGGCGATCGCGGTGTACCTCACCCTCGGCTACTTCCCCGCCCCGGCCACACCGTTGCGCGCGGCCCGCAAGCTCCCGCCCGGCTGCAGCCTGGTCGTCGCCGACGGCCGGGTGCGGGTGGAGCGCTACTGGTCGTACCCGCGCCCGGCCCCCGACCCGTCGCTCACGATCGACGACGCCGCCGAGGGTCTGCTGGAGCACCTCGACGAGGCGGTCCGGATGCGCCTCATGAGCGACGTCCCGCTCGGCTCGATGCTCAGCGGCGGCCCGGACTCGACGCTCGTCACGGCGCTGATGGCGAAGCACACCAGCGGCCCCGTCCACACGTTCGCGGTCGGCTTCGAGGGCCACCCCAACGAGCTGGCCGCCGCGCGCCGGGCCGCCCACCACCTGGGCGCCGACCACCACGAGCTCCGATTACCCGGCGTCATGGGGTTTGCGGGGTTCAGGGAGTCCATCGGCGGTGCCGACGAGCCGGTGGCGGACCTCTCGGCGCTGGGTTTCCAGTCGCTGTCGGCAATGGCCGCCCGTACCGTGAAGGTGGCGCTGTCCGGCCAGGGCGCCGACGAACTGCTGGGCGGCTACACGAAACACCGCGCCGCCCGCCTGGCCGCGGCGTGGCGCCACATCCCCGGGCCCGCCGGCGTCCTGCCGGCCCTGACCTCCCGTCACGGCCCGCGCCCGGCCCGCCGGGCGGCCGCGACACTGGCGGCTTTCACGCCGGCCGAGCGGCTGCTCGCGATGAGCGGCCGCCTCGACGACCCGCTGCGCGCGGCCCTGTTCCGCGGGCTGGTGCCGGAGCGGATCATCCACCGGCGCAAGGTCGGGTTTCTCCGGCCGGCGTCCGGCGGGTGGCTGCGCGGCGAGCTGGGTGCGCGGGGCGGGGCGGGGGAGCTGCTGTTCGCCGGGGCACCGCGGTTCGCGGAGTTCCTCGATCCCGGGGTCGTGCGCGCGCTGGCGGCGGCGCACCGGGACGGGGCCGGGGGCGGCCGGGACGTGCACCTGCTCATCGCGGTGCTGGTGCTGGAGGTCTGGCTGGAGTCGTATCTGCCGTCGGCGCTCGGGTCCGGCGGCTGACTCCGGACGCCGCCGCCACGAAAGCGCCGCGGGTCGACTCCACGTCCGCGATGCGTGAGGATGGCGCGGTGGAGATCGTGCTCAGCGTCCCCGAGACCGTGATGGCCACCTATGTCGTGGCGACGTCGAGCCCGCCCGCCGATCCGGCCGCGGCCGCCCGCGCCGCCGCCGGGCGGCTCGAGGGGCCGCTGCGCGCGGCGGTGCTGGCGATGCTTGACGGGCCGCTGATGTCGGTGAGTGCCGTGCCGGTCGCCGAGGCGCCGCCGCTGCCGATCGAGCACCTGCGCGCCTTCGGTGCCCCGCCCGAGGCGCTGCGGGCGATCCTCGGTGCCTCGCACGTCGTCGTCTGCCAGGCCGTGTTCGGGCCCGGCTGGCCGCCCGCGCACGAGTGGCACACCCGCGCCGTCGCCGCCGGGATCGCCGCCGACACCGGCGGGACCCTGATCGACCTGTTCACCCCGCAGGTCCTCGACCCGGCCGCCGCCCTGGCGTCGCTGCCCGGCCCGGACGGGCGCTCGGCGCTGAGCGCCTGGGTGGCCGTCCCGCAGTCGCCCGGCGACCGCGGCCTGTGGATGACGACCCGGGGCCTGGGCCGCTTCGGCCTGCCCGAGCTGCAGGTGCACGACGTCCCGCCGGCCCTGGCCCGGGCCTGGACGAGCGCCCTGACCGGCCTGGCCCGGGCGCTCGTCGTGCGCTGGGCGCAGGCCGTGGAGCGGGCCGCCGGCGCGGCGTTCGTGCGGATGCCGCACGACCTGACCGTGACCGAGGCCGACGCCGTGCGCGCCTACGGCGCCATCCCCGGCCCGGAGGCGCAGGAGCGTGCCGCGCTCGTGCAGCTGCGCCTGGACGCCGAGGACCCCGAGTGGGACGCACTGCTGACCGTGGTGCCGCCGGACGGGTTCGCGTTCTCGGCCGGGGAGTTCCTGGCCCGGGTCGTGGCCGAGCTGTTCGGGACGCAGTCCACGACGGTGCGCTACGCGCCGGACGACGAGCGGATGCAGGCCGCCGTCGCCACCGCCCGGGACGCCCTGCCTCAGGCCCGGACCCGCTTCCTGGCCGGGGAGTTCGGGCCCGAGCGGCACCTGATCGTCAAGCACCGGCTGACCCGGGGCGAGGCGACCGAGCTCATCTGGTCCACGGTGACGACCTGGCCCGACCCGCGGCGGCTGCACGGGGTGAGCATGTCCGACGCCGAGATCGACCCCCTCGTGCGCACCGGGCGCCCGACGATGGTCCGCGAGGCCGAGATCGTCGACTGGGGCGTCTGGGTCGACGGGGACGGCATCGTCGAGGGCGGCTGGACAAACGCGGTGCTCACCGGCGAATGACGCTCAGGTCGGCCGTCGCGGTGCCGAACAGCAGGGCGTGAGGCTGGACGGACGACGGTGGCGCCGCCGCCTGATGCCGCTCGCCGGTGCGCTCGCGGGTCTGATCGCGGCGTTCCTCACCATGCAGATGATCACCACGAGCGCGTTCGAGCAGCTCGAGGCCCGCCAGGTCGCCCAGGACGCGGACCGCATCCGGATCGGGCTGGACGCGCAGGCCCAGCTGCTCACGGCGTTCGGTGCGACGAACGCCGTCTGGGACAACTCGTACAACGACATCGCCGGCGCCGACGCGGCCGCGTTCACCGCCGACCTGCCGCCGGCCGCCCAGCTCGGCGTCAACGACATCGACGTGCTCCTCGGCGTCGGCGCCGACGGCACGCTGCGGGTCGGCGGCATGACCAGCTCCGGCGACGCGTTCCTGCCCCCGCCCGCCCAGCTGCGCGACCCGGCCGTGCTGCGCACGCTGTTCGACCCGGCGGCGAAGGCCGGCGCGGCGATCTGCGGGATCGTGTCGGCCGACGCGCCGTACCTGTTCTGCGGCGTGCCCACCTACCCGACGAGCGGCGAGGGCACCCCGTCCGGCGGCCTGATCATGTGCAAGCGGCTCGACGCCGCCCGGGTCGCCCGGCTCGCCCGGGCCGTCAACCTGCCGATCGCGCTGGCCGGGCAGCCCCGCGGCGGTGCGCAGGCCCAGGCGCCCCGGCAGAGCCAGCTCGGCGCCGTCGCCATCGCCACCACCGTGACCGGCGCCCGGCACATCGCCATGGACGCCACCATCGCCACCGTCAACGGCGGGCGGGTCGTCCTCGAGGTCGTCGCCGCCCGCCCCATCCACGCCGCGGCCAGCAGCACCGCCGTGAAGCTGTTCGGGTTCGTCGCCGCCGCCACCGTCGTGCTCGTCGCCGTCATGCTGTGGTCGGTCCGGGCCGCGCTGCGCCGCCGGGTCGGGCCCCTGCGGCGCACCACCGAGGAGATCATCCACTCCGGCGACAGGCTCCTGCGGGTGCGCCCCGAGGGCACCGACGACATCGCCGAGCTCGGCCGGGCCATCGACGAGATGCTCGACGCGATGTACCGCCAGGAGCTCCACCTGCAGCAGGAGCGGGCGGCGAAGGAGGCCCAGCTGACGACCACCAACGTGCGTCAGCAGCTGGCCGAGCAGACCGTCAGACGGCGGGCCGGCGAGGTCATCGACGACACCAGCGCCGGCGTGCTCACCGAGCTGCGCAACGTCATGGCCCAGGCCGACGAGGTGATGGCCGCCGCCGACGCGATCGAGCAGCAGGCGGCCGCGGCCGACCGGGTCACCCGCGGCGTCGTCGAGCGGGCCGGTGACGCCGGCGGGGTCCTCGACGCCGTCACCGCCAGCCTCGGGCGGGTCGGCGGCATCGCCAACCTCATCGCCGGCGTCGCCGGGCAGACGAACCTGCTCGCCCTCAACGCCACCATCGAGGCGGCCCGGGCCGGTGCGGCCGGGCGCGGCTTCAGCGTCGTCGCCGGCGAGGTCAAGAACCTGGCGTCGCGGACCAAGGACTCCACGACCGAGATCACCGAGACCGTCGCCGCGCTCGGCGCCGACACCGGCGCGATGTCCGGCGTCATCACCGACATGAGCCAGGGCGTCCACGCCGTCGGCGACGTCACCGCCGAGCTCACCGACGTCGCCGGGCGCCAGCGGGCGTCAGTGGAGCGGCTCGTCGGCAGCGTCCGCGCGGCCATCGCCCGGATCGAGAACCTGGCCCAGGTCACCGACCGGCTCGAACGCCGCGAGCACAGCCGGGCCGCGGTCGAGGGCAAGGTGACAGTGCGGTACAACGGCCGCGACATCGAGGGTGACCTGCTCGACCTGTCCGTCAGCGGCCTGCGCTGCGGCTTCCGCGACGGACTGCGCCCACCCCTGGCCGCCGAGCTCGACCTGGTGCTGCACCTCGGCGGCGAGGAGCTGCGGCTGCCCGCCCGGGCCGTGCGGCACATCGACGCCGACGGCCACGACGAGCTCGGCGTGCAGTTCGTCGACCCGACCCCGCAGCAGGTGGCCCGGATCGGCGCCTACATCCGGGCCCTGCTGGCGCCCACAGCGGCCGCGCAGTGAACCGGTAGCGGCACCTGGCACCGTCGCCGGTCCCGGCTGTCGACGACCCGCCGTTGTGGATGGCGACAAGCGACTATGCGCGTGACCACCCGGCCCGGAAACCGGCCGACGTGGACGGCCGCGCGGTGCAGGCCACGACCTGCAACTGGCTGCAACAAGGTTTTCATTGACCGGGGTCGCTGACGGCGCCTAGGGTGTGCCCGGGAAAGCGCATTCCTGAGGAGGGTTCGTTCATGCGACGTAGATCCGTCCTGCTCGCGGGCGCGCTGGCCGGCGTCGCGGGCGTCACCGCGGCGGCCCGCCCGGCGTCCGCCTGGCCCGGCCCGTACCTGACCGTCGCCGCCGACGGCAGCGGCGACGTCACCACCATCCAGGCCGGCGTCGACGCGGTGCCGTCCGGGAACACCGGGCCGTTCACGCTCAAGATCCAGCCGGGGCAGTACAAGGGCCAGGTCGTCATCCCGGCCGACAAGCCGTTCATCACCTTCCGCGGCCAGGGCCCGGACCCGACGGCGGTGGTGATCAGCGACGACCGGGCCAACGGCACCCTGAAGCCCGACGGCACGCCCTGGGGCACCTCCGGCAGCGCCTCGGTGACGATCTCCGGCAGCGACTTCTACGCCCGCAACCTGACGTTCGCCAACACCTTCGACGAGGCCGCCCACCCGGAGATCACCAACCGGCAGGCCGTCGCGGTGCTGACCCGGGCCGACCGCATCGTCTTCGACAACTGCCGGTTCCTGGCCAACCAGGACACCCTGTACCTCAACAGCCCGGCCGCGACCACGATCAGCCGGGTGTACCTGCGCAAGTGCTACATCGAGGGCGACGTCGACTTCATCTTCGGCCGGGCCACCGCCGTGCTCGACCGCTGCGCCATCCACTCCCTGACCCGCGGCTCGACCACGAACAACGGCTACGTCACAGCGGCCAGCACGGACCTGTCCAACCCGCACGGCTTCCTGCTCACCGAGTGCAAGCTGACAAGCGACGCGCCCGCCGGCACCGTGTATCTGGGCCGCCCCTGGCACCCCAGCAACGACCCGAACGCGGTCGCCGAAGTCACCGTCCGCGACTCGGTCCTCGGCGCGCACATCAACCCGGCCCCGTGGAGCGACTTCGGCACCTGGCCCTGGCGTGACGCCCGCTACGCCGAGTTCCACAACCGCGGCCCCGGCGCACTCGTCACCGCCGACCGCCCCCAGCTCACCCCCGAGCAGGCCGCCACCCACACCATCGCCGCGTACCTGTCCGGCCCCGACAACTGGGACCCGGTCCGCTGATCGCGCTTTGGCCTTTTCCCGCAATTTTCTCCGGCGGTACCGTCGCGTGGTGAACGAACGCACCGACCACCGCACGAGCACCGGCGCCGGCCCCGGCACGGACGACCGCCTGGGCGCCGACTACCGCCTCAGCACCGACCCTGCCGACGTCGACAGGGTCCTCGTGCACCGCTGGCTGTCCGAGGACTCGTACTGGGCCGCGGGCCGCGCGTTCGACAACGTCTCCCGGTCGATCGACGGCTCGCGCCCGTACTCGATCCTGTCCGCCACGGGCCAGGTCGCCTTCGCCCGCGCGGTCACCGACGGCGCGACCTTCGCCTGGATCTGCGACGTGTACGTCGACCGCCCCCACCGCGGCCGCGGCCTCGGCGTTCGCCTCGTCGACGCCATCGTCGCCGACCTGACCGCCGCCGGCATCGACCGCTTCCTCCTCGGCACCCGCGACGCCCACGAGGTGTACCGCCGCAGCGGCTTCGAACCGGTAGCCGCCCCCCAGCGCTTCATGGAGATCGACCGCCGGCCAACCCGAGCCGCCATCCTCGCTCACCTGGACGAGCACTGACCCGAACTCCACGCGGCCCCACCCATCGCCGACGCCACGCCACACCATCCGGCACGGCACGGCGGCAGGGCGGGGCGCTGGTTTGCCGGTCAGTCGGGCGGGAGCAGTCCTACCGAGGCCCGCAGCGAGCCGTCCATCTCGAACGGCACCGACTCGTGCTCGTGCGTCACCAGCCACCGCCCGTCGATGCGGCGCAGTCCCAGCGTCACCCGGTACCACAGGGTGAAGCGCTCCGCCGCACCGCGCGGCACGGCGCTCAGGCAGTCGAGGCTCGTCGCGAAGGCCACGTCACCGTCAGTGGTGATCTCCAGGTGGGTGACCGTCCGGCGCGGTGGGGCCTCGAACGTGGCGATCCACGCCTCCAGCGGACCCGGGTCGCGGGCGTCGCCGGGCTGGCGCAGCGGCGGGGCGAGGGTGAACTCGACGAACGTGGGCGCGTAGTGCGCCAGGATGGCCTTGGCGTCGCCCTGCTCCAGCAGTGCGGCCTTGCGCTCGATGACGTCCCGGATCTCGTCCATGGTTTTTCCTCTCTCGGTGTGCCGGTACGTCGAAGCACGGGCGGCGGTTTCGACATCCTGGGCAGAGCGAGCGAAGGAGCATCCGTGAAGTACCTGATCCTCATCCAGTCCAACCCGCAGTCGCTGGCCGTGTGGGAGACGCTCACCGACCAGCAGCGCACCGACTTCGGCCTCGGCCACTTCCGGCTCACCGACGAGATGCGCGAGGCCGGCGTGCTCATCGTCAGCGAGGGGCTCGGCGACCCGGCCCTGGCCACGCAGGTGTCGGTGCGCGACGGCCGGACGATCACGTCCGACGGGCCGTACGCCGAGGTCAAGGAGCATCTGGCCGGCTTCTACCTGATCGACGTGGCCGGGCTCGACGAGGCCGTGGCGTGGGCCGCGAAGGCGCCGGACGCCGCGTACACCCGGGTCGAGGTGCGCCCGGTCCTCGACATGAGCGCCTGGGAGCAGTGACCGCGCGGCCGGACCTGCTGCGCGAGCTGGCGCCGCAGGTCCTGGCGGCCGTCGTGCGCCGCTACGGCGACTTCGAGGCGTGCGAGGACGCGGTCCAGGAGGCGCTGCTCGCGGCGGCCCGGCAGTGGCCGGAGACAGGGGTCCCCGAGCAGCCCCGCAACTGGCTGATCACTGTCGCGGCCCGGCGGCGGGTGGAGCTGCTGCGCAACGAGACAGCTCGGCGGCGGCGCGAGGAGGCGGTGCGGTACGAGCCGGCGCCGGAGGTCCGCGGGGACGACGAGCTGGCGCTGCTGCTCCTGTGCTGCCATCCCGCGCTGAGCGGCCCGGCCCAGGTGACGCTCACCCTGCGGGCCGTCGGCGGGCTCACGACGGCGGAGATCGCCAGGGCGCTGCTGCTGCCGGAGGCCACCGTCGGGCAGCGGATCAGCCGGGCCAAGCAGCGCATCCGCGACACCGGCACCCGGTTCGAGCTGCCCGCGCCCGGCGAGTTCGACGCGCGGCTGCACGCGGTCCGGCAGGTGCTGTACCTGATCTTCAACGAGGGCTACACGGCCAGCTCCGGCGACGAGCTGAACCGGGTGGAGCTGACCCGGGAGGCGATCCGGCTGGCCCGCCAGCTGCACCGGCACCGCCCGGCCGACGGCGAGACGGCCGGCCTGCTCGCCCTGATGCTGCTCACCGACGCCCGGCGCCCCGCCCGCACCGGTCCCGGCGGCACCCTGGTGCCCCTGGCGGAGCAGGACCGCGCCCGGTGGGACGCGGCGATGATCAGCGAGGGCGTCGCGATCATCACCGCCGCCCTGGAGCGGTCGCCGATCGGCCCGCTGCAGCTGCAGGCGGCGATCGCGGCCGTGCACGGCGAGGCGGCCCGGGCCGAGGACACCGACTGGCAGCAGATCGTCGCCCTCTACGGTCTGCTCGACGCGCTGGACCCGGGCCCGATGGTGACGCTGAACGCGATAGTCGCCCGCGCCATGGTCGACGGTCCGCAGGCCGGGCTGGCCGCCCTGGACGCGGCGGCCGGCGGCCCGGTGCTGGCCCGCCACCACCGGACCGCGGCCGTGCGGGCCCACCTGCTGGAGCTGACCGGCGACCGGGCCGGGGCGCGGGAGCAGTACCGCCTGGCGGCCCGGCGCACGCTCAGCCGGCCCGAGCAGCGCTACCTGGAGTCCCGGGCGGCCCGGCTCGCCTAGACCCCGGCCGACTCTCGTCCGACAAGACGGTCCTGAGCCAAGAAATCCGGCGAATACCCTGTCGGGCGATACGTCCGATATGTCGAGGCGCGTCAGCGCCCGACATATCGCCACCCGGAGCGCTCAGATCGAGCGCATGCACCAGACCGCCTTGCCGTCGGCGGTCGGGCGGGTGCCCCAGCGGTCGCACAGGGAGGCGACCAGCTGCAGGCCGCGGCCGTGCTCGTCGTCGGGGGTCGGGCGCTGCTTGCGGGGGAGGTACGGCGCCGTGTCGTGCAGCTCCAGGACGACGTGGGTCTGGGTGCGGCGCAGGCGCAGCTGGATGGGCGGGCGGCCGTGCAGGACGGCGTTCGCGGTCAGCTCGCTCACGAGCAGGACCATGTCGTCCACGACGCGGGGCGGGGCGGCCCAGCGGCGCAGCGTCGAGTCGACAAGGCGGCGGGCGTCGCGGACGGCGCGCTCGTGGGCCGGGATGTGCTGGATCACCGACTGCTCCTCGCCGGGCTCGCCGACGACGCGGGTCATGAGCAGGGTGATGTCGTCGTCGGGGCCGTCCGGGAGGAGCTGGGCGACAAGCCGGTCGGGGGCGTCGGCGAGGGGGCAGTGCAGGTCGCCGACGAGCGCGGCCAGGGCGAAGATGCCGGCGTCGATGTCGCGGTCGCGGTGCTCGACCAGGCCGTCAGTGTACAGGGTGAGCAGCGCGCCGACCGGGAGCTCGACGCGCTCCTCGGCCAGGGTCAGCGGGCCGGTGCCGAGGGGCGGGCCGGACGAGGTGAGCGGGCGCGGGGCGGCGCCGGGCAGGAGCAGCAGGGGCGGGAGGTGCCCGGCGTTGGCGTAGGTGAGGCTGCGCTCGCCGGGGTCGTAGACGGCGTAGACGCAGGTGACGATCTGGTCCTCGCGCAGGTCGCGGACGACACCGTCGAGGTACTCCAGCACGTCCGCGGGTGGCAGGTCGAGGCGGGCGTAGGCGCGGACCGCGGCCCGCAGCTGGCCCATGACCGCGGCCGCCTGGACGCCGCGGCCCATCACGTCGCCCATGACGAGGGCGGTGCGGTCGGCGCCGAGCTCGATGACGTCGTACCAGTCGCCGCCGACCTGGGTGCCGGCCACGCCGGGGCGGTAGTAGGCGGCCAGCTCCAGGTGCTCGGGGGCGAGGGTGACCGGGGGCAGGAGGCTGCGCTGGAGCTGGTCGGCGATGCTGTGCTCGCGGGCGGCGGCCTCCTGGGCGGCGGCCGCGGCGGCGATGGCCTGCTCGGCGGTGCGCTGCTCGGTGATGTCCTGGTTGGCGCCGCGCAGCCGGATCGGGTGGCCGCTCGGGTCGCGTTCGAGCTCGCCGATGGTGCGGAAGATCCGCACGGTGCCGTCGGCCATCTGGACCCGCGACTCGTAGTCGAGCGCCGCGCCGTCCACGGCGGCGTCGATGGCGGCGTCGACCCGGTCGCGGTCGGCGGGCAGGACCCGGCTGTTGATGAGGGCGCGGCCGTGCTCGTCGAGCAGCTCCTCGGACGTGACGGCGAACTGGCGCAGGAACTCGTCGGACCCGCGGATGTCGCCGGTGGCCAGGTCCAGCTCCCAGGAGCCGACCGACGCCAGCCGCTGCGCCTGGTCCAGCAGCTCGCGGTTGCGCTGCAGCTCGTCGCGGGTGCGCCGGATGCGGTCGTACTCGAGGTTGGCCCGGACCCGGGCCCGCAGCTCCCGCGGGCTGAACGGCTTCACCAGGTAGTCGTCGGCGCCGGCGTCGAGGCCCTCGATCGTCGCCTCGTCGCCGGCCCGGGCGGAGAGCACGATGATCGGCAGGTGGCCGGGCCGGGGGTCGGCGCGGACCGCGGCCAGCAGTCCGAACCCGTCGAGGTTGGGCATCATCACATCGGTGAGCATCAGATCCACCGAACCGGCGCGCAGCCGCTCCAGGGCCTCCACCCCGTCGGCCGCCTCGATGACCTGGTAGTCGGAGCCCAGGACCCGGCGGATGTACTCGCGCATGTCCGCGTTGTCGTCGACCACCAGGACGCGGGGTGCGGCCAGGTCCGGCAGCGCGGGCGGCGGGGCGGCCGCCGGGGCGCCGACCCACCGTTCGACCTCCGCGAGATACCCGGCCACGTGCGGTACCACCGCGGAGTCCGCAGTTGGGAACACCGGCCCGTCGCCGAACGGGATGCGCACCGTGAACGTGGAGCCCTGACCGGGCGCGCTGCGGACGCCGACGGAGCCGTCGTGCAGGGCGGTCAGCTCGGCGACGAGGGCCAGGCCGATGCCGGAGCCCTCGTGGGTGCGCGCCCGGACGCCGTGGACGCGGTGGAAGCGGTCGAAGAGGCGGGCCTGGTCGGCCGGTTCGATGCCGACGCCGGTGTCGGTGACGGCGAGCTCGACGTCCTCCTCGACGACGCGCAGACGCACGCGTATCGCGCCGGTGAAGGTGAACTTGAGCGCGTTCGACAGCAGGTTGAGCACGATCTTGGCCCACATGTCGCGGTCGGCGTACACCGGCCGGGGCAGCGGCGGGCAGTCGACCTCGATGCGCAGGCCGGCCCGGGCCGCGGCGCCGGCGAACAGCTCGGCCAGGTCGGCGGTGAGCCGGGCCAGGTCGAGCGGCTCGCGGTGCGGCTCCAGGCGGCCGGACTCCAGCTGGGAGAAGTCCAGCAGCGTGTTGACCAGCTTGAGCATCCGCTCGGCGTTGCGGTGCACGACCTCGAGCCGGCTGCGCTGCTCCGCCGGCAGCGGCCGGGCCTGGTCGGCCAGGGCGTCCTCGACCGGCCCGAGCAGCAGCGTGAGCGGGGTGCGGAACTCGTGGCTGACGTTGGTGAAGAACGCGGTCTTGGCCCGGTCGAGCTCGGCCAGGCTCTCGGCCCGCTGCCGCTCGGCCTCGTAGGCGCGGGCGGCCGCGAGCCGGGCGGTGATCTGCCCGGCGACGAGGTCGACGAACCCGGCGTAGGCGTCGTCGAAGGGGCGGTACCGGTTGAGCCCGGCGACCAGGAAGCCGTACTCGCCGAGGGGCACCACCCGCGCCGCGGAGGGCGGCTCGTCCCAGGCGCCGGGGGGCAGCCCGGCCAGGCCGCCGACGGTGTGCGCGGCGCCGTCCGGGGCCGGCCACAGCGCCGGGTCGGTGCACGGGTGACCCGCAGGGACGCCTGTCGCGCAGGTCAGTACCGGTTCGTCGGCGTGGTAGAGGTACACCAGGGTAAATGGCAGGTCGTCGGGGCGGGCGCCGAGCGCTCCCTCGACCGCGGCCCACAGCTCGGCCTCACTCTGGGGTGCGCCCAGGTCGCGCAGCGTGGTCATGCGGCGCTCGGCGATGATCCGGTCGGTGTCCTCGCTGACGACGCAGAGCATGCCGGCGATCGCGCCGTCGTCGCCGGTGAGCGGGCTGTAGGAGAACGTGTGGTAGGTCTCCTCGGTGTAGCCGCTGCGGCTCAGGAACAGCCGCAGGGCCTCGTCCCAGGTCGCCTCGCCGGTCTCGATGACGCTGCTGATGCGCGGGCCGATGTCGGGCCAGATCTCGGCCCACACCTCGCTGGCGGGGCGGCCCAGCGCCCACGGGTACTTCTTGCCGAGGGTGTCGCGGCGGTACGCGTCGTTGCACAGGAACGTGAGCTCCGGCCCCCACGCCATCCACATCGCGAACCGCGACCCGAGCATGATCCTCAGTGCCGAGCGCAGGCTCGGCGGCCACCCCGCCGGCGGCCCGAGCGGCGTGGCCGCCCAGTCGACCGCCGCGAGATCGCGGCTGACCTCCGTGTCGCCCATCCCCGACAGCTTATTGCGGCCCGTGCTTTTTGCGCAGCGCGGTGGCATCGTTGCAGGGCATGACACTGCTGTCGTACTTCGTCGGGTCCGCCGACGGGCCGATGCTGGGTGAGACGATCGGCGCCAACCTCGACCGCACCGCCGCGCGTGTCCCCGACGCCGACGCGCTCGTCGACGTGCCGACCGGCCGGCGCTGGACCTACCGCGAGCTCGTCGCCGAGGTCGACGCCGTGGCCCGCGGACTGCTCGCGCGGGGGCTCGCGAAGGGCGACCGGGTCGGGATCTGGGCGCCGAACTGTCCCGAGTGGACGATCCTGCAGTACGCCACGGCCAAGATCGGCACCATCCTCGTCAACATCAACCCGGCCTACCGCACCCACGAGCTCGCGTACGTGCTCGAGCAGTCCGGGGTCGGCCTGCTGGTCGCGGCCGAGCGCCTCAAGACCTCCGACTACCGCGCGATGGTCACCGAGGTCCGGCCCTCCCTGGCCGACGTGATCTTCATCGGCTCGCCGGACTGGGACGCCCTGCAACACGATCAAGTGCCGGATGTGGTACTGCGGGAGCGCTCGGCCGAGCTGACGTTCGACGATCCCATCAACATCCAGTACACCTCGGGCACCACCGGGTTCCCGAAGGGCGCGACACTGTCGCACCACAACATCCTCAACAACGGCTTCTTCGTCGCCGAGACGCAGGGCTGGACCGAGGCCGACCGGGTCTGCCTGCCGGTGCCGTTCTACCACTGCTTCGGCATGGTCATGGGCAACCTCGGCGCTCGCCCCGGCCGGCCCGCTGGGCTTCGCACGAGCGGCCCGCCCGAGGCGCCACGCACGGCGCCTGCATGGTGATCCCGGCCCGCGCCTTCGATCCCGCGGCGACGCTGCAGGCGGTACAGGATGAGCGGTGCACTGTGCTCTATGGCGTGCCGACCATGTTCATCGCCGAGCTCGCCCTGCCGGGATTCGCGGACTTCGACCTGTCGGCGCTGCGGACCGGGGTGATGGCCGGGTCGCCGTGCCCCGTGCACGTCATGAAGCGGGTCATCGCCGACATGGGCATGGCCGAGGTGACCATCTGCTACGGGATGACGGAGACGTCGCCGGTGTCCACGCAGACGGCCCGCGACGACGACCTGGAGCGGCGGGTGTCGACCGTCGGGCGGGTCGGCCCGCACCTCGAGGTGAAGATCATCGACCCGTCGACCGGCCGGCTCGTGCCGCGGGGCGTCGCGGGGGAGCTGTGCACGCGCGGATACAGCGTGATGCTCGGCTACTGGCGCCAGCCCGAGGCCACCGCCGAGGCCGTCGACGCGGCCCGCTGGATGCACACCGGCGATCTGGCGACCATGGACGAGGACGGGTACGTCAACATCGTCGGGCGGATCAAGGACCTGGTGATCCGCGGGGGCGAGAACGTGTACCCGCGCGAGGTCGAGGAGTTCCTCTACGGCCACCCGGACATCGTCGACGTGCAGGTGATCGGCGTGCCCGACGAGCGCTTCGGCGAGGAGCTGATGGCCTGGGTGCGGCTGCGCGAGGGGGCCGCGCCGCTGGGTGCCGAGGGCGTGCGGGAGTACTGCGCCGGGCGGCTCGCGCACTACAAGATCCCGCGGTACGTGAAGATCGTCGATGAGTTCCCGATGACCGTGACGGGAAAGGTCCGCAAGGTCGAGATGCGCGAGGTGTCGGCGCGGGAGCTGGGCCTTACGATGACGGATTCATGACGACGAACCGCCGATGGTGCGGCCGCCCCCGTTGCATCCGGTCGCACCACCGGCGGTGATCCATCGTATATGATTCATCGTATATGATTGTGGGGCCGCTGCCCCCTGTCAAGAGTGGGATGTGGCGCGTGCAACCTGAGCCGTCGAAGCACGAGCTGGCGTACCGGGCGATTCGTGAGCGCATCATCGACGGCCGGTTCACGCCGGGGAAGCGGCTCGTGCTGAGCAGCCTGGCCCGGGAGCTTGACGTGTCACCGGTGCCGGTGCGGGAGGCGATCCGCCGGCTGGAGGCCGAGGGCCTCGTGCATTTCGAGCGCAACGTCGGTGCCCGGGTGGCGACGTTGCAGGACGACGAGTGGGAGCAGCTCGTCGAGATGCTGGCGCTGCTCGACGGCTTCGCGTTCGCGCTGGCGGCGACCCGGGTGAAGGTGTCGGACCTGGCCGAGGCCCGCGGCTTCAACGGCCAGCTGCGGGAGGTGGCGGCGGCCGAGCAGATCGATCATGGGCTCGTCATGGCGCTGCACCGGCAGTTCCACCGGGCGCTGTACCGCTGCTGCGGCAACCGGTACGTGGTCGAGTCCCTGGACACGATCTGGGACCGCATCGACGCGTCGCGGGTGCTCGTCACGCTGTATCCGGCGCTGCGGCTGGCGACGGCGGTGGAGGAGCACGACGCGCTGCTGGACCGGCTGGAGCGGGGCGAGGACGACTCGTCGGTGCTGGAGGCGTGCGCACGGGAGCACAACCTGAACGCCATCCGGACGATCCGCAAGAACGCCGCGCTGGAGGCGTAGCACCCCCGCACCGGCTGAGTGGACGATCCGGGCAAGTAGAAGACCGGCATCCACGGGGGAAGATGCCGGTCTCGTGTTCGACTATACGTCGCTGTTGCGTGTCCTGCCAGTGGCAGTTTGCTGACTTTTTGCTCAGCGGACGCCTGCGGGTGTCCTGGGTACCGTGCGCAGGCCCCTGGGCAGCGTGGGTTCGTTGGCGGCGACCTCGACTTCGAGGAAGCTCGTCTCGTGCCGCTCCGCCTCGTGGGCGGCCTTCCCGCCGCGGAGCCCGAAGAGGCGCTTGGACAGCAGGATGTAGAGCACGGCGACGATGTTGATGACGAGCGCGCCGACGCGGGTGAACGTGATCTTCTCGGTGAGCTCGTAGATCTCGATGGGCAGGCCGAGGGAGGTGGCGACGACGGCGAAGTACTCGCCCCAGCGCTTCAGCATCCACAGGCCGACGCCTTCGATGAGCTGGAGCGCGCCGTAGAGGGCGAGGCCGGCGGCGACCCAGAGCAGGGTCCTGGACTCGGCTTCGATGACGGTCCGGATCGTGTGGATCATCCCGGACTCCTCGAACTTCCAGCCGATCTTGTCCATGAACGGCTTCAGCAGCGGCACGTCCTCGTTGAAGGCGCGCTCGACGCCGTCGCGGTGGCTGCGGAAGTGGAAGACGCCGTAGGCGGCGGCGAGGCAGAGGATGCCCTTGATGAACCGCTCGAGCGACAGCAGCCGCAGGATGAGCGCGTCGCGCAGGGCCCGGCCGCGCAGGACGATCGGCGCCCGGTCGGCCGGGCCGGTCTGGTGCGGTTCGCCGATGACGAAGTCGCCGCAGCGCAGGCAGCGCCAGGCCGGGCCGACCGGGGTGGGCGTGTGCAGCTTCTCCCGGAACGTGTCCTCCGTGGGTGCGTAGGTCACGTGCCCTTTGCGCGCGCAGGTGCGCAGGTTCCAGTCCACGCGATCTTTGATACCGCATGGGTGCACGTTTTTATGTCGTCTTTGTGCCTAGTATCGGTTCGTGACGTTCGGCGGTGTCGCGGGTCAGCTGCAGCGGTACCCGCGGGGTGGCGTGCTGGTGCTGGCTCGTGGCGATGAGCAGGACCCCGACGATGACCGCGGCGATGGCGCCGTCGAGCCAGTAGTGGTTGGCGGTGCCGGCGACGACGAGCATGGTCAGGATCGGGTGGGCCAGCCACAGCCAGCGCCATCTGCTGCGGGTGGCGTGGATGAGCCCGGCCGCGACGACGAGGGCCCAGCCGACGTGCAGGGAGGGCATCGCGGCGTACTGGTTGCTGAGGGTGTCGGTCTGCGGCGGCCCGTAGACGGAGGGCCCGTAGGCGGCGGCGGTGTCGATGAGCCCGAGCCCGTCGAGCAGCCGCGGCGGGGCGAGCGGGAACGCGAAGTGGACGAGGAGCCCGATCGCGGTGAGCCAGGCGAGGATGCGGCGGAACCGGATGTAGTGTTCGGGCCGCAGCCAGTACACGAAGAGCAGGAACGCGATCGTGGCGGGGAAGTGCACGACGGCGTAGTACACGTTCGCCGCCCGGACCAGGGCGTCGGCGTTGAGCAGCAGCTGCTGGACGGCAGCCTCGTCCGGCAGGCGCAGCACGCGCTCGAGGTCCCAGACGAAGTGGGCGTCCTCGTAGGCCGCGCCGATGCGCCCGTCGACCGCGATGCGACCCACCTTGTAGGCCAGGAACAGGCTGACGACCAGCAGCAGCTCGGTCCAGGCCCGGGGTCGTAAGCGTGTGGTGTCCCGATGTTCACCGACCCGGGCCCCCGTGTTCATCATGTGAAGCTACCTGATGTTGCGGTTCGCGCAAGATTTCTGATTCGTCGGTACTGTGTTGTGTGCCACGAATTTCGTTGAAGCTTCAATTTTGAGGGAGTCGCATTGAGCACACGGGCAGATCAGGCGATCGCCGCCCTGCGCAAGGGCCACGACGACCTGTCCGCGCTCGTCGCCGGCCTGACGACGGAGCAGCTGACCGGCCCGTCGGCGGCCGACGAGTGGGACCTGTCGCAGGTCATCAGCCACCTGGGCAGCGGCGCCGAGATCAACCTGGAGGCCGTGCAGGCCTCGCTGGAGGGCCGCCCCGCCCCCGAGTTCGAGTTCAACAAGGGCGTGTGGGCGCGCTGGGACGCGATGACCCCGCAGGAGCGCCAGGCCGCCTTCCCGCCCGCGAACGAGCGCCTGGTCCGCGCGTACGAGGCGTTCACCCCCGAGCAGCACGAGTCCCACAAGATCGATATCGGCTGGATGCCGGAGCCGGTCGACGTGGGCACCTCGGCCCTGCTGCGCCTGACCGAGTTCGGCTACCACGACTGGGACGTCCGCGCGGGCCTCGACCCGGCCGCGACGCTCGCCCCCGAGGCGGCCGCCCAGATCGCCGACCGGGTGGAGGGCCTGTTCGGCTGGATCGCCAAGCCGGCCAACCTGGACGGCCGCACCGCGACCCTGCTGGTGCGCCTGACCGACACCGGCGAGACCCTCGGCCTCAACCTGGTCGACCCGGTCACCCTGGGCGCCGCTCCCACCACCGCCGACGGCGAGCTGTCGCTGACGCTCGACGCGTGGCTCCGCCTGGCCGCGGGCCGCCTCAAGCCCGCGTACACACCGGCCGACGTGGCGATCACCGGCCCGATAAGCCTCGACGACCTGCGCGCGGTCTTCCCCGGCTACTGAGACGCCGGCACCTCCCGGGCGGGCCGGTCCTCCGGCCCGCCTTTCGCGTACCCGCTACCTCTTGCGCAGGCAGAGCACGTCGCCCTTCCTGCCCTCCTCGCCCTGCCAGTACGAGTTCGTGCTGTCCGGCCACTGCCGACACACCGACGAGAACGGGCTGATCGCCTCCCGCTGATCCTTGCCCGAAACCTTGCCGAGCACCGTGTAGTCGGCATCCGCGCCGCCACACTTGACGATCTTCAGCTTCTGGTCGCCGGGGTCGTGCAGGCAGTCCCCGACGTTGGCATTGGTGGCCGCGTCCCGGTTGAAGTACCACGCCATGCCGAGCAACAACCCGAGCAACCCGACCAACGCCAGCAGAATCACCACCTGCCGCCGCCTTCCAGCCGCCGCCCTCCCCGACCCGGCCGCTTGCGCCCCCTGACCACCGCTCGCCGCCCCGGCTCCCGTATTCGCGACGGGCGGCACCCCGCCCACCTCCGGCGACGGCTGCTGGTGCGGCACCGGCGACTGCACCCCCGGCGAGAACTCCTGCGGCGACGACGGCAGCGGGGATTGCGGCAGGACCTCGGATGCCGTCACCCCGTCCACCTCTGACCGGTGCTGCTGCGCCGGCGCCGGCGCCGGCGACGGCGGCGGCGGCGGGAATTGCGGCGCAGCGGTTTGCGACGGCGACGGTGGCGTGAACTGCGGCGCGGTTTGCGGCGACGGCGTGGTTTGCGGCACCTGTGTGGGTTGCGCCGCCGGCTCGGATGGCGGCCCGGGCTGCGCGGGTGTGGTCATGCTTGGAGCCTCCCAGGAATCAAGCGGGGATACCGGAGGCATATCGGCCCACACACCTCACCTACGCCCAACTGTCCATATTCCGACTACAGCCCCCGCCCACAACTCCGCTCCCACCACCCGTGCGGCGATCACACGCGCGCAAAGCCGCAACAGCACCAAGCCACGAAAAGTCCGCCGTGCGGGTGCGCCAGGCCATGTATGCCGTACGTCGTGCCCATGCCGTGCGCCGTGCGCCGTGCGCCGTGCGCCGTGCGCCGTGCGCCGTGCGCCGTGCGCCGTGCCCCGCGCGCTGGGCGGTCCGCCGTGCCACACCGCGCCGTGCGCTGGGCAGGGCTGGGCTGGGCGGTCCGCTGTGCCATGCCGCGCCGTGCGCTGGGCCGTACTGTGCACCGTGCCTTGCCGTGTCTTGGACTGTGCGGTGCTGGGCAGTGCTGTGGGTGGGCCGTTGCCGTGCCGTGCCGCAATGCCGAGAATCCTGCTCTCGACGCGCGGTGCCGCGCTGGACAGAGGTCAATGTCGACGCAAATCGACATCGTCGACATTCAACGACCGTAATCGCGGTACGCCGCCCGGATTCCGGCGCCCGAAGCCCTCGTCACCGCGGCGAGTTCGGCGACGGCCGGCGCCTCGGTCCGGTCCAACATCGCGGGCTCCACCACCACGATGTGCGCCGCCGCCCATGCCTGCGTCATTCACGGATTAGCCGTGGTCATCGGCTAATCGCCGCGACGACGTGGACTTCAGTCGATGTCGACCGGCGAAGTGCGGTCAGCACCGGCCCGGCCGAGCCGTTGTCCGCCGTCGCGGCCGCAATGCTCGCCGGGGCGGGCGTCGTGACCGCGGCCCGCTGCTCGGCAACGCGGGATGCGTGGGCCGCGCCCGCCGCGGCCAGGGAGCCTGCCACCCCCAGGGCCGCCAGCAGGCCCGCCAGGCCCGTCGCGCGGCGCATCACGTTGTGTCGTCGCATCTCTGCCTCCTCCGTCGCCGTTACGCAGAGTCTTTCCGCGGCGGCTGCGCCGGGCGTGGCAGGACGCTGCGACCCGGCTGGGAGGAGAGAAGCGGCGGCTGCGTCAGTGCTCGATGACGCGCCGCAGGGAGTACGTCACCGCATGGAGGCGGTGCGGCTGGCCAATGATCATGGCGGCCCGGTCATACGCCTGCCAGCCCTCGGCGCCCGCCCGGTTCAGGTGGCGCAGGTCGTTGAAGCGCTCGTCCGTCCCCCAGCGCTGCACGCCCCCGGGGTGGTGGAAGACCGCGTCCCAGTCCTCGAACTTGTCCGTGCCCAGCGTGCCGGCCGCACGGTATTCCAGTCGCGCATATTCCCATTGCGTCACGCAATCCATCATGCCTGACATCGAGCGACCCCACCGTCACGGATATCCGTGAATTACGCTGGGCAACATGGAGTACGAGGGGGACGAAGGCGTGCAGCACGAGGCCCGCAACCCCCAAACGCATGTCGAATCCGGTTCCCCACCGACGGTTGCCGACCCCGGCACACCGTCACGCTCCGGCAACCGCCCCGACACGTCCACCGAGCCGCCCGCCAAGACCGCAACTGCACCTGCCGCCGCCGAAGCCACACCTGCCGCCAAAGCAGGGACGCCCGATACACCGGCGCTCTCCGCCAACGGCCTCACCGCGCCGGCCGAGCCGCCCACCGAGGGCGCAGCAACGCCCACCACCGCGGCCGCGCCGCTCAACGCGCCTCGGCTCTCCGGCAACCGCCTCGACGCATCCACCGAGCCGCCCGCCGCAGCCGCAACGACGCCCGCCGCGGCCGCAGCGACGCCCGCCGCGGCCGCAGCGACGCCCGCCGCGGCCGCAGCGACGCCCGCCGCGGCCGCAGCGACGCCCGCCGCGGCCGCAGCGACGCCCGCCGCGGCCGCAGCGACGCCCGCAGAGCCGCGTTGCTCACCTGAGCGTGACCGGGACGTGCAGGGCCGAGCCCGCAATGCCCGCCCGCGCGACGAGCTCGGCCGCCCGTTGCCCCGCGGTGCGGCCGGCGTACCGACGATGCCCGACGACCTCGCCGTCACCCCCGACGAGGCGCTCGACCAGGCGCAGCACCTGCTCGACGCGGGCCGACCGTTCCACGCGCACGAGGTGCTCGAGGCCGCCTGGAAAGCCGCGCCCGACGACGAACGCGAGCTCTGGCGCGGCCTGGCCCAGCTGGCCGTCGGCCTGACGCACGCCCGGCGTGGCAACACCGACGGTGCCGCCCGGCTCCTCGACCGGGCGGCGTTGCGGATCGCGACGTTCGCGGACTCCCGGCCGTACAACATCGATATCGACGGCCTGATCGACTTCGCGCGGGCCGGGGGAGTGGGCACGCCCCGTCTCAGACAGTGAGCACGACCTTGCCGCCCGGGTGGCCCGTGCGCAGGTGCTCGATCGCCGCGGCGGTGTCGGCGAGGGGGAACGTGCGGTCGACTACGGGTACCACCGCGGAATCGGCCATCCAATCACGCAGCGTATTCAAGGGCTCGGCTGCGATCTTCGACATGAGCCCGGTCAGCCGCTGGCGCGTGAACGGGCTGAGCAGGCCCGCGCGCAGCTGCCGATCGGTGCCCTGCAGCCACTTCCCGCCGCCCTGTTCCGAGCCGACGATCACCAGCGTGCCGGCCGGGCCGAGTAGCCGTCGCAATGCGGAAAGTGACCGCCCGCCCCCGGTGTCGATGATGACGTCCCACGTCCCCCGCGGCTCCCCGGCCGCGTAGTCGACCACGCACGCTGCGCCGAGCGACCGCACCAGCTCCACCTTTCCGGTGGAGCACACGGCTGTCACTTCACTGCCAAGACACTTCGCCATTTGTACTGCGAACGACCCCACGCCACCGCCCGCCCCCAACACCAGCACCCGCTGTCCCGGCCGCACCTCCGCCTTGTCGCGTAACCCTTGCAGCGCCGCCACTCCGGAGCACGCGGCCGCTCCCGCCTGGACGAAGGAGACGTTCGCGGGCTTGAGGGCGAGCCGGTCCTCATCGGACGCGGCGTACTCGGCGAACGTCGCATCCCCGACCCCGAACACCTCGTCCCCGACCCGCAGCCGCGTCACCTGCGCCCCGACCGCCGCGACAACTCCCGCCACATCCATCCCGAGCCCAGCCACCCTGGGCCGCCGCAGCCCGAACCCGGCCGCCCGGATCAGGTACGGCCGCCCCGTAGCCAGATGCCAGACCCCCTGATCAACCCCGGCCGCCCGCACCGCGACCAGCACACCCCGCTCCCCAATCTCCGGCGTCGCAACATCCCTGACCTCGAGCGCCGCCCCGTACCGCTCCCGCACGACAGCCTTCATCCCGCTACCGCCACCCGAGGAGCCGCAGCCGCCAACCGCAGCCCGGCCCCCACGGCACCGCCCGGCAACGCATGGCCCGCACGCACGGCCGACCGCACGGCGGTCCTGGGCCCGGCACGCTCCGCAGTGTCCACGTGCACGGCCGGCTCCGCATTGCGCATCCGCACAGCTGGTTGCGCACGCCCCGTGTATTTGGTCGCTTGCACCGTGTGCACGTATACGGCCTGCTGGGCGAGTAGCAGGCTGCCGAGTCGCGCCTTCTGCCTCGGGCGGCCGACGTGCTCGAGGTAGCCGACGTGCTCGAGGTAGCCGAGGTGCTCAAGGCGGCCGAGGTGCTCAAGGCGGCCGGGGTGCTCAAGGCGGCCGGGGTGCTCAAGGCGGCCGGGGTGCTCAAGGCGGCCGACGTGCTCGGCGCGGCCGACGTTGTTGCTGTCACGACCGCCGCACCGCTGATCGACTGCCCGCTGCGGCCACGCCAGCCCGGCGAGGCGAACCGGCGGCGGGGCGAAGCACCTGGTCACCGCATTGGATCGAGCCCTCATGCCTCCTCCTCCGGATACTGAAAAACCGTTTCGAGTGGTACTCCGAACGCGCGCGCGATCTGAAAGGCGGCCTCGAGCGTCGGCGAGTACTTGCCCTGCTCGATCGCGTTGATCGTCTGACGGGTGACGCCGATGCGCTCCGCCAGCTCGGCCTGCGTCATTTCGTTGTGGGCGAACCGCAGCGCCCGGATCGAGTTCGTGACGCGGGTAGGTTTTCCCACGCTCACATCCCCCGCCGGTACGCAACGATCTTCACGACCGCCGACACCACCGCCGCGAGCGTGAACGACAGATACAGCGAGTTCGCGATCCAGAAGTACGGCGCCTCGCGCACGGCGAGCGCCAGCGGCACGATCGCGGCCCCGCTCATGACGTAGAACCCGACGTACTCCCCGCGCTGCCCGATCGCCCGGTCCCGCTCGTCCACGGGCTCCTTCCGCCCGCCCCCAGCCGCGAACGCCCCGGCCACTCCATTGAGCACAATCGAAGCCGACACCGCGATCATCAACGCCCGCCCGTACTCACCGGCCGCAACGCCACCAGCAGGCGCCCGCGCAAGCAACACGATCGCGTAGCTAGCCGGCACGACCACCGCGACAACGGCATAAATCCAGGCCCGCTTCTCCTGGTACGACATGGCACGCCCCACTTCGCCGAGTGTCAAACATCTTTGACACGTTGAAGGTAAAGCGAACCCGACACCATGTCAAGAATCCTTTACACGACACTGTAGGCAAGATCCCAACTCAAACGCCGACCGCGCCGCGTCTCAACATCGGCGCCCAGCGCATACCGTCAACGCCAGCGCGAACAAGGGCCGCGGACCACGGTCGACATCAGCGGCTAGCGCAGACAGTCATCAACGTCGACTGGCGGCGCGGACGGGCATCGACGTCGACCGGCGGCGCGAACAGTCATCAACGTCGACTGGCGGCGCGGACGGGCATCGACGTCGACCGGCGGCGCGAACAGTCATCAACGTCGACCGGCGGCGTGGACGGGCATCGACGTCGACCAGCGGTGCGTACAACCGTCCATGTCGACCGGCCGTGCAGGGTAATCGCCAAAGTAGGGCGCCGGTGGCTATCGATGTCGACGGCGACGGGCAGCTGGGCCATCCGCAACGTGAGTGTGCCTGGGCATCGGGATCGACCCGGAGGTTTGGCGGCCGCCGTCGGCGTTGGCTTCGTCCTCGACATCAAGCGCCTTGCGCGGGGCTCGTTGTGGTGCGAGGTGCGTCGCGCAGGGCCGTTGTGGTGCGAGGCCATTTGCGCGGGGCTCGTTGTGGTGCGAGGCGCGTCGCGCAGGGCCGTTGTGGTGTGAGGCGCCTCGCGCAGGGCCGTCGTTGTGTGAGGCGCCTCAAGTGTCACGCGAAGTGCGGCGACCGGCCGTCGGGTGCGAGGCGCCTTGTGCGGAGCTCGTCGTGGTGATCGGCGGCGCTGGCTGTGGCGTGCGGCGGTCGTCGATGTTGACGAAAATCGACGGTGAGGGGGGCTGAGGTGCTACGAGGCGGTGGCCGTGCGTTCTACGCAGATGTGGAACGCCTCGATCCGGCGGACCACGTGCATCAGGCCGGCGAAGTCGACCGGCTTGGCGATGTAGTCGTCGACCTGGAGGGCGTGGCTGCGTAGGAAGTCCTCCTCGGCCGTCGAGGAGGTCAGGACCACGACCGGGATGCGGTTCAGAGCCGGGTCGGCGTGGATGACCTTCAGGACCGTGCGGCCGTCGATGCCGGGGAGGTTCAGGTCCAGCAGGATGATGTCGGGGCGGGTGGCGGTGGGGTCTGCGGCGGTGCGGCGGAGGAAGCGTAGGGCCTCGGCGCCGTCGGTGCAGACGGTCAGGCGGTTGCGGAGCTTGTTCTCGTCGAACGCATCGCGGGTGATGAGCACGTCGCCGGGGTCGTCCTCGATCAGGAGGATCTCGATCGGGACCGGCCGTGCGCTGCTCATCGTGCCCCTTTCCCCACCGGTCGCTCCACAGTAGCGCTTTCGGCAAAACCCGTGCCCGAGGCCCCGTTCCGGGTCGGCGACCGCTAGGTTCTACGCGTGGGGTTCGAGATCGGCACGTTGAGCGGCGGGCACGGTGTCGTGCACGCCGAAGGTGAGCTCGACGTCGGCAACGCCGCCGAGCTGCGTGCGGCGGTCAACGCCGCCCTGGATGCGCAGCCGACGCTCGTCGTCAACCTGGCGGCTGTCACGTTCATGGACTCGGTCACGCTCGGCGTGCTCATCGGCGCGTACAACCGGGCCCGCGGTGCCGGGGGCGCGTTCGTGGTCGTCTGCACCGACGAGCGGGTCAGCCGCATCTTCCGGATCACCGGCCTCGACCAGGTGTTCGTGATCGTCGACTCCATCGAAGCGGCGTCCGAGGTCCTGTGATCCGGGTGCGGGAACACGACTCCCGGCGCGAACAATCGAGCTGCGACGCCAAGCCCGGGCTCCGACGCTGACGCAGGTTCCGACACGCACTCAAGCTCCGGCGACAACTCGGATGCGGCGCAAAACGCAAGCCCCGGTCGCAAAACGCAAGCCCCGGTCGCAAAACGCAAGCCCCGGTCGCAAAACGCGAGGTCCGGCCCGGCAACGCGAGGTCCGCCCCGGCAACGCGAACTCCGGCCCGGCAACGCGAACTCCGGCCCGGCAACGCAAGCTCCGGTCAGGAAACGCAAGCTCCGGTCAGGAAACACGAGCTCCGGTCGGAAACACGAGCGCCGGCCCCGGAAACGCAACGTTCGGCCCGGAAACGCAAGGTCTGGCCCGGAAAAGCGTGCTCCGGCGTGGGCAAGCGTCAGAAGCCCTCCGAAGGCGGCGCCGAGAGGTGCAGCACCTCGTACGGCCCGCGGTGGGCGGCGCTCCACAGTTCGAAGCGCAGCAGTTCCCACCGTGACGGGTCGTAGGCCACGATCGCCGTATGCAGGTACGCGCCGACAGCCGGCGCCGGTAGCTCCGCACCCCACTCGAGCGGGGTGACCGTACGGGTCGCCGACAGGGGCGGTTGATCGCGGGCCGGGCCCCGGACCGCCGAGACGACCGTCCAGTGCTGGACCGCGGGGCGTCCGAAGTCGCGGACAATGTGCTGGAAGCCGCCGCCGCTCAGCAGGAACTGCGTCATCGCCGGGGCGGAGTTCCACACGTAGAACGGCGCGTACTCGTTGACCGGGGAGCCGTCCACGCCCGCGGTCCGGATCAGGTACGCCTTGAAGCCGAGGCCCTCCCGGTCGTCGAGCGCGTGGCCGTTGCGGCGCACGCGCTCCCGGATGATCCCCATGTCGTAGTCGGTGGGCAGGGGCAGCGAGTACTGCATCGCGTCCATGCCGTACATACTAGTAGGTACAGAGTCCGGGGCTCGGACTGTCAGGCGGACCGCAGGATGGCGTCGATCTCGGCGATCTGCTCCTCGGTGTGCCGGCCCAGGATCAGGTCCAGCTCCAGACGCTCGGCCGGCGTCCGGTAGGAGCCGATCTCGCGAACCAGCTGGCGACGGGCGCGTCGGGCCTGGATGCGGCCGCTGATCGCCGTGCGCACGCGGCGGGTGGTGGTCTCCATGTGCTCACTCCATTCTCTCGCAACTGCGTCTACTGTATCGATTCAGAAAGATCATCGCAGGCAGTTCAACACAGTTGCGGGAGTGATCGCGCGCACGCATGAGCTGAGCAGCGCAAGCAGCGGCCGGATGTGCGAGAGGTCACCCGGCCGACGGTCCATCGGCCCCGAGCCGGGCCCGACTCTGCCGCCAGCGCGGGGGGATGGGTACAGCCACGAGCAGGTCCGGCGGGGGGTGGCGTGGCTAGGGCAGGTCGAAGCCGTTGTGGGTGATGGCCTCGGAGTACCAGCGACCGCTCGCCTTGATCGTGCGCTCCAGGGTGGCGTAGTCGACGCGGATCAGGCCGAAGCGGCGGCTGAACCCGAACGCCCACTCGAAGTTGTCGAGCAGTGACCAGACGAAGTACCCGCGCAGGTCCACCCCGGCCAGGATCGCCTCGTGCACCGCGGCGAGGTGGCCGCGCAGGTAGCCGATCCGCTCCGGGTCGTCCACGCCACCGTCCGGGCCGGGGCGGTCGTCGTAGGCGGCGCCGTTCTCGGTCACGTAGAGGGGGCGGTCGCCGTAGTCGCGGCGGATGCGCAGCAGCAGGTCGCGCAGGCCGGTCGGGTCGACGGACCAGCCCATGTGCGTGACCGGGCCCGGTGTCGGGTGGAACTGCACGGCCTGCGCGGTCGGGTAGCAGGTGCCGTGGTCCAGGACGCCCGCGGGTGCGGCGGAGACCAGGTCCGGCTGGTAGTAGTTCACGCAGACCGCGTCGACCGGGGTGGAGATCGTCGCCAGGTCGCCGGCGCGGACGAAGCCCCAGTCGGTCAGGTCGCGGGTGTCCTCGACGGTGTCGGCCGGGTAGGAGCCGCGCAGGATCGGATCGAAGAAGATGCGGTTCAGCAGGCCGTCGATGCGGCGGGCGGCGTCGGCGTCCTCCGCGCTCGCGGTGAGCGGGCGCACCGCCCCGGCGTTCAGCGCGACGGACAGCGTGCCGGTGGCCCCGGACGCGCGCAGCGCCTCGATGCCCAGGCCGTGCGCGAGCAGCAGGTGGTGGGTCGCGGTCAGGGCGTGGACGTGGCCGCGCCGGCCGGGGGCGTGGCCGCCGGTGCCGTACCCGAGAAATGCCGAACACCACGGCTCGTTGAGCGTGTTCCACATGGCCACCCGGTCGCCGAGGCGGGCCCCCATGACCGCGGCGTAGTCGGCGAAGCGCAGGGCCGTCTCGCGGCTGGTCCAGCCGCCGGTGTCCTCGAGCTCCTGGGGGAGGTCCCAGTGGTAGAGGGTGGCGACCGGCTGGATGCCGGCGGCGAGGAGCTCGTCGACCAGGCGGTCGTAGAAGTCGAGGCCGGCCGCGTTGACGCCGTGGCCGCCGGCGGGGCGGATGCGGGGCCAGGCGATCGAGAACCGGTACGCGGACAGGCCCAGCTCGGCCATCAGCTTGACGTCCTCGCGGAACCGCTCGTAGTGGCCGGTCGACACGGCGCCGGTGTCGCCGCCGGTGATCCTTCCCGGCTCGGCCGCGAACGTGTCCCAGATCGACGGGGTACGGCCGTCGGCGTCCACGGAGCCCTCGATCTGGTACGCGGCCGTGGCGGCGCCCCACCAGAAGGTCGAGGGAAAGGTCAGCCGGACCGGCTCGGCCTGGACCACCGTGGTGCTCACACGCATCAACCCCTCAGCGTTCGGTCGACTCTGGCCTCGTCGATGGCGTCCGAGCCGGCCGGAAACGGTGCTTGGAGAGCGCTCTCCAAACTGTGTGACCAGACTGCGACCGACGGTGGCCGGTGTCAAGGTCTGGTGGCAGCGTGGGCGCCCTCGAAGTACACCCGCTGGGTCTTTGGGCCCTTGACACGGCGGAAACGGCGGGGCAACACTGCGTGCAATCGGAGAGCGCTCTCCAAACCGCCGCCGCGCTCTCCCAAACACCCCGCAAGGAGCCCCCGTGCATCCGGCGCACACCGCCTCCGCCCCCGCATGGCGGAAACTGCTCACCTCGCGATGGCGCATCGTGCTGGTTCTCGCCGTCGTCGCCGCCGTCGCCGTCGTGGTCGCGCCGTTCGCGCGGGCCGCCGACGGCCTGATCTCGCAAGGCAAGCCCGTCACGTCCTCGTCGGACCAGGCGCCCGACGTGGCCGCGAGTTTCGTCAACGACGGCAATGCGGGGACCCGCTGGAGCAGCCAGTGGAGCGACCCGCAGTGGATCCGCATCGATCTCGGCGGGACCGCCACGATCAGTCAGGTCAAGCTGAGCTGGGAGGGCGCCTACGGGAAGGCGTTCCAGGTCCAGACCTCGACCGACGACCAGAACTGGACGAACATCTACAGCACCACCACCGGCACCGGCGGTGAGCAGACACTCAGCGTGACCGGAACGGGACGGTACATCCGGATGTACGGCACCGTCCGCGGCTCCGGCTACGGCTACTCGCTGTACGAGTTCCAGGTCTTCGGGACGATCGGCACCACGAACCCGACCGGCGGCGCGTGCAACACCGCGGCCAACGTGGCCCAGGGCAAGACGGCCACCGCCTCCTCGTCGGAGGGCGCCGGCAACGGCCCGCAGTACGCCGTCGACGGCGACGCCGGCACCCGCTGGTCGAGCGCGTTCAGCGACCCGCAGTGGATCCAGATCGACCTCGGCTCGACCCAGTCGATCTGCCAGGTCGTCCTGCAGTGGGAGTCCGCCTACGGCAAGGCGTTCCAGATCCAGACGTCGGCCAACGGCACCGCCTGGACCGACATCTACTCCACCACCACCGGCACCGGCGGCACGCAGACACTGAGCGTCACCGGCAGCGGGCGCTACATCCGCCTGTACGGCACCGCGCGCCCCGGCGGCTACGGCTACTCGCTGTGGGAGTTCAAGGTGTACGCGGGCGGCGGCGGCACGACCTCCAACCCGCCGAGCTCGCCCCCGCCGACCTCGACGTCCCCGGACCCGACCAACTGGACGACGGTCTGGACCGACACCTTCGACGGCGGCGCCAACACGTCACCCTCCGCAGCCAACTGGCTGCTGCGCACCGGCACGCAGTTCCCGGGCGGCGCGGCCAACTGGGGCACCGGTGAGGTCGAGACGGCCAGCAACAGCACGGCCAACGTGTACCTCGACGGGGCCGGCAAGCTCAACATCAAGGCGATCCGCGACGGGGCCGGCAACTGGACCTCCGGTCGCCTGGAGACCCAGCGCACCGACTTCCAGGCCGCGCCGGGCGAGCAGGTCAAGTTCACCGCGGTGCTCAAGCAGCCCGACGTCGCCAACGGCGCCGGCTACTGGCCGGGCTTCCGGGCCACGGGCGCCGCGTACCGCGGCAACTACAACAACTGGCCGGGTGTCGGCGAGACCGACATCATGACCGACGTCAACGGCCGCAGCCAGCTGGCGCAGACCCTGCACTGCGGCACCGCGCCGGACGGCGTGTGCGGCGAGTACAACGGCCGCTCCTCCGGGCTCGCCTCGTGCGTCGGGTGTCAGACCGGTTACCACGAGTACACCCAGGTGATCGACCGGACGAAGACCGACGAGGAGATCCGCTTCTACCTCGACGGCAAGCAGTCCTGGGTCGTGCGCGAGAGCCAGGTCGGCGTCACGGCCTGGAACAACGCCGTCCACCACGGCTTCTACCTGCGCTTCGACCTGTCCGTCGGCGGCTCGCTGCCCAACGCGATCGCCGGGTTCACCACCCCCACCCCGAACACCACGTCGGGCGGCGTCCTCGCCGTCGACTCGGTGACGGTGGCGAAGTCGACAGGCACCGCGCCGGCCGCGATGACCGACCCGGCCACCCCGGCCGGTCCGAGCGTCGTCAAGGTGACCGGCAGCCAGGGCAACTGGCAGCTGCAGGTCAACGGCCAGCCGTGGGAGGTCAAGGGCCTCACGTACGGGCCGCCGCAGGGTGCGGCGGACGGGTACATGCGCGACCTGAAGAACATGGGCGTCAACACCATCCGGACCTGGGGCGTCGACGACGCGCAGACCCCGGAGCTGCTCAACCGGGCCGCCCAGCAGGGCATGAAGGTCGTCGTCGGGCACTGGCTGAACCAGGGCGCCGACTACGTCAACGACACCACGTACAAGAACAACACGAAGACCGAGATCGTGAACCGGGTCAACGCGCTCAAGAACAACCCGGGCGTGCTGCTGTGGGACGTCGGCAACGAGGTCATCCTCACGATGCAGGACCACGGGCTGTCCGCGGCCGACGTCGAAGCGCGACGGGTCGCCTACGCCAAGTTCGTCGACGAGCTCGCGGTGGCCATCCACGCGGCCGACCCCAACCACCCGGTGACGTCGACCGACGCCTACACCGGCGCCTGGCCGTACTACAAGGCGAACTCGCCGCACCTCGACCTGCTGGCCGTCAACTCCTACGGCGCCATCGGCAACATCAAGCAGGACTGGATCAACGGCGGGTACACGAAGCCGTACATCGTCACCGAGGGTGGTCCGGCCGGCGAGTGGGAGGTGCCCAACGACGTCAACGGGGTGCCGAACGAGCCGACCGATCTGCAGAAGCGTGACGGGTACACGGCCAGCTGGAACGCCATCAAGTCGCACCCCGGCGTCGCCCTCGGCGTGACCGAGTTCCACTACGGCCTGGAGAACGACTTCGGCGGGGTCTGGCTCAACACCTACCCCGGTGGCTGGCGCCGTCTGGGTTACGGGGCCTTGAAGCAGGCCTATTCGGGTACCCCACTCGCGAACACGGCCCCGCAGATCACCTCGATGACCGTCAGCAACCAGACGGCCGTCCCGGCGGGCAGCCAGTTCACGGTCAACGTGGCCGCGAGCGACCCCAACGGCGACACGATCCGCTACAACCTGATGGCCAGCGACAAGTACATCACCGGCGGCACCGGCTTCCGCAACGTGAACTTCACGCAGAGTGGCAGCTCGTTCACGGTCACCGCGCCGGAGAAGCTGGGCGTCTGGAAGATCTACGTGTACGCGTTCGACGGGTTCGGCAACGTCGGCATCGAGACCCGCTCGTTCAAGGTGGTCGCGCCCTCCATCCCGGGCACGAACCTGGCCCTGAACAAGACGGCGACGGCGTCGAGCTACCAGCCGACCGGCACCAACGGCCCGCAGCTGCCCTCCCTCGCGGTGGACGGCAACTACGGCACCCGCTGGGCCAGCGAATGGGTCGACACCGCGTCGATCACCGTCGACCTGGGCTCTAAGCAGACCTTCAACAAGGTCTTCCTGGCCTGGGAGGACGCGTACGCGAAGGGCTACCAGATCCAGACGTCCGACGACAACGCCACCTGGACGACGATCTGGTCGACCACGTCCGGTGACGGCGGGTTCGACGACGTCAACGTCAACGGCAACGCACGGTACGTGCGGATCAACGGGCAGGTGCGGGCGACCACGTACGGCTACTCGCTCTGGGAGTTCGGGGTGTACCGCTCGTAGGAGCGCCCCGCCGGGCCGCAGCGTCATGGTTCGTCCTCGACGCTGCGGCCCGGGCGGGAGCGGGAACCGCTGATCCCGGCCGATCGCCGGGTCCCGAATTGCCGGCGAATTGCACTGAAAGCGCTCTCTGGGCCATTTGCCTGGAGAGCGCTTTCCGGGCGTCGTGCTATAAACCTTCGTGATGAGCGGTACGGAGCGAAGCGGAGTGGCCGCGAACCGGAGGCGCAGGGCGCAGCCCGCGCCGGCGCCGGAGCCCGCGGAGGTGTCGGCGTGAGCGACAAGCGACGACCCACGCTGGAGGACGTGGCGGAGGCCGCGGGTGTCTCCCGCGCGACCGTCTCGCGGGTCATCAACGGCGTGCGCAACGTCGACCCGAAGCTGCACGAGATCGTGTGGCAGGCGGTCGACGCCACCGGATACGTGCCGAACCGGGCCGCCCGCTCGCTCGTCACCCGGCGTAGCGGGACCGTCGCGCTCGTCGTGTCGGACTCGGTGTCCCACGACGACGACCCATTCATGCGCCGGTTCTTCGCCGACCCGTTCTTCGGCCGGATCGTCGGCGGCGTGATGAGCGTGCTGCGCCCGAAGGGCATCCAGCTCGCCCTGCAGATCGTCGGCACACAGGAGGCCCGCACCCGCCTGGTCGGCGACCTCGGCCAGGGCCAGGCCGACGGGGCCGTGCTGCTCTCCCTGCACCCCGAGGACACGCTGCCGCAGCAGCTGTGCGACGCCGGGATCGCCGCCGCGCTCGTCGGGCGGCCGGCCCAGCCGGTCCCGATCTCGTACGTCGATCTGGCCAACGACGCCGGCGGTGCGCTCGCCGCCGATCACCTCGTGGGTCGTGGCTGCACCCGGCTCGGCATGATCACCGGCCCGGCGCACGTCCCGGCGTCCCAGGACCGGCTGACCGGGTTCCGCCAGGCCCTGGCCCGGCACGGGCACGCCTGGTTCCCGACCGTCGAGGGCGGCTTCACCTACGAGTCCGGCGAATCGTCGCTGCTCATGCTCATGAAGCAGTACCCCGACCTGGACGGCGTGTTCGTGGCCAACGACCTGATGGCGCAGGGTGCACTCATGGCGCTGCGGTCCCTGGATCGGCGGGTGCCGGAGGATGTCGCGGTGATCGGCTTCGACGACAGCAGCGCCGCCCTGGACGCCCGGCCCCAGCTGACGACTGTGCGCCATCCCCTCGAGGACATGGCGGCGGAGACGACCCGCCTGGTCCTGGCCCGCATCGACGATCCCGGGCTGCGTGTCGAATCCGTGATTTTCGACCCGAAGCTCGTCGTGCGTCAGTCGGCGTAGATGCTTGCCGACATCGACGTGTCGACAGCGCTCGTCGCCGGCCTGGTGCGCGAGCAGCACCCCGACCTCGACGGCGAGCTGCGGCCGGTGGCGGCGGGCTGGGACAACGCCATCTTCCGGCTCGGCGCCGACCTGGCCGTGCGCGTGCCCCGCCGGCAGGTGGCCGCGGCGCTCATCGAGCACGAGCAGCGATGGTTGCCGCACCTGGCGCCGCGCCTGCCGCTGCCGATCCCCGTGCCCGTCCGCAACGGCCGGCCCACCGTCGGCTACCCCTATCCGTGGAGCATCACCGCCTGGATCACCGGCACCGTGGTCACCGCCGTGCCGGTCACGCAACGCATCCTGTTCGCGGAGCAGCTGGCCGGGTTCCTCAACGCCCTGCACCGGCCCGCACCCCCGGACGCCCCGGCCAACCCGGTCCGCGGCGTGCCCCTGGCCACGCGGTCCGAGGCGATGGCGGAGCGCTTCGCATCCGGTCGTGTTCCTCGATTACTGCAAAAACTCTGGACAGACCTGACGCTTGTACCGCCCTGGCCCGATCGACCCCGCTGGGTCCACGGCGACCTGCACGCGGCGAACCTGCTCGCCGGTCCCGACGGGCGCCTGGCCGCGGTGCTGGACTTCGGCGACCTCACCGCCGGTGACCCGGCCACCGACCTGGCCGCGGCGTGGCTGGTGTTCGACGCGCCCGCCCGTGCCCGGTTCCGCGGCGCCCTCGATGTCGACGAGGACACGTGGCAGCGGGGCCGGGGGTGGGCGCTGAACATGGCGGCGGCGATCGCGGCCGACCCGACCGGGGCGCCGGAGATGCACGCGATGGCCGCCCACGCGCTGCGCGAGGTTGCTTGACCGTCCCGGCTACGGTCCCGGCCGAGCCCGTGTCGGAGATTTGTTGCCGCTCGCAGCCGATCGAGCCCGCAGAGTGTTGCCGCCCCTGACCATCCACTCGCTCAGCCGTCGTCCGATCGGCGCGACGCGATCCGAGACGCAGTCCGGGCCCGCGGAGCCGGGATCGGAGAGCGCTCTCCCAAGATTGCTCCGGACGGCGCTTCCGTAGCCTTTTCGGTTGTTGACAGGGGCTTGGTGAGCCGCGAGACTGAGTTTACGGAGAGCGCTCTCCAATGGATCGGGTGCCGGCGGGGAGCGCGAACCGGGGCGGTCAGATCAGCGGGTCAGCGGGCCCGACGGGGGATGACTGGGGCGTTCGGCGAGGGCGTACGGCAACGGTGGTTCGGGTGGTCATCCAGGCGGGGGCCGCCCGGGAGCCCCGGTTGCCTCCGGCGCCCGCGAGCGGACGGCGTCGCGCGGCCCTGCGCCGGGTGTTCCGCCCACAACCGTCGTGGCGGTGACCGGGTTGGGGTCTCCGCCATCGGATCCGCGGTTGCGGCGCTCCACCACGGGCTCGGGTGCCCGGGAGCGCCGCAGCCCCGGGCATCGAGGGTTCCCCGGATACCGCTCTCCCACCACAATGAGTCACACGACAACTGCACATCGAAGGCACAGGAAGGCCGCACCGCCATGCGACGTCGACACCTGCCACTTCGCCCCGCCCCCGCTGCGGCCGCCTCACCCGCGATCGCCCCGGCGATCCCAGCCGTCCGCTCCCCAGCGGCCCCGGCCCCAGCCATTCAGGTTCCGGCCGCCATGCCCGTCGCCGCAGTCCCAGTCGCTGCAGTCCCAGTCCCGGCGGCGCGCGTCTCTGCCGTCTCAATCCCGGCCGTCATACCCGTGGCCCGAGTCCCCGTCCAGGCAGCCCCCGTCCGAAAAGTCCCCGTCCAGGCGGTGCACGTCCAGGCGGTGCGCGTCCCGGCTGCTCCCGTGCCGACCGCTCCCGTCCCAGCGGAACGAGTCCTGGACGTCCCGGCCTTCGTGCGGGTTCGCGCCTTCCTGCGAGTCCCTGCCTACCTGCGCATTCCGGCCGTCCTGTGCATGGGGACGGTCCTGGTCGTGCTCGGCGGATGCGGGGCCGGCACGCAGTCCGCCGCCCCGCCGCCGGGTGGGCCGGTGGCCGTCGTCGCGTCCGAGTTCGGGGGTACCGACCTGGCCTGGGTCGAGCTCATGATCCCGATGGACGAGCAGCTGCTGCCCGTCCTGGACCTGGTCACGGCCAAGGCGGCCGACCCGGGGCTGGTGGCGGTGGCGGGGGAGTTGCACGGGGTGTACTCGGCGGAGCTGCCGCGCCTGCGGGCCATCTCCGATCAGGCCGGACTGCCGACGGACAGCCCGCACAAGGGTCACAAGATGCCGGGGCTCGTCGACGCGGATCGGCTTGCGGCGCTGCGGGCGGGTACCGGTGAAGCGTTCGAGAAACAGGCTCTCGACATCCTCCGCGAGCACCTCACCCAGCTCGCCAATCTGGCCGGCTCCGAGCTGACCAACGGCACCAGCCCCACCGTCAAGGCCCTGGCCCAGCAGGTCGCCAAGACCCGCGGTGACGCCAACGCCAAACTCCCCGCCGCCGCAACGAACGGCTGACCCGCCGACCAACACCCAGCCCGGACCGCGATGACCGGAGACCGTCGGATCAGAGCCCCTATGGCCACCGCCAAATCCGTTACGAAGCGACGCCGGTACAGAGCGCAACGCCGAAGCGCCAAGCCCAGCGCAGTAGCGCCCAGCCCAGCGCAGTAGCGCCAAGCCCAGCGCCGGAGTCCGACGCCGCAGCCACCAGGCTCAGCACCGCGGCGCCAGGCTCAGCACCGCGGCGCCAGGCTCAGCACCGCGGCGCCAGGCTCAGCACCGCGGCGCCAGGCTCAGCGCCGCAGCCACCGTGCGCGGCGCCGCGGCGCCAGGCTCAGCGCCGCAGCAGTGGCCGGCTGACCAGGGCGACGAGCGCCGCAATGGCGCCCGCGAAGCCCAGCAGTGCCACCGGCGCGCTCACCACCTGCGTGAGCACGCCCAAGCCCAGGACGGGAACGGCCAGCCCGAGGTACCCGCCCAGGAACAGCCCCGCCAGCGCCTCACCGCGAATCCCCGCCGGCGCCAGGTCGACCACCGTCGAGATGCCGCCCTTGAGCAGCGCCCCCGCCCCCGCCCCGGCCAGGACGCCGCCGAGCAGGAACGCGGTGAGCGACGCGGTCCACACCGCCGCCGTCACCGTGGCGAGACCGAGGACGATCAGGAGGAGGCCGGTGCCCAGCTGGGCCCGGATGGAGCGGCGGCGCAGCAGGACCTGGGCCACCGCGCCGGAGCCGAAGACCAGCGACGCCACCGCGCCGGCCAGGGCCCGGGACGGGTGGTGCAGGGTGCCGGCGACGAAGGCGGGGGCGAGGGACGTGAACAGGCCCAGGACCGACAGTGACGCGAACGCGCCGGTCGCGGCGGCGAAGTAGCGGGGCCGGGCCGCCGCAGGCACGCCGACGCGTTGGGGGCGGTACCGCCGGGCCGTTGCGGCGACCGTCTCCGGGGCCAGGGCCACCGCGAGCGCGGCCGCCAGCAGCAGGCCCAGGAACACCAGGTACGGCGTGCGCAGCGGCGCCCCCACGTACTGCGCGAGCAGGCCGGACACGACCGGCCCGAACGCGAAGCCGCCCAGGTTGGCCACCGTCGCCACCAGGTCGCCGCGGGCCCGTGACGCGTCCGGGCGGGCCTTGGCGTGCAGCTCGGAGAGGTGCGCGGTCGCGGTCGCCGTGATCATGCCGATGCCCAGGCCGGACAGCACCCGGGCCACGATGACCACGCCGAAGCCGGTCGACGTGAGGAACAGCACCGCCGAGACCGCCTCGAGCAGGACGGCCGGCAGCAGGATCCGGCGGCGCCCCAGCCAGTCGGAGACGTGGCCGGCGAGGAACAGCGACAGGATGACGCCGAACGCGTAGGCGGCGAACGCGATCGTGACGGCGATGGTGGAGTACCCGTCGTGGCGCTGGTAGATCGCCCACAGCGGCGTCGGGACGACGGTGAACGCCAGGGAGACGGCGAAGGCGAACGCGACGGCCCAGAACCCCTGCTCGTGGCTGAGGCGCCGGCGCTCGGTCTGGGCGGCGGCGGCCGGACGGTCGATCACGGTGGTCATGATGGCAGGTTGCCTCGGCGCGGCCAGCACCGCCAACGAATCTTCATGCTCATGGCGATCACGAAACGTGATAGATCTAGCGGCGTGGAACTGCGGCATCTCGTGTACTTCGTGACGGTCGCCGAGGAGCGCAACTTCACGCGCGCGGCCCAGCGCCTGCGCGTCGTGCAGTCCGGGGTCTCCGCCGCCGTGCGGGCCCTGGAGCGCGACCTGGGCGCCCGCCTGTTCGAGCGCACCTCGCAGCGGGTCGTCCTCACCGACGCCGGCGCCGCCCTCCTGCCCGAGGCCCGGGCCACGATCGACGCCGCCCAGGCCGCCCGCGACGCGGTGCAGGAGGTCGGCGGCGGGCTGCGCGGCACCCTGCGCATCGGCACGCTCATCTCGGTGCCGTTCGTCGACCTGCCCCGCCTGCTCGGCCGCTTCCGGGCCGACCACCCGGCCGTCGACCTGCGCCTGCGGGCCGCCCCGACCGGCTCCGCGGGCCTCGCCGCCAGCCTGGCCGACGGCGAGCTGGACGTGGCGTTCCTCTCCCTGCCGGGCCGCCCGCCCGCCACCCTGTCCCTGCGGACCCTTGCCGAAGAGCCGATCGTGGCGGTACTCCCGGTGGCCCACCCCCTCGCGCAGCGCGCGACGCTGGACCTGGCCGACCTGGCCGACGAGCCCTTCGTCGACTCACCGCCCGGCTACGGCAACCGCACCGAGGTCGACCGCGCCTTCGCGGCCGCGGGCCTGGCCCGGCGGGTGGCAGTGGAGGTCGCGGACATCGCCACCGTGAAGGAGTACATCCGCGAAGGTCTCGGCATTGCGCTGATTCCCCGCTTCTCGGTCCCCGACGAGCCCGCGCTGCGCGTCATCCCCATCACCACCGCCCTGCGCTGGACGTTCGCCGTGGCCACGGCCACCACCCGCCGCCCCACCGCGGCGGTGCGGGCGCTGCTGGGCCTTGTCGAGGAGTATCGGTGACCGAACGCCTCTTGCCCCGCGGGCACGGCCTCGACAGCATGAGCGGGACGCGACCGCCGCCTGCGTGGAGCAAACGATGACGTCTCGGCCCGCCCTGGTGATCGGTACCGCCCCCGGTGACGACGGGTCGCCGCTCAGCGCGGCACTGCGCGAGTCCGGCTACGCCGTCACCGAGCTCGGTGCCGGCCCGGAGGCGACCCGCAACCGCTGCCTGGACGCGATCGAGGCGGCGCTGGAAGGGGTGCCCGACGGCGCGACGCTGCTGGTGTACCTCGCCGGGCCGGTCGTGCGGATCGACGGCGCCGACTACGCGGTGCCCGCGGACGCCGGACGCCGCCGCCCGGACCGGCTGATCCCGCTCGACCTCGGCGCCGCAGCGGGGGCCGTCGTGTGCATCGCCGGTGAGGGCTGCACCGGGGCGCTGGCCCGGCGACTGCGGCGGCACTCGGCGGCCGCGACCCTCGGCGAGGTCCTCGCGGGCACCGGCGCCGTGTGGTGGTCCAACCGGCCCGACGCGCTGGAACTGGTCGTCTGCGACGCGGTACCGCCCGTCGACGACTGGCCCGCCCGCGCGGAAGCGGCCCGGCTGTGGACCCTCGCCGGCGACGATCCGGCCGCGGCCCGCCTCCGCAGCACCGTGCGCGACCAGGTGACGGCGCACGCGCGGACGGTCCGGCAGCGGCGGGCCGCCCTCGCCGAGCGGACCGGGCTCACCGACCGCTGGAGCGACGACGCGCATCCGCTGCGGGTCCTCGACCGGCTGTACGAGCTGCTCGAGCCGGCCCGGCTCCCCGCCGCCGACGTGGCCGCCCTCGTCGCCGCCCCGTTCCGCCGGGAGGCGGCGCTCGCGCAGCGCCTGGACGACGTCGAGCCCGACCCGGCGCGGCTGCCCCGCCGCGCCGCCCGGATGCCCGAGGCCGAGCGCAACGACCTGACGATGTGGCTCGCCCACCAGGCGGCCGACCCCGGCGACGACGACCCGCTGCTCCGCCTCGCCGGCGTCCTCGCCGCCGACCCGCGCCGGATGAGCGCGGTGCTCGCCGACCACATCGGCGGCCCCGAGCCGATCGACCTCGCGCAGGTCCACGAGACGCTGGCCACCGCGATGACCTGGCACCGCCGCGGCGACGCGCTGGTCCTGGCCGCCGAGTGCCCGCACCCGGCCCTGTACGCCGCGCTCGACGACCTGGTCGCCGAGGCGGCACGCGCGTGCCGGCCGGTCCGCGGCCTCGTCGCCGGCGCCCCGGCCCGCTGCGAGCAGGATCTGGCCGGCGAGGAACTCCCGCGCTTCCAGCCGGCCGGCGGCGGCGACGCGACGAGCGCGGTCCTGGAGCTGTACCGCAATGCGCGCGACGCCTGCCGCTTCACCCACGCGGGCCGGATCGTGTTCCGGCAGGGCGTGGACGAGCAGGGCCGCGAGTACCTCGAGTGCGAGGACAACGGCGCCGCCCGGGCCGCGTTCCCGGGCGCCGGCGCGAGCATCGCCGACGAGGCCCTGATCTGGACGACCGCCGGCGACAGCCGCCTGCACACCCGCATCCCGGCCCACGGCGGCCTGTACCGCATCCACCGCGACACCGGCGGCCCCGAGACCGCCGGCACCCGGGTCCGGCTGGTCCTGTCCGCCGGCGTGGCCGTCGACGTCCACCAGATCCTGGCCGCGCACCTCGTTGTCGCCGCGGACACCGTCGAGGTCCACCGCGCCGGCGCCCCGATCGCCCGCTGGGAGCCCGGCGTCCCTCGCCACCCGGACCTCGTCCGGTCCCGGCCGCGCGCGGGCGCCGACCGGATCTGGTGGATCGACGGTCCCGCGATGCTCCTCGCCGGCGGCCTGCTCGCCGCCCGCCCGGCCGAGCATCACGGCTGGATCGCCGACCGCACCGGCGACGACGACGCCTGGGTCGCGGCCGCTGTCGCCGCGAGCGTGCCCCGCCTCGCCGGGTGGGACGGCTTCACCTACCGGTGGCTGTGGTCGGTCGCGACGGCCGAGCCCCGGCTGGCCCAGCTCATCTTCGAATGGCACCGGTCCGAGCGCCTCGCGCTCGACGCGTCCGCACCCCGCGAGCCCCTGACGCTCGGCGCCGTCGGGTGTCTGGCCCAGGACCTCTCGGTGGTACTGCGAGCCACGCACCCCGCAGCCGCCCGCCTCACCGGCTGGCGCCGCGCCGTCTGGGGCCGCACCGGCACCGACGCGCTCGCCCCGGCCGACCCGGCCGGGTTCCCGGTCCCCGAGCCGCTCGACGGCTACGTCCTGCAGCTCATCGACGAGGTGCACGCCCAGGTGACGGCCGGGCTCGGCGCCGGACCGGGCCCGAGCCCGCTGCCGGCACCGGCGATCCGCACCAGCGACGTGCGCTACCGGGCCCGCCGGTTTGTGCTGACCGGCCTCGACCTGGCCCGGGCCCGCCCGGTCGGCAGCGGCGACCCGGTCGCCACCCTGCTCGCCCTGGGCTGGCCGCCGGACGACGGCCCGGCCTCGGTCCGGCTCCTCGTCGCCGCGGCCCGCCTGGGTATCGCGCTGCGGGTGGCCGCGAAGTGGTTCGGGGCGGGCCCGGAGCAGGGCTTCGTCCCCGACTGGTACGACGTCGCCCTCTTCGCCGCCGACTCCGGCCACACCGGCGCACCCTGGCACCCGGCCGTCTCCCACCGCCGCCTGCAGTGGGCCCACGACAACTGGGACCTGACCGCCGACGAGCTGCGGTTCCGGGCCGACCGCCTCCGCGGTGCGGGATACCTGGTGGCGTTCTGGACCGCCCAGGACGAGCCGGCCACCGACCCGGTCACCGACTTCGTCCGGCACCTCACCGAGCCGCCGGACCCGCAGCGGATCGCCGGCCTCGCCCGCGACCTCGGCACGACCGTCGCCGAGGCCCACCAGCGGGTCACCGACGAGGCCGCCCGGCTCAACGCGCCGCCACCGGCCCCCCTGCGCGGCCCCGTCGAGCGGGTCCACCCGGCCGAGATCCTCATGGCCGCGGCGGAGCAGGGCCGGCCCCTGCAGCAGGCCGCGGCCGGCCTGCCCCTGGCCCAGCCGATCCCCGCCGCGGCCGGCGTCCTGCACCCGGGGCCCGACGTCGCCGCCGCGCTGGTGCGGGTCACCGGCGGGCACGGCGAGTGGCAGCCCCTGGCCCCGCACGTCCTGGCCCGCCTGGCCGAGCGGTCCGGGCGGACGCTGGAGCAGCAGCTGAGCGCCCTGGCCCCGTACCGCCACCTCGGCGCCCCCGTCCCGGCGATCGACCCGGCGAGCGCCGGCTACCGCCCCGACCCCTACGACGCGGCGCTGATCGAGGCCGCGATCGCCGGCCCGCACGACTGGACGGTGGCGCCGCTGCGGCTGGTCCTCGCCGCCGGCCGGTACGGGCTGGCGATCCGCGACGCGTACGCCCGCCTGGCCCGGTTCCGCTCCTACGGCCTCACCCTCGACGTCGACGGCGACGCCTGCCCGGACGGCCTGGTGTACTGGCCCGACCCCATCGTCCTCAGCGAGTTCTACGACGGAGCCGAGCCGGCCGTCCACGGCACCGTCGGGGCGCCCGCGATCCGAGCGGCCGCGGCCGCCGTGCGCGAGAAGCCGGCGGAGACCAGGGAGCGGCTGGTGCGGTACCAGCGGATGTTCGGTCTTGTCGTGGAGCAGTGCTGACGCTTTATCCGCACCCAACCGGCCCGGCGCACGGTAGCCCGTAGATACCTTCGGTCGGGTAGACGACCTCCGTGATCGGGCGCGCACGCTCGGTGATCTACTGGAGCTGCGGCCCTCCGTTCGTGATCTCCAGGGTCCTCTCAGGGCCCGGGTTCGGGGACGGCCCGGGGTTGCGGCCCGGATGTGGGTGGGCACGCCGTCTCCGTACGGTGTGAGCAGGCTGAACGTTCCAGGGAGGTGCGAGATGCCCGACGTGTTGGCGATTGCGCGTGCGGAGGCCCTGTTCGTCTCCAGCGTGCAGTCCTCGGAATGCCCGGCCCCGGTCGCGGTGCGCCGGGCGGTGGCGGAGTCGTTCGCCCGCCTGGGCAGCCGTGGCTGCGCCGCCTGCGTGGCCGGCGAGTTCGGCGACCACCCGGACGCCGCCGTGGCCCGGATGCGCTGGGCGATCGCCACGGTGGGCGCCGTCTACCAGCGCCGCCGCGCGACGACCCGGGGCCTGGCCCTGACCGGCGCCACCTGCACCACCTGACCCGCCCCGGCACCCAGTCGATGACCGCGTCGATCCCGCCGACGGGCGCCAATATGGTGTGATAAGTCCGAAAAGTCGTGGCGCGGAGCGCCCGACTTTTCGTGCACCGGGCGGTGCTACCGGGAGAGGCAGTCCAGCAGCACCGGCAGCACCAGGGCGAGCATCAGCAGCGCGCTAGCTATCCGTGGCGCGAGCATGGGTGAAGCCGGTCAGTGCCGCCACCACGGCGGCCCGTGCGGCCGGCAGATCGACTCCCTGGGCGCGCAGTGCGTGGCCGGCCCGGCCGTCCGGCTCGGCGAGCAGGCCGAGCAGCAGGTGCTCCCCGCCGACGTAGTTGTGGCCCAGGGCCGCCGCCTCCAGCTGGGCCAGCTCCACCACCGCCGCGGCCGTGCCGGGATCGTCGGTGCCGTCCGGCTGGGGGAGGGCGGCCGGGTCCACGCCCAGGGCCGGCAGCAGCCGGACCGCCAGGTTCTTGCCTTCCGCCACGAGGCCGTGCAGCACGTCCGTGCTTGTCGCGGCCGCGCCGCCGCGCTCGAAGGCCAGGGTCACGGCGGTCCGGGCGCGGGCGGTGAAGTGCGGAAGGCTCGCGGCATCGGCGGTGGCGTCCAGGGAGCGCAGGGCGGCCGCGCGGGCCACCGCCTGCTCCAGCGCGCGCTCGCACAGGGTCGCCGCGGGTAGGCCGGAGCGCTCCAGGGCGGCGGCGAGGGCGTCGGGGAGGTCGAGTTCGATTCGCATGCCCCCTATGTAACCCCATTGGGGTTAGTGACGCAAGGAATAGCGCCGGGCCACCAATATGTTTTTAGACTGACTGGTCAGTTCAAGAAACGTAGGAGGCTGCCGTGACGGACGAGGTGCTCGTCGCCGAGGGGCTGGGCGCCCGCACGCGGCGCGGCTGGGTGTTCCGCGACGTCGACCTGGTCGTGCGGGCGGGTGAGCTGGTGACCATCGACGGTGCGGCCGGGAGCGGGCGGACCTCGCTGCTGCTGGCCCTGGCCGGGTTCTTCCGGACCACCGCGGGGACGGTGCGGCGCACGGTACGCCCGGCGCTCGGGTTCGTCGCCGGCGTCAACGAGCCCGAGCCGGGCCTGACCGTCGCCGAGCACGTCGAGGAGCGGCTCGTGCTGCTGGGCCGGGCCCCGTTCTCGCTGCGCGCCCGGCGGGCCCGGGCGCTGGAGCTGCTGGAGGGGGTACCCCTGCGGCCGGACGCGCTCGGACGGGACCTCGATCGCCTGTCGGCCCACCGGCTCGGGCTCGTGCTCGCGAGCCTGCACGAGCCCGGCATCGTCTTCGCCGACGACGTCGACAATGGACTGTCCGAAGTGGAGCAGCAGGAGCTGCACAAGGCACTGCAGGAGACCGCAGCCGCCGTCGTCGTCACCGCCCGGGAGCGTCTGGCATGAACCTGTTCGAACTGCGCCGGTTCTTCCGCGCGCCCATCACCGTCGCCGCGCTCGTGGTCCTCGCGCTCATCCCGCTGCTGTACGGCGCCCTGTACCTGTGGGCGTTCTGGGACCCGTACGGCAACATGCGCCACATCCCCGTCGCCGTCGTCAACGCCGACCGGCCCGCGCGGGCCGCCGACGGCAGCACGCTCGCCGCCGGCCGCGACCTGGCCGACGAGCTGCAGCACCGCGACGTCTTCGGCTGGCAGCCGGCCACCGCCGAGCAGGCCCGCCAGGGCCTCGAGGACGGCCGTTACCAGCTCGTCTTCACCATCCCCGCCGACTTCTCGGCCTCGCTCGTCACGCCGCCGGACCCGCAGCGCGACCCGACCCGGGGCCGGCTCACCGTCGTCAACGACGACGCCACCAACTACCTCTCCGGCCAGCTGGCCCGCAGCGTCTTCACCGAGGTCCGGGCGAGCGCGTCGAGCACCGCCGCCCGCGGCTACTTCGACCGGATGCTCATCGGCTTCACCGACCTGAAGTCCCAGACGCAGCAGGCCGCCGACGGGGCCTCGCAGCTCGCGAACGGCGCGGCCGACGCCAAGGGCGGAGCCGGCGACCTGGCGACGGGCATCGACCAGGCGCACGCCGGCGCCGGGTCGATCGACACCGGGCTGGCCCGGGCGACGGCGGGGTCGCAGCAGCTCTACGACGGGCTCGTCGCGCTCGACGCGGGCGCCGCCCAGCTCGCCGACGGCACCGCCCAGGCCGCTGCCGGCGGCCGTCTCCTCGCGTCCAAGGTGGACGGTGCGGCCGACCGGATCGAGCCCGTCCTGCGCGACAACGCCGAGCTCATCGCCGCGTCCGCCACCGCCATCGCCGACGGCGCCGACCTGATCCTCCAGCACCTCGACGCCCTGCCGGGCCTGGCGCAGACGGCCGCCGAGCAGGCCGCATAGACCAGGAGCCAACTGCAGAAGCTCGGCCGGTCGTACCCCCAGATCGTCGACAGTCCCGAGTACCGCTCGGCCCTGGCCGCCGCCGACGCCGCCGCCAAGGCCGCCGCCGCGCTCCAGACCCGCCTGCGCACCGGCGACCTCGACCAGCTGCGGGCGCAGATGCACACGGTCGCCGCGACCGCCCGCCAGGTGGCGCAGGCCGCCCCGCACCTCGCCGACGACGTCGCCGCCGCCCGCACCCAGGTCGACCGGCTCGCTGCCGGCCTGGACGCGCTGGCGGGCGGTGCTTCGCGACTGCAGGGCGGTACCACCGCGGCAGTGCAGGGGGCGAAAGACCTCAACGGCGGTCTCTACCGGCTCGCGTCGGGCGCCCGCCAGCTCGACTCCGGGCTCGGGGATCTCGCGGACGGCGGCCACCGTCTCGCGACCGGCCTGACAAGCCTCGGCGACGGCGCGACCCGCCTGGCCGACGGGCTGGCCACCGGGGCCGGGAAGATCCCCGGGTACGACCCCGACACCGCCGCCGAACGGGCCGGCGTCCTGGGTGACCCGGTCGCGCTGAACCGGCAGACCGAGCACCCGGCGGGCACCTACGGCGCCGGCTTCGCCCCGTACTTCCTCGGCCTCGCCCTGTGGGTCGGCGCCATGATCAGCTACATGGTCCTGCGCCCGCTGACCCGCCGCCACCTCGTCTCCGGCGCCCGGCCCTGGCGCGCCGCCCTGGCCGGCTGGCTGCCCGCCCTGCTCATCGGCGTCGTCCAGGCCACCGCCCTGTTCCTGGTGGTCCGCTTCGCCCTGGGGCTGCGGCCCGTGTCGCCGTGGGCGATGTACGCCTTCCTCGGCCTGACGGCCGTGGCGTTCACCGCGCTAATCCAGTGGTTCGGCGCCCGCCTCGGCCCGGCCGGCCGCCTGGTCGCCCTGGCCGTGCTGATGCTGCAGCTCACGTCGTCGGGCGGCACGTACCCGATCGAGACCACGCCGGGCTTCCTGCAGGCCGTCCACCCGTTCCTGCCGATGACGTACGTGGTGTCGGGCCTGCGCCACCTGATCAACGGCGGCCCGGGCGGTACGGTGGTGACCGGGGCGCTGGTCCTGGCCGGCTTCGCGGCCGCCGCGTTCGCGCTGACGTGCCTGGCCGCGTGGCGGGGCCGCCGCCTGACCCCGGCCAAGCTCCACCCGGACCTGGTGATGTGATCGGACCTCGTGATGGAGCAGAAAGCCGTGCCCGACGGACGCACCCGCCGCCGCGACGACACCCGCCAGCGCCTGTACGACGCCGCGATGGACCTGATCGCCGAGCACGGCTTCTCCAACACGACGGTCGACGACATCGCCATCGCCGCCGGCGTCGCGAAGGGCACCGTCTACTACAACTTCCCCTCGAAGAACGCCCTGTTCGAAGCGCTCCTGCGCCACGGCGTGGGCCTGCTGACCGCCGACTTCCACACGGCCGTGGCCGCCTTCAGCACACCGCCGGAGCAGGCGGTGGCACTGATCCGCGCCGAGCTGGCCTACATCCACCAGCACCGCGCCTTCGCCCAGCTCCTGCTCTCCGAGATGTGGCGCACCAACCGCGAGTGGCACCAGACCCTGCACCTGCTGCGCGACGAGGCGGTGGGCGTCATCGCCGGCGTCCTGACCCGCGGCGTGCAGGAGGGCCACTTCGAGCCGACCCTGGACGTCCGCATGGCCGCCGCCGCCCTGTTCGGCGTCTGCCTGGTGGTGGCCGTCGACTGGCTCGTCTTCGAACCGGACCGCTCCCTGGAGTCGGTCCAGGACTCCCTGATAGCCGTCATCCGCGCGAGGGTCGGCATCTGACGGAGTGCTCAGAGGCCCGAAGCGCGACCACGCGGGGGAGTTCCGGTGGCGCTCAGAGGCCCAGGGCCGCGCGCAGGACGGCGAGGTCGGACGTGATCGTGCGGGCGAGGGCGTCCAGGGAGCGGGCGCCGGGCCGGCCGGGGCGGCAGCGGCGGCGGGCCCGGTCGACCTTGCCGCCCAGGGCGACGAGGGAGGCGCGCATGTTGACGGCCTCCACGTAGTACAGGGTGGTGCGGTCGTAGACGCGGCGGATCGCGGCGTAGCCCTCGGCGAGGCGGGTGACCTCGGTGCGTTCGCGGCGGTCGAGGGCGGCGTCGAGGTGCTCGGCGGCCCGGCGGCACTCGTCCTGCAGCGCCGGGTCGGTGGCGGCGACCGTGAGCCAGCGGCGGGCCTCGATCAGGGTGGCCCAGTCTTTGGGGGCGTCCGCGGCCATCGCCATGCCGCGCAGCAGGGCCAGTTGGGCGCACTGGCCGTCGATGCGGGCGGCGCGCTCGCAGACCCGGCGGGTGTCGGCGTACCGGCCCTCGGCGAACAGCCCGGCCGCGGCGGCGATCTCCTCGGCGAGCAGCCAGCGCAGGACCTGCTGCAGCGAGCCGACGGCCAGGCTGCCCGGCGCCGGCTCGGACGCCGGCTGCCAGAGGCGGCGCTGGACGTAGTCGGCGACGGTCCGGTACCAGGGGTCGGCGCCGAGGCGGGGTTCGGCGCGGGCGAGCTCGGCCAGGGTCCGCGGGGCGTCGAGCCGCCGGATCGCGGCGCGGACGCGCTCCAGCGCGGGGTCGCCGGCCATGCCCCCATGATGACGCGGGTCGATCTCGATCGGCCAGTGCGGCACCTAGCTCCCGAGCAGACGGACCAGCAGCGCGTCGAAGGTGGCCAGCTCCTGCGGGGAGAGGGCCGCGAACGAGCGCTCGAGGACCTCGGTCATCAGCTGCTGGCCCTGCGCGCGGACGGCCTCACCCCGGTCGGTCAGGCGGTGCCGGATCGCCCGGCCCGGCCCCGGCCGGCGCTCGATCAGCCCGCGGTCGATCATGCGAGCCGCGAGGGTACCGAACGACTGGTCGGTCTGGAACGTGAGCTGGGCCAGGTCGTGCAGTGACGCCTCGGGGTTGCGGTGCAGGTGCCGCAGCGCGTCCCACTGCACCAGGCTCACGCCGAGCGGGGCCAGGGCCGCATTGGCCTCACGGTGGTGGCGGATCTGCAGGCGCTTGACCGCCAGCCCGATCTCGGTGATCGCCCTCGTCATGCCGGCCATGCTATCTCAGGTTGCTTGTATCAACATGCTGATATAAGGTTCCTTATATGAGAGCTGATGCCCGGACGGTGCGCTTCGCCTGTGCCGCGATGCTCGTGTCCTACCTGCCGTTCTCTGCGGCGAACGGCGCGCTCGGGGCCATCGCCGCGGCCACCGGGGCGGGCACGCTGCGGCTGCAGTGGGTCGCCGACGCCTTCGCCGTGGCCCTCGCCGCGCTCGTCCTGCCCGCCGGCGCCCTGGCCGAGCGGCTCGGGCCCCGCCGGGTCGCCCTGGCCGGCCTGGGCGGCACCGTCCTCGGGAGCCTGCTCGGCGCGCTGGCCGGACAGCTGGGCTCGATCGAGCTGCTCTGGCTCGCCCAGGGCGTGGCCGGCATCGGCGCGGCCGGGGTCATGTCGGCCACGCTGTCGCTGCTCGCCGCGGCCGCGCCCGACCCGCGCCGGCGGGCCCGGTGGATCGCGTTCTGGGCGGCGGCGACGGTCGGCGGCCTGGGCGGCGGCCCGTTCCTGACGAGCGCGGTGACCGCGGTGGCGAGCTGGTGGTGGCTGTACCCGCCCATCGCGCTGCTCGCCGCGGTCGCCGCGCTGCTGGGCCGGGGCGCGGCCGAGGTGCCGCGGCCGGCCCGGCGCCCCGTGGACGTCGCCGGGCAGGTGGCCGCCGCGGCCGGGGTGGCCGCGCTGGTGTTCGCCGTGATCGAGGGGGGCGCCGCGGGCTGGTGCGCGGCTGCGGTGGCGGTGCTCGCGTTCGTGGCGCTCGGGCTTATCGAGCGCCGGGCCGCGGCACCGCTGCTGCCGCCGGCGCTGTTCACCTCGGGCGGGTTCGCGGCGGCCGCCCTCGCGGCGACGGTCGTGCTGTTCGCGATCGGCGGCGGCCTGTTCTTCCTGAGCCTGGCGCTGAGCCGGCAGCACGTGGGGCAGTTCGGCATCGCGCTGCGCCTGGGCTGCCTGTTTGCCGGCAACGCCCTGGGCAGTGTGGCCGCGGGCCGGCTGCAGCGGCGCATCGACGGCCGGAGCGTCCTGACGGCCGGGCTCGTCGTCGCGGCCGCCGGGGCGGCGTCGCTGCTGAGCGTGGACGGCGCCGGGGCGGGCGCACTGGCCTGGCGGCTGGCCGTGCTGGGCTTCGGGGCCGGCCTGGTGATGGCGACGAGTTCGGCGGTGGCCGTGCAGTCGGTGCCGCCGCAGTTCGCCGGGCTGGCCGGAGCGGCGAGCAACGCGGTGCGCCAGATCGGCGCGGCGCTCGGCCCGGCCGTCCTGGGCGCGATCCTGGCCGCCCGCGCCACGTCGGGCCTCGCGAGTGCCGTGCACGCCTTCGCCGCCGTCCTGACCGGTGTCCTGCTCGTCACCGCCGTGATCGCGGCCGGCCTGATCCGTCTGAGCCACCGCGCCGGACACCCGCAGCAGCCCGAGGAGCCGGTCCCCGAGGCCGCTGCGGCTCAGGGGCTCCGTGCGCCCGGCACCTCGGCATAGTCACGAGAACGACCACGTCATCGCGAGACCTTAAAAATAGGAAATATCCGATGTATCGAGCAACCCTCACCGAAGGAGCACAGCCATGAGCATCCAATACACCGAGCGTGGCACCGGCCGCCCCGTCCTGCTGCTGCACGGCGGCGCCGGCCCGGCGTCGGTGACCGGGTTCGCGGACCGGTTCGCGGCCGAGCACCCCGTCCGGGTCATCACGCCGACGCACCCCGGGTTCGACGGCACCGAGCGGCCCGCCGGTATCGCCGGCGTCAAGGACCTGGCCGCGGCCTACCACGCGTTCCTCGACGAGCTCGACCTGCACGACGTCGTGGTCGTCGGCAACTCGATCGGCGGCTGGATCGCGGCCGAGCTGGCGATCCTCGACTCACCGCGGATCGGCGCGCTGGTGATCGTGGACGGGGTCGGGATCGAGGTCGAGGGGCATCCGGTCGCCGACTTCTTCAACCTGTCGTTCCCGCAGATCGCCGCGGCCAGCTACTACGACCCCACCGGGCGCGTCATCGACCCGGGCGCCATGCCCGAGGCGGCCCGGGCGGTGATGGCGGGCAACCGCGCGACCCTCGAGGTCTACGCGGGGCGGCCGTCGATGGTGGACCCCACGCTGCGGGGGCGGCTCGTGGCGGTACACAAACCGGCGCTTGTGGTGTGGGGAGACAGCGACGGCATCGCCGATCCCGGCTATGGACGGGCGTTCGCGGCGGCCCTGCCCAAGGCGGACTTCGTGGTGCTGGAGCGCACCGGCCACCTGCCGCAGCTGGAGAGCCCGGAGGCGCTGCTCGGTGCACTGTGGACGTTCATCGAGGCGAGCTGACGAGCGCAGTGGAAAAGGGTGGACCGCCGACGCCCCGAAGGCGGTCCACCCTTCTCATTTCTCACCAGATACCGAAGGAAGCTTCAGCGCGAACGGCCCGCGCGGCGCTTGGCCCACACGTCGAAGGCGACGGCGGCCAGCAGGACGATGCCCTTTACGAGCATCACCCGCTCGGTGGGCTCGCTGTTGAGGGACATGCCGTTGCTGATGACGGCCATGATGAGGCCGCCGGTGATGGCGCCGACGACCTTGCCGACACCGCCCTGGACCGCGGCGCCGCCGATGAACGCGGCCGCGATCGCGTCGAGCTCGAAGGCGTTGCCGGCGGTCGGGCCGGCCAGGTTGAGGCGGCCGGCGAAGATGATGCCGGCGATCGCCGACAGGACGCCCATGTTGACGAAGATCCAGAACGTCACCGACTTGACCTTCACGCCGGAGAGGTTCGCGGCCTGCAGGTTGCCGCCGACGGCGTAGATGTGGCGGCCGAAGACGGTGCGCTGGGAGACGAGCGTGTACGTCAGCACGAGCACGGCGAGCAGGACAAGGACCCACGGCAGGTTCTTGAACCGGGCCAGCTGCACGATGACGAACATGAGCACCAGCGACGAGCCGGCGAGCTTGGCCCAGAAGACCGGCATCGAGTCGACGGCCTGGCCGTAGCGGATCCGGCCGCGGCGGGCCCGCCACTGCACCAGCACGATGCCGATGACCGTGGCGACGCCGACGAGCAGCGTGAACAGGTCGGCGCCGCCGAGCGGGCCGAGGCCGACGTTGTTGAGGAAGCCCGGGATGAAGCCGTTGGACAGCGTGCGCACGTCCTCGGCGAACGGGCCGATGCCCTGGTTGCTCAGCGTGATCATCGTGAGCGCGCGGAAGATGAGCATGCCGGCCAGGGTGACGATGAAGGCCGGGATGCCGAAGTGCGCGATCCAGAAGCCCTGCCACGCCCCGATCAGCCCGCCCGCGATCAGTGTGATCAGGATGGCCAGGGGCCACGGGATGTCGGCCTTCACCATCAGCACCGCGGACAGCGCGCCCGTGACGGCGACGACCGAGCCGACGGACAGGTCGATGTGCCCGGCGATGATGACCAGAATCATCCCGATGGCCAGGATCAGCACATAGGAGTTCTGGATGACCATGTTGGACAGGTTCTGCGGCTCGAGCAGCGCGCCGTTGGTCAGGATCGTGAAGAACACGACGATCGCGGCGAAGGCGATGTAGATGCCGCTCTGGCGCAGGTTCACCGAGAACCGCGTCGGTGGCGTGACGGTCGGCTCGACCGCGGGTTCGACCACTGTGGTCATTGACGGGTTACTCCTTGATCCTGGTCATGAGGCGCATCAGACGCTCCGGGGAGAACTCGGCCCGCTCGACCGAGCCGGTGACGCGCCCGGCCGACAGTGCGTAGATCCGGTCGCAGATGCCGAGCAGCTCGGGCAGCTCGGAGGAGATGACGAGGATCGCCTTGCCCTGGTCCGCGAGCTGGTTGATGATCGTGTAGATCTCGTACTTGGCACCGACGTCGATGCCGCGGGTCGGCTCGTCGAGGATCAGCACGTCGGGGTCGGTGAAGATCCACTTGGCCAGCACGACCTTCTGCTGGTTGCCGCCCGACAGCGTGCCGGTGATGGTGCCGACGGTCTTCGCCTTGATGTTGAGGCTGCCGCGGTAGCGCTCGGCGACCTCGTACTCGCGGTTGTCGTCGACCCAGCCCGCCCGGCCGGTCAGCTTGCCCAGGGCCGCGCCGGAGACGTTGCGCTGGATGTCCTCGATGAGGTTCAGGCCGTAGCGCTTGCGGTCCTCGGTCGCGTAGGCGATGCCGTGCCCGATCGCCTCCTGCACCGAGCGCAGCTGGATCGGCCGCCCGTCCTTGTACACCTGGCCGGAGATGTCCACGCCGTAGCTGCGGCCGAACACGCTCATCGCCAGCTCGGTGCGCCCGGCCCCCATCAGCCCGGCCAGGCCGACGATCTCGCCGGCCCGCAGGGTCAGCGAGGCGTTGTCGACGACCGTGCGGCCGTGCTGGGTCGGGGAGTGCACCGTCCAGTTCTCGATCCGCAGCACCTCCGCGCCGATCTTCGGCTCGTGCGGCGGGAACCGGTGCTCGAGGTCGCGGCCGACCATGCCGGAGATGATCCGGTCCTCGCTGACCCCGCCCGGCGCGTGCATGTCGAGCGTCTCGATGGTCCGCCCGTCGCGCAGGATCGTCGTGGAGTCGGCGATCGCCTCGATCTCGTTGAGCTTGTGCGAGATGATCACGCAGGTGACGCCCTGGTCGCGCAGCTCGCGCAGCAGGCCGAGCAGGTGCGCGGAGTCCTCGTCGTTGAGCGCCGCGGTCGGCTCGTCGAGGATCAGCAGCCGGACCTCCTTGGACAGCGCCTTGGCGATCTCGACGAGCTGCTGCTTGCCGACGCCGAGGTCCATCGCCGGCGTGACCGGGTTTTCCCGCAGCCCGACGCGGGCCAGGAGCTTCGCCGCGTCGTCGTTGGTGCGGTTCCAGTCGATCAGGCCGCGGCCGACCCGCTCGTTGCCCAGGAAGATGTTCTCGGCGATCGACAGGTACGGGATGAGCGCCAGCTCCTGGTGGATGATGACGATCCCACGCCGCTCCGAGTCCCGGATGCCGCTGAAGTGGCAGGGCTCGCCCTCGAAGAGGATCTCGCCCTCGTAGGAGCCGTGGCCGTACACACCGGAGAGGACCTTCATCAGGGTCGACTTGCCGGCGCCGTTCTCGCCGCAGATGGCGTGGATCTCGCCCCGGCGGACGGTGAGGTTGACGTCGTCCAGGGCCTTCACGCCCGGGAACGTCTTGGTGATGCCCCGCATCTGCAGGAGCGCCTCGGTCATGCTCGTTCTCCCTCAAGGGGGCCCGGGTGTGCACCCGGGCCCCGCAGACCTTGCTACTTGAGCTTGTCCTCGGTGTAGTAGCCACCGTCGATCAGGATCGACTTGTAGTTGGACTTGTACACCACGACCGGCTCGAGGAGGTACGAGGGAACGACCTTCTTGCCGTTGTCGTAGTCCTTGGTGTTGTTCACCTCGGGCTTGCCGCCCTTGAGTACGGCGTCACCCATCTTGACGGTGACGTCGGCCAGCTTGCGGGTGTCCTTGTAGATCGTCGCGTACTGCTCGCCCTTGATGATCGACTTGACCGAGGCGACCTCGGCGTCCTGGCCGGTGACGATCGGGTACGCCTGGCCGGCGGTGCCGTAGCCGGCGCTCTTGAGCGCCGACAGGATGCCGATCGAGAGGCCGTCGTACGGCGAGAGGATGCCCTGCACCTTCGCACCGCCGCCGTACGCCTTCGTGATCAGGTCCTCCATGCGCTTCTGGGCCGTCGCCGGGTCCCAGCGCAGGATCGCGACAGTCTTGAAGTCCTTCTCGCCGCTCTTGACGACGAGTGTGCCCTTGTCGATGTAGGGCTTGAGGGTGTCCATGGCGCCGTTGAAGAAGAACGTCGCGTTGTTGTCGTCGGGCGAACCGGCGAACAGCTCGATGTTGAACGGGCCCGTGGCGGTGCCGTCCGAGCCGTCCTCCTTCTTCAGGCCCAGGCCCACCAGCAGCGAGGTGGCCTGCTGTACGCCGACCTTGTAGTTGTCGAAGGTGGCGTAGTAGTCGACGTTCGGCGAGTTGCGGATCAGCCGGTCGTAGGCGATGACCGGAATCTTCTTGTCGGCCGCCTCCTGCAGCTGGGTGGTGATGGCCGTGCCGTCGATCGACGCGATGATGAGCAGCTTCGCGCCCTTGGTGATCTGGTTCTCGATCTGGTTGACCTGTGTCGGGATGTCATTCTCGGCGTACTGCAGGTCGACCTTGTAGCCGAGTTTCTCCAGCGCCGCCTTGACATTGTTGCCGTCGGCGATCCACCGCTCGGACGACTTGGTCGGCATCGTGACGCCGACCAGGGCGCCGGCGTTGTTGCCGGGGGCGTTGGTGTCCTTGTCGGCCGTCTTCTCCGACGAGCCACAGGCGGCGACGCTGAAGGCGACGGCCAGGCCGATCGCTGAAGCGGCGATACGTGCGAACTTCACTTCTCCCCCTCAGGGCAGCGTGCAGCGGTCGGCTGGCTGGGCGTAAGGGTGTGAACGCTGCCACCGACACGGTTTCGAAATTGTTGCTGGGGCGTTGCTGGCACAGTGTTAACGCTCACAAAGAGGGGTGTCAAGACGGGCGATCGGATCGTGATCCGGCCGTTTCCCCACACTGACCTCGTGTGACGATGGGCCCATGCGCCTGCTCAATGGTCTGCACGCCTACGGTACCGGCCATCGACCCGCCGTCAGTGTGAACGGTCGCGGTCTGTCCGCGCAACGGTTACGCAACGCCGCCAACGCGGTAGCCGCCGACGTCCACGGCGCGGCCACCGTCGCCGTCGACGCCACCCCGTCGCTGGAGACCGTGGTCGCCGTGACCGGGGCGCTGCTGGCCGGGTCCGCCGTCGTGCCGGTGCCGGCCGACGCCGGCCCGGCCGAGCGCGAGCACATCCTGCGCGACTCCGGGGCCGCCGTCACGTTGAGCAACCGGTTGCCCGGTGCCACGCCCGTCGACCCGGACCGCACGGCGCAGTTCGCGGGCCCGGCCCCCGCCCCCGACGACGTGGCGCTGGTGATGTACACGAGCGGTACCACCGGATCGCCCAAGGGCGTCGAGCTCACCCACGGCGCCGTCGAGGCCGGCCTGGACGCGCTCGCCGACGCCTGGGCCTGGACGCCCGAGGACCGCCTCGTGCACGGCCTGCCGCTGTTCCACGTCCACGGCCTCATTCTCGGCGTCCTGGGTGCCCTGCGGGTCGGCTCGCCGCTCGTCCACACCGGCCGCCCGACGCCGGCCGCGTACGCCGCCGCCCGCGGCACCCTCTACTTCGGCGTTCCCACCGTCTGGTCGCGCGTCTGCGCCGAGCCCGCCGCCGCCCGCGCCCTGCGCCCGGCCCGGCTGCTGGTCTCCGGCAGCGCCCCGCTGCCCGCACCCGTCTTCGAGCGCCTGTACGCCCTCACCGGCCACCGCCCGGTCGAGCGATACGGCATGACCGAAACCCTCATCACGATCTCCAGCCGCTTCGACGGTGAGCGCCGCCCGGGTCAGGTCGGCACCCCCGTCGCGGGCGTCGCGACGCGCCTGCTGGCCGAGGACGGCACCGAGGCCCCGCGCGACGGCGAGACGATCGGGGAGCTGCTCGTCAAAGGCCCGATGCTGCTTCGGCGGTACCGCGGGCAGCCCGCCGGCTCCGCCCGCACCCCGGACGGCTGGTTCCGCACCGGCGACCTCGCGCGCATCGCGCCCGACGGCTGGCACCGCATCGTCGGGCGCGCCTCCACCGACCTCATCAAGAGCGGCGGCTACCGCATCGGCGCCGGCGAGGTCGAGGACGCGCTGCTGGCCCACCCCGCGGTCCGCGAGGCCGCGGTCGTCGGCGTGCCCCACGAGGACCTCGGCGAGGTCGTCACCGCCTACGTCGTCGCGGCCCCCGGCGTGGGGGAGCGCGAGCTGATCGACTTCGTCGCCGCCCACCTCAACGTCCACAAGCGCCCCCGCGCCGTGCACTTCCTCGACGCCCTGCCGCGCAACGCCATGGGCAAGGTGCAGAAGAAACGGCTGGGTGGCCCTATGCTGTAGTCCTGACGTTTCTTGTGTGGGTGGGTGGTCTGTGGTGGAGACCGGCAGAATTCTGCGGTTCGACGAGGTGCGGGGATACGGGTTCATCGCGCCGAACGCCGGCGGTGAGGACGTGTTCGTCCACGCCAACGACTTCGGCGACCAGCGTCACCTGGTCCATCCCGGGATGCGCGTCGAATACGAGGTCGAGGAGGGCGAGCGCGGCCTCAAGGTCTCGACGGTGCGCATCCTCGACACCCCGCCCCCGCCGCGGCGCGAGCACACCCGCACCGTGGCCTCGGCGTCGGCCCCGTTCACGCCGGTGACCACCGACCACGCCCCGACCGGCGACGACGACGGCCTGTGCGACGTGCTCTCCAGCCGCGAGTTCACGGCCGAGGTGACCGAGCTGCTCATCCAGCACGTCCCGTCGCTGACCGGTGCCCAGATCGCCCAGGCCCGCCAGCACCTCGTGGCGTTCGCCCGCAGCCACGGCTGGGTGGAAAGCTGAGCCGACCGGCTTGAGTGCCCGCCGGTGGGCATGGGGGTGCAGGGTGGGAACCCCCTGCCGCGCCGCAGCGCGGCTGGACGAAAGCGGTTAGGGTCGGTGCCGTGAAGGTCTTGTTCATCGGCGGCAGCGGCATCATCAGCTCGGCGTGCTCGCAGCAGGCCGTCGACGACGGCTTGGAGCTGTACGTCCTCAACCGCGGCGAGTCCAGGCAGCGCCCCCTGCCCGAGGGCGTCTCGCTGCTGCGCGCGGACATCCACGACCCGGCGTCCGTGCGCGCGGCGATCAGCGGGCTGACGTTCGACGCCGTCGTCGACTGGGTCGCCTTCACCCCCGACGACGTGCGCGCCGACATCGAGCTGTTCCGCGGCCGCACCGGGCAGTACGTGTTCATCAGCTCCGCCTCCGCGTATCAGACCCCACCGGCCCGCCTGCCGATCCTCGAGTCCTCACCGCTGCGCAACCCGTTCTGGCAGTACAGCCGCAACAAGATCGCCTGCGAGGACCTGCTGGTCCAGGTGTACCGCGACAAGGGCTTCCCGGCGACGATCGTGCGCCCCTCGCACACCTACGACCGCACCCTGGTCCCCTTCGACGGCGGCTGGACCGTCCCCGCCCGCCTCCGCGCCGGCAAGGAGATCGTCGTGCACGGCGACGGGACAAGCCTGTGGACCCTGACCCACCACGAGGACTTCGCCCGCGCCTTCGTCCCGCTCCTGGGCCACCCGCGCGCCGTCGGCGACACCTTCCACATCACCGGTGACGACGTGCTGACCTGGAACCAGATCGCGGAGCAGTTGGCGTCCGCCCTGGGCGCCCCGCCGCCGAAGATCGTCCACGTCCCGTCGGACGCCATCGCCGCTGCCGACCCCGACTGGGGCGCCGGCCTCCTGGGCGACAAGGCCCACTCGATGGTCTTCGACAACACGAAGATCCGCTCCATCGCCCCCGGCTGGACCGCGACGATCCCCTTCCACCAGGGCGCCACCGAGATCGCCGCCTGGCACGACGCCGACCCGGCCCGCCAGGTCGTCGACGAACGGATGGACAAGCTGATGGACGACCTGGTCGCGCGGTGGCGGGCATGAGCGGCAGCGCCAAGTCCCACCTGCGCCGCTACCTGCAGGTCGCCCGCGAGAACCTGATCTGGAAACTGGACGGCCTGGGCGAGTACGACATCCGCCGCCCTCTGGTCCCCACCGGCACCAACCTGCTCGGCCTGGTGAAGCACTGCGCCTCGATCGAGGCCGGCTACTTCGGCGAGACCTTCGGCCGCCGATTCCCCGAGCCCCTCCCGTGGTTCGACGACCCCGACGCCGAGGTCAACCTGGACATGTACACCACTCCCGACGAGTCCCGCGAGGACATCGTGGGCCTGTACAAGCGCGTCTGGGCCCACGCCGACCTCACGTTCGACGCCCTGGACCTGGACGCACCCGGCCGAGTCCCGTGGTGGAGCCCCGACGACCCGGGCGTGACCCTGGCCCAAATCATGATCCACGTCATCGCCGACGTGGAACGCCACTGCGGCCAGGCCGACATCATCCGCGAAACCATCGACGGCGCGGTCGGCTGGCGCCCCGGCAAGGACAACATGGCCTTCGACACCCAGGACGAGCTGAAGGCCTTCCACGCCAAAATCGAGCACGCCGCCCGCGTCGCCGCCGACGCGGGCTGACTACGAACTGCGCTCGCGCTCGGCATACTCCCGCAGCGCCGCAATCTCCCCGCCGTCCTCGAAGTCCACGCCACGGCTGCGCAGATAGTTGCCGGCGAAAATCGCGCCGTCATCCCCGGCCAGGAACGCCCCATCCTCTGGCGCAATACGCCGGAGGTGTGAGGTTCTGAAGGTGTTGATGCGCTCGCGAAGGCGGACATACTCGGTCCAGTGGCTGGGCCGCGCACAGCGCAAATAGGTGAGGTAAGCCGGCGAAAACCATACAGAATCCACTTGTAAATCGAGTGTCCTGCGAACGGTGCGATCAATGTCGCACCGCAGATCGTGCAGCAGGCCCGCATCCGCTGGAGCGGCTCGGCTTTCGGCCGCCCAGAGGGCAGCTACGACATCGGTGAACTCTGCGGGATCAGCGGACACCGCCTCACGGAGGCCAGGCACCGTATTGAGCAGCTTCGGGTGCGCGGCGACGGCCGCTGCCAGTTCCGCCGAGGAGCTGCCGGGTATCGCGTGAGCCGCGAGCTGTTCCACGAGCCGGGACGGGAGGTTTCGAGCGTCGCGAGCAAGAATTCTACCGATTTGTCGGCGGCTGGATGTATTGAGGCTTGACGCAGCATTGCAAAAGGCGACAAACTCGTCCAAAAAATCGAGGTCGTAGGGTAGAAGCTGCCCGGTTGCCTGGGCGGCTGTTGGAAACGCCAGCAACTTTCCTGTCTGCTCGTGCGCATCGAGATCGTCACCAGTCCAGGTTTCGCTCGGCCGGGCAAACCGGTCTCCAATGGCACGGGCGGCGGCTGTATAGCGGTTGCCGGCCAGGTCGGCTTCGCGTGAATCCGCCGACCATGAGGGATTGTCGGTGAATTTGGTTGCCTCGATGGCGTCGATATTGTTCATGCGTCTCAAGGCGCCCATGACGTTCACCCACGATGCGTCCGGAAGGCCGGCCCGCCACAGCCCGACCGTTGCCGCCCACGACTCAGCCGAGTCGGCCAAACAGCTTGTCGGCACCGGTTGATCGTCCAGATGCACGCGCAGCAGGACCAGGTTGGCCAGGTACGCGGCCCGACGGCGGACCGGATCGTACGAGACCGGCAGATAGCGGCCTTCTGCGCTGTCCGGGCGGTAGCGGGCGTCCCGGATGAGCTTTTCCAGCACCTTGACCGGGGATTCGGTGAGCTGCTCTCGGGCGAACCGCAGAATCGGAGCGCGCTGTGTGATCGGCTCGTGGGACAGCAGAGCGCAGAGCCGGGCGTCATCCAGCCGGGCGTCCTCGTCCACGTCACACAACCGGGTCAGCCGGGCCAGCTCGGTGGTGATGAGTTCGGCGACCAGGTACTCGCCGAACGTGGCGTGGAGAAATTCGTACACGCCGCGCTGATCGCGGATCGTGGCGTTGTGCAGGAACAGGAACTCACTGAGGACCCGCTGCGCTTCCGTCAGCTGCTCGGCCAGCGTCGCCCCGCGTTTGGGTGCTTTGATGAGGGCGGCGAGATCGCTGTCGAGCTCATCGTGCGTGATGTGCTGGCGGCCGCGGTTGAACATGCCGAACGCGGTTAGCTGCAACTCGCGGCGCTGGGTCCGCTGCCGCCGCGCCCGCTCGTCCGCGGACAGGTCGGTTTCGTCCTTGTCGACCTGGCGCTCGATGAATGTGTCGAGCAGCCGCCGGTACAGCTGTGCGGGCGTCAGCGCTTCGGTACCGAAGCCAGGCTGTCCCAGCTCGGCCAGGTATATCGCCAGCACCAGCAGGAGCAGCGGATCGCGGACGAGCTCGGCCACGCTGCTGTTCGTCAGCAACGCCTGCGATGACAGCGGAACGAAACCGTCGGCGCCTGCCCGGGCCGTGTTCCAGGCCGTCGTCCAACGTTTGATCCGCGGCTTGTCGAATCGCTCGAGGCGGACGATCGGCGCGCCGTTGGGAATCTCGGCGCGTTCGGCGACGAGCGTGCGGCTCGTGACGATCACCGCCACGGGGACGCCGAGTACGCGGGAATCCTTCTGGAATGTCTTGACGTCTTCGAGATAGCCGGACTGCGTGATGCCGGTCGCCTGCACCAGTTCATCGAAGCCGTCCAGGAGCACGACCATCCGGGCCTGATGCCAGCAGATCCGGTCGGCGGCCCTGCACTGAATGCAGGGGCCGCATTCGGTGCGCACATCCTGCAGCTCGATCCGCTCCGTCTGCAGCGTCCGGCGTAGATGTTTGGTGATCTGCTCATGGAGGCGGTCACCCGGATTGACCTCGCGCAGCGGCACGCGCAGGACCGCGAACGACTCGGCCGGAAGGCGGGCCGCGAGGACCTCGGTCAGCAGCGACTTGCCGGCACCGGGGTCGCCGAGCACCAGCAGCGGCAGTTCTGCACTGACCGCACTGGCCAGGTGGGCAGCCAAGAAATCCACCAGACCCTCGCGGACCGGCCGCCGGCCCCACCACGAGGAGGCAGATACCAGGCTGTCGGCGTCATAGCGGACATGGCGGAATGCCGGTTCGACGAAGCCGTCGCGGATGGTGGGTGTCAGCACGGCATCGCCGCCGGTGCGCAGCAGTCGCTCATCCAGCACCGCGCGGGCATGCGTCGCCAGGCTCGCGCGGACGGCGGTCGGGGCGGTGCCCGCCGCGACCTGGCGCAGCAGTTGCTCCAGGGCGCCGAGTGCGTGGTGGGTGGCGCCGTGTTCGGTCAGTGTCAGCCACAGGGCGAACGGTGGTTCCGGGCCCAGCTGGAGCATGCGGTCGAGGTAGAGCGCCGCCGCTCGTTCGACCACTGGAGCAGGGCCGGCCGGGCCGTGGAAGCCTTCGAGGCCCGACAGGAACTCCAATGACTGTTGCGCGAGATCGGTGTACAGCGGGCGGATCTGGGTGTGGAGGTTGTCGAGCAGTGGGTGTTCGGCTGACGGGAACGGGACGTCGGCGTTGAGGGCCTGGTCCACGAAGCCCAGCTGTGGGTGCAGCTCGGCGAGGCGGCGCTTGTCGTCGTCGGGCAGGTCGGTGCCGGTGTGCTCGACCAGGGCGTCGAAGAAGGCGGACAGGACCGTGATGGTGTGGGCGGCCATGAGGAGGTCCTGTCTCGTCCGACCGGACGTGCCACGGGCCTTGGCGGCCAGTGTGTCGACCGTGCCGGACAGGAGTTTGGTGGCCTCGTTCTTCGGGTCCACCAGGCTGAGGACGACAAGCGCGGCCGGGCCGGACACCGCGGCGCCGGCGAAGAGGGCGGTGCCCAGCAGGCGGTCCAGTGCGGTCGAGGCTCCGTGCTCGCCGATGAGCTTGAGGGCCTGCGCGAACGAGAAATGAGACCGCGACATCCGATCACACTAGGGGGCCCGTCGCCGCAGCAGTGCCGGACTGATTCGGTCGTTCGGCTAGACATCCTCCGCGCCGTGGGCCGAGACGTCGGCCAGCACCGCATGCATGAACGCGGCGGCGGCTGCGCGGCGGGTCCGGCGGGAGTGGAAGAGGCGCTGCGATTCGCCGCGGCGCAGGCGGAGGGCCTCGCGCAGGATCGGTGCGTGGTGGTCGTAGACGGACAGGGCCCACTCGCCCGCTGTGGCCTTCGCGGTGATGTCCGCGGTCCGGATGGTGCAGGCGATCCGGCTCAGGCCCAGGACGCCCCAGGCCACGCCCCAGTCCCGCAGGAGGGTGAAGCGGCTGTGGTGGAGCCAGGGGCGCCAGTAGAAGTCGGCGTTCGCGCGGGTCCAGGAGACGAGGGCGGCGTCGTGCGTGTGGATGTCCAGGGTGGACGGCTCGGGGCCGCGGACCGTGACGCCGTGGTGGGCCAGGGTGTGCCAGGTGATCGGGGCGGACGAGCCGACCAGATAGACGCCCTCCACGAACGGGGGGAGCTCGATCATCTGACGATTTTACGGGCCGACCGTGGGGTGGGGGTCTCCGCGGCGAACGGGTCCAGTTCGATGGCGATGCGGGCGCCGCGCAGGGGGCTGCGTTCGATGATCAGGCGGCCGCCGGCGGACTCGGCCACGCGGCGGACGATGTCCAGGCCCAGGCCGGTGGAGCCGGCGCCGCTCGCGCCGCGGCGCAGGGCTCCGGCCGGGTCGGCTATGCCGGGGCCGGCGTCGTCGACGAAGAGGCCGCGGGCGGAGACGTGGACCTCGAAGCCGGTGCCCTCGCCGGTGTGCTGGAAGACGTTGCCCAGCAGGCAGTCGACGGCGGAGATGAGGTCGGACTCGGAGACGGGGACGTAGACGGGCTCGCGGCCGCCCGTGACGCGCCACGGGCGGTTCTGGTCCTCCGCCAGGACCGACCAGAAGGCCAGGCGGTCGGCGACGACCTCGACCAGGTCGGTGGTCTCGGGGCCGCGGTCGACGACGGAGCGGCGGGCCTGGGTGATGATCTGCTCGATCTCGTCGTCGAGCGCGTCGAACGCCTGGCGCATCCGCTCGCCGATCGGGCCCGGCGGCATGGCGTCGGCGTCGAGGCGCAGGGCGGTCAGCGGGGTGCGGAGGCGGTGGGAGAGGTCCGCGGCCAGTTCGCGTTCGGCGTCGGCGAACGCGACCATCTGCTCGGCCATCCGGTTGAAGCTGCGGGCCGCGTCACGCAGCTCCGGCGGGCCGTCCGGCTCGACGCGGGCCTGCAGGTCGCCGTCGCCGAACGCGCGGGCGCCCTCGGCGAGCCGGCGGGTGGAGGCGACGATCCGCGCGCCGAGGCGGTCGGCGACGAGGGTCGAGCCGGCGACGAGGACGACGGCCAGGCCGGCCAGGGCGAGCCAGGCGGCGCTGACGCCCCGGGACAGCTCGTCGTCGGAGACGTACACCTCCACGACGGCCGTCCGGTCGCCGTCGAGCACGACTGTCTGCAGGTAGGCCAGGCCGCCCGGGGCGTCGACGGTCTGCGAGCGGCGCTGGCGGGCGGTGCGCTCGACGTCGGCCGCCAGCGCGTGGCTGGTGCCGACGGTCGGCTGGCCCGTCAGGTGTACCGCCAGCCGCCCCGACTGCCCCGCCGGCAGCGTGACCACGGCGCGGACCAGCGACGCCGACGTGTCGCCGGGAGCGGAGGCGAGCGCGGCGACCATCGCGTCGGCCTGGGACCGGGCCTCGACCAGGGCGCGGTCGTGGGCGATCTGCTTGGTGACGTACGCGAGGGGGACGAGGAACGCCAGCGCGATCATCGAGGTGATCGCGAACGACAGGCGCCAGAGGGCCGATCTCATGCCGGTGGCTGCGCCGGGTCGACGAGCATCACGCCGACGCCGCGGAAGGTGCGCAGGTATCGCGGCTGCGTCGCACTCTCGCCGAGCTTGCGCCGCAGCCAGGACACGTGCACGTCGATTGTCTGGTCCTCGCCGGAGCTGTCGGGGCGCTGCCACACCTCGGTCAGCAGCTCGCGCCGGCTGACGACGCGCCCGGCCCGCTGCGCGAGGTACGCCAGGAGGTCGAACTCCTTCTTCGTCAGCTGCAGCGGCCGCCCGTCCAGCGCCGCCGAGCGCTGCTGCGGGTTCACGTGCAGGCCGCCGACGGTGACGCCGGCCGGCGGCTGGGCCGGGCCCGGGGTGCCCTGGCCGCGGCGGAGCACCGCGTTGATCCGGGCCGACATCTGGGCGCTGGAGAACGGCTTCGTCACGTAGTCGTCGGCGCCGGCGTCGAGCAGGCGGATGATGTCGCGCTCGGAGCGGCGGGCGGTGGCCACGATGACCGGCGCGTTGGAGATCCCGCGGAGCATGCGCAGCACGTCGAGGCCGTCCATGTCCGGCAGGCCCAGGTCGAGGATGACCAGGTCCGGCGGGTCGGTGGCGATGACGCGCAGCGCCGAGCCGGCGTTGCCGACGGGGCGAACGACGTGGCCGGCGTCGGTGAGCGCCCGCGACAGGGCGCCGGAGACGGCGACATCGTCCTCGACCAGCAGGATCAGCGGCATGCGGGCACACTACTGCACGTCAAATGCTTGCCCAATGCGCGTTAAGGCGCTGCTAACCGCCGATCTTCGTGACCTCACCGTGCGGGGCGCCCTGCCACCACATGCAGTCGACCAGATACGCGGCGCCACCGTTGCCGTTGACGAACTGCACGACCATCCGGCTCGGCTCGGTCTGTGCCTGCGACACCGAATAACCCTGCCGGGGCGTCGCCGTGACGACCGAGACGACCTCGGCCCGGATGCGCATCACGGCGTCGCCGCCGTCGGAGCGGAACGACCGCAGGTACACGTCCACGCCGTCGTCGCCCGGGGCCACCGTCCAGCCGTCGACGACCCGGGGCGGGGTGGTGGTCTTCTGGGTCGGCGGGGCGGCGCCGGTGGTCTTCGCGCCCGGGGTGGTCGCCGGGATCGACGTCGCCGACTTCGTGTCCCCGGCGCTCGGCGTGGGCGGCTTCGACGCGGCGGCCGACGGCGGCGGGAGGGTCTGGGTCGTCACCGGCCGGTCGTTGCGGCTGTCGTCGGCCGCGACCGGGATCGAGTCCTGGGGCACGGCGGTGCGCAGGACCGGGCGCAGGGCGAGGGTGGCCACGCCGATACTCGCCGTGGTGGCCAGGCACCACAGCAGGACCGGCACCGCGCCCTTCTCAACCCGCACCGCGGCATTCTTGCACTGTCCGGTCTCAGCCCGCCATGTGCCGCCGGAAGCGGCGGACGGTCGCGGCGTCGGCCATGGTCCCGGCGATGCCGAGCAGGAGCGTGTAGGCGGCCAGGAGTGGGACCAGGACCCGGCCCGCGGCGAGCGCGGCGTGCGCCTGGAGGCCGAGGTGGTGCTGGCCGGCCGCGTACACCGAGGTGGTGAGCGCGCCGACGGCCAGCGGCAGGGCGAGCACGACCGGCCAGGGGCGGCTGATCAGGCTGCCCAGGGCGGCGGTGACCGCGAGGCCGCCGATGCACGCGGCGGCCAGGGCGGCGGTACGGTCGTCGGGGAGCCACAGGAAGCCCAGCGCGTACGATCCCAGCGCCCACATCGCGGCGAACACGAGCACGACGGGGACACGCAGAAGACGCAGCACGAGATCATTTTCAGGTATTTGCGGAGACGGCCGTGTCGGGCGATCGGACGGTTCCCTGAAATCCGCTTTAAAAGCGTTATTCGTCGTCGCCGGAAATCATCGGCACAACTTAATACAGATCTAATAGAGTAGGTCCCGGCCTGGGCTTTACCGTCGAGCGGTGACCCAGGATGGCGACGCACCCATCAACGGAGCCAGCGTGGCGCTGTCGGCCGAGCCGGAGCCGGAAGAAGCTGTCACCGCGCCGTCACCGGCCGCGGCCGCGCCGGGCGGAGAACTCCCCGAAAAGCGCGATATATGGCGCCGGATTCTGGCCGTCGTCGTGGTGGTCGTCGCCGCGCTCGCCGTCGTCGTGCTCTGGGCCCGGCCCGCGCACGAACCGGTCGCGCCGAAGGCGGAGCCGCCGTCGCTCACCGCGTCGCTCAGCCCGACCGACCTCGCGTTCCTCAACCTCATGATCTCGCTCGACACCAGCGCGTTGCCGCTGTTCGAGCTGCTGAAGGACGACCCGGCGCTCGCCGCGCTGATGGGCACCGCCATGGCCGGGCACCGCGACGAGCTGGCCGACCTGCGCAAGGCCATGGCCGCCGGCGGCGGCCAGGAGAACCCGGCCGAGCACGCCGGGCACGACCTGCCCGGGATGGTCCTCGAGGACGACCTCGCCGCGGTTCGCAACGCGCCCGCCGACCAGCGGCTCGCCCGGGCCGTCGCGGCGCTGCGCGAGCATCTCACCGGCACCACGCACCTGGCGACGTCGGAGGGCACCGCCGGCGCCGACCCGGCCGCGAAGGCCGCCGCCGCGAAGATCCTCGAGGCCCACGGCAAGCTCCTGGCCGCGCTGCCAACAGTGTAAGTTTCTGCGGCTGTACCGCTCTGAGCTGCAGAAACGTGCGATCCACGCGTGCGGGAGTGCGCGGTGTGACGCATCTGCCCTGAACTTCCCGGCATGAGGAGACTCTGGGCCGCCGTCGCGGCCAGCAGCATGGCACTCGTCGGCGCCGTCGCCGTGATCGGCCTCAACAGCACGGCGTCCGCGGCCACCGGCGGCACCGGCACCGGCTACCTGAGCACCCAGGGGGCGCAGCTCATCGACGCCACCGGGACCAAGGTGCGGCTCACGGGCCTCAACTGGTTCGGCATGGAGACCGACAACAAGACCTTCCACGGGCTGTGGGCCCGGCCCTGGAAGGACACCCTCGACCAGATGGCGAGCCTCGGGTACAACACCATCCGGGTGCCGTTCTCCGAGGACGCCCTCAAGCCCGGCGCCCAGGCCAACAGCGTCGACGGCTACAGCAACGCCGACCTCGTCGGCCTGACCCCGCTGCAGATCCTGGACAAGGTCATCGACTACGCCGGCAGCAAGGGCATGCGCATCCTGCTCGACCGGCACCGCCCGACGTCGGCGGGGCAGAGCGCCCTGTGGTACGTCCCGGCGACCCCGGAGGCGACCTGGATCAGCAACTGGCAGATGCTCGCCCGGCACTACGCGAACAACCCGACGGTCATCGGCGCCGACCTGCACAACGAGCCGCACGCCGACGGCACCGACCCGAACGGCACCGGCGCCTGCTGGGGCTGCGGCGACGTGAACCGCGACTGGCGCCTGGCGGCCGAGCGGGCCGGCAACGCCATCCTCGACGCCAACCCCAACTGGCTCATCGTCGTCGAGGGCGTCAGCTGCACCAGCGGCGGCAACGCCAACGCGTGGGACAACATCCCCGACGAGCCGTGCGGCTGGTGGGGCGGCAACCTGTCGAAGGCCGGCGAGTTCCCGGTGCGCCTCAGCAAGCCGAACAAGCTCGTGTACTCCGCGCACGAGTACGCCAACTCCGTGTTCCACCAGAGCTGGTTCGACGACCCGAACTTCCCGAACAACCTCCCCGGCATCTGGGACAAGTTCTGGGGCTACCTGCAGAAGCAGAACGTCGCACCGGTGCTGCTCGGCGAGTTCGGCAGCACCCTGCAGAACCCGCAGGACGCCGTGTGGCTGCAGAAGCTGATGGAGTACATGGGCACCGGGGTCACGGGCATGAACTTCACGTACTGGTCGTGGAACCCGAACTCCGGCGACACCGGCGGCATCGTCGGCGACGACTGGAAGACGGTGAACCAGCAGAAGCAGTCGATCCTGCAGCCGTACCTGATCCCGCCCGTCGGCGGCGGCACGAACACGGGCTCGCCGAGCGTCTCGGTGAGCGTCAGCCGCTCGGCGTCGCAGCCGCCGAACCCCACCGGCGGCTGCGCGGCCACGGTCAAGATTGACAACGCGTGGCAGGGCGGCTTCCAGGCCAGCGTCACCGTGAAGAACACCGGCACGGCGGCCGTCAACCCGTGGGCCGCCACCCTCACCGTCCCGTCCGGCGTCACGCTGCAGAGCGGCTGGAACGCCACCGTCACCCAGTCCGGCACCACGTTCACCGCGGCCGCGCCGACCTGGGCGCCGTCGCTGGCCGCGGGCGCCTCGGTGACGATCGGCTTCACCGCCAACGGCCCGTCGAGCCCGGCCCCGTCCGGGGTGAAGCTCAACGGCGCCGCCTGCGCATAACAGGGGGGATTCCCGGCCGGTCGGGCGACGCGCCCGACCGGCCGGACCGCGCCGGTGTCCGGTGCGCCCGCTGCCGCCCCGCCGCCGTCCGGCGTCTGCACCGGGTCCCGGCGCTCAGGCCAGGTAGAGCTCCAGGCTCGAGAGCTGCCCGGCGGCCTGCAGCGAGTTGGCGGTGAAGACGACGCGGATGTAGCGCCACGGCGTCCCCGGCAGCGTGACGCTCGCCCGCTGCCCGGAGGCGGCGTCGAAGCTGTACGTCGCCGCGCCCACGACCGTCGTGAAAGTCTTGTCGTCGTTGCTGCCCTGCAGCTCGATGCGCTGGGTGCGGGCCGGCCACGAGTCCGACGGGGGCAGCCGCAGCACCGCCCGCCGGGCCGTGGCCGGGTTGCCCAGGTCGACCTGCACCCACGCCGGGAACGCGTTGCTGCGGCTCTCCCAGTAGGTGCCGGGGTCGGCGTCGGCGACGTTGCCCGAGCCGTAGACGTCGGCGTGCCCGCTGTCGCGGGTGACGCGCCCGGCGGCCAGGTTGAACACGTTGAGGTTGAGCGGCGGCTGGCTGGGGCCGGCGGAGCCCTCGGGGCCGGGCGACGGCGGTCCGGAGGCGGTGGCCGACGCCGAGCCGCTCGGGCGGGCCGACGACCGGCTGGCCCGCACCGACGCCTGGCCCCGGGCGCCCGCGGCCGAGCCGGAGGCGTCGGGGGCGACGCCGGGCCCGGTGTACCCGTTCGCGGGCGAGCCGGCCGCGCCGTCGCCGTCACCGCCGTGCGGCCAGACGAGCGCCACCGTCCCGGCTCCGAGCGCGACGACGACCGCCGCCGCAGCGATCAGGAGCCGGCCCGGGCGCCGCCGGCGCACGGGCTCCTCGGCCGGCACGACCGGCAGTACGACGGTGGCCGTGTGGCTGCCCCCGTAGCGCTCGGCAAGCTCGGCCGCGGCGGTGCGCCCCCAGGCCGTCGGCTCCCCGGCCACCTCGATGAGGACCTCGCCGGGGATGCCGTTCAGCGCGGCGATGAGCAGTGCCGACAGCACCGGCCACACGGGGTCGGCGATGGGCGCCCCCGGGGTGCCCACGACGATCCGGTACGGTGCGCCCGGTCGCGGCTCGTACGGTGCGGGCGCCGGGACCGCGGGGCCGGCCGGCATCGCGTGCAGGCCGTTGCCGGAGACGCGGACCAGCCAGTCCTCGTCGAGGGTGTACGTGGCCGCGTCGATCGCGACGAGGCCGGGCTGCGGCGGCGTGGACGCCACCACCTTCTCCCGCCCGTCGGGCAGGCAGCGCAGCACCGCCGCCGGGTCGGTCCAGCCGTCCGTCGCCGTGGTCCGCAGCGTCACCGATTCGCCGAGGTCGGCCGCGGCCTGCGCCGCCACGACCCGTCCGCCGTCGCGGCCGCGGCCGAGCGCGACCACCTCGACGACGGCCGACACCTCCGGCGGGAGGCTGCGCAGGGCGGCGGCGAGTTCGGGTCCGGTGACGGAGGGTTCAAACGTCAGTCGCGGATGCGCGGAGTCGGCCGCGTCGGTTATCAGCTCCCAGCCGTTCGTCACCGGGGCACCCTACCTCGTGGGACAGGTGCCCCGGAATGCCCCCTTATCGGACGTAGATGACCGGTTGCCTGGGGGCGGCCATGCCGGAGCCGATGAAGTAGGACGGATGTGGCGGCTGGTTGTACGCGGTGTTCTGCCACGCGATCGCCTCGCGGTACTGGCAGTCGTGCATCAGCGTGTACAACTTCGTCGTCGTCGGGCTGGTCGTGCTGTAGATGCGCAGCGCGCTGTTGCTCGTCGTCGGCCAGATGACCTCCTCGCGCCAGTCGCCGAACAGGTCGGCCGACAGCGACGGCGTGGACTTCGTGCCGTTGTTGGAGTGCACGTCGGCGCCGGTGAGCAGCCGGGTGTCGCCGCTCGTCCCGTACTTGTCGATGTGCGTGCCGTCGAGGAGCTCACGGGTCGTGTCGGCGTCCCACCAGATCGTGAAGTTCGTCGAGCCGGGCTTGCGCGACGACACCACCGCGCCGCTCGGGGAGCGCACGCCGTCGGCGGCCGCCGACCACGACTCGGCGCCCGGGCTGCCCGGCCAGATGTCGTCGGAGACGCCCCGGCCGTTGTCGCCGTTGGCCGGCGTCGTCCACAGCACCTGGCCGGTGCGGGCGTCGGCCATCCAGCTCGACGGCTTCGAGCCGTCCTCGTCGACCTTGAACTCCTCGAGGCCGGGGCGGGACGGGTCGAGGTCGCCGACGTGCATGGCGTCGCCGTGGCCGTTGTTGGTGTTCCACAGCCGGCCGCCGTTGTCGTCCACGGCCATCGAGCCGTAGACGATCTCGTCCCTGCCGTCGGCATCCACGTCGGCGACGGCGAGCTGGTGGTCGCCCTGCCCGGCGTAGGCGCTGTTGCCGGAGGCGTTGCTGTCGAACGTCCAGCGCTTGGTCAGCGACCCGTTGCGGAAGTCCCAGGCGGCGATGACGGTGCGGGTGTAGTACCCCCGCGCCATGATCAGTGACGGTCGCCTGCCGTCGAGGTATGCGGTGCCGGCCAGGAACCGGTCGACGCGGTTGCCGTAGCTGTCACCCCACGACGAGACGGTGCCGCGCGGCGGGTCGTAGCCGACCGTCGACATCGCGGCGCCGGTCTGCCCGTTGAACATGGTCAGGTACTCCGGGCCGGACAGCACGTAACCGGAGGAGTTGCGGTAGTCGGCGTTCGCGTCGCCGATGACCCGCCCGGTGCCGTCGGTCGTGGCGTCGGCCGTCTTCATCGCGACCTCGGCCTTGCCGTCGCCGTCGTAGTCGTAGACCTGGAACTGGGTGTAGTGCGCCCCGGCCCGGATGTTGCGGCCCAGGTTGATCCGCCACAGCCGGGTGCCGTTGAGCTTGTACGCGTCCACGTAGACGTTGCTCGTGACGCCGGACTGCGAGTTGTCCTTGGCGTCGGACGGGTCCCACTTGAGCACGATCTCGTACTGCCCGTCACCGTCGAGGTCGCCGACCGACGCGTCGTTGGCCGAGTAGATGGAGCCCGGGCTCTGGATCGGCACGTCGAGGTAGGCGCCGCCCGTGAACCGCAGCGACGCCGGGGAAGCGGCCTGCTCGGCGCCGTTCACGACCGCGCGGACGGTGTAGGCGGCGTCGGCGGCGGCACCGTTGTCGAGATAGTTCGTCGAGTCGGTGACCGACGCGATCCTCGTGCCGCCGCGGTACACGTTGAAGCTCGTGCCGAACGCCTCGGTGCCCAGCAGCCGCCAGGACACCAGGTTGCCGCTGCCGGAGCGCACCGAGATCAGGCCCCGGTCCAGCTTCTCCATCTGCCGGCCGTTCTCGGCCGGGGGTGGCGTGGAGGTGGACGGTGTGGGCGAGGGCGATGAGGACGCCGGCGGGGCCGAGGTCGGCGGCGTCGTCGTGCCCGTGCAGGTCACGCCGTTGAGCGCGAATGCGGCAGGCACGGGGTTCGTACCGCTGCGGGCCCCGTTGAAGCCGAAGGAGACGGTCGCGTTCGTGGCGATGGCGGCGTTGTACCCGGCGTCCTTCGCGGTGACCGCCGTCCCGCTCTGCGTGACCGTCGCGTTCCACGCCTGGGTCACCGACTGTCCACTCGCGAACGTCCACGTCAGCGTCCAGCCGCCGATCGCGTCGCCGAGGTTGGTGATGTCGACGTTCGCGCCGAAGCCGTCCTGCCACTCGTTGGTCACCGTGTAGCTCACCCGGCAGCCCGCGGCCGCGGCGGAGGCCATGTGCACCGCCGTCACGGCACCGGCTCCGGCCGCCAGAATCGCCGCCGAGGCGGCCACTGCTCTTCGCACTTCGCTCCTCTTTCCCGCGGGGCCACGTTGCGGCGGACGGTAGCCCCGAGTCCGGAGGTTTCGAAAGTGGTCGATCCCGGGGCCGCGTGCGGCGGCCCCGGGATCGTGAAAGTTACCGGAAAGCGTTTACCCCAGGTGGAAGGACTGCGCGCCGGTGCCGTTGCAGGCGTACTGCACCAGCTGCACGCTGTCGGCCGTGGACGCGCCCGGCGTGTCCAGGCACTTGCCCGTCGCCCGGTTCACGAAGTGGTAGTACCCGCCGCCTTCCGCGACCGGCTGCCACTGCTGGTTGGTGCCGCCGCTGTACGACCACAGCTGGATCGGCGCATTGTCCGAAGTGGACCTGTCGGTCACGTCGAGCGACTGCGCCGGGTTGCCCTGGTTGTCGATGCGGTAGTAGCTGGCGTCGGTGGTCTGGAACCGGTAGTGCTGCGCGTTCGTGCCGTTGCAGGTGTACTGCTGGATCGCCGTGCCGTTCGCGGTCCCGGCCGCCCGGGCGTCGACGCACTTGCCGCTCGCCCGGTTCACCAGCTGGTAGTAGGTGCCGGGCGTCGGCGACCCGCCCGACGGCGTGGTGCCCGGCGTCGGCGAGCCCGGGTTCGACGTGGGCGGCGTCGTGCTCTGCCCGGCCAGCCACTGGATGCCCTGGATGATCCAGCGGTTCTGGCCGGCGCTCTCGAACGTCGACGAGGTCCGCGTGTTCGTGTCGTAGTTCATGCCGTTGTGGCCGAAGTTGGCGTACAGCATCTTGTAGTTGCGGTTCGTCCACAGGATCGGGTAGTAGCCGCTGTACCACGACTGGTTCGGGTCGGTGCCCACCGGGAAGCTGCCGGCGTCCACCGACGCCAGGATGTCGATGGCGGGGTTCTGGCGCAGGTCGTTGCTCCACGAGTACCACTCGGAGACGGCCGAGGGGAACGTCGCCGGCAGCCCGGCCATCGACGGGTGGCTGCGGTCCTCCACCCGGTAGGTGATCCTGGTCGGTCCCCAGGTGTTGGTCCGGAACGCGCCGGAGCCGAGGAACGTGTTGTAGTACCAGCTCCACGACCCCGGATCGGTCGTGAACGCGGACACGTGGAAGCCCATCCACGCCCCGCCGTTCTGCATGTACTGCTGGAACGCGGCCCGCTGCGCGCTGGGCGGCGCGTCGTCCAGGAACATGATCACCTTGTAGGCGGCCAGGCTGCCGGTGTTGAGCCGGCTCCAGTCGGTCGTGGCCTCCCAGGTGAAGCCGTTCGCGGCGCCCTGCTGCGGGAACCAGCTTCGCGCTTCCTGATCGAAGTCGATGTGGGCGGCGTCGTAGGTGCCGTTGTAGAACGCGAGCACCTTGAACGGGGTGGCGGCGGCGAGGGCGGGGCGGATTACGAGACCCACGCCCACCGCCGTCAACAGGGCAAGCGCGGCCAGCGCCAGCTTTCTGCGCACGGGTGAGGTCCTTCGGGTGTGAGGACGGATGGAGGGATGGGCGGATCCGCTCCGTCGCATCATCGGGCATCGATCGCGCCGAGCACAAGGTAAACAAGCCTAATAGTTAAAGTAAGTCGCCAATTAAGCGTTTGTTATGCGAAGCCGCAGGTTGGGAGGATCTGCGGATGGTTGCTGTCGATCTGGTCCGCGCGCTCGTGGCCACCCAGTTTCCGCAGTGGGCCGGGTTGCCGGTGTCACGGTTCGCGTCGAGCGGGACCGACAACACGATCTTCCGGCTCGGCCCGGACCTCGGGGTGCGGATGCCGCTCGGGGGGAACGGCGTGGGGCAGCTCGAGCTCGAGCGGCGGTGGCTGCCCGGGCTCGCCGCGCACCTGCCGGCCGCCGTGCCGGACCAGGTGGCCGTCGGGGCGCCCGGCCTCGGCTACCCGCATCCGTGGGCGGTGTACCGCTGGCTCGACGGCGCCAACCCGGACCGGCTCGACGACCTCGCGGCGGACCTGGCGGACTTCGTCCTGGCGCTGCGCGACATCGATGCGGGCGGCGGGCCGGCGGCGCGGTACGGCGGGCGGGGCGGGAGCCTGCGCGGGCGCGACGTGTCCGAGTGGATCGCGCAGCTGGCCGGCGACTACGACCCGGCCCTGCTCACCGCGGTCTGGCAGGGCGACCGGGACGTCGAGGAGTGGGGCGGGCCGCCGGTGTGGGTGCACGGCGACCTGCACCCGGCCAACCTGCTGGCGCGCGGCGGGAGGCTGACGGCCGTGCTCGACTGGAGCTGCCTCACGACCGGGGACCCGGCCATCGACCTGATGCCGGCCTGGCTCGCGATGGGCCCCGCTGCCCGCGGGACGTTCCGCGAGCTCGTCGGGGCCGACGCGGCGACCTGGCGGCGGGGGAGGGCGTGGGCGTTCAGTGTCGGGCTCGGGGCCTTCGCCTACTACCGGCAGCGCAATGCGTACTTCGGGGCGCTGGGGAAGTACGCCATCGATCAGGTGCTTGCCGAGCGGTAGGGGATCTCGCCTGATCCTCGCGGGATCAGGCGGGTCGGCACCACGTGGGCCGAGGGGTCCCAGGTTTCGCCGTCCAGGCGGCGAAACAGAAGCTCCGCGGCGCGGCGGCCCATCGCGTAGGGGTCCTGGGCCACCACCGTGACCGCGGGCTGCAGCAGGTCGGCCAGGGGGAAGTCGTCGAAGCCGACGAGGGCGACCGAGGTGTGCCGGTCGCGGCGGCGCAGGGCCCGGATCGCGCCGAGCGTCACCAGGTTCTGGGCGCTGAAGCAGGCCGTCGGCGGGTTCGGGGCGTCGAGCATCGCCAGGAACGCGGCCTCGGCGGCGTCGGCGGTGTGCAGGTCGTGGGCCACGTGCGCCTGGTTGCGCCCGATGCCGTGTTCGGCCAGGGCCTCGCGGTAGCCGGTGAAGCGCTGGCGGGCGGTCGCGATGGAGCGCAGGTCGCCCAGGTAGGCGATGTCGCGGTGGCCGTGGGCGACGAGGTGGTGCACGGCCGCGGCGGCGCCGGCCTCGTTGTCGGCCAGGACCGCGTCGGCGTGCAGGCCCACCGGCGGGCGGTCGACGAACACGACCGGCGTGTCGGGGTTGAGCTCCCGGTTGAGGTACGCCTGGTCGTCGCCGGCCGGGACCATCACCAGCCCGTCGGCCTGGCGGCGGGCGAACTCGTGGACGAGCGCGCGCTCGCGCTCCGGGTCCTCCTCGACGCTGCCGGCGAAGATCAGCACGCCGCGCTCGCGGGCCACGTCCTCCAGGGCGCGCTGCAGGGCCGAGGAGAACGGGTTGGCGATGTCCTCGAGCAGGGCGGCGATCGCGGCGGTGCGGCCGTCGGCCCGGCGCAGCCGGCTCGCCGTCATGTTCGGCCGGTAGCCCAGCTGCTCGATCGCCCGCCGGACCCGGCCCTGCTTGACCTCGCTGACACCGGCCTCGTCGTTGACGACGCGGGACACGGTCTTGGGGCTGACCCCGGCCAGCTGGGCCACGTCGCGGAGAGTCGGTCGGGCGTCCACGGTGGCCCAGCGTACCGGGAAACCGCTTTGACAACGTTGTCTTCTGAATATCAACGTATCCAGATTGTTATATAAGATCTTGGAGCTGGATGTATTGACAATCATCGTGATGTCTGACGAGAGTGTTTGACAACGTTGTCATTTGGAGGAGACACCATGCGCAGAGCCCTCATCGCGCTCGCCGCCGTGCTCACGGTGCTGCCGGCCGCCGCGTGCGGCGACGACCAGGGCGGCGGCGGCAAGAGCGTCTCGGTCGCCCTCATCACCAAGAACTCCACGAACCCGTTCTTCGTCACCATGCAGGAGGGCGCCCGGCAGGCCGCCGCGGCCGAGGGCATCAAAATCACCATCGCCGCCGGCAAGGCCGACGGCGACGAGGCGGGGCAGGTCCAGGCCATCGAGGACGCCATCGCCCGCGGCGACGCCGGCATCCTCATCACGCCCAACGGCCCCGGCGTCAACCCGGCGATCAAGAAGGCCCGCGACGCCGGGCTGTACGTGATCGCGCTCGACACCCCGCCCGACCCGGCGAACACCGTCGACATCACGTTCGCCACCGACAACTTCAAGGCCGGCGAGCTCATCGGCCGGTGGACCGCCACCACCCTGGCCGACAAGCCCGCGGTCATCGCACTGCTCGACCTGTTCAACGACAAGATCGTGTCGGTCGACTACAACCGCGACCAGGGCTTCCTGACCGGCATGGGCATCGACACCAAGGACAAGAAGCGCAACGGCGACGAGGAGAAGTCGGGGAAGTACTCGGCGGCCGGCGGGGGCGGCGGCACCTACACGATCGCCTGCAACGAGCCGACGAACGGTGCGGAGGACGGCGGCCGCACGGCGATGGAGCGCTGCCTGACCAAGAACCCCGGCATCAACGTCGTCTACACGATCAACGAGCCCGCGGCCGTCGGCGCGCAGCAGGCCCTCAAGGCGGCGGGCGTGCAGAGCCCGATCGTCGTGTCGATCGACGGCGGCTGCGACGGCGTCAAGCAGGTCAAGGACGGCCTGATCAATGCCACGTCGCAGCAGTACCCCCTCAAAATGGCGCAGCTCGGCGTCAAGGCCGTCAAGCAGATCGCGACGGGCGGCTCCAAACCGCAGGTGACAAGCGGCCTGGACTTCTACGACACCGGCGTCGCGCTGGTGACGGACAAGCCGGCGCCGGGAGTGGACTCGATCGACGCCGCCAAGGGCACCGACCTGTGCTGGGGCAAGAAGTGACGGCCCCAACCCCAGCCTCAGCCTCAGCCTCAGCCTCAGCCTCAGCCTCGGCACCGGCCACGACGGCGGCCGAGCAGTTCGCCCGGCGCCGCCAGTCGCCGCTCCAGCGCGTCCAGCACCTGCTGCACGCCCACCCCGCGATCAGCCCGCTGCTCGTCCTCGTGGCGGCGGCCGTCGTGTTCTCACTGATCAACCCGCGCTTCGCGGCGCCCAACTCCCTGTCGCTGGTGCTGCAGCAGGTCGCCGTCATCGGCGCGCTCGCGGTCGGCCAGACCCTCGTGATCCTCACGGCCGGCATCGACCTCTCGGTCGGCGCGATCACCATCCTGGCGATGATGCTGTCGGCGAAGCTCGCCGAGGGCAACGGCGTGCCCGGCTTCCTCGCGGTGCTTGCCGGCATCGCCGTCGGGCTGGTCGCCGGCCTGCTCAACGGCGCCCTGGTCACCCGGATCGGGCTGCCGCCGTTCATCGTCACGCTCGGCACGCTGAGCGTGTTCACCGCCATCGGGCTGCTGTACTCCAAGGGCCAGAGCGTGCAGCAGGCCGACCTGCCCGGCTTCGTCAACTGGACCGGCGAGACGTTCAGCGTGGGCCGCTTCCACATCACCGTCGGCGTGGTCCTGGTCCTGGTGCTGTACTGCATCGTCGGCTTCGCGCTGGCGAACACCGCCTGGGGGCGCCACGTCTACGCGGTCGGCGACGACAAGGAGGCCGCCCGCCTGGCCGGCATCCGCGTCGACCGGGTACTGGTCAGCGTCTACACCCTGGCCGGGGCGATCTACGGCCTGACCGCCTGGATCCTCATCGGCCGGGCCGGCGCGGCCAGCCCCAACGCGATCGCCGACGCCAACCTGGAGAGCATCACGGCCGTCGTCATCGGCGGCACCAGCCTGTTCGGCGGCCGCGGCGCGGTCCTGGGCACGCTGCTGGGCGCCCTGATCGTGGGCGCGTTCCGCAGCGGCCTGTCATTGGCCGGGGTCGACGACCAGTACCGCGTCCTCGCCGTCGGCCTCCTCGTCCTGGTCGCCGTCGCGGTCGACCAGTGGATCCGGCGGGTGAAGGCATGACCGTTCCGGTGCTGGCCGCGCGCGGCCTGGTGAAGACGTTCGGCCGCGTGGTGGGCCTGGACGGCGTGGATCTCGAGCTGTTCCCCGGCGAGGTCCTGGCCGTGATCGGCGACAACGGCGCCGGCAAGTCGACCCTCATCAAGTGCCTGACCGGCGCCCTGGTCCCGGACGCCGGCTCGATCCTGCTGGACGGCGAGCCGGTGCACTTCCGCCGCCCGCAGGACGCCCGCGAGGCCGGGATCGAGACCGTGTACCAGACCCTGGCCGTGGCGCCCGCCCTGGACATCGCCGGGAACCTGTACCTGGGCCGGGAGCGCCGCCGCCCCGGCGTGCTGGGCTCCGTCCTGCGCATGCTGGACAAGAAGGGCATGCGCGCCGACGCCGCGAAGGCGCTGTCCGATCTGGGCATCGGCACGCTGCAGAACACGGCCCAGCCGGTCGAGACCCTGTCCGGCGGCCAGCGCCAGGCGGTCGCCGTGGCGCGCGCCGCCGCCTTCGGCAGCAAGGTCATCATCCTCGACGAGCCGACCGCCGCCCTGGGCGTCCGCGAGTCCAACCAGGTCCTGAAGATGATCGGCGAGGTCCGCGCCCGCGGCCTCCCGGTGGTCCTGATCAGCCACAACATGCCCCACGTCTTCGAGGTGGCCGACCGCATCCACATCCAGCGCCTGGGCCGCTGCGCCGGCGTCATCACCCCGGCCACCCACACCATGCCGGAGGCGGTCGCCATCATGACCGGCGCCACCACCCTGGCCGAGACCCCGGGCCGCTGACTCCCGGCGGGCCGGACCGCACAGGTGGTCCGGCCCGTCGCGGGGTGGGCGCTCGTCGTGCGCGCGGTCTCCCGTGACGAGCGCCCGCTCACGCGGGGCCGGGGCGCTAGGCCTTGACGTCCAGGAGGTCGCCGCTCTCCAGGACCGAGCGGAGCTGGTTGAGGTCGACGCCCTGGGTCTGGAACTTCTTCACCAGATCGGTTGCGCTGAGCTTCGACAGGTCTCCGCCCGCGTCGCCGCCGTTGCCGAGCAGCGCGTTGAGCTGCTGCACCTTGGAGCGGTCGCGCAGGCCGGCCGGGCCTTCGGAGCCGTCGGAGCCGCCGCCGCCCGGATCGCCGCCCGCTCCGCCCGGTCCGCGCGGGCCGCCGGGGAGGCCCGGCTGGGCGGCGATCCTCCCGGCCGCGTCGTCGTCGGAGACGCCGTTCGGGCCGGCGGGGGCGTCGCCCGGCTTGCCGGCCTTGATGGCGGCGATCAGGTCCTCGTGGGACAGGCCCTTCGCGTCGGCCAGGCCGGTGAGGCTCTGGCCGCTCTGGAGCTGGCCCTTCAGGTCCGAGGTCGACAGGCCCAGCGCCCTGGCCACCGGCTCGAGGGGGTCCTGCCCCCCGCGGGGGCGATCGGCCCGCTGGGTGGTCGCGAACTGCACGCTGTACGAGCCTGAGATCGCGCTGATCCCGCTGATCGACGTCATCTGTGCGCTCCGTCCGTGGTGCCTTCGGGTGTACCGTCGCAGCGCTCCTCGCGGCGGCGAGCTTGACTTCGGCCGCGGTACCGCGGTCACGAGCCTTTGCCAGGCTATTGGCCCTTTTTCCGGGGCTCTGCCAGCCGATCGGGCACCGACGGGGTGCAGACCGGGTGCAGCCGGGTGCGGCGCGGTTGCGCGGGCGGCCGAGGCCCTGCTGGAGGCCTGTCCGCCCATTTAACCCCGGGCCCGGTAAAGGTCGCGCAGGACGCCGATCTCACCGCCGTGGTGCATCGTTTCCCGGTTCACGTGCACGATGAGGGCGGCCATCGGATCGGCCGAGAAATAGGCGCCCTTCGGTCCGAGGGGCGTGCGCATCGCCTCGTCGTCCAGGGCGGCGATGTGCGCGTGCCATTGCCGGTAACTGTCGTGCAGGAACGCGGCCCCGGCCTTCGCGGTGTGCGGCAGATCACCGGGCACGTGCCGGGGGTCGAACATGTCGGCATCGGCCGGGTCGGAGGGGCCCGGGAAGAACGTCGCCGTCCGGATGACGAAACACCCGACCGCGATGTGCATCATCCGCCAGGCGATCGTCGTCACGGGCGCCGGCGACTTCCTGGTGGTGACGCCGTCGGGGCGGAATCGACCGTCCGCACCGGCCCGGACGCTCCAGCACCCGGGCACCGGCTCCCAGAAGTATTCGTCGTCGGTGAGCCCATTCAGCCGCGGCCAGAGGTGGGTGTCCCAGTAGTACTCGAGCTGGGCCGCCAGCAGGCGGCCCCAGTCCAGCGGGGGTGCGCTCATGACGGCCAGCCTAGGCGATACCCCGATCGCGGTAATTGGACCGACACGAACGGTGATGAACTGATTTCCTTGGCTATCTGGCGTGAAATCAATTGATTGGCGATACTGTTTCCCACGGGCACCGTTTTACCGAAGTCCGTCCCAAGTCGCTCACGGGAGGTCGGCCGGCATGGCCAAGCGTGTCATTCAAGAACTGATCGACGATCTGGACGGTAAGCCCGCCGATGAGAGCGTGACGTTCGGCCTCGATGGCGTGCAGTATTCGATCGACCTGTCCAAGAAGAACGCCGAGAAACTGCGCGGCGCGCTCAAGCCCTACATTTCCGCGGGCACCAAGGTCGGCCGTAGCGCGGTCGTTGGGGCCCGAACTGCCGCCGGCCGGGCCCGCGGCACCACACGCGGTGACCGCGACCAGAACCGCGCCATCCGGGAATGGGCCCAGGGCGCCGGATTCCAGGTTTCCGACCGGGGCCGCATCAAGCAGGAGATTGTCGACCAGTACCACGCGAACGCCGGTCGCTGATCGCACCGCCCGGCCGCCGACCACGCCGGTCGGCGGCCGGTCGCGGGTTTCGTTAAGGCCGCCCGGGCGCCCGCCGATCGGGTGAGGGTGAACCTCGTCGCGGTCCTCATCGTCCGGGACGAGGCGGCCGACATCCCCGGCTGCCTCGCGTCGCTCGGCGGGATCGTCGACGGCATCCACGTCCACGACACCGGCTCCACCGACGCGACGGCCGACCTCGCCCGGTCCATGGGTGCCGTCGTCAGCACGGGGGAGTGGCCCGGCGACTTCGCCGCCGCCCGCAACGCCGCCCTCGCCGCCGCCGGCCGCACGGACTGGGTGCTCAGCGTCGACGCCGACGAGCGGGCCACCGCCGACCCCGGCCGCCTGCGGGCGCTGCTCGCGTCCGCGCGCACCGACGCGTTGCTGGTCCAGATCGACAATCGGCACGACGAGCTGCCGTACACGCAGTACACCCCCCGCATCTTTCGTCCTTCGGCCGTCCACTGGGCCGGCCGCGTCCACGAGCGGCTCGTCCCGGAGCGCGGCACCTGGCCCGCGCTGCCGGGCGAGGCGCTGCGCCTGACCCACCACGGCTACGAGCACCGCGCCGTGCGCACCGGCAAGGCCCGGCGCAACGCCGCCCTCGCCGAGGCCCAACTGCCCGCCACCACCGGCGAGGACCGGGCCACGACGCTGCTGGACCTGGGCCGCAGCTACGTCGGCGCCGGGCGCCCGCAGGACGCCGTCGACACCTTCGAGGCCCTCCGCGCCGAGGCCGTGCCCGGGACCCGGCAGTGGATTCTCGGCACCGACGCCCTGGCCCGGCTCCTGCTCGGCGCGGGGCACGACGACGCCGTCGTGGTGCTGGCCCGGCAGCTGCGGGGTCACGGCGTCGACCGGCAGTACTGCGACTGGCTGGAGTCCCAGGCCCTGGCCCAGCTCGGCCACACCGCCGACGCCTGGCAGCTGCTGCGACACGTCCGCCGGGTCGTCGATCCGGCGGGCCGCGTCTACCCGCCGGAGCACCTCGCCGAGCTCAAGCGGCTCCTCGGCGCGCTCGCCGGCTCCCACCGCTGACGCCCGCCTCCCGGGGTGCGGCTCCCGGCCGCGCGGGCCCGCGCGCGGAGGGCGGCACGGGGTCAGAGATCAGGGTCGAGGTGGTCGGTCATGAGCCGGCACACCGAAACCGGCCCGCCCGCCGCGGTGGCGATCTGCGCGGCCCGCTCCGCGGACTCGACGTCGATCAGCCAGTACCACCGGAACAGGCCCGAACCGCACCCACCGCGAACGTCGACCGTCAGGGAAGGGTCGGCGAGCCGGCCCGCGTCGAGCAGCTCGCCGCCCAGATCCGCCGGCGGCGCCGAACCCTCGGCGTGCAGCAGCAGGAACTTCGTCATGCCCCAGGGTCGGAGCCGGGCGGCGGTTCTCTACACGGGCGGTTCCCTACACGGGGCGGTTCCCTACACGGGGCGGGGCTCGCCGCGGTAGGTGCCGAACGAGTACAGGTTGCCCTCGGGGTCGCGGGCGGCGAACTCCCGCGAGCCGTAGTCGGTGGTGTACGGGCCGCGCACGATCTCGGCGCCCGCGGCCAGGGCCCGGGCGTGCACGGCGTCGGGGTCGGCCGTGACGACGTAGCAGCCGAACGTGCCCGGGCGCAGGTTCCAGTCGTCGTCGCGGTGGCTGCCGAGCATGATGCCGCCGCCCTCCGGCCACGCCACCTCGGCGTGGTGGATCAGGGTGCCGTCGCCGAAGGCGGCCACCTCGGCGAAGCCGAACGCGTCGACCAGGAAGGAGATCAGCGCGCGGGCGTCGGTGGCCCGCAGGGTGGGCCAGACGGTCGGCGCGGGAGTCTTGTCATCGCTCATGCCGCCGAGTCTGCCCCGGCCAGGGCCTGCGGCGATTGCACGTTTCGGAACTCCTCGGCCCACCAGCGGGCCGGTGGCAGGCCGGCCAGTGCGGTGAACTCGCGGGTGAGGTGGGCCTGGTCGTAGTAGCCGCAGGCGACGGCCAGCTCGGCGAGGGGGCGGCCGCCGGCGGCGGACTGCAGCAGGCGGCGGGCCCGGTCGAAGCGGGCCACCCGGCCGGCGACCTTCGGGGTCAGGCCGATCTCGACGCCGAAGCGGCGGGCCAGGTAGCGGCCGCTCCAGCCGGTCTCCCCGGCGAGCTCGGCCGCGCTGAGCGCGCCGCCGGTCGCGCACAGCCGCTGCCAGGCGAACGACACCTCCGGTGCGGGCGCGCGGTCCGGGGCGGCCCGGCGGGTGAGCAGCTCGTCGACGATCCGGAAGCGGGCGGCCCACCCCTCGGCCAGGGCGACCCGCTCGTGCAGTTCGGCGGCGAGCGGGCCCAGGACGTCGGTGCCGTCGAGGTCGGCGCCGGCCAGCTCACCCGCCGGGAGGCCGAGCAGCGCGCGGGCGCCGAGCGGTGACAGGGCCACCTGGATGCCGGCCTCGGTGCCGTCCTGCTCGATCAGTGCGGGCACGACGTGCAGCCCGCCGACGATGGTGGCGTACTGCGCGGGCGGCGCCGAGGGGTCCGGATGCGCGACGACCCGCAGCGGCCGGCCGATGGTGACGATCAGCGTGAGGTACGGCGACGGCAGGCCGCGGTGCCGGCCCGGCGGCAGCTCGTGCTGGGCGTAGCCGGTGTACCAGGCCGCGTACCGGCGCACGGCCGGCGCCGGGCGCCACAGGACGTGCTCGGAGTCCATGCGGCAAGCGTAAGCCCGGGATCGGCCTACGCGCTGCGGCGGTTGATCGGCCAGGCGGTCGTGGCCGGGACGGTGTCGGGCGCGGTGATCAGCGCGGTGGTGTCGGCGTCGAGTGCGGCCTGCACGGTGGAGTAGGTGGCGATGGCGCCAAGCGATCCGCACTCACGCAGCGTGTGCACGACCTGCGCGTTCGGCCCGGCCAGGACCAGCGCGCCGCCCTGCTCGGCGGCGATGCCCGCGGTGACCCGCAGCATCATCACGCCTGTGCAGTCGATCGCGGCCACCGCGGCCAGGTCGACGACGATGCGGAGCTCGGGCCGCAGCAGCGCCTGTGACAGCGCCGTCTCCAGCTGCATCGCGCTGGCCGCCACCAGCACCCCGTGACAGGACAGCACCGTGGCGGCAGCGAGTCGTTCCACCGCGAGGGTCAGGGCTGCCATGCTGCGACGATACGGTCCGGCGTGACGTTGGGTGAACCACTGTCCAGCCGGTAACCCCATCCGTCCGGCCGGTCCGCCCACCTCCGGACGTCGCGGTGGGTGATCGTCGAACGGGTAGGTCGCCTCGACCGGCCGGGTTAATCCGCCGCGATTTGCTCCCGGTGTGCAACCCGATGCCCGGTTCGGGCGTCAGCCCATCGGGTGACCGCAATCTGACCGTCACTCTGTGCAGTGCCGGTGGCCCGGCGGACGGAATCCGCGCAAACATCGACGATAATCACGATTTCGTGACGATGGGCAAGCCCGGCAACCCCTTGCGTGAACCCTTTCGCTCCCGCAGCGCCGGCCGTCGATATGGACGGCGACGATAGTGTGCGGTGTCAATACGATCCGGAACTCGTCGCCCGGCCCCGGCGGTCACCCCGCCCGGTCCGGCGCGTCGTCTCAAGGAGGCTTCATGGCAAGAAAAGGCCTGGCCGCAGCCACGGCCGTCGCCCTGGCCATCCCGGTGCTCGTCGCGCTGCCGACGTCGTCGGCGTTCGCGGCCCCCGCAAAGGCCCCGGCGAAGGCCCCCGTCAGCGACTCGTCCGGGGAGGCCCAGAAGGGGCTGTCCCGGCCGATCCTGACGCTGGACGGCAAGGTCGTGGACATGAACCAGGGGCTCGGCCAGCAGGGCAAGCAGACGGCGCAGAAGCGCTCGACGCTCGCCGCGGCCGACACCCCGCCGGTCGGCACCGTCCGGCAATGGCTGGGCTCCGACAGCCAGCTCGGCCGCAACTACCGCAAGGACTACGTCCTGCGCGGGGTCGGCCAGAAGATCGAGCTGTGGGTCGCCGTCGACCGGGCGTTCCCCGCCGGTGACTGCCGCAACCAGGTGGCGGGCACCACCGACGTGACCGACGCTCAGGTGGCGAGCTTCATCCAGGAGTTCGACACCAACATGTACCCGAAGGAGACCGCCACCTTCAGCACGCCGGTGAGCCGGGACGGCACGCACGCCATCCTGGGTCCGGACAAGAACGGCAACGGCGGTGTCTACACGGGCGGCGGGGACAAGACGGTCGCGCTCGTCGACAACATCCGGGACGCGAACTACTACAACTTCCCGGCGGCGGCGAGCTACACGGCGGGCTTCTTCTCCGAGGCGCTCGACGACTACTTCGACCGCAACGTCATGACGATCGACGTCTACGACTGGCAGCACCGCACGGGTGACAACCCGCCGGACAACCCGTCGTCGGACGTCTGCGTCAGCCGGCCGGCCCGGCCCAACACCTACGAGGGCACGTTCGCGCACGAGTGGCAGCACCTCCTCGAGTCCTACCAGGACTCGAACGAGGGCGTGTGGCTCAACGAGGGTCTGTCCGACTTCGCGCAGACGCTCACCGGCTACGTCGACACCACCAAGAAGATCGACGAGTTCGGCAACGACAGCCACGTGAACTGCTTCCAGGGCTGGGGCATCGTCCAGACGCCCTACAACCCGAACACCCGCGACTGCGGCGGGGCGCAGAACTCGCTCAACCTCTGGGGTGAGGGCGGCACCAGCAGCAGCATCCTCGCCGACTACGGCAATGCGTACGAGCTGGTGACGTACCTCTACGACCACTTCGGCCTGGACATCATCACGCGGCTGCACCGCGACGGCGCCCTGCAGGGCATCCCGAGCGTCGAGGCCGCCGTGAAGGCCAAGGGGGCCAAGGACTTCTACTCGGTCCTGCACGACTACCAGAGCATGGTCCTGCTGGACCGGATCGTCGGCGACTCGCAGTGGGGCATCGTCCTCGGCGCCGACAAGCGCAAGGTCACGTCGAAGACCCTGCGCTCCACGGTGAACCTGGCCAACCCGCAGTCCTACAGCGTGCCCGGTGCGGCTCCCAACGGCGCCGACTACGTGCTGCTGCAGAAGAACGGCCAGCCCATCGCCGGCAAGGACCTGCGCTCGCTGAAGTTCAGCGGCGTGGACACCCTGCCGGTGGCGCCGCTGGCGTGGACACTTGCCACTGACGACCCGGACCGGCCGGGCAACTCGGTGCTGTTCTCCGGCAACGAGGACAACCTGGACGTCTCCGCGGTCACCTCGGTGACCGTGCCGGCCACCAACCCGACGCTGACCTTCCTCGCGAAGTACGGCGCGGAGGCCACGTACGACTACGGTTACGTCCAGGTCTCGACCGACGGCGGCGCCACGTACACCTCGATCGCCGGCGACAAGACCGTCGCCGGTCCGCTCGGGCCCGGCCTCAACGGCACCACGACCGGCTTCGAGCCGCACTCGTTCGACCTGTCGGCCTACGCCGGCAAGTCGATCCTGCTGTCGTTCCGTTACGTCAGTGACGGCGGCACCAGCGAGGGCGGTCTCAAGATCGACGACGTCAAGGTCGGCGACACCCTGATCAGCGACGGCTCCAGCCTGGCGCCGTTCAAGTCGCCGACCCAGGTGCGCCCGATCGTGGTGAAGAACTACAACGTGAAGCTCATCGGCATCGACGAGCAGCACGCGTTCGCCTGGCAGTTCGAGTTCAACGGCCAGAAGAACATCGCGCTCAACTGGATCCAGCTGGCGCTGCTGTCGCTGTTCCCGAAGGTCGTGGCCGTCGTGGCCTACGACGAGCCGACGGAGCAGGTCCAGCAGTACGCGCCGTACACCCTCACGGTGAACGGTGTCACCCAGCCCGGTGGCGGCGGGGCGTAACGACGTTCGCTCCCGCGCGGCGGCCCCATCGTCCACTTCGGATGGTGGGGCCGTCACGTTATGATGATGTTGTGTGACCCGTGGTAGTGTCTGATCGACTTTAGTCGATACCGTCCATCGGGAGAGGCCTCATGACCGCGACGACGGAGGCGGCCCCGCGGCTGCCGTTCGACCGCCCCAACATCCTCGAGATCGCCCCGCTCTACGACGTGCTGCGCCGTGAGGCCCCGATCACGCTGGTGACCACCCCGGCCGGGGACCCGGCGTGGCTGGTCACGGCCTACGCCGAGGCCCGCCAGATCTTCGGTGACAAGCGCTTCGGCCGCTCCCATCCGGCGCCCGAGCAGGCGTCGCGGATCACCCACGCCGCGATTCAGGACGGCCCGATGGGTGACTTCGAGACCGAGGAGCGCGAGCACGTCCGGCTGCGCCGGCTGCTCGCCCCGGCGTTCTCGGCGGCCCGGATGCGCCGGCTCGGCACCCGCATCGAGGAGCTGACCACGCGCTGCCTCGACGACATGCAGGCGGCCCGGGACGCGAACCCCGGCGCGCCGGTGAACCTGCACGACCACCTCTCGTTCCCGCTGCCCGTCCTGGTCATCTGCGAGCTGCTGGGCGTGCCCTGGGAGGACCGGCACCGCTTCCGCGACCTGTCCACCCGGATCGGCCGCATCGACGGCGGGGCCGATGCGCAGCGGGCGATGTGGGAGTTCCGGGAGTACACCTCGGGGCTGGCCGAGGCCAAGCGCAAGGACCCGACGCCGGACGTCATCTCCGACCTCGTCACCGCGCAGACGACCGACCCGACGCTCACCGACGACGAGGTCGCCCGCCTGGCCGCCGGGCTCATCTTCGCCGGCCACGAGACCACGTCGACCCGCATCGACCTCGGCACGCTGCTGCTGCTGGCCGACCTGGAGCGCCGCGACCGGTTCCGGGCCGACCCCGACGGCCAGGTGGCGGCCACGGTCGAGGAGATCCTGCGGATCACCGCCCCCGGCGGGCTGGGCCTGCTGCGCTACGCCCACGACGACGTCGAGGTCGGCGGCGTCACGATCGCCCGCGGCGATGCGGTCGTCATCTCCATCAGCGCGGCCAACCGCGACGACTCGGTGTTCGCGGACCCGGCCGGCTTCGACGTCGACCGCAAGCCGAACGTGCACCTCGCGTTCGGCTACGGGGCGCACGTCTGCATCGGCGCCAACCTGGCCCGCACCGAGCTGCGCACGGTGTTCCCGGCCCTGATCCGCCGCTTCCCCGACCTGCGCCTGGCGGTCGGGGTCGACGAGATCCGGGTCCACGACGACCGGCTCACCGGCGCCCTGGACGAGGTCCCGGTGATCTGGTGATGAAGATCCGGGCCGACACCGCGGTGTGCGTCGCCTCGGGCATGTGCGTGATGCACGCGCCCGAGGTGTTCGACCAGCGCGAGGACGACGCCGTGGTCGTGGTGCTCGTGGCCGAGCCGCCCGAGCAGGAGCACGACACGGTGCGCCAGGCGGTGCTGGGCTGCCCGTCCGGGGCGTTGAGCATCGACTAGGCGGCGGGCACGTGCCGGCCCCGGGACGCCGAGGCGACCGCGGCCAGCAGCGTCATGAGCGTCGCCGCGCCGAACACCACGACCAGGCCGTCGTGGAACGGCTGGGCGATGAGGTTCGGGAAGAACTCGTGGCCGGTCAGCGTCGCCGTGTTGGCGGGCGGCAGCGTGGGCAGCACCCCGAACGGCGCCAGCAGGTGCTCGACCGGGTTGCTGCCCAGGAACGCCGCGAACAGAGTGCTCACCGGAGGGAGCGACGCCACCGACGAGGCCACGGGTGGGTGCACCCCCTGGGCCGTGAGCCCGCTCGCGAGGGTCTCCGGCAGCGCGCGGGCGAGGCCGACGACCATGAGCGAGAAGAACACGCCGATCGACAGGGACGTGCCCGCGTTCTGGAACGTGCTGCGCATCCCCGAGGCCACGCCCCGCTGGCCGGCCGGGACGCTGCTCATGATGGCCGACGTGTTCGGGGCCGAGAACATGCCCTGGCCGAGCCCGCTGAGCAGCAGGAGCAGGGCGAACACCGGATACGCGAAGTCGATCGGGATGGCCAGGAGCCCGGCGAACGCGGCCGCGGTGAGCACCAGGCCGACGGTGGAGAACAGGCGGGCGCCGAAGCGGTCGGAGAGATAGCCGCTGACCGGCCCGGCCAGCAGGAACCCGACGGTGAGCGGCAGCATGAAGATGCCGGCCCACAGCGGCGTGTCCTCGAACCTGTAGCCGTGCAGCGGCAGCCAGATGCCCTGCAGCCAGATGATGAGCATGAACTGCATGCCGCCGCGGGCGATCGCCACCAGCAGCGCGGCCAGGTTGCCGGCCGCGAAGGCCCGGATCTTGAACAGCCCGAGCTGGAACATCGGCTGCGCGATGCGCGACTCGACGATCACGAACCCGATGAGCAGCAGCACGCCGAGGCCGATCCCGCCGAGCACGCGCGGGCTGGTCCAGCCGGTCGGGTGCCCGCCGTAGGGCTGGATGCCGTACGTCATGGAGGCCAGGATTAGCAGCGTGCCGGCGGCGAACGTGACGTTGCCGAGCCAGTCGACCGACGCGCGGTGCCGCTCGCCGGTCTCGCGCAGGCTGCGGTAGGACCAGATCGTGCCGACCACGCCGACCGGCACGCTTACCCAGAACACGGCCCGCCAGTCGATCGCGGCCAGGACCCCGCCGAGCAGCAGCCCGAGGAACTGCCCGGCCAGGGCCGTGATCTGGTTGATGCCCAGCGCCATGCCGCGCTGGCGGGCCGGGAACGCGTCGGTGAGGATGGCCGCCGAGTTGGCGGTGAGCATCGCCCCGCCGAACGCCTGCACGATCCGCCAGCCGATGAGCCACATCGCCCCGCCACCCGCGTGGAACGGGTCGAAGGACAGCGCCACCGAGGCCACGGCGAAGATCAGGAAGCCGCGGTTGTACATCCGGACGCGCCCGAACATGTCGCCGAGCCGGCCGAGGGCCACGACCAGCACCGCCGACACGAGCAGGTACCCCATGATCATCCACAGCAGGTAGCCGATGTTGCCGGGCGCCAGGGGGTCGAGGCCGATGCCGCGGAAGATGGCGGGCAGCGAGATGATGACGATCGAGCCGTCGATGGTGGCCATGAGCATGCCGAGCGTGGTGTTCGACAGCGCGATCCACTTGTAGTTGTCCGGCTTGCCGGCCACGTCCTCGACGTCGGCTTTCTGGGCGGCGGTCACAGCTGCTCCGCCAGCTTGTCGAGGATCCGGGCGGCCTCGACGAGCGACTCGCGCTCCGCGTCGGTGAGGCGGCCGATCGCCTGGGTCAGGGCCTGGATCTTCACCGAGCGGCGGTCGGTGAGCAGGTGGCGGCCCTCGTCGGTGATGGCCATGAGGACACGGCGGCCGTCGTTCGGGTCGGGGGAGCGGCTGACCAGGCCGCGCTGCTCCATGGCCTGCAGCGTGGTCCCCATGGCCTGCGGCTTGACCCGCTCGTCACCGGCCAGCTCGCCGGGGGCCGCCGGGCCGCCACGGTCGAGGCGGGAGAGGACCGACGCCTCCGACAGGGTCAGCTCGCCGGGGGCGTGGGTCTGCCGCAGCCGCCGGACCAGCCTGCCGACCGAGATCTGCAGGCTGGCCGCGATACCTTCAACGTGCATGTAGTAAAGGTAAACTGATAAATCTGGGTTGAACAAATCGGCGGTCAGAAACCCACGGCGACGAGGAGGTACTGCGGGTTGCCGTGGGACACGAACGAGGACTGGCCCGCGTAGTCGTCGTAGGGGAAGCCGTACGCGAGCTTGCCGATGGCGTGGTCGTGCCAGAACTTCGCGTAGTAGTTCGCCGGCGCCGCCTGGTAGTACAGGCTCGGCGTCGACCAGTCCGACTGCGGCAGCTGCCGGACGTGCCGGTTGAGCGCGGAGCAGTTGCCGGAGTCGTTGGCCAGGACCCCGGCGCAGCCGAAGATGTCGGAGGTGGCGGCGTTGATGCCGAACTGCTGGGCGTAGGCGGTGAAGTAGCCCTGGTTCACGCCCCCGGCCCGGAAGGTCGGGTCGCTGCCCGGGGCGATGATCCGGTACGGCGCCTGCGACTGGGCGAGCACCCGGAACTCCGGCGGGACCTCGGCGATGAACTTGGCGAATGTCGCCTCCCGCGACTCGGTGAAGGTCTGGTAGTCCTCACCGACCTGGACGTCGTAGCCGTCCTTGGCGTGCAGCCGCATCGCGATCTTCAGGCCGAACGCGTCGACCCGTGTCGTGTTGCCGTTGAACACCGCGGCGCCGACGGTGAACTCGATGAAGTCGAAGTACTGGCCGCCGGGCTGGCCCACGTAGAAGTACATCCGGCCGGCGCTGTTGGCGGGCATGTCGAGGTACGGCTGCTCGGCGATCGAGTGGGTCTGGCCGTTGAAGCTCCAGTAGACCTGGCTGTCCGGGTAGCGGCCGTTGGTCCGGTTGAGCACCTTCACCATGACGACGTTCTGGGCGGCCGGGATGCCGGCGGTGTCGCCCCAGAACTGGTCCGGGGGCGGCGGGCTGGTCGGCGGGTTGCTCGTCGGCGGGGGCGGCGTGGCGGCCGAGACGCGCACGCCGAACTCGTACAGCGAGTAGCCGTAGGCGGTGCCGCGGGCCGTGCCGTACATCCGCACGTAGCGCCCGGAGCCCGAGACGGTCAGGTGCGCCACCCCGCCCGCGCCGCTGGTCGTGCTGTAGATGCTCGTCCAGGTCGTGCCGTTCGCTGACGTCTGGATCGAGAACGCCTTGCCGTACGCGGCCTCCCAGGTGAGGTCGATGCCGCAGACGGTGGCGGTGGCGCCGAGGTCCACCTGGATCCACTGGGGGTCGGTGAACGCGCTTGACCAGCGGGTGCCGGTGTTGCCGTCGAACGCGGCCGCGGCCGGGCTGGCGGCGTTCTCCGTCGACGAGGCGGTCGCGGGCTTGCCCTGGGCGTAGTTCGACGTGCCGCAGGAGCCGCCGCCGAGCGTGCCGAAGACCTGGAACTCCCACAGCGAGTAGCCGTAGGCGGTGCCGCGGGCCGTGGCGTTCACGCGCACGTAGCGGCCGGTGCCGGAGACGTTGAGCGTCTGCACGCCGCCGGTGCCGGTCGTCGTGCTGTAGACGTTCGTCCAGGCCGTGCCGTCGGCCGAGGTCTGGACCTGGAAGGACTTCGCGTAGGCGGCCTCCCAGTTGAGCACGACCTGGTCGACGGTGGCGCTCTGGCCCAGGTCGACCTGAATCCACTGCGGATCGCTGAACGCGCTGGACCAGCGGGTGGCGGTGTTGCCGTCGGTGGCGGCCGCGGCGGGCGTGCCGGCGTTCTCCGTCGATGAGGCGGTGGTCGGCCGGCCCTGGGACAGCAGGGTGCTGGCGGCGCTGGCACTGCCCAGGGTGAACGCCGCGTAGCCGGCTATGACGGCCGCTACGGAGAGCGCGCTCACGAGCAGGCGCTTTCTGATGAGCATGGGAACTGCTCCTTAGACGTGGTTGGGGCGTCGGCGGAGGGATGGCGGAAGAGAGCGCTCTCTCAGTGAGAGGGTCGTCCAGGAGGGCGGCCGTCGTCAAGTGGTGGGTTTTGATGTCTGACCCAGCGGGAAGGTGCTGTCGCAGAGGGGCACATCGTCGTCCCCAAGGCGCCTGGGAGGTGCACATTGGCTGACACGCAATCCGCATCGGCCTCGACCGGCGGGGTCATCCGAAGTCTGATCCCCGCCCGGATCGACCGCCTGACGTGGGCGCCGTTCCATACCCGCATGGTGATCGCCCTGGGCACCGCCTGGGTGCTCGACGGCCTCGAGATCACCATCGCCAGCGCCGTCGGGGCCGTGCTGAACAAGCAGGAGACCCTCGGGCTCTCCAGCACGCAGGTCGGCGCCATCGCCACCGTCTACCTGCTCGGCGAGGTCTTCGGCGCGCTGCTCTTCGGCCGGCTCTCCGACGCCCTCGGCCGCAAGAACCTCTTCGTCGTGACCCTCGGCGTCTACCTGGCCGGCAACGCCCTCACGGCGCTGACCTGGGGCAACGACGCCTTCGGCCTGGTCTTCCTCTACCTGACGAGGTTCATCGCCGGAGCCGGCATCGGCGGCGAATACGCCGCGATCAACTCCGCGATCGACGAGATGATGCCGGCCAAGTACCGCGGCCGCGTCGACATCGGCGTGAACGGCACCTACTGGGGCGGCGCCATCATCGGCACGCTCGGCACCTACGTGCTGCTCAACCACATCTCGCTGAACATCTCCTGGCGGCTGGGCTTCCTGATCGGCCCGATCATCGGCCTGCTCATCTGGAACCTGCGCCGGCACCTGCCGGAGAGCCCGCGCTGGCTGATCATGCACGGCCGTGAGCGGGAGGCCGAAGAGGCGATCCAGCAGATCGAGGGCGACGTCGAGCGCTCCGGGCAGACCCTCGCCCCGGTCGACGACCGCGACGCCATCGAGGTCAAGCCCGCCTCCGGGCACGGCTACCTTGCGCTGATCAAGGTGCTGTTCACGAAGCTGCCGGCCCGCTCGACGCTGTCGGCCTCGCTGATGATCACGCAGTCGTTCCTGTACAACGCGATCTTCTTCACCTACACGCTCGTGCTGTCGAAGTTCTACCACGTCGACGCGGAGAAGACCCCGATCTACCTGATCGCCTTCGCCGTGGGCAACCTGGCCGGGCCGCTGCTGCTCGGGCACCTCTTCGACACCATCGGGCGGCGCAAGATGATCGCCGGCACCTACATCCTGTCCGGGGTCCTGCTGGCGATCTCGGCCTGGATGTTCGACGCCGGCATCCTCAACGCGTTCACGCAGACGCTCGCCTGGTGCGTCATCTTCTTCTTCGCCTCGGCGGGGGCGAGCTCGGCGTACCTCACCGTCTCCGAGATCTTCCCGCTGGAGATCCGGGCCCAGGCCATCGCGGTGTTCTTCGCGATCGCCCAGTGCTTCGGCGCCATCGGCCCGATCTTCTACGGCTGGCTGATCGGCGAGGGCACCGACCCGGGGCAGCTGTTCATCGGGTACCTCATCGGGGCCGCCGTCATGATCATCGGTGGTCTGGTCGAGGTGTTCCTCGGCGTGGACGCCGAGGGCAAGTCCCTCGAGCACGTGGCCACGCCGCTGACCGCCGTCTCGGTCGGCGGCCAGCGCATCGACGAATAGGTTCTCCTACGGCGGGGCGGCGTCCGGGTCTTCCGGGCGCCGCTCAGCCGGGTCCGGGGAAGCCGAAGGCGCTCCACACCATGAACCACAGGACCGAGGCCGGCACCAGCGCGGCCACGCCCATGCACCGCTCGGCGATGCCGCGCAGCGGGGCGATCGCCACGATGACGCCCACCGCCGCCACCGCCAGGGCCGCGCCGCCGGACTCCAGCACGAGCAGGCCCAGGGCCGCGCCCACGACGGCGCCGCCAACGGCGGCCGCCACTACGACCCGGGCGCCCCGCGTCGTGCCCCGCCACCAGTGGCGGGCTATCGCCAGCGTCGATTGCACGGCGCCATGATCCCAGATCGCAACCGGCCGCACAGCCCGCTCTCAGGTTCACGATGGCACTGCGTGTCATGATTGTCGGATGGCGAGTACTGAGGCGGTTCCCGGAGAATCCGTGCGGCGGCGGTCGCTGCTGCGCTCCCTGACGTTCGCGGCGACCGTGGGGCTGGTGCTCGCGCTGCTGTTCGGGGTGCCGTGGTGGTCGCTCGTCATGGCCGGCAACGACTGGCCGGCGGGCGTGCAGGTCCTCGGAACGGTGGTGTTCGCGGCCGCGATGGTCACGTTCCCGTTCCTGATGTTCCTCGGGCACGGCCGCGGCGTCGACTGGGCCAGCCGCACCGCCGACACCATCCTCGGCGCGATCTGGATCCTGTTCGTCTGGGCCGTCATCGGCGACGTGCTGCGCCTCGCCCTGCTGGCCGCCGGCGTCGACGACCCCGTGCGGTCGCGGGTGGCGGCCGGGTTCACCGCGGTCGTCGCGCTGGGTCTGGGCCTGTGGGGGTACCGCGAGGCGATGCGCGTCCCCCGGGTCCGCCGGGTCGAGGTGCGGATCCCGAGGCTCGGGGCGGGCCTCGACGGCCTCCGGCTCGTCCAGCTCACCGACACCCACTACGGCCCGATCGACCGCGTCGCCTGGTCCAAGGGCGTCACCGAGGTCGTCAACTCCCTCAACCCCGACATCGTCGCCCACACCGGCGACATCGCCGACGGGACGGTCGGCATGCGCACCGCGCAGGCGGCGCCGCTCGGCGACATCCGGGCTGGGCTGGCCCGCGTCTACGTCACCGGCAACCACGAGTACTTCGGCGAGGCCCAGGGCTGGCTCGACCACATGCAGGCCCTCGGCTGGGAGCCCCTGCACAACCGGCACGTCGTCGTCGAGCGCGGCGGCGACCGGCTCGTGGTGGCCGGCGTCGATGACCGCACCGCCGCCGGGACCGGCCTGGAGGGTCACCGCGCCGACCACGCGCTGGCCCTCGACGGCGCCGACCCCGCGCTGCCGGTCCTGCTCCTGGCCCACCAGCCCAAGCAGATCGACGCGGCCGTGGCCCACGGCATCGACCTGCAGATCTCCGGGCACACCCACGGCGGCCAGATCTGGCCCTTCCACTACCTGGTCCGCCTCGACCAGCCCGTCGTGCAGGGCCTGACCCGCCACAGCGACCGCACGCAGCTCTACACCAGCCGCGGCACCGGCTTCTGGGGCCCGCCGTTCCGGGTCTTCGCCCCGAGTGAGATCACTGAGATCACCCTGCGCGCCGGGGCGGTCGAGGGAAGCTAGACCCGCGCCCACCCCCTTGGTACCGTGGGGTACCAAGGGGGTGCGGCATGCTTGCGGGGACGGCGCTGCGGTGGGGCACGAAGCACGGGCTCATGCGCGCGGGCATCCGCGCCGCCGCCCGCAAGGGCGACGAGCAGGCCCGGTTCTTCAATGATCCGGCGGTGCGGGCCGACCCGTACCCCTTCTACGCATCCGTCCGCGCGGCCGGTCCGGTCGTGCGCGGCCGGCTCATGTGGGCCACCGCCCGCCACGACCTGGCCGGGGCCGTCCTGCGCCACGACGCGTTCGGGGTCGGCTTCTCCGACCGGGCGATGCCGGGCCTGGTCGGCGCCGTCTTCCGCTACAGCCGGCGCAGCTCGCCGATCGGGCCCGTCGACCCGCCGTCGATGCTGGTGACCGACCCGCCGGACCACGGCCGGTACCGGCGGCTGGTCTCGAAGGTGTTCACCGCCCGGGCCATCGAGGGGCTGCGGCCGCGCATCGAGCAAACCTGCGCGGAGCTCCTGCGCGACAAGCCGGTCGACCTGGTCGCCGACTTCGCCTCGCTGCTGCCGGTGACGGTGATCGCGGAGATCCTCGGCGTCCCGCTCGACATGCGCCGCCAGTTCCTCGCGTGGGGCAACGCGGCCGCGCCGACGCTCGATCTGGGGCTGGGCTTCTCGACGTACCGCCGCACCGAAGTCAATATCAAGCGCGTCAACGACTGGATGCGCGGCCACTTCGCCCGGCTGCGCCGCGAGCCCGGCGACGACCTGCTGAGCCAGCTGGTCCAGCTCGACGACCTGAGCGAGGACGAGCTGCTGGCGACCGCGGGCCTGCTGCTGGCCGCCGGGTTCGAGACGACGGTGAACCTGCTCGGCACCGGGGCCTGGCTGCTGATGCGCCACCCGGAGCAGCTGGCCGTGCTGCGCGACGAACCGCAGCGGTGGGGCAACGCCGTCGAGGAGACCCTGCGCTACGACTCGCCGGTGCAGGTGACCGCCCGGGTGTGCCGGCGGGCGACCGAGTTCGGCGGCGCCCGGATCGAGCCGGGGCAGGTCGTGATGTCGATGCTCGCCGGCGCCAACCGCGACCCGGACGTGTTCGAGCATCCGGACGAGTTCGACGTGACCCGGGCGAACGCCCGCGAGCATCTGTCGTTCTCCGGCGGCGCGCACTACTGCCTCGGCGCGGCCCTGGCCCGGCTGGAGGGTGAGATCGGGCTGCGGATGCTGTTCGAGCGCTATCCCGACCTGCGCATCGACGGCGAACCACATCGACGTACCACCCGGGTGCTGCGCGGGTTCGAATCGCTGCCGGTGACGATCTGACCAATGGCGTGTTTCGGCTTGCGTCATCCGCACCGCCCGGACGAGCATTCTCGAATTGCTGGAAACGGCGCCGAATCAGGGTTGTGACGGCCCATTGGTGCAACCGCCACGCGTCTCTCACATGGCGGGGCCAGCATTCTCGGCGTGCGCAGATCGCTGCCGTTCCTCCTCGTGCTGGCGCTTGTCGCCGCGGTGCTCGGGCCGATGCCCGCGGCCCGCGCGGCGACGCCGCCCGGGTTCGCCACGCAGCTGGTGGTGGGGGCGGGCCTGGACGGGCCCAGCGGGTTCGAGATCGCCCCCGACGGGCGGATCTTCATCCTTGAACGCACCGGCAAGATCAAGATCTTCAAGGACGGGCGGCTGCTCGCGCAGCCGTTCGCGGACCTGCCGTCGGAGGCGTCCGGTGACCGCGGGCTGATCGGCATCGCGTTCGATCCGGGGTTCGGCGTCGCGAACCACTGGGTGTACTGCTATTACACCGGGCACGATCTGCGCAATCACCTGGTGCGATTCGACGCGTCCGGCGATGTCGGGACAGAAGGCCCGTACACCATTTTCGAGACGCAGTCGCCCTCGCAGCTGCTGCACGTCGGCGGAAGTATCCGGTTCGGCCCGGACGGCAAACTCTACTTCGCCGTCGGTGACAACGGATATCCGCCGAATGCGCAGGACCTTTCCAATCCGCACGGCAAGATTCTGCGGATCAATCCGGACGGGTCAATTCCCGCCGACAATCCGTTCGCCGGGCAGCCGGGCCGGCTCGGGGCGATCTGGGCGTACGGGTTTCGCAACCCGTGGCGCTTCCAGTTCGACGCGGCCACCGGGCGGCTCTACGCCGGCGACGTCGGCGACTACACGTGGGAGGAGCTCAACCTCGTCGTCAGGGGCGGCAACTACGGCTGGCCCGTCCACGAGGGGCGCTGCGCGAGCGCCTGTGCCGGGTACACCGACCCGGTCACCGCGTACAACCACGACGGCGGCAGCGGCGCCGTCACCGCCGGGCCGGTCTACCACGGCACCCAGTTCCCGGCCGAGTACGCGGGCAGCCTGTTCTTCGGCGACTACTCCCGCGGGTTCATCCGCCGGGCCGTGCTCGACGCGGACGGGCAGGTGGCCCGGGTCGAGGACTTCGATCCGGAGGCCGGCAGCGTCGTCGACCTCAAGGTCGGCCCGGACGGGGCGCTGTACTACCTCACGTACTTCCCGGGCCAGCTGTACCGGGTCGCGTACAGCCCGGCCGGCAGCGCGCCGACCGTGCACGCCGCCGCCGACGTCACCGGCGGGGGCGCCCCGCTGACCGTGCACTTCTCCTCGGCCGGCAGCGCCGACCCCGACGGCGACGACCTGCGCTACGCGTGGAGCTTCGGCGACGGCAGCAGCAGCACGGCGCCGAACCCGACGAAGGTGTACCCGGCCGTCGGGGTCTACTCGGCGACGCTCACGGTGTCCGACGGCGCCACCACCGTCACCTCCCGGCCGATCGTCATCCAGGTCGGCACCCCGCCGGCCGTGCGCATCGCGGCCCCTGTCGACGGCAGCGCGTACAACGCCGGTGACACGATCACGTACAACGCCTTCGGCAACGACGCGGCCGGCTACGACGTGTCCGACGGCGACATCAAGACCGAGGTGTTCCTGCACCACAACACCCACGTGCACCCGTTCGCCGGACCGCTGACCGGGCGGGTCGGACAGTTCACGATCCCGGTGACGGGGGAGGCCTCGGCGAACACCTGGTTCGAGGTGAAGGTGACGGTCACCGACCGCAACGGGCTGTCGAGCGCGAAATCGGTGTTCATCCACCCGCGCACGTCGACGATGACGTTCACGACAAGCCCGCCGGGGCTCGGCCTGACCCTCGACGGCGTCCCGATCGCCACACCCGACACCGTCCAGGGCGTGACCGGGTTCCAGCGCGAGCTCGCGGCGCCACCGACGGCGACGGACGCGGCCGGGAACGTCTACCACTTCACCGGCTGGTCCGACGGCGGTGCGGTCCGGCACTTCGTGACGACGCCGGCCGCGGACGCCACGTTCACGGCCACCTACGCCCCGTCGGCGCCGTTCACCGGCGAGTACTTCAACAACCAGGATCTGGCCGGATCGCCGGCGCTGGTCCGCGCCGACCGGAACGTCGATTTCGTGTGGTCGACCGGTTCGCCCGGTCCGGGCGTCGATGCCGATCACTTCTCGGCCCGCTGGACGAAGACCGAGTACCTCGCCTACGGCCGCTACCGGTTCACGATCGCCTCCGACGACGGGGCCCGGCTCTACATCGACGACGACCTCGTCATCGACCAGTGGCACGACCAGGGGCCGACCGCCTACGACTACGTGGCCGACCTCGGCGCCGGGCCGCACGCGATCCGGATGGAGTTCTACGACAACGTCGTGGACGCCAGCGCCCGGCTCGCCTGGGACACGACGCCGGACCAGCCACGGGACGTGTTCACCGCGCAGTACTGGAACACGCCCGGCGCCGGCGACCAGCCCACGATGCCGACGACCGCACCGACGCTGCAGCGCGACGAGGCCCAGGTCGACTTCGACTGGGGTGACGGCAGTCCCGGGACTACCGTCGACGTCGACCACTTCGCGGCCCGATGGTCGAGGGCGTTGACGCTGTCCGCCGGCTACTACGACTTCACCACCACGACCGACGACGGCGTGCGGCTGTGGGTCGACGGGCAGCTCGCCATCGACCACTGGCGCGACCAGGGCGCCACCGACCGCACCGCACGGCTGCCGCTGGGCAACGGCGCACACACGATCGTCATGGAGTATTACGAGAACGGCGGCGGCGCCCTGGCCCGCCTGCGCTGGCAACGGACCGGGGACCTGCCGGCCCCGTCGCCCTACGTGGCCACGTACACCGGCAACGGCCACGAGCTCGTCGTCGCCGAGACGGGCGTGGACCACGAGTGGGGTGACGGCGGGCCCGGCAACGGGATCGGGCCCGACGACTTCTCGGCGCGCTACACCCGCAGCGTCGTGCTCCCGGCCGGGCTGTACCGCTTCGAGGGCGCCGCCGACGACGGTGTGCGGGTCTTCGTCGACGGGCTGCCGATCGTCGACAAGTGGCGCGACCAGAACGAGGGGTTCAGCGCCGACATCTCGCTGCTCGGCGGGGTTCACGACATCGTCGTCGAATACTACGAGCACGCCGCCGGTGCCCGCCTGCACTTCGGCTACAGGCGCGTCGGTGACGTCGCCGCACCGGCCGGCTGGACCGGCGCCTACTACGCCACCCCGGACATGAGCGGCGCCCCGGCCATGCTGCGCACCGACGGCGCCATCGACTTCGACTGGGGCACCGGCTCGCCCGGCCCGGCCGTCCCCGCCGACGGGTTCGCCGTGCGCTGGACCCGCACCGACCACCTCGCCGCCGGCACCTACCGCATCACCGCCACCAGCGACGACGGCATCCGCGTGCTCGTCGACGCCGACGTGGTCGTGGACGGCTGGTCCGAACACCCACCCGCCACCTTCACGTACGACACCACCCTGCTCGAGGGCGACCACACGATCACGGTCGAGTACTTCGAGCGCGGTGGCGGCGCACTGGCGCGCTGTTCGGTCGTCCGGTTGTGATTGTCGTCGAGATCGAGGAGATTCCGTGACCATCCCACAGGCCACGATCGTCATCCCCTGCCGGCACGAGGAGGAGAACGTCGGCCCGCTCATCGAACGGCTCAGTGCGGTCCTCAGCGATGTCGAGCTGCTCTTCGTGGACGACAGCGACACCGGCGATACGGTCGCCGCAATCGCCGCTGCCGTGTCGCCCTTGACCGTCCGGGTCTTCCACCGCAGCGGGGCCGAGCGGGTGGGCGGCCTGGCCGGCGCGGTCACCGACGGCTATCGGCGGGCCCGCGCCACCAAGGTGCTGGTCATGGACGCCGACCTGCAGCACCCGCCGGAGCTGGTGCCGGCGATGCTCGCCGCGCTCGACGACCACGACCTGGTGATGGCCAGCCGCTACCGGGAGGGCGGCAGCAGCGGCGGGCTCGACGGGCCGCTGCGCCGGGTGGTGTCCACCGGCTCGACGCTGCTGGCCCGGGCCGCGTTCCCGGTCGCGCTGCGCGGCGTGACGGACCCGATGACCGGGTTCTTCGGGGTGCGCCTCGACCGGGTCGACCCCGACCGGCTGCGGGCCCGCGGGTTCAAGATCCTGCTGGAGATCCTGGCCCGGTACCCGCGGCTGCGGCGCACCGAGGTGCCGCTGGAGTTCGGGGCGCGGTTGGCCGGGGAGAGCAAGGGCGATCTGCGGCAGGGGCTGCTGTACCTGCGGCAGCTGCCGGCGCTGCGGGCGGCGACCTGGTTCGCCACGCCCGTCGCACGGTGGGGCACGGCCCTGGCGCTGCTCGCGGCGGTCACCGTCGGGCTGGCCGCGGCCCCGCTGTCCGGGGCGGCGGTGCTGGCACTGCTGGTGACGCTCGTCGCCCTCTACAACACCGTCGTCGGCGCCCTGGAGGTGCGGTGGCGGCTCTACGGGTGGCGCACACCCGAGGCGGTCGAGCAGATGAAGTGGCCCGCCGACACCGAGCGCATCTCGCGACGGACGTTCTCGATAATCGTGCCGGCCCTGCACGAGGAGGCGGTGATCGCCGGCACCCTGCAGCACCTGCTGCAGCAGCACCATCCGGACTTCGAGATCCTGGTCTCGCTGTGCGAGGGCGACGACGCGACGATCGCCGAGGTCCACCGGGTGCAGGCGGAGTCCGATCCGCACGGGCGGGTCCGCACGGTGATCCGGGCCTACACGCGGTCCAACAAGCCGCGCCAGCTCAACGCCGCACTCGCCGTCGCCACCGGGAGCGTCGTGGGGGTCGTCGACGCCGAGGACGACGTGGCCCCGCAGCTGCTGAGCCGGGTCGACACGCTCCTGGAGCGCACGGGCGCCGACGTCGTGCAGGGCGGGGTCCAGCTGATGACGCTCGGCACGCGGGCCCGGGACTGGTTCAAGGTGCACAACGTCATGGAGTACTTCTTCTGGTTCACCAGCCGCATGTTCTACCAGGTGCGGACCGGGTTCGTCCCGCTCGGCGGCAACACCGTGTTCATCCGCCGCGACCTGCTCGAGCGGGCCGGCGGGTGGCCCGACAACCTGACCGAGGACTGCGCGCTCGGGGTGCTGCTGTGCACCAAGTACGGGGCCCGCGTGGTCGCCGCGTACGAGCCGGAGCTGGCTACGCGTGAGGAGGTACCCCAGACGATCGGCGATCGGCGGGCGGGATCACTGTTCTGGCAGCGGGTCCGCTGGAACCAGGGGTTCCTCAGCATCCTGCTCGAAGGGCGCTGGTCGACGCTGCCGACGCTGCGGCAGCGGCTGCTGGCCGGGTACATCCTCGCGACACCGTTCCTGCAGGCGTTCTCGGCGCTGCTGCTGCCGCTGTCGGTGGCCACGATCGTGTGGCTGAAGGTGCCGGTCGCGGTGGCGATGCTGATGTACGCGCCGTTCCTGCCGATCGTCATCACGCTCGCGACGCAGCTGATCGGGCTGCGGGAGTTCGCCCGCTCCTACCGGCAGCGGGTGTTGTGGCGGCACTACGCGTTCCTGCTCGTGGGCGCCCCGGTGTATCAGTGGGTGCTGATGGCGGCGGCGTTCTGGGCCGTGTACCAGCACGTCGACGGCAACACCGTGTGGCACAAGACGGCGCACGGCGGGCACCACCGGCCGGTGCTGGCGTCATGACGGCGGTCATCGAACACGCGCCGGACGTCGCCGACCCGCCCGTCGCGTCGCGGCCGCAGCGTCGCTCCTGGTGGGTCCTGCCCCCGCTGCTGCTGGTCGCCGGCCTGGTCAACGGCTGGAACCTGCACGGCTGGCCGGGGCGGATCAACGACGACGAGGGCACCTACGTCGACCAGGCGTGGGCCATGCTCGACCACGGCTCCCTCGCCCACTACACGTACTGGTACGACCACCCGTTCCTCGGCTGGGCCATCATCGCCGGCTATGCGGGCCTCACCGACGGCTTCGCCCGCGCCCCCAGCGGCGTCATGGTCGGCCGCGAGGTGATGCTCATCGCCGTCCTCGTGAGCTGCGCGCTGCTGTTCCTGCTGGCCCGCCGCCTCGGCTTCAACCGGGCCTGGTCGGCGGTCGCCGTGGCCCTGTTCGCGCTCAGCCCGCTCGCGGTCTTCTTCCACCGCATGGTGTTCCTCGACAACCTGGCCACCATGTTCACCATCGCCGCCCTGGCCGCCGCCGCCTCACCGCGGCGCAGCGTCGGCGCGGCCCTGTACAGCGCCGTGTGGTTCGCGGGCGCGGTGCTGTGCAAGGAGACCGCCGTCATCCTGCTGCCGGCCCTGGTCTGGCTGCTCGTCCAGCACACCGACCGCCGCACGAGGGTCTGGAACCTGGGCCTGTTCGGCGTGACGTTCGCCGGGCTCGTCGCGTCGTACCCGGTCTTCGCCCTGCTGAAGAACGAGCTCGTCCCGGGCGACGGCCACGTGAGCCTGAGCTGGGCGCTGTGGTGGCAGCTGTTCGGGCGCAGCGGCAGCGGCAGCCTCCTCGACCCGTCGTCCGGCACCTACGCCCTGGCCCACTCCTGGGTCGACCTCGACCCCTATCTCCTGCTGGCGGGGGTACTGCTGGTGCTGCCGGCCTTCTTCGTGAAGCCCCTGCGGCCCGTGGCCCTGGCCCTGCTCATCCAGGTCGTGATGATGTGCCGGGGCGGCTACCTGCCCTTCGCCTACGTCATCGCCATGCTCCCCTTCGCCGCCCTCCTCGTCGCGGGCGTCCTGTCCCGGCTGCGGCTCGCGTTCGTGGCCGTCCCGGCCGCCCTGGCCCTGCTCGTGGTCGTCCCGGCCTGGTCCACGACGATGTACGCCCAGTCGAAGACCGACGGCAGCGCCGACTCCCGCGCCGCCACCAAGTGGGTCATCGACCACGTCCCGAAGGACCAGGTCGTCGTCACCGACGACTACATCTGGCTCGACCTGAAACTCGCCGGCTTCACGAGCCCGGTCTGGCTCTGGAAGGTCGACACCGACCCGGCCGTCATGGAGGAGACACTCCCCGACGGCGCCGCCTCCATCGACTACGTGGTCCTGGCCCCGCAGGCCGACAGCACCCTGTCCGGGCTGCCCACGCTGCGCCGCGCCATCACCGAGTCCCAGCCGGTCGAGCGCTTCGGCGACATCGAGATCCGGAAGGTGACCCGGTGAAGGTCGCGCTGCGGCTGGCCGCCTTCGGCGCCGCCGGCGCCTCGGGCATCGCGCCCAACCTCGCGGTGATGTGGCTGCTGACTTCGCTCGGCGTCCACTACCTGGCAGCCGCCGTCGCCGCGACCGAGGTGGCAATCCTGTGGAACTTCGTGCTTGTCGATCTGTGGGTGTACCGCACCCGCCGCTCGTCGGCCCGAGGCTGGGTCCGGCTGGCGCGGTTCGCGGTCCTGAACAACCTCGACCTGGCCGTCCGCCTACCCCTGCTCACGGTGCTGGTGTCCTACTGGGGCATGCCGGAGCTGCTCGCCAACGTGGTGACGCTGGGGTTCGCGTTCGTCCTGCGGTTCGCGGTCACCGAGCGCTTCATCTACCGGGCCCCTTCCATGCTTCCGGCGTGGCGCACGACCTCGTCCTGATCGGTCGCCTGGCGGTCGCGTTCGCGCTGACGTTACGCCCTCGGCTACGAGCGCGAGCTGCGCGGCTCGACCGCCGGCGACCGGACCTTCGCTGGAGATGCGCTACATCCCCCTGCTCCGCCTGCTGGACGCGGGCCGCTTCGCCGACCGCTTCGCCAGCGACGACGAACCCCACCCCGGCCGGCGCAAGCCGCCGCCCACCGCGGCGATGGCGGGGCGGCGGCGGACCCGGGCGGGCTCAGCGGGTGACGCCGTGGACGTACCGGTGGCTCCAGACCTGCTTGAGCGTTCCGATGGCCGCGGCCGGCCGGGCGGCCACGGCCCCGATTGCGAGCAGCCCGGCCAGTGCGGCGGCGAGGACGCCGATGCGGCGAATCGCGGTGGTGGTGGTGGTCATGTCGTCGAGGGAACCACCGGTGCGAGGGGTGGGGCATCGGGAAAAATCCTGAACATCGGCAGATCGACCGTGATCGTCGTGCCCCGTCCGGGTGGGCTGCTGATCAGCAGGGTCCCACCGGCGGCGGCGACGCGGTCGGTGATGCCGCGCAGGCCGGTGCCGGCACCCTGGTCGGCCCCGCCCGGGCCGTCGTCGGCGACCGTGACCGTGAGGCGGCCGTCCGCCGCGCGGATCGTGACCGCGGCGCGGGCGTCCGGGGCGTGGCGGGTGATGTTCTGCAGTGCCTCGGCGACCGCGAAGAAGGCGGCAGCCTCGATCGCCGGGTCGGGCCGGGCCGGCAGGTCGGCGGCGAGCGTGGCGGCGACCCGGGCGCCGTCGAGGAGCGTTGCCACGGCCACGGCGAGACCGCGCTCGGCGAGCAGGGCCGGGTGCAGGCCGCGGGCCAGATCGCGCAGCTGGGCGAGCGACTGCCGCAGCTGGTCGGTAGCGTCGTCGAGGAGCCGGGCGGCCGCGCGGATCCGGCGCGATTATCCGCAGACCGCGGTCCTGGTGCTCTCGCAGTACCTGGAGGCCGCCTACGCGGTGGAACTGCTCGACGACCGCCGCACGCACGTCGGGTACCTGCTGAAGGACCGCGTCATGGACCGGTACGCGCTGCGCGACGCCGTCCGGCGGGTCCACGCTGGCGAGGTCGTCGTGGACGCCGCACTTGTCGAGGCGCTGCTGAACAGGCCGGCGGTCCCGGCCGCGCTGCGAGTGCTGTCGCCGCGGGAGCGTAACGTCCTCGCCCTGATGGCCGAAGGGGCTCACCGACCGGGGCATCGCCGCGCGGCTGGACGTGTCGCCGAAGACGGTCGGCACGCAGATCCAGCATATCTTCGACCGCCTCGCGATCGCCGGCACACCGCTTGACGACCGCCGGGTCCGGGCCGTCTTGTCCTACCTGCGAGCCCGCCCGCCGGCCGCCGACTGACCGCCACCCCCGCGGTTGCCGGCCGGGCGGTCGCTGGTGGCCTCGGCTCGACGCGGTACATGACAAGTTCTTCACGACCCGGAGGTTGGCGCGGTCCCGGGGTGAAGGTGCGGGTCGGTTGGGGCATCCTGTTCGCGTGCAGTTCGAGTACGGTACCGACGGGCCCAAGGTCATTGTGGTTGGGGTCGACGGTACGGATACGTCCATGCGGGCCGGGGCCTACGCGGCCGGGCTGGCGCGGCGGCAGCGGGCTCGGCTGGTGGTGGTGTTCGTGACCGGGGCGCCGGCGGCCAGCCGGTTGGTGGCTGAGGCGGCCGGGGCGGTCGAGCAGGCTGTTGCCGAGTCGACCGAGGACATGCGGCGGCAGGTGCACGAGGGGGCGTTGCACACCGGGGTGAGCACCGACTTCGTGGCGGTGCGGGGGGACCCGTATCAGGAGCTGGTCAGGGTGGCCACCGAGCTGCGGGCCGATGCCGTCGTGGTGGGCGCGAGCCGGCGGTTCGGGCATCGGTTCATCGGGTCGCTCGCGGTACGGCTGGTGAAGGCGGGGCGCTGGCCCGTCACCGTCGTGCCGTGATCAGTCGTAGTGGGTCAGGTGGGGCCACAGCTCGGGCCAGCCGGCGGACGGACCCGTGCACAGGCTCAGGTCCAGAGGGCTGAAGTCGTTGTCCACGCCGTGCGGGGCGGTGAACGTGCCGACCGGGTGGCAGTCGGCGAAGTACTGACGCAGGCGGTCGGCGGCGTCCACGGCCAGGACGGTGGTGTCGGAGGCGCTGCCCGGGCCCCACATGGAGTACGCGTTGTGCCCCGACAGCACCGGCGGCAGATCGGCGCGGCCCAGGACGTCAAGGGTCGACGCCTCCGCGTAGTTGCCGGTGAAGATCGAGGTCGGCCGCGGGCCCGCCGACACCGCAGCCTCGACGGAGGCGGCCAGCTGGGGCCAGCCCACGGTGTCGGCGACGTCGTTGCCCGTCGGGTGGGCGTGCAGGTCGCGCACGGGCCAGACCGGCAGGACCGACGGCAGGGTCACGAGCGTCGCCAGCAGGATGGGCCCGACGACGAGGGGCGGCCGGAGCCGGGGGTGTCTGCCGCGAGCGAACCAGCGTTCCGTGGCCACCGAGCCGGCCGCCAGTACCACCGGCAGCAGACCGGAGGTGTAGTAGGGCTTGCCGGGAACCCAGGCCAGGACGTACACCGCGACGAGTGACACGGCGACGGCCAGGTACCGCACCGAAGGGGTCCGCCACAGTCGCACCACGCCGGCGATGAGGATCGGGAACGTGAGCAGGCCGCCGTAGATGAGCTGGGCCGGCAGGCCGCCCAGGTACGCGGCCGCCGAGGTGTTCTGCCGGTGCAGCGCCGCGGCCATCGCGAACTGCGGCCAGCCGTGGGTCGCCTGCCACAGCACGTTCGGCAGCCAGATGACGGCGGCGATCGCGGCGGCCAGCCAGGGCCAGGGGGAGCGCAGGACGTCGAGGCGGCGGGTCGCCAGGAGGCCGGCGGTGAGGGCCAGCAGCAGCAGCGCCATCAGGTTGTTGGTCTGCAGGCCGAGGCCGGCGGCGACGCCCGCGCCGAGCCACTGGCGGGGGCGGTCGCGGGCGACGGCGGTGCTGGCGCACAGGACGACGACGGTCCAGGCCAGCAGGGCCGGTGGGGTGGTGTTGGCGATGTGGACGGCGCCGAGCAGGACCGGCGCGGTGGCCAGGCACAGGGCGGCGAGGATGCGCCCGGCCCGGCCGGCGCCGAGGATCGCGGCCTGGCGGGCGGCGAGGACGACTATCGCGCCGCCTTCGAGGGCCGGCAGGACGCGCACGGCCGCGGGGTGGACGCCGCCGAGCAGCACGGCCAGGCGGTCGAGGAGCACGGCAAGGGGCGGCTGGTCGACGTAGCCGAGCGCGAGGTGGCGGCCGGCGGCGATGAAGTACAGCTCGTCCTGCTGGAAGCCGTACGCGGTGCTGAACGCCAGCTCGAGCGCGACGAACGCGGCGGCGATGATCCAGACCGGGACCGGGACGCGGTCGTCGGTGCTCGGCTCCCCCATGGATCGTCATCCTCCAGCCGAGGGGAGTAGGTGGCAAGGACGGTGGCGGCGCCGGAGGCGATGGTGATCTGGATGGCGCGGCGTCAGGGGCCGGTGAACTTGCGGGCCGAGCTGTCGCGGTTCTGGGCGGCCGGGGTGTCGGTGAAGGCGCGGCGCAGGAGCTCGTGGCCGGCGCGGCGGTCCTCGGTGATGTCGTGGAGGGTGACCACCATGCCGCGGACCAGGCGGTCGTCGCGCAGGTCGCGGAAGATGACCTCGAGCAGGATGCGGCGGCCGTCGGGGCGGCGCAGGCTCCACTGGTCGCGGGTGCCGTCGCGGTCCTCGGCGCGGGCGCGTTCGACGGTGCGGGCGACCTGGTCGCGGTCCTCGGGGGCGACGATCTCGCGGAGGGTGGCGAACGGGGTCGGCCAGATGCCGAGGACCTCGGTGACCGACGGGCTGGTGTAGCGGATGCGCTGGTCGTCGTCGAGGACGAGCACGACGTCGCCGCCGTGCTCGGTGACGGCCCGCAGGTAGTCGTCGCTGTCGCGGCGGCTGGCCGCCTCGGTGAGGCCGATCCGGGCCAGGGCCAGCGCGGCCTGGCCGGCGACGACGGAGACGGCGTCGACGGCGGTCAGCAGGTCGCGGCGGCGGCCGGCCACGTAGAGCACGCCGGCGTCGAGGGGGCAGACCAGCACGTGGTCCCACTCGGAGAGCTTGGCGCCCCACAGCGGCGGGATGTCGCCGACGGGCTGGATGCGCGGCGTTGACAGCTCGCCGAGGGGCAGCAGGTCGGTGAGGCTGAAGTCGACGACTATCGCGTGCGGGGCCTCGGCGGGCAGGAGGGTGGCGACGGCGGCCTTCACGGCCGCGGCGACCTGGCCGGCGTCGTGGGCGCCGACGAGGACGGTGCCGGTCTCGCGCAGGGCCCGCTCCCGGCGCAGGGCGCCGGCGTGCTGGCCCACCGCGTCGCTGAGCCGCACGACGAGCAGGACGAGCGTGATGCCGGAGGTCACGGCGATCATCGGGCCGTCGTGGACGCCGCCGGTGAGGGCCTGCACGAGCAGGACCAGCGGGGCGAACGCGACGCAGGCCAGCAGCAGGGCCAGGCCGAGGCCGCGGACGGGCTCGCGGGGGCCGCGCACGGCGCCGGGCGGCGGCGCGGTGAGCCTGGCCATCGACGGGTCAAGGGCGGCGGCGCCCCACGCGGCGTACAGCAGGACGTATGCGAAGTCGGCCGGCCCGCCCGGGTGCAGGCCGCCGTCGGCCTGGGCGACGCCGTAGGCCACGTCGCCGACGAGCATGCCGGCCGCGCCGATCGCGAGCAGCTGTGCGGCGCTGTTGCGCGGCGATGCGGTGAGCAGCCGGACGGTGACCACGAGGACGATGACGTCACCGAGCGTGAACGCGGCCTGGGTCGACCAGTCGGCGGCGCTCATCCCGGTCGCCATGTGCGGCGAGGCGATGAAGACCCAGCCGGCCAGCAGCGCGGCGGTGCCCAGCGCGAGCAGATCGAGCAGGCGCGAGCGGTCCTCGAGGAAGGCGCCCCCGCGGGTCAGGCCGACCAGGGCGACGGCGACGATCGGGAACATCGCGAGGTACGCGAGCTCGGCCAGCACCGGCGGCTCGGGCTGCGTCTCGGTGATGAGGCCGTAGACGAAGTCGCCGATCATCATCGCGACGAGCGCGGCGGCGAGGGCCCACCAGGGGCCCGGGTGCTGCGGCCGGTGCCGCGAGATGCCCGCGACGATCGCACCGGCCGAGCTCAGGCCGATCGCGGCCCACACGACGGAGTCGAGGGCGGGCCACACGGCGAGCACGAGCGCGAGCGCCGCCATCAGCCCGGCGTAACCGGCCAGGAGCCGCCTGCCCTCCAGCTTGTCCATCGACCGCCCTCACCGTAGGTGACGTCATTCATACCATATTGTGATTGATCAGCCCAGATCGCGAAGATCTTTCAGCAGCCACGGCGTGACCCAGTCCCGGCGCTCGCGCTCCGTGTCGCCGACCATGGCCCGGCTCGGCATCTCGATCAGCAGCAGCAGGCTGAACTGGATCCGGTACAGCCTGAGCCGCGTCCGTTGCGCCTGTGTGAACGCGTGCGGCACCGCCCCGAAGTACCCCTGCAGCAGCGGGTGTGACGGCTCCTCCTCGATCCGCCGCCCGAGGACCGGCGACACCAGGTCGTACAGCGGGTCACCCCAGAAGTAGCGCTCCCCGTCGACCAGGCCGGTGAGCCGGCCCTCGTGGCACAGGATGTTGCCGTCCCACAGATCGAAGTGCACAAGAGCCGGCGTCTGTACCTCCCGCAGCGCGCGATCGTGCCGGTCCACCGCGGCCAGGATCGCGTCGCCGGCGACGGGCAGCTCGACGCCCCAGTCCCGGCCGTCGGCGAGCAGGTCGGCGGTCATCGCCGCGAACGCCTCCGGCCACGTGCCGCCGCTCGCCCGCCCCTCGCCGTCGTAGCCGAACCGCTCACCCCGCACCTCGTGCAGGTCGCGCAGTGCGGCGCCGAGCGCTCGGCGTACACCGGGAGCCGCAGTGGCTTGCTGCTCCTGCGGCAGCTCCGACAGGGGGCGTCCGGGCAGGCGGCCGACGAGGATGACGTCGTCGTCCGCGTCGAGCACCGGCGGGACGGGCACACCGGGCCGGGCGCCGGCGAGGCGGTAGTAGCGGGCCTCGGCGGCGATGATCCCGCGCTCGTAGCGCAGCAGCGGCACGCCCGGCGGCGGGCCGATCTTGACCACGGCCTCCGTGCCGTCATCGAGCGTGACCGCCCAGACGGCGGCGAACGTGCCGCCGGAGAGCGGTCCACAGTGGACGGCGATGCGGCCGAAGCGCCGGTGGAGCAGGGCGGCGACGGCCTGCGGGGTCAGCTGCTGCTGGGTCGGGCTGATGGCGGCGGGCACCGGTCCACCGTACCGGAGCGTAATACATTGACGACGATCGGTTGCAAGATCGCATTACGCATTGATCGAGATATTTCCCGCGGAAAGGGTGGTGCAAGTGACCTTGCTGGTCATAGCGTGCTCGAAACAGCCTTACTCAATGGGGAGGCCAAGTGAGGAAAAGGCTCGCGAGCATCGCCGTGGCCGGCTTGATCGCCGGGACCGTGGTGGTGGTCGCCCAGGCACCGGCGAGCGCGGCACCCTCGTCGCCGTACGGTGACCTGCAGGCGGGGATCAAGCGTCAGCTGGCCGCCGGCATCCAGGTGGTGCCCAAGCAGACAGCGGTGGGCAAACTGGCCGCGAACGGCACGGCGAACCCGTACACCGCGCTGCTGCGCGACCCGTCGAAGGTCGACAAGTACTACTGGTCGGAGCAGGCCAAGGCCGCGTCCGCCGCCCGCGCCCAGCAGAAGAAGACGCAGAACAAGTCCCTCGCCGCGGCGGCCAGCCCGATCATCCATGACGAGGCGGAGCCCAAGGGCACCCACGGCTCGAACGACTCCCACGCCACCGCCGAGCTCATCAAGGGCTTCGGCACCGGCAAGAAGCTCAACAACAAGGTCCGCATCCTCGGGCAGTTCTCGCCCGACTCGGTGAGCCCCTCGACCCTGAACCCGGCCACCGAGGACGACGGGTCGATCCCTCTCGCCTACGAGTTCGGCCTGGGCACCAGCCGCAACGCGTACACCACGACCGGCACCATCGGCGACGGCCCGCACGGCAGCGCCGGCGACGGCAGCGGCGACTTCGACTTCTCCCGGGTCCACGCCCGGGCCGGTCAGCAGCTCGTCGCCGGGACCAGCGGCAGCACCGACACGGTGATCAGCCTGTACAACGCGGCCGGCGTGCTCATCGCCGCCGACGACGACGGCGGGCCGGGCCTGCTCAGCCTGCTCGACTTCACCATCCCGGCCGACGGCGACTACTTCCTGCTGGTCTCCGGCTACGGCCTCGGCACCGCACTGCCCGAGGACCCGTTCGACTCCGGCAGCGGCCTCGGTGCCGGCCGCGAGGGCGCCTACGGCCTGACCGCCTCCCTCGCGTACCCCGACCTCGACTTCTACGCCGTCGACCTGCTCGCCGGCGACGTCATCGGCGCATCGGTGACCGGCAACAGCAACCTGCTGACCGTGCGCGACCCGGGCGGCCGCGTCGTCTTCGGCTCCGACCAGGACGCCAGCTTCATCTACGCGCCCGCCTCGCCGCTGCCGGGCGGCGGCAACGCTGTCGTGTCCTACGTGGCGCCGCGCGACGGCCGCTACACGCTGCAGATCGGCGGTACCTCCGGGCAGTACGACGTCACGCTCGAGGCGTACCGGCCCGGGCCCGAGTCGCTGGAGGCGGGCACCACCCAGACCCTGTTCCTCGACTTCGACGGCGCCCGCATCAACACCGCCATCTTCGGCGGCCCCGGCGTGCGCCAGCTCAGCCCGCTGCAGGGCTTCCTCGGCCGGTGGGGCCTCAGCGCCGCCGACGAGGACAAGGTGATCAACCAGGTCATCGCCACCGTCCGGGAGAACATCCTGGCCGACGCGAAGGCCCGCGGCACCGACCCGCGCATCGGCCTGAAGATCCTCAACAGCCGCGACGACGCCGACCCGTTCGGCCAGCCCAACGTGCACCGGCTCGTCGTCGGCGGCACGGTCGCCGAGTCGGGCATCGACACGATCGGCATCGCGCAGTACATCGACCCGGGCAACTACGCTACCGAGGACAGCGCGATCATCCTGCTCGACATCCTCAGCGACCCGGCCGGCGAGGACGCGTCGCTCAACACGTACATCACGCCGGCCAGCAACAAGATCAAGTTCATCGGCACGGCGCTCGGCAACGTGATCTCCCACGAGGCCGGCCACCTGTACGGCAACTTCCACACCGACCCGCTCAACAGCACCCCGAACCTCATGGACGCCGGCGGCGCGTTCCCGGGCCTGTTCGGCGTCGGCCCCGACAACGTCGGCGGCACCGCCGACGACTACGACTACGACTTCGGCGAGGACGCGTACACGCCGGACGAGGGTCTGCTCGGCACCGAGGACACGCTCAACACGACCGCCTGGGCCCTGGTGAAGGGCAAGGCGAAGTAAGGCTGCTCACTGACCGGCATGATCCCGGTCCGCGGCGGCGTTCGCGCTGATGTGGACGTGGATGTGGCGGTGATCGGGGCGGGGCAGGCCGGGCTGGCTGCGGCGTACTGGCTGCAGCGGCGCGGCCTGTCCTTCGCCGTGTTCGACGCCGCCGCCGGGCCCGGGGGCGCGTGGCAGTACCGGTCGCCGTCGCTCTCGGTCTCGGCCCTGCACCGGATCTTCGACCTGCCCGGGCTGCCGTTCTCCCCGCCCGCGTCCGGCACCGCCGCCGACGTCGTGTCCTCGTACTTCCGCTCCTACGAGGCCGCCTTCTCGCTGCCCGTCGTGCGGCCGGCCGTCGTGCGGTCCGTGTCGCGCCTCGCGAACGGCCGCTTCGACGTCGCGGGCCTCTCCGCGCGGTTCGTGATCAACGCCACCGGGACCTGGAGCGCGCCCTACGTGCCGTTCGTCGCCGGCATTGCCGACTTCGCCGGTACGTCCAGGCACTACGCCGCATACCGCGGGCCCTCGGCGTTCACCGATCAGCGCGTGCTGGTCGTGGGCGGCGGGGCCTCGGCCATCCACCTGCTGGCCGAGCTGCCCTCCTCATACTGGGTGACCCGCCGCGAGCCGGTGTTCCACGAGGGCGAGTTCAGCGAGGAGCACGGCCGCGCCGTCGTCGCCCGGGTCGCCGCCCGCGTCGAGGCCGGCCTGCCCCCGCGCAGCGTCGTCAGCGTCACCGGCCTGGGCTGGACCGCACTGACCCGCCGGGCCGCCGAGCGCGGCGCCCTGGACCGCCACCCGATGTTCGACCGCCTGGTCCCGGGCGGCGCCGTGTGGGGCTCCCACTTCGAACCGTTCGACGCGATCATCTGGGCCACCGGCTTCCGCGCCGCCCTGACCCACCTGGCCCCGCTGCACCTGCGCGAGCCGGGCGGCGGCATCCGCATGGCCGGCACCCGGGTCGTCCGCGAGCCGAACCTGCACCTGATCGGCTACGGACCCTCCGCCAGCACCGTCGGCGCCAACCGGGCCGGCCGCGCCGCCGTCGCGCAGCTCACCCCCTAGGACTTCTGTTAAATCTCAACGGCAGGGTGCAAGGGTCTGGACATCGAAGGGCGCGACTGCAAAAGTCTCCGCCGTGGCTGACAACGGGTTACCGAGTCTTCGCACTCGGGTGAGGTCGGTGGCCGGCTCCGTGAAGGCCAACCCCGGCCTGTACTTCGGCGCCTACCCGGCCGCGGACTGGCCCCTGGTCATCGCCGCCTGGACCGCCGCCGACCTGCTCCGCCTGGCCCCGTCGACACCCACTGTCGACGTCACCCTCCACCACAACGGCGCCCTGTCGGCCACCGTCCGCGGCGCGACGGTCCCGGCCGCCCCCCGCCCGGTAGCGGACATCATCCGCTCCGGCATGTGGTACACGGAGCTGTCCCGCACGACGACGATCCACGCCACCACCCCGCCCGCCGCCCCCGGCCCGGCCTGGACCGACCTCACCGTCACCGTCCACTCGGACCTCGACGCCGACCTCTTCGGGCTGCCGGCCGGCACGTGGTGGCACAACGGCGTCCAGCGCTTCGCCGGCCTCCTGACCAACCCCCGCCACCGCCCCCCGGACGGCCGCCACGTGGACGTCTGGGACGAGGCCACCGGCGAACGCGCCGAGCTTCCCCTCGCCACGGCCACCACCGGCTGATCGCCACGGCCGGCCGAAGCGCGACGGCACGCCCACGGGCCGCGCGCCCGGCACGACTCCTACGACCTCGGGGTGCGAAGTCCCCTGGTCCAAGCGGGCCGTGCCGTGCAAGCCGTCCGTTCCTGATCGTTGCGGTGCGCGGGCGGGCGCGCCGCGGTCACCGCAGTTCCAGCGTCCTCGCCGGCCAGCGGCTGCGCAGCCAGCGGTCGTGGCTCGCCACGGCGAACGTGCCGGGGCTCGTCTGCAGGGCCGCTTCCAGTTCGTCGCACAGCGTGGGGGAGAGGTGGTTGGTCGGCTCGTCCAGGAGCAGCACGTCGGGCGGGTCGGCCAGGTGCAGGGCCAGGTCGAGGCGGCGGCGCTGGCCCACGGAAAGCTCGCCCACGGGGCGGGCGGCGTCGCGGGCGCCGAGCAGGCCCAGTGAGCGCAGCGGCACCGCGGCCGCGCGCTGCTCGCCCAGCGCCAGCTCGTAGGTGGCGGCCGCGGTCAGGTCCGGGCGGTCGAAGGCGGTGTCCTGGGCCAGGAGGGCGACGCGCAGGCCGCGGCGGCGGTGGATGCCCTCGGCCGGCAGGCGACCGGCCAGGGCGGCCAGGAGGGTGGACTTGCCGGTGCCGTTGGCGCCGGTGACGAGGAGGTGCTCGCCGGCCGCCAGGTCCAGGAAGTCGAGGGTCAGGCGGCCGGGCACGTGCAGGTCGCGCACGCTCAGCAGCAGGCCGTCCGCGACCGGCAGGTCGGGCGGGCGGAACCGCAGCGGGGGCGGGGGTTTGCGGACCTGCTCGCGGGTCAGCGTGTCGAGGCGGCGGGCGGCGTTGCGGACCCGGCGCGAGATCTGGCCCTCGACCCGCCCGGTGGTGCGGCCGTAGTTCATCTTCTCGTTGTCGCGCTTCGGGCGGTTGTGCGCGACCTCGTGGGCGGTGACGGCGACGGCGTGGCGCAGGGCGGTGAGCTCCTCCTGCTCCTGCGCGAAGCGGCGTTCCCAGCGTTCGCGTTCGGCGCGGCGCGCGTCCTGATACGCCGAGTAGCCGCCGCCGTAGCGCGTCGGGCCGTCCACTGCCGGGTCGAGGTCCACGACGTCGGTGCAGACCGCGTCGAGGAACGCGCGGTCGTGGCTGGCCAGGACGACGGCGCCGGGCAGGGTGCGCAGCTGCTCTTCGAGGAACGCGGCGGCGCCGTCGTCGAGGTGGTTGGTGGGCTCGTCGAGCAGCAGCGCGCCCGGGCGCCGGATCAGCAGTGCCGCGAGCGCGAGCCGTCCGCGTTGCCCGCCCGACAGCGTTTCCAGAGCCCTTTGCGGCGGTACCCCCACAAGCCCCAGACCCCCGATGACGACATCGGCCCGGCGGTCGGCGTCCCAGGCGTCGATCTGCTGCGCCCGCTCGAGGAGCGCGGCGTAGTCGTCGAGGCGGCCGGCGGCGAGGGCCTCGTCCATGCCGGCGAGGCAGGTGCGGGACTCGTGCAGGGCGTTGGCGACGACGTCGGCGACGGTGGCCGCCGGCTCGTACGGCATCTCCTGGTGGAGGTAGCCGAGGTCGGCCGGCCGGGTGACGGTGCCGCCGTCGGGCGTGTCGGCGCCGGCCAGCAGGCGCAGCAGCGTCGACTTGCCGGTGCCGTTCTCCCCGATCAGGCCGATGCGGCGGCCGGGGGCGGCGACGAGCGAGACGCCGTCGAGGACGCGGCGGTTGCCGTAGGTGCGCACGAGGTCGTCGGCGATGAGGGGTAGCAAGGAGGACCACCAGACGGTAGACACTTCCACCCGCCGGGACGCAACGGTCCTCAGGCGCGGGTGCGGGAAGGTCTGGAGATCACATCGCCTTCGACGGTAGCACAGCGTCCTACAGCGTGGCGTCGCCGATGCCCTTCACGGAGCGGCTCAGCTTGCGGTTGTGCAGCAGGAAGTAGCAGCGCGACGAGTGCTCGCCCGCGTTCCAGCCGGCCTGGCCGGACGGGCGCCACCACACGTAGTAGATGTCCTTCTGCCTGTCGTACGTGGCCCGGGACATGCCGAGGTACGCCAGCATCTTGTTCTCGCACGCGGTGCCGAACAGGTCGTCGTTGGCGTCGTCGGTCTTCGGATAGTCGGACTTCGCGGGCGCGGTGACGTATCCGGCGTACTCCATGTCGTGCGGCTGGTCACAGGCGATCGGCGTGGCGGTGGCGAAGAGGTTGTCGGCGTCGGCGCCGGCGGTCACGAAGCAGCCCTGGGCGAGCGGGCCCGCGGCGCGCACCGCGTCCTTGACGCTCGTCGTGGCGGGCTCGATCGTGTCGCCGTCGGGGCCGATCGCGGCGACGTCGCAGTGGAAGAACCGGGCCCCGCCGCGCCACTGGGTGGTGCTCGGCGGCTGCAGGTACAGGTAGAGGCGCCCGGCCTGCCACTCGCCGCCGAGGTACTTCGCGGCCAGGTCCTCGCACTGCGGGAACAGCGCCGCGAACCGGTCCCGCCCGGGCCGCTCGCCGGATGCCGCGAGGTCGGCGGGCAGCTGCCCGGTGGCGACGATCTCGAACTGGTGCGGCCCGTCGCACGGGACGTCCTTGAAGGGCCCGTCGAAGGCGGCCGGGTCGTACGCGTTGAGGCCTGTCGAGTCCCGGCACTGCCCGACGACGGGCTCGGGGACCTTCGCGGCGCCGAGCATCGCCCAGTCGTCGAGCAGGTCGCCGTCGGTCCCGCCGGGCTTCGCGCAGCCGGCGAGGGCGCTCGTCAGGAGCAGGACGGCCGCGGCGGTGCGGATGGCCCGGGCCGGCCTCACACGGTCACGTCCCCGGCGCCCCGCAGCGAGCGGTTGACCTTCTTGCCGCTGATCAGGGCGTAGCAGCGGGCGGTGTGGTTGCCCAGGGCCCAGGTGTCCTTGTTGCCGGTCATCCAGTAGCCGTAGTTGAGCGCCCGCTGGCCGTTCCAGCTGCCGCGGCTCATGCCGATGTACGCCAGCATCTTCGCCTCGCACGTCTTGCTGAACGCGGCCTCGACCCCGGCGCCGGTCGGGTAGTCGGCGGCGGGGCTGGAGATGGTGCCGACGTACTCCACGTCGTGCGGCTCCTCGCACTTGGCCGGCGTGATGTCCGACCAGCTGTCCTTCGTCATGCCGACCTGCTGGCCGCAGGTGAGCCGCAGATCGCCGGTGGGGCCGAGGGCGCCCTTCATCGTGGTCTTGCGCGGGTCGAGGACGCCGAGCTCGGTGCGCACGGATACGACGTCGCAGCGGTAGAAGCGCGCGCCGCCGTCCCACTGCCACGGGTTCGGCGGGACGAGCACGGCGACCACCCGGCCGGACTGCCACTCGGCGCCCAGATACTCGGTGACGGCCTTGTCGCAGTCGGCCCAGGCCGGGGCGAGCGCCGCCCCGGTGGGCCGCTTCCGGCCCGCGGCCGCCTCGCCGGTGAAGTGCCCGACGCTCGCCGTCTCGATGACGTGGTCCATGTCGCACGGCTGCAGCTGCGCCTCCGACATGGTGGTGTCGCGGACCTGGTTGGCCGAGGACGTCCAGCAGGAGCCGGCGGCCGGCTCCGGCACCTTGGCCGTGGCCAGCATCGCCCAGTCGTCGGTCAGGTCCCCGTCGCCCACCGTCGGTCCGCCGCAGCCGGCCGCCACCGCGGCGAGCGCCACGGCACACGCCAGCAACGCCACGCGCTTCATTGGATGTGCCTCCCCCGCGAATATTGCGAGGGCACTATGGCAGCATCCCGGCCCTGCCGGAATCACCCGAAAAGCCGAGCCGGGTTCACGATCTGCGCGGCGCCGTCAGGCGGGCGTTTCGAGCAGGTGCTCCTCCAGGCGGGCGTACGTGGTTTCGGGGAGCCCGAGGTACCCCCGAATCGATCCGTGTCGCGACCGCAGGTCGTCGAGGAACATCGTCATGGTCTCGGCGGGGGAGGCCAGCCAGCGGGTGGGCATCTTCGCCACCTCCGGGTTGAGCGCGCGCAGGAAGGCCAGGCTGCGCTCCTGCGCGCCCTGGGTCAGCGCGTAGTCCTCGGCGATCACGTCGTCGGGCACGCCGAGCGCGCCGAGCGTCACCGCCGACACCACGCCCGTGCGGTCCTTGCCGGCGACGCAGTGCACGACGACCGGCGCGTTGCCGGCGTCGGCGATCACCTCGACCGCGGCGGTGATCGCGGCCCGGCCGTCGGTGGCCATGTCGAGGTAGCGGTTGGCCAGCCAGCGGGCGTCGTCGGGCTCGTCGGCGTCGACGGCCGCCTCCCACTCCGCGTGGGCCGGGTGCAGATGGTGGTACGTCAGGCCGGCGAACGCGTGGACGCGCCCGTCCCGCTCCACCTCCCGGGGCCGGCGCAGGTCGATGACGGTCTTCACGCCGAGGGCGGTGAACGAGGCGGCGTCGGCGGGGTCGAGGCGGCTCAGCGAGTCGGACCGGAACAGGCGCCGCCAGCGGGTCACCCGCCCGTCGGCCGTCGGGTATCCACCCAGGTCACGGAAGTTGAACAGGTTGGGATGCTCATAGCTGCGCACGGCATCGAACCTTAGCGCCGGCCGCTCGGGAATTCGATCGCCGGACCCGGCCGGCCGCGCTAGCGTCGCGCCCGTGCGTCGTGACACGGTCCCGTTCCTGTGGCTCTGCGGCCCGTCCGGGGTCGGCAAGTCCTCGGCCGGATTCGCGCTGTTCGACCAGCTCGGCCGGGCCGGTGCGGCGGCGGCCTACGTGGACCTGGACCAGCTCGGGCTCTGCTATCCGGCGCCCGGCGACGACCCGCGCAACGACCGGCTGAAGGCCCGCAATCTGGGCGAGGTCTGGGCGGGCTTCCGGGCGGCGGGCGCGCAGTGCCTGGTGGTGAGCGGCGTCGTCGACAGCGCCGAGGAGGTGCGGCGGCCCGCGAGCCGGGTGGCCGGCACCGCGCTGACGGTGTGCCGGCTGCGGGTCGGCGCCGACGAGCTGCGCGGCCGGATCGCGGGCCGGGGGTCGCTGCTGCACCTGACCGAGGACGCGGTCCGCAACGCGGCGCAGCTCGACGGCTCGGGCTTCGCCGATCTGGTCGTGGACACCGCCGGGCTGGCCGTCGCGGACGTGGTCGCGCGGGTCCGCGCCGCCGGCTGGCCGGGGTGGTTGCCGCCCCGGCCGGTGTCCGCGCCGCCGACCGCGCCGCCGCCGCCCGCCGGGGCCGCCGGGACGGTGCCGGTGCTGTGGCTGTGCGGCCCGCCCGCGGTCGGCAAGTCCACGGTGGGGTACGAGATCTTCACGCGGGTGCGCGCGGCCGGGGTCACGGCGGCCTATGTCGACCTGGCCCAGATCGGTTTCGCCCGGCCCGCGCCGGCCGGCGATCCCGAGCAGCACCGGCTCAAGGCCCGCCACCTCGCGCGGCTCCTGGAGGGGTTCCGCGCGGCCGGCGCCGGGTGCCTGATCGTGTCCGGGAGCGTCACCGACCGGGCGACCGTCGGCCGCTATGCGCGGGCCGTCCCGTCGGCGGCGTGGACCGTGTGCCGGCTGCGCGCCGGGCCCGGCACCCTGGCCGAGCGGATCATGCTGCGCGGCCGCGGCGGGGGGCCGGCCATCATGGGCGACGAGCTGCGGGGGCGGCCGGAGGCGCGGCTGCGCGCGCACGCGGACCGGGCCGCGCGGATCGCCGGGGAGCTCGACGCGGCCGGCGTCGGTGACCTGTGCGTCGACACCGACGGCCGCTCGGTCGCGCAGCTCGCCGACCTCGTGCGCGCCGCGGCCGGCGGCTGGCCGCCCGGCGGACGCTGAGGACGTTCGCGGCCGCGGCCGGTGCCCGTCTGGAAGGATCAGCGGGTGGCGCGCAGACCGCATGAGATCGTGACCGAGCCGCTCGGGGCCCTGCTGGCCAGCGTGCCGCAGAGCAAGCCGAGCTGGATCACCATCGTGAAGACCACGCTCGCCGCGACCGTCGCCTGGGTCCTCGCGAAGCAGCTCGGGGAGAACGCCGCCGTGCTGTTCGCGCCGGTCATCGCCGTGCTGACACTGCAGGCGAGTGTGTACGGCTCCATCGCCGCCGGTGCCCAGCTGCTCTTCGCGAACCTGGTCGGCACCGCGCTCGCCATCGCCTGGACGCAGCTGCTCGGCCTGGCCTGGTGGTCGCTCGCCCTGGCCGCGTTCGCCGCGCTCGCGGTCGCCCGGCAGATCACCAACACGCCCCTGGCCCGCAACCAGCTCACCGTGGCCACCCTCGCCGTGCTCGTCCTCGCGCCGGTCGCCCACGGATACGGCCAGTGGCGCTTCATCGACGTGACCATCGGCTCCGTCGTGGGGCTCACGATCGCGGTGGTGGTGCCGGAGCGGCCGCGGATCGCGAAGATCCGCAAGACGCTCGACGAGTGGGGCCGCGAGGCCGTCGCCGTCCTGCGCTCGATCGCCGAGGAGCTCGCCACCCGGGCCGAAGGGGAGCCCCTGGCGCCGTCCGAGCGGCACGGCTGGATCGCGCAGTCGCGCCGGCTCAACGAGGTCGCGGCCCAGGCCGCGGCCGCCTTCGCCGGTGTCGAAGAGGTCACGCTGCTCAACGTGTTCGCCCGGGGGGTACGCCGGGATGTCGAACAGGTCCGCGGCGAGCAGTTCTGGCTCGTCCGGGTCACGCTGCAGGTCCGGGCCATATCGCTCGCCGCCGACCGGCTCTACGACCGGCCCGGGCCGCCGCCGGCCCTCGGGCGCGACACGCTGCGGGCGCTGCTCGACGCGCTGGCGGACCTGCTCGAGCGCCGGGTCGCGGGCGAGAGCGTTGACGACACCGCGCTGCGGGCCGCGCTGATCGCGGCCGTCGAGCGGGTGTACACGGTGTTCCCGACGGCAGTGGCCGCCCTCGACTCGGTGTCCCTGCTCGGCCGCCTCGACCAGCTGCGCCAGGACATCGCCGGGGACGGCGCCGAGGCCCTTGTCGACCCGGGTGACCTGCCGCGCCAGGGTTGACAACCCATCGATGACGGTGTTAATTGGCAGGCACTTTATCAGTTAGGCATCCTGCCAATTTGTCCTCCGTCAGGGAGTGCCATGGAACGCCGTTCCAAGATCCTCATCGGGTTCACCGTCGCCGCGGTCGGCGGCACCTTCACCGTGCTCGGGGTCACCGCGGCCACCGCGGCAACCGCCGGGCCCATCACCGGCATCGGCGGCAAGTGCGTCGACGCGGCCGCCGCGGGCACCGCGAACGGGACCGCGATCCAGCTGTACGACTGCAACGGCACCGCGGTGCAGCAGTGGACGCTCAGCGGCTCGGCCCTGGTCAACGCCGGCTCCGGCCGGTGCCTGGACGTGAGCGCCGCCGGGACCGCGAACGGGGCCCAGATCCAGCTCTACGACTGCAACGGCACCGCCGCGCAGCAGTGGACGGCGGACGGGTCCGCGCTCGTCAACGCGGGTTCGGGCAAGTGTCTGGACGCGACCGGGCAGAGCTCGGCGAACGGGACACGGCTGCAGATCTGGTCGTGCACGGGCACCGCGAACCAGCAGTGGACGCTGCCCGGCGGCCCGTCGGCGCCCACCACGCCGCCCGCGTCCGGCCTCGACCCCACCGTCGCGCCGGGCGGCAACTTCGACCTGTCGATCTGGCAGCTGCAGCTCCCGACCGGCAGCCCCGGGTCGCCGACGACGATTGCGCCCGCGCAGTTGCGGGGCGCGGGCGGGTACACGAATCCGGCCTATTTCTTCACCGACAAGACGGACGGCTCGATGACGTTCTGGGCGCCGGAGAAGGGCGTGACCACGCCGAACTCCAACTATGCGCGCTCGGAACTGCGGGAGATGAACGCGAACGGCTCCGCGGCCGACTGGAGGCTGGCCGGCTCGCACAAGCTCTCGGCCACCCTGCGCATCGCGTCGGTGACGAAGAACGTGTGCGTCGGGCAGATCCACCTCGGCACCGGCGGCCCGTCGACGAAGCCGCTGCTGGAGCTGTACTACCGGCCCAACGGCGACATCATCCTCGGCACCGAGAATTCGCCGGACGGCGGCCAGACGCTGCACACGGTCGGTAACGTGCCGCTCGGGGTCAAGTGGAGCTACGTGATCGCGGTGACCGGCGGCAACACCATCAAGCTGACGGTCAACGGGAGTACCACGAGCTACGCGATCCCGTCGTCGTTCAACCAGTACGGCATGTACTTCAAGGCCGGCTCCTACAACCAGTCCTCCTCGGAGAGCACGACGAACGGCGCGAAGGTCAAGTTCTATTCGCTGGTGGTGAGTCACGGGTAGAGGTTTGCTTTAGGGCAGGCTAACCTTCGTCCCGGGCGCGGTGGCGGCAGGCGGGGGTTCGATTGGCGAGCGAGCGCGAGGCTCCGGCTCCGGAGTCGCTGGCCGACCTGCTCGGAGGCTGGCGGTCGGCCGTCGAGACCGCCGTGCCGCTCGTCGGGTTCGCGGCCGGCTGGCTGGCCGGCGGGCACTCGATACCGCTCGGCGCCGGCGTCGCGGTCCTGGCGGGGGCCGCGGTCGCCGCGTGGCGGATCACCGCCGGCCGGCGCCCCCTCGGCACCGTGTTCAGCCTGCTGCTGGTCTGCGCCGGAGCCCTCGTCGCGCTGCGCACCGGCCGGGCCGCGGACTTCTTCGGCGTCCGCGTGTTCACCAACGCGGTGAGCGTCCTGGCCTGGGCCGCGAGCATCCTGGTCCGCCGGCCGTTCCTGGGCCTGATCGTGGGCACGGTGCTGGGCCAGCGGACCCGCTGGCGGCGCGACCCGGGCCTGCTGCGCGCCTATCAGCGGGCGAGCTGGGTGTGGGTGGGGCAGTACTGCATCCGCCTGGCCGTGTTCATCCCGCTCTGGTGGGCCGGGTCGGTCCTGTGGCTCACGGCCGCGCAGACGGTGCTGACGTGGCCGCTGGTGGCCGCGTGCCTGGCGGTGAGCTGGTGGGTGCTGCGCCGGGCGCTGCCGCCCGGCCACCCGGGCATCCGCCACCCGCAGTCCGACAGCCCCGCGGATCCGCGGCGCCGACCGGCCGGCTGAGGCCGCACCCGGCCGCACTGCAGGTGCTCAACGGCCGGCCGTCCCGGTCCGGGTGGGGGTCGCCCGCTCAGGGCTGGGGCCGGCTCAGAGCCTCCAGCGCCTCGTCGACGGTGTCGGTGAGGGTCAGGACCCGATCCAGGGCGGTCAGGTCGAAGATCCGCCGGATCCGGGCGTGCGGGCACACCACGGCGAAGCCGCCGCCCTCGCGCAGCCGCTTGTGGATCGACACCAGCACCCGCAGCGCCGTCGAGTCGATGAAGTCGACCTGTGACAGGTCGAGCACGAGCCGCGTCTCACCGTCGTCGAGCGTCTGGTGGAGCAGCGAGTGCAGTTCCGGTGAGGTGGCGACGTCGAGCGCGCCGGTGGGCGTGACCACCACGCATCCACCGACGGTTCCGGTCGCGATGCCGTCGGTCATCTCTGCTCCCACGGCCGCCTGCTGCTCTGCGTCACTCGAGGTCCCTCTCCCGTCAAGCTTCGCGGCATGCTACCGCCCCCGCCGCCCCCGCCAACGCATCCACGCCCGTTTGAAACCAGCGCGTGTCCGTTTGCTGCACCCGGCTCCATTGTGGTCGCTCTCTGTGATCGTCGACCCCGCCCTGACCATGAGTGAATTGGGGACGATTGCTTGCGTGACCCCCTGGCGCCGTCACCGTTGAGCTTCCTGACCCCTTTGCTCCGGCTTTGCCTCGACGGGATAGGACACCATGGACGGGACCGCCACGGAACAGCTCAGCATGACCGCCGCCGAACTGTCGTTCCTGCTGGCCAGTGGCGACCGCCCGGGCCAGGTCCCCCGCCTGCTGGGCCTGACCGACGCCGACCGGACCGACGCCGTCCTCAGCGCCGGCGTGGGCTCCCTCCTGCTGCGCCACCTGGCCGCCCCCGTGGACGGCGCCACGAGCCGCCTGGACCTGTCCCCGGCCGTGGCCGCGGTGGCCCAGGGCCTGCACCGCCCGCGCGGCTTCGTCCAGCTGGGCCTGACCGCGGAGGACCACGCCGACGGTGCCCTCCTCCTGGACGCCGAGCGCATCCGGATGCTGGTGGCGGCGCGGGCGTACCGCTGCTACGACATCACCCCGCTGCCCCAGGGCGCCGACGTCCGCGACGCCCTCCTGGCCGTGGCCGACAAGTTCCTGCACCGCCACCGCCCCGCGGTCGCCACCTTCGCCGCCTCCTCGGCCGCCGACTTCGAGCGCGGCGTCCAGCCCCCGCGCGCCACCCTCTCGTCCTCGGCGGACGGCAAGTGGCTCGTCGTGACCGGCGACGGCACGCAGACCAAGGCCGACGACTTCGACGCCGCCGCCGCCGTCCTGCGCGACGAGCTCGCGAAGATGATCCCGGTCGAGGTGCCGAGCTCCTGATCCGTCAGCCGGCCGCGACGGTCACGCTCGGGTAAGGCTGATATGACTGGTCGGGGCCGTCGCCGCTCGCCGCACCGCAGCTTGCACTCACGTGCCAGCCACCCACTCCGTATTCGGCCGGCAGCGTCAGCCGCACCGCGTCCCAGCGCCCGGCCGGGTTCACCGGGGCGTTGACCTCGACGATGGGCTTGCCGCCGCGGATCGCGTCGTGTACGGCTACGCTGACGCTCTGCGCGGGCGTCGGGTAGGCGCCGCAGCCTCCGCCGTCGGTCACGGTCAGCGTCTGGCCGGGCCGCGCCGCGGCCGGGTTCACGCCGAGGAGTGGTTTGGTGGTGGTGACGGTCTGGGTGAAGGTGTATGTGGCCAGGCTTCGGCCGCCGGTCCGGACGTTCGGATCGGTGGAGGCTTCGCAGCTGACGGTGGCGGGATAGGTGCCCGGTGCGACGTTTTCGGCACTGGCGACCCGGGCGCCGTTGCTGAATAGTCCGTTGTACGGGTCGGTGAAGCCTTCGGACGGCCCCTGACCGGCGCCGCGCGTCACGACGAGCACATAACCGCTGCTCACCACCGGGCAGGTGAAGCCGGTGACGTATGAGACGAATCCGGCCCGGCCGCTCGGCCGGTACGCGACCAGGGCGTCTTTACGCAACTTGGCCGCCGCCTTCGCGCCGAGATCGGCGAGCTGCGGCCCGAGCCGGTAGCTCAGGTGAACGGCGGTCCCGATACCGATCATGACGCGGCCGAGCGTGCTGGCGGGGTTGTACAAGGCCGGCTGGTGGTCGCACACGATGTCCAGAGCGTTGCACAGGCTGAATACCCGGCCGCCGATCGCACCGAGCTTCTGGCCGTTCGCGAGCGAGAACTGCGGGTACCACTGACCGACGCCCTTGGCCCTGGAGCCCGCGCTGCCCAGCATCTGCCCGTCGTCGCCGGGAAGCCGGTCGCCGTCACCGATCAGCACGATCCCGTCGATCCGATCGGTGACCAGGCTGCCGAGGATCTGCATACTGCGGTGGATCACCATCGCGCCCTGCGAGAAGCCGGCCAGGACCAGACGCTCGCCGGGGCATTGCCGGGCCCGGTCGAACAGGAACGTGTTCAGCGTGCCCTCGCCGCCGATGAGGCTCTCCATGAATGCCCCGACGCCGGGATAGATCATCGTCGGAAGCACGGGCGCGGCTCGGTAAGGCAGTGCGTAGGCCGTGACGGTCCGGCCCTTCGCGTTCGCCTTGAGTGCACTGTAGACGGCGGTGACCTCAGCTCCCATGCCCGATTCGCCCGACCCCGCGGCGCCCACGAACAGCACATCGCCGCACTGCGCCGGGCCGGCGGCGCGGGCCGGCGTCGAAAGCGCGGCGGCACTGGCGGCGACTATGGCGAGCGCGATGAGGATCCGCTTCATCCAGGCAGCATGGCCTTGAGGCGACGGTGATGGGAGCGCGGTTCTCCGTTCACGGCCGAAACCCGTCGGACGGGGTCGGCTGTTGAGGTGGCGCAGTCCGCCAAGCGATGAGCGAGCGCGATCCCGAAGTCTGGTTCCACGGCAATTCGTGGCGGAAGGTACCCACCTGTACCGGTTTGGGCGGGGACAGCATCTGCCCCGCCCATACGCACTCTCAGCTCCAGCCGTAGTTGGCGCGCAGCTCCTTCGCGACGGTGTCGAAGCGGTCGCGGGGGAGGATCGAGCCCTCCCGGCGGATGCCCTCGGCGTTGATGTGCAGGACGCGGTCCAGCCTGACCCAGCTCGGGCGGCCCTCGCGGTCCCAGGAGCCCTCGCCCAGGGCGAACCAGTTGCGCTGGCCGTCGCGGTCGGACTGGCTGGAGAGCATCAGGCCCAGGGCGTCGCCCGACTTGCGGCCGATGATGAGGACTGGGCGGTCCTTGCCCTGGGTGGCGTCCTCCTCGTACGGGACCCAGGTCCACACGATCTCGCCCGGGTCGGCGTCGCCGTCCAGGTTGGGGGAGTACTCGAGGAGCTTCTCGGTCTCGTGGGGCCTCGGCGGCGGGCCGGGGACGTGACGGGCGGCGCCCCGCGGGGGTGGGGGTGTCGTGACCGGGCTGTGCGGGGGTGCGGTGGGGACCGGGCCGCGGGGGGTCAGGGTCGAGCGGGAAGGGCGCAGGCCTAGTCGTGTTGCCACTGCTTGAAGAAGTCGTTTCACGCGGACGACCATAACCGGCAGCGTCTTTACCGGCTCGGGTGCGCCGGGGAGACTGTGGCCATGTACGACTTCGATGTCCTCGTGCTCGGCTCCGGGCCGGGTGGGCAGAAGGCTGCGATCGCGGCGGCCAAGCTCGATCGGCGGGTTGCCGTGGTCGAACGCCGGAACATGATCGGCGGGGTCTGCATCAACACCGGGACCATTCCCAGCAAGACGCTGCGCGAGGCGGTCCTGTACCTGACCGGCCTGAACCAGCGCGAGATGTACGGGCAGAGCTACCGGGTCAAGGAGGACATCACGGTCGGGGACCTCGGGGCGCGCACCCAGCACGTCATCGGGCGGGAGATCGAGGTCATCCGCAGCCAGCTGGCCCGCAACCGGGTGCGGCTGCTGCAGGGGACGGGGCGCTTCACCGACGCCCACACGGTCGTGCTCGAGGACGAGCAGGGGCGCGAGTCGCGGGCGACGGCCGAGAAGATCATCATTGCGGCGGGTACCCGTCCGGCCCGCCCCGACAGCGTGGACTTCGACGACATCACGATCATCGACTCCGACGGCATCCTGAACCTCGACAAGGTGCCGGGGTCGATGGTGGTGGTCGGGGCGGGCGTCATCGGCATCGAGTACGCGTCGATGTTCGCGGCGCTGGGGACCAAGGTGACGGTCGTGGAGCGGCGCGACCGCATGCTCGAGTTCTGCGATCTGGAGATCATCGAGGCGTTGAAGTACCACCTCCGGGATCTTTCGGTCTCCTTCCGGTTCCGCGAGACCGTCGCCGCCGTCGAGCGCCACGGTCGCACGGCGGTCGCGGTCCTGGCCAGCGGCAAGCGGATCGCGGCCGACACCGTCATGTACTCGGCCGGCCGGCAGGGTGCGGCGGACCTGCTGGGGCTGGACAAGGCCGGGCTCACGTACGACAACCGGGGGCGCATCGCCGTCGACGAGCAGTTCCGCACCGAGGTCCCGCACATCTACGCGGTCGGCGACATCATCGGGTTTCCGGCCCTGGCCTCGACGTCCATGGAGCAGGGGCGCCTCGCCGCCCACCACGCCTGCGACGAGCCGGTGCGGGGGATGGACCAGGTCCAGCCGATCGGGATCTACACCATCCCGGAGATCAGCTTCGTGGGGCGCACCGAGGACGACCTGACCGACGCGAGCATCCCGTTCGAGGTCGGCATCTCCCGCTACCGCGAGCTGGCCCGCGGCCAGATCATCGGCGACTCCTACGGCATGCTGAAGCTCATCGTGTCGCCCGAGGACCGCAGGATCCTGGGTGTGCACGTGTTCGGCACCGGCGCCACCGAGCTCGTCCACATCGGACAGACGGTGATGGGGTGCGGCGGGACGGTGGACTACCTGGTCGACGCGGTCTTCAACTACCCGACGCTCGCGGAGTCCTACAAGGTTGCCGCGCTTGACGCGATGAACAAGATGCGGTCGGTGTCGCGCCTGTCCATCTGACGTGCGCGGCCCGGCGCCCGCGGCGGCGCCGGTCACCGGGGGCGCAGGGTGTGGGCGACTGCGTTATGGTCGGCGCGTGACGAGGCTCCGGGGGATCCTGCTGCTGCTCGGCGCGCTGACCCTTGTCGCGCCCCTGACGGCCGGCTGTGACGGCGACGACCGGCCGTCGGCCGACGACCGGTTCACCGCGTTCCTGGCCGACTGGCGCAAGGCCGACTTCACCGGGTTCGGCGACCTGCTCACCCCGCAGGGCCGCACCCTCGACGCCGCGGCGGCCAAGGAGCTGCTCGCGGGCACCGAGGGCGACCTGTCGGCCCGCCGGCCCGCCCTGACCCCGCACGGCAAGGCGAAGATCCAGGCGGCCGACGCCACGCTCGCCGTCGGCGTCGAGTGGACGCTGCCGGACGGGCGGAAGTGGGCCTACGACACGACGCTCAACGCGCGCCTGCTGGGTCAGAAGTGGCAGGTGTACTTCGGCCCGTCGACTGTCCACCCGAAGCTGGAGGACGGCCGGCACCTGGCCCTGCGCGCGACCCCGGCCAAGCGCGGCACCGTCACCGCCGCCGACGGCACCCCGATCGTGAGCGACACGCCTGTCGTCTACGTCGGCGTGGAGCCGCAGCGCGTCCCCGACGTGGCCGCCCTCGTCCAGCGCCTCGGCCTCGTCTTCAAGTCCGTCCAGGTCGAGGTCGGCCTGCAGGACCTGCCGGCGAAGCTGCAGGCGGCCAAGCCCGACGCGTTCGTCGACGTGGTGACGCTGCGGCGCACCGACTTCGACGAGATCGCCAAGGACCTCGACGGCACGCCCGGGGTGCGCACCCGCACCGGCACCCTGTCGCTGCCGCTGACCCGCACGTTCGCCCGGGCCCTGCTCGGCACGTCCGGGGAGGCGACGAAGGAGATCATCGACGCCAGCCAGGGTGCGCTGAAGGTCGGGGACGTCGCCGGGCTCACCGGGCTCCAGCGGCGCTACGACACGCAGCTGCGCGGCAAGCCGGGCGTCACGATCGTGCCGATGGGCGACGACGCCGGCCCGGCCCTGCTGACCCTGCCCGCCGAGGACGGGGCCACGATCGCGACGACGATCGACGTGAAGATCCAGCAGGCGGCCGATGCCGCGGTCGCCGCCACCGCAAAGCCCTCGGCGCTCGTCGCCGTGCGGGTCAGCGACGGTGCCGTGCTCGCCGCCGCGAACGGTCCGGGCCCGGCCGGGTACAACCTCGCGTTCCTGGGGGAGGTCCCCGGCCCGGCGCTGCCAGCCGATCCGGCGAAGGTCGGCGTCGGCGGCACCTGGAGCCTTGGCGCGGAGGCGTTCACCGGCCGCGCCGGCCAGCCGGGTGTCACCGCCGCGCCGCTCGGGTACGCCGCGGTGGCCGCGGCGCTGGCCCGCGGGAAGTGGCAGGAGCCGGTCCTGCTCCGCGGCGCGAAGCCGGCGCCCGGTGCCGCGGTGTCGGGGACGTTCACGCCGCCGAACTTCACCGTCGGCGTGCAGGGCGACATCGCCTACTGCGTCTACGTCACCGACGCCGGCCGTGACGTGACCGACCCCCTCGCCGGCGCGTTTCTCAACGGCGTCCGATAGCCGCGAGTGAGGGCGAATGACCGGGAAAGACCGCATGAATGAATGTCGCCCGGCCGTAGCCCAGCGTCGATTGGTCCATCGCAGGGTGTAGATATCACGGGTCTCTGGCGGTACCCTCAAAGCCGTCAAATGCGCAAAAGGCGTCAAAGGCGTCGTGCGGGCCGCTCGGAACGATCCTGCCAGGTATTCCTCATTCGGCAGTGAACTGGGTAGCGTCTGCCTCGCCGCGAGCAAGCGCGGGCGGGGCACCGATCGCAGACAGAGGCAGCTGAGAGTGAGCGGGTCGGCACGCGGGGTGCTGGCGGGTTACGCCGGTGCGATGGCGGTCCTCGTGATCGCCAACTTCGCGTTGCCCTCGTTACACATCGTGCTGTGGTCGGCGATCGGCTACGCGAGCGTCGGTGCCATCCTGCTCGGCGTCCACCTGCACCGGCCCCGCCGCCGGGCGCCCTGGCTGCTGCTGGCCGGCGCCGTCGCCTGCTTCATCACCGGCGACCTCATCGCCGACGTGCTGACCCGGCTGCTGCACCGCTCCGGGTTCCCGTCCCTGGCCGACGCCTGCTACCTCACGGTGTACGTCCTCATCGCCGCGGCCATGGTCTGGCTCTACCGCCTCGGCGTCGTGCGGCGCGATCTCGGCGGCCTGTTCGACGCGGTCACGCTGACCGCCGGGCTCGGCCTGCTCTCCTACATCGCCCTCATCCGGCCCTATGTCGACAATCCCGACCTGTCCACATTGGACCGGTCCATCTCGATCGCGTACCCGCTCGCCGACATCGTGGTGCTGCTGGTCGGGGCCCGCCTGATCGCCTCGGTCCGGTTCAACACCGCCGTCGCGCTGCTGGCCGCGGGCGGGATCGGGCTGCTCAGCTCCGACGTCGGCTACGGGCTGCACCAGCTGGCCGGCGGCTGGAAGACCGGCGGGCCGGTCGACATCGGCTGGGCCGCGTTCTACGTCCTGTGGGGCGTCGCCGCGCTGCACCCCTCGATGCGCCAGCTCACCGAGCCGCAGGTCCAGCGCGGCTTCGAGGAGCGCCTCGGGCGGCTGCTGCTGCTCGGGATGTCGCTGTTCATCGCTCCGGTCGTGCTGTTCGTCGAGATGCGGGGAGGCCGGGTGCGCGACGCCGCCGCGATCGCCGCCGTGTCCGCGCTGCTGTCCGGGCTGGTCCTGCTGCGGCTGGGCCGGGCCGTCCGCGCGCAGCGGCTCACCGTGCAGCGCGAGCGCCGCCTGCGCAGCGCCGGGGCCGCGCTGCTGCTGGCCAACGACGAGGAGGCCGTCGCCCGGACCCTGCACGCCGCCGTCGCCGAGCTGCTGCCGCCGGGGCGCTCCTACGCCATCGCGCTCGGCCCCGCCATCGACACCGGAGTGTCGATGGCCTACACGTCCACATTGGACCCGGCCGTCGCCGCGAAGCTCGGCGAGTTCGAGGTCTCGCTGTGCTGCCCGCTCGCCCTGGCCGACGGGCGGGCCGCCGAGCGGGCCCTCTACGTGGCCTCCGACGAGGTGGTGCTGGTCGGGCTGCAGGAGGCCGCGCAGATCCTGGCCACGCAGGCCGCGATGGCCCTGGAGCGCATCGCGCTCGGCGAGGAGGTCGGCCGGCGCAACAGCGAGGCGTACTTCCGGACCCTGGTGCTCAACACCGCCGACGTCATCCTCATCGTCGGCGACGACGACCTCGTGCGCTACGCCAGCCCGTCCGCGCAGGCGCTGTTCGGCTCCGACCTCGTCGACCGGCCGCTGCCCTCGGCGTTCGCCGACGACAGCGCGGCCGAGGTCGGCCGCCGCCTGGTCGAGGTGCGCGCCGGCGACAGCGGCCGGCCCGGCAAGGACCTGCAGGTCACCGGGCCCGACGAGCGGCCCGCGCTCGTCGAGGCGACGTTCCGCGACCTGCGCGACGAGCCGACCGTGCGCGGGGTCGTGGTGACGCTGCGGGACGTGACCGAGCGCAGCCGGCTGCAGGCGGAGCTGTATCAGCGGGCGACGTTCGACGCGCTTACCGGCCTGCCCAACCGCGAGGTGTTCCTGACCCGGGTCCAGGAGGCGGTCGCGTCCGGGGCCGAGACCGGCGCCACGGTCGGCGTGCTCATCGTCGAGCTCGACGACTTCAAGGTGGTCAACGACACCTTCGGCCACGGCGCCGGCGACGCCCTGCTCGTGGCGGTGGGGCAGCGGCTGACCGAGGCGCTGCGGGCGGTCGACGGCTCGTACGGCGCGGCCGGCACGGTGGCCCGGCTCGGCGGGGACGAGTTCGCCGCCCTGGTCCGGCGGGCCGGCACGTCGGCCGACGTCGAGCGGGTGGCCGAGCGGGTGCTGCAGAGCTTCGCGGCGCCGTTCGAGCTGGCCCACGGTACCGTCACCGCCACCGCTTCGATCGGGGTCTCCACCACCGCGGAGGCCGCCACCGCGCAGGAGCTGCTGCGCCACGCCGACCTCGCGGTCTACGTCGCCAAGGACGCCGGCCGCGACCGCTGGCGGCGCTTCGAGTCGTCGCTGCACAGCGCCGTCGTCGAGCGCCACAAGCTGCGGGCCGACCTCGACCGGGCCATCGCCGACCGGGCGTTCCTGCTGCACTTCCAGCCGATCGTCACCCTCGCCGACGACCGCACCCGCGGCTTCGAGGCACTGGTCCGCTGGGACCACCCGACCCGCGGCATGGTCCCGCCCGACGAGTTCATCTCCGTCGCCGAGGAGAGCGGCCTGATCGTGCCGCTCGGCGCCTGGGTGCTCAGCAACGCCATCACCGCCGCGGCCCAGTGGCGCATCGCGTACCCCGGCGAGGAGATATACGTCTCGGTGAACGTCTCGGCCCGGCAGTTCCGCTCGCCGGACTTCGCCCAGTGGGTGCTCGCCGAGATCGACCGGATGGGCCTGCCGCCGGGCGGGCTGCTGCTGGAGATGACCGAGAGCCTGCTGCTGCACGACGACGGCGAGGTCACGAGCGAGCTCGCGGCCCTGCGCCAGGCCGGGGTCCGCATCGCCATCGACGACTTCGGCACCGGCTTCTCGTCGCTGTCGTACCTGCGCCGGCTCCCCGTCGACGTGCTCAAACTCGACAAGAGCTTCATCGACACCGTGGTCTCCTCGACCGAGCAGCACGCGGTGGTCGACATGATCGTCCAGCTGGCCCGGATCCTCAAGCTGCAGGTCGTCGCCGAGGGCATCGAGACCGCCGCGGAGCGCGAACTGCTGGTCACGATGGGTTGCGACAACGGTCAGGGTTACTTGTTCTCCAAACCGTTGAGCTACGGTGACGCGAGTCAATGGTTGTCGCAAGATGCGTCGGGGCCTCAACGGGGAGGTCGCACCGCGGCCTGAACCACCCGGAGGACCTGTGCACGCCTCACACCTCGCGACCGAAGTCGACAGGGACCCCCGATACAGCGGCATCGCCCGTCTGCGCGCCGAGACCCGCTTCTACGACGCCGTCATCGACCAGGTCGACGGCCGCCGCATCCGGGTCGGCGAGCACTGGCTTACCGACTGGGCCTCCTGCAACTACCTCGGCTTCGACCTGGAGCCCGACATCATCGGCGCGGTCGACGAGCAGCTGCGGCGCTGGGGCACGCACCCGTCGTGGTCGCGGATGCTGGGCAACCCGGCCCTCTACCCGCAGATCGAGCAGCGCCTGGCCGCCCTGCTCGGCGCCGAGGACACCCTGGTCCTGCCCACGATCACCCAGATCCACCTGTCGGTCATCCCGGTGCTGGCCCAGCAGGGCACCATCCTCGTCGACTCGCGGGCCCACAAGACGATCTGGGACGGCTGCGTCTTCGCCCGCGCCCAGGGCGCCACGCTGTCGCGGTTCCGCTCGCTCGACGAGCTCGCCGCGCTGCTCGCGGCCGGCAACCCGGGCCCCGTCCTGGTCTGCATGGACGGCGTCAACAGCATGACCGGCAACATCCCGGACGTGCGCGCGTACCTCGACCTGTGCCGGGCCCACGGCGCCGTGCTCTACATCGACGACGCCCACGGGTTCGGGGTCATCGGCGCCCGGGCCGACGACGAGACGAGTCCCTACGGCATCTCCGGCAACAGCATCATCCGGTACTGCGGGGAGTCCTACGACAACGTCGTGCTGGTGGGCGGCTTCTCGAAGGCGTACTCGTCGCTGCTGGCGTTCCTGGCGGTGCCCACGGTCCTCAAGAACCGCCTCAAGTCCGCGGCCGCGCCGTACCTGTACTCGGGCCCGTCGCCGACCGCGTCCCTGGCCACCGTGCTGGCCGGGTTCGACGTGAACGCGGAGCGGGGTGACAAGCTGCGCTCGGAGCTGTACCGGATGACGATGCGGGTCCTGCAGCACGTCCGCGGCCTCGGCGTGTTCACCCCCAACACCGACGACACCCCGATCATCGAGCTGCCGATCGCGCTGGACCGCGACCTGGTCGAGGTGTCGGAGCGGCTGTGGCAGCGGGGCCTGTTCGTGACCCTCGCCCCCTACCCCGGCGTGCCTCGCGACCAGGTCGGCTTCCGGGTGCAGGTCACCGCGGCCAACACCGACGCCGAGATCGACCACCTCAACGCCGTCATCTCCGAGCTCGCCGCGGACGGGGTGTTCCAGGAGGCCCGCGAGTCGAGCGCCAGCTGACGCCGCTCCGGGAAAATCCTTAGTGGTGGCACCGGAGGGGTATCACGGTTCGTATGCGCGATCCATGGTCCAGCCGGCGGTACCGGCGGCAGCCCGACTACCGGTACAACCGCGGCGGCAACACCTGCCTGCGTGACGCCTGCCTGCTCGAGACGGGCTGCTGCATCGGCGAGGCGATCGACGGCTCCTGCCTGATGGTGGGGCTGCTGTCGCTGCCGGGCATGCTGTTCGCGATGGCCCGGGCCCCGAAGCGGGCGGCCTCGCCCGAGGGGCCGATGCTCGGGGCGATCCGCAGGTACCAGACCGAGGTCTCCGCGAAGCGGGAGCGCCCGTGCTGCCGCTTCTCACCCAGCTGCTCGCACTACGCGGCCGAGGCCATCACCCGGCACGGCGCGGTGCGCGGGATCTGGCTGGCCTCGCGGCGGCTGGCCCGCTGCCGCCCCGGTGGCGCCCGCGGCTATGACCCGGTGCCGGTCTAGGCGCTGTAGAGGCTGACCCGCAGGTCGGTCATCCTCGCCGGGGCGAGGGCGTTGACGGCGTGCAGAGCGAGGCGGGTGCGGCGGGGGAGGGTCCGCCGCACCGGCCGGGTCAGCCGGTGCGACTCGCGCAGTGTCAGGCCGATGCCCCAGCGCTGCACCTCCTGCGGGTCGTCGCAGGCCCAGACCAGGTCCGCCGCCATGTGCCGCAGCGGCCCGCGGGGGCGCGCCACGATCCACGAGCCGTAGGTGTCGAGAGCGATCCGGCTGCCGGGGAACCGGGCCGCGACCGTGGCCAGCACGGTGCGGACCGCGGCCGGCTCGAGGTACACCAGCAGCCCCTCGGCCAGGAAGAGGCAGGGCCCCTCGGCCGCCACCGCCGAGGGCCAGGCCGGGTCCAGCACCGACGCGGTCACGGTGCGGCGGCGTGCGGTGTCGGGCAGGAGCGTGCGGCGCAGCGCCGTGGCGTCCGGGAGGTCCGCGAAGACCCAGGTCGCGGCGCCGTTGTCCAGGCGGTCGGCCCGGGTGGTCAGGCCGGCCCCCAGCTCCACCACCGTGCCGCCGGGGCACTCGGCCAGGAACTGCCGCGTCCACTCGTCGTACCACCCGCAGCGCAGGACGTGGAACAGCGCGGTCAGGCCCTTGTGCCGCTCGAAGGCGGTGAAGTCGTAGTCGATGGCGCTGACCAGCCGCTGTGCGGCCCCGTCGCCGTTGGCGGCCCGGGCGTGCAGCGTCAGTAACATGGTTTCCTGAATCGCCCCGAGCTGCACCATGGCGAGCAGCATAGACGGTGGCCTACGTCGCATTTTGTGGGTTTATGTCGGCTCTGCGATTGACAGGCGCCGGGGCCGACCATACGGTTCGCTCACCATGACGCACCTCGGCGGATCATCGAAGCTGCTCAGGGCCATGAACGACGCGGCCGCCCTGAGTCATGTGCTGGAACGCGGGCCCCTGACCCGCGGAGAACTGCGCGACCTCACCGGCCTGTCCAAGCCCACCATCTCCGAGGCGCTGCGGCGGCTCACGGAGGCGCGGCTGGTGAGCGTCGTCGGCTACGTCAGCGCCGGTCCGGGCCCCAACGCCGAGGTCTACGCGGTCAACCCCGACGCCGCCTACGCGGTGGCCCTGTCGATCCGCGACCAGCGGGACCGGGGCACGCCGAGCGTCACCGCCGCCGTCACCGACCTGGCCGGGGCGGTCCGCGGGCGGCTCGAGTCGAGCATCGACTTCGCCAGCACCGACACCGTCGCCGCGGTCGCCGACACCGTCGACGAGGTCTGCAAGGAGGCCGGGATCTCCCGCGACCCGGTCGCGCACGTGCAGATCGCCGTGGCCGGCTCGTACGACCAGCGCAGCGACGTCCTGCACCACATGGAGGTGCCGGGCTGGGAGCGGCCGGGCCTGGTCGAGGACCTGCGCCGGCAGCTGGGGGTGACCGTCGGCGTCGACAACGACGTGAACCTGGCCGCGGTGGCCGAGCGGGCCGGGGGCGCCGGGCGGGACGCGGAAAGTTTCGCGCTGCTGTGGCTCGGCGAGGGCGGCCTCGGCCTCGCCATCGACCTGGGCGGGGCGCTGCTGCGCGGGGCCCGGGGCGGGGCCGGTGAGATCGGCTACATGCCGGTCAGCGGCGGGGCCACGTTCACCCAGCTCGTCAACGGGGCCGCGGTCCTCGATCTGGCGGGCGCCCACGGGCTCGCCGCCCCGACCGCCGCCGCCACCATGGCCGCGGCCGCGGCGCGGGCGGCGCAGAAGGACCCGGCGGCGCTCGAGTTCGTGACGACGCTCGCCGGGCGGATCGCGCTGGGGCTGTCGGCGGTCGTCGCGGTGCTCGACCCGCCGCTCGTCGTCATCGGGGGCGAGGTCGGGCAGGCCGGCGGGGAGGTCCTGGGTGACGCGGTCGCCGCCGCCCTGGCCGCGGCGACCCCGCTGCTGGACACCGCCATCGCGACCAGCCGGGTCCACGACGACGCCGCCCTCCTGGGCGCGCAGGAGGCCGGCCGGGCGGCGGTCCGCGACGCGCTGCTGGCCGAGCTCAGCCGCCCCTAGATCCCGGGCGGGCCTCAGTCGTCGTCGGTCTTCTTCCTCGTGGTCCGCTTGCGCGCGGCCCGCTTGCGGGGCTTGGCGTTGCCGGAGGCGAGCTTCGTGTAGGTGAGCACGTTGGCCAGCCCGATGCCGACGGCGGCGAAGACGACCTGGATCGCCAGCTCCCACCAGCTCCACTGGATCTTCCAGACCTTCACCACGGCCTTGTCGTCGAGGCCGAACAGCCCGGCGACGAGCGTGCCCAGCAGCGCCGCCCCGACGCCGATCAGGAACGTGATGAACACGCCGATCGACTGGCGGCCGGGCAGGACCAGCCGCCCGAGCACGCCGATGAGCAGGCCCACCGGGATGGCGACCCAGAAGTCGTTGATGTGCATCGGTCCCGCACTCCCCAGGCGTCGACGGCTGTCGAACGGCAAGGTACACGATCGTCGGCCGCGGTCCGTGCCCAGGTCGAGGCGTGACCGCAGCGTCTAGACTTCCGGGCACCTATGGAGCCCAGCCGCGTACTCGCCGCGCTCGCCGACCTCGCGCCGGCCGGCCGGGACCGCGTGCTCGACGTGGCCAAGGGGGCGCCCGCGCCGCTGCGCCTGAGCGACCCGGAGCGGGTGCCCGCGGGCAAGGCCGCCCAGCGCCTGGCCGCCCTCGACTCCCTGCACCGGGAGGAGCGGATCCTGCGCCGCGGGTGGGCCTGGCTGACCGGGACGGCCGAGGTCGACGGGGCCGCCCGCACCGTGCGCCTGCCGCTGCTCTACGAGCCGGTCCGGCTGGAGGGTTCAGGATCGAGGCTGCGGGGGTACCGGGTCACGCCCGCCGGCGACCTGGAGGTCACGCCGCTCATCACGGACCGCGAGCTCGCCGCCGCCCTGGAGGCGGCCCCCGGCGTCGCCACCCCGCCCTGGCTGACCGCGATCGGCACGACGGCCTGGATCGAGACCGCGGCCGGGGCGGCCGGGTTCAAGCCGGGCGAGGACCTGCTCGCCGAGGCCGTCGCCGCCCTGTACGTGGCCCGCGACGTCGCCAGCCCGGGCCTGCGCGACACCCTGCGCGCCTGGTCGGCCCGCACCGGCCTCGAGGCGACGGCGCTCGCCCGGGTGTACGGGGAGTCCGCCGCCGAGTCCGCTGGTGACGACGAGCCCGTGCACTCGCCGCTGCCGCTCAACCCGGCCCAGCGCGACGTCGTCCGGCGGGTGCGGCGCGAACCGGTCGTCGTCGTGTCCGGGCCGCCGGGCAACGGCAAGAGCCACGCGGTCGTCGCAGCCGCCCTCGACACCGTGGACCGCGGCGGGTCGGTCCTCGTCGCCACCCAGGCCGCGCACGCCGCCGAGGTCCTGGCCGGGTTGCTGCGCCGGTTTCCGGGGGCCGAGCCGGTGCTGTTCGGCGACGCCGAGCGCCGGGACCGCTTCGCGCTCGAGCTCACGTCGGGCCGGGGAGAGGGTGTCGCCGGCCGGCGCCTCGACGAGCGCCGCTCGGCGGTGCGGGCCGCGGCGGCCGCCGTCGAGCAGCTCGAGGCGTCAATCGGGGCGGCGCTGGACCTCGAGCGGACCGCGGCGAGGATGGCGGTGTGGGAGCCGCTGCTGGCCGGGCTGCGGGCCGAGGCGCCGCTGGTGTTCCGCGACGACTTCGCGGTACGCAGGGCGGAGCGGCTTCTGCATTCGCGGTTCCTGCGCGAGTGGCGCATCCGGCGGCTGGCCGGCGTCGGGTCGGCGCGGCTGCCGGCGCTGCTCGACGCCCTGGCCGCCGACCGGGCCGCGGCGACACTGGCCGTCGGCGGGGGGACCGACCTCGCGACGGTGTGGCCCGCGCTGCTCGACGCCGACGCCCGGCTGCGGGAGGCGGCCGGGGCGGCCATGCACGACGCCGCGGCCGCCGCCGACCGCTGGGGCCGGGCCGCCCGGGGCAGCGCCGCCGAGCTCGGCGCCGCGCTGCGGGCCGGGCGCAACCGCCGCCGCGAGGCCCTCGCCGCGCTCGACGGGCCCGCACTCGTCCGGGCGCTGCCGCTGTGGGTCGGGACCGTCGCCGACGTCGAGGACCTGCTGCCGCCCACGCCCGGCCTGTTCGACCTGGTGATCCTGGACGAGGCCGCGCACATCGACCAGATCCGGGCGGCGCCGGTCCTGGCCCGGGCGAAGCGGGCGCTCGTCGCGGGCGACCCGAGCCAGCTGCGCTTCGTGTCGTTCGTCGCCGACGTCGACGTGGCCGCGACCCTGGCCCGGCACGGGCTGCCGGACCGCATCGACGTGCGCCGCTCCAGCGCGTACGACGTGGCCGTCGGCGCCGCCCCGGTCACCTGGCTCGGCGAGCACTACCGGTGCCCGCCGCACCTCATCGCGTTCGCCGCCCGCCGCTTCTACGACGGCCGCCTCACGCTGATGACCCGCACCCCGGCCGCCGAGCGGGCCGACGCCATCGACGTCGTGCGGGTCAGCGGGGCGGTGGTCGCGGACGGTGTCAACCGGGCCGAGGTCGACGCCGTGCTCGACACCGTGCGCCGGCTGGCCGCCGCCGGGCGGACCGGGATCGGGATCGTCACGCCGTTTCGCCCGCAGGCCGACGCGATCGAGGCGGCGCTGCTGGCCGCGCTGCCGGCGGACGAGATCGAGCGGCTGCGGCTGCGCTCCGGGACCGTCCACGCGTTCCAGGGCGGCGAGGCCGACACGGTCATCGTCTCGCTCGGCCTGGTCGACGGCGACACCCGGGCCCGGCAGCGGTTCGTGGCCGAGCCGAACCTGTTCAACGTGATGACGACCCGGGCCCGCCGGCACCTGGTGGTGGTCACCTCCCTCAGCGGCGGCGGGACCGGGTTGATCGCCGATTTCCTGGCCCACGCCGACGCCCCGGCGTCGCCGGCGTCTCCCGCGGCGGCCCCGGTGCCGTGGGCGGCCCGGCTGGCCGCCGAGCTGACCGCGGCCGGGCGTGACGTCCACGCCGGCTACCAGGTCGGCGACTGGATCGTGGACCTGGTCGTGGACGGTGTCGGGTACCTCTGCGCGCCGCACCCGGACGGCAACCGGGCCCACCTGGAGCGGCAGCGGGCGCTGCTGCGGGCCGGGTGGACGCTGCGTGAGGCGTTCCCGAGCCGCTGGGCGGGCGACGCCGTGCGGGCCGCGCTCGACATGTGATTTCAGGGTCGGTTCGCAGGGTTTTCCCTGACGACGGGCCCGGCCCGGGGTCGCACACTCGAACCATGACCGTTCGCCGCATCTTCACCGTCGTCGGCGCCGCGCTGGCCGGCACCGTCAACGCCACCGACGACGCCGTGCCGCCGGCCGACCCGCGCGAGGTGCGGGCGCTGCTCACCGACGTCGGGCTCATCCGGGTCGCCGCGTTCGACGCCGAGGTGCCGCAGGCGCTGCGCCGCTTCCAGGCCCGCGCCGGCCTCGTCGTCGACGGGATCGCCGGCCCGCGCACCGTGCAGGCCCTGGCCCGCTCGGCCCGCGAGGCCCGGCACCTGCGCTCGCTGGGGATGGCCGCCTAGACCGCCTCGGCCGCCTGGAGCTGCCGCAGCCCTTCCGCCGTGCCGATGGCGGCGCGCTCCTCGGGCTGGTTGAGGTAGTGGTTGATCGCGCTGTGCAGGAACTCGCGGTCGACGGCGCTCGGCTGCAGCTGCAGGGCGATGCGCTGGAGGTTCTTCTTGCGGCCCAGGCCGCGGCTGGTGACCAGCTCCGGCCACAGGATGCCGACCCGGCCCATCCCGAACACGGTCGGCAGGGGACCGGACAGGATGGCCTCCCACGGCACGTCGTGCGTGACGGTGGCGTCGACGACGGTGAGCCCGTCGGGCCGCAGCGTCAACCGGCCGGTGCCGCGGATGAGCATCGCCAGGCTGTGCCCGGTGAGGTAGATCGCCGCGACCGCCGCCGCGAACAGCATCCAGGTGTAGACGCCCCAGTCGTCATCGTCGTACACGACGCTGAAGAGCAGCGCGACGGCCAGCGGCATCCCGGCCGCCTGCAGGGCGAGGCGAAGGTACGACGGCGGCGCCTCGAACGCGCCCGGCCGCACGGACAGCGTGCGCGGCCTGCGGGTGCGCAGGGTCGCGGCGATATAGGCGACGGCGTTGCCAAGACACAGCACCAGGGTCACCGCCTGGGGCCAAACCTCGTTGTGCAGCACGATGTTCAGCGGCCACAGCACGATCCCCGCACCACCGACGAGGACGTAGTAGAGCCAGGCGTTGCGCCGGCCTAAGTTGTCGTCCCCGTTCGCACCCTGTGACACCGTGCCACCTCCTATGGGCGGGAATGTATCCGGTCGCCGGGCCCCCCGCCGCCGCCAACTCGACACAGCCTAAGGGCAACCGCGGGCGGCTCCGACGCGGGGATTACGACGTCCGGCCTGCCGCATTTGTCACAGCGACGACGTGCGTGGGCGGGATTATGGTGGCGCGCATGGAGCCGCTGCCGAGCACCGACGACCTGCTGCGGGCGATGACCGTCCTGGCCATCCCCGGCGATCCGCTGTCCATCATGCAGGACCTGGACGCCGACCGGCGGCGCGCGCACCTGCTCGCGCACATCGGGGCCGCGCTCGTCGAGCGGCAGGAGTCCCTGGAGTCCCGCGCCGGTCTGTCCGTCGACGACCGGGCCGATCTGCACTTCGCCGCCGACCGGGCCGCGGCGGGCGGGTCCGGCCTGGACCGGCTGCAGGCCGCGCGCCTGGCCTGGGTCCAGCAGAGCGTGACGCGGCAGCGGGGGCGCCGGCCCGACCCGGTCGCGGACGCCGTCGCCACCACGCTCGGCGTGCTCGTCGCCCTGCTGACCGCCCCGCCGGCCGCCGGCCCGGTGGTGTCGGATGCGGTCCGGGCGCTGTGCGGCGCCGCCGACCACCTGGGCTCGGTGCTGCGGGCCCAGCCGGAGCCGGTGTGAGCGCGGCGCTCAGGTGACGGCGGATTCGAGCAGCTCCAGGGTGCGCCGGCCGGCGTCGAGGGCGGCGCGGACGCCCACCGGCATGGGCAGGTTCGGGCCGGCGTGGCCGAACTCGACGTTGCCGAGGACCGGGATGTCCCGGTCACCGAGGACGTCCAGGACGATCTCGGACAGCGCCGGGCCGCCGGGCGCGCCGAGGCCGTCGATGGCCAGCGGGATGCCGACGACCATGCCGGCGATGCGGTCGAGGATGCCGGCGTGGCGCAGGACGTGCAGGTAGCTCCACAGGTACGCGGCCCGCCCGCCGATCTCCTCCCAGAACAGCACCGCGCCGTCGAAGCGCTCCAGGGGCAGGGCGTAGGCGGTCGCCTGGTTCAGGGCGATCCGGTTGATCACCCCGCCGACGAGCGGCCCCTCCGCTCGCCCGGGCCGCCAGCACTCCCACGCAGGGCTCGCCGGCAGCGCGCCGATCGGCGCCGGATCGGTGAGGAGCTTCCGGTAGAGCCGCTCGAGCTCGGCCCGCCGCCCGGCCGGCGCGGCCGCCCAGGCCGCACCGAGCCCGGGGGTCGCCAGGTCGGCGTGGAACCCGACGAGCCCGGTGCGGCCGTACAGCGCCAGGTGCAGCAGGGAGATGTCGCTGTAGCCGAGGATCGGCTTGGGGTCGGCGACGACCGCCGCCGTGTCGATGCGGTCGAGGTAGCCGAGCACCGTCTGCCCGCCGTCGTGCCCGACGATCGCCCGCACCTCGGGGTCGCGCAGCAGCCCGTTGAGCTCGTCGGCGATCTCGTCCGGCCGGGCCACGCTCCACCAGCGGTGCCGCCCGGCCCGCAGCAGCGGGGCCCGGCGCACGCGGAACCCCATCCCCCGCAGCACGGCCTCGGCCCGCTCGAGGTCGGGCTCGTACTCGGCGTGCAGCGGCCCGGACAGCGCCGCCACGACCACCAGGTCGGCGGGCCGCAACGCCCGCGGCCGCAGCACCCGCGGCACCGCATCATCGATCACCGTCGCCTCCTCGGGCGTCATCGGATGGGCGGCGCCGGCCGGGCCGGCCGGCGCCGCTCGTGGTGGTGGCTACCAGGTCATGTTGAGCTCGTTCTGGTAGTTGACGTAGCCGGCGCGGGCGAAGGCGGCGGCCATCGGGGTGTTGCCCACGTCGGTGCTGGCCCGGATGCGGGGGATGTCGCCGCTCTCGGCGAGGACACGGGTGCCCTCGGCCAGGAGGTCGTCGATGTAGCCGTGGCCGCGGTGTTCGGGCAGGACGGCGATGTACGCGATGATCGGGCCGTAGTCGTTGCGGGCCGGGAACACGAAGCCGACCGGCGCACCGTCGTCGAGGGTGGCCACGCGCCACCAGGACTGCGGGCTCGGCCAGCGCTCCAGTTCGCCGTGGAAGTGCTCCTCGGCAACGGCGCGCGGGGTCATCGTGGCCAGGTCCGCGCGGTCGTGGGCGTCCAGGGTGCCCGCGACGGCGCGGGTCATGAGGTCGAGGGCCTCCGCGGTGCTCGCGAACGGCCGGAACCGCAGCCGCGCCGGGGCGGCGATCGGGGTCCCGGGCCGCCATTCGAGCCGGAGCCGTTCGACGAGCAGGTGCGCGCCCAGGCGTTGCAGGACGGCCACTGTGCGCGGTACCCCCTGCGGATCCCGGGCCCAGCCGGGCGGGACGAACCGGATGAACTCCGGTGGCGTCTGCCCGGCCGGCACGAGTGCGCTCAGCGCATGCTTGACAAGCGTTTCGGCCGTACCGTCCTCACCCGGCGCGAAGTCGAGGAAGTCCATGAGGTACGGCGCCGGGGCGCCGGGGCGCGACCACCAGCCGGCCCGGGCGAGGACCTCGTCGCCCCGCGTGGCGATCCACAGCCACGCGGGCCGGCGGCGGCCGGCGGTCAGGTCGTCGGCGACCTCGGAGTTGAGGTCATACAGGAAGTGCAGGAAGCGCGGTAGTTCCTCAGGCCCGGCGAGCGGGCGGAAGGTGACGTGCATGTGCGGCAGCTCCCATGTGAGGTGCTCGAGCGAACATGGCAGACCCCTCCCTTCCAGCGAACCCCTGTCGCCGTGACGTTCTTACCGGCCGCCGCCGGTCTGTCGCAACGGAATTTCTCAGCTGGTCTGGATGCGCACGACGACCTCGGCGTCGGTGACCTTCTGCACCGAGATGTCGAAGCCGTTGGCCTGGCTGCTGCCGTCGACGGGCACGCTGACGACGGTCCCGCCGACGTCGAGCTTCACCTGCCCGTTCTCGACCCCGACGAGCTTGACGTCCACGCCGAGCACTGACGACTCGGCCTCCACGCCCCGGTCGAACGTGACGGTGCACGCGCTGGTGGTGCAGTCGACGTTGTCGGTGCTGCAGGCGGTCAGGCCGCCGAATCCGAGCACCACGGCGGCGGTGACCGCGGCGAACCTACTGGTCAGAGTCGTCATACGGATCGAGTCTACCGGCGGGCGGCAATCCGCCCCGCCGTGCGCAGCGGGGGCGGGTCATCGCCCGGCGCCCGGAGTCCGGCCCGTCAGGCGGGCGGGTCGTCGCCGACCAGGCCGTCGATCGCCTCGCGGAGCAGGTCGGCGTGGCCGACGTGGCGGGCGTATTCGTCGTGCAGGTCGACGAGGATCCGGCGCAGGTTGGGGTACTCGCCGCTGTCGTAGCGGGTGTACTCGGCGGGACGGTCCAGGGCGCCCTCGGCGGCCAGCACCGTCTGCATGGCCGCGCGCGAGCGGGCGACGGCCGAGTGCCACAGGGAGTACAGCTGCGCCGGCTCGTCGTTTGTGGCACTTCGCCACACCCAGCCGGTGTCGGCGAGGGCCTCGGGGTTGTCGAGCGGCGGGCCGGGTGGGCGGCCGGTGAAGTCGACAGCGTAGCGCTCCTCGACCGCGGCCAGGTGCTTGAGCAGCCCGCCCAGGGTCATGGTGGACGGCGGGAGCGGGCGGGCGAGGGCGGCCGCGTCGAGGCCGCCGGTCTTCCAGGCGAACTGGGCACGGGAGCGTTCGAGGGCGAAGAGGAGCAGCTCGGTCTCGCCCGCGTCGGGTTTGGGTTCCTGCATGAGCCGCAGCCTAGGGGGTATTCCGGACGGGAGGCTTCCGGAATGATGAACCCCGTGGAATCCCCCGTCGCGCGGGCGCTCGTCGCGCTGGAGCTGGTGCAGGCGCAGCCCGGCATCACCGCCGAGCGGCTGGGGGAGCGGCTCGGCGTGTCGGAGCGGGCGGCCCGGCGATACGTGGCGATCCTGCGGGAGGCCGGCATCCCGATCGAGTCGACGCGGGGGCCCTACGGCGGCTACCGGATCGGCCGGGGGCTGCGCCCGCCGCCCATGATGTTCACCGCGACGGAGGCGCTCGGGCTGGTCATGGCCGTCCTCGACAGCCGGCCCGACGTCACCACCGACGGCGCCCTGGCCAAGCTCATCCGGGTGCTGCCGGAGCCGGTCGCCGCGCAGGCCGAGGCGGTGCGCCGCTCGGCCGCCACCGCCGGCCCGCCGGCCGCGCGGCCCGACCCGCTGACGACCGCGGCGCTGGTGCAGGCGTGCTCGGAGCACCGGCGGGTCCGGATGCGCTACCGGCCCGGGTCGGGCCCGCAGTTCGAGACCGACGCCGACCCGTGGTCGGTCGTGGTGCGCTTCGGCCGGTGGTACCTGCTGTGCTTCTCCCACCGCGCCGGCGCCCGCCGCGCGTATCGCATCGACCGGATCGCCGCAATCGCCGCAATCGACGCCTCGAGCGTGCGGTTCGAGCCGCCGCCCGACCTGGACCCGATGGCGGCGCTGGAGGAGCAGCTGGCGGTCGGCTGGGAGTACGACGTGGAGGTGCTCGTCGAGGCCCCGTACGCCGCGGCGCTCCCGCGCGTCCCCCGCTCCCTCGGCCGCCTGTCGCCCGCGGGGGAGTCGCGGTGCCGGCTGGTCGCCACGACCGGAGACCCGCACTGGTACGCCCAGCAGCTCGCCGCCTTCCCCGTGCCGATCCGGGTGCTTGGCGGTCCCGAGCTGCGCGCGGCCGTCGCGGCGATCGGGCAGCGGCTATCGCAGGCGGCGGCGGTCGAGATACCACATCAGTAGCCCGGCCGCGGCGATCGCGGTCACGGCCAGGTACAGGATCGTGAGCGGCCAGGCGTGCGGCCGGGTCAGCAGGCCGGCCTCGAGCAGCACCAGCGCCCCGAACGTCGCCACCGACGAGCGCCGCCACGCGACCCCGCTCTGCCGGGCCGGTCGCCACGCCCGGCTGCGCACCCACAGGACCAGGGCCACCGCCATGATCCCCAGCCCCGCCAGGCTCAGGCCGAGCCCGATCCAGTCACGCATGTGTATGTCTTACCGCATCGACACCCGTCAAGTCATATTTGACACTCCGGCGGCTCCGGATCGTTCTTCCGCTGCGCCCGATACGGCTCGTCCACTGCGCGGGGCTCGACCGGTCCGGGCCGCAGGGTGACCACGGCCTCGTCCTCGGCCGCCGGCATGGCAATCCGTGGCCGGCACGGGTGCCCCGCCCGGAGCCGTGCCGCCGCCCGGTACCGGCCACCCGGCCGGAGCCGTCCCGCGGCGGCCCGAGCCCACTCGTAACGCTCAGGGCCGCCGCGCCGATCGCTCCGGCGGCCCGACGTTCAGCCGCCGCCGAGCCCGGCCCGGTGGGCGAGGATGGCGGCCTGGACCCGGTTGCCGAGCTCCAGCTTCGTGAGGATGCGGCTCACGTGCGTCTTGACCGTCGCCTCGCTCAGGCGCAGGCGGGCCGCGATGTCGGCGTTCGGCAGACCCTCGGCGACGGCGGTCAGGACCTCGCGCTCCTTGGCCGTGAGCCGTTCGAGGCGGCGCTCGGCCCGGATGCGCTCCGGCGTGTCGCGCCCGGCGAGCGTCTCCAGCAGCCGCCGGGTCACCCGCGGCGCCAGCATCGCATCCCCGCCGGCGGCCGCCCGGACCGCGGCCGTCATCTCCGCGGCCGTGGCATCCTTGAGCAGGAAGCCGACGGCCCCGTACCGCAGGGCCGCGCGCACGTACTCGTCAATGTCGAACGTCGTGAGCACCACGACCGCGGGCGGGTGCGGCAGCCGGCGCAGCGCCCGGGTGGCGGTCAGCCCGTCCGTCCCCGGCATCCGGATGTCCACGACCGTCACGTCCGGCCGATGCCGCTTGGCCAGCGCGACCACCTCGGCCCCGTCCGCCGCCTCGGCCACGACGGCGATGTCCCCGTCCGCCTCGAGGATGGTGCGCAGCATGGCCCGCACCATCCACTCGTCGTCGGCCACCAGCACCCGGATCACGCCCCGCTCCCGGCCGGCGCGTCGTCCGTGGCGGCCGGCCCCCGCTCGGGAGGCGGGCCTTCCCGGGCGGGCGCCTCGCTGCTGTCCGGCGGCTCGCCTCCACTCGGCGGCTCGTTCTCGGGCGGCTCGCTCCTGGGTAGTGGCCGGCCCGCGGCTGACGACCCGCTCGCGGCCGAGGGCTCTCGGCCGACCGGTAGGCCCTCGGCGACGGGCTCGCTCGTGGCCGGTGCTCCGGGGCCGGCGGGCGGGACGGGAATTGTCGCGGTCAGGACGAAGCGCCCGTCGCGTGCCGGGCCGGCCGTGAGCGTCCCGCCGAGGAGCCGCACTCGTTCCCGCAGGCCGATGAGCCCGAACCCGCCGTCCCGGCCGGCGCCCGCCGCTCCCGGGCCGCGGCCGGCCTGGTCGTCCGCGGCCGGTCCGGAGCCGCCGTCTGCCGACTCGCGGGGCCGGGTGGGCCTGGCGGCCGGCTCGGCGGCGCCCGGATCCGGGCTGGTGTTGGTGACCATGATCGTGAGGTGGTCGCGGCTGTAGCGCAGGTGGACGCCGGCGGATGTGGCCGGGGCATGGGTACGGACGTTGGTCAGGGCCTCCTGGACCACGCGGTACGCGGCCTGCTCGACAAGTGCCGGCAGCGGTCGCTGCGGACCGGCGGTGCTCAGCCGGACCGCGGTGCCGGCCGCGCGGGACTCGGCGGCCAGGCGGGCCAGGTCGGCCAGGGTCGGGGACGGGGCCAGAGGTGGGCTGCGGTCGTTGTGCAGGACGCCCACCAGCGCGCGCAGCTCGCCCAGGGCCTCGCGGCCGATGGCGCCGATACGCCTGGCGATCGGGGGCCGGTCGGCGGGGGCGGCGACCTCGAGTGCGGTCGCGTGCAGGACCATGAGGCCGATCCGGTGGGTGACGACGTCGTGCATGTCGTGGGCGATGCGGGCGCGCTCCTCGGCCCGGGCCTGGTCGGCCAGCAGCACCGCTTCCCGCTCGGCCCGTTCGGCCCGCTCACGCAGGCCGGTCAGGACGTCGCGGCGGCCGGCCAGCCACAGGCCGAGCAGTGCCGGGGCCACGCAGACGGCCACGCTGAGCGGGATGACGGCATCCATACCCTCCCGCCGGAACGGTATCGCGACCGCCGCCGTCACCACCGCGACGGCCACCCCGGCCGACCGTCGCGGGCGTCCGTGCGCGCCGAGCGTGAAGGTGGCCGCGACGACAGCGGGGTACGCGGCCGCGACGACCCAGGCGAGCCCGGCCGCGGCGGCGAACAGCAACGGCCGGCGGCGGCGCATCAGGGCGGCCACCCCGGTCAGTGCGGCCAGCGGCACCAGGATGGCCGGGCCGCAGCGCCAGCCGCCGTAGGGCGAGCCGCCGAACAACGTCGAGTCCATGGCGGGCCCGGCCGTGGTGACGGCGCAGAGGAGGGCGATCAGCCAGTCGATCGCCCGCCGCCTCATGCCTGCCGATTTTAGGGAGCCCGGCCACCGGGCACGTCGGCCGAAAGTTGTACGCCGCCGCGACCTTTCCCGGACGCGCGGGCCGGTGGCCGCTCGTAGGGTCGCCGCCCATGCGGATTCTGCTGATGGCCTACGGCGTGTACGCGGCCGCCGCGGCGTTGCTGCTCCTGCACGTGGGCGGTGTGGTTGCCGTGGCGGGCACATGCGGTACTGCCGCCGCGGCCTGTTGCTTCTGGGCTGGGCGCCGCACGACCATTGCGGTGCACGCCGCGATGATCCCGGCCCAGTTCGTGTTCAGCATTCCGTCCAATGTGCCGCTGGTGGGGCTGGCGCTGTCGGCGGCGATCGTGGTGGCCGCCCGCCCCGCGTTCCCACGCCTGCGCCCGCGCATCCGCAAGCTCGTGGTGACCGCGCACGTCGGCCTGTCCGTCGGCTGGCTGGGGCTGGCGACGGCCATGACCGTGCTGGCGGCGACGGCGCTTGTGACGTCCGACCCCTCGTTGCGGCCGCCGGTGTACCGGATGATGCACGTCTTCGACCTGGTCGTCGTCGTGCCGTCGGTGGTGCTGGCCCTGCTCACCGGCGTGGTGCTGGCGCTGTGCACGCCGTGGGGCCTGGTCCGGCACTGGTGGGTGCTGACGAAGTTCGTGTTGTCGCTGGCCATCCCGGCGGTCGCGGGGTTTCAGCACCTCTGGATCTCCGCGCTGATCGAGCGGGCCGCGGCGGCGCCGGGCGAGCTGGGGGTGCGGCTGCTCGTGTGCTTCGTGGCGTACGACGTGACGCTGTGGACCGCGACCGCGCTGTCCGTGTTCAAGCCGGGCGGCCGCACGCCGTGGGCCCGCTAGGCACGGGGGAGGCCGGCGCGGACGGCCGCCGCGGTCCGGTCGAGCTCGGCGCGGTCCGGGCGCCCGAAGTCCGCGCCGATGCGAAACCCGTCACCGCCGAAGCGGGGGATCACGTGGAGGTGGACGTGGAAGACCTCCTGACCGGCCGCTTCCCCGTCGGCCAGGAACAGGTTGACGCCGTCGCAGTGCAGCCCGGACCGCCGCAGCGCGCCGGCCAGCCACTGCGCCACCGTCCACACGTGCGCCCCGGCGTCCGCCGCGAGATCGCCGAGCCCCGCCGCGTGCCCGCGCGGTACGACGAGCAGGTGCCCGGGCGTCACCGGGCGCAGGTCCATGAACGCGACAACCGCGTCGTCCGCGTGCACGACGCTGGCCTCGGCCCGCCCGGCCGCGATCTCGCAGAATACGCACGCAACCATGGACTCCGATGTTAGGGGACGTACGGCGGTGCGACGCCCCAGCCCCACTTCGGCACCGGCGCCTGCCCGACCGGCGCGGCGCCCGGCTGGGAGTTGGCGACCGCGAGGCGCGTGCCCCACTCCAGGTAGCCGACGAACGCGGCCCGGAACTCCGGGTCGTCCGGCAGCCCTACCTCGTCGGCGGCGTCCATGATCAGGCTCAGCCAGCGGCGCCGCTGCTGCTCGGTGAGCGCCCGGCCGAGATGCTTGCCGAGCATGTGGGGGTACCCGCCCCGCTGCTGCGAGTAGTCCGCCGGCCCGCCGAACACCTCGGCCAGCCACATCGCCACGAACCGCGGGTGCTCGGCGTCCATGTGCGCGAACACGGGCGCGAGCACGTCGTCGACGCGGACCTGGCGGTAGAACGCCTCGCACAGCTTCTCGAACGCCGCACTGCCGCCGGCCCATTCGTACAGGGTCGGAATACCGTTGTCGTCAGCCACGCGTCGAGCCGATCATGCGATGGGTGGTTGCGACAAGTACGCACCTTTTGGTGCGCCGGAGAGGGGTTGTGCGGATTGAAGCGGTACCACTGCCCGGTCGAGCTGGCCGTGGACATCATCGGCGGCAAGTGGCGCCCGGTCATCCTGGCCCATCTGAAGGAGGGCGTCCACCGCTACGGTGAGCTGCGCCGCCGGATGCCCGAGGTCAGCGAGAAGATGCTGACCCAGCGCCTGCGCGAACTGGAGGCGGACGGCCTCGTCACCCGCCGCGACCTGGGCACGAACCCGCCGCACGTCGAGTACGCCCTGACTGCCGAGGGCCGCTCCCTGGCCCCGGTGCTGCAGGCCCTCTACGACTGGGGCACCGCCCGCGCGGACCGCACCGGCACCCCCATCGAGGCCACGTAGCACGGCGGCCCGGTCGTGCGGCCGCCCCGTCGTGCGGCGGCGTGTCGCCTATCGGAAGGAACACGGTCCGGCTCCGCGGGGCGCCGCTACCGTCGCCGCATGACGCTGTCGCTGCGCCCCGACCGGCGCCGGCACCGGCGGCCGCTGGTGGTGATCGGGGTCGTGTCGGCGGTACTGCTGCTGTGCACCGGCGCGTCCACCCGAACCCCGGTCCGGCCCGCCGTGCTGGTGCCCGCCCTGATCCTGGCGGCACTGCCGATCCTGGCGGCCGCGGTGCTCGCCGCTTGCAACGTGCGCAACGTCGCCCTGTACCGCCACGCGGACGGCAGCGTCGAGTCGGTCTCGTGGTCCGGCCGCCGCACGACGGTCCAGCGGCCCGACACGGTCAGGCTCCACACCATCCGAGACAGCAGCAACCTTCTGGTGATCACCGCCCGGGATGTCGCAGAACCCATCGTCCTGGTACCGCAATGGTGGCGCAAAGAGGACCTGGACGCCTTGACCACAGCGATCCACGTGCCGATCGACTACGCCGAGGACGAGAACGTGCGCTTCTTCACGCAGCGGTACCCGCGCGCCGGCCTGCCCCTGCTGCTGCGCTACCCGCTGGCCCTACCCCTGACCATCGTCCTGCTCTCCACGGCGGCCGTCATCGTGTGGGTGGCACTGCTCAACCAGCTGTGACAAGCGCCGCCGCTCCGCCGGCGATGGGCGTCACGACCGCGCAGGACCCGTTCGCCGGCTCCGGCATTCGAACCCGTGCGCCGGCCGGGTTGCATCCAGGAACCCCCGCGGGCGTGGGTGCTCAGACGGGCTTCTCGCAGGCGAGCACGAAGTTGTCGACCAGCGAGGTGAACATCGACGACCCGTCGACGTGGTGGGTCGATCGGGCCCAGTCGGTGTACACCGCGCGCAGGCCGTACTTCTCGACCTCGACGGGCCATCGTTCGGCGGGCCAGTGGTCGTCGGCGGGCCGGTCGAACTGGTAGCCCAGCGGTCCGACGTGCACGAAGGATCCTCCGGGGGCGAGGATGCGATTGACCTCGGGCAGGAGCCGGCTGGGCGGTACGACGTCGGAGAAGTACAGCGACGCGACCGCCGAGAAGTAGCCGTCGGGGTACGGGCAGTGCAAGGCATCCGCAATCGTCCAGGCCACCGAGTCCAGGTCGACGCCGAGGTTCGACGCGGTGTGCTGTTGGCGAAGGTCGGCCTCGGATCGCCGGTTGCGCCGGTCGAGCACGGTGAAGTGCAGCGGTCCGTCGCGCAGGAAGTCCCTGAGCAGGCCCATGGGTACCGACAGTTCCATGGCGTGGGTCGATGTGAAGTGCGGCGACAGGACACTCGCGAACCGCCCGGCGCCCGCACCCAGGAGTAGGATCCTCGAACGCTCACCGCCGGTGCTGTCCAGCGCCTTGAGGGCCGCCTGGGTGACGTCCTGGACCTCCTCCTCGCACTCGGGTGTGCCGCTCCAGTCTCGCCGCAGGTAGTGCAGGGACTGCACCGCCGAGTACGGGTTGCGAGTCTTTCCCGCCGATCGGGCGGCCGCGGTGGCCAGGACCGACCGCACGGTCAGCAACGGGCTTATCGCATCCGTCATCCTGTCGCAGATGTCGTCGACCGCTGCCCCGTGAGCCGGGCTGCTCTGGCGATACTCGACGATGCGCAGCGCCTCCTCCCCGAGATGGCGATACGGGGCCGGGCACAGCACCGGCATGCCACGCAGGACGGGATACCGCGCGTTGCAACCCGTGCAGTAGAACCCGTCCTGCGTTGCGAAGCCGGTCCGGCAAACGGGACAGACATACGGAAGAGCGCTGGTCAACGTTCTCATCCTCGGTGTCGACTGTTCAGAACACGGGCAGGACACTAAATGAACCACTCGGCTCACAGAACCTGCATGATGTGTTGGAAGACCGACTCGGACCGCCCAGTCGCGATGTACGGTCCAGCGCTTGCGCCGGCCTGACACGGGTTCGCCGGCGTGCGAAAGGAGTCCTCACGTGTCGAAGGTGGACCCGCCGCGGTTGTTGCTGCCGATCGAGGAGCTGGGGCTGAGCGCCCGGGCTTCCGAAGCGGTGCGGCAGGCCGGGTTGGAGACGTTCGACGACCTGTTGCGACGGACCGAAGGGCAACTGCTCGAACTCGTCGGCCGAACGGCCGCGGACGAAGTGGTCCTGAAGCTGGCCGCGTTCGGGCTGACGCCGGCAGCGGATTGAACCCGGACCGTGCCCGCTCCCGTTCGTCTGCCGATGCTAATGACGCGGCGTCAGCATGGCGATGAGGGCGGGCAGTTCCCGGTGCCAGCTCGAGGTGGCGGCCCGGTCGCGGAGACGGGAGAAGCTGACGAACGTGCCGTGCGGTGGCTGCAGCTCCAGGGTCCAGGTGCCGAGGACGCACTGGTAGCGGACCGCCCAACCGTCGTCGCGCTCGAACAGCCGGGACCCGTTGCCGCCGGTGCTCGACGTGGACCAGCTGTTCACGAAGCCGTTCGCGGTCAACCAGGCCGCGGTGAGCGCGACGTCTTCCGGTTCGGTGAACGCCGTGGTGTCGTCGCCCTGCGGTGAGCTGAGCTCGAAGCGCCCGTCATCGGTCGCGCAACCGGCCGGTTCGCACATCCTCGACAACGACCGGGAAGCGGCCCAGCAGCGTCGAACGGTTGGCCCACCACTCCAGGCTCGCGTCCACCCGCCCAGTATGACGGGACCCGGTTGCGGCTCATGGCGCCCTGAGCACACTGCTGATAGCGTCGGTGCCGGCGTGGCCCACGCCCAACCTCCTCGACCGTCCCCGACGCGCGGTCTTTCCTGGAGGCAAAGGGACTTCCGTCTCGGGTCGCTGTCGTTGTTCGCTGGTTCCGGACGTCTTGGTCGCGCGGGGGATCGACGCACGGGACAGCGGAGGGCCGATGACAGCCAACAGGAACCTCAAACGCCGGGTGCGTGCTCGCGCCGCCAAGACCGGCGAGTCCTACACCGCTGCGCTGCGGCACCTCCGCACGGCTTCGCGAGGAGAATCGATGCCGAGCAGTACATCCGTGCGGCTGTCCGTCGCCCAGCTCACCGTCCAGCCCGATCCCGGCGACACCGCAGCGCTGCGGGAAAGCTGTGAGCGGATCCGGGCGCTCATGCGCGAGGCCCACGAGGCCGGGGCGCGGCTGCTGCACCTGCCCGAGGGAGCCCTGAGCTGCCCGAGCAAGAGGATCATGTCGAAGGCCGGCCCGGCGACCGTCGGCCCGGCCGACTGGGACCGGGCCGACTGGACGACGCTCGCGGAAGGGCTGCGGGCGATCGCCGACCTCGCCGGTGAACTGCGGCTGTGGACCGTCGTCGGCTCACTCCATCCGCTGACTCCGCCGCGCCGGCCGCACCTGAGCCTGTACGTCATCGGCGGCGACGGCGCCCTGGTCACCCGATACGACGAACGGATGCTGTCGAACACGAAGGTCAGCCACATGTACACACCGGGCTCGGCGCCTGTCACCTTCAGCGTCGACGGCGTACGGTTCGGCTGCGCGATGGGCATGGAGGCGACCTTCCCGGAGGTGTTCCTGGAGTACGAGCGCCTCGACGTCGACTGCGTGCTGTTCTCCACGCACGGCCCGGGAACACCTGTCAACAACGGCCCGTTCGCGCTGCAGGCCCAGGCACTCGCCGCCGCCAACAGCTACTGGGTCAGCTACGCCGGCACCGCCCAGGACGCCCCGAACGCCCCCTCCGGCATCATCTCGCCCGACGGCGACTGGCTGACCCGGTGCCCGCCGCAGCCGGTGTCGGCCATCACCACCGCCGACCTGGATCTCACCGCCGAGAACCAGGGCCGCCCATGGCGCCGCGTGGCCCGAAGCGGCCTGTATGCCCGGTATCAGGCTCCCGACGATCCCCGAAGCGCCAACCGGGCCCAGTGCTGACCGGGCAGCAGGCGGACTTCCCGGCCGCGGGCATCCCTCAACAGCCCGGTACACAACAACGCTGGTGATGCGGTCCGCTCAGGGGCCGGGCGGCAGCAGCAGGTCGGCCAGGTCGCCGAGGTCGGTCAGGCGGATGTCGGCGGCCAGGCCGCGCAGGGCGGCGACAGTGCAGCCGGCGGCGCGGCCGGCGTCGATGCCCGGCTGTGAGTCCTCGACGACCAGGCAGCGGGCCGGGTCGACGCCGAGCCGGGCGGCGGCGGTCAGGTACGGCTCCGGGTGCGGCTTGCCCCGCTCGGTCTCCTCGACCGTCACCAGCAGCGGTGGGTTGATGCCGGCCGCGCCGAGGCGGGCCTGCGCGAGGGGGCGGTCGGCGCTGGTGACGACGGCCCAGGGGAGTTCGAGTTCCTTGAGCGCGACGAGCAGGCGGGCGGTGCCGGGGGTCGGCACGACGTCGTCGAGGTCGGTGTACTGCAGCTGCAGTTGCCGGGCCGCGGCGGCGTGGACGGCGGCCTCGTCGTAGCCGGGCCGGACCGCGCGGATCGTCGTCGGGGCCGGGTTGCCGTGCATGCGCGGGCGCAGGTCGGCGATCGGCACGCCCGCCTCGGCCGCCCAGCGCTCCCACGCGCGTTCGACGGCCGCGTCGGAGTCGACGAGGGTGCCGTCCATGTCCAGCAGTACCGCCGCAAACCGTCCCATGCCGCCTCCACTAATAAACTCGTGAGTCGAGTATATTGCCGCCATGGCCGGAGCTCTAGACCTGCTGCGTCACGCGCACGCCAATCCCGGCGTCACCCGGGCCGAGGCGGCCGCCGCGCTCGGGCTCAGCAGCGGCTCGGCCACGGAGATCATGGGTCGCCTGCGCGCGGCCCGGCTGCTCGGTGAGGTCGCCGCGCCGAGCACCGGCCGGGGCCGCCCGACCACCATGCTCGTGGCGCATCCGCAGGGCCCGCTTGTCGCCGTCGCCGAGCTGACCCACGCGACCTGGCGGGTCACCACCGCGGCGATCGGCGGCGAGCTCGCGCCCGCCGCCGTGCACCGGCACAGTGGCGGCCCACCGCGGGCGGTGCTGGCCCGGATCCGTGCCGCCCTCGACGCGCTCTGTGCACAGCACGGCGACCGGGTCGTCGCGGTGGGTGTGAGCGTTCCCGGGACCGTGCGCGGCACCACCGTCGTGCAGGCCGCCACCCTCGAATGGCGCGATGTCGACCTGGCCGTGCTCGCTCCCGGCCGGCCGCTCACGGTCGGCAACGACGCCTCCCTGGCCGGCGTCGCCGAGGCCCTGCGCGGCGCGGCCCGCGGCCACCCGGTTGCCCTGCACCTGACCGTCGAGGTGGGCGTGGGTGGTGTGCTGCTCGTCGGCGGCGTGCCGGCCCTGGGCGCGACCGGCGCCGGCGGCGAGTTCGGGCACGTACCGTTCGGCGATCCGGCCCTGCACTGCCCGTGCGGCGCCCGGGGCTGCTGGGACGTCACGGTCGACGGCCGTGCGATGGCCCGGTCGCTGGGCCGCCCCGCCCCCGCCGACCCGCGGGCGTTCGCCGGCGAGGTCCTGGCCGCCGCGCGGTCCGGTGACCGGGCCGCCCGGGCCGCCGTCGCGCAGGCCGCGAGCGCACTTGGCCGCGGGGTCGGGGCGCTGCTCAACGCGCTCGACCCGTCGGTGGTGACGCTCGGCGGGCTGGGCCCCGACCTGCTGGCCTCCGAGCATTTTTCGGCGTCGGTACTGCAGGCCGCCATGGTCTGGCGCCGCACCGCCCTGCCGCCGATCGTGCCGGCCGAGCTCGGCGCCCGCGGCCCGTCCATCGGTGCCGCCGAGTCCGCCCTCGCCGCCGTCCTGCCGACCCTCGCCACCCGCCGCTAGACCGCCACCACCCCGCCGGCGGCCAGGTTCGGCCACCGCACCGCCAGTTCCGCCCTGCCGCCAGGCCCGTCCGTCGCCACGCCGGCGCCGCAACGTGCCTCGACCGTCGGCACCGTATGGTGCGTATCGTGCGCATCCGGATATTGCGCGCGAATACCCTGTCAGGCGAAAAGTCCGATATGTCGCGGCGCGGAGCGCCCGACATATCGTTGCGGCTGGGTGGAGGAGGGTGCGGGGCCGGAGTCAGACGTCGGTGAGGTGGACGTAGGCGACGATCTGCTCCTCGCGCGGCAGGTCCTGGAGGTGGACCGAGACGCCCGTGTGGCCGGCGTTCACGACCGTGTCGTCGCCGATGTAGAGCTCCACGTGGCCGCCGTTGTTCGTGAAGACCAGGTCGCCGGGGATGAGCTGGTCGCGGGTCACGCGCTCGCCGACCTTGATCTGGTCGTAGGTGACGCGGGGGAGCTGGTAGCCGGCGGCCTCCCACGCCTTCATGACCAGGCCCGAGCAGTCGAAGGTGTCGGGGCCGGCGGTGGCGAACCGGTACGGCTTGCCGACCTGGGCCTTGGCGTAGGCGATGGCCGTCGCCGTCTTGCGGGCCCGGACGGCGGCCGCGTCGTCGTGCAGGATCAGCGTCTGGCCGATCCGGATCAATGTCGACGTGCCGAGGTTGTTGAGGCGCTGCAGGTCCTCGACGGTGGTGCCGTTGCGCCTCGACAGGTTCCAGAGGGTGTCGCCGGGCTGTACCACGACCGTTTGCGGGCTTTCGGTGGCGTGGGCGGCCTGCGGTACAAGCACAATGGGCAGTGAAGCCAGCGCGGCGAGCATTGCGGTCATCCGTCTATGTCGCATGCAGGCAACATAGCGAAGAAACCTCTCGTACGTGGCAAATCGGGCATTCCCCGGAGGCGATACTCGGGTACATGGAGATCCGCCCGAGCATGACCCGGCTGCTGCACCCCGACGTCCCCGCCCGGCCGGGCGGGGTGCCGGTGACGACACCCGTCTATCAGACGAGCACGTACGAGCTGCCGCGGACGGCCGAGGCCGCGCAGATCGCGGAGGCCGTGGCGCCCGTCGGCTACTACACGCGGTACGGCTCACCGAACGCCGCCGAGGCCGAGGCGATCCTGGCCGACCTCGACGGCGCCGAGCGGGCGCTGCTGGTGGGCAGCGGGATGGCCGCGGTGAGCGCGGCGCTGCTGTCGAACGTCCGGGCCGGCACCCGGGTCGTCGCCCAGGCCGACCACTACACGGCGGCGCTCACGCTGCTGCGCGACGTGCTGCCCTCGTTCGGCGTCGAGGTGAACCTGGTGGCGCAGGAGTCCCTCCAGGACGCCGTCGACGACACCACCGACCTGGTCTACGCCGAGACGCCGAGCAACCCGGCGATGGTGCTGACCGACCTCGCGGCCGTGCGGGCCGCCGCGCCGCGGGCACTGTTCGTCGTCGACAACACGTTCGCCTCCCCGTACAACACCCGCCCGCTCGACCTGGGCGTGGACCTGGTGGTGCAGTCGGCGACGAAGTACCTCAACGGGCACAGCGACGTGACGGCGGGCGTCCTCACCGGCCGGGCCGAGCTCATCGACCGCGCCTGGGACACGGCCCGCGTGCTCGGCCCGACCTGCCACCCGTTCGAGGCGTGGCTGCTGGCCCGGGGGCTGAGAACGTTCCCGCTGCGGATGGCCCGGCACAACGCGAACGGCCAGGCCGTCGCCGAGGCCCTGGCCGCCCACCCGGCCGTGACCGCCGTGCACTATCCCGGCCTGCCCGGCCATCCGCAGCACGAACTCGCCCGGCGTCAGATGGCCGGGTTCGGCGGCATGCTCTCGTTCACCGTCGCGTCCGCCGAGGCCGCGACGGCCGTCCTGCGCGGCACGCGACTGGCGCGCAACGCGGTGAGTCTGGGCGGTACCGAAACCCTGATCACACACCCGGTAAGCCTGCTGTTCACGCACGGCGACACGGCGACCGGCATCGATCCGGCGCTGCTGCGGCTCTCCGTCGGGCTGGAGGAGCCGGAGGACATCATCGCCGATCTCGTGGCCGCGCTCAGCGCAGCAGCGTCTCCAGGTAGGCGCGGACCGGCGTCGCCGGACGGCCGATGAGCTGCTCGAGCAGTGGTCCGGTCGGGGCGAACTCGCCCCGGCGGGACGCCTCGAACATGCCGAGCAGCATCGTCGCCTGCGCCTGCGGCACCCCGTGGGACACCAGGCCGGCGACCCACTCCTGATCGTCGGCGACCACGCGGCGCACGGTCCGGCCGGTGAGGTCGCCGACGATCGCCGCCACGCCCTCCAGGTCCACGGCGTCCGGGGCGGTCAGCGGCGGCGTCGGGCCGTCGAAGCCGCCGTCGGCCAGGATGACCGCGGCCGCCTCGGCCAGGTCGGCGTGCGCCGTCCACGACACCGGCCCGTCGGCGGGCGCCACGAGCTCGCCGGTCTCGACCGCCCGGCCCAGCAGGTGGGCGATGGTGCTGACGTAGAAGCCGTTGCGCAGCGCGGTCCACGGCGTGCCGCTCGCCGCCAGGTAGGCCTCGGTCGCCGCGTGGTCGGGCATCGGCTCGAACCGCGAGTCCACGGCTGCGCCCTGGTGGCTGGTGTAGAGGATGCGGCCGGCCCCGGCGTCGCGGGCGGCGTCGATCGCGGCGCGGTGCTGGGCGAGGGCGGCCTCCCCGGCGGTGTTGGTGGAGACGATGAGCACCTGGCCGGCGCCCTCGAACGCCTCCTTGAGGGTCGCGGGGTCGGTGAAGTCGCCCCGCCGGGCGTTGGGGAAGGCCGCCTTCTGGGGATCGCGCACGGAGACGCCGACCCGTCCGGCCGGCACCCGAGCCAGCAGCCGCTCCACGATCTGGCGTCCGAGCTGCCCGGTCGCGCCGGTCACGATGATCAGATCATTGTTCATGCCAGGATGCTATCACCGTTAGCAACGTCGTTAGCAAGAGACTGTTATCGTCGTTACATGGAGACTGGGGCGGTGAGCACGAGCCGGGAGCGGACCAGGGCACGGATCGTGGAGGTCGCCGCCCGCCTCCTGCGGGAGCAGGGTGCGGCCGCGGTGACGGTCCGCGCGGTCGCGCAGGAGGCCGGCCTGCAGGCCCCGACGATCTACCGGTTCTTCGAGGACAAGGACGCCCTGCTCGACGCCGTCGCCGAGCACGTCCTGGCGACGTACGTGGCGGACAAGGCCCGGACCGCCTCGCTCGCCGACCCGGTCGAGGACCTGCGGGCCGGCTGGCGGACCCAGATCGAGTTCGGTCTCGCCAACGGCGCCCTCTTCACGCTCATGAGCGACCTCACCCGCACGCGCCCGTCCCCGGCCGCCGAGGCCGGGTACGAGGTCCTGCGCGCCCGCGTCCACCGCATCGCCGCGGCCGGCCGGCTGCGCGTGCCCGAGGACCGGGCCATCGCGCTGCTCCGGGCGGCCGGGAACGGTGCGGTCCTGACGATCCTCGCGACGCCTCCCGAGGACCGTGATCCCACGCTCGCCGACGACATGCTGACCGCAGTGCTCGGCGTGCTGCTGAACGACGCGCCGGCGGTACCCCCGGACGACGCGACGGCGCTCGCCGTCGCCTTCCGGGCCGTCGTCCCGACGCTGCCCACCCTGACCCCGGCCGAACGCTCCCTCCTCGGCGAGTGGCTGACCCGGTAGCCGGCCTCAGCGCCGGCGTCATCGCGCTCACCCTCGCCGCCGCCGTCCTGCACGCGGCCTGGAACGCCCTCGCCCACGGGGTCCGGGACCGGCTCATCGGCTTCGCGCTGATCGGGCTCGGCTGCACCGGCGCGGGTGCGGCCGGCGTGCTGGTGCTCGGCGCGCCGCCGGCCGCCGCCTGGCCGTATCTGCTCGCGTCGGCGGCGATGCACGTCGTCTACGTGCTGCTGCTGTGGGCCAGCTACGAGCTCGGGGACTTCAGCCAGGCGTACCCGATCGCCCGCGGCAGCGCACCGTGGCTCGTCGCCGTCATCGAGGTGGTGCTCGGGCGGCGGCTGCCGATCGTGCAGGCGGCCGGGATCGTGGTCATCACGGCGGGGCTGCTCAGTCTCGCCGCCGTCGGCCGGGAACGGCGCAACCGGGCGGTGATCGGAGCGGCCCTCGCGACCGGGGTGGCCATCGCGGGGTACACCGTCATCGATGCGGCGGCGGTCGCGGTCACGCCGGTGCCCGTCTATGCGGCGTGGCTGTTCCTGTTGCAGGGGCCCGTGCTCCCGGTCGTCGCGCTCGTGCGCCGGCGGCGGAAGGTCGTCGAGCAGGCGCGCGGGCTGTGGGCGGCCGGAATCGGCGGCGGGCTGGTGTCCGTCGCCGCCTACGGGCTCGTGCTCGTGGCCCAGACGAGCGGGGCGACGGCGGCGATCGCGGCGCTGCGCGAGACGAGCATCGTCATCGGCGCGCTGATCGGAGCCGCGTTCCTGGGTGAGGCGCTCGGACGGCGCCGGGCCGTCGCGGCCGCCGTCGTCACGGTCGGGATCGTGCTGCTGAGCCTCTGAGCTGCGGCCGGTGTGAACATAGGTCGACGCGCGCATTGATGTGTCTTAATTCAAGACGCGTATTGACGTACGGGACTGTTAGTCATAGCCTCCGATGGATCTGTTAAGTAACCTCACAAATCCGCCTGGGGAGGTAAGCAGATGCGCAGACTCAGGTCATTGGCGTCCGCCGCGCTGATGGCGACGATCGCGGCGACCGGCCTGGTCGTCGCGGCGGCACCCACCGCCGCGCAGGCCGCAGTCGTCTGGAACGAGGACTTCAGCGGCGCCGGCGGGCAGGGCGTCGACGCCGCGAAGTGGAACTTCGACACCGGGGGCGGCGGCTTCGGCAACTCCGAACTCGAGTACTACAACAGCGGCACCAGCAACGTGTACCAGGACGGCCAGGGCCACCTGGTCATCGAGGCCCGGCGCGAGAGCGGCGGGCGCACCTGCTGGTACGGCACCTGCCAGTGGACGTCCGGGCGCATCCAGACGGCCGGGAAGTTCACGCAGCAGTACGGCCACATCGAGGCCCGCATCCAGGTGCCGAAGGGCAACGGGCTCTGGCCCGCGTTCTGGATGCTCGGCGGCGGCAACTGGCCCGGCGACGGCGAGATCGACATCATGGAGAACGTCGGCCGGGACCCGAACACCGTCTACGGGACCATCCACGGCCCGGGGTACTCCGGCGGCAACGCGGTCGGCGGCACCCGCAACATCGGCCAGCCGCTCGGCAACGCGTACCACACGTTCGCCGTCGACTGGTCGCCGAACCTCATCGTCTGGACGATCGACGGCTCCGAGTACTTCCGGGCCACGCCGGCCAGCACCCGCGGCAACCCGTGGGTCTACGACCACCCGTTCTTCATCATCCTCAACCTGGCGGTCGGCGGCTCGTTCCCCGGCAGCCCCGACGGCAGCACCCCGTCGCTCAACCGGATGCTCGTCGACTACGTGCACGTGAGCACGTCGAGCACCACGCCGCCCCCGGGCGGCAGCGCCCTGCGCGGGACGGAGAGCGGACGCTGCATCGACATCCCCGCCGCCAACCCCGCCGACGGCGTACGCCTGCAGGTCTACGACTGCAACGGCACGGCCGCCCAGCAGTGGACGATCGGCTCCGACGGCACGGTGCGGGCGCTCGGCAAGTGCATGGACGCGGCCGGCGCCGCAACTGCCAACGGTACAGCGATTCAGCTGTACTCGTGCAACGGCACGAACGCGCAGAAGTTCACGCTCTCGGCCGCGGGCGACCTGGTCAACATCGCCGCGAACCGCTGCGTCGACGTCGCCGGCCACGGCACGGCCAACGGCTCGCAACTGCAGCTGTGGGACTGCACAGGCGCCGGCAACCAGAAGTGGACCCGCGCCTAGCAGCGCCGTCGCTACCCGCGCGGGTAGCAGCCGGGAGGAGGCTCTCCATCGGTCAGACGGGGGTCGGTGGCCCGCCGCCGATGTAGGCCAGGGCGAACCCTGCTGTCGGGACCCCGAACAGCACCGACAGCAGGGCCAGGCGCATGATCGACGGGCGCCACGTCAGGGCGGCGTAGGCGGCGACGAGCACCGGGGCCATCCACAGCTGGGCCACGAGCGTCGAGCGCGGCACGAGCACGTCGAGCGCCGCGCACACCAGGGATGTGAGCAGGGCCGCGGTCCAGAGCACCGTGCCGGTGCAGAAGGCGTGCGCACGGCCGTAGCGCACGGCGAACGTCGTGTACCCGGCGTGGGCGTCGGCGGGCAGGTCCGTGACGGTGGTCGGGATGTACAGCGCGGCCGCGAACAGCAGGCCGATCAGGGCGAACGGCCACGGGAAGTCCCAGGGCGGGCGGGTGACGGCCCAGCCCGCGGCCGGTGACACGACGCCGACGACCACCGCGTTCACGGCGACGTCCCAGCCCGGCCGCGTCTTCAGGCGCAGCGGCGGGACGCTGTACGCCCAGCCGAGCGCGAGGACGCCGGCGACGCCGAGGACGAACAGCGGGCGGACGAACCAGGCGGCGCACAGGGCGGCGAGGGCGCACAGGAAGTACCACATCCGGAGGCTTCTGGCGCTGAGACGCCCGGTCACCAGTGGCGCGTTGGCCTTGCGCGGATTGGCCCGGTCGCTGGGCAGGTCGTGCAGGTCGTTCTGGGCGAGCACGGCGCCCCAGACGAGCGGGCCGAGCACCAGCAGGGCCAGCAGCGAGCGCGCCAGGTCGGACTGGGAAGGTTCCCAGCGGTGCGACGCGAGCACGGTCCCGAGGTACGCCGGCACCCACGACACCGGCCAGAACCACGGCCGGGACACGGCCACGAGCAGGAACGCCTGTCGATCGATGACCCCCGTCATGCCCTCATCGTCGCGCCGCGCGCTGTGGCCGGGCTGAGAATGGTGGCCATGGAGATTCGCCCGGTTGGCCGGGACCGTGCCGTGCCGGCCCTTCCCTACTACGACGCGGCCGCCGTCAGCCGCCTCCTGCCGCCCGCCGCCGCGGTCGCCGCCATCGAGCGGGCCCTCCGGCAAGGCCTGGACCCGGCGGCCGGTGTACCGCGAGTGCCCGTGCCGGTCCCGGCCGGTCAGCTGCTGCTCATGCCGGCCACGTCAGCCGCCGGCGTCGGCGTGAAGCTGGCGACCGTGGCCCCGGCCAACGCGGGCCGCGGCCTGCCGACGGTCAACGCCGTCTACGTCCTCTTCGACGGCGCGACACTGCAGCCGGCCGCTCTCTTCGACGGCGCCGCGCTCACCGCCGTGCGCACACCGGCGGTCTCGGTGGCCGCCGTCCGCCGGTATCTGCCCCCGCGCCCGCTGCGGGTCGTCATCTTCGGCACCGGCCCCCAGGGCCGCGGCCACCGCGACGCCCTGGCCGCCGTCGCCGAACTGTCCCACGTGGACTTCGCGAACCGCACGACAGGCATCCCGCCGTCCCTCGCCGACGCCGACGTCGTGGTGTGCGCGACAACGGCCCGCGAACCACTGTTCGACTCGGCGATCCTGCGCGCCGACGCGATCGTCATCGCCGTCGGCTCCCACGAGCCGGACGCCCGCGAGGTCGACGCCGCCCTGTGCCACCGCGCCACCGTCATCGTCGAGGACGTGGCCACCGCCCTGCGCGAGTGCGGCGACCTCATCCTGGCCGCCGTCCCGGAGGACCGCCTGGCCCCGATGCACCGCCCGCCGCCGGCCGGCCCGGGCCAGGTCCTGTTCAAGGGCTCCGGCATGGCCTGGCAGGACCTCGTCACCGCCGAGGCGATCCTGGCCCGCGCTTCCCGGTAGGACGGGTTGCGGCGCCGGTGTCCGATCCGCCGCGGGCCGTTCGTAGAACAGGTGAGGACAGCCGGTTCCGGCCGGCCGGGGACTGCGGCGGCCTGATACTTGATCCGGTTCGATCGACCACCGAGAGGTACCGCATGGGCAAGCTCATCTACGTGACGAACCTGTCGCTCGACGGCTACATCGAAGACCCGGAGGGCGTCTTCGCCTGGCTGCCGATGGACGACGAGTTGTTCGCGTTCTACACCGACCTCCTGCGGCCCGTGGGCACGATGCTCTACGGGCGGCGGATGTACGAGGGGATGGCCACCTGGGAGACCGACCCCACGCTTGCCGCGCGGTCCGAGCCCATGGCCGGGTTCGCGAACGTCTGGCAGGCGGCGAGCAAGGTCGTGTACTCCACGACGCTGCCCGCGGTGACGACGGCCGGCACCCGCCTCGAACGCCGCTTCGACCCCGCCGCGGTGCGGGAGCTGAAGACCGCGACCGGCGGCGAGCTCACCATCGGAGGGGCCGACCTCGCGGCGCAGGCGTTCCGGGCCGGCCTGGTCGACGAGTGCCGCCTGTTCCTCTGGCCGGTGGCCCTCGGCGGCGGCAAACCGGGCCTCCCGACCGGCACCCGCACCGACCTCGAACTCCTCGACGAGCGCCGCTTCGCCAACGGCGTCCTGCACCTGCACTACCGCACGGCCGACCGCTGAGCCCCACCCGCGCCCGCGTCCGCCGCCGCTTCCATGACGCGCGTGCGGCGGGCCCGGTCCGACCCGATCGGTGCGGTACCCGCTGTCCGGGCACTGCTGTCGGGTTTCGGCACCGATCCGACTTGTCAGCTGTTGGGCGGGTCCGGGGGCGCTACGGTGCCGCGCATGAAGCGACTCCTGACGATGAGCCTGGCCGCTGTCGCGCTGGTGGCGGTGCTCCCGGCCGCCCCCGCCGCCGCGGCCTTCCCCGGTGTCAACGGCCGCCTGGTGTTCCAGCGCTTCGACGCGGCGAACGTGTTGGGCGACATCTACACGGTCACCGCGGCCGGCAAGGGCCTCACCAACGTCACCGGCACGCCGAAGATCGAGGACCGCGACCCGGCCTGGTCCGCCGACGGCGCGCACATCGCGCTGCGCCGCTTCGGGGCCGGCGCGGACGAGCTGTGGGTGATGGACGCCGACGGCTCCGGGCTGCACGTGCTGCCCTACAGCGGCGCCGCGGCGGCCCCGGCCTGGTCGCCGGACGGCACCCGGCTGGTCTACGAGTGCCGGTCCGGCGCCGGCAGCGACATCTGCGTCATCGACGCCGACGGCAGCAATCTCATGTACCTGACCGTCACCGCCGGCATCGACGAGCACGCGCCGGTATGGTCGCCGGACGGCACGCGGATCGCCTACTCCAGCGACCTGCCCGCGGGCGGCAGCAACCTGGTCACGCTCGACCCGGCGACCCTGTCGGCGACGGCGGTCACCCGGCCCGTCGCCGGGGTCTACGACTCCCGTCCGGACTGGTCCCCGGACGGCTCCCAGCTCGCGTTCAGCCGCTTCGTCGTGGGCAGCGGCACCGGCGGCGGGATCTACCGCACCCCCGCATCGGGAGGCGGGCGGGTGACGCTTGTGACAAGGCCGCGACCGGGCAGCGACACCCACCACACCATGCCGGCCTGGTCGCCCGACGGCACCCGCATCGCGTACTGCGACCTGGATGACGACGAGGCCTGGGGGCACATCTACACGATCAACCCCGACGGCACCGGGCGGGTCCAGGTCACCGCGGGCGCCACGACGGACGAGGTCCCCGACTGGCGCCCGATCTGAGCCGGGCCGGCACCCGGGCCGGCCCATCGTCTCCGGGCCAGCCCTACGGATGGCCCGGACTACTCACCCGGCGCCGGTGCCGCCGCCGGGTGGTGCACCGCCGGCCAGTTGAGCAAGGCGAAGCCGACCGCGAAGCCGACCATGGTGAGCACCCCGCGCGGGTAGAAGATGTGGCTGTCGTAGAACTGGTACGTGCACACGAGCAGGACGGCCGTGCCCGGCAGCACCCGCCAGCCGTGCCGGCCCGCAAGGACCGCGGACGCGGCGACCACGGCGACCGCGAGCGCCTGCACACCGGCGTGCCCCATCGCGTCCGCGGTCTCGAACAGCGCGGCGATCGACTGGCGCACATCCTGCCCCTCGACCGCGTTGGACTGCACGGTGCCGGCCGCGATACCCGCAACCGCGTCGAGCCCGGTGTACAGCGCCGCGAACACCGCCGCGCCGAGCCAGGCCACAACCGTCGCCACACCGGCGGCCCCGCGCACCGGCCGCCCCCACAACGGCACGATCAGCCCCAGCGTGAGCAGCGGGAACACCGGCAGCAGCCAGATATGCATCATCGCCCACATGTGGGCAGTGGACGGATCGAGCCCGGTCGGATGGAACAGGCCGACGACGGCGAGCAGCGCCGGGACGACGGTGACAGCGACCAGCTTGCCCAGGGTTGGCGATCGGCGCACCCACGGATCGTAGGCCCGGTTCCGGCGCGCGACTCTTTCCAACCGCTTACGAACCGCACGGCTCTTCGGCGACGTGATCCATCGACGCTCCCACGGCCCGGGGAACCTGCCGGCTCCGCCGAGATCAGATGGAGTGTGTGGTGCACCGCCTGTCGGATCGCCGACTTGAGGCGCGACTGTATGTGAGACTGCCCGGTATGGGGATCTTCGGACGTGGCAAGGCAGCGGCCGGCAGTGCGTCGACGCCCGGTTCCGCAGACCTGGCCACGCTGCTGCTGCAAGGCGAGGAGATGATCGGCCGGCTTGCTGAGGCGCACATGTCGTGGGGACTGGGCACGGCGGACCACTGGGGGCTCGACCAGCGCACCGGCATCATTACGTGGACGTTCCCGGACAAGACAGCGACAGCTGCGGCCCAGCTCATCGGCAGCTACAACCCGTCAGCGACATCCTGGCTCTGGGCGTGGGCCAACGAGTCGGTCCTTCCGGCGATGAGCCAGGATTCGCGCACTGTTCGGGACTGGGCGGAGGAGCACGGCCAAGCCGGTCTCGCCCGCCCGAAGGTCGAGGCCGATGACGACGTGGCCGCAAGCCTGTCCGCTCTGGCCGTCAGGATCACCCGCGCGACCGGCTTCTATCGCGGCGCAGGAACCGCCTCGATCCCGATCATCACCTTTGGCGACGTCACGCTCGCCACCAACGACGGGAAGGTCTCGTCCTTCAAGGTCGCGATCGAATAGCGTCAGCTCAGTCTGACCGCCCACCATGGACCAGTCGTAATCGCCGAGAGGCTCTGTCCGGCCGCTGCGCACGACTCGCAGCAGATCAGTGCATCTGATGCGGCACATGAGGACGGGTCCGACGTGATCGAACGCCGTCGGGCGATGCGTGGCCGGATCTGCCGTTCGGTAGATGTGGGCGGCCGGCCCCCGATGCCAGGCTGACCGCCATGAGATCGGGAGCGGCTCGGTTCGGGGCGGTGTGCTGGGTACTCGCCGCGGTCGTGTTCCTCGCCGCGCACCTGGTGGTGCAGGCGGCGTGGGTCCAGCCGTACAGCTGGGTCCACCACAACATCAGCGACCTCGGCAACGTGAGCTGCGGGCCCTGGGGTGACGACCGGCGGTACGTGTGCTCGCCCCGGCATGCCTGGATGAACGCCGCCCTCGTGGTGTCCGGGCTGCTGCTCACGGCCGGGGTGCTGCTGCTGCGGCGGTATTGGCGGGCCCGTCCCGCGCCGACGCTGCTGCTCGCAGCATCCGGGGCCTGGGTGCTTGTCGGGTTCGTGCCGGCCGACGTGCGCCTGGAGTGGCATCTGCTCGGCGCGGTGCTGATCTTCTTCGCCGGCAACGTCGGCTTGCTCCTGGCCGGACGCAGTGGCTGGCCCGCTCCAATGCGCCGGTTCACAGTATTGACCGGCGTGCTTGGGCTGGCCGGGGCGGGGCTGCACCTGTCCGGCACGTACCTCGGGCTGGGCATGGGCGGCACCGAGCGGGTTGCCGCCTTCGCCGTGCCGGTGTGGATGGCCGCCGCCGGTCTCGCGGTGCTGCTCGGCCGGGCCGACGCGCAGGATGCCGGCACTGTCTGATGCCCGGGCGGGAGCGGCTGGGCTCAGGTGCCGCAGAACGTGCGGTAGGTGCCGAAGTCCTCCGGGGCCGGGGCCGCGTAGCGTTCCCGGCCGGGCCGCGGCTCGTAGGGTGCGCTCACCGCGGCCACGAGCTCGTGCAGCGGCTCCAGGTCGCCGCCGGTCGCCGCGGCCAGGGCCTCCTCGACGAGGTGGTTGCGGGGGATGTACAGCGGGTTGATCCGGTCCATCGCGTCGGCGTCCGGGGCGAGGGCGAGCCACCGGGTCAGCCACGCCTCGAATCCGTCGGCGCCACTGAACAGCCGGCGAGCCGGTGCCGTGTCGCCCCGGGCCGCGTCGGCCAGGGCGCGGAAACCCGAGGTGAGGTCGACCCGCCCGGTTTGCAGGAGTGTGAGCAGCTCGTCGCCGAGAGGGTCGGCCTGCTCGTCGCCGGCCCGGCCGAGCTTCGCGCGCAGACCGGCCGACCAGGCCGCCGCGAACGCCACCCGGAACCCGTCGAGGAGGTCCTGCGCGACGGTCACCGCCTGCTGTTCGTCCTCGTGCAGCAGCGGCAGCATCGCCTCGGCGAGCCGGGCCAGGTTCCACTGTGCGACGATCGGCTGGTTGCCGAACGCGTACCGCCCGCCCTCGTCGATCGAGCTGTAGACGGTCGCCGGGTCGTAGACGTCGAGGAACGCGCACGGACCGTAGTCGATCGTCTCGCCGGAGATGGTCATGTTGTCGGTGTTCATGACGCCGTGCACGAATCCGACGAGCATCCATTTGGCGATGAGTGACGCCTGCGCCTCGACGACGCCGCGCAGCAGCGCCGCATACGGCTCGGACTCCCCGGCCGCGGTGGGGTGGTGCCGGGCGATGGCATGGTCGGCGAGCCGTCGCAGCAGTTCGGTGTCGTCGATCGAGCGGGCGTACTGGAAGCTGCCGACCCGCAGGTGGCTGGCGGCCACACGGGCGAGTACCGCACCGGGCAGGAGCGTCTCGCGCCGCACGGCCCGGCCGGTCGCGACCACGGCGAGGGCCCTGGTCGTGGGGATGCCCAGGGCCGCCATGGCGCGGCTGACGACGTACTCGCGCAGCATCGGCCCGACGGCTGCGAGCCCGTCACCGCCGCGTGCGAACGGCGTGCGCCCGGACCCTTTCAGGTGCAGGTCGAGGAGCCGGCCGTCAGTGCCGGTGAGCTCGCCGAGCAGCAGCGCGCGGCCGTCGCCGAGCCGCGGCGAATAGCGGCCGAACTGGTGGCCGGAGTACGCCTGGGCGACCGGGGTGGCACCGGCGGGCACGTCCACACCGAGCAGCAGCCGCACCCCGTCGCCGGTGCGCAGCCAGGCCGGGTCGAGCCCGACCTCGGCGGCGACGTCCTCGTCGAGCACGAGCAGCCGGGCCTCGACGGGCTCCTGCGCCTTCCACGCCACCCCGAGCTCGGGAAGCTCACTGGCGAAGCGGTTGTCGAGGCGGATGTCCCGGTCCGGCACGATCTGCGATGCGATACTCACCCCTGCAGCGTAGGCACGCTTGCCGCCGCGCAACAAAGGACCGGTTTCTTCCGGTCGAGTCGCGGTCCGGCCCCGACCACCGCGTTGCGCAGGTCGGCGCGCGGACCGTGCCGGGCGCCGACGCGGGCCGGGACCCGCAGGACGTCAGTTCCAGTTCGGGGCCGTGCAGGCCGTCACGTGACAGTCCTCGCAGATGTAGAGGCTGCAGAAGCCGTCGGCGTACTCGCGGATCTGGTTGGTCAGGGTCGCGACGTGGAACATCAGCCGGCCGCAGGATCGGCATGACGGGTTCGAGTACACGCCGATCGGCGGGCCGCCCACCGTGCCGAAGACGTCAGGCGTCGAGTGGATGTGACTGTTGCAGTACACCAGCGTGTCGTCGTAAGGCCGCAGCACGACGGCGCCCCAGCTGTCCGGGTCGTCGTTGCCGTTCCAGGGCTCTTCGGCGGGTGCACGGTGCTCGCTGATGACGTCGTACCAGCGGCCGTCCTCGCCGACGGAGCCCGCGACCTCCCACCCGCCGGCCCCGAGCAGGTGTATGCGCTCGGCCGGCCACTCGGGGACGCCGGGCAGTGCGGCGGCGCGCAGGGACAGGAAATGCCACTCGACAGCGGTGCCCGCAGGCTCGCGGAGGACCCGGTCCAGCGGGAGGCCGACCGGGTGGTCCGCCGCGAGCAGCTCCGCCAGGTCGGCGACCGGCCGCCGCTCGACGGCCAGCAGGTGCGAGGAGAACCGTTGCTGCGCCGGGCCGTCCGGCGGCACCCAGAATCCGGCGTCCTCCAGGTCGTGCTTGCCGTCGTGCCCACGCACGAGGTCGGCGACCGCGGCGAGCGCCGGCGCCGTCCCGATCGCGGCCAGGGACTCCAGGTGGTCCTCCGACCACCGGTCCCGCACCCGCCGAGCCAGATGCTCCACGCAGGTGTCCGGCGCCCCGTGCAGCAGCGTGCACCGCGTGTCGAACGTGACCCCGAACCCGTCGAGCAGCTCCAGGACCACGCGCTCCTGATGCGGGAGGAACCAGTCGAGGTGTACGCCCGCGACATAGGCGAACACGTCGCACAGAGCGTCGCGCAGCCGCTGGTTGGTGGCGGCCGGGCCGAGCATATCGACGAGGGCCGCGACGTCGGCCTGGGTGTCGACCGCGAACTCGGGGCTATGAATCGACCTGAATGGCATGCCCGACCCTACTCCCGGCACCGCACGGGCCGCGAGGTCGCCCTGCCGGGACCGACCGGCCTCGGCAGGCCGGTACCCGAACGCCGTTGCTCGCGCCGCCTACGATGAGCGCACCGGGGGTGGTCATCGGTGGCACGCGCATACGTGGAGTATCGGGCCCGGCGGCGGCTCGGCGAGGCCCTGCGCATGTCCGCCGCGGGGGAGCACGCGTGGGCGATCGACGCCGCCAAGGACGCCGTCGAGCTGCTCACCCCGACCGCCGATCGGCATCCCGCCGCCCTGGCCCGCGCGCTCGCCGTCCGGGCCGCCTGCCTGCACGTCCGCGGTCGTCGCGAGGACGCCGCCCGCGACGCCGACGCCTGCGGCCGGTACGCCACCGAGGCCCTCTCCCGCGGCAGCGCGGGCCTCGATCAACTCGACGACCTCGCCGACGCCGCGGTCCACCTGCCGGTCGCGGGCCGGGACGAGCAGGCGGCGGCACTTATCGACAGATGCCTCGAACTCGGCCGGGCCCTCCCTCGCCGCCCGGCCGGACCCGCCGTCGCCAAGGCCCTGCGCCTGCGCGACGCGGGCCGCGACGAGGAGGCCGTCGAGCTGCTGATCGAGGCCGCCGACGGGCCATGGAACACCTGGCAGCTGAAGGCCACCACCCTGCTGTACGCGGCCCTCGGCGACACCGGCCGCACCGACTCGCTGCGCCGCAGACCGCCCGGCGACCTGACCCACCTGCGCATCGCGGCCGCCGCCGACCCGCAGTGGCGGATCATGTACATCGCAGTGCTCGAGGTGCTCGACCGCCACGGCATCGAAACCGGCCGCCGCCCGCCCGCCGCGCGCCTCGCCCGCCAGCGGCGCGTCCTGCGCCGTCGCGTCGCCGTCCGCCGCGCACTGTTCAACGGCGTCGCCGCGTTGGCGGCCCTGGGCCGCCTCCTCCCGGCGGACTACCTCCCCGATGCCCTCATCGTCGGCCGTGTCATCGCGAAGGCCCGAGCCGCCGGCGCCGAGGCCGGCATCCGCCGCCTGGCCGGCGTCGACGACCCCCGCCGCCTGACCCGGGCCTGGGGCGCCCTCGCCAAGGCCCGCTGGCAGTCCGGCGGTCGCCGCAGCGACGCCCTCCAGGCGCAGCGCACCGCGTTGGCCGCCGCCCGCCGCTGGGCCGCGGCCGACCCCACGCACGGCACCGCAGCCCTCCGCCGGCACCTGCGCCGCTTCGCCGACTACGCCACCGCCATCGGCCTGCAGACCGACGCCGAAGCCGCCCGCGCCGAGGCGGCGACGCTCAACCACTGACAACGTCCAGCCTCGCCACCACCGCATCGGCGACGCTTCGAACGATGCCGGCCAGGCCCGGGCCGGCGAGTATGCACCGCTCGTGCACCGGAATTCCATGAGCGATCAGGCGCCCGCCTGCATCGGCAGGAACATCGCCGCATCGACCGAGGTGACCCTCCGAGATACGTCGATATCAGCCCGGTTGTCGAGGTGCCCGCGCACCAGATCTGCGACGTACGGCTATTTCCTCGCCGGGAGGATCCCGACGTTGTAATTCGACTTGAGCGGGGACCGGCCGTTGCCGTGGCCGTCCCATCGACTTGACACCGTACGTAACCATCGAGGAGCCCGCCCGAGGTGTCGGAGGACATATCGTGAAGGCTTCCGAAGTCATGGCGACGATCATCAACGTGGTGACATTGATGATCAATATTGGCGCGCTGTTCTTCGTCGGTTCACAGGTGCGTCTCGCTCGGCGCGCCTTGAACGAGTCTGCCGAAGGTCAGGAAAAAGAGCGGCTGAGGCTGCGCAGGCAAGCCACGATCGAGATGTCCGCCAACACCGAGCGATACCGGGAGGCCATGAAGGCGAAGCTTCCCTGGAATGACCGCGATCGCCGACAGGTGGCTGAATTCCTGGAGGAGGCCTGGGGAGACCGCGAGAAGATGGCTCTCGTACGTGCCTATCTCAATCATCTCGAGGACATGGCTGTAGGTGTCAAGGCGGAAGTGTATGACCTGGACACGGTGTACATGTTGTCTGGCGATCGGCTCATTGCGGCGGGGGAGGGATTCGCTGGTTACATCGGCCGGATCCGCGGCGAACTGAAGAGCCCCAGTGTCTATGAGCACTTCGAGGACCTTGTGAATAGACTCAAATTGCTTCGAAGTGATCACCTCAATCGGTCTTCCGCTGCGACGCCTTCAGTCGGGTAGGGCTCGAGCGCGGAATCGCTCAGCGTGACAGCCGGGCCGATGTCGGCGTGCTGGCGACGGCACGCTTGACGCATTCGGTGCGGAGGGGGCTTTGCCGCCCGTCGTCATACTCGGGCCATGGACTTCGCGGCGGCGATCGGTGCAAGCTCGGCGGTCCTCGGCACCGCGGTCGCGGTCGTCGGCCTCGTGGTAAATGCCTCGAACAACAGGCGTGCGCAGTACGACCGGATACTCGCCGAGACCGCGAAGCTCAGCCAGGGCACGGTTGCCGATGCCCGGCACAGCGCGGGACTGCTCTTGGAGCGGCGGCCGGAGGCGGCGGTGATCGGGGACGACACGGTACTCGACAAGAACCTTCACGACCGCCTCGGGTCAGGCGATCTCGCTGATGCCGAGCAACCTTGGGGTACGGCACCTCTACGCCGAACTCCAGCGACTCGAACGGGGCAGGGGACCGTTTGAACCTTCCGGTGCCGCCGGGGCGGCCGGGGGGCACCGTGGAGCAGCGGTGCCCGCCGACACAGGGGAGAGGGTCTAGCTGGCGATGGAGAACGGCTCGCCGTAGACCTTCCAGGACAGTGGCGGGTTGAGGTCGAAGTTGCGGTTGTTCAGGAAGACCCGCTGGGCGGTGTCGACGCGGCTCGTGTCGCTGTGGGCCTCTTCGGTCTTCATGGCGGCTACCCGGGCGTCCAGGAAGGCGTTGAGGTACGTGGCCTCGTCGCCGCCCTGGGCGGGGGTCTTCGCCTTGGCCATCGCGGCCTTGCGGATGCCGCCGAAGCTCACCGCGCTGTTGCCCGGGCCGTGCATGACGATGGCGTCGTAGTAGATGAACTGGCCAAGTGCGCGCAGGCCGTCGGACTTGGCCTGGTTGACGGAGGGGTTGAAGTACACCCGGTCGCGCTCGTCGTTCTGGGCCTGCTGGAACGCGGTGTCGGCGGCGGCCGTGCGCCAGTCCTTCGGGAAGTTCGGGTCCAGGCCCGCGTGCGAGTCGGAGCCGTCGACGCTGCGCAGCGCCGGGAGGTACTTCGCCAGGACGTTGCCGGGCACGCGCTGGGTGTAGAGCTCCACCAGCTCCAGCATGTCGCCGGTGCCGGAGCAGAAGCCGATGATTCCGGCCGTGTAGCCGCGGCCGTCGCCGATGTCCTCGATGTACTTGTACTGCGCCTTCCAGTCCAGCGACGAGTTCTCGGCCGAGGACACCAGCTGCATGGCGATGTCCTTCTTGCGCGGGTCGAACAGGTCCTTGCCGGCGGGAGCCGCTGTCGGGCTCTTCGTGGTCGACCCGCTCGCGGAGGCGCTGCGGGAGGGCGTTGCCGAAGCAGAAGCACTGGGTGTGGTACTGCGAGAGGCCGACCCGGACGCGGAGGGCGTGCCCTCGGTGACGCCGCTGCCGTACACCTTGAACTCGTACAGCGAGTAGCCGTACTGCGTGCCCCGGGCCGTGCCGAACAGCCGGACGTATCGCCCGGTGCCGTGCAGCCCGGTCAGGTCGTCGGTGCCGCCGTCGCCGGAGGCGGTGCTGTAGACGGGGCTCCAGCTCACGCCGTCGGCCGAGGTCTCGATCCGGTACGCCTTGGCGTACGCCGCCTCCCAGCGCAGGTTCACGTGCGTGACGGTGCGCGTCGCGCCCAGGTCGACGCTTATCCACTGCGGGTCGGAGCCTTCCAGGCTGGCCCAGCGGGTGCCGGTGTCGCCGTCGAACGCGAGGGCCGGGCCGAGTGTCGGCAGCTCCACCGACGAGGAGGTCGCGGGCCTGCCCTGGGACAGCAGGGTCTCGGTGGCCGCGTCGGCGCCCTGCATGACGATGACCGTCGTCACGGTGCCGACGGTCAGCAGCGCCGCGGCGCCCAGGCCGGCCAGCCTGAGGGGGTGGTTCACGAAGGGCCTCCAGACGAGATCTAACAGGCAACTTGCCTGCCAGATCTTTCGATCGGAGAACCTCGATGTCAATCTTCTTAAAGGAGAGTTCATTTCACTTTATGGTTGAGCGCGGACACCGCCGCGGGCACCGCCGCCGGGGCGCTCACCGCCGGCGTGGACGGGCGCTGGAGGCGCTGCCAGCCGTCCGGCGCCGCGGGCAGCGTCACGCAGAAGCGGGTACCCCCGCCGGGGTTGTCCTGCACGGCGATGGTGCCGCCGTGGCGCTCCACGATCCGCCGGCAGATGGCCAGGCCGAGGCCGGTGCCGCCGTAGTCGAGCGGCCGGCCCCGGTGGAACGACTCGAACACGCGGCCTTTCTCGTCGTCGGGGATGCCGATGCCGCGGTCGGCCACCACGAGCCGCACGCCGCCGGTGGCCGGGCCGGCCGAGATCTCCACCTGGGCCGCCACGCCGGCCGGGGTGTACTTGATGGCGTTGCCGACGAGGTTGTCCACGACCAGGCGCAGCAGCCCCGGGTCGGCCCGCACGGGCGGCAGCGGCCCCACCCATACCGACGGCGCCGGTGGGGTCACGTCCAGGACCGCGGGCGAGAGGAACGCGACCGGGCGCGGCGCGGTCCGCTCGGCCACCACCGCCGCGACGAGGGCCTGCAGGTCGACGTCGGCCACGTCGAGCGGGGCGTCGCGGGCCGTCGTGTACGCGAGGAGGACGTCGATGATCTCGCGCATCCGCACCGCGCCCTGCCGGACCCGCTGCAGCGCCGCCCCGGCCGTCTCCACCCGCGGCGGCGTCGCCGACACCGCGTCGGCCGCGACCGCCGCGAACCCGTGCACGGCGGTGAGCGGGCTCTTCAGGTCGTGTGCGACGACCGCCGCGAACTGGGCGAGCTCGGTCTCGTACCGGCGCAGGGCCGTGATGTCGTGCAGGACCGCGACGGCACCCACCGGGCCGGCGCCGGGGCGGTGCAGGGGGCGGGCGCTGACGCTGACCAGGATGCCGTCGGGGTGGGCCGGGTTGCGGATGACCAGCTCGACCCCGTCCACCGGCTCACCGCGGATCGCCCGCAGCATCGGCAGGTCGGCCGCCGGGAACGGCGTGACCCGGTCGGGCAGGTAGGCGCCGTAGTGCGCGGGCCACTCGGCCAGGCTCACGGCGTCGTCGGCCGTGCCGAGCAGCTCGCGCGCGGCCGGGTTCTGCAGCAGGATCCGGCCGTCCGCGCCGACGACCGTGACGCCCTCGCTGACGCTGTGCAGGATCGCCCGCTGGCGGGCCGCCAGGTCGTGCGCCGCGGCCCCGGCCTGCCGCAGGTCCCGGGTCGCCTCCTCGACCAGCTCCATGGCCTTGGCCCGGCGCGAGCCGAGGACGTGGACGAGGATCGCGACGAGGACGCTCAGCAGCACCCCGGCCGCCCCGGAGACCAGCGGGCGGTCGGTGTACGCGCCGGGCAGCTCCCGCGGGTCGGCGGCCAGGTCGAGGCGCCACCGCCGCTGGGCGATGCCGACATCGGCGGTGCGCACGAGCGCGTCGGTGCCCGGGGCCGTCGGGTGCACCGTCGCGAGCGGCAGGAGCCCGCCGCCCTCCTGGGTCGCGGAGAGCGTCGCGGTGACCCGGGGGTGCACGACAGTACCGATGGCCCCGCCGAAGAACTCCGGCCCCCGCAGCCCCAGCAGCACGAGCCCGCGCAGCGACCCGTCCGGGCTCAGCACCGGGGTGGCCAGGTTGAGGGTGCGGCTGCCGTCCGGGTCGACGGCGGCCGTGGACACCGCCGCCCCGCCGAGGCTCGCGGACTGGCGCAGCACGTCGGCGATCTCCGGTACGGCCGAGAGGTCCGGCTGGGCCACGGCCGGGTCCCGTCCGTCCAGCCGGCGGCCGTAGACGGCGAGGTAGTGGCCCTGCTGCGGCACCACGTAGACCACGGCGGTGGCACCGGCCAGGTTCTCGCCCGGCACGTGGGCCGTGGCCCGCTCGAACGCCGCCCGGGTGAGCTGGTCGTGCGAGCCCAGGGCGGCGGCCAGGTTGTCGATCGTGTCGAGGTAGCGCTGGACCTCCCCGCTCACCGCGGCCCGGGCCAGGTCGACCTGCCGGTCCATCGCCTGGGCGGCCGAGCGGCGCTCCTTCTGGGTCAGTACGGCGCTGACGCCCGCGGTCGCGAGCAGGCCGAGCAGCAGCACGACCGCGGCCAGCGCGATCGGCACGTACCGCCGCCCCGAATGCACCGCTCAACAGTATTTGAACCGATTTCTCCATATACTCGGGTTGCGGAGATCGGCCACCCGGGGGAGCGTGCGATGTCGACGGTGCTGGTGGCCGAGGACGACCTGGCCATCCGCGATCTGCTGACGTTCCTGCTCGACACGTCCGGATACCAGGTCCTCGCCTGCGCCGACGGCGGCAGCGCCCTGGACGCCGCCCACCGCGAGCACCCGGACCTGGCCATCCTCGACGTGAGCATGCCCGGGATCAACGGCATCGAGGTGTGCCGGGCGCTGCGCGGGGCCGCGGACACGGAGCAGATGCCGGTGCTGATGCTCACCTCGCACGGCCAGTGGCTCGACGTGAGCACCGGCTTCGATGCGGGCGCCGACGACTACCTGGTGAAGCCGTTCGAGCCGAGCGAGCTCATGGCGCGCATCGCCACGCTCCTGGAACAGTCGGGGGCCGACTGAAAATCGCTGGAGCGGGTCGGCGAGAATGGGCGGGTGACGCACAGTATTGCTGAGGACTGGGTAGCCCGCTTCGCCGACGAGGTCATCGAGGCCGCGAAGGACCGCGAAGAGGGCAAGCCCATCGTCTGCGCGTCCGGCCTGAGCCCCTCCGGCCCCATCCACCTCGGCAACCTCCGCGAGGTCATGACCCCGCACCTGGTCGCCGACGAGATCCGCCGGCGGGGCCACGACGTCGTGCACATCCTGTCGTGGGACGACTTCGACCGGTTCCGCAAGGTCCCGGCCGGCATCGAGGGCGTCGACGACTCCTGGGCCGAGCACATCGGCCGCCCGCTGACGAGCGTCCCGCCGCCGCCCGGCAGCCCCTACGGCAGCTGGGGCGAGCACTTCAAGGCGGCCATGGCGGCCTCCCTCGAGGAGCTCGGGGTGCAGTACCGCGGGATCAGCCAGACCGAGATGTACACCTCCGGCGCGTACGTCGAGCAGGTCCTCCTGGCCATGCGCGAGCGGAACCACATCGACGGCGTCCTCGGCAAGTACCGCACCAAGATCGCCCCGGAGGAGAACGACGAGGACGGCGAGGGCGCGACCGGCTATTACCCGTACCGGCCGTACTGCTCGGTGTGCAACCGCGACACCACGACCGTCACCGCCTATGACGACGAGACCACCGAGCTGACCTACACCTGCTCCTACGGACACGGCGCCACCGTCCTGCTGCGCGAGCACCGCCACGGCAAGCTGGTGTGGAAGGTCGACTGGCCGATGCGCTGGGCCTACGAGGGCGTCCACTTCGAGCCCTCCGGCGTCGACCACAGCTCCCCGGGCTCCTCCTACGTCGTCGGCACCCAGCTCGTCGCCGAGGTCTTCGGCGCCAAGGCCCCCATCGGCCCCATGTACGCGTTCGTCGCCATCGCCGGCCAGGCCAAGATGAGCAGCTCGCGCGGCGGCGTCCCGACCCCCGCCGACGCCCTGACCGTCATGGAGGCCCCGCTGCTGCGCTGGCTGTACAGCCGCCGCCGCCCCAACCAGGCGTTCAAGGTCGCGTTCGACGACGAGATCCAGCGCATGTACGACGAGTGGGACACGCTCGGCCGCAAGGTCGCCGACGGCACCGCGGCACCGGCCGACGCCGCCGCCTACCACCGCGCGATCGGCACCGCGGCCGGGCCGCTGCCGGTGACGCCGCGCCCGCTGCCGTACCGGATGCTGGCCTCGGTCGCCGACATCACCGTCGGTGACCCCGCCCAGATGCTGCGCATCCTCACCGACATCGACCCGGCCAACCCCATCGTCACCCTGGACGAGGCCCGTCCCCGCCTCGACTGCGCCGTGCGCTGGGTCACCACGTACGTCCCCGACGAGTCCCGCACCCACGTCCGCGCCGAGCCGGACGCCGAACTGCTGGCCTCCCTCGATGACGAGCAGAAGGCGTCGCTGGTACTGCTGGCGGACCGGCTCGACGACCAGTGGTCCCTGGAAGGCCTGACGAGCCTGGTCTACGGCGTGCCGAAGATCCGCCTTGGCCTGCCGATGGACACCAAGCCGACCCCGGAGCTGAAGGTCGCCCAGCGCGAGTTCTTCTCGCTGCTGTACCGCCTCCTGGTGTCCCGCGAGTCCGGCCCCCGCCTGCCCACGCTCCTGCTCTCCCTGGGCGCCGACCGGGTCCGCACCCTCGTCGGCGCCTGACGGCGGTGCCCGCAGCGCGGCACATCGAGCACGTGTTCTCGCCGCCCCGCTGAGCCCTCGGCAGGGGCGGACGTCGGCGCGTGTGTCCACTGTGGATTCGGCGGACGGTGGGTGGGCCGGGGGCGGTGCGGTTGTGGGGCGTCTTCTACTCGCAGATGCAGAGTTGGAGGGGCGAGTCGGCGGCGAAGGGGCGGCGGGTCCAGTCGCCGAAGCGGTCGGTGAGCCGGAGGCCGCCGAGCGCGATGAGCAGCGGCAACTCCTGCGGGAAGATGCTGCGGACCTCGAGGGGTGCGACGGCGAAGTCCGGCTCGTCGTCGGTCGAGAGGTACCACGTGCCGCGGGTCACCTGGGCCGGCGCGTCGTAGGTCTCGGTGACGTCGACGCTTACCGTGCCCAGGTCGGGGTCCGGGAACGACGCCCGGGTCCGCCGGACGCCGTCGGCGCCGGCGAGGAGGCGCACGCTCGGGTTGAACACGTCGAAGACGAACCGTCCGCCCGGTGCCAGGTGCCGCCGGACCGACCGGAAGCAGCCCGCCAGGTCGTCGGTCCGGTGCAGGTGCAGCAGGGAGTTGGCCGCGATGAACACGAAGTCGAAGGTGCGGCCCAGATCGAAGTCCCGCATGTCGCCCTGCACCAGTGCCGGCGCCACACCGGCCGCGTCGGCCTTGCGCCGGGCCTCGGCGAGCATGTCCGGCGAGCGGTCCAGGCCGGCGCACCGGTGCCCGTCGGACGCGATCGGGATCAGCTTCTGCCCGGTGCCGCACCCGAGCTCCAGGACGCTCCCGCCCGTCCGGGCGGCTTCGGCCCGGTAGAAGTCGACGGCGGGTCCGCCGCCCGGGAACATCAGGTCGTACAGCCTCGCGTGCGAGTAGAACGCGTCGCTCATCGAGCACCCCTCCCGTTGCAGCCGCGGCCGGTGCTCAGGCGGCCGGCGCGGCCGCGTCGCCGTGGGTGAGCCGCAGGTAGTAGCCGTCCGGGTCGGCGAGCCGGAAGTCGTGCAGGCCCCATGACCGCAGCTGGAGCGGTTCACCGACCACCTGCAGCTCCTGGCAGTGTGCGTAGAGCGCGCGGAGCTCGTCAACGGTGTCGAGCTCCAGCACGATCTCGACCCCGGCGCCCTTGCCGGCGCTGAGCCGCTGCCCGGTGAACCCGGGGCCGTCCCCGTGCTCGGGCAGCTTCGCGATCGGGCCGAGCCCGAGCACGACCTGGCCCCGGCGCAGGCTCGCGTAGTCCTCCGTGCGCCGCTCGACCGCGAACCCCAGCACGTCGCGGTAGAACCCGACGCTGACGTCCATGTCGCTGACGAACAGTTCCATCCGAAGCCGCATGCATCGATGATCCGCCACCGGCCCGGGTGTCCGCATCCGCCGCCCGTGGCGGTGGCGGTGGCGGATCGTGGCGGCGCTCACGGCGCCGGCGGGAGCGGCTGCGGCGCGGCGGCGATGTCGTGCAGGGCGGTCAGGACGGAGCGGACCGCGGCCCGGTGGAGGGTCTCCGGGCGGGTCAGGACGTCGATGTGGCGGGCGGCCGGCAGGTCGGCCAGCGGGCGCAGCACCACGGCGGGGTCGGGGCGGCTGGTGTAGCCGGGCAGCAGGGCCAGGCCACCGCCCGCGGCCACGATCGCGGCCACGACGGTGAACTCGTTGACCCGGTGGACGATGTCCAGCGGCCGGCCCGCGGCCGCGGCGATCGCGGTCAGGATGCCCTCCACCGGGAAGCCCTCGTGGACACAGATCCACGGCTCGGCGGCCACGTCGGCGGTGGTGAGCACCGGCCGGGAGGCCAGGCGGTGGGCGGCGGGCAGGGCGACGTAGAGCGGCTCCTGCAGCAGCGGGACCGTCGTCAGCCGGTCGGCCGGCCACGGTGGGCTGTGCGGCAGGCGGTGGGCCAGGACCAGGTCGTAGTCGGCGACCAGGGCCGGGAAGTCGGCCTGCGCCACGTCCTCGTCCGCGCAGCGCAGCGGGGGCAGGCCGGGGCGGGCGAGCAGCGGGCCGAACCAGGTGAGCCCGGCGCTGTGGAAGGCCGAGACGGTGACCGGTGCGGCCGGGTCGTCCAGGTAGGCGTCGACGGCCCGGCCGGCCCGGTCCAGGGCGGTGGAGACCTCGATCGCGGCGGTGGCGAGCGCGCGGCCCGCCTCGGTCAGGGCGAGCCGGCGGCCCCGGCGTTCGGTGAGCGGTACACGCGACGTGCTTTGCAGGGTTTTGAGCTGTTGGGAGACCGCCGAGGGCGTGATGTGCATCGCCCGGGCGACGGCGGCCAGGCTGCCGCGGTCGCCGAGTTCCCGTAAGAGGCGCAGGTGGTGCAGATCCATGTAGGGCTCACTACAGTGTGGGTTCACGAGATCAGGTCTTGTCTTCACAATAGACCCGCTTCAGGCTGCCCTCATGGGGATGCGACGCAGTGACCTGCTGCTGCTGGCCGTGGCGGTGGTGTGGGGGAGCAGCTACCTGGCCGCGCAGACGCTCGTGCTCGCCGGCGGGGTGCTCGCGGTCTTGGCGCTGCGGTTTCTCGTCTCGGCGCTCGCGCTCACCCCCGCGATGGCCGGGCGGCGGCCGGGGTGGGCGCAGCTGCGGGTCGGGGCGCTGCTCGGGCTCACCCAGGCGTCGGTGCTGGTGCTGGAGACGTTCGGGGTGTCGCTGACCAGCGCGACGAACGCCGGGGTGCTGATCAGCCTGACGATCCTGCTGACGCCGGTGCTCGAGGGTGCGGTGCACCGGCGGTGGCTGCCCGGCCGGTTCTTCGTGGCCGCGGCGGTGGCGGTGGGCGGTGTGGTCCTGCTCGTCGCCGGGCCCGGCCTGCGCGCGCCGACGGCCGGTGACGCGCTGATGCTCGCCGCGGCCGTCGTGCGGGCGGCCCACGTCACGCTGTCCGGGCGGCTGACCGGCGGGCGGCAGTACGACACGGTGACGCTCACCTGGCTGCAGACCGTGGTCGGCGCGGCCCTGTTCACGGCCCTGGCGGCGCCGGACCTGCCGGCGGCGGTGCGCGCCTTCGGGCCCGGGCACTGGCTCGGCGTGCTGTACCTCGCCCTCGGCTGCAGCGTGTTCGCGTTCCTGGTGCAGCTGTGGGCGATCCGCCGTACGTCGGCCGCGCGGGCGAGCCTCCTGCTGGGCACTGAGCCGGTGTGGGCGGTCCTGATCGGCGTCGGCATCGCCGGGGAGCACCTGAGCGCGGCCGCCGTCGCCGGGATCGCGCTCGTCCTCGCCGGCACCTGGGCCGGCCAGCGCATCGAGGCCGCCCACCGCGAGCGGCGCCCCCGTTCAGTGCGGGAAGACCCGGGCGGCCCGGCGGGCGACACCGGCGCGGAAGTGCTCGATCTGCGCCTCGATGTGACGGACCGTCGGCGTGTCCTGCAACTGGTGGAGGTACTCGCACCGCCGCGCGAGGGCCAGGAGGTTGACGGTGAAGTAGACGGCCATGAGCGGGTTCACGAAGAGCGTCGGACCTGACAGGCGCCGGATCAGGGCGGTGTCGCCGTTGAGGGCCGCGGCGATCTGGGCGTTGACGATGCTCGGCCGCTGCGGCGTCGCGGCCTGCGCGGCGGCCACGGCGTCGCGGTACAGCGCGGCCTCCCGGCTGCCGCTGGGAATCGACAGCGCACCCAGGTAGCCGCCGTCGCGGTCGAGGTCGGCGAGGTTCTCCAGCACCTGGACGTGGTTCACGCCGTGGAACGCGTCGATGCCGAACCCCAGGCAGGTGACGAGCCGGATCGGCCCGTCCAGCCCGGCGACCGCGGCCAGGCTCCCGATGTCCTCGACCGGGGTGCCCAGGCCCGACTCGTCGCCGCGCAGCAGGATGTCGGTGCCGCCGTCGACGAGCACGACGGCGTCGATGTCCAGGGCGTCGACGAGCGCCCGGTACGCGGCCCGCAGCGGCTGGACCCCGGTGCGGCGCAGCGCGTAGACCGTCGACGGCCGGCCCTGCTCCTGCAGCCAGTGGGCGAGGGTCAGCTCGGGGAAGTACGAGACGTTGCGGGCCACGTCCGGCGTGACGGCGGCGACGTCCGGGTTGAGCCACCTGTCGTCCGGCACCAGCGTCAACGGCCCGAACGACAGACTCGCCAGGTGTACCTGCACACCGCGCTCCCACAGCGCGAAGGCGAGGGGCAGCGCGGCGTACACGTCGAACCCGCCGCCCGCCCCGGCCAGCAGCACCCGGCGCGCCGGCGCGAGCGCCGCGAACAGTGGCGGTTCAGCGAGCGACGGCGTCATACCTCGAATTATCGGCCCACGCCCCGGCGGGCGGAAGCCGGGCGCATCGACGGACAGGCGCGGTCAGCCGGTCGACTCGGGCACGCGGGCGTCGCCGAGGATCGAGGAGATGGCGTCGGCGGCGCCGGGGCGGGCGAAGAGGTAGCCCTGGCCGAACTCGCAGCCGAGGTCCTGCAGCGTCGACCACTGCTCGGCCGTCTCGATGCCCTCGGCCACCGTCTGCAGCTGCAGCGCCCGGCCCAGCTGGACGACCGCCTCGGCCAGTGTCGCGTCGCCGCGCTCGGTGGTGATGCCGTCGACGAACGAGCGGTCGATCTTGAGGATGTCGACCGGGAAGCGCTTGAGGTACGACAGCGACGAGTAGCCGGTGCCGAAGTCGTCGATCGCCAGGCGGACGCCGAGGGCCTTCAGCCGGCCCAGGGTCTCGATCGTGGAGTCGGTGTCCTGCATGAGCAGCGACTCGGTGATCTCCAGGACGATCTGGTGCGGGTCGACGCCGGTCTCGGCCAGGATGCCGGCGACCTCCTCGACCAGGCCCTCGTGCTGGAACTGCCGGGCCGACAGATTGATGTTGACCCGGATCGCGGCCGCGGCCGGGAACTGGGCGCGCCACTCGGCCAGCTGCTCGCACGCCTGGCGCAGCACCCAGCGGCCCAGCGGCACGATGAGCCCGGTCGACTCGGCGAGCGGGATGAACGTGTTCGGGCCGAGCATGCCGCGGGCCGGGTGCTCCCACCGGACCAGGGCCTCGACGCCGATCAGGCGGCTGGTCGGCAGGTCGACGATCGGCTGGTAGTGCACCACGAACTCCTGCCGGGCCAGCGCCAGCTCCAGCTCCGCGCGGTCCTCGGCCTCGCGCATGATGCCCGCGTACATGGCCGGGTCGAACAGGGCGTAGCGGTCGCGGCCGTTGCCCTTCGCCGCGTACATCGCCAGGTCGGCGTTGCGCAGCAGCTCGCCCGGGTCCGGGCCGTCGTCGCCGTCGCCGGCCTTCGCGGTCGCCACGCCGATCGAGGCCGAGGTGACGACGTCGCGGGTGCCCAGCCGCAGCGGCCGGCGGATCGCGGCCAGGAGCCGGTCGGCCAGGTCCATCGCCTCGATCTCGGTGATGTCCTCGACCAGGATCGCGAACTCGTCCCCGCCGAGGCGGGCCAGGGTGTCGGCCGCCCGCAGCTGCTGGTGCAGGCGCAGCGCGGTGGTGGCGATGAGCTGGTCGCCGGCGTTGTGCCCGAGGCTGTCGTTGACGAGCTTGAAGTCGTCGAGGTCGACCAGCAGCAGGGTGATCCGGCCGCCGCCGCGGCGGTTGCGGGCGATCGCGTGCTCGAGGCGGTCGCGGAACAGGGCCCGGTTGGGCATGCCGGTCAGCGAGTCGGCGAACGCCTGCCGGGTCAGCTCCTCCTCCAGCTCCTTGCGGCCGGTGATGTCACGGATGCTGATGACGGCGGCGAACAGCGGCGCCTCGGTCGTGCGGTTGGTGCCGATGACCTCGGCCCAGATCCAGGCGCCGTCGGCCCGGCGGACCCGCGACTCGGCCCGGCCGGTGTACCCGGGGCCGCCGCTGATGATCCCGCGCCACCACTCCTGCGACACGGGCAGGAAGTCGGGGTGGGTGATCTCGGAGAGCATCGCGCTGGTGACGAACCGCGGGTCGTAGCCGAGGACGGTCTTCACCGAGGGGCTGGCGTAGGTCACCCCGCCGCCGTTGACCTGGATGGCCAGGACCGCGTCGGAGGACGCCTCGAGCAGTGCCTCGACCTTGCGCTCGGCGCTGCGCCGGGCCCGGTCCGTGCGGCGCCGGTTGCCGGCGCTCTGCGCGCAGAACCAGGCGACGCCGACCATCAGCGCGACGGTCAGCGCGGCGAGCGTGGCGCCCATCGGCCGGTCCCGGGTCGCGAACAGCGCCAGGTAGCCCAGGCCGCTCAGCGCCCCGAGCCCGATGACCTCGGCCTGGCCCGCGAGGGCGGCGGCCGAGGCGAGCACGAGCATGACGCCGGCCGGGAAGATGGTCAGGGCCGCGGTGTCGTATGCCGTGTACGCCAGCAGCAGCGCCAGGTTGGCCAGCCACCACCCGCCGAGCGCGCGCGGCAGCCAGGACGACTGGACGTAGCGCTCCCACGGCAGCAGCGCGAGCCCGGCCTGCCCGACCGCCATCAGGGCGATCCCGCCGACCACCCACGGCCCGCTGCGCCAGTCCAGCTGCGCACGTACCGCCCCGATCAGGATGACCCCGACCGCGACCCAGGTGCCCAGTCGGATCTGACGGGCCCGGTACTCGATCTCGTGCTGCTCGAGCGCACTTTCCGGCATGTTCGTTTGTTCGGTACCGGGCTGCCGTTGCTGAGTGCGGTTCTGGTGCAGTCTCGTGATTGTGACAGGCGAGCGGGTACCGGAGCCGCCTTATAGGCTCTGGGCCATGAGCCTCGGGCGCTTGGTCGCGGCGGCGGTCGCCGTGTCGCTGGTCGGGCCGGTGCTGGAGCCGTCACCCGCGCCGGCCGACACGACGGCCGTCGTGCCGTGCCCCTACGCGGCGCCGCCCACCATCCCGCCCACGCCGGCGTCCCCGGAGCGCGACCCGGCCGCACCGGTCGTGGGCGGCTCGCAGCTGGCCACCAAGGGCCTCGCCGTCCCGCCGGGCGCGGCGGCCCCACCGGCCACGTCGGCCATGTCGTGGGTCGTCGCCGACCTCGACACCGGCGAGGTCCTCGGCGCCTGCAGCCCGCACCTGCGCCGCCGCCCGGCCAGCGTCCAGAAGCTCCTCCTGGCGGCGACCGCCCTGCCGGCGCTCGACCCGAACCTCGTCGTCGAGGCGACCGAGAGCGACGTGAACGTCCCCCGGGACAGCTCCCTGGTCGGGCTGATCGCCGGTGGGCGGTACCCGGTCTCGGCCCTGTGGTACGGCCTGCTGCTGGAGTCGGGCAACGACGCCGCGGCCGCCCTGGCCCGGGTCGCGGGCGGGGACGGCGGCGAGGCGGCCACGGTCGCCGCGATGAACGCCGAGGCCCACCGGCTCGGCGCGGACGACACCCACGCCGTCACCCCGTCCGGCTACGACGCCCCGGACCAGTTCACCAGCGCCTACGACCTGGCCCTGATCGCCCGGGAGGACCTGGACCGTCAGGCGTTCGTGCAGTACGACAGCGCATTGACGTTCCAATGGCCGGCGGCGCCGCCGAAGGACCCCAAGGGCTTCCAGATCCAGAACGAGAACAAGCTGCTGACCGGCTACCCGGGCGCGATCGGCGGCAAGACCGGGTTCACCGACGAGGCCCGGCACACCTACGTCGGCGCGGCCAAGCGCGGCGACCGGCGGCTCGTCGTCACCGTGATGGGCGCGGAGATCGTCCCGGCCCGGGCCTGGAAGCAGGGCGCGACGCTGCTCGACTGGGGCTTCGCGCAGCCGCCCGGGGCGTCGGTCGGCCACCTGGTCACCGTGGAGGAGGCGGCGAAGCTGCACGCCCCGCCGCCGTCACCCGCGCCGGGCACCCCGGCCCCGGCCGCCGCGGGCGGCACCGCCGGCGCTGCGCCGCCCGCCCCCGGCCGCACCCTGTCGTTCACCGTTGTCGCCCTGGCCGTCCTGGTGCTGCTGTGCGCGGCCGGGGCGGTCGTGATGGTCCGCCGCGCCCGCCGCATCCAGGTCTAGTCCGCCTCGACGATCCCGGTGGGAGTCTGGCCGCACGCCGACTGCGCGGCGCGAATGTGCCCGTCGAGGCCGACCATGAGCCCGGCGCCCCGCCGGGCCCGCTCACCGGCGTCGCCGGTGACGTCCTGGCGCACGGCGATGAGGCCGTCGGTGTCGTCGGCGATGCCCGTGAGCGCCGACTTCAGCGCGGGGTCGAAGACGAGGCCCGCGGCGAAATGCCGGTTGCGGGCGTCCTGGCGCCGTTGCTCGGCCGCGAGCTGCGGGTCGACCGGGGTGGTGATGAGCTGGGCCCAGTCGTCGGCGGTGACGGCCGTCCGGACCGTCTGGCCGGTGCCCGGTTCCGTACGGCGAAAGTCCTGCACGATCATCGGAATCACCGCGCAGGCCTGGGACTTCTCCCGCTTCTCGGTGGTGTACAGCTTGACCGCGACGGAGCCGGTGAGCATCCCGGCGACACTGGCGAGGATCGCGAGCCACCGGCCGACGCGGCCGGCCCGCCGCGGCCGCTGCGGGGGCAGGAAGTAGGCGACCGGCGGCGCAGGCGGGGCGTACGCCGGTGGGGGCGGTGGGGCCGGGTACTCGTCCCGTGGTTGCTGCGCCGCGTCGAGGTCGACGTAGGTGGCGTAGGGGTTCGCCGAGCGGCCGGGAGGGGCGGACGTCATGCGCGCTTGGATCGGCGGGCCGCCCGCGCACCTGAGGCGTTCCGGGCGGTGTAGCTTGCGATCATGAGCACTCTGCCCACCGCCCGGACCGCCGACCCCGCCGACGCACCGCCGATCCGGTGGGGCATCATCGCGCCCGGCTGGATCGCGGGCCAGTTCGCCGGCGCCGTGCACAAGCACTCGGCGTCGACAGTCGTCGCCGTCGGCTCCCGGTCGCAGGAGCGCGCCGAGCAGTTCGCCGCGCAGTACGGTGCCCGCGCCTACGGCAGCTACGAGGCCCTGGTCGCCGACGACGGGATCGACGCCGTCTACGTCGCGTCGCCGCACAGCCACCACGCCGAGCAGACCCGGCTGGCCCTGGAGGCCGGCAAGCCGGTCCTGGTGGAGAAGGCGTTCACGCAGAACGCGGCCCAGGCGGCCGGGCTGGTCGAGCTGGCCGCCGGCTCCGGGCTGCTGCTGATGGAGGCGATGTGGAGCCGCTTCCTGCCGCACTACGACATCGTGCGGCAGCTGCTCGCCGACGGCGCCCTCGGTGAGATCCAGACGACGTTCGGTGACCACGGGCAGTACTTCGACATCCCGCCCACGCACCGCCTGCTCAACCCCGACCTGGCCGGCGGCGCGCTGCTCGACCTGGGCATCTACCCGATCTCGTTCACCTCGTTCGTCCTCGGCGCCCCCGACGAGATCCGGGCCACCGCCAGCATGGCCGCGACGGGCGTCGACGCGCAGGTCTCGGCGGTGCTGCGGACGGGCGCCGCGCACGGCATCGTCTCCACCACCCAGACCGCGAAGACCCCGACGACGGCCGCCGTCGCCGGGACCGAGGCCCGCGTCGAGATCCCCGGCGACTTCTACAGCCCGCAGGCCGTGCGCCTCACCACCCGGACCGGCGAGACGCAGGAGTCCGCGGCGCCCGCCATCAGGGGCCACGACGGCCTCGTCTACCAGGCCGCGCACTTCGCCGAGCTGCTGCGGGCCGGCGCCACGGAGTCGCCGCTGCTGCCCCTGGCCGAGACGGTCTCGATCATGGAGACGATGGACGAGATCCGCCGCCAGATCGGCCTGGTCTACCCCGACGAGCGGGCCGGGCACTAGCGCTCCCGCAGCGCCCGGCCGAGCTGCCGCCGCGAGGTGATCCCGAGCTTGCGGAAGATCTTCATGAGGTGGTACTCGACAGTCGACGCGGTCACGAAGAGCCGGGTGGCGATCTCGGCGTTCGTCGCGCCCTCCGCGGCCAGCGCGGCGACCCGGGCCTCCTGCGGGGTGAGGTCGAGATCGGGCACCGCCGTGCGCGCCCGGGCCCGGCGCCCCGTCGCCTGCAGCTCGATGCGGGCCCGCTCGGCGAACGCGGCCGCGCCCATCTCGGCGAAGCTGTCGTAGGCGATCTGCAGCTGGGCCCGGGCCTCGGCCCGCCGCTTCTGCCGGCGCAGCCACTCGCCGTGCAGCAGGTAGGTCCGCACGAGCTCGGTCACGATGGTCGTGCCGGTGAGGTGCTCGGCGGCCTCGCGGAACAGTGCCTCGGCGTCCGCGTCGGCGGCGAGCAGGGCGCGGGAGCGGGCCAGCATGCCCAGGGCCCACGGTGTCCCGCTGGCCGTCGCCCGCTCGGCCAGCCGGTCCAGGGCGGCCCGGGCCAGGTCGCGGTCCCCGGCCCGCACGGCCGCCTCGACGAGGTTGGGCAGGGCCCGGTTGCCGTGGGCGATGACGTCGCCGCGGAAGCCGGGGGTGAGCTTCGCGAGGGCCTCGGCGTAGCGGCCGCGGCCGAGGTCGAGGATGGCCAGGCAGTGGCGGGCGTGGTCGCCGAGGATCGCGTAGCCGAGGTGGGCGTCCCACTCGGTGATTGCGACGTCGGCGGCCGCCCGGGCCTGCGCCTCGAGCCCGCGCCAGGCCAGCAGCTCGACCTGCCGGGAGGTGTCACCGGCCGGGACCCCGATCGCCGGCCCGAGGTCGTCGGCCTCGGCGAAGCAGGCCGCGGCCCGGTCGAACTCGCCGGACCAGATCGCGGTGGTGGCCCGGCCGGCGAGCTGCGCGTACACGGCGTGCAGGGCACCTTGCCGCCGGGCGAGCTCGTCGGCGTGCTCCAGGACGGCCCGGAACCCCTCGTCGTCCCACAGGTCGTCGGCGATCCACTGCCCGGTCATCACGAACGGCACGGTGCCGTGCGACACCTCCCGCTCGGCCCGCAGCGCGGCCACGGCGGCGTGCAGCAGCGGCACGGCCGGCGCATACCCGACGGCGATCCGCGTCGCGAAGGCGTCCACGAGCGCCCGGACGGTGCTCACCGCTGCGGTCCGGCCGGGCTCCGGCAGGGCGGCGCGGCCCAGCTCGGGCAGGGTCGTGCCGGCCGTGTGCCCGGCCGGCCAGGACAGCGGCGGCGATGGCCTCGAACAGCAGGCCGTCGCGCAGGTCGGCGGGCAGGTCGGCGTCGGCCGCGACGGCGAGCATCGACGCCGAGGTCACCGTGGCGACACCGCCGGCCGAACCAGGCCAGGGCCGCGCCGAGGCGGTGTGCGGTCGCCCGGGCCACCGGCGTGGCGCAGGCCCGGCAGGGCCAGGGCGTGGCAGCGTTCGGCCGCGGCCGGGTCACCGGCGACGAGGTGGGCCTCGGCCGCGACGAGCAGCCGCCGGGCCCGCTCCCTGCGGGTCGGGGCTGAGCTCGGCCGCCCGCGCCAGGAACAGCGCGAGGGTGGCGTTGCCGCCCCGGGCCCCGGCCCGGGCGGAGACCCCGCTCCAGCTCACCCGGCGACGTCCTCGTCGAGCCCGGCGGTCGCCTCGGCCCGGTGCCAGGGCCCGCCGGTCCGGGTCGGCGTCCCGGTCGATCGCCGCGGCCACGGCGGCGTGGGCGCGGCGCCGGTCGGCCGCCGGGGCGCCCGGAGTACACCGCGGAGCGGATCAGCGGGTGCCGGAACGCGAGCGTGGGCGCGGCCGTTCAGGACCCCGGCGGCGACCGCGGGGTCGGCCGCTGCGGGTGGCAGCCCGAGCCGCCCGGCCGCCCGCCACAGCAGTGCCGCGTCGTCCGGCGGCGCGGCCCGCGGCCAGCAGCAGCAGCGACTGGGTGGCCGCCGGGAGCAGCCGGGCCCGCCCGAGGAAGTGCTCCTCGAGGCGCCGGCCCAGCGGGAGCCGGTCGGGCAGCGGCGCCCCGGCGGCCAGCTGCTCCGCGGACAGTCCGGCCGACAGCTCGACAAGCGCCAGCGGGTTGCCGCGCGTGTCGGCGATGATCCGCTCGGCGACCGCGGGCGCGACCCGCCCCGGCGCCGATCGCGCGAGCAGGTCGTGCGCGGCTTCGGCGGGCAGCCCGGTCACGGTGAGCGTGGGCAGCCCGGCCAGCGCCGCCGCCGGACCCGCCTCGTCGCCGCGCACCGAGAACAGCAGCCCCAGCCGGTCGGCGTGCAGGCGCCGGGCCACGAACGCGAGCGCGGCGAGGGACTCCCGGTCCAGCCAGTGTGCGTCGTCGACGAGGCACACCAGCGGCCGCTCGTCGGCGGCTCCCGCCAGCAGGGTGAGGGCGGCCAGCCCGATCAGGAACAGGTCGGCCACCGCGCCCGAGGTCAGCCCGAACGCCCCGGCCAGCGCCGCCCGCTGCGGCTCCGGCAGCTTCTCGACCCGCTCCAGGAACGGCCGCAGCAGCCGGTGCAGCGCCGCGAAGGCCAGCCCCCGCTCCGGCTCCACCCCCGACACCCGGGCCACCTGCAGGTCGGCGGCGCTTGCGGCGGCGTGGTCGAGCAGCCGCGTCTTGCCGATACCGGCCTCACCGACGAGCACCAGGGCGGCGCTCAGCCCCGACCGGACGGTCCCGGTGAACTCGTCAAGGAGCCGGCACTCGACCGTCCGGCCCGCCAACGCCTCGGAGGTCACGCGTCGGAGCCTACCGGCGGCCGCGGGCCGCGCTCCATACGTCAACTGACGCAATCCCCGCGGCGACCTGCGGGAAAGCCCCGCCGCCGGATCGGGCGGCGGTGCGGGCGTGAGGGGCGGTGGGGTGGGTAGAGCCCGGCGCTGTGACGGAGACGCTGGCATCGCAGACGCAGTGGCCGGCCGGCCCGGGGGAGTCCCTGACGATGGCCGCGCCGACCGAGGTGCGCAAGGCGGTCCGGCGGTGAACCCGCGCCTGCAGCGGCTGGGGCGGATCGGCTGGGCGGTCACCGGGATCGTCGGCGGGGCGGCCCTCGCGGCGGCCGCGGCCGGCGTGCTGGTGCCGCTGCTCATGCCGGTCCTGCTGATGGTCGTCATTGCGGTGGCCGTGCATCCGCTCGTGGGCCGGCTGCGCGACGCGGGCCTGCCGGCCGGGCCGGCCACGCTGTTCGCCGCGCTCGTGCTGCCGCTCGGTCTGCTGCTCGTCGGCGGGCTCGTGGTCTGGGTGCTGGTGCAGCAGGCCGAAGACTGGCCGCCGGTCCTGGCCGAGGCGGGGCGGTGGCTGCGGGTCCTCGACGCCCAGACCCAGCGGGCGGCGCTGCTCGGGCTGGGGAGCGCGGTCGTCAACGGCGCCGTGGTCGCCGGGCAGGTCACTGTCGGGTTCCTCGTCGGCACCTACCTGCTGTACTACCTGCTGCGCGACGGTCCCCGGGTGGCCCGCGGGCGGGTTCCGGCGTCGGCGGCGACGCAGCTGCGGCGGTACATGGTCGGCACCACCGTCGTCGCGGCCATGGACGCGGCCGTCATCACGCTGGGCGCCGCGATCCTGCGGCTGCCGTTCCTGCTCACGATCGCCGTCATCACCTTCGTGGCGGCGTTCGTGCCGTACCTCGGGGCCTGGGTCTCCGCGGTCTTCGTGGTGCTGCTCGCCCTCGGCGCCGGGGGCGCCACCACTGCCGTGTGGATGGCGGTGATCGTGCTTGTCACGCAGAATGTCCTCGAGGGCGTCCTGCGCCCCTACGTCTTCGGCCGCGCGCTGAACCTGCACCCGGTCGTCGTCCTGGGCGTGACCGGTGCTCGGGGCGGCGCTGGGCGGGCTGTGCGGGGTATTCCTGGCCCCGCCGCTGGCCGCCATCATCCGCTCGTGCTGGACGACCCGGCGCGCCGCCCCGCCGGTGCCGCGACCGTGATCGTGGCCGCCCGGAGCGGCGCCGCGCCGGCCCCGGCCATGGCGGCGGGCGCCTCCCGGAGTCGCTCATGCCGCTCCACATTCGGGCCCCCGCGGGTGATGCCGCGCCCACCCGCGGGGATGGTGCCGTGACGGCATGACCAACGGGGAGCGGGACCGGGTGGCGTCGTTCGGGCGGCCGGAGGACGGGCTGGCCGAGGCGAGCCCGTGGTACCGATGGGGGCCGTACCTCAGCGAGCGGGCCTGGGGGACCCGTACGGGAGGACTACAGCGAGGGCGGCACCGCCTGGGAGGCGTTCCCGCACGATCACGCCCGCTCGCGCGCGTACCGGTGGAGCGAGGACGGGCTCGCCGGGATCAGCGATGCCGGTCAGCGGGTCTGCTTCGCGCTCGCGCTGTGGAACGGTGAGGACCCGATCCTCAAGGAGCGCATCTTCGGGCTCACCGGCAACGAGGGCAACCACGGCGAGGACGCCAAGGAGTACTGGTGGTACCGCGACGCCGTGCCCAGCCACGCCTGGCTGCGGTGGCGCTACCACTATCCGCAGCGCGCGTTCCCGTACGCGGACCTGGTCGCACAGAACGGGCGGCGCTCGCGCGACGAGCCGGAGTACGAGCTGCTCGACACCGGCGTGTTCGACGGCGACCGGTACTGGATCGTCGAGGCCGACTACGCCAAGGCCGACCCCGACGACATGTGCATCCGCGTGCGGCTCACCAACGCCGGTCCGCAGACGGCGACCCTGCACGCCCTGCCGACCGTGTGGCTGCGCAACACGTGGTCCTGGGAGGAGGGCGCACCGCGGCCCCGCCTGGCGGCCGTGGACGACGCGACGATCGGCATCGAGGACTCGCTGCTGCTGCAGGCCGCGCCGGGCCCGGACGGCTCGCTGCCGCCGCAGGTGTACTGCGACAACGACACCAACACCGAGCGGCTCTTCGGCAGCCCGGGCTCGGCGCGGTACCCCAAGGACGGCATCAACGACCACGTCGTGCACGGCGCGGACACCGTGAACCCGGCGCGGGAGGGCACGAAGGCGGCGTTCTGGTATCGGGTCACGGTGCCGGCGGGGCAGACCGTGCACCTGTCGCTGCGGCTGGCCCCGCAGGCCGGCCCGGCCGCGTTCGGCCCGGCGTTCGACGAGGTCCTGGCCCGCCGCGAGCGGGAGGCCGACGAGTTCTACGCCGGGCTGGCCCCGCCCGGCACGAGCGCCGAGGACGCCGCGATCATGCGCCAGGCGTTCGCCGGCATGATCTGGGGCAAGCAGTTCTACCACTACGACGTCGCGGCGTGGCTGCGCGGCGATCCGGCCCAGCCGCCACCGCCGCCGGGGCACCGCTCCGGCCGCAACGCCGGCTGGCGGCACCTCGACGCGTCCGACGTGATGTCGATGCCGGACCCGTGGGAGTATCCGTGGTTCGCGGCCTGGGACTCGGCCTTCCACGCCGTGGCCCTGGCCCACCTCGACCCGGCGTTCGCGAAGTACCAGCTGCTGCTGCTCTGCCGCGAGTGGTTCCAGCACCCCAACGGCGCCATCCCGGCCTACGAGTGGGCGTTCGACGACCTTAACCCGCCGGTGCAGGCGTGGGCCGCGCTGCAGGTCTACGAGATCGACGGCCGGCGCGACAAGCACTTCCTCGGCCGGATCTTCGCCAAGCTGATGCTCAACTTCACGTGGTGGGTCAACCGGGAGGACCCGGCGGGCAACAACGTGTTCGAGGGCGGGTTCCTGGGCCTCGACAACATCGGCCCCATCGACCGCTCGCACCTGCCCGAGGGCCACGTCCTGGAGCAGTCCGACGCGACCGCCTGGATGGCGTTCTACTGCCTCAACCTCCTCGAGATGGCCCGCGAGCTCGACCTCGACGACCTCGTCGTCAAGTTCATGGAGCACTTCGCGCTCATCTCCGAGGCGATGCGCGACCGCGACCTGTGGAGCGAGGAGGATGGCTTCTACTACGACGTGCTGCGCCGCCCCGACGGCTCGGCGACGCCGCTGCGGGTCCGCTCGATGGTCGGGATCATCCCGCTGTTCGCGACGAAGGCGCTGCGCGAGGACGACTTCGAGCGGGTCCGCCGGCACTGTCGAAGCCGCCGCCGGCCGATCACGTCCGCACCGACAGGGCCTGTGTCGCCCGACCGCTTCGCCGATGTGCCGGAGGAGCACGTGGTGCGCACGGACGACGGTGAGCGGTTCGTCGCCGTCGGCGTCGCCGCGCACGGCCGGGTCCGGCGCATCCTGCCGCACCTGTTCGACGAGGAGAGCTTCCTGTCCCCGTACGGCCTGCGCGCCTTGTCCCGGTGGCACGCCGAGCACCCGTTCAGCATCGACCTGGCCGGCTGGACGGCGACCGTCGGCTACGAGCCGGCCGAGTCGAGCACCGGGATGTTCGGCGGCAACTCGAACTGGCGCGGTCCACTGTGGATGCCGCTGAACTATCTGGTGCTGCGGACCCTGGAGGAGTACGACATCAACTTCGGCGGCGGCGTGAAGATCGAGTATCCGACCGGCTCGGGCCGCCAGCAGACGGCCGGCGCGATCGCCGAGGACCTGCGCCAGCGGATGCTGTCGCTGTACCGGCGGGGACCGGACGGGCGGCGGCCCGCGTACGGCTGGGTCGAGCGGCTCCAGCACGACCCGAACTGGCGCGACCACCTGCTGTTCTTCGAGTACTTCCACGGCGACAACGGCGCCGGGCTGGGCGCGATGCACCAGACCGGCTGGACCGGGCTGCTCGCCGACCTGGTGGCCCGGCCGGTGGTGCGCCAGTGATCACCTTCGGCCGGCAGATCTGCGGCGACCGCTCAGGCGACACAGGCCTCCGCTGACGGAAACGTAGCCGGCCGGCGCCGGCTTCGAGCAGGCCGCCGCCCGCGAATGGCTCGTGACCGACGGGCTCGGCGGCTACGCGATGGGCACCGTCGCCGGGCTGCGCACCCGCCGATACCACGGCCTGCTCGTCGTCGCGGCGCCCGGTGCGGCGTCCCGGCGGCTCGGGCTGGCCGCCCTGGACCCGGTGGTGCGCATCGGTGACCGGGCGGTGCGGCTCGGCACCGACGAGTGGGCCGGCGGGGTCGTCGACCCGGGCGGGTTCGTGTTCGAGGACGCCTACCGCGTGCACGGCCCCGGCTGGGAGCCCGGCGGTGACTGGTACCGCGGTGTGTACGCCCGGGACGAGGCGGCCCGCGGCCTCAACCCGGTCGAGGACCTGTGGGCGGCCGGCCGGTTCACGGCCGAGCTGGCGCCCGGCGAGGCCATGGAGGTGACAGCGGCCGCCGACGACGGCGCGCCGCCGCGGGCGCACCGGCTCGTCGCGGACGCCCGCCGCCGCGCCCGGAAGCTCGCCCGCCAGGCCGGCGCCACCGACCCCGTCGCCCGCGGGCTCGCTGTCGCCGCCGACCAGTTCGTGATGGGTACTCCCACCGGCCCGTCGGCCGTCGCGGGGTACCCGTGGTTCGGCGAGTGGTCGCGCGACCTCATGACGTCGTTCGAGGGGCTGTTCCTCACCACCGGCCGCCACGCCGAGGCCCGCGAGGTGCTGCTGCGGGCCGGCGCGACGGTGTCGGAGGGGATGCTGGCCAACACCGCCGACACGGGCACCCTCGAGTACAACACCGCCGACGCCGCCCTGTGGTTCCTGCACGCGATCGGCCGCTACGTGACGGTCACCGGCGACCTCGACCTCGCGGCCACCCTGGCCGCGCCGATGGACGAGGTGCTGACCCGCCACCGGCACGGCACCCGCTACGGCATCGCCGCCGACCCGGCCGACGGCCTGCTCACCCAGGGCAAGCCGGGCTTCGCACTGACCTGGATGGACGCCCGCATCGACGGCCGGCCCGTCACCGAGCGCCAGGGCAAGGCGGTCGAGATCAACGCCCTGTGGGTGTCGGGCCTGGCCACGACCGCGGAGCTCTTCGACCGCCTGGGCCGCCCGCACGACTGGACGTCCGCCGCGGCCCGGGCCGCCGACTCGTTGCGCCGCCGCTTCCCCCGCCCCGACGGCGACGGGCTCCACGACGTCGTGGACGGGCCGTTCGGCGACGACGCGACGGTACGGCCGAATCAGCTGCTGGCCCTGTCGCTGCCGCACGCGCCGCTCGCCGATCCGCGGGTGGTCGCGGTGTGCCGCCGCGAGCTGCTCACGTCGCTCGGCCTGCGCTCCCTCGCCCCGGACGCGCCCGGCTACGAGCCCCGCCACCGCGGCGGCCCGGCGCAGCGCGACCGCGCCTACCACCAGGGCACCGTCTGGCCGTGGCTCATCGGCCCGTTCGTGGACGCCGCGCTGCGCGTAGGTGCCGATACCGAGGGTGTACTGGACGGGCTCGAACTGCACCTCGCGGAGTGGGGCCTCGGCTCGGTGTCGGAGACCGCCGATGCCGCCGCACCGCACACGGCCACGGGCTGCCCGTTCCAGGCGTGGTCAGTCGCCGAGCTCCTGCGCGCCCGCACCCGGCTCACCGCGGACCGGCCCGCCTGAGCCCCGCGGCGTCCACGCCGCGGCGGGCCGGAGTCTCCGCCCGGACAGGGGCCGGCGGCGCAGATCCCGGCGCCGCCGGCCCCGTCCGGCCATCCTCTACAGGTAGGGGCGGGTGAGCAGCTCGACCGCGTGGCCGGCCGGGTCCTTGCAATAGACGCCGCGGCCGCCGTGCTCGTGGTTGATCTCGCCGGGGCGGCGCATCTGCGGGTCGGCCCAGTGCACGACGCCCCAGCCCGTCAGCCGGGCGTAGGCCCGGTCGAAGAGCTCGTCGTCGACGAGGAACGCGTAGTGCTGCATCTGGATGTCGACGGGCGGCTCGGCGAACTGCAGCAGCACGCCGTCGCCGAGCGCGATGTTGGTGAACAGGCCCCACGAGGGCGCCTCGGCGGCCTCGAGCAGCTCCCGGTAGAAGCGGGCGGACTCGGCCCGGTCCTTGGACGCGATGATGGTGTGATTGAACGTCGCCGGCATTCGGCTGTGACCTCGCTGGTGTCGGTGCGGCACGGAAGGGACCGTCTCGAGCGTCGATCGCTCGGCGGTCCGCGCGCCGGACGGCGGCGGGTCAGTCGTCCACCGGGTCACCGATCCGTGCATGGCATCTCGCCGGTCCGGTGTTCACGCGCCGACACTAGCAGAGCCGGCGCCCGGCCGTTGTTGGCAGCGTGCCAAGAGGCGTAGAGTGCCGCGCATGGGGTACCCGCCGGAGCCCTGGTCGCTGCGCGGCCGCATGTACGTCTCGGTGTGGGCGCTGCCCGCCGCCGCCCTGCCCGCCCTCCCGCCGGAGCTCGCCGGGGCCGTGCGGGTGCTGCGCCTCGGCGCCCGCGCGTTCGTCGGGGCGGCCTGGGTCGACTACCGCCCGGGCGGTGACCTGAGCTACCGGGAGCTCCTCGCCGCCGTGCTCATGCGCCACGGGCTGCGGTCCCGGGTCACGATCACGCACATCTGGGTCGACAGCCCCGAGTCCCGCGACGGCGGCCGGGAGCTGTGGGGCATTCCCAAGGACCTCGCCGAGTTCGAGCTCACCGATACGCGGGCGGCCGCGTCGGTCGGGGCGTCGGCCGAGATCGGCCGCGCGAAGCCGCTGCTGCGGCTGCCGATCGGGTTCAAGTGCACCCAGGTGCTGCACGGGGCACCGAAGACGACACCGGTGCGGGCGAGCGCACGGTGCGGGCCGGCCACCGTGCGCTGGCACATCGACGCGGCCGGGCCGCTCGGGTTCCTGCACGGCCGCAAGCCGCTGCTGTCGCTTGTCGCCGACGACTTCCGGATGACGTTCGGCGTCACGGCCGCACAAAGTCGGACGGCGTGAGGCGGGCCGTCCTGGCCCGATACTCCGAGGCCATCCCGGGCCAGTTCGTGACGATCCGGCCGGTCGCCGTGCGGTACCAGTTGGTGCAGCCCGTCCACACGCTCCCGGCCAGCCGGCGCTGCATCTCCGCGTCGAAGGCCGCGGCGACGTCCTCGCGCACCTCCAGGGGGCCGGACTCCGCGACCGCCCGGACCGCCTGGACGATGTAGCGGGCCTGGGCCTCGAGGAAGTACACCACCGACGTGTTGCCGGTGTTCGTGTTCGGGCCGTACATGAGGAACAGGTTCGGGAAGCCGGGCACCGTGATGCCCAGATGCGCGTACGCACCGTCCTTCCACTCGTCCTCCAGGCGCCGGCCGTCGCGGCCCGTCACGGCCATCGGGATCAGGAACTCGGTCGCGGCGAACCCGGTCGCGTAGACGAGCACGTCACAGTGGTGCTCGGCGCCGTCGGCGGTCAGCACGGTCGCCGCGGTCAGCTGCCGGATGTCCGCAGTGCTCAGGGTGACGTTCGACCGGCGCAGGGCGCGATACCAGCCGGACGTGAACAGCACGCGCTTGCAGCCCATCGCGTAGTCCGGTGTCACGTGCGGGCGCAGGCGCCCGGCCTGGACATAGCGCTGGCCCGCCGAGACGGCCCGCACGAACCGGCGGGCGATCGGGCGGCCGGTCACGGCCCGGCCCGTGACCCACGTGAGCAGCAAGGTGCCGGCGCGGGCCGCCCGCATCAGCGGCGGGACCCGGCGGTTGAGGGCCCGGCGGACGCGGCCGTAGCGGCGGTTGGGCTTCGGCAGCGTCCACGGGGCCGAGCGCTGGAAGACGGTGATGCGGGCCGCCCGGTCCGCGAGGGCGGGCACCAGCTGGATCGCGCTGGCTCCGGTACCGATGACGCCGATGCTCTTGCCTGTGACATCCAGATCGGCGGGCCACCGTGCGGTGTGCGCGACGATGCCGGTGAAAGCCCCGGCACCGGGAATCCGGGGGACCACCGGGCGGGACAGCTGCCCCGTCGCCGCAACGATGACGTCGTACTCCGCGCAGGTGCCGCCGGCGAGCGTGAGGCGCCACGCCGTGCCGGTCCACTGTGCGGAGTCGACGGCCGTGCCGAGGCGCAGCTGCGGCCGGAGCCCGAAGGCGTCCGTGCACCGCCGCAGGTACCCCAGAATCTCGTCGTGCGGCGGGAAGCGCTGCGACCAGTCCGGGTTGAGCGCGAACGAGTACGAGTACAGCGGGGCCGGGATGTCGCACGCGCAGCCCGGGTAGGTGTTGTCGCGCCACACGCCGCCGACGTCGTCGCCGCGCTCGTAGACGGTGACGTCGCCGAACCCGGCCCGGCGCAGCAGGTGCGCGACAGCGATGCCGCCGAAGCCCGCGCCGATGACCGCGATCCGGGTCATCGGAAGATGTCCCGCACGAGGGTGGTGAGGGTGGTCGCGAGCACGGCGTGGGAGCGTTCACGGTCCAGCGCGCCGCGCTCCAGCCACTCGCGGGCGGTGGCCTTCGCCAGGCCGCAGTACGCGCGCATGATGGCCCGGTGCTCGCCCGTGTCGGCCAGCCCGACAGCGGTCAGGATGCTCTGCGCGGCCACCTCGTCGGCCTCGGCCAGCACCCGGCGCACGTCCGGGTCGCCGGCGTCGACCGCGGCCAGCCACGAGCGGCTGTGCCGGGACACAACATCGAGGAACCAGGTGACGCTCGCGTCGATCCGGGTCGCCCGGTCGCCCACGGGCAGCTGCTCGACCGCGACCGCGGGGATCGTCACGAGGATGCGCACGGCCTCGATGTACAGGTCCCGCTTCGTGCCGAAATAGTGGTTGATGAGCCCCCGCGCCACCCCGGCCGCTTCCGCGATGTCGCGTGTGGACACGTCGGCGTACGGCCGCTCGCCGAACAGCCGCACCGCGCACGACAGGATCTGCGCCCGCCGCTGGTCCGGTTCGAGCCGCCGCCCGCGCTCGGCGACCGGGGCCGCTTTCGTGCCTGTGCCCGTCACGGTGCGATCCGTTCGTAGGGGGCGCCGAGCGGTGGGCGGCGGTCCGGTTCGCCGTGGCGGGGCCACAGGGCGCAGGCCCGTTCGGCGAGGGCGGTGATGGTCAGGGACGGGTTGACGCCCAGGTTGGCGGTGACCGCGGCGCCGTCGATGACGTGCAGGCCGGGGTGGCCGAAGACGCGGTGGTACGGGTCGATGACGCCGTGCTCGGGGTCGGCGCCGATGGCCGCGCCGCCGATGAAGTGGCCGGTGACCGGGCGGCCCACGAGCTCTGTGACGGAGCCGAGGGGCACGCCGTCGATCTTGGCCGCGACCCGGCGGGCGACGTCGTGGGCGGCCGGGAGGTACACCGGATTCGGCGCTCCGACGCCCGGGCGGCTGGTCAGTCGCCGGCCCCCGAACGGCCCGCGGCGGGGCCCGACGGTGATCGAGTTGTCCTTCGGCTGCATCGCGAGGAGCACGATCGTCTGCTGCGACCACCGGCGCACCCAGAACAGCCGCGGCCAGTCCCGCCAGCTCGCGAGGGTCCTGCCCAGGCCGGCCAGCCAGCGCGGCGTGCGGCCGGTGTCGCCGACGAGGACGGCGCCCATGAGGCCGAGCAGGTTGCTGCCGGGGCCGTAGCGGACCGGCTCGATGTGCGTCTCCGCGTCCGGGTGGATCGACGACGTGATCGCCACCCCGCCGGTGAAGTCGGCGTCGCGGCGGCGCGAGCGCGGGCCCAGGATCGACTCGGAGTTGGTCCGGCTCAGCTCGCCCAGCCGCGGCGACAGGTTCGGCAGGTCGCCGGAGCGTTTGAGGTGGTGCAGGAGCCGCTGTGTGCCGACCGCGCCCGCGGCGAGGACCACCTGGCGGGCCGTGAACGTTCCCGGCCCGCGGCGCAGCTTGCCGCCGGTGCGCCGGGTGTGCACCGTGTAGCCGCCGTCCGGGTTCGGCGTGATGCGGGTGACGGTGGTGCGTTCGTGCACCACGGCTCCGGCGCGCTCGGCCAGGTACAGATAATTCTTCACTGTCGTGTTCTTCGCCCCGACCCGGCAGCCGGTCATGCACGAACCGCAGAACGTGCAGGTGGTGCGCTCCGGCCCCTGCCCGCCGAAATACGGGTCGGGCACGGTCTGGCCGGGCCGCTCGCCGAACAGCACGCCGACGGGGGTGCGGCGGTAGGTGTGTCCGACACCGAGGTCCTCGGCGACGCTCTTGAGCACGGCGTCGGCCGCGGTGGTCTGCGGGTTCTCGGCCACGCCGAGCATCCGGGCGGCCGTGTCGTAGCACGGGCCGAGCTCGGCCTTCCAGTCGGTGATCCCGGCCCACTGCGGGTCGGTGAAGAAGACGTCCGGCGGCCGGTACAGCGTGTTGGCGTAGCCGAGCGACCCGCCGCCGACCCCGGCCCCGGACAGCACGAGCACGTCGGGCAGCAGCGTCATCCGCAGGATGCCGTAGCAGCCGAGCGCGGGCGCGAACAGGTAGTCGCGCAGCCGCCAGCTGGTCTTCGCGAAGTCGCGGTCGGCGAAGCGCCGGCCGGCCTCGAGGACGCCGACGCGGTAGCCCTTCTCGGTCAGCCGCAGTGCGCTGACGCTGCCGCCGAAGCCGGACCCGACGACGATGACGTCGTACTCCATGCGCGAACACTGCCCCCTTGTTGTCACGCTGTCAACAAGTACCATCCGAGGGTATGGCGCTGCCGCCGCTCGTTCTGCTGCACGGCCTGGGGAGCCGCCGTCAGGTCTGGGACCCGATCGTTCCCGCGCTGTCCGCACGGTTCACCGTGCACGCGCTCGACCTGCCGGGCGCGTCCGTGCCGGAGCTCGCCGACCGGGTCCTCGCCGCCGTGCCGCCGCCGTTCCACGTCGCGGGCAGCTCGATGGGCGGGGGAGTGGCCCTCGAGCTCGGCCGCCGTGGGCACGCCCTGTCCGTCACGGCGTTCGCGCCGATCGGCTTCTGGGGCCCGGTGTCGCGGCGCTGGGTGTCAGCTGTCGGTGACCGCGGCCCGGTCGTGCGCCCGGGCGCTCGGGCCGTCGCTGCCGCGGCTGGCGTCGTCCGCGGCCGGGCGGGTCGCGCTGTTCGGGCTGTTCTTCGGCCACCCGACCCGGGTCGACCCGGCCGTTGGCGTCGCCGATGCGCAGGCCCTGGCCGTGTGGCCCGGTTTCCGCACGGCCCGCGACGCGTTCGCCCAGCACACATTCCCGGCGCCGGGGTTGGGAGCGCTCACGGACATTCCCGTGTGCATCGCCTGGGGGCCGCGGGACCTGATCCTGCCGGTGTTCCAGGCGCGGCGGGCGCGGCGCCGGCTGCCTGCTGCGCGGCACGTGCGGCTGGCCGGGTGCGGGCACCTGCCGTTCGCCGACGACCCGGAGGCGTGCCTGGCCGCCTTCGCCACCTGAACGACCGCACCTACCTCTTCTACGACACCCGTCGACACCCTGCCGGCGACGTGGTGATCGCCTCTGGGACAGTGAGCGGCCGAGCTACGAGCCCAGGAGCGGGGGCAGGGCGAACAGCATCACCGTCGACCAGGTCACGTGGGTCAGGATCGGGGCCAGGATGCCGCCCGACGCCCGGCGCTGCAGGCCCAGGACCGCGCCCAGCACGGCGGCCGCGAAGACCAGCATCGGGTTGGCGGTGGCGACGGTGGCCAGGGCGTAGACGATCGTCGAGATCAGGACCGGGTGGGTGCGGCCGATCGCGGCGAACAGGGCGCCGCGGAAGAAGACCTCCTCGGCCAGGCCGTTGAGGAGGGTGGTGGCGGTGATGGGGACGATGGCGCCGTACCGGGCGTGGTCGAGCACCTCACCGGCGTACGCGCGCAGCGGCGGGATGTGCTGGACGACGAGCGCGCCCAGGACGAAGACGCCGCCGACCAGCAGCCCGGTGGCGATCGGGGTCAGGATGGGGCGGCGGAGGCGGTCGCGGTACAGAATCCGGCCCAGATGCAAAGGTCCGGAGAGCAGGCTGCCGGCCAGCCAGGTCGCGGCCACCGCCACGGTCGTCAGGTAGAACAGGGGATCGCCGGGGCGGATGGTCAGCGACCAGCCGAGCAGGACCGCGCCTACGGCGAGGGTCACGACGACCACGACCCGGCGGCGGCGTACGGCCGCGGACGTCTGCTCGTGGTTGCGCGGGACCGGGTCGACGAACGCCGCCCGGGCCAGATCCCGCAGGTGCTTCACGCCGCCGCCTCCGCACGCTCCGGCGCCGCCGTGCGGACACTGTGCTGCTGGTGAACGGCCACTCCGCTTCGCTCCGTACCGTTCACGCCGCCGCCTCCGCACGCTCCGGCGCCGCCGTGCGGACACTGTGCTGCTGGTGAACGGCCACTCCGCTTCGCTCCGTACCGTTCACGCCCGCCGCCTCAGCACACTGCGGCGCCACACTGCTGGCACGGTGTAGCTGGTGAACGGCCGCCGTGCTTCGCTCCGTACCGTTCACGCCGGCACGCCGAGCTCGCGGCGCAGCTCCTCGGCTCGCGCTCTGGCTTCGCGGGCCTTGCCGGCGGCCAGCTCGGCCTCGTGCTTCGTCCGCTCCGCCTCCTGGCCGGTGACCTCGGCCTCCCGCTCGGCCAGGGCCAGGCGGACCGAGTCCTCGTAGGTGAGGGCCGGGGCCGGGTCGAGCTCGCTGACCGGGTGCTCGCGCACGATGGTCTCGGCGCTGAGCGAGTCGACCAGGTTGCGGGCCGTCGACATGTCGACGTCGGTGACCAGGGACAGCCACATCGACGACAGGCGCGGCGTGAGCAGGGGCACGGTGACGTTGGGCAGGAACTTGCCGCGCAGCCGGGCCACCCGCTGGAGCATGTCGGCGAAGCTGAGCACGTCCGGGCCGCCCACCTCGTAGGTGCGGCCGCTCGCCTCGGGCGACTCGCCGGCGGCGGTGAGGTACCGCAGCACGTCCGGCAGCGCCACGGGTTGGGTCCGGGTCGCCACCCACTGCGGCGTGATGAGCGCCGGCAGGTGGTCGACAAGCTGGCGGGTGATCTCCCACGAGATGCCGCCGTGACCGATGATGACCGCCGCCCGCAGCGTCGTCACCGGCACCGAACCGGCCGAGAGGATCCGCTCGACCTCGCGCCGTGACCGCAAATGATCGGAGAGGGCGTCTCCGTCGGCGCCCAGCCCGCCGAGGTACACGATGCGCTCGACCCCCGCCTCGGCCGCGGCGGCGGTGAAGTTGCGGGCCGCCGCCGCGTCGCGCGCCACGAAGTCGTCACTGCTCAGCGAGTGCACGAGGTAGTAGGCGATGTCGACGCCGGCCATCGCCTGGCGCAGGCTGTCCGGGTCCATGACGTCCCCGGCGACCGGCTCGCCCTCTCCGGTGTACTGCTCCGGCCGCCGCGTCATCGCCCGCACCCGGTGCCCGCGTTCCAGCAGGCGCGGCACGAGCCGGGAGCCGACGAAGCCGGACGCTCCGGTCACCAGCACGGTCAAGGTCATGTCTACCTCATACCACGCGCATGTACCGTTCACGCCTGCCTTGCGCGCAGAAAACCGCTGGGCTATGTTAGCGCTCACATTCACGCTATTCCATCCGTACCGCCACACGGAAGGTTCAAGCAGTATGCGGAAGGTCCTGCTCGCCGCCGCGGCCGCCGGGACGCTCATTGTGAGCGTGCTCGTCGGCGCCGGCACCTCGGAAGCGGCCACGTCGCAGCCGTGCGACATCTATGCCAACGGCGGCACCCCCTGCGTCGCCGCGCACAGCACCACCCGGGCGCTCTACGGCGCGTACAGCGGCCCGCTGTACCAGGTCCGCCGGGCCTCGGACAACGCCACGCAGGACATCGCCCCGGTCAGCGCGGGCAGCTACGCCAACGCGGCCGCCCAGGACTCGTTCTGCGCCGGCACGTCGTGCGTCATCACGATCATCTACGACCAGACGGGCCGCAACAACCGGTTGACCCAGGCCCCGCCCGGCGGGTTCAACGGCCCGGCGGCCGGCGGCTACGACAACCTCGCCAACGCCACCGCCGCGCCGGCCACCATCGGCGGGCACAAGGTCTACGGCGTGTTCGTCGCCCCCGGCACCGGCTACCGCAACAACAACACCAACGGCATCGCGAAGGGCGACGCCGCCGAGGGCATGTACGCCATCTTCGACGGCACCCACTACAACGGCGGCTGCTGCTTCGACTACGGCAACGCCGAGACCAACAGCCGCGACAACGGCAACGGCACCATGGAGGCCCTGTACTTCGGCAACAACAAGGTCTGGGGCACCGGCGCCGGCAACGGCCCGTGGATCATGGCCGACCTCGAGAACGGCCTGTTCTCCGGGATCAACCAGAAGAACAACTCGGGCGACCCGACGATCAGCCACCGGTTCCTGACCGCCGTGCTCAAGGGCGAGCCGAACCACTGGTCGATCCGCGGCGGCAACGCCCAGTCCGGCAGCCTCGGCACCTTCTACAACGGGGCCCGGCCCAACGTCGCCGGATACAACCCGATGAAGAAGGAGGGTGCGATCATCCTCGGCATCGGCGGCGACAACAGCGTCGGCGCGGCCGGCACATTCTACGAGGGCGTCATGACCTCCGGCTACCCGTCCGACGCCACCGAGAACTCGGTCCAGGCCAACATCGTCGCCGCGGCCTACGGTACGTCGTCCTCGGGCGGCGGACTCACCGTCGGCTCCAGCGTCTCCCTGCGGGCCACCACCGCCTGCTGCACGACCCGCTACATCAGCCACTCCGGCGCGACCGTCACCACCCAGGTCGTCAGCTCGTCCAGCTCCGCCACCGACAAGGCCAACGCGTCCTGGATCGTGCGGGCGGGTCTGGCCAACAGCTCCTGCTACTCGTTCGAGTCCCGCAACACGTCGGGGCAGTACCTGCGGCACTACAACTACCAGATCTCGCTGCAGGCCGGCGACGGCAGCGACATCTTCAAGCAGGACGCCACGTTCTGCACCGAGACCGGCAAGAACGGGCAGGGCACCTCGTTCCGCTCGCTCAACTTCGCCGACCGCTACATCCGCCACTACAGCAACAACGTGTACATCGCCAGCAACGGCGGTTCGAACACGTGGGACGCCACCGGCCTGTGGGCCGATGACGTCAGCTGGGTTGTGTCGGGAGCCTGGACTCCCTAAGTTCGTCGATATGCGTCGTGTTGTTGCGCTCGTGCTCGGGCTGGCCGTCGTCGCTGCCGTCAGTGGCTTCGGCCGGCCCGGGCCGCCGTCCTGGAGGCTGCTCGACAGCGGCTCCACCGCCCGGTTCCGCGGCCTGTCCGCGGTCAGCGACCGGATCGCCTGGGTGTCGGGCACCGGCGGCATCGTGCTGCGCACCGTCGACGGCGGCCGGACCTGGCGCTCCGTGGGGCCGCCCGACACGGCCGCTCTGCAATTCCGCGACATCGAGGCCTTCGACGCTTTCCACGCCGTCATCCTGTCGATCGGCAACGGCGAGGACTCCCGGGTGTACCGCACCGACGACGGCGGCCGCACCTGGACCGAGACCTTCCGCAACACCGATCCGGCGGCCTTCTACGACTGCATGGCGTTCGCCGACGCCCGCCACGGCCTGGCCCTGGGCGACCCGGTGGACGGACACTTCCAGCTGCTCGCCACCGACGACGGCGGCCGGCACTGGGACGTGCAGTCAGTTGCCGTACCCGCCCTGGACGACGAGTTCGCCTTCGCCGCCAGCGGGACGTGCCTGGCCGCCACCGGCCGCGACGCCTGGTTCGCCACCGGCGGCGCCGCCCGCGCGCGGGTCTTCCACTCCGGCGACCTCGGCCGGCACTGGTCGGTCGTCGACTCGCCCATCCCGTCCGGCCCCACGGCCGGCATCTACTCCCTGGCCTTCCGCGACGCCCGCCACGGCCTCGCCGTCGGCGGCGACTACAACGCCCCCGCCACGGCCCCGAACGGCGCCGCGCTGACCCGCGACGGCGGGCGCACGTGGACGGCGGCCCGGACGGTCCCCGGCGAGTACCGGTCGGGCGTCGCCGGGCCCCGTCGTTCGCCCTCGCGGTCGGCCCGACGGGCAGCGACGTCACCCGCGACGGCGGCCGCACCTGGACCCGCTTCGACACCGGCAGCTTCGACGCGGTGGCCTGCGCCGGCGCCGCGTGCTGGGCCTCCGGCGAGAAGGGCCGCATCGCCCGGCTGTCGTGACGGCCGCCGAGCCGCGGTGAACCGGAACGGAACACCACAGCGCGCCGGCGAGCGCGTCCGGCCGGCCGATCGGCGCACGAGGGCCGGCCGGTCACCGACCCGGGGATCGAAGGCGCCCGGCCCGCGTCTTCGCGACGTTGCGCAGCCGCTTCGTGCGCCCGACCTCGCCCAGCACCGCCAGCACCGCGGCCGACCCGGCTTCCTCGGCCACCTTGCGCTGCAGCCAGTTGGACGCGGCCGCCAACTGGCCCCGATCCACCGGCCCGCCCGATTGCAGCGCCTTGAACAGCGACCACTCGTGCACCCGCCGCCCGACGAACCCGTCGGCGCCCACCATGTCGAGCACCGGCTGCGCCCATGCGCCGAACGCCGCCGCCGAGTCCAGCGTTTCGCCTCGCCGGTCGACGAGCTCCACCAGTACCGACTCCGCCATGAGCCGCTCAGGTTCAGCGAGCAGCGCCGCGACGAGCGCCGGGTCGTCATGCATCGCACCGTCCCGCACCGCCGCGCCGAGCTCACGCAATCGGGCCTGCCCGCCGGCCGGGTCGTCATTGAAGGTCACCCGGCGAGGGTACCGGCCCGCGCGGACGGCACCGCACGCTCACGGACCCGGGCGAGCCGAGCGATCACCGCGCCGACGGCCACCTGCCTCCGGACCGATCGCAACCGGCTCACCCGACGCGGTATGGACCGGCGTGCAGTGCTGAACGGCGCCGCCAACCACGCGGTCGAGTAGGCAGGGTCGCCGCCCTGATTCGCCGTGATCCGCTTATCCACGCCGGGGGTGCAGCGCCCCGCGATGCACGCAATGGACCACGAGACCGGCTCCGGAGAGCAACCTCTTCGCCGTCGGCCGTCGGCCGGACCCGTAGGCTTCGGCGGTGCCGAGACTCAAGGTGCTGCTGATCGTCGCGTCGGTGGTCGTCGTCGCCGCGTTGGCCGCTGATGTGCTGCTGCGGCACCACCGCGAACGGTTCAAGGTCGGCGACTGCGTGGAACTCGTGCATATGGCGGTGGTCGGCTGCGAGAGCGGCGTCGCCGATCACGTCGTCCTCGGCGTCGAGGACGGCGAGGCGGGCGGGATTCCCTGCGGGGCTTGGCCGCAGACAGACACCGACCTGCGAATGGACGGGGCTGACGGACGACCGGTCCACGTGTGTATGAAGCGGCGGCCACAATAAAGTCTCCGGGCGGCGGCCAGTGATTGCATGGCGCACCTCCGCGGCCAAGTGGATCAGATGAAGTCGCGCACAGCCGCGCGTCCGCTGCGAGCGGCTGTAACGGTGTGCCCGCGGCCAAGACTGTGTCGACCACGCTTCCGGAGATGCCGCGGCGCGGCGCATCTCGGCGGTCGCCAGGACCAGCGGAGTGTGATGCTGAGGGGTGTCTGGGGTGTAACAATCTGCGCCATGTCATATGACCTCGCCGTGTGGGAAGGTGATCGGCCGGCGGGCGATGCTGCGGCCGCCGCCGAGTTCGAGCGGCTGTACCACCGCTACATCGAGCCGGACGAGGTCGTCCCGCCGACACCGGCCATCGCCGCGTTCGTGCAGGCCCTGCTGGGCCGCTATCCGGATCGAGGCACGCACGGAGGCGGGGACAGTCCGTGGTCGGCCGGTCCGCTGCTCAAAGACGCCGCCGGGCCGGTGATCTACTTCCCGATCGTGTGGCAGCGCTGCGAAGAAGTCGCTGACCAGGCCGCACAACTGGCCGAGGAGCACGGACTGCATTGCTTCGACCCGCAGCAGAACCAGCTTCGCACCCGGCCGGGGGTCAACTGGCAGTTCGAGTTGACCTCTGCGCGGGGACATCGGTTCCGTGATCCGGATCCGGAGGTCGTACGCCAGGTGCTCATACGCCTGTCCCGCGATGACTACTACGCGGTACTCACTCGAGCCGACGGCTGGTACGTCCAGGCCGGGTACGGGCAGCAGGCCGCCGTCCGACCCGGCTGGTACGCGCTGGAACGCCAGGACGGCGCGCCCGACCGGCATTTCCGTACCGAGACCAGCGACATCGCCGAGGTCGTACGGACCTTCGTCGGGTTCCTGCACGGCGACCCCACGCTGACCGCCCGCTTCGCTTGGCGCCCGTACGCCCCATAAGCCACCGCCAACTGCCACATCACCCCTGGCGCGAGGACCCGCCGCTCCCGCACCTGATCGGACGCACTTACCTGGCGCGAGGAGCGTGTCACCAGCCCGCGCTCGCCATGGTGAGTGACCACGGACCGTCACCTCGGCGGCCGAGGCGGCCGAGGCGGTCGGGCGCGTAACATCGCGGCCTCGCATTTGCTGCGGTGCGCGTTAGCGTCATGGCATGGGCGTACGGTTCCGGATCAGACAGGGTGGCCGGCGGGTCGACCTCGTGCTGGGACTCCTGCTGCTCGCCGGTGTCGCGACAGGCCTCGGTGCCAACACCGTCGGGGTCGACTGGCCGCTCGACCTCATCCAGCTGCACGCGGCGGGCGCGCTGGCCATCCTGCTGGTGGCGCCGTGGAAGTACGTGGTGATCCGCCGTGGTCTGCGGCGGCCCGGGCGGCGCCCGGCGGTGAAGTGGCTGTCGATCACGCTCGCGATCCTGGTCCTCATCGCCGTCGCGAGCGGGCTGATCCACTCGACCGGGCACCTCGAGTACGTCGGCCCGTTGACGCTCATGCAGATCCACGTCGGTGCCGCGGTGGCCGCGCTCGCCGTCCTCGCCGCGCACTTCGGTACGCATGTCGTGCGGCCACGCCGCGCGGACGTCGACCGCCGGGCAGTACTGCGGTTCGCCGCACTGGCGGCGGGGGCCGCGGCGGCCGAGGTTGTCTGGGACAGCGGACCCGGCGGCGGCCGGCGGTTCACCGGGTCCGTGCCGAAGCCGGGTCTGCTCGTGACATCGTGGCTCGACGACAGCGTCCAGCACATCGATCCGGCACGGTGGACGCTGCGGGTCGGCCCGGCCACGTTCGACCTCACCGCCCTGCACGACCTTCCGCACGAGCGGTTCACCGCCGTGCTCGACTGCACCAGCGGCTGGTACAGCGAACAGCAATGGGAAGGCGTGCGGCTCAGCGTCCTGCTCGCGGCGGCGGGGGTACCCCACGACGGCTGGCGTTCCGTCGAGGCCCGCTCGGCAACCGGATACGGCCGGTGGTTCGGCGCCGCCACGCTCACCGACGTCTGGCTGGTGACCGGCGTCGCCGGCCGGCCATTGTCCTACGGGCACGGCTTCCCGGCCCGCATCGTCGCCCCCGGCCGCCGCGGCTTCTGGTGGGTCAAATGGGTCACGTCCATCCAGCCGTCAGCCCGGCCGCCGTGGGCGCAGTCGGTGTTCCCTCTCACCTGAGCCGACCTGACGGCCCGCGGCCCATCGTGCGACCGGATCGTCGCGCACGTGGGATAACAGCCGATCAGCGAGATGGTCGGCGACCTCAGCCGGCACGTCGGCGTGGACGACGAGACCGGCGATGGACCGCGGCCCGCCGAGGCGCTCCCGCTGCCGGTCGATGAACAGCTCGTCGGCCACTACCGGGTTACGCTCGACGATCTCGCGGGCGATGCGCCGCCGCTCGCGCCGTTCGACGACGGTGGCGAACACAGGATCGGCTGCGGTTGGCGGATGACTGATCGCCGGGTACCGACCGGCAAGACCTCCTCAGGATTTGCCGGGGTGGAGGTCCGTCCAAGCCTTTTGGACGTCAAATAAGGGTCGGCCTCTGTGGTCGCCGGAGCGCGCAGAAAGGTGAGGACCGATGAGCGCACAGCCCAAACCCGACCCGAATTTCCAGTTCCTCGGTACCCACTCCCTGCAGGGCGGCGGCGACCCGTCCTGGGTCGGCCGTCTCTACGATGCCATCGCCGACCGCCTCGCCAATCGCCGCAAGGCCAAGTCGGCAGCAGGCGGCATGGCAATGCATCGGCATGGGGGATAGGCAGCCGCTGTAAGTCGGCATGCTCCGGAAATTAGGCGGCAACAACGCTGGTGGACGAGGCCCCAAAGGTTCTGCGTCCAAACACCGGTCATTTTCACCACCGCGAACGCGGCGGCGGACCCGGCCAGTGGCGGGCTCGCTGGACCCATCGCCCATGTCACTGCCTATACCGGGCCGTCTCGGTGCCCCGCCGAAGCCTCGGCACGAATTCATGCCGATGAGTGGATGCCGGCTCGACCGATAGCTCCTGGCTTTCCGGCTGTCGCTGTGCTGATGTGCAGAAGTAGCGGATATCTGTGGCTGCTGACGAGGCCGGCACGGGCGGATCGGCACCAGGCGAGGAGGCGAAGAGGTTGCGCGGCAGTGGACTCAACCGAGCGATCGCGGTCAGCGCTGCGGTCGCGGCGGCAATAGCCGCCGTTGTGTGGATGGTGATCTCGCTTCCGCAGTCGATAGTGCCGCCATACAGTGAGGGTCAGCTCGCCGGTATCACCGACCCGGCCAAATCTCTGGAACTTCGCGATTCTCGCATCAAGATGCAGAACGAAGTGCGTGGCAGCCTGCTTCAACTGATAGGTGGTGTCGCATTGGCAAGCGGCTTGGTGCTCACCTATCGGCAGCTGCGGATAAATCGAGACGGGCAACTTACGGATCGTTTTACCGCTGCGATCGATCATCTGGGACAAGACGCAAACAGCAGTCTTGCCATGACGCTCGGAGGCATCTACGCGCTAGAACGTATTGCGCGTGACTCGCGCAGTGATCGAAGTGCGATCCAGGATATTCTTGCGGCGTTCATCCGTGACCGGTCGCCGTGGCCACCCAGGCCCGGAGAGCTCGACGCCAGCACGCCGATCTCGGATCTGCCCCGGCTCGCCGGTCGTCTCCCGGCCGTCCAGGCGGCCCTTACGGTCCTCGGTAGAATGCCTCGTCCGATCAGCCGCAACCAGCGCTTGGATCTGCGCAGAACGGACTTGCGGCGCGCAAACCTCCAGAGTGCCGACCTTCGACTCGTCGATCTGGAGGAGGCTCATCTGGAGCGAGCGTGGTTGCGCGCCGCTAATCTCAACGAGGCTTCCCTGTGGGGAACAGATCTAACCGACGCGAAGCTCCACGAGGTGAAAATTTTCAACGTTCAAGGTGGCGAAGCCGCCATTTGGCCGGCGGACTTTGATCCGCAGCGGGGCGTGCACACCGCATAGTCGACAATAGTCCGAAATAGTTAGTTCGCCGCCACCGCCGACTGTATCCCGCCCTCCGATGCGGCCGAGCTCCAGACTGGCAGCCGTCGTTCCGCAAGCAGTTCGAATCCAGCACCATTGGTCGCTTGCCGTGCTGCGCGGTGGCGAGTGGAGGCTTTGGCCGATGAGGTGATTGGTGCGGGGTCCGGGGCTGCGGCTGCGGCGGGCGCAGCCCCGGCGTTGGTGGAGTGTTACGAGTGGTGGGCGTTGATGACGCCGCAGGCGGCGGGTGATGTCGCTTCGAGCGGGAGTTTCGGGTCGAGGTCGCTCGGTGCGGAGCCGTCGTAGGTTCCGGTGCCGTTCGGGTCGATGCCGTGGATGACGAGGACCGCGTTGCCGGCGCGGATGGCGGCTGCGGTCATGTCGTCGACCATGACCGTCCGGTGGTAGGTGAGGTAGCCGTGCGGTGTCGTCGCGAACCGGTCGACGGCCAGGCCGCTGGCCGGGCTGGTGTCTCCGGTCACGGTCAGCGACGCCGCGATCATGCCGTAGGCGGTGTGGCCCTCGGTGGTGCTGACGATCCCGTCGCCGTTGGTGTCGGCGGCCATGGTCGGGCATCGGCCGGCGCCGCCGGTGTGGAAGTGCATCGCGTGCGGTGCGTTGCGCAGCAGGCCGCTGGCGAACACGGTGACGTCGACCTGGTCGCCGTGCAGGCTGAGCCGGACGGCGCCCTTGACGCCGGACCGGTTGAGCTGGTTGAGGTGCGCGAAGCCGGCCCGTCCTCGATGGAGTGTTGCCGGTCACGAGGGATTCGGCGCCGACCCGATGCCGGATTGGTCGGATTTACAGGGATATCGCGGGGTTCGGTGATGGGGAGCAGGGGGGCCGGCGGGCGGGCCGGTGTGCCAGGCTGGTCGTGTGCATGCGGAGGTGCGGGCTGCGCGCGAGATCGAGGCTGTGGTCGCGGCCGGGTCGGCGGTGCTCGACCTTGCCGGTCTGGGGCTGCAGCGGGTGCCGGATGCGGTGTTTGCGCTTGTCGAGCTGGAGGACCTCGACCTCAGCGGGAATCGGCTCGCGGCGCTGCCGGAGCGGATCGGAGAGCTGGGGCGGCTGGAGTCGTTGGACCTCAATGACAACGCGTTGACGGCGCTGCCGGCGTCGATCGGGCTGCTGACGGGGCTGCGGGAGCTGCGGCTGCACGGGAACCGGTTGACGGCGCTGCCGGCGGCGATCGGGGAGCTGCGCGGGCTGACCGAGCTGCAACTGGGCGGGAACGGGCTGCGGGAGCTGCCGGTGGAGCTGAGGCGGCTGACCGGACTGCGCCACCTCCACGGGCTCGAGGACGAGCCGCTCATGGACCCCGAGTACCTGTACCAGAACCCGGGCTACTGGTCGGCGGGGGCGCAGGCGGTGCTGGCCGCCTACTTCGCGTCCGCGGACGGGTTCACGATGCGCAGCGGCGGCGCGCGGTGACGGGCCGGCCGTCGTTCGTCGTCACCGGCGGGGCGCAGGGCATCGGGCGGGTCGTTGCCGAGCGGCTCGCCGTTGAGGGGCACGTCGTCGTGCTCGACGTGGCCGAGTTCGCCGGCGCGCCGACGGACCGGATCGTGTCGGTGCTCGGCGATGCGCGGGATCAGGAGACGGCGCGGCGGGCCGCCGTCACCGCCGAGGGTGCGGGGCCGCTCACCGGGTGGGTCAACAATGCGGCAGTGTTCCGCGACGCCGGGCTGGCCGGCGCCCCGGCCGCGGCGATTCTCGACCTCGTCACCGCGAACCTCGGCCTGGCGCTCACCGGCTGCCACGTCGCCGTGAACCACTTCCTCGAGCATCGGCGGGGCGGGGCGATCGTCAACGTCTCCTCGCATCAGGCGCAGCGGCCGGTTCGCGGGGCGCTGCCCTACGCCACCGCGAAGGCGGCGATCGAGGGCCTGACGCGGGCCGTGGCCGTCGATCACGGGCCGGACGGGATCCGGACCAACGCGGTCGCGCTCGGGTCCATCGCCACCGGGCGGTTCGAGCAGTACCGGGCCGCCCACCCCGGCGTCGACGCGCAGATGGCCGCGCTGCACCCGCTCGGGCGGGTCGGGACGGCGCAGGAGGTGGCGGACGCGGTGGCGTTCCTGCTGTCGCCCGCGGCCGGGTTCATCAACGGCGCGATCCTGCCCGTCGACGGTGGGCGGGCCGTGCACGGGCCCGATCCCGAGGCGACCTGAGCCGGTCAGGCGATGCGGGCGAGCGCGGGTGGGGCGACGGGACGCCCGGCGTTACGCTGGCCCGGTGCGCTTCGAGGACGACTTCGACGGTCCTGACCTCGACCGGTCGGTGTGGATTCCGCACTACCTGCCGCAGTGGAGCTCGCGGGCGCAGAGCGCGGCCACCTATGCGGTGCACGGCTCGCAGTTGCGGCTGTCGATCCCGCCGGAGCAGGGGCTGTGGTGCCCGGACGAGCACGACACCCCGCTGCGCGTCTCCGGTATCCAGTCCGGCGTGTACTGCGGCCCGGTCGGCAGCACCGCCGGGCAGCAGCCGTTCAAGCCCGGGCTGCGGGTGCGCGAGGCCCAGCCGGTCCAGTGGGGCTGGACCCCGCGCTACGGCGTCCTCGAGGTCCGGGCCCGGATGGCGCTCAGCCCCCGCTCGATGGCGTCGGTGTGGATGGTCGGCCTCGAGGACGAGCCGCAGCGCTCGGGTGAGATCTGCATCGTCGAAGTGTTCGGCGACGCGGTGACGGCAGCGGGGGCCGACGTCGGGATGGGCGTCCACCCGTTCCGCGACCCGGCCCTGCGCGACGACTTCGCCAAGCCGCGGCGGCCGATCGACGTCGGCGAACCGCACACCTACGCCGCCGACTGGCGCCCGGGCCGGGTCGACTTCTTCGTCGACGGCGACCATGTGCGCACCGTGGGGCAGGCCCCGGACTATCCGATGCAGATGATGGTCGCCGTCTTCGACTTCCCGGCCCACCCCGCGGCGGCGGACCACGCCGGCCACGTGCCGGCCTTCGTGGTCGAGCGCGTCAGCGGTACCTGAGGTCCGTCACTCGAAGTCGCCGCCGAAGTCCCCGCCGTCGTCCTCGAACACCTCGTCGATGATTTCGCCGGCGACCAGGCCGCCCACGACGCCGGCCGCGCCCGCGGCGACCACCGTGCCCATGCCCATGCCGCCGCCGCGCCGCCCGTGACCGTAGGGGCCGTGGCCGTATCCGCCCGGCCCGTGCCCGCCGTGCGCGGCGTACCGGGCGCTGTGCCGCTGTGCGGCCTCCCGGACCCAGCCGTCGACCACGCCCGCCCAGTTGGTGCCGGCGACCTGGTCGTGGCCGATGCTGAATCGGCTGTACGCGTCGCCGCCGCTGTGGAACATCCCGCCGCGCTTGTCGAACTCCAGGATCACCTCGACGCCGCGCGGGTTGGTCAGGAAGGTCAGCTCCACCTCGCCGATCCGGTCCGCGTACTGCGGCGCTGCCAGGAATTCGATCTCCTGATAGCACGGCAGCTGCTGCGGTACCCCCTGGATGAAGCCGTGCTCGACGTCGGCCTTCTTGAACCGGAACCCGAGCTCGGCGAACCCGTCCAGGATCGCCTGATGCACCGGCAGGGGTGTGATCGCGACCGGGTCCAGGTCACCCTTGTCGCGGCCGCCCGCCACCTCCAGCTCGGTGTGCACGCCCATCACCATGCCGCGCAGGTGCTGCCCGTACACGCTGGTGATCGGCGTCTCCCACGGCACGCTCAGCCGGAACGGCACGGACTCGGTGGCACCGGCGCGGACCGTGAAGTGCTCGGCGGCGGTGGATCGATTGAGCTCAACGCCCGGACCGTTGTCGAGCTGGGTGCCGAGCGCGAGGGTGACCCGTTCGATGCGGGCATCCCGATCGCCGCCCTGGATGTGGATCTGCCCGTCGATGAAGCCGCCGGGCTGCGCTTCGAGCGTGTCGAGCACCGTGTCGACACCCGGTCCGCCGACCCCGAAGGCGGCGAGCATCCTCTTGAACACCATGGCAATCAACATTAGCACGTAGCACTGTACGGTCGCCGTGCGAGCCAGGCGAGCGACGCCCGCCCGAGTGACGCCGCGGCCGCGCTCAGGCTGGGGTCCGACGCCTGCAGCGCCAGCCGGACGAGGAACCCGGCGTGCGCGGCGAGGAACCCGTCGACCACCGACGGCGGCAGGTCCCGGGTCAGCGGGTTGGCCGCGCACAGCGCCTCGGGATCGTTCCCACCGGCCATGAGCGGCAGCACGTCGCAGCACGCGGGCCCGACCCAGGCGTGCGCCCAGTCGACGATCCACACGCGCTGCGCCGAGACCAGGGCGTTGAACAGGTACAGATCCCCGTGCAGCAACGTGTCACCGTCCCAGCGCTGGGCACGCTCCCGGTCGGCGAGCTCGGCGTGGTGCGCGGCCGCCCACGGCGAGACCCGGGCGACGTCGTGCGGGGCCAGCCCGGCGAAACCCCCGAGGCGCGGCGCCGTGGCCGGGCGGATCGGCGCGGGCGTGAGCGCTGCCGCCATCGCCGTGGCCGCAGCGAGCACGCGCGACCGGTCCGCGGGCCCGGCCAGGGGCGCCTCGACGAAGGCGAAGACCAGCACCACCCACGGGTCAAGATCAAGGGCGAACAGCAGGGGCGGCGACGGTACCCCCACAGGAAAAGCGGCCGCGACGACGCCCTCGCGCCGGTGGAAGTCGCGCACCGCCGGGTCCGCGGCCGCCTTCACGAACACGTCCCGCCCGTCCGCCAGCCGCAGCCGGGCGGCGACCCCTTCCGAGAACCCGCCGGCGAGGGACTCGGCCACGACCACCGGCGCTCCCAGCCGGGCCTGCACCGCACCCCGCACCGCCGCCGGCACCGCGTCCCACGCGATGCGCCGGCTTCCTGTCCACTGCACAGCCGCCTCCGATCAGCCCGCTGTCACGCGCTCCAGCGAAATTACCGCCGCATTCCCCAGCTCCGATCCGATCGCGTACGGACACGGGAACGGGAAAGGTCTTGAGCAGGAGCACACTGCGAGTTCGCCGCCTGATCACCGGCGCGGTCGCCGCGGTCGTGGCGATGGCCGGCCTGACCCGCGACCGCGCCGGGCCGGGCGCGAGCAGGCTGCCGGGCAGCGCACGGGCAAGGCGCCGGGCGGCAGGCGTTATCCCCCGGCCCGGGTGGGTACGAGCCCTCCCATGGCGGAACTGGGCTGGCTGGGTGTCGTGCGGCACGGGCAGAGCGTCGGCAACGTGCGCGCACAGGAGGCGGAGCAGGCCGGGCTCGAGGTCATCGACCTGGCCGAGCGCGACGCCGACGTGCCCCTGACCGACCTCGGCCGTGAGCAGGCGGAGGCGGTCGGGCGCTGGATCGCCGAGCTGCCGCCGGCGCAGCGGCCCGAGTTCGCGGTCGTGTCGCCGTATCTGCGCACCCGCCAGACCGCGGCCGCCGCGCTGGGCGGGACCGGGGTGCCGGTGCGGTACGACGAGCGCCTCCGCGACCGGGAGCTGGGCGTGCTCGACCTGCTCACCGCCCGGGGCGTCGCCGCGCGCTTCCCGGCCGAGGCCGAACGCCGCCGCCACCTGGGCAAGCTGTACTACCGGCCGCCGGGCGGCGAGTCCTGGTCCGACGTGCTGCTGCGGCTGCGCAGCCTGATGCGCGACGTGCGGGCCGACCATCCCGGGGGCCGGGTGCTGCTGGTGGGGCACGAGGCGATCGTGCTGCTGCTGCGCTACCTCATCGAGGGCCTGCAGGAGCACGAGCTGATGGCGGTGGCCCGCAGCACGGCGATGGCCAACTGCTCGGTCACGAGCTGGGTCAACGAGGGCGGCATCCTGCGCCCGGAGCGATTCAACGCCGTCGAGCACCTGCACCGCGACGATACACCGCCGACACGACAGGAGGACGTCGGTGCCAACACCGTCTGAGCCCCGCGTCATCACGCCGTACCTGCTGCGCGATTGGCCGCTGCCCGCCGCGATCGGCGGTGACAAGCACGACCGCGGCACGGTCCTGGTCGTCGGCGGGTCCCGGAACACCCCGGGCGGCGTCCTGCTGGCCGGCGTGGCCGCGCTGCGCGCCGGGGCGGGGCGGCTGCAGCTGGCGGTCGGGGAGAGCACGGCCACCGCGCTGAGCATCGCCGTGCCGGAGGCCAAGGTGCTGGGCCTGCCCGAGACCGCGTCGGGCAGCGTCTCGGCCGACCTGCCGGACGAGCTGCTGGAGCTGGTCGGGCAGGCCGACGCGGTCGCGCTCGGCCCGGGCCTGGACAACATCGAAGAAACCGAGAAGATCCTGGCGGCGGTACTCCCGCAGGCCGGGCCGGACACCGCCATGGTCCTGGACGCCTACGCGCTCGGGGCGTTGAGCCGGAGCCCGGCGAAGCTCGGCACCGCCGTGCTGACGCCCAACCGTACCGAGGCCGGCCACCTGCTCGGCCGCGATGTCGGCCCGGACCTCGCCGCGGAGACGGCGGCCCTGGCCGCCCGCTACGGTGCCGCCGTCACCCTGCACGGCCACATCGCCGACCCCGCGGGCTCGGTCTGGCGCGAGGAGAGCGGCGCCGAGGGGCTCGGCACGTCCGGCAGCGGCGACGTCCTGTCGGGCCTGGTCGCCGGCCTGCTGGCCCGGGGTGCGCAGCCGGCCCAGGCGGCCTGCTGGGCCACGTACGCCCACGCCGTCGCCGGGCAGCGCCTCGCCCCACGGTTCGGCCGGACCGGGTATCTGGCGCGCGAACTGCTCGACGAGGTCGCGTACACCATCGGCACGGTGTCCCTGTAGTTCGTATTGACACCGATCACCCTTCCGCAATACTGTCAGGCCCCTTACTCGGTTCAGTAAGGGTCCTGAACAGTCGAGGCCGAGCGCCGCCCCGCCCGGCCCGGAAGGAGTCATCGTGCGCAAGGCGCTCGCCGTGGCGGCGATCCTGCTCGCCGCGCTCATCACCGGCCCCGCACCAGCCCAGGCGTTCCCCGCATCGACCCGGCCCGCCCTGGTCGACTACCTCGCGAGCATCTCCGGGCAGTACACGATCACCGGCCAGCACAACCGCGAACCGAACAGCGACCCGACGAAGTGGACGCGCGTCGCGCAGGCGGTCACCGGGCAGACGCCGGGCCTGTGGGGCGGCGACTTCCTGTTCGCCGGCTCCGACGTCAACGCCCGCCAGACGATGGTCAGCGAGGCGATCCGCCAGTGGCAGGGCGGCTCGCTCGTGGCCCTGACCTGGCACATGTGCCCGCCGACGGTCGGCTCGACCTGCGGCTGGGACGCCGGCGGCGTGCTCAGCCACCTCACGGACAGCCAGTGGAGCCAGCTCGTCACCGACGGCTCGGCGCTCAACACCGCCTTCAAGAACCGCCTCGCCGAGGCGCTGCCCTACCTGCGCCAGCTGCAGAGCGCCGGGGTGCCGGTGCTGTTCCGGCCGGTCCACGAGATGAACGAGGGCTGGTCCTGGTGGGGCGGGCGGCCCGGCGCGAACGGCAGCCGCAAGCTGTTCCAGATCGTCCACGACTACTACGTGGGCCAGGGCCTGGCCAACCTCGTGTGGGTGTGGAACGTCAAGGACACCAACATGGGCTCGATCGCCGACTACTGGCCCGGAGCGTCCTATGTGGACGTGGCTACCCTCGACATGTGGGTGAAGCTCGCCCCGAGCACCGGCGACTACCAGGCGATGCTGAACGTCGCCGCCGGCAAGCCGATCGCCCTCGCCGAGGTCGGGCAGGTCCCGAGCGTCGCCCTGCTGCAGGCCCAGCCGCGCTGGACCTACTTCATGGTGTGGGCCGAGTATCTGCAGGACCCGAACTACAACACCAACGCCGCGGTCCAGAACACGTACTTCAACAGCCGCGTCCTGGTCCGCGGCGAGTTCACCGTCCCCGGCGCCACCGCGGGCGGCGGCTCCGGCGCCACCGGCCCCGTCACCGGCCTGGCCGGCAAGTGCCTGGACGTGGCCGCCGCGGGCACGGCGAACGGGACGAAGATCCAGCTGTACACCTGCAACGGCGGCACCGCCCAGACCTGGACCGTCGGCGCCGACGGCACGCTGCGCGCCCTCGGCAAGTGCGCCGACGTGACCGGCGGCATCAACGCCGACGGCACGAAGGTCCAGCTGTGGGACTGCAACCGCAACGGCCACCAGCAGTGGGTGCGGACCGGCCGGACCCTCGTCAACCCGGAGACCGGCAAGTGCCTCGACGCCACCGGCCAGAGCAGCGCCGACGGCACGCAGATCCAGATCTGGACCTGCAACGGCCAGACCAACCAGCAGTGGACGCTGCCCGCCTGACCCACCCGCGGCCGAGGGCCCGGCCGGGCGCGAACCCGGCCCGGCCCTCGGCTGATGGTCCGGCGGGTCGGTAGGGTGCGCAGATGGCCTCGGGAGGATTTTCGGCGCGGCGGCTGGTGCGGCTGCGCGACCGGCTCGAGCGGCTCGTGGACGCCGGGTTCGTGCCGGGCGGGCTCGCGCTGCTGGCCCGCCACGGTGCGGTGCACACCGAGGCCGTCGGGCGGCTCGCGTTCGACGGGCCCGGCTCGGCGACGGCCTTCGGCGCCGACACCATCTGCCGGCTCGGGTCGCTGTCGAAGCCGGTCGCCGCGGCGTGCCTGATGACGCTCGTCGAGGACGGCACCGTGCGCCTCGACGACCCCGTCGACGACCTGCTGCCGGAGCTGGCCGGGATGCGCGTCCTCACCGATCCCGGCGGGCCCGTCGAGGACACCGGGCCGGCCGGGCGGGCGATCGTCGTGCGGGATCTGCTGACGTACACCCTCGGCACCGGGCTGATACCGGCGGCGCCGGGTACGGTGCCGATCGCCGACGCGCTCGGTGCGGTCCGCGGGCCGGGGCCTGACGCGTGGCTGCGGCAGCTCGGTGCGCTCCCGCTCGTGCACCAGCCCGGCGCGCGGTGGATGTACGACACCGCCGGCGACGTGACAGGCGTGCTCGTGGCCCGGGCCACCGGGATGTCGTTCGGGGCGGCGCTGCGCGAGCGGATCGGCGGCCCGCTCGGGATGGCCGACACCGGGTTCAGCGTCCCGCCCGCGGACCTCGGGCGGCTGGCGACCGGCTACGACGCCACCGCCGACCGGGTCGTCGACGACCCGCCGGCCGGGCGGTTCAGTGCGCCGCCGGCGTTCGAGAGCGGTGGCGGCGGCCTGGTCTCGACCGCGGCCGACTTCCTGGCGTTCGCCTCGGCGCTCGCCGCGGGCGGCGTCCACAACGGCGAGCGGGTCCTGTCCCGCCCGGCGGTGACGCTCATGACGACCGACCACCTGACCCCGGACCAGAAGGCCGGGTCGGGGTTCTGGCCCGGCTACTTCGACGACATCGGCTGGGGCTTCGGGATGTCGGTGCGCACCCGCCGCACCGGCCTGGGCCCGTCGGCCGGCAGCTACGGCTGGTCCGGCTACTGGGGCACCGCCTGGTACAACGACCCCGCCGAGGACCTCGTCGCCGTCTTCTGCCTCCAGCGGGCCCACGCCGGCGACCAGCGGCGGCCGCTGTGGCACGACCTGTGGACCGCCGTCTATCAGGCCGTCGACGACTGACCGCGGTGCGGCGTGCCGCCCTCGTCCTGGACCAGCCGGTCGCCGACCTCGAGCTCCCGCCACAGCGCCCGGCCGACCTCGACGTCGATCGTCGTGCCGTCGTCGAGGCGCACCGCGAGCCGCCGGTACAGGTTGGAGCCGTCGAACGCGGCCCGGGACTTCTTCGCGACGGTACCGCTCCATGCGCCGGTGTGCTTGGTCATGTACCGACCGTAATGATCCGCGGGCGGCGGCGCCTCCGGCCCGGGACGGGTCTTGCGCCTGCGACTTGCGGATGAGGCGGCGGCTACGCGGTGAACTCGGCGACGACCTCGATCGGGCCGGTGATGTGGGCGTTGAACGCGTCGAGCTCGGCCGCCGGCACCCACAGCTCCAGCCGATCGGCGCCGCCGGCCTCCCGGTTCGGGTAGCGCCGGGCGTGGCCGGTGGCGACCCGGAACCGGGTGACGTACCCGGCCCCGCCGGCCGGCACGTTCCAGTCCCGGGCGATGGCGGTGGCGTAGTCCTCGCTCAGCACCGGGTAGAAGATCGGCTGGTCCGGGAGGCGCGGCGGGAACGCCCGCCAGCCGCCGTCGCGGATCAGGGCCAGCTCGGCCGGGCCCACCGGCCGCCACAGCGTCGTCGTGCCGTCCGGGTGCTCGGCCCGCCCGCCCCGGACCGCGGCCAGCAGCGCCGCGACGTGGCGGTCGGCCGGCTCGTCGGTCAGGTCACCGGCGAAGACGACTGTGACGTCGCCGTCGGCGGGCAGCCACGCCCAGGCCGCGACCCGGTCCCGGACCGCGGCGAACCCGGCGGCGCCGAGGCGGAAGGACGCCGGCCCGCCGGTGTACCCGCACGCCGCCGCCAGCACCGCCGCCGCCTCGGGCCGGTCGGCGGTGCCCACCCAGAGCATCACGGCCGTGCCGTCGTCGCCGTCGCGGGCGAAGCCGAACGCGGCGGGCGGCCCCGAGCCGGGCATCACGGTCATCCGGCCATCATCCGCGCCGGGTCACCGGCCGCCAACCGCATTCCCGCCGCCTGCTTGCCGGCGGCGGGTCGCACTCCGGCTGCCCGCTTGCCGGCGGCGGGTCGCATTCCGGCTGCCCGCTTGCCGGCGGCGGGTCGCACTTCGGCTGCCCGTTCGCCACGGCCGGCCGCACTCCGGCCGTCGTGCACGGCGCCGGCCGGATGGCAGAAGCGGGCACTTGAGGAGGTCGGGCCGGCGCCGCCCCGGGCCGGGGTCGCGTACCTCGCCGGGCGGTGCGGGAGCGTGAGCCGCGCGGCCCCGGGGGAGTGTCGGTGATCCGGATCGAGCTGAGCGGGCGCGGATCGCGATCAGCCCGCCGACCGAGGTGATCGCGGCCGTCGAGCTGCTGCACCGCTACGGGCACGCGACGGCGATCCGGACCGTCGGCGGGCGCGGCTACGACGGGTGCGTGCTCGCGGTCGTCGCCGGGGCCGGGCCGGTGCTGTCGCGCACGACGAGTGTCGCGTTGCCGTAGCGGACGCTGCGGGGCGGGCGGCCGTCGAGGAGCTCGAAGAGCAGGCGGGCCGTGCGCATGCCGTAGTCGGTGATGTTGCGCTGCAGGACCGTCAGCGCCGGGTGGACGAGCTGGCACAGGGGGGAGTCCTCCCAGGCCAGGATCGACACGTCAGCCGGGACGGCGACGTGCATCTCGGCGGCCACGCCCAGGCCGGCCAGGGCCATGAGGTCGTTGTCGTAGACGATCGCGGTGGGGCGCTCGCGCCCGCTCAGCAGCCGGCGGGTGGCCTGGGCGGCGGCCTCCCCGGTGTAGTCGGCCTCCACCGTCACGAACGGCAGGGACCGCAGGGCCTCGGTCCGCGCGGCCGTGTGGGCGAGGCCGGCCGGGCCGCTGACCCGGGCGACGCGGCGGTGGCCCAGGGCCGACAGCAGCCCGGTGATCTTCGCGGCGCCGGCGGTCTCGTCGGTGGAGAGGTTGGCCAGGCCGGGCAGCTCGCCCGCACCGCCGGCGACGACCGCCGGCAGGCCCAGGTCCCGGACGAAGGGCAGCCGGGGGTCGTCGGCGCGCAGGTCGCACAGGACGACGCCGTCGACGCGGCGCTCGGCGTGCCAGCGGCGGTAGAGGGCGATCTCCTCGTCCATGTGCTCGACGAACTGCAGGGCCAGGCCGGAGCCGCGCGCGTACAGCTCCATCTGCAGGCCCGCGATGAACTGCCGGCGGAACACCTCGCTGCGCAGGGCGGCCGACGTGCGGCGCAGGGCCAGGCCGACGACGTCGGCGGACGCGCCGTGCAGGGCGACGGCGGCCCGGTTGGCCTGGAAGCCGAGCTCGGCGGCGACCGCGCGGACGCGCTCGCGCAGGTCGGCGGAGACGCCGGGGCGGTCGTTGAGGGCGTAGGAGACGGCGACGCGGGACACGCCGACGCGGCGCGCGATGTCGTTCATCGTCGGTCGCCGGGCCCCCATGGACCAGAGCGTAACCGGTTCAGTGCGGCGGCGGTGCGATGCTGTCGCGCAGCAGCAGGCGCGGTGTGGCGTCCTGGTAGTCGGCCCCGGAGCCGCTCAGCAGCACCCGGGCCGCGTGGGCGCCGTAGGCGTGGACGTCGCGGGCGAGGGCGCTCAGCGCCGGGTACGCCATCTCGCACAGCTGGGAGTCGTCACCGGCCACGATCGAGAGCCGGCCCGGCACGTCGATGCCCAGCTTGCGGGCCACGTGCAGGCCCGCCGTGGCCATGATGTCGTTGTCGAACATGACGGCCGTCGGCGGGTCGGCCGCGGTCAGCAGCCGCTCGGTCGCCCAGGCGCCGGCCTCCCACGTGTAGTCGGTGTCGATGACCTCGGCGGCGCGCAGGCCGTGGGTGCGGGCCGCGGCCCGGAAGGCGGCGGTGCGGATGCGGGTGTGTGAAAGCGACACGAGGCCGCCGACCCGGGCGATGCGGCGGTGGCCGATGCCGGCCAGGTAGCCGACCGCCTCGGTCAGGGCGGCCGCGTCGTCGCTCCACACCGCGGGAACGTTCGAGCCGGGCGGGCGCACCGACGGGTGGCCGACGAGCACGCCGGGCAGGCCGAGCCGGTCGACGGCGGCCACCCGCACGTCGTCGGTCCACAGGTCGGTCAGGATCGTCGCGTCGATGCGCCGGGCCGCCCACAGGGTCCGCAGCGCCTCGACCGCCCGCTCGTGGTCGCCGACGACCTGCAGGACCAGGGCGGTGCCGGTCGCCGACAGCTCGGTCTCCAGCCCGGCGATGAACTGCATGTAGAACGGCTCCACGCCCAGCGTCGCCGCGTCGCGGGCGATGACCAGGCCGATCGCCTCCGCGCGGGCGGCCGAGAGGTTGCGGGCGGCGGCGTTGGGCTGCCAGCCCAGCTCGTCGGCGATCGCCCGGATCCGCTCGCGGGTCTGCGCGGAGACGCCCGGCCGGTCGTTGAGCGCGAACGACACGGCGCCGATCGAGACCCCGGCGGCCTCGGCGATGTCGCTGATCGTGGGCCGTTTCACAGCAGTCCAGGTCCGATCACTTGGTGGCTCCGGACGTGAAGCCGTTGTAGATGAAGCGCTGCAGGAGCAGGAACAGGATAAGGGTGGGCGCGATGACCAGGACGGCCCCGGCCGAGATCGTCTCCCAGTGGGCGCCGAACGGCCCCTTGAACCGGAACAGCGACGTGGAGATGGTGCCCAGCCCCTCCGACGGCATGTAGAGGAACGGGATGTAGAAGTCGTTGTACACGAAGATGCCCTTGATGATGACGACCGTGGCGATCGCCGGGCGCAGCAGGGGCAGGATGACCGACCGGTAGATCTTGAACGCCGACGCCCCGTCGAGCCGGGCGGCCTCGTCGAGCGAGACCGGGATCCCGCGCATGAACTGCAGGAAGATGTAGATGGCGACGATGTCCGTGCCCATGTACAGCAGGATCGGCGCCCACCGCGAGTCGAACAGCCCCAGCGCGTCGACGACCCGGAACGTCGCCACCTGCGTCGTCACGCCCGGCACGAGCGTGGCGACCAGGAACGCGCCGACGACGACGCGCTTGAACCGGAAGTGGAAGCGGTCGAGGGCGTAGGCGGCCAGGGTGCCGGCCAGGACGGTACCGAAGACGGAGACGACCAGGATGATGCCGGTGTTCAGGAAGCCCGTCAGCATGTTGCCGGCGCTGAACGCCGTGACGTAGTTGCGGAAGTTGAGCCAGTGGTGCGGCAGCGCCAGGGTGTCGCCGCCGGCCATCTCCTCGGGCGTCTTCAGCGACGTCAGCAGCACCGTCACCAGTGGCAGCAGGACAACGACAGAAGCCACGACCAGCATGGTGTACCGCAGGATCTGTGCTCTCACACCAGATCGGTCCTTTCGTCCGGGACGAGGCGCCGCTGCAACCAGGTGACAAGCAGCACGATGAGCAGCAGCACGACCGCCGCGGCCGAGGCGAGCCCGGTCTTGCCGAACTGGAACGCGAGCTTCACCGTCTGGATCACGAACGTCTTGCTCTCACCCGCACCGCCGGTCATCACGAACGGGATCTCGAACACCGCGAGCGACCCGGACACGGCCAGGATCACGCTGAGGCTGATGATCGGGCGGATGCCGGGGGCCACGATGTGCCGGAAGATCTGCCAGCGGCCCGCCCCGTCGAGCTCGGCCGCCTCGTACAGCTCACCGGGTATCGCCTGGATCGCGCCGAGGAACAGCACGAACGTCAGCCCGGTGAACCGCCACACCGACACCCCGGACAGCGACCAGTTGACCAGGTCCGGGTCGCCGAGCCACAGCTTGCCGGGGTGCGCGCCGACCATGGCCAGCACCGAGTCCAGCGTGCCGTGCGGGCGGAAGAAGTACAGGAAGACGAACGACACGGCGACGCCGTTGATGAGGTACGGGAAGAACAGGATGCCCTTGAACAGGTTGCGCAGCTTCAGCTCGAAGCTCAGGACGAACGCGAAGTAGAGGGCCAGGGCGATCTGCACGGCCGCCGCGGCCAGGTAGTAGAGGCTGACGAAGAACACCTGGAACAGCTCCGGGCGGGTGAACAGCTCCACGTAGTTGTCGGCGCCGACGAACGCCGGGTCGCCGAGGCCGTCCCAGTCCGTGAAGCTGTACCCGACCATGCTCGCGACCGGCACGTAGGTGAAGACCACCAGGAGCGCGAGGGCTGGCAGCAGGTACAGCCAAGGCATGGCTTTTCTGATCGGGCACCTCCTGTGCTGGGGCGGGCCGGCATCGCCGCCGGCCCGCCGCGGGCGTCAGCCGACGGTCTTGGCCGCTTCGGTCCAGCGCTTGGACAGGTCGGTGAAGATGCCCTTGAGGTCGCCGGGCGCGGCGCCGCGGGCGGTGTCGACGATCTTCTGCCGGTAGTCGGGCTTGCTGATGCCGACCTCGGAGGCGTTGTCGATCTTCGTGAGCTGCGCCGACTCGGCCTGGGACAGCTCGATGAACTGCACCCCGGCGTCGGTGAACGGCTTCAGCGCGGGCGGCAGCGGGGCGCCCTTGACCGCGGAGACGGCCTGGTTGACCGCGGCCGAGTCGGACTTGTCGATGAACCAGTCGAACCAGGCGCGGGCGGCCGCCTTGTGCTTCGAGTGGCTGTTGATCGCGTACTGGTAGTCCGGCGCCACGACGGAGCAGAACTTGCCGCCGACCTGCTTCGGGAACGGCATGTAGCCGATGCTGTCCGGGCTCTTGCCGGCCTTCTTCGCCGCGTCCTGCATCTGCGCGATGGCCCACGAGCCGAGCCACATCGTCGCGATCTTCCCGTTGGCCAGGGCGCCCTTCGAGTCCTCCCAGTTGGTGGTCGTCGGGTCGGCCTCGGACAGCTTGTTCTTCACGATGTCGTAGAGCAGGGTGTCGCCGACGGTGAAGTCGCTGCCGGGCGCCCACGGGTCGGTGGTGGGCAGCTTGTCGTTGGCCTTCGGGTCGCAGCTGACCGAGCCGATGACGCTCGACCAGGAGCTCAGCGGCCAGCCGTCGTGGTAGTTGGTGTAGTACGGCGTCGCGGCGGTCTTCGACTTGATCGCCTGCAGCGCGGCGATGAACTCCTCGGGCGTGGTCGGCCACTTCGACTCGCCGGCCTGGCTCCAGACGTCCTTGTTGTAGACGAAGCCGTTGACGTAGGCGAAGCCGGCCACGCCGTAGACCTTGTCGCCCACCTTGGCCTTGTCGGTGAAGCTGTACTTGGCGGCCAGGTCGGCGGCCGACCCGAGCGGGGCGAAGAACTTCGGGTAGTCCCCTGTGGACACCGTGCTGGGGATCAGCAGGACGTCACCGTAGTTCTCGGTGTTCATCCGGATCTTCACCTCGCCCTCGTAGTCGGTGACGCCCTCGAACTTGACGTTCACCTTCGGGTACAGCTGCTTGAACTGGTCGGCGTACTTCTGCATGGTCCCGTCGGTGACCAGGTCCGTGCGGTTGGTCAGCACGGTGATATCGCCGGAGACCGTGGCGGGGTCGGTCGGCGAGACGGCGTCGGCGGACGATCCGGACGGGCCGGAGCCGCCGCACGCGGCCACGGCGAGGGCGGTGGCGGCCAGCACGGCGACGAATGAACGTCTGGACATGTGGGGTGTGCTCCATTCGGCCTAAAGCGTTTTAGTGAAGCGGACGCAGCTTGGCACCGGCCCCGGCCACCGGTAAAGGGGCTTTGCTAAACCGTTATATCTGGACAAAAGCCCTGACCACGGCACGACGAAAGCCCCGCCGTCGGGCGGGGTCGCGGTGCGGCCGGGCTATGGGATCAGGCGGGCGGTGCTGCCGCGCGGGCTCAGGTGGGCCGGTTCGCCGCGGGTGCTGGCGACCGGGTCGCCGGCGATCGCGGCGAGCAGCAGGTGGGCGGCGCGGACCCCGTAGGCGCCGATATCGCGGGTCAGGGCGGTCAGGGGCGGGTGCAGCAGGCGGCAGACGGGTGAGTCGTCCCAGGCGACGATGGACAGCTGCCCGGGCACCGCCACCCCGAGCTCATGGGCCACGCTCAGCCCGGCCACCGCCATGATGTCGTTGTCGTAGATGATCGCCGTCGGGCGGTCGTCGCGGCTGAGCAGCCGCCGGGTGGCCCGGGCCCCGGACTCGCCGCTGTAGTCGGCGGCGACCGTGACCGCGTCGGCCAGCCCGAGCCTGTCGCACACCCCGGTGAACGCGGCCGTGCGGATCGCGGTGTGCGCGAACTCGGCGATGCCGCCGACCCGGGCGACGCGCCGGTGCCCGAGCGCGGCCAGGTACTGCACCGCCTCCTCCATCGACTGCGCGTCGTCGGACCACACGCACGGCAGCGAGCCGCTGGCGTCGGGCGGCCCGATGACGATCGCCGGCAGCCCGAGCGCCTCCAGGGCGGCCACCCGCGGATCGCCCGTGCGCACGTCGCAGACCAGCACGCCGTCGACCCGGGCCTCGCTGTGCCAGCGCTCGTAGAAGGCCAGCTCCTCGTCGCGCCCGGCCACCATCTGCAGCAGCAGCGCGTAGGAGTGCCGGGACAGCTCCAGCTCCAGGCCGCTGATGAGCTCCATGAAGAACGGCTCGACGCCGAGCGTGCTCGGCGGGCGCTGCAGGGTCAGGCCGACGACCCGGGCCTGCGCGCCGGCGAGGGCGCGGGCGTTGCTGTCGGCGTGGAAGTTGAGCCGGCCGGCCACCGCGAGGATCCGCTCGCGGGTGGCGGGGGAGACGCCCGGGCGGCCGTTGAGGGCGTAGGACACCGCGCCCTTGGACACCCCGGCCTCGCGGGCGATGTCGGCGATTGTCGGTCGCTTCATCGCATCCCCTTTCTCGGTTCAGCCGATGCTAGCCCCACGGCCCCGCTTTGTCGCCATCGGCAGATTGACAGCCGGGAGGGGCCTGGCTACGTTGAGCCCACTTACTCGGTTCATAAGCCAAAACCAGGGGCCGCAGATGTACCGCACGCTGCACGAAGGCTGGACGATGAGCGCGACCGGCACCGCCGCCGGTGCCGCCGACGATCCGCGCTGGACCCGCCCGCCGCACCTGGAGTCGATCCCCGCCACCGTGCCCGGGAGCGTGCACACTGACCTGCTCGCCGCCGGGCTCATCGCCGACCCCTACGTGGACGACCACGAGCTCGGGCTCGGCTGGATCGGGCGGACACACTGGCGGTACACGACGGGCTTCGACTGGCAGGACGACGGATTCGACCGCGTCGACCTGGTGTGCGACGGCCTCGACACGATCGCCTCGATCACCGTGAACGGTCACGAGGTCGGGGCGACGGCCAACATGCACCGCCGATACCGCTTCGACGTCCGCCCGCACCTGCGCCCGGGCGCCAACGACCTGGTCGTCGGCTTCACGGCGCCCTACGAATACGCACAGGAGCAGCTGCGGCGGCTCGGTGACCGGCCCGGGCCGTACGACGAGCCGTACCAGTTCATCCGCAAGATGGCCTGCAACTTCGGCTGGGACTGGGGGCCGACACTCGTCACCGCCGGCATCTGGCGGCCGATCGGGCTGCACTCCTGGTCCGGGGCCCGCATCGCCGAGGTGCGGCCGAGCGTGCGCCCCGACGGCGTCGACGTCACCGTGGCCGTCGAGCGCCCGGCCGGCCGCGCCGCCCCGGTCGCGGTGTCGGCGCAGGTCGGCGACGTGCGCGTCGAGGGCAAGGCGACCGCCGGGCAGGACGAGCTCACGCTGCGCGTCGACGTGCCCGAGCCGACGCTGTGGTGGCCGCGCGGGCACGGCGAGCCGCACCTCTACGACCTGACCGTCACCGCCGGCGACGACACCCGCACGAGCCGGGTCGGCCTGCGCAGCGTCGAGCTCGACCCCGACGCGTTCCGGCTGATCGTCAACGGCGAGCCGGTGTACGTGCGCGGGTTCAACTGGATCCCCGACGACCCCTTCCCGGCCCGGACCGGCCCGGCGCAGCTGCGGGAGCGCTTCGGCCAGGCCGTCGCGGCCGGGGCCAACGCGCTGCGGGTGTGGGGCGGCGGCCTGTACGAGTCCGACGCCTTCTACGATCTGGCCGACGAGCTCGGCCTGCTCGTGTGGCAGGACTTCCCGTTCGCGTGCGCCGCGTATCCGGAGGAGGAGCCCTTCGCCACCGAGGTCGAGGCCGAGGCGCGCGACAACATCGCCCGGCTCATGGGCCACCCGAGCCTGGCCCTGTGGTGCGGCAACAACGAGAACATCGAGGGCCACCAGCACTGGGGCTGGCCCGCCGAGCTCGGCGGGCGCACGTGGGGCGCCGGCTACTACCACGACCGGTTGCCGCGGCTGGTCGCCGAGCTCGACCCGGGCCGCCCGTACTGGCCCGGCACCCCGTACTCGGGCCACCCCGACGGCGACGTCCACGACCCGGCGACCGGGACCGTGCACATCTGGACCGTGTGGGGCAGCGCCGACTACACGCACTACGCCGACTACACGCCGCGCTTCGTGGCCGAGTTCGGCTTCCAGGGCCCGCCCGCGTACGCGACCCTGCGCGCCGCGGTGACCGACGACCCACTGACCCCCGACTCACCGGGCGTGCGGCACCACCAGAAGGCCGCCGACGGCAACCGCAAGCTCCTGACCGGCCTCGGCGAGCACCTGCCGCAGCCGTCGAACTTCGACGACTGGCACTACTGGACCCAGCTCAACCAGGCCCGCGCCATGGCGTTCGGGGTGCGCCGCTTCCGCGCCCTCATGCCGTACTGCATGGGCACGTTCGTGTGGCAGCTCAACGACTGCTGGCCGGTGACGTCCTGGGCCGCCGTCGACGGCGCCGGCCGCCGCAAGCCGCTGTGGTACGCCCTGCGCCGCGCCTACGCCGCGCGCCTGCTCACGTTCCACGAGGACGGCGTCGCGGTCGTCAACGACACGCCCTCGCCGTGGACCGGCACCCTGACCCTGACCCTGCGCAACCTGGACGGCTCCACAGTGGACACCGCAGCCGTCGCGGTGAGCGCCGCACCCCGAGCGGTCGCCGTGTGCGCCGTACCGTTCACCGGGGCGCCCGCCCAGGTCCTGGAGGCCACCTTCGACGGCCGGCGCGACCTGCGCTTCTTCGCCGAGGACCCACAGGTGCCGTTCCCACCGGCCGACTTCGACGCCCACGTCACCGACGTCCCGGGCGGCCACGCCGTGCACGTCACGGCCCGCACGGTCATCCGCGAGCTGGCCCTGTTCCCGGACCGCCTCCACCCCTCGGCCACCGTGGACGACCACCTGCTCACCCTGCTGCCGGGCGAGTCCGTGACCCTGACCGTGCACAGCGACGCGCCCTTGGACCGGGCGGCCCTGATCCGCCACCCGGTGCTGCGCTGCGTGAACGAGCCCCGCCCGCGTTGACCCGCACCCCGTTACCCGACCCACCGCCCGACCCGCTGCCCGCCGCCGCCGAGCGACCCACGGCACCGACCGTCGCCAGACGCCGCACCAGACCGCCACCACGTTCATCGCCGCCGCCGAAACACCTCCGGCCGCCGGGAGCGCTCCGGCCGCCGGGAGCGCTCCAAGTGCTGGGAAGGGAATGCAAATAGCTCCTCTGTCAACCGATGAGTGCGGCTTCGGTTTGCAGGGCTTGATAGACGACGTCGGAGAGGCGACGCTTCAGGACGCGGAGGGCCTCGAGGCCGCCGTCTCCGCCTGCCTTTCGGCGGGCGATGAGTTCTTGGGCTGGCGGGTGGCAGCGGGCTTGGGTCATGGCGATGCGGTGGAGTGCGGCGTTGAGTTGGCGGTTGCCGGTGCGGCTGAGCCGGTGACGGGTCCGGTTGGATGACCAGACTGGTAGTGGTGCGGTGCCGTTGTGCCGGGCGTAAGCGGCCGCGGATCGGAAGCGTGTGATGCCGGCGGCCTCGCCGAGAATCTTCGCTGCGGTCAGCGCCCCGCAGCCGGGCAAAGCGATCAGCGCCGGCGCTTGTTGCTCGGCCAGGACGCGGATCTGCGCCTCGATGCTGTTGATCTCCTCGGTAAGGTTGCTGCATCGGCGGGTGATTGCGGCGGCGAGCTGGGCGACGACACCGGGCAGCCGGCCGAGGCGGTGCAGGATGTGGTCGAGGTTCGTGATGCGGTCGAGCGATCGAGCTGGCGGGTCCCAGCCGGGGTCGAGTTCGTGCAGATGCCAGCGGAGTCGGTTGATCGCGCGAGTGCGTTCGGCGACGAGGTCTTCGCGGTGGTCGACCAGCAGGCGCAGGTCGCGGTCCGGGCCGTCAAGGTGCGCGGTGGGCAGGCCGTCCTCGCGGAGCGCGGCGCGGGCGACGGCGCGGGCGTCGATGGGGTCGGATTTGCCGTAGGTCCGGGCGGCGTCGCGGGCGGGGGCCATGAGCTCGGGCGGGACACGGACCATGCGTTCGCCGGCGGCGAGCAGGTCGCGTTCGAGGCGGCGGGTCATGTTGCGGCAGTCCTCGACGGCCCAGACGCGTTCGTCGCCGTGGCCGGCCGCCCAGCGCAGTAGCGCCAAGTGGTCCTTGCTGGTCGTTTCGCAGGTCTTCGGGCCGAGTCGGCGGCCGTTGCCATCGATGACGGCGGCGGTGTGGGTGCGCTTGTGCGCGTCGATACCGGGTCGGCTGAGGTCGGGCCGGTGGTGATGGGCCCGCAGTGGTGGGCCCGCAGTGGTTGGGTCGGCGGTGGCGCAGAACGCGCGGTGGTCGGGCCGACGGTGGTTGGGCGGGCGGGTGGGAGCGGGTGGCGGTGTGGGGTGTTCGGGGCGGCTGTGCCGGGCGTAGGCATCGGTTGACTTAACTGGATTTAGCTGCCTTACTCGGTTCAGTTAACCAGTCTTCCAGATCTGGGAAGGAGTCCCCGTGCGCAAGGTTCTTGCCGGGGCGGCCGTCGTGCTCACCGCCCTCGCCGCGACCGCCATCGTCACCGTCACCGCCGCGCCCGTCGGTGCGGCGCCCACGCCGGGCGGGACCGCCACCGCGGCCGACGTCGTGCGGTATCTGCAGTCCATCACCGGGCGGTCGATCATCGCGGGCCAGCAGGACGGGCCCAGCTCGGCGCCGAACACGTGGCAGCAGAAGGTGCATGACATCACCGGGGTGTATCCGGGGGAGTGGGCCGGTGACTTCGCGTTCGAGCAGGCCGACATCGACGCCCGGCCCACCGTCGTCGCGCAGGCCAGGTCGGTGTGGGCGGCGGGCACGATTCCGGCGCTCGTGTGGCACATGTGCCCGCCCACGGTGGGGCCGTCCTGCCACTGGGACTACGGTACGGGCGCCATCGAGAGCAGGCTCAGCGACGCCCAGTGGAGCGAGCTCGTCACCGACGGCACGGCGCTGAACACCGCGTTCAAGCGGCGCCTGGACGAGGCGGTGCCGTACCTGCAGGATCTGAAGAACAGCGGGATCCCCGTGCTGTTCCGGCCGCAGCACGAGATGAACGAGGGCTGGTCCTGGTGGGGCGGGCGGCCGGGGGCGAACGGCAGCCGCAAGCTGTACCAGATCACCCACGACTACCTCGCCGGCGCGAAGGGGCTCAGCAACCTCGTCTGGGTCTGGAACCTCAAGGACGTCGCCGGCGGCGAGAGCCACGTCGCCGACTACTGGCCCGGTGCGTCCTATGTGGACGTGGCCACCCTCGACGCCTGGGTCAACAAGCAGCCGACGACCGCCTGGTACAACGCCATGCTCGGGATCGCCGGCGGCAAGCCGATCGCACTGTCCGAAGTGGGCAGTGTGCCGACCCCGGAGACGATCACGGCCCAGCCGCGGTGGACGTTCTTCAGCGTCTGGATCGGCTGGCTCACCGACCCGGCATGGAACACCGGCGACGCGGTCAAGCGCACGTACTACGACCCGCGGGTCCTGCACCGCGGCGACATCCACTTCGGCGCCACCGACCCCGGCGGCGTCGGGGCGGTGCGGGGCCTGGGCGGCAAGTGCCTGGACGTGGCGGCCGCGGGCTCCGCGAACGGGACGAAGATCCAGCTGTACACCTGCAATGGTTCGAATGCTCAGGTCTGGACGGCCGGTGCGGACGGCACGCTGCGGGCGCTCGGCAAGTGCCTGGACGTCGCCGGTGGCGTGAACGCCGACGGCACCAGGGTGCAGCTGTGGGACTGCAACGGCAACGGGCACCAGCGGTGGGCGCGCACCGGCCAGACCCTCGTCAACCCCGAGACCGGCAGGTGTCTCGACGTGACCGGGCAGAGCAGCGCCGACGGCACCCAGATCCAGATCTGGACCTGCAACGGCCAGACGAACCAGAGCTGGGTGCTGCCGTGACCGTTCGCCGGTCGCGGAGCCGGGCCGCCGTGTTCAGTGGTGGCCGCGGCCGGCCGCGCTGAGGGGTGCCCGGCGGTGGGCAATGGTGCCGCCGGCCGCGGCGAGCACCGCCACCGCGGCGAGCAGCCCACCGGCGACCCACGCCCCGCCGCCGCCGTCGGGTGCCTCGGCGGCGGCCGGGGCGGCGGCTGATGCCGGGGCGCTCGCGGTGCCGGCCGGGGCGGTGGCGCTCGCCGCGGCCGGCGGGTCGACGCGGCCGATCGCGCCCGACTTCGCGTCGGTGTAGTACAGGGAGCCGCCCGCGAAGGACAGCGCGGCGGCGCACACGGCCGGGGACGGGCCGGCCGGGTAGCGACGCACGGTGCAGCCGTCGCTCATGTACAGGTCGCCGTCGCTGGTCAGGGCCCGGGCCGGGCTGGTCGCGACCTGCACCCGGGTGCCGTCCGGGGCGACCTGCAGGACCTGGGTGCCGGTGGCCACGAACAGGCTGCCGTGCGGCCCGGGGGCCAGGGCGGCCGGGCGCGGGGCCGTGAAGAACCGGCTGACCTGCCCGGCCGGGGTCGCCTTCCACACGGTCGTCGCGTCGGCCCAGTAGACGTCGCCGGCGGCGTCGACGGTCAGGGCGAGCACCGCGGCCTTGCCGGTGGCGAAGAGCGTGCGGGCCCCGGCCGGGGTGAAGCGCAGGATGCGGCCGTACTGCGTGCCGACGTACACGTTGTCCGCGGCGTCGACGCCGAGGCCGGCGGGCTCGGCCAGCTGCTCGGCGAAGACGGCCGGGGTGCCGCCGCGCACGGCCAGAATGCGGTGCCGGGCGGGGTCGGTGACGTAGACGGTGCCGCGGTGGTCGGCGGCGATGTCGTGCGCACCCGGGACGGTGGCGACAAGTGTCACGGCGTCGGCCGCCGTGGCAGGGGCCGGGGCCACCGGCAACACCGTCAGCAGGCCGATTCCGGCGCCGATCAGCCCTGCCCGCAGTCCGTTCATCGCGCTCGCCCCTCGCTCCGTCCGTGGCCGTACCGGTGAACAACGCGATTTCCGACATGTCGGATATGGCCGTGGGATCATGAGGGGCAATGGACGCCGACCGGGAAGCCGCGCGGTCGGCCGCGCCGGCGCTCTCCGGCCCGGCGCCCGGGGCGCACCTCGACGACATCGCATGGCGGCACGATCGTCGTGCGGCGCCCGACCGGCGCGGACCCCGGCACCGTGCGGCCGGCCGCGCCGTGACCGGCGAGCGCTCGCGCCGGGTCCGGCAGGTGTCCGCGGCCGGGCTCGCCGTCGTCGTGCTCGCCCTGGCCGCGCTGAGCATCGCCGGGGTCGTGCGGACCCGCCGCGCGGCCGACACGGTCACCCGCTCCACCACACTGGCCGCCGCCTACGAGCGCGCGCACGACGCGGCCGCCGAGGAGGAGCTGGCCGAGCAGCACTACCGGCTCGAACCCGGGCCGCCGGTGCGGGAGGCGCACGCCGCGGCGGCCATCGCGCTGCGCGGGGCCCTGGCCGGCATCGAGCGGCTCGGCAACGCCGGCGACCGGGCCGTCGCGGGCCGGGTCCGGGCCTTGCACGAGGAGTACCTGGCCGCGATGAACAGCCTCTTCGCGGCCGTCGACGCCGGGGACGGCCCGCTCGCGGAGCGCATCGACGACACCCTCACCGACCCCGTGTTCGGCCGGCTGAGCGACGAGCTGCGGGCCGCGAACACGGCGCACGCGGACGCCGCCGCCCGGGCCGTGGCCGACCTGCGCCACATCGAGGCGATCGTCTTCACGACCACGACGCTCGGCTCCGGTGCCGGGCTCGTCCTGATCGCCGCGTTCGCGCTTGTCGCGGCCGGCTACCAGCGGCGCCTGCTGCGCCAGGCCGCGGCCGGCGAGCACCAGGCGATGCACGACGCGCTCACCGGCCTGCCCAACCGGGTCCTGTTCGCCCGGCGGGTCGAGACGGCGCTCGGCGACCCGGACGCGCCCGTGTCGCTGCTCATGCTCGACCTGGACCGGTTCAAGGAGGTCAACGACACCCTCGGCCACCAGTGCGGCGACGAGCTCCTGCGGCAGGTCGCGGCCCGCTGCACCGCGGCGCTGCGCGCCGGCGACGTGGTCGCCCGGCTGTCCGGGGACGAGTTCGCGGTCCTGCTGCCGGGCACCCGCACCGCCGAGGCGGCAATGCTCGCCGCCGCCCTGCAGCAGCGGCTGCACCAGAGCTTCGCCCTCGGCGAGGTCATCGTCGACGTCGAGGCCAGCATCGGCGTGGCCGGTGCGCCGGACGACGATCGGGCGACACACGCCTCGTGGGCGGCGGCGCGATCGGCCGGCGCCGGCTTCCACACACCCGACGCGCTGCTGCGCTGCGCCGACATCGCCATGCACGCGGCGAAGGAGGCCAAGAACGGTGTCGCCGTCTACCGGCCCAGCATGCACACCGACGACAGCAGCCGCCTGCTGCTGCTCGGCGACCTGCGCCGGGCCCTGGACGCCGGTGACCAGCTGACCCTGCACTACCAGCCGAAGATCCGCCTCGACGACCAGGGCCTCAGCGGCGTCGAGGCCCTGATCCGCTGGGCCCACCCGACCCGCGGCGCGATCCCGCCCGCCGAGTTCATCCCGGTCGCCGAGACCACGGGACTGATCAACCGCCTCACGTTGTACGTCCTGCGCCTCGCCCTGGCCCAGGAGCGCGCCTGGCTCGACGCGGGGCTGCCCATCCCGGTCGCGGTGAACCTGTCCCCGCGCTGCCTGCTCGACGCCGAGCTGGTCCGGCACATCACCGACCTGCTGGCCGAGTTCGCCATCCCGGCCGCGCTGCTGCGCCTGGAGGTCACCGAGTCGGCCGTCATGGCCAACCCGGCCCAGGCCACCGCGACCCTCACCGAGCTGCACGACCTCGGGATCCACCTGTCGATCGACGACTACGGCACCGGCTACTCGTCGATGGCGTACCTCAAGGCCCTGCCCGTCGACGAGCTCAAGGTCGACCGCACGTTCGTGCAGCACATGGACGTCGACCAGGACGACGCCGTGCTGGTCCGCGGCGCGATCGAGCTCGGCCACAACCTGGGCATGACAGTCGTCGCCGAGGGCGTCGAGGGCGCCGCCCACGCCGTCGCCCTTCAGGCGCTCGGCTGCGACATCGCCCAGGGCTACCACTACGCCCGCCCGATGCCCGGCGAGGACGTCACCGCCTGGCTGCGCACCTACACCGCGGCGACCGCGATCCGCGAGTCGGCGCTGTAGACCGGGCCGACCGGCGGGCGCGAGAGGTTGAGCGCTGGGCGCCGTAGGTCAGGTGAGTTCGGCCAGCAGGTCGGCCGGGCACTCCCACAGCGCGCGGGGCAGCCGGGCGTTGCTCGCCGTCCAGATCATCCGCAGCCGCGGCCCGCCGCCGGGGGCGTCGAGGCCGACCATCGGCTTGGACTGCTGGTTGAGCCCCTTGAGCCCGAACAGCGCGACCGGCTCACCGTCCGGGCGGCGCACGGCCCGGCGCTCCTGCTGGTGCACCGCGTACGCCGCGGCCAGCCGCCAGGGCGCCGACAGCTGCAGCTGGTCGTAGAGGCGCTTCACCCACACGTCGGTGTGCCGGGCCAGGCCGTAGGCGACCGGGTAGCCGTTGAGCAGGGCGGTCAGGTCGGCGTCGACCTCGACCCCACACGCCGTCAGCGCCTCGGCGACGGCGAAGGCGTCGAGGCGCTCCACCGTGGCCCGGGCGCGGTCGGGGTCGTCGACCTGCCAACGTACAGCCGCCGGGGTTTCGTCGTTGCTCCACAGCCAGGGCAGCCGGTCCCAGCGGTGGTCCTGGTTCGCCCCGATGAGGGGCTCGACGCCGACGACCAGGGCGGCGCCGTCGGCCCGGGCGGACAGCCACGGCCCGCGCCGGCTCAGTGCCGTGCCGTCGCCGGCGAGGGCGACGACGGCGCTCCTCGCGTAGCGGCCGCTGCGGTCGCGCGGGAAGTGGAACGCGAGGCGGGCGTCGTCGAGGCCGTCAAGGTGCGCCCGCAGCGGCGGCGGCACCGCGGCCGGGCGGCGGACCATGGGGCTCGCGGCGGCGTCGCGGCGGGCGGCGCTCAGGCGGGCCCGGGCCGAGCGGCGGCGGGCCGTGGCCGGCTTCGGCGGGGTGGCCCGCAGCATCTCGCGGTACCCGTGCCAGAGCCGGACCGCGTCGACGACGGCCTCCTCGTCGCGCACCAGCCGGCGCGGGGCCCACATCGCCCCGGACGCCTCGGCCGGGCCTTCCAGCAGCGTCACCTCGAACACCAGGTCCGCGGCGGCGGGCAGGTCGTGCTCGATGTCGACGTCGCGGGTCCACACGTGCCCGTCGGCCGACAGCCCGCCCTCGCCCGGCGGCACCAGGCGCTCCGCGGCGACGACGGTGACCTGCATCCGCCCCGTGCCGTGCGGCTCGTCGACGGTGAGCCCGGTCAGGCCGGTGGGCACCTTGCCGTAGAAGTCGTAGTACTGCGTGAGCACGCCGAACGCGGGCTCGATGCCGACCGCGCGCAGCCGGGCCGACACGCCCGCCAGCGCCGCCCGGCGCCGCCGCTCGTGCCGGTCGAGGGCCTCTGCCACGGCCGTCATCTTCCCACAGGAACGTTAGGGTTTCGGGGTGGACGATGCCGGCGTCGGTGCGTGGCTCGCCAGGGCGCTGCCCGGCGAGCGGATCATCCACCGCGCCGCGCTGACCGGCGGCCACAGCAACGACAACGAGCTGCTCGTGACCGCGCGCGGGCACCGCTACGTGCTGCGCCGCTACCGCGGGACGAACGCCTGCGCCAAGGAGGTCGCGCTCGCCGGCCGCCTGGCCGGCGTGGTCCCGGTCCCCGAGGTCGTGACCGCCGACGCCGCGGCCGGCGTGCTGCTGTCCCGGTTCGCCGAGGGTTCGCCACCGGTGCTCACCGCCGGGTTCGGCCGGTCGGCGGGGGAGATGCTGGCCCGGCTCGGGACCGTCACGTTCGCCGCGCCCGGGTTCTTCGACGGCCGGCTCCAGCCGGACGGGACGGAGCCGACGAGCGCTCTCGACGTCTGGGTGGAGCGGTGCCTGCGCGAGGGCAACGGCCGTGCGGTGCTGAGCCCCGACGAACAACGGCGGCTGCTGCGGTACTCCACGCAGGCCGCCGCCCGGCTCGGCCCGCTCGCCGGGGCCAGGTCACTGGTGCACGCCGACTACAACCCGAAGAACCTCCTGGCCCGGGGCGACGCGGTGGTGGCGGTGCTCGACTGGGAGTACGCGTACAGCAGCAGCCCGCTCTTCGACCTCGGCAACATGCTGCGCGAGCCGCGCCCGCCCGGCTTCGCGGACGCCTTCGCCGCCGGGTTCGCAGCGGCCGGCGGGGACCTGCCGCCGGACTGGCGCGAGCTGAGCCGGGCCCTCGACCTCTACGCGCTCGCGGACCTCCTGACCCGGCCGGTGGCGCACCCGTACTTCGGCCGGGCCGTCGAACACATTCGCCGGCTCCGCTGACCGGGATCGCCCCGGCGTGGGTCCGTCAGTGCGCGTCGCGCAGGAACGGCGCGAGCAGCTCGGCCGCGGGCGCGGATGCGGGCCGTGTCGCCGCCCGCCTCGATGAGGCTCGATGCGCTGTAGACGATCGCGTTGATCAGCTCGGCGGTCGTTGCCGGGTCGGGCCGGTGTCGCGCCCGCAGCGCGTCGATCAGCGGGCGCGACAGCTGCTCGTGCATGGCGCGGCTGCCGTCGTCCAGCTGCCGGCCGGGCGCGATCGCGGCGAGGGCCCGGGCCACCGCGTGCTCGCCCTCGGCGACGAGCGCGAGGTTGGTGTCGACGTAGGCCAGCACCTGCGCGCCCGCCGCGCCCGCCGTGTCGGTCACCCGGGCCGACCAGCGGGAACACGCCCTGGATCAGCGCGTCGAGCAGGTCCCGGCGCGAACGGAAGCACTCGCACGCCGAGGGGCGGGCCAGGCCGGCGCGCCCGGCGACCGCCGCGAGCGACGGTGCGGCGGCCGGCTCCTCGGCCAGGATGGCCCAGCCCGCGCCGAGCAGCGGGCGGGCGCCGAGGATCGATTCCCCGTCGTGAAGATTGGTTCCTAGCTTCCTAGGACGGCGAACGCAGTGTGGCGGCGGAGGCAGCATGGGCGACGACGTAAAGTGCGGATCATGACCGACTTCTCTGCGGAGTACCAGCAGCTGCTCGACTCCGTCCCGGCCCCGGCGAACGCTCGCATCTCGGAGACCGTCGTCGCGTACGAGCACGACGGGCAGCCCATGGAGGGGTTCGCGGTGCACGACGAGGCGGTGGCGGGACCCAAGGCGGCGGTGCTTGTCGTGCACGACTGGACGGGGCTGCGGGAGTACCCGAAGGCGCGGGCGCACATGCTGGCCCGGCTGGGGTACTACGCGTTCTGCGTCGACGTGTACGGCACCGGCCGGCGCTTCGACAACCCGCAGGACGCCGGGGCCGAGGCGGGGAAGTACTACGGAGACCTGGAGCTGCTCCGGGCGCGCGTCCGGGCCGCCTACGACGAGGCGGTGAAGAGCCCGGCGGTCGACCGGGACAGGATCGCCGTCATGGGGTACTGCTTCGGCGGCTCCGCAGCCCTGGAGTTCGCCCGCACCGGCGCCCCGCTCAAGGGCACTGTCTCGTTCCACGGCCGCCTGGTCACCCACGAGCCCGCCGACGTCGCCGCCATCACCGGCTCGGTCCTGGTCCTGACCGGCGGCGCGGACCCGGTCGTGCCGGACTCGGCGGTGGCCGCGTTCCAGGACGAGCTGCGCACCCGCGACGACCTCGACTGGCAGGTGACGACGTACGCGGGCGCCGAGCACGGCTACACGATCCCCGGCGAGGTCTACCACCCGACCGCGGACCGGCGCAGCTGGCGGCAGTTCACCGACTTCCTGGCCGAGGTGCTCTGAGCGCGGCCGGTCCGGACGCCGTCGAGCTGAGCGGTCCGGACCCAGATCGCCGGCTAGCGCTCTGAGCGGCCGGTGTGGGCGGGCGCCCGCGCTATGTCGCGTCGGTGAACAGTGCGCGGAGCTCGGCGATCGGGGTGGCGGCGCCGGCGCCGAGGGCGTTACCCAGCGCGGTCAGCCGCGGGTCGGTGACCGCGGGGTTGTCCACCAGGCAGCGGGTCACGAGGGCCGACCACAGCCGGCGGGTGGTGGCGGAGTCGGTGCCGCGGCGGGTGAACAGGGGCGACCGGGGACGCCGCCGCCACGGGAGGTCCGGGTCGTGCAGGGTCGCGTCCAGCTCCTCGACCAGGAGGGCGGCCAGTGCGGGCGCGGCCGGCGTCTCCGCCGACAGCAGCAGCACCGCGAGGGTGAGGAACATCGGCGACGACGGGTCGTCGCGCCAGTCGCCCGGCCGGTGCAGGCGGCACCAGGCCAGAAAGCGCACCGCGGCGTCGCGGGCCGGCGCTGCGAGCTCCCGGGCCGAGTCCACCAGCGGGGCGAGGGAGTCCACGGGATTGCCGTCGGCGGTGACGGCCCGCACGAGCAGGGTGCAGGCGAACAGCCGCTGCAGGTGCCCGCGCCGGTCGGCCGGTGCTGTCCACCGGGTCAGGGCCAGGACCTCGGCGGGGTTGCCGATGAGGTGGTCGGGCAGCCACGGGCTGTGCACCAGCTCGGTGAGCGCCCGCCGGTACTGCGGTATGTCGGCGCCGTAGTCGGCCGCGGCGATCGTGTCGATCGCGTCGGCGTCCAGCTGCGGTGCGACCCAGGCCAGCAGCGCCCGCTCGTCCGGGCCGAGGGCTGCGAACAGGTCGCGGTCGGTGCCGGTCACCGGTCGATGATGCGGCCGCGGGCCCGCCGGCGTCCACGGCGTATCCGCCGGCGCCGATGTGCAGCGCCGCCGCCGGCGGACCGGGTCGGGCGGGCGCTACGCGGTGGGCAGCAGGGAGATGCGGCCGTGGTACTCGCCGGCCACCTGGTCGGTGTCCGAGCCGATCAGGAGGCCGGCCGGGCAGGTGAGCAGGACGCCGACGCCGACGCCGCGGCTGTGGCCGGGGTTCCAGGGCAGGGCGGTGCCGGTGGCGGGGTCGAGGGCGGCGATGCCGGAGCGGGGTGTGGCGCCGGGGCCCCGGGTCTTGTGGCCCTTCGGGTTGTCCATCCACTGCATGTGGCCGCCGACGTAGACGGCGGTGCCGGAGATGGCCACGGACCAGAGGGTGTTGCCGCCGGTACGGTTGACCCAGGTGGGTTTGTGGTTGCCGGAGCCGGTGAGGTCGAAGCGGGCGGCGCTGTCGCACATGCGGGTCGGGCCGGCCATGCCGCCGGTGGCGGCGACGGCGAGCCAGGTGCCGTCGGGGGCGATGTCGACGCCGCGCAGGTAGCTGTCGTAGAGGGTGTTGCAGCGGCCGGTGTAGGCGTCGGTCGACCAGTCCGTGACGGCGGCGCTCGCGGCGTCCGCGACGGCGATCTGCGGGCGCGGCCGGCCCGCGACGGTGTCGAACGCGCCGACGAACGCGACAGCGGAGCCCTGGGCCGCCACCTGCTCCACCTTCACCAGGCCCCGGTTGCGGCGGGCGAGGCGCAGGTCGAGCGCGGGGTCGGCGGCGCCGGTCGTGGCGTCGAGGCGGGCCAGGCCGACCCGGGGCAGGCCGCCGAGCTGGGTGAACGTGCCGCCGGCGTACAGCCACGGCCCGGCGGCGGCGAGGGAGCGGATCTGGCCCTTGCCGGCGGTGGCGGTGAACCCGGGGACGGCGGCGCCGGTGGTGGGGTCGAGCTTGACCAGGCCGGTCCGCGGCGCGCCGTTGACCTTCGCGAACTTCCCGGCCACGAACACGCCGCTGCCGTCGGGCGCGGTGGCGAGGGCGGTCACGGGGCCGTCGAGGGTCGCCGTGGCGTCGAGGATGCGCCCCGTGCCAAGGGCAAAGGCGAAGAGATAGCCGCGGTTGTACTTCCGGTGCGTCGACGGGTCCGCCAGCTGGGTGAAGTCGCCGCCGACGACGACCGTGGCGCCGAGGACGGCGATGGCGGTGACGGTGCCGTTGAGGACGTCGGGCGTCCAGGCGACGGGTCGTTCGCTGACGACGGCCGGCTGGGCGAACCCGGCGGCCGCGGGTCCGGCGAGCCCGGCGACGGCGGTCAGGAGGAGCACGAGGGCGAGCAGGCGGCGCACGGAGGTTTAAACGAGAAGGCGTCCCGGTTCGATGTGCACCGCGCGGAGGATCTCGTCGAGGTGGGCGATCGGGTCGTCCAGGTCGGCGCGGAGGTACTCGTCGTACCAGATCCGCAGCGCGGCGACGGTGCACCCGACGAGGAGCCGGCGGCGCCAGTCACCCGGCCGGGGGTGCGGGGAGTGGGTGCGCGGCGACCCCGGGGCCCCCGGCTCGGTGGTCGTGGCTCGTGGCTGTTCGGTTCGGGTGCGCAGGAGTTCGGCGATGGTGTGCTCCTCGTCGGGGCGCACGCCGGGCTGGGTGCCGCGCAGGTGGGCCGACTCGCGGGCGACGGTGCGCAGGGCGGTGAGCAGTTCGCGGTGGTCGATGACGAACCGGCCGACGGCGAGCATGGCCTCGCGCAGGACCTCGGCGTCGGGGGTGCCGGGCGGGGCGGCGGCGATGCGCTCGTGGGCGAGGGCGGTCATGCGGCGGACGGGTTCGGCGACGACGTCCTCCTTGGCCGCGAAGTAGCGGTGGAACGTGCGCGGGGCGATGGCCGCGGCGGCGCAGATGTCCTGCACGGTGACGTGGTCGTAGCCGCGCTCGATGAACAGCCGCCAGGCCGCCTCGACGGTGGCGGCGCGGCTCTGCTCGCGTTTGCGGTCGCGGAGGGTCTCGATCGGGCGGCTCCTTACGGTCGGCCGGGTTATGGGTTCAGTGTGAGGGCGGTCTCACGGCACCCCGCGAGCGCCCCGGTCGCGACGATATCGTGGCAGGCTCTGCCTCGTGGCAGTCTGTGCCACTTTCCTCGCCGGTTGGAGCCCTTGCCCATGACCACCAACACCGCCGACGATGCGCTGGTGTCGTCGACCGGCGCCGAGGTGCGCCCGCGCTGGACCGGCGCGCAGCTGATCGTCGTGCTCGTCATCGGCACCGCGGCGCTGATGGTGTCGCTGACCCAGGCGCTGCTGGTGCCGGTGCTGTCCGAGCTGGCCGTCGACCTCAGGGCCGGCGGCGACGGGGTGGCCTGGATCCTGACGTCGACGCTGCTTGTCGGTGCGGTCGCGGTCCCGGCGTTCGGCCGGCTCGGCGACCTGTTCGGCACCCGGCGGATGCTGCTGGTCACGCTGGGCGCGCTGATCGCCGGGTCGCTGATCTGCGCGCTCGCGCACAACCTCACGACGATGATCATCGGGCGGTCGGTGGTGGGGCTGGCGGTCGCCGCGGTACCGCTGTCCATCAGCCTCATCGGGGTGACCCTGCCCAGGGCGCACGCGCCCGCCGGGATCGCCCTGATCAGCGCCATGCTCGGGGTCGGCGGCGCGCTGGGCCTGCCGCTGGCGGGGCTTGTCGCGCAGTACGCCGACTACCACTGGCTGTTCTGGATCTGCGTCGCCGGCGGGGTGCTGACGGTGCCGGGGATCGTCCTGCTGGTCAAGGAGCCGAAGCGGGTCGCGAAGGGCCGGATGGACCTGATCGGCACCGTCCTGCTGGGCGCGGCGATGCTGGCGCTGCTGCTGCCCCTCGCGCAGGGCGCGTCGTGGGGCTGGACCGACCCGTGGACGATCGGGCTGCTCACCGCGGCAGTGGTCCTGCTCGTCGTGTTCGTGCTCGTGGAGCTGCGCCGGGCCTCGCCGCTGGTGGACGTGCGCACGACGGCCCGCCCGTCGCTGCTGCTGACGAACATCGCGTCGCTGTGCGTCGGGTTCGCGCTGTTCGCGACGCTCATCGGCACCGCGTCGTACGTGCAGGCGCCGGCCGCGACCGGGTACGGCTTCGGCAAGTCGATTCTCGTCGGCGGCCTGTGCATGCTCCCCGGCGGCATCGCGATGCTGCTGCTGTCGCCGTTCTCGGCCCGCCTGCGCCCGCGGACCGCCCTGATCATCGGCTCCCTGATCATCGCCGCCGGCTTCGTGACCCGCATCGTGCTCGTCGACTCGCTCTGGCAGGTCGTCGTCGGCGCCACGATCTCGGGCGCGGGCACCGGCATCGCATACGCGGCCATGCCCGGCCTCATCATCCACGCCGCCCCCCGCGCCGAACTGGCCGCCGCGAACGGTCTCAACGCCCTCTTCCGCAGCGTCGGCAGCTCCCTGGCCAGCGCCATCGGCGGCGGCATCCTGGCCGCGATGACGATCACCCTGGCCGGCCACGCCCTGCCGTCGCTGACCGGCTACCGCACCCTGTTCGCCATCTGCGCCGGCGCCGCCGTCCTGGCCGCCCTGCTGGCCGTCTTCATCCCGGCCCACGCCCAGGACGCCGAAGCCGCCCTGCCGGACGAGTGACACCGCATCCAGGACCCGAAGAGCGGCAGCCGCCCTGGCCACCGCCGGCGGCACCGGCCCGGACCAGCGCTGGGCCCGATGCCGAGCGCGCCGGCCGCGTAGCGGCGCTACGCCCAGGCGGCGTCGGGCCGGGCGGCGGCCAGGGCGTCGCGGACAGCGGCGGCCGGGCGCCGTGGTGGTAGCGGCGTTCGGTGGGCTCGATGTTGTCCAGGAACTCCTGGTAGCGCAGCGCGTACGACAGGTGCGACAGCGGCTCGGCGATTCGCAGGGCCGCGGCCGGGCGGGACGCCGGGCAGGCCCTGGTCCAGGCGGCGATCCACGCGGCCGCGGCGGCCGGGCGGCGGGCCGGGGGCAGGAACCCGGCGGCCCGGCAGCCGTCCAGGGCCGGGTGGCCCAGGTGGGCGTCGGCGAAGTCGAACAGGACCGGCCGGGCCGCTGTCACGCGCCAGTTGCCGGGGTGGAAGTCGCCGCGCACGAGGGTGTGGGCAGGCCGCAGTCGTCGAGGCGGCCCCACTGCGGGGTGTACTGCCGGGCGCCGGTCCGGTCCGCCCGTCAGCGGCGTCGTGAGCCGGGCCTGCGCCTCGACCAGGCGGGTGACGGCCGCTGTGACGTCGGTGTCGGTGGCGCTCCAGCCGTCGCGGCCGGGGATGTCGCTGAGCAGGATGCGGCCGCGCGCGGCGGCGATGACGGACGGGACGAGCGCGGGGTCGGCGGTGGCGTAGGCGGCCAGGGCGGCCGGTTCGGCGGCGGCGAATGGCGGGATGGCCTTGAGCCACACCGGGCCGTCGGTGGTCGGCAGGCGGAACAATGCGGCCAGGTTCCAGGTCTTGTGCTGCACCGGCGGGCCGGTCACGGTGACGTGGTGGCCGGCCCACTCGAGCAGCTCGCGCAGCCCCGCGGGGCGGCCCCACGGCATCCGCAGCGGGTGGTCGGTGTCGGTGAACGGTTACGGGGCCTACATAGCAGACAGCGTGAACGCCTCCACGTCGGCGAGGAGCCGGCGGGCCAGGGGCAGCGGTAGGTATCGGGTGTCGACCTCCATCGTCACGCTGACCGTGCCGGGGGCGTCCGCGATGTGGAACATCAGCTTCGGGCCGAGGAACGCGGCGGGCTCCTCCCGGGCCGTGGTGCGCGCCAGTGCCGCGTGCGGGTCCTCGGCGCTCGGGGCGGGTGGCGGGCTGGTGCGCCTGTCGTTGTAGAGCACGCGCAGGTCGGGCGGGGCGCCGCGGTCGGCGGCGAGGCGGGTGAAGAGCTCGGCGCGGGCGGCCGGGTCGTAGTAGGCGTACTTCGACGCGCTCATCGACGCCGTGCGGGCCCGGGCGATCGCCTCGTCGGGGGTGGCGCCGGTGACGTCGAGGACGCACAGGCCGTCCTGGGTCAGCGGGGTCACGGCGTCGCGCAGCGCGGGGCGGAACCGGTTGGAGATGATGCCCAGCGCGACGAACGGGCCGTGGGTGACGCCGGTGCGGGCGAGGCCGGTGGCGATCGCGGCGAGCAGGACCCAGGCCGGGTCGGCGCCGAGGCGGGCGCAGGCCCGGGCGGTGGCGAGGTGGGTGGCGGGGGAGTCCCAGTGGATGCGGCAGAAGGTGGGGTCGCCGTGGTCGGCCGGCTCGCCGAGCATGCTGACCGGCACCGCCCGCAGGTGGCTCTCCCAGTAGCGCACCGCCGCCGCCGTGTGCCGCCGGGCCGCCGGTTCGCGCTGGGCCCGGGCCAGGTCCAGCGGCGACGGGGCGGTGTGCGGGCCCGGCTCGGCGGCGGCGAGGTCGCGCATCATGACCTCGATGCCGCCGAGGTCGGCGGCGATGTGGCACATCAGCGCGACGACGTGGGTGACGGTGCCGCCGCGGCGCACCACGCCCATCCGCAGCGGCCACTCGGTGTCGTAGTCGAACTTGCGCTCCCGCCACTGCGCCGCGAGCTCCTCGGCGACCGTGGCCGGGTCGGTGCCCCCGCCGGCCTCGTGGACCTCCAGGACCGCGTCGCCGGAGCCGAAGATCTCCTGCTCGACGGTACCGTCGGCGGCGAAGCGCAGCAGCGTGCGCATCGACGGGTAGCGGCACATGTGGAAGCGCAGCTCGGCGGCGAAGTCCTCGGCGGTGCGCCCGTCGGTGACCGGCACGACGCCACCCATGGGCAGCGACGAGCCGATGTCGAGCATCGCCTCCCAGACCTGCTGCTGGCCCCAGGTGAGCGGCCCGGCCCCGGCCCCGCTGCCCTCGAACGGCACGACGACGCGATCCACCAGCACGGCGAGCTCCTGTTCCGTAACCCCCGTGCCACATCCGTCGTGACGAATGTTGTCATCGCCGCAAACCGTGGTGCGATCGGCCGTTCGGCTTACTTCGGCTCCCGAAATATGGGCGACGACTGTAGCGGGGCCCGGTCGCCGGGCATCGGCGCGGCCGCGCCCCCGGCCTGCACCGGGGACGCGACCGCCACGTTCAGCTGCTGCAGCTCAGGCTCGGCACGGCGTTGCTGCCGTTCCAGTTGCCGGTGAAGCCGAAGCTTGTCGAGCCGTTCGCCGGGACGTTGCCGTTGTACGACACGTTCGTCACCGTGACCGAGGAGCCGGACACGCTCAGCGTGCCGTTCCACAGCTGGGTGATGGTCTGGCCGTTGGCGAACGTCCACTTGACCGTCCACCGCGACAGGCCCGCGCTGCCGGCCGTGACCGTCACCGACGCCTGGAAGCCGCCCTGCCACGAGCTGGTGATCGCGTAGCTGGCGGAGCAGGCGCCGCCGCCGGCCGGGGGCGGGCTGCTGGCCGGGGGCGGGCTGTTGGGCGGCTGCGAGGTGCCGCCGCCCGGAGTGGTCGGCGGCGGGTTCGTGGCGCCGTCCGGGGCGACCGCGCGGCCGGTCTGCGGGGAGATCATGCCCGCGCACAGGTTCTTGCTCGCCAGGGTCTGCGCGATGCGCGGGATCGCGGCCAGGGTGTTGGCCGGCCACTCGTGCATCAGGATGACCTGGCCGTTGGTCAGCCGGGCGTTCGCGGCGACGATCGCGTCGGTGCTGGCGTTGTTCCAGTCCTGGGAGTCGACGTCCCAGATGATCTCCTTCAGGCCGTACTTCGACTCGACGGACTGCAGGGTGCCGTTCGTCTCGCCGTAGGGCGGGCGGAACAGCTTCGGGGTGCCGCCGCCGGCGTTGGCGATCGCCTGCTGGGTGCGGGAGATCTCCGAGTCGATCTGGGCCTGGCTCTGCTGGATCAGGTGCGGGTGCGTGTAGCTGTGGTTGCCCACCCACATCCCGGCCGCCACCTCGGCCCGGACCTGGGCCGGGTAGCTGGCGGCGTACTGGCCCTCGTTGAACATCGTGGCCCGCAGCCCGTTCTGGCGCAGGGCGTTGAGGATGGCCGGGGTGTGGTCGTTGGACGGGCCGTCGTCGAACGTGAGCCCGACGTACCCGTTGCAGGTCGCGGCGTTCGCCGGGCCGGCCGCCCCGACGATCGCGGTGGTGAAGGCCGCGGCCGCCGCGATGGCCGCGGCGGCTGCGATGAGACGACTACGCATGCAATCTTTCCCCTTCGAGGGCAGCGTGCGATGACCCGGTGGGGCGCCGGGGTTGACGGATGTCGATGGCGCAAGTCTGCGGGCCGGCGGTACCCCTGTCAAAGCTTTCCGAAATTTCCTGGACCGGTTAAGCAGCTCTGACGTGCGCGATCGAGTCGAGATGGCACTGAAACTTCCGGCGGTCGTTCCGGAAAACGCGGACGTGCGAAAATATCGAAAACCGTTGAGGGGGACGCTCGTGACGCTCGATGACGCCGGCCGGGTCACCATCACCGCGATCGCGCGGGAGGCCGGCGTGTCCGTGCCCACAGTGTCGCGGGTCCTCAACGGCCGCAGCGACGTCTCGCCCCAGACCCGGGAGCGCGTCGAGGCGATCCTGCGCGAGCACGGGTACCGCCGCCGCACCGCCCGCAACAAGCCCGCCGCCAACCTCATCGACCTGGTCTTCAACGACCTCGACAGCCCCTGGGCGGTCGAGATCATCCGCGGGGTCGAGGAGGTCGCCCACGCCACCGGCATCGGCACCGTCGTCTCGGCCATCCACGACAAGCCCGCCTCGGCGCGGCAGTGGCTGCAGAACCTGCGCGCCCGCGCGACCGACGGCGTCATCTTCGTGACCTCCGACGTCACCCCGCCCATGCACGCCGAGCTGCGCCGCCTCGACATCCCCCTCGCCGTCATCGACCCGGCCGGGGTGCCCACCATCGACGTGCCGACGGTCGGCGCGACGAACTGGGCCGGCGGGCTGCGCGCCACCGAGCACCTGCTGTCCCTCGGCCACCGCCGGATCGGGTTCATCGCCGGACCGAAGCGCCTGCTGTGCAGCCGGGCCCGCCTCGACGGCCACGGCGCCGCGCTCGCCGCGGCCGGCCTGGCCACCGACCCCGACCTGATCCAGCAGGGCGACTTCTACCACGAGTCCGGCTGCGACGGCGCCGAGGCGCTGCTGCGGCTGGCCGACCCGCCCACGGCGATCTTCGCCTCCAGCGACCAGATGGCCTTCGGGGCGTACGAGGCCGTCCGCCAGCGCGGCCTGCGGGTGCCCGACGACGTCTCGGTGGTCGGCTTCGACGACCTCCCGGAGAGCCGCTGGGCGTCGCCGCCGCTGACCACCGTCCGCCAGCCCCTGGCCGAGATGGGCCTGCTGGCCGCCCGGACCGTGCTGCGCCTGGCCCACGGCGAGACGATCGAGACGCCGCGGGTCGAGCTGGCCACCGAGCTGATCGTCCGCGACAGCACCGCCGCACCGCGGACGGCGTGACCCGGCGCTCAGAACCTCCGGCGGCGCAGACGGCCCCGGCGGGAGCGCGGGCGCGGGTGACCCGGCCCCCGTGGCGGCGCCTGGGGGGCCGGCTCGGTGCGGGTCAGCGCCTGGTAGGCGGCGAGCCCGCCGAACAGCGTCCCCGCGACGCCCGGGATCAGCAGGCCGGCGTTGGTGAACCAGATCGTCGAGGCGTCCGTGTCGCCGAACTCGGTCACGAAGTGCTCCGGGCGGTCCGGGTCCACGAAGATGCGGATCCGGCCGCCGGTCGTGATCGGGCACGACTTCGGCGGGTTGCAGTGCACGCCGGCGGCGTGCGCCAAGCCCTCGTGGACGTAGCTGATCTCGAAGCCGAAGGGCCGGGCACTGCGGTTGGCCGTCGACCAGCCGGTGACCTCGGCGCTGACCGGCACGCCCGCCGCGCGCAGGCGCGCGGACTCGGCGTGCTCGTGGACGACCCCGATCAGGGTCGCGACGAGCACGCCGAAGCCGAGCACGAACAGCGCGCCGAACCGGTAGAAGGACCGGCGCTGCCCGGGTGGCCGATCGCGGAGGCGCCGCACACCCGCAGACTAGCCGGGCCCGGCCACCGCGGTCAGTCGCGCAGGCCGATGTGCTCCATCACCGGCGCCCGCAGCAGCCGCCCGATCGGCAGGATCGTCGTCGTCAGCGCCAGCAGCGTCGTCCCGCCCAGGACCATGACCCCGCCCAGCGGCGGCACGTACGGCACCAGCGCCCCCGTCAGCCCCCGGACCACGGCGGTCAGCGTCACCGCGGCGATCGCCACCCCGAGCAGCAGTGCCGTGCCCAGCAGGCCCAGCTGCTCGGCCCGCACCATCCGGGCCGCCTGCCGCCGGGTCACCCCGACCAGCCGCAGCAGCGCCAGCTCCCGCCGCCGCGACAGCGCCGCCATGACCATCACGTTCGCCGCCGCCAGGGCCGCGTAGCCGACCATCACCCCGATCAGCAGCCGGTTGAGCCAGGCGCTGACGGCCAGGTCGGCGCCGACCTGCGCGGTGAGCTCGGCGGTGCCGGTCACCCGCCCGCCGGGGTAACGGGCCGCGATCTCGTCGAGCGCGGCCGTGGCGCTCGCGTCGGCCTGCACGAGCACCGCCTCGTCGGCCGCGGCCGCGGTGTGCCCGGCGACAGTGGCCCGGGCCAGGGTGAAGTCGCCGAACCCGAGGCCGCTGTCATACACGGCGGCCACCTTCAGCCGCACCGGCGTGCCGTCGCCGAGGTGGACCTCCGCCGTCGACCCGGCGTGCCAGCCCTGCGTCGACGCGCGCAGCGACGACACGGCGACGGCGTCCGCGGCCAGGGCGTCCAGGCTGCCCTCGGTGACCTTGAGGTCCATCGTGGCGGCCAGCCCGGCCGGGTCGACGACCTGGGCCGCGGCCACCTCCGGGTCGCCCATGAACGTGACGATCACGCTCGTGTGCGACACGCCCGTCGCGGCCCGCACGCCGGGGACGTGGCGGATCTCGTCGGCCAGCGCCGGGGGCAGGCCCGCCGGCGCGACGACGGCCCGCTCGGCCCGCAGCCCGGCCCGGCCCTGGGCGAGCGTGCCGCGTTCGATGTTGTCCTGGACGAACCACACGGAGCCGCCGAAGCCCACGGCGAGCACCAGGGCGGTCAGGACGGCGGCGCCGCCGCGGGCGTTGGCGTGCAGGTTCGCCGCGGCCAGGCGGCCGCTCGCCCCGAACAGCGCGCGCAGGGGCGGGGTCAGCACCCGGGCCGCGAAGGCGTTGATCCACGGGGCCAGCAGCGCGACGGCGGCCACGAACAGGTACAGCATGCCGAGCGCACCGGCCAGCGCCGTCTGGCCCGACGCGGCCAGGGTGAAGGAGCTGGAGCTCACCGCGCCGGCGAGGAACACCACGCCGAAGATCAGCCGGACGCGCCCGCCCCGGGCCGGTTCGACGGCGGCCTCGCCCAGCGCCTCGGCCGGCTTGACCCGGGTGATCCGCCGGGCCGCGATCAGCGCGGCCAGGACCGCCGAGAGCACCGTGAGCAGCGCCACGGCGGCCGCCGCCAGCGCGCCGGGCCGCATCGGGAAGCCGGCCGGCAGGAACCCGCGGCCGACCAGTTCGCCGTGCAGCCACTGCGCCGCGCCGAGCCCGCCCGGGACGCCGAGGACCACGGCGATCAGGGAGACGAACCCGGCCTCGGTCATGATCAGGCGGCGGGCCTGGCGCGGTGTCGCGGCGATCGCCCGCAGCAGCGCCAGCTCCCGGCGCCGGTGGCGGACCGACAGCCCGACCGTGCCGGCGACGACGAAGACCACGAGCAGCACGACGTAGCCGCCGAAGCCGCCGCCGGCCGCGATCAGCAGCTCCCGGGCCGCCCGGTCCGCGGAGCGCAGTGCGGAGCCGCGATCGGCACCGGAGTACACCCGCGCATCGGCTCCGGCCGTGCGGGCCACCGCGGCCGCCACGGCGTCGCGGTCCGCGCCCGGTGCGACCTGCAGCGCGATGGCGAGGGCCCGGCCCGGGTGCGCCGACAGCGCGGCCATCCGCGCGTCGGTGAAGAACACGGCGTCGGCGGACCCGACGCCGCTGACCTTGAGCTGCAGTGGCTGCCCGCCCACGACGACGTCCACAGTGGACCCGGGCCGCAGTCCCAGACCCGCCGCAACGACGATCTCGTCGTCGGCCTTCGGCTCAGTGCCACGCTCCAGGGTGTACCGCATGAGCCCCGCACTGCTCCAGCCGTGCCCCTCGGCCGGGCGCCCGCCGACCGCCACGGGCACCGCGTCGTCGACGACGACGGACGCGACACCGGGCACGCCGCGCAGCGGCCCGGCCAGAGACACCGGGACGGTCCCGCCCTCCGGCAGCCCGACCGTGTTGTGCAGTGGCGAGCCGTCGAGGTCGCGGGTGGTGATGGTGATCTCGGGGCGGGCGACGACGATGTCGGCCGCGGCGTAGCGGCCCGGCGGGGGCGAGTACCCCAGCCCCGACTCGACGAGCACGCCCATCGCGGTGAGGATCACGGCCCCGGCGGTCAGCGCGAGCAGCGTCGCGATCGCGGTCCCGGGGCGGTTGCGCAGCATGCGCAGAGCCAGGCGGCGCATCGCTCAGCCCTCCACGGCCGCGGCGCGGCGGTCGAGGGAGGCGAGCATCGCGGCGATCGCCGACACGCCCGGCTGCGGCACGTCCCGCACGATCCGGCCGTCGGCGAGGACCACGACCCGGTCGGCGTAGGAGGCGGCGACCGGGTCGTGGGTCACCATCACCACCGTCTGCCCGTGCTCGTCGACGATCGCCCGCAGCAGCGCCAGGACGTCGGCGGCGGTGGTCGTGTCCAGCGCGCCGGTCGGCTCGTCGCAGAAGACCACGTCGGGCCGGCTCACCAGGGCCCGGGCGATCGCCACCCGCTGCTGCTGGCCGCCGGACAGCTCGGCCGGCCGGTGCCGCAGCCGCTCGCCGAGCCCGACCCGGGCCACCACGTGGGCGAGCCAGGCCGGGTCCGGGGCGGCGCCGGCCATGCGCAGCGGCAGCTCGATGTTCTCGGCCACGCTCAGCGCGCCGATGAGGTTGAACGCCTGGAAGATGAAGCCGATCCGGCCGCGGCGCAGCTCGGTCAGCCGCGTCTCGGACAGCCGCGACAGCTCCGTGTCGCCGATGAAGACCCGGCCCGACGTCGGGCGGTCCAGCCCGGCGGCGGCCTGCAGCAGCGTGCTCTTGCCGGAGCCCGACGGGCCCATCACCGCGGTGAACGTGCCCCGGGCGAACGCGGCATCCACGCCGGCCAGGGCGTGCACCGCCTGCGTCCCGCTGCCGTACGTGCGGGTCAGGGCCTCCACGCGCACAGCGGCGGCGTTAGCGGTCATGACGGACATGGTTCGTCTCCGTTTCCGGGTGCATCGATCGTGGTGGTGGTGAATGCGCGCAAGGAAAACGCTAAGGTGCTCCTCGACGGCTGACGATGCAGCGCACTGGCCAACCGGGGTACAGCAGGCGCTACCCACCTCCAGGAGGCAGGCCCCATGGCGGCGCCCTTCGACACCGACCGGCCGCACCCCGCCCGGGTGTACGACTACCTGCTCGGCGGCAAGGACAACTTCGCCCCGGACCGGGCCGCCGCCCAGGCCGGCCTGCAGGTCAACCCCAACGCGGCCACCGCACCGCTGCAGAACCGGGCGTTCCTGGCCCGCACCGTGCGGTTCCTGGCCGAGGCGGGCGTGCGCCAGTTCCTGGACATCGGCACCGGCCTGCCGACCTCACCCAACGTCCACGAGATCGCCCAGTCCGTCGACCCCACCGCCCGCATCGTGTACGTCGACAACGACCCGATCGTGCTCGCCCACGCCCGCGCCCTGCTCACGAGCAAGCCCGAGGGCCGCACCGCGTACGTCGACTCCACCCTCCAGGACGTCGAGGGCATCCTGAACGCCCCCGAGCTCCGCGACAACATCGACCTCGCCCGGCCGGTGGCGCTGCTGCTCTACGCGATCCTGCACTTCGTCCCCGACGACGACGGCCCCTACGAGATCGTCCGCCGCCTCCTGGCCGCCCTGCCCAGCGGCAGCTACCTGGTCCTGTCCCACATCACCGCCGACTACGAGCCCGCGGAGTGGGCCCGCTTCACCGCCATCATGCGAGCCCAGGGCATCACCACCCGGCTGCGCGACCGCGCCGAGGTCACCCGCTTCTTCGACGGCCTCGACCTCGTCGACCCGGGCGTGGTCCCGATCCTGCAGTGGCGCCCCGACACGGCCGCCGACCTCACCGACGCCCAGGCCGCCCTCTACGGCGGCGTCGCCCGCAAACCCTGACCCGCGGGCGGGGCGTCACACCGTCAGGCGGTACTCCCAGCCCTCTCGCCAGCCGAAGTCGGCGGTGATCAGCTCCTCCAGCGGCACGCCGCCGGCGAGGTGATCCAGGGCCCAGCGGGTCGCCACATGGCCGATGATCAGGACTCGCTGCCCGTCCCAGCGCTCGGCGATGTCGCGCAGGGCGCCGCTCACCCGGCGCACCGCCTGCCGCCAGCTCTCCCCGTTCGGGTACGGCTCGTCCAGGTGCCGCTCGCGGTGCTCGTGCAGCTGCGCCGCCGGCATCCCGTTGCCGTCACCGTAGTCGCACTTCCGCAGGCGCCAGTCGTACAGGATCGGCACGGTGCCGTCCGGGAAGGCGAGCTCCGCGGTCTCGGCCGCGCGCCGCAGGTCGGAGCTCAGCACCACGTCGACGCCGTCCCGGCGCCGCCGGCCCAGCTCGATCGCGAGGTCGCGTCCCCGCGGCGACAGCCGGCCCGGCCGCCAGCCGCTGGCGACGCCGCTGTCGTTGTCCTCGCTCCACGAGTGCGTCTCGAACACGACCTCCGCCGCCATGCCCACGACCCTACCCATCGCCGGCATGGCGAAGCGCTTGGCGCACCGGGCCGCGGATCGCGCGGCCGGGGCCGGTGGCCGGCGTGATCCGGAGGTAACGCACGTCACAAATGCGTCAAGGCTCGTTAACAAATTCAACTGCATCGATGCCCTGATGTTCAGATGTTGCACGTTTTCCTCACCTGCTGTGGCGGTGCGGTCGCGCAAAGTATGAGTATCGACGGCGGGGGAAGCGACATGGAGATGGGTGCGGACGGCGAGGAGGCCGCTGCCGCACCAGGTTCGAGAGCCCGGCAGGCGACGCGAATCGTCCGCGTGGTCTACGGCGAGGCTGACGAACGGAAGGAACCCGCATCTCCGTGCGACCGATCACGCGTGTCCAGGGTAGCCAGGTGCTGGGTATCGGCACCTTCCGGCCGCCCCGAGTCGTAGCGAACACCGAGCTGCTCCCGGCCACCGGCCACACCGACGAATGGGTCCGCCGCCGCACCGGCATCCGGGCCCGCCGGCACGCCGGGCCCGGCGACACCATCGCCGCGATGGCCGTCCACGCCGCCGGACAGGCCCTCAGCACGGCCGGTGTGGCCGCCGGGGACGTCGACATGGTGCTCGTCGCGACCATGTCCGACGTGCGGCAGAGCCCGGCCGCCGCACCCGAGATCGCGTCCCTGTGCGGCGCGGTGCGGGCCGCGGCGCTGGACATCGACGCCGCCTGCGCCGGGTTCTCCTACGGCCTGGGCCTCGCCGACGCCATGGTCCGCGCCGGCGCCGCCCGGCACGTGCTGCTCGTCGGCGTCGAGCGGATGACGGACATCGTCTCGCCCCACGACACCACCGGCCTGCTCTTCGGCGACGGCGCGGGCGCGGCGATCGTCGGGCCCGGTGTCGACATGGGCATCGGCCCGACCGTGTGGGGCGCCGACGGGTCGCGCCGGCACCTCATCGGGCATGCTTCGAGCTGGGTGGAGTACCGCGACCGCCCCGAACTGGCCTGGCCCACGATGGCGATGGCCGGCCGGGAGGTTTTCCGCTGGGCGGTGGACGCCGTGCCCGACATCGGCCGCCGCGCGGTCGAGGCGGCCGGCCTCACGCTCGCCGAGATCGACGCGCTCGTGCCCCACCAGGCCAACCTGCGCATCATCGAACGCGTCGCCGGGCAGCTCGACCTCAAGCCCGGCACGCCCGTCGCGGACGACATCGTCCGCTCCGGCAACACCTCGGCCGCCTCGATCCCGCTCGCCCTCGCGGGGCTGCGGGAGCAGGGCCGCCTCGCACCCGGCTCGTGGGCCCTGCTCATCGGCTTCGGGGCCGGCCTCGCATACGCCGCGCAGGTCATCCGCAGCCCGTGACGGCGGCCGTCACACCGGCGCCGGGGCCCCGCCGGTCATGGCGCGTGCCACCCGGAGCCGACCTGGATCGACAACGACCACGGGGGAGCGGATGACTCTGCGCAGCATCGAAGCGGCCGGCACCGTGCGACAACGCGAGCGGCACCGGATCCAGCGTGCGATGGAGGCGGCGGGCCGCGGCATGGCCTGGGTGTTCGTCGTCGGTGAGCCGGGCATCGGCAAGACCTGGCTGATCAACGAGGCGGCCGAGGAGGCGGCCGGGCACGGGTACATGGTGATCCGTTGCCGCGGCACCGAGTTCGAGCGGCACGTGCCGTTCGGCCTGCTCGTCCACGCCCTCGACGACTACCTCGAGGGCCTCGAACCGCAGCGGCTGCAGGGCCTGGCCGGCGACCGCCTCGGCGACCTCGCCCGGGTCTTCCCGTCGCTGGCCGGCCACGACACCGCCAGCCTCGGCGCCCTGCAGGACCCCGCCTACCGGGCCACCCGGGCCGTGCGGATCCTGCTGGAGCGCCTCGCCGACCCGCAGGGCGTCATGCTCGTCCTCGACGACCTGCACTGGGCCGACCGGGAGACCGTCGCGTTCGTCGCGCACCTGCTCGACCGGCCGGTCAAGGGCCGGCTCCTGCTGGTCGTCGGCTGGCGCAGCAGCCACGCCGACGAGGCTCTGGAGCGGCTGCCGGCCAAGACCGAGGTGCCCGGCGTGATGCTGCGCCTGGGCCCGCTCGACGAGGCCGAGGCCGCGCACCTGCTCGCACCCGTCCGCGGCCCGCGCCGCCGGGCCGAGCTGCTGCGCGGCAGCGGCGGCAACCCCCTGTACCTCACCGAGCTGATCCGGGCCGGCGAGCAGCGCGACCCCGAACCCGTCCCGGCCGCCATCCTCGCCGTCCTGCGCCAGGAGCTGGCCCGGCTCGGCGACGACGCCCGCAAGCTCGCGCTGACGGCCGCGGTCGCCGGCGACCCGTTCGACGTCTCCGTCGCGCGCAGCGCCGCCGGCCTCGGTGAGGATGCCGCCCTCGCCGCCGCCGACGAGCTCGTCGGGGCCGAGCTGATCCGGGCGACGGCGATCCCGCGCTGCTTCGAGTTTCAGCGCCCCGTCCTGCGCGACGGGCTCTACCAGCTCGTCCGGCCCGGCCGGCGCAGCACCGTGCACCGGCGCATCGTGCGGCAGCTCGACCGGGCCCCGGTCACCGCCCGCGCCCCGCACCTGGCCCGCTCGGCCGTCGCACCCGACCCGGCGGCCGCCGCCGACCTGCTCGCCGCCGGCCGGCAGGCGGGGCGCGACCGGCCCGAGGAGGCAGTCGAGTGGTCCCGGGCGGCGGCCGTGCTGACCAGCGGCGACACCGCCGCGCACGCCGAGGCGCTGCACGCGCTGGGCAGCGCCGCGGCCCGGGCCGGGCGGCTGCGGGAGGCGCTCACCGCGTTCGACGCCGCCCTGGCCCGATCCCCGGGCCGGCGGCTGTCGGTGCTGCGCGAGCGGTCCCTGGTCGCGCTGCTCACCGGCGACGCCCCGGCCGGCCTGCCGCTGCTGCGGGCCGAGCTCGAACCCGCCGACGCCGAGCCGGGCCTGCTGGTGTCGCTGTGGGCGGCGGCGGCCGGTGCGGCGCTGCAGGCGGACGACTTCGCCGGGCTGCGCGACTGCGCCGCCCGGGCCCTGAGCTGGGCCACCGGGCTCGGCCCGGCCCCGCTCGCCCTGGCCCGGGCCTGTGTCGGCCTGGGCGAGCTCGGCGCCCGGCGGACCGAGCCCGCGCGGGCCACCTCCCGGGCCGCGCTGACCGCCCTCGCCGACGCGTCCGACGCCGACCTGGCCGCCCTGCCCGAGGCCGTCCTGGCGGTGGCCGCGCTGGGCCTGCTCGTGGGCCGGCACGCCGAGGTCCCGGCCGTGCTGGCCCGCCTCCCGGGCGACCCCGCCAACACCGACCGCACCTGGTGGCGGGCCCCGGCCGCGCTGCTCGCCGCGCGCGCCCACCTGCTGCTGGGCCGGCTCGCCGCGGCCGGGGAGGCGGCCGAGGCGGTGGCCGAGCTGGCCCGGCTCGGCGACGCCCGGCCGCTGCTGATCCGGGCGCTGGCGCTGCGGGCCGAGCTGCTCGTCGCGGCCGGTGACGACAGCGGCGCGGCCCGGCTCGTCGCCGAGGCGACCCTGGCCGCCGGCGGCGACCCCGGCCTGCTGGCCGCGGCCGAGCGGGCCTGCGGCGAGGTCCGCCTCGACATCGGCGACCTCGAGGCCGGCGCCGACAACGTGCGGCGGCTGCAGCGGATGGCGCCAGTGCTCGATCCGGTGGAGGCGTGCCGGTGGCAGTACCGGCTGGTGCGGGCCGCCCTCGACGACGGCCGGCCCGACCTCGCCGGGGTGGAGCTGCAGGCCCTGCTGCGCAGCGCCGCGGACGACGCCCCCGGGCTGGCCCGGGCCGCGGCCACCGCCGCCCGCGCCCGGGCGGTCGTGCACCTGGCCGCCCGGCAGGCGGCCGAGGCCGGGCTGGCGGCCCGGGTCGCGGCCGAGGCCGGCGAGGCCGCCGGCGTGCCCGTCGAGGCGGCCCGCGACCGGCTGGTCGAGGCCAGCGCCCTGGCCCTGGCCGGGGACCGGGACCGCGCCGCCGCCCGGCTGCGGGCCGCGCTCGACGAGTTCCGCCGCTGCGGTGCCCGCCGCTACGAGGACGAGGCCGGGCGGGAGCTGCGCCGGCTCGGGCGACGCACGTCCGTGCAGCCGGTCACCGCGGCCGACGGCGCCGACGGTGCGCCGCTGCCGCTGTCGGAGCGGGAGTGGCAGATCGCCGAGCTCGTCGCGGCCGGGCGCACCAACCGGCAGATCGCGTCCGCGCTGCTGCTCAGCGGCAAGACCGTCGAGACCCACCTGACCCGCATCTTCAACAAGCTCGGCATCTCCTCGCGCACGCTGCTGGCCCGGGCCGTCGAGCGGGCCCGCCCGGCCACCGCCGCCCCCGGGCTGCCCCGCACGGGCCGCTCCTCCCTCACCCCGAATCGCGAGCGCACCCCCGGCACCGGTTGATTCAGGGTCCGTCAGCGGGCATCTCCCGATGGTCGCGATCGCCGTCAACCGAGAGGCTTGAGCGCGTGCCGGTCACCGATCGGCAGCTCCCGGACCGTCCAGCTTCCCCCGGCGACACGGTCCCATCACCGGACGACGACGGAAATGCGAGGCACACGTGACGCTCAGGGACGAGATCCTCGGCGACGTGATCTCCCTGCTGGCCTCCCGCTGCGCCGTGGACCCGCGCGGGGTGACGGAGGCGACCGACCTGTTCGGTGAGCTCGACCTCGACTCGCTGGACCTCATCGGCATGGCGCAGGTCCTGCAGAGCAAGTACGCGGTCGAGCTCGACAACGAGCGGATCGCCGCGGTGCGCACGGTCGGCGACGTGGTCACGTTCGTCGACGAGCGCCGGACCGGTGGGGCCGCCCGCACCGCGGCCGCCGCCACCGGGCCGGTCGAAGCAGAGGGTTCGAAGCAGAGAGGTTGACGGATGTCGGCATACATCACCGCACTCGGCCGGTTCCTGCCCGGTGAGCCGGTGCCGAACGACGAGATCGAGGACTACATCGGCACCGTGGGCCGGGCCACGTCCAACCTGCGCGAGCAGACCCTGGCCAACGCGGGCATCAAGACGCGGTACTACGCGATCGACAAGGACCAGCAGACGCGCTACACCAACTGGCAGATGGCGGCGTCAGCGGTCCGCGCGGCGGTTGACCGCTCCGGGCTCGCCCTCGACGACCTCGAGCTGATCGCGGCCGGCACCACCATCGCCGACCTCGTGGCGCCCGGCATGGCCAGCATGGTCCACGGCGAGCTCGGCAACGGCCCCTGCGAGATCGTCAGCACCCACGGCGTGTGCAACTCCGGGATGATGGCGCTCAAGAACGCCTACCTGCAGGTCGTGTCCGGCGAGAAGCGCAACACCGTCGCCTGCGCCTGCGAGTTTCCCAGCCGCACCTTCAAGAGCAAGCGGATGGCGGGCGTCCGCGCCGTCGACGAGGAGGGCTCGCTCGCCCTGGAGATGGCGTTCCTGCGCTACATGCTCTCCGACGGCGCCGGGGCGGCGGTCGTGCAGGACCGGCCCCGCGCCGACGGGCTGAGCCTGCGCATCGACTGGCTCAGCCTCACCTCCTACGCCAACACCGGCGACACCTGCATGTACTTCGGGATGCCGAACAACACCTCCACGAAGACCTGGTGGGACTACGACACCCCGGCCGACGCACTCGCCGACGGCGCCCTGGCCCTGCGCCAGAACCTGGGGATGCTGCCCAACCTGGTGAAGGTCGGCATCGACGAGTACGAGCGGCTGCTGGCCGAGGGCAAGTTCGACCCCGAGACGCTGCGGTGGCTGCCCGCGCACTACTCCAGTGAGCGGATGAAGACGATGGTGCTGCGCGAGATGCACAAGCGCGGCACCCGCGGACCGGCTGCCGAGGCGTGGTACAGCAACCTGCCGAGCGTCGGCAACATCGGCTGCGCCAGCATCTACGTGATCCTCGAGGAGATCATGTCGGAGGGGCTCGTCAACCCCGGCGACACTATGCTGTGCATGGTTCCGGAGTCCGGGCGGTTCTCGGTCGCGTTCATGCACTTGACCGCGGTGAGCGCCGACGGCGCCGCCGGCCGGGAGGGCTGACGCCGTGGCGGCCGGCGCCCCGAGCATCGCGGTGTACACCTACAGCCAGACCGGGCAGCTCGACGAGGTCCTGTCGGCCCTGCTGACGCCGGTCGAGAAGGCCGGGGCCCGGCTCACCGTCGTCTCGGTGCGCCCGGCCGCGCCGTACCCGTTCCCGTGGCCGGTCCGGCGCTTCTTCGGGATCTTCCCGGAGGCGGTGGACCCGGCCGCGGCGGTGCCCGTCACCCTCGACCCGCCGCAGCGGCCGGCCGCGGACCTCGTGGTGCTGGGCTACCAGGTGTGGTACCTCGCCCCCTCCATCCCGGTCCGCTCGCTGCTCGCGGCCGCGCCTTTTGCCGGGGCCGACGTCCTCACCGTCGTGGCGTGCCGCAACATGTGGTACTCCGCCGCCCTGGAAGTCCACCGCCTGCTCACCGAGGGCGGCGCCCGCAGCATCGGCACGGTCGCGGCGATCGACGCCGCACCCGCCCCGGCCACCTTCGTCACCACCCTGCGCTGGCTGCTGCTCGGCCGGCGGGAGGCGTTCTGGCGCTTCCCGAAGGCCGGCGTCAGCGACTCGGAGCTGGCCCGGCTGGAGCGGCTCGGCGAGGCCCTCGCGGCGGCGATCATCGGCGGCGAGCCGGTCGCCGCCGCCCTGGCCCCGCTCGACCCGGCCCCCGTCGACGTACCGATCGCCGCGGCCGACCTGATCGCCGGGCGGGCGTTTCGGGTCTGGGGCCGGCTCGTCCGCGCCCGCACCGCCCCCGCCGCCCGCGGCCTGCTGCTGACCGCGTTCGTCGGCACCCTCGCCGGCGCGATCGTCGCCGGGCTGCCGGTGCTCGCCGCCACTGCCCTTGTCGCCCGCCGGCCCCTCGCCGCGGCCGTGCGCCGTCGCCTGGCCCCGGCCCTGATCGGCGGAGGCCGGCGATGACGGCCGCCGTCACCACCACCGACGTCGTGATCGTCGGCGGCGGCCCGGTCGGCCTCAGCGCCGCGCTGTGCCTGGCCGCCCGCGGGCTGCGCAGCGTGGTCGTCGAGGAGCGCGCCACCGCGGCCCGGCACCCGCGGGCCACGATGGTCAACGCCCGCACCATGGAGATCTTCCGGCAGCTCGGCCTGGCCGACGCCGTGCGGCGGGCCGGCGCGCCGATCGAGACGATGCCCCGGGTGTCGTTCCTGGGCTCGTTCAGCGGCGCCGAGATCGGCACGATCGACCTGGTACCCGACGACGTCGCCCTCATGCGCATGGTCGGCTGGGGCCCGGCCCTGCCGACCATCTGCCCCCAGCACCGCGTCGAGGAGCTGCTCGCCGCGGCCCTGCGCGAGCGGCCCGGCGTCGAGGTGCGCCGCGGCACCCGCGCCGTCGACCTGGTCACCGGCCCCGACACCGGCGTCCGCGTCCACGTCACCGGGCCCGGCGGGGCACCGGGCGTCGTCGAGGCCGCCTACGCCGTGCTCGCCGAGGGCCTGCGCGGCACCATGCGGGCCCGGGCCGGCATCGACGTCGTCACCGCGGCGCCGATCGGGCGGCTGCTCGACATCCACTTCGTCGCCGACCTCGCGCCGTGGGTCCGCGGCCGGGAGAGCGCCCTGTACTGGATCGTCAACCCGCGGGTCAGCGGCGTCGTCATCAGCGTCGGTGCGGACACCGCCGAGTGGCTGCTGGAGGTACCCGCACTCGGCGACGACGGCGACGACGTGCTCGCCGCCGGACGCGACAGCGCCCGGCTGGTGGCCGACGCGGTCGGCGCCAGCCTGGTGCCGCAGATCCGCTCGGTGCGCACCTGGACGATGGGCACCACCGCCGTCACCCGCTGGCGCGACGCGTCCGGGCGGGTCTTCGTCGCCGGCGACGCCGCCCACACGTTCCCGCCCACCGGCGGCTTCGGGATGAACACCGGCATCCAGGACGTGCACAACCTGGCCTGGAAGCTCGCCGCGGTCGCGTCCGGGTGGGCCGGGCCCGGCCTGCTCGACACGTACGAGGCCGAGCGGCGCCCGGTCGCCGACTTCAACGGCCGGCAGAGCGAGGACAACGCCCGGCGCATGCGCGACTTCCTGCACCGCGACGCCGCGCCCTACGCGGCCGACCTGAGCCGGCGCGGCCCGGCCGGTGAGCGGGCCCGGGCCGTCCTGGAGCCGCTGCTGGAGGAGCACCGCCCGCACTTCGACTTCGCCGGGCAGGCCCTCGGGTTCCGCTACGGCACCGGCGACGGCCCGGTGGTGCGCGACGTGGTGCGGTACACCCCGCAGGCCGTTCCCGGCGCCCGGGCGCCGCACGTGTGGCTCGACGGCCCCGACGGGCGGCGCACCGTCGAGGACTGGGCCGGTGACGGCTTCGTGCTGCTCACCGCCGGCCCGGCCGCGGCGTGGGAGACGGCCGCCGGGACCGCACCGGCGCCGCTGACCGTCGTCGCGGTGAGCGGCCCGAGCCCGACTGATACCGCCGTGACTGATACCACCGTGACCGATACCACCTCGACTGATACCACCATGACCGCCACGGCGGTGACCGACACGACAGGCGCGTTCGCCGCCGTCTACGCGCCCGCGCCGGGCGAGGCGATCCTCGTGCGCCCCGACGGGCACGTCGCCGCGCGGCTGCCGGGAGCGGACCCGGCGCACGAGCTGGCGGCCGCGCTCGCGGCGGCGACAGCAACCCCGGCCGCGGTCGGCGGCCGGTCGGGAGGGGGAGCGGGATGACGCAGGTCCACGACGCACCGGAGCTGTCGGTGCAGCAGCGCGCCGGACTGGCCTCCGGGGAGCGCTCGGCGGTCCTCGCCGTCGTGCGCGAGCTGCCGCGGCCCCGGCTGGCCGCCTGGCTGGCCACGCCCGACGGCGCCGCGGTGCTGCACGACGCGTTCCGCCGGATGCCCACCTTCTACCGGGGCGGCGCCGCCGACGGCACCCTCGCCCGCTGGCAGGTCCGCCGGCCGCCGGCCGAGCCGATCGGCTACGACCTCGCGCTCAGCCCGGACACCTGCACCGTGCGGCCGGCCGACCCCGGCGTGCGCGCCGCGGTGACGCTGACGTTCGACGCGGCCGGGTTCGTCGAGATGGCGTGCGCCGCCCGCGGCGGCGTCGAGCTGCTGCTCAACGGCCACCTGCAGATCCAGGGCGACGTGCCGCTGGCGATGCGGATGGAGCGCATGTTCGGCCTCGACGCGGGCGCGGCCCGGTGAGCTCCGCGGTGCGCCCGGACGGCCGGCGCCGGGTCGCGGTGACCGGCATCGGCGTCGTCACCCCCATCGGCATCGGCGTGCCCGCCATGTGGTCGGCGCTCACCGCGGGCCGCTGCGGCATCGGGCCGATCGCCCGCTTCGACCCCGGCCGGCTGCCGGTCCGCATCGCCGGGGAGGTCCACGACTTCGACGCCCGCGACTGGGTGGCGCGCAAGGACGCGGTCCGGCTCGACCGGGTGCTGCACTTCGCCGAGGCCGCGGCCCGGATGGCCGTCGACGACGCCGGCGGGCTGCCCGGCGCCGAGCGCGGCGCGGCGATCGTCGGCAGCGCCATCGGCGGCGCCGGCTCCATCGAGCGCGGCGTGCACACCGACCTGGACCGCCCGCACCTCGTCTCCCCGTTCTTCGTGCCGAACTCGATCGCCAACATGCCGGCCGCCCTGGTCGCCCAGCGGTTCGGCCTGCGCGGGCCGAGCGGCGCGACGGTGACCGCGTGCGCCGCGTCCACCGACGCGATAGGCCAGGCGATGCGGCTGATCCGCGACGGCTACGCGGACATCGCGCTCACCGGCGGCGCCGAGTCGTGCATCGTCTCGCCGATCGTCGCCGGGTTCGCCAACATGCGGGCCCTGTCCGTGCGCAACGACGACCCCGCGGCGGCCTCGCGGCCGTTCGACGCCGACCGCGACGGGTTCGTCCTCGCCGAGGGCGCCGCGATGCTCGTGCTCGAGCCGCTCGATGCGGCGGTGCGCCGCGGCGCCCACGTCTACGCCGAGGTCGCCGGGTTCGGGCAGAGCAACGACGCGTACCACATGACCGCCCCCGACCCCGCCGGGCGCGGCGCGGCCGTGGCGATGACCGCCGCCCTCGACGACGCCGGGGTCCGCCCCGACGACGTGGGCTACGTCAACGCCCACGCCACGTCGACCCGGATGGCCGACGCCTCCGAGTCACTGGCCATCCGGGCCGCGTTCGGCGAGCACGCCAAGGCGCTCGGCGTCAGCTCGACCAAGTCGATGACCGGGCACCTGCTCGGCGCGGCCGGGGCCGTCGAGGCGGCGATCACGGCGCTCGTCGTCGACCGCGGGTGGCTGCCGCCGACCATCAACTACACCGACCCCGACCCCGACTGCGACCTCGACTACATCCCCAACACCGGCCGGGACCAGGTCGTCGGGGCCGCCCTGTCGAACTCGTTCGCCTTCGGCGGGCACAACGCGACGCTCGTCTTCCGCCGCCACCCGACCGAGGAGTGACAATGGATCTGCAGTTCGAAGCCCGCTGCACCGCCCAGCTGCGCCCGCCGATGATGGTCGGGGCCGGCCCGCTCGGCGTGCGCATGGTGTTCGAGGTCGTCGACGGCACCCTCAGCGGGCCGCGGATCGAGGCGAAGGTCCTGCCGGCCGGCGCCGACTGGGTGCTCATGGGCCCCGACAACTGGGCCCGGATGGACGTGCGGGCCCAGTTCGAGACCGCCGACGGGGCGATCATCTACGCGCAGTACCACGGGCTCATCGAGATGACCGACGCCTCGGTGCGGGCCATCGCCGAGGGCACCGAGTCCCGCTACGAGGACCACTACTTCCGGGTCACCCCGCGGCTGGAGTGCGGCGCCGAGCAGTACGCCTGGGTCAACCAGGCCCTGTTCGTGGGCGAGGGCCGGTTCACCGCCGGGCTCGGCCTGGAGTACACGATCTACCGGGTCGCGTGATGGCCGGCGCCGAGCCCGTCCTCGTCGTCGGCGCCGGCCCGACCGGCCTGGCGCTGGCCTGCGAGCTGTACCGCCACGGCGTGCCCTGCCGGGTCGTGGAGGCCCGGGCGCAGCGGGGCACCCGCAGCAAGGCGATCGCGATCTGGCCCCGGGTGCTGGAGATCATGGCGGGCTTCGGCGCCGTGGACGCCGCCCTGGAGCGGGGCATCCGGCTGCACGGGGCGGCCGTGTGGTCGCGCGGCCGGCCCACGCTGACGTTCGGGCTCGGCGCGCTTTCCTCGCGGTACAACTTCGGCCTGGTCCTTCCGCAGTTCGAGACGGAGGACGTCCTGGAGCGGCGCCTGGCCGCGCTCGGCGGCTCGGTGGAGCACGGCGTGCAGTGCGTCGGCGTCACACCCACACCGGTGGGCGCCGACGTCCGGCTGGAGCACGCCGGCGGCCGGGTCGAGCAGGTGCGCGCGGCGTGGATCGTCGGCTGTGACGGCTCGGCGAGCGCAGTGCGGACGGCCGCCGGGATCGGGATGCGCCAGAAGCTCGAGCCGGAGGGCTGGATCGCCGCCGACGTGCGCCTGCGTACCCCGCTGGAGCCCACCGCCGTCAACTACTTCCTCACCCGCGGGCAGGTGCTGCACGTGGTCCCGCTGCGCCGCCACGCCGACGGCCTCACCTGGCGGCTCACGCTGAACGTGGGCCCGGTGCGCCCGGTCCCGGCGCAGTGGCCGCCGGAGCGCATCGCCGCGGTCGCCCGCGAGCGCGCCGCCGTCGACGTCGAGGTCCTCGACGTCGAGTGGACGAGCGCCTTCCGGGTCCGTCAGGGCCTGGCCGAGCGGTTCGTCGCCGGGCGGGTCCTCGTCGCCGGCGACGCCGCCCACGTCCACAGCCCGGCCGGCGCGCAGGGCATCAACGCCGGGCTGCAGGACGCGGCCAACCTCGGCTGGAAGCTCGCCCTCGTCAGCCGGGGCGCGGCCCCGCCCGGCCTGCTGGACACCTACGACGCCGAGCGCCGCCCGGCCGCCCGGGCCGTCGTCGCCGCCACCGACCGGGTCACCCGGATGGGCACCCTGCGGCCCCGGCCCGCCGTCGCCGTGCGCGACTGGCTGTGGCGCACCGCCGTCCGCCGCGGCCTGACCGACGCCCTGCTCGCCCCGGCGATGGCCGGGTTCACCCAGCGCCACCACCGCTCCGCGGCCAGCCCCGGCCGGCGGGCGCTGCGCCCCGGCGCCCCGGCCGCGGGCGCCCGGCTGCCCGACGCCGACCTCGGCGACGGCCGGCGGCTGTGGGACCGGCTGCCCGAGCGCGGCTTCTGCGTGCTGCTGGCCGGCGGGGCCAGCCTGGCCGGGCCGCCGCCGGGCGTGCCAGTCGTCGCGGTCACCGAGCCGCCGGCCGTCGCGGCGCTGCGGGCCGAGGGCGGCGCGGTGTTCGTCGTGCGCCCCGACCGCTACATCGCCATGCGCTGCCGGCCCGGCGCCGCGGCGGCGGCCGTCGCCGCCTACTTCGACGCGATTGAGGAGGACGCCGCATGCCCCGTGCGGGAGACATGATCGAGAACACCATGACCGGCGAGAAGGCGGTGTTCCGCTCCACCCGGCACGAGACCGGGGGCGCGCTGCTCGAGGCCGACTACTACCTCACGCCCGGCGGATACGTCGCCGCCGCCCACGTCCACCCGCGCCAGGAGGAGACCTTCGAGGTCCTCGAGGGCAGCGTCGACATCAGCATCGGCGGCCGCGACATCCACGCGGTGCCCGGGCAGACGTACGTCGTCATGCCCGGCGTCTCCCACCGCATCGTCAACCACGCCGGCGCCCCGGCCCACCTCTACAGCACCCTGCGCCCGGCGATGCGCTCCGACGAGCTCCTGCAGACCATGTGGGCGCTCGCCTCCGACGGCCGCACGAACAAGCGCGGCATCCCCAACCTGCTGCAGGCGGCGGTCAGCGGCGCGTACTTCCGCGGCGAGCTGTACCTGGCCGGCCCGCCCCTGTGGCTGCAGGACCTCGTGTTCCGCCTGTTCGCACCGCTCGGGCGGGCGGCCGGCTACCGGGGCCGGTACCTGCCGGCCGCCGCCACCGCGGAGAAGGAGAGCCACCATGAGTGACGCCACCACGGCGGCGGTCCGCCCGGCCGCGGAGATACCCGGCCCGCGCCGCATCCCGCTGTCCGCCCTGCGCACCCTGTCCACACAGCCGCCGGTGTTCTTCGCCGCGATGCGCGAGCGCTACGGCCCGGTCGTGCGCCTGCCGATGCCGCAGCGCGAGCTGATCCTCGTCAGCGACCCCGCCCTGGTCCAGGAGGTGCTGGTCACCGCCAACCGGTTCTACGGCAACGACATCCTGCGCGGTGGCCCCGGCGGTGAGCGCCAGACCCCGCTCACGATGCTGCTGGGCAAGGGCCTGCTGACCAGCGACGGCGACCTGCACCGGCGGCAGCGCCGGCTCATCCAGCCGCTGTTCCACCGCCAGCGCATCGCCGCCTACGCGGACACGTTCGCCGAGCTCTCGGCCCGGCACGTGCAGCGCTGGCCCGACGGCGGCCGGGTCGACATGCTCACCGAGATGGTGACCCTCACCCTCGCGATCGTCGCCCGGACCGTCTTCGACGTCGCCCTGGAGAGCCGCACCGCCGAGACCATCCGCACGGCGATGCCCAGAAACGACGGGCCGCTGCGGTACGCCCTCATGCCGCTGGGCAGCCTCCTGGCCCGGATCCCGTCACCGTCGAACATCCGCTTCTGGCGCGGCAAGGCGGCCCTGGACCGGGTCGTGTTCGACCTCATCGCGCAGCGCCGCCGGGCCGGGGGCGACGGCGGCGACCTGCTGTCGCTGCTGCTGCAGACCCGCGACGCCGACACCGGCGAGCCGATGGACGACCGGCAGGTCCGCGACGAGGCCCTGACCCTGCTCATGGCCGGGCACGACACCACCGCCAACGGCCTGGCCTGGTCCCTGCACCTGCTGGCCCAGCACCCGGACGCGCAGGAGCGCCTCTACGCCGAGGTCGACACCGTCCTCGGCGGCCGCCGGGCCACGCTCGCCGACGTGCCCCGGCTGGTCTGGACGACGGCGGTCTTCCAGGAGGCGCTGCGCATCTACCCGCCGGTGTGGACCGTCGGGCGCCGCCCGCTGCAGCCGCGGGAGCTCGCCGGCTACCACATCCCGGTCGACACGATGGTGATGATGAGCCCCTGGGTGGTGCACCGCGACCCCGTGTGGTGGCCGCAGCCGGAGCACTTCGCCCCGCAGCGCTGGGTCGAGGGCACCGACGGGCGCGACCCCCTGGCCGGCTCGGCCGTCGCCCCGGACCGGCCCAAGTTCGCGTACTTCCCGTTCGGCGGCGGCCCGCGCCAGTGCATCGGCAACGTCTTCGCCCAGATGGAGGCGGTCCTCGCGCTGGCCACCATCGCCCAGCAGTGGCGCTTCGAGCGCGTCGGCGGCGACGTGCGCCCGCAGGCCCGGATCATCGTGCGCCCCCGGCCCGGCCTGCCGATGCGGGTCATCCGCCGGCACCCGGCGCCGTGACCGGTCCGCTGACCCTGCCGCCCCGGCGCGCGGCCCGGCCCGTCGACGCGGGTGGCGTGCCGGTGGCCGTGCGCCGCGCCGGGGCCGGCCCCGTGCTGCTGTACCTGCACGGCGCCGGACTGGCGGGCCGGTGGCTGCCGCTGCACGAGGCCCTGGCCGCCGGCGCGGACGTCGTCGCGCCCGACCAGCCCGGCTGCGGCGCCACGCCCGCCCGCGACCGGCTGCGCGGCCTCGACGACCTGGTCCTGCACCTCGACGACCTGCGCCGCGCCCTCGGCCTCACCGAGCCGTTCCACCTGGCCGGGCACTCCTTCGGCGGCTGGCTGGCGGCCGAGTTCGCCGCCGTCTACCCACATTTGGTCCGCTCGCTCACCCTCGTCGCCCCGATCGGCCTGGCCCCGCCGGACGGCCCCGCCCTCACCGTCGACCCGTTCGCCGCCACCCCGCAGGAGCTCGCCGCGCTCTCCTTCAACGACCTGCCCGCAGTCGCCGCCGCCACCGCCCGCCCGGCCCCGGCCGAGGCGGTCTACGCGCACCTCATGTGGCAGCGCCCGTACAGCCGCCGTCTCCCGTGGCGCCTGCGCCGCGTCACCTGCCCCGCCCTGGTCCTGGCGGCGGGCGGCGACCGCTACGTGCCGCCCGGCGTCGCCCGGCGATACCGGGACCTGCTCCCGGCCGCCCGCCTGCACACGGTCCCCGGCGCGGGCCACGCCCTCGTCGTGGAGCGCCCCGCGGTGGTCGCCGCCCACATCCTCGGCTTCGTGGGAGCCGTCCGGTGAGGGCCGGACTGACGTTCCATTGGATGAGCCTGCTCTGGTACTGCCGCCCGCCCGCCACCACCACCCGGTCCCCGGTCCCCGGCCCACGGCCCGGCGCCGGGTACGACCCGCCGACGGGTCGCCGGCTGCTGCTGTCCGAGCTCGACCGGGCGGCCCGCGCCGAGCGGCTCGGCTTCGCGGCGACGTGGCTCGTCGAGCAGCACCGCCCGGCGGCCGGCGGCAGCCCCGACCCGGTGGCCCTGGCCGCGTACGTCGCCGCCCGCACCCACCGCATCCGCATCGGCGTCGCACTGTCGCTGCCCCTGCACGCCGACCCGGTCCGGATCGCGGAGTCCCTGGCCCAGCTGGACGTCCTGTCGAGCGGCCGGGTCATCGCCGCCTTCGGCCCGGGGACGCCCGCCGAGTACCACCTCCTGCGCCACGACCCGACCACCGCGGCGGAGCGCTTCCGCGAGTCCTACGAGCTGATCCTGCGCGCCTGGACCGACCCGGCCCCGTTCCGCTGGGACGGCGAGCACCACTACCGCCCGCACGTGAACCCGTGGCCCCGCCCCTGGCAGCGCCCCCACCCGCCGGTCTGGCTGCACGGCCCGCCCGGCCCGTTCATGGCCGAGGCCGCCCGCCTGCACCGCCCGTACCTGCTCGACCGGTCCTGGCCCCAGCCGTCCGGGCCCGACCCGTCGCCGCCTCTGCCGAGCCTGGCGTTCTGCGTCCCCGTGCACGTCGCCGAGGACGACCGGACCGCACACGCCGAGGCGCGCCCGCACGCCGAGCGGCTGCTGGCCACCGCGCCGGCCCCGCGCGATCTGACCGGGTGGGCGGCCGGCCCGGCACCCGGCGACATGTCGTACGAGGCGCTGACGGCGGGCGGCCACATCATCGTCGGCTCACCCGCCACCGTCACCGCCCGCCTGGCCGCCCGCGCCGGGGAACTGGGCGCCGACACCTGCGTCACGACCGCTGTCGCCACCATGCCCGGCCCGCTGGTGGCCCGCGGCATGGAGCTGTTCGCCGCGCAGGTCATGCCGCGGCTGCAACCCACCGTCACCGTTTGAGAGGAGCACGCGATGCCCGACCTGACCCTGGACGACGCCCTGACCCTGCTGGCCGCCGCCGTGACCCAGGCCCGAGCCGAGGGCGTCCCGATCGCCGCCGCCGTCCTGGACACCGGCGGCCTGACCATCGCCGCCCACCGCATGGACGGCTGCTTCCCCGACGGCCTGGCCCTGGCCGACAAGAAGGCGTACGGCGCGCTGAACCTCCGCACCGCCACGGCCACCGCCGCCGAAGCCTTTCCCGCACCGGTGCAGCTGGCCCTGACCACCGCCGCCCCCCGCGTCACATTCCTGCCCGGCGGCACCCCGATCCACCGCGGCGAGACCCTCATCGGCGCCCTGGGCGTCACCGGCGGCACCGGCGAACAGGACGTGGCCTGCTGCACCGCCGCCTTGAAGGCCCTGGCCGCCACCGCGCCGTAGCGGCCGGTCCCGGCAGGACACGAGAAGCCCTCTCGGCGCGCGGTCACACCCGCACGCCGAGGGGGCTTCTCGCATGACGAGCGCCGCTTCCCGAGACGGGCGCCGGTGTGTACGCACGAGCCGGCGCCCGCGCGTAACCATGCGGGCGCCGGCTGGTGTGCGGGGTCGGCGACGGTCCGGGTCGCCACCGTGGTGGTCAGGTGTATCGCGCGCCGCCCGCGACGGCCGGGATGCCCGCACGGCCGCGCCGCGCACCGGGGCGGCCCGCAGCGCCGGTGGCCGAGGAGCCGGGCGACGGCACCGCGGCCGTCGTCGCGGCCGGTCCCGACGCCGCCGGTCGGGCGGCGGGGTCAGTTGCGGGTGCCGGCGCCGTCGGGGACGTTGATGGCGCGGGAGACCACGCGGTCGATCAGGCCGTATTCGACGGCCTCGGTGGCCGTGAACCAGCGGTCGCGGTCGGCGTCGGCCTCGATCTGCTCGATCGGCTTGCCGGTGTGCAGGGCTGTCTCCTCCCGCAGCACCCGCTTGATGTAGATCATCTGCTGGGCCTGGATGGCGACGTCGGAGGCGACGCCCTGGATGCCGCCCAGCGGCTGGTGCATCATGATGCGCGAGTGGGGCAGGGCGAAGCGCTTGCCCTTCGCGCCGGCCGAGACCAGGAACTGGCCCATCGAGGCGGCCATGCCGACGACGAGTGTCGACACGTCGTTCTCGATGAAGTTCATGGTGTCGACGATGGCCAGGCCGGCGTCGACCGAGCCACCGGGGGAGTTGACGTAGAGGTGCACGTCGCGGACCGGGTCGGCCGCGGCCAGCAGGAGCAGCTGGGCGCAGATGCGGTTGGAGATCTCGCTGTTGACCTCGGAGCCCAGGAAGATGATCCGCTCGTCGAGGAGCCGGTTGTAGAGCGCGGCGTCGAAGCCCATGGTGCCGTTCTCGGCGGCGGCGACCACGGCGGGTGTCGCGTCCTGCGGTGCGAGCCGCGGCGTGCGATCCGAACGTGCCATTTCGGGCCTCCGTGTCAATTGACGGCGTCCAATGTACCCCCAAGGATAATTGCGTCTGCTCTTTCGTCGCCAGCCGAAATCCGCCTGTTCGCCCCTGGCGTATTTGGCGCGGCCTCTTGACAGTTCACCGGTCAATGCGGGATTCCATGATCGTCCCCACAATGGTGCGGGTCCAAATGAATTCGGTGAACACATTATTACCGGGCCGTGACGAACACCGGCATCTCGCTGGGCGCCATGAGGGCCTGCGGCAGCTCCTTCACCTCGGTCCCGGGCGCCGGCGTGACCTTCCACCGGCTCGCGATCGTGGCGATCGTCGTGACCATCTGGGCCCACGCGAAGCCGTCGCCGATGCACTGGCGCTTGCCGGCCAGGAACGGGATGTAGGCGTTCTCCGGCACCGGCTCACCCTCCGGGCCCCACCGGTCGGGGTCGAACACCAGGGGGTCGCGGAACGAGCGCGGGTCGCGGTGCAGGGCGTAGATGCTGAACATGGTCTCGGTGCCGACCGGCAGTTCGTGCCCGCCGAGCTCGGTCGGGGCGTTCGTGCGGCGCATGAACATCCAGCCCGGGTGGCGCAGGCGCAGGCACTCGGTGAGCATCCGCCGGGTGAAGGTGAGCTTCGGCAGGTCGTCGAACGTCACCGCGCGGCCCGACAGCACCGAGTCGACCTCGTCGTAGAGCCGGGTGGCCAGGTCGGGGCGGCGGCTGAGCTCGTGGAACAGCCACACGGTCATGAACGCGGCCGTCTCCGTCCCGGCGAAGAGGATCAGGAAGATCTCGGCGACGATCTGCTCGTCGCTCATCGCCTCGCCGGTCTCCGCGTCGCGGGCCTCCAGCAGCATGGACAGCAGGCTCGAGTCGGACCGCCCGGTCGCGCGCTGGCGCAGCACGGCGCCGGTGACGGCGGCCCGCATCCGGGACGTGGCCTGCTCGTAGCGGCGGTTGCCGGGCGTCGGCAGCTTCTCCAGCAGCGGCGTGGGCGACATGGTGCGCCAGGCGATGCCCTTGACGACAGTCGTCCAGGACCGGCGGACCTCGGCGTTGACGGTCTCGCTGACCTCCGCGGCGAACAGCGTCCGGGCGACCATGCCCAGCATGAGCGACAGCGCCTCCTCCTTGAGGGGGACCGCCTCGCCGGGCCGCCACGCCCCGGCCATCGTCGCCGCGCAGGCGGACATGACCTCGAAGTACTCCGCGATGCGCTCCCGGTGGAAGGCCGGCTGGACCAGGCGCCGCTGGCGGGTGTGGAACGCGCCGTTGGAGACCGGCAGGCCGTTGCCGAAGGTGTCGCGGATCTTGTCGAAGTACTTGCCCTGGTCGTAGTGGCGGCCGTCGGTCACGAGCATCTGGTGCACCAGGTCGGGCTCGCTGACCGCCAGCAGCCGCTGCGGCCCGAGGCGGAACCAGGCCAGGTCGCCCGTGTCGCGCAGGGACGTGACGAAGGCGAGCGGGTTGCGCAGCATGCGCGGCACGTGGCCCAGGCCGGGCAGGGCGCCCGGGACGGCGGGAATGGCGGTGCTGTTGGAAGTGGCCAACGTCGGCTCCTCGGGAGTGCGGGCCGGCGCCCCTCGGCGCCGACTTGAGCCTGCCGAGTGCCCGCCGTGCGGGCTATCGGGAAGAGCCCGCTTCGGTACCCCGAACCACCCGGGAGACTGGTATGGAGGGGGTTCGCCGGACAGGCGCGAAGATCGCTTGGCAGACTGCGCTCCATGGATGATCACGGCCCCCGGCCCGAGGACGCGGAACTCCTGCGGCGGACCTACCGGGCGTTCAACGCCCGGGACATCGACGAGATCCTGGCCACGATGAGCCCGCAGATCGACTGGCCCAACATGATGGACAACGTCCGGGCGCACGGGCGCGACGAGGTGCGCAAGTACTGGCTGCGGCAGTTCGCCGAGATCGATCCGCGGGTCGAGCCGACCGGCATGCGGGTCGAGCCGGACGGGCGCATCTGCGTCGACGTCCACCAAGTCGTGCGCAACCTTGACGGCGACGTCCTGGCCGACCAGAACGTCCAGCACGTGTACACCGTCCGCGACGGCCTCCTGGAACGGATGGACGTCCGCTAAGGCAGGCGGGCCGGCGGCACCCGGTGGGCCCGGGGCCCGCCCTCCACGAGGTGGCGCACCGCGGCCGCCACGCCGTCCTCGGCGCGCAGCCGTGCGCCGAGGGCCGCGGCCCGCCGCCGGACCCCGCCGTCGCCGAGGCGCCGCAGGATCCCGGTCAGCGACTCCAGGTCCAGCTCGGTGAAGCGGCTGGTGTCGCCCGCGCCGAGGCGGCGCACCCGGCTGCCCCAGAACGGCTGGTCCATGAACATCGACAGCACGTGGGACGGGCGGCCGGCGGTCAGCCCGGCCCCGGTCGTGCCGGCCCCGCCGTGGTGCACCACCGCGCTGCAGCGGGGGAACAGCCGCGAGTGGTCGGCCGGGCCGACGATCCGCACGTGCCCGGGCAGGCTCGCGGCGAGACCGCCGAGGTCGCTCCAGCCGGCGCCGATGAGCACCCGGGTGCCGGCCCGGCGGGCGGCGCCGGCGGCCATGTGCACCATCGGCTCGGGATCGAGGATCGGCATGCTGCCGAAGCCCAGATACACCGGCGGGGGCCCGGCGTCCAGCCAGCCGTCGACGTCGGCCGGGACCCGGCCCTCGCCCAGCGCGTGGCGGACCGCTTCGGGCAGCCGCCAGTAGCCGGTCACGACGCTCGTCGGCGCCCAGTCCCGGGGCCGCGGCACGACAGCGGTGCTGAACCCGTGCAGAGCGGTCAGCCCGAGCCGCGGCGCGAGGGTGAGCATGGAGGCCGTCGCCGGTGGCAGGCCGAGCCCGCGGCGCAGCCGGTTGACCGCGTCGGCCTTGCCCCGCCAGTACACCGCCTCCAGCTGCCGGTAGGTGCGCAGCGTGAGCGGCTGGACCAGCCGGGCCGGCCACGGGCGCCGCCGGCTGATCATGACCTGCGGGAACTCTCGCGTCCGCAGCCACGGGGTGTAGTAGCCGAGCGCCATCGGCACGCCCCGGTCGGCGCAGACGGCGGCGGCGTAGTCGTCGATCTGGGCTCCGGCGATCATGAGGTCGCAGCCGTCGGCGACCTCGGTGATCCCCTTCACGATCGAGTCGAGCGCGCCGGTCAGCCAGCGGTTGGCACTGTCCAGGAGCGCCTCCGGCGTGCCCAGCCGCAGCGCCGCCTGCCCGTCCGGCGCGCTGAGCCAGGCCCGGGTGTCCAGGTCCATCGGCACGAACCGCAGCCCGCTCGCGGCGACCAGGTCGGCGGCGTCCTCGTTGGCCGTGACCGTCACCGCGCAGCCGGCCGCGGCCAGGGCGTGTCCCAGGGCCGCATAGGGCTGGATGTCGCCGCGGCTGCCGTTGATTGCGATCCCCACGCGCATTGACGCCCTCTTTCGCCATGACGGATGCGCCAAGGATCGTCACGGATGCGTATTCCCGCTATCGGGAGAGTCCCGCGCCGACCCCCCGAACACGCCGATGGATTTCGCTGTCGGACGAATGCGAGCGGCGAACGCGTCGCTTTGCTTGACACGGCCGCGCGGACAGTGATTTGGTTTTTTGCATTCAGGCGGACTGTCGATGATCAATATGTGAAGCGGGGGCTCAGTGAGCGGCACGGACGAGCGGGGCGCCGAATCCGCCACCATCCCGGCCCCCGGCGGGGCGCCGCGGGGGAGCCTGGCGGCGTGGGCCCTGGTCATCGTCGCCGCCGCGCAGCTGATGACCGTCCTCGATCTGGCGATCGTCTACGTCGCGCTGCCCAGCATCCAGGCCGACCTCGGCATCTCCACGCCCAACCGGCAGTGGGTCGTCTCGGCCTACGCGATCGCCTTCGGCGGCCTGCTGCTGCTCGGCGGCCGGCTCGTCGACTACTTCGGCCGGCGGCGCATGTTCGTCGCCGCCCTTGTCGGCTTCGCGGTCGCCGCCGGCGTCGGCGGCATCGCACCCACGCAGGAGGTGCTCTTCGGCGCCCGGGCGGTGCAGGGCGCGTTCGGCGCGGTCATCACGCCCGCGGTGCTGTCGCTGGTGTCGGTCACCTTCACCGAGAAGGCCGAGCGGACCCGGGCCTTCGCCGTCTACGGCATGGTCTCCGGCAGCGGCGCCGCGATCGGGCTGATCCTCGGCGGCGTGCTCACCCAATACGGCTCGTGGCGCTGGTGCCTGCTCGTCAACGTGCCGTTCGCGCTGCTGATCGCGCTGGCCGCGGTGCTGGTCCTGCCGAAGGACGAGCCGATCGTGGCGACCCGCTACGACATCCCCGGCGCGATCGCCGCGACCATCGGCATCGCCGGCCTCGCGGAGGGCTTCACGCTCGCCGGCTCGCACGGCTGGGGCTCGCCGTACACCGTCGGCACCCTGGTGGGCGCGGTGCTGTTCGTGGCCGCGTTCCTGGCCATCGAGGCGCGCTCGGCGGCGCCGCTGCTGCCGCTGCGCATCGTCACGGAGTATCACCGCGCACTGCTCTACGCGGCCGCGTTCCTGGCCAACGCGGCGCAGCTGTCGATGTTCCTGTTCCTGACCTACTACTTCCAGACCACGCTCGACTACAGCGCCGTGCGCACCGGGTTCGCGTTCCTGCCCTTCGCGCTCGCGGTCGTGCTGACCGGCAACCTGCTCGGCGCCCCGCTGGCCCGGGTCAACCCGCTCAACCTCATGATGGTCGGCGCGGCGGCCTGCGTCCTGGCCCTGCTCGCCCTGAGCCGCCTCAACGCCACCACCTCCTACCCGATAGGCGTCATGCTCCCGGAGATCCTGATGGGCTTCGGCGTGGCGCTGTCCCTGTTCCCCCTCAACAACGTCGTGCTGGCCGGCATCGACCCCGCCGACGCGGGTGTGGCAAGCGCCGCGGTGAGCACCACCCAGCAGATGGGCGCGGCCCTGGGCAACGCCTCACTCAACACCGTCTTCGCCCTGGGCGTCGCGCACTTCCTGGCCCGCCCCGGCAACGCCGACCGCGTGGACGACGCCGCCGTCCACGGCTACAGCCTGGTCTTCCGCTGGGAGAGCGGCCTGTATCTGGCGTTCCTCCTGCTGGTCCTGCTCGTCTGGCGCGACAGCCGCCGCCGGATCCAGGCCGCCTGAGGCGCGCCACCCCGGCCCGGCTCCCCGCGCCGCAACACGCCGGCTCCCGCACGAGTCCCGCACGACGGGCGGCCCGGCCGGCCGTCGAGGTCGATTGCCCGGCGGGTGCCGCCGGTAGGTCCGTCGTGGCCAGCGAGTGGTCCGGCGGCGACGCAAAGGAGTGGCCATCATGGTTCCAGCGCGGGCGCGGATCGTCGTCATCGGGGCCGGGTTCTCCGGGCTGGCGGTGGCGGTCCGGCTGCGGCAGGCGGGCATCCGCGACTTCGTCGTCCTCGAGCAGGCGCCGGGTGTCGGCGGGGCCTGGCACCACAACACGTATCCGGGCTGTCGTTGTGACATCCCCTCGCACCTGTACTCGCTGTCGTTCGCCCCCAATCCACAGTGGACGCATACGTACTCGGGGCAGGCGGAGATCCGGGCGTACCTCGAGGGGCTCGTCGAGCGGTTCGGGCTGGCGGCGCACCTGCACACCGGCGTCGCCGTCGACGGCGCGGCCTGGATCGAAGCGGAGCGCTGCTGGCGGGTGCGGGCCGGTGGCGGTACCGTCGACGCCCAGGTCCTGATAGCGGCCACCGGGCCGCTGCACGAGCCCGTCGTGCCCGCGGTGCCCGGGCTCGAGCGCTTCGCCGGGCACACCATGCACTCGGCCCGCTGGGACCACGGCTACGACCTCACCGGCAAGCGGGTGGTGTCGATCGGGACCGGAGCCTCGGCGATCCAGTACGTGCCGGCTATCCAGCCCCGCGTGGAGCGGCTGTACGTGGTGCAGCGCACGGCGCCGTGGGTCATGCCGCACCGCAACCGGGCCATCAGCGACCGGGAGCGCTGGCTGTACCGGCACCTGCCGTTCGCGCAGCGGCTCGTCCGCGGGGCCGTCTACGCCGGGCGGGAGGCGCTCGTCGTCGGGTTCGTCAAGCGGCCGGGGCTGCTGGGGCGGCTCGAGGCGGTGTCGCGGGCGCACATGCGCCGGCACATCGCCGACGCCGGCCTGCGGGAGCGGCTGACGCCCGACTACGCGCTCGGCTGCAAGCGGCTCCTGCCGTCCAACGAGTGGTACCCGGCCCTCGCCCGGCCCAACGTGGAGGTGCTGACCGGGGCGCTGCGCGAGGTGCGCCGGCACTCGGTCGTCGACGCCGGCGGCGTCGAGCACCCGGCCGACGCGATCATCTTCGGGACCGGCTTCCGGGCCACCGACGCCCGCTTCTCCGAGGCCGTCGTGGGCCGGGGTGGGCTGTCGCTCGCCGCGGTCTGGCAGGGCAGCCCGACCGCGTACCTCGGGGCGTCGGTGCCGGGGTTCCCCAACTTCTTCAAGCTGCTCGGGCCCAACACGGGGCTCGGGCACGGGTCGATGGTCTACATGATCGAGTCGCAGGTCGAGCACGTCCTGCGGGCGATCCGGCGGCTCGGCGCCGACGAGCGGGCGGTGCTGGAGGTCGAGCCGGGCGCGTACGACAGGTACAACGCCGAGATCGACGCCCGCATGCGCGGCACGGTCTGGGACACCGGCGGCTGCACCAGCTTCTACATCGACGCCAACGGCCGCAACGCCGGGCTGTGGCCGGACTGGACGTGGCGGTTCCGCCGCCGGGCCCGGGCGACCGGCGCCTACACGGTGCGGGCCGGCCCGCACCCGCTCAGCGGGGTGGGGGCCAGGCCAGGGCCTTCAGACCGGCCGGGCCGCCGTTGACGACGTCGCGGTCGTGGCTGTGCGCCTCGTCGGGGTTGCCGGGGGCGTACTGCCACAGCGCGAACGTGGTCCAGCCGGCCGGAAGTGTCGGCGGGCCCTTCGTGTAGTTGGCGATGTCCAGCGGGTAGTCGGCGTAGGAGGTGTCGCTGCCCGTGCAGGGGTTCCACCAGAACGTGTTCGTGTAGATCATCGGCTTGCGGCCGACCGCCTGCTCGATGCGGCCGATGAACGCGGCGATCCACGCGCGCATCTGGGCCGGGTTGAGGTTGTAGCAGGGGCCGGACCTCACCCCGGCATAGGGCCACTCGAGGTCCACGAACGGCACGAGGGTGCGCGCGTCGCGGGTGAACCGGGCGTGGCGCAGGAAGTGCTCGGCCTGCCCGACCGGGTCGCCCTTGTCGGGCCGGGCGTACACGTACGCGCCCACGTAGCGGCCCTGCGCCTTCGCCGTGGTGTAGTCGGCGGCGAAGTGCGGGTTGACGTAGGAGGTGCCCTCGGTCGCCTTCACGTAGACGAACTGGCTGCCGGCCGCGACCTCGGTCGGCCAGTGCACGGTGAACCGGTTGTGGTCGTGGCTGGAGATGTCGATCCCGCCGACCTCGAACCCGGCCGGCCGCCCGGCCTCGATCGCGGTCACCGCCTCCGGCACCGGCGGCTCCGGGGGCGGCGCGGGCACGACCGGCACCGGCGGTGCCGAGGCCACGCCCCAGATGAACCCGGTGAGCACGAGCAGCACAAACGCGACCGAACGCCGTTCGTGCGGGGTATTGGCCATACGCCGCAGGCGAACGCGGACGACCCGCCACACCTCCCGCCACTCGACCGCCGCCACCAACCCAGTGTGCCTCGCATCGGCCAACCCGGCAGAGCGAGCGCTGAGGTCCCTCGCATGAACGCCATCGGCATCGACTGGGGCCGCGTCGAGCACGCCTATGGCCCGGCCGTCGACACCCCCGGCCACCTGGCCGCACTGCTCGGCCCGATCGGCGCGCCGCCGCGCGGGCCGTCGATCATCTCGAACGGGTGGTGCTGCACCGGGCCATCACGTTCACGGAGGGTGATTGAGGCAGGGCCCGCATCGAGTAGATGCCGCGCCGATGGGAGCGATAACATCTTTTCGAAATCCGTTTCGTTCTATGTTTCGGGCGTTTACACGCCTGGTGGGTTGTGTAAACATTCGCCTCGGCCAGGGCGCCCGGTCGGTTGCCGACCGTCGGCGCCGGGGTTGCGGGCGAAGGGGAACAGTGGTGACGCAGGGTGAGACCGTGCCGGTCCGGGACACGACCTCGCTGGTGCCGGCGGCGCAAGGCGGTGACGAGCAGGCCCTCGATGCGCTCATCTCGGCGCACCTGCCGCTTGTCTACAACATCATCGGCCGCGCACTGCACCGCCACGCCGACGTCGACGACCTCGTCCAGGAGACGATGATCCAGGTCGTGCGCGGGCTGCCGGGACTGCGCGAGCCGGACCGGTTCCGGTCGTGGGTGGTGGCGATCGCCTACCGGCAGATCCAGATGCACCGCCGGGGCGCGACCCGGCGCCACCCACCGGCCCGGGAGGTGCCCGAGGAGCTGGCCGATCCCGGCGGCGACTTCGAGGAGCGCAGCCTCACCGGGCTGATGCTCACCGGGCAGCGCAAGGAGCTGGCCGAGGCGACCCGGTGGCTCGACGACGCCGACCGGCACCTGCTCGCGCTGTGGTGGCAGGAGGCCACCGGGGAGCTGACCCGGGCCGAGCTCGCCGCGGCCATGGGGCTCAAGCCGGCGCACGCGGCCGTGCGGGTGCAGCGGATGCGGGCGCAGCTCGACGGGGCCCGCGGGCTCGTGCGGGCCCTGCACGCCACCCCGCGCTGCCCCGACCTGGCCGAGCTGCTCAAGGCGTGGGGCGGCGGGACCGACGCGCTCTGGCGCAAGCGGATCACCCGGCACGTCCGCGGCTGCCGCCGGTGCTCCGGGCTCTCGGCCGACCTGCTGGCGCCGGAGAAGCTGCTGCCGGGCATCGCCGCGCTGCCGCTGCCCCTGTTCGCGTTCAAGGGCCTGAAGGTCGGCGCGGCCACGACGGGTGTGCTGGGCAGCCTGCAGCACTTCGTGCAGACCAAGGCGGCCGCGATCGCCGCGGTCGCGATGGTGGCCGGCGGCGGGATCGCGGTCGCGGTGTACGAGACGCCGCTGGCCGGCGAGGACCGCCCGGCCGACGTCGCCGCGCCCCCGGCCACCGGCGGTGCGGTCGCCCCCGAGCCGCCGGGTGCGCCGTCCGCGACCCCGGGCGGGCCGGCCGGGCCGTCGAGCACGGCCGGGCTGATCCGGGCCGAGTACTTCGTCGCGCCCGACGGCAGCGACGGCGACGACGGCAGCATCGAGCATCCGTTCGCCACCATCGGCAAGGCGGCGACGCTCGTCAGGCCCGGCCAGACGATCACCCTGCGCGGCGGCACCTACCGGCCGGCGGCGCCGATCGTGCTGGACACCAGCGGCGACGAGACGCACCGGATCACGCTCAGCGCATACGGGGACGAGCGCCCGGTCATCGACGCGAGCCGCATCCCGGCCGGCAAGTGGGCCATCACCCAGCACGGCAGCTACTGGACGGTGCAGGGCCTCGAGGTCAAGAACTCCCGCAGCCACGCCTACGTGTGCGTGTCGTGCCAGGGCAGTGTGTTCCAGCGGCTGTCGATGCACGACAACGTCGAGTCCGGCCTCACGCTGCGCGGCGAGAACACGACGGGCAACCAGGTCCTCGACAGCGACTTCTACGCCAACCACGACCCCGACGACCAGGGCTCGTCAGGCATCGGCATGGCCATCAAGTTCGGCTCCGGCCGCGGCAACGTCGTGCGCGGCTGCCGCGCGTTCGACAACGCCGACGACGGCTTCGACTTCGGCGACTTCGCCACCCCGATCGACATCGAGCACAACTGGGCGTTCGGCAACGGCGTCAACCGCTGGAACGTGGCCGGCTGGAAGAGCAACGGCAACGGCTTCACGTTCGGCGGCGGCAGCCCGCCGGCCGCCGCGAGCCACAGCGTGCGGCACAACGCGGCCTGGGGCAACATCCACAACGGCTTCGCCGACGGCGGCAACCCGGCCGAGCTGCGCCTGTCGAACAACACCGCGTTTCGCAACGGCGCCACCGGCTTCGGCCTGCCGACCACGCCGGCCACCCTGCGCGCCAACGTCGCCATCGGCAACGACAACTCGGTGAGCCTGAGCGCGGCCGTGCACACGAGCCGCAACACGTGGGACGAGGGCACCTGGGACGCGACGATGTTCCGGTCCACGGACGCCGCGGCCGCCGAGGGTCCGCGCAGCGCCGACGGCACGCTGCCGGCCACGAACTTCCTGTCCACCGGCAACGGCATGGGCGCCTCGATGTCCGAGTCGTGAAATTTTCGCCGGTACCCCAGCCGTTCAGCAAGTGTCCGCAAGTTCTCGTTATCGGCGCGGAGCCCCCGTCATCTACAGGGATGGTTCAGCCCCCGCTTCGAGAAGAGGACCACGCATGTCACCATCCCGAACCCTGATCGCGGCCGCCGTCACGGCCGCGGTCTCCGCCACGGTTCTGGCGATCACCGTCTGGCCGTCCGAGGCCGCCACCGCCCCCGTCGGCGGCGGCGTGTACACCCTCGCGTCGGGCGCCAGCGGCAAGTGCATCGACGTCGTGGGCGCGTCGGCCGACAACAGCGCGCCGCTCGTGCAGGCCGCCTGCTCGACGACCGTGAGCCACCTGCAGTGGAAGGCGGTCGCGCAGGCGAACAACCGGTTCAACCTCGCGAACGGCAACAGCGGCCGGTGCATCGACGTGCCCTCGTCGAGCACCGCGTCCGGCACGCAGCTGCAGCAGTACGGCTGCGGCGACGGCACCAAGGCCAATCAGCTGTGGACGTTCGCCGCGTCGACCGCGTCGGCGGGCAAGTATCTGGTGAGGTCGGTGGCGACCGGGCTGTGCATCAGTGACAAGGACGGCTCCACGGCCGGGAACAACCCGATCGTCGAGGAGGCGTGCGCCGACGTCGCCCGGATGCAGTGGAGCTTCACCTACGTCAGCGGCTCCACCTCCGGGCCGACCACGCCGGGCGCGACCACCGGCGGAGGCGGGCGCACCTGGTCCAACACCGCCGACGGGTTCGCGAGCACCAACGGCGGCACGACAGGCGGCGCCGGCGGCACCACCGTCACCGTGACCACGTACGCCGACCTGCTGCGGTACGCCACGAACAGCGCGGCCTACACGATCCGGGTCAACGCCACGATCACGTACCCGACGTACGGCTACGAGATCCCGGTCGCGTCGAACAAGACCATCATCGGCGCCGGCCGGAACGGGCGCATCAAGGCCGGCGGCTTCTTCCTCGGCGCCGGCGTCCACAACGTCATCATCCGGAACCTGACGATCGGCGACACCGCCGTGGCCTCCGACGACCCGGACGACAAGGACTTCGACTACGACGGCATCCAGATGGACACCGCCGACCACGTGTGGATCGACCACAACACGTTCACCAACATCAACGACGGCTACATCGACTCGCGCAAGGACACGTCGTTCGTCACGGTGTCGTGGAACCAGATGGGCAACCACAACAAGGTCTTCGGCATCGGCTGGACCGACAACGTGACGGCCCGGATGACGATCCACCACAACTGGCTGCACGACAACAACCAGCGCAACCCCAGCGCCGACAACCTCGCCTACGCGCACCTCTACAACAACTATCTGGCCGACATCACCAGCTACGGCAACTACAGCCGGGGCAGCACGAAGATGGTGCTGGAGAACAGCTACTTCGACCACGTCACCAACCCGTACTACCCGGACGGCACCGCACAGCTCAAGCAGTCCGGCTCGATCGTGGTCAACAGCAGCGGCAAGCAGCAGACGTCGGGTTCGGCGTTCGACCCGCACTCGTTCTACTCGTACACCCTCGACCCGGCGGCCGACGTGCCGAACCTGGTCAGGACGTACTCCGGCCCGCAGTCCACCATCGGAGCCTGATCCCCCGTAGTCAGCGCGGTCGGCGAGCAGGTGAGCCGGTGCCCCTGCTCGCCGGCCCTTTCCTGCGGGCCGGCGCGGCGCTGACCTGGCCCCGCGTGCTGTTCGCGGTGCGCCCGCGCACGATCCCGATCATCTCCTCGACCAGCTCGGAGTGCCCGTCGACCGGCCACGCGAGGGCGACCGCGGACTCCGGCCCGTCGGTGACCGGCTTGTACTTCACGTCCTTGCGGTGATACAGCCGCGCGAGTGACTGCGGCACCACCAGCAGCCCTACCTCGGCCGCGACCCACTCGACGGCCGCCTCGGTCGTCTCCGGCCGCTCGACGCCCGGCGACGCCGGCGAGTCCCAGCTCAGCACGTCGTCGAGGGGGCGCAGCAGCGGCTCCCCGAGCTCGGCGATCTCGGCCAGGGTCAGCTCGTCCGCGGCGTGCAGCACGTGGTCGCGGTGGGCCAGGACAACCGACTGCTCCGTGTACAGCGGGATCGCGTGGTGCTTGTCGCGATCCACCGGCAGCCGCAGCAGTGCCGCGTCGCCGTCGGTGCCGAGGAGCCGCTGAGCGTCGGCGGCCGGCGCCTGGACCAGCTGCAGCGGCACGGCCGGCCGGCGCTCCGCCCAGGTCTGCCGCCAGCGGTCGATGACGATGCCGGGCACGACGAGCAGGCGGAATGTCACGGATCAAAACACTACCGTCTAGCATTGCCGGGTGAGTAAGCCGAAGCAGACCCAGGTGATGAAGCCCGCAACCGCCGCGCAGAAGCTCGACGTGTATCTGCCGGCCACCCCGCGGGAGTTCCAGGACCGCCTGGTGTCCCGCGACGAGCTCGACGAACTGCGGCGCAACCCGCCGCAGTGGCTGGCCGACCTGCGCCGTGACGGCCCGCACCCGCGCAACGTGGTCGCCGCGCGGCTGCGCGTGTCAAACAGCGGCCTGGCCCGCGGCGGGGTGACCGAGGCCCTGACCACCGCAGAGATCGCCGAGCTCAACGCCGACCCGCCGGAGTGGCTGGTCCGCGAGCGCGAGAATCTGGCCGAGGTCAAGCGCGAGCAGCGGCGCCTCCAGGAGCGGGACACCGCGCATTGATGAGCGGTCCCATAATGAGGCCATGATGGTCTCCTGGGACCTGCGCTCGCGTGACCTGCCGCTGCCGGCGACCTCGATCGTGGACGGCGCGCCGGACGCAGCGCCGGTCAGGCTCCGCATCAACGCCGGGCGCAGCGGCTGGTGGACGGTGCGGGTCGCCGTGCCGCTCACCGAAGGCCAGGCTCGGCGCATGCGGCCGTTCGACCGGCTGACCGTCGTCAACGTGGTGCTGTCCTGGATCGGCTTCGCGCTCGTCGCGGGCACGGTGATCTCCGAGCTGACGGGCGGGCCGGTGACGATCACCGGCGCGCTGCCCGTCATCGCCGGGCTCGCGCTGGTAAGCCTCGTGCTCCAGGTCGGGGCGGTGCGCGCGCGGCCGAAGCAGTACCCCCAGGGGCAGTCGGGCCGCGTCGAGGTCCGCGACGTCGACCGGCGCACCGCCCTCGAGTGGCAGCGCATCACCGACGGTGCCGTGGCGGTCGAGCGGTAGGCGGGCCCGTCAGCAGCCCGGGTAGAACATGGACAGGACGGACAGCAGGGCCAGGACCGCCCAGCCCGCCCGCAGCGCCGCCCAGTACGCCGGTGGCGGCTTGACCAGGTACGACAGGCCGAACGCGGCCCCACCGAGCACCAGCTGCGCGATGCCGTAGGTCAGGATGAGCGCGGTGAGCAGCGAGAACCGCCCGCTCGGGTCCAGCGAGGACCCGCAGCCCAGGCCACCGCCGCCGTGCGCGCGCAGTGTCACGAGCACGGCGATGTCGGCGACGAGGTTGCCGGCAATGGCGACCGCGACGCCGAGTCCGGACTGCAGGATGCGAGGCGACATCGCGCCCGATCTTAGGGGATGCGGGTGACGAACGCTGCAGCCGCTCGCAGGTGTGCAGCGCCCGGGTGAGTAAACCGGTGAACTGGGGCCAGGTCGCCGGTCTCCGGAACCCGGGCGAAGCCGCGGTGCAGTGCCCGCAGCACGGCGCCGCCCGCCGGGGTCCCGAAGGAGTAGGGGGAACCCGCGGTTTCCTCGGGGGAAAGCCCCCGGTGCGATTCGGGGGAGTTCCGGATCGTTTTGATCGATGGAAACGCCAAGACTCATCGGCATGACATCCAGGCCGCGGTTCAGCGTCGTCATCCCGTGCTACAACGAGGAGCGTTACCTCACAGACGCGCTCCTCTCGCTGCGAAAACAGGACTTCGACGGCGAGTTCGAGGTCGTGGTCGTCGACAACAACTGCACCGACGACACGGCCGGCGTGGCCCGCGACTTCGGCGCCGTGGTCGTCACCGAGCCGACACCCGGCGTGTGCAACGCCCGGCAGGCGGGCACCCTCGCGGCCCGCGGCGAGATCGTGGTCTCGGCCGACGCGGACACGGTCTACGAGCGCGACTGGCTGAGCCGGATCGACGCCGGGTTCCGCGCCGACGAGCGGATCGTCGCCGTCGTCGGCCCCTGCACCTACGCCGACGGCCCGCGCTGGGGCCGCTACTTCGGCCGCGGCCTGTTCGGCGCCGTCAACGCCGTCTACCGGGTGACCGGGCGGGCCGTCTACGCCAGCGCCACGAACATCGCGTTCCGCCGCGACGCGTGGACCGGCTACGACACCGGCCTCACCCAGGGCGGCGACGAGCTCGACCAGCTGCGCCGGCTGCGCGGGAAGGGCCGGGTCGTCTACGACCACGCCAACCCGACGTTCACCTCGGGCCGGCGCCTGGCCCGCGGCTTCATGTACAACGTGTTCGTGTCGCTCGTCGTGCACTACCTGCTGACCTACACCGTCAACCGGATCACCGGCCGGCGCGTGTTCGGCCAGGCTCCGGCGTTCCGGGAGGACTTCCGATGATCGTGCTCGCCGTCCTGGCCGTGGCCGCCGCGCTCGGCGTGTCCTACTGGCTGCTCATGTCGCCGTTCTCGCCGACGTCGAAGGCGTACCCGTACCAGGCGCCCACCGCTTCGTCCGGCGAGAAGGTCGTCGCGCTGACGTTCGACGACGGCCCGAACGAGCCCTACACCTCGCAGATCCTCGACATCATGGCCGACCACGGCGTCCGCGCGACCTTCTTCCAGGTCGGCGACTGCGTCCAGCGGCACCCCGAGGTCGCCCGGCGCGTGCTCGACGAGGGCCACGTCGTCGGCAACCACTCGCTGAGCCACAGGTTCGGCACCTACCTGCGCCCCCGGGCGTTCGAGCGCGAGGTCGAGCAGACCCAGCGCATCCTCACCGGCGTCGCCGGGCGCACCCCGGCCCTGGCCCGCACCCCGTGGCTGTGGCGGCAGCCGGCCCTGCTGCGCATGCTGCACCGCAACGGCCTCAACCCGGTCGCCGGCGAGTTCGGCCACGCCCTCGAGGTCTTCCAGATCTCCGGCGCCCGGATGGCCCGCCGCGCCATCGCGAAGACCCGCCCCGGCTCGATCCTCATCTTCCACGACGGCTTCGACGGCCACGGCGGCAACCGCGCCGAGACGGTCACCGCCGTGCGCCTCACGGTCGAGGGCCTGCTCGCCCGCGGCTACCGGTTCGTCACCGTGGACGAGCTCCTCGGCGTCCCCGCCTACCTCCAGGTGGCCTGAGCCGGCGCCCGCCCCGCAGCACCGCCGGGAGCGAGGCCGGGCTGTCAGGGGTGTACGCGTCGGACGCAGCGCTTCACGGGCTGAGCTGGTCGCGGATCAGCGCCCGGAGCCCGTCGAGGTCGAGCGTGCCCTGCTCGGAGTACACGGTCAGGGCCGTGACCCGCGGATGGGCCGGCTTGTCGAGCGCGATGACGGCAACCGGCTCGGTGAAGTGCCGGCACGAGTTCGTGCACTCGTAGTAGGGCTGCTCGAACGTGGTCGCCACCCCGAGCGGCGTCGCCACCGTGCCGGTCTGGCGGTCCGCGGGAATGTCGCCGGCCGAGCGGTAGAGCCCGTGGTTGCCGTTGCCGGGCTGGCGGTTGTCCCCGCCGCGCGGCTCACAGTCCACCGCGAACGCCACCATCCGCACCCACTTGCCGCGCCCGAGGTCCAACCGGATGTCGAGGCCGGGGCACAGGTCCGGTGACGACACCTTCGTCGCCAGCTGCTGCCCGGCACCGAGGTGGACGTGGAACCGGACCGCCTCCTCGACGGCCGCCACCGTTGGCGAGCTCAACGGCTCCGGCGCCGGGTCGAGCGCCCGGCAGCCGGCCAGCGCCGGCACCGCCATGGCGACGAGCATCAAGGGTTTGCGCATCATGCAGTCTGCGACGCCGGCCCGGCCCCGCCCGTTCCCGGCTGTCGGGTTTCCGCCCGGTGCCGGTCGATGGTCGGCACGTACGCCGCCCCGCGCCGCCCGGCCACCGCGCCCGCTCCCCGGCCGTCAGCACGGTCGCCGGCCGCAGCCCGTCGTCGGGGCGGGCCGCCGGCCGAGGTGGCCGGCGACCCGCCGCAGGGGGTCAGCTGTTCGGGCAGGTGGTGCGGAACTCCTGGATCGCCGAGCCGGTCGGGGCGGGGCAGAGGAACTGCTCGTAGCGGGTGTCGTTGTCGATGAAGCGCTTCAGCCACGAGATGCTGTACTTCGCGACAGTCACGTTCGTCGAGGTCGGGGCGGAGTGGCCGGCGTTGTTCAGCTCCAGGTAGGCCTTGTCCGGGGCGGACGTCAGGCTGGTGTAGAACGGCTCGGCGTGGGAGGCGACCGGGGCGGTGGTGTCGTTCTCGGCGCCGATGATGAACGTGGGGACGCGGACCGTCGACCAGTTCTTCACGGTGTTCCACGGGGTCATCGGGATCGCCGCCTGCAGCGACGGGCGGCTGGCCGCGGCGGCCAGGCTGCCGCCGCCGCCCATGGAGTGGCCCATGACGCCCAGGCGGGTGGCGTCGACGCGGGTGCGGACCGCGCTGGAGCCGGTCAGGTAGTCCAGGGCGGCCAGGAGCTGGCGGCCGCGGCTGGCCGGGTCGTCGAGCGTGGACAGGGTGTCGATGGTGATGACGACGAAGCCCTGCGAGGCCAGGCGCGGGCCTAGCCAGGAGACGCTCGACTGGCTGGCGGTGAAGCCGGGCGAGATGGCGATGCCGCCCCAGGTGCCCTCGGCGGTGCTCGTCGGGTAGTAGATGGTGCCGCCGCCGAAGCCGGTGACCGCGCTGCGGGCGACGGTGGTCTGGGCGAACGCGAAGGGGCCGCGGGCGGCCTCGATGCTCGCGGTGGTCGGGGCGGGGCCGCGCTCGTAGGGGTTGGCGGCGAAGACCGGCGCGGCGGCGGCGCTCTGGCCGGCGAAGAGCAGCACCAGTCCGAGGGCGGCGACGGACAGGCGTCTGAGCATGGGCATGGCGGGGTCCCCTCACATGGACGCAAGTGAATGCGGACCCAGTCTCCGGACCGGTGCTACCGGCCGGTAATCCCGCCCGACCACGGAGCCCGGAAATATGTCAGACCCTCCGGGTAGTCTGCGGGCATGTTCGACGAGGAGCATTCGGCGGAGGTTGTGGCGGCGAGCTTTGCCGGGACCCCGGACCCACGGCTCCGGGAGATCCTCACCGCGCTCGTGCGGCACACGCACGCGTTCGTGAAGGACGTCGGGCTCACCGGCGAGGAGTGGGCGGCCGGGGTCCGGTTCCTGACCGCGACCGGGCACACGTGCGACGACGTCCGGCAGGAGTTCATCCTGCTGTCCGACGTCCTCGGCGTGTCCATGCTCGTCGAGACGATCGGCAACCGGGCCGTCGGCGGCAGCACCGAGTCCACCGTGGAGGGGCCCTTCCACCAGGTCGCGTCGCCGGTCCGGGCGCTCGGCGACTCGATCGACCTGGTCGGCGACGGCGAGCCGTGCCTGGTGACCGGGCAGGTGCACGACGGTGACGGCGGGCCCGTGCCGGGTGCGGCCGTCGACGTGTGGCAGGCCGACGCCGAGGGCTTCTACGATGTGCAGCGGCCCGGGGAGGTGCCGCCGCGCAATCTCCGGGGGTTGTTCACGGCCGATGCCGAGGGGCGGTTCTGGTTCCGGACCGTGGTGCCGCGCTTCTACCCGATCCCGACCGACGGGCCGGTGGGCGAGCTGCTGAGGGCGGCGGGCCGGCATCCGTATCGCGCGGCGCACATCCACGTGCAGGTCTCGGCGCCCGGGGTGCGCACGCTCACCACGCACCTGTTCGTCGACGGCTCACCGTATCTGGACTCCGACGCCGTCTTCGGAGTCAAGGAGAGCCTCGTGCGGGAGTTCGTGACCGTCGACGATCCCCGGCGGGCCGAGCGTCACGGGATGCCGAACCCCTTCCGGCACGTCGACTTCCCGATCGTCGTGCGCCGGGACGGGGGTGGTTGACTCGTCGGCCTTCACCAGCGCGATGCCGGCCAACACGACGAGGCCGCCGGCGAGCTGCCACGGGCCCGGGCGCTGACCCAGCGCGAGCCACGCGAAGAGGATCGCGAAGAGCACCTCGAGCAGGCCCGTGAACGAGGCGACCTTGGCGCCGAGCAGCCGCGAGGCCATGATGCTCGTCGCGTAGGCCAGCGCACCGGCCACGACGGACAGTCCGGCGATCGGCAGCCACCACGGCACCGGGCGGTCCAGCAGCGTCACGTCGGCGGTGCTGGTGCCCCACGGCAGCAGCCCGAGCACGTCGAACGCCGCGAGCCCGGCCGCGCCGACCACCATGCCGGACCAGGCGAGCGCGATCGGCGGCAGCGCGCCCTCACCGCGGGCCGCCATGACGAAGTACCCGGCCAGGCCCGTGCCGGCCAGGATGCCCCACACGACGCCGAGCGGATCGAGGCCGCCGCCGCCCGGGTTCAGCACGAGCACGAGCCCGCCCAGCGCCGCCGCACCACCGGCGATCGTGAGCCGGCGGGGCCGCTGGGCGTGGCGGAGCCAGGCCCAGAGGACCACAAGCAGGATGCCGCTGTACTCCAGCAGCAGCGCGACCCCGATATCGAGACGCTGCACCGCATTGAAGTAGAAGAGCTGGCAGCCCGCCACCGCCACCGCGCCGAACGAGAGCACCTGACCCCACGCGGCGCGCAGCAGCCGGAAGCGGCCCCGCAGCGACCGCAGGGCGAAAGGGGTGAGCACCAGCGCGGCGATCGCGACCCGCACCGTGACCAGGGCACCCGGCGTCCAGCCGGTCGCCATCAGCGCGTCGGCGAACGCGCCGGACGTGCCGAACATGGCCGAGGCGAGCACGGCGATAGCGAGACCCGTCACTCCCTTCAGTCTTTCGTCATGAGTGAACCGCGTTATGCTCATGACAGCAACGTAGGCCCTCGCCGCGTAAGGAGTCAAGAAGATTTTTGCTCATGACACCGAGGCTGCGCTGAACGCCACGGCCGCCCTCGTGAACACCGACGCCGCCGAAGACGGCGAACTGCTGCCCGATGTCGCCGCGCTCGACGCGTTCGTCGAGCGGGAGGGGTACACCGGAAACAGGCGTCATGACCAGGCCGAACTCGACGCTGTGCGGGCGCTTCGGCCCCGGCTGCGGGCCCTGTGGGGCGCCGACGAGGACGAGGCCGTCGACCTGGTCAACGCGATGCTGCGCGAGGGGCGGGCGCTGCCGCAGCTCATGCGCCACGACGGCTGGGACTACCACCTCCACGCGACGGGCGACGATGCCGGGCTCGACGTGCGGCTCATGGTCGAGTTCGCGATGGCGATGGTCGACGTGATCCGCATGAAAGAGCTCGACCGGCTGCGCATCTGCGCCGCTCCCGACTGCGACGACGTGCTCGTCGACCTCTCCAAGAACCGCTCGCGCCGCTTCTGCCTGCAGGGCTGCGGCAACCGGCAGAACGTCGCCGCCTACCGCGCCCGCAAGGCCGCCTCGTCCGGCACCGCCTCGTCCGGCACCCCCTCCCCGGGAGCCGCCGCCGGCGGGGCCGCGTAGCGGCGCAGCTGCAGGGCGACGACCGAGGCGATGACGAGGACGCCGCCGACCAGCTGCAGCCGCGTGAGGGATTCACCGAGCGTCAGCGCGGCCAGGGCGGTGGTGACGACGGGCTCGAACGTCGACAGGATCGCCGCCGCCGACGGGCCGGTGCGCCGCAGGCCGGCGAAGAAGGTCAGCGCGGCCACCACGGTGGAGACGACCGCGATGCAGGCCAGCCACGCCCACGCCACCGGCCGGAAGCTCAGGTCGACGCCGCCCCGGCCCGCCGCGAGCAGGCCGAGCGTGCCCGCAGCGCCGGTCATCACCAGCGTGGTCAGCAGCACCGGGTCGAGCCGGTGCACGACCCGGTCGGAGACCAGGATGTAGACGGTGTAGACGATCGCGGAGCCGAAGCCGAGCAGCGCGCCGGCCGGGGTGAAGGTGCCGCCGCCCGCGCCGAGCAGGACGAGCAGCGTGCCGGCCGACGCGGCGGCGAGGGCGGCCGCGCGCAGCGGGCTGAACCGGTCCCGGCCCAGCAGCACCGCGGCGACCGTGACCATGACCGGGAACGTGTACAGCAGCAGCGACAGCGGCGCGGCGTCCATCCGCTGCAGCGCGAGGAAGAACAGGCTCGCCTGGGCCGCGTACCCGATCGCCCCGAGCCCCACGGCGGTGGCCAGGTCCCGCCGGGCGGGTCGGGGGCGCCCCCTCGGGCGGGCCCACAGGATGAGGCCGAGGATCGCCGCGGCCAGGGCGAACCGGACCAGCAGCAGCGCGTCGGGCGAGACACCGGCGTCGTACGCGAGCTTGCCGAAGATGGCGAGGCTGCCGAAGCACGCCGCCGAGAGCAACACCAGGACCGGACCCATGCCATGAGCATCGGGCACCGCAGTCATCAGGACCAGCGACGATTCGTGGAGCTGATTCGTTAGGATTCCCGCATGGTCACGCTCGACCTGCGGCGGCTGCGGTTCCTGCGGGAGTTCGAGGAGCGCGGCACCCTCGCCGCCGTCGCCGCCGCCCTCGGCTACAGCCCGTCGACCGTCTCCCAGCAGCTCGGCCTGCTGGAGAAGGACGTCGGCATCCGCCTGCTGGAGAAGGCCGGGCGGGGCGTGCGGCTCAACGACGCCGGCCGCCTCCTGGCCCAGCACGCCCGCGTCCTGCTCTCGGCGGCCGAGGCGGCGGAGACCGACCTGGCCGCCCTCGGCGGCGCCGTCCGCGGCACCGTGCGCGCCGGGGGCCTGCAGTCCGCGGCCCGCCGCCTGCTCGTGCCCGCCTTGGCCCGGATGCGCGGCGAGCACCCGCACGTGCGCGTCGAGATCTTCGAGCTCGAGCTGGAACAGGCCCTGCCCGGGCTGCGGCTGGGCGCGGTGGACCTGGTCGTCGGCGACGAGTACGACGGGCATCCGCGGCCGCGGCCGGCCGGGATGCGCTTCACCGTCCTGCTCGAGGAGCCGCTGCGGATCGTCCTGCCGGTCGCGCACCCCCTGGCCGGCGCGGGCGGCCCGGTCGCCATCGGCGCGCTGCGCGCCGACGTGTGGACCGCCTCCGCCGAGGGCACCGGCCACCACGCGATGGTGGTCGGCACCTGCCGCGCGCTCGGCGGCTACGAGCCCGACCTGCGCCACCGCTCCAGCGACTCCGACGTGCAGCTCGAACTCGTCCGGGCCGGGGCCGCCGTCGCCCTGCTGCCACCCCTGGCCCTCCCGGCCGGCGACCCCGCGATCGCCGTGCGCGACCTCGCCGCCCCCGGCCTGCGCCGCCGCCTGGTCGTCGTCACCCGCGACACCCCGCCCGCCCCCGCCCTGACCGCCTTCCTGACCGCCGTCTCCCGCGCCGCCGCCCCCTACGGAGGCACCGGGTGAGGTCCCCGCGCCGCTGCGGCTTCACCCGGCGCACCGCGGGCGGCCTCGTCGGCTGACGGATTTCCGACCGCGGTGCGTTTCTCGCCGGAACCCCGGTCGCCATTGCCGTCCATCAGTACCCTGGTCGACTGTGACGCCAGCCGACCGGTCCGCGAACGCCGTCCGCGACGATCAGCGGGCCGTGCGGGCCACGCTCCAGGCGCCCCTCGGCCGTCTCGCCTCGCAGCAGTCGCTGCACGGCCGGAGCGACCTCATCGAGCGGCTCTGGGCGGCCGTGCTCGATACCGGCGGCGACCGGGTCCACCTCCTGCACGGCCTGAGCGGCAGCGGCAAGACCGCCGTAGCGCTCACCGTCGCCGGCCGAGCGGACGCGGCCGGGCTCGACGTCTGGTGGGTGCGCGCCGACGACGCGCTGACCCTGCAGGAGCACATGCGGGCCCTCGGCAAGGAGGTCGGGGTCTCCGAGACCGACTCGCCGCACAGCCTGTGGAAGGCGCTGAACGCCCGCCGCGACGACCGGTGGCTGCTCGTCATCGACAATGCCGACGACCACGAGGTGCTGGCGGCCGGCACCGGACGGCTCGCCGACGGGTGCGGGTGGGTGCAGCCGTGCCGCAGCGGGCACGGGACAGTGCTGGTCCTGAGCCGCTACCTCGACGAGCAGGCCCCCGTCGGCTGGTGGCGGGCGCATCCCGTCGGGCGCCTCGACCGGGCGGCGGGCATCGAGACACTCGCCGACCACGTCGAGGTCGACACCGAGCTCGACGCGGCCGGGCAGCTGGTGGACCGCCTGGGCGGCCTGCCCCTGGCGCTGCGGCTGGCGGGCGCGCTGCTGCACCAGGCCCGGCGGCAGGCCCTTGCCGAGCGCCGACCACCGCCGACGATCGCCGACTACCTGGCCGACATCGGCGCCCGGCTGCGGCTCGAGGACCCGCCGGACTCACCGGGCGTCCGGGTGTACATCGACCGGCCGTGGAGCGTCGCGATCGAGTTCCTGGAGCGCCACGCCCCGCCGCTGACCGTGCCGCTGCTGCGGCTGCTCGCCCACCTCGGGCCGGGCCCGGTCCCGGTCGGCGACATCCTGAGCCCGGCGGCCCTGGACCGGATCGGCCTCCACGGCGAGCAACTGCTGGACGCGCTCGATGCGCTCAAGGCCATGTCCCTCGTGGACGACGACTGCCGGCCGGCGCTGCACCCGCTCGTGCGCGACACCACGGCGCGCCGGTTCCCGCCGTCCGCCGCGGACGCCGCCGACCTCGTGAGCCTGGTGCGGCACTGCCGGACGCTGAGCGACCGGCCGGACGACACGCCGACCCCGGAGGACGTCAACGTCTGGCCGGACTGGCTGCTGCTGACCCCGCACGCGATGCGGGTGGTCGACCTGCTCCTCGACGAGTGGCCCGGGCAGCCGGCCGGCGTGGTCCGCGACGCCTGCTACGCCGCTGACTACGTGGTCCGGTCGATCCAGGCCCGCGGGCTGTACGACACCGCCGACGCGGCGCTGGCCCGCATCGAGGCGCTCGCCGTGCGTGACCTCGGCCCGGACGACTTCGAGACGCTGCGCTGCCGGCACATCCGGGCGATCGTGCTGCACGCCCGGGGTCAGATCGCCGAGGCGTACGCCGCCTACGACGAGATCTACCGGGCCCGGGAGCGGCTGTTCGGCGCCGACAACCCCGAGACGGTCCGCAGCCGCCACTACCGGGCCATGACCCTGCACACGCTGGGCCGCCACGACGAGGCCCGGGCCGAGTACGAGGCGGTGCTGGCCGACCGGGTCCGCATCGCCGGCCCGGATCAGCGGCACACGCTTGCCACCGAGCACAACATCGCCCGGCTGCTGCACGACACCGGGCGGCTGGGCGAGGCGGAGGTGCGGTACCGGGACCTGCTGGCCCGTCAGAGCCGGCTGATGGGCCCGGACTACCGGCACACGCTCGCGACCCGCCACAATCTGGCCCTGTGCCTGCACGCGCAGGGCCGGCTGGAGGCGGCCGAGCACGAGTACCGCCAGGTCCTCGACATCGAGCTGGAGCTGCTCGGCCCGCGCCACCCGGAGACCCTGCTGACCCGGGCCAACCTCCTGCTGCTGCAGTCGGCGTGCGGCCGCGGCGACGAGGCGGCGCTTGACGAGGTGTACCGGCAGCAGTGCGAGGTCCTGGGCCGGGAGCACCACGAGACCCGGGCCACCCGGTCCCGGCAGACGAACCGCGGCACCCGGCCGGGTCCGCTGTGAGCGGGGCCGTGGCGGTGGGGGTGCCGCTGGTCTCGGCCGTGGTCGCCGCGGTGACCGCGCTCGTCACCCAGTCCCTGATCCGCCGCCGCGACGACGTGCGCTGGGAACGCGAACGGGCGGAGCGGCGCGAGCAGTGGGCCCGCGAGGACGCCGCCCGCTGGCTGGCCGACCGGCGCAGCGCCTACGCGGACCTGCTGACGGCCCGGCACGAGCACGACACGCTCGCGGCCGCGCTGCAAAGCGTGGGCCGGCCGGGCGACGCCGACCGGGCCCGCCTGCGTGAGCTGGCCGCCGCGGCCAACCGGGCGGCACAGGCGGTCCTGCTCATCGCCCCGCCACCGGTCACCGCAGCCGTCACGGCGGGGGACCCGGTGGCGCTGCTGACCGCGATGCGGGACGACCTCGGTGTGGCGCCGCAGGCGAGGACGGCCCGGGGGTAGGCCGCGGGTCAGCGCGTGAAGGTGCCCACCCAGCGCAGGACGGGCGGCTCCTCGCCGTCGGGGACGAGGTCGACGCGGACCTCGGTCAGGGGGTCGGCGGCGAACCCGGCGATCTCGGCGCGGGTGAGGGGCCACGGCATGCGGCCCGGGTCCTCGTCGTCGTGGCGGGCCCGGGCCAGGACCAGCAGTGTGCCTCCGGGAGCGACGAGGGACGCGACCGCGGCCGTGGCTTCGGTGCGCAGGGTGCCCTGGAGGACCTGGACGGTGTAGACCTCGACCACCAGATCGAACGCGCCACGCCAGGCGGGCGGGAGGTCCAGCAGGTCGGCGGTCGCGTAGGTGACCGCGGAGTTGCGGAAGCGGCGGCGGGCGGCGCTGACGGCGGTCGGGGCGATGTCGAAGGCGGTCACGTCGAAGCCCAGGCCGGCCAGGTGCTCGGCGTCGTCGCCGTAGCCGCAGCCGACCACCGCGGCCCGGCCCGGGCCCCGGACTCCCGTGCGCCCGGTCCAGGCGGTCAGGAGCGGGTTGGGCTCCAGATCGGCCCAGGGGACGGTGGCGGTGCCGGCCTCGGCCTGGGCGTACAGGGTCTCGAACCAGGTGGTCGAGCGGCCGTCGCCGGCAAGTTGGCGGGCCTGGGCGCGGAGGTCTGGCGTCATGGCGCCGACAGTAGCAAACCGTACGTACGTCTTGGTAGAGCGCCGTCAGGCTTCAATTGGCCGGTCGGGCTACAGGGGCAGGCCGGCGTAGTTCTCGGCCAGGCCGGTGGCGCCGGCTCGGCTGGAGGTGACCCAGCGGAGCTGGGAGAGCTGGAGCTGGGCGTCGAACGGGTCGGACGTGGCGTGCAGCATCGTCGTCATCCACCACGAGAAGTGGGTGCAGCGCCAGACCCGGGCCAGGGCGTCGTCCGAGTAGCGGTCGGCCCGGGCCGGGTCGTTGCCGCGCAGCAGGGCGGTCAGGGCCGGGGCCAGCCGGGCCACGTCGGCGACGGCCAGGTTGAGGCCCTTCGCACCGGTCGGGGGGACGATGTGGGCGGCGTCGCCGGCCAGGAAGAGGCGGCCGTGGCGCATCGGGGTCTGCACGAGGCTGCGCATCGGCAGGACCGACTTCTCCGTGATCGGGCCGGGGGTCAGGGTCCAGCCGTCCTGGCCGTGGCCGAGGCGCTTGGCGAGCTCGGACCAGACGCGCTCGTCCGGCCACGTCTGCGGGTCGGTGCCGTTGGGGACCTGGAGGTACAGGCGGGAGACCGTGGGGGAGCGCATCGAGTGCAGGGCGAAGCCGTCGGGGTGCCAGGCGTAGATGAGCTCGTCCGTCGACGGGGCGACGTCGGCCAGGACGCCGAGCCAGGAGTACGGGTAGGTGCGCTCGTAGACCTGGCGGGCGGACTGGGGCACGGCGGCGCGGCTCGGGCCGAAGGAGCCGTCACAGCCCGCGATGACCGCGGCGTCCAGGCGCCGGCCGACGCCGTCGCGGTCGGTGTACGTGACGTACGGGTGGTCGGTGGTCAGATCGTGCAGGGCCGTGTCCGTGACCTCGTACACGACCGGGCCGCCGTGCGCGCGCACGAGGTCCTTCTGCACCTCGGTCTGGCCGTACACCCACACACTGCGGCCGGTCAGGTCGACGAAGTCCAGGTGGTGGCGCCCGCCCGGCCACTGCAGGTACACGCCGCGGTGCTCGTGGCCCTCCGCCCGGAGACGGTCGCCCAGCCCGGCCGCGGTGAGCACGTCGACGCTCGACTGTTCCAGGATGCCGGCCCGGACGCGCGACGCCACGTACTCCTGCGAGCGCGTCTCCACCACCACCGACTCGATGCCGGCGCGGGTCAGCAGGTGGGCCAGCAGCAGCCCGGCCGGGCCCGCGCCGACGATCGCGACCTCGGTTCGCATGACCATCAGCCAACCGTGCGCCGTGCACTGTCACAAGCCCCGCGTTCCGTCCAGCGGAAGGGAGCTGTCGCGCCGGGCGGGGCCGTGTGCTTACCGTGCCAGGGTGAACACCGTGCCGACGCAGGCCGACATCGACGCCGAGATCGCCGCCGCCCGACTGACCGGGCCCGGCCGGCAGCCACTGCTGGACTATCCGCCGTACCGCAGCACGCTGCTGCGCCACCCGAGTCGCCCGCCGCTCGCCGTGGACCCGGAGGGTGTGGAGCTGTGGGCGCCGGCGTTCGGAGCCCGCGACGTCGCCGAGCACGAGAGCGACCTGACGGCGCAGCACGCCGGGGAGCCGCTGGGGGAGCGCATCGTCGTGACCGGGAAGGTGCTCGACGGCGCCGGCCGCCCGGTCGCGCACCAGCTCGTCGAGGTGTGGCAGGCGAACGCGGCCGGCCGGTACCGCCACCAGCGTGACAGGCACCCGGCCCCGCACGACCCGAACTTCACGGGCCAGGGCCGCTGCATCACCGGCGCGGACGGCGGCTACCGGTTCGTCACGGTCAAGCCGGGAGCGTACCCGTGGCGCAATCACCGCAACGCCTGGCGACCGGCGCACATCCACTTCTCCGTGTTCGGCACGGTGTTCACCCAGCGGCTGGTGACGCAGATGTACTTCCCGGGCGATCCGCTGTTCGACCGGGACCCGATTCTCCAGTCGGTCACCGATCCGCGGGCCCGGGAGCGGCTGGTCGCCGTGTACGACCACGACCTGAACACGCCCGAGTGGAGCCTGGGTTACCGCTGGGACATCGTGCTCACCGGCGTGCACAGCACACTGTTCGAGTCGGCGGAGGAAGGCGCGTGACCGAGCCGACACCCGGGCAGACCGTCGGGCCGTTCTTCCACCTGGGACTGCCCTTTCCCGGCGACAGTGCACTCGTGCCGGCCGGGCATCCGCTGGCCGTACACCTGCGAGGGTTCGTGCTCGACGGCGCGGGCGATCCCGTGCCGGATGCGCTCGTCGAGCTGTGGCAGGCCGGTCCGGACGGCGCGACCGTGCGCGAGACCGGGTCATTGCACAGGGACGGCTGGACGTTCACGGGCTGGGGCCGGGCCGGCACGGACGCGACCGGGCGATACACGTTCAGCACCCTCGTACCCGGTGGGCCGGTGCCGTTCTTCGCCCTGGTGGTGTTCGCCCGCGGCCTCACCGACCGGCTCTTCACCCGGGCCTACCTCCCCGATGCGGTGCTGCCGCCCGGGATCCCGGAGTCGCTGCGCGCCGTCGCCGAGCCGCGAGGGTTCCGGTTCGACATCCGGCTGCAGGGGGAGAATGAGACGGTGTTCCTGAACTTCCACAAGCACAAGCCATGACTGCCCTCGTGTGTACCGCAGCCGAAGCCGTCGATGCCGTGCAGCACGGTGACACCGTGCTGGTGGGCGGGTTCGGGATGGCCGGCATGCCGGTCGAGCTCATCGACGCGCTCATCGCGCACGGCGCGGGCGAGCTGACAGTCGTGTCGAACAACGCCGGGAACGGGCACACCGGCCTGGCCGCGCTGCTCGCCGCGGGCCGGGTCCGCAAGGTGATCTGCTCCTTCCCGCGCCAGGCCGACTCGTGGGTGTTCGACGAGCTGTACCGGGCCGGGAAGATCGAGCTGGAGGTCGTGCCGCAGGGCACGCTCGCCGAACGCATGCGCGCGGCCGGCGCCGGGATCGGGGCGTTCTACTGCCCGACCGGGGTCGGCACGCCGCTGGCCGAGGGCAAGGAGACGAGGGTCATCGACGGGCGCACGTACGTCCTGGAGTTCCCGATCCGCGGCGACGTCGCCCTGATCCGGGCGCACACGGGCGATCGCATGGGCAACCTGGTCTACCGCAAGACCGCCCGCAACTTCGGCCCGGTCATGGCCGCCGCGGCCGCGCTCACGATCGCCGAGGTCCGGCACATCGTCGAGCCCGGCGCGATCGACCCGGAGACGGTCGTCACGCCGGGCATCTACGTGGACCGGCTGGTGGCGGTATGACGCTGTCCAAGGCCGAGATGGCCCGGCTGGTGGCCCGGGACATCCCCGACGGCTCGTACGTGAACCTAGGCATCGGCCAGCCGACGACCGTCGCCGCGTATCTGGCGCCGGAGCGCGAGATCGTGCTGCACACCGAGAACGGCATGCTGGGCATGGGGCCGCCCCCGGCCGACCCCGCCGAGCAGGACCCGGACCTCATCAACGCCGGGAAGCAGCCGGTCACCGAGCTGCCCGGCGCCGCCTATTTCCACCACGCCGACTCGTTCGCGATGATGCGCGGTGGCCACCTCGACGTGTGCGTGCTCGGCGCGTTCCAGGTGTCCGCCCACGGCGACCTGGCCAACTGGCACACCGGCGAGCCGGGAGCGATCCCAGCCGTCGGCGGCGCCATGGACCTGGCGATCGGGGCGAAGCAGGTGTTCGTGATGATGACCCTGTTCGCCCGGGACGGCACACCGAAGCTGGTGCCGGCGTGCACGTATCCGCTGACCGGGCTGGCCTGCGTGAGCCGGGTGTACACCGAGCACGCCGTGTTTCACCTCGGCCCGGACGGTGTGCGGGTGGCCGAGACGTTCGGCACGACAGTGGAGGAGCTGCGCACACGGCTGGCCGTGCCGCTCGACGCTCTCTGACCGTGCCGCCGGGTGACCGGGTCGCTGGATGCGCCTAACCGTGCTGGTCGATCCGGCCCAGTTCGGGGTCGGCCTCGAGGTCGGCGGTGCCGTGCAGATACGCGGTCGTGAGCCGCTGCACGAGCGCGACGCGGGCCGGGTGCTCGTCGGTGGTCTCGGCCGCCGCGTAGCCGGAGATGCCACCGAGGGAGTGCTCGGCGCCGAACAGCGTGAGCAGCGTCTTCGGGCCCGGGCTCAGGTGGTACGCGTCGGTGAACCAGTCGGGGCCGCGCACCGACAGCAGCGACTGGTCGTGGTCGCCGGCGACGATGAGCGCGGGCGCCTTCATCGCGTCGAAGTCCGGGCTCATGAACGGGAAGTGCTCGGCCGCGAACGGTGACAGGTCGGCGCCGCCCGTGCCGGTGATGGCCAGCAGTGCGCCCCGGGCGACCCGCGGGTCCGTGCGGTCCCGGCCGTCCGGTGTGCGCGCGCCGAGCAGGACGCTCGCCGTCTGGGCGCCCCAGGAGTGCCCGGCCACGGCGATCGAGCCGGTGTCGGCCCGGCCGGCCAGCCCGGGCACGGCCGCGGTCAGCGCGTCGAGGTGGTCGATGGAGCGCACCAGGTCCTCGACGCGGATGCGGTGGATGTCCGGCGTGCGCGGGTCGTCCGGGGCGAGCCCGAGCGTGCGGGAGTCCAAGTGGGTGGGCTGCACGACGACGAAGCCGTGCGCGGCCCAGTAGCCCGCGAGGGGCTCGTAGCCCATCGCGGACTGGCTGAAACCGTGCGAGAACACGATGACCGGCAGGTGGTCACCGGTGGTGGGAGCGCTCACGCGCACGGTCAGGTCCGTGCCGCGGCCAGGCGCGGGGACGGTGATCGGGTGGACGGAGACGACGGGCGTCGGCATGGTGGAGCTCCTTCGCGTATGCTGGCCAGAAGTGGAACCTGGTTCCGCTAAGTTAGCCGGAACCTTGTTCCGTTTACCAATGGATGTGACGGGGGACACGTGGAAGGCTCGCCGCGCAGGCGCCGGTCGGACTCGCGGCGCAACGAGGAGGCGCTGCTGGAGGCGGCCGCCGCCGCCTTCGTGAGCGCGGGCGTCGACGCGCCCGTGCGCGACATCGCGGCCCGGGCCGGCGTGGGGGTCGCGACGATCTACCGGCACTTCCCGACCCGGGCCGACCTCGTCGTCGCCGTCTACCGGCACCAGGTCGAGGCGTGCGCGGCCGCCGGCCCCGAGCTGCTCGCGTCGAGCCCGTCGCCCTACGCCGCGCTGAGTGCCTGGACCGGGATGTTCGTCGACTTCCTGGTCACCAAGCACGGGCTCGCCGAGGCGATGCGCTCCGACGACGCCGGCTTCCAGAGCCTGCACGGGTACTTCCTCGACCGCCTCGTCCCCGTCTGCGCCGAACTGCTGGAGGCGGCGGCCGCGGCCGGGGAGATCGAGCCCGGCATGGAGGCCTTGCTGCTGATGCACGGCATCGGCAACCTCTGCATCGGCGCCGACAGCCCCGGCTACGACGCCCGGCGGATGGTTGCGCTGGTGCTCGCCGGTCTGCGGGTGCGCTAGTGCTGGACCGGTAGGCGGATGGTCAGGACCGTCCCCTGCGGCGTGTTGGGGGCGACCGCGACCGTGCCGCCGTGCTGAGCCGCGGTCTGGGCCACGATCGCCAGGCCCAGGCCGGAGCCGGGCAGGCCGCGGGCGGCGGTCGCGCGGTAGAAGCGGTCGAAGACGTGGGGGCGGTCGGCCTCGTCGATGCCGGGCCCGTGATCGGTCACGGTCAGCGTGCCGCCGGCGGCCAGGTGCACGGCGACGGTGCCGCCCGGTGGGCTCCACTTCGCCGCGTTGTCCAGGACGTTCACCACCATCCGTTCGAGCTCGCCGGGGCGGCCGTGCACGGGCACGGGCGACAGGCTCGTGGTGAACGCCTGGCCCGGCGCGCGGATGCGGACCCGGTCGACCGCGGCCGCGACGACGTCGGCGAAGTCGAGGGGCTCGGGCTCCTCGCGGGTCGTCTCCTCGCGGGACAGTTCGACAAGCTCGGTGGTGAGCGTGGCCAGCTCGGCGACCTGGGCCTCCAGGTCGGCCAGCAGCTTGGCCCGCTCCTCCGGGGGCAGGCGGTGGGCCAGCTCGGGGCGGCGCTCGACGGCCAGGAGCAGCTCGACGTTGGTGCGGATGCTCGTGAGCGGGGTACGCAGCTCGTGGCCGGCGTCCTCGACGAGCGTGCGCTGGGCCCGGCGGGATGCGTCGATGGCGCCGAGCATCGTGTTGACCGAGCGGCCCAGGCGGGCGATCTCGTCGACGCCGTGCACCGGCACGGGCCGGGTCAGGTCCATCGTGACGGCGACGTCCTCGACGGCCTCGGCCAGGCGGGACACCGGGATCAGGCCGGTCCGCGCGAGCCGGCGGCCGAGCAGGGCCGCGCCGGTGATCACGACCGCGCTGCCGAGGGCGAGCAGCACGCTGAGCTGGACCAGGGTGCCGCCGGCCGGGTCCTGGCTGATCGCGACCTGCACCACGCCGCCGCCCTGGGCCGGGATGGTCAGCATCTGGTACCGCTCCCCGTTCAGCACCACCGTCTCGCGGGCCGACGTCCGGCGCCCGGTGAGGACCTGGCGCACCGACGTGGTGATCGGCAGCGAGGAGGCGTCGCTGACCGCCGCCCCGTCGGCGCCGACGATCTGCCAGCGGGTCCCGAGGTCGCGCGGCCGGTGCCAGGGCGGGCCGTGCCCGTCGGGGGGACCGGGTCCACGGTCGACGTCCGGCAGCTGCCCGGCGCCGGCCCGCCACTGGTCCGGCTGGGCGGCGATGGCCTGCGCGTCCGTGGTGAGCTGGGCCTGCAGCTGCCGGTGCTGGATCTCGAACACGGCGGTGAACGCGACGGCGGCCACGGTGAGCACGGCCACCGCGACCGCGCCGGTGACCAGGATCGCGAGCCGGTCCCGCAGCGTACGGCGGTTCCACCAGCGCGTCATCGGGCGACCCTCCGCCGGGCCGGCCGGGTGGCGTCGGGTGCCGCAGCGTGTGGCGGTTGGGCGCAGGGGGTCACAGCGGCTCCTCGCGGAGGACGAAGCCGACACCGCGGACGGTGTGCAGCAGGCGTGACTCGCCGTCGGTCTCCAGTTTGCGGCGCAGGTACCCGAGGTACACGTGAATGCTGTTGCTCGTCTCGCCGAAGTCGTAGCCCCATACGTGCTCGAACAGCACGTCGCGGGTCAGCACCTGGCGGGGGTGCCGCAGGAACACCTCGAGGATCGAGAACTCGGTGCGGGTCAGGCGCAGCGGGCGGGTGCCGCGCCACACCTCGCGGGTCTGCGGGTCGAGGCGCAGGTCGGCGAACTGCAGCCGGCCGTCGGCGGCGGTGCCGTTCGCGGCCGGGCGCTGGGCGCGGCGCAGCAGGGCACGCAGGCGGGCGAGCAGCTCCTGCAGGGCGAAGGGCTTCACGAGGTAGTCGTCGGCGCCCGCGTCGAGGCCGGCCACCCGGTCGCCGACGCTGTCGCGCGCGGTGAGCATCAGGACCGGCACGAGGACGCCCTCGGCCCGCAGCTCGCGGCACGCCTGGAGGCCGTCCAGGACGGGCATGCTGACGTCGAGCACCACCGCGTCGGGCTCCTGGCCCTTCACCGCGCGCAGCGCCTGGGCGCCGTCGGGGACGGTGTCCACCTGGTACCCCTCGAAGCGCAGGGTCCGCGCGAGCGAGTCACGCACCGCCGCGTCGTCGTCGACCACCAGAATCCGCACGCCTGCCCCTCCGTCCACGGTCCCGACTATCGCCGCGGCCCGTGAGAGCAGCCGTGATGCGGGGCTAAGAAATTCCTAAGAGGTCGTCTCTCACGCAATTCTTATGATCGTCGGCCGGAACTCTTTAAGCGGGGGGTCGATGCTGGGCTGCGTTGGACCAGCAGACCCCTTTGGAGCTTGTCATGAGTGAAGAACCTTCGAAACCGGTGGAGCCGCCGGTCGCCCCGCCGGCGGCCGGGCCGGTCGGCGCCGAGGTGCCGGTGGCCACCGCGGCGGAGGCTCCTCCGGCCGCGCCGGCGGCCGCACCCACACCGCCGCCGCCACCCCCGCCGCCGGGCCGGCCCTGGGGCGGGCGGCCGGGCTGGGGCGGGTGGCCCCGCGGCGGGCGGCGCGGCGGACTGCTGATCGCGCTCGTCGCGCTGGTGGTCGGCTGCTGCCTGGGTGGAGGTGTGGTCGCCATCGGCGCCCTGGCCTTCGGGCACCACGGCCCGCCCGGGCACAGCCGCTTCGACCGGGACGGACGCGACGGCTACTACCGGGGCGGCGACCCGCGCGACAACCGCGGCCCCGGCCCCGGCCCGGGATACGGCCCGGGGTACGGCCGCCCGGGTGACAGGCGCCCCCCGGCCCCGGTGCCGACGACGGTAGCGCCCCCTGCGACGACGACAGCTCCGACGCCGAGCGCGTCCTGACGGTGGCGCGCGACCGCGGCGTCCGGTTCACAGCTGAGGACCATCACCGGACGCCGCCGCGGGCCTGCAACACAGCCGCTATTGCCAACTACCTGCAATAACGGCCGACTCAGATCGGGACCTTCCACGCAACTCGCGTGCCGCGGGTCTCCGCCGCGGCGACGGTGCACTCGCCGCCCAGGTCGGAGGCCCGCGCACGCATGTTCGGCAGGCCGTGGCCGGAGGAGCCCGCGGCGGCCGGTCCGACACCGTCGTCCTCGACGGCCAGGTCCAGGGAGCCGCCGCCGGCCGCGACGAGCACGCGGACCGACGTGGCCCGGGCGTGCTTCGCGACGTTGGAGAGGGACTCTCGCAGTACCGCCAGCAGAGCCGTCCTTTGGGCATCTGGAACGGCGGTGTCGATAGGGCCGTCGATGCGCAGGGCGGGGCGGAAGCCCAGGGACTCGGCGGCCTCGTCGACCAGGTCGCGCAGGGCCTTGCGCAGGCTGTGGCCGGCCGCGCCGCGCAGCTCGAAGATGGCGCCGCGGATCTCCCGGATCGTGGTGTCCAGGTCGTCGGTCACCCGGCCGATGCGCTCCCGGACGTCGTCCTGCGAGCTGCGGTAGGCCGCGCCCTGCAGCTGCATCCCGGCCGCGAACAGCCGCTGGATGACCACGTCGTGCAGGTCGCGGGCGATGCGCTCGCGGTCGCCGACGACGGCCAGCATCTCCCGTTCGTCCTGGGCCCGGGCCCGCTCCAGGGCGAGGGCGGCCTGCCCGGCGAACGTCTCCACCATGGCCAGCTCCAGGCCGTCGGTGATCGGCGAGTGCTCCTTGCCGAACGCGACCACCAGCGCGCCCAGGGAGATCCGGTTGACCGCGAGCGGCACCAGCAGGGCGGTGCCGGTCGGCAGCAGGATCGGCCAGTTCGCGGCCGCGCCGAGGTCGGTCACGACGGCCACGTGGCGGTGCTCCAGCACCTCGGCGAAGTCGCTGCCGGCGATCGGGATCGACCAGCCGGACGCGTCGGCCGGGCCGCCGACGGCGACCTCGACCACCAGCCGGTCGTCGGCCTCACCCTCCTGCGACGTGCACAGGAGCACCATCGCCAGCTCGGCCTCGGCCACCTCGCGGGCCCGGGTCGCGACGAGCTCCAGGGCCTCGGTGCGGCGGATCTCGCCCAGCAGCACCGACGTGATCTCGGCCGCCGCCGCCAGCCAGCGCTGCCGCCGCTGCGCCTGGGCGAAGAGCCGGGCGTTGTCCACCGCGGCGCCGGCTGCGATCGACAGGGCCACGACCAGGTCCTCGTCGTCCTGGGTGAACTGCTCGCCGCCGCGCTTCTCCGCGAGGTACAGGTTGCCGAACACCTGGTCGCGGATGCGGACGGGCACGCCGAGGAAGCTGTGCATCGGCGGGTGGTTGGCCGGGAACCCGTAGGCCCGCGGGTGCTGCGTGATGTCCTCGAGGCGGATGGGCCGCGGCTCGTCGATCAGCAGGCCGAGCACGCCGTGGCCGCGGGGCAGCTCACCGATCTCGGCCCGCTCCTGCGGGGAGATGCCGTGGTTGATGAACTCGACGAGCATCCGGTTGGTGCCGATGACTCCGAGCGCGCCGTACCGGGCGTCGGCCAGCCGGCACGCCGCGGCCACGATCCGCTCGAGGGTGCTGTGCAGATCGAGGTCCGAGCCGATCGCGACGACCGCGTCGAGCAGCGCGCGCAGCTGTTCCCGGCTGGTCATCACCTCGCCGACCCGGGCGTGCAGCTCCTGCAGCAGCGCGTCCAGGTCGACACGCTTGAGTTCGGGCAGTGGCAGCGGCGACGTCACGGCTTCTTTTGTAGCAGCTTGGACGCGAGCACCGCGGCCTGCGTCCGGCGCTCGAGCCCCAGCTTGGCCAGCAGGCTCGACACGTAGTTCTTCACGGTCTTCTCGGCCAGGAACATCCGTTCGGCGATCTCGCGGTTGGTGAGCCCTTCGGCCACCAGCACCAGGATCTTGCGCTCCTGCTCGGTGAGGTGCTTGAACTCGTCCGGCTCCTGCGGGCCGTTGCGGATGCGCTCGAGCACTCGGGCGGTCACCGCGGGGTCGAGCAGCGACTGCCCGGCCGCCACCCGCCGCACGGCGTCGACGAGGTCGGTGCCGTGGATCTGCTTGAGCACGTAGCCGGCCGCACCCGCCATGATGGCCGCGAACAGCGCCTCGTCATCGTCGTACGACGTCAGGATCAGCGCGTTGATCGTCGGGTCGATCGAGCGCACGTCCCGGCACACGTCGATGCCGCTGCCGTCGGGCAGCCGGCCGTCGAGCACGGCGACGTCGGGGCGCAGCGCGGGAATGCGGTGCGCGGCCTCGACGGCGGAGCCGGACTCGCCGATGACTTCGATGTCGCCCTCGCGCTCGAGCAGTTCGCGCAGGCCGAAGCGCACGACTTCGTGGTCGTCGAGGAGGTACACCCGGATCATGCCCTATTCTTACCCAATCCGGGGGCGGGAATGAAAGGACCTTCGGCCCTGTCGTCGCTGCGCGTTTTCTGGCGTGGTTGCAGGATGAAGCTCACCGTGCGCGGGCTGCGCCCGCACGAGCGCACCGCCGCCGAGGCCCTGTTCAGTGCCCTCTCGACCCGGCACCGGCTCGACGACGACCTGCGGCTGCGGGTCACCGGGGCGGCCGCGCCCGGCGGCCCGATGCTGGTCCAGGCCAATCTGCGGCTGTTCGGGGCGCCGGCGCGCATCCAGGTCGCCGGCCGTGACCCCGCCGAGGCCCTCGCCGCCGGTGCCGCGCGTCTGGACCGGCAGGTGCGGCGGCTGTCGACGAGCTGGGAGCCGTGGCCGTGGCCCGATCCGGAGCGGCGGCCGCTCGCGGTGCCGGGACGCCCGGTGATTTCCCGTGTGAAATCCCCCCGGCTGCACCGCCAGAGCGTGTGCCAGGCCGCCGCGCACCTGGCGGCCATGGACTATGACGCGTACCTCTTCATCGACAGCGCCACGGGTGAGGACGCCGTCGTGCACCGGGCCGGGCCGACGGGGCTGCAGCTGACCCGGCAGCGCAGCATGCACCCGCCGCGCGCCGCCGGCGCACCCGCGCCGACTGTCAACCCCCGGCGCCCGCCCGTGCTCGCACCGGACGCGGCGGCCGGGCGGATGACCGAGGGCTGGCTGCCGTTCCTGTTCTTCACGGACTCGTCGACCGGGCGGGGCAACCTGATGTACCGGCGCTACGACGGCGGCATCGGGCTTGTCTCGCCCGCCTCGATGGAGAAAGTCCCGTTGCGGAAGTGACCTTCGGCCCTCCTCGGTGTCGTCGGCCCGCAACAGAATCGCGGCATGGACAAGCTCGACCTGGCGCGGTGGCAGTTCGCGATCACCACCGTGTACCACTTCATCTTCGTGCCGATCACGATCGGGCTCTCGGCGCTCGTCGCCGGACTGCAGACGGCGTGGGTGCGCACCGGCAAGGAGCAGTACCTGCGGGCCACGAAGTTCTGGGGCAAGCTGTTCCTGATCAACTTTGCGATGGGCGTCGTCACCGGCATCGTGCAGGAGTTCCAGTTCGGGATGAACTGGAGCGCCTATTCGCGGTTCGTCGGCGACATCTTCGGCGCGCCGCTGGCGATCGAGGGGCTGCTGGCGTTCTTCCTGGAGTCGACGTTCCTCGGCCTGTGGATCTTCGGCTGGGACCGGCTGCCGAAGCGGGTCCACCTGGCCACGATCTGGATCGCGTCGATCGGGACCATGCTGTCGGCGTACTTCATCCTGGCCGCGAACTCCTGGATGCAACACCCGGTCGGCTACACGATGAACGCCGCGCGCGGCCGGGCGGAGCTCACCGACATCACGGCCGTGCTGACGAACAGCACCGCCCTTGTCACGTTCCCGCACACGATCGCCGCGTGTTTCCTGACCGCGGGCGCGCTGCTGCTCGCGGTGAGTGCCTGGCATCTGCGCAGGCGCAACCAGATCGAGGTGTTCCGGCCCGGGCTGAAGCTCGGCGCCTGGGTGGTCCTGATCTCCGGCGTGGCCGTGCTCATCACCGGCGACCTGCAGGCCCGGGTCATGACGGAGCAGCAGCCGATGAAGATGGCGGCGGCCGAGGCGCTGTACGACACCAGCAAGCCGGCGTCGTTCTCCATCTTCACCATCGGGTCGCTCGACGGGCGCGACGAGGTGTACAGCGTGCGGATCCCGTCGCTGCTGTCCTTCATGGCGACCGCCGACCCGCAGGGCGAGGTCGAGGGCATCAACGATCTGCAGCAGGAGTATGCGGCGAAGTACGGCTCCGGCGACTACGTGCCCTACGTGCCGGTCACGTACTGGTCCTTCCGCCTGATGATCGGCTTCGGTGTCCTGACCATGGCGATCGCCGCGCTGGCGCTCTGGAGCACCCGCAAGGGGCGGCTGCCGGGCGGGCGCTGGCTGTGGATCGCGGCAGTGTCCACAGTGGCCATGCCCTTGCTCGCCAACTCGTTCGGCTGGATCTTCACCGAGGTCGGGCGGCAGCCGTGGACGGTGTTCGGGATGTTCAAGACCGCGGACAGCGTGTCGCCGTCGGTGGCCACGAGCCAGGCCGCGTTCTCGGTAGTCCTGCTGACGCTGCTGTACGGCGGGCTCGCGGTCATCGAGCTGATGCTCATGCTGCGCTACGCCAGGGCCGGGGCGCCGGAAAATGTCGTACCCGGCGAGGAAGATGACGCCGCGGACGATTCGGACCGCCCGCTCGCGTTCGCGTACTGATCGAAGGGAGGCACTCTCATGGAGCTCACCACCGTCTGGTTCATCCTCATCGCCGTGCTCTGGTGCGGGTACTTCCTGCTCGAGGGCTTCGACTTCGGCGTCGGCATGCTGCTGCCGGTCCTCGGCCGCGACGACCGCGAGCGCCGGCTGCTCATCAACACCATCGGCCCCGTCTGGGACGGCAACGAGGTGTGGCTGCTCGTCGCCGGCGGTGCCACGTTCGCCGCGTTCCCCGAGTGGTACGCCACCCTGTTCTCCGGCTTCTACCTGCCGCTGCTGCTGATCCTCGTCGCGCTCATCCTGCGGGGGCTCGCGTTCGAATACCGCGGGAAGTCCGACAGTCCACAGTGGAAGCGGTACTGGGACTGGGCGATCATCGGCGGCAGCATCGTGCCCGCGGTCCTGTGGGGCGTCGCGTTCGGCAACATCGTGCGCGGGGTGCCGATCAGCGCCGAGCACGAGTACGTCGGCGGGTTCTTCAACCTCCTCAACCCCTACGCACTCGTCGGCGGCCTCACCACGACGAGCCTGTTCCTGCTGCACGGCGCCGTGTTCCTGGCCCTGAAGACCGACGGCGAGATCCGGGCGCGGGCCGGTGCCGTGGCCGTGCGGGTCGCCGTGCCGGCCGTGGTCCTCGCCGCCGGGTTCCTGCTGTGGACGCAGCTGACCCACAGCGACGTCTGGGGCTGGGTGCTGTCCGGCGCGGCCGCGGCCGCCCTCATCGCGGGCGTGCTCGCGGCCCGGGCCCGCCGCGAGGGGTGGGCGTTCATCTGCACCGGCGCGACAATCGTGCTCGCGGTCGCCGCGCTGTTCGTCACGCTCTTCCCCGACGTCATGCCGACGACCCTCGCCGGGGGCGACTCGCTCACGACGACCAACGCGGCCTCGACGCCGTACACGCTGAAGGTCATGACGTGGGTCGCGGTGTGCTTCACCCCGATCGTGCTGGCCTACCAGGCGTGGACCTACTGGGTGTTCCGGCGGCGGCTGCGCGTCGAGCACATCCCGGCCGGCGGGCACTGATGAGGCCACTGGATCCGCGGCTGCTGCGCCACGCCCGGGCGACCCGCACCTTCCTGGTGCTGTCCGTCGCCCTGGGCGTGGCCCTGGCCGGGCTCGTCGTCGCCCAGGCGACACTGCTCGCCTCCCTGATCACGTCGGTGTTCCTGGACGGCGCGGCCGTCGGCCCGGCGGCGGTCGCCCCGCTGGCCGTGGTCGTGCTGCTCCGCGCGGCGGTCGCCTGGGCCCAGCAGGTGGTGGCGACCCGGGCGGCGGCCGCGGTCAAGCGGGAGCTGCGGGCGCGGCTGCTGGCCCATGCCGCCGCGCTCGGGCCGGGCCGGGCACCGACGAGCGCGACGCTTGCCACGCTTGCCACGCGCGGGCTCGACGCCCTCGACGCCTACTTCGCGAAGTACCTGCCGCAGCTGGTCCTGGCCGCGCTCGTGCCGGTCGTCGTGCTGGTGCGGCTCGCGCCCGCGGACCTGGTCGCGACGGCCACTGTCGCGCTCACCCTGCCGCTGATCCCCGTGTTCATGGCCCTCGTCGGGCTGCACACCGAGTCGGCCAACCGGCGGCAGTTCCGCCTGCTGACCCGGCTGTCGCACCACTTCCTCGATGTCGTCGCCGGGCTGCCGACGCTGCGGGTCTTCGGGCGGGCCAAGCGGCAGGCCGCGGTGATCGCGGAGATCAGCGCCGAGCAGCGCCGGGTCACCATGCGGACGCTGCGGGTCGCGCTGCTCTCGTCGCTCGTCCTGGAGCTGCTGTCGACGCTGTCGGTGGCGCTCGTCGCGGTCGGGATCGGGCTGCGGCTCGTCGACGGGTCGCTGGGGCTGGCGACGGCGCTGCTGGTGCTGATCCTGGCCCCGGAGGCGTACCTGCCGCTGCGCCAGGTGGGCGCCAACTACCACGCCAGCGCCGAGGGCCTCGCCGCGGCCACGGACGTCTTCGCCATCCTGGAGACTCCGCTGCCGGCCGCCGCCCGGACCTCCGCCGATGCCCCGATCCGGTTCTCCGACGTCGTCGTGGCCTACCCGGGGCGCCCGCCGCTGCCGGCGTTCTCGTGTGCCGTCGCGCCGGGTGAGCTGGTGGCGCTGACCGGGCCGAGCGGGTGCGGCAAGTCGACGGTCCTGTCGGTGCTCATGGGCTTCGTGACCCCCACCGCCGGCACCGTGTCACCGCTGCCGGCGCTGCGTGACGTCGCCTGGCTGCCGCAGCGGCCCTGGCTCGGCGCCGGGACCATCGCGGACAACATCTGCCTCGGGGCCGCCGGGCGGGACCCGGCCGCGATGCGGTCGGCGGCGGCTCAGGCCGGTGCGCTGTCGTTCATCGAGGCGTTGCCCGACGGGTTCGACACGCCGCTCGGCGATGACGGGGCCGGGCTGTCGGCGGGGCAGCGGCAGCGGATCGCCCTGGCCCGGGTGTTCCTCCGGGATGCGCCGCTGGTGCTGCTCGACGAGCCGACCGCCGGGCTCGATGCGGCCACCGAGGCCGAGCTGCTCGCCGCGATCCGGGCGCACGCCGCCGGTCGGACCGTGATCATGGCCGCGCACCGGCCGTCACTGGTGGCCATCGCGGACCGGGTCATCGCGCTGCCGTCGGTGACCCCGGCCCCGGCGGGGGTGGCAGGATGATCGGGCGGCTGCTCGTTGCCCTGGTGTCCGGCGTCGCGGCGGCGCTGTGCGCGGTCGGGCTGATGGCCACCTCGGCGTGGCTCATCTCGCGCGCGGCCCTGCACCCGCCGGTGCTGCACCTGATGGTCGCGATCGTGGCCGTGCGGGCGTTCGGGATCGGGCGGGGCGTGCTGCGATACGTGGAGCGCGTCACCGGGCACGACGGCGCCCTGCGGCTGCTCGGTGTGGTGCGGGTGCGGGTGTTCCGGCGGCTCGAGCGGCTCGCACCCGCCGGGCTGGCAGGGTTCCGGCGCGGCGACCTGGCGGCCCGGCTCGTCGACGACGTCGAGTCGGTCGTCGACCTGGTCGTGCGGGTCGCGCTGCCCATCGCCGTGGCCGCGGTGACCGGCGTCGCCTCGGTCCTGCTGATCTGGGCCCTGCTGCCGGCCGCGGCCATCGCCCTCGCGGCCGCGGTCCTCGTGGCCGGGGTGGGTGTGCCGGTGCTGCAATCGGTGCTGGTCCGGCGGGCCGACGCCCGGCTGGCGCCGCTGCGGGGGGCCCTGGCCGCCGGGACCGTCGATCTGGTGCAGGGGCTGCCGGACCTGATCGCCTACGGGGCGGTCGACGAGGCCCTGGCCGCCCTCGACCGGACCGACCGGGAGCTGGTGGCAGCCACCCGGCGATCGGCCGGGGCCTCGGGTGTGTCGGCCGCCGTGACGTCGCTGTGCACCGGGCTCGCCGTGCTGGCCGCGCTGGTCGCCGGAGCGCTCGCCGTCCGCGGGGGGACGCTTGACGGGGAACTGCTCGCGGTCGTCGTGCTGACGCCGCTGGCCGTCTTCGAGATCGTCGGGGCGGTGCCGGTCGCCGCGCAGCAGTGGGCCGCCGCCCGGGCCGCCCTGCGGCGGCTGGCCGAGGTCGCGGCGACCCGTGACCCGGCGCCTGACCCGGCCGTGGCCGTGGCGGCTGGGCGCTCGTTCGCGGCCCTCGGGGTCGAAGGGGTCTCCGCGGCGTGGGTGCCGGGGCGGCCGGTCGTGCGGGACGTGTCGTTCACGCTGGAGCCGGGGGCCCGGGTGGCGCTCGTCGGGCCCAGCGGCTCCGGGAAGAGCACGATCGCGGCGCTGCTGGTGCGGTGGCTCGACCCCTGTGCGGGGACGGTCACGCTCAACGGGGTCGACCTGCGGCGGTGGGCGGGCGACGACGTGCGGCGGATCGTCGGATACCTCGGCGACGACGCGTACCTGTTCGACACCACGATCGAGGCCAACCTGCGGATCGGCCGGCCCGACGCCACGGCGGAGGAGCTGTATTCGGCGCTGGACCGGGCCCGGCTCGGTGACTGGGTGCGGGGGCTGCCGCAGGGCCTCGCGACAGGCGTGGGGGAGCACGGCGTCGCCGTCTCCGGCGGGCAGCGGCGGCGGCTCGCCCTGGCCCGGGCCCTGCTCGCCGACTTCCCGGTGCTCGTCCTCGACGAGCCGACCGAGCACCTCGACGAGCAGACCGCGACCGCGCTGCTGCGCGACCTGATGGCGGCGACGAGCGGACGGACCGTCCTGCTGATCACCCACCGGCCGGACGCGGGGCAGTACGTCGACTCGATCATGACGCTGGATGGTGGTGAGATCCATGGGAACCCTGCGCTCGCTGGGGCGGCGGCGGTGTCTTGAACTGCTCGCGTCGGTACCACTGGGCCGGGTGGTCTTCACCGATCGCGCCCTACCGGCCATCCGGCCGGTCAACCACCTGCTCGACGGCGAGACGATCGTCATCCGCAGCGGCCTGGGCCACGGCCTGGCCTCGGCGGCGACGGCGCACGGCGCGCTGGTGGTGGCCTACGAGGCCGACCAGATCGACGCCACCGCCCGCACTGGCTGGAGCGTCGTCGTCACCGGGAGCGCCCGGCTGATCATGGACGAGGAGCGGATCCGATACTACGAGAGCGTCCTGGACCCATGGATCGACGAGCCGATGAACTGCGTGATCGGCATCGACTGCGACCTGGTCAGCGGGTTCGAGCTGGCGGCATTGTCGATTACCGGCAATCCGTTAAATCGGTAATCCCGGGCGGCCCCCTGTCCGCTGTGGGAGCATTCGTCGGCTATCAGCAAGTATCGGCGCACTCGAGCGGCGAGCGAGCCGCGGTCCCGGGGATCTCGTGACCAAAGGCCCTGCCGCGGTGCCCGCCGCGGGGTGATCGTGGAGGGAACACCGAGCGGCAGCCTCGAAGGAGAACCCCCATGGACCGCGACCTGCGTGCCGAGCTCGATCTGGTGGCCGAGGCGTCGATCGCGGCGCTGCGGGCGCCCTCGATCCTCAACAGCCAGCCGTGGCGCTGGCGGCTCAACGGCGAGCACGCCGAGCTGTGGGCCGACCGGTCCCGGCAGCTCACCGGGCTCGACCCGGACGGGCGGCTCCTGCTGCTCAGCTGCGGGGCCGCGCTCAACCACGCGGTCGTCACGCTGCGGGCGGCCGGATACTCGGCCGCCGTCGAGCGCCGGCCCGACCCGGCGCAGCCCGATCTCGTGGCCCGGTTCGGGCGCGGCGAGTCAGTGCCCGCCGACACCCTGGCCGAGGCGATCGGGCACCGGCACACCGACCGGCGGCCGTTCGGCGACGAGCGGCCGGCGGCCCCGGTGCTGGAGGAGCTGCGGGAAGTCGCCCGCCGGCATGCGGTACACCTGCAGATTGTGAAGGATGAGCAGGTGACCGCGTTCGCGGCGGCCGTCGCGCACGCCGGGGAGATCGAGCGCGACGACCCGCGGTTCCGGGCCGACCTGCGGGTCTGGACGAACCGGGCGCACGGTGACGGGGTCACGGCCCAGAGCGTCGTGGCGGCCACCCGGCGGACCGTCGCCCCGCGGGACTTCGCGATCAAGGCGGGGCTGGAGGCCGGGCCCGGCAGCGACCGCGGCACCGTGTACGCGCTGTTCGTCACCGATGGTGACGAGCCGAGGGACTGGCTGGCCGCCGGGGAGGCGCTCTCCGAGGTATGGCTGGCGCTCACCGCCCGGGGCCTGGCCGCCTCGCCGATCTCCGAGGTCGTGGAGGTGCCCGGGGTCCGGCATGCGCTGCGCGGGCTGCTCGGAGGCGTCGGGCAGCCGGCCGTGGCGATGCGGATCGGGGTGCCGGTGCGGGAGACCCAGCCGCCGCCGACGCCGCGCCGCTCGTCGTCGGCGACGTTGACCGTCTGACATCGCGCGGTGGCGCCGGGTGTACGACGTGCCCCGCGGCGCCGTGCCGTTGCCTGCCGGTGGGGCCGAGCGCGTAACTTCGGGGGGTGACGCTCGCCGGACGGATTCGCCAGCGCCTCGGGGTGCGGATGCGCTCGGCACTCGCCGCGTCCGCCGTCGTGGCGGTCGCCTCGGTGTTCACCGGGATCGCGTTCGTCTGGGCGGCCCGGGTCATCCTCACCCGCAACGTCGACCAGGACACGGCGGACCGGGCCTCGCAGGTGGCCGGGGCGCTCGACGACGACACGGCGCTCGCGGCGATGCTGCGCCCGTCGCTGCGTGACCGTACCGTCGTGCAGGTCCTCGACGCCGACGGTCATGTGCTGCGCGCGTCCGCGGTGATCACCGGCGCGCAGACGATCTCGTCGCTGCGCCCGGCTCCCGGCGAGATCCAGCGGGAGCAGCACGAACTGCCCGTGGCCCACGACGTGTCGTTCCGGATCACCGCGCTGGGTGTGGCCACTGCCGCCGGCCAGCGCACGGTGCTCGTGGCCCAGTCGATCGACGAGATCGACGAGGGCACCGCGGCCGCCGTCGGCGCACTCGCGGTCGGCCTGCCGCTGCTCACCGTGATCGTCGGTGTGGCGACGTTCCTGTTCGTGGGCCGGTCCCTGCGCCCCGTCGACGCGATGCGCCGGCAGGCCGAGACGATCACCGGTCGAAACCTGCACACCCGGCTGCCGGTACCGCCCACCGCCGACGAGATCGCGGCGCTCGCCACGACCATGAACACCATGCTCGACCGGATCGAGGCGGCCACCGAGGCCCAGCGCCGGTTCGTCGCCGACGCCTCGCACGAGCTGCGCAGCCCCCTGTCGACTGTCGTGGCCGGTCTGGACCTGGTCGGCGAGGGGCCACACGTCACCCGGATGCGGCGGGAGAGCGAGCGGATGTCCCGCCTGATCGCCGATCTGCTGCTGCTCGCCCGCGTCGACGAGAGCGGCCTGCAGCTGCGCCGATCCGACGTCGACCTGGACGACCTGGTGTACCTGGAGCGGGAGCGGCTGGCCCTCGAACGCCCCGGCCTGCGGGTCACCACCTGGGCCGTGCCCGTGCGGGTCAGCGGCGACCCGCACCACCTGCAACGGGTGCTGCGCAACCTGGTCGACAACGCCGCCCGGTACGCGGCCGGTGCGGTGGTCCTCACGACCGCCCTGAGCGGCGAGGTTGCCGAGATCACCGTCGCCGACGACGGCCCCGGCATCCCGCCCGCGGCCCGGGACCGGATCTTCGACCGGTTCGTGCGGCTCGACGACGACCGCTCCCGCAAGGGCGGCGGCACCGGCCTGGGCCTGGCCATCGCCCGGGACATCGTGCTCGCGCACGGCGGCACGCTCACCGTCGAGGACGCCCCGGCCGGCGGGGCGCTGCTGCGGCTGCGGCTGCCGGTGGAGTTCTCAGGTCCGGCCCCGGACGGGCGATCTACCGGACGGGATGAGATCTCGTAGCGGCGGATGGACGGTGGCGCGCCTGCTCGCCGCCGGATATGTGCTGGCCATCGGCGGGCTGCTGCTCGTGGGCGGGTCGGCGTACATCCGCATCGGCGAGCTCCTGGACGCCCGCGCCGGTGTCGAGGCCGGCCACGCGATGCTCGACGACCTCGACGCGCTGCAGGACGGGCTGCAGGACGCCGAGCGGGGGCAGCGCGGCTTCGTGATCACCGGGAACGAGCGGTATCTGGCGCCCTACACGTCGGCTGTCGCCGCGATCCCGCTGACGATGCAGCGGCTGCAGTCGCGCACCGCGGGTGATCCGCTGCAGCGGGCGGCGGTCGGCGCGCTCGTGGAGCCGGTGCAGGACAAGCTGGCCGAGCTGGCCCAGACGATCTGGCTGCGGCGCGCGCAGGGCTTTGCGGCGGCGCAGACGGTGGTCGACACCGACCGTGGTGCCCGGGACATGGCGGCGATCGAGCGGGGCGTCGGCGAGATCCGGGCTCGGCAGCTGCGCCAGGTCGACGCCGACCAGCGGGCCTCGGCCGCGGCGGCCGCTTCGACGCGGCGGTCGATTCTCGGCATCACGCTCGGGACCGCGCTGCTCACGGCGCTCGGGGCCTGGTGGGCGACGCGGGCCGTGTCGCGGCCGATCGCCGCGGTCACCGCGGCCGCGCGGCGGGTGGCCACCGGCTCGGCCGCCCCGCCCGGCGACGGCGTACCGGTTTTGGCCGGTGTATCGCGGGCGGGCGGTGTATCGGTTTTGGACGGTGTACCGCCGGCGGGCGGTGTCTCGGGCCGGGACGGGGTAGCGGGCGGTTCGAGGGGTTCGCTGTGGCGGGAGCCGGCCGAGCTCGCCGAGATGGCCGACGCCGTCGACGAGGCCACCCGCGTCGTGCTGCACGCCCGCGACGAGGCGATGGCCGCCACCCAGGCCAAGTCCGCGTTCCTGGCCACCATGAGCCACGAGATCCGCACCCCGATGAACGCCGTCATCGGCCTGACCGGCCTGCTCCTGGACACCGACCTGAGCGCCGAGCAGCGGGACCTGGCCGCCACCGTGCGCGACAGCGGCGAGGCACTGCTGGCCATCATCAACGACATCCTCGACTTCTCCAAGATCGAGGCGGGCCAGCTGGAGCTCGAGGACGCCGTGTTCGACCTGCGCGAGTGCGTCGACAGCGCGCTCGCGCTGGTGGCGATGCCCGCCGCGGACAAGGGCCTCGAGCTCGTCGCCGACGTGGCCGACGGCCCGCCGCTGTGCGGTGACGTGACGCGGCTGCGCCAGATCCTGGTGAACCTGCTGTCGAACGCGGTCAAGTTCACGTCCAGCGGCGAGGTCATCGTGACCGGCTCGTATGTGCTCGAGGAGCCGCAGGCGCGGGTCACCGTCGCCGTGACCGATACCGGCATCGGCATCCCGCCCGACCGGATCGACCGGCTGTTCCGATCGTTCAGTCAGGTTGATGCGTCGACGACCAGGACGTACGGCGGAACGGGCTTGGGGCTTGCCATCAGCCGGCGCCTGGCCCGCGCGATGGGCGGCGATCTGACCGTGTCGAGCCGGGCCGGTGTGGGCTCCACGTTCACGCTCACCGCGGTGCTGAAGATCTCGCCGACACCGCCGTCGCGCGCCGTGGCCTCCGGGGACCTGACCGGCCGCCGCGCGCTGATCGTCGACGACAACGCCGCGAACCGCCGCGTGCTGCGCGCCCAGCTGGCCGGCTGGGGCATGGAGTGCGTCGCCGCGCCGACGCCGGGGGAGGCCCTCGCGCTTGCCGAGTCCGACCGGTTCGACGTGGCGCTGCTCGACATGCACATGCCCGACATGGACGGCGCCGACCTCGCCGCCCGCCTGCGCCCCCTCGCCGACATCCCGATGATCCTGCTCAGCAGCGTGAACGCGCACGCCGACCGGGACCGTCTGGGCCGGTTCGCGGCCGTGCTGAGCAAGCCGGCCCGGGCCGCCGCGCTGCAGTCCACGCTGGCCCGCGTGCTCAACGGCGGGCCGGAGTCCTCCGCTGCTCAGGATGTTTCGGTGGTACCGCCGGTGCGTCCGCTGCGGATCCTGGTAGCCGAGGACAACCAGGTGAATCAGACCGTCGCCACGATGATGCTGGCCAAACTGGGGCACCGGGCCGATGTGGCGGCCAACGGCGCGGAAGCCTTGGAGGCGGTCCGGCGCGTGCAGTACGACGTGGTGCTCATGGACGTCCAGATGCCGGTCCTCGACGGTCTGGACGCCACCCGCCGGATCCGGGCCGAGCTCGCGCCGGACCGCCAGCCGTACATCATCGCGTTGACGGCGAGCGCGCTTATCGAGGACCGGGCCGCGTGCGAGGCGGCGGGCATGGACGACTACCTGACCAAGCCGATGCGCCCGACCGACCTGTCCGCCGTACTGCACTCGTTCATCTCGGCACACTCCACTGTGGAGACCGAGCCGTCGCCGCCTGAGCCTTCCGCGCCTTCGCCGTCTGCGGACGGCCTGGAGGACGACATCCGGGCCCGGGTCCGGGAGCTCACCGACGACGACCCGTCGCCGCAGGAGCTGGCCCTGGTCGGCCGGGTGCTCGGCTCGTTCTGCACGAAGGCCCCCGACACGCTGGGCCGGCTCACGGACGCGGTCGGCGCGGGCGACTCGGCCGCCGCCGTCAGCGCGGCCCACACGCTGACCGGCGCGGCCGGCAACGTCGGTGCGGCCGTCCTGGCCCGGCTGAGCAGCGACTTCGAGACGCAGGCGCGGACCGGCCTGCCACCGGACGCGACTGACGCGCTCGATCGGCTCCGCGGCGAGCTGGACCGCGTCGTGGCCGCGGTGGGCGCGGTTCGGGAGCAGCTGGAACGGACCTGACCTTCGGGCACCGGCCCGGCGGCGGGTGCGTGGCTCAGAAGCCGGTGACCGGCACGGATTCGACGGCGCTCCAGGCGAGAGCGCCCGCGGTGCAGGCAGCCAGGGCGGCGGCGCCGTAGACCGCCCAGTCCCGGGCCGCCCGGCGCCGGGCGAACGCCCACGTGGCCACGGCGATGCCCGCGGCCGCCTGCAGCATGCCCTCGGTCAGCCCGGCCCGCCCGTAGTTCCCGGCGGCCAGCAGTGAGGTCACTATCGCAATGCCGGCCCCGGACAGCAGCCCGCACGCGACCCCGGCCGCGACGGCCGCCCGCCGCGCCCGGTCGGTCCGCACCGCGTGAGCCAGCGGCCCGAGCAGCGCACCACCGACGACGGAGAGGACCATCCAGTAGGCGAACGCCTTGAACAACGGGCCGAACTGCCCGCCCGGCCGAAACCCGCCGGGCAGGTTGAGCCAGTAGTAGCAGCCGGTGGCGGTGCACAGCACGATGATCGCCGCGGCCGCCGCCCCGCGCCGGGTCCGCGCCGGGAACGCGGCCACGAACGCCGCACACCCCCACGCGAACCCGGTGCTGGCCACGAACTGCAGCACCGTCCGCAGCGTGCCGTCGACCAGGTCCGCACAGAACGAAGCGATCCCGAGGGCGACACCCGCGGCCAGCGGCCACCCGATGCCGATCCGTGGCCGCCCCGCCGCCCCGCCATGCGACTCCGCCATGCCCCAATGATCCAACCGTCAAGTACTGCGCGCCGCCCCTTCCCGGAAACCCTCCCGGCCCGGCGGCGATCCTCGTCGACCGCCGCGGCCGCCGACGCCGTGGCCGGCGCTCAGTACCCCAGGTTGACGTGGGCGCGGTGGGCGTCGCCCCGCTCGATGAGGTCGACGAAGCCCTGCGCGTAGTCGGGGCCGGAGATCGCGCCGCCGTCCTCGGGCTGCACGGCGATGTCGCCGCCGCGGCGGTAGCGGCCCAGGCGCTCGCCGGGGACGTGGGAGCCGAACCTGTAGGCCGGGCTCACGAACACCCAGTCGAGCGTGTCCGGTGTGGCCGGGAGGTCGTCCATGACCAGCGCGGCGGCCGCGCGGATCTCGTCGTGGAACGCGGCCGGGGCGTCGCTCAGGTCCGCCACGAAGCGCGGCGCACCGGGCGCCGGGCGCAGCGACGAGAAGCCGCCGACGATGTACAGCGGCGCGTGCGCGGCGTCGGCGAGCCGGGCGATGGTCAGGTAGACGGCCCGGTAGTTCCCGGCCAGTGCGCCGCGCGGGGCGAGCGCGCCGACCACGACATCGGCGCCCGTGACGACCGCGCTCAGGGCCGCCTCGTCCGCCGCGTCGCCCTGGACGTATAACGCGCCCGGGACCGGCTCGGCCGGGAGCGAGCGGCTGAACGCGGTGACCTCGTGGCCGCGGGCCGCGGCCTCCGCGACGATTGCCGATCCGGCGTATCCGGTGCCGCCGATGACGGTGATGCGGGACATGATGTGCCTCTCTGCTACGGGACTGCTTCGGGCTCGGCCGCTGATACGGCTTGGTCACCCATCCGGACCGGCCCATGACGCGGCTCGGTTGTCGAACCGGTTCGGTTGTCGACCCGGCAGGACGCCGTTACGGTTCGACGTCCGCCTCGGTTACCGTAGGAGACCAGGTCTCCGGCGGGAAGAAGGCACTTTGTGGTAACCACGCAGGTGGAGTCGCTCTTCGGTGGTGACCCCTATCACGCCGACTGCCCGACCCGGCGCATCCTCGACCGCATCGGCGACCGGTGGACCGTGCTCGTCGTCGGTATCCTGGGCAATGGCGACGCCCGCTTCTCCGAGCTGCGGCGGCGCATCGAGGGCATCTCGCAGAAGATGCTGACCCAGACGCTGCGCGGGCTGGAACGCGACGGGCTCGTGCGCCGCACGGTCCATCCCGAGGTGCCCGTCCGCGTGGAGTACGCGCTCACCGACGCCGGCCGCACCCTGCTCGGGCCGCTCCGGGCGCTGCAACAGTGGTCGATCGAGCACCTCGGTGACGTGTCGGCGGCACAGGCCGCCTACGACCGGGCGGACTGAACAAACCGCATCACGGTGGCTCCGATTGGGCACACTTGCCATATGCCTCTGCCGCTGCCCCGCCTGTCCAACGTCGTCGACCTGGCCATGTCCGCCGCCGGCACGGCCGTCGGCACGGTCGCCGCCGTCGCTGCCCTGCCCGGGCGGGTCGTGCGGCTCGTCGACGGGGCCGAGCTGCTGCTGGCCCGGGCCACCGTGGCCGTCGATGCGGTGGACGAGACGATCGCCGAGGTCAGGGCGGCCGGCGCCGCGGCGGCCGCCGTGGTCGCGGAGGCCGAGCGGACGTCTGGTGCCGCCGCGGCGCTTGTCGCGGAGGCCGCCCGCACCTCGAGCGGGGCGGCGGCGCTTGTCGCGGAGGCGCAGCGCACGTCGGGCGCGGCCGCGGCGCTTGTCGCGGAGGCGCAGCGCACCTCAGGCGCGGCCGCGGAACTTGTCACGGAGGCCGCTCGCACGTCGAGTGAGGCGGCGGCGGTGGTCGTGCGGGCGGCGCAGACGGCCGGGACCGCCGACGGGCTGATCTCCGCCTACGAGCCTTCGCTGCAGCGGTTCGTCGACAACCTGTCGGCCGACGAGGTCACCGCCGCGATCCGGATGGTGGACGAGCTGCCGCGCCTGGCCCACCACCTCAACACCGACGTCATGCCGATCCTGGCCACCCTCGACCGGGTCGGACCCGACATCCACGAGCTGCTCAACGTGACCCGCGACCTGCGCCAGGCCATCATCGGCATCCCGGGTTTCGGCATGCTCCGCCGCCGCGGCGCGGCCAGCGAGACCGACGGCGAGTCATGACGGTTCGGGCCGCGCCAGCAGCGGCTCGGGCAGCCGGGCGGCCCGCGTCCCGGCCACGGCGACGGCGACCGCGTTGGTGCAGACCACGATGACGATGCCGGCCCAGACGTGCGCGGCCGGGACCTGGCCCAGGATCACCGCGCCGGCCAGCGCGGCCAGCATCGGGTGGACGCTCTGGACCAGGCCGAAGAAGCGGGCCGGGACCCGGCGCAGGGCCACGACGTCGGCCGCGTACGGCACGACCGAGCACAGCACGCCCGCTCCGATCCCGTAGGCCAGCGCGGTCACCGTGAACCGGCCCTGGGCCAGCATGACGACGGCGACCGGAAGGTACAGGACCGCCGCGACAGCCGTGCCGACCGCGGGCCCCTGCAGGCCGGGCAGGCGAGCGCCGATGAGGCGGCTGAGCAGGATGTACGCCGCCCAGCAGGCCCCGGCCAGCAGACCCAGGCCCAGGCCGACGACGTCGGTGCTGGGGCCGGGCAGCACCAGGACGTACACGCCGATCCCGGCGACGACCGCGCACACCAGGTCGATGGGTGTCCGGGAGCCGCACAGCGCGACCGTGAGCGGTCCCAGGAACTCGAGCGTGACCGCGAGCCCCAGGCCCACCCGGTCGACCGCGGTGTACAGGCTGATGTTCATCACGGTGAACACCAGCCCCAGCAGCAGCGCGGGCCACCACTGCGACCACGTCATCCGGCGCAGGTTCGGCCGGGCCACCGGCAGCAGCACGGCCGCGGCCACCAGCTGACGGATCGCGACCACACCCGCCGGCCCGATCGCCGGGAACGCCCGGGCGGCCAGCGCGGCGCCCGCCTGGTTCACCGACGCGCTCGCGACCATCGTCGCGACGGCGCCCTCGGTGCCGAGATTCAGCCTGCTCACAGCCCCGATTCTGGTCCGGTCCGGCGGCCCCCGGAAATGCGCGGACCGCGGGATTCATACGCTGTACGCATGGATCTGGAACTGCGGCAACTGCGCGCGTTCGTGGCCGTGGTCGAGGCGGGAACGTTCACGGACGCGGCGGCCGGGCTCGGTATGTCGCAGGCGGCCGTGTCCCGGGCGGTGGCCGGGCTGGAGACCGTGCTCGGCGCCCGGCTGCTGCACCGCACGACGCGGCACGTGCGGCTCACCGCGACCGGCACGCAGGTGCTGGCCCGGGCGCGGGCCGTGCTGAACGAGGTGGCCCATCTGCGGCGCTCGGTCGAGCGGTCCCGCACCGAGCTGCGGGTCGGCTACGCGTGGGCGGCGATGGGGCGGCACACGCGGCGCATCCAGCGAGCCTGGGCGCAGCGGCATCCGGGGGTACCGCTGGTGTTCGTGCAACAGAACTCGCTCGCGGCCGGGCTGACCGACGGTACCGCCGACGCCGCCGTGGTGCGCCGGGCACTCGACGATCCGCGGTTCGCCACCGCCGAGGTCGGCCTCGAGCACCGCCTCGCCGCCGTGTCCACCGAGCACACCCTGGCCCGGCGGCGGACCGTGCGGCTGGCCGACCTGACCCGATACACGGTGGCGATGGACGAGCGCACGGGCACGACGAGCCTGGGACTGTGGCCACCGGGAGCGGTCCCGGCTACCGTGCGGGCGACGCGCGGCACCGACGAGTGGCTCACGCTCATCGCGGCGAACCAGGCGGTGGGCGTCACCTCGGAGGCGACCGCACACCAGAACCCGCGCCCGGGTGTCGCCTACCGCCGGATGAGCGACGCCCCGCCGATCGAGGTGCGGCTGGCCTGGTGGCGCGACGACCCGCCCGCGCACCTGGACGACCTGGTGGCGCTGACGCGGGCCGCGTACCAGGGTGTTTCCGCAGTTCCCGACGGCCCGGCGACCACAGGCATCGAGGAGGGCCGACGGCTCGGGTAGGCTGCGCGGCATGAGTCTGCCGCAGCGGACCGCGATCCTGGAGGCGATGCACCGCGAGGCGGAGGTCGGCGAGCAGACGCTGGCACCGAACAACTATCTGGTGCTCGTTGCTCCCGGCGACCTCGACGGTCTCGTCCCGTTCGCCGGGCCGCTGGCCCGGGCCCAGGCCGAGTTCCTGGCCGAGCAGCGCTGGGGCGTCGTCGACGAGGTCGTGGTCAACCTCCAGCCGGACGACACGCTCCCGCCGGGCCAGTTCCGGGTCCTCGCCGACGTGCGCAAGGCCCGCACCCGCCGCGAGGACGAGGCCGGCGTCGGTGTCGGTCTGCTCATCGACGACGGGCGCCGCTACACCATGCAGTCGGGCGAGACCATCATCGGCCGCGGCCGGCAGGCGGACCTGCGCGTGCGCGACGAGGGCGTTTCGCGGCGGCACGCGTCGCTGCGGTACGACGGCCGGAATCTGGCTTTGATGGACCTCGGCTCGACAAACGGCACCCTGCTCAACGACAGGCCGGTCACCGAGCCGACGATCGTGCGTCCCGGCGACGTCATCACCCTGGGCGGCGTGACCCTGACCGTCGAGGCCGCCCGCTGAGCACACTGCACCGGACCGACAAGGCGCTCGTCGCCCGCCTCACGCTGGCCGGCCGCCCGGTCGTGGCGAAGCTGCTCACCACCGACGAGCCGCTCTGGGTCGCCTGCCGGCAGCGCGAGCTGCGGGTGTACCGCACCTTCGCCCGCTTCCCGCCACCGTGCCCGGTCCCGGACCTGCTGTACGCGAACGAGCACCTGACCGTGCTCTCACTCCTGCCCGGCGAGCGCCTCGGCCCGGACCGGCACCTGACGTCGGACGTGCCCGCATCCACGGCGGCCGCCGTCCTGCGCACGCTGGCCTGCCTGCGGGACTGGTCGCCGCCGGAGGACCTCGACGAGCCCATTCCCGACTACGCCGCCCGGATCGACGCCGCCGGCCTGGGCACCGCGGTGCACGAGCGGCTGGCCGCCGCCGGCCCGGGCCGCGTCGTCGCGCACGGCGATCCGATCCCGCCCAACCTCCTGGTGGACGGCGAGATGTGCCACGCGGTCGACTTCGAGTTCTGCGGGCGCTACCTGCCGGGCCACGACCTCGCCGTGCTCTACACGGTCAGCGCGACGGCCGCCCCGACACTGGCCGCCGCCATCCTGGCCGAGGCCACCCGCGGGCCCATCGCCGACGGCTTCGCGGTGAGCCTGACCCTGCAGCTGCACCGCGAGCGCCGCATGCACGAGGCCCTCCCACCGTCACCACTGCGGACCCGGCGCCTGGCCGCCATCGCGGCGACCTCACGCCTCGCCGCCCCGCTGTGGGGCGGCGCGTGACCTCGTGTGCCCGCGCCACGATCGACGGCAGCAGCGTGCGCCACCACCACCACCGGATGGCGCCGTTCGGGTCGCCGGCGTTCAGTGGGGGAGCAGGACCAGGCGAGACGGGGCGGAGCCGGTGGACTGGGCGGTCCAGGCGGACGCGGCCTCGGACAGCGGTACGGCCTCGTAGGAGACGGTCAGGCGGCCGGCGGCGGCGTGGGTGGCGATGGTGCGCATGGTTTCGGCGCGTTCGGGCTTGGTCAGCGAGTTGTTCGTGTAGCCCAGGATCCGCAGGGAGCCGCTGCGCAGGGTTGCCGAGTCGAACGGGGCGGTGGGGGAGGCCGAGCCGCCCAGGTTGACCAGGCGGCCGCCCGGGCGCAGGACCTGCAGCGCGGCGGCGGCCGGAATGCCGAAGAGCGGGTCCAGGACCAGGTCCAGGGGGCCGTCCAGCGCCGCGCGCAGGCGGCCGGCCAGGGCGGCGGGGGTGTCGGAGTCGAGCAGCGCGACCACCGCGTCCGCGCCCAGTGTGGTGGCTCGGGTCTGGGCGGTGGTGGAGCGGCAGGCGGCCACGACGCGGCGGGCGCCGAGCAGGCGGGCGATCTGGATCGCTGCCTGGCCGACGATCCCGCCGCCGCCGAGGACGAGCACCTGCTCGCCGTGGTGCAGGTCGCCGCACGAGGTGAGGGACTGCCACGCGGCTACCGCGGACAGGCCCAGTGCGGCGACCAGGGCCGGGTCGGCGTCGGAAGGAAGTGCGACGACGTCGTCCGGTGGGACTGTCGCGTACTGCGCCATGCTGCCGTTGCCGGGGCGCATCCCGGCGTCGGTGGCGAACCACACGGGGGTGCCGTCTTCCAGGTGTCCGACGCCCTGGACGCCCGGGATGTACGGGACCGCGGGGGCGCCGAAGTAGGACGTGCCGGTGGCGCACAGCACGTCCAGCGGTGTGATCGGTGCGGCGGTCACGGTGACGGCCCGGCCCGCGCCGGGGACGAAGTCGTGGTCGGCGACGACCGGTGGCTGTCCACACTGGAGGATGACGGCGGCCCGCATGGGTCAGGTCGCGATGTCGGGGTACGGGAGGTTGAAGTGCTGCAGCCGCAGGGCGTACTGCTTCTGGAACTCCAGCGGCTCGGTGTTGTCGCGCTCGAACATCGCGATGAACAGCGTCAGCGTCAGGAACGGATGGGCGCCGAGCTCGAACAGCTTCACGTAGTCGTGGCCCTCCAGCGCCGTGCGCTCCTCGGGCTCGAGCGCCAGCCAGGTCGAGGCCTCGCCGGTGTGGGAGTTGAGCAGGGCGTTGGCCATGGTGGACTCCCACCACGAGACGGTGCCCACGGGGTCGGTCAGGTAGCGCTCGACCAGGTCCGGGTCGCGGTCCACGGTGAACAGGAACTTGTTCAGCAGATACTTAGACATCCGAGACCCCCGACGGGTACCAGGTGAAGTACGCCTCCATGGTGTGGAACAGGTCGTACGTGTCGACGTAGTCGGCCTTGCGGCCCGCGCCCGCCACACCCATCATGAGCATGAAGTCCATGAAGCCGTGGGTCGCGTTGCCGGGGGCGTGCAGGGAGTCCAGGGTCACCGCGGACAGGCAGCCGTCGAGGTCGCCGTTGGCGATCCACTCGACCGCGCGGGCGTCGAACTCCGGGTCGGGTCCGTGCGGGCCGAACTGGCGGGGGCCGCCGAGCTCCAGCGAGAGGTGCCCGGTGCCGATGACCGCGACCCGCAGGTTGCTGGGCCACGCGGCGACCAGCTCGCGGATCGTCTCGCCCAGCTGGACGAAGCGCTTCGGCTGGGGCAGCGGCGGGGCGAAGATGTTGGTGTAGACCGGCACGATGGGCAGGTCGGCCTCGGGGCGCAGGGTGATGATCGGGCACGTGATGCTGTGGTCGATCCGCAGCTCGTTGCTGAACGCCAGGTCGAAGCCGGCGTCGAGGCCCTCGCGCAGCATGTACGCCGAGAGGTCCTCCTGGCCCTTGAGCCGCATGCGGGGCAGGCCGAACTCGCGCTCCTCGTTGTACCAGTTGGCGTCGTAGAACGGCGCCTTGCCGATGAGGAACTGCGGCATGTTGTCCAGCCACAGCTGGTGGAAGTGGTCGGAGCCGACCATGACGAGCACGTCGGGGCGGGCTCTGGTCAGGGTCTCCCGAAACCGCTGGATCTTGGCCACCCACTCGTCGGCGAACGGCGGGCGGTCCGCGCCGACGGCCGTGCTGGCCTTGTAGTAGAACGGGTGGTGCGTCGAGGCGATCACCGCGACGATCTCGGCCACGGCGGCTCCCTTCACGAGCGTGCCGGCAAACTAGGACGTGTACTTGGCGTTGCGGTCCACTGTCTTGTAGATCTCCAGGCCCAGGTTGGTGCGGCGCTCCTCGGCCAGGTGCCCGAGCAGGCCGGCCGCGCGGGCCAGCAGGGCGAAGCCGCGCAGCATCTCCACCGGCAGGCCCAGGTCGGCCAGGGCGGCGCCGCAGACCCCGGCGCCGTTCAGCGGCAGGGTGCGCCCGAGCACCGCGGGATGGGCCCGGCCGATCGCCTCGAACAGCTGCAGGTGCGGGCCGCGGAGGCCCTCCTCGGCGGCGATGGCGATGAGCACCGGGGTCCGCGGGTCACGGACCTTGTGCACGGGGTGGCCGAGCCCGGGGACGAACTTGCCGGCGGCGCGCTGGGCGCGGACCGCGTCCTCGGCGACGACGTCCCAGTCCGCGTCCGTCGCGGGCACCCGATCGAGCTGGGCCAGTACCCCCGACAGGAAGCGACCGCAGTCCTCGGTGACGCCGAGGAAGCGGGAGCCGCCGCCCAGCAGGCCCGCGGCCAGAGCGCCCTGGAGGGCCTCGGGGGCACTGGCGTAGGTGAGGCGGGCGGCGATCGCGGTCGGGGTGAAGCCGTGGTCGGCCAGGGCGACGAGGACCGCCTCGAAGACCCGGGTCTCGCCGGGGCTGGGCCGGCGGCCGGCGACGAGCCAGAACGCGAGCTCACCGAAGCCGACCTTGCCCATGAGGTCCTCGGCCAGGTCGTGGCCGAGCAGGCGGATCTGGTCGGCGTCGGACGTGCCGATGCCGGTGGGGAAGCTCAGCTCTTCAGCCATTGCCGGATCTCCTCGCCGTGCTCGTCCAGACCCGGAGGCGGCAGCTGGTACCGCGCCGGCGTCGACGAGAACGTGATGGGGTTGCGCACACCGGGCACGCCGCCGGTCACCACGACCGGATCGAGCCCGAGTGCCTCGGCGTAGGCCACGCCGCCGTCGATGGTGTTGATGGGCGCGCACGGCACACCAGCGTCGGTGAGCAGGCGGAACCACTCGTCCTTGCCCTTGGTGGCGAGCGCCTCGACGAGCAGCGGGCGCAGCGCCTCCCGGTTGGCCGTGCGGTCCTGGTTGTGCGCGAACCGTGCGTCGTCCAGCAGGTGTTCGGTTCCCAGTACACCGCACAGTTTGCGGAACTGCTGGTCGTTGCCGGCGATCACGATGAGTTCGCCGTCGGCGGTGGGCAGCGGCTCGTACGGGAACAGGCTCGGGTGGGCGTTGCCCATCCGGAACGGCACGGTGCCGCCGGCGACGTAGCCGCTGCTGTGGTTCACCAGCCCCGACAGGGCGGAGGACAACAGGTTCACCTCGACGTGCTGGCCGTGACCGCTCCCGGCGCGGCTGTGCAGCGCGGCGAGGATGCCCAGTCCTGCGTGCATCCCGGCCATCACGTCGAACACGGAGATGCCCGCACGGTACGGCGGGCCGTCCGGGTCGCCGGTGAGGCTCATGAGGCCCGAGATCGCCTGGACCATGAGGTCGTATCCGGGCAGTGACGCGCCCGCGGCGGTACCGAATCCGGAAATTGACGCGTAGACCAGCCCGGGGTTCACGCCCGACAGGGCCTCGTAGTCCAGCCCGAAGCGTTTGAGGCCGCCCGGCTTGAAGTTCTCGATGAGCACGTCGGCCCGCCGGGCGAGCTCGCGGGCGGCGGCGAGGTCGTCCTCCTGGCGGAAGTCCAGCGCAATCGACCGCTTGTTGCGGTTGATGCCGAGATAGTAGGTGGAGATGCCATCGCGAGTGGGTGGCATCCACGTGCGGGTGTCGTCCCCGCCCGGCCCCTCCACCTTGATGACGTCGGCTCCGAGGTCGGCCAGCAGCATCGTCGCGTACGGCCCCGCGAGGATTCGCGAGAAGTCCGCGACCAGCAGCCCGTCAAGTGGTCCCACGGCGCCTCCTGACCGCTCTGCGGACAACCGTCCGCAACTCGTTGACACGGTACACGACTGGGAACAGAATGCCAGCACCCTGCAAATGCACCAGTCCCGGATCCGCACGCGCTCCGCGCCGGGCGAATCCGGCCCTGGGCCGCATTCACCGCCAGGCGGACGGATGTCCGCAGATGGGAGCCCAATGATGGGCGCTGTCATCTTCCGCAACGCACTGGTCCTGACCATGGACGACACCCACACCGTGCTGCCCGGGACCGATGTCCTGATCGTCGACGAGCGCATCGCCGAGATCGGCGTCGGCCTCACCGCCCCCGAGGGCGCCCAGGAGATCGACGCCACCGGCGGCATCCTCATGCCCGGCATGGTCGACACGCACCGCCACATGTGGCAGACGGCCATGCGCGGCTACGGCGCCGACTGGACCCTGACCCAGTACTTCGTCTGGTACTACCTGGAGTCGGGCAGGCACTTCCGGCCCGAGGACATCCACGCCGGCAACGTGCTCGCCGCCTGGGAGGCGCTCGACGCCGGCGTCACCACCACCGTCGACTGGTCGCACGGCCTGCAGACGACCCAGCACGCCGACGCCGCCGCCGACGCGCTGGGAGCGGTCCCGGGCCGGTTCGTGCTCGCGTACGGCAACATCCAGCAGGGCCCCTGGGAATGGTCGGCCGCGCCCGAGTTCCGCGACTTCGTCAGCCGCCGCATCACCGGCAACGACCTGCTCGGGTTCCAGATGGCGTTCGACGTCACCGGCGATCCGACGTTCCCGGAGAAGGCCGCGTTCGAGGTGGCCCGCGACCTCGGCGTGCCCGTGACGACGCACGCCGGCGTGTGGGGCGCGACGAACGACGACGGCATCCGGCTGATGCACGAGCACGGTTTCATGACACCCCAGACCGTGTACGTGCACGCCGCCACGCTCGCACCCGACTCGTACCACCGCATCGCCGCGACCGGCGGCAGCGTCTCCGTGTCGACCGAGAGCGAGCAGAGCGCCGGGCAGGGGTACCCGCCCACCTGGGCCCTGCGCGAGCACGGCATCCCGGTGTCGCTGTCGATGGACACCAGCGTCTGGTGGAGCGGCGACCTGTTCTCGGCGATGCGCACGACGCTTGGCGCGGACCGCTCCCGCATGCACATGCAGGCCCACGAGCGCAACGAGACGGTGACCCACGTCCACCTGCGCGCCGAGCAGGTCGTCGACTGGGCCACCCGCGGCGGCAGCCGGGCCCTCGGCCTCGACGACCGGATCGGCAGCGTCCAGACGGGCAAGAAGGCGGATGTGGTACTGCTGAAGAACGACGCGAGCCCGGTGATGTTCCCGATCCTCAACCCGTACGGCCACGTCGCCTTCCAGGCCCAGCGCGGCGACGTGCACACGGTCGTGGTGAACGGGCGGATCGTGAAGCAGGACGGCCGGCTGGTCGGCTTCGACGCGGCCAAGGTCCGCGGCGACGTGGAGCGCACTGTCGAACACCTCATCGCCGTCATGGGCCCGGAGGCGTGGGAGAAGGGCATGAACCCCGACGTTCCGGAAACGAAGGTGACCGACAACCCGTACACGTACACCGACTGGGACGCCGGATCCGCGCAGTGACAGCATGGGTCTGACAGGTACTTGAAAGGACAGCGATGCCACGCGATGCGGGACCGGACTTCATCGAGGCTCTCGCCCGCGGCCTGGACGTGGTGCGCTGCTTCCGGCCGGGCCGGCCGGTGATGACCCTCAGTGAGGTCGCCACCGCCACCGGCCTGGCCCGCCCCACGGCCAGGCGGATCCTGCTCACCCTGGAGGAGCTCGGCTACGTCCGCTCCGCCGCCGAGCGCGGGTATGCGCTGACCCCGCGGGTGCTGGACCTGGGCATGGCGTACGTGAACGCGCTCAGCGTCTGGGACATCGCCCGCCCGCACATGGAGCGCCTGGTCGCCGCGACCGGCGAGTCGACGTCGATGGCCCAGCTGGACGGCTCGGACATCGTCTACGTGGCCCGGGTCGCGGTCCCGAAGATCGTCACCCTCGCCGTCACCATCGGCACCCGCTTCCCCGCCCCCGCCACCTCGATGGGCAAGGTCCTCCTGGCCGGCCTGAGCCCGTCCGAGCTGACCACCGTCCTGGCCGACCCGACACGCTCCGGCATCACACCCCGCTGGCAGCCGACCCGCGAGGACCTGGACACCGCGCTGCGCGAGGTCCGCACGAAGGGCTGGGCCCTGGCCGACCAGGACCTGGCCCCGGGCATCCGCTCGGTGGCCACCGGCATCCGCAACGCCGAGGGCCGCGTCGTGGCCGCCCTGAACGTCACCGTCCACGCCGCCGAGACGACAGTCGAGCACCTCCTGGAACACCACCTGCCGCTGCTCCTGCGCGCGGCCGCGGACGTCAGCCACGACTGGTCCCTCCTCGACACCCTCCCGATCGCCGTGGCCCGCGCGGCGGCGCCATCAGGCTGACGCCGGACCGCAACCGACCGCCTACATATCGTGCCGGGGCTGTGCCATAGTCCAAGACATGGATGGCTATCGAATTAACACGTACGGCGATGCGGCCGCTGACCAGTACGACGGGTGGATGCGGCCCGGGGCCTACGCGGCGGGTGATGCGGACGAAGCGGCGCAGTTCCTGGCCGGCCTCGCCGGAACGGGAACGGCGCTGGAGCTCGGCATCGGCACCGGTCGGGTAGCCCTTCCTCTCGCGGCCCACGGCGTCATGGTGCACGGCATCGAGGCGTCCACCGCAATGCTCGAACAGCTCCGGGCGAAGGACGGCGCGACCGCGGTCGTCACCACCCTGGGCGACATGACGGACGTCGACGTGCCGGGCCGGTTCGCGCTTGTCTATACCGTCTTCAACACGCTGTTCATGCTCCGCGGCGTCGAGGAGCAGGAGCGCTGTCTTCGCAACGTCCGTGAGCGCTTGGATGAGCGCGGCGCACTGGTCGTCGAGGCGTCCGTGCCGCGGCCGTGGGTGTACGACAACGGCCAGCGTCTGCGCGTTTCCGAGATGCGGGTGGGCTACCTGCGGCTCGAGGCGTTCCTGCACGATCCGGTCGCACAGGTCGTGGAATCACAGCGGGTGGTCATCACCGAGGGAGACGGCGTCCGCATGGTGCCGGTCCGATTCCGCTACCTGTGGCCGTCCGAGCTCGACATGATGTGCCGATTGGCCGGGCTTCGCCGGGTTGCCCGGTACGGCGGCTGGTCGGAAGAGCCGTTCACCGAGCACAGTGAACGGCACGTCTCGGTGTACCGGCCCGAGCGTGGTTAGAGGGACTCACAGGAGCGCGGTGAGCTCGGCGGCGGTGGGGTGGGCCGTGCGGGCGCCCACCGCGGTCGTGGCCAGGGCGCCCGCGGCGCAGGCGAGGCGGGCGGCCTCGTCGAGGGGGCGGCCGGAGTCCAGGGCCCAGGCCAGGGCGCCGCAGAAGGCGTCGCCCGCGCCGGTGGTGTCGACGGTGGCCACACGGACGCCGGGGATGGTGACGGTGCCGGAGGGGCGGTGGATTCGGCAGCCGGCCGCGCCCAGGGTCACCACGACCGCGCCCGCGCCGGCGGCCAGGAGGCTCTGCGGGGAGCCGAGCACGGCCAGCTCGTGCTCGTTCGGCACGAGGACGTCGGTCTGGCGCAGCAGAAGATCCGGCAGCTGTACCGCGGGCGCCGGATTCAACACGAACGTCCATCCCGCCGCGGCGGCCCGGGCGGCGGCCTCGGCCACGGCCGGCAGGGGGACCTCGAGGCTGGCCAGCACGACCCCGGCCCCGGTGAGCGGGCCGATGTCGGCGGGGGACAGGTTCGCGTTCGCGCCCGGCACCACGGTGATCGCGTTCTCCCCGGCCGCGTCCACCAGCACCACCGCGAGCCCGGTGGGTGCGGGGTCGGCGACCACCCGGGACAGGTCCACGCAGGACAGTGAGGCCGGGTCGAAGTCCGGGCCGACGCGGGCGATCAGCGCACACGAGCCGCCGAGCCGGGCGACCGCCGCCGCCTGGTTGCCGCCCTTGCCGCCGGGCCCGGTCGCGGAGCCGGTCGCGATGACCGTCGAGCCCGGCGCGGCGATCCGCGGCACGTGCACGATCAGATCCGAGTTGACCGCCCCGACCACGACGACGCTCATGACAGCATCGCCAGCAGCTCGGCGTGGGTGGCTGCGTCGGCCGCGGCGAGCAGGCCGCCGTCGCCGGTGAGGACCGGGGCGCCGCGCAGGTCGGTGACGACGCAGCCGGCGGCCTCGCACAGGGCGATCCCCGCGGCGAAGTGGACGCTGTCGCGCAGGTCGCCGTCGGTCAGGTAGGCGGCCCGGTCGCCCGTCGCCACCCAGGCCAGCGCGAGGGTGGTGGACAGCACCCGGGGGCGGAAGCGGGCCTCGAACGCCGGGTTCGTGAGCAGGGCGGCCACGCGGATCGCGGGCGCATTCGGATACGGCGGGTCCAGGTTGAGGTCGACGAGCGTGGTGCGGGCGGATGGTGCGAGGGGGCCCTCGGTGCAGTACACCCGGGCGGCGAACGGATCGGCGACCGCGGCGGCCACGGTTCGCCCGCCCGCCCGCAGCGCCACGTTGACCGCCACGGCCATCGTGCCCGCGGCGAAGTTCAGGGTGCCGCACAGCGGGTCGACGAGCCAGGTCCGCTCGGCCCCGGCCGGCCCGGTGCGGCCACCCTCCTCGCCGGCGATGGCGTCGTGCGGGCGGGCCGCGCGCAGGACCGCGGCGATCGCGGCCTCGGCCTCCATGTCCGCAGCGGTGGTGAAGTCCCCGCCGCCCTTGTCGACCCGGTCCAGGTCGGCGCCGAAGCGGGCCCGCACCACGGCGGCACCCGCCTCCGCGGCGGTCACGGCGAGCTCAGCGTCGGTCGGCGGCACCGGCCGAGTCTACGGGCCCAGGCTCGCGCAGCATGAACGCCGCGTACCACTCGGGCCAGCCCTCGTCGGCGTGGCCGAGCTCCTCCTCGTGGCGCCCGTGGGCCGCGGCCGCCCGGCGCAGGGCCGCGGCGAGCTGCTCGGCCGTGTCGAAGGTGATCACCGGCCGGGCGCCCGGACCTTGATCTCCTGCAGCACCCAGCCGTTGCCGTCCGGGTCGCTGAACGAGGCGAACGAGTTGTAGTCGGCCCGGTCCGGGTGCGGCCCCGACACCCGGCCCTCCCGCCCGGCGTGGTGGAACACCCCGCCGGCGTCGTGGAACGGCTCGCTGACGTCCGCGCCCAGCTCGGCCAGCTCGGCCCGGGCCTTCTCGATGTCGGTGACGGTCAGGTGCAGCCCCTGCACGGCACCGAGCGCGGCGTCGGTGAGCCGATCGCCGAAGATAATCGAACAGGCGGAGCCGGGCGGCGTCACCTGCACCACCCGCAGCCCGTCCGGCGCCGGGAAGTCGGCGTCCAGCCGCCAGCCGAGCCGCGTGTAGAACTCCTTCGCCCGGTCGACGTCGGCGACGGGAATGACCACGACCTCGAGTTTGCAATCCACCCGGCCGCACTGCCCGGCCCGCGCCGGCCCGAACCCCGCCCTAGAGTGAGGCACATGGCGACTATCCAGCCGCAGCTCTGGGTGAACGGGGCGCGCACGGCTGTCGAGTTCTACACGGTGGCGTTCGGGGCGCGGGTGCTGCACCTCGTCGGGGACGGGGAGGACGTCGTGGCGCAGCTGGACGTCGACGGGGCCGTGTTCTGGGTGGGGTCGGCCGATGCGGCGATGGGACGGGCGGACCCGGTGGCCGCCGGCGGTACCACCGGAAGGGTGCTGCTCGTCGTGGACGACCCGGACGGCCTGCACCGGCGGGCGGTGGCGGCCGGGGCCCGGCCGAGCTCGCCGGTCGCCGAGGAGCACGGCTGGCGGGTCGGCCGGGTCGTCGATCCGTTCGGGCACGAATGGGAGCTGGGGCGGCCTACAGGCCCAGCTCGTTGAACAGGTACAGCCAGATCTCGCTGCGGGTCGGGAACGCCGGGATCGCGTGGCGCAGGCGGCTCAGCGGTACCTCGCCCACGACCGCGATCGTCGCCGCGTGCAGGAAGTCGGCGACCTCGGAGCCGGTGATGGTGGCGCCGACGATGACCTGGCGGGCCTGGTCGATGACGAAGCGGCTGGTGCCCGGGGCGCCGCTGCCGTAGTAGGAGCCGCCGGCGTTGCCGGAGGTCGGCAGGTCGACGACGCGGACGTCGAGGCCGGCCGCGCGGGCCGACGCCTCGGTGTGGCCGACCGCGGCGACCTGCGGGTCGGTGAAGATGACGCGCGGGGAGCCGGCGCCGTCGGCCAGGTGGGTGGCGGCCATCGGCTTGCCCAGGATGTGCCCGGCGGCCAGCGCGGCCTGGTACTTCGCCATATGCGTGAACAGCGCCCGCCCGTTGAGGTCGCCGACGACGTAGAGCCAGTCCTTGCCTGGGACCTGCGTGTGCTCGTCGACGGTGATGTACCCGCGCTCGCCCAGCCCGACCGAGTCCAGGCCCAGGCCCTTCGTCTCCGGCACCCGCCCGGTCGCGACGAGCAGCTCGTCGCCGGTGGCGGTGCTGCCGTCGCCGAGCGTGACGACGACAGTGTCACCGTCGCGGCGTACCGCCGTCGCCTTCTGCGCGGTGCGGATGTCGACGCCCTGCTCGCGCAGTGACGCGGTCACCTGCTCGCACGCGAACTCCTCCTCGCGGGGCAGGAGCCGCCGCTCGCCCTCGATGAGCGTGACCTTCGCGCCGAGCGACGCGTACGCCTGGCTGAGCTCCACGCCCACGACGCCGCCGCCGAGCACGACCAGGCGCCCCGGGACCGTCTTGGCGGTGGTCGCCTCGCGGTTGGTCCAGGGGTTCGCCTCGGCCAGGCCCTCGATCGGCGGGAGCGCGGGTGCGGTACCCCCGGCCAGAATGACCGCCCGGCGCGCCGTCAGTGTCGTGTCGCCGACGATGACCCGCTTGTCGCCGTCCAGCCGTCCCCGGCCCCGCAGCAGCGTGATGCCGCGCTCCTCCAGCCACGGCAGCTGCCCGGCGTCGTCGAGGTTGCCGATGAGCTCGTCGCGGCGGGCCAGCACGGCGGCGGCGTCGAGCGGGCCGGTCACCGCCTCGCGGACGCCCGGGACCCGGCGCACCTCGGCGAGCAGCTCTCCCGGGCGGAGCAGGGCCTTCGACGGGATGCAGGCCCAGTATGAGCACTCCCCGCCGACCTTGCGGTCCTCCACGATCGCCACGTCCAGCCCGGCCTCGGCGAGCCGCCCGGCCGCGACCTCACCGCCCGGCCCGGCGCCGACGACCACGACGTCGAAGCTGCGCTCCACCATCAAGGACTTCCCTTCGCGTTTCGGTCTGTTGGATACGACCGTACGCGGGTTGTGGGCTTGCGCCGGGGCGGAACAATGCTCGGTGTCAGATCTGTAAGGGTTGGAGGCACCGGTGCAATTCCAGGACTACCTGGCGGCCATCATCTTTGGCGCCATCATCGGCATCGTGGCGCGCGTCATCCTGCCGGGCCGCCAGTCCATCGGCATCATCCTGACCACGCTGATCGGCATGGGCGCCGCCGTGGCCGGGACGTGGGCCGCCGACCGCTGGGAGCTGTCGAGCAAGTACCACTTCACGGCGGTCGGGCACACCTACGACTGGCTGGTCGTCGGCGTGCAGGTCGGCATCGCGGTGGTGGGTGTGGGGCTGGCCGCCGCCATTACCCGGGTGTTCCGCTCGGACGACCATCACCACCACTCGCGCTACGACTACGACCGCTGAGGCCGGCTACCGCTCGTTGAGCAGCTGGGCCAGGTGGGCCTGATCCTCCAGGATCGCGGTGATGCGGGACTGGACCGCGTCCATCTGGCCGATCGTCTCGCTCGTCGTGTGGATGCCGGCCGAGACCGAGCGGGCGCTGTCCTGGATGCCGGCGATCTGGTCGGCCACCTTCTGGGTCGCCGCCGCGGTCTCCCGGGCCAGGTCCTTGACCTCGCCGGCGACCACGGCGAACCCCTTGCCGACGTCGCCGGCCCGGGCCGCCTCGATCGTCGCGTTGAGGGCGAGCAGGTTCGTCTGGTCGGCGATCGACGAGATGATCTTGATCACGTCGCCGATCGCGGCCGACGCCTGGTTGAGCGTGTCGATCTCGCCGGTCATCGTCGAGGCCCGGTTCACCGCCTCTTGGGCCACGCCCGCCGCGTCGCTGCTCGTCTCGCGCAGGCGCCCGATCGACTCCAGCAGCATCCGCCCGTTGCGCTCGGCCGCCTCGCCCGCCCGCACGATGTCCAGCCGCTGCGAGACGAGCTGCTGCACGTTGCGCAGCGCCGACGCCCGCGAGTCGCTCAGGCTGATCCGGTCGGTCGTGAAGAAGTCCATGGTGCCGACGACCCGGCCACCGGACTCGATCGGGAAGCAGACGCCCGAGCGGACCCCCGCCCGCTGGGCCGCAGGGGCCCGCACGCAGTCGGTGAGCTCGGCCAGGTCGGCCACGAACACCAGGTCGCGGGCCTTCCACGCGCGGCCGGAGAGCCCGACCCCCTCGGCGAACGTCGCGGCCAGGGTCACCTCCCGGAACTCCGGGCCGGCCGAGCCGGACTCGAGCCGGAACACCAGCGCGGGGCCGCCGGGCCGCTCCTCGACCTCCCAGTAGGACCCGTACGCCCAGCCGAACGAGTTGCGCACGTTGTCCAGCGCGGACTTGATCGCGGCCTGGCTGTCGGTGGAGTGCCCGAGCGCGCTGACGATCTCGGTCACGGCGGCCCGGTCCTTCGCGTCCTGACGCAGTTCGGCCGCGGACAGCACCTGGTTGCGGGCCAGTTCGGCGATGCGCAGGATCGCGTTCCACTTCTGGGTCCGCGGCTCGTCGACGTGGAAGTGGTACGGCGAGTAGTACTCGAACACCGCGAGCACCCGGCCGTCGCGGACGACCGGCACCACCGACGCCGCGACCATCCCGGCCCGCACCGCCTCGGCCGCCCGCGGGTCGTCCCGCACGTCGGCGAGGTCCCCGGTGTAGATGGCCTGGCGGCTCTGCGCGGCCCGGGTGACCATGCCGGTCGGTGCCGCTCGCACCTGATCGACGATCGACCCGGTGGCGAAGGCGATCTCCAGGGGGCCCTGCGCCCCGCCGGGCAGCCAGACGGCACCGTATTCGTACCCGTACGACCGCACCAGCGTCTCGACGGTGATCCGCCAGGTGCTCGGTTCGTCGGCGGCTTCGAGCAGCGCCGTGACCAGCTCTTCGAGTGCCTCGACGTCCCGCGGGGCCGGCTCGGGGCGGGCGGCGGGGCGTGAACGCGACAACAGACCCACGCTTGCCGCATCGGCACCGGGGAGCGGTTCTGTAGTAAAACCGTTCGCCCGTGCAACTTCCATGAAACGGACATGGGCCATCGTTTCGCCTGGACCACCAGAAACCCTGCGCGGCCGGGCGCGGACCCCGCGATGATCGACAGGCGTGGCGGTGGTGCGGGACGGGCGGTGCGGGACCGGCTACCGTGTGCGCCATGGCAACGATCGGTGACGTGGCGAAGCAGGCGGGAGTCTCCCCAAGCACCGTCTCGTATGTCCTGAGCGGCAAGCGCACCATCTCCGAGGAGACCCGCACCCGCGTCCTGGCGGCCATCGAGGTCCTCGGCTACCACCCGCACGCCGGCGCCCGCGCCCTGGCGAGCAACCGGTCGAACGTCATCGCCCTCATCATGCCGCTGTACACCGGCCTCTACGTACCGATCCTCATGCAGTTCGTGATCTCGGTGGTGACCGCGGCCCGCCGCTTCGACCACGACGTGCTCCTGCTCACCCAGGACGAGGGGGAGAAGGGCCTGGAGCGGGTCGCCGCCAGCTCCCTCGCCGACGGCCTGATCGTCATGGACATCGAGGAGCACGATCCCCGCCTGCCGCGCCTGCGCACCCTGGGCCGCCCATCCGTCCTGATCGGCTTTCCCGCCGACGGCACCGGCCTGACCTGCATCGACCTCGACTTCGCGGCGGCCGGCGCGGCCTGCGTCGACCACCTCGCCGACCTCGGCCACCGCTGCGTCGCCCTCGTCGGCTCGCCGCCGGAGGTGTACGAGCGGGGCCTCGGCTTCGCCCGCCGCACGGCCGACGGGTTCCACGAGGCACTGCGCCGGCGCGGCCTGAGCGGCTCCACCGTCCCCTGCGAGCCGTCGCCGGACGCCGTGCAGGCGGTGGCCGAGTCGCTCCTGGCCCGGCACCCGGATCTGACGGGCGTTGTCGTGCACAACGAGCCGGCCGTACCCCTGCTGCTCGACGCCTTCGCCGCCCTGGGCCGCTCGGTGCCGCACGACGTGTCGGTGGTCGCCATCGGCCCGGACGACCTGGCCGAGCGCTCCAAGCCGCGGCTGACGTCGGTCGGCATCCCGGCCGAGGAGATCGGCCGCCGCGCGGTGGAGCTGGTGGCGGCCAAACTGGACGGCCGCCCCGTCCCGGACGCGACGCTCGTCGAGCCGCTGCTGATCCCCCGCGACAGCGCCGGCCCGCCCGACCTGCTGTAGACGGCTTGCGCCCGAACCGCGTGGGCGCCGCGCGGCGGCGGTGACGTTCGCCGCAGCGCACCGGAGGCGCTTCGGCCGGTCGAAGGGCCGTGGCGGCTGCACCGGCCAATCTCGGGGCCATGAGCTGGACTTACGTGCACAATCGCGACCCGGTCCAGCGATCGTCGTCACTGCGGCCGGGTTTCGCCGCTCCGGCCGGGCGATGGACGGCTGGCGTTGAGCGCCGCGGCCAGGCACCATGTCGTCGTGCCCGCGTCTCCGAGTTTTCCGCACGCCCGTCAGCACGCCCAGGCCCTCGCCGATCGGGGCGACCTCGCGGGCGCGCGGGCCGTGCTCGAAAGCGCCGTCAATGCCGGGCGCCCGGGCCTCGCCGGCGGCGACCCGGAGCTGCTGTCCACCATGCGCCAGCTGGCCGCACTGCAGGTCCGCGCCGGCGATCACATGAGCGCCCGGAGGGTCCTGGAAGAGGCGGTCGAGGCCGGCAACCAGCGGGGCGAGTCCGACCCCCTGGCGCTGCTGCTGGCCTACGACCTCGCGGTGGTCGCCACGGAGCTCGGCAACCGATACGTCGCCCGCACCAACTTCGGCCGGGTCGCCCGCTTCGGCCCGGCCGCGCTCGGCCCCGCCCATCCGGCGGTCGAGCACGCCCGCCGCGTCGCCGCCCACGAGGCCGGCGCCCCACCCGCCGTCCCCGGCCCCGCCCCGGCCGCACCGCCCGTCCCGTTCGTGCCGGGCCCCCCGCCACCCGCCGCCCCACCGCGCCCGATCACCGAGGATGACGCCCCGACCGTCCGCATCAACGCCATCCCACCCCAGCCGACCACGCCGGTCTCCGGCGCACCCCAGTCCACCCCACCCCTGGCCTGGCCGTCCTACCCCTCGCCGCCACAGCCCGCCCCGCCGGGCCAGCCGCAACCCGGCCAGCCGCAGCCCGGCGCGCCCTTCACGCCGCAGGGCCCGCCGTTCGTGCCCCAGCAGCAGCCGCCGGTCTCCGGCCCGCCGCACCCTGGTCAGCAGTTCGGACCGCCGCCGGTCTCCGGCCCGCCGCAGTCCGGTTCGCCGTTCGCCCAGCAGCCCCCGGTCTCCGGCCCGCCGGGATCGGGGTCCGGTTCGCCGTTCGCGGTGCCGCCGCAGTCCGCGCCACCCACGTCCGGCCCGCCCGGCCCGGGGTCGGGTTCGCCCTTCGCATCGCCGCCGCAGTCCGCGCCCCCGGGGCCGGGCGCGTCGGAGTCCGGCGCCGCGGGCTCGGACGGCCGGGGTCCCGGCGCCTCCGGCTCGGGTGGGCCGGGCGCTGCGGGGCCGGCCTCGTCGGGCGCCGGCGGGTCGGCCACCGGGACTGACGCGTCCCGGCCCGGTGCGCCGTTCGGCGGGCCGCCGCCGTTGCCGCTGCCCCTGCCGCCGCCCGGCTCGTCGCTGCCGCCCCTGCCGCTGCCGCCGTTCGCGCCGCTGCCGGAGCCGCCGCCGGTCTCGTCACCGCCGTGGCCCTCGTCCGGTGCTCCGGTGTCGGGCGCGGCGCACCCCGTGTCCGGTGGGCCGTACCCGCCGGTGTCGGGCGGCGCGTATCCGCCCGGCGGTGGCGGGTATCCACCGGTCTCCGGCGCCCCCTACCCGCCCGGCGGGTCGCTGCCACCGGTGTCCGGCCCGCCGCTGTCGCAGCTGCCGCCGGTCTCCGCGCCGCCGGCCGGCAACGAGGTGCCGCCGCTGCCCGCGTACGGCGACGAGGGCCCGAAGCGCCGGCGCTGGCCCCTGGTGGTGACCGGGATCGCCGTGCTGCTGATCCTGGGCCTGGCGGCCGGTGCGGTGTTCTACTTCAAGCCGTTCGACAAGTCCACGGCGGCCGATCCGACGGCCGGGCCCAGCGCGGCCCCGAGCGTCTCGCCGTCGCCGACCGGGCCGCCCGCGGTCACCGCGCTCGTGTCCCCGGTGGACGGCGCAGTCGTGCCGTGGCCGGTCGACGCCCAGTTCACGGTCTCACCCGAGGACGCGTCGTCGGCCGACACGGTGCTCGCCATCACGCTGTGCGTGGGTGGCCGCTGCTACCTCGACGGCAAGCTGGACGTGTCGGCGGGCAAGGACACCGCGACCTACCCGATCCGCCTGGGCTCGGCCGCCACGGAGGGCATCAACTCCAAGTGGCAGGTCCGCGTGGACCGGCTGCAGAAGGCCACCTACGACAGCCTGCGGGCCGAGAAGAGCGCCGAGATGGCGAACAACACGTGGGGCGACAAGGGCACGACGATGAGCTCGCTGAACCCGACCCCGATCGCCACGGTGACGCTGACCAAGCAGCACTGAGCGCCGGGCCTACGGCGCTTCGACCCCCGCGATCCGATACTTGCGCACGTCCGCCGACACCAGCGGCGGCAGGTCCAGGTCGGGCCCGCCGCTGCTGCGGAACGCGAGGAGGTCCTCGTCGGACTCCCAGCGCTCGTAGACCTGGATCCGTTCGGCGTCGAGGGGGTCCGGCGACTGGATGAAGTCGAGGCACCCGGGCGCGTCCCGGGCCAGCCGGGCGACGTCGACGACCGCGGCGAGATAGCGGTCCCGGTCGGCCGCGTCGACCCGCAGCGCACCGGCAATGATGATCATCGGCTGGAACCTCGCAGTGTGAGTGTGGTGGGGAGCCGGGCCGGTCGGGGCAGCGCGGGGTCGAGCAGCCGGCGGACCGCGGCGGCCGCCTCGTCCTCGACGGGCATGTACACCGACGAGAGGTCGGCCGCCTCGGCCAGGGCGCTGCCGTCGAAGCTGACGACGGCCACGTCGTCGGGGACTCGGCGGCCGGATTCGCGCAGGGCCTGCAGTACCCCCAGTGCTGAGACATCGCACGCGGCGAACAGCGCGTCCAGGCCGGGGAACCGGGCGAGCAGTTCCCGGGCCGCGGCGTAGGCCCGGGCCCGGGTGAAGTCCCCGTCGATGGCGGCGACGGCCTGCCCGGCGCCGTCCGTGACCCGCAGGAAGCCGGTCTTGCGCTCGGTCGCGCAGGGTGTGTCCGGGCCGAACACGGCGCCGATGCGCCGGCGGCCGGTCGCGATGAGGTGGTCGGCGGCCTGGTGTCCGCCGCCGTCGTTGTCGGGCGCCACGAACGCGACGCCGGGCGCGGACTGGCCGAGCGCGACGGTCCGGCTCCGGCGCATCCGCCCGGCCACGGCGAGCGGCATGTTGATGAGCACCCGCCCGAACGGCGGATCGTCGTCACCGGCCGGCGGCGCGGCGACCCGCCGGACCTCGAGGGCGACGTCGTGCCCGGCGAGAGCGCGCGCGGCCCCGGTGAGGACCCGCCCGTAGTACGGCTTGACGCTCAGCGCCTCGGGGTCGGGGTCGACGATGAGGATCTCGATCCGCTCGGTCCGCCCGGCCGTGGCCCGCCCGGTCGCGAGGGCCCGCGCGGCGGCGTGCGGCTCGAACCCGAGCCGGGCCGCGACCTCCCGCACCCGTATGCGCACCGCCTCGGTGGTCCCGGGTAGCCCGTTCAGCGCCCGCGACGCCGTGGCCCGCGAGACGCCGGCGGCGAGGGCGACGTCGGCCAGCTTGGGACGTTCATGCTCCACACGGGTCAACATATCCGGACACACCGGGCCGGCCAAGGCGTCGAAACGGGGTCACCCGGGCGGAGATGATCACGTAGCATGTGCGCCGCCCACCTCGCCGGACCTGCAAACGGAGCCCCTGTCATGTCGGAGTTGTCCTGCCGGATCTGCCACCGGACACCGGCCGCGAACGTGCGGTTCCACGGGCATCAGGGGCTCGTCGTGCTGATGCGGTTCAGCCGGATCGACGGGCCGTTCTGCCGGGACTGCGGGCTGGCCGCCTACCGGGACATGAGCGCGACGACCCTGGTGCGGGGCTGGTGGGGCATGCTGTCGGTGTTCGCCGCGGCCGGGGTGCTCGTCGTCAACGCCGTCCAGCGGGGGAAGGTGGCCAGGCTGCCGGAGCCGGAGCGCGCGCGCAACGAGCGCACCCTCGACCCCGGCAAGCCGCTGCTCGACCGGAGCGCGGCCTACGGGCTGCTCGTCCCGGCCCTGCTGCTGGTGTTCGTCGGCTGGTCGGTGGTCAACGGCGGCTGAGCGCCGCGGCGTCTCAGGTGGTGCGGGTGTCCGCGCTGTCGCGGGGCCGGGGCCGCGACCACCACTGGGCGAGGAAGACCGCGCCCAGGACCGCCAGCGCCGCCGCCAGCGCGAACCACATGCTGATCTCCGTCTTCCGGTGCTGCAGCGTCACCTGGCTCGGCAGGTCGCGCAGGACGTCGCTGAGGCCTTCGGCGTTGTCGGCCTTGAAGTACTTCGCGCCGGTCATCTCGGCGACCTTCGTCAGCGTCGGCTCGTCCATGTCCTGGAACCGGCCGCGGCCGCCGAAGCCGAACCCGCCGCCCGGGCCGCCCCCGCGGAAGCTCTGGTCGCCGGAGATCTGGTTGCTGCTGCACACCATGGGGGAGGGCTGGTCGGTGCCGAAGCCGATCGTGTAGACGCGCAGCCGGCGGGCGGCGGCCTGCTCGGCGGCCGTGACCGGGTCGACGCCGTCGGTGTTGCGCCCGTCGGTGAGGATCACGATGGTGTCGGGCTCGTAGTCACCGGAGGCCGGGGCGTTGCCGCTGTTCTCGGGCACCTCGACGCCCGTGGGCGGCACGTCGGGGTTGATCTCGGCGATGGCGTCGATCGAGGCGAGGATGGCCAGCCCGATAGCCGTGCCGCGCGAGGTCCGCAGGCCGTCGATCGCCTTCGTGAGCTTGTCCTTCTCGGCGGTCGGCGGCACCAGCAGGCCCGCGGTGCCGGAGAACGCGACCAGGCCGATCTTCGCCCCGCCCTCGTGGTCGGCGATGAACTCCTTCGCCGCCTTCTGGGCGGCGGTGAGCCGGTTGGGGTCGACGTCGGTGGAGCACATCGAGCCGGAGACGTCGATCGCCAGCAGGATCGTGGCGGCGTCGTCGGGGACGACGACCGACGCCTGCGGGCGGGCCGCGGCGGTGCCGGCGAAGAGGATGCCCAGGGCCAGCAGCGCGAGCGGGACGCGCCGGCGCCACGAGGTGGGGCCGGGCGCGGCGGCGCGCACGAGGGCCACGCTGGGCAGGCGGACGGCGACCTTGCGGCGCCGGCGGCGGCTCCACCACCGGTAGGCCAGCAGCAGCGGGAACGCCAGCAGGATGAGCAGGGCCCACGGCCAGGTCAGCGACATCAGAGGATCCGTCCGAACCAGGTGGTCATCAGTATGCCCCCGATGAAGAGCAGCAGCACGGCGACCGCCGTGGCCGCGCCGGTCAGCTCGACCGGCTTGCGCTCGGTGGTCAGCCGCAGGTCGAGCGACTGGTACACGTCGTGCAGGGCCTGGGCGTTCTCGGCGCGGTGGTAGTGCCCGGCGGTCGTCTGCGCGATCTGGGTGAGGAGGTCCTCGTTCAGGGACGTCGCCACCTGGTAGCCGTCCACCTCGACGGTCGTGCCCTCGACGGTACCGATGCCGACGGTTTCGATCCGGACGCCGGCTTTCGCCGCAACACCGGCCGCGGCCAGGGCATCGGGGCCGCCGGTGTCCTCGCCGTCGGACAGTACGACGATCGTGGCGTTGCCGAAGTAGCCGATGTCGGGCGCCGCGCCGCCGTTCTCGGGCAGCTGCACCGGTTTGCCGACGACGACCGTGAGCGAGGCGAGGATCGCCTGGCCCAGGGAGGTACCCCCGTTGACCTGAAGCCGTTTGATGGCGGCCGTCGTGGCGTCGTGGTCCTCGGACGGCTGCTGCGTGGTGAGCGCGCCCTGGTCGAACGCGACGATGCCGATGTTGACGCTGTCCGGCTGGGCCGCGACGAACTCGGTGGCCGCGGATTTCGCGGCGGCGAGCCGGCTGGGCTGCACGTCCTCGGCCTTCATGCTGTTGGAGACGTCGAAGGCGAGAATGACCGTGCCGGCGGCGCGGGCGACCGGGAGCGTGGCCGCGGGCCGGGCCACGGCGAGGAACATGAGCGCGGCCGCGAGCAGGAACATGACCTGGGGCAGGTGGCGGCGCCACGCGGAGCCGGCCCTCAGCGCCGGCCGGCCGCGCTGCAGCCGGAGGTAGAGCACCACCAGCGCCGCGGTGACGACGACCGCGACGGCGACGAGGAGTGGATACTGGAACGTCATCGGCGCCTGCGCTTCGTCTCGCGGACCATGGCGACGAGCGCCTGGAGCGGGTCCTCGTCGGTGGTGACGACGTTCGCGTGCACCCCGCATCGCCGCCGCGACCTCGGCCTCCCGCGTGTCGACCTCGGCCCGCAGGCGCAGCCGGAACTGCGGGTCGCCGGTGTCGACCAGGATCTGCTCGCCCGTCTCCGCGTCCTCGACGACGACGAGCCCGAGGTCCGGCAGGTCCAGCTCGATCGGGTCGACGACGCGGACCGCGACGACCTCGTGCCGGAACGTGAGCCGGGTGAGCTCGGCCTCCCAGTTGTCGCCGATGAAGTCGGACACGACGAAGACCAGAGCCCGCCGCCGCGCCGTCGAAGCGACGAGCCTCAGCATGGCCCCGATGTCGGTTGCCCCTCGCTCGGGGGTACCGGCAGTGGCCTTGCTGAGCTCGTGAGCGATCCGCAGCACATGCGGCCGCCCGGCCCGCGGCGGCAGGACGAGCTGCTTGGCGTTGTCGTAGAGGACCGCACCGACCCGGTTGCCGCCGTAGGTGAGCAGCCGCGCGAGGCTTACCGCCAGCTCGGTGAGCGCCGAGTCCTTCCCGCGCTGCTCGGGGCTGCTCTGTCGCATGGACGCCGACAGGTCCAGCACGAGCCACGCGGTGAGCTCCCGGTCCTCGGTGTACTGCCGCACGAACGGCTCGTCCAGCCGGGCCGTGACGTTCCAGTCGATGTGCCGGACGTCGTCCTCGGGCATGTACTCGCGCAGGTCGGCGAAGTCGATCCCGGTGCCGCGGAAGACGGTGCGGTACGACCCCTGCAACTGCCCGTCGAGGCGGCGCAGCACCTGCCACTCCAGGCGGCGCAGCAGTCGGTCGGCGGCCGTGGTCATCGGGTCAGCGGTTTCCGTTGCGCGCCGGCGTCGGGGCGGGCACGTTCACGGCGGCCAGCACCCGGGCCACGACCATGTCCGCGGTGACGTCGTCGGAGAGCGCCTCGTAGGACAGCACGAGCCGGTGGCGCAGCACGTCCGGGGCGAGCTCGTGCAGGTCCTCGGGCACCACGTAGTCGCGGCCGCGGATGAAGGCGAGGGCCCGGGAGGCGAGGACCAGGTTGATGGAGGCGCGCGGGCTGGCGCCGAACGTGACGTAACGGGTCAGGTCGCCCAGGCCGACGTCGGCCGGGTTGCGGGTGGCGTTCGTCAGCCGCACCGAGTATTCGATCAGGGACGGGTCGACGTACACGTCGTCGACCTGGGCCTGCATGGCGACGAGCCGCTCCGGGTCGACGACGGCCTGGGTGACCGCCTCCGGCAGGATGGCCCGCTCGACGATGACGAACTCCTCGGTCGGGCTCGGGTACCCCACCAGCACCTTCATCATGAACCGGTCGACCTGGGCCTCGGGCAGCGCGTAGGTGCCCTCCGACTCGATCGGGTTCTGGGTGGCCATGACCAGGAACGGCCTCGGGATCCGGTGCGTCTCCCGGCCGATCGTGACCTGCCGCTCCTGCATCGTCTCCAGCAGTGCGCTCTGCACCTTCGCCGGAGCCCGGTTGATCTCGTCGGCCAGCAGCAGGTTGGTGAACACGGGGCCGAGCGCGACCTGGAACTCGCCGGAGGGCTGGTGGTAGACGCGGGTCCCGACGATGTCGGCGGGCACCAGGTCGGGCGTGAACTGCACCCGGTGGAACTGCCCGCCGATGGCCGCGGCAAGCGCCTTCACGGCGAGGGTCTTGGCCAGGCCGGGGACGCCCTCGACGAGGATGTGCCCGCGGCTGAGCAGGGCGACCATGAGGCGCTCGAGGAGCCCGTCCTGCCCGACGATGGTCTTGCGGACCTCGTAGAGCACCTGCTCGACAGCGGTCGCGTTCGGTACGTCCATGCTCGATTCCTGCCTCTTGTGCCTGGTGTGTCCGCAGCTACTGCGCTGGTCCCGGTTCACCCGGGCCCGTCGATCCGAGTGCGGCGCCGATGGGCACCGCGAAGCCGATGCCGACGAACGTGCCGGCCGACGTGGGGTTGGCCAGGGCGACGACGATGCCGATCACCTCGCCGCGGGCGTTGATCAGCGGCCCGCCGGAGCTGCCCGGGTTGACCGCCGCGTCGAACTGGACAAGCCCGGTGAGCTTCGTGCCGTCCGGGTTGGCCGCGGTCCGGTTGAGCCCGGAGATGACGCCGGTGGTGGTGCTGAGCGTGAGCCCGAGCGGGTTGCCGATCGCTACCACGTCGTTGCCGACCGCGATCCGCCCCGAGTTGCCCATGACGGCCGGGACCAGCACGTCCGGCCCGCCGGCGGGGGCGAGGGTCGCGATGTCCATCTCCGCGTTCGACCCCGACACCGTCGCCGCCGACTCGGTGCCGTCGGCATAGATGATGTTGATGGCGGTGCCGCCCTTGACCACGTGGAACGCGGTCAGGATCAGCCCGGCCTGGTTGGCGATGACCCCGGTGCCGGTCGCGCCGCCACCCGGCAGCGTCGTCTGGATCGTCACCACCGACGGCGCCACGGCCTGGTAGATCTGCGCCGTTGTGGGCGGCCCGGACGCGCTCGGCGACGCCGCCGCGGACGGCCGCGCGCTCGCCGGTGCCCCGCCGGAGCCGCCGGCCCGGAACGCGAGCACGCCCGTCGCGATGATCGCGAGCACGACCACCCCGACCCCGACCGCGAGGTCGCGGCGGCTTAGGGCAACCGGCTTCGCACCGGGGGAGTCCCGTTTTTCCTGTTCAGCAGCATTTTCGGGCTCGGCTGGCGCGGGCGGGGTCGGACCGGGTTCCGGGATGATGCTCACCTCGGGGCCGGCCCACTGCACGGGCTTCCCGGCTGGGCGCATGCGCCAAAGATAGCCGCGGTACCTCGGAGAACGGTAAGAGAAGGTTCTACAGTGCCCAGGTATGGACAGGCGTAATTGGTGGGTCGCGCCCGGTCTGGGGATCGGACCGTTCCGGTTCGGCACGCCGCGGGGGGAGCTGCGCGCGGCGCTCGGGACCTGCCGGCCGTTCCGGCGCACGCCCGACTCGGTGGACCTTACCGACGACTACCCCGACGGCGTGCAGCTGACGTGCTCGCCCGGCGAGGGGCTGTACCTCATCGAGATCCATGAGCCGGTCGGCGTGCACCATCTCGGGGTGCCGCTGCACGGGAGGGTCCGCGACGTCGTGGCCGCGCTGCGCGCGGCCGGTGTCGCGGTGACGAAGGACGACGAGGACGAGGGCTGGATCGTGGCCGGCGGCGCCGCGATGCTCGCCACCCAGGCCGGCTCCCACGTGGAGATCGTGACCGCGTACTCGCCGCGGCGGGCCGGGGCCCGGGTCGTGGACTTCGGCGCCGGACCGGCCGCGGTGAAGCCGCTGCGCTCCTACACGGTGCTGCCGGGCCGGGGACTCACCGCGCTCGCGCTGGGCACGCACCGCGACGCGGTGCGGGCGACGCGCAACGGCGGGGTGGCGCTCGTCGGGTATCCGGACGAGGACTCGTTCGTCGACGAGGGCCTGACCGTCACCTACGACGCGGCCGGGCGGGCCGTGCGGGTGACAGTGACGCAGGCCGGCGCCGTGCTGCTCGACGGGGTCAACCTGCTGCCGTCCCGGCCGCGCACGATCGCCGACGTCCGGGCCGCGCTGACCGCGGCCGGGCACGAGGTCGCCGAGGAGGAGGCGGCCGTGCTGGTTCCCGGGGCGGGGATCGAGATCTGGACCGCCCGGCCCGGGCCGTCCCGGCCGGTGTGCGCGGTCTCGGTGGTAGCGCCGTGACAGTCGTCTACGTGATCGAACGGCTCGGCCGCTACCACCGGACCGCCGCGAGCCGCCCGCGCCTGCCCGGCATCGACCGGGTCCGGGCCCGGGTCGACCTCGGCCCGCAGCGGCTGGAGTTCCCGGCGCAGCCGGTCATCACCGGCGACAACCTGGTGGTGTCGGCCGCGGCGACCGTGTGGTGCACGGTGACCGACCCGGTCAAGGCCACGTACGAGATCTCGAACTACGGGCAGGCGGTCGAGCAGCTGACGGTGACGGTCCTGCGGTCGCTCGGCGGCGAGCTGTCACGGCAGGCGGTGCTGGACTCGCGGCTGGACCTGAACCGCCGGCTGGCCGAGGAGCTGGGCCGATACGTCGGCCGGTGGGGGCTTCGGGTCGAGCGCACGGAGATCACGCAGCTGCGGCCGCAAGATCGATGACGGGCCCGGCCGGGCGGGGCCGGACCTGAGGCGCAGGGCACAGTGGCCGGGCGGCGCGGGTGCGGCAGGATTGACCTGTGGTGGAGATGGTGCGCGTCGACCTCGGCGAGGTCGAGTATCTGGAGGCCGCCGAGGCGATGCGCGGCTGGGTGAAGGAACGCCAGGCCGGCGCGGTACCCGACCGGCTGTTCCTGCTGACCCACCCGCCCGTGGTGACCTACGGCCGGCACACCGCCGCCGCGGATCTGCCGCAGGACGGCTCGATGCCGGTCATCGAGGTCGACCGCGGCGGCCACGCCACCTACCACGGCCCCGGCCAGCTGGTCGGCTACCTCATCATGAACATCCGCGAGCGCGCCCCGGGCGACGTGGTCCGCTGGCTCGAATCGGCGCTCATCGAAGCCCTGGCCGACCTGGGAATCGCCGCGATCCGGCGCGACACCCCACCGGGCGCCGACAGTCTGGTCGGCGTCTGGACCCCCGAGCACCACAAGCTGGTGTCGATCGGCATGCGCATCCGCGAGGGCGTCACCAGCCACGGCTTCGCCATCAACGTCGACTCCGACCTGGACGTCTACGACCGCTTCGTGGCCTGCCGCCTGGACGGCGTCACCATGACCTCCCTACGCCGCGTGGCCGAGTCCACCGGCCGGCCGGCACCCACCATGGCCGAGGTCCGCGACGCGGTCGCCCACCGCCTGGGCGCCCACTGAGCCCGCCCGGGCCGGGCCGGCCCGGGCTGCGCGACAACGAGGGCGGCCCGGAACGGGTCGGTCGATCGGCACGGGCTGATGTATGCCCGGCCGGGCCGCCATGGAGCAAGGGACGATGACCGCGCAACCGCCAAGTGCATACCGTTGGCCATGAGCAATGTCGTGCGGTGCCCTTTTGGACATGACGCCGTTCGATGGGGTGCGCAGTGCCGTCTCGGCAATCGGCCGGGATTGCCGAGGAGGCGGGTCACGTGGCGGACTGGGATACCTATCGGCAGTTGCAGGAGCGCGAGCGTCAGCGGCGAATCGACAGTGGCGGGGACGCGGGCGGGTGTGGCTCGCAGGTGTTGGGGTGCTTGGTGGGTTTTGTCGTGTTGTCCATCATCATGTGCATCATCGTCGCCCTGATCTGGTGGCGTGACGATCACCGGCCGAATCTGTTCGGCGGCGACTCTGACGGCATGGTGGTGTCGAGCTCATCCGGTCGGTAGCGGCGGTCGGCCGGCGCCCGGGAACGGACGCCCGCGCCGGCGCTCCCGGAAGGTGTCCCGGCTGGTGGGCGGGGGGCTGGAAGTTTCCCGGGGGCGCACCGTTGACCTGGGAGCGTTCACATGCCTGTTGACAAGCTGCGTTCGAGTTCGTAACTTGCCTGTCGAAGCGCTTCGACAGGATTTCGAACAAACCCCATCGGAATCTGCGAAGGCCCCACCGGCGCCGAGACCCCACTCCACGAACCGACTGCGTACTGCAAACGCGCACGGCGCCACCCCCGCCGTGTCACACCCCTCGCGCGCGGCGCGAGACCATACATCAGGAGTCGACGTGTTCACGCGCATCCGCAGCGCCGCTGTAGCCGCGGCGGCCATACTCGCGCTCACCCCGGCGCTCGTCGCCTGTGGCGGCAGCGGCGACGATCAGGCGCAAGGTGACGGCAAGACGCTCAAACTCTGGCACTACGAGGGCGCCGCCAGTGCCATGGGGGTCGCCTGGAACGAGGCGATCAAGCAGTTCGAGGCGTCGCACCCGGGCGTCAAGGTGGCGTTCGAGGAGAAGGGCTTCGAGCAGATCCGTCAGAGCGCCAGCATGATCCTCAACTCCGGCGATGCGCCCGACGTCATGGAGTACAACAAGGGCAACGCGACCTCCGGCCTGCTGTCCAAGCAGGGGCTGCTCACCGACCTCTCGGCCGAGGCCGACAAGCGCGGCTGGAGCAAGGCCCTCTCGCCCGGCCTGGCCACCACGGCCAGGTACGACGCCCGCGGCATCATGGGCAGCGGCAAGTGGTTCGGCGTGCCCAACTACGCCGAATACGTGATGGTCTACTACAACAAGGACATGTTCGCCAAGAACAACGTCCCGGTCCCGACGACGTTCGAGCAGTTCGAGTCGGCCATGCAGACGTTCAAGTCGGCCGGGATCACGCCGATCAGCGTGGGTGGTGCCGAATACCCCGCACAGCAGATTTTGTACTCCCTGGCGCTCGCGAAGGCCGACAGGTCCTTTGTGGACAACTATCAGCTGTACAAGAACAAGGTGGACTTCCACGGTCCGCAGTGGTCGGGCGCGGCCACGACGTTCGCGGACTGGGTGGCCAAGGGGTTCATCGACAAGAACTCGGCCGGGCTCAAGGCCGAGGACATGATCCTGGCCTGGGAGCAGCAGAAGTCCCCGATCATGATCACCGGCAGCTGGCTGTACGGCCGGGCGGCCAAGGAGGCCACGTTCCAGTGGGGCTCGATGCTGTTCCCGGGTAGCAAGCTGTTCCCGGGCTCGAGCGGCAACCTGTGGGTCGTGCCGGCCAAGGCGAAGAACAAGCAGCTGGCGTACGACTTCATCGACATCACCATGAAGCCGGAGATCCAGAACCTGCTCGGCAACAACGGCGGCATCCCGGTCGCGGCGCAGGCGGACAAGATCACCGATGCGAAGAGCAAGGAGCTCATCGCCAACTTCGACGCCATCTCGAAGCAGGACGGGCTCGCGTTCTACCCGGACTGGCCGGCGCCCGGCTACTACGACGTGCTCGTCTCCGGCACGCAGAAGCTCATCAACGGCTCGGCCAAGCCGGCCGAGGTGCTCGACCAGATCGCCAAGCCGTACAACGACAACTTGGCGAACGTCGGCAAATGAACATGTCGAACGGCACCGGTCGGGCGGCAAGGCCCAGGTCGTTGCACCGGCGCACGGGCTACTGGCCGTTCTTGATTCCGGGGCTCCTGCTGGTCGGGCTGGTCGTGGCGGTACCGCTGCTCATGACGGTCGGCACCAGCTTCACGGAGTGGTCAGGCGTGGGCACTCCACGCTGGACCGGGCTGGACAACTACGACCGGCTGCTGCACGACGACCGGTTCTGGCTGTCGTTCAAGAACATCGCGTTCATGATCGTCGCCATGGCCGTGGTGCCGACGCTGCTCGGACTGTTCCTTGCCGCGTTGCTGTTCGACTACGTCGCGCCGCGCCTGGGTGGTCGCACCGCCCGGGCGCTGCGCTCCGGCTTCTACCTGCCGCAGGTGCTGCCGCTCGCGGTCACCGGCATCGTGTGGAGCTGGATTCTCAACCCGAACTACGGCGTGCTGAACTCCATCCTCGACAGGGTCGGGCTCGGTGTGCTGGCCCGCAACTGGCTCGGTGACGAGCGGTACGCGCTGTACACCGTCATGGCCGTCATGGTGTGGGTGCAGATCGGCTACCCGGTCGTCATGTTCATGGCCGGGCTGCAGCGGGTCGATCCGGAGCTGTACGAGGCGGCCTCGCTCGACGGCGCCGGCTGGTGGCAGCGGTTCACCCGCATCGCGGTGCACCAGATCCGGCCCGAGATCGGCGTCGTGCTCATCACCACGACGATCGCCGCGCTGAAGGTCTTCGCCCAGATCTTCGTGCTCACCGGCGGCGGCCCCGGCGGCTCGACGATGGTGCCGTCGTACTTCGCGTGGCAGCAGTACTTCGGCAGCGTCAACGTCGGCTACGCCTCGGCCATCTCCACCGTCCTCGCGGTGCTGATCGTCGCGCTGACGTTCGCCTTCATCCGGGTGCAGACGCGATGAGAAAATACGCCGTGCTCGTGGCGCTCGTCGCCGTGATCCTGGTCTTCCTGGCGCCGTTCGCGCTGGTCCTCCTCAACGCGGTCAAGACACCTCAGGACTACGCGTCGGTCGGCCCCCTCGCACTGCCGACGCACGTGTCGTTCGAGGGTGTCAAGGCGTTCTGGATTCGCGCCGACTTCGGCCGGACCCTCGTCAACAGCCTCGTCATCTCCGGTGCGGTGGCCGTGCTGGGCGTCGGCTTCTCGCTGCTGAACGCCTACGCGCTGGGCGTCGGGCGGATCCGCGGCCGGCGCTGGTTCCTGGCCGCCTTCCTGGTCGCGAACCTGGTACCGCAGGAAAGCCTCATCTACCCGCTGTACCACATCGCCACCGAGCTCGACCTCTACGACTCCCAGCTCGCCGTGATCATCATCTTCACGGCGATCCAGAGCGCGTTCGGCACCTTCCTGCTCTCGTCCGTCCTGGCCGAGTTCCCGCCGGAGCTGCTTGACGCGGCCGCGATGGACGGCGCCGGCCGGCTGCGCACCCTGGTGCGCGTCGTCGCCCCGGTCAGCCGCCCGACCATCGCGGTGCTGTTCACGTTCTTCTTCATCTGGACCTGGAACGAGCTGTTCATCCCGCTCATCTTCCTGGTCTCCAACAGCAACCAGACCGTACCCCTGGCGCTGGCCCTCCTGCAGGGCGAGCACGACCTCGACGCGACCGCGACGAGCGCCTCGGCGCTGCTGGGCATCCTGCCCGCGGTGCTGTTCTTCCTCGTCTTCCAGCGCACCCTGACCCGGGGTGTCACGGCAGGAGCGGTCAAGTGATTCCACACCTGGAGCCCGCATGAAGTTCACCGACGGGTACTGGCGTCTGCGCAGCGGCGTCGAGCCGCAGTACCCCGTGCACGTCCGCGACGTCGAGGTCAAGTCCGACCGGCTCACGGTCTATGCGCCGGCCAAGCGCGTCGCGAGCCGCGGGGACACGCTGAACATGCCGCTGCTGACCGTGCAGTGCACGGCCCCGGCTCCGGACGTGATCGCGGTGCGGGTCACGCGGTATGCGGGCGGCGTCGACCGCGGCCCGCACTTCCGCATCGAGACCGACCCGGCCGCCTCGCCGAAGGTGACCCGGGACGAGGAGTACGCGACGTTCACCTCCGGCGAGCTCAGCGCCCGCTTCGCGCTCGGCGACGAGTGGCGCCTGGAGTTCGCGGCCGGCGGGCGGGTGCTCACCACCAGCCCGCGCAAAGCCCTCGCCGCGCTGGCCACCGACGACGGGCACTTCCTGCGCGAGCAGCTCGAGCTCGGGGTCGGCGAGACCGTGTACGGCCTCGGCGAGCGGTTCGGCCCCCTGGTCAAGAACGGCCAGACCGTCGACGTGTGGAACGCCGACGGCGGCACGAGCAGCGAGCAGGCGTACAAGAACGTGCCGTTCTACGTCACCAGCGGCGGCTACGGCGTGTTCGTGAACGATCCCGGCCCGGTGTCGTTCGAGGTCGGCTCCGAGGCGGTGTCGCGGGTCCAGTTCAGCGTGCCCGGGCAGGTGCTGGAGTACCTGGTCGTCTACGGGCCGACGCCGAAGGAGGTGCTGCGCAAGTACACGGCGCTCACCGGGCGCCCGGCGCTGCCGCCGGCCTGGTCGTTCGGGCTGTGGCTGTCGACCTCGTTCACCACCAACTACGACGAGGCCACCGTCACGGCGATCGTGGACGAGATGGCCGAGCGGGACCTGCCGCTGTCGGTGTTCCACTTCGACACGTTCTGGATGCGCGAGTTCCACTGGTGCGACTTCGAGTGGGACCCGGAGACGTTCCCGGACCCGGCCGGGATGATCGCCCGGCTCAAGGCCAAGGGGCTGCGCATCTGCCTGTGGATCAACCCGTACATCGCCCAGCGCTCCAAGCTCTTCGCCGAGGGCGCCGCGGCCGGCTACCTGGTGACGTACCCCAACGGCGACGTGTGGCAGTGGGACCTGTGGCAGGCCGGCATGGCCCTCGTCGACTTCACGAACCCGCAGGCGCGGGCGTGGTACCAGAGCAAGCTCAAGGCTCTGCTCGACCTGGGTGTCGACGCCTTCAAGACGGACTTCGGCGAGCGCATCCCGACCGACGTGGTCTGGTATGACGGCTCGGACCCGGCCCGGATGCACAACTACTACACGCACCTGTACAACGAGGCGGTCTTCGAGCTGCTGCGCGAGCACCGCGGGGACGGGGAGGCGGTGCTCTTCGCCCGCTCCGCGACCGCCGGCGGGCAGCAGTTCCCGGTCCACTGGGGCGGCGACTGCGAGTCGACGTTCCCGTCGATGGCCGAGAGCGTGCGCGGCGGGCTGTCGCTGGCGATGTCCGGGTTCGGCTTCTGGAGCCACGACATCGGCGGCTTCGAGGGCACCCCGGACCCGGCCGTGTTCACCCGGTGGATCCCGTTCGGGCTGCTGTCCTCGCACAGCCGGCTGCACGGCAGCGGGTCGTACCGGGTGCCGTGGCTGTTCGGCGACGAGGCCGTCACCGTGCTGCGGGAGTACACCCGGCTCAAGGCCCGGCTGATGCCGTACCTGTACGGCGCGGCCGTGACCGCCCACCGCGAGGGTGTGCCGGTGATGCGGCCGATGGCGCTGGAGTTCCCGGACGACCCGGCCTGCGCCCACCTGGACCGCCAGTACATGCTCGGCGACTCCATCCTCGTCGCCCCGGTGTTCAGCGCCGCCGGCGACACCGCGTTCTACCTGCCCGCGGGCCGCTGGACGGACCTGCGCAGCGGGGAGGTGCTGACCGGGCCGGGGTGGGTCAGGCGCCGGTACGGTATCGGCGATCTGCCGGTGCTCGTCCGGCCCGGCTCGGTCATCGCACTGGGCGCGCACGACGACCGTCCGAGCTACGACTACGCGGACGGTGTGACGCTGCGCGCCTACGAACTGCACGACGGGGTGGGCGTGACGGTCGAGGTCCCCACCCCGCAGGGCCGGCCGGCGGGAACGTTCACGGTCCGCCGGTCCGGGACCGACGTCGAGGTGCGCCGCGGCGGGAGCGCGGCGCCCTGGCGGGTGCAGCTGGCCGGCGTCGACACGGTGGCGGCCGTGGACGCCGGCCGGCTCGCATCCCCTTCGGCTCCCTTCGCCGACGGTGGCGTCCTCGTCGAGGCGGACGCCGACCTGGAACAGGTGATCGTGCACCTCCACAGCTAGGAGGCACCGCATGTGCAGGCTGATCGTCATGTCCCCGACCGTGTCGCCCGCTCCCGCCCCGGCGCCCACCGGCGTCGGGGCGGCACCCCCGCCGGAGGCGTCTCGCGACCCACGGCGGCCGATGGCCGTGCGCGTCGACGACCTGCCGCACCGGCTCGCGCTCGACGAGGCCCGTGGCCCGCACGCCACCGACCCCGACCGGTGGGACGGGCTCTCGTCCACCGCGTTCCGGTACGGCGCCGTGTCGCTGTCGCAGTCCACGATGGACAGCCGCGGCACCGTGCAGGTCACGCTGGACGTCACGAACACCGGCACCCGGGCCGGCGACGAGGTCGTGCAGCTGTACACGCACCAGCGCCGGTCGCGGGTGCCGCAGCCGCCCGAGGCGCTGCGGGGCTTTCAGCAGGTGCACCTCGAGGCGGGTCAGACCAGGCGCGTGACGTTCTCTCTGGCGGCGTCGGATCTGCGAATCTGGGACGCGACGCGCAACCGGTGGGTCGTCGAGAGCGCCACCCAGGACATTCTCGTGGGTACCTCCTCGGCCGACATCCGCTCGCGGGCGCAGCTCGAGGTGCGGGGCGACACCATCCCGCCCCGTGACCTGCGCGCGGTGCGGGCCGCGGACTTCGACGGCTCCTCGGGCACCGTCCTGGCCGGCGGCACCGTGGTGGCGGCCACCGCGGCCGGACAGTGGCTGTGCTACGCCGACGCCGACCTGTGCGGCGGCCCGGGAACGTTCACGGCCCGGGCGGCCGTCCCGGGCGACCCGGCGACGCTCCAGGTCCGGCTGGACGACCCGGTCCACGGTCGGGTCGTGGCCACGGTGAACCTTCCGGCCACCGCTGACGTGTACACCTATGCCGACATCACCGCACGTCTGCCGCGTCTGGGCGGCCGGCACGACGTGTACCTGGTGTTCGGCGGTCCCGCGCGGCTGTCGACCTTCTCGCTGCGCTGACGGGAACGGGGCCGGCGCCGCGTGTGGGGCGGCGCCGGCCCTTCCCCGTCTCCGCGCTCAGGCGCCTCCGTCCGGCCTGACCGGGGTGGGCCCGGGCGGACGTCCGCGGGCCGGTCATGCCGATGCGCACTTGTCGCACACGGGTTCAGCCCAGCCACTGGCGCACGGTGAGCAGTGTCGACGGGCCGCTGTCGGCGGTGACCATCTGGGCCAGGTCGGCGATCGTCACCGCGCGCAGCGACGCCCGCCAGGCATCGTCGGCGGCCATCATCGTGCGGTGCACGGGGCACGGAAGCGTGCACGCCTCGGCCGGGGCGGCCAGGGGACCGCGCTGTCTGATCTCGGTGCAGGTGAAGGCCGGGGCCGCACCGTCGACCGCCTCGACCACGTCCAGCACGGTGATATCCGCCGGATCCCGGGTAAGCGCGTAGCCGCCGGCGTGGCCCTGCACCGAGTGGATCAGGCCGGCCCGGGCCAGGCTCTGCAGCTGCTTGGCCAGGTAGCTGCCGGACACGTCGTGCAGCTCGGCCAGCCGGGCGGCCGGCACGGGCCCGCGCGCGGCGGTCAGCACGACGCAGCAGTGCACGGCCCACTCGACGCCGCCCGACATCTTCACCCGCCCATCCTACTTGACTCGGACACGTGGTGTCCGGGTACAGTCAGGTCATCCCGGACAAGAGTTGTCCGAGTTGGAGGTTCAGTCATGAAGATCGTTGTCTTCGGGGGCACCGGCCTCATCGGCCGCAAGCTGATCGCGCTGCTCGAGCGGGCCGGCCACGTGCCGGTCGCCGCGTCACCCAGCTCGGGCGTGGACACCATCGCCGGCATCGGGCTCGACGAGGTCCTGGCCGGCGCCGACGTGAGCGTGGACGTGACCAACTCGCCGTCGTTCGCCGACGACGACGTGCTCGCGTTCTTCCGCACGTCGACCGCCAACCAGCTGGCCGCGGCGGCCAAGGCGGGGGTCGGGCACCACGTCGCCCTGTCGATCGTCGGTACCGATCGGGTGCCCGACAGCGGCTACCTGCGGGCCAAGGCGGTCCAGGAGGAGCTGATCACGAGCGGCCCGGTGCCGTTCACGATCGTGCGGGCCACCCAGTTCTACGAGTTCGCGGCCGGGATCGCCGCCTCCGCCACCGGCCCCGACGGCACTGCCCACCTCACGCCGGCCAAGCTCCAGCCGGTCGCCGCCGACGACGTGGCCCGGCTCCTGGCCGAGGTCGTGCCGGCGCCGCCGGTCAAGGGCATCGTCGAGCTCGGCGGCCCGGAGAAGATCGGCCTGGACGAGTTCGTGCGCCGGGCCGTCGACCCCTCGACGATCATCGTCACCGACCCGGCGGCCACCTACTTCGGCGCGCACATCGACGACACCCAGCTCACCACCGGCCCGCACGCGCACATCGGCGCGATCGGCTACGCGGACTGGCTGGCCGCCCGGTCATAGGGGAGCCCGGCCTGCTCGAACATCAGGCCCGCACTGCCGTTCGTGGGGTCCCAGAGCTCCTCGTGCTCGGCGAGCGCGTGGAGGTACACCCGCCGCTGCTCGTGCGGCAGCGCCTGCAGGAGGACTCCCCAGTCGTCGCGGACGGTGTACACGCTCACGATCGGCGCGAGCGCCAGTGCGGCCGGCAGCAGCCGCGCCCGGTCGGCAACGCGGTCCACGGCGGCGGCGATCAGCGGGAAGCGCACGTGCCTCGGGAGCTGGGGCGGCCTCCTGCCGAACCAGGTCGCGATGGCCGCCGGGTCCGCCAGCGCGGCCAGGATCTCCGCGGTGGCCGCCTCGTCATCGGCGAGCGCCGGTGCCAGGGCGGCGCAGGCGCGGACACCCGGATGCGGATCGGTCAGGAACGGCCGGACGTCCTGGCCCAGCTCGGCCATCGTGAGCACGATCGCGGCCCGCTCGTCCGGGCCCGCCGCGGCCGCGAGCGCCGCCAGCCCGTCGGTGCCGATCCCGCACGCGCCGATGGTGGCGGCGCCCGACGCCCGCACGGCCGCGTCGTCATCGGCGAGAGCGGCCCGGGCCGCGGCGGCGATGACCGGGATGATCTCGCGGCAGCCGGCGACGGCCCGGCCGTAGACGGCGTTGCCGAGGTCCTCGTCGGCGTAGACGGCCTCGTCGTCGTCCTCCTCGATCGCCCGGCGCAGCTCGGCCTCCTGCTCGGGTGTGAGGTCCTCGATGTCCCGATCGGTGCTGCGCCCGGCCGCGGCCACGGCGCCGAGGAAGTCGAGCAGGTTGGCCCGCAGCGGCGCGTCCGACGGCCCGGCCAGCCGCGGATCGCCGACGAGCGCGGCCACGGCGAGCGCGGCCGGCGGCGTCGCCAGCCACGGCGTGCCCTGGTGGATGATCGCCCCCCAGAGGTGCTGCTGGGCCGCCCGCTTCGCCTCGGCGTCCCCGCCCGTGAGCGCGGCCAGGTGCCCGGGCGTGTCGGTGGCCGGGCCGTACGCGTGCAGCAGCATCCCGAAGTCGACCATTGCCGCAACCTACCGTTGCCCGGGCGGCGCGGCAGTCCTCGCTCGCCACGCCCGGCCGTCCGGGGTCGCGTCCCAGTTGCCCGCCTCAGGCGTTCGGGGCGCCGGGAGCACTCCCGGCCGCGGTGTAGGCACCGGCCCGGGCGGCGGCGAGGGCGGCGGCGGCGGCCCGGTCGGCGGCGGCCTCGTCGAGGGGGTCGCCGGAGATGAGCAGGCGGTAGTACAGCGGGGCGGAGACGGCGCGGATCACCTCGCCCGGGTCGGTGCCGGGCGGGAGGTCGCCGCGGGCCGTCGCCCGGGTGACGCAGGGAGACCACTCGGCGATGCGGATCGCGTAGAAGCGGTGCAGGGCCTCGGCTGCGCGCGGGTCGCAGGTGGCGGCGACGATGACGGCGCGGAACAGCGGGCCCTGGCGGGGGTCGGTGAGCGTGCGCTGGACCAGGCGAGCGTTCGCGCGCAGGTCGCCGGCCAGGGTGCCGGTCTCCGTGCGGGGCACCGACTGCTCGGCCATGTCGGACAGCAGGTCGGCGACCAGGGCGGCGACGGTGCCCCAGCGCCGGTACACCGTCGTCTTGCCGACGAGCGCGCGGCGGGCCACGTCGGCCAGGTCCAGGCGGTCGAAGCCGTGCTCGATCAGGGCGTCGGCCGTGGCCTGCAGCACGGCCGCACGGACGCGTGCGGTCCGTCCGCCGGGGCGGGTGGTGGCGGCCGTCATAACGGTTCTCCGGTTCCATTAAGAGTCGGGTGCCTGCTATGGTACCGCCGAACCTTAACGGAATCACAGTACCTTTAATGGGAGGCATGGTGGAGTACCGACGACTCGGCTCTTCGGGTCTGCACGTCCCGGCCCTCAGCTTCGGGGCCGGCACATTCGGCGGCGCGGGGCCGCTGTTCGGCAACTGGGGCAGCACCGATGCCCGCGAGGCGCGCCGGCTCGTCGATGTCTGCCTCGACGCCGGGATCACGATGTTCGACACCGCGGACGTGTACTCCGACGGCGCCTCCGAGACCGTGCTCGGCCAGGCGATCCGGGGCCGGCGCGACGCCGTGCTCATCTCGACCAAGAGCGGGCTGCCGACCGGCGACGGGCCCAACGACGCCGGAACGTCACGGGCGCGGCTGATCCGGTCCGTCGACGCGGCGCTGCGCCGGCTCGGCACGGAGTACATCGACCTGTATCAGCTGCACGCGTTCGACGCCGGGACGCCGGTCGAGGAGGTCGTGGGCACGCTCGACGATCTCGTGACCGCCGGCAAGATCCGCTACCTGGGCGCGTCGAACTTCTCCGGCTGGCAGCTCATGCAGTCGCTGGCCGTGGCCGACCGGGACCGCCGCCGCCGGTACGTGGCGCACCAGGTCTACTACTCCCTCGTCGGCCGCGACTACGAGTGGGAGCTGCTGCCGCTCGGCCGCGACCAGGGCGTCGGCGCGGTCGTGTGGAGCCCGCTCGGCTGGGGCCGGCTCACCGGGCGGGTCCGCCGGGGTGCCCCGCTGCCCGACGGCAGCCGGCTGCACGCCACCGCGGAGTTCGGCCCGCCGGTCGACGACGAGCGGCTCTTCGCCGTCGTCGACGTCCTCGACGAGCTCGCCGCCGAGACCGGCAAGGCGGTGCCGCAGATCGCCGTCAACTGGCTCCTGCGCCGCCCGACGGTGGCGAGCGTCATCATCGGCGCGCGCAACGAGGAGCAGCTGCGCCAGAACATCGGCGCGGTGGGCTGGGCGCTGACCCCCGAGCAGGTGGGCCGCCTCGACGCCGCGAGCGCCCGCCCGGCGCCGTATCCGTACTTCCCGTACGAGCGCCAGGAAGGCTTCGCCCGGCTCAACCCGCCGCTGCACCGCACCGGGGCCGGGCTGTAGGGCCCCGCGGAGGGGGTGAAGGGCCGGCCGCATCGGCGACGCTCACAGCGCCGGCGTCGCCGTGCCCCGGCCGCCCGGCCCGTCCGGCGGGCCGCCCGGGACTGTCGCCGATCAGGCAAAGGCGGGCTCGGCCTTGAAGCGCGGGTCCAGGCGGACCGTCGGCAGCAGCCGTTGCATGATGATGGCCTCGCGGAAGCCGGTCATGCCGCGCTCGGGCGCCTGGAGCTTCAGCACGGTGCTGCAGGTGGCCCGGGGCACCGTGCAGGAGGCGATGAACACCTGTCCGTGGCCCCGCGGGTGCCTCAGCTTCACGAGCTGGCGCACGGCCGGCACGCCGTCGACCGGCTCGACGGCACAGTCGACGAGCCCGACCCCCGCCGCCGCCGTGTGCCGCGCCAGCGCCGCCTGCAGCTGCGGCACCGACTCCAGCGGGGCCGGCAGGTCCGGCGGGATGTCGAAGTAGTGCAGGCTCAGCACGATGCCGTTGCCGCTCGGGACATTCCTGACGGCGCCCGGGTTGCCTGCCGGCGCGAGTTTCGGTGTCGGGTTCAAGATTGACGCCTGTCCACGTCCGTACTTGGCTTTCCGTGCTCGTCTCGCGGGGGTCGCCGGCGTCGCCGGAGGCCCGCGATGACGCGCTCGCCGCGGAACCGGGAGGACAGCCATGCGCGCTCGCCTGTGGGGCCGGAAGCCGGGACGGGCCGTGGGGCTGCGGGCGTTGCCGGCGCTGCTGGCCGTCCTCGCGCTGGCCGGTGGCGGGCCGGCCGGGCCCTACACGACAGTGGCCGCAATGCCCGGCGCGGCTGACGGCTCGGGCTCCGGGCCGGCCGTGGTGCTGCCGAAAGTCGACTGCGCGAGCCTCGTCGGGCAGGACCTGTCGGAGACGCCCGGGGCGGCGGCGGTCGTCGGGTCCGCGACGGCCACGACCTCGCCGGGTGGGTGGGCGGCCTGTGAGGTCAAGGGGATCGCGGCGCCGCAGATCCAGTTCGACGTGCTGCTGCCGACCAGGACGTGGCGGCAGCGCTATCTGCAGACCGGGTGCGGGGCGTTCTGCGGCAGCGTCGACTTCTTCGCCGACGCGGCGGACGGGTGTGTGCCGCTGGACCGCGGTGACTTCGTCGTCGCCACCAACAACGAGGGGCACGTCGGCGTCTCCGGCTTCGACGCGACATTCGGCGCCGATCCGCAGCTGCGGGTCGACTTCGGCTACCGGGCCGACCACGTGGTCGCCCTCGTCGCGAAGCGGCTCATCGCGCTCTACTACGGGCAGGGGCCGCGCTACTCGTACTTCGACGGCTGCTCGCAGGGTGGCCACCAGGGGCTGACCGAGGCGCAGCGCTACCCGCACGACTTCGACGGTATCGTCGCCGGCGCCCCGGCATCGCTGCTCACGTCGCTCATCGTGTGGTCGGCGGGCTGGCACGCCACGGCGAACACCGACGCGCAGGGCCGGCCCATCCTGACCGCCGCGAAGCTTCCCGCGCTGCACGCCGCCGTCCTGCGCGAGTGCGATGCCCGCGACGGGCTCGCCGACGGGCAGATCGACGACCCGCGGGCCTGCTCGTTCGATCCGCGGAGCCTGCGCTGCCCGTCGGGGACCGACACCGCGACCTGCCTCACCGACGCGCAGGTCGACGCCGTGCGCAAGCTCTACGACGGGCCGCGCGACGAGCGGGGCCGGCGGATGTACCCGGGCGGCGAGCCCGTGGGCTCGGAGGCGAACTGGGCCCGCTGGGTCACCCCGACCGCGACCGGCGCGCCGGCCGTGGCCGAGGGCAACGCGACGAGCGCGCTGAAGTACCTCGCCTACGCGTCCCCGCGGCCGTCGATGACACTGCGCGACCTGCACTACGACTCGGCGACGTTCTACGAGATCTTCCAGCGGGCCGGCATCTACGACGCGAGCGACCCCGACCTGAGCGCCTTCCGTGCCGCGGGCGGGAAGCTGCTGCTCTGGCACGGCTGGGCCGACCAGGCGATCTCGCCGTACGGGACGATCGCCTACTACCACGCCCTCACCGAACGCATGGGCGGCGTGAACGCCACGCAGCGCTTCGCCCGCCTGTTCATGCTGCCGGGCGTCGCCCACTGCGGCGACGGGCAGGGACCTGACGCGTTCGACGCGATCACCCCGACCCTCGCCTGGGTCGAGCAGGGCGTCGCACCCGACCGGCTCGTCGCCACGAAGCGCCAGGACGACGCCGTCGTGCGGACCCGGCCGGTGTACCCGTATCCGATCGTCGCCCGCTATGACGGCAGCGGCAGCAGCGACGACGCGGCGAACTTCACCCCGGCACCGCCGCCCGTGCGCTACGAGGACGACATCGCCTGGCTCGGGTCGTTCCGCTCCGGCTACGAGCAGGTCTGCGGCTGGCAGGACGGCCGCTGGACCTGCACGCCGGCGCCGCCGCCGAGCTAGTGCGCCGGACCGGCTGCGGCCTCCTGCGCGCCGTGCGCCGCCCGCCACGCCGCGATCTGCGCTTCCACCTGCTCCAGCTCGGGGTCGCGCAGGCCGACCGTGTCGGTGGTCCAGAACGCCTCGGGATAGATCAGCCGGCCGACCATCCACGGCTGGTGCGACGGGAGCAGCACCACCTGGAACCCCGGGATCGGGACGCGGGTGGAGGGCGGCTCGAACCCGAGCGGGGAGGCGTAGCCGAACCCGCGGCGTCCGTAGTAGTCGGGGCTGCCCTCGAGGAAGACGGCCGGCGCGTCAGTGGCCTCGGCGGTTGCCAGCGCCGCCTTGACCAGTGCGGTGCCGACGCCTTGGCGCTGGCGGTCGGGGCGTACCGACAGCGGGGAGAGCACCAGCACCTCGACCAGCTCACGTCGGGCGTCCACCCAGGCGCGGGAGAGGCCGACGTGCCCGACCAGCTCCCCGTCGACGACGGCGACAAGGCTCGCCCGCGCAGCTCCGCCGGCCCGCAGGGCGCGCATCATCTGCACGACCCGGCCGTCCGCCGGCTCGCCGAATGCCGCCGCGACGACCTCCTCGGCGCTCAGCGCATCGGCCGGCGTCGCATCACGGATCTCCATGGCGCGACCCTAGTGTCAGCGCCCGGCGGGTGCACCGGAATTCTCCGCGTGAGCGCGAACGGCTCAGCCGGCGGCGATGATCTCCCGGTAGCGGGCGGCCGCGGCCGGGTTGGCGCCCGGCGGATACACGCTGCAGCGGCAGTAGTCGGCGGGCTCGTTGAACAGCGTCACGAACGCGATGGTGCCCGGCGGTTTGGCCCGCAGCCACGAGTACACCTCTGTGAAGAAGGCCGGGTCGTCGTAGCCGTTCATGACACCGAACTCGCCAAGGGCGAACGGCAGCCCTTTCGAGCGGGCGAAGGTGTACCACCAGTCCCAGCCGTACTGCTTCGTGAAGTGCGCGGCCGCGTCCCGGTCGTAGCTCGGGTGCCAGTCGTAGGCGTCGATGGCGACGACGTCCACCAGGCCGGGCACGAACAGCGTCGAGGCGTCCTTGACCAGGCCCGGCTCGCTGGTGCCCTCGTTCGGGTTGAACACGATCCGCAGGCCCGGCGCGGCCGTTTTGAGCAGGGTGGCGGCCCGGGTGAACTGGGCGCGCCACACGGCCGGGTCGGTGGCCAGGGAGGTGCAGCAGTTCATCTCCCAGCCGAGCCGGACGTACGCGTCGGCGTCCACGGCCGCGATCTCCGCCGCGAGCTCGGCCCACTCCGCGTCGGTCCCCGCGCTGCCGTCATCGCTCCAGAGGGGTACCGCCACAATGAAATCGTCCCGGACGGCGCTGAACGAGGCCGGGACGCTGTCGGCCCACCACGGGTTCAGCAGCGCCGTGAACGTCGCCCGCGACGTGAACGCCAGGATGTTGTCGACCGGGCGCCCGCGCCACGCGGCGAAGGCGTCGGCCTGGGCCGGGTCGTGCAGGAAGTAGCCGCCATCGGACCAGGGCAGCCCGGACGCTCGCCCCGGCCCCGCCCCCAGCCCGGGAGCGGGAGCGGCCGCACCGGCCGGTGCCCGGGTCGCGGACGGGCCGGGGCCGGCCGGGTTGCTCACGATGTCGGCGCGGTCGAACGTGAACACCTTCCCGCCGGCCGACGCCGGGTGCTTGCGGTTCGTCAGGCGCAGGACCAGCGTGTGCGCGCCGTCGGCCAGTACGGGCGATGTCCACACGCGCTCGGCCGCGGCCGAGGCGGCCGGCGCGTACTCGTCGACGTCCGCGGCCGGGCCACCGTCGATCGTTGCCGTGGCAATGAACGCCGCCGGGTCCCGCACGCCGTACACGGCGATCTGGCGGCCCGTGAATCGCACGGTGGCCGCGGCGCCCGTGACGTCCGTCCACACGTAGCTGTTGTCGCTCGCCTTGGCGCAGGTGCCGGCGCAGCGGCTCCAGCCGCCGGTGAACTGGGCCTGGCCCAGGCCGCCGCCGCGGGCCGTGTCCTGGATCGCCGGGTCGGCCGCGGACGCCGACCAGGGCAGCGAGACCAGGCCGGCGACCGCCAGGACCAGCGCCACCGCGCCCGCCAGCGGCCACCCCAACGCCCGAATCCGCACGGCACCAGTCATACCAGCGATCCGGCGCCGCGGCGAAAGAAGAGCAAGTTTCACGGGCGTCGTGGACCGGGCCGCTGCGCACGCGCGGGCGACCCCGCCGCGCGCTACTGCCGCCCGGCCTGACGGACCGCGGCGGCCGCGTCCTTCGCCACCGCCGGCCACTCGGCGCCCAGGACCGTGCGGGACGCGGCCTCGACGGTGCCGTACCTGCGCACCACCTCGGTGAAGAACGCGAACAGCTTCGCCTCGCCGAAGCGCTGCGCCAGGTACGCCACGGCCAGCAGGGCGATGCCGTACCGGGCCACCGTGTCGTCGAGCGTCGCCCCGGCGGCCGGCGGGCCCAGCGCGACGGTGCCGTCCCAGCGGCCGGCCGTGAGGTAGCGCTGCACGGCGTCGAGGTCGTCGTGCAGCGCACCGCCGTCGCCGTTGGCGATGTACTCGGCGATGCCCTCGACCAGCCACCAGGCGCCGGCCGGGTAGCGGTTGCCGACGAGCGTGACGACGTGCGCGAACTCGTGCGTCATCATCGTGAGATTCCAGTCGTCGGCGCGGATCGAGCGGTCGTGGACGACCACCTCGGCCGTGCCGGGCTGCAGCGGGATCGTGTACGCGGCGGCGTTCTCGGTGTCGCCCACGTACCAGCGTTTCCACTCCTCGTCCCCGGCGACGTACACGAGGTAGCGGCGCGGCGGCCCGCCGAACGCGGAGGCGGCCCGGTCGTCGATCGGCGCGCCCCGCTCGGACGCCTGCAGCAGCCGATCGAGGAGCTCCGGTGCCACCGACCCGGCCCCGGCGACCGTGACCCGCTCACCCCGTCGCACGGTCAGCCGGGACCGGTCCCAGGGCCGGTCGGTCTGCTCGTAGCCGACCAGCCGGACCCGGCCGTGCACGACCGTCCACTCGGTGTCGATCAGCAGCGGGATCGGCGTGCAGCCCGGGTCGTCGAAGCAGTAGCCGATCGACACCGGCAGCCGCCAGGCGCCGTTCACCTGTCCCGGCACGCCGTTCGTGGCGAGGTCCCAGCGCGTGACGTGCAGCGCCGTGAGCGCGTCGAACCGGTCACCGGCCCGGTCGCGCAGCGTCGTGTCGGCCACCGGGATCGCTCCCAGGTAGGCGTCGCGGTCACCGTGCAGCACGGCCGCGGTCTGGCCCTTGAGCACCTCCTGGATCGCGTACAGCGGGTTCTCGCCCGGCCCCACGACCGGCCCGGTCCGCTCGAACGCGGCGGCGGCGTACGCGGTCGAGCCGGGGCCGAGCGAGACCAGCTGCGCGGCGAGCACGGCCGCGGCCGCCACCACGGCGGCCGCCAGCGCCACCACGGTGCCGGTGCGGACTCTCGTCATGCCGGGACCGTAGACGGCCGCCGGCCCGCGGTCCGCCGGCCGGGCCGTGGCTGGCACCAATCCGGGAATTAATCGGGTGCCGGGCACGCTCCCGGCGCCTACAGTGGGCGGCGGTCACGGTGCGCAGCCGGCGGATACTTCTCTGGCGAATCCGGCCCCATGGGACGGAAGGGTTCAACTCCCTCCCCGCCGGCGCTCTGATCTCGTGGCCCCTTTCGAAGGGCGGCTATGCAGGGCTTCAGGACCCGGGCGTGCGGCCCGCAGGACGCGGCGGCGATCGCGGAGCTGGTGAACCTGGCCGACCGGGCCGACGGGCTGCGGGGTGAGTACGCCGTGGCGGAGTTCGAGGAGCTGCTGCGGCACGAGGTCCGTGACCTCGGCACCGACACCCTGGCCGCGCTCGACGGCGACGGGCGCCTGGCCGGTGTCGGGATCGTGCCGCTGGCGCAGGGGGATCGGGTCGAGCTCATCGGTGCGGTACATCCGCAACGGCGCGGTCTCGGGATCGGGCGCGCGGTGCTGGCCTGGCAGCTGCGGGTCGCCGCGGGGCATCGGGCCCAGGTCATCGCCGCGGTGGGCGACCGGCCGTCGATCCGGCTCTACGCGCGGTTCGGGTTCCACGTCGTTCGATACTTCGTGGAGATGTCGGCGCCGATCGGCGACCCGCCGGCGCAGCCCGGGCCCGAGGGACTCCGGGTCGTGCCGTTCGACACGACACAGGCTTTCGAGTTGTACCGCGTGCACGCCGCCGCCTTCGCCGAGCTCTGGGGTCACCAGGAGAGGAGCTTCCCGGAGTGGAAGGCGCTGACTGTGGAGTCGGAGCAGTTCCGGGGCGACCTCGCGCGGCTGGCGCTCGACGGCGACGCGATCGCGGGGTTCGTGCTGCCGTACGACCGGGGCACGCTCTACATCGGCCAGGTCGGCACCGCCCCCGACCGGCGGCGCCGCGGCATCGCGACAGCGCTGCTGACCGAGGTGCTCGCGGCGGCCGGCGCACAGGGGTTCACGGTCGCCACCCTCACCATGGACGCGGCCAACCCGACCGGCGCGCCGTCCGTCTACGCCCGGGCCGGGTTCGCCGTCGACCGGCAGGTGGCGGCCTACCAGTGCACGGCCGCCGACAGCAGGTTGTGATCGGACAGGCCGTTCGCGTCCTCGACCCGGGCCGGGTGCGCCGCGCCGCCGCGCACGGCGACGTGGTCGATGTCCGGGACGCGGGCGCCCGGGCGGGTCGGGAGCGATCCCGGTGCCGTGCCCGCGACCGTGAAGTCCGGGCCCAGACCGGCCGAGACCGTCGCGGCGTCCGCGTTGAAGTCCCCCAGGAGCACGGTCCGGTCGGACGACGCGGCGGCCAGCCGGGCCAGCTGGCGCCCGGCGGCCGGGCCGAAGCCCACGTGCGTGCACACGATCAGCGCGTCGAACGCGGCCACCGCCAGCAGCCCTTTGCCGGGGTCACCGGCGAAGGACTCGCCGGCCACCGCCCGGGACGGCCCGGCGGTCAGGATGACCAGGTGCTCGCCCCGGTCCTGCAGGTGCGGGTCGGTCCGGCGCACGGCCGGGACGCGCGAGTACCGGTACGCGTGCACGGTGAAGTGCAGACCGTGCAGTGCGGCCAGCTGATCGCCGCTGACCTCCTGCAGCGCGACGACCTGCTCCGGGCGCCGGGCCAGCACGGCGGCGATCGCGTCGACCCGGTCCGTCTCATCGGGCCAGCGCACGGTGACCGGCTCCGTGTAGTTCTCGGCGTGCACGCGATGCAGCACGTTCCAGGTCGCCACGGTCAACACGGCGCTCAACCTACCGCGTCACCCTCACCGGCCGGCTCACCCGGCAGCCGCGGCGGCCGCGGGCTGACGCGCTTCTCGAACCAGTGGTGGGCGTACGGCTCCGCGTTGAAGGGGTCCACTTCCTCGTAGCCGGTTGAGCGGTACAGCTGCAGCGCCTCGTGCAGTGTGTTGTTGGTCTCCAGGCGCAGCACGGTGGTGCCGGCCGTGGCCGCGACCGCCTCGAGCTCGGCCAGCAGGCGGCGGCCGAGGCCCAGGCCGCGGGTGGTGGGGGCGACCCACATGCGCTTCACCTCGGCCGGTGCGCCGGCGTGGAACTTGAGCGCGCCGCAGCCGACCGGTTCGCCGTGCAGTGTGGCCACGAGCAGGACACCGCTGGGCGGGGTGAGCTCGTCGTCGGCGGCGGAGATGCTGCGCCCGGGGTCGAAGCCACCGGGGAACCGGCCGGCCAGCTCCTCGTAGTAGGCCCGGATGCAGTGCCGGGCGTGCGGGTGCCGGGGGTCGAGCGGGGCGACGGCGACCATCGACGTCGTCAGCAGCCGCTCGACCTCGGCCATCGCCTCGACGAGCCGGGCCCGCTGCCGTTCGCTGAGCGGGCGCAGGATGGACGCGGCGAGCTCGTCGGAGCGCGTCTCGAGCTCGCGGCGCTCACCGAGCCCGGCCGGCGTCAGCCGCACGGTCCGCACCCGCCCGTCACCCCGCCCGGCCGCCACGACGACGAGGCCGTCGGCTTCGAGGGTGCGCAGCAGGCGGCTGAGGTATCCGGAGTCCAGCCCGAGCCGCTCGCGCAGCTGCCGCACATCAGCCCCGTCCGCACCCACCTCCCAGAGCACCCGGGCCAGGCCCAGTGACCGCTCCCGGGCCATGTACTCGTCCTCGAGCGCTCCGATCCGCTGCGTCACCGTCCGATTGAACCGCCGCACCTGCTCGACCGCTGCCGCTTCCATTTCTCTGACTATAGTCAGAGATGTGCGTCACGGGCTGCCGCACGGTGCGGAAAGGCCCGTGCCGTGTGGTCGATGGTTGTGCGGGTACTGCAGACCGGGAGCATGCAGCACCGGCCGGGGAGGACGAGTGACACATGACCAGCAGCGACTGGACGATGAGGAGGCCGAGCAGGTTGAGGCTGTCCGGCCGCCCGACCTGAACCACGACTCGAACCGTTCCGCGACCCGCCTGGAGCTCTTCTTCGACCTGGCCTTCGTGCTGTTCGTCGCGCGCTGTGCCGACCTGCTCGCGAAGGACGAGACGTGGCACGGCGCACTGGTGTTCTGCGCCGTGCTCACCGTCGGCTGGTGGGCCTGGGTCAGCACCACCCTCTACGCCAACCGGTTCGACACCGACGATGCGATCTTCCGCCTGCTCACCCTGGCCGCCATGGTCGGCGTCGTGGCGATGGCGGCAAGCGTCGACCGGATCGGCGGGCCGGGCGAGTACTGGTTCGCCATCGGCTACGTGCTCATCCGGCTGGCGTTGATCATCGGCTATGTGCGGGCGTGGCGGCACGTGCCCGACGCCCGGGCCACCGTCCGGCTGTACCTGATCGGCCACTCGCTCGGCGCCGCCGTCTGGCTCGTCTCGCCGGCCGTCCCGGAGCCGGCCCGCTACTGGCTGTGGGCCGCGGGCGTGCTCGTCGACCTGGCCTGGCCCACCGCGGCCGCCCGGCTCAAGGACGCCGTCCCGCTGCACCTGGAACACCTGCCGGAGCGTTTCGGCCTCTTCGTCATCCTGGTCCTCGGCGAGTCCGTCGCGGCCGTCGTGACCGGCCTGCACGACAGCGCGTGGAGTCCGTCGGTCGTGGTCACCGCGACGGCGGCCCTCGTGGTCGCGGCGGCATTGTGGTGGGTGTACTTCGACCTGTCCGGCGGCGCGGCCAAGCGGCGCCTCACGGATGAGGGGGACAAGGTCACCAAACACGGCGTCCATGACTTCTACGTCTTCATCCATCTGCCCCTGACGGTGTTCCTGGCGGCCGTGGCGGTCGGACTGGAACACGCCGTCCTGCACGGCGCTGACGACCACCTGACCACCGGGACCAGGTGGGTGCTCGGTATCTCCACCGCCGGCTACCTGCTCAGCGCGGCGGTCATGCAGGCCAAGCTCGGCGGGCGGGTGCGCGGGGCGCTGCTCTGGCCGGGGGCCGGCGTGCCGCTGGCCTTGGTGATCGCCGCGTTCGACAGGCCCGCCGTGGTGACCGTGGGGTTGTACACCGCGCTCACGGTCGTCGGCGTGCTCGCCGGCTTCCTGCTGCACCGCTCCGGCGAGGTCCGCACGGCCAAGGTCTGATCATCCGCGGCCGGCGGGCACACTGACGGCGGCCGCGGTCGAAGCGGCAGCACAGTGCGGCGCCGCATCCGGCACCTGACGGGCTACGACTCCCACAGCTCGGGGTGCCGGGTCAGGTGCAGCAGCCGCTCCGTCAGGCGCCGGTGGGCCGGCGTCCGGGTCGCGGCGCCCCACAGCGGCGCGCAGCTCATCCCGTCCGCCGCGGCCACCACCAGCGCCAGCACGTCGGGTGGCAGGCCGTCGGCGGCCAGGGCGGCATCCAGCCGTTCGGCGTCCGCGCGGGCCAGCTCGGCGACCGCGGGCAGGGTCATCAGCTGCGTGATCAGGGCGATGGACTGGCGGACGGCGGCGTCGTCGCCGGCCGGGGTCAGGGCGGCTCGGATGTAGGCGCGGGTGAGGCGGCCCGGGGAGGTGTCGGCCGGGTCCAGGGCGGCGTCGATGCTGGCCTGGAACGCGGCCAGCTGGTCGCGGGCCAGCTCCAGGATCAGGTCGTCCTTGCTCGCGAAGTGGTAGATCAGCCCGCCCTTGGAGACGCCGGCGAAGCGGGCGATCTCGTCCAGGGACGCGTGGATGCCGCGGGCGCGGACGGCGTCGGCGGCCGCGTCGAGCAGGGCCCGGCGTGTGTCGTCCGGCGTGCGGCCGGCTGTGCGTCCCACGGCGACACCGTACCTACGGGCGCGGTGTGCGCGGCGACGGGATCAGGGCCCAGGCGACGACCGCGGCGGCGACGGTCAGGGCGGCCGCGACGAGCGACGTGACCTGCATGCCGGTGACGAACGCGGCGCGGGCTCCGGCCGCGGCCTCCGGCGTGAGGACCTGCAGGGCCGAGCCGAGCGAGTCGCGGATGCGGGCGGTGTCCGCGGCCGGCAGGCCGGGCGGCACGGGCACCCGGTGGCGGTACACGAGGGCCAGGAGCGATCCGAGCCCGGCGATCCCGAGCACGACCCCGAGTTCGTTGGCGGTCTCGGTGATCGCGGAGACGGCCCCGGCCCGGCTCGGTGGGGCGGCGGACACGACGGCGTCGCCGGTCAGGGTCATCGCCAGGCCGATGCCGAGGCCGATGAGCACGAGCGCCAGGCCGAGCCACACGAACGGGCCGTGCGCGGCCGTCGCGACTGCGGCCAGCCCGATGGCGGCCAGGGCGAGGCCGAGTGCGATCGCCCGGCCGCGGCCGAGCCGGCGCACGGCGGGCGCGATGACGGCCACGACCACGATCGAGGCGAGCGTCGCCGGCAGTTCGGCCAGCCCGGCCCGCAGCGGGCTGTAGCCGCGGGCGAACTGGAGGTACTGCGAGAAGAAGAACAGCAGCCCGGCCAGCGCGACGATGGCGATGACATTGGCCGCGACCGCACCCGAGAACGCCGCGCTGCGGAACAGCGCCACGTCGAGCATCGGCCGCTCCAGCCGCCGCTGGCGCCGGACGAACAGCGCGCCGGCCAGCAGCCCGGTCAGCACGCACGCGGCGGTCGTCGGGTCGGGGCCGGACCCGGCGACGTGCTTGATCGCGTACACCAGCGGCACGATCGCGGCCATCGACAGCCCGGCGGACAGCACGTCGAACCGGCCCGGCCGCGGGTCACGGGACTCGGGCAGCAGCAGCCGGCCGGAGACGAGCACGAGGACCATGACCGGCACGTTGATGAGGAACACCGAGCCCCACCAGAAGTGTTCGAGCAGGAACCCGCCCACGAGCGGCCCGATCGCCGAGCCGGCTCCGAACGCGGTGGACCAGACCGCTATCGCCCGGGTCCGCTCGACGGCGTCGGTGAAGATGTTGCGGATCAGCGACAGCGTGGACGGCATCAGCGTCGCCCCGGCCACGCCGAGCAGCAGCCGGGCGCCGATCAGCGCCGGTGCGCTGGTGGCGGCCGCGGCGACAATCGACGCCGCCCCGAACGCGCCGGCGCCGATGAGCAGGACCCGGCGGCGGCCGAACCGGTCGGCCAGGCTGCCCATGAGTACGAGCAGGCCGGCGAGGGTCAACGAGTAGACGTCGCCGATCCAGAGCACCTGCTCGGCGCTCGGGGCCAGGCTCACGGTGAGTGCCGGCACGGCCAGTGACAGCACCGTGCCGTCGATCGCGAGCAGCAGCACGGCCGCCGCGAGCACGGCGAGCGCGGCCCACCGCCGCCGGGCCGGCAGCACGGGCGGGGCAGTCGACGGCACGTGCACACGCATGCCGAAACTGTACCGTCTGGTCGGTATAGTTTGGGCCGTGACACCCGACACGTCCGTGCGATCGACGGATACGCGTTTCGGGCCGCTCGCCCCTGGGCAGACAGATCCATAACCCCCGCATTCGTACTGCCTTATCGACTGCGAACCGCGGGTGGCGATCGCACACGGGTGCGGCGGATCTCCCCCCGATTCGCCGCACCCGGCGCGTTTTGCGGCCCGGCCCGCGCGGGTACCACCGCGGCATGAAGGCATTGACCGTCGTTCCGTTGCAGTCCGGCTCGGCCGAGATCCGCGAGGTGCCCGATCCGGACCCGGCCGACGGGCGGCTGCTCGTCGAGGCGGTGGCGCTCGGCGTGTGCGGCACGGACCGGGAGATCGCGGCCGGCGACTACGGGTGGGCGCCGTCGGGCGCGGACCGCCTGGTGCTGGGCCACGAGTCGCTCGGCCGGGTGCGCTCGGCGCCGGCCGGGAGCGTTTACAGCGCGGGCGACCTGGTGGTGGGTGTCGTGCGCCGGCCCGACCCGCAGCCGTGCGCGGCCTGTGCGCACGGTGAGTTCGACATGTGCCGCAACGGCGAGTACACGGAGCGGGGCATCAAGCAGCTCGACGGGTACGGCAGTGCACTGTGGACGGTCGAGCCGGACTACGCGGTGAAGCTCGACCCGGCCCTGGCCGAGCGCGGCGTGCTGCTCGAGCCCACCTCGGTCGTGGCCAAGGCGTGGGACCAGATCGAGCGGGTCGGCGCCCGCGCCTACTTCGCGCCCGAGCGGGTGCTGGTCACCGGGGCCGGGCCGATCGGGCTGCTCGCGGCCCTGCTCGGCGTGCAGCGCGGCCTCGACGTCCACGTGCTCGACCGGGCGAAGGACGGGCCGAAGGCCGAGGCGGTGGGAGCGCTCACGGCGACGTACCACAGCGCGCCGGTCGCCGAGGCCGCCGAGCGCCTGCGCCCCGACATCATCATCGAGGCGACCGGGGCACCGTCGGTCGTCTTCGACGCCATCGGCGGCACCGCGGCGTACGGGATCGTCTGCCTCACCGGCGTCTCCGCCGGCGGCCGCACGATCTCCGTCGACCTCGGCCAGGCGAACCGGTCCATGGTCCTGGAGAACGACGTCGTGGTCGGCTCGGTCAACGCCAACCTGCGCCACTACGCCGCGGCCGCCGAGGCCCTGACCGCCGCCGACCCGGCCTGGCTGGCGAGCCTCATCACCCGCCGCGTGCCCCTGCACCGCTTCGCCGAGGCTCTGGAGGCCCGGCCCGACGACATCAAGGTCGTGCTCACGTTCGAGTCCTAACCACCTGCCTGCCGCACCTGTACCGCCAGCGCCGCCGCGAAGCACGCGAAGGCGACGATGGCCGCGGTGGAGCGCAGCACGTCGATGCGCTGCCAGCGCAGGACCGTGCCGCGCCAGTCGGCGGGCGGGGCGTTGGGGCGCCAGTCCACGACCTTCATGTTGATCGGGACCGTGCCCAGGAACGAGGACAGCACGAACGCGGCGAGTGCGGCGGCGCCCGCCCAGCGCCAGCCGGTGCCGGGCCCGTCGGTCAGGGCGAGCACGGCGACGGCCAGCGCGACGGTCGGCAGCATCAGGGCCGGCACGACGATGCGCAGGCTCTTGACGAGGGCCACGCGGGCCTGGATGTGGGCGTGGTCGTCGAGCGTGCGCAGGGCCGGCTGCACGCCGTAGCGCACGATGAACTCCTCGCCGGCCAGGAGCCCGGCCAGAAACAGGGCTATCGCCTGGAGCATGAGACGGACCTTCCTTCAGTGGCTGAAAAATTACTGTAGCAGTATTTGTACAGCGACTGAAGTACACTGGGAAGATGAGCGACACGGCGGTCTCCTGGCTTCCCGAAGGCGCGGCGGGCGCGACGCTCGGCGGGCTGCGCGAGCGCAAGAAGCGCGAGATGCGGGCCCGGCTGTCGGGCGTGGCGACCCGGATGTTCCTCGAGCGCGGCTTCGCCGAGGTGCGCGTCACCGAGATCGCCGAGGCGTGCGGCGTGTCGGAGCGCACGGTCTTCAACTACTTCCCGACGAAGGAGTCGCTGCTGCTCGACCGGTTCGACGACACGCTGAGCGCCCTGCGCACGGCGCTGGCCAACCCGGCCGCGGTCCCGCTGCCCTCGACGTTCGCCGTGCTCGACGCCGAGCTCAGGGGCCTGACCGGATGGCTCGGCACCCAGCCCGACCCGGCCGAGGCGGCCGCGACCATCAGGCGGTTCCGGGCCCTGACCACCAGCACCCCGGAGCTGCGTGCCCACCAGCACGACATGGTCGACCTGCTCACCGGGACCGTCACGGGGCTGCTGGCCGCGCGGGTCGGGGCGAGCGACGACGCGCCCGAGGCGCACATCGCGGCCGTCGCGCTCCTGGGCCTCTGGCGGGTGCAGGGGGCCAGCCTGCAGCGCCACCTGCGCGCCGGCAACGACCCGACCCGGGTGCACGACCTCGTCAGCGCCGACGTCCGGGCCGCGGCGGCGACGATCGCGCCCATCTTCGAGCGCTTCGCCTGACGCTCCCCGGCCCGGCCGTGCGTTTCCGGGCCGTGCGCGCTCAGGCCCTGCGTTTGCACACCGTGCGGTTCGGAGGCGGTGCTGGGCGGCGCCTTCGGGTAGAACTGAGGGCGTGAACTCTGCTGCCGCCATGCGCGACGAGGCCGCCCGGCTGCTGCGGGCCGCGCCGGCGTCGGTCCGGGTGCCGTTCGACGACGGGAAGCGGCGGTGGATCGAATACCGGCCCGAGCCGCGGCCCGGCGTCGCGTTCGGTGAGATGGACGCGGACGGGCGCAAGGCGGCGCACCGGCTGCTGGCCACCGCGCTGCGGCCGCACGCGTTCGCGCAGGCCATGGGCGTCGTGGCGCTCGAGGAGGTCCTCGACCGCAAGGAGGGCTACGGCCGCCGTCGGCACAGCAACGACTACCGGGTGCTGGTCTTCGGCGAGCCGGACCCGGCCGGGCGGTGGGGCTGGCGGTTCGAGGGCCACCACATCTCGATCACCATGACCCTCGACGGCGACGCGGTCTCCCCGACGCCGGTGTTCCTGGGCGCCAACCCCCTGGCCACCTACTACCGTGGCCACCCCGTGCTGCGCCCGCTCGGCCCGGAGCACGACCTGGGCTTCGCCGTCCTCGACGCGCTGCCGGACACGCTGCGGCCGCACGTCGTGCGCAAGGCCTCGGCGCCGGTCGACATCTACAGTGGACCGCACGCCGACGTGGTGCCCCCGCCGCCCGGCGTGCCCGCCGCCGAGCTTCCCGCCGCGGCCCGCGAGCGCCTGGACGACCTCGTCGGCCTGTATCTGGACCGCCTTCCGGCCGACATCGCGTTCCCCGTCGACCGTGACGCGCTGACGTTCACGTGGGAGGGCCCGACCGCACCCGGGACGCGGCACTACTACCGCATCCAGGGCCCTGACCTGCTCATCGAGTACGACAACACGACCGCCGACGGCAACCACGCCCACACGGTCCTGCGCCGGCCCGAGTCCGACTTCGGCGGCGACATCCTGCGCGCGCACCGCACCGCCCACCCGCACTGACCTACGGCAGGGTGACCGCCGTGCCGAGGTCGTCGTAGGGCAGGTCGCCGTCGACGATCGCGCGGACCTCCATTGAGGACAGTTCGGCGAGGCCCGACTGGACCGTGGCGAACGCCGTGGTCGCCGCGTCCGCGCCGGTCGCGATGCGCAGCAGGCTCGGGCGCGGAGCCAGGCCGGTGGCGTCGACGACCCGCCACACGCCGTCGACGGCGACCTCGGCCACGGCGTGGAAGTCCATGGGGGAGAGGCCGGGGGCATACACGGCGGCCGTGCGGGCCGGGATGTCAAGCGCCCGGAGCAGCGCGACGACGAGGTGGGCGAAGTCACGGCAGACGCCGTTGCCCGACAGCAAGGTGTCCGCCGCGTCCGTGATCCCGGAGCTTGATCCCAGGGTGTACTGCGTGTGCCGCGCCACGAACCCGCGGACGTCATCGACGACGGACGGCGACTGCGCGTCGAACTGGGCGACCGCGAAGCCGTGCAGGCGGTCGCTGGGGCAGTACCGGCTCGGGCGCAGGAACGTGATCCGCTCCAGCGGCGTCACCGCGGCCGGCTCGGCCGACAGCCGGGCCCGGACCTCGTAGCCGATGTCCAGCCGGCCCGGGCCGGGACGCAGCACGTGCAGCCGGCCGCCGTCGCCGGACTCGACGGTCTCGACCGGGACCGGCTCACCGTCGAGGTGCACGGTGAGCGCATCGGTCAGCTGCACGCCGGGGCGGCGGGCGGCGGCGATCTGCAGCACGATCTCGGTGGGCAGGGCGGGCTCGACATCGAAGGCCAGCGAGCAGCCGGCGATCACCTCGGTCACGCGCGCACGGTACCCGGAATTTGTTGCAACGGTGTCATGGCGGGTAACGGATCGGAATGGACCAGGTCGAAAAGCTGCTCGATGAGGTGTACGCCGGGCGCGAGCGGCTCACCCGCGATGAGATCCACCACCATGCCGTCGCCGTCGGCGCGTCGGCCGAGGTCGTCGACGCCGTCGAGGCGCTCCCGGAAGGGGAGTACGCCTACGACGAGGCGAGCGAGGCCATCGCCCAGCTCGGCACCCGGGACACCGGCTCCAGCTCCCCGACCGGCGGCGTGCCGGCCGAGGAGCTCGACGACGCCGACCTGTCGCGCGAGCTGCGGCACCTGCACGAGACCCGGGACGACACGTTCCGTCACGGTGCGCCGCAGGCCGTGCTCAACCACGACAAGCGCACCGAGGAGCTGGAGGCCGAGTACCTGCGCCGGTTCCCCGACCGCGCCGTGGACCCGCGCCGGCTGCGGCCCGCGGAGACGCCGGATTAGCGCGATCGGGCGGGGGTAACGGGTGATCGAACGGCCGATGCGGCCGCACCCCGCCGATATCTCGAGGAGCTTCTCATGGCGCTCAATGACGACGACATCACCACCACGGCCACGGGCCAGGGCCCCGAGGGACCGGCCGACGGCGGTGCGGTGCCGGCCGCGCACGACGGTGGCGCCGACGGCGGTGCGGCGCCTGACGAGGGCACCGCGGACGGTGGCGCGAACATCGAGGGTGAGGACGGCGGAGCCGACGGCGGCGCGGACGAGGAGGGCCCGGCCGACGGTGGCGCCGGTGCCGACCCGGCCGTCCACGACGGTGGCGCGGACGGCGGGGCCGGCGGTGCACGGCACTAGCGGTTAGTCCATCCCGGCGCGGCCGCGGGGGCTCTCCGGTTCGGATGAGCCCTCCGGCCCGCCCTCGACCTGGTCGGCAAGGGTCGTGTCCTCGTGCTCGGCGGCGAAGTCGTCGAAGTCGTCGTCGGGCAGGGCCTCGAGCCGTTCGTTCGGCTGGTTGGTCGTCATGGCCGCACCGGTACCCCGCAAAGAGAGGCAGACACATGCACATCGTGGTGGTCGGTGCGACAGGCAACATGGGCACGGCACTGCTGCGACGGCTGCGCGCCGACGGCAACCACCGAATCGTGGGAGTGGCGCGACGACTGCCGAGCGGCGCGGAGTACACAGGCATGGTCTGGCGCTCGTGTGACATCGGCGCTCCGGACGCCGTGCGCGAGCTGACGGGCATCTTCGCCGGAGCCGACGCCGTCGTGCATCTCGGGTGGCAGATCCAGCCGAGTCACGACCGGGCGCAGCTGCTGCGCACGAACGTCGACGGCAGCCGGGCGGTGATCGACGCGGCCGTCGAGGCGGGTGTCGGTACGCTTGTCGCCGCGTCGTCGGTGGGCGTGTACGCGCCGGGGCCCAAGGACCGCCGGGTCGACGAGTCGTGGCCGGCGACCGGGGTGGCGGCGTCGTCGTACAGCCGGGACAAGGTCACGCTCGAGGGCATGCTCGACGCGGTCGAGTCGCGGCTGCGCGTGGTCCGGCTGCGCCCCGGGCTGATCTTCCAGCGGGACGCCGGGACCGAGATCGCCCGCTACTTCCTCGGGCCGTTCGCGCCCGTGCGCCTGCTGCGCTTCGGCCGGGTGCCGGTGATCCCCGAGCACCCGCGGCTGCGCCTGCAGGCCGTGCACGCCGACGACGTCGCCGACGCCTACGTGCGGGCGATCACCCAGGATGTCACGGGCGCCTTCAACATCGCCGCCGATCCCGTGCTCACACCCGCGCTGGCGGCCGAGATGTTCCACGGCCGGACCGTGCCCGTCCCGGCGCCGCTGCTGCGCGGCGCGGCCGACGCGAACTGGCGGCTGCGGCTCCAGCCGGTCGACGTCGGCTGGGTGCAGCTGGCGCTGTCCGTGCCGCTGCTGGACACGGCCCGGGCCGCGACCGAGCTCGGCTGGCGGCCCGCGGTCGACGCGGACGCCGCACTGCGCGAGCTGACGCAGGGCATGGCCCGCCACGCGCACGCCGGCAGCCCGCCGCTGTCCGGCAACCCGCTGAGCCCCGGCCGGCTGGCCGGCCTGCTCCGTGGCCGCCTTCCCGGCACCGGGAACCCCTACTGACGGGTGACCCGGCCGCGGGTAAGCCATTCAGGGGACCGCTTTCGTCAACTGTCTGACGATTCAGAGCCTCGCAGTGGTACTGCACCCGCACCGCCGCGGCATACCGTGGCCAGCGGTGATGCTGCAATGAACTGCCAGAGCATGGAAGTCACGACCGTCGTTCGCCGCGAGTCGCCGCGCATCGTGCGGATGTCGGTGCGCGGCGAACTCGATGCGACGAACGCCGACCTGCTGCGCGCCGCCTTCGAGGCCGCGATCGCCGACGGGCACGCGCGGCTGGAGGCCGACCTGGCCGATGTCACGTTCTGCTCCCTGGCCGGGCTGACCGTGCTGCTCGGCGCCCGGCGGGCGCTCGGCGACCGGCTCGTCGTGCTCGCCGCCCCGCCCGGAGTGCGGCGGCTGCTGTCCGTGCTGCACATGCCCGGCGCTCTCGGTGACGCACAATAGGTTTTGCCGCGGCGCAATCGGGGAACGCCTGCTGCGGCGGACCGAAGGAGTTGAGCGCCGTGACTGCGAACGGGCGGCTGAACGACCCTGATGCACTGAGGGCCGAGATAGCGCGGACCCGGGCCGAGCTCGGGGCGACAGTCGAGGCCCTCGCGGCCAAGGCCGACGTGAAAGGCCGGGCCAGGGCCGCGGCCGACCGGACCCTGAGCCGGGCCAAGACCGACGTCAAGGTGCGCGCGCGGGCCGCGGCCGACACCGTCTCGGCGCGGCGTACGCAGGTTGCGCTGGCCGTCGGGGTCACCATGGTCGTGGGTGTGCTCATCGCCCTGACCGTGCGGGCCCGCCGCCGCTGAAGATTCTTCACTGAGGAGATACTGATGAAGTTGCTGCCCATCGCCGCCGGTCTGGCCGTCGGCTACGTGCTCGGGACCCGGGCCGGCCGTGCGAAGTACGAGCAGATCGTCGACAACGCCCGCCGCCTGCGCGACAACCCGACGTTCAGCCAGGTCGGCGAGGCCGCCCGTAACCTGACCACCCCGCCGTCCACCGTCTGACCCACCTGCTGATCGACCGGCCGCCCGCCCGCGCGTACTGCTTCGCGCGCGGGCGGGCGGCCCGGTTCCCACGGCGGCCCCTGCCATTGGCACGGGTCGCCGTACTGGTGCACAGTCCGTGCCGTGCCGGGCGGCGGTCGGAGGGCGGCCCTGCGTTCACACGGGCTGGCCGGCCGGGGTGAAGGCGGCGGCGTGGTCGCGGGCGAAGGCGGCGATGGACCGGCCCGCATGGCCGGTGATCGACGTGACGTGCGGGGTCGTGTGCTCGAAGCCGCCCGCGCGGATGATGCCGAACACGCCGGCCAGGTGGGTGGCGAGCCAGTCGGGCAGGCCCGCGCCGGCGAACCGGGGACGGGCCTCCTCCTCGGTCAGGTCGGCCGCGCGGACCGGGCGCCCGGTCGCGGCCGTGAGCGCTCCCGCCACGTCGGCGAAGGTGACAGCGGCCGGGCCGGTCAGCTCCCACGTCCCGGCCGTGACACTCGGCGCGGTGAGCTGCACGGCGGCCACCTCGGCGACGTCGCGGACGTCGATCATCGCGATCCGGCGCCCGGCGGTCGGGCCGCCCAGCACGCCCGTCGCGGCCACACCACCGGCGACCATGAGCAGGTTTGTCATGAAGAACGCCGGGCGCAGCACGGTCGCCGGCACCCCCGAGCGGTGCAGGTGGGCCTCGATCGCACCGTGCCAGCGGAGCGCGGGCAGCGGCGAGGCGGGGTCGGCGTGCATCGCCGAGAGCTTCACGATCCGCTCGACGCCCACCTTCGCGGCGGCGTCGATCACGCCGGTCTCGTGGGCGACCTTCGCGGGGCCGTCGGCGGCGCTCAGGTACAGCCGATCGACGCCGTCCAGCGCCCGGACCAGCGAGTCCTCGTCGGCGAGGTCGCCGTGCGCGAGCTCGACGTCCCGGCCGAGGCGGGCCGCGGCCGCGCCGGGGTCCCGGACGAACGCGCGGACGCGCACGCCGCGGGCCTGCAATGCAGCAACGACATTGGCGCCGACTGTACCGGTGGCGCCGGTGACGAGCACGCGAGTCATGAGGATGCCTTTCTGGCTGGTGGGATGCTGTGGCCGAGACGGAAGACGCAGTCCGGGTCCCAGGCGCGCTTGACCTGCGTCAGGCGAGCCCAGTTGGCCGGCGTGAACGCGGTGCGGGTGCGGGCCGGGTCGGTCAGGAGGGTGAGGAACGACGTGCCTGTCGCGTGCGGGCGCACGGCGGCCATGAGCCGGTCCAGCGCGGCGTCGGCGGCGGTGCGGTCGGGCGTCAGGTACGGCGCGACGGCCAGCACGGAGAACGGCACGCCCCGGTGACCGGCCGATCCGGCGTCCGGCGGCGGGTCGTCCATCGCACCGCCCCAGTGCCGGATCTCGACGAACGCGAGCGGCGAGTCGGGGGCGCCGGCCGCGACGACCGCGTCCAGCACGGCGTCGGGCAGGGCGTCGAACATCTCGATCTCCTGGCGGGCCGGCATCGGCGGTGCATCCGGGCCGTTCGTGGCCGTGCTGGCGGCCGGGAAGTCGCGCAGGGCGAAGTCGTCGGCGATCGGCGGGCCGGCGGCGGCCAGGAGCGGGGCCAGGATCTCGCTGCCGCCGGGGCCGGGGTGGAACGCCCGGATGGCCAGGACGCGGCGGCCGCGCAGGGGCTCGGGGATCGCCGGGGCCGGGGGCAGGCGGATCAGCAGGACCGCGGTGTTCATGGCCTCCGGCTCGGTGACGGCCCAGTCGCGGTAGGCGGCGAGCACGGCCGGGGCGCGCTCGGCGGGGTAGAGGGACATGCCGGAGTACACCTTCGGGATCGGCAACAGCCGGAACTCCAGGGACGTCACGACGCCGAAGTTCCCGCCGCCGCCGCGCAGGGCCCAGAACAGGTCGGGGTGCTGGTGTGCGGTGACCGTCCGCGCGACACCGTCGGCCGTGACGATGTCGGCGTTCGCGACGCTGTCGGCCGCGAAGCCGTAGGTCCGTGACAACCAGGACTGGCCGCCGCCCAGGGTGTATCCGGTGACGCCGACCGTGCCGCAGCGACCGGCCAGGCCGGCCAGGCCGTACCGTGCGGCGGCCCGGTTGACGTCGGCCCAGACCGTGCCGGGGCCGACGCGGGCCACCCGGCGGTGCGGGTCGATCTCGACGCCGGTCATGGCCGACGTCGTGAGCAGCAGCGCGCCGTCGGCCGGGGCGACAGTGCCGTGCCCGGTCGCCTGCACGGCGAGGGGCAGGTCGCGGTCCCGGGCCAGCCGCACGGCGGCGGCGATGTCGGCGGCGTCGGCGGCCGCGACGATGAGCGCCGGGCGGGCGTCGAAGGACCGGTTCCAGCCGAGCCGGTGCGTGTCGTAGCCGGCGTCACCGGGGCGCAGCACGGCGCCCGTGAACCGCCGGGCCGCCGCGTCGATGTTCGTCATGCGGCCGAAGCTAGGTGGCCGCCGGCCCGCTACGGCTGCGTTGTGGATGTGGTCCGGATGTGGTCCTACGCTGGGCCCGTGATCGTGCGGGTGCTCGGAACGGCCGGTGTGCACGGTCCCGGCGCGACCGGGCCGCGGCTGGAACGCAAGGCGCGCGAGGTGCTCGCCATCCTCACCGTGCGCGCGCCGGCCGCGGTCGGGCTCGACGAGCTGGCCCGGCTGCTCTGGGACGACCCGCCGCCGTCGGCGGTCAAGACGCTGCGGGCCCACCTGTCCCGGGTCCGGGCCGCGCTGCAGGGCGCCGCGCCCGGTGCGGACGTGGAGCGGGTCGGCCGGGACGCGTACCGCCTCGCGCTCGACCCGGACCGCACGGACATCGGCCGGGTGGCCGCCGCCCGCGCCCGGGCCCGGCGGCTGCTCGACGGCGGCCGGCCCGACGACGCAGCCGCCGTGCTGGCCGAGGCCCGGGAGCTGTGGCGGGGCGAGCCGGAGCTGCCCGACACGGTCGCCGCGGCGGCGCTGCGGCAGGGCTGGTGGCACGAGCGGCGGCTGCTCGTCCAGGAGCACCTCGGCTGCGTCGCGGCCGGCCGGAACCCCGGCGCGGCGCTGCGCGAACTGGAGCAGCTGACCACCGCCGACCCGCTCGACGAGCCGCTGTGGGTGCACTACGCGCGGGCCCTGCACCGGTCCGGCCGCCCGGCCGAGGCGCTGCGCGCCGTGGCCACCGCCCGGGCCGCGCTCGCCGAGGTCGGCCTCGACCCGTCGGCCGCGCTGCAGAAGGCCCAGGCCGAGGCCCTGCACGCCGACCCGCCGGCGCTCGCCGCGACCGTGCGGTATGCGGCCGGGGACGACGGCGCGACCGCGTACGCCCGGCTGTCGCGCACCGGGCGGGATCTCATCGTGCTCAACCCGGCCATGCTCACCATCGACGGGCTCCTGGACGGCGCCCACGCCCGCCGGTCGCTCGGCGCCCTGGCCGAGGTGGCCGCCGTCGTGTGCCTCGACCGGCGCGGGATCGGGCTGTCCGACCCGCTCGACCCGGGCCGGGCGCCGCTGGAGCAGTGGGCCGACGACGTCCGGCGCGTCCTGGACGATCTCGGCGTCGACCGGGCCGACCTGTTCGCCAACTTCGACACCGGGCTCGTCGCGATCGAGTTCGCGGCCCGGCACCCCGAACGCGTGCGCTCACTGGTGCTGGCGCAGTGCTACCCGCGGTACACCCGCAGCCCGGATTATCCTTTCGGCCTCGACCCGGGGACGACGCAGTCGCTGATCCGCGAGACGGTCGACCCGGCCCAGGGGCTCGACTCGGTGGCGCAGGCCGCGCCGAGCATGGCCGGCGACGAGGAGTTCCGGCGCTGGTGGAACCGGATCGGCCGGCGCGCCGCCGCACCCACCGTCGCGACCGCCGTCCGCACGGTCGCGACCGGGACGGATCTGCGTCACCGGCTGCCGGCCGTGAGCGCTCCCACCCTGGTCCTGCACCGGCGCAACTGCCTGAACGTGGACGTGGGCCACGCCTCGTACCTGACCCACCACCTGCCGGACGCCCGCCTGCAGACGACCGCCGGCACTGACGCACTGTGGTTCACGGACTCGCCGGAGCTGGTGCAGCGCGCGGTCGCCTTCCTCACCGCACGGTGACGCGGACGCCGACGCGCACGGTCACGGCCGGGCCCCGATGGTCGGCGGCACCCGCCGTCGTCCGCCTCGTGGGCGGTATCGCCGGGCGCCCCGACCGGCTGCCGTGCCCGAGGTGTCGGATCGCTGACGTATCCCGCTCGCGGGCGTAACCGTCGACATTGAGCTTCGCCTTCGGACGGAGGGAACCTCGGCCCGCCCGGGCACGCGGCAGATCGTTGACGGGAGCGCTCCGATGACAGACTGGATAGTGGTCGCCGCGGCACCGGAAGTGCCGCTGAGCCCGGACAGCCGCGCCGAGATGACGTTCACGGTCACGAATCCCGGCGAGGCGCACGACCGGGTCGTCTTCGTCGTCGAGCCCGAGGACGGCACGTCGGCGTCCTGGTTCTCGGTGGCCGAGCCGCAGCGCACGGTGCCGCCGCACGGTTCGGTCGCCTACCTCGTCGCACTCGCCGTGCCGCCGGGCTCGCCGCCGGGCACCTATGCACTGCGGGGGTGTGCGTATTCGGCCGACACCGCGCCCGAGGAGACCTCGCGGCGCAGCGGCCGGGTGGTCGTCGCGGTGCCGGCGACGGCGCCGCCGCCGAAGCGGCAGCGGTGGCCGTATGCGGTGGCCGCCGGGCTCGTGCTCGTCGTCCTCGCCGTCATCGCCGGGCTCGTGTTCCGGCCCCGCGGGACGACGCCCACACCTGTCGCGGCCTCACCCGCGGCGTCCGGGGCGCCCTCGACGGCCGCCGCCGCGTCGCCGGTGGCCGGGTTGGCGAACGTCACCTACGAGATGGAGGAGCTGCTCCCGCCCACCGACCTCGTGGGACTCCAGCCGCAGGACGTCGTCCAGCAGCGAGACTGCTGCGGCGTGACCTGGTCCGGCCACACGCAGATGCTCGTCGTCACCCGCGCGCAGGGCTGGTCGCTCACCGTCGCGTTCACCGTGCCCCAGAACGGTACCTACACGTTCTCCGACATCCGGACCAGGTCCAACGACTACGCCAACACCGTCTACGTCATCGACACGACGAAGGTCGGCGGCACCTTCGTCGGCTACAGCCCCACGGTGGTGACGACCGGCTGGCTGAGCGAAGGCTCGGTGCAGCTCACCGCCGGGCGCCACACGCTGACCCTGGCCGTGGTGGGCCACGCGGCCGGGTCGACGAACTACAACGCCGGCGTGGACGCCGTCAGGTTCACCCAGACGGCGGCCTGAGGCCGGCCGGCGCCGCGCCGGCGCAGCACCCCGCCGCTGCCGGGCCGGGAGGTCAGCGGTTGAAGGCCCAGACGCCGATCAGGGCCAGGACGGGCGCGGCGGCCGCCACGGGGCCGGCCGTGCGCAGGAGGCGGTCGCCGTGGCCGGGGAGCAGGGCGAACAGCCGGAAGATGAGCAGGGCGATCACGGCCGGCAGGGTGGCGAGGAGCGACAGGTACCAGCCTTGGCGAAACGCGTCGCCGCCGGGTATCTCGGGCCAGCCGACGCCGCTGCCGCCGCGGGACGGCGCGTACACGAACGCCACCAGCAGCACCAGGATCAACGGTAGGCGGGTGAGCCAGTAGCCGGGGGTGCGGCCGGGGACGCCGTGGCCGCGGGCCGCGCGGGGGCGGTTGCGCGGGTCGCCGCCGAGCTGCCGTTCCCGGCGGTCGCCGTCGAGCAGGAGGATGAGTGCTGCGGCCGGTGCGAGCCCGGTGCTCGCCCAGCCGGCCAGGAACATCCAGGTCGGGGACCCGTGGCTGAGCCGGCTCACCGAGGTGACGAGCCAGGGGGCGAACCACCACCGGGCGGCGACGAAGACGGCTATCGGGACCGCGATCGCGCCGAAGTGCGCCAGGCGCTCCGGCCACGGCCGCGGGGCGAGGCGATGGGCGGGGCGCTCGGTCCGGGGCACGGACACAGCGTAAAGACGTGACGCCACCCCACGGCCCGAGGAGCCGTTCGCGACGGGCACCGGCCGGCCCGCGCATCGGCCACCGGCGCATCCGGCTCGCGGGGGCCGGTCACCACCAGTAGTTGTCCTGCGGCAGGTACGGTGCCTCCAGCTCGGCGATCTCAGCCGCGCTCAGCCGCAGTTCGAGCGCCGCGACGGCGTCCTGGAGGTGATGGGCCTTGGTGGCGCCCACGATGGGGCAGGACACGACCGGCTTGGCCAGCACCCAGGCCAGCGCCACCTGGGCCATCGCGACCCCGCGAGCCTCGGCGACCCGCTGGATCGCGTGCACCACCGGCTCGTCGACGTCGCGGTCGAACGCCTTGGCCACCGTGTCCGACGACGACCGGGCGGTCTGCCGGCCCCACGGCCGCGCCGCCCGGCCCTTGGCCAGCGGGGAGTACGGGGTCAGGCCGACACCCTGATCGAGGCACATCGGGATCATGTCCCGCTCCTCCTCGCGCTTGAGGACGTTGTACTGGTCCTGCATCGCCGCGAACGCCGTCCACCCGTTGACCGCGGCGGCGTGCTGCGCCTTCGCGAACTGCCACGCCCACATCGACGACGCACCGAGGTAGCGCACCTTGCCCGCCCGGACCAGGTCGTCGAGTGCCCGCATGGTCTCCTCGACGGGTGTCTGCGGGTCGAACCGGTGGATGTAGTAGACGTCGATGTAGTCGGTGCCCAGCCGGCGCAGCGACGCGTCGGCCTGCTCCAGGATGGCCTTGCGGGACAGGCCGCTGCCGCCCGGGCCGTCGTGCATCCTGCCGCTGACCTTGGTGGCCAGCACGATCTCCTCCCGCCGGGAGAACCGGCTGATCGCCCGCCCGACGAACTCCTCGGACGTGCCGCCCTGATAGACGTTCGCGGTGTCCCAGAACGTCACGCCGAGCTCGACGGCCTGCCGGAAGAACGGCGCGGCGGCGTCCTCGTCCAAGGTCCACTGATGCATGCCGGCCGCAGCCCGGCCGTAGCTCATGCATCCGAGCCCGATGCGGCTCACCCTCAGCCCGGTCCGGCCCAGCCGCGTGAACTCCACCGCAGTTCCTCCTCGATCAGCCGGGCCCGGCCCGCGGGCGCCGCCGGCCCGCCGTGGCCACACCACCCAGCGTCGCACGCGGGGGCGGACGGCACCCACCGGTGCCCGGTCCGGCGCGGCGCCGCCGGGCCTCGCGGAGGAGTCAGCGGTGGGCGAGGAGGCGCTCGGCCTCGTCGAAGGCGGCGTCGCCGGCGGTGCGGTGGGTGGTGAGGAAGGCGTCCACGTCGCCGTCCGGGGGCTGGGGGAGCGGGCCGCAGGCGGAGATGCCGCGCAAGTGGCTGAAGACGCACAGGATGCGGCCGCCGGAGGCGTCGGCGCCGCGGGCGTGCAGAGCCACACAGCGCTGCCAGTACTCGCCCAGGCGCTGCGACGCGGCGGCGTTGTCGGTGTAGATGCCGCCCCAGCCCACCTGCATGATGACGGCGAGCGGGCCGCAGACCAGGTGGTAGTTCACGGCGTAGGAGTTGACGCCGTGCCCGGCGTGGCTCACGGCGACGTAGTCGGGAGCGCTCCCGGACAGTACGGCGCTGAGAAAGTCGCGGTCGAACATGTACATGGCGAAGGCGTCGATGTCCCGCGTGCTCCAGCACCAGTCCCGCACGGTGCGCAGCTGCGGCCTCAGCGGCTCGGGAACCGGCGGCACCGGCAGCCGGCTCGACGTGAACGCGGTCGTCATCTCCGCGTAGGGCGAGCCGTGATCCGTCACGCGAGAATTGTCAGCCGGGCGGTTCGGCCGCGCAATCATCACATTTTGCGGATTCGCTCCCGCAGCAGGGCCCAGACGGCGCCGGCGGGCGGTGCGGTGCGGATCTGCTCCGCGATGCGGGCGGCGCCGGTGCGGTACAACGGCGAGGTCAGCACTTCGAGCACGGCGCTGTGCGCGCTCCCGGCGTCGTCGATGACGATCCCGGCCCCGGCTGCGGCGACCCGTTCGGCGTTCATCGGCTTCTCGGCGCCCTTGGGCCACAGGACCATCGGCAGGCCGTGGGCCAGGGCCGCGAGCACGGTGCCGGCCCCACCGGCGGCGACGACCACGGCGACGTCCGCCGCGAGCAGCTGCGCCATCGGCACGAATCCGACGAACCGCACGTGCGCCCGGGGGTCCTCCAGTGCGTGCGGGACGCCGGGCGGTACGGCCGCCAGCACGTCCACATTGTCCAGTCCGGCGACCGCATCGACGAGCGCGTCGAGCATCGCCCCGTCGAGGAGCACCGTTCCGAGCGTGACGAGCACCCGCACGCCGCCGCGTAATGCGGGCACGTCGGCGGCCTCGGTCCCGGCGTAGGCCACCGGCCGGATGGCCAGCCGGTCCGGGGCCGGCGTCCACTGCGGCCCCTGCAGCCCGGGCGGCCACGGGTCGACGAGCGCGATCCGGCGGGGCGGGCGGATGCCGCGCGCGGCGTAGCGAGGGGCCAGCCGGACGTCCATCGCCGGGCGCAGCGGCGGCGGCGACACCGGCAGCCCGATGGCGTGCCGGACGAGCGGCACCCCGAGCGCGGCCGCCACCATGGGGCCCACGGTGTCGTACTCGTCCGCGACCACCACGTCCGCGCCGAACTCCCGGGCCCGGCGCAGGGTCCGGTCGTAGGTGACGTCGACGAGCGTCCCCGCGAACAGCTCCGCCACGGCCCCCATGTTCTCGGCCATGTCGGCGCCACCGGTCCGCCGCCCGTTCTCGGCCAGCAGCTCCGCGATCTCCGGCGACGTCACCAGCAGCGGCACGTCGCCGATGAGCGCGCCGAGCGACGCCGGCCCGGCGAAGGCCGCGTCGTCCCCGGCCGCGGCGACGGCCTGGGCGAGCGGGAGCAGGGGTAGCAAATGCCCGTGAATCGGTACTGCGGTGAACAGCACACGCATGGCGCCGAATTATCCGGTCTCGCCGGTGCCGCCGCCAGGACTGCGAGGCACTCCTGACACGAGCCGGAACGGCATCGTCGGATCGGTCGAGAACTTGATCGATATGGATAGTTTCCGGCGCTGTGCACGAAAACGACACTGGTCCGGTGAAATTCGCTCGACGTCCCCACTGGGACAACGGCGTCAAGAGCCTCGTCGCCGTGCTCGCCGCGGCGGCCGCCGGGATCGTCGGCAGCGTCCTGACCGCGCTCGGGGACAAAGTGCTCGGCGGCGGCGTGCCGACGCCGGTCGTGGTGCTCGTCGGCGTGGGCGCGGCGGCCGTCGTGTTCGTCGGGGGACTGTTCACGAAGCCGGAGCAGGAGCCGGCACCGGCGCTGTCGCCGGACGCGGCGGCGGCCCCGGACGGCGGGGCGGTCCGCGCCGAACGGGTCGCCGTGTCGTCGGGCGGGACGGGCGAGCTGCGGCTGTTCGCTGTCACCCGGGCCGGGGCGGTGCTGGAGCGGACGTACCGGCAGGACCACGGCTGGTCGGACTGGGCCGACCGCAGCCTCCCCGACGGCCCGGCCCACGACGTGGCGGCGACGCGGATCGGGTCCGTGCGCATCGACCTGTTCGCGGCCGACCGGCGCGGGCGGATCTGGTACCGCCAGTACGACCTCGACGGCTGGCAGCCCTGGCAGACCGTCGACGGCACCGCCCACCTCGGCCGCGTCGTCCGGCTGGCCGTGGCCAGCGCCGGCCCCCGGCACCGCGAGCTGTGGGTCCTCGGCGACGGCGGCCAGGTCGGGCACCGGTGGAAGGGCGACGGCGAGGCCTGGTCGCAGTGGTACGACAGGAGCGTGGCCGACACCCTCGACGTCGCCATGACCGTCAGGCGCGGAGAGCAGCTGGAGGTGACCCGGCTCAAGTTCGACGGGCGGGTGCGTCAGCGCGGCTGGGTCAACCAGGTCTGGGAGCAGTGGTACGACCTCGGCCGCCCGCCGACCTCCTTGGCCGGCGTCGCCGTCAGCGCGCTGAGCGGCAGCCGCGAGCACCAGGAGGTGTTCGTCGTCGACGCCTCCGGCGGGATCAGCCACCGATGGCGCTGGCACGACGATCCATGGTCGGACTGGTACGAGATGGAGGCCCCCGGCCACCTCGTCGACGTCGCCGCCGGCATCACCAGCGACGGCCGCTACGAGGTGATCGTCGCCGACGCGGCCGGGCAGCTGCACCAGCGCTCGTACGGCAAGCAGGACCGCTGGTCGGACTGGCGAGCGGTGTGAGCGACGGGCGGACCCGGGCGCCGCTCAGCGAACGTCGGGAACCGTCGTCAGCAGCCAGGCCAGCGGCTGGGGGTCGCCGGGGACGGGCTCGTACTCGCCGGTTTCCGCGTTGAGGACGTGCCGGTGCACGGTGTTCGCGCTGTCCCGCTCAACGAACCAGTACCGCGGAATGCCCGCCTTGGCATACTCCGCCTTTTTGATTATACGATCGATGAGGTCGGAGCTCGGCGACACGACTTCGACGACGAGCAGCAGACCCGCGGTCCCGGCGTAACTGGAGCGTGCGGGCTGCGGCCGCATACCTTGCGCCCATACGGCGAGATCTGGTACCCGCCCTCCGCCGATATCGATCCCGCAGTCCGTCATGACTTCTTCGTGACCATACCCATGTGTCGCGAACCAGATGAACATCCGTGAGACGAGCATCGCGTGATCAGGATCCGCGGGTGGCATGACGGACAGGACTCCCTCGGGGCTGAGTTCGTAGCGGTGGTTCTCGTCGGTCGCCGCCATCCGGGCAAGGTCATCCAGCGTCACGTGCGTCGGCATCCCTGCCCCTACAGCTTCAGCGCTCATCGTGCCTCCCTACGTGGTACGCGTTTAGAGGCTACAGCGACGCGATGGCAGCGGGGCGAACGGGCACGAGCAAGTGGCCGGATGCCCGGGTTCTCGAGCTCTGATCGCCGGTACCTTCGCGGGATGAGCGGCGGCGGAGCGGTGCGCGGCAACGACGACCTGGCCGGCATCCTGGCGGTCGGTCTGGCGGTGGCCGTTGTGCTCTCGGCCGTCCCGAATGCGATCTGGTGGCGCAGCCGCGCGGCTACTTGATGCCCGTCTGGGTGGGGTCCTGCAGGGCCGCGTTGATGTCGTTCGTGGTGCGTTGCAGGATGTCCTGGACCTGGGCGCGGGTCAGGGCGGCCGGGGCCTGCCAGAGTTCGGCCAGGTCCTTGGCGATGATGCTCTCCACGACGATCCAGGCGGGGATGGACGGGTACATCCGGCCGGCCGCGATCATCGTGCGGAAGGCGGCGTAGGCGGGGTCGGACTCGAGGCGGGTGCCCTTGATGGCGGCGGTGCGGGCGGGCCAGAGGCCGGAGGAGACGCTGTAGCGGCGCTGGCTGTCCTCGCCGGTCAGGAACTTCACCCACTCGAAGGCGGCCGCGGGGTGTTTGGCGGCCTTGAGGATGGCCAGGCCGGAGCCGCCGAAGAAGCCGAAGCGGCCCTCCTTGCCGGCGGGCATCGGGGCGGTGCCCCAGCCGTTCTTCAGGCCCGGGCGGTCGGGGTCGGCCAGGTAGTCGCCGACCGACTGGGAGTTGTCGATGGTGATGGCGCCGATGCCCTTCGCGAACGCCTCGGGCACGTCGCTGGACTCCAGCTTCATCGCCTCGGGGTCGTCGTACAGGTGCACGAGGCGCTGGTAGTACGTGACGCCGTCCACGGCGGCCGGCTGTGCCAGCTGGGACTGGTCGCCCGTCTCGTTGAGGAGGTTGCCGCCGGCTCCCCAGATGAAGGGGGCCACGTTGTGGATGATGCCGAAGTTGTTCTCGTTGCCGATCGCGAGCGGCCAGACGGTACCCCCGGCGTCCTTGATCTTTTGCAGTGTCGCCTCGAAGGCGGCCCAGTCGGTGAACGCGGTGGCCGGGTCGACGCCGGCCTGGGCGAGGACGTCCTTGCGGTAGAACAGGGCGCGCACGTCGGTGAGCCAGGGCAGCGCGGTGATCTCGTCGGAGCCGAGGCGGTGGCTGGCGCTCCAGCTGGCGGGGGCGAACACGTCCTGGCCGCCGACCGCGGCGATCTCGGCCTCGGTGTACGGGCGCAGGGCGTTGAGGGCGCTGAACCCGCCGACCCACGTGGTGCCGAGCACTGTGACGTCGGGGCCCTCGCCGCTGGTGGTGGCGGTGCTGAGGCGGGTGAGGGCGTCGCTCCACTGGATGCGCACGGGCTTGATGGTGATGTTGGGGTGCGCCTTGTGGAACTCCTCGGTCTCCTGGATGACCGCGCGGTCCTGGATCGGGCCGCCGTAGGGCATGTACCAGAACTCGAGGGTGACGGCCGGCTGGTCGGCCGCGTAGCCGACGGTGTCACCGGCGGCGGTGTCGCCCTTGGAGCGTGCGCAGCCGGTCAGGACCAGCGTGGCGGCCAGGGCCACGAGTGCAGTGCGCCTCATCACACCTGTCCTATCGACCGGGTTGGGGTACGGATGAGCCTTAGGTTGACGCAGTCACGGTCGATATGCGGACCGTGCGCGGGAAGGTTGCAGCAGCTTTGTCGTGGCGATGGCCGCGGGTGCTGGCGCTCGCCCTGGTGCTGCTGGCCGCGGTCACCGTGGCCAACATCTGGCTGCACGGGCGCAGCCGCGCGCACGAGGGCACCCGCTCGCAGCTCAACGAGCTCAACGTGCTGCTGCACGAGGAGAGCTCGCTGCAGTGGAAGACCCTGGCCAGCCGCAACACGCCCGTGAAGGTGGCCCGGGAGCTGGGCGCGATCCGGCTGCGCGAGCGCGAGATCCTGGACCGGCTGCCGAACGCCGCCAACATCAGCAGCCAGATCGAGAGCTACCACGACGTCCTCGACGTCGAGCTCGGCCTGCTCGGCGTGGGCAAGACGGCCGAGGCGCTGACGATCGAGCAGACCAAGACCGACCCGGCATTTGTGGTACTCGCTGCCACGCTCCAGCGCCTGGAGGACTCGGCGACCGCCGATGCCGACCTGGCCAAGCACCTGGCCGACCTGACGCTCGTGCTCGCCATGGCGGCCGCACTGATCGCGATCGGCCTGCTGCTCTACCGGTTCGAGCGGGAGCACCGCCGCTCCATGCGCGTACAGCAGGTGGCACTGGAGACGCTGGCCGAGCACGAGGCGCTCGTACGCCACCAGGCCGCCCACGACCCGCTCACCGGCCTGGCCAACCGGCGGGCGCTCACCGAGCTGCTCGGCGCCGCGCACGGCCCGCACGCGCTGCTGCTCGTCGACCTCGACGACTTCAAGCCGGTCAACGACCGCCTCGGCCACGCGGCCGGCGACGAGCTGCTGGTCGCGGTGGCCGGCCGGCTGCGCGACGCGGCCGGGGACGGCACCGTGGTGCGCCTCGGCGGTGACGAGTTCGCGATCGTGCTGCCCGGCGGCGAGCCCGGCGCCGTGGCCGTCGCCGAGCGGGTGGTCGCGGCCGTCGGTGCCCCGTTTGCGATCGCCGGCACCACCGTGCGCATCGGCGCCAGCGTCGGGCTGGCCACGACCGCCGACCCGGGCGACGAGGACCGGCTGCTGCGCGACGCCGACGAGGCGATGTACCGGGTCAAGCAGTCCCACAAGGGCGGGTACGCCGTGGCCTGCGTCATGACTGCTCGGTAACGCGGCGCCCCGGCCGAACTCGGCAGTGTCCGGCCCGCCGCGGCCGCCGTCCGCCGTATCGCCACCGGCCTCGCCGCGACGGCGGGTGCACTCGGCGGGATCGCGGGCTCGTTCGAGTACTAAAGTGGCTAGTACTAAGCCGGGCCACAGGAATCTCTCAGGTTGCCGACGCACAGTTGCAGCAGGCGCTCATCCGCTAACCGGAGGTATGCAGTGGATTTCGTCATCGGCATCGTGAGCCTGGCACTGCTGGTGTTCCAGCTGCTCCTGGTGGCCCGCGCGCTGCTGGACTGGAGCGTCGTGCTGGCCGGCCCGTCCGCGCCGGGCGGGATGCGGGCCCGGGTGATCTCCGCGCTGTGGCGGGTCACCGAGCCCGTCCTGGCCCCGGTCCGCCGCGCACTGCCGCCGGTGCGGGCCGGCGGGATGTCCTTCGACCTCGCCTTCATCATCGTCTTCCTGGGGATCATCCTGCTGCGGGCGGTGCTCGGCCTCCTGTACTGACCCGGGCTCGACAAATCGGACACCGCTCCCGTGGGCGGTGTCCGATGGTGGTGACAGCTCGGCGCGCGTCCAGGACGGGCCGGCGTAGGGCGGTGGGTTACGCGCTGCGCCCATATGCGGTACGGTGACCGGCCGTCTGGCTGCGGGCAGATCGAACGGGCAGGTCAGGCGGCACGTATTCGGGAGTTGCCCGGTTCTCGGCGGGCCTACCGTGAGGTGAGACACACGCTACCGAGGGAGCCCGCCATGACCGACGCCGACATTCCCTACGTCGTCGAGCACGACACCAACTACGACGGCCACGACGAGTGGCTCAGCGCCGACACCAACGCGGACGGCCGCGACGACGTGTACCAGTACGACCTCGACGGTGACGGGAACCTCGACAACCAGGCGTGGGACAGCAACCACGACGGGTACATCGACGCGCGTGGGTACGACCACGACCACAACGGCACGATGGAGCAGGTCAAGTACGACACCGACAAGGACGGCAAGGCGGACCTGCTGCAGGTCGACTCCGACGGTGACGGGTACCTCGACCGCCTCTACACCGACAGCAACCACGACGGCCAGTACGACCGCGTCGACCAGATCCACGCCGCGGACCCGAAGATGACGCACTACACCGACCACTACACCAACGGCGCCCACTACAACGGGGGCTGAACGTTCCTCGGCGCGTCCAGCGTGACCCCGCCCGTCGGCGGCGCCCGGGCGGGCCCGTCCGCGACCATCAGCGTGTGGGACGAGGGCTTCCAGGGGCGCCGCCGTTGCTCAAGCAGCCGGACAGCGCGGCGCCGGGCGCGGGCGCGCCGACGACGCTCGGGTGCCCCGCGACCGCGGCGGCGTCGACGCCCGCGCTGAGCTGTGCCTAGGCCGGCTCCGGCACACCCATGTCGGGCGGTGGGTCGTCATCGCCCGGCAGCGGCTCGGCCGGCGCGGGCGGGAGCGTGTCAGGGGTGTCGGGCAGCAGTTCGCCGGGGTCGTCGGGCACCGGCTCGCGGGGGTCGATCGGCGGGTACTGCTCGGGGTCGAGCTGCGGTTCCGTCATGATCCCGAGTATGCCGCCCGGACGGTGGTTCCGCCGGGCGGCGCACTCGGGTCACTCGTTCAGCAGGCGCCGTTGTCGGTCCAAACGGCCTGGCTGTTGTTGCCGGGGATGTCGCCCTGGGTCCACCACTTCGCGGTCCACTTGTGGCCGCCGTACGTCACCGACTGGCCCCCGCTGTAGGCCGTGCCAGCGTTCCACGCCGACAGGCCCGAGCAGGCGCCGGTGCCGCCGGTCGGCGTGGGTGAGGTACCCCCGCAGGCGCCGTTGTCGGTCCAAACGTTCTGGCTGTTGTTGCCGGGGATGTCGCCCTGGGTCCACCACTTCGCGGTCCACGTGTGCCCGCCGTAGGAGACCTGCTGCCCGCCGTTGTACGCGGTCGCCGCGTTCCAGGCCGCGGCGGTGCAGCTGCCGCCGGTCGGGCTCGGGCTCGTCGAGGGGCTCTTGGACGGCGACGCCGAGACCGACGGGCTGGCCGAGGTGGTGCGCGACGGCGACGCGGTCGGCGAGGTCGTCGAGCAGCCGGCGGTGGCACCGTTTGTCGCGTTCACGACCTGGTTGAACAGGGTGCCGGCGGCGTCGAGGGCCTCCAGGGAGTACATCATCGCGCCGGCCAGGCCGTTGCAGTGCTGGTAGTCGGCCTTGGCCTGGATGGACTGCTGGTTGTCGCCGGACCAGAACGTCGTGCCGTCGTAGAAGTACGACGACTTCGTGGTCGGGTCGAAGTACGTGTACGACGGGTTGTCCACGAAGCCGGTGAGCTCCTTGTAGAACGACACGCCTGGCACGTTGCCGGACATCGCGTGGCCGGTGGCCGGCTGGGCCGCGCTCTGATACAGCCCGTGACCCGCTCCGGCCGGCACGCCCGTCCACCCGCGGTAGTAGAACGGGTAGCCGATCGTGGTCTTGCCCGCCGGGAAGCCGCCCGGGATGCCGTAACTCGCGTCGCCGTTGATATAGGCCTTGATTGCCGAGTCGATGTTGTACTTCCCGGTGCCGGGCGCGATCACGGGGCTCGGATCGTTCGGCGAACCGTACAGCGGGTCCTGGAAGTTCGTGGGGCCCTGCGGCTCGAAGCCACCGTGCATGTCGTACGTCATGACGTTGGCGTAGTCGAGGTAGTTGCCGATCCGGTTCGTCTCGATCTTGGAGATCTTGTCCTGGCCCGCGGGGACGGCCGCGGTCAGGTACTTCCTGCCCGTCCCGAGCGCGTCGAGCTGGCTGCGGAACTCGGCCATCAGCGCCGTGTAGTTCGCCTTGTCGTTGGTGCTGTAGTGGTTGCCGGTGTGGCCGGGCGCGCCCGGGTACTCCCAGTCGATGTCGATCCCGTCGAACACGCCGGCCCCGGAGCCGGGCCCGCCGAAGCCGTTGCGCACCGGCAGGTTGCCCTTGATGAACATGTCGATGCACGAGCTGACGAGCGTCTTGCGGCTCGCGTCGGTCGCGGCGGCGTCGCTGAAGTACTTCGAGTAGGTCCACCCGCCGATCGACACCAGGATCTTGAGGTTGGGGTACTTCGCCTTGAGCTTCTTGAGCTGGTTGAAGTTCCCGACCAGGGGCTGGTTCCAGGTGTCGGCGACACCGTCGACGCTGATGTCCGCGCCGTAGGACTTGCCGTAGTCGGCGTAGGAGTCGCCCGCGTTGTCGCCGGCGCTGGCGTTGTTCTCGTCCTGCGACGCGGGGGAGTCGTTCTCGAAGCAGCTCAGCGTCGTGGGGTTGATGTTCTCGAACGCGTACAAGAGATAGTCGAGCTTGCCGGCCATGCCGCTGGTGTCGAGGTTCTTGGGGTAGAAGCCGTTGGCGTAGATGCCCCACTGCGTGAAGTAGGCGAACTTGACGCCGCCGCTCGTGGTGGCCGCCTGGGCGGTCGAGTTGACGGCGACTGAGGTCCACGCGGCGGTGGCCGTGAGGACGGTGGCTGCGATGGCGGTGATGAGCCGACCGGGTCTGCGCATCTCGCTCCTCCTGTACCGAGAGCACGCTCGGGTTCCGCGCCGGAGCTCCCGAGGGAAACAGTTAAGGTTGTTAACTGTTTCCCGGGATTTTATAGCCATCGATGCGCGGCGGACAAGAGCGTTCAGCCTGCGTTAAGGTCCCCGGCCACGTCCTGGACCGAGCGCGACAGGATGCAGAACTCATTGCCCTCCGGATCGGCGAGCGTCACCCACGACACGTCCGGACCCTGGCCGACGTCGGCGGGCCGGGCGCCCAGCGCGAGGAGCCGCTCCACCTCCTGGGCCTGGGTGCTGCCGTCGGCCCGGATGTCCAGGTGCAGCCGGTTCTTGACGGTCTTGCCCTCGGGCACCTTGACCACGTCGATGCTCACGCCGGGCTCGCCGGCGGGCGCGATCGTGATGATCTCGTCCGGTACCTCCTCGGTGACCGTCCAGCCCAGGACGGCGGCCCAGAAGTCGGCGACCTTGCGCAGGTCGTGGGCGTCGATGGCGATGGCGGCGATGCGACTGGTCATCGGGCTGTGGTACCACACCGCTGTGGACAACCTGACCCGGGAGCTCGCCTTCCCCGACCCGCCACTCGCCGACGACCTCGTGCTGCTGCGCCCCTGGCGGGACGCGGACGCCGCCGAGGGGTTCGAGGCGTTCTCCGACGAGCAGTGCCTGCGCTTCTCCTGGCCCCGCACCGAACCGCCGGTCCTGGCCGACTTCCTGGCCGCCGCCAGCAGCAACGAGGCCGCCCGGCTGGCCGGCGCCTCCATCAACTTCGCCGTCGCCCCGGCCGCGGCCCCGGACCGCATCTGGGGCGCGGCGTCCGTCTACGACGTGCACCTCGCCGGCGGCCGGGCCGCGGTCGGCTACTGGGTCGCGCCGTGGGCCCGCCGCCGGGGCGTCGCCGGCCGCAGCGTCCGCCTCCTCGCCGCGTGGGCGTTCACCGGGCTCGGCGTCGAGCGCCTGGAGCTCACCTGCGGCCCCGACAACACCGCCTCGGCCCGCGTGGCCGAGCGCTGCGGCTTCGTCCGCGAGGGCGTCATGCGGTCCCACCTGCCGTTCAAGGGCGCCCGCCGCGACACCGTGCTGTTCAGCCTGCTCCCGGGCGAGCTGCGGGCCGACGGAGCCACCTGAAGCGGCCGGTCGTCATGCTGCCGTGGCGCCAGCCGTGGTGGCCGGGTGCACCTCCGGCGGCAGCGCGTCTCGGCGGGCGCCCCAGGCTGTACCGTAACGGGGATGTCCCCGGTTGAGCGGCCGATGCGCGCGGACGCGCGGCGCAACTACGACGCGCTGCTGACCGCGGCGGCCGAGGTGTTCGGCGAGCTCGGGGCCCAGGCACCGCTCGACGAGATCGCGCGGCGGGCCGGGGTCGGCAACGCCACGATGTACCGCCACTTCCCGACCCGTGAAGAGCTGCTCCTGGCCGTGTACGACGACGAGGTCCGGGCCCTGTGCGCCGACGGCCGGCGGCGGCTCACCGCGGAGGCGCCCGGCGACGCGCTGTTCGCATGGCTGGAGGCGTTCGTCGCGCACGCCGCCTCCAAACGATTCCTGGCCGCCGGGGTGCGCGGGCCCGACACCCGCCTCGACCGCTGGCACCGGGCCATGCACGACACCGCCGCCGCGCTCGTCGAGCGGGCGGCCGCGGCCGGGGCCGTGCGCCCCGGGACCGACGCGTGGGACCTGCTGGTGCTCGCCAACGGCATCGCCCTGGCCGCGACCGACGACACGCAGGCCCGCCGGCTGCTCGCCGCCGTCCGCCACGGCGTAGGTTGAGGTGATGGCCACCTTCTGGACCCTCGGCTGCGACGCCGCGGACCCGCAGCGACTGGCGGCGTTCTGGGCGCTGGCGCTGGGGTACGAGCGCGAAGCAGGCTTCGACGAGCCCGACAACGCGTCCATAGTGGACCCCGAGGGGCGGGGGCCGGCGATCGGCTTTCTGCGGGTACCCGAGGGCAAGACCGCGAAGAACCGGATGCACATCGACGTCCGCGTCGCCGGCCCCGGCCCGTGGGACATGGCCGCCCGGGCCGAACTGATCCGCCGCCGCGTGCCGGAGCTGGTCGCGGCGGGCGCCACGGCCGTCCGCGAGGAGTGGTACGGCGACGTCCTCGGCCACGTCGTCATGCTCGACCCGGAGGGCAACGAGTTCTGCGTCGCCTGAGGTCGGCTCCAGGCCCGCTGCAAGCGTGGGTGGGGCCGGTCGGCGGAGGGGCCGGGCGTACGCTGCCGCTGTGCTTCCGCGGAGGATCGCCGAGCGGACCGCCGGTGGGCTGCTCGGGCTGGCCGGGCATGTGCTGGCCGCGCAGGTCTTCCTCGACGAAGCCCTGCGCGGACACGTCGATCCGCAGGACCGGGTCATGGGGGCGATGTTCGTCGTCGCCGCCTGCGACATCCTGTACAGCGCCGTCTGCCTGACGGTCGTGGGTGGCTGCTTCCGGCGTGGCCATCGCGACTGGGGGTCGGGCATCCTGCTCGGCTGGCTCGTCGGTGCCGTCCCCGGCCTGGTGGCTGCCGTCACGGTGTACGCCCGGACCTCCGACTGGTCCAGTCACTGCCCGTGTGAACCACCCCTCCAGAACGGACAGCACTGGTGGGACTTCCCGTGGACGTGGGCCACCGCGATTCGAGTGGCGGTCTGGTTCTGGCCGGTCGTCGTGACGGCCGGGATCGGTGCGGCGTACTGGGTGTGGGTGATCAAAGATTCGTTGGCGCCGGCAACGCGGCTGCCGCGTGGCTCAGCCGATTCGTCGACGCCGCGGTAAGAGCGCGCGTCTGCTGTGGGCCTGACGACGGCCCGAAGTTGCTGAGGCGCTGCGAACCCACCGTCCCCGGTGCGGCATCACCGCGTGGATCGCCCACAGGCGGATGTCCCGGCAAGCTTCGTCCGCCACCGCCGGGGTCGTCGAGCGCGCCGTGTCACGGCTCATTCGCCACCCGCTCCGGCCTGCCGTTACATCGCGCTCGCCGCGCTCGTTCGGATGCCGTGCCCGTTCGGATGCCGTGCGCTGGCGGAGACTCGCGAAGTCGGCCCGCATGGAACACGGGCTTGGCGGTTCGCGATGTTGCGACGCGCGTGCTGGGCGGGCCGGCCGGCGCGGCACCGTCGGGCGGTCCTGGCGATGGACCTGGGCCGCCGCCGTCTTGCCTCGGTTGGGGGAGCCGCCCTCAGCCGCCGTTGTGGTGGTCGAGCACCCGGGCGAGCAGGCCGGTCAGCTGGTGCCGCTCGGCGGGTGACAGCGGCGCCAGGAGTTCGTCCTGGGTCTCGGCCAGGCGCTGTTCCAGCCGGCGCAGCTGCCGGCGGCCGGGGGTGGTCAGGGTGATGATGTTGCGCCGCCGGTCGGCCGGGTCGGGAGCGCGCTCGACCAGGCCCTGCGCGGCCAGTTCATTGACGGCGGCGACCATGTCGCTGAGGTGGATGCCGCTGCGGCGGCCCAGGTCGGCCTGGCTCGCCGGCCCGATCTCCTCGAGGGTTTTCAAGATCCGGAAGTGGTACCCCTTGGCGCCCACGGCCGCGAACCCGTCCCCGACCAGCCGGTGCGCGTGGCCGGCGGTCTGAGTGATGAGCCAGCTCGGCAGCTCCTCCCACGCCGTCATGTGACAAGCGTAACGAACCGTTGGACCAGCCAACTGCCGCGGTATCGTTAGCGTCATAAACGTTAACAGCCCGAACGTTAACTAAACCAACGTAACCATGGTGAACGTTTTCAGTGCAAACGTTTACCGTATGAACGTTTACTTAGGGAACCTTCGCGGTGTGAACGTTTAAGTCGGGACCGTTGAGAAAGCGAACGTTTGTCAACGAACGTTCATCGCGCCAGCGTTAGGAGCACCAATGATCACGCCGTTCCGCATCGCCGTTCCGCAGGCCGACCTCGATGACCTTGCCGACCGCCTCGCGCGGACCCGCTGGCCCGATGAGCTGCCCGACGCCGGCTGGGACTACGGATTCCCGCTCGGCCGCCTCAAGGAGCTGGCCGAGCACTGGCGGACCCGATACGACTGGCGCGCCCACGAGGCCCGCCTCAACGAACTGCCGCACTACACGACCGAGATCGACGGCCAGCGCATCCACTTCGTCCACGTCCGCGCGGCCGACCCGGGCGCGCTGCCGCTGGTGCTGACCCACGGCTGGCCCGGCTCGTTCCTGGAGTTCCTCGACGTGATCGAGCCGCTGTCGCGGCGGTTCCACCTGGTCATCCCGTCGATCCCGGGCTTCGCCTTCTCCGGGCCGACCCTGGAGCGGGGCTGGGACATCGTCCGGGTCGCCCGGGCCTGGGCCGAGCTGATGCGCCGCCTGGGCTACGAGCGCTACGGCGCGCACGGCGGGGACTTCGGCGCGGGCATCTCGCTGGCGTTGGGCGGTCTGGATGCGGCGCGGGTGGTTGGAGTACACCTCAATTATCTGCCGACAAGGCCCGACCCCGACGCCGGTCTCGTGCTGTCGCGGTCCGACGAGGCGCGGCTGGAGAAGATCCGCCGGTTGATGGCCGACCGCCCGCCGTACCAGGCGCTGCAGGCCCTCACGCCCCAGACCATCGGCTACGCCCTCACCGACTCGCCGGTCGCGCAGTTGGTCTGGATCGCCGAGCGCTTCGCCCAGTGGACCGACCCGCGCACACCGATCGACGACGAGCGCCTGCTCACCGACGTGTCCCTCTACTGGCTGACCGCGACCGCCGGGTCTTCGGCCCGCCTGACCCGCGAAACTCCCCGCGGCGCCGCCCCGTGCCCGGTCCCGGTCGGGGTGGCCGTGCTCCCGCACGACATCACCCAGTCGGTCCGGCCCCTCGCGGAGCGCCTCTACGACATCAGGCAGTGGACCGAGCTCGACCGGGGCGGGCACTTCGCGGCAATGGAGGTGCCGGATCTGCTCGCCGCCGACATTGCCGCCTTCTTCGGTACTGCGCACACGCCGTTGGTACCGCAATCATGATCGTGCATCTGGCGGTCCCGGGGCTGATCGCTGCTCCCGCCGGCCGACCTCGACCGGGTTTCCGGCTCGGGCCGGCTACCGTTCGCGCTCGGCGGCCGCGCGCCACCAGGCCGGCACCGGTGAGGTGAGGCCGGCCCACGGCTGGTCGGGATGCAGCCCGAGGCGGCGCAGCGGGGCGGCGTCGACCCAGATGCTGTACCAACCGCGCCAATGGCCGTCCTCGGCGATGCCGCACGCCAGATCGACCCTGACCTCGTCGTCGGCGAACGGCATCCAGTCGACGCCGTGATCACGCAGCCAAGCACGCAGGGCAGTCATCGGCCGCGGCCGTCCCGGCCGGTTCTCGTACGTGACGACCACAGTCCAAGCGCGCTCGTCTCGCTCCACCGTCTCATTCTGCCCGAACGCAGCCCCCTCGTTCTGCCGCCGAGCGGTGGACACGATCGGCGCCGGACGTGCGCGCCGGCGCCGGCGTGGTGGACCATCGGTACATGGCGATTCCGGGCCGGGGCGTGGCGGACGACGGCTTCCGAGGCTCGGCGACCCGCGCTGGCGGGGAAGGTGGCGAGACGTCCAGCGCCGCCGGGTACGGCGACACGACGCTTCCGGCCTGGCTGCCGCTGGTATCGGACGGGCGGACCGCGACCGGCGGCGAGTTGCTGCGGACTGTGCCGATTGACGAGGCTCGCTACGCTGATCGTGCGGCCTCGGGCGGACGGTGCCCGGCGCTCTTGGCCAGGCGGTGCACTGGAGGTGCGGTGATGGGGCTTTCCAGCTACCGGTGTGAGAGCTGCGAACGCCGGGTCAAGGAGCCCTTGCAGAAGAGCATCCTCGGCCGGAGCGTGTGCGCCGGGTGCGTTCGAGCGACGCTACTTGGCGCGGGCGTGACGGTGATCTCCGGCGATCCGGGAGCGGGTGCCGGCGTGTGGTCGATGCTGATGCGCAAGCTCCGCCGTGGCGAGCGGGCGTAGGACCTCGCCGACGGGCAATCGAGCCCCGCTCCTGGAGACGCACCTCGGTACAGCCGGGATCCGGCATCCATCCAACGCATGACCTGCACTTGATTCGCAGCACGCGGGCCATTTGCCCTCGGCCGAGCCGCGCTGAGAGACCCCAGCGCTCACTGACGCCGTGCGCGCGGCAACAACGGTTCCGCCCCGAACGCAACCAGCGACCGTTGCGGCGGCACCGTGCGCGGTCGCGGCGACGTCGACCGTGGCTGGTCAGGACCGTCAACGGCTCACCGGGGACGGAGCCTCCTGTCCCGCCGATGAGCGTGAAGCCGCCGGAGGCTCGGACAGGGGCCTGGCGTCACCCCAGTAGGGCCTCGGCCACCGCGCGGCCGGAGAGCCAGGCGGTCTGGACGCGGGGGCGGCCGAACGCGTCGCCGCAGAGCCATACGCGGCCGTCGACGGCGTACGGGCCGTCGGTGGGTTCGGGCTGGGCGTAGGTCCAGCGGTGCACCTCCACCTCGGGCTGCGCGCGGAGGCCGAGCAGCTCGCCGACCGCGCTGGCGAGGATCGGTGCGGCCGACTCCGGGTCGTCCAGGTGCCGGGCGGCGAGCGCGGTGGTCGAGTGGGCGACCAGGACCGGGGCGCTGTCGCCGCGGCGGTCGCCGTCGTCGAAGACGGTGGCGAGAGTGGGATGCTCGTTGATGAAGGCGCCGGTCAGCTCGCCCCACTCCCGGGACGGATACCTCAGCACGGCGGCGATCACCGGCCGCCAGGTCTGCGCGCTCGCCGCCGCGGCGATACCCGGTGGTGGGCTCAGCCGCAGGGCCTGGGGGCCGGGCATGGCGAGTACCACCGCGTCCGCGTCCTCGGGCACCGAGTCGACAGGCGTCGCCAACCGCACGTCGAGCCCGGCGGCGAGGTCGACGGCCAGGGACCGCAGCCCGCCCGACGCCGCCCAGCGCACCGGCCCGGTCGTCAGCCGCCCGCCCGGATAGACCCGGAAGGTGTCGGTCCAGGGCCGGGCAAGCCCACGCGACTGCCAGGACGAGACCTGCCCGGCGAAGCCCGGGTCGTCGGCGACGCAGTAGGCGGCGCCGATATCCGCATACCGGCCGCCGTAGCGCTTGCTGGCCAGCCGACCGCCGACCACCCGGCCCCGCTCCACAACCCGCACCCGCGCGCCGGCGTCGGTCAGCGCGCGGGCGCACGCCAGCCCGGCGATCCCGGCACCCACCACGACAACGTCCATGATCAGACCCTACCGAACAGCGAGGCTCACCGGTTGCGACACTCGACCACGCGGCCCGACCGCCCGGGCGGGCGTCGACGATTGCGGCAGCCCGAAGCAACGCCGCGAGACGCGCCGCAAAACGACCGCTCGACCACCTTTCCGCTGAGTGAGCGACCGTACTGGCCTCACCGCGAGCGGGCTTCGCCGTCCGCCCGGCCAGCCGCGGCCGGCAAGACGCCCTTGGAGTGCCGGGACAGCATCTCGACCGGCAGCCTCACCATGGCCGCGACCGCCATGTTTCTCGTTATATTCCGATCATGTGGGATCCCGAGCCGGGCTGGTTGAACACGGCAAGCTACGGTCTGCCGCCGCGGCGGGCGTTCGAGGAGTTGCAGGCGATGCTCGCCGACTAGCGGGTCGGCCGGACCTCATGGGAGGGGTGGGACATCGCCACCCAGCGGTCGCGGGAGTCGTTCGCACGGCTCATCGGGGTCGCGGCCGAGGACGTGTGCGTCGGTGCCCAGGTGTCGCAGGTGCTCGCGCCGGTGGCCGCCGGGCTGGCCGGCAGCCGGTTCCTCGTGCCCGATGTGGAGTTCACCTCGAACCTGTTCCCCTGGTTGGCGACGGCTCAGGTCCGTACCGTGCCGGCCGCGTCGCTGGCCGACTCCGTGGACTCCACGGTGGACGTCGTGGCGTTCAGCCTGGTGCAGTCGGCCGACGGCGCGGTGGCCGACTACGCGGCCGTGGTGGCCGCGGCCCGCGCGCACGGCGCGCTGGTGGTCATCGACGCGACGCAAGCGTGCGGGTGGCTGCCGTTCGACGGGTCGCTGGCCGATGTGGTGGCCGTCGGCGCCTACAAGTGGCTGATGTCGCCGCGCGGCAGCGCGTTCGCTTACCTGGCCCCGCACGTACGCGAACGGTTCCTGCCGGTTGCGGCCGGCTGGTACGCCGGGGAGAACGTGCACGGGTCGTACTACGGCGAACCGCTGCGGCTCGCGTCGTCGGCGCGGCGGTTCGACATCTCGCCGTCGTGGCCGGTGTACTCGGGCACGGCGCCGGCGCTGGAGGTGGTCGAGGAGATCGGCGTCGCGGCGATCAACGCCCACAACGTACGGCTGGCCAACCGTTTCCGCGCCGGGCTCGGGCTACCGCCGGGCGACAGCGCAATCACCGTGGTCGACGTGCCGGGAGCCGAGGAACTGCTGCGGCGGGCCGGTGTCCGGGCGGCGGTGCGGGCGGGACGCGTGCGCGCGTCCTTTCACATCTACACGACGGATGCGGATGTGGATCTTGCCTTGAACGCTCTCACCCATGGCTGAGGATGTGTGCGGCGACGAGGCCGGCGCCGGCTAGGAGCCCCGTCGGCTCACCGTCCCTCCTGAGACGCCGCAGGGAACATCGTGTGCGACAGGCATCCTGCCGCACTCACCCGCCAACGCCGTCCACCGGCCGTCCGTCCCCGCCGAGTCGCCGACGCTCGGGCTCTGGCATCGTCAGTCTCGACGGTCGGGCGGCGCGGCCAGGAGCTGATCGAGGCGGCCGGTCTCCAGGTGCGCGATGTCGCCGTCCGCGTCAAGGGCCGCGTCGAGCAGCATGATCAGGGAGGTGCCGAGCACCGGCACGTCGGCCGGGTCGTCGGCCAGGAAGTACGCGCCGTCCTCCTCCGTCACCCGGCAGAGCACCCAGTGCACGATCTCGGCGTCCTCGTCCATGGCCGCGGCGATGGTGCGCCCGTCGGCCAGCTCGAAGAGCGTCGTGGTGAAGAGGCGGCCGAGCCCGTTGACCCCGCGGGTCTCGCGGGGCGGCACCAGGCGCCAGCGCCCGCCGAACAGCGTTGCCGTGCCGATGCGGTGGTAGAGCGCGACGAGGTCGGCCGGGCCCTCGCCGTGCCCGTCCTGGGCCGGCGTGGTGTCGTGGTCGCGCACGATCCGGTCGAGCACGTCGTCGATCTCGAGCCCGGCCGGGGCCACATGCCAGCCGGCGACCGGGCGCAGCGCCCCGTCCGGGTCCTGCGCGACGCCGACGAGACCGCCGTGCAACGCCACCGCGTAGTTGTCGCCGGCGATCCGGTCGTTGATGTTGACGACCACCCGGGACAACAGGGCGGGGACCGACTCGCTGTTGATGCCCGGGCCGTCGTAGAAGCCGCCCGGCGCCGGGGCAACGTCGCGCGGCTCGCCGATCGGCAGCTCCAGCAACGGGTTGGGCCGGTCGGGGGTGCCGGCGCCGAGGTACGGGTAGAACCGCACGATCCAGCCGGTGATGACGTCGCCGCCGTAGACGTCGACCGGGTTGCAGATGCGCCGCCAGAAGTCCCGGTCCGCGTCGCCGGCCGCGGCCCGCACGAACGCGTCGGCGATCGGCGCCAGCGAACGGCACCAGGTCTCCAGCCCGAAGCCGGCCACCGCGTCGACCCGCGCGCGGATCCGCTGCCAGTCCTCCACCGTGCCGGTCAGCGTGATCGAGGGGATGCCGCAGATGGTCTTGAGCCACAGGGAGAAGTACGGCGAATAGGCCTCCAGCAGCACGACCCGCCCCGCTGTGCGCTCCACGTCGGTGCTGGTGGAGAAGTCGCACGCGAACAGGGCGTCGTCGTGGACCTCGGCGGCCAGCAGCTCGGCGAACGACCCGGCCAGCCGGCTCCATCCGGCGGCGTCGCGCGGCACCGGGCCGTTGATCTCCAGCGCGAGCCGTTTGCGGCCCGCGTGCCCGACGAGGCGCGGCCGCAGCTCCTCGGCGTGCAGACGGATGTGCTGCGCGACCCCCTGGGCGATGGTCAGCCACACCGCATCGGGCGAGAGCACCAGCGGCCGATGCTCGGCAAAGGCCCGCACGACGGCACTCAACAGCGGATGCACCCCGTCCGGCGCCAGCACCGCCAGACCCGGAACCCCACCGATCACCAACGCGTCGGGGAACAGCGCGCCGACCGGCCCCACCGGCAGCGGCGCGCCGGCCGGCGTGACGTCGTCGACCGCAAACGTGACCATGCCGCGAACCCTAGCGCCGACCGCCCGGCCGCGGTGCCCCCGACCGGCTCCCGCTGCACCTGCAGCAGCCGCCGACCCCGCTGAGCTGCCAGCGGGCGCGGGCATCGCGGTGGTGGCGTTGCGTTGGGGGCGCGGGCGTCTACTATGACCGTCATGGCTATAGTCGGCACGGCGTCATATCGTCCGGTCTGGGCGCGTCGGGGGACCGCGGCCGCGGGAGCGGTGATCGCGGTCGCGGTCGTCGTGGCTGTGGTTCGGCTGCCGGTCCGGGACGCCGCAGTGTGGGCGGAGTCCCTGACGGTGGCGGTCTCGGCAGTCGGGCTCGTCGCGGTCACGTGGTGGCTGACGGGCCGAGCGGACCCGCGGGACCGGCAGGTGGTGCTGACGTGGGGACTGGGCTCCGGGCTGGTGCTCGGCGGTCTGTGGATCGCCGAGATCGCGTTCAACAACCTGACCCCGCACTCGGTGTCCACGGCCGGTGCGCGGGGTGTGCTGGACAACCTCACCTGGGCGGTGGTGGGGGTGGGCACCGTCGCGGCGGCCGGGGGTGTCGCGGCCCGTACCGGTCGGTGGCGGTCGGGCCTGCGGGCCGGGGTGTGGTCGGGTGTGGGCAGCGGCCTGGGTGCCGCGCTCGGCGGTGCCGTGCTGCTGGCCTGCTTCCGCTCGTTCGTCGAGGCCGACCCCTTGATGCGCGATGAGTGGCGGCTGCGGGACGGCGGCGTCGATCTCTCCTTGTACGTCACGCGGGAGACGATGGCGGGTGTGGGCGGGCACCTGTGGGTGCTCGGCGTCGGGCAGGGTGCCGTGCTCGGCTTGCTCGCGTCATCGGTCGTCATCGCCGCCACCCGGTACCGGCCCCGGCGCGCGACGCCCGAGGCCGCATGATGACCGATGACCCGCCGGCGCTGAGCACCGCCGGGCTGCACGTGCTGCTGGCACTCGGCGATGGACCCCGGCACGGGTACGCGATCATGCAGGCCGTCGCCGCGGAGTCCGCCGGGACCGTGCAGCTGGGTCCGACAACGCTCTACCGGACGCTGCGTACCCTGCACGACGCCGGGCTCGTGAGTGAGATCGCGCACGACGACCCGGCCGGGGACGCCCGGCGGCGCTACTACCAGATCACCGACGCGGGCCGGCGCGCCGCCGGTGCGCAGCTGCGCCGGCTGCAGACCCTCATCGACATCGCACGGACGAAGCGGCTGATACATCCGGGGCCGGCCTGATGGCGGGGCCGGCGCCGGGCGCGGACGGCGAGCGCCGCCTGTCGATTGCGGTGTACCGGAGGATCCTGCGCTGGTATCCGCGTGCCTTCCGCGATCCGTGGGCCGAGGAGACCGTACTGCTCTTCGCCGAGCTGGCACGGCGACGGCCACGGGGGGCGGCGTCCACCGCCGCGCTGTGGGCGAGCCACCTGCCGGACCTCGCGCGGGGGTTCGTCGCCGAGTGGTCGCGCGAGATCGGCCGGTCGGCGCGTCGCCGGAACCCCGCCGTGCCGCACGGCGCGCTCGCCGGCGCCCTGCTCAGCGCCGCAACTGCCGCCGGGAACCTCGGCTCGCTCTGGCAGACGCCCCTGGGCCGTGCCGGGTCCTGGTTGATCAGCGCGGCGGCGCTGACCGTGCTGGCGCGGACCGGACGGGTGAGCGTAGCCGGCTCCGGCACCATCGGACGCGCGCTGCGCAACGGTGCGGTGGCCGGCCTGATCGCCTTCGGCGCAGCCGATCTCACCGCCACCGTCATCGTCCTGACCTCCCTCGACCGTCTGCGTCGCGACCCACTGCAGGCCGCCGCGTTCATCGCGAGCCGCGAGTCCGACTTCCGCACGTACCAAATGCATGAACTGCTTGGCGGTTGGGTCTATGGCAGTGCCGCCGGAGCGCTGCTGGCCGCGGCGGGCGCCGGGCTGGTCGCCGCCATCAGCCGCAGCAGGCGCCTCGGACAGCGCAGACCACGGCCATGACGGCGTCCGCTCATCGGCGTGCGTAGCGCCGGGCGTTCCATCCGCGCGGGCCGGATGCGGCGAGGTCCAGCGGCGCTTCCGGGGCGCCGGTGAAACGTTCACGATGAAACGGCGATGTCCGAAAGATGCAGAGCCGGTTTTCCGCCGTCTCGGACAATGCTCCTGCTCAGCGGCCTGCCGCGGCCTGACGAACATGTTCGTCGAAGCGCGTCGATTGACACCCGTCGCGCCCGTGGCAACACTCCTCGCCAGGTTCGGACCGGAGACGCCGCCACGTCCGGCGCTCGACACCGTACGAGAGGAAACCGCATGAGTTCGAAAGTCAGGAGGGCCGGGCTCGCGCTCTTCGCCGCCACCCTGGCCCTCGCCGGAGCCGCGTACGGCGTGACGAGGGCACCCGCGGCCAATGCCGCCGTCCAGCTCACCGGTCCGCAGCTGGTCGCCGACATGGGTGCCGGCTGGAACCTCGGCAATCAGCTCGAGGCCAACGCCAACGGCATCCCCAGCGAGACGGCCTGGGGCAACCCGGTCATCACGCAGGGCCTCATCGACCGGGTGAAGGCGTCGGGCTTCAAGACGATCCGCATCCCCGTGTCGTACCTGGGCAAGATCGGGGCCGCCCCGAACTACACAGTCGACTCGGCCTGGCTGACCCGGATCCAGGAGGTCGTCAACTACGCCTACAACTCCGGCCTGTACGTGCTGATCAACATGCACGGCGACGGGTACAAGAGCGTTGGCGGTTCCTGGCTGATCTGCGACGCGTCGGACCAGACCACGATCAAGGCCAAGTACCAGAAGGTCTGGCAGCAGGTCGCGACGAAGTTCGCGAGCTACAACGACCACCTGATCTTCGAGTCGATGAACGAGGAGTTCGACGGGCAGTACGGCAACCCCACCCAGCCGTGCTACTCCAACATCGTCGCCTACAACCAGATCTTCGTCGACACCGTGCGCAAGACCGGCGGCACCAACGCCTCGCGCTGGCTGCTCGTCCCGGGCTGGAACACCAACATCGAGTACACGACGGGCAGCTACGGCTTCTCGCTGCCCACCGACACGAACCGGTCGTCGTCGATCCCCAGCGGCGAGCAGCGGATCATGATCTCCGTGCACTACTACGACCCCTGGGACTTCAACGGCCAGGAGGACGGCAACATCACGCAGTGGGGTGCGGCCGCGACCAACCCGGCCAAGAAGTCGACCTGGGGCCAGGAAGACTACATGGACTCCACGCTCAAGAAGATGTACGACACCTTCGTCACCAAGGGCTATCCGTTCTTCGTCGGTGAGTACGGCTCGGTCGACAAGACGTCGGCCGACCCGGCGAACAACACCTACCGCGCGAACTTCGCCAAAGCCCTTGTCGCCACCGCGAAGAAGTACGGCGGCGCGACCGCCTACTGGGACAACGGCTACAACGGCCAGTACGGGTTCGGCCTGTTCAACCGCAGCAACAACACCGTGACCCAGCAGGGCATCATCAACGCCATCATCACCGCCGTCGGCAGCACGCCTCCCAGCTCCCCGCCGGTCTCGCCGTCCCCGAGCAGGACGTCGGCCTCGCCGTCGCCTTCCCGCTCGGCCAGCAGCCCGGCCGGTACCGGAGCCTGCAAGATCGTCAACGCGGTGAGCGCCTGGAACACGGGCCTGACCAACAACATCACGATCACCAACACCGGTACCACGGCCATCAACGCCTGGAACCTGGTCTTCACCCTGCCCGCCGGGCAGGCCATCACCGGCGGCTGGAGCGCCACCTACTCGCCGGCCAGCGGGACGGTGACCGCGACGAACGTCAGCTACAACGGCACCCTCGCCCCGGGTGCCTCCACCACCATCGGCTACCAGGCCACCCACACCGGCAACGCCGGCGCCCCGACCGGCTTCAAGCTCAACGGCTCCACCTGCAGCTGATCGCCTGCACGCCCCGATCGGGCCGGACGACGCACCGTCCGGCCCGATCGGAGCAGGCCGCGCAGGTGCTCGCCGACCATCCGGGCGTCCCCGTCGTCGTTTTCAGCGCAGAGCTTTCCGTGTCGCGCCGGCTTGGACGCCGTCGGCGTGGCCGTCGGCGTCCGGCCGCGCGGGTTGGCGGACCATGAGGACGTCGACCGGGTCCTCGCGCTCGACGACGAAGCCGTGCCGCTCGTACAGCCGCCGGGCCCTACTGCCCTGCAGGACGTTGAGACGGATGCGGGTGCCGTCGCGGTCGCCCTGCCGTAGGAGTGCATCCAGTACCGACGCGCCGATGCCGGCCCCCTGCAGGTGCGGCGCGAGGTAGAAGTGCTCCAGCCAGGCGGCGTCGGCGTCCGGTCGCACCGCCACGCACCCGGCGAACGCCCGCCCTACCTCGATGACCCGCGTGTGTTCCGGCGCGAAGGCGTCGCGCAGCCGTTGGCGGACCCGCTGCTCGTCGTACCGCCCGAGCCGCTCGAGGTCGGCGCGGAGCACGACGGCCCGCAGCTCGGCGATCACCTCGACGTCCGCACCGGAGGCTGGCCGCAGGCTCCAGTCCACCACGATCGTCAGGCTACCGGCCGCACCATATGGCCTTCGCGGCCGGGTGGTGGCTCACGGCAGCAGGTTGTGCACTGCGGCCCAGGCGGCGATCCGATCCTTGGCGGCGCCGGGCGGCAGGATGGCGGCGAGCCGGCTCGCATGGGCCGACAGGTTCTTCTGGCGGCGTAGCTCGCCCATGTGCTCAACCGGGAGGTCGCGCCGGCCCGCACACCTCGCGCGAGCGTCGTCCGGGCCGGCGGGGAGCGCGGCGAGCGTGTCGGCGGCGAGGACCGCCGGATCCCAGTCCGGGTCGGCGTCGGGGCCGAGATGCTCGATGACCCAGGTGCGCAGCGCGAAGGCCTGGCCGGCCATCCGGGCCTGTTCCCATGGGTCGTCGCCGTGCAGCCGTGCGTTGGCGAGCAGGGACAGCTTGGCCCACCGCAAGCGAGCGGGTCGTGGTTCGCCGGACCGGTAGACGTGCGCCTGCGCGACCACCCGGACCTGCTCCAGCGCTTCACCGTCGTGGGCTGTGGTGAACGCTTCGAGCCGGTCGATCGTCCAGTCGCCGAGGTCTCGGATCGGTCGGCCGCGGCGAACGTCCTCGTGCATGGTTCCCATTCTGGGGGCGGGGGGAGCGGTGGCGCTCGGCGTAGCGGACGGCGGCCGGCACCGCGGCGCCCGTGACGGCGAACATGGCGCCGGTGACGTACCAGCCGGGGCGGCCCCATTCGATGCACAGGCCGATGAGCAGGGCCGGTCCGAAGGCTTCGGCGAGACCGGCGCCGAGGCCGAAGACGCCGAGATACTGCCCGGTGGCGTGTTCGGGGGCGAGGGCGAAGGAGACCTCGAACCCGGCGGCGGCGTGCCAGAGTTCGCCGGTGGTGTGGACGATGACGGCGGTGATGAGCAGGGTGGCGGCGGCCCAGGCGGGGACGCCGGTGGTGCCGGAGACGAGGCAGCAGGCGGCGAGGAAGGCCAGGGCCGGTCGCGCAGCGCCGCCCACCGCGGGCCGGGACCGGTGCCGGGCGGCGGCGCGGTCGCGGGCGGGAGGAGCACCAGGAAGGCCGCCGATGCCACGGTCAGCGCGGCGATCGCCCACACCATCAGGTCGCAGGCGGTGGTGGTGCCGGTCTGGACGGCCCAGCCGGCGAACAGGGCGCCGATGGAGACGCCGATGTTGGTGACGGCGCGCAGGTAGGCGCGGAACTGCTGGGGTCGTTCGCCGCCGTGGCGGCGGATCAGTGGGCTGCGGGCAGCGCCGCCGGCGGCGGCCTGCACGATTTTTATTGCAAGTCAATGGCAATAGCAAATGACAGGCGACAGGTACGGTGATCGGAGCGTCGGCCCAATCGGCTGGGAGGTGGACGGCGCGGCGACACGGTATCGCGCCATTACACCCTTTTTGCACCTGTATTCCGCTCAAGCGCGCCGCCCGGATGGGGTCTTCTGGGCCTATGAGTGTGCGGTGGTGGCGGGTGTACCTCGCCGCGATGATGCTGGCCATTGCCGGTTATGTGCCGGTGACACTCGGCCCGTGGGCGGAGACGAGCTGGTCCATCGTCAACACGCTGGGGCCGGTCGCGGTGATCGTGTTCGCCGTCGCCCGCCTGCCGCGGTCCGACCGGACCGCCTGGCATCTGCTCGCACTCGGCATACTCGCGAACGGCACCGCCGTGGTGCCGAACACCATCGTGTCCGAGGTGCTGCAGAGCGACGCCTACCCGACCGTCGCCGACGCCTTCTACCTGCTGTTCTATCCGGCGGTGCTGGGCAGCATCGGCCTCATGATCCGGCGCTGGCCACCGCGGCTGATCCGGCCGGCCATGCTCGACGCCGCCACGATCACCTCCGGCATCGGGGTCCTGGCCTGGGTGTACGCCATCGACCCCGCCCTGCAGGACGGCAGCTACTCGCTGTTCGGGCAGCTCGTCCGGGTGGCGTACCCCGTCGGTGATCTTCTGCTGATCTTCATGGCGCTGATCCTCGTGCGCAGCAACAGCGGTGCCGGGACCCGGCGCGCCCGATGGGGTACCGCACCACCGTGGCTCGCCACCGGACTGCTCTGCTTCCTCGGCGGTGACCTCATCTGGCTGCTCATCGGCGCGCACAGCGTGCCCGGCTGGGTGACCCGCGGCGTCGACGTCTTCTACTTCGCGGCGTTCGTGATCCTCGGCTATGCCGCCCGCCACGCCACCGCCACCGACGTGCAGCGCCTCGCCGCGGCACCGCGGCCGCCGGGCATCCCGCTCATGTCGATGCTGCTGCTGGCCCTGCTCATGGCCCCCGCCGTGCTGCTGCTGCAGACGTCGCACGACGGGTTCCAGCACGGTGCCGCCATCGCCGCCGGCTCGACGATCATGTCGGTGCTGGTGGTCACCCGGCTCACGGTGCTGCTGCGGTTCGTGGAGCGCCAGAGCGACCAGGTGCGCGAGCTGGCCCGCCGCGACGAGCTCACCGGCCTGCCGAACCGGCGCGCCTGGGGCGATGAGCTGCCCCGGGTGCTCGAGCATGCCCGGCAGAGCGGCCGGCCCGTCAGCATCTGCATGATCGACCTCGACCACTTCAAGGCGTTCAACGACACCCGCGGCCACCAGGCCGGCGACCGGCTGCTCAAGGAGGCCGCCGCCGCATGGACCGGCCAGCTGCGGCAGTCGGACCTGCTGGCCCGGTACGGCGGCGAGGAGTTCATCATCCTGCTGCCCAGCACCGACATCCACGCCGCCGGTGCGGTCATCGAACGGCTCCGCCCCGTCACGCCCGCGGCGCAGACGTTCTCCTGCGGCGTCGCCGTCTGGAACACCACCGAGACGTCGGACGAGCTGATCGCCCGGGCCGATGCCGCCCTGTACGAGGCCAAGCACGCGGGCCGCAACCGCACGGTCGCCGCATCGGCCCAGCAGCCGCCGGCCCCGCTCCCGGCTTCCACCGATGATGCGGTGCTGCGGGGCTGAGGCGACCGGCCCGCCCGGCCGCGTGGTGCGGGCCCGGTCGCTCAGGCCGGCCTGGACGGCGTCACGCGGCGAACTCGGCGGCGTGGGCCTCGCACCAGGCGGCGAACGACCGCGGTGGCGTCCCGGTCGCCCGCTCCACGGCGTCGGTCACGACGGATTCGTCAAGCGCGCCTTCGGCGTAGAAGTTCCAGAACGCCTCGGCGTACTCCTCGGGCATCGATGCGCGCTGTTCGGCCCGGGTCTGTGCATTGCTCAGGGGTACCGCAACCAGCTCGCGACCGAGCGCCGCGCCGAGGATGGCCAGCTGCTCGGCCGGCCGTAGCGCTTGCGGACCGGTCAACCGGTAGATCCGGCCGGCGTGCCCGTCGCCGGTCAGCGCGGCCGCCGCGACGCGGGCGATGTCGAGCGGGTCGATCACCGCAGCGGCCACCTCCGGGTACTGCAGGCGGACCTCGTCGCCGTCGCGCAGCTGCGGCAGCCAGCGCAGGGCGTTCGCCGCGAACGCGCTCGGGCGCAGGATCGTCCACTCGACGGCACTCGACCGCGCCGCCTCCTCGGAGCGGATCATGTACGCGGTCACCGCGTTGGACCGGTCGCCGCTCGCCGCCGACGCGCCGGAAAGCTGCACCACCCGCCGCACCCCGGCCGCCGCGGCCTGCGCGTACAGGCCCGGCATGTCGGCGTACCCGGGCAACAGGAACAGGCCGTCGGCGCCGTCCAGGGCCGAGCGCAGCGAAGCCGGGTCGTTGAGGTCTTCACCGTCCGCATGGCGCAGCGGCCGCACCGCCTGACCGGCAGCACCGAGCACCCGCACGAGCTCCACGCCGACGTTCCCGCTCGCGCCGCTCACCACAATCATGCCGGTGAGCATGCCCGGTACGGCCCGACACAAATCCTGCCCGCGGATCGGTGACCGTCTCCCATCCCCTCAACTTCCCGGCTCGGCGCGTTCCGCCGGTCGGTGCACCAGCGCGGGCAGGATCACCCCGCGTCGCGCCGGGCGACATCCGTTGAGGTGGTGGGCTCGGCGGCCGGTGTGGCGGTCATGCCTTTGCGCACGGCGTCCAGCAGCATGGTCCCCTGGGCGGCGAGCGAGGCCACGACGCTGTTGAGCCCCTCGGCCCCGTCCAGCACGGTGAGGTTGGCCCCCTGCAGACCCTCCGCGGCCGCGCGGAGCAGGTCCGGCAGCTGCTCGATCATCATCTGGTCGAGGGCGATGCGGCCCTGCGCGGCGGCGGCCTCCGCGGACAGCTTCGTGGCGTCGGCGTCGGCGCGGGCGAGGGTGACGATCCGCTCCGCCTCGGCCTGGGCGGGGCGGATGACCTCGGCGATGAGCTGGGCCTGGCGCAGCTCGGCGTTCTTCTGCGCGACGAGCGCCTGCTCGGCCAGCACGTGCTGCTGCGCCTGCGCGGCCGCCAGCGGGCCGGCCTGCGCCGCGGTCTGCTGGGCCTGGTCGATCTCGGCCTGGTAGCGGGCCTGGGCGATGGCCGTCTGGCGGGCGTACTCGGCCTGGTTGCGCGTGCTCTCCTGGCGGGCCATCGCGCTTGCCTGGTCCGCAACGGCCTGGGCGACGTTGGCTTCCTGGTTGACCCGGGCCTGGTGCGGGGCCGCGAGCGCCTTGATGTAGCCGACGCCCTTGTCGTGGATGCTGCTGATCTGCAGCGAGTCGATCTCCAGCCCGATGCGGGCCATCTCGGTCTTGCTCGCGTCGACGATCGCGTCGGCGAGCGTCTGCTGCTCGCGGATGATCGCCTCCACCGTCATGCTGCCGATGATGCTGCGCAGGTGCCCGCTGAAGATCCGGCCGACGAGCACCGGCATCTGCGACTGGTCACCCTGGAACCGGCGGGCCGCGGCGGCGATCGACTCGTGGTCATCGCCCACCTTGAACGCGATCACGGCCTGGACGTGCAGGGTCAGGCCCTGCTGGGTGTAGCAGTCCTCCTCGACCTCGGCTTCCTGCATGGCCAGGGTCAGCCGGGTCGCCTTGGAGAAGATCGGCACGACGAACGCGCCGTGCCCGGTGACGATCTTGAACGGCAGGGCATCGGCTCCGCGCTGCTTCCTGCCGCTGATCAGCAGGGCTTCGTTCGGGGCGGGTACACGGTAACCGAACATCGGGTTGGCCTCTCTCAGCCAGTAGTGGTGTGGTCCGCCGCAATCGGCGGCCACGGTTCCACGTCGACCTGACGCGTGCCGCGGAAGTGGATGACGAGCACCTCGGCCCCAGCCGGCAGCGGCTCGACGGCATAGGCGAGGTAGTGGTGCGGTATGCCCTGGACCACGATACGGATCTCGCCGGGCAGGTCACCCCCACGCACCGCGGTGACCACCACGCCGACCTTGCCGACCAGCGACTGACCGCGCACAAACTGCTCCAAACCCCGTCGGCCGCCCTGCACGAACCCCAGAGCGACCACGCATCGTTGACGTGTGCGATCCAGATTGTGCACCCGCCGTGCCACCCCGTGTGCCCCGGCACCCACACGAACGGCGTGGTGGTGGTCACGCGCCGACGGGAGTCCGCGACCCGGGTGTCCCGGCCGGTCCGCGTACAGCCGCCGACCCGCGGGAGTGAGGGCCCTCGAGGCCGCTACGCTTCCCACACCTGCGACCGGAGGACCACCCCGATTATGAGCGAAGAGTACGTCACCCTCGACGACAAGGACCTCAACGGCGACGGCGTCGTCGACCAGGCCAAGGTCTACACCCTCGACGACGGCGCCAACGTGCTGGAAGCCGACACGGACGGCGACGGCGAGGTCGACCTCATTGCGATCGACGCCGACGGCGACGGCGTCTACGAGGAGACCGTGGACCCCGCCACCGGCGAGTCCACGGCCGTCACCGGCTCCTGAGCCCAAAGGGCCGCGCGGCCCCGTGCCCCGGCCGGCAGTCACCGGTCGGGGCCGACGCTTATCGGGCCGAGCCGGACGGCTGCCGGGTTCAGGCGCCCCGACCGCAGCCGTGTGCCGGGCCCGGGAGATGGCCTCGTGCCCCCGGCTCGGTCGAGGCGCGGTGCTCACGACAGCGCGATGGCGGCCGCGGCCACGGCGATGGTCGAGGCCACGGCGCGGATGCGGTCGATGCGCAGCAGGGCCGCGATCCGCTCCGGGTCGTGCCCGCCGCCCAACCGCGCGTGAGCCGGGGCCGCGGCCACCGCCGTGACCGCCAGCGCCACCGCGGTGGCCGCCAGGGCCACGAGCGTCCAGGCATTCGGCCCCGACCACAGCGCCCAGCCCCCGGTCAGCACCAGCGCGCCGTAGACGATCACGACAAGGCCGGTGATCGCCCGGGAATGAGCGTCGTGCGCCACCCGCCACTGCGCCGCGGGAACCCTCGCCAGCGCCGGGTACACCATCACCGTGACCGTCGCCTGGAAGCCGAAGTGGGCCGCGGTCGACGCCAGCAGGGCAGCCTCAGCACTCATCACGTCATCAAGCGAAGCACGCCGCCCGGGCCGGCCGGTGGGCGGGTGAACGAGCCGGTGCCGGCGTCCGGCCGGACGGTTCAGTAGACGTAGGGCCAGCCTCCGCCGTCGTAGCCGATGTGGTTGATGCCGAGGTATGACGCGCCGCTGTCGGCGTAGTAGTGGTACACGAGGTAGTCGCCGTCGGTGTCGGCGAGGACCGCCTCGTGGCCGGGCCCGTGGATGCCGCCGTGGCCGGCGAGGATCTCGGTGCCGCCGCCGGAGTTCATGTCCTTGCCGCTGCGGTCCAGGAACGGGCCGGTGGGGCTGGTGGAGCGGCCGACCATCACCCGGTACGTGCTCGAGGCGCCCTTGCAGCACAGGTCGAAGGACACGTACTGGTAGTAGTAGGCGCCGTGCTTGAACACGAACGGCGCCTCGATCGCGCCGCCGCCCCGCCCGGCGATGGCGCGGATGGTGCTGTCGCTGCGTTTGCCGGTCGCCGGGTCGAGCTGGACGAGTTTGATGCCGGACCAGAAGGAGCCGAACGACAGCCACCAGCGGCCCTGGTCGTCGACGTACAGGTTGGGGTCGATGGCGTTGAAGTTGTCGGAGGTGCGCGACTCGATGACCAGGCCCTGGTTGGTCCAGCTGCCGGAGGCGCCGGTGGGGCTGGTGGCCAGGAAGATCGCCGAGTGGTTCGAGCCGAAGGTGGAGGCGGCGTAGTACATGACGTAGCGGCCGTTGCGGTAGGAGATGTCCGGCGCCCAGAGGCTCGGGCTGTTGCCGGTGTACGGCAGCGTCCACGACGCTCCCGACGGGAACGCGGCCCCGGCGTTGCGCCAGGTGACCCGGTCCGTCGACGTCTTCAACGCGATGTTGGTGCCGGTGTACGCGATGATGTACCCGCCCTCGGGCCGCTTCACGATCGTCGGGTCGTGCACCCCGGTGTCCCCGGCCACGTACATCGGCGCCGGGTACGACGACGGCGGCGGCGGATACGACGCTGACTGCGACGGGCTCGGGCCGGTGGAGCGCGACGGGCTCGCGGAGGCCGACGGCGAGGAGCCGGTCGACCGCGACGGCGCCGGGCTGCCGGTGGCCGGGGCGCCGGTGCAGGCGACACCGTTGAGCGCGAAGGCGGCCGGGACGGGATTCGTCGCGTTGTTCCAGGCGCCGTTGAAGCCGAAGTTCGCGGTACCCCCGATGGCGAGGTTGGCGTTGTAGTCGACGTTCTTCGCGGTGACGGTTGTGCCGGACTGGGTGACGGCGGCGTTCCACGCCTGGGCGACGGACTGGCCGGCGGTGTAGGTCCAGGTCAGGGCCCAGCCGCTGATGGGGTCGCCGAGGTTGGTGACGGTGACGTCGGCGCCGAAGCCGCCCTGCCACTGGTTGGTGACCTTGTAGTCGACCCGGCAGCCGGCCGCCGCCGATGCCGGACCGGCGCCGGCGACACCCCAGGTGATGATGCCGCCGGCCGCGGCCGAGGCGGCCAGCGCGGCGGTGAGTCTTCGTGAGCGAGCGAGCATGAGGTCTCCAGAGGTGAGGGCACTGCCATGCTTGCGGGCCGCAGCGGTCATCCGGAGACACCGCGCGCATCGGCAGGCACACGGCGATGCGGCGTCGGCGTCGCGTGCGGGCCCGGGCTTGGCAGAGCGAGGGCCGTACGGCGGACCGATCGGGCGGAGGTCAGCGACGGTGTCTGATGTTAGCGCTCACACGATGGCTGTCAATGTCGCCATGTACGTTTCACCAGCTGGAGCCCCCGGGCGCGCACATGCGGCCCTGTACTACATCGCGCCGTCCGGCAGCGACGCGGCCGCCCGCGGATGATCAGGCGTGGCCGCGACGGTCCGGCCGGTAGGTGACCAGGTTGAGGTTGTCACCGAGGGCGCGGGTGCCGACCAGGCGCATGGGCTTGGCCCGGCTCGTCTCCGCGAACAGGCGCCGGCCGGCTCCGAGGACGACCGGGAAGACCACCAGCCGCAGTTCGTCGACGAGGTCGTGCTCGAGCAGCGTCTGCCCGAGCCGGTAGCTGGCAAAGACGACGATGTCGCCGTCCAGCTCGTCCCGCAGCCTGGTGACCTCGGTGACGGCGTCGCCCCGCAGCACCGTCGCGTTCGTCCACCGGGGCTGGTGCAGGGTCGCGGACACGACGTACTTGGGCAGTGCGTTCATGCTGTCCGCCCACGCGCCGCTGCGCGCGGTCCACCGCTCGGCGAACCACTCGTCGCTGCGCCGACCCAGCAGGAGCGCCGCGGTGTCGCGCGTCTCGGCGGTCGCGAACTCGGTCCACGCCCGGAGGTCGGCCGGCTCGGCCCGGGTGAACCAGCCGCCGAGCCGGAAGCCCTCGTCGCCGGTCGGGTCCTGGACGACGCCGTCGAGCGACGAGTTCGTGCTGATGACGATCTTTCCCATGCGATGCTCCCTAGGTGGTGGTTTCGGTCTCCGGTGAGGTAGACACCGCGGCCCGGGAAAAGGGGCGCCCGGCGAGCCCCTCTTTGCGCCGGAAATTCCCTGGAACGGTGTCCAACGCGGCCGGCCGGCCGCGACAGACAGGGGGCGCAAGTGCCGGGACGAGACGAGAGGGCGACCAGATGACGCAATACGCGCTGCTGCTGTACCGGTCCGCGCAGGACACCGAGGACAGGACCGCCGACCTGCCGCGGTGGATGCAGCTCACCGAGAAGCTCCGCGAAGCCGGGGTCCTGATGGCCAACGTGCGGCTCGCCGATGCCGACACGGCGACCACCGTCCGGGTCCGCGGCGCTCAGGTGCAGCTCACCGACGGACCGTTCGCGACAACGAAGGAGACGCTGGCCGGGGTCTACCTGCTCGACTGCGACGACCTCGACGATGCGGTTCGCCGGGCGGCGGCGCTGCCGATCGCGGAGTACGGGTCCGTGGAGATCCGGCCCGTGGGCCGGTCCGCAGGTGTCGAGGGCGAGCCGGCGGGCTCGTGAGGGCACCGCGATGACGTCCGAAGCCGAGACCGCCGCGACCCTCGAAGCCGTGTTCCGCCGGGACCGGCCGGCCGTCCTGGCCACACTGATCCGGTTGGTCGGATCGTTCGACGTGGCCGAAGAAGCGCTGCAGGAGGCGATGGCCGCCGCCCTGCAGGCCTGGCCGAGCCACGGGGTTCCGGCCAACCCCGCCGGCTGGCTGTCGGTGACCGCCCGGCGGCGGGCGATCGACCGCCTCCGCCGGGACCGGGCCCAGGCCGACCGGGCCGCCAACCTCGCCGTGCTCGCCCGATTCGACACGGCGGAGGCCGACACGGGGCTGGAATCCGGGGCCATCGTCGACGATCAGCTACGACTGATCTTCACCTGCTGCCATCCGGCCCTGGACCTGGCCGCCCGGGTGGCGCTGACGCTCCGGGTCGTGGCGGGGCTGCGTACCGGTGAGATCGCCCGCGCGTTCCTGGTCGCGGAGCCGACGCTGGGCAAGCGCATCGTGCGGGCGAAACGGAAGATCGCGGAGGCGAACATTCCCTACGTCGTGCCGCCCGCCGAGGAGCTTCCGCAGCGGCTGACGGCCGTGCTCAGCGTCGTCTACCTGATCTTCAACGAGGGCTACGTCGCCAGCGACGGCGACACGCTCGGGCGGCCGGACCTGGCCGGCGAGGCCATCCGGCTGGCCCGGCTGGTCTGCGGCCTCCTGCCGGACGAGCCGGAGGCGTGGGCGCTGCTGAGCCTGCTGCTGCTGACCGACGCCCGCCGCGCCGCGCGAACGGACGGGGCCGGGGCGTTCGTGGCCCTGGAGGATCAGGACCGGTCCCGGTGGGACCGCGAGCTGATCGCGGAGGGGTTCGCGGCGCTGGATCGGGCGATCCAGCCCGGCCGGCATGGACCGTACCTCGTGCAGGCCGCGATCGCGGCGATGCAGAGCCGGCCGTCCGGGAAGGTGCCGTGGCTGGAGATCGCCGAGCTGTACGAGGTGCTCTACGAGCTGCAGCCGTCGCCGGTCGTCGCCCTGAACCACTGCGCCGCCGTAGGGTTCGCCCATGGCCCGCAGCGGGCGCTCGCGTTGCTGCGCCCGCTGCTCGACGAGCCCGCGCTTGCCGACTACCAGCCCCTGCACGCGGTGCGGGCCGACCTCCTCTGGCGCTCGGGTGACCGGTCCGGCGCGCAGGCCGCGTTCGGCCGGGCGATCGAGCTGTCCGACAACGCTGTCGAGCGGCGCGAGCTGCAGCGCCGGCGGGCGGCCGTGGGCGCCGGCCGCCCGCCGGATCGCCGAGGCTAGGGCCGGTCGCCGGCGGGCCGCGCCGGTCCGGACCGGACGGCGTAGTCGAGCACGACGACACCCGACGCGCGGGTCCGTGCCGACTGCAACGCGAAGGCTTCCGGCCGGTCGTCCACCTCGGCCGGCGGGCCGCCGGCCAGCACCGGGTGCACATTGAACCGGACCCGATCGACGAGCCCGTGGCCCAGGAGCGTGCGGGTGAGCCGGCCGAGTCCGTAGATCGCCAGCCCACCCGCCGACCGCTGCTTCAGCGCGGCCACCTCACCGGCGGCGTCGCCGCTGAGCAGGTGCGAGTTCGACCAGCGGGTGCGATCGAGGCGGGCCGCAACCACGTACTTGGGCAGGGCGTTGATCCGGTCGGCGAACGCACCGGACGCGCCCGCCCAGGCGCCGGCGAACGCCTCGTACGTACGGCGGCCGAACAGCACGCCGGCACAGTCGTCGAGGATGTGCGCGGCCTCGTCCTGCGCGTCGGCGTCGAAGTACGGCCCGGCGAAGCGCATCGGGTCGTCGGTCCGGCCGTCCAGCGAGGTCAGCACGGTGGCGATGACATACGGGCCCGTTGGCGCCGGCGGACGTGCACTCATGATTCGCTCCTGCTCGCTCGGATCGTCCTGTACCTCCCTGTCGCGGCTCGACCCGCAAGTCGGACCGGAACCGGCGTCCAAAACCGCGGTACGGCGGCGATCAACGGATGCGGCCGTCACCGGGACGCCGACACTCGCCACGATGAGGGAGTCACCGTGCTACTGATCACTGGAGCCAACGGCCGGCCGGGCTCGGCGGTCGTCCGGGAGTTCGCCCGGCGGGGCGAGCCGGTCCGGGCCCTGGTCCGCTCGGCGGAGAAGGCCTCGGCCATCGCTGCGCCCGGCGTCGAGACCGTTGTGGGCGACATGCTCGAACCGGACACCCTCGGCCCCGCGCTGACCGGCGTGGACCGGGTGCTGATGATCTCGGGGGCCGGGCCGCTGCTGCTGGAGACCCAGTGCACCTTCATCGACGCGGCCCGGGCGGCCGGCGTCCGGCACGTGGTGAAGTTCTCCGGCCAGGACTCCGTCGACGGCTTCGACCCGGAGCGGTTCCGCTCGACCCGCAGTCACGAGCAGGTCCAGCGGTACCTGTCGGCGTCGGGCCTCGCCTGGACGATGCTGCGCCCGAGCCAGTTCATGCAGGTGTACCTGGAGGAGGCGGCGGACATCGCCCGCGTCGGTGAACTGCGCCTGCCGTTGGGTGCGACAACCCTCGCGCCGGTCGACATCGCCGACATCGCGGCCGTCGCCTACCGGATCCTCACCACGCCCGGTCACGAGGGCCGGACCTACCGGATGACCGGCCCGGAGGCGCTCGACATGGATGAGGTCGCGGGCCGCATCGCCGCCGCCACCGGCCGGCCCGTGCGCTACGTCGACGTGCCCCCCGAGGAGCGCCACCGGCAGTGGCTGGCCGCGGGCCATCCGCCGCCGCGCGCCGCCGCGTTCGCGCAGTTGTTCGCCGAGCGCCGCCGGCTCGGCCGCTCATCGGTGCACCTGGACACCCATCGGGCGTTCGGGGTGCGGCCGACTGAGTTCGCCGACTTCGCCGCCCGCCACGCGGCGGTGTTTCGCGGTGCGGCGGCCGTCGCCGGCCCGCCCGCCTGACGGCCGGTTCGGCCACCGCGGCGACCGGGCCGCCGTCCTGTCGCAGCCCCGGCCGCACGCGGGAGCGTCCCGGCAGACCCGATCCCGGTCCGGCGGGCCCGGGCCGGTCCGGCAGGATGGTGTCGTGGACCCGCATCACGACAGCGGCCATCACGGCCACCACCAGTCCGGTTGGGACTCGGGCCGGCCGGCCGACCCCGCTCCGGCGCCCGCCTTCGACCCCGGAGCGCCGGCCTGGTCCAGCGAGCCGGTCCCGGCCCCGTGGCCGACCGATCCCGGCTGGTCCCCGAGCGACACCGCGACCGTATCGCCGGCGGCGGCTCCCTCTCCGGGCGGCGGCACCGCCACGCCGGCCCCCGCGGCCGCCGGGGGAACGGCCCCCGGGGGAGCGGTGGCCGCGGCCTGGCAATATGCGGGGCCGGTGGCGGCTCCGGTCGGCACCGTGGCCGCCGTGGTCGCGGTGTGCGCCGCGGTGCTGGCCGTGCCGCTGTCGCTGTGCGGGTTCGGGGTGCCCGCCGTCGCCGCGATCGTGTTCGGCGCGGTGCACCTGCGCCGCACCCGGCGCGGTGGCAGTGGTCGGCGGCGGGCCGTTGCCGCGATCGTCGTCGGTGTGGTGCTGCTGGTCCCGTCGTTGGTCTTGAGTTTCGGCTTCTGGTTCGGCGCCGCCGGCTCGGCCCGCACCGGATGAGCATTCTGGCCGCGCGTGTCCGGCCCCGTGGCGGCGGTCCGGTTCTGTTCAGCAGCCGGTGCGCTGGTAGGTGAGTTTCGCCTCGTCGAGGTAGCCGGTCGTGCCGGAGGCGTCGACTGTCCCGAAGTACCGATGCGGAAAACGGTCATGGGCCAGGCTCTTGACGCGGACCGTGTCGCCGGCGTCGACCCGGCCGATCGGGTGGCCGTCGGCGTCGAGGACGGCGCCGGCCTCGTCGACGCGGTAGACGCGCTCGCCGGCGCAGTCGCCGCGGTGCCAGGCGGACCAGCCGCCGACGAGACCCGCGGCGAGCAGGAGGGCGGCCGCCGCGGCGACGGTGCGGGGCCGGCGGCGCCAGAACGGCCGTCCGGTGCCGTCCGAAACGGGCCGGACGGCCTGGTCGGACGGCGGCGGGGTGTCCAGCGCGGCGCGCAGCGCGGTCCAGCGGTCCTGCCACTCGGCCGGGTCGCCGCCGCAGGCGCGGACCAGGCCGATGGTCACCTCGCGGCTCGGGAGGCGGTGGCCGCGCAGCGCATCGTGCAGGGTGCTGCGGGGCAGGCCGGACTCGCGGGCGAGGGTCGAGTAGCTGGGCGCGCCGGCCGCGGCGCGCAGGGCCCGCAGGTCGGTCAGGAACTGGGCAACGGCTGGCGTGGTGGCGCCGTCCGAATCCATCCGAGCACTCCGTCGAATCCATTCGGGTCTATCCGGGTCCGTCCGCAAGCGTAGCCGAACGGCCGCGCACCGGCATACCAACGAGTCATGGACAGACGGATGGCCCTCCTGGGCGCCGGGGGCGTGACGGTCGCGGTGCTGGCCGGCGCACAAGCGGCGTACGCCGGGCACACACACGCGATTCAGACCGCACCGTCGCCGAGCACCGGGCAGCCCATCGCGGGCGGCGGCAGTTGGATCGTGAACAAACCCAGTGGGTACTACATCGGCCGCGCCATGCCCGCGGACACCTTCGACAACGAGGTCACGACCACCGGGAACTGGCACTACGGCCGGGCGGTCACCGGCGTCAACATGTGCGGCTGGGTCCTGCCCGGATCCCTGGGCGCGGACCGGGGCGACGTCGCCGACAGCTGCTCGGCGGCGACCCGGGAGGCGCTGTCGCACCGGCGCACGGTCGGGCGGGACTACAACGCCGCAGCGCACGAGGCCACGGACGGTTCGGCGGTACCGGCCGTCAGCGGCTGCACCCTCTACTACAACTACTTCCACGGCAGTGACTTCGCCGCCAACGGCGGTCACTGGGCGAACCCGGCCGCCGGTGGCATCGGCGCGACCGTCAGGTACCGCTTCACCACGAACGACGGCGCCGCCGCGATCGTGCGCGACGACGTCCAGGGCTGGGGTTTCGTGCCCATCGGCTGCGTGACCCGCCCGGCCCCGCTGTTCAACGACAACGATTGAGAAAGGACCGCGCCATGAAGAAGACCATTGTCGCGCTGGCCACCGCCGGTGCCCTCATCGGAGCCGCCGCCACTCCGGCCGGCGCCGCCACCCCGCCCGAGCACCACTCGGTGATCTGCGATTCGGCGAGCTTCTACGCCCACTACACGGTCGGCGAGGGCCCGTTCGACCTGATCCGCACCCTCTACTACGGCAACGACGTCGGCCACACCCACGGCGCCCAGGCCGAGAACAACGGCTGGGGCTACACCCAGGACTTCGGCCCGAACGACTGGGGCTGGATGCAACTGAACTGCATGAGCTGAGGAGGACACCGCATGCGTACCCGGATCATCGCCATCGCCGCACTCGCCACGACGGCCCTGGGCCTGGCCGCGACCGCCACGCCGGCCGCCGCCGCCAACGGCCGCGACGGGGTCACCGAGACCATCTGCCACGCCGACGGCCTCTACCTGCGCAGCGAGGCCAAGCCCGACGGCCACGCGGTCGACCACCTGGAGGACGGCTGGCACTTCGCGGTCTCCTACCACGCGGCCAACAACATGCTGTACGGCTACAGCCCGATCCTGAACCGCTCGGGCTACGTGATCGACGGCTACTTCTGCTGATCGGCGCGGACAGGGCCGGGAGCACGGATACGGCCCACGGGGTGGATGCGACGGCCTGTCGCGTCCACCCCGCGACCGCGCGGCTACGAGGGCTGTGCCATTGCCTGTCGCAGATCCGCGACCGCGTCCGGTGACGGGTTCAGGAACTGCAGGCCGATGCTGCCGTCATCGTGCTGGTGGACGACCTTGGCGGTGAGGCGCAGCGGCTCGCCGGTTGCGGTCAGGGGGAGTTCCACGGTGAGCGTGTCGCCTTCCGCGGGTCGCGGGCCGGCGTTGACGACGCACCGTAGGCCGCCTTCGCTGAGGTCGACCAGGGTCGCGTCACGGCCGGGGCCGAGCTGGACCGGGCCGCTTGTCAGGTGCCGCCGTTTGCCGCGGCGTTCCATCTCCTCGGTGACCCGGGCCATGGACTCGATGCGGGTGAGGGCCTGGTCGACGCCGTTCTCGAGCTGCGCGACGGTGCCGGACTGCTCGGCTACGACCTGTTTGACCTGGTTGGTGGCGTCACGGATGCCCTCGATGCCCTCGACCATGGCGGCGATGACAGTTGTCGTCTCGGCGGCGTCGCGCTCGAGCGTCCGGATGGTGTCGGTGATGTCGGCGGTGGAACGGGCTGTCTCGTTGGCCAGGTTCTTGACCTCGCCGGCGACGACGGCGAAGCCTTTACCGGCCTCGCCGGCCCGCGCGGCCTCGATGGTGGCGTTGAGGGCCAGGAGGTTCGTCTGGCCGGCCACGCCGCCGATGACTTTGGCGATGCCGTCGACGCGCCGCAGGCTGCTGGTGAACGCGCCGAGGACCTCGTTGGCCCGACCGGCGCGGCCGACCAGCTCCGCGGTGACCGCGTCCGCGGCGGAGACCCGCTCGTCGATCGACCTCCCGGACGTCCGGACGGCGCCGACCTGGTCGCGGACGGCGCCGAGCTCGTCGGTGATGCCGCTCGTCGTGTCGTTGACGACGGCCTGCGCGCGGGCGCGGATGTCCCGCTCGACCTGCTGCTGGCGGTCCCAGTCGCGATCCGGTAGGCCACCCCGGCGACGATCAGCATCGCGACAAGCACCCCGAGCCCGGTCCGGGTCAGCATCCCGGCGGTGAACGGGTTCGGCCGGGGTGCGCTGAGCTCGATCCGCCACCGGTTGACGTTGCCGGCACCGGCGTTCACGGCGGCGGCGGCGCGGACCGGCCCGGCGGCGTCCGGCCACGCTCCGGCCGCCGCGAACGGGCTGTTGAGGATCGGCGCGTCGGCGCCGGTGTCGGCGAGCACCTTGCCCAGGCCGACGTCGACGATGCGGGCGCGCATCCCGGGGCCCAGCGCCCGGCGCAGCTCCCCGCGTACGGCGTCGAGGTTGGTCTCGAAGTGCAGGATGGCGGCCTTCTGCCCGCCGACGATGATCGGCGTGGAGTTGGCGACAACCCAGCGGTCGCTGTCCGGCGACACGTACGGCGAGCTTTGGAACACCTCGCCACCGCCGACGGCGAAGGAGCCCCGGAAGAACGGATTGTCGGACTCGTCCGGCGACAGATCGGCCGGTGGCGCCGCGAGCCCTTTGACCTGCCGGGCGAGCTCCTGACCGGAGGCGGCGATGAAGCACGCCTCGTCGATGAGCTGCGGGTAGATCCCGTGCAGGCTGATCATCATCGCGTTGATCTGCGTGATGTCCTGCGGGCGGCGGCCCGGCTCGGCGAACCAGTCGACGAGCGCCGCGTCCTGCGCCGCGACGAGGAGCTCGTCGTGCCAGCGGCCGAACAGCTGGGCCAGGTTCTCCACCGCCTGCGTCGTGCGCCGCTGCACGTCCCGGTCGGCGTCGCGGTTCGCGGCCTGCTGGATCTGCACCCCGAGCAGCAGCACCGATCCGGCGATCGCGACGAGCCCGCTGACCATGATCCGCACGACAAGCGACCGGCGTAGCCCGCCGCTGCTGCCGTCCCGCCCGCCCGACCGCTGCGCCACCTGGCCCCCATTCACACCGCATGCACCGTCCGGCCCCTTCTTGGCCTTTCGGCCGGACAGTCGGCGTTGTGAGCAGTATCGGTACGCGGGCGGCCGAGCGGTCGCGGTGCCGGTGTGGAGCTGTCGCACCGAGCGGCGGGTGAGGCCGACCGCTCGGCGCGACAGCGGTGTGGGTCATTGTCCCGGCCGGGCCGGGATCAGGATTGGTACGCGGCGGCGGTGACGTCGCGCTGGACCGCGTTCTCGGTGGCGTCGGTGGGGTAGCCGGCGGTGATGGCGCCTTCGAAGAACTCGCCGACGCCGGTGTGGCTGTTGTCGCCGCCGGTGCCGAGCAGCAGTGAGCTGTCGTTCTTCATGGGTGAGTAGCCGTTGGGGAGGGGGCCGGAGAAGGTGGTGGTGAGGCCGCCGGTGGTGGCGTTGCCGTATTTGAGGGTGAAGTTGGTGGTGCCGTTGTTCTTTTCCCAGGCGGAGACGAACGGGTAGTGCACGCCGGAGTTGTTGGGGTCTTTGTTGGAGCCGGTGTTGGTGTGGTACATGCCGTTTTCGAGGTCGGCCTCGACCCAGGGGCCGGTGCCGACGCACGGGTTTTTCGGGTTCCCCCAGGTGCCGAACCAGCACGCGGTGCCCCACTCGATGGCGTTCATCGTGGCGTTGCCGGTGTCGGTGTGTGAGTTTTCGCCGCTGCCGTAGTCGAAGCAGCATTGGTCGTTCACGTAGTTGGAGGAGGTGATCATGTAGATGCCCTCGGGCTGGGCGCCGGTGGGGGCGTTCTTGGCGTGGTCGATGCGGTAGCCGACGCCCTGCGTGACCTTGATGCCGTACGCCTTGTGCCCGTTCACCGTGACGGGCAGGGCCTTGGCGTCCGCGCCGACGTCGGCGCCGTTGGGTCCGGGGCCCTTCCAGAAGCCGCCCCAGGAGATGGGCAGGTCGTTGTGGTTGCTCGTCTGGTCGTAGATCTTCGTGATCGTGCAGGCGGCGCTGCCGCAGAAGGTGTCCTGCGCGGCCGCGTTGGCCACGCCGCCGGCCGACAGCAGCCCCACGTCCAGATACTGCCGGTCGGAGCCGCGCTGGACCTGGTACAGCGGGCCGTTGTAGGCCGCGTACAGCGCCCGGGTCGTGCTGTGGGCGCCGATGCAGGGCGTGCCCCCGGCGGCGTAGAGGTCGCAGACCCGGTTGCCGGGTGGCGGCGTCGAGCCGGACGGCGAGACGCTGACGCTTGGCGAGACCGACGCCGATGCCGATGCCGAGACCGACGCGCTCGGTGAGGTCGTCGTGCCGGTGCAGGTGGTGCCGTTGAGGGCGAACGACGCCGGTACCGCGTTGCTGCCCGACCAGGCGCCGTTGAACCCGAACGATGTCGTGGCGCCCGTCCCGATCGCCGCGTTGTAGGCCACGTTGGTGGCCGTCGCCGCGGCGCCGGACTGGGTGACGGTGGCGTTCCACGCCTGGGTGACGGTCTGGCCGCCCGGGAACGTCCACGTCAACCGCCAGCCGTTCACCGGATCGCCCAGGTTGGTGACGTCGACGTTCGCGCCGAAGCCGCCCGGCCACTGGCTGGTGATCGTGTACGTGGCCCGGCACCCGGCGGTCGCCGCGGAGGCCGTGTGGGCCGCCGCCACCCCGGCACCGGCGAGCGCGAGGGTCGCGGCGGCGATCGCGCCGATCTTGTTCTTCTGCATGAGGCTCCTCACGAGTCAGGAGGACGGGCCCGCGAACGGGTCGGCCGCGGGCCCGTCGTGGCGGTTCAGGTACAGGCGGTCCCGTTGAGCGTGAACGCGCTGGGCGCGGTGTCGTTGGACGTCCACGTGCCCTGGAATCCGAACGTGGTGTTCGCGCCAGGCGGGATGGCACCGTTGTAGCTGACGTTTGTCGCGGTCACCGCGGTGCCGGACTGGGTGACAGTGGCGCTCCAGCCGTTTGTCACCTTCTGGTCGCCCGGGAACGAGAACTTGAGCGTCCAGCCGTTGACGGCACTGGTGCCGGTGTTGGTGATCGTCAGGTTGGCGGTGAAGCCGCCCGGCCACTCGTTGACCGCGTACGTCACGTGACACGTGCCGGTCGGCGTGGAGCCGGTGATCGTCCACCTGAAGGCGGCCGAGCCGGAGGCGCCGGTGGTGTCGGTGGCGGTGACGGTGACGGTGAACGACCCGGCCGTGGTCGGCGTGCCGGAGACGAGGCCGGTCGAGGGGGCGATCGACAGCCCGCCCGGCAGGCCGGTGGCCGAGTAGGTGAGGGTCTGCCCGGCGGCCGAGTCCGTGGCCTGCACCTGCACACCGCTCACCGCCGTGCCGACCGTGCCGGCCTGGTCGCCCGGACTGGTGACGGTCACCGTGTTGCCCGGGCCGTTGCCGGCGACCGTCCAGGTGAACGTCGTCGACCCGGCCGCGCCGGTGCCGTCCGTGGCGGTGACGGTGACCGTGAACGACCCGGCGGCCGTCGGCGTGCCGGAGATGAGCCCCGACGAGCTGATCGACAGGCCGCCCGGCAGTCCGCCGGCCGTGTAGGTCAGGGTCTGCCCGGCGGCCGAGTCCGTGGCCTGCAGCTGGACGCCGCCGATCGCGGTGCCGACGGTGCCCGTCTGGCTGCCCGGGTTGGTCACGGTCACGGTGTTGCCCGCCGGCAGGCTGTTGCCGCTCAGGCCGATCGTGACGCTGCCCAGCGACCTGCTCGTGCGGGCCGCGGCCCCGCCGACCGGGGCGAACGGCAGCGACATCGTCGGTGCCGAGGGCCGCTGGAGCAGATACGACTGGCCCGCGGTCACGGGGACGGTGAGCGTCGCGGCGGTGGTCGCGGCGACGACCGTCGCGCCGGTGGCGCCGTTGACCACCTCGGCCGACTGCCCCGGCCACGGGTTGCGCACCGTCATCGTCTGCGTGGAGCCCGCCTCGATCGCCGCGGTGGCCAGGGTGCCGCCCTGGACCTGGACGTCGACCTTGGAGCCGCCCTGGACGTACACGGTGCCCGCGACGTCCCAGCCCGCGGGCCAGGCCGGGGCGAAGCGCAAGGTGCCGTCGTAGTCGGTGGCCAGCGCCTCGTCGAGGGTGGCGGCGACGTTGGAGACGTGCTCGATGTACGGCTCGTCCAAGGATCCCGGATTCCAGGCGGCGAGCCCGGACGGGTACACCTGATAGGTCTTCGTGCTGTTCGTCAGTGTGGTGGCGACCTCGGAGGCCAGGCCGAGCCGGGCCGCCTGCACGGAGTCGTAGGTCCAGTCGGGGGTGTTGACGTACTGCCGGTGGCTGTAGGTGCGCCGGGCCAGCGCGGTGAGGTCGTCGCCGTTGACCACGGTGTTGTCGCCGATCACGCCGAACGGCCACACCGGCTCCAGCCCCAGGTTCTCCGTGTTGTGCGTGGCCGCGGTCGGCTGGTAGGAGTTGGCGATGACGTCGGTGCCGGACGCGTCGGCGGACGGGCCGAGCAGCTGGGTGTGCGTGGCCTGGTCGGTGCGGGCGTAGGGCCGGATCTGCCCGAGCGCCGTGCGCAGCCGAGACACGAGCGAGGCGTCGGTGCCCAGCAGGGTGGCCGCCTTCGCGGTGGCGGAGAACAGCGCCTGGTCGGCGGCGATGTCGGTGGTCGGGTCCTGGACCGCCCACTGCGTCTCGTGGGCGTTGTCGACCGAGTGCAGGTATCCGTCGGAGCCGACCGTCTGCCAGGCCAGCAGGAACGTCGCGGTCTGCTGCAGCACCGGGTAGTACCGCTGCAGGAAGGCGAGGCTGCCGGTGTCCTGGTACTGCTGCCAGATCCACAGCGCGATCTCGGCGCCGCTGGTGATGGTCTCGGCGTTGAAGCTCGGGCTGGAGGCCACGGCGCAGGATGCGTTGGAGTTGACGCCGCCGCCGTTGTAGTAGCCGTTGCCGTTGAACCGCATCGTCTCCGGCACGCAGGCCCCGGCCTTGCCGTTCATGTTCGCGCTGGTCCAGGACTGGATCGCCGGCAGGTCGTTGAGGTACATGTCGAAGATCGGCACGTTCAGCGCGAAGTTGCCCGAGGCCAGGTTCGCGCTGATCTGACCGCGCAGGTTCCACAGCCAGTATCCGGCCGGGTACCACGCCTGGTGGTCCCGGTTGAAGTTGTACAGATCGGCGAGGCCGGCCTGGCTGCCCGGGTACTGGCCGGTGTGCATGATGCCGGCCTCGAAGTACAGGTACAGGGTGTTGAGGTTCTCCATGTACTGCGCGGTGCCGTCCGAGGAGCTGGCCTCGATCAGGCCGCTGTGAGCCCAGTACTGGTTCCACCAGGCCGACTGCGTCGCGAGGAGGCTCGAACTGCTCGCCGTGGTGTCGGCGCCGATCAGCGCCGAGGCGGTGGAGACGGCGTTGCCGCCGGTCCACGACGGCGAGGCGACGACGATGCGGTACGAGCCGTTGCTGCTGGGGTTGAAGGCGACCTGGACCTGGGTGGAGTTGACGACCGACGCGGCGACGTTCTGCCCGCCGGCGGTGATCGCCGCCATCGTGCCGAACGTCTGGTTGGAGTGGCCGGTCTGCGAGTTGTCCGACCAGGTCTGGGCGAGGGCGGCGACGGCGCCCGAGGCCGAGGCCGTCGCCGAGCGCCCGCTCCACAGGTTGACGGTGGCCGTCAGCCGCGTGCCCGGGTTCGCTCCGGTCACGTCGACGATCAGCTCGTCCTTGCCGGCCGGCACCCAGGCCTGCATGGTCATGCCGCCGCCGGACTCGTGCAGGACGCCGTTGTACAGGTCGAGGTAGCCGACGAAGTTCGAGGCCGACGTCATCGTGGCCAGGCCGGGAATGTTCAGCTGGCCGGGGGAGAGCCGGTTGGGCATGGTGTCGCTGCGGTTGAGCTGCGCCGTGAAGCCGCCGGCGGCCCACGCGGCCACACCCAGGGCGCCGTTGCCCAGCGGCAGGAACTGCGTCGCCGACGTGTTGGGCCGGCCCAGCACCACATTGGAGCGCGAGACGATGCCGCCGACGTTCGTCGAGAACGCGCCGTTGTGCCAGGCGGTCGTCACGGTGGCGGCGCCCGCCGGCGTGCTCGGGCCGAACGCCACGGCCGACGCCGCGGCCAGGGCGACGGCGACCGCCGCCGCGCCCAGCCGTGACAGTTTCCAGTGAAGGGACACAATGCCTCCTCCAGCGCGCGGCCGCCTGACCGGCGGCTCGGCGTTCGAATCGATTACGTCATATGTTTTGTAGCGTGCCGACTCGGTGCACCGCGGCAAACCGGTCCATCCGGCCGGCAATACGGTAGTTTCTGTCCGGATATGCGCGTGTATCTTTCATCGACGCGAATTCGGCGTCGAGGTGCTGACGTATGATGAATTGCATCGACATGCATCAACGTCGGCGGCCTGGCCGCCGGAAGGAGGTGGCCCGATGCGAGCATGCGACACCGGGCGTGTGGCGCGGGCCCGGCGACGGTTCGCCGCACTGGCGGTCGCGCTCGGCGTGCTGGGGATGGCCGCCGTGACCGCGTCCCACGCCGCGGCGGCGGCCGGCCGCGCGGACCAGCGGGGTCCGGACCCGAGCGTCGCCGGCGTCGCCGCGACCTACGGGCCGTTCGCCACCGCCCAGCTCACCGTGCCGGCCGGCAACGGCTTCAACGGCGGGTACATCTACTACCCGACGGACACCAGCCTCGGGACGTGGGGAGCCGTGGCGATCGTGCCGGGCTACTCGGCCCTGTTCGCCAACGAGGAGGCCTGGATGGGGCCGCGGCTGGCCTCGTTCGGGTTCGTGGTGATCGGCATCGAGACGACCACCCGGACGGACGGCGCCGACGCGCGCGCCACGCAGCTGCTCGCCGCGCTCGACTACCTGACCCAGCGAAGCCCCGTCCGCGACCGGGTCGACCCCGGCCGGCTGGCCGTGATGGGCCACTCGGCCGGCGGTGCCGGCGCCCTCCTGGCGGCGATGCGGCGGCCGTCGCTGCGGGCCGTCGTCGGCCTGGCGCCCGGGTCGCCCACGGGGCTCTCCAGCCTGTCGACCGACGTGGTGCCCACGCTGTTCGTGGGCGGCCAGCAGGACCCCACCGTCACACCGTCCTATCTGGACAACCTGTACGCGACCCTGCCCGCCTCCACCCAGAGCGCCTACGTGCAGCTCGGCGGGGCCGACCACCTCTTCTTCACGCGGGCCAACGACGTCGAGATCCGCCGGCTGGTCCCGTGGCTGAAGCTGTTCCTCGACGGCGACACCCGCTACACGCAGTTCATGTGCCCCACGACGCCGGACACGACGGGCGTCTCCCGGTACAGCGCCAAGTGCCCGCTGGTGCCGCCGGGCGGCCCGACGGGCTCCGCGTCACCGTCGTCGCCGGGCGCCTCGAACTCGCCGTCGAGCCCGCCCGCATCGTCCTCCGCCCCCGGCGCCGCCTGCGTCGCGACCTACCGCACCGTCGGGCAGTGGTCCGGCGGCTTCCAGGGCGAGGTCACCGTGACGGCGGGCGGCCGGCCGGTCAACGGATGGACCGTCCGGTGGGCGCTGGGCAGCGGCCAGGCCGTCAGCCAGCTGTGGAACGGGGCGCTGAGCACCAGCGGCTCCGCGGTTTCGGTGCGCAACGTGTCGTACAACGGCGCGCTCGCCGCATCCGCGTCGACGACGTTCGGGTTCCTCGGCTCAGGCACGCCGTCCACGCCGGCCCTGTCCTGCACGAGCCCGTAGTCCCGCCCGGCCGGGTCGGCCCTCCACGCCCCGGGCGCCTGTCGTAAATCGAGACATTGACATGTTTTACCGGTACGCCTACGGTGCGAACGAATCGATTCGACAACAGGTGTCAGGGACGTGGAGGTGCCATGCGCACAGCATCCGCTCGATGGTGGCTCGCCCTCGCCACGCCGATAGTCACGGTCCTGTCGCTGCTGGGCGGTGCGCCCGCGCAGGCGGCGACCGCCACGATCACCCCGGCGACCACGTGGACCGACACGGCCGGCAACCGGCTCCAGGCCCATGGCGTGGGCATCTTCACGGTCGGCTCGACCTACTACATGGTGGGGGAGGACAAGGTCGCCGGCTCCACGTTCACCGCCGTGGCCTGCTACTCCTCCACCGACCTGGTGCACTGGACCCGGCAGGCCAACGCGCTGTCCCGCCAGGCCGGCGGCGACCTGGGGCCGGGCCGGATCGTGGAGCGGCCCAAGGTGCTCTACAACAGCACGACCCACAAGTACGTGCTGTGGGTGCACATCGACAACACCTCCTACAGCGACCAGCGGGCCGGTGTCGCGGTCAGCGACACCCCGTGCGGGCCGTACACCTATCTCGGCGCGACCCGGCCGCTGGGTCACCCGAGCCGGGACCTCGGACTGTTCAAGGACGACGACGGCACGGCGTACATGATCCACGAAGACCCGGCCGCCGGGATGCGCATCGAGCGGCTGTCCGCCGACTACACCACCGCACAGAGCACCGTCGCCACGTTCGCCTCGCTGGAGTCGCCCGCGATGGCGAAGGTCGGCGGCCGCTACTTCCTGCTCACCTCGCACCTCACCGGCTGGGGCACCAACGACAACGTGTACGCCACGGCCACGTCACCGGCCGGACCGTGGAGCGGCTTCACCAACTTCGCGCCGGCCGGCACCCGCACCTACGACTCGCAGACCTCCTTCCTGCTGCCGATCACCGGGTCCGCCGGCACCAGCTACGTCTACGTCGGCGACCGCTGGAACTCCGGCGACCTGTACTCGTCGCTGCCGGTCTGGCTCCCGATCACCCTGACCGGCGACGGCACCGCGGCGCTGAGCTGGTATCCGTCCTGGGGACTCGACACCGCCACCGGGGCACTCACCCTGCCGACCTACACCCGGGTGAGCGGCAACCAGTCCGGCCGGTGCCTCGACATCGCCGGCGGTGCGGCGGTCAACGGCGCCACGACGCAGATCTGGGACTGCGACGGGACCACCGATCAGACCTACACCCCGACCGCCGCCGGTGAGCTGCGGGTCTTCGGGACCAAGTGCCTGGAGGCGCGCGGGCAGGGCACTGGCGCCGGGACCGCGGTGCAGGTCTGGGACTGCAACGGCGGCGCCAACCAGAAGTGGATGCTGTCGTCCGACGGCGCCATCGTCGGTGTGCAGTCCCGGCTCTGCCTCGACGTCAACGCGCAGGCCACCGCCAACGGCACGAAGGTGCAGCTGTGGACGTGCAACGGCGGCAACAACCAGAAGTGGACCCGGCGGTGACTCCTACCCCGGCGACCTGAGCGGCGGCCCACCGGCGGCCCCTGTGCGCGTGCTTCCACGGCCGCACAGGGGCCGTCGCGTCGTTGACGCACCGCCCGAGCGTGACTACGTTGAGTTGAATCGATTCGACAAGCGGACCGCGCGGCGGGTGACGGAGCGCCATGGACATCGGAGAGATCGCCCGCCGGGCCGGTGTGTCGCGCAGCACGGTGTCCTATGCGCTCACGGGCAACCGGCCGGTGTCCGAAGCGACCCGCCGGCGCATCCAGACCGTCATCGACGAGCTGGGCTTCCGCCCCAACGCCGCCGCCCGCGCGCTCAAGGAGGGCCGGACGCGCACGCTCGGGCTCGTCATCCCGGCGGCCGGCCGGCGGCTCACGGACATGCAGCTGGGCTTCGTCGCCACCGTCGTGGAAGCGGCCGCCGGGGCCGACTTCGACGTGCTGCTGTCGCCGTCCGGAGGCGACCATGACCGCTCGTTCGAGCGGATCGTCACCGGTCGCCGCGTCGACGGCGTGATCCTGATGGAGATCCGGCTCGAGGACGACCGGGTCTCCCGCCTGCGGCGCAGCGGCCTGCCGTTCGTCGCCATCGGCCGCACCCGCGACACGGCCGGCATGTGGTGGGTCGACATCGACTACACCGCACTCGTCTCGCGATGCGTGCACCACCTGGCCGACCTCGGCCACCGGCACATCGCCCTCGTCAACCGCTCCGCGGAGCTCATCGCCGCCGGCTACGGACCGGGCCACCGGGCGCTGGCCGGCTTCAGCGAAGCCGTCGCCGAACGCGGCGTCGCCGGCCTGGACGTGTGCTGCGGCGACGACGCACCGGCCGGTGAGGCGTGCGTCGAGCGGCTGCGCGCCGAGCACCCCGAGGTCACCGCGCTGGTGAGCGTGAACGAGGCCGCACTGCCCGGCATCCAGCGCGGTCTGGAACGGGCCGGCCTGGGCATCCCGCGCGACTTCTCGGTCGCGGGTGTGGCCGCCCGGCACTGGGCCGAGGACTTCCGGCCGCCGCTTACCGCAGCGGACGTACCCACCCACGACATGGGCGCCCGAGCCGTCGAGCTGCTGCTGGAGCAGGTGAGCACCCCGACGGCGTATCCACGGCACCTGCTGCACACCCCGCCGATCTCGCTGCGCAGCAGCACCGGACCGGCTCCCCGGCCCGCGACCTGACGGGCGTCCCGCGGCCGGGAGGCCGGTCGGCGTCGATGGGTGTCCCCGACGCCGACCGGCCTCCCGGTCATCGATGCGACTGTCAGCTGCGCGTACTCCACTTCTGGTTGGCGCCGTTGAGGCACTGCCAGAGCTGCACCTTCGTCCCGTTGGCGGTGCCGAAGGCGCTCGCGTCCAGGCACAGCCCCGACTGCACGCCGGTGATCGAGCCGTCGCTGTTGAAGTTCCACTGCTGGTTGGTCTGGCCGTTGCAGTCCCAGATGATCGCCGCGGTGCCGTTGCTCGTGCCCCGGCCGCTGGCGTCCAGGCATTTGTTGCCGTACACCTGCAGCTGCTTGCCGGAGGTGTAGGTCCACCGCTGCGACGACGCGCCCGTGCAGTCGTAGAGCTGCGTCTGGGTGCCGTTGGCGGTCGTGCCGTTCGGCACGTCGACACACCGGCCGGACTGGCCGCCGACCAGCTCCACCCCTTGCTGCCCGCCGGTCGTCGCGGGGGTCACGTAGACGGCGAACGCGTCGTGCGACGCCTGGAAGGTCAGTGGCACGTTGATGGCGCCGTTGGCGACGGTCATCGTCTGGTCGAGCACGACCTGCGGTGCGCCGAGCGCCGCCTGATCCGGGATGCGGTCGACCACGACGTGGACGCTGCCGTTGCCGGCCAGCCAGGTGTTGGCCGAGACGCCGTTGAACGTCACCGTCGCGCCGCCGGTGTAGCCGTTGCTGTCGCCGATGATCGCGACCGCCCGGCGGTTGCCGCTGTCGATCGAGGCGGAGATCGCGGTGCTGCCGACCTGCCCGGAGGTGTTGACCAGGGTCCCTGTCATGTCGGCGTAGGAGCGCATCGCCCACCAGTTGCCGCTGGTGGTCCAGGCACCGTTGCTCTGGGTGAGCAGGCCGGTCAGGTTCGGCGTCATGCAGCACACCCAGTTGCCGCGCATCGCGTTGCTGTAGCCGGACTGGGCGAAGCGGGCCAGGTACCACGCGGTGACGCCGGCCGTCTGCCGGTCGGCGGGCTGGTACTCGTTCGCCGACAGCGGCCGGGCGGCGATGCCGGCGGACGACAGCTGGCTGTTGAGGGCCTGCGCCACCGTCACCGGGTCGTCCACGTCACCCTCGTCGTGATTGGTGATCCAGTCCGGCACGGTGGCCGCCGACTTCACGTGGTTGAGGAACGTGCTCCACTGCGACGGCCGGGCCTGCGGCGTGTAGGCGAACGACGGCCCGACGATCTTCGCAGCCGGAGCGACCCTGCGCAGCTCCCGGTAGGCGGTGTCCCACATCTGGAAGTACTGGGTGCTGTTGACCCCGGCCTTCCAGAACACGGAGATGTCCGGCTCGTTGTCGATGTCGTAGGCGAACGGCAGCCCGCTGGCCTGCAGGGCGGCGACCGTGGTGTCGATGAACGTCGACCAGTTGGAGCAGTTGCCGTTGTCGCACGGGTAGACGGTGTTCGACGGCTGGCCGCCGTTGAGGCCGTACAGGTCGCTCAGCAGCACCTGGTACTGCGGATGATCGCCGACCTGGTTCAGCCGTCGGGCCTGGGCGATGATGGAGGCGATGTCGGCCTGGGTCGCGGCGCCGTACTGGTAGTTGTCCTTGATCCAGCCGCCGGAGAACCATCCGCCGCCGCGGAACGCGTTGAGCTTGAGCGGCTGGATGAACTGGTCCGCCGGTTGGGTGCCGTCCTGGTTGATGCCGTACAGGATCCCGGCACCGACGAGTGTCGACGTTCCCCGGCTCGAGGCCAGGTCGACGCTCAGCGCCGTACCGGCGGCGGCCTGGCTCGGCCCGGCCGGGCCGAGCGGAACGGCGGCCGCCAGGATCATGCCGATCACGATCGAGGCTCTCGTGAGCAGCCGGCTCCGTGCTCGTTCGGATTGCATCGATGTCTCCTCCTGTGCGCCGCTGTTCGGCGCGGGGTGTCGTCGTGGCTCCGGATGCACCTGGGCCCGGCCCACGCGGGTTCCCGGGGCGAGTCGGCGGCTCGTCCCGGGCGGAGTGGATCGTCACCGGCCCGAGCGACGGGCGGTCATGCGTCAGGTGAGGCAGCGCGGCGCCACGCGCGCACGCGCCCTCGCCTCCTGCGGTGCATGACAGGGCATCGTCGAACCGATTCGTTCACACCGTAGATAACCACCGATGCCGATGTCAACGGGTCGGGCCTGGCGCGCGTACGGGCCAGGGCTGCGGCCCTGGCCCGTACGGTGAAACTCTCACGCGCCGGGCGATCGCAGCGGCTCAACCCCGGCGCGAATCGGTTCGCTCGCGGGGGGAGCGGCCGGGGTGACCTCAGGCGAGCAGGACGTCGTGCAGTGGTCGGCGGGGCGTGAAGGCGCCGATGCGGCGGGAGTACCCCAGCCGCACGATCGCCTGCGCCGGCCGGCCGCTCGCCGGATCTCTGAGGCCGTCGCGCAGCTGCGGGATCTCCAGCGGCTGCGTGAGCAGGCTGCTGGACAGCCCGCGCGCGGTGGCGCTGAGCAGGACGCGCTGCAGCGCCTGACCGGCCTGCAGCCAGTGCCGCGGGCTGTCACCGGTGTAGAGCACCGCGATCGTCGGCCGGGCCTCGAACTCGGCCGAGGAGCGCTGCGCCGCCGGCCGCAGCAGCCCGAAGTCGCGCAGCGGCAACGCGTCGTCTGCGCTGCGGGGGCCCGTCGCCAGCCTCGGGATGCCGTCGCGGCGGTCCGGTACGTCAAACGTCCACTCCGCGAGCTCCCGGCGGTAGTCCGGGTCGGGCCGCCAGCGCTGCTCCGCCTCGCGGGTCACCGCCAGCACCTGCGTGCGCAGGTTGGGGCCGGCCGGCCGGAGCACCGCGCCCTCGGCCGCCGCCGCGGCCGTCAGCTCCGCCAGGATGCCGTTCGGCACGGCCAGGTCGGCGAAGGGCCAGCGGATGCTGTGCCGCCGGTGGATCGCCCGGGCCAGGGCCCGCACCGTGGCGGACACCGGCGCCGGCGGACCCAGCGACACCCGGGCCGCCAGCAGCTCGGCCGCCGGGACGGGCCGCAGGCGCAGCAGCGGTGTGCGGCCCCGGTAGGCCAGGGCCACCCGCAGGTTGAACAGCGCGGCGCCGACGCTTATCCACATCTCGCGGCCGGTCGGGTCCGCAACCGTCAGCTGGCGCCCGATGTCCGCGTACACGTCGAGTCCGCCCTGCCGCAGCCGGAACAGCCACGGCTGGCTGTTGTGCAGCGACGGCGCCATGACAGTGAGGCTCAGGCAGTCACCGAGCATCGAGCCCGGCTCCAGCAGCGGCCGGCGCGGCCGATCGTTGACCAACACGACGACACCTCCGTACACCACCCGCACGGGCGGCCTTGGAGATCACCCTGTCCGGTCCGCGCGTTTCGGGACAGGGGCGTCCGGCCCGCCCGGCTCGCCGTTCGCCCCGCTGGCCCGCACCGGAGTGGGCCAACCACGGCGTCGCCGGGCGCTATGCGCTCAGCTGCCGCACGTAGGCCTCGGGCTCGTCGCCGATCGCGGCCAGCCGGAGCCGCACGTCGACGACGGCGCAGCCGTCCGGCCCGGCCAGCACGGGATCGAGGTCCAGCGCGGCGATCTCCGGGAAGTCCTCGGCGAGCCGGCCGAGCCGCAGCAGCAGGTCCTCCAACGCGGCGGTGTCGGCGGCCGGTGCGCCGCGGCGGCCGGTCAGCAGCGGGGCGGCGCGCAGTGTGCGCCACATGGTGCGCGCGTCGCGGTCCGTGACCGGCAACAGCCGCTGGACCCGGTCGTCGAGGACGTCCGCGTGCACCCCGCCGAGCCCGAGCATGACCAGGGAGCCGAACAGCGGGTCGTGCGTGATACCGGCGACGAGCTCGACGCCGGGCACGGCCACCGGCTGCCCGGCGACGGCGGGCCCGGCGGCGTCGGTCGCCGCCCGGGTGTCCACCGTGGCGATCCCGTAGCCGGCCAGCAGCGACCGGCCGACCGCGGGCGGCTGCCGGCCGGCGCCGGCGGCGAGCGCCCGCTGGACGAGGCTGCGGGCCCCGGCCGTGTCGATGCCGGCGAGCCGGGGGCGCTCGCCGAGCGGCTCGCGGCGCCAGGTGGCGTACTGCGCGGCGCGGCCCAGCGCCCGGACCGCCGGCTCGGGCAGCTCGAAGACCGGCACCTGCCGGTGGCCGAGGCGGCTGGGCGCCCCGTCGGCTCCGACCGCGACCACGACGGCGGGCAGGTCCGGGTGCTCGTCCAGCACGGCGGCGATTGCCGGCAGCGCGGCGGTCCAGTCGTTGGTCCGGGTCGCGACGAACGTGACGACCAGCAGGTCGGCGTCGCCGGAGCCGGCGGCGTCGCGGACCGCGGCCACGAGCGCCTCCGCGGTGGCTGCGGCGCCGAGGTCGGCGGGGTTGGGGGCCGGGCCGACGCGGTCGGGCAGGACGAGCGAGGCCGCCTCGGCGGCGTCGGCGGCCAGGACGTTGAGCCCGCCGGCGTTGCCGACGACGGCGAGGCGGTGCCCCTCGGGCAGGGGCTGGTCGGTGAGCACCCTGGCCGCGTCGAGCAGCTCGCCGAGCGTGTCGGTGCGGACCACCCCGGCCTGCTCGAACAGCGCCGCGACGGCGTTGTCCGGGGCGGCCGGGCGAGCGATCCCGGCGCGCCGGCCGCTCGCGCAGCGCCCGCTCTTCACGGCCAGGACGGGCTTGCGGCGGGCCAGGGCGCGGGCGGTCCAGGCGAACCGGCGCGGGTTGCCGAACGACTCGAGGTAGAGGGCGACGGCCCGGGTGGCCGGATCGTCGTACCAGTACGCGAGCAGGTCGTTGCCGCTGACGTCGGCCTTGTCGCCGAGCGACACGAAGCTGGAGATGCCGGCGCCGGACCGGGCGGCCTCCTGCAGGATGGCCACACCGACCGCGCCGGACTGGGTGGCCACCGCCAGGCCGCCCCGGATCGGCGCGGCCGGGCTGAAGGCGGCCGTGAGCCGTACCGCGGGATCGGTGTTCATCACGCCGAGGCTGTGCGGGCCGACGATGCGCATCCCGCGCTCACGGGCCGCGTGCACCATGTCCGCCTGCGCATCCGGGCCGATGCCGTCGGTGAGCACCACGGCGGCGCGCACGCCGGCCGCACAGCACTGCCGGATCACCTGCGGCACGGCCGCGGCCGCAACCGCGACCACCGCAAGGTCGACGGGCGTGCCGATGCGGTCCACCGACTTGAACGATGCCACGCCGGACACCTCGTCGGCGTGCGGGTTCACGGCGTAGAGCGCGCCGGGGTAGCCGCCGTTGCGCAGCGCGGCGAGGACCTCGTGACCGATCCCGCCGGGGCGCCGTCCCGCGCCGACGACGGCCACCGAGGCCGGCGCGAGCAGCGGGCGCAGCGAGTGATGCGCGGCCGTGCGGTCGCGGGCGGCGACCGCGGCCAGCGCCGCCTCGTCCGGCAGGGTGGGGACGCGCACATGGACAGCGCCGTTCTCGACCACCAGGCTGCGCACGACATCGGGCGACAGGTCACGCGACACCTTGATCATGGCGGTGTTCTCCGGCAGGATCTCGCCGACCAGCTCCGCGATGCCGGCCCGCCGGGCGGCCACGGTCAGGCACTCCAGCAGCAGCGTGCCGAGGCCCTCGCCGTGATGGTCGTCGGCCACGACGAGGGCGAAGTCGGCCTGATCGGCGCTGACCCGCTCGTACGATCCGGCGCCGAGCACCGTCCCGGACTCCTCGACCAGCAGGCCGAGGTGCTCGGGCCCGGCCGGCCGCACGAGCCGCCGCACCTCGCTCTCCAGCGCCGCCCCGGCGCAGAAGAACCGCAGATAGCGGTTCTGCGGCGAGAGAGCCTGGTGCAGGGCGAGCAGAGCCGGCGCGTCATCCGGACGGATGCTGCGGATGCGCACCACCCGGCCGTTCATGGTCAGACAGTCGATGGCGTCGGACATCGGGGGTACCTCCCTGCCGTCCACTGTGGCCCGTCACCGCCCCGCGCGGACCGGCCGAAGGTCCCCGGTCGCCGCACCGCACGTCCCGAGGCGCCGCCGCCGGTCAGCTCGAGATGTCCACGCCGGCGACGCCTTGCACCCGCAGGATCGACCCGGCGAGCTGCGGCAGCGTCACGCCCGCCGGTGGCCGTGCGGTCAGCTCGATGACCTGGTGCCGGTCCTCGTAGCCGATCTGGATCACCTTGAGGCGCGGCAGCACCTCCTCCACCGCGCGCGCGGCATCGTTCACAGGCTCACCCGGCCGGAGGGACACGCGCATCACGATCGTGCGCCGCAGCGGCAGGAAGCGCCACTCGAGCTGCTTGACCAGCCACAGCACGGCGATGGCGAGAGCGGTCGCCACGGCGGCTGTCCACCAGGCCCCCAGGCCGATCGCGACGCCGGCCGCCGCGGTCACCCACAACGACGCCGCCGTGGTGAGGCCGCGGACCGTGACGCCCTCCCGGAAGATCACACCGCCGGCGAGGAAGCCGATCCCGGTGACGACCTGGGCGGCCAGGCGGGCCGGGTCGGAGCCGGTGAGCCCGGCTCCGGCGATGGCGAACACCGCGGCCCCGACCGACACCAGCATGTGCGTCCGCAGACCGGCGGGCTGGGCTCCGAACTCCCGCTCCAGGCCGACGGCGGCGCCGAGGACCGCGGCGGCCAGGATCTGCCCGGCGACCAGCAGTCCGTCTGCGAGCATGCCGTCCTCCACGTGCGCGGGGCCGACAACGGCGGGGCGAGGGGTCCACCGGGCCGCGGTGGGGCCCGGTGGACCGGATGAGCTACCAGGTGAGGTGGACGGGCTGCTCCGCGACCGCCGCGACATCGGCCGCGGCCGTCAGCAGCAGCCGGTGGCCCAGATCGCTCAGCGCCCGCGCCGCCGCCAGCTCGTCGCCGATCGCGGGGATGTCGTCGTCGGCCGGGTTGAGCCGGGCCTGCCCGGTGCCGACGAGGTGGGTGCCGTCCTTCGTGTCGAGCCGGGCCACGGCCGACGTGTTGCCGTGGTCCTCACCGATGAGCACTTCAACCGTCCATCGCTTCGATACCGGCATGATGACCTCCGAATCACGCTCACGACCGGGTGCCGGTCGGCCGATGCGAGCGTCCGGGCCGGGGTAGACGATGGTGCGCCGTCCGGCCTGCCAAGAACGCGTCGCGTCGCCACCATGCCTACCCCTCGCGGGCCGCGGCACACAGGGTCGAAGGTCCCGGTCCGCCGGGCTGCTCAACCGCGCCGGGCCACGAGGACGGGCGCGTCGGCGTGCTCGACGACCTGACGGGCGACGGCGCCCAGCCGGACGCCTTCGAACCCGCCGCGGCCGCGCGCGCCGATGACGAACATGAGCGCGTCGCGGGCCGCCTCCAGCATGACCGGGACGGACGGGCAGTGCTCGATCCGCGGCACGACGGTGACGGCCGGATACTTCGACAGCCAGGGCTGCAGTTCGGCGGTGAGCTCGTGCTCGGCGGCCGCGACGAGCGCGGCGGGGTCGGGGGAGCGGCCCCAGTGATGCTCGGGCTCGTGCCAGGTCCGGATCGCCTGGAGCGGGACGGCGCGCGCGGCCGCCTCCGCGAACGCGAGGCGCAGGCCGAGCTCCGCATCATCCGACCCGTCGCTGGCGACGACGACGGCGCCGTGCCGCGGCAGCGGGGTCTGCGGGCGGGCCCACCGCTCGGCGTGGTGCACGACAAGCACCGGGCAGTGCGCATGCACGGCCAGGTGCATGCCGACCGAGCCGACCAGCAGGGACCGGAACCCGCCGACACCCCGGCTGCCGACGACGACGAGGGCGGCGGTGCGGGACTGCTCGACGAGCATCCGGGCCGGTTCGCCGCGCCACGTGCCGGTCGTCACCTCCAGCCCGGGATACAGACCGCGGATCTCCGTGGCGGCCTCGACGGCGAGCCCGTGCTCGTCGCAGACTTCCTCGTACGGGTCGTGCACCTCCAAGGCGTGGAAGATGCGCAGGGACTGGCCGAGGCGCACCGCCTCGTCGGCGGCCCAGCGCGCCGCGCCGAACGCCGCGGGCGATCCGTCGACGCCCACGATCACTGGATGGCGGATGGCGGTCATGACGCCCTCCCGAGGTGGCCGGTTGGTATCCCTCCACGCTGGCACGGCCGGCGACGTCCCGGCAGAGGAGACCGGCCCGGCGGCTCACGACCGCAGGCATCCGGCGGCGGGACCTTCGGCCGGTGCCTACCTGTGGCCGGGCGGTCGCGGTGAACAGCGGCCCGGTGGCCGGCGCTGTGGGCCGTGGCCGGTGGCCACATGCTGTCACGGGCGGGCCGCGCGCCGGCGCCGCACGGCGTCGGCGGACTCGAGCTCGGCGAGCTGCGCGTCAGTCGCGCCGAGCGCGGCCTCGAGGCGGGGGATCCAGCGCCGGTCGAGGGCCCGGACCCGCTGCCGTGTCACCGTCAGCGCCGCTTCCACGCTGGTGAGCGCGTGCACGGCCGCGGCGTGGCGCACGGCGGCCGCGGCGGCGCTGCGGTACGCGGCGGCCGCGCCGTGCAGTGCGGCGCCACCGGCCGGCGGGGGGCAGCCCACCTCGCCGGGCTCGGGCTGGTCCGGCGGCGCCGCGCAGCGCACACCGAGCAGTACCGTCCAGCGCGGGTGCACGACCAGTGGGGTGGCGTCCGCGGCCGCGGCGGCGAACGCGTCGGCCCCGTCCAGTACCGCGGCGCGGCGCAGCCAGGTCCGGGCCGCGGCGTCCGCCTCCGCCAGGTCTCGCCCGGTGACCCGGGCCCGCTGCCGCAGGCGCTCCCGCTCGGCGGCGAGCATGGCGACCTTGCGGCACAGCACATCGCTGCCGCGCCGGGCCAGGGCGAGCCGCCGGCGCAGCCAGAGCACGCCGGCCCGGCCCGGCGGGGCGCCGCGGATGCCGGTCATGGCGCACACGCCGCCGGGCCGTCACCGGCTCGCTGCCGATGCTCGGCCACGAGTGCGGCCGGGAGCATCGTCAGGTCCGCGTCCGCCAGCACCAGCAGCGCCCGCCAGGCCCGCTCCAGCGTGTCGTCGAGCTCGCGTCGCTCGTCGGGGCGCTGGCCGAGCAGCTCCCGCTCTACTGCGTCGGCGAAGCCGAGGTGCCGGCGGTCGGCGTCGGTGAGCCCGGCTGCACCGACGAGTTCGGCGAGCTCCCGACCCTGGGCGGCCCGGGCGAGGGCGGCCGTCAGCTGTGCGGCGACCGGGAGGTGATCGGCGCGGGTGCGGCCGGGGCCGGCGCCGTGGCGCATCAGGCGGGACAGTGAGGCGAGCGGCTCGACCGGCGGGTACAGCCCCCGGCCCTGCGCGTCGGCCGACAGCACGATCTGGCCCTCCGTGATGTAGCCGGTGAGGTCGGGCACGGGGTGCGTGATGTCGCCGGCCGGCATGGTGAGCACCGGCAGGACGGTGACGGATCCCGGATGGTCGCGCAGCCGGCCGCAGCGTTCGTACAGGGAGGCGAGGTCGCTGTAGAGGTACCCCGGATAGGCCCGGCGCGCCGGCATCTCGCCGCGGGCCGCCGAGACCTCGCGCAGCGCCTCGGCGTAGCTCGTCATGTCGGTCATCACCACGAGCACCTCGCGGCCGCCGCTGAACGCGAGGTCCTCGGCGATGGTCAGTGCGATGCGCGGGGTGAGGATGCGCTCGATGACCGGGTCGTCGGCGAGGTTCACCAGCATCACCAGCTCGCCGGCCCGGGCCCGCCCGGCCAGTGTGGTGCGGACGTAGGCGGCGTCGGCGTGGGTGAGGCCGAGCCCGGCGAACACGACACTGAACCGGTGGCCGGCCGTGTCGGCCTGGCTCGCGATCTGGCCGGCGAGCTCCAGATGGGGCAGGCCGGCCACGGCGAAGACCGGCAGCTTCTGCCCGCGCACGAGCGTGGTCAGGGCGTCGATCGCCGAGACGCCGGTCACCACGGGGTCGGCCGGTGGCTCGCGGTGCACGGGGTTCATCGGTGCCCCGGCCACGGCTGCGCTCCGCTCACCGGTGATCGGCGGGCCGCCGTCGATCGGCTCTCCGCGACCGTTGGCGGCGCGGCCCAGCCACTGTTCGCCGACCGGGATCCGCATCGGCGCGCCGGTGAAGGCCACCCCGCCGCCGGAGCGCGACATGCCGTCCGTCCCCTCCAGCACCTGGACGACGGCGAGGTCCCGGTCGACCTCGAGCACGACGCCGTGGCGCCGCTCGCCGCCGGGCAGCCGGATCTCGGCGACCTCGTCGTAGCCGACCCCCTCGACGCCGCCGACGACGATCAGCGGGCCGTGCAGTTCCCGGATCGCGGTGTACTCCACCGGCGGCCACGCGTTCACGGTGCCGCTCCCGCCATGAGGGCGTCAAGCGCGGCCAGGACCTGTCCGGCCCGGGCGGCGACCCCGGCGGCGTCGTCCGGTGCGGTCTCCTCACCCGCCCGCACCAGCGGGCCGAAGTCGACCTGCTCGAGCCGGGCCGGGTCGGCCCCGGCGGACGCGACGGCCCGGCAACGCGCACCGGCTGACAGGGCGGCCGACAGGAGCGCGGCGGCCTTGCCGGCCGTGCAGAACGCGTCGTTGGCGCTCAGCGCGTTCTGCTGCAGGACGGCCTCCCGCACCAGGCGGCCGGCCACGAGCGTGGCGCGTTCGCCGGCCGGGAGCCCGGCCACGCCGATCAGGTCGGCCAGCGCGCCGATGCGGTCGGCGTCGGCGAGCAGGGCCAGGGCCTGGGCGCGCCGTGCGGCCCAGTCACCGTCACCGTGTCGAGCGTGGAAGGCCCCGGCGGCGCCGGCGTCCCGGGAGAACGATCCCGACCACGACACCGCCGGGTAGTGCCGGGCGTAGGCCAGGTCCCGGTCCAGGCTCCACCGGCAGCGTACGAACCGCTCGGTGTTGGCGGTCACCGGCTCGGTGAGGTCCCCGCCGGGCGGTGAGACGGCACCGAGGATCGTGACGCTGCCCGCCCGGCCCCCCAGCGTCGTGACCGCGCCGGCCCGCTCGTAGAAGGCGGCGAGGGCGGACGCCAGATCCGCGGGGTAACCCTCCTCGGCCGGCAGCGCGCCGACGCGCGCGGCCAGCTCCCGCAGTGCCTCGGCCCAGCGGGACGTGGAGTCGGCGATGAGCACGACGTCGTAGCCCATGTCGCGGAAGTGCTCGGCGACGGTGACACCGGTGTAGACGCCGGCCTCCCGGGCCATCATCGGCATGTTCGAGGTGTTCGCCACCACCGTGGTGCGCGCCAGTAACCGGCCACCGGTGCGCGGGTCGTCAAGCTGTGCCAGTTCGGCCACGACGTCGGCCATCTCGTTGCCCCGCTCGCCGCACCCGACGTAGACGATGACGTCGGCATCGCACCACTTGGCGATCTGTTGCAGGAGCATCGTCTTGCCGGTACCGAAGCCACCCGGCACAGCCGCCGTGCCGCCCTTGGCCACCGGGAAGAGCAGGTCGACGGCGCGCTGCCCGGTCAGCAGCGGTGTGTCCAGGCCGCACCGCGCCCGGCACGGCAGCGGGGTGCGCACCGGCCAGGTCGTGGCGAGCCCGACGGGCCGTCCGGCGATCGTGGCCACCGTCGCGTCGCTGCCGTACCGCCCGGCCGCGACGATCTGCTCGAGCTCTCCGCGCACGTCCGGCGGGACGAGCACGCGATAGTCGAGCCGGCCGTCAGTGGCCACCGTGCCGAGCAGCTCACCCGGGCCGAGCTGCGCGCCGACCGCGGCGACCGGCGTGAACGCCCAGTCCGCCGTGGCGCTCGGCGCGTCGCCGGTGGACCCGGCGGCCAGCCACGCGGGTGCGCTGGACAGCGGCCGCAGCAGCCCGTCGAAGACACCGCCGAGCAGCCAGGGGCCGAGCCGGGCCGCGAGAGGGCGGCCGCTGGGCCGGGCGACGTCGCCGGGCCGCATCCCGCCGGTGTACTCGTACGCCTGCACCGTCACCGTCCGGCCGCTCACCCGCACGACCTCGGCCGGCAGCCGCAGCGGGCCGAGCGCGACCAGTTCGTGCATGGCGACGGTGTCCGGGCCGTCGAACTCCACCAGTGGCCCGGCGACGCGGGTGATGACCCCGTTCATGTCCACGCCTCCTCGATGCGGCCCGCCACCTTCGACATGGCGTGGTCGACGAGCGCGGTCAGCGAGCAGTCCACCGTCCGCTCGCCCGCCCGGCCGACGAGTCCGCCGGCCGGGACGGGTTCGATGTCGGCATCGGTGCCGAGCACGCCGACGATGCGCGCCCGCAACGTCGGCTCCAGCCCGGCGCGCCGCAGCCGGTCCAGCGCCTGCCGCCGTACCTCGTCGTAGCGCTCCCGCCGGGCCGCCAGCACGATCGTGCGCGCCTCCAGCTGCCACCCGGCCAGGTCGTCGGCGCCGAGCGCGCGGGCCTCGGCGGTCCCGGCCGCGCGGGCATCGCGCAGCGCCAGTTGCGCGCCGGCCCGGGCGCCGGCGAGCGTCGCCGCTGCCCGCGCATCGGCCGATCGGAGCCGGCGGGCGGCCTCGGCGCGGGCGGCCTGCCGGATCGCCGCGCGCACGGGCGCCAGTGCGGGCCCGGTGGCCGGCGCGATCATGGCGCGCCGCCGTCGGGCAGCACGACCACCATCCGCGCGAGGTCGTCGACCGCCGGGCCGATGGCCCGGGCCGCCTCCGCGGTGACCATGACCACCGCCACCTGCGGTCCGAGGGCCAGCCATGCCGTCCGGGCCGCGTCCGGGCCGGCCGCGGGCCACACGGCGACACCGGCCAGGGCGTACCCGCGCACGTCCGCCGCCGCCCCGATCGCCGCTACCGTCGAGGCCGCCATCGTCAGGCCTTCCCGATCAGGATGATGGCGATGATCAAGCCGTAGATGGCGATGCCCTCCGCCAGGCCGACGATCACCATGGCCCGGCCGAACAGCTCCGGTCGCTCGCTGAGGGCGGCCAGGGCGGCCGAGCCCGTGTAGGCGACGGCGATGGCGGCACCGATCGACGAGCCGGCGACCGCGATCGCGGCGCCGAGCAGCGCGGCCCAGTTGCCGCCGCCCGTCGCGCCGGGCGAGTACGCCGCGGCCGTTCCGGCTGTGAGCAGCACGGTGGCCAGGGTGGTCAGGGCGGCCAGCAGCAGGGTATCGGCCGCGGCCGGCAGCCACCGGCGAAGCCGGCGAGCGCGGTCCGGCCGTCGCCGCAGCCGCCATGCGACAAGCAGTACAGCCGGTGGTAGCATCGCGGCGGGACCGGCGATCCAGATGGCGTTCATGCGTGCACCTCTTCCTTCCCCGCGGGGGTGAGCCGCCACGGACGAAACGGCCGGCCGGTGCTCTCGAACACCCGCGAGAACAGCTCGTAGTACTCCAACCGCAGCGCCTGCACGCCGGCGACGAGCGCCTCGAGGCCGAACGTCACGGCGTTGCCGGCGACGAACAGCGCCACGCCGGCGACCGGCCAGCCGCCGCCCAGCTGCCATGCGGCCGTGGCACCGGCCCACACCACGGCACCGAGGGCGGCGTGGGTGAGCCCGAACGCGGCCAGCCGGGCGAACGACACGACGTTCGCACCGACCCGGATCACGAGATCGAACAGCTGTACCGCGATCTGCGCGACTGCCGCCCCGCCCTTTCCGGCCGCGGCGCGCAGCCCGGCGGCGGCCAGGCCGAGACCGGCGAGCGCGAGCCCGGCTCCGGCCGCGGCGATCGGCACCCGGCCGGCATACAGGCCGGCGGCGACCGCGGCCGCCCCGGCGAAGACCCCGGCTCCGGCCAGGCCGGACGGGGCGTAGAGGGCGGCCGTGGCACCACCCTCCCGCCACCGGTTCACGACGCCGGCGGTGTAGGCGGCGCCCAGCAGCACACCGCCCAGCACGACCCCGGCGACGAGCAGCCGCACGGGGTCGGCCATCGGCTCCAGCCACAGCGCCGGCACCAGACCGGTCGGGCCGAAGCATTCGCCGAAGAGCGCCCCGAAGGCGGCGCTGACCAGCCCGGCGGCCAGCAGGAGCGGCCACAGGGGATGCAGCCGGCGCAGCCGGTGCCGTCCCCGTCCGCGCAGCACGAGCGCCGCCGCCGCCAGCAGCAGGCCGTGCCCGGTGTCGGCGAACATCATGCCGAACATGAGCACGTAGGCGATCCCCGCGGGCAGCGTCGGGTCGAGGTCGGTGTACGGCACCGTGCCATAGGTGCGCACCAGCGGCGCGAACGCCCGGTGGGCCGCACCGGCCGGTGCCAGCAGCGTGGGAGGATCGACGCCCGGCGGGGCCGGCAGGGGCACGAGCGCACCGCCGAACGGTGCGATATGGGCCGCCAGCGGTGCCCGGGCGTCGGCCGGGCACCACCCCGGCAGCGCGGCGCAGCAGTCCCGGTGCGTCGCACCGGTGAGCATCGCGGTGAGCGGGTCCGCGCCGCGGTCGCCGCCCGCCACCGGCTCCAGTTCGACGGTGCCGGCCGCGCCGACGACCTCCAGCACGGCGGCCAGGTCCTCGTCGCGGGCGGTGAGCGCCACCCGTTGCATGCGCACGGGCAGGAAGCGCCGCACGGTGCTCACGGCGACGCCCCCGGCGGCGGCGACCCACCGACGCCCGCGGCGCGCATCGCGGCCTCCGCGACGATGTCGGCGGCGCCGGTGAGCACGTCCGGGCCGGCCGCGACGATGGCGGCGGCGTCGGCCCGGGCGGTGGCGATGAGTGCGGCGCCGGTCCGCCGGATCTCGTCCTGCGCCGTGGCGAACGCCTCGTCCCGGACGATCCGGGCGTCGCGGCGCGCGGTGCCGGTGATCCGCGCGGCCTCGTCGGCGGCGGACCGTTCACGCTCGGCGGCCTTGCGCTCCGCGGCCGCGCGGATCACCCCGGCGGCGGTGTTCGCCGCGGCCAGGGCCGCGAAGACGGGGTCGAGCTCGACCGCGTTGCGCCGGGCCGGGTCGTCCGGCACCGCGACCGCCGCGCCCGGCGTGCCGGCCGGCCGGAATCTGCGGAACAGCTCGCGAATGTCCATGGACCCATGCCCTTCCTACCGGGCCGACCGTGACCGAGTCCGTCAGTGACGACGGTAGGCGGGTCGGGGCCGGGGCCGGCAGAGCCGAAGGTCACCCGGGCCCGGCCGTGCGGCCCGCCCGCCCGGGGCGACGGGCACTTGTCGGCCGCCCGGGGGCCGTCCGATGCTGCAACTGTGGGAACACGCACCAGCGCCGGCTACGTGGCCGCCTCCGTGCGCGCCCGTGGGCTGGCCCGGCGGCGGATGGGTCCGGCCGCCCGCGGCGTGGCGACCCGGCCCGGTCTCGATGCGGCACTCGTCGCGCTGTCAGCCACCGCCTACGGCCGTGGCGTGCACCCGGGCCAGTCGGTGGCCGGGGCGCAGGACGGGATCGCCGCCACACTGCTGTGGCATCTGCGGGTGCTCGCCGGCTGGCTGCCACCCGGCGGCGCCGAAGTCCTCCGCGCGGCGGCCGGCTGGTTCGAGATCGCCAACGTCGAGCGCCGGCTGCGCGAGCTGGGCGGCCGGGCGTCCCGGCCGCCCTTCGAGCTCGGCGCCCTGGCGACCGCCTGGCCGCGCCTCGCGCGAGCCGGCACCGTGCCGGCGCTGCTGGGCGAGCTCGCCGCCTCGGGCTGGTGCCGCCGGGGTCCGGGCACCGGTCGGGGTGCGATGCTCGCCATGCGCCTGTCGTGGGCCCGGCGGATGGCCGGGTTTCCCGCCGCCGAGGCATGGGCGGCCGGTGGGGCGGCGCTGCTCGTCGCCCGGGAACGGTGGCTCGGCGAGGCGGAGGACGCCACGGCGGCCCCGCTGATCGGCTCGGCGGCGTTCGGCGCGGCGTCGTGGCCCGAGTTCGTGGCGGCGTTGCCGGCCCGAGCCGGGTGGCCGTTCGCGACCGTCGGCGGACCGCAGGATCTCTGGCTCGGCGAGGCCGCCTGGTGGCGGCGGCTCGAGTCCGGGGGACTGGCGCTGCTGCGCCGGGGTGGCTCCGGGGAGGATTCGATCGTCGGCGCGGCCGCGGTGCTGGCCGCCGACGCGTGGCGGGTCCGGGCCGCACTCGCGTGCGCGGCCGACGGCGGGGACGCTGCCGTCTTCGACGCCGTCACGGGGGGTTGAACGGCGACCGGTTGCCGAGGACCCGGCGGGCCGGGTCGAGTGCCCCTGGCGCGCACCCCGGGCCCGCGCTGCACTGCGAGGGAGAGCATCGCATTCGTCGATTGGAGGACGTGATGGCTCCCTACAGCAAGCTGACCGTCCTCATGGCTGCCGTACTGCTCGCCACTGTCCCGGCCGGCTGCGGGCGGCCCGGAGCCGGTGGTGCGCCGGGCCCGGCCGGTCCGGCCCCGACCCTTTCCGGCACTGCTTCCGCGTCGGCCGGGCCCTCGTCACCGGCGCCGGTGCCGTCATCGTCATCGTCACCCGCCGCGACGGCGACCGCGTCGAACCGGGTCGTCTCCGCGTCCGTGGCCTACCCGTGGCACTGGCCGAACGATCCGGCGCGCCCGGGGGCGGTACGCCACGACGTCGCCGTGCCGCCGGTCCCGGCGCTTGTCGCCATCGGCGCCGCGAGCCACCCGGCCTCCGGGTCGCAGCCGGCGTTCGACCGGATGTCGTTCACCTTCACCGCTGCCCTGCCCGGCTATCGCTTCGCGTTCGTCGATCAGCTCGTCGGCGACGCCGGCGGCCGGCCGGTGCCGATCGCCGGCCGGGGGGTGCTGCGGGTGATATTCCAGCCGGCCCAGGCCCACACCGCCGACGGAACGGCGTCGAGTATCGGCACCCAGCCCCGCCGCCCGCTGCACCTGACGCGGATGGTCGACTACGCGGCGGCGGGCGACTTCGAGGGCGTGCTGACCTACGGCATCGGCATCGACCGGCCGGGCCAGGGCAACCCGCAGCCGCGGGTGCGCGCGTACGAGGTCGTCCGGATCGGCGCCGGAGGCCGGACGACGTACACCGTCGCGATCGACATCGCGTGGCGGTAAGGGACCTTCGGCCTCACGCGGACCGTGCTCGCGCGGCATGGTTGAGATGACGGCGCACACGGACGGGAGGTCCGGCGATGATGACCACGACAACACCGGCAACCTGGAGTCCTGCCGTGTTCACCGCCGCGGTCGGCGACGCCGTCCAGGCACCCTCGGTCCACAACAGCCAGCCGTGGCGCTTCCGCCTCGGCGACGACGGGATCGAGGTCATGCTCGACGAGCGCCGACGGCTGGCGGCCGCCGATGCGGACGGCCGGATGGCCCGCATCTCCTGCGGCGCGGCCGTGCTCAACCTGCGGCTGGGGCTCGCAGTGAGCGGCCTGCCGGCGCGGCTCCGGCTCGACTCGGGGCCGGTGCTGGTGCACCTCCGGCCGGCGCGGCCCCGCCCGCCCACGCCGACCGAGGCGCGGCTGCACTGGCAGATCCCGCGCCGGCACACGAACCGCGGTGCGTTCGCCGATGTCCCCCTGGACCCCTGTGGGCCGCACCAGCTGATGGCCGCGGCCCGTGGCGAAGGCGGCTGGCTCGACTTCGTGACCGACGACGCCGCCCTGCTCTCGCTGGCCGAGCTCATCCGCGACGCGGACGCCCGGCTGCGGGCCGACGCGGCCTACACGGCAGAACTGCGGGCCTGGAGCACCGGCGCCGACCACCGCGTCGAGGGCATCGGTGCCCTGGCCGCCGGCGCCGCACCGCACCCGGCCGAACTGCTCACCCGCCGCGACTTCGGCGGTCCGGGCCGGCCGATGACGTGCGACGTCGCCCGCCGGCCCGTCGTGGCGGTGCTCGGCGTGCTCGGCGACGACTCCGACGATGCGTTGCGGGCCGGGCTGGCGCTGCAGAACGTCCTCCTGACGGCCGCGGATCTCGGGCTGGCGACAGCGATGTACTCCCAGCCGATCGAGGTGCCGGCCACCCGGGAACGGCTCCGCGCCGCGGTCGGCCGCATCCACGATCCGCAGCTGGTCCTGCGTTTCGGCTATGCGCCGACGACCTGCTACACCAACCGGCGACCGGTCACCGACGTCATCGATCCGTGACGCGGGCACCGGCCGGGCCGGCATCGGCACCACGGAGACGAGGAGGGGCGATGCACGCCCAGGACATCATGAGTACCCCGGCCCGCACAGTCCGGGCCGACGCACCGCTCGCTGATGCGATCGAACTGCTCCAGCACTTCGCGATCACCGCACTGCCCGTCGTCGACGACCGCGACACGCTCGTCGGCATGCTCGGCGAACGGGACCTGCTGCGCCAGGCTGCGGTCGTGACGGCCCAGGCCACCGGGCCGCGGCTCGTGCGGGACGTGATGACCGGCCTGCCGGTGGTGGCCTGGCCGGAGGCCGAGGTCGGCGACCTGGCGGCGGTCATGGTGCAGCAGGACGCCCACACGATCCCGGTCGTCGCCGACGGACGCGTCATCGGCGTGGTCAGCCGGTGCGACGTGCTGCGCACGCTGCTGCCGACGGATGAGGCGGCCCGGCGCGACGCGCAGCGCCGCCTGGACGCCTACGCGGACGGGCGGCAGCGCTGGCCGGTCACCGTCGATGCGGGCATCGCGATCATCGAGGGCGAGTTCGACGACGACACCGAGCTCGCGGTCGCCGAGGCACTTGTCCGGTCCACGCCCGGGATCGCCGCCGTTCGCGTCGCGGAGAAGACGGGCTGAACCGTGGGTGGAGGTGTCCTGATAGGAGGGGACTGCCATGACGCAGCGGTACTCCGGCCGCGTCGCCCTGGTGACCGGGGCGGCCTCCGGCATCGGGCGGGCCACGGTCCTGCGGTTGGCGCACGAGGGCGCACACGTTGTCGGCTGCGACGTCGACACCGCCGGGCTCGAGGCGACCGGGAAGCTCCTGGCCCACGACGGCTACACGGCGACCCTGCTCGCCGCTGACATCACCGATCCGGCCGGCGTCCAGCGCGTGGTCGATGCGCTGCCCGGCGGCGACATCGACCTGCTGGCGAACGTCGCCGGCATCATGGACCACTTCCTGCCGGTCACCGAGCTCGACGACGACACCTGGGAGCACGTCCTCGCCGTGAACCTGACCGGCCCGATGCGCTTGTGCCGCGCGGTCATCCCCGCGATGCGCACGAACGGTGCGGGTGCGATCGTCAACGTCGCATCGATCGGCGGCCTGACCGGCTCCGTGGCCGGCAGCGCGTACACCGCGGCCAAGCACGGTCTGGTCGGGCTGACCCGGTCGCTGGCTTTTCTGTACGGCCCCGACGGGGTCCGTACCAACGCGGTGTGCCCCGGTGGTGTGAACACCGGCATCGGCCGCACCGCCACGGTCGGCTCGCAGTGGGCGTTCGACCGGTTGTCGCGCTCGTCCGCCCGGGCCGTGCGCACGGCCGACCCGGATGAGATCGCCGCCCTGATCGGCTGGCTGGGCAGCCCCGAGGCCCGCAACGTCAACGGCGCGGTCATCACGTCCGACGGCGGCTGGACCGCCTGACCGATACGGCCGCGCCGCGCCGGCCCGCTCAGGACGGTGGGCATCGGCGCCGGGCGGCCGGCGGCCCGGTCGTCCAGCGCCGATGTCGGCTCACTTCTGCTTCGCGGCCGTGGCCGCGGCCGAGGGCTTGGGTGTCGTCACCGGGATCTCCCGGCCGGGTGTGACCGTGCCGGTCAGCGGCAGCCGGACCTCGAGGATGCCTGCCACATAGGTGGCCGTGATGCCGTCCTCAGCGGCGTTCAGCGGCAGCGCCACCGTCCGGGTGAACGTCCCGTAGTGGAATTCCGAGTGGGCCTTGTCGACGCGCTCCTCCGTGCGCTCCAGGCGGATCTGCAGCCGGTTGCCGAACACCGACACGGTGATGTCCTTCTCGGGGTGAAGACCGGGAGCCTCGGCGCGCACCACGAAGGTGTCGCCATCCGTGTACTCCTCGACCCTGACGGCCTGCATCCCGAGCAGGGCCGTCGGCAGCTGCAGCAGGTCCAGCGGGAACAGTCTGCTGGTCGTGCTCATGTTGCGCCTCCTTCCGGCGTTGTTGCATCTCCAGCAGACGCCGCCGGCGACAGCCGGAGGTAGGGCGGGTGGCCCGCGACGCGGGGGCGTTCGGCCTGTCGTGCACAGCGGCTCCGCGGACATCCGCCGCGCACCGGGGCAAGGGGCCCGGGCTCGGTGCGCCGGTCGGCCCTGGTGGGACCGGCCCGCAGCGCGGAGCGTTCGGAGTGCGCACAGAGAGGAGAGGGTCAATGACCACGAAGGCACGCGACCTCGGACTGGGCACCGGCAAGAAGGCCAGGCTCACCCGCATGCTGTACCGGCACGGAGCCGGTAACGGCACGGCGCTGTTCCTGCCCTACGACCAGGGTCTCGAGCACGGCCCGCGGGACTTCTTCGCCAACCCGGCCGCCCGCTCACCGTCGTACATCATGAAGCTGGCCGTCGAGGGCGGGTTCAACGGCGTGGCCGTGCAGATCGGGCTGGCCACGAAGTTCTACTGGGAGTATGCCGGCGAGGTGCCGCTCGTGCTCAAGCTCAACGGCAAGACCGAGATCCCGCGGGACGGCGCCGCGCTGTCGCCGGTCAACGCCACGGTGGAGGAGGCCGTCCGGCTCGGCGCCGACGCGGTCGGATACACGCTCTATGTCGGCACGCCCGCTCAGGAACGCGACCTCGAGCAGTACCGGGAGGTCCGGCGGGCCGCGGAGCGGCTCGGGATGCCGCTGATCGTGTGGGCGTACCCGCGGGGCGCGGCCATCGAGGAGCACGGCGGCAAGGACTCGTTCTACGCCGTCGACTATGCGGCCCGGGTGGCCTCCGAGCTCGGCGCGGACGTCGTCAAGGTCAACTTTCCGCACCCGGAGAAGCGGACCGGCGTTCGCCCGCCCTACGAGCAGGAGTACTCCCAGCAGGAGGCGATCGGCGCGGTGGTCCGCTCGGCGAACCGCTCGCTGGTGCTGATCTCGGGCGGGGAGAAGTCGGGCGACGATGCCATGCTGGAGAAGGCCCGCATGTCGATGGAGGCCGGCGCGACCGGGCTCATCTTCGGCCGCAATATCTGGCAGCGCCCGCACGACGAGTCGCTGCGGTTCGCCGCCCGGCTGCGCGAGGTCCTGGACAAGTACCCCCGCTGAGTCCGCTTGTTTCAAGGCAGTGCTTGTCGGCCCGGGGCGATCCGCTCCTGCACGGATGCAGTGCTCCGTGCAGCAGCGGCGCCGAGGCTTCGCTCACCCGGCCGGGGACGCGTGCGCGATCAGCACCGGGCACTCGGCATGGTGCATGAGCTGCAGCCCGACGGAGCCGAGCAGCAGGCCGGCGAAGCCGCCGTGGCCACGGCTGCCGACGACGACGAGCTGGGCCGTGTGGGACAGGCCGGTCAACACCTTGGCCGCCGAACCTCCGGCGACGAGCGCCTCGACCTTGACGTCCGGGTACTGCTCCCGCCATGGAGCCAGCCCGGCGTCGAGCACCGTCCGCTCGACCGCTTCGACCTCGGCGCGCGGCAACGGGGAGTAGGCGGGCGTCACGTACGCACGGACGGCGAGCAGTTCAACCCCGCGAGCACGGGCGGCCGTGAACGCCAGCCCGAGCGCGTCGGCACTGGAGGCGGAGCCGTCGACACCGACGACGACCGGGCCCTCGGTGACGGCGCAGCGCCCGCGGACGACCGCGACCGGGACTCGCGAGTGCGTGGCGACCTGCTGGCCGATCGAGCCCATGACCAGGTTGGTCAGCCCACCGGCGCCGCGGTTGCCCACCACGAGCAGCTTGGCGCCGGCATCGCCGAGGTCCAGCAGTGTCGCGGCGGCGGGCGTGTCCACGCTCAGGCCGGTGACCTCCAGGCCGCTGTGCAGCCCGCGGATGCGGTCGGCGATCTCACCCACCCGCTGCTCGGACACCTCCTGCGCCGCCTCGAGCTGCTCGGCGACGGCAGGGTAGTAGGCGCCCGGCCACGTGATCTGGTAGGCGTTGACGATCTGCAGCGGCGCACCGGTGCGTTCGGCCTCGGCCGCGGCCCAGTGGACGGCCTGGCGGGCCTCGTAGGAGCCGTCGTATCCGACGACGATCCGGCCCGGGCCGGGATTCGCGTTCATCGCGTCCTCCTCAGTCGTTTCCGACTTCAGAGTCGATCCCGGCCGCTGCGCGCGGCAGGGCCTATCGGGACCACCGATCGAGCCGACCGGCCTGTCTTCAGTCCCGGTCCGGGCGGGGCTGCATCGCGAAGATCGCAGTCCGCACCCCGCGGATGATGCTGTCGAGGTCATCGACGGCGGCGGCGATCCCGGCCTGGGTGTCCGGGGCGGTACAGCGGGCGGCGAGGCTCTGCAGCGACAGCCCGAGCCCGAACAGGTCGCGGATGAGCGTCTCCTGCAGCTGCGTGGCGACCCGCTGCCGGTCCTCGAGGACCCGGATCTGCTCGTTGTCCCGGCGCAGGCCCGCAAGGTCCAACGCCAGGCCGGCGTGGGCCGCGAACCTGGCCAGCTGCTCGAGGTCGGCCTGGTCGAAGGTCTCCGCCCCGCGCCTGTGGGCGATCGTGAGCACGCCATGGATGCCGTGGTTGCCCGGCACCGGTGCGGTCATCGTGGAGCCCATGTGCGGGACGGCCCGGACGGCTTCGGCGGTGCGGGGATCGACCGCCGGGTCCGGCACGAGCGCGGGCTCACCGGTCTCCAGCACGCTTTCGGTGAGCGTGCCCGTGGCCGGCACGTGGCGGCCGTGCCAGGCTTCCAGCAGGCCGATCCCGACCGTGACGTGCAGGTCCGGCGAGGCCGCTCCCGGCGGCGCGGTGAACGCGGCGCCGGCCGCGCTGCCGGCTTGCGACGCGCAGTCCGCGATGCAGCGCATCGCCGTGTCGCTGTCGGCGCCCTGGAACAGCGCGGTGGTGACAGCGGTCATCGCCTCCTGCCAGTCGCGGCGCCGGCGCGTCTCCGCGAACAGGGTGGCGTTCTCGATCGCGATCCCGGCTGCCGCGGCGAGGGCTTTGACGACCTCCTCGTCGTCGCGGCCGAACTGTGCCCCGTTGCGCTTCTCGGCCAGGTACAGATTGCCGAACACCTGGTCGCGGACGCGGATCGGCACGCCGAGGAAGCCGTGCATGGGCGGGTGGCCGGCCGGGAAGCCGGCCGAGGCCGGATGGTCGGCGATCTCGGTGAGCCGGATCGCGCGAGGGTCCTCCACCAGGGCCCCGAGCACGCCCTTGCCCTCGGGCAGGCCGCCGATGCGCTCGACGTCCTCGGCCGGCATGCCCTCGTGCAGGAATCGGACAAGGTGTCCGTCGCGGACGACGCCGAGCGCCGCGTAGCGGGCGTCGACGAGGCCGCGGGCGGCGGAGACGATCTGCCGCAGGACGGGCTCGAGGTCCACGCCCTGGGCGATGTCCAGGTTCGCCCGTAGCAGCCCGCGCAGCCTCCCCTGGGTGTGCTGGACGTCGTGGATCCGCTCGACCAGCTGTTCGAGCAGGTCGTCGAGCTCCAACCGGGCGGCCGCCACGAAACCGACGTCCACGCCGTCACCGCCGGTATTCGCCGATCCGTTCATCTCGCCTCCAGGGTCGGCACCAGTGTGCCGTCCGGGGCGGCTGGATCGCCAGAGGGGTCTTCCGTGTCAGTTCGGATGGTAGGACCAGGCCGGGCAGCCCGAGCAGCCGATTGCCGCCGTCCGGGGGCAGAACTGCTGGGCGGGCCGGGTGCACCAGCCGCCGGGGTGAGCGTGGAATGATGCGGGCAGTCGCTGGGGGATCGGCTCGTCGCGGACATCGCCGGTGCGGGGGCGCGGACCGGCCGTCACCACGTTCAGCTGCAGAATGTTGCTCGGGCGCAGCAGCCGGACAGCGTCGCCGACCGCCCGGCGAACGGCGAGGGGGTCGACCGCCACCAATGGCACGTCGCCGTCGTCGAGCAGCCGCTGGACGAGGGTCCAATCGAACGCGATGCGACCGGCGACGAGCAGCGGAACGAACCGGAACCGCGGCATGCGCGTCCGCAATGTGTCGAGGACCGCGGCCACACGGTCGACCCCCCGCACGACGATGACGACCTCGTGCCGGCGGACGGTCGCCACGAGCAGGTCCAGGCCCCCGAGCTCGCCGCGGCGGGAACCGCCGGCCCGCTGCGCGTCGACGACAGCAACAGTGGTCACAGTCGGCTACCCCATCCCGCTCCGTGCCCGGCTCAAGGTTGTGATGACCGAGTCATACCGCGCGGCGGGCAAGATCGGAGGGGCCGAAGGTCCCGAGACGTACAATTCAGGCACAGATTCATCCGGCCGGAAAAGCACTGCCGAGCGTCAAATGGTACGGCACTCGGCGAATGGCTGGGGCCGGCTTGCCGAACCCATCGTCCGCCATCCCTGCATTGTCGACGATGTCCGAGGGCGGACGGTTCGGCTCGGGTCCCGCGCGGTTGCGGCTCGGGGCTCCGGCTCAGGTGACGACGGGTCGCGACGATGGAGCGCCACGGGCTGCGACGTAGCCCGCGTCGAGTGGTGGAGGGCCGAGCCGTGGCAGTGGCTGGGGTAGCACCGACCAGTGGCCTCGACGACGGGCCGGCGCTGCTGGACGAGCTGTTGGAGCTGGCCGAGCAGGCCAGGCTGCGCGGCGACTATCGGACCGGCGCGGCCCATGCCCGGCGGGCGGTCGCGATCGCCGGGACGGCCGCCGGCGCGGCCGATCAGGCCCGCGCGCTGCACTGCCTGGCCAACCAGCTGCTGCGGTTGGGTGAGCATGAGGCGTCGATCGCCGCGTCGCGCGACGCGTTGGTGCAGTTCGAGCGCACCGGCGACGATCGGGGCACCTGTCTGGAGCTGACCGCCCTCGGGATGGCGTTCAGCGAGCTCGGCCTCTTCGACGAGGCGCTGGAAGGGCTGGCCGAGGCGCGCGAGATCGCGCTGCGCGTCGGTGAGCGGAGCCTGCTGTACTGGGTGCACAACCGCATCGGCGTCGTGCACAGCTGCATGGGCGAGCACGAACAGGCCGACGTGCATCTCCGGCACGCCCTGGAGCTGGGCGATGAGCGCGACATCGAGGCCGGGTTCTGCATCCTCAACAACCTGGCCGACAACGCCACCGGGCTGGTGCCGGCGCTGCGGGCGGCCGGCCGGGAGGCCGACGCGCAGGCCGCCCTCGCCGCCGCGCTCGATCGGGCCGCGCAGGGCCTGCGGCTGGCCCGGGCCGCCGACCATCCGTATCGCATGGCGATCTGCCTGGACAATCTCGGGATGCTCCTGGGGCACGCCGGGCGCTACCCCGAGGCGTTCGGCGCGATCGACGAGGCGCTCGACCTGGCCACGCGGCACGGGTACCGCGGGTTGCAGTACTCGGCCTGGCGGCATCGGGCCAGCGTGCACCGGCTGCGCGGCGAGTTCGCCGAGGCGATCCGGGGGCTGACGCAGGTGCTGCGCCGGGCCGAGGAGAGCGGCCAGACGCCGGATGCGATGACCGCGCACGAGCAGCTGTGCGAGGCGTACGAGCAGACCGGCGACCACCGCCTGGCGCTGCATCACTATCGGCGGTACCACCTGCTGGAACGGCAGGCCCGCAGCGACGTGGCGGCCGTCCGGGCCCGGCTGATGACGCACCACTTCGAGCTGGACAACGCACGGCTCGAGGCGGAGAACGCGCGGCTCGAGACGGAGCTGCACCGGGTGCGCAGCCGGGAGCTGGAGGAGGACAAGCAGGCGCTGCAGCGGCAGGCGCGGCAGCTGGACCGGTACGCGCACGAGGATCACCTCACCGGCCTGCCCAACCGGCGCTGGATCGAGCTGCGGCTGCCGGAGCTGATCGCGATGGCCGACGGCGACCGGGATGAGCCGGACCTGTGGTTGGCGATCATCGACGTCGACCGGTTCAAGGGCGTCAATGACCGCTACGGGCATCCGCTCGGCGACGAGGTGCTGCGCCGGATGGCCGGCCTGCTGCGGGACGGGCTTCCCGGCGAGTTGCCCGGCGCGATGGTGGCCCGCCTCGGCGGCGAGGAGTTCCTGCTGGCGCTGGCCGGCGTCGACGCCCGGCAGGCCGCCGAGGTCTGCGAGGCGCTGCGGGCGCGGGTGGCCGCGTTCGACTGGGGCCGGCTGGCGGCGGGGCTGCACGTCACGGCGAGCTTCGGGCTCGCCGGGCACCGGCGCGACGACGATCACGGCGCGCTGCTCGGCCGGGCCGATGCCCAGCTCTACCGGGCGAAGCGCAACGGCCGCAACCGCGTCGAGGCGGCTTGACCGCGTGACGGTCGTTGCATGCGCGTGACGGCGGGTCGCCCGGAACGGGCCGGGCGGCCCGCCGTCATGGTGTGTCAGAGCCTGGCGAGGATCGTGTTCATGGTGTCGATCTCGGCCTGCTGTGCGGTGACGATGCGCTGCGCGAGGGCCTTCGCGTCGGGGTTGCTGCCCTGCTTGATCTCGTCCTGAGCCATGGCGATGGCGCCCTGGTGGTGGGCGATCATCATGGTGCAGAACTGCTTGTCGAAGTCCTTGCCGGTGGCCGCTTCGAGCTTGGCCAGGTCGGCGTCGGACATCATGCCGGGCATCGCGTGGCCCATGCCGCCCATGTCCATGCCGCTCATCGCCGGTGCCGGCCGGCCCCAGGTGGACAGCCAGCCGGTCATCGTCTGGATCTCCGGGTCCTGCGCGGCTTTGATCTGTCCGGCGAGGGTCTTGACCTCGGCGTCGGCGGCGCGGGTGCCGGCGAGTGCCGCCATCTGCACGGCCTGCCGGTGGTGCGGGATCATCATCTGGGCGAACATGACGTCGGCGGCGTTGAACGCGGCCGCGCCGGGCGATGCGCTGCCGACCGCTGTCGTGGTACCGCTGCCGTGCTCCATGCCGGGCATGGAGCCGTGGTCGCCGCAGGCGGCCAGGAGCAGGGCAGTGGTGAGGGCGGCGCCGGCCAGTGTGGCTCGGCGCACGAGGGTGCGCTGCATGGTGATGTTGACCTTTCGGTGTCGAGATCTGCGCAGGACACGGCGGCGCACCGCCGGCTGGACGCCGGCGTCGCGCGGGGCGTCCTATATGCGCAGCACCGACACCGTGGCGAGGGAAAGGCCGAACCGTCTGACCGGCGGGCCACGCGGCTGCGCCGGACTCGACCGGCCCGCCCGGCTCGGCGTCGCGGCGGCCCGGCGGGCGCGCAGCAGCAGGGCGGCGAGCAGCAGCACGGTGAACGCGACGAGGACGGCGACGCAGAGGTCCCAGCCGCTGGGCCTGTCACCACCGCGGATCGGGGCGGTCAGCTCGGCGGCGGCGCGCATGACGGCCGCGGTGGCCGGGGCGTCTTCGGCCATCACGGCCGGGTGATCGCGGTGATGGTGGCCGAGGCTCAGATGCGGTCCGTGGTGGCCGAGGGTGTGCATGGCGGCCAGACCGAACAGGGTGGCCAGCAGCAGCATCACCCGGGCGGTCCGCCCGGGCCGGACGTGCGCGCTGCCGATCACGGGATCCACGGTACCGGTCGGCGGCCGGCGCGTCGCGGCGGGCACGTCAGCCGGCCGGTGCAGGCCGCAGCGCGGCGAGGGTGAGCTCGACCAGGCGGGTGCGGGCCGGGCGGGTGGCGGGCAGGTCGGCGGCCGCGGCGAGGGCGTGCAGGCTGTAGGTGGCCAGGTCGGCGGCGGGCATGTCGGTGCGGACGTGGCCGGCCTCGGCGGCGGCCCTGATCACGTCGGTGAGCAGCGCATGCAGGCGGTGGCGGGCCTGGTGCAGGTGCTCGGCGCGGTGCAGCGGCACGGCCATGTCGGGGCCGTGCCCGGCCGTGGCGGGCTGATGCCGGCCGCCGGTCAGCTCGGTGAGGGTGAGGAGCACCCTGCGCAGCCGGGCGTCCGGGTCGGCCGGGGCGGCGGCCTCGTGCAGCTGGGCGAGGTGCTCGCCGACCTGCCGCTCGTGCCAGGCCACGACGATCGCCTCGACGTCCGGGAAGTACTTGTACAGCGTGGCCCGGCCGATCCCGGCCTGCGCGGCGATCTGCGACATCGTCACTGCGGCCAGGCCGCGCTCGGCGACGAGCGCCGCGGTGGCGTCCAGGATCGCGGCGTGCACGGTGCGCCGGTGCTCGTCGATCGTCGCGTTCCACAACCTCGGCACCACCACACCATACACACCGACGGGAGTCAGACAACATGTCTTGGAAAATGACAGAGTGTCTTGCAAAGTGGTGGGCAGTCGAGCTGTGGAGGTTGTGATGACCGAACCGTCGCCCGCCCGGGACGTCGACCGCCCCGGGACGCCGCGCTGGGTCAAGGGGTTCGCGATCGCCGGCGGGGTGATCGTGCTGCTGGTGGTGGTGGCGCTGCTGGCCGGGCACGGCCCGGGCCGGCATCTGCACCACGGCACGTCCCCCGTGCGACCGGCCGTGAGCGGGTCGGGATGGTGATGCGGCCGCCGGCCCGCAAGCTGATGCTTGTCCTGCACGTGGGGGCGTCGGTCGGCTGGCTCGGTGCGGTCGCCGCGTCGCTCGCGCTCGGTGTGCTCGGGTTGGCCACCGCCGATCCGAGCCGCGCGCGCGGGGTGTACCTGGTGCTGGAGCCGGTCGGCTGGTGGACCCTCGTGCCGCTGAGCCTGGCGAGCCTGCTCACCGGCATCGTCCAGTCCCTCGGCACCCCGTGGGGCCTCGTGCGGCACTACTGGGTGCTGTGCAAACTGCTCATGAACCTCGTCGCCACCGGCGTCCTGCTGCTGTACATGCAGACCCTCACCATGCTCGCCGACCTGGCCGCCGACCCCGACACCAGCCTCGCGCAGCTGCGCACCGCCTCGCCGGTCGTGCACGCCGCCGCGGCGATCGGGCTGCTCCTCGTCGCACTGGCCCTGTCGGTGTACAAACCACGCGGTCTGACCGGCTACGGACGCCGCCACCAGGGCCGTCCCGGCCGGTCCGGCTAGGAGTGCCGCTGCTGGACCGCGGCGAGCTGGGACTTGGTGACGAATGACGGATTGGCCGCCTGGGGCTGCCGCAGGACCTCCAGCGCGGCCAGCTCCGGGTCCGCCAGCAGGGCCGGGCGGGGGATGCGGTGGTGCTCGTCAAGCCATCGCAGGCGCAGCGGGACCCGCAGCTTGCGCTGGTGCGGCACCAGGTCCCAGGACGCCGGGCCGGTGAGCTCGCCGGTGGCCCACACGCCCGGGTGGCGCCGGCCGCTCACCCAGAACAGCAGCGGCTGGCCGGCGGCCATCAGGTCGGTACGGTAACTCGGCTGCACGCACCAGTGCGGGATCGGTTCGCGGCGGGCGGCCACCTCGGCGATGTCCGACGTGTTGCCGTTCGCCTTCAGCAGCCAGGCGCCCAGGTTGTCGAGCGAGACCATCCCCACCGGTCCGACCCTACCGGGCCCGGCACCGCGCCGCCCGGGCGAGTGCATGCGACGGCTACGCCGCGTCGATGCGCTCGACCACGTCGTCGTGGCGGGCCCGGGCCGCTCGGATGTCGTCGTGGTGCTCCTCCGCCCAGCGGCCCACCGCCACGATCAGCGGCAGCAGTGACCGGCCGAGGTCGCTGAGTGTGTACTCGACCCGCGCGGCCGGGCCGGGCTGCGGCGACCGGTCGACCAGCCCGTCGCGCACCAGGGTCCGCAGTGTGCGCATGAGGATGCGCCGGCTCAGCCCGTCCACGGCGCGGTCGAGCTCGTTGAACCCGTACGGCCGCGACTCGAGCACCGCCATCAGCAACACGCTCCACTTGTCCCCGCTGCGCCGCAGGACGTCCACCGCCGCGCACGCCGATCGGTCCTGCGTGGAGACCGGCACCGCAATGCGTGGAGACATCGATGTTCCCTCTTTCCGCCCTCGGCCCGTCGGCTGAGGATCGAGCGTATGCGAACGATTGTCATCACCGGCGGCACGCACGGCATCGGCAAGGCGCTGGCCCTGCAGTATCTGGGGCGGGGTGATCAGGTCATCGCCATCGGCTCCAGCCCGGCGCGGGGCGAGGCGCTGCTGGCCGAGGCCGGCCGGCGCGGCGTGTTCCTCCCCGTCGACCTGAGCTCGGCCGCACACACGATCCGGCTCGGCGGTGAGCTGCGGGCGCGGTACCCCCGTATCGACGCCCTCGTCCTCGGCGCGTTCCGCTACGAGACCGTGCGGCAGGAGACCGCCGAGGGACTCGAACGGACCTTCGCCTTGTACGTCATGAGCCGATTCCTCCTCGCCGAGGAGCTCCGCCCCGCGCTGGAGCAGGCGCCCCGCCCGGTCGTCGTGAACCTGTGCGGCACCGGGGGCCGGGCGGGCCGCCTGCACTGGGACGACCTCCAGCTCCGCGCGCGGTACCGGCCCACCGCGGCCATCATGCAGGGCGCTCGCGCCAACGACCTGCTCGGCGTCGCCTTCAGCGAGGCGCACTCCGGCACGCCGGTTCGATATGTGCTGCACAACCCGGTGTTCGTCGACACCGGGCTGGCCGAGCCGTTCCGGCTGCCGAAGCGGGCCGCGGTGCAGGTCGCGGTGAAGCTGTTCGCGGCGCCGGTCGACCGGGCGATCGAGCCCGTCGTCGCGCGGATCGACACGCCGCCGGAGGCCACGCTGTCGGCGTTCCGGGGCCGCCGTACGGTCGACGTCACGGGCCCGGCGTTCGACCCGGCCGCGGCCCGCCGGCTGACCGGGGTGCTGCGGGAGATGGCGCGCCCGAGCGGAGGCGCCGCCGTATCGTTGACCGGTGATCGGCAACCTTGAGATGTTCCAGGACGAGTTGGCCGCCGGCGGGTTTCCGCCGCTTGTCAACAGGCTGGCCGGGGGCGGGTTCCGAGGCCGGATCGCCACCCGTGCCCTCGGGCCGCTGCGGCTGTTCTCCCTCGTCACACCCGAGAGCTCCTGCATCGGGCGGGAGCGCACGGCCGTCGACGGTGACAACCTGGCGGTCAAGGTGATGGCCCGGGGCCGGACGCGGATCGAGCACGGGCGCGGCGACGCCGAACTCGGGCCGGCCGACCTGGTGCTGCTCGATCCCACGCGGGCGATCCGGTTCGAGAGCACCGCCGCGGCCCACGTCACCATGCTGGTCCCGCGCCGGGAGCTTCGGATCCGGCCCGCGCAGCTCGACCGGCTCGTCGGCGTGCGCATCGACGGCAGCCACGGCCCGGGCGCGCTCGTCTCCGTGCTGGCCCGGGAGTCGGCGCGATCGGCGACCGGCTTTCGTGAGGCGGAGGCGCTCAGGTCGGCGGCGGCCGTCGTCGAGCTGCTCGCGGTCGCGCTGGAGGCCCGGCTCGGCGATGAGCGGCCGGCCCCGGACGAGCGGCTGCGGGACCGGATCGCCGGCTATATCGAGGCCCGGCTGGCCGATCCCGGCCTGTCTCCGCCCAGCATCGCCGCCGCCCACCACATCTCCGTACGCCGGCTGCACAAACTGTTCGAGGACCAGCCGCTCACCGTCGCGGCCCTGATCCGCCGTCGCCGTCTGGAGCGCTGCCGGGCCGAGCTGACCGGAAGCGGACGGACGGTCACCGCTGTCGCCGCCCGGTGGGGGTTCTCCGATCCCGCCCACTTCAGCAAGCTCTTCAAGACGACGTACGGGTACAACGCCGGTGCACTGGTGACCAGCAACCGTGCACGGGCGACCAAGACGCGCACGGCCGGCCCGGAACAGGATGGTGATCGACAACGGCAGGCGACAGATGGGAAGAGTCGTGGCGAAGGTCAACATCGTCCGCCCCGGTGAGGGCGAGATCCTCGGCAGCGGGGCGCAGCAGATCCGGATCCTGGAGAACGGCGAGCACACCGATCACCGGCTGGGCTTCGCCGAGGTCACCATCCCGCCGGGCACCCCGAGCCCGCTGCAACACCGCCACGCCCAGCACGACGAGGGCTTCTACGTGCTGGCGGGGACGTTCCGGTTCACCGTCGGCGAGGACCAGTACGACGCCGGGCCGGGCACCTGGGTCATCGTGCCGACCGGGGCGCCGCACACGTTCGCCAACGTCGGCGACGAGAACGCGGTCATGCTCAACACGTTCACGCCGGACCTGTACGTGCAGTACTTCCGCGACTTCAAGGCCATGATCGACTCCGGGCGGCCGGTGAACGCCGAGACCATGAAGCCGCTGTGGCAGCGCTACGCCACCGAGATCTCGACCGAATACGCCTCATGAAGCTGTTCGTGAAGCCGCACGGCACCGGCGATGCATCCGGGGGACCGGCCGGCACCGAATCCGGGGTATGACGGATCGAACCGAACGTATGCCGGGCGGCGGCGGGCGATGGCTCCTGCTGGGCACGGCGCTGGTGCAGGCGGCCGCACCGTCGCTCGTCGGCTTCGACAGTGACGCCGCCGACCCGCCGATCGTGCCGCCCGGCCCGTTCTTCGCCGTGTGGGGGGTGGTCGTGCTGGGCTGCCTGCTCGCGGCGGTGTGGGGCCTGCCGCGGCGGCGGGCCGGCGCCGCCCCGTACCGGTTGATCCAGCTGCCGCTGAGCCTCGTGCAGCTCGGCTTCGTGGCCTGGCTGTTCGCCGCCGGGTCACGCCTGGCCTGGCTCACGTTGCCGATCTTCGCCGGCATGCTGATCGGGCTGGTCGTCGTGCTGCGCCGGGTGCTGACCGACCCCGGTGGTGACCGGGTCAGCCGGGGCCTGCTCGGCGGCGCGCTCGGCGTGTACACCGGCTGGTCCACAGCGGCGCTGTGGATCAACGCGGCGACGCTGCTGCCCCGCGGCGCGCTTGACGGCCCCACCGGGCTGGCGCTGCAGTGCACCTTCGTGCTCGCCGCGACCGCAGCGGCCGCCGCCGGTGCCTACATCTTCCGGGGCCAGCTGCCGTACACGTTGACGACCGGCTGGGCGCTGGCCGGCGTCACCGTGAGCGCCGTCATGGCGGGCCTGGCGGTGCTTGCCGCGACCGCGGCGGCCGGGCTGCTGATGGTGGTCGCGACCGCCCTGCTCCGGCGGCGGACGGTGGCGCTGCGACCCGGCGGCTGATCGGGCGCTCGGCGGCCCGCGCAGTCGGATGGTGCCGGCCGCCACGGACGCCAACGGCCAGGCCGGCCCCAGACACCCCTTCGGTCACAGCAGCCATCACCCAGCGCGAGCAATCGGACGGCGAGAGCCGGCCGGGCGGGGCGACCTTCGGCCGATAACCCCTCAAGTCGACGCTGCCGGCTGCCGATCGACCAGGCAGAGCCGCGTGACGACGAGCGTCGGTGGCTCCGGCTCGGCGGAGGTTGTGTTATGCCGTGGTGGGCAAAGTCGGGTCCGACGCACGCGCCGGCTCCGGTGCCGCGCGACGTGGAAGCGCTCGAACAGGTCTTGCGGGTGCTGGACACCGGCGTCGGCTCGCTCGCGCAGGCTCAGACCGCGATCATCAAGACGCTGTCAGAGGCGTTGCAGGTGCCGTACGGCGCCTTGTGGGAGCGCGACGGCAACGACTACGGGCTCGTGCACGAGACGGGCCCGCTGGTGACGCAGATGGCGGGCGCCGTCGGCGGTGCCCGGCGTCTCCCGGCCGACGCGGGCATGCTCGGTGTGGCGGTCTCCAGCCGCCGCCCGCAGCTCGTGGAGCTGGACGAGGCGCCCAGCGATCGGTGCGGCCGCTGCGCGCACGCCCGGGCGCAGGGCATGGCCTACGGCGGATACGTCCCGATCATCGAGAAGAGCAGCGTCGTCTCGGTCATGGAGTTCTTCAGCCGGGAACCGCTGCCGGCGTTCGGGACCGACAAGTGGGACGCGATCATCCGCATCGCCCTGCTGGCCCGGCATCAGGCCCTTGCCGCCGCCGAGCTCCAGGAGACGCTCAACGACCGGGCGGCCGTCACCACCGTCGTCACCAAGGTCGGCGAGGCCCGCGATCAGCAGGGCGCCATCCGCATGGCGCTCGACAGCGTCTGCACCGCCTTCGGCTGGACCTACGGGTCGTACTGGGCCCTGGACGAGGAGACGAACACCCTGCGGTTCAGCATCGAGTCCGGCTCGGCCGGCGAGGAGTTCCGGAAGGTCACCCTGGCCGCCTCGTTCGCGGAGGGAGTCGGCCTGTCGGGGCGCGCCTGGAAGGCCAGGGACCTGGTGTTCGTCCGGGATCTGGCCGAGCTGACCGACTGCGTGCGGGCGCCCGCCGCGCAGCGGGCGGGCGTGCGGTCCGGCATCTGCTTCCCCATCATGGACGGGGCCCGGGTGATCGGGACCATGGACTTCTTCACCAGCGAGACGATCGACCTGTCGGACTCGCGCCGGGAGTCCCTGCGCAACGTGCAGCTGCTGGTGTCACAGCGCCTGGCGGTGCTGCGCCGGGCCGAGCAGGACGCCGCCAAGGCGAAGGGCCTGCTCGAGACCGTCACGGAGCTCCGCGCCGCCTCGCAGGACGCCGAGGCGGTGGCCCGTCAGGCGGTGGAAGGCTCCGCCGCGATGACGGCGGAGGTAGCGGCGCTCGGCCAGGCGTCCGCGGCGATCAACGACGTCATCCGGATCATCAACGGGATCGCCGAGCAGACCAACCTGCTCGCGCTCAACGCGACAATCGAGGCGGCCCGGGCGGGCGAGGTCGGCAAGGGCTTCGCGGTCGTGGCCGGAGAGGTCAAGGAGCTGGCGCGGGAAACCGCCGAGGCGACCCAGAAGGTATCGGGCCAGATCGCGGGCATCCAGGCCAGCAGCGACGCGGTCGCCGCCGGCATTCACAGCACCAGCGACACCATCGGCCAGCTGGACCTCGTGCAGGCCCGCATCAACAGCGTCCTGGAACGCCAGGCCAGTATGGCCTCCGCATTCGAACGGGCCTGATCACCGGCGCCGTCCGGGCGCCGGTCGCGGGTGGGTGGCGGCCGGCCGTGGTCTGCTGAGCACGGCCGGCGCCAGGAAGGTCAGGACGCGGTGCGCGTCCACTGCTGGTTGTTGCCGGTGCCGCAGGTCCATTGCTGGATGTCGGCGCCGTCGGCGGTGCCTGACTGGTAGACGTCGAGGCATTTGCCGCTGTGCCGGGCCACCAGGCGGAAGTAGCTGCCCTGGGCCTGCCACTGCCACTGCTGGTTGGTACCGCTCCCGCAGGTGTACTGCACGATGTTCGCGCCATCGTTCGTGGCCGCGGAGGCGACGTCGAGGCACTTGCCGCTGTTCTGGTTGACGATGCGGAAGTAGCCGCCGCCCGCGTCGTCGAAGCGCCACTGCTGGTTCGCGCCGCCCCACCAGGTCCACTGTTTGATCTCGGCGCTGTTGGCGGTGGACTGTCCTGAGACGTCCATGACCTTGCCGCTGTTGCGGTTGGTGATCCGGTAGTACGAGCCCGACGGCGGCGGCGTCGTGGAGCCACCGCCGAAGGTGTCGCCCCAGGCATACCGGACCCGGTCGGCGCCGGAGCTGTTGCGGATGGTCAGGTCGAGGCTCGTGCCGCTCCCGCTCAGGGCGAACATCGAGTACCAGTCGTAGCCGGACGTCCCGACCTTGCCGCCGAGCGCGGGCCAGTAGGTGCCGCCCATCTGGTTGTCCCGCATGACCTGGGCCATGGCCCGGATGTAGCGCACGAAGTTGTCGGTGCTGTTCGCGTCGGCGTAGTTGAGACCGTTGTCCATGGGCGCGCCGAACTCGGTCGCGACCGCGCGTGAGGCGCAGTTGCCCAGGCGCATCTGGATGTCGCTGCGGAACGCGTCGTAGGTCATCGCGCTGTAGAAGAACGCGTAATAGTGGAACGACAGCAGCGTGGCGCTGAAGCGGCTGTCGTTGCAGATGTCCCGCAGGTCCTGGCTGAAGCCGGTGCCGCCGATGAGTACCCGCCCGGGCACGGCCGAGGGGTGGGAGCTGAGCCAGTTCGCGGCGACGTCGCGCCACTCGGCCGAGCTGTAGCCGTGCGGTTCGTTCATCGGCTCGAAGTACACGTTGGGGTTGGAGGCGTACGTGCTCGTGACGCTCGACCACATCGTGTTCCACGCGGCGACGTTGGTGATCCGGCCGCCCGAGGCGGAGGCGGCGTCCTCCCAGTAGGCGAGGATGACCTTGAACCCTCGCTCGGTGGCGGCGTCGATAGCGCCCCGGTAGGCGTTCCACCACGTCGTGTTGGCCACCGTGTAGGTGTTGACGGGCAGCCGGACGGTGTTGACGCCCATGGTGGCGGCCATGTCGTCGTAGAGGGCATTGGCCTTGGCCCGCACCGTCGCGTTGCTGTCGGACTGGCTCAGGCCCTGCAAAACGAGCGGGTTCTTGTTGAAGTTGTCGCCGAGCACGGCCCAGTTCATGCCTCTGAACTGCGCCGTGGCGGCATGGGCGGTGCCGTCGGTCAGCACGACCGAGATACCGATGGCGGCCAGTGCCGTCACCGCCGCCAGCCCGGCGGCCCTGATCCTCGTACGAATCCTCATGCAGTTCCTCTCAGATGGTCCGAGACCGCTGTCGGATGTCGGCGCCGTCGCCCGTGCCGGGCGGCGTGGCAATCGGACAGTTGCCGCGACCCGCCGGAGGCGCAATCCCCAGCAATATCTTGATAATCGCGACGGTTGCGGCCGCGCCATCATTCGAACCGGTTCGATCAAAACCGTCCACAGACGAACATGACCGCGTTCGGCAGCCGTGCCCGCGACTCGAACGGGCCGGACACCGGCATCCGGTCCGGCGCCGGTCAAACATTGAGGTCCGTGAAAATCGACGCACATATCGACGCAGACTCGGGGTGGTGGCGGATGCATGATGATGAGGCGCACCATCGCCGTACTCGGCACCGTCGGGCTGTTCGTGCTGGCCGCGGCCCCGGCCCAGGCGGCACCGTCCCAGCAGGACTCCACGTTCCTCGTCGCGGCGCACCAGGCGAACCTGGCCGAGATCGCCGCCGGGAACCTCGCGCAGCAGAAGGGCCAGAGCCAGCAGGTGAAGGACCTCGGGTCGAAGTTCGTCGCCGATCACACGCAGCTCGACGCCGCGACGAGCCAGACCGCCCAGGCGCTCGGCGTCGCGCTGCCGGGGTCGCCGAACAGCGAGCAGCAGGCGCTCGCCGCGCGATACCAGGCGGCAAACGGCACCGACTTCGACGCGCTGTTCATCGCGACCCAGATGGACGCGCACATGAAGGCCGCCGCCAACGGCCAGCGTGAGATCAGCAGCGGCAGCGACGCGCAGGCCAAGAAGGCGGCCCAGGACGCCGCCCCGGTCATCAACTCGCACCACGACCTGCTCCGCTCGGCCGCCTCGGCGCTGGGGCTGCCGGCCGAGGTCGACACCGGCAACGGCGGCGCGGCCGCCGCGAACCAGCACGCGGGCACCGTGCTCGCGCTGCTGCTGCTCGGTGCCGTGGCCGCGGTCACGGGCCTGTTCCTCCTTCGTCGCCCGCGCCGGGTCCAGGTCTGAGCGCGGCACCCGTTGAACATCCGTGACACGGCCGGCTCCCGGCGCGCCCTCGGCTGGGCCGCGCTGGGCGCCGGCCTGGCCGCTGTCGTGGTCGCGATCGCGTTGGCGCTCACGGCGCGGCCCGGCCCGGTCGACGCCGGAGTGCTGCCGCCGCCGCCCGCCGACTCGGGTGCGGCCACCGGCGGATCGGCCCCGCCCTCGTCGCCGGCGCCGACCCGCGAGCTCGCCACGCCGACCCGGCTGCACATCAGCGCCCTCGGCGTCGACGCGCCGGTCGACCCGGCCGGCGTGACGTCGGCCGGCGCGTTCGGGGTGCCCGACGACCCGGGCCGCGTCGGCTGGTGGATCGGCTCGGCCCTGCCGGGCGCGCCGGCGGGCACCGTGCTCATCGCCGGGCACGTCGACACCGCCAAGGCCGGCCGCGGCGCACTGTACGACCTGGAGCACCTCCCTGTCGGCGCGGAGGTCGGCGTGGCGTCCGGCGACCTGTCGGTGACGTACCGGGTCGCGGCCCGGCGCAGCTACGGCAAGCAGCGGCTGCCCCGGGACCTGTTCACCACCGCGGGCCCGGCCCGGCTGGTGCTCATCACGTGCGGCGGCACGTTCCGCAACGGCTCGTACGCGAGCAACGTGGTCGTCTACGCCGAGCCCGTCGCCGACTGACTGGGGATCCCTGTGGGCCGGATACTCGGGCCCGGTGCGGCGCCGGTCAGGCGGGGATGATGGGGCCGAGGTAGGTGCCCCCGGAGACGTCGATGGTCTGGCCGGTGATGAACCGGCCCGCCGGGCCGGCCAGCAGGGCGACGACGTCGGCGACGTCTTCCGGCTCGCCCAGGCGGCCGAGCGCGGTGATCGCCTCGATGCTGGCGCGCACTTCGGGGATCGAGGTGTAGCCGGCCGTCATGTCAGTGCGAACCGCGCCCGGGGCGACCGTGTTCACGGTGATGCCGCGCGGGCCGAGTTCGTTGGCCAGCGACGGGGCCATCGACTCGAGCGCTGCCTTGCTGACCGTGTAGCCGATCTGGGTCGAGACGGCGAACCGGCTGGCCGTCGACCCGATGTTGATGATGCGGCCGCCGTCGTTGAGCAGTGGCAGGGCGCGCTGGATGAGGAAGAACGGCGTGGTGACGTTGACGGTGAGCAACTGCTGGAACTCCTGCGGGGTCATCTCGGCGATCGGGTGGCCGGAGCCGAGGCCGGCGTTGTTGACGAGGATGTCGAGGCGTCGCCCGGCCAGTGCGTCGAACAGTGTGTCGAGCGCGCCGTCGTCGCCGAAGCGGGCTCGCACCGGGAATGCCCGGCCGCCCTCGTCGTGGATCTGCGCGACCGTCGCGGCCGCCGCGGTGTCGTTGCCGGCGTAATGGACGGCGACCTCGGCGCCGTCGGCGGCCAGGCGCAGTGCGATGGCCCGGCCGATACCCCGCGATCCACCCGTGACGAGTGCTGTCGTGTTGTGCAGCGTGCCCATCGTGTTCTCCCTGTGCGTCGTACCGACGGCCGGCATCCGGAGCTCCTTCACTATCTGCGTGTGGCGTACGCAGAAATGAAGCTAGCCGAGATACTGCGTATGGGTCAAGCAGAAACTGCTACCGTGGTGGCATGGACGTCGACATGCCTCGCTACCTGCAGCAGCTATGGGGCCGCGACACCGCACGCCGGCGCGGCCCCAAGCCGGCCCTGACCCTTGACGAGATCGGCCGGCAGGCGGTCGCCGTGGCCGATCGCGACGGGCTCGACGCGGTGTCGATGAAAGCAATGGCCACGCACCTGGGCCTGAGCACGATGTCGCTCTACCGCTACCTCGAGTCCAAAGAGGAGCTGCTGTCGCTCATGCTCCACATCGCCTACGGCCGGCCGGACCTGCCGCCCGCCGCCGACTGGCGGGCCGGCGCCGAGCAGTGGGCGTCCGCGCTCGCCGCGCGGCTGCACGAGCACCCGTGGATCGTGCAGGTGCCGATGGCCGAGCCGCCGCTAGAGCCCAACCCGCTGGCCTGGACCGAGGCCGGCCTGGCCGTGCTCTGCGGCACCGGCCTGCCCGTCCCCGATCAGCTCTCGGCCCTGCTGGTCATCGACGGGTTCGTGCGCTCGCACACCGCCCTGAGCCTGCAGATCGGCGCGGCCGGTGCGACCCGCGCGCCACGGGTGCGGCCCGGCACCTACGGGCAGCGCATGGCCGCCCTCGTCGACCCGGCGGTGTTCCCGCACCTCGCCCGGGCCGGCGCGGCCCCGTCCGAGCCGGACTTCCACACGGGGCAGTACACCTTCGGCCTGGCGCTCATCCTGGACGGCCTGGCCGCACACATCGCGCTGCACGGCTCAGCCTGACGAACCGTATCGGGCCCAACGGCCCACGAGCCGCGGTGAGTGCCCGTCCGAGTGGAATTTTCGCGGACTCGATCGGATGACCCCTCCCATCTGCCTAGGGTCGCGCTACGAAGCACAAGTGTTTCGAAGGCCCGGCTACGGTGGGAGAACGAGTGGAGCACCATCTCGATGAACGCCATCTGCGCACGCTCATGGAGCAGTCGCAGGATCTGCACGCGGATGCGATGCGGCAGGGGCGTGCCGATCTCGCGGAGTACGTGAACGCGGCTCGGGAACAACGGCTGGGCGGCAGTCGGCCGCTCGTGCTGGCCGGACTCGCGGCCGGCGTGGCCGGTGCCGCGGTCCTCGGCACGGCCGGTGCCGCGTATGCGGCCGACACCGATGTGCAGGTGCTCCAGACCGCGGCGTCGCTCGAGAACCTCGCGGTGTCGACGTACAAGACCGCACTGACGCTGCCCTACATCGGCGGCGCGAGCGCGAACACGGTCGTCAAGGCGTTCGCGATGAAGACCATGCAGCAGCACACGGAGCACGCGCAGGCGTTCAACAACGCGGTGAAGAAGCTCGGCGGCAAGGAGCAGACCGCGCCGGACCCGAAGTACGCGCCGATCGTCGCGAGCACGGTGCCGACCATCAAGACCGCGGCGGACGTCGTCAAGCTGGCCATCACACTCGAGGACGTCGCTGCGCAGACGTACGTCAAGAACGTCACCCAGGTGTCCACGGGCGAGCTGCGGCAGCTGTTCGCGAGCGTCGCCGGCGTCGAGGCGCAGCACCGCGCCATCCTGCTCGCCGTGCAGGCGCTGCTGGCCGGCAACGCGGCCGACCTGATAGCGCTGCCGCCGGACGGTGCCAAGCTGCCCGCCGCGGCCGGTGGTGTCGGCTTCCCGGATTCGTTCTACGCCACGGACAAGGCCTCCCCGGCCGACGAAGGAGCGGTCAAGTGACCCGGCCAGAGCCCATGCAGATCTCCGAGGCGCAGCTCAAGTCGATGACCCGCGACCTCGACGACCTGCACGAGTCCACGTTCCCCGAGGTGCGCCGCACCATCGCCGACTTCACGCCGTCGCGGCGCTCGCTGCTGCTCGGCGCGGGCGGTGCTGTCGCCCTCGGCGTGCTGGCGGCGTGCGGCGACGACAAGGACAACGACGCCACCACGGCGGCGCCGTCGGCCATGACCTCCTCGGCCGCCGGTGGCGCCTACACCGGCGATCTGAAGATCGTGGCCCTCGCCGCGGCGCTGGAGAACCTGGCCGTCACCGCCTACGACGGGGCGCTCAAGCGGGCCACCGACGGCAAGCTCGGCACGGTCCCGCCCGCGGTGGCCACGTTCGTGCAGACCGCCCGCAAGCAGCACGCCGACCACGCCGCCGTGTGGAACTCGGTCCTGACGAAGGCGGGCAAGCCGGCGATCACCGACGCACCGCTGACCATCACGGCCGACGCGGTCGCCGCCCTGGACAAGACGGCATCGGTACCGGACGTCGTCAAGCTGGCGCTCGGCCTCGAGGACGCCGCGGCGCAGACCTACACCTTCGCCACGGCCAACGTCTCCGACGCGGGCGGCATCATGACCGCCGCTACGATCCAGCCGGTCGAGGCGATGCATGCCGCGATCCTCAACTTCGTGCTCGGCCAGTATCCGGTGCCGGTCAGCTTCATCCCGGTCGACAAGGCCGCCAAGCCCGACATCCTCACGAAGTAGCACCGCGCTCCGCTTGCCGCGGCGACGCCGATGCGCGCATCGGCGTCGCCGCGGCGCCCGCCCGGACGTCGGCGTCCGTGCCGGGCGGGCGCCGCCGTCACGCGACACTGTCGGACCGGTGCGCCCGGCCGAGCACCAGGCTGCCCAGGACGAGCCCGGACAACAGGGCCGGCACTGTGAGGATGTAGTCGTCGAACGCTTCCGGCCGCACCGGCCGGCCGGCCAGTGCGGTGAAGACGGGGCCGATGTCGAGGAACCTGGTGGCGGTGATGACGGGCAGCCCGACAAGCGGGAACATCAGCAAGGCGATGCTCGCCGCCGCCGGATACCGCAGCCACTGCCGCAGCCGCCGCGGGCGCGGCCGGGCCACGATCACTGCGCACACCGTCAGCAGCGCCGTGAGGCCCATGACGTGCAGCAGGCGGTCGGAGTTCGTCGCCAGGATGTGCCGCTCGCGCAGCAGCCAGGGTGTCGTGACGGCGACTGCGCTGCTCAGGCAGTAGACCGCGAACCGGAGCCGGGAGATGTGGACCGCGGTGCTGAAGGCCGCCCCGACCGCGATGAGCCCGAGCGCGCCGCTGACCACGGCGCTGCCCACATGGAACGTGGGCCCGGTGCTTGACGACGGCTCGGCCAGCAGATTCACACCCGCCAGCATGGCGGCGACGCCGGCCACGACGGGGAGTGCGGCCGGCTGTGGGGCGCCCCGGCCGGTGACGCCGCGATAGCAGCCGAGCGCGGCCACGGAGGCCGCGCCCACCGCCAGCGGGGCGCTGGCGTGTGACAGGCCGGCCCGGTCCAGGGCGGTGTCGGCAGCCAGCCAGACCAGCCCGCCGACGAGCGCCTCCACGGTGACCCGCCGTTGCCCGCGGGCGCAGACGACGACCGCCAGCACCATCGCGACGATCGCGTCCCAGCGCAGGTCCCTTGCCCAGTTGGTATCGCTGCTGTCGGCCCACAGCTGCATCGCCCAGAGCACCGCGACACCCATGGCCGCCGCGGCCATCGCCGCCGGCGTCGTGACCAACCGCCGATCCCGGGCTCCGCCGTCGACCACCGGCTGCCCGGCCGCGACTGTCGCAACCGTCGCGCCCGGCGCGAGCCCGGCCGGCCGCGGCCGTGCCGCGGCCCAGCCGAACGCCACCGCGCACACCGCCGACGGCAGGAGCTGACAGGCGAGCGCCGCGAGCTCCCACCGCGCGGGGGAGGCGCCACCGAGCGTCGTGCGCGGCATCGCCGCCATGACGGGCAGGACGGCCGCGAGCAGGACCCCGGCCAGACCGGCCGCCCAGCCGAGGCCCGGCTGCCCGGCTGCGACACGGCCGGCCACGACGACGGCCGCCGCGAAGGTGACGAGCACCCAGACAGCGATCATGGTCGAGCCGTGCTTCGGGCCGTCGCCGTTGAACCCGGGGTACAGGCTGGGCGTCCAGGCGAGGAAGACGGCGCCGAGCGCGACGGCGGCGAGGCCGGCCCGGCCCCAGTTTCCCGCGCCCCGGCCGCCGGCGGCGCCGCCGCCCAGCCACCAGCCGGCCGCTGCGGCATAGGCCGACGTGAGGCCGGCGGACACCGCCGCTGCAACGAAACTGCGCCGCATGAACGACGACTGGTCATAGCCCGCGTCGGACTGCATCACCAGGAAGCCCAGCAGCATGTTCAGTGTCGCCCAGAGCCCGACGCCCAACGCGCCCGCGAGCAGCAACCCGGCTGCCGTGCGCAGCACCCGGCCGGGGGTCCGCCACCGCTCCCACCGGCCGCTCGGCAGGCCGTGCTCGTCATACGTCACCGGGCTGGCGGCCAGGCTCACCGCGAACCGCAGGCGCCGCCAGGCGCCGTGCGGCTCACCTTCGAGCGCCGCGAGCTCGGCGAGCCACTCCTGGGTCAGCTGGTCGCGCAGCTCGGCCGGCCAGCGCCGACCTCCCGCCCGCAGGCAGGCGTGGATGGTGCGGGTCAGGAGTCCCATGTCAGCTCCGGCTTCACCGCACCGCGCCGCGGGCCGCGCCGCTGCTGATACGCGGCGAGCTCCGCCCGGGCGCTCTGCACACCCTCCGGCGTGAGCCGATACCAGCGGCGGGCCGGCCGGCCCGCCTGCACCGGGTCGATGTCCTCCCAGTGCGCCTGCAGCCAGCCGAGGCCCTGCAGGCGGACGAGGATGGGATACACGGTGCCGCTCGGCATGCCGGTGACACGCATGACGTCGAGCCCGTAACGCTCGGCGCCGGGGTCGGCGAGGAACACCTCGAGGACCTGCACGAGGGTGGTGGTGATCCGTAACGGCGGGGCCATGGCGGCTTATCCTACATAGGTCGGCGGGCTTATGCTACATAGGGGTACGGCCGCGGGCTCACCGCTCCGGGGCGGCGTTCGATGCGCAGCGCCGGTATCTTCCGGTGCTTCCCCTCCAAACCGTCGGGTTGATGCGTCTGTGTTTGTTGTGGGGGACTTCGAGGAGTTCGTGCGGGCCCGGACCGGGGCGTTCGCCCGGACGGCATACCTGCTGACCGGCGACCGGCAGCACGCCGAGGAGCTCGTCCAGACCGCCCTGCTCGCCGCCGCCGAGCGGTGGGGCCGCCTCGACGACCCCGAGCGGTACGTGCGGCGGGTGCTGTACACGCGGGCGGTCTCCTGGTGGCGGGTCCTGCGCCGGCGGCGCCGGGAGGTCCTGACCGACGCCCCGCCCGAGCGCCCGGCCGGTTCGGCCGTCGACCCGGAGCTGCGCATCGTGCTGGCCCAGGCCCTCGGCCGGCTCACCCCGAAGCAGCGGGCGGTGCTGGTGCTGCGCTTCTACGAGGACCGCACCGAGGCGGAGACGGCGGACCTGCTCGGCGTGGGGACCGGCACCGTCAAGAGCCAGACTCGCGACGCGCTGCGCCGCCTGCGCGAGATCGCACCGGAGCTGGCCGACGAGCACAAGGGGGTGCTGCGATGACGACGCTGCGCAGCGTGTTCCGGGAACTGGCCGAGCAGGCGCCGGCTGTGACGGTACCGCCAAATCTGCTGGAAACGGCCCGACGTCGGCGGACGCGGCGCCGGCTGGCTGCGCTCGCGGCGGTGATCGCGCTCGTGGCACTGGCGCTCGCCGTCCCGCTCGCCCGCTCGCAGCCGCCGGCGTCCCGGGACCCCGGCGGCGGCCTGCCGCAGCACCTCGTCACCGTGCCGCGGGACACCGACACGGTCGAGCGCAGCCCGGTCGGGCCGGCCGCGGCGATCTACTCGCTCGGTGAGGACAACCCGCAGTCGGACCCGGAGGACTTCGACTTCGCGTGGTGGCGGGGCGGGCACACCGTGGCCAGCAGCACGATCGTGGCCCGGGACCGCGACGCGTACCGGATCGTGCGCAGCGGCTACTACACGGGCGCCGAGCTCTCCCCGGACGGCCGCTACCTCATCGCCGAGGGCCGCGTCGTGGACCTGGCGACCGGGCGGGAGCGGCTGCGGCTGGCCGCGGCGCCGACCGAGGCGCACCTGTCGCCCGACGGCCAGACGCCGCCCGGCGACAACACCACGCTCTACGGGCGCTGGACCGAGGACGGGACGCGGCTCATCGCCGCGGAAAACGACCGCACGATGATCGTCTCGTGGCCGTCCGGCCAGGTCGAGCGCCTCGTGCGCCATCCCGGGCAGCGGCCGGTCGACCAGGACCTGGCGCTGTCCCCGGACGGCCGGGACCTGGCCGTGCAGAGCAACGGCCTCTTCCGGGTGTACGGCGCCGACGGCGACCTGCGCTGGTCGCAGACGGCGAGCAATGACCTGCGGCGGATCGGCGGGCGGGCGGCGTGGCGCGCGGACGGGCGGCTGTTCGTCTTCGACCGGCAGGTGACGGGCTGCTCGGGCTGCGGCTGGGCACCCGGCACCTGGCGGCTGCGGGCGCTCGACGGTGCCACCGGCGAGGCGGTGGCGGCGCCCGCGTACCCGGAGATCCGCGACGCGATGTTCGTCAACGTGGTGACCTGGCGCGGCGACGTGGCGTACGCGGTCGTCGCGTACACCAACGGCCGCACCGACGACCGGATGGACATCGGCGGCGCGGCCCTCGTGCGGCTGGCACCGGGCGCGCCGGCGCCGCAGGTCGTGCTCGCCGGCCCCGAGGGCACCCACGAGCTCGGTGTCGCCACCGATCTCGTGGACCGGGTGCGGCCGGTGGGCCGGCCGGAGTTCGGCCGCAACCCGGCCGAGGACTGGGGCCCGGCGCTGAGCTGGGCGGCCTGCCCCGCACTCGTCGCCGCCGTGGTGAGCGTGGCCTGGGTGACCCGGCGACGGTGGGTCGCCCCATGACGACGTCCCGGCGGCGCGGGCCGCCGCCGCGCCACCTCGCCGCGCGACACGCCACAGCCACGTGTGGACATTGCGGCCGCGGGAATTCGTGACGTATGCGCACAGCGATCGTCTCCGGAGCCGGCGTGGCCGGCGCAACCGTCGCGTACTGGCTCGACCGGTACGGCTGGCCGGTCACCCTGCTCGAACGCGCCGAGACGCTGCGCAGCAGCGGGCAGAACGTCGACATCCGCGGCGCCGGTCGCGACGTGATCCGCCGCATGGGCCTCGACGAGCGCGTCGCCGCATCGAGCACCGGCGAGGTGGGCACCCGCTTCATCGACGCCCGAGGGCGCACCGTCGCCGAGTTCCCCGCCGGAACCGGCGACACCGACGGCCCCACCGCCGAACGGGAGATCCTCCGCGGCCAGCTGGTCACCGCCCTGGACGAGCTGGTGCCCGCCCGGGTCGAGCGCCACTACGGCGACCGCATCACCGCCGTCACGCAGCATCCCGACCGCGTCGAGGTCGTCCTCGAGCACGGCGGACGACGACACGCCGACGTGCTGGTGATCGCCGAAGGCATCCGTTCCGACACCCGCGACCTCGCCCTCCCCGGGCAGACCCGCATCCGCGACCTCGGCCAGTACATCGCCTACGGCGCGATTCCCCGCGCCGACCACGACGACAAGTGGTGGAACTGGCTCCCCGCCGGCCGCGGGCGAGCGGTCATGCTCCGGCCCGACAACGTCGGCACCACCCGGGCCTCCCTGGCCTGCATGGCATCACCCGACGGTCTCGAGCGGCTCCCGGCCGGCCGGCAGCTGGCCCGGCTGCGTGACCTCTTCGCCGACGACCCGTGGCAGGCCCGGCGGATCCTCGACGCCCTCACCGCCGATCACAGCGACTTCTACCTCGACCGGGTCGCTCAAGTGCACCTGGCCACCTGGACCAGCGGCCGGATCGCCGTGGTCGGCGACGCCGCCTACTGTCCCTCACCGATCAGCGGGATGGGCACCACCCTCGCCCTGGCCGGCGCCTACATCCTCGCCGGAGAGCTCACCACCTGGCCCAACCACCGCGACGCGCTGCGCCGCTACGAGCAACGCATGCGACAGTACGTGACCAGGGCCCAAAAGCTGCCCCCGGGCACGCCGCGCATCGCCAACCCGACCACCCGGGCCGGCGTCGCACTGCTCAACACCGGCCTGCGTCTGGCCGCGTCCCGCCCGGCCCGGGCCCTGGGCGCCCGCCTGTTCGCCCCACCGGCCGACACCCTGCACCTCCCGGAATACGCAGCGGTCTGATGACCCGCCGGCCGGGGTGAGTGCCCCACGGCGTTCACGGGTGTGCGCCGCAGAGGATGTTGCCGAGCAGGTGCAGTACCGGCTGCTGTATCCGGTGGGACGGGTGCGGCCGGCGGCGGTCGACCTCGACGAGCCCGGCGAACCGGAGGAGCCGCAGATGATGGGAGACGAGCGGGGCTGGTAGATCAAGACGTTCGCTGAGGTGCGCCAGCGTGAGTCCGTCGGGCGATGCCGAGGCCATCAGGAACACCAGCTGGAGCCGGATGGGGTTTCCCAGCGCCTTGTATGCGGGAGCAAGCGCGGCAGCGGCCTCAGCGGCCGAGGGTCGGTCGCCGATCGGCACCGGGCCGCCGGCGCGCAGCGGGATCGGGGAGGAGGTCCACATGTGAGCAGGTGTCCAAGCTTCCTGGCAATCGTCGGTCGTTGCAAACGTCGATGACTCGCACCTGCCGCCGCGGAGCGGCGGTCAGGCGTCACTGGGTTTGCCGGCCTGGTCGCCCAGGCCGGACCTGGATCCATCATATGGCTACTTGCAGATGCTCTCAGGCAAACGTCCGGCATGCCCGGGTCGGATCTCGCCCCGGTGACAGGCGCGACGGTGTGCTCGTCTCAACGCGCAGGCCACGCGAATCGATGCAAGAATCGATGCAAGAGTTGTCGGGCGATCACGAGGGGCGTGAGTGACGTACGCCGAAGCATGGTGCCGCCGTCCGGGCGCCATGAGCCACAGCCTTCGAGGCGGCGCGCTGGGCCCGGGGCACGGCACCGGCGCCTGGACGGATACGGTCCGCGCCGCGCAGTCGTCCGGCGGTATGGCTGACGGCGGGGCGGCGTAGGTGCTCCGGACGTCCAGGCTGCGGCGGCGGCTCGGATGGGCCGCGCAGCGGCGGGCTCCAGCGGACGAGCCGAGCGCCGCATTGAACGGGATGCGCCCCGGGCGGCGTCTCCTGCTCACCGCCGGCCTGCTCCTGCTGCTGCTCGGTAGCGCGTGCTCGGTTCTGATCTACCGGCAGCACGAGCGGGCCCGGGAGGCTGCGCTTGCCGACGCCGCCGGCCGGGCCCGGCTGGCCGCGATCGAGGTGTTCGGCTACCGCCTCGGCATCGTGCGGAGCCTGCAGACGCTGGCCACGGACCCCGCGCTGCGCGGCGCGGCCCCGGCCGCCGTGCAGGCCCGGCTCGCGAATGCCGGCGTGTCGTTCGAAGGATTGACCGGCGGTCTCGCCTGGGCCGACGCCGGCGGCGTGGTCCGGGCCTCCACCGGCGCCGCGGCCGGCGCGCCCACCGAAGCCGAGTGGAGTCCGCAGGCCCTGGGCGACAGCGCCTGGATCGTGACCCCGGCGCTGCACTCCGCGAGCTTCACCGGCGAGGTCCTGATCTTCGCGGTACCGACCCGCGACGACACGGGCCGGATCACCGGCGTGCTGGCGGGCGGCTGGGGGCTCGACTTCGTCCGGGCCGTCACCGACGAGCGCAATGCCACGCTCGGAGACGAGCTGTACGGCTCGAATGCGGAGCTGTTCGTCGTCGACCGCGACGGACGGCTGATCGCCGGGCCGGGGATCGGTCGTACCCAGCCGATGCCGCCGGCCGTCGGCGCGGTCCTCGAAGCGAACCGGCAACGTTTCGCCTACGGCGCCCGGCCGATGCCGACCGGGCTCGACGGCCGGCCGGACCAGGTCGTCGCCTTCGCCCGCTTCGAGCCCTTCGGTGAAAGCGTCGTCGTGCAGCGGCCGGCCGCGGCGACGTTCGCGTCCGCCGACGGGGCCATGCGCCGAGAGGCCACCGAGCTCGGCGCCGTCCTGCTGGCCATCGGCGCCGGCGGCATCTGGCTCGCCCGGCGCGTGGACCGCCTCGACGCCCCTCGCCGGTCGCACATCGGTGCGGCGAACGCCCTCGCCTGGCGGGTCCAGCGATCATTACTACCCCAGACGGTGCCGGCCGACGTCCTGGTGCGCTACCAGCCGGCCTCCCGTCCGATCGCCGTCGGTGGCGACTGGTACGACGTCCTGCCGCTCGGCCCGTCCGGCACCATGCTGATCATCGGCGATGTGGCCGGGCACGATATCGACGCCGCGCTGGTCATGGGCCAGCTGCGCACCGCCGCCGCAGTCCTCGCCGAGCAGGCCGACGGGCCGGCCGACATGCTGCACCGCCTCGCCCAACACGTCGACCGTGAGCGGCAGCCGACGCTCACCACGATGTTCTGCGCCATGATCGACGAGACCACCGGCGACATCCGGTACGCATCGGCCGGCCATCCTCCCGCGCTGCTGCGCCGGCCGGACGGAACGGTGCAGCGACTCGACGGCGCCCCCGGACCGGCCCTCGGCATCGGGCTGGACAGCTTCCACGAAACATCCATCCACGCCGCTGGAGCCACCCTCCTGCTCTACACCGACGGCCTCATCGAACGCCCCGGTGAGGACCTGTACTCCGGCATGGACCGGCTCGCCACCGCCTTCGGGCGCCACAACCCGCTCGACAGCGGCGGAGTCGACGACATCCTGGCCGACGTCCTGCGCGGCGCCGAGCCGACCGACGACATCGCCATCCTCGTGTTCCCGGTGCCGACCGTCACCTGACCATGGCCCGCAGGACCCGGCCGGTCACCGCCTCCGGGTGATGGCCGGACGGCCACCGGCGGATGACCCGTCGATGCGCCGCTCGGGTCGACGCGTGGAATGCTGGTGCCTGTGGACGCCGTGACCGTCGTCAGGTGCCGGCGTCAGGGGGAGTGGAGTCGTGAAGTTCCTGCTCACGTCGTCGGGCATTCGCAACCCGAGTATCGCCGACGCGCTGGTCGACCTCCTCGGCAAGCCGATCGCCGAGGCCACGGCCCTGTTCATCCCTACCGGTGTCTACCCCTTTCCCGCTGGGAGTGAGCGGGCGTGGCAGGCGATCCAGGGCCGGGCCACGATCCCGCTGGTCCAGTTGGGCTGGAAGTCCCTGGGGCTGCTGGAACTCACCGCACTGCCGAGCGTCCGCGAGGAGCACTGGGTCCCGGCGGTCCGGGCGGCCGATGCTCTCCTCGTGTGGGGCGGCGATGTGCTGTACCTGACCTACTGGCTGCGCCAGTCGGGCCTGGCCGGCCTCCTGCCGTCGCTGAGCGACACGGTCTGGGTCGGGGTCAGCGCGGGGAGCATCGCCGTGACCCCGTACAACTGCGACGCCGAATTCAACCGCGGCTTCGTCCCCGAAGGCAGCGACATGGCGCAGGACGCGGACCGGGCGCTCGGGCTGGTGGATTTCACGCTGTACCCCCACCTCAATCACCCCGACATGGAGGGCACCAGGCTGTCCGACATCCAGAGGTGGGCATCCGAGATCCCGGTCCCGACCTACGCCATCGACGACGACACCGCGATCAAGGTGGTGGATGGCACAGTAGCCGTCATCTCCGAAGGCGACTGGACGCTGATCAACCCCTGACCCTGCCCGCGCGCGTTTGAACGCCCCATGACGGGTCATCCGGGAAGCATGATGACAAGCCGCCGCGAGGATCGTTCGGTCGCGCGGACGACGATGACGGTGATCGGGCTGGTGCTGGCCACCGGGCTCGCGCTGCTGCTGGTGTACGAGACGCGGCAGGTGCTGACCTGGATGGTGATCGCCGCGTTCTTCGCCACGGCGCTGTACCCGGCCGTGAACTGGGTCGAGCGCCGCGCCGCATGGTGCCGCCGCTGGCTGGCGACCCTGCTGGTGTTCCTGGCGTTCCTCGCCGTCCTGGCCGGCGTCGTCACGCTGTTCGTGGTGCCGCTCGCCCACGAGGCCGTGCGCCTCGCCGATCAGCTCCCGGGGGTGGCCAACGACGTGCAGCGCGGCCGCGGCCCGATCGGCTCGCTCGTCGAGCAGTACCACATCCGGCAGTACATCGCCGACCACCGTGACCAGCTGCAAGGCTACGTCCGCGGCCTGGGCGCGCCGACGCTCGCGTTCCTGCGTGGGGCCGCCACCACCGTCGCGGGCGTCATCACGATCTTCGTGCTGGCCTACCTGATGGTGCTGGAGGCGCCGAAGCTCGTCGACGGGTTCCTGGCCCTGTTCCCCGAGCGCCGAGCCGAGCGCATCCGGCGCGTCGGCGCCGACTGCGCCCGCAGCGTCACCGGCTACATCACCGGCAACCTGCTCATCAGCGTCATCTGTGGCCTGGCCACCTACGCCGTGCTGTTCTTCACCGGCGTCCCCTATGCCGGGCTGATCGCCGCGTTCGTGGCCATCGCCGACCTCATTCCCCTCGTCGGCGCGACCCTCGGCGCTGTCGTCGCCGTCGGTGCGGCGTTTCTGCACTCCACCACCGCCGGCATCGTCGTGCTCGTCTTCTTCGTCGTCTACCAGCAGGTCGAGAACCACCTCCTGCAGCCGATCATCCTGGCCCGCACCGTCGCGCTGAACCCCCTCGCGGTCCTCGTGGCCATCCTCGTCGCCGTCGAGCTCGCCGGCATCCTCGGCGCGCTCCTGGCCATCCCGGTCGCGGGCATGATCCAGACCATCGCGCGCGACGTGTGGAACGAGCGGCAGGGCCGCCTCAAATCGCACCCGACCGTCGGCCCGCAGGAAACACCGGCCGACGTCGCCGACCCGCCGGAGGCCGGGCCCGGCGGCAACCAGCCCCCGGTCCGGGCCTGACCGGAGCCGCGCCACCATCCATCGCTCGCGGGATGCGTCGTCCTACGCCCGACGGGCCTCGCGGATCATCCGGTAGGACCGCTGCAGGTGCACGACCCACACGGCGGCCAGCTCACGGGCCACTTCGAGCGTTCCGTACGTCCGGTCCTCCGGGGTCCAGCTGCTGATCACCACCATGCGCAGAAGTCTGTCCACCGAACAGTGCAAAACGGTTGCCCGAGCCGAAGCAAACTGGAAGCAGCGGACGGGCACTGCTCCCTCGCTCATCCGCCTGACCGCCGCGCAGCCGGGACAGCGGCTCAGACGATCGGCTGAGATCATGTGATCATGCATGACTCGGTACGGGCGGTGCTGAGCCGCCCTGGTGACGGCGAGCTCATCGAGGCCGCCGGGGTCGAGCACCTGTTCCGGCTCACGGCCGCGCAGACCGGCGGGCGGTTCGGGTTCGAGGAGTTCACCCTGGCTGCGGGGATGCTGGGCGCTCGGCCGCACGTGCACCACGCCCATGACGAATTCTTCTACGTCCTGGACGGCGAGCTCACCGTCCACGACGGCGATGGCGAGACGACCGTCGGCCCGGGACACCTGCTGGCCGCACTGCGCGGCGCCCCGCACGGCTTCCGCAACGCCGGCGACCGGCCCGTACGCGGGTTGTGCCTCTACACGCCCGCCGGCTACGAGAACTACTTCCGCCAGGTCCACGCCGCGGTCGCCGCCGGCGCGGTCGTCGACGATGACATGCTCACCGAGTTCCGCAGCCGCTTCAACACCACCCCATACCTGCAGTGAATGCCGACTGGGTCCGGCTGTAGCACCACGCTGGTCGTGTTGCGTCGACGCTTCGGTCGCTACAGCGGGGGAGGTCGGCCATGTCGCTTACGAGCAGTGACGCACAGTCTGCTCTGATCGCCGGCCGCCCGGTCGATAGTTGACGTGCCCCTGCCGCCCGCCCGGCCGGTCAGTTCAGGGGCCGCGCAGTGTCACGGCTCGGGCCCGCACATGTTCGAGGGCGCCGGTGATCGCCACTGCAGCGGCACGAATCAGTGCGGCGCGGTGGAGTATCCAGCGGCTGCCTCCATCGCCGCGAGTGTCCTGAGCTCGCGTTCGACATCGGCGGGAACCGGGTTTCGACGGACCAGCGCCCCGGGCAGCCGTTGGAGCAACTGCACAGCGGCCCGACGGGCGGCCGGATCGGCGCCGGCCGCCCGCAGCAGCCGTGCCGTCTCGGCCACAGCGACCCGCGCAGGACGGCGCATCCATGCGGTGAGGACACCATTGCGCAAGGCCAGCAGCCGTTTCGCGGTCCCGTCGCCCACGTCGGGCGAGGGGTGATGGTATGCGACCACATCGTTGCAGTAGGCCAGGCCGTGGCCGCCGGTGCGTAGGTCCAGGGCGACCCGGGCCTCCTCGCCCATGAAGAACACGACCGGGTCGAAGCCACCGCAAGCGAGGAACGGCTCCCGGCGGACCACTGCTGCGCAGGCCAAGAAGCCCAGGACCGAAGGGCCCGGGAGGTCATCTGCGACCCCCAGCGGCGCCTGGACCATGAATGCCGACATCGGGTCGAGCCGCTCGGCCGGGCCGACGAGCGTGCGCGCTGCGATGAGCGCGAGCCGGGGCGCATCGTCGAGGTGCCGAGCGGCCCGGGTCAACGCGCCGGGCGCCCACCACGAGTCGTCGTCCGCGAAGGCGACGTAGGGGGTGGTGGCCGCGGCGACGCCGTGATTGCGTGCGACCGCGCCGGCGTTGCGGCCCAGGGCCAGGACCCGCGCCTGCGGGAAGCTCCCGGCGACCATGTCCGGGGTGCCGTCGGCCGAGCAGTTGTCAACGACGATGACCGCGGGCGGAGCGGGGTGGGCGTGCAGTGCGTGCAGGGTGCGCTCCAGGCTGGCCCGCCGGTTGCGGGTGGCGATCACGACAGTGACCTCGGGCATGGTGATGCCAGTGTCCAGCCTGGCAACGCTCAAACCGCCGCAACGGTGCCTGGTCAGCGCGCGACCCAGCTCTTGGCGCAACACGAGGCGGCCAAGCGCACAACATCCTGATCGGGCCGATCGCCCGACTCAGCGGCTGGGATAGAGTGACGGCCATGGATCTTGACGCGGGGGCGCGGAGCCGGGCGGGCCGTACTGTCCTGCTGTGGTGGTATGCGGCGTACCTGGCCGCGGCCGTGGCGGTGGTGCTCTGGTACCTCACCGGGCTGTCGGCGGCGGCGTCGGACCGGCCGTGCGGCTCGGGCGACTTCTGGTGCGGCGGCGGCAACGGGTCGCTGGTGGTGCTGCTCGTGGTGGTCGGCGTGCCGGTGCTGGCCGGCTGCCTGGCGGTGTCGTGGGTGCTGCTGCGGGTCGCCCTGCCCCGGGTGCCGTCCGCGGCCCTGGCCGGCTCGCTCGCCGCCGTCGCCGGCCCTGTGCTGCTGGTGCTGCTGGGGTACGGGCTGCTGCACGTCTTCTGAGGCCGGCCGCCGAACGGGAACGAAGCCGGCACCGGGGTGCCCGCGCGGCGCCCCGGTGCCGTCGCGCGTCAGCCCTCGACCGGGCCCCAGACCGAGTCGAGCCGGGTGAGCGTGTGCCGTCCGGTCTGCCGCTGCGCCGGGTCGGTGCCCATCGCGGCCAGTGTCACAAGCGGCTGCTTGACCGCCGGCAGGTTCGCCGGCGGGGTGAGCAGTGCGACCCCCAGGCTGATCTCCAGTACGTCACCCCGGTCCAGCCGCACCGGCGTGCGCCACAGCGTCTCGTAGACCGACGTGCTGCGGACCGTGGAGACGAGGTCGGTGCGGTCCTTGAGCGGCTTGTCGTTGAGCCGCAGCGCCGTCACCTTCACCTCGCTGACGAGCGCGGGGTCCAGGGCGACGGAGAACGCCACCGGCACCGGCGTGCGTCCCGGGCCGACCGCGAGCACGCGGAGCAGAACGGGGTAGTGGTAGACGAACTCCCCGGCGCTGTGCCGTCCCCACGCGCCGCTGAGCTCCAGGCCCCACGGTACCCGCGCCGCCGCCTTGGTCTTCGGCGGGCCGGCCCGCAGGCTGCGCCGCACCCGGGGGGAGCCGGCGGTCGCGCCGAGCTCCACGGTCGCCTCGGCCGGGTCGCGGACCAGGTCCGCGGGGTAGCGGGCGGCGTTGGCGGCGGCGACGACCAGGACGGCCGCCGGCTGGCCTTCCCTGAGTGCGGGCAGCGCCTCGCCGAGGGTGACGGTGACCTTCAGCAGCCCGGTGGCGGCGTCGCGGGCCACGGTGCTCGCCGCCTTCACCCGGCGCGGGCCGAGGGTCAGCAGCGCCGCGCCGGCGGGCGTGTAGACGCGCCTGTCGAAGGAGAGCTCGATGGTGGTGCCGGCGGGCAGCTCGGCGCCGGTGTTGAGGATCCGCACCGCCAGCTGCCGGGGCACGGTCGCGCCGGTCGTGCGGTCGCCGGCCAGTACCGTGACCGGATCTTCCGACAGCGGCTCCAGGGTGACAGGTGTGAGGCTGTGGTCCGGGTCGGCGTGGGCCGCGGTGGCGGGCAGCACCACCTGCACCGTGCCGACCCCGGCGAGGAGCCCGGCGACGGTGAGCACCCGGCGGCGGGACAGGCCGCGCTCGGCATGGTCGGTCATGCTCTTCACATCCTTCTCGGGCTCAGGAGTAGGTGGCACGGGCGACCACGACGTCGGCGAACGCTCGGGAGACACCCTCGAACACGGCGTCGCTGACCAGGCCGATGGCGAGCGTGCCGCCCTCCCGCTGCCAGAACAGCGCCCGGGCGACGTCCAGCAGGTCGTCTCCGGTCTGCACGAACATGCCCTTGGCCGCGGCCCGCAGGACCGTCAGATCGCCGTTGAAGCGCTGCGTGTAGAACTGCGAGAACCGCGACGAGGAGACCGCCGGGTTCGAGTAGTACGACCGGAAGATCTCCGACAGTCTGCGGCGGTCGCCGGCGTTGTACGCGGTGCCGAACACGAACGCGTCGACGTCGGCGAGATAGTCGCTGAGGTTGAAGAAGCCGACGTCGCCGTCCGGCGCTATGTGGGCCGCGGACCACTCGTAGGCGTCGGCGTCGGGCAGCCCCGTGTTGGTGAACTGGGCGAGGGTGCTGAGCAGGTCGCCGCCCCAGCCGCCGAAGTCCTGCAGACTGACCACCCGGCGGTCGCCGTCAAGCGTGTGGTTGAGCACCGCGCCGTAGACCGCGCCGAAGTGCTCCGGCTCGGTGTCGCGGAAGAGCTTCGGGTCGCGCAAGGAGGCCATGTCCGGGCGGCCCGGGTACGTCTTCACGTAGTCGATGAAGCCGCGGTCGATCTCGCCGAACGTCGTCCCGGCCCCGGGGCCGTCGTTCTTGCCGCTGCGGATGCGCAGGTACTGCGCGGTCAGCTCCTGGGTCGAGCGGTCGTGGTGGTTCAGGTCCCACCACTGCTGGGCGCGGGCCTCGACCCAGATGAGGTACGTGTAGAAGGCGTCGTTGTAGTCGCGCGGTCGGGTCACGCTGCTCACCCCGACGTCGCGGCCGGACGCGACGTCCCGGTCGATCTCCAGCGCGCCGGCGGTGCCCTGGCTGCCGCCGATCCAGGTGTTCTTGATCTGGTCGAACGCCCAGTTCTCCGGCAGCCTGAAGCCCATGTTGCCGCTGTAGCCGGTGGACATGTCGCTGACGAAGCTGCAGGTGGCGTAGCCGGACTCGGCCAGCTTCAGGCAGACGTTGCGGGTGCCGTAGACCCCGACGGCGTAGGAGCCGTCGCCGCGCAGCGCGTTGCTGACGCCCCGGAAGTGCGGGATGATCAGGCTCTCGATCTCCGAGGCGAGGGCGTCGAAGTCGACCGAGAAGTAGATGACCGTGCCGTACGGGATGCCGAGCTCGTGCGCCTTGGCCACCGCCGCCTGGCCGGCCGCGCCGCCCTGGCCGTAGCTGAAGTAGGCGGGGCCGTCGCCGAACTCCTGGTAGAGCGGGAAGAACGACAGCCCGGCGTCGTTGATGAGCGCGATCTCCGAGCTGGTGAGGATCTTCGTGGTGCCGCCGCTGAGGTAGCGGCCGACGTACTGGATGCCGGCGTTCTTCACCGTCGCGACGGTTGCGCTGGTGAGCGGCAGCGCGCAGTCCATCGCCGTCGCGGCGCGGTCGGGGTTGCCGGTCGACTGCAGCAGCGACATCCAGGTGTCGAAGTCACCCTCACCGGTGCGTTGGAGCTTCGCGAACTCCTGGAACCGGCTCGTCACGCCGGTGATCCGGCTGTCGAAGGTGGCGAGGGCGTCGTCCCAGTGCCCGTCGTAGCCGTTGAACATCAGCGCGGCCTTGAACAGCAGGACGAACCCCGACCCGGCCGGGTCGCTGCGACCCTCCCTGATGTAGGCCTGGGTGGCCAGCCCCGACCGGGTGTTGGGCCCGACGACACCGTTGGCGGTGCCGTCGGCCATGCCGAGGCGATACTGGATGGCGAGGATCAGGTTGTTCTGCACGCCTCGGGAGAAGATCCCGTCGCAGGGGCTGATGTAGAAGTCGCGCCGGGTGCTGAACATCCGGTTCATCCACTGCTGCGCCTGGCGGATATAGGTGTCGCCGCCGGAGATCAGCACGTAGGCGTCCATCGTGAGCAGCGCCTTGAACACCTTCGGCGAGATGGTGTCCTGCGGGGTCAGCCCCATGTCCTGGGTCATCGACATGACGCCGCCGATGGTCCGGGTGCCGAAGAAGCCGTCGACGTCGCCGCCGGTGTAGCCCTTGCAGTACAGCCCCGCCTCGGCGATCGTGCGGATGTTGTTGTTCGGCGAGAGCTGGCCGACGCTGCCGAACGCGGTGAGCCGGGCGAAGGTGGTCGGCCCGAACGAGTCGGACAGCGACGTGATGCCGAGTTCGACCTGCAGCGCCCTGGTCAGCGAGAAGATCGTCTGCCAGCCGGTGCTGCCGTCCTCCGCGCAGCGGTTGTAGCCCGGCACCGACCCGTAGGTCGCGTTCACCCACCGTTGCGCCTTGAGCACCATCTCGTCCACGCGATCCCCGTTTCTCGCTGCGCCCCCGCGGCCTGCACCCGATCGGGCGCAGGCGGCAACCGTCGATCGCCCGGCCCGCTCGGCAGCGTCGGTATCGATGGTGATGGAAGTCGTCGAGGACGACCCTATGCCCGCAACTGGCCGCCCATCGGCCCGTAGACAGTGAAGAACGTCACTGTAACGGGTGGGACCTGGTGGGCTCGGCGGCGGCGGTGTCCGGTCCGCCACTGCGCGGCGGGCGTCGGTGCGATGCTCGTTTCATGAATCGCGGTGCGTATGCTCGCAGCATGCCGACCGCCGCCGACGAGCGCCCCACCTGGACCTTCCTGAGCAACCACGGCCACGTCCTGCTGGCGCTCGCCCGCGACCCCGAGGCCCGGCTGCGTGACGTGGCGGCTGCGATCGGCATCACCGAGCGCGCCGCCCAGGCGATCGTCGCCGACCTCGAGGCCGCGGGGTACCTGCAGCGGGAGCGGGTCGGTCGGCGCAACCACTACACGATCAACGCGGACGCCCCGTTCCGTCATCCGGCCGAGCGGGACCACGCGATCGGCGAACTCATCGCCATCTTCGTGCGCGGCGACGGCTGAGCGCTCGACGTCCGGCTCGCCGCTGGTTCCGGCTGTGACCGGCGCTCGTGGCCGGCCGGTGGGGGCGTGATGAGGTGGAAGGGAGGCCCAATGCGTGATCCGTCGGCGTACCTCGGGGCCGAGGTCGTCTTCGCCACCCGGCATGGCAAGGAGCGTCAGGTCGCGGGCGTCTTCGCCTGCCTGCTGGGGTCCGTCGTCACCGCGCCGCCGGACCTGGACACCGACCGGTTCGGCACGTTCACCGGCGACGTCGCCCGCTGCCTGCCGCCGCTCGAGACCGCACTGGCCAAGGCGCGCCTGGGCCTGGCCGAGACCGGCCTCCGCCAGGCGCTGGCCAGCGAGGGCAGCTACGGCTCGCTGCCCGGCCTGGGGTGGCCGGGCCACGAGGAGATCCTGCTCTTCCTCGACGACGCCCGCGGCTGGTACATCATCGAGGGTCATCGCGGTGTCGCGATCCCGGGCGTCGCGCGGACGGTGGCCGGCCTCGACGAGCTGCGGCCTCATCTGCCGGCGCTCGGCTGGCCGGGTCAGGCGCTCGTCGTCCGGCCGCACGCCACCGGTACCGCCGCATCGGACCCGGTCGTCAAGGGCGTCACCGACCTGGGGGAGCTCGCCGCGGCGATCCACCGCGCCGGGCTGCGCTCGCCGGACGGGCGGGCCACCGTCGAACCCGACCTGCGGGCCATGCACAACCCGACGCGCCGGGCGGTCCTGCGGCGGCTCGGGCGGCGCATGGCCCTCCGGCTCGCCACCCGCTGCCCGGCCTGCGCCACCCCGGGCTACGGCCGCACCGCCTTCGAGGCGGGGCTGCCGTGCGCGGACTGCGGGCGGCCGACCGAGCGGCCGCGCGCCGACGTGCACACGTGCCCCGCCTGCCGGCACACCACGACGGTCCCGCGCGGTGAGCGGGCCGCATCGCCCGGTGAGTGCCCGGACTGCAACCCGTGACCGAACGGCGAGGGGTCCACCGGACGGTGGGCGCCGGGCCTGACGTCAGCCGAAGTACTCGGGCCGGCTCACGTGCGTCTCCGAGACGAACATGACGCCGGAGGTCTGTCCCAGCAGCTGGCGCAGGCCGGTGACCAGCGCGTCCACCTTCTCGTCGGGCAGGACGGTGATCAGCAGCCGCAGCGTCGCCTGCTGGTTGAACAGCAGCCGGCCCTGGTGGTGACCGTGGTGACCGAGGCCTGACACGCCGCTGACGGCGGTGTACCCGGTCGCGCCGGCGGCGTGGAACAGGCTCTCCACCGCGGCGGCTTCGTCGCCGGCGACGACGACCTCGATCTTCGTCATGCGGGTGAGTCCCGGTCGGTCCATCAGGTGTGCTCCTGCTCTCGGGGGTCGGTGCCGGTCCAGGGTCGCCAGCCGTCCCGGCCGTAGCGCTGCCACGCCTCGCCGGGCCGCTCGCGGGCGGTCAGTGCGATCCACTCGCCGTGGATGAGGCGGCGCAGGACCGGGTTGCGCTCGACGATGCCCGCAATCCGGTCGAGCGGTGCCTGGACGACCGCCAGGAGCCGCATCGGCTCGTGCACGAGGTCGTCGCCGTAGCCGACCGACTGCCAGGGCAGTCCGAGGCGCAGGTCCCCGTCGTGTCCACTGAGGACACCGATGGCGCCCACGGCGTTGTGGATCGTCTTGGTGCCGGCGCCGAAGACGTCGGGCTCCACGCTGGAGAAGTAGTACTGCGCGTTGATCCACTGCGCGACGACAAGCGGCGCGGTGAGGATTGTCTCCAGGGCGGTACCGTCGAGGTCGGCCTCGGCGTCGTAGGAGTGCAGGAACACCCGGCGCTCCAGGTCGAGGCCGGCGGTCAGCGAGCGCGGGCCGACGATGAACGCGGCGTTGCCCGCGAGCCCCCATTCCGGGTAGACCTGCGCCCAGTCGTCCGCGCGGGCCCGGACCCGGCGGATGAGCCGCCGACCTTTCCGGCCGCCGGCGCCGGGCAGCGCGGCACCGCGCTCGGCGGCCAAGGCGGCCCCGGCGCGGGCCAGATCCCGCGCGAGCCGCTGCACGTCGCCACGGTGGCGCTCGGGGATCAGGTGGGCGTCGAGCAGGACGACCCGGTCGGTGGTGGTGTCGTGCTCGGCCGCGACGAACCAGGTGTCGGCCGGGATGACGACGTCACGGGCGGCGAGCCCCGTGCGGACCTCGGCGTCGTTGAGCACGGCGGCCGCGGTGCGGGCGTTGGGGCCGCCCCGGTGCCCGCCGCAGGCGCCGCAGTCCAGGGCCGCCTGGAAGGGGTTGTTCTCGGTGGTACTGCCGTGGGCGCAGAGCACGACGACGCGGGCCATGCGACAGCTGAGCCCGATGGTGCTCAGCAACGCCTGGGCGTACAGCAGCCGCTCCTCCAGCGGCACTGACTCGTTGGCGTCGAGCCGGCCGGGGACGGGCGGGGTCACGGCGCCCCGCAGCCGCTGCCGCAGCCGGGCGGTGGTGACGGGCAGGGCGGTCCGGGCCGCCGCGAGTGGGCCGGCGACCCAGCCGGAGAGCTCTGCCAGCGCGAACGGGCTCAGGTGGCCGTCCTTCGCGGCGTGCCACGCCGTGTCGGCCGCCGCCACGACCTGCACGCCCGCCCCGCCGCCTCCGGCCGCCGGGTCCGCCGGCCGTTCGCTGATCAGGTGGGCGGGTGAGATCAGCGCCGGGCACAGTGCCGGCTGGACCGCGCCGTCGAGGCCGCGGAAGCCGATCGGCATGGCGAAGAACCCGGCGAAGCCGTACGTCTCGTAGTCGCCCTGGGCCTCCAGATGGCGGCGCAGACCCTCCGAGCGCACGTCGATGCAGCACACGACCTGCGCCGCCGGTCGCCTACGAGAGGCCGGCCCGGGCCGGTCCGGCAGGCGACGCAGCAGGCGGGTGCGGTAGTGGTGCTCGTACGCCTCCAGCCACACCAGGTCGGCCGGCGGTGCGGGGTAGCGCGCCAGGACGCCGGCCGCGGCGGCGAGCTGCTCGGCGGTCGCGGCGGCGCCCAGGGCGGCGGCGACCGTGGCCGCGCGTCGCTGCGCCGGGGGTACCGCCGCCGGCTCGTCGAGCGCCGGATCCTCGGCGCCGGGGGACGGCGGGAGCAGCAGCGACTCGTAGGTCAGCCGCATCGCCAGGTACTCGACGAGGTCCATGCGCCCGCCCCGCTCGGCGTGCCAGCGCACGTGCGCCGCCCAGCCGGGCATCCGCGTCAGGTCGGCCCGCAGGTACGCGACCCGATCCGCGGCGTCGACGCCGAGCCGGTCCAGCGCCGCGCCGAGGGCGTCCTCGGCCTGCTCGGGCAGCCGGCGCAGGGCGGCCCGGGCCGGGCGGGGGAGGGTGGCGTCGCGGAAGGCCAGGTCCCGCCATGCGGCGTAGAAGCGACCGCCGCGGCCCGGCATCGGCCAGGCGGCCGGATCGCCGAGAAACGCCGCACACCAGCGCGTGGTGTACGCGTCGACCTGCCGCGCCACGGCCGGTGCGGTGCGTTCGCTGCGGGTGTGGTGCCGCCGCCGGGGCCGCGGTGCGGGCGGTGCCGCGAGCAGCTCCAGCCGTAGCAGGTCCGCCGCGGTCAGCGCCGTCTCGCCGAGCCGCACGACGGGCTCCGCGCGCAGGCCCGGACAGCGGTGGGTCAGGGCGGCGGTCAGGTCGGCGTCCGTGATCCGCCCGGCCCGGTAGGCGGCCCGGATCACGGCATCGGGCAGGGTGCCGCGCGCGCCGTACCATTCGCCGCTGCACCGCAGCGCGTCGGCGAACGGTCGCACCTCGAGCCCGGCCAGAGGGTTGACGGCGATGAAGGAGTGCAGCGGATGGTGTACCGGCAGCACGCGCCCGGCCAGGAGGACGTCGCTGCGCAGGGCGGCGCGCGCGGCCGGCCGGGCGGCCTCGGTGGTGATGGTCATGACGGCGTCCCTACAGCGATCGGATCGGCGGTGCGGTGGACGACGGCGGCGGCGGTCCGTCCGGCCGCCGGGCGGGGCCGGTCGCCGCGACCGCTGACGAGCAGGTTGACGTAGGCCGCCTTGTGCCACGCGGCCAGCGGCCCGCCGGCGCGGTGGCGCAGCAGGGCGGCGATGAGCGACACGCCGGCGACGGCGGCCACGACGGCGCCCGCGGCGGGCCGCGCGCCCCCCGGCAGCGCGAGGAACGTCGTGACCGCGTGGGCGGCGGCCACGTAGGTGAACGCGGCCGTGGCCACCGCGGCGACGACGCCGAGCGCGGCGGCCGGCGTGGCCCGGCGCCGCAGCCAGCCCAGACCCAGCGCCGTCACGCACGCCCACACGAAGACGGCCAGCACCGCTCCGCCCGGGTACGGCCGCCAGGCCTCCGCGGCCGTGACGCCGGCGGCCGCCGCGACCGCGACGACCGCGCCGAGTGCGCGCCGCCGCCACGTCATCGCCGGGGGAGGGACGCCCGCGGCGGCGCGGACGGCGCCCCGCACGGCGTATCCGGAGCCGAGGAAGAGCGTCGCCTTGTACAGCCCGTGGGCGACGATGTGGAACACCGTGAGCGCGGGCCAGCCGAGCCCGGCCGTCATCATCATGAACCCCATCTGGCCCGTCGTGGCGTACGCCAGGCCTCCCTTGACGTCCGCGCGGAGCAGCATCATCGACGTGCCGTAGACCAGGCTCACCGCGCCGGCCGCGACGGCCAGGTACAGCACGGCCGGGGCGGCGCCGGTGATCGGTGCCAGCCGGACCAGCAGCACGCCGCCGCCGTTGACCGCGCCGGCGTGCAGCAGCGCCGAGACCGGCGTCGGCGCGGACAGGCTCGCCGGGAGCCAGCGGTGCCACGGCACCTGCGCGCACCGGGTGAGCGCCGCCACCACGATCAGCCCGGCGACGGCCGCGGCCCAGCCACGGTCGCCGGCTACCTGTGCCGGCAGGCCGTGCCGCAGGTCGACGGAGCCCCACCGGATCGTGGCTGCCCCGACGGCGACCCATAGCGCGCTGTCGCCGACCGCGAACGTACGCAGCGCCTGCCGGGCCCCCGCCCGAGCGGGCGCCAGCCGCGGGTAGACCCGCAGGAGCAGCACGAGCCCGGCGCCGGCGAGGGTCCATCCGGCCGCCACTGTCACGAGCGTGGCCCCCGTCGCCAGGACGGCGGAGCCCATGGTCAGCAGCCCGGTCGCGGCGATGAACCGGCGCCGGCCGCGGTCGCCGGCGAGGTATCGGCCGGCGAAGCCCTGCGCGGTCGCGCTGACGGTCATGATGAGGATCAGCAGCAGCGCGGCGAGCCGGTCCACGACCAGGCCGAGCCAGACCCTGCCGGGCCGCGCGACGACGACCGCCTCGACGGCGCCGTGCCGGGCGGCGACGACCGCGAACCCGCCCGCGAGCACCAGCAGCGCCACCGCGACCCCCGTACCCGCCAGGCCGAGGCCTCGCACGGCGCGCCCGCGGACGGGCAGCACCGCCAGCGACACCACACCGGGCAGCAGGACCGTCGCGAGCACAAGCCCGTCCGTCACCATGGCGACGGGGGCGCGTCGGCGTCCGCGGCCAGGATCGTCACGGACTGCGGTTCGGCCCCGGGCCGGTGCGCGAGCCCGGCGATGGTCAGCGCGGCGCGGACGGCCTCCGCGGCGTCGGCACTGTGGTGCACCGTCAGCTCGCCGTGCAGCGTGCCGTCGTCCGCGAAGCCGGCCCGGTCCTCCGCGGCCGTCCAGAACAGGTAGGACTGCGCCTCGCCGGTCGGCTGGTGCCGGTCGAGCTGCCGGCGGGCCGCGGCGACCGAGTCGCCCTGGGCGGCGGCGGTCGTGACGCCGTAGCGGCGCAGCGTGAACAGGGCCAGGTTCAGCCGCTCCCGGTGCGGGGCCGTGCGCAGCCAGCACGGCGGCGGGGCGCCCGACCCCGCCGCCGGACGGTACTCGCAGCGCCGAATCGTCGGCGGTGACGGGGCGGCGGCATGCGGGTGGTGACCCGGCTGCGCCGCGGTGATGTCCGGCATCGCTCCTCCTCCTGCTCCTCCGGCCGCCCAGGGCGACTGGCGTGCAGGACCACAATTACACGATGCCGATATCATGTAAAGTAATGCACGAATCTTAATTCGTGAGATGTGAGTCACCAGTTTGGCGGCGCACGCAAGCGGCAGCCGGGCCGGCCGTCACCGATCGAGCGACCTTCGGCCCTGGCGTCCGCGGGTGGTCCGGCGAACCGTGCTCGAGAGGAGGCCGTCGGTACTCACGACCGGTCCGTCCACGGTCGGCCCGGGTCGGGAAGGAATCCCCATGCACAACACACGGACGCTCGGACTCGAGCTGATGGCGCTGGGCCTGACCATCGCCACGGCGGCAACCCTCGGACCGTTCGGCATCGGCGTGATCCGGTACCACACGTCGGCATCCGGACTCAGCCAGATCACCGGCGGGGATGCGGCCGCGCTGCTGCTCGTCGCGCCGGCGTGCATCGCCGCCGGGCTACTGTCCCTGCGCGGGCACCGGGCCGCCCCCGCGCTGGCCCTCGCCCCCGCCCTGTTCGCCGCGTACACCTATGCCCAGCTGATCTGCGGCGAGGAGTACGGACAGCGGCCCGGCAACAATGAGCGCTTCTTCCCGCTGCTGTACCTCGCGTTCGTGCTCGGCTGCACCGCCGCCGTCACATCCTGGCGGGTCATCGGCCGCACCGCACCACCCGCGCCGACGCCGCGCCTGCGCCGGACCGCCGCCGCCACACTGTTCACCGTCGTGCTGCTGCTGGCCGCCCAGCACCTGCCGACCCTGGCCGACGCGATGCGCGACACCCCGCAGCGCGCCGAGTACCTGGCCAGCCCCACGGCCTTCTGGCTGGTCAAGCTCATGGACCTGGGCCTCGTCGCGCCGGCCGCGTTCGTGACCGGCGCCGGGCTCCTGCGGGACGCGGCGTGGGCGCGCCCGCCGATGTACGCGCTCGTCGGCGCCTACACCCTGCTCGGTGCGTCGGTGACGGGGATGGCCATCACCATGATCGTCCGTCGCGACCCCGCCGCATCGCAGGCGTTCGCCGCCGGGTTCGGCGCCCTCACCCTCGCCTTCGCCGCACTGATCTACGCCCTCTGCCGGCCGCTGTTCGGCGCGGACACCGAGCCTCGGGGGTCTCGAGCGACACGGCGTGATGCCGCGTTGCCGGCCCGCAGCGGCGCCGACGGCCAGGATCGGGCCGTCACCGGGACGTTGTAGAGCCGTTCACCAACGGAAGTCCCGCAGGGTCGCCGTGCGGTTCAGCATCGCCGAGTCATGGGCTAAGGTTTGCCAAGACATCGAGGTCTATGGAAGTCCGGCCGTAGGTACGGAGGCGCCGCCATGTCTCAGATTCCTCGCTTGCTTCGCCGCCTCGCCGGGGCCGCCATCGCCATGACGGTGGCCCTCGTCGCCGTGGGACCGCCGAGCGCCCACGCCGCCGACACGAGCGCCCCGACGGTCCCCGGTAACTTCGGCGGGTCCATCAACTGCGCCCTGGTGCTGACGCTGCACTGGAGCGCCTCGACCGACGACGCCGGCGTCGTCGGCTACGACGTGTTCCGGTCGGTCAACAACGAGGCGTTCGCGTTCGTCCGGACGACCCCGGCGACCACGTTCAGCGAGTCGCTGCAGGGCATCGTGAAGTACCAGGTGCGGGCCCGCGACGCGGCGGGCAACGTCTCCGCCTTCACCGCCCCGGCCGGCATCGTCCCGCCGCCCTGCCCGGCGCCGACGGACCGGCAGGCGCCCACGACTCCGGGTGCGATCAGCATCTCGGTCGGCTGCCCGGCGGCGGTGACGCTCAACTGGGGCGCCTCCACCGACAACGTGGCGGTCATCGGCTACGACGTCTACCGCTCGATCGGCAACGGCCCGTTCACGTCGGTCGCGACGACGCCGACGACCACGTTCACCGAGCCGCTGCAGGGCATCGTGCAGTACGAGGTGCGGGCCCGTGACGCCTCGGCGAACGTCTCCGCCTTCACCGCCGCCGTGACCGTCGTGCCGCCACCGTGCCCGGCGCCGGACACGCAGCCACCCACGACGCCGGGAACGCCGAGCGCGTCGGGGACCACCCGCTCGTCCACCACGCTGACGTGGGCCCCCTCCACCGACAACTTCCGCGTCGCGGGGTACGACATCTACCGGGCGACCTCGAGCGGCACCTTCGCGCAGGTCGGCACCGCCGCCACCAACTCGTTCACCGACACCGGCCTGGTGCCCCGGACCACCTACCGCTACCAGGTCCGGGCCCGCGACGGCGCCGGGAACGTCTCGGCATTCTCGGCGGCGGTCGCGGTCACCACGCGGCGCGGCTGAGACGGGCCTGCACAAGCACACCTCGGCAACGGCCGACCATGAGCGAAAGGCGGGCCGACCGTACCGATATCCCCCGCATAACGGATAAAACAGGCGTAGAGCGACTCTAAGTAATAGAGTTGCTACTTTCTGTGACTATGCCGTTCTAGCGGTTGCCGGACGAACTGGTCGGCGGTCGCGGCCGAATCTGGAATCCGGGAATTGTCGATGGGGTCGTTGCAAGTATCGGTGCGTGAGCGGCGGTGGAGTCGCGCGCGTCGCGTGGCGGCAGCACTCGGTGGGCTGGTGTCGCTGACCGGCTCCGCGCTGGTGCCGGCCACCGGCGCGTGGGCCGTGACGTCGCCGTGCACGGATGCATCAGCGCCGGCGGCGCAGAGCACCGTGACGTGCTCCGCTTCGGGCACGTTCACGCTCACGGTCCCGGCAGGCACGACATCCGTTGATCTGGACGTGATCGGCGCCGGCGGCGGGGCCGGCTACCCGGCCCGCTCCCACATCGGCGGCAACGCCGGCGAGGTCACCGGCACCGCCACGTTGCCGTCGGGCACGACATCGCTCTACGTGATCGTCGGTGCCGGGGGCGGCGGCGACAACCACGGCTACGGCTACGGCGGCGGCGGCTCCGGGGTCTTCGCCCTTGGTGCCGGTCAGACGCTGCTGGCCAAGCTCGCCATCGCCGGTGGTGGCGGCGGCGGCTCGTACAACGGCGACGGCGGCAGCGCCGGGTCGCCCGGCACCTCGGAGAACGCGGCACTGGCCGCGCCCGGGGCCGCCGGCAGCGGGTCGTCCGGTGGAGCCGGCGGTGCCGGTAACTACTCCGCCGGTACGGCCGGCGGCAGCAACAACCCGGCGGCGCTGACGCTGGCAACCGGCGGGAACGGCGGCACCTACCCCAACAACAGCGCGGGTGGCAGCGGCGGTGGCGGATACGGCGGCGGTGGCGGCGGCGCGACAGGCAACCAGGGCATCTTGAACATCTACGAGGCCGGCGGCGGGGGCGGCTCGTCGTACGCCTCGCCGACCTACGTGACCGGGGCGAGCACCTCGGTCAAGAGCGGCACCGGAGGCATCCAGCTGCCGGGCCTGGTCGCCGGCGACGGCGCGACAGGCGCGGTGACGCTGACCTTCAACGGTCCCGCGGTCCCGAGCGCCCCGACGCAGGTGGCCGCCGCGCCCGGCAACGCGCAGGCCACTGTCACGTTCACCGCATCCAGCAGCGACGGCGGTTCGGCGATCACCGGCTACACGGTGACGTCGAGCCCGGGCGGTCTCACCGGGACGTGCTCGGTGAGCCCGTGCACGGTGACCGGGCTGACGAACGGCACGGCGTACACGTTCACGGTCCACGCGACAAACGCCAACGGCGACTCACCGGAGTCCAGCGCCTCGACGGCCGTCACCCCCGCGCTGCCGCCGGGCATTCCGGCCGTCGGGACGGCGACCGGGGGCGCCGGGCAGGCGACCGTGTCGTTCACCGCTCCCGGCAGCGACGGCGGCTCGGCGGTCACCGGTTACACGGTGACGTCGAGCCCGGGTGGTCTGACTGGGACGTGCACGGTGAGCCCGTGCACGGTGACCGGGCTGACGAACGGCACGGCGTACACGTTCACCGTGCACGCCACGAACGCCGTGGGCAGCTCCGGGGAGTCGGCCGCCTCGAACGCCGTCACCCCCATGACCGTCCCGGGCACACCCACACAGGTCACGGCGGCACCCGGCGACACGCAGGCGACCGTGTCGTTCACCGCTCCCGGCAGCGACGGCGGGTCGGCGATCACGGGCTACACGGTGACGTCGAGCCCGGGTGGTCTGACTGGGACGTGCTCGGTGAGCCCGTGCACGGTGACCGGGTTGACGAACGGCACGGCGTACACGTTCACCGTGCACGCCACGAACACCGTCGGCGACTCGGCCGAGTCGTCCGCCTCGGCCGCCGTGACACCTGCGTCGTTGCCCGGCACGCCGGTGATCGGGACGGCGACCGGCGGCGCCGGGCAGGCGACCGTGTCGTTCACCGCTCCCGGCAGCGACGGCGGGTCGGCGATCACGGGCTACACGGTGACGTCGAGCCCGGGTGGTCTGACTGGGACGTGCACGGTGAGCCCGTGCACGGTGACCGGGCTGACGAACGGCACGGCGTACACGTTCACCGTGCACGCCACGAACGCCGTGGGCAGCTCCGGGGAGTCCGGCGCCTCGAACGCCGCGAGCCCGGCGGACGTACCCGCGGCCCCGGCCGTCGCGGCCACCGCCGGTAACGGCAGCGTCGGCGTCGCATTCACGGCGCCCAGTAACGAGGGCTCGGCGATCACCGGCTACGAGATCTCCACCGACGGCGGCCTCTCGTGGACGACGCTGAGCACGACGAGCAGCAACGGCATGCTCAGCGGTACCGCCACCGGCCTGACCAACGGCGCGGCGTACTCGGTGCAGGTGCGCGCGATCAACGCGAAGGGGCCCGGCAACCCGTCCGCGGCGCAGTCCGTCACCCCGGCCACCGTGCCCGATGCGCCGGGCAACGTCACCGCCACGCGGGGCAACGCCTCGGCGTCGGTGGCGTTCACCGCGCCCGGCACCACCGGCGGTGCGGCCGTGTCCGCCTACACGGTGACCGCGACGCCGGGTGGGCTGACCGCGACCTGCCCGTCCAGTCCCTGCAGCATCACGGGCCTGACCAACGGCACCGCCTACACGTTCACGGTCCACGCCACGAACAGCGCCGGCAACTCGGCCGAGTCGGGCCCGTCGGCGTCGGTCACCCCGGCCACCGTGCCGGCCGCGCCGTCGCCGCTGACCGTGACCCCCGCGGCGACCTCGGCCACCGTCGCCTTCCCGGAGCCGTCGACCGGCGGCTCGGCCATCACCGGCTACGAGGTCTCCACCGACGGCGGGCAGACCTGGGCCACGCTGCCGACCACCGTGTCCGCGCCGACGGTGACCGGCACCGTGACCGGCCTGACCCCGGAGACCGCCTACCAGGTGCGGGTCCGGGCCAGCAACGCCACCGGTACCGGTCCGGCGAGCGCCGCCACCACGCTGACCACCGTGCCCGCGGCCACCGGGGCACCGTCGGCCACCGCGGGCACGGCATCGGCCGTCGTCACCTGGCCGCAGGCCACCGGCAGCACCGTCACCGGCTACACCGTGTACGCCCACCCCGGGCCGGCCACCTGCACCACCGCGGCCATTACCGCCACGTCGTGCGTCATCGGCGCGGTGAGCGGCACCGCCTACACCTACACCGTCGTCGCCCACAGCCCGTCCGGCGACTCGGCCGACTCGCCCGCGTCCAGCCCGGTCACGGCGGCCTCGCCCGAGGTGCCGGCGGCCGCTCCAGTCGCCGCGCCCACCACGCTCACCACCACCGAAGGCGTCCTGGACCGGGTGGCGCCGGCACAGCAGATCACCGTCGTCGGCACCGGCTTCGCACCGTACTCGACGGCCACCGTCGTGCTGTACAGCACACCCGTGGTCCTGGGCACCGCGACCACCGACGCCGGTGGCAGCTTCACCAAACAGGTCACCATCCCCACCACCGTCGCCGCCGGCCGGCACAACCTCGTCGCCTCCGGCGTCGACACCAACGGCAACACCCACCAGATCCGGATGCCTGTCACCACCACCACCACCACGGCGACCTCGACCGGCAGCGGCCGGCTGCCGGTCACCGGAGCCCCGATCGCCGGGCTGGCCATCTGGGCCGGGCTGGTCACCGCCGCCGGCATCGGCCTCGTGGCGCTCGGCTATCGGCGGCCGCGAACGCGCTGACGCCTACACCACATGAGGAGCAGCCCGGCCACGCCTGCGCGGCCGGGCTGCTCAGCCCGTTACCCGTCGCCGCCCGGCCCGACCGGTCCGGCTCCGCTGCCGTCAGCCGTCAGGCGACGGAGATTCATCGGGGTGTGCCCGGTGCCAGCTGGAAGTGCCAGATCAGCTGGCTCGGTGTTCCATCCCAGGCGGCACCGGACGCCGCCGGGACGATGTCCAGCAGCGACCACGGCCACGCGTCCCACGGCCCCGTCCCGATCTCCGCGGGCATGTCCCCGCCGGCCTGGCCGGACATCCGAGGCTCCTCGCACCGTCGCACCTGCAACCCCAACGGCAGGGCGACGCGCAGATAGTCACTGGCCCGATGGCGGAATGCCGGGAGCAGACCAGGATCGCCGTCGCCCGCGCGAACGCGCGGCACCGACCCCAATGCCACAAGCTCCTGGTGTACGTCCGTGATCACCAGATGGCCGCCGGGACGCAGGACGCGGGCGAACTCGGCGATCGCCGGTCCGACATCGGGAAGGTGGGTCAGCGCCAGAGCACAGACGACGATGTCCACGTGGTCGTCGGGCAGTGGAAGCTCGCACAGGTCACCCTGCCGCAGCTCCGTGCTCGGCGCGCGCGTACGGGCGTGAGCGAGCATGTCGGGGGAGGAGTCGACGCCGATGACGCGGTGACCCTGCTGCGCCAGGTACGCGGTGTACCGGCCGGTGCCGCACGCCGCGTCCAGCGCCACACCCGGGGGCAGGGCTCCCTCAACCCCCGCCGATACGGCAGTGCGCAGCGGTATCCGCATACATGGCGGGCGCGGTAGCGTGCCCTGATGTACGAGGAGCCGGTGACGCCGGCCGGTGTGCCCGCGGCCGAGATCGAGATCGATGCCGGCCTGGTCCGGGCGCTGCTGCTGGCGCAGCATCCCGATCTGGCGGCCCTGCCGCTGCGGTTGACCGCCATCGGATGGGACAACGTGACCTACCGGTTGGGTGAGCGCCTGGCGGTCCGGCTGCCGCGCATCCGGGCGGGTGCCGAGCTGCTGCGCCATGAGCAACGCTGGCTGCCGGTACTCGCCGGACGGCTGCCGGTGCCGGTGCCGGTCCCCGAGCGCCTCGGAGCGCCCCACGGTGAGGTGTTTCCGTGGCCGTGGAGTGTCGTGCCGTGGATCCCCGGCCGATCGGCTGAGCACGCCCCGCCGGCTGCGGCGCAGGCCGTCGCGTTCGGCCGGTTCCTGGCGGCGCTGCACCAGCCCGCCCCCGTCGACTTCCCGCGCAACGACTGGCGCGGCATCGCGCTGGCGGACGCCTCGGGGCGGGTCGAGGAGCTGTTCCAGGCCCTTGCCGGCGAGGTGGCGGCCGCCGTACGCGAACACTGGCGCGAGGCGCTGTCCGCCGCACCGGCGCCGCTCACCACCTGCGTCCACGGCGACCTGCACCCGAAGAACGTGGTGGTCGACGATGGCCGGCTCGCCGCCGTGCTGGACTGGGGCGACATGACCGCCGGTGATCCCGCCATCGACCTCGCCGCCGCGTGGATGCTGTTTCCGGTCCGATCACACACCGACATCTGGGCCGCCTACGGTGGCGTCCCGGCCGCCACGACGGCCCGGGCGAAGGGCTGGACCGTCTTCTTCGGTCTGACGTTGCTGGACGCCGGGCTGGCCGGTGACCGGCCGTTCGAGCAGATCGGCCGGGTCACGCTCACCAGGCTCCTGACGAGCTGAGGACGGGACGTGCGCGCGCCGCGCAGCCCGGCGGAGGGCGCGCAGCTCGCAGTACAGCAGCAGCAGTGCGAGGGCGGCGAACACGGCGTGGCTGACGGGCGTGATCACCGGCCCGTCGCCCTGGAACGGGGTCATGAAGAAGGAGTGCCAGGCGTAGGTGAGCGTCGCCCCGGCCGCGAGCGCCAGCCGGTGGGCGTCGCCCCACCCGTCGCGCCGCGACAGGCGCAGCACCACGGCCGTCATGCCGCCGAACGCGACGGCCATCAGGCCCACGGCGGCCCAGGTCGGCACGGCGGCGGGAAGCCGGAACAGCGCACCGGCGGCGAGGGTGAGCACCAGCAGCCACCACGGCGAGGGCACCGGGCCGGCCGCGGGCGCCGGGTGCCGCCACCGGAAGGCGAGCCCGATCAGCGCGACGGCCACGAGCGCGGCCCCGGCCAGGCGGGGCCACGGCGCCGTGAAGTGGTCGGTGGACCGGGTGCCGAAGATGTTCATGGCCGCACCGGCCACGGCCAGCGCCGCCGCCACGACCAGGCCCGGGCCGCGCAGCCACGGTGTCGTGCGGGTCGCGGGACTCAGGTTCTCCACGAGCGCGATCGGCACCGCGATGCTCCAGACCGTGTGGACCGCGAGCACCGTGATCGTCCACGGCACCGAGATGCCGAGGCCGGGAATGAACCAGTGTCGCAGCAGATGCAGCCCGGCATAGTCGGGGTTGAACAGCGACTGGGTGACGAGACCCTCCTCGATCACGCCGTAGGCGAGGGCCAGCGTCAGCATCGCCGGCCACCCCCGCCCGGTGCGCCGCGCGACCTCGCGGATGAGGATCGCCCCGCCGCCGTACATCGGCGCAAGGAACAGCAGCGCGAACAGTGCATTGAGCCCGAAGTCGCCGAGCAGGAACTCGGCGACCAGCGGCGCCAGGAAGAACAGGGCAACGGCGTTTCTTCGCATGTACCGAGCATCAGCCGGACGGCGAGCCGAAGGTAGCTCCGTGTGTACGGCATCGCCCGGTACAAATGTCACGGACGGTCAGCGCAGCCGCGCGAAGAGCAGGCCGGTCGTGAGCAGCCCGACGACCGCGCCGTCATCGATCCTCCTCGCGTCGGCGGGTGGGCCGGCCGTCAGCATAGAGGGCTACCGATCGGCGGGGGTACCTCCGCGCCGCCGTCAGCGACGGGTCGCCGAGTAGGCCCGGTAGACCGACCGGTAGGCGTAGTACAGCGAGCTCACCGGGAACTCCCACGTCCCGAGGTAGTACCGGTATTCGCCGCCGAACGACAGCTTGAACTTCGACACGCCGGCCCACGGGTGCTCCGGCTCGTCGGGCGGCGACACGCCCAGCGAGTCGAAGGTCTGCTGCCCGCGCTGCTGGGCGTCGAGCATCATCGTGGCGCGCATGATGGCGCCCGGGTGGGCGTGCCGATGGCTGTGGAGGCTTCCGGAGTGCGCGACGTGGCGAGTGGTCGGGCCGTCGAAGACGAGCGCCGCGGAGACGGGCTCATCGTGGTGCCGCGCGACGTACAGGGTGGCCGCGCCACGGGGCAGCAGCACACTGGCCATGGTTCGGAAGTAGTCGTCCGGGAGCGGGACGATGCGGTTGTGGGTGGCCACCTCGTGCACCACCATCAGCAGGTGTTCCACGTCGCCCGGGTCGTGGCTCGCGTCGACGCGCACACCGGCCTTGGCGGCGTTGCGGTACCGCTGCCGATTGTTCTTGGACATCTCCCGCAGCAACTGCTCGCGCGGCTTGGTCAGATCCTGCTGGAACACCAGCGAAGGGTGGATCTCCCGCAGTGCCGGCCGGTGCATGAGCCGCTCCAGATCGGCCCTCGTCACCGGCGCCCACGGCTCCACCCGCACGAACATGGCGCCCTGGTCCTTCGCCAGCGCCTGCAACTGCGCGATCGCCAGCCGGTAGCCGGCCAGGCCGTCGGCGACCGGGCCGTAGGGGCAGAACAGGCGGGTCACCCGGTTGGACCGCTCCACGATGGCGAGGCACTGCCAGCCCGGGCCCTTGCCGAAGAACACCTTGCGGCCGAGCCGCTTGTTGAACGCCGCCCAGTGGGTGCTCTGCAGGAAGTGCCCGCCGCGGGCGAACAGCTCGCCGTCCCACGACTGGCCGGGCGCCTCGTCGCACCACGAGGCGGAGGGTTGCCGAGACATGCGGAAGGGCTCACCTTTCCGGGAGGGTAAGGCTCGGTGATGCGCCGGCCACACCTTGCACCGGTGGCCGGTACGATAAGAAGGCAGTCGTGAGGATCCGATGAAGAAGCCGTCCGGAGACCGCCAACGATGCGAATCGGATCGAAACCCAACCCAGGCTTCACCGGTTCCTCATAATCGGCCCGGTGCCGGCGGTCGCCGGCACACGCCGCTGCACTCGAACCGGTCGTCAGTCACGCAGGAGAGCGCACCTCGGCATCAACCCGCGACATCATGACGACCCCCCATGCCGATCCGGCCGCGATCACGAGAACGCCGGCCAGCCACAACCCCATCGTGAGCAGCGCGAACCGCACTTCACGGCGCCGGTCTTCCGCCCGCAGCAGCATGACCCCGAACGGGATCGACGCGATGACCAGGACCACACCGATGCGCCGGTAGTCGAGGCTCGCCTGCGACGTGCGGAGGGCCGCGCCGCGGGCTCGGACAGCGGGGCTGCCGAGCCGGCGGCCGGGTCGGGGCCGCGCGGGCCCGGGCCTACTTCTTGAGGCGGCGGCTGCCGGCGTGCCAGTCCTCGACCGTGCCCGGCTGTGCGGCCGTGACGCCGAAGGACGGCAGTTGTGGCTGCTCGCGCAGGCTGCGCTTGAGCTCGGCGAAGCCGGGGAAGCGTGCCAGGCCGACGACGTGGTCCCACAGCACCGCGGCCTGCTCCTCGTCGGGCAGGCGGCTGATCACCGGGCCGAAGAACGCGACGCCCTCCGGGGGTTCGAAGTGGACGATCGGTGTGCCGACGTCCTTGCCTGTCAGCGACAGCGCCTCGTCCGACTCGGCCTGGATCTCCGGGTCGCGGGAGGTGTCGTCGAGGAAGTCGGCGAGCGAGGTCGGCAGGCCGGCCTCGGCGAGCGCGTCCGCGGCCAGCTCAGGGGTGCCCGGCCAGCCGGGGGTACGGTGCTCGTCGGGCGGGGTCTCCAGGATCCGGGCGCCGAACGCGGCGTACAGGGGGCCGACCGCCGCGCGGCCGTGCTGTTCGCGGGCGGCCGACGCCACACGCAGCAGCCGGAGACCCGCGGTGTGCTGGGCCTCGTACTCCGGCGGGAAGTGGCTGTCGTAGTCGAGGTGGGCGTTGATGAGGCGCAGCGAGATGAAGCGCCAGTCGACGGTGTAGTCGCGCTGCGCCTGCACGATGCGGATCCACTTGCTCGTCATCCACGCGAACGGGCAGATCGGGTCGAAGTAGAAGTTGATGTCGGTCTTGGCGGTTGCTGCCATGCGTACCGTCCTTCGCTCGGGAGCCGCTCATCGGCCTGCTGGAAAACGTAGCTCGGCCGGCCCGTCCGGCGCCGCGCGATCGCCGTGGCGGGGCGGTATGGCCGCTACCCGGCCTGATCAGCGGTTTTCACCAGCATTCACGACCATAAGCGAGCGAAACGGACGCCTTCTTGTGTTGATGTTGGTCCGTCTCTACGGTGCCAGGAAAGCGCTTTCCTGTTACACGGGGCGGCGCATCCACTCTCGGAAGGTGAGGCACGCATGAGACGAGTCGCTCTGCGATGGCTGGGAGGAGGAGTCGCCGCGGTCGCCGTGGGCGCTGTCACGCTGGCGATGCAGGTGCCCAACGCGGCGGCTGCCACCAACCTCAGCATCGGCGCCGGTGCGGACGGCTCCAGCAAGGCCAGCGGCAGCAGCTACGGCAACGTGATCGACGGCAACACCAGCACGTACTGGTCGCCGAACGGCAGCACCGGGCAGATCAACGTCAAGTGGGGCAGCGCGACGACGGTGTCCTCGGTCGTCATCCGCACGGCGTCCGGCGGTGGCTCCATCAACGCGTGGCGGCTGCTCAACTACGACTCGGGCGCGGTACTGGCCAGCGGCAGCGGCACGCCGAGCACCATCAACTTCTCCTCGACCTCGCTGAAGAAGATCTCGCTCGACATCACGAGCGCGTCGAGCGCGCCCCGGATCGCCGAGTTCGAGACCTACTCGTCCGGTGGCTCGAACCCGACGCCGACCGCGACCGGCGGTGGTGGCAACCCGACGCCGACCGCGACCGGCGGTGGTGGCGGCGGCAACCCGACCACGACGTGGCCGTCGTCCGCGGGCAACGTGTCGCTCTCCGGCACGAAGAGCGTCTCCGGGACGTTCGACGGCGGGATGAAGACGTACTGCTGCATCGGTGACGGCAGCCAGTCCGAGAGCCAGGACCCGATGTTCGAGCTGGCCAACGGGGCCACGATCCAGAACGTGATCCTCGGCTCGCCGGCCGGCGACGGCATCCACTGCCTGGGCACCTGCACGATCCGCAACGTGTGGTGGAACGACATCGGCGAGGACGGCGCGACGTTCCTGCAGACCAACGGCGGGACGTCGTACGTGATCGGCGGCGGTGCGCGCTCCGGCAGCGACAAGATGTTCCAGCACAACGGCAACGGCACGGTCAGCATCAGCGGCTTCTACCTCAAGGGCACGGGCAAGCTGTACCGGGCCTGCGGCAACTGCACCAACTCGTACACCCGCAACGTGAAGGTCGACAACGTGATCGTCGATGACGTGGACTACCTCGTGGGCATCAACTCCAACTGGGGCGACGTCGCGACCATCACCCGGGTCCGGGTGCTCAACAGCTCCAGCATCAAGATCTGCGCCAAGTACAAGGGCGTCGCGAAGGGCAGCGAGCCGTCGTACATCGGCGAGGGCTGGAACGACGCGAACTGCAAGGTGAACAAGAGCGACATCACCTACGGGTGATGTAGCCACGCTCTGGGGCGCCCGCCGGACCCGGCGGGCGCCCGCTCGCCTCCGGAACAACGGGCGGGCCCGAACCGCACCCCCGTGAGCTGACGACCGGCATGCACCGGCTCAGTGCGGCGCGGTGACCCGCTCGGGCTCGCGCTCCTCCGCGAGCTGGCGGGGTGCGGGGCGCTGCGGCCCGGGCGCCTTCTCCAGCGGGTAGAAGAAGCCCTTGACCGTCGGGGCGAGGGCGCCGACGCGGTTCATCTTCTTCGGCACGACCCAGCCCGCGTACTGCGGGCCGTCGCCGCCGGCCGACGGCAGCGGCTGGTGGATCTCGACGAACCGGCCGTCCGGCAGGCGGCGGATGATGCCGGTCTCCACGCCGTGGGCCAGGACCTCGCGGTCGTGCTGCTGCAGGCCCAGCGCGATGCGGTAGGCGACGTAGTAGGCCAGCGGCGGGATGACCAGGATGCCGATGCGCCCGGCCCAGGTCATCGCGTTGAGGCTGATGTGGAACTTGTCGGCCAGCACGTCGTTGCCGCCGGAGATCAGCAGTACGAGATAGAACGAGATCGCCATCGCGCCGAGCGCCGTGCGCAGCGGGTTGTCCCGCGGGCGCTGGAGGAGGTTGTGGACGGCCTTGTCCTTGCTGAACCGGGCCTCGATGAACGGATAGAGGATCGGCAGCATCGTCAGGATGCCGGGCAGCGCGACAGTGGGCCAGAAGATCGGCGGGAGGGTGTAGCCGTCACCCCAGCCGAACAGGTCGAACCTGATTTCCCAGGCCGGGAACAGCCGGGTGGAGCCGTCCAGGAACATCATGTACCAGTCGGGCTGGCTCGCCGCCGAGACGACGGCGGCCTTGTAGGGGCCGAACAGCCAGATCGGGTTGATCTGGAAGAGGCCCGCGAGCGCGGCGATCATGGCGAACACGATCATGAAGAAGCCGCCGGCCTTGGCCGCGAAGCCCGGGAACATCCGCACGCCGACCACGTTCTCGTTGGTCCGGCCCGGACCCGGCCACTGCGTGTGCTTCTGCTTGACCAACAGTCCCATGTGGACGGTGATGAGTGCGAGCAGGGCGCCGGGGAGGAGCAGCACGTGGACGATGTACAGCCGGTCGAGAATCACCTCACCGGGAAACTCGCCACCGAACAGCGAGGTCGTGATCCAGGTACCGATGATCGGGACGGACAGCAGGATCGCGCTCGCGATCCGCAGGCCCGTGCCGGACAGGGCGTCATCCGGGAGCGAGTAGCCGGCGAAGCCCTCGAACAGCCCGACCCAGAAGAGCAGCATGCCGACGATCCAGTTGGCCTCGCGCGGCTTGCGGAACGCGCCGGTGAAGAAGACGCGGAACATGTGCACGACGATCGCGGCCATGAACAGCAGCGCCGCCCAGTGGTGCATCTGCCGCATGAACAGGCCGCCGCGCACGTCGAACGACAGGTGCAGGGCCGTGTTGTACGCCTGCGACATTTCGACACCGCGGAGCGGGGTGTAGCTGCCGTCGTAGACCACCTCGCGCATCGACGGGTCGAAGAACAGTGCGAGGAAGATGCCGCTGAGCAGCAGCACGATGAATGAGTAGAGCGCGATCTCGCCCAGCAGGAACGACCAGTGGTCGGGGAAGACCTTGTTCAGCAGGCGGCGCAGCGGGGTCGCCGCCTGGAACCGCTCGTCGAGCGCCCTGGCCGAGCCGGCCGGCAGAGCCCGGACCTCGAACTTGCGTCGTGTCATGCTCGTTCCCCCGCCCGGACAGGGCCGCCGGTCGTGCTGCGGCACCCACCATCGTCCACCGCTATACGTAGTCTGTCTACCCTTCGGCGCTCGTCCGATCTCGGCGGCGGCCTCCGGGTCTGCTCCTTGACGCAACCGATTGGTTGCGTCATGCTCGATAGCAACCAAACGGTTGCTATCGACTCGATCCTGTGGAGCAGACGTGAACAGTCAGCACTTCGCACTCTCGTACGCCGTCCCGCACTCCGCGGCCGAGGTGTTCAAGGCCGTCACCAACGTCCGTGGCTGGTGGACCGGGGACGTCGACGGCGTCGCCGACGTCCCCGGCGGTGAGTTCACCTACCGGTACGCGGACCTGCACTACTCGCGCCAGCTGGTCACCGAGCTCGTGCCCGACGCCCGGGTGGCGTGGCGGGTCACCGAGGCCCGGCTCACGTTCACCGCCGACCCGGCGGAGTGGGCCGGCACCGAGATCGTCTTCGACATCGTCGCGCAGGGTGCGAACACCGAGATCCGGTTCGCCCACGAGGGTCTGCGCTCCGACTTCGAGTGCTTCGAGGCGTGCTCGAGCGCCTGGGGCTTCTTCGTCGGCAGCAGCCTGCGCCGGCTGATCACCACCGGCGAGGGGCCGACGACGCCGCCCTGGGCGACCGCCGGCTGAGCACGGCCGCCCCGCTGGAGCGTCAAGCACGAACCGCCCACACGACGGCCGGCTGAGGCCGTCGCGGGGCGGTGAGCACGAGCGCGCCGGCCGCCACCGCGGCGAGCAGCCCTTGGCGGCGCTGCCGATACTGGTTGGATGAACCGACAGATGCCGGCGCTGCTCGGCGCGGCTCCGAGTGGCGCGTTCGCGCATGACGCGCGGGACACCTCGGCCCGGGCGCGGCTGGACGGCCCGGCTATGGTGCCGGCGTCCTCGCTCACGAGCGCCTGGCGTCAGGTCGTCGAGAAGCGGCCGGCCATCGGCAACCCCACCGGGCGGCACGGCGGGCGGTCGGCGTGACGGCAGCCCACGGCCGCTACCACGGCACCGGATGGGTGATCGACCTGTCCGAGGACAGGGTCGCCGAGGCCGACCGGCTCACGAGCATCCACGAGATGTGGCATGACCGCCTGCAGTTCACCACCATGTACGGCCTGCTGGTGCAGGTGCTGTGGTCGACCGCCGATGCCTCCGGCGAGCAGACCTGGTCGCAGCAGGCGCACACCCTGCTCGCCGGCGCCGTGCGGACCCACGAGGAGTTCGCCGCCTGGATGACCGAGCAGCTCGCGGGATCGGCGCTGGCGTCGCTGCGGGCCGGCTACCCAGACTATGCCGCGCTCGCGGACCGGGCCCGGCAGCGGCTGCAGCTCACCGCCGAGCCCTACACCCTGATCCACGCGCTGAACGCGGTGTACCGCAGCTGTATGCAGCCGTCCGCGATCGCGGAGATGATCGTCGCGGACACGGCACTGCCACTGCACAGGATCACGCCGGCGTCGCTGTCGCGCACGGCGCGCCCGGACCATCGCCTGCGCATCCTGACGGCGGCGTTGCAGACGCACGGCTGGGGTCCGCTGCCCCGCAGCTCCGGCCCGGTTACGGTCCGCGACTATGCCGAGCAGGGCGACGACGACTGGGAGCAGATCAACCGGGTCTTCTACGACCGCTGCGTGCGACTCCTCACCGAAGCCGGCTGCCCGACCCTGCCCTACGAGGGCCAGCTGGCTCACGTGGAGCGGCTCCACGCACGCGCGGTCCAGACGATCGGCCGCCCGATCCGGCTCGTCCCGGCCGGCGCGAGCACCGCCGGGCCGCCGAGCGACGCCGACGTGGTGCTGCGCTCGGCGGAGAGCGAACAACTGCGACTGCGACCGGCAGTGCCGGCCACCGTCGTCGGTGCCGAGACCCCGCTCCGGTCGCTGGTGGCCGGCCGGGGCGATGGCCGCCACCTGTTCCTGGCGATCCGCCCCGGCGCGCGCGTGCGATCCGCCTACTCCCTCGGCGGCACCCCGGTGGCGACCGGCCGTCACCTGGCGTTGCTGCGCGCCGCCGTCGGCGGCCCCGAGCATGCGGTCGTCCTGAAGGACATGACCGCTTGCCGGCCCGCCGAGCTGCTGGACGTCGGCGTCCCGGTGGTGACAAGCGTCAGCATGGCCGCCCTGGCCCACGACGAGATCCGGGAGCGGTGGGGTCCGCTGCTGACCGTCGACACCAGCACCGTGCTTGTCGACCTGTCACCGACCCGGCACCTGCGGCTGTGGCTGGACGGCGACGCTCACCGGCTCCGGTATGCCCTGGCCCGCTATCGGGCGGCCGGCCGGACCGTCGTCGCCCTGGTGTGGCAGCTGTACCTCGACACGGGCGCGACGTCACGCCTGCACATCGCAATTGTCACCCCGGCCTATGCGGCCGCCTTCGAGGTGTGGCTGGACAGTCACCCCCACCTCAGAGCCCGGACCGAACGGGACGACGACCTCACCGACCGCCACGAGCCCCTGCTGTCGATCTCCATCGGGCACCTGCTGGCCGAGGAGCCGACATTCGACTTCCAAGCCTTCGACGAACGCGAGGAGCCACCCGATGAGTGACGATCAGGCGCTGATCGACACGCTGCCCCGCACGACCCTCAGCGCGGACGAGCTGCGCCGCTTCTGGGCCGAGGCCACGGGCCTCGACCCGGCGCTCGACCCCGACGCCTGGGAAGCGTGCGAAGACGCCGTGCTCGGCACCCTCGACCCGAACCGCGGGCTGCAGATGCGGCCGGGCGGCTGGACGGTCGATCTGAGCGGCACCGTGGCCCGGTTCGCTGTCGCGTCGGCCCTGATCGCCGGCGTCATGTGGCACGAGGGCCTGGACCAGCTTCCCGGCTTCCTGTTCCCGCAGGTGCTCCCGCTGCTCTTCGACGTGCGCAGAGCACGGCTGACGAAGCAGGACGAGCGGTTGCTCCTGCAGCTGCGCATGCACACCACAACCGAGCAGCTCGCCTACCCGTGGCCGGCCGAGGCGCTGTACGCGCGACTGCCGGACGACCTGCGCGGGAAGGTCTCACCCGTGGATTTCGAGGACTTCGTGACGAGGCTGGTCCAGGTCGGCGAGGCCGACGACGCGGGCCTCGACGAGGTGCGGATCCGTCCGGCCGGACGCGCCCGCTGGCTGCGCATCTCGATCCGGCATTGACCGGCTCCAGGCTGGCGCGATGGATGCCCTGGCGACTATCGCCAGCGTGCACCCGTCGTCGCGCAGAAACTTTCTGTGAAATGCGACGATCCTTTCCGCTCCACTTACGTCCATAGATGACGGTATTGAGGGGTGCAACTGTTATTTGGACCTGGCCCTCGCAGTCGACCCACTGATCAGAGCCTACGCGTCGTAGAAAGTTTCAGCGAAATACGCCGATTGTTTCGGCGCGACGTGGGCGTCCGTTGACAGGCGTCCGGCCCGGTGTCGAAAGTCATCGCCATCGATCAGGAGGTGCGCGGCGGTCCGCTGCGCACGCTGCCGGGATGAAGGTGAGGCCGCCATGCTGGTGTCGGTGAGTCAGGTGCGCACCCGGCGACGCCGGTCGGTGATGGCGCTCGCCCTCGCGCTCGCCTTCGGCGGCCTCACCCTTGACGGCTCGGCCGAAGCGGCCCCGGCCGAAGCCGCCTCGGCCGACCCGGCCGCAATCAACGTCACCGTCAACGCCCGCGAGGGCCTCGGGGTCGTGCCCGACACCGCGTACGGCCTGAACCAGGCCGTCTGGGACACCAACATGAACACCCCGGCGTCGGTGGATCTGCTCGGCCGCGCCGGCGTGCGGATGATGCGCTACCCCGGCGGCTCATACGGCGACGGCTACCACTGGCAGACCAACACCGTGTCCGGCGGCGGGTACGTCGCCCCCGGCACCGACTTCGACTCCTTCATGCACACCACCCAGGCCGTCGGCGCCCAGGCGATCCTGATCGCCAACTACGGTTCCGGCACGCCCGACGAGGCCGCCGGCTGGGTCCGCTACGCCAACCTCACCAAGCACTACGGGGTCAGGTACTGGGAGATCGGCAACGAGATCTTCGGCAACGGCTACTACGGCGCCGACTGGGAACTCGACTATCACGACAGCAAGAGCGCCACCACCTACGCCAACCTCGTCGTGCAGTACGCCGCCGCCATGAAGGCCGTCGACCCCACCATCAAGATCGGCGCCGTGGTCACCGACCCGGGCAACTGGCCCGACGGCGTGGTCGGCGCCGCGGACACCGGCGACTGGAACCGCACCGTCCTGTCCATCGCCGGGCCGTCCATCGACTTCGCGATCATGCACTACTACCCGAACCACACCACCGCCGCCGACGTCCTGCAGCAGACGAAGCTCCTGCCGGGCGAACTCGCGCAGCTGCGGCAGAAGATCGACCGGTACGCCGGCCCGAACGCCGCCGGCATCGGGATCGCGGTCACCGAGACCGCATCGAACTACCAGTCCGACACCCAGGTCGGCGGCCTGTTCGCGGCCGATGTCTACTTCACCGCGCTCGAGAACGGCGTGTTCAACATCGACTACTGGAACACACGCAACGGCATGCCGGACAACGGCGTGACGACCGCGCCGGACGGCACCACCTCCTACGGCGACGGCGGCATGCTCTCCAGCGGCAACTGCAACAGCGACGGCGTCTGCGAGCCGCCGCTGAACACGCCGTTCGCCCCGTACCACGCCCTGCGGATGCTGAGCAACGTCGCCCGGCCCGGCGACACCCTGGTCCGCGCCGGCTCGGACAGCGCGCTGCTGGCCGTGCACGCCGCCCGCAACACCGACGGCGGGCTCTCCGTCGAGCTGCTCAACCAGGACCCGGTCACCGCGCACACGGTGAACCTGCACTACGACGGATGGACGCCGAGCACCGCGACGCCGACCGTGTACTCCTTCGGCCCGCGATCCACCGCGATCACCACGGCCCAGCAGGGCACCGCCGGCAGCCAGCTCGTGCCGCCGTATTCGATCGTCACCGTGAAGCTGCGCCCGTCGCCGACCAACCCGGTCGCCACCGCGCTGAGCGCCCCGGGCGCCCCCACCGCCACTGCGGTGACCGCCACGAGCGCCACCGTCTCCTGGCGCCCGTCGGCCGGCGGCCCGGTCACCCGCTACGCCGTGTACCAGCAGTTCGGCACCAACAGCATCCTGCTCGGCGACACGACAGCTACCTCGTTCACCGCCCGCAACCTCACGCCCGGCACCGCGTACACCCTCAACGTCCTCGCCACCGACGCCAACGGCTACCTGTCGCCGCCGTCGCCGCCCGTCACCTTCACCACCGGGACGCCGGACAGCAGCACCTGCGCCGTCACCTACGACATCTCCGGCGGCTGGGGCAGCGGCTTCGTCGCCTCCATCACCGTCACCAACACCGGCCCCACCCCCGTCACCGGCTGGACGCTCGCCTTCGCGCTGCCGGCCACTACCGAATCCGTCTCCGGCAGCACCTGGAACGCCACCTTCGCCGTCAACGGCCAGAACGTCGTCGTCACGCCCGCCGCCTACAACACCACGCTCGCCGCGAACGCGGCCAACAGCGCCAGCTTCGGCTTCATCGGCAACCAGACCGGCGCGAACCCGCCGCCCACCTCGTTCACCCTCAACGGCACCGTGTGTGCCACCACCTACTCGCCCTGACCCCCGGCGGTGCCGGCCCGCCCGGTGGCGAGGCTCGAGCGCGAACCGAGCATCAGGACAGGTGGGCGGCGTCCAGGGCGGCCTGGAGGGACTCGATGTAGCCGTCGCTGGTGACGGTGGCGCCGGAGACGGTGTCGATGCGGGCGCTCTGGGCGGTGAGCGTCTCCCGGGTGAGGATCGGCAGGGCGCGCGCGTTGATCTGGCGGTCCCGGCCGTTGCCGTTCGGGTAGACGGGGACGTTCACCGCTGTGATCTTCCCGTCGGCGACGGTGATCGTCACCTGGACGTCGCCCCAGCGGGTTGCGGCTACTGACCCCTGGTAGGCGGTGCCGCCGACGGTCGCGCCCGGGTTCGCGCCGGAGCCGGTGGAGCCCGACGATCCGGACGAGTTCCCGCCGGTCGTGGCGCCGTTGCCGGTCGTGCCGCCGCCCCCGGCCGCGGTGGCCGTGGCCGGGGAGCCGGCGCCCAGGCTGGTGCGGTAGCTGAACAGCAGCACGAGGCCGGCCAGGGTCGACAGGAGCCAGATGGTGATGCGTCGCACGTATGCTCTCCTACCAGGCGAACTGTTCGGTGTGAATCCGCCGGGGGGTCGCCCCGGCCGCGACGGCGGCGGCTTCGGCGGCGGCGGTCCAGGCGTCGGGGCCGCAGATGTAGACATCCGCGGCGGCGATCTGCGGTGCGCAGCGGCGCAGCGCCTCCGCGTCGGTCAGGCCGGCGGCGGACGCCGGCAGCCAGGACGGCTGGCGGCGGGCGCGCGGGCCGAGGAGGTGGACGACCCGCACGCCGCGCCGCTGGGCCAGCCAGTCCAGTTCGGCGCGGAAGGCGATCTCGGCCTCGCTGCGGGCCCGGTAGACGAGGGCGGCCTGGCCCGGGGCGTACCGCAGCTCGCCCAGCAGCGCCAGCAGCGGGGTGACGCCGATGCCGCAGGCCAGCATGACGAGCGGCCCGCCGGTGTGGTGCTCGGCGGTGAGCCGGCCGTAGGGGCCCTCGATCAGCGCCCGGGTGCCCGGCCGCAGCGCGGCGACGCGGGCGCTGCCGTCGCCGAGGTCCTTGACGGTGATGCGCAGGACGCCCGTGTGCGGCGTGGCGGACAGGGAGTACGGGTGGGCCCGCGACCAGCCCGGCCCGTCCAGGAACCGCCACAGGAAGAACTGCCCGGCCCGCACCGGCAGCCGGTGCAGGTCGCGGCCGCGCAGGTACACCGAGGTCAGGCCCCGGCCCTCCGGCACCACCCGGTCGACGACCAGCCGGTGGCGCCAGCTGCGCCACAGGGGCAGGCCGACGCGGTAGACGAGCACCGCGCCGGCGGGGGCCGCGTACAGCGTCCACCAGTAGACCCGCGACCAGGCCGAGCCGGCGAAGTCGGTGCCGGTCCAGATCTGGTGGGGCAGCGCGAGGCCGACGCCGACGTACGCGTACAGGTGCAGCAGGTGCCACGACTCGTACCGCAGCCGCCGCCGCGCCGCCCGCATCGACGTCACCACGACCATCACCAGGGCCGCGGTGCCGGCCGTGGCCAGCAGCATGCCCGGGTAGTCGACGACCAGGTCCCACAGCTCACCGAACACGTTGACCTGCGCGTCACCGGCGTAACCGACAGTGATCAGCACGATGTGCGCGACCATGAGGTTGAACGAGGTGAACCCCGTCCACCGGTGCCAGCGGGCGAGGCGGTCCTGGCCGAAGGCCCGCTCCACCAGCGGTACCCGGGCCATCAGCAGGACCTGCACCAGCAGCAGGTCGGAGGCGAGCAGCCCGGTGAGGCGCCCCAGCGAGTCGAGCGCGCCGGGCCAGTCCCCGCCGAGCGCCTGCAGCCCGCGGTTGGCGACCCACAGCGCGGTGACGACGAGCAGGCTCAGCCCGACGGCCACCCCGCCCGCGTCACGCCACCACCACGGCGTCGCCCGCCGCGGGCCGCCGGCCACGGTCGCCGGCGGCCGCGCAGTGCTCGTCATCATGCTTCGACCATCGGCGCCGACCATGAGAGCAACAGTAGGTCCGGCTAAAAATTTCCTAAGAGCATCGGTGTTGGTACCGGCATCAGGCGGGGACGGCGACTGCATGGTTCATGGATACGGGCCCGAGGTGCGGGCCGGTTGTGCGCCGGCTGTGACCACGCTGTGAGCCGCGGTGGTGGCGCTACCGCCCGGCCGCGCCGAAGCGGGCGGCGGCCGTCCCGCAGCTTCGGTACGTGTCGCCTGGGTCGATGTGGAGTGTGCCCAGGTTGACGGCGATGTGCCGGCGGTCGCGCAGCCGGTCCAGCCGCCACGCCAGCGTCGGGCCGCCCGGGCCGGGGGTGCCCAACGAGGCGTCGTGGGCGCCGGCGAGCAGGCCGTTGAGCTCGTCGGCGAGGGCGCCGCCGAACTTGGCGTCGAAGCGGGCGTGGCCGGCCTCGGAGGTGCGCGGCGCCATGCCGTCCTGGTCCCACAGCAGGCAGATGACGCCGGCCAGGCCGGGAAACCAGCCGGCCACCGGCACCGTCGACGGTCCGCCTGGACGCGCGCCTCGGCCGGCCGGTGCGCATCACCGTCCCGGACCGCACCGTGAGCCCGGTCTCCGCGGAGCTCTCGACGCGGGAGCACGTCTTCGGCGGTACCACCAATCTCGGCGGCTTCTTCACCGCCTCCTTCGACGGGCTGTTCTCGGCCCGGATCGGCCCGGAGAGCTCCGGCCCCGGCCCGGTGACGACAGTCGTGGGTGGACGGTGGGTCCGGCCCGGTCCCGGCGGGTCCATCGTGGACAGTGCGGAGACCTACTGGAGCGGCTCGTTCCTGGAGGACAGCTCGACGGGCCTGGAGATGCTCACCGCGCCGGCCGCCACGTACCGGCCCGGTCGGCAGTACCGCCAGATCTGGAACCGCGCCGTCTTCGCCCCCGCGTTCGGCGTCACCACCCGCGACCCCGACGACACGATGTTCGTCTTCCCCGCCGGTCGACAGCTCCAGCGCCGCGCCGGCCGGGCGTGTGGCCGCCGTGCCGGTGCGGGTGGACCGCGCCCCGGGCTCGGGCTCGGCCGCCGGCCCGTCCGCAGGCGGGTCGCCGGCAGTTGCCGGTGCGCCACGAATCACGTGAGGGCCGGGCGGCAGTGCGCAAGAGTGCGTACAGCGGCCGCCGCCCGGCCCGCACCGCTGCCGGTGTGCTCCGTGTAACGTTCAGGCCGCCGTGCGCGGCGGCGGTGCGTGACGGGGCGCGACTTGACTTCGAGCATTGCACCGGCCCACCCTCCGGATTGATGAGAGTAAATCAACTGGAGGTGTCGGTGATGGGTGCGCAACGGCGCCGGAGGCTGCGGTCGGCCACGGTCCTGGGATTGACTGCCGCGCTGGCGGCCGGAGGGCTGACCACCCCGGCCGCGGCGGCCACCGGCCTCACGCTGTCCGTCGACGCCTCCGCCGCCCGGCACGCCATCAGCCCCGACATCTACGGCCTCAACGGCGCCGACGCGGGGTTCGCCACCGAGATCGGCATGCCGGTGGCGCGCTGGGGCGGCAACGCGAGCACCCGGTACAACTTCACCAACCATACGTACAACACCGGCAGCGACTGGTACTTCGAGAACATCGTGGCCGGGCCCGACAAGACGCTCGAGGCGTTCGTGACCACCAACCGGGATCGCGGGACGAAGCAGGTCGTCACCGTGCCGATGAGCGGATGGGTGGCCAAGGACTCCCCGGACGCGCACCCGTTCGCTTGCGGCTTCCCGGCCACCCGGTTCCCCGCGCAGGACGGGTTCGACCAGTGGGACGCCAACTGCGGCAACGGCAAGCTCAACGGGGCCGACATCGCCGGGGCGGTACCCACCGACACGTCGATCGCGGCCGACGCCTCGTTCGACGGTGCCATGGTGTCGCACCTGGTGAGCCAGTTCGGCCCGGCGGCGCGCGGCGGCGTGGCGATCTACGAGCTCGACAACGAGCCGGTGCTGTGGAGCTCGACCCACCGCGACGTGCACCCCAACGCGGTGTCGTACGACGAGCTGGGCGGCAAGAGCACGGCGACCGCCGCCGCCATCAAGGCCGCCGACCCCAGCGCGGCGGTGCTCGGCCCGTCCGGGTGGGGCTACTGCGAGTGGGTCGCGTCGGGGCTCGACGGCTGCGCGCCCGGCGCCGATGCGGCCGCGCACGGCGGCCTCAACTTCTCCCAGTGGTACCTGAAGAACATGAAGGACTACAGCGACGCCCACGGCGGCCGGCGCTTCCTCACCTACTTCGATCAGCACTACTACCCGCAGATCGGCGGCGGCACCGACCCCGACGCCAACGCGCTGCGCCTGCGGTCCACCCGCTCGCTGTGGGACCCGACGTACGTCGAGGAGTCGTGGATCGGCCCCAGCGGCGTGAACGCGCCACCGCTGCAGTTCATCCGCACGATGAAGGCGTGGGTCGCGAAGTACTACCCGGGCACGAAGGTCGCCATCACCGAGTACAACTGGGGCGCCCTCGACACCGTCAACGGCGCCCTGGCGCAGGCCGACGTGCTCGGCATCTTCGGCCGCGAGGGGCTCGACCTGGCCACCATGTGGGGTGAGCCGCAGCCGACCCAGCCCGGCGCCTACGCGTTCCGGATGTACCGCAACTACGACGGCGCCGGCGGCCGGTTCGGCGACGTGAGCGTGTCGGCGGTCAGCAGTGACCAGGGCCAGCTGGCGGTGTACGGCGCGCAGCGGCTGTGCGACAACGCGCTGACCCTCATGGTCGTCAACAAGACGGGCAGCGACCAGGCCGCGCCGCTGTCGGTGAGCGGCTTCAACGGCGGCGGCACGGCGCAGCGGTTCACCTACAGCTCGGCGAGCCCGAGCTCGATCGTGCGGGGCGACGACCTCGCGGTCCGCCGGGGCAAGGTCGACGCGACGTTCCCCGCGAACTCCATCACGCTCCTGGTCCTACCGGCCCGCCGGCGCTGATGCGGGGTCACCCCTGGCTCCCGTCAGGGGTGACCCTGGAGCATCGTCGGCCGTGTCGCGCCCAGCGGGGCAGCCGGACGCGGCCTCAGAGGCGGCCGGGGCGGCCCGGTGCGGGGGACAGGCGGCTGACGACCATCTCGTCGCACAGCTGCGGCAGGACCCGGGCGAAGCCGGTGCTCGCGAACTGCCAGTTGTGGCCGCCGGTGTCGACGAAGCGGTGGTTGACGATGCCGGCGTGGGTGGCCGCGGCCGAGAGCTGCTCGCCGACGGCGATGCCGCGGGTGTCGTCGGCCCCGGCGCCGAACCACAGGGTGACGCCGGGGTAGTGGCGGGTGCTCATGAGCCGCGCCGGGTCGTGGGCCTGCTGCGCGGCGACGTTGCCGCCGAAGAGGTGCTGCAGGGTCTGCTGCGGGTTGCCGAGGTTGGGCCGGGCATCGCCGCCGAAGTCGATGGCGTGCTGGTAGATGTCGGGGTGGCCGAGCACGAGGTCGAGCGCGCAGGTGCCGCCCTCGGAGAAGCCGGCAATGCCCCAGCTCGACGAGCTGTGCTGGATCTGCAGCGTGCCGGTGATGAACGCGGGAACGTCGACGGTCATGTAGGTCTCGGCGTTGCCCGCCGGGCTGTCGACGCACTCGGTGTCGCCGGTGGCGGAGCCGTTCTGGTCGACGACCACGAGGACCGGGGCGCGGCCGTGGTGCTCGGCCGCGTACGCGTCGTCGGTCGACTGGCCGTGCCCGGACTTGAGCCAGTTGATCGGCGTGCCGGGCGAGCCGACGAGCATGACGAGGACGGGCAGCGTCGCCCGGTCCGGGCCGAAGTATGCCGGTGGCAGGAACACCACGCCGGATCGGTGCTGGAAGTGCGACCTGGTGGCCGGGGCGTCGAGGTCGGCTATCACCCCCTGGGCGGGTGGGTGACCACCGGGCGTGGCAGTGCCGTCGATCAGGTTGTGGGCCTGCTGGGCGTCGAGCGCCCCGGAGTGGCCGAGGACGTCGCCGATCTGGGGCCAGATGCCGTATTGCTGGTCGATGAGCATGAACGCTCCGGCGGCCGTGACGGGGACGGCGACGACGGCCGCCGCCCGGCGCCAGGCCGGCGCGCGGTGCGGTGCCGGCCCGCAGCGGCGCCGGCGCAGGACGAGCGGGCATCCCGCGACGGCCGCGAACCCGGCCCCGACCCACAGCGCGAACGAGGGCGGGTAGGCGTCGTTGACGGTACCGGTGGCCCACAGCACCAAGGCGGCGAGCCCGACGACCCCGGCGATCGACAGCAGCAGGGCCGGCAGTGTGCGGGTGATCCAGCGGCGGTCCCGGCTCCACCACGCGGCGAGCAGCAGCCCACCGCCGGCGGCCTCGGCGCCGGCGCCCACCGCGTGATCGAGCAGCGGCACGTGATCGAACGCCCCGGCCCGCGCCGCCAGGGCGATGCCGGCGACCGCACACCCGGCCGCGACCCAGGCCACGGCCATGGCGACCGTGCGGCCACGCCCGTGCCGGTGCCGCCCGCGCGGCGGGGACGCCGCAAGATCGCGCGTCCGCTCCGCCGCCTCATCGATCATCACGCCGCTTGTCCCCCGCCCGACAGGCCGCTCCCGCAGATGCGCGAAACGTAGCGACGGCCATGCCGGTTCGGCAACAGCGGACAGTGACCCGACCGTGGCACCCGGCCACTACGCCGCGGCCGGCCGCCGGGCCCGGTGGTGCGGCCGGCCGCGGCGCGGGCTCAGCTCTGGAAGGGCGTGCCCTGCGGCCTCGATCGGCTCCGCTGATCGGTGGCGTCGCGCTCGGACGCGTCGGGCGGGTGGGAGAACACCGCGGGTGCCACCCGTGGCGCCGCCGGGGGCTCGGGCGTCTTCGCCGCCGGCAGCCGATCGGCGGCCTGCTGCGCGGACAGGGCGCCGGAGACGACGGCCTGCCACAGGCTCATCTCACCCTCCGGCGTGGTGACGACCTGCCGGCGCAGCTCGGCCGGGCCGGCCCCGGCCGCGACGAGCAGCGCGGCCGCCTCGGGCTCCAGGTCGACCCAGTCGGCGACGGTCTGTGCCGTGAACCCGTGCGCGGCCCACCGGCCGGCCAGGGCCACCAGCCGGTCCCGCACGTGCGCCGGAACGACGTCACGCCCGTTGAGGCGCTCGCCGACAAGCGCCCGGGCCAGTTCGCTGAGCTCGTCGATCGGCACCCAGCCGACCGGTTCATCATTTCGCCGGGCTCCAGTGCTCAACGCCGCGGCCCGCCGGACGAGCGAGTGATCAGGTGCAACTGCATACCGTCATGATTGCCCACCGACCGCCACCGATCACCACCGGGCACCCGGCACGCGGAGCATCGCGGCATGCTAGGCGACGATCTGCTCCTCGTCCGCCGGCCGGGGCAAAGCCTTTCCCGGGCACTTTGGGAACGCGCCATGGATGTGGTCGAATGGACCTCGCACCTTCTGCCCGATTTGATGCGGGAAGGGGCCTCGGTGCCGGTCTTTCGCTTGCTGGGCGCCCTTGAAGTGCGCGGACCTGGCGGCGCGCTCGTGCCGGTGGGGCGGCGTAAGCAGCGGGCGCTGCTGGGCATGCTGCTGCTGCGCGCCGGGAGCGTCGTGCGCATCGATGAACTGCTCGACGGGCTGTGGAACGGGCGGCCGCCGTCGTCGGCCCGGGCGAACCTGCACTCGTACGTCTCCTCGCTGCGCCAGGCGCTGGCGGACGTACCGCCGGGCAGTGGGGTGAGGCCGGTCAAGACGGCCGGGGGGTACCGCTTCGACCTCGCGGCCGGCGAAAGCGACATCGGCGTCTTCGCGGAGCTGGCGGCCGAGGGGCGCCGGGCGCTCGACGCCGGCCGGCCCGCGCAGGCGGCCGAGCGGCTGGGGCAGGCGCTCGGGCTCTGGCGCGGTGCGCTGCTCGAGGACCTTCCCGGGTTCGACTGGTTCCAGCCCCACGCCACGCGGCTGCACGAGAGCCGGCTGGCGGCGCTGGAGGATCACGTCGAGGCGCGGCTGGGTCTGGGCGAGCACGCGGCCCTGGCCGGTGAGCTGGCCGGGCTGAGCGCCGAGCACCCATTGCGGGAGCGGCTCTGGGGCCAGTATCTGCGGGCCCTGCAGCGCTGCGGGGAGCGGGGGCGCGCGCTCGACGCCTACGAGCAGCTCAGCCGGGTCCTGCGGGCCGAGGGTCGCGGCCCGGGGGCGGCACTGCGGGAGCTGCACCGGGAGATCCTCGACGAACGCGGCGCCGCGACGAGCGGGCCCGGCGAGCAGCAGCGCCGGGCGCGCCCGGCGCTGCTGCCGGCCGCCGTGGCCGACTTCACCGGGCGGCAGGAGGAGGCGCGGCGGATCTACCGGCTGCTGGCGCCGAACGGTCCGGCGGTCGGGCTGCGCGTCGCCGGCATCACCGGGATGGCGGGCATCGGCAAGACGACGCTGGCGGTCCACGTCGCGCACGGGATCGCGGCGGGCTATCCGGACGGGCAGCTCTACGCCAACCTGGCCGGCACCGACCCCGAGCCGGTGGCGCCGGCCGACGTCCTGGGGCGGTTCCTGCGGGCGCTGGGTGTGCCGGGGCCCGCCGTGCCGGTCGACGCCGGGGAACGGGCCGAGCTCTACCGCACGCTGCTGTCCGGGCGGCGGGTGCTGGTGGTGCTCGACAACGCGGCCGGGGAAAGGCAGGTGCGGCCGCTGCTGCCGGGGTCGCCGACCTGCGCGGTGCTGCTGACCAGCCGGGCCCGGCTGTCCGGGCTGGAGGGCGTGCGGTGGACGGACCTCGACGTGCTGCCAGCGGCCGACGGGGTGCGGCTGCTGGAGCGGATCGTCGACGACGCGCGGATCGGCCGGAGCCCGGCCGACGCGGCGGCGATCGTGCAGCGGTGCGGCGGGCTGCCGCTCGCGGTGCGCATCGCCGGGGCGCGGCTCACCGCCCGGCCGGCGTGGACGCTCGCCCACCTGGCCGACCTCCTCCGCGACGAGCAGCTGCGCCTCGATCACCTGCGCAGCGGGGATCTGCAGGTGCGGGCGTCGCTGGCGCTGAGCTACGAGGGGCTGAGCGGGTCCGGGCAGCGGCTGCTGCGGCTGCTGGGGTCGTTCGACGTGCCCGACTTCCCGGACTGGCTGGCCGAGGTGCTGGGCGGCGACGGGCCCGCGGTGGCCGGCCGCGACCTGGATGAGCTGGTCGACGCCCACCTGGTGAACGCCGTCGGTGCCGACCAGGCCGGGCAGGCGCGCTACCGGTTCCACGATCTGGTGCGGCTCTTCGCCCGGGAGCTGGCGCGGGAGCAGGAGGCGCCGGCGGTGCTGGACGCCGCGCTGGACCGCGGCTTCGGGGCGTGGCTGGCCGTGGCCGAGCACTTCGAGCCGCGCCTTCCCGGGCCCTGCTTCGCGCCGATCGCCGGGCGGGCGCCGCGGCCCGACGTGCGCCGGATCGTCGCAGCCCTGGCCGCGGTGGCGCCGCTGAGCTGGTTCGACGCGGAGCAGGCGGCGCTACGGGCGGTGATCGGGCAGGCCTGCGCCGGCGGGCGGGACGAGGTGGCGTTCGACCTGGTGCAGCGCATGGAGAAGTACTTCGACGTGCGCGGCATGTACGCGGAGTGGGAAGCGGCCGGGCAGGCGGCCCGGGCGGCCTGTGCGGAGGCGGGCAACCGGCGCGGTGAGGCGGTCATGCTGCGCGGGCTGATCGACGTTGACACGTGGATCACCACCGACCACACGACCGAGGCGATGACCCGGGCGCTCGGCGCGGCGGCCCGGCTGGAAGGGATGTTCCGGGCGGCCGGAGAGCCGGGCGGGATGGCCGACGCGGGCGTGATGCGGTCCTGGTCGCTGACCGCCATGGGCCGCCACGCGGAGGCCGTCGCCGCCGCCACCGAGGCGCTTGGCTGGGCCGAGGACGCGGACCACCTGGGCGGCCAGGCCCGCGCGCACGTCGCCCTGGCCGTGGCGCTGGGGGAGTCGGGGCGGCTGCCGGCCGCCGTGGAGCACCTCTACCAGGCGCTGGCCTGCGCCCGGAAGCTCGGCAACCCGCGCTGGGAGGCGACCGCCCTGCAGTTCCTCGGCATGGGCCACAGCGAGGCCGGCAACTTCGACGCGAGCGAGGAGTTCCTGACCGAGTCGCTGGCCATCTCGCGGCGCCACCGCGACGCATACACCGAGGCGCTCACGATGAACGCGATGGCCCGGCTGCAGCTGCGCCGCGGCGACGCCGACGCCGACGTGGCCGCCGAGGCCGCGCTCGCCGTCGCCCGCGAGTATCGGATGGCCCACCACGAGGCCGAGGCCCTGGAGATCCTCGGCGAGGTCGAGCTGGGGCGGGGGCGGGTCGCCGAGGCGGCCGGCTACCTGCGGCAGTCGGTGGCGATGTGGCGGACCCGGGGGTGGCTGCGCTTCCTGGCCGGGGCGCTCATCCTGCTGGGCCGGGCCCTCGGCACCCTCGACCCGGCCGCCGCCGGCACCGCCCTGCGCGAGGCCCACGAGCTCGCCCTCCGGGTCGGCGACGCGGCGAAAGCCCAGGCGACCACCCGGATGCTGGCCGATCTACACATCGACATGTAGGGCGTGTGTAGTCGCCCGTGCTGCACTGGCCCCTACGGGGGCAACTGCAGTGCGGGTGGTGCAATGGCTGGATCGATCGAGGCGGCGATGCGGGAGCTCGCCGGCCCCGACCTGTATCGCCGCAACGCGTTCCGGATCACCGGCCTGCGCACCGACGCCGAGCGCCGGGCCGTGCGCGATGCCCGGCAGAAACTCACCACGCTGCTGAAGGTCGGCGCCGACACCGGGCTGGACGCCGACCTGGACACGGCCACCGCGGCGTTCGACCTGATCCTCGGCGACCCGCGCCCGCGCCTGGTCCACGAGCTGTTCTGGCTGTGGGACGAGCCCGGGGCCACCTGCACCTGCACCGCCGCGCTGCACCGCGACCACGACGCGGCGGTCCGCGCACACAGCCAGGTCCTCGAGGCCGAGCAGGCCACCCGGCTGCCGGCCCCGCTGGAGCGGCGCCGGCTCGACGAGCAGTGGACCAAAGCCGGCAACCTCTGGCACCAGCAGGCCCGGCGGGCCGCCGTCTGGAACCACCTCCGCGAACGGATCGCCGCGCTCGACGACCGGCAGCTCGACGAGGCCGACATCGACGCGCTGCGCGACGCGCTGCCCACGACCCTGGTCCGGCCGCTCATCCAGCTGGCCGCCGCCGGGGGCGGGCGCCAGGCCGACCTGAGCCGGCTCGCCCACGCCTGGCCGGCGACCACGGCGTTCGTCGCGGACGAGCTGGAGAAGGCGGCCGAGCCGCTGTACGAGCAGATCCGGACCGAGGTGCGCACGGTCAGTGAGCGGCTCGACGCCGGCACCAAGCCGCAGATCGTGGTGCAGCGCCTGCGCAAGCAGCTCATGCCGAAGGTCGAGCGGCTCGAGGGCCTGGTCCCGGCCGCGCAGCACCGCCGGACGGCCCGCCTGCGCAACGAGGTGGCGACGGCGTTCAACAACTGTGCCGTCCGGCTGATCGACAGCCTCGGCGCAGCCTCCGACAAGGACGCGCGCAGCTGGCTCAAACAGGCCGGCAAGCTGGTGTCGGACCCGGACACCGAGGCCAAGATCGACGACAACCTCGCCTATCTGGCCGATCTCGTGGCCGTGCAACGCCTGACGCCCGACCCCGGCCGGCGCGGTCCACAGCGCCGGGCCGATGACTCCGAGCGCATCAACGAGCTGCTCCGGTTCGTGGACGAGATGGAGCAACGGCGCCGGGTGGAGCCGCGAGCGCCACAGGTCCCGCGGTCGCGCCCGGTCCGGCCGTACGCCTACCGGCGCCGGCGGCCGAACTACGGGCGGTACGTCTGGCTGGCGCTCATCGCGGCCTTCATCGGCTGGGCGGTGTACCAGTGCGACTCGTCGTCCGGGGACGATGCCGGCCGGCAGAGCACGGTCTCCGTCGGCGCCGACACCATCGCCGGCAACGCGCCCGCGGGCACGTGCCTGCTGACCCGGAAGGACTGGCTGACCAGGTCGGGCGCGCTGACGTCGACGCCGTGCGACCGGGAGCACCGGGCCGAGGTCCTCGGCTACGTCCCCCTGGGCGAGCCCGGACCGTACCCGGGCGACGAGGTCCTGGCGCAGACGACGCAGTTCGAGTGCAGCTTCCTGCTCGCCGGCAACGGCCTGTCCACGCGGGAGTACGCCGCGGACGGCGGCTACACCGGCTCGGCGACCTGGAACACCGGCGGCCGGGCGACCGAGAACTACGCCACCTGCCTGGTCGGCCGGCCCGGCGACAAGCCGATGCCGACGCGCAGCATCGTCGACCCCCTGCGCACCAGCCAGGCCGGTCTCACGCTGCCGGCGTCGATGTTCGCCTTCGACGTCACGCTCGACCCGCCGCCGGGCAGCTGTATCGCCGGCAAGGCGAGCTATGACAAGAACGACGGCTCGGCCGACTTCGTCAGGTGCGGGCAGCCGCACTGGGGTGAGATCCTCGGCTACCCGGTGCTGTACGAGCCGGGTGTCGCGTGGCCCGGCGACAAGGCCGTCTCCGCCGCGGCCGACGCCGCCTGCCGGGCGCTGTACGACAAGCGCAGGCCGGGCCCCGCGTACCAGTACCTCGCGCGCCCGCCCGGCAGCGGTTACTGGGGCCAGAACACCAGGGCCAAGTACACCGTCTGCGTCCTGGCCAAGGTCGGCGACCAGCCGTGGAGCGGGGCGGCGGCATGAGCCTGCTCCACCCCGGCGACCGGGTCGGGGAGACCCTCGTCGTCGACCGGTTCCTCGGCGAGGGCGCCTTCGCCGAGGCCTACCGGGTCGAGCACGCCTACCTCGGCCGGCTGGCCATGAAGCTGTTCAAGCAGGTCGCCTCCGAAGAGCAGACCCACGACCTGCTGGGCGAGGCGCGGCTGCTGTCCACGCTCGGCCATCCGAACATCATCCGGATCTTCGACGCCGGCACCGTCACGACGCCCGCCGGCCGGCGCGGCTACTTCACCATGGAGTACGTGCCGGGCGGCACGCTGCAGCGCTTCGCCGCCGGCCACCGACCGGCCGTGCCCACCCCGGTGGTCACCGACGTGCTCACCCAGCTCGCCTCCGGCCTCGCCGTGGCCCACGAGCTGGACCCGCCGGTACTGCACCGCGACCTGACGACGGCGAACGTCCTCGTCGGCTACGACGGTCCGAGCCTGCGAATCCGCATCGGCGACTTCGGGCTGGCGAAGCACGCCGACCCGTTCACGATGCTGGCCAGCGCCCAGGGCACCTACGCGTTCATGGCACCCGAGGTGCTGCGGGGCTTCGGCTACTCGCGGGCCGCCGACGTCTGGTCCGTCGGCACGATCGCGCACCTGCTGCTCACCGACCACCTGCCCTACGACACCGGCGGGCCGTTCGAGCCGCTGCGGCTGGCCCGGTTCCGCCGGCCGCTGCTCCCGCCGAGCAGCTACAACGAGACCGTCGACGCCGAGCTCGACGCGATCGTGGGAGCCGCGCTCGAGGTTGATCCGGACCGTCGCACGCCCAGCGCCCGGCAGCTCGCCGACGCGCTGCGGGCCCGCGCCGGGGGAGGCTGATGTGAAGGCGTTGGAGTCGCTCACCGCACACGTTCGCCAGCTGCGCTATCCGCGGGCGCTGCGGATTCTGGCGGTACCCCCGCTGGGTCTCGAGCTTGAGACGCTGCTGCGGGCCGGGGTCTCGGCGGGGCCACCGCCGCCGGAGGCGCCGCACTTCGACGAGCAGCTACTGGCCGGGGCGGCGACGAACCTGTGGCGGGCCCAGCGCCGGCTCGCCCGCGGTGACGGGGCCCGGGACCGCCAGACCGGCCGCTACCTGCTGACCTGCCGCGAGGCGCTGGCCGAGGCCGGCCTCGTCGTGCAGGACCACGACGGCGACGCGTACCACCCGGGCCGCTCGCTGGAGGTGCTCGCGTTCCAGGCGGAGCCCGGGCGCTCGGCCGAGGTCGTCGTCGAGACGGTCCGGCCGACGGTGTACCTGCTCGACCGGCGTATCCAGATGGGCCAGGTCATCGTCGCCGGCCCGGAACAGGAGTAGGCATGTGGGACAGCGACACGATTGACGTCGGGATCGACCTCGGCACCACCAACAGCGCCATCGCGGTGGTCCGCGACGGCGCCGCACAGATCGTCAGGAGCACCGAGAGCCTGGAGGTGACCGCGTCGGCCGTCTGGATCCCCAAACCGGGCGTCGTGTACGTCGGGCGCAAGGCCCGCGAGCGCGCCCAGTCGGACCCGGACAACGCCCACGCCGAGTTCAAGCTGGAGATGGGGCTCGTCGACGCGCGGCGCTCGTTCGCGCGGGCCGGGCTGGAACTGACCCCGCCGCAGCTGTCCGCGGAGGTCCTCAAGGCGCTGCGGGCCGACGCCGCCCGCGAGCTCGGCGCGGCCCCGCGCGCGGTGGTGATCACGGTCCCGGCCGCGTTCACGCTCAACCAGAACAAGGCCACCGTGACCGCCGCCGAACTGGCCGGCTTCGACGCGGGCTGCCCGCTGGTGCAGGAGCCGACGGCGGCGGCGTTCGCCTACGGCTTCCAGGACGGCACCGACCGCGGGTACTGGATGGTGTTCGACTTCGGCGGCGGCACGTTCGACGCGGCCGTGGTCAGCAAGCGCGACGGCGACCTGCGGGTGCTCAACCACGCCGGCGACCCGTATCTGGGCGGCAAGCTCATCGACTGGGCGCTCGTCGACCGGGTCCTCGCCCCGGCCGTCGCCGACGAGTTCAACCTGGCCGACTTCCGCCGGGAGAACGCGGCCTGGCGCCCGGCGTTCAGCAAGCTCAAGCTGGCCGCGGAGGACGCGAAGATCCAGCTGTCGCGCCTGGACCAGGCCGTCGTCATGGTCGACCTCGAGGACGGCACCTTCGAATACAGCCTCACCCGCGGGGAGCTCGACGCGCTCGCCGAGCCTTACTACACCCGCGCGATCAACCTGTGCCGCTCCGCCCTGCGCGAAGCGTCGCTGGATGCCGCCGACATCGACCGCGTCCTGCTCGTCGGGGGCGCCACGCTCGCGCCCGGGCTGCGGGAACGGCTGGCCGACCCGGACACCGGCATCGGCATCACGATCGACACCAGCCTCGACCCGATCACCGTCGTCGCCCGCGGCGCGGCCATCTTCGCCTCCACCCTGCGCCGGCCGGCGGCGGCTCCGGCCGCGGCGGCCCCGGGGGAGTTCATCGCCGATCTCGCCTACGAGCCGAGCGTCACCACGACCCGCCCGACCGTCGGCGGGCGCATCCAGGGCCCGCCGGCCGGCGGCTGGGCCGGGTGGGGCGTGACCCTGAGCAACCCGGACGGGCGCCCGCCGTTCCGCTCCGCCCGGATCAGCCTCAACGCCACCGGCGGCTTCGCGACCGAGGTCGACCTCGACACCCGGCGCACCTCCCGCTTCACCGTCGAGCTCACCGACGGCCAGGGCACCAGTCACCCGCTGACCCCCGCCACGTTCACCATCACCCACCGCGACGTCGAGTTCGGCGGCGTCCAGCTGGCCCACTCGCTCGGCATCCAGCTCGCCGACCGGGCCTTCGCCCGGGTCCTGCGCAAGGGTGCCGCGCTGCCCGTCCGGGCCCGGGAGGTGTTCCACACCGCCGATGCCCTGCGTCGCGACGACCCGGAGGCGGTGATCAGCATCCCGGTGGTGCAGGGCGAGCGCGACCGCGGCGACCGCAACCGCCGGGTCGGCATGCTGGAGATCCGCCCCCGCGACGTGCGCATCGACCTGCCGGCCGGCAGCGAGGTCGAGGTGACCTTCGAGGTCGACGCGTCGAGCCTCGTCACCGTCGTCGCCGACGTCCCCCTCGTCCAGGCCCAGTTCGAGGCCGAGATCAACCTCGACGACGTGCGGACCCGCCCGGTCCAGGAGCTGCGCGAGCAGCTGGACCGGGTGGACCACCGGCTCAACGGGCTGCGCGATCAGGGCCTCACCGGCGAGGCCCGCGAACGCCTCGACCAGCTCGACGACGAGCACGCCGTGCGCACCGCCCGCGACCAGGTCGACGCCGCCGCCGTGGACGCCGGCGCGGCCGCCGCGGCCGAGGACCGCCTGCTGCACCTGCAGGCCGAGCTCGACGACATCGAGGAGGCCGCCGAGCTGCCCACGCTCGTCGCCCGGCTGCACGAGGTGCTGGCCGAGGCCGACGAGGTCGTGCCGCTGCAGAGCACCCCGGCCGACCGGCAGGAGCTGGCCGCCCTGCACCGCCGCGCCGAGGAGGCGGTCGCCGCGGGCGACCCGGCCGCCGTGCGCGAGGCGACCGACCGCGCCATAGCGCTCGTCGTGGACGTCCAGCGCCGCAGCCCCGACTGGCCGGTGCGGCTCTTCTTCGGCCTCGTCCAGGCCGTCGGCGAACGGGGCCCGGCGAAGCCGCTGGTGCAGCAGGGCCGCCAGGCCATCGCCGAGCGGGACACCCGGACACTCGACGCGGTCAACCAGCGCCTCGTGCGGCTGCTGCCCGAGGAGGAGCGCAGCCACGTCATCGGGCTGCGCCGGGCGTCATGACCGTCGAGCTGCAGGACGTCGTCACCCTGGACCGGGCGCGGGCCGAGGCCCGGGCCGGGCGCCTGGCCGAGGCCGGTCGGCTGCTCGACGGCGTCGGCGCGCCGAGCGTCGCCGGGCTCGACCTGCGGGCGCGGGTGTACGCGCAGCTCGGGGAGCTGGACCGGGCGGACGCCTGCTGGGCCGAGGCGCTGCGGCTGGACCCCGGGCACACCGACGCGCGGCGGGGGCGGGCGGCGATCGCCCGGCTCCGCTCCGGCCGCCCGGGCCCGCTGCGCCTCGCCGTGGCCGCGACGGCGTTCGTGGTCGTCGTCGGGGGGATCGCGTCGGCAGGGCTCGTCGGCTCGGCGCCGCCTGCCGTGCTCGTGCAGCCTTCGGCGACGCAGCAGCCGCCGTCGCTCTCTCCATCAGCGTCTCCATCAGCGTCTCCGCCGGTCGTCTCAGCGGCGGACCGCGTCGCCGGGCTCTTCGTCATGGACGGGGTGCGCGTGCAGCGGCAGGGCGAGGACGTCCGGCTCGTGTTCACGATCGGAATCTTCAGCGCCGACACCCGGTTCGCCGGCGGTGCCGCGGCGCTGCTCGACGCGGTGGGCCGGCGGCTGCCGGAGGCCCGGGTCACCGTGACGGTCGTGGGCCACACCGTCGCGGTCGCCGGGGGCCGGACCAGTGGAGGGTCGACCACCGCGTACGCGCGGGCCCAGGCCGCGGCGGTGCGGCTGGCCGCCGCCTCGGGGCTGCCGCTCACCGACTTCACCCTCGCCACCGCCGACCAGGCCGAGGGCCCCTGGCCCGACGCGCCGCTCAACCGGACGGTGACGCTGGTGCTGCACCCGTGACATCGCGCGGACCGGCCGGCGCGCCGCCCGGCACGGATGCGGCACGAAAGGGGGATTCGGCCCGCCGGAGTCGGTCGTAGCGTTGCGACAAGCGACGAGGAGGCTGACCTGCCATGACCGACTTCGACTTCACCTCCGACCATCTGGACGACCCGTACCATGCCCACACCTTCGAGCACCCCGGCCTGAGCGATCACATCGACGCGCAGCAGACGCCGCACCACTACGGCCCCGAGGTGCACGAGCAGGACATCAACCACGATGGCCGGGTCGACGTGGTGAGCGCCGACACCGACGGCGACGGCAAGGACGACGCCTGGCAGTACGACCTCGACAACGACGGCAAGATGGACATGACGGGCTACGACACCAACCACGACGGGTCCATCGACCAGAAGGAGTACGACCACAACGAGGACGGCCGCATCGACGAGGTCCGCCTCGACGCCGACCACGACGGCCACCCCGAGCTGCGCCAGACCGACACGAACAACGACGGCCGGCTCGACACGATGGACCGCGACAGCAACGACGACGGCCAGTACGACCAGCACGATCGGATCGACACCGCGAAGACCATGCCGCACTGGGGCCCGAACGCCACCTACGGCAGCGTCTGAGCCCTACAGGAAACCGGGTCCGGTCGGCGGTCAGCGCGACGCCTCCTTTGTTCGTGACGACCACCTCGTCGTCCTCCTCCTCGACGTCGCCGTGCGCCATCGCCCGCGGGCTGGACGCGCAGAAGACGCACTGGCGACGCCGCCCCGGCCGTCTCGTGGCCGAACCTCAGCCCGCGGCCAGGGCCGCGCGCGCCGCCTCGAAGTGCTGCAGCGCCTCCTGGACGATCGCCGGCTCCGGCATGGGGATCCCGGCCGCCAGCAGGTTCAGCCCGGCGGCGAGCTCAGCCCCGGCGGTCGACAGCCACGGCATCGGCTGCGGGTCGATCGCCCCGGTCTTCCGGTCGACCGGGCCGACCGCGGCGAGCACGACCTTCGCGCCGCCGAGCCCGGCCGCGGCCGCGGTGAATGCCTGGACCGCCTGGTCGCCCCACGGGAACGGCTCCGGCTCCTTCTTGCGGGAGCCGGCCTCCAGCAGGGCCATGCCCTCCTCGACGCGGTCGAGGTAGAGGCGGCGGCGGGCGGCGTCGAGCGGATCCTGATCAGCCAGCGGGGCCGGTCGGTGCCCCGGGAGCGGCTCACCGACCTGCTGTGGGGCGACGAGGAGGAGCCGGCCCGGCTGGCCCACCGGCTGTCGGTGGCCCTGTCGACGGTCCGCGCCGTGCTCGACCCGCGGCGCCTCGCCCCGGCCGACCACTTCGTCCTGGCCGACCAGGCCAGCGTGGCCCTGGACGTCACCCACCTCGCGGTCGACCTGGAGACGTTCCTGACCGGCGCCGCGTACGGGCTGCGGCTGCGCGAGCACGGTGACCCGCAGGCGGCCCGTACGGTGCTGGCCGCGGCCGAGGGGCGCTACACCGGCGACTTCCTCGCCGACGAGCCCTACGGCGACTGGGCCACGCCGGCCCGCGAGGAGGCGCGGGCGGCGTACCTGCACGTCGTGCGCGAGCTGGCCGAGCTGGCGCGGCACGCGGGCCGGGTCGACGAGGCCGCGCGATACCTGCTGCGGCTGCTGCACCACGACCCGTACGACGAGCGGGCCCACCTGGACCTGGTGCGGCTGCTGAGCGACGCGGGCCGGCACGGCGAGGCCCGCCGGGCCCACGACCGGTACCTGGCCGCGATGGCCGAGATCGGCGTGACCCCGCGGTAGCCGTCGCGCGGTGAGCCACGGGCCGGCGGCGGATCATCCCTGGTGGGGGCGGCGCCGGCGACAAATGGCCATAGGTATTTGCAGTGCTAATGTCGTCTTATGCGGCAGACCGGGCTCATCGACACGGTCGACGGGCTCGGCCGGCAGGATCACGTCTGCTGGGTCTTCGACTCGCCCGACGAATACCGGCCGGCCGCCGAGCGGTTCCTGGCCGAGGCGCTGGCCGGTGGGCAGCGCGTGCTCTTCGTCGGCGGTGCGGACCAGGTCGCGCAGGTCAGCGGGGCGGCCTGGTTCGCCGCCGGACTCGCCGCGGGCGCCGCGCACGTCCACGGCATCGGCTTCTATGCCGACGCCGGGCTGTTCGACCCGCTGGCGCAGGTGCGGGCCTATGCGCAGGCAACCGAGGCGGCACTGGCCGACGGCTACACCGGCTTGCGGGTCGCCGTGGACGCGACGCCGCTCGTCGAGACCGACGCCGGGCGGGACGCGTTCGCCCGATACGAGCACCTGGCCGACGCCTACATGACCTCGCACCCGATGTCCGCAATGTGCGCATTTGACCGGAGTCGGCTCGGTGCAGGGGCGGTCGCGGAGCTGGCCTGCATGCACCCGCTGGCCCGGGCGGCGGCGACGCCGGTACGGCTGTTCGCGTCGGCTGAGCCCGGCCTGACAGCGGTCCTGGAAGGCGAGGTCGACCTGGCGAGCTACCCGCTGCTGCGGACCGCGCTCGACCGCATCCCGCTGCGCCCGGTCGACGGCGTCGTCACGCTCGACGCCCGCCGGCTGGCCTTCATCGACCATCGCAGCCTGCTGTCGCTCGCGGCGCAGCTGCGCGCCCGGGGCGCCGAGACCCGGCTGATCGTCGCCGCCGGCAGCGGGCTGCCCCGGCTGCTGGCCCTCCTGCCGGTGGCCGGGCCGGACGTGGTGGTGCAGGCATGAGATCCGGACCGGCGCTCGGGCACTCCGGGCTGTTCCACGAGGCCGCGTTCTACGGCTCCGACGACGAGTTCCTCGCCGTGGTGGTGCCGTTCCTGCGCGACGGCGTCGCGGCCGGTGAGCCGACCGTGTCGCTGTTCGGGCCGCACAACCAGCGGTTGGTGCGCTCGGTCTTCGGCCCGGACAGCGGCGTCGAGTTCATCGACGGGGGCCGGCACTACCTGCGCCCGGCCTCGGCGATCCGCCGCCACCGCGACATGCTCACCCGCTATGTCGACGCCGGCGCCGTGCAGATCCGCATCGCCGGCGACGTGCCGCACCCCGGCGTCGGGGTGCCGTGGGAGTGGTGGGCGCGCTACGAGTCAGCGGTCAACGAGGTCTACGACGAGTTCCCCATGTACGGCCTGTGCCCCTACGACACCCGCACCGCGCCGCGCGAGATCCTCGACGACGTGCAGCGCACCCACACCCACATGGTCGGCGCCGACGGTCACCGCCGGCCCAGCGGGATGTACCAGCCGCCGCGGCAGTTCCTCACCAGCGGGGTCACGTCGTGGACCGAGCCGCTGCAGAGCGCGGCGCCGGCGATCGAACTGCTCGACCCGTCCCCCGCCCGGGCCCGCGACGCGGTCGGCGCCCTCCGGGCGGTGGCCGCACTGTCCGAGGAGGAGTTCGAGGGCCTGGTGGTCGCGGTCAGCGAGGCGGTCACCAACGCCATCCGGCACGGCCGGGCCCCCGTGCACCTGCGAGGCTGGGCCCGCGGCGGGCGTGCCGTGGTCACGGTGACCGACGCCGGGCCCGGACCGGCCAACCCGGTCGCCGGGCTGATGCCGGACCGCGAACCGGGCGGGCTGGGCCTGTGGCTGATGCATCAGCTGTGCGCGTACGTGTCGCTACAGCGCGGGCCCGAGGGCTTCACCGTCCGCCTGGTCGCGGAGGACCCGGACGGCGCCTGACCGGCGGGCGGCGGCCGGCACTGCGGGCCGTGCACCCGTCCTGCACTGCGGCGCTGCCACAACGGCAACCGGCGGTGCGCAAGGTTGGGTGCATGTCGCGTCAGGTACGCGCGGTGCTGCTCGGTTCGGGTCTGGTCGCCGCGCACTTTCTGGCGTTGCGGCTGCTGCCCTCCGGCTCGCAGGTCGCGACGAACGTCAGCGTCGGGATGCTCATCCTGGCCGCGCTCCTTGCCGCGCTCAGCGCGGCCCGGACCGCCCGCCGCAGCACCGGGCGGTCCCGCGCCGGCTGGACGGCCCTCGCTGTCGGCATGGTCGGCTGGGCGTTCGGGGAGTCCGTGTGGGCGTTCTACGTGACGTTCCGTGAGGGCCATGCGCCGTTTCCCAACCTCGGCGACGCCGGCTTCCTGATCATGGTGCCGGGTGCGGTCGCCGGCATGGTCGCCGTGCTGGGTGTCCGGCGCGGCCTGCTGCGGGTCATGCTCGACGGCCTGCTGATCGCCGGCTCGCTGTTGTTTCTGAGCTGGGTTTTCGTACTGGAAGGCGTCTACCGGGCGGGCAACCTCACCGTCGCGGCCAAGGCGGTGTCCCTGGCCTACCCGCTCAGCGACGTGCTGCTCGCCGCGGTCGCCCTGATCCTGCTGCCGCGCGCGGCCCGTGGACAGCGCACCACCGCCGCGCTCATGCTCGCGTCCGCCGTCGCGCTGAGCATTGGCGATCTCGGGTTCGCGTACCTCAACCAGCACGGCACGTACAACTGCGGCGACCCGATCGACACCGGCTGGGTGGCCGGGTTCGTCCTGATCGCCCTGGCCGCGCACCGCGTGCCGTCGGGCCGGGCGGAGCGCGGGCAGAGCGTCCCGTTCCTGCCGTGGCTGCCGTACGTGCCGCTCACCGGGGCCGTCCTGGCCGCCGTGGCCCTGCTGGCGCGGGGCGAGCGGCTGACCATCTTCCCGGCAGTGCTGCTCGGCACCGTGATCCTGCTGGTGCTGGTCCGCCAGATGGCGGCGCTGCGCGACAACACCACGCTGAGCCGGGACCTGCAACGCGTCGTGGCGCAGCTGCACCATCTCGCCTATCACGACCCGCTGACCGGGCTGGGCAACCGCGCACTGTTCGTCGAGCGGGCGCAGGAGGCGTTCGACGGCCCGCTCGCGCTGCTGTACCTGGACCTCGACGGCTTCAAGCCCGTCAACGACAGGTACGGCCACGCCGCCGGCGACGCGCTGCTCGTCGAGGTCGGCGCGCTGCTGCGGGCCGAGACCCGCGACGCCGACCTGGTCGCCCGCCTCGGCGGTGACGAGTTCGTGGTGCTCATGCCCGGCGTGACGAGCCGGGCCGAGGCCGGCGAGGTCGGCGCCCGGATCGAGGCCCGCCTCGCCCACCCGTTCACGATCCTGGGGCACCGCGTCGTCGTCGGCGCCAGCGTCGGCGTCGGCGTGCGGGAGCCGGGCGACGTGAGCATCGACGCGCTGCTGCGCCGGGCGGACGCCCTCATGTACACGGCGAAGTCCGCCCGGCGCGGCCGCCGCGTCACCGACGTGCCGGTCGGGTCCTCGCACTGACCGCACCGCGGTCTATGGTCGATGCAGCAGATTGCCGCACTTTTGCGTTCTTCTTCCGACGGAAGGAGTTCCATGCGGTTCGAGGACTTCGCGCAGGCCCGGCTGCCTGCGTTGCTGCGCTGCGCGGCGCTGCTGTGCGGTGAGCGCGAATCGGCCCGGGACCTGGTGCAGGACGTCCTCACCAAGTCCCTGGTCAGGTGGCGGCGCATCGGCGCTCTGGACGAGCCGTACGCGTACGTGCGGGCGATGCTGACCAACGAGTTCCTGTCGCAGCGGCGCCGGCGCCGGGTGGTGACGGTACCGCTGACGTTCGACGCGCTCGACGGGCCGGCCGTCCCGGTCCAGCGCGACTACGCCACCGACGCCGCCGCCCGCGAGGCGATGTGGCAGCGGCTGGCCACCCTGCCACCGCAGCAGCGCGCCACGGTGGTGCTGCGCTACTACGAGGGGCTCAGCGACCCCGAGATCGCCGACGTGCTCGGCTGCCGCCCGGCCACCGTACGCAGCAACGCCGCGCGGGCGCTGGCGGCGCTGCGCGTCGAGCTCACCGACCCCAGCCTCGTGACCGAAGGGCAGCAGCAGTGAACGGCATCGACGTCTTGCGCGAGAGCCTCGACGAGCACGCGGACCTGGCGTCCGGCGGCGCCGGCCTGCTCGACGACGTCACGACCGGCGCGGCCCGGCTGCGGCGGCGCCGGCGCATCACGGCGGCGGCGGCCGGCGTGCTGGTGCTCGCCGTGGTCGCGACCCTCGCCGCGGGGCAGTTCGCCCGGCCGACACTCACCCCGGCCGCACCGTACAGCCGGGGCATGCTCCAGCTCGGGGCGAGCGTGGCGGCGGGCAGCGGGTTCGAGCTGCAGGGGTACGTGACCTCCGCCGACGTGCAGCGGCTGGTCCTCGGTCAGCAGGTGCAGGCGGAGGTGCACGACCCGGGCACGTACGACCCGAGCACGCTCGCCGGGGCGGAGCGGATCGGCCTCGGCAACGGCGCGACGGGCTTCGCGCTGCCGGTGTTCACGGCCAAGGACGCGCCCGGCACCGCCGTGGCGGCCGTCGCCCGGCGCGACGCGACCGGCGCGTGGATCATCGCGTACGGCAAGGTGCCCCAGGATCTCCTGGTGAAGGCGGCCGTGGCGGTGCAGATCGGGCCGCCGCGCGACGTTCGGGCGCCGCTGCGCCTCGGGTTCGTCCCCGACGGCCTGCGCGCCGTGTCGGTCGACTCCCGGCCGGCCGACGTGTTGACGATCCTGAGCTTCCAGGACGCCGACCACCGGCTCGTGCTGTGGGCGATGAGTCAGCTCGGCCAGAATGTGCAGTTCGCGGCGCTGTTCGGGCCGCCGGTGCCGATCGCCGGGCACGACACCTGGTACATCACCAAGGAGAACTCCGACTGGTTCGGCGACAACGACACCAGCGCGGCGGCGCTCGTCGTGCAGTACGAGCCGGGGTGCAGCCTCACGCTGCGCACCCCGGACGCCCGGACCGTGACCCGCGCGATGCTGGAGCAGATGGCGCGCGAGACCCGGTTCGGCTCGTGCACCGACCGCTCGACCTGGACGACGCTGCTGGGCTGACGCGGTGACCCGCCGGGCTCAGGTGCCGGTACCGCAGTCACCCACGCGACTGCGGTACCGACACCTGTGGATCATGCTGTACCCGTGACTTCCAACCGCGGGCCTGTCGGCATGGTCCTGATCGGCTCGGCCGAGCTCGCGATCGGTGGCGCGCTGCTCGCGGCGGCCCTGTTCGACCTGGCACCGGCGGCCCGCACGGTGCTGTTCATCATCGGCATCATCCTGTTCGTCACCGGGGCGCTGTTCCTGCTGATCGGCCTGGGCCTGCGCGGCCACGCCGCCGCGGCCCAACGCCTGCGCGCGACAGGCGTGCCCGGGCGGGCGCAGGTGCTCGCCGCGCGGCCGACCGGCACGTACGTCAACAACCAGCCGCAGGTCCAGCTGGAGCTGCGGGTGAGCACGGCGGTGCACGGCACGTTCGACGTGACCGTCAAGGTGTTCGTCCCCCTGACCGCGACCGGCCGGCTCAGCGACGGCCGGCCGCTCGCGGTGACGGTCGACCCGACCGACCGGCAGCGGATCCTCGTGGACTGGTCCGGCACCTCCCCGCCGCCGGACGCGGCCCTCCGGGACCACCTGCTCCGCACGGGCGTGCCCGCGACGGCCAGAGTGCTCGGCGCGTCGTTCACCGGCCAGCTCGACGAGCGCGGACACCCCGTCTACGACGTGCAGCTGCACCTGGAGGTCGACGGCCGGGCACCGGTGGCCGGCCCGGGCCGGTTCGCGGTCCCGCCGCAGCGCACGGCCACCATGCAGCCGGGCGGCGTCATCCCGGTCCGGGTGGACCCGCACGACTCCACGACGATGGCCGCCGACTGGGACCGGCTGCCCGCCTGAGGCCGCCCCGGCACCATCACGCGGACGTTCCCGGACAGGATGCGCCGCCGCGGCGGCTCGTTACCATTTCGTGATCTCAGGCCGAGAACCAGGCCCGTCGGGACGGCATCACACATGCCGACCAACCAAGAACGTGAGCCTTGAGGAGATACCCATGCGTCAGATCACCCTCGCCGGTGCGGCCGCCGGCCTGCTGTTGCTGCTCGCCGCGTGCGGCCCGGTCACCGAGCCCGGCAACGCGGCCCCGGCCGGCGGGCGGGCCTCGGCCAGTGCGACGGCCCCGGCCCCGAGCGGCGGTGCCCCGAGCGCGGGCTCCACGCCCGGCTCCACCACCCCCGCCGCGGCCACCACCACGGCGACCGCCGCCGCCACGAAGACGACGACCGGCTCGACACTCGTGCCGATGCAGCGCTCGACCGGCGGCTCGTTCCTCTCGCCGTCGGGGAACATCAGCTGCGAGATCCACTTCCAGGACGCGGGGCTCACGGAGGCGTACTGCCAGACCTTCACGCCGGCCAGTTCGGTGAGGCTCGACGCCACCGGCACCTACAAGACCTGCACCCAGGGCAGCTGCATCGGCAACCCCGGCGAGGGCACGCCGACCCTCGCCTACGGGCAGGTGACAGGCGTCGGGCCGTTCCGCTGCGAGTCGGCCACCACCGGCGTGACCTGCACGGCGAACGGCAAGGGCTTCCACATCGACAACACCGGGATCACCGCGGCGAGGTCGTGACCGGCGCGGGCCGCCGGGGCACTCCGGCGGCCTGCACCGTCAGGGAGGTGCCGACCCGCAGGCCGGCCAGGATCGCGTTGGTGTGATCCTGGTCATCGGTCTCGCGGATCTGCACGTACACGCCGAAGCCGCGTTGCGCCGGCACGAACACGATCTCGTCGAAGGCGTTGGCCGTCCCGTCGCAGTGGACCCAGCGGTGCACCTGCGCCGCGGCGCCGTCCACCGTCACGGCCCGGTCGGCCACCCGGGAGCAGCCCGCGTGCTCGGGCAGGGCGGGCGCCGCCGCGTCGGAGGCCAGCGCGCGGCTGACGCCGACGAAGACGCCAGGCACGGTGCGGTGCGGGTCGGCCCAGGCCGAGAGGTCGCTGGAGACCACCAGGCCCGGTGCGTGGCCCGTCGGCAGGCCGATCGTGGCCGGGTCCCACCCGCCGTCGCGCAGCTGGCCCGCCCACGCCGCCGGCACCGCAACGGACAGGCCGCCCGACTCGTCGCTCACCCTGACCGTCCCGGTGTGGGCCCGCACCAGCAGCGCGCCGCCCGTGGCGGCCCCGACAAGGGCGGCCGCCGCGGCGACGGCCACCACGCGGGTCCGGCGCGAGCGGCGCCGCGGCGACGGATACTCGGGTTTGGCGAGCCTGTGCAGGGCCTCGGCGACGGACGCCGCGGACGGCCAGCGCCGGGCCGGGTCGGTCTGGGTGGCCCGGCTCACCAGGGCGTCCACGGCGGACGGGATGCCCGCCCGCACCCGCGACGGGCGCAGCGGCTGCTCCTTGCCGTCGCGCGCGGGCGGCACCTGCCCGGTCAGCATGTGGTACAGCACCGCGCCGATCGCGTACACGTCGGAGCGCACGTCCAGGGCGCTGCCCAGCCGGGCCTGCTCCGGTGACATGTAGCCCGGCGTCCCGGCGACAACGGTGAACCCGGACGCGTGGGCCAGCGCCTTGGCCAGCCCCAGGTCGGTGACGAGCACCCGGTCCTCGTCGAAGAGCACGTTCGACGGCTTGAGGTCGCGATGCAGCACGCCGATGTGGTGCAGCTCGGCCACCGCCTCGGCGATCTGGGCCCCCACCGCCAGCGCCTGCTCCACGCTCAGCGGCCCCGTGCCGAGCCGGTCGGCGAGCGTGCCGCCGGCGGCGTACGCCATGACCAGGTACGGCCGGCCGTCGGGAAGTTCGTCGATGTCGAGCATCCGCACGATCCGGGGCGAGTCGGCCCGGCGCATCATGCGGGCCTCCTGCAGGAACCGCGCCCGGATGTCGGGGTGGTGGGCCCAGTTGTCGGCGAGGACCTTGATGGCGACGAGTGCGTCGAGCGTGTCGTCGGCGCCGAGCCACACGGTCGCGAAGGCACCGGAGCCAACCCGCTGTAGGATTCGGTACCGGCCGATCTTCTCGGGATTGGGCACGTGCCCATTATCGTCGGTAAGGGACAGTCTGCTGTCCGGGAGGGTACAGGTGCCGTGGTGCCAGGCGAGCTGAGGGCCGGGGCCGACGAGCTCGAGACCGATGAGCTCGCGCACCGCGCCGCGGCCGGCGACCGGGCCGCCCTGGACGTCCTCCTGCGCCGGATCCGCCCGCAGGTGCTGCACCGCTGCATCCGGTTCCTGCCCTGCCCGCAGGATGCCGAGGAGGCCTGCCAGGACGCGCTGCTGCAGGTCGCCACGCAGATCCACACCTTCGGCGGGCGCTCGAAGTTCACGACGTGGCTGTACGTGGTCGTCACCAACTGTGCCCGCCAGACCTACCGGTCGCTGAAGCGCCGCTCGGCCGAGCAGCCGAGCGACGTGCTGCGCGTCGATGTCGCCGATCCCCGCACCACAAGCGTCATCGCGGGCTCGCGGCTGGACTTCCTGGAGGCGCTTGAGCAGCTGGGCGCCGAGCGGCCGGAGCTGGTGACCCCGCTGGTCCTGCGCGACGTCTGCCAGCTGGACTACGAGGAGATCGCCGAGCACCTCGGCATCCCGAACGGCACGCTGAAGTCGCGCATCCACGCGGCCCGCCAGCGCGTGCGCGCGTCGCTGTCCGCCTGAGACCCCACCGCGGCGCCGACGACGAACGGGTTCCCACCCTGCCGGCCGGGCCGGACTCTACCGATACTGTCCACAGTGGACTTTCCTGGCTGGGTGGCGGCGCTGTCGATCGGCGATCGGCCGCGCCCTGCTCCTCGGCGACCGCGTCGGGTGGGCGGCGCATGGATGGGGGTTGTTATCGATATGCGGCTATGGGACGGTGGCTGTCCAGGAAGCATGACTCGGGAGGCCAGATGCATCGGGTCGGTTTGGTGGCTGCGGCCGTCATCATCGTTGCGCTCATCGGCGCGCCGCCGGCGGCGGCGGGACCACCGGACGTCGATTCGGGGCGGCTGGAGCGGCTGGTGACGGTCGAGGGCATCCTCGACCATCAGCGGGCACTGCAGCGCATCGCCGATCGCAACGGCGGCACGCGCTCCACACGCTCGCCGGGTTACACGGCGTCGGCGGCGTATGTGAAGGCCACGCTGGAGAAGGCCGGCTACAACGCCCACTACGAGATGTTCAGCATGCCGCTGTGGCGCGAGAACGCGGCACCGGTACTGCAGCAGACGTCGCCAACCGGCCGGACCTATGTCGCGGGCAGCGCCGGGGACGACGACTCACCGTCGGTCGACTTCATCGCGTTCGAGCACACGCCCACCGCGTCGCTGACGAACGTCAAGGTCGTCCCGACCGACGACATCGTGATCCCGAGTCCCGGCGGGACGACCTCCGGCTGCGAGCTCGCGGACTTCCCGGCGGCCACTCGCGGCGCCGTCTCGCTGATCCAGCGCGGCACCTGCGCGTTCACGCAGAAGCTGGAGAATGCCGTACAGGCGGGCGCGGCCGGGGTGATCGTGTTCAACGAGGGCGACACGCCGGGTCGAAGCAACGCGCTGTTCCGTTCGGCCCCGTTCTCGTACCCGCTGCCGGCAGTGGTGTCGAGCTTCGCCGTCGGCCAGGAGCTCTACAACGCGTACAAGGCGGGCCGGAACCCGACGGTCAACCTCGCGACAAACGGGTTCGACGAGGAGAAGCTGTACCCGAACGTGGTGGCCGAGACCAGGCGCGGGGACCCGAACCACGTGGTGCTGCTCGGCGCGCACCTGGATTCGGTGCCGGCGGGCCCGGGCGTCAACGACGACGGCTCTGGTACGGCGTTCCAGCTGGAGCTCGCCGAGCAGCTCGCCAAGGCCGGCGCCCCGCCCCGCAACAAGATCCGCTTCCTGTGGTTCGGCGGCGAGGAGGACGGCCTGGTCGGCTCGCAGTACTACGCGGCCCACCTGCCCGACAGCGAGGTCGCGCGCACGGACATGATGCTCGACACCGACATGATCGCCTCCCCGAACTTCGCGCGGCTCGTCTACGACGGCGACGGCTCGACGTTCGGCTCCGAGAACTCCGGGCCGGAGGGCTCGGGCACGATCGAGCGGGTGCTCACCGAATACTGGGCGCAGCGGGGCATGGTCAGCGAGCCGATTCCGTTCGACGGCCGCTCGGACTACGTCGGCTTCGTCAACCGCGGCATTCCCGCGGGCGGCGTGTTCGCCGGGGCCGAGGCGCCCAAGACCGCCGAGCAGGTCGCCAGGTACGGCGGCGTCCTGGGGGAGCAGCTCGACCCCTGCTACCACGAGGACTGCGACACGTACTCCACTGTCACCAGGCAGCCGCCGGCCTCGACGATGCTGACGTATGCCACGAACCCGGCACTCGCGCAGCAGCAGGCCGACAGCCTGCGCGGCAACGCGCTGCGCTCGCTGCAGCAGTTCAAGAACACGCTCGTGCACGCCGTCTGGTACTTCGCGCGGGCCAGGAACGCCTTCCCGCCGAAGGCGAACGCGGCGGCCGCCACGACGGCCACGAGCAGCCACCAGTTCAAGTACCGGGGCCACGAGCGCACCCGGGACCGCTGACCGGATCGACAACGCCTCCGCCCCGGCGCCCACGCCGGGGTGGAGGCGGCCCCGGCGTCGGAGGGGGCTCAGTCCGACTCGGGCCGGATGCGCTGCAGGTGCCGCTGCTGCACCTCGCGGCTGATCCGCAGGTAGCGCAGTACGGCCTCGAGATCGCCGGCGCTGAAGTCGGCAAGCGCATGGGCACCGTCCGCGGCCACCGGCCCGTAGACCTCCATGGCGCGCTGCTGCGCGAGCGGGGTCGGTCGCACGACGACCTTGCGCCGGTCGTGCCGGTCGGGTGAGCGGGTCACGTACCCGGCCCGCTCCAGGCGGTCCAGCAGCGTGGTCGTGCTCCCGGTGGTGAGCCGCAGCCGGGCCGCCAACTGGGCCGGGCTCGCCTCACCGGCCTGCATCAGCTCGTCGAGGCAGCGCAGGTCGGTCCGGTTGATGCCGAGCAGGCCCGTTACCGCGTCGTCGAAGGCGTCGACGGCGGCCTGCAGCGAGCGCGAGGCGTCACCGATGGCATGCAGCAGTTCGGCACTTTCACTTGACACTCAAGCTACTCGACTTTCAAGATAAAGGAGAAGATCCGGTCCGATCGTAACGGTGGAGTCCTCATGGCAACGTTCCTCATCAGCACCATGGACGCGACAGGGCACGTCACACCGGCGCGCGCGGTCGCCAAGAGCCTCGCGGACCGCGGCCACACCGTGCTGTGGCACGGCTTCGAGCCCTACCGCGACGTCATCGAGAGCACCGGCGCGCGCTTCGTCGCGGCCACCCGGACGCCGTCGTTCGCCGACCTGCCCGCCGCGCCCGAGCCGGGCACCCGCGGCCTGGCGGCGGCGGTCAGCGCGCTGCGGCGGCTGATGGTCGACCGGATGGAGGGCCAGCTCGCGGACTACACGGCGATCGCCGCGGACACGCCCGTCGACGCCGTGCTCGTCGACCTGTGCTGCCTCGGCGGGCGCGCCTTCCACGAGCGCACCGGGCTGCCCTGGGCCACGCTCGGGATCAGCCCGCTGTCCGCCCCGGCGCCCGACATCCCGCAGTTCGGCAGCGGCCGTCAGCCCCCGCGGACGGCGCTGGGGCGACTGGCGAACGCCGCGACCTGGCGGATCGGCAGCCGGCTGATGCGCGGGCTGACCGACGCCTACGCGGACCGCCGCGCGGCCAACGGGCTGCCGCCGCTGCCGGCCGGCGTCACCGCGTTCGACCACATGCTCTCCGACCAGCTGCACCTGCAGGCGAGCACGCCGTTGCTGGAGTTTCCGCGCCGCCACTGGCCACCGTCGGTGCGGCTCGTCGGCCCGCTGCTGCCGCCCGCCCCGGCCCCGGGCTCGGTGGCGCTGCCGCCGTGGTGGCCGCAGCTGCGGCAGGCGCGGGCCGTGGTCCACGTGACCCAGGGCTCCGTCGCGACCGACCCGGAGCTGCTGACCCGTCCCGCGCTCGAGGGCCTGGCGGATCTCGACGCGCTCGTCGTGGTCACCACGCCGGAGCCGGACCGCCTCGGCCCGGTCCCGGCCAACGCGCGGGTCAGTGGCTTCCTGCCGCACGGCCTGCTGCTGCCGGAGGTGCACGTCGTGGTCACCAACGCCGGCTACAACGGCGTCAAGGCGGCGCTCGGCGCGGGCGTCCCGGTGGTGATGGCGCCGTGGGGCAACGACCAGCCGGACGTCGCGGCCCGGGTCACCCGGGTCGGCGCCGGGATCGACCTGCGTCGGCGCACGCCCGCGCCGCGGCAGATCGCCGAGGCCGTGCGGCGGGCGCTGGCCGACCCGGAGCTCCGCACGGCGGCGGGCCGCATCCGCGCCGAGTTCGCGACGTACCAGGGCGGCGACGCGGCCGCGGCGGCACTGACCGAGCTCGTCCGCCCCGGCGACCCGGCCGCCCGGCACTGAGGCCGCGGCCGCCCCGCCCGGTCACCGCAGTGTCCACTGTAGATGGACGCCGCCCGCGGCGACGGCACCGCCGTGCGGCAGCTTCCGCCCGGCGGCCGGTCACAGGGCGCTTCGGCGGGGCGCGCCGTCGTCGCCGGATGGGGTTGGGGGCCCCGGACGGTGGGTATTCCAGGATCATGTCGACGTTGATGCAGCGCATCATGCGCTTCCTGAACAGTCCCAACGGCCGTCGTGTCGTCGAGGTCGGTCGCCGCGAGCTGTCCAAGCCGGCCAACCAGGAGAAGCTGCGCCGGCTCGCGTCGCGGGTGGCGAGCAGCCGCACCCGGCGCCGGTGACGCGCCTCAGCGCAGGTCGCCGGGCCGCCGGGGGGACGGCCAGGTCATCGGGCGGGCGCCGTCACGGCAGCGCCGCGCGCGCCTCGGCCAGCACGGCCGGCGAGGTGGCGCTGGCCAGGACGTGCTGGAGGGCCATCCGGTAGGCGACGTCGAACGCCTCCTGGGTGGCCACGGACACGTCGGGTACCACCCCTGTGCTTTCCCAGTTGCCGCCGGTGACCGGGTTGATCGAGCGGGCCACCGGGACCGTGATCTCGAAGGTCGGGGTGATCGGGAAGGCCTCGGTCGGATGGGCGCCGCCCTTGGTCGTCGCCCCGACCAGGACCGCTCGTCCCTGCGCCTGCAGGTTGTAGCAGATGTCCTCGCCGCCGGAGAATGTGGACTCGCTTGTCAGCAGGTACACGGGCCGGTCGAGGTACCGCTCCCCGGGCAGCCACGCATGGCTCCAGAACTGACGGGTGTGACCGGTCGCACCTTCGTAGATGTCGTTGAGGTGGGTCTCCCCGTCCGGGAAGAAGTAGCTCATCCAGAACAGGGCGCCGTCGGGAAACCCGCCCCGGTTCCGGCGAAGGTCGACGATCAGCGCGTGCGTCTGTGACACCAGTTCCATGGCCGCGGCGATCGCGCGCCCACCCATGCCGGCCGCGGTGACGAACCGCAGGTCCAGCAGCCCGACATTGCCGTCGAGCCGCTCCACGCGGGCAATGCCGTAGTTGGTGAGCCGCTGCTGCTCGCGCCAGACCGCCTCCATCTCGGCCTCGGTGAGCGCCTCGCGCATCTCCTCCGTGCGCGTCCGGACCCGCAGATGCTTGTCCTGACAGACCTCGAAGAGCTCCGCCGTCAGCCGCCGGCCGAGAGCCTCCTCGTCCAGCCGGTCGTGCTCACCGGCGGCCAGCCGCCCGCGGATGCCGTCGGCCGCCTCCTGCGCCCGGTCGGCAAAAATGTAGTTGCCGCACAACAGCTCCAGTGCCTTCTCCACGAGATTCGCCGACATCGACGCACCCTATCGAAGACTCACCCCAGGCGTGGTCCCGTCCGCGCCCCGGCGGTGGGTGCGGCGCCGGCCCGCCGGCGCGGCCTCGCCCGTCCGGCGGCGTGCGGGCGCCCGGCCCCGATACATCCCGAAGGACGAGCGTAGTCGCTCGTGATCCGCAATCCGCCGCAATGGGAAAATCGCGATGGGTTGCGCTCAACTTCACTGCCTCCGCGCCGATACGGCCGTGGAGCCACCTGACCGGGGTGGTTCGTCCCCGCCGACCGGGAGAGACGATGACCCAGCCTGCACCTGGACCCTCGCGCGTGCTCAAACTCAGCAACCTGCGAGTGGGTACGAAGATCATCGCGGCCGTCGCCGTGATCGCGGTCGTCGCCATGGTCACCGCCGCCGTCGCCTGGTCGCGCATGGGAAGCCTCGACGGCCGCGTCCAGCGTCTGCAAAGCAACAACATCGCCCGCCTGGACGCGCTCGTGTCGTTGCAGAACGGCATGGCCGACATGTACCGCGGCCTGTTCCTGTTCGGGCTGCCGAGCAACACACCCGCCGACAAGGCGACGTTCCAGAAGCAGGTCAAGGACGCCCAGCAGGCGGTGGACGCCGCGGGGTCCCGCTACGTCTCCGCCCCCGACAGCGCGCCGGCCTGGCAGGCCCAGGTCAACGCGTTCGGGGCGGCCTGGAAGACCTACAAGGCCGTGGTCAACGTGCTGACGTTCAATGAGCCCCCTCCCGCCGGGACCGTGCTGCCCGCCACCCTCGACGAGCGGATCAAGGCCTGGACGCAGTCCGAGGACATCATGAACAAGGCTGTCGACACGCTCATGGGCCTCGAACGCGCGCAGGCCGGCGCCGCCGGCACCGACGCGCACCGGGACGCCGGAGACGCCCGCACCTTGATCCTCGTCGTCGTCAGCGCCGGCGTCCTGCTGGCCCTGGGCCTGGCCGTGGCCATCGGCCGCAATACCTCACGGCGCCTCGCCGGCGTCCGCACCGTCCTGGACGCCGTCGCCGACGGCGACCTGACCCACACGGCCCGGGCCGACGGCACCGACGAGGTGGGTCAGATGGCACAGGCGGTGAACAAGGCCACCGCCTCGGTCCGCACCACCGTCACCGCCCTCGCGGACTCCTCGCGCGTCCTGGCCGACTCCTCCAACCAGCTGTCGGCCTCCGCCCAGGCGATCGCCGGCAACGCCCGCGGCACCTCCGATCAGACCGCCAAGCTCGCCTCCGTCTCCGAGGGCGTGTCACACAACGTGCAGACCGTCGCCGCCGGTGCCGAGGAGATGGGCTCGGCCATCCGCGAGATCTCCCAGTCCGCCACGGACGCCGCCAGCGTCGCCTCGCAGGCCGTGACCTCGGCGGCGACCGCCCAGACCACCGTCGCCAAACTCGGGGACTCCTCCGCGGAGATCGGCAACGTCGTCAAGGTGATCACCTCGATCGCCGAGCAGACGAACCTGCTGGCCCTCAACGCCACCATCGAGGCCGCCCGCGCCGGTGACGCCGGGAAGGGCTTCGCCGTCGTCGCGGGCGAGGTCAAGGACCTTGCGCAGGAGACCGCGAAGGCCACCGACGACATCTCCCGCCGCGTCGAGGCCATCCAGGCGGACACCAGCAACGCGGTCGAGGCGATCACCCAGATCTCCGACATCATCGCGAAGATCAACGACTACCAGACGACTATCGCTTCCGCCGTCGAGGAGCAGACCGCGACGACCGCCGAGATGAGCCGGTCGATCGCCGAGGCGTCCCACGGCAGCACCAGCATCGCCAGCAGCGTCGCCAATGTCGCCGCCGCCGCGGAGACGACCACCGCGACGGTCAGCCAGACCCAGCGCTCCGCGCAGGAGCTCGCCCACATGTCCGACAACCTGCAGGCGCTCGTCTCCCGGTTCCGGGTGTAGCCCGCGAGCATCCCTGACGCCCGCGAGGCGCCGGCCGATCAAGGCCGTGGCCGGGCCACGGCCTTGATCGGTGCGCAGGATGGGCGCGGAAGTTCAGCCCGCGCCGGGCCGCACCGGATAGTGGACGACTATCGCACCGCCCGTCGCGTAGTTGGCGACGTCGGCGGTGACCTCCAGGCCCTGCGGCGACGCCCTCGCCGCGGTCATCGCCGCGGCGTCGGCGAACTCGGCTTCGAAGACCGCGAAGTACGGCGTCCGCCCCTGCGTCGCCGCCACGTCGAAGCTGTAACGCCACGCGAGCAGGCCGGGCAGGCGGGCGACAAGCGGCAGGTGGGTGGTCACGTAGTAGTGGCGGAAGTGCTCGGGATCGGCGGGCTCGGGGTACAGGACCAGCAGCTTGTGCACGGCAACCTCCGTCGGGCAGCGGACGGCCGGACCGCCCCATCCGCTTCGGAAATCGAATCGTTCGACGCGGACGTTACTGTGTCGGATATCGAAGCGACAAGAGGGCGGGGCGGGCGATGACGATACCCAGGCCGGGGCGGCCGGTGCGCGGATCGAGCACCGGGCGTCCGCTGATGGCCGCCCTCGACCTGTTCGGGCGGCGGTGGAACCTGCGCATCATCTGGGAGCTGCAGGACGGGCCCGTCGGCTTCCGGGCGCTGCAGCAGCGCTGCGACAACATGTCCTCGAGCGTGCTGCGGCGGCGGCTGACCGAACTGCTCGACGCGCATATCGTCGCGCAGCAGCCCGACACCGCCTACGGCCTCACCGACCTCGGGCACGGTGTCTTCAAGGCGCTGCGCCCGCTCGCCCGCTGGTCCGACGCGTGGGCGTCGGCCACGGCGCCGGAGGGTGATGGGTAGCGCCGCCCGGGCCGCCCGCGTCGAGCTCGCGCCGGGCGCGCCCCGCTTCGCCGACGTCACACCCTGACGGGCCCTACGCCCGGTCGAGCCACGTCCGCAGCGCCCACCACGAGCGCAGCGTGGCCAGGACCGTCGTGTCGTCGAGCGGCAGGGCGGTGCGCTCGTGGAGTGCGCGCAGCCGGTACCGCACGGTGTTCGGGTGCACGTGGACGGCCGCCGCGGTCAGGTCGAGCCGCTGCCCGTGGTCCAAATAGGACAGTGCCGTCGCGGCGAGCTCCCGGTGGAACGCGTCGGCCGGGTCCAGGGCGGCCAGGAGCTCATCGGCGAGCAGCCCGGCGAGCTCCGGCTGGGCGGCCAGCGCGGCCGGGCCGGCCAGGTCGAGGGCGTGCTGCCGGCCGGTGCCGCCGAAGCGGGCCGCACCGGCGAGGGCGGCCACACAGGCCCGGTACCCGGCGGCGGCCCGGGACAGCGGCAGCGGCGGCCCGACGACGAGCAGCACCGCCGGATCGACCGGGCCCGGCGGCCGCACGGCGAGCCCGGTGAGGCGGCCCTCGACGGTCCCGAACACACCGCCGCAGGCGGTAAGGCGTGCCTCCAGGGCGTCGGCCCGTGCGGGGTCGGTCACGTCGAAGACCAGGCAGCGGTACCGCAGGTGCGCCCGCAGTCCCAGCCCGTCGACGTCACCGGCCGCGGCGGGTGGCCGGCCCGGGAGCAGCAGCGCCCGCAGCACCGCGTCACGCTGATCGCGGCGCCCGCGGGCCAGCGCGCGCTCGGCGGCGTGGTGACCCTCCACCACGTGCCGCTCGACGGCCGACACATACCTGTCGAAGTCCAGCGCGGCCGACAGCAGCACCTCGTCGGCGACCCCGGCGGCCCGGCCGCGCTGCACCGCGATCTCCAGCAGCCGGGTCCGGGCGGCCTGCACCCCGCGCAGCAGCCCGGCGATCGGCACGCCCTGGGCGGCCCGGTCGGCGCCGAGCTTCTCCGCGTCCGCGTAGGAGATGCCGTCGGCGGGTGTCCGGAACGCGGCCAGCCCGGCCGTGACGAGCAGGGCGACGTGGCGGCGGCTCTCCTCGACGGGCAGCCGGGCGACCTCGGGCGAGGCGTCGCGGGCGGCGGCGACGAGCGTGTCGACGAGGCCCTCGTCGCCGGCGAGCGCGGCCAGCAGCGTCGCGATCATTGCCTCTCCGTTGTGGGCGGGCGACAACCGGGCGGCGCCGCGTTGTCGGCGGGGACCTATCGAGCGTCGCCGATCGGCGATTTCCTGAAGGCTACCGCCCGGTAACGTATCAAGGGAGACCCCGTGACGCGGAACCTGCGCCGGCGCGCCGCCATCGCCGGCCTCGCACTGCTCGCCGCCGTCCTCACCCCGCTGCGCCCGGCCGCCGCCGCGCCCGCGCTGCAGGAGGTCATGTTCGTCGGCAACAACTGGGACGGCACCGCCGACATCGTCCGCTCCAGCGGCACCTACGCCCGGATCGGCCGGATCGACGTGGTGCCGGACAAGCGCCAGCGGCTGCTGGAGATCTACCTCAACCCGGTGAAGCTCGCCTTCTACCTCGGCGTCCAGCAGGGTCCGGGGGAGGGCCACGACCAGCTCATCGACGACATGTACACCACGCCCGACGGCTCCGCGCTCGTCGTGTCGCGCCCGAGCTTCGCCGACGTCGCCTCCATCGACCTGCGCACCGGCGCGCTGCGCTGGCGCTTCCCCGTGTCCGGGTTCCGGGCCGACCACATGGCCGTCTCACCCGACGGCACCCAGGTCGCGGTCTCCGCGTCGACGTCGAACACGGTGCACGTCCTGGACATCACCACCGGCCGGCCGCTCGGCTCGTTCAGCGCCGGCGACAAGCCGCACGAAAACATCTACACCCGCGACGGCCGGTACCTGTGGAACATGTCCATCGGCGAGGTCAACACCGCGCTCGACGACCCGTGGCTGGACTGGACGAAGGGCGACCGGCACATCACGATCGCCGACGCGCACACGTTCCAGGTGGTGCGCACCATCGACATGCGCCAGCGCCTGGACGCCGCCGGCCGCCCCGACCTCTCCGACGCGGTCCGCCCGGCCGTCTTCACCCCTGACGAGCGGATGCTGTACTTCCAGGTCTCCTTCTTCAACGGCATCGTCGAATACGACGTGGCGGCGGACCGGATCACCCGCATCCAGGAGTTGCCGGCGAACCCGGCGACAGGGCCCGACCGCACCGCCTGGGTGAACGACTCCCGCCACCACGGCCTCTCCATGAGCCCCGACGGCTCGAAGATGTGCGTGGCCGGCACCATTGACGACTACGCCACCGTCGTCGACCGCACCACACTGCGGCCCGGCCCGCTGGTCGCGGCGGCCAAGCCGTACTGGGCCACGGTCAGCGGCGACGGCCGGGACTGCATCATCTCCGAGTCCGGCGCCGACCGGATCACCGCGATCAGCTTCGCCACCGGTGAGAAGGTCCTCAGCGTCCCGGTCGGCGACCACCCGCAGCGCATCCGCATCGGGCACATCGCCGCGTAAGAACGGGCCGAGACGGGCCCCGGCCGGTACCGCCGCCGGGGCCCGTGCCTGTCATTCGGCCGGCGGCCGGAGTGCCCGGGCCCGTCCGAAGAGGACGCCGAGCAGGTGGGCGTAGCCTCGGGCGTCGTCGATCGCGCGGTGCGTGTGCGGGATGTCGCCGAGCCACGCCGCGGGCAGATGCCGCGGTGACGCCTCGGCGACCGGCCGGCCCGTCACGGCGGCCGCATAGCTGCGAAGGCACAGCCCCGGGCCGTCGAAGAGGACGTCGCGCTCGTAGGGACCCTGGACCAGGCCGTAGCGGGTGAAGCGGCGCAGGTAGAAGTCCATCCACGTGCCGTCGAAGGCGATCGGTGAGGCCGCGAACATCCGCGGAGCGGGCAGGCGGCGGACCCACTCCACGAACCGCGCCATGACCCGGTCCACGGGCTCCGGGTCGGTCGTCGCCGCGGCCCAGGCCCCCGGCTGGGTCTGGAACCACGCGAACGTGTCCGGGTTCGGGGCCGCGCCGGGGAGCTGCTCGAGGACCGCCTCGAAGGTCCCGCGCTCCTCGCCCTCGGCGGTCACGGCGACGGACGCGAACGACCGCATGGAGTTGGGACCGGGCCAGGGGCCGTCGACCTCGATATCGGTGACGACGTAGATCCACTCGTCCCGGCCGCCTGTTGTATCGGTCACCACAAGGCTCCTCTCGGCCCGTGCGGGGTCGGCGAGCATTGTGTCATGCAGGCGATGCACGGGTGGGCCGGGCGCGCGTCCAACGACCGGGTGATCCGCGGACCGCGCCGAGCGGCCACGATGATGGTCGTGACCGATGCCTACGCCATCGAGGCCAGGGGCCTGCGCAAGACCTACGGCACCCACCAGGCCGTCGACGGGCTTGACCTCACCGTTGCCCGGGGCGAGGTGTTCGCCCTGCTCGGGCCGAACGGCGCCGGCAAGACCACGACCGTGGAGATGCTGGAGGGCTTCCGCAAGCGCAGCGGCGGCGAGGTCCGGGTCCTCGGCGTCGACCCGCAGCGCCGCCCGCTGGACTGGCGCTCGCGGATCGGCATCGTGCTGCAGTCCACCGGCGAGTTCGAGGAGCTCTCGGTGCAGGAGGTCGTGCAGCATTTCGCGAAGTACTACCCGAACCCCGACGACCCGGACACGGTCATCGAGCGGGTCGGGCTGCAGGCGAAGCGGGCGGACAAGGCCAAGGTGCTTTCCGGGGGGCAGCGCCGCCGGCTCGACGTGGCGCTGGGCATCATCGGCCGTCCGGAGCTGCTGTTCCTCGACGAGCCGACGACCGGCTTCGATCCGCAGGCCCGCCGCGAGTTCTGGGAGCTGATCCGGGATCTCGCGGCGGGCGGGACGACGATCCTGCTCACCACGCACTACCTGGACGAGGCGGAGACACTCGCGGACCGGGTCGGCGTGATCGCCCGCGGGCGGCTGGTGGCGGTCGCGACGCCGGCGACGCTCGGCGGGCGGGGCAGCGCGGCGGCGAAGGTCCGCTGGAGCGCCCCGGACGGCCCGCAGGAGCACGACACCGACACCCCGGCGAAGTTCGTGGCCGACCTGGTCGTCCGGTTCGGCGGCGAGGTGCCGGAGCTGACGGTCACCCGGCCGTCGCTGGAAGACACGTACCTCTCGATGATCCAGGAGACGGCATGACGCTCACGCTGCGACTCGGGCTGCTGCGCAGCGGCCTGGAACTGCGCCAGTTCTTCCGCGGGCGCGAGTCGGTCATCTTCTCCTTCGCGCTGCCCATCCTGCTGCTCGTCGTGTTCGGCTCGGTCTTCGGCGGCGTCGACGTCGCGCCCGGAGTGACGCTGACGCAGTACTTCGTGGCCGGGATGATCGCCGCCGCGCAGCTCACCAACGGCTTCCAGACCCTCGCGATCCAGATCCCGATGGAGCGCGACAGGGGTGTGCTGAAGCGGCTGTACGGCGCGCCGATGCCGGCCGGCTCGTACTTCATCGGCAAGGTCGCCATGGTGTACCTCATCGGCGTGGGCGGCTGCACCGTCATGCTGGCGATCGCGACCGCGTTCTTCCACGTGACGCTGCCGTCGACACCCCGGCAGTGGTTCACGCTGCTGTGGGTCTCGCTGCTGGGCATCGCCGCCTGCACGCTGTGCGGGATCGCGTTCTCGTCGGTGCCGCGGGAGGCCAAGCGGGCGCCGGCCGTGGTGACCCCGGTGGCGCTGGTGCTGCAGTTCATCTCGGGCGTCTTCTTCGTGTTCACCGACCTGCCGGCGTGGATGCAGCAGGTCGCGGCGGTGTTCCCGCTCAAGTGGATGGCGCAGGGCATGCGGTCGGTGTTCCTGCCGGACGCGTTCGCCGCGAACGAACCCGCCGGGTCGTGGGAGCTGGGCCGGATCGCTGTCGTGCTTGGGGCGTGGGTGATCGGCGGGCTGGCGCTGTGTCTGCTGACGTTCCGCTGGACCGGCCGCGAGGACAGGTGAGCGCGGCGCCGCCGGGCGGCCCTGCGCTGTGACCGGAGCCCGGCGGCACCGGCCGGGCAGTAAAGGCACCACGCGCCAGGCGGACGTCGCGCCCGGCCGGCCGACGCCGGCCGCGGCGTGGGGCGGGCACCGAAGCCCGCCCCACGCGTGACGGTCAGCCCCAGCTGCTGCCGGACCAGCCGTTGCTCGACCAGGTGCGCCCGGACCAGGTGCCGGCCGACCAGGTGCGCCCGGACCAGGTGCGGCCCGACCACGCCGGGTCGGTCCAACCGGCGGTGGCGTTGCCGGACCACGGCGCGGCGGTCCAGGCCGCCGGGGCCCAGGTTTTGGACGCCCAGGAGGTACCGGTCCAGTCGTCACCGGCGATGCGGGTGCCCAGCCACAGGCCGCCACTCCAGGCCGGCGTCGTGCTGTTGGCCCACTGCGCGGAGGCGAAGGTTCCCCAGATGCTGCGCTCGCCGGTCAGCGGCACCCCGTCGAGTTTCATGCTGCTGGTGCCGCGGGAGCCCTGCAGCGGCCCGGTGCCGGTGGACCAGGTGAGGGCCGGGGTGGCGGATGCGGTACCCGTGCGGGCCAATGCTCCGTTGACGTTGAGCTCGCGCAGGCCGAGGGTGGCCGCGGTGCCGGTGCCGAGCGCAGTGCCGCCGTTGACGAGCCAGTCCTTGATCTGGTTCGGGGTGGCGCTCGGCCGGGCCTGCACCAGCAGGGCGGCCGCGGCGCTGACCACGGCGGTCGCCTGGGAGGTGCCGCTGCCCCGGAACAGGGTGGTGCCGACCTGCGCGGACGGGTACAGGTTGTCGATGTTGGAGCCCGGGTCGCGCAGCGACACGATCGATGTGCCGGGCGCGAGCAGGTCGACCTGGCCGGTCTTCGTGGAGGACAGGTTGGTGAACGGGGCCAGGGTGTCGTCGGTGGTGCCGGTGGTGCCGTTGGTGGCGGTGGCACCCACGGCGAGGACCCAGTCGTCGGTGGCGGGGTTCGTCAGCGCGCCGGCGGCGTTGCCGTCGTTGCCGGCCGCGGCGACGACGACGATCCCGGCCTTCCACGCCTTCTCCACCGCGTACTGCAGCGGGTCGGTCGTGGTGACCGGGGTGCCGCCGGAGTCGTAGGAGAGGTTGACGACCCGGATCGGGTTGGCCGGATCGTCGTTGCGGTGCTGCACGACCCAGTCGAGCGCGGCGATCATCTGCGACACGTCGGCGGCGCCGGTGGCGGTGCCGATCTTCACCGAGGTGAGCTTCACGCCCGGAGCGAGTCCGCGGGTGCCGGTCGCAGTGTCGTTGCCGACGATGATGCCGGCCATGTGGGTGCCGTGGCCGTACGTGTCGAGGTAGCGCAGGTTCGAGCTCTGCGATTCGAACGACAGGTCCGGGCCGTTGACGATCTGCCCGGCCGGCAGCCCCGCGACGGCCGCGACGCCGGTGTCGATGAGCGCGACGCCGACGCCTTTGCCGGTAAGCGTCGCCGCCGTGCCGGTGTCCGCACCGATGATCGCCCGCACCTGGGCCAGGGTCGCCGCCGGCGGGGCGGTCTCCGCCGCGGTCACCGCACCGGCCGGGCTGCCGAGCATCAGCCCGGCCGCCGGGGCCAGCACGGCACTGACTATGGCCGTCTGTACTCGTTTGCCGTTCACCAGAGGTTGCTCCGTCCTTGGAAAATCAGGTCCGGGACCAACCATGGCGGGCGGCCGCGCCGGCGTCATCGGTGGCCGGGCAGAACTGTCCGGCCACCCGACACGATGTGCCCGGTCGATGTCGGCCGTCCGGTCGGCCGGTGACGGGTCCGCAACCGGGCTGCGACCGGCGCTGCTCTCGACCGAAACCGACGCGCCGGAAACGACGCAGCGGTACCTTTCCGATAGGCGACAACGTTTGCCGTACTACAAGGATGGTGCAGGGCAATGGCCACGGTGACATCGGCGGGACTCGGGGTACGCGGCAAGGTCATGGTGATCGTGGCGGTTGGGGCCGCCGTCGCCATTGTGGTGGGTGTTGTCGGTCTGCTGGGGCTGGCCGGGGCCAGCGCCGCGGCGAGCCACATCTACACCAGCAACGTGGCGAGCGTGAACGCGGTCGGCGACCTGCGCGCGGCCGTCACGCAGGCGCGCCTGGACCTGACCAACCAGGTGCTCACGCAGGACCCGGCCGCGGTCGCCACCTACGAGCAGGCGTTCACCGCCGACCTCCAGGCGTTCGGCAGCGCGATGACCGCCTACCGCGGATCACAGCCCGCCGGTGATCCGAAGACCATCGACGACCTGCAGACCCGCTGGGATGCCTACCGCACCATCGTCGACACGAAGCTCACCCCGCTGCGCAAGGCCGGCGATCTGACGCAGTGGCAGCAGGTCCGCAACAGCGACGTCGTGCCGCTGATGAAGGCGGTCGGCCAGGACCTCGACACCCTGCACACCGCCGAGACGAACGACGCCGCGAAGTCCGCCGCCGCGGCCACCAGCGGCTACCACACCAGCCGCACCGTCTCGATCGTCGTGATGGTCGTCGGGCTGCTGCTGGCCCTGACGCTCGGCCTGTACGTCGCCCGGGGCGTCGTGGGTGCCCTCGCCCGCATCGAGCGCGTCTGCCAGGCTCTCGCCGACGGCGACCTGACCCAGACCTCCGGCCTCACCTCCTCCGACGAACCGGGCCGCATGGGCCGCGCCCTGGACACTGCGATCGACAAGATGCGCCGGACGATGGCGACGATCAGCGAGGCCGCCTCCTCACTGGCGGGCGCCTCACAGCAGATGTCCGCGGTGTCGCTGCAGATCGCGTCGTCCGCCGAAGAGGCATCGGCTCAGGCTCAGGCCGTGTCCTCGGCCGCCGAGGAGGTGTCCCGCAGCGTCGACACCGTCTCGGCCGGCGCCGAGGAGATGGGCGCCTCGATCCGGGAGATCTCCCACAACGCCGCCGAGGCCGCCCAGGTCGCCGTCGAGGCCGTCAACACCGCCGCCCAGACGACCGCGACCATGCAGCAGCTCGGTGAGTCGTCCGCGCAGATCGGCAACGTGGTAGCGGTCATCAGCTCGATCGCGGCGCAGACCAACCTCCTCGCGCTCAACGCCACCATTGAGGCGGCCCGCGCCGGCGAGACCGGCAAGGGCTTCGCGGTGGTCGCCAACGAGGTCAAGGATCTGGCCCAGGAGACCGCCAAGGCCACCGAGGACATCGCCCGCCGCGTCGAGGCGATCCAGGCCGACACCGGCGGCGCGGTCACCGCGATCGAGGAGGTCACCAACGTCATCAGCCGGATCAGCGACTACCAGACCACCATCGCCTCCGCCGTCGAACAGCAGACCGCCACCACGGCCGAGATGAGCCGCAGCGTCACCGAGGCCGCCGCCGGCACCGGTCAGATCGCCGCCAACATCACCGGCGTCGCCGAGGCCGCCACCAGCACCAGCCACAGCGTCACCGAGTCCCAGCAGTCCGCCGCCGACCTCGCCCGCATGTCGACCGAGCTGTCCACACTCGTCGGCAACTTCCGCTACTGACCGCCTCAGCAGCAGGTCGACGCGGCCTGCCCGGCGGCCGTCGCCGGCGCACCGGCGGGCACGTGGGCGTCGACGGTGGCGTCGGTGCAGCAGGTGCCGGCGACTGGCTTGTCCCGCACGTCGGAGTCGCCCTTGACGACGTACACCTCCCACGGTTCGTCGCCGGGGCCGTGGACCCAGACCTTGTCCTGCAACGCGTAGCAGCACTCGGTGTCGCCCTCGGTCAGCGTGATCAGCCCGGCGTCGGTGAGGCGACCGGTGGCGGCGTCGACCGCCGCGGACGTCTCGACCTCGACCCCGAGGTGATCCATCACCGTCGGGCGGCCCGGCTCGCCTTCGAGCAGTACCAGCTTCAGTGGCGGCTCGGCGACGGCGAAGTTCGCATACCCGGGCCGGCGCTTGGCCGGCTCGACGCCGAACAGCTTCGAGTAGAACGCCACCGAAGCCTCCAGATCGGAGACCCGCAACGCGAGCTGGACACGGGACATCACACACCCCCACACGGTTGGTTCGACGGTTCTCCAGACAGCTTGCGCACTGATTCGAGATTCGTCAACCTAGACATGTGTCGAAGCAGCAGCCGTCGCCGGCCCGCGTCCCGGCGCATCAACCGCGGTTGGTGCCGACCGGGGGCCGGGCGGGGCCGCGAACGGGGACCCGCCCGGCGAGCAGCCCCGCGGGCGGGATCGAGTACACCGGCACCGGCGCGACGCCGTACGTCGCGAAGACCGCGTTCGCCGCCAGCGCCGCCGAGGTGGCGGCCCGCTCCATCAGGGCGGTCGGCAGCGGCATGCGCACCCAGTCGCCGGCCAGATAGAGCCCGGGCATGGGCGTGACGGGGCCGGGCCGGGTGGCGTCGCTGCCCACGTCGAACGCGGGCGCGTCGTGGGACACCCGCTCATCGATGTCGAGCACTGTCAGGTCGCGCGCCTCCGGCCACAGGGCGCCGAGCTCGTCGAGCATCCGGCGGCCCAGGACGTCGGCGGGGACGTCGGCGTCGGCCGCGTACGCGTGCAGCTCGAGAATGGCACCGCCACTGCGCCGCGCCCACTGCCCGCCCGGGCGGGTCAGGCGGTGGTAGAGCGTCACCGAGTCGAGCGTCGCCTCGCGGGAGACGCCGGTGAAGACCGAGCGGTTGGCGGCGACGTCACGATCCGTCCAGATGCGGCTGACCGCGTACGGCGCCGTCGTGCGGATCGCTGCCAGCTGCTCGGCCAGGGGCGCGGCCAGCCCGTCCGACGCGGCCGCGATGCGCCGGGCCGAGGCCGGGTCGGCGGCCAGGACCACGTGGTCGGCGCGCAGCTGCTCGCCGCCGGTGAGGGTGACTGTCCAGCCCGGTGCGATGCGGTCGACCGCCGCGCCGGTGCGGATCTCGGCGCCCAGGGCGCGCAGCTGGGCGGCCAGCGGCGACCAGATCGCGGTCTCGTAGTCATGGTCCGGGGCGTCCATGTCGAGGCCCTCGGGATTGCGCAGGAAGTAGAAGTGGAACTGCATCAGCATCTCGGCCGCCGACATGTCGCGCTCATGGTTGAAGAACGAGTGCGCGAAGACGTCGAACAGCATGGCGCGGGCCCGGTCGGGCAGCCCGAGTGAGTCGAGCAGCTCGCTCGCCGGCATGGTGTCGTACTCGCGGTAGGTCTCCTTGCGCGAGTAGCTCAGCAGCGGCAGTGCGGCGTTGCGGTCCATGCTGCGCAGATCCCGCAGGCGCAGGCTCGGTGAGCGCAGCAGCAGGGCCAGCAGATTGATCGGCGGTGTGCCGGGCAGGCCGGTGAAGTTCTCCTCCGGCCAGCGGCGCGACACGATCGGGTAACGGCCGACCGGGCGCAGGAACGACAGGCGATTGTCGATGCGCCGCAAGATGTTGCGCCAGTTGTAGTATTGCCGGAAGAAGCCGTGGAACCCGTGGTCCACGAGGTGCGTGGTGCCGTCCGCGATCTGCCGCGGCCAGGAGTTGAGCCGGCCGCCGAGCTGCGCCTGGCGCTCCAGCAGCGTCACGGCCACACCGCGCTCGGCCAGCAGCAGTGCCGCGCTCACGCCCGCGATGCCACCGCCGATCACGATCGCGCGGACGCCGTCGGGCGCCCGGCGCGGCAGGTCGGGGCGGCTGCGGACGAAGCGGTGGGGGTGGTTGGCGAAGAGCGAGGGCACGGTCCTCGTTCTACCTGATCGCCGGTGGTCACCGCGAAATTCGACGCAGCCGGCCCGGGCGGCGAGCGCCGCCGAGCCGAATCGCCATCGCATCCCGCGGGGAGGGCGTACCGTCAAAACGACGCAGCAATCGACGCAAACTCCGCAAGGGGGATATGTCATGCTTCTGACCCAGGATGCGGTGCGGGTTTCGGTGCCCGCCATGTCCGCGTACGAGCACCTGGTCCACTTCGAGGAGTACCCGCGGTTCATGTCCGGGGTCCTCGCCTGCACCCCGGCCGACGACACAAGCGCCCACCTCACCCTCGACGTGGGCGGCTGCCGCGTCGACCTCGACGCCGTGCTGGCCGAGGCCCGCCCGGGCGCCTTCGTGCGCTGGGAGAGCGCGGCGATGATCGAGTCGTTCTGGCTGGAGGAGACGCCCGACGGCTGCACGGATGTCGCCGCCACCGTCGAGTTCGACGACCCGCGTGTGCACCTGTACAGCGAGGTCCCCGAGCACGTCCTGCGCAACCGGCTCCGCATGGACCTCAAGGGCTTCAAGCGCCTGTGCGAGGAGTCGGCCGCGGTCCGCTGACGGCGCCCGCGGTATGGGCACCGGGAGGTGCCTTCTCGACCCGGGGCCGATTGCGTACCACGATCGAGGCATGCGAGCCGTCGTCCAACACCGGTTCGGTGCCCCCGAGGTCCTCGAGCTCACCGAGGTCGACCCGCCCCGGCCGCTCCCGACCGAGGTACTCGTCGAAGTGCACGCGGTCGGTCTGAACCCGGTCGAGGCGGTGGTGCGGGCCGGACACTTCCCGCTGCTCGGCCCGCCGCCGTTCATCCTCGGCTGGGACATCTCCGGCGTGGTCGTCGAGGTCGTGCCCGGCGTGCACCGGTTCAGGGTCGGCGACGAGGTCTACGGGATGCCGTTCTTCCCGCGGGCCGGCAACGCCTACGCCGAGTACGTGGCCGCCCCGTCCCGGCAGCTGGCCCGCAAGCCGCGGTCGATCGATCACGTCCACGCGGCCGGGGTGCCGCTGGCCGGCCTCACCGCCTGGCAGGGCCTCGTCGACGTGGCCGGCGTCGGGGAGGGCCACCGCGTGCTGATCCACGGCGCCGGCGGGGGAGTGGGCCACCTCGCGGTCGGGATCGCGAAGTCGCTCGGCGCCCACGTCATCGCGACCGCCGGCCCGGGCAAGCACGACTTCGTCCGCGGCCTCGGCGCCGACGAGGTCATCGACCACTACGCGGTCGACTTCACCACCGCCGCCGGCGACGTCGACGTGGTCATCGACCCGATCGGCGGCGACGTCGGCGACCGCTCACTCGACGTGCTGCGCCCGGGCGGGCTGCTGCTGAGCCTTGTCGGGCGCGGCGACCGCCGCATGACCGACCTCGCGGCCGCCCGCGGCCTGCGCTTCGAGGGCATCTCCGTCGAGCCCGACCATCACGGCCTCGAGCGGCTCGCGGCACTCATCGACCGGGGCGCCGTCCGCCCGCACGTCAGCCGGGCCTTCCCGCTGGCCGAGGCCCACCGGGCCCACGAGCTGCTCGACGGCACCACCCAGGGCAAGATCGTCCTGACCGCGCGCTGACCCCATGGGACGCCCGGCCGCTCGGCAGCCGGCGCGCCCGGTCGCGGCAAGACGTTGGTGAGTCCATGCAACCTCGGGCGGTGGGCCGAGCGATAAGGGGTAGCGATCGCCGCCGTTACCCCTTCTGAGGAGCTGTATGGACCGGACCAAAAGGGACGAGTACGTGGAATACGTACGTGCTCGCATGCCTCGGTTACACCGCACGGCGTGGCTCATCTGCGGAGATCCGCACCTGGCCGACGACGCCGTGCAGGCCACCCTCGCGGTGCTCTACAGCAAGTGGCGGCACGCCAGCACCGTCGAGAACCTGGACGGGTACGTCCACCGGATCCTGACCAGGCGCATCGTCGACGAGCGTCGATCGCGCTGGTCCCGGGTCCTGCTGCGGGCCTCGCCGCCGGACCGGGCCACCGCGCCGAGCGAACCGGGCGAGTACGACCACGTCCTGGCCGCGCTGCGGGCACTGCCCAAAGGCCAGCGCGCCGCCCTGGTGCTGCGGTACTTCGCCGATCTGAGCATCCAGGACACGGCCGGCGCACTCGGCTGCTCCGAGGGCAACGTCAAGAGCCAGTGCTCCCGCGGCCTGTCCGCACTCCGCGACGCGCTCCGCGCGTCCGGCCCCGAACCGGGTTCCGATCGTCCGAGAACAACCACGATGAGGCTGATCGCATGAAGGATGCACCGGACCTGCTCCACGAGGACGACGTCCGCGCGCTGCTGCACGGTGTGCCGGCGCCGCAGGCCGGCGTCGACCTGGAGGCGGCGATGCGCGCCGGCCGGCGAATGTCGCTGCGGCGCGGTGCCGCGGGCGTGGCGGGCGGCACCGCCGCGGTGGTGCTCGCCGCGGCGCTGGCCGTCGTCGTCTCGAGGGCCGACGCCGCCCAGAAGCCGGCGACCGCGCCGGCCGCGGTGCCGTCGCGCAGTGCCGCCTCGACCCCGGCGTCGAGTCCAGCGGTGTCGAGCGTGACCGACATCAAACTGCGCTGCCCGATGACACCGCTGAACAAGCCGGCCGGGGCGGGCGGTCTGCAGGTGGACGCGGTCGACCCGTCCGGTCGCTACGTCAGTGGCCACGCGGTCGACGACCGGGCGAACTTCACGAGCGTCCTGTGGGTGGACGGCGCGCCGCAGTACCTCCGCTTCGCGGCGAGCGTCCAGATCAAGTCGATCAACTCGCACGGCGTGGCGGCGGGCGAGGGAGGCGACGCCGATCCGAACTCGGCCGAATGGTACTTCCGATACGCCGGCGGCGAGGTGACCCGCCTGCAGGTTCCGGCGGGATGGCGTCAGTTCGGCAACGTCACGATCAACGAGCACGGCGACATCGCCGACACCATCAAGCCGGAGGACGACCGGCCGGAAGGTGCCGTCAAGGGCGTCGTCTGGAAGGCCGGGAGCACGACACCGATCCTCGTGCCCCTGCCGTCGCGCGGCACCGTCATCGCGATCACCGCCGACACCCGGCTCCTGGGCTACATCGGCGACGGCGCCATGCAGGACGTCTACCTCTGGGACCTCGCCGGTACCGCGACGAAGCTCCCCCACCCCGCCGGTTCCGCGGTCGCGCCCGCGGCGGCGGCCGGGAGCTACGCCTCGGGCTGGATACCCGGGCTCATTCCCCGCTGGGACATCACGACCAACCAGCTGACCACGATCCCGGCCGTGCCGGACGGCGACAACCGGATGCTGGGGATGCACGTCAGCGCCACCGGCTGGATCACCGACGGCGTCCAGGTCGCCTATCGCCCGGACGGCACCGCGGTGCGCCTGAGTGCGCCCGGCACCAGCGAGGTCGGCTCGGCCGGCGTGACCGACAACGGCGACGTGTTCGGCACGTACTACGACCGCAGCCGAAAGCACGAGTCGTACACGGCAGCCGTCTGGCACTGCGGGTCCGCCGCATAGCGCCCGGCCGCGGCGAGGGCCGGCGCCGCCACCGCGGACGGGCTCACCGTGCGCCGGCCCCGGCCGCGGCGCCGGAGTCCTGCGGGCCGGCCGCCCAGCTGGCCAGCAGCGGCAGCACCCGCGCCGTCGCCGAGTCCGGCTCGACGGTGTAGACGACCAGCCGCTGCTCGGGGTCGTGCGGGAGGACGACCGACTCGATGCCGAACTGCAGCGGCCCCGCCGCCGGGTGGTCGATGTGCTTGGTCACCGAGGTGCGGAACGTGACCCGCTGGTCATCCCACCACTGGGCCACGTCCGCGTCCTCGCGCCGCAGCTGCTCCACCAGGTCGGCCAGGCGCCGGTCGTCCGGATGGCGGCCCAGCTCGTAGCGCAGCGCGCCGACCGCGGCGGCGGCGAACTCCGGCCAGTTCACGATCCGGTTCCGCGCCGCCGGGTCCAGGAACAGCCAGCGGGCGAACGACGACCCCGGCTCCATGGCGGTCCCCAGGACCGTGCTGAGCAGCCCGTTGCGGGCCAGCACCTGTGAGCGCCGGCCCAGCAGCAGCACCGGGACGTGCCCCAGCGCCGTCATCAGGCGCAGCATCCCCGGGTCGGGCCGCTGCGCCGCCTCCGGGCCGCTCCACCGCCGCCGCGCGGCCGGGGCGGCCAGGTCGCGCAGGTGGGCCCGTTCGACGTCGTCCAGCTGCAGCGCCCGCGCCAGCGCCCGCACCACCTCGTCGGTGACGGTGTGCTGGCGGCCCTGCTCCAGCCGGCTGTAGTGGTCGGGGCTCAGCCCGGCGAGCACCGCCAGCTCCTCCTTGCGCAGGCCCGGCACCCGCCGCGGCCCGGGAAACGGCGCGATGCCGGCCTGGGCCGGCGTCAGGCGGTCGCGCCGCGAGCGCAGGAACGCCCCGAGGGCGGCACGATCGGCAGGCACGGACCCAGTCTACGAGCGATCGCGGCGCCGGCCTGGTCATGTCGTGACCAGGCTGCACGCGACCTGGCGCGGCCCGCCGGGCTGCGGTCAAGTGGTGGCCATGACCATCACCGAGCACGCCGGCCCGACGGCCCGCACCGCCCTGATCACCGGCTCCACCAGCGGCATCGGCGCCGCCACGGCCCGGGCCCTGGCCGCGCACGGCTGGCGGGTCGTCGTGACCGGCCGCGACCGGGCCCGCGGCGAGGCCGTCGTCGCCGGGATTGCGGACGCCGGCGGGCCGGCCGTCTTCGTCCCCTCCGACCTGGCCGCGCCGCCCGCGGCGCTGCGGGACTTCGCCGCTGCGGCCGTCGACGCCGCCGGCGGACGGCTGGACGCGGTGGTGCACAACGCCGCGCTCTGCCCGGCCGTCGACACCGTGGGCCTGCGCGACGCCGACCTCGAGGCCGCGCTGGCGGTGAACGTCCGCGCCCCGCACGTGCTGACCGCGGCGCTCGCACCGCCGATGGCCGAGCGCGGCTCCGGCGCCATCGTCGTCATCGGCTCGTGGATGGCCCACGTCGGGCACGCGTTCGTCGGGCTCTACTCGGCGACGAAGGCGGCCGAGATCCAGCTCGCCCGCAGCTGGGCCGCGGAGTTCGGCCCGCGCGGGGTACGGGTCAACACGGTGTCGCCCGGAGCGACCCGCACGCCCATCAACGCCGCGGACGGCGACGTGATCGCGCGCATGACCGCCAGTACCCCCGCCGGCCGCCCTGGAACGCCGGAGGAGGTCGCCGACGCCGTGGCGTGGCTGCTGTCGGACCGCGCCGGGTACGTCCACGGCGCGGAGCTCGCGATCGACGGCGGGATCACGGCGACCCGCGCCGCCTGACCGCGCCCCGGGACCCTCCCGCGCCGCCGGCCCCGGCCGGCTCTGCACCCGGCGGCCTCAGCGACCGGCGGCCCGGCGTTCAGTCACCTATTGCAGACTCCATTCGGCCGGACGCAGGGTAGATATGCGCGCTTCGGGAAGTGAATCACTTATGTGCCATTCGCGCTGCCAATAGCAGCGCCGGGTTGGGCGGACGCCGACCGGCCCGGCGCCGCCGCCCGGTCCGGTGATGACACCGGTTGCGTGCATCGACTACACACACAGTGTGGGGATGCGGGCGCCGCTCGGGCCGGTGCTGCTGGCGGCCGGCGGTGTCGCCCTCGGGGTCGCCGGGCTTGCGCTCAAAGCCGAGGACGGCTCACACCCGAGCGCCGACCTCGTGTTCGGCGGCGTGAACGGGTTGCTGTTCCTCGCCGCCGGTGTCGTGGCCCACGTGCGGAAGCCCGGCAACCGCGTCGGGCTGCTCATGGTGCTCGTCGGGGTCGGCTGGTTCGCCGAGGATCTGCAGTTCTCGTGGGTGCCGTGGGTGTTCACCGTCGGCGGGCTGTTGTCGCACGTGTCGACGGCGATCGGCGCGCACCTGGTGCTGGCCTACCCGGCCGGGCGGCTCGGGTCGGTGGTCGAGCGGGTGCTGGCCGGGCTCGCGTACCTCGTGGCGCTCGTGTGGCCCGCGTTCGGCCTGCTGTTCTACGACGGGGCCGGCCTCGGGCTGCACAAGCCCGCCAACCTGCTGCTGCTGCGCAACGACCCGCCGATGTGGCGGTTCGTCGCCGAGAGCACGGAGCTGGCCGGCGGGGTGGTGGCCTGCGGTGTTGCGGTGGTACTGCTCCAACGCTGGCGAACGGCCGGCCGCCCGCTGCGACTCATCCTCGCGCCGGTGCTGATCACCGGGGTCGCCGCCGCACTCGCCACCGCCGTCGGTGGGGTCGCCGGCTACGACAGCCCGTCCGCGCGCGTGGTCCTGGCCGCGTACAAGGTCCTTTGCTGCCTGCTGCCCCTCGGGTTCCTGGCCGGCGTCCTGCGCCTGCGGGTCGGCCCGACGCGCGTCGACACGTTCCTGGTCGAGCTCGGCCAGGAGCCGGCCGCGGACCTGCAGACGCTGCTCGCCCGCAGTCTGCGCGACCCGTCGCTGCGGGTCGCGCTGTGGCACGAGCCCAGCCGGTCCTATGTGGACGATGACGGGCGCCCGGTGCCGGTCCCCGCCGACGGGCCCGCGCGGGCGGTCACGGAGGTCGGCTTCGGCGGCCGCCCGCTCGCCGTGCTCATCCACGACCCGGCGCTGCGCGAGGACCGGGCCCGCCTCGACGCCGTGGCCGCCGGTGCCGCCGTCGCCCTGGAGCGCCGGCGCCTCGCCGGTGCGATGCTCACCCAGGTCGAGCGGTCCCGCGAGCGGATCGTCGCCGCGACCGACGCCGAGCGCCGCCGGTTCGGCCGGGACCTGCACGACGGTGCCCAGCAGAACCTCGCGGTCGCCGCCGCCTACCTGCGCCAGGCCGTCGGGCGGCTCGACGGCACCGCCGACGCGACGGCCCTCGAGGCGCTGCGCCGCAGTGACCGGGCGCTCGGCGACGTGACCCGGGAGCTGCGCGAGATCGCCCACGGCCTGCGCCCGGCCGCACTCACCGAGCTCGGCATCGGCCCGGCCCTCGACGCGCTGGCGGCGGCGATGCCGATCCCGGTCGAGCTGCACACGACAGCCATCCCGCGCCTCGCCGGGACCGTCGAGCTGACCGTCTACATGGTGGTCAAGGAGGCGTTCGCGAACACGCTCAAGCACGGCCGGGCCACCCGGGCGAGCGTGCGGCTGCGGCACACCGGCGCCGAGCTCGAGGTCCACGTCGGCGACGACGGCGCCGGCGGTGCCGCCGTCGAGCGCGGCCGTGGGCTGCTGGGTCTACAGGACCGGGTGCAGGCGGTCGGCGGCACCCTGACCGTGACCAGCCCGCCCGGCGAAGGCACGATCCTCTCGGCGGTACTGCCGGCCACTCCCACCCCCACCGCGGAGGCCGGCGATGCCGTCCGTTGAGCCGATCCGCGTCGTCATCGCCGAGGATCACGCCCTCTACCGCGAGCTGCTCGTGGAGCACCTGCGCCACCAGGGCGTCGACGTCGTCGCCGAGACCGCCGACGCGACCGGACTGCGCCGGGCCGTCCGCGCCACCCGCCCCGACGTCGCCATCATCGACATCCGCCTGCCACCCGGCCCCGGCCCCACCGGCCTGCACGCCGCCGTCGAGATCCGCCGCACCGACCCGGACGTCGGCGTGCTGCTGCTCTCCCAGTACGTCGAGACGCAGTTCTTCACCACCCTCGTCGCCGGTGGTCTGCGCAAGGTCGGGTACCTGCTCAAGGAGCGGGTCGGCGGCACCGACGACTTCGTCACCGCGGTGCGCCGGATCTCGGCCGGGGGCTGCGTCGTCGACCCGGACATCTCCGCGCGCCTGCTGCACGGCCGCCCGGAGCCCGCGCTGGCCGGCCTGACCGACCGTCAGGCGGAGGTGCTCACGCTCATGGCCGCGGGCCTGAGCAACATCGCCATCGCGGGGCGGCTCGGCATCGGCGGAAGTACCGTCGAAACCCATGCCCGGGCTGTGTATCAGCAGCTCGGCATCGCCGATGAGAAGGACACCCACCAGCGGGTCCTCGCCGTGCTCATGTACTGGCAGGCCCGCCGGGACCGAGCATGAGCGCGACGGCGGGCCCGGTGAGCTCGTCCTTCGCCGCGAAGGCGTGGGCCCCGCACTCGGCGTAGCGCGGACCGTACGCCGCGATCGGCCGCACCGAGCACAGCACCACCCGAACCGCGGGCCAGGCCGCCCGGATGGCCCGGCAAACGGCAAACCCATCAAGATCTGGCAGCTGTACGTCCAGCAGCACCGCATCCGGCCGCAGAGCCGCGACCATCGCCAGGGCGTCCCGGCCCCGGCCGGCCTCGCCGAGGATCTCGACACCCTCCGGCTCCAGCAGCGCCCGCGCCGACCGCCGGAAGCCGGCGTGGTCGTCGACGATGAGCACCCGGGACGTCATCGCACCACCCTTCCGGCCGCGGGCCCCGGCCGTCATCAGTGCTGGCCCTGACGACTTCGGACGCCGGCGCGCCCATCCTCGGTGTTCGCCGCCCGCATCGGGCGGGCACGAGGGGGGAGACCACGATGGACGTCCGTCGAGCCGGTATCACCGCCGCCACCGTCACGGCGGCGGCGCTGCTGATCGCCTGCGGGTTCGGGACCGACAGCCCGCCGAAGACCCAGCCCGAGCCGCAGCAGCCGGCGCCGGCCACCACCACGGCGAACGGCACGCCGACGAAGGGTGCGCCGGCCCGGACGACCGGCAGCGCGAAGCTCGGCACGCTCCTGGTGCGCTCGACCGCCCAGACCAAGACCCGGGTGAACTGCTCGGACATCCAGAGCGAGGAGCGGATCACCGCGAGCGACGGCCCCGTCGACTGGACCGCGCGGGCGGTCGACCGCGTGTCGGACAACGCCGTCGGCCGCACCATCGGCTCGGTCACCCTCAGCCCGGCATCCGGCTCGCTCGCCGAGGGCGCCGGCGCGGTGGTCCGCATCGGCGGCAGCTTCTCGGGCGGCCAGCGGTTCGTCGTCGTGTTCGAGTACCCGACAAAGCTCGGCTCCGGCCGGGTGAACGTCGAGCTCAGCTGCTGATCGCGGCCGGCGCTGTATCAGATCGGCGCCGGGGCGCTCTGTGTAAGCCGGAGAACGTCGTCATGGAGGTCGACACAGTGCAGACCGTACGACTCGGGATCGACTTCGGCACCTCGCACACCGTCGCCGTGCTCGGCCGCCCCGGCGGCCGCGCCGACGCGCTGCTGTTCGAGGCGTCACCGCTCATGCCGTCGGCGGTGTACCTGGCCGCCGACGAGACGATGCTCGTCGGGCGGGACGCCGAGCGCAGCGCCCGGATCGAGCCCGCCGCCTACGAGCCGCACCCCAAGCGCCGCATCGACGAGGGCAGCGTCCTGCTGGCCGGCCGCGATGTGCCGGTCGAGCGGCTGATCGAGTCCGTGCTGCGCCGGGTGGCCGAGGAGGCCGGGCGGATCCTCGGCGAGGCGCCGGGCGGGATCGTGCTGACCCACCCGGCCGGCTGGGGCGCGACCCGCCGCGGCCTGCTCACCAGCGCCGCCCGCAACGCCGGGCTGGGCGAGCCCACGCTCGTCGCCGAGCCGGTCGCCGCGGCCATGTACTTCACCGGCGTCCTCGGTCACCGCGTGCCCGACGGCCACGCGGTCGTCGTCTACGACTTCGGCGGCGGCACCTTCGACATCAGCGTCGTACGCCGCCGCGGTGACGGCTGGCACGTCGCCGCGGCCGGCGGGCTCGACGACGTCGGCGGCATCGACCTCGACGCCGCGGTCGTCGGCTGGACCCGCACCCACGTCGCCGCGCGGGCGCCACAGCTGTGGGAGCGCCTCGAACACCCGGCGACGGTGGCCGACCGCCGCCACCGCCGCGTGCTCTGGGACGACGCCCGCTCGACCAAGGAGCTGCTCAGCCGGGCCACAAGCGCGGGCCTGGCCATCCCGCTCTACGACGTCGACCTCTACCTCACCCGGCCCGAGTTCGAGACACTGGCCCGCCCGTGGATCGACCGGACGGTGGCGCTGACCACGGCGACGCTCTTCGCCAGCGACGTGACCGCCGGGCGCCTCGCGGGCGTCTTCCTGGTCGGCGGGGCGAGCCGGGTGCCGCTGGTGGCGACGCTGCTGCACCAGGCCCTCGGCATCGCCCCGGTGGTGCTGGAGCAGCCCGAGCTGGTGGTCGCCCACGGCAGCCTGATCACCGACCCGGGCCCGCTCCCGGCCACGACCCTGCCTACGAGTACCGTCCCTCGCCGCGAGCACCCAAGCCCGGCGACGCCCGGGGCCGCCCCGCCGGACCCGCCCCCGCCCGCAGCCGCCGGGGAGCGGGGTTCCCCATCCGCCGAGCCGGCCGCGGTGGAGCCGGACGCGGAGCCGGTCAGCGGTGGTGGCCGGTGGCCGCTCATCGCGCTCGCCGTCATCGCCGCGCTCGGGATCGTCGGGCTGCTGGCCGGCGAGTTCGACGACGACTACGGGCCGCCGTTCGTGACCGGCCTGCTCACGCCGCTGCTGCCCAAGTCGGTGCTCGTCCTGCTCGCCATGGTCATCGGTGTCGCGGTCGGCGGCGCACCCGGGCGCGCCCCGGCGCCGGCCCACCGTGCGCTCGGGCCGGCCGTGCTCGCCACCGGCGGCGGGGCCGTCGCACTGCTCATGCTCGGCCTCACCCGCGAGGACGGCGACGCGTTCTCGTTCACCGACGGCGACCGCGCCTACTCGGAGCAGTTCAGCGCCGCCGCCCTGTGGATCGTCGCCGCGGCCGCCGGCGCCGGGCTCGTCCTCGCCGTGTACCGCACGTTCCGCCCGCCGTCGCCCGATCCCCTCGTCGCGCCCCGCCGTCCGCGGCCCCGGATCGCCTGGTTCGCCGCGTGGGCGGCGGCCGGCGCGCTGCTGGTGCTCGCAACGGGCAGCCGCCGCCAGTGGGAGTACACGTCGTTCAGCGGCGACCGGGCCCGCGACGTCCAACCGCTGCGCGGCCTGCTGCTCAACGGCGGCGCGGCCGGCTGGTGGGGCGGCTACCTCCTCGGCCTGACCGTGATGCTGGCCGCGGCCCTCCTGCTCGGCGCGGCCCTGCGCACGGCGATCGTCAGCAGCCCCGCCGCCCATCGCGACCTGCACCCGCTCGGCTGGTTCGCGATCGCCGAGTGCTTCGGCCTGCTGCTGCTCGACCTGGCCTGGGAGCGCCCGGCGGCCTACGGCATCCCCGTCGCCGACGTCCAGATATGGTACTGGTCCAGGTTCGTCCGCCTCGACGACCTCACCGGCCCGCGCCCGGCGGTGTGGCTGGCCTTGGCCCTGACCGCGATCGCCACCGTCGCCGGCCCGTCGCTCGTCCGCACCGCCCGCACCACCCGCGCCGCCCGCCGCGCCGCGTCCGCGCCGGAGGTCGACTGATCGCGATGCCCGTCCGGCCGCGGCGCCGCGCCGTCCCGGCCGCCCTGTGCACCGGGCCGCGCCGGGGCTGGAGGACACCGCCGCGGTGCCGGGGTGGGCATGGTTGCGAATGGTGCGGATCTGCGGGCGGTCAGGGCCGTTCGGCCTAGGATTGGCGGTCGGGATGTCTCGTGGCGGACGGGGGTCCATCCAGCCGGAAGGCGGGCGGTCGAGGTGCCGGGGCAGCGCGAGTTCGGGTCGGCGGGGCTGCTGGAGGCGGCACCGGACGCGATAGTCGGCGTGGGCTCGGACGGCCGTATCGCGTTGGTCAACGCGCAGGCCGAGCGGCTGTTCGGGTACGGCCGGGAGGAGCTGCTCGGGCAGCCGATCGAGCTGCTGGTCCCCGAGGACGTCCGGGACGTGCACCCGGCCCACCGGCGGCGGTATGAGCGCGACGCCCATCCCCGCCCGATGGGCGCCGGGATGCCGCTGTCGGGGCGGCGCAAGGACGGCAGCCGATTCCCGGCGGAGATCTCGCTGTCGCCCATCGACACCGAACACGGCCGGATCGTGGCCGCGGCGGTCCGGGACGTCACCGACCGGCTGCGCGCCGAGGCGAAGTTCCGCGAGCTGCTGGAGGCGGCGCCGGACGCGGTGGTGGGTGTCACCCCGGACGGGCGGATCAACCTCGTCAACGCGCAGACCGAACGGTTGTTCGGCTACCGCCGCGACGAGCTGGTCGGTGAGCCGATCGAGATCCTGGTGCCGGACCGCCTGCGGGGCGTGCATCCGGGGCACCGCAGCGGCTACTTCCGCAATCCCCAGCCACGGCCGATGGGCGCCGGCCTGGAGCTGGCGGCCCGGGCGAAGGACGGCACCGAGTTCCCCTGCGAGGTCTTCCTGTCCTCGATCGACACCGAGGACGGCGTCCTGGTTTCGGCGACGGTCCGCGACATCACCGAACGGCGGCGCGCCGCGGAGGCGCAGAACCGGCTGGCGGCGATCGTCCAGTCCTCCCACGACGCGATCATGGGCAAGACCCTGACCGGGGTGATCACCAGCTGGAACCCGGGAGCCGAGCGGCTCTACGGCTACTCCGAAGCGGAGATCGTCGGTCACACCGCCGAGGTGCTGTTCCCCGTCGACCGGCGGGCCGACGAGGCCGCCATCCTGGGCCGGATCGCCAATGGTGAACGGGTCGCGCAGTACCAGACCGAGCGGCTGCGCAAGGACGGCACCATGGTCACGGTGTCCCTGACCATGTCCCCGATCGCCGACGCCAACGGCGATGTCATCGGGGTGGCGTCGGTGTCGCGGGACATCAGCGACCGGCAGCGGGCCGAGGCGAAGTTCCGCGGCCTGCTCGAAGCCGCCCCGGACGCCATCGTCGGGGTCACCGCGGACGGGACCATCACCCTGGTCAACGTCCAGGCCGAACGGCTCTTCGGCTACCGCCGCGACGAGCTGCTCGGCCAGACCATCGAGATCCTCGTGCCGGACCGGGCGCGCGGCGTGCACCCCGGGCACCGCACCGGCTACTTCAGCAACGCGAAGCCCCGGCCGATGGGCGCCGGGATGCAGCTGGCCGCGCGCCGCAAGGACGGCACCGAGTTCCCGGCCGAGATCAGCCTCTCCGCGCTGGAGACCGAGGACGGCCCGATGGTCACCGCCGCCATCCGCGACGTCACCGACCGCCTCGAAGCGCAGGCGGAGCGGGAGCGGCTCAAGACCGCCGCCGAACGCGAACGCCTCGAAGCCCGGCTTCACCAGTCGCAGCGCCTGGAGAGCCTCGGCCAGCTCGCCGGCGGCGTCGCCCACGACTTCAACAACCTGCTCGCCGTCATGCTCAACTACACCACGTTCATCGCCGAGGAGATCACCCAGGCCGCGGTCGAGGACGGCGGCCGCTGGCACCAGGTCGGCCACGACATCGCCCAGGTCCAGCGCGCCGGGGAACGCGCCACCGAGCTGACCCGCCAACTCCTCGCGTTCGGCCGCCGCGAGGTCGTCCGGCCGCAGATCCTCAACCTCAACGCCGTCGTCGCCGAGGTCGAGGCCCTGCTCCGCCGTACCCTCGGCGAACACGTCAGGCTCCACACCGTCCTCGACAGCGACCTATGGCCGGTGCTTGCCGACTCCGGTCAGCTCGAACAGGTCCTGGTCAACCTGGCCGTCAACGCCCGCGACGCCATGCCCGACGGCGGCACCCTAAGCATTCACACCACCAACCACGTCATCGACGACGCCGGCGCCGCCCGCTATCCGAGCCTGCGGGCCGGCCCGCACGTCCGACTCTGCGTCGCCGACACCGGCACCGGCATACCACCCGAGATCGCCGATCGCGTCTTCGAACCCTTCTTCACCACCAAACCCAAGGGCGAAGGCACAGGGCTCGGCCTGGCCACCGTCTACGGCATCGTCGTCCAAGCCGGCGGCCACGCCGAGATCACCTCCACGCTCGGCGCCGGTACCGCGTTCACGATCTTCCTGCCCGCCACCGACAGGCAGCCCACCACCCGGCAGCCGGGCCCCACCCGCGCCGCTGCGATCCGCCCCGGGGGTGGCGAGACGGTCCTGGTCGTCGAGGACGAGGAAGCGCTCCGCGAGGTCACGTGCCGCATCCTCGTCCGCAACGGCTACCACGTCCTGGCCGCCGCCAACGGCCCGGAGGCCCTCAAGATCGCCGAGAGCGCCGATGAGGAGATCCACCTCCTCCTCACCGACGTGATCATGCCGCACATGCTCGGTAAGGACCTCGCTGTCGCGATCTGCGAGCTGTACCCCGGCACCCGGGTGCTGTACATGTCCGGCTATGCCCAGCCGATCCTCGCCTCCCAGGGCACCCTGGACCCCGGCATCATCCTCGTCGAGAAGCCGTTCACCGAGGCGGGCCTGCTCGATCGCATCCGCGCCGTGCTCGACACACCCTGACGCCGCTCGCCGTCATCCCGCACCCACCGGACACGTCCTGGTCCGGACGGCGGCTCACGGAGCAGGAGGGGCCCGGCCGGTCAGTGGGCCTGGCTGCGCAGGTAGGCGACCTGGCCGTAGGAGCCCTCCATCGACCCGGCCACCAGGGCCATCGCCCGTTCGGTGGCCGACGCGACGATGCCGGAGCGGGTGCCGGCGTCGTGGGCCGCCCGGTCGGTCCAGATCTGGGTCATGCATATCGTGTCGGGGTCGCTCTGCAGCGTGCTGATGCTGCACCACTCGAGTCCGGGGATGCCGAGCTCGAGCACGTCGCGGAAGCGTGCGAGCAGCGCCTCGCGCTGCCCGGGCTTCGCGGTGATCCGCCCGTGGACACTGAACCGGCCTACCGCAGACATGCTCGCTCCCCGTCCGCTCGCGCGCTGAAGATTCATAGATGAGACAACACTGTCTCGTGTTGAGAGCGTGCTGTCAACGGTACGATGCGGCGGTGAGCCGAGGGGAAGCGATGCGGGACCGCACCGTCGCCGCGATCATCGACAGCGCCGCCGTGATCATGGCGACCCAGGGCGACGGGGCCAGCATGAGCAGGATCGCCGACGCCGCCGGGGTCGGCCGGGCGACGCTCTACCGGTACTTCCCCAGTCGTGAGGCGCTGCTGCGGGCCATGGCGGCCCAGAGTGTCGAGGAACTCGCGGCGCGCATCGCCGACGCGGATCTGGAAGGCATCCCGGCCGGGGCGGCGATCGCCCGCCTGGCCCGCGGGTTCATCGCCGTCGGCAGCAAGTACACCGTGCTGACCACCGCCGGCATCCAGCGCTCCGGCGAGCATCCCGACATCGATGCCCGGCTGGTGGAGCCGATCCGCGCGCTGTTTCGGCGCGGGGCCGCCGACGGCTCCCTGCGGGCCGACCTCCCGGCCGACGTGATGGCCGACCTGTTCAGCGGGCTGATCAGGGCCGCGCTGCAGCTGACCGCCGACGGGCGCGCCGGGGTGGAGGAAGCCTCGGCCGCCGTCGTCTCGGTGTTCCTGGACGGGGCGCGGGCCGGCGGCCCGCCGTGACGGGCCTGCGGGCCGGGCCGTGGCCGCCGCCGTTCAGTCGCCCGGGTGGCGCCGCCGGCGCTCGGCGTCCTCGATCCGGGCCCGGTCGGCCTCCCGCTCGAAGCGGGCGTGCCGGTCGAGCAGCGCCCGGCGATCGATGTCGATGTAGGCGCGGTCGGCCGGGTCGTAGCGCATCGGCAGCGTGGAGCCGACCGACTCGTCCTGGAGCAGGTAGTGGGTCCGTTCGACCCGGGCGATCGTCGTGGTGGTGCCGTCCTGGAAGTGCACCCGCAGCGTCAGCCGGTTGTTCGGCCGGACCGCTCCGGAGGTCCAGCCCCAGGGGCGGGACTCGAGCACGATCGCCTCGGCCGTGGCGCCACCGCGCATGATCCGGCGGTGGCGCGGCAGGGCACGGAGCAGCCAGGGGCGGTACATCACCGGCCAATCGTAGGAGCAGGTCCGCCCGGCCCACAGGCGCGTGACCGGGACCGGACACTCCCGCACCGGCCGGGCGACCCGCCCCGGTCGGCGCCAGGCTCGTGCGCATCGGCTGCGGCCTGGAGCCGGCGACCGTCAGGTCAGCAGGCCCTGCCGGAGCCGGTCCAGCGCACCGCGCAGGAGCCGCGACACGTGCATCTGGGAGACGCCGAGGTCGGCCGCGATCTGCGCCTGGGTCAGGTTGCCGAAGAACCGCAGCGTCACAATGCGCTGATCGCGGGCCGGAAGCGCCGCCAGCAGCGGCCGCAGCGTCTCACGCAGCTCCACCTGCTCGATGTCGGCGTCGACGTGGCCGATCATGTCGGCGAGGCCGGTCGCGGCGTCACCGTCGTGGCCGACCGGAGCGTCGAGGGACAGGGTGCGGTAGGCGTGCGTGGCGTCGAGGCCCTCGATGATCTCTTCCTCGGAGACCCCGAGCCGGCCGGCGAGGTCGGCCACCGTCGGGCTGCGTCCGAGGCTGTGGGTGAGCTCCTCGGTGACGTGGTTGATCCGCAGGCGGGTCTCCTGCGTCCGGCGCGGCACCCGGATGTTCCAGCACTTGTCCCGGAAGTGCCGCTTGAGCTCGCCGGTGATCCCGGGAATGGCGTAGCCGGTGAACGGCACCCCCCGGGCCGGATCGAACCCGTCGACGGCCTTGAGCAGCCCGATGTGGGCGACCTGGATCAGGTCTTCGACGGGCTCGCCGCGGTGGCTGAACCGCTGGGCCAGATAGCGGGCGAGCGGGATGTACATCTCGACGACCCGGTCGCGGACCCGCTGCCGGTCCGGGCTGCCGGCGGCCAGGTCGGCCAGCAGGGACAGCAGCGCCAGCGCGGTCGCGTCGGTGGCCTCACGGGTGGAGCGCGCGGCGGTGGCAGTGACGGCAACGGACATGTCCGGCAACCTCTTTCATCGGTACCCGCACAACCGGCAGCCAGGGCGTCGGACGACGCCGGAGGGCGGTGTGCGGGCGAGGAGATGCGTCAGCAGGACGGCCCATCCCTCGCGGCGGCTGCTGCGCCCGGGTCTGGAGCGCGCCGCTGTGCGGAGTCGGCCGTGAACCGTCCGAGCGGACACCGCCGGTTGCTGGACGATGCGCTGCCCGCCGCCGGGTCATCCCGGGGCAGGTCGGACTCGCCGAGCCTATGTCACGCCGGCATGCAGGGCCAACAGCTCAGCGAGGTACGGCACCGGCCGGCACGGCGGTCGCGCCGCCGACCGGCCGATCGGCGGCACCGGGCGGTGCCGGGACGGCCGGCCGGGGCCGGACCCGGACCGGTTGGCGCCCATCCCGGCACCACACCGAGATTCGGCCGCGGGCTGCGGGCGGATGGGTCCGGAGCCCGACTCGATCGGGTGACAGCGGCGCACGGTGGGCAGCGGCAGTGCGGCCGCCGCGCGCCGCCGGCCGCACGTGCGCAGCGGCGGTGCTACGAACGACGGTTGGCGGCGATGACCACGTCGGCGACCGGGCGCCAGCCGAGCGTCGGGTACAGGCGCTGGCCGTCCGCGCTGGCGATGAGCACACCGTGCCGGGCGCCGAGGTCCACGGCGGTGCGGGCCAGGGCGGCCATGACGGTGCCGGCCAGGCCGCGGCGGCGGTGGCCGGGCTCGGTCAGGATCCGGTCGGCGACCGCGTCGGTGCCGGTGACACCCATGACGCCGCCGGCCGCCCGTTCGCCCGAGTCGTGCCGGACCAGCGCGGTGACGGCAGTGCCCTCGACGCGGACGTCGAGCGAGTAGGAGCCGGCCGGCGGCCGGTCCGGGTGGGTGGCCAGGTCGGTGACCATGAGCTGCTCGGCCCGCTGGACGAGGACCAGGCCGGCCCGTTCGAGCGCCCCGGCGGTGGGCCCCGGGCGGACGGTCGGCGTGGTCAGCCAGGTGACGACGCTCTCCTGACGCACCCGGGCGGCGAGGCGGGCGAGCAGGCCGGGGTCCGCGTCCGCGCCGGGCGCGAAGTACTCCACCGCGCGGCCCGGCTGCGCGCAGTGCACCCGCAGCCCGCCGTCGACGTCCTGCGCGGCGGGCAGCCCCCGGGCCACGCTCCAGCCGTGCTGCCAGCGAATGAAGAGCTGCGCGAGATCGGTCACGGCAGTAGTGATCACCGGCCCGGCGCCCGGCGTGCAGCCCCGGCGGCGCCGCGCTCCGGGGCCGTCACGGCGAGGCCCGGACGGGTCACACCTGGTCGGGTCACACCTGGTAGTACTGCACGATGCAGAACTCGTTGCCCTCCGGGTCGGCCATGACGAGGACCGCGCCCTCGTCGTAGTCGTGCCGTTCACCGGTCCACCGGCCGCCCAGCGCCTCGACCCGGCTCACCGCGGCGCCGACGTCGGCGACGGCGATGTCGAGGTGCAGGCGCGCTTTGCCGGCCTTGGGCTCCGGCACCGGCTGGAGCGTCAGCACCGGCCCGCCGCCGTCGACGGTGACCCGCCGCCACCCGGGAAGGGACTCCGTCACCCGCCCGCCGAGCGCGGCGGCCCAGAACTCGGCCAGCCGCTGGGGGTCGCCGCAGTCGATCGTGACACCGGCGAGCCGGCCCAATGTCTCCACGGCACCAAACATAGCGACGGGCCGGGCGGCGCCTCAGGCCGGGCTCGAGCCGGCAACATTGATCACCTTGCGTCTCCCGGCTCGGTCTTGAGCTGCGCGGCCAGGCCGGTGCGCAGCCGGGCGTGTTCGGTGCGGCTCCCGCCCAGCGGTACGACGATCGGCAGCCGGGTCCGGCTCGGCGTGGCCGCGCGCCGCCGTGGGGCCGCCGCGTCCACGGACCCGTTCGGATCGGCCGGGACCACCACCAGCCGGGGTGACAGCCGGCCGCCCGCCACCGTCGCGGTCTCGATGTCGGCCCACGCGAGCGTGCGGGGTTCGTCGCCGGCGCCGGGCAGTTGCAGGCCGGCCCGGGTCAGGCGGACCGGTGGGCGGGCCGGGTGCCGTTGCCGCATGACGGCGGTGAGCGACGCCGTTGCCAGCGCGGCGCAGAGCGCGGCCGGCCGGCCCGTACCGTGGTGCAGCAGCGCCAGGGTGATGAGCAGGACGGTGCCTGACGCGCAGATCCCGAACCCGGCGGCCACGGCGAGCCGCACGGGGCCGCTGCGCCGCATCGCGGGTACTTCGATGTCGGTCACCTCGAACCGATACCCGGCGGCACGCGGCGGTGAAACGAGCGCCGCCGGTTCGGCATGGGTCAGGGTCAGGGCGTTGCGGAGCGGGCGGGGTAGCGGCGGACGCTTGTGGCAATGACGGCGACGGCTGTCGTGGTGGCGGCGCCGTACTGCCGCAGGGCGGTGGCGTCCAGGCGTTCGGCGGTGCCGGAGAGGGTCACCAGGTCGTCGACGAAGACCGTGACCGCGGCGGCGGAGACCACCAGCTGCCCGTCCGGCGGGAGGTCGGCGTCGTCGACGACGAAGGCGTGCTCGCCGTAGACGCGGCTCACGACGGCGGTGAGGTCGACGTTCGTGCCCGCGTGCAGTTCCCGCTGGGCGGACGACGGGGTCGCCGAGGGTGCGGGCTCGACGTCGGGGTGGCCGCCGGTGCACGCGGCCGTCAGCAGCACCAGGCCACACCGGAGCATGAGATCGACGGCTCTCATTGTCTCAGCGTACGCCCACCCGCCGCACGACAACGCCGAGCAGGCGGTCGGCGTTGAAGTAGCCGGAGCGGCGGGAGTCGTGGGAGGAGTCCGGGTTGTCGCCGAGCAGGACCACGCGGCCGGGTGGGACCCGATCACCCGGCTCGGCGTGCAGCGCGGGCACGGTGGCGCGGGGGATCGGGTCGCCGGGCGCGGCGGCCACGCGTTTGACGATCCACGAGGGCCGGTCCTGGTCCGGGCCCGGCGGGGCGAAGGCGCGCAGGACCACCACCTGGCCGGCCCGCAGTGCGGCCGGGGGCATGCGGCGGACCAGGAGGCGTTCGCCGGGGTGGTAGGTGGGCAGCATGCTCGGGCCGGAGACCGTGATGGTGAGGTAGCGGCCGCGCAGCCACCACAGGCCGGCCAGGACGAGCAGCGCCGCAGCGGTGGGTGAGAGCCACATCATCCCGCCACCGCCACGCCCTCGTCGCGGTAGCCGGCGGCCTGGCGGGCGAAGAGCTGGGCGTAGCCGCCGCCGGCCGCGACGAGCTCGCTGTGGCGGCCGTCCTCGGCGACCACGCCGCCGGCCAGGACGACGATGCGGTCGGCGTCGCGGACGGCGCCGAGACGGTGCGAGATGACCAGGCTGGTGCGTCCGGCGCGCAGGGTGCGCAGGTGGCTGTGGACCTGATGCTCGGCCTCGGGGTCCAGGCCGGCGCTCGGCTCGTCCAGTATCAGCAGGTCGCGATCGCGCCGCAGGAACGCCCGGGCCAGGGCCACGCGCTGCCATTGCCCGCCGGAGAGCAGTACCCCCGCCGCCGCTTCTCGGTCGTCATCGTCGGCCGCCGTGGCCTTGAAGGAGCGGCTCAGCATGGTGTCGTAGCCGCGGGGCAGGGCGGCGATGGTGTCGTGAACCCCGGCGTCGCGGGCGGCCTCGGCGATGCGGTGCTCGTCGGCCACGGCCAGGTCGCCGACGGCGATGTTCTCGGCGGCGCTCAGGTCGTAGGAGACGAAGTCCTGGAAGACCGCGCCGATCCGGGACCGCAGCTGCGCCGGTGGGACGTCGCGGATGTCGACGCCGTCCCAGCGGATCGAGCCCCGGGTCGGGTCGTAGAAGCGGCACAGGAGCTTCACCAGGGTGCTCTTGCCGCCGCCGTTGCGCCCCACCAGGGCGACCGTCTGGCCGACCGGGATGGTCAGGTCGACCCCGCGCAGGACCCACGGGTGGTCGGGGCTGTAGCGGAACCACACGTCGCGCAGCTCGATGCCGCGGCGCAGCGCCGGCAGTGGGCGGGGGGCGGCGGGCACCGGCAGGTCGGGGGCGGCGGTGACGACGGCGACGAAGTGGTGGAACGTCAGCAGGTGCTCGTAGGCCATGACACCCGCCCCGACCACCGTGCCCAGCGACGCCTGCACGCCGGCCATCGCGGCGATGAACATGGCGACGTCGCCGACGCCGAGCCTGCCGTCGCCCGCGGCGAGGATCGCCCACACCAGCCCGGCCCCGGCCACCACTGCCGCGCTGCCGGCCAGGCCGCCCTGGACCAGCACCTCGCGGCGGTCCATGCGGCGGCGGGCGGCGTCGGCGGTGCGCTGCTCGGCGAGCATCCGGCCGCGCAGGAAGCCGCCGAGATCGAACAGGCGGATCTCCTTGGCCGCGTCCACCGTGGACAGCAGGGTGGAGTAGAACATCCGGCGGCGCTCCACGGGGCCGATCCGCCACAGCATGCCGGCCCGCTGGCGGGACAGGCGGACCTCGATGAGCAGGGCCGGTATCGCCGAAGCCAGCACGATCGCGGTGAAGATCGGACTGATGAGCGCGAGGGAGCCGACGAAGCCGGCCACCGTCAGCGTGCTGCGGATCGTGCTCAGGGTCGTGTCGACGAGCCGGCCCGGGTGGCCCGCGCTGAGCTCGCCCAGGCGCAGCCGGTCGAGGAACGCCGGGTCCTCGAACGGGGCCAGGCCGGGGATGGCCCCCACGGCGGCGAAGAGCTCGTCCTTGCCGCGCAGGGCGGCGCGCCGGTCGACCTCGCCGCGCAGATACTCGCCGGCCTGGGTGGCGACCACCAGCGCACCGCCCGCGGCGGCCAGCGCGAGGGCCAGCTCGAGCAGCCCGGCGCCGGTGCGGTCCGGGCGGCTGACCCGGTCGAGGACCTCCCGGGTCAGCCAGGCGACCGCGACCGGGATCGCGGCCGTGACGACGACCGCCGCGACGTACGCGACGACGTGCGCGCGGGCCGCCTGCCAGACCATGCCGGCGGCCCGGCCGGCCGCGCCGAACAGGGCGCGCGCGCCGGGCCGCGGCTCGGACTCCTCGGCGGTCACGCCGGCGCACCCACCGGGAGCCGGGACGCCGCGTGGATGACCTCGGCGACAGTGGCGCCGGGGCCCACGACGACGAACTGGGGGTACGAGGTGACCTTGAACGCGCGGGCGACCGCCGGCTTCGCGCCCTCCAGGACGACCCGGGCCACCGGGCTCAGCTGCTCGACGAAGGACCGCGGGTCGGCGCCGTCGGCGTTCACGACCGCGAGGACGCGCCCGCGGTCCTGGTCGCGGGCCCAGGCCAGGAAGCCGGGCAGCTGCTCGTGACAGCCCTTGCAGTCGGCGGCCAGGAAGGCCACGACGCTCGCCGCGGCCAGGTCGTCGCGGGCGACCAGCTCGCCGGCGGTGGTGGTGGCGCGGAAGTCGGCGACGGTGTCACCGGCGGCCGGGCCGGAGCCGCCCGCGCCGGCATCGGGCATGTCGCCGACGACCTCGTAGAGCGCGTCGATGAGCTTCGTCTGCTCGCGCAGGCGGCGGATCACGCCGAGCGCGAACAGCAGGTTCAGCAGGCACAGGGCGCCGACGAGCGCCACGGCGACGATCAGGACAGGCATGGGTGGACCGCCTTCGGATTCGGCTGAAATCGGTGGATGACGGGCCGCCGGTGCCCGCGGACACCGGCGACCCGCGGTACTCAGTGCCGGCTCAGCACTCGTGCTTGACGCAGGTCCCGCACTTGTGGGTGCCGCCGGTGTAGTAGCAGCAGTAGTGGGCCTTGCCACCGCCGCAGCACTCCCAGTCGCAGTCCATGGCCCGGGCCACGGTGTGCGGCACGACCATGCCGAGCAGCCGGTCGGCCACCGAGCCGACCGCCTTCATGGCTGAACGCATGTGCACTCCTTCCGCCGTGCCGGCCGATGATCTCCGGCCGGCTGCCCACAGCATGCGACAAAGACCGAAGTCGATTTATTAACGAATTCCTAACGTCCCGCTGGTACCAATTGACGTATTCGACCTTGCTGAGCCGTACATTGATGCAGGGCGCTGCCAACGGGGGCGGTGTGGCATGGAGATTCGACTGCTCGGGCCGGTGGAGCTGCGGCTCGATCGGCAGGTGGTGGACGCGGGTCCACCCCAGCAGCGGCACGTCCTGGCGGTCCTGGCCGCCGACGCGGGCCGGACGGTGACGAGCGAGCTGCTCATCGACCGGGTGTGGGACGAGGCGCCGCCCGGCGCCCGGCGCACCCTGCACGTCTACCTCACCCGGCTGCGGCGGCTGCTGGCCGGCGGGGCGGGGCCGGTCCTGCTGCGCCGCTCCGGCGGCTACGCCCTGGACGTGCCGGCCGAGCAGGTCGACCTCAACCGGTTCCGCGACCTCGTCGAGCAGGCCCGCGGCCGCCGGGACGACGACGGGGTGGGGCTGCTGCGCCGGGCGCTACGCCTGTGGACCGGTGAGCCCCTGGCCGGGCTGCCCGGCAGCTGGGCCGAGCGGATGCGCCGGGCCTGGCGCCGCCAGTACGTCGACGCCCTGGTCCAGTGGGCCGAGGCGGAGCTGCGCTGCGGCAACGGCGGCGCCGTCCTCGCCCCGCTGACCGAGGCGATCGGGGAGTATCCGCTCGTCGAGCCGCTCACCGCGGCCCTGATGCGGGCCCTGCACCTGACCGGGCGTACCGTCGACGCGCTCGACTGCTACGCCGAGCTGCGCCAGCGCCTCGTCGAGGAGCTCGGCGCCGACCCGTCGCCGGAGGTCCGCGACGCCTACCGGGCCATCCTGCGCAACGAGGCCCCGGACGGGAAGCTGCCCGGGCCGGCCTGGCGGGCGCCGGCGCAGCTGCCGGCCGACGTGCCCGGGTTCGTCGCCCGCGCGCCCGAGCAGGCCCGCCTGGACGACGCGCTGGACGGCGGGGCGCCGGCCGCGGTGGTGGTGCTGTCCGGCTCGGCCGGGGTCGGCAAGACCGCCCTGGCCGTGCACTGGGCCCACCGGGTCCGCGACCGGTTCCCCGACGGGCAGATCTACCTCGACCTGCGCGGATTCGGCGCCGGTGCGGCCCCGATGAGCAGCGCCGAGGCCGTCCTGCTGGGCCTGGACGCGCTCGGCGTCCCGGCCGAGACGGTGCCGTCCGAGCCGCCGGCCGCGACCGCCCTCTACCGCACCCTGGTCGCCGACCGCCGCATGCTGATCCTGCTCGACAACGCCCGCGACGCCGCCCAGGTCCGCCCGCTGCTGCCCGGCACCCACGGCTGCCTGGTCGTGGTCACCAGCCGCGACCAGCTCACCGGCCTCGCCGCGGCCGAAGGGGCCCGGCCGGTGCCGATCGCCCTGTTCTCACCCGAGCAGGCCCGGCAGTTCCTGGCCGGCCGGCTCGGCACCGACCGGGTCGCCGCCGAGCCCGACGCCGCCGGGCTCATCGCCGAACGGTGCGCGCGCCTGCCGCTCGCCCTCGGCGTCGTCGCCGGCCGGGCCGCCGCCCACCCGGACTTCCCGCTCGCCCGCTGGGCCGACGAGCTCGTCGTCGGCCGCCTCGACGTCCTGGGCGCCGGCGACCCGGCCACCGACGTGCGCAACGTCTTCTCCTGGTCCTACCGGGCGCTGCACCCACCGGCCGCCCAGCTGTTCCGGCTCCTCGCGCTGTGCCCTGGCCCCGACGCCGGCGCCGCGGCGGCCGCGAGCCTGGCCGGGCTCCCGGCCGAGCGGACCCGGTCCCTGCTGGCCGACCTGACCCGGGCCCACCTGCTCAGCGAGCACCGGCCCGGCCGCTACGCGATGCACGACCTGCTGCGCACCTACGCGGCCGAGCTGACCGCCTCCCGCGACTCCGACGGCGAGCGGGCCGCCGCGCTGGGCCGGGTGATCGATCACTACGTGTACGGCGGGCAGGCCGCGGCGCTGCAGCTGCACCCGCACCGGGTCCGCGTCGTCGCCGACCCGGCGCCGGACGGGGTGCTGGTCGAGGCGTGCACCGGCGAGCGGGCGGCGCTGCGCTGGGTCGCCGAGCACCGCCCGGCGATGCTGGCCGCGGCCGGACTGGCCGTCGAGGCCGGGTTCGCCCGGCGGGCCTGGCAGCTGGCCCGGGTCCTCGCCGGGCTGCTGCACGACCAGGGCCGCTGGCACGACCTGAGCGCCGTCGGGCGGCTCGCGATCCGGGCCACCGAGCAGCTCGGCGAGGACCGCGGGCGGGCCTGGGCGCTGCGGCTGCTCGGCTGTGCCCACGCGCACCTGCGCCGCTTCGGCGAGGCCGAGACCGCGTACCGCGCCGCGCTGGAAGGCTACGAGCGGCTCGGCGACACCGCCGGCCGGGCCGGTGTCTACTACGCCCTCGCCCGCCTGGCCGAGTCGCGGGGCGAGTGGCCGGTGATGCGCGAGCGCAGCGCCCACGCCCTGCGGCTCTACACCGAGGCCGGGCACCGCGTCGGCCGCGCCCGCGCGCTGAACCTGGTCGGCTGGGTGCACGCCCGGCACCGCGAGTGGACCGCGAGCCTGACCCACTGCGAGCGCGCCCTGGCGATCCAGGACGAGCTCGACGACCGCAGCGGCCAGGCGGCCACCCTGGACAGCATCGGCTACGTGCACCACCACCGCGGCGAATACGCCGACGCGACGCGGTACTACGAGCGCGCCCTGGCCCTGTGCCGGCGCTGCGGCGACCGGTTCAACGAGACGAAGATCCTCACCCACCTCGGCCACACCCACGCGGCGTCCGGCCGCCCGGACGCCGCGCAGGCCGCGTGGCGGGTGGCCCGGCAGATCCTCGCCGACCTCGGCGACGCCGGGCCCGCCGCACCGCCCTGGACGGCGGATGCGCCGGTCAGTGCCCGCAGCTGAACCGGAACCGCTCCCACGCCCCGATCCGCGTGGCGTCGGAGTGGATGACGTCGCTCGTGCGCCCGCCGCCGCCGACGGCGGTCAGGTAGTGCCCGTTGATGGTCTCGATGGCGTAGATGTCGTGGCCGAGCGAGTCCACGGAGAGCTTCTCCCACGCCCGCAGCGCCGTCGCGTCGGAGTGGATGACGTCGCTCGTGCGCCCGCCGCCGCCGACAGCGGTGAGGTACTGCCCCCGGAACGTCCGGAACCCGTAGTGGATGTTCGCGGCGCCGTCGCCGGAGTCCACGAGCGTGAACCGCTCCCAGGACCTGGGTTTCGTCGCGTCGGTGTGCAGCACGTCGGTGACCCGGCCGCCGCCGCCGACGGCCGTCAGGTAATGCCCGTCGTTGGTCTGGATGAAGCAGGTGACAGGCGCGTTGCCGGCCTGGGCCGCGGCGGGCACGAGCGCCGCCGCGACCGCGGCCACGACACCCGCCACCGTGATGCGCATCCCGTTCATGTGGTTCCCCCTCGTTCGCGCCCGGACGCCGTCGCCCGGGTCCGAGGACGAAGGTAGGAGCCGCCGGTTGCAGCGCCGCCCGAACGGCCGCCACGATCCGATACCCGACAACCCGGACGCGGCGCCATGACCCCGGAGGCGACACCGGGCGGCGGCCCGGCCATGACCCTCACGCTGCCCAGCGCCGACCTGACGGGCGCCCCGGCATCGAGAACCGCCGAGACCTCGCCAACCGCCGCATCGCCCATTCCGGGGCCGCTGTCCTGCATCGGCAAGTCGTGCCGGAAATCCGAAAGAAGCCCGTTTTGTCGCTCTCCAGCGCGGTAGCAGTCCCCTGAGATGAGTGAAGGAGGGCGATCATGTATCGCACACGGCGAACACTGGTGGCCGCGGTCACCGCCGGCGCGCTGATCACCGGCGCCCCGCTGACGGCGGCGGCCCAGCCGACCCCGGCGCCGCCCGGGGAAAGCCAGTCGAGCGGCAGCATGACAGGCATGTCCGACGTCCTGCACGGCGAGGGCATCCTGCAGACCAAGCAGGGCCCGGTCCGCGTCGCGGTGCAGCAGGGCACGGCCGGCCGGGTGAGCGGCTCCAGCCTGACGGTGCGCTCGTCGGACGGGTTCTCCCGGACCTGGACGATCAGCTCGGGCACGAAGGTGCTCTCGTCGCGCAACGGCCTGCAGGCCGGGCCGATCGGTGCCGGCACGAAGGTGCTCGTGGCCGGCACGGTCCAGGGCACCGGCCAGTCGGCGTCCTACACGGCGACCTACGTCCTGCTGCACGACCAGCCGGCCGGCGGGCCGGGGTCCGGGTCGGGCCCGGCCACCGAGCCGACCACCGAACCGTCGGCGGAGGCGACGACCGGCTGATGCCACATCGGGTGCCCGAGCCGCTCGGGCACCGGCGCCGCGCCCATGGCATCCGGCGGGCGCAGTACGCCCGCCGGGCGCGGTCAGGCGAAGGCCAGGTAGCGCAGCCAGAGGTACACCGCCGAGATGCCGACGGTGACGGCGGCCACGACGAGACCGTACTTGGTGAACTGCCAGAAGCTGATCCGCGCACCGGCCCGCTCGGCGAGGCCGAGGATGACGACGTTCGCCGACGCACCGACGGCGGTGGCGTTGCCGCCGAGGTCGGCGCCGAGGGTCAGCGCCCACCACAGCACGTGCGGGCCGCCGTGGCTGCCCTGTGCGGCGGCGAGGTCGGCGACGATAGGCGTCATCGTGGCCACGTAGGGAATGTTGTCGACGACCGCCGAGAGCACCGCGGACCCGCCGAGCAGGCCCATCGCGGCGGCGTGGGGCCGTCCGGCGACGGCGTCGGCGATGCCGTGTGACAGCGTGGCGATGGCGCCGGTGTTGACCAGGGCGCCCACCATGACGAACAGCCCGGCGAAGAACGCCAGTGTCGGCCACTCGACGTCGGCGATGACCTCTCCCGTGTCGAGCCGGGACACGGCCAGCAGGGCGAGACCGCCGACGATCGCGACGACCGACGGCTCGAGGTGGACGACGGCGTGCAGGACGAACGCGGCGGTGACGAGCGCGAGGACGCCGAGGCTGACGGCGAGCAGGCGCGGGTCGCGGATCGCGTCGCGCTCGCGCAGCTTGGTCACGGCGGCGGCCTTCGCCGGGTCGGCCTGGAACGCCGAGCGGAACAGGACCCGGCACAGGAGCACGAACACCACGACCAGCACGGCGATGAGCGGCGCCAGGTGGTTGAGGAAGTCGTTGTACGCCAGCCCGGCCCGGCTGGCGACGATGATGTTGGGCGGGTCGCCGACGAGGGTGGCGGTGCCGCCGATGTTGCTGGCCATCGCCTCGGCGATCAGATAGGGCGCGACCGGCACGCCGAGGCGCTGGCAGACCAGGAACGTCACCGGGGCGATGAGCAGGACGGTGGTGACGTTGTCGAGCATCGCGGAGGCGACGGCGGTCACCACGACGAGGATGACCATGACCGGGAACGGCCGGCCGCGGGCCCGCTTCACCGCCCAGATGGCCAGGTACTCGAACGCGCCGGTGCGTTTCAGCACGGCGACGATGAGCATCATGCCGAGCAGCAGGACGATCACGTTCCAGTCGATCCCGGCCGCGGGCGAGAAGAACGCGTGCCCGGCGTCGGTCGCTCCGACGAGGAGCATGACCGCGGCACCGCCCAGAGCGGCGGCGACCCGGTGGACCCACTCGGTGGCGATGAGGACGTAGGCGGCGGCGAAGACCGCGACGGCGATCCAGGCGGTGATGCTCACTCGAGCATCCGGTCGAGCAGTGCGTCGAGGGTGATCGCGCCGAGCAGCTGCCGCTGCTTGTCGACGACGGCGACGAGCGGGGTGCGGGTGCGGGCCATGACGGCTGCGATCTCCAGGACGGTGGCGTCCGGGGCGACGACGGCCAGCTCGCGCTTCTCGGCCGGGAGGGCCTGCGCGACGGTACGGTCGCCGAGCTCACGCAGCAGCAGGTCGGCGGCCGGCTCGTCGACGACCCGGGCGAGCGCCGGATCGTCCTGGCAGTACTGGGGGATGGCCATGCGCAGCACCTGCGTGCCGGCCAGGATCGTGGACGGGTAGCCACGCGCGTCGAGGACGATGAGCCCCGGCAGGTCCTGCCCGGCAAGGAGCCGCGCCGCCTCGATGGCCGGTGTGTCGAGGTGCACGGCCGGAAACTCGGCGGCGAGATCGCGGGCCTTCATCGGGGGGTCCCTTCGGTCGGCACAGTGCATCGCACGCCGACCAGACTTCCCGGCACACCCGGTGCCAAACTATCAGACGGGGGCGCGGCGGCCGATCGCCACCGCGCCCCCGGGAACCCGGTGGGTCAGCCGCTGCTGCAGGACACCGTCGGCCAGGTCCATTGGCCGTTGGCCATGATGGTGACGCCGAAGTTGTTGCCGCTGCCGTTGGGTTTGCCGACCATCACGTACTGGCTGGGCCAGGTCGCGTTCACGTTCCAGGTCGAGCTGATGGTCGCCGGCGAGGGCATGTTCATCGTGACGGTCCAGTTGCTGGAGCCGGAGACCGTGACGTTGAGGTTGTAGCGGTCGCTCCACTTCTGGCCCGCGGACAGTGTGGCCGTGCAGCCACCGCCGCCTCCGCCGCCTCCGCCGCCTCCGCCGCCTCCGCCGCCGCCTCCGCCGCCGCCGCCGCCGCCACCGGAGCCTTCGCTGACGGTGATGTTGGAGCTGACGTTGCTCTGGTAGCCCTCGGTGGCGAGGATCTGGTAGTCGTGGGAGCCGAGGTTCATGCCGAGGCTGGCCCAGGCGTTGAAGTGGTTGGCGGTGGTGATGGTGCCGCCGACGCGTTTGTTCTGCCGGACGCTCCAGTACTGGTAGAAGGTGGCGGTGCCGATGATGGAGGGTTGGTTGACGCGTTGGGTGCGGTAGATGTCGTAGGTGCTGCCGTCGGTGGTGACGGAGCCGAGGCGTTGGGTGCCGTTGCTGGGGTTGTAGTTGCCGTAGGTTTCGACGACGTAGTACTCGATGAGGGGGTTGGTGGTCCAGCCGTAGAGGGCGAGGTAGCAGTTGCCGCCGCAGTTGAATGAGCCGGAGTAGTTGACGGTGTGGTTGGAGCCGGGTTTCCAGCCTTTGCCGACGACGGAGTTGTTGATGCCGTTCATCTGGACGCTGTAGCTGCCGCCGGCGCCCAGGTTCATCGTGACGTTGCCGCTGTCCTTCCAGTACGAGAAGAAGTAGCCGTTGTGCGTGCCGGTGGTGTTGGACGTGACGGTCCGGTCGGCCTCGGCGTGCGCGGTGCCGGCGGCGACCACGGAGGCGGCGGCCAGCGCGACCGCACTGACCAGGCCGATGAGCAGCCGTCGGTGCCGGGCGGGTCTCTCGGGCATGGGGTGTTCCCTCCTCGATAGGCGGGCGAGGACGAGTCAATCGACGATCGTCGAACGCCGACAGCGAGATTATGAACACGCCGCCGTCGCGCTGGCAACAATTACCGGAAAACTTCCGGACGTCGAAACCCCGCAAAAGCGTGTTCGGTGGGTACTGCACGGGCCGCGACCGGCCACGACGAGCCCAAACCGACCGGCGTTTCCCCGAAAGTTTCGAGCACCTTTCGGGGAACTTCAGCGCGCTGATGTCGAAGCCGCGCCGCGATGTACCGCCAGGCGACGCTCCGTGCATCCGACGCTACGTAAGGTTCTTATCGGGGCGAGCCGGGGTCGATGCGTCCGGGAAAACCCTGGTGCGGACCGACTGCTCGGACGATGATTGGTCACCCTGTGCCGTGACACGATGCCACCACGACATCGACGGGGGGAGCGGCGAATGGGGCTGTCGCGACGGCGGATACTTGGAGGAGCGGGGCTCGCGGTGGCCGGGATGGCCGTCGGGGCGGTCGGCTCGCCGCTCGTCCAGCACGTCTTCGGCCTGGACGAGCCGCCGCTGGCCGGGGGCTACGCGTCGGCCGCCGACGTGCTGACCGACGCCGACTCGCCGAGCACGACCATCACGTACCACGTGCGCACCGACGCACCGGTCGTCGCATTCACGTTCGACGACGGCCCGGCGCCGGACTGGACGCCGATGGTGCTCGACGCGCTCGACGCGTGGGACGTGCCGGCGACCTTCTTCATGGTGGGGCGCAACCTCAGCCACCACGCCGACGTCGTGCGCGGCCGGCTCGACCGCCACGAGGTCGGCAACCACACCTGGTCGCACGCCGACCTCGCCACCCTCGACCTCAGCCAGGCCGTCGGGGAGATCAACCGGGGTGCGGAGGCGATCCACAACGTCACCGGCCGCGCACCGACCCTGCTGCGCCCGCCCTACGGGCACCTCGGCGGCTCCACGGTGCTCGCTGCCGACAAGCTCGGCTACCGGCTCGTGCTGTGGTCGCAGCAGATGCACGAGGCACAGTACGAGAAGAACCCGCAGGGTCAGGTCGCCGACATCGTCAACACCGTCCGCCCCGGCTCGATCGTGCTCGCCCACGACGTCGGCGACCAGCGCCGCCTCGTCGCGCTGCGACACCTCGGCGAGATGTTCGCCGGCCTGCGCGCCCGCGGTTACCGCTTCGTGACCGTGTCCGAGCTGCTGGCCCTCGACGAGCACGACCCCGCCCAGCGGCCCTGACGCCGCCCGACCGCGCGGGTCGCCACCGCGGTGACGAGGCCGGCCGGGTCACCGGGTCGCGAGGTGGTCGCGCCCGAGCCGGCGCCTGACTGTCGCGAAGGCGTCGGCGAGGGCGGGCGGGGTGACGTCGTCGAGGTCGGTGTCGAAGGTGACGAACAGGCCGGCGACGCCGACTCAGGACCAGCCGCCGATCGTCAGCCGGCTGTGGTCGGAGTCGATGGGGGTGACGACGGACCCGCCGGGCGCCCAGCGCGCGACGACCTCGGCGGGCCGGTGCAGCGTCGCGGTGCCGACGCATTGCCATCGGCCGGGGGTGTCGCCGCGGTCGGGGTTCTGGACCACGAGCCGGGTCAGGTCGTCGCGGGTGCGGGGCTGCGGCGTGAACGGCACCCCGGTGGAGGCCCGGGGCCGGACGCGGTCGACGCGGTAGGTCTGCCAGGTCTGCCGCGCGCGGTCCCGGGCGACGAGATACCAGCGGCCGGCCCAGACGACGAGGTGGTGTGGCTCGACCTCGAGCGGGGGCCGGAAGCCGGGCTCGCCGGCCGCCGGGCCACGGCTGTCCGAGGCGGCGTCGGTGGCATAGTCGAAGCGCAGCGTGCGGCCGGTGCGGATCGCCGAGCCGACGGCTTGCAGGGTCGCGACGTCGATGGGCGGGGCCGAAAACTCCCAGTAGTTGCGCAGGCTGGTCACCTCGAACGCCTCGCTGGCGGCCCGTAGCCGTGCGGGCATGACCTGCCGCAGGGTGCTCAGGGCGCGGGTGACGGCGTCGTCGATGCCTGTCACGGTCGCCGGGGCCGTCTGCAGGGCCAGGGCGATGGCGATGGCCTGGTCGTCGTCGAGCACCAAGGGCGGCAGCTTCCCGTGGGCGCCGAGCCGGTACCCGCCGCCGGGGCCTTTGATCGCTTCGACGGGGTACCCGAGCTCGCGCAGCGTCTCCACGTCGCGGCGCAGCGTCCGCGCCGACACGCCGAGCCGCTCGGCGAGCTCGGGTCCGGACCAGTCGATGCGGGCCTGGAGCAGAGACAGCAGGCGCAGGATTCGCGCGGACGTGTCGGCCATGCTCCGAGGCTGCCAGCAGTAGCGGCCATTCCGTGTCCGCCACCGGTGCCAGAGTGCGCTCATGACTGCTGCAAGCGGGGATCTTCCCGCCGCCGACGAGTACCCCGCCGACGCACATGGCGAGCGCGGCGCGCCGCGCCTGGCCGGGCGGGCCGCCACGCCGGCGCTCCTGGTGGTGCTGTTCGCCTCGTTCATGGACCTGCTGGACGTCACCATCGTCACCGTCGCCGCCCCGGATGTCGCCGGCGACCTGCACGCCTCGCCGGCGCAGCTGCAGTGGATGCTTGCCGCGTACACCCTGGCCCTGGGATCGGGCCTCATCACCGGGGGCCGGGTCGGCGACGACTACGGGCGCCGCCGGGTCTTCCTCGGGTCGCTTGCCTGCTTCGCGATCGCGTCCGCGGCGTGCGCGCTGGCCCCGACCGCCGCGGTGCTGATCGCCGTCCGGGTGCTGCAGGGCCTGGCGGGCGGGTTCATGGTCCCGCAGGTCTTCGGGATCATCCGCTCGTCGTTCGCACCGGCCGCGGCGGCCAAGGCGTTCGGCGCCTACGGTGCGGTCCAGGGTCTGGCCTCGGTGGCCGGTCCGCTGCTCGGCGGCGCCCTGGTCGACGCCGACCTGTGGGAGTTGGGGTGGCGCACCATCTTCTGGATCAACATCCCCGTGGCGCTCGTCGCCCTGGCCGTCGGGTCGCGGGTCCTGGCCGAGTCCCGCGCCCCCGCACGGACCCGCCGGGACGTGCTCGGGGCGGTCCTGGCCGCGGTCGGGGTGCTGCTCGTGCTGCTGCCCCTGGTCCAGGGCCGGGACTGGGGCTGGCCCGCCTGGGGCTGGGCGCTGCTGGCCGCCGGCGTCGCCGTCCTCGCACTGTTCCTCGGCTACGAGCGGCGCCTGGCCCGTCGCGGCGGTGAGCCCGTCCTGGACCCCGGGCTGCTGTCGGTGCGCCCGTTCACCGCGGGCCTCGCCGCGTCCGTGCTGTTCTTCGGCGGGCTGGCGTCGTTCTTCCTCACCCTGTCCATCTACCTGCAGTCCGGGACCGGCCGCTCGGCCTGGGACGCCGGCCTGGTGATCCTGCCCTACGCGATCGGGTCGATGCTCACCTCCGGCGCCGGGGTCGCGCTGGCCGCCCGGGCCGGCCGGGCCCTGCTCGTCACGGGGTCCCTGATCCTGGCGGCCGCCCAGGGGCTGCTGTGGTGGCTGGTCCGCGACGGCGACGCACCCGGCTACCGGCACCTCGCCGCGGTGATGCTCCTCGGCGGCCTCGGCCTCGGACTCGCCGCCCCGATCCTGGTCAACGTCGTCCTCGCCGGTGTTCCCGGCCGCCGCGCCGGCGCCGCCGGTGGCGTGCTGTCCACGGTCAACCAGATCGGTGGCGCGGTCGGCGTCGCCGTGCTCGGCACCGTCTTCTTCGACGCGCTGGCCACCGGCACCGCCGCGCCGGGCGCTGCCCCGACGGGAGCCGGCGACGAGGCAGCCGCGTTCGGCCACGCCCTGGCCCAGGTCATGCCCTGGCAGGTCGCAACCTACCTCCTGGCCGCGGCCGCGATGCTCGCCCTACCCCGGACCGCCGTGCCCCACCAGGCGTGACACCAGACCGGCATCCCGCTGCGGTCGAGAGTCTCTGATGGCCTGTCGCGGAATGGGGCGGCTCGGCCCCAGCGCCGCCGGACGGTGCTCGCGGTGCTCGCCCTGGGGCCGGCGAGGTCGTGAGCACCGACCGCCTCATCGACGTGGTGTGGGGCGAGCACCCGCCGTCGACGGCACTGAACACGCCGCAGCGCCATGTGTCGTCCCTGCGCCAAGCGCGCGATGAGCTCGGCCGATGCGCCATGGACCAGAATTTCGCACATGGACTCCGTGCAGCAGCGTCCGACCGGTGCTGTCGCGGAACTGCGGGTCCAGGCTCTCGTCGAGCAGCGACCCGACCACCCTGCTGCCGCCGTGGTGCATGCGGCCTTCAGCCGCGCCCGGCGTCGTGCGGTATCGGTAGCGGACCCGCCGGGCCCGACCGCCACGTGTGCGGGTCCACGTCAAGGCATGACAGGACGGCGATGAGGCTCTCGACGACTGCCACATTGTCCTCCTCGCTGTCCTCGTCCGTGTCGAACGTCAACGACGGCAGCACGGTCAGCACGTCACAGCCCTGAATCTCGAAGGAGTCCAGGCTCCACTCCACCATCGCGTCGACCGCCGCGCCGTTGACGACCGCCTCGGCGTAGGCCGGCGCGACGCAGTCGACCGCCACCTTGACACGGCCGCGTGCGCGGCCCGGGACGATCCCGACGCGGATCCCGGGCAGGCTGTGGCTGAGGTGCACGGCGCAGACGGTGACAGGCGTGCGGCTCCAGGCCCGGAACACCGCCCACGGCTGCGGCCGGAAGGCGTCGACGATGGTGAACGCGAAGCCGTCGATCGAGCCGGACATCCCCGCATAGTGGCCGCGCAGCTTCGCCGTGGGCCGGTTCATGACCTCCGCGAAGGTGCTCGCCATCGCGAACGGGCCGAAGTCCCAGCGGGTCGTCAGGCCCGCAACGGTACCCGCGAAACGCCAGCCCTTCGCCGCCGCGAAGGCCCGGCGGCGCGCGATGACGGCGGCGCGGGCGCGACGCTCCCGCCATCTCGGCACCGCGAAGTAGGCGACGGTGCCCGCGACGTACAGCAGGATCGCCACCGGCCAGGTGATCCACTGTGCGGTCCAGGCGGCCCCGGCGGCGCCGGCCATGCTGAGGAGATCCGGCGTGAAGCTCTGCATCGCCGTGCCACCCGCACGGTGATCCCCTCGCCACGCGCCGCCCTCACCGCCGTTGAGGCCGGCCGCGACCGCGAGGTTGAGCCCGGCGAGGACCAGCGCGCCGATCATCGCGGCACAGGCCCCGGCCCGCCAGTCGTGGTCGTTCGCGTCCGAAACGGCGAACAACAGCACAAGGGGTACCGCCGCCAGGAACAGCGGCAGCCGGCCCCAGCCCGAGTAGGCGGTCATGCCGGCCCTCCGATTGCGTACAGCAGCGTGAACGCGCAACTCATGCGACAAGGGTGCGGATGATCGCGCCGGCTCGTCCAATACCGGCTTCGATGCCGCCGATAAGCTGCGCTTATCAACACCGGGCGAGGGCCGGGCGGGCGGCGCGGGGTACGTTCGGGGCATGTTCGAAGGCTTCATCGACGAGCGGATCGGCGTGGGGGAAGTGCAGCTGCGGGTCCGGCATGCCGGGCGCGGACTTCCCGTGCTGCTCATCCACGGGCATCCGCGCACGGGGTCGACCTGGCACCGGGTCGCCCCACAGCTCGTGCACGCCGGCCACACGGTCGTCTGCCCCGATATGCGCGGCTACGGCCGGTCCGGGAAGGCGGCGCTCCGTCCGGACCATTCGCAGCAGTCCAAGCGTGCGGTGGCCGGGGACATGGTCCGGTTGATGGCGGCGCTGGGACATGCGAGGTTCGCGGTGGTCGGCCATGACCGCGGCTGCTACGTGGCGCTGCGGCTGGCGCTCGACCATCCCGACCTGGTCAGCCGGCTGGTGGTCATGGACGGCGTGCCCATCAGCGAGGCGCTCGCCAGATGCGACGCGACGTTCGCCCGGGACTGGTATCACTGGTTCTTCTTCGCTCAGCCCGACAAGCCGGAGCGGGCCATCGGCGCCGACCCCGACGCGTGGTACGACAGCGTACGGCCGGACACGATGGGCGCCGAGAACTACCGCGAGGTCCGTGACGCCATCCACGACGAGGCCACGGTGCGGGCGATGCTGGAGGACTATCGGGCCGGCCTCGGGGTCGACCGCGATCACGAGGAAGCCGACCGGCGGGCCGGTCGCACCGTCCGCTGCCCGACGCTGCTGCTGTGGTCGACCCGCGACGACATGGAAGCCCTCTACGGTGATCCCCTCGCCGTCTGGCGACCCTGGGCTCCCGACCTGCGCGGCGAGCCGATCGAGTCCGGCCATCACGTCGCCGAGGAGAACCCCGACGCGCTGGCGCAAGCGCTGCGCCGCTTCCTCGTCGACTGACGCAGCGCTCCCGGGCATCCGACCGTGATCGAGCGCGGGCGATCGGCCTGGCGCCGCTCTGGTACAAACGGGCCATGCCCACCCGCGCCCGTGCGCTCCTCGCCGTCGCGCTCGTCCTGCCGCTCGCCCTGGCCGGCTGTACCGCACCGGCCAAGACGCAGCCGGAGGCGGCACGCGCGAAGGCGGCGAGCCCCAGCCCCGCGGCCTGCGCCCGGGTGCCCGGCAGCGGCTTCCCGCCCATGCTGGGCGGCTTCGACCCGCGGCTGGCCACGGCCCCGGTGGACAGCGCGGCGCACGCGACCCCGAAGGACCTCGTCGTGACCGTGCTCATCCAGGGCGCGTGCGCCAAGGTCGCGAGCGGGCAGACGGTCACCCTCAACTACGTCGGGCTGACACTGGCCGACGGCAAGGTCTTCGACTCGTCGTGGACCCGCAAGCAGGTGTTCGAGACAGCGATCTGTGAGTAGTGTTTGTCAAGTGGTTGCGGGTGCGGTGGTCTGCATCAGCCGGAAGAGTTGGCGCGCGGTGTAGCGCTTGAGGCAGCGAAGGACTTCCTTCGGGGTGAGTCCTTCGGCAGTGCGGCGGGCGATGTATGCGCTGGTGGCTGGGTGTTTCATGCGACGTCTGGTGGTAACGATCGTGTGGAGTGCGGCGTTGAGGGTTCGGTCTCCGCCGCGGTTGAGGCGGTGGCGCTGGTGGCGTCCTGAACTGGCGGGTAGCGGTGCGGCGCCGGCGAGAGCGGCGAATGCCGCTTCGTCGCGCAGCCGGGTGTGATGCGACCAGGCGGTCAGTGCGACAGCGGCAGTTTGCGGCCCGACGCCTGGCAGGTCGAGCAGCGCTGGGCAGAGCTGTCGGACGAGGTCTTCCAGCTGCTGGTAGTTGGCGGCCAGGACGGCGTTCAGGTCGGTGACGGTCTGCGCGAGAGTCTGGAGTTGTTGCAGACGGATGCGTTCCTCAACATCGGCGGTCTCGGGCTCGGGCAGGGTGAGCACGGTGCGAATCTGGGCCGCAGTGGGTAGATGACGTAGCTGTTCGCGCAGCTCCGTGGCGCCGAGAATCACCGACTTGAAGACGTTGATCGTGGCAGTGCGCGTCGTGGAGTAGTGCTGGCGGGCCGTGACCAGCAGGCGCAGCGCTTCGCGAGGGCCGTCGGCGCGGGGCGTGGCGGGATGGTCGTTGATCAACGCTGTGCGAGCGGCGTGAATGGCGTCGAGCCGGTCGGACTTGCCGCCGCGGCGGCGGCTGCCTCGCACGGGGGGCACGGCTTCGATGACCTGGTGGCCAGCTGCTTGGAGCACTCGGGTCAGGCCGTGTCCGTGCGCGCGGGTGCCTTCGACGGCCCAGAACATCCGCTGGCCGGCGGGAAGGTGCTCGCCGGCCCAGGCCAGCAGCCGGATGTAGCCGTCTGGGTCGGCGCTGACCTCGGTCTGGGCATGGACCTCGCCGAGGGCGTCGACCAGTGCGGCGGCATGGGTGTCGGTGTGAGTGTCGACTCCGACGACCCATCGGCGTCGATCAGGGCGAGAATCGGCGGGCTGGCCTGCCTCGATTGGCATGACGGTGGGTGTCCTTCCTGAAGGCTGATGCCGGTCAACGGCGTCGGCCCGGGAGGTTCACCCGACGGCAGATCTGTGATGGGTCACGCTGGCGTGGCCAGCGGACATGCTTCTGATCAGGCCAGTAAGGGTGGCGGCCGATGCCGGCCGCGACGGTGGACAGGTCGACTACACGACACATACGTCAATGGTCAGACTGCTGTGGGGTCACACCGTCACGGCCAGCGCCGAACCTAGCGGATCACGAATACCCGGACTCGATCACCACGCATATAGAAGCGTCGACAAGGGCATGCTGATTAAGGGCTTCGACCGCGGCCTCGTCGGTGTCGCGGTCGGCAGCCGGGTCCAGCTCGACATCCCGGCGGACCAGGCGTACGGCGACAACCCGGAGCACGGCGAGCCCAAGGGGGCCCTGCGCTTCATCGTCGACGTCCTCGACGCCGCGGCGTAGGCAGCCGCGCGCGGCGCCGGGACCGGTCCGAGGCCACGGCGACTGACCGCGCGGGCTCCGGGTGCCGCCGGGCCGGGCGATCCGGTCAGGCGGTGGTGGCGAGCGTTACCGCCATGGCGAGGGCGCCGATCAGCGGTGCGTCGTCGGCGAAGGTGGCGACCTGCAGGTCCGGGGGGAACGGGACCGAGCGGGTGAGGGCGGCGGCGATCGGGGGCAGGATGTGCGGGGCCGCGCCCATCAGGCCGCCGCCGACGACGACCCGTTGCGGGTCGAAGGTGACGCAGAGGTTGGCGATCGTGCGGGACAGGGTGCCCACCGCGTCGTCGAGGAGCGCGGCGACCGCGGGAACGTGGCGGTGGGCGAACAGTTCGGCGGCGGTCACGGGCCGGCCCAGCAGGGCGGAGCCGTGGCGGGCCAGGGCGCTGCCGGAGACCGACTCCTCCAGCGCGGCGTGGCCGTCGGCGAACGTGGGGGCGTCGGCGCGGTCGCGCAGGTAGGCGATCTCGCCGGCCGCGCCGTGGGCGCCGGGCAGGACGCGGCCGCCGGCCACGAGGGCGGCGGCCAGGCCGGTGCCGAGGTTGACGTACAGGCCGACGTCGATGCCGCGCAGGGCGCCCCAGCGCAGTTCGGCGGCGGCGCCGGCGTTGACGTCGTTGTCGATCGCGACGGGGGTGGCGCCGAACTCGGTGCGCAGGAGCCGGGGCAGTGGCAGGCCGTCCCAGCCGGGGACGTTCGGGGCCAGGCGGATCACGTCGTCGCGGAGCACGCCGAAGGTCGAGACGCCCACCGCCGCCGGGGTGCGCAGCAGTTCCCGGGCGGCGGTGAGGGCGCGTTCGACGACTCGCCGGGCGCCCTGGTCGCCGCGGGTGGGCAGCCGGGTCGTGATGTGCGGGCGGCCGTCGAGGGCGTCGGTGGTCGCCGTGCCCAGGGCCACCTTCGTGCCGCCGAAGTCGATGGCCAGGACCTGGGGCGTCACCGCGGCTGGCCGCGGCGGGCGAGGGAGTCGATCGCCACGGCGACGGCCAGGACCACGGCGGTGACCATGTAGCGGACCGAGGAGTCGACGTTGAGCAGCAGCATGCCGTTGGTGATGGACTGGATCACGAGGATGCCGAGCAGGGCGGCGAAGGCGCGGCCGCGGCCACCGAACAGGGACGTGCCGCCGATGACCGCCGCGGCGATCGCCATGAGCAGGGTGTCGCTGCCGCCGGAGCTCTGGTTGACGGCGGCGAGGCGGCTGGCCGCGAGGATGCCGCCGAACGCGGCAAGGGTGGAGGCGGCCATGAAGGCCAGCAGCCGGATCCGGGTGATGTTGATGCCGGCCCGCCGCGCCGCCTCGGCGTTGCCGCCGACCGCGTACATGTGGCGGCCGAAGACGGTGTGCCGCAGCACCAGATCCAGGCCCACGACAAGAGCGCCGAACAGCACAAGCAGCAGTGGTACTCCACGGTCGGCCGACAGCACCAGAACCGCTCCCGCGAGGACGGCGGCGAGGGCGGTGAGCCGGGCCGCGAGCCACGGGCCGGACGTGACCGGCAGGTCGGCGCCGCGGCGCAGCCGGCGATTGATCACCGAGCCGGCGGTCCAGCCCGCGACGACGAGCGCGGCCAGCAGCCAGCCGGCCCAGAGCGGCAGCCAGGTGTCGCTGAGCCGGGCGAGCAGGCCCTCGAACGGCAGGTTGATGGTGCCGCCACGGCCCAGCAGGTACAGCATCAGGCCCTGCCAGCCGATGAGGCCGGCCAGGGTGACGACGAAGGAGGGCATGCCCAGCTTGGTGAACATCCAGCCGTGCAGCAGGCCCAGCAGCGCGGCGCCGGCGAGGGCCGCGGCGACCGCGAGCAGCGGGTGCCAGCCGTGGTGCACGGAGAGGATCGTCATGGCCACGGCGCTGAGACCGCTCACCGAGCCGGCCGACAGGTCGATCTCGCCGAGCAGGATCACCATGATGATGCCGAGCGAGATGGTGCCGGTGGCCGCCATCTGCAGGGCCAGGTTGGTGAGGTTCTCCGCGGACAGGAAGCGCTCGTTGAGGGAGCCGAACACGACAGCGATGACGATCAGGCCGCCGACGACCGGCCAGGCCCCGAGGTCGGTGCGGCCGGCCGTGCGCAGCAGCGCCTTCATGCGGTACCCCCAAAGATTGTGGCAACGCCTGTGATGGCGGCGACGACGGCCTCGGGGGCGACGTCCGCAGTGCGGAACTCGCCGGCGTTGCGGCCCAGCCGGAGCACCACGATCCGGTCGCTGACCGCCCGGACGTCGGCCAGGTTGTGGGAGATGACAAGCACCGCCAGGCCGCGGTCCCGCAGGCGCCGGATCAGGCCGAGCACCTGCGCCGTCTGCTCGACACCGAGGGCGGCGGTCGGCTCGTCGAGGATGACGACGCGCGGCTCGCCGATCAGGGCACGGGCGATGGCGACGGACTGGCGCTGGCCGCCCGAGAGCATGGCGACGGGCACCCGGATGTCCCGGATGCGCACGTCCAGTGAGGACAGCAGGTCGCGGGCCGAGCGCTCCATCCTGATGTGGTTGAGCAGCGTCCAGCGGCGCCGCTCCGCGCCGAGGAACAGGTTGCCGACGACGTCGAGGTTCTCGCAGAGGGCGAGGTCCTGGTGGACCGTCGACACGCCGAGGCGCTGAGCGTCGTGCGGGCCGGCGATGCGGACCGGGTGGCCGTCCTGCTCGATCACGCCGTCGTCGGCGGTGACGACGCCGGACAGCACCTTGACGAGGCTCGACTTGCCGGCGCCGTTGTCGCCGACCAAGGCGACCACCTCGCCGGGCGGCAGGTCCAGGCTCACCCCGTCCAGAGCCTGGACCGCACCGTACCGTTTGCTGATCCCTGTCGCGCTGAGCACTACTGGATTCCCGCCTTGGCGCACGCCGGGGCGACCGGCCCGGTGCAGATGTCCGCCGCCTTGTAGAAGCCGTCCTTGACGATCGTGTCCTTGACCTTGTCCGCGGTGACCGCGATCGGGTCGAGCAGGAACGCCGGGATGTCGGCCGTGCCGTTGGCGACCTTCGCGGGTGCGGCCGGCTTCTCGCCCTTGGCCAGCGCGACCGCCAGCTCGGCGGACTTCTCGGCCTCGGCCCGGATGTCGAGGTAGATGGTCATGTACTGCTCGCCGGTGAGGATCCGCTGCACCGCCGCGAGCTCCGCGTCCTGGCCGGTGATCGGCGGCAGCGCCGGGTAGCCGGCCCGCTTCATCGCCGCGATCGCGCCGCCGGCCATGCCGTCGTTGGCCGACAGCACCCCGATGACGGTGTCCCGGCCGAGCGCGGTGATGGCCTGCTCCATCTCCTGCTGGGCCTTGTCGGGGCTCCAGTCGGGAGTGTCGAACTCGCGGCCGATCTGGACCTTGCCGTCCAGGACCTTGTGCGCGCCGGTCTTGTAGTCCGCCGAGCTGGGGTCGGTCGGCGCGCCGTTGAGCATGACGATCTTGCCCTTGTCGGTCGTCCCGGCCTTGGTGAGCGCGTCGAGCAGGGCCTGGCCCTGCATCTCGCCGACCCGGACGTTGTTGAAGGAGACGTAGTACTCGTAGCTGATCTCGGAGATCAGCCGGTCGTAGGCGATGACCGGGACCTTCTTCTGCTTGGCCTGGTTGACCAGGGATGCCACGGCGCTCGCGTCCACGGCGTCGAGCACCAGCACGTCGGCGCCCTGGGCCAGTGCGGCCTCGACCTGCTGCTGCTGCTTCGCGGCGTCCTGGTCGGCGTTGGCGTAGAGCAGCTTGCAGTCCGCGCACAGGGCCTTCACCTTGGCCTCGAAGAGCGGCCTGTCGAACGCCTCGTAGCGGGTCGTCTTGGACTCGGGCAGGAACAGCGCGATCGTCGGCGCGTCACCGCCGCCGGGCTTGCCGCCGGTGCTGCCGCCACACCCGCTGACGATGGTGGCCGCGACGGCCACGACTGCGACGAACCATCTTGCGTGCATGGAGGGGCACCTTTCCTCGGAGGTACTGGGTGCATGGTCGACCACCGGCCCGCCGTGTGGCAAGGTCCTTTACGAAATTGATAAAGGACCCTTCTTTACTTGATGTGGCAGGCTGTTGCCTGTGCAGACCACGAACACCGCCAGCACGACGAGCGTGCTGCGGGTGATGAACGAGCGCGCCGTCTTCGCCGAGACGTTCCGGCTGGGCACGGTGTCGCGCCCGGAGCTCGCGCAGCAGACCGGGCTGTCCAAGCCGACGGTGGCCGTGGCGCTCACCAACCTCGAGCGGGCCGGGCTGCTGCGCCGGGTCGGCACCCGGGCCGGAGCCGCCGGCCGCTCGGCGATGCTGTACGAGGTGCGTCCCGAGGCGGGCTGGGTCTTCGCCGTCGACGTCGGGCGCTCCTACGTCCGCGTCGGCCTGGCCGACCTGGTCGGCACGATCGTGGCGCGCAAGGACGAGCCGTCGCGCGGTACCCGCGCCCGCGACCTCGTCGCCCAGCTCACCCGCCTCGCCGAGGAGCTCGCCGGGCAGGCCGGCATCACCCGCGACGACATCACGCTCGCCGTGTTCGGCACCCCCGGCATCCACGACAAGGCCACCGGCGCCCTGCACCTGGCGCCCAACCTCCCCGGCTGGGACCGCCGCGGCAGCGTCGAGCGGCTCGCGGGCATCGCCGGCTCGACGTACGTGGTGGAGAACGACGTCGACCTGGCCGCGGTGGGCGAGGCGACCTACGGGCTCGGCCGGGGCGTCCGGCACTTCGTCTACGTCTCCATCGGCACCGGGACCGGCATGGGCATCATCATCGACGGCCGGCTGTACCGCGGGTTCCGCGGCGCGGCCGGCGAGATCGGCTACCTGCCGATCGGTGAGGGCGACCCGCTGCTCGAGCAGCCCGCCGCCCGCCCCCGCGGCATGTTCGAGTCGGTCGCCTCCGCCGACGGCATCGTGGGCGTGGCCCGGCGCCTGGGCCTGCCCGGTGCGGTCACCGCGAAGGACGTCTTCGACGCCGCCCGCGCCGGCGAGGAGACCGCCCGGCTGGCCGTGTCCCGCGAGGTCGACCACGTCAGCCACGCCCTGGCCGGCATCACCGCCGTGCTCGACCCGGAGCTGGTGGTCCTCGGCGGCGGCGTCGGCAGCCAGCTCGGTGACCTGTTCACCAGCCCGCTCACCGAGCGGCTGCGCACCCTCGTCGCGCTGCGCCCGCCCCGCATCGAGGTCTCCACCCTCGGCCCCGACGCCGTCCTGCTCGGCGCGCTCGCCATCGGCCTCGCCGAGGCCCGCACCCTCGTCCTGGACCGCACCGCACCGACCCGCTGACGCCCGGTCTGCGATCATGATCGGGTGGGGGCCGGGCGGATGAGCGGCTTCTGGCACCGGGTCATCCACGATGCCCGCGTGCCGGAGCCGGTCCGCGCCGAGGCGCGCGAGGCCGGGCACTGTCCGGCGGCCTGCCCGCTGCGGGTCAGTCCGGCAGGAGCGGGCGCATGAAGGTGCGGTCGTAGCGGCGCACGCAGCCTGACTCGTCGCGGATGCGGTCGGCGGCGATGAACTCCGGGTCGGTGCCGAACCGGGAGCGGTACCGCTCGTAGGCGGCCAGGCTCTCGAAGCTGAACAGCGCCTCGGCCCGGTCGCTGGCGCCCTCGGCCGGCAGGAAGTAGCCGTGGTGGATGCCGCCGTGCTTGGCCACGAGGCGCATCCATTCGCGGGCGAAGCGCTCGAACGCGTCGATCCGGGCCGGGTCGATGGTGTAGTGCACGACGCAGGTGATCACCGGGCCAGCATACGGAGGGCGGGGTCAGCAGAAGCGGGGCAGGTGTTTCGCGATCTGCGCCCGCCATGACGGCCAGTCGTGCGGCCACTGTGGACCCCACACGTCGAGCTCGCACGGGATCGCCTTGTCGTGCAGGAGCGCCGCCATGCGCCGGGTCTGCTCGAGCGCGCCGGTGGTGTCCTCCCACCGGCCCTGGCCGCACACGAGGACCAGGGACAGCCGGGCGCGCAGCCAGTCGAGGTGCGGGCCGTGCAGGTTGGGCACGTAGTCGGCCGGGTTGTTGAAGTACGTCCGATCGGCGCGCTCGCCCCACGCCGACCACGCGCCGACGTCGTAGTGGCCGGACAGGCCGATCGCCTGCGGGAACAGGTGGGCGTGGCGCAGGGCCAGGTTCAGCGCGTGGTACGCCCCGAGCGAGGACCCGGTCGCGATGATGTCCGGGCCGGTGTCGCCGTGCACGAACGGCACGACCTCGCCGACGATCCACGCCTCGAACCGCTCGTGGTGGCGGGTCCGCTCCTCGATCGGGAGGTGGCGGGCCGACCACGACTGGGCGTCGTGGGAGTCGACGCAGTACACCTTGATCCGCCCGGCCTCGATCAGCGGTGACAGCGCGTGCACCATGCCCCGGTCGGCGTACTCGTACGCGTCCCCGCCCTCCGAAGGGAACACGAGCACCGGCCGGCCCCAGTGCCCGTACTGCACGACCCGCCCCGCCGACAGCTGCACCTCACGCATCCGCCGACGGTATCCGGTCCGTGGAAACACCCGGCGAAGGCCCTGCCGCGGCCGCCGCCGGCCGCCCTTTACCCTGTTGACCGTCGTCGATCAAGACATTGACGCCCGTCGTACCGGCACGCGACCATGGTGATCCGGATCTAGCGCCTAAACGGGGAGGGCGGCAATCGATGCTGGGTAGGTTGGTCGCGCGCATGAAGCGGGCCAGGAGGGCAGCGCTGGCAATCACCGCCGCGGCTGTCGGTGTGGTCGCACCACTGGGATTGCCGGCCGAAATGGCCCACGCCGCCGCGCCGAGTGCGCCGGTGAATGTGCGGGCACTCGTCGGTGGGAACAGTATCGGACTGACCTGGAATTACGCCTCCGGTCAGGTGCCGACGCAATATGACGTCTACCGCAACAATGCGTTGTATGCCACCGTCGCGGCGACCGCCGCATACGCGTCAGGTGACGCGACGCAGCGCTGGCTCGACACCGGTGTCACCAACGGCACGACGTATTCGTACAAGGTCGTCGCGAAGAATGCCGCAAACGAGGCTTCGGCGGCCAGTTCGACGGTGTCGGCGACGCAGCCGGCGAGCCCGTTCCCGGTGCCGCCGATCACCATCGCGTCCGGCGTCACGGGGACGTACCTGCAGTACCTGACCTCGGTCAAGGGGCTGCTCGAGAAGTGGTACCCGAAGATCGTCACCTACCTCGGCGCGCAGGCGAACGCGCCGACGAGCATCACGCTGAACACCACCACGACCTACGGTGGCGCGTACGTCAGCGGCAACACGATGTTCGTCGGCACGCCCTGGATCGACGGGCACCTGAACGACCCGGACCTGTCCTTCGCCATCCACGAGGGCACGCACATCGCGACCTACGGCATGAGCCCGGTGTTCAACGCGAGCTGGATCGTCGAGGGCTTCGGCGATTACGTGCGCTACTGGGTGTACAGCAGCAACATGCCGGTGGCGAACCCGACCACCTTCACCTACCTGCACGGCTACGAGCACGCCGGCTACCTGTTCAACTACATCGCCACGACGTTCAACAAGCCGAACTTCGCGCACGACCTCTACGCCAACCAGTACCCGGGCAACAACCTCGACGATTTCATCAAGACGCAGACGGGCAACGCGAACGGATACCTGACGCTCGGCGAAGCCTGGTACAACATGACGAGCAAGAAGGTCAGCTCGATCCTGACGCTGAAGAACGGCGCCACCAACTCCTGCGCCGACGTGCTCAACTATGCCGACACCGACAACAACACGGTGCAGATCGTTGGCTGCACAGGCACCTACGCGCAGTGGTGGACATTTACGCCAATCAACGACAACAGCATCTACGGCACCCTGCGCACGAATGTCGGCGGCTCCGTGGCCGGCAGCCCGCTCGCCGACGGCAGCGAGCGCTGCCTCTACCCGCTCAACGGCGGCGCGACGAGCGGCACCGCAGCGGTGATCTACAACTGTGATGCAAGCAACACGAGCATGCAGTGGTACTTCCAGACGAACGGTCTGATCCGCAACGCCAGCTCGGGCCTGTGCCTGGCACCGCAGGGCGGCAGCACCGCCAACAACACGCCGCTGCAGGTCGTGACCTGCGACAGCGCCGCGGCTTCGCAGAACTGGAACGTCCGCCCGCTCGACATCATGCAGAGCAAGGGCAGCACGACCACGGCGATCAGCTACTGCCTGGGCTCGTCGACCGACGGCACCGTACCGGCGACCACGAGCTTCCTGCAGGACCGCAGCTGCAACTACAACAACGGCCAGCGCCTGGTCTTCGTGCCGTCCAGCTCCGCCGGCACCTCCGGCTACTACAAGGTCTACAACGACACGGGCACCGCGAGCGACGCCCGCTGCCTGGACCTCAACGGCGGCAGCACCGCCGCGAACACCCGGGTCATCCTGGCGCCCTGCAACGGCACCACCAAGCAGCAGTGGATGCGCTACCCGAGCGAGCGCCTGGCCAACGTCGGAGCCGGCGGCCTGTGCCTGCAGCTCGAGGGCAACTCCACGGCGGTCAACGCCTACCTGGTGATCAACACCTGCAACACGACCGACTACCAGAAGTTCAAGTTCGCCACGATGTGACACCCCAGCAGGAACCGGCAGCCGGCGCACCCCGCGCCGGCTGCCGGCGCGCGGGTGCGTAGCGCACTACCACCGCCGCCGATTGTCAGGCCGCGGCGCGGGGGTTCCTCCGGCGCGCGAGCATCAGCTCGCCGGGCGGTGCCTGAGCGAAGCTGTCACATCGCGGGGCAGCCGGTGCAGCTCCCGCTTGTACTGCGGTGTCCGGATCGCCCTGCGGGCGCGCTCGAGCGTCGCCTGCTCGCCCATCGCCGGCCACAGCGAGAACAGCAGCCAGTCGCGGGAGCGCATGGTGGCGCGGTCGGTGGCCGGGTCGACGGCGATGATGCGGTCGACAAGCTCGGGCAGGTACGGGTGGTCGCTCGCGGGGTCCTTGCCGGCGGCCTGCCGGACGGCCTCGGCGAGCAGCGCGAGCTGGTCGAGCTCCGGCAGCGCGCCGACGCCGGCCAGGACCCGGCGCAGGCCGTCGACGTCGGCGCCGAACGCGGTGAACGCGTGCCTCGCGAACGCCGGGCCGAGCCGCTTGTCGGCGGTCAGGGTGAGCGCCGCCTCCCAGCCTGTCGCGCGTGCAACGCCCTCGACCAGCCGGCGCTTGAGGTCGGCCAGGCCGTGGCGGTCCTTCACCGGTGCACAGCGCTTCCAGCCGGCGAAGAACCCGGCGGCGTCGCCCCGGTCGGCGAGGGCGGCGGCGATGTCGCGGTGGCCCTTCCAGCCGGTGCCGCCCTCGATCCGGTCGGCGGCCGCGCGGGCACCGGTGACGTCGTCGGCGGCGAGCCGGTTCAGCACCTGCTGGCGGCCGATGCCGCAGGAGGGCGGCAGGTGGGGCCGGAGCGTCTCGGCGTCGTCGTCGGTGAGGGCGCCGACGGCGAGCAGCGCGCAGGCGGCGTCGGCGAACTGGAACGGGCCGGGCCGGCGCAGCGAGCGGACCTCGAGGCGGTAGGGCTGCACCGGCCCGAGTACCCGCGTGACGGTCATCGGCCCGTCACCGTTCGCGGGCAGGCGGGCCTCCAGCTCGCCCAGTACGCTCGCCCGCGGCGCGACGAGCGCGGGCGGCGTCGGATACGGCGGGCCGGCGTACGCGGCGCGCTGCGCCTCGGAGACGGGCGCGGTCAGGCCCTGGATCAGGGCGTCGACCAGGCTCATGGCATGCGAGTCTGGCACGTCTGCGGCACCGGCGCCCTTCGGCGCGGCCCGAGTCAGCGGCCCGAGCTGCCCAGCCCGGCGACGAGGTTGATGGTCGTGGCCAGGATGATCGCGCCGAAGAGGTACGACAGCAGGCCGTGGCGCAGCGCGGTGATCCGGATCGGCCGGGTCTTCAGCTCGGTGTCCGAGACCTGGTAGGTCATGCCGAGGGTGAAGCCCTTTGACCCGCCGCCCCCGCGGACGGCGCCCGCGGCCCGCTGATACGTCGTATTGCGGTCAGTCCGGGGCCCGGGGAATCGGTGGTAGCACCGATGCCGGTCACCAGTCCGCGTCCCTAGCGTGACGGAACGTATCCAGCACCGCGATGACAGGAGGTCATCACATGTTCCGACGCATCACCGGGATACTCGCGGCCGCGGCCGCGGCGTTGCTCATCGTCCCGGCCGCACCGGCCGATGCCACGACGGCCGGGTTCGCGGGAGTGCCGCGCGAGTTCGGCTTCGTCGACTTCAACGGCGACCACAGCGGTGACTACTGCGAGGCGCAGAACTCCCGGTACCTGCACTGCGACCTGCTGACCGGCACCGGGCTGCTGTTCGCGACGGGCGGCTCGATCGCCGACCTCGGCTGGTCGGCCGGCCGGGCCTGGACCGACTTCAACGGCGACGGCCGCGCCGACTACTGCCGGGTCATCGGCAGCGGGTACACCGACCTGCAGTGCACGGTGTCCACGGGCGGCGGCTTCGGCGCCACGTACACGTCGGGGGCGGTCGACGCCGGCTGGGACGCCGGGCGGACCTGGGCCGACTTCGACGGCGACGGCCGCGCCGACTACTGCCGGGTCGTCGGCGGGTCCGACAAGCGCATCTCGTGCACGCTGTCCACCGGCACCAACTGGAGCGATACGTACACGTCCGGCCCGCTGGACCCCGGCTACGACGCCGGCCGCGCCTGGGTCGACGTGAACGGGGACCGCCGCGCCGACTACTGCCGGGTCGTCGGCAGCGGTTACAAATACCTGCAGTGCACGCTGGCCCTGTCGACAGGCATCGGCTTCGGCCTGACCGTCACGTCGGGCGTCGTCGACCCCGGCTACGACGACACCCGCAAATGGGCCGACGTGAACGGTGACGGCCGGGCCGACTACTGCCGATTCGTCGGCTCGGCCAACTACGCGGCCATGAACATCCAGTGCACGCCGGCCACCGGCAGCGGGTTCGGCTCGACGGGCATGTCACCGGTGATGGACGGCGGCTACGCCGGCCGGTCGGCCTGGGCCGACGTGAACGGCGACGGCCGCGCCGACTTCTGCCGGGTGGTGAACTACGGCGGGTACCAGGACCTGTGCACGCTCTCCGACGGCTCCGGCTGGAGCACCACGAGCTTCGCCCACCCGATGCCGAGCGACGGCGGCTGGCCCTACTACCCGGACGTCAACGGCGACGGCAAGGCCGACCACTGCACGGTCATCGACAAGATCACCTGCTGGCTGTCCGACGGCGCGAGCTTCAACGGCACCTTCACCGCGCCGCGCTGAGCGCCCGGCCCGGCGGACGAGCGGCAACGGGCGGCGGGGCCGGGGCGAACCCCGGTCCCGCCGCATCCCGGTGCGGATGAGGGCGCCGCTGCGGCCGTCAAGCACACGGTCAACTGTAGAACGCAGTCACCGCGGGTAATCGGCGAATGGCGCCGAGTGCCGCGGCGCGCAGCGGTAATCCGATCATGCCGCCAAAGCTGTCTCAATGACTCGGCCGAGGCACCCGATCGGACCGGGTGGGCTTCGAGATCCGTCTTTATGCTCTACCGCACTCGCAAATCCTCCACTACAGCTAGGAATGCGAATGCGTCGATTATTGTCATTTTCCGTCGCCCTGTTGAGCAGTGTATTTCTGGCGATGGTGGCCCCGCCCTCGACGGCGTTTGCCGAGGGCGCGGACCCGTCCTGGGCGAGCTGTTCCGCGCAGACGGTCACGGTGACCGTCTCGGCCACCGATCCCACGCCCTACACCGTACGGGGGCGGCTGTGCACCACTGCCGACAGCCTGCGGGGCGCCAGGACGGTCGAGCTCTTCGTGTCCGGCCTGACCTACGACCACAACTACTTCAATTCACCGGCCCAGCCCAACACGTACTCGTACGTCTATGCCGCAACGAGCCGGGGATATTCCACCTTCAACATCGATCGGCTCGGGGTCGGGCTGTCCGACCATCCGCCGTCGAGCAAATTGACGCTGCAGTCGCACGCCTATGTCATCGCCCAGATCGTGCAGAAGCTGCGCACCGGGGTCATCGGCGGTATTTCCTTCGTGAACGTCGTCGGGGTCGGGCACTCCTTCGGGGCGGCGATTCTGCAGTACCTGGCGGGGACCACCACCAATGCGGCGGCCCGGCCGGACTTTCTGGTGCTGCAGGACTTCCTGATGACCACCTACGCACCGGGGCTCGCGGTGCTGGGCAGCGCGCTCTACACCGCGGCCTCCGACCCGGCGTTCGCCTCCGCCGGACTGGACAGCGGCTACATCACGACCATGCCGAACACCCGCGGGACGGCCTTCTACCGCACGGCCGGAGCCGAGGCGGCGATGATCACGATGGACGAGTCCATCAAGCAGACCGGCACGCTCACCGAGCGATCGTCGCTCGGCGCGGCCCGCAACCCGGCCGTGACGCTGGCGATCACGGTGCCGGTGCTGATCACCGTCGGGCAGTACGACACCTTCTACTGTGACGAGCCCAGCGGGCTCACCTGCGCGACAAGCGCCGCCGTCAAGACCCGCGAGGGCGTCAACTTCGGGCCGCGGGCCTGCCTGAGCACCTACGTCGTGCTCGACGGCGGCCACGCCACCGGGTTCCACATCAAAGCCCGCGACTCCTACAACTTCGCGCACAGCTGGGTCGACAAATACACGATCAACCCGGTCAAGGACGCGAACGGCTGCGTGGCCTGACACCGGCCCGGCGGCACCGCGACCACCGCCGACCGCGGTGGCCGCGGTGTCACGCCCGCCCCGGAGGCCGCTTCGCCGCTGCGGTCCCGGGCCGTGAACGGCTACCCTCGGCCGGTGGCCTTGACTGTCGTGCCGGTTGCCGACGACTCCGCCGAAGCCTGGCGCGAGATCCATAATCTGATCATCCCGGTGGCGCCGTTGTCACGCACCGACGTCGAGGAGCGTCGCGGCCGGAATCTGTTGACGCTGGGCCTCGTCGGCGGTGCGACGGTGGGCAACGCCACGGTGCGTCCGGTCGTCGACGGGCGAGCGACGGTGATCGTGCGGGTGCTGCCGGAGTATCGCCGCCGCGGATACGGCAGCGAGTATCTGCGGCGGATGCTGGCCGTCGCGGGCGAGCTCGGCGCGGCCTCGGTGGCGACGGTGGTGCTCGCCGCCAACGTCGAGGGGCTCGCCTTCGCGCGGCGACACGGCTTCGTGGAGGTCGAGCGTTACACGGTCGACGGGGCGCAGTTCATCGACCTCTCCCGCGACCTGCCGGTCGGCTGAAGCCTTCCGTACCGACCGGCCCCAGCGCAGGCCCCGGGGCCGTCGGGATCACTCGGGCCGGGAGACGAGGGCGGCCGGTGTTGCGGGTATCGATGACAATGTGGGTGTGGCGTGGGTCTGGTGGGAGATGGGCGGGGCGGTGCCGCCGATGCCGTACAGGTCCGTGGTCGACGGGTCCGTCGTGGAGACGCCGACGAAGCTGCCGATGCCCGGGCTCTGGCCGGACGCGCTCTGGATCATGCTCGACGACGCCAGCCGGAAGCGGTTCGTTCGTTACCGCCGCCTGGAGCAGTACGCCGACGTGGGCGTGGCCGCGTGCGCGTGCGTCTGCTGGGTGCTCGCGCACTGGTGGCACGAGTTCGGCTACCTCACGTTTGCGGTATGGATCGGAGGCGGGTTCGCGCGTCGCCGGCTGCTGGCGAGGGTGAGGCCGCCGCAGTATCCGATGGCGTCGGGTGGCCGGATGGTGCTGCAGGACGTGCACCCGGACACGGCTCGGGCCTGGCAGGAGCTTGCCGGACCGGCGATCCGGACCACCCTCGGGTGAACGGGGCCACTACGGCGACCGCGCAGCGGATCAGCGCGGCGATCGCCGCGGAGACTCCCTGAGCCTCCGCGGCGGCCGCATGGTCAGTACCGGTAGTGGTCGGCCTTGTAGGGGCCTTCGACGGGGATGCCGAGGTATTCGGCCTGCTTTTTGGTGAGTTCGGTGAGGCGGACGCCGAGGGCGTCGAGGTGGAGGCGGGCGACTTTTTCGTCGAGGTGCTTGGCCAGGGTGTAGACGCCGATCGGGTATTCGTCGGTCTTGGTGAACAGCTCGATCTGGGCGATGGTCTGGTTGGCGAAGCTGTTGGACATGACGAAGGAGGGGTGTCCGGTGGCGTTGCCGAGGTTGAGCAGGCGGCCTTCGGACAGCACGATGATGGAGTGGCCGTCGTCGAACTTCCACTCGTCGACCTGGGGCTTGATGGTGATGCGGGTCACGTCGGAGCGGTTGGCGAGGCCGGCCATGTCGATCTCGTTGTCGAAGTGGCCGATGTTGCCCACGATGGCCTGGTGCTTCATGCGGGCCATGTGCTCGGCGGTGATGACGTCGAGGCAGCCGGTCGCGGTGATGAAGATGTCGGCGCTCTCCACGACGTCGTCGATGGTGGCGACCTGGTAGCCGTCCATCGCGGCCTGCAGCGCGCAGATCGGGTCGACCTCGGTGACGATGACCCGCGCGCCCTGCCCGCGCAGCGACTCCGCGCAGCCCTTGCCCACGTCGCCGTAGCCGAACACGACCGCGACCTTGCCGCCGATGAGCACGTCGGTGGCGCGGTTGATGCCGTCGATGAGGGAGTGCCGGCAGCCGTACTTGTTGTCGAACTTCGACTTGGTGACGGAGTCGTTGACGTTGATCGCCGGGAACAGCAGCGTGCCGGCCTGCTGCATCTCGTACAGGCGGTGCACGCCGGTGGTGGTCTCCTCGGTGACGCCCTTGATCCCGGCCGCGATCCGGGTCCAGCGGCGGTTGTCCTCACCGATGGAACGCTGCAGCAGCCCCAGGATGACCGCGTACTCCTCGGAGTCGGCGGTGTCCGGTGACGGCACCGCACCGGCCCCCTCGAACTCGGCACCCTTGTGGACCAGCAGCGTGGCGTCGCCGCCGTCGTCGAGGATCATGTTCGGGCCCTGCCCATCGGGCCACAGCAGCACCTGCTCGGTGCACCACCAGTACTCCTCGAGGGTCTCACCCTTCCACGCGAAGACCGGCACCCCGGCCGGCTTCTCCGGGGTGCCCTCCGGACCCACCGCGATCGCCGCCGCGGCGTGGTCCTGGGTCGAGAAGATGTTGCAGCTGGCCCAGCGCACCTGCGCACCGAGCGCCACGAGCGTCTCGATCAGCACCGCGGTCTGGATCGTCATGTGCAGCGAGCCGGTCACCCGCGCGCCCTTGAGCGGCTGCGCCGCCGCGAACTCACGCCGGATGGCCATCAGGCCCGGCATCTCGTGCTCAGCGAGCTGGATCTCCTTACGCCCGAACGCGGCGAGGGACAGATCAGCCACCTTGAAATCGTCGAGCATTGCGGCTCCTTGCTCAGGCGCTCGCGGCGGACTTGAGGTCGCCGGCGCGGTCGGTGCTTTCCCAGGTGAACTGCGGCAGTTCGCGGCCGAAGTGGCCGTAGGCGGCGGTCTCGCGGTAGATCGGGCGCAGCAGGTCGAGGTCCCGCACGATCGCGGCCGGGCGCAGGTCGAACACCTCGCCGACGGCCTTCTCGATCCGCTCGACCGGCACGACCTCGGTGCCGAAGGTCTCGACGAACAGCGACACCGGGTGGGCCTTGCCGATCGCGTAGGCGACCTGCACCTCGCAGCGCTCGGCCAGGCCGGCGGCGACGACGTTCTTGGCCACCCAGCGCATCGCGTACGCCGCCGACCGGTCGACCTTCGACGGGTCCTTGCCGGAGAACGCACCGCCGCCGTGGCGGGCGTAGCCGCCGTAGGTGTCGACGATGATCTTGCGGCCGGTCAGGCCGGCGTCGCCCATCGGGCCGCCGATCTCGAAGCGGCCGGTCGGGTTGACCAGCAGCCGGTAGCCCTCGGTGTCCAGGCCCAGGCCCTCGAGCTCGGGGGCGATGACGTGCTCGCGCACGTCCGGGGTGAGCAGCGAGTCGAGCGAGATGTCGGGGGCGTGCTGGCTGGACACCACCACGGTGTGCAGGCGGACCGGCTTGAGCCCGTCGTACTCGATGGTGACCTGGGTCTTGCCGTCCGGGCGCAGGTAGGGGATCGTGCCGTCCTTGCGCACCGCGGAGAGCCGCCGGGCCAGGCGGTGGGCCAGGGCGATCGGCAGCGGCATGAGCTCAGGCGTCTCGCTGCACGCGAAGCCGAACATCATGCCCTGGTCACCGGCGCCCTGCAGGTCGAGCGAGTCACCGCCGGCGCCCTCGCGCACCTCGATCGCCGAGTCGACACCCTGGGCGATGTCCGGCGACTGCGCGCCGAGGGAGACGCTGACACCGCAGGAGGCGCCGTCGAAGCCCTTCGCCGACGCGTCGTAACCGATGTCGAGAATCGTCGAGCGGACCAGCCCGGCGATGTCGGCGTAGGCGCCGGTCGTCACCTCGCCGGCCAGGTGGACCTGGCCGGTGGTGATGAGCGTCTCGACCGCGACCCGGCTGCGCGGATCCTGGGCCAGCAGCGCGTCGAGCACGGCGTCGCTGATCTGGTCGGCGATCTTGTCCGGATGTCCCTCCGTCACCGACTCCGAGGTGAACAGGCGTCTGGTCATGCGTTCTCCAATGGCTACGGGGTCAGGGCAGTTCCACGACGAGGGCCGAGTACGACAGCCCGGCGCCGAACCCGGCCAGCAGCGCCGGGCCGCGCGGCGGGTCGGGGCAGTCCAGCAGCGCGTGCAGGGCGAGCGCGACCGACGCGGCCGAGGTGTTGCCGGCCGACACCACGTCGCGGGCGACCCGGGCCGCCGGCGGCAGGCCGAGCGCGGCGGCGAGCTTGTCGATGATGCGCAGGTTCGCCTGGTGCGGCACGAACGCGGCCAGGTCGGCCACCTCCAGGCCGGCCGCGGCGACGGCGCTGCGGGCCAGCGGGGCCATCTCCTGCACCGCCCAGCGGAACACCTCCGGGCCGGCCATCCGCATCGTCGGCCAGAAGTCCGGCTTGTCGCGCACGGCGAGCCAGGTCTCCGGATGCCCGATGAGCCCGGCCCGGGTGCCGTCGGAGCCCCACACCACCGGCCCGAACCCGGGCCGCTCACCGGACCCGACGAGGACCGCCCCGGCGCCGTCGGCGAACAGGAACGCGGTCGAGCGGTCGGCCGGGTCGATGATGTCGGTCATCCGCTCGGCCCCGATCACCAGCACGTGCTCCGCGGAGCCGGCGCAGATCAGGCCGTCGGCGACGGCGAGTGCGTGGCAGAAGCCGGCGCAGGCCGCGCCGAGGTCGAAGGCGGCGGCCCGGCCGGACCCGACCCGGGTCGCGATCTCCGGGCCGATCGGCGGCGACTGCTGCAGGTTGGACATCGAGGCGACGACGACGGCGTCGACCCGGCCGGGCGCCACCCCGGCGGCTTCGAGCGCGTCGCGCCCGGCGGCCGCGGCCATCGCCGGAATCGTCTCGTCCGGGCCGGCGTGGCGGCGGGACACGATGCCGGAGCGCTGGCGGATCCAGTCGTCGCTGGAGTCGATGGCCGCGCACAGGTCGTCGTTGGACACCACCCGCCGCGGACGGTACGCCCCGACACCGAGCAGGCGGGCGCCGCCGGCGCGGCGTCTGGTGAGGGTCGGCACGCGGCGCAGCGTAGCCAGGCCCGGCCGCGGGGCTGCAGCGCAAGCAACGACGGTCTGGCATGACGCCAGAGATGTCATCCCGGCGCCTCCGGCGTGCGGGCGGCCAGCGGGGTGGCGAACCCGATCGCCACGACCACGACGAACAGCACGCCGACAGCGGTCAGCGGGCCACGCACGCCGATCCCGGCGGCGGCGGTGGTGAGCACGAGGGCGCCCAGCGGGCCGCAGGAGTGGTGCACCAGCCGGAACGCCGCGGTGACCCGGCCCAGCAGGTGCTCCGGGGTCACGGTCTGGCGCAGTGACGCCGAGCTGATCGCCGCCGCCGTCTCGCCGAACGCGAACACCGTCGCCGCGATGAGCACCGCGGCCACGTGGAAGACCAGCCCGGCGGCGGCGATGGCCACGCCGCAGGCCAGGTACGCGCCCAGCCAGGCGGGGCCGAAGCCGAGCCGCCGGCGCAGGGCCGGGGTGACCGCGGCGGCCGCGATCGCTCCGAGGCTGGCCACACCGAGCAGCAGCCCGACGACCCGGTCGCCCTGGCCCAGGTCGTGGCGCAGGTAGTAGATGAACAGGTCGACGAGGCCGAGGCTCAGGAACGTGACGGGCATGTACAGGGCGGTGATGGCGCGCAGCCTGGGAGTACCCCAGAGGAATCGCAGGCCGGTGACGAGGTCCGGCCACAGGGCCGACCGTTCGGCGACCGTCGCCCGGGGGCGCAGGCGGATCAGCAGCAGCCCGGCCGCGGACAGGCCGAACGTCGCCGCGTCGACGGCGATCGCCGGCACCGGGCCGAGCAGCCCGGTCAGCAGCCCCGCGGCGACCGGGCCGAGCACGAACCCGGCCGCGTACGTCCCCTCCAGGCGGCTGTTGGCCGCGGTGATCTGGTCCCGGTCCACGAGGGCCGGGACCGCCGCCGAGCAGGCCACGTCGAAGACCATTGTCGCGACGGACGCGGCCGCCATCAGCGGATACAGCGCCCAGACCACCTCCCCGGCGGTCCACCACAGCAGCGGCACCGCGCCGTAGAGCACCAGCCGGGCCGCGTCGCAGGCGACCATGAGCCGGCGCCTGTCGTGCCGGTCGGCGACGACGCCCGCGACAAGCCCCGACGCCACGCCGGCCGCGCCCGCGACACCGGTGATGAGGCCCATCTGCGCCACCGAGCCGGTCGCGTGCAGGACCAGCAGCGGCAGCGCCACGAGCGAGAACGAGCTGCCGAGCGCCGAGAGCGCCTGCGCGGCCCAGAAGACCTGGAAGTCGCGGTTGCGCCGCAGCGGTACCGGTCCGGCCAGCAGGGTCATGTCACCTCCGTCGGACCATGTAACCCGCCGCGGCCTAGCGATTCGCCTAGTGCTGATCTTCCCGGCTTGAGGACCCGGGTGGCCTGGGGTCTGATGACCGGCATGCCAGGCGACTTATCACGGGCCGGCGATCCGGTCCTGCGCATGCTCGAGGTCCACGCGCGCGTGATGAGCCAGGCCCACGCCCTGCTGACGGCGGCGCCGCCCGCCCCGGCGCCGCCTGCCCCGGCTCCAGCTGCGCCCGCCCCGCGACCGCTGCCCGCGACCGGGCCGTATCCGCTCAGCGCGGCGCAGCAGGACATCTGGTTCATCGACCAGATGGGCGCCGACCACTCGCGCGCGTACAACGAGACCATCATGCTGGAGCTGCGCGGCCCGCTCGACGTCGCGGCGCTGCGCGGCGCCGTCGCCGGGCTGTTCGCGCGGCACGAGAGCCTGCGCACCGTCTTCGCCGCCGACGGCGCCACCCAGCACCCGCTGCCCCCGCCGCCGGAGCCGTTCGCCGTCGTCGACCTCGGCAGCGACAAGGCCGAGGCGGCCTGGCTGGCCGAGCGGGCCGGGGACGCCTTCGACCTGGCCACCGGCCCGCTGTGCCGGGTCACCCTGCTGCGCCGCGGCCCGGACCGGCACCGGCTGCACTTCGCCGTCCATCATGCCGTCATCGACGGCTGGTCGTTCGGCATCCTGATCGACGAGCTGGTGACGCTATACACCGGCGCCCCGGCCGGGCTCGCCGCGCCGCCCGCGTTCCGCGATCACGTCGAGCACGAGCGCCGGCGGGCCGAGAGCCCCGCGGCCGCCGCCGACGCCGCCTACTGGGCGCAGCGCCTCGAGGGCGACTTCCCGGTGCTGCGGCTGCCGGCCGACCGGCCGCGCGGCGCCGACACCGCGCGGCTCGGCAACCGGATCGAGTATCCGCTGTCCCCGCGCGTCGCCGCCCTCGTCGGGGCCGTCGGGCCGACGCTCGGCTGCACGCCGTTCACCGTGCTCTTCGGCGCCTACACCGCGCTGCTGCACCGCATCACCGGCCAGCGGCGCCTCGTCGTCGGCGTGCCCCTGGCCCAGCGCGACCACCCCGGCGGGGACCGGCTCGTCGGCAACTGCAGCACCGTGCTGCCGGTCCCGAGCACCAGGCCCGACGGCGGGACCGGGCACGAGTTCCTGCGGGCGGTGCAGCGCGGCCTCGTCGAGGCGTACCAGCACCCCGGGTTCTCCGCCCGGGCCGCCCGCGACCGGCTGCGCATCGACCTGCGGCCGGGGGAGCGGCTGTTCGCCTCGTTCTTCAACCTCGACCGGCCGCTGCGGCTGCCGAGCGCGGCCGGGCTGGAGCTGCGGCTGCTGCGCACCTCCCGGCGCTACGCCAAGGCCGACTTCGAGATCGACATCCTCGCGCTGCCCGGCTCCTACACGATCACGTGCGAGTACGACGCCGAGCTGTTCGACGCGGCCACCGCCCGCGGCCATCTCGAGGCCTACGAGCGGCTCCTGGAGGAGCTGCTCACCGACCCGTCCGCGCCGCTGCCCGCCGGCGAACCGGCGATGGCCGCGCCCACCCTGCCGGCGCTCGTCGAGGAGCAGGCCCGGCGCACGCCGGATGCGGTGGCGCTGCTGTACCGTGACGAGTCCCTCACCTACGCCGAGCTCGACGAGCGCGCCGCCCGGCTGGCCCGGGTCCTGCGCGACCGCGGCGCCGGGCCCGAGCGGGTCGTCGCGCTGGCCGTGCCCCGCAGCACCGACCTCGTCATCGGGGCCATCGCCGCCGGCAAGGCGGGCGCGGCGTTCCTGCCCGTCGACGTCTCCGCCGCGCCCGAGCGGGCCGCGACACTGCTGCGCGACGCCCAGCCGGTCGTCGTGCTCACCGTCGCCGCCACCGCCGGCCTGGCCCCGGAGGCGCCGGGCCGGCACCGGCTCGTGCTCGACGACCCGGCCGTGCGGGCCCAGATCGCGGCGGCCCCGCCGGTGCCGCCCGGCGACGCGGCCCGCGGCCTGCTGCCCGCCCACCCCGCCTACGTGATCTACACGTCGGGCTCCACCGGGCGTCCCAAAGGTGTGGTGGTACCGCACCACGGCATCGTCAACACGCTGCGCTGGTGGCAGAGCGAGCAGCCGCTCACCGCCCGCGACCGCACGATGCTGAAGACCCCGCTCACCTTCGACCCGTCGGTGCACGAGCTGTTCTGGCCGCTCGCCGCCGGGGCGGTGCTCGTCGTCGCCGACCACGACGGCCACCACGACCCCCGCTACCTGGTGCGGCTCATCCAGCGCACCGGCGTCACCTCCGTGCAGTTCGTGCCCAGCACGCTGCGCGAGTTCCTCGACGAGCCCGGCGCCGGCGACTGCCTGACGCTGCGCCACGTGCTCTGCGGCGGTGAGGCGCTGCCGATCGGGCTCGTCCGCCGCTACGGCACAGTCCTGACCGCCCCGCTGTACAACCTCTACGGCCCGACCGAGGCGTCGATCGAGTCCACGTTCTGGCCCTGCCGCGCCGACGCCGCGACCGCGACCGCCCCGATCGGCCGCCCCGTCACCGGCGTCGTCCTCTACGTCCTCGACCGGGACCTGCGGGCGGTCGGCGACGGCGCCGTCGGCGAGCTGTGCATCGCCGGGGCCGGGCTCGGCCGCGGCTACCTCAACCGGCCCGACCTCACCGCGGCCGCCTTCGTGCCCGACCCGTTCGGCCCGCCCGGCACCCGCATGTACCGCACCGGCGACCTGGTCCGCCGCGGCCCCGGCGGCGACCTGGAGTTCATCGGCCGCGCCGACGGGCAGGTGAAGGTCCGCGGCGTGCGGGTCGAGCTCGGCGAGGTCGAGGCCGTCCTGCGCACCCTGCCCGAGGTCACCGACGCCGCCGTGCTGATCCGCACGGCCGGCGACGACAAGCAGCTCGTCGCCTACCTCGCCGCCCCGCCGGCGCTCACCGCCGACCCGGCCGCGCTGCTGCGCCGGCTGAGCACCATGCTGCCCCCGGCGATGCTGCCGTCCCGGTTCGTCGCCCTGCCGGCGCTGCCCCTGCTCACCAGCGGCAAGACCGACAGGCACGCCCTGGCCGCCGTCCCGCTGGACCAGCCGGCGGCCACCCACCCGGCCGGGCGGGCCCCGCGCAGCGACACCGAGCGGCGGGTCCTGGCCATGTGGGCGGAGCTCTTCGACCGGGCCGACGTCGGCGTCGACGACGACTTCTTCGGCCTCGGCGGGCACTCGCTGCTGGCGACCCGGCTCGTCGCCCGGGTCCGGGCCGAGTTCGGCGTCGAGCTCACGGTGCGGGCCCTGTTCGAGGCGCCGACCGTCGCCGGTGTCGCCGCCCGCCTCGACCCGCAGACCGGGGACGGGGCGCGCACCGACCGCCCGCCGCTCGTCGCGGGGGACCGGCCGGAGTCGGTGCCGCTCTCCTTCGGCCAGCAGCGGCTGTGGTTCCTGCACCGGCTGCTGGGGCCGGGCTCGACGTACAACATGGCCACCTCGCTGCGCGTCACCGGCGAGCTCGACGTCGACGCGCTGCGGGCCGCCTTCGGCGACCTCACCGACCGGCACGAGACGCTGCGCACCACCGTCGAGGAGACCCCCGCCGGGGCCCGCCAGCGCATCGCCCCGCCCGGCACCCGGACCGCGGCGGTGCGCGCCGTCGACGTCGGCCCGGCGGATCTGCCGGCGGCGCTGGCGGCGGCCGGCGACCACGCGTTCGACCTGGCCGCCGAGGCGCCGGTGCGGGTGTGGGTCTTCGGCCTCGAGCCGCGGGTGCACATCGTCACGATCGTCGTGCACCACATCGCCGGTGACGCCTGGTCGATGGAGCCCCTCGCCCGCGACCTCGCCGTCGCCTACGCGGCCCGGCGGCAGGGCGTGGCGCCGGACTGGGCGCCGCTGCCGGTCCAGTACGCCGACTACGCCCGCTGGCAGCGCGACCTGCTCGGCGACGAGCGCGACCCGCGCAGCCGCGGCGCCCGCCAGATCGCGTTCTGGCGCAGGGCTCTCGCGAACCTGCCCGCCGAGCTCACGCTGCCCGCCGACCGGCCCCGCCCGGCCGAGCCGACGTTCGCCGGGGCCGTCGTCGACTTCGAGCTGCCGCCCGACCTGCACGCCGCTGTGGAGCGCATCGCCCGCGAGCGCGACGCCAGCGTGTTCATGGTGCTGCAGGCCGCCCTCGCGCTGCTGCTGACCCGGCTCGGGGCCGGCACCGACATCCCGCTCGGCAGCCCGATCGCCGGGCGGATGGACCCGGCCCTGGACGACCTCGTCGGCTTCTTCGTCAACACGCTGGTGCTGCGCACCGACACGTCCGGCGACCCGGCGTTCGGCGAGCTCGTCGACCGGGTCCGGGACTGGAACCTGGCCGCGTACCAGCACCAGGACGTGCCGTTCGAGCGGCTCGTCGAGGTCCTCAACCCGCCCCGGGCGGCCGCCCGGCACCCGCTGTTCCAGGTCATGATGTCGCTGGAGAACACCGCGCCGGTCGACATCGCCCTGGACGGGCTGACCATGCGCACGGAGCCGCACCCGTCGACCACCGCCAAGTTCGACCTCACGTTCTCGCTGCGCGAGCACGGGCCCGGCGCCGGGATCGCCGGCGAGCTCGAGTACAGCACCGACCTCTACGACCCCGGCACCGCCCGGCTGCTCGTCGAGCGCTTCCGGGCCGTGCTGCGGGCCGTCACCGCCGACCCGGCCGTGCGGGTGCGCGACGTACCGGTGCTGCTGCCCGGCGAGGCGGAGCGGCTCCTCGCGGCCGGGCGGGGCGAGCCGGTGCCGGCCGCAGAGCCGCTCCCGGCCCGGATCGCGGCCCGGGTGGCGCTGAGCCCCGGCGCGGTCGCCGTCACCGACGGGTCCACGACGCTTACCTACGGCGAGCTGTGGGCGCGGGCCGGGCGGATCGCCGGTGCGCTGCGCCGCCGCGGGGCCGGGCCGGAGCGCGTGGTGGCGATCGAGCTCGCCCGGAGCGTGGACGCGGTCGCCGCGGTGCTCGGCGTGTGGCGGGCCGGGGCGGCGTTCACCGTGCTGGACGTCGACTGGCCGGCCGCCCGCCGCGCCGCGGTCCTGGCCGCCAGCGGTGCCGTCACGGTCCTCACCGCGGCCGGGCTGCACGACCTCGGTGACGAACCGGCCCCGGACCTCGATCGGGGCGGCGAGCTGGCCTACGTGCTGTTCACGTCCGGCTCCTCCGGGACCCCCAAGGGCGTCATGGTCCACCACGACGGCCTCGCGGCGATCCTGGCCGGCTGGGAGCGCGCCTACCGCCTCGGCGAGCGGGTCACGTCGGTGCTGCAGATGGCCGCGTTCGGCTTCGACGTCTTCGTCGGGGACCTCGCGCGCGCCCTGGGCACCGGCGCCCGCCTGGTGCTATGTCCCCGCCCCACCCTCGCCGAGCCGGGCCGGCTGCTCGCCCTGATCGAGCGGGAGCGCATCGACTTCGCCGAGTTCGTGCCGGTGGTGGCCCGCGCGCTCACCGCGCACGCCGAAGCGGTCGGCGCGACGCTGGGCTGTATGGCGGTTGCGGTTGTGGGCTCTGATGTGGTGTACCGCCACGAGCTCGCGGCGCTGCGCCGGCTCCTCGGCCCCGACGCCATGGTGGTCAACTCCTACGGGCTCACCGAGGCGACGATCGACTCCACCTGGTCGGTCGTCGGCGCCGACGAGGGCCACGACCGCCGGGCGCTCATCGGCCGCCCCTACCCGGGCGCCGACATCGCCGTCCTCGACGAGCGCGGCGGGCCGACCCCGCCCGGCGTCCCCGGCACGCTGCACGTCGGCGGCGTCGCCGTCGCCCGCGGCTACCTCGGCGCGCCCGCGCGCACCGCCGAACGCTTCACGCCCGACCCGCGCGGCGGCGGGGCCCGGCTCTACGACACCGGCGACCGCGCCCGCTGGGTCGCCGGCCCCGGCGACGGCTGGCAGCTGGAGTACCTCGGCCGGGCCGACACCCAGGTCAAGGTCCGCGGGGTGCGGGTCGAGCTCGGCGAGGTCGAGGCCGCCCTGCGCACGCTGCCCGGCGTCGCCGACGCGGCCGCGCTCGTCCGCCCGGCCGGCGACGAGGACGTGCTCGTCGCCTATCTGGCGGCATCGGCACCGGTGGCCGCCGACCCGGCCGCGCTCGCCCGCGCCCTGAGCGCGCTGCTGCCCCCGGCGATGCTGCCGACCCGGTTCGTGGCCCTGCCCCGCCTGCCGCAGTCGAGCAGCGGCAAGGTCGACCGGCGGGCCCTGGCCGCGCTGCCCCTCGGCGCCGCCGTGTGCCCCGTCTCGGCCCGCGAGCCGCGCACCGACGTCGAGCGGCGGCTGCTGTCCGTCTGGCGTGACCTGTTCGGCCGGGCCGACATCGGCGTCGACGACGACTTCTTCGGCCTCGGCGGGCACTCACTGCTCGCCATCCGCCTCGTCGGCCGGGTCCGCGCCGAGTTCGGCGTCGAGCTGCCCGTCCGCGCGCTGTTCGAGGCGCCGACAGTCGCCGGCATCGCCGAGCGGCTGGCCGCGGCCGCGCTCGCGGGGGCCGACCGCCCGCCGCTGCGCGCCGCGGAGCGGCCGGCCGCCGTCCCGCTCTCGTTCGGTCAGCAGCGGCTCTGGTTCCTGCATCGGCTCACGGGCGCGGACTCGACGTACAACATCGCCATGTCGTTGCGGGCGACCGGCGCGCTCGACACGTCGGCGCTGCGGGCCGCGTTCGGCGATGTCGTCGACCGGCACGAGGTCCTGCGCACCACCGTGGAGGACACCCCGGACGGGGCCCGGCAGCGCATCGCCCCGCCCGGCCCGCCGCACCCGCCGGTCACCGTCGTGCCGACCGGTCCGGACGGGGTCGCCGCGGCCGTCGAGGCGGCCGGGGACTACGCGTTCGACCTGGCCACCGAGGCGCCGGTGCGGGTCTGGGTGTTCGCCGTCGCCCCGGACGTCCACGTCATCACCGTCGTCGTGCACCACGTCGCCGGCGACGCCTGGTCGATGGAGCCCCTCGCCCGCGACCTCGCCACCGCCTACGCGGCCCGGCGGCAGGGTGCGGCGCCGGACTGGGCGCCGCTGCCCGTGCAGTACGCCGACTTCGCCCTCTGGCAGCGCGACCTGCTCGGCGACGAGCGCGACCCCTCCAGCCGCTCGGCTCGGCAGGTGGCCTTCTGGCGCCGCCAGTTGCACGGCGCCCCGGCCGAGCTTTTCCTGCCCACCGACCGGCCCCGCCCGGCCGAGCCCAGCTACCGCGGCGGCGTGATCGCCTTCGAGGTCCCCGCGGGCGTCCACGCCCAGCTGGAGCGCATCGCCCGCGAGCGTGACGCCAGCGTGTTCATGGTGCTGCAGGCCGCCCTCGCGCTGCTGCTGACCCGCCTCGGGGCCGGCACCGACATCCCGCTCGGCAGCCCCGTCGCCGGGCGGATGGACCCGGCCCTCGACGGGCTTGTCGGCTTCTTCGTCAACACGCTCGTGCTGCGCACCGACACGTCCGGCGACCCCGCCTTCACGGAGCTCGTCGACCGGGTCCGGGACTGGAACCTGGCCGCGTACCAGCACCAGGACGTGCCGTTCGAGCGGCTCGTCGAGGTCCTCAACCCGCCCCGGGTCCCGGCCCGCCACCCGCTGTTCCAGGTGATGATCTCGCTGGAGAACACCACCCCGGTCGACGTGGCCCTCGACGGCCTCGCGCTGCGCGAGGAGCAGCACCCCGGGACCACCGCGAAGTTCGACCTGACGTTCTCGCTGTGCGAGCACGGGCCCGCGGCCGGGATCGCCGGTGAGCTCGAGTACAGCACCGACCTCTACGACCCGGCCACGGCCCGGCTGCTCGCGACCCGGTTCGCCGCCGTGCTGGCCGCCGTCGCCGACGCGCCGCGGACCCGGGTCGCCGACGTGGCGCTGCTCGTGCCCGGCGAGGCCGAGCTGCTGCTGGCCGCCGGCACGGGCGAGCCGGTCACCACCGGCCCTTCCGTCCCGGACCTGATCGCCGCCGCGGTGGCCCGCACCCCCGACGCCGCTGCCGTCACCGACGGGTCCACGACGCTTACCTACGGCGAGCTGTGGGTGCGGGCCGGGCGGATCGCCGGTGCCCTGCGCCGCCGCGGGGCCGGGCCGGAGCGCGTGGTGGCGATCGAGCTCGAGCGCGGCGTGGACGCGGTCGCGGCCGTGCTCGGCGTGTGGCGGGCCGGTGCCGCGTTCACGGTCCTGGACGTCGACTGGCCGGCCGCGCGCAGAGCAGCGGTCCTCGCCTCCAGCGGAGCCGTCACCATTCTCGACACCGCCGTGCTCGACACCGCCGTGCTCGGCGACGCCCCGGCATCCGACGCCCGAGGGTCTCTCGCCTACGTGCTGTACACCTCCGGCTCCTCCGGCACCCCGAAGGGCGTCATGGTGCAGCACGACGGGCTGGCCGCGATCCTGGCCGGCTGGGAGCGCGCCTACCGCCTGCGCGAGCGGGTCACGTCGGTGCTGCAGATGGCCGCGTTCGGCTTCGACGTCTTCGTCGGCGACCTCGCGCGCGCCCTCGCGACAGGCGCCCGGCTCGTGCTGTGCCCGCGGTCCGCACTGCTCGACCCGCCCGCACTGCTCGCCCTGATCGAGCGGGAGCGCATCGACTTCGCCGAGTTCGTGCCGGTGGTGGCCCGCGCGCTCACCGCGCACGCCGAAGCGGTCGGCGCGACGCTGGGCTGCGTGGCGGTTGCGGTTGTGGGCTCTGACGTGGTGTACCGCCACGAGCTCGCGGCGCTGCGACAGCTTCTCGGCCCCGACGGCGTGGTGGTCAACTCCTACGGGCTCACCGAGGCGACGATCGACTCCACCTGGTCGGTCGTCGAGGAGGACGGCACCGGCGACCACCGGGCCCTCATCGGCCGGCCGTACCCGGGCGCGGAGCTGGTGGTGCTCGAAGAGCGCGGCCGGACCGTCCCGCCCGGCGTCCCCGGCACCCTGCACATCCGCGGCGTCGCCGTCGCCCGCGGCTACCTCGGCGCGCCCGCGCGCACCGCCGAGCGGTTCGTCCCCGACCCGGCCGGCGGCGGGGCCCGGCTCTACGACACCGGCGACCTGGTGCGCTGGGCCGGCACCGGCGACGGCTGGCAGCTGGAGTACCTCGGCCGGGCCGACACGATGCTGAAGATCCGCGGCTACCGCATCGAGGCGGGCGAGGTGGCGGCCGTCGTGCGCCAGGTCGCCGGGGTCGACGCGGTAGCGGTCATCGGCCGCCCGGGGCCCGACGGGTCGCCGCGGCTGGTGGTGTACCTCGCCGGTGGCCACGACCCCGACACCGCCCCGGTCGCGCACTGGCACGCGGTGCTGCGCCGGCGGCTGCCGCGGTACATGGTCCCGGACGGCTTCGCGATCCTCGACCGGCTCCCGCTCAGCGGCAACGGCAAGGTCGACGAGGCCGCGCTGCGGGCCCGCCCCGACCGCGAGATCAGGGTCGCCGCGGCCGACTACGTGGCCCCGCGCACACCCCTGGAGCAGCAGCTCGCCGACGTGTGGGCCGAGGTGCTCGGCGTCGACCGGGTCGGCATCGAGGACGACTTCTTCGCCCTCGGCGGGCACTCCCTGCTCGCCATGCGCCTGGTCGCCCGGGCCAACGACAAGCTCGCCGTCGACCTCGCCCTCAGCGCCCTGTTCCGCACCCCGACGATCGCCGGGCTGGCCGGGCAGCTCGCCGCGGCGGGCCGGTCGGCGTCACCGTTCGCACCGGGCGGGATCACGCCGATCGCCCGGCGGCGGGACCCCGCGTGAACGCGCCCTTCGCCTGCCGCACCTCCCTCGCGCAGGACCGGCTGTGGCTCTTCGAGCAGCTGGTGCCCGGCACGGCCACCTACAACCTCGGCGGCGCCGTCGACATCGACGGCCCGCTGCACGAGCGGCACGTCGAGCGGGCGCTGCGGGACCTCGTCGCCCGGCACGAGTCGCTGCGCACGTGCTTCACCGAAGACGCCGAGGGTGTACGGCAGCTCATCCACGACACCGCCGAGCCCGACTACGCCCACGTCGACCTGACCGCCGGCCCCGGCCCCGACGCCGTCGTCGCGGCCGAGCTGGCCCGGCCCTTCGATCTGCGGCGGCTGCCGCTCGCCCGGTTCCGGCTCCTGCGCCGCGGGCCGGACCGGCACACGCTGGTGCTGGTCTTCCACCACGTCATCACCGACGACTGGTCGCTGACGATCCTGACCCGTGAGCTGGCCGCCATGTACACGGCCCATGCCACGGGGGTACCGCACCGCCTGCCACCGCTGCCGCTGCAGTACGCCGACTACGCGGCCTGGCAGCGCGACCTCGTCGAGCAGGGGGCCGTCGCCGCGCAGGTGGAGTACTGGCAGCGGCGGCTGGCGGACGTCGAAGCACTGCCGCTGCCGACCGACAGGCCCCGCCCCGCCACCGAGTCCCACCGCGGCGCCGCTGTGCACCTGGACCTCGACGCCGGCCTGGCCGACCGGCTGCGGCTGCTGAGCCGGGGCGAGGGCCGCACCCTGTACATGACGATGCTCGCCTGCTTCGCCGTCGTCCTCGGCCGCTGGGCCGGTCGCACCGACGTCGTCGTCGGCACGCCGATCGCCAACCGGCCCCGCCGCGAACTGCACGACATCACCGGGCTCTTCGTCAACCTGCTTGCCCTGCGCATCGACCTCGGCGGCGACCCGACACTGCGTCAGGTCCTGCGCCGCACCGCCGACGCCTGCACCGCCGCCTTCGAGCACCAGGACGCCCCCTTCGACCAGGTCGTCGCCGCGCTGCCCGGGCACCGCGACCCCGGCCGGCACCCGGTGTTCCAGGTGCTGTTCCAGCTGCTCGAGGACGACCTGCGCGGCTTCGCCCTGCACGGGGCCACCGCCCGGCCGCGGGAGAGCGACACGGACACGGTCAAGCTCGACCTGTCCTGCACCGTGACCGACACCGGCGCCGGGCTGGCCGTCGACCTGCACTACGCCACCGACCTGTGGGACGAGGCAACGATCCGGCGGCTCCTCGACGGCTGGGCCCGGGTGCTGCGGGCGATGGCCGCCCGGCCCGACGCCCGGGCCGGCGAGGTGCCGCTGATGTCGCCGGACGAGCACGCCGCCGCCGTCCGCGGCGGTGGCGGACGCTCGCCGCACGACGGGCCCGGCGCACCGACCCTCGACGCGCTCTTCGCCGCGCAGGTCGCCGCCCGCCCCGACGCCATCGCACTCAGCGAACCGGGCCGCCGGTGGACCTACGCCGAGCTCGACGCCGACAGCGCCGCCCTCGCCGTCGCCCTGCGCGCCGCCGGGGTCCGGCCCGACGAGCCGGTCGGCATCCGCCGTGGCCGCTCGGCCGCCCTGGTCACCGCGATGCTCGGGGTCGTGCGGGCCGGCGGCGGATACGTCGTGCTCGACCCGGCCTACCCGCCGGACCGGCTGGCCGCCCTCAGCGCCGAAGCCGGGGTCCGGACGCTCGTCACCGACGATCCGGTGCCGCCGCTCGACGGCCCGGTGGCGATCGAGGCGATCCCCGGCCCGGACCGGCTCGCGAACATCGTCTTCACCTCCGGCTCGACCGGCCGGCCCAAGGCCGTCGCGATCACCCACCGCGGGGTCGTCCGCCTCGTCGCCGGCAGTGACCACGCCCCGGTCGGCCCGGACGACGTCGTGCTGCTCACCGCCGACCCGGCCTTCGACACCACCACCTGGGCCGTGTGGGCCGCCCTGACCAACGGCGCCCACCTGGCCGTGGTGCCGGCCGGGCCGCCGCTCGACGCCGCCGCGCTCGGCGCGGCGATCGCCGAGCGCGGCGCGACGGTGGTGCGGCTGACCCCGGCCCTGTTCCACCTGGTCGCCGACGCCGACCCGGCCGCGTTCAAGGCGGTGCGCGCCCTGATCGTCGGCGGCGACGTGCTCGACCCCGCGCGGGCCCGGGCCGTCCTGGCCGCCGGGCCGCCGCAGCGGCTCGTCAACGCCTACGGCCCGACCGAGATCACCGTGACCGCGACCGACCAGGTGGTCACCGCGGCCGACGGTGACGACCCCGTCCCCATCGGCCGCCCGGTCACCGGCAGCGCCGCCTACGTCGTGGACGCCGCCCTGCGCCCGGTCCCGGCCGGCGTCGTCGGGGAGCTGCTCATCGGCGGCCCCGGCGTCGCCCGCGGCTACACCGGCCGGCCGGCCGCGACCGCCGAGCGGTTCGTCCCCGACCCCTTCGGCCCGGACCCCGGCGCCCGCCTGTACCGCACCGGCGACCTCGTGCGCCGCCGCCCCGACGGCACACTGCTCTTCGTCGGCCGGGCCGACCGCCAGGTCAAGATCCGCGGCTACCGGATCGAGCCGGGCGAGGTCGAGGCGGCCGCCCTGCGCCTGCCCGGCGTCGCCGCCTGCGCGGTCGCGGCGGCCGACGTGGCCGGCGACCGCCGCCTGGTCGCCTACGTCAGCGGCCCGGCCGACGGCGGCGCGGTCCGCGACGAGCTGGCCCGGACCCTCCCGCCGCACCTGGTGCCGGCCCACGTCGTCGTCCTCGACCGGCTGCCGCTGACCAGCACCGGCAAGCTCGACCGCACCGCGCTGGCCGCCGCCCTGCCGGGCCGGCTCCCGGCCGCCCCACCCGCCGCGCCGCGCACCGAGCGCGAGCGCGTCCTGCTCGACATCTTCACCGACCTGCTCGGCGTGCCCGGGCTCGGCATCCACGACGACTTCTTCGCCAACGGCGGGCACTCGCTGCTGGCCGTCACCGCCGTGGCCGCCGCCCGCCGCCGGCTCGGCGCCGCCCCGACGCTGCGCGCGTTCTTCGCCGGCGCCACGGTAGCGGCCCTGGCCGCCGTCCTGGACGCGGTGCCGTCCGCGCCGCTGCGCGAGGAGCCGGGCGACACCGGGCCGGCCCCGGCCTCGGGCAGCCAGCGGGCGATGCTCGGGCAGCACCGCCGCGACCCGTACGGCACCGCGTACCTCACCCCGGCCCACGCCCGCATCACCGGCCCGCTCGACGCCGAGGTGCTGCACCGCGCCCTCACCGCCGTCGTGCACCGCCACGACATCCTGCGCACCGAACTGCACGAGCGCGACGGCGCGGTCATCCAGCACGTGCGGGCGCCCGGCCCGGTCCCGCTGCCGGTGATCGACCTGCGGGCCGTGCCGCCGGACCTGCGCGAGGCCGAGCTGCTCACCCTGGCCGCGGCCGAGCGGCGCACCCCTATCGACCCGACCCGGGGCGCCCCGCTGCGGGCCCGGCTGGTGCGACTGGCCGCCGACGACGCGGCGCTGCTGCTCACCTTCCACCACGCGGTCATCGACGGCTGGTCGCTGTCGGTCTTCGCCGGCGACCTCGCCGCGCACTACCGCGCCATCGCCGCCGGCGAGCCCGGCCCGGCGACCCGGCCGCCCCAGCACGGCGACTTCGCCCGCCGCGAGGCCGAGTGGCTGCGCGGCCCGGAGGCGGCGGCCGGTCTGGCCCACTGGCGCACCCGGCTGGCCGGCCTCGAACCCACCGCGCCGCCGGTGCACCTGCGGGCCGTCGAGCACCGGTTCACCGTCCCGGCCGCGGACACCCGCCGCCTGCTGACCCTGGCCCGGGCGCACGGCGGCAGCGTCTACACCGCCCTCTGCGCCGTCCTGCACGTGCTGCTGGCCGGCTGGACCGGTGCCCGCGACACGGCCTTCGCCAGCCAGGTCGCCAACCGCGACGACGAGGCGACGCACGAGCTCATCGGCTTCCTGGCCAATGTGGTGGTACTGCGCGCGGAGGTGCACCCCGATCGGCCCTTCCCGCACCTGCTGGCCGACGTCACCGCCGACTGCCTGGCCGCCCTCGAGCACCAGCGGCTGCCGTACGAGACAGTGGTGCGGCACCTGGCCCTGCCGGGCCCGCCGTACCGCGCCACCCTGACCGTGCACAACACCCCGGAGCCGGCCTGGACCGAGGGGCCGCTCACCCTCACGCCCCTCGACGTCGACGCGCCGGGGGAGGGCGCCCGGGCCGAGCTGGAGTTCGACGTGCGCGACCGCGGCGGCGCGCTCGACTGCCGGCTCACCTACGCCCTCGACCGGTTCACCCCCGCCACCGCGGCCGGGCTCGCCGGCGCCTTCACCGCGATCGCCCGGCGGGCGGCCGAAGGCGCCGCCATGGCCGAGCTGTTAGCAATTTCCCAAGCCGCGAACCGGTCCAATGGCGGGGTCGACGTATGAACGCCCGCCCGCACCCTCCCCCCAATTCCGTGCGGTGTGCGCGGTGTCGACCGGTGCGGCACCCCGCCACTCGGGGTGCCGCACCCCTTCCGCCCCGCCGGCATGGCACTGGAGGCTCCTTGTGATAACGGCCGGATTGAAGTTCACGCAGAGCGGCGGGCTCGCGCTGCTCGACGACGACCGCCTCGTGTTCAACATCGAGATGCAGAAGCTCGACAACAACTCGCGGTACAGCAACTTCGACGACCTGGCGCTGGTGCCGAAGCTGTTAGCCGACTACGGCTACTCGGTGAACGACGTCGACCACTGGGTCGTCGACGGCTGGGACGGCGCCCGCAACGGCCACGTCAAGGTGCAGACCCCGATCGGCGCGGTCGACCTCACCGTTGCGCCGTACCGTGAGACGCCCGCCGTGCCCGACCCGGGCCGCCCGGCCTACCGCGGTGAGCTGCACATCGACGGCGTCACGCGGCCGTACACCAGCTTCGTGCACGTCGCCGGCCACCTCTCGGTCGCCTACGCCACGAGCCCGTTCGCGGCCCGGGCCCAGCCGGCGATCGTCATGGTCTGGGACGGCGGCTGCTTCCCGCGGCTGTACTCGGTCAACGCCCAGGGCCGCATCGAGCCGGGCGGCGAGGCGTTCCCGCTCATCGGCCACACGTACTCGATGGCCTCGCAGCACTGGGGCCCGTACAAGCGCACGAACAAGTCGCAGAACGTCGACGACCTGTCGGTGGCGGGCAAGCTGATGGCGTACATCGCGCTGGGCCGGCCGGACGACGCCGTGAAGGCCGCGTTCACCGAGCGGTTCCACGAGCACTTCGAGGCGCCGACCGAGCGGGTCCGGCGCTACCGCGAGACGATCATCGGCTGCGGCAGCAACGGCGAGCGCTCGCACGGCTACGTGCACGCCTTCCTCACCGACGTCGCCGCCGACGTGGAGCGCCTCGGCGTCAGTGACGACGACGTCCTGGCCACGGTCCACGAGTTCCTCGAGGAGCTGCTGCTGGAGCGGGTCACGGCGAAGATCCGGGCCTGGAAGGGCGACGAGCCGGTCAACTTCTGCTTCGCCGGCGGCTGCGCCCTGAACATCAAGTGGAACAGCGCACTGCGCGGCCACCCGATGATCAAGGCCATGTGGGTCCCGCCGTTCCCCGACGACTCCGGCTCGGCGATCGGCACCGCCTGCGCCCACCTCGGCGTCTACGGCGGCCTGCGCCCGATCGACTGGCACGTCCGGCTCGGCCCGCGCCTGCTGCCCACCCCGCAGCTGCCCGAGGGCTGGACCGCCACCCCGTGCACGCCGCAGGAGCTGGGCCGGCTGCTGCACGAGACGGGTGAGCCGGTCGTCGTCCTCAACGGCCGCGCGGAGCTCGGCCCGCGGGCCCTGGGTGGGCGCAGCATCCTGGCCGCCCCCGTCTCGGCCGGCATGAAGGACCGCCTCAACGAGATCAAGCGCCGGGAGCACTACCGGCCGGTCGCGCCGATCTGCCTGGAGGAGCACGCACCGGCGATCTTCGACCCGGGCACCCCGGACCCGTACATGCTCTTCGAGCACGCGGTGCGCCCGGAGTGGGTACCCCGCATCCCGGCCGTGCTGCACCTGGACGGCACCGCCCGCCTCCAGACGGTGAGCCCCGCCCAGGACCCCGACCTGACCGAGATCCTGCGCGCCTACCACGCGGCCAGCGGCATCCCGGTGCTGTGCAACACGTCCGCCAACTTCAACGGCAGCGGCTTCTTCCCCGACGCGGGCACGGCCATCGGCTGGGACCAGGTCGACCTGGTCTGGGACAGCGGCACGCTCCTGCGCCGCAGCGCCTGAGCATGGCACCGTCCCCACTCGACGCGGCCGCGCTGGAGCACACGGCCGGCCTCGTCGAGGAGCTGCGCGGCATGCTGCGCGAGCCGGGCGCGGACCGCCTCGCGAGCATCGAGGCGGCCGTCGCCCAGGCCCGCACGATCGTGTCAACGCTGAGCATCGCGCTCGTCAGCGCCCGCGACCGCACCATCTGAGCGCATCAGGATGCCGAAGGCGGCGAGGCCGCAGGCGCCGCCGACGCTCAGCAGCGTGCCGCCGTAGCCCGCCACCGCGGTGAGGCCGGCGGCGGCGAGCGGGGCACCGGCCTTGGCGAGGGTGACGGGCGTGTTGAGGGTGCCGGCGATGGTGGCGTAGGCGGCGGTGCCGTACCGGTCGGCGAGCAGTGCGGGGGCGGCCAGCGACGCCACGCCGAACCCGACGCCGAACGCGACGACCCCGGCGACCGCGCCGGCCCGGCCGCCGGCCAGCAGCGGCAGGGCGGCCGCGGCGACGGCCTGGGTGGTGAACACCGCGGCGACCGCCCGAGCCAGTGACAAGCGGCGGGCCGCCCCGGTGAGCAGCAGCCGCCCGGTCACCGACAGCACACCGAGCAGCCCGGCCACGGTGGCGGCGAAGGTGGCCGGATGGCCCCGGCTGACCAGGAACCCGACCAGGTGGACCGCCATCACGCTCATCGCCGCACCGTGCGCGACGAACGCGACGGCCAGCCACCAGAACCGGCCGTCGCGGCGGGCCGCGCGCACCGCCACCGCCCGCTCCGCAACGCGCGCGGGCGGGGAGTGGCCGGGCCGGCGGGTGGCCGGCGCGCGCACGACGGTGGCGTGCAGCGGCACCGCCACGGCCGCGTACACGGCGGCGAGGACGAGCAGTGTGGCCCGCCACCCGAAGCGGTGTTCGAGCAGCCCGGTGAGCGGCATGAAGACGGTCGAGGCGAACCCGGCCACGACGATCATCGCCAGGATCGCCCGCGGCCGCCGGTCGGTGTCGAACCAGGAGACGATGACGGCGGTCGCCGCGTCGTAGAGGGCCATGGCCATCGCGACGCCGAGCGCGGCGAAGACGGCGTAGAGCTGCCAGAGCGCCTCGACCCGCGACCAGGCCACCAGCAGGAGCGCACCGGCGGCCGACCCGGCGGTCATGAGGGCGCGGCCGCCGTGGCGGTCCAGCCACCGCCCGACCGGGATCGCCGCGGCGGCCCAGGCCAGGATCGCGACGGTGAGCGCGCCGGTGACGGCGGCGGGGCCGGTGTGCAGGTCGGCGGCCATCGGGTGGAGCAGGACGGCGAAGGCGTAGTAGAGGCAGCCGTACCCGACGGTCTGCGTGACGGCGAAGGCGGCGACGATCCGCCAACCGTGGAAGACGGACCGGTGGCCGCGGCCCGCCGGAGTCGCGGCCACCGGTGCTGTGCTGTCCACCCGGGCCGGTCAGCCGCAGCAGGCGTCGCCGGCCGGCCGATCGGCGCCCGCGGCGGTGACCGGGCGCAGCGTCAGCGGCGAGGCGAGCAGCCCGCCGCTGATCCCGGTGGCCGCCCCGGGCCCGGCCGGCGCGGCGACCTCCGCCGGGCCGCAGCAGCCGCCGCCGCCGATCGTGGCCTCGTCGAGGGGCACGTCGCTGCTGCACACGCCGGTCTCGGGCAGGTCGAGCCGGACGTCGCGGGCCGCGGCCCAGTCTCCGGCGATGGCGGCGACGACGGAGCGGGCCTGCTCGTAGCCGGTGGCGAGCAGGAAGGTCGGGGCCCGGCCGTAGGACTTGACGCCCACGGCGTAGTAGCCGGCCTCGGGGTGGGTGAGCTCGTCGACGCCGTGGGGCGGGACGGTGCCGCAGGAGTGCTCGTTGGGGTCGATGAGCGGGGCGAGGGCCCGGGTGGCGCCGAGGATCGGATCGAGGTCGAGGCGCAGCTCGCTCGTGATGCCGTGGTCGGGCCGGAACCCGGTCGCGGACACGATCCGGTCGGCGGTGATGTCCCGCGAGCCGTCGGAGACGACGACCCGGCCCCCGGTTTCCGTGAGCGACGCGACGGAGAAGCCGGTGACCAGTTCGATGGTGCCGGCCTCGACGTGCTCGCGCACCCGGGTGCCGATCGCGCCGCGGGCGGGCAGGGCGTCGGCCGCCTCCCCGCCGTAGGTGCGCCCGGCGTCGGTCGAGCGGATCGCCCACACGACCGAGGTGCCCGGCGCCTGGGCGGCGAGCTCGGCCAGGAACAGCAGGGTGTTCGCGGCCGAGTGCCCGGAGCCGACGACGAGGGTTCGGCGGCCCGCGAACCGGTGCCGGTCGGCGCCGAGGACATCGGGGAGCGCGGGCTCGACGAACCCGGCGACGGCCTGCTCGCCGCGGGCCCGGATGCCTGACGCGCCGAGCACGTTGGGCGTCCTCCAGGTGCCCGACGCGTCGATGACCGCCCGCGCGTGGATGTCCTCGCCGCCGTCGAGGCGCACCAGGAACGCGGCGGTCTCGCGGCCGGCGGTGCGCAGCCGGTCGACGCCGAGGCGGGTGACCGCCTGGACGCGGGCGCCGTAGCGGACGTGGGGCTTGAGCGCCGGCAGGTCGGCCAGCGGCTGCGCGTAGTCGCCGGCCAGCTGGGCGCCGGTCGGCAGGGCGTCCGGCTCGGGCTCCACCCAGCCGGCGTCGATGAGCAGGCGGCGGGCGGCGGCGTCGATGTCGTACCGCCACGGCGAGAACAGCCGCACGTGACCCCACTCGCGCACCGCGGCGGCGGGCCGGTCGCCGGCCTCGAGGACGGTGAACGCGATGCCGCGCTCGGTCAGGTGGGCGGCGGCGGCCAGGCCGACCGGGCCGGCGCCGATCACGACGACGGGCAGGTCGTCGCGCTGAGTCGTCATATCCATATCGGAGCTCCACATCGTTTGTCTTGACACATGTCGAATCAGGAACGCGGACTGCGCCCACACCGCGGGTGGCCGCGGGTGGGGTGGTGCTACTGGACGCGCGGGCTCCGGCGCTCGATGAAGACCACGTCGCGCCAGCGGTTGCCCTGGCTGGCGTGGCGGCCGATGCGTTCGCGGACGCCGAGCGTGCGGAACCCGGCCGAGTGGTGCAGGGCGAGACTTGCGGTGTTCTCCGGGAACACGCCGGACTGGATGGTCCAGATGCCGGCCGCCTCGGTCGAGGCGATGAGCGCGTCGAGCAGCGCCCGTCCGACACCCCGGCCCTGCGCGGCGGGGTCGACGTAGACGGAGTGCTCGACGACGCCGGCGTAGACCGCCCGGGCCGAGACGCGCGAGACGGCGACCCAGCCGAGCACGGTGCCGAGGTCGTCGACCGCGACCAGCCGGTGCTGGGCCAGCCGGCCCGCGTCGAACGCCGCCCAGTCGGGGGCGGTGTCCTCGAAGCTGGCGTTGCCGCCGTCCATCCCCGCCTGGTAGATCGCCAGCACGGCGTCGGCGTCACCGGCGGTCATCGCCCGCACGGCGGCCCGGGTCGTGGCGCTCATGCGCAGTCCCCGGCCGGGGCCGGGCGGCCCATGACGACGTCGGCGGCCGACGGGAAGCAGCCGATGCACGCCTGGTTGATCCGGTAGTGCCGGGCCGTGCCGACGGGCTCGACGAGCACGAACCGGACCTCGGTCAGGATCTTCAGGTGCTGCGACACCGTCGACTGCGCCAGCCCCACCGCCGCGACGAGCTCCCCGACGCTCAGCGGCCGGCCCTGCCGGGCCAGATACTCCACGATCTGCACCCGCGAGGGGTCCGCGAGGGCGCGAAACCACGACGCGTAGGTCTCCGCGGTCGCCCGGTCGAGCAGTGCCGACACCGTCCACCATTTTCATCGTCTATCGCCGATCTACGATGAAACGGTATCCGGGCCGGCGGCCGCAGGCAACCCCGGACGCCCCGGCGAGCCGCTCGGCGGGCCGGTCCGGGGGCAGGGGAGGGTCGTCATCCGCAGCAGCCCTGCCCGGCGGCGACCGCGTCGGCCCGGGCGGTGCGGCCGCAGCAGGAGCCGTCGGTGGCCGCCTCGGCGGCGGTGCCGCAGCACGGCGCGGCGGCGGCCGGCTCGGCCCGGGTGTGGGTGGCGGCGGGCGGGTTGCCGCAGCAGCCGCTCGCCCCGCTGGTGCTCGGCGCGCCGGCCGGAGTGGTACCGGTTGTCTCGCTCATGATCCTGGTCCCTCCTGTTATTTTGACGTCTGTCTAATCAACAGTTGCACGCTGATTCGAGATCTGTCAACCTAGAGGCATGTCGAAGCAGGCGCCGGTTCTCACCCTCATCGACCTCAACGCCGGCGAGCCGTGCTGCCCGCCGATGGCCGAGCAGCGCCTGCCCGCGCAGACCGCCGCCGTCCTGGCGCCGGCGTTCAAGGCGCTCGGCGACCCGGTCCGGCTGCAGCTCATGTCGATGATCGCCTCGGCCGAGGGTGGGGAGATCTGCGTGTGCGACCTCACCCCGGCGTTCGACCTGTCCGGCCCGACGATCTCGCACCACCTGCGCGTCCTGCGCGAGGCCGGCCTCGTCGACTCCGACCGGCGGGCGACGTGGGTGTACTACCGCGCCCGGGCCGGCGTCCTGCGCCAGCTCGCCGGCTTGCTCACCGTCGCCGAGCCCGCCCGCGGCTGACCGCGCCGCCACCGCGTCACGCATGCGGTCGCACGGCATCCGCGCAGGATCTCGGCGAGCACCGGCCCGTGCCCGGATTCGCCGGCCCGAGCGCACGTACCGGACCTCGACGCGCCTTGACGCCGTAAGTTAGCTCAGTAATCATTGAGTCAATGAGCACTGAGCTACCTTCCCTGCGGGCGCGGGCCCGGGTGCACGCCGCGCTCGGCGACCCCGCGCGTCTCGCCATCGTCGACACGCTGGTGCTGGGTGACGCCTCGCCGGGGGAGATCGGGCAGGTGCTGGGCCTGCCGACGAACCTCGTCGCGCACCACGTGAAGGTGCTCAACGACGCCGGCCTGGTGACCCGGAGCCGGTCCGAGGGCGATCGGCGCCGCACCTACCTGCGCCTGGTCCCGGAGGTGCTCGCCTCCCTCGCCGGACCGGCGCTCGAGGCGGCCGGGCGGGTGGTGTTCGTGTGCACGCACAACTCCGCGCGCTCCCAGCTGGCCGCGGCGCTGTGGCGGGACCGGGTCGGCGGGCCTGTCGCCTCGGCCGGCACGCATCCGGCCCGCCGGGTGCATCCGCGGGCGGTGAAGGTCGCGCACCGCCACGGCCTCGCCCTCGACCCGGCCGGGACCGCCGGCGTCGCCGACGTCGTGCGCGACGGGGACCTGGTCATCGCGGTCTGCGACAACGCCCACGAGGACCTCGCCGGGCCCGGCGCGCCGGTCCACCCGCGGCTGCACTGGTCGATCCCGGACCCGGCGCGGGTCGACACCGACGCCGCGTTCGAGGCCGCCTACGCCGACCTCGACGGCCGGATCGCCCGCCTCGCCCCCGCGGTCCGCCCCGCCCCGCGCCCCGAGACAGGACCCTCGATCCCGTGAACCCGTCACTGTGGCGGCGCCTGCTCGCCGAGTTCATCGGCACCGCGCTGCTGGTCACCGCCGTCGTCGGCTCCGGCATCATGGCCGGCACCCTCAGCCCGGGCGATGCCGGCGTGCAGCTGCTGCAGAACTCGGTCGCCACCGCGCTCGCCCTCGGCGCCCTCATCCTCACCTTCGGCCCCGTCTCCGGCGCCCACTTCAACCCGGTCGTCTCGGCCGCCGACTGGCTCCTCGGCCGCGCGGCGGGGACCGGCCTGAGCGCCCGGGACCTCGGTGCCTACGTCGTCGCCCAGACCGCCGGGGCGATCGGCGGCTCGATGCTGGCCGGGCTGATGTTCCGGCTGCCCGCCGTGGCCTTCTCCACCAAGGCCCGCACCGGCGGGCACCTGTGGCTCGGCGAGGTCGTCGCCACGGCCGGGCTGCTCCTGCTGATCTTCGCCCTGGCCCGCTCCGGCCGGGCCGCGGTGGCCCCGGCGGCGGTCGGCGCATACATCGGCGCCGCGTACTGGTTCACGTCCTCCACGTCGTTCGCGAACCCGGCGGTGACGGTCGGCCGCGCGTTCACCGACACCTTCGCCGGCATCGCGCCCGCCTCCGTCCCGGGCTTCGTCGCCGCCCAGATCGTGGGCCTCATCGTTGCCACCGGACTCCTGCTCCTCCTGTACCCGTCAGCCGGCACCGCCGCCGATGACGTGACCGTCAGCCGAGCCGAACCGCAGCCAGTCAAGGAGCACCAGCAATGAGCACCAGGCCCACCGTCCTGTTCGTGTGCGTGCACAACGCCGGCCGTTCCCAGATGGCCGCGGGCTGGCTGCGCCACCTGGCCGGCGACACCGTCGAGGTCCGCTCCGCCGGCTCCGAGCCGGCGGACCGGATCAACCCGGTGGCGGTCGAGGCGATGCGCGAGGTCGGCATCGACATCACCGCCAACACCCCGCGCAAGCTCGACTGGGACACCGCCGAGTCCTCCGACGTCCTCATCACCATGGGCTGCGGCGACGTCTGCCCCGTCTTCCCCGGCAAGCGCTACCTCGACTGGTCGCTCGACGACCCCGCCGGCCAGGGCATCGAGGCCGTCCGCCCGATCCGCGACGAGATCAGGCGGCGCGTCGAGCAGCTCATCACCGAGCTCGGCGTCACCACCGCCTGACGCCCGGCCGTCCCCGACGCCGTCGTCACCCGCGCACGCTCTTCGGCCGCAGGTCGGTCCAGACGGTGGCGATGTGGGCGAGGCACTGCTCACGGGTGCCGATGGTGCCCTCGTCGGTCCAGCCCGGCGGGTTCAGCATGTCGGCGGGGAGGACGGAGTACTGCTCCTCGTCGTTGCGCACCACCCGGAACGCGTCGATCATCGTGGTTCTCCCTCCTACGCGACAGGGCTCTTGACCGGCTCGTGCTCCAGGGCGGCGATCAGGGCCGCCTCGACCGCCGCCGCGAACGAGCCGGCCGTCTGGTGGTCCAGGACCGTGCGGATCGGCACGTCGATCTCCAGGGCGACCTTGAGCCGGGCGATGAGCTGGGTGATGAGCAGCGAGTGGCCGCCCAGGTCGAAGAAGTTGTCGTCCAGCCCGACCCGCTCGGCCTGCAGCAGGTCGGCCCAGATCGCGACGATCGCGTGCTCGGCGGCGGTCTGCGGGGCCACGTACGGCGGCCGGGCCGGACCGTCCTCGCCCGGTGCGGGCAGCGCGCGGCGGTCCAGCTTGCCGTTGGCGGTCACCGGGACGGCGTCGAGCAGCATGACGTGGGACGGGACCATGTACGCGGGCAGCAGCTCGGCCGCCTGCTCGCGGACGTAGCGCGGGTCCGGGTACACGCCGGGCTCGGGGACGATGTAGGCGACGATCTGCGCGTCGGCCCGCTCGCCGTGCACGACCGCGACGGCGGTCGCCACCCCGGGCAGGGTGGCCAGGGCGGCCTCGACCTCGCCCAGCTCGATCCGGAAGCCGCGGACCTTCACCTGGTTGTCGATGCGGCCGAGGAACTCGATGGTGCCGCCGGGCCAGTAGCGGGCGCGGTCGCCGGTGCGGTACAGCCGGGCCCCGGAGCGGCCGGAGAGGTGGTCCGGGACGAACTTGCCGGCGGTGAGCGCCGGGTCGCCGTGGTAGCCCAGGGCCAGGCAGTCGCCGCCGATGTAGAGGTCGCCGGGGGCGCCGACCGGGGCCGGGCGCAGCGCCGCGTCGAGGACGTAGTAGTGGGCGTTGGCGATCGGGCGGCCGTACGGGATGCTCGTCCAGGCCGGGTCGACGACGCCGACCGGGAACGAGTTGGACCAGATCGCGGCCTCCGTCGCCCCGCCCAGGGCGACGATCCGGGCGCCCGGGAACGCGGTGCGGACCGCGTCGGGCAGGCTCAGCGGCACCCAGTCGCCGCTGAGGAACACCAGCCGCAGGCTCGTCGCGGCGGGTGGCGGGCGCATCGCGAAGAGCGGCTCGAGCTGCTGCAGCGCGGCCGGGGCGGAGTCCCAGAACGTGATCGGCTCGCTGTCGAGGATGGACAGCAGCCGCTGCGGGTCGCCGATCTCGGCCGCGGTGGCGACCCGGACGCTGCCGCCCGCGGCGAGCACGCCGAAGACGTCGTACACGGACAGGTCGAAGCCGAGCGAGGTGACGAACAGGACCCGGTCGTCCGGGCCGATCGCGTGCGTCTCGTTGACCCACTCGATCAGGTTGACCACCGGGGCGTGGGTGAGCACCACACCCTTCGGCGCGCCGGTCGAGCCGGAGGTGAAGATGACGTACGCCTGGTCGCCGGCCTTCGCGCGGCGCGGCGCGGGCGCGTCCGCGGGCGGCTCGGCGCCGGTCCACAGCACGGTGCGCACGGTCGGCACGTCGGCGGTGACCGCCTCGACGGTGGCGATCGAGTCGCGGTCGGTGAGCACCACGGCGCAGCGCAGCCCGGTGAGCAGGCCGCGGATGCGCTCGACCGGCTGGCCGGCGTCGATCGGGGCGTAGGCGGCGCCGGACTTGAGGACCCCGAGCAGGGCCACGACCGTGTCGACGCTGCGCCCGAGGTGCAGCGCGACGAAGTCGCCGGGCCCGACCCCCTCGGCGGCGAGGCGGCGGGCGAGCCGGTCGGCGGCCGCGTCCAGCTCGGCGTAGGTGAGCCGCTCGGCGCCCTGCAGGACCGCCGTCGCGTCGGGCGTGCGGGCCGCCTGCCGCTCGACGAGCTCGTGGATGCACAGCCCGGCCTCGCGCCGGACACCTGTGGCGTTCCACTGCCGCACCGCGCGGTGCCGTTCGAAGCGCGACAGCGGGCCGATGTCGCGCAGCCGGGCGGTGACCGGGGCGTCGGCGATCGCCGCGAGGAGCTGGCTGACGTGCACGAGCAGCCGCCGCACGCCGGGCTCGTCGAGGACCGCGGCCGGCGCGGTCAGCCGCAGCGCCACCCGTCCGGCGTCCACGTCCGCCGACAGGCACAGGCCGGGCCCGTCCGCCGCACCGCCCACGGACACCAGCGTCTCGAACAGCGGGGTCCCGGCCGGCATCCCGGCGCACGCGGCCAGCTGCTCGCCCGGCAGTCCCGCATGACGGACATTCTCGGTGTACTGCCGGTGCGCGCCGGTGAGGTGCGCGGATACGAGCATGCCCGGCACGGGGCGGACCCGGACCGGGACGGGCTCGGCGGCGTCCCCGGCGACAAGCGCGCCGTGCACCACGTCCTCGGCCCCGGCCGTGGTGGCCAGCACGAGGCCCCACGCGGCGACCACGACGTCGGCCGGGCGCAGCCCGATCCGCCCGGCCGCCGCGGCGAGCCGGGCGGCCTGCGGCGAGTCCCAGGTCAGCGCGGCCGCGACGGCTCCGGCCGGGACCGTCCCGGGCCGGCGGCGCGGCGGCAGCAGCCGGGTCGGCTCGGTGAAGTCCGCGAGCAGATCCCGCCAGTACTGCGAGGCGGTGGTGAGCAAGGTGGGCCCCCTAAGCGTCGGAAAGCTTCGTCAGGGTGGCGGCGACGCCGAGGAGCGGGTCGAGGATGACCGGGCCCCGGCGGTTGACCCGCCGCCAGCGGGTGATCAGGTGCAGCTCGGTGCAGCCGCCGATGACGCCCTCGCAGTCGAACTGCCGGGCCAGCCCCTCGACGCGCGCCACGATGGCCGGCGTGACCGGCTCACGCTTGAGCCGGTACAGCAGGTAGTGGATCTCGTCCTGGACGTCCGGCGGCGGCAGGACGACCCGGTGCGCGACCGCGGGCCAGCGCGGCGAGCGCTCGAAGGTGCGGGCCTGCCGGGTGCCGGTCGTGGCCAGCAGCAGGAACCGGCCCGGCGCGGCCACGGCCAGCTCGTCGAAGACCGCGTCGATGAGCGAGACCAGTCGGGCCCGCTGGCCCGGCTCGACCTCGCCCAGCAGGTGGTGCGCGGTGACGCAGGCCAGGACCACCCGGTCGGCGCCGAGGCGGATCAGCGCGTCGACCCGCTCGGCGATGAGCCGGGACAGCTCCTCGGCGCCGCCGGTGAGGATCGCCTCGGTCCGGTCCGGGATCGACGGGTCGGAGTCCAGCAGGCACCGCGGCAGCGCCTGCTCGGTCGCCGGGCCGGTGCGCTCGATCGCCATCTCGTACATGGTCTGCACGAACGCCGCCGAGGCCAGCGGGCCCATCCCGCCGAGGACGCCGACGGTGGCCGGGGCGCCCCCGCTCACCAGAGGGTGTGCAGGCACGCGAGCAGGCTGCGGGCCTCGACGTTGAGACAGTTGCCGAACTGCAGCAGCGTCATGAGCTGGTGGACGCCGAGCCACATGAAGTTGGGCGGCGGTGTGGTCGGGAACTGCTCCTCGACCTCGATGATCTGGTACCGGTTCAGCGCGTGCAGGAACCGCCCGCCCTCCTCCGACAGCCAGGTGTCGAAGCGGACCTGCCGCTCGGGGGTGTCGAGCACGTAGTCGAGGAACTGCGGCCGGTGCGCGGTCGGCAGCGTCCGGAACGTCTGCGGCGTGCAGTGCACGGTGGGCGCGGCCTCGACGATGTCCAGCGCCCCGGCGGCCGGGCGGGCCTGCAGCAGTACGTGCAGCACACCGTTGATCTGCCGGGTGAGCAGCACCAGGCGGCCGGGTGCGGCCGGGCGCAGCAGCGGCTGCATCCAGGCGCCGACCTCACGGTCCCGGGCCCGCACGTCCACGCCGACGATGCTGAAGTAGCCGCCGGAGACGTGGGCGATCTCGTCGGCCGTGCGGTGCCAGCCGGCCGTGTCCAGCAGCGGGATGCGTCGCTGGTGCAGCTCGAAGCGGGCCTTGTTCTCGGTCAGCCAGCTGATCGCCTCGGTCACCGTGTGCTGCGTCGGGGCCTCGGGGTCGAGCGAGCGCAGCAGCGCCGCGCGGAACGGGTCGAGCCCGCCGGTCGTCGTCTCCGGCCGCTCGAACGGCATGATGGACAGCACCGTGCGGGCGTCCATGTTCACCACGTCGTCCAGCCGCAGCATCCGCTGCACCTGCGCCACTGTCATCCACCGGAAGCCGGGCAGCACCTCGACGTCCTCGTCGGTCTCCACGACGATGTTGCGGTTGCGCTTGTGCAGGAACCAGCCGCCCTGCTCGGACTGCAGCGAGTCGGCGATCACCCGGCCGCTGCGCGGTGCGGTGAAGTACTCCAGGTAGGGGATCGTGCGTCCCTTGTGGACCCGGGTGTAGTTGGAGCGGGTCGCCTGCACCGTGGGGGAGAGCTGCACCAGGTTGCGGTTGCCCGGCTCCATCTTGGCCTGCATCAGGCAGTGCAGGACCCCGTCGAACTCCTTGACCAGGATGCCCAGGATGCCGATCTCGCGCTGCACGATGATCGGCTGGGTCCAGCTCGGCACCCGGAACGGGTTGAGCTGCACCTCCAGGCCCTCGATGGTGAAGAACCGGCCGGTGTGGTGCATCAGGTTGCCGGTGTCCGGGGCGAAGTGCCAGCCGGCCAGCTGATCGAACGGCACGCGCTCGACCGAGTACGCCTGGATCTCGCGCTGCTCGGCCAGCCAGGCCAGGCACTCGTCACTCGTCGTGAACCGGCCGTCGACCGTCGCCGACGTCGTGAAACGCCGGCCGGCGGGCGCGCGGTCGCCGGGCCCGGCCCGGTCCAGCAGTGTCGTCGTTCGGGACACGCGCCACCTCCTCGGTGCGTCGCACTGGGCGGGGCGCTCGTCCGGCCACGCCGGTACAGCACGTTAGGGGCGGTATTGCAAGGGCTCGGGCGGTAGCACAGCGAGACTGGTCGTCTTCGCAATCTTGGCGCCGCCGGCCCGGTGGGCGGCGCTCGCGTTTAAGGAATCCACCAGCACCGGAGGTGTTAGAACCGGACCGGACTGGCTGCGACCCAAGCGAGGGGTGCGATGAGCGTCGATGTTCCGGACGGTACGATCCGCAAGCCCGTCTCGGCCAGCGACAGGTGGTGGCTGGCCCACCCGGCGTCGGTCTCACCGGTGATCCAGGCCGTCGTGGAGGGCACCGGCACCATCACGCCGGCCGCCCTGCGCGACGCCGTGGCCGCCGTCGCGGTCGCCTGCCCCGACACCGCGCTGACCGGCACCCGCCGCCACTGGCTCACCGGCGGCGCGCCGCCGCGCGTGCGGACCGTCAAGGGCGCCGCCGGCGGCCCGGGCACCGTCGCCGCCATCGACGCCCTGCACGAGCCGCTGCCCGCCCCCGACGGCGCGTTCTGCGAGGTCCTGTGGTGCCCGGGTGAGCCCGCCGCGGTGGTCTTCCGGGCCAACCACGCCGTCATGGACTGGCCCGGCATGGCGCTGTGGATCGCCGACGTCTTCCGCGTGCTGCGCGGTGAGGCGCCGCTCGGCGCGGCCGACCCGATCACCGAGGACGACGTCTTCGACCGCTTCGCGGCCCCGGCCGAGAAGCCCCCGGCGCCGAAGATCGACTGGGTGTCGCCGCTCGGGCAGCCCAGCGGCGAGCGCCGCACCGCCTGGGCCCGGCGCACCGTCGACGGCTACCACGCCGGCCTGGTCGCCAAGGTCGCCGGGGCGCTCACGACCGCCTACGGCCTGGACACCGCCCGCTTCGCCGTCGCCTTCGACATGCGCCGCCACGTGCCCGGCGTGCGCACCACCGGCAACCTCTCCCAGGTCGAGCTGTTCGACACCGCGGCCGGCGAGCCGTGGGAGGCCCTGCACGAGCGCATCCTGACCGCGATGGCCGAGGGCCGCGAGGTCAGCGGCCGGATCGACTCCGGGCTGCTGAAGCTGCCCCGGCCGGTGCTGCGCACGCTGATCAAGGTGATGGAGAACGGCGCGGCGGCCAAGCGCCGCTACGCCTCCGCGACGGTCCTGGCCCACCTGGGGCGGATCGAGCCCGCCGACCTGTGCGGGCCCGCGTTCGAGGCCCGGACGCTGTACCCCATCCCACTGCTGACCGCGGCCAGCCCGCCCGACCTCAACCTGGTCGAGTGCGGCGGCCGGACCGAGCTGACGCTGACCTGGCGCGACGGCGAGGGCGCGGCCGAGCGCATGGGCGAGGTCCTCGACGCCGTCGCCGAGGCGCTGTCCCCGGCCGCACTGCGGACCTGGGCCCCCAACGCGACAGCGCGCGAGCTGCCCGCGGCCACCGTCGTCGACCGGTTCCGGGCCCGGGCCGCCGCGACCCCCGACGCCGAGGCAGTGCGCTGGCCGGACGGCCGGCTGACCTACGCCGAGCTCGACGCGCGCTCCGACGCCGTCGCCGCCCGCCTGCGGGACCTGGGCGTGCGGCCCGGCTCGGTCGTCGGGCTGCTCGCCGGGCGCTCACCGCACGCCATCGCCGGCATCTGGGGCGTGCTCAAGGCCGGCGCCGCCTACCTGCCCCTGGATGTCCAGCACCCCGACGGCCGGCTGGCCGGACTGCTCGCCGACGCCGGGGCCCAGGTGTGCCTCGTCGAGCAGGCGTATGCGCAGCGCGCGGCCGTCGGCCCGCAGTACGTGCGCGTCGTGCTCGACGAGGTCGGCACTGGCGATACCAATGCCGGTGTCGTGTCAGTGGCTCCGGCCGACCTGGCCTACGTCATCTACACGTCCGGCTCCACCGGCAAGCCCAAGGGCGTGGAGATCGAGCACGCGGCCCTGGCCAACTACGTCGACTGGACCGCCGAGCGGTTCGGCGTCGGCCCCGGCACCGCCTTCGCGGTCTTCACCAGCCTGGCGTTCGACCTGTCCAACACGGCGCTGTTCACGCCCCTGTGCGTCGGCGGCACGCTGGTGCTGGAGCCCGGCGAGCCGAGCCACGTGACGATGCGCCGGCTGGTGGAGACCTCCGGCGCCGACACCATCTCGCTGACCCCGTCCCACCTCGACCTCATGGGCCGCCTCGACCTGCACCCGGCCGGCGTGCGCACGCTCGTCGTGGTCGGCGAGCAGCTGCGCGGCCCGGTCGCGGCCCGCGCGCAGGAGCAGTTCGGGCCGGACTGCCGCATCCTCAACATGTACGGGCCGACCGAGGCCACCGTCGGGCTCACGCTGCACACGTACGAACCGGCCGACGGCGCCGCACCGGCCGTGTCGATCGGCGTGCCGATGGACAACTGCACCGTGCACCTGCTCGACCAGCAGCGCCGGTTCGTGCCTGCCGGGGAGCCGGGGGAGATGTACCTCGGCGGCGCCCAGCTGGCCCGCGGCTACCGGGGCCGGCGCGACCTGACCCGGGAGCGCTTCGTCCACCTCGCCGACGGGACCCGGGTGTACCGCACCGGCGACCTCGCCCGCGTCGGGCCCGGCGGCGAGCTGGAGTTCATCGGCCGCGCCGACGACCAGGTGAAGGTCAACGGCTACCGGATCGAGCCGGCCGAGATCGCCCAGGTGCTGCAGTCGCACCCGGCCGTGGCCGGCGCCGTCGTCGTCGCCCGGGCCCGCCCCGGCGCGGAGCAGAAGCAGCTGGCCGGCTACGTCGTGCTGGAGGCGGGCGCGGAGCCGGCCGACTGGGACGCGTTCCTCGGCGGTCACCTGCCGCGGTACATGGTCCCGGCCGCGACGCTCGTCGTGGACACGATCCCGCACAACGCCAACGGCAAGGTCGACGTGGCCGCGCTGCCCGACCCGTTCGCCGCCGGCGCCGATACTCCCGGCACCGGTGCCGGCGGAGACCTGGCGCCGGAGCAGGACGAGGTCGTCTCGGCCGTCGCCGGCGTGTGGGCCCGCACGCTCGGCGTCGAGGGCGGGCGCCTCGACCGCAGCGCCGACTTCCACCAGCTCGGCGGCAACTCCGTCCAGCTGCTCACGATGCTCGCGGCGGTCAGCCACGACGTCGTCGGCGCCGGCGCCGAGGCCGCGTTCATGGCGCAGCTCGGCGCCATCATCCGGGAACCGACCCTCGCCCGGGTCAGCGAACTGGCCCGATCCGCCCGGGACGGGCACCAGCTGACGGTCCGGGACGGGCACCAGCTGACGGTCCGGGACGGGCACCAGCCGACGGTCGGGGACGGGCAGCAGTCGCCAGCGGACGGACGGCAGCCGGCCGCCACCGCCGCCGGCTGAGCAGACAACGAACGCTGGGAGGCACCATGGACCGACAGACGATCACGCGGGAGAGCGGCGCCTACGTCCTCACCGGTGCCGACGGCGCGGTCCGCGGCTCGCTGGCCGCCGACCGCCGGCTGCGCCGCGGCACCATCACCACCGGGGCCGGCGTCGTCCCGGTGGAGAGCCCCGGGCTGCGCCGCCGGGCCGCCTGGGCCGGGCCCGAGCGGGAGCCGCTGGTGCGCCTGGACCCCGAGCGCGCGGCGATCCCGGGGCTCGGCGGCGTGCGCTGGGCCGCCTCCCGCGACCGCGGCCACTTCTACGGCGTGCTCACCGCCGACGGCGTGCACGTGGGCATCACCATGCCGGCCGGTGGGCGCGGGCCGCTGCTCGTCGAGGCCGAGGGCGACTGGCCCGGCCGCGACCTGGCCGTGCTCACCGCCGCCTTCGCGCTGCTGGCCCGCCGCCGCGCCGACACCATGCTGACCGCCGCGCTCGTCAGCGCGGCCACCGGCGGCGCGCGGTGAGCGAGCCCTACCGCCGGCCCGTCTCGGCGACCGACTGGTGGTTCGTCGCGCATCCGCGCCGCATCCCGCCGGTCATCCAGACCGTCGTCGAGGGCGTCGGCGCGCTCGACGAGGAGGCACTGCGGGCGGCGGTCGAGGCGGCCGGCGTGGCCAACCCCGGCTCCCGGCTGCGCCGTGAGGGCCAGACGTGGGTCGACTCCGGCCGGGCCCCGCGCGTGCGGGTCGCCGCCGCCGCGGGCCGCCCGTACACCGACCTCGCCGCGCTGCACGACCCGCTGCCGGACCGCGACGGCGGCTGGTGCGAGGTCCTGTGGTGCCCCGGTGACCCAGCGGCCGTCGTCTTCCGCGCCTCCCACGCCGTCATGGACGGGCGCGGCAAGGCCATGTGGATCGACGACGTCTTCCGGGCCCTGCGCGGCGAGCCGCTGCTCGGCGCGGCCGGCACCCACACCGACACCGACGTGTTCGACGCGCTCGGCATCACCAACGCCGAGAGCAAACCCGACACCTGGTACCCGTCCCCGCTCGGCCGCCCCGGACGGGGCCGCCCGCGCACGGTGTGGGCCCGGCGCACCGTCGACGGGCACCACCCCGGGCTCGTGGCCCGGGTCGCCACCGCGCTCACCGCCGCCTACGCGCTGCCCGCGGCCCGCTTCGCGATCGCCTTCGACCTGCGCCGGCACGGGCCCGGCGCGCGCACCACCGGCAACCTGCTGCAGACCGAGCTGTTCGACGTCGACGCCGGCGAGCCGTGGGAGGCACTGCACGAGCGGATCCTGGCCGCCATGGCCGAGGGCCGCGAGGTCACCTGGCGCCTGGACCCCAACCTGCTGAAGATGCCGGTGCCGGCCCTGCGCGGCCTGATCCGGTTCATGGAGGCCGGGCGCAAGGACAGGCACGCGTCAGCGACGGTCCTGTCCCACCTCGGCCGCACCGACCTGGCCGCCTGCTCGGCCCCGGGCTTCGAGGCCCGCACCACCTACCTGCTGCCGCTGCTGGCCGCGGTCAGCGCCCCCGAGCTCAACAGCGTGGAGTGCGGCGGCCGGACCGAGCTGACGCTGACCTGGCGCGACGGCCCCGGCAACGCCGAGCGGATGGCCGCCGCGCTGGACGCCGTCGTCGAGGCGCTGACCCCGGCCGCCGCGCGCCACTGGCCGGGCAACGACACCGCCCGGCCGGTCGCGGACGGCACGGTCGTGGACCGGTTCCGGGCCGTCGTGGCCCGCACGCCGGAGGCGGTAGCGCTGCGCGGTCCCGCGGGCGAGCTGACCTTCGCCGAGCTCGACACCCGCTCCGACGCCGTCGCCGCCCGGCTGCACGAGCTCGGCGTCGGCCGCGGCGAGGTCGTCGGGCTGCTCGCCGACCGCGCACCGTGGGCGGTCGCCGGCCTGTGGGGCGTGCTCAAGGCCGGCGCGGCCTACCTGCCGCTGGACCCCGGGCATCCGGACGCCCGCCTGGCCGGGCTGCTCAGCGACGCCGGCGCGAAGGTCCACCTGCTCAGCCGCGCCGACGCCGGCCGGGCCCTGCTCGGCACCGCCGTCATCCTCGACGACCTCCCGGAGCCCGGGGCACCGCCCGCCGCGGCGGCGCCGGGGCCGGACGACCCGGCCTACGTCATCTACACCTCCGGCTCGACCGGGCGGCCCAAGGGCGTCGAGGTCACCCACGGGTCCCTCGCGAACTACGTCGACTGGGCCGGTCGCGAGTTCGAGGTCGACGCCGAGACGTCGTTCGCGCTGTTCACCTCGCCCGCGTTCGACCTGCCCAACACCGCGCTGTACCTGTCCACCCTGGCCGGCGCCCCACTCGTGCTCGTGCCCGGCGACGCCAGCCACCTCAGCCTGCGCCACCTGCTGGAGGAGTCCGGCGCGAACGCGCTCAAGCTCACCCCGTCACACCTCGACCTCATCGGCCGGCTCGACGTCCGGCCGCGCGGCGTGCGGCTGCTCGTGTGCGGCGGCGAGCCGCTGCGCCCGGCCGTGGCCCGGCGCGCCCGCGAGCAGTTCGGCCCGCAGGTCCGGCTGTTCAACCACTACGGGCCGACCGAGGCGACTGTCGGCTGCGTCGTCAACCGGGTGCGGCCCGAGCACGACGCGGGCCCGACAGTGCCCATCGGCCGCCCGGCCGCCAACTGCACGGTGCACCTGCTCGACGGCGAGCGCCGCCCGGTCCCGGCGGGTGAGCCGGGGGAGATGTACCTCGGCGGTGCCCAGCTGGCCCGGGGCTACCGCGGCCGGCCCGACCTGACCCGCGAGCGCTTCACGTTCCTGGCCGACGGCTCGCGGGTGTACCGCACCGGCGACCTCGCCCGCCTCCTGCCCTCCGGCGAGATCGAGTTCCTCGGCCGCGCCGACGACCAGGTGAAGGTCGACGGCCACCGGGTCGAGCCGGCCGAGGTCGCCGCCGCGCTGGAGGAGCACCCGCAGGTCCGCCGGGCCGCGGTCGTCGCGCGTACCTCACCGGCCGGCGCCAAGGTGCTCTGCGCCTTCGTCGTCGCCGCCGGCACCGGCCCGGGCGAGCTGACGGCGTTCGTCGCCGAGCGGCTGCCCCGGCACATGGTCCCGGCGACCGTGACGGTGGTGAGCGAGCTGCCCCGGACCGCCAACGGCAAGATCGACACCGGCGCACTGCCCGACCCCTTCCCGGCCGGCGCACTCCATACCGCCGCCGGTGCGGCGCTCGACCCGGTGCAGGCCGCTGTCGCCCGGGTCTGGGCCCGCACCCTCGGGGTCAGCGCCGGGGAGCTGACCGGCACCTCCGACTTCCACCAGCTCGGCGGCGACTCCGTGCTGCTGCTGGCCATGCTCGCCGGGGTGTGCGCCGACGTCGTCGGCCCCGAGCGCGAGCGGGCGTTCATGGCCCGGCTGGGCGAGATCGTCCGGCGGCCGACCCTCGCCGGCGTCGCCGACGCGGCCCGCACTACCCCTGAGGAGGACGTGGCATGAGACCGCTCGGCAACGAGGGCGGCCCGGCGATCGAGGTCAAGGGCCTGCGCAAGCTGTACGGCTCCAGCGTCGCGCTGCACGACGTCGATCTCGAGGTACACCCGGGGGAGATCTTTGCCGTGCTGGGGCCCAACGGCGCCGGCAAGACGACGCTCGTGGAGATCCTGGAGGGGTTCCGGCCCCGCGACGGCGGCACGGTCTCGGTGCTGGGCACCGACCCCTACCGCGCCGGCGAGGACTGGCGGGCCCGCATCGGGGTGGTGCTGCAGACCACCGGCGAGTTCGAGGACCTCAACGTCGGTGAGGTGCTCGAGCACTTCGCCGGCTACTACCCCGACGCGCAGGACCCGGGCGAGCTCATCGAGCGGGTCGGGCTCGGCGCGAAGCGCAAGGCGCGCGCGTCGAAGCTCTCCGGCGGCCAGCAGCGCCGCCTCGACGTGGCCCTGGGCATCGTCGGGCGGCCCGAGGTGCTGTTCCTCGACGAGCCCACGACCGGCTTCGACCCGGAGGCCCGCCGGGACTTCTGGCAGCTCATCCGCGACCTCGCGGCCGGCGGCACCACGATCGTGCTCACCACCCACTACCTCGACGAGGCCGAGCACCTGGCCGACCGGGTCGCCGTGATCGTCGGCGGGCGCATCCTCGACGTCGGCGTGCCGCAGACGCTCGGCGGGCGCGACACCGAGGCGACCGTCGTGCGCTGGAGCGGCGCCGACGGCCCGCAGAGCGCGGCCACGACCGCACCGACGAAGTTCATCGCCGACCTGCATGCCCGCCTCGGCGGCGAGGCGCCCGGCCTCACCGTGCACCGGCCCAGCCTCGAAGACGTCTACCTGACGATGATCGGCGCCGCCGGCGCCAGCCCGGAGGACCGATGAGCGCCGTCACCGCCGCCCCGCCCCGCCCGGCCGCCCCGGCCCGGTTCAGCCCGGGCCGCATCAAGCGCATCGCCCGACTGGGCTGGCGCCGGGGGCAGCTGGAGCTGCTGCAGTTCTTCCGCGGTACCGAGACCGTCGTCTTCTCTTTGCTCTTCCCGGTCTTTGCGCTGATCATCTTCAGCTCGATGTTCGGCGGCGAGATCGCGCCCGGCGTCTCCTACAGCGACTATCTGGTGCCGGGCGTCATCGCCACCGGCCTGATGGTCACCGGCTTCCAGACCCTGGCCATCTCGATCGCGATCGAGCGGGACCGGGGCGGGCTCAAGCGCATCGCGGCGACGCCGATGCCGCGCTCGGCCTACTTCATCGGCAAGGTCATCATGGTGCTCGTCACAAGCGTCGTGGAGACCGCGGTCCTGGTGGCGGTGTCGGTGCTGTTCTACGGCACGCACCTGCCCCGCGACGGGGGCGCCTGGTGGACGTTCACCTGGGTCAGCGTGCTGGGCGTGACCGCCTGCGCGCTGTGCGGCATCGCGCTGTCGTCGCTGCCGCGCAACAGCCGCTCGGCCCCGGCCGTCGTCGCGCCGTTCGCGTTCGTGCTGCAGTTCATCTCCGGCGCCGCGCTCGTCTTCACCGACCTGCCGCCGTGGCTGCAGAACGTCGCCTCGATCTTCCCGCTCAAGTGGATGTGCCAGGGCCTGCGCTCGGTGTTCCTGCCCGACAGCTTCGCCGCGCACGAGGCCGCGCACAGCTGGCAGCTCGGCTGGGTCGCCGCCGCCCTCGCCGGCTGGGTCGTCGCCGGGCTGGTGCTGTGCCTGCTGACGTTCCGCTGGACCAAGAGCCGGACCGGGGGCTGAGCGCGGTGGCCCGCATCGCCTTCTTCGCCCCGCCGTCGGCCGGGCACGTCAACCCGACACTGGGCCTCGCCGCCGAGCTGCGCGACCGGGGCCACCACGTCACCTACGCCACCACCGCCGACTTCGCCGAACGGGTGGCCGAGGTCAGCTCCGACGTCGTCACCTACACCGAGCAGCACCCGGGCGACTTCCGCTCGTTCACGTTCAGCGGCCGCAGCCTCGTCGACGCGATGGCGGCCAGCCTGGCCGAGACCCAGGCGCTGGTGCCGCTGCTGGACGGTGCGTTCCCGGAGCGGCCCGACGTCGTCGTCTACGACAACGCGGCCTGGTGGGGCCGGCTGCTCGCGGCCAGGTGGGAGCGGCCCTCGGTGCAGGTGTCGCCGATGCTGATGTCCAACGCCGAGTGGTCGATGAGCCAGAAGTACACCCGGCTCAACCCGCTGCAGCCCCGGCTGTGGGCGTTCCTGCTGCGCCTCGGCGGCTACCTGAAGCGCAGCGGCGCCGCCGTCACGCCGAAGGAGCTGCTCACCGGCGAGGGGGCGGCCCGGCGCATCGTGTTCATCCCGAAGGAGTTCCAGCCGCGGGGCGACACGTTCGACGAGGCCTACCGCTTCGTCGGCCCGTGCCTCTACGAGCGGCGCTTCCTCGGCTCCTGGCAGCGCCCGCACGAGCGCGGCCCGCTGATCCTGGTCACCCTCGGCACCATCTACAACCAGAACCCCGGCTTCTTCCGCACCTGCATGGAGGCGGTCGCCGACCTCGGCGGCCACGTGGTCATCGCCACCGGCGACGGCGTCGACCACGCGGCCCTGGGCACCCCGCCGCCGAACGTCGAGCTGCGCCGGTTCGTGGCCCAGCTGCACGTGCTGCGCCACGCCGACCTGTTCATCACCCACGCCGGCATGGGCAGCACCATGGAGGCGCTCCACGAGGGCGTGCCGATGCTGGCGGTGCCGCAGATGGCCGAGGAGCAGGCCAACGCCGACCGGATCGCCGAGGTCGGCGCCGGACGGGTGCTGGACCCGGCCGGGCTCACCGCCGCCACCCTGCGGGCCGCGATCGAGCGGATGCTCGTCGACACCGCGGTGCGCGACCGGGCCCGGCAGCTGCGCGACTCCATCCGGGCCGCCGGCGGTGCCGCCGCCGCGGCCGACTGCGTCGAAGCATTCGTCCGGCATGTCGCCCCGTCCCAGGAAGGCTCCTCATGACCGCCGCGGTCTCCGATCTGCACTCCGTCGCCCTCGACGACGGGCGGGTCATCACCTGCACCACTGCGCAGGACACGATGGTCTGGCCGAGCCTGAGCGCGGGCTCGCCGTACGACGCCGGGCTGACCGGGCTCGCCGCCGGTGACGTCGTCATCGACGTCGGCGCCCACATCGGCCTGACCGCGCTGTCGTTCACCGACCGCGTCCCCGGCCTGCGCGTGCTCGCCTTCGAGCCGGCCCGGCGCACTTACGCGTGCCTCGCCGACAACGTGGCCCGGCTCATGCCCGGCGTCACCGCGTTCAACGTGGCCCTCGGGGCCGAGCCGGGCGTCGCCGAGCTCACGTTCCTGCCCAACCACACCATGATGGCCACGATCGCGGCCGACGACGCCGACGACGAGCGCAACATGGCCGCCGTCCTGACCAACTTCGGCGTGGACGAGAGCACCCGGGATGACTTCTGGCGCGGCTTCCGCGACGGTGCCGAGCGCTACCCGGTGGAGGTCCGCACGCTCGGCGACGTGCTCGACGAGCAGGGCATCGCCGAGGTCGCGCTGCTCAAGATCGACGTCGAGCGGGCCGAGCTGCCGGTCCTGCGCGGCGTGCGGCCCGAGCAGTGGGCGCACATCCGCTGCGTCGTGGCCGAGGTCCACGCCGTCGACGGCAACCTCGACGCCGTCGTCGCGCTGCTCACGGCGGCCGGGTTCACGCCCGAGGTCTTCCAGGAGGACGTCTTCGCCGGGGCCAGCGTCCACATCGTCTCCGCCCGCCGCGCCGAGTCCTGAGGAGCCCTACCGTGGACAGACGCATCCGCTTCGGCGTGCTGGGCTGCTCGTCGGTCGCCCGGCGGCGCACCATGCCGGCCATCGCCGCCTGCCCCGAGGCCACGCTGAGCGCTGTCGCCAGCCGCGACCCCGAGAAGGCCAAGGCGTTCGCGGCCGAGTTCGGCTGTGCCGCCGCCGGCTACGACGAGCTGCTCGAACGCGACGACGTCGACGCCGTGTACCTGCCGCTGCCGACCGCCCTGCACGGGCCGTGGGGCGCGAAGGTCCTCGCCGCCGGCAAGCACCTGCTCGTCGAGAAGCCGGCCGCGACGAGCGCCGACGAGACCCGGGAGCTGGTCCGGGCGGCCACCGGCGCCGACCGGCTGCTGCGCGAGAACTTCACGTTCCTGCACCACCCGCAGCACGCGCGGGTCGCGCAGCTGGTCGCCGACGGGCGGATCGGGGAGCCGCGCACGTTCACCGGCGAGTTCTGCTTCCCGCCGCTGCCCGACGGCGACATCCGCTACGTGCCGCAGCTCGGCGGCGGCGCACTGCTCGACGCCGGCGTGTATCCGCTGCGCGCCGCCCAGCTGCTGCTCGGCGACGACCTGCGGGTCGTCGGCGGGGCGCTGCGGATGGACCCGCAGCGCGGGGTGGACGTGGCCGGGCAGGCGCTGCTCGTCTCGGCCGGTGGGGTCTTCGCGTCGGCCCAGTTCGGGTTCCAGCACGCGTACGGATCGCGGTACACCCTCTGGGGCAGTGCCGGGCGGATCGTCATGGACCGCGCGTTCACGCCGCAGGCGACCTGGCCGCCGGTGCTGCGCATCGAGCGCCAGGACCACGTCGAGGAGCTGACGCTCCCGCCCGCGCACCAGTTCCTCGGCGCTGTCGCGTCGTTCGCCGCCGCGGCGCTGGCCGGCCGGACCGCGCGGCACCCGGCGGAGCAGGCCGGGCTGGCGTCGATGGTGCGCACCGCGGAGCTCGTCGACGCCGTGCGGCTCACCGCAGTTTGAGGGTTCTTCTAGAGATCCTCCGGGCCCCGGCCGCACGAGGCCGGGGCCGACCATACTTCCGGGCAGCAACCCAAGCCGCCCGAGGGAGGCGACCTTGCCGTCCACTGAGTTCCGCCGGCCCGTCTCGCCCGTCGAGTGGTGGATCGCCGCGCACCCCAAGGGCACCGCGCCGGTCCTGCAGCTCGCGGTCGAGGGCACCGGCCGGATCGACGCCGAGCGGCTCGCCGCGGCCGTCGCCACCGCCGCCGACGCCTGCCCCGGCACCCGCCTGGTCCGCCGCGGCCGCACCTGGGTCGACACCGGCACACCCCCGGCCGTGCGCACCGTCGCCGCGGGCCGGGTGGTCGACCTCCCCGACCTCCAGGTGGCGCTCGACGACCGGCGCGGGCCGACCTGCGAGGTGCTGCTCGTGGGCGAGCAGGACCCGGCCATCGTCTTCCGGGCCGCGCACGCCGTGATGGACGCCGGCGGGGTGCTGCTGTGGGCCGCCGACGTGTTCCGGGCCCTGCGCGGCGAGCCGCTCGTCGGCGCGCCCGACACCGTCACCGAGACGGACCTGCTGCCCCCGCTGGAGGGCAAGCCGCAGCCGCCCGGCCTCGACTACCCGGCGCTGCTGGGCAAGCCCGGCCCCGGCCGGCGCACGCTGTGGGTGCGGCGCAGCATCGACGGCTACCACGCCGGGCTCGTCGCCCGCCTCGCCACCGTCATCGCCCCGCTCACCGGCGCGCCGGAGGCCCGCTTCTCGGTGCCGGTGAACCTGCGGCGGTACGCCCCCGAGACCCGCTCCACCGCCAGCCTCTCGCACAGCGTGCCGTTCGCCGTGCCCACCGGCCAGGACTGGTCGACGACCCACGAGCGGCTGCTCACGCTGCTGGCCGAGGAGCGCGACGCCCAGGCCCGGCTCGACCCGGCGGTGCTGAAGATGCCGATCCCGGTGCTGCGGTTCATCAACGGCGCACTGGAGCGCAAGGCCGCCAAGACCGACAGGTACGCCTCCCACTGCTCCCTCGCCCACCTCGGCCGGGTCGACGTCGCCGGGTTCAGCGGTGCCGGGTTCGCCGCCACCGCCCTGTACTCGCTGTCCACCGCCCCGGCCGGCGGCCCCTGCGAGATCGACGTGGTCGAGTGCGCCGGGCACACCGAGATCGTGCTCAGCTGGCACGACGGCCCCGGCATCGCCGAGCGGGCCGAGGCCGTCCTGGACGCGATCGAGGAGGCGCTGTCCCCGGCCGCGCTGCGCACGTGGGCGGCGAACGACACAGCTCGTGTCGTCCCGCAGACCACAGTTGTCGTCGGGTTCGCCGCGCAGGCGTCGGCCACCCCCGATGCGATTGCGGTGGTGGATCGCGACGGGCAGTACACCTATGCGGACCTGGACCGTCGCTCCCGGGCGATCGCCGCCGCCCTGCAGGAGCGCGGTATCGGGTCCGGTGATGTCGTCGGTGTCCTGGCCGAGCGCGGCCGCCCCGCCGTCGCCGCGATCTGGGGCGTGCTGCGGGCCGGCGCCGCCTACCTGCCCCTGGACACCGCCCACCCGGACGCCCGCCTGGCCGACATCCTCACCGACGCCGGGGCGCCACTGTGCCTGGTGGACGCTCCACGCCCGGTGCCGGGCGCCCTGGAGCTCGGCACGCTGCCGACGGAGCCGCCGCCCGGGTGGGTCGAGCCGGCCGTCGGCCCCGGCGACCTCGCCTACGTCATCTACACCTCCGGCTCCACCGGCCGGCCCAAGGGCGTCGAGATCGAGCACCTGTCGCTGTCCAACTACGTCGCCTGGGCCACCCCCATGCTCGGCGTGGACGCGGCCACCCGGATGCCGCTGCTGACCTCGTTCGCGTTCGACGTCTCGTGCACCTCGCTGTTCCTGCCCCTGCTGGCCGGCGGCACCCTGCTGCTGCCCGGCGGCGAGCTCAACCACGCGACACTGCGCCGGCTGCTCACCGAGGACGCGCCGACCGTGCTGACGCTCACCCCGTCGCTGCTGGAGCTCGTCTGCGAGCTCGGGGTGCGGCCCGCGGGCGTGCTCGTCGTCGCCGCCGCGGGCGAGGTCCTGCGCCGCAGCCTGGCCGTGCAGACCCTTGAGGTCTTCGGGGCGGCCTGCCGGGTGCTCAACCTCTACGGCCCGACCGAGGCCACCATCGAGGTCGTCGCGCACGAGTTCCACCCGGGCCGCGACACCGCCGCGAGCGTGCCGATCGGCGTGCCGACCCCGAACTGCACCGCCTACGTCCTCGACGCCCAGCACCGCTTCGCCGCCCCCGGCGAGGCCGGCGAGCTGGTCATCGGCGGCGTCCAGCTGGCCCGCGGCTACCGCGGCCGCCCGGAGCTGACCGCCGAGCGGTTCGTGCGCCTGGCCGACGGCACGCGGGTGTACCGCACCGGCGACATCGTGCGCGTCAACGCCCGGGGCGTCATCGAGTTCCTGAACCGGGCCGACGACCAGGTGAAGGTCCTCGGCAACCGGATCGAGCCGGCCGAGATCGCCCAGACCCTCGAACGGCATCCGGCGGTTGCCAAAGCGGCGGTGGTACCCCGTCACGCCGCCGGCGGCCACAAGGTCCTCTGCGCCTACGTGGTCGCCGACCCCGCCCCGGCACCGGAGGAGCTCCAGGCGTTCGTCGGCGAGCGGCTGCCCCGCTACATGGTGCCGGCCACCGTCACCGTCGTCGGCGAGCTGCCCCGCACGGTCAACGGCAAGATCGACGTGCGGGCGCTGCCGGACCCGTTCGCCGGGGCCGCGGCGCCGGCCGGGCAGCAGCAGGACCGCGACGAGCTCACCCGGGCCGTGGCCGCGGTGTGGGCGGCCACCCTCGGCGTCGACGCCGACCGGCTGGCCGACGACGCGGACTTCCACACGTACGGCGGCGACTCGCTGCTCATGCTCTCGATGGTGGCCGGGGTCTGCCGCGCGGTCGTCGGGGCCGAGCACGAGCAGCGCTTCATGGACCGCCTCGGCGACATCGTGCGCCGCCCGACGATCGAGCACGTCGCCGACCTGGCCCGATCGGTCCGGTCGGCCGCCGTACCGGTCAGCTAGCCCAGGAGGCCGCTGTGTCGAACGAGGACAAGCTCCGCGACTACCTCAAGCGGGTCACCGCCGACCTGCGCCAGGCCAACCGGCGCATCCGCGAGATCGAGGACCGCGGCCGGGAGCCCATCGCCGTCGTCGGCATCGGCTGCCGGTTCCCGGGCGGTGTCACGGGCCCCGACGAGCTGTGGGCGCTGCTCGACGCCGAGCGCGACGCGGTCGGGCCGGCCCCGGACCGGCGCGGCTGGGACCTCGACCGGCTCTACGACCCGACACCCGGCCGCCCCGGGCGCACCTACGCCCGCGAGGGCGGCTTCCTCTACGAGGCCGACGAGTTCGACGCCGGCTTCTTCGGCATCTCACCGCGCGAGGCCCTGGCCATGGACCCGCAGCAGCGGCTGCTGCTGGAGACCGCCTGGGAGGCCCTCGAACGGGCCGGGCTGCCGCCGGAGTCGCTGCAGGGCACCGACACCGGCGTGTTCGTCGGCGCCAGCCACCAGGGCTACGGCGCCGCACCCGAGCTCGCGCCCGAGGGCACCGAGGGGCACCTGCTCACCGGCGGCGCCGCCGCCGTGCTCTCCGGCCGGCTCGCCTACACGTTCGGCACCCACGGCCCGGCCGTCACCGTCGACACCATGTGCTCCTCGTCGCTCGTCGCGCTGCACCTGGCGGTGCGCTCGCTGCGGCTCGGCGAGTGCGGGCTCGCCCTCGTCGGCGGGGCCACCGTGATGGCCGTGCCGCAGTCGTTCATCGAGTTCAGCCGCCAGCGCGGCCTGGCCCCGGACGGGCGCTGCAAGGCGTTCTCCGACGACGCCGACGGGACCGGCTGGGGCGAGGGCGTCGGCGTGCTGCTCGTCGAGCGGCTCAGCGACGCCGAGCGGCTCGGGCACCGCGTCCTGGCCGTCGTCAAGGGCACCGCCGTCAACCAGGACGGCGCCTCCAACGGGCTCACCGCCCCGAACGGGCCGGCGCAGCAGCGGGTCATCCGGGCCGCGCTCGCCGACGCGGGCCTGGAGCCGGCCGACGTGGACGCGGTGGAGGCCCACGGCACCGGCACCACCCTCGGCGACCCGATCGAGGCCGAGGCGCTGCTGGCGACCTACGGGCAGGGCCGGGACCCCGGCAACCCGCTGTGGCTGGGCACGCTCAAGTCGAACATCGGGCACACGCAGGCCGCGGCCGGCGTCGCCGGGGTCATCAAGTCGATCCTGGCCATGCGCAACGGCCGCCTGCCCCGGACCCTGCACGCCTCCGTGCCGGCGTCCCGGGTGGACTGGTCCGCGGGAGCGGTCTCCCTGCTCGACGCGGCGCGCGACTGGCCCGCCACCGGCCGCACCCGCCGCATCGGGGTCTCGGCCTTCGGCGCGAGCGGCACCAACGCGCACGTCATCCTGGAGGAGGCGCCGGCCCCGGTGCCCGCGGCGCTCTCCCGCGCGGCACTGCCGGTCGTGCCCTGGCCGGTCTCCGCCCGCACCGGGGCCGCACTGGAGGTTGCGCTGTCGCGGCTGCGGGCCGTGGCCGCCGACCCGGTCGACGTGGGGTTCTCCCTGGCCACCACCCGCGCGCAGCTGGAGCATCGCGCGGTCGTGCTCGGCGGCACCGTGGTCCGCGGCGAGGTCCGCGAGGGCCTGTCGGCGATGCTGTTCACCGGTCAGGGTGCCCAGCGGGCGGACATGGGTCGCCGGTTGTACGAGGCGTTCCCGGTGTTCGCGTCGTCGTATGACGCGGTGTGTGATCGCATCGCTGGTTTGCGGGATGCTGAGGATCTGGATCAGACGCGGTGGACGCAGCCGGCGTTGTTTGCGTTCGAGGTCGCTGTTTTCCGGTTGTTGGAGTCGTGGGGCCTGCGGCCGGATTTCCTGCTCGGGCATTCGATCGGTGAGTTGGCGGCGGCGCATGTCGCCGGGGTGTGGGATCTGGATGGTGCGTGCCGGATTGTGGAGGCGCGTGGCCGGTTGATGCAGGCGTTGCCGTCGGGTGGGCAGATGATCGCCGTGCAGACCGATGAGGCGACTGCGCGGGCGGCGTTGGTGGACGGTGCTGAGATCGCGGCGGTGAACGGGCCGGACTCGGTGGTGTTGTCGGGTGATGTGGAGCAGGTTGCGGCGTCGCTGGGTGTGAAGTCGCGGCGGCTGAATGTCTCGCATGCGTTCCACTCGGCCTACATGGACGGGATGTTGGAGGAGTTCCGGGCTGTGGTGGCGTCGGTGCCGGCGCAGGCTCCCGCCATCCCCGTGGTGTCCAATGTGACTGGGGATCTCAGCGCTGATCTGACGGAACCGGATTACTGGGTGCGGCAGGTGCGGCAGACCGTGCGGTTCGCCGACGGGGTGCAGACGCTGCGGCAGGAAGGCGTGTCGCGGTTCCTGGAGGTCGGGCCGGACGCGGTGCTGGCCGCGCTCGTCGAGGACGGGATCGCCGTCGCGCGCAAGGACCGCGACGAGGCCGAGACGCTCATGGCCGCACTCGGCCGGGCCTACACCCGGGGCTGGGCGCCGGACTGGGCGAAGGTCTTCGGTGCCGCGGCGACGGTCGAGCTGCCGACCTATCCGTTCCAGCGGGAGCGGTACTGGCTCGACAGCTACCGCCGGGCCGCCCCGGCGACCGGCGGCTGGTCCTACCGGGAGGAGTGGCGGTCCGCGCCGACCGGGCCCGACCGGATCGCCGGGCGCTGGCTCGTCGTCGGCGGCCCCGCCCTCGCCGAGGCGCTCGCCGGCGGCCGGGCCAACCCGGTCCTGGTCGCCCCCACCACCGACCGCGCCCTGCTCGCCGAGCGGCTGCGGGCCGCGGCCGGCCCCGGCCCCGCCGGCGTGGTCGCCGAGCCCGCCGCCGCCCTCGACGCGCTCGTGCTGCTCCAGGCCCTCGGCGACGCCGGCATCACCGCCCCGCTGTGGTACGTCACCACCGCGGCCGTCGCCGACGACACCGTCGCCGACCCCCTGCGGGCCGCCGTCTGGGGCCTCGGCCGGGTCGCCGCCCTCGAGCACCCCGACCGCTGGGGTGGCCTCATCGACCTGCCCACCGACGCCGGACCGGCCGACCGGGCCGCGCTGCGAGCCGTCCTCGGCGGTGCGTACGGCCCGGAGGACCAGCTCGCCGTCCGCGGCGGCAACGTCCGCGTCCGCCGCCTCGCCCGGGTCCCCGCCGCCGGCACCGCGCCGGTGTGGCGCCCGCGCGGCGTCGCGCTCGTGACCGGCGGCACCACCGGCCTCGGCGCCCAGACCGCCCGCTGGCTGGCCACCCAGGGCGCCGGCCACCTCGTGCTGGTCAGCCGGCGCGGCATCGACGCACCCGGCGCCGAGGCGCTCCGCGACGAGCTGGCCGCCCTCGGGGCAGGCGTCACCGTCGCGCAGTGCGACGTCGCCGACATGGCCGCCCTCGCCGCGCTCGTCGCCGTCGTCGAGGCCGAGCACGGCCCGGTCCGCACCGTCGTGCACGCGGCCGGGGTCGGCGTCCTCGGCAAGATCGCCGACGCGACCGCTGACGACCTCGACGAGGCGTTCGCGGCCAAGGTGGACGGTGCCCTGAACCTCGACGCCGCGTTCGACTGCGACACCGTCGACCGGTTCGTGCTCTACGCCTCCGTCGCCGGGGTCTGGGGCAGCGGCGACCACGCCGCGTACGCCGCGGCCAACGCCTGCCTCGACGCCATCGCCGCCGCCCGCCGCGCCCGCGGCCTCGCCGGCACCTCCGTCGCCTGGGGCATGTGGAGCCCCGAGAGCGGGGGCATGACGCGCGGCGGCCTGACCCGTGACGGCGCCGCCAACTGGCACGGCATCACGCCGATGGCGACCGCCCCGGCGCTGGAGGCCCTGCACCACGCCCTGGACCGCAACGACACAGCGGTCGTCGTCGCCGACGTCGACTGGCCCCGGTTCCTGCGGCTGTTCGCCGCCGCCCGGCCGCGGCCGCTGCTCGCCGACCTGGGTGAGGTACCCCCGCCGCCCGCGCCGGCCACGACCGAGCGCCCGGCGAACACGCTCGAGCTGGTCCGGTCCGCCGCCGCGGCCGCGCTCGGGCACACCGACGCGTCAGCGGTCGACGACCACCGCCCGCTGCGCGACCTCGGCGTCGACTCGCTCGCCGCCGTGGAGCTGCGCGACGCCCTCGGCACCGCGACCGGCCTCACGCTGCCCTCGACGATCATCTTCGACCACCCGACGGTCACCGCCCTCGCCGCGCACCTCGACGACCTCCTCGGGCCGGCCGGAGCGGGCACCGGCGGCCCCGCCGCGCTGCCGGCCCCGGTCGACGAGGACGAGCCGATCGCGATCGTCGGCATGAGCTGCCGGTTCCCCGGGGGTGTGGAGACCACCGCCGACCTGTGGGCGCTGCTGCTGGACGAGCGCGACGCCATCGGCCCGCTGCCCGGCGACCGCGGCTGGGACGTCGACGGCCTCTTCGACCCCGACCCGGACCGGGCCGGGCGCAGCTACGTGCGGGAGGGCGGCTTCCTGGCCGGGGCCACCCGGTTCGACCCGCAGCTGTTCGGCATCTCGCCCCGCGAGGCGATCGCGATGGACCCGCAGCAGCGGCTGCTGCTGGAGGTCGCCTGGGAGGCGTTCGAGGCGGCCGGCATCGGCCACGGCACGCTGCGCGGCACCCGCTCCGGCGTCTTCGTCGGCGCGGCCGGCGGCGACTACGGCACCCGCCTGGCCCAGGTGCCCGACGGCGTCGAGGGCCACCTCATCATCGGCACCGAGAGCAGCGTGGCGTCCGGGCGCATCGCCTACACGTTCGGCCTGGAGGGGCCCGCGGTCACCATCGACACCGCGTGCTCGTCCGGGATGGTTGCGGTACACCTGGCGGCGCAGGCGCTTCGGCGCGGCGAGTGCGACCTCTCGCTGGCCGGCGGGGTCGCGGTGATGTCGTCCCCGGCCGCGTTCATCGGGTTCAGCCGCCAGCGCGGCCTGGCCGCCGACGGGCGCTGCAAGGCGTTCTCCGACCGGGCCGACGGCATGGGCCTGGCCGAAGGCGCCGGCATGCTCGTCCTGGAGCGGCTCAGCGACGCCCGCCGCCACGGCCACCGCGTCCTCGCCGTCGTCAAGGGCAGCGCCGTCAACCAGGACGGCGCCTCCAACGGGCTCACCGCCCCCAACGGCCTGGCCCAGCAGCGGGTCATCCGCGAGGCCCTCGCCGCGGCCCGCCTCGAACCGTCCGATGTGGACGCCGTCGAGGCCCACGGCACCGGCACGGCGCTCGGCGACCCCATCGAGGCCCACGCGCTGCTGGCCACCTACGGTCAGGGCCGCGAACCGGGGCGGCCGCTGTGGCTCGGCTCGCTCAAGTCCAACATCGGCCACACCCAGGCCGCGGCCGGCATCGGCGGCATCATCAAGACAGTCCTCGCCCTGCGCCACGGCATCCTGCCCCGGACCCTGCACGCCGACTCCCCGTCGCCGCACGTCGACTGGCAGTCCGGCGCCGTCGAGCTGCTCACCGCGGCCCGCGAGTGGCCCGCGACGGACCGCCCCCGCCGCGCCGCCGTCTCGTCCTTCGGCGTCAGCGGCACGAACGCCCACCTGATCCTGGAGGATGCGCCGCACGGTGCGCCGCCGCCGGCCGTCGACGAGCCCGATGCAGCGGTTGTACCGCTGATGCTGTCCGCACACACCGACGACGCCCTCCGGGCCCAGGCGGGGCGGCTCGCGGCCCACCTGGAGGATCACGAACCCGCCGACGTGGCGTGGTCCCTGCACGCGACCCGCACCCCGCTCGCCCACCGGGCCGCCGTCATCGGCACCGGCCGGGCCGCGCTCCAGGCCGAGCTGCGCGAGCTCGCCGCCGGGACGCCGGGCCCGGCCACCGTCACCGGCCTGGCCCGCCCGGCCGGCCGGATCGCGTTCGTCTTCCCCGGCCAGGGCTCGCAGTGGGCCGGCATGGGCGTCGAGCTCCTCGCCACCGAGCCGGTGTTCGCCGAGCGGATCGCGGCGTGCGAGGCGGCCCTGGCCCCGCACGTCGACTGGTCGCTCACCGCTGTCCTGCGCGGTGAGCCCGGCGCCCCCGGCCTGGACCGGGTCGACGTCGTCCAGCCGGTCCTGTTCGCCGTCATGGTCGCCCTGGCCGACCTGTGGCAGGCGGCCGGCGTCACCCCGGACGTGGTGGTCGGGCACTCCCAGGGCGAGATCGCCGCCGCCTGCGTCGCCGGCGTGCTCAGCCTCGACGACGCCGCCCGGGTCGTGGCCCTGCGCAGCCGGGCCCTCGCCGCGATCGCCGGGCGCGGCGGCATGATGTCGGTGGCGCTGCCGCGCGAGCGGGCCGAGGAGCGCCTGGCCGCCTGGGCCGGCCGTCTCGGCGTCGCCGCCGTGAACGGGGTCGCCTCGGTCGTGGTCTCCGGCGACGTCGACGCCCTCGACGAGCTCGCCGCCGCCTGCGCCGCGGACGGGGTGCGGACCCGCCGCGTCGACGTCGACTACGCCTCCCACGGCGCCCACGTCGAGGAGCTGCACGACCGGCTGCTGGAGCTGCTCGCCCCGGTCCGCCCCGGCCCGGCCGCTGTCGAGTTCCGCTCCACCGTCGGCACGGACACGGCCGACATCGCGCTCGGCGGGGCGGAGTACTGGTACCGCAACCTGCGCCACACCGTCGAGTTCGCCCCGGCCGTGGCCGCCCTGACCGCCGCCGGCGTCGGCACCTTCGTCGAGGTCAGCGCCCACCCGGTGCTCGTGCCGGCGATCGAGGAGACGCTCGAGGCCGAGGCCGCCCCGGCGGTGGCCACGGGATCGCTGCGCCGCGACGACGGCGGGCGCACCCGCTGGCTGACCGCACTCGCCGCGCTGCACGTGACAGGGGTCCCGATCGCCTGGGAGCGGGTCCTCGGCCCGGCCCGCCCGATCGTCGACCTGCCGCTGTACCCCTTCCAGCGCAGCCGCTTCTGGCTCGAGTCCGCCGCCGCGCCGGCCGGCACCGCCGCCGACCCGGTCGACGCCCGGTTCTGGCAGCTGGTCGAGGCCCAGCGGCTGGACGAGCTCGCCGCCGGCCTGGCCGTCGAGCCGCAGGCCGTCGAGGCCCTGCTGCCCGCCCTGTCCGCGTGGCGGCGCAGCGAGACCCGCCGCCACGAGCTCGACTCCTGGCGCTACCGGGTCCGCTGGCAGCCGCTGAGCGACCCGCCCCCGGCCCCGCCCACCGGACGCTGGCTCGTCGTCACGCCCCCGCCGAGCCCCGCCGCCGACCTGGTCCTGGCCCGCCTCGCCACCGCCGGGGTCCGCCTGGACATCGTCGCCGTCGCCGCGGATGCCGACCGGGCCGCGCTCGCCGCCCACCTCCGGGCCGCCCTCGACGCCCCCGAGCCCCCGTCGCGCGTGCTGTCGCTCCTGGCGGGCCTGCCCGGCACGCTCGGGCTGATCCAGGCCCTCGGCGACGTGGGGTGCCCGGCTCCGCTGTGGTGCGTCACCCAGGGCGCGGTATCCGTCGGCGCCGGCGATCCGCTGCTCGACCCCGGCCAGGCGATGGTGTGGGGCCTCGGCCGGATCGCCGCCCTGGAGCACCCGGACCGCTGGGGCGGCCTCGCCGACCTCCCGGCCGAGTGCTCCGCCCGCGACGCCGAGCGCCTCGCGGCCGCGGTCGCCGGCCTCGACGGCGAGGACCAGGTCGCGATCCGGCCCTCCGGCCTGCACGCCCGCCGGCTCGTGCGGGCCGGCGGCGGCGCCCCGACCGGCGGGCGGCGGTGGCGCCCCGACGGCACCGTCCTCATCACCGGCGGCACCGGCGGCATCGCCGCCCACCTGGCCCGCCGGCTCGCCGCCGAGGGCGCCGAGCACCTGCTGCTGGCCGGCCGGCGCGGGCCCGCGGCGCCCGGCGCCCAGGACCTGGCCCGCGAGCTCGCCGCGGCCGGCTGCGCGGTCACCCTCGCCGCCGTCGACGTCGACGACCGTGACGCCCTCGCCGCCCTGCTCGCGAGCATCCCGGCCGACCGGCCGCTGCGGGCGGTCTTCCACGCGGCGGCGATCCTCGACGACGGCGTCATCGACGGCCTCGACGCCAGGCGCGCCGCCGCCGTCGCCGCGCCCAAGGCCGGCGGCGCCCGCCACCTCGACGAGCTCACCCGCGACCTCGACCTGACCGCGTTCGTGCTGTTCTCCTCGCTCGGCGGCGTCCTCGGGGGCCCCGGCCAGGGCAGCTACGCCGCCGCGAACAGCTACCTCGACGCGCTCGCCCGGCACCGCCGCGACGCCGGCCGGACCGCCACCTCGGTCGCCTGGGGCGTCTGGGCCGGCGGCGGCCTCGCCGACGGCGAGGTGGGCGAGCGGGCCCGGCGCACCGGGATGCTGCCGATGGACCCCGACCGCGCCCTGGACCTGCTCCTGCGCGCGCTCGACGACGACGAGACGACGATCGCCGTCGCCGCCGTCGACTGGGAGCGGTACGCGCCCGTGTTCACCGCGACCCGCCCCAGCCCGGCCCTGCGCGACCTGCCCGAGGCGGCCCCGGCCCCGGCCGGCGGCCCGGACGGCGACGACGGCGCCGTGCCGCTGGCCCGCGAGCTGGCCACCCTGCCCGCCGCCGACCGCGAGCCGCGGGTCACGCACCTGGTCCGCCAGGTCGCCGCGGCCGTCCTCGGCTTCACCGACCCCGAGGCCCTGGACACCACCCGCGCCTTCCGGGAGCTCGGCTTCGACTCCCTCACCGCTGTCGAGCTGCGCAACCGGCTCGGCGCCGCCACCGGGCTGCGGCTGCCGGTGACCCTGGTCTTCGACTACCCGACCGTCACCGTCCTGACCCGCCACCTGCTCGGCGAGCTCGGCGTCGCCCCGGACGCATCCGCCGAGCCCACTCCGGCCGGGCCGGTCGCGGCGGCCCCGGCCGACGACCCGGTGGCGATCGTGGCCATGAGCTGCCGCCTGCCCGGCGGCGTGCGCGGCCCCGACGACCTGTGGCGGCTGCTCGCCGACGAGGTCGACGCCGTCGGACCGTTCCCGGCCGACCGCGGCTGGGACCTCGACCGGCTCTACCACCCCGACCCCGAGCACGCCGGCACCTTCTACACCCGCGAGGGCGGCTTCCTCTACGACGCCGCCGAGTTCGACCCGCAGTTCTTCGGCATCTCGCCGCGTGAGGCGATGGCCATGGACCCGCAGCAGCGGCTGCTGCTGGAGACGGCCTGGGAGGCGTTCGAGCGGGCCGGGATCGACCCCGAGGCCGCCCGCGGCAGCCGCACCGGCGTCTTCGTCGGCTCGAACTACCACGACTACGTGTGCCGCCTCCACGACGCCCCCGAGGGCTTCGAGGGCCAGCTCGCGCTCGGCAGCGCCGGCAGCGTCGCGTCGGGCCGCATCGCGTACCTGTTCGGCCTCGAAGGCCCCGCCCTCACCGTCGACACCGCATGCTCGTCCTCGCTCGTCGCGCTGCACCTGGCCATCCAGTCGCTGCAGCGCGGCGACTGCACCCTGGCCCTGGCCGGCGGCGTCACCGTCATCTCCTCCACCGACACGTTCGTCGAGTTCAGCCGGCAGCGCGCCCTCGCACCGGACGGGCGCTGCAAGGCGTTCTCCGACAGCGCCGACGGCGCCGGCTGGGCCGAGGGTGTGGCCCTGCTCCTCGTCGAGCGCCTCTCCGACGCCCGCCGCCTCGGCCACCCGGTCCTCGCCGTGGTCAAGGGCAGCGCGGTCAACCAGGACGGCGCCTCCAACGGCCTCACCGCCCCGAACGGCCCCGCGCAGCAGCGGGTCATCCGGGCCGCCCTCGCCGCCGCCGGCCTCGAGCCGGCCGACGTGGACGCGGTCGAGGCCCACGGGACGGGCACCTCGCTCGGCGACCCGATCGAGGCGCAGGCGCTGCTGGCGACCTACGGCCGGGACCGGTCCGAGCCGCTCTGGCTGGGCTCGCTCAAGTCGAACCTGGGCCACACCCAGGCCGCCTCGGGCGTGGCCGGCCTGATGAAGATGGTCCTGGCCATGCGGGAGCGCACCCTGCCCCGCACGCTGCACGTCACCGAGCCCTCCACGCGCATCGACTGGACGGCCGGCGCCGTCGAGCTGCTCACCGCGGCCCGGCCGTGGCCGGCCGGCGACCGCCCGCGCCGGGCGGGCGTCTCGTCGTTCGGCATCTCCGGCACCAACGCCCACGTCATCATCGAGGAGCCACCCGCTCCGCCCGCGCGCAGCGCTGCGGCCGCTCCGGCCGTGTTGCCGGTCGTCCCGCTGCCGGTCGCCGCGCGTTCGGTGGCGGCGCTCGACGCGCAGCTGGCGTGGCTCGAGACGGCCGGTGTCGACGTCGCCTTCTCCCTCGCCACGACCCGGTCGCAGTTCGAGCACCGGGCGGTGCGGCTGGACTCCACGGTGGTCCGCGGCCAGGTCCGTCCGGGCCGCTCGGCGATGCTGTTCACCGGTCAGGGTGCGCAGCGGCCGGACATGGGTCGCCGGTTGTACGAGGCGTTCCCGGTGTTCGCGTCGTCGTATGACGCGGTGTGTGATCGCATCGCTGGTTTGCGGGATGTTGAGGATCTGGATCAGACGCGGTGGACGCAGCCGGCGTTGTTCGCGTTCGAGGTGTCGGTTTTTCGGTTGTTGGAGTCGTGGGGTCTGAAGCCGGATTTCCTGCTCGGGCATTCGATTGGGGAGTTGGCGGCGGCGCATGTCGCCGGGGTGTGGGATCTGGATGGTGCGTGCCGGATTGTGGAGGCGCGTGGCCGGTTGATGCAGGCGCTGCCCGCTGGTGGGCAGATGATCGCGGTGCAGGCCGATGAGGCGACTGTGCGGGCGGCGTTGGTGGAGGGTGCTGAGATCGCGGCGGTGAACGGGCCGGACTCGGTGGTGTTGTCGGGCGATGTGGAGCAGGTCGCGGCGTCGCTGGGTGTGAAGACCCGGCGGTTGAACGTCTCGCACGCGTTCCACTCGGCCTACATGGACGGGATGCTTGACGAGTTCAGGGCCGTTGTCGCGTCGGTGCCGGCGCAGGCTCCCGCCATCCCCGTGGTGTCGAATGTGACTGGGGATCTGGGCGCGGACTTCACGGATCCGGATTACTGGGTGCGGCAGGTGCGGCAGACCGTTCGGTTCTTCGATGGTGTGCAGGCGCTGCAGCATGCGAATGTCAGCCGGTTCCTGGAGGTCGGGCCGGACGGGGTGCTGGCCGCGCTGGTCGAGGACGGGATTGCGGTGGCTCGGCGGGACCGGGACGAGGCGGAGACGCTGATGGCGGCTGTCGCGCGGGCGCATGTGAGCGGGTGGTCGCCGGACTGGGTGAAGGTGTTCGGGCCCGCGGCCGTCGTCGAACTGCCTACCTACCCGTTCCAGCGGCAGCGGTACTGGCTCGACGCCTCCCACGCACCCGCCGACCCGGCCGGGCTCGGGCTGGCTCCGGCCGGGCACCCGCTGCTCGGCGCGGCCGTGCCGCTCGCCGGCTCGGACGGATACCTGTTCACCAACCGGCTCTCGATCGCCGATCAGCCGTGGCTGGCCGACCACCGGGTCATGGACACCGTGATCCTGCCCGGGACCGCGATGGTCGAGCTGGCCCTGCGCGCCGGGGAGGCCGTCGGCTGTGAACGGCTCGACGAGCTGACCCTGCAGGCGCCGCTCGTGCTGCCGGAGGCCGGGGCGGTCCAGCTCCAGCTGACCGTCGGGGCGGCCGACGAGTTCGGCACCCGACCGGTGCAGATCCACACCCGCGGCTCCGGCGCCGCCGACGAGACCTGGACCGCGCACGCCACCGGGCGGCTCGGCACCGGCCGCTCCTGGGACGCGCCCGACCTCACCGCCTGGCCGCCGGCCGGAGCCGAGCCGGTCCCGGCCGACGATCTCTATGAGCGCCTCGACGCCGCCGGGTTCGCCTACGGGCCCTCGTTCCGCGGGCTGCGCCGGGTGTGGCGGCTCGACGGCGCGGTGTACGCCGAGGTCGCCCTCGACACCGCGGAGCGGGCTACGGCGGGGAAGTACCTGCTGCACCCGGCGCTGCTCGACGCCGCGCTGCACACCCTCGCGTTCGCCGACGGCGTCGCCGGGCGCGGGGTCCTGCCGTTCTCGTTCGAGGGCGTCACGCTCGACGCGACGGGCGCCGCCGCGCTGCGGGTGCGGCTCACCCCGTCGGGCCCGGACACGGTCGCGGTCGACCTCGCCGACCACACCGGCCGGCCCATCGCCGCCGTGCACTCGCTCGTCCTGCGCCCCGTCACCGCCGACCAGATCAAGGCGGCCCGCTCGCCGTACCACGACTCGCTGTTCCGCGTCGACATGGTCATGGCCCCGGTCGCCCCCGCGCCCGAGGAGGGGCAGCGGCGCTGGGCGGTGCTCGGCATCCAGAGCGTCAAGCTGGTCAAGGCGCTCGGCGCGACGGGTACCGCGGTGGAGGCGTACCCGGACCTGGCCGCGCTCGCCGACGCCGTCGGCGCGGGCGCGCCGGTGCCCGACCGGGTCATCGTCTCCTGCGCCGAGCCCCCGGCCGGTGACGACCTGCGGACCCGGGTGCGCAGCGCCACCTACTGGGCGCTCGACCTCGTCCAGTCCTGGCTCGCCGACGACCGCTTCGCCGGGTCGCGCCTGGTGTTCGTCACCTACAGCACCGTCGGCGGCGACACCGCCGAGGACCTCGCCTGGGCGCCGGTCTGGGGCCTGGTCCGCTCGGCGCTCACCGAGAACCCCGACCGCTTCGTGCTCCTGGACATCGACAACCGCGACGTCTCCTACGCCGCCCTGCCGGCCGCGCTGCTGTGCGGGGAGGGCAACGTCGCGGTGCGGGTCGGCGCCGTCCACGTGCCGCGCCTCGCCCGGGTCGCGGTCACGCCCGGGGCCCGCCCCTCGGCGGTGTGGAACCCGGACGGGACGGTGCTCGTCACCGGCGGCACCGGCGACCTCGGCGGCCTCATCGCCCGCCACCTCGTCGCCGAGCACGGCGTCCGGCACCTGATCCTCACCAGCCGGCGCGGCCTGGCCGCCGACGGCGCCGCCGAGCTGCAGGCCGAGCTGACCGCGGCCGGGGCCGACGTCACCGTCGCCGAATGCGACGTCGCCGACCGGGCGGCGCTGGCCGAGCTGCTCGCCACGGTCCCGGACGAGCACCCGCTCACCGGTGTCGTGCACACGGCCGGCGTCGTCGACGACGGGGTCGTGTCGGCCCTGACCCGCGACCAGATCGACACCGTCCTGCGGCCGAAGGTCGACGCGGCGCTCAACCTCGACGAGCTCACCCGCGACCGGCCGCTGTCCGCGTTCGTCCTGTTCTCCTCGATGGCGGGGACGTTCGGCGGCACCGGCCAGGCCAACTACGCGGCCGCGAACACCTTCCTCGACGCCCTGGCCCACCAGCGCCGCGCCGCCGGCCGGCCCGCCCTGTCGCTGGCGTGGGGCCTGTGGGAGCAGGGCAGCGGCATGACGGCCAAGCTCGGCGAGGGCGACCTGCGCCGGATGGCCCGCGGCGGCCTCGCCCCGCTCTCGCACGCCGAGGGCCTCGCCCTGTTCGACGTCGCCTGCGTCGTCGACGAGGCCGTCCTGGTCCCGGCCCGGCTCGTCGTCGACGCCATCCGCGCCGCGGCCGGCACCGAGGCCGTCCCGGCGATCATGCGCGGGCTCATCGGCCGCCCGGCCCGCCACGCCGTCACCGCCCCCGCCGAGGCGGCCGCGCCCGAGGAGACGCTCGCCGCCCGGCTCGGCCGGCTCGGCCCGGCCGAACGGCAGCGGGCCGCGCTCGAACTCGTCCGCGCCGAGGCCGCCGTCGTGCTCGGCTACCCCGGCCCGGCCGCCGTCGAGGCCGACCGCGGCTTCCTCGACCTCGGCTTCGACTCGCTCACCGCGCTGGAGCTGCGCAACCGGCTCGGCGCCGCGACCGGGCTGCGGCTGCCGGCCACGCTGCTCTTCGACTACCCGAGCCCCGACGCCATGGCCGCGCACCTGCTCGGCCAGCTCGTCCCCGACGACGCCGGCGCCGCCCTCGCGGTCCTCGACGAGCTGGAGGCCAGCCTCGAGGGCGCCGAGGACGAGATCCGCGACCGGATCGCGCTGCGGCTCGAGGACCTGCTGGCCGCGCTCGGCGCGCGCGCCGGGGCCCCGGCCCGCGCCGTGGCCGACCGGCTCGGCACCGCCAGCGACGACGACCTGTTCGCGTTCATCGACAACGACCTCGGTCTGTCGTAACGCCGCTCCCCAGAAAGGGCACGATCACCGATGAACGAAGACAAGCTGCGCGAGTACCTCCGGCGCGTCACGGTTGATCTGCACAGCACCCGGGAGCGGCTCGGCGCACTGGAGCGCCAGGAGCGCGAGCCGATCGCGATCGTGGCCATGAGCTGCCGGTACCCCGGCGGCGTCAGCACCCCCGAGGACCTCTGGCGGCTGCTCGACGAGGGCCGCGACGCCGTCGGTGCGTTCCCGGACAATCGCGGATGGGACCTGGAGCACCTGTTCCACCCCGACCCCGACCACCGGGGCACCTCCTACGGCCGGGAGGGCGGCTTCCTCCACGACGCCGACCGCTTCGACCCGGCCCCGTTCGGCATCTCCCCGCGCGAGGCGCTCGGCATGGACCCGCAGCAGCGGCTGCTGCTGGAGACCGCCTGGGAGGCGTTCGAGCGGGCCGGCATCGACGCGGCCACGCTCAAGGGCAGCCGCACCGGCGTCTTCGTCGGCATCATGTACAACGACTACGGTGCCCGCCTGCGCGAGATCCCCGAGGGCATGGAGGGCTACGTCGGCAACGGCAGCTCACCGTCGATCGCCTCCGGCCGCATCGCCTACACGTTCGGCCTGGAGGGCCCGGCCGTCACCGTCGACACCGCCTGCTCGTCGTCGCTCGTCGCCCTGCACCTGGCCGCCACCGCCCTGCGCCGCGGCGAATGCACACTCGCCCTGGCCGGCGGGGCCACCGTCATGTCCACCCCCAACACGTTCATCGGCTTCAGCCGCCAGCGCGGCCTGTCCCCGGAGGGCCGCTGCAAGTCCTTCTCCGAGTCCGCCGACGGCACCGGCTGGGGCGAGGGCGCCGGCCTGCTGCTCGTCGAGCGCCTCAGCGACGCCCAGCGCCTCGGCCACCCGATCCTCGGCGTGCTGCGCGGCTCGGCCGTCAACCAAGACGGCGCCTCCAGCGGCCTGACCGCCCCCAACGGCCCGTCGCAGCGCCGGGTCATCACCGCCGCGCTCGACGCCGCCGGCCTCAAACCGTCGGACGTGGACGCCGTCGAGGCCCACGGCACCGGCACCACCCTCGGCGACCCCATCGAGGCCCAGGCCCTCATCGCCGCCTACGGCCCGGGCCGCCCGCCCGCCCGCCCGCTGCTGCTGGGGTCGGTCAAGTCGAACCTGGCCCACACCCAGGCCGCCGCCGGCGTCGCCGGCATCATGAAGATGCTGCTGGCCCTGCGCCACGAGCGCCTCCCGCGGACGCTGCACGTCACCGAGCCGTCGACCCACGTCGACTGGTCCGGCGGCGCCGTCGAGCTGCTCACGTCTCCCCGCCCGTGGCCGGCCGGGGAGCGTCCCCGCCGGGCCGGGATCTCGTCGTTCGGCGTCTCGGGCACCAACGCCCACGTCATCATCGAGGAGCCACCGGCGCCCGCCCCCGACGAGGCGCCCGCGCCGGCCGGGTGGACCCCGCCGCTGCTGCCGCTGCTCGTCTCGGGCCGGACCGCCGCGACCGTCCCGGCGCAGGCCGCCCGCCTCCGCGCGGCCCTCGACGCGGACCCGTTGGATGTCGCCTACACCGCGGCGGCGGCGCGCACCACCCTCGAGCACCGGGCCGTCGTCCTCGGCGCCGACCGTGCGGCCCTGCTCGCCGGCCTCGACGCCCTGGCCTGCGGCGAGTCCGCCCCGAACGTGGTCCGCGGCGCGAGCGCCCCGGGCGGCAACGCGATGCTGTTCACCGGCCAGGGCGCGCAGCGGGCGGGGATGGGCCGCCGGTTGTGCGAGGCGTTCCCGGTCTTCGCCGCGTCGTACGACGCGGTCTGCGACCGTATCGACGGCCTGCGCGACGCCGAGGATCTCGACCAGACGCGGTGGACGCAGCCGGCGTTGTTCGCGTTCGAGGTGTCGGTGTTCCGGCTGCTGGAGTCGTGGGGCCTGACGCCGGACTTCCTGGTGGGCCACTCGATCGGTGAGCTGGCCGCGGCGCACGTGGCCGGGGTGTGGGACCTCGACGGCGCGTGCCGGATCGTGCAGGCGCGGGGCCGGTTGATGCAGGCGCTGCCCTCGGGTGGGCAGATGATCGCGGTGCAGGCGGACGAGGCGACGGTCCGGGCGGCGCTCGTCGACGGCGCTTCGATCGCCGCGGTGAACGGGCCGGACTCCGTGGTCCTGTCGGGTGACGCGGATGCGGTCGCGGCGGTGGCGGCGGCGCTGGGGGTGAAGACGCGGCGGTTGAACGTGTCGCACGCGTTCCACTCCGCCCACATGGACGGCATGCTCGAGGAGTTCCGGTCGGTCGTGGCGTCGGTGCCGGCGCACGCGCCCTCGATCCCCGTGGTGTCGAACGTGACAGGCGGCCTGGGCGCCGACCTCACCGACCCGGACTACTGGGTGCGCCAGGTCCGGGAAACGGTCCGGTTCGCCGACGGGGTTGCCGCGCTGCGGGCCCTCGGCGTCAGCCGGTTCCTGGAGCTGGGCCCCGACGGCGTGCTCGCCGCGCTCGTCGAGGACGGGATCCCGGTCGCGCGGCGCGACCGCGACGAGGCCGAGACGCTCATGGCCGCTGTCGCGCGGGCGCACGTCACCGGATGGTCGCCGGACTGGCCGCGCCTCCTGCCCGGCGGCCGGCCCGTGCCACTGCCCACCTACGCCTTCCAGCGCGAGCGGTTCTGGCTCGACGACCCGGCCCGCGCCGGCGACCCGGCCGCGGTCGGTCTCCAGGCGGTCGAGCACCCGCTCCTCGGGGCCGCGCTCGGCCTGGCCGAGGCCGGCGGGCACGTCCTCACCGGGCGCCTCGCGCCGCGCGAACATCCGTGGATCGCTGATCACGTGGCCTTCGGCGTGCCCCTGCTGCCCGCCACGGCCCTGCTCGACCTGGTCCTGCGCGCCGCCGACACCCTCGGCCGGCCCGGGCTGGCCGAGCTCGTGGTCGAGGCTCCGCTCACCCTTCCCGGCCCTGACGCCCTCGTCCTGCAGCTCATCGTCGGGCCGGAAGCCGAAGGCCACCCGTTCACCCTCTACGCCCGGCCCGAGGACGACACCACGCCGTGGACCCGTCACGCCACCGGCCGCCTGGGCGCCCCGCCCGCCCCGGCCCCGTGGACCGGGTGGCCGGCGGCCGGGGCGGTTGCCGTACCGGTGGACGGCCTGTACGACGACCTGCGCGCCGGCGGGCTCGACTACGGCCCGGCGTTCCAGGGTGTGCGGGCCGTGCACCGCCGCGGCGATGAGCTGTTCGCCGAGGTCGCGCTGCCCGACTCCGAGCACCCGGCCGCGAGCCGGTTCGGGCTGCACCCGGCCCTGCTCGACGCGGCCCTGCACGGCCTGCGGTACGCCGGCGGCGAGGGCACCGGGCTGCCGTTCGCCTTCCGCGGGGTCCACCTGCACTCGACCGGCGCCACCGCACTGCGGGTCCGGCTCCGGCTGCGGGGCGGCACCGCGGTCATCGACTGCACCGACCCCGACGGCCGCCCGGTCGCCACCATCGAGGGCCTCGACCTGCGCCCGGTGACCGCCGCGCAGCTGACCGCCCGCGACGCGCTCTACCGGGTCGACCTCGTGCCCGTCCCGGCGGCCGCCGGCACCGGCGCCCCGGACCGGGTGCGTCACGCCGTCACCGGCGGCGACATCGCCACCGCCACCTTCGAGGCCCTCGACGCCATCCAGCGGCACCTCGCCCAGCCCGGGCCGGCCGAGCCGCTCGCCTTCGTGCTGACCGGCGACGGCCCGGCCGCGGCGGCGGTCGCCGGCCTCGTGCGCTCCGCCCAGGCCGAGCACCCCGGCCGGTTCGCCGTCGTCACCACCGGCACCGACGCCGGCCCGGACGCCGTCACCCGCGCGCTGGACAGCGGCGAGCCGGTCACCGTCATCGGCGGCGACGGTACGGTCCGCGCGCCCCGCCTCGTCCGGGCGGCGGGGACCGGCGGGCCGGTCGCCACCTGGGACACCGAGGGGACGGTCCTCATCACCGGTGGTCTCGGCGGTCTCGGGGCCCGCGTCGCCCGGCACCTGGTCACCGCCCACGGCGTGCGGCACCTCCTGCTCACCGGCCGCCGCGGGCCCGCCACCGGCGGCGCGGCCGAGCTGCGGACCGAGCTCGAAGCCCTCGGCGCCCGGGTCACCGTGGCCGCCTGCGACGTCGCCGACCGGGCCGCCCTCGCCGCGCTGCTCGCCGCCGTCCCGGCCGAGCACCCGGTGCGCGGGGTCGTGCACGCGGCCGGTGTCGTCGACGACGGCACCGTCGCCGAGCTCACCGCCGCGCGGGTCGACGCCGTCCTGCGCCCCAAGGCGGAGGGCGCCCGGCTCCTCGACGAGCTCACCCGCGACCTGGGCCTTACCGCGTTCGTGCTGTTCTCGTCGCTGGCGGGCACCGTCGGCGCGGCCGGGCAGGGCGGCTACGCGGCGGCGAACAGCGCCCTCGACGCGCTCGCCCGGCAGCGGCATGCGGCCGGGCGGCCCGCGCTGTCGCTGGCCTGGGGGCTGTGGGAGGAGCCGAGCGGCATCACCGCCGGGCTCGGCGACGCCGACCGGGAGCGGATGGCCCGCCACGGGGTGGTCCCGCTGCCGAGCGCCGAAGCCCTCGCCCTGTTCGACGCCGCGTGCGCCGGGCCGGACGCGGTCGTCGTCCCCGCCCGTCTGCGCCTCGACGCGCTGCGCGACGCCGGGCCGGTTCCGGCCGTACTGCGCTCCCTGGTCCCGGCCGGCCGGTCGCGGGCCCCCGGCGCGGCGGCTGCGGCCGGCCCCCTCGCCGACCGGCTGCGCGCCCTCGCGGCCGACGACCGCGAGGCGGAGGTGCTGCGGCTCGTCCGCGCGGAGGCGGCGGCCGTCCTCGGCCATGCCGCCGCCGGTGACGTCGACTCGCACCGCGGCTTCCTCGAGGCGGGCTTCGACTCGCTGACCGCCCTCGAACTGCGCAACCGGCTGGCCGCGGCGACGGGTCTGACGCTGCCGGCCACGATCGTGTTCGACCACCCCAACCCGGCCGCGATGGCCCGGCACCTGCTGGGCGAGCTGGACCCGGCCGACGTGCCGGCCGAGGTGTTCACGGCGACCGCGGCGTCGGACGAGCCGATCGCGATCGTGGCCATGAGCTGCCGATACCCGGGCGGTGTGCGCTCGCCGGAGGACCTGTGGCGGCTGCTGGCCGACGGGGCCGACGCCATCGGGCCGTTCCCGGCCGACCGGGGCTGGGACTCCGACCGGCTGTACCACCCGGACCCGGACCACCGCGGCACCAGCTACGCGCGCGAGGGCGGGTTCCTCTACGACGCCGCCGACTTCGACGCCGACCTGTTCGGCATCTCGCCCCGTGAGGCCCTCGCCACCGACCCCCAGCAGCGGCTGCTGCTCGAGTCGTCGTGGGAACTGCTGGAGCGGGCCGGGCTCGACCCGGGTGCGCTGCGCGGCAGCCCGACCGGGGTCTTCGTCGGCCTCATGTACAACGACTACGCGTCGCGGCTGCACGAGGTGCCCGACGGGCTGGAGGGCCACCTCGGCAACGGCTCCGCCCCGAGCGTCGCCTCCGGCCGGCTCGCCTACTCGTTCGGGTTCGAGGGCCCCGCCGTCACCGTCGACACCGCCTGCTCGTCGTCGCTCGTCGCGCTGCACCTGGCCGCCCAGGCCCTGCGCCGCGGCGAGTGCACCCTCGCCGTCGCCGGCGGGGCCACTGTCATGTCGACGCCCGGCACGTTCATCGGCTTCAGCCGCCAGCGGGGACTGGCTCCGGACGGCCGGTGCAAGGCATTCTCCGACGACGCCGACGGTACCGGCTGGGGCGAAGGCGTCGGCCTGCTCCTCCTGGAGCGGCTCAGCGACGCCCGGCGCCACGGCCACCCCGTGCTCGCGCTCGTCACCGGCAGCGCCGTCAACCAGGACGGCGCGTCGAGCAGCCTCACCGCCCCGAACGGCCCGTCCCAGCAGCGGGTCATCCGGGCCGCCCTCGCCGCCGCCGGCCTGCAACCGTCAGACGTGGACGCCGTCGAGGCCCACGGCACCGGCACCGCGCTCGGTGACCCGATCGAGGCGCAGGCGCTGCTCGGCACGTACGGCCGCGACCGGGCCACGCCGCTGTGGCTCGGCTCCGTCAAGTCCAACCTGGGCCACACCCAGGCCGCCTCGGGTGTCGCCGGCATCATCAAGATGGTCCTGGCCCTGCGCCACGAGACGCTGCCCAGGACGCTGCACGTCACCGAGCCGTCGACGCACGTGGACTGGTCGGCCGGGGCGGTCTCGCTGCTCACGTCGGCGCAGCCGTGGCCGGCCGGGCCGCGCTCACGGCGGGCGGGCGTGTCGTCGTTCGGCATCTCCGGCACCAACGCGCACGTCATCGTCGAGGAGGCCCCGGCCGCCGAGCCGGCCGAGGTGCACCGGGCCGCGCTCCCGGTGGTGCCGTGGCCGGTGTCGGCGCGCAGCGAGCCGGCGCTCGACGCGCTCGTTGCTCAGCTGCGCGCTGTGGCCGCCGACCCGGTCGACGTCGGCTTCTCCCTCGCCACCACCCGCGCGCAGCTGGAGCACCGGGCGGTGGTGCTGGACGGCGCGGTCGTTCGCGGCGAGGTCCGCGAGGGTCTGTCGGCGATGCTGTTCACCGGTCAGGGTGCCCAGCGGGCCGGGATGGGCCGGCGCTTGTACGAGGCGTTCCCGGTGTTCGCCGCGTCGTATGACGCGGTCTGCGACCGCATCGACGGTTTGCGGGATGCTGAGGATTTTGATCAGACGCGGTGGACGCAGCCGGCGTTGTTCGCGTTCGAGGTGTCGGTTTTTCGGTTGTTGGAGTCGTGGGGCCTGCGGCCGGATTTCTTGTTGGGGCATTCGATTGGTGAGTTGGCGGCGGCGCATGTCGCCGGGGTGTGGGATCTGGATGGTGCGTGCCGGATTGTGGAGGCGCGTGGCCGGTTGATGCAGGCGCTGCCGTCGGGTGGGCAGATGATCGCGGTGCAGGCCGATGAGGCGACGGTGCGGGCGGCGTTGGTGGAGGGTGCTGAGATCGCGGCGGTGAACGGGCCGGACTCGGTGGTGTTGTCGGGTGATGTGGAGCAGGTCGCGGCGGCCCTCGGGGTGAAGACCCGGCGCCTCAATGTCTCCCATGCGTTCCACTCGGCGTACATGGACGGGATGCTTGAGGAGTTCCGGGCTGTGGTGGCGTCGGTGCCGGCGCGGGCTCCCGCGATTCCGGTGGTGTCGAATGTGACCGGGGATCTGGGTGCTGATCTGACGGATCCGGATTACTGGGTGCGGCAGGTGCGGCAGACGGTTCGGTTCGCCGACGGGGTGGAGGCGCTGCGGCGGGCCGGGGTGTCGCGGTTCCTGGAGGTCGGGCCGGATGGGGTGCTGGCGGCGCTGGTCGAGGACGGGATCGCGGTGGCTCGGCGGGACCGGGACGAGGCCGAGACGCTGATGGCGGCTGTCGCGCGGGCGCACGTGGCCGGGTGGTCGCCGGACTGGGTGAAGGTGTTCGGGAACGCGGCGGTGGTGGAGCTGCCGACGTACCCGTTCCAGCGGCAGCGGTACTGGCTCGATGCGGGTGCGCCGCGGTCGGATGCCGAGTTCTGGTCGGCGGTCGAGAGCCAGTCGGTGCCAGGGCTCGACGAGGCTGCGGTTGCGGCGTTGACGGCCTGGCGGGAGCAGCGGCAGGCGGCCTCGGCGGTTGATGCGCTGGTGTATCGGATCGACTGGGTGCCGTTGACGGTGTCGGCGGTGCCGGGTGATGGCGTGGTGGTCGAGGTCCGGGATGCGGTTGAGGCGCTCGCGGCTGTGCAGGGGGCGCATGATCGGCCGCTGTGGTGTGTGACTCGGGGCGGCGGCTCGGACGATGTGTGGGGCTTCGGGCGGGTCGCCGCGCTGGAATACCCCGACCGGTGGGGTGGGCTCGTCGACCTGCCGGTTGAGCCTTCCGCGGCCGATCTCGAGATCCTGGCCCGGGTGGTCGGTGGGGTCGAGGATCAGGTGCGGATCCGGGACGGGGTCGCGTACGGGCGCCGGCTGGTTCGGGCGGTGCCGGACGGGAGCCGGTGGCGGCCGCGGGGGACGGTGCTTGTCACCGGCGGCTCCGGGGCACTTGGCGAGCACGTCTCGCGGTGGCTGGCGCAGCACGGGGCCGAGCGGGTCGTGGTGGCCAGCCGGCGCGGGCCGGTCGTCTGCGACGTGACCGACCGGGCGGCCGTCCACGCACTTGTCGCGCAGGTGCGGCCGGACGCGGTGGTGCACATCGCCGGAGTCCTGGACGACGGGGTCATCGACGGGCTGACGCCCGAGCGGCTGGCGGCGGTGGCCGATGCCAAGGTGAACGGGGCCCGGTACCTCGACGAGGCGACCCGCGACCTGGAGCTCGACGCGTTCGTGCTGTTCTCGTCGTTCGCCGGGGCCGTCGGGTCGGCCGGGCAGGCCAACTACGCCGCGGCGAACGCCGCCCTCGACGGGGTCGTGCGGGCGCGGCGGGCCCTCGGGCGGCCGGCCGTCGCCATCGCGTGGGGGCCCTGGGCCGGGGACGGCATGGCCGCCGGAGCCGGGGAGCGGCAGCGGCGGGGCGGAGTGACGGCGCTGTCGCCGGCGATCGCGCTCGCGGCCCTCGAACGGCTCGCGGTCGGCTCCGAGGCCGGGCCGGTCGTCGCCGACATCGACTGGGAGCGGTACGGGCCGGCGTTCACCGCCGGGCGGCCGGCGCCGCTCGTCGCCGATCTCGTGCCCGCGTCCGCGCGGCCGGCGGGCGTCACCCACCTCGGCGACCTGGCCCCGGCCGAGCTCGCCGCCCGCCTCGAACAGCTCGTGCGGGAGCAGGCGGCCGCGGTGCTCGGGCATGCCGACGGGTCGGCCATCCGGCCCGAGCGGGCCTTCCGGGACCTCGGGTTCGACTCGCTGACGGCCGTCGAGTTCCGCAACGCGGTCACCGCGGCCACCGGGGTCGCCCTGCCCTCGACAGTGGTCTTCGACCACCCGACCCCGGCGGCGCTCGTCGACCGGCTGGTGCAGGAGGTCACCGGGGCCGACGCCGGACCCGCGGGGCCGGGCGTCGCCGCGGCCGCGGACGAGCCCATCGCGATCGTCGCCATGGCCGGGCGGTTCCCGGGCGGGGTCGGTACCCCCGAGGAGTTCTGGCAGTTGCTCGTCGAGGGGCGCGACGGGCTGGCGCCGTTCCCCGCGGATCGCGGCTGGGACCTCGCCGCGCTCTTCGCCGACGATCCGGACCGGGCCGGGACGTCCTACACCCGGGTCGGCGCGTTCCTCGACGGGGTCGCCGACTTCGACGCGGACCTGTTCGGCGTCTCACCGCGCGAGGCCCTCGCCATGGACCCGCAGCAGCGGCTGCTGCTGGAGACGGCCTGGGAGACGTTCGAGCGGGCCGGTCTCGACCCGCGTGGGCTGCGGGGCAGCGCGACGGGCGTGTTCATCGGCAGCAACGGCCAGGACTATCCGACGATGCTCGCCGCGGCCGAGGAGAACGTCGAGGGGTACCTCGGCACCGGCAACGCGGCGAGCGTGGTGTCCGGGCGCATCTCGTACACGTTCGGGCTGGAGGGCCCGGCGGTGACCGTGGACACCGCGTGCTCGGCGTCGCTCGTCGCGCTGCACCTGGCCGCCCAGTCGCTGCGCCGCGGCGAGTGCACGCTCGCCGTCGCCGGCGGCGCGACGGTCATGTCCACCCCGGGCGCGTTCGTCGAGTTCAGCCGGCAGCGGGGGCTGGCGGTGGACGGGCGGTGCAAGGCGTTCTCCGACGACGCCGACGGCACCGGCTGGGGTGAGGGCGTCGGCCTGCTCCTGCTGGAGCGGCTCTCCGACGCGCGCCGCTCCGGCCACCGGGTGCTCGCGGTGGTGAAGGGCAGCGCCGTCAACCAGGACGGCGCGTCGAACGGGCTCACCGCCCCGAACGGGCCGTCACAGCAGCGGGTCATCCGGGCCGCCCTCGCCGACGCCGGACTCGAACCGTCCGATGTGGACGTAGTGGAGGCGCACGGCACCGGCACCGCGCTCGGCGATCCGATCGAGGCGCAGGCGCTGCTGGCCACGTACGGCCGCGACCGCACCGCGCCGCTGTGGCTCGGGTCGGTCAAGTCGAACATCGGCCACACGCAGGCCGCCGCCGGCGTCGCGGGCCTGATGAAGATGATCCTGGCCCTGCAGCACGAGACGCTGCCGAAGACGCTGCACGTCACCGAGCCGTCGTCGCACGTGGACTGGTCGGCCGGGGCGGTGTCGCTGCTCACCGCGGCCCGGCCGTGGCCCGCCGGGCCGCGTCCGCGGCGGGCCGGGGTGTCGTCGTTCGGGATCTCCGGTACCAACGCGCACGTCATCCTGGAGGAGGCGCCGGCGCCCTCCCCGGCGGCGCCGACCCCGGCGGCCCTGCCGGTCGCGCCGTGGCCGGTGTCGGCGCGCACCCCGGCCGGGCTCGACGCCCAGCTCGCCCGGGTCCGGGCGCTCGACGCCGACCCGGTTGCCGTCGGCTTCTCGCTGGCGACGACCCGCACGCACTTCGACCACCGCGCCGTCCTGCTCGGCGGCACCGAGATCCGCGGCTCGGTTCGCGGCGGCCGCAACGCCATGCTGTTCACCGGTCAGGGTGCGCAGCGGGCCGGGATGGGCCGCCGGTTGTACGAGGCGTTCCCGGTGTTCGCCGCGTCGTATGACGCGGTCTGCGATCGCATCGACGGCCTGCGGGATGCTGAGGATCTGGATCAGACGCGGTGGACGCAGCCGGCGTTGTTCGCGTTCGAGGTGTCGGTCTTCCGGTTGTTGGAGTCGTGGGGTCTTCGGGCTGACTTTCTGCTGGGGCATTCGATCGGGGAGTTGGCGGCGGCGCATGTTGCCGGGGTGTGGGATCTGGATGGTGCGTGCCGGATTGTGGAGGCGCGTGGCCGGTTGATGCAGGCGCTGCCGTCGGGTGGGCAGATGATTGCGGTGCAGGCCGATGAGGCGACTGTGCGGGCGGCGTTGGTTGAGGGTGCTGAGATTGCGGCGGTGAACGGGCCGGACTCGGTGGTGCTGTCGGGTGATGTGGAGCAGGTCGCGGCTTCGCTGGGGGTGAAGACCCGGCGGCTGAATGTCTCGCATGCGTTCCATTCGGCCTACATGGACGGGATGTTGGAGGAGTTCCGGGCTGTGGTGGCGTCGGTGCCGGCGCAGGCTCCCGCGATTCCGGTGGTGTCGAATGTGACCGGGGATCTGGGCGCGGACTTCACGGATCCGGATTACTGGGTGCGGCAGGTGCGCGGGACCGTTCGGTTCTTCGATGGTGTGCAGGCGCTGCAGCATGCGAATGTCAGCCGGTTCCTGGAGGTCGGGCCGGACGGGGTGCTGGCGGCGCTGGTCGAGGACGGGATTGCGGTGGCACGGCGGGACCGGGACGAGGCCGAGACGCTGATGGCGGCCGTTGCGCGGGCGCATGTGGCCGGGTGGTCGCCGGACTGGGTGAAGGTGTTCGGGAACGCGGCAGTGGTCGCGCTGCCCACCTATCCGTTTGAGCGCACTCGGTTCTGGCCCACAGTGCGGCGGCAGGGGCGGGTCGACGCCGAGTTCTGGTCGGCGGTCGAGAGCCAGTCGGTGCCCGGGCTCGACGGCGCGGCTATCGCGGCGTTGACGGCCTGGCGGGAGCAGCGGCAGGCGGCCTCGGCGGTTGATGCGCTGGTGTATCGGATCGACTGGGTGCCGCTGGCGGTGCCGGCGGTGCCGGGTGACGGGGTGGTGGTCGAGGTCCGGGATGCGGTCGAGGTGCTTGCGGCGGTGCAGCGGCATGACGGTGCGCCGCTGTGGTGTGTGACCCGGGGCGGCGGCTCGGACGATGTGTGGGGCTTTGGCCGGGTGGCCGCGCTTGAGTATCCGGATCGGTGGGGTGGGCTTGTCGACCTGCCGGCGGAGCCATCGGAGGCGGATCTGGACATGCTGGCCCGGGTGGTCGGTGGGGTTGAGGATCAGGTTCGGATCCGGGATGGGGTCGCGTACGGGCGGCGGCTGGTTCGGGCGGTGCCGGACGGGAGCCGGTGGCGGCCGCGGGGGACGGTGCTTGTCACCGGGGGGTCGGGGGCGCTCGGGCGGCACGTGTCGCGGTGGCTGCTCGAGCACGGGGCGCAGCACGTCGTCGTGGCGGGGCGCAAGAGTGAGCCCGCGTGCGATGTGTCGGATCGTGATGCGGTGTTTGCGTTGGTGGAGCGGGTGCGGCCGGATGCGGTGGTGCATCTTGCGGGGGTGCTTGATGACGGGGTGATCGAGGGGTTGACGGCTGAGCGGTTGCGTTCGGTGGCGGCGGCGAAGGTCGATGGTGCGCGGTATCTCGATGAGGCGACGCGTGGGCTGGGCTTGGATGCGTTTGTGCTGTTCTCGTCGTTCGCTGGTGCTGTGGGGTCGGCTGGGCAGGCGAACTACGCGGCGGCGAATGCGGCGCTCGATGGGGTGGTGCGGGCGCGGCGGGCGGCGGGGCTGCCGGCCGTGGCCATCGCGTGGGGGCCCTGGGCCGGGGACGGGATGGTCGCCGACGCCGGGGCGGGAGAGCGGCAGCGGCGGGGCGGGATCACGCCGCTGGCGCCCGCGGTGGCGCTCGCCGCGCTGGAGCGGCTGGCCGTCGGGGCCGAGGGCGGGCCTGTCGTGGCGGACGTCGACTGGGAGCGCTACGGCGCCGGGCTCACCGCCGCGCGGCCGGCGCCCCTCATCGAGACGTTCCACCGGGGCACCGCGCCGGACGAGGGCGACGGGCTGCGGGCGCGGCTGGCCGGGCTGTCGCCCGCCGACCAGGAGGCGCTGCTGCTCGGCGTCGTCCGGGAGCAGGCGGCGGCCGTGCTGGGGCACGCCGAGGCCGGCACCGTGGGAGCCGACCGGGCCTTCCGCGACCTGGGCTTCGACTCGTTGACGGCCGTCGAGTTCCGCAACGGGCTGGCCGCCCGGACGGGGCTGGCCGTGCCCGCGACGGCGGTGTTCGACTACCCGACGCCGGCCGATCTCGCCGCTCACCTGCTCGAAGCGGTCGGCGGCGGGGTGCGGGCGGACGCGGGGGTACCGGTCCTGGCCGAACTCGACAAGCTCGAAGCGGCGATTTCGGGGATTTCCCCAGAGGATGACCTGCACGCTGCCGTGCGCGGCCGACTGCATGTGATGCTGTCGAAGCTCGACAAGCTGCGCACAGATGTATCGGCAACGGCCACCTCGATGCAGTTCGACACCGACGACGACCTCTTCACGTTCATCCATGAGGAGCTCGGTCGGGCATGAGGTGAGCCCGGCATACGGGTGAGGTTGTCATGAACGAAGACAAGCTCCGGGACTACCTGAAATGGGTCACCGGTGACCTCGCCCAGACCCGCCAGCGCCTCCGCGAACTGGAGACCGCGCAGCAGGAGCCCATCGCGATCGTGGCGATGGGCTGCCGCTTCCCCGGCGGCGTGCAGAGCCCCGAACAGCTGTGGGAGCTGCTCGCCGGCGGCGGCGACGCGCTCGGCGGGTTCCCGGACGACCGCGGCTGGGACCTGGGTGCGCTGTTCGACGACGACCCGGACCGCTCCGGCACCACCTACACCCGGGTCGGCGGCTTCCTCGACGGGGTCGCCGACTTCGACGCCGACCTGTTCGGCGTCTCCCCCCGCGAGGCCCTCGCCATGGACCCGCAGCAGCGGCTCCTGCTGGAGACGGCCTGGGAGACGTTCGAGCGGGCCGGCCTCGACCCGAAGCGGCTGCGCGGCAGCGCGACAGGGGTGTTCATCGGCACGAACGGGCAGGAGTACCTCAACCTGCTCACCCGGGCCGAGGAGAACGTCGAGGGGTACCTCGGCACCGGCAACGCGGCGAGCGTCGTGTCCGGCCGCATCTCCTACACGTTCGGCCTGGAGGGCCCCGCCCTCACCGTCGACACCGCGTGCTCCGCGTCGCTCGTCGCGCTGCACCTGGCCGCCACCGCCCTGCGCCGCGGCGAGTGCAGCCTGGCCGTCGCCGGCGGCGCCACCGTCATGTCCACCCCGGGCGTGTTCGTCGAGTTCGCCCGCCAGCGCGGCCTGGCCCCGGACGGGCGCTGCAAGGCGTTCTCCGACGACGCCGACGGCACCGGCTGGGGCGAGGGCGTCGGCCTGCTCCTGCTGGAGCGGCTCTCGGACGCCCAGCGGCACGGCCACCCGATCCTCGCCGTCGTCAAGGGCAGCGCCGTCAACCAGGACGGCGCCTCCAACGGGCTCACCGCCCCCAACGGCCCGGCCCAGCAGCGGGTCATCCGGGCCGCGCTGAGCGCCGCCGGCGTCGCCGCGACCGAGGTCGACGCGGTCGAGGCCCACGGCACCGGCACCGCCCTCGGCGACCCCATCGAGGCCCAGGCCCTCCTGGCCACCTACGGTCAGGGCCGCGAACCCGGACGGCCGCTGTGGCTCGGCTCGATCAAGTCGAACATCGGGCACACCCAGGCCGCCGCGGGCGTCGCCGGCATCATGAAGATGGTCCTCGCGATGCGCGCGGGCGCCCTCCCGGCGACACTGCACGTCTCCCGCCCGTCCTCCCACGTCGACTGGTCCGGCGGCGCCGTCGAGCTGCTGACCGAGCACCGGCCGTGGCCGGCCGCCGAGCACCCGCGCCGGGCCGGTGTGTCATCGTTCGGCATCTCCGGCACCAACGCCCACATCATCCTCGAAGAGGCTCCGGCCACCGAGCCGGCCGAGGTGCACCGGGCGGTGCTGCCGGTGGCTCCGCGGCCGGTGTCGGCGCACAGCGCGGCCGCGCTCGACGCGCAGGTCGCCGCCGTCCGTGCCCTGGACGCCGACCCCGTCGACGTCGGCTTCGCGCTCGCCACCACCCGGGCCCAGTTCGACCTGCGGGCGGTGCTGCTCGGCGAGACGCTGGTGCGGGGCGAGGTCCGCGAGGGCCGCTCGGCGATGCTGTTCACCGGCCAGGGTGCGCAGCGGGCGGACATGGGTCGCCGGTTGTACGAGGCGTTCCCGGTGTTCGCCGCCTCGTATGACGCGGTGTGTGATCGCATCGCTGGTTTGCGGGATGCTGAGGATCTGGATCAGACGCGGTGGACGCAGCCGGCGTTGTTTGCGTTCGAGGTCGCTGTTTTCCGGTTGTTGGAGTCGTGGGGCCTGCGGCCGGACTTCCTGTTGGGGCATTCGATCGGGGAGTTGGCGGCGGCGCATGTTGCTGGGGTGTGGGATCTGGATGGCGCGTGCCGGATTGTGGAGGCGCGTGGCCGCCTGATGCAGGCGCTGCCCGCTGGTGGGCAGATGATTGCGGTGCAGGCCGATGAGGCGACCGTGCGGGCGGCGTTGGTGGAGGGTGCTGAGATCGCGGCGGTGAACGGGCCGGATTCGGTGGTGTTGTCGGGTGATGTGGAGCAGGTTGCGGCGTCGCTGGGTGTGAAGTCGCGGCGGCTGAATGTGTCGCATGCGTTCCACTCGGCGTACATGGACGGGATGTTGGAGGAGTTCCGGGCTGTGGTGGCGTCGGTGCCGGCGCGGGCTCCCGCCATCCCGGTGGTGTCGAATGTGACCGGGGATCTGGGCGCTGATCTGACCGATCCGGATTACTGGGTGCGGCAGGTTCGGCAGACGGTTCGGTTCGCCGACGGGGTGGAGGCGCTGCGGCGGGCGGGTGTGTCGCGGTTCCTGGAGGTCGGGCCGGATGGGGTGCTGGCCGCGCTCGTCGAGGACGGGATCGCGGTGGCGCGGAAGGGGCGCGACGAGGCTGAGACGCTCATGGCCGCCGTCGGCCGGGCCTACACCCGGGGGTGGGCGCCGGACTGGGCGAAGGTGTTCGGTGCTGCGGCGCCTGTTGCGCTGCCGACGTATCCGTTCCAGCGGCGGCGGTACTGGCCGACGCTCAAGCACTCCGCGGACCCCGTCGACGGGTGGCTCTACCGGATCAACTGGGTGCCGCTGACGGTGCCGGCCGCCCCGGGTGACGGGGTGATTGTCGAGGTCCGTGACGCGGTCGAGGCGCTCGCGGCGGTGCAGCGGCATGACGGTGCGCCGCTGTGGTGTGTGACCCGGGGCGGCGGCTCGGACGATGTGTGGGGCTTCGGCCGGGTCGCCGCGCTTGAGTATCCGGATCGGTGGGGTGGGCTTGTCGACCTGCCGGCGGAGCCATCGGAGGCGGATCTGGACATGCTGGCCCGGGTGGTCGGTGGGGTTGAGGATCAGGTGCGGATCCGGGACGGTGTCGCGTACGGGCGCCGGCTGGTTCGGGCGGTGCCGGACGGGAGCCGGTGGCGGCCGCGGGGGACGGTGCTTGTCACCGGGGGGTCCGGTGCGCTCGGGCGGCATGTGACGCGGTGGTTGGTTGAGCACGGGGCGCAGCGGGTGGTCGTGGCTGGGCGGCACAGTGAGCCGCCGTGCGATGTGTCGGATCGTGATGCGGTGTTTGCGTTGGTGGAGCGGGTGCGGCCGGATGCGGTGGTGCATCTTGCGGGGGTGCTTGATGACGGGGTGATCGAGGGGTTGACGGCTGAGCGGTTGCGTTCGGTTGCGGCGGCGAAGGTCGATGGTGCGCGGTATCTCGATGAGGCGACGCGTGGGCTGGGCTTGGACGCGTTTGTGCTGTTCTCGTCGTTCGCTGGTGCTGTGGGGTCGGCTGGGCAGGCGAACTACGCGGCGGCGAATGCGGCGCTTGACGGGGTGGTGCGGGCGCGGCGGGCGGCGGGGCTGCCGGCCGTGGCCATCGCGTGGGGGACCTGGGGTGGCGACGGGATGGCCGGCGACGCCGAGGTCGCGGCCCGGCATCGGCGCGGCGGGGTCCGGCCCATGGCGGCCGAGCGGGCGGTGACCGCGCTGGAGCGGCTGGCCGTCGGGGCCGAGGCGGCGCCGATCGTCGCCGACATCGACTGGGACCGGTTCGGCTCGGCGTTCACCGCCAACCGGGCCGCTCCGCTCCTCGACGAGCTGCGGGCGCGGGCCGACAGCGCACCGGCGGCCGAGTCCGGGCTGGCCGAGCGGCTCCGGGGGTTGCCGGCCGGCGACCGGGAAGGGGTCCTGCTCGGGCTCATCCGCGAGCGGGCGGCGGCCGTGCTCGGGCACGCGGACCCGAACGCGATAGGTGCCGACCGGGCCTTCCGGGACCTCGGCTTCGACTCGCTCACCGCCGTCGAGTTCCGCAACGCGCTCGCCGCGGCGACCGGCGGGACCGGACTGCCGTCCACGCTCGTGTTCGACTATCCGACACCGGCCGGGCTGGCTCGGCACCTGGTGGCGGAGCTGCTCGGCGGTGGCGACGCGGCCTCCGGCAGTACCACCGCGCAATCGGCATTCGACGAGCCGATCGCCGTCGTCGCCATGGCGGGCCGGTTTCCCGGTGGCGTGACGACCCCGGAAGCGTTCTGGCAGCTGCTCGCCGACGGGCGCGACGGGTTGACGACGTTCCCCGACGACCGGGGATGGGATCTGGACGGGCTGTTCGACAGCGACCCGGATCGGGTCGGCACGTCGTACACGCGGGTCGGTGGGTTCCTCGACGACGTCGGCGGCTTCGACGCCGGGTTCTTCGGGGTGTCGCCGCGCGAGGCGCTCGCAATGGACCCGCAGCAGCGGCTGCTGCTGGAGACCGCGTGGGAGGTCTTCGAGCGCGCCGGCATCGACCCGGGTGCGCTGCGGGGCAGCCCCACCGGGGTGTTCGTCGGCACCAACGGGCAGGACTATCCGGCAGTGCTCGCGGCCGGGGCGGAGAACGTCGAGGGCTACCAGGGCACCGGCAACGCGGCGAGTGTCGTGTCCGGGCGCATCTCGTACTCCTTCGGGTTCGAAGGTCCCGCCATCACGATCGACACGGCGTGCTCGGCGTCGCTCGTCGCCGTGCACCTGGCCGTGCAGTCGCTGCGCCGCGGTGAGTCGAGCCTGGCCGTCGCCGGCGGCGTCACCGTCATGTCGACGCCGGGGCTGTTCATCGAGTTCAGCCGGCAGCGCGGGCTCTCGGTCGACGGGCGGTGCAAGGCGTTCTCCGACGACGCCGACGGCACCGGCTGGGGTGAGGGCGTCGGCCTGCTGCTGCTGGAGCGGCTCGACGACGCCCGGCGGCTCGGGCACCAGGTGCTGGCCGTGGTCCGGGGGAGCGCGGTCAACCAGGACGGCGCCTCCAACGGCCTGACGGCGCCGAACGGGCCGTCGCAGCAGCGGGTGATCCGCGCCGCCCTCGCCGACGCGGGGCTGCGGCCGTCCGACGTGGACGCGGTCGAGGCCCACGGGACCGGGACCAGTCTCGGCGACCCGATCGAGGCGCAGGCGCTGCTCGCCACCTACGGGCGCGACCGGGACGAGCCGCTGTGGCTCGGGTCGGTGAAGTCGAACATCGGCCACACCCAGGCCGCCGCCGGGGTCGCCGGGCTGATGAAGATGATCCTCGCGCTGCGGCACGAGACACTGCCCAAGACGCTCCACCTCACCGAGCCGTCGTCGCACGTCGACTGGTCCGCCGGCGCCGTGTCGCTGCTCACCGAGTCCCGGCCGTGGCCCGCGACCGGGCGGCCGCGCCGGGCCGGTGTCTCCTCCTTCGGCGTCTCCGGCACCAACGCCCACATCATCCTCGAGGAGGCGCCCGCACCCGACGCCGCACCGGAGGCCACCGAGCCGCCGGCCGCCCTCGCGTGGCCGCTCTCGGCCCGCAGCGAACCGGCGCTGCGGGCCCAGGCCGCCCGCCTCCTCGACCTCGACGCTCTCGACCCGGCCGCTGTCGGGCGGGCCCTGAGCACCACCCGGGCCGCGCTCGAACACCGGGCCGTCGTCGTCGGTGCCGACGCCGCTACGCTGCGACAGGCCCTGGCCGACTTCGCCGGGGGTACCCCGACCGCCGCCGTCGTCACCGGCCGCGCCCGGCCCGCAGGCAAGGTCGCGTTCCTGTTCCCCGGCCAGGGCTCGCAGTGGGCCGGCATGGCCCTCGGCCTGCTCGACACCGAACCCGTCTTCGCCGCGCACATCGCCGACTGCGAAACGGCCCTCGCCCCGCACACCGGCTGGTCGCTGACCGCGGTCCTGCGCGGCGAGCCCGGCGCGCCGCCGCTGGAGCGGGTCGACGTCGTCCAGCCGGTGCTCTTCGCCGTCATGGTGTCTCTCGCCGCGCTGTGGCGGTCTCGGGGTGTCGAGCCCGACGCCGTCGTCGGGCACAGCCAGGGGGAGATCGCCGCCGCGTACGTCGCCGGAGTCCTCGGCCTCGACGACGCCGCCCGGGTCGTCGCCCTGCGCAGCCGGGCCCTGCTCGCCCTGTCCGGCCGCGGCGGGATGCTGTCGGTCGCCGCACCCCTCGCCGACGTGCGCGCGCGGATCGCCCCCTGGGACGGGCGGATCAGCGTCGCCGCGATCAACGGCCCGGCCGCCGTCGTCGTGTCCGGTGACGCCGACGCGCTCGACGCCCTCGCCGCCGCCTGCACCGCCGACGGGCTGCGGGCCCGCCGCGTCGACGTCGACTACGCCTCCCACTGCGCCCACGTCGAGGCGATCCGCGACACCCTCCTCGACGTGCTCGCCCCCGTCACGCCCGGCCCGGGCACTGTGGCGTTCCACTCGACGGTCGGCGGCCCGTGCGACGCCGCCGTCGGCTCGGCCGGCTACTGGTACGCCAACCTGCGCAACACCGTCGCCTTCGAGCCCGCCGTGCGGTCCCTCGCGGCCGCCGGCTACACGGCGTTCGTCGAGGTCAGCCCGCACCCCGTCGTGTCCGTCGCGGTCCAGGCGACCCTGGAGGACGCCGGCGTCGAGGCGACGGTCACCGGCACCCTGCGCCGCGACGACGGCGGACCCGAGCGGTTCCTCGCCGCCGTCGCCCAGGTGTGGGCCGACGGCGGCCGGGCCGACCTCGCCGGCCCCGGCGCCGGCACGGTGGCGCTGCCGACGTACGCGTTCCAGCACGAGCGGTACTGGCCCACCCCGGCCCCGGCCCGGACCGCCGCCGCGACCCGGGACGACCGGTTCTGGGACGCGGTCGAGCGGGCCGACGCCGCCGGGCTCGCCGCGGCCCTCCACGTCGAGCACACCACCGTCGAACCCCTCCTGCCCGCGCTCGCCGCCTGGCACCGCGAGGAGCGCACCCGGGCCGCGGCTGACGGGTGGCGGTACCGGATCAGCTGGAAACCCCGGCCCCCGGCCGCGGCACCCCGGCCCGCGGGTCGCTGGCTCCTCCTGCTGCCCGACGGCGTCGCCGCGCCGCCAGTCGCCGACGAGCTCACCGCCCTCGGCCTCGACCTGCACGTGGCACACGTCGACGCCACCACGGCCCGGCGCGAGGACCTCACCTTCGACGGGGCCGCCGGCATCCTGTCGCTGCTCGCGCTGGACGAGCGGCCCCGGCCCGACGCGCCCGGAGTGCCCGCCGGTGTCGCCGCCACGCTCCTGCTCGCCCAGGCCCTCGGCGACACCCGCTTGTGGACGGTCACCAGCGGAGCCGTCTCCACCGGGCCGGGTGACCCGCTGCGCGCGCCCGACCAGTCGGCCGCGTGGGGTCTGGGCCGGGTCATCGGCCTCGAGGAGCCGGCCCGCTGGGGCGGCCTCATCGACCTGCCGGCCGACGTCGACGCCAACACCGTGCGCCGCCTGGCCGCCGTGCTCACCGCGGACGAGGACCAGCTCGCGATCCGCGACGGCGGTACGTTCGTACGGCGGCTGGTGCCCGCTCCCGCCCCGGCCGGCGGGGCCGAGTGGCGGCCTCGCGGCACCACGCTCATCACCGGCGGCACCGGCGCGCTGGGCGGGCTCGTCGCCCGGGCCCTCGCCGCCCGCGGCGCCGAGCGCCTCCTGCTCGTCAGCCGCCGCGGCCCCGACGCCCCGGGAGCGGCCGAGCTCGCCGGGGAGCTCACCGCCCTCGGGACCACCGTGGCCATCGAGTCCTGCGACCTGGCCGACCCCGACGCCGTCGCCGCCCTGGTCGCCGCAGCCGACCGCGACGGGCCACCGATCCGCGCCGTCGTCCACGCCGCCGGCCTGCCGCAGTCCCAGCCGCTGCCCGGCATGAGCCTCGCCGACTTCGCCGCCGTGTACTCCGGCAAGGCGGCCGGTGCCCGGCACCTCGGCGCGCTGCTGGCCGGCCGCGACCTCGACGCGTTCGTCCTGTTCTCCTCGATCGCCGCCGCCTGGGGCAGCGGCGGGCAGGCCGCCTACGCGGCCGGCAACGCCGTCCTCGACGCCGTCGCCCAGCAGCTGCGCAGCGCCGGGGTCCCGGCCACCGCCGTGCAGTGGGGCGCCTGGGCCGACCACGGCATGGCCGCCGACCCCACCGCCCGCGACGGGCTGCTGCGCCGCGGCATCCGGCCCATGCCGGCCGAGGCCGCCCTCGCCGCGCTCCTCGGCGCCGCCGCCGGACGCGAGGCCGTGGTGACAGTCGCCGACGTCGACTGGGCCCGGTTCCTGCCGGCGTTCACCGTCGCCCGGCCCAGCCCGCTGCTGACCGACCTGGCCGGCCCCGCCTTGGCCGCCGCCCCGGCCGGGCCCGGTGCCGGCCCGCACGCCGGCAACGCGCTGCGCGAGCGGCTCGCCCCGATGCCCGCCGCCGGGCGCGCGGCCGCCCTGCTCGACCTGGTCCGCGCCGAGGCCGCCGCCGTGCTGCGGCACACCGGCACCGGCGCCATCGAGGCCGCCCGGCCGTTCCGTGAGCTCGGGTTCGACTCGCTCACCGCCGTCGAGCTGCGCAACCGCCTCAACGCGGCCACCGGGCTGACGCTGTCGGCGACCCTGGTCTTCGACCACCCGACCGCGAAGGCCGTGGCCGGGCACGTCGGCGACGAGCTGTTCGGGGCGGCCTCGGCGGACGCCGTCCGGCCCGCGGCCGCCGCCGACGAGCCGATCGCGATCGTGGCGATGAGCTGCCGGTTCCCGGGCGGGGTGGCCTCCGCCGAGGACCTGTGGCGGCTCGTCGCGGCCGGCACCGATGCGGTGTCGGCGATGCCGGGGGACCGCGGCTGGGACATCGACGGGCTGTACGGGGACGAGCGCGGGGGGCGTAGCAGTACCACCACCGAGGGCGGCTTCCTCGACGGCGCCGCACTGTTCGATGCCGGCCTGTTCAACATCTCGCCGCGCGAGGCGCTCGCCATGGACCCGCAGCAGCGGCTGCTGCTCGAGACGTCGTGGGAGCTGTTCGAGCGGGCCGGGGTCGACCCCGGTGTCCTGCGGGGCAGCGCCACCGGGGTGTTCATCGGGGCGTCGCCGTCCGGCTACGCCGCCGGCCTCACGACGGTCCCCGACGAGCTCGCCGGGCACCTGCTGACCGGCAACTCCGGCAGCGTGCTGTCCGGGCGGCTGTCGTACACCTACGGGCTCGAAGGGCCGGCCGTCACCGTCGACACCGCCTGCTCGTCGTCGCTCGTCGCCCTGCACCTGGCCGTGCAGGCACTGCGCCGCGGCGAGTGCACCATGGCCGTCGCCGGCGGTGTCACCGTCATGGCGACGCCCGGCGTCTTCGCGGAGTTCAGCCGGCAGGGCGGCCTGGCCGCGCAGGGCCGTTGCCGGGCATTCGCCGACGACGCCGACGGTACCGGCTGGGGCGAGGGCGTCGGCCTGCTGCTCGTCGAGCGGCTCAGCGACGCCGAGCGGCTCGGGCACCCGGTGCTCGCGGTCGTCAAGGGCACCGCCGTCAACCAGGACGGCGCCTCCAACGGGCTCACCGCCCCGAACGGGCCGGCGCAGCAGCGGGTCATCCGGGCCGCGCTCGCCGACGCCGGGCTGGCCCCGGCCGACGTGGACGCCGTCGAGGCACACGGCACCGGCACCGCGCTCGGCGACCCGATCGAGGCGCAGGCGCTGCTGGCGACCTACGGCCAGGACCGCACCGAGCCGCTCTGGCTGGGCTCGGTCAAGTCGAACATCGGGCACACGCAGGCCGCGGCCGGGGTCGCCGGGGTCATCAAGACCGTGATGGCGCTGCGCCACGGGCGGCTGCCGCAGACGCTGCACGCGGCCACGCCGACGTCCAAGGTGGACTGGTCGGCGGGGGCGGTCGCGCTGCTCAGCGCCGGCCGCGACTGGCCCGACGCCGGGCGTCCGCGGCGCGCCGGGGTGTCGGCGTTCGGGGTCAGCGGCACCAACGCGCACGTCATCATCGAGGGCGCTCCGGAGCTGCCGGCCGTCCTGCCGCCGGCCCGGGTGCCGCTGCCGGTGGTGCCGTTGCCGGTGTCGGCGCGCAGCGCGGCGGCCCTCGACGCGCATGTCGCACGTGTCCGCTCGCTCGACGCCGACCCGGTCGACCTCGGATTCTCGCTCGCCACGACGCGGGCGCAGCTGGAGCGGCGGGCGGTGCTGCTCGGCCCGGCCGTGGTACGCGGGCAGGTCCGCGAGGGCCTGTCGGCGATGCTGTTCACCGGCCAGGGTGCCCAGCGGGCGGGGATGGGTCGCCGGTTGTACGAGGCGTTCCCGGTGTTCGCCGCCTCGTATGACGCGGTCTGCGACCGCATCGACGGTTTGCGGGATGCTGAGGATCTGGATCAGACGCGGTGGACGCAGCCGGCGTTGTTCGCGTTCGAGGTGTCGGTCTATCGGTTGCTGGAGTCGTGGGGTCTGAAGCCCGACTTCCTGTTGGGGCATTCGATTGGGGAGTTGGCGGCGGCGCATGTCGCCGGGGTGTGGGACCTGGATGGTGCGTGCCGGATTGTGGAGGCGCGTGGCCGCCTGATGCAGGCGCTGCCCGCTGGTGGGCAGATGATCGCGGTGCAGGCCGATGAGGCGACCGTGCGCGCCGCGTTGGTCGAGGGTGCTGAGATCGCGGCGGTGAACGGGCCGGACTCCGTGGTGCTGTCGGGCGACGTGGAGCAGGTTGCGGCTGCGTTGGGGGTGAAGTCGCGGCGGCTGAATGTCTCGCATGCGTTCCACTCGGCCTACATGGACGGGATGTTGGAGGAGTTCCGGGCTGTGGTGGCGTCGGTGCCGGCGCAGGCTCCCGCGATTCCGGTGGTGTCGAATGTGACTGGGGATCTGGGCGCGGACTTCACGGATCCGGATTACTGGGTGCGGCAGGTGCGCGGGACCGTCCGGTTCTTCGATGGTGTGCAGGCGCTGCAGCATGCGAATGTCAGCCGGTTCCTGGAGGTCGGGCCGGACGGGGTGCTGGCGGCGCTGGTCGAGGACGGGATTGCGGTGGCGCGCCGCGACCGGGACGAGGCCGAGACGCTGATGGCGGCTGTCGCGCGGGCGCATGTGAGCGGGTGGTCGCCGGACTGGGTGAAGGTGTTCGGGCCCGCGGCCGTCGTCGAACTGCCTACCTACCCGTTCCAGCGGCAGCGGTACTGGCTCGAGCCCACGACCACCGCCACCGACCCGGCCGCGTTCGGTCAGCGCGCGACCGAGCACCCGCTGCTCGGCGCGGCCGTCCCGGTGGCCGGCGGCGACGGCGTCCTGCTGACCGGGCGGGTCGCGCTGCGGAGCCATCCGTGGCTGGCCGAGCACGTCGTCCACGGCGTCGCCTACATCCCCGGCACGGTCCTCGTCGACCTGGCCGTCCGCGCCGGCGACGAGGTGGGCTGCGACCGCGTCGAAGAGCTGATCGTCGAGGCGTCGCTGCCGGTACCCGCGGACGGCTCCCTCGAACTGCAGGCCGCCGTCGGCCCGGCCGACACCGGCGGCGCCCGCACCGTCACCCTGTTCAGCCGGGTCGGCGCCGGCCCCTGGACCCGCCACGCCCACGGCACCCTCAGCCGCGGACCGGGCCGCGACCCCGGCGCCCTCGCCCAGTGGCCGCCGGCCGGGGCCGAACCCCTGGCCGTCGACGAGCTGTACGAGCGGTGGGCCGAGGCCGGGTTCGCGTACGGGCCCGCGTTCCGCGGGCTGCGCGCCGCCTGGAAGAGCGGCGGCTCGGTCTACGCCGAGGTCGAGGTCCCGGCCCAGCCCGGCGACGACGGCTTCGGGCTGCGGCCCGCCCTGCTGGACGCCGCCCTGCACCCGCTCGCCCTCGGCGCCCTGCCCGGCCTCGACGGCGACCTGCTGCCGTTCGCCTGGAGCGGCTTCACCCTGCACGCCGCCGGGGCCACCCGGCTGCGGGTGCGCCTGAGCCCGGCCGGCCGCCCCGGCGCCGTCGCCCTGCTGCTCGCCGACCCCACCGGCGCGCCCGTCGCCAGCGCCGACGCCCTCGTCCTGCGGCCCACCGGCGGCCCGGCGACGGCCGCCGAGGCCACCCGCACCGGCAGCGGCGCCACCGCACCCGCGCGCCGCCGGGCCGCGGCCACCGCCGCACCGGACCCCGCGGCCGAAGCCGGTGACGGGCTCGCCGGGCGCCTCGCCGCGCTCACCGACGCCGACGGGCTCCGGCTGCTCACCGACCTGGTCCGCGCGCAGACCGCGGGCGTGCTCGGATACGCCGACCCGGGCGAGGTCGACGCCGACCAGCCGTTCAAGAACCTCGGCGTCAACTCCCTCACCGCTGTCGAGCTGCGCAACGCCCTCACCGAGGCGACAGGCCTGCGGCTGCCCGCCACCCTGGTCTTCGACAGGCCCACGCCGGCCGCCGTCGCCGAACACCTCCGGGCCGAGCTGCTCGGCACCGCCGACGACGGGCCGACCGAGGTGCTCGCCCCGGCCACCGTCGACGAGCCGATCGCGATCGTCGGGCTCAGCTGCCGATTCCCCGGCGGTGTGCAGGGCCCGGACGACCTGTGGGACCTGGTGCTGTCCGGCGGCGACGCGATCACCGGCTTCCCGGCCAACCGCGGCTGGGACCTCGAAACGCTCTACGACCCCGACCCGGACGCGCCCGGTACCTGCTACGCGCAGGGCGGCGGCTTCCTGCACGACGCCGGCGACTTCGACCCCGCGTTCTTCGGCATCTCGCCCCGCGAGGCGCTCGCCATGGACCCCCAGCACCGCATCCTGCTGGAGATCGCCTGGGAGGCCCTCGAACACGCCGGCCTCGACCCGGCGGGCCTGCGCGGCAGCCCCACCGGCGTCTTCGCGGGCGTCACCTACCAGGACTACGTCGGCCTGCTCATGCTGGCCAAGGAGCGGGCCGAAGGGCTCATCGGCAGCGGCAACTCGTTCAGCGTCCTGTCCGGCCGCATCGCCTACACCCTCGGCCTGGAGGGCCCGGCCGTGTCCGTCGACACCGCCTGCTCCTCGTCGCTCGTCGCGCTGCACTGGGCCATCCAGTCGCTGCGGGCCGGCGACTGCAACCTGGCCCTCGCCGGCGGCGTCACCGTCATGTCCACCCCGGTCTCGCTCATCGACTACAGCCGCCAGCGGGCCCTCGCCCCCGACGGGCGCTGCAAGCCCTTCTCGGCCGCGGCCGACGGCGCCAGCTGGTCCGAGGGGGCCGGCCTCGTCGTCCTGGAACGGCTCTCCGACGCCCGCCGCAACGGCCACCGGGTGCTCGCCATCGTCCGCGGCAGCGCCGTCAACCAGGACGGCGCCTCCAACGGGCTCACCGCCCCCAACGGGCCGGCCCAGCAGCGCGTCATCCGCCGGGCCCTGGCCGGAGCCGGCCTGGCCCCCGCGGACGTCGACGCGGTCGAGGCGCACGGGACCGGTACCCCCCTCGGCGACCCGATCGAGGCCCAGGCGATCCTGGCCACCTACGGCCAGCAGCGCGAGCCCGGCCGGCCCCTGTGGCTCGGCTCGCTCAAGTCGAACATCGGCCACCCGCAGGCCGCGGCCGGCATCGGCGGCATCATCAAGATGGTGCAGGCGCTGCGCCACGGCGTCCTGCCGCCGACCCTGCACGTCACCGAGCCGTCGCCGCACGTCGACTGGGCCGCCGGGGACGTCGAGCTGCTCACCGAGGCCCGGCCGTGGCCCGAGACCGGCCGCCCGCGCCGGGCCGCCGTGTCGTCGTTCGGCATGAGCGGCACCAACGCCCACGTGATCCTGGAGGAGCCTTCGCCGGCCCCGGCGGCCGAGCTGTCACCCGCCGACCTGCCGGTGGTGCCGCTGCCGGTCTCGGCGCGGACGCCGGCGGCGCTCGACGCCCAGCTGGCCCGGCTCGATGCGACAGCCGCGCCGAGCGTGGACCTCGGGTTCTCGCTGGCGACGACCCGGTCGCAGTTCGAGCACCGGGCGGTCCGGCTGGGCTCCGCCGTGGTGCGCGGCCAGGTGCGCAAGGGGCGCTCCGCGATGCTGTTCACCGGTCAGGGTGCCCAGCGGGCGGACATGGGCCGCCGGTTGTACGAGGCGTTCCCGGTGTTCGCATCGTCGTATGACGCGGTGTGTGATCGCATCGCTGGTTTGCGGGATGCTGGGGATCTGGATCAGACGCGGTGGACGCAGCCGGCGTTGTTCGCGTTCGAGGTCGCTGTCTTCCGGTTGTTGGAGTCGTGGGGCCTGCGGCCGGATTTCTTGTTGGGGCATTCGATTGGGGAGTTGGCGGCGGCGCATGTTGCTGGGGTGTGGGATCTGGATGGTGCGTGCCGGATTGTGGAGGCGCGTGGTCGGTTGATGCAGGCGTTGCCGTCGGGTGGGCAGATGATTGCGGTGCATGCCGATGAGGCGACTGCGCGGGCGGCGTTGGTGGATGGTGCTGAGATTGCGGCGGTGAACGGGCCGGATTCGGTGGTGTTGTCGGGTGATGTGGAGCAGGTCGCGGCTTCGCTGGGTGTGAAGTCGCGGCGGTTGAACGTGTCGCATGCGTTCCATTCGGCGTACATGGATGGGATGTTGGAGGAGTTCCGGGCTGTGGTGGCGTCGGTGCCGGCGCAGGCTCCCGCGATTCCGGTGGTGTCGAATGTGACAGGGGATCTGGGCGCGGACTTCACGGATCCGGATTACTGGGTGCGGCAGGTTCGGCAGACGGTTCGGTTCGCGGATGGGGTGGAGGCGCTGCGGCGGGCGGGTGTGTCGCGGTTCCTGGAGGTCGGGCCGGATGGGGTGCTGGCGGCGCTGGTCGAGGACGGGATTGCGGTGGCGCGGCGGGACCGGGATGAGGCGGAGACGCTGATGGCGGCTGTCGCGCGGGCGCACGTCACCGGGTGGTCGCCGGACTGGGTGAAGGTGTTCGGGAACGCGGCGGTGGTGGAGCTGCCGACGTACCCGTTCCAGCGGCAGCAGTACTGGCCGACGATCGAGCACCCCACTGCCGGTGCCACAGGCGCCGCCGACCCGGCCGACGCGCAGTTCTGGGACGCCGTCGAGCGGGCCGACACCGTCGCGCTCGGTGCGACACTGCAGCTGGACGCCGATGCCTTCACGACGGTCCTGCCTGCGCTCGCGGACTGGCGCCGGCGCCGCGGTGAGCAGTCCACCGTGGATGCCTGGCGCTACCGAATCCAGTGGCGGCCCAGCGACGAGCCGCCGGCCACGCTCCGCGGGACCTGGCTCATCCTGCACCACGGACCGGCAGCCGTCCTCGACACCGTCGCCGGCGGGCTGCGCAGTGCCGGCGCCACCGTGACGACCGCCGACCCCGGAGCCGACCTGCGGGCGGCCCTGCTCGGCGCCGGCGCCGTGGACGGGATCGTCTCGCTCCTCGCCACCGGTGCGGACCGCACCACCAGCCCCGCGGCCGAGACCGCCGAGCTCGTGCAGGCGCTCGCCGCGCTCGGGATCGCGGCGCCGCTGTGGTGCGTGACGAGCGGCGCCGTCTCCATCGGCCCGTCCGACCCGCTGCGCGACCCCGAACAGGGCGGCGTCTGGGGCCTCGGGCGCGCGGCCGCCCTCGAGTACCCCCGCAGCTGGGGCGGGCTCGTCGACATCCCGGCCGACCCGGACGAGCGGGCCGCCCGCCGCCTCGCCGGGGTCCTCGCCGCCGGCGCCGGTGAGGACCAGGTCGCCGTGCGCGCGTCAGGGGTCTTCGTGCGGCGCCTCGTCCACGCCCCCGCCCCGGCGGCCGAAGCCGAGTGGCGCACCGGCGGTACGGCGCTCATCACCGGCGGCACCGGCGCGCTCGGTGCGCACGTCGCCCGGGCCCTCGCCGGGCTCGGGGCCGAGCACCTGGTGCTCACCAGCCGCCGCGGCGGCGACGCACCCGGGGCGGCCGCACTCACCGAGGAGCTGACCGCGCTCGGTGTGCGCGTCACCGTCGCCGCCTGCGACATCGCCGACCGGGCGGCCGTGGCCCGGCTCCTCGACGGGCTGAGCGACCTGCGGGTCGTCGTCCACGCGGCCGGCGTACCCCAGTCGGCAGTGCTCGACGGGATGTCCGCTGACGACTTCGCGGCCGTCTACGGGCCCAAGGCGGCCGGGGCGATCCACCTCGACGAGCTGACCGCCGGGCGCGACCTCGACGCGTTCGTGCTGTTCTCGTCGATCTCGGCCACCTGGGGCAGTGGCGGGCAGGCCGCCTACGCCGCGGCCAACGCCGTGCTCGACGGGATCGCCCAGCGCCGGCGCGCGGCCGGGCGGGCGGGCACCGCCGTCGCCTGGGGTCCGTGGGGCGGGGGCGGCATGGTCACGGCCGAGGAGGGGACCGAGGAGTTCCTGCGCCGCCGCGGTCTGCGCGTGCTCGACCCGGCCCGGGCGCTCACCGCCCTGCGCGGCGCGCTCGCGCTCGGCGAGGCGTCGGTCACCGTCGCCGACGTCGACTGGGGCCGGTTCGCGCCCGGGTTCACCGGCAGCCGGCCCAGCCCGCTGCTCGGCGACCTGCCCGAGGTCGCCGCGCTCAACGCCGCCGACGACCCGGCCGCCCTGGCCGCGGCCGGCAGCCAGCGGGAGCGGCTCGCGGGGCTGTCGCTCGCCGAGCGGACCGCGGTGCTGCTGGACCTCGTGCGGGCCGAGGCCGCGGCTGCCCTCGGCCACGCCGCCGCGGACGCCGTCGATGCCGAGCAGGCGTTCCGTGACCTGGGGTTCGACTCCCTGACCGCCGTCGAGCTGCGCAACCGGCTCAACACCGCGACCGGGCTCAAGCTGCCCGCGACGCTGCTGTTCGACCACCCGAGCGCCACCGCGCTCGCCGCGCACCTCGCCGGTGAGTTCGGCGGCGGGGCGGCCGACGCGCCGGCGGTGGCCGAGGCCGTGGGTGCACGTACCGACGAGGCCATAGCCATCGTGAGCATGAGCTGCCGGTTCCCCGGCGGTGTCGGCTCACCCGAGGCGCTGTGGGACCTCGTCGTCGGCGGCGGCGACGCGGTGACGCCGTTCCCGACCGACCGCAACTGGGACACCGCCGCGCTCTACGACCCCGACCCGGACCACGCCGGCACCTCCTACGTCCGCGAGGGCGCGTTCCTCGACGGCGTCGCCGACTTCGACCCACAGTTCTTCGGCATCTCGCCGCGCGAGGCGCTCACCATGGACCCGCAGCAGCGGCTGCTGCTCGAGGTCGCGTGGGAGGCGTTCGAGCGGGCCGGCATCGACCCGGCGGCCGTGCGCGGGCGGCGCATCGGCGTCTTCGCCGGCACCAACGGGCAGGACTACATCGCCACCCTCGCCGCCGCGTCCGCGTTCGACGAGGGCTACGTCGGCACCGGCAACACCGCCGCTGTCATGTCCGGCCGGATCTCCTACACGCTCGGCCTGGAAGGTCCGGCCGTCACCGTCGACACCGCCTGCTCCTCGTCGCTCGTCGCCATGCACTGGGCGGCCCAGGCGCTGCGCAACGGCGAGTGCGAGCTGGCCCTGGCCGGCGGCGTGACGGTCATGACCACGCCCGGCTCGTTCATCGCCTTCAGCCGCCAGCGGGGCCTCGCCGGCGACGGGCGCTGCAAGGCGTTCTCCGACGACGCCGACGGCACCAACTGGGGCGAGGGCGCCGGCCTGGTCCTGCTGGAGCGGCTCTCCGACGCGCAGCGCAACGGCCACACGATCCACGCGGTCATCCGGGCCGGCGGGGTCAACCAGGACGGCGCCAGCAACGGGCTCACCGCCCCCAACGGCCCGGCCCAGCAGCGGCTCATCCGCCAGGTCCTCGGCACCGCCGGCCTGCGCCCGGGCGACGTCGACCTGCTCGAGGCGCACGGCACCGGCACCGCGCTCGGCGACCCGATCGAGGCCCAGGCGCTGCTGGCCACCTACGGGCAGGAGCGCGACCCGGACCGGCCGCTGTGGCTCGGCTCGGTGAAGTCGAACATCGGCCACACCCAGGCCGCCGCCGGCGTCGCCGGGGTCATCAAGGCCGTGCTGGCGCTGCGACACCGGGTGCTGCCCCCGACCCTGCACGCGGCCACGCCGTCGCGGCACGTCGACTGGTCCGCCGGCGACGTGCGGCTGCTCACCGCCGCGGCCGAGTGGACGAGCCCCGGCGCCGGGCCTCGGCGCGCGGGCGTATCCGCGTTCGGCATCAGCGGTACCAACGCGCATCTGATCCTCGAAGAGGCGCCCGCCGTGGAGTCAACGGCCGCCGTCGAGCCGGAGGGGCCCTTCGCCTGGGTGCTGTCCGGCCGCGGCGAGGACGCGCTCACGGCCCAGGCCCGGGCCCTCGCCGAGCACCCGCAGGAGCACCCCGGCGCCGTCGCGGCCACCCTCGCCACCGCGCGGGCGCTGCTGCCGGACCGGGCCGCCGTCGTCGCCGGTGACCGCGACACGTTCGCGGCCGCGCTGGAGGCCGTCGCCACCGGGGCCGGCCACCCGGCCGTCGTGCGGGCCGAGGCCGCCCCGGCCGGGCGGACCGCAGTGCTGTTCACCGGGCAGGGCGCCCAGCGCGCCGGGATGGGCCGGGAGCTGTACGCGCGGTACCCGGTGTTCGCCGCCGCGTTCGACGCCGCCTGCGCCCGCTTCGACACGACCCTCGACCGGCCGCTGCGCGACGTCGCGTTCGAGGGCGGACCCGACCTGCACCGCACCGGCTACACCCAGCCCGCGCTGTTCGCGTTCGAGCTGGCCCTGTATCGCCTCGCCGAGTCGGCCGGCCTGGTCGCCGACGCTGTCCTCGGCCACTCCATCGGCGAGATCGTCGCCGCCCACGTCGCCGGCGTCTTCGACCTCGACGACGCCTGCCGCCTCGTCGCCGCCCGCGCCGCGCTCATGGAGGCGCTGCCCGAGGGCGGGGCGATGGCCGCCGTCCAGGCCGGTGAGGCCGAGGTCGCCGCGCTGCTCGACGACGGCGTCGCCGTCGCCGCCGTCAACGGGCCGGCCGCGGTCGTCGTGTCCGGTGACGCGGCCGGCGTCGAGCGGATCGCCGCCCACTTCACCGCCGCGGGCCGGCGGGTCCGGCGGCTGCAGGTCAGCCACGCGTTCCACTCGCCGCGAATGGACGGCATGCTCGCCGAGTTCGGCCGGGCCGCCGCGGCCGTCACCTACGCGCCGCCGCGGATCGCGGTGGTGAGCAACGTCAGCGGCGCGCTCGCCACGGCCGCCGAGCTCACCGACCCGCAGTACTGGGTGCGGCACGTGCGCGCGGCAGTGCGCTTCGCCGACGGCGTCACCGCCCTGCACGACGCCGGCTACACCCGCTTCGTCGAGTGCGGCCCCGACGCCGTCCTCACCGCCATGGCCGCGGAAAGCCTGCCCGGCGACGCGCTGCGGGTCGCGCTGTCCCGGCGCGACCGGCCCGAGGCGGAGGCGTACCTGCGCGGCCTGGCCCACCTCGTCGTCGCCGGCGCCGGCGCGAGCCTGCGGGCCGCGTTCGCCCCGGCCGGGGTGGCCCCGGCCGACCTGCCCACGTACCCGTTCCAGCGCACCCGCTACTGGCCGCGCCCCGGCGCCGCGGCCGGCACCGACAACGCCACCGGCCACCCGCTGCTGGGCACCGCCGTCGCGCTCGCGGCCGACGACACCGTCCTGCTCACCGGGCGGCTGTCACTGCGCACCCACCCGTGGCTGGCCGACCACGCCCTGCCCGGTGCCGTGATCGTCCCCGGCACCGCGCTGCTGGAGATGGCGCTGCGGGCCGGTGAGGAGGCCGGCTGCCCCGGGGTCGAGGAGCTGACCCTGGCCGCGCCGCTGGCGCTGCCGTCCGACGGGGCGGTCGAGGTGCAGGTCCACGCGGACGCCGCCGACGAGACGGGCCGCCGCCGGGTCACCGTGCACGCCCGCGAGGCCGACGGTGACGAGTGGACGCTGCACGCCACGGGTGTGCTCACCGTCCCGGCCGCGGAGCCGCTGCCGCGGGACTGGCCCGTCGCCGGTGCGACAGCAGTCCCGCTCGACGGCTTCTACGAGCACCTGGCCGAGTCCGGGTTCCGCTACGGGCCGGTGTTCCGCGGCCTGCAGGCGGTGTGGCGGGCCGGCGACGACGTCTACGCCGAGGTGGAGCTGCCCGCACCGGCCGGCGGGGACGCCGCCGGTTTCGCCGTCCACCCGGCACTGCTCGACGCGGCGCTGCACGCCGTCGCGTTCACCGGGCTCGGGCGCACCGACCGCGGGCGGCTGCCGTTCGCCTGGACCGGGGTGACGGTGCACGCGAGCGGGGCCACCCGGCTGCGGGTCACCATGCGCACCCTGGGGCCCGACGCCGTCTCCCTCGACGTCGCCGACCCCGCCGGCCGGCCCGTGGCCAGCGTGGACTCGCTGACGCTGCGGGAGCTGGCGGCCGCGCCGTCGACGTTGCCGCCGGACCTGCTGCGGCTCGACTGGCCGGCGCTCAGCCTCATCCCGGCCGGCCCCGGACCCCGGCGGTGGGCCGTGGCCGGCGAGGACCCGCTCGGCTTCGGTGCGGCGGCCGACGCGGCCGGTGTCCACCTCGAGTCCTACGCCGACCTCACCGCGCTGGCCGCCGCGGCCCGCGCCGGCACCCCCGTCCCGCCGGTGGTGTTCCACATCAGCCGGGGCGACGAGGACGTCCACGCCCTGACCGCCCGCGCCCTCACCGCCGTCCAGCAGTGGCTCGCCGAGCCCGCGTTCGCCGCCGCCCGGCTGGTGTTCCTGACCCGGGGGGCCGTCGGCGACGACGTGCGCGACCCGGCCGCCGCGGCCGTCGGCGGCCTCGTGCGCGCCGCCCGCACGGAGAACCCGGGCCGCTTCGCCCTGGTCGACCTCGACGCGTCGCCCGAGTCGCTGGCCGCTCTGCCGGCCGCGCTGGACAGCGGCGAGGACGAGGTACTCCTCCAGCACGGCACGGCCCGCGTCCCCCGCCTGGTCCGGGCCGGCGGTCCGGACGAGCTGGCCGTGCCGGCCGGCGCGGACGCGTGGCGGCTCACGGTCGGCGCCCAGGGCACGCTGGAGTCCCTCGAGCTGCAGCCCGTCACGGACGTCACCGGGCCGCTGCGCCCCGGCCAGCTGCGGCTGCGGGTCCGGGCGGCCGGCGTCAACTTCCGCGACGTCCTCAACGCCCTGGGCATGTACCCGGGCGAGGCCGGCGCGCTCGGCCAGGAGGGTGTCGGCGTCGTCACCGAGGTCGGGCCGGACGTCGCCGGGTTCGCGGTCGGCGACCGGGTCATGGGCATGTTCCCGGGCGCGTTCGGCCCCGTCGCCGTCGCCGACCACCGCATGGTCGTCGCCGTGCCGGCCGGCTGGTCCGACGCGCAGGCGGCCTCGGTGCCGCTGGTCTTCCTCACCGCCTACTACGCCCTCGTCGAGCTCGGTGACCTGCGCGCCGGGCAGCGGGTGCTCGTCCACGCGGCCGCCGGCGGCGTGGGCATGGCCGCCGTGCAGCTGGCCCGCCACCTCGGCGCCGAGGTCTACGCCACCGCGAGCCACGGCAAGTGGGGCGTCGTGCACGGCCTCGGGGTCGCCGCCGACCGGCTCGCCTCCTCCCGCACCCTCGACTTCGAGGCGACGTTCCGCGAGCGCAGCGCGGGGGAGGGCGTCGACCTCGTCCTCAACGCGCTCGCCCGCGACTATGTCGACGCGTCGCTGCGCCTGCTCCCGCGGGGCGGACGTTTCCTGGAGATGGGCAAGACCGACGTCCGCGACGCCGACGCCGTGGCCGCCGCCCACCCGGGCGTGCACTACCGCGCGTTCGACCTCATCGAGGCCGGGCCCGCGCGCATCGGCGCCATGCTGCGCGACCTCGTCGAACTGTTCGATGCGGGGGTACTGCACCCGCTCCCCGTCACCGCGTCCGACGTGCGCCGGGCCCGCGACGCCTTCCGCTACATCAGCCAGACCCGCCACGTCGGCAAGGTCGTGCTCACCCTGCCGGCACCGTGGCGCCCCGACGGCACCGTCCTGGTCACCGGCGGCACCGGCGGCCTCGGCGCCGACACCGCCCGCCACCTCGTCACGCACCGCGGCGTCCGGCACCTGCTGCTGGCCAGCCGCAGCGGACCGGCCGCCCCCGGCGCGACCGAGCTGCGGGCCGAGCTCGAGGCCCTCGGTGCGGCCGTCACCGTCGCCGCGTGCGACGTGGCCGACCCCGATGCCGCGGCCGCACTGCTCGCCACGGTCCCGGCCGAGCACCCACTGACCGCGATCGTGCACACCGCCGGCGTCCTCGACGACGCGACCGTCAGCACCCTGGACGCCGGGCGGCTCGCCGCCGTCCTGCGCCCGAAGGCCGACGCCGTGCGCAACCTCGACGCGCTCACCGCGGGCACGGACCTCGCCGCGTTCGTCGTCTACTCCTCCGTCTCGGGCCTCATGGGCGGGGCCGGGCAGGGTAACTACGCCGCCGCGAACGCGTTCCTCGACGCGTGGGCGGCCCACCGGCAGACCCGCGGGCGGCCCGCCACCGCGATCGCCTGGGGGCCGTGGTCGACCGGCCGCGGCATGACGAGCGAGCTGACCGACGCCGACATCGCGCGGATGTCCCGCGGCGGGCTGCTGCCGCTCGACGCCGAGCGGGGCCTGGCCCTGTTCGACGCGGCCGTCGACCGGGCGGCGGCGGTGGCCGTACCGCTGCGAATCGATGCAGGTGCTTTGCGGGAGCTCGGTGAAGCCGCCGCTCCCGTCCTGTGTGGCCTCGTCCGTGGCCCGGCCCGGCGTACCGCGGCCAAGACCGGCGCCGCACCCGCCTCCCTGCGCGACCGTTTGGCCGCCCTTTCCGCTGCCGAGCGCGACGCGCTGCTGCTGGACACCGTGCGCACCCAGGTCGCCACCGTGCTCGGCTTCACCACCCCGGACGCGGTACCGGCCGGCAAGAGCCTCCTCGAAACCGGGTTCGACTCGCTGACCGCTGTCGAGCTGCGCAACCGGCTCGGCGCCGCCACCGGCCTGCGGCTGCCTCCCACGTTGGTGTTCGACCACCCGACGCCGGCCGCGCTGACCGCGCACCTGCTGGCCGAACTGGGTGACCTCGGGCATGCCGCGCCGGCGGCCGGCCCCGAAGTGCCCGACGGTGCGGTGGCGCGGGAGGACGGTATCGGCGCGCTGTTCCGCGAGGCATGCCGCAACCGGCAGGTCGACCAGGGCTACGCGCTGCTGCGCAGCGCCGCCGCCCTGCGCCCGACGTTCAAGTCCCGCGCCGACTTCGGCCGCGAGCTCCAGCCGGTCAAGCTCGCCTCCGGCCCCGCGGACCGGCCGGTCCTGGTCTGCTTCAGCTCGTTCGTCGCGCTCGCCGGCGTGCACCAGTACGCCCGCCTCGCCGCCGGATTCCGGGAGAGCTTCGACGTCTGGGCGCTGTCGGTGCCCGGGTTCCGGGCCGGGGAGCGGCTGCCGGTGAGCTCGGAGACGGTGACCGGCATGCAGGCCGAGCTGGTCGCCGAGTGCGTCGGCGACCGCCCCGCGGTGCTGCTCGGCTCCTCCGGCGGCGGGCTGCTCGCCCACGCCGCCGCGGCCCGGCTGCGCGAGCTCGGCCGCCCGGCCGCCGGCGTCGTGCTGCTCGACACCTACCCGGCGACCGAGGACTCGCCGCTGGCGAAGTTCCAGGCCGAGCTCATCGACGGCATGTTCGACCGGCAGGGGCTGTTCACGCACCTCGACTCGGCCCGGCTGACCGCCATGAGCTGGTACTTCGACCTGTATGCGGGCTGGCGGCCGGCGTCGACGGCGACACCGACGCTCCTGCTGCGCTCGTCCGAGCCGATCGTCGCGGCCGGCCCCGACGGGCCGTACCGCCCCGAGGACTGGCAGACGTCCTGGTCGGACGCGGACACGATCCTCGACGTGCCCGGAAACCACTTCACGATGATGGAGCACCACGCCGGGACGACCGCTGACGCGGTCCGGCAGTGGGTCGGGCGCGCGATCGCGCCGGAAAGGTAGATCGATGACCACCGCGACAAGCCCCACAGTCGACGCCTGGGTGCGCCGGTACCACCCGCACGACGACGCCCCGGTCCGGCTCGTGTGCTTCCCGCACGCGGGCAGCTCGGCGCCGTACTTCCTGCCGATGGCGGCCGGGCTCGGCGCGGCGGTGGACGTGCTGTCGGTGCAGTACCCGGGCCGCCAGGAACGCCGCCACGAGCCCCTCATCGACAGCATCGACACGCTCGCCGAGCGCTGCACCGAGGCCCTGCGGCCGTGGCTGGACCGGCCCTTCGCCCTGTTCGGCCACAGCATGGGGGCCACCGTCGCGTTCGAGGTCGCGCGCCGGCTCGAGGCCGAGGGCCGCCGCCCGGCCCACCTGTTCGCCTCCGGGCGGCGGGCGCCGTCGCGCACCCGGGACGAGTCGGTGCACCGCCGCGACGACGACGGCATCATCGCGGAGATGCGCTCGCTCAGCGGCACCGACACCCGCGTCTTCGCCGAGGAGGAGCTGCTGCGGATGGTGCTGCCGGTCATCCGCAACGACTACAAGGCGGCGGAGACGTACGAGTACCGCGCCGGTCCGCTCCTGCAGTGCCCGGTCACGGTACTCACCGGCCACGACGATCCCAAGGTGAGCGTCGAGGAGGCCGAGGCGTGGCGCGAGCACACCGCCGCCCGCAGCGTCCTGCACGTCTACGGCGGTGGCCACTTCTTCCTGGCCGAGCACATCTCGGCCGTCCTGGCCCTCGTCGGCGCGTCGCTGCGCTCCGCATAACGTTCGTTGGAGGGAGCCGCCATGCGGGTGCTGTTCGCCACGCTGCCGGAGAAGTCGCACCTGTTCTGCATGACCCCGATCGCCTGGGCGATGCGGGCCGCCGGGCACGAGGTCCGGGTGGCCAGCTCGCCCGCGTTCACCGACGTGATCGCCCGCACCGGCATGACCGCCGTCGGAGTCGGCGACGACAGCAACATCAGCTCGGCCATGGCCCAGCACCGCGAGTCGCAGGAGGTCGAGTCGGTCGACTGGAGCGAGCTCGACCCGGCCCGGCTGACCTACGCCCAGGAGCTGGAGCGGGCCCAGATGGGCGCCTGGGGCTTCGCGTACTACAACGAGCCGATGATCCCCGACCTGGTCGCCTTCGCCCGGCAGTGGCGGCCCGACCTCGTCGTCTGGGACCCGCTGACCTACGCCGGGGCCATCGCCGCCCGGGCCAGCGGGGCCGCCCACGTGCGCTCCATGTGCTTCGCCGACGTGTGGGTGATGAAGCGGCAGCTGTTCGCGAAGCTGCGTGACGAGCAGCCCGAGGCGCAGCGCCAGGACCCGATGGCCGAGTGGCTCGGCGGGCACGCCGAGAAGCTCGGCGGCGCGTTCGGCGAGGACCTCGTCACCGGCCAGCTGACCCTCGACCCGCTGCCCGAGCGGCTCTCGGTGCCGTCCGACGTGCGGCGGGTGCCGGTGCGGTTCGTGCCCTACAACGGCCCGGCGATCGTGCCCGGCTGGCTCGCCGAGCCGCCCGCGCGGCCCCGCGTCTGCCTGAGCCTCGGGGCGGCGAACACGGAGCGCTACGGCGGCGACTACGTCTCCAAGGGCGCGATCCTCGACGCCCTCGCCGACCTCGACGTCGAGGTGGTCGCCGCACTGCTGCCGGCCCAGGCCGCTGAGCTCGGCACGGTGCCGGACAACGCCCGGGTCGTCTCGTCGGTACCGCTGCACGCGCTGCTGCCCACCTGCGCCGCCCTCATCCACCACGGCGGGTTCGGCAGCTACGCCACCGCCCTCGTGCACGGCGTGCCCCAGCTGTTCGTGGCGACCGCCGTGGCCGACCAGATCCTGCGCGGCACCGGGCTGCAGGACGCCGGGGCCGGCCTGCTCATCCCGCACCACGCGGTGACCGCGGAAGGCATCCGCGACGCCGTCCACCGGCTGGTCAGCGAGCCCGGCTTCGCCGCCGGCGCCGACGTGCTGCGGCGGGAGGCGACGGGCCGCCCGGCGCCCGCGGCGATCGTCGGCGAGCTCGAGCGGCTGGCCGCCGAGTCGCGCCTACCCGGCTGGAGCCAACCATGAGCGTCGCGTTCATCCTGGGCCAGAAGAACCTCAACTACGACCCGGCCGGCCTCATCGCCCTGTACGAGCAGTGCCCGGCCGTGCGCGACATCTACACAAGCGTCGGGCAGTGGAGCGGCCACGACCCGCAGCTGCTCGTCCGCGGCAGCGAGGACCCCGCGGTCCGGGCGCGCACCAACTCGCTCGGCCTTGCCGCCGCCATGCTCGGCATCGCCGACGTCCTGCGGGAGCGCGGCGTGCGCCCGGCCGTCGTCGGCGGGATCAGCCTCGGCGCCATGGTCGCGGCCGCGCTGGCCGGCGCCGCCCCGCGCCGGCAGGTCGTCGAGCTGCTGGCCGGCACCGCCGAGGACGACGGCCCGCAGGACCCCGCCCGGCCCGAGGGGTGCGTGGCCGCGGTACTGCCACTCGGCCAGACCTACGAGGAGTTCTACGGCACCCGCCCCGGCGTCTGGTTCGGCGGCGACTTCGGGATGCACACCAGCGGGGCGTTTCGCATGCTGCTGCTCAGCGGCTACCGCGACGCTTTGGAGGAGCTCGCCGCCGGCTACCCGGCCGAGTACTTCGTCTTCAGCGACGAGCACGTCGCCGTGCACTGCCCGCTGCGCCACCGCGCCCGCGACGAGGTCGCCCGGCGCACCGCGGCCATGGACTTCACCGATCCGGTGGTGCCGATGTGCTCGTCGCTGGAGCCCCGGGAGCTGCACAGCGCGGCGCTGGTGCGGGCCGAGTTCAGCCGCAACGTCGTCGAGCCGGTGCGCACCGACCACCTCAGCGACCGCATGCGCCGCCTCGGCGTGCGGCTCGGGGTCGTGCTCGGCCCCACGCTGCCGCGCGACGGATTCGAGTTCCCGTTCCCGGTCGTGTACGTCGATGCGCCCGAGCACGTCGACCAGGCCGTGGCCGCGGTCGGCGAGCACGAGGCACTGCAGAGTCTGAAGGGCTGAACCCGTGAGCATCGCATTCATCTTCGGCACCAACCTGCTCAACTACGACCCCCGGGGCGTGGCCGAGTTCCACGCCGCCAACCCGTGCATGCAGCGCCTCTACGCCTCGGTCGGCGAGTGGACGGGCCTCGACGAGGACCTGCTGCTGCGCCGCCGCGAGGACGCCGACGCCGACCCGGAGACCCGCTCCCGGCAGGGCTCCGTGGCCCTCGCCGCCGCCATGATCGGCATCCACGACGTCCTCGGCCAGCAGTTCGGCATCCACCCGGCCGCCGTCGGCGGGCTCAGCCTCGGCTCCATGGTGAGCAGCTGCCTGGCCGGCGCGCTGCCCCGCCGCTCCGTCTTCGAGTTACTCATGCGCATGGACCACATCGGCCCGCGCGACCCGGCCGGCCCCGCCGAGGGCGTCGCCGTCGCGTTCCTGCCCGTCGACGACGACATCGAGCTGCTCGTCGAGCCCAAACGCGACGGCGTCTGGCTGGCCGGTGACTTCGGCACCCATCCGACCGGGCAGTTCCGCATTCTCCTGCTGAGTGGGTACCGCGAGAGCCTGGAGCGGCTGGCCGCGGAGACGACTGTCGGCTCGGTACAGCTGCAGGAGCTCAACACCGTCGCCGTGCACACGCCGCTGCGCGAGGCGGTGCGCGCCTCGATCGCCCCGCTGATCGCCGAGGTCGCGATCAAGGACCCGGTCCTGCCGCTGTGCTCCGCGCTGGAGCAGCGCACGCTGAGCACCGCGGCCGAGGTCGCCGACATGTTCAGCCGCAACGCGGTCGAGACGATCCGCATCGACGCCATGAGCGCCGAGATGCGCCGCCACCGTACCCGCCTCGGCCTGGTCCTCGGCCCGTCGCTGCCCCGCGGCTGGATCGACTTCCCGTTCCCGGTCGTGCACATCGAGTCGCCGGCCGACCTGCCGGCCGTCACCGCCGGCATCTTCGAGACCGGTGCCGTCATGCCGCCGCGGAGGGTCCGATGAGCCGGCACGTCGCGTTCTTCATCTTCCCCGACTACGGCCACGTCAACCCGACGTTCGAGGTCGCCCGGCTCCTCGTCGAGCGGGGCCACCGGGTGACATACGTCCTCAGCCCCGACTACGCCCCGGCCGTCGAGGCCGTCGGCGCGTCGCTGCTGACGTTCCCGGCCACCCGCCGCCGCCTCAGCGCCGCCCACGTCGACGCCGACCAGATCACCGAGCTGGGCCTGGACATCCTCGGCTACACGACAGGCGAGGTCCTGCCGGCGGCCCGGGCCGGGTTCGCCGCGGACCCGCCGGACCTGATCGTGTACGAGTTCGAGAGCTTCGTCTCCGCCCGCATCCTGGCCCGCGAGTGGGGCAGCGCCACCCTGCAGTTCTTCCCGTACCTGGCCTCCAACGAGCAGTGGTCGCTGCACGCCGAGATCTTCGACCCCGACTCCCCGGCCGTGCACCACGGCGTCGAGGAGATCCTGCGCGTGCTGGCCGAGGTCGAGCCCGACGCGGACGCCCAGTGGGCGATGATGGCGCCGCAGGACACCCGGAATCTGGTACTGCTCCCGCGCGCGCTGCAGCCGAAGGGCGAGACCTTCGACGAGCGCTACACCTTCGTCGGGCACTGCCTGCCGGCCACGCCACCGGCGGTCGCCTGGTCGCCGCCGTCCCCGGACGTCGCCGTGGCCCTGGTCTCCATGGGCACCGAGTCCAACGAGCGCGAGCACGTGTTCCACATGTGCGCCGAGGCGTTCGCCGACGGCGCCTGGCACGTGGTGATGACGCTCGGACGCGGCAAGCGCCTGGCCGCGGGGCTGAGCGCGCCGAGCGTCGAGACCCACGAGTGGCTGCCGCACCTGGCCGTCCTGCCGCACGCCGCCGTCCTGGTCTGCCACGGCGGCATGGGCAGCATCCTGGAGGCCCTGTACTTCGGCCGCCCGGTCGTGGTCGTCCCGCACACCCCGGAGCACCTGGTCAACGGGCGGCGGCTGCAGGAGCTGGGCATCGGGCGCGTCCTGTCGCCGGACGAGCTCGACTCGGCCTCCCTGCGCGCCGCGGTCGACGCCCTCGCCCACGACCCCCAGACCCTGCAGCGGGTGGCCGCGATGCAGGCCGCGCTGCGGGCCGGTGGCGGGGCGGCGCTCGCGGCCGACGTGGTCGAGCAGGCGCTGCCGGCCACCGCCCGCGGCTGAGCCGGACGGCAACACGGGCAGCGGCAACACGGGCAGCGGCAACACGGGCAACGGCAACACAGGTAGCGGCAGCGACAGGAGGCCGGCGCCAGGCGCGCCGGCCTCAGTGCGTCGCGGCGGTCACGGCCCGGTCGACGTAGCGGTCCAGGAGCATGTCGAGGTAGCCGTCGCCGGCCGGGGCGCCGCCGGCGAAGCCCGGCACGAGGGCGTGCAGGCGGGCCAGCGAGACCTCGGTGCGCGAGACGGGCCGGGCGCGGTAGGTGCGGTCGGGCGCCGAGCCCAGCCGCTTCGCGACGCCGTCGATGATGTCCTCGACCGGCCACGGGCGGCCCGAGGCCACGTTCACGACGATGTCGCGCACGTCCGCGCTCAGCAGCCCGTCGATGGCGTAGACGAGGTCGCGCACGTCGAGCAGGTCGCGGTGCGCGCCGCGGTGCACGGTGACGGTGCCGGTGCACACCTGCTTGACGATCGCCGGCAGCAGCTGGTGGGGCCGCTGATACGGGCCGACGACGTGGGCCAGGCGCAGCACCAGGTGCGGGCCGCCGCCGGCCCGCACGCACGCCTCCAGGGCCAGCTTGTGCCGGCCGTAGATCGACGGCGGGTACAGCGGCCCGTCCTCCGTCGCCGGGGTGTCGGTGGTGCCGTACATCGCGAAGGAGGCGGTGGAGAAGTACAGCAGCGTGCTGCCCTCGGCCCGGCACCGGCGCAGGGCGTCGTAGAGCGCCTCGGCCTCCCGGTCCAGCTGCACCGGGTCGGTCACCGAGGTGCTCGACACCCCCGCCGCGAACGCCGTCACTGCCGGGAAGCGGTCCCCGAACGCCTCGCGCAGGTTCCTGGCGAGAAAGCCATTGCCGACGATCTGCATGTCATCCTCTCCACCGGAGGGGCGCCGGCCGCACGCCGGCGCCTCGGCCGCCACGCGGGTGGCTCATCCGACCGGTGTCACCTTCAGCATCCGCCGCGACTCGACGACGCCACCGCCCTCGACCGCGATGGACGACAGGTGCGACACTACGCGGTCGTCGACCGGGTCGTCGGCGGGGTCCTCGAGCACCCGGATGTGCTCGTAGGTCGTGGTGCGCTGGGCCGGCACCCGGCCCGCGGCCCGGATCAGGTGGATCATCTCCAGCAGGTTGCTGCGGTGCTTGGCGCCGGCCGAGGACACCACGTTCTCCTCGAGCATCACCGAGCCGAGGTCGTCCGCGCCGTAGTGCAGCGACAGCTGGCCGATCTCCTTGCCCGTGGTCAGCCAGGAGCCCTGGATGTGGTTGACGTTGTCGAAGAACAGCCGGGCGATCGCGATCATCCGCAGGTACTCCAGCGGCGTGGCCTGCGTGCGCCCCTTGAGGTGGTTGTTCTCGGGCTGGTACGTGTACGGGATGAAGGCGCGGAAGCCGCCGGTGCGGTCCTGCACGTCGCGGACCATGCGCAGGTGCTCGATGCGCTCCTCGTTGGTCTCGCCGGTGCCCATGAGCATCGTGCACGTCGACTCGACGCCGAGGTTGTGCGCGATCTCCATGATCTCCAGCCAGCGCTCGCCGCTCTCCTTCAGCGGGGCGATGGCGTTGCGGGCCCGGGCCGGCAGCAGCTCGGCGCCGGCGCCGGCGAACGAGTCCAGGCCCGCGGCCCGGATGCGCTCGATGGCCTCCTTCGGCGTCACACCGGAGACCTTCGCCATGTGCTGGACCTCGGAGGCGCCGAGCGAGTGGATGACGAGCATGGGGTACGCCTGCTTGATGGCGGCGAACATGCGCTCGTAGTACTCCACCCCGTATTCGGGGTGGTGCCCGCCCTGGAACATGATCTGGGTGCCGCCGAGCTCGACGGTCTCCGCGCACCGGCGCAGCACGTCGTCCAGGTCGCGCTCCCAGCCCTTGTCGCTCTTCGGCGGGGCGTAGAAGGCGCAGAACTTGCACGCCGTCACGCAGACGTTCGTGTAGTTGATGTTCCGTTCGATGATGTACGTCGCGATGTGCTCCACCCCGGCGTAGCGCCGGCGGCGCACCGCGTCCGCCGCCTCGCCCAGCGCGTGCAGCGGTGCGTGGCGGTACAGCTCCAGCGCCTCCTCGGCGCTGATGCGCTCACCGGCAGCGGCCTGGTCGAGCAGCGTGTTGACAGATCTGGCCATGTCGAGCCTTTCGGGAGTGACGATGGTTGCCGTGCGCCGGGTCGGTCCGGCTCACGCTCGCGGCAGGAGCCGCACGTCGACGTCCGGCGGGAACCCGGCCTCGGCGTCGCTGACCCTCCGGGCGAACTCCGCGATGCCGGCCAGCTGCCGATCGCCGAGGCTGAAGTCGAGGGCTGTCATGTAATAGCGCCGCAGGGTCACGGCGTCGAACGGCTCCCAGCGCGCGGCCTGCTCGCAGACCGCGTCGACCTCCCGCAGCGAGAGGTCACGCGAGGCCAGGAAGGCCGCGTGGACCCGGCGCACCGTCTCCGGCTCCCGCGCGAGGAAGTCGCGCCGCGCGGCGAACACCGCGAACACGAACGGCAGCCCGGTCCACTCGCGCCACATCGCGCCGAGGTCGTAGACGTGCAGCCGGAGCCGCTCGGCCTCGGTGAGCGCGGCGCGCAGGGCGACGTCGCCGATGACCACGGCCGCGGGCGCGTCGCGCAGCATGGCGTCGAGGTCCGGCTCGGCCGTGAAGTACTGCGGCCGCACCCCGATGCGCTCGTGCAGCAGCAGCTGGGCGAGGCGCACCGACGTGCGGCTGGTGGAGCCCAGCGCGACAGGCGCACCGTCGAGCTCCTCCAGCGGGACCCGGCTCACGATGAGGCACGACATCACCGGGCCGTCGCTGCCGACGGCGATGTCGGGCAGCGCGACCAGGTCGTCGGCGTGGCGCAGGAACTCCAGCAGGCTTATCGGCCCGATGTCCAGCGCGCCGCCGGCCAGCGCGTCGTTGAGCCGGTCCGGGGTGGCCCGGTGCAGGTCGAGGTCGAGCAGCGCGCCGGTGCGGGCCAGGCCCCAGAACAGCGGCACGCAGTTGAGGAAGTCGATGTGGCCGACCCGCGGCCGGGCGGGGCGGGCCGGTGCGAGCACCGCGCCGCGGCCGTGCGCGGAAGCCGGTGCGGTACCGGGCGAAACTGGCATGTGCACTCCCCGGGTCGACGATGCGGTCACTATCCATCACCGCCGCGCGCGCGACCACTGTTGCGGCCCCGATGCACGTCAAGTCTGGGTGTTTCCCGGTTCTTGACGCCGGTGCGCCGTCGCGGTGCAGGCCCGGCGGCATCCTGAGGGCGGCCCAACCGACCAGGAGGTCCCGATGCGCGTGCTGTTCACTGTCTCCTCGTGGCCGACCCACTACGCCGCACTGGTGCCCTACGGCTGGGCGCTGCGCGCCGCCGGGCACGAGGTGCGGGTGCTGTGCATGCCCTCGCAGCGCGACGCGGTCGCCGGGGCCGGGCTGCCCGCGGTGCCGATCCTGGACGGCATGGAGGTGTCCGTCCACAACAGACTGTCGTACGTCCGCGAAGCCCTCGACGGCGACTGGCCCTACCCGTGGACACCGCTGCACCCGGTCACCGGCGCGGCGATGGCGTCCCTGGCCGACTTCGACACCGCGGCGTACGCGCGCACCGACGGCGCCCGGTATGCGGCCGGCTCCGCCCGCAGCCACGACGCCGCGGTGGCCTACGCCCGGTCGTGGCGGCCGGACCTGGTGATCCACGACCCGGTCAGCACGGAGGGCCTGCTCGCCGCGCTGGTGCTCGGGGTGCCCGCGGTGCTCGGCCTGTGGGGGCCGGTCGGCACGCACGAGCCCGCGTCGCCGTTCCGGCTGCTGCCCGCCGACCTCGGCGGCTCCTTCGAGCGCCACGGCGCCGGCCCGTTCAGCCCGGACCTGGTCCGCTACGCGCTTGACCCGTGCCCGGACGCGATCGCGCCGCCGGTGCGGGCCGAGCGGATCCCGGTGCGGTACGTGCCCTACAACGGCCCCGGCACCCCGCCGGAGCCGCTGCCCGCCATCGACCGGCCCCGGGTCTGCGTGACCTGGTCGACCGCGCTGAGCACGATGACGGGCCCGCGGTCCTACGCGCTGCCGCACATCCTCGAGGCCCTGCACGGCCTCGACGTCGAGATCGTGCTCACCGCGACCCGGGCCGACGCCGCCGCGCTCGGCGACGTGCCGCCGGGGACGCGGGTGCTGCAGTACTGCCCGCTGCACCCGCTGTTGCAGCAGTGCGATCTGGTCGTCCACCACGGAGGCTCGGGCAGCACCATGACGGCGATCGCCACCGGCACCCCGCAGCTGATGCTCACGTTCGCCAGCGAGCAGGCGTGCACCGCGCAGCGCACCGCCGCCGCGGGCGCCGCCCGGCACGTGCCCGGCCCGGCCGTGAGCGTCGCGTCGATCCGGGCCGCGGCGGCCGGCCTGCTCACCGACCCGGCCCACCGGCGGGCCGCGGCCGACTTGCGCCGGGCCGCCGAGGACCGGCCGTCCCCCGTGGACGTCCTGGCCCGCCTGGAGAAGCTCGCCGCCGCCTGACGGCCCCCGCGCGGCGGCGGGCGCTCAGGCCCGCCGCTGTGCGAACTCCCTGATCGACTCGATCATGTAGTCGATCATCTCGGCCGTCACGCCCGGGTACACCCCGACCCAGAACGTGCGCTCGGTGATGATGTCGCTGTTGGTCAGCTCGCCGCTCACGCGGTACACCGCGTCCTTGTAGGCGGGCTGGCGGATCAGGTTGCCGGCGAAGAGCAGCCGGGTGCCGATCTTGCGGGACTGCAGGAAGTCCACGATCTCGCGCCGGTGGAAGCCCGCGTCCTCGGTGAGCGTGATGACGAAGCCGAACCAGCTCGGGTCGCTGCCCGGCGTGGCCTCCGGCAGGATCAGGCCCGGCACCCCGTCGAGGCCCTCGCGCAGCCGCTGCCAGTTGCGCCGGCGGGCGTCAACGAAGTCGGCGATCTTCGTGAGCTGGCTCAGGCCGAGCGCCGCCTGGATGTCGGTCGTCTTCAGGTTGTAGCCGACGTGCGAGAAGATGTACTTGTGGTCGTAGCCGTAGGGCAGGTCACCGAGCTGATACTCGAAGCGCTTGAGGCACTTGTTGTCCTGCCCGGGCTCGCACCAGCAGTCACGGCCCCAGTCGCGCATCGACTCGACGATGCGGGCCAGCTCCAGGCTGTCGGTGAGCACGCAGCCGCCCTCGCCCATGGTGAGGTGGTGGGCCGGGTAGAAGCTGACGGTCGAGTAGTCGCCGAACGTGCCGGTGACCCGGCCCTGATAGGTCGCCAGCACCGCGTCGCAGTTGTCCTCGACCAGGAACAGCCCGCGGTCCTTGCACAGCTGGGCGATCTCGGCGACCGGGAACGGGTTGCCCATGGTGTGCGCCATCATGACCCCGCGGGTCTTCGGCGACAGCGCGGCTTCGATCCGGTCGAGTGTGGTGTTGTACGTGCGCAGGTCCACGTCCACGAAGACCGGGACGAGCCCGTGCTGCAGCAGCGGGTTGACCGTCGTCGGGAAGCTCGCGGCGACGGTGATGACCTCGTCGCCCGGCCGCAGCCGCCGCTCGCCCAGCTCGGGCGCGCCCAGCGACGCCACGGCGAGCAGGTTCGCGGCCGAGCCGGAGTTGGTCAGGTGGGCCTTGCGCACGCCGATCGTGCGGGCGAAGAGCCGCTCGAAGCGCAGCGCCATCGCGCCCGAGGCGATGCGCATCTCCAGCGCCTGCTCCACCAGGGCGGTCCGGTCGTCCTCGTCGAGCACGGCGCCCGAGGGCAGGATCGGGGTGACCCCCGGCACGAACCCCTGCTCGCCGGCCGCCCGGTCGCGGTGCAGCTTGCGGGTCTGCTCGAGGATGAGCTGCTTGACCTCGTCAACCATCTGCGGTGTCTCCATTCGCTGCGAAGCTCGGGGTTGGTGCGTTCCCGCCGATGTCCTCCGGCCGGGTGTGCCGCCACAGCGCGTCGATCGCCTCGGCCGGTGATCGGGCCGGAGCCCAGCCGAGGGCCCGGCGCGCGAGTGCGATGTCCATCGGCCGGGCCGAGACCCCGGCGTCGCGCCGCTCGGCGGCACCGGGCCGCCGCACGACGCGCCCGCCACCGCCGGCCCGGGCGATGAGCAGGTCGACGACCTTTGTCACGGCCACGGCCTGCCCGCCGCCGATATTGACCACCGGGGGTACGCCCGGTGCCGTGGCCGCGCACAGAACGGCGTCGCTGACGTCCCGTACGTCGACGAAGTCGCGGCGCCCGGACAGCGGCGGCACCTCCACCGCCGCGCCGTCGCGGGCCAGCTGCCGGGCCAGGCCGCCGAGGAGGCTCTGCACCGGCGCCCACGCCCCGATCACCGTCGAGATGCGCAGGACGACCGCGTCGATGCGCCCGGCCGCCACCGCCCCGGTGATCGCCCGGGTGGCGGCGAGCTTCGTCCGCGCGTAGTGGCTGACCGGGCGCTCGGTCAGGTCCTCGGTGAGCGGCGGCCCGGGCGGCTGCTCACCGTATTCGAACACGGAGCCGAGGTGCACGAGCCGGACCGGTCCGGCCGCCGCTGCCAGGGCCGCCACGAGCCGTTCGACGAGCACCACGTTGCCCCGGTCGAGCTCGGCGCCGGTCGCGCCCCACAGCGCACCGGCGGCGTTCACGACAAGCTCGGCTCCCGCGATGACGGCGGCGATCGCCTCCGGCGGCTCCTCGGCGGCGTCGAGGCGCACGGTCGTGCACCGTGGGTCCGGCCCGGCCGCGCCGCGCACCACGGCTGTCACCCGCCAGCCGGCGTCGAGCAGCCCGGCCGCGATGGTGCGCCCGACGAAGCCGTTCGCGCCGAGCAGCACGGCGCGCCCGGGCCCCTGTCGGCCCGCTCGGCTGGTCTCCACGGCGGCCTCCCGGATCGTCGCGCGGCATGCCCCCGCCGGTGAGCATGGTGCGCCTGCGGCGGCGGCCCGGGGACGCGCCCAGGAGAAGTCTGGGGGAATCCCCGGAGTCCGCGGCGGGTGTGTCACGTCAGACCGCACTCGGCGTGGCGAGCACGGGCTGGGCGTCCTCGGCCCGGTCCGCCGGCGGTGAAGCCGGCTCCCCGGGCACGTCCGGCAGCTCCGATTCGAGCAGCCGCACCCGCGGCCGCAGCGCGCTGACCGCGACGATCCCGAGCAGCAGCGGGGCGGCCGCCAGGAACAGCAGCGCGATCCCGCCCGCGATGCCGCCCCCGGTGACCCGGCCCAGGGAGGCGGCGAGCGGGCCGCCCGCGTCGACGAGGGGCGCGGCCGCATACTGCGCGACAGGCCCGGCCACGGCGTACGCGAGGGGCTGGGCGGACCAGGCGAGCATCCGCCGGACGGCGAAGACCCGGCCCTGCACGTCGAGCGGCGTCTTGAGCTGCCACAGGGTGGCCGTGACGGCGTTGGTGACGGCCCAGCCGCCCAGGATCGCGAACATGCCGGCCGCGACCGCCCAGACGCTGTGCGTGAGCCCCATCGCCGCGACGAGCACGGCGTGCACGCCGCCGACGACCAGGATGGCCCGCACCCGGCGCCGGGGCTGGCGGGTGACGCTGATGAGGGCGCCGACGAGCACCATGCCGGCCCAGCCGACCGCCTCCACGATGCCGTAGGCGGCCGGCCCGGACAGGGTCAGGACGAGCGGCGGCACCAGCACGATGACGAGCTGCATGCCGAAGTTGTGCACCGCGAAGAACGTCAGCAGCCCCGACAGGCCGGGCCGGGCCCGGATGAACCGCCAGCCGGCGCTGAGCTCGCCGCCGAGCGGCTCCCGGGCCGCACCCGCGCGCGGCGGACGGGGCGGCAGGCGGCGCAGCGACCACAGCATGGTGCCGAGCGCGGCGGTGAACGTGAGGACGTCGATGAGCAGCAGCCCGCGCAGGCTCAGCACGGCGTAGAGGCTGCCCGCCAGGACCGCGCCGAGCACCTCGCCGACCGCCTCGGCCAGGCCGATGCGGCCGTTGGCCCGGCCCAGCTGCTCGCGCGGCACGATCTCGCTCACCAGGGCCGAGAACGCCGGCCACTGGATCGCCTTGAAGACCGACAGGAGCACGGCCATGACGTAGAGCTGCCACAGCGCGAAGACGCCGGTCGCCAGCAGGATCAGAGCGGCCAGGGTGACCAGGGCCGTCCCGGCGTCGCTGAGCAGCATGGCGCGGCGGCGGTCCCACCGGTCCACCAGGGCCCCGGCCATCGGCAGCAGCACGATCCCGGGCAGCGACACGGCCAGCACGAGCAGCGTGTAGGCGGTGGGGGAGCCGGTGCTGGCGTACACCCAGATGCCGACGCCGAACGCGGTGACCGACGAGCCGACGAGCGAGACGACCTGACCGGCCCAGAGCACGTTGAAGACCCGCACGTCACACCGCCCCGGCCAGCACGGCGAACAGGTCCTCGAGGCGGTCCGCGACGGTGGCCCGGTCGAACAGCGCGGTGCTGTACTCGATCCAGCCCGAGATCCCGTCCGCGGTCTCCCGGCAGCGCACGTGCAGGTCGTAGCGGCACGTGCCGCGGTCCAGGTCGACCCGCTCGACGGCCAGGCCGGGCAGCGGGTCGCCGCCGGGCGGCAGGTTCTGCATCGCGAACATGAACCGGCACAGCGGCGGGTGCAGGCCCCCGCCGTACTCCTCCGTGAGGGTCTCGAACGGCGTGTGCTGGTGCTCCCAGGCGGCGAGCATCTCGGTGCGCACCCGCGCGACGAGCGTGCCGAAGTCCGGTGCGCCGGTCAGGTCGGCCCGCACGGGCAGGATGTTCGCGTACGGCCCGACCTCGTGCTCGGCGTCGGCGGGCCGGTCGGCGACGGGCACGGCGACCAGGAACCGCTCGGCCCCGGTCTGCCGGCCCAGCCATCGCTGCACGGCCGCGAACAGCACGATGAACGCCGTCGCCCCGCTCGCCGCGGCCGTGGCCCGCACGGCGTTGGCGAGTGCCGGGGGCAGGTCGAAGTGGTGCACGGCGCCCGCCGTCGACCACTGCGGTGGCCGGGGCCGGTCGGGCGCGGCGGCCACGTCGAGCGGCACGCCCCGGAGCCGGTCGGCCCAGAACGCCCGATCGGCCGGGTCCGGCTCGACGTGCTGCGGGGCGAAGCCGCGCACCGGCGGGAGCGTGACCGCGCGGCCCTCGGCGAAGGCCGCGTAGTAGGCGGCGAGGTCGCGCTGGATGACGCTCAGCGACCACCCGTCGGCCACGGCGTGGTGCACCGTGACGGCCAGCAGGTGCTCGTGGCGGTGCAGCCGGACCAGTGCGATCCGCAGCGGCGGCCCCGCGGCCAGGTCGAACGGGCGCCGCAGCTCGGCCGTCGCCACCGCCGTCGCGGCCCCGGCGGTGGGCGCCTGGCACCTGACGATCTCGGGCGGGCGCACCGGGTCGACGACCGCGACCGGCTCGCCGCCGCGGTCGGCAAACCGGGTCCGCAGCGCCGGATGGCGGGCCGCCACCGCGTCGGCCGCGCGCACCAGCGCCACCTCGTCGAGCGGGCCCCGCAGCAACGCCGAGAAGCTGATGTTGTACATCGGGCTGCGCGGGTCGGCCGCCTGATGCCGGACCATGAACAGCTGTGCGGGTGTGAGCCGCCCGGGGTCCGCGGGCGCGCTGCGGGCCGGCCCGCACGGTGCGGGTCCGTCGCCGTCCGCCGGCGCGGCGAGGGCGGCCACCGTCCGCCGCTCGAAGACTGTCCGCAGCGGCACGCCCAGACGGCTCGCCAGGCGCGCGGCCAGCAGCGAGTGCCCGCCCCGGGCGAAGAAGTCGTCGTCGCGGCCGCAGGCCGGCCCGCCGATGCCCTCGCCCGCCAGCAGCTCGTCGAACACGGCCGCGACCCGCCGCTCGGCCGCGGTGCGCGGCGCATCGGCCCCGCCCGGTGCGGCCGGCTCCCGGGTCGCGGCGCGTTCCGCCAGGGCGGCCCGGTCGACCTTCTGGTTGCTCGTGCGCGGCAGGGCGGGCAGCGCGTGCAGGGTGGCCGGGACGAGGTACTCGGGCAGCCGCTCGGCCAGCGCCGCCCGCAGCCCGGCGAGGTCGGCGTCCGCGGGCGCGACGAACCCGGCCAGCCGCGGCGCGCCCGGGGGGCCGGCGACGACCACTGCCGCCTCCCGGACGCCGGGCCCGTCGCGCAGGGCGGCCTCGACCTCGGCCGGCTCGACCCGGTTGCCGCGGATCTTCACCTGGTCGTCGTCGCGGCCGACGAAGTGCAGCGTGCCGTCGGCGTCGCGGTAGGCGGTGTCGCCGGTGCGGTACACCCGCGCTCCCGGGGTGCCGGAAAACGGATCGGGGACGAAGCGCTCGGCGGTCAGGGCCGGCCGGCCGTGGTAGCCCAGGGCCACCCGGTCGCCGCCGATCCACAGCTCGCCCGGCACGCCGGGCGGGGCCGGCTCGCCGCCGCGGTCCACGACCCAGGCGCGCACGCCCGGGGCCGGCCGGCCGATCGGTGCCGGCCCGGTCGCGCCCGGCGCGGTGGCGACCCGGTGCCAGGTCGCGGTCATCGTCGTCTCGGTCGGGCCGTACTGGTTCACGACGACCGGCCGCCCGGCGAACACCGCGGCGGCGCGGGCCGCATCCCGATGGTCGAGCACCTCGCCGGCGGTGAGGATCCGGCACAGCTTTGCACCGCTGCCGGGGGCCGCCTCGGCCAGCAGCGCCCGCAGGACCGTCGGCACGACACTGAGCAGCGCCGTCACGCCCTCGCTGTCGATCGCGGCGAGCAGGGTGGCGGGGTCGGCCGCCGCGTCGTCGTCCACGAGCACCACCCGGGCCCCGGCGGCGAGCGGGCCGAGCAGGTCGCGGACCGAGGCGTCGAAGGCCAGCGCGGGCAGCTGGAGCACCGTGTCGTGCGGCCCGAGGCCGTGCACCGGCATCACGTACCGGGTGAGGTAGGCCGCGGCCGCCCGGTGCCGGGTCAGGACGCCTTTCGGGGTGCCGGTGGAGCCGGAGGTGTAGGCGATGTAGGCGACGGCGTCGGGCGCCTCCACGATGGGCGGCGCCGGGTGCTCGGCCCCGCCGGCCACGGCCACGGCCGGCAGCGGCCAGTCGCCGCCGCGGTCGGTGACGACGCAGCGGGCATCGCTGTCGGCCAGGATCTGCCGGTGCCGGGCCGCGGGGTGGCGGCGGTCGAGGGCCACGTAGGCGGCCCCCAGGCGCAGCACCGCGAGGACGGCGACCGGCTGGGCCGGGCCGCGCCCGAGCGCGAGCGCGACCACGTCGCCCGGGCGCACGCCGTGCGCGTGCAGCCGGCCGGCCAGCCGCTCGGCCCGCTCGGCGAGCTCCCGGTAGGTGACGGTGGTGCCGCCGGCGACGAGCGCCGTCGCGTCCGGGCGCCGCCGGGCCTGGCGCAGCACCAGGGTGTGCAGGGCCTCGGCCGGTCCGGGCTCGTCGGGCGGGCCGAGCAGGTCGGCGCGCTGCTGCGCGGTGAGCAGGTCGAGGCGCTCCACCCGGGTGTCGGGCGCGCTGACGGCCGCCCCGAGCAGGCGCAGCAGGTGCCCGGCGGTGCGGGCGATCGTCGCCGGGTCGAAGCGGGCGGTCTGGTACACCAGCGAGCCGCCGAGCCCGTCCGGGCCGTCCTCGAAGGCGACGTTGAGCTCGGCCTTGGCCGCAGCCGGCACGAACGGTGCGGGCCGCAGGACGACCCCGCCGCTGAGGGTCGCGGCCGGGGGCGGCTGGTCGATGGTGACGGTGTACCGCGAGAGTGCCGCAGCGTCCAGGCCGAGGTGCTCGACGACCCGGGCGAAGGGCACCTGGCGGTGCTCGTAGGCGTCGAGCACGGCCGCCCGCACCGCCCGCAGCAGCTCCCGGAACGACCCGGCCGGCCGGACCCGCACCCGCAGCAGGACCGTGTTGAGCAGCAGGCCGACGACGCGCTCGAGCTCCGGGCGGGCCCGGTCGGCGACGGGCATCGCCAGCACCACGTCCGCGCGCCCGCCGAGGCGCTGCAGCAGGGCCGTGTACGCGGCGAGCAGCACCATGAACGGCGTGGCGCTCTCGGCGGCGGCCAGCTCCCGCACGGCCGCCGCGACATCCGGCGGGACGGTGAACGCGTGGGCGGACCCCGACGGGCCCGCTGCCGACGGGCCGGGGCGGGCCGGGCGCGGGCGGTCGGCGGGCAGCTCGGGCCCGGGCGGAAGGCCGGCCAGGCGGTCGCGCCAGTGCGCCAGCTCCAGCTCGAAGCGCTCGCCCCGCTCCAGGCCCCGCTGCCAACCGGCGTAGTCGCTCGCGGTCCGCGGCGCCGCGCCGGTGGGCCCGGGACGGCCGGTGACGGCGGCGTCATAGGCGGCGACCAGGTCGTCGTGCAGAACCGCGAGGGACCAGGCGTCGACGACGGCGTGGTGGAACGCGAGGGCCAGGACGTGCTCGTCGTCGGCGACCGTGAGCAGCGCGCCGCGGACCAGCGGCGAGCGGGCCAGGTCGAACGGCGTGTCGGTGACCGCCCGCACGAGCCGCTCGCGCGCGGCGGCCCGCTGGGGCTCCGGCTCGGCCCGCAGGTCGTGGTGGTCGACGGCCAGGTCCAGCTCGGGCCGCACGACCCGGTGCGGCACGCCGTCGCGGGCGGGGAACGTCGTGCGCAGGGCCTCGTGGCGGGCGGGCAGGGTCCGCAGCGCGGTGAGCAGCGCGGCCGGGTCCAGCGGGCCGCTGAGCCGGCTGACCACAGGCACCACGTAGGCCGGGTCGCCCGGGGCGAGCTGGTCGACGAGCCACAGCCCGGCCTCGGCCGCGGAGAGCTGCGGGACCGGTCCGCCGGCCGCGGGCACCGGCGGCAGCGCGCTGCCGGGGCCGGCCGATCGCGCGGTCAGGCGGGCGGCGAACCCGGCCGGGGTCGGCGCGTCGAACGCCCACCGCAGCGGTACGTCGACCTCCAGGGTGTCGCGGACCCGGGACAGCAGCTGGACCGCGAGCATCGAGTGCCCGCCGAGGGCGAAAAAGTCGTCGTCGCGGCCGACCCGGGCCACGCCGAGGACCTCGCCCCACAGGCCGGCCAGGGTCTGCTCGACCGGGGTGCGCGCAGCGGCGTACTCGGCGGCGACCGGCGCGGCGCGGGGCGGGTCCGGCAGCCGCTTGTAGGCGACCTTGCCGCTGGACAGCTGCGGCAGCTCCGGCAGGCTCACCACGACCGCGGGCACCATGTACTCGGGCAGCCGCGTGCGCAGCCACTCGCGCAGCCCGGCCGGGTCGGCGCCGGGCCCGGCGACGTAGGCGACCAGGCGCGGGCCGCCGGGGCCGTCGGTGCGGGCGACGACCGCCGCGGGCCCGGCCCGTTCGGCCAGGACGGCCTCGATCTCGCCCAGCTCGACCCGGAAGCCGCGCAGCTTGACCTGCCGGTCCAGGCGGCCGAGGAAGTCCAGGCGGCCGTCGGCCCGCCAGCGCACGAGGTCGCCGGTGCGGTACAGGCGGCTTCCGGGCGGTCCGAACGGATCGGGGACGAACCGGTCGGCGGTCAGCCCGGGCCGGCCGAGGTAGCCGCGGGCCAGCTGCACGCCGCCGATGCACAGCTCGCCCGGGACGCCGATCGGCTGCAGCCGGTGCTCGGCGTCCAGGACGTAGCAGCGCACGTTGGTGGTCGGCGCGCCGATCGGCACCCGCGGGTCGCCGTCGAGCCGGCACCTGTCGGCGGTGACGTTGACGGCGGTCTCGGTCGGGCCGTAGGCGTTGTACAGCTCGGCGCCGAGCGATGCGAGGCAGCGGGCCCGCACCTCGGGGGAGAGGGCCTCGCCCGCGCTCTTGATGACCCGCAGGTGCGGCAGCGGCGTGTCGCCGCCGTGGGCGAGGAGGGCGGCGAGCATGGTGGGGACGAAGCGGACGTAGGAGATCCGCTCGGCCGCCAATAGGCCGCGCAGGTAGGCCGGGTCGCGGTGGCCGCCGGGCGCGGCGATGACGAGCCGGGCGCCGGCGTTGAGGGTCGCGAAGAGCTCGACGACCGAGTCGTCGAACGTCACGTTGGTCTTGAACAGCACGGCCGCGCCCGGGCCGAGGCCGAAGCGCTCGATCTGCCAGGCGAGCTGGTTGCGGGCGGCGCGGTGGCTGACCATGACGCCCTTGGGGCGGCCGGTGGAGCCCGAGGTGTAGAAGACGTAGGCGAGGTGCTCGGGCCGGATCGCCGCCGCGGGCACCCGGGGCGGGCGGGCCGCGATGGCGGCGGCGTCCGCGTCGAGCCGCACCACCGTCTCGGTGCCGGCGAGGCGGTCGGTCAGCGCGGCGCCGGTGACGACGAGGGCGGCGCCGGCGTCGCGCAGGACCGTGCGGGTGCGCTCGGCCGGGTGCTCGGGGTCCAGGGGCAGGTACGGCGCCCCGGCCCGGACCACCGCGACGATCGCGACGACCAGGTCGATGCCGCGGTGCAGCAGCACACCGATCGGCCGGTCGGGCTCGGCGCCGGCCGCGCGCAGGTGCCCGGCGAGCCGGTCGACCCGGGCGTTGAGCTCCCGGTAGGTCACCCGGTCGGCCCCGCTGACCAGTGCGACGTCGTCCGAGCCGGCGCGGGCGGCGATGGCGGCGGTGATGTCGTGCGGGCCCGTGAGCGCCCGGGCCGGGCCCTGCCAGCCGGTCCTCAGCAGTGCCGTCTCGGCCGGGCCGAGCAGCGGCAGGTCGCCGACCGGCGTGGCCGGGGCCGCGGCGGCGGCGCGCAGCAGCGTCAGGTAGTGCCCGAGCACCCGCTCGGCCCCGGCCGCGTCCCACAGGTCACGGCGATACTCCAGCTCCAGCTCGAACGCGTCGGCGTGCTCGGCCACGGCCAGGCTCACGTCGAACTTGGCCGTCTGCGGCCGGAACCGCTCGACGAGTGTGGCCGTGGCCGCGCCCAGGCGCAGCGCGGTCCCGGTGCGGGCGGCCGAGCTGTTCCAGTCGAACAGCACCCGGAACAGCGGGCTCGTCTGCGTGTCGCGCGGCACCGGCAGCGCGGCGACGACCCGCTCGAACGGCACGTCCTGGTGCGCCTGCGCGGCCGCGGCCGCGGCCCGGACCCGGGCGAGCAGGTCGGCGAAGGGCGCGCCGGGGTGCACCTCGGCCCGCACGGCGACGGTGTTGACGAACAGCCCGATGAGGCCCTCGACCTCGGGCTGCGCGCGGTTGGCGACGGGCGTGCCGACAAGCACGTCGCGCTCGCCGCTGTAGCGGTGCAGCAGCGCGTGCAGGGCGGCGAGCAGCACCATGAACGGGGTCGCGGCCCGGCCGCGGGCCAGGTCGCGCACGGCCGCGGTCAGCGCCGGATCGACCCGGGCCCGCACCACCGCGCCGCCCTCCTGCGCGACCGGCCCGAAGGACGGCAGCTCCAGGCGCTGTGGCGCGCCGGCCAGCCGGTCGGTCCAGTAGGCGAGCTGGTCGTCGTAGCCACCGTCGTCGAGGCGCCGGCGCTGCCAGGCGGCAAAGTCGGCGTACTGCACCGGCGGTGCGGCCGGGGCCGGTCCGGTGCCGAGCGCCGCGGCGTAGCCGGCCGCGAGCTCGCGGGCCAGGACGTCGACGGACCAGCCGTCGAAGGCGATGTGGTGCAGCGTCAGGACGAGGTGGTGCCGGTCGGGGGCGGTGCGGGCCAGCGCGGCCCGCCACACGGGGCCGGCGGCGAGGTCGAACGGGCGGGCGTGCTCGTCGCGGGCCAGCGCGTCGAGGTCGGCCTCGGTCGCGCCGGGCCGCTCCAGGCGCCGCAGGTCCAGCCGGGCGTCGCCGGTGACCTGCGTGTAGTCGGCGCCGTCGGCGCGGTACACCGTCCGCAGGATCTCGTGGCGCTCCTCGATGCCGCGCAGGGCCGACTCGAGCGCGCCGGCGTCGAGCGGGCCGTCGAGGCGCAGGTTGAAGATCACGTGGTAGGTCGGCCGGCCGGGGTCGAGCTCCTCGAGGAAGAGCATCCGCTGCTGCGCCGGGGACACGGGCCGGGGGCCGCGGCCGCGCGGGATGACCGGCCGGGATCCGCGGCCGGCCGTCGCGGCCAGGCGGGCCAGCCGCTGCTCCAGCACGGTGCGCGCGTCCGGCGACAGGCGCTCGGACCCGGTGCTGGTGCCGGCGGTCATCGCATCCCTCTCGAGGTTATGGACATGCAGACAGGCAACACGACGCGGACTAGGGACTTCGTTAGGAGCGGCGCCCTCCGCGAACATTTGCCACTTGACGGACCCCCACATAGACGGGCATAAACAAAGAGAAAGCAAATTCAAACGGAAGTCAAGCCACATCGTGCACGGGGGTAGTGGAGAGGACGGGTCCGTCGCCAATGCCGACCATCGACTTCGTGCAGCTCGAGCCGGATTTCGGCTGCTACGGCGTGAACACGCCGGGGGCCATCATCGAGCTGCGAGCCATCCATCAGGAGACCTTCGTCGACCACACGTACCTGCAGCACGGGGTCACCGTGCCGCCGGGCGGGACGGTCCTCGACATCGGCGCCAACGTGGGGCTCTTCAGCCTCGCGCTCAAGCGGACCTGCCCCTCGGCCCGCATCCACGCGTTCGAGCCGGCCCCGGCCGCGCTCGAGGCGCTGCGGGCCAACCTCGCGCTGCACGGCGCCGCCGGCGTCACCGTGCACGCCGTCGGGCTCGGCGCCGTCGACGACCCCGGTGTGCCGTTCACGTTCTACCCGAACATCCCCGGCAACTCGACGCGCTACCCCGAGCTCAAGGAGTTCGACCGGGCCCGGATCAGCGCGGACTGGGGCACGAGCGTCGGCGACAGCCTGTACGGCGGGCAGACGGTCGAGGTACCCCTGCAGCGGCTCTCCACCGTCCTGGCCCAGCACCCCGAGGTGAGCACCATCGACCTGGCGAAGATCGATGTCGAGGGCGCCGAGCTGGAGGTCCTCGGCGGCATCGACGAGGCCGACTGGCCGCGGCTGCACCGCGTCGTGGTGGAGGTGCAGGACCTCGACGGCCGGGCCGAGGCGGTCCAGGACCTGCTCACCGCGCACGGCTTCGAGCTCAACGTGGAGACGCCGGAGGCGCTTGCCCATTTGAACTATCGGACCGTCTACGCGGTACGCCCGGAGGTGACGACGACCGGAGGGTGACCCCGCCATGCCCGTGAACAGCAAGTCTAGGCAAATTGCTAAGCCGCTCCACCTACCTTCGGTCCCGGCGACGACGGCGGGATCGGGGACTTCATGGGCGCATTCGACGTTGGGGCGCACGGGCCCGGGGATGCGCTCGAACGCTCGGTCGGCCGGCTGCTCGACGTGCACGCGCGGGTGATGGCCCAGGTGCATGCCCTGCTGCTGGAGGCGGACGGGCAGGCCCTGGCCACGAACGACACGGCGCCGGCCGCACCGGCGCTCCCGGCTCCGGCACTGCCGCCGGCCCCGGCCGCCTACCCGCTCTCCGCAACGCAGCGCGAGATCTGGTTCCTGGAGCAGCTCGGCGACGGCTCGTCCCACGCCTACAACGAGGCCGTCCTGCTCGACCTGGCCGGCCCGCTCGACCCCGGCGCCCTGCACCGGGCGCTCGACACCGTCGTCGCGCGCCACGACAGCCTCCGCACCGTCTTCGCCGCCGACGGCTCGCACCAGCGGGTGCGGCCCGCGACCGCCGTGGAGCTTCCGCTCGTCGACCTCACCGGCGAGGCCGAGCAGCGGCGCCGCGACTGGCTCGACGCGCGCGTGCAGGAGCCCTTCGACCTGACCGGGGGCCCGCTCCTGCGGGCCGCCCTGCTGCGCCTCGCCCCCACCCACCACCAGCTGCACCTGCTGGTCCACCACAGCGTCATCGACGGCTGGTCGTTCGTCGTCGTCATCGACGAGCTGCTGCGCCTCTACGAGCAGGAGCGCACCGGCACGCCCGCCGCGCTGGCCGCCGCGCCCGCCTACCGCGACCACGTGGCCCGGCAGGCGCGGCGGCGGGCCGGTCCGGACGGGCGGGCCGCCGCCGCGTACTGGACCGCGCGCTTCGACGGCCCCCGCCCGCAGCTGCGGCTGCCGCTGGACCGCCCGCGCCCGGCCCGCGGCACCGGCCGGGCCGCCCGCGTCGAGGTCAACGTCGACCCGGCGCTGGCCGCCGCGGTCACCGAGCAGGCCCGCCGGCTCGGCACCACCGCCTTCACCGTGCTCTTCGGCGCCTACGCGCACATGCTGCAGCGGCTCACCGGCGAGGACGACGTCGTCATCGGGGTGCCGGTGGCGGAGCGCGACCACCCGGGCGCCGACCGGCTCGTCGGGCACTGCAACACCGTGCTGCCCATCCGCGTCGGTGCCGGACCCACATCCATCGTGCGCGACTACCTGCGCGGCGTACAACGGGATCTGATCGATGCTTATGATCATCCCGACTTCGGCGCCGAGCTGCTGCGCCGCGATGCCGGCGATCGGGACCCGCTGTTTCGCACCTTCTTCAACCTCGACCGGGCCCGCTCGATGCCGCACACGACGGGCATCCGCGCCACCGTCCTGCCCCCGCCGCCCTCGGCCGCCAAGCTCGACCTGTTCGTCGACGTGCTGTGCATCGGCCGGGCGATGACTGTGCAGTTCGAGTACGACACCGCCCTGTTCGAGCGGGCCACCGTGGCCGCCTTCGCCGAGCTGTACATGCAGCTGCTGCGGGAGATGACGGCCCGGCCCGAGACGCCCCTGGCCGCCCTGGACCTGGCCGCGCCGGCCACCCGCGAGCTGCTGCTGGCCGCCGCCCGCAACCCGGCGCCACCGGCCGGGGCCGCCCGCAACGTGCTGGAGCTGATCGAGGACCGCGCGGCCCGGAGCCCGGACGCGCCGGCCGTGGTGTGGGGCGCGGACCGGCTCAGCTACGCCGACCTCGACGCCCGCGCCGACGCGCTCGCCGCCCGGCTGCGCGCCCACGGCGCCGGCCCCGAGGAGCGGGTCGCGGTGCTGCTGCCCCGCTCGCCCGAGCTGATCGTCGCCGTGCTCGGCGTGTGGAAGGCCGGTGCGGCGTTCGTCGCGCTCGACGCTGAGACGCCGCCCGCCCGCCGCCGCGAGATCGTCGCCGACGCCGGGGTCCGCCTCGCCGTCACCTCGCCCGACCTGGCCGCGGACCTCGACGGCACAGGCGTGCGCTGCGTGCGCCCGGCCGAGCCCGGCGACACCGCGGCCGGCCGGGTGCCGCGCCCCACGGGCGCCCTGGCCTACCTCGTCTACACCTCCGGCTCGACGGGCCGGCCCAAGGGCGTCATGGTCGCCGATGACGCACTGCTGCGGGTGTACCGCGGGTGGGAGTCCGCCTACCGCCTGCCCGGCCGCATCCGCTCGATCCTGCAGATGGCCAACTTCGGCTTCGACGTGTTCATCGGCGACGTGGTGCGGGCCCTGTGCTCCGGCGCCCGCCTCGTCCTGTGCCCGCGCGACCTGCTGCTCGACCCGGCCGGCCTGCTGGCCCTCGCCCGCCGGGAGGAGATCGACTGCGCCGAGTTCGTCCCCGTCGTCGCCCGCGGCCTCGCCGGGCACGCCGCCGCCACGGGGGAGCGCCTCGACCGGCTCCGGCTGCTCATCGTCGGCTCCGACCACGTCGACGCCGACGACCTGGCCCGGCTGCGGGCGCTGCTCGGCCCGGACGGCGAGGTCGTCAACTCCTACGGGCTCACCGAGGCCGCGATCGACAGCACCTTCCACGTCCACGGCGACGCCGACCGCGGCGCGGTGTGCCTGGTCGGCGGCCCGTACCCGGGCGCGGAGGCGTACGTGCTCGACGACGACATGCGTCCGCTGCCCCCGGGCGTCGCCGGCGCGCTCTACGTCGGCGGCGGCCTCGCCCGCGGGTACGCCGGTGCGCCCGGGCGCACCGCTGCCGCGTTCGTCCCGCACCCGTTCGCCGACCGGCCCGGGCAGCGGCTGTACCGCACCGGCGACCTGGCCCGCTACCGCCGCCGCGACACCGGCCCGGTCATCGAGCTCCTCGGCCGCTGCGACACCCAGGTGAAGATCCGCGGCCAGCGCATCGAGCTCGGCGAGGTCGAGGCGGCCCTGCGCACGGTCACCGGCCTGAGCGCCGTGGCCGTGCTCGCCCACCCGGACCCGGGCGCCGCGGACACCGGCGGCGGCGCCCGGCTCATCGCGCACGTGGCCGCCCGGCCCGACGGCCCGACCCTCGCCGGCTGGCACGAGCGGCTCGCCGAGCGCCTGCCGTCGGCGATGGTGCCGGAGGGGTACGTGCTGCACGACGCCCTGCCCACCGGGCGCAACGGCAAGCTCGACCGGGCCGCGCTGCTCGCCGCCGGGGCGGACGCCGCCGTCACCGCCCGCCGCGCCTACGTCGCCCCGCGCACCGAGCTGGAGCAGCGCCTCGCCGGGATCTGGTCCGCCGTCCTCGGCCGTGACCGGGTCGGCGTCGACGACGACTTCTTCGCCCTCGGCGGCCGGTCCCTGCTCGCCGCCCGGCTCGTCAACCGCATCCGCGCGGAGCTCGGCCGGGAGCCCGCGCTGCGCGACCTCTTCGAGGCGCCGACGGTCGCCGGCCTGGCCGCCCGCCTCGGCGAGCCGGCAGCCGTGCGGCAGGCGTCCGGGCGCCCCGCCCTCACCGCGACCCCCGACCGGCCCGCCGCGGTGCCGCTGTCCCCGGCCCAGCAGCGGCTGTGGTTCCTCCACGAGTTCGAGGGGCCGAGCGCGGCGTACAACATCCCCCTGGCCCTGCGCCTCACCGGCGAACTCGACCGGGACGCGCTGCGCCGCGCCGTCCAGGACGTCGCCGACCGGCACGAGACGCTGCGGACCTCCGTGCTCTCGGTCGCCGGCACCCCGCTGCAGCGGGCGGTGCCGCCGGGCCGGGCCGTCGTCCCGTTCACCGTCACCGCTGTCGGGCCCGGCGAGGTGGCCGCGGCCGTGGCCGAGCTCGCCGCGCGCCCGTTCGACCTGGCCGACGAGCTGCCGCTGCGGGTGGACCTGCTCGCGGTCGGGCCGGCCGAGCACGTGCTTGTCGCCGTGCTGCACCACATCGCGGGCGACGCCTGGTCCGTCGAGCCCCTCGCCCGCGACCTGACCACCGCGTACGCCGCCCGCCGCGCCGGGTCCCCGCCGGCCTGGGCACCGCTGCCGGTGCAGTACGCCGACTACACGCTGTGGCAGCGCCGCCTGCTCGGCGACGACGCCGACCCGCACAGCCCGGCCGCCGCCCAGCTCGCCTTCTGGAAGTCCACACTGGACGGCGTCCCGGCCGCGCTCGAACTGCCGGGCGCCCCGTCCCCCGGCGCGTCCGGCGCCCTGCGCTTCACGATCGGCGCCGACCTGCACACCGCGCTGGCCCGCCTGGCCGCGCAGGAGCGCGGCAGCGTGTTCATGGTGCTGCAGGCCGCCCTGGCCGCGCTGCTGACCCGCCTCGGCGCCGGCACCGACATCCCGATCGGCAGCCCGGTCGCCGGCCGCGCCGACGAGGCCCTCGACGGGCTCATCGGCTTCTTCGTCAACACGCTCGTCCTGCGCACCGACACCTCCGGCGACCCCACGTTCCGCGCGCTGCTCGGCCGGGTCCGCGCCGCCGACCTGGCCGCCTTCGAGCACCAGGACGTGCCGTTCGAACACGTGGTGGCCGCCGTCAACCCGCCGCGGGCCGACGACCGGCACCCGCTGTTCCAGGTCATGCTTGTCGCCGACGACACCGCCCGGATCAGCGCCGACCTCGCGGGGCTGAGCGTGACCGAGGAGCCGGTGCCGCCCGGCCCGGCCAAGTTCGACCTGGTGCTGGCGCTGCGGGAGCGCTACGCCGACGGCGGGGACGGCCGGGGGATCGAGGCCGAGCTGCGCTACGACACCGCCCGCCTCGGCCCCGCGGACGCCGCCGGGCTCGCCGAGCGCCTCCAGCGCCTGCTGCGCGCGGTCGCCGCCGACCCGGACACCCGCTGCAGCGCCGTGGACCTGCTCGACCGGTCCGAGCGGGACCGGCTGCTGCACGGCTGGGGCCCGGGCGCGCCAGTCGTCCCCGGGCCGCAGACCCTGCCCGAGCTGTTCGCCAGGCAGACCCGCGCCCGCCCCGGCGCCGTCGCGCTTGACGGTGCGGCCGGGCCGGTGACGTTCGCCGAGCTGGCCGCCCGGGTCACCGCGCTGGCCGGGCGGCTGCGCGGGCGCGGCGCCGGGCGGACCGGGCGGGTCGCGCTCGCCCTGCCCCGCGGGATCGACCTCGTCGTGGCCGCGCTCGCCGCCGCCGAGGCCGGGGCGGCGTTCGTCCCCGTCGACCTCGACGCGCCGCCGGCCCGCACCGAGCGGCTCCTGCGCGACGCCCGGCCGGTGCTCGTCGTCACCGACGCGGCCCGGCGTGACGACTTCCCCGGCCACCCGGTCCTCGACGTCGGCGCCGTCGACGGGGAGCCCGGCGGGGCCGCACCCGGCGAGCCGCCGCACCCCCTCGACGAGGCGTACGTCCTGTACACGTCCGGCTCGACCGGGCAGCCCAAGGGTGTGGCCGTCCCGCACGCCGCCGTCTGCGCCACCCTGCGCTGGTACGTCGGCGCGCTGCCGGTGAGCGCCGACGACCGGGTGCTGTTCAAGACCCCGCTGACGTTCGACCCGGCGCTGCTGGAGCTCTTCGGCACCCTCGCCGCCGGGGCCACCGTCGTGCTCGCCGACCCCGACGGCCACCGCGACCCGGCGTACCTCGCCGACGCGATCGAGCGCTTCGCCGTCACCTCGGCCAAGTTCGTGCCCACGACGCTGCGGGAGTTCCTCGACGCCCTCGGCGACCGGCGGCTGCCGACCCTGCGCCGGGTGCTCAGCGGCGGCGAGCCGCTCAGCCCGGAGCTGGCCGCGCGCTGCCTCGAGCGCCTGGACGCCGACCTGCTCAACCTCTACGGGCCGACCGAGACCGCCATCGAGGCGACGATGTGGCGGGCCCGCCGGGGCGAGCCGATCGCGAGCGTCCCCATCGGCCGGCCGATCGCCGGTGTCCGGGCCTACGTGCTCGACGCGGGCCTGCAGCCGGTGCCCTTCCAGACCGTCGGCGAGCTGTACCTCGGTGGCGCCGGACTGGCCCGCGGCTACCTCGGCCGCCCGGGTGCGACGGCCGCCGCGTTCGTCCCCGATCCGTTCGGCGCGCCCGGTGGCCGGATGTACCGCACCGGCGACCTCGTGCGCTGGACCGGCAGCGGCGGCCCGCAGGCCGAGCTCGAGTTCGTCGGGCGCGCCGACGCCCAGGTCAAGCTGCGCGGCGTCCGCATCGAGCCGGGCGAGGTGGCCGCCGCCCTGCGCGAGCAGCCCGGTGTCACCGACGCGGCAGTGCTGGTGCGCCCGGTCGACGGCGAGCCCCGGCTCGTCGGCTACGTCGCGCACGGCGACACCCCCGCGCCCGCGGCCGCCGCACTGCTGCGCCGGCTGCGCCAGGTGCTGCCGGCGGCGATGGTGCCGGCCCACCTGCTCGTCCAGCCGGCCCTGCCCCGGCTCACCAGCGGCAAGACCGACCTGCGGGCCCTGGCCGCCCTGCCCGTCACCGCGGCCGCGGCCGCCTACGCCGCCCCGCGCACCCCGGCCGAGGCCGCCATGCTGCGGCTGTGGCAGGAGGTGCTCGACCGGCCCGGCATCGGCGTCGAGGACGACTTCTTCGCCCTCGGCGGCCACTCCATGCTCGCCGCCCGCCTGGTCGCCCGCATCCGCGCCGAGCTCGGCACCGACCTGCCGCTGCGGGCCGTGTTCGAGGCGCCCACACCGGCCGCCCTCGCCGCGGTCGCCGCCACCGCGCACGACGCGCGGACCGGCACCGCCCGGCCCCCGCTGATCGCGGAGCCCCGCCCCGACGTCGTGCCGCTGTCCTTCGCGCAGCAGCGCCTGTGGTTCCTCTACCGGCTGACCGGGCCGAGCCCGACGTACAACGTCCCGCTGTCGATCCGCCTGCACGGCGAGCTGGACGCGGCCGCGCTGGCGGCCGCCCTCGCCGACGTGGTGGCCCGGCACGAGAGCCTGCGCACCACCGTCGAGGAGCTCGACGGGGTCGCCGCCCAGCGGGTCCGCCCGGCCGCCGCGGCCCGCCCCGAGCTGACCGTCGCCCCGTGCGCGCCGGGCGAGCTCGCCGCGGCCCAGGCCGAGGCGGTCGCCACGCCGTTCGCGCTCGAGCGTGACCTGCCCGTGCGGGCCTGGCTGTTTCGGCTCGCCCCGGCCGAGCACGTGCTGACCGTCGTGCTGCACCACACGGCCTGCGACGGCGGCTCGACCGGACCGCTCGCGGCCGACCTGGCCCGGGCCTACGCCGCCCGCCGGAGCGGGGCGCCGCCGCGCTGGGAGCCGCTCGCGGTCCAGTACGCCGACTACGCCCGATGGCACCACCGGCTGCTCGGCACCGAGCGCGACCCGCGCAGCCTCGCGGCCCGCCAGATCGCCTTCTGGCGGCGCACCCTGGCCGGCGCCCCGGCCGAGCTGGCCCTGCCCTTCGACCGGCCGCGGCCCCGCCTGCCCTCCGGCGCCGGCCGGGGCATCCGCTTCGCCGTGCCCGCCGGCGTCCACGCCGGACTGGCCGCACTCGCGCAGCGGCAGCGGGCAAGCGTCTTCATGGCCGCCCAGGCCGCGCTGGCCGCCCTGCTCACCCAGGCCGGGGCCGGCACCGACATCCCGCTCGGCACGCCCGTCGCGGGCCGCCCCGACCCGGCGCTCGCCCCGCTCGTCGGCTTCTTCGCCAACACCGTCGTGCTGCGCACCGCAACGGACGGGGACCCGACGTTCACCGCGCTGCTGGAGCGAGTCCGCGACGCCGACCTGGCCGCGTTCGAGCACGCCGACCTGCCGTTCGAGCACCTCGTGCGGGCCCTGAACCCGCCCCGCTCCGGCGCCCGCCACCCGCTGTTCCAGGTGATGATCGTCGCCGACGACCCGGAGCGCGGCGAGCTGGACCTGCCCGGGCTGCGGGTGCGCATCGAGCCGACCGAGTCGGTGACGGCGAAGTTCGACCTCAACGTGATGCTGCGCGAGCGGCTCGGCCCCGACGGCGCCGGCCTCGGCCTCGAAGGGCTGCTCGAATACAGCACCGACCTGTTCGACGACGAGACCGCCCAGGGCCTCGCGGATCGCTACGTCGCCCTGCTCGGTCAGGTCGCCGCCGATCCCGACGCCCGCTGCTGCCGGAAGACGGTGAACGCCGGTGAGTGAAGCCTGGCTGCCCCTGCGCCGCCCCAGTGCCGCGCCGGTGCTGCGGCTGTTCTGCCTGCCGCACGCCGGGGGCGCCGCGTCGGCGTTCCGGGCCTGGCCGGCGGCGGCGCCCTACGGCCTGGAGGTGTGCCCGGTCCAGCTGCCCGGGCGGGAGACCCGCTTCGCCGAGCCGCTGCCGACCGGCATCAGCGACCTGGTGCCGGAGCTGGCCGAGGCGCTCCTGCCCGTGCTCGACGTGCCGTTCGCGCTGCTGGGCAACAGCATGGGCGCGCTCATCGCCTACGAGCTGGCCCGGCACCTGCAGCGCGAGTACGGCCTCGCCCCGGTGCGGCTGGTGGTCGCGGCCGCGCGCCGGCCCGGTGCCGCCGCCGACCTGCCCCCGGTGAGCCACCTCGAGGACCAGGCGTTCGGCCGGGCCATGCAGGACCGCCACGGCGGCATCCCCGCCGCGATCCTCGACGACCCGCAGGTCGGAGCCGTGTTCCTGCCGGTGCTGCGGGCCGACATGGCAATGGTCGAGGGCTACCGCCCCGCGCCCGCCCCACCGCTGACGTGCCCGATCACGGCGTACGCCGGCACGGGCGACCGCACCGTGGGCCCAGCCGAGCTCGACGGGTGGGCCGCGGTCACCACCGGCCGCTTCGAACGGCACATGCTCGACGGCGACCACTTCGCCGTCCTGCCGCACGCCGGGACCGTCATCGGCCGCCTCGCCGACGAACTGGCCCTGCGCTGAACCAGCTATCTACCGGAGGTGCATCCATGGAGGACGACGACGACCGCCGCTACACCGTGGTGGTCAACGACGAGGAGCAGTACTCGATCTGGCCCGAGGGGCGCGACATCCCCGGCGGCTGGCGCGAGGCCGGGCGCGCCGGCACCAAGGCCGAGTGCCTGGCCTACGTCGAGGAGGTCTGGACCGACATGCGCCCGCTGAGCCTGCGCCGGCAGCTGGAGTCCCTCGCGCAGTGAGCGAAGCCCGGCACAGTCCCGGGAAAAGCACTAGAGAAGCGCCGCCGGTGGGCCCGGGCGGCCGCGGTCCGGGTCATACTCGCACCGCCCGGGTCCTCCCTCTGGTAAGGCGGTGCACACCATGGCGCTGGAACCCCTCGCCGACGGCCGGCGGACCGACGCACCGGCAGCGTTGCTGCGGCGCCTGCACGAGTCCGGCGACACCGATCGCGATCGGATACTGCTCGATCTGGTCCGGGCCGAGGTGGCCGCCGCGACCGGCAAACCCGGCCCGTTCGCCGCCGGCGCGGCATTCCGCAGCATCGGGGTGTACCGCGGGATCGGCACCGCGTTGCGCGAGGGCCTGGCCGCGGCCACGGGACTGCGCATCCCGGCGACACTGCTCTTCGACTACCCGACGCCCGGCGCGGTCGCCGGTTTCCTGCGCGACGGCCTGCTCGGCGACCGGCCCGCCGCGACGGGTGTGCGGCCCCGCCGGACCCCGGCCGACCACGACGACCCGGTCGTCATCGTCGGCATGGCGTGCCGCTACGCGGGCGGCGTCGACTCCCCGGAGGCCCTGTGGCGCCTGGTCGCCGACGAGGTCGACGCGGCGAGCACGTTCCCGGCCGACCGCGGCTGGAACCTCGCCGAGCTCTACCATCCGGACCCCGACCACGTCGGCACCTGCCTGACCCGGCACGGCTCGTTCCTGCACGACGCCGCCCAGTTCGACCCGGCGTTCTTCGGTATCAGCCCGCGCGAGGCGCTCGGCATGGACCCGCAGCAGCGGCTGCTGCTCGAGGTCGCCTGGGAGGCCCTGGAGTCGGCCCGCATCGACCCGCTGTCCGTGGCCGGGTCGGCCGCCGGGGTCTACGCCGGCGTGCCGTACACCCACTACGGCCCGGCCCTGCACCGCCCGGCCGAAGGCATGCACGGGTATCTGCTCACCGGCAGCCTCAACAGCGTCGCCTCCGGCCGGATCAGCTACACGCTGGGCCTGGAGGGCCCGGCCGTCACCGTCGACACCGCCTGCTCCTCCTCGCTCGTCGCCCTGCACCTGGCCGTGCAGGCGCTGCGCTCGGGCGAGACCGACCTGGCCCTGGCCGGCGGCGTCACCGTCATGTCCACGCCGGGCGTGCTCATGGAGTTCAGCCGCAAGCGCGGGCTGTCGCCGGACGGGCGCTGCAAGGCGTTCTCCGACGACGCCGACGGCACCGGGTGGGGCGAGGGCGCCGGCATGCTGGCGCTGGAGCGCCTCTCCGACGCCCGCCGGGCCGGCCACCGGGTCCTGGCCGTGGTGCGCGGCTCCGCGCTCAACCAGGACGGCGCGTCCAACGGCCTCACCGCCCCCAACGGGCCCTCGCAGCAGCGGGTCATCCGGGCGGCGCTGGCCGACGGCGGCCTCACACCGTCCGATGTGGACATGGTCGAGGCCCACGGCACCGGGACCGCCCTCGGCGATCCGATCGAGGCGCAGGCGCTGCTGGCCACCTACGGGCAGGAGCGGGCGGGCGGGCCGCCGCTGTGGCTCGGCTCCCTCAAGTCGAACGTCGGGCACACCCAGGCCGCGGCCGGCGTCGGCGGCATCATCAAGGCCGTCATGGCGATCCGGCACGCCACGATGCCCCGCACGCTGCACGTCAGCGCCCCGTCGACCCACGTGGACTGGGCCGGCGGCGCGGTCCGGCTGCTCACCGACGCCCGCGACTGGCCGGCGGCGGCCCGGCCGCGGCGGGCCGCGGTGTCGTCGTTCGGCGTGAGCGGTACCAACGCGCACGTCATCATCGAGGAGGCACCCGCCGAGCCCGCCGGCGCCGACGCGCCCCCGGCGCCCGCGGTCATCGCGATGCCGCTCGCCGCGCGGGGCGCCGCCGCCCTGCGGGCCCAGGCCGGGCGCATCGCCGAGCACCTCGCGGCCCACCCCGAGCAGGACCCGGCCGACGTGGCCTGGTCCCTGGCCACGACCCGGGCGGCGCTGCCCGACCGGGCCGTCGTCGTCGGCCGCGACCGCGACGAGCTGCGCACCCGCCTGCTCGACCTGGCCGGCGACGCCCCGCTGAGCGGCCCGGCCCGCCCCGGCGGCCAGGTGGCCTTCGTCTTCCCCGGCCAGGGCTCGCAGTGGGCCGGGATGGCCGTCGAACTGCTCGACACCGAGCCGGTCTTCGCCGCCGCGGTCGAGCGGTGCGAGGCCGCGTTCGCGCCGCTCACCGACTGGAGCCTCACCGCGGTCCTGCGCAGCGGCGAGCCGCTGACCCGCGTCGACGTCGTCCAGCCGGTGCTGTTCGCGGTGATGGTGTCGCTGGCCGAGCTGTGGCGCTCCCGCGGGGTCGAGCCGGCAGTGGTCGTCGGGCACTCGCAGGGCGAGATCGCCGCCGCCTGCGTCGCCGGCGTGCTGAGCCTCGACGACGCGGCCCGGGTCGTGATCCTGCGCAGCCGGGCGCTGTCGGCGCTGGCCGGGCGGGGCGGCATGGCCTCGGTCGCGCGGCCCGAGCCGGAGGTCGCCGAGCGGATCCGGCCGTGGGCCGGGCGGCTGGGCATCGCCACCGTCAACGGGCCGGCCGCGGTCGTCGTCTCCGGCGAGGTCGCGGCGCTGGAGGAGTTCCTCGCCGCCGCCGAGGCCGACGGGGTCCGGGTCCGCCGCATCGACGTCGACTACGCCTCCCACGGCGAGCAGGTCGAGGCCATCCACGACGAGCTGCTGGAGCTGCTGGCGCCGGTCACCCCGCGCGCGGGCACGATCGCGCTGCACTCCACCGTCGGGGCCGACCTGACAGGTGTCGACGTCGCCGGGGCCGAGTACTGGTATCGCAACCTGCGCCACACCGTCCGCTTCACCGACGCCGTGCGCGCGCTGGCCGCCCGGGGCGTCACCGAGTTCGTCGAGGTGAGCCCGCACCCGGTGCTGACCGCCGGCATCGCTGACGTCCTCGACGAACTCGGCGGCGAAGGGTTCGTGACAGGCACGCTGCGCCGCGACGAGGGCGGCCCGGAGCGCTTCCTGAGCTCGCTCGGCGCGCTGTGGTCGCACGGCGCCGAGGTCGGCTGGGCCGCCGTCCTCGGGGCCGGGCGGCGCACTGTCGACCTGCCGACCTACCCGTTCCAGCGCGACAGGTACTGGCTCGACGCCCCGCTGCTCGACGAGCAGACGCCCGCGGGCACCCTGGACGGCGAGTTCTGGAGCGCCGTCGAGCGCGCCGACGCCGACGGGCTGGCCGGGGTCCTGGCCGCCGAGCCCGCGGCCGTCGCCGCCGTGCTGCCGGCGCTGCGGGCCTGGCACGAGCAGCGGGCGGTCCGCGGTGTGGTCGACGGGTGGCGGTACAAGATCCGCTGGGACGCTCTTGATCTTCCGGCCGGGCGCCTCGAAGGCCGCTGGCTCGTCGTCGGGCCGGCCGGGGATGCGCTCGTCGCCGCGGTCGCCGCCGCGCTCGACGCGCACGGTGCAAGCGTCTGCGTGGCCGATGCGCTCGACGACGGCGACTACGCCGGCGTCGTCTCGCTGCTCGCCCTCGACGAGCGTCCGCACGCCGAGCACGCGGTGGTGCCGGCCGGGACGGCGGCCAACCTCGCCCTGCTGCAGCAGCTGGCCGGGCCCGACGGCGCGGCCCGGCTGTGGTGCCTGACCCGCGGGGCGGTCGGCGTCGCCGGTGCGGCCGCGGTCTCGCCGGAGCAGGCCCAGACGTGGGGGCTCGGGCGCGTCGCCGCGCTGGAGTATCCGCAGCGCTGGGGCGGCCTCGTCGACCTGCCCGCGCAGCCGACGCCGGCCGAGCTGGCCGGGCTGTGCGCCGTGCTGGCCGGGGCCGGCGGGGAGGACCAGGTCGCGATCCGTGACGGCCGGGTCCACGGCCGGCGGCTCGTGCGGGCCGCGACCGGCGCCGGCGCCCCGGCCCGGACCTGGCGGCCGGACGGGACAGTGCTCGTCACCGGCGGCACCGGCGCGCTCGGCGCTCACGTGGCCCGCTGGCTCGTCGCCGGTGGGGCCCGGCGGCTCGTGCTCACCAGCCGGCGGGGCCCGGACGCACCCGGCGTGGCCGCGCTCGCCGAGGAGCTGACCGCGCTCGGGGCCCGGGTCAGCGTGGTCGCGTGCGACGTCGCCGACCGCGACGCCGTCGCGGCGCTCGTCGCCGGCTGCGCCGCCGCGGGCGAGCCGATCCGCACGGTCATGCACACCGCGGGCGTCGCCGACCTCGCGCCGCTGGCCGAGCTGACCGTCGCCGGGCTGGCCCGGGTGGCCGCGGGCAAGGTCGGCGGGGCCCGGCACCTCGACGCGCTCCTGGACGACGTGCACACCGTCGTGTACTTCTCCTCCATCGCCGCGACCTGGGGCGTCGGCGACCATGGCGCCTACGCGGCGGCCAACGCCCACCTGGACGCGCTCGCCGAGCGGCAGCGGGCGGCCGGCATCGCCGTGCACAGCGTGAACTGGGGGCCCTGGGCGGGCGGCGGCATGATCGCCGACGCGCTGGAGGAGACGCTGCGCCGCCGCGGCGTGCCCCTCATCGACCCCGAGCCGTCGCTGCACGCGCTGCAGCAGCTGCTCGACCACGACGACGCGGCGATCGCGGTCGCCGACGTCGACTGGGACACCTTCGCCGCCGTCTTCGGCGCGGCCCGCCCCAGCCCGCTCATCGGCGAGCTGCCCGAGGTCCGCCGGGCCCTCCTGGCCGGCGCCGAGCCCGCGGCGGCGCCCGGCACCGGCGGGCTGGCCGGGCTCGACCCGGCCGAGCGCGACCGGGCGCTGCTCGACCTCGTGCGCGGCCAGATCGCCCGCATCCTCGGCCACGAATCGGCCGAGACCGTCGAGGTCCGCCGGGCCTTCATGGAGCTGGGCTTCGACTCGCTCTCGGCCGTCGAGCTGCGCAACGGGCTCAGCGCGGCCACCGGCCTGCGCCTGCCGGCCACCGTCGTCTTCGACCACCCGACCCCCGTCGACCTGGCCCGGTTCCTGCGCAGCGAGCTCTTCGGCGAGGCCGCCGCCCCGGTGGCCGCCGCGCCCGTCGCCGTCGTCGACGCGAGCGACCCGGTGGTCGTGGTCGGCCTCGGCTGCCGGTACCCGGGCGGCGTGCGCACCCCCGAGGACCTGTGGCGGCTGCTGGCCGACGAGGTCGACGCCGTCGGCCCGATGCCCGCCGACCGCGGCTGGGACCTCGCCGCCCTCTACGACCCCGACCCCGACCGGTCCGGGACCACCTACGTGCGCCACGGCGGCTTCCTGTACGACGCCGCCGACTTCGACCCCGACCTGTTCGGCATCAGCCCGCGCGAGGCGCTCGCCATGGACCCGCAGCAGCGGCTGCTGCTGGAGGTCGCCTGGGAGACGGCCGAGCGGGCCCGGATCGCCCCGGCCGCGCTGCGCGGCAGCCGGACCGGCGTGTTCGTGGGCATGGCCGACCAGGCGTACGGCACCCGGCTGCAGGCCGGCGCCGCGGGGACCGAGGGGCTGGAGGGGTACCTCGTCACCGGCGGCGCGTCGAGCGTGGCCTCCGGGCGGATCAGCTACGTGCTGGGCCTGGAGGGCCCGGCCGTCACCGTCGACACCGCGTGCAGCTCGTCGCTCGTCGCGCTGCACCTGGCGGCCGACTCGCTGCGCCGCGGCGAGTGCGACCTGGCCCTGGCCGGCGCGGCGATGGTGATGTCGACCCCGGCCCAGTTCGTCGGCTTCAGCCGCCAGCGCGGCCTGGCCCGCGACGGCCGGTGCAAGGCGTTCGGGGCCGGCGCCGACGGCTTCGGCCTCGCCGAGGGGGCCGGCATGGTCATGCTGGAGCGGCTCAGCGACGCCCGCCGCCACGGCCACGAGGTCCTGGCCGTGCTCCGCGGCAGCGCCATCAACCAGGACGGCGCGTCCAACGGGCTGACCGCCCCCAACGGGCCGTCGCAGCAGCGGGTCATCCGCAACGCCCTCGCGGCCGCCGGGCTCGGCGCGGGGGAGGTCGACGTCGTGGAGGCGCACGGCACCGGCACGCTGCTCGGCGACCCCATCGAGGCCCAGGCGCTGCTGGCCACCTACGGCCGCGACCGGGCCCCGGACCGGCCGCTGTGGCTGGGGTCGCTCAAGTCCAACATCGGGCACACCCAGACCGCGGCCGGGATCGGCGGCGTCATCAAGATGGTGCTCGCCATGCGCCACGAGCGGCTGCCCCGGACCCTGCACGCCGACGAGCCGTCGCCGCACATCGACTGGAGCGCGGGCGCGGTGGAGCTGCTCACCGAGGCGCGGGAGTGGCCGGCCGGCGGGCGACCGCGCCGGGCCGGGGTGTCGTCGTTCGGCATCAGCGGCACCAACGCCCACGTCATCCTCGAGGAGCCGCCGGCCGCGCCGCCGGCGCCGGCCGACGCGCCGCCGCCGGCGCCGGCCGACGCGCCGCCGCCGGCGCCGGCCGACGCGCCGCCGCCGGCGCTGGTGCCGCTGGCGGTCACCGCGCACACCCCGGCCGCCCTGGCCGAGCAGGCGGCCCGGCTGCGCGCGCTGGAGCCCTTCGCCGCGGCCGACGTGGCCCGGTCACTGCTGCACACCCGCTCGCTGCTGCCCGAGCGGGCCGTGGTGCTCGGCGACCCGGGCGAGGGCCTGGCCGCCCTGTCCGGCGGCGGCGACGCGCCCGGCATCGTGCGCGGCCGCGCCGACGTCGACGGCCGCACCGTGTTCGTCTTCCCCGGCCAGGGCGCGCAGTGGGCCGGCATGGCCGCCGGGCTGCTCGACGAGGCGCCGGTGTTCCGGGCCGCGATCGAAGCCTGCGAGCGGGCCCTCACCCCGCACGTCGAGTGGTCGTTGACAGCCGTCCTGCGCGGCGCCGCCGGCGCGCCCGGCCTGGACCGCGTCGACGTGGTCCAGCCGGCCTCGTGGGCCGTGATGGTCGCCCTGGCCGAGCTGTGGCGGTCCTTCGGTGTGCACCCCGACGCCGTCGTCGGGCACTCCCAGGGCGAGATCGCCGCGGCCTGCGCGGCCGGGATGCTCTCACTCGACGACGCGGCCCGGGTCGTGGCCGTGCGCAGCCGCGCGATCGTCGCGCTGGCCGGCACCGGCGCCATGGCATCCGTGGCGCTGGCGCCGGACGAGGTGCGGCGGCGCATCGCGGCCCAGGGCGGCGAACTGGAGATCGCGGTCGTCAACGGTCCGACGGCGGTCGTGGTGTCGGGTGCGGTCGCGGCGGTGCACGCCTTCGTCGCCGCCTGCACCGCCGATGACGTCCGGGCCCGCCTGGTCGACGTCGACTACGCCTCCCACTCCGCGCAGGTCGAGCCGGTCGAGGCGACGCTGCGCACCGGGCTGGCCGGGGTTACCGGGGCGGCCGGGACGGTGCCGATGCTGTCCACGGCCACCGGGCAGTGGCTGGCCGGGCCACAGCTGGACGCCGGCTACTGGTACCACAACCTGCGCGCCCCGGTCCGCTTCGCCGACGCCGTCGAGCGCCTGGTCGCCGACGGATACCGGGTGTTCGTCGAGTGCAGCCCCCACCCGGTGCTCACCGTGCCGGTCCAGGAGACCGCGGAGGCGGTGGCCGACGGCGGCGCGTTCGTGGTGGCCGGCTCGCTGCGGCGGCACGAGGGCGGTCTGGCCCGCTTCGCCACCTCGGCCGCCGAGCTGTTCGTGCGCGGCGTCGGCGTGGACTGGGCGCCGCTGCTGGGGCCGGCGGGGCGGGTTGTTGACCTGCCGACGTACGCCTTCCAGCGGCGCCGCTTCTGGCTCGACGCCGCACCGGGCGACCCGGCCGGCGGGAGCGACCCGGCCGACGCGGCCTTCTGGGGCGCGGTCCGCGACGCCGACGTGCCGGGCCTGGCCCGCACGCTGGGGGTGGCGCCGGACGCGGTCGCGGCGGTCCTGCCGGGCCTGCGCGGCTGGCGGGCCGGGGCCGAGCGGCGGGAGCGGCTCGACTCGTGGCGCTACGCGGTGCGCTGGACCGCACTGCCGGAGCCGGAGCCGGCCCGCCTGGAGGGCCGCTGGCTGATCGTCGCCCCGGCGTTCGGCCGGCACGAGCGCGTCCGCGCGCTGACGGCGGCGCTGCAGCGCCACGGGGCGACCGTGGAGGTGCTGCGCCCGGCGGGCGACGCGACGCGGGACGGGTTCGCCGGGTCACTGCGCGCGAGCGCCGCCTCCGGCCCCGTGGCCGGGGTGGTGTCGCTGCTGGGCGCCGACGCGACGCCGGAGCCGGGCGACCCCGGGCTCGGGGCCGAGGTGGCGCTCGTCCAAGGGCTGCGCGACGCCGACGTCGCCGCGCCGCTGTGGTGGCTGACGTGCGGCGTCGACGGCGAGGCACCGGGGCAGGCGCTGGTGTGGGGCCTGGGCATCGTGGCCGGGCTGGACGACCCGGCCCGGCCCGGCGGCCTGATCGACGCGCCGGCCGAGCTCGACGATGCGGCCGCCGAGCGGCTCTGCGCCGTTCTGGCCGGGGCGGCCGGAGACGAGCGGCAGCTGGCGCTGCGCCCCACCGGGCTGCTCGGCCGCCGCCTCGAACGGGCGCCGCTCGACCCGGCCGGGCCCCGGACGCCGTGGCGGCCCACCGGCAGCGTGCTCATCACCGGCGGTACCGGCGCGCTCGGTGCCCACGTCGCCCGGCACCTGGCCGCGGCCGGAGCACCCCGGCTGGTGCTGACCGGCCGGCGCGGACCGGCCGCGCCCGGCGCGGCCGAGCTCGCGGCCGAGCTGGCCGCACTGGGCGCCGAGGTCAGCATCGAGGCGTGTGACGTCGCCGATCGGGAGGCGCTGCGGGCCCTGCTCGCCGCCCAGCCGGCCGACCGGCCGATCAGCGCGGTCGTGCACTGCGCGGGCGTGACCGGCGCCGAGCGGGCGCTGGCCGACACCGCGCCGGAGGACCTCGCGGCGATCCTCGGCCCGAAGGCGGCCGGCGCCGCCAACCTGCACGAGCTGCTGGCCGACCGGCCCCTCGACGCCTTCGTGCTGTTCTCCTCCGGGGCCGGGGTGTGGGGCAACGCGGGCCAGGCGGCCTACGCGGCCGGCAACGCCTACCTGGCCGCTCTGGCCCGCCACCGCCGCTCGCGCGGCCTACCGGCCCTGTGCGTGGCCTGGGGGGCCTGGGACGGCGGCGGCCTGGTCGACGCGGCCGAGGCCGACCGGCTGGCCCGCCACGGCGTGCTCGGCATGGAGCCCGCCGACGCCGTCACCGCGCTGGTGGAGGCGGTCGAGCACGGCGAGACCGAGCTCGTCGTCGCGCGGGTGGACTGGGCCCGCTTCGGCGCCCTGTACGCACTCTCACCGCACCACCGGCTGCTCGCCGCACTACCCGAGGCCCGGGCGGCGGGGGAGCGGGCCGCCGCGGCGCCGGAGCCCGAGGTGGCGGGTGAGGCCCGGCGGCTGCTCGGCCTGGGCGCCGAGGCCCGGCACCGCGAGCTGGTGCACCTGGTCCGCAGCCACGCGGCCGGCACCCTGGGCCACGCCGACCCCGAGGCGGTGCACGCCTCCCGGCCGTTCCGGGAGCTCGGCTTCGACTCCCTCACGGCGGTGGACCTGCGCAACAAGCTGACGGCCGCCACGGGGCTGCGGCTGCCCGTCACGGTGGTGTTCGACCATCCGACGCCGGTGGCGCTGGCCCGCCACCTCGACGCCGAGCTCGCGCCCGAGGCGGCGGCCGGCCCGCTGGCCGCGCTCGACGCCCTGGCCGCGGCCCGGCCGGACGAGCAGCGCGACCCGGCCGTGCGCCGCCAGGTCGCCGAGCGGCTGCGCAGCCTGCTGCGGCGCTGGGAGGACACCCCGGAGGAGGACGGCGCGCCGGACGAGCTGGACACGGCCTCCGACGACGAGATGTTCGACCTGATCGACCGGGAGCTCGGCATCTCCTGAGCGACTTCCCGATCCGGGCGCGCCCTGTCGAGCGCGCCCGGACCGGCGCCGGCCCTGCGGTTGGTTGTTCGGACCCGAACAGTGCCCGGCGCCGTCGCTCACCGGTATCCGCAATCCCCATTCCGGGACACGTGAAAGGGATATTCATCCACTGCCGGAAAACGGTCGTGGCCGGAGGCGGCATCCGCCTCCGGCCACGCGCAATAGCCAATCGGTGCGGCTCAGCGCCGCACGTACTCCGGCAGCACCTTGGGTGGCCAGGATCCGACCCCGAACAGTCCCATGGAATACGCCTTGGAGACCAGGGCGGCCCGGTTGGGCACCTTGAACTGCCGCAGCATGTTGCTGACGTGGTACTCGATGCCCTGCCGGCTCAGATACAGGCGGGCGGCGAGCTGGACGGTGGGCACCCCGGTGGCGACGCCCTCGAGGATCTTCGCGTTGATCTCGGACAGGATCTTGTTCGGGCTGATGAGCACCCGGCGCTCGTCGTCCTCGGCCTTGTCCGGAGACACCAGCACCACGATCGTCTTGAGCGGGCCCGCCTCGCTGGGAACGGCCATGCCGGTCAGCGCGCCGGTGAACGCCGTGCGGGTCGCCCACAGCGCCGCCAGGTGCTCGACGAAGCGGTTGCTGCGCCCGGTCAGCAGCCGGTCGAACTGCCGGCGCATGTACTGCCGGACGCTCGGGTGCAGCAGCTCCGGGAAGTCGAAGCCGTGCAGGTCGAAGCGCGGCTGCCCGCAGTGCTCGAGGAAGGCCGCGTTCGTCTGCTGGATCCGTAACTGCGGGTTCAGCAGTACCAGACCCACGCCGGTGCGTTCGACAATGGTCAGGAACAGCTCGCCGTATTCGCTGGCCGCGACCAGTGCCGGATGCAAGGGCATAGGTTGCCGACATTGTTCCGCTGTTGTTTCGTTCGTGTTTGGCCTCGCGAGAGGTTCGGCCTGAGTTCCGTCTCGAACGTCTGCGTTCAGATTACTCACCAGAAGCATCGACACGTCTCCCAAATGCTCCATCACCGTGATCCATCGGGAGCCTTGCATGCCTTTTGGTGGAGGTCAACGCGGCCAAAACGGACGCAAAAGACTGTGGTAAGGCCGAGGCTGGTTCGGCTTGCCGTACCGAACTGCGGTATGTTCCGCCCCGGTCGGCTGCGGTGCCCGGGGCGCTGTGGCCCGATGGGCGCCGAGTTTGGGTGGTTTGTCCAGGTGGCGACACCCTTGCCGACTCTCTGTGGCGATGCGGGTGCCGGGTGGTACCGCGACTGCGGCTGCGGACCCCGTACCGAAGCAGTCGCCGCCCGCAACGTTTTGCTGGCCTCGCCCGATACAAACCTCAAGCGATCTTGCCGAAAATTTGAGATCGGAATAGGGGGTGCAGGGCGCCCGGATTCCAATGTTTGGGCCCAAATGGCGGCACTGCGTGATGCTTCGATCACCGATTGTTGCCGCTTCCCAAGGCGCGCGCCCGCACCAACCCGTATTACCGCTCGGTAGCGTGCCGTAGGGCCTGACGTAGCTGCGACCGGTCCGAGATACCGATCTTGCGGTAACAGTTCGTGAGATGTTTCTCGACGGCCCGCTGCGATACACCGAGCTGTTCCGCGATGGCCACGTTCGTCGCGCCGGCCGCGGCGAGCTGGGCCACGGTGCGCTCGGCCGGGGTCAGCGAGCTGATGCCGGGCACCAGCCGCTCCTGATGCGCCTCCAGGGCCATGCTCGCCGGCTTCATCAGCCACGAGAACCCCGCCGCCGCCGCGAGCTGCTCGCCGCGGCGCAGGTCCTCGCCGGCCCCGCGCCGCCCGCTCGCCAGCAGCCGGGTGCCCCGGGCCAGCAGCGCCCGGGCCAGCTCGAGCCGGTTTCCGGAGTCCTCCAGCACCTTGACCGCGTCGTCGAGCAGCCGCAGCCCCGAGCGGCCGGGGCTCAGGTTGCCCCAGACCCGCAGGACCCGGCCGACCGCAGTCGGCGCGCCCCAGGCCGCGACCCGCCGGTGCTCCTCCTCGATGCAGGCCAGCGCGGCCGCGGGCCGGCCGAGCCGCTGCAGCAGCGGCGCGATGAGCGTCCCGGTCGGGAACAGCGCCCGGTTGAGCCAGCCGTGCACCGCCAGGCGCTGCTCGCACTCGGTCAGCAGGCCCAGCGCCGTCTCCGGCTCCGTGCCGTACAGCATGGACGCCCGCAGCAGGCAGTGCACCACCGGCACCAGCCCGGTCTCGCTGACGGCGAGCGCCTGGCCGCAGTGCACGGCGGCGAGCCGGCGCAGCCGCTCGTCGGGCACGGCGGCGGCCGCGGTCGTGAGCATCGCCAGCGTGAGCGTGTCGCCGCCGAAGCCCTCGGGGACCAGGTCGAACGCGGTGAGTGCGGCGGACGCGGCCCGGGCCGGGTGACCGCCGTGATACTCCAGGAACGCCTGCTGGGCGTAGAGCCGGGCGGCGCTGCGGGCACACCCGACGCCGTTCGCGGCCTCGATGGCGTCGCTCAGCCACGGCCGCAGCGCCGGCACCGTCTCCGCCGTGATGGCGCTGACCACGGCGAGCGCCGCCGCCCGGGCCGCGTCGTGGTCGGTCGGCGTCGCCTCCAGCAGCCACTGCGAGAGGCGCCCGGCGTCCGCGGCCACGGTGCCGGCGGCCGTGGTCGCGCAGAACAGCAGGACCGCGGCGAGCTCACGGTCGGCCGCGGTCCGGGGCGCGCGCGCCGACGGCGCATCGCGGGAGCCGAGCCAGCCCAGGGCGCGCAGCCGGTCGGCCGCGCCGTGCAGGGTGGCCGGGTCGAGCCAGCCGAAGATCCAGCCCCGGGCCTCCAGGCGGCGGCTGAGGTCCGCGTCGGCCGGGAGGTTCTCCAGGGCGTCGTCGATCGAGCCGCGGACCGCCTCCTCGGCGCCGGACTGCAGGCCCAGCAGCGGGATCCGCCCGAGCGCGGCGGCCCGCTCGGTGCCGGCCGATAACAGCGGCAGCGCCTGCAGGACGTGCCGCCGGGCGACCGCCGGGTCGATGCAGGTCTCGGCCGCGGCCAGCTCGATGAGCAGGCGGCCCCGCTCGGCCGCGCCGGCGGGCCGGGTCCGGATGGCGACGCGCAGGTAGCGCGCCGCGGTGTCCAGGTCGTGGCGCGCGGCCGCGAGGCGGGCCGCCGCGGTCAGGGCCTCGGTGGCGAAGGGCTCCGGGGTCGCGGCGGCCTGGGCCAGGTGCCCGGCGACGACCTCGGGGGCCGCGCCTTCGGTGTACAGCAGCCGGGCCGTGTGCAGGTGCGCCTCGGCGAACGAGAGCGGGCACATGGTGGTGATGACGACGTGGCGCACGAGCGCGTCGAGCAGCGGGCCGCCCGGCGCCGCCCCGTGCAGCCCGAGCGCCCGCAGCCGCCGCTGACCGGCCCGGGTGTCGACCTCGTCGAGCCCGGCGAACCGGCCGATGACCTGAGGATCGGCGTCGTCGCCGAGCAGCACTGCGCGGCACAGGTAGGCCCGAGCCGGCTCCGGCAGCGACTCGAGGGTGGCCTCGATCCGCCGGCGCAGCGGCGCGTAGCGCACCCCGGTGACGTCGGGCATGGCGCCGGCCGGCAGCGCGGGATCGCCGGCCACCGCGCGGACCAGGGCCGGACTGCCCGCCGTCAGCTCGTGACACCACCGGGCCGCCGCAGTGAGCGCTGCGGTGTCCCCGCCGAGGCCGCCCGTCTCCGCGGCGGCGTCCTCCAGCAGCCGCCGGACCCCGGCCGCCGACAGCGGCCGCGGGCGCAGCGTGGCATCGGCCCGGTCGCGCAGGGCCCGGACCTCGCCGCGCTCGCCGGCCGGGTCACCGTCCAGCAGCGCCGCGACCAGCAGCACCGCGGGGCCGCCCGGCCGCTGCGGCAGCCGCCACAGCCAGCGCAGGCTGGCGCTGTCCGCCCACTGCAGGTCGTCAAGCACCACGACGATCCGCCCCGGCGCGCCACCGGTCCCCGCGCCGTCCTCGGCGGCCTGGCGCAGCCGTGCGGCGAGGCCAAGCGACAGGGACTGCTCGCTGCGGGCCACCGCGACCCGGACCGTGCGGACCCCCGTCGCCCCGGCGATGCCCGCCGCCGCGTCCAGCAGTGCGGACTTCCCGGCACCGACGCCGCCGGTGACCGCGACGAGGCGCGCGGCGCCGCCCGGCGCCGCAGCGAGGAGCGCCATTTCGGTGCGGACCCGCTCGAGCTCGGACTCCCGCTCGATCAGCACAGGGAAGAGTCTTCCCCAGCCGCGCAAGCGGATACACCCTACGAACCGATCTGGCGGCAATCTTGCCGTTTGCCGGCTGGCGGCGTCATGGCGACCAGGTCGGCGGACCGGCCCCGCCCAGCACCCCGGCCAGCTCGGCGCGGCCGGCGATGCCGAGCTTGCGGTAGATGTTGCTGAGGTGGAACTCGACGGTGCGCTTGTTGAGCGACAGCGCCTGGGCGATCGCGGCGTTCGGCAGCCCGCCGGCGGCCAGCTCCGCGACCCGCCGCTGCGCCCGCGACAGCTCACCGACGGCGATGCGGCGCTCGGCCGCGACGGCGGGCGGCTCCGCGGAGTAGGCGGCGCCGAGCACCTCGAACAGGTTGGCCCGGGTGACCCGGACCTCCGGCCGGGGCGCCGGCGGTGCGGCCACGGCGGGGCGGCTGGGCCGGCGGGTGGCGGCGGCTCCGGTCATCCACGTCGCCGCGGCCGCCGCCGCCGAGCGGTCGCCGATCGCGGCCACGATGCCGAAGGTCAGCCACGCCTCCAGGTGGCCCCGGTCGCCCTGCAGCTCGCGCAGCAGCGCCATCGCCGGGCCGGTCCGGGTCACCGCCTCCGGGCCGCCGCCGACCAGGGCCGCGCGCAGCAGCGTGGTCGCCACCGCCCGCGGCGTGCCCCAGCGCTGGGTCGCGGCGCGCTCGGGCTCCAGCAGGAGCGCGGCCTCGGCCGGCCGGTCGGTGGCGTGGGCGCACAGCGCGGCGAGGGAGCGCCAGGGCAGCAGCACCGGGTTGTCGTGGCCGGCCGCGACGCAGCGCCGCCCGCACTCGCGCAGCAGCGACAGGGCGGCGCCCGGCCGCCCGGCGGCGGCCTCGGCGGCGGCCCGGGCGTAGAGCAGCTCCGTCCACGCGGTGCCGGCGGCGGCCCCGGGCACCAGCGGCGCCCGCAGCACCGCGGCCGCCTGCTGCGAGCGGCCGGTGGCCAGGTGCAGCATGACCTGCAGAGACCGGACCCGCGGCAGCGCCGCCGGGTGCCAGGCGTCGTCGGGCAGGCGCATCCGGGCCTCACCGAGGTCCCGCTCGGCCTCGTCCATGTAGCCGTCGCGCAGGTGCAGCTCGGCCCGCAGCAGCAGTGCCGGCGCGGCCACCGCCCCGGCCCGGCGCAGCCGAGCGAGCAGCGGCTCGAGCCGCGCCTCGGCCGCCGGCAGGTCCTCGGCGAGGATCAGCGCCCGCACCGCCGCGAGCCGCGGCCCGGCCGGGGTGTCGTCGCCGAACGGCGCGTCGAGCGCGGCGAACGCCCGCCGCCGGGCCCCGGCCAGGTCGCGCCCGGCCAGCGCGGTGCGCCAGGCGAGCACGCCCAGCGCCGCGGCGTCGGGCGGCAGCTCCTCCGGGGCGGGCACGCCGGCGTCGTCCGGGCCGGCGGTTGGCTGGAGCCGGTCGGCCGCGGTCCAGTACAGGGCCGCGAGCGGGGCCCGGTCGCAATCCCGGGCCCGCCGGTACGCGGCCGCGATCTCCCGCCGCGCGAAGGCGTCGTCGCCGCGCACGAGCAGCCGGTCGGCCGCCAGGGCGCGCCAGGGGCCCGCGTCGCTGCCGCAGCTCTGGCCACCCCCGTCGTCGCCGGGCGACGCGCCGGTGCGCAGGACCTCGGCGAAGCGGCGGTCGGCGGCGTGCGGAGCCCGGCCCAGCTGGACCTCCCCGAGCGCGACGATCGTCGCGAGGCGAACCGCGGTTACCGCCGGCTCGCGCAGCGCCCGCTCGAACAGCAGCGCCGCCTCCGCCCATCGGTGCCCGTCGCGCGCCTCACCGGCCGCCGTGCGCAGCGCGGGCCCGGCCCAGTCCGGCCAGCCCGGCGCCGTCGCGGCCAGCAGCCGCCCCACCGTCCCGGCCGGAAACCCGTCGTCGTGCGCGGCGTGCACAGCGCTGCGCCGCAGCTCGGCCCGGCGCTCGCTGTCCACCGTGGACAGGACGGCGTCGGCGACGACGGGGTCGTCGAGGTCGAACTCGTCCAGGTCGGCGTCGGTGACCCGGGCCCCGGCCACCAGCTCGACGAGCCGGGCGGGCACCGGGCCGAGCAGCGCGCGCACGCACAGCGCCAGCCGCCGGACCGGCTCCATGGCCCGCACCTGCGCGGTCAGCCGGTCCCGGCGCACGTCGCCGGCGACCGCCTCCAGCTCCTCCAGCATCCGGGGCCGGCCGCCGCACTGCCGCAGCGCCGCGGCCAGGATCGTGGCGTCCCCGCCGGCCGCCGCGGCGAGGCGGGCCTCGGCGGGCGCGTCGACACCGGCGATGCCGGCGTCGGCCAGCGCCAGGCGCCACCGCTCCAGCGCCGCCCGGGCCCCGGCCGACGCCCCGAACGGCGGCCCGGCCGCCACCAGGTCCGGCATGGTCATCCAGGTCCCTCCCGGGGGTCGTCACGCCCGGAGAGCGGCATGGGCTCGATGGCGTCGGCGAGGGCGTCGCGGCGGCGGATGCCGAGCCGGCGGTACACGTTTGTCAGGTGGAACTCGACGGTGCGCACGGTGATGAAGAGCTCGGCGGCGATCTGCCGGTTCGTCGCGCCCCCGGCGGCCAGCCGGGCCACCGCGCGCTCGCTCGCCGACAGGTCCCCGCACGCCGACAGCTGCGAGCCGGTGCGCCCGCCGGCCGCGGCCAGGACGTTGCGGCAGTTGACGGCCAGCTTGGTGTAGCCCCGGCGGTTCGACAGCACCATCGCGTCGCGCAGATGCCGGCGGGCGGCCGCGCGATCGCCGACGATGGTGAGCGCCCGGCCGAGCATGAGCAGCGCCTTCACGTGGTTGAGCGGCGCGGGCGACGCGACCAGCTCGGGGATCGCGGCCAGCAGCGGCTCCATCTGGGCGTGGTGCGGCAGCAGCGCGGCCCGGGCCAGCAGCGCCATGCCCCGGGTGCGCGGCGTGCTCCACCGGCGGCACTGCTCCTCCAGCTGCTCCAGCCGCAGGTGCGCGTCGTGGTCGCGGTCGATGCGGTGCAGCAGGATGATCTCGTCGAGCCACCAGGAGTTGACGGCCGGGTTGCACACGCCGGCCTCCTCGACGACCCGGCCGCACCGCTGCATCAGGGCCAGGGCCTGGTCGTGCTCGTAGGCCCAGTACGCGGTGGTCGCGGCGGCGTTGAGGGCCTGGACCTGCTCCCAGAACGGCATGGCGGCGGCCTGCGCGAGCAGCCCGTCGAGCGCCGCGGTGGCCTCGGTGACCTGGGCCGCCGCCGCCTGCACGACGGCCTGGGTGGTGCCGGCCGACCAGGTGACGGCCGACCAGCCCCGCCCGTCGGCCAGGCGCAGCGCGGTCGCGGCGTCGCGCTCGGCCCCGGCCAGGTCCCCGGTCTCCCAGCGGGCGTGGGCCTGCGCGGCCCGGGCGGCGGCCTCGGCGCACGGCTCGCCCCGGCCCTGATGGCGGGCCGCGAGCCCTTCGGCGGCGGCGATCGCGCCGGCGGTGTCGTCGGCGAGCAGCAGCACCCGGGCCGCGGCCAGGCGCGGCCAGCTCTCGCCGTGGACCGGCCCGTCGAGCACCTGCCGGGCGTAGCCGACCGCCCGCTCGACGTCCACGCCCTCGTAGGCGGTGGTGAGCGCGTGCACGGCCAGCAGCCGGTGGGCCGAGGAGGTACCGACGACCGGGCCGGGCTCGGGGCCTATCCGGGAGCGCACGGTCTGGTAGGTGGCCGCGCCCTCGACGGCGTTGGCGGCGAGCGTCGAGTCGACGGCGGCCAGCAGCGTGCGGTCGCGGACCCGGGGCCGGTCGCCGGCCGCGCGCCGCAGCGTCTCGACGGCGTCCTGCAGCAGGTACGGCACCGTCGGCTCGTGGCCCGTGACGAGCGCGGCCAGGCCCAGCCCGACGAGCGCGCGGGCCTTGAGCCGGGTGTCGAGCGTGCGCGGCAGGGCCTGGCGCATCTGCCCCCGGGCGGCCGCGGCGTCGATGCTGACAAGCGCCTCGGCGTAGTCGATGGCGGCCTCGGGGGACTGCGGCTCGGCGCGCACGATGCGCTCCCGGATCCGCACGGCGTCGGCCGCGCTGTGCAGCAGCGCCTCGGCCGCGGCGTCGCGCAGCAGGTCGAGCATCCACGGCTCGGCCAGCTCGTCGGCGTCCAGCAGCAGCTCGGCGATCCGGCCGGCCGGGGCGGCGGCGTCACTGAGCAGGCGGGCCGCGTGCGTCAGGCGCTCCTGGCGCTCCGGCCGGTCCAGCAGGGCCAGCAGCCCGTCGGCGACGGCCGGCGGCACCGGGTGCTGCGGGTCGTCGCCGACCAGCCCCATGCGCCGGAGCCGGTCCAGCGGCGGGGCGACGAGCTGGGGCGGGAGCCCGGCCAGCGGCCCGACCAGGTCGGCGTCGGTCCGCTGGAGCAGCGCGACGGCCACGGCGACCCGCTCCAGCGTCGGATGGTGGCGGAACTGCCGGCGCAGCCGCTCCGTGCGGGCCTCGCGGTCGACCCGCCCGGCCAGGTCGAGGTCGAGGATCTCGTGCGGGCAGGCGGCCAGGATGTCGTGCAGCACGGGGCTGGGCGGCGGGTGCTCGCGCGGCACCCCGGCCAGGACGACCTGCAGCGGGCGCTCGCCGGCCCGCTGCAGGAGGTGGTGCAGCCAGCGCAGCGTCCCCTCGTCGCACCAGTGGACGTCGTCGACGGTCAGCAGCAGGGGACCGTGGGCGAGCAGACCGATCGTGCGGCGGTACAGCTCCATGATCACGCGGTTGGCCCGGCCGGCGGTCGCGGGCCGCCGCCCGGGCTCGCGGGCCGCCGGCAGCATCTGCCGGGCCGCGCCGTATTCGGTGGCCGCCTGCGCCTCCGTGCACACCGCCCCGAGGGTGCGCGACCCGCGCCCGGCCATCGCCGCGAGCAGGGCGCTCTTGCCGGTCCCGGGCGCGCCGAGGACGAGCACGACCCGCGGCGCACCCGGTTCGGGCGGCGCCGCGGGCAGGTCGGGCCGGGCCGCCGGCGCCGCCTGCGGATCGGACCCTGACGGTTCACCGGGCAGCGCCGCCATCGGCATCGTCACCATCGGCAGCGTCTTCCTATCCACGCGATTTCGCTGGTACCTCGAGCGCCGCCAACGGCGCCCCGGAGCGGGACGTCAGCGAGGCGTGGTGCTGCGCGCGAAGAGCGGGATGATGACCGCTCCGGCGACGAGGTGCATGAGCAGGAGCGACACCTTCGCGCCGGTGCCGACGGCGCCGAGCGGCCCCAGCAGCGACAGCACCAGGAAGACCACGGCGACGACGGTCCAGATGGTGCGGGCCTTGCCGGTGGCGCGCTCGAGGATCGCCAGCAGACCCCAGCCGATCAGGCCGGCGAAGACGACGGTCAGGATCACGGCGACGATGCTGACGGTCTGCGAGCTGTCGCCGGTCTTGACGTTGAGGTCGCCGACCGCCTGGTGGGCGATGACCCAGACGAGGATCGCGCCGACCGTGGCACCGACGATCGCGAGCGCCCGGGTGGCGGCAGGGGACTTCATGACGGGTGTACCTCCGAGAGTGTGGCGGGGAAGTCGAGCGCGCCGGGTGGCACGGCCGGACAGGCGCCCACGGCCGCCGCGCGGTCGAGCAGGGCCCGCACCGCGGCGAGCCCCTCCGCGCCGAGGTCGGCGGTGAACGAATTGACGTACAGGCCGATGTGCTGCGCCATCACCTCGGGCGCCATCTCCTGGGCGTGCTCGCGCACGTACGCACTGGAGTCGTCCGGGTGCCGCCAGGCGTGCTCGACCGACGCGCGGATGGTGGCGGCCAGCGCGGTCAGGGCCGGTGCCCCGAGGTCGCGGCGGGCGACGATCGCCCCCAGCGGGATGGGCAGGGAGGTGTCGCGCTCCCAGAACTGCCCGAGGTCGACGAGCTGCTGCAGCCCGTACTGCGGGTAGGTGAACCGCGACTCGTGGATGATGAGGCCGGCGTCGACCGCCCCGTCGCGCACGGCCGGCATGATCTCGTGGAACGGCAGCACGACGACGCGGCCCAGGCCCCCGGGCACCGCGGACGCGGCCCAGAGCCGCAGCAGCAGGTAGGCGGTCGAGCGCTCGCTGGGCACCGCGACCGTCGCGTCGGGCAGCGCGTCCAGGCCGGTGCCGGGGCGGGTCAGCAGCAGCGGGCCGCAGCCGCGCCCGAGGGCGCCGCCGCACGGCACGAGCGCGAACCGGTCCAGGAACAGCGGCAGCGCGGCGTAGGAGATCTTGAGCACGTCGAACCGGTCGCTGCCGGCCAGGCCGTTGGTGACGTCGATGTCGGCGTGGGTGACAGCGGTCGCCGGCGCACCGGGCAGCCGGCCGTGGGTCCAGGCGTGGAAGACGAAGGTGTCGTTCGGGCACGGCGAGTAGGCCACACGCAGTGCTTCGTCCATCGAGCTCCCCCGCTCTGGATCGCCGATCCGTTCGTGTCCGAAATACTAAGGGTTGTCGCGGTGATTGCGCTCTATCGGACTACACCCTGCACATTGACGCGGTTCAAGTTTGGGGAATTCCCCAATCTCCCCGGCGGCACGATCGACGCAGGCACGGCCGAGCCGACCGCTGCCCAACCCACCGAAGGACGCCCGATGACGACCGTCATGGAACCCGACGCCGCCGACCTGACCGAAGCCTGGCTGTCCGAAGACCTCGACGCCTGGACGCGCCGGGTCGTGCGCCGTCACTTCGACCCGCAGACGGGCAGCCCGTACTGGCTGTCGCGCCGGCCGTACCTCGGCTTTGACCCGCTGGACATCACCCGATACGCCGAGCTGGCCCAGTTCGAGCCGTTCTCGCTGGCCACGCTGCGCGACCTCGACCCGGTGCAGCTCGTGCCCGGTGACATCCCGCGCCCGCTGGCCGGGCGGATCTGGGAGTCCGGCGGCACCACCGGCCGCCCGTGCCGCATCTTCCACACCCCCTCGATGGCCGAGCACCACACCCAGTGGCGCCTGCTCGGGCTGCGCCAGGCCGGCTTCGAGCCCGGGCGCACCTGGCTCTACGCCTGCCCGAGCGGCCCGCACATCGTCGGGCGCGGCGCCAACCAGATCGCCGAGCTGTACCACTCGACGGTCTACACGATGGACCTCGATCCCCGTTGGATCAAGGGCCTCATTCGCGACAGCCGGCTCGTCGAGATGAACCTGTACGTCGAGCACACCATCGAGCAGATGACCGACCTGCTGGAGACCGGGCGGGTGCAGTACCTGGAGACTACCCCGGCCATCCTGCAGGCCCTCATCGCCCGCCGGCCCGAGCTGGTCAGCGGCCTGGAGGGCGTCGGGCTCGGCGGCACGCAGCTCACCCCACCGATGTACCGCGAAATCGTCGAGGCTCTCGAAGGCGGCGTCATCGGCACCACCTATGGCAACACGTTCGGCTGCGCGATGGGCCTGCCCGCCGAGAACGGCGGCGCGATCCTGCCCTACCTGCCCAACTATCCGCAGGTCACGATGGCCGTGGTGGACAAGGACGACCCGCGCCGGGAGGTCGGCTACGGCGAGGTCGGCCGGGTGCGGCTCACCGTGCTGCACGACGACCTGTTCCTGCCCAACATCCTGGAGCGCGATCAGGCGATCCGCTTCGACACCGGTGGCAAGTGGCCCTGCGACGGGGTCGCCAACGTGCGCCCGTTGCAGATCAGCTCGGCGACGCCGGAAGGCCTGTACTGAACATCCGCACGAGATCGACCGAGATGAGGAGTGGTTCGTGGATACGGGTCTGAAGCGGGAGCTGGAGGACAAGGTCTTCGCCGGTGAGCGGCTCAGCCGGGAGGACGGCCTCGCGCTCTACGCGTGCGACGACCTGGCGTGGCTCGGCGGTCTCGCGCACTACGTGCGGACGCGCAAGAACGGCGACGTCGTGCACTTCAACATCAACCGGCACCTGAACATGACGAACGTGTGCACCGCCTCGTGCGCGTACTGCTCCTTCCAGCGCAAGCCGGGGGAGAAGGACGCGTACACGATGCGGATCGAGGACGCCGTCCGGCTGGCCAAGGAGATGGAGGGCGAGCAGCTCACCGAGCTGCACATCGTCAACGGCCTGCACCCGACGCTGCCGTGGCGGTACTACCCCCGCTCGATCCGGGCGCTCAAGGAGACGCTGCCGCCGACGGTGGCCATCAAGGCGTTCACGGCAACCGAGATCCAGTGGTTCGAGAAGATCTCCGGCCTGCCGGCCAGCGACATCCTCGACGAGCTGATCGACGCCGGTCTGGAGTCGCTGACCGGCGGCGGCGCGGAGATCTTCGACTGGGAGGTCCGCCAGCACATCGTCGACCACGCCTGCCACTGGGAGGACTGGTCGCGCATCCACCGCCTGGCCCACAGCAAGGGGCTCAAGACGCCCTGCACGATGCTGTACGGCCACATCGAGGAGCACCGCCACCGGGTCGACCACGTGCTGCGGCTGCGCGAGCTGCAGGACGAGACCGGCGGATTCCGGGTCTTCATCCCGCTGCGCTACCAGCACGACTTCCACGACTCCCGCGACGGCAAGATCCGCAACAAGCTGATGGCGCGCACCACGATGGCCACCGGCGCCGAGGCGCTCAAGACGTTCGCCGTGTCCCGGCTGCTGTTCGACAACGTCCAGCACGTCAAGGTGTTCTGGGTGATGCACGGCCTGCAGACCGCGTCGCTCGCGCTCAACCACGGCGCCGACGACATCGACGGCTCGGTCGTCGAATACAAGATCACCCACGACGCCGACAACTACGGCACCCCGGACAAGATGACCCGCGAGAGCCTCCTGGACCTCATCCGGGACGCGGGCTTCCGGCCCGTGGAGCGCAACACGCGCTACGAGATCATCCGCGAGTTCGAGGGGCCGGACCTCCAGCGCCGCGAGACGCCGCAGCCGATGCGGGTCTGAGCGTGCATCCGCGCAACCGTGACAGCGATCCACGAGACGAGGCAGGTGAGAGCGGATGACCGCGGAGACGGTGACCACGCAGCAGCTCGAGGTGTGGATCGACCAGGGCCTGTGCACCGGTGACGGGATCTGCGCCCAGTACGCGCCGGACGTGTTCGAGCTCGACGTCGACGGCCTCGCCTACGTCAAGGGCAGCGACGGCGAGCTGCGCCACGACGCGGGCTCGGCGGTCTTCGTGCCGCTGACGGCGGCCAAGGACGTCATCGACTCGGCCCAGGAGTGCCCGGGCGAGTGCATCCACGTACGGCGGGCCGGCGACGGCGTCGAAGTGTACGGACCGGACGCCGAGTCGTCATGATCAAGGGGCTGTTCCCCACCGGCGTGGCGGCCGTCGAGGCATTCGACGACGCCACGCCGGCACCGTTGTACCCCGAGGAGTCGGCGCTGCTCGGCAACGCCGTGGCGAAGCGGCGCGACGAGTTCGCCACCGCCCGCCGCTGCGCCCGGCAGGCCCTGGGCCTGCTGGGCCACCCGCCGGGGCCGATCATGGCCGGGCCGCGCCGCGAGCCGCTGTGGCCGGCGGGCGTCACCGGCGCCATCACGCACTGCGCCGGCTACCGGGCCGCGGTCGTGGCCCGGGCCGGGGAGTTCTCGACCCTGGGCGTCGACGCCGAGCCGCACGGGCCGCTGCCCGACGGCATCCTGGAGACGATCGCCGGGCCGGCCGAGCGGCAGCACCTCGCGCTGCTGCGCCGCCGGCACCCGGCGGTGCACTGGGACCGGCTGCTGTTCAGCGCCAAGGAGACGGTCTTCAAGGCGTGGTATCCGCTGACCGAGCGCTGGCTGGACTTCGACGAGGCCACCGTCACCTTCGACGCCGGCCGGGCGACGTTCGCCGCCCGGCTGCTGGTGCCCGGGCCCGTCGTCGGCGGGATCGAGCTCGGCGGCTTCTCCGGCCGCTGGCTCGTCGGCCGCGGGCTGCTGGTGACCGGGATCGCGGTCGCGGCCCTGCGCCCGGCGGTCACGATGCACCCGCTGCCGGACCTCATCGGCTACTAGTGCGGGCCGGGGCCGCCACCCGCGGCCCCGGGCGCACGGTGGCGGCCAGCAGCAGGCCCAGCCCGGCGCCGACGGCCAGGCCGATGCCGTGCTGGTCGGGCCGGGCCGCGAGCAGGCCGGCCGTGACGAGCGAGACGACCGCCGCGCCGAACGCGATGCCGCGGTAGTGCCGGTTGCGCAGCAGGATGCTCAGCACCACCAGCACGGCCGTCGGAGCCACGAACGCGCCGACGGTCCCGCCGAAGCCCAGGCCGGCCACGCACGCCGTGTAGTACGGCACCACGAACGCGTGCGGGCGGGTCGCCTCGCCCGGGCGCAGGAGCAGCAGCGCGGCCAGGCCGCCGACGAGCCCGCAGACGGCTATCGAGTTGCCCGCGCCGTGCGGGTCGAGCCGCTCACCGACGACCCCCTCGCCGAAGAGTCCGGCGCCGAGGTACAGCAGCAGCCAGCGCACGGTCCCGAAGCGCCGCTCGGCGATGACGCCGGCGACGACGAGCGAGGCGATGTTGAACGCGATCTGGCCCCAGCCCGCCGGCTGGACCAGCAGCGGGGTGAACCACCGCCACCACTCGCCGTCGTGCAGCGCGGGGTAGTCGCGCCGGAACCTGTCCACGAGGCCGGGGTCGGACAGCTGGGCGGCCGCGCCGGCGGCGGTGGCCAGGGTCACCAGGACGGTCGCGATGGGCGGGTGGACCCGTCGCGGTGGACTCGGGGGTTCGACGACGCTCACTGTCGCAACGGTACCGGGCCCCCGCCGCCCCGGCCCGGTTGCGCGCCGGGGCGCCGGGGGATCTAGGCGTTCCCTTAATCGGGCTCGCCCATGCTCATACCCGACCAGGGGAGGGCGACCGGTGACGGCAGCACGACAGGGATCGGGCGGGGCGGGCACCGACCCGGCGGCGGTGGAGGGCTGGATCCGGCGGCAGGCCGCCGCGAAGGCCGGCGTCTCCGCCGAGACCGTCGAGCCGGACTCGGTCCTGGCCGACCTCGGCCTGTCCTCGCGCGACGCGCTCGTGCTGCTCGGTGAGCTCCAGGACCTGCTGGGCCGGCCGATCCCGGCCACGGTCTTCTGGCAGTACCCCACGGCGCGGCTGCTGGCCCGGCACCTGACCGGTGCCGGGGCGGCCGCCGCGCCATCCGCCGCCCGCGCGGCCGACCCCGGCGAGCCGATCGCGGTCATCGGCATCGGCTGCCGGTTCCCGGGCGCCGCCGACCCGGCCGCCTACTGGCGGCTGCTCGACGAGGGCCGCGACGCGGTCGGTGGCGACGTGCCCGGCCACCCGCCGATGGGCCGTCCGCACGGGCTGCTGCCGCACGTCGACGCGTTCGACGCCGAGTTCTTCGCCATCGCCGGCCGCGAGGCCGCCCACATCGATCCGCAGCACCGGCTCCTGCTCGAGGTCGCCTGGGAGACCCTCGAGGACGCCGGGATCGTGCCGGGCCGCCTCGCCGGGACCCGGACGGGCGTGTTCGTCGGCATCAGCGCCAGCGACTACGGCCGGCTGCTCGCCGCCGACCCGGGCCGCCTCGGGCCGTACACCGGCACCGGCCAGGCGCTGAGCATCGCCGCCAACCGCATCTCCTACGCGCTCGACCTCAAGGGCCCGAGCGTGGCCGTCGACACCGCCTGCTCGTCGTCGCTGGTGGCGCTGCACCTGGCCTGCCGGGCCCTGCGCCACGGCGAGGCCGACACCGCGCTGGCCGGCGGCGTGAACCTGGTGCTGTCCGGCGACGGCACAGCGGTCTTCGAGACGGCCGGGATGATGGCCGCCGACGGGCGCTGCAAGACGTTCGACGCCGCCGCCGACGGCTACGTGCGCGCCGAGGGCGTCGGCCTCGTGCTGCTCAAGCCGCTGAGCGCCGCCCGCCGCGACGGCGACCGGGTGCTCGCCGTGGTCCGCGGCTCGGCGGTGAACCAGGACGGGCGCAGCAACGGCCTGACCGCCCCGCACGGCGGCGCCCAGGAGGACGTCCTGCGCGAGGCGCTGCGCGACGCCGGCCTGCAGCCGGCCGACGTCGGCTACGTCGAGGCCCACGGCACCGGCACGCCGCTCGGCGACCCGATCGAGGCCGCCGCCCTCGCCGCGGTGCTCGGCGCGGGCCGCCCGGCCGGCGAGCGCTTCGCCGTCGGCTCGGTGAAGACCAACATCGGCCACGCGGAGGCCGCCGCCGGCATCGCGGGGGTGCTCAAGGTCGTGCAGATGCTGCGCCACGGGCGGATCCCGGCGCACCTGCACCTGCGGGAGCGCAACCCGCGCATCCCGGCCGACGCGCCCTTCGAGATCCCGGTGACCGGCCGCGAGTGGACGGACCGGCGGGGCCCGCTGACCGCCGGGGTCAGCTCCTTCGGCTTCGGCGGCACCAACGCCCACGTGCTCCTGCAGGCCCCGCCGCCGGCCGAGGGCGCGCCGGCCGCGGGCGCGGGCGGACCGCGCCCGGCCCACCTGCTCACCGTGAGCGCCCGCACCCCGGCCGCGCTCGCCGCGCTGGCCGCCCGCTACGCCGAGACGCTGCGCGCCGAGCCGGCCCCGGCCCTCGGTGACCTCGCCGTGTCCGTCCACACCGGACGGACGCACTTCAAGCACCGGGCCGCGTTCGCCGCCCGCAACCGCGACGAGGCCCTTGAGCGCCTCGACCGGCTCGCGGCGGGTGACGGGCATCCGGCGGTACACCTGGGGCAGCGCCCGGCCGACGGCCCGGGCACCGTGGCGTTGCTGTTCAGCGGGCAGGGCTCGCAGTACGCCGACATGGCCCGCCAGCTCTACGTGACGAACGCCCGGTTCCGGCGCACGCTGCTGGCCTGCGACGAGATCCTGCGCCCCGAGCTCGGCCGCAGCCTGCCGTCGGTCATCTTCGCGGCCCCGGCCGACCGGCACCTGCTCGGCGAGACCCGCTACACGCAGCCGGCGCTGTTCAGCATCGAGTACGCCCTGGCCGAGCTGTGGGCCGGCTGGGGCGTGCGCCCGGGGCACCTGCTCGGCCACAGCGTCGGCGAGTTGGCCGCTGCCTGCGTCGCGGGCGTGTTCGGGCTGGAGGACGGGCTGCGCCTGGTCGCCGCCCGGGGCCGCCTGGTGCAGCAGCTCAGCGCGCCCGGCGCGATGCTCGTCGCGTTCGCCGGCGAGGACGAGGTCCGCGCGGCCGCCGGTGCGGGCGTCGCGATCGCGGCCGTGAACGCCCCCACGAACGTGACGGTGGCCGGGAGCCCGGAGGCGGTCGAGGCGGCCGCGCGCCGCCTCACCGGGCGCGGGATCGAGGTCCGGCCGGTGACCTCGGGCTTCGCGTTCCACTCGCCGATGATGGCCGCCGCCGCGGAGGCGTTCGCGCAGGTCGCGGCGGGCGTCGAATACCGCGACCCGGCCGTGCCGCTGATGAGCGACCTCGACGGACAGTACTTCGACGACAGCCACCGCCCCGACGCCGCCTACTGGGTCCGGCACCTGAGCGCGCCGATCCGCTACGCCGACGCGGTGGCCGCCCTCGGCCGGGCCGGTGTCGCGACGTTCGTCGAGGTCGGGCCCGGCCAGGTGCTGCTGGGCGCCGGCCGCCGGGTCGTGTCCGGGGCGCGCTGGCTGCCCTCGCTGCGCCCCGGCGTCGACGACGCCGTCGTGCTCACCGACTCCCTGGCCCGGCTCTACGCCGCCGGCCACGACCCGGACTGGTCCGGGCTGCACGACGGCCACCGGCGCCGCCGGGTGTCGCTGCCCACCTACCCGTTCGAGCGCCGGCGTCACTGGCTGCCGGCGCAGGCACCGCAGGCACCGGCGGCGACCGCCGGGCGCGACGAAGTTGAGGAGAGCATGCAGCAGCCGCCTGGGGACGATCCGATCCTCGCCGATCTCGCGCACGTCGTGGTGACCCTGCTGGAGCTCGGCTCGCCGATCGACCCGGACATGTCGTTCCTGGAGCTCGGCGCCGACTCGATGACGATGTTCCAGACCATCCAGACCGTCCAGCGCACCTTCGGCGTGACGATCCCGATCGGGCTGCTGTTCGAGGAGGTCAACACGCTGCGGCGGCTGGCCCGGTACATCCGCGAGCACGCCGAGCCGGCCGTGCTGGCCGCCCGCTTCGCGCCCGCACCCGCGGCGCCGATCGCCCTTGCCGAGCCGCCGGCGCCGGGTCCGTCGCCGGCCACGCGGCCGGTGGCGGGCAGTGCGGTCGAGCGCTTCCTCGACGTGCACTCGCAGGTGATGGACCAGGCCTACGAGCTGCTGCGCCGCCGGGGCGGGGCCGAGCCGCAGCCGGCTCCCGCGCCGGTTGGCCACCCGCGTCCCGAGCCGATCGCCGCGCCCGAGCCGGTCACCGTGCCCGAGCCGACCGCCGTGCCGGTCGCACCCGCCGGCACGTTCGTCGCGTTCGGCGGCCGCGCGGACGGCCCGCGCACCCTCGACCCGGCCCAGCGCGCGTTCGTGGCCGGGCTCGTGGAGCGCTTCCGCGCGCGTACCGCCGGGTCCCGGGACCAGGCCGCCGCCGAGCGCGGCCACCACGCCGACGTGCGGCACGCACCGCAGCCCTACCTCAACCTCAAGGAGATCCGCTACCCGATCGTTGTCGCGCGCTCGGCCGGGGCGCGGGTCTGGGACGTCGACGGCAACGAGTACCTCGACCTGACCATGGGCTTCGGCGTCAACTTCTTCGGCCACGGCGAGGACTTCATCGACGACGCGGTCCGCGCCCAGCTCGCCGAGGGCATGCAGCTCGGCCCCCACTCGCCGCTCGTGCCCGAGGTGACCGGCCTGGTGCGCGAGCTCACCGGCAAGGAGCGGGTGGTGTACTGCAACACCGGCTCCGAGGCCGTCATGGTCGCCGTGCGCCTGGCCCGGGCGGTGACCGGCCGGGACCGCATCGCGCTGTTCGCCGGCGCCTACCACGGCTCGGCCGACCCGATCCTGGCCCGTCAGAACCTCGACCGCTCCAGCGGCGACTCCGTCCCGATGGCCCCCGGGGTGCCGGCCGAGGTCGCGGCCAACGCGCTCGTCCTGCCCTACGGGGACCCGGCATCGCTGGCGGTACTGCGAGAGCGCGCCCACGAGCTCGCGGCCGTCCTCGTCGAGCCGGTGCAGAGCCGTCGCCCCGACATCCAGCCTGTCGACTTCCTGCGCGAGGTCCGCACCATCACCGCCGGCGCGGGCACGGCGCTGATCTTCGACGAGGTCATCACCGGCTTCCGGATGCACCCGGGCGGGGTCCAGGCCCTGTGGGGCATCACCGCCGACCTCACCACCTACGGCAAGGTCGTCGGCGGCGGGCTGCCGATCGGCCTGGTCGCCGGGGACCCGCGCTACCTCGACGCCATCGACGGCGGGGCGTGGCAGTTCGGCGACCAGCCGTACCCGCAGTCGGTGCGCACCTTCTTCTCCGGCACGTTCTGCAAGCACCCGCTCGCGTTGGCGGCCGCCCGCGCGGTGCTGCGCGAGATGCGCGAGCGCGGCCCGGACCTCCAGGCCGCCCTCAGCGCCCGGGTCGAGGCGCTCGGCGCCCGCCTGGACGCGATGTTCGAGGCGGCGTCGGTGCCGATCCGGGTGGCCCGGTTCGGCTCGCTGTTCCGCCTGCGCCTGATCGACGAGCCGCAGCAGTCGGAGCGGGTCGAGATCTTCCACACCCTGCTCGTCGAGGCCGGCCTGTACATCTGGGAGGGCCGCAACTGCTTCCTGTCGACCGCGCACACCGACGCCGACGTCGAGCGGATCGTCGCCACCGTCGTGCGCGCCGCCGACGCGATGACCACCGCCGGCCTGCTGCCCGGCGCCCGGCCGATCACGGTCGACGCCCGGTGAGCGCGCGGCACGAGCTTCTCGTCCGCCCGGAGCTGGCCACGGTCGGCGATCTGGTGCGGCACTGGGCCGCGGTCCGGCCGGACGCCCCGGCCTGCACCGCGCTGGACAGCCACGGCGCCGAGCTGGCGACGCTGCGCTATGCCGAGCTCGACGCGCGGGTCCGCGACACCGCGGCCGTCCTGCAGCAGACGACGAACCCCGGCGACCGGGCGATCCTCATGCTCCCCAACGGCGTCGACTTCGTCGTGGCGTTCTTCGCCTGCGCCTACGCCGGGCTGATCGCGGTGCCGGCCCCGTCGCCCGAAGGCATTCACGGCGGCCGGCGGACCCTGGGCCGCCTCGCCGGGATCGTCAAGGACGCGGACCCGGTGCTGCTGCTGACCACCGCCGAACTGGCCGACGCACCGCTCGCCGGGGAGCTGGGCGGCGTCGAGCCGGTCGTCGTCGCCGACGTGCCGGCCGGGCTGGGTGAGCTGTTCCGCGACCCCGGGGTGGGGGCGGACGCGACGGCGCTGCTGCAGTACACCTCCGGATCGACGAACGCGCCGAAGGGTGTCGTGCTGAGCCACGGCAACGTGCTGGCCAATCTGTCGGCGATCGCCGTGCAGACCGGCGCGCACCGGTGCACCGCCGACGAGTTCGTGGTGGTCAGCTGGCTGCCGACGTTCCACGACATGGGCCTGGCGCAGATCCTGGGCTCGCTCTACAACGGCGGGCGGGTCGTGCTCATGCCGCCGATGGCGCTGCTGATGCGCCCGTTCGTGTGGCTGGAGGCGGTCAGCCGGTATCGGGCCCGGGTCTCGTCCGCCCCGAACTTCGCCTTCGACCTGTGCGCCGACCGGGTCACCGCCGAGCAGCGGGCGCAGCTGGACCTCGGCTCGTGGGGCTATGCGCTCAACGGGGCGGAGCCGGTGCGCTACGACACCGTCGCCCGCTTCACGGAGACCTTCGCGGAGGCCGGGTTTCCCGCCGACGGCGTGCGGCCGTGCTACGGGCTCGCGGAGTCGGTCGTGTACGTCACCGGCGCCCGCGACCCCGGGGACCGGCCCTACCTCGACATCGACGCCGAGGCCCTCGAACAGCGCGACGAGATCATCCCCGCGGCGCCGGGCCGGCCCGCCCGGCGCATCACCGCGTGCGGCCGCATCCCGGCCAACGTCGAGCTCACCATCGCCGACCCGGCCACCGGCGCACCGGCCGCGGCCGGGCACTGCGGCGAGATCCGGGTCGGCGGCCCCAGCGTCTCGGCCGGCTACTGGTCCCAGCCGGAGGCGACGGCGGCCCGGTTCGACGGCGCGGTCCTGCGCACCGGCGACATCGGCTTCGTCCACGACGGCCAGCTCTACGTCCTCGGCCGCCGCGACGACCTGATCATCGTCGACGGCCGCAACCACTACCCGAGCGACGTCGAGGCCACCGTCGCCGCGGCCCACCCGGCGATCGCCACCCACCTCGTCGCCGCCTTCCTCTACGGCGACCGCCCGCAGCTGGGCATCGTCGCCGAGACGGCCCGGGCGGTGAAGGTCACCCGGGACGCGCCCGCCGAGGGCAGCGGGACCGTTGGCTACGCTGACATCGTGTCTGCCGTCCGCCGCGCCGTCGCTGAGGAGCACCAGCTCCACGCCGGCACCGTGATCCTGCTGCGCCCCGGTGCGCTGCCCCGCACGACGAGCGGCAAGGTCCAGCGCCGCCGCAGCCGCGACCTGCTGCCCGACGGCGGGCCCAGGGCGTGGTGAGCGCGGAGCCGGTCCCGGCCGGCGCCCGGCCGCCGACCCACACGCTGTTCGACTCCGCGACCACGTATCGGATCACCCCGGCCGAGTCCGCCGCGCCCCCGCCGCCGGTGCAGGCCGTCCTCTTCGACTTCGTCAACACGCTGTTCCAGATGATCGAGGCGCCCGACTGGCTGCGGCTTGTCGCGGCCGACACCGGCCGGCCCGGTGCGCTCGACGACCCGGCCCGGGCGGCCGCCGTCGTCGCCGACCTGGCCACCGCATACCAGCGCCCCGACGTGCTCGCGGCCCAGGTCGGCCGGGACCGGTCGATGACCGCGCACCGCGACGCCATGCTCGCCTGGTTCGCCGCCGTCCCGTTCCTGCACGGCCACGAGGCGGCCGCGCACGCCCGGATGATCGACGCCGGCTCCTGGCGCCCGTATCCGGACACCGCCCCGGTCCTGCGCGCCCTGCGGGAGCGCGGTATCCGCGCCGGGGTCGTCAGCGACATCGCCTGGGACATCCGCGTCTTCGCCGACCGCCACGGCCTCGACGGGCTCATCGACGCCTGGGCACTGTCATTCGAGGCCGGCCGCGAGAAGCCCGACCCGGAGCTGTTCCGCAAGGCCTGCGCCGATCTCGGCACCGACCCCCGGGCGACCCTCATGGTCGGCGACAACCCGGCCCGCGACGGCGGCGCCGCCGCGGCCGGCCTGCGCTGCTACATCCTCCCGGCCGAGCACCGCACCGGCGACCGCGGCCTGGGCCCGGTCCTGGACCTGGTCGGCCCGCGGTGAGCCTGCTCGGGTTCGCGCGGGTGCTGGTGGTGACCGCGGTCGAGGCGGAGCGGGCGGCCGTCGCCGGCGGTCTCGGTGCCGCGACAGCGGTGACGACCGCGGCGGTCGGGGTGGGCCCGGCCGCGGCCGCCGCCGGCACCGCGCGGCTGCTCACCCGGGCCGAGTGCGCCGGCGAGCCGTTCGACGCCGTGCTGTGCGCCGGCATCGGGGGCGGGTTCGCGCCGCTCGCCGCCGTCGGCGGGCTGGTGATCGCCGATGTCAGCATCGCGGCCGACCTCGGGGCCGAGGACCATGACGCGTTCGTTGACGTGGAGGCGCTCGGCTTCGGCCGGTCGCGCCACCCGGCCGATCGCCGCCTGCTGGACGGGTTACGGGCGGCGCTGCCCGACGCCGTCGTCGCGCCGGTGCTCACCGTCAGCACCGCCACCGGCTCGGCCGCCCGGACCGCCGCCCTGGCCGCCCGGGTGCCGGGCGCGGGCGCCGAGGCGATGGAGGGCTTCGGGGTCGCCGCGGCCGCCGAGGGCGTCGCATTCGCCGAGCTGCGGGCGATCTCCAACCCGGTGGGCCCCCGCGACCGCGCGGCCTGGCGCATCCCCGACGCGCTGGCCCGTCTCCGCACGGCCTTCGCCGCCCTGGCCGCGTTCCCGGCACCTCCCGGGCCGGCCGAGCCTCCCGCGCCCGCCGCCTGACCGCAGCCCATTGGTGCGCGGCATCGGCGGGGGCGGCGGCTACTTGTCGACGGGGGCGGCGCGCAGTGGCCCGGTGGCGTGGTGGCCGGGCATCGGGTCGACTGACCAGCCGCGCATCGGCGAGGCCGAGCGGCCGGCGGCCAGGCGTTCGGCCAGGCGGAGCGCGCCGATCGCCGCCTGCAGGTCGTCCTCGTCGTGGACCGGTCCCAGGACCAGCACCTCCAGGCCCAGGTCGACGTAGCGGGCCAGGGCCTGGGCGACGTCGGCGGCGCTGCCCACCAGATACGGGCAGCGGGCCGCCGCAGCCTGCTGGGGGTGGGCCCAGAACACGGAGTCCGGCTCGTCGGCGCCGGCCTCCGGGTGCCGGCGGTGGGCCTCCTGCCACGCCTGGGCCGCGGTCTCCCGGGCGATGAGCCCCAGCCGCAGTCCACCGCCGTGCGGGCGCTGGGCGTCGGGGGCGGCCCCGTCCAGGGCGGGCGCGTCGCTGATCCGGATCGCGCCGAGGACCCGGCCGGCCGCCGTGGCGGCGGGGGAGGAGCCGGTGACGAAGAGGCGCGGGGTGCACCCGGCGGGCACGGCGGGGTGGACGCGGGCGCTGCTGATCTCGTAGTAGTGGCCGCGGTACGTGTGCACGCCGCCCGGCGAGAGCAGCGCGGCGATCACCTGGCCGTACTCCGCCAGGCGGTCGTGGCGCTGGTGGTGGTCGAGGAAGATGCCGAGCGCCCGCAGTTCGCCGGGGTGCTCGGTGGCGACGAGGTCGAGGTCGACGCGGCGGCCGTAGACGGCGGCCAGCGCGGCGATCTTGCGGGCGGTGGCGAGCGGGTGCAGGTCGGCCGCGTCGGTGGCGATCAGCGGTACGAGGGTCTCGCTGCGCTCCAGGACATACTGGGCGCCGACCCACGGGTCCGGCCGGTCGTGGCCGCCGGGCAGCGAGAGGCCGACGGCCCCGGCCGCCTCGCTCCAGCGGATGGTGTCGGCGATGGTCCGGCGGAAGCTCGTCGATGCGTCGTCGGCGTGCGGAACCGTGGTGTAGACGTCGACCCCAACGGTCATCGTGGACACCTCTCCGTGGTGCGGGGCCAAGCGGTGGTCCAGATCGTCATCGTACTGTGGAACCTCCGTGGGCGGCACACGGCCGAAGCGGCGGTGCTGATCATCCGTACGGGTGGCGTGGGGCGGCCGCGGTGCGGTGGAAAGGGCGGATATCAACTCTTGCACCCCGATGATCCGGTCGGCTCGCCGTACTTGACCACATCGAGCGTCACCGTCGCGCCCGCCGCGGCCGTGGCGGCGGGGGCCGGGTCCTGCGCCACGACCAGCCAGTTGCGGTCGAGCACCTGGCGGCGGTGATCGGGTCCGTGGTCGCGCGACTCGGTCCGGTAGCCCGCGGAGCGCAGCCGGTCCTGCGCCTCCTGCAGGTTCATGCAGATCACGCCGGGCACGGTGCCGCGATCGGCCGCGCCGCCGCCGGTGCCGTCGGAGGGCTTGCGCACGCGCAGGGTCAGCTCGGTGTTGGCGTGCACCGTGGTGCCCGCGGCCGGGCGCTGTGACGTCACAACCCAGTTCTTCGGGTCATACACGGTGCGGTTCTGGCCGGTGTCGTCGACGAGGTGGACGTTGCGCAGCTTGAGCGCGTTGAGCTGGTGCTGGGCGTCGGGCAGGCGGACGCCGGTGAGCGCGGGCATCGCCGCGTCGACCTGATCGGCCTTGGGCTTGGCCGGGTTGCCCCAGTCGTGCTGGAGCGGGTGCAGCAGGCACGAGGCGAACGTGCTCAGCGTCAGGCAGCCGTTGGAGTCGAACTTGACGACGCCCCAGGTGATCGCGCCCACCGCGGCCCACTCGAACACACCGCCGAGCAGCTGGGCGCCGATGAGCCGGCCGCCGGAGCCGAGGGCCATCATCGGGTCGGCGACGACCGGGTAGGTGACGTCGCGGCCGCGGTGCTCGACGACGAGCCGGACCCGGTCCCCGGATACCTCGTAGTGCGACGGCACGGCGGTGCCGTCGGCGTCGTAGGCCCACGGCGGGGTCAGCGCACCGACGGTCTTGCCGTCCCGGGCCAGCTCGACACCGCCGTGCGCGAGGCGCGGCGTGGCCCCGGCGAACGTGGTCTCGAACGCGGCCGGCGCCGACGATCCCTTGATCACGTACAGGATCCGCACCGCCTCGGGGGCGACGACCTGCTGGGCGATGTCGGTGGCGGTCGCCGCGTCGCGGAACACCACCACGCCCCGGGCCGCGGTCTGGCCGGACCCGGCTCCGGAGGTGTGCGCGGTGACCTGCACGTCGCCGTCGTGGACCGCGACGCCCTGGGCCAGGCTGTCGGTGACCCGGGCCGAGGTCGTGCGCCCGCTGCGGGACAGGCTGTGCGCGTCGGCGCTGACGGAGCGGTCGTCGGACTGGGCCAGGACGTCGGCGAACGTGCTCGGTGGCTTGGCGTAGCCGGGTAACGTTCCCGATCTTTCGCCCTGCTGCGGCTCGCATGCCGTCGCGCCGCTCAGCACGAGGGCACAGGCCGCGACGACGACGATCAATCGACTCGCTTCGCTCCGGCGCATCTCTGCAGTGTGACTGGTGACGCCTTAGTAATGCATCTAACGGATTTTCACGTCCCGTCGATCAAGGTGTGGAACGGGTTGGAACGCCCCTGCTGACAAACGGGGCGCCACGGACAGCGGCCTGCGCTTCGACAGCGCCGCCCCGGCCGCCTGACCCGCGCACGGCCGCCCCGGTGTGGGGCGGCCGTGTGGTGTGTCGCTCAGGTCAGTGTGAACTTCTGGGCGGTGGTGCCGTTGCAGTCCCAGATCTGTAGGCGGGTGCCGTTGGTGGTGGTGGCGTTGGGGGCGTCGAGGCAGCGGCCGGACTGGGGGTTGCGGAGTGAGCCGTCGGCCTGTTGTTGCCAGTTCTGGCCGCCGACGCCGTTGCAGTCCCAGAGTTGGACGGGGGTGCCGTTGGCGGTGGCGTTGCCGTTGATGTCCAGGCAGCGGTTCAGGGTGCGCAGTGCGCCGGTGGTGGTGTGGAACCAGTGTTGGTCCACGGCGTAGGACTGGCAGTCCCACAGTTGGACGGCGGCGCCGTTGGTGCCGGTGTCGTCGGCGGCGACGTCGACGCATTTGCCGCCGGGGCCGTTGATGGGGCCGCCGCCGTTGACCGCGAACTTCTGGGCGGTGGTGCCGTTGCAGTCCCAGATCTGTAGGCGGGTGCCGTTGGTGGTGGTGGCGTTGGGGGCGTCGAGGCAGCGGCCGGACTGGGGGTTGCGGAGTGAGCCGTCGGCCTGTTGTTGCCAGTTCTGGCCGCCGACGCCGTTGCAGTCCCAGAGTTGGACGGGGGTGCCGTTGGCGGTGGCGTTGCCGTTGATGTCCAGGCACCGGCCCAGGGTGCTCAGGGAGTTGTCGGCGTTGTGGGTCCATTTCTGGTCGACCGCGTTGCCCTGGCAGTCCCACAGCTGCACCGCGGTACCGTTGCCGCCCGTGTCGTCACCGCTCACGTCGACGCACTTGCCGCCCGGGCCGGTGACGGTGCCGGCGGCCGCACCAGCGGTGCCGCCACCTCCGCCGCCCCCGGTGAACGAGGTGAGGACGATGCCGGCCGAGCGCGGGTCGCCGTCGTTGACGAGGGACTCGAAGTTGCCGACGTCGTCGAACGGGAACGCATACGCCTTGCCGTCGGCCATGTTCGCGTGGATGATCTTCGCGTACTGGTCGGCCGGGCTGTTCTGGAAGAACTGCGCCGCGTTGGTGCTCGGCTGGGTGTCGACGGTGCCGAGCGTCCCGCGGATCAGGGCGGCACACAGGGTGCGGGCGATCGGCCCGACGACCTGGTCGTTGGGTGCGAAGAGGTTGCCGGCGCAGCCCCAGACGTCGCCGCTCGACGGGCGGTTGAACGAGGCGACCTGCTGGCCGGAGCCGTTCGTGAAGGTCATGACGGTGCCCGACGTGCGGCCGAAGTACTTCGTGTTCGGCTGGTCGGCGAACGGGACCACGGTCAGCGTCTTGGACGCGTACGCGCTCCAGGCGGAGTTGATGTACCCGTCGTAGTACGTGCTGCTCAGCAGGCCGGCCTCGGCGGCCTTGCCGGGAGCGAGGACCCGCAGCACGGTGCCGTCCGAGCGGGTGTACACCGAGCCGGCCCAGGCGGACTGCGCCTTGATGCCGTTGATGACGGCGTCGCGCCCGCCGGCCACGAGGTCGCCGGTCCGCTTGGTCGCGCCGGCGCTGTTGGTGACGGTGACGGCGTGCGGGATCGCGAACATGTCGACCTGCGAGCTGTTGAGCCACAGGCCGTCGTTGTTGTAGGTGAACTCGCTCCAGTCGAACAGGATGTCGCGGTTCGAGTCGCCACCCGCCCACGGCGCGGGCTGCACGAGCCCGTCCGGGGTGAGGTAGAAGTTGATCCGCTGCCCGATGGAGAAGTACACCCGGCCGGACAGGCCGCGCGGGACCTGGAGCGTGACCGAGCCGCCGTTGCCGGGCCCGCCGATGGAGACGTCCGGGGCGGGGGTGGGCGGCGACCCGCCGGCCGGCCAGTTGTTGAACGTGCCTGCGGCGTTGACGTAGCCGAGGCGGCCCGTGCTCAGGTTGGTGCCGAGCACGTAGAGGTAGACGGCGCCGGACCGGCCGGTGTTGTTGGTGACGGTGACGGGCAGCGTCGCCGGGCCGACGGCCTGCGACGCCGTGGCGGTGGCGATCACGGCGATAGGGACGGCGGCCGCGAGCGTGGCGGCCGCCGCGAGCACCTTCCATGTGCGTTTGTGTTTACTTTCCACGACGATTGTGCCCCTTCTCAACCATGGGCGGGGAAGTGGAATGCACCTGCTCGGCTCTCGTTGTTGGCGGACGTGAGAGCGCTCTCAGCATGCTCGCCGACTGTTAAGACAGTTGTCAATACCTGACCGCCGGGGGCATCAATGTTGGAACATGTTCACAGCCCGGAGGTCGGCAGCCCCTCCAGCGTGAAGCGCTCCTGGAGCCAGGGCAGCAGCTGCTGGTACGCCGTGATGGTGTTCGGCTGCCCGTTGTCGTGCGACAGCACGATCGACCCCGGGCGCGTATGGCTCTTGACCTCGCTCACCACGCGGGAGATGTGCGCCGACGCGCCGCTGTCGTGCGTGTGCTCCCAGTCGCGCGGGTCCACGTCCCAGTAGATCGAGTCCATGCCGAGCGAGCGGGCCTTCGCCACGAGTGCGGGCGTGAAGTTGCCGCCGGGCGCGCGGAAGTACCGGATCGGCACGTCCGTCCCGACCGCCGCCCGGATCATCTCGTTGGTGTGCTTGAGGTCCCAGTCGAGGTACGCCTCATCGCGCTGGGCGAGGTTGAGCAGGTGCTGCCACGAGTGGTTGCACAGCGTGTGCCCGTCGGCGTAGATGGCCCGGACGAGGTCGGGCCGGTCGCGGACCCGGAACCCGACCATGCAGAACGTGGCGTGGATGTGCCGCTCCCGCAGCAGCTCCAGCAGCTTCGGCGTGTTGATCGGGTCCGGCCCGTCGTCGAAGGTCAGCGCGACCGCCTGGCTCTTCGTCGTCAGGAACGACCCGACCGGCCCGTCGCCGTCGTGGAACGTCGGGCTGGGCGACGGCGACACCGACGGCCCGGCGCTCGGCGCGGCGGCGACCGGCACCGCTGACACGGCGGCCGGGGGCAGCGGCCCGGGCCGGGCCACCGGCACGCTGTCGCGGGCCACCGTGCCCAGCAGGAGCAGCACCGCGGCGGTCAGGAGTCCGGGGGTCGCAAGACGCACACCTACCAGACGGCCGAGGCCCACGTCAGGGTTGCAGGCCGGCCCCACCTCCGCCGTGACGTTCGTCAAGGCGTCCAACTGACCGTGAGTGAGCGGATCGTCGCCGAGCCCGGCGGGGCGGCCCGAGCCCGTATCCGGGTGAGCCGGGGCCGGGTGCGTCGATGCGGGCGTCGAACCCGCCGGTGCCGCCGGCCGGCCCGACGCCCAGATCGCCGTACCGCCGAGCGCGGTGACCGCGACGAGCGCGCCCGCGATCACCAGACCCCGGTCGCGGCGGGCCGGCCCGGTGCCGGTTCGACTGTCGCGGGCGGGCGGTGGCGCGTGGCGGTGGAGCGGGTCTCGTCGGCGGCCTCCGGCGGCAGCACCGGATGGCCCCACTCTGCGGGCCGGTACGCCGCGCCGGCATCGGAGGTCCCGGCGACACCCGCGACCGGACGGGCCGGACGCTGGTCGGGCCCACCTGGCCGTCCGGACAGCGGGACCCGGAACGGCTCGCCTGACCGGTCAGAGTCGCATCGCCGGGTCGCATCGACGCCCGGACATTCCGGCGGGCCGGCGATGGCCGCCAGATCGACCTGCGCAAACAAAGGTACCGATCCCCGTCTCAGGCGCTGACCGGCCGGCCGCGCGCTGTTAGCGTCACCGGCGCCCCGCACCCGGCAACACCGCAAAACCGTTGTCCGGCCTGGGATTCACCCGATAGGGGTCTTGCGAGGAGTGTTGATGGCAGTCATGTGGGGAGCGGACGCCGACGAGCTCGACGATCTGGGCCGCCGGATGACGCAGGCGGCCGACCTGCTCGACGCCGTCCGCCACGAGGTGAGCGCGGCGCTGGGCCGGGCCGCCTGGGACGGCGACGACGCCGCCGACTTCCACGGCCAGTGGAACCACCGGCTCGCCGGCCTGCTGCAGACCACGACCAACGCGACCCGCGACGCCTCCACCCGCCTGCACCGCAACGCGGCCGAGCAGCGCCGGGCCAGCGGCACCGACTCGGGCAACCCGACAGCACCCCTGGCCCGCCCCGGCGGTGGAGGCGGCGATGGTGGCTGGGGCGGCGATGGCAGCGGCTTCGGCCCGGGCCAGGCCTGGGAATGGGGCAGCCTGTTCGCCGGCACGGTGATGCTCGGCGTCGACGGGCTCGACGTCTTCAAGAAGATCGGTGCGGTCGATCGCTTCGCACACAGGCCGCTCGTGGAGCTCCTGACGAAGGAGCACGCACTGTTCGGCCTCGCGGACGACGCCACCGGCCTCAAAGGAGTCGTCCACGCCGCGGACCGGCTCGGTCCGCTGGCGCTGATCGGCGCCGGAGTCGACGGCTACACGCTCGGCTCGGAGCTGGCCCGGGGCGGTGACTGGGACCGGAAGAAGACCGACGCCGCGGTGGACGTCGCATTCGACATCGCCGAGGCGGCCGCGATCACGGTCCCGCCGCTCGCGCTCGGGATCGGTGCCGTACACGTGGGCTTCGACCTGTACGAGAAGCTGCCGCCAAACGTGCACCACGCGATCGAGGGTGCTGTCGTCAACGCGGCCAAAGACGTCGTCAACGCGCACGTCGAAGCGGTCAAGGCCGAGGTCCACCTGGTGCAGGACGTGGCCAAGGGCGCCACGCACATCGTGAGCGGTGGCGTCAACGCCGCCAAGCACTTCCTCGGGTTCGGAAAATAAGGAGCGCCCGGTCATGTCCGATGCGGTTGTCCTCACCTTCGCCGAACTGGCGTTCCTGCTGCGCTCCGGCGTGGCGGCGGCCGACGCCGTGCGGCTGCGGCTGCACCTGGGGCCGGAGTCGGCCACCGACGTCGCCGCCGCGGCCGGGGTCTCGTCGCTGCTGGCCCGCGGGCTGTGCACCCAGGAGGGCACCGAGGTCCGGCCGGGCAACCTCGCCGTCGGCGTGGTCGCCGCACTGTCCACTGTGCACACGATCACCGACGCGACGACGCAGATCGGCGGGCGGCCGGTGGTGCTGCACATCTTCACCGGGGAGCGGGCCCGGCTGATCGCGGCGCCGGGCTTCATGGGGCAGTACTCCATCGAGGTGCGCCCGGCCGCGGAGCCCCTGGCCGGCCTGCTCGACGACCTCGTCACCCGGGCCGCCGAGGCCGGGGGCGAGGTGGCCGTCGTGCTGCGCTCCACGGACCCGGCCGGCGAGGAGCGGGTCAGCCTGGCCGCGGCGCGCGACGCGCTGGGCGACTGGTACCTCTCCGACACCGAGCGCAGCCCCGACCGCGGCCGCCCGGTGCCGCGGGCCGAGGTGGCCCGGCGCATCGGGCAGCTGTTCGGCGACGCACCCGTCGGGGCGGGCCGCCGATGATGACCGTCCGCTCCGGCGTGGCCAGCGACACCGGCGCCGTGCGCACGCGCAACGAGGACAGCGCGCTGGCCGGGGCGGGCGTCTTCGCCGTGGCCGACGGGATGGGCGGGCACGCGGCCGGAGACGTCGCCAGCCGGCTGGCCATCGCCGCGCTGCAGCGCCTCGCCGACCGGCCCGGCCTGACGCCGCAGGACCTGCGGGCCGGGCTCGCCGCGGCCAATCGGGAGATCCTGGGCGCGGTACGCCGGCAGCCCGAACGAGCCGGGATGGGGACCACCGTGGCCGGCCTCGGCCTGGTCCGCTTCGCCGGCACCGAGCACTGGGTGGTGTTCAACGTCGGCGACTCCCGGGTGTACCGGTTCGTGGACGGCACCCTGGCCCAGGTGACCGTCGACCACACCGCGCCCGGTCCTCGCGCGGGCATCACCCGCGCGCTCGGCACCGACCCGGCCCCCGAGGCCGACGTCTGGATGTTTCCGCCCACGCCCGGGGAGCGGTTCCTGATCTGCTCCGACGGCCTGCCGCTCGAGGTCGACAACGCGGCGATCGCCGTCGTCCTGGCGGCCGAGCCCAGCGCCCAGCGGGCCGCGGAGACCCTGGTGCGCCGGGCGGTGGACGCCGGCGGGCGGGACAATGTGACGGCGGTCGTCGTCGATCACGTGCCGGCCGCCGACGACGAGCGCTACGAGCAGACCGCCCCGCCGAGGTCCGTCCGGTGACGGGGCCGGACGTCCGCTACGTCGCCGGCGACTGGCTGGTCTTCGCCGCGCCCGCGCGCTGGCTGCTGGTCCGGCCGACGGTCGACGTGGAGCAGTGCTGGCGGCGCTTCGAGGCCGGCGCGGGCACCGATGAGCTGCTGTACCTGTTCGGCGGTGCGGACCTGGCCCTGGTGCTGTCCGGCGCCGTCACGGATCTGGCGGTGCAGGGCACGGCGCTGGCCGAGGTGGTCGACCACTCCGGCGACCGGCGCACGGTCGGGCCCGGGCGGCACCGCGTCGACCGTCCACTCGCGACGATCCGCCTCTACTGCCCGGGCACACCGCCCGACAGCGCCGGCCCGTGGCTGCCGCTGCACGCCGGCGTGGCCCCGGCGTCCCAGATCGCCATGGCCCTCGCGCAGCTCCCGGCCGAGGTCCCGGCCCCCGTCCAGGTTCCGGCCCCCGTGGAGGTCGCAATCCCGGTGCCGGTCCCGGCGCCCGCCGAGGACGAGGCGGAGACGCGCCGGTTCGACGCGATGTTCGGCGCCACCTACCAGCCGGTCCGGCACGACGAGTTCGCGGCGGCGAACGGCGCCCCGGTGCTCGGCCTGGCCGACATCAACTGGGCCCTCGCCGCACCCGGCCCGGCCCCCACTCCGCCCGGCCCGGCGCTCGCTTCGCCCGGCCCGGCCCCCGTGGCGCGCGAGCAGGGCGGCGGCCTGGACGAGGAGCTGCGCAACACGGTCCTGCGGGGCCGGCCGGAGACGGCGGCCGGGCCCACCGTCTCCGCGGTCCGCTGCACCGCCGGCCACCCCAACCCCGACACCGCCACGGCGTGCCGCGCCTGCCCGGCGGTGATCGCGCCGCAGAGCCCGGTCGTCGTCGCCCGGCCGGTGCTGGGCCGGCTGCTGCTCCCGGACGGCGACGCGATCGCGCTGGACCGCGGCGTCATCCTGGGCCGGGCGCCGGGCGTGCCGGACCCGGCCGACCCGGACCGGCCGCACCATGTCAAGCTGCGCAGCCCCGACGGCGACATCTCGCGCAAGCACGTCGAGATCCGCCTCGACGGCTGGCGGGTGCTCGTCGTCGACCTGCACTCCAGCAACGGCACGTACGTCGCCCGCCCCGGCGAGCGGCCGCACCGGATCACGCCCGGCGAGCCGGTGGAGCTGATGCCCGGCGGCGGCGTGTACCTCAACGAGGACGTGACGATCCGCTTCGAGGCCGGCCAGTGACGAACGCCGCCATCGCACCGCCGCACATCGACGGCTACCGGTACGTGGGCCGGATCGACGGCGGCGGCCACTCGGAGGTGTTCCGCTACCGCCAGGTCGACCTGGACCGCGAGGTCGCCGTCAAGGTGCTCGCCGGCGCGGCCGCCGGGGCGCGGGTGCACGAGGCGAAGGCGATGGCCCGGCTGGGCGACCACCCGAACATCGTGCAGGTCTTCAGCACCGGGGTGGCCGACGGGCATGCCTACATCATCATGGCGCTGTGCCCGGGCGCCGACCTGTCGAAGCTGCTCGCGAACGGCCCGTTCGACGTGCGCCGGGTGCTGCGCATCGGCGTGCAGATCGCCGGGGCGGTGCGGGTCGCGCACAAGGCCGGCATCCTGCACCGCGACATCAAGCCGGCCAACATCCTGACCGACGAGTACGGCCCGCAGCTCACCGACTTCGGCATCGCCGGGCAGCTCGTCGCGACGCCCGGCGAGGAGGCCGTCGGGCTGTCGCTGCCGTGGGCGCCGCGCGAGGTGGTCCGCGGCGAGCGCGGTGACGTCGCCGCCGACGTGTACTCCCTCGGCGCCACCCTGTGGAACCTGCTCACCGGCCGCTCGCCGTTCGAGGTGCCGGGCCGGCGCATCACCGCCGCCGAGCTGGAGCAGCGCATCCTCACCGAGACCGCACCGCCGACCGGCCGGCCCGACGTGCCGCCGAGCCTGGAGCGGCTGCTCGCCCGGATGCTCGACCCGCGGCCGGGGTGCCGGCCGTCGTCGGCGGGCGAGGTGGAGGCCGAGCTGATCGCCATCGAGCGGGCGGGCGGCGGCCCGGTCGCCGCCGACGCGCCCTGGCCCGTCGGCACTGTGCCGACCCGCCCGGCCGAGTTCGAGGCGACGACGCTGCGCGGGGCCGGCGAGGCGCTCGGCCGCACGACGCTGCGCCCGGTGCCGCCGCAGCCCCCGCTCAACGCCACCGGCCGCCCGCTCGCCAGTACCGTGCACCGCGCCGCGCCGCCGCAGCCGGCGGCACCCGCCGCGGACACCGAGCTGGCGCCGCCGTCGCGGCGGTTCCTGTGGACGTGGGGGATCGCGACAGCCGTGGTCGTCGCGGCCGCGCTGGCGGTGCCGCTGGCCGGGCGTGGGGGTCCCGGGCCCGAGCCCGAGCCGACCGCCCAGAATGCTGCCCCGCAGGACGCCGGAGCCGGCGGCGACGTCGTCCCGCCGGGCCCGGTCGAGATCGTCGGGGCCCGCGTCGACGCGGGCACCGTCAGGTTCACCTGGACCTACTCGGCCGCGCTGGACACCGACACGTTCGCCTGGCGCACCGCCGACAACGCCCGCTCGGGCGTCGCCGACGAGCCGGAGCTGCAGCTTCCCGACCCGGCCGGCACCGAGGTCTGCCTCCAGGTCAAGGTGGTCCGGGCCGACGGCCGCGACGGCACCGTGGACTGGCCGAAGGCCGGGTGCGTCAGGTGAGGCGGCTCCGCCTGCGATGGCGCACCACCGCGTCGGCCGCCGTCCTCGCCGCGGGCGCTGCGGTGTTCGTGCTCGCCGCCGTGACCGCCGAGGGCGTGCCCGTGCGCCACGTCGACCTGCACGATGGCGGGATCTGGGTGACGAGCGACCACGACGGGCTCTTCGGCCGGCTCAACAAGCCCGCCGGCGCCCTCGACGCGGCCTTCAACCCGCCCGGCGGGGCCCAGCCGGCCTACACCCTCGACGTCGTCCAGGACGGCGACGCCGCCGCGGCCTGGGACCGGGGCGCCGGGAAGCTGCTGCCGATCGACCCCGCCCGGGCGGCCATCGTCGGCGACCAGGGCGCCTCCGTCGGCGCTGAGCAGGACGTGCAGCTGGCCGGCGGCACCCTCGCCGTCCTCGACGCGAAGACCGGCAAAATCTGGGCGGTTCGGGCCGGGGCCGGGCGCGGCCCGATCGGCCTGGGCGGCCTCGACCAGCAGGGTATGCCGGTCGCCACCGTGGGCGACCGGGCCGCCCTCGCCGTCGGCCGGGACGGCACCATCCACGCCGTCTCCGCCGCGGGGCGGGTGGCGACCGTGAGCGTCGAGGGCAGCGGATTCGCCTCACCGCAGTACACCAACCTCGGTCATGCCATCGGTGACCCGCACGTCACCGTCGTCGGCTCCACGCTTGTGGCGCTCGACGGGCGCACCGGCGCGCTCACCGTGGCCGGCGGGGGCTCGGCCGACCTCGGCGGCGACGCGCACGCGGTGCTCCAGCAGCCCGGCCCGGCGGCCGGCACCGTCGTCGTCGCCACCGGGCGGGCGCTGCTGGGCGTCGAGCTGAAGACCGGGCACGCGGCGCAGCTCGCGACGGTCGCCTCGGGCACGCCCACCGCGCCCGTCCGGCTCGACAACTGCGTGCACGCCGCCTGGTCCGGCGCCGGCGGCGGCTACCTGCGCTCGTGTGACGCCGCCCCGGCGACCCGCGGCAACCTCAAGGACGCCGGTGTGCTCGAGCGGCCCGTGTTCCGGGTCAACCGCGGCGCGATCGTCCTCAACGACCTCACCTCGGGCGCGGTGTGGGACCTCGGCGACCAGCGCCGCGTCGACAACTGGTCGGCGGTGCGGCCGCCGCCGGTGCCCAAGGACGGCGACAAGAACCAGAACAACCAGCTCACCAACGCCGCGCTGCAGAAGCCGCCGAAGGCGGTCGACGACACCTGGGGGGCCCGCCCCGGCCGGACGACCCTGCTGCACGTGCTCGACAACGACTCGGACCCGGGCGGCAGCATCCTCGCCATCACGGCCGTCACCGCGCCCGACAACCCGCAGGCCCGCGTCACGATCGCGGCCGACGGGCAGACGGTGGCGATCACGGTGCCGGCGGCCGGGCCGGCGGTGCACTTCCGCTACACCGTCGACGACGGCCGCAACAACGCCAGCGCGCAGGTCACCGTGCAGATCCGCGGGCCGGGCGACAACCAGGCGCCGAAGGTGCGCGCCGGCTACCTCGCGCCGGCGCGCACCGTCGCCTCGGGCGGGCAGCTGTCGATCCCGGTCATCGGCGACTGGCGCGACTTCGACGGCGACCCGATCGGCCTCGTCGACGCCGCCGCCAAGGCGGGCACGGTGACGACCACCCCGGACGGCGGGCTCAGCTACACCGCGCCCGTGCCCGGCGGCGTCCAGCACCTCACGTACCGGGTCTCCGACGGCATCGGCGCCCCGGCGTCCGGCGCCGTCGACGTGACGGTCCAGGCGCCGACTGCGACGGTGGCCGTCGCCGCCGTCACCCAGCCCGACGTCGCCCGCGGTGAGGTCGGGCTGCCGATCACGATCCGTCCGCTCGACAACGACCTGCCCGGCGCCGACCCGGCCGACCCGGCGGCGCACCTCGCGCTGGCCGGTGACGTCGCCGGCCCGGCCGGCACGACGGTGGTCACGAACCTCAAGACCGGCACTGTCGTGCTGAGCGCGGCCAAGCCCGGCCCGTACCTGCTGACGTACAAGGCGGCCTTCGGCAACGCGCCGTTCGCGGCCGGCAGCATCCGCGTCGACGTGGTGCCGGTGCCGACGAGCCCGGCGCCGCCGGTCGCCATGCCCGACGCCGTGGTGCTGCACGGGCAGCTCCCCGCCACCGTCGACGTGCTCGCCAACGACTTCGACCCGGCCGGTCAGGTGCTCGTCGTGCAGCACGCGCAGGCGGCCGACCCGGCGTCGCGGCTCAGCGTCGCCGTCGTGCAGGGCCACTGGCTGCGCATCGCCGCCCTCGACGCGGCCGGCGTCCCGGCGCCGCAGCTCGTGCACTACACCGTCACCGACGGCATCACCGCCCCGGTCAGCGGCGACGTCACCGTGACCCGGCTGATCGACGCCGCCGACACCCGCCCGGTGCCCTCCGACGACTACGCGACAGTGCGGGCCGGTGACTCGGTCACCGTCGCCGTCCTGGACAACGACACCAACCCGGGCGGCGCGGCGATGAGCCTCGCCGGCGACGTCACCGGCGCGCCCGGGCCCGGGCAGCTGAGCGTCACCGGGGCCCGGGGCGGCGGGCCGGACCAGCTCGGCCGGGCCTATGTGGCCGGCAACCTGGTGCGGTATGTGCCGCCGGCCACGCTGAGCGCACCGCTGTCGGTCACCGTCGACTACGCGGTCCGCAACGCCGCCGGCGACCAGGCCATCGGGCACCTCCGGGTGAGCGTGGTGCCACCGCCCGGCGCGGGGACGCCGAACCGCCCACCGGCGCCGCTGCCGATCGAGGCCCGGGCGACCGCGGGGCAGACGCTGACACTGCGGATCGCCACGGCCGGCGTCGACCCCGACGGCGACAGCGTCGCCGTCACCGGCGTCGCGTCCGCGCCCACGCTCGGACGCGTGCTGAGCGTCAACGCGACGTCGCTGGTGTATCAGGCGTATCCGACGAGCGCCGGCACCGACACGTTCACGTACCGCGTCGTGGACCGGTTCGGCCTGGCCGGGGAGTCGACGGTGCGGGTCGGCGTCACCCCGCCCGGCGCGCCGCAGCCGCCGGTCGCCGTCGACGACGACATCACCGCCGCGCCCGGCGCCCACCTGCACGCCGACGTGCTCGCCAACGACCTGTACGCGGCCGACGACACCGTCACCGTCAGCCTCGTCGACGACGCCGGGGCGGCCGTGCGCGGACCGCTCGGCCCGATCGACGTCACCGCGCCCGACCTGAGCGGCAAGCCGCTCACCGTCGTCTACGCGCTGTCCGACGGCCTGGGCCGGCCGTCCCTGGCCACGCTGACCGTGCACAGCCAGCGCGACGTCGACCTGCCGCCGGTCGCCGTCGACGCCTACCCGGCTGTCGACAAGGGCGCGGCGTCGATCACCGTCGACGTGCTCGCCGCCTGCGCCGATCCCGACGGAGCAGCGGCGGATCTGGTACTCGCCCACGCCTACGACCCCGAGACGTCGATCGTGGACGGCAAACTGGTCATCAAGGTCACCGGGCCGCCACGGACCGTCCCGTTCGAGATCAGGGACCCCGGCGGCGCCACCGCGATCGGCCTCGTCCACGTGCCCGCCCCCGGCGCCGGCGCCCCCTACGCCAAGCCCGGTGCCACCGTGAAGGTCGACCGCAACGGCGCGACCACCGTGCCCCTGGCCGACTACGTCGTCGACCCGGCGGGTAAGCCGGTCCGGTTGACCACCGTCGATCGGGTCTGGGCCGCACCCGCCGCCGGCGTCACCGCGAAGGCCGCCGGCGAGCACGACGTCGCGCTGGCCGCGCACGGCGACTACACCGGCCCGGCGTCGGTCACGTTCGAGGTCACCGACGGGGCGACGCTCACCGACCAGGCCGCCCAGACCGCCGTCGTCACGCTGCCGGTCCAGGTCGGCCCGCCGACACCGGTGCTGCACTGCCCGAGCGACCCGGTGCCGGTCGTCGAGGGCGGCGCACCCCTCGCCATCGACGTGACATCGGTCTGCCACGTGTGGGCGCCGGACCGGGCCACGCTGCCCGGGCTCAGCTACACCGCCGCCTGGCACAGGGCGATCCCCGGCGTGTCGATCGGCGGCGCGGGCACCCACACCGTCGGCGTCACCGCGGAGGCCGGGGCCGTGCCGGGCGCCGGCGGGACCATCGCGGTAGGCGTTGCCGGCTCCGACGCGGTCGTCACCGACCTGCCCGTGATCGTCGCCGCGGCGGCCCCGCCGTCGGTCGGCGCGGTCACCGTCGACGGCGTGAAGGCCGGCGACACCGCGACCGTCGACATGAGCCGCTACGTGCGCTCCGAGCTGCGCCGGCCGGTCATCTCCGCCGTGTCGGTCAGCCAGAGCGAGGGTATGCCCGCCACGGCCACCAGCGACGGCGCGACAGTGCGGCTCACCCCGTCGGCCGAGGCCCACGGCACGCTCACGTTCGTCGTCACGATGACCGACGTCGCCGACCGGGGCCGCGCCGACCGGCGCGTCACCGGGCGGATCACCCTGCACGTGCTCGGCGTGCCGGACGCGCCCGGGACACCGGCCATCGACCGCACGGTCCTGAGCCGCTCGGTGTCGGTGTCGTGGGCGGCCCCGGCCAGCAACGGCGCGCCCGTCGACACCTACGAGGTCGACTACCCGGGCGGTTCCCAGCGCTGCGCCGCCTCCCCGTGCCTCATCACCGGGCTCACCAACGGCCGGACCTACACGTTCACCGTCAAGGCCCACAACCTGGTCGGCTGGAGCAGGCCCAGCGGCACCTCCGAGGGCGCCGAGCCCAACACCGTGCCCGGCGCGGTCACCGGGCTGACGGCGTCCGACCCGCAGGACGGCACCCTCCGGCTGGCCTGGGCCGCGCCGCCCAACGACGGCACCCCGGTGCTGCGCTACGACGTGAGCTGGTCCGGCGGCGGCCGGGCGAGCGCCACCGGCCCCGGCCTCACCGCGACCGGGCTCGACAACGACATCGTCTACACGTTCACGGTCATCGCGGTCAACGCGAAGGGCCCCGGCGAGGCGGCCACGGTGCAGGGCCAGTCCGCCGGCGTCCCGGCCACCCCCGCCGCCCCGGCCGCGGCGTCGGCGAACTCGGCCGACTCGGCCGCCCGGGCGGTCACGCTGTCCTGGCCCGCGTCCGACCCGAACGGCCCGGGCCCGGTCACCTACGCGGTCACCCGGACCGGCGGCGGCACCCGCACGGTCTGCACCGGCGTCACGGCCCGCCAGTGCACCGACGACGGCCTGGCCAACGATGGCACCGTCTACACCTACAGCCTGAGCGCCACCAACGGCGTCGCCGGGCACACCTCGGCGGCGAGCCCGGGCACCACCGTCGAGGCGGCCGCGACCCCGGGCGCCGTCGGCCGGCTCAGCGCCACTCCGACCGGCGTCGACGGCCAGGCCACCCTGCAGTTCGACGCACCCGCCTCGCACGGCGCCACCTCGACCGTCAGCTGCACCTACGGCGGGACGACCTGCGGCACCTGGACGTTCCCGCCCGGCGGCCAGTCCGGCGTCAGCGAGACCGTCAACGGCCTGCCGAACGGCCAGAACGTCACGGTGAGCCTCCAGGACTGCAACGGCAGCCGCGGCGGCAACGGCGCCGGTGCGCAGTGCGGCCCCACGGCCACCGCCGGCGTCACGACCTACGGGCCGTTGAAGAACCTCAACATTCAGACGAGCGCCAGTGGTACTGCCGTGAACTTCACGATTTCCGTGGACCCGAACGGCAAGCCGGCCACGGTGACCGTCCAGACCAGCCGCCAGACGCAGACCTTCACCACCGGCGTCGGCGCCTGGAGCTGGTCCGGGTCCGACACCATGGGCTACAGCCAGACCGACACGATCACGGTGACGGTGGCGGACAGCGGCCGGTCGGCGCTGACCGGCTCCAAGTCGCAGGCGACTCCGCCCCCGCCGCCGACGGTGACCCTCTCCAAGGGCGCGCGCTGCGGCGGCGGTGGCGGCGCGGCCTGCGCGGGCGGCGTGTGCTCCAGCGCCTCGTGCGCCTACATCCACGTGCAGACGGCGAACTTCACCGGCAACGTCACCTGCACGTTCGACAGCCAGCACGGGCCCGGCGGGTTCATCACCCAGACCTGGGGCCCGAACCAGAGCAAGGACTCCGGCAACTGGTACGGCTACCCCGGCGAGTGGGTGCGCGCGACCTGCGGCGGAGTGACGGGACAGATGACGTGGTCGTAGCAGAGAGGCACTCACCCATGACGATCAGCCCGGATCAGGCCGCCCGGTTCCGCGACACGTTCGAGCTGATGGTCGCCAACATCGGCCAGGCGGTGCTGGGCAAGGAGCACGTCGTGCGGCTGGCCCTGACCTGCCTGCTGACCGGCGGCCACCTGCTGCTGGAGGACTACCCGGGCACGGGCAAGACGTCGCTGGCCCGGGCGCTGGCCCGCACCGTGCAGGGCTCCCACTCGCGGATCCAGTTCACGCCCGACCTGCTGCCCACCGACGTGACAGGCGTCCAGGTGTACGACCAGGCCAGCCGCCGCTTCGAGTTCATGCGCGGCCCGATCTTCCACTCGATCGTGCTGGCCGACGAGATCAACCGGGCCTCGCCGAAGACACAGTCGGCGCTGCTCGAGGTCATGGACGAGGGCCGGGTCACCGTCGACGGGATCAGCTACGACGTCGGCCGCCCGTTCATGGTCATCGCCACCCAGAACCCGGTGGAGCAGGCCGGCACCTACCCGCTGCCGGAGGCGCAGCTGGACCGGTTCCTCATGAAGACAAGCCTCGACTACCCCGACCACGACGCGATGGTCGAGCTGCTGCGCACCGCGGCCGTGCGCGACCGCGCCGCCGAGGTGCAGCCGAAGGTGTCGGCCGAGATCCTGGTGCCGCTGGGCCGGCTGGCCGACGCGGTCACCGTGCGCACCGAGACCCTGTCCTATGTGAGCCGCCTGACCGAGGCCACCCGCCGGCACAAGCACACCAAGCTCGGCGTCTCCGCCCGCGGCGCGCTGGCCTACGTCCGCTGCGCCAAGACCTGGGCGATCGCGCACGGCCGCACGTTCGTCACTCCGGACGACATCCGTGCCCTGGCCTACCCGGTGCTCAGCCACCGCATCCAGGTCAACGCCGAGGCCCAGTTCGACGGCGTCACCGTCGAGCAGGTCGTCAACGAGGTGTTCACCGAGATCGCCGCGCCGCTGGAGCGGGTGGCATGACGGCGCTGACGGCCCTCGCGCCGCGGGTCGTCCCGCGGCTCGCTCCACTGTGGACGCGGCTGGCCGCGGTGACCGCGCTGGGCTGGACGGTGCTCGCCGCGTCGGCCGTGGCCCTCGCCGCCGGCACCGTCGCCGGCTGGGCCGAGGCGACCCTGGCCGGCCTCACCGGGCTCGTCGCCTTCGCCCTGGGTGCGGTGTTCACGATCGGCCGGATGCAGCTGCTGGTGACGCTGGAGCCGCGCCGCCGCCGGCTGGAGCCGGGCCGCTCCACCCGGGTCGACGTCGTGGTCCGCAACGCCGCCGCGCGGGCGATGCTGCCGCTCACCCTGGAGGTCGGCACCGGTGCGCAGGCCCACACCTTCCGGGTGCCGCGCCTCGCCGCCGGCGGTGACCCGCACGTGCGCGACTTCCCCGTCGACGCACTGCGCCGCGGCGTCATCCCGGTCGGCCCGGCCGGCAGCGTGCGCGGCGACCCGCTCGGGATGTGGCAGCGGCGCGTCACCTGGACCGGGGTCACCGAGATCTTCGTGCACCCGCGGACCGTCCGCCTCGCCGCGCTCGGCCAGGGCCTGCTGCGCGACCTGGAGGGCCGCACCACCAACGACATGTCGACGAGCGACCTGGCCTTCCACACCCTGCGCGAATACGTGCCGGGCGACGACCGGCGGTACATCCACTGGCGCTCGTCGGCGAAGACCGGGTCGGCCGGGCCGGTGGAGCAGTTCATGGTGCGCCAGTTCCGCGACACCCGCCGGACCCACCTCATGGTCATCGTCGACGGCGACCCCCGCTCCTACCCGGACCCCGACGACTTCGAGACCGCCGTGTCCGTCGGCGCGTCGGTCGCGGCCCGCGCGGTCGAGGACGGCGTCGACACCACCGCCCTCGTCGGCGACCGCTGGATCGGCAAGGACCCCGGCCGCCGCCAGCACCGCGGGGAACTGCTCGACATGTGCGCCCGGGCCGCCACGAGCCCGGACGCGGGCCTGCCCGGGCTCACGGTGCGCGGCCTGCGGGTCGCGCCCGGCACCACCTCGGCGGTCCTCGTCACCGGGGCGAACCCGGCGCCCGCCGCGCTGCGCAAGGTGACGGCCCAGCTGCCGCCGGGCGTGCGCGCCGTGACCATCCGCGTCGACCCGCTCGCCCACGCCCGGCTGCTGTCCACGGCCGCGCTGACCGTGCTCACCCTGGCCCGGCTGGAGGACCTGCCGATGCTGCTGCTGAAGGGCGAGGCGGCGTGAGGGACGCGCGCGACGCGGCCGCCCTGGCCGGGCTGGGCCTTGTCGCGCTTCTCGGCTTCGGCGCCACCTACGCCGGCCGCGACTACCTCGTCGTGGCCGCCCTCGGCCTCGCCGCCGGTATCGGTGCCGCGTGGGCGCTCACCGCCGCCCGCCAGCCGGTCATCATGGTCGCGGCCACCGTCCTGGCGCTGTTCTTCGCCCTCGGCGGCCCGCTCGTGCTCACCGACCGCTCGCCGGCGGCCCTCGACACCTACCGGGCCCTCGCCCTGGACGCGGTGCGGGGCTGGAAGGAGCTGCTCACCACCCGGCCGCCGGTGACGGGCCGGGACCTGCTCGTCGTGCCGTTCGTGCTCGCCCTGGTGGCCGGTGCGGGCGGGATGATCCTGGCCAAGCGGGCGCCGCGGCTGCCGTCGGCGCCGGTTGCGGTACCCCCGCTGCTGCTTTCGGCGGTCATCCTGCTCGGCACCCGCGAACCGGCCGCCCGGCTCGCCGACGGGGTGCTGCTCGCCGCCGGATGCCTCGTCTGGGCCGCCAGCCGCCGCCGCGGCACCCGCCCGAGCGCCGCCCGGATCGGCGCCGGGGCGCTCGCGCTCACGGTGGCCGGCCTGGCCGCCGTGGCTGCCGCGCCCGCCGTGGCCGGTGGACCCCGCGTCGTGCTGCGCGACGAGGTGCTGCCGCCGTTCGACATCGGGGCGTACCCCAGCCCGCTCGTCGGGTTCCGCAAGTTCACCAAGGACGCCGAGCAGCTCTACGACCAGACCCTGCTCACGGTGAGCGGACTGCCCGCGGGCACCCCGCTGCGCATCGCGGTCCTCGACGACTACGACGGGCTCGTCTGGGGCGCGGCCGGCCGCGGCGACGGCGGCTTCGAGCGGGTCGGGCCCGCCTTCGGCAGCGGCGGGTCCGCCACGATCCAGGTGACGATCGCCGCCGCGTACGCCGCCGCCACCGACCTCAACCCCTGGCTGCCCGGCGCCGGCCGCCCGGCCGCGGTGACGTTCGCGGGCCCGCGGTCCGCGGACCTGGCGGCCGGCCTGCGGGTCAGCCCGGCCACCTCGGCCGTCCTCGTCAGCGCGCGCCTCGCCGCCGGTGACAGCTACACCATGCGGACCGCGATCGACACGCCGGCGCTGCCCGACGACGCCCAGCCGGCCGCCCGGCCCGCGCTCACCGACCCGGCCCAGGCGCTGTTCAGCAGCAAGGTCGCCGCCTGGACCAGGGGCGTCACCACACCGGCCGCGCAGCTGCGGGCGGTCGCCGCCTACCTGCACGACAACGGCGCCTACAGCGACGGCGGCAAGGGTGAGGGCCAGTTCCTGCCCGGGCACGGCACCGGCCGGCTGGCCGGGTTCTTCACCGCGGCCCGCCCGGTCGGCGACGACGAGCAGTACGCCGCGGCCTACGCGCTCGTCGCCAACTACCTCGGCGTGCCGGCCCGGGTCGTGCTCGGCGCGCGTCCGCGGTCCGACGGAACGGTTCGCGGGGCCGACGTCCACGCCTGGGTCGAGGTCGGCGTCAGCGGGCGCGGCTGGGTGGCGATCCCGCAGACCGAGTTCATGCCCGACGTCACGAAGAAGCCGGACACCACGCCACCGACGGAGTCGGAGAACACCGACACCGCGGCCGTCCCGCCCCCGAACGCCGCCCGCCAGCCGGTCCCGGCGCTGGACTCCGGCCGCACCGACCTCACCCAGACGCATCCGCCCCGGCCCCGGTCGTGCCTGCTGTGCCGGGTCCTGGCCGCGATGATGCCGGTGCTGCGCTGGGTCGGGCCGCCCGTCCTGGCGCTCGCCGTCGCGGCCGGCCTCATCGTCGGGCTCAAGGCGGCCCGGCGCCGGCACCGCCGCCGCGGCGGGAGCGTCAGCGACCGTTACGCCAACGGCTGGCGGGAGCTCGTCGACACCGCCCGCGACCTCGGCGCCACCGTTTACGCCGGAGGCACCCGGCAGGAGGAGGCGGCCGCACTGTCGGGGGCCGGGCTGGCCGGGCTTGGCCCGATCGCCGACGACGCCGACCACGCGGTCTACGGCCCCGACGACCCGGCCGCGCCCCACGCCGCCGAGTTCTGGCGGCAGGTCGACGACGCCCGCCGCCGGATGCGCACCGGGGCCGGCCGCGGGCGCCGGCTGCGGGCCGCGCTCAGCCTGCGCTCGCTGCGCCCGCGGCGCCCGGGTCCGGTCCGGCCGGGGCCGCGTACCGACCGCCGGCCGGCCGTTCCCCGCCCCCTCGACCCCGGCGCGCGAACGCGGCCGCGGACCGTCCAAGGAGCCGGACTGTGAAGCTCAAGTTCACCCTGCAGCGGCCCGGCGCGCCCGAGGCCGACCTCGTCGCGACCGTCGACGCCACCGCGACCGTCGGCGACCTGGCCCGGCACCTGCTGCTGGCCGACCCGGCGGCGCGCGGCGCCCGCATCGCCGGCCCGGACCGCCCGACGCTGCACCTCATCGCCGGCCCGGGCCCCGGCCAGGGGGCCAGCCTCGACCCGGGCATGACGCTCGCGGAGAGCGGCCTGCGCTCGGGTGCGCGGGTGGCGGTGACGCGGTCGCCGGAGACGTACCCGGCCCACCGCGGCGAGGTCCGGGCGGTCGTCGTCGTGACCGCCGGGCCCGACGCCGGCCGCGAGTTTGCGCTCACCAACCCGACGAGCGTCATCGGCCGCGAGCGCGGCTGCGATGTCCGCCTCTCCGACCCGCTCGCGTCGCGCCAGCACGCCCGGCTCATCCTCGGCCCGGCCGCCGAGATCGTCGATCTCGGCTCGGCCAACGGCCTCGAGGTCGGCGGCTCCGCCGTCACGCGGGCCGTGCTGTCGCCCGGTGACGCGGTGCGCATCGGTGACACCGAGCTCATCGTGCGGCTCGTGGCCGCCGCCTCCCGGGCCGACACCGCGGCCGAGGGCTTCGTGCGCTCACCCCGGCTCGACCCGCGCTACACCGGCGAGGAACGCACGGCGCCGGAGCCGCCGCAGCGGCCGGCACCGACCCGGCTGCCGTTCGTGGCCATGATCGCGCCGATGCTGATGGGCGGGGCGCTCTATCTGATCACCCGGTCGATCGCCTCGCTGGCCTTCGTCGCGCTCAGCCCGCTCATGATGCTCGGGTACTCCGCGGAGGGCTTCCTGTCCGGGCGGTCGGCGTACCGCAAGGGACTGCGCGTGTTCCGCGCCGAGCTCGAGCGGCTGGACCGGGAGGCGGCCGCGGGCGCGGCGGCCGAGACCATGGCCCGCAACGGCGAGCACCCACCCCTGGCCGCCTGCGTCGAGGCCGTCCGGCGGAGCACCCCGCTGCTGTGGACGCGCCGGCCGGGGGAGCCCGGCTTCGGTGAGATCCGGCTGGGCACCGGGCGCCGGCCCGCCCGCGACACCATCGCCGTGCCGACGCGCCAGCAGCTGCCCCGGGAGCTGCTGGCCGAGATCGACGAGGTGGTCCGGCGCTACCGTGACCTGCCCGACGTCCCCGTCGTCGCCGACCTCACCGAGGGGGCCGTCGGCCTCGCCGGCCCGCGCGAGGCGCTGTTCGCCGTGGGCCGCTCGCTGCTGCTGCAGCTCGCCGCCCTGCACTCGCCGGCCGAGCTCGTCCTGGCCGCGTTCGTGCCGCCCGGTGCGGCCCCGGCCTGGTCGTGGCTCACCTGGCTGCCGCACACGACGTCGGCGCACAGCCCGATCAACCAGCGGCACCTGGTCTCGACGATCCGCGAGGGCGTCGCGCTGGTCTCGGCGCTGGAGGAGCTGCTCGAGCGCCGGCTGGCCACGAACGACGCCGGGCGGCCGGCCGTGGTGGTCCTCGTCGAGGACGACGCCCCGGTCGAGCGCAGCCGCCTGGTCGAGCTGGCCGAGCGCGGCCCCGCCGCCGGCGTCCACGTGATCTGGCTGGCCCCCGCGACCGCGCGGCTGCCCGCCGCCTGCCGGTCCTACGTGTCGCTGCACTACGACGGGTCCGGCGGCGGCGTCGCCGGGTTCGTCGGCCCGGCCGACCTCGTCGACCCGCTCGCCGTCGAGGGGCTCGACGCCGCGACCGCCGTCGACCTGGCCCGGCGCCTCGCGCCCCTGGTCGACGTCGGCGCGCGGATCGTCGACGACAGCGACCTGCCCCGCTCGGTGCCGCTGTTCAACGTCAGCGAGACACCGCTCACGCCGGACGCCGACGTCGTGCTGGAGCGGTGGCAGGCCAGCCGCTCGATCGTCACCGGGCCCTACGCGCCCGACCGCCCGGCCAAGCAGGCGGGCACCCTGCGCGCCGTGATCGGCCGCACGGCCGTCGGCCCGCACGCGGTGGACCTGCGCGCCGACGGCCCGCACGCGCTCGTCGGCGGCACCACCGGCGCCGGCAAGAGCGAGCTGCTGCAGTCCTGGATCCTGGCGATGGCCGCCGCGCACAGCCCGCAGCGGCTGACGTTCCTGCTCATCGACTACAAGGGCGGCTCGGCGTTCAAGGACCTCGTCGGGCTTCCGCACCAGGTCGGGCTGGTCACCGACCTCGACCCGCACGAGGTGCGCCGGGCCATGGTGTCGCTCTCGGCCGAGCTGCGCCGCCGCGAGAAGCTCTTCGCCGCGCACCAGGTCAAGGACCTCGTCGAGCTGGAGAAGAAGGGCTCGCCGGACGCGCCGCCGAGCCTCGTCATCGTCGTCGACGAGTTCGCCGCCCTCGTGGCCGAGCTGCCCGAGTTCGTCGACGGCATGATCAACGTCGCGCAGCGGGGCCGGTCGCTCGGCGTCCACCTGATCCTGGCCACCCAGCGCCCGGCCGGGGTCATCAAGGACAACCTGCGGGCCAACACCAACCTGCGCCTGGCCCTGCGCACCGCCGACGAGGCCGACAGCGTCGACGTGCTCGGCTCGCCCGAGGCCGCGTTCTTCGACTCGGCGGTGCCGGGGCGGGCGGTGTCCAAGACGGGCCCCGGCCGGCTGGTGCCCTTCCAGACCGGCTACGCCGGCGGCTGGACCGGCGACGAGCCGGAGCCGGCCCGCATCGGGGTCGAGGAGCTCGGCTTCGGCGCCCCGGCTGCGTGGGAGCTGCCGGAGCTGGACGAGGCCCCGGTCCGCCTGGGCGAGCCGGACATCCGCCGCCTCGTCACCGCGCTGGACGAGGCCCGGACCCGGGCCCGGATCTACCGCCCGGCCCGGCCGTGGCTGGCGCCGCTGGCCACGCTGTACGACATCTCCGACCCGACCCAGGTGCCGACCGCCCGCCGCGACGACGAGCTGGTCTTCGGTGTCTGCGACGTGCCGACCGAGCAGCGGCAGCCGACAGTCGCGTTCTACCCGGACCTGCACGGCAACCTCGCCGTCTACGGCACCGGCGGCTCGGGCAAAAGCACGCTGCTGCGCACGATCGCCGTGGCCGCCGGCTCGACAGTGCGTGGCGGGCCGTGCCAGGTGTACGGGCTGGACTTCGCCGGCCGGGCGCTGGCCATGCTGGAGGCGCTGCCGCACGTGGGCAGCATCATCGGCGCCACCGACCACGAGCGGGTCGCCCGGCTCATCACCGGCCTCGGGCAGCTCATCGCCGAACGGGCGCTGCGGTTCTCGGCGGCCCGTGCGGGCTCCATCACCGAGTACCGCACCGCGGCCGGCGGCGTCCCGGACGAGCCGCGCATCCTGCTGCTCGTCGACGGCGTGGCGGCGTTCCGGCAGGCGTACGAGACGGGGGAGCGGGCGAAGTTCTTCGACGCGTTCTGCGCGATCGCCGTCGAGGGCCGTCCGGTCGGCGTGCACGTGTTCATCACCGCCGACCGGCCCGCGTCGGTGCCGTCGGCCCTGGCCTCGGCCATGCAGACCAGGGTCGCGCTGCGGATGGCGGACGTGAACGAGTACCAGACGATGAATCTGCCCCATGACGTGCTCAAGCCGAGCTCTCCGCCCGGCCGCGGCATGATCGACGGGGTCGAGCTGCAGGTCGCGATCCTCGGCGGCCGGGCCGACATGGGCAGCCAGGCGGCCTACTGCAAGTCCTTCGGCGAGTCGATGGTCCGGGCCGGCATGCCCGCCGCGCCGCCGATCGCGTCGCTGAGCAAGCGGATCGACGTGCTGCCCGCCGACCCCGGCGGGGCCGCGGTGCTCGGCGTGGCCGCGGCGACGCTGGGTCCGGCGACGTTCGTGCCGGAGGGCGTGTTCCTGGTGGCCGGCCCGCCCCAGTCGGGCCGCACGACAGCCATGCGCACGATCGCCGCCGCGGTGCGCCACCGGGACCCGGCCGTCCGGGCCCACCTGTTCACGCCGCAGCGCCGCTCGCCGCTGGCCGCCGCACCGGTGTTCGCCGGGGTCGCCGCCGGCGCCGAGGCGATGGCCCGGCACGCGAAGGACCTGGCCGACCGGGTCCGGGCCGGCGAGCGGGTCGCGGTGTTCATCGAGAACGTGCCCGAGGTCGCCACCCACCCGGCCGCCGACACCGCGCTCAGTGACCTGGTCCGGGTCTGCCGTGACGAGGGCCTCTTCGCCGTCGGTGAGGGCGAGGCGGCCTCGATGACCGGCACGATGGGCCTGCTCGGCCTGATCAAGTCGGGTCGCTGCGGCCTGGCGCTGGCCCCTGACCCCTCCGACGGCGACCGGCTCTTCCGCACACCGTTCCCGAACCGCCTGAACCGGGCCGACTTCCCGCCCGGCCGGGCCCTGCTCGTCCGCGCCGGCCAGACCTCGGTCGTCCAGATCGGCTGGACCCCTGGCCCGCAGATCACGAACCCGTAGCACCACCGTAGCGAAAGGACAGTGCAATGGCCGGTTTCACCGGAATGGACGTCGAGGCGGTCCGCACGCTCGCCTCGCAGCTGTCGGCCAAGGCCGACGAGATCGACTCGATCGCCAGCACGCTGAGCTCCTCGCTCGACGGCGTGCAGTGGGTGGGCCTGGACGCCGACGGGTTCCGCGGCGACTGGCAGAACACGTACCGCACCCAGCTCTCCACGGTCTCGTCGGCACTGCGGGACGCCTCCTCCCGGGCCACGAACAACGCCTCCCAGCAGGAGCAGGCGTCGAACAGCTGAAGCCCGCAGGCTCCGGGCCGCCCGCACGCCGGGCGGCCCGTCGGCCCGCGGGCGAGGGTCAGCGGGGGCCGGGGCCGGTGAAGGCGGTCCACGGCTCGGCCGCGAGGACCCGCAGGCGGCCGAGCGCGGCCCACATGGCGGCGGCCGGGTCGTCGCCGCCCGGGAGGGTGAGCTCGAAGGCCACGCCGCGGGTCATGGCGGCGTCGTCGGTGTACACGACCCGGGCCCGGTCGGGCCGGGGGCGGACCACCCCGCGCAGCTGCCGGGTGGCCGGCGATGCGCCCGCCGGGGTCAGGACGAACGGGATCGCGCCGCGCAGCAGGATCTCGTAGGCGTGGTCCTGGGGACGCATGGCACCACCTTCCATGGGGCCCGCCTCATCGCGAGGTTGCCGTCCGAGCGCGCCACCGCCGCCGCTGTGCGCGCGGGCGTCGCCGGCGGGCCGGTGCTCGTTCACCGCGGCGCGGCGTGCCAGGAGGCGAGCAGGCGCAGCGCGGTGGCGGCCTCGGAGTCCGGGGCGGCGCTGTAGGTCACGAGGATCTGGTCGGGGTCGTCGGGCAGGCGCAGCGCCTCGTACGCCAGCTCGATGGGGCCGGTGAGCGGATGCCTGACGACGGCGGTGGTGTGGCCCTTGTCGTGGACGGGGTGGTCGGCCCAGAGGCGGCGGAACCGCGCGCTGTGCACGGACAGCTCCCCGACGAGCTCGGCCAGCGCCGGGTCGTCCGGGTGGCGGCCGGCGTCGACGTGCAGGAACGCGACGAGGTCGCGGGCCTTGGCCGGCCAGTCGGCGAACATCGCCGCGCCGGCGGCCTCGTCGCCGAACATGAGCCGGGCGAAGTTGCGCTGCTGGACCGGCAGCGCGTCGAGGTCGGTGAAGAGGACGCCGCCGAGCCGGTTCCAGGCGAGCACGTCGGTCCGGCGCCCGACCACGTAGGCGGCGGCGTCGCTCATGGCCGCGAGCAGGTGCCGCACCTGGGGACGCACCCGCTGCGGCGATGCCGGGCGGCGGACGCCGCGGACCGGGTGGGTCAGCCGGCGCAGGTGCGCGCGCTCGTCGGCGTCGAGGTGCAGCGCGCGGGCGACCGCGTCGAGGACGGCCGCGGAGACGTTCGCCGCCCGCCCCTGCTCGAGGCGCACGTAGTAGTCGACGCTGACGCCGGCGAGCTGCGCGACCTCCTCGCGCCGCAGGCCCTGGACCCGCCGGCGGCCGTGGTACGGCGGGACACCGGCCGCCTCCGGGTCGATCCGGGCCCGCCGCGAGCGGAGGAACTCGGCCAGCTCGGTGCGTCGGTCCATACCACCAGTATGGCCGCGGCGGCCCGCTCGCTGCCTGGCACTGCCAGACCCATGGTCGGCGGCGACCGGGGCGGGGCAGGGTAATGGGTGTCGCCCGCCGATCGGGCGATGGTGGGTGTCACAACCGCACACCCACCGATTGGGAGATCTCGAATGCCTGTCAATGGCACTGTTGCGCTGGTGACCGGGGCGAATCGCGGCCTCGGCCGAGCCCTGGTGACGGCGCTGCTCGCCCGCGGCGCCGCGAAGGTCTACGCCGCCGCCCGCCGGGTGGAGACGGTGGCGGACCTCGCCGCCGCCGACCGCCGGGTGCACCCGCTCCGGCTCGACCTCACCGACCTCGAGCAGATCGCCCGGGCGGCGCAAACGGCCACCGACGCGACCATGCTGATCAACAACGGGGGGTCGCTGCACTTCGCCGACCCGCTCACCGGCGACCTGGCGGCGATCGACGCGGACCTGCGCACCAACTTCGTCGGCCCGCTCGCACTGAGCCGGGCGCTCGTGCCGGTGCTGGAGGGCAACGGCGGCGGGGCGATCGTCAACACCCTGAGCCTTGTCGTGCTCGGCGCGGTGCCGGCGATGGGCGGCTACTCGGCGTCCAAGGCCGCCGCGGCGTCGATGACCCAGGCGCTGCGCGCCCAGCTTGCCGGCCGGAAGGTCACCGTGCACGGCGTCTTCCCGGGCGCCGTGGACACCGACATGATCCGCGACTTCGCGATCCCGAAGACCAGCCCGGCCGACGTGGCCGCCGCGATCCTCGACGGGGTCGAGGCCGGGGAGGAGTCCATCTTCCCGGACCCGATGGCCCGGCAGGGTCACCGGGCGTGGCGCGAGGACCCGGCGGCCTTCGAGCGCCAGATGGGCTCGATGTAGTCCGGTGACCACCGTCGACCGTTATTCGGTTGCTCGGCTCGGTAACCGGTGTAACCGTGATGGTGGTTGTGCTGTCGGCCGGCGGCGGGCGCTGGACGGAGGCACACGATGGCACCGCACGGTGTTCGCATTGCGCGCGGCGAGGCGGCGATCCTGCTGTCCTCCGCCGTCTACGGGGTGAGCACCACCGTGTCGGTGCTCGCCCTGCGAGCCGTCCGCCCGGCCGACCTGCTGGCCGTCGAGCTCATCGGCGCGGCCGCCGTGCTCCTGGGCATTGCGGCGCTGCGCGGGCGGCTGCGGTGGCGCGGCGCGGCCCGGAACCTGGTGCTCGGCGGCCTGTTCCCGGGGGCGACGTTCCTGCTGGCCGACCTCGGCCTGGCCCGCACCAGCGCGTCAAGCGGCAGCCTGCTCGTGGCCGTCGACCCGCTGCTGTCGGTGCTGCTGGCCGTGCTCGTGCTCCGCGAGCGGATGGCCGGGCGGGCCGTCGTCGCGCTCGTCGTCGGGCTCGGCGGCAGCGCGCTCGTGGCGTTCGGGCCCACGGACGGCGGGACGGGCGCGAGCGCGGCGATCGGCAACCTGCTCGTGCTCGGGGCGGTCGTGGCCGGCGCGCTCTTCCTGGTCGCCACCCGCCGCTACAGCGGGCACGACGACGGCGACGGGTTCGCCGCCGGCGCCTGGCAGACCGCCGGGGGCGCGCTGCTCACGGCGCCGTTCGTGGCCTTCTCCTGGGCCGGCGGCGGCAGCCGGTTGCCCGCCGCCGGGGCCGTGGCGTGGATCGCCTGCCTCGGCGTCGTGCTGCTCGGCGCCGTGGGCGGCGTCGCCTACAACCGCGGCATCGCCCACGTGCCCGCCTCCCGGGCCGGGCAGCTGATGAACCTGACGCCCGTCATCGGCACGCTCACCGGTGTCGTGTTCCTCCACGAGCGCCCGGCCCTGGTCCAGCTGGCGGGCGGCGCGGCGATCCTGGCCGGGCTGGCCCTGCTCCTGCGGGCGGGCCCGGCCGAGGGTGCCGAGCCGCCCGTGGCGGCCGGCCGCGGGGACCGGGATCGCGACGGCTACCGGGCCCTGACGCCCGGGCCCGAGGTCCCGGCCGATCGCTGTGGCAACCGGTGAGATGGATACAGTGGTTGCGTGGAGGACGAGGAGCTGCTCATCGCCATTGCCAACACCGCGCACGGGGAAGGCGACGAGCTCGCCGACGGCCGGTCGGTGCGGCGATGGTGGCGGGCCCTCGGCGGCGCCGGTGCCGCGCGGCCGGCGAGTGCCGAGGCCGTGGCGGTGCTGCGGGACCTGCGGGCCGTGATCCGCGCGCTCGCCCTGCGCAACAACGGCATCGACGCCCGCGTGGACGGCGCCGGGCTTGCCGGCCTCACCCTGCGGCCCGACCTCGGCGGCGGCGTCCCCGGGCTGCGGGCCGAGGGCCGGGGCGACCTCGCGCGGGACATCGGCGCCGCCACCGTCGCGGCGTTGCTGCGCGCGTCGGGCCGGCCGTCCTGGCCCCGGCTGAAGGCGTGCCGGGGCGAAGGGTGCCGCTGGGTGTTCCTCGACGGCTCCCGCAACACCTCCCGGCGCTGGTGTGACATGGCGGCCTGTGGCAACCGGGCCAAGTCCACGTCGTTTCGCAGCAGGCATCGCAGTACCACCGAAGCTTGAAAGGTTTGTCATGTCGGCACTGTTCTGCGACACCGACCTGGCCCGGCGCATCGAAGGCGCCGAGGCCGGGTTCATCACCGCTGCGCTTGCGGCGGCCCAGCGGCGTACGGGCGGGGCGGGGTTCGCCATGCCGGTCGCCGGGGGCGTGGCCGGCTTCGCGGAGCCGGACTCGCCGTGGAACAAGGTCGCGGGGCTCGGCTTCGCCGGTGTGCCGGACGAGGACGAGCTGGCCCGGATCGAGGATGCGTTCGCCGAGCGCGGCGCGGCGGTGCAGGTCGAGCTCAGCAATCTCGCCGACCCGGCCGTCGGTGAGCTGCTGACCGGCCGCGGCTACCGGCTCGCGTCGTACGAGAACGTGCTCGGCCTGCTCGTCAGCGGCGGGGACAGCGAGCGGGTCACGCCGCCCGGTGTGCAGGTGCGCCCGAGCGGGGACGACGAGTTCGACGTGTGGCTGGAGGTGATCCTCGACGCCGTCGCGCACCCCGACACCGAGGGCCTGCCGTGGCTCGACGACTTCCCGCGCCAGGTCGTCGCCGACGCCGAGCGTGACATCGCCGCCACCGGTGCCCGCCGCTACCTCGCCCTCGTCCACGGCGTTCCGGCGGGCGGCGCGAGCATGGGCATCCGCGACGGCATCGCGAGCTTCAGCGCCGGCACCGCGCCCGCCTTCCGCCGCCGCGGCGTGCAGAGCGCCCTGCTGGCCGCCCGCCTCGCCGACGCGGCCGCCGACGGCTGTGAGCTCGCCGTCGTCACCACCCAGCCGGGCTCGCCGTCCCAGCGCAACGTCCAGCGCCGCGGCTTCGAGCTGCTCTACACGCGGGCGGTGCTCATCCGCTGACCGGGCTCGGCCCGCCGTCGCTGCCGGTGCCGCAGGGCCAGGCCGGCCGCGACGACGGCGAGGGCGGTGCCGTAGCCGATCCGCTGGGCGGTGTCCGTGGCCAGGCCGAGGTCGGGGGCGAACTGGGCGAGGTACGCGGCCGCGGCGACCGTGAGCCACTCCCACGGTGCGCCGTAGGCGACGAGCATGACGAGCAGGAGGGCGTACCACGGGTAGCCGGGCGCGGCGACCAGCAGCGTCGCGGTCACCATCGCGGCCGCGGCCCGCCACGGTCGGTCCGGGTCGGCCCGCCGCCAGACCAGGATCGCGGCTGCGGCCAGGATCGCGGCGGCCACGGGCGGGGTCAGCGGCGCCGGGAGCACGGCACTGAGCAGCGCGAAGCGGGACCCGTCGGCGTAGCCCTCCTCGTGGAGGTACCCGGGCAGGTAGCCGAGCACCGCCGGCCCGACGGCGAGGACGTGCGGCAGGTAGACGGCGGCGACCGCGCCCACGGCGGCCAGGCCCACGGCGAGCGGGCGGCGGCGCAGCAGGGCCGGGGCGAGCAGCGCGGGCGTGAGCTTCGTGGCGACGGCCAGCCCCCAGGCGATCCCGCCGGGCACCGCGCGGCCGCGGGCGAGCAGCCACACGGCGACGGCGGCCAGGCCGACCGCGACGACGTCGACGTGCGCGTTGTTGCCGGCCTCGAGCGCCACCATCGGGCACCACGACCACAGCACGGCCCGGCGCGGGTCGCGGCCGAGGGCGGCCAGGGCGCGCCACAGCAGCGCGCCGACGGCGAAGGCGAACCCGGCCATCACCAGCTGCAGTCCCCGGACGCCGGGTGCGACAACGGCGACGGCCGCAAAGAGGCCCTCGGCGACGGGCGGGTAGATCGTCGGCACGGTCGGCCGGTTGATCCGGGTGCAGGCGCCGTCCGGGACGCACCAGTGCGCGTCCGGCGACCACAGCGGGGCGTCGCGCAGCGGGGCGAGCTCGGGGGCGGCGGGCGGGTACCGGTACGGGTCGACCCCGGCGAGCTGGACGCGGCCGTCCCACAGGTAGCGGTACAGGTCGTCGCTGCTGTCGGGCGGGCCGGTGGCCGCGGTCAGGGGCAGCAGCACCCCGCCGAGCAGGACCAGGACGAGCGCGGTGCGCCGCTCCAGCCGGGTCACGAGCCACGCGCCGGCCGCGAACGGGGCGAAGGCCAGCAGGTACCAGCGGCCGGGCAGCAGCAGCGCGGCGGCGGTCGCGGCGAGCGCGACGGCGGCGGCGACGGCCCTGATCCGGTGGCCGGTCACCGTGCCCGCCCGCGTCGCCGCAGCCACCCGGCCGCGATCCACGCCCCGGTCGCCGCGGCGACGATCGCCAGGATGAGGAGGAGATTGCGGCCGTAGTGCTGCGGGAACGCCGACGGGTTGTCGGCGATGCGTCCGGCGCCGATGACGAACGGCAGCGCGACCGCGCTCACCGCCGCGGCGATGACGAGGGCCGTCCGCGCGGGGGTCCGGGCCGGTGCCGGGATGTATCGGGTGACGAGCGCGCCGACGGCGAGCACCAGCGGTACCACCACGAAGTCATGGGCGACGAGGACGGCCGCGGCGAAGGCGAGCCGGCCGGCCAGCTCGGTGACGGGCGCCTCGACCCAGCCGGAGACGCCGTAGGCCACCAGCGCGAGGCCGCCGGCCAGGAGCAGGATGCGCAGCAGTCTCACCGGTCCACCACCGTGATCGCGGCGATCCACTTGGTCTGCAGCACGCCGGGGCGGTTGGGGGCGATGAGCCGGCACGGGAACCCGTGGTCGAGGTGCAGCGGTTCGTCGTCGAGCCGCAGCGCGATGAGGGTCAGGGGGTCGCGGGCCGGGCCGGGCTCGACGACCGACTCGCGGTAGGGGCCCTCGGGCTGCAACGACTCGATCCGCACCGGCCGGTCGGTGTGCTCGGCCCCGACCAGGCGCAGCAGGTCCACGAGCCGCACGCCGGACCAGGTGCCGGTGGCGCTCCACCCCTCGACGCAGGCGATCGGCAGCTCGACCGTCGTCTGCGGCAGCGCCTCGAGGTCGGCCAGGCTGAGCGCGTGGCGGCCGCCCGGTCCGGTGACGGTCAGCCGGTACGCCGCGTCGGCCCGCGCGACCTGCGCCGCGGCCGCGGTCTTGTTCACCGGCAGCCCCTGCGGGCCGACACCGGGCAGCCGCGGCGCGAGCAGCGACAGCCGCCCCAGCGGCGCGAACGTCTGCCCGATCGTCGCCACGGTGACGGTCGCGGCGGCGGCCCCGGCGATGGTGAGCACCCGGCGGCGGGCCGGGTCGGGCGGCCTGGTGGCGGCCCGGGCGACCGGCAGCTTCGCGGCGAGGTGGAGCAGGACGGCCCCGCCGAGCAGGTACGCGGTCCAGTAGTGGGCGCCGACGAACCCGAACGGCATGGCCGAGTACCAGTACGCGATGTTGAGCACGCCGGTGACGAGCTCGAAGACGGCCGCGGCGGACAGCAGCGCGACAGCGGCCCGGTCCAGGGCGTGGCCGGCCCCGCGCACCGGCGGCCAGGCGAACAGCTTGGGGAAGACCGACCAGACCTTCGCGGTCAGCAGCGGGATCGACGCGAGGCCGCTGGCGATGTGCAGGCCCTGGGTGATGCGGTAGAGCTGCACCGGGCGCGACGGCCAGTGGAACCACGCCGGCGGATGCTGGATCAGGTGGCTCAGGACGCCGGTGAGCAGGCAGATCCCGAACGCGATGCCCAGCCACATCCCGAGCCGCGCGGTGAGCCACCGCGACCGCAGCGGGCTGGTGAACCGGGCCGGGAGCGAGCGGGCCAGGGTCAGAGGGTCAGGCGGACGAACCATCGGCCGGCCTCCGTCCAGGTCTCGACGAGCCGCAGCGCGGCGCGGGCGGCGATCGCGGCGACGTCGTCGGCGGCGACGAACGCCCAGGGGAACGGTGCGCTGACCCGGCCGGGCCCGGCCAGCGCGACCGGGCCGTGCCAGGTGCCGGCGCCGGGCGGGTCGACCTCCGCCAGGACCGTCCCGGCCGGGCCGACGAGGCGGCGGCACCGGCGCAGCAGGCGGGCCGGGTCGCCGCCGATGCCGATGTTGCCGTCGGCGAGCAGCGCACCCGGCCAGGCGCCCTCACCGGGCAGCGGGTGGAACAGGTCGCGGTGCAGGACCGGCGCGCCGCGGCGGCGCGCGTAGCGGACGGCCTGCGGGCTGACGTCGACGCCGAGGACCCGCCGCCCGCTGGCGTGCAGGGCGGCGGCGAGACGTCCGGGGCCGCAGCCGAGGTCGACGGTGCCGTCCGGGCAGCGGGCCAGCAGCGAGCCGTCGCCGGGCCGGTGCCGGGTGTGCCAGGCGCCCGCGTCCAGCGCCCGGACCGCGACGCCGTCCGGGCCGAGCAGGTGCAGGCCGGCCGGCTCCCCGCGCTCGGCCCGGCGCAGGGCGGCCCCGAACACCGCCACCGGCGCCGTCATGCGGCGGCCCGCACGGCGGCGAGGGCGCGGGCGAAGCGGGTGCCGGGGCGGGCGTCGGCGGCCGCGCAGGCGTCCGGCGCCGTGTCCACGTCGCGCATCGTCGCGGTGGTGACCACGCGCAGGCCCCGGGCGGTGAGCGCGGCGTGCGTGCGGGCGAAGGTGTCAGCCGTGGACATCGGGACGCCCGGGAGCACCGCCGCGGCCGCCGGGTCGCGCAGCGCGAGGGTCCACCAGCCGCCGTCCTCCGCCGGCCCGAGCACCGCATCGGCGCCGGTGAGCGCGGCCGCCGCGGCGATGACGTCGGCGATGCCGAGCTGCGGCGTGTCCATGCCGACGAGGAGGGTGGCGACGCCGGGGCGGGCCGTGTCGGCGAACGCGGCGGCGAGCCGCTCGCCCAGCCCCTCGCCGCGCTGCTCGATGCGGGCCCAGCCGGCCGGGGCGGGCAGCGGGCCGTCGGCGACAAGGGTGCGGGCGACCGCCGGGACCGCGGTGAGGACCTCCACGGTGTCGGCGATCGCCGCCGCGGCGAGGTCGGCCGCCTGCTGGAGCGTCCACGGCGGGCAGAGCCGGGTCTTGACCCGGCCGGGCAGCGGGGCCTTGGCGAGCAGCAGCAGCTGGATGCGGGGCACGGTCATGACGCCCTCCGCTTCGCTCCGGGCGCACGACCGCCGAGCTGCGCCCATGATGACCGGCCCCTCCGCAAGCTCCGGACCGGTCATGACGCCCTCCGCTTCGCTCCGGGCGCACGACCGCCGAGCTGCGCCCATGATGACCGGCCCCTCCGCAAGCTCCGGACCGGTCATGACGCCAGCACCCGGCTCATGTCGCGGACCGCGCGCAGCGTCCCGCGGACCGTGCCGGTGACCTTGGACCGGCCGCCGGCCGTGCGCGGTGCGTAGTCGACGTCGACCTCGCCGATGCGCCAGCCGGCCGCGGCGGCCCGGACCATCATCTCCAGCGGGTAGCCGAAGCGGCGGTCGGTAAGCGCCAGGGCCAGCAGCGCCTCGCGGCGCGCGGCCCGCATCGGGCCCAGGTCGTGCACGATCATGCCGGTCGTGCGGCGCAGGCGCCAGGACACCACCGCGTTGCCGGTCCGCGCGTGCAGCGGCCAGGCGCCCCGGGCGGTCGGGCGGCGCCGGCCGAGCAGGAGGTCGTGGGTGCCGGCGACGATCGGGGCCGCGACCCGGGGCAGCTGCCGCGGGTCGAACGAGCCGTCGGCGTCCATGAAGCACACGACGTCGGCGGTGGCCGCGGCCAGGCCGGCGTGCGCGGCGGCGCCGAAGCCCCGCGGCGTGGCGTGCACAACGGTGGCGCCGAGTGCGGCGGCGATCGCGGGTGAGCCGTCACCGGAGCCGTTGTCGGCGACGATCGCACGGTAGCCGTGCGGCATCCGGGACAGCACCCACGGCAGGGCGGCGGCCTCGTCGAGGCAGGGCAGGATCACATCGGGCACGGTCCGGACGCTACGGACGAATGCGGCGCAGAGGTCTTACGAGGCGCTGACAGACCATTACGAACCACGAACGTGGCCGGTCCCGGCGCTCGGCGGGCCATAGCGTGACCGGCATGCGGATTCTTGTCACCGGCGCGGCCGGGTTCATCGGCGGGCACGTCGCCGACGCGCTGCGCGCGGCCGGGCACGACGTCACCGGGCTCGACTCGCTGCACCCGATGGCGCACCGGGCCACGCGGCTGCCGGACGGGGTGCGCCGCGGCGACGTGCGCGACGCGGCGACGGTCGCGGACGCGCTCGCGGGCGTGGACGTGGTCGTGCACCAGGCGGCGGTCGTCGGGATGGGCGTCGACCTGGCCGACCTGCCGGAGTACGTGGGCAGCAACGACCTCGGGACCGCGGTCCTGCTGGCCGGGATGGCCCGGGCGGGCACGCGCCGGCTGGTGCTGGCCAGCTCGATGGTGGTGTACGGCGAGGGCGCCTACACCTGCCCGGAGCACGGCGCGGTGCCGCCGGCCGAGCGCACCGCCGCGGACCTGGCCGCCGGGCACTTCGAGGCCCGCTGCCCGACCTGCGCCGCGGTCCTGGAGCCGGGCGAGGTCGACGAGGACGCGCCCCTGCGGCCGCGCAGCGTGTACGCGGCGACGAAGGCCGCGCAGGAGCACCTCGCCGCGGCGTGGGCGGGCGCGAGCGGCGGCTCGGCGGTGGCGCTGCGATACCACAACGTGTACGGGCCGGGGATGCCCCGCGACACCCCGTACAGCGGCGTGGCCGCGATCTTCCGCTCGGCCCTCGAGACCGGCCGGGCGCCGCGCGTCTTCGAGGACGGCGGCCAGCGCCGCGACTTCGTCCACGTCACCGACGTCGCCGCCGCCAACGTCGCCGCGGTGTCGGACACGGGCGGGGGCGGGGGCTTCCGGGCGTACAACGTCTGCTCCGGTCACCCGACGACCGTGGGGGCGATGGCCGGCATCCTGGCGGCGGCGATGGCCGGCCCGGAGCCGGTCGTGACCGGCCAGTTCCGGGCCGGCGACGTGCGGCACGTGGTGGCCTCACCGGCCCGGGCCCGGCGCGACCTGGGCTTCGCGGCGGCGGTGGTGCCGGACGAGGGCATCCGCGGGTTCGCCACGGCAGCACTGCGCGACTGACCGCGGAGCCCTCGTCCGGTGGTTACGGCGTGTAGGTGACGGCCGGGTAGTCGGCCTGGGCCTGGACGAACTGGGCCTGCCAGTCGGCGGGCCAGCCGCCGAAGGCGGTGGTGGCCAGCGGCTTCAGGTTGACGCCGGCGGCGCCGCTCCAGAAGTGCACGAACTCGCCCCAGTTGAGGTCGCGGGCGTAGACGCCGTCGAACTTGTGGAAGTTCTGGGCCAGCAGCTGGAAGAACTTGTTCAGGGCCAGCTTGCCGCCGTAGTTCTGGTAGATCGGGTAGAACCAGTCGCGGAACCAGAACGTGTTGGCGACCGGGAAGTTGTCCGACGTCGCGAGCTTCGCGTTCTTCCAGCGGGTGGCGTCGGTGGTGCGGCCGGTGCCGAGGTAGCAGTCGTACTGGAAGATCTCGGCCCACTTGCTGTCGTGCCAGATGGCGTAGGCCGGGGAGCCGTTGACGCCGAAGGCGGTGAACTCGACGGCGTGGTTCATCTCGTGGGCGATGACGTCCTCGTTGAGGTCCGTGTTGGCCCAGCCGTCACCGCTCATGTCGTTGACGTCGCGGAAGAGGGTGTTGGGGTCGAACTGGCTCAGCGCGAAGCCGCCCGAGCCGGCGCCGTCGTGCATGACCTCGTACAGGCGCTGGCCGCTGAGCTCGCCGTAGTTGGCCTGGACGTACTCCCAGATCTGCTTCGCGTAGTCCTTCGCCCACGTCAGGTCGGTCGAGGCCAGGCCCGGGTCGCGGTAGACGGCGATGTTGGCGTCGTAGTAGTACCGGGTGAGCACCTCGTTGGGGGCGTGCCACGTCTCCGTCCACGAGGCGGCCGGGGTGGCGCTCGTCGTGGTGTTGTCGACGGTGACCCAGGCGGAGTTGCCGGCCACGCCCTCGGCCCGCACGCGGTAGTAGTAGTGGGTGCTCGCCGGCAGCTTCAGGTTGAAGTACTGCGTGGTGCTGCCCGGCAGGACGGCCAGCGCCGACCAGGTGGTGCCGTTGGTCGAGCGCTCCACGCGGTACGCGGTCTCCCAGCGGGTGTTGTCGGTCCAGGTAAGGCGGATGACGTCGCTGCCCGGGGTCGCGGTGAACCCGCTCGGCGCGGCCGGGGCCGGGGTCGTGGCGGTGGTGGTGCCGAAGATCTTCCACTCGCCGAGCTGCATGTTCGTCGAGCCGTTGGTGGCGGTCACGCGCAGCCGGTAGTACCGGTACGAGGCGGTGTTGCTGAAGGTGTACGTGTTCGTGTGGAACCCGGTGATGAACGTCTGGTTGGTCCGGGTGTCGAGCGCGGTCCACGTGGTGCCGGTGGTCGACGCCTCGAACACCCAGCTGCGCGGGTCGCGGTCCGGCCAGTCGTTGGCCGACGTGAGGGAGTAGCTGGTCACCACGGCCGCGGTGGCCGCCTCGAACTGGATCCAGCCGGCGCCGCTGAACGTGAAGTACTTGCGGTACGGCGTGTTGTCGATGACCTTGTCGACGCTCTCGGAGCCGGTGGTCGTGCCCCACTGGTCGGTGATGGTGCCGGGCATGTCGGTGATGTCCACCGCGGCCGCGAGCCGCACGTCGCCGATGCGGCCCGGTGTGCCGGCGGCGAGCAGGAGGATCGCGGCGAAGGCGGCGAGGCCTGGCCACGCCAGGTTGGATCGGCGCGGACGCGGCTTGTCGAATGGCATGCGCAAGGAGCCCCTCTCCCGTGGTCGGAGCGCACGGGGAGACACAGCCTTCAGCAGCACCCCCGTGCACGCCAAACGCTAATCAGGAAATAGGCGACGGTCAATGTGATAGATGTGAATGAATTGGCCGGCGGCGGCTCAGACGCCGCAGGTCTCGGGGACCGTGAGGTTCACGGTCGTGGGGCCGGAGACCGTCGTGTCGCGGCTCGCGGCGCTGCCGGGGCAGGCGTGCAGGGTGTACAGCACCGTCACCCGGACCCGGGCCGGTGCCGACACGCGCGCCGTGTACGTGCCGTCGGCCGCGGCGTCCACCTGGGACAGCACCTCGAACGTGCGCGCGTCGACGAGCGCGACGGTCGCCGTCTGCGGGGTACCCCCGAAATCGCCTCTGATCTGTCCTTGCACGACGGTGCCCCGGTCGAGGGCGACGCCCGGCCGGTCCGAGACCTGGCCCGCGTAGGACGGCTGCGTGAAGGTGAGCGTCCACCGGTACGGGCCCAGGCGGTCGATCGTGTAGCGGCCGGCGCTGTCGGTCGTCGCCTCCGGCACATACGTGCTCACGGATGCGCCGGCCACCGCGGCGCGGGTAGAGCGGTCGGTGACCGTGCCGGTGATGGTGCGCGCGGTGTCGTACCGGACGGTGGTCGCGGTCGTGCCGCCGGCGATCGGCGCCAGCGTCTGCGCGGCCGCCCGCGAGCCGACGCCGCCGCGCGGGCCGACCCACTGGGCGCCGTGCGTGCCGTCGGAGGCGCTCGCGAAGACCGCGTACGGCTCGGCGTGGACCCGGTGCAGCGTGACAGTGCCGTGGCCGCAGTCGCCGGCGGTCCCGGCGTACGGCTCGGGCGCGCGGCTCGCCGGCACCAGGTTGACGCAGCCGTCGACGGGCGCGCCGGTGGCCGCGTCCACGAGCGCGAACGTCATGGTCGCGCCGGCTTCCAGCCGGGCCCTGACGGCGGCGGAGCGGCCGGCCGTGACCCGGGCCGGCACCGTGGTGTCGAGGTGGCTGCCGTCGGTGACCTTCACGTCGAGCGGGCCGGCGCCGACGGCGGGGAACGTGACGGTGCCGGTATCGGTGCAGACCGGCGGGAGGTACACGAAGGGCCCGCTCGTCTCGGCGCAGAAGGTGGACAGCGCCGCGCCGGTGCGCGCATCGACGGCGCTGACGGTGACCGAGCCCGGTGCGGTGAGCGCGTCGTCGACGGTCGCCGTGGCGCCGGCGGCGACCGTCACAGGGGCGGCGCCGGCCGGTGCGGGTGCCCCGGGCGCCCACTGCGCCTGGGTCTGCGTGCTGAAGCCGACCCGGTAGCGGCCGGTCCACGCGGTCAGGAACCAGGTGCCGTCGGCGGCGGTGGTGGCCCGGAACTGCCGGTCCCGGGTCGGGTCGGCGACGGTGACGCCGGCCGCGGGCACCGGGTGGCCGGCGGCGTCGGTCAACCGGCCGCGGACGGTCCCGCTCGGCAGCTGCCGCTCGTCCAGGACCAGGTCGGCGCCGGCGGCGACGGTGAGCACGTCCGCGGTGCGCTCGGACTCCCGGCCGCCCGACCACTGGTCCAGGCCGTGGCCGGCGGGGGCGGTGAACTGCACCTTGTACCGCCCCGGGTAGACGAACATCCGGAACGTCCCGTCGGCCCGGGCCGAGGTGGCGACGTTCTCGGCCGGGCTGCTCTGCGAGAACGCGGTGATCGTCGGCGCCGCGACGGGCCCGGCGGCGTCGGTGAACCGGCCCGAGATCGTGGCCAGCGGCAGCAGCGCCTCGTCGACGGTGGTGCTCCGGCCGGCCGCGACTGTCACGGTGTCGGCCAGGGTCGCCAGCTTCTGCCCGCGCACCCACTGCCGCGGCGCCCCGCGCTCGGCGGCGCTCACGAACTCGCGGTAGCTCCCGGCGGCCACGTACGGCAGCCGGTAGGCGCCGCTGTCGTCGGTGAGCACGCGCGCGAGGTCGGCGGCCGACCCGGGCCGGGCGATCCCGACGAGCGCGCCGGCGGCCGGCGCGCCGGTGGCCGTGGTGACGTGCCCGGCGAGCGATCCGTGCGCGATGACGGTGTCGTCGATCCCTCCCGTCGTCTGCCCGTCGGCGACAATGATGCTCGTGGCGGCGGCGAAGTCGGTCCGCCCCGGATAGAACTGCTCGAGCCCGCCCGGCAGGCTGAACCTGAGCCGGTACGTCCCCGGCGCCACCCCCTCCAGCCGGAACGTGCCGTCGGCGCCGGTGACGGTCGTGGCGAGGCTCACCGGGAACGTGTCGAGCAGCAACGACACCGTCGCCCCGGCCACCGGCGCGCCCGCCTCACCGAGGCTTCCGGCGACCGCGCCCGGCCCCGCGGCCAGTGCGGGCGGCGGTGCGGGCAGCGCGGCCACCAGTCCGGCGACGGCGGCGATCACGAGACGGCGCAGCGAGCGAGCCATGGCAGCCTCCCGGCCACGGGGGAACGTCGGGCGCAGTCTGGACCACACCCCGCGGCCCTCACACCCGGCCGCGGCGCCGCCCGGGACTGAACAGCGCGGACACCACCGAGTGCGATGAAACATACACAGCAAGTGATCATCTTGTACTCGTCAGGCGAACCGATCGCCAACCTGCGACGACGGAAAACGGTATGATGCAAGCGATCTAGGTGATGCGGTGACACCTTGACGGCTGCCCCCGGGTGCGTCACGCTCCGAGACCTTGGCCCTCTTCGCCCCGCTGGAGCCGCGATGAGCAAGCACCGAGCTGTGGCCGCACTCTCCGTCCTGCTGTCCGCCCTGACCGGCGCCGCCATCGGCGCGCCCGCGCACGCGTCGGTCGTGGGCCCGGCGTCACCACCCGGCACGCCCCGGCCCTGGCCGCCGACTCCTCCGGCAAGCTCTACGTGGCCTGGACCGACACCACCGACCACCTCAACGTGGCCCGGCTGAGCCAGGAGGCCTGCGCGAGCACCCACACGCTGAGCCTGTCGATGCGCACGGTCCTGCCGCAGACGTCGGCCTACGGCCCCGGCCTGGTGTTCGACACCACCGACGCGGGGCTCGGGATGCTCATCGCCTGGGTCGCCCCCGACGCCGCGCACACGCTCACCGTTGGCCGATGGGTGGGCTCCACCGCCCTGGTGCAGCTGTCCACAGTGAACACCGGCGGGGCCTACCCGACCTCGGGGCCCGTCCTGTCCGCCGCCACCAGGGCAGCACCTACGGCTGGTTCAACCCGGCCGGCAACCTCGTCGTGGACAGCCGCTTCGCCGTCGCCCGGCACACCGCCGGGCGGTGAGCACGGCGGTGTTCCCTCCGCCGGGCGGGACCGGCCGGCTCACAGCCCGATCAGGAGCAGGACCCCGGCGGCGACCAGGCCGATCTCGACGAGCGCGACGAAGACGCGGTCGCTGATCCGCCCGACGATCCGCCTGCCCACCCACGCCCCGGCCAGCGTGGCCGGCGTCAGGGCCGCGCCGTACAGCAGCACCCGGGCGGTGATGAGGTCGCCGGCGCCGTACGCGGCAAGCTTCGACAGGTGCAGCGTCAGCGCGGCGGCGGCCTCGGTGCCGATGTACGCCGCGCGCGTCAGCCCGTAGGCGAGGAAGAACGGGGCCGTCAGAGGCCCGACCGAGCCCAGCAGCGCCGAGCCCAGCCCGGAGGCGGCCCCGACCCCGGCGAACGCGGCGTCGGCGGGCTTGCGCGGCTGCGGGTTGAGCCGCCGCCACACGACCATGCCGATCAGGAACCCGCCGAGCAGCCGCTGCAGCGCACCGAGCGGGGCCCGGGCCAGCAGCAGACCGCCGGCGATCGCGAACGGCACCGCCCCGGCGGCGAACCAGCCGATCAGCCGCCACCGCAGCTCCCGGCGGTTCAGCCAGGCCCGTGACGCGTTGCTCGACAACTGCGTCAGCGTCAGCATCGGTACCGCCACCCGCAGCCCGAACAGCGCGGTGAACACGGGCAGCAGCAACACCCCACCGCCGAACCCGGCCACCGCGGACAGCAGCGACAGCCCGAAGGCCGCCGCCGACGCCGCCGTCAGGGTCAGCAGTTGCGTGAGCGACACGGCGCCCAGCCTGCCACGCGCCGGACCGGCGGCGGGCGTGCGGGCACTCGCTACGGTGAATGCCATGGGTGATCCGCTGCGGCCGAACCTGCTGACGAAGATGCGTGCCTCGCTCGCCGGGGAGCGTGACGCCGTGATCCTCGAGGCGCTGCGCGGGGCCGGCCGGATGGCCTACGACGAGCTGCTGGCGGCCGAGAAGGCCCGCGACGAGCTCGCCGCCGCCGGGGTCAACCTGTGGGACGCGCCACCGGCCGTCGGCAGTCAGCTGGTGGCGGCCTGGAACGCGTTCGTGCTGCAGACGCTCGGCCAGCAGTTCCTCGACGCCGACTACTCCGCCAACCCGCGGACCGTCGGGTGCGTCCCGGCCGTCACGTTCGACCAGGTGTCGACGTGGTTCAGCGCCGTCGAGGGCTGGATCTCGCGCGGCCGGCAGGCCCGGGTCAACCCGGACTACGACATCACCGCCGAGCTCGCGCTGCCGGCCGCGCTCCCGGCGTGGGCCGAGGTCGAGCCGTGCCCGCCGGAGCACCTCGCCGCGCTGCTGGCCGCGGTCCCGCCCGTGCGCGAGCACGTCGACGTCGCGCTGTACTCGCTCGAACGGGCCGGCGTCCCGGCCGGTCGGCAGCCGGCCGTCAACCGGCTCAAGCAGCTCGCGGCGGAGGCGGCCGCCGCCGCGGACTACGCCGTCGGGCTGCGCAGCGTGCGGTACAACGCGGTGCTGCACGAGCTGGTCGAGAACAACCTCAAGCAGGCCCTCGAGCTGTGGTTCCACGCGGGCCAGCTGGCGGCCATGCCCCGGCTGCTCGACGACTACCGCCCGATCCGCCCGTCCGGCCGCCCCGATCCGGCGTCACTGCCCGGCGGCGCCCGCTTCGACCCGTGGTGCCTCACCGACCGGCTCACGCTCAAGCGCTGGCAGAAGGACAGGAAGGCGAAGCAGGCGATCGCCGAGCTGTGGCAGTATGACCCGGACCCCGCCGCGACCCTGGCCCTCAAGGCCCAGATCGACGCGCTCGTGACTGCCGGGGACATCGCCGTGTTCCGCACGCGCGACGGCAGTAGCTGCTACTACGAGTGCCCGTGGTCGCCGCTGTACGAGGTGCGCCGCCCGGTCCGCATCGCCGGGCGCGACCTGCGGGTGCTGCAGCAGTTCGCCCTGCGGGCCGCGGCCGACGAGGTCGCGCAGGGCAAGCCGTTCCAGCGTGGCATCGTCGTCGGCCCGTTCCAGACCACCGACGAGGTGGAGTACTGCGACCCCGACGGCCTGCACTGAGCGCCGCCGGGCCGCGGTGAGACGGTGGGTCACGCGGATCGGGCGCGGCCGGTACGCTGCGCGTGTGCGGCCCGCCTCCCTGCTCATGGCAGTCACTGTCACCCTCGTGGCGCTGCTCGGCCCGGCGGCGCCCGCGCTCGCCGGAGCCGGCGGTGCGGTGCCCGCGCGGCTGTACGCGGCCAACAACTGCGGGCAGGCGCGCAGCGACAAGCTCACCGAGACGCCCTGGCCGCTGCTGCGGCTGCGCCCGGCGACGGCGTGGCAGCTGTCCCGCGGGGCCGGCGTGACGGTGGCGGTCATCGACTCCGGCGTGTCCGACCAGCACCCGAAGCTGGCCGGGAAGGTCTTTCCCGGCAAGGACTACACCGGCGGCACCGACGCGACGTGTGACGCGGTCGGGCACGGCACCGTCGTCGCGGCCATCATCGCCGGGCGGGACACCCCCGACGCCACGTTCTCCGGGATCGCGCCCGACGCGCAGATCCTGCCGCTGCGGGTGCTGGCGGGCAAGGACACCAACGACCCGCGGGAGCCGGCCATCGTGGCCCAGGCGATCCGCGACGCGATCACCGCGAACGTCCAGGTGATCAATCTCTCGCTGGAGATCCGCAACCCGACCCAGGAGCTGGCCGACGCGGTCAAGTCGGCGATCGACCACAAGATCGTCGTGGTGGCGGCGGCCGGCAACGAGGGCGCCGCGGCGAGCAACGGGCAGCCGGTCTTCCCGGCGGCCTATCCGGGGGTCATCGCGGTCGCCGGCACGGACCGGCAGGACCAGCGGGTGGCCACGTCGAGCTCCGGCGACTTCGTCGACGTGGCCGCACCCGGCGTGGACATCATCGGGCCGGCGCCGCGCGGCGGCGGGTTCGGGCTGCTGGAGCAGGGCGGCACCAGCTTCGCGGCGGCCTACGTCTCCGGGGTCGCGGCGCTGATCAAGTCCTACAACCCGGACCTCACCCCGTATGACGTGACCCAGCGGGTCCGCCGCACCGCCGACCACCCGCCCCAGGGCAGCAACGACCAGGTCGGCTTCGGCGTGGTCAACCCCTACGAGGCCGTCGCCTCGGTCTACAAGAGTGTGCGCAGCGCGGAGGCGGCTCCGCCGGGCCGCCTGACCTCGCCGAAGGACCGGGTCGACTCCGAGGCGTCCCTGCGCCGGGCCGCCTGGGCGATCGCCGCGGGCGCGCTGCTGCTTGCGGTCCTCGTGCTGCTCGCGGCACCGGTACTGCGCCGGGGCCGGGCCCGGCAGTGGCGCGCCGGGCGAGCGGCCGGGCCGGCCGGGCCGGCGCCGGCGAAGGACGGGTTCCAACCGGTCGTCGGCCGGCCACTGAGCATCACCGCGACGTCCGGGCGCCGGGCCCTGGACGCGCCCGCCGGGCCGGGGGCCCGGGTGCCGCAACTGGGCGGAGCCGACGCTCACCGGGGCCGGACGGGGCGCCCGGGATGACCGGCCGTGTCCATTTTTCGCGGTCGATGCCGACGGGTCGCCGCCGGGTGGCCCGCCTGCGTTAAGGTGCAGGCATTCGGCGGCGTTCACACGGGGGTAGGCGATGGGCACAGACGACGACGTCAAGCATGTGATGCGCCGCATCACACCCGACACGGGCGTGCCGACGCAGGTCGACATCAAGTCCCTCGAGAACGCGGCGCCCTGGCTCGACGACCTCCGGGCCTACGTCCACGACCACCTGGTCAAGCAGGTCGCCGTCATGGTCATGAACGGCGCCGACGTCAAGCTCTTCTTCGGCGGCCTCGAAGGCGCCGCGGACATGTCGAAGCAGCACAACGACTACATGAGGGCAATGATCTCCTCATATCAGGACATCGCGCACGCCCTCGACGTCGCGTCGAAGGCCACCAAGCAGATCGCGCAGAACTACCGGGACGCCGAACACAACAACGAGCTCAACGTCAAGGCGGTCGAGAAGGCGTTCACCGGCGACAGCTCGGCCGGTGGGCCGGCCAGCGACGCGGGGACCATCTGATGGCCGACCTGAGCTGGGAGGAAATGGTCAACCGGGTCTGCGTCGCCGGCCGCCCGGGCGTCCTCGAGTCGTACGCCGGCGGCGTCGAGACCATCTTCAAGAACGCCCAGACGGTCGCCGACAGCCTGCGCGACGGCATCAAGGACCTCAAGGAGAAGTGGAAGGGCGACGCGGCCGAGGACTACTTCGGCAAGCTGGAGAAGATCGCCAAGGCCATCGAGAAGACGGCCGAGGGCAACGCCGACGCCGCGCCGCTGCTGAAGGACGCGGCGGCCGCGCTGAAGTACGGCCAGGACAACATGCCGGTGCCCATCGACATGCTCGACAACGTCCAGGGCCATGCCGACGACCTGAACAGGGCCAACGGCATCGGCGGTGACGTGGCGCTGGCCGACCTCACCGTCAGCACCGCCGGCGTGGGCCTGGTGGTCTACGGACTCCTGCCCGGCGAGTTCCGCCAGAAGCTGATGAACGGCATCGGCGACGTGGCCCGCGAGGCGCTCGGGGGGATCAGCTCGAAGATCGACGACTGGCTCAACGACCGCACCGGTGAGGCCGAGGCGGTCTACCAGTACGTCAACCGCACCTACACCAGCACCGCGGCCGGCTCGGACAAGGCCGTGCCCGTGCAGACAGGTGTCACCAACACCACTACCCAGTTCCCCGGCGGCACCAAGTTTCCGGGTGGCGGCGGTGCCGGTGCCGGGGTCGGCGGCCTCGGCAGCGGCGCGTTCGATCCGGCCGCGTTCGATCCGGCCGCATCCGCGGGCGGCATCGGCGGGCTGGACCCGGCCGGGACCGGCTCCGGCTTCGACCCGGGCGGCGTCGGCACCGGCACCGGCTCGGGCTTCGACCCGAACGCCGACCCGCTGAGCAGCCTGGCCGGCGCCGGCGGCGGCCTCGGTGACCTCGGCGGCGCCGGCGGTGGCCTCGGCGGTGGCCTCGGCGCCGGGGCGGGCGGCGGCCTGGGCGGCCTCCCCGCGGGCGCCCTCAGCGGCGGCACGGGCCGGCCGGTCGCCGGGCCCCAGCTGCCGATGGGGCTGGGCGGGATGTCCAGCGCGGGCGCCGGCGCGCGCGGCGCCGGCGCCAAGGGGCGCGGCGGCATGATGGGCGGCGGCGGGCACGGCGCCGGTGCACACGCCCCCGAGGACGAGCGCGGCACCTGGCTGACCGAGGACGAGGACCCGTGGGGCGGCGACGCCGACGCGCCGCCGTCGGTCCTGGGCTGACCTGAGCGATCGCGAAGAGGACGGATGACGAGGCTGACCGTGCGCCGCACGATCGCGGCGACCCTGGCCGTGCTGGCCGGGCTCACCGGCCCGGTGCTCTGGGCCGGGCCGGCGCAGGCCGACCCGGTGCGCCAGTACCAGTGGTACCTCACCCCGCTGAAGTTCACCGAGGTGCACCAGATCACCAAGGGCGCGGGCGTGGTCGTGGCCGTGGTCGACACACCCATCTTCGAGGGCCACCGCGACCTGAAGGGCCAGCTGCTGCAGGGCACCTCCACCGGCGGCGGCCCGGCCAACGGCTGGGGCGCCGACAACCCCGGCAACGCCCACGGCACCGAGGTGGCGAGCCTCATCGTCGGCAAGGGCGGCGGCGACGACCATCTGCTCGGCATCGCCCCGGCGGCGAAGATCCTCCCCGTCGCGAACTCCAACGGCGGCAACGGCACCAGCATCACCACCGCGTCCGGCATCAAGTGGGCCGCGGACCACGGCGCCAAGGTCATCAACCTGTCGAACGGGCACAACGGCAGTGCCACCGACGAGGAGACCGAGGCGATCCGCTACGCGATCGCCAAGGACGTGGTCGTGGTGGCCGGCGCCGGCAACCGCGGCGAGGGCATGGACGCAGTGATCTCACCGGCCAACATCCCCGGTGTCGTCGCCGTCTCCGGCGTCGAGCAGGGCGGCAACTTCTGGTCCGGCTCGACGTACGGCCCGGAGACGGTCGTCGCGGCGCCCGGATCGCAGATGTCGGTCGCGGGCGACTCCACGACGTTCCCCTCCGGCTACGGCCTCGCCGACGGCACAAGCCTCTCGACCGCGATCGTCTCCGGCGTGGTGGCGCTTATCCGGTCCAAGTTCCCGCAGATGAACGCGGCCAACGTCATCAACCGGCTGATCCGCACGGCCCGGGACAACGGCAACCCGGGCCGCGACCCGAAGTTCGGCTTCGGCACCATCCAGCCCCTCGCGGCGCTGACCGCCGACGTGCCCGCCGTCGACACGAACCCGCTCAGCGGCCCGGCGGCCGGCCAGCCCGGCCCGTCGTCCACCGCGGTGAAGCCCTCGCCCCCGGCGCTGGGCGGGCATCTGAACGTCGGGCGGCTCGTCGCACTCATCGCCTGCCCGGTGGTCGCGCTCGGCGCGCTGCTCGCGGTGATCATCGTGGCCGCGCGGCGGCGCAACCGCCGGCCGGTGCCGCCGCCCGCTACCGCGCAGTGGCCCGGGCCGCCGGGGGGAGTGCCGCCGCCGCAGTATCAGCCGCCTCCGCCGCCGCCATCGACCGGCTCGTTCCGGCCACCACCGAACTGGCCGCCGTCCGACGATCCGGGCCGACGGCAGTGAACCGCCCGGCGCGGCTCGCGGTGGCGGCCGTGGCGGCCGGGCTGCTCGGCTCGGTGCTGACGGGCGCGCCCGCCCACGCCGCGCTCGACGTGCGGGCGGCGCAGTGGTTCCTGGGCCCGTACAAGATCGCGCAGGCCCAGCAGGTCAGCAAGGGGGCCGGGGTGACGGTCGCGGTCATCGACAGCCCGATCTACGCCACCCACGCCGACCTCAGCGGCCAGGTCCAGAAGGGCGGCACGACCGCGTCCGGCGGACCGGCCGACGGCTGGGGCCCCGACGACCCGGGCGTCGTGCACGGCACCGGCGTCGCCAGCATCATCGCGGCCAAGGGCGGCAGCAACGAGCACCTGCTCGGCATCGCGCCGGGCGCGAAGGTCCTGCCGGTGGCCAACTCCACCGTCACCGGCAACTCCAACGCGCAGACCACCGCGGACGCCATCACGTGGGCGACCGACCACGGCGCGAAGGTCATCAACATCTCGCTCGGGCACGTCGGCGAGGCCCACGACTACGAGATCGAGGCCGTGCGCTACGCGCTCAGCCACGACGTGGTCGTGATCGCCGGCATCGGCAACACCACGGCGGGGATCCAGGAGCCGCTGTCGCCGGCGTCGATCCCCGGCGTCGTCGCGGTCGCCGGCGTGGACCAGACAGGCAGTCTGTGGTCCGGGTCGACGCGGGGTGCGGCCGCGGTCATCGCCGCGCCGGCCACGAAGATCCCGGTGGCGGTACCGCCGTCGAAGTCGCCGTCGACCTACGGCACCGCCGACGGCACGAGCGCGTCGACCGCGATCGTCTCCGGTGTCGCGGCGCTCATCCGAGCCAAGTATCCGCAGCTCAGCGCGGCGAACGTGATCAATCGACTGATCCGCACGGCCAAGGACGCGGGCACACCGGGCCGCGACGGCGACTACGGATTCGGCGTGATCCAGCCGCTGGAGGCGCTGACCGCCGACGTACCCCAGGTGAGCGCCAACCCGCTCGGCGGCGAGGCGCCCTCGGCCCCCGCATCGGCCGGTGCGGGCCCGACGGCCGCGGCCCCGGCCCCGGCCCCCGCGTCCGGCGCCGGCGTCCCGACCGCGCTCGTGATCGGCGGCGCCGTCGGAGCCGGGCTGCTGGCCGTGCTGGTCGTGGTGGTCCTGCTGATCGTGCGCGCCTCCCGGCGCCGCCGCCCCGCCGGCCCGCCCGGATATCCGCCGCCGGGCTACCCGCCGTCGGGATACCAGCCGCCGGGCCACCCGTCGTCGGCGGGCTACCCGCCGCCGTATCCACCGCCCGGTCAACCACCGGCGAACCCACCGGGAGGGACCGACCGTGCGGGCTGAATATCAGGCACACCTCGACGAGCTGCTGGCGCAGTACCGGCAGGCCCGCGACAACATCGGCCGCATGCAGCGCGAGATGGCCGAACTGAGCGCCACCGCGCAGTCGGAGGACGAGCTGGTCAAGGTCAGCGTCGACCACCGCGGCGAGCTGACCAAGGTGGAGATCAACCCGCGGGCGTTCCGGCTGCTCGACTCCGTCACCCTCGGCGAGACGATCGTCACGACGACGAAGGCCGCGACCGCCGACCTGCGCCGGCGGGTCCAGGAGCTCGTCGCCCCGCACGCGCCGAACTTCGCCGGCCTGTCCGGGATGGGCGCCGACTTTGACGTGACGAAGATCTTCCCGGAAGATCCACAGGACATGCCCGGCCTGCGTGACCTGCGCCGGGGTGCCGCCGGTGGACCGCCGGCAGCCGGTTAGGAAGGGACGGCGAGCATGTTCTCCTGGGCGGCGACCGTCAAGCTGGCCGGCGAGATCGACAGGGATCGCCTCGACAGGCTGCGAGAGCTGCTGCACCTCAAGCCGGAGGGCCGGCTCGGCGACGCCTACGACGACGTCCTCGGCACGGGGACGCGCGAGGTGCCCGGCGGGCGGGTGCAGATCGTGCTGTACCGCCACGACCTCGACGGCCCGTGGGAGTTCCACATCAACGCCGAGGACCAGCCGGCCGCCGACTCGCTCGCCTCCCTCGTCGACGAGGTGGGCGCCGCGGCCGTCCGGGCCGGCCTGGCCGTGACCGGAGTCCAGTGGCGCGACCCGGCGCGGGGCGGCCCGCAGTGACACGTGTCGCTAGGCTGTCGGGGACGAATGGCACGGAAACGGGGAAGGCATGAACGCTACGGAGCGCAGCGGAGTGGCCGCTCATCATGAGTGCAGGGCGGTGCTCAGGCCGGTGCCGGAGCTTGCGGGGGTGGCGGCATGAGCGGTACGGAGCGCAGCGGAGTGGCCGCTCATCAGTGTTGCAGGGCGGCGCTCAGGCCGGCGCCGGAGCTTGCGGAGGTGGCGGCATGAGCGGTACGGAGCGCAGCGGAGTGGCCGCTCATCAGTGTTACAGCTTGGAGCTCAGGGCGGCGCCGGAGCTTGCGGGGGTGGCGGCATGAGCGGTACGGAGCGCAGCGGAGTGGCCGCTCATCAGTGTTGCAGGGCGGCGCTCAGGCCGGTACCGGAGCCTGCGGAGGTACCGGCATGAGCGGGTACTGGATCGACGTGCCGGGGGTGAAGTCCTCCGCCAAGTCCTTCACCGACCTGAGCGACCGGATGCAGCAGGTGTTCCAGAAGCTCAAGAGCGGGCTGGCCGCCGAAGGGGAGTGCCAGGGCCACGACCAGTACGGCGAGGCGTTCGACAAGAACTACCAGGAGCCCAAGGAAAACGCGCTGGAGTTCTTCCCGCAGATGGTCGACGGCATCAGGGACATGGGCGCCGGCCTGATCGAGATGGCCGACACGACAGCCCGCGGCGAGGACACCAACGACAAGAAGTTCCTGACGTGACAGCCCCGCTGCGCATGGCCGGGGTGTTCGACGCGACCGACGCCGAGGGCCCCTACTTCTCGGCCGACCGCCGCCGCGTGCTCGACCCCGCCGAGCGGGAGTCGCTGGCCCGTTATCTGGAGACCGCGCCGATGGTACTGCGAGCGTCGGGCTTCGAGACCGACCCGCTGGACCCCGGTGCCGGGGAGGTCGTGCCGCTGAGCTACCGCACCGACGGGGTCTGGGTGTGGCAGGAGGCCTCCGCCTACTACCTGCGCGCTCGCGGCTGCGCGCCCGACGACGACCTCGTGGCCCACATCGCGGCGGCGGGCTACCGGCCTCCGGCGTCGGTGCCGGACGACGTGCGCGACGCCGCCTCGGACATGGCCATGACGGCGGACCCGCCGGAGCAGCTCACCGGGCGGCGGGCCGCGCAGTACTTCGCGATCGTCGACCACCCCCGCTACCCGGCGACCGCCCCGGCCGGACTGCTGCGGCAGTGGCGCACCGACGAGGGCGTCCGCCGCGACCAGGTGCTGCCCCGGTCGATGCGCTGGGAGCACACCGGCGCGTTCGTGCAGAACGCGCGCAGCGGCGAGGACGACTTCGAGGAGATCCCGTCCCGGGTGGCGGCCCGCATCGCCGACGACTGGTGGGCGCAGTGGCGCCCCGATCAACCCGGCTCCTGACCGGGCCGCTGCTGGACGTGCCGGGGGAGGAACGTCGTGGGCATGGAGTTGCCGGCCGAACTGCAATGGCTGGAGTGGATCGTCGGGAGTGACTGGCCCGAGGGCGACGAGGACGCCCTCTGGCGGCTCCGGGACGTCTGGGCCGAGGCGGCCCAGGGCGTGCAGGCGGTGCTCGACGACGGCAACGGCGCGTCGATCGACGTGCTCGGCGCTGTCGGCGGTGAGCTGGCCGACCACTTCACGCAGTACTGGGCGAAGTACAGCGAGGGCGAGGAAGCCTACCTGCCCAAGCTCGTCGCGCTGTGCGAGTCGATGAGCCAGCTGTGCGACCAGACGGCCGTGCAGATCGAGTTCGCGAAGTACCAGTTCATCTTCGCCCTGATCGTGCTGGCCCTCCAGATCGCCTACTACCTGGCGATGGCCGCGCCGACGTTCGGCGCCTCCACCGCGGCCATCCCGGTGGCCGAGGTCGCCACCCAGTCGTTCATCCGGATCATCGCCCAGAACGTGATCCGGACGATGGTCTTCATGATCGTCCAGAACCTGGTGGGCGACATCGCCATCCAGCTGATCCAGCTCGGCGAGGGGCACCGCACCGAGTTCGACACGTCGTCGCTGGCCGGCGACGTCATCAACGGCGCCATCGCCGGCGCCGTCTTCGGTGTCGCCGGCGGCGGTGTGCACATGGGCGCGTCGAAGTTCCTGCCCAACTTCACCAAGAGCTTCCTCGGCCGGGTCACCACCGGCGCCGCCGGCAACGCGTTCGGGGCGCTGGGCCTGGCCGCGGCCACCGGCGAACCGCTCACCTTCGAGTCCCTGGCCAAGCAGGCCAGCGCGGGCGCCTTCATGGGCGCGACGAATCTCGGCGGCCACGGCTTCGTGCGCGACGAGCACGGCCCCCTCACGACCGGTGGCGAGCACCTGACCACGGAGACCGGCCCGCACCGCCCGGGGGCCGAGGTGACCGAGGTGAGCACCGGGCGCGGCGAGACCGACCCGGCGAACGCCGAGACCGGTCTGGTGCAGCCGAGCCCGGAGCACATCATGAGCGTGCTCGGTGGCGAGACGACGACCACCACCAGCACCTCGGCGCACCCGACGACCTCGACCACGCACGAGACCGGCTACGTCCCCGGCGCGACGCACGAGACGACGTTCCGCCCGGTCGCCGACACGACCTCGATGCCGGCCGGCCACACCACCGTCGAGACGACCGGCACCGGCCACGCGGCGACCACCGGCCACCCGGCCACGACCGCCGTGACCACCGAACACGCCGGCACCACCGGGCGTCCCGGTACGACCGAGCACGCCGTGACGACCGAGCACGCCGTGACGACCGAGTACGCCGGCACCACCGGGCACCCGGCCACGACGGAGCGCCCCGCCACGACCGAGCACCCGGTGACGACCGAGCGCACGGCCACCGGCAGCCACGAGCCCGGTGTCACGCTTGCCGACGCCGGCACCACCTACGCGCCGGAAGCGTTCGTCGCCCCCGGCAGCGGCCGTGCGGAGCCGGCCCGGGTGGAGCCCGCACGCACCGAGCCCACGACAACCCCGGCCGCGGCCGTACCGCCGGGCGTGGTGCACACCGGCTACGAAGCGGCGGGCGGCGCGACGGCGGGCACCCGGCCGGGCGCCACCGTGCCCGGGCCGCGCGCCGAGACCGGCACGCACACGACGCCCACGATCGAGCGCCCGGCTCCGGTCGAGCGCCCTCCGTCAACCGACCGCCCGGCATCGACCGACCGCCCGGCATCGACCGACCGCCCTGCGCCCACGGAGCGCCCGGCGCCGGTCGAGCGTCCGGCCCCGGCCGAACACCGGGCGCCGGGCCACGAGCAGCCGGCCCCGGCCGAGCCGCGGACCGCGCACGAGCCGCCGCCGGCGACCACGGAGCCCGTGGGTGCGCACCGGGGCGCCGAGGAGTTCGCCTCCCGCGGTGCCGAGCACGAGCCGGCCTGGTCGAACGAGGAAGGCCGGACGCTCGACGCCGAGCAGAACCGGGCCGCCGACGCGGCGCTGACCCACGCCCGGGACTCCGAGCCGGCCATCACCGAGCGGATGCACACGCTCGTCGACGAGGTCGGGCGGGCCACCGGGGTCCGCGGCGAGCTCCTCGGCGAGGACCACCGGCTGAAGGACGAGGAGTCCTTCAAGCGCAAGCTCGCCGACGAGGTACACAGGAAGCCGCAGCTCGCGATGGCCGAGCACCTGGCGGACATGAAGGACACGGTCCGATACACCATCGGGTTCCCCGAGGAGCACTACCAGGCCGGCGCCAAGGCGACGATCGAGTACCTCACCGAGACCATGGACGGCGACCGCCACCGCTTCGAGCCGGTGAAGTTCAAGAACTTCTGGGGCGCGGAGGAGGGCTACGTCGGGCTCAACTCCTTCTGGCGCGACAACGCGACAGGGCACGTGTTCGAGGTCCAGATCCACACGGCCGAGAGCTTCGTCACGAAGAGCGAGACGCACGACCTGTACAAGGTGATGCGCAGCGGTGACGAAGACGACCCGCGAGTCATGGCGGCCAAGGTGGAGCACAACGCGCGCTTCGCCGAGGTCCGGCGGCCGGAGGGGGCCGCCGAGCTGGGCCTCAGCGAGCACGGCCGGCAGCGCATGGAGGCGGAGCAGGGCCGCGCGCAGGACGAGGTCGCCGCCAAGGTCGCGGCCGAGCGCGAGCGGACAAGCGGCGTCCCCCCACCCGAGCACGTCGACCGCGGCACCCCCGCCCCCCACGGCGAGCACGACCAGCCCGCCCGGCACGGCGAGCACGACCAGCCCGCCCGGCACGGCGAGCACGACCAGCCGGCCCGGCACAGCGAGCGTGAGCAGCCGGCCCGGCACGACGAGCACGACCAGCCGGCCGTGCGCGACGAGCACGAGCAGCCGGCGCCGGAGCGCGAGCCGGACGGCGCCGAGCAGTTCATGGACCGGGGCGGCCCGCACTTCGTCAGCGACGAGACAGCGATGCACCTCGTCCGCGACCACGTCCGGGAAACGCCCGCAGGCTACGACTTCTACCGCCCGGGCGACGGGATGCACGCGGTCGCCGAGGCGTACGCGCCCCGCCCGGGCGAGGTCGTGCTCGACCTGCACGGCTCCCGGCACGGCTTCGTCATCGACGGCCGGACCCTCACCGGCGAGCAGTTCGCCCGCGCGGTCGACCAGTTGCGGCTGGAGGGCCGCATCCGCATCGGCGAGGACCAGCAGTTCCGGCTGGCGTCGTGCGACACGGGCCAGGGCGAGCACCCGCCGGCCGCCGAGTTCGCGCGCGAGTCCGGGCGCGGTGTCGTGGCGCCCACCGAGCGGTTCTGGAGCAACCTGCGCGGCGAGGAGCTGGTGACCTCGGGAGTCCGCCAGGGCACGCGCTGGATCCCGGCCGACCCGCCCAACGGCCGCTGGCGCTCCTTCGGCCCGGACGGCGCGGAGCGGCCGATGCCCGCCCGGCCGGAGCCGCCCGCCGCTCGCCCGGAGCCGCCCGCCACCCGCGTGGCCGAGCCCACCACCGAGCCCCGATCACCGGCCCGGAACGGCGAGGAACCACAACACCAGCCGGTCCGGGAGCCCGAGGAGCACCGCCCGGCCGACGAGACCCGGGACCGCGACGAGGCCCGGGACCGCGAGGAGACCCGCGACCGCGACGAGGCGGCCGAGGAGACCGGGGCGCCGCCCGAGGCCGTCGAGCATCCGCCGGTCACCTGGGACGAGGTCGCCGACCGGCTGCCGGCCGACGACTCCGGCTACCAGATCACCCCGCACGACGCCGAGTTCCTGGGCATCACGCCCGAGGCCGTGCGCGACTGGGCCAACCGGGACGCACCGCTGGGCATGACCCCCGAGCGGTTCGAGCAGTTCCGGGGATCGCTGTACGAGCGGATGGCGATCGACGGGCTCCGGCCGGAGCAGATCGACGCCCGGCTGCAGGGGTCCTCGGCGAACTTCTTCTCCGGCCCGCACAAGTCGCTGCCGGAGATGGCCGCGATGCCGGAGGAGTCGGCCCGCCGCTACCAGGAGTGGCGCGGTGACGCCACCGAGCACCCGCTGCGCCGGCCGTTCGACTCGATGCACCGGCTGGGGCTCGAGCCCGAACCGAGCGACTACGACGTGCAGCTGTCCTCGGACGCCATGCTGGCCAAGGCCGAGCAGATCCGCCAGGAGCGCTTCCCGCAGCTGGAGCTCACCCACCCGAAGTACGGCTTCGTGACCAAGGAAGTCGCCAAGGCGGCGTTTCCCGAGCTGTACCGCTGGGCCGAGGAGCAGAGCGCGTCGCTCGGCCGCGAGGTCGCGCCGGCGGTGTTCGGCAGCGACGGCCCGGCCGATCACAGCGCCACGGGCAAGCCGTCCTCCCACTTCCGGCCGACCGACTGGATGCTGGAGCCGCCGGCCGAGCACCCGGCGGGCACGGAGCACCCGGCGGGCACGGAGCACCCGGCCGGCCACGACCCGGCGCATCCCGGCGAGCCGCGCGCCGCCGAACCGCATCCCGGCGACCGCGACCCGGGCGACCGCGACCCGAGCGACCGCGATCCGGGCGGGTTCGTCGACCGGGGCCAGTTCGACCCGCTCGAACAGCCGGTGCGCCAGAGCACCGACCAGGCGACGTTCCGCTACGAGGACTTCCACCAGCACGAGCAGTGGCAGGCGCTGACGCACGAGCACGAGCGGCGCATCGGCGCATTCATGGCCAACCACCCCGATGCGATCGCCGCGGCCCGCTCGGCCGTCACCGAGCTGCGCACGGCGATGGAGCGGCTGCACGCCGTGCTCGAGCCGGGCACGCCCCGGGAAGCGATCGCCGACCGGGTGGAGCGGATGTTCTTCTCCGACGGCCACCCGGAGAGTGCCGGCCAGGTGGGCTGGGAGCGCGGCCGCGAGGCGATCCTGACCGGCCAGCACACCGCGGCCGAGCCGACGAACCTGCGCGAGCTGATGACGGCCTACTACAACGCCGCCTACGGCAACTGGAAGGGCACCTTCGTCGACCTGGTCGTGCAGGCGGCGGAGGCGGAGCGGCAGGGGAAGGTGAACCTGGACCTGGTCCGGGACGTCGTGAACGTCGACCTGGTCCGGAACCTGGCGGGCGAGGGCCCGCTGGAGCTGGGAACGGCGCTCACCGAGCGCGCCGTGCGGGAGCACGCGGCCGCCGTCGACGTGCACGCGGCCCGCCAGGAGCAGCACACGATCGCCGTCGCCGAGCACGCGGCGGCCGTGCAGGCCCGTGAGGCCGCGCACGCGGAGTTCACGAACGCCCGCGCGGAGCACGAGGCCGCCCGCCGGCAGCACACCGCCCGCCAGGAAGACCACGCGACAGCCCTCGAGGAGTACGTGGCGGCCCGCGAGGAGCATGCGGCCGCCCGGGAGGAGCACGCCGCCCGCGACGACGAGGCGTCGGCCCGCCGGGTGGAGGAGGCCGCCCGCCGCGAGGGGCAGGCGGCTCGCCGCGAGGAGGAGGCCGCCCGCAACGCGGAACAGGCGGCCCGCCGCGAGGAGGAGGCCGGCCGCCGGGAGGAGGAGGCCGCCCGCGACCGGAAGGAGGCCGCTCGCGGCGCGCGGGAGGCCGCGCGCGCCGAGGCGGAGGCCGGTCGCCGCGTGGACGAGGCCGCGCGGGCCGAGGAGCGGGCCGCGCGCCGGGCGCAGGACGCCCCGCGCAGCGTCGAGGAGTTCGAGCGCAGCCGAGCCGACCGCGACAACCGCACGCAGCCCGGGCAGGTCAGCACGCGGGAGAGCTACGAGCGGTGGGGCGTTCCGCTCAGCACACGCGAGATGGAGTACCAGGCGAAGTACCTCGGGCATCCGCTCGAGCCCGGCACGCCGCTGCTGATCCGGGAGGGTGCGGCACTGCACGAAATGCGCGGTGAGTGGACCGAGCAGATGCGCCGGGCCGGCTTCCCCGCGGTCGACGGCGTGTCCGGCACCACCGCGCGCATGCTCGTCGCCTACGAGCTGATGCACCCGCCGGGCGAGCGCCCGGCCGGGGAGCCGAGCCGCGGTGACTTCCTGGCCGGCCTCATGGGCTGGATGCTGCCCGGACCGGATCACTCGATGGCGGAGATCATGCTGGGCGCCGACCTGGTCGGCGCCGGGGGTATCGAGCCGATCCACGCCGAACACCCCATGACACCGGCGGAGCTCTACCGCTCACTGCCGCTGGACCTGGACCAGCTGCGCAGCTTCATGCCGGGCGAGCAGCTGCCGCACGAGGCGGTCTACCTCCACGAGGCCGATGCCGGGCACTTCTCCGAGGCCACCCCGGAGGTGCGGGCGAGAGCCCAGGCGCTGTACGACTCGTTCCACAACCTGGACGAGGCGGCCGTCAAGACGTGGCTGCGCAACAACAACATCCCGATCACGGAGGATGCGCTCAACGCCGTCCACCGGCTGACTCCCGCGCACGTCCTGGCCGTCGCCGTCTACACCGGACACGCCTACTCGCTGCTGAACGCGACGATCCGCGAGATCCACGATCCGACGCTGGCGAGCACCGAAGGGCTCACGGCGAAGTTCAAGGTGGCCGCGGAGCACCATCTGGAGAACCTGGCCAACGGCGATCCCCGGCAGGCCCCGGCGATCCTGCGGGAACTCTTCGGTGAGGTCCGCGAGCACGATGCGGCGCCACCTACCGACCACGACGGTGCGCCGGTGGGTGACCACGCGGACGCGGCGGCGGGCGGGGAGCCCCGCGGTGTCGCCCACCCCACCGAGCTGGCGCGGCGCTACATCGACGCCGAGCGGGCGCTCGAAGCGGTGAAGCGGACCGGCGACCTCGATGCACAGGCGGCGGCGCAGCGCGAGCTCATCGCCGCACGCGAGGCGGTCGACGCGAAGGTGGCCGAGGCGCTGCCCCGCCTGGCGGCCGAGATGCGCTTCCACGCCGACATGATCGCCGACGCGATCGGGCGGCTGCCGGCCAGCGGCCACCCGGACAACCCGCAGTACACGTACCGGGGCGACGGCCTCAGCGCGACGGCCAAGGCCAAGCTGTACGGCACGCCGGAGCACCCGGAGGGGCAGGCGACGCAGGTGGTGAGCACCAGCCGGAGCCTCAACCAGGCGACCCGGTTCCTGGAGAACGAGACAGACCCGCAGCCGGCGATGATCATGTATGAGCTGACCGGCCAGTCGGCCCGCGACATCACCAAGTTCTCGCTCTTCCCGCAGCAGCAGGAGGCGGTGCTGCTACCGGGCGTCCGGATCCAGCGCGTCGAGTTGGACCGGCTGCCGCCGGACGCGGAGCCGAGGCTGCGGGCCGAGGCGGCGAAGGTGCGTGCCAAGCTGGACGAGCTGGGACATCCGAACGTGAAGATCATCGTGATGCGGGAGGTGCCGCGTGACCCTGCCGGATAGTCCGGACGCCGAGCTCCACGCCCGGCTGTGGCCGTCGGCGCGCGGCTTTGCCCCGGGCAGTGGTGAGGCCACCTACGTCCAGCTGCACGAGCTGCTGCTCGGCCTGGCCGGGCGCCTTCCGGACAGCGACGTCATCTCGCTGCGGGACTCGGTCGTGACCGACCCGTTCGGGACGCCGGGCGGGATCGCCTTCGCCGCGCTGCGGGCGCACGTGCCCCTCACCCGGCCGGAGGTCAACGCGATAGTCGAGATCTCCCGGGCGCTGCGGGTGCCGGGCGGTGACCCGCCGCAGCTGGACAAGCTCATCCTGACCGACACCGTGACCGACGGCGGGCACCGGTTCGGGGCGCGGCCGGGCGTGGCGCAGGACTTCACCGACCAGTCCGCGGCCATCGCGTTCATGTACGAGAAGGGTGCGCAGCGGATGTGGCGGGCCTGGCGGGCCGACCCGGACGGGCCGCGCCGGATCTTCCTGGCCACTGTCGCCCCGGGCACGGCCGCCTGGCGGCTGACCCGGATCATGCAGCGGGACCTGGCCCAGACCCGGGCGATCCGCGTCGAGGAGGCTGCCGACGTGGTGCCGACCGTCGAGATCTTCTTCCCGGACTGGGAGCCGGCGCCGTATCACCGCAACGCGCTGGAGACCGCGGAGCTGCTGTGGTCGCGCGAAGGGGGCCGGACGGCGAAGTGATCACCGACCCGGAAGCCCCGTCCCCGATGGCCTTCGCCGGCCAGGTCATCCACCCGGGCCCGCCGGCGCTGCGCGAGCGCTACCCGGACGGGGTCCAGATCACGCCGTACGGTGTGCCGGACTGGATTCCGTACGCGCGCCTGCTCGGCGAGCTGCCACCGCCACCGCAGGGCCTCGGCTGGGACGAGGCGCGGGTGCTGGGGGTGCAGACCGCCAACGCGCTCGGCCGGCGCAGCGGCGACCCGCTCTGGGGCGCGGACGAGGCGCACACGCCGACCGGCTGGACGTGGGCCCGGCTGCCGCTGACCCGCCAGATCGCGCTGGTGCCGATCGAGCTCTACGGGGCGTTCCGGCACGTCGGCGGCGTGAGCACCAGCGGCAACGACCGGCGCCGGCGCGGCGTGTCGGGCACCGAGGGCGTGCAGCCGCGCTGCCGCATCGAGGGTGAGCTCACCGAGGACGTGGTGCTGGCCATCGAGGACGAGATCGGGCGGCCGCTGCCGGGCGCGTACCGGGAGTTCCTCGTCGCCACCAACGGCGGGCGGGCGAGCGTGCCGGCGGTACACCCGAAGGCGGGGTTTGTCGTTGATCAGCCGCTGTTCGGGTCGGCGCCGGCCGGTGGGGACCCGTTCACCGACCTGGTCCAGCAGCACCTCATGCAGCGCGACCGGATCGAGGCGGGGCTGCTGCCGATCGGGTTCGTGCAGGGCGGGCTGCTGGTGCTCGGGCTGGAGTACGGCACCGTGTCCTATCTGGACGACGACGACCCGGCTGACCAGCAGGGGTACGGCCCGGACGCCATCACCCGCAACCTGCTGCAGTGGCTGGAGCCGAGCTTCGCCGCGTTCTGGTCGGCGCTGCGGGCGGTGCCGGCTTCGCTGCAGGAGACCGCCGAGCGGCACGCCGCCGAGGGATGGGCCCGCATCCTGCCCCATCCGCAGCTGGGCCGCAGCCTGCCGGCGGACCGGCGCGCCTGACCGGAGCAACGATCACCGCCGCACCGGTCCGGACCTTGGGCTGCACCTGCGGTGACGGCCCTCGGCCCGCGGCTTCCGCCCGCCCGGCGCCGATGCGCTGTGCGTGAAGGTCCACGAGTTGCCGGCCGGGACGACCGGCCGCCTGCCCACCGAGCCCCGGTGACGCGCTGCGGCCGGGGCCCGGCCGGGAGGGTGCCGGGACGCCTCAGGCGCCGTCCCAGACGTGCGTGTTGTTGATCTCGTTCTGCTTGTAGTTGCCGTGGGCCGAGCCCACCAGCGCGCCGGTCTTCGCCAGCACGGTGTTCAGGTCCGCGATGGCCTGGTCCCACTGCGCCTGGTAGCTCTGGTAGGCCTGCTGGTCGGTGCCTTCCCAGGCGATCCGGGCGAGCCGGCCCTTGAGGTCGGCCAGCTTCTGCTCGATGCGCTGCGAGATCTGGATGATCTGCGCCTCGCCGTCCTGCAGCGCCTGGTAGTTGACGTAAACTTCGCCGTCGCTCATGCGCGGTTCCTCAGCCTCTCTCGTGCGTCGCTCAGGACGGGTTGATGCCGGCGATGATGGAGTTGACGGCCGCCTGCTGGTCGGCGTCGGTCTGCTGGTGCATGCCCGCAGACTTCTCCAGCGCGTCGGCGATGCCGTCAAGGGCGAGGAGCACCCTGCCGATGTCCTGCTGCCACTGGCCGGCCAGGCCCTGGAACGCGGTGGCGGCGGCGCCGCGCCAGCCGCTGAGCATGTGGGCAACGGTCCCGTCGAAGGCCCGGATCTCGCCGTTGACCTCCTCCCGGACCCCCCTGACGTCCTTTGCAGCCTGATAGAGCGTGGTGAAATCCACGCTGCTCGTACCGCTCATACCTCCGCCCTTCTTCCTGTCGACGCACGGCGTCTGCACACCGGCCGGGTGGCCGCGAGGTCGCCATGGTCTCCGCCGTCCGTGGGTGGCGGCACAACCCCGTGCATTGTCTGCTCAAAACGGTAGCCGATGGAGGCCATTTCGCGCTGACCCCATTTACACCGGTCTACCCACCCTCTGCTGCTGTTTTGGTCACACCGGGTCCACCCATGCGGTCTGGATCAGCTCCACCTGATCGGTGTTGCGGACCAGGAAGCCGCGCCCGGGCGGCTGCTGGCTGGGCCGGAGGTTGCCGAACAATACACCCTCCTCCCGGTTGCCCGACATCTGCAGGCCAGGGGCGTTGATCTCGCGCAGCCGCTGGATGACCGGCTCGAACAGCGCCCGGGCGGCGCCGCCGGTGCGGCGGGCGACGATCAGGTGAAGGCCGACGTCGCGGGCCTGGGGCAGCAGGTCGACGAGCGCCGCGACCGGGTTGCCCCCGACGCCGGCCACCCGGTCGTAGTCGTCGATCAGCACGAACACCTCCGGCCCCTTCCACCAGCTGCGGCGGCGCAGCTGCTCGGGGGTCACGTCGGCACCGGGCAGCCGGTTGGTGATGGCCTGGCGGACCGAGTTGAGCGTCTCTGTGAGCGCCTGGCTCGACGGAGAGTAGGCCAGCACGTACTCGTTGGGGAACGCGCCGAGCAGGCCGCGGCTGAAGTCGCCGATGACGAACTTGACCTGGTCGGGGCTGTGCCGGGCGACGAGGGACTGACCGATCAGCCGCAGCAGGTTGGTCCGCCCGGAGCCGGAGTCGCCGAAGACGATCAGGTGCGGGTCGACGTCGAAGTTGAGGTGCACCGGCGCCAGGTGCGTCTCGTTGAGCCCGATCGGGATGCCCGGCTGCGCCGGGTCGGCGATGCGGGCCAGGTCGGCCGCGGGCAGCAGGCGCGGCAGGAGCCGTACCTTCGGCGCCGGCGCGCCGGGCCACGCCTCCGCGATGCGCTGCACCATGTCGGCCACGCCGTCGGACAGGTCGCCCGGGCGCTGCTGGCCGTCGATGCGCGGCAGCGCCGAGAGGAAGTGCAGCTTGTCGTGGGTCAGGCCGCGTCCGGGCACCTTGGGGACGTTGTTCGCGGCGCGCCTGTCGATCTCGGACTCGTTGTGGTCGCCGAGCTTCAGCTCGATCTTCGTGCCGATGAGGTCGCGCAGGTTGGAGCGGACCTCGGCCCACCGGGTGGCGGTGAGGACCACGTGCACCCCGAAGCCCAGCCCGCGGGCCGCGACCTGGTTGACGACCGGGAGCAGCTCCTCGTGCTCGTCGCGGAACAGCCCCCAGCCGTCCACGACCAGGAACACGTCGCCGAACGGGTCGTCGGTGACGGCGCCCGAGGCCCGGCGGGCCCGGTAGGCGGCCATCGAGTCGATCGCGTGCGCGGTGAAGCGGGCCTCGCGCTCGTCGAGCAGCGCGGCGACCTCGGCCACCGTCCGGCGGATCGACTCGGTGTCGCGGCGCCCGGCCACGCCGGAGGTGTGCGGCAGCCCCTCCAGGGAGCGCAGCGTGCCGCCGCCCAGGTCGATGCAGAAGAACTGCGCCTCGAGCGGGGTGTGGGTAAGCGCCAGCGAGGCGATGAGCGAGCGCACCAGGGTGCTCTTGCCGGCCTGCGGGCCGCCGACGACCACGACGTGGCCGCCGGCGCCGTCCAGGCTCAGCCCCATCGGGTCACGGCGCTGCTCGAACGGCCGGTCCACGATGCCGACCGCGGCGATCAGCCGGCCGTTGCCGTTCCAGCCGGCCGGCGTCAGCCCGCGGGCCGGGTCGGCCGACAGCGCCGGCAGCAGCATGTCGAGCGTGGACGACTCGGCCAGCGGCGGCAGCCAGACCTGGTGCGCGGCCGGCCCCTGGCCCTGCAGCTTGCTGATCATCACGTCCAGCATGGTGATCTGCTTGCCCTCGGCCTGCTCCGGCTGCTCCGGCTCGACCGTCTTGGGCAGCTCCGGCACGGCGACCCGGCCGACGCCGTACGGCACCACCCGCTGCTGCACCTGGACCTGGGCGGCGCGCGTCTTGGTGACCTCGCGGTAGGGGCCGGAGACGTACGCGGCCCGGAAGCGCAGCATTGTCGAGGAGTCCTTGAGGTACCCGTGCCCGGGCGGGTTGGGCAGGTCGAACGCGTCCGGGACGCCCAGGACGATCCGGCTCTCGATCGGGGTGAACGTGCGCAGACCGATCCGGTAGGACAGGAAGGTGTCCAGGCCCCGCAGCTTGCCCTCCTCCAGCCGCTGCGAGGCGAGCATCAGGTGTACCCCGACCGACCGCCCGATTCGCCCGATCTGCAGGAAGAGATCAATGAAGTCCGGCTTGTCCTGCAGCAGCTCGCTGAACTCGTCGCAGATCACCATGAGGCTGGGCAGCGGGTTCAGGGGTGCGCCGGCCTTGCGCGCCTTCTCGTACTCGTGCCGGTTGACGAAATTGCCCGCCGACAGCAGCAGCTCCTGGCGGCGCACCAGCTCACCGCGGATGGCCTCCTGCATGCGGTCGACGCGGGGCAGGTCGTTCTTCAGGTTGGTGATGACGGCGCTGGTGTGCGGCAGCGCCTCCATCGAGGCGAACGTCGCACCACCCTTGTAGTCGATGAGGACGAAGTTGAGGTCCTCCGAGGAGTGGTTGACGGCCAGCGCCGACACGATCGTCCGCAGCAGCTCGCTCTTGCCCGCGCCTGTCGCGCCGACCACCAGGCCGTGCGGGCCCATGCCCTCCAGCGCCGACTCCTTGAAGTCCAGCTCCACCACCGAGCCGTCCGGCCCCGGGCCCAGCGGCACCCGCAGCTGCTCGCGCAGCGGCCGGGGGCGCCAGTTGATCCGGGTGTCGATGTTCGCGGCGTCGCCGAGGCCGAGCAGGTCCGGCAGCTCCATGGTGCGGGCCAGCGGCTCGTCGGCGGTGGCCTGCTGCGACAGCCGATACGCCGACAGCTGGCGGGCCAGCCCCTCGGCCTGCTGGATCGTCATCGCGTCGGGCGTGCCAAGCGACGTGCTCTTGGTGCCCTGGCTGACGTGCGCGGAGCCGGGGGAGACGGTGAGGTGCAGCAGCCACTTGCCGGCGTCGCGGGGGACCATGCCGGACAGGTCGAGCACCGTGGTGCCCTGCAGGCCCGGGCCGAGCAGCTGGCAGGTCGGGGCCACCTCGCCGCCGTCGAGGACCACCAGCACGTGGGCGGCCGTGGTCAGCGGCTTGGCCTCCGAGCGGTGGCGCGGCCGGCCGGCCAGCTCGTCGGCGAGCATCTCCTCCATCTCGGTGAGCGTGGAGGCGACCAGGCGGACCGGCCCGGCCCCGTCGACCTGGCGCGGGTTCTGGGCGTGCGGCAGCCACTTGACCCACTGCCACTCGCCCTGGCGCTCGGGCGCGGCCACCACCGCGATCACCAGCTCCTCGGGCGCCTGGAACGTCACCAGCTGGCCGACGAGTGCCCGGGCCAGGGCGGTCGTGGTGGGCCGATCGCCCTGCAGCACGACCCGGCCGAACGCCCGCAGCGACACCGCGATCGGCAGGTTGGGCACGATGGAGTGCGCGCGCACGAACCGGCGCAGGCCGATGGCGCTCATCGGCTCCAGGTCCGCCAGGGGCTTCGTCTCCGGCGTGACAAGCTTCACGGCCAGCTTCTGCGGCCCGACGGCCACCCGGACCTGGCCGAAGTCGTCGTCGGTGCTCCGCCGCTCCCACATCCGCCGGGACGCGGCGATCGACCACAGCGCGTCAGGCGGCGGATACAACCAGGCGAGCGCGGCCCGCTGCTGCGCGGCCGCGCGCCGGGCCTGCCGGCGCACCTGGGCCAGGTAGCGCATGTAGTCGCGGCGCTCGGCGTCGATCTCGGCCTTGCTGTTGCCCCCGCCGCCCGCGGCCATCGAGCCCACGCCCATGCCGAGCATCGACACGGCGAAGATCGCGCCGGTCACGTACGTCATCATGCCGCCGCCGCGGCCGGCGTACATGAACGCCATGGCGCCCGCGCCGGCCACCATCGGCAGCAGCATCAGGAGCCGGCCCGCCCCGCCCGGCAGGTTCTCGGGCAGCTCCGGCGGCGACTCCAGCAGCAGCTCACCGCGGGGCAGCTGAGGGCCCTGCTGCCGGGGCGGCCGGCCGAAGATGACGGTACTCACGATTCCCTCCCTGGTCAGGCCCGTGCGTGACAGTCTGACCGGCGTGCCGTAACCATGACCCGGGGGCCCCTGGACGAAGGCCGTTCTGGGTACGCTCTGCCTGACATCGAGTGAGCCTAATAGTCCTGACGAAGAAGGAGTGCCCCTCGTGCCGACCGTTGCCGGCGGCGGGCTGAGCAAGGTCACGATCGTGGCCCCGCAGAGCCGGGTCGACCTCGCCCTTCCGGCCGACGTCCCCCTCGCCGACCTGCTGCCCACCCTGCTGCGTTACGCCCGGCCCGACCTGGCCGACGAGGGCGTCAGCAACGGTGGCTGGGTGCTGTCCCGGCTGGGCAGTCTGCCGCTCGACTCGTCGCGGACCAGCGCCCAGCTGGAGATCCGCGACGGCGAGCTGCTGTACTTCACGCCCCGCGCCCAGGCCGCGCCCGAGGTGGTCTTCGACGACGTCGTCGACGCCGTCGCCACCGGCACGCAGGAGCGGGGCAGCCGCTGGCAGCCGGCCAACGCCCGCCGCTTCGCCCTCGGTCTCGGCGTGTGCGCGCTGCTCGCCGGCGCGCTCGTCGCGCTGGCGGCGGGGCCGCCGCAGCTGCCGGGCGCGCTGGTGGGTCTGGTCGTCGGGGCGGCGCTGGTGCTGACCGGGATGATCACCTCCCGGGCGCTTGCCGACAGCCGCTCCGGCGTCGCGTTCGGTCTGGTCGGCATCGTGTACGGCGGGATCGGCGGGCTGCTGGTGCTGGCCGGTGACCGCTCGCTCACCCACCTCAGCGCGGCGAACGTGCTCATCGGCGGCGCCGCGGTGGCCGTCTTCGCCAGCATCGCCGCGGTCGCCGTGGCCGACGCCACACCGGTGTTCCTGGCCGCGGCGGCGGCCGGCGTCGCCATCTGCATCGGCGCCGCGATCGACCTGGTCTTCGGCGGCAGCCCCGCGGCCGGTGCCGCCGTGGTCTTCGCCCTGGCCTTCGCGCTGCTGCCGGCCACGCCGATGCTGTCCTACCGCATGGCCCGGCTGCCGATCCCGACGGTCCCCACCGACCCGGAGGAGCTGCGGGCCGACGCCACCACCGTGGACGGGCAGCGGGTGCTGGAGCGCAGCCGGCGGGCCGACGAGTTCCTGACCGCGATGCTCGGCTGGGTCGCCGCCGTCGGCCTGGGCGCGGCCGTCGTCCTCGCCGTCAGTCACGCCGTGCCCGATCTGATCCTGTGCGCCGTTCTGGCGCTGCTGCTGTTGATCCGGGCCCGCTGGTTCCTCGGCCTGAGGCAGCGGCTGCCGCTGCTCATCGCCGGCTCGGCGGCGCTGGGTGCGGTGGCATTGGCCGGGTTCCTCGCCACGTCCGCGATGCAGCGCCTCACCCTGGTCCTCGGGACGCTCATCGTGCTGGCGATCATCAGCGTCGGCTTCGGCCTGGCCGGCGCCGGGCGGCGGATCAGCCCCGTCTGGGCCCGGGTGCTCGACATCCTGGAGACGACGCTCATCGTCTCCGTGGTGCCGCTGGTGCTGTGGGTCTGCAACCTCTACGCCTGGGTCCGCTCGCTCAAGGCCTGAACGCCCGCCCGCCGCGCCCGCAGCGGCGCACCGCTCGCGCCGGCGGTCAGCGCGAGCGGTGCGGCGCCCCGAAGAAGTGCGTCTCCACGCTTGTCGGGGTCAGCCAGACGTAGCGATTGGCGCCGCCGCCGACGAGCGCCACCATGTCGTCGTGCATGGCCTGGATCAGGCCCGCCGTCCGGTCGTCCATCCGCAGCAGGCCGACCTCCTCGGGGGCCAGCCGCTGGGTCATCAGCAGCGTGGCCGAGCCGGCCACCACCGCGCCGGCCGGGGTCAGCCAGGGCAGCACGGTGAGCCGGGTCTGCCAGGGCGTCAGGGTCCCGCGGGCGGCGGGCGCGTAGGGGCCGAGGTCGTCGATGAGCAGCATCGGGCTCGACCAGCTGGCGGCCGCCTTGACCGGCCGGTCACCGACCATCACGGCCAGCCGGTCGGAGCCCTGCACGGCCCGCACGAGGGGGTGCCAGCGATCGGGGGCCGTCGTGTTGACCGCGACCAGGGCGCCCACCGCGAGCGCCCGGAAGGCCACAAGCGACGCCAGCCACCAGCCGCCGATGAGGGTGGCCCGGACCGGGTCCTCGCGGAACAGCCGCACCGGCACCAGCTCGCGCTCGACACTGCGGCCGAGCACCAGCCCGGCCGGGTCGGCCTGGACCCGCAGCCAGGCCAGCTGCTCGGCCGCGCCGAGATGGGTGCCCGCGCCGGCGCCGACCGGTCCCGCGCTCATGCTCCGCCTCCCGTCGGGCAGGTCGCGTAGACGGCGGGCCCGTGCTCGTCGTCCAGCCGCCGCACCCGGCCGCCGGCCCGGCGGGCCTGCTCCTCGACGGCCCGCCCGGCGTTGCCGATGCCGCCCGGAGGCGCCCCGATCCGGATCAGCCCGCGCAGCCCGACCTCGCCTTCGGCCGGGCTGACCAGCACCGACACGCTCACGAGGGACGCCGGCAGGTGGCTGAAGCCGGTGAGGAACTCCGCCGGGTGCCCCGACGGCCACTCGGTGACCTCGAAGCACACCTGCGACAGGCCGTCGGCCTGCCAGGACTGTGCGTGTTCGGCGCCGGGGCCGGCCGCACCGCCGATCGCGCCGCTGACCGCGTCGAGCAGCTCGAGCCCGTCGAGGACCCGGTGTGGCACGTCGACCTCGGACAGGGCCTTGCCGATCCGGGCGATGCTCGTGGCCAGCGCGCGGTGCACGCCCTCCACGCCGCCACCCCGGCTGGCGGCCGCGTCGGCGGCGTCCGCCGGGCCGAGCCGCACCGCGACCCAGATCGTCTGGTCGGCCGGCACCGGGTCGTTGCCGAGCAGCTCACGGTAGGACTGGGCGACCGCGGCGCCGGCGAGCTCGCGCGGCGCGGGCAGCGCACAGGTGACCACCTGCATCCGGGAGACCGGCACCGACGTCTCGGAGAGGACCCGGGCCAGGCGGTCCAGCGAGAACGAGGCCCGCCGGGTGCCGTCGAGCGAGGCGAACGGGGCGACGACGAGCGCGCAGTACCAGCCGTGCTCGTCCTGGCCGATGCCGATGTCGCTGCCCCGGTCGTGAAACTCGCCGATCGAGGCGCCGGGGGCGAGCGCGGCCAGCGCGACGAGGCGGGTGTCGCCGCTGCGGGTCGCCACACCCATCGCCCGGCGGGCGGCCTGGCGCCGGACTCTCAGTGCGCCCCGGCGCCGCAGCTGCGTCAGCCACCACCGGCCGCCGATGCGGACGGAGACGGCCAGCAGCAGCACCACCGCGGCCGCCCCGCAGACCACCTTGAGCAACGGGTCGGCCACCAGCACGGCCAGCGCGATGGCCAGGAGCGCGACCTGGGCGAGCATCACCCGGCCGATCGGGAAGTCGCCGAGTCCGCCGCGCCGCCGCCGGACGGCGAAGACCGTCCGCGTTGCCACCCGCTGTCGCGGAACCGAGGCCACCGTCGCCATCCGCTGCCTTTCGCGTCACACCGCCCGGCCGCAGTGGCGATCCGGGTCCCCGCACCCTATCGTCCGGCACCTATCCTAAGGGGACCGTGCCGATCTGCGGCGCCAGCCCAGCGCGAGGCAAGTGAGGAAGAGGCTGCATGCGTACTCGCAGTGAGCAGGTCCGGGCGCACCGTTTCGTCACGCGGCGAATCGTGTCGGCCCTGCTTTCCGGCGAGCCGGAGACGACCGATCTGCCCATGCGCCGGCTCGGTCTGGCCATCTTCGGCAGCGTCATGCTCGCCACCATCGTCTTCGCGGCGTTCGGCATCTACGGGCAGATCAACCCCGGCGGCGGCTCGGTCGAGGAGAACTCGATAGTCATCGAGGAGGAGTCCGGGGCCCGGTTCGTCTACCTGCAGGGCCGGCTGTACCCGGTGCTCAACTACGCCTCGGCCCGGCTCATCATGGGCAGCGCGACCCCGAGCGTCTCCACGGTCTCCAGCAAGAAGCTGCGCGACATCCCGCGCGGGGTCCCGGTCGGCATCGCCGGCGCGCCCGACTCGCTGCCCGACGCCAAGTCGCTGCTGGGGCTGCCGTGGCAGGTGTGCGAAGGGCCACGCTCGGCCTCGACCGCGACGCTCACCACGTCGCTGCTGATCGGCAGCGCCGTCCCGGACGGCGCCGGGCTCGGCGACGAGGGCATGCTGATGCAGCTCGGCACCGACGGCGCCACGTTCGTGCTGCTGCACGGGGTGCGGCTGAAGGTGCCGGCCGGGCAGTCGAGCGGCCCGGTCCGCGCGGCGCTCAACCTCTCCGCGGTCCGGCCGGTGGTCGTGGACGACGCGTTCGTCAACGCGCTGCCCGCCGGCCCCGATCTGGCCGTGCCGGTGATCCCCGGCAAGGGCGGGGCCAGTCAGAAGAAGATCAGCGGCGCATCGGTACCCGTCGGCACGCTGTACCGCAGCAACAACGTCTACTACGTCATGCTCGCGCAGGGCCTGGCCACGATCGGTGAGGTGACGGCCGACCTGCTGGTGGCCGGCGGCGCCGCCCGCCCGACCGAGCTCGCCCCGGCCGTGGCCGGCGCCGCGCTCGCCAACGTCGACTTCGACCCGCCGGGCATGCCGCGCACGCTGTGGACGATGCGCCAGGTGCCGGCCGGCACCACCGTCTGCGCGAAGTTCGCCGCCGGCCAGTCCGACCCGGCCGCGCAGACCCTGACGGTCGACCTGCACGGCCAGATCCCCGGCGCCCTCGCCCAGATCACCAACGGCGACGTCAGCGCGCCCCGGAACGGGATCGACGGCGTGCTGAGCGCCGACCGGGTGGTGATCGCGGGCGGGCACGGCGCGCTGGTCCGGCTGCTGCCGGTCCCCGGCTCGGACGCCGTGACCACGGTGTACCTGATCACCGACCAGGGCATCAAGTATCCGCTGGCGGCCGGGCCGAAGTCCGGCGACGGCGGTGCCGGCTCGTCCGGCGGGGGTGCGCAGGCGTCGCTCGGGTTCGGTGAGGTGAAGCCGGTGCCGATCGACCGTGACCTGCTCGCGCTGGTGCCGACCGGGCCGACGCTCGACCCGGCGGCCGCGCTGAGCTTCCTGCCCGCGGGCAACGTGGCGGCCACCCCGTCGGTGCGTTCGTCGGGCTGACCGGCGGGCCCCGCGGCGGCCGGGAACGGGGCGGCGCGGATGGGCGCGCATCGATTACTCTGGGCAGCGTACGAGTGTGTTTATGATGTGCGACCGACGGCTACGGGGGTGGGACGGTCATGCCAGGCGAAGGCTCATCGATCAACATGATCTCGTTGGGCGAGTTCAACACCCGGCTCGCCGGGCGGTTGAGTGAGGCCCGGACGGTGCTGACGAGTCTGCAGCACGACGCGACGCTCACCTCGGGCGGCATCGTCAAGGTGCCCCAGCTCGGGACGTTCGACGACGCGGTCAAGGCCGAGCAGGCCTACACGGCGCTGTACCACCAGTTCGAGCAGCGCGTCCAGCAGCTGCACAACGCGATCACCGCCGCCCAGAAGGCGACGACCACGATCGCGGCCAACTACCACACCACCGAGTCGCTGAACGCGGCTCAGGCCAACGAGATCAAGGGCGCCCTCTCCACCGTGCCCACGGCCCTCGGGGAGCAGCCGTGACCGAAGACTTCCACGCCAAGTACGCGGGCGTGAGCCACGAGCAGCTGTACCAGCAGATCATGGCCAGCGACCCCGAACAGGTCGCCGCGGTCGCCGCGAAGATCACCTCGTTGCGCAACACGCTCGGCACGCTGCGCGACACGCTGCACGCCGACCTGGCCGGCCTGCACAAGAGCTGGGCGAGCGACGCCGGCATCGAGTATCAGCGCCGCCTCGGTCTCATCGCGGACTTCGCCTCCAGCCTGCACGCCGACATGGACTCGGTGCAGACCACCCTGACCAACTGGGTGCCGCTGCTGAAAGAGGCCCGCACGCAGGCGGAGAAGGACAACCCGGCGAAGACCGACGACCACGACAAGACCATCAAGGACGCGGCCATCGGCGCCGCCATCGGCTCCCCGCTCGGCCCGCCCGGGATGGTGGCCGGCGGCGTCATCGGCGGCTGGATGGGTCACGACGAGGACGAGGAAGAGAAGAAGAAGGCCCACGACCGGATGGTGCAGATCGTCACCGACCTGGCCGTCGGCTACTACACCACCGACCGCATGCCGGACGAGGTGACCGGCCCCGAGGAGGGCGTGCCGGTCGACACGACGAACGTGCTGACCGACACCACGACCGGCCCCGGCACCAAGGCGGTGCACGCCGGCCCGGCCGGCACCAACGCCGCCACCTTCACCGCCGCCCCGGTCGTCGACCCGACCGAGACCAGCACGGTCACCAGCCTCTCCGGCGCCGACGACACGACCGGCGCGATCCCCGACCCCGACGCCGACGCCGACTCCCTCGTCTACGGCAGCGGCCTGTCCGGCACCGGCGGCTCGCTGCTCGGCGGCCCGGGCGGCATGACCGCGGCCGGCCTCGGCGCGGCCGCCGCCATCGGCCTCGGCGCCTACGGCGCGAGCAAACTCCCCTTCGGCGCCGGCGCCGGCGCCGGTGCCAACCTGGCCAACGCGGAGGCGGCCGGCGGCATCGGCCGCCCCGGCAACCCGTTCTCCGGTGTCCCGTCCGGCATGGCCGAGGAGGGCAGCCTGGGCATCAACCGGGGGGCCCGGGGCGGCCCGGGCGGCGCCGCCGCGGCCCGCCGCGGCCTCGAGGACGAGGACGAGGAGCACCGCACCTGGCTGACCGAGGACGAGATGGTGTGGGGCGACGACCTGCCCAACGCTCCCGCGGTCCTGGGCGGCGCCGACCCGGCGCCCGAGCCCCCGGCGCCGCGTCACGCCCGCCCGCCGCAGCAGCGGCAGCCCGGCTACGACGAGGACCCGACCGTCTACTGAGCCCCCGGCCCCGCGCCACGCACGCCGGCCCCGGTCCGACAGCTGTCGGACCGGGGCCGTTGTCAGTCGGCGCCGCGATGGGGGCCCGGCCGGGCCGCCGCCGCACGCGGCTGCCCGGGCCCGGACGACATGCGTCAGGGGGCCTTCCAGACCGCCTGGCCGGCCGCGGTGTTGAGGGTGACCGTGCCGTTGTCCAGGACCTGCAGGTAGGTGGCGGCCCGGCCGGTGGTCTTCGTGCTCCAGAGCGCTGTGGTGGAGCCGGTACCGCCCTCGTAGACGACCAGGTTGCCGTCGGCCTGCATCCGCAGTGAGGCGCCGGGGTGGCCGCCGGTGTTGCTGCGCCAGAGGACGGCCTTGGCCGCGTTCTGCAGGACCAGGTTGCCGTCGGGCTGCATGAGGAGCGTGAACTGGCCGTTCGGCGCCGCGCGGGACTGGCCGGCCAGGAGGCGCTGGCCGGCTGTCAGTTTGGTGGTGCCGTCGGTCGCGGTGCCCCAGACGACTTTGCCGCCGACGGTGAGCGCGAGGTTCCCGTCGGTGTTGAGCACAGCCGCGGCCCCGCTGCTGCCGAACGTGCCGGAGGACCACAGCGGCTGCTTGTCGGCGCCGTACACCACCAGGTTGCCGTCGGACTGCATCAGCGTGTAGGCGCCCTGGTGGCCGCTGGTCTGCGCATTCCAGACGACCTTCTTGCCGGCGTCGGTCACGACCAGGTTGCCGTCCGCGTTCTGGGCCAGGGAGAACCGGCCGTCGGACGATCGGCGCTGCTGGCCGGCGTTGAGGGCCTGCCCGGGGTACAGCCGCGTCCGCTCGTTTCTGCTCGACCAGACCTCCTGCCGGTCGGCCCGCGTCATCGTGGCGGTGCCGTCGTCGCGGACCTGGAGCAGCGCGCCCTGGCCGTTGACGGAGCTGCGCCACAGCACGGTGCCGCTCTTGGCGTAGACGACGAAGTCCCCGGTGCGGTCGAGGCTGGCCGTCGCGCCCGGGTTCGCCGAGGTCTGCGAGGACCACTGCACGCGCTTCGCCTCGTCGGCCAGGACGAGGTTGCCGTCCGGCTGCTGCGTGAGGGTGTACTTCCCGTTCGCCGACCGCAGCGCCTGCCCCGCGGTGAGCGCGAATCCGGGCTCGAGCTGGGCGGGCGGCGTCGAAGCACTCGGCAGCGGCGACGCGATGTCCCGGTTGCCGCCCGCAGCCGGCGACCCGGCACCGCTCTGCTCGGCCCCGGCCGACGACTGCGGCCCCTGCACGGCGGCCGACGACGGCGTGCCGTCATCCGAGCCGCGCAGCACCACGACCGCCACCACACCGGCCACCACAGCGACGGCGGCCCCCGCCGCCGCCAGCACCAGCCCGGTCCGCCGGCGCCCGCCCGCGACCGGAGCCCCCGGCGGCCCGAACACCGGCGGCGGCGCAGCGACCGGCGGCGGCGGACCGTAGGCCGGTGGCGCGGCCGGTGCCAGCGGGACCGGTGGTGGCGCGGCCGGTGGCAGTGCGATCGGTGGGGCGACCGGCACGACCGGGTGCTGGGCGGTGGGCGCGTCGGCCGGGTTGACCGGGGCCGGCTCGGCGACCGGGGCGTCACCCCCGGCGACGTCTCCCGGCGGAATCGCCCACGGCGACCACTCGTTGCCGTTCGCCCCCATGCCGCCAGCCTCACAATCCATGTCGGGGCGGCCCCGGTGAGCCGCCCCGAATCGGGTCACCGATCGAGAACCGTAACGGATGGCGCATCCGGGCGGCGGCCCGGAGCAGGTCCGCCGCGCGATCGGGCGGGCCACCGGTTCGGTCGATAACGGTCATGGCGTCACCGACGGTACGGTCGAGCCGACGGCCGGTCATCCGGTTCGTGGCCGGAAGGGAGCAGATGAGCGAATCGCCCAGGGACGTGCTGTCCTTCCTGGCCGGGTCCGGCCTGCTCGACGTGCGGGTCCGGGAGGCGGCCGCCGCCGTGCTGCGCGATCTGCCGGCCGAGGGCGGGGCGGGCCGGGTGTCTGACCCGGCCGAGGCGGCCCGGGGCCGCGACCTCGCCCGCCGGATCGTCGAGCGGCTCGACGACCCCGCGTTCCCCGATGACCTGACGCCGCTGCGCGGCCTCGACGACGCGGCGCTGCGCCGGCTGCTCGACCGGCTCCTGGAGCGGCTGCTCGACCGGGCCCGGCCCGACGCCGCGCTGCACCTCGCGGTCCGGCGCATCGCCGCGGTGGCCGAGGTCACCGGGGGCCTCGCCGGGATGCCGGCGATCGACATCGACGCGGAGCCGCGGGCCGCCGGCGCCGCGCTGTCGTTCGTCGCCGCCGACGAGGTGCTGCTCACCATGGACCGCACGGAGCTGCCCCGGATGCTGCCGGCACTGGCCCGGGTCGCCCCGCACGTCGGCCGGGTCGACACCGACGTCGCGGTGCGGCTCGGCCCGGACTTCCGCCATCTCGCCGTCGTGCGCGCCGAGGCCCGCGGCGCGAGCCGCGCCTGGGAGTGGGGCCCCGCCATCTTCGACCCGCAGGCCGACGGGGAGGTGCTGCCGGCCGCCGGGGACGACCGGCCGCGGGCGCCGCGGATCGCCCACCCGCTGCTCGGCGCGCCGGCCCAGGTCGAGGCGGCCGTGCCGTTCTTCCTCGAGGTCGGGCTGTCCGCGGCCGACACCTCCGCCGGTGGCACCGTCGCGCCCGGGCCGCTGACGCTGCCGCCCGGTGACGTCGACGTCACCGTGAGCCTGAGTCTCAACGGGTTCCGGATGCTCGGCACCGTGCGCGAGACCGTGACCCTGCACGTCGTCGAGGACGATCCGCTGCCCGTCGAGGCGGTGCGGATCATGGCCGTCGACGACCCCGCCTACAACGCGAGCCGGCAGATCCAGGCGAGCTTCCACATCGGCGGCCAGCTGCTCGGCGTCGCCTGGCGCAGCGTCGAGGTCCGGCCGGCCGGCACACCGGCGCCGGCCGAGCCGCACGGGCTGCGCGCGGCCGTGGCGCCGGCGAGCGCGACCACCGCGTGGACGCTCGACGCCGACTCGGCCGACGCCGCCGACCTCTACCTGGTGGTCGGCGAGGCCAACCGGCCCGACCAGCTCGCCTGGACGGTCCTGTCACCCCGGCCCGGCGTGACGCTGCGCCAACCGGTCCTCGGCACCGTCGGGCAGAAGCTCGGCGAGTTCACCGCCAACGCCTACCGCAACATCGACCGGCGGCAGGCCGACCCGGACGCGCTGCTGCGGGACCTGGGCCGGACCGTCGCCGAGGCGATCCCCGAGCCGGTCTGGGGCGCGCTGCGCGCGGTCGGCGCCGGGGCGGCGGTGATGCTGGCGACGGTCGACCCGTATGTGCCGTGGGAGCTCGCCCAGGTGCCCCGCGACCTGCGCGAGCCCGGCCAGGACGTCCTCGGCGGCTACGCCCGGATCGGCCGGTGGCTCACGGGTGTCGGCCGCGACCAGGTGAAGGTGCCGCCGGCCCGGATCGAGGCGGCGACCATGGCCGCCGTCTGCGGCACCTACACCCGCGAGGACCTCCCGAAGGCCCGGGCCGAGGCCGAGCAGCTGCGGCGGGCCTACACCTGCACCCCGGTGGACGCCACGAAACAGGCGGTGGCCGCCCTGCTGGACGCCGATCCGGCGTACGACATCGTGCACTTCGCGATCCACGGCCGGTTCGACGCGTTCGGGATCAGCGACGGGCTGCTGCTCACCGACGGCTACCTGACCTCCAGCGAGGTCGGTGGGGTCGAGCGGTTCGGGGGCCGGCTGGTGTTCCTCAACGCCTGCCAGCTCGGGCAGGCCAACGACTCGCTGGGCCGGTCGGCCGGGATGGCGGCCGCGTTCACCGGCCTGGGGGTCGGGGCGGTGCTCGCGCCGCTGTGGAAGGTCGATGACGACGTCGCGTACGACATCGGGACCGGCTTCTATCAAGCGGTGTTCGCCGGGCAGTCTCCGGCCGCCTACCTGCGCGGCCAGCGGGCCGCCGCCGGGCGGCACCCGTCGCGCCTCGCGTACCTGTTCTTCGGCCATCCGCGGCTGCGTGTCACCTGGCGCGGGCCCGTCAACCCCATGGAGGATCGGCAATGAGGTCGTTCGCGCCCGGTGAGGTGGTGCTGCTGCCCGGCGTCACCATCGCCGCCCACGAGACCTCCGGCACCGTGTCGGACCCCCAGGAGGCCGGGCCGGGCGGGGTCCGCGGCGGCGGCCTGCCGGTCGGCCTGGACGCGGACGACGCGGCCCGGCTCGACGCCGCGCTCGAACGCACCGGGCTGCGCCTCGACCTGACCCTGACGTTCGAGGACCTGCAGTCCACGGCCGCGCCGGCCATCGGCGTGCGGGCCGAGGCCCAGCCGGCCCGGCTCGACGTCACCGTGCCGTTCCCGGACCGCCCGGACGAGGGCCAGGTGCTGCTCGAGGTCGACGGCGCCGGGGTCCTGCGGTGGCACATCGCCGAGCCGGACGGCGCGGCCGGACCGGCGCAGCGCGGGCCCGGGGACGGGCAGACGTTCGCGGTGCCGGTCGAGCAGTACGAGCTGCAGACCGGGCCGGCGACCCAGCGCGGGCTGCTCGACTTCGGCCGCCGGAAGATCCTGCACCTGCTGCGGTTTCCGATCGAGTGGGCGGCCGGGCGGGTCGCGGCCTCGCTCGCCCGGCGCTGGGAGGAGCGCAACCGGCCCTACGGCCTGTGGGACGCCGGCGCCGGGTACTTCGACCCGACCGCCCGGTCCGGACTGTCCATGGTGGACGCGGACTGGTTCCGCGGGGCCGACGACCCGGTGCTGCTGCTGGTGCACGGGACCTTCAGCGTCGGGCACTCCGGGTTCGCCGGCCTGGCCGCCGATGCCGACGCGATGGGGAGGCTGCTGAAGCGGTACCAGGGCCGGATCCTGGTCTTCGACCATCCGACGCTGCACGAGCGGCCGGTCGACAACGTCGCCTGGCTGCTACGGCGGCTGCCCGCGGACCGGCCGGTGCGCCTCGACGTGGTGGCCCACTCCCGCGGCGGGCTCGTGTCGCGGGTCCTGAGCGACCCCGGCGTCGCGGCGACGGCCGGGCGGCCGGTGCCGGTCGTCGAGCGGCTCGTGCACGTGGCCGTGCCCAACGCCGGCACGGTGCTGGCCCGCACCGACAAGCTGCGCGCGCTGCTCGACGTCGTGACGAACCTGGCCACCCTGTTCCTCGACGACGCCACCGGGACCGTCGTCGACGTGGTGCTGGAGATCGTGAAGGACCTCGCCACCGGTGCGCACCAGGGCCTGCCGGGCATCGCCGCGATGAGCCCGGACGGCGACTGGCTCACCGCCCTCAACGCCGGCCCGCGCCCCGGGTCGACGCGGGTGTTCGCGGCGACCACCGACTTCGAGCCCGGCGACGGCGCGGCGCTGCCCCTGCGCGCCCTCGACGGCCTGGTCGACCTGCTCTTCGCCGCGCCCAACGACCTCGTGGTGCCGACCGAGGGGGTGTACCGGGCCGGCCGGTACATCGTGGACGAGCCGTTCCATGTCGTGGGCGGGCCGCCGTTCACCGCGCACACCGGGTTCTTCGGGCATCCGCAGGTGCGGGAGCGGATCGTCGGCTGGCTGGGCGGCTGAGCGTGCACACGGTGCGGGTGACGGTGCGGCCCGGCGGCGACGATGCCGTCCGGGTCGCGGTCGACGGCGCCCCGGAGCGCGTCGTGGCGCTGGCGGAGCTGGGGAAGTACCAGATCCAGATCGACCGCAGCGCCGACGAGGACCGGCTGTCGGCCGTCGGGCGCGGGCTGTTCGACGCGCTGTTCGGCGCCGGCGCGGCCACCCCCGAGGACGGCGCCCGCCTGCTGCTCGACCTCGCCGATGCGGCACCCCAGGTGCTGGCGCTGCCGTGGGAGCTCATGCAGGCGCCCGACGACGCCTGGCTCTTCGGCGGCGAGCACCGCCCGGCGGCCCGCGTCGTCGCCGACCGGGAGCCACCCGCGCCGCTGTGCGCGCCGGTCGAGATGCTGGTGGTGGCCGGCGACGCCGACCGCACCGGCGACCTGGGCGTGGCCGCCGAGATCGACGCCATCTACCACGCCGTCAGCGGCCTGCCCGCCTGCTGGAACGTGGAGGTGCTCATCGAACCGGCGATGGACGAGTTCATCGCGGCGATGCGCACCGAACGGCACATCCTGCACTTCATCGGCCACGGTGAGCAGCGCCCGGGCGGCCGGGCCCAGCTGCGGGTCGAGAGCGGCTGGTCCATCAACCCGGCCGTCATCGCCAGCAACCAGCTGCCGTGCCCGCGCCTGGTCGTGCTCAACGCCTGCCGGACCGCGGGGGAGACGGCCGCCGTCCGCGGCGTCGGCGCCGCCTTCCTGACCGCCGGAGTTCCGGCCGTCGTCACCACCCAGGGCGACGTGCGGGCCCAGGCCGGCGTCGCGTTCGCCCGCGAACTCTACGGCGCGCTGGCCGAGGCGGTGCCGGTCGACGTGGCCGTCGCCCGGGCCCGCGCCCGGCTGCTGTGGAGCCGGCCGCGGTTCCGCGACCACGAGTGGGCGGTGCCGGTCCTGACCGTCGCCACCGCGCCCGAGCACGCGCTGCGGGTCACGCGGCCCGGTGATGCGGTAGCACTGCTGGCGGCGGTACCCGAGCCGGCGTCCGACACGATCCGGCAGATGGTGGACCGCTGCGACGTGCGCCGCGCGGTGTGGAGCTGGCTGCGCGACGCCAGCGGGCTGCTGGCCATCCACGGCGAGGCGAAGGCCGGCAAGAGCACCGTCGCGCAGTGGACGATGCTCACCGCGCGGGTCCACGGCACGCCGGCCGCCGCCATCGAGGCCGACGGGCGGCTCGACTACGCCGGGCTGCTGCGCCGGATGGTGGCCGCGGTCGAGGCGGAGGTCGGGCCGGAGGCGGCCGGCCCGGCGCAGCGGTTCCGGGCCGCGCTCGACGGCGCCGCACCGGCCGTCGGCGTCGTGCGCCCCAGCGACGACCCCCTCGACCCGGGCCGGGTGGCCGGGCTGTTCGCCACGTTCGCGGAGGCGGCGGTCCCGGCCGCGGGGATCGTGCTCGTCATCGACCCGTTCACGCCCGTCGCCGGCGACGCCGACGTGCTGACCCGCCTGATCGTGCCGGCCGCGAAGGGCGAGCTCGGACGGGTCCGGCTGGTGCTCGTCGACAGGCGCTTCGACGCCGCGCTGCGCAGCCGCGGCGACGTCGAGGTGCAGCTGTTCCACCGGGAGGACGTGGTCCGCCTGGCCGACGAGTTCTGTGTGCGACTGCGAGGGCTGAGCCGGTACCGCGAGAAGGCCCCCACCGAGGATCAGTGGCACTCGATCACGCGCCGGATCAAGCAGTGGGCCGGCGGCCGCGCCGAACCCGACGCCCTGGCCCGGGTGCGGGCCTACGAGCTCGTGGACGCCGAGGGGCAGGCCCGGCGCGCGGTCCTGGACGTGGAGGAGTCGTGAGCGCCTTCACCACGCTGTCGACCGCGGACCGCTCCGTGATCCGCCGCTGCAGCGTGCCGGACGCCTTCGACGCCGAGGTCTACGCGGCGGTACTGCAGGGCGACGGCCGCCCGCTGCCCGAGCTCGTCGCCTCGCGCTGCATCGAGCCGACCTCCAGCACCGGCCGGCGGTTCCGGGTCCCGGAGCCGATGCGGCGCGACGGCCTGGCCTCCTGGTGGACCGACGCCGGGCTCGCCCCGCTGGGCCGCCCGGTGCCGCCGGCGCTGGCCGAGCTGGCCGGCAGCCTGGCAACCGAGTGCGCCGACGAGCGGGCCGACCTGGGCCTGCGCGCCCTGATCATCGCCGACCCGCAGTCGGCCCGGCAGCGCTTCGCCGAGCTGTTCGCGGCCCGGGACGCGGCACTGAACCTGCCCGGCTGCCAGGACCTCCTCGACATCGTCACCAGCCCCGAACTGACCGACCTGGCCGGGCCGGAGCTGCTGGCCCTCTGCGCCGACCGGGCCCGGCACCTGCGGGCCCGGACCCTGTGGCTGCCGAGCTGGCGGCGGACCCAGCGCTACCAGGCCCGCCGCGCCGTCGACGCCGCGCTCGAGCGGCTGCTGGCCGACCCGCCGGACGCGGCCGCCGGGGACGGCCCGGGCGGTCCGCGGCACCGGGCGCTGCGGCTGTACGCCTCCGGCGGGATGGGTAAGTCGACGAGCATCCACCGGTTCATCGCGCACCGCTGCGTCCCCGACCGGGTGCCGTGCGCCCTGATCGACTTCGACTTCACCGACGTGTTCGCGATCCTGCAACATCCGGCACTGGTACTGCTGGAATGGGCCCGGCAGCTCAACCCCCAGTGTCCTGGAGCACCGTTCCAGGAGCTGCTGACCTCGTTCGACGCGGTCCGGGCGGGCCTGCTCCCCACCGAGGCGGAGCGGGCGCTCGCGTCGCTGCTGCCGCCGAGCACCGCCACCGCGCCGCCGGCACCGGACGCCGACCTGGTCCGCGAGCTGTTCCGGGAGGCGCTCGACGAGGGCGGGCCGGCCGGGCCGGTGCTCGTCGTGCTCGACACGTTCGAGGAGCCGGCATTGCGCGGGGAGCGGCTCGGCGACCTGCTGCGGCTGCTGCGCGACACGGTGGCGGCGGTGCCGGCGCTGCGGCTGGTCGTCGCCGGGCGGCGCACCGCGGCCGAGGACCGGCAGACCGATTCGGTGCGCGACCTGGGGTGGAAGCCCCTGATGGTCGAGCCGTTCAGCGCGGCGGAGGCGCAGGACTACCTGCGGGACCGGCGCGGTGTGGAGCCGGCGCCGCTGCGGGCCGTGATCGTCGAGCGGGCCGAGGGGGTGCCGTGGCTGCTCGGCGTGTACGCCGACCTGGTGACGTACACGCCGGACATCACCGCCGCGCAGCTGGCGGCCGTCGACCCGGAGGTGGCCTGGTGCCTGGACCGGGTCGTCGATCGCATCGACGGTGGGCTGCAGTGGTTCGTGCGCTACGGCGTCGTCCCGCGCCGGCTCTCCCGCGACCTGGCCGAGGCGGTGGTGATGCCGCATCTGCGGGCCGCGCTGGCGGGCACCGAGGACGACCGGCCGGACCGCGACCCGGAGTCGGCGCAGCGGGGTACCTTCCCGGCCGGGCTGGCGGCGCCGGACTTCGACGCGCTGTGGGAGCGGCTGCTGGACTACGCGGTCGAGGGCTCCTGGGTCGGCCGGCACGACTCCACCGTGGTGTTCCATCCGACATTCGCCAAACCGATGCGGCGGCTGCTGGAGGGCCAGTCCGTCCTCGCCCGGCTGCACGCGGACGCCGCCGCGTTCTTCGCCCGGCGCGCGGCCGAGGACCCCGGTAACGCTCCACAGTGGACCGCCGAGGAGGTCTACCACCGGCTGCACCTCGACCCGCGGGCGGCGCAGGAGCGGTGGCGCGCGGCGGTGGCGGCGGCCGGCGATCCGCTGGGCGTGATCCGGCTGTGCGACGAGCTGCTGCATGCGGACGTCGTGCACCTGGTGCCGCGGCGGTGGCAGGCGGCTGCCCACGCCGAACGGGCCTGGGCCGAGGCGCTGCTCATGCGCTCCACGGGCCGGGCCGACCGCTGGGACCACGTCGATCGCGACCTGACCCGGGCCGCCGGCGGGTTTGCGCGCCGGTCGGCGCACGCGGCGTCACTGGTGGCGAAAGGCTCATTCGACTCGGCCCGCGGGTCGCTGCCCTCCGGCGACGACGCCGAGATCGTGGTGCTGCGGGCGGAGATCGAGGCCGGCCTGGGCCGGCCCGAGCGGGCCTGGGCCGAGCTGGGGCGGCTGAGCGTGCTGCCGCCGTCCGGGGTGATGTTCGTCGAACGCCTCGCGGCGGACGCCGACCGGCTGCTGGACACGGCGGGCCCGCTGGCGATCGTGCGGCGGTTCGGTGACAAGCGGCTGCGGCTGCCCGCGGCGGCGCTGCTGCTGGCCGGTGGCTCGCCGGTCGAGGCCCAGGAGATGCTGCGCCCCGACCGGTCGGACCGTGCGGTCGTGCTGCGCGCGGAGGCGGGCCGGCGGGCCGCCCGGCCCGAGGAGGCCGTCCGGCTGCTGGACGGGCGGGACGGGCCGGAGGTGCTGCGGGCCCGGGCGCGAGCGCTGTGCGATCTCCACGAGTTCGACAACGCCGTTGCGCTGTTCGACCGGCTCTACGACGAGGCACTGGGCCGCCGGGACGTGCCGGCCGCCCTGACCGCACTGCTGGACGCCGTCGAGGTGTGCCTCGCGGCCGGCCCCGGCTTCCGGGCGGCCCAGGCGCGGCTCGGCAACGCCCAGCGGCTCACGGTCGCCGACGAGCACCCGGAGGCGGTGCGCCGGACCGTGCTGCGCGCGCTTGTCGCCGGCGACGTCGAGCCGCTGCACCGGCTCCTGCCGCAGGTGGCCGGCGTCGACCGGCTGACGGTGGCGACGGCCGGGCTGGCGCTGACCACCTCGGATGCGTTCCTGGCGGCGCTGTACGAGACGCTCGGCCTCGTGCAGCCTCCCGCGGCCCGGGCGTTCCGGCTCGGCTGGCTGCACCGGCGATCGGAGCCGCTGCCGGATGATCGGCTCCTGGCCCTCTGCGCCGGCGGCCGCGGGCCACTGTGGACACTGCACCACGCCGACGTGGTCCGGCTGACCCGGGGGCCGGCGGAGGCGCTGGACGTGGCCTGGCCGGCCGCGGTGGAGCTGGCGGCGCCCTACGCCTGGGTGGCGTACACGGACCTGGCCGTGCGGTGCGGCACCCTGCCGCCGCCCGGTGTACCGGCGGCGCTGCCCGGGCTGGAGCAGTTCCCGGCGGTGCATGCGTGGTACCGGCGGCGCACCGGCGGGCCCGTCGCCGTGGCGACGCCCGACTGGGCCGCGGCCGACGACGACCTGGCGGCCTGGGGCGTCCGGGTGGACCTGGCGCTCACCGGCGACGGTCGGGTGTCGCTGCGCGTTGCCGACACGGCGGCCGAGCTCTTCGGGCCGGCCGATCCGTTCGTCGCTGCGCTGCTGGACGCGGCCTATCACGACCTGTCCCGGTTCCTGGCCGAGCCGCACTCCTCCGGGCTCGTCGACCGGCTGCGGCACCTCGGCGACACCGGGCCGCGCCAGCTGCGGCTCGTCACCCACGACGGCCGGCTCGCGACGGTCCCGTGGGAGCTGTTCCTGCCGGCCCGCGACGACGGGGGCTGGTGCTGGCGCTCGGCGGCGGAGGAGGGGCCGGGCTCGCCGTACCGGCGCCAGGCCGAGCGGATCGCGGCCGAGACCGGCGCGGGTGACCCGGCCCGGTTCGACAGCTTCTGGCCGGCGGTGCGCGAGCTGCCCTGGGGCCCCAGACCGGACGGCGAGTATCCGGCGGCCGTGGTGCTGGAGCCGGTCAGCTCGTCGCACGGGCCCCGCGAGTTCACCGGGCGCGCCTCCTACGACCTGGACCTGGCCGGCTTCATGCCGGTGCTCGGCCTGCGGGAGGGCCCGGGCGCCGTCGTCTACGTCCAGGGCATCATGGAGGACTCGGCCGGGGTACCGCGCATCTCGTTCGGCGGCATCACGGGCTACTACGACTTCGACGACCAGGGCCCGGCTCCGCTCGGCGTCACGGTGCTCGACGCCTGGCTGGCCCGCCAGCCCGCGCCACCGGTGGTGATCCTCGACATCCCGCTCCCTCCGCGCCGGACCGAGGCGATGCGGCAGGTCCTGCTGCGCAACGACTTCGCCGACCAGCTCCTGCGGGCCGGCAACACCCCGGCGGTGGTGGCCACCGGCGCGATACGCCCGACCGCTGCGCTGGTGGCCCGCGAACTCATCCGCCCCGGCACGACCGCCGCTGACCTGTACCGCGCGCTGCGCCAGAACCACAGCCCCGACGGCCCGGGGGAGCTGACCGCCCTGTTCGCCGCGGTCCCGGCCGATGCGCTGCCGATCGTCCGTTTCCGGCGGTCCACCCCGGCCCCGCCGACCTTCGCCCTCAGCACACCGGACGACGAGTCCGGCCTCATCCTGACCGACCTCTACCGCTGGCTGCGCGAGGACGCCCCGGCCCTGCGCAGCCGCCTCGACCTGGTCGGCGCCGGCCCGCGCCCGGGCGAACTGAGCGGCCCGGTCGCCGACACGCTGCGCGCGACACCGGAGTCACCGGAGCAGCTCCGCGCCCTCCTCGGCGCGATTCTGGGCTGGCTGTCGGCGGGCCGCGGCCGCCGGTGCCGGATCAACATCCAGCTGGGCGACCGCGTCGTCGAGCTCGACACCGCCGACCCGGCCGCGGCGGAACGGGCCGTCCGCCGCTTGGGTGCGGTGGACTAGCGTGCGGCCGCCGCAGCTGCCCGGGGTCACGAAGCCCGGCCCGGCGGCCGGTAATGTCCCGGGGGTGCTCACGCTGGCCCGGCTCACCCAGGTCGCACCCGAAGCGCTCATCGACCTCATGAACGACCCCCGGGTACGCCGGCACATGCCCCTGGCCACCGGCGTCTTCGGCCCCGCGGAGTGCACCGCCTGGGTCGCCGCCAAGGAGGCCATGTGGCACGAGCACGGCTACGGGCCGTGGGCGTTCCTGGTCGACGGGGAGTTCGCCGGCTGGGGCGGCCTGCAGCCCGAGGACGGCGACGCCGACCTGGCCCTCGTCCTGCGCCAGGCGTTCTGGGGCCACGGCCGCGCGATAGCCGAACGGGTCCTCGCCGAGGCGTTCGGCCCGCTCGCCCTGCCGGCCGTGACGGTCCTGCTGCCACCGAGCCGCCGTACCGCCGCCGCCGTCCGGCGCCTCGGCTTCCGCCCCGACGGCGAGATCGAGCTGGCCGGCCGGCGGTTTCACCGCTTCCGCCGTACCGCACCCGCCTCATAGCCCGACGACGGCCCGCGACCCGGTGTCGTAGCTGCGCGCCGCCGTGAACCACCCGCGCAGCGGCTCCAGGTCACCGAACAGCCCCACCGCCGCCGCGCGCCGATCCTCGGGGACCTTGAGGGCCAGGCTGACGTGCGGCACCCACGCCTCCGGCGCGGGCCACCGATCGCCTCCGTCAAGCGCCGCCCACACCTGCTCCTGGAGCCGCAGCAGCGCCGGCGCCGGGCGGACCTCGAGGACCAGCGCCCGGCCGAGCATGCGCACCGGCCCCAGCTCCGCCTCGACCGGCAGCGTCAGCGGCGGCAGCCCGGCGAGCGAGGCCGCACTGAGCAGCGTCAGGTGCGGCCGGTTCGTCGGGTGCCGGTGCGTGTCGAGGCTCGGCAGCCCGGCAGCCGACAGCCGCCGCCACGATGCCCGGACCTCGGCCTCGAGGCGCTCGTCCAGCAGCAGTTCGACGGTGTGCACCCACCAGACCTACCATGCGGGCGGCGCCGCGAGTGCGCAGGCGCCCCTCGGGCGTAGGCCTCCGCGGGCGGCCTCGACGACCTTCCCGGCGGATCGGCGCGCTCGGTGCTATCGGTGGTCCGGGCTCAGGAAGACGACGAGCTCCTCGGCGGCGGACGGGTTCGGCTCGGCCGGGTGCCAGCCCTGACGCCTGTAGAAGCCGACCGCCTGCGGGGACGTGGTCCAGGTGAGCAGCCAGGCGCGGCGGTCCGGGGCGGTGGCCAGGGTCGCCGTGAGGAGGCGGCCGCCGACGCCGTGGCCCTGGGCGGCCGGGACGACCGCGACCTCGTCGATCTCCAGGGCGCCGAGGAGCAGTTCGTCGGTGCGGGCCGGGCCGAGCTGGTCGCGGACGGCCCCGTAGGCGCGGCCGGTCGGGAACGGTGGCTGCGTGGGCCACGCGGTGGTGAAGCCGGCCCAGTCGCCGTCGAGCTGGGCCACGAGGGCGCGGAAGCCCGGACGGTGGGTGTCGTCGGCGAGGCGGGCGCGGAACTCGTCGACCCGGGCCTCGTCCTCGTTCCAGGGCGGTGCGGTGAAGACGGCCCGGTAGAGCACGGCGAACCGCTCGATGTCGCCGCGGGTGGCCGGGCCGTCGTACGTGCTCAGGTCGAGCGGGGTCATGCGTGTGTCCCTTCGCGAAGTGACGCAGCCTAGCCCGGGCGCAGGCCGAGGCCCACGCCGGCCGCGTTGACAGTTAGTCTGCGCGCAGATAATCTTTGCGCAGTTCATCTGCGATTTCATGGGAGTGGCGATGTGGGAGTACCAGCACAGTGCGGAGACGACCGCGGCACCCGAGGTGCTCTGGCGGCACTGGTCGTCGATCGCGGAGTGGCCGCGGTGGAACGCGGGCATCGCGGCGATCGAGGTCGACGGCCCGTTCGCGGCCGGGACCGAGTTCACGATGACGCCGCCGGACGGTGAGCCGCTGCGGATGCGGCTGACCGAGGTGGTGCCGGGAACGCTGTTCACCGACGAGATGGACGCGGGCGACTTCGTGGTGCGCACCGTCCATCGCCTGGAGCCGGGGGAGCGGGGCACGACGCGGGTGGTCTACCGCACCGAGATCACCGGCCCCGCCGCCGACCAGGTCGGGCCGCAGCTTGGCCCGGCGATCACGGCCGACTTCCCCGACGTCGTGGCCGCGCTGGTCCGGCTCGCGGAGCGCTGAGCCGTGCCGCTGCAGCCGGACGAGAGCCCCGGATTCCTGCTGTGGCACGTCACCCTGCGCTGGCAGCGGGACATCGCCGCGGTGCTGGCCCCGCTGGACCTGACCCACGTGCAGTTCGTGCTGCTGACCACCACCTGGTGGCTCAACTCCCACGGCGAGGACCCCAACCAGCTCGCCGTGGCGACCCAGGCCGGCACCGACGTGAAGATGACCTCGCAGGTGCTGCGCAAGCTGGAGGCGAAGTCGCTGATCCGGCGCGAGGTCGATCAGGCCGACACCCGGGCCCGCCGCCTGCGGGTCACCGAACGGGGCGCGGCGCTGGCCCAGGCGGCCGTCGCCGCGGTGGAGGCGGCCGACGCGGCGTTCTTCGGGCCGGTCCGCGACCCGGCCGCGCTGCTGGCCGCGCTGCGGTCACTCGCCGACCGCTGACGGGTGCCGACGCTTCGGCCTGCTCGGCGACGCGCGGCGCTGCTTCGCTCCCGCCGGACGGGCCTGCGCTCTATCGTGATCGCGTGGGAACTTCGTACCAGAACGTGTTGGTGGTCGGGGAGTTCGCCGACGTGGTGAGCGCCCTGACCGACCTCGGCGGCAACGCCTGGCTGCTGCCCGCGGGCCCGGGCCGGGTGGCCGTGCTCCCGCGCGAGAACGGGTACGGCTACGCCGATGCCGACGCCCACGCCCGGCTGCTCAGCGCGAAGCTGGGGACCCTGGCCGCGAGCAACAGCGTCGTCGACTCGGACGTCGTCTTCATCGAGCTGTACCGCAACGGCGAGCACTTCCACAGCTACGTCTCCGAGCAGGAGTTCCTCGTCGACTGGTTCATCGACGGCGACGGGGCGTCCCGGTACCGCCTCGGGGGCGTCGAGTATCCGGCCGACGCCCCGTACCCGAAGGGCCCCGGCGGCGCCGATCCGGCGGTGTTCGCGCCGTTCGGCGTCGGCCCGGTCGATCTGGACCGCCTCGGTGCCGCGCTGCGGGGCGAGGACGGCGACGCCGTCCTGGCCGAGGACCTGGACCACTCGATCATGGAGGCGCTGCACCTCGACCCGGCCGGGCTCCGGACGGCCTTCCGGTGGGCGGCTGAGGAGGACCTCCCCGGACTGGTCCGCGTCAAGCCGCGCGCGGATCGGGCGTAGACGATCACGATGGTCCCGGTGGCCGCGCCCCTGAAGCGCGGCATAAATCGTCGGCAGGAACAGTTAACAAACCTTGACATTCGGATGGCTGAGCCACTGTCATCTGTGTATGCGTAGGTGGAAGGGTCTGGCCGTCGCGGCCGGCTGTGCGAGCGTCGCAGCGGTGGTGGGGATCACCGCGATGGTGCTGCCGGCGAGTGCGGGGGCCAATGCGGTTGGCGATCCCGGGTTCGAGTCCGGGCTGACCGGGTGGTCGTGCAGCGGCACGGTGAGCGCGGCGGCGGGCACCGTGCACTCCGGAGCGGCTGCGCTCAAGGCCAGCCCCGGTGCCGCCGACACGGCCCAGTGCACGCAGGCGGTAGCGGTCTCGCCCAACACGACGTACACCCTCACGGCCTGGATCAACGGCAGTTATGTCTACATCGGAGCGTCGGGGGCGAGCATCTGGACCCCGTCCACCGGCGGCGCCTTCCAGCAGCTGTCCACGTCGTTCACGACCTCGGCCACGACCACGAGCGTGACCGTGTTCGTGCACGGCTGGTACGGCCAGCCCACCTACTACGCCGACGACTTCGTCCTGACCTCCGGCGCCGGCGGTGGCCCCACGACGACGCCGCCGCCCACCTCCACGCCGCCGCCGGCGAGCCCGTCACCGTCGAGGAGCGCCTCACCGGCCGCCAGCCCGAGCCGGACCGCCTCGCCGAGCCCGACGCCGCCGACGAGCCCGACCGGAGGCACCGGGCCCGGCGCCGGCCTCGCCGCCTGCCAGTTCTGGTCGACCGTCACGCCGCCCGTGCGGACCGTCGGCCCCAGCCACGACGCGGCGAGCCAGGCGCCGATGATCAGCCTCGCCGGGCGGCTGCCGGCACCCTCCACGGTGAGCGGATCGCTGCACGGACCGAGCGTCACCATCACGTTCAGCCGCGTCGCGGGCGCCGTGGCCTACCGGGTGTGGCGCAACAGCCAGTCCGTCGGCTGGGTCGACGACTGGGGCCAGGCGACGCTGTCCGTGACCGACACCGCGCCGTGCCGCAACGCCCACTACACGATCGCGGCCCTGCGCTCCGACGGCAGCGACGCCTCCACCGGCGCACTGTCGCAGCCGTACGTCCTCGCCGACAGCGGCACCGTCCAGCCCTACGCGATCCCGGCCGGCACCCGGCTCCAGTACGAGATTACCTCCTACAACGACGCCGGCCAGACGGCGAGCGGCATGAACACCGCCCTGGGCATCTGCGCCGTCGACACCCGCTACATCCCCTGGGGCACCCGCTTCAAGGTCGACGGCTACGGCTACTGCTACGCCGCCGACATCGGCACCTGGATCCAGGGCGAGATCGTCGACGTCTGGCTCCCCGGCGCCGAGGCCGACAGCTGGGGCGTGCAGCAGCGGACCATCACGATCCAGTAGCGGCGTCAGAAGGTGTACGGCGTGTCGTACTCCGGTCGCAGGACGCGCGACCGGGGCGATGCCCGGCGGATCGCGGCCTCGAACGCGTCGAGCTTCGCGGCGTCGGCGGCGGCCACCGCGGGCGGGTTGTGCAGCGGGGTCTCGAAGTTGTCCCAGTGGACCGGGACGATCACGCGCGGGTGACCGAGGGCGGCCAGGAGGCGGGGCGTGTAGTCGTGCACGACGCCGCCGGAGGGCAGGGCGAGCATCGCCACGTCCGGGTCGAGGCCGGTGAGGTTGCGTTCGACGAAGTCGCTGCCGCCCATGAAGAAGACCTTCGGGCCGCCGGCGATCGTGACCTGGTAGGCGAGCGTGTCGCCCTCCGGGAGGTCGGCGATCGTCCGCGGCGGCGGGGGCGGGGTGACGCGGACGCCTGGGAAGGCCAGGGAGTACGCCGGGTTGCGGCTGTGCAGGGAGGCGACGACCTCGACGGTGTAGTCGCCGAAGTCCAGGTTTTCGCCGCCCTTCACCGGGATCGCCTGGACGCCGGAGGCGAGGGCGAGGTGGTATGCGGTGAGCGTGCCGAAGACGCGGACGCCGGGGACGGTGCGGGCGATGTGCGGGACGTCGTTGAAGTGGTCCCAGTGCGTGTGCGTGACGAGCACGGTCTCCGGGCGGCCGATCCGCGGGCCGATCGCGTCGGCGTCGACCTGCAGCGGGGTCGCCGGGTCGAACGCGCCGGTGAACAGGCCGGTGGGGTAGCGGCTCAGGTACGGGTCGACGAGCACGGTCCGGCCGTTGACGTCGATGCGCCAGCCCGACGTACCGAACCAGCGCAGCGTGCCGGTGCGGGAGCGCTCGGCGGCCGTCGCCGGTGCGGCCAGGGCGGTGAGGCCGGCGGCCACGGCGGTGCCGGCGACGGCGGTGCGGATCAGGGCTCGGCGGTTCAGGTCCAGGTTCTCGGGCATGGCGCCACCCAAGCAAAGGCCGGCCCGGGCTGTCCAAGACCGAAGCGCCGAACGGCCCATATGCGGATGGGTATCAGCGCTCGTCACGGAGCATGCCGACGGCGGTGGCGGCGGCGCGGCCGAGGGCCAGGTCGACATCGATGCGGGGCGCGCCGCCGCCGGTGACGAAGACGGCCACGGCGTAGCGGCCGCCGTCGGGAAACTCCGCGACCCCGATCTCCATCGCCAGACCGGGCAGCGTCCCGGTCTTCCCCGCGACCCGCACGTCGCCGGGGAATCCCGACCGCAGCCGCGTCCACGCCATCTGCCGCGCCATCAGCCCGCGCACCGCCGCGCACGCCGTGGCCGGGCCGGCCTCGTCCCGCCAGATCATCCGCAGCAGCCTCGTCATGTCTTCGGGGGTGCTCGCCGTCGTCCGCGAAGGATCGAAGACGCGCAGCGCCGCCACCCGATCCGCCGGCAGCGTCGGGAACAGCCGGGCGAACTCGGCGTCGTCGCGGGCCCCGATGTCGGCGAACATCGACTCGAGCAGCTGCCGCGGCCCCCCGGCCACCCGGGTGCGGTCCAGCCCGAGCTCGGCCGCCAGCAGCCCCAGGACGTCGGGTCCGCCGAGGCGGTGGAGCAGGACGTCGGCCGCCGTGTTGTCGCTCACGGACATGGCGAAGTAGGCGCAGTCCCGCAAGGACAGTTCGACGTCGTCGGAGCAGCCCGCGGTACCCCAGCCGCCGAATCGGTCCGCGGCGCCGACCACGACCCGCTCGGCCGGATCGAGGACACCGGCCGCGACCTGGCGGGCGAACTCCAGCACCAGCAGCACCTTGACGATCGACGACAGCACGACCGGCTCGCCGGCGCCCAGCCCGACCGCCCGGCCCGAGTCGATGTCGCAGGCGTGCAGCCGGCCCTGGAGCCCGGCGGGGAAGATGTCCGCAATCGACATACAGTGCACTGTATGGTGGACCTGCCGCGGCACTTGCGGTACTTCCTCGTCGTCGCCGAGGAGCTGCACTTCGGGCGGGCCGCGGAGGCGATCGGCATCGCCCAGCCGCCGCTCAGCCAGGCGATGCGCCGCCTCGAGCGCGAGCTCGGCGTGACCCTCTTCGACCGGCTCCCGCGCGGCACCGAGCTCACCGCGGCCGGGCGGGCGCTGCGCGACGAGGCACCGCAGTTCCTGGCGGCCGAGCGCCGGATGCGTGCGCTCATGCACAGCATCCGCGACGGCGACCTCGGCCCGCTGCGCGCCGGGGTGCCGCCCGAGACCCCGGCCGCCGCCCTCGGCGAGCTGCTGCGCCGCCTGGGCGAGCAGGCCCCCGGCCTCGACGTCGACCTGCAGGAGCTGACCACCGCCGAGCAGCTGGACCTCCTCGCCGCGGCCCGGCTGGACGTCGGCCTCGTCCACCACCCGGTCGACACCACCGACCTGCACCACGGCCCGGTCACCCGGGTGCGGCTCGGCGTCGTCGTGCCCCGCGTGTCACCCCTGGCCCGGCGGCCCGAGCTCACCGTCGACCAGCTGGCCGGGCAGGGTCTCGTGGTGTTCCCGCGGGCGACCGCCCCGGCCTGGTACGACACCCTGCTCGACGCGTGCCGCGACCTCGGGCTCGCACCGGCCCGGGTGCGCCACGCCCGCAACCCGGAGTTCCTGTGCGGGCTGGTCCTGGCCGGGCTCGGGGTGGGCCTGGAGCGCGAGGACGCGGTCCGGCGCGAGCCGCGGGTGGCGTGGCGGCCCCTCGCCGGAGACCCGCTGTGGCAGGAGACGTCGGCGGTCTGGCCCCGGCGGGCCCCGCACCCGGCCGCGGCCCGGTTCGCCGCCCTCGCCGGTGCGGTGCTGCGGACGCCCGCCGGCGCCCCGGCCCGCATTCTCGGCGCCCCGGGCCCCTGGTCGGTGGTGTTCGACCGCGCCCGTAGCTGACCCGGTCGCGACCGGATCTCACCGGCCCGGCCGGGGGAGCGATCGCCGGGTGCAGGCGCAGCGTCTCCGCCGAGCGCGCCTCAGGCGCAGCCGTGCAGGAGGTCGGCGAGCGCGGCCGGCCGGCTCAACGCCGCGCAGTGCCCGGCCGCGAACTCGTCGGGGACGACGCCGAGCCGCTCCGGCACGACCCGGCGCAACAGTGCGGCCGGCAGGCAGTTGTCCAACGTGCAGAGCACAAATCTGGTGGGTACCGCCGGAAGCGCCGCCAGCGGCCAGACCTGATCGTTGGCCACCTCGGACGGGTGCGGGCGCGACCGGCGCAGCCCCTCCTCGGCGAGCGGCCGCGGCACATCGTTGTAGAACACGACGAACGGGTCGTCGTCGGCCCAGCCCTCGTGCCCGACGTGCTGCCACCAATCGGCGGGCCGCTCCCCGGGCGCCGGCACCATGCCGGACAGATACACGAGCGCCGACGCCCGCAGGCGATCGGTGACGAGCGGTGCCGTGAAGGCGCCGAACGAATGTGCGACGACGATGACACCCGAGCGTTCACCGGCGGCGTGCACGACCGCGTCGGCGTAGTCGTGCAGGTCGGATGACGGATCGGCGGGCAGGTCCGGGGCGACGGCGTCGTGGCCGCGGGCCCGCAGCTGCGGCACCAGCAGATGCCAGTCCCAGGCCGAGCCGCCGGCACCGTGAATCAGGACGAAAGTGGCCATGACCTCACGCTAGCCCGCCCCCGGACATCCGGAAAAGCGATTGCTTCCGATCGTGTCGATCGGCTTTTCCGATATATTCGGGGTGTGGATCTGCGCCAGCTCGCCACCATGGTGGCGATCGTCGACGAGGGCTCGTTCGGGCGCGCGGCCGCGCGGCTCGGCTACACCCAGTCGACCGTCAGCCAGCAGGTCGCCGGCCTGGAGAAGACCGTCGGCGGCGCCGTCTTCGACCGGCCCGGCGGCCCGAAGCCGGTCACCATCACCCCGCTGGGCCGGGTCGTGCTCCAGTACGCCCGCGACCTGCTGTCGCGCACCGACGCGATGAGCGCCGCCCTGGACCGGTTCCGCGCCGGCGAGGGCCGCGTCGACATCGGCACGTTCCAGAGCCTGACCGCGGTGATCCTGCCGGTGCTGGTGCAGCGGCTGCGCGCGGAGCACCCGGACTGCGACATCCGCCTGTTCGAGGAGGAGACCGACCCGCCCCGCCTCGACGACCTGGACCTGGTGTTCTTCGACGGCCGCACCACCGGCGACGTCGAGCACCGCAAACTCCTCGACGACCCCTACGCGCTCGTCGCCCGCCGCGGCGCGTTCCCCGCCGGCCCCGTCCCGCTCGCCGCCCTGCACGGGGCCCCGATGGTCGCCTGGCCCGCCGTGTGCGACAGGCCCCGCGTCGAGGAGGCGTTCGCCCGCGCCGGCGTGGCGCCGCGCACCGTCTTCCGCACGACGAGCAACGAGGCCGTCCTGGCCATGGTCCGCGCCGGCATCGGCTCCGCCGTCCTGCCCCGCCTGGTCCTTGACGCCGCGGACGACACCCTGTCGGTCCACGACCTGGAGCCCGCGGTCCCGCCCCGCGAGATCTACCTGCTCTGGCCGGCCGGCCGCACCCACTCACCCCTGGCCGCCCGCGCGATCGAGATCGCCATCGAGGTCGCGGCCGCCCGCCACCGCCAGGCCGGGTGAAAGCACGTTTCCGGTACGCTCGCGGCCGGTCGGCTCCGGCCCGTGGCGTGCGGTGCGGGGCACGCGCCCACCCGGCGGCGGCCGGCTGAGGCGACGCTGCGGGCCGACGGTGCCGGCCGCGAGTGGTTATCGTGCCTTCTGTGCCCGAAGCCGACTGGATCGCGAAGACCCGGACCTCCTACGACACCGTCGCCGTCAGCTATGCGGCGATGCTCGGCGACGCACTCGCCGACGCGCCGTACGAACGCGGGGTCCTCGAGATCTTCGCCGAGCTCGTGCGGGGCGCCGGCGGCGGGCCCGTCGCGGACATCGGGTGCGGACCCGGGCGCCTGACCCGGCATCTGTACCGCCAGGGCCTCGACGCATTCGGTGTGGACCTCTCGCCCGGGATGATCGCCGTCGCCCGGGACGAGCACCCTGACCTGCGCTTCGAGGTCGGCTCCATGACCGCGCTCGACATCGCCGGAGGTACCCTCGGCGGGCTCCTGGCCTGGTTCTGCCTGATCCACGTGCCCGACGCGGAGGTTCCCGGCGTGCTCGCGGAGTTTCGGCGGGTCCTGCGGCCCGGCGGTGTCGCACTCCTGGCCTTCCACGCGGGGACGGGCACGCGGCACAAGACGGACGGCTACGGCGGCCACCCCATGGACGTCTATGTGCACAGGCGCACGTCCGGGCAGGTCGCGGCGCTGCTGCGGGACGCCGGGTTCACCGTGGAGGCCGAGCTGTGCCACTACCCGGACGCCCACAAAGAGGGCGCATTCGTGTTCGCCCGGGCCCCCTTGCATTAGCGGAATTCGCTCGGAAGGGTTCCGTCACCGCTACGTGCCACTGTCTGATTACCCCATTCCCTCGACCAGGGAGGTTATGTGGGATACAAGAAGAAGCTCACCGGCGCTGCGGTTGTCGCCGCGACGCTGACGGTGACGGCGGCCGGCCTGGTGTCGGCTCCGGCTTACGCCGACAACGCGGCCACGGCGGAGTACACCGTCGTCGCCGCGGACAACGTCTCCGCCGCCGACGCCACCGCCGCCATCACCAAGGCCGGCGGCAAGGTCGTCGGCAGCAACGACGCGGTGGGCATGTACACGGTGCAGGCGCCGCAGAACGGGTTCGTCGAGAAGGCCGGGACGTCCAGCCAGCTCGTCGGCGCGACGCACAAGGCGGCCATCGGCAAGGCTCCGAAGAAGGAGCAGCCCGGTGCCGTCGAGCGCGAGGCTCAGCAGGCGGCCCAGTCCGCCAAGCGGGGCGGCGGGAACAAGCCGGCCACGGCCGGCATGGACCCGCTCGACGACAAGCTCTGGGGCCTCACGACGGTCCGGTCCGACAAGGCCCGGAAGGTCAACGCGGGTGACAAGCGCGTCACCGTCGGCATCCTGGACACCGGCGTCGACGCGTCCAACCCGGACATCGCCCCGAACTTCAACTGGGCGCTGTCGAGGAACTTCGCCAAGGACATGGTCGACATCGACGGCCCGTGTGAGGTCGCGAGCTGCCTCGACCCGGTCGGCACCGACGACGGCGGCCACGGCACGCACGTCGCCGGCACGATCGGCGCGGCGGCCAACGGCGTCGGGGTCTCCGGTGTCGCGCCGAACGTGTCGCTCGTCGAGCTCAAGGGCGGGCAGGACTCCGGGTACTTCTTCCTGGAGCCCGTCGTCAACGCGCTCGTGCACGCGGCCAACAACGGCGTCGACGTGGTCAACATGTCGTTCTACGTCGACCCGTGGCTGTTCAACTGCACCGCCAACCCGGCCGACTCCCCGGCCGCGCAGGCGGAGCAGCGCACCATCATCAAGGCGATGTTCCGGGCTCTGACCTACGCCCACCTCAAGGGTGTGACGCTCGTCAGCGCGCTGGGCAACAACCACGATGACAAGGGCCACCCGCGCGCCGACACCTCCAGCCCGGACTACCCCGCCGACACGGCCTACGAGCGGCCGATCGACAACGGCACGTGCTGGGATCTGCCGACGGAGGGCCCCTTCGTCATCAGCGTCACCGCGCTCGGCCCGTCGCTGAACAAGGCCGACTACTCGGACTACGGCACTGAGCGGGCGACCGTCTCGGCGCCGGGCGGATACTTCCGTGACGGTCTGGGCACCGACACCTATCGGACCGTGGGCAACGAGATCCTCTCCACGTACCCGAAGAAGGTGCTGCAGGAGGAGGGGTCGGTCGACGAGGCGGGCAACATCGTGCCCGGCTTCGAGGACTCGGTCTTCAAGGCCTGCAACGCGGCCGGGCAGTGCGGGTACTACACCTACCTGCAGGGCACGTCGATGGCCTCCCCGCACGCCGCCGGCGTCGCGGCGCTGATCGTCAGCGCGCACGGCAGCCGGGAGGGCCGCAACGGCTTCGGCCTGGACCCGTGGAAGGTCGAGTACATCCTGACCCACACGGCGGCCGAGCACGCGTGCCCGAACCCGCCGCTGGTCTCGTACGTCGACGTCGGCCGCCCGGCCGAGTTCGACGCGCTGTGCCAGGGCACGAAGCAGTTCAACGGTTTCTACGGCCACGGCATCGTCGACGCCTACGCCGCGGTCACCGCGCACACCCCGTGGGACCACCACTAGGACCCGCACCGCACCACGGCCGTCCCGGGGCGCGCATCGCGCGTCGCGGGGCGGCCGCTGCGCGTGTCGGCCCGGCGCCTCACGGTCCGGCGCGCAGCCGGTCGAACTCGGCGCGGACAATGCGGTAGCAGTCACAGGCCGCGCCGGTGAGGCGGTCCCGGTCGTCGATCGTGACGAGGCCGCGGGCGTAGCTGATGAGCCCGGCGTCGTGCAGGACCCCGGCGGTGTGCGAGACCGTGGCGCGGCGCACGCCGAGCATCTGGGCCAGGAAGTCCTGGGTCAGCGCGAACCGCTGGCTCCCGATCCGGTCGGCGGTCGTGAGCAGCCAGCGCGCCGCGCGCTCCTCGGTGGTGTGCAGGCGGTTGCAGGCGACGTTCTGCGCCAGCTGGACCATCGTCGCCTGGACGTAGCGGTGCAGCAGCCGGTGCAGCGCGCCGTCCCGGGTCAGCAAGGCGTGCAGTTCGTGGGTGCGCATCCGCACGGCCAGGCCGGCGACCTGGGCGAAGACGGTGTTCGGGCTGGCGCTCACGCCCAGGAACACCGGCAGCCCGCTCATCCCCTCCCGCCCGATGGTGGCCACCTCCACCGCCGTCTCGCCGTCGACGACGCAGACCATCGACAGCACGGCGGTGGCGGGGAAGTAGACGTGCTCGATCGGCTCGCCGGAGTCGTGGATCGGGTCGTGCACCTCCAGCCGGACCGGCTCGAGGCCGGCGGCCATCCGGGAGAACTCCGCGTCGGGCATGGCGGCCAGGACGAAGTTGTCGGCGCGGAGGGCGGCGACGGCGGCGGGGTCGTGGAGTCGCTCCATGCGGGCCTCTCCTGCGTGGGAGTCGGTCATCCGCTACCCGAGCGGTGCTGGCCTATGCACGGTGCCGTACACAATGCCTACACTTGCCGTATGTCAGCCGGCACGCCGGGCGGGCCCGCAGTGGCCGAGTTCGATGTGGCAGTCATCGCCGCGTCGCTCGGCGGTCCGGCGGCGCTGCGCCAGGTGCTGGCCGCGATCCCGGCCGACTTCCCGGTCCCGCTGCTCGTCGCGCAGCACCGCCCGCCGGAGCTCGACGGCCGGTTCGTCGAGGCTCTGCAGGCCCGCACCCGGCTTGCGGTCCGCACGGTCGGTGACGAGGAGCCGCTGGCCACGCCCGGGGTCGGGGTGCTACCGCCCCGGCACACCGCGACCGTGGACCCCGGCGGGCGGCTGCGGCTGCGGGCGGCCGACAGCGGCCGGACCGCCGACCCGCTGCTGGAGAGTGCCGCCGCGCACTGCGGCCACCGGGCGCTCTGTGTGGTCCTCACCGGCCGCCTCGAGGACGGTGCCGCCGGCGTCCGCGCGATCAAGCGCCACGGCGGGCGCACCATCGTGCAGCAGCCGTCCACCGCGCAGGCTCCGGGCATGCCCAAGGCCGCCCTCGCGACGGGCTGCGTCGACCTGGTGATGCCGCTGTCGCACATTGCGGCCGCGATGATCGCGCTGACCATGGCGCCGGGCGCCGCCGACCTGTTCCGCGTCGCCCCGCCGTCCTGGGCCGACCTGGCCGCCTGAGCCACCGGGCCTGAACCACCGCGGGCCGAGGGTCAGCGACGGGGCCGTTCGGCGCCGCTGCGCGCGGCGGACGAGCGCAGGATCTCCTGGCTCGTCACCACCCGGGCGGTCGAGCGGACCATCCGCACCTCGGCGCGCCGCCGGGCGTCGGCGATGCGCTCGCGGGTCCGGGCGACGTCGCCGCGGATGCGCGCCAGGCGGCGGGCGGCCTCCTGGGACTCGGCGGCGATCCGGGCACTGCGGACCCGGTCGGGGGAGGCGGGGCACAGGTGAGCGTCGGGCATCGGGGGCCTTCGCGGGTCGGCCTCGGCCAACGGCGGATCGACAACCGCCACCCCAGGGTGAGTCGTGCAGCTCGTGACCGAACCGCTCAGCACGCTACCACGCCCGGGGCGGTGCGCGAACGCCGTCGCCGGCCCGGATCCGCAGGCCACGGCCCGGGGCGGACCGCCGCGACGGCCGGCGGGGCGCTGCGCGCCGGTCCGTGTCGAGAATCCGCGACCGGCTCCGTCCCCGCTGCACAGCGTCGAGGACGAAGGAGACGGACATGGACCGCAACGAGGTGGCCGAGGTGCTGGCCCGGCCGATCGCCCGGGAGCTGCTGGGCTCGTCGATCCCGGCCCGGCTGGCGTACACGGGCGCCGACGGCGACCCGCGGGTGATCCCGATGGGGTTCTGGTGGACGGGCGAGCGGCTGGTCATGGCGACGGTACCGAAGGCGGCGAAGGTCAACGCGCTGCGCCGGCACCCCCGGGTCGCGCTGACCGTCGACACCGAGGCCCAGTGGCCGCCGCGGGTCCTGCTGGTGCGCGGCGCGGCCCGCCTGGAGCTCGTCGACGGCGTGCCGGACGAGTACGTCGAGGCGTCCCGCAAGCTGGTGCCGGCCGAGCAGTTCGAGGGCTGGCACCAGGGAGTGCTGGCCCTGTACACCCAGATGATCGTCATCACCGTGGAGCCGGACTGGGCCAAGCTCCTGGACTTCGAGACCACCATCCCCAAGGCCGTGGCCGACCTCGTGGCCGCCCACCGGTCCTAGAGCCCCAGCCCGCGGCGGCCGATGGCGTTGAGGTCGGCGGCCTGGAAGCGGTTGGGCCAGTCGCGCTCGTAGTGCTCGGCCGGGAAGTCGCTCGGGCTCTCACCCTTCGTGAACGCGTCGCGGACCGAGGCCGCGTACTGCTCGTTGCGCGGGCACCACGGGGCGGCCGGGATGTACATGACGTTGCCCCAGCCGCGCTGCGCCTCGACCGGCGCCACGCTGTGGATCATGTCGCAGTGCCACCAGACGGAGTCGCCGGCCGTGACGTCGGGGATGCCGGACAGGGCCTCCATGAGCGGCGCGTGCCACTTGTGGCCGGCCGGGAACACCTGGTTGACGGTGACGCCGCACATGTCGTCGTCGGGGACGTCGGGCAGCAGGGGGCGCAGCATGAGGTACGCCATCGCCTCCGGGATCGGCACGGTGTGCAGCACGCCCTGGTCGTGGTCCATGTCGGACAGGGCGGTCCAGCCCTGGAAGGTGCGGAACGCCGAGCACATGGTGGAGCCCGGATACTGCGGGCCGGCCGTGCGGTGGGCCGCGTCCCACGGGTCGTACCGCTCCACGCTGCCGTCGAACAGGTGCCGGAACGCCTGCTGGTAGGCCCGGGTCATCCAGAGGTCGAGCGTCCCCGGGTCGAGGTGGGTGCCGAGGCCCGCCGAGTCCGCGCCCTCCGGGCGGCGTCGGATGCGGTCGGGGTACAACGAGTCCCGGTTCGGATCGAACCACGTGACGCCGTCGGACTCGTGCTTCCACTGGCTGTTGAGGAATGCCTGGACGGCGGCCATCCGCTCGCTCTGGCGGGCCTGCATCTGGGCCGGCGACCAGTAGATCGGGTAGATCTCCGGCCGGGAGCCGACGCTGCCGAAGAAGTCGTCGCCGGGGCCGCGGTAGTCCTCGAAGAAGTGGTTGCTCTCGACGTAGTCGACGATGTCGGCGTCCCACTGCAGCGCCTGCGCGCGCTCGAAGTGCCCGCGCACCACGAGGCAGCCGCGGCGCTTGACAGCGGCCAGCTGCTCGGCGCCGACGGTGCCGGCGGCGATGTCGGCGTAGTCGATGACCGGCCAGATCGGCTCGCCCCGGCGGCGGGCGGCGGCGATGTCGTCGACGGCGGCCTGGACGCGCGCCTCGACGACGGCGAAGACCTCCTCGACGGTGCGGCCGGACGCCTCGATCCGCTCGCGCAGCGCGGCCTTGATCTCGCGGGTGGCGGCCCGCAGGTCGGTGGGGGTCTGCTCCCAGTGCGGCAGCGCCGCCGTCGGCACGGACACGGCTGATCCTTTCTAGGAAGGTAACCTTACTTGAACGAAGGTACGCCCGCCCGGCGTTCAAGGCAAGGCCCCTGACTAGCATCGTCGGGTGGACAACGTGCGGCCCTCGCTGGACCTGGTCCGCTCGGTCACCGACGAGCAGGTGCTGCGCGCCCTGATGCACCGCCGCCGGCTGACCCGGGCCGAGCTCGCCCTGACCGTCGGCATCTCGAAGCCGACCGCGGGTGAGAGCGTGCGCCGCCTCACCGAGCGTGGCCTCGTGGCCGACACCGGCGAGCGCACCCCGGGTGGCCGCGGCCGGGGGAGGGTCGGCTCCTACTACGCCCTGGCCCCCACACTCGGCACGGCGCTCGCGGTCGTCATCGCGCCCGAGGGCATCGTGGCCGAGGCCGTCGACGTGTACGGCGACACCGTGGCCCGGGCCGGCCGCCCGGCGGTCCCGGGCCGCGTCGCCGCCGCGTTCGCGGAGGTCGCGGCCGAGATCGACGCGGCCGCCGCCCCGGTCCGGGTGGCCGTCGTCAGCGCCGCCGACCCGGTCGACCGGACCACCGGCCGCCTGGTCCACCTGCCCGACTCCCCGTTCCTGGTCGGCGAGCTCGACCCGGCCGCGGTCCTGCACGGCGCCGGCCAGGTCGTCGTCGACAACGACGTCAACTGGGCCGCCCGCGCCGAAGGCCGGGACCTGCGCGACTTCGCCTACCTGTACCTCGGGGAGGGCCTCGGCTGCGCCATCGTCAACGACGGCGAGGTCCGCCGCGGCCACTCCGGTCTCACCGGCGAGATCGCCCACCTGCTCACCGAGGGCCCCGGCGGGCGTGCGGTCAACTTCATCGAGCTCTTCGGCGAGCTCGGCCTGCGCCGGCCGGGCTCCACCGCGATCGACGGGCCCCGCCTGCGCGCCACGCCGGCCGCCCACCCGGCCGTCGCCACGGCTGTCGGCGGCGTCATCGCGGCGGTGGTCGCCCTGGCCGACCCGCAGGAGGTGGTCATCGGCGGATCCTGGGGCCCGGCCCTCATCGACGACATCCGCGCGGTGACCGGCCGCGCGCCCCGCCCGGTCGCCGTCCGCGCCGCCACCGTGACCGCCGACCCGGCCCTCACCGGCGTCCGCGGCGAGGCCCTCGACCGCCTGCGCGCCCTCGTCATCGGCTGAGCCGCGCTACGACTCCCCGTCGAGCTCGCGAAGGACGCGCTGGGCAATGCGAAAAGCCGAGTTCGCCGCCGGTACTCCACAGTAGATCGCGGTCTGCAGCAGAACCTCGGCGATCTCGTCGTCGCTCAGCCCGTTCGCCCGCGCCGCCCGCACGTGCATCGCCAGCTCCTCGTGGTGGCCCAGCGCGACGAGCGCGGTGAGCGTCACCAGCGACCGGCTGCGGCGGTCGAGCCCGGGCCGGCCCCAGATGTCGTGCCAGGCGTGGCCGGTCACCAGATCCTGGAAGTCGCGGGTGAACGGCGTGGTGCCCGCCGCGGCCCGGTCGACGTGGGCGTTGCCGAGCACGGCCCGGCGCACCGCGCCCCCGGCCGCGCGCCGCGGGTCGAACAGCTCGTCCAGCAGCACCGCCACCGCCGCGGGGCGCTCGGCCGGCGCGACGTGGCCGACCGCATCGAGCACCACCAGCCGCCCCTGCCGCACCCCGCCGGCGATCTCGGCGAGGCCGGCGGCCGGTGTCACGAGGTCCTCCCCGCCCGCCACCGCCAGCACCGGCGCGGCGATCGCGGCCAGCCGCGGCCGCACGTCGAAGGTCTCCAGGGCCGCACACACCCGCGCGTAACTCTCGGCGTCGGCCGCCCGCAGTGCGTCGATGAGCGCGGTGACGACCCCCGGCTCCCGGTCGCGGAAGCCGGGCGTGAACCACCGCTGCAGCGACCCGTCCACCACCGCCGCCGTGCCGCCGCCCCGCACCAGCTCGGCCCGCTCCCGCCACCCGGCCGCCGCCCCGATCCGCGCCCCGGTGCACAGCAGCGCGGCCGCGCTCACCCGCTGCGGGGCGTCGAGCAGCAGCTGCAGCCCGACCGCGCCGCCGACCGAGACGCCGGCGTAGCCGAACACCGCACCCGGGCGGACCGTGTCGACGAGGTCGAGCACGCCGCGGGCCAGGTCAGCCATGTCCAGCGGCCCGCCCGCGGGCGCACTGCGGCCGTGCCCGGGCAGATCCCAGGCGATGACCTGGTACTCCCCGCGCAGCTGCCCGGCACAGCGAGCCCACAGCGCCGCCGCCGAGGTGCCGAGCGAGGGCCCGAGCACCAGCAGCGGCCGCTGCGGTCCCGAAACGCCCAGCTCGGTCCCCGTCAGGGTCGGCGTCGTCATGGCCCCACCGGCCGGGCCCGGTCGAGGGCCGCGTCGATGATCTGGTCGGCGGCGCCGGCGTAGGGGGTGCCCGCCCGCGCGCCCGGGCTGACCGAGCGCTGCTCGGCGTCGATGCCGGGCCGGGCCGCGGCGAGCGTGGCCGCCATCCGGTCCACGTCGACGCGCAGTTGCCGCAGGAGCTCGGACGTCTGCGCGGCGGCGGTGACGGTCAGGCGGGAGAGCGCCCGGATCGTCGCCCACTCGACGTGCCACGCCCCGTCGGCGCGCTCGTCGAGCGTCGCCGCGGCGGCGGCGTGCAGGGTCGCGGCCAGGGGCGGCCCCGCCAGCGCCGCCCGCCGGACCAGCACCGCCAGCACCGGATTGCGCTTGTTCGGCATCGCCGACGACCCGCCGCGGCCCTCGCCCGGCTCCTCGACCAGCTCGCCGATCTCCGGCCGCGACCCGGTGAGCACGTCGTTGGCGAGCCGCCCCCAGGCGTCGGTGCAGGTGACAAGGGCGTCGCCGATGCTGGTGACCGGGATGCGGCTGGTGTGCCACGGATCGCGGGCCGGCAGGTCGAGCGCCGCCGCGGTGGCCGCCACCAGCCGCCGGGCCGCGTCGGGCGTCCCGGCCAGGGCGGCGACCGCGGCCAGGCTGCCGGCCGCGCCGCCCAGCTGGACCGGGAGGGCGGCGCTCGCGGCGGTGAGGCGCTCGCGGGCGTCGAGGATCTGGTTGAGCCAGGTCGCGAACCGCAGGCCGGCGGTGATCGGCACGGCGTGCTGCGTCAGCGTCCGCCCCGCCATCGGCGTCGAGCGGTGCCGCCGGGCGAGCGCGCTCAGCGACCCGACCTGGTCGGCGATGTGCTCGAGGATCGCCCCGACGGCCGGGCGCAGGCACAGCACCAGCGCGGTGTCCAGGGTGTCCTGACTGGTCAGCCCCTTGTGCAGCCAGGACGCTGCGGCGGCGTTGCGAGCGGCCAGCCGCGGCCGGACGAGGCCGAGCAGCGCAATGACCGGATTGCCGCCCGCCTCGGCCCCGGCGGCGATCGCCGCGATGTCGGCGTCGTCGACGAGCCCGTGCAGCTCGTCGGCGGCGGGCGGCGGCGCGATCCCGGCGTCCGCGAGCGCCCCGAGCCACGCCGCCTCGACGCGGATCATCGCCGCCAGCACCGCCGCGTCGGCGAAGATGTCGCCCGCGCGCTCGTCGCCGGGCCAGAGCAGGTCCGTCACCAGGGCAACCATAGGCGCTCGACAGCCCTTCCCGCGACAGTTGCCTTCCATCGACCGGAACCTGGAGCGGGCGGGACCGGTCGCCGACAATGATCGGATGACGGTGACGGTACGCGCGGTGACGGCACAGGACGGGCCCGGGCGGGCGGCGCTGTGGCTGGAGGGCGGGCGGTACTTCGCCGCCATCGATCCGGCGGCCGCCCGCGAACCGGACGCCGAGGGCCTGGTCGAGTGGCTCGACGACATCTGGGCGCGCAGCACCGCTGACCCGGCGATGCTGATGCTCGTCGCCGAGCGGGACGGGGCACTCGTCGGTTCGGTGGTGGCGCGGCGGCTGGAGCCGGTGCCGTCGGCGCGCTTCCAGGTGCAGCGGGACCTGGGCGTGCGCCGGGTCCACGTCGACGCGCTGCTCGTCGCCGCGTCCGCGCGGCGCAGCGGCGTGGGGACCGCGCTGCTGGCGGCGGTCGAGCAGTGGGCGGCCGAGCACGGTGCGCACGTCGTCACGCTGGAGACCGGGCTGGGCAACCCGACGTCGGTGCCGTTCTACGAGGAGCGGATGGGCTACCACCGGCACGAGGTCGTCTTCCGCAAAGCGCTGCGGTAAGGCCGGCGCTGCGGCGTCACGCCGGCCTCCCGGCACTGCGGCCGGTCCGGAGGTGCGCGACCGCTCATCGGCGCCACCCATGCGCCCATAGCGATACGACGGCTCGTTATTGAAAATGAAAACGCGTACCGTCTGGCGCATGCGCTCGATCATGACGATCCCCCTCATCGCCGTCGTCGCGGCGTCGCTCACCGCGTGCGGCGGCGCCGCGACCGGCGACGGCGCCGCCGCCCGGCCCGGCCCGGCCGGTACCCTCGCCGTCGTCGCCACCACCACCCAGGTGGCCGACTTCGCCCGCACCATCGGCGGCGACAAGGTCACCGTCACCCAGATCCTCAAGCCGAACATCGACCCGCACGACTACGAGCCGACGCCGGCCGACATCAGGGCGATCGGCGCGGCAAAGGTCGTCGTGAAGAGCGGGCTCGGGCTGGAGAAGTGGCTCGACGACACCATCGCCTCGGCCGGGTTCACGGGCACCACCGTGGACTCCAGCGCCGGCGTGGCGGTCCGGCAGGGCAACGGCGAGGAGGAAGAGGCGGCCGGCGACCCGCACATCTGGCACAACCCGCGCAACGTCGCAATCATGGTGCGGGACATCGAGCAGGCGTTCGCCGCCGCCGACCCGGCCGACGCGGCCGTCTACGCCCGCAACCTCGCGGACTACACGGCCGCGCTCGACAAGCTCGACGCCGACATCCAGGCGAAGATCGACAAGCTGCCGGCCGGCCACCGCAAGCTGGTGACGAACCACGACGCGTTCGGGTACTACATCGACCGGTACAACCTGGAGTTCGTCGGCTCCATCATCCCGAGCTTCGACACGTCGGCCGAGCTCTCCGCGCAGGACATCGACCAGATCGTGGCGAAGATCAAGCAGACCGGCACCAGGGCCGTGTTCTCCGAGAGCTCGCTGCCGCCGAAGACCGCCGAGGCCATCGCCGAGCAGGCCGGCGTGAAGGTCGTCGCGGGCGAGGACGCCCTCTACGGCGACACGCTCGGGCCGGCGGGCTCCGACGGGGACACGTACCTCAAGATGGAGGAGCACAACACCGACGTCATCGTGCGGGCCCTCGGTGTCTGAGCCGGCCGTGCTGGCGATCGACGGCGCCTCGATCGCCTACGACGCGCAGCCGGTGCTCACCGGCGTCACCGGCCGCGTCGGGGCGGGCGAGATCGTCGCGCTCATCGGCCCCAACGGCGCCGGCAAGTCGACGCTCATCAAGGCGGTGCTCGGCCTGGTCCCGGTGACCACCGGCACCATCACCGTCCTCGGCCGGTCGCCGGCCGCGGCCCGCCGCAACGTCGGCTACGTGCCGCAGGCCGACACGCTCGACGCGCAGTTCCCGGTCTCGGTGGCCCAGGTCGTCCTCATGGGCCGGTACCGCCGGATCGGCTGGCTGCGCCGCCCGGCCCGCGCGGACCGCGCCATCGCCGCCGACGCGCTGCGCCAGGTCGGCCTCGCGGACCGCGCCCGGGCCACGTTCGGCACCCTGTCCGGCGGCCAGCGCCAGCGCGTCCTGCTGGCCCGGGCCATCGCCGCCCAGCCCCGCCTGCTGCTGCTCGACGAGCCGTTCAGCGGCGTCGACGTGGTCAGCCAGGAGGCGCTGGTGCGGGTGCTGGCGCAGCTGCGCCGGCACGGCACCGCGGTGCTCATCTCCACCCACGACCTGGCCCTGGCCCGGCACGTCAGCGACCACGCCTGCCTGCTCAACCGGCGGATGTACGGCTTCGGCCCCACCGCCGCCACCCTGACCCCGGACCGGCTGCGCGCGACCTACGGCAGCCGGACCCTCGACCGGCACGGCGACCACATCGTCGCCGCCCACCACTGAGGCCACCGTGTACGACCTGTTCATCGCCCCGTTCACCCTGCCCTTCATGGCCCGCGCGCTGCTCGAACTGCTCCTGCTCGCCGTCCTCGCCGGCGTGGTGAGCGCCCACGTCCTGACCCGCCGGCTGGGCTTCGTCGCCGACACGATGACCCACACCGTCTTCCCGGGCGTCGTGCTGGGCTTCGTCACCGCCGGCGTCGACGGCGTCTTCCCGGGCGCCCTCCTCGCCGCCGCGGTCACCGCGCTCCTGCTCACCCTCTTCACCCGGTCCCGCCGCGTCACCGACGACACCGCGCTCGCCGTGCTGCTGGCCGCGATGTTCGCCGTCGGCGTCGTGCTGGTCTCCCGGCGCGCGTCCTACACCGCCGACCTGACCTCGCTACTGTTCGGCCGGCTCCTGACCGTGAACCGCGCCGAGATCATCCAGACCGCACTCGTCGCCGCGATCGTCCTCGTGGCACTCGCCCTGCTCCACAAGGAGCTCGTGCTGCGCGCCTTCGACCCGGCCGCCGCGTCGGCGATGGGGTACCGGATCTGGCGCCTGGACCTCGTCCTGAACCTCGCCGTGGCACTGGTCGTGGTCGCCGCCGCCCGCTCGGTCGGCACGATGCTCGTCATCGCCCTGCTGGTCGTCCCGGCGGCAACCGGCCGCGTGCTGTCCGCCCGCCTGCCGGCGATCACCGCGATCGGTGTGGCGGTGGCCGCGGCCGGCGGCGCACTGGGCCTCACCATCAGCTACCACGCCTCGGTCACCTACGGCCTGCGCCTGGCCGGCGGCGCCACCGTGGTCCTCACCCTCGTATCCGTCCACCTGCTGACCCTTACCGCTGCCGCCCTCGCGCGGGCGGCCCGTTCTCGACCCCGCCGGAGGGCACCGAGTGCAGTGGCTTGACGTGGCGTTTCACCGCGCAATGCTTGAAGCCTTGCTCGTGGGTACCGTCTGCGGCCTGATCGGCGTCCACGTGGTCCTGCGGCGCCAGGCGTTCTTCACCATGGCGATGACCCACGCAACGTTCCCGGGCGTCGTCGTGGCCGCCGTGACAGGCCTGAACCTGTACCTGGGCGGAGCGGCGGCCGGCGTCCTGGCCGCGCTGGCCGTCACCGCCCTGTCCCGCCGCCGGGGCCAGGACCCGAGCACGGCAACCGCCGTGGCCCTGGCGGCCGGCTTCGCCCTGGGCGCCGCGCTCCTGTCCGCGCAGAACGGCTTCACCAGGGACCTCACCGCCTACCTGACGGGCTCGATCCTGACCGTGCGCACCGAGGACCTCCTGGTGGCCGCGGCCGTCACCGTCACCGTCGCGCTGCTGCTGATGCTGCTGCACAAGGAGCTGCTCTTCACGGCCTTCGACCCCGCCGGCTCCCGCGCCGCCGGCTACCGGACGGGCGCGATGGACCTGCTGGTCCTGGTACTGATCGAGGCGGTGGTAGCCACAGCGGTCCCCGCGGTGGGCACGATCCTGACGCTGGCCCTGGTGGTGGCTCCAGCCGGCGCCGCCCGCCTGTGGACCGACCGCCTGGCCCCGCTGACCGCCCTGGCCGTAGCGATCGCCGTGACAAGCGCAGTGGGCGGCCTGTACATCTCCCGCTGGTACGACGTGGCCGCCGGCGGCGCCATCAGCCTCGTAGCCGCAACCTTCTTCGTCCTCTCCCTGACCGCCACCACAACCCGCCGCCCCCGCCACGCATGCACTACCGGCGGCGGTCGTCAGCGGCACATCCAGGTGTCGCCGGGTGCGCCGGCGGGAAGTCGATCGTGAGCTCCAGCCCTCCTTCCGGCCGCGAGCGAGCCGACAGCGGGGCGTGGTGGGCCTCGGCGACGGCGGCGACGATGGCAAGGCCCAGGCCGTGGCCCTCGGTCTGGTCGGTGCGGTCGGTGCCCAGGCGTTGAAAGGGCTCGAACAGCCGGCCGATCTCCGCCGGCGGGATTACGCCGCCGCTGTTGGCGACCGTCAGGCGCCCGGGCGCGGTGGTGGCGACGTCGATGATCCCGCGCGGGTGATTGTGGCGCACGGCGTTGTCGATCAGGTTCGTCACCAGGATCACAGCCAGGCGGGGATCGCCGGTCACGACGGCCGGGCCGAGCGCAGTGCGGACCTCGACCTCGCGGCGCTCGGCCTCGGCCCGATGCTCCAGGACGGCCGTGCGGACGAGCTCGGCGAGGTCGAAGCGCTCCCAGCGCTCGATCGGCTGGTAGCCGCCGGCCAGGGTCAGCAGGGCGTTGATCAGCCGCTCCTGCTGCTGGCCGAGGTCGAGCACGTCCCGGCAGGCCGCCCGGAGTGCCCCGGTGCCGGCGTCGGGGTCGGCGAGGGTGAGCTGGAGCAGGGTGCGTTGCACGGTCAGCGGTGTGCGCAGCTCGTGCGAGGCGTTGGCGATGAACTGCCGCTGCGCCGAGAACGATCCGCGCAGCCGGTGGATGAGGCCTTCGAGGGTGTCGGCGAGCTCACCGAACTCGCGGTACGCGGCCGGCACCCGCAACCGCCCGTTGAGGTTGTCCGCCGACATCGACCGGGCCGCCGCCGTGATGACCTGCAGCGGCCGCAGCGCCCGGCCGGCGATGGCCCACCCGAGCACGATCGCGACCGCGGCGATGAGGACGAGTGCGATGACGGAGTATCGGAGTACCTCTGCGAGGTTCCCCGTCGCCCGGCCTCCTGCGGCCGGGCCGGCCGGCTGTCCGCCGGTCAGATCCCCGCCGCCGGGAACGCGGGCTGTCTGCCCCGCCGAGATCAGCGGGAGGTCGACGAACGCCAGCAGCAGCACCCCGCAGCCGAAGGCGAGCCCGGCGTGCAGGAAGGCGAGCCGCGTGCGCAGCCGCGGGCGCGGTGGCGGCGCCGGCCGGTTCACGGTTCACCGATCCGGTAGCCGCCCTCGCGGACGGTGTGGATGGCCGGGGGCTGGCCGAGCTTGAGGCGCAGCCGGCCGATGGTGGTCTTCACCGTGCTGGTGAACGGGTCGGCCGCCTCGTCCCAGACCCGCTCCAGGAGCTCCTCGGCGGAGACGATCCGGCCGTCGGCGGCGAGGAGGTGCTGGAGGACGGCGAACTCCTTCGGGCTCAGGTCGAGCCGGCGCCCGGCGCGCAGCGCGACCCGGCGGGCCGGGTCCAGGGTCAGGTCGCCGTTGTCCAGGATCGGCGGGACGGCCGGTGCGCAACGGCGGGCCAGGGCTCGGATGCGGGCCACCAGCTCGGCGAAGTCGAACGGCTTGGGCAGGTAGTCGTCGGCGCCGAGGCCCAGGCCCTCGACCCGGTCGCGGACGGCAGCGGCCGCGGTGAGCATGAGGACGCGGGTGTCCGAACCGTCCGCGACCATCCGGCGGCACACCTCGTCGCCGTGGATGCCGGGCAGGTCCCGGTCCAGGACCACCACGTCGTAGCGGGTGGCGGCGAGCTGCTCCAGCGCGGCCCGGCCGTCGAACGCGGTGTCCACGGCCATCGCCTCGCGGCGCAGACCGGACGCGATGAGCGCGCTCAGCGTCCGATGGTCCTCAACCACCAGCACTCGCATGGTCTCGGCTCCTCTCCGGTCCGGCCGCCGCCCGACGGCCACGGGTCCACCATGCCAGGCGCAAGGTGACAACCAGGTGACAGTTGTTGACACCTGGCTGTCACCGGCCTCGGCGTACAACCGATGCCATGAGCGACGCCACGATCGAAGTCGCCGGACTGCGGAAGCGGTACGGCTCCACCGCAGCACTCGACGGGATGAGTTTCACGGCCGAGCCGGGGCGGGTCACCGGATTCGTCGGGCCGAACGGGGCCGGCAAGTCCACCACCATGCGGATCATCCTGGGCCTGCACACCGCCGACTCGGGCCGGGCGCTCGTCGGAGGCCGGCCGTACCGGTCGCTGCGCAGCCCGCTGCGTTACCTGGGGGCGCTCCTGGACGCCTCCGCGCTGCACCCGGCCCGGACCGGCCGCAACCATCTGCTGTGGCTCGCGCGTTCACAGGGGTTGGGCCGGGGCCGCGTCGACGAGGTCGTCGAGCTGGTCGGCCTCGCCTCGGCGAGCCGGCGCCCGGCCGGCGGCTACTCGCTCGGCATGCAGCAGCGCCTCGGGCTCGCGGCCGCACTCCTGGCCGACCCGCCGGCGATCATGCTCGACGAGCCGTTCAACGGCATGGACCCGGAGGGCATCGTGTGGCTGCGCCGGTTCCTGCGGACGCTGGCCGGTCAGGGCCGGGCCGTGCTGGTGTCGAGCCACCTGATGGGTGAGCTGCAGGGCATGGCCGACCACGTGGTGGTGGTCGGCCGGGGCCGGGTCATCGCCGACAGCAGCGTCGCCGACCTCATCGCGGCCGCCTCCGGGGACCGGGTGCGGGTGCGGACCAGCGCCGCGGGGGCTGTGGTCGCGGCGCTCACCGCCGCGGGCGCCGACGTCACCGAAACGGCGGCCGGGGTGCTGTCCGTCCGGGGGCTCGGCGCCGAGCGGGTGGTCGCCGTGCTCACCGCGCGCGGGCTCCCGTTCTCCGAGCTGGCACCGCATCGGGCGACGCTGGAGGAGGCGTACTTCGACCTGACCAGCGACGCCGTCGAGTATCGCGCCGCCGCCACCGGAGCGTCGTCGTGACGCCGCCGGGTGGACGGGACCGATCTGGCCGCGCCGGCGGTTCCGGACACCCCGACAGTCCGAGCGGAGCCGGCCGGTCGCGCGAGACGGGCGCTGAGACCGGGCGCGGCTGGTCGCGCCGCGCGGACGCGGTCGGTCAGATGGGCGGTGAAACCGGGTTCGGCCGGTCGCGTCGCGAGAGCGGGCCCGGGCTGGAGGCGGTGGACGGGACGAGCACCTGGTCGGCGATAGTGCGGTTGGTGCGGGCGGAGTGGACGAAGTTTCGGTCGGTGCGGGGATGGGCGTGGGGCAGTGTGGTGGCGGCGCTGCTGATCCTGGTGTTTCCGGCCACGGGGCTGGGTGGGGGGCCGCCGGAGCATCTGCGGCCGGTGCCGGTCGGGCCGGACGGCGAGCCGGTGAGTGCCGGGTACTACTTCGTGCATCGCGCGCTCGCCGGGGACGGGCAGATCACCGTTGCCGTGTCGGGACTTACCTCCCAGCGCGGCGCAGACGGCGGGTCGGTGGCGCCGTGGGCCAAGGCCGGGCTGCTGATCAGCGCGGGGGAGCAGCCGGGGGCGCGGTATGCGGCGGTGATGGTGACGGGCGGGCACGGGGTGCGGATGCAGTACGACTATCTGCACGACTACGCCGGGCCGGCCGTAAGGGTGCCGGCCTCGGCTGTGCGGTGGCTGCGGCTGACGCGGGCCGGGGACCTGGTGACCGGCGAGTCCTCAGTAGACGGTGCGCAGTGGAGCGGGGTTGCGACGGTACAGCTGCAGGGTTTGGAACGGACTGCCGAAGTCGGGCTGTTCGTGGCCTGCCCGGCCCGGATGGAGAGGCTCGGGTCGGCGGTCGATGCGGCGACCGCGTCGTTCGGAGCTCCGCGGCTCGTGGGGGACTGGGCGGCGGGGGAGTGGAGCGGGGAGCAGCGGGGGACGGACAGCGCCTCATTTGCCGGGCTTCCGCGGGAGGTGTCCGCTGGGTTCGCGGCGGCCGGAGACGGGTTCACGGTGACGGGCGGCGGGGACCTCGCACCCGCGACGCGCAACGATCTGGCGGTCGCGGCCACGCCCGGAGACCTGCTGTTCGGGACGTTTCCGGCGCTGATCGTGATCGTGGTCATCGCCACGTTGATGATGACGACGGAGTTCCGGTATCGGGTCATTCGCAGCACGTTCGGTGTCAGCCCGCGACGGGGGCGGGTGCTGGTGGTCAAGGCGTTCGTCATCGGTGGCGTGACATTCGTGACGAGCCTGGTCGCTGCCGTGGTCGCGGTGCCGGTGTGGCTGCGGCTCGTCCGCGGGCTGGGGATCTACGTGTTCCCCGCCGCGCCGGGGGCGCTGCTGCGGGCCGAGGTCGGCACCGCTGCCGTGCTGGCGGTGACCGCCGTGTTCGCGCTGGCGGTCGGGGGTGTCCTGCGGCGAAGCGCGACAGCGGTCACCGTGGTCGTCGTCGCGACAGTGCTGCCGCATCTGCTGGCGCGGGTGCCGTTCCTGCCGGCGGGGATGGCGCGGTGGCTGACCGAGGTGACGCCCGCGGCCGGGCTGGCGGTGCAGCAGACCCTGGTTCGGTATCCGCAGGTGGACAGCGTCTACACGCCGGCCAACGGGTACTTTCCGCTGTCACCGGCGGCCGGGTTCGGGGTGCTGTGCGCGTATGCCGGGGTGGCGCTGGCGCTGGCCGTCGTCCTGCTACGCCGGAGGGACGCATGAGTGCCGTTGCCGGTGGGGGCGAGGGTGCCGTGGCGGAGGGGCCAGGGGTGCCGCAGACCAGGCGCGCGACCGTTGCCGTGGTGCGTGCGGTGCGGGCGGAGTGGGTGAAGTTGTGGACCACGCCCGGGCCGGGGTGGCTGCTTGCCGTGACCTTGGTGGTGACCGTCGGGCTGGGGGCGGCCGTCGTCGGCGTCACGCGGTGCGGCGAGCTCGGCTGCGGCGTAGACGTCGGGCGGCTGGTGTTCAGCGGGGTGTACCTGGGGCAGGCGCCCGTGGCGGTGCTGGCGGTGCTGGTGGTCAGCGGGGAGTTCAGCACGGCGTTGATCCGTACGACGCTGGCTGCGATGCCCGGACGGGGGGTCGTGCTGGCGGCCAAAGGGATCGTGCTCGCCGGCACGGTGGGGGTCGTGGGGACCGTGGCGGTCGCCGGCTCGCTGGTGACCGCTGCGACGGTGCTGCCCCGGCATGGGTTCACGGCCGCGCAGGGGGTCACGGCTGCGCCCGGGTTCGGGGACGGGCTGCTCGGCGGCGGTGGCCTGGCGCGGGCGGCGGGCGGGACGGTGGCCTACCTGGTGCTGGTCTCGCTGCTCAGCCTCGGGGTTGCCGCCGTCGTCCGGGACTCCGGCAGTGCGATCGGCGGCGTACTCGGGCTGCTCTTCGTGCCGCCGCTGGTGGCGCAGATGGTGACGAATGAGCGGGTGCACCGGGTGCTCGAGCAGGCTGCACCGATGAGCGCGGGGCTTGCCGTGCAGGCCACGACGGGCCTGCGGCAACTGCCGATAGGACCCTGGGCCGGGCTCGGCGTGCTCGCGGCCTGGGCCGGCGCGGCGCTGCTCGCGGGAGCGGTGCTGCTCTGGCGGCGGGACACGTGAAGGCGCGCGGGTTCGCGGCTGTCGTTGCGCCGCCGCGGTGGGTCTCGGTCGTTCAAAGCTCGGCCCGCGCGCTCGGCCCGCACGGTGGGCCTCGTTGCGGTAGGCGGCTGGCGTCCACGTGGATGAGGTCGGAAGTTGGCCGCAATCGTTCGTAGCGTTCGGCTCGCCGGGGGTGCCGGCTTGGTGTTCGACGGGAATGAGGCGCAATGACGATTCTGGTGACCGGAGCTACCGGTGCGGTCGGCCGGCGGCTGGTCGGGGTGCTGGCGGCCGGTGGCGAGCGGGTTCGGGCGGTGAGCCGCAAGCCGGAGCGCGCCGGGTTGCCGGCCGGTGTGGAGGTGGCCGGGGCGGATCTCGGGGGCGGCGCGGCGATTGGTGCCGAGCTGTTCGGCGGGGTGGATCGGATGTTCGTGTTCCCGTTCGAGCAGGGGGTGCCCGAGCTCGTCGAGGCCGCGGTCTCGGCGGGCGTGGAGCAGTTCGTCGTGCTGTCGTCGCTGGCTGCGGCCGGGGAGTTCCCGCGGGACATCGGGTCGGCCAGCTACACGCACCACCTCGGCGTCGAGCGGGCGGTGATGGCGTTGACCGATGGGTGGACGATCCTGCGGCCGGGGACGTTCGCCAACAACCTGCTCTCCTGGGGTTGGGCGATCAAGGCGGGGTTGCCGGTGCGGGCGCCGTACGTGCGGTCGGCTCAGGCGCCGATTCATGAGGCGGACATCGCCGAGGCGGCGGCCGCCGTGCTCATGGAGGGCGGGCACGCCGGCGCGATCTATGCGTTGAGCGGGCCGGAGTCACTGACACGGGCCGAGCAGGTCGCGGCCATCGGGGCCGGCATCGGTCGGGACCTCGAGGTGGTGGAGATCAGCCCGGAGGAGTTCCGGCAGGACGTCGGGCAGTTCGTGCCGCCGGAGATCATCGCCATGCTGCTCGACTACTGGAGCGACACCGTGGCCGCGCCCGACCCGGTGCGCAGCGGCGTGCGCGACTTGACCGGGCACAGCGGGCGGACGCTCGTGCAGTGGGCGCGTGATCACCGCAGCGACTTCACGTAGGAGAGGTGACGGGCAGGTAGCGCATCATGTCGACGACGCCGTTTTCCCGGCCCACCTCGGTGAAGCCGTGGCGGGCGTAGAAGCGGCGGGCCCGGTGGTTCGCGGGGTCCACGCCGCCGTACAGGACCACGCAGTCTCGGGACAGCAGGCGCGCGGCTGACCAGGCCGGCGGGAGCAGGGCGGCGGCCAGGCCGCGGCCCTGCCAGGCGTCGGACACGCAGGGGCCGAAGCGGACCGTGCGCTCGGGGTCCAGGGCGACGCCGTGGGCCGCGAAGCGGGTGATCTCGTAGCCGTCCGGAAGGGAGAAGCTCAGGTCGATCAGGCCGGCCAGCTCGGTGGGGTGTTCCGGGCGGTGGGCGACCAGGCGGAGCTTGTCGTAGCGGCCGATCGCCTCGATCAGCCTGGCCGACTCGTCGGCCGCGGCGGTGTCGCCGTGCCAGTAGCGGCGGCTGGTCGCGGACAGGTTGGCCAGGAAGGAGGTCAGTGGGCCGGCGTCGGAGGGGAGCAGGGCGCGGACCGTGAAGGTGGTGTCGCCGGCGCTCACGTGGCCGGTCAGCGGCGACGGGTCGGCGGCCAGGGCGGCCAGCTGGGGCATCACCGCGCCATGATGCCGTCGGCCGGCGCCCGGTGTCGCCCGCGTTGCGGACCTGTGCTGTCCGTCAGCGAGCGGACCTTCGCCGTTCGTCAGCGAGCGGACCTGTGCTGTCCTTCAGAGAACGGATACGTGCTGTCCGTCAGAGAGCGGTCAGAGGCCTTGGTGGAGGGTCGGGCGGTGGGAGCGGAGGGGTGAGGCGGCGTGATCGAGGTCGCGGTGTCGCCGCAGGAGATCGTGGTGGGGCGGAGTTCGGCGTTGACGCTGCGGTTCTTCAACTCCGGGCGCGCACCCTGCTTCAACGTGGAGTTCATGGTGCGGCTGCCGCCGGGCGTGATGTTGCAGAGCGGGGTCGGGCAGGTGGATATCCCGGTGCTGGGGCCCGGGCGGGTGTACACGCACACGATTTCGGTGCTCACGCAGAAGGTCGGGCCGTTCGAGCTGACAAGCGCGAGGTTCGCGTACCGCGACGAGTCCGACCGGCAGCGGCGGGTGACCGACTTCAGTGTCCGGCTGGTGGCCGCGGCGGCGATCAAGGCGGAGCCGGTCCGGCTGCCCCGGGGGCGGCTGCGGGTCGAGTGCGAGGACGGAGAGCTGGCCGCCGGGCAGTGGGGCGAGCTGAGGCTGCGGGTCGGCAACGGGACAGGGGTGGCGCTCGGGGATGTCATTGCGGCGGTCGACGGGCCGTTCGAGACCGATGGGCGGCGGTCGCGGGTGGCGGTGCTCGGGGACGGTGCCTCGGTCCGGTGCACGTTCAGTGTGAAAATGGATGTGGCCGGGCGGGTGCCGGTCGACGTGCGCACGACGTACCGGTTCCGGGACGCCGGTGGGGAGCTGCGCGCACGGACGCAGGAGGACAGCGCCACGGTCACCGTGCGCCCCGAGGGGCAAGCGCCGCACCAGACCCAGCAGCAGGCGCCCCCGCAGACCGGGCAGCAGACCGAGGGGCAGACCGGACAGCAAGCGCCGCCGCGGGCCGGGCGGAAGAGCGAGCAGGTCGTCCTGTATCTGGCCGCCGCGCCCCGGGACATGGAGCCGCTACGGTCCGACCTGGAGATGCGCAAGGTCAGGGAGAAGCTGCAGCGCAGCCGGGACCGCGAACGGTTCCGGCTCGAGTGGTGCCCGGCGGCCCGGTTCGAGGACATCAGCCAGGCGCTCATCGACTACGAGCCGCAGATCGTGCACTTCTCCGGCCACGGCGACGAGGACGGCAACCTGTGCGTCGAGGATGAGCTCGGCGATCGGGACCTGGTGACGCCGGAGGGGCTGGCCGACCTGTTCGGGCAGCACCGCGACTCGCTGCGGTGCGTGGTGGTCAACGCCTGCCACTCGGTTCAGCTCGCCGAGACCCTGGCCACGCGCATCCAGTACACCGTCGGCATGCGCAATATGATCGCCGACGACGCGTCGATCCAGTTCAGCGTCGGCTTCTACGAGGGGCTCTTCGGCGGGCTCCCGATCCCCCGGGCGTTCACGCGGGGCTGCGCCCATGTGCGCTCCCGGCCGGGCACCGAGCACCAGCACCGCACGCCGCTGCTATTTTCCCGGACGTCCTGAGCCGCCGCCGCGGGCCGGGGCGATCGCCTCCTCGCGGATCGCCACGCGAGCTTCGCGAGCATCTCCGAGACGCGGCTGCGGATGGTCTTCGGGGCCAAAACAGCCGGGCCGCCACCTGCGAGATCGGCCGGCCCTGCACCACCAGCTCCAGGATCTCCAGGTCCCGCGAGTGATGCGTCCCGGTCGGCCGGCCCGGGCTAGCCCCGGCGTTTCTAGCAGTGCTAGTGTTGCTAGCAACGCTAGATCCGGGAGGGATCATGATCGTGCTCCTCGACGTGCTCGCCATCACGGCCGCGCTGGCCACGGCGGTCATCTTCGGCACCGACGCGCTCGGCGCGCTTGTCATGCGCCCGACGTACGCCGCGCTGGACGACGCCACCATGACCCGCGTGGTCGGCCTGGCCCACCGCTACGGCAACGCCCGCATGCCCGTGGCCGGCATCCTCAGCGTCGTCACCGCCGCCGCGGCCACCCTCGTCGCGTTCCTGGCCGGGCACCCGTCGGCCGGCGCCGCCGCGGGCGCCGGCCTGCTCCTGCTGCTGATCTGGCTGGTCCTGTTCAACCGCGTCGCGCTGCCGATCAACAACACCTTCATCGCGGCCGCCGCGGCCGGCCGGGTGCCGCCGGACGCCCGCCGCCTGCAGGAGCGGTGGGACTCGATCATCAACCTGCGCGCCGCCCTGCAGGGGGCCGCCCTGCTCGGCTTCTGCCTCACCCTGGTGCTCGCCGTCTGACCGTCCACAATGGCCGGCGTCGCCGGGCCGGGCCGCCGTCCGCCCGATATGCTGGATTGATGTCGGTGATTTCCCACCTGTACCGCGGCGAGCTGGGGGAGTGGTGCGCCGACCACCTCGGCGGCTGGGAAGAGCTGACCACCCGGATCACCTGGCACACCCGGGCGCGGGAGCCGATCCGGCCCGCCGACGGCGTCGAGCGGCAGCACTGGGCCCAGGTCGAGCGGGCCGTCGGCATCCGGCTGGCCGCGCTGGTGCAGCCCGCCCCACCCTATGCCGCCCTGCTCGGCCTGGTGCATCTCGGCCTGGTGCGCCGGGAGTGGGCCGATGAGCAGGCCGCGCGCTACGCCTCCCACGCGAGCATGCCGGCGCAGCTGCGGGGCGACGCGGTCCACTACAGCCCGACGCTCGACGGCTGGGCGCGCGTGCCGTCCTACGCCGGGCCGGCCATGCCCCGGTTCGACGGGCGGGCCCAGGACTATCCGGCCGAGCCGATGCTCGCGGGCCTGCTGGAGCGCACCCGCGCCTACTTCGCCGCGAACGCCCCGCTCGGCCGGCTCGGTGCCGAGCGGGGCGTGGCCCGCCTGTGCTGGCTGCTGGCCCAGTTCCAGTTCGCCTACCGCAACGACGCCCTCGAACAGCCCGTCTTCCGGCTGTTCCGCGCCGGCGTGCCGACCGTCGAGGAGCTGCTGGCCACGGTGCCGGACACCGCCCTCGACGAGATGGTCGCCATCGCCCGGCTGCTGGAGAGCCGCGGCGCGCTCGGCGAGCTGGCCAGGCTGGCCGGCAACCCGCCGCCCGGGCGGCCGCTCGGCATCGCCAGCCCCGTCTTCCTCGACCACCGCCACGACAGCGACCTGCTGCTGGCCGGCCCGGACGGCAGCGCGCTCGTGCGCGTCCACGCCGCGATCACCACCAGCCGGACGACGAGCTCCCGGCAGTGGCTGTGGCACGTCCTGGCCTGCGCCTGGCTCGACGACCGCGACGCCTACCGCATCCGGACCGCGGGCCTGTACTTCGCCCGCCACGGCGAGCTGCTGACCTGGCCGGTGGACGCCCTGGCCGACCAGCTGCTCGCCGGCGCCGACCGGGCGAAGGCGCGGGCCGAGTTCCTGGCCCTGGCCGACCGGCTGCACGGCGAGAACGAGCGCCGCCGGGCCGAGCAGGAGCGGCTGCGCGCCGAGCGGCCGCAGCCGGCCCCGGCCGCCGTGGCGGCCCCGGCACCCGCCGCGGCGGTCGCCGTCCACGCCGTGATCACCGACGGCCGGGGCCTCGTGCTGACGGCCGGCGGGGCGCTGCCCGGCGGCCCCGTCGCCCCCGGCGAGACGCTCGAGGCCGCGCTCGGCCGCGCCGTGACCGCCACGACCGGCTTCACGGTGGACGCCGGCCCGCTGACCGGCGTCTACCACGACACCCCGAGCGGCGGCCTGACGCTGGTGTTCCGGGCCCGCATCACCGGCGGCGAGGGCGGCGGCGTGCACTGGTGTGCCCGCCGGGAGCTGCCCGGCCGGCTGACGGCCGTCTTCGCCGGCGCGGTGCACGACGCCCTGGACACCGCCCGCACCGCGGTCCGGGTGCGCGACGTCAGCATATCGTGACCCGGTGCCGGTCTGCCACACTGGTGATCGACTTCGGCCTGCCAGGGGCCTGGGCGGTGCGGTGTGGAGGTCGGTGTCCGTGGCGGCGGAAGGTGGCAGTACCCGGGCGGTGGTGACCGCGCTCGCGGCAAACCTGGGGATCGCGGTGAGCAAAGGCATCGGCGCGGTCATCACCGGATCGTCGTCGATGCTGGCCGAGGCGGTGCACTCGCTGGCGGACACCACGAATCAGGCGCTGCTGCTCGTCGGCGGGCGGCGGGCCAAGCGGGCCGCGAGCGAGCAGCATCCCTTCGGGTACGCCCGGGAGCGCTACATCTACGCCTTCATCGTCTCGATCGTCCTGTTCACGCTCGGTGGCCTGTTCGCGCTCTACGAGGGCTACCACAAGGTCAGGCACCCGGAGGAGCTCGAGTCGCCGCTCGTCGCCGTGGTCATCCTGGTGATCGCGATCGGCCTCGAGGGCTACGCGCTGTCCACGGCGGCCCGGTCGGCCAACGAGACCCGGGGCGGGCGCAGCTGGTGGCAGTTCATCCGCAGCGCCAAGGCGCCGGAGCTGCCGACGATCCTGCTCGAGGACGCCGGCGCGGTGACCGGGCTCGTGGTCGCGCTGCTCGGCGTCGGCCTCACCGTCATCACCGGCAACGCCGTGTTCGACGGGGTCTCGACGCTCATCATCGGCCTGCTGCTCGTGGCGATCGCGTGCATTCTGGCCATGGAGACCAAGAGCCTGCTGGTGGGCGAGGCGGCCTCGAAGGCGAACGTCGCGCGGATTCGCGCGGCGCTGCTGGCCGAGCCGCTGTTCGACCGGGTCGTGCACCTGCGGACCATGCACCTGGGCCCGGACGAGCTGCTCGTCGCGGTCAAGGTGACGGTGGCCGAGGGTACCGTCGCGGAGACCATCAGCGCCGCCACGAACAGCGCCGAGGCCCGCATCCGCGCGGCGGTCCCGATCGCGACGCTGATCTTCGTCGAGCCGGACGTCTACCAGCCACAGGCGGGGCCCGCCTAAGGTCGGCGGATGGGATGGTCGGCCCGATACACGCAGTATCCCCGGATCGCCCGCCGCACCATCGGTGACCCGGCCCGGTCCGTCATCGTCAAGACCCGCCGGCCCGGGGACACGGCCGGCCGGGAGCGGGCGGCCCTGGCCTTCCTCGAGGCGGTCGGGTCGGACGCCGGGCCGCGGCTGCTGGGGTACGGCGACGACTTCGAGATCCTCGAGGACCTCGGCCCCGGCGACGCGCTGGAGGACCTCCTCGTCGGCGACGACCCGCAGGCCGCCACCGCGGGGTTCGTCGCGTTCGCCGAGTCGGTCGGGCGGATGCACGCGGCGACCCGCGGGCGCGCGGACGCCTTCTACGCCCGCCTGCCCGGCGTCGACCGGCGGCTGGACCGGCTGACCCTGGCCGGCGCCACGCTGCCGCAGTGGTGGTCGGCGATCGAGGAGCTGTCCCCGCCCGGGGGCGCGCTCGACGGGCTCGTGGCGTGGATGGCCGAGCCCGGGCCGCCGATGCTGGTGCTGTCCAGCGGCGACGTCGCCCCGCAGAACTGCCGGATCGGCGCGCGCCGGGTGCGGCTGCTGGACTTCGAGAGCGCCCGGTTCCAGCACGCGCTGCTCGACGCGGCGCACCTGCGGCTGCCGTTCTACGGGCCGCCGTGCTGGGCGCGCATCCCGGCGATCGTCGGGGCGGCAGTCGAGTCCGCCTATCGCCGCGCGGCCGGACTCGGTGACGATGAGGCGTACGACACCGGCATGGCCGCCGCCACCGCGATCTGGGCGGTGGTCCGGCTCGCCCGGCTGCCGAAGCTGCTCGCCGCCGACGCGCCGCAGCCCATGGGCTTCTCCCGCCGCGGCCAGCTCCTCGACACCCTGCAAGTCGCCGTCGACGCGGCGCCCGGGCAGCCGCTCGGCATCTGGTTCGCCGAGGTGATCGGGGCGCTGCGGCGGGTGTGGCCGCACCTGCCGCCGCGGCAGGCTGTGTACCCGGCGTTCCGCTGACCGCGGGCAAATCCGGCGCGGTGGTGCCGGGTTTCGCCAAAATCCAACACTCGAGAAGCGGACCTCACGGACAAACGAGACGATCTTTCGCTCCTGGCAGCAGAAGTTATCGACAACCCTGCGGAAGTCCCCTAGCGTGACGTAACACATCGACAGCCGTCGGTTCCTCGGTGCCGGTCGCCATGGCGATGACCCGTGCCCGTCTTCGGCGAGCGCGCGCGGGCGTCCGTGACGGCTCCTACCAACCCGGAGCGTTTCATGAAGCGATGGACGACCCCCAAGCGATGGGCGATCCGCTCGGCCGCGATGTTGATGGGCATCGGCCTGATACCCGCGATCCCCGCCGGGGCGGCGGTGCCCCCGCAAGAGCCCGGCGTCACCCTGCGCGTCTTCGACCTGCAGACCCCGCAGAGCGCCATCTGCGTGCTCAAGACCGGCCAGACGCCGAACGTCGACAAGCTCATGCCGAGCGTCAACTGGACCACCGCGGCCGATTTCGGAGGTCTGGAGAACTACTTCCAGGCGCAGGTCATCGGCAACGTGAACATTGCCGCCGCCGGCACCTACGCCTTCCGGCTCACCAGCGACGACGGTTCACGGCTGGCCGTCGACGGGGCCACCGTCATCACCAACGACGGGCTGCACGGGGCGACGGCCGTCGAGGGCAGCGTCGCCCTCACCGCCGGATACCACGCCCTGCGCATCGACTTCTTCGAGCGCGACGGCGGCCAGCAGCTGACCCTCGAATGGCGCCCGCCGGGCGCGTCGGCCTACGCGATCGTGCCGAACTCGGTGCTCAGCACGGACTCCGGTGTCGTACGCGTCACCGCACCCGGCCGCAAGGAGTGCGAGGGCTCCGGCGACTCGCCCGGCGACGGGCTGCCGCTGACGTCGCTCCACCCCGGCTACACGCTCACGAACCTGCGCCCGAGCGGCTTCAACCCGCAGGTCAGCGCCATGGACTGGTTCCCCGACGGGCGCCTGGCCATCGCGACCTGGGGCGGTAGCCTCAACACGACGGGCGAGGTGTACATCCTGCGCAACGTGACCGGCGCGACCTCACCGTCGCAGGTGCAGTACACCCGGATCGCCTCGGGGCTCAGGGAACCGATGGGCCTCAAGATCGTGGACGGCATCATCTACGTCTCGCAGAAGCACGAGCTCACCGAGCTCACCGACACCAACGGTGACGGGCAGATCGACAGGTACCGCACCGTCGCGACCTGGCCCTTCGACGGCAACTTCCACGAGTTCGGCTTCGGGCTGCTGTACCAGGACGGGTACTTCTACCTGAACCTGTCCGTGTCGATCAACGAGGGCGGCGCGACAACGGATCCGCAGGGCTCCGCCAACCGCGGGACGAGCCTCAAAATCAACCGGTCGACGGGCGCCGTGCAGTACGTGGCCGGCGGCCTGCGCACCCCCGACGGCATCGGCTGGGGCCCCGAGAACGAGATCTTCGTGACCGACAACCAGGGCGGCTGGCTGCCGGCCTCGAAGCTCGTGCAGATCAAGCAGGACCGGTTCTTCGGCCACTACACCAACCCCGACGGCCCGTTCGACGGCCAGCCCATCACCCAGCCGGTCCTGTGGCTGCCCCAGAACGAGATCGCCAACTCGCCGAGCACGCCTATCGTGCTCCACAATGGACCGTACGCCGGGCAGGTCGCGTTCGGCGACGTCACCTACGGTGGCATCCAGCGCGCGTCCCTGGAGAAGGTCAACGGCGAATACCAGGGTGCCGTGTTCCGCATGACCCAAGGGCTCGAGATGGGTGTACTGCGAATCAGTGAAGGCCCGGACGGAGCCCTCTACGCCGGTGGTCTCGGCGCCGGCGGCAACTGGGGCCAGGAGGGCAAGCTGACGTACGGCCTGCAGAAGATCACGCCGAACGGCGTCACCGTGTTCGACATGAAGGCGATGCGGGTCAAGCCGGGCGGCTTCGAGATCGAGTACACGCAGCCCGTCTCCGACGCGACGGCGGCTTCGCTGGCCGCCCGGTACACCTTCAGGCAGTGGCGGTACGTCTCCACCCCGGCCTACGGCGGCCCGAAGGTCGACGAGGAGTCGCTGCCGGTCACCTCGGCGACGCTGTCGGCCGACCGGCTGAAGGTCAACGTCCAGGTCGCCGGCCTCAAGCCGGGCCGGGTCGTCTCCATGCGCTCGCCGCGGCCGTTCTCCTCGACGTCCGGCGAGTCGCTGTGGAGCACGGAGGCGTGGTACACCCTCAACGCGCTCGCCGACGGCACGCTCCCGCCGACGGGGCAGCAGGAGGCCGAGCACTCGGGCCTCAGCGGCACTGCCGGGGTCGCGACCGACCACAGTGGATACTCCGGCTCCGGCTTCGTCGCCGGCTTCGGCAGCCCGGGCGCCGCGGCCACGTTCAGCGTCGCCGCCCCGAGTGCCGGCTCCTACAACGTGGCGCTGCGCTTCAGCAACGGGCCGAATCCGGCGGCCGGGGCCAAGACCGTGAGCCTGTACCTCAACGGCGTGAAGCAGAAGCAGATCTCCCTGGCCGACACCGGCAACTGGGACACGTGGGCGACGCAGACCGAGACGCTGACGCTGCGCGCCGGGGGCAACACGGTCGCGTACAAGGTGGACAGCGGCGACGCCGGCCACGTCAACCTCGACAACATCAACGTGACACCGGCCGGCGGCACCGGCACCGCCGAGCACACCGGCACCATCACCGGCATCGGCGGCAAGTGCATCGACGTCAGCAACGCGAGCACCGCCGACGGCGCGAAGATTCAGCTGTGGACGTGCAACGGCTCCACCGCGCAGAGCTGGACGCGTACCGGGGACACGCTCAGGGCTTTGGGCAAGTGCCTGGACGTCGACAACGGCGGCACCGCCAACGCCACGTTGGTGCAGCTCTACACCTGCAACGGCTCGGCCGCCCAGGTCTGGCAGGCGCAGGCCGACGGCACGCTGCGCAACCCGCAGTCGGCGAAGGTGCTCGACGCGGCCGGCGGCGCCTCCGCCGACGGCACCCAGCTGCAGATCTGGGACGCCGCGGCGGGCGCGGCCCAGCAGAAGTGGGTCCACAATGGAGTGTCGCGGGTGACGCTGTTCAACGGCGGCAGCCTCAACGCGTTCCAGAACGCCGACGGCACCGCCCCGACGTGGCCGATCTCCGGCGGCTCGGCCGAGGTCCTCGGCGGCGACCTGCGCACCAAGCAGACCTACGGCGACTTCAGGCTCCACGTCGAGTTCTACCTGCCCAACCTGCCGTCCGACGTCACCGGCCAGCAGCGCGCCAACTCCGGCATCTACCTGCAGGACCGCTACGAGGTCCAGGTCCTGGACACGTACGGCAAGCCGGCCCTGGCCAACGACGAATGCGGCTCGATCTACCTCAAACGCGCACCCGACAGCAACCCGGGCACAGTCCCGCAGACGTGGCAGACCTACGAGATGACGTTCCGCGCGGCCAGGTTCACCGGCGCGACGAAGGTCGAGAACGCACGGGTGACGGTAGTGTGGAACGGCGTCACCGTCCACAACAACGTCGCCATCGACGGCCCGACAGGTGCCGGCGCCGCCGAAAGCCCCGCCGCCCTGCCGATCCGCCTCCAGGACCACGGCGACCCGGGCGCGAACGTCCGCTACCGCAACATCTGGATCGAGCCGGTGTAGCACGGCACACCCGCCGGAGGTCGCTGCCGGCGGCGAGCCGGGCCGTGCACACGGACCAGCTCGCCGCCGGCGGACGGCCTCCCGCCCCGCCTTCCACGAACGAGAGGAGCCGGCGCGTCCGATGGCCGCCTACGAGCTGCGCCCGTTCTGGGACGCCGACGCGGCGGCCGTCTGCGCGCTGCAGGCCCGCCACGCGGCGCACGACGGTGCCGACGCGCTGTCCACCATCGAGCCGCTGCCGGAGCCGGACGCTGTGCGGGCGCGAGTGGCGGCGGCGGACTGGGCGGCGGTCGCGCACGACCGGAACGGCTCCGTCGTCGGGTGGGGGTTGCTGCGGTCGTGGACCGAGGACGACGGGACGCGCGTCCACCTCACCGACGGATACGTGGCGCCGCCCGTGCGCGGGCGCGGGCTCGGCCGGCGGCTGCTGGCCGAGGCTGAGTCCGCCGCCGCGCGGCACGCCGGCGACGGTCCGGAGGTGCTCGGCGGCAATGCGTCGGACGTGCAGCCGGACCGGGCGGCGCTGCTGGAGCGGGCCGGGTACCGGCCGGCGTTCACCATGGTCGAGATGGAGCACGACGGGTCGGCGGTGCCCGTCCGGCCGCTGCCCGAGGGCGTCGCCGTCCGGGCGGCAGTGGTCGGCGACGCCGGGGCGCTGCGTGCGCTCGCCGGGCGGGCGTGGGCCGGGCGGCCGTACTCCGCGCTGCCGACCGCGGAGCAGTTCGAGCACTGGCTCGGCCGGTCGGACCTGGACCTGTTCCAGGTGGCGACCCTCGGTGGCCGCGCGGTCGGGTTCGTCGCCGCGACGCGGGGGCCGGGGCGCGCGGAGATCGACGACGTCCAGGTCGACCCGGACGTGCAGCGGCGCGGCCTGGCGAGCGCGATGCTGACCCGGACACTCGGCGCGCTGGCCGGGCCGGGAGCCACGACGATCCGGCTGCACACCGAAGGCCACGACCCGGCGGGCGCGCGGTCACTGTACGAGCGGCTCGGGTTCCGGGTGATCCGTGAGCACCACCGCTACCGCAAGCCGCTCACCGGCGCGGCCGGGTCGACCCTGCCGTAGCGGCAACGCTGCTACTCGAGACCCGGTCGCGGTCGTGCGGCACTGGTGCTCGGGCCGGGCCGTGACGCCCGGGGCCGCGGCCGCGGCGTTCCCGCGGAGCCTCAGGCCCCGGCCACGACGGCGCTGAGCTCGGCGCCGGTCAGCCGGGTGCCCCAGGCCCCGCCACGGGCCACGGCCGCCGCCCGCCGCGCCCAGCCGGGGCCGCGGACCGAGCCGGACAGCGCGAGGGCCACGGTCAGCTCGACGGCCCGGACCCAGAACCCGGCCACCTCGAAGTCGAGGATGCCGGTGACGGCGCCGGTGGCCGGGTCGACGAGGACGTTGGACGGCGCCAGGTCGGCGTGCACCACCTGCTGCGGCAGCCGCCCGGCGATCCCGGCCCACGCCGCCACCGCCCGGTCGAGGCCGTCGCGCAGCACCGCGGCCCGCTCGGCGTCGAGCCCGGCCGCCCGCAGGTCCCGCTCCAGCGCCGCCAGGTCCGGGAGGTCCGCGAGCGGGCCGCCCTGCCAGTCGAACGGGGCGTCGTGCGCCGGCACCGCGGCGAGGGCGGTGCTCAGCTCGGCCGCGGCGCCGCCGAGCGCGGCGAGGGCGGGCTCCGTGCTGAGGTCGGGCCGGACGCCGGGAATCCACTCGCACAGCGTGACCGGGCCGTCGGGACTGTCGGCCGCGGTGGTGCCGTCGCGGCGGGGGACCGGTGCGGGTACCGCGAACGACAGCCCCGCCCGCGCCAGCCGGTCCAGCAACCGATGCTCGGCCCGCACCTGGCCCAGATCCATGTTCTGACTGACCCGCAGGCACCAGGCCCGGCCACCGGCGGCCACCCGGAACGTGTGGTTGTTCGTGCCGGCGGCCGTGGGGGACAGCTGTGCATCGGGTGGGAGGTCCCAGCCGGCCAGCAGCTCGGTCAGGTGCACAGGAAGCCGTCGACAGCGGTGAGGAACGTGTCGCCGATCAGGACCGGGTCGAAGAGGCAGCCGGCGGCCATCGCGCCGTCGCGCAGCATCACGAAGTGCCGGGCCCGCGCGTCGTCGCCCAGCAGGCCGGCGACGGTGTCGAGGAACCACTGCCGGTGGGCCAGGACGGCGCGGTGGATCGGATGGTCCGGGTCCGGGTATTCGGCGGCCGCGTTGAGGAACGCGCAGCCGCGGAACCCGCCGGTGCGGATGGTGTGGGCGATGCCCTGGCTGATGACCCGGACCGTCTCGGGCCCCGGGAGCCCCACGGCGACGGCGGCGCCGGTGCGGGCCCGGATGGCCTCGTCGGCGGCGGCCAGGTAGGCCAGGATCAGGTCGTCCTTGCCCGGGAAGTGCCGATACAGGGTGGCCCGGGTGACCTGCGCCTCGGCCACGATCCGGTCGACGCCCACGGAGCGGATGCCCTCCGCGTAGAAGATGCGGGAGGCGGTGCCGAGCAGCCGGTCCCGCGCCTCGGACGGCCGGCCGGCGGTTGCGCTGCTGGTCATGACCCCATGATAGTGGGGAGAACGTTCGGTCTCGACCGGAGCGGGTCACGTCTCGACCGGCAGCCTCAGCGTCGCGACCGTCCCGCCGCCGTCGCGGGCGTCCAGCCGCAGCGAGCCCCCGTGCTGCTCGGTGAAGGTGCGGCTCAGCGAGAGCCCGAGCCCGGCTCCCGGGTATCCCTGATGGCGCACGTTGCGGCCGCGCTGGAAGCGCCCGAACACGGTCTCGAGCTCGTCGGGGTCGACGCCGACGCCCCGGTCGGCGACGGTGACGACGGCGTGTGGCCCGTCGCGGCCCACGGCGATCTCGACCGGGCCGCCGTCGGGGCTGTACAGCACCGCGTTGGCCACCAGGTGTGCGACGACCTGGCCGAGCCGGTCGCGGTCCCCGGGCACGACGAGCGCCGCCGGCCCGTCGACACCGATGTCCCCGGCCGCGTCCCGCACGACCGCCATGAGGTCGACCGGCACCCGGTGCACGACGGCCTGCCCGGCGTCCAGCGCGGCGAGGTCGATGAGCTGGTCGATGATCCGGCGCAGGGTGCCCGTGCTGCGCTCCACGGCGTCGAGCATCGAGCGCAGGTCGTCGTGGCCGGGGTGGTCGGCCGGCAGGTCGGCCGCGAGCAGCTCGACGTAGGTGGAGATCACGGTCAGCGGCGAGCGCAGCTCGTGGCCGATGAGGCCGAGGTACTCGTCGCGGGCGGCGGCCAGGTCGAGGCGCAGCGCCGCGGCCCGGGTGCGGTGCAGGAACTGGCCCAGGTGGGCGGCGACGCCGCTGAGCAGCGCCACGACCGGGTCGCCCGGCTCCTGGACGGTGTCGGCGGTGAACGCCAGCACGCCGACTGTCGTGTCGGCGTCGCGGATCGGCAGGGCCAGCGCGGTGCGGTGTGAGCCGCCGCGGTCGGTGTCGCCGGGCTCCAGGACCGCGGCGTTTGTCTTCCAGGCCCGCCCGGCCGGCCCGTCGCCCCGGCCGAGGATCGCCGGCGGCGGCTCGGGGCAGTCGTGCTGCTCGGCGTGCCAGGTCGCCGAGCAGCGCAGGATGTCGTCGGTGTCGTCGGCCAGCCACAGCTGCCCGCACGTCCAGCCGAAGGCGGTGCCGACGATGCGCAGGACGGCCGCACCGGCGGTGGCGGTGTCCTCGGCGTCGGCGAGGGCGTAGCAGACCTGCAGCTCGCACTCGGCGAGCCGCTCGGCCTGCCGGCGCAGGCTGATGTCGTGGACGGCGGCGACCGCGCCGAGGCGGGCGCCGTCCGGCCCGACGATCGGCAGCCCGTTGACCAGGACGTGGCGCTGGCGCGGCCCGACGAGCTGCTCGACGCCGCGGACCGGCTCGCCGTGCAGGGCCCGGGCCAGGGGCATCGCCTCGCCGGGCACCGGGTTGCCGCTGAGGTCGTTGACGACGAAGCGGGAGGCCCAGTCGGCCGGGCCGGTCTCGCCGTGCTCCGCGCCGAGCATGTCGCGCAGCGCCCGGTTGAACAGCCGCAGCCGCCCGTCGGCGTCACAGGCGGCGACGCCGGTGTCCAGGGTGTCGAGCAGCGCCATCAGGAACGCCTCCCCGCCGGGGCCGGGCCTGCGGCGCCCGCTGCAGCGCGGCAGCGCGGCCGACACGAGCTGGGCGGTCTGGTCGGCGATGTCCAGTTCGCGGGTCGTCCAGGCCCTGGCCTGCCGGTCGGCGAGCGCTACCGCACCGATGGCGTGCTCGTAGCGGTCGCGGATGGGGAAGCCGGCGAAGGCGGCCGGGGTGGCGCCGCGCAGGGCCGCGGTGCGGTACCGCCTGTCGAAGGCGGTGTCGTTGACGATGATCGGCAGCCCGGCCGCGATGACGGCGGTGAGCAGGCCCTGCGGCAGTGTGACGTCGGCGGCGGGTGCGGCCGGATCGTGGCGGCCGAGCAGCGTCAAGGGGCCGCCGGCGGGCTCGTGGAGGACGGCCAGCGTGATCGGGGCCCGGGTGGCGGTGGCGGCGATGCGCAGCAGGCGGTCGATCGGCAGTGCCGCGTCCGCGCCGTCCGGGCCGGTGAGCGCTCCGAACAGGGCGACGTGAGAGTTCCGCCTGGTCACATTGAGTCACTGTAGGCCAGCAAGAAGTGTCAAGCGGTGGGTATGCGGGCCGATGAGTGCGGCGATGAGCGTTCGGCAGAAGCTGCTCGCGGGGTACCTCGTCGTCGCCGCCCTCGTCGCCCTGGTCGGCGCGATGGCGTGGCGGATCGACGCCGACTCCGCGCGCCAGGCGGCCGTGACCGAGGCCGAGCACATCGCGCAGGGCGTCGGCAACGACGTCGCGTTCGGCCTGCCCGCCGACACCCTGGGCGAGGTACCGAAGCCGCTCTTCGGCGACGGCTACGCGCTCAGCGTCTACCTGCAGCGGCTGCACAAGATGCAGGACCGCGACGTGGTGGTCGTGGACCGCGACCAGGTCGTGCTCGGCGACGCCATCCCCGAGGAGGTCGGCAGCCGGTTCGACAACGACCGTGGCGACGAGGTCGGCGCGACCATCCGCGACGGGCGCACGCGGACCTTCATCGAGGTGAGCGACGACTACCCGGACGGCATCCAGCAGGCGGTGGTGCCCCTCGTCGGGGCCGGGGGCGTCACGCTGGGCGCGGTCATCCTCGAGTACACCCCCCTCTATGACGAGATGCTGCAGTCGACCCGGCACACCCAGCTCGGCATCGCCGCCGCCTGCACCGCCGGCGTGCTCCTGGTGCTGCTGATCGGCTGGCTGATCGCCCGCACCCTGACCCGCCGCATCGGGCAGCTGACCGCGGCGGTGCTCGACGTGCGCAACGGGCGCTACACGCGCCGGGTCGACGCCACCGGCCGCGACGAGATCACCCAGCTCGGCCGGGCGTTCAACGACATGGCCGAGCAGCTGGACCGCTCGGCCCGCGACATCCTGGCCAAGGAGTACACCGACGCCATCCTGGCCAGCGCCGGCGAGGGCATCTGCGGCGTCGACGAGCACAACCGGATCACGTTCGCCAACGCGGCGGCGGCGCGGATCACCGGCCTCAGCGTCGACGAGCTTCTCGATCAGGACGCCGCGGTGGTACTCCCCGACGCCGACCCGGCCGCCGGCGGCCCGCGGGGCCCGGTGCAGCGCGAGGGCGACATGCCGGCTCCGGACGGCTCGCGGACGCGCGTGGCGTACACCGTCAGCCCCATCCTGCGCGGTGAGCGCAGTGCCGGCGCGGTCGTCCTGCTGCGCGACGTGACCCGGCAGCGGGCCCTCGAGGAGCAGCTGCGCCACCAGGCCCTGCACGACGAGCTCACCGGGCTGCCGAACCGGGCGCTGTTCACCGACCGCCTCGAGCAGGCGATGACCCGCTCCCAGACGCCCCTGGGCGTGCTGTTCCTCGACCTGGACGGCTTCAAGCGCGTCAACGACAGCCTCGGCCACGGCGCCGGCGACCGGCTCCTGCAGGCCACCGCCGAGCGGCTGCTGAGCACCGTGCGCGCGGGCGACACCGTGGCCCGCTTCGGCGGCGACGAGTTCGGCATCATGCTCGATCCGGCCGACGGCGAGATCGTCGCCGGCCTGCCCGCCCGACTCCTGCGGGCGCTGGAGGAGCCGCTGCTGATCGACGGCCGGGAGGTCGCGGTCAGCGCGAGCATCGGCGCCGTGTGGGACGCCGGGCGCTACGCCGACGCCGACGAGGTGGTCCGCAACGCCGACGTGGCCATGTACGCCGCGAAGAGCGAGGGCAAGGCCCGCTGCCAGGTCTTCCACGAGGAGATGCACGTCCGGCTGGTCGACCGGCTCGAACAGGAGAGCCGCCTGCGCCTGGCCGTCGAGCACGGCGAGCTGCGCCTGCACCTGCAGCCGATCGTGGCCGCGGACACCGGCCGGTCCGTGGGCGTCGAGGCGCTGGTGCGCTGGCAGGACCCGGCGCTGGGGCTGCGGCCGCCGGGTGCGTTCCTGCCGCTGGCCGAGGAGGCCGGCCTCAGCGCCGACATCGACCGCTGGGTGCTGCGGGAGAGCTGCCGGACCCTGCGCCAATGGCAGGACGAGGAGCCGGAGCAGGCCCCGGACTGGATAAGCGTCAACGTGGCCGCGCCGCTGCTGGAGAGCCCCGGCCTGCCGGACCTGGTCACCGAGGTGCTGCGGGACACCGGCCTGCGCCCGGAGGCGCTGGTGCTGGAGGTGACCGAGACGACGCTGATGCGCGACGTCGCCGCCACCGCCCCGCGCCTGGACCGGCTGCGCGCGCTCGGTGTGCGGGTCGCCATCGACGACTTCGGCACCGGGTACTCGTCCCTGGGCTACCTGCGCGACATCCCGGCCGACGTGCTGAAGATCGACCGCTCGTTCCTGGACGGGCTCGTCGGCAGCGGCCGGCACCGGGACCTCATCGACGCCGTGCTGCACCTGGGCCTGACCCTCGGTCTGCAGGTCGTCGCCGAGGGCATCGAGGACGCCGCCCAGCTGTCCGAGCTCGTCGCGCTCGGCTGCCCGCTGCTGCAGGGGTTCCACTGCGGCCGCCCGGTCCCGGCCGAGCAGCTGCGCCGCCAGTCCGCCGCGATGGTTGCCCAATAGCAACCGAATGCTCCGGGCCGGCCATGCAGCTTCCCGCCCGTCGCGCCGAATGCAACGGTGTGGCAATGGCACGCGCTCGGCTTCAGGTAATCGCCCTCGGCTTCGCCGTGGTGCTCATGGTGGGCTTCTTCATCGTGCCCGACGGCAGCCTGCTCCAGGTGGTCTGGCAGGTCGGGATCGGTTGGGTGGCCGCCGGGGCGATCGTGCTCGGCGTGCTGCGGCACCGGCCCGCGGTGCCGGCGCTGTGGTGGCTCATCGCCGCCGGGGTGGCCGGGAACGCCGCCGGCATCGGGGTCGAGACGGTCCTGACCCGGCTGCAGGTCGACGCCGGGTTCCCGTCGTGGGCGGACGCGGCCTACCTGTCGCTGTACCCGCTCACCGCCGGCGGTCTCATGATGCTGATCCGCCACCGCAGCCCCAGGCGCAACTGGACCACCGCCGTCGACGCGACGACGCTCACGACCGGCATCGGGCTGCTCGCCTGGATCTTCATGATCCAGCCCGCGGCCACCGACCCGAGCATCGGGCTGCTCGGCCACATCGTGAGCGTCGCCTACCCCATCGGCGACATCGTGCTGCTGGCGATGACGGTCCGGCTGCTGCTCGACGGGGCCGGGCGCAACGTGGCGCTGCGGTGGGTGCTGAGCGCGCTGCTGTGCTTCCTCGGCGGCGACAGCGCCTGGGTCGTCGTCAACCAGGTCAACTTCGAGCCGGGCCCGCTGGCGCACAAGGCCCTGGCGTCGGTGTTCCTGGCCGGATACTTCGCGTTCGCCGCGGCCGCGCTGCACCCGGATGTGCGGGCGGCCACCCGGCCGGCGCCGGCGCGCCCGGTCCGCCCGGGCCGCGCGCTGCTGGCCGTGCTGACCGCCACGTCGCTCATCGCGCCGGTGCTGCTGCTGGCCGAGACGGCCATGGGGCAGGTCGACGACGCGCTCGCCATCGGCATCGGGTGCGTGGCGCTGTTCCTGCTGGTGCTGGCGCGCATGTCGCAGCTGCTGACGCAGCTGGACGTACAGTCGCAGAAGGTTCGTGAGCTGGCGGTGACCGACGAGCTCACCGGGCTGCCGAACCGGCGGGCCTGGAACGCCGAGCTGCCCCGGGCGCTTGAGCGCTCGCGCCGCGAGGGCCGCCCGCTCACCGTGGCGCTGCTGGACCTCGACCATTTCAAGCGGTTCAACGACAGCTACGGCCACCCGGCGGGCGACCGGCTGCTCAAGGAGGCCGCGGCCGCCTGGCAGGCCCACCTGCGCACGGTGGACACCCTGGCCCGCTACGGCGGCGAGGAGTTCATCGTGATGCTGCCCGACGCGACCCGCGACGCGGCGCACCAGATCATCGACCGGATGCGCGCGGCGACGCCGCTGGGGCAGACGTTCTCGGCCGGGGTCGCGACGCTCGCTCCCGGCGAGCACTCCGACGAGCTGCTGGTGCGGGCCGACGCCGCCCTGTACGAGGCCAAGCGCGCCGGCCGCGACCGGGTGGCCGTCGCCGCGGGCTGACGCCGGCCGCCGGGTGGTTTTCAGTACCGGAACTGCGAGACGAGTGCCGACAGCTCGGTCGACATCCGGGCCAGGTCGTTCGTCGACCGCTGCGCCTCGGTCACGCCCTGACTGGTGAGCAGCGACGCCTCGGCGACACCCGTGATGTTCGCGGCGATCTCGCCGACGCCGGTGGCCGCCTGCGACACGCTGCGGCTCATCTCCGAGGTGGTCGCCGTCTGCTGCTCCACCGCGGAGGCGATTGTCGTCTGGTAGTCGCTGATGCGGGCGATGACCTCGGAGATCCGCTCGATCGCCTGGACCGCGCCGCCGGTGTCGGCCTGGATGGCCTCGACCCGCCGGGCGATGTCCTCGGTGGCCCGGGCGGTCTCCTGGGCCAGGTCCTTGACCTCCGAGGCGACCACCGCGAAGCCCTTGCCCGCGTCGCCGGCCCGGGCCGCCTCGATCGTCGCGTTGAGTGCGAGGAGGTTCGTCTGCTCGGCGATCTGGGTGATCACCTTGACGACGTTGCCGATCTCGGCCGAGGACTCGCCGAGCCGGCTCATCGTCGACGAGGTGGAGGTGGCCGCGGCGACCGCCTCGGCCGCGACCCGGGCCGCCTCCGAGGCGTTCTGCGAGATCTCGCGGATGGAGGCGCCCATCTCCTCGCTGCCGGCCGAGACCGTGTCGACGCTGCGCGACACCTCCTCGGCGGCGGCCGACACGGTCTGCGCCTGCACCGAGGTCTCCTCGGCCGACGTGGACATCTGGGTGGTGACGCCGGAGATCTGCTCCGCCGCGCCGGCCAGCGACGAGGCCGACCCGTCGATCGTGCGCACCGTCTGGCGCAGCCGGTCCATGGCGCTGTCCAGGGCCCGGCCCATGCGCCCGGCCTCGTCGCGGGAGGTCAGGCCGGTCGAGGCGGTGAGGTCGCCGCGCTGCAGGGCCTCGCAGACGGCCCGGACCCGGTCCAGCGGCGCTACGACCCCGCGGGCCACGAGCAGGCCGAAGGCCAGCGCGAGCGCGAGCCCCACGACCAGCAGCACGATCGAGGTCGTCCGGTTGGTCCGGTAGCCCGCGGCGGCCTGGGCCGCGTTCCTGGCCGCATCGGCGCTCTCCGACGCGTAGAGCGAGTCCAGGTCGGCGGCGAGCTTCGACAGCAGCGGCTCCACCTCCGTGTCGCGGGTGTTCTGCCAGGTGGTGAAGTCGTTGGCCGCGCCCGCCGGGAGCTGCTTGGTCTTGGCGATCTGCATCCAGGCGTCCCAGCTCGACTGGACGCCGTCGATGATGTTCGGGTCGCCGGCCGGGTTGCTGGCGCGGTACGCGGCCATGGCGGCGGCGAAGTTGCGCACGTCGTCGGTGTAGCGGTCGGTGAACTTCGCGACGGTCGCCGCGTCCTGGGACAGCGCCTGGTTGGCCAGGTCGGAGCGGGTGGTCGCGACAGCGGTCCGCAGCTGGCCGACGGCCGACATGCTCGCGACGTTGCTGGAGTAGATGCGCTGGGCGGCCGCGCTGGCGCCGCTCAGTGCGAGCAGGCCGCTGACGCCGACCGCCAGCGCCACGAGCGCCGCGACGCCGATCGCGGTCAGGATCTTCACCCGGACGCTGATGTTCGCGAACCAGCCCATCGGAACCTCCACGAATCGTTACGAGCCCGACATCACTGTACGAATCGCGAAACTTCCTCAAGCCCGTTTTGCGATGAAACTTTCCCGGGGGCGAAGCGGCCGGTGCTGCGGTTTTCCCGCCAGGCATTGACCATGATGACTGGACGGGTTGACTGTGAGCGCTCACACGCGACACGTAGGAGCGCGCCATGCGACTCAGAGGGCTGTTCGCCGCCGCCGCGGCCGGGGCGCTGCTGGCCGGGGCCGGAATCGTCAGTGCGTTTGCCGCGACCGGCGACGGCTCGCCGGGTGACGCCAACATCGCGTTCGTGGGGCGGTGGGACCGCACGAACGCCGGCGCCTACGTGCCGAACTGGGCCGGCGCCTACCTCCGCACCGGGTTCACCGGCACGACCGTGAAACTCAAGCAGCGCAACCCGATCGACCTGTACTTCAGCATCGACGGCGGCGCGGTGCAGTACATCCAGAACGTCTCCGGCACCGTCAACCTCACGCCCTCGGCGCTGCCGTCCGGCAACCACACCCTGATGGTCTCCTACCGCGTCGTGGCCGGCTCCTACACCGGCGACGCCGTCTTCCAGGGCCTCGTCCTGGACTCCGGCGCCCACACCCTGCCCGCGAACGCCGCCCCGAAGCTCGTCGAGTTCGTCGGCGACTCCATCACGGTCGGCACGACGTCGTCGAAGAACGCGCTCACGGCGTACGGCTGGCTCACCGGCGAGCAGCTCGGGGCCCGGCACACCCAGATCGGGTACGGCGGCGGCTGCCTCGTCGCCACCGCCGACGGCTGCGTGTCGGTCGCCTCCCAGTTCCTGAAGACCGGATACTCCGCGACAAGCGCCAACTGGGACTTCACCCGCTACACGGCCGACGCCGTCGTCATCAACCTCGGCACCAACGACAAGAGCCACGGCGTCAGCTCGGCCGACTTCCAGAACGGCTACGTCGCGTTCCTGAAGACGGTCCGCAGCAAGTACCCCAACGCCGCCATCCTCGCCCTCGAGACGTTCTCGAAGCGCTACGCCGCCGAGACCCAGGCCGCGGTCACGACGCAGACGGCCGCCGGCGACCGCAACGTCTTCTACGTCAACACCGAGGGCTGGCTGCCCAGCGACGGCCTCAGCGACAGCGTGCACCCGAACGACAAGGGCCACCAGGCCATCGCCGCGAAACTGGCCCCGATCGTCGGCGCGAAGCTGACCACCACGCCGCCGTCGCCGTCGGCGAGCGCGACCTCGGCGTCGCCCCGGCCGTCCACCTCCGCGTCGTCGACCCCGCCGCCGCCGGGCACCTGCCGGGTCGCCTACCGGATCACGAACCAGTGGGCGGGCGGCTTCGGCGGCGACGTCACCATCACCAACCTCGGCGGCCCGATCACCGGCTGGACCCTCGGCTGGACGTTCGCGACCGGCCAGAGCGTCACCCAGGCCTGGAACGCCACCGTCACCCAGTCCGGCGCCGCCGTCACCGCGACGAACGTGAGCTACAACGGCGCCCTCGCCACGGGCGGCACCGCGAACTTCGGCTTCAACGGCGCCTGGAGCACCGCGAACCCGGTCCCGGCGGCGTTCACGCTCAACGGCACCCCCTGCACCACCGCCTCAGCGGCCGGGTGACCCCGGCGTCCTGATCCGAGCGCATCGAAGCCGGTCGGCCCCCTCGCGGGCCGACCGGCTTCCGGCGTCCCGGGCCTCTTGACCTTGGCCGCGCCGCGTGCGACTTTGTATCGCAACTTCATGAAGTAGGTGAACGAAGTGCCGGTAGGGAAGCACGGGACGGGCCGGGACCTGTCGAGATCGGCGGTGCTCGCGCTGCTGGGCGGCCGGGGGCCGACCTCGCGGGCCGACATCGCACGTGAGCTCGGTCTCAGCCCGGCCGCGGTGTCCCAGATCATGCGCCGGCTCCTGGAGCAGGGCCTGGTCGAGGAGGTCGCCCAGGCGCCGTCGAGTGGCGGGCGGCCCGGCTCCCTCATCGGCCTGGTCGGCTCGGCCGGCCGGGCGCTCGGGGTCAAGGTCGCCGCCGACCACCTCGTCGTCGTCAACGTCCGCCTCGACGGGCAGCTGCTGTCGAGCGCCACGATGGCGTTCGACGCGACGGCCCCCGACGCCCTCCCGCGCCTGGCCGCCGCGCTCGTGCCCCACACCGCGCCGGACCCGGGCCTCCCACCGCTGCTCGGCGTCGGCGTCGCCGTCCCCGGCGTGGTCCAGCGGCCCGACAAGGGCATGGTCGACGCCGACGTGCTCCAGTGGCGGCAGCTGCCCCTGGGCCGGCACCTGCGCGGCGTCCTCGGCCTGCCGGTCGTGGTCGAGAACGACGTCAACGCCCTCGCCGTCGCCGAGGTGCTCTACGGCCACGGCCGCGAGGTCGACGACTTCCTGGTGCTCACCATCGGCCGCGGCATCGGCCTGAGCATCGTCGCCGACCGGACCATCTACCGCGGCGGCCGCGGCGGCGCCGGCGAGTTCGGGCACGTGCCGATGGAGGACGACGGGCCGCCGTGCCAGTGCGGCCGCCGCGGCTGCCTGGAGGCGTCCCTCGGCGAGCCGGCCCTCGAACGCACCGCCCGGGAGCGGGGAGTCCTCGGCCCGCGGCAGGGCTTCGACGCGCTCGTCGCGGCGGCCGACCGCGGCGACGACGCCGCCTGCGGGGTGCTCGCCGCGGCCGGGCGGCTGCTCGGCCGGGCCGTCGCCGGTGCGGCAAACATCCTCGACCCGGACCGGATCGTCATCGCCGGCGAGGGCGTCGCCCACTGGGTCCACTGGGACCGCGCGTTCCGGGCCGAGTTCGCCAGGCGCCAGGTCCGCCGGGGCGACGGCATCGCCCTCGTCGTGGACACCTGGGACGACAGCAACTGGGCCCAGGGGGCCGCCGCGCTCGTCCTGGCCGCCCCGTTCGACCTCGACGGGTTCGGCGGCGACCAGGCCGACCTCGTCGTGGCCCGGCTGCACGGCGGCGACGGGGCGGTGGACTGATGGCCGCCGGACCGCGCGGCGTCCGCAAACTCGGGATCGTCGCCCTCTTCCTGCTGCCCAGCGCCGTACCGCTGCTGCTGTTCACCATCGCCCCGATGGTCGCGGCCGGCTGGATCAGCCTGCACACCTGGAACCTGCAGTCCCCGATGCGCTGGACCGGCCTGGACAACTACACCCGCCTGCTCGGCGACGCCGACACCCGCGACGCGCTCCTGCACACCCTGGCCTTCCTCGGCCTCTACCTGCCGCTGGTGTACCTCTGCGGCCTTGCCCTGGCCGTGGCGCTGAACCGGCGCTTCCCCGGCCGCAGCCTGCTGCGGTCGATGTACTTCCTGCCCGTCGTCACCAGCTGGGTCGTCGTCGCGCTCACCTGGAAGTGGCTGCTGAACCCGGCCAACGGCCTGGTCAACCACCTGCTCGGCACGGTCGGCATCGAGGGCCCCGGCTGGTGGGCGTCACCGACCTGGGCCATCCCGTCCACCGTGATCGCCTCGGTGTGGAAGGACGCCGGGTTCGTCATGGTCATCCTGCTCGCCGGGCTGCAGTCGATCCCCGAGGAGTACCTGGAGGCCGCCCGCCTCGACGGCGCCTCGGCCTGGCAGAGCTTCTGGAAGGTGACGTTCCCGCTGCTCACCCCGTCCAGCTACTTCGTCGTGGTCATCTCGCTGATCAACGGGTTCCAGGTGTTCGACCAGATCTACGTCATGACCGGCGGCGGGCCGGCGGGCGCGTCCCGGCCCCTCGTCGAGGAGATCTACGACCTCACGTTCCGCTACGGCGACGCCGGTGGCGCCTCGGCACTGAGCCTGCTGCTGTTCGCCGTGATCCTGGCGGTCACCGTGGTCCAGCAGCGCCTCCAGAAGCGGTGGGTCCACTATGTCTAGACGGCTGCTCATCGCGCTGCTGGCCGCCGGCGCGCTGCTCATGATCTTCCCGTTCGTGTGGACCGTCGTCACGTCGATCACGGCCGGCGGCGACGTGCTCACCACCCCGCGGCTCATACCGCAACGGGCGGGGCTGGACGGGTACCGCAAACTCTTCGAGGCACTGCCCTTCTGGCGGATCGCCGCGAACAGCCTCGTGCTCGCCGTCGTGTCGACCGCCCTGCTGCTCATCACCAGCTCGACCGCGGCCTACGCGTTCGCCCGCCTCGAGTTCCCCGGCAAGAACATCGTGTTCGTCGGATACCTCGCCACCCTCATGATCCCGATGCAGGTCCTCGTGGTGCCGCTGTTCATCGAGGTTCGCGCGCTGGACCTCGTCGACACCTACGCCGCCCTGATCGTGCCGACGATCGCCTCCGCGTTCGGCGTGTTCCTGCTGCGCCAGTCCGTCGCCGTGCTGCCCCGCGAGCTCGACGAGGCCGCATTCGTCGACGGCGCCGGGCACATCCGGATCTTCCTGCGGATCATCCTGCCGCTGATCCGGCCCGCCCTCGCCACCTACGGCCTGTTCGCGTTCATGTCGAGCTGGAACGCGTTCCTGTGGCCGCTCGTCGCCATCCGCTCCCGTGAGTTCATGACCCTGCCCCTGGGCCTGTCGACCCTCAGCGGCCAGTACAGCACCCAGTGGAACGCCATCATGGCCGGCTCGGTCGTCAGCATCGTGCCGATGCTCGTCCTCTACGCGTTCGCGCAGCGGCACATCGTGCAGAGCGTCGCCAACGCCGGTCTCAAGTGAACCCCTTCCCGCTGAATGTGAGGCCCCAATGTCCCGACACCCCCGGCGCGCGGCCGCCCTGGCCCTCGCCGCCCTGCTCGCCTTAGCCGGCTGCTCCAAGGGCTCCGCCACCAAGGACTCCTCCGAGGGCGGCGTCACCACCATCCACTACCTGACGTTCTCCGCCGCGCCCGACCACCTCAAGGACCTCGACGACATCAAGGCCGCGTTCGAGAAGACCAACCCGGACATCAAGATCCAGGTGCAGACGGCGGCGTACAAGGACTACTTCACCCAGCTGCAGACCTCGATCGCCGGCGGCACCGCCCCGGACACCTTCGAGCTCGACTACGGCAACTTCGTCACCTACGCCCAGGCCGGCTCCCTGGCCGACCTCGCCGGGCCGGCCGCGAACGACAAGACCTGGCAGCCGTCCGTGCTGGCCTCGAGCGCCCTCGACGCCTTCAAGCGCGACGGGAAGCAGTACGCCCTGCCGGAGTCCTTCTCCACCGTCGTGCTCATCTACAACAAGGCGCTCTTCGACGCGGCCGGCGTGACGTACCCGACGAAGGACTGGAAGTGGTCCGACGAGACGGCCGCCGCGCAGAAACTGACCGACAAGGGCAAGGGCGTCTACGGCGACTTCCAGCCCGTCACCTACAACGAGTTCTACAAGTCGGTAAGCCAGGCCGGCGGCTCGTTCCTCAGCGCCGACGGCAAGAAGGCGACGTTCAACAGCGCCGAGGGCGTGGCCGCGGCGAAGTGGCTCATCGGCAAGCCCGGCTCGACGATGCCCACGCTTACCGAGGTCGGCGGCACCCCGGACTTCGACACCAATCTGTTCAAGTCCGGCAAACTCGCGATGTGGCACAACGGCAACTGGCAGTTCGACGCGCTCAAGGACGTGCCGTTCGGCTGGGACGTCGTCGTCGAGCCGGGCGACACCCAGCGGGCCAGCGCGGTCTTCCAGAACGGTGTCGCGGTCTCGGCGCAGAGCGGCCACAAGGACGCGGCGTTCAAGTGGCTCAACTACCTGACCACATCCGAGCAGAGCGTCAAGTCGCGGATCAGCTCCTCCTGGGAGCTGCCGCCGCTCGCGGACGCGTCGAAGCTGTCCGGATACCTCGACATCAAGCCGCCCGCCAACCGGCAGGCCGTCATGGACGCCCTCGGCAAGCAGTCGCTGCAGCCGGTCGTGGCCAAGCAGCAGCAGATGCAGGACATCGTCGACAAGGCGCTGACCCAGGCAGCCGGAGGCGCGGACCTGCAGAAGACCCTCGACGACGCCGCCCAGCAAGTCACCGCACTGCTCTCCTAAGGAATCGCACATGCACGACCTGGTCGAGCACAGCCTCAAGGTGATCAGCCGTGAGCAGGCCCCTTCGGGGGCCTACCCGGCCTGCTCCAACTTCCCCGTGTACGGCTACGCGTGGCTTCGCGACGGCGCCTTCGTGGCCGACGGGGTGCTCGCCCACGGCGTCACCGACGGGCCGCGGGCGTTCCACGACTGGACCGCCCGCGTCATCGCCGAGCGCGCCGAGCGCATCGACGAGGTCGTCGCCACCCTGGCCGCGGGCGCCGAGGTGGCACCCGACAGTTTCCTGCCGACGCGATACACCCTTGACGGCGGCGACGGTACCGAGAGCTGGTGGGACTTCCAGCTCGACGGCTACGGCACCTGGCTGTTCGTGCTGGAGCGGTTCCTGCACTCAGTCCCCGCCGACGGCCCCTCGCTGCGCCCCGCCGTGCGCAGCACCGTCCGCTATCTCTGCGCCACCTGGCGGCTGCCCTGCTACGACTGGTGGGAGGAGCACTCCGACCAGGTCCACGTCTCGACGCTGACAGCCGTCGAGGCCGGCCTGCGCGCGGCCCTGCGCACCGGCCTGCTGGACGACGACCTGGCCGCGCAGGCGACGAGCGCGGCCTCGTCGATCGCCCTGGTGGTGGCCCGCGAGGGAACCGTCGACGGGCGGCTGCGCAAGTGGCTCGGCTCCGACGCCGTCGACGGCAGCCTCCTCGCGGCGTTCGCGCCGTTCGGGGTCGTCGACGCCGGCACCGGAGCCCGCACCGTCGCCGCCGTCGAGCGCGACCTGCTCGACGGCGGGGGAGTACACCGCTTCCGGGCCGACGTGTTCTACGGCGGCGGCCGCTGGCCGGTCCTGGCCGCGCTGCTCGGGCACGCCTACCTGGCCCTGGACCGTCCCGCGGACGCGCGGCGCCAGCTCGCCTGGATCGCCGGCACCGCCGCACCCAACGGCGACCTGCCCGAGCAGGTGAGCGACCGCCTCCTTGCGCCCGAACACCGGCAGGAGTGGCTGGACCGCTGGGGCCCGGTGGCGACGCCGCTGCTGTGGTCGCACGGCGCGTTCCTGTCCCTGGCCGCACGACTGGGAGTCACGGCATGATCCGGCACCGCCCGTTCGGCTCCGGCCACGCGTACCAGGCGTCGATCGACCAGCGGGTGCCGGCACACCCGCTGATCGGCTCTTCGGTCAACCTCGGGGTGGCCGCGGCGGCCTCGGTGACCGCGGTGCACTGTGAGTGGGACGGCTCCGTGCTTCCGCTGGTCCGGGACCTTGGCCCGGCCGGTCCGGTGGCCGGCGCCGAGGGGCATCTCGCGTCCGCGGCGGCCGGGCACCGCGGCCGCAGTGTGCGCTGGTCCTTCGACAGCCCGCCGCTGCCGGCCGGCCGGGCGGTGCGCTACCGCTTCGTCGCCACCGACGGCACCACGACCCGCCGGACCCGCTGGTTCACGGTGGCGGGCGCGCATTGGTCACCGACCGGCGGCACGCTCTCGACCCACGGCACCAGCCGGATCGTGCCGGAGTCCGTCGCATGGCTGACCGACGGTGACCGCGTGTGCAAGGTCCGTTTCGCGCTGCGCCTGGCCGCGGCCGAGCACGTGGTGGGCTTCGGCGAGCGGTTCGACCGGCTCGACCAGCGCGGGCACTCGATCGACGCGACAGTCTTCGAGCAGTACAAGGGCCAGGGCGCAGCCGGCCGGACCTACCTGCCGATGCCGTTCGCGCACGTGCTGGGCGGCACCGGCTGGGCCTTCCACGTCGACACCGCCGAGCGGACCTGGTTCAACATCGACGCCAGTCACGGACAACCGTCACTCAACACGACGGCCCAGACTTCGCTCGATGTCGACGACAATCACGGACAACCGTCTTCCGAGGCAGCCGACCGAACTCCAGTCGACGTTGACGCCAGTCTCGGACAACCGTCGCCCGAAGCAGCCGCCCCGGATTTCGTCCACGTTGACACCAATCACGGACAACCGTCACTCAACACGACGGCCCAGACTTCGCTCGATGTCGACGATAGTCACGGACAAGCGTCGTCTGACGCGTTCGGGCGGACTTCGGTCGATGTGGACGGCAGTCGTGGACTAGCGTCGTCCACGGTGGCCGGGCGGACTTCAGTCGATGTCGACGGTAATCACGGACGAGTGTCGGTCGGGGCGGCTGGGCAGGCTTTCGTCGATGTCGACGGTAATCGTGGACAGGTGTCGGTCGCGGGGACCGGCATGATTTTCGTCGAGGCGGACGTCGTCGATGGACGGCTCGACGTGCACTTCTTCGACGGATCACCCGGCGACAATCTCGCGCGGTGGCTGGACGCGGTCGGCAAGCCCGAGCGGCTGCCAGACTGGGTGTTCAAGCTCTGGGCCAGCGGCAACGAGTGGAACACCCAGGCCCGCGTGACCGCCGAGATGGAGCTGCACCGCAAGCACGACATCCCCGTCGGCGTCGTCGTCATCGAAGCGTGGAGCGACGAGTCGACGTTCGTGGCGTTCCGCGACGCCGAGTACGAAATCCATGACGATGGTCGGCCACATCGACTGGCCGACTTCACGTTCCGGCCTGACGGCGCCTGGCCCGACCCGAAGGGCATGGTCGACGCACTGCACGACGAGGACGTCCGCGTGGTCCTGTGGCAGATCCCGCTGCAGAAGATGCGGCCGCACCCGTCCGGCCAGGCCGCCGCCGACGCCGCCACCATGGTGCGGGAGGGCTACGGCGTGCGCGAGGGCGACGGTCGGCCGTACCGCAACCGCGGCTGGTGGTTCCCCCTCGCGCTGATGCCCGACTTCACGAACCCGGAGGCCCGCGACTGGTGGCTGGCCAAGCGGCGCTACCTCGTTGACGAGGTCGGCATCGACGGCTTCAAGACCGACGGCGGCGAGCACGCGTGGGGCCACGACCTGCGCTACTTCGACGGCTCCGTGGGCGCGAGCGGCAACAACCGCTTCCCGGTCGAATACGCGGCGGCCTACGGCGACCTCCTGCGATCGAGCGGTAAGGCGCCGGTTACCTTCAGTCGCGCGGGCTTCACCGGATCGCAGGCCCACGGCGTGTTCTGGGCCGGTGACGAGGACTCCACCTGGGAGGCGATGCGCTCCTCCCTGCGCGCCGGCCTGACCGCCGCGGCGTGCGGGATCGTGTACTGGGGCTGGGACCTGGCCGGCTTCTCCGGGCCGGTGCCGGATGCGGAGCTCTACCTGCGGGCCACCGCGCTGTCGGCGTTCTTGCCGATCATGCAGTACCACTCGGAGTTCAACCATCACCGCATGCCGTCGCGGGATCGCACGCCGTGGAACATCGCCGACCAGACCGGTGACCCGCAGGTGCTGACGACTTTCCGCCGGTACTCCCATTTGCGCGAGCGTCTGGTTCCGTACCTCGCTGAGCAGGCGGCCCGGGCCATCGACACCGGCTGGCCCCTGCTGCGCGCAACCGCCCTGGCGCACCCTTCGACGCCCGGTGTCTGGGACCACCCGTACGACTATCTGCTCGGCGACGACCTGTTCGTGGCTCCGGTCCTGGAGCCGGGCGCGTCGAGCCGCACCGCGCTCCTGCCCCCGGGCCGATGGACCGACCTGCGCACCGGCGAAACCACGGAGGGTGGCCGGACGGTCACAGTCGACGCGCCGCTCGAGGAGATCCCGGTATGGTGCCGCGCCGACTCCTACACGCGCCACCGCGACCTGCTGACCTGACGATCACCGCACGGGTAGCGGACCGCTGCAGAGCGGTCCGCCACTCCCGAGCGAATGCGCCGCCTTCGGCAGGCGACGCACCACTTCGAAGTGCGAACGCGCTACGTCAAAGAGCGAACGCGCCACGTCAAGGTGTGAACGCGCTACGTCAAGGTGTGAACGCGCCACGTCAAAGAGCGAACGCGCCACGTCAAGGTGTGAACGCGCCACGTCGAAGAGCGAACCCGCCGCTTCCGGTGGGACCGGACCGACCGACCGACCGACGGGCGAGGCATATTCGCGCGACAGCGGATTCGGCCGCAGGTAACGTGGTCGGTGCAGATGGAGCCCGGTGCGCAGGCATCGGATACTTCTATTTGGGATAGAGAGGTCGCGGGTGCAACTCCCGCCGTCCCGACTCGACGGGGCGTAGCTCAGCAGCAGAGCGCTTACAGTCCCGGCGCCGCCTCGATCTCGGGCCCACATCTGCGACCAGCCCCGGCCCGGCCCGGCGCCGACCGGATCAGCGCAGAGCCGCAATCGCCTCCACCTCGACGAGCTGGTCGCGGTAGCCCAGGACGGCGACGCCGAGCAGCGTGCTCGGCACGTCATGCGCCCCGAAGTGGCGGCTCACCACCTCCCACGCCGTGACCAGATCGTCACGGTCGTGGCTGGCCACGTACACGGTCGTCTTGACCACGTCGCCCAGCCCGGCACCCGCCGCGGCCAGCGCCGCGCGCAGGTTCGCCATGACCCGCTCGGCCTGCCCGGCCACATCGCCGGCCGCGACAGTAGCGCCATGCTCGTCGAGCGGACAGGCACCGGCCGTGAACACCAGGCGCCGGACATCGGATGCCACGGCGGCGTACGCGTACGGCGCCCGGTCGCTCAGCTGCGGCACCCGGACCAGCTCGACGGCTTCAGACCCACTCATCCACGCATCGTCGCAGACGCGCAGGCCGAGACCCGCAGGCCGAGACCCGCAGGCCGCGCATATTTACCGCGCCCGACCGCCGCCCGCACCATTACGATCGGCGACCGCCGGCTCAGCCGCGCCGCGGCAACACAGGGGGACAGACATGTCGAAGTTCTCGGTCAACGTATGCCTCGAGCCGTGCCCGCCCGGCGAACTCCCCGCCGCCCTGGCCGCCGCGATGGCACCGTTCGACATCAATCTCGGCGACGACTGGAACGAGGCCGGCGAGTGGGACTGGTGGCGCATCAGCGCCGGGGAGCACTGCTTCACGGTCCGCCCCGGGTACGACGGCGATCCGCGCCTCGTCCACGGTGACGGCGACCGAAAACCGCTGCGCTGCGCCGGCGGACCGCGCGGGCTCCTGGACTTCGAGGCGACCCGGCGGCGGGCCGTCGAGCAGGCGCGGGCCAGGTGGGAGGCCGAGCAGCGCGACTTCGAGCGCCTCGTCGCCGACCACCCGCCGGCTCGGCCGTTGACCGCGTTCCTGGCCCGCCACGAGGCCGACCCGGACGGGTACCCGCGCGAGACGGCCATCGCCGACCACCACGCCCAGCCGCTCATCGCCACGCTCAACCATCAGCGACTCTGGCCGCGGTACCCGAACCTCGCACTGTGGGTGCTGGGCCCGAACACCGACCCGATCACCCACTACACCCGCGACCCCGAGCCGGCGTTCGCCGCCGCGGCCGCCTGGGCCGTGAGCACCTACGCCCTGCTGACCGTGGACGGCCGGTGGCTCACCCGCGAGCGGCCCGGCCCGTTCGGCGAGCGTCAGGCCGACGAGGACGCCGACACCGCGTACGCCCGCCGCTGCACCGCGTACCTCGACGATCTCCCGCCGGACCACATCGTCGTGCGGCTGCACTGCCACTGCTGAACGGGTCGCCGGAGGCGGGTTGCCCGACGTGACGAACGCCAATTGCCGCGAACCGCGCGCACGATCCTGGTTACGCTCCGGGGCGATCCCGACCACCGCTCGACGGGGAGCCACCATGTCCACGTTCGCCGCGCCACGCCCCGCCAACCTGTCAGCCCGGATGCTCGCCGCGTTCGCCGCGCTGACCGCGATCCTCAGCACCGCCTTCCTCCTGGCCCCGCCCCCGCTGGCCGCGCTGGGCCCCGACGGCGGCTACGCCGACGAGCCCGCCCTGACCGACGCCGCCGGCACCGCGTTCACCGGCTATTGGTCGTCCGGCGAGGCCGGTCTCACGCCCGACCTGGAGCGCCTGGTCGACTACTGGGTCCGTTTCCACATCTTCAAAACCGCCTTCGCAGTGGTACTCGCAATAGTCCTCGCCACCCTCACCGTCCGCCTGTGGCGAGCCTTCCTGGCCGCCGCCGACCAACCCCTGGGCCGACGCACGGCCACAGCGACCGCCGGCACGCTCACGGCCGCCCTGACCCTCGTCGCGATCATGCTGGTGATGGCCAACATCCAGTGCACCCTGTCGCCGCTGTCGTCGCTGGCCACCTTCCTCGACCACGCCCCAGCCGGCACCCTGACCGGCGTACGCGCCCAACTCCACGCCACCGTCACCACCGGCGCGGCGGCCTCCCCACCGGTGCAGCACCTGATCGACGACTTCGGCTGGTACCACGCGGTGATGGCCGTCCTCGGCGCCCTGACGGCCGTGGCCTTCGCCGCCCTGAGCTGGTCCCAGTGGCGCCACTTCGCCCGCCCGGCCCGCCCGGCCCGCCGCGCCCGCCGCGTCCACGCCGTGTTCGGCACCCTGGCCGCCCTGACCGCGGTGGCCTTCGCCCTCCTCGCCTACGGCAACACCGGCGTCGCCGCCGACCCGGCACCCGCGCTGCTCGCCTTCTTCGAGGGCGGCTGGTGATCTGGAGATCCTGGGCTCGGTGACCGTGCATCCGGCGGTGCGGGGGCGCGAGCCCCCTGCCCGAGGCGGGAGCGAAGCGGCCTCGGCACCCGGCTCTTCTGCTTGTATGTCAGCGCGAGGTGGCGCTGGCCCCACACTTCCGCAGACCGCTGGCCGTTGACGAGTGCATGTGCCGCGCGAGTGTTTGTCCGAAATGGACGGACCTGCTCCTGGATGGTCGCATGACCGATCGCAATAACTTTTCGTGAATCGTCGCGCAATCTCAAGCTCGGCGGCCAGTTGCGGTTCGTGATCATTGCTGGGTAAAGCCTGTGAGTCACCTGGGCCCCCGACACGGACCGTGAGGATGGCGAAACGCGACGAAGTGGATCACGTTGTGAACGGATCATTTGATCGATACATTCCGAGCCATCGTTCTCGATCTCGGGGAGTCGGCGTGCCGGTCGTCCTGCGTTCCCGCCCGCGCATGCGGGCCTCAATGCTTTCCGCCGCGTTGCTTGTGGCCGGATTGCTGATCGTTGGAAACAGCCCGGCTTCCGCCCAGGTCGCCTGTCCGGCGGCCAAGCCCGACAAAGCGAACGCGCTCAAGGCGGCCAAGGCCTGCGGCGGGCCGGTCGAGGTCCTCGACCATCGGACATCGTCGTCGCGGATCCTGGCCAACGCGGACGGCACGGCGGCCGTGGAGACGTTCCCGGCCGCGCGGTGGGCGAAGCGGGGCGACGGGTCGTGGACCGATGTCGACACCAGGCTGCACTTCGACAGCGACGATGTCGTGCCGGGCGCGACGGTGCTGCCGGTGCGGTTGTCCGGCGGCGGTGACGCCCCGCTGGCCACGCTGACCGACGCCGGGCGGCAGGTGGCGATGGCCTGGCCCGGGCACCCGCTACCGAGGCCGGTGCTGAGCGGGGACACCGCGACCTACGCCGAGGTCCTGCCCGGCGTCGACCTGAAGGTGACGGCGCTCGCCGACGGGTTCTCCGAGGTGCTCGTCGTGAAGTCGGCGGCCGCCGCGAAGCACCCCGCGCTGACGGAGCTCGGGTTCAAGCTGACCACGACCGGCGTGTCGCTGCATCCGGCCGGCGACGGCGGCGTCGAGGCCCTGGACGCGGGCGGCGCGACGGTGTTCCGGTCGCCGCGGGCGCTGATGTGGGACTCCTCCGGCGCGGCGGCGGTCAGCGAGCAGTCGCAGATGCGCGGCGCCGGTGTCGCGACCGGGGCCACGTCGCGCAAGCTCAAGCCGATGCAACAGAAGCTCTCTGGCGGCGACCTGCAGATCACGCCGGACGCGGGCTTCCTGGCCGACCCGGCGACGCAGTACCCGGTCTACGTCGACCCCATGTTCACCGGCAACAAGGCCAGCGGCGCCTGGGCGGTCATCGCGGACCGGTCGGACCTGAAGGGCTCGACGTTCTGGAAGACGACGTTCATGTCCGACGGCGGCACGTTCGGCGACGCCGGCGCGGGCCGCACCTGCGACAACTACAGCGGTAACACCTGCAACAGCACGACGTATCTGGTGCGGTCGCTGTTCCGGATGGAGATGCCGGCCAACCCTGGCACGGTGCTCAGCGCCAACTTCGAGATCCTGCAGAAGTGGGCCTGGACCTGCAGTCCCAACTCGAACGCTGACCTGCTGTTCACCGACGGGTTCGGCTCCAACGTGAACTGGAACAACCAGCCGGCCGCCTACCTGTCCAACATCGCCAGCTCGCCGGCGAACAACCGGGTCGGCGGCGGGTCCAGCTGCGGCAACAGCGCGACGGTGTCGCTCAACACGACGGGCATGGTCGCCGGGATCGCCGGTGCGGGCGATATCTCCGTCGAGCTGCGCAGCTCCAACGAGGGCTCGAACCTGGCCTGGCACCGGTTCGACTCCTCGACGGCGGTGCTGCACGTGCAGTACGACCACGTGCCCGACGCCCCGTCGCTGGCGAACCTGCGCATGGGCTCGGACGGTCAGGTGTCCTGCGGGCAGACCGAGGGCACGGCGGCCCGGATCAAGACGTCCGACGGGCTGACGCTCAACGCCGTGCTCACCGACGCCGACGCTCCCGCGGGGGATCACGTGTCGGCCATCTGGGAGGTGTCGTCACAGCTCGCGGGCTACACGCCCGCCAACTCCGGATTCCAGGACTCCGGCAGCAACTTCCAGACGACGATCCCGGGGGCCGCATTCTCGACCCTGGAGGGCCAGGTGCTCAAGTGGCGGGTCAAGGGCACCGACACCGTGCCGAACCCCGACAACACGCCGAGATCCGGCGACTTCAGCCCGTGGTGCTACTTCATGCCGGACAACACGGCGCTCGGCATACCTGCGCTGACGAGCACGGACATCATCCTGCGCGACGGGAACAGCGTGATCCCACCGCCGCCGTCGCCGACGAAGGTCGGGCAGACCGGCGCCGTGACCTTCACGCCGGCCGCAGGCGATGCAGGCCGGGTGACGGGGTACCGGTACGGCGTCTGGGCCGACAGCAATGCCGAGCTGACGATCTGGATTCCGGCGCGGCCCGACGGCACCGCGGTGGCGGCGGTGACCGCGCTGCCGTTCATCACCTCCAACTCGGTCACGGTGGCGGCGGTGAAGGCCGACGGCACGGCCGGCTCGCCGATCAGCCGGGTCTTCCGGCCCGGTGCGGGCGGCGGCGTCACGACCTCCGTGACCGGCGACGCGACAGGCGACGGGCGGGCCGATGTCACATTCCCGGCGACCGTCGGCACCAACCAGACCGCATTGTTCCGGCTCAACTCCAACATGACTGCGGCCGACTCGAACTCGACCGCGGTGCTGCTCGCCCCGCCGATCGCGCCGCAGGGCAACGCCCGCGTGTACAACACCGCGGAGACCGAGTTCGCGCAGGGCGACTTCGACGGCGACGGCCTCACGGACGTGGCCACCCTGTACAGGAGCGGCAGCAACGCCATCCTCGGCATCCAGCGCTCCGACGGCAACCAGCTGACCACCGCGAACGGCTGGTCGCTCACCCTCACCGGCTGGAGCATGGCCGACCTGACCAAGGTCAAGCTCGTCGCCGGTGACTTCGACGGCGACCACAAGACCGATGTGCTGGCGGGCTACTGGCTATCGGCGACCAGCTGGGAGATGCGGGTCTTCCGCTCCAACGCCGTGCCGGGCGCCCCCTCGTTCGAGGCCGTGTCGAACTGGCGGACCGTCCCGTCCGACCTGACGAAGGCCACGCTGCTCGCCGCCGACATGGACGGTGACGGCGACGACGACGTCATGGAACTGTACGACTTCGGCGGCAACTGGACGACCATCTACTCCCACGAGTCCTCCGGCTCGGGCCGCACTCTCGGCGCCGGCACCCAGCAGTGGGAGAGCTTCAGCAACGGCTGGTTCGCCTCCCGGGCCAAGTACTTCATCGGTGACATCAACGGCGACGGCCGCGACGACATCGGCGCGCTCTACGACAACCAGAACAAGAACGTCGAGCTGCGGGTCTTCCTCTCCGGCCTGGGCAGCCCGCGCTACACCGGCTGGACCCAGTGGTGGACGTCGGGCGGCGCCAACACGTGGGACTTCGGTCTGTCCACGCCGGTCGCCGGTGACTTCAACGCCGACGGGCATTCCGACGTCGCCCTGGTGCACAACTGCTGCGGCGCGTTCCAGCAGCGGGCCTGGACGCTGCTGGCCAACGCCATGTTCACCACAGGCTCCAGCGCCTTCTTCAACGCCCCGGTGCCGGTCTGGAACGGCGCGGTCGGCCCGGTCAACGCCGGCTCGCTGCCGCCGGACGACCCGAATCGCAGGTATCAGCTGGTCAGTGACATCTCCGGCAAGTGCCTGACGATCCCGGGCAACTCCACGTCGGACGGCGCGCAGCTGCAGCTGCAGCCGTGCAGCGCGACGAACCTGGCGGGGCAGTTCACGCTGCACCTGAGGGACGGCGGCCAGATGTGGGTCGAGCCGGCCCACGTGACCGGCAAATGCCTCGGCACGCTCAACGGCGCCCTCGGCAACAATCCGCCCATCGTGCAGTACACCTGCGGACAGGAATGGCAGAAACTCAACGTGCATCTGATGTCAGGCGGCCTGCCCGGGACGAACCCCCTCGTCTCCATCACCATGCTGTATGACGGCATGTGCGTCGACCTCAACAACGGCGGCACCGCCGACGGCACGGCCGTGTGGCAGTGGACGTGCAACTTCGGCACGGCCCAGAAGTTCACACTGCGGCCCGTCGCATGAGCGGGCTAAAGTACTCCGGCCGGCGCATCCGCCGCGCGCTCGCGTTCACGCTGCCCGTCGTCCTCCTGGCGACGGTCGGCGCCCAGGCCTCCGCCTTCGCCGGCCCGCCGAAGCGCATCAAGACCCCGGACCCCATCGCCTCGGTACCGGGCTCGTACGGCAACTCCATGCCGGTCTCGACCGGCCGTTCCCTGGGCAACGCCGTCGCGCCGCCCGAGGCGCACTGGCCGGCGGCGGTGCGCTCGGAGGTGACGCTGGCGACCGCCGGCGACCTGTCGGCGACGGTCGACCGGGACACGCGCACGGCGGTGGCGGTACCGAACACGCCCGTGCGGCTGACCGCGATGTCGGTCAGCGGCAAGGCGGCGGCCGGGCTCCAGCAGGCCGGCACCGCCCCGAAGCTGCGGGTCGAGATCCTGCCCCACGACACCTCGAAGGACCACCCGGTGATCGTGCGGGTGTCGCAGGTGGACGGCATCGCAAAGACGGGCGGCTCGGTCCGCCTGTCCCTGGACTACAGCGGCTTCCGCAATGCCTATGGCGGCGACTGGTCGAGCCGGCTGCGGCTGGTGTCGCTGCCGGAGTGCGCACTGTCCACTCCCGACGCGAATGCCTGCCAGGCGACCGACCTGAGCACGGCCAACGACACGTCGGCCCGGTCGGTCTCGGCGTTGGTCCCCATATCCGGCGCCACGGTGGCGCTGACCGCCGGCACCCAGGCCTCCGACGGCGGCGGTGACTTCGGCGCGTCTGCGCTGGCCGCGACCAGTTCGTGGTCCGCGGGCGGCGAGAGCGGCGACTTCACCTACAGCTACCCGATCGAATCGCCGCCGCCGATCGCCGGTCCGGCACCGTACGTCGGGCTGGGGTACTCGTCCGGCGCGATGGACGGCCTGACGGCGGCGACGAACAACCAGCCGTCGTGGGTTGGTGAGGGTTTCGACTACGCCCCTGGCATGATCAACCGCAGCTACAAGGCGTGCACCGACGACGGCAAGACGGGCATCGGCGATGAGTGCTGGGGCACCGACAATGCCGCGCTCACGCTGCCGGGGCACTCGGGCGAACTCCTGCAGGTGTCGACCAGCCCGGACGTGTGGAAGCTGCGGGCCGATGACGGCACGAAGGTCGAGCGGCTGACCGGCGCGACGAACGGCGCCCACAACGGCGAGCACTGGAAGGTCACCACCACCGACGGCTGGGCGTACTGGTTCGGCCTGAACCGGCTGCCCGGCTGGAGCGCCAACAAGGGCGAGACCGCGTCGGTGTTCACCGTGCCGGTGTTCGGCAACAACAGCGGCGAGCCGTGCTACGACGCGACGTTCGCCAACGCCTGGTGCGACCAGGCGGCGACGTGGAATCTCGACTACGTCGAGGACCCGCATGGCAACACGATGTCGTACTGGTACAAGCAAGAGCTCAACCACTACGGCCGCAACGTCACGTCCACGGCCGTGTCGACCTACACCCGCGCCGGCCACGTCTGGCACATCGACTACGGCACGCGCAAGGACAACGGCGTCGACAGTATCTACAGTGCGGGTTTCGCCCCGGCCCGGGTCGTCTTCGACACCGCCGACCGGTGTGAGACGGCTGGCTCGGCGTGCGCTCAGAGCAACCCGTCGAACTGGCCCGACGTTCCGTGGGACCAGCAGTGCGACTCGGCGTCGTCGTGTCCGGACAAGTACACCCCGGCGTTCTTCACGACGAGGAAGCTCTCGGCGATCACCACCCAGATCTGGGCGGGTACCGGTACGGACTACCGCAACGTGCAGCGGTGGACGCTGAAGACGTCGATGAAGCCGCCGGGTGACGGCCGGGCCAAGCTGCTGTGGCTGGACGCGATCGGGCACGAGGGCCTCGAAGGCCTCCCGGCGGGTCAGTCGCAGCCGACGCCGGACGTGAAGTTCACCGCGGTGTCCATGTCGAACCGGGTCGATACGGCGTTGACGAAGAACCCCATCATGCGGATGCGGATCTCGTCGATCGAGACGGAGTTCGGCAGCAAGATCGCGGTCACCTACTCCGATCCGGAGTGTGTCCTCAACTCGAATATGCCCGCCTCCGCCGACAACAATACCAAGCTGTGCTATCCGGTCTACTGGACGCCATACGGCACTACGACCGCCACGTTCGACTGGTTCCACAAATACGTCGTGAAGGGTGTGGTCGTCTCCGACTTCACCGGTTCGCGGCCGTCCAAGGTGGGCATGCAGGAGACGTACCAGTACATCGGCGCGCCGGCCTGGCACTACGACGACAACGAGTTGATCCCGGCCGCGCACAAGACCTGGGGCCAGTGGCGCGGATATCAGAAGGTCCGAAAGATTGTCGGCGCGGCCGACACGGCGCAGATCCAAACGGACACCGTCTTCTTCCGGGGTATGCACGGCGACAGGACCAGCACCGGCACCCGCAGCGTGCAGATGCCGGTCGACGCCGACTTCGGCGGGGCGGCGGTCAACGACGAGGACTGGCGCAACGGCCAGGTCCGGGAGACCATCAGCTTCAATGGCGTCGGGGACACGGCGCCGGTGCTGTCCAAGACGCTGTCGACGCCCTGGGAATTCGGGCCGACTGTCACCCGGACCCGCCTCGGCGTGACGACCAGGGCGTACGTGGCGAGCGAGAAGTCCTCGACCACGAAGCTTGCTCTGGACGGCGGCCGGGGCTGGATGACTTCGAGCAAGACGAACATCTTCGACGCCGAGGTCGGCCTGCCGGACAAGATCGGCCGGATCGTGAAGACCGGAATGTCCAACGACGTCAGCACGACCGCCGACGACCGGTGCACGCTGACGACGTACGCGACCGATCCGAGCGGGAAGATCCTCAACGCCGTGGCGCAACAGCAGGTGATCGCGGGCACCTGCTCGGCCACCCCGAACCTCGCCACCGACCTGATCTCGGACGTTCGGACCTGGTACGACTCCGCCACCACCTTCGACAAGACGGTGTCGAAGGGCGACGTCACCCTGACCGAGCAGGTCGGCAGCATCGACGCCGGCGCGCCGGTATACATCAAGAAGACCGAGGCGACGTTCGACGACTACGGCCGGGTGAAGACGTCGAAGGACGCCCTGAACCGAGAGACAAAGACGGAGTACACACCGCCGTCGGGCTCGCAGGTCACGTCGATGTCGGTGAAGAACCCGAAGCTGTGGGACACCGTCACGACGTTCAACCCGGCGTACGGCAACATCACGTCGCAGGTGGATCCGAACGGCCGGCGCACTGACGCGACGTACGACCCGCTGGGCCGGGCGACCGCCGTGTGGAGGCCGGGCCGCGATAAGGCGGCCGGGCAGACGGCGTCGGCGACGTACGGCTATGTCGTCGACGGTTTCCAGTCCAACCCGCCGCTGCCCACGTCGGTGTCCACCTCGGTGCTGAACACCGCCGGCACGGGCTACGTGACCTCGTACCAGATCTACGACGGGCTGATGCGCGCCCGGCAGACCCAGTCCCCGGCGGTCGGTGGCGGCGTGGTGCTCACCGACACGATCTACGACTCACGGGGTCTGGCCGTCCAGGCCAACAGCACCTACTTCCAGGCGGGCGTCTCGTGGGGCAGCCTCTTCATCCCGTCCAGCCCGACCCCGGGCCGGACGCTGACGAATTACGACAACGCCGCCCGGGCCACGGACGTCATCTTCCAGGTCAACGGCGTCGAGAAATGGCGGACGAAGACCACGTTCGGTGGTGACCACACCGATACCACCCCGCCCGCCGGCGGTACGCCCAGCTCGGTGTGGATGAACGCCACGGGCCAGACGACAGAGCTGCGGCAGTACCGCGGCGCCACGCCGACCGGCGCGTACGACGCGACGAGGTACACGTACAACAAGCGCGGTAACACCGAGAAGATCACCGACTCGGCCGGCACCGAGTGGTCGTTCGCGTTCGACGTGCGTGGCCGGACGCTGCAGACGAAGGACCCGGACCGCGGCACGACCGACTTCACGTACGACGACGCGGACCAGCAGTTGACCGTCACGGACGGCCGCCGGATGACCCGCACCAGCGTCTACGACGAACTCGGGCGCGTCACCGACCTGTACCAGGGCGACGCCGCGACGGGTGCGCTCCTGGTGCACAACGACTACGACCTGGTACTCAAGGGCCAGTTGTCGACGGCGACCCGCTACACGCCGGACGGGCGGCAGTACTCGACAAAGGTCACCGAGTTTCAGGCCGGCACCTACTGGCCGACGAAATCGGCGATCGTCATCCCCGCGGCCGAAGGTACGCCGCTGGCCGGCACCTATACGACCGAGACGAGCTACAACCCGGACGGCAGCGTCGCGACGGCGAAGCTGCCGGCGATCGGTGGCATCGGTACGGGTTCACAGCCGGCCGAGACGCTGACGTACGGGTACGATACCCTCGGCAATCCCACGACACTGGCCGGCCTGAACACCTACATCAAGGCCACGGCGTACGACTGGGCGGGGCGGATGACCGCCACCGTGTACAACGACGGCGGCAGCAGGAACCTGGCTCAGGTGTGGGCCTACGAGCCGGGCACGGGCCGGCTGGTGGAGCACGGTGTCTACGACAACGACGACACCTCGAAGGTCTATCAAGACCTGTATCCGAGTTACGACAACTCGGGGCGGATCACCATGTTGAAGGACCTGACGGCGCAGTACAGCGCCGGCCCGGACGACAACCAGTGTTTCCGGTACGACTATCTGCAGCACCTGACGAACGCGTGGACGCCGACGAATGGCGACTGCGGCGCCGACCCGGCGAACGTGCAGTGGTCGGCACTGGGCGGGCCGAGCCCGTACTGGCAGTCGTGGACCTACGACCAGGCCGGCAACCGGGCGACCCAGAAGGACCGCACCGCCGCCGGCGACACGACGGCTACCTCGACGTACGTCCTGCCCACCGACGGCCAGCCGCACACGCTGGACAAGGTCGTGGTGAAGAACCCGGCCGGCACCGTCATGGCAACCAACACCTACAACTACGACGACGCCGGCAACACCACGACCCGCGCGGTCGCCGGCCGGCCCGCGCAGGGCCTGACCTGGGACGCGGAGGGTCAGCTCAGCTCGGTCACCGACACGGCCGGCTCGTCGAGCTACGTGTACGACGCGTCCGGCAGCCGGCTCATCGCCCGCGACTCCACCGGCACCACGTTGTACCTGGGCGGGCAGGAGGTCCACCTGTCCCCGACGAATCAGGTCACCACGACCCGGTTCTACGGCGGCAGCGCCGTTCGCACGACCGCCGGCGGCCTCGCCTGGACCATTGCCGATCAGCATGGCACCGGCGACCTGGTATTCAAGGCGTCGGACCTGACGAAGACCCAACGCCGGACCAACCCGTTCGGCAACGTCCGCGGCGCCGTTGCGGCCTGGCCGACGACCCGCGGCTTCGTCGGCGGTATCACTGACCCGACCGGCCTGACCCAGGTCGGTGCCCGCCCGTACGACGCGGATCTGGGCCGGTTCATATCCGCCGACCCGGTCTTCAACAGTGGCGACCCGCAGGCCTTCAACAGCTACGGGTACGCCAACTACAACCCGGTGTCCAGCAGCGACCCGTCCGGCCTGACCCGCGACGACGGCGGCCACGCCGGATCGGACGTCAAGTACGAGACGCGCAGCGACGGCAAATACCTCTTCCGGGTCAAGCTCGAGCTGCATTATGTCTGTCTGTCCAGCGGTAACTGCACCAACCAGAACATCCTCATGCCCAACGTGTGGGGCTTCGTGTGGGTCGAGGTGGAGTGGGTCAACCTCGGCCCCATCTTCAAGGGCACCACTACGACGCCGCATCCCGAGCGCGTCGTGAACAGCCACAAGCCGAAGGTGCGCTGTCCCACCGCGCCGCCACCGCCCCCGCCCCCGCCGTCCTGCGGCTTCTTCGACGTCAAGTGCGGCTGGAACCATCCAGGCTGGTGGTGGAACGGCAACAAGGGCTGGGTCGAGGCCGGCGGCACCATCCTGAGCATCGCCTCTTGCTTCAACCCGGTGCTGTGCGCGGTCACCAACGGCACCATGTCCGCCATCTCGATGGCCGACCGTACCTACGAGTTCGTCAACTCGGGCGCGTACAAGGACGGCTGGATGGCCGCGGGCGGCTTCGCCCTCGGCATGGGGTTCGACGCACTCGGCTTCATCCCGGGCGGAGGCGCCGGAGCGCACGCCGCCGAAGCCGCCGGCGAGCGGATGCTGGCGGCCGGAGGTGGCTGCCTGCACAGCTTCGCGCCTGACACGCCGGTCCTGTTGGCCGACTCAACCACCAAGCAGATCAAGGACGTTGACGTCGGCGACGAGGTCAAGTCCACCGACCCGCTGACCGGCGCCGACACCACGGAGCCCGTCACGGCGCTGCACATCAACCAGGACGAGGACCTGGCCGACGTCACAGTTCTCGGTGCCGATGGGGCTTCGGTCCTCCATACGACGCAGCACCACCCGTTCTGGAACGAGTCCCGCAACCAGTGGACCGACGCCGCCGACCTTCGCCCGACCGACCGCCTGCATGCGGCGGACGGCTCGGCACAGACCGTGCTCGAGGTCGTCGTCTTCACCGCCAGCCGCCAGATGCGTGACCTCACCGTCGGCGCCCTGCACACGTACTACGTGCTGGCCGGTACGGCGCCCGTCCTGGTCCACAACTGCCCGAACCCGTTGCTCGGCTGGTCGACTTGGGACGATGCGCAGAAGGCCCTCGGGCCAGCGTCGGCCTGGGGCGGGGCCGATGCGAGCTGGGAGCACGTCGTCGAGCAGTCACAGATCGACCCATGGATGAGCGGTTTCGATTCCCGCATCGTCAACCACCCCGACAATCTCATCATCATGAACAAGGATCTGAACACCGCAAAAGGTAAGTACTACAGCTCGAGCCACAGCTACACGAACAAAATGCCGCTGCGGGTCTGGATCGCCCGGCAAGGGTGGACGTATGAACAGCAACGCAGCTTTGGGTTGTACATTGTCAATGCCCTGGAGGAAGGGCGTGGACTTCCGGCATGACGATCGGGGCACCTTGTTCAGTGACATGGGCGAGCAGGTCTGGAACGACAGCGGCGACCTGTATATGCGAATGTATGGCGAGGGCGAACATGTTGCCGACGCTGAGCCCCCTGCGATGCGCCACCTCGCCTACATTCGCTGGTTCGACGATCGGGTCATGGCCAGTGGACTGAGCGAGGCTCTGCGCTGGCATCCGGCTGAACGGATGACGAGGGTGGCTACGGCCTGTGACTACTTCGGCTTGGCGGATCTGGCCGAGTTGATGCGTGCCCTCGCAGCCGATCATGAGAACTACGCGCGCGCGGAAAGCCTCAACGTCGAGTACTGGAACCGCAGGGGCAGACGGCCCGAGGACAATGCGATCGAGGCGGCGATGGAGGAGCGGCTTCGGACCGCGCCGGAGGACTTCGGGCGTGGTGCGGGCGGTCGGTGACGTCCTTTGCTGCGTTCGCAGCGCCGGCGGCGGGGGCGACGAGGTCAGCGGCCATGTCGTGGCAGTGGAGCTCGCCGGTCTGGTCACGCGGCCGGCGGCCTGGATGTGAAGATCGGCGAACTGCCACTGCGACCGTTGCAACTACACCGTGAAGCGCAGGCGGGAGGGTTCGCGGCGGGACAGGAGGTCGACGTGCTCGGCCAGGTTGGTGCACTCGCCCAGGGTCGCGCCGGCGTCCAGGCGCTCGATGACGGCGGCCTCGGTCTTCATCACCTCGGCGGCGGCCGTGAGCGCGGCGACGGCGGTGCGGGGGTCCAGGACGATGATGCCGTTGTGGTCGGCGACGAGGATGTCGCCGGGGCTGACGGACATGCCGCCGCACACGACGGGGGTGTTGAGCTGGGCCGGGACGATGGTGCTGCCGGCCTTCGGGCTGACGTGGCGGCTGTACACGGGCAGCGGGCAGGCGGCGACGAAGCGCAGGTCGCGGTAGCCGCCGTCGACGATGATGCCGGCCAGGCCCTTGCCGAGAGCGGCCCGGGCGAACAGCTCGCCGGCCAGGGCGGTCTCGCGGCCACCGCCGTCCACGACCAGTACATCTCCCGCCTGCGCAGTTTCGATCGCCTGGATGACGCCCAGGAAGTCGTCCCGGCAGCGCACCGTCACCGCCGGGCCGCACAGCACCGGATTGGCCGACCGGCACCGCAGCTCCGGCGACATGACCCGCGCATCCCGGGCCGCATCGCAGATGGCGGTGGTGTCGACGGCAGCGGCTAATCGGCGTACGGCATCCATGTCCACGGTCACGACTGCACCGTACCGAAGCGCGCCCGGCGCCAGGATGGGGTGGCCCCCCGCGCGGCCGGTGGCGGTAAGTTCGAGGCCATGACCGCACCGAGCCGCCGGGAGACGCGGGCGCTGCTGGCCCGGGCCGGGCAGGCGCAGGCCGACGCCGAGACGGTCACCGCCGTGCTCGGCGACGCCCGGGCCGAGGTCGTCGCGGCCTACGAGGTGGCGAGCGAGCCGCAGGTGTGGGCGGCGGTCGAGAAGATGTCGATCGAGACGGTCAAGGACACGGTCGACGGGCGGGCGAAGCTCGACGAGTTGCCCGCCCACGGGTTCCACTCCGTCGCCGACGTGCTACGGGCCGGCCCCGGTGCCCTCACCGCGGTGCCGGGCGTCGGCGAGGGTACCGCCCGCAAGACCCTCCACGCCGCGGAGCAGCTCAAACGCGCGGCCCGCGACTCGCTGCAGTTCCGCATCGCGTTCGACCCGGCGAACGCGGAGCTGACCCGGCTGCTGCGGGCGCTGTACCGGTTCGGCGAGGCCCGGCGCGTGGCCGGCCTGCACGAGACCGACGCCGGGAAGCTCGCGCCCGCGCTGGCCCGGGAGCGGCCCGTCGCCGGACCGGCCGAGGCGGGGCGGCTGCGCCGGCTGTTCATGAAGGCCGGCGACAAGTCCACGGCCGACGAGGCGGCGCAGCGGGTCCGGGCGCTCGTGGAGGCGGCCGAGGCGAGCGGGCTGGGGCCGGCGGCCCGGGAGCTGCGCGGGCTGCGCACGCCGAAGGACCGGCCGCTCTGGCGGCACTTCGAGCAGCACTCGGCCGACTACTACGGGCTGCTCGGCCAGGTCGTCGGGCTGGGCGGGGACGTCGCCGCGAGCGAAGGGTTCCTGCCCGCCGACATCGTCGAACGCGTCGGCGCGCAGCAGCTGGACACGTCCCGGCTCAGCGAGGGGCTGCGGCTGCGCGGATACCAGTCGTTCGGGGCCCGGTTCGCCCTCGTCCAGCGGCGGGTCGTGCTCGGCGACGAGATGGGGCTGGGCAAGACGGTCCAGGCGATCGCCGCGATGGCCCACCTCGCCGCCCGCGGCGCCACCCACTTCCTGGTCGTCTGCCCGGCCAGCGTCCTGATCAACTGGTCCCGCGAGATCGCCCGGCACTCGACGATCCCGGTCGTCAGCCTGCACGGCAGCGGCCGGTCCCGGGCCGTGGCGAAGTGGCGGGCCGCCGGCGGCGTCGGCGTGGTCACGTTCGGCTCGATCGGCGCCCTCCAGCTCGCCCCGCCCCGACCGGCCCTGCTCGTCGTCGACGAGGCCCACTACGTGAAGAACCCCGGCGCCAAGCGGTCCCAGGCGGTCAACCGGGTCGCGGCCGCGTCCGAGCGGGTACTGTTCCTCACCGGCACGCCGATGGAGAACCGCATCGACGAGTTCCGCAATCTCATCGAGCACCTGCGCCCGGAGATCGCCCACGGCATGGGCCCCGAGCACGCCGCGATCGGCGTCGAGGCGTTCCGCCGCGCGGCCGCGCCCGTGTACCTGCGCCGCAACCAGTCCGACGTGCTCACCGAGCTGCCGGAGCTGGTGCAGGTCGACGAGTGGGAGGAGTTCGGCGCCGAGGACGGGGCGGCCTACCGCGACGCCGTGCGCGACGGCAACTTCATGGCCATGCGCCGGGCCGCGTTCGCCGTGCGCCGCCCGGCCGACTCGGCGAAGCTGACCCGGCTGCTCGAGCTGGCCCGCGAGGCGATGGCCAACGGCCGCAAGGTCGTCGTCTTCTCCTACTTCCGCGACGTTCTCACCGTGGTCGGCGCCGCACTCGGCCCGGCCGCCCAGGGCCCCATCACCGGCTCGACACCGGTCCGCGACCGCCAGCGCATCGTCGACGAGTTCACCGCCGCCAGGAAACCGGCGGTGCTGGTCTGCCAGATCGAGGCCGCCGGCGTGGGCGTCAACATCCAGGCAGCGTCGGTGGTACTGCTCTGCGAACCCCAGGTCAAGCCGTCCATCGAAGCCCAGGCGATCGCCCGCGCCCACCGGATGGGCCAGGTCCGCAGCGTCCAGGTCCACCGCCTGCTCATCGCCGACTCGGTCGACGAGCGCATGATCGAGCTGCTGGGCTCCAAGGCGCAGCTGTTCGACGCATACGTCCGCCACAGCACGATCGCCCACGCCGCCCCCGGCGCGGTCGACATCTCCGAGGTCCAGCTGGCAAAGATGATCGTGGCGCAGGAGCAGGAGCGCCTCGCGGGCGTGCGCGCGGCCACCTGACCCGGCACGGGCTCACCGCCGCCGGCAGCAGGACGACGGCGGCGGTGAGCCGTATCTCCGCGCCATGGCGCGTCAGACGCAGGCCTTCTGCAGGGCGTCGACGGCGCTGCCGACCGGCGAGACGACCCGCCCGGCGTCCTCGAACGTCTTGACCCCGGCCAGCGAGTCGTCCGCGGAGGCCTTCGTCAGAGCCGAAGCCAGTGTGCCGAGGGCGGTCCGCAGCGCCGGATCGTCGGCCCGCCCCTGGAGCTCATTGAGCTGCTGCGACCACCGGGCGGCCTGGTCTTGGATCGCCTTCTTCGCCGTCGCCTCCGCGGCGGCGTTCTTCAACTGCCGGGCCGTGATGAGCGCGCCGAACTGCTTCGTGAAGCTGTCGACGTCAGTGGTGTTCACCATCGTCATGGCCGCCGTGCAGATCTCCTTGCCGTTGCCGACCAGCTTGGCCGACGGCGACGGCGAGGCCACCGCCGCGGCGGACGTGACAGCGGCGCTCGGCGCACCGGTCGCGGTGTCGCCGCTCTCGTCGCTGCACGCGGCGGCGCCGAGCACCAGTGCCACTCCCAGAACGCTCATGATCTTCCGCATGCGGCGGATCATATCGACTCTTCGAAGTTGCGCGGCATTCGCGTGCGCCGCCCGCCCGTACGCAGCCTCCGCGGCGCCGCCACCGCCGAGCGCAGCGCCTCCCGCACGGTGCGCCTGGAGCCAGGTATCCCCGAAGTCCTGGCGTCGCCGCTCTAGTAGGTCACTCGCTGCGACGTGCGGACCGGCCATTGCGCACCGACGGCGGCAGATGCGCCGGCTCGCCTCGACTATGCGGCCGGTCGGGCCCGGCGCCGAGGTCGAGCGGGTCAGGAGTGCACCGTGAAGCCTCCCGTGCCGGCGATGCCGGTGCCGCCCGGACGATAGCGGTCCGGCGTGCTGAACTCCTGCGGGTCGCAGGGCATCGGGCGGCCTGCTTCGGCGGCCGCCTCGCACAGCTCGTCGCGCTTGAAGTCGGAGAACTGCAAGGTGTCGGCGTACGCGCGCAGGAGTGCACCGTCGGGGTCGGCGGCGTCGTAGCGGGCCCACTGGCGGGTCAGGTACAGGAAGGCGGGCACAACCTGCGGGTCGGACGGCACATAGCCGGCCTCGACGACGACGCGGCGGGCGATCCCGTCCTGCCACTGCGCCGCGTCGCAGACCGCGTCGCGTGCATCGCCGGGGCCGAGATCTCTGAGTGCGCGGACGACCGCGGGCGGTATGGCCCGGCCGTCCTCGTCGGCGAGCTCGAGGAGATGACTGACCGGGCTCGGGCCGGCACGCCGGTCGTGGAGGCCGCCGCCGACGATGAAGTCGTACAGGGCGGCGTCGTCGTCGGTCGAGGACCATTGGCCGGTCAGGACCAGGAAGATCGGCACCAGGTCGGGTTCGGCGGGGCGATAGCCGGCCTCGACCGCGGCGGCGGTTGCCTCGTCGTCGCGGCCCATCGCCCACCAGCAGACGCTGTCGCGGGCCGGGCCTGGCGGGAACGCGCGCAAAGCCAGCCGGAGCGCATCGACCGCAGGGGCCGGTGGCTCGTAGCGCAGCATCTCCAGCAGCCGGAACACCAGGTCGTTGCCGTCGAAGCCGATCATCAGGTCGTACCGTCGCTTGAGGGCCATGAGCGCCGCGAGCTCGAGGTCGTCGCCGGCCGGGCGGGGAAGGTGCGGGTTGTCGAGCAGCATGCGCAGCAGCGGGGTCGGGCGGTCGTCCTCCCACAACGGGTGGACCGGAATATCTCGGCTGTACGACGCGTGATGGTGGAACCCCTCGACGAACGCGGCCTCGAGCGCGGCCAGCAGCCGGGGCTCGCCGGTGGTGGCCAGCAGCGCTGCGACGTCGGTATTGCGTCGTGCGAGCCGCAGGATGCGGGCCGGCACGTCGCGCAGGGAGCCCGAGAACCGCAGCGTGTCATGGCGGAGATAGGTCACCATCCGCGGCCCGCCGGCGAGCAGGAATCTCATGATCTCGGCCGGCGGATCGTCGTTGCCGGACCAGACCTCCGACCAGATGTCGGCCCGCCGTTCGGGCTGGTCGGTCCAGAGCCGTTCGAGCGTGGCCAGCGCCTGTTCGCGCGCCGCGCGGTTGCGGTCACGCATGATGACCTCGACCAGCCGGCGCGGTGCAGAGCCGGCCGACCACCGAACGCGCGCCGCAGCGAGCCAGTCGCCCATCCATCCATGATGCTCTCACCGCAGGGAATCCCCACCCCGTAACTGCATCCCCTTCCCACACCACCCGACGTCCTACCGCGACAGGTCCACAAGCCGAACGGGCCTTGCGCATGCCAGGCAGCGACGAGCGGATCGCGGCAGATCCAGGGGCGAGGTGGGCCGCCGATGCAACGGCTGTGGGGGTGGTCCGTGGGGGTGCTCAGCCGGTGAGCTGGCCCTCAACGGTGTCGACCAGGAAGCAGGCGCATTGCAGGATTTCCAGGAGTGCGGCCCTGACCCGTCGGATGGTGGCGGCGTCGACGTCGAGGTGGAGGCGGCAGTCGCGCGGAAAGCCGAGCGTGTCCGCGGTTCGTGGTCCGAACTCGAGGGAAAGGTCGTGGTCGACGAGGGTCCAGGCGGCTGGCCCGTGCGCGACGGAGCCGGCGTTGTTGATGACTTCGTCGACCCATCCGTCGTACCGCAGCCTGATGAGCATGACGTGGATGCCCGCGGCGCCGAGGATCAGCGTGAGCTCGTCATCGGTCTGGCGCAGATCAGCCCGGTCGATGCGAAGCGGCGAGCCGTCCATGCCGCGACGGTACAGCGGCGCACCAGTGCACACGACGCCAATACGATGCGGCTATGGGCGTGTAACGGTCGACAGCCTCACCGACGCGGGCAACAAGATCGCCCAACGCGGCCTCGTGCTACGCCGCCACCACCTCGCGCGCCGCCCGTCGCTCCGCCCTTGGCAACCACGGACCGAGACTACCCAGCACCGCGGCGCGGGCGATCCATGAGACGGGAGCGCCCGCATCAAGCATGAACTGACGCTTTGATCGCTGGCTGCTGCCGGGCCACGATGAGCGGCGTGACGGACGAGCAGCGCCTCCAGCAAATGATCGATGAGCTCCGCCGCATGCGTGAGCGATGCGAACCAAAGTCAAACCAGAACCCGCGCTACCTTCGCTACTCGAATGCGGTATCGGCGCTGCGCTGGCTCATCGAGGACTTGGCAAAGGAGCGGGCGATCAACCGAGAGCGCTGAGCGCTGCGCGCGTCCTCATCCGCTCGCGTCGCGGCCACGAGCGGACGTACCGGGATCAGCCCGAAGGCCTCGCGCATACTACGCCCGAATGCACGACTCACGGCGTCAGGATTACTTGCTGATCACGGGTTTGCCGTCCGGGCGCACGACGCTCCAGTTGCCACCGACGCCCTCACCCTTCGTGTCGGTGGGTGACTGGTCCTGTTTGTAGAGATACAGCGGCCAACCGGCGAGGGTGACCTGGGCGAGACCGTCGGCGCGCCGGACGGTGCCGACGAGGGTCGCGTCGACGCCGGTGAGCTTGACCGGGGTGCCGTCGGTGAGCAGCGGCGGCCAGATGACGAGACAGTCACCGGTGCAGTTCACCTTCGAGGGCTTGTTCTCGTCGGCTTCGAAGCGATACACGACCCGGTCCTTGAACCGCACGACGTCGGCTTCGGCACCGCCCACCTCGGCCTTGCCTGCGGTCAGGGTGACCGGCTCGGGACTCGGCGTCGGGATCACCACGGCGGGGCCGTCGGTCAGGTCCGGTTCGGACGGTGCCGAGGCCGGCGGGCCGGCGGCGGACCCGCACGCGGTCAGACCGCCCAGAGCGACGACGAGGACGAGTGCGGCGGTGCGAGCTTTCACGGCAGGTTCCCCTCGGAGCATCGACGGTGGCGCGCGCAGGTACACACGCGCCGCCACCCGGATCGGTTTGACCCGCGGCCGTCAGCAAGCCGACAAGCGGCGCCGCGCCACTGCTCACGTCGTGCCAGTACCGGCGACTCGCTGAACCGGGCGCCGGGACCGCCCGTGTCTGGTGACGAACGCCGACCGCCACCGCCGAGCACCGGAAGCGAGCACAGCGATGCGCACGAGTACCTTTCGCCGGACCGCGACGCTCTGCGGCGGCGTCGCCCTCGCCGCCGCGCTGCTGGCGGGTCCCAGCGCCGCGCCGGCCGCCGCCGAAGACGTCCTGCCGCCGGTCAAGGACCAGATCATCCAGCCGGCCGGCGCCGCGAACGTCCTGCAGCCCGACGGCGACAAGGCAGGCGCCTGGATCGTGCAGCGGCCGCGCATCGGCCAGGCCGGGCAGGCGCCGGACTCGCAGGTGTGGACGAAACAGTTCCCGCGGATCGAGGCCGCAACCACCGTCACCAGCAAGGTGCTGCCGAACGCCTTCGCTTTCCAGCCGAGCCTGCGGCCCGGCCGCCGGCCGCTGTGCCTGGACGTCGTCGGCGACTCGCAGCAGGCGGGCGCGGCCCTGGAACTGCGGCCGTGCGACGGCACGCCGAGCCAGGCGTTTGTGCTCCTCACCAACGCCGGCCCGACAATGGTGCAGAACGTCGGCAGCGGCCTGACGCTGACGGTGCAGGCCGACGGCACAGTCGTGCAGCGCGGCGTCTTCAAGCGGGCCGAGACGCAGAGCAGCGGGCCGCAGCCACGTACCAAGGGCACCGCCACCCAGCTGTTCAGGTTCGGGCCGCGCTAGAAGCAGCAGATTGCGACAGTGAACGGCGATCGGGCTCTCCACCAGGCCTCGGCGTTCCTCGCGTGACAGGCCAGGTTGTCCGCTCTTGGCAGGACATCGAGATGACCGTGCGTGCCGGCGGGCGAATGGGGGCAGCATGCCGTCGATGAGGAAGACCCCGGTAGAACCGATCACGGTCCGCCCGTCGCACACACCAACAGCGCCATATGCGTAAAGGTGATCTTGAATTTGGTGGACGAGCGCGCCGCCTGTGCAGCAAGTGCTCGGGTTGGATAGCCGAGACAGGCAACAATGGTCAGCTCTCGCGGCGCTGGGGATTCGCGTTCGGACTGATCAGATGCCAAGTGCGACGGAGCCAAAGGTCGGGTAGGCGGTGGTTACTCGCACGCGGATGAAGAGCCGGACGTACTGAGGGCGCGGCGCGTCCAGCCATCGCTCCGTTTCCAGGTTCACGCGAGTGATGTAACGGTCGTCTTGCAGCAGGCAGTGCAGCGGTTGCTCGGCGCTGTCCGGTTGCCAATCAGTCGGCACCTGTTGTAGGTGGGGGCAGCTCAAGGCGTCGAACAAGGTCTTGAGCTGGTTGTCGATGTCGGCTCGACTGAGGATGCCGCCTGGAGCTGCCTCGCGAAGCAGGAGCACGTCGAGTTCGGCTCGGAGCTTGAACGCATCATGCACAACGGATGTGAACCCACGGCCGCCCACGAGCTCATAGTGCTCGGCGGCGTTGCCCATATTCCTGAGCGGCTCGTGCGTCCAGAGCTCTGCCAACTGGCGGTGCAACTGCCGGCGAATGTCCATTTTGTGCCGAGCGTCGCCGTCTGGCTTGAGGGGACCGTCGTAGGTGAGCGTGAACCGCATAGATCCGTTCTAGCTGCTTCCTGCGACCTTGCGGACGCGCCACGCTCAGTGTTGCGCTGTCGCGGATTCCCTACTCGACGCTTACTGATTGCCCGACCGATCACGACGATCCCAAAGAGTTGGTCACGGTGGTATGGCGGCCTGGACGGCACGCACGGGTATGCCGACTGGCTCCGCGCCCACCCCATGCCATGAATTGGCGAGCACGCCGTGTTCGGATGCTACGAGGAAGACCATGGCGGGATGCGCTGTCATCGATGCGACCATACCTTGCCGAGGGTTGCTAACGGTCAGTGAAGACCCTTGGTGGCTGCGAGCGCTCGCAGCGGCATGAGCGTGCGCCTGATCAAAGCACCCGCATGCCGTCGTGCTTGTCCAGCGGTACGAGCGCACGGGACCGGTAGGAGCGCGCACCGTTCCGGCGACACTTCGGCCATTGATTGTCGCGGCTACGATCGGGTCGTGCACCGGCCACGAACTGCCCCGGCGAAGGTCGTGGTGCTGCTCGGCCTGTAGCTGGTGGCCTTTCTCGCGGCCACCGTAACGCCCTATGGTTCAACGTATCGCCCGGATTTCGGTGACCAAATTCGCTCGGTGTTGAGGTGGCCGGCGGTCTTCGTCTCCTGCCGGACGATTCGGTCGGGTTTTGGCGGCGCGGGCCAGAATTGCAGCAAGTAGTCTTCGTCCGGTTCGTCCGAGCCTTCGTCGCTGAAGTCCATGCCGCGCGCGTGGTATCTGACGCGGTAGTGCTGGTGTTCGAGGTCCAGTGGCCACCGTGCTTCTGCTGCCCATTGCATGAGTTGGACGGTTGATGTTTGAGGGTGGAACGGGACTTCGACGATGTCTTCCCAGACGTCTTCGATCGGCGGTTCGGTGTCGTGCCGCTCAACGCGGATTGCGGCGGGGCCGCTGCCTTTGCCCGTCGTGATGTATAGGAGGCCTGGTGTTGCCGCGCCACACATGCCGTTGCGTTGTCCGGCGTAGGCATCGATGGCGTCGATAGCAATGATGTCGGGTTCCCGGCTCTCGACATAAAGCTGCTGGTAGTGGATCTGCACGGTGCCGTCGAAGAGTACAAGCATGTTCGGATTATGACAGTTTGCGTAGGCTTGGGTGGCCGTGTCGTCGCCCCAATGTGCTGTAAGGATGCCACGCGGAGCAGACGGTTACGCCTCAGCGACTTTGCTTCCGACCAGCGGAGCACGTATCCAGCCACAAGTGCTACTACGCTCCAGAGCAGAGTCCCGGTAAAGATAGCCGAGTAGAGTCGATCATAATTCAATGAGTCGTAGCTGTAGGGTGCTCGCCGCCAATAGGTCCAGCATGATTAGAACGAACCGATCCCGTCGGCGGTCCATTTGCCGAGCAGGCAGGATTGCTTGCTCTACCACGCTACGCACTTGCTCGTGCAGCGGAGAGGCGCTCGCTGTTTGCGCCATTTCTTTCTCAATTTGTTGATACTCTTCAAAGTCTGCCGTAATACTACGCGCAAGACTTTGCAGTCGTTCCGAAAGATGGACACGGCGTGCTTCCGCTGGGAGATCTCGCTCAATCTGCGCTCGCAGCTCCGCGACTAGCGCGGTTGACTGCACCGCCTCGACCCTAGCGCGCTCGGCATTCAGTTGATTTCCAATAATTTCAAACAGTCGTTGCTGCTCGCGCCGAGTTCGGCGATCTTGAACCCAAAATACAACCTGCACAATTCCGACGACCAATCCGACAACAACACCGGCAGCAACTACAATTTGCCACCAATCTAGTCCACTCCCAGGAGGCGCTGAGGCGGGGTTCGGACTGGGTGTTGGTTCATATCGAACCAACATCGCCGGAAGTTTGGCGAAAGATTGCATCTTCTCTCCGCTGATGAAACGATGGTGAGATGGTGTCAAGACGGCCACAAGAGCTACGGACCCAGCAGGCTCTGGGCTGGGTCCATAGTTAATGGGACGGAAATCCTAGACCCTACGTCTAATCGACAGAATGATTTCGAGCGACGGGCACCTATCGTTCTAGGAGTTAGGTCGGACCCATTCGTCCGATGGGTCGATATTCACCGACGGTCGGCCAGGGAAGATCAATTGTCCGGTATGCGTGTGTCCGCTCATCGGCATTATGCAGGTAATCCTTGTCAAGTTGATCTAGAGATCGGGTTGGTGGGGTTCGGTGAGGGTGTCAGGGGCGCCGCCGAGGAGGAGGGCGAATTTGGCAAGGTCGGCTTTGAGCCGGTCGATGTGGTAGGCGGGGTGGCCGACGAACTGGTGCAGCGAGGCGTTGAGCAGGTGGTAGTCACTGGTGAGCCAGGTGTTGATGAACTCGAGGAGTTCGGCGAGTTCGGCGGTGTGGTTGTGGGTGACGGTGATGTCGGGCATGGGTTGGTTGGCCTCTCGGTGCCGTGGTCAGGATGCTTGGTCGTCGAGGCGGGTCAGGAGTTGGTTGAACAGGTTCGCGCGGTGGGTTTGGTGGTGTTCGGCGGCGTGGTCGTGTTGGCGTTGCAGGGTCGGCCGGAACTCGATGCTGGTTTGGAAGTAGGTGCAGGTTTCGCAGATGGCTTCGAAGGCGCAGTCGAGTTCGGGTGGGCGGGTGCAGTAGCCGTTGCCGAGGAGGCGGTGGTGTTCGCGGCGGAGCCGGGCCATGCGCGGGCCGATGGTGTCGGCCGGTAGGGGTTTGCCTTGCTGGTAAAGGGATTCGACTTTCTCGGTGACGGCGAAGTATTCGTCGGCGACGGTGCGGTTGGCGATTTTGGCGTAGCGCAGGGTCATGTCGAGGCTGCGGTGGCCGAGCAGGGCGGCGATGGCTTCGAGGGTCATGCCGCGATTGATGGCCTGGGTGGCCAGGGTGTGCCGCAGCTGGTGCGGATGGATGTGCGACAGACCGGCGGTGGTGCCGGCCTTGTTGATCAGGCGGGTGACGGTGTGCCGGTCCAGTGCGGCACCGCTCTCTCGGGGCAGTAGCAGGGGGTTGTCCGGTGCGACGTGGGCGGTGCGGTATTCGTCGATGAGGGTGACCAGGTGCGGGTGCAGGGGTAGGTAGCGGTCTTCGTGGAGTTTGCCGACCGGGACGTGCAGCCAGTGCGCAGCACCGATGAGCATGACCGCGTCGGCGCGCAGCGCGGTGAACTCACCGACGCGTAAACCAGTGCGCAGTAACACTTCCACCACGACCCGGGTGAGCATCCTGGGATCGTTGCGGGCCGCGCGGAGCAGCTTCGCCGCGGCCGGGTCGTCGAGGGCTTTGGGCAGGGGATGGTCCTGGCGGGGCAGATCGGCGGGAATGATCGGCACCCGGGCCGGCGCTTCGGGCCAGTCCCAGTCACTGATCCGCACGAAGAACATCCGCAGCGTGCCGAGCCGGTGCGCAAGCGTCGCCGGGGTAACCCGGGTGCTGCGCTGGCCGGGCCGGGCGGCCAGCCAGGTGCGGAAGTCCTCGATATGGTGGCGACGGATGTCGGCGATGAACCGGACTTCCGGCGCCTGCTCGGCGAGAAACGCGGCCAGCGAGCGCAGGGCAAGATCGGCGCCGCCGACACTGCCCGGGCGCAGGATGGCGGTCAGCTGCAGCAGATAGCGTCGCATCGGCGCGGCAATGTCCGGGGCGGACGCGGCGAGTTGATCCCAGCCGGGCAGCCGGAGCACGCCGGTCACGAATAGTCTCCGTCCACAACAGACACACGTTGGTCTGTTCCTGCACCATGATGAGGGCCGCGGAACGCCGGCAGCTCGCCGGGCAGCAGTGCACCAGACAGCAGTTGCGCGTCGATGGCTTCGGCTGCGCGCCGGTACTGCGACGCCAGCCAGTCGTCGGCCAGGTGCAGGTAGATACGCGTCGACTCGATCGAGGCATGCCCGGTCTGGGCCTGCACTGCTTCGAGGGCCATCCCGGCCTCCCGCAGCCGGGGCAGGCAGGTATGCCGCAGCTGGTGACACGTGGCCTGACCCAGCCCGGCCCGGACACGGGCGGAGTCGAGGATCTGATCCACGCCCGCCGGCGACAGCGGCCGGCCCCGCCGCTGGCCCTTGAGGACCACAAACAGACGATCGGTATTCGCCTCCAGCGGCCGTTCACGATCCAAATATGCCGCGACCGAGGCGAAAAACCGGCCGGAGACCGGAATCTGCCGCTGATGACCGCCCTTCCCTGCAGCGATGAACACCCGTCGCGCCGCCACGTGCAGATCCTGCAGCCGCAGTCCAAGAACCTCGCAGCGACGCAGCCCGCCCAGCACCATTGCCTCGACCATCGCCCGGTCCCGGTGCGTCCGCAGCGCCGCCAGCAGCGCATCAACCTGACCCGGCTCCAGAATCCGCGGCAACGTGCGCGGCGTGCGGACCAGCGGCACGCCCTGCCGCGGGCGTTGCTGTTCCCGCCGGGTCGGCAGCCCCCGCGGCACCGGGTTCACCGCGACATCACCGCGCACATGCAGGAACGCGAACAGCCCCGACACACTCGACAGCCGCCGCCGGACCGTCCGGGCCGAAACGCCGCCCTTCCCGCCGGCTATCTGCAGCCGCCGCGCCGGGCCGCCGGCATACTGCGCCGTGACGAACGCCAGCACGTCCGCCGCGACGACCCGCCGCGGCGGCTTACCAACCACGGCGAAGAACACCTTCAGGTCATACGCGACCGCCGCCACCGTATTCGACCGCGACCGCACCGCCAGAAACTCCAGATACGTATCCAGCACCGCCACACCGAACCGCACGACAAGATCGCCCGCAGCGTCCCGTGACCGAACCAGGCGCAGAGCACTCCACGACATACAGGAACCCCTCTACCGACCTATCGGCACAAACCAGCCGAAGATGAAGGAGAATTACCTGCATATCAAGCATGAGCGTGCATCCGTTGCGCCTGTTGGCTGCTGCTGGATGTGACCCTCCATCGGATGTCAACGGTCGGGCGGTCGAGTCTCATTGGCTCGTGGGCAGCAGGCTGGGGCGCTCCTCCAGATGCCGAACCACCTGTTGGTCCCGTCGTTCGGAGCGTGTCGGACGACGGCGTTCTCGTCGCGGTTGGCGTCGGAGTCGTGCGGCAAGCCCGCGTACCCGATGCAGCCGAGCACGCTTGACAAGCCCACAAGAAATCGATGTGCACAGAACCGAGGCCGGGCGTAGCGTCGATGACCATGAACCGGATTCGCTGTGTGGGGTACTGCGGGTCGAACGGCAGGTACGCCGCGCCGGTCCGCACTATGGCCAGGAGCCCGATCGGCCGGGGCCGGCCACGCTCCGCGCACCGGCCGATCACGTGCCCGGGCCCGACACCGCGCTCGGCCCGGCGGCTTGCCAAGCGCCGCGCTGCCGCGTGGACCTGCTCCTGCGGCAACTGGACGGCGCTGCTGATGTCCGCCGGCTCGGTCGCCGTGGCCACCTCGGCCGGCGACTGCGTCAAGGTCGTCGCCGGTCCGGCCGCCGGGCCGCTGCGGTCGGCCGAGGTCTCCAACTCCGGCTGGTGGACCGGGCCGGTCTCCAACTCCGGTTGGTGGGCCGCGGCGGACGGCCGGCGGGCCACCTCGTTCGGGAGCTGACGGCACGACGACCGCGCTGACGCATCGCACACGGCACATGGCGGCTTGCGCTGCGTGGTGCGTCAAGCGTCGTGCTGCGTGGGTGGTTACGCGGCGGACGTCATCCGAGCTGGCGCAGGATGGACGGGTCGGTGATCTTGTGGTCGTCGGCCAGCAGGAGGGCCTTGGACAGGACGACGGACAGCATCTCGTCGCCCTCGAAAGGTAGGAAGCGCACGCCCGCCGGCTTGGGCCTCGACGAGGGGACGATGCACAGGTAGCGGTCGTTCGGGGACATGAGGATGTTGCCGCTGCCGATGTGGATGCGGTACGTGTGGCGCCGGCCGTCGACGACCAGGTAGTTGCCGTCCAGCCGGGCCCTGTCGCGGATCTTCAGCTTCGGCAGCAGGTGCTCGATGACCTGGCGGCGGACCTGGCCGTTGGCGGTCAGCACGCCGAAGGCGAAGCGTTGCCAGTATTCGAACCGGTCGTCCTCGGGGCCGCGGTCGGCCCAGGTCGGGTCGGTGGCGATCGAGGTGACGCCCACGAACAGGTCGACGTCGCGCATGGCCTCGCTGAAGACCCGGCGCGGTACGTCGGCCAGGGGGACCTCCTCGCGGGTGCGGGCGCGGCCGCGTTCGAAGCGGACCCGGTCGGTCGTGCAGTACTCGACGGTGTCGCCGCGGTTGCCGTCGCCCGCCTGCTCGTGGTGGAAGACGGCGGTCAGGGCGGCCGCCGGGAACTCGCGCTTCGCCTCGCCGCTGTAGCCGCCGTCCCAGCCGCCGAGGTAGTTGCCGCCCCAGCGGCGCTGCTTCATGAGCGCGTACGCCTGGTGGTAGCGCAGGACGTGGGCGGCGAACCGGTTGGAGTAGCCGGCGGTCTCCTCCTCGGCCGGGGTCAGCACGTAGATCTCGCGGAACGCCTGCTTGAACGGCTGCGGCAGCTCCACGGCGAGGATGTGCTCGCGCCAGGCCCGCACCTGCGCGGGGTCGGCGTCGACCGGGTGCCACAGCCGCACCGTCGCCGCGTCGCCCGCCTCGATCGGGCCGTCGTGCGTGGCCGGCAGGACGGTCCGCCGGTGCCCGCCGTCCTGCACCGTCCACAGGAGACGTTCGGCGAGCGGTGCCGTGACGGGCTGCTCGAGGTACCGCCGCCGCCAGATGGGAAACGTCCACTCGCGGTCCTCGGCGAGCAGGTCCTCCAGGCGCTCCTTCTCGCCGGCGAGGGCCTTCTTCAGCTCGGTGGTGGCGCCGCGGACCTCGGCGGTGAGCGCCGCGTCCGTGCCGGGCGGCGGCTTCGTCGTGCGCGTGCCGGCCTGCTCCCACGTCACGCGGACCCGAGCCCGCCCGTCGACGGCGAGCACGGCGGTCACGCCGCCGGACGACATGCGCCGCTCCCGCCGCCCGTCGAGGCCGCAGTCGGGGATGGTCAGCTCGGTGAGCTCGCCGCGGCTCACGCCGGCGGTGGTGGCGGCCTCGTCGAGGGCGGCGGCGATCTGCTTGAGCTTGCCGCGGTGGCGGGTGCCGCGCTGCAGCCGGACCAGTGCGGCGATCGCGTCGGCGTCGGCCCGGCGGCCCAGGACCGCGTAGCACGCGTTGAGCGCCTTGGGCTCGCCGAGCGTCGGGGCCAGCGCGAGCGCCAGCGGGACCAGCCAGGGCGCTCCGCCCACCTGCGCCGACCAGAGCAGCCCGCGCACCAGGCCGGCGCTGTCCGGCCCGACGCGGACCGGGTAGTGGCTGCCGTAGGCCCGCGTCAGCGCCGGGGGGCACGTGTGGGCGAGCTCGAGGAGGTCGTGCACGAGGGCGAGCAGGCCGGGCCGGCCGTCGAGCAGCGCAGCCGCCCCGCCCAGCCACGCCCTGGTCGGGCGCGGGCCGGACGCGAGGGCCTGCGCATGGTCGAGGAGGTCCCGGACGGCCTCCGGGTCGGCGCCGGCCGCGGCCCGGCCCAGGAGGTCGACGGCGGCGCGGCTCCAGCCGTCCTCGACGTGCATGCGGCCGAGCCAGACGTTGGGGGAGCCGTCCGCGGACTCGGCGAGGGCGGTCAGCCGGGAGTGCAGCCGCACCCGCTCGCCGGCCTCGCTGTAGGTGGGCTCGTCGACCCGCTGCCGGGCCGCCCGGATGCGCCCGGCGAGGCCTCGGCGCTCGGCCGGGTCGAGCGTCTCGGCGGCGCTGGCCGCGACCCGCAGGACCGTCACGACGGAGTACGGCGTGGCCTGCAGGCCGAGGTCGAACAGCCGGGCGACCTCGGCCGCGGACCAGGCGGGCCGCCGGGTCGCCAGCGCCGGCAGGAGACGGCCGTCGTCCATGTACCAGTTGTCGGCCGCCGCCGCCCGCTCGGCGAGGTGGATCGTGGCCCAGCGGACCTGCTCGTCGCTCAGGCCGGGCACCACGGTGCGCCGGAAGTGCTCGGCGTCCTGCGGGCCCACCAGGCGGGTGTCCGGCAGGTCGAAGGCGGTCATCCGCCGACCAGCGGCACGAGGCGGACGAACGCGACCCGCGACGCCTCGTCGAGGGTAAGCGGCGCGTCGAGGTCCTCGACCTGCCGGTCACCGACGAGGACGAAGAACGCGTTGCGGCCGAACGCGGCCACGGCGGCGCCGGCCGGCGGCTCCCAGTCGACCCGCTCGGCGGCGGAGGCGGCCTGGGCGTTGTGCCGGGCGACCTCCTCCCGGACCCGCAGCCGGATCAGCTCACGCAGCGTCAGCGCGGCCGGCAGGTCCAGCTCCAGCGAGCCGAGGACCCGGCCCGTCGCCGTCTCGTCGTGGATGGTCATGAGCACAGCCGGGAGCGTACGCCGGCGACCGCCGCCCGGCTGTCCCCCGGATCGCCGGTGTCGGCGGCCGGCGGCGGGCGCTGGCGGCGCCGGGGTCAGGCCGCCGGGGCCCGGCCGATGCCGACGTGGGTGAGGGACTCGGAGATCTCCCACACCCGGCGGGCGTCGTCCTCGCTGCGCAGCGGGGCGTAGACGGGCTGCTCGACCGGGGCGCCGGCGAGGTGCTGGAAGCCGCCCGGGCCGTACATGCGGCCACCGTGCGCCTGCGGTGCGGTGGCGGCGTACAGGGCCGGGAGCGCGGCGCTGTCGGGGGTGCCGACCAGGATGCCCCGGCTGCCGAGGGCCTGGATGAGCCGGCCGCCGATGGTGGCCTGCGGGCGGCCCAGGCCCGGCTGCGCCTTGAGCAGGTTGGTGGCGGCGACGCCGGGATGCGCGATGTTGCTGGTGATACCCCAGTGCTCGGCGGTACTTCTCCGCTGCAGCTCGAGCCCGAAGAGCCCGAGTGCGATCTTCGACTGGACGTAGGCCTTCATCCCGTCGTAGGAGCGCTCCCACTGCAGGTCGTCCCAGTTGATGGTGCCCTGCCGCGCGGCGATGCTGAGCTGCGCGGTGACCCGCGCGCGGCCGGCCCGCAGCAGGGGCAGCAGGTGCCCGACGAGGGCGAAGTGGCCCAGGTGGTTGGTGCCGAACTGCAGCTCGAACCCGTCGGCGGTGCGCCGGCGCCCCGGCGGGGTCATGACGCCGGCGTTGTTGACCAGGATGTGGATCGGGCGGTTCTCGGCGCGCAGCACGGTCCCGAGCGCGGCGACCGAGTCGAGCGAGGCCAGGTCCAGCTCGCGCAGTGAGACGACGGCCCGGGGGTACGACCGCCGGATCCCGGCGATCGCGGCTTCGCCCTTGCCCGGATCGCGCACCGGGAGGATCACCTCGGCGCCGGCGGCCGCGAGGTGGGTGGCCAGGCCGAGGCCGACGCCGTCGCTCGCGCCGGTGACCACGGCCAGGCGGCCGGAGAGGTCGGGAACGGTGATGTCGCTGGCTTTGCGTGTCATGCCCTCACTGTGGGCCGGTCACGCGCGGTTATCCACGGCCTCTCGATCCCAGGCTGCGCCGCGGCGCCGATGGTAAGAACGAGACATGATCGATCGAGCCGGGCTGGCGGGATTCCTGCGCCACCGCCGCGAGTCGCTGCAGCCGGAGGACGTGGGGCTGCCGCGCGGGCAGCGGCGCCGGACCAGCGGGCTGCGCCGCGAAGAGGTGGCGACGCTGTGTCACATCTCCGCCGACTACTACAGCCGGCTGGAGCGCGAGCGCGGGCCGCACCCGTCCGAGCAGATGATCGCGTCGATCGCGCAGGGGCTGCACCTGTCCCGCGACGAGCGCGACCACCTGTTCCGCCTCGCCGGGCACCAGCCGCCGACGAAGGGCCCGGGCAGCGAGCACATCAGCCCCGGCGTGCTGCGCATCCTGGACCGGCTCACCGACACGCCGGCCGAGGTGGTGACCGAGCTCGGCGAGACGCTGCGGCAGACGGCGCTGGGCGTCGCGCTCACCGGTGACCTGACGAGGTACACGGGCCCCGCCCGCAGCATCGGCTACCGCTGGTTCACCGACCCGTCCTACCGCGCCCGGTACCACCCCGACGACCACGCCCTGCACTCGCGGGTCTTCGCCTCCGGGCTGCGGGCGGTGGTGACGCTGCGCGGGCCGGACTCGTGGGCCGCGCACCTGCACCGGCTGCTGATGGCGGGCAGCGCCGAGTTCCGGGCGGTGTGGGACGAGCACGAGATCGGCGTCGGCTACAGCCACACCAAGCGCTTCATCCACCCCGAGGTCGGGCTGCTCGAGGTGGCCTGCCAGGCGCTGCAGGACCCGGACCAGGCGCACTCCCTGCTGGTGTACACGGCCGTCCCCGGCAGCGAGAGCCACGAGAAGCTGCAGCTGCTCTCGGTCATCGCCGCCCCGTGAGCCCCGCCTCGGCCCGCGCCGCCTCGTGGGGATCGCCGGCCCGGCGGGCCAGGTCGAGCGCGGTGCGGTACCGATGCCGCGCCCTGTCGTTGCGGCCCAGCGCCTGCAGGGCGTCGCCGAGGCCGTTGAGCGCCTCGATGTGCAGGCCGCGCTCGCCGGTCTCCCGGCTGATGGCGAGCGCCTGCTCGAACCCGGCGGCCGCCTCCGCCGGGCGGCCCAGCCGCAGCAGCGCGGCGCTGAGGGCGGCCAGCGCGCTGCCCTCGCCGCCCCGGTCGCGCACGGACCGGCAGGCCGCGAGCGCCCGCCGCAGCTGGTCCAGGGCCTCCTCGTGCCGGCCGACGAGGCTCTCCAGCGCGCCGAGGTTGCCCAGCGCGTAGCCCTCGAGGCGGGCGTCGCCGAGCTCGGCGAACCGGGTCGCCGCGGCCCGCAGGTGGCGGCGGGCCAGGCCGTAGTGGCCGAGGCGGCGGTGCAGGCCGCCGAGGTTGAGCAGCTGCGAGCCCTCGCCGTGGCGGTCGCCGATGAGCCGGTATTCGGCAAGCGCCGCGACCAGGCATGCGCGGGCCTGCGCGCAGTCGCCGAGGCGCTCGTGGGCCAGGCCCAGCCGCGCGCGGGCCCGGGCCCGGCCGGCCCGGTCCCCGCTGCGCTCGTGCCAGGCCAGTGCGCGCTCGAACCAGTCGCGGGCGCGGGCGTGCTCGCCGAGCCACCAATAGGTGCCGGCCAGGTTGGCCATGACCTGCGCGGCGCCCTCCCGGCCGGCCAGGGCCGCGTGCACCGCGGCGCCGTGCACGGCGAGGGCGTCGTGGCCGTGGCCGCCGACCTCGAAGTAACGCCACAGCGCCCGCGACAGCCCGATGGCGTGCTCGGTGCGCAGCCCGGCCAGCGCGACGAGGTTGGCCCGCTCCCGGTCCAGAGTGCGGCGGGCCGCGTCGGCGCCGCCGGGAGCCGGGCGGCCCGCGACGTCGTGCGGGAAGAGCGCGGCCCCCGCGGCCGTGGCCAGGGCCAGGTAGTGCTCGAGGAGCCGGGTCAGCGCGGCCCGCTGCTCCCCGGCGGGCAGCGTCTCGGCCGCGTAGGCGCGCAGCAGGTCGTGCATCGCGTAGCGGTCGGCGCCGGTCCGGGTCACCAGGTGCGCGCGGACCAGGGCGGCGAGCGCCGCGGGGTCGCCGGCCGCCGCGCCGTCGAGGTCGGGGCCCGGGTGCAGGCCGAACCGGGCGAACACGTGCCGCTCGCGCGGGCCCAGATGCCGGTAGGACCAGGAGAACACCGTCCGCACGGCGGTCCGCGGGTCGCCGGTGTCGAAGCCGCCGAGGTCGTCGAGCTCGGCGGCGATGCGCAGGGCCAGCGGCAGCCCCGCGCACCGGCTGACGATCGCGGCGACGTCGGCCTCCTCGCCCAGCAGCGTGCGCAGCAGCCGGGTCGCGGCGGCCGGGCCGAGCGGCTCCAGGCGGACCCGGCGGGCACCCTCGCGCACGACCAGGCCGGTGAGGTCGTCGCGGCTGGTGACGACGGCGGTGCAGGTGGCGGTGCCGGGCAGCAGCGGGCGGACGTGGTCGGCGCCGGAGGCGTTGTCGAGCACCACGAGCAGACGGCGGCCGGCGACGAGGGTGCGGTACAGCGCGGCCCGCTCGGCCTCGGCCCGCGGCACGTCGCCGCCGTCGACGCCGAGGGCGCGCAGGAAGCCGCCGAGCGCCTCCGCGGCCGCGACGGGCCGCTGCCTGTCGAAGCCGCGCAGGTCGACGTAGAGCTGCCCGTCGGGGAACCGGGCGGCCGCGCGGTGGGCCCAGCGCACGGCCAGCGCGGTCTTGCCGACACCGGCGGTGCCGACGACGGCCGTGAGCGCTGTCCCGTCGAGCGCGGCCAGCTCCTCCTCGCGGCCGACGAAGCCCGCACCGTCGAGCGGGAGCTGCCGCGGGGTCGCCGCCCGCGGCCGGGCGGCCCGGCCGTCGGCGATCCGGTCCCGGGCCGTGGCGAACGCGCCCTGCTCGGCGGGCGTCGCGCCGAGCAGGCGCACGAGGGTGTCGAGGCGGTCGGTCGGCGGCAGGACCCGGCCGGAGAAGTACCCGCCGATGACGCCGTGGGACCAGCCGGTCGCGGCGGCCAGCTCGCGGTAGGTCAGCTCACCGGTGTGCCCGCGCCGGGCGTGCCGCCGCCGCAGCTCGCGCAGCGCCCGCCCCAGGTCGCCGAGAGTCTCGATGGCGGGAGGCTAACCGGCACCGCCCCGGGCGGGCTACCGGCCGGACGGGCCGCAGGGCACCCCGTTGAGCCTGATGTCGGTGGGCAGCGTGAAAGGTACAGCCGAGCCGGAGAAGCCGACGTTCGCCGCGACCCCGGGGTTGAGCGAGACGAACCAGGGCGCGGGCGTGATGGTGCCCGTGGAGCCCGCGCGGGTGAGGGTGCCGCCGAAGACCATGCCGGCCGTCGCCGTCGCGGGGAGCTCGAACGTGACGGACCAGCCGGTGAACGGGGCCGTGGCGTTGTTGCGCACGGTCACGACGGTCAGGAACTGGGGTGCGAACGGGATGACCTGGGCCGTGCAGGTCGGCGCCGGGGTGGGGTCGGCGGCGGCCGGGGCGGCGGTGGCGAACGCTGACGCCGGGGCGAGCGCGAGGAGCGCGGCGAGGGCTTTGAGCTTCATGGCGGCATCGTGGCCGATCGCCGCCGGCTGCGCCCCGGATCCCGGACGGCGTCGGACAGCGTCGGACACCCGGCCGCGGCCGGCTCGGCGGTGCGGCGGCGTTGCGGCCGGGGGCGGCGGTGCCGCGGCGGCCGGGGTCACGGGCGCTCCAGGCCGCTCGCGACGGCGTCGTCGGCCGCGTCGATGGAGTAGACCTCGGCCCCTTGGACCAGGACGCGCAGGGTGTTGTCGGGGGCCGGGCGGACGGCCAGGATCCGGGCCGCGTCGACGTAGCGGTAGGCGGTCAGCCGGGTGTGGGCGGCCGGGAGGGTGTCCTGGTCGAGGGTGAAGTCGTGCGGCGGGGTGCCGGGCTTCGGATACAGCGCCGCCACGACCGCCGCGCCCGCCGGTGACCAGCCCAGCAGGCGGACCGCGGCCAGGCCGTCGAGCTCGGGCAGGGCCGGGCCGGCCGCGGCGGCGCCGTCGGGCCAGCGGGCGTAGCTGAGCCGCCAGCGGGAGTCGTGGCGGCCGAGCAGGGTCAGGGCGGTGTCGTCGGGGGTCCAGGCGCCCTTGCCGGCCAGGTGGGTGCCCGGTGGGACGGTGAACCGGGCGAGCCGGTCGCCGGTGATGTCGGCGACCATGATCTCGTTGCCCGACTGGTACGCCCACCGGCTGTTGTGGTGCGCGAACGCCACGTTCCAGCCGTCGGCCGCGCCGTGCGGGTTCAGGTCGGCGACCGGGCGGTGCTCGCCCGTGGCCGGGTCGACCAGGTGGAGGGTGGCGCCGGTGAACTCGTTGCCGGAGGGGTGGGTCCGGTAGGCGATGACGGCCAGCCACCGGCCGTCCGGGGACCACGCCTGCGGGGTCCGGGTGCCGGGGCCGAGGTCGGGCAGGTCGGTGGCGGTGCCGGTGCGCAGGTCGCTGACCCGGCCCTCGCCGGCCAGGCGGGTGCCATCGGGGGACAGGACGGCCTGCTCGCCCGCGTAGAGGGGGGCGCGGTTGTCCACGACGCCGTAGTCGCCGCGGCCGGCGCCGACGACCGCTGTGACGTTCGCGCTCGCGCCCTGCCACCAGGTGCCGGCCCCGAAGGCGACGCTCGCCGGGCCGCCGAGGGGGCCGGTCCCGGGCGGCGGTGCACCGATCCGGGCGGGCAGGCTCGGACCGGCCGGCGGCGGGACGGCCGGGACCGGGGCCGTGCGGTGCAGCCACAGCGGCAGGGCCAGGCCGGCCGCGGCGACGAGCGCGATCGCCAGCGCCGCGGCGGTGCGCCGGTGCCGGCGGGCTCGGCGGGCCCGGGCGAGCGACCCGCGGTACAACTCGTAGGTCTCGGCTCGTCGGGCCTGCTCCCGCATCGCCTCGCGCAGCCGGGCCGTCATCGCAGGCCTCCAGTGATCCGGACGTCGTCGACGAGATGGGGGGCGACCGCGCGCAGCCGGGCCAGGCCGTCGTGCGCGTGCCGTTTGACAGTGCCGACCGAGCAGCCGAGCAGGTCGGCCGCCTGGGCCTCGGTGAGGTCCTCGTAGAAGCGCAGCACCAGCACCGCCCGCTGCTTCGGCGTCACCAGCGCGAGCGCCCGGTCCAGGCTCAGCCGCAGGGCCGCCGCCGCGTAGGGGTCGGTCCCGGGCCGGTCCGGGGGTGTCGCCGCCAGGTGCTCGGGCACCCGACGCCGGCGCCACCAGGACATCTGCAGGTTGTACATGACGCGCCGGACGTACGCCTCGGGGTCGCCGCCCTCGATGCGCCGCCAGTGCCGCAGGACCCGGGCCAGCGCGGACTGCACCAGGTCCTCGGCGGCGTGGTGGTCGCCGGTCAGGAGGAAGGCCGCCCGCGACAGTGCGGCGCCGCGCGCGTCCGCGAAGTCCCTGAAGCCGGGGTACCGCTCGTCGTTCACACCATCCAGAACGTCACCCCGGCCCCCGATGGTTGAGGCCGGTTCACTCGAAGGCGCCGGGATCGGGCCCGGCGCCCGTGGCGGCGCGGGCCCGGTGGCTCAGGGGGTGCACGTACTGCTCGGCCGCCGCCGCGTCCGCGCCCGGGGTGACGCCCTTGTCGATGCACGGCGAGCCGGCGGCCAGGTGGTAGTCGAGGCCGGCGCGGTCGGCGAAGCGGGGGTCGGCCGCGGTGCAGTTGCCGGACGTGCTCGCGCCGCCCTGGCTCACGAGCGTGCCGCCGCCGGCCAGGATGTTGTTCTGCACGACGACGGGTGCCGTGATGCCGGAGCCCACCATGATCGCGGTGCCCCGGCCCAGGTCGTTGACGATGGTGTTGAAGGCGACGGTCAGGCGGGAGCCGGGGTTGGGGGAGCCCTCCTCGCCGTAGGCGATGATGTTCGGGTTCTGGCTGCCCTTGCCCTGCTGCACGACGTTGCCGACGATGCGGCTCCGCCCGCCGTCGGGCAGGTCGATCTCGTAGCTGCCGGAGCCGTTCTCGCCGGTGATGCGGTTGTACAGGATGTCGTTGACGAGCGCCCGGGACTTCACGAGGTGGCCGACCCTGGCGTCGTGGGACCAGCTGTAGCGCATGGTGAAGCTGCGCACGTGGCCGAGGTACAGGTTGTGCGTGTACCCGTCCCCGGCGCCGTTGCGGGCCAGCTCCGTCGACTCCACGACGATGTCGCTCGCCGCGTTGTCGCCGGCCAGGATGCCGTTCTGGTTGTCGTGCAGGAAGCTTCGCCGCAGCGTCAGCCCGGCACCCTCCTGGCGGATCGCCGCCCCGTTGCCGTCGGGCACCGTGGCCCCGCTGAGCTCGACGTTGTCGACGGTCGTGCGCTTGCCGGCGATGACCCAGGTGCCCTTGCCCTGGCTGTTCTTCCCGGCGGCATCGACGTGGGCCCGGCCGTTGAACCCGACGATCATAAGACCGTCGGTGCTCCAGCCGCACACGTCGCCGGCGTAGCCGCCATTGCCCTTGGCGTCGATCTGGACGGTGTCGCCGGCCTTGGCCGCGGCGATCGCCTGGCACGGGGTGCGGTAGGCGTGGCCGGGCCCGACCACCAGCACCGCGCCGCCGGGGTTGCGGGGCACGGCGGCCGGGGCGCTCGACGCCGGTGCGGCGGCGGAGACGCTGCCGAGGCCCGCGCCGGCCTCCGCGGCCGGGCCGGCTGACGATCGCTGCGCCGGGACGGTGCCGACCTGGCCCGTACTGCCACAGGCCGCCAGCGCGAGCAGGACAGCGCCGGTGAGCAGGGCGTGTCGTAAACCCGAGATCACCCGTGGACGGTACAACACCCGCTCTTTACAACGATGAATACAACGTTGTAGAAAGTGAGGCATGCGCATCCTGAGCTTGATCGCGCTCCTCGTCGGTGCCGTCCTGATCCCGCTGCCCGCCGGCGCGGCCGCGCGCCCGGCGCCCTATACGAACCCGGTGTCCGCCCCCGCCGCTGACACGTTCGCCGACCCGTCGGTGGTGCGCGGCGCCGACGGCGTCTGGTACGCGTTCGGCACCAGCGACCCCCTGAAGGCCGGGGAGACCACCCCGCACCTGATCCCGATCCTGCGCTCCACCGACCTGTTCCACTGGGCGTACGCCGGTGACGCCCTCACCAGCCGCCCCGCCTGGGCCGAGCCCGCCGCCGGGATCTGGGCGCCCGACATCCGCCGCGTCGGCGAGCACTACCTGCTGTACTACACCGTCACCGACACCACCCTGAACCCCGGCGACGACTCGGCCATCGGCGTCGCGACCGCGCCCACGCCGCTCGGCCCGTGGACCGACAGCGGCCGCCCGGTCGTCGCACCGCGCCCCGCACCCGGCGGCGGGTTCCTCTGGACGTTCGACCCGGCGCTGCTCAGCGACGCTCAGGGCCGGCTGTGGCTGTACTACGGCTCCTACTTCGGCGGCATCTTCACCGCCCCGCTGACCGCCGACGGCCTCACCGTCGCCGGCGCCGCCACCCAGGTCGCGATCGACAACCGCTACGAGGGCGCCTACGTGGTGCGCCGCGACGGCTGGTACTACCTGTTCGGCTCGGCCGCGAACTGCTGCGCCGGCCCGACCACCGGCTACAGCGTCTTCGCCGGCCGCTCCCGCAACCCCACCGGGCCGTTCGTGGACCGCGACGGCGTGTCGCTGCTGGACTCCCGGGTCGGCGGCACGCCGGTCATCCAGCCCGACGGCGACCGCTGGGTCGGCACCGGCCACAACGCGGTCGTCACCGACGGCACCGGCCAGGACTGGCTGGTGTACCACGCGATCGACCGCAATGCCCCGTACCTGAACGAGCCGTACGGCATCAACCGCCGCCCGATGCTCATCGACCGCCTCGAGTGGCCGGGCGGCTGGCCGAGCGTCCGCACCGCCCCGGCCCCGCACTCCGGCCGCCTGGACCGCGCCGCCTCCGACGAGTTCGACGGCGGCCTGGGCCGGGGCTGGACCTGGGTGCGCCCGGACGACGCGGCAGCGGTCGGCGGCGGTGCGCTGCGCTGGCCGACCGAGGCCGCCGATCTCACCGGCCCGGCCAACACCGCGGGGGTACTGCTCCGGCGCGCCACCCCCGAGGGCGACTACATCGTCGAGACGAAACTGACCATCGACCTCGGCGTCGACACCGTCCGCAACTACGAGCAGGCGGGCCTGATCGCGTACCGCGGCGACGACGACTTCGCCCGCCTGAGCCACGTCGCGATCTGGAACACCCGCCAGATCGAGTTCGGCCGCGAGCTGCCCTACGCCGGGCGCCTCTCCTACGGCGGCATCGTCGAAGGGCCGCCCGCGGCGACGACCTGGCTGCGCCTGGCCCACACCACCGTGCACGGCGAGCACCACTTCCGGGCCGGCTGGAGCCGCGACGGCGTGCACTGGAGCTGGGGCGGCACCTGGACCTTCCCGCCGGGCCCGGCGCCGCGCATCGGCCTGATCGCGCACGGCGGCAACGACCCCCGGGCGACGGCCGTCTTCGACTACTTCCGGGTGTACCGCACCCGGTGACGCGTGAGGGACCCGGTCACGGCGCCCATGCCGCCGTGGCCGGGCCTGACTACGCTGGTGAGGTGACCCGACGTGTGCCTGCCGTGTGCTCGCTCCTGATCGTGGCGGTCGCGGCCGCCGGCTGTGGTGGCGCGCCGCGGCACCCCAAGCCGACCCCGCACCGCACCACCCCACCGGCGAGGACGCCGGCCGCGCGGCCCACCGCCGGGCCGCCTGTCGCGTTCGGGCAGTCGGCCCGGCTGGTCGACACCGTCAGCGCGACGGTCTACGAGTTTCGCCTGCCCAGCGTGGCCGGCGGGCCGAACGCCGGGCCGGCCGGCTACACGTGGGCCTCCGCCGACGTCCAGGTCTGCACCCTCGACTCGGCGAAGCAGAACGTCACCGTCGACTGGAAGACGTGGAGCCTGCACTACGCCGACAACTCGCTCGCCGCCGCGGCCGAGACCAACAACGACGCCTTCCCGCGCCCGCAGTACCCGTTCACCTCCCGCTCCCTGCCCGCCGGGACCTGCGTCCGCGGCTGGATCACGTTCCCGGCCCCGGCCGACAAGCGCCCGACCACCGTCGACTACACCCCGCACGGGGCCGTGGCGAGCTGGACGGTGCCGGCCGCGCCCGCGTCGGCGGGGCCGTCCGCCTCGTAGCCCCCTCCAAACCGGCACCCGCACGCGTGTAACCCGGTGGGAGGTGGCGGTGCAGCAGGCTGAGGAGTCGTTCCGCCGGTATGCGGGGGACCGGCTGGTGGCGTTGTCGCGGGTGGCGTACCTGCTGACCGGCGACGTGCACCAGGCCGAGGACCTCGTCCAGGCGACGCTGGAGCAGGTCGCGGCGCGGTGGGAGCGGATCGTGCGCGGCGGTGACCCGGACCCGTACGTGCGCCGGGTGCTCTACTCGCAGCACGTCTCGGCCTGGCGGCGCCACCGCGGGCGGGTCGTGCCGGTCGCCGAGCCGCCCGAGGCGCCGGGGAGCGCGGCGGCCGACCACAGCGGCCGGGTCGTGCTGTCGCTGGCGGTCCGGGAGGCGCTGGGGCGGCTCAGCTCGCGGCAGCGGGCGGTCCTGGTGCTGCGCTACTTCGAGGACCAGACCGAGGCCCGCACCGCGGAGATCCTCGGCCTGTCCGTCGGCACGGTGAAGGGCTACGCGCGCGAGGCGCTGGCCCGGCTGCGGGAGGTCGCACCGGAGCTGGCGGCGGCCGGGGAGGGGAGCTGAGGTGGAGGACCTCGACACGGTCCGGGCCGCGCTGAGCGCTGTCGCCGACCGGATGCCGCCGCCCCGGTTCCCGGACCGCGCGTGGCGGCGGGGCCGGCGTCGGCGGGTCATCCGGCGAGGCGCGGTCGCGCTCACGGTCGTCGTGGTGCTGCTGACGGTGCCGCTGTGGTGGCCGGCGGCCGGGCACCACCGGGCCGAGCCGGCCACCCCGGACGGCTCCTCCGGCGTGCTGCCGAGCCGGGCGGCGGCCGCGACGTTCGGGCGCCCGACGATCGCGAGCTCACCGCCGGGGCCGGTCGCGCTGGTGTACGACGGCGACCGCCCGTTCACGCTGGACGAGACGGAGACGGTCGTGGTCGGGCGCGACGGGCGCTACCGCGTCCGGGACCAGGTGCGGGGACACAGCCGCGGGCACGTGTCGCCGGACGGGCGGCGGCTCCTGGAAGGCTACGACCGCGTCCTGGACCTCACCACCGGCGAGATCGCCCGGCTGAACGGCGCCTACCCCTCCACGTGGTCCCGTGACGGGAACACCGTCGCGGCGGTGGAGAACGACTCCACGGTCAACCTCATCGACCTCGGCACCGGCAGGGTCCGCATCTCCCACGCGGTGCACGGGACGATCGGCCGCGCCGGGCTCGCCATCGCGCCGGACGGCGACACCGTGGTGGTGCCGGTGGCCGGCGGGGGTGTCGGTGAGCACCGGCTGGTCCGGATCGACCCGGCCGGACCGGTCCGGTGGGACGTGCCGGTCAACGGCTTCTTCCTCGACGACCCCGTGGTGTTCAGCCCGGACGGTCGGCAGTTGGCCACCACGGTCGACCACTGCGACGCCCGCACCCGCAACTGTCCGGGCGACCACCGGGGGCAGGCCGTCGTCCTGGACGCGGCGACCGGCGCCGAGGTGCGGCGCCTCGGCCGGGCCGACCGGGTCCTCGGCTTCCGCGACGGCGACGTCGTGGCGCTGCGCTTCGGCACCGGCGAGACGACTGTCGTGCAGCTCGGGCCGGGCGCCGAGCGGACGCTGATGACGCTGGACCGGGATATGGTCAACCCGGACATCCCGCTCGACCTCGTGGAGCACGGCACGTTCGGCGGGCGGGCCGACTGGCCGGACCGGTTCGAGGCGTCCTGGTGGGTGTGGGGGATGTTCACCGTGGCCGGGCTGCCGGTGGTGTGGCTCGCCTGGCGGATCGGGCGGCGGGTGCGGGCTCAGATGCGGTAGGCGGCGATCGCGTCGCGCAGTTCGCCGGACATCGCGGCGAGCGTCGACGCGGTGTGCTGGGTGTCGGTGGCGCCGGAGTTGACGGCGTCGGCGGTCCCGGCGACACCGGCGATGCTCGACGCGATGCTGGTGGCGCTCGTCGCGGTCTCGGCGACGCTGCGGGAGATCTCGGCGGTCACCGCGGTCTGCTGCTCCACGGCTGAGGCGATGGTCGTGGTGTAGTCGTTGACCCGGCCGATGACCTCGGCGATCTGCCCGATCGCGGCGATCGTCCCGTCGGTCTCCTGCTGGATGGCGGCGACCTGGGCGCCGATCTCCCCGGTGGCCCGGGCGGTCTCCTGAGCCAGGTCCTTGACCTCGCCCGCCACCACCGCGAAGCCCTTCCCGGCGTCACCCGCCCGCGCCGCCTCGATCGTCGCGTTGAGCGCCAGCAGGTTCGTCTGCTCGGCGATCGACGTGATCAGCTTGACCACCGAGCCGATCTGGGCCGAGGAGTTCCCGAGGTGCTGCACCGACAGCTGGGCCTGGTCGGTGATCCGGGCGGCGTCGGCGGCCACCTGCGACGCCTCGGTCGCGTTGCGGGTGATCTCGCGGATCGCCGAGCCCATCTCCTCGGCCCCGGTCGCGACCGTGGCCACGTTGCCGGAGACCCGCTGGGCCTCGCCGGCGACGGTGCCGGCCTGCCGGGAGGAGGTCCGGGCGGAGCCGGACAGGTCGGTGGCGACGGCGGACATGCGCGCCGAGGTCTCGGTGAGCCGCTGCGCGCTGTCGGTGATCTTGCGGACCGTCGCGCCGACGGCGGCCGCGGTGCTGTTCAGGGTGTCGGCGAGTTCGCCGAGGTCGTCGCGGCTGCGCACGTGGGCCCGGGCGGTGAGGTCACCGGCGCCGATGCGGCGCAGCGCCGCCATGCACGCGTCCAGGGCCGAGGAGATGAGCCGGGCCAGGCCGAACGCGAGCAGCAGGCCGAACACCAGCGTGGCGACCAGGGCCACCACGACGATGCGCATGGTCCGGCGATACCCGGCGTCGGCCCCGTCCTGCTCCGCCTGCGCGCCCTGGACGGCCTCGCCGACGACGGTGTCGAGGGAGGCCGTGATCGTCGCGGTCAGCGGGGCGATCTTCGTGGCCCGCACCGACTGGACGCCGGCCAGGTCCCCGCGGGCGGCGAGCGGCTCGAGCTGGTCGCGCAGCGCTGCCATGTACGCCGTCCACGTGCCCGTGAACGTGTCAAGCGCCTGCTGGGCGGCCGTGGACAGCGCCCGCCCGCGCAGCGCGGCCGCGGCGTCGGCGACCGCCCGGTCGGTGGTGTCGACGGCGGCGGTCTTCGCCGTCACCGTCGCCGGGTCCTGGGCCAGGAACAGGTCGAGGGAGTTGATCTGGGCCCGGTAGACGGCGTCGCGCAGGCCCCCCGCGGCCTCGACCGTGCGGGTGTGCGCGGCGACGGTGTCGACCCGGGCGTTGGTCGTGGCCAGCTCGTCCATCGCGAACACGCTGTCGAGCGTGCTCAGCGCGGCGACGACGGCCACCGCGGCCAGGATTTTCGTGCGGATCCGCCGATCCGCGATCCAGGAGAGCACACCGCCACCATCGGCCGACCGAAAAGCAACTTAAGCATTCGGTACCGCAACCTCGATCGCCAGCACCTGCCCGCTGCCCGGCTCCACCATCTGCGCCGCCGTCATCCCCTGCCAGCGGGCGGCCGTGACGAACAGCGTCGAGCCGCCGAGCGCGCACGCGAAGGCGCCCCGGTCCACCGTCACGCGCTGCAGCTCGGCCCCGCCCGCGGCGACGCGGACGCAGCAGCGGTTGGGCACGTCGGCGTACCAGACCGCGCCCTCGGCGTCGATGCAGATCCCGTCGGGCACGCCGGTGCCGAGCTCGGCCCACACCCGCCGGTTGGCCAGGGCGCCGTCGGGGCCGATGTCGAACGCGAGGAGGTGGTGGCGGTAGGAGTCGGCGACGATCAGGGTGCGGTCGTCGGGTGTCACCGCCATGCCGTTGGGGAAGGCGATGTCGTCGGCGGCCGGCAGTACCACATCCGCTGCCCTGAACACGGCGCCCGGCGCGAACTCCTGGCCCGCCATCGGGTCGAAGCCGGCCCCGTTGACGTAGATGTTGCCGCGGCCGTCGGCGGCGATGTCGTTCCAGCCCGGCCGGCCGAGCTCGGCGTGCGGCACGAGCGCGCCGCCCGGTTCACGGCGCAGCAGCCGCCCCCGGCGCGAGTCGACGATGATCAGCCGGTCGCCCGGCAGCCAGGCGATGCACAGCGGCAGCGAGTCGACCCGGGCCACCACCTCGGTGCCGCCGCCGTCCGGGGCCACGGCCAGGACCTCGCCGGCCGACCAGTCGGCGAAGTACAGGCGCCCGCCGTGCCAGCGGGGTGACTCCAGCAGGCCGCGGCCGTCCACGAGAATGCGCATGTCGTCAACCATCACATCACCACACGAACGGCGGGCCGCGGGAATCGACATCGCGCGGGTAGATTTCTGAGGTGGGAGAAATCGTCTGGCTCGGCCGCTATCCGGTCAAGTCGATGTGCGGCGAGGAGCTCGCCGAGGCGCACCTGGGCCCGTCCGGGCTCGACGGCGACCGCCGCTACGCCCTCGTGGACGCCGAGTCCGGGCTCGTGGCCAGCGCGAAGAACCCGCGCAAGTGGCGGCGGCTGCTGCGGATGTCCGCCGGTTACCGCGCCGACGACAGCGTGGTGATCACCGGCCCGGACGGCGCCGCGCTCGACACCGACGCCGGCCTGTCCCGGGTGGTCGGGCGGCCGGTGCGCCTGGCGTCGCACGGCTCGATGGCCGGCCCCGGCGACGCGAAGATGGAGCGGCTGACCCCGGAGACCGAGCCGGGCGCCGGGGTGATGACGCTGAGCGACCTCGGCTCCGCCGGCACGTTCGCCGACTTCGCCGCCGTGCACATCGTCACCACCGCGACCCTGGAGGCGCTGGGCCGGCCGGATCACCGGCGGTTCCGGCCCAACCTCGTGGTGCGCCTGCCCGACGCCGAGCCGTTCGTGGAGAACACCTGGTCGGGCCGGACGCTCACGATCGGCGACGGGGCGGTGATCCGGGTCCTGCACCCCACGCCGCGGTGCGCGGTGCCGACCCTGGCCCAGGGCGACGACCTGCCCGACGATCCCGCGGTCCTGCGGGCCGCGGCCCGGGCCAACCGGGTCGCGCTGTGGGGGCCGGGGCCGTTGACCTGCGTCGGCGCCTACGGGTCGGTCGAGCGCACCGGCGCCCTGCGCGTCGGCGACGTCGTGCGGGTCGCGGCGTGAGGACGCGGATCGTCGACGTCGACGACGCCGAGCTGTTCGTGACCGTCGACGGCTCCGGGCCGCCGATCCTGCTGCTGCGCCAGGACCCCGAGCTCGCCCGGCGGCTGGCGTTCTGGGCCACCGTCGTCGGCCTCGACCTGCGCGGGCACGGGCAGAGCGCGGCGCGGGCCGGTGCGGAGATGTCGGCCCGGGCCATGGCCCGCGACGCGCTCGACGTGATGGGCGACCTCGGCTGCGAGCGGTTCACCGTGGTCGGGCACGGCCTCGGTGCCGCCGTCGCGCTGTGCCTGGCCACCGAGTATCCCGCCGCCGTCATCCGGCTGGCGCTCGTCGAGGCCGCGTGGCCCGTCCCGGCCCCGGCCATGCCGATGCTGGTGACCCCGGAGACGCGCCCCGCGGAGCTCAGCCGGGCCGTCCTGGAGCTCATGGGTTTGACAGGGTTCACGGATAACGGTTAGCTATGCCCCGTGCAGGACGTGGTGCTGGCGCTGCTGGCCAAGGAGCCCGCGCACGGCTACGAGCTGCGCAAACGCATTGAGCGGGCGCTCGGGCCGCTGGGCGGGGCGCTGAACGCCGGGCAGATCTACGTCACGCTGACCCGCCTGGCCAAGGCCGGCCTCGTGTCCTGCGAGGACACCGTTTCCCAGCACAAGGACCGGCGGGTGTACTCCCTGACGCCCGGCGGCCAGCAGCGGGTCACCGAGTGGCTGGCCGAGGTGAGCTGGCCGCGCCCGGACCTGACCGAGTTTCACCTGAAGCTGGTGACGGCGGCCGCGGCCCGGCTCGCCGACCCGCTGGACCTCGTCGAAGCCCAGCGCCACGACCTGCTCGGCCGGCTCCGCGACGCGCAGCGCACGGCCCTCGACCGGGCGCTGGACCCGGTGGCCGGGCTGCTTGTCGAGGGCGTGGTGCTGCGGCTGCGGGCCGACCTGCAGTGGCTGGAGGAGTGTGAGCGCGTGTGGACGCAGTGCTGAGCGGCCGGCGGCTGAGCAAGTGGTACGGCCGCGGCGAAGGGCTGGTCCGGGCGGTCGACGAGGTCGAGCTCGAGGTACCCCAGGGGCAGTCGCTGGCCGTCACCGGGCCCAGCGGCTGCGGCAAGTCTACGCTGCTGCACCTGCTCGGCGGCCTGCAGGAGCCCGACGAGGGCGAGGTCTGGCTGGCCGGGCAGCGCATCGACACGATGAGCGAGCGGGCCCGGGCCCGGCTGCGCCGCGACAGCGTCGGCTTCGTGTTCCAGGCGTTCCATCTCATGGACGAGCTCACCGCGGTCGAGAACGTCGAGATGGCGGCCCTGCTGGCCGGGCGGTCACCGGCCCGGGCCCGGCGGCGGGCCATGCAGCTGCTGGAGCGGGTCGGGCTGGCCGAGCGGGCGAAGCACCTGCCGTCGGCGCTGTCGGGCGGGCAGCGCCAGCGGGTCGCGATCGCCCGCGCGCTGAGCAACGATCCGCTCATCGTGCTGGCCGACGAGCCGACCGGCAACCTGGACAGCGAGGCCACCCTCGACGTGCTGCGCCTCTTCGAGGAGCTGCGGGCGGCCGGGCAGACCCTCGTCGTCGTCACCCACGACATGCGCATCGCGGCCGTCGCCGACCGGATGATCGCCATGCGCGACGGCATGCTGGGGTCGCTCTACCGGGCCGGCAGCGGGCGCTGACGTGCGCGGCCGACTCCTGATCATCGGGCGCCTCCTCGTGCGCGACGTGCGCCGCACGTGGCTCGAGACGGCCCTGCTGGTCGTGGCCATCGGCGCCGCCACGGCGACGCTGAGCCTCGGCTTCGCGCTCAACGCCATCGCCGCCTCGTCCTACCAGCAGACGAGGGCCGCGACGAACGGCCCCGACGCGGCGGCCGAGCCGCTCGGCACCGGCGACGCCGTCCTGCCCGACCTCGAAGCGGTCGCGAACAACCCGGACACGATCGCCAGCAGTGGACCGTTCCCGATCGCGTACCTGATGATGAGCGCCGGCGGCCGGACCGTGCGCACCGTCGTCGAGGGCCGCGACCCGTCCCCGGCCGCCGTCGACCAGCCGCTGGTGCGCAGCGGGACGTGGATCGCCCCCGGCGCCGCCGTCGTCGAACACGGCTTCGCCGTGGCGCTCGGCCTGCACCTCGGCGATCAGGTCACAGTGGACGGTCGCCCGCTGCGGGTCGCCGGCACCGCGATCACGGCGTCCCGCTCGGCGTACCCGTCGGCCGGCTGGCGCGTGCCCGGCCAGGGTGTGGCCACGGCGAGCGCCGGCCTGATCTGGGTCGAGCGCAGCGAGGTCGCGCACCCGCAGACGTACTCGCTGAAGGTCCGCATCGCCGACCCGGACGCCTCACGCGCCTTCACCCACCAGTGGGGCCCCGGCCTGAACATGCTGCGCTGGCAGAACTTCGAGGAGCGTTACCAGGAACAGAACCGCGACGCCCAGCTGACCCTGCGGCTCGGCGGCTGGATGCTCAACGTCCTGTCCATCGCCGGCGTGCTGGGCATCGTCGCCGGGCGCATCGCCGGGCGCCGCCGCCGGGTGGGTGTGCTCAAGGCCCTCGGCGCCGGCCCGGCCCTCATCGCGCTCGTGCACCTGACGGAGTACCTGGTGATCGCCCTGACCGCGGCCGGCGCCGGGCTGCTCGCCGGCTGGTTCACGGCACCGGCCCTCTTCGAGCCAAGTGCCGGTCTCCTGGGTACGTCACGTGCCGCCCCGCCACCGCTGCAGGCCCTGTTGGCCGCCGTCGAACTGGCCGTGGCCATCGCCGCCGCCGCGACTGTCGTCCCCGTGCTCCGGGCCACCGCCACGAGCACCACCCACGCCCTGGCCGACGCCGCCGCCCCGCCGCGCCGCCGCCGCTGGCGCGTGTGGCTCTCCCGCCGCCTGCCCACCCCACTCCTGCTGGGTGTCCGCATCAACGCCCGTCGCCCCCGCCGGGCCCGCCTGGTCACCGTCAACGCCTTCATGACGATGTTCGCCCTGTCGGCGGTCCTGATGCTGACGGCCCAGATCGGCACCCACCCCGTCGACCTCGGCGGCGCCGAACTCCCGGACGTCCGCGGCGCCGCCACCGCCCGGGCCGGCTTCCTGGTGGCCGCCGTCATCTGCGTCCTGGCCCTGTTCAACACCGTCGTGAGCACGTGGAGCGCGGTCCTGGACGCCCGCCACCCGCTGGCCGTGGCCCGGGCCCTGGGCGCCACCCCGTTCCAGGCCGGCACCGGCCTGGCCGTGGCCCAGCTCCTCCCCGCCCTGCCCGGCGTGGCCGCGGGCGTCCCGGCGGGCATCGGCCTGTACGCGTACTTCGACCAATCGGGCGGCTTCCACTACGCCACGATCACCGCGATGCTGACCACGGCGCTGCTGGTCATCCTGGCGATCGTGGCGCTGACGGCCGTACCGGCCCTCCTGGCCGCCCGCCGCCCGATCGCCACCACCCTCGAGTCCGCCTAGCTTTACAACGGTGCTTCGAGACCGGCTCGACTGTGGCTGGTGGGAGCGCCTTCAGGCGTCGCAGCCCCGGGACCAGGTCGCGACGGCGTTCAACGAGGCGGGGTCGAAGGTCGTCCGGAACGGCTCGCCCGTCGCGGCCCGGATCTCGACCTCGCGCTCCGCGACGAACGACGCCTGGCCGAACTGGTCCTCGGGGGCGTTGACGTCATAGTGTTTGGAGAAGCAGGCGAGACTCTGCCCGGACTCGCGGCTACCCACCCCGTCCCTCGAGCGCAGCCGCAGGTAGTCGCGCGGCGCCTCCGACGACGGGTAGTGCACGAGCACCAGCTCGAACCGGCCGTCGGGCGAGACCGCGACCGAGTCCGTTGCGCCCCGCTGCCGGCCGTCGTTCGCCCGCCCGACCTCGAGCCCCCAGCACACCACGACGAGCGCCACCACGGCCGTGCCGGCGGCCACGACCTTCGCCGCGACCGTCCGGCGCACCAGCAGACCGACGGCGACGCCAGCCACCACCAACGCCGCCGCCAGCACCACGGCGACGACGGCGGCCCGACCGGCCGGAACGAGCACGACGTAGCGTCCCGGGTTGGCCGCCGCCACCGCCTCCACCACCACGGCAACAAGCGCAACCGCACCGAGCACCACCGGGACGAGCCTGCGCCCCGGCTGCACCGAACTGTCCACGCCTCCACCTCCGGCGATCGAGGAATGCTTCCAACAGGCCAAACCGACGCCCATCACCCTGTCCACGGCCGCCACGCCCGGCTCACCGTCGCCAAACCCTAGCCGCAAAACCGGAACGCATCGCGGAACACGGGATGCGCGGCCAGCCCTGACAGCGCCCGCCGCCCCGGGGCGTCGTCGCCGGGGCGCCCTGCCATGACCCGGCCGGTGGGCGGCGGCCTCGCCGTGACCGGCCGGCGGTTGGGGTCAGGAAGGCTTACGGAAGCGGACCGCCGTCCAGGAGACCGGAGGCAGCACGACCGTCGCGGTGTCGCCGTCGACGGTGACGGTGCCGGAGGTGTCGAGGGTGACGCGGTCGGGGGAGTCGGCGGTGTTGGTCGCCAGCAGGTCGTCGTCGGCCAGGGTCCACGTCCCGGCCGGGCGGGCGCCGGCCCCGAACGCCCGCAGGCCGACGGTCAGCTCGACCGGCTCGGCCCGGTCCCGGTTGACGGCGAACAGCACCAGGTCGCCGGTGGCCGGGTCGTGGGTGGCGACGGCGTCGACAGTCGCGGCCGTGCCGTAGCGCTCGGTCTCGTAGGAGGGGCCGTCGACGGCGGTCCGCAGCACGTCGCCGCGGGCGAGGGCGGCCGTGCGGGCGAACGGGTGGAAGATGCTCTGGCGCCAGGCCGGGCCGCCCGGCTCGGTGCGGATCGGCGCGATGACGTTGACGAGCTGCGCCTGGCAGGCCGCGGTGACCCGGTCGCTGTGGCGCAGCAGCGCGATGAGCAGGTTGCCGACGACCACGGCGTCGGCGACGTTGTACTCGTCCTCGATGACCCGCGGCGCGACCTGCCACTCGGTCGGCGGCGGGCCGCCCTGGAAGCGGGAGAGGTACCAGACGTTCCACTCGTCGAAGGACAGCTGGATCTTCTTACGGCTGCGCAGACGGGCACCGACACTGTCCGCGGTGGCGACGACACTGTCGATGAAGTGGTCCATGTCGTTGGCACAAGCCAGGAACGAGCCCAGATCGCCGTCGTACTCCTCGTAGTACGCGTGGCACGAGATGTAATCGACGAGGTCGTAGGTCTCCTCCAGGACCGTCGACTCCCAGGAGCCGAACGTGGGCATCGTCGAGCCGGAGCTGCCGCACGCCACCAGCTGCAGACCCGGCTCGGCCGCCCGCAGCGCGCGGGCCGTCTCCGCGGCGAGCCGGGCGTATTCGGCGGCGTTCTTGTGCCCGAGCTGCCACGGCCCGTCGAGCTCGTTGCCGAGGCACCACATCGCGATCCCGTACGGCTGCTCGGCCCCGTTGGCCCGGCGCAGGTCGGCGAGCGTCGTCCCGGCCGGCTGGTTGCAGTACTCGTGCACGTCGAGCGCCTCCTGGACGCCGCGGGTGCCGAGGTTCACCGCGTACATGATCTCGACGCCCGCCTTGGCCGCCCACCGGGCGAACTCGTCGATGCCGATCTCGTTCGTCTCGATGCTGTGCCAGGCCAGCTCCCGCCGCCGCGGCCGCTGCGCGCGCGGGCCGATGCCGTCCTCCCAGCGGTACCCGGAGACGAAGTTGCCGCCCGGGTAGCGCACCGTGGTGACGCCCAGCTCGCGGGTCAGCGCGAGCACGTCGGTGCGGAAGCCGTCCTCGTCGGCGAGCGGGTGGCCGGGCTCGTAGATGCCGGTGTACACGCACCGGCCCATGTGCTCGACGAAGGTGCCGAAGAGCCGGCGGCTGACGGGGGCGACGACGGCCGCCGGGTCGAGGGTGACGTGCGCCTTGAGCATCGCATTGCCTTTCACTCGAGCGCGCCGATGGTCAGGCCGCCGCGCCAGTACCGCTGCAGGAGGAGCAACGCCGCGATGAGCGGCAGGATTGTCACGAGTATCGATGATCGTCGACTGGTATCACGAGCGCGGCCCCCCGGTCAACGGATACCGGTCCCGGTCGCCGGGCAGCGCACTACCGGCCGCGCAGCACGCGTACCGCCTGGACCGTCGCGTAGGCCCGCCACTCCAGCGCCGCCGCCGGGCTGTACACCGGGTAGTCCACGGTCCAGCCGCCGTCGTCGCGCTGAGCGGCGGCGAGCCGCTCCCGGTCCTTCGCGAGCGCCCCGGCGGGCAGCGCCCGGCGGCCCGGGCCGTCCGCGTAGGGCGCGAAGTCCAGCAGGTGCAGCGCCTCGCCGCCGGCCCCGCCCCTCACCGGCGTCGGCCCGTCCGGCACCACGTACCGCAGCAGCCGCTCGACCAGGTGGTGGGCCGGCGGGGCGGTGTCGGCGAAGTGCAGCGCGAACATCACCACATAGGCGTGCGGGTCGGCGCCGAGCCGCTCGATCTGGTCGATGCAGTAGGCGGTGGCGGCGGCCAGCCACGGGTGCCCGGCGACGTCGGCCCGCCGCCGCGCGATCCGGTGCGCCTGGGCGGCCAGCTGCGCCGTCATCTGCAGCGAGGACACGGCCGGGTCGGCGTCGACCCAGTGCTTCGCGTTGCCGGCGGTGTCGTCGTGCGGGAGCCCGAACGGGATGCCCCCGTCGGCCCGGCTGTGCGCGGCCAGCCAGTCGCACACCTCGATCGGCCGCGGGCTCCGCCCGTCCCCGGCGTCGGCCAGCACCTCCAGGGCGTGCATGGCGCCGACGGGCTGGCTGGTGGCCGAGCGCTGATCGGGCTCCAGGCCCCAGCCGTACCCGCCGTCCCCGTTCCGGTACGCGTCGAGCGCGGCGAGCACGGGCTCCGGCTCCCCCCGGCCGAGGAGCACATCCAGCCGCCGCCGGTCGAGCACCCGCCCGTGCGTCGCCACGAACCGCACCGCGGCGTTGACATCCATCTCCATGGCCCCATTCTCGCCGGGCCTGTTAGCCGGCGCCGGGGAACGACTCTGTGGACGGTATGAAGCGACTGCAGATCCTGCTGCAACTGTTCGGCGCCGGCGCGATGCTCGCGCAGCGCGAGGGACTGGCACTGGCCGCCGCCGGCCTCGCCATGCTGCTCGACATTCCCCGGTCCGGGGGTGTGAGCGCGCGGGCCCGGCTGCCTCTGAAGGTGGTGGGCGCCCGCGACCACGTTGATCACCTCGACCACCTCGGACGCCCGCGCCCGGTCGGCCCGGAAGTCGAGCCGATCGGGGAGTGACAGACCGCGATGGGACCGCCACCATGGGTGCGGCGGCCGCGGCGAGCTCGTGGAGGGCCTGATGGATCGGCGGTTCGAGGACGTCCGGCGCGGTGGAGCGGCCGGCCGGGAGGCGCTCTGGCACCTCCTCAACGACGCAATGCCCGAGATCTGGGGCTTCGTCCGCGCCCATGTCCCCGACGACGCCGACGCGGAAGAGCTGACCCGCAGGGTCATGTACGCCGTCATCCGCGCCTACGACGGCGGCACGGAGCTGCGGTTCGCCTACGACCGCAGCTCGCTGTTCAAGTATCTGCTCACGGCGGCCGGGCGGGAGGTGGCCCGCTACACGGCCCGGCGCCGGCGCGGCTACTCGATCCCGGCCGCGCCCGCCGACCTCGAGCCGGCCCTGACCTCCTCCGCCCCGAGCCCGCCGGAGGAGGCCGGCACCCGCGAGTTCTGGCAGTGGGTGCACGAGGCGCTGAGCCTGCTCTCGCCGCGGGACTGCACCCTCGTCTACTGCGCCTTCCGCCTGGAGCTCACCGGGGCCGACCTCGCCGCTGCGGCCGGCCTCACGGGCTACAGCAACATCTCGGTCCTGAAGTCCAGGGCCCTGAAGCGGTTCGTGGCGCGCCTCGCCGCCGTGTGGGTGGCCCGCTCGGCCGGCACCCTGGGCTGCGCGGGCCTGACCGGGCTCCTGGGCGGGCGGCGGACGATCGCACCCGAGGGCTACGACGCGGTCGCCGCCCACATCACCGGCTGCGCGGCCTGCGGCGCCGAGGCCGACACCATCCGGCTGGCCCGCTCGGGCGCCGCCGTGCTCAAGAAGTTCCGGACCCTGCCGCTGCTGCCCGTCCCCGCCGCGCTCCAGGCGTGGCTGGACCGGCAGCGCGACACCGACCCCGACCGCCGCCGCACGATCATCGAGATCGTCACCGGCTGGTTCTCCCGCCCGGTGCCGTCGCCGGTGGCCGTGCTGGAGGGCGCGGTCACGGCTCCCGACGCACCGCCCGGTCGCCTGGAGCGCGGGCGCGACCGGGTCCAGGCGCTCGTCGCGAGCGTGACCCGGCAGCCGGCGGTCGCGGCCGTCGTGAGCACCGCGCAGCAGCATCCGGGCGCCGTCGCCGCGGCGGGCACCGCCGGGGCGGTCGTGGTGGCGGTCGTCGCCGGGGTGCTGTCCTCCACCCTGTCCTCGGACGCCGCCGACCGGCCGGTCGTGGCCGTCACCTCCGCCTCCACGCGCCCGCCCTCGGCCGCACCGAAGCCTCCGCCGGCCTCGGCGCCCGCCACGACCGCGGCCGGCGCCCCACCGGTGGCGACCACCGCACCACCCACGACTGCCGCGCCAACGACAACCGCGCCAACGACAACCGCACCACCGGCACCGGCACCGACGCCGACGACCCCGGCTCCCGTGGTGACACCGGCGCCGACGAGGTGCGCGGCGGGCTGGACCGGCATCGCGATGCCGCCGGCCGCCGCCGGGATCCACTACATCGCCGGGATCGCCGCCACCGGCCCGTCCGACGTATGGGCGGTGGGGCAGTCCGGCCGCCGCAGCCTGCTGGCGCACTACGACGGCTCGGCGTGGCAGACGTTCCCGAGCCCGAACCCCGGCACCGGCGCCAACCTGCTGTCCGACGTCGCCGCCCGCAGCCGCACCGACGCCTGGGCCGTCGGCTACGGCGACAACGGTGCCGGTGACGGCGGCGATGTGCCGGTGTACAGCATCGCGGTGCACTGGGACGGCACCACGTGGACCGAGCGGCCGCTCCCGGCCGGCCTGTTCGCGTCGGCCGTCGTGATGACCGCCACCGACGTCTGGGTGCTCGGCTACACCAACGAGACCCAGTACTCCTCGGAGGCCGCGGTCCTGCGCTGGAACGGCGGCGGCTGGACCCGCATCGCCGCACCCAGCCCGCTGGCGACGTCGAACCTGCTGCGCGCGGCGGCCGCCTCCGGCCCCTCGGACGTGTGGGCGGTCGGCGGTGACTGGGGCGGCGATCCGCTCGTCGAGCACTGGGACGGCGTGCGGTGGTCGGCCATGCCCCGGCCACCCGTCGCGGGCCGGCAGACCCTGCTGCGCAACGTCGAAGCGGCCGGGCCGGCTGACGTCTGGGTGGGCGGCCTCTGGGTGGACACCGTCGGCACCCAGCGCCCGTACGCCGCCCACTGGGACGGTCGGCAGTGGACTGTCGCCGCCTTGCCTGACGTCGGCGCCGGCTCCGTGCACGGCGTGACGGTGTTCGGGCCCGGGGACGCGTGGCTGCTCGGGCTGATCGGGGAGGAGCGGGCGGCGACCAGGCAACCCCTGGCGCTGCACTGGGACGGGACGCGGTGGACCCGGGTCGCCGCCGGACCGGTGGGCGGGAAGTTCCTCGACGGGGTCCGCACGGGCGGGCACGAGTTCGTGGCCGCCGGCTACATCGTGCGCCCGGGGCCGGTCTGGAACGGCGATGAGGCCACGCTGATCGCGCGGCGCTGCACCGGCTGAACGGCGGCCGCCCTCCTCCGAACGGTGGCCGGGCTCGCGTTTCGGCCGGTCGGGCGCGCGTTTCCGGTGGCTGCGCGCGCGTGTTCGGCGGCGGGAATCGGGATGAAGCGGTGAGCGCATATTTCGTACATGTCCGGTTTGGGGGTTTACGGTGCTTGCACACGGAAATCGCAACGGGGGAAGGAACCACCGGACATGAATGCCAAGGCTCGCAGGACACTGACGGTTGTCGGCATGGGCGTCGTCGCCGGGGCGGCGCTGGGCTTGAGCGGCACCGCCGCCTCCGCCGCCTCCGTCGCGTCGCCGACCGACGTCGCGGTGCCGGTCACGACGACCGCCACCCAGCAGCACGGTTCCGACCAGGCCCGCACCGGCGGTGTGCAGAGCCGCGACGGCCAGCGGAGCGACGACGGGAAGCACGACGACGGGAAGCGCGGCGACGGCAGGCATGACGACGGCCACGGCGACGGCTCGGGCAGTCAGCCGAGCGGCCACAGCGGCGACCAGCGCGACGACCGGGGCAACGACCACGGCGGCCGCAGCGACGACCACGGCGGCAACGACGGCCGGGGCGACCGCGGCGGCAACGACGGCCGCGGCCGGGACCAGCAGGGTGACTGGCGCGACCGCGACAACCGGGGCCACCAGCACGACGTGCGGTTCGCGCCGAAGGCCCGGACGTTCACCGTCGACTTCTACCGCAGCCGCCACGCGTGCCGCAGCGACGCGCGGGCCGGGGTCCGCCGCGGCCAGTGGGACAAGGCGTCGTGCCAGCAGGTCGGCCACCGCCACCTGTACAAGCTGACCGCGACCGTGTACCAGGGTCGCCACCGCACCGCCTGATCGCGGCGCGGGGCCGGTCGGCGTCGGCCCGGACGCCGGCCGGCCCGCGGCGGGTCAGCGCTCCCGGGTGGACAGTGCGAGCGCGGGGAGGATGGCGGCGGCGGTGAGCAGGAAGGTCAGCGGGTAGCCGGCGGAGGCGACGATCAGGCCCGCGGCCAGGGCACCGGCGGCCATGCCCAGGTCGTAGGCGGTGTTCCAGATGGCGCTGACGGTACTTTCGCCGCCGGCCCGCTCGCGCGAGTACATGAGCGACAGTGTGGTGTTCTGCAGGATGCCGAAGCCGGTGCCGAACACGGCCGCGCCGCCGATCACCGCGGCCGGAGTGCCGATGAGGGCCAGGAGGGCCATGCCGGCGGCGGCCAGGATCAGGCCGGGCGTCAGGAAGCGGGCGGGGCCGCGGCGGTCGGCGACGCGGCCGGTGAGCCAGCTGGCGGCGGTCGCGGCGGCGGGCTGCGCGAGGAGTGCGGCGGCGGCGACCCAGGCCGGCTGGGCCGAGGTGGCCAGCGGCAGGAACGTGACGAGCACGCCGACGGCGGCGGTGACGGCCGCGAAGACGGTGGCCGGCCGGGTCAGGGCCGGGCGGCGCAGGCCCGACAGCAGGCCGCGGTGGGCGGTGTTGCCGGCGATCCGGCGGGGGAGGCCGGGCACCGCGAGCAGCGCCAGGAGCGTGAGGACGGCCGTGGCCAGGAACACCGGGGTGTAGCCCCAGCGGTCGGCCGCCCACACGCCGGTGGGCAGGGCGATCAGGCTCGAGCCGCCCGCGACCGTGCCGACGAACGCCAGGCCCTCGCAGCGGCGCTCGGCCGGGATCAGCGTGACGGTCAGCGCCCCGCCGGCGACGGTGCAGATCGCGAACCCGGCTCCGCGGACGAGGCAGACCGCCAGGATCGCTCCCGGCTCGCCGGTCACGGTCAGCACCAGCGTCGGCGCGCCCAGCAGGACGAGGCCCAGGCCCAGGGCCCACCGGTAGCCGACCAGGGCCACCAGGCGGGGCGTGACGAGCTCACACGCGACGGTCGCCAGCAGCAGCGCGACGGTGGCCAGGCCCGCGGCGCGCGCGGAGCCGGAGTCGCGGGCAAACAGCGGCACCACCGACAGCGGCAGGTAGAAGCCGATCGACGAGCCGAGCATCGACACCAGCCGCAGCAGCAGCGCCCGGGTCACCAGACGCGGGCGGGCCGGCGTCGTCGCGGGCGGGGCGGGGAGCGCGTAGGTCGTCATGCCCATGACGCTATGGGCGAACCGGACCCCTGGTAAGGTCCAGTTCCGTGCCTGTCGAGTGGGCCGGTTCGGGGCCGGGGCTGCTGGTGACGATCGACCGCGGCGGCGGCGCCGGGCTGCGCACGCAGCTGGAAGAGCAGCTGCGGGCCGCTATTCGCGGCGGGCGGCTGGCCGGCAACGAGCCGCTGCCGTCGTCGCGGGAACTGGCCCGCGCTCTGGGCCTGTCGCGCGGACTGGTGCAGGACTGCTACGCGCAACTCCAGGCCGAGGGGTACCTCACCAGCCGCCCCGGCTCCGCGACGCGCGTCGCCCCCGGCGTCGTGGTGCGCCCCGATGCGCAGGCACCGAGCACGATCGCCGAGCAGCGCCCGCGATACCCGGTCGCCGACTTCCGCCACGGCGTGCCCGACCTCGGCCTGGCCCCGCGCGCCGAGTGGGCCTGGGCGGTGCAGCAGACCCTGCGCGCCGCCCCCAACGCGGCGTTCGACTACGGCGAGCCGGTCGGGGCCCGGGCGCTGCGCGAGGTGCTCGCCTCCTACCTGGGCCGGGTGCGCGCGGTCGCGGCCACGGCGGAGGACCTCATCGTCTGTGCGGGCATGCAGCAGGCGCTCGGGCTCGTGGTCGGGGCGCTGGCCGCGGCCGGGTTCACCCGCATCGGGTTCGAGGACCCGGGCAGCGGCGCGAACGTCGCGGACCTGACGGCGGCGGCCGGCATCGGGGCGGTGCCGGTCGCGGTCGACGAGGGCGGGCTCGACGTCGGGGCGCTGGCCCGCAGCGGGGCCGACGCGGTGTTCGTGACGCCCGCGCACCAGTGGCCGACCGGGGTCGTGCTCACCGGGCCGCGCCGGCTCGAGCTCATCGCCTGGGCCCGGGCCACGGGCGCGATCATCGTCGAGGACGACTACGACGCCGAGTTCCGCTACGACCGCGATCCCGTGGGGTCGCTGCAGGGGCTCGCCCCCGACTGTGTCGTCTCGCTCGGTACCGTCAGCAAGTCCCTCGCCCCCGCCCTGCGCCTCGGCTGGATCGTCACGCCCCCGCGCCTGCACGCCGCACTGGCCCGCGGGAAGTGGCGCGCCGACCGCGGCAGCCCGGGCCTTGACCAGCTGGCCCTGGCCGCCCTGCTCGAGTCGGGGCGCTACGACCGGCACCTGCGGCGGGTCCGGGCCGAGTACGCCGCCCGCCGCGAGACGCTGCTCGCCGCGCTGGAGCGCCACGCGCCGCACCTGCCCGTGACCGGGCTCGCCGCCGGCTTCCACGCGGTGCTGCACCTGCCGCCCGGCACCGGCGAGGCCGCGTTCATCGCGGCGGCGGCCTCGCGCGGTGTCGGGTTGTACGGTATGGCGAGCCTCTACGTGGGCGAGGTACACCCGCAGCCGCGCCTGATCCTCGGCTTCGGGAACACTTCGCGGGCGGCGATCGAGTCGGGCATCGCCGCCATCGCGGACATCAGGGGTTCTTCGGGTCCACGCCGAAGCCGTTGCACTGACGGCCGCCGTTGATGCAGTACGACACCAGGTAGGCCTGGCGAGCGGCGTTCCAGCCGTTCATGAAGTCGTAGTGGAACGTGTAGCTGCCGCCCGAGGCGTAGGCCAGGCCGCCGGTGTCGCCGTTGTTCAGCGGGTACGGCAGCTTGATCTCGAGCATCGGCAGCGGGACCGGGTGGTCGGCCGGGCAGACGCCGTTGACCGGCCACGCCATGTGCGACTTGTGGTCGGCGGTGTCCAAGTGCACGCCGTCCCAGCAGCTCGGCGACGTCAGGCGGACCTGCAGCGTCGAGCCCGCCGGGCAGGAGGCCGGGAAGTCGGCGCCCTTGTAGCCGGTGCACTGGTAGTTGCCCCTGAAGGCCGCGGTGTTCGGAGCCTTGGCGTCGCCGACGAGCAGCTTGAAGCCCGCCGGGAACGGCTTCACGGTGCGGTAGTCCTTGACGTCGGACTTGTAGTAGACGGTCGGCTTGTCGGGCTGCAGCGGTACTCCGCGCTGCAGGAGCGTCGGGAACCAGTACCCGGACGCGTCGAGGGTGTCCTCGCACGAGCTCGCCCCGCCGACGAGCGACTGCGGGGTGGAGTTCGCGTTCACCGCCGGGTTGCCGATGAACGAGTGGTTGTGCGAGGCGCCGGGCAGGCCCGGGAAGACGATCGGGTCGTCGTTGAGCGTGTGGTTGACGGTGCAGTTGGCGTGCATCTCGTGGTACTGCGCGCGCGGCGGGTCGTCCGCGGCGAGCGCCGGGCCGGCCACGGCCACACCTGCGGCAAGCGCGAGGGCGAACGCCGCCGCGACCAGGATCCGGTGTGGTTTCGGACGGATGCTCATGTCGACTCCTTGGCGGTTGAATCGAGCATCGGCGATAGGTAGTTGCGGACCGTAGCAGCGGCCCGCGGCCCCGGGAAAGCGTTTGCCATTGAGTTGCCATGCCAAGTCAAGGTCCACAGTGGAGCCGCGTTGATCCATTTGGCAAGAGATGGCAAGCGATTGCCCCGGCCTTCGGGCCGGTCCTACCTTGCTGTCATGCAGCGCAGACTCTTCGCCGTAGCCGCCGCCGCCACGGCGCTACTGGCGTGCACACTCGTGGTGATCGGTCGCTCGGCGGACGCGGCGACCGGGTGTGGTACCACCAATGTCGCTCTGAACAGGACGGCCACGGCGTCGTCGTCGGAAAGTGCGAGCCTGGGCCCCGCCAAGGCCGTGGACGGCTCGGGCTCGTCGCGGTGGTCGAGCGAGCACGGCGTCGATCCACAGTGGATTCAGATCGACCTCGGTGCCACCACACAGATCTGTCAGGTGTCGCTGTCGTGGCAGCGCTCCTACGCGAAGGCGTACCGGGTCGAGGTCTCGGCCGACGGCGTCAACGGCTGGACGCCGATCTACTCGACCACGACCGGCGCCGGCGGGACCGAAACCCTCAACGTCAGCGGCTCCGGCCGCTTCATCCGGCTGTACGGGACCGCCCGGGCCACCCAGTACGGCTACTCGCTCTTCGAGTTCTCGGTGTTCAGCTCCGGCCCGGGCACCGATCCGTCGCCGAGCACGACCCCGTCCGGCCCGGGCCTGCCCGGCGGCGGTGACCTCGGCTCCAACGTCATCGTCTTCGACCCGAGCCAGTCGTCGGCCACGATCCAGGCGAAGCTCGACCAGGTCTTCACCCAGCAGGAGACCAACCAGTTCGGCTCGGAGCGCTACCAGTTCCTGTTCAAGCCGGGCTCCTACAGCGGCCTGAATGCCCAGATCGGCTTCTACACGTCGATCAGCGGCCTCGGGCAGAACCCGCAGGACGTGCAGATCCACGGTGACGTCACCGTCGACGCCGGCTGGATGGCCGGCAACGCCACCCAGAACTTCTGGCGCTCGGCCGAGAACCTGTCGGTCTATCCGGTGAACGGCACCGACCGCTGGGCGGTGGCCCAGGCGGCGCCGTTCCGCCGGATGGACGTGCACGGCGGCATGACCCTGGCCAGCCCGAACTGTGGCTGGGCCTCGGGCGGGTACATCGCCGACAGCCGGGTGAGCGGGCAGATCAGCCCGTGCTCGCAGCAGCAGTGGTTCACCCGCGACAGCACGATCGGGAGCTGGAAGAGCGCCCTGTGGAACATGGTGTTCTCGGGGGTGCAGGGCGCGCCCGCGACCTCGTTCCCGTCGCCGGCGTACACCACCCTGGCCACCTCGCCGGTGACCCAGGAGAAGCCGTACTTCTACGCCGACGCCTCGGGCTACCGCGTCTTCGTCCCGTCGCTGCGCACCAGCAGCAGCGGTGCGACCTGGATCAACGGGCAGACCCCGGGCACGTCGCTGCCGCTGAGTCAGTTCTATGTGGCGAAGCCGGGTGTGACCGCGGCGACGCTGAACCAGGCGGTGGCGCAGGGTCTGAACCTGCTGTTCACGCCGGGTGTGTACCACCTGAGCCAGACGGTGAACGTGAACCGGGCCAACACGGTGGTGCTGGGTCTGGGTTACGCGACGATCGTGGCCGACAACGGTGTGCTGCCGATGCAGGTCGGTGACGTCGACGGGGTGAAGATCGCGTCGCTGCTGTTCGATGCGGGTCCGACGAACTCCCCGGCGCTGCTGCAGGTCGGTCCGGCGGGGGCTTCGGGCAACCACGCGGGTGCTCCGAACCTCATCTCCGACGTGTTCCTGCGGGTCGGTGGTGCGGGCGCGGCGAAGGTGACGAACGCGCTCGTGGTGAACAACAACAACACGATCATCGACCACATCTGGGCGTGGCGGGCCGACCACGGTGCCGGGGCGGGCTGGACGTCCAACCCGTCGGACACCGGGTTGATCGTCAACGGGCAGAACGTGACGGCGTACGGGCTGTTCGTGGAGCACTTCGAGAAGTACAACGTCATCTGGAACGGCAACGGCGGCAAGACGATCTTCTTCCAGAACGAGCTGCCCTACGACCCGCCGTCGGCCGCGGCCTGGTCCCATGACGGGATCACCGGCTACGCCGCGTACAAGGTCGCCAACACCGTCACCTCGCACGAGGCGTGGGGCATGGGCAGCTACTGCGTCTTCACGACCGACGAGTCCATCGCCGCGTACCACTCCTTCGAGGCGCCGGTCAACGCCAACGTCAGGTTCCACGACCTGCTGACCGTGTCGCTGGGCAAGGGCTCGATCACCCACGTCATCAACGACACCGGCGACACCGCCACGCCGGACCACGTGACCCCGCACACCGTGGTGAGCTACCCGTGATCGCCGGGCAGGCACGTTCGCGCGGCTGACGAACGTGGTGCCGGTCCTCGGCGCGGTGGGCCCCGCCCACCGCGCCGGGGCTGTCGGTCCGCGGACCTCAGATGGGCAGTCGGAGCATGGCGTTCTGGCGCTTGCCGCGGAAGACCGCGATCGCCCGCTGCCCGGTCGCGTCGCCCAGGGAGGTCCAGGGCTGCTCGGTGGCGTACCCCTGCAGGAGTTTGAAGTGGTGGTTCGCGCGGCCCGGCTCGCGGGTCAGGGCGAACCAGCCGGCAGCGTAGTTGTGGGCCAGAAACTCGTCGGGTGTGCGGGCCGGGTGCTCGGGCAGCCGGGCGGCCATGCGGGTGCCCTCCTCACGGACGGCCGGGTCGCTCGCGAAGCCGCGGCCCTCCTGCGGGAAGCGCTGGAACTGCACCACGAAGAACAGGGCCGGCAGCGTCGAGCCGGCCGGGGCACTGCGCAGCCAGGTACGGACGGTCTCAACCGCGAGCTGTGTCGAGCCGCCCCACATCGGGCCCAGAGCGATGGCCGCGTGGGCCTGGGACCGCAGGTGTTGCGGGGCGCGGGCCTCCAGCTCGTCGCGGCGGCGGAGGACCTCACCGGTGTCGAGCTGCCGGCCGCGGGCCGACTGCAGCAGGAACGCCCACGGCGCCGGGTCGCGCGGGTCGGCCTGGGCGGCGGCGTGACACAGGCGCTCGGCGTCCGCGAGCGCAGCCTGGAAGGCGTGGAGGCGCTCCGGCCGGGTCTGCCGGGCCGGAGCGCTCCCGCGGACCTCCCAGGCCCGGCCGACCTCAGCGCCGCCGCGCAGGGCGAGGGCTGTCGGGTTGCCGGGCTCGGCGCGCAGCCAGTCATCCAGCCCGGCCGGCACCGCGGTGCCGGCCCGGGCGGTCAAGGCGTCGACCGCTTCCCACATCCGGTCGAGCCGGTCGTGGGCGCCGGCCAGGCCGGTGGTGAGGGTGGCGCTGAGCGCCCGCAGGTCGCCGCGCGTGGCGGCGGCGCGGACGGCGGCCAGCTCCGGGCGGCCGAAGGTGCTGTCGATGCGGGACACGGTGGCGCTCCAACCGGTGTGGGACCAGGGCTGGAACATGATCACCTACGCGTACGCATTTGTCATCTCACCGTGATAGTCCCCGCTCGGCGAGCCAGCCGGCCATGGCGTGCACGCCGTGGGCGATGGCCCGCTCGTCCGGGTCGAACGCGCCGAAGTGCGGGTACGCGGTGTCGATGGTGCTGCCCGGGCGGCGGACCCCCAGGAAGGTGTAGGTCCCGGGCAGCCGCTTGAGGAACAGGGCGAAGTCCTCGCCGTTGAACGGGATTGAGCCGTGCAGCCGGGTCACGCGGCGGGCGGCCCGGCGCAGGTACCGCTCCACCGCCGTGCCCTCGCGCTCGCCCACGACCATCGCCGGGAACGGGTCGCCGGCCCAGGCGACGGCGGCGGGCCCGGCGAGGCGCTGGATCTCCTGCCGGATGGCGGTGTACCGCTGCTCGGGCCAGCACTTGTAGGCCAGCGAGACGGTGGCGCCGGAGGCCGACGCGCGCATGAAGACGAACTCGGCGAGCGGCGAGCCGGGCTGCTGCAGGTCGGCGATGAGCCGCTCCATGTCCGCCGTGCCCTGCGGGAACTGCACAGTGCCGAGCGCGCTGACCGCCGCGGCCACGGACCGGGCGGTGGCGGCGTCGGGCAGGGTGATCTGCGCCCGGTCCAGGCCGGCCAGGCCGAACCCGGGCATGACGGCGAACTGCCCGACCGGGAACGGGGCGCAGTGCAGGGCGTGGATCTCGGCGGGCGGGTTGCTGTCGAAGAGGTGGTCGGCCAGCATCGCCGACGCGCCGGTCAGGTTCTCCTCGCCGGGCTGGAACACGAACACGAAGCTGCCCTGCAGGGCTCGCCGCTGCCGGGCCAGCGCCTCGGCCACGCCGACGCCGACGGTGGTGTGGATGTCGTGCCCGCACAGGTGCGCGGTGACGGGCCCGGTGGGGAACTGCGCCGCCGGCGGCACCGCGTCGATGTCGGCCCGGTAGGCGACCGTCCGGCCCCGGCGGGCACCGTGCAGCACGCCGACGACACCGTGGCCGCCGATGCCGGTCGTCACCTGCAGGCCGGCGGCGAGCATGCGCTGCGCGACGACGCCGGCGGTGTACTGCTCCTGCCCCGCCGCCTCCGGATGGGCGTGCAGATCGCGGCGGAGGTCGATGAGGTCCTCGGGGTTCCTGGAGCCCACGCTCCCCAGGAACGGCACGAACGCGGCGGCGCCGAGCACGGCGCGTCGGGTGATGGTCATGCATCGAAGCGTTCCCGATTTTGTGCCCCGGCACAGACCCGGTGACCCCCGTCGGTTGGAGGGGCTGACCCCACCGCGGTCGGCGAGCCGGCCGGTCATCGCGTGGACGCGGCGAGCCGATGCGCGCCGGATCGGGCATGATGTGAATCATGACGCGTGGAGCCCGGCTGCTGCGACTGGCCGGGCTCGTCGTCCTCGTCGGCGGGGTGGTCGCGCTCGCCGTGTTCGTCGGGCTGCCCGACCGGGACGCGCTGCGGCGGTGGGCCGACGGGCTGGGCTGGTGGGCGCCGGCCGCCTTCGCCGGGGTCTACGGGCTGGTGTGCCTGTCGCCGCTGCCGAAGACGGTGTTCACCCTCGCCGCGGGTGCGCTGTTCGGCATCGCGGGCGGGCTGCCCGCGGTGGTCTGCGGGGCGCTGCTCGGCGCGGTCATGGCCCTGTACCTGGGGCGGCTGCTCGGCCGCGACGCCGTGCGCTGGCTCGCCGGTGGCCGCCTGGACGCGGTCGACGCCGTGCTGGCGAAGCACGGTGTGCGGGCCATCCTGGTCGCCCGGCTGATCCCGGTGGTGCCGTTCACCGCTGTCAACTACGTCGCCGGGGTGACGAGCGTCAGGCTGCGCGACTTCCTGCTCGGCACCGGGATCGGCATCGTCCCGGCGACCGCCGCCTACGTCACGGTCGGCGCTTACGGCTGGCAGCCCGGCGCCTGGCCGCTGTGGGCCGCCCTGGGCACGCTCGTCCTGCTGACCGCCGGAGGGCTGCTCCTGCAGCGTCGCCGCCGGGCGCACCCGCAGACGCCCGGGCCGGTGCAGCCCGAGTCGCCGGTCAGGCCCGGCGGATGATGACGTCGCCGTAGGACGTGCGGCCGCGGACCTCGACGGTCTCGTCGGTCGGCTCCGGGCGGGCGGTGTTCGTCAGCTCGTTGCGGACGTGGCCGAAGCCGGTGTTCACCTCGAGCCAGGCGGCCGTGCCCGCGGCGATGCCGATCTCCAGGTCGCCAAGCGCGCTCTCGGTGATGACCGAGCCGCGGGTCACCGCGCCGAGCCGGACGTCGCCCAGGGACGTCTTCGCGTCGACGCCGGCGCCGGCCCGGCCGACCGCGATGCGGCCGTTGGCGTTGCGGATGCGCACGTCGCCGCCGGCGGCCTCGACCGCCGACTCGCCGTTGGAGTTCTTGACCACCGCGGCCCCGTCGACCGTGCCGAGCTGCACCTTCCCGGTCCCGGTGGCGATCTCGGCGTCACCGGCGACGCCGCCGGCCGTCACGTCGCCGGCGCCGGTGTCGACGCGCAGGGAGCCGCTCTGCTCGACCCAGACGTTGCCGAGGCCGGTCTTGAGCCGGCAGTCGCCGAGCGGCCCGGTGCAGCGGAAGTCGCCGAGCTGGAGCTCGCCGGCCACCCGCGAGCCGCGGGGCACCTCGACGGTCAGCTCCACCGAGCGGGTCTTGCGGGAGAAGTCGAACATTCGCGGGCGCGGCCCGGTGATGCGCAGTGTGCCGCCGGTGAGGTCGGTCCGCACCTGCGCGGCGGTGTCGACGTCGGACGGCTCGGCCGGGTCGGTCGGGCGGACCTCGACGACGGTGTCGGCCCGGTCGGTGGCGAAGATGCGCACGTGGCCGACGCCGAGGTCGAGGCTGACGGTGATGGGTTGCGGTGTGTCGAAGGTGGGCATGGTCGTCCCCGTTCCGGGAGTGGGTGGGTGGGTGTCAGCGGACCCAGCCGGAGAAGCGCTGGTGTCCGCGGGTGACGGTGGGGGCCGGTTCGGCGTGCTGCTGGAGTGCGGCGGCGGCGGCGCGGGCGAGCCAGGCGTTGACCGAGCGGCCCTCCCGGGCCGCGGCCTCCTCGATCGCGGCCTTGAGCTGTTCGGGCAGCCGCACGTTGATCCGCGCGGACGGTCCGTCCTCGCCGATCAGCCGGTCGGGGTCCGGCGCGTCGGCGCCGGCCGGCGGCTGCGTGAACGCGGGTGCGGTGACGACGAAGCCGGGGTCGCGGCCGCGCAGGCGCAGCTCGACGGAGCCCGGTGCCAGGTCGCGGGTGATCTCGTCGGCCGCCGCCGACAGCGCTTCCAGCAGCGTCATCCGGATCGCCGACTCCAGGGGGCCGGTCAGGCGCTCGACCAGTGCCCGTGACTCCGCGCCGCCGGCCTCGGCCAGGGTGGCGAACTCGCGGCCGAGGGTGTTCACGTATGTGGTCAGCTCCATGTGTGCCATGGTGGCACACTTTTGGCACACGAACAAGCCGCTATGGCACAGAGGGTGTGCCATAGCGCAGAGTAATACTGCAACTACATTGGGTTATGATGTCGACGCAGGCTGCGGGCGGTGACCGCGGGCGTCGCGCAGCAGGGTTGGGGGCGGGGCCTCGACGGCGGCGGTCCGCTACCCGAGCGCCCGGGTGAGCCAGAGGGGGTGTGCGATATCGAGGGGGTTGCCCGCGTTCGGCCGGTCGCGGCGGACCACGCGCCAGGCGTCGGTCGCTCAGGTCCATCATCATGGCAAAGCTCAACTCGGCCGCGCCCGTTCCGATCTGGGCTGCCGTGAAGAGCACCGAGGTGGCGGGCATCTCCCTGTGCGCCCTCGAAGTCGTCGCGCTGGCGCTGCACGTCCGCGCGGCCACCAGCGCCCGCCGGAGCCCCGCGGCCCGCCGGCCGTACCGGTTCACCAGCGTGGCCCTGGCGCTGCTCGTCGTGGCCGGCGTCGGCTTCGCGGTCGCGTTCCGGACCGGCGACAAGGGCTGGGGCCCGGTGACGCTCGTCGCCGTCGTCCCGCGCCTGCTGATCGTGCCGGTGCTGCTGGCCGGGCTGCTGTCCATGGCGGCCGGCCTGGGCCGCCTGGCCCGGTGGAAGCTCGCGATGGACATGGCGACGGTGCTCGGCGCGAGCCTGATGCTGATGTGGTATCTGGTGCTCGGGCCGGCCCTGCGCGGCGGCGGCCTGCTCCAACCGCTGCGGCTGGGCGCGGTGCTGTTCGCGCTCGGCGACGTCGTGCTGATCGTCGGGGTCGGCAGCGTGCTCCTGCGCGGCCCGGCCCCCGCCGCCCGCCGGCCGCTGTCCCTCCTGCTCGGCGGCACCGTCGGCTACCTCGTGATCGACGCGGTATTCCTCTACCAGGTGGTGCACGGGGTCGGCCCGGAGGTCCTGGCCCCGGCCGCCCTGCACCTGCCGGTCCTGCTCATTCTGCTCGCGGCCGTGGTCCGGCCCGGACCCGCCGTGGCCGGGGCCGTCGCCGACCGGCCGCTGCCGGGCCGCTCCTGGCTGCCGTACACCGCCCTCGCCGGCGGCTACGCCCTGCTCGTCGTGGCCGCGGTGAAGACGGGGATGTACCCGTGGCTCGGCCTGGTCGCCGGCGCGATCGTCATGACCGTCGGCGTCGCCGCCCGGCAGGTCCTGGCGGCCCGCGAGAACTACGCCCTCGGCGTCACCGACAGCCTCACCGGGCTGGCCAACCGCCGGGAACTGCGCATCGCCCTGCGGGCCGCGGTCGACCGGCAGCGGCGCACCGGCAACCCGATGGCCGCCCTGGTCCTCGACCTCAACGGGTTCAAGCAGGTCAACGACAACTACGGGCACGCGGTCGGCGACCGGATGCTCGTCGCGTTCGCCGAGATCCTGCGCCGCACCGTCCGGGCCGGCGACGTCGCGGCCCGCCTCGGCGGCGACGAGTTCGCGGTCCTGCTCCCGGAGCTGCGCCGCGGCGAGGACGCGATCGCCGTCGCCGAGCGGATCCTGGCCGCCTGCAACGCGCCGCTGCTTATCGGCGGCAACACCCTGCACCTGAAGGGCAGCATCGGCATCGCGATCGCCGAGAGCGCGGCCGACGCCCCCGAACTGCCGCACCGGGCCGACATCGCCATGTACGCCGCCAAACGCAGCGGCACCCTCGGCTGGGTGATGTACTCGGCCGAGGCCGTCGAGGCCGAGCGGGCCGCCGCCGCCCTCGCCGAGGATCTCGCCGCCGCCGTCCCCGAGGGGCAGCTGCGCCTGCTGTACCAGCCGATCGTCGCCCTGGCCACCGGAGACCTCGTGGCCGCGGAGTCGCTCGTGCGCTGGCAGCACCCGCGGCTCGGCCTGCTCGGCCCGGACCGGTTCATCCCGGCCGCCGAGCGCACCGGCCTGATCAACGAGATCGGGGCGTGGGTGCTGGGCGAGGCGTGCCGGCAGGTGGGGCAGTGGCAGGCGATGCTCCCGCCCGGCCGGAGCATGTACGTGAGCGTCAACCTGTCCCCGGTCCAGCTCGAGCAGCCCGACCTGGCCGCCGCCGTGCTGGCCGTGCTCGACCGCACGGGCTACGACCCGCGCAACCTCGTGCTGGAGATCACCGAGAGCGCGCTCGTCGACGACCGGTCCGCGGTGCCGCAGCTGGAGGAGCTGCGCCGGCACGGTGTCCGCATCGCCCTCGACGACTTCGGGACCGGGTACTCCTCCCTGCGCTACCTCACCCGCCTGCCGGTGGACATCCTCAAGCTGGACCGCTGCTTCGTCAACGAGCTCAACGGCGAGCGCGAGGGCGCCGCGGTCGCCGAGGCCGTGATCCGGCTCAGCCAGATCCTGCACATGGACACGGTCGCGGAGGGCATCGAGCACGAGGCCCAGGCGACCGAGCTGACGCTGCTGGGGTACCGCAACGCCCAGGGCTACTTCTACGCCCGCCCGCTGCCGCCGGCCGACCTCGAGGCGCGACTGCCACGCGTCGGCTCGGCGGCGGTACCGTCGAAGCCCGGGTCTTGAGCGAACCGGCAACCCCGCCCGGCTCCTGGGCCGCCGCCCGGGGCCCTACTCGCGCAGCCGCAGGGTGTCGAAGGTGTGCTCGCCCCAGATCCGGCGCGAGGCGTCCTCCGGGTAGGCGACGACCTCGGGCTCGACGTCGAAGACCCGGGTCAGGCGCCGCTCGGTGTCGTAGGCGGGCCAGCCCGGATCGCCGGTGGTGGCGAACGCCGTCCACGCGGCCCGCATCTGCGCCGACAGCTCCTGCGCCGCGGCCACCGCGCCGCCGAGCAGCATGGCGGGCCGGCTGCCCCCGAGGTTGCCGAACACGAGCGGCACGTCGAGCCCGTGGGTGGCGCCGAGGCCCGGCGCGGCCCAGGTCAGCTCGTAGAGGTACGCCGGGCCCCCGCGGCGCAGCTGCGCCTCGGCCAGGTGCAGGCTCGGCATGCGAAACAGCCAGTCGCCGTGGACGAGCTCGTACAACCGCTCCGCCCCCGCGTCGGGGAACGCCTCCCGGTAGCGGCGCTCCCCGTGCGGCCCCGGCGCGAGCAGCCGCAGCGCCTCGTCCGCCTGCTCCCCGGTGACCTGCCCGATGACGCCGGTCAGGGCGCTGAACAGCCGCTGCTCGTCCCGGTTGTGGCCCACCAGCAGCTCGGTCGCCCGGCCGTTGCCGAACAGGCCGACCGGCAGCACGTCACCGTCGACGACCGGGCCGAACTGCAGCGAGCGGTACCCGACCACCCCCCACCGCGCCTGCGCCGTCATCTTCCCCGCGGCCTCCATCGCCGCCTCGACCAGCAGCGCCGGGTCCACGTCGGCCAGCTCGGCGACAGTGGCCTCCAGGCCCAGCTCCGCGGTGCAGGCGGCGGCGATCTCGGCCGCGAGCTCCGGCGCCAGGCACGCCCCCGGCACGCTCTGCGCGATCGCCCGCCGGAACAGCCCATCGGCCCGCGGCATGACCAGCAGCGCGGCGATCGACCCGGCCCCGGCGGACTCCCCGAACACCGTGACCCGGTCGGGGTCCCCGCCGAACGCCCCGATGTTGTCGCGCACCCAGGCCAGAGCCGCGACCTGGTCGAGCAGCCCGCGGTTGGCCGGCGCCCCGGCGATCTGCGCGAAGCCCTCGAAGCCGACGCGGTAGTTGAACGTCACCACCACGACGCCGTCGCGCGCGAGCCGGTGGCCGTCGAACTCGGGGCTGCTCGCGGCGCCGAACGTGTAGCCGCCGCCCTGGATCCACACCATCACCGGCAGGTTCGCGCCGCGGCCCGGATCGGCCGACCAGACGTTGACCGTGAGCCACTCGGCGCCCTCGGCCCGCGTCTCGCCGCGGCCGAACGGGTCCGGCTGCGGCGGCGGCGGCCCGAAGGCCACGGCCTCGCGCACCCCGTCCCACGGCGCGGCCGGCGCCGGCGCGGCGAAGCGCAGGGCACCGACGGGCGGCGCGGCGAACGGCATGCCCCGGAACACCGTCACGCCCGCCTCGCTGCGTCCCCGCAGCACACCGGCCGCCGTACGGACTTCCGCCATCGTCACGTCTCCTCAGGTTCGGGCTGCCCGGGCGGATTTTCCCGCCACCCCGCCCGCCGGGCCACCGATTTACCGCCCGATGGCCGCGGCCGCGCGCGCATAGCGGCGCGCCTCGTCGCGCAGCGCCGCCTCGGTGACGGCTCCGGCCGCGTGCCGCTCGCTCGTCGTGGCCATCCGGAACAGCAGCCCGCGCGCCACCGCCGCCACCGGGACCTGCACCGTCTCCGGCAGCGACGGCGGCGCACCGTGCCAGCAGAGCGCATCGGCCACGACGACACCCTCGGCATAGGCCGGCGGCCGCCAGTACGGCGAGATGTCGATGACGGCCGGTGCGAGCCCGGCCGCGACGAGCACGTTGCCCGTCAGGTCACCGTGGACGACCTGCGCCGGCCCCAGCGGCTCCAGCGCGGCGAGCAGCCGCCGCGCGACGGGCGCCAGCTGCGGGTGCAGCGCGAGGTCCCGCTCCTGCCAGGCGGCCCGGTCCGCGATCGCCCACGCGTCCTGCCGCGCGTCGAGGAGGTCTGGCCGGTCCAGATGGGCCACCGCGCGGTGAAACGCCCGCCCGGCCCGGATGATCTCCACCCACGCCGACACCGAGGCGGTGTCGGGCGCGCGCCCCGGGACCCAGCGCGTGGCCGACCATCCGCCGTGCTCCCAGGCGCCGTCGCGCGTCCGCACCGGCGGCGCCGGCCGGAAGCCGTCCGCCGCCACGCCCGGCAGCACCCGGCCGAGCCACTCGTGCAGCCGCCCGCCGCCCGGCTTGAACACCAGCCCGCCCGCCGTCCACGACGTGCCCTGGCCACCGTCGAGCGGCCGGGCCGGCGCCGCCACGCCGAACGCGCGCAGTACGGCCGGCGGGATCACGGCAGGTACTTGAAGCCGATCCCGCGCACCGTCAGCAGGTGGCGGGGCGCGGCCGGGTCGGGCTCGATCTTCGCGCGGAGGCGCTTGATGTGCACGTTCAGCGTGTTGCTCTCGCCCGCCGCGCCCGCCCACACCGTCTCCAGGAGCTGGTCGCGGCCCAGGGTGCGGCCGGGGTTGCGGACCAGGGCCTCGAGGAGCTGGAACTCCTTCAGCGGCAGGTCGAGCGGGCGGCCCGTCACGGTGGCGGTGTGGGCGGCCGGGTCGAGCCGGACCGGGCCCGCGCTGATGACGGCTCGGCGGGCCCGGCGGCCGGGCGTGCGGCGCAGCACCGCGCGGATGCGGGCGACGAGCTCCCGCTGACCGTACGGCCGGGTCACGTAGTCGTCGGCGCCGTACTCCAGCGCGGCCACCTTGTCGTCCTCGCCGCCGCAGCCGCTGAGCACGATGATGCCGACCGCGGAGCGGGTCCGCAGCGCCCGGCACAGCCCCGGCCCGGCGTCGAGCAGCACCAGCTCGGCGCCGTGCTCGTCGAACGTGCGCAGGGCGTCACCGGCCGTAGCGGCCACCCGGACCTCGAACCCCTCGCCGCCCAGCAGCGCGGCCAGCGCGACGGCCGACTGCGGGTCGCCGTCGACGAGCAGCAGGCGAAGCAATGCCCGGTACCTCCCCGTGGTCTGCGGGTCCATCGATCGCGACCGCTCACTATGCCAGGTGGTGCCGAGCCCGGACGGCCGCCGTTCACTCTGTGGGAACGACGCCACGCCCCCGTGCCGGGCGGCAGGATGGAGCCGTGGCGACGCTGGTGTCCGTGAACGTGGGGCGGCCGAAGGACGTGCCGTGGCAGGGGCGCACGGTCCACACGGGCGCGTGGAAACACCCGGTCGCCGGCCCGGTCCTGGCCCGCCGGCTGAACCTCGACGGCGACGGCCAGGGCGACACCGCCGGGCACGGTGGGCAGCAGCGCGCCGTGCTGGCGTACCAGGTCGGCTCCTACGCCTTCTGGCACGAGCAGCTCGGCCTCGATCCGCGCGCCTGGGGCCAGTTCGGCGAGAACCTCACCATCGACGGCCTGCCCGACGACGAGGTGTGCATCGGCGACCGGTACCGCATCGGCGAGGCCGAGTTCGAGGTCACGCAGCCGCGCGTCACGTGTTACCGCGTCGGTCTGCGCCTCGGCGTGCCCGAGATGGCCGCCCTGCTCGTCGCCCACCACCGCCCCGGCTTCTACATGCGCGTCCTGCGCGAGGGCCGCATCCGGGCCGGCGACGCCATCGAGCAGACCCGGGAGGGTCCCGGTGCCCTCTCGATAACCCAGACCGATGCGCTGCTGTACCTGCCGGAGCCCGACCCGTCGCGCCTGCGCCTCGCCGCCGGCCTCCGCGCGCTGAGCCCCGGCTGGCGGGCCTCCTTCCGCGACCTGCTGACCGCCGCCGCCACGGCCCCGCCGGCGTGGGAGGGCTTCCGCCCCCTGCGCGTCGCCGGCGTGACCCACGAGAACGCGGACGTCACCTCGATCCACCTGGTCGACCCGGCCGGCGCCGCCCTCCCGCGCGCCGCCCCCGGCCAGTACCTCACCCTCCGCCTGCCCGAGCACGGCCCGGTCCGCAGCTACTCGCTGTCGACGACCGGCGGGCGCACCTACCGCATCACGGTCAAGGGCGAGGGCGCCGCCAGCCGCTACCTGACCCGCGAGCTGCGCCCGGGCGCGACGCTGGACGCCGCCGCCCCGCGCGGCAGCTTCGTCCTGACCGCCGCCGACACCCCGGTCCTGCTCATCTCGGCCGGCATCGGGCTGACCCCGGTGCTGGCGATGCTGCACCACCTGGCCGATGAGGCCGCGACCCGTGAGGTCTGGTGGATCCACGCCGCCCGCAGCCCCGCCGAGCACCCCCTCGCGGCCGAGGCCCACGCGCTCGCCGCCCGCATCGGCGCGGCCGAGCGCATCTTCTACAGCGCCACCACGGGCCGCCTGGACGCCGCCGGGCTGACCGCCCTGTCGCTGCCGCCCAACGCCGACGCCTACGTCTGCGGCCCGGATGCGTTCATGGCCGACATGCGCACCGCCCTGAGCGCCGTCGGCGTCGACCCGGCCCGCATCCACACCGAGGCGTTCGGCGCCCGCGACCCGATCAACCCCGGGCTCGCAGCGCGCCCCTCCCGCGCACCGCACCCGCCGGAGGGCGGGGCGGGGACCGGCCCGCCGGTGACGTTCGCCCGCAGCGCGCTGACGGTGCCGTTCCCGGCGACGGGCAGCCTCCTGGACCTGGCCGACGCGTGCGACGTACCGACCCGCTGGAGCTGCCGCACCGGCGTCTGCCACACCTGCGAGACGCCGCTGCTGTCCGGCACCGTCACGCACTCGCTCACGCCGCTGCAGCCGCCCGCCCCGGGCAACATCCTGCTGTGCTGCGCCCGCCCCACGACCGCGGTGACCGTCGACGTCTGACCCGCCGGGCCGGTGCTGTCGAATCCGGGCCGGGCCGTTCGTAGCGTGGATGAGCACCACCGCCGCGAACGAGCACAGGAGACACCGACATGCCGCACGCACAGGCCGCTATCCACCGCATGTTCGAGCTCGTCGAGCCGATCGCCACCGCCACGTTCTCCGCGGTGGCCAACGAGGCGTTCCTGGCCGCCGGGATGCGCAACTACTGGGACGGCTACTTCGCCGGCCGCGCCGCCCCGCTGGGCCTCGCGCCGGCCGAGGTGGTGCACGCGGTCTTCTACAACTTCGCCGACGGTGAGGTGGCCCGGCACATCCCGTGGGTGTGGGGCACGCTCACCCCGCAGGAGGCGGTCGCCATCCGCGAGCGGGGGAGCACCGCCGCCCTGCGCCTCATGATCGGCGCGGCCCTGGCCGGCTCGCCGGGCCTGGCCCGGGCGGCCGACCTCGCCACCCGGGCCGCGGGCAGCGCGCCGACCGAGGGCCGGCCCCTCTACGCCGGTCTGCGGGCACTCGACGTGCCGCGAGAGCCGGTGGCCCGGCTGTGGCACGCCGCGACGCTCCTGCGGGAGCACCGCGGCGACAGCCACAACGCCGTCCTCGTCGCCCACGGCATCGCCGGCGCCGAGGCCCACGTCCTGCTCGCGCTGGACCTCGGTCAGCGCGCGGAGGAGTTCGGGCGCCTGCACCACCTGCCCGCGCCGACGATCGCCGCGGTCGTCGACGGCCTGCGCGCCCGCGGCCTGGTGAGCGCGGACGGCGGCTTCACCGGCGCCGGCCGGGCGCTCAAGGCCCGGATCGAGGCCCTGACCGACGAGCTCGCCGCGGCCGCCTACGACGTGCTCAGCCCGGCCGAGCTCGCCGAGCTGACCGCGGCCCTCGAGCCCATCGCCGCCGCCGCGACCGCGACCGACTGAGCGGACCGGGGCTCGCCCGTCACATCGACGCGTGCTGGTCCGGGGCCGGCGGCAGGGCCCACTCGACGGTGACGGTGACGGACAGGCGCTGCCGGCCCGGCTCGACAGGCATCGGCGCCGCCGGCGCGTCAGCCCCCGACCGGTAGTCGAACCCGCCCGACACCGGCACCGTGAACGGCACCTCGCTCACCGTCATGACGCGCCCGAGCGGCCGGCCCGCCTCCTGGGCATACTGCTGCGCCTTGGCCCGGGCGTCCGCGAACGCCAGCTTGCGCGCCTGGCTCAGCAGCGCCGTGTCGTCCTCGATCGAGTACCACACGCCGTTGAGCCGGGCGGCGTCCCCACCGGCCGCGATCGCCGCGGAGAGGACGGCCCCGGCCTGCGGCAGGCTCCGGATGGTCGCGGTGATGCCCTGGCTGACCGTGTAGCCGGTGACGTTGCCGTCGTCGTTGCGCTGCGCGCCGACGTTGACGTTCGAGGTCTGCAGGTCGGCCCGGGCGACCCCGGCGTGCAGCAGCGCGTCGCGCACCCGGGTGGCCGCGGTGCCGGCCCGGGTCATGGCGTCGTCGACCGCCGCTGCGGTGATCTCCACCGCGAAGTCGGCGGTGACGGTGTCGGGCTCACCGGACACCTCGCCGGTACCGGTGACAAGCACACTGTCCACGGCCGGCGCGTCCGCCGCGGCCGCCGCCGGGCCGCCGAGCAGCGTTGACGAGAGCGCGACGAACGTGGTCAGCGCGGCGAACAGGGGCGCGGTGGCGCGCGATCGGGACATTCTTCACCTCTGGGTTGATTTGCCCCTATTCAACCAGCGGGCCGCCCTGCTCAAGGGGCGAATCCGGAGGGGAGTGTGAAGACGGAGGCATGCAGACGTTCCTGCCGTACCCCGACTTCGCCGCCAGTGCCCGGGTGCTGGACCAGCGCCGGCTCGGCAAACAGCGGGTCGAGGCACTGCAGGTGCTGCGCGGCCTGATCGTGCCGGGCTACGGCTGGCGGCACCATCCGGCGGTCAAGATGTGGGTCGGCCGAGATGCCGGGCCAGCACCGGCGCCGTGGCGGCCGCCAGGTCGCGATCGAGCAGTGCGTCCCGGGCGACGAACACCATGGCCTGCCCCTCGCCCAGCACGACGTCCTCCTGCCGCGCCTCGGTCCGGCCCCGGAACACGTGCACCGTCACGGTGTGCGGGAAGCCGTCCTCGGCCGGCCGCGGGCCGTGCCACAGCGGCTCCAGCTCGCCGGCGACAAGCCCCGTCTCCTCCAGCAACTCACGCCGGGCCGCCTCCTCCGGCGTCTCGCCGGGCTCGATACGCCCGCCGGGCAGACTCCACTGATGCGGTGACGCGACAGCGTTGCCGTCACGGTGCTGCAGCAGCACGGCGCCGGTGGGGTCGACGAGCAGCACGAGCGCAACCGCATACACCGCCACCGCGCAATGATCCCACACCGCCCACACCGCCCGGCCGCCACGCGGGGCCGGTCAGGAGGTGCCGGCCGCATCGCCGAAGGGGCGGGCCTGGGCGGGGTCGTGCAGGGCGGCCGGGAGGGGCTCGGTGTGCAGGACTGTCAGTGCGGACACGGCCCGGGTCAGGGCGACGTACAGGCGGTTGCGGCCGCGGGGTTCGGCCGCGACGATGGCGGCCGGCTCGGCGACGATGACGTGGTCGTACTCCAGGCCCTTCACCAGGCTCACCGGCACGACCGGTCCGGGGAGGTGGGGCGCCTGGGCGTCGGCCGCGATGACCGCCACCGTCGCGCCCGCCGCGATGCCGGCCAGTGTCGCGCGGATCGCCTCGGCGAGATCGGTGACCCGGCGGACGTCGAGGGTGCCGCCGGGGCGGTAGGAGCGGGTCGGCTCCAGCCCCGGGGCCAGGGCGCGGGCGGCGTAGTCGGCGATGGTCTGCGGCACGCGGTAGCCGGTCGGCAGGTCGAGGGTGCGGACCTCGTGCTTGCCCAGGCGGGCGACGAGCTCCGGCCAGCTCGCGGCGGCCAGGGGGTGGGTGGCCTGGCCGAGGTCGCCGACGACGGTCATCGAGGCGTACTGCGCGCGGCGGGCCAGCATCCGGCACTCCATCGGCGACAGGTCCTGGGCCTCGTCGAGGATGACGTGGAGGTACGGGTCCTCCTCGATCGGGTCGTCGTCGGGCTCGGAGACCGGGAGGGGGTCGGCCAGGACCGGCACGTAGCCCTCCTCGCCGTGCGGGTCGTAGCCGTCGGTCCAGCCGGTCACGCGGTGGCCCTCGCGGAGGATGACGGCCTCGGCCCAGCGCTGGGCGGCGGCGATGGCGTCGTTGTCGATGCCGGGGCCGGCCAGGGCGATCGGGGTCGGCAGCCCGGGGGCGTAGAGCTCCCAGCCGTCGCGCAGGCCGCAGGCCAGGACGAACGTCTCGACCAGGCGGGTGCCCGGGTTGAGCTCGCGCAGCTGCCACTCGGGGGCCGGGGCCTTCGGGGCGGCGGGCGGGCGGCCGAGGAGCACCGCGAGCTCGTCGAGCAGCGGGACGTCGTCGATCGAGCGGTCGGGGCCGAAGCGCCACGACAGCACGGCGTCCGGGGTGAGGACCGGCCACCACCCGTCGAGGAAGGTGAGGAACTCGCGGCGCTCCGCGACCTCCTCGGCGTCGAACGCGGTCACCGCGCGGGCCCGCAGCGCGGCCAGGAGCACCGCCGCGGCGGGACGGCGGGCGGCGTTCACCGGCACCCCGCTCTGCTCGCAGCGGGCGCGGACCCGGCGGCGGGCCGCGGTCAGGTCCGGCTCGTCGAGGGTGAGCACCTGCCCGGAGTACACCATCCGCAGCTGCTCGGGAGCGTCGGGCGGCGTCTGCCACATCAGGTCCCTGAGGACCGCGACGATGGACTCGGCCCCCTTGCACCGGGCGACGTCGGGCGGGTCGCGGCGGGTGGCGGTGGTGCCGTCGACGAGATCGCCGAGGGCGCGCAGGTGCACGCTGTCCTCGCCGAGCGCGGGCAGGACCCGGGCGATGTAGTCGGTGAAGACCGACGACGGGCCGACGACGAGGATGCGGCCGCCGGTGAAGCGGGCGCGGTCGGTGTAGAGCAGGTAGGCGGCGCGGTGCAGGGCGACCTGCGTCTTGCCCGTGCCGGGGCCGCCGGTGATGACGGTGACACCGCGGGCCGGGGCGCGGATCGCGGCGTCCTGCTCGTGCTGGATCGTGGTGACGATGTCGCGCATGTGCGGCCCGCGCGAGCGGCGCAGCGCGGCCAGGAGCGCACCCTCGCCCAGCACGTGCAGGTCGCCGGCGGCGTCCGGGTCGAGCACGTCGTCGTCGAGGTCGAGCACGCGCGGGCCGCGGCAGATGATGACCCGGCGGCGGGTCACACCGAGGGGCGCGCCGGGCGTCGCGCGGTAGAACGCCTCGGCGGCCGGGGCCCGCCAATCGATGAGCAGCGGGTCGAGGCCGTCGCGCACGCCGAGCCGGCCGATGTGGTACCGCTCCCCGTCGTCGAAGTCCAGCCGCCCGAACACCAGCCCTTCCTCCGCGGCGGACAGGGCGGCCAGCTGCGCGGCGGCGCGGTGGACCATGGCATCGCGCTCCACGAGCCCGGTGAGCGGACCGGCCGCGGCCCGGCGGTGGCCCTCGCCCGCGAGCGCGCCGGCCTGCTCGCGCTTCGTGTCGAGGAGCCGGTACACGCGGTCGACGACGAGTTGTTCGGCCGCGATCTCCTGCATGCGCACGTCGGACACAAGGGCCGAGCGTAGGCGCCGCTCAATCGCTGAAAATCCACATTCCTGACGATTTGTACGGCGCTTTCTCCCGGTACAATCAATATGGAGATGGTCAGCGGGGTGCCCATGCATTGATCATGGTCTACCCTTGCCGAAACCCTTCAAGCGTTCCCCGATGACGGGCTCCGCTTCTCTCCCGCGCCGCCGCGATGAACGATCGGGCGTGAACGCGCTGGCCGGACCGGCCGGCACTCCTCACGGAGGGAGCGGGCATTGCGGCCCACCATGCACCGACGTGTGTCCACCGTCGCCGGCTTATCGGCGACGCTGCTCATCCTCGGCGGGCTGCCCGCCGGCGCCGCGCCACCGGGAACCCCGCGGCCCTTGCACGCCGGCGACCGCGCGGCCACCGCCCATCGCGGGAGCACCGTGTCGAGCCTCGCGCCGGGCGACGACGACGAAGAGGGCTCCAGCGACATCATGGAGCAGGCCGACCAGTGGAACGAGGCCCGCAGCGCACCCGGCGTCGTCGCCCCCGGTGCCTACTCGGCGGCCTGGGCCCAGCTGCAGTCGCTGCCGCGCACGGGCGGCCGGTGGGCGGACGAGACCGGCCTGCCGTACAACTCGGACGACCCCCGGTACCGCGACATCAACTCCAACTCCTCCGGCGGCGCCGGGAACGTCACCGGCCGGGTGGTCGGGATGGCCGCCGATGACCGCGGTTTTGTGTACGCCGGGTCCGCCAACGGCGGCGTGTGGCGCTCCTCCACCGGTGGCGGGCGCTGGCAGCCGATCTCCGACAAGCTTCCGGCCCCGGCCACCGGCGACCTGCGCCTCGACGGCCGCGGCCGGCTGTGGTTCGCGACCGGCGAGGCGAACACGAGCGCGACGAGCTTCGTCGGCACCGGTGTCTACGTCCTGAACGACCCGCGCCACGGCGAGTTCCGGACCTCCGACCGGGTCGGCGGCACCGAGTTGGAGAACACCACGATCCGGGCGCTGCGCTTCGGCGGCGACACGGTCTGGGCGGCGACGAGCCGCGGCGTGTGGACGCACTCGGTCGCCAACCTCGCCGGGCCGTGGCACCTCGAGTTCGCGCCCAACCCGTCGTTCCTGCCGGGCGGGGCCGACGCGGCCGACGACAACGCGGCGTACAAGAACATCGCCAACGACGTCGCCATCGACCCGCGGGACCCGTCGAAGGTCGTGCTGGCCATCGGCTGGCGCAGCAGCGACGACTACAACGGCTTCTACACCAGGGTGCACGGCGCCTGGCAGAAGACGACGCTCGGCGGCGACATCGCCAGCGACCCGGACAACGTCGGCGCGGTCACCTTCTCGCGGTCGGCCGACGGGTCGAAGTACTACGCGATCGAGCAGTCGCCGGAGATGCTCGCGACAAACCCCGACAGCAACCTCTACGGCGTCTTCGTCTCCGCGAGCGGCAACCCGCTCGGGCCGTGGACGCGCATCGCCGACTACCACAAGCTCGCCGCCTCCGGCTCGGCGCTTACCGACGACGGGTACATGCCGGGCATCCAGAGCTGGTACAACCAGTTCCTCCAGGTCGACCCGAACGACCCCCGGCACCTGTACCTCGGCCTCGAGGAGGTCTTCGAGACCAGGGACGCCGGCGCGACCTGGACCACGCCCGGCCCGTACTGGAACTTCCCGTTCCCCTGCTGGAGCATCGACCCGTCGAAGCAGACCGGCGACTGCCACCAGACCGTCCACGCCGACCAGCACGCGGCCGCGATCGGCAGCAGCGGCGGCCGGTCGTACCTGCTCGTCGGCGACGACGGCGGCATCTACAAGCGGCCGGTCAACGGCCGGGCCGACGCGTCCGGGCACGCCCTCGACTGGGCGTCGCTCAACGACGGCAGCATGGACGTGCTGCAGTACTACTCCGTCGGCGTCGGCCTGGACCGGCAGGGCCGCAATGTGGGTGTGGCGGTCAGCGGTGGTCTGCAGGACAACGGCCAGTCGATCCTGCGCCCCGGCGACCGGGTGATGGGCTCGAACTTCGGCGGCGACGGCGGTGACACCATCGTCGACCCGGCCAACGGGTGCAACATCGCGGCCGAGTACGTGTACCTGGCGCTGTCGGTGACGAACAACTGCGCGGTCAATGACGGCTCCTGGACCACGGACCCGTCGAAGGTCTCCAGCCGCAACGTCGCCCCGCCCGACAATGCCCTCGGCTCGGCCGGCGCCCGGTTCATCGCGCCGATCGCGGCGAACGGCAACGACTGGGTCGCCGGCGGCACCCATGTGTGGATCCAGCACAAGGGTTTCAACATCCAGTCGGGCGCCGACTGGATCAACGTGTTCGACCTCGGTGCCGGCCACGTCGCCACCGGCGTCGCCATCTCCGGCGGCCAGGTCTACGTCGGCTGGTGCGGCCCGTGCAACAACCAGGGCTTCACCCGGGGCATCGCGGTCGGCAAGGCCGACGGCACCGGCTGGCACCAGCTGGACCTGCCGGTCGACGGTGTGATCCCGAACCGGTACGTCTCCGGCTTCGACGTCGACCCGGCCAACCCCAACCACGTGTTCGTGGCCATGAACGGCTACTCGCGCAAGTGGACCGAGGGCCCGGGTGCCGGCGTCGGGCACGTCTTCGAGTCCCGCGACGCGGGCGCGCACTGGACCGACATCTCCGCCGACCTCCCCGACATCCCGGCGAATGCCGTGAAGGTCATCTGGGGCGGCGGCCTGATCGTCGGCACCGACCTGGGCGTCTTCTACCGCGCCCCGGGCCGCACCGGCTGGAAGGTCCTGGGCCGCAACCTGCCCACGACCACCACCATGCAGCTGCGCACGGGCCCGACGGGCCTGCGCCTGTACGCCGCCACCCACGGGCGGGGCATCCAGTCCTACGACCTGTGGCAACTGCTCCTGTTCGGCTGAGCCACGACGGAGTGCAGGATCGGCGTCGCCGGCTTCGGCGGCGCCGATCCGAAGGACCTCGGGCGAGCGGTGCTGGATCAGCCGGGACTGAGCAGGCAGAACTCGTTGCCCTCCGGGTCGGCCAGGACCGTCCACGGCACGTCGTCGCCCACGTCGATGGCGGTGGCGCCGAGCGACCGCAGGCGGGCGGCCTCGGCCGCGGGGTCGTCGCCCGGGTAGGGGCGCACGTCGAGGTGGACGCGGTTCCAGCCGGTCTTCGGGTTCGGGCTGTGCAGGAACTGCAGGAACGGGCCGACGTTGCCGGCCGAGCGCAGGACCGCGCTGTCGTCGGACACGCGCAGCAGCGTCCAGTCGGTGGCGCGGCTCCAGAAGTCGGCCATCACGCGCGGGTCGGCGCAGTGGACGACGACGGTGGCGATCGGGCCCGTGGGGTGGTCCGGGTCGTGCCAGTCCAGGACGCAGAACTCGTTGCCCTCCGGGTCGGTCATGACGACCCACGAGACGTCGCTGCCCTGGCCGACGTCGGCGGGGCGGGCGCCCAGGGACCGCAGGCGGTCGACCAGCTCGGCCTGGTGGGCCTTCGAGGTGGTGGCCAGGTCGAGGTGCACGCGGTTCTGGCCGGTCTTGGGCTCCGCCGAGGCGACCAGGTCGATGCAGACGGCTGACGGGTCGGGGTAGGTGAAGCCCTCCGGCTCGAGGTTGGTCACCCCGGGGGCCTCGCTGGAGACGGACCAGCCGAGGGCGGCCGCCCAGAACGCGCCGAGCGCCGCGTCGTCGTGGGCCTTCATGTTGACCTGCACCAGCCGTGTCGCCATGGCCAAGATCCTAGGGGTACCCCGGGTGATGCCTGGCGCAACGCCGGGACGGTAGGGTCGGCAACCGGGCTGGAGGTAGGACGATGAGCTGGATGGCCGGGTGGCGCAAGGCCGACGGGAGCGCGTTGCGGGCGATCGACCTGCGCGTGCGGCCCGACTTCCGGCGGACCATCGTCTTCGGTGTGCTCGCGCTGGCGTTCCTGGTGACCGGGCACAACATCGGCGGGGTACACGCGCAGTCGCTGCGGATCCGGCTGATGGCCTACGGCTGTGCGCTGCTCACGCTCGTCTTCGGCGTGGCGGCCAGCCGGACCGCGGCGCGCGAGGTGCAGCGGATCGCGGTGGCCCGCGCGGGGGCGGTGGCCGGGACGCCGCTGCGGCTGTTCGTGCTCCTCGGCGGGTACCTCATCGCCGTGCTCACGGTCTGTGACCTGCTCGGCCTCCAGCTGCGTCAGCTGCTCGTCGGCGGGGCGATCACCGGCATCATCGTCGGCCTGGCCGCGCAGCCGGTCCTGGGCAACCTGTTCGCGGGGCTGGTGCTGCTGTTCGCCCGCCCGTACGTCCCCGGCCAGCAGGTGCGGGTCATGTCCGGCGCGATCAACGGCCCCCACCGCGGCGTCATCGTCTCCGCCGGCCTGCTGTACACCATCCTGGAGACCAAGGACGGCCCGCTCAACATCCCCAACTCGGCCCTGCTCGCCTCGGCCGTCGGCCCCGCCCCGGCCGAGGAGGACGAGGATGATGACGAGGCGAAGCCCGACGAGACGGTCAGCGACCCGAACGCGGACGGCGCCGCCCTGGCCACGGTCGTCGCGGGCGCCGAGTCGGGCGAGGACCGCAAGCAGCCCGGCGCCTGACACCCGCCCGACGGCGCTGTAACTTTCCCGGTCAAGTGCAGGTCAGGGCCGGTTTCGGTGACGTGGGCGTTGCCCTGCGCGACGGGGTGATCTTAGCGTCGCAGCGCATGAGCCAACTGAGAAGGTTCGTCGCTACGGCGGCGATGGTCATCGCGGGCGTCGGGGTCGGCGCCACGATCGGCCCGGCGAACGCGCTGGCCGCCACGCCGGCCGCCAGCGTCACCGCCGGTTATGCGCACTCCTGTGCCATCGGTACCAACGGCGGCCTCTACTGCTGGGGCAGCAACTGGAGCGGCGAGGTCGGTGACGGCAGCGGCACCGACAAGTCCACCGCGACCCGGATCGGCACCGCCACGACCTGGGCGACCATCGACGCCGGCAGCAGCCACACCTGCGCCACCCGGACCGACCACACCCTGTGGTGCTGGGGCCGTAACTTCCGCGGCCAGCTCGGCGACGGCACCACCGCCAACAAGACCACCCCGACGCAGGTCGGCACCGCCACGACGTGGGCGAGCGTGAGCGCCGGTGACGCGCACACCTGCGCCACGCGTACCGACGGCACCCTGTGGTGCTGGGGCTACAACCGGCTCGGCCAGGTCGGCAACGGCTCCGCGGCCTGGACGTTCACCACGCCGCAGCAGATCGGCACCGCCACCACCTGGGCGAGCGTGACCACCGGCTACGCCCACACCTGCGCCACCCGGACCGACGGCACCATGTGGTGCTGGGGTGACAGCTCGGCCGGGCAGCTGGGCCTGGGCACCGTCGGCTACTCCACCACCCCGGCCCAGGTGGGTACCGCCACCACCTGGAACGGCGTCGCCGCCGGCTACGCGCACACCTGCGCCACCCGCACCAACGGCACGCTGTGGTGCTGGGGCGAGAACGGCTACGGCCAGCTGGGCGTCAGCGGCTCGCTGCAGAACACCCCGGTCCAGGTCGGGACCGTCACGACCTGGAACAAGGTCGGCACCGGCGTCGACACGACCTGCGGGTCACGCACCGACGGCAGCCTGTGGTGCTGGGGCAACAACATCACCGCGCAGATCGGCGACGGCACCACGACCAACCGGTCCGCTCCCACCCGGGTCGGCACGCTGACGACCTGGACGGCGAACTTCGCGAGCAGCTACCACACCTGCGGCGTCCGCACGGACGGCGGCCTGTGGTGCTGGGGCAACAACGGCAACTCGCAGCTGGGCGACGGCACCACCACCCAGCGCTCGGCGCCGGTCGCGGCGACGCTGCCGTAACGGCCCGGCGGTGCGGTAAGGACTCCAGCCCGGTCGAGCAGGGACGGCCGGGCTGGGCTCACCGGACCCGCCGCAGCGCGAGAAGCCCGCCGGCGACCGGGACGGCGGCCAGCACCGTGGTGCGGGCCGAGCGCGTGCGGTGCCAGGTCGCCCCGATCACCAGCAGGTACGCGCAGCCGTGCACCGGCCCGAGCAGCGACGCCACCGCGGCGACGTGCACTGTCGCCAGGTTGACCAGCAGCGCCACCAGGCTCACCAGCTCGACCAGGGCCGCGGCCCGCAGCAGCGGCATCGTCACACCCCCGTCGTGGAGCCGGGCCGCACGATCATCAGGACCACGACGACCGCCCACAGCAGGTTGAACACGCCGGTGAGCATCCCGAGCCGCCGCGCGTCGCCACCGTCGTCGATCAGGCGCCGCTGCCGCGGCAGGATCGCCAGGCCCAGCAGCGCGGCCGCGAGCACGGTGAGGGCGATCGACGTCAGCAGCCAGGCGTCGCCGAGCACGCCGAGACTGCTCGCCGTGGCCAGCCCGAACACCGGCACGGCGACGGCGATGGTGGAGTACACCCGGCAGATGCGATGCAGCAGGCCGAGCGCGCGGCCGTCACCCCGCCGGGCCACCGCCGGGAACATGCTCGCGGCGACGGTCACCGGCCCGATGGCGATGATCGCGGCGAGCACATGGATGCTGAGCAGCACTTTCGTCACGGTGATCGAACTTAGGAAAGTTCCCCGGACCGGGAAAGTGGCGGGAATGCCACACATCAACGGATCCCGGCCACCGCTGGCCTAGGCTGCGGGCATGCACATCGTCGCGGTCCTCGCGCTGCCGGGAGTCGTGCCCTTCGACCTGGCCACGCCGCTGGAGGTGTTCTCCCGGGTGCGCCTGGAGGACGGCCGCAACCCCTACGAGGTACGGGTGTGCGCGCCGGCGAGCACGGTGGAGGCGGGCGCGTTCACCATCCGGGCGCCGTGGGGCCTCGACACGCTCGACGTCGCCGACACCGTCATCCTGCCCGGCTGCGCCGACGTGACCGAGCCGATCGACCCGCAGGTGATCGCCCGGCTGCGGGCCGCCTCCGAGCGCGGCGCCCGCCTGGCCTCCATCTGCTCGGGCGCGTTCATCCTGGCCGCCACGGGCCTGCTCGCCGGACGCCGGGCCACGACGCACTGGACCGCCGCCGAGCTGCTGGCGCGCTCGTACCCGGCCATCGACGTCGACCCCGATGTGCTCTACGTCGACCACGGCCACCTCGCCACCTCCGCCGGCGCCGCCGCGGGCCTCGACCTGTGCCTGCACCTCGTCCGCCGCGACCACGGCTCGGCCGCCGCCACCATGGCCGCCAAGCTGTCGGTCGTCCCCCTGGAGCGCGAGGGCGGCCAGGCCCAGTTCATCGTCCACGAGCAGCCCCCGGTCCCGCGCGGCGCCACCATGGAGCCGCTGCTGCGCTGGCTCGACGAGTCGCTGGGGGAGGACCTCACCACCCGCAAGATCGCCGCCCACGCGGGCATGAGCGTGCGCACCCTCAACCGCCGCTTCCGCGAGCAGACCGGCACGACCCCGCTGCAGTGGCTGCACCGGGCCCGGGTGCGCCGCGCGCAGTACCTGCTGGAAGCGACCGGGATCACCGTCGACCGCATCGCCGGCCAGGCCGGCTTCGGCTCCCCGACCGCGTTCCGCGACTGCTTCAAGCGCGTGGTCGGCGTCAGCCCCCAGGCCTACCGCCAGTCGTTCCGCTCCACCCCGGCGGAGGCCCCGGCACCGTAGCCGCTCCCTGCCCTCGCGGAGGCCGGCCCGCGCGACGCCCCGTGCGAAGGGGCAAGAAATCCCGCAGACGCATCGGCGCCCGCCGCGGCATCATCATCGGCGTGGCGTATCACGAGGGGCCGTACGCCGGCGCGAAGCGGATGGTGCGGGAGGGGCGCATCGACGAACTGCGCGGCCGGGCCGACGCGGGGGACACCGTCGCCGCGCGCGTGCTCGCACGGTGGCTCAACCACACCGACCGGACGGGCGAGCTGCTGGCCCGCATGGCGGCCGGGGACGTCGACGCGCGCTGGGGCTACAGCGACTGGCTGGTCCGGCGCAAGCGCAGCGCTGAGGCGGTCGAGGTGCTGCGCCCGCCGGCCGAGGCCGGCGACGTCAGCGCGCAGCGTCGCCGGGCCCGGCTGCTCGCCGGGCTCGGGCGGGTGCCGGAGGCCATGATGCAGCTCGAGCACGCCCCGGCCGACAGCCGCCGGGTCGAGTCCTGGCTGCGCAGCCAGGGCCTGTGGGGCCCGCGGCGCCTCGAGGTGGTGCGCGGGCGGGCCGCGGCGGGTGATCCGGTGGCCCGCCGGGAACTGGCCTGGACAGCACTGCGCTGGTGGCCCGCCCGGGCCGAGGAGGCGGTCGCGCTGCTCCCCGTCATCGGGCCCAGCGCGTGGCTGCACGACCGGCTGCTCGCGGCCTCGCGCCATCGGGGCCGGTCCGGGTGGTGCGCGGACGTCATCGCGCTGCTCGACCGGCCGGAGGCCGTCGCGTATCGGCGGACCCAGGCGATGCTGCGGCTGTATCAGGGGGAGCGTGAGGCCGCTGTCGCGCAGCTGCGGTCGCTCGCCGCCGGTGGCGACCGGCGGGCCGCGGCGGACCTCGCGTCGATCCTGGCGGCGCCGGTGCCGGTGCGCGAGATCCGCATCGGCGAGCATCCCGATGCGGTGGACCCGTACGGGATGTCGTTCAGCCCGGACGGCGCCACCCTGGCCGTGTGGGGCTACCGTTCGGGCGGGCGGCTCACCGTCTGGGACGTGGCTACCGGGACGCGGCGGAGCAACGAGCCGCTGCCGCGCCTCCACCTCGACGGGGTCGTCTTCGGACCCGGCGGAGCCGTCCGGGAGGTCCGGGCGGGGCAGCGTCCGTGGGGGCCCGCGCGCCGCGCCGCGCCGGGCGGCCGGATGCTGGCCGTCGGCACCCTGCGGCACGTGCGGCTGCACCTCCCGGCCGGCGACACGATCCACGACCTCGCCACACCGGGGCTGTCCGGGCTGGCCTTCAGCCCGGACGGCGCCCGCCTCGCCACCGGCGGCGAGGAGACCCGCGTGTGGGACGTGGCCACGGGCGGGCTGGTCCACGGCATCGCCACACCGGCCTGCGACGTGGCGTTCCCGGCCGGCGGTGCGGCGCTCGCCACGCTCGACCGGGGTGACGCGGTCGTGCGGCTGTGGGACATCACGGGCGTCGATGCGCTTGTATAGTGCGGGGCAATCGCGAACGTTGGACTGACACGGGCAGAGACGTCTGCATGCGATGGAAGATCCCGGCTGCCCTCATCCTGGCGGCAACTCTCCTGGTCCCGGCGGCGTCGGCGGCGGCGCAGAGCGCATCGCCCGGGCCGGCCGCAACAACCTGTGAAACGGTTGTCTACACGGACATCCGGACGCTCGTCACCATCGACCTCGACACGGCCACCGACACGCAGGTGCGGATCCTGGCCAACCAGATCCTGTCCGCGGCCGTCGCCGACCGGCTGAGCGTCCTGCCCGGCCGCGTCCAGGCCCGGCTCGACGGCACACCGGCCGACCTGCGCGCGTTCCTCAAGAGCGGGGTGGCGGCGCCGTGGTCCACCGACCTGCGGATCAAGGTGAACCAGGCCCTCGCCGGCGGTGGCCCGAACGTCCAGAACGCGGCCCAGATCGCTCTGGACGCCGGCACCGTCGACGGCTTCCTGCAGTACCTGAACGACGGCCTGTACATCGCCCGCGCTCAGGACTCGGGGACCTACCGGCAGTACAGTGACATCCGCTCGCTCATCACGATCAATCTCGACACCGCCTCCGACACCGAGGTGAGGGTCGTGGCCAACCAGATCCTCGCCCGGGCGCAGGCGGAGAAGCTGACAGTGCTGCGGGGCCGGCTCCAGACCCGGCTCGACGGCGCACCGGCCGACCTGCGTGCCTTCCTGAAGCACGGCGTGCTCCAGGGCTGGGCGGTCGACCTGCTGCTCAGGATCAACCAGGCAATGGCGGCCGGCGGGCCGAGCGTGCGGGCCGCGGCGCAGGTCGCCCTGGACACCAACGCTCTCGACGCGTCGCTGGCGTTCCTCGACCACGGGCTGTACCTGGCCCGCGCCCAGGACTGCGTGTCGTAGTCACCACCGCACCGGTGGGCCGCGCCGTCACGGGCGGCCCACCGGCGCCGGGCCCGCGTCCCGGGGCACGCCCGGCCGGGCCCCGGACGGCGTCGGCGATCAGCCGGTGAGCGGGAGTTCGGCGTGCAGGCGGGTGCCGACGCCGGGGCAGGTGTCGACCGCCAGGGTGCCGCCGAGCGCCTCGACGCGGTCGCGCAGGCCGGTCAGGCCGGTGCCGCGCCGCGGGTCGGCGCCGCCGTGGCCGTCGTCGGTCACCGTGAGGTAGAGGCCGGGGCCGCGGACCTCGGTGGACACGGTCACCAGCGTGGCGTCAGCGTGCTTGGCGACGTTCGTCAACGCCTCGGCCACGACGTAGTACGCGGCGACCTCCAGCGACTCCGGCAGCCGCCCCTCGACCCGCACGTCGACGTCGACGGGCACGGCGCTGCGGCGGGCCAGCGCGCGCAGCGCCGGTCGCAGCCCGCCGTCGGTGAGGATCGCCGGGTGGACGCCGCGCGAGAGCTCCCGCACCTCCTCCGCCGTCGCGTTGAGGCCGTCCACAATGTCGGCGAGCTGACGGCGCAGCCCGTCCAGCTCCGGCGGCGCGTCCGCCTCGGCCCGCCGCACGTCGAGGGCGAGGGAGATGAGCCGCTGCTGGACGCCGTCGTGCAGGTCGCGTTCGAGGCGCCGCCGGGCCAGGTCGGTGGCGAGCAGCAGCCGGGCCCGGGAGGCGACGAGGTTGGCGCCCTGCACCAGGGCGACCGCCTGCCGGATGACGACGAGCCCGATGACGAGCGTGGCCGCCATGCCCACGACGGGGTCGGGGGCCACGTCCAGGGCGCGGCGCACGACGAGCATCGCGCCCATGGCGAGGACCGGGACGTACGGGAGGAGGAGGTGGCCCCAGTGGACCTCGGGGCGCACCGCCGGCTCCGGCGTCTCGCCCGGTGGGGTGAGGGCGGCCACCGCGATCAGCGCGAACCCGGCGATGAACCCGGCGTCCGTCGCCGGCGGCATCCCGTCGGCGCCGATCGACACCCGGTAGGCGAACACGCTGTCGGAGAGCGACAGGGCGAACAGCCCGCAGCCGAGCAGGACGAGCTGCCTGCGGTTGGCCGGTGAGGAGGCCACGGCGACGAGCAGGATGACGATGACCGTGAGCAGCAGGTCGGAGACCGGGTAGGCGATCGCCACCGCGTAGGCGAGGGGCTCGGCCGACCCGTGCCGGACCACCGACCCGAGCACCGTGCCCCAGCTGAGCGCGAACAGCGCGCCCACGATGATGAGCCCGTCCAGCACCGTCACCGCCCGCCGCGTCACCCCCGGCGGCGACCGGTCCGACACCGCCGCGAGGGCCGGGATCACGAACACGGGCAGCGTCAGGTACCCGGCATCGGCGAGCGACGGCGCCGGCAACCCGACCCCGCGGACCAGCTGATACCACGACCAGATCACCTGCCCGGCCGCCCACCCGGCCGCCCCGGCCCCCATCCACACCCGCCACCACCGCTGCCCGCCGCGGTATCGGCCCGCCGTGACCCAGCAGGCCACCGCGGCGGCGGTCGCCGCCGCGAGCTGCCCGGCGTCGTCGACGAGCACCGACCACCACGGCCCGAGCAGCCCCGATCCCGCCAGCCCGACGACCGCCGCCACGGAGACGGCCGCGACTGGGCCCGGCCTGAACCGCGCAAAACTACACGATAGCCACGGTACTGCGGGAGCCCCGAACTTCCGACCGCCCGCCGCAAAGCCCGGCGCCGGCCCGGCTCACCGGGTGCCGCCCCGCGAAAGGCGATCCGGCTCGGCGCCTCGTAGCCGGGCGCGGGCGGTCAGCGGCGCACCGGATAGCGCAGGTGCAGCACCCGGCGGCCCGGCAGCACCACGTCCGGGTCCTCCAGCAGGTGCTGGGCGTCGACCGCGCCGAAGTAGCGCTTGCCGGACCCGAGCACGACGGGTACGACGTCCATGCGCACCTCGTCGATCAGGCCCGCGGCGAGCACCTGGCCGCCGGCGTCCCCGGCGGCGACCTCGACGATGCGGTCCCCGGCCAGCTCCTGCGCCGCCGCCACGGCGGCCTCGACGCCGCCGGCGAAGTGGAACGGCGCCGCGGGGTCCCAGCCGTCGGGTGCCGGGCGGTGGGTCACGACGACAACGTGGCCGACGCCGCTCGGCGGCTTGCCGTCCCAGCCGTCGGTCAGGTCGAAGACGTGGCGGCCGACGATCGTCACCCCGATCCCGTCCCAGTACGGCCGGACGTAGTCGTAGGACGCCTGCGACACCCGCAGCGCGCCGCTGTCGTCGAGCGCGACGTCACCGCCGGAGAGCCAGTCGAACAGCGGGCCGGGCCGGTCGTCGTCGTCCGCGATGAAGCCGTCGACCGACACCGAGCTGTACATGACGACCTTGCCCACGATGTCTCCTCTGATCCGGGTACCCCCCGAACGTATCGGCTCGTGGGTCTCGGCTCTTGTAGGAAATCAATCGACAGGCAGCGGCCAGCCGTCCAGCACGTGGCCGGGGTGCTCGCGGCGGAACCGCCGGCGGACCTCGGCGTAGCGGGTCGGCGTGAGGCCGGTGAACGCCCGGAACTCGTGGCCGAAGTGGGCCTGGTCGAAGTAGCCGGCGGCACCGGCGAGGGCGCCCCAGTCGATCGGCCCGGCCGGGTCCATCGCGAACACGGCGGCGGCGAAGCGCTGGGTGCGGGCGAGCCGCTTCGGCGTGACGCCGACGAGCTCCTTGAACCGCTTGACCATGTGGGTGCTGCTGACGCCGGCCGCCGCGTTCAGCTCGCCGATCGCCACCGCCCCGCCGGTCGCCGCGATGACGCCGCTCGTGCGGCGGACCAGGCCCAGGCCGGCGGTCGCGCGCAGCCGCCGCATCAGCTCGTCCTCGAGCAGCGTCAGCATCTCGTGCGGCCCGGCCGCCGCGGCCAGCCGGTCGCGCAGCTCGGCGACGGCCGCCCGGCCCCATACCTGCTCGACGGTCACCGGCCGGTCGCACAGCTCCACCGCGGGCATCGGCAGGATCGGCGCCAGCCCCCACGGCTTGAGGTGGACGCCGACGGACCGGGTGGGGACCGGGTAGCCGAAGTCCAGTGCGCGGGTGGGCGTCGAGACGACGCAGCCGTCGGCGAACTCGGCCGCCTCGGTGTCGGCGCCGGCGCGGATGCGCAGCGGCGCCCCGAGGTTGACGATGAGCAGTGCCGCCGGCATCGCGGGCAGCATCAGCCGGGCGTACGGCGGCGTGCCCTCGAGGTAGTAGAGGTCGTCGGCGAGCGCGTCCAGCGGCGGTCGCGGCACTCTGGACACGTACTGCACGCCCACCAGTATCGCCACCAGCAGCTACCCGGCGCCCGTGGGGTCCGCCGGCGGATCGTGGACGACGCGGGCGGCCTCGGCTTGACAGGGGGTCGGGGCGGGTGTCGGGTGGGAGGATGTTGGCGGCGAGGGCGCCGGAGCCGGAACTGCTCGACGAGGCCGAGCGGATGGACGTCGGGCGGTTGCGGGAGTTGCAGCTGGAGCGGCTGCGCTCGACGCTGCGGCTGGCCCATGCGCGGGTCCCGCACTATCGGCGGGCGTTCGCGGCGGCCGGCGTACACCCGGATGATCTTCGGTCGTTGGAGGATCTGGCCCGTTTCCCCCTGACGTCCAAGGCGGACCTGCGGGACAACTACCCGTTCGGGATGTTCGCGGTGCCCGAGGGGGAGCTGCGGCGCTTGCACGCCTCGTCCGGCACGACGGGCCGGCCCACCGTCGTGGGGTACACCCAGCAGGATCTGGATGTGTGGTCCGATGTGATGGCGCGCTCGATCCGGGCGGCCGGCGGGCGGGCCGGGGACCGGCTGCACAACGCGTACGGCTACGGGCTGTTCACCGGTGGGCTGGGCGCGCACTACGGGGGCGAGCGGCTCGGGTGCACCGTCATCCCCGTGTCGGGCGGGATGACGCCGCGGCAGGTGCAGCTGATCACCGACTTCCGGCCGCGGATCATCATGGTGACGCCGTCCTACATGCTGACGATCATCGACGAGTTCGAGAAGCAGGGCCTGGACCCGCGCGAGTCGAGCCTGGAGATCGGGATCTTCGGGGCCGAGCCCTGGACCGAGCAGATGCGCCTGGAGATCGAGGAGCGGGCCGGGATGCACGCCGTCGACATCTACGGGCTGTCGGAGGTCATCGGGCCCGGGGTCGCGCAGGAGTGCGTCGAGACCAAGGACGGGCTGCACATCTGGGAGGACCACTTCTACCCGGAGGTCGTCGACCCGGACAGCGGCGCCGTGCTGCCCGAGGGCGAGCTCGGGGAGCTGGTATTCACGTCACTCACCAAAGAGGCGATGCCCATCATCCGGTACCGCACCCGCGACCTCACCCGCCTGCTGCCGGGCACGGCGCGGCCGTCGATGCGGCGCATGGAGAAGGTCACCGGCCGCTCCGACGACATGATCATCCTGCGCGGGGTGAACCTGTTCCCGACGCAGATCGAGGAGATCGTCCTGCGCACCGCCGGGCTCGCCCCGCACTTCCAGCTGGTCCTCACCACCCGCGGGCGGATGGACCACCTCACCGTCCAGGTCGAGGCGCGGCCGGACTGCCCGCCGGGGCGCCGCGAGCGGGCCGGGGCCGAGATCGCCGCACAGGTCAAGGACACCATCGGCACCAGCATCGACGTCGAGGTGGTGGAGCCGGAGACACTCGCCCGCTCCGTCGGGAAGCTGCAACGGCTCATCGACCACCGCGACACGTGACCGGGCGCGGCCGTCCGCGGGGCGCCGGTCGATCTGCCATGATGTCGAGCTGTGCGGGGAGCTCTGATCGTGGTGGCCGCGTTGTTGCTCGCGGCGTGTGATGACCCGGCGACATCGACCGGGCCGGCCGCCGGGCCGCCGTCACCGTCGCCGTCGGTGGTGACGTATGCGAGCGCCCGCGACGAGCTCGCGGCCGGGCTGGACCGGACCGCGGCGACGACGAGCACGTATGCGGTGCAGGTCGTCGAGGATGCGACGAAGCAGGTCCAGGGCGTCATGTCCGGCGTCAGTGATCCGGCGCGCAAGGCATCGAGCGGCCGGTCGGAGCCCAGCCGCGGCGTCGGCGTGACGGTCGTGGAGATCACCGTGATCGGCGACGACCTCTGGAGCCGCACCGGCCCGCCGGACAGGCAGTGGACGCACATGCAGCTGTCCCGGGCCCCGCTGGCCGCCGCGCTGGGCTTCACCGGCATCGTGGCGTCGGTCGGGTCGGCCGGGCCCGCGCTGGCCGACGTGCGGCGCGGCGGCCCCCGCTCGTTCACCGGCACCCTCGACCCGGCGAGGGCCGGGCCGACCGCCGTCATCCACAACGCCAAGGCCCAGCCGTTCCCGTTCGAGGCGACCCTTGACGAGCAGGGGTACGTCACGACGCTCGTCCTGCACCCGGCGCCCACGATCGCGGGCATGAAGCCGGCCACGACGACCGTCAAGCTCTCCGGCTTCGGCCGGCCCGTCACGATCGCCGCGCCGCCGGCGGCGGAGGTCAAGGAGATCGCGGAGGACGCCTACCAGCTCTACGGCGGCAGGTGAGCCGGGTGAGGAGCGGCGGGGTGTCAAGTTACAGAATTTGTAATCTGTAACCCGGTGGGCTAGCGTCGGCGTATGAGACGGCTTGGAACCCACGGCCCGCTGGTGTCCGCGATCGGGCTCGGCTGCAACCAGATGTCCTCCGGCGACGCCGGCGACGAGGCCGGCGTGGCGACCGTCCGCGCCGCGCTCGACGCCGGCATCACCCTGCTGGACACCGGCGACTTCTACGGCAACGGGCACAACGAGTGGCTGATCCGCCAGGCGCTGCGCCCCGGCGACCGGGAGCGGGCCGTCATCAGCGACAAGTTCGGCGGCCTGCGCGACCCGGCCGGGCAGTTCGTCGGCATGGACATGAGCCCGGCGTCGCTCAAGAGCTCCCTGGCGTACTCGCTGCAGCGGCTCGGCACCGACTACATCGACATCTACCGCCCGGCCCGCCTCGACCCCGCCGTGCCGATCGAGGACACCGTCGGCGCGGCGGCGGAGATGGTGGCGGCGGGCTGGGTGCGCCACGTCGGGCTCTCCGAGGTCGGCGCGGCCACCATCCGCCGGGCCCACGCGGTCCACCCGATCGCCGACCTGCAGATCGAGTACTCCCTGTTCAGCCGCGGTCCCGAGCGGGAGATCCTGCCGGTCTGCCGCGAGCTCGGCATCGGCGTGACCGCCTACGGCGTGCTCGCCCACGGCCTGCTCACCGGCTCCTACACGGGCGGCGGCGAGATCGGGCACCTGCCCCGGTTCCACGGCGCGAACCTGGCCACGAACCTCGCACTCGTCGAGCGCCTGCGCCCGATCGCCGACGGCCTCGGCGTCACCATCGCCCAGTTGTCGATCTCGTGGGTACTCGCCCAGGCCGACGACATCGTGGCGCTGGTCGGGGCCAGCCGCCCCGGCCGGGTCGCCGCGGCCCTCGACGCGGCCGAACTCGTCCTGGAGCCAGACGTCCTGGCCGCCATCGAGGAGGCGGTCCCCGCCGGGGCCGTCGCCGGCACCAGGTACGGCGCGCCGCAGATGGCGATGCTCGACAGCGAGCGCTAGAGTCGCGCCGTGCTCGACGCCGAGACCATCATGCTGGCCACCGAGGACGTCCTGCGCCGGCACGGCCCCGCGAAGGCCACCGTCGTGGACGTCGCCCGGTCCCTCGGCGTCAGCCACGCGGCCGTCTACCGCCACTTCCCGTCCAAGGCCGCCCTGCGCGAGGCCGTGACCCGCCGCTGGCTGCACCGCGCGTACGACGACCTGGCCGCCATCGCCGCGGACACCGCCACCGGCCCGGCCGAGCGCCTCCGGGCATGGGTGTTCGCGCTCTTCCGGGCCAAGCGCGACGCCGCCGCCCGCGACCCCGAGATCTTCGCGACCTACCGGGTGCTCGCCGCCGAGCACAGCGTCGTCGCGGGCGAGCACGTCGAGGCGCTCCTGGGCCAGCTGGAGTCCATCGTCGGCACCGCCGCGACGGCCCGTGCCGTGTTCGCGGCCACCGCCGCGTTCCACCACCCCGCCCACGCCCAGGAGTGGAGCCAGGCCGACCGCGAGACAGTCCTCGCCGACCTCTGCACGCTGCTCGTCGAGGGGCTCCCGGCCCGATGAGGCGGCGCTGCCCCGGGTGGGGTCGCGGCGTCGCGGAGGTCCCGGCCCTGACCCGCACCCGCCCCGGCCGCCGCGCCCCGGCCGGGCCCACCGTCGACCGGCCGGGCCACGGCCTGACGCACCCGTCATGACCGGTCCGGAGCTTGCGGAGGGGCCGGTCATCAGGGGTGCAGTTCGGCGGTCGAGTGCCCGGAGCGGAGCGGAGGGCGCATGACCGAGCCGCCGCCTCCGGCACCGGACTGCTGGCTCCACCCGGACGCCGAGGTCCGCCCGTCGCCGATCGCCGGGCACGGCCTGTTCGCCCGCGCTCCCATCGCCGCCGGCACGCCGGTGTCCCGCCTGGGTGGTCGCCTGGTCGGCTGGCCCGAGCTCGACGCCATGCTGCGCGGCGCCGGCCGGTATGTGGACACCATCGCCGTCACCGCCATCCTCAACCTGGTCCTGCCCCCGGACCGCCCCAACGGCAAGGGCAACCACAGCTGCGACCCCAACCTGTGGTGGACCGACGCCTACACCCTCTCCGCCCGCCGCGACATCGCCGCGGACGAGGAGCTCACGAACGACTACGCCACCAGCACCGCACACCCCGCCTTCAGCATGGTGTGCCACTGCGGCTCGCCCCTGTGCCGCGGCGTGGTGACCGGCACCGACCGCGACCGCCCCGACCTGCGCCAGCGCTACGGCGGGCACTGGGTCCCCGCCCTCCACACGCCCTGACCCGGGCCGGGCCACACCGGTGCCTGGTGCGGCCCGCCCCGTCCGTGCCCGGCGTCCTGCTCCAGGGCCGGTGGCAGCCGGGTGTCAGTCCTTGCGGCGCAGGACCGTCAGCACCGCCGCGCCGACCGTCTCGGCGTCCGTGAACCGGAACTCGCCCGGCACGCCGTCGGCGAACAGCCGGTCACCCGCACCGGTGACCAGCGGGAAGGTGAGGATTCGGTACTCGTCGACGAGGTCCGCCGCGGCCAGGGCGTGCACCAGGCTCAGGCTGCCGATCACGACCACGTTGCGCCGCGCCCGCTCGGCCGCGGCCCAGGCGACCGCGTCACCGTCGATCGCGGCCGAGTTCGACCAGGCCGACGCGTCGATGCCGCGGCGCGTGGCGACCCGCTTCGGGACCGCGTTCATCACGCGCGCATAGTCGCTGTCGCGGCCCGGCCACAGCTTCGCGAACCTCTCCCAGGTGCCGCGGCCGTAGAGCTGCACGCCGTCGCGCTCCATCCGCGCGCCGAGGCGGAACTTGTCGTCACTGACCGCGCCGGGGCCGTATCGGAACGCCCAGCCGCCATAGGCGGTACCGGAGCGGCCGTCGGGGTCCGAGACCACGCCGTCCAGGGTGCTGAACTGGATGACGATGATGTCGCCCATCGGTGGTTCCTTTCGTCGGGGACCGTTCTCACCACCACATACCGCCGCCGCCCGCGGAACTCATCGCGTACGCTCCCGGCGTGACGCAGTTCGAGCCGTACCGCGGTGACCTGCTGGCGCACTGCTACCGGATGCTCGGGTCCGTCGAGGAGGCCGAGGACCTGGTCCAGGAGACGCTGCTGCGCGCGTGGAAGGCGGCCGACCGCTACGACCCGCAGCGCGCGTCCGTGCGCACGTGGCTGCACCGGATCGCGACGAACGCCTGCCTCACCGCTCTGGAGGGCCGGGCCCGCCGCCCGCTGCCGAGCGGTCTCGGGCCGCCCGGCGACGACCCGCACGCGCCGCTCACCCCGAGCCTCGACATCCCGTGGCTCCAGCCGTTCCCGGACGCCCGGCTGGGCGACCCCGCCGACGCCGCCGAGCAGCGCGCCGGTCTGCGCCTCGCCCTGGTCGCGGCGCTGCAGCTGCTCCCGGCCCGGCAGCGGGCCGCGCTTGTCCTGCGCGAGGTGCTGCAGCTTTCCGCGGCCGAGGTCGCCGAGGCCCTCGACACGAGCGTCGCGTCGGTGAACAGCAGCCTCCAGCGCGCCCGGGCGGCGCTGCGCGAGGCCGCACCGGAGCTGGACGACCTGCGCGAGCCGGCCGACCCGGACGAGCGGGCCGTGGTCGAGCGCTACGCGAGCGCGTTCGAGGCGGCCGACGTGCCCGCCCTCACCCGCCTGCTCGCCGCCGACGTCGTCCTGGAGATGCCGCCGGTGAACCTGTGGCTCGCCGGCCGGCACCACTACGCCACCTTCATGGAGCGCGTCTTCGCGATGCGCGGCCCCGGCTGGCGGACGCGGCCCATCACCGCCAACGGCGCGCCCGGCCTCGCCGCCTACTCGCCGGACGGCCTACCGCATTCACTGCAGATCTTCCGGGTGTACCGCGGGCAGGTGCGCAGCAGCGTGACGTTCGCCGACCCGCGGCTGTTCGCGCTGTTCGACATCTGACGGCCGAGCGCGGGCTCAGGCCGGCACCGGGGCAGGCCGATGGTCCGGGCGCCGTCCGCACCCACGGGGCGCGACGACGGCGATGGTGCCGGTGGCGCCGCCGCGGTTCGCACCCACGCGGCGCAGGGGCGCTTACGGTGGCCGACCGGCGCCTTCAGTGTGGACGGCGTGACTCGCCCTGCATCGGCCATTGTGGACGGTGCGGTCCGCCCGCACTGCTGCGACACCAGCCAGCCCTGCGGCTGCCCGGCCGGGCAGTCAACTGGTCCGCTAAATGCTTTGCCGCACGGGCCGGCGATGCTGCACGATGTGGGCACAGCATCCCCGGTGCGCAGGCGACCGTTACTTCCAACCCAAGGTGGTTACGCGGGTTCGAATCCCGCCGCCGTCCACGGACGGTGTCGACCAGCGGCCAAGGTCACCAAGTCGGTCTCCGCCCTGATCTCGGGGCTGCTGTTAGGGTGCGTTGATGATCACTGCCCCGGCCGTGCTCGGCGCCTACCTGCCCGCGACGAGCTTCCCGTGGGCGGTCCCGCCCGGCCGGCTGACCCACCTGTTCTACGCCTTCGCCACAGTCGAGGACGGCCACCTCACGCTCCCACCCGGGGCCCCGGCCCACCTCGAAGCCCTTGCCACGCTGCGACAAGCCGGTGCTTCGATCGTACTGTCGGTCGGCGGCTGGGGAGCCGGAGGCTTCTCGGACGCGGCGCTGAGCGCACGTGCCCGGGCCGCGTTCGCCGACGAGCTCATGCCGCTGGCCGCCGCCTTCGACGGCGTGGACCTGGACTGGGAGTTCCCCGTCTCGGGCGGCCCGGCGGAGCTGGTCCACCGCCCCGAGGACCGCCGCAACGCGACGCTGCTGGCCCGCGAGCTGCGCGACCGCCTCGGCCCGGACCGCCTGCTGACCGCCGCCCTGCCCGCGGGTCGCCTGCAGTCCAACGGCCCGTACGACCCGGCGGAGAGCTACGAACTCGCCGAGCTCGCCACGCTTCTCGACTTCGTCAACCTGATGACGTACGACTTCGGCACCGGCTTCTCACCGGTCGCCACCTTCAACGCCCCGCTGACCGAGGTCGCCGACGACCCGATGCCCGCCCCGCTGCGCCGCTGGAACAACGTCGAGGGCGCGGTGGCGTACTACGAGCAGCGAGGCGTCCCGCGCGACAAGCTGGTCCTGGGCGTCCCGTTCTACGCCCGCGGCTTCGTGGTCGCGTCACCCGGCACCCGGGCCGGCCTCTACCAGCCCCAGATCGGCACCACCGACACCTACGACTGGCGAGACGTCAGACGCACCCTGCTCCCCGACCCGGCCTGGCAGCGCCACCACCACCCGGTGGCCCGCTCACCGTGGCTGTACAACGAGCACACCAGCACGTTCGTCAGCTACGAGGACGCGGAGTCGATAGCCGAGCGGGCCCGCTTCGCCGCCGACCGATCCCTGCGCGGCGTCTTCACCTGGCACCTGTCCGGCGACGACGACGAACACTCCCTCCTGACCGCCATGACGGCCCCGTTCACCACCGCCTGACCGCCAGCCACCGCCTGACCGGCAGCTACCGCCTGACCGGCAGCTACCGCCTGACCGGCAGCTACCGCCTGACCGGCAGCCACCGCCTGACCGGCAGCCACCGCCTGACCGGCAGCCACCGCCTGATCGGCGGCTGGCGTCCGACCGGCGGCTGGCGCCCGGCCGCAGTCGACGCCCGACCGCAGGCGCCGGCAGGTGTCAGCTACGCACGTCGGCGTTGTCAGCGGCGGACGTCGGCGGGGCAGCGGCGCAGGTCGGCGGGGCAGCGGCGCAGGTCGGCGGGGCAGCGGCGCACGTCGGCGGGTCAGCGGCGCAGGGGCAGGCCCGCCCGCACCCAGGCTTCGACGCCGCCGGCCAGGTCGGTGGCGCGGTGCAGGCCCACACGGCGGAGGCTCTCGGCGGCCAGGCTGGAGCTGTAACCCTGGCGGCAGACCACGACGACCTCCACGTCATACGAGGTCGCCTCCGCGATGCGGTCGGGGCTTGCCGGGTCGAGGCGCCACTCGAGGACCGTGCGGTCGATGACCAGGGCGCCCGGGAGCTCGCCCGTCTCGGCGCGCTGGGTCTCGGTGCGGGTGTCGACGATCAGGGCACCGCGGCGGCGGGCCGCGTCGGCCTCCTGCGGGGCGTACCGCCGCACGCCCTGCCGCGCCTGGGTGAGGACCCGGGCCACACCCCTGTCGCTGTACTCGTTCACCCCTCGATTCTGCACGTGATCACGATCTTCGCGCGCGCGTGCTCGGTCTCCAGGTGGGTGATCGCCGCCGCGGCCCGGTGCAGCGGGTACGTGCGCTCGATGACCGGCCTGACGTGGCCCGCCTCGACGTACTCGCGGAGGGTGTCGAGCCGCTCACGGTCCGGCGCGGCGGCGAGCAGCACGATGCGCTGGCGCACGAGGCGGCCGGTCAGCAGCCCGACGATGACCAGCCCCATCGGCCCGACCAGGCTGCCGCCCGTGTACACGCCGCCGCCCGCCAGGATCAGCACACCGGCCGGGGTGACCGCGCGGCGCAGCGCCGCCAGGGAACGGTTGGCCACCAGGTCGAAGACGACGTCGTAGCGCCGCCCCCCGCGCGTGAAGTCGTGGCGCGTGTAGTCGATGACCTCGTCGGCGCCGAAGCCCGTGACGAGCTCGAGGTTGCGGGTGCTGCACACGCCTGTGACGTGCAGACCCATGGCCTTGGCCAGCTGTACCGCGAACATGCCCACACCACCCGAGGCGCCGTTGACGAGCAGGCGCCCACCGGGCTGAGCCGCGGCCAGGTCGCGCAGCCCACCGAGGGCCGTCACGCCGGCCAGGGGCAGCGCCGCGGCCTCCTCGAACGTCAGCCCGGCCGGCTTGCGGGCGACGGTGCCCGACTTGGCACAGACGTACTCGGCGAAGGCGCCCGCACTCGTGCCGTACACCTCATCACCGGGTGAGAGATCCTCGACCGCACTACCGGCCGACTCGACGACGCCGGCGAAGTCGCGCCCGGGGATCGACTGCTTCGGCCCGCGCAGCCCGAACCCCGCCACGGTCAGCCGAGCCAGCTTCGGATCGCCCCGCAGCATGTGCCAGTCGGCCGCGTTGACACCGGCGGCGTGGACGCGCACCAGCACCTCGTCGGCGGCCGGGACGGGCGTGGCCACTTCCGCATATCGCAGCACACTCGGCGGCCCGTACCGCTCCTGCACTATCGCCTTCATACCGTCGATCGTCGCCGCTGCCGCCGCCCGGGTCATCGGTACGCAGACCGGTCATCACCCCGGTCATTGGTGCGAGCCGATCACCGTGCTTTCGGCCGATCCGCCCGCGCCGATCCGCCCCGCCGGGCGTACCGCAGACGCAACACCCACGCCGGCCCCGCCTCCCCATGCCCCGTCACCCCGTGCACCGCCTTTCCGTGCAGCGCCGCGCCGGCACAGTGCTCGCGGACCGGCCGGGGCGGCGCGTCCGCTCATTTCAGGGTTCCGACGACGGTCACAAACCCCAACCTGCACCCGGCATCCTGGCCCGCCGCCCCGACCACCGCGAACCACTCCACGCCGATTGCCAAGCCGATGAGAGTCTGCGGCCGACCGGGCCGCGTGGACCGTGCCGAGGACCAGCGGATGCCAAGCGAGGACCGCAGCCGCTGGCCCACCGGCCCCATCACCGGACTGGTCCAGCGCCACGAATGCCGTCACAGCCAGACCGAACGCATCAAGCCGACGCCCGCAGCCGCGTGGAGGCTCCGGCACCAGGTGTCAATATCGACGACTGTCCGGCACAGGCGTCGACGTTGACGACTGTCCCGCAGCACCGTCGACGTCGACGATTGTCCAGCGCCACGCGGCGACGTCGACGTCTGTCCCGCAATAGCGTCGACGTCGACGGCTGTTCGGCACTACGCGTCAACGTCGACAGTTGTCCCGCAGCGCCGTCAACGTCGACGGCTGTTCGGCACCGGGCGTCGACGTCGACAGCTGTCCCGCAGCACCCGTCTACGTCGGACGTCAGCGGAGGGTCAGCGGGAGGCGGGCGGGTGGGGGGAGTGGAGTTGGGACGGGGTGGGCGTGGAAGGACTGGAGCATGAGCGCGGCCAGGCGGCGGGAGGCGGCGGTGCGGGCGGCCTGGGAGTCGGCCTGGATGCCGTCGTTGGCCATCAAGGCCAGGACGAGATCCTCCAGCACAAAGTCGGAGCGCAGGGCGCCGGCGGACTTCGCGCGGTGGATCAACCGCAGCAGCATCTGCATCGTGCGATCGCGGTCGGCCGTGAAGTAGGGCAACGATGTGAAGGCGCGAGCGAACCCGCGGTCCAGCGCGTGCACCTCCATCAGGCGCTCGAGCACCAGGCAGAATCCGCGCCACGGGTCGTGGGCGGCCAGGCCCTCGGCCACGATCGTGGAGCACAGCTCCAGCGGCGCGGCGAACGCGGCTGCGAACAGGGCTTCCTTCGTCGGGAAGTGGCGGTAGACGGTCGCCGGTCCGACCTCGGCGCGGCGGGCGATCTCCCGGATCGGCACGTCCAGACCGTCGGCGGCGAACGCGGCGCGGGCGACCGCCAGGATGCGGGTCCGGTTGTCGCGGGCGTCGGAGCGCCCCGGTTGCCTCACTTCGGCCGTCACCGCTCTCATTTTAGCCAACCGGACGGGGTGTTCCGTTACGTTCCGGCGGCATGAGAGCTGTGCAGTTCACCGAGTACGGGCCGCCGAGTGTCGTCCATGTCGACGACATTCCTGAGCCGCATGCGGGGCCGGGGGAGATCCGTATCGCCGTGCGGGCGTCCGGGTTCTCGCCGGGGGAGACGATCGTCCGGTCCGGGCGTCTGCAGGGTGTCATCGCGACTCCGCTGCCGTACCGCACCGGCTTCGACGCCGCCGGTGTGGTGGACGAGATCGGTGCCGGGGTCACCGGGGCGGCGATCGGCGACGCGGTGTTCGGGATGACCGCGATGAGCCGGCGCGGTGCCAACGCCGACTTCGCCGTCCTCGTCGCCTGGGCACCGAAGCCGGCCGCGTGGAACTGGGCCGAGGCCGGTGGCGCGACCGGGCCGCTCGAGACCAGCGCCCGCGTCCTGGACCGGCTGGCCCTCGGGCCCGGCCGGACGCTGCTGATCAACGGGGCCGCCGGTGGCACCGGCGCGGTCGCCGTCCAGGTGGCCCGAGCGCGCGGCCTGCGCGTCATCGGCACCGCGAGCGAGGCCAACCACGACTTCCTGCGCTCCCTCGGCGCCGAACCCACCACGTACGGCGAAGGGCTGCCCGACCGCGTCAAGCACGCCGACGGCGTCTTCGACTGTTTCGGCGGCGCGCTGCCGGACCTGATCGCCATCGCCGGGGACCCGGCGAAGGTGGTGACGATCGCCGACTTCGCCGCGGCCGAGCACGGCGTGCACATGTCCAGCGGCTTCAGCGACCCGCTCGCGGTCCACGGCCTGCTCCACACCGACCTGCGCATTCCCGTCGCGGCGACGTTCGCGCTGGAGGAGGCCGCCGCCGCGCACGAGCTGAGCGAGACCCGCCACGGACGGGGCCGCATCGTGTACCTGCACTGAGCCGGCGACGCGAGCACTGAAAGTTTCGCCGGCGGGCTGCGGCGACCGGCGAATACTGCGACCAACGATTGACCTCCTTCATCGGGTCTGGCAACTATCGGTCTCGATTGCCGAAAGTTTCCAGGCATATCACCCGAATGGGAGGAACTATGCGAAGGCTCCCTGCGCTGACCGGGGCGGTGCTGCTCGCCGCCACGGGCCTCACCGCCCTGGTCGTGCCGTCCGCGGCCGCCGCCGCCGCCACGGCCGCGACGGTGTCGGTCGATGCCGGGCAGACGCTGCGCACCATCGACGGCGCCGGTGTCGGCATGAACGTCGCGGTCTGGGACGGGCGCATGAACGACGCGTCGACGTCCACGCAGCTGTCCGGGGCGGGCATCACGGCCGTCCGGTACCCCGGGGGCAGCTACAGCGACGGCTACCACTGGCAGACGCACACGGTCGAGGGCGGCGGCTACGTCGCGCCCAACACCGAGTTCGACCCGTTCGTGGCCATGGTCAAGGCGGCCGGTGCCACCCCCATCATCACCGCGAACTACGGGTCCGGCACGCCCCAGGAGGCGGCGGACTGGGTGCGCTATGCGAACGTCACCAAGGGTTACGGCATCAAATACTGGGAGATCGGCAACGAGCTGTACGGCAACGGCCTCTACGGCGCGAACTGGGAGATCGACAAGCACGACAGCAAGACCGCGACCACGTACGCGACGAACGTGCTGCAGTTCGTGACCGCGATGAAGGCCGTCGACCCGACCATCAAGATCGGTGCGGTGCTGACCACGCCCGGCAACTGGCCGGACGGGATCGTCGGGCCCGGCGACACCAAGGACTGGAACCACACCGTGCTGTCGATCGCCGGATCGAAGATCGACTTCGGGATCGTGCACCACTACCCGTACAGCACGAGCGAAGCGGAGATGCTCACCAAGCCGCAGGCCGACATCCCGGCGATGATGAGCGCCCTCAGGACGATCCAGCCGAACCTCGCCATCGCGGTCACCGAGGCCAACTCGCAGTACGCGCTCAACACGTCACCCTCCGGCCTGTACACGCCCGACATGTATCTGACCTGGATGGAGCAGGGCGCGTTCAACGTCGACTGGTGGGATCTGCGCAACGGCACCGACTGCAGCAAGGTGACGACGATCCAGGGCGCCACCGACTACAACGACGGCGGCATGCTCTCCAGCGGCGCGTCCTGTGAGCCGCCCGCGAACACACCGTTCCCGTCGTACTACGGCCTGCAGATGCTCGGCCGGCTCGGCGGCCCCGGCGACCAGCTCCTCAAGACGACATCGTCGACCGCGATGCTGTCGACGCACGCCGTCAAGAAGGCCAACGGCGACGTCAGTGTCATGCTCATCAACAAGGACCCGAACAACGCCGTCACCGTCAACCTGGCCTACAGCGGCTTCACGCCGGCGGCCGGCCCGCCGACCGTCTTCTCGTACCTGAAGAACGCGTCGGCGATCGGCACGGCGACGACCGGGTCCGCGTCCGCGCAGACCGTTGCGGCGTACTCCATCGCCGTCGTCACCCTCCACAAGGCGACGACCACGTCGCCGAGCCCGAGCCGCAGCAGCGCGTCGCCGGGCGCGAGCCCGAGCCGGAGCGGCAGCACGTCTCCGAGCGCCGGCCCGAGCCGGAGCGGCAGCGGATCGCCGAGCGCCCCGCAGGGCACGTGCAAGGTGACCTACACGAAGCAGGAGTGGCAGGGCGGCCTGGTCGGCACGGTGACGGTCGCCAACACGGGCCCGGCCGCCATCAACGGCTGGACGCTCACGTGGACGTTCCCGGGCGACACGACCGTCGGGACGGCGTGGAACGCGACGGTCACTCAGAGTGGCAAGGCGGCCACCGCCGTCAACGCCTCCTACAACGCCGCCATCCCGGCCGGCGGCAGCACCTCGTTCGGCTTCCAGGGCGGCTGGACGGCCAGCGACGCCAGCCCGACGGCGTTCGCCCTCAACGGCTCGGCCTGCTCGGTGGTCACTGCATGAACGCCGGACTGTCCCGGCGGCGGCTCCTCGCGGCCGCCGGCGCGGCGCTCGCCACCCCGGCCCTCCTCGCGGCCTGCGGAGACGCGCCCACGAACAGCGGCCCGGGCACGACCGGTGCGGACGACCTGAAGAAGGCGTTACCCGACTACATCCCCAGCCGGGCCGTCACCGCCGACATACCGTCCGTGACCGGCGCCGGTGGGGCCGCGTCCGACTCCGCGTTCCTGAGCTACCCCAAGGACCCGGTGGCGACGGTCGGCGGCACTCCCGGTAAGGGCGGCACCTATGTGACCCGGACTCCCCTGTGGGGCTCGATCCCGCCGTCCAGCGGCAACGCCTACTACGACGCCGTGAACAAGGCGCTCGGCGCCACACTGAAGCTCCAGCCGAGCGACGGCAACACGTACGTCGACTCCATTCCCGCGCTGTTCGCCTCCGGCAACCTGCCCGACTGGCTGCAGATCCCCGGCTGGGCCAACGCGAAGCTGAACCTCGGCGCCGCGCTTGACCGGTTCGCCGATCTGACGCCGTATCTGTCCGGCGGCAACGTCGCCAGGTATCCGAACCTGGCCGCCATTGCGTCCGCCGCATGGCAGGCCGGAGTCTGGAACGGCAAACTGTACGGCCTGCCGTGCTTCCCGTCCGCCGGCGGATTCGGCGGATACATCTTCTACCGCAAGGACCTCCTCGACGCCGCCGGCGCCGGCCCGGAGCTGCGGCACATCGACGACCTTTTCGCACTCGGCGCCAAACTGACCGACACCGGCGCGGGGCGATGGGCCTTCGACGACCTCTGGCCCTATTTGAAATTCCCCTTCGGTTTGTACGGCAAGTGGTCAGCGGACGCGAGCGGCAAACTCGTGAACCAGTACGAGACCGAAGCCATGCTGGAGGCGCTGAACTTCGCCGCGAAAATCGCCAAGTCCGGCTACGTGCACCCGGACGCGCTCGCCAACAACACCCAGCAGGGCCGGCAGCGATTCTGGAGCGGCAAGGTAGCCGTCCAGGGCGGGGGGACCGGCGGCTGGGACGGTGACGATGCCAAGGGCGGATTGGCGGCCGATGCGCAGTACAACCGCCAGGCTTTCAAGGTTTTCTCGGCCTCGGGCGGCACCGCCGGCATCGAACTCAGCCCGGGTGCCGGCTGGTTCAGCTACCTCAACAAGAAACTGTCCGACGCGCAGATCCGCGAATGCCTGGCCATTGCCGACTATCTGGCCGCCCCGTACGGCTCCAAGGAGTACCTGCTGGTGAACTTCGGCGCCGAAAGCGTCGACTTCACCATGACCGGCGGCAATCCGGTGCTCACCGGCAAGGGGCAGCAGGAGGTGGCCCAGGGCTACCAGTTCCTGGTCAGCCCGCCCGCCGTCACCCTCGTCAAGAACGGCCTCACCCAGGTCGTGAAGGACTTCGCGGCGTGGCAGGCGGACGCCGTCAAACACGCCGTCCGGCCGTTGTTCTACGGGATGAACATCGCCGAACCGGCGCAGTACGCATCGATCGAGCAGCAGGTCGAGGACACCATCAAGGACGTGCGGTTCGGCCGCAAACCGATCGGCGCATTCAAGTCCAGTGTGGACACCTGGCGCAAGCAGGGCGGCGACCAGCTGCGCCGGTTCTACGACGACATCCGCGGCAAATACGGCACGGGGCAATGAAGAAAGCGCGCCGCGACTGGCCGCTGGTGCTCATGACGCTGCCGGCCGTCGGGCTGCTCCTCGTGTTCGCATACACGCCGATGCTCGGCACCGTCATGGCGTTTCAGCAGTACAGCGTCTACACGGGCTTCATGCACAGCCCGTGGGTCGCGACGGCGAACTTCGAAGTCCTGCTCGGCGACCCGCTGTTCTGGTCGGCGGTGCGCAACACCCTGGTCATCAGCGCGGTCCAGCTGGTGCTGTACTTCCCGATTCCCATCGCCCTGGCGATCCTGCTGCACTCGATTCTCAATCCGAGCATCCGCGCGTTCATCCAGTCGGTCGTCTACCTGCCGCACTTCTTCTCGTGGGTGCTCGTCGTCACCATCTTCCAGCAGATGCTCGGCGGCGCGGGCGTGCTCAACGCATTCCTGCGCCGCCACGACCTGCGCACCTGGGACGTGATGACCGACCCTGACACATTCAAGCTCCTCGTCACCGCGCAGGCGGTCTGGAAGGAGGCCGGCTGGGGCATCATCGTGTTCCTGGCCGCGCTCGCCGCGATCGACCCGCAGCTGTACGAGGCGGCCGCGGCCGACGGGGCCGGGCGGTGGCGGCGGCTGTGGCACATCACGCTGCCTGGGTTACGCAGTGTCATCGTGCTGATGCTCGTCCTGCGGCTCGGCAACGCCCTCACCGTCGGGTTCGAGCAGATGCTGATCCAGCGGGACATGGTAGGCCGGGACGCGGCCGAGGTGCTCGACACGTTCGCGTACTACTACGGCGTCGTCAACAACAACTTCAGCTACGGCGCGGCGGCCGGGCTGTTCAAGGGCGTGCTGTCGCTGATGCTGATCCTGGCCGCGAACCGCCTCGCGCACGCCTTCGGCGAAGACGGGCTGTATCGGCGATGACGAGACCGATCTGGCAGGAGCCACCGACGGTGGCCGGGCGGGCCGGCAAGGGCGCGGTGCTGACCGTCGTGCTGCTCGTGCTCGCCGTCCCCCTGTACTCCGTCGTGCTCACCAGCCTGTCCGACCAGGCGGCGATCAACCGGGCCGGCGGCATGGTCCTGCTGCCCGACAACCTGACGTTGCAGTCCTACCGGCAGATCTTCGCCAACGCGCTGATCATGCACTCGCTGGTGATTTCCGTCGTCATCACGCTCGTCGGCACATTGTTGTCGATGTTGACGACTGTCATGTGCGCGTACGGGCTGTCGCGCCGCGGCTCGTTCGCCCACCGCACCCTGCTGATGACGCTGATCGTCACGATGTTCTTCGGCGGCGGCATCATCCCCACGTTCATCGTCGTGTCGGCGCTCGGCGGCTACGACAACTACTGGTCGCTGATCCTGCCCAGCGCCGTCTCCGTGTTCAACATCATCGTGATGCGCGGCTTCTTCATGAACACCGCGCCGGACCTCATCGACTCGGCCCGCCTCGACGGCGCGAACGAGTGGCGGGTGCTGTGGTCGGTCGTGGTGCCGGTTTCGAAACCCGTCGTCGCCGTCATCACGCTGTTCTACGCGGTCGGCTACTGGAATTCTTTCTTCAATGCGCTGCTGTATCTCCCCGACAACGGTACGTGGCCGCTGCAGATGATCGTGTACACCTACACCCTGCTCGGCAGCCCGACCCCGGGCACCGGAATCACCAGCGGCCAGCTCGCCGGCCACCAGGCCCTGGCCCCGCTGTCGATCCAGATGGCGGTGGTGACCCTGACCCTGATCCCGATCCTCCTCGTGTACCCGTTCGTCCAGCGCCACTTCGTCAAGGGCATGCTGATCGGAGCAATCAAAGGATGACGTCGCCCACCAACCCCGTCCTGCCCGGCTTCCACCCCGACCCGAGCGTCTGCCGCGTGGGGGAGGACTACTACCTGGCCTGCTCCAGCTTCGAGTACTTCCCCGGCATCCCGCTCCTGCACAGCCGGGACCTGGTGCACTGGACGCAGATCGGCAACGTCCTCGACCGGCCGGGCCAGCTGCACCTGCCGCCCGGCACCCCTGCCTCGGGCGGTGTCTACGCGCCTACTCTGCGGTACCATGGCGGGCGTTTCTGGCTTATTGTCACGAATGTCAGCGGTGGCGGAAACTTCATCGTCACCACGACCGATCCGGCCGGCCCCTGGTCCGATCCGCTCCCGCTGCCCGGCGTCCACGGCATCGACCCGGACCTGGCCTGGGACGACGAGGACGGCACCTGCTACTGCACGACCGCCGGCGTCAACCAGGTGCGCCTCGACCCGGAGACCGGCCGGACCTTCGGCGAGCCGTACCCGATCTGGTCCGGGTCGCCCGGAGCCAAAGCCCCGGAGGCGCCGCATCTGTACCGCATCCGCGACCACTGGTATCTCCTGCTCGCGGAGGGCGGCACGGAGCGTGGCCATGCGGTGTCCGTCGCCCGCGGCCCGACACCGGCCGGGCCGTTCGACCCGTGCCCGCGCAACCCGATCGTCACGCACCGTGGCACCGACCACCCGATCCAGAACACCGGCCACGCCGACCTGGTCCAGGCCCCGGACGGCTCGTGGTGGATGGTGCTGCTCGGCGTGCGCCCGGGCGGCGGCACCCCCGGCTGGCACGTCCTCGGCCGCGAGACGTTCCTGGCCCCGGTCCGGTGGGACGACGACGGCTGGCCGGTGGTCGGCGAGGTGCCTGTCGAACTGCCGCCACTGCCCTGGCCGCTGTACCCGGCCGCCGAACCCCCGGTCCGCGACGACTTCGACGCCGCCGAGCTGGACCCGCGCTGGATCTCACCGCGGGGCCGGACCGTCGACCAGGTCACGAACAAGGTCCGCCCGGGCTGGCTGACGCTCCGCTCGATTTTCGTCGGCCGGCGTCAGCAGCATCGATCATGCCGGGTCCGGACGAAAATCGACGCCGCCGCGGGCACCGGCGGCCTCGCCGTCCGCCTCGACGACCGGCACCGGTACTCGATCGAGGCGTCCGAGGGCGCCGTCGCCGTCCACGCGGTCGTCGGCACGCTGCGCACCGTGGTCGAGAAGATGGCCGTCCAGCCCGGCCCGGTCGTGCTGCGCATCGACATCGCCGAGACGGCCGGCGACTGGGACCCCCTCGCCGGCCCGGACAGCCTCACGCTCGGCATCGAGTTCTTCGACGGCACCTTCTGCGCCCTGGCCACCCTCGAAGGGCGCTATCTGTCGACGGAGGTGGCCGGCGGGTTCACCGGCCGGGTCATCGGGCTGTACGCGACGCAGGGCACCGTGCACGCCGATTGGTTCGACTATGAGCCGCTATCCTGACCGGATGGACGCAGGTGACGCTTCGACGCCGGTCACCATCGCGTACATCGCCGAGTCGGCCGGCGTCTCGGTCCCGACGGTCTCGAAGGTCATCAACGGCCGATCCGGGGTGGCCGCCGAGACCCGGGCCCGGGTCGAGGCGCTCATCAGCGAGTACGGCTACCGCAAGCCGACCCCGCCGAACCGCACCGACCTGATGGAGCTGGTCTTCGAGCGTCTCGAGCACATGTGGGGCACCGAGATCATCCACGGCGTCCAGCGGGTCGCCCGCAAGCACCACGTCGGCGTGGTGCTGTCGGAGTTCGGGCCGCAGGGCAGCGCCATCCGATACTGGATCGACAGCGCCCTGGAGCGGCGTCCCGCCTGCGTCGTCACCGTCGCCCAGCTCAACCAGGAGCAGCGCGACCAGCTGCGGGCCCGCGGCATCCCGTTCGTCGTCTTCGACCCGACGCGCGAGCTGCCCGACGACGTCCCGTTCGTCGGCGCCACGAACTGGTCCGGCGGCCGGGCCGCGACCCGGCACCTGGCCGGGCTCGGCCACCGGCGGATCGCGATGGTCGGCGGCCCCGACGGCGTCCTGTACTGCCGGGCCCGTCTGGACGGCTACCGCTCGGCCCTCGACGCGGCCGGCCTGCCGTACGACGCCGCGGTGGTCGCCGCGGCCGAGCTCACCGTGGACGGCGGCCACGCGGCCGCCGCCGGCCTGCTGCGCCGCCCCGACCGCCCGACCGCCGTCTTCACCGCCAACGACCTGCAGGCCGTCGGCGTCTACAAGGCCGCCCGCGACCTCGGCCTGCGCATCCCGGCCGACCTGAGCGTCGTCGGCTTCGACGACCTGGCGGTGGCCACCCTCGTCGACCCGCCCCTGACCACGATCCACCAGCCGCTCGTCGAGATGGCCGCCGCGGCGACGGAGATGGCCCTGGCGCTGGGCCGCGGCGAACGCCCGCCCCAGCTCGGCGTCGAGCTGGCCACCTCCCTGAAGGTCCGCGAGAGCACCGCACCGCCTCCCGCCTGAACCGCACACCCGCGCCCGGCGTGCGGTCCGGGCCGGCCCGGGCCTGCGCGCGCTCACCGGGGCCGGCTGCGCAGAAGCGGGTGGCCCCCGCCCCGGTCGATCGCCCCAGGCGCACGGTCTGCCCCGGAGCCCTGGTCCGCGGCCGGCGTGCGGTCCACGCCGGCTCGGCCCTGCGCGCGCACTCAGCGGCCGGCGGCGCACCCGCGGGCGCTGGCGCTCCGGGCCGACCGTCCGCGCGCAGCCGCGGGCCGACCGTCCGCGCGCGGCCGCGGCCCGTCGGCGTGGCGGCTCCGGGTGGCGGTGCCGCACGGCGGTGCGCGCTGACGGCCGCAGCGAACGGGGTCGTGGGCCGGTGGGCGGTCAGGGCGAGACGAGCCAGGCCCGCACGGTCAGCACGGCGTCGGCGAAGGCGGCCGGTGCCTCCTGCGGCAGGTTGTGGCCGGCGTCGACCAGCCGGTGCTCGTGCCGGGCGGTGAACATGGGGGCGTGGTCGGCGGTGCCACCCGGCTTCAAGGTGTCCGTGGCGCCGTCGAGCGTCACCGCCGGGACGGTGATCGGCGGGCGGGCGGCCAGCCGGGCCTCGAGGTCGTCGTACGCGGGATCGCCCTCGGCCTGGCCCAGCGCGTGGCGGTAGGCGTGGATGACGACGTCGACGAAGTCGGGGTTGTCGAACGACGCGGCGGTCCGGGCGAATGTCGCGTCGTCGAAGTCCCACCGCGGCGACCACTGCCGCCACAGCATCCGGCACAGGGCCCGGCGGTGCGCGGTGAGGCTCTCGCGGCCACGTTCGGTCTGGAACAGGTGCTGGTACCACACGGCGTGCTCGACGGCCGGGTCGAAGCCGTGCCGCTGCCGATCGATGTCGATGATGTCATACCCGGCCATCGACACCAGGCCGGCCACCCGTCGCGGCCACAGCGCGGCCGCGACGCAGGAGGCCAGGCCGCCCCAGTCGTACCCGGCGATGATCGGCCCGTCCAGCCGCAGGGCGTCGGCGAGCGCGATCAGGTCCGATCCGAGCGCCGCCTGCTGCCCGCTGCGGACGGTGCCGGCGGCGCGGAACCGGGTCGGGCCGAAGCCGCGCAGGTACGGGCGGATCACCCGGGCGCCGTGGTCCGTCAGGGCCGGAACGACCCCGTCGAAGGCGTGCACGTCGTAGGGGAAGCCGTGCGACAGGACGACGGGCCAGCCGTCCGCCGGGCCGTCCTGCCGGTAGGCGATCGACAGCGGGCCGGCATCGACATGATCCATGTCATCACCCTACGAACCGTGAGCGCCGGCCCGCATCCGAACCCCATGACCGCGCCGCCAGCGCCCCTGGAGATGGAGCCTAGTTTCCTAGGACGGCCTACGCGGTGTGAGCCGAGCGTGGTCTCGATCAGCGGCGGTCGTGGAAATCGGTCGGTGGTGGACGGGTGAGCGATTCCGGCGGTTGTGCTGGTCGCTCAGACGTTGACGGCGACCAGTACCGGTGCGGTGCACACGTGCAGCGCGTCGTCCATCGGGCGCGCGCCGGTGCCGGCGCAGCCCAAGCCCACCATGACCAGCGGGGAAGCGGCGTCGGTGCCGAGGCCGCTGAACGAGCGCGGCCCGGGCACCCGCCAGCGGACCTCGCCCGTGGCCGGCTCGTCGCCGAGCAGCCCGGGGCCGCCGCTGACGGTGCCGGTGTGGACGCCGACGCCGCCGAGGACCGTCCAGCCCTTCACCCCGGACGCCCCGAACGGCTCGCCGGTCTCCCCGGAGCGGGCCGCGACCCGGCGCACCTGCTGGGGCTGCGGCCCGTCGACGTACACGGCCGCGGCCACCGGGTCGACGGTCCAGATCTGCTGCACGTACGGGACGCCGGGTGCGCGGACCTGCCCGGTCACGATCCGCCACAGGAGGGTTCCGTCGGCTGCCGAGATGGCCGCGGCGCTGTCGTCGGAGGTGGCCAGGAGCACCCCGCTCAGCCCGTCGTAGGGGGTGCTGGAGCTGCGCCCGATGTACAGCCGGCCGTTCGCGCCGATCGGTGCCGACACCGGGATGCGGGTCAGCGCGCCGGTGGCGAGGTCGAGGCGCTGCACCTGCTCGAGGCCGCCGCCCGCCCGGTCGAGGAACAGCCCGGCCCCGTCGGCGTGGTAGCCGGCGAACGGGGCCACCGGGGAGGTCCACCGGGGCTGCCCGGTCGCGAGGTCGACGGCGCTGACCTCGCCGGAGAACCGCAGCCAGATCGCCCGGTCGCCGGCCAGGCCGGACACGGCGGCCGCGGGCACGTTGCCCGGCCCGTGCGGATACGGCGCGTCCCAGCTGCCGACCGCCCGGCCGTCGGCGGCGCTGACGACGCCGGCCCGGTCGGGCCCGTCCTTGGCGTCGGTGGCGACGACCATCACGTGCTGCGCGTCGGCGAAGATCTGGCAGTAGGCGCCGGCGGGCGGGAGCGGCAGCGCGGCGTTCCAGCGCAGCCGGCCGCTCGCCGCGTCGTAGGCGAGCAGCCGGTCGCCGGCCCACAGGTAGAACGCCGGGCCGGCCTTGCGGCTGCAGGAGCGCGCGGACGCGGTCCCGTCCGCGCTCGCCGGGAACACGAACCCGCCGCTCTCCACGTACGGCCCCGGCACCGGCACGGACCAGCGCATCGTGCCGCGGGCGTCGCAGCCGGCGGTGCACAGCCGCTCGGTGGTGGGGTAGGCCGACGGCCCGGCGGCGGCCGGCCGCGGATCGGCGGGGCGGTGCAGCCGGACGGCGAGCACCACGGCGGCCGCGGCGACGAGCCCGGCGGCGAGCACGACGAACCAGCGCCCCCGTCCGGCTCCCATGCGGGCAGCGTAGCCGCCGGCGTCAATCGACGCACAGGCGACAGCTGCCTTGATCGGTACCGTGCCGGGTCCGCACAATGCCGGGCGTGGACGTGGACGAGGCCGGGCCGCGGCGGAGCTGGTGGCGGCGATGGTCCGATGTGGACCTGAGCGGGTGCAGCCCCGACGGGTGCGACGGTTGCGATGGGTGTGACGGCTGCGACGGGTGCGACTGCAACCCGTTCATGCTCGGGTCGCTGCTCGGGGTGCTGGCGATCGCGGCGCCTCCGCGGGCGGCGCGCCCGGTGGGGGTGCGGCCGGGTGTGCCGGTGCGGGCGGGGATGGCGGCGATCCGGGGGTACCAACGCCGGCTCTCACCGCATCTGCCGACGCGCTGCCGTCAGGTGCCCTCGTGCAGCAACTACGGGCTGGAGGCGGTCCGCCGCTACGGTCTGGTCATCGGCTCGCGCCTGACCGCGGCCCGGATCCGCCGCTGCAACGCGTCGACGCCCCGCGGGACGCACGACCCGGTCCCGTAGCGGCATTGCAGGTTTCGCGGCCCGTCGGGCCTGGAATCATAGAGGGCGTGGATCGCACATCGTCACCCCACGAACGGGCCCATCTGGCCCGCAAACATGCCGCCCGGGCCCGCGACCGCGCGCAGGCCGGGCGGCTCGCGGCCGAGCGGGCCCAGCGGGCCGCCCGCGCCGCACTGGAGGCCGCGCTCGAGGCCCGCAACCGGGTGCTGCAGCGCAGCGTGCACTGAGCGGGCGCTGAGCGGCTCGCAGCGCCCGCCGAGCCGCGGCCGTCCGGACTGTGACCGTTCGCGGTGGATCGAGAGGATGGGCCGGCGGTGGACGTGTACGAGGCCGTGGACAGCCGCCGCGCCGTGCGGGCGTTCAGCGACCGGCCGGTGCCGCGGGAGGTGCTCGAGCGGGTGCTCGGCGCGGCCGCGCGGGCGCCGTCCAGCGGGAACCTGCAGCCGTGGCACGTGTACGTCGTGGCGGGGGAGCCGCTGGCCGGGCTGAAGCGGCGGGCGACGGCGCGGGCGCGGGCGGGCGATCCGGGCGACGAGCGGCAGTATCCGATGTACCCGGCGGAGCTGGCGGCGCCGTACCGGGACCGGTTCACGGCCGCGGCCGCTCAGCGCTACGCGGCGCTCGGCATCGAGCGCGACGACCCGGCCCGGCCGGCGAAGATCGCCGCGCTGAACTCGGACGGGTTCGGGGCGCCGGTGGTGCTGTTCTGCTACGTCGACCGGGCGATGGGCCCCGGGCAGTGGGCCGACGCGGGCATGTACCTGCAGACCGTGATGCTGCTGCTGCGCGCCGAGGGCCTGCACAGCTGCCCGCAGGTGATGTGGACGATGTACCGCACGACGGTGAGCGAGACGGTCGGCGCCGGCGACGAGCTGGTCCTGCTCTGTGGTGTCTCGGTCGGCTACGCGCGTGACGGCGTGCCACCGCTGCGCACCGGGCGGGCCGACCTGCGCGAGACCGTGACGTTCGTCGGCGGCTGAGCTCAGACGCCGAGCAGCCCGCGCTCGTGCAGGAACCGCTCCAGCTGCGCCGCGTCCGGCTCGGACATGTACTCCCGGGGGATCACCGTCGCCGGGATGCGCCCGACGTACACGACCCAGAAGTCCGGCGTCTGCGCCACCCGCGAAACCCCGTCCCAGGCGATGCCGCCGGACTCGGAGCCGCTCGTCATCATGATGTTGTCGGCGGTGATGTCGTAGGCGCCCTCGACGGCGTAGCGGCCGGAGCGGCGCTTGGAGTTGTACCGCACCCACGGCCCGTAGAGGACCGACAGCGCGCCGCCGACGACCATCGCGAGGGACAGCGGCTGGATGAGCGCACCCCAGGACGCGTAGCGGGTGACCACCAGCCCGATGACGCCCAGCCCTACGAGCGCGGCGCCGATGTTGCGGTACCGCCGCAGCTTCTCACTGCTCATGACGGCGGCCACCCGTGCGGGGTAGGCCGGGTCGGCGGGGACGTCGAATCGGATCTGCACCCACGTACTTTAGTCCGTGCACCCGGGCCGCCGGGCACGACACCGGCCGCGTCCCGCGGTGGTCGCCGGCATAGGGTCGGGCGGTGACGATCGCGGCGTCCTACTCGGCGGTGGCCGGGCTCTACATCGACATGTTCGCATCGCCGGACAAGACGCACCCCGACGACCTGGACTTCATCAGGCGGCACCTGGCCGGCCGGCCCGGGCCGGTGCTGGACCTGGGCTGCGGCCCCGGGCACCTCACCGGCTACCTGCACGGGCTCGGCGCCGACGTGTCGGGCATCGACCTGGTGCCCGAGTTCGTCGCCCACGCCCGGGCGGCCCACCCGGACCTGCGCTTCGACCTGGGCTCGATGGACCACCTGGAGGCCGCGGACGCCTCCATCGCCGGGATGCTGCTGTGGTACTCCCTCATCCACCGCGACCCCGAAGACGTTCCCGCCGTCCTGGCCCGGCTGCGGCGCGCGCTGATCCCGGGCGGCATCATGGTCGTCGGCTTCTTCACCGGCGAGCGCGTGGAGCCGTTCGAGCACAAGGTCACCACCGCCTACCGGTATCCGCCCGACGGGTTCGCCGCACTCCTGGCCGCCGCGGGCTTCACCGAGGTCGGCCGCCTCGAACGGCCCGACGGTGACGGCGGCGCGCACCGGCCCCACGCCGCCATCGCCGTTCAGACCACCCGCTGACGCACCCACCAGAAGCAGAAGCCGGCCAGCAGCGCGGCCAGGCCCAGGAACAGGCCGGTCTCCGCCCACTGCAGCGACCAGAACTGGCTGTCCGGGTGATACACCCGATCGAGGTGCAGGTGCTGCGTGGCCAGCCACTCGCCGCACCGGGACGGGCTGCCGCCGGTCTGCATGCCGCACGCCACCGGGTCGCCCGGGCCGGTGAAGACGCTGCCGTCGGCCCTGAACGTCCCGGTGGAGACGGTCCAGGCGCCCTCGACGTCGGCGCCGCGGACGCTCATCGTGCCCTTGCTCGGGCTGAACGAGAGCCCCTGGATGTCGTCGGCGGTCAGCGGGGTGCTCTCGCGCACGGCCGCGACCAGGTGCGTGCGGACCCACAGCGGCATCGCGACCGCCACGGCCGCGTAGGCGGCGAGGGTCGTGGCCATCGCCGGGACCACGCGGCGCAGGAGCATGCCGATGGTCACGCCGAGGACGAAGGCGAAGACCGCGTACCCGATCGGCACGAGCCCGCGGGAGCCGTACAGCAGCGGCTGGATCCGGTCCTTGGAGACCACGTCGACGTGCCGGGACCAGACGGTCACGGCCAGGCTGAGCAGGCCCGACCCGGCCGCCGTCACGGCGCCGCCGAACAGCAGCCGGCCGGCCAGCCAGCGGGTCCGGGTGACCGACTGGTTCCAGGCCAGGCGGTAGGTGCCGGTCTCGAGCTCCCGGGCGATCAGGGGAGCGCCCCAGAAGACACCCAGCAGCGGCGGGAGCGCATAGGCGGAAACCAGGCCGGTGAGGTACACGGGGAAGGCCGCACTGTCGTGGAAGCGGGTCAGGAACGTGTGGACCGCACCGTCACAGCCGGCGGTGCAGGCGGCCACGTCGGCGTACAGGTCGGTGATGATGTGCGCGGTGGCGAGCAGGAGCACGCCGAGCGCGGCGATCGCCCCCGCGGCGACCACGGTCTGCGCGCGGAACTGCCGCCAGGTGAACCAGATCATCATCGGGTGGGCTCCAGCATCGGGCGGGCCGACGCGGCCTGCGACATGTACGCGAGGACGAGGTCTTCGAGGGTGAGCTGCTCGGCGGTGAACGCGAACGTGTCGGGCGGCCCGCCGGCGCGCACGATGAACGTCGACTGCCGCTCGGTGTGGCTCTCCTCGATGACGTGCACACCCGCGGGCAGGTCGGCCGGGTCGCAGCGGGCGCCGGTGAGCCGGAAGTGCCCGGCCACGAGGTCGTCGACGTCGCCGGCCACCCGCACCCGCGAGCCGACCAGCACGACCAGGTAGTCGCAGACCCGTTCGAGGTCCGACACCAGGTGCGAGGAGAGGATGACGCTGGCGCCGTGCTCGGCGGTGAAGCCCATCAGCACCTTGAGGAACTCCCGGCGGGCGAGCGGGTCGAGGCTGGCCACGGGCTCGTCGAGGATCAGCAGCTCCGGCCGTTTCGCGATGGCCAGGGTGAGGGCGAGCTGGGCCCGCTGCCCACCGGAGAGCCTCCCCGCCCGGTGGCTCGGGTCGAGGCCGAGCGCGGCGATGCGCTCCTCGGCCGCCGCCTGGTCCCAGCGCGGGTTGGCCGACGCGCCGAAGCGCAGGTGGTCGGCGATGGACAGGCCCGCGTAGGTCGGCGCGTCCTGGGCGACGAAGCCGACCCGGGCCAGCTGCGCGCCGCCGGAGCCGGGGCGGCCGCCGAGGACCTCGATGGTGCCGGCGCTCGGGCGCAGCATGCCCGCGGCCAGCTGCAGCAGCGTGGTCTTGCCGGCGCCGTTCGGGCCGACGAGGCCGACGACCCGGCCGGCCGGGATGTCGAGGGTGCAGTCGGCCAGGGCGCGGCGCCGTCCGTAGTGCTTGCTCAGGCCCACGGCTCTGAGCGCGGGTTCGGTCATGTCGACTCCTCGATGGGGGTGCGGACGGTACTCGCGATGAGCGCCTCGATGCTCTCGTCGTCCAGGCCGGCGCCGCGCGCCTTGTCCAGCCACGCGCGCAGCTCCGCGCGCAGCGACTCGTGCGCGGCGAGCGACTGATCGGCCAGGGTGCGGGCGACGAACGTGCCCACGCCCGGCCGGGCGGTGACAAGCCCCTGGTACTCGAGCTCGCGGTACGCCTTGAACACCGTGTTCGGGTTGATCGCCACCTTCGCGACGACCTCTTTGACGGTGGGCAGGCGGTCCCCCTCGACCAGCAGCCCGAGCCGCAGCGCGTGGCGGACCTGCTGGATGAGCTGCATGTAGGGGGCGATGCCGGAGCGCCCGTCGAGATGGAACTCAATCACCGTGACGTCTCGTTTCACTAGATGCCTAGCACTATAGAGATACGCCCCGGTGGCTCGTCAACCCAGCTCGACGGTCAGCCCCGGAAACTCGGCGCGCAGGCGGCACGCGGCCAGGTACATGACGCCGGCCGGCCGCCCACCCAGACGCACCCGCAGGGTTCCGGTGACCTCATGGCGTCCCCGCACCTCGGCGAAGCAGGCCTGCGTCAGCACCGCGGCGGCCCTGACGAACTCGACGTCGACGGCCGGTCCTTGACGACCTTCCACATCGACGCCCTGCCCTCGACGAGCATCAACATCGACAGCCGGCCCGTGCCAGAAATCGACGTCGACGGGGTGTCGATGACGACCGTCAACGTCGACAGGGCGTCCGCGAAGCTCGTCGACATCGACGCGGTTCCCGTGACGACCGTCAACGTCGACTGGGCGTCCGCGAAGCTGGTCGACATCGACGCGGTGCCCGAGAGAACCGTCGACGTCGACGTCGTGTTCATGACGCTCGTCGACGTCGACGCGGAGCTCGCGACGGCGGTCGACATCGACGGGGTGCCCGAGAGAACCGTCGACGTCGACGTCGTGTTCGTGACGCTCGTCGACGTCGACGCGGAGCTCGCGACGGCGGTCGACATCGACGGGGTGCCCGAGAGAACCGTCGACGTCGACGTCGTGTTCATGACGCTCGTCGACGTCGACGCGGAGCTCGCGACGGCGGTCGACATCGACGGGGTGCCCGAGAGAGCTGTCAACGTTGACGCCGTGTTCGTGACGACCGTCGACATCGACGCGGGATTGGCGACGACCGTCAACGTCGACGGGGTGTCCGTGACGGTTGTCGACATCGATGCTGGGCTCGTGACGGTTGCCGATGTCGACGGGATGTCCGCGACTGTCGTCGATGTCGACTTGGTGTTGGTGACGAGCGTCGACGTCGACGGCGTGTGCGTGACGACGGTCGGCGTTGACGGGGTGTCCGTGACGATCGTCGATGTGGACGCGGTGGGGTTGACGAGAATCGACGTTGTCGACGTTGGTCGGGGCGTCGTCGGCATAGATGTCGAAATCGAGGTCCGGGGCGCGGACCTGCCGGTTTCCCACGACGGCGGTGAGGCCGCCGGTCGTCGAGCCCGGCGGGACCATCGTCGGGCGGTGGGCGGCCAGGTACGGCTCGTGCACCAGCAGCGCCACGAGCGCCGGATCGGTGAGGTGCACCCGGGCCCGGTCGGCGTATTCGGTGACGTTGCTGACAGTCACCTGGTGGCGGTTGTGCAGGGGAACGAGGTGGCCGACGCGCAGTACACCTGCGAAATCCTGGTCGCCGAAGCTCTCCACGGCCCGGGCCGAGTAGTAGACCAGGTCCAGCAGCTCCTGCTCCAGACCCGGCCGGATGTCCTCGCGGAGCCGGTCGCCGACGGCGTCCATCGCCGCCTTGACCGCCCCCGGCCAGCCGTCGAACGCGTGGACGGGCCGCTCACCCGCCCACAGCGCAAGCTGGTCGACGGCGCGGTTGGTGGCGAAGAAGCTCATGACGAGGATGCGGCGGATGGAGTCCGGGATGACCCGGTACGGCGCCGGGAGCCCCGGCATGGTGACGGTCATGGGTGAAGGACCCCGAGCCGGCCGCGGAAGATACGGCAGCGGCCGTCATCAATCGGACATGGCCGCCCGGCCCGGCCGTCGCACCCGAGCTGGGACGGGCTGTTGCCGCCCAGCGTGGCCGGCGCTCCGAAGCTGGGGTCAGCGAGGGAGGCGGGCCGCGTCGGCGACCAGTTGGCGCCACTGCTGGCGGACCGCCGTCAGCTCGGCCCGGTGCCGCTGCTCCCACGGGGTGATCCGTGGTGCGAGAGCGAGCATCGCGGCCGTGTAGGCGGGGCGGCGGCATTCGGCGTCGGCGGCGAACTTCGCGTCCATCGACGACTTCGGGTACAGCAGGTCGTCCGGCCGCTCACCGATCGTGTAGCCGAAGCGGTCGTGCATGCACGCGCTGTACGGTGCCGCCGCCTGCTGCACGACCGGGTCCGCCTCCACCGGGGCCAGGAGGTCGTCCAGGCTCATCGTCGGCCCGATGAAGTCCCAGTACGGGCTGTGACCGTACGGCGCCGTGCACGCGTTGTACACGTCGACATCCTGCGGTGCCAGGTCCCGCTGGTCGGGTAGCAGGCGCGCCTGGGCGGCCTCGTTGCGCAGGTGCCGGCGCCCGGGGCCGCCCAGCGAGTCCAGGACCGAGCCGTAGCCGTTGCCGTAGCCCAGGTCGGCGTCGGTGAAGTCGCGGTACCAGCCGTCGTACGGCACCGGCCGGTACGCGGTGCGGCCGTGGGCGTGCATGCAGGCGGCGGTACCGCCCTCGACCCGCTCGTAGTTGAGCCGCTCGGCCGCCCGCAGCTCGTCGGCGTGGCCGTGGATGCTGATGTACAGCGCGTCCAGGCGGGCCGCGGTCGCCGCGACCCCGGCCCCGCTCGCCGCCCCGCCGGACGCGACAGCGCCGAACATCAGCAGCGCACCGGTGACCGCTGCCCGCAGTGTCCGCATCATCACCGCTCAACGCCTTGTCCACCGGGAGCGTTACGGTCCAGTGCGAGGTCCGATTTCCGCAAGCACCGGGCGGGCGAAGGCGCGCAGGATTGGGTGATGACCACAGACTGGGACGCGGTGACCAAGGGCCTGGACGACGTCGGGTGCGCGCCGACCGGCCGGCTGCTCGACGCGGCCGGCTGCCGCGAGCTCGCCGCGCTGTTCGACCGGGACGAGGTGTTCCGCTCGACGGTCGACATGGCCCGGCACCGGTTCGGCTCCGGCTGTTACCGCTACTTTGAGCGCCCGTTGCCCGCCGTCATCGAAGCGTTACGGCAGCGGCTGTACCCCAGGCTGCTGCCGATCGCCCGCGACTGGTCGGCCCGGCTGGCCCGTCCGGCGCCGTGGCCGGACACGCTCGACGAGTGGACGGCGATGTGTCACGAGCGGGGCCAGCGCAAGTCGACGGCGATCCTGCTGCGCTACGGCCCGGGCGACTGGAACGCGCTGCACCGCGACCTGTACGGCGAGCTCGTCTTCCCCCTCCAGGTCGTCATCGGCCTGGACCGCTACGGCACCGACTACACCGGCGGCGAGTTCATGCTCGTCGAGCAGCGTCCCCGCGCCCAGTCCCGCGGCACCACGGCGATCCTGGAGCAGGGCCACGGCCTCGTGTTCACCACCCGGGACCGCCCCATCCGCACCGCCCGTGGCTGGTCCGCCGCCCCGGTGCGCCACGGCGTGAGCCTGGTGAAGTCCGGCCGCCGGCACGCCCTCGGGATCGTCCTGCACGACGCCGAGTGAGCGACCGCGCCATCACCGTCGCACGGCCGGCGTCACCGCCGCACCCGGCGCGACCGGCGTCACCGTTGCCCACCGCGCGACCGGCGTCACCGTCGCACGACCGCCATCACCGTCGCACGACCGGCGTCACCGTCGCACCCGGCGCGACCGGCGTCACCGTCGCCCACCGCACGACCGGCGTCACCGTCGGACGACCGCCATCACCGTCGCACGACCGGCGTCACCGTCGCACCCGCCACGACCGGCGTCACCGGTCGGCCCACCGCACGACCGGTCCGGCCGCCACCGGCGCGCTGCGGGCCGGGAGCCAGCCGGAGCGCCTGAGCACATCGCCGCTGCGCACCGCGCCGCGCCGCCCGGGCCGCGCGCCGGCCGGCCCGTCCGCGTGACCGGCGGTGACCGGGGGCGGCCCTACGGCCCGCAGACGGTGGCCGTGAGGCGGGCGCGGGTGTCGCGCATGGTCGCGGCGAGGTCGGTCGGGTCGGGGCGGCTCACCCAGGTCACGAACGCGACCCGCAGCACCACCACCCCGGCCTCGGCGGCCAGCGTCGCCTCCGGGTCCGGCACGCCGCGGCAGCGGAGGCCCTCGGCCAGGGCGGCGGCGATGCGGGCCATCTTGATGAGCTCGCGCTCGAGCAGCTCCGGGTTGGCCGTGATGACGGCCTGGCGCTGGCAGGAGTGCGCGTGGTTGCGCCCGAGGAACTCGGCGGCCGCGTCCAGCGCGGCCGTGACCGCGTCGAGTGGTGTGGCCGTCGCCGGAGCGTTGTCGAGGGCCGCCACCATGCCCTGGAGCAGCAGCTCGGAGCCGGCGAAGAGGACCTCGCGCTTGTCGGTGAAGTGGCGGAAGAAGGTGCGCGCGGTGACGCCGGCCCGGGCCGCGATCTCGGCGACCGTCGTCTGTTCGAAGCCCTGCTCGACGTACAGCTGCATCGCCGCCTCACCCATGCGGCCCCGCGCGTCCGGCTCCCAGCGTCCCACGTCACACAGTCTAGGCCATGTCACATGATGACATCGCGTGCTACGTTCGTCATGTCATCAAGTGACATCGCCTCGAAGGTAAGGACGTCACCATGCGCATCTTCGTCACCGGCGCCAGCGGCTGGATCGGCTCCGCCGTCACCGCCGAGCTCCTCGCCGCCGGCCACCACGTCGTCGGCCTGGCCCGCTCCGACAGCGCCGCCGCGACCATCGCCGGCCTCGGCGCCGAGGTGCGCCGCGGCAGCCTGGACGACCTCGACTCGCTGCGCGCCGGGGCGGACGACTCCGAGGGCGTGGTCCACCTCGGCTACAACCACGACTTCTCGGACATGCAGGGCGCCGCTGAAACCGACAGGCGCGCGATCACCACGCTCGGTGACGCCCTGGCCGGCACCGGCCGCCCGCTGTTCATCGCCTCCGGCGTCGCCGGGCTGAGCCGCGACGGCACGCCCGCCACCGAGGACGAGCCCGGCGACCCGGCCAGCCACCCGCGCGTCGCCAACGCCGCCGCCGCGCTCGCCTACGCTGACCGGGGTGTGCGCGCCGGCGTCATCCGCTTCGCCCCCACGGTCCACGGCGACGGCGACCACGGCTTCATCGCCGTCCTGGTGGACGCGGCCCGCCGCCACGGCGTCTCGGCCTACGTCGGCGACGGCAGCGGCGCCTGGCCGGCCGTCCACCGCGCGGACGCGGCGACGCTGGTGAGGCTCGCGATCGAACAAGCTCCGGCGGCGGCTGTACTGCACGCAGTAGCCGAGCCCGGCGTGTCCACGAAGGCCATCGCCGAGGCGATCGGCCGCGGCCTCGACCTGCCCGTCAAGTCCGTGCCCGCGCAGGAGGCCCCGGCCCACTTCGGCTGGATCGGGATGTTCTTCGGCCTGAACATGCCCGCGTCGAGCGAGTACACCCAGCGGCAGTACGGCTGGACCCCGACCCACCCGACGCTGCTGGAGGACCTCGACGCCGGCTACTACACCAGGTCCTGAGCGACCGGCCGAACGGCCCGCGGCGGGCGCGGGGCGCCCTGCGCGGGTGATCCGACCGCGACCCGCCCCGGCGCCGGCGGCCGGGCACGACTGCGGCGGCCATAGGGTGGTGGCATGCGCAACGTGGTGCTGTATCAGCTGATGTCCCTCGACGGCGTGGCCGAGGAGCCCGGCAACTGGATGTTCGACACGGACGCGGGCGTGTTCGACAACCTGGCCCGCGTCATCGAACGCCAGGACGCCGTCCTGCTCGGCCGCGGCACCTACGATTACTGGTCCGGCTACTGGCCCACCGCGGACGTGGAGCCGTTCGCGAGCTTCATCAACGGCACGACCAAGCACGTGTTCACCGCGTCCCGCCCCGCCACTGCATGGTCCAACAGCGTCTTCGTCGACACCCCGGCCGCCGGGTACGTCGCCGCGCTCAAGGCCGGGGACGGCGGTGACATCGGCATCCACGGCAGCATCGCGCTCGCGCAGTCGCTGCTCCACGCCGGCCTGGTCGACGAGCTGCGGCTGGTCGTGGCGCCCGCGCTCGCCGGCACCGGCCGGAAGCTGTTCGCCGACCAGGACGCGCTGCGGCGGCTGGACCTGGTCGAGGTCCACGGCACGACCGGCGGCAACGTCCTGCTGACCTACCGCGTGCCCGGCCAGTAGGTAGCGGCCGCCCGTCCCGGCCGGCGGCGCTCAGGTGACGGGGACCTGGGCGGTGACGGTGGCCTGATCGAAGTCGGACACGCGCAGGGTCAGGGTCAGCCTCCAGTCACCGGCGAACGGGAACGTGATGTTGCCAAGGCCCTGGTTGCCGGTGAGGGTGTAGACCGGGTTCGGCATGGGCTCGATGCCCTGGCCGGGCAGGGCCGCCGTGACCGTCCACTCGACGACCTCCAGGGGCCGGCCCTCCGGGGTGTACACGAACGCGTGGAAGCTGTTGTACTCGCCCACCGCCGCCGGGTACACCTCGAACTGCACCGCATACAGCGGGCTCGTCAGCGTCGTGGCGAAGCCGCGGGCCCGGGCCGCCGCGGCCGCCTCCACGTCGACGGTGCGGCCGGGCGTGAGCTGGACCAGCACGGCGCTCGCCGCGAGCACGGCCATGGCCAGCGCGGCCTCGACGCCGACGCTGCGGCGCAGCCGCGCCGCGGTGAACGCCCCGCGCTGCACGAGCCGCCGGGAGAGGTAGGCGATCGCGAGGACGCCGACGACCAGGCCGCCCTTGACCAGGATCAGCCGGCCGTACGTGCTGCCGGTGACCGCCGGCCAGCCGCCGAGCTGCACCAGGGCCTGCAGCACGCCCGCGGCGACAAGCCAGTACACGGTGATCAGCGCCCACCGCGACCACGACGGCAGGATCAGCCGCAACTCGCGCGGGTCGGCCCGGCGCAGCACCACGGCCGCGAGCACGATCAGGCCGCCGAGCCACAGGCCCATGGCGGCCAGGTGGACCACGTCGGCCGCGACCAGCAGCCACGCATACGGCGACGCCACCGGATGCCCCGTCAGCGGCCACGTGACGAGCCCGCCCACGGCCACCAGCGCGAGCCCGGTGCCGAGGCGCCGGTCGGGGCGGCGCCGCAGCCGGGGCAGGATCACCGCGACCGCGCCGAGCGCGACCAGCCGGGCCAGCAGCAGCAGGCCGAACTGTGACGTCAGCACCTCCCACAGCTCGGCCGGGGCCACGTCCAGCAGCGCCGCGCCGGACGCGGCCGGGGCCTGCAGCCACAGCGCGGCGACGGTGCCGCCGGCCGCCGCGTAGATCCCGGCCCGGGCCAGGCGCAGCGGCGCGGCCCGGGAGAGGCGGCGGGGGTACCACACCGCCAGCAGCACCGCCGGGCCGATCAGCAGCACCAGGCCGACGTACCCGGCGTACTTCGCCGCCGGGACCAGGGCTCGCACGATCGGGTCAATGCCGGTCGGCACCGCGGCGGCCGGGCCCGCCGACGGCGCGCCGACCGAGAACGTGAACGAGCCGGACACCGGGTGGCTGTCGGCCGAGATGACCCGGTACGAGACGACGTACGTCCCGGTCACCCGGTCCGCGGCGCGCAGCCGGAGCACCAGCGCGCCGTCGGCCACCGCCGGGTCGCCCGCGTTGATCCGCTTGCCGTCCGGCCCGGCCACGACCGTTTTGCCCGGTACCGCGTGCACTGCCTCGTTGAACGCGAGGCGGATCTCCCCGGGCAGCGTCGCCACGACCGCCCCCGGCCGCGGGTTCGACTCGCTCAGCACGGCGTGCGCGCTCGCCGGGAGCGCCGGTGCAGCGAGCACGAACAGGACACCGGCCACCGCCGCCACGAGCCACCTCACGGAGGGGGTACGGGCAGGGCCCCGGAAGAGTTCACCGTTTTACGATGCCGCTGCCGGGGCACAACGGCGGGCGTGGATGAGGGCATCGAAACCCGTGGCCGGTGGCGGCCGAGCCTGCTGCCGCGCGCATACGCCGCGCTCGTCGTCGGCCTGCGCTGGTTCGTCGTGGCCGGATGGGCCGCGGCCGCGATCGCGTCGGTGATCTACCTCCCGGCGGTCGGGCAGGGCGGCAGCGACCTGGAGCAGCTGGTCTCCAAGGACAACCCGGCGATCAACAGCGAGCTGCGCTCGTTCGACAAGTTCGGATTCCCGCTGCTCAGCCGGGTCGCCGTCGTGCAGCGCAACCCGCAGGGGCTGCCCGAGCAGGCCCGCACCGCGGCGCTCGAGCGGGCGCAGGCGGTCAGCGACGGGACGTACACCGACGCCGGGCCGATCCGCGCCGCCGTGCCCGTCATGAACGTCAAGGGCCTGTTCCCGGGCTCCGAGGAGAACGGCACGACGATTGTCACGTACCTGTTCACCAATCCCGACGTGTCCTTCGCCGGGCAGGTCAAGGCGGCCGAGCGGTTCGTGCAGGCCCACTACGGCCCCGATGACGCGGTCGTCGGCGTCACCGGCTCGGTCCCGGCCCGGGTCGAGCAGGCCCGGATCGTCCAGTCGTCGGTGTCGCGGCTGGAGCTGATCACCGTCATCGCCGTGTTCCTCATCGTCGCGGTCGCCTTCCGCTCGCTCATCGCGCCGCTCGTCGCGCTCGCGGTCGCCGGGGTCGCGACGCTGCTGACCCTGCACGTGGGCGGTGTGCTCGCGCTGAAGCTCGGCGTACCGGTGCCGCAGGAAACCCAGCCGCTGCTCGTCGCGCTGCTGCTCGGCGTCGTCACCGACTACGTCGTGTTCTACCTGGCCGGCGTCCGGCGGTCCCTCGCGGCCGGGGAGACGCGGGTGGAGGCGGCCCGCCAGGCGACGGCCCGGTTCACGCCGATCATCCTGGTGGCCGGGCTGACCGCGGCGGCGGGCACCGGGGCGCTGGTGGTGGCCGGGTCGCCGGCGTTCCGGGCGTTCGGGCCGGGCATGGCCCTCGCCATCCTCATCGGTGTCATCGTGTCCGTCACGCTCGTCCCCGCACTGCTCGCGATCTTCGGCGCGGCCGCGTTCTGGTCGCCGCTGGGCCGCCGGCCGCTCGTGGACACCGAACCCGCCGGCAGCACCTGGTGGGCCCGGCTGCTGACCCGCAAGTGGTTCGCCGCGCCGGTGCTGGTGCTGTGCACCGCCGGGCTCGTCATCGCCGCGCTGCCGCTGCAGCACATCCGGCTCGGGGTGTCGTTCGTCGACGCGCTGCCGGCGGACCGGCCCGCGCGGGCCGCGGCGACCGCGGCCGAGACCGGGTTCGCCGACGGCATCCTGTCGCCGACCGAGCTGCTGGTGGAGGGCGGCGGCATCGCCGGGCGCCCCGACGAGCTCAACCGGGTGCAGCAGGCCCTGGCCAAGGAGCCCGGCGTGGCCGCGGTCCTCGGCCCGTCCTCCGCGCAGCTGCCCAAGGGGTTCGACGTGTTCCGGGCCGGCGACGGCAGCGCCGCCCGCTACCTGCTCATCCTCGACACCGAGCCGCTCGGCGCCCGGGCCGTGCAGACCCTCGACCGGCTCAACCGGGACCTGCCCGGCCTGCTGGCCGCGGCCGGGCTGGAGAACACCCAGGCCAGCCTCGGCGGCGACACCGCCGTCGCCCGGGTCGTCGTCGAGCAGACCAAGAGCGACCTCGGCCGGATCGCGATCGCCGCGCTGCTGGCCAACCTGCTGTTCCTGATGCTGTTCCTGCGGGCCCTGTTCGCGCCGATCGGCCTGCTGGCCTGCAGCGTGCTGGCCATCGGCGCGACGCTGGGCCTCACGACGTGGCTGTTCCAGGACGTCTGGCACGCCGACGGCCTGACGTTCTACGTGCCGTTCGCCGCCGCCGTGCTCCTGGTCGCCCTGGGCTCCGACTACAACATCTTCGGCATCGGCCCGGCCTGGCGCGAGGCCCGCACCCGGCCCCTGCGCGAGGCGCTCGCGCTGACCCTGCCGCACTCGGCCCGGGCCATCCGCACCGCCGCGATCACGCTCGCGGTGAGCTTCGGGCTGCTGCTGCTCGTGCCGCTGCGGCCGTTCCGCGAGCTCGCCTTCGCCCTCGCCACCGGTGTGCTCATCGACGCGTTCATCGTACGGTCGCTGCTCGCACCGGCACTGCTGAGCGTCCTGGGCTCGACGGTGGCCCCCGAACCGGTGGCCGAGGAGTCAATCCCCGAGCAGATGGGTAGCCCGACCAGGTGACGACGTTGAGTGTTTCGCCACTGCCCCCGGTGACGACCGAGCTGCGCAGCTGGATCATCACGAACGTACGGGAGCTGCACGGGCTGCGGGAGGCGCTGCTGGAGACGCTCGAGGCCCGGCACCTCGTCGCCGCGCCCGCGTTCGACGACCGGGCCGACCGGGTGCTGCTCGTCGCCTCCGAGCTGGCCACCAACGCGCTCGTCCACGGCCTGCCGCCGAGCGTGGTCCGGCTGCTGCTCGCCGACGACTGCTTCCTGATCGACATCGCCGACCACGACATGCAGGCCGTCCCGGAGCTGCGCGACGTGGAGCCGTACGACTCCGGCGGCCGCGGCCTGCACCTGGCCCGGCAGCTGTCCCTCGACGTCGGCTGGTACGCCACCGCCGACGCCAAGCACATCTGGGCCTCCTTCCCGGCGGTGACCACCCGGGGATGAGGACAACCCCGCCCGGGTGACGCGCACTGATACGTCGCCTAGCTGACAGAACCGGAGTATTTCGAGGGCTCCACCGGGGCTCTTCCTGACGCCCGATGCGGGACAGCCGCATCGCAGCGACGGGAGGACGCCCATGCAACCCGGGGTGACGACGGCCGCGACCGAGGAGCTGCTCGGGTGGGCGCGGGCCGCGGGCGTCACGGCCGGCTCCGGCCCTCCGGTCGCCGAGGGCGCGCAGGTGTACCTGTGGCTGCTCGGCCTGCTCCCGGAGCAGCAGCTGCGGCCCGGCGACGGTGCGGCCGCGGTCCGGCTGCGGCTGCGGTACCTCTGCTGCTGCTCCCGCCCCGACGACCTGCTGTCGCTGGACCGGATGCTGCAGGCGACCGTCGGCAGCCCGTATCCGGCGACCTTCGAGCCCGTCCCGGCCGAGATCTGGCTCAGCGCCGGGCTCACACCGCGGCCCGCGTTCCACATCGACGTGGTCGCGCGGCTCGACCGGCCGCTGCGCCCCGTCCCGCGCGTCGTCGAGCCGCTGCGGCTGCAGACGGCGCCGATGACGACCCTGCGCGGCACCGTCCTCGGCCCGGGCGGGCATGCGCTCGCCGGGATGCGCGTGGAGACCGCCGACGGGCGTCTCGCCGCCGACACCGACCACGCGGGGCGCTTCGCGCTGCCCGGCGTCGTCACCGGCCGCCCCGTCGCGCTGCGGCTGACCGGGCGGGGCCGGCACTTCCACCACGAGGTCGCTGCGGACGGTAGCCCCGCGGTGATCTTCTGCGAGTTCAGAGAGGACTGACATGCCCTTCTACGCGTCTCCCGGCATCTACGTCGAAGAGGTAAGCGGCGGCGCCCGGCCGATCGGGGCGGTGGGCACGAGCACCGCCGGCTTCGTCGGCACCGCCCCCGACCGCGACGCCCGCCGCAACGAGGCCGTCGCCATCGGTTCGTGGTCGCAGTTCCTGCGCGCGTTCGGCGGCGGCGACGAGCCCGGCCCCGGCACCGCACTGTCCCGCGCCGTGTACGGCTTCTTCGACAACGGCGGCGGCCGCTGCTACGTCGTCAACGTGGCCCCCGGGGAGCCGATCGGCACCACCGGCCGCGGCCGCAGCGGCCTCGGGCTGCTGGAGGCCATCGACGACATCGCGATCGTGGCCGCGCCCGGCTACAGCGACCCGGCCTCCCACGAGGAGCTGCTCAAGCACTGCGAGCTGCTCGGCGACCGGGTGGCGATCCTGGACGCGCCCGCGGAGCCGGCCGAGGTGGAGCGGTACACCCGCGTCGCCACCGCCACCGCGCCGAAGAAGCCCAAGGCCGAGGGCGACAAGGACGCCGCCCCGGCCCCGGCACCGGCCAACGACGGCGCGCTGCGGCCGCGGCAGTCCGACTACGGCACGTTCTACCTGCCGTGGCTTGTCGTGCGCGACCCGATCAGCGGCGAGATCGTCCCCACCCCGCCGAGCGGCCACGTCGCCGGGATCTGGGCCCGCACCGACACGCTGCGGGGCGTGCACAAGGCGCCCGCGAACGAGCCGGTCCGCGGCGCCCTGGACCTCACCTACCGCATCACCCGGGCCGAGCAGGAGATCCTCAACCCGGCGGGCGTCAACTGCATCCGCTACTTCCCGAGCGAGGGCATCCGCGTCTGGGGCGCCCGCACCCTCGCCGCCGAGGCGTCGGAGTGGCGCTACCTCAACGTGCGCCGCCTGTTCTCCATGCTCAAGGAGTCCATCGCCGACGGTACCCGCTGGATCGTTTTCGAACCCAACGACGAGCAGCTGTGGCGCTCCATCCGCCGCGACATCGGCGCGTTCCTGACCCGCGTGTGGCGCGACGGCGCGCTCATGGGGGCCACGCCGCAGCAGGCGTTCTTCGTCAAGTGCGACGCGGAGACCAACCCGCCGGAGGTCCGCGACGCCGGCCAGGTCGTCGCCCTCATCGGCGTCGCGCCGGTCAAGCCGGCCGAGTTCGTCGTGTTCAAGCTCAGCCAGTCCTCCGTCGGCACCGAAGCGCAGTAAGGGAGCCCGTCAATGACCGCGCCACTGCCCGCGTCCCCCGCGGCCCAGCCCGGGAACGTCGTCGACCCGTATCGGGCCTACAACTTCAAGCTGCTCATCAACAACGTCACCGAGGGCCACTTCACCGAGGTCAACGGCCTCGGCGTCAAGGTCGAGCGGATCTCGTACCGTGAGGCCGGCAACAACAGCATCGTGCGCGCGATCCCCAGCCGCGTCACGTACCCGCCGGTCACCCTGCGCTTCGGCCTCACCGACTCCGCCGACCTGTGGGACTGGCTCATGACGGCCGTCGAGGGCCGCGTCAACCGCCGCAACGTCTCGATCGTCGTCCTGGACTCCTCGGGCTCCACCGAGGCGATCCGCTGGAACCTGCTCAACGCGTGGCCGCAGGAGTGGTACGGCTCCCCGCTCGACGCCATGAGCCGCGAACTGGCCATCGAGACCCTCACGCTGGCACACGAGGGTCTGCAGCGGGAGGCCGGCGGTGGTCAGGCGCCGACTGCGTAGCGGCCTGGCGCTGGGCCTGCACCGTGCCGCGGCGCGGGCCCACCACCTGGCCGACCGGGTCGACCGCCTGGCCACCCGGCTGGCGACCCAGCCCCCACCGCTCCCGGTTGCGGTCCCGGAGCCACCGTTTCCGGTCCCGGAGCCACTGTTCCCGTTCGGACCGGCGCTGCCCGAACCGCTGAATCCCGCAAGCATCGGCTACACGGCCGGCGACGAGGACGCGGACGCGGACGCCCGGCCGGCACGGGTCGAGCGGGCGGTCGACTCCGGGCGCAGCGACTCGTTCTCGCACGGCATGGGTGTCCGATCGCGCGAGGATGCACGGCCCGTGGCGCACAGCCGTTCACCGGAGCCCACTACCCCCGACCCGCCCGCGCCTCAACCGTTCGCATCTCAACCGTTCGCGCCTCAATCGATTGAGCCTGAACCGTTCGCGCCTCAATCGTTTGAGCCTAAATCGTTTGCGGCTCAACCGTTTGCGCCTGAACCGTTCGCGCCTGAATCGTTCGCGCCGCAAGCGAATGCACCGCAAGCGCCTCCAATGCAAGCGCTCGCGCCTCAGCCGTTCACGCCTCAAACGACTACGACTCAGCCGGTCGCAGCTCAACCGGTCGCACCGTGGCGGGGCCGGCCAGGACCGGTCGTCCTTGGCGGGCGGTCTCCGGGTGTGGCCACGCCGGGCGCCGCGGGGATCGCCGGCTCGTCAGTCGTCGCGGTGACGCCCGCGCCGCCGGGGGCGTGGCCGCGGCCGGCGGGGCCGCCGCAGCACTGGCTGGACGTGGTGAGCGGCCGATCGCCGTCGCCGCTGCACAGCGCCGGTGCACCCGCGGAGCCTGCCCCGGCCGCGGCGACTGCACCGGTTCCCGGGCCGGCGCCGGCATCGGCACCGTGGCTGTCCACTGTGGATGAACGGCCGGTGCACGGTGTCGTCGAGCGGGTCGCGCTCGCGGCGGTGGAGGGGCCGTGGCCGCAGCTGCCGGACGACGGCGGGCAGTTCGCGGTCGCCGCGCGGCCGCGGCGGCGGGAACGGGACCGGTATCTGGACGACGAACAGCGAGGACTGCCATGGAACGCGTAGCGTTCATCATCGACGCCACCGGTGAGCGGATCGACTGCCTGCTCAACCCGGAGACGTTCGAGGTGCGGCGGCTGGCCGGGGTGCGCACCCCGGCGGCCGGCAGCGAGCCGATCGTCGGGCGCGGGCAGGCCGACGACCCCGTGCGGTTCACCGGCGGCGGGCGGACCGAGCTGCTGCTCGACATGGTGTTCGACGTCGGGCTTGTCGAGTCGGGCGGCGCGCCGCAGGACGTGCGGGCGCTCACCGCCCGGCTGTGGAACCTCGCCGAGAACACCGCCCACGAGCTCGGGGCCGGCCGGCCGCCGCTGATCCGGCTCGTCTGGGGCAAGTCGTGGAACGTGCCGTGCGTCGTGTCGGCGATCGCCGAACGGTTCGACGCGTTCAACGCCGGCGGGGCCCCCGGCCGGTCGTGGATCCGGCTGAAGCTGCTGCGGGTCGGTGAGCCGGCCGGGTCGGCCGCCTGCTCGTTCGACGAGGAGCTGACCAGGACCGCCACCGCCAACGGCGACACCGACCGTCCGGCCGCGCTCGAAGCGATAGGCGACGGGGGTACGTCCGACGGCCGCCCCGGCACCGCCCGCATCGACCTGCTCGCGGCCGACGCCCTCGGCAGCCCCATGCGCTGGCGGGAGCTCGCGGCGCACAACGACGTCGACGATCCGCTCGCCGTGCGCGCCGGAACCGTCCTCGCGGTGCCGTCCGCCGGGAGCCGGTCGTGATCCCGGCGGTCGAGGTGCGGGCCGGAGGCGAGCAGCTGCCCGGCGGCGGCCGGGTCCGGGCGGTGCGGGTGGCGCGGCGGCTGTCGCAGCCGGCGCAGTGCGAGCTGACCCTGCACGACCCGCAGGGCCGGGCGGTCGAGCTGCTCGGGGCCGGGATCACGGTGCGGGTCGGCGGCGACGAGCGCGACCTGTTCGCCGGGGACGTGACAGGCGTCGACGTGGTCCGGGCGGCCGACGGGGAGACGGTGTCGCGGGTCGTGGCGTACGACGCGCTGCACCGCCTGCGCAAACGGCAGACGCCGCGGTGCCTGGAGCACGTCGACGCGGTGGAGTTGGCCGAGGCGGTCGCCGCCGGGCTCGGGGTGACGGTCGAGGCCGACGAGCCGGGCCCGCGCTTCGAGCGGGTGCTCCAGCACCGCCAGCGCGACCTGGAGCTGCTCGCGGCCACGCTGGCCCGGGTCGGGCTCTACGCGGTGCTCGACGATCGCCGGCTGCGGCTGGTGTCGCTGCGCGGGCACGGGGAGCCGGTCGTGCTGCGCTACGGCCGCAACCTGCACCGCGCGGAGATCTCGGCGAGCCTGGAGCGCGCCGCCGCCCGGTGCGCGGCGACGGCCTGGCGGCCCCGGACCGCGGACCTGCTCACCGCGGCGGCCGAGCGGCCCGCCGGCGGCCGTGACATCGCGCTGCGCCCGCAGGTCGGCACCGCGGGCGGGGCGGGGACGTTGACGCTGCTCGACGCGGCCGCGGCCGGGGAGGACGAGCTGCGGGCGGTGGCGCAGGCGGCGCTCGACGTGAGCGACGCGCGCACGGTGGTGTTCGACGGGGTCGCGGCGGGCCGCCCGGACCTGCGGGCCGGCGGCCGGGTGCGGGTCGAGGGGGTCGCCGCGGCGCTCGACGGGGCGTACGTGCTGAGCGAGGTCGTGACGACCGTCGACGCCGACGGTTATCTGGCGACGCTGTCGAGCCGGCCGCCCGAGCGGACCGCCGAGCGCGGCGGGGCGGCGCTGACCCTCGGGACCGTCGCCGACGTCGCCGACCCCGACGGGTGCGGGCGGGTCCGGGTCACGCTCGGCGCGGTGGCCGGGCTGGACCTGGGCTGGTTGCCGGTGCTCGCGCCGGGGGCCGGGGCCGGGCGCGGGCTTGTGGTGCTGCCCGACGTCGGCGACGCCGTGCTCGTGGCGCTGCCGCAGGACGCACACGGGGCCGCGATCGTGCTCGGCTCGCTGTTCGGGGCGGCGGCCGCGCCGGACGGAGCCGGGGTCAGCGGCGGACGGGTGCGGCGGTGGTCGCTGCGCACGGCGGCCGGGCAGTCGGTCGTCTTCGACGACGAGCACAAGTCGCTGCGCCTGCAGAACGACGCCGGGTCGTACGTAGAGCTCGGCCCCGACCTGCTGCGCCTGCACGCCGCGACCGACATGGTCCTCGAGGCGCCCGGCCACGGCATCACCGTCAAGGCGTCGAGCGTCGACTTCGAACACTCCATCGTGGACATTGCGGGAGGGCTGACGTGAAGCTCGTGACACTGGCGGCCGTGGTGCGCTGCGGCCACGACGGCCGGGTGCACAACTCGGCCCGGCAGTCGTGGGTGCGCATCGGCGGCAGCGCCGTGCTCGTCGACGCCGATCCGGAAGGGTGCCGGGTCTCGGGCTGCCCGAACATCGGGCCGACGATGAAGCCGTGCACGACGACGCTCGCCGTGAACACCGGCTACAGCCCGTGGCTGCGCATCGGCGGGCAGCGGATCGTGCTGTCCGACCTGGACGGGCTCACCGACGGCACCGTGCCCGGCACCGTCCACTACACGGTCCGAGACCCGGGCCAGGGGTTCGTGGAGGCGGCGACATGAGCGCCGAGAGGACGATCTGGTTCGCGGGTGCCGGCTCGGCCGGGTACGGCGGCGGCACCGGGCCGGCGGTCACCGCGGCCGGGGCGCTGTCCATGGTGGAGGGGGACGCGGCGGTGCGACAGGCGCTGCTGCTGCTGCTCACGACGACGCCGGGGGAGCGGCTGATGCGGCCCGAGTACGGCTGCCACCTGGACCGGCTGCTGTTCGCGCCCAATGACCAGACCACGGCCGGGCTGGCCGTGCACTACGTGCGCCAGGCGATCCTGCGCTGGGAGCCGCGGGCCGACATCGTCGAGCTCGACGCGGCCGCCGACCCGGACATCGCCACCCGCCTCAACATCCGGCTGCGCTACCGGGTCCGGGCCACGGCCGCGCGCAACGACCTCGACCTGACCCTCGACCTCGCCCCGACACCACCTGGGAGCCGACCATGAGCCTGCCCGTGCCCAACCTCGACGACCGCGCCTTCGCCGACCTCGTCCGCGACGCCCGCGAGCGGATCGCCCGCACGTGCCCCGAGTGGACCGACCTGTCCGTGCACGACCCCGGCATCACCCTCGTCGAGGCGTTCGCGCACCTGACGGAGGTGCTGCTGTACCGGCTGAACCGGGTGCCGGAGAAGACGTACGTCGAGTTCCTGAACCTGCTCGGCGTGGCCCGCCGCCCGCCCGCCGCCGCCTGGGCCGGGCTGGTTTTCGGCCGGGCCGGGGAGGACCGGCCGCGGGTCGCGATCCCGGCCGGGACGGCGGTCGCCGGGACCGGCGGGGCCGATCCGCGGCCGGTGGTGTTCGTGACGACCGAGTCGGCCGAGCTGGCGGCGGGCGCCGCGGAGGTCGCCGTGCGCGGCTACCACTGCGACGTGGTCGCCGGGGAGCTGCTCGGCCCGGGCACCGGGCGGGCCGGGCAGATCCTGCGCACCGCCCATGCGCCGCTGGTGACGACGACCGAGGCGTACGACGTGGTGCTCGGGGTCGAGGTCCCGCCGGGCACGACCGGGGAGGTCGCGGCCGGCCGGGACTTCGGCGGGCGCACCTTCGAGATCTGGGCCGCCGTCTCCGGGTTCGCCGGCGTGGCGCCCGACGCGAAGGTGTATCAGCTGGACCGCAGCACCGGCACTGTGACGTTCGCACCGGCCGTGGACGGCGGCGGCGTGCCGGTCGCGGCGGTCCCGGCCGCGGGGCGGGAGGTCCGGCTCTGGTACCGCACCGGCGGCGGCCCGGCCGGCAACGTCGCCCCCGGCACACTCACCGCCCTGCGCACCCCGATCCCCGGCGTCACCGTCACCAACCCGCAGGCGGCCGTCGGCGGGCGCGCGCTGGAGCCGATCGAGTCCGCCCTCACCCGCGGCCCCTACGAGTTCTTCGCCCTGCGCCGGGCCGTCACCGCCCGCGACTTCGAGCTCCTCGCGACCGCCGCGTCACCGGCCGTCGCCCGCGCCACCGCGTTCACCCGCAGCGCCATGTGGGCGTTCGCCCACCCCGGTGAGGTCGAGGTGGTACTCGTCCCGCACGTCGGCGCCGAGTCGCGGCCCGGCGGCCGGCTGCCGATGGCGGCGCTGCTCGCCCTGCAGACCGAGGACGTGCGCGCCCAGACCCAGGCCGACCTCGACACCCGGCGGGCGCTCGGCACGCGGGTCCTGGCCGGGTGGGCGCGGTACAAGCCGGTGTCGGTCCGGGCCCGGGTGGTGGTCGGGCCGCACGAGGATCCCGACGCCGTGCGGCGCCGGATCAACGACCGGCTCTACGGCACCATCAGCCCGCTGCCGACCCCGCTCAACCCGACCGGCTGGGCGTTCGGCGAGCCGCTGCGCGCGTCGAACGTGTACCGGCTCCTCGAACAGGCCGAGCCGGGCGTGCGCTACGTCGACGACGTCCGGTTCGTGCTCGACGAGGCGCCCGACCAGGTGGTGCGGACCGTCGCCGCCGACCAGTACCAGGCCGACACCTGGTACGCCGGCGCCGGTGAGCTGCTCTTCCGCTCCACCAACGGCGGCGACGGGTGGGAGCCGGTCGGCCGGTTCCCGGGCGAGGACGTGCGGATCGTGACCGTCGCACCCGCCGCGGCCCGGCCCGGGATCGTCGCGCGGCCCGGGCACCTGGCCGCGGTGAGCCGGGATCAGGACGGCGGCTCCGTGGTGCGGATCTCCTCCGACCTCGGCGAGACGTGGACGCTCGTCGCCGCGCTCGAACCCGCGGTCGCCGACGTGGCCTGGATCGACCGGGAAGGGGCGGCGGCGCTGCTGCTGGCGACGGACGCCGGGCTCTACGCGGTGGCGGCGCAGGCGGGTGCGGTACCCCTGCAGATTCTGGTGGATCAGGCCGATCCCGACAAAGGGTTCTCGGGAGTGCGGGCCTTCGTCTCCGACCGCGGGGTGCACGGGGTCGCCGTCGCGGCCCAGGCTCAGCAGGGCGTCTACCTCTCGGTGCTCGGCGGCGCGGCCGGGTCGTTCAGCCCCGTCGGGCTGCGCAACGTCGACGTGCGGACGCTCGAGGTCCAGCTCGACGGGCCGGCCACAGTTCTGTGGGCCGGCGCCGGCGAACCGGACGCGAGCAGGCCAGGGCAGGGCTGCCAGCGCGCGCGGCTGTTCGAGGCGAGCGTGCAGTGGGAGAAGATGAACGCCGGCTGGACCGGCGGCACCTGCTGGGACATCGCCTTCGACGGACCGGTGGCCGTCGCGGCGACGCAGAGCGGCGGGGTCCTGCGCCTCGACAGCGGCGCGCCGGGCCCGCAGTGGCAGCCGGCGAACGTCAACTCGGGGCTGCCCCTGCGCGACCGGACCCGGTTCATGGCGGTGACGTCCCTCGCGGTCAGCGGACCCGGCACGCACCGGGGCCGGGTCCTGGCCGGGACCGCCGGCGGCGCCTACCGCACCGACGACGGCGCGGCCTGGGCCCAGACCGCGGGCCGCGAGGTCCGCCAGGCCGTCACGATCCCGGCGACCTGGCTGCTGTGCTCGGCGGAGCACGCGATCGACGTGGTGCGGGCCGATGCGCAGCGCTGACATCGAGCGGCTGCTCCCGGCCGTGTACCAGCGCGCCGCCGGCACCGGCGGGCCGCTCGCCGCGCTCCTGGACGTCATGGAGGGCATGCACGAGCCCGTCGAGGGCCGGCTGGCCGCGGTCGACGACCTGGTCGCGCCCTACCGCACACCTGACGCGTTCCTGCCCTATCTGCTCGGCTGGCTGGCGATGGACCACATCGGGCGGTCCCTGCCGCCCGGCCGGCAGCGGGACCTCGCCGCGCGCGCCGGCGAGCTGGCCCGGACCCGCGGCACCGCCGCCGGGCTGTGCGCGCTGCTGGCCACCGTCACCGGCGTCGCCGGGTTCGTGATCGACGAGCCCGCCGACCGCCCGTTCCACATCGTCGTGCGGGTGCCGGCCGCCGCGCACGACCAACTGCCGCTGATCCGGGTCGCCGTGGCGCTGGAGAAGCCCGCCGCGGTCACCGCCGACATTGCTGAGGAGGCTTAGGTTATGTCCACCAACTGGGTGGTCACCACCGCCGCGGAGCGGGTCGCGCTCGACGACGCCAAGCGGGGGGAGACCACCTTCACCGTGACCAACCCGGCGGCCCGGGCCGACCGGGCGGTGTTCCAGGTCGTGCCCGGCGACGGCGCCGACCCGGCCTGGTTCACCGTCGACCAGCCGCAGCGGCAGGTCGCGGCCAGCGGCTCCGCCTCGTTCCTGCTCGCCGTCCAGGTGCCCGACGGCGCCGCGCCCGGCACGTACGAGGTCCGCGGCCGCGTGTATTCGGCGAGCGAGGCACCCGAGGAGTCCTCGGTGCTGAGCAACCGGATCGTCTTCGACGTCGCCGCCCCGCCCGCACCCGAGAAGCGCCGGATACCCATGTGGATCCTGCTCGTCGCGGCCGCGCTCGTGGTCATCACGGTCGTCACCGTCACCCTGGTCCTCACCCTCGGCGGCGGCGAGGCGCAGCAGGCGAGACCGCAGCCGTCGGCCCCGGCGTCCGGCCTGGTCTCGGTCCCGACGGTGCTCAGCTACAACGAGGAAAACGCGGGATTTCTGCTGCGCGACCGGGGGCTCGTCCCGGGCGCCGTCAAGTATCGGCTCGACCTCGACCACGTCGGCAACATCGTCGAACAGAATCCCCCCGTCGGAGCCAAGGTCGAGGTGGGCTCCAAAGTGGACCTCGTCGTCGCGGTGCGGCTCACCGCGCCGACCCTGAAGACCCCCGGCGATGCCAAAATCAGCATCAAGGGCAAAGCCACGTTGCAGTGGGAGCAGGCCGAGCGCTACGTCACCCACTGGCTGGTCGTCTACGCGCCGTCAGTCTGCTTTCACAACACCTCCGCCTCCGCGCCGATCTGCGCCGCCCTCGGGGTGAACGCCGTGCGGGTCGACGCCCGATCCGCCGTTCCGCCGGTGCAGACGGCGTTCATGCAGGTGGTCGGGTCACCCACCGGGGCCTACTTCACGAACGACGGAACGTTCCGGTGGTACGTCGCGGCCGTCGACGACTTCGACCAGGCGGGCCCGTTCAGCCTGTCCCTGAACGCGCAGATGGTGGCCTGACATGGGCGCCTTCAAGCTCACCCAGCCGCGGATCGCGATCCTCGTCCTGGCGCTCATCGCCGTGCTCTACGTGCTGTCCGCGGTCAACCACACCGGCGGGGACTCCACGGCCCTGCGCAAGCCCGGCGGCTTCGTCGGCTGGCTCGGGCACCGCTTCGGCGGCACGCCCGACGCCGCCCGGGCCGACCTGTCCGCACCGTGCCTGCTGGAGGAGAAGCTCACCGTGAAGAACGGCACCTGCACCCTCACCGTTGCCAAGTCCACAGTGGACCAGCGCAGGGTCCGGCTGCGCAGCGAAAGCGACGTCGCCGTGCAGGCCCCCGCCCCCGGCCGCGACACGCTCGTGCGCAGCGACGTCGAGGCCGGCTCCACCGTCAGCGTCGCCGTCGGCAAAGGCGGCGCCCAGATCGACGTCATCTGCGCGGGCGAGCGGACCTGCGTGCTGACCCTGATGACGGGGGAGTGACAGCCGTGAACATCGAGCGCCTGCGCACCCCGTTCTTCATCATCGCCCTCGTCGCCATGGCCCTGGTCGTCTGCGTCGAGCTCGGCGAGCACCTCATCGTCGGCGGGTTCGATGCCGGCACCGCACTGACCGACCAGGCGGCCGGCGCCGGGCTGCAGGTGCCGGCCGGCGGGCAGGTCGAGCGGCCGGCCGGGCTCGGGGTGCCGTACCTCGCGCTCGTCGACGTGGTCGCCCTGTTCACTGTCGCCCTGATGGCCGCCGGGCTCGTGGTGCCGGCCAAGCTCCAGGGCCGGCTGCAGGGGATCGTGACGCTCGTCTTCGCCGTGCTCCTGGTGCTGGCCGCGATCGGGCTGCTGGTGCTCGCCGTCGCGAAGCTGATCCTCATGGTGACGCTGCTGCTGGCGTTTCCGTTCGGGACGATCGCGTACCTCATCGGGTTCGGGTTTTTCCCGCGCGGTACGGCCACCGTGATCCTGTCTTTGATCATGTTCCTGAAGTTCGTCTTCGCCGGCTCGCTCGCCGCGGCCCAGCAGCGGTTCCTGCAGAACAAGGGCCTCGTGGCGCTGGTGCTGACGTCGCTGCTGTGCACGGTGGCGGTCAGTTTCCTGCACGGCGTCGTGCCGGGCGTGCTGGCCAGCATCACCGACGCGGTGGCCGGCATCGTCTGCGCCGTGGCCGCCATCGTGTGGGCCGTCGTCCTGCTGGTGGGCGCGGTCGTCGGCATCGTCACGGCGGCGAAGGCGACCGCCGACGAGGCCCGCTCGACCGCCCTGGCCGTCGCCACCTGACCCGGCGCGGCCGGGGGTCAGGCGCCGAAGCAGGCGAAGACGCCAGTGCTGTGGTGGTGGGCCTGGTCGGCGGAGAGCTGCGCGGCGGCCAGGGCGGCGGCCGGGGTGTAGCCGGCGGCCAGGCGTTTGTGGACGTCGGCCATCAGGGCGGCCGTGGCCTCGTCGTCGACCGGGCCCGTGCTGGCCAGGACCGTGCGGGTGCCCAGCTGCAGGAGGGCGCTCGTCAGGCCCAGCAGCTCCTCGCCCAGGTGCACGGCGGAGACACCCGTGTCGCAGCCCGACAGGACCAGCAGGCCGGGCGCGGTGCGCAGGGCGGACAGGTCGTAGATGGTCAGCGGGCCGTCGCTCAGGCGCAGCGCGGAGAACAGGGCGTTGTCGCTGCGGAAGTCGCCGTGGCAGGCGATGTGGCCGATCCGCGCGCCGTCGAGGGCGGACAGGACGTCGGCCGCCCTCGCCCGGTGGCCGGTCAGGACCCGGGCGTCGGGGGCGAACTCGGCGATGCGGGCCACCTCCAGGCCGGCGTGGGGCGGGTCGGACGGGCCGACGAGGACGGCCGGGCCCGTGGGCTGGGCGGTGCGGTGCGCGCGCCACCACATCGCGGCCGACGGGGCCACCCGCACGGGGCGGCCGCGGCAGCTCGGCAGGAGGGCCCACGGGACGGCGTGCAGCTGGGCCACCGGGGCCAGGACGAGGTCGCGGTCGCCGGTCAGGTCGGCCAGGGGCGCCAGGAGGGCCGCGTCCAGGGCCCGGGCCGCGTGCCGGGCGGCGGCCGCGGCGGCGCCGGCGTGGCCGCGGACCATCACCAGGCGGCGCTGGGCGAAGCGCAGGCCGCCCAGCTCCTCCACCAGGGGGGCCAGCGGGCCCAGGGGGCGGTGGACGACCCGGCCGTCGGTGACCACCAGGGCGTGCAGGACGCCGGCCACGGCCACGAAGTCGACGAGCGCGGCCGGGCCCAGCGCGGCGGCGAGGTCGTCGAGCGCCAGGCGGCCCGACTCGGCGGGGCCGGTGCCCTGGGCCTGCCAGGCCCTCGTGCGGATGCGGGCCTCGAGGTCGTGCTGCCAGCGCATCAGGCGGCCGGAGTGGGCGGCGCTGATCGGGGCCGCGGACAGGTCGGCGTGGACCCGGCGGAGCATCGCCAGGCCGCGGGTGATGACCTGGTCGGCGCTCGGGCGGGCGGGGGGCAGCCACAGCGTCGCGGCGCACGTGCGCTGGGCGGTGGCCAGCAGGCGCTGCGGTGTCTCGTGGGCCACGGCCAGGGCCAGGCGGAACTCCGCCAGCTCGGCGATGGTGGCGCCGCTGCGGACGCGCAGTTCGGTGGCGCCCAGGCTGGAGCGGTGGACCTCGAACTCGGCCAGGCCGGCGTCGGCGGCGCGGATGGCGGCGGGTACGTCCCCGGTGGACAGGGCGACCAGGGCGCGCTGGTGCCAGAGCCGGGCTCGCAGTGCGGCCGGCCCTCGGGTGGCCGCCCCGGCCGCCCCGGCCAGTCCGGCCGCTGCGGCCGGCCGGTCCTGGAGCAGTACCGCCAAATGCACTGCATCCAGCCAGGCCTCCCAGGCGGGGATCAGCCATCCGGCGCGGGTCAGTGCGGTTGCCGTCGCCTGGAGGCGGCGCAGGGTGCCGCGGTGCGCCGAACCGGCGGCGATCTGGGCCGACAGCTCCACCGCCAGGGCGCGCAGGACCAGCAGCTGCCGGCCGTGCTTGGCGAACGCGCGCCGGGCCGCCTGCGCCGTCGCCCGGGCTTCGCTCGCGCGTCCGCGGGCCAGGGCGATGCGGGCCACCAGCAGCGCCGCCTCACCGCGTACCCCGTCGAGGCGCCCGGCCGTGCAGGCGTCGACGGCGTCCTGGGCGGCCCGCTGGGCCTCGGGCAGCAGGCGCACCGACTGGAGTACCTCGGCGAGGTCGAGCAGGCCTACCGCGTCGGGTCCGGTCCGGCTGAGCTCGGGGCGGGCCCGGGCGTAGCGCACCAGCGCCTCCGGCACGTCGCCGGCCTGCGCGGCCACGAAACCGCGGTTGTGCTGGACCTGCGCCGCGCCGACCGGCAGGTCCATGCCGGCGTAGATCGCGGCGGCGGCGTCGAGGTCGGCCTGGGCCAGCCGCAGATTGCCGTGGTACCCGTGCAGGATCCCGCGGTTGTTGAGCGCCCGGGCCTGCCACAGCCGGTCGCCGGCGCGCCGGAACACCCGCAGCGCGGCCCCGTAGCCGGCCAGGGCCTCGCCGTCGCGGCCGAGCCGGTTGAGGATCACGGCCCGCTGCATCACGGCCCGGGCCCGGCGCAGCCCGCGCAGGCCGACCAGGGCGGCGTCGATCTCGCGGACCGCGGCGGCCGGGCGGCCCATCTCGTCCAGGACCAGGGCCAGGCTCATCCGGGCCTCGGCCGCCTCGGTCGCCCGATCGTGTGCGGCGGCAACGGTTACAGCCTTGCGGAGGTGCCGGGCGGCGGCGCCGGCGTCGTACGATGCGCGGGCGGCGAGCCCGGCCGCCCGGTGCGCCATGGACAGTGCCTCGGGGTCCCGAGCCCGGCGCGCCGCGGCCAGGGCCGTCTCGGCGAGCGTCCGCGCCCGCCGCGGGTCGCCCGCCGCCGCCTCGATCGCCCGCGCCGCCAGCGCGAGCGGTGTTGCGGCTTCGGTCACGATTGCGATCCTTGCACTGGATGGGACTGTCGCCTACCCGACGTATCGATCGGATGACCCGGCGGGTCATCCAAACGTTGCCGAACGAGATCGAGGAGGAGCCGTGAACCAACGGTTGGAGCGGTGGCGGGCCCGCCGCGCGGAGCATCTCGCCGCCCTGCCCTGGCTGGTCACGGACGCGGCCGGGCCGCGGACGGTGCGCTACGTCGGCGACGAGCTGCTGGCCGTGGACGAGCACTACGACGACGCCCGCAGCGCCGTGTCCGCCCAGGGCAAGAGCGCCGCGGACCTCGTCGAGGACGAGCCGCTGCCGGGGGTACGGCGAATCCGTGCGCGGGGCCTCGACCCGCTGCGCGCCGCCCGGCGGGTCCGCGAGCGGGCCGGGGACGTCCAGGTCGGCCCGAACCACGTCCTGCTCGGCACGCCCCATTGGCAGGGCGGCCCCTTCGGCCGGCCGGTGGTGAGCGCGGCCGCCACGCTCGCCGCGCCCGGTCCGCAGGCGCCGGTGCGGGTCGCGGTCATGGACACCGGTGTGTGGTCCGACAGCCCGCTCCCGGTCAGCCGCTACACGGTCGGGGCGTCGGACTACGAGACCAACACCGACGCCGACGGGGACTCGGTGATCGACTCCGACGTCGGCCACGCCAACTTCATCGCGGGAGTGGTACTGCAGGGTACGAGCCAGGCGCGGGTCCGCATTGTCAAGGTGCTCGACTCGTTCGGCGTCGGCACCGAATTGGATCTGGCGCAAAAAGTCGCGACTCTTGACGACACGGACATTCTGAACCTGTCCCTCGGCGGGTACACCGCCGACGATCAGCCGCCGGTGCTGCTGCGCTGGGCCCTGAACCGGTTCCTGCTCGGCCAGGACCGGCTCGTGGTCGCCGCGGCCGGCAACGACGGGCAGGCCGGGCCGCCGTTCTGGCCGGCCGCGTTCGCCGGTGCCGGCGTCGCCTGGAAGGACCAGGTGATCGCCGTGGCCGCCCACGACGGCACCGCCGTGTGCCAGTGGAGCAACACCGGATCGTGGGTGAGCGTCGCCGCGCCCGGGGCCGACGTGGTCAGCACCTACATCAACCACCCGGAGTTCACGACCGGCTGGGCGGCCTGGAGCGGCACCTCGTTCGCGACCCCGCACGTCGTGGCCGCGATCGCCGAAGCGGCGCACACGGGCGGGGTGGTGGCCGCGGCGAAGCAGGTGCTCTCCGGCACCGCGGTCAGCTTCGCCGGGTACCCTGCCATCTCGTGACCACATTCGATCCCACCATTGCGCTGATCGAGGCGTCCGACGGGGATCAGCGGGCCTGGGACTCGCTCGTGGCGCGCTACTCCGGCCTGGTGTGGGCGACCGCCCGCAGTTTCCGGCTGGCCGACGCGGACGCCGCGGACGTGTTCCAGGCCACGTGGTTCCGCCTGGTCGAGAAGCTGCACCAGGTCCGCGATGGCGCGGGTCTCGGCGCCTGGCTGGCGACGACGGCCCGCAACGAGGCCATCGACATGCTGCGCCGCCGCGGCCGGGAGTCGCCGACCGACCTCGACGAGCACATGGCCGCCGTGCGGTCGACCTCCGACCTGCCGGAGGAGACGGTGCTGCGGGCCGAGGAGGACCGGCTGCTGTGGCAGGCCGTCGGGCGCCTGCCGGAGCGCTGTTCGCGGCTGCTGCGGGCGATGGGCACCGACCCGGTGCCGAGCTACGCGGAGCTGGCGGCGGCGCTCGGCATCCCGGTCGGGAGCATCGGCCCGACCCGGGCCCGCTGCCTGGGGATGCTGCGCGGCCTGATGGCGTCGACGTGACGCCGAGCCGATTGAGGAGACCATCATGACGGCGAGCGACGACGACGCCCTCGGCGATGCGGTCGCGCGCGTCTACGCAACCGTCGACCCACCGCCGGTACCACTGCTGCAGGCCGCTTCCGGCATTTTGGCCTGGCGCTGCGCGGATGACGCGCTGGCCGCCCTGCTCCTGGACAGCGCCGTCGCCGGTGCGGCCGCCGGTGTCCGGGCCGGGCCCGCCGACGGTTCGCGGATGCTCAGCTACGGCGCCGGCGACACGGTGCTGGACCTGGAGCTGACCGACGAGGACGGTACGGTGCACGTGACCGGGCAGATCAGCCGCCCGCTCGCGGCGCCGCTGGAGATCCGCCACCGCGACGGCACCTGGACGGGTGCGACGGACGCGGTGGGCCGGTTCACGACGTCCGGCCTGCCGTCCGGCCCGCTGCGCGTGACGTGGGGCCCGGGCCCGGACGGCGAGACCTTCACCACCCCGGCGATCTTGCCGTTGTGAGCGCGCAGTGAAGGAGCTGTATAGGATCCGGCTGTGACGTACCCCGGGGGACCGACGGATCCGCAGCAGCCCTACGGCCAGCCTCAGCCCTACGGGCAGCCTGACCCTTACGGCCGGCCTGATCCCTACGGCCAGCCCCAGTACGGACAGCCCCAGCACGGCCAGCCGCAGTTCGGGCAGCCCCAGTACGGCCAGCCCCAGTCCGGACAGCCGCAGTTCGGGCAGCCGCCGCAGGTGCCGTGGGCGACCCAGCTGCCGCCGCCCACCCAGCAGCGCGGCGGCAAGCTCGCGCTGATCGCCGGCGGTGCCCTGCTGGCGTTGATCCTGGTCGTCGTCGGCGGCTACTTCACCTACCAGAAGGTCTTCGTCGACACGCCGACCGAGGTCGTGCAGGCGTACATGAAGGAAGCGCTGAAGGACAAGCCGTCCGCGGACGAGCTCGGCAAGTACCTGTGCAAGACCGAGGCGGCGAAGCTCAAGAAGGAGCTGTCCACCAACGACCCGGCGGACAACGACCGGATCATCGACTGGCACGTGACAGGCGAGACGATCAGCGGCGACACGGCGACCGTCTTCACCCAGTTCACCGTGAAGACCAGCGCGACAAGCGGCAAGACGAGCACCAACAACCTGTCGCTCACCCTGCTCAAAGAGGACGGGGACTGGAAGATCTGCGGCTACGGGGCCTGACGCACGTCCCGCGGCGCCAGGGTCTCGGTGAGCCGGGCGATGCCGAACTCGAACGCCTCGCCGACGTCGCCGCCCAGGTTGAACGCGCCCGCCAGCTCCATCGTGACGAACCCGTAGAGCCAGGCCGTGACGGTGCGCGCGGCCGGTAGCGCGTGCGCCGCACCGGCCAGCCGCTCGGTCACGCGCAGCAGCGGCGCGGCCAGCTCGGCCAGGGCCGCGACAGTCGGCCGGGCCTGGTCCGCCCGGCGGCCGAAGATCAGCGCGAACGCGGCCGGCCGGGCGTGGGCGAAGGCCCGGAACGCGTGGGCCATCGCGGCCAGCTCCGCGTGGACGTCGCCGCCGGCCTGGAGCCGGGCCAGCTCGGCGCTCAGCTCGCGCGCGGTCGCCTCGGTGATGAGGCCGATCAGGTCCTCGCGGTTGCGGACCCGCTTGTAGAGCGACGGCGGCCGGACCCCGACCCGGGCCGCCACCGCCTGCATGGTCAGCCCGTCGAGGCCGGCCGACTCCAGGATGTCGCGGCCGGCCTGGACGATCTCCTCGAGCGAGGTGCGATCGGGCGTCGGCATGTGTGCTCCCCACCATAGCTATTGACCGTAGCCATCATGGCTAACTACCATAGCTATCATGACAAACCTGGGGCCGCATCTCCACCGCATCGGCGACGATCTCGTGGCGGCGTACCTCGTCGTCACCGACGAGGGTGTCACCGTCATCGACGCCGGCCTGGCCGGGCACTGGCACGACCTGCGACGTGAGCTGACCGCCATGGGCCGCACGCTCGCCGACGTCCGCGGCGTCGTGCTCACCCACGGCGACACCGACCACATCGGCTTCGCCGAACGCCTGCGGCGGGAGTGCAACGTCCCGGTGTACATCGGCGCGGCCGACGCCGCCCGGGCGCGCGGCGAGGAGAAGTACAGCCCCGACTCGTGGGGGCCCAAGAAGGTGCTGCCCATGACCGGCTTCCTGTGGCACACGATCCGCAAGGGCGGCCTGCGCACCACGTACCTGACCGAGGTCGTCCCGGTCGCGGACGGCCAGGTGCTGGACCTGCCCGGCGCCCCGCGGGTCATCGCCCTGCCCGGCCACTCCGCCGGCAGCATCGCCGTGCACGTCCCGGTGGCCGACGCCGTGTTCGTCGGCGACGGCCTCACCACCCGCCACGTGCTGACCGGCCGGACCGGCCCGCAGCCGGCCCCGTTCACCGATGAGCCGCAGCAGGCCCTCGACTCGCTGGAGCGCCTGGCCGGCATCGAGGCGAAGTGGCTGCTGCCCGGGCACGGTGCCCCGTGGTCCGGCGGCATCCCGGCGGCCGTCCGCGCGATCCGGACGGCCGCCGCTGCGTCCTGAGCACGTTGCCGGAAGTCCTGTCCGCCGGGCCGACTCCGACGGCCGGCCGCCGGGCGACAGTCGCCGGGGTTACGGACAGGACTTCTGAGCAGACGCTTCAGTACTCGGACGCGACGCTGCGCATGATCCAGAGCGAGCCGCCGTTGGGGGACTGGTTGTTGCCCTCGGTGGTGCTCTTCGCCTTCGCGTTGTAGGCGAGCGTGAAGAACGCGAAGGGGTCGGCCGCGGTGCCGGACCCGACCTCGACGCTCGACGGGTTGGCCTGGTCGCCGTTGGCGATGCCGGAGTTGTAGATGAGCACCTTCGGCCCGGCCGGCCAGGTCTGCAGCGGCTGGTCGACGAGGATGCCGTAGGTCGGGCGCAGCGCCACGGCCTTGTCGCCGAACGTGAACAGCACCTTGTCGTCGTGCGTCTTGAGCAGGTTGTGCGAGCTGGCCAGGACGTTGACGAACTGCGTGGTGTAGTCGCCGGCGGCGCCGGTGAACGTGTACGGGTCCCACCGCAGCACCAGGGCCGGAGCCTGGTTGGACGTCGTGCCCATGTTCTGCGCGTGCCGCACGACGGCGACGACGGTGCCCTGGACCTGCACGAAGCTCGGCTCGGTGTAGTTCTCGGTGAAGCCGTTGCCGACCGGGGTGTTCGCGCCCAGCTGGAACGCGTCGGCGACGAGCAGCCGCACCGTGCTCACCGGCTGCCAGGTGGCCCGCACGAACCACGCGCCGGTGTCGTTGTACACGGGGATCAGGACCTGGTCGGCCCGGCCGCCCCGGTCGTCGAGGGCCAGGACGCTGCCGTGCTCGGCGAGCGCGCTGCCGCCGATGCCGGGCACGACGAGCTTGACGGGGTCGGTGAAGTTGTTCCAGCCGGGCTTCCAGACCGAGTAGTAGACGCCGTCGCCCGGCACGAAGAACGTCAGCACCACCGAGCCGTCGTGCATCTTGCCGATCTTCGGGTCGCGCATGTCCCGGTCCGCCATCGTCGCCGGGTGCGCGAGGGCCTGGTGGGTGACCCAGCTCCACGTCGCGCCGCTCCTGGTCCCGAACGAGACCTGGACGGTGCCGAAGCTGGTCGGGCTGACGTGCTCGGTGGCCCGGTGCCAGACCGCCATGAGGCGGCCGTCGTCGAGCTTGAGGATGTCGGGGAACCGGGCCTCGTAGGCGTCGGGCTCCTGGTAGAGCTTCTGGAACTGGCTGACCGCCATGGCCGGTGGGGCGCCGAGCGCCACCACCGCCACGACGACGGCCAGAATCGCGGCCATCCGCCGCAGCGTGAACATGGTCGACAGATCTATGTGGAATATCGTTCCATGTCAATGGTCGCGTTACGGTCGCTCCCGGCGCTGCGGCTCAGCGGTCGGTGAAGTCGCCCGCCTCGGCGGCCGGGCCGCTGGCGTCGCTCGTGCTGCCCTCGGCCGGGGAGGACATGCCGCCGGTCGTGGCGTCGCCGGTGGTCGTCAGCGCGCCGGGCTCCACGTGGCGCTGCGGCGCGCGGCCGGAGCCGCCCGGTCCGGCGCTCGAGCCGGTGGTGGTCTGCACGCCTCCCGTGCGCGTGGGGCCGCCGTTGCGCAGGATCTCCTGCTCCGCTTCCATCTGTTCCGGGTCGAAAGTCATGGTTTGTCCAGTACCCCCGGAGCAGGGTCTTGAACGCCCGGACCCGATCGGCTCGCCGCCGGGCGTCGAGCGGTGTGGTGTAAACCGCTGTTGACTTCGCTGTGGATCGCTCGCTACGGTCGAAGTCAACAGTCGTTTACATGCTGAGGGGTACCCGTGACATCTACGCCGTCGGGCGAACGCACCGGCCGGCACTCGAACAGCACCCTTGTCGTGCTGTTCCTGTCGCTCGGCGGCCTGGCGTTCGCGGTGCTGCAATCGCTCGTCGCGCCCGCACTGCCGATCATCGCCCGGGACCTGCACGCGTCGACGGGCGACATCAGCTGGATTCTCACGGCGTACCTGCTGTCGGCCTCGGTCCTCACGCCGATCCTCGGCCGGCTCGGCGACATGGTCGGCAAGCGCCGCGTCATGCTCGTCGTCCTGGTCATCCTGGCCGCCGGAACGCTGCTGGCCGCGCTCGCGCCGAACCTGACGGTGCTCATCGTCGCCCGCGCGCTGCAGGGCGCGGCCGGCGCCATCATGCCGCTGTCGATCGGCATCGTCCGCGACGAACTGCCCCGCGAACGCGTCGGCGTCACCGTCGGGCTGCTCTCGGCCATCTTCGGCATCGGCGCGGGCGTCGGGATCGTCGCCGCCGGCCCGATCGTGGACAACCTGTCGTGGCACTGGCTGTTCTGGTTTCCGCTGGTGGTGGTCGGGATCGCCCTCATAGGCGTCCTGGTGGGGGTACCGGAGTCGCCCGTGCGCGCACCCGGACGCCTCGACCTGATCGGCGCCGCGATCCTCTCCGCCGCCCTTGTTTCGCTGCTCCTGGCGATCAGCAAGGGCCGCGAGTGGGGCTGGGGGAGCCCGCAGACGGTCGTGCTGCTGGCCGCCGGGGTCGTGCTCCTCGCCGTCTTCGTCGTGGTCGAACTGCGCGTGCGCGAGCCGCTGGTCGACATGCGCCTGATGGCCCTGCGCGGTGTGTGGGCCACCAACCTCGTGGCGCTGATCTTCGGTTTCGCCATGTTCGGCACGTTCGTGCTCGTCCCGACGCTGCTGGAGCTCCCCGCGGCCACCGGCTACGGCTTCGGCAAGTCGGTCTCCCAGGCCGGCCTGTTCCTGCTCCCGACGGTGCTCATGATGCTGGTCTTCGGCCCGCTCGCCGGCCTGCTCGACCGCCGCTTCGGCCCGAAGGTCCCGATGACCCTGGGCGCGGCCGCGGTCACCGCCGCGTTCGTCCTGCCCGCCGCCGGGCACGGCGCGATCTGGCAGATCCTGGTCTCCGGCCTGTTCACCGGCGCCGGCATCGGCCTCGCGTTCGCCGCGATGTCCAACGCCATCATCGAGAGCGTCCCGGCCACCCACACCGGCGAGGCGGCGAGCGTCAACACGATCGCCCGGACCATCGGCAGCAGCATCGGCACGGCCGTCATCGCCGCGGTCATCGCCTCCAACACCACCGCCCGCGGCCTGCCGACCGACGACGCGTTCACGAAGGGCTTCTGGCTCTGCGCGGGCGTCGCGGTCCTGGGCATCGTCGCGGCGCTGATCCTGCCCTCGGCCCGCCGCCGCCACGAGCAGGCTCTGGCGGTCGGTGTCGAGGACCTTCCCGACGAGGTCGAGGCTTTGCGCTGAGTCGCCTGCCGTACCCCACTGCACTGCCTGTCGTACCCCGCTGGTGGCCGGCTCGCTGGTGCGCTGCGAGTCGCCGGGCTCGACGGTCCGGTTGATCTCGGTGGGTCGGCCACGCGTACGGTCCGGCACGTGATGGTGCCGGACCTGCGACTTACGCCGACCGGGCCGCGGCGACCGGCCTCTACGGGAACGGCTGGTCTCGGGGCGCCGTATGAGGACGCTTCGCACGCTGCGCCGTTGGTGATCGAGATGCTGGACGGCTCGACGGCTGGGCACCTCGACGGCTGGGCACCTCGACGATTGGGCACCTCGACGACTGGGCGGCACGGCGACTGGGCGGGGCGCGGGCTCGGCGGCTGGGCGGCGCGGCGATTGAGCGGTTCGGTGTTTCGGCGGCACGGCGACTGGGCGGCACGGTGACTGGGCGGCTCGCCGGCTGGCGGCACGGCGACTGGACGGCTTGGCGGCACGGTGACTGAGCGATTGAGCGGCTGGGCGTTTCGGCGGCACGGCGACTGGGCGGCACGGTGACTGGGCGGCTCGCCGGCTGGCGGCACGGCGACTGGACGGCTTGGCGGCACGGTGACTGAGCGATTGAGCGGCTGGGCGTTTCGGCGGCACGGCGACTGGGCGGCACGGCGACTGGGCGGCTCGCCGGCTGGCGGCACGGCGACTGGACGGCTTGGCGGCGCGGCGATTGAGCGGCTGGGCGGCTTGGCGGCGCGGTGATTGGGCGATTGAGCGGCTTGGCGGCTCGGCGGCCGAGCGGCTGGAGGGTTCGACGGCTGGGTGACTCGGCGGTTCGGCCGGCTCAGCGGTTCGGCCGCCCAACGTCTGCGGGTTCCCTGGCGCCGATCATGCGGGACCTCACCTTCATGGGGCCCAACCAGGTCTGATGAGCCGTCCGTAGATCGTCGCTGAGGTGACGGCCGGTGACTGTCGGTCGCGGGCGGCACCGCGGGCCTCCACAGTGGACGCAGCCCCCTAAACGGTCAGCTTTCGCAAGATTCGCTCAAGGAGCCCGGATAGGGGGTTTCCGGCGGAGCGGCGGTCACGGTGTCCTGGATGCATGAACGGCCCGTGCGCGATCGCGCTCCGCGCGGGCTGTTCATTCCAACCGCGCTGAGCTCCGGAAACCCGCGCCCACACCAAAGTGGCGGCCAAAAGGTTTCATCGCCGACCCGGCGGTCCAGTAAGCGAACCATGTTGCCCGCCAGCCGAACAGTCACATACTGTCCGGTATCCCTTGCGCAGCGATAAGTGTAACGTCGGCGTTCCCGATTGCCTGGAGGCAGCGTGAGCACCGAGAAGCTCGTTCTGCTCTTGGCCGAGCGAGACTACATGTACGGCACCGGCGAGCTTGCGCTGCGTGTCCGCCACGTCGAACGTGAGGCGCCGCTCACGTACGACAACGAGCTCTGGTACTACGTGCACGGCACCCAGCTCGGCCACGAGGGCCGCGTACTCGGCGACCGGGTGGTGGTCGTCCGCGGCCGCCGCCTGAGCGCCGCGGGCGTGCCGCTGAACTGACAGGTCGTCGCAGGTCCGCCGCTCATGCACTCGACCGTTCGCCCCGATGTTCATCAACGCCGACGGTCGTCGCAGGGCTGCGATAAGCACCGACACTGATGCCATTGCTGATCGATATTGATGTTCAAGGTAATTTTCGTCGACGTCGACGGTCGTTGTGGTGCTGCGATCGCCGTCGACGCCCATGCCGACTTCGATCGACATCGAGGGACGCGGGCATTGCAAGCGGCGCAGGCTTGGAACCGGTGCAGTCCGCGCGGTCGGGGCCGGTTCACGGTGCGTAGTTCGTCGACGTCGACGTCGACGGTTGTTGCGGTGCTGCGATCGGTGTCGACGCTCCTACCGATTTCGATCGACATCGACATCGACGTCGGCGCTGATTTCGTCGACGTTCGTGGTGATTTCTTCGACTTCGACGTCGCTTTGTGGTGATGTTGGTCGAGGTCGACGAGCGCCTAGGATTTTCGTCGACGTCGAGAATCGGGGCGGACTTGAGTCGACGTTGACTGTCGTCGTGGAGGTGCGTCAACATCGACACTCTCAGGTCCGGGCGAAGGCCTCGATCAGTGCCAGGTCCCGTGGTCGCAACCCTCGCCGCGGATGCGGACGGATCAGCAGTGCGCGCCCGCCGGCGCTCAGCCGGGCCCGCGCCAGGGTCGGCATCGGCACTGCCGTGTCGTCCGTCCACACCAGCCGGCGCCCGGATGCGAGAACCTGTCGTGCTGCCGCCCGTTTCAGATCGTCAGTCGACTCCACTGTGGACAGCTGGTCGGCGGACAGGGCGCAGCGCAGCGGTGGCAGGCTGAAGAGGTTCTCGATCTCGTCGGCGTCGGTGCACCACGTCGAGCACCAGCGCACCTCGACGAGCCCGAGCGCGCGCAGCCGGACGATGCGCTCGATGAGCGCCGGCGCCCACCGGATGGGCCAGTCGATGTTGCCGGCGCGTGCGGTACCACGGAAAAGATCCGAACCCCACAAGGGTCGACGTGTATTGAGCACGCCGTCAACGTCGAGCAGCCAGACCGGTGCCCGTGCGGTTCGCCGCGGCGCGCCGCCCGCCAGGTTTGGCCGGTGTCCAGCGTTCATCTATTGACCACGCTGTGCAACGTCGAGCAGCCGGATCGGTGCTCGCGCGGTTGGCCTCGGCGCGCCGCCCGCCAGGTTTGGCCGGTGTCCAGTGCTCACCTACTCAGCCCGCCATACGACGTCGAGTATTCAGCACGCCATACGGCGTCGGGCAGCCAGACCGGTGCTCGCACGGCTTGCCGCGGCGCGCCGCCCGCCGGGTCCGGCCGGTGTTCAGCGCTCATCGCTTCGCTCAGTGCTCGTCGGTGAGCCGCTGCTCGAGACGGGCAAGGAGAGCGTTGCAGTCGCGCACCGCATCCAGATCGTCACCGAGGAGTCCGTCGAGCTCACGCGACCAGGCGCGGCGCAGGAGCTGGAGGTTCGACTGCGCGAGCGGGGTGGGGTGTACCGCGATCCCGCGCCCGGTCGTCGAGCTGCGCGAGATCATTCCCTTGTCCTCCAGGCTGCGCAGGGTCGCGCTGACGTTCGTGCGCTGCAACCGGGTACGGCTCGCGATGGTGCTCGGGGCGGCCCCTGGGTGCAGGTCGACGACCCGCATGACCTGCCGTTCCGTCTCGGTCAACGGCACCGTCCCGGGCCCCTCGGGTGCGCGGGCCCGCACGAGCCGGCCGACGTTCATGATCAGATCGGCGAGATCGGCAAGCGGGTCGTCCTTCACGGTGCCATCCTAGGCGGTTATGACATGATAATTATGTGAGCATAATCCATCGCATTCGCCTGGCGCTGGTACTTGGATCCCTGAGCGGATTCGGCGCGCTCACGATCGACATGTACCTCCCGGCGATGCCCGGCATGGCCCGTGACCTGGACGCGAGGCCGTCGATGGTGCAGCTGTCACTCACCGTGTTCGTCATCGGACTGGCGCTGGGGCAGGTCATGGTCGGCCCGCTCTCCGACACGTGGGGTCGGCGCCGCCCGCTGATCGTCGGCTTGTCGCTGTACGTAGCCGGCTCCGTGTGCTGCGCCCTCGCCCCTACGGGCGGCTGGCTCATCGGTGCCCGGGCGCTGCAGTCGCTCGGTGCGGCCGCCGGCACCGTACTGGCGCGCGCGATCGTCCGCGACCTGTTCGAGGGCCCGGCGATGATCCGGTTCCTCTCCGTGGCCATGCTTGTCAACGGCCTCGCCCCGATCCTGGCTCCGGTGGTCGGCGGCCAGGTTCTCCGGTTCACGTCGTGGCGCGGAATCTTCATCATCCTGGCCGCGATCGGCGCCGTCCTGCTCGTCACGGTGCTCGTCACACAGCGTGAATCCCTTCCGCCCGAACGACGGCGCCCGGCCCACCTCCCCGGCACGCTGCGTGACATGGCCGCCCTCGCCACCGACCGCTCCTACCTGCGGTACGTCCTCGCCGCCGCACTCATGTTCGCCGCCGTCTTCGCCTACATCTCCGGCTCCTCGTTCGTCCTCCAGAACGTGTACGGCCTGACCGCCCAGCAATTCAGCCTCGTCTTCGCCACCAACGGCCTGGGCATCGTGCTGCTGGCCCAGGTCAATGGCTTCCTGATCGGCCGCGGCCGCGAAGCCGAAGCCCTGCTCCGGTCGGCCCTCGTGATCGCCGTGGTCGCCGCCTCGGGAGTGTTCGCCTGCACCGCCACAAGCGCGCCGCTACCGATCCTGCTGATCTGCCTCTTCGTGGTCGTGTCCATGCTGGGCCCGATCCTCCCGGACGCGACAACGCTCGCCATGGGCCCGCACGCCGCGACGGCCGGGGCCGCGTCTTCCCTCCAGGGCCTGCTGCAGTTCCTGATCGGCGCCGCCGCCGCGTCCGCGATGGGCGTGGCCGGCCCCGGCTCACCGATCGCCATGGGTGTGACACTGCTCGTGTGCGCAGTGGCTGCCCTGGCCGTCCTGCCGCTGCTACGCACGACGAGTGCCGAACAGCGCGGCGTAGGGGCGGACTGGTGAGCGGCGCCAGAGCAGGACGGCGGCGCCGGCAGCCGTAACCATTGTCACGCGTCTGCGCGGCGGTCGCTCGAACTCCGCCGCCGGCCCTAGGCTCGGCCGGTGCTGACGATCCGCACGGCCACGCGCGATGACCTGCCCGCTGTCGCCGCCATCTACGCCCACTACGTCACCGAGACAGTCGTCACGTTCGACGAAAATCCACCAGCTCTCGACGCCTGGCACGATCGTCACGCCGACCTGTCCACCCGCGGCCTGCCGTTTCTGATCGCCGAGGCGGACGGTGAGGTGGCCGGCTACGCCTACGCAACCCCGTGGCGCCCGAAGCCGGCCTACCGCCACACCGTTGAGGACTCGATCTACCTGTCCCCGGCGTGGTCCGGCCGCGGCTTCGGCTCGGCCCTGCTCCAAGCGGTGCTCGACGCCTGTACGGATGCGGGTCTGCACCAGGTGATCGCCGTGATCGTGGACCCGGGCAGCGACGCGTCCGCCGCGCTGCACCGCAAGCACGGCTTCATCGAGGTCGGCCGCCTGCAATCGGTGGGTCACAAGCACAACCGCTGGCTCGACACGGTCCTCATGCAGCGGACCCTCCGCGACCGCCGCTAGCCGGTTCGCCGCTCCCGGTCCCGGTCCCGGACGGAAGCCCCGGCGCAGTCGTCACCGTACGCCGCGGCGGCCCCGCTCCTTCGCTGCTGCGATCGTCACCGCCTGACGTATGTGTATGGCCGTCTTGCGAGGGCGGGGCGTCCAGGCGGGGTCCGGGCGGAAAGGGTGACAGGGGCTGTCAGGGTTTGGTGCGACGGTGCTCGGTATGGCTACGTGGAAGGACTTCGAGGACGAGGCCGGCGAACTGGCGGCGGCGGTGCGGCTGCGGTTCGAGGCCGCGGAGACGCATGTGCTGGCGACGCTGCGGAGGTACGGATCGCCGCGGGTCAGTGGGTCGGAGGTTGATTTTGGTCGACATGGACTGTCGTTCGGGTCGATGATCGGGGCGCGGAAGGTTCGCGATCTGCAGCGGGACGGGCGGTGTGCGATTCATGCCCATCCGTTCGCCGGGGGCGATGCGAAGGTGTCCGGGGTGGCGGTTGAGGTGGTGGGGGCGGAGAAGGCGGCGTACGTGACGGGGAGTGAGCCGCCCGGGGACTTCCATGCGTTTCGGCTGGAGGTGCACGAGGCTGTGCTGACGGTGGTCGAGGGGGATGAGCTCGTGATCACGCGGTGGCGGCCCGGGGCGGGAGTCGACATCTTCCGGCGGAAGTGACCCGGCGGCACCGCCGACCGGCCCAGCCGATGCCGCCCGAACCGCAGATCGCGTGAGCTGCTTTGTCGGGCCGGTCCCGCATCGGCGTGCCTGGGCCGCCGGTCCGCGCTTGCGTGGCCTCAGGTGAGCCGCCCTCGTCGACGATCGGCCGGGAGGACGCGGCAGGGCCGCCGGTCGTGGACGGTGAGTTCATGTGTCATGGCAACTGCCGCGCCCTCATTGCCGTGCGTGGTGAGGCCGGCGGGTGCGGCGGCGTTCACCAGCGCCCTGTCCGCCAACGTTGATCGGGTAAAGGCCGCCTCGACCTGGTCGGGCTGCCTGGTAGGCCCGGCGAACGTTGGTGGACACAGCGCTAGCGGGGGCCGGGGCCTCCTCCGCCGCCGGGGCCGCCGCCTCCGTTGCCGCCGCTCACCACCAGTTGGACGCCGCCGCCCTTCGTCGTGGCGCCGGCTGGGTTGGTGCGGTCGACGGTGCCGGCCGGGCACTTCGAGGCGACCGCGCCCGGGGCTACGGATACGGAGAAGCCGGCCTCCTTCACCCTGTTGCGGGCCTGGTCGACGGGGAGGCACTTGACCGAGGGGATGTTTACCAGTTTGCCCATCGCCTTGTCGTTCGTGGGCGCGGTGAAGCCGACAACCGGCTGCCCGGCCAGGCCGTCTCGCAGTACGGCCAACGTTGCGTAGTTGACCGGCGGGTGCTTCATGTCCTTGTTGGTCTCGGGCCAGTCGGGGTCGGTGAGGAAGCCGGACACGGCCAGTTGCCTCGTCATCACCGTGAACGTGGCGCTCTTCTCCGAGTCCGTCGTGCCGGTCTTGCCGGCGATCGGGCGCTTCACGAAGTCGCGGGCGTAGGGGGCGGTGGCGCCGCCGCACTTGCCCGTGGCGGACTGGTCGCCGACGGGGCAGCGGGCCATGTCGACGGCGGCCCGCGCGACCTCGGGGTCGATCGCCTGCTTGCAGCGCGGGTCGAGGCCCTCGACCTTCTTGCCGCTGTTGTCCTTGACCTCGACGATCGGGGTCGGCTCGCAGTACACGCCGTCGGCGGCGAGGGTGCCGTATGCGTTGGCCAGGGCCAGGGGTGTGGTCGCCGAGACACCGAGCGTGAACGCGCCCCACGTCTTCGGGTCGTTGGCCAGCTTCGCGTCCTCGGGGGCGTTGAACTGGATGCCCATCCGCTTGGCCACGTCGACGACGTGGACGACGCCGACCTGCTGTTCGAGGGGCACGAAGAACGTGTTGATCGAGCTGCCGAAGCCGGTCCACATGTTGTAGGGGCCCGACTGGCCGCCGGAGTTCTTCGGGCAGTAGTGGGCGCCGTTGCAGGCGGCCGGGCTGTTGGGGTTGATCGGGAAGTCGGACACGAACTGCTTCTCGGTGTTGATCGTGGTGGCGAGGGGCAGGCCGGACTCGAGGGCGGCGACCGCGGTGAAGATCTTGAACGCGGAGCCGGCCTGGTAACCGGGAGTGTCGGAGTCGCCGGTGATGATCGGCACCGTCGTGTTCGGGTAGTTGCCCTTCTGCCCGCGCTTGTCGGGGTTGGTGTTGCCGCCGTTGGGCGTCTGGTCGTTACTGAACGTGCGGTTCGTCCCGATCGCCGTGACCCGGCCGGTGCCCGGCTGAATGGCGGCCAGCATCATCGCGTTGGGGTTGCCCAGCCGGACCTGCTGATCCTTGGACACCTCCTTCGGCTGCTCCTTCGCATACCGGGTGGCGGCCGCCTGGGTCTGCATGTCAAGGGCCGAGATGACGGTGTACCCGCCCGCGCGCAGCCGGTTCGCCCGCTGATACTGGTCCTCGCCGAACACCTTCTGGTCCATCCACCAGCGGCGCAGGAAGTCGCAGTAGAAGCCGGCGCCGAGATCGGTGCGCTGGATCGACTCGCAGCCCTCCGGGGTGCGCTTGCCGACGATCTTGATTTTGGGGTCGATCGCGGCGTCGGCCGTGGGCCGGTCGATGAACTTCATGTTGACCATCTGATTGAGCACGTACTTCTGCCGCTCCAGCGCCCTCGGCAGACCCTCGGAGGTCGCCGGGTCGAGCGTGCCGGGGGCCTTGACCAGCCCGGCGATGAGCGATGCCTCACCCAGCGTCAGGTCCTTGGGGTCCTTCTCGAAGTACACATGGGAAGCTGCATAGACGCCGTAGGCGCCGTGGCCGAAGGGGGCGATGTTGAGGTACCGCTCGAGGATGTCGCGCTTGGACAGCTTCTTCTCGAGGTCGATCGCGTACTTCATCTCGCGCAGCTTGCGGGTGGGCGTCTTGTCGGTGGCGTCGACGACGTCCTGGGGGGTCTTCGCCGAGTAGGCGATCGCCTGGCGGACGTACTGCATGGTCAGCGTCGAGGCGCCCTGCTGGTCGGCGCCGTTCTGGTTGGCCACGAACGCCCGGGCCACGCCCTTCACGTCGACGCCGCGGTGCTGGTAGAACCGGCTGTCCTCGGCCGCGACCATGGCGTGCTGCATGACCTCGGCGACGTCGTCGATCTTCACGTCGCGCCGGTTCTCGTCGTACATCATCGCGAGCAGGGTCTTGGCGTCGTTCGCGTACACGTAGCTGATCTGCGGCGACGGCAGCACCTCGAGGGGGTTTTCGAGGCTCTCGAACGTGTCCGAGCCGGTCTTCGCCAGCAGCCCCGACATCGCGATCGCCGGGAACGCGGCCGCCGCGACCACCAGCCCCGCGAGGAGCCCGCACAGCAGCAGGGAGGCGAGGTCGGCCAGGATGCCGAACTGCCGTTTGCGCATCCGCATTCCGCTCACTCCCAGCGCCGCCGGACGTTCTCGCCAGAGGTAGACGCCCGACGATGACGGTCAGGTTGTCAAGCTCCGGCCGCGACTTCATAACGCCGGGATATCGCTCTGCCCACAGCCCGGGCAAGATCTTTTTCCTATCGGAAATATAGATATGATCTCGTCCATGCGCTCCGTGACCCTTCTCCTGGCGGCCGGGCTGGCCGGCGTGCTGGCTGCCGCGGCCGGCTGTGCGCCCAGTGACGAGTCCGATACTGCGGCACCGGCTGCGTCCGGCAGTGGCGGGCCGGCTACGTCCTGTGCTCCGGCGCAGCTCAAGACCGTTGCCGCCGGCAGGTTGACGGTCGGCACCGACGACCCCGTGTACCCGCCGTGGTTCGCCGACAACAAGCCCGAGAGCGGCGAGGGCTTCGAGGCGGCGGTGGCGTACGCGGTGGCCGGCAAGCTCGGATACACCAAGGATCAGGTCACCTGGACCCGCGTCACGTTCAACAACGCGATCGCGCCCGGCCCCAAGGCCTTCGACTTCGACATCAACGAGTTCTCGATCACCGAGGAGCGCAAGCAGGCGGTCGACTTCTCCAGCCCGTACTACGACGTCACGCAGACCGTCATCGCGCTCAAGAGCTCCAAGATCGCCGGCGCGAAGCGTATCGCCGACCTCAAGGACGCCAAGCTCGGCGCGCAGGTCGGCACCACGAGTTACCGCTCGATCACCGAGGTCGTCAAGCCGTCGGCCGGTCCGGCGGTGTACAACAACAACGACGACGCGAAGAAGGCCCTGCAGAACGGGCAGATCGACGGGCTCGTGGTCGACCTGCCGACCGCGTTCTACATCACCGGGGCCGAGATCACCGACGCCGCCATCATCGGGCAGCTGCCGCCGACCACCGGCACCCCGGAGCAGTTCGGGCTCGTGCTCGACAAGGGCTCCCGGCTCACCGGCTGCGTGAGCGGGGCCGTCGACGCGCTGCGGACCGACGGCACGCTGCAGCGGCTGCAGCAGCAGTGGCTGTCGGCGGCCCAGGGCGCACCGACGCTCGCCTGATGTTCGAACGCTCGGCGATCCAGCGGGAGCGGGAGCGGTACCGACGCCGCCAGACGATGCTGTCGGTCCTGGTCGCGGCGGTCTCGACGGCGGTGATCGGGGGGCTACTGCTCGTGTCGATCACGGGCGCACCGGGGTGGAGACGGGTCCGGGAGTCCTTCCTGGACCCGCAGACCGCTGCCAAAGCATTGCCGGTTGTACTGCACGGGCTCTGGCTCAACATCCAGCTGCTCGCCTGGTGCGCCGCCGGGGCGCTGGTCCTCGGGCTCGCCATCGCGACCCTGCGCACGCTGCGCCGGCCCGTGTTCTTCCCGCTCCGCGCGCTCGCGACCGGCTACACGTACACCTTCCGGGGCATGCCGCTGATCATCACCCTGTACGTGTTCGCGTTCGGGATTCCCGGCCTGCGCCTGCGCGGCACGCCGACCGTGCTGTGGCTGGGCGGGGCGGCGCTGGTGCTCACGTACGCCGCGTACATCGCCGAGGTCTTCCGGGCGGGCATCGAGTCGGTCCATCCGTCACAGCGGGCAGCGGCGCGCTCACTCGGGTTGACGTACCGGCAGACCATGCGCCACGTCGTGCTGCCCCAGGCCGTCCGGCGGGTCGCGCCGCCGCTGCTCAACGACCTGGTCGCGATGCAGAAGGACGTCGGCCTCATCTCCCTCGCGGGGCCGGTCGACGCCATCCGGGCCGCCCAGATCCAGACCTCGGTGACCTACGACTACACCCCGTACATCGTCGCCGGCGTGCTGTTCGTCGTGCTCGCGATCCCGCTCGTCGCGGTGACCGACTGGGTGACGCTGCGGGCGGCCCGCCGCCAGTCGGGAGATCTCGGCCTATGACCACGGTCCTGTCCGTCGAGGGCGTGCACAAGGTGTTCGGCGACCGCCACGTGCTGCGCGGGATTTCCGTCGATGTCGACGACCATCAGGTCGTCGCGCTCATCGGCGCCAGCGGCTCGGGCAAGTCGACGCTGCTGCGCTGCATCAACCTCCTCGAACCGGTCGACGACGGCGTGATCCGGCTTGACGGCGCGGACATCACCGACCCGCGGGCCGACCCGGACCGGGTGCGCCGGCGGATCGGGATCGTCTTCCAGGCGTACAACCTGTTTCCGCACATGTCGGTCCTGGCCAACGTGACTCTGGCACCGGTGCACGTCCACCGCGTCCCGGCCGCGCAGGCCCGCGCGAAGGCCCTCGAACTGCTGGCCCGCATCGGGCTGGCCGACCTGGCCGGCGCCTACCCCGACCGGCTCTCCGGCGGCCAGCAGCAGCGCGTCGCGATCGTGCGGGCCCTGATGAACTCGCCGCGCCTGCTCCTGCTCGACGAGGTCACCTCGGCGCTGGACCCGGAGCTTGTCGGTGAGGTGCTGGCGCTGATCCGCGACCTGCGCGCCGAGGGGATGACCATGCTGCTGGCCACCCACGAGATGGGCTTCGCCCGCCAGGTCGCCGACCGCGTGTGCTTCCTCGACGGCGGCACTCTCGTCGAACAGGGCCCGCCGGAGCAGGTGCTCGGCGACCCGCAGGAGCCGCGGACACGCCAGTTTCTGGCCCGGATCATCGAGTCGGGCCGGCTCTGACGGCGAGCAGCGCCAACGGGCAGGCGGTGGTAACGGGGGATCGGTTCTGGCGGGCGCTCAGCTTGACGGTGGCTGGCTTTGAGGCTGGCCTTGGCAGCGGCCTGGCTTTGACGGTGGCCGGCTTTGTGGTCGGCACTGACGGTGATCGGTCCTGGCAGTGGCCGGTCCTGACGGTGGCCGGCCTTGGCAGCGACGGGGCGCCGACGGTGGTCGTCGCGGACGCCGGAGCGGGATCGGCCGGGCCGCCGTGGCGCTGGTCGCGGAGCGTGAGCTTCGGGGTCGTCGCCCACGGCAACGACCCCGGTGCCCGGCGCGCACCGGAGGCCCAGCGCGTGCCGGAGGCCCAGCGCGTGCCGGAGGCCCAGTGCGTGCCGGAGGCCAGATGTGCACCCGAGGCCAGATGCGCGCCGGAAGCCACGTGCGCGGGAGCGCGGCCTGCCGTGCCGTGGCCGCGTCCGTGCGCGACTGTGGCGGGTCGAAGCGGCCGCCGGTCAGGCGTGGCGGCCGCTCGGAACCGTCCGCGGTGCGTCAGTCGCGTTCCTCGTCGCGAACCGGCTGCTCGTTGAGCAGCGTGAACTCGAACTCGACCTGCTGGGTGTCGGGCGCCTCCTCGGGCGTCACCAGGTACGACTCCACCCGGAAGCCGAGGTTGAGCGTCTCGGCCGCCTTGACGTGCTCGACCAGTTCGTCGACGGCGGAGAAGTAGGCGGTGTAGATCACCGCGGGGCCGGCGGCCGGCTCTTCGAAGGACTCGACGGCCGGCTCGGCACCGGTCTCGGGGGCCTCAGCTGCGTAATCAATCGTCACGAGCCGCGAGCCTACGACAGGTCGGTCGGTCCTTCCAGTCGAGCCGGCGCTCCTGGGACGCCGGCCGCCCGGCCGTGGGCGACGGCCGCGCCGCGGGTCTGTGAGCACCGCCTCGGCGCCCCGCCGCCCGTACCGCCGGCCTCGTGCCGGCCGCCGGCGGGCTTCCTACCACCGAGGGCTCCCTGGCATCGACGGCTCCCTGCCGCCGCGCTCGGCGCCTGGTTTGCCGCCCGCGTCTCGCAGGCCCGCATCAAGCACCCGCCTCCGCGGCCCCGGCATCGAGGAGCAGCGCCCAGCCGGTCCCCGCGCGCGCTGCCGGCCTGCCCGCGCGTTGCTCGGCCGGTCTCCGCGCTGCTCGGCTGGTTCGTGCGCTGCTCGGCTGGTTCGCGTGGTGACCGGGCGGTTCGCGTGGTGACCGGCGGGGTCAGTGCAGCGTCGGGCGGTACGTGAGCTCCTGGATGTGGCCGTCCAGCGTGCGGCTCTCCAGCAGCTCCAGGTCGAAGTCGGCCGCGCCGGCGAAGATCGGGCTGGTGCCGGTCCGGCCGGAGATGACCGGGAAAATGGTCACCTGCACGCGGTCGACCAGGCCCGCGGCCATCAACGAGCGGTTCAGCGACAGGCTGGCCTGCGAGCGCAGCGGCACGTCGGACTCGGCCTTGAGGCGGCGCACGATGTCGGCGCCGTCGCCGCGGACGATCGTGGCGTCCGGCCAGCCGAGGGTGTCGGTGAGCGTCGAGGAGATCACCGTCGCCGGTGACTGCATCGTGCGGACGTTCCACTCGTCCAGGGTGTGGGGGTCCAGGCCGGAGGTCATGATCTCGGCGTTCTCACGGAACGTGGTCGCGCCGAACACCATGCGCTGCGGCGTGGTGAACAGGCCGGCCCGGTGGGCGAGCAGCTGCGGGCCCTGCTTGCTCCAGTAGCCGCCCCAGTCCCCGTGCTCGTCGTACGAGCCGAACCCGTCGAGGGTGGAGAAGACGTCCCAGGTGTACACGGCGGTCATGGCGATGTCCTTTCGCGGATGGTTGCCTTCGTACCCCGGCTACGAACGGCGACCGGACGATCCGACAGGCGCCGACTAAGATCTTCTCGTGAATACTGTGCGTAAGCTGGCCGACGGCACCGAGATCCCGCTGATCGGGCTGGGGGTCTGGCAGGTCGGCGACGGGCGCGAGTGCGAGGACGCGGTACGGTGGGCCCTGGAGGCCGGCTACCGCCACATCGACACCGCGCAGGTGTACGGCAACGAGGACAGCGTCGGGCGGGCCATCAAGGACAGCGGCGTGCCCCGCGAGGACATCTACATCACCACCAAGTTCAACCCGAGCCGCCGCGACCCGGCCGCCGAGCTCGAGGGCAGCCTCAAGCGCCTCGGCGTCGACGCCGTGGACCTGTACCTCGTCCACTGGCCCGCCGGTGGACCGACCCGGGCCTGGGCCGGCATGCAGCAGTCGCTCGAACGCGGCCTGGCCCGCTCCATCGGCGTCTCCAACTTCAACGTCGACGAGATCGCGGCCGTGCTCGCGCTCGGCGGCCCGGCGCCGGTGGTCAACCAGATCCAGTTCAGCCCGTTCGAGTACCGCCGCACCCTGCAGGACGTCAGCGAGCGCCACAACATCGCGGTCGAGGCCTACAGCCCGCTGGGCACCGGCCGGCACCTGGGCGACCGGGCGCTCGCCGCGATCGCGGAGCGGGTGGGCCGTACCCCCGCGCAGGTCCTGATTCGATGGTCCCTGCAGCGCGGCCTCATCGTGCTGCCGAAGTCGGTGCACCAGGAGCGGATCGTGCAGAACCTCGACGTGTTCGGGTTCGAGCTGTCGGACGCCGACCTGGCCGCGCTCGACGCGCTCGACCGCACCGGCGGGACCGGCATCGCCCACGAGCACCCGTGGTGGTGAACCTCCGCTGAGCCCGCGGTCCAAAACCTACTAAGATGGTCGGGTGAGCAGACTTCACCTCCACTGGTTCCTGCCGACGAACGGGGACAGCCGGGACATCGTGGGCTCGGGCGACGGCTCCCAGTCGACGCTGGGGGCCGTCGCCGACGGGTTCCGGCGGCCCAGCATCGAGTACCTCGGCCAGATCGCCCGGTCGGCCGAGCAGCTCGGGTTCGAGGCGGTGCTCACCCCGACCGGCACCTGGTGCGAGGACGCCTGGCTGACCACCGCCGCGCTCAGCCAGGTGACGACGACGCTGAAGTTCCTCGTCGCGTTCCGGCCCGGGCTGATCACGCCGACGCTCGCGGCGCACCAGGCGGCCACGTTCCAGCGGATCTCCGGCGGCCGGCTGCTGCTCAACGTCGTCACCGGCGGAGACCCGGTGGAGCAGCGGCGGTTCGGTGATCACCTCGACCACGACCAGCGCTACTCCCGCACCGACGAGTTCCTGGCCGTGCTGCGGGGCGTCAGCGCGGCCACCGAGCCGTTCGACTTCACCGGCGAGCACTACCGCATCGAGCAGGCCCGGATCCCGTTCGCCCCGTTCGAGCCGCCGCCGGTCTTCTTCGGCGGGGCCAGCCCGGCCGCGGAGCGGGTCGCCGCCAAGCGGGTCGACACCTACCTGGCGTGGGGGGAGACGCCGCCGCAGATCGCCGAGCGGCTGGATCGGATGCGCACGCTCGCGGCCGGGGCGGGGCGGGCGCTGCGGTACGGCATCCGCTTCCACGTGCTCAGCCGCGACACGGCGGCCGAGGCGTGGGCCGAGGCCGACCGGCTCGTCGCCCGGATCGACGAGGACCGGGTCGCGCTGGTGCAGGGGCAGTTCGCGGCGAGTGAGTCGGTCGGGCAGCGGCGGATGGCCGCCCTGCACGGTGGCCGGCGCGAGAACCTGGAGGTGTACCCGAACGTCTGGGCCGGATACGGACTGGTCCGCGGCGGAGCGGGTACCGCACTCGTCGGCAGTCACGCTGAGGTGGCCGAGCGCATCCGCGAGTACCATCGGATCGGCATTGATCATTTCATCCTCTCCGGGCAGCCGCATCTGGAAGAGGCGTACCACTTCGGGGAGGGCGTGATGCCGATCCTGCGGCGCGCCGGATTGCTGGGGGAGTAGCGGATGGCCGTGCAGTGGGTGGCGCCGTCGTTCGGCGGCCCGGAGGTGCTGACGCTCGTCGACACGGAGGTCCCCCCGCCCGGCGCGGGTGAGGTGACGATCGACGTGCGGGCGGCGGGCGTGAACCCGGCCGACTACAAACATCTCTCACCCGACCGCGGCACCGACCGCGAGCTGCCGCTGAGGATCGGCTACGAGGTCGCCGGCGTCCTGAGCGCCGTGGGCCCCGGCACCGAGATCGCCTCCGGCGGCGGCTCGGTCGGCGACGCCGTGCTGGCCTTCCGCATCGCCGGCGGCTACTCCTCCCGGGTCACCGTCGCGGCGAAGGACGTCTTCGCGAAGCCCGCCACCCTCGACTTCCCGGCCGCGGCCAACCTGCTGCTGGCCGGCACCACCGCCGCGGAGGCCCTGCACGTGGTGGGCGCGGCCGCGGGCGAGACGATCCTCGTGCACGGCGCCTCCGGAGCGGTGGGCATCAGCGTCCTGCAGCAGGCCCGTCTCAAGGGCATTGCCGTCGTGGGTACCGCCAGTGAGCGCAACTTCGACCTCCTGCGCCGGACGGGCGCGGAGCCGATCCCGTACGGCCCGGGCCTGCGCTCCCGAATCCCCCCGGGCATCGCGGCCGTCATCGACACCGTCGGCACCGCCGAGGCCCTCGACACCATCGACAACCCGGCCCGGGCGGTCACGATCGTCGCCTCCGAGCGCTCCCGCGCGGCCGGCATCAGGGCCATCGCCGGCAACCTCCCGCAGAGCGCCGCCTACCGCGACAGCGTCCGCGCCCGCCTGATCGCCTGGGCCGGCGAGGGCCGCCTGGTCGTCCCGGTCGCGCGAACGTTCCCGCTGACGGAGGCGCCGGCCGCGATCGACCTGGTCCGCACCGGCCACCCCGGCGGGAAGGTCGCCCTCATTCCCTGAGACCCCGGCGCCGTGGAGCCGGCCGGGCGGGTCGTCCCGGCGGCGGCGTCTTCGGGACCGTCACGCTCGCCGATGTCGCCGGCGCCCGGTCCCGGCACCGGGCGGTGGGCTCATCGGGGTCCGGGATGCCTGGGCCACCCACCGGGGGTGCGGGAGCTGAGGGTAGGTTCGTCGGCCATGGGTATGCACCACGGTTATCTCGCGGCCACCGCAAGCGGCTCCGGGCTGCTCGCCGCGCTCGGCCGGCACTGCGGGGACTTCTTTCCCGGCGCGCCGGTGGCCGACCCGGATGACCTGGACCTCGACGGCGGCGACGGCGGGTGGGGGCTGGCCCTGGAGGAGTGGCCGCACTACGCGATCCTGCTCGACACGTCGCTGCTGCTCGCGGACGCCCCGACCCTGGTCGTGGAGCTGTCCCGGGAGCTGGGGACGGCCGTCGGGTGCATGGCCGAGACGCTCTCGGGTGCCTACTCGCTGACCGCGGCCCGCGACGGCCGGCTGCTGCGGCAGGTGTCGGTGCAGGCCGGCGCCGAGATCGTGGCGGTCGGCCCGCCGCTGCCGACCGAGGCCGCGCGCCCCATCACCGACCCCGACGGCGACGGCCTGGAGGCGGCGCTGGAGTACCTCGGCTTCGCCATGCACGGCTCCGCGGTGATCCGGCCCGTCCGCTACACCGCGGCCCGCCTGCCGCAGCCGAAGCCCGCGGCCACCGTCACCGGCCGGGCCCGGGTGGAGCCCCGCCGCTGAGCCCGGCCGGGGTCGGCGTCCGCGGGCGGGGTCCGGCCGTGCGTCGTCGGCCGGTGGCACCGGCGCACCGGCCATCGCGGCCCGCGGCAACCGGCCCACGCCGCAGCGGCGCCGCACTATCATCGACGAATGCGCCTCTACCGGTACGTCGGCCCGGCGGAGCTGATGGGCGGCCCGGCGGGCGCGGCGATGGTCTCCCCGGCGGCCTTCGAACGCTGGATCGCCCGCGCGGACGCCAGTGAGCCGTTCACCTATGTCGTCGACCGGCACGGCTACCTGCTCCTCGCGCCGCGCCAGTGCGAGCACGTCGCCTGCGCCGGCGGGAGCCGGGTCCGGGGTGCGGGTGAGGTGACGTTCGCCCGGGACGCGGACGGGTGGTTCGTGCGCACCGTCAGCAACCAGTCGACCGGATACTGCCCCGACGTCACGTCCTGGCCCGCGGTCGCCGCCGCGTTCGAGCGGGCCGCGCTGCGCCACCCGGGGCGGTTCAGCGACGAGCTGACGTTCCGGCGCTGCCCCGGGTGCACCGAGCTCAACGTCGTCAAGGACGGGGACTTCGCCTGCACCTACTGCGGGACGGCGCTGCCGGCCCGGTGGAACGTCGACCGCGGCTGACCGCGCCGGTCAGGTGCGGGAGAAGGCGCGGCGGTAGTCGCTCGGCGCAAGACCGCGGCGGCGGGCGAACTGCTCGCGCAGGACGGCGGCGCTGCGATAGCCGGTGCGGGCGGCGATCTGCGCGGTGGACAGGGTCGTCGTCTCCAGCAGCTCCTCGGCCCGGTTGAGGCGCTGGGCCCGCAGCCAGGCGTGCGGGGTGGTGCCGGTGGCGGACCGGAAGTACCGGATGAAGGATCGTCGGCTCATCAATGCGCGGGCGGCGAGGGCGTCGACGGGCTGGGCTTCGCCGAGGTGGGCCTGCATCCAGGTGAGGACCGCGGCGAGCCGGTCGGAGTCGGCGCCGGCCGGGACCGGGGCCTCGACGTACTGCTGCTGGCCGCCGTCGCGGTGCGGCGCGACGACGAGGAGCCGGGCGATGGCGTTGGCCAGGGCGGCGCCGTGGTCACGGCGGATCAGGTGCAGGTAGAGGTCCAGGCCGGCGGCCGCGCCCGCGCCGGTGAGGATGCGGCCCTCGTCGATGTAGAGGTGCTCGGGGCGCACTGTCACGGCCGGGAACTCGGCGGCCAGGGCGCCGGCGTGCTGCCAGTGTGTGGTGGCGGCCAGCCCGTCGAGCAGCCCCGAGGCCGCGAGCGCAAACACGCCGAGGCAGTGCGCGGCAACGGTGGCGCCGCGGGCGTGCGCCCGGCGCAGCGCGGCCGGCAGGCGGGGCGCGGGCGGCCCGGACCCGGGAAGGACGAGCACCAGGTCGGCCCGGGCCAGCAGGCCGAGCCCGTGCCCGGCCACGACCGGGACCCCGAGGTCGGTGCCGACCGGTCCGCGCCGTTCGGCGCACACGGCGAAGTCGAACCCGGTCAGCCCGGGCCGGGCCCGGAACACGCCGGCGGCCAGGCCGAGCCCGAGCGACGCGACACCGTCCGGCACGTACGCCGCCACCCTCCGCAACGCCATGGCCCCAGCATGGCACGAAACCTGCGATCGGGGGCATCCGTGCCAACGCGGGGTTCGGCAGACTCGGTCCCATGAGCGAAACCGGTCTGGTACTCGTCGATCCCTACAACGACTTCCTCGCCGACGACGGCCGGCTCTGGCCGCGCATCCGGGACGTCGCCGAGGCGGTCGGCCTGCGCGAGCACCTGCGCGCGCTCCTGGAGGGCGTGCGCGCGGCCGGGATCGCGGTGTTCGTCGCGCCCCACCGGCGCTGGCGGCCCGGCGACGTCGACGGCTGGACCCGCGCCCGCCGCCCGCACACGGCCCTGCGCGACGCGCGGCTGTACGCGCTCGGCACCCCCGGCGGCGAGTGGCACCCCGAGTTCGGCCCCCGCCCCGGTGACGTCGTGGCCACCGAGCACTGGGCGATGAGCGGCTTCGCCCACACCGACCTCGACCAGCAGCTGCGCCAGCACGGGATCGGCCACATCATCCTCGCCGGCCTCACCGCGCCCGGCTGTGTCGAGGGCACCGGCCGGTTCGCGATGGAGCTGGGATACGGGGTGACGCTGGTGAAGGATGCGACGGCCGCGTTCACCATGGAGCTCCAGCGGGCCGCGACCGAGCAGACCGGGCCCCTGTACGCCGACGCCGTGCTCACCACCGCGGAGGTGCTGCGCGGCCTGTAGCCCGCAACCGCAGCGCACCTCGGCGGGAATCCTGCTGCCCCGGGCGTGTCGGACCTTTGGTGGTGCCACCGACCGACCGCCCGACAGGAGCCTTCCATGCTGCCCGGAATCCGGCGCACGCTCGTCACCACCGTTGCCGCCACGTTCGCCGCGCTCGCCGTCGGCAGCGGGATCGCCGCCGCGGCGCCCGCCGACGGCCCGCTGTTCTCGTGCCGCTCGGTCGGCGACCCGTGCCGGCCGCCGGGCGACGCACCGGTGACCGTTCCGGCCGCGCCCACGACGCCTGTGCCTGTGCCTGTGCCGGTTTCCACGGTGCCGGTGGTGGCGGCCGAGCCGAACGGGACGATGACGACCGCTGAGTTCATTGCGGCTGCTGTGCCCGGTGCACAGCGCAGCCGCCGCGAGCACGGCGTGCCCGCGTCGGTGACCCTGGCCCAGGCGATCCTCGAGTCCGGGTGGGGCAAGAGCGCGCTGTCGACGTTCGACCGGAACTTCTTCGGCATGAAGTGCAACGGGCAGGGCCTGTACGCCAACGGCTGCCGCACGCACGACACGAGCGAGTGCACGGCGGCCGGGCAGTGCTTCCCGACGCAGGCGTCCTTCCGCACCTACGCGACCGCCGCCGACTCGTTCCGCGACCACGGCGCCACGCTCGCGTCGCTGGCCCGGTACAGCATCGCCTTCCAGTACACGAACGACCCGAACCGGTTCGCGGCCGAGATACACAGGGCGGGCTACGCGACGGACCCGCAGTACACCGTGAAGCTCACCAACGTCATGGCGAAGTACAACCTGTACCAGTACGACGTCTGACCCAGCGCCGCGCGGCACGTCTGTGATCCGGCGTCGCGCGGCACGTCTGGTGACCCAGCGCCGCGCGGCACGTCTGTGATCCGGCGCCGCGCGACGGGCGCGTCACGGTCAGCGACATGCGTCGAGCGCGTGAGGGTTGATGGCGTGTGACCGTCGCGTCACGTTCTGTTGAGAGTGGCGATGGCGTCGATGATCGCCGGGTCGTCGGTCAGCACCGGATCGCCCGGGCGCGGGTCGTGCACGACGACGTCGGTGAAGCCGAGCCGCTCGTACCGCCCGACGAAGTCCTCGAACGCCGCCACACTGGCCAGCGGCCGCTCCTCGGTGTCACCGGTCACGATGATCCGCTGCAGTGACGCAGGGTCACGGCCGATCGCCGCGCACTGCTCGTCGAGAAGCGCTCCCTGCCGGCGCACCGCGGCCTCGATGGCGGCACCGGAGCGATCGGTGGCGTTCGGCTCACCGGTGGTGACCCAGGCGTCACCGAACCGGGCGGCCAGGCGCAGTGACTTCGGCCCGGTGGCCGCAACGGCGAGCGGCACCCGGGGCCGCTGCACACAGCCGGGGATCATCCGGGCTTCGTCGGCCGCATAGAAACTGCCGCGGAAGGTGTACTCCCGCGAGCGCAGCACCCCGTCGAGCACCTCCACGAACTCGGCGAACCGGGCCGTGCGCTCCCGCGCCGTCGGCGCCACGTTGCCCAGGACCGTCGCATCGAACCCGGTCCCGCCGGCGCCGACACCGATCGTCAGCCGCCCGCCGCAGATGTGGTCGAGCGTCATCACGTCCTTGCCCAGCGTGACCGGGTGCCGGAAGTTCGGCGACGTGACCATCGTGCCGAGGCGGATCCGCTCGGTGGCCGCGGCGACCCCGGTGAGCCAGGGGATCGTGGCGTGCCACGGCTCGTCCCGGTACCGCCGCCACGACAGGTGGTCGTACGTCCACAGATGCGCGTAGCCCAGCTCCTCGATGTGCCGGGCCCGCGCCACGGTCTGGGCCCAGGGGTCAGCGGGGAGCAGCAGCACACCGATACGCATTTGCCCGATCTTAAACGCGCACGATACCGAGCGTGGCGACGAGGTCCTCGTGCAGCTCGAACCACACGCTGTGACAAGAGTCGACATCGATTCCGGTGATCCAGGCCGGGTCACGCTCGGCGTTGCGCAGCCCTAGGGTGAACCGCGCGTGGTACCCGCCGAACCGCGCGAGGTGGGGTGTCAGGGCGCCTTCGATCGAACTGAGCGCGTCGGCCAGCCGATACAGGGCACCCAAGTGCTCACCGACGTGCGGGGCGCCACCGACGTCCGGCCGCCGCCCGGCTCCTGCATCGGGGCCGTTCTGGGGACCGTGACCGTGCTCGGGACTATGTGCGGTCTCGTGACGATGAGCAGTCTCCGGACCGTGACCGTTCCCGGGACTGTGAGTGCTCTCGGGATTGTGGGCGGTGCCGGGAGTGTGGGCGGTGTCAGGACCGTGACCGGTCTCGGGATTGTGCGCGGTCTCGGAGCCGTGGGCGGTCCTGGTTTCGGCGCCTCGAGCGGGCTGCAGTTGCCAGGCGGTGAACACCTTGGAGGCCTCGGCGTTGAGCGGGACGAACCGTTCGTGGACGGCGGCGACGACGCTGCGGGCGCCCGTGCTGTCCAGCTCCGCTCGCAGGAGTGCCTCGTTGTGCTTGCGCCCGCGTTCGGTGAGCGACCACCCGGTGAGATCGGCGAACGCCGACCGGCTGACCAGCCCATACGCCTCGGCGTCAAGCAGGTCCTCCTCCGTCTGCGCCGGCTCCAGCCCGAACCGGGCCGCCACCGCCGCCGTGTCGGCGAACCCTTTCAGCCGTACCGCATGCAGCACCAGCAGTTCCGACATCATCCGTCTCCCGGTCTGATCGCACCGGCGGTCCCGTCGACCTCGACGTCGGCGCCGTCGCGAAGCGTGTGCATGGCCGACTCGACGCCGGCGATGGCCGGAATGCCGTACTCCCGCGCGACGATCGCCGCGTGGCTGAGCGCACCACCGGTCTCGGTGACGACGGCCGCCGCCACCCGGAACAGCGGCGTCCAGGCCGGGTCGGTGGTCCGGCACACGAGCACATCGCCGCGCCGCAGCCGGCCGAACTCGTCGACCGACCGGATGACCCGCACCGGGCCCCGAGCCAGCCCCGGGCTGCAGGGCACACCGGTCGCCAGTGCCTGCCGCGCCTCCCGCGCCCGGCTCTCGGGCGGCGATTGCCCACCCGCCGGTGAGCGTTCCGTCGCTGGCGGTGGTCCAGCCGCCCACGCCTCCATCCCGACGGACCCCGCGTCCGGCGGTCGTCCTGTGGCCGGCGATTGTTGTGCCGCCGGTGACTGTTGTAGCGCTTGGGATTGTTGTCGTGCTTGGGATCGTCGTGCGGTCGGTGATTGTCGAGTGGCGGACGGTTGTTGCGTCGTCGTTGGTTGCCCTGTCGCCGCCGGTCGTTGAGTCGCCGGTTGTTGAGCCGCTGGAGGTTGCCGGGCCGTTGGCGTACGTCGTCCGTGCCGCGCGGTCGCGGCGGGCGGTCCGATCGCCGTGATGGGCCGTGACTGCAGGACCCAGATCGTGTCATCCTCGATCGCCCACTCGACATCCTGCGGCGCACCGAAGATCTCCGCACATCGCCGCCCGAGCGCCGCCAGCCGCTGGATGTCGATTTTCGTCAAGCACGTCGATTCCGTCTGATTGCCATCGACGTCGACGACAATCTCGTCGGGCACGACCGACCCGGAGACGACCCCGTCGCCGAGCCCGGGCGCCGCGTTGATGAGCACCACATCCGCACCATCGCGCGGATCGCACGTGAACAGCACCCCGGCCGTGTCGGCCCGCACCAGGCGCTGGACGATGACCGGCACGTCCTCGGGATGCATACCGTAACTGCGCACCCGGTCGGTCAGCCGGGCGCATCGCCGCACGGCCGCCAGGACCTCGTCGACGCCCTGTACGCCGAGCACGGTCTCCAGCTGCCCGGCGAACGACGCGGTGGCCGAGTCCTCACCCAGGCCGGACGACCGCACGGCAAGTGGCCCGAGCCCGATCCGCCGGTGGCCGTGCTCGTCGATGTTCCGATCGCCGTGCTCATCGAGGTGCCGGTCACTGTGCTCGTCTATTCGCGAATCGCGGTATCCGTCTATCTGCCGGTCGCGGTGTCCGTCAATCCGCCGGTCGCGGTGCTCGTCGAAGTGCCGGTCGCGGTGTCCGTCGAGGTGCCGGTCGCGGTGCTCGTCGAGATGCTGATTGCGGTGCTCGTCGAGGTGCCGGCTGTGGTGCTCGTCGAGGTGCCGGTCGCGGTGCTCGTCGAGATGCTGGTTGCGGTGCTCGTCGCCATGCTCGTCGATCCACCGGTCACCGTGCTCGTCGAGGTGCCGGTTGCGGTGTCCGTCGAGGTGCCGGCCGAGGTGCTCGTCGAGGTGCCGGCTGAGGGTTGCTGCGTCGACGGGGCCGAGTACGACGAAGCCGGCGGGCACGGACAGGCCGGCTCGGATCAGTACGGCCAGGGCGTGGGCCTTGTTGCCGCAGTCCCGGCCGGCGTCGGCGAGCGGTACGACGCGCGCGGGCGGAGCCGTCGTCATGCGCCCAGCCGGCCGAGGACGCGCTCGTTTCGCTGCTGGGCCGCCTGCGCCGTGCGCAGCCCGAGCGGTTCGGCGATCTGGCCCCACGTCAGGCCCTCGGCGCGGGCGACGAACAGCAGGCCGGCCTCGAGCTGGTCGAGTTCGGCGCGGGCGGTGGCCAGCAGGGTGATCGCGGCGAGCAGGTCGTCGGGCAGCTCCAGCGCGCCGGGATCGTTGTTGGCCCGCCATAGAGCCTGGCGCATGAGCGTGTAGGCGTCGTGCGGCTGCCCGTCGGCCAGCCAGGGCAGGCGCGGCAGCGTGTCGCCGCCGCGCTCGGTCAGCCGCGCCTGCGCGGTCCGCTCGTCCACCGCACCAGCGTCGCTATCAACAATCTGTTTGTCAACAACCTGTTGATAATCAATACTGGTTGACTGTACTCATGGAGCGCGCGACGAAGCTGGCCCGGTTGGCGGTCCGCGGCGGGATCGCACTCGCGCTGGTGGCGTTCGTATTGGGGTTCGTCCTGGAGTTCGTCGCCAGCCCGGGCGGGTCGCCGGTCTATCCGATCAGCTTCGAGGAGCCGGGCGGGTCGTGCCTGAACAGTGTCACCCTCTACGTCGACGTGACCTCGGGGCAGGAACTGCAGTGCGCCGCCAATGGGGACTCGAACCGCGCGTACCGAGGCGCTCTGACCAGCAGTGAACGGGCCGAGGTCCTGCGCGAGTGCTCGGCCCTGGCCCAGGACGGCCGGCTCGACGGCGACGACCAGGTCCGGGTCCGCCAGCTGATCGCCGCGATCGCTTCCCGGCATCCGGCGGTGCCGGCGGGCCCGCTGCGCCCGGTGCTCGGCCCGGTCCTCGACTACTCTCCGCTCGCGGTCGCCGCCGGGCTGGTCCTGCTGGTCCTGGGCGTCATCGCCCGGATCGTCCTGCTCGCCGCCGAACTCGTGCGCGGTCGGCGAGCGCGCTGAGGTCGCGCGCACGCGGGTGTGAGGGTTGTTCGGTAAGGTACGGATAGGACATCATCGCTTACATGAGTGAGCTCGGACGGTTGACCGCCGTGGATGCGGCGGCGTTGCAGGAGAGCTGGGACCGGCAGCAGGAGAGCTACATGCCGGACCGGGAGCAGCGGTTTGCGGCGATGCTCGACGCGGTGGCGGCGACGGCGGGCGCCGGGACGGTGCGGCTGCTCGATCTGGCCGGTGGGACGGGGTCCATCACGCTGCGGGCGCTGCGGAGGTTTCCGGACCTGGTCGCCACCGTCGTCGATCTGGACCCGGCGCTGCTGGCCATCGCCGACGGGAGCCTGGCCGGGCGGGCCGCCATCGTCACTGCCGACCTGAGCCGGCCCGGGTGGCAGGCCGAGCTGCCCCTCGGTGAGTACGACGCGGTGCTGACGGCGACCGCGCTGCACTGGCTGCCGGGGGAGCGGATCAGCGTCCTGTACGACGAAATTCGTGGACTTTTGCGGCCCGGTGGGATTTTCGTCAACGTCGACCATATTCCCGACGAAGGACTGCCGACGTTGACGAAGCAACTCGTGGCCGCGGGGGAGACGGTGCGCAGCGCGCGGTACACGGCCGGGGCGACGCTGTCGTGGTCGCAGTGGTGGGAGCGCCTCGCCGCGATACCCGCGCTCGCGCCGCTCGTCGCTCGGCGGCACGAGATCTATCCGAGCGGGCACGCGGCCGAGTACACGCCGGCGGCCGACTGGCATCTGGACGCGCTCCGGGCGGCCGGCTACACCGAGGTCGGCGTGCTCTGGCGCGGCGGGCCGGATGCGGCAGTAGTCGGCGTGCGCTGACCCGCCCCGAGCAGGCCCGCGCGAGACCCCCGCGCGCGAGACCTCCGCGCGCGAGACCTCCGCGCGCGAGACCTCCGCGAGCGAGACCCCCGCGCGAGCGAGACCCCCGCGCGAGCGAGACCTCCCGCACGAGGACCTCCCCGCGCGAGGACCCTCCCCGCGCGAGACCCCCGGGCGCGAGACCCCCTGCGCGCGGGACCCTCCTCGCGCGAGACCCCCTGCGCGGGGACCCTCCCCGCGAGGACCGTCCCCGCGCGAGACCCCCCGCGAGACGCCCGTGCAGGAAGGCGGCGAGACGTCGAACCCCCTGGAACCTTCGTTGCCGCGGCGCCGTCCGTGTCGATCGGCCCCTGGAACGGGACGCTCGCATAGCCGCCCCCGGGTGACCGCGCCCGGGTCGACAGGGCGTGGGCGAGGCGGGCGGCCGCCGGGAAGTGGCCGCCGCGATCCGGCCCGGGCGCAGGCGCATGGCCGGCGTTCGCCGTCGACGGGAACTTTGGCGGTGGTCGCGGCGACCAATACGGTGATGGTTCACGGTAGAGCATTTGCCCGAGTATGGGCATGAAGCGGGTTTTCGGCATCGCGGCGACACCGCTGGCCCTGCTCCTGGCCCTGGCGGTGGCCCTGCGCTGGGGCGGCGGGATCACCGGCCGGGCGATCGTGGGGCTGCCCGACGCCGGCGCGGTCACCGCGTGGGGCCTGCCGCTGGCCCGGGCGGTGGCCGACGCGTGCGGTGTCGTCTGCGCCGGGTTCGTCGGGCTGGCCGCGTTCCTGCTGCCCGGCACCGACCAGCTCGTGGGGCCGGCCGCATACCGGCTGCTGCGCGCGGCGGGCTGGTGGGCCGGGGGGTGGGCGGCCGCGTCGCTCGCGCTGCTGCCCCTGACGCTGTCGGACCTGCTCGGGCGGCCGCTGCCGGACATCACGTTCGCGGGCGTGCGCAGCCTGGCCTGGTCCGTCTCCCAGGGACAGTCGGCGCTGGCCCAGGGCGTCCTCGCCATCGTTGTCGCCGTCGCCGCCCGGTTGGTGCTGACCCGCACCGGTGCGGCGGTGGTCGCCCTCCTCGCGTGCGCGGCGCTCGTCCCGCCGGCGCTCACCGGGCACTCGGCGGGCGCCGGGAACCATCAGCTCGCCGTCACCAGCCTGGCCGTGCACATCATCGCGGCGGCCCTCTGGGTCGGCGGTCTCGCCGCGCTGCTGGCGGTGCGCAAGGACAGTGACCTCGCTGTGGCGGTGCGCGCCTACAGCCGGCTGGCGCTCGGCTGCTGGATCGCCGTCGCCGTCAGCGGGATCGCGAACGCGGCCGTCCGGCTGGGGTCGGCCGGGGAGCTGTGGCACTCGCGCTACGGGGTGCTGGTGCTCGGCAAGGTCGTCGCGCTCCTCGTCGCCGGCGGATTCGGCGCTGTGCACCGGCGCCGGACGCCGCCCGCCGGGCTGCGGCGGCTGCTCGCCGGTGAGCTGATCCTGTTCGGTGCGACTGCCGGCCTCGCGGTGGCGCTGTCGCGGACGCCGACGCCGACGGGCAACCGGGAGACCGATCCGGTCACCGACCTGCTCGGGTTCGCCGCCCCGGCACCGCTGTCGGCGGCCCGTGTGTTCTGGCCGCCGCTGCTCGACGGGTTCTTCATCGCCGTCGTCGCGGCCGGTGCGCTGGGCTACGCGGCGGGCGTGTGGCGGCTGCACCGGGCCGGGCACCGCTGGTCTGCGGCGCGCACCGCGAGCTGGCTCGGCGGCGTCGTGCTGCTGGGCGCGTTCACCGTGTCCGGCTTCGCCCGCTACGCCTACGTGCTGTTCTCCGCGCACATGGCCCAGCACCTGGTCCTGGCCATGCTCGTGCCGATCCTGCTCGTCGGCGGCGCGCCGGTGACCCTGGCCCTGCGCGCGCTGCGGCCGGCCGGTGACCCGAGGGTCCGCGGCGCGCGCGAGTGGCTGCTGCTCGTCCTGCACAGCCGGGTGCTGCGGCTGCTGTCCCATCCGCTCGTCGCGCTCGCGATCTACGTGGTGAGCCTCTACGGGCTGTACTTCAGCGATCTGCTCGGTGTGCTCATGCGGTACCACATCGGGCATCTGGTGATGCTCGTGCACTTCGTGCTGTCGGGGTACCTGTTCTTCTGGGTCCTGATCGGCGTCGACCCCGGCCGCCGGCCCGCCGCGCCGCCCGTGCTGGTGCTTGTGCACTTCGCGGGCATGGCGTTCCACGCGTTCCTCGGCATCGCGCTCATGCAGTCCCGAACGGTGATCGCGGCGGACTGGTACACCTCCGTGCATCCGCTCTGGGCGGGTGGCCTGCTCGACGATCAGCGGGTCGGGGCCGGGCTCGCCTGGGGGTTCGGTGAGATTCCGGCCGTCGCGATCCTGCTGCTGCTCGTCGTGCGCTGGATGCGGGCCGACGAGCGGGAGCAGCGGCGGCTGGACCGGGCGGCCGACCGGGCCGAGGCCACCGGTGAGGAGGACGATCTGGCCCGTTACAACGAGTTCCTGCGCCGGGCATCCGAGTCGGCCACCGCCGAGCGCCGGTGAAAGGCCGCACAGCGCTTCGCGGCGCTGCCCGCGCCCGGCGTCACATCCGCGGTGCTCCGGCGCTCCGGCGTCGCCACCGGCGCCACAGCAGCGCGCCACCGACGAGCGCGACGGCGAGCGCGCCGCCGGCGAGCGGCCAGGGCCGGCGATCCGGGCCCGGCCCAGCATCGGCGGCGGGGCCGGGCGCGGCGGCGGGCGCGGGTGATGCCGCGCCGGGGGTGGCGTTGGTGAAGGCGAACCGGCCCTCGACGGGGTGGCCGTCGGCGGAGACCGTGCGCCAGGCCACCGTCACCTCGCCCGCCGGCAGCGCCCGCACCGCCTGGCTCAGCGTCCGGTCGACGACCCGCGGCGTGCCGTCCACATAGGACTGCCCGTCGGCGCCGGTCACCACGACGGTGCTGAACTGCTGCTGCACGCCCTCGTTGAAGGTCAGCGAGACGGCGGTCAGCGGCGTGCTCACCGTGGCCCCGTCGGCTGGGTCGCTGCTGAGCAGCTTCGAGTGGGCCCATGCGGGTGTGGCCGGGGCGAGCACCACCAGGACGGTCGCGGCGAGCAGGCCGCGAAGTGTCGAACGCAGTCGCATGCCGGGAACTTTATGCCATCCGGCCGCGACTATCCGGGTGACTGTCCACACTGTACGGAGGATGCTCGATGCGGTTGACCCTGCGCGCTTGCGGCGCCGTCCTGCTGCTCGCCCTCGCCGGCTGCGGCGCCGATCCGGCCACCCCGGCGGCGCCGTCGGCCCCGGCGCCCTCCGCCGCGGCGTCGTCGGCGGCGCTCATTGTGAAGGACCCGTGGGTGAAGACCGCCGACTCGGGCATGTCGGCCGCCTACGGCATCGTCGTGAACACCACCGGCAAGGACGTCGTCGTGGTGTCGGTGACGTCGACCGCGTCGCCGATGATGGAGCTGCACGAGACGACGATGCTCGACGGCCGGATGGCGATGCGGCCCAAGGAGGGCGGGTTCGTCATCCCGGCCCGGAGCAGCCACGAGTTCAAGCCGGGCGGCGACCACTTCATGCTGATGGACGTCACGACGCCGGTGCGGCCCGGCGATCAGGTCACCGTGACGCTGACGCTCAAGGACGGCGCCACCGTGCCGTTCACCGCGCTGGGCAAGGACTTCGCCGGTGGCAACGAGTCGTACCAGCCGGGCCGGGGCTGAGGTGCGCCGGCGAACCCTCCTGGCCGGCGGCGCGCTCACGCTCACCGCGGCGACGACCGCGGCCTGCGCCACCGCGAAGTCCACTGTGGACACCAAGCCGCCGGTCGTGCCGTTCTACGGGCCGCGGCAGGCCGGGATCGAGACGGCCGCGCCGGCGAACGCCACATTCCTCGCGCTGGACCTGAAGGCCGGCACGGACCGGGCGGCCCTGGCGCGGCTGCTGCGGCTGCTCACCGACGACGCCGCCCGCCTGACCCAGGGCGTGGCGCCGCTCGCCGACGGGCAGCCCGAGCTCGCCCGGTCGCCGGCCCGGCTGACCGTCACCTTCGGGTTCGGGCCGGGCCTGTTCGACGCCGCGGGCCGGCCCGGCCCGGTGCAGCAGCTGCCCGCGTTCACCGTCGACCGGCTGCAGCCGCGGTGGTCCGGCGGCGATCTGCTGCTGCAGCTGTGTGCCGACGACCCGCTCACCGTGGCGCACGCCCAGCGGATGCTCGTCAAGGACTCGCGCGCCTTCGCCACCGTGCGCTGGGTCCAGCGCGGCTTCCGCCGGGGCGCCGGCCCGCAGCGCAACGTGCTCGGGCAGGTCGACGGCACGGCCAACCCGCAGCCGGGCACCGACGCGTTCGCCCGGGCCGTGTGGAACGACGACGGCGGGACGACGCTCGTGCTCCGGCGGATCAGGGCCGAGCTGGAGACCTGGGACGCCGTCGACACGGTGGGCAAGGAGTTCGCCGTCGGCCGCCGGCTGTCCGACGGCGCGCCGCTGACCGGCCGGGCCGAGCACGACCCGCTCGACCTGGCGGCGAAGAACGCCGACGGGCTCCCGGTCATCTCCGAGTTTGCGCACGCCGCCCGGGCGCACGTCACCGACGAGCGGCTGCGCATCTTCCGCCGCCCGTACAACTACGACGAGACACCAGGCGCTGACGGTACCCCCGATGCCGGTTTGATCTTTGCGTCTTTTCAACGCGACGTCGTCCGGCAGTTCGTGCCCGTCCAGCGCCGCCTCGACGAGGCCGACCTGCTCAACGAGTGGATCACACCGATCGGGTCGGCGGTGTTCGCCGTCCCGCCGGGCTGCGGGGAAGGCGGTTGGGTCGGCGAAAGGCTTCTGGCCGCCTAGACTGCGGGGATGACGAGCGAGCGGGTCGAGGCACTCCTCGGCGCACTGACCCCGGTCGAGAAGGCCGGGCAGCTGACCCAGTACTTCTACTTCAAGCTGCCCGCCGCCGAGCCGGACGCCCCCGCCCCCGACATCGACGACAGCCAGCCGCGAGCGGTCGAGGCGGCACTGGAGCGGGGCGAGGTCGGGTCGCTGCTGTTCGTCTCCGACCCGGCCGAGATCAACCGCCTCCAGCGGCTCGCGATCGCCGGCAACCGCCACGGGCTGCCGGCGCTGTTCGGCTTCGACGTCATCCACGGGCTGCGCACGATCTTCCCGGTGCCGATCGCGATGGCGGCCTCCTGGGACCTCGACGCCATCGAGCGCGGCCAGGAGGTCGCCGGGCGGGAGGCGCGGGCGGTCGGCATCCACTGGACGTTCGCGCCAATGGTCGACATCGCCCGCGACGCGCGCTGGGGCCGGATCATCGAGGGCGCGGGTGAGGACCCCTACCTCGGCGCCGCCGTCGCCGCCGCCCAGGTCCGCGGGTTCCAGCGCGGCGGGGTCATCGCCGGGCCGAAGCACTTCGCCGGCTACGGCGCGGCCCAGGGCGGCCGCGACTACGACGAGGCGAACATCGGCGAGTACGAGCTGTGGAACGTCTACTTCCCGCCGTTCAAGGCCGCCGTGGACGCCGGTGCCGGGAACATCATGACCGCCTACATGGACCTCAACGGGGTGCCGGCGTCGGGCAGTCACTGGCTGCTGACCAAGGTGCTGCGCGAGACGTGGGGCTTCGACGGCTTCGTGGTCTCCGACGCCAACGCCGTGAAGAGCCTGGAGACGCACGGCTTCGCCGCCTCACCGGCCGAGGCGGGCAAGCGGGCCGTGCTCGCGGGCGTGGACCTGGAGATGGCGGTGGCCGACCCGGCGTACGCGCACCTGCCCGACGTCCCCGAGGCCGCGGCCGCCGTCGACGCGAGCGTGCGGCGGCTGCTGGCGGTGAAGGAGCGGCTCGGGCTGCTCGACGACCCGTACGTCGACGAGGACCGGGCCCGCGCGGTCCTCGCCGACCCGCGGCACCGCGAGACCGCGCGGGAGGCGGCCCGGCACAGCGCCGTGCTGCTGCGCAACGAGGGCGGGCTCCTGCCGCTCGACGCGTCGGCCCTCGGCTCGATCGCCGTGCTCGGGCCGCTCGCCGACTCGCAGCGCGACACGATCGGCCCGTGGGTGTTCGACTTCGACCTCGACGAGACGGTCACCGTCCTGGACGGCATCCGCGCCGCGGCCGGCGACGGCGTGCGCGTCGACTTCGCGCGGGGGATCGGGGTCGGGCAGCGTACGTTCCCGTCGATGTTCGACATGTTCGGCGGCAACGTCCAGAAGGACCCGGACGGCTTCGACCCGGCGGCCGAGTTCGACCGGGCCGTGTCGCTCGCCGCCGCGGCGGACGTCGCCGTCGTCGTCCTCGGCGAGTGGCAGAACATGATCGGTGAGGGCGCGTCCCGCTCGTCGCTCGACCTGCCGGGCCGGCAGCTGGAGCTGCTGCAGGCCGTGGTCGCGACCGGCACGCCGACGGTCCTGCTGGTCATGAACGGCCGCCCCGTCGACCTGCGCTGGCCCGCCGAGCACGTGCCGGCCATCCTCGACATCTGGTATCCGGGAAGCCAGGGCGGCCACGCCGTCGCCGACCTGCTCTTCGGTGCGGCCTCGCCGGGCGGCAAGCTGCCGTTCAGCTGGCCCCGCACGGTCGGGCAGATCCCGATCCACTACTCGCACACCACGTCGCACGAGCCGCAGAACCAGCATCGGCGGTACTGGGACGAGGCCAGCACCCCCCTGTACGCCTTCGGCCACGGGCTGAGCTACGGCACGTTCGAATACGCCGACCTGGTCGTGGACCAGCACGGGGACACCGCCACAGTGTCCGTGCAGGTGACGAACACGGGCCGGCGCGAGGCCCCCGAGGTCGCCCAGCTCTACCTGCACCAGCGACACGGCTCCGCCTCCCGCCCGGTGCGCGAGCTCAAGGGCTTCCGGCGGATCGTCCTGGCCCCGGGCGCCTCCGCGCGGGTCGAGTTCACGGTCGGCCCGGACGAGCGCCGCTACTGGCACCCCGCCGTCCGCGACTGGGTCCTCGACACCACGACGTTCGACGTCTGGGTGGGCGGCAGCTGCGAGGCGTCACTGACCGCCACCTTCGACGTCGCGCAGTAGTGCCTTCCGCGGCGCGGCCGGTGTTGCGGAGGCGCTGAGCGCTGCCGGGCGCTACTGGGCGCTCGGCGCGTGGTGGTCCGCGAGGGTGACGCCCGCCAGCGTGGCGAGGCGGAGCTTCGTCTCGTCCGGCGAGCCGGGCTCGGCCGAGAGGATGACGATCTTGAGCTCGGCCTCGCCGTCGCTGAGGACGTCGCAGTCGATGGTGATCGGGCCCACCGACGGGTGATCGATGACCTTGCGGTCCTCGCGGTGCGCGTTGACGCCGCCGGCGGCCCAGGCCGCGGCGAAGCGCTGGTTGCCCTGTGTCAGGTCGCGCAGCAGCGCGGCCAGGCGCGGGTCGCCGGGGAACCGCCCGCTGGCGCGGCGCAGGTCGGAGACGACGGCCGCGGCCGTGGCGTCCGCGGCGAGCGAGGTCACGGGCCAGTACGACAGCCACAGCCGGCTGCCGCCGACCGGGAACGTGTCGCGGGCGAAGTTGCGCAGGTGCGGCGGCGCGGCCGACGGGTCGCCGAGCACCGCCGCCCAGGCCCGGTTCCACCAGATCAGCTGCCAGTCGGCGGCGAAGACGGCGATGGCCGCGTCCGGCAGCCGGGTGACCACCCGCTGCACCCCGGGCGGGATGTGGTCGCTGATGCGGTCGGCGGCCGGCGGCAGCAGCCCGGCCAGCCGGTACAGGTGGTCGCGCTCCGCCGACGTCAGCTGCAGTGCCCGGGCCAGCGCGCCCGCGACCTGGGCCGACGGCCTCGTCGCCCGGCCCTGCTCCAGGCGCACGACGTAGTCGACGGACAGCCCGGCCAGGTCGGCCAGCTCCTCGCGGCGCAGCCCCGTGGTCCGGCGCCCGTGCCGCGCCGGCAGCCCCGCCGCGGCCGGCGCCAGGCGCTCGCGCCAGGCCCGGATCGTCGCGGCCAGGCCGGTGTGCGGTGTCGCCATCGCCCCATTGTCGCCCAGCCCAGGGCCGCCAGGGTGGTATTGCCCGTCCCACCGTCGAGCGGTCCCTGGCCCCCGCCGCGGACGCGGACGACCGTTGACCGCATGCCGACCGAACCGTACGACAACCTGACCGGCCCGCAGCTCGACGCGTCGCTGTGGGCACCGCTGGACATGGGCGGCCCCCGCGTGGAGCCCGGCGCCGTCACCACCGTGGCCGGCGGCGCGGTGACCGTCGACGTCGCGGCGTTCACCAACGCCGACCCGCACGACCAGAGCCTCGACAACACCAAGCACGTCATGTTCTCGACCCGCACGTTCGCGCTCCCGCCGAGCGGCCCGGCCCGGTTCGAGGCCGAGCTGGCGGTCGACCACATCGGCGGCGGGTCGGGCGACTACCGCCTCGGCATCGCCGCGTTCATCGTCGTCGAGCCGTCGACGGGCAAGGTCTTCAACATCCTGGCGACCGCGGACCGGCTCTTCGCCGAGCACGAGGAGCTGCCCTACCCGGGCGTGGCGGCCCCGTTCACCCGCGTCGTCGACGACCCGCTGGCCGGCGTGGGCGGCCCCGGCTTCCACGCCGTCGCCGTCGAGCTCGACCGCTCCCGCGGCCACGTCGCCTGGACCGCCGGCGGCCGGCTGCTGCACGAGGCGAGCGGTCTGAGCGACCTGCCGGCCGCCGTCACCATCGGCTTCGGCCTCTTCACGCTGCTGCCCATCGGCGGCGGCCGCAGCTCCGCGCAGGGCCAGGGCGCCCGCGCCTCGTGGCGGCACTTCCGCTACCACGCCTAGGCCAGGCGTCCACGGCCGGGCCGCGCGGCGCGCCCAGCCCCGGCCGGAGGGTCGGATCGGGTCCTGCGCACGAAACGCGCGGGAGGCGGAATACCCGCGCGGGTGCCGTGGTTGTGCCGACTGCCGGTGTGATGTGTCCCCGGGCCGCATCTGGAAATGCCGGCGCGGAATACCGTTCGGCTGGAGCCGCGTCGCGCCACTCGCCGCGAGGCGACCACACACCGGCCGCGCGGTCCCGGCATCGGAAACGATGCCGGGACCGCACTATCGGCGCTGCGGTCAGGGCCGATCCGCCCGGCGGTCGTGGTCCGGGTCGGACAGTGCCGTCGAGGCGAGTGCGGCCGGCGCCGGACCGTGCTCTACTGGGATCGACCGAAGTGAATCCGGCTGCTTCCGTACGAGGTCCGGAAGTCGGTGGGCCCATGTCCAAATACATGGGATTTGTGCCGTCTTGGCGGCAGCTATTGATTTACGCCTGACGATGGATGAGGCTCGACGTACCCCAATCTCGGTCGTCGACCCCACAAGGAGACGTCAGTGAGCAGTACCCCCAACCTCCCTCGCCGCATCGCCGGCATCGCCGCCGCGGCCGCCGTCGCCGCCGGTGTGTTCGTCTCGTCGGCCGGTGTGGCTACCGCCGCCCCGGTCGCCGGCCCCGCGGCCCTCACCGCGATCAGCGACGCCGTCAGCCTCACCGGCGTCGACGGCATCGCCTGGTACACCGACGCCGCGACCGGTCAGGTCGTCGTCACCGCCGACAGCAGTGTCGACGGCACGGAACTCGCGACGCTGCAGCGCGCGGGCAAGGCGAACTCCCGGGCCCTGCGCATCGAGCGCACCGCCGGCACGTTCAGCCCGCTGCTGGCGGCGGGCGACGCCATCTACGGCGGCCAGTACCGCTGCTCGCTGGGCTTCAACGCCCGCAGCGGCAGCACCTACTACCTGCTGACCGCCGGGCACTGCGGCGTCTCGGCCAGCACCTGGTACACCAACTCCAGTCACTCGACCCTCATCGGCCCCGTGACCGGCGCCAGCTTCCCCGGCAACGACTACGCGATCGTGCGCTACCAGAACACCGCCCTGGCTCACCCGGGCGGCTTCACGGTCGCCGACGCGTTCGTCGGTGAGAACGTCACCCGCCGCGGCTCGACCACCGGCACGCACACGGGCCGCGTCACCGCGCTCAACGCCACGGTCCGCTACTCCGGCACCCCCGGCGGCACGGTCAGCGGCCTCATCCAGACCACTGTGTGCGCCGAGGGCGGCGACTCCGGCGGCCCGCTCTACGACGGCACGAAGGCGCTGGGCCTCACCTCCGGCGGCAGCGGCAACTGCTCCAGCGGCGGCACCACGTTCTTCCAGCCGGTGCGCGAGGCCGCGAACGCCTACGGCGTCACCATCTACTGATCCACCGGCACGGCTGATCCACCAGCACGGCCCGGCGCCGGCGGCTCCCAAGCCGCCGGCGCCGCGCCGTGTCGAGGCCGCGCCGGCTCGCCCGGGTGGCCCGGCGTCGATATGGACGCTCGTGACCATCCGTATGTATGTGGATGTTTCGGTCAGTTGATCTGCTCGACATGCGCGCCCGTTCAAACCGGTTTAGTGTCCGATCAAACCGGTTCAGCCGAGACGGGTGGTGGGCGAGATGACGAAGGTCGGGCGGCCGACGATCCGGGATGTCGCGGCCGCGGCCGGGGTCTCCAAGGGGACCGTCTCGTTCACGCTCAACGGGCGGGCCGGGGTCGCCGAGGAGACGCGGCAGCGAGTGCTCGAGGCGGCTGAGGCGCTCGGCTGGACGCCCAGTCACCAGGCGCGGGCGCTGTCCGCCTCGCGGGCGTTCGCGGTCGGGCTCGTGCTCGCCCGGGAGCCCGAGCTGCTCGGCGCCGACCCGTTCTTCCCGGCCTTCATCGCCGGTGTCGAGCGCACGCTGTCCGACGCCGGGCAGGCCCTGGTGCTGCAGGTGGTGCCGGACGCCGAGGAGGAGGCCGGATACCGCAGGCTCGCCGGGGACGGGCGGGTGGACGGGGTGTTCCTGCTCGACCTGCGTGTCGAGGAGCCGCGCATCGCGCTGCTGCGCGAGCTGGCGCTGCCGGCCGTCACGATTGCGCGGCCGGACGGGCCGAGCGACTGCCCGGCGGTGCTCGTCGACGACCGGCCGGGGATCGCCGCCGCCGTGCGCCACCTGGTCGAGCTCGGGCACCGGCGCATCGCGCACATCGCCGGGCCGGCCCGGTTCCTGCACGGGTGGACCCGCCGCCGCGCGTTCGAGGACGCCCTCGCCGACGCCGGGCTCGGCGCCACCGCCGTCGTGGAGGCCGACTTCTCGGCCGCCGGCGGCGCCCGGGCGACCCGCGCGCTGCTCGACCTCGCCGAACCGCCGACAGCCATCGTCTGTGCCAACGATCTGATGGCCATCGCCGGGCTGTCCGTCGCGCTGGAGTACGGCATCGCCGTGCCGTCCCAGCTGTCGTTCACCGGCTTCGACAACACCGAACTGTCCGGATACGTCGCCCCGCCACTCACCACCGTCAGCACGGACCCGTACCTGTGGGGCCGGCTGGCGGCCGACACCCTGCTGAGTCTCATCGCCGGTGATCCGGTCGACGACGTGGCCGTCCCGCCGGCCGCGCTCATCGTCCGGGGCTCGACCGCGCCGGCACCTGCCACACATTGAACGGAGTCGCAATGAAGCGCATCCTCCCCGCCGCCCTCTTACCGCTCGCGCTCGTCCTCGCCGCCGGCTGTGACGGCCAGGGTGGCGGCGACGCCTCCCAGGCCAACGCGGCCAAAGGCGAGATCACCATCTGGCTGTCCAACAACCCGGAGGAGCTGGCCTGGGGCAAGGCCATGGTCGAGCAGTGGAACGGCGCCCACGCCGACCAGAAGATCACCGCCCAGGAGATTCCGGCCGGCAAGACCTCCGAGGAGGTCATCGGGGCCGCCATCACGGCCGGCAACGCACCGTGCCTGATCTTCAACACGTCGCCCGCCGCGGTGCCGGGCTTCCAGAAGCAAGGCGGTCTGGTACCGCTGGACAGCTTCGACGGCGCCGCGAAGTACATCAGCGACCGGACCGGTACCACCGCCGAGCAGTACAAGTCGCCCGACGGCAAGTTCTATCAGCTGCCGTGGAAGTCGAACCCGGTCATGATCTTCTACAACAAGGATCTGTTCGCGAAGGCCGGTCTCGACCCGGAGAAGCCCGCCCTGTCCACCTACGACGACTTCCTCGCCGCCGCCCGGAAGATCAAGTCCAGCGGCGCCGCCCCGGCCGCGATCTACCCCGCGCCGTCGAGCGAGTTCTTCCAGCCCTGGTTCGACTTCTACCCGCTCTTCGCCGCCGAGACCGGGGGCAAGCAGCTGGTGGACAACGGCAAGGCGCAGTTCAACAGCCCGGAGGGGCAGAAGGTCGCCGCGTTCTGGAAGACCCTCTACGACGAGGGCCTGGCGCCCAAGGAGGCCTACAACGGCGACTCGTTCGCCGACCAGAAGGCGGCCATGGCGATCGTCGGCCCGTGGGCGATCTCGGTCTACGGCAGCAAGGTGAAGTGGGGCGCGGTGCCGGTGCCGACCTCGACGGCCAAGCCGGCCGAGCAGATCAAGACCTTCAGTGACGCCAAGAACGTCGCCATGTACAGCGCCTGCAAGAACCGGGCCACCGCGTGGGAGGTCATGAAGTTCGCCACCAGCAAGGAGCAGGACGGCGAGCTGCTGAACAAGACCGGGCAGATGCCGCTGCGCACCGACCTGCAGGCCGCGTACCCGGACTACTTCACCAAGAACCCGGCCTACACCCAGTTCGCCGCGCAGGCCGGCCGCACCGTCGAGGTGCCGAACGTGCCGAACTCCGTCGCGATCTGGCAGACGTTCCGCGACGCCTACTCCCAGTCGGTGATCTTCGGTAAGCAGCCGGTGAACGACGCGTTCGCCGGCGCCGAGTCGAAGGTCAACCAGCTGGCCAGCGGATCATGACGGCCGCCGCTCGCGCCGACGGTGGCGCGGGCGGCAAGGTCCGAGGCTCACAGAACCGGGTGGCGGCGGTGCTCGGCCGCCACCCGGTGGGCATGATCCTGGCCGCGCCGTACGCCGTCTACATCGCCGTCATCTTCGCCTACCCGCTCGGGTTCGCGATCTGGATGAGCTTCCACGACTACTTCTTCGCCGCCCCGGGCGCCGTCGTCGACACCCCGTTCGTCGGCCTCGACAACTACCGGGCCGTGCTCGGCGACCCGGGGGTGCGCCAGGCGTTCTGGAACATCCTGATCTTCCTGGTCATCAACGTGCCGCTCACCACCGCGCTCGCGCTGGTGCTGGCCAACGCGCTCAACCGGGCCGTGCACGCCCGCACGTTCCTGCGGGTCGCGTTCTACGTGCCGTACGTGACGGCGAGCGTCGCCGTCGTCGGGGTGTGGCTGTTCCTGTTCAGCTCCGGCGGCCTGGTCAACAAGGTCCTCGGCCCGCTCGCGCCGGACCCGTCGTGGCTCGTCAACGAGCACCTGGCGATGCCTGTCATCGCGGTGTTCGTGACGTGGAAGCAGCTCGGGTTCTTCATCCTGCTGTACCTCGCCGCGCTGCAGAACGTGCCGAAGGAGCTCTACGAGGCGGCGTCCGTCGACGGCGCCTCGGCGTGGCAGCGGTTCTGGTCGGTGACCGTGCCGGCGGTCCGCCCGGCGACGGCCCTCGTGGTCATCCTGGCCCTGATCACCGGCGGCAACCTCTTCACCGAGCCGTACCTGCTCACCGGCGGCGGCGGCCCCAACGGCGCCTCCGCGTCGCCGGTCCTCGTGATGTACCAGCGCGGCCTGCAGCAGGGCGAGCCGGACTTCGCCGCGGCCCTCGGCGTGCTGCTGGTCATCGGCGTGCTGATCGTCTCCTACATCAGCCGCCGCTTCATCGAGAGGGACTGACAATGACCGCTCCGGTGCGCAGCGCAGCGAGCATGACCCGGGCCCGTTCCCTGCTGCGGTACGGCGTGCTGTTCCTCGGTGCGCTGGTGTTCCTGTTCCCGTTCTACTACATGCTGATCGGCTCGCTGCAGGCGGAGCCGGACACCTCGGTCGCCGGGGCGATCCCGTCCGCCGGGCTGACGCTGCACAACTACGCCGACATCAACTCCCGGGTCGACCTGCTGCGCTCGCTGCTCAACTCCGGCATCTTCACCGGCGGCGTGCTGCTCGGCACCGTGGTGTTCGGCGTGCTCGCCGGATACGCCCTCGCCCGCCTGCAGTTCCGGGGCCGCGGGGCGCTGTTCGGCCTCGTGCTGCTGATCCAGGTGATCCCGTTCCAACTGCTGCTGATTCCGCTGTACGTCCTGATCGTGCGCGGCTACGGCCTGGCCGACTCGTACCTGGGCATGATCCTGCCCTTCGCCATCAACACCACGGCGGTGTTCATCTTCCGCCAGTTCTTCCTCCAGCTGCCCGACGACCTGTTCGCGGCGGCCCGCCTCGACGGTGCGGGGGAGCTGCGGATCCTCTGGTCGGTCGCGCTGCCGCTGGTGCGCCCGGCGCTGCTGACCGCGGTACTGCTGACGTTCATCGGCCCGTGGAACGAGTTCCTCTGGCCGTTCCTGATCACGAAGGACGCGAGCATGCAGCCGCTCGCCGTCTCGCTGGCCAACTACATCAGCAACGTGTCGGCCCGGGCGGCGAACCCGTTCGGTGCGATCCTCGCCGGCGCGTGCGTGCTGGCCGCCCCGGCGGTCGCCCTGTTCATCGCCTTCCAGCGGCAGTTCGTCTCCACCGATATCAGCTCCGGTGTGAAAGGTTGACATGGTTCCCTACACGATGACCCGCCTCGGGCTGGTGATGGCGCCCGACCCCGCCGAGCCGTTCGAGGCCGAGGGCGTGCTGAACCCGGCCAGCGGCCGCGCCCCGGACGGGCGGCTGTACCTCCTCCCGCGCATGGTCGCGCCCGGCAACGTGTCGCGGGTCGGCCTGGCCGCCGTCGAGCTGCGCGACGGCGTCCCCATCGGTGTGCGCCGCGAGGGTGTCGTGCTGGCCCCGGACGAGGGCTGGGAGCGCGGCCTGCACAACGCCGGCGTCGAGGATCCGCGCACGACCTGGGTGCCGCGCCTGGGCCGGCACCTGATGACCTACGTGGCCTACGGCCCGCTCGGCCCGCGCCTGGCCCTGGCGGTCTCGGCCGATCTGCGCACGTGGCAGCGGCTCGGGCCCGTGCAGTTCGCCTACCAGCCGGGCCTGGACACCGACCTGAACCTGTTCCCCAACAAGGACGCGGTCTTCTTCCCCGAGCCGGTGCCGGGCCCCGACGGCCGGCCGAGCTACGCGATGCTGCACCGTCCGATGTGGGATCTCGGCTGGTTCCGCCCGGGTGAGGGGGTACACCTTCCGGCGGGCGTCGCCGATGAGCGGCCCGGGATCTGGATCTCCTACGTCCCGGCCGCGGAGGCCGAGGCCGACCTCGGCGCACTGGCCCGGCCGCGGGCCCACCGCTGCGTCGCCCTGCCGCAGTTCGACTACGAGGCCCTCAAGATCGGCGCCGGCCCGCCGCCGGTGCGGGTGCCGGAGGGCTGGCTGCTCATCCACCACGGGGTCGCCGGATACATCCCGCCCGGCTTCGACCCCGTGGGGCAGCGGGCCACGTACACCGCCGGGGCGATGCTGCTCGACCCCGAGGACCCCGGCCGCGTCCTGGACCGGACCCCGGAGCCCGTCTTCGTCCCCGAGACCGACGACGAGCGGCACGGCACTGTCTCCAACGTCGTCTTCCCCACCGCCATCGAGGAGGTCGACGGCGTCCGCTATGTCTTCTACGGCATGGCCGACGCCCGGATCGGCGTCGCTCGGCTGGACCGCGTCACCGAAGGAGTGAGCCATGAAACGCCGATCCGTATTGCTCGGCAGCGGGCTGGCGCTGAGCGCCCCGCTGCTGAGCGCAGCACCGGCTGAGGCCCGTCCGGCCCGGCTGACAAACCTCGCGCACCTGGACTTCCTGCGCGACACCGTGACCGTGCCCGCACTGGACGGGCACACCACCTACCGGCTCGACCGCACACCCGAAGTCGGGGTGCTGTGGACCTACGCGGAGCCGAACGCGGACGGCACCTACCGGCGCATCGGGGGAGGGGCCTACGACCCGGCGACCGGCATCTACGGCCAGGGCGCGTTCAACTCCGACGACATCGCCCGGGCCGCGGTGGTGTACCTGCGGCACTGGCGGCAGACCGGCGCCGCGGCCAGCCGGGCGGCCTCCTACGCGCTGCTGCGCGGCCTGACCTACTTCCAGACGGCGACGGGGCCCGACGCCGGCAACGTCATCCTCTGGATGCAGTCCGACGGCACGCTCAACCCGAGCGCCGACCCGCCGGACTCGCCGGACCCGTCCGACAGCGGCCCGTCGTACTGGCTCGCCCGGACCGTGTGGGCGCTCGGCGAGGGCTACGCCGCGTGGCGCAGCGCCGACGGGGACTTCGCGCAGTTCCTGCGCCAGCGCCTCGACCTCGCCGTCTCCGCGCTGAACCGCCAGGTGCTGCGGCGGTACGGCACCTGGCAGACGATCGACGGGAAGCGCACCCCGGCCTGGCTCATCGTCGACGGCGCCGACGCCACCGCCGAGGCCGTCCTGGGCCTGGCCGCCTACGTCGAAGCCGGCGGCGGCGAACCGGCCCGCCGGGCGCTGCGGCAGTTCGCCGAGGGCATCGCCGCGCTCGCCGACGGCGACGCCCGCACCTGGCCGTTCGGCGCCGTCCGGCCGTGGGCACTGTCGCTGTCGGACTGGCACGCCTGGGCCTCGCAGATGCCCGCCGCGCTGGCCCGGGCGGCCCGGGTCCTCGGCGACGCCCGCCTGGCCGGCCCGGCGGTGACCGACGCGGCCGTGTTCACGCCGTGGCTGCTCACCTCCGGGGGCCCCGACAACGGACGTCTCCCGGCCCGCATCGACCGCAGCCAGATCGCCTACGGCGTCGACTCCCGGCTCCAGTCGCTGCTCGCCGTGGCCGCCACGACCGGGCGCGACGGGCTGCGGCGCCTCGCCGGCATCCTGGCCGCCTGGTACTTCGGCGCCAACGCGGCCGGCACCGCGGCGTACGACCCGGCAACGGGGCGGACCGTCGACGGCATCGCCGGAGACGGCACCGTGAACCGCAACGCCGGTGCCGAGTCGACGATCCACGGGCTGCTGAGCATGCTGGCCCTGGACGCCGACCCGCAGGTGGCCGCGCTGGCCCGGCAGGGCCGCATCGCGGAGCGGGTCGGCTCGGCGACGGTGGAGGCCGAGCAGGCCACGCTGAGCGGCGGTGCCACCGTGGTCACCCCGCCGTCGGCGTGGACCGGGGAGTCGCAGTACAGCAACGGCGCCTACGTGCGGCTGCCCACCGGCTCGTCGGTGCGCTTCCGGCTGCCCGCCGCGGATCAGCCGCGGCTGGTCCTGCCGATCGTCGAGCTCCAGCCCGGCAGCGCCGCGGTCACCCGCTGGTCGAGCGCGGACCGGCCGCTGGGCACGGTGCAGCACGGCCGGATCGGCCCGCAGGGCGCCTCACCCGCGCCCGGCGCGCTGCTGCCGGTCACGCTCGGCGCCGAGCTGCCGGCCGGGCCGACCGACCTCGTCGCCACGGCGTCCGGGGGCGACGCGGTGCTCGACGCGGTCATGCTCGAGCCGCTGGTGTCCCGGTACGTCATCACCGGCGCCGGGCACACGACGGTCCTGCTGCACAGCGCGGCCCGTACGGCGCAGCCGGCGACGATCGCGGTGCCCGGTGCGGGCGCCGCCGTGGTCGAGACCTACGACGACACGGGAGCGCTGCGCGGACGCAGCACCGCCCCGGGCAGCACGGTGCGGGCGGTGGTGCTGCCCGGCGGCTTCACCGTCATCCAGCGCTAAGGCGGCGCCGCACACGAAGGTCCCCGGCCGCAGTGGCCGGGGACCTCGGTGACACGCTGGCGCCGCCCGTGCGGCGGTGTGGTCAGAGGGCGCTGCTGCGGCCCCGGCCCATGATGGCGACGGTGGCGGCCACGCCGATCGCGGCGACGATGACCTGGACGAGCAGCTCGCCCCAGTCCACGCCGGGGGTGTCGGTGGAGACGCCGATCGCGTTGGCGATGAACGTGCCGATGATGGCCGCGACGACGCCGATGACCATTGTCAGCCAGATCGGCAGGTTCTGCCGGCCCGGGACCACCAGGCGGCCGAGCGCGCCGATGATCAGACCAACGATCAGCGCAGTGATGATTCCGGTGACGGTCATGGTGTTCCTCCAGGAGACCCAGCGGCGACGGGATCGCCGCCGACAACAGGTCTGCCCCAACCGCCGGGACCGCAAACACCCCGCACCTCGCGCGTCACCGCAGTGTCAGGCGGGCACCCGGGGCAGGGCGGCGGTGGCCGCGGCCAGGGTCTCATCGGACAGCTCGCGGTCCTCCATGTCCCCGGCGAGATAGCGGCCGTATGCGGGCAGGTCGAGGTGGCCGTGGCCGCACAGCGCGGTCAGGATGACCTTCTCCTCGCCCGTGTCCCGGCAGCGCAGCGCCTCCTCGATGCAGGCGGCCAGGGCGTGCGTGGGCTCGGGGGCCGGGACGATGCCCTCGGTGCGGGCGAAGCGGACACCGGCCTCGAAGCACTCGCGCTGGGTCTTCGCGACCGCCTCGATCAGACCCAGCTCGTAGACGTGGCTGATGAGCGGGCTCATGCCGTGATAGCGCAGGCCGCCGGCGTGGATCGGGTCGGGGATGAAGTCGTGGCCGAGCGTGTGCATCTTCATGAGCGGGGTCATGCCGGCGGTGTCGCCGAAGTCGTACGCGTACACCCCCCGGGTCAGCGACGGGCACGAGGCCGGCTCGACCGCGCGGATGACGGGGTTCATGGTGCCGGCCAGCTTCTCGCGCAGGAACGGGAACGCGAGCCCGCCGAAGTTGGAGCCGCCGCCGGTGCAGCCGACGATGACGTCCGGCACCGCATCCACCTTCGCCAACTGGAGCAGCGCCTCCTCGCCGATGATCGTCTGGTGCAGCAGCACGTGGTTGAGGACGCTGCCGAGCGCGTAGTTCGTGTCGGCGTGCTGCGCGGCGACCTCGACCGCCTCGCTGATGGCGATGCCGAGCGAGCCGGGGGAGTCGGGGTGCTCGGCCAGGACCGCCCGCCCGGCCGCAGTCAGCTCGGACGGGGAGGGGTGGATGAGCCCGCCGAACGTCTCGATCATCAGCTTCCGGTACGGCTTCTGGTCGTACGAGGCCCGCACCTGCCACACCTCGCACGCGATGTCGAACTGGGCGCAGGCGAACGCGAGCGCGGTGCCCCACTGCCCGGCGCCGGTCTCGGTGGTGAGCCGGCGGATGCCCGCGACGGCGTTGTAGTACGCCTGCGGCACCGCCGTGTTCGGCTTGTGGGAGCCGGCCGGGGACACGCCCTCGTACTTGTAGTAGATCCGGGCCGGTGTGCCCAGGGCGCGCTCGAGGCGGTGGGCGCGGAACAGCGGCGACGGGCGCCAGAGCCGGTAGACGTCGAGGACCGCGTCGGGGATGTCGACGTACCGCTGCGATGTCACCTCCTGCTCGATGAGCGCCATCGGGAACAGTGGCGCCAGATCCTCGGGGCCGACGGGCTGCAGCGTGCCCGGGTGGAGCACCGGGGGCGGCGGGGTGGGCAGGTCCGGGACGAGGTTGTACCAGCGGCGGGGCATCTCGGATTCGGACAGCAGGATCTTCGTCGTCGCGTCGTTGTGCATGCACCCATTCAAACCGGTCGCGGGGCGGGAGCGGGGCGGTTGCCGCCATCATGCGCACGTCCGGGCGTGCCGATGGGCTGCCGACCGGTTTTCCGACTGACGGGTGGTGCACGGCATGGCGGTACGGCGCAGCGTGGCAGGGGTCGCGGCGGTGCTCGCGGGGGTGGCGCTCGCCGCGCCGAGCGCATACGCGGCGGACGCCGTCGTGTCCAGGGGCCGGGCGGCGGCCGCGTCGGCCGGCGCGGCGACGAGCGCCGTCGACGGCCGGACCGCGACCAGGTGGACGACCGCGGGCCGTGCGGCGCAGTGGCTGCGCGTCGACCTCGGGGCCGTGACCGCGGTGAGCCGCATCCGGCTGTCCTGGGCCACCAACTTCGCCAAGGTGTACCGCCTCGACGCCTCGGCCGACGGCAGCACCTGGACGCCGCTGTACGCCACCGGCGCCGGCGACGGCCGCACCGACGACCTGACCGGCGTGCGGGGCAGCGCGCGCTTCGTGCGCCTGACCGCGACACCCCGCACCGCGAAGGGCCTCGCGCTGGGCGAGCTGGAGGTCTTCGGCCACCGGGCGGAGTCGGCGCCGGCTCCCGCCTCGGCGCTCTCGGTCGACGTCGCCATGCAGCTGGTCTCCTCGGCCGAGAACTCCAGCCTCGACTGGCGCGCACAGTACGGGTACATCGAGGACATCGGCGACGGGCGCGGGTACACGGGCGGGATCATCGGCTTCTGCTCCGGCACCGGCGACATGCTGGAGGTCGTCGAGGCCTATGCCGCCGCCGTCCCCGGCAACGCCCTGGCGAAGTACCTGCCGGCGCTGCGCAGTGTCAACGGCACCGCCGCGCACACCGGCCTCGGCGACGCCTTCGAGGACGACTGGAAGCGCGCCGCCGCCGACCCGGCGTTCCAGAAGGCCCAGGACGACGAGCGCAACCGGGTGTACCTCAACCCGGCGCTCGCCCAGGCCAAGGCGGACGGCCTGCGAGCGCTGGGCCAGTTCGCGTACTTCGACGCGTACGTCATGCACGGCCCGGGCGATGACGCCTCCAGCTTCGGCGGCATCCGCAGGGCCGCCCTGGCCAAGGTCAAGCCCCCGGCCCAGGGCGGCGACGAGACCGCCTACCTCAACGCCTTCCTCGACGCCCGGGTCGCCGCCATGCGCACCGAGGAGGCCCACAGCGACACCAGCCGCGTCGACACCGCCCAGCGCGCCTTCCTCAGCGCGGGCAACCTCGACCTGCGCCTGCCGCTGTCCTGGAAGGTCTACGGCGACCCGTACACCATCGCCGCCTGAGTGGCGGCGGTGGCCGCGTCAGCCGGCCTTCGCGGTGCGGCCGAGGCGGATGGCGGCGATGAGGAAGAAGACGGCGCCGGGAATCGCGTAGCCCACGGCATTGGTCAGGGCGGGGTCGTCGGCCGCGGCACCGGCGATGAACGAGGCGCCGGCGAGCACGGAGATGCCGCCGCTGATGATCATCGGCCACTGGCCGCCCATCCGGCGGCGGGTGACGCCGACGGCGAGCTGGACCAGGCCGGCCACGACGGCCCAGGCACCCCAGACGCGCAGGACCGCGGGGATGCCGGAGCCGGCGGCGACGGCGAGCCCGGCCGCGGCGAGGAGGCTGATGGCGACGTTCACGTACAGCAGGACCGGCGATCCGGTGGCCCGGGACGCGCGCGCGTCGACGATCGCGGCGGCCACGTCGAACAGGGGGTAGATCACCAGGAGGGTGGCGGTGAACGGGTTGAGGTGCCCGGCGAGGGGGATCATCACGAGCGCCCAGAGGATGGCGAACCCGAAGCGGACGAAGTACAGCCGCCGCAGGACGGACGCGGTGGTGGCGAGGCCCGACGGGGCCACGGTGGTGCTCATGCTGGTTCCTCCCGGAGGGGTAGAACGACCGTTCTCTGTCAGAGAACAATGATGCGTGTTCCGACGATTGTCAAGACCGATCGTTCTATCTCTTCAGGGCGTAGTGGCCGATGGGGGATGGCGCTGTTTGACGGGCGTCGCGGCGGGTAGCGGCCGTTCGACGGGGTCAGCTCGCACATCGCCAGGAGGCACGGACATGCACGCGATGGTCTACCGGGGCCCGTATCGGGTGCGGCTGGAGGAGAAGGACCGGCCGGTGATCGAGCACCCGAACGACGCCATCGTCCGGGTCACCCGCGCCGCCATCTGCGGATCGGACCTGCACCTGTACCACGGGATGATGCCCGACACCCGGGTCGGCATGACGTTCGGCCACGAGTTCGTCGGCGTTGTCGACGAGGTCGGTCCGTCGGTGCGCAACCTCGCGGTGGGCGACCGGGTGATGGTGCCCTTCAACGTGTTCTGCGGCTCGTGCTTCTTCTGCGCCCGCGGCCTGTACGCCAACTGCCACAACGTCAACCCCAACGCCACAGCGGTCGGCGGGATCTACGGCTACTCGCACACGTGCGGCGGGTACGACGGCGGGCAGGCCGAGTTCGTGCGGGTCCCGCTGGCCGACGTCGGCCCCAGCCTCGTCCCGGACTGGATGGACGACGACACCGCCGTCCTGCTCACCGACGCGCTGGCCACCGGCTACTTCGGTGCGCAGCTCGGCGACATCGTCGAGGGTGACGTGGTGGTCGTGTTCGGTGCCGGTCCGGTCGGTCTCTACGCGGCGAAGTCGGCCTGGCTGATGGGCGCCGGGCGGGTGATCGTCGTGGACCATCTCGAGTACCGGCTGGAGAAGGCCCGTTCCTTCGCGCAGGCCGAGACGGTCAACTTCGCCGAGCACGACGACATCGTCGTGTTCCTCAAGCGGGCCACCGGCCACCTCGGCGCCGACGTCGTCATCGACGCGGTGGGCGCGGAGGCCGACGGCAACCTGCTGCAGCACGTGACCGCGGCCAAACTCAAGCTGCAGGGCGGCTCGCCCGTCGCGCTCAACTGGGCGATCGACGCGGTTCGCAAGGGCGGCACCGTCTCGGTGATGGGCGCCTACGGGCCGATGTTCAGCGCGGTGAAGTTCGGTGACGCCATGAACAAGGGCCTCACCCTGCGCATGAACCAGTGTCCGGTGAAGCGGCAGTGGCCGCGGCTGTTCGAGCACATTCGCAACGGATACCTCAACCCGAGCGACATCGTCACGCACCGCATCCCGCTGGAGCACATCGCCGAGGGGTACCACATCTTCTCGGCCAAGCTCGACGGGTGCATCAAGCCACTCATCGTGGCGAACTGAATCCCGCGCCGGAGGACCTGATGACGTACACCGCCGAGAAGCCGCCCCTCGCCGAGTCCAGCGAGGCGCTGCGCGCCCGGATTCCGGGCTGGGGTGCCGACCTCAACCCCAAAGACCGTCCGTCTGTACCGCGGGAGAAGTTCGACCCGGGCCTGAGCGGTGCTGGGTGGGACTTCCCGGAGCGGCAGGTGGAGCGGTGGCCCCGGGAGCGCTCGATCGAGCACGCGATCCTGCCGCCGGTCTTCGGCACCAGTTGCCCGCCGCGGGGCGTCTCCGGGGCGATGCGCCGGCTCGCGTACCGCCGCTACAGCGAAGCGCGGGCCGCGCACTGGCTGCTGCTGCTCGCCGCGGACCGGGTCGACGTCGCCGAGAGCCGCGTGCGTTCCGCGCTGCGCGGGCACCCCGACCCCGTCCTCCCGACCGGCCTGCGCAGCGAGCTCACGCACCGCGGGCTCGGCTCGCGGCTGCGGCAGGGCCGCACTGACGTCGTGCACCAGCCGCTCGACGCGCTGGTCCAGGCGGCGCCGTGGGTGCTGGGCGGGCTCGCCGTCTACGGCCTGGCCCGCGCCGCCCGCCGCCGGTCCTCGGCGCGCCGCTCCTAGTCCGGGCCTCGACCGCCTGAGAAGCCGCCGGGTCCGCAGGCCGCACGGCCCGCCGGGATCACCGCGGCGGGCCGTGCGCCACGTGCGTCACTCAGGTCACCGGGTTGAGCACTCCCCGGATCCGGCGGGCGACACCGCGGGCCACCGACCGCGGCTTCTGCTGCTCCCCGGCGAGCGCTGTCACGGCGATGAGCGCGCCGGTCAGGGCCGGCACGGTCCACTGCGCGACTCGCTGGCGGCGCTGCACCGCCCGCACCGCCGGTGGGGTCTGCGCCGACGGTTCGGTCACGCCTTCCACCGGTACGGTCGCCGCGTTCTCCAGCTGCAGGCCGAGCTTGCGGCTGTAGGCGGTGGCACCCAGCGCGGCGACGGTCAGCGCCGTCTTCACCGCGCTCATCGTGCCGGCGCCGCGCTGCCCGGCCAGCCGTCCCCGCTCGCCCACGAGGATGCCGGCCGCGCCGACGAGATGGCTGCCGATGGCGGCCAGGTTCACCGGCGCCCACCGGTCCCAGCCGACCGAGGAGACCGCCAGCCGCTCCCGCGGGTCCTCGACCTTCGCCGCGGCACCGTTCAGGCCGACAGCGCCCATCAACGAACCGCCGAACCAGGCCGCCAGGCCCGCATCGTGCATCGACCGCAGTACCGTGTCCCGCTCACCCATGACCCGTCGCCCTTCCCACCGCGTCGGTTGTCGCCGGACCGACTAACCGGTGCTCGCGTCCTGAAACTCCGTGGCCGGGTGCGATCCGCATCGGCGGCCGGTCAGGAGCCGGAGCGTCGCCCGGCGCGGCACACCACCGTGCCGTCGCGCCCCAGGCGCCGTCGAGCGCCACGCGAGCATCCACGAGGTGGGCCCGGGCATCGCCTGACGCCGCCGGCCGGGCTACTCCCAGGTGGCGGTGTCGGGGTCGATGCCATGGGCGCGGGCGCTGGCATCGACGGCCCGGCGAAACCAGGCGGCCAGCCCGGGGCGCACACCGTCGTAGTGCGCGGCGAAGTCCGGGTCGCGCTCGTAGCGGCGGGCGAGGCACACCTGCATCGGCCGGGTCAGGGTGAAGTAGGCGCCGAACACCGCGCGGTGCCGCTCGACGAGCGCGTCGGCGGCCGGGCTGCCGGGAGTGACACCGGCGTCCATCGCGGCGGCCAGAGCCCCGTCGAGCGCGGTGACGGCGGCGGCGACGGCCTGCCACTCCTGCGGGGTGCGGGCGGCGGAGCGCTCGGCGAACTGCCGCCACTGCTGCGTATCGCCGTAGCGCTGCCGGGCCTGGGCGGTGCGCTCCGGGCTCCACCCCGGCCCGAAGATCTCCGCCTGCTCCTCGGGGCTGAGCAGCGGGCCGCGGTCGTGGGCGTCGATCATCCGGTCCAGCCCGGCGGCGAGCTGCTCCAGGCGGGCGATCCGCTGGGCGACCTGCTCGCGCTGGTCGCGCAGTGCCCGTGGCACGTCGGCGGCCGGGTCGTCGAGGACCGCCCGGATGCGGTCGAGCCCGAGGCCGGTCTCGCGGTAGGCGACGACGCGCTCCAGCCGCTCCAGGTCGTCCGCCGTGTAGAGCCGGTATCCGCCGGTGGTGCGCCCGGACGGTGGCGCGAGGCCGATGTCGTCCCAGTGGTGCAGGGCCCGCACGGTCACGCCGAGCCGGGCGGACACCTGCCCGACGGTGAGCCCGTCAGGCGCCGGGTGGGCTGATCCCGATGGCGGCAAGGTTGCGGGCCTCCTGACTGGCCGGGTCGAGCGGTCTGGCCGCGGTGAACACGATCCGGGCCCGCTCGGGCGTGATCACCTCGACGTCACGAGTGTTCCAGGGTGTGTCCTTCGGCCGCGCGCCGACGGCCTCCGCGATCTCGTCGACCTGGGGCAGTACACATGCGAAATTGCAGGTGATCGCCGGAGCCTGCGCCGGCACGCCGTCCGCCGCGACGAGCAGGACGTCCTGGAACGCCCACCGCCGCAGGTGCACAAGCGTGCCGGGCACGCTGAACAGCTCGAAGAAGCCGAGCCGGCGCGTCCAGAACGCGACCGACCCGGGCAGGTCGTCCGACGGGATCGTCACGAACGCGGGCATGCCGTAGATGCCCCGGAACGGCTCGGGCGCGACGGCGTCGGGCCCGGGCGGCGGGACGGGGCTCATCTCGAAGGCGTTGAAGAATTCGGCCACGACCCCACCGTGGCGCCTCACGCCGCGTAAGGGTCAAGAGGCCGGCCAGGACGGTTGTGGCGCCGGGCCCGGGTCGGCCTGGCGCAGGTCGGCGAACGCGACGATGTTGTCGCGGTAGTGCCCGGTGGCCGAGTCGAACTCGCCCCCGCAGGTGATCAGGCGGAGGGCGGCGTGGTCGACCGGGCCGTAGACGGCCTGGGTCGGGAACTGATCCTTGGGGTACTTCTCCACCCGCGTCACCCCGAAGACCGCCCGGCTGCCGTCCAGGCGGGCCACGGTGACCTCGTCACCGGGGGCAAGCGTCGACAGGTGGTAGAAGGCGCCCTTCGTGCCCTTCCAGTCGACGTGGCCGGCGAGGACGGCCGGGCCCAGCGCACCCGGGGTGGGCGCACCGGTGAACCAGCCGACGGTGCTCGCGTCGTCCGGCACCTGCATGGTGCCGTCGGGCTGGGTGGCCAGGTCGATGAGGGTGCTCGTCACGCCGAGTCGCGGGATGCTCACGGAGACCGGCGGCGAGGACGCCATCAGGGGGCCCGTCGTCAGCTCGCCGCCCCGGCTCGCCGCGGGTGCGGGCGCGGAGGAGCTCGCCGCCGGGGCCGCACCCGCCGGGGCCGGAGCCGGTGGCGGGGCTGAGCACCCCGCCACCAGCAGGGCCGCGGTGACCGACGTGACAGCGGCGACAGCGGCCCGTCGGTTCATGCCGTCGCCTCCGCAAGCTCCGGCGCCGGCCTGAGCTCCGAGCTGTAACACTGATGAGCGGCCACTCCGCTTCGCTCCGTACCGCTCATGCCGTCGCCTCCGCAAGCTCCGGCGCCGGCCTGAGCTCCGAGCTGTAACACTGATGAGCGGCCACTCCGCTTCGCTCCGTACCGCTCATGCCTGCGCTGCCTTGCGCCGGCGGTAGAGGGCCAGCCCGAGGCTGCCGAGCACCGCGCCGCCGCCGACCGAGTAGATCAGCGCCGGGTCCGGGCCGGGCTGGGCCAGCGACGAGCCGTCGCCGGTGTTGACGCCGCCCGCCGGGACCGAGCCCGCGGCCGCGCCGGCCACCATGCCGCAGGTCGCGACGTCCGTCGCCTCCTCCGGGATGTTCGGCACGCCGAGCGACTTGGCGAACGTCGACTCGCCGAGCGCCCCGATGTCGTACTTGCCGTTGTTGTTCGCGTCGATGCCGTGCTGGACGATGTGCAGGTCCTTGATGTGCTCGATCGTGCCGGCCGGCAGCTGTGCGGCCGGGATCGTGCGCTCGTAGGCGAGGTTGCCCTTGGCGTCGGCCGTGGGGAAGCGGTCGACCGCGAGCCCGCTGGCCTTGGTGGTGTCGCCGGAGGTGGTGAGGGAGACGAAGATGTCGCCGTACATCGGCAGGCCCTCCTCGACGCTGATGTACCCGTTGTGGTTCACGTCCTGGGCCATCGACGGGCAGTGGAAGTCCATGCCACCGGCGGAGCCGTGCAGGTGCTGGGCGTGTGGCGAGTTCGGCGTCATCCCGGTCGAGTGGATCGAGATCTTCAGGTCGCCGTTGGCCATCGGGGTGAGCGTCGCGCTGCCCTTCGCGCCGGTGTTGCCCATCTCCTGGAGGTCCACCGAGACCGACTCGGCCGCGAAGGCGGGTGCGGGCGCCACGAGCGGCATGGCCAGCGCGACCGCCGCGATGGGCAGGACCGCGAGAGCGGCTCGTCTGTACTGCATGAGGGGTCTCCGTTCGGTGGGTGCTGTGACAGGAGTGATTCGGTGCTGTCACCCGATCGGATGGGTTCAGTGTGGTTCGAACCCGCCGAAGACCGTCCGCAGACCGTCGAGCGCGCTGTCCCAGCCGGCGTCGGGCGCGGTCCAGGAGACGACGAACCCGTGGCCGGCGGCGGTGCCGAAGTTGCGGCGCAGCGTGTGCCAGCGGGTGCCGTGCTCGTCGAAGGTGTACTCCCAGTCGGCCGCCCCCTGCTGATAGAGCGCGACGCTGATGGCGATGCGCCGGTATCCCGCGGGCGCTGACGCTCCGGCGAGCAGCTGCCGTTCCTGGTCGGTCCAGTACGCCACCCGGTCCGCGTCCGGCGGCGCCGTCGGGTCGACGGTGAAGCCCTGCCGCCCGTCGGCGTCGAGGAAGCACGCGACCGGCCCGGCGGACGCGCGCGTGAAGGTTGCCGGCGCCGGCGTGCTGAACCCGTCGAGGTCGTGGCGCAGCCACCCGTCCGGCAGGCCTGTGGCTTGCCGGCCGGGCGCGGCGTCGCGCAGCGCGGTGCACCGCAGCGGGGCCGGGAAGACGTCCGGCGCCGGGGCCGGCGAGGCCGGGGCCGGCGACGCGGCCACCGTGACGTTGCCGCCGCCGTCCGGGCGGGCCGCCGCCCAGGCACCGACCCCGCCCACGCCGACGATCAGTGCGGCCGCCCCGGCCACGACGAGCTTCCGGGCCGCGATGGGCGCCGCGGCGCGCGGTGGTGTCCCGGTCAGCGCCGCCTCCAGCAGCGCGCGGGCCTTCGCCGCGCGCAGCCGGTCGCCCGGGTCGCGGCGCAGCAGTCCCAGGACGGCCGGCTCCAGGGCCCCGGCCCGCAGCATCACGTCGGGTGGCTCGCGCATCAGCGCGGTCAGCTGCTCGACCGGGCTCGGCCGGGTGTAGGGCGGCCGGCCCTCGACGGCCAGGTACAGCGTGGCCCCGAGCGACCACAGGTCAGTGCCCGGGCTCGACTCGCCGGCCGTCACCCGCTCCGGCGCGACGTACGCGGGCGAGGCGAGCAGCACGTCCTCACGGGTCGTATTGGCGCGGAAGCTCTCCTCGGCGAAGACCGCCACGCCGAAGTCCCCGAGCAGCACCTGCCCGTCCGGCGTGAGCAGGACGTTACGCGGCGTCACATCGCGGTGCAGCACCCCGGCGGCGTGGGCCGCGCTCAGCCCGTCGAGCAGCGCCAGCCCGACCTTCGCCGCCTCCGCGACCGCCAGCGGCCCGTCGTCACGCACGGTCGCGTGCAGGGAACGCCCCTCGACGTACTCCATGACGATCCACGGCCGCCCCTCGGTGAAGTGCACGTCGTAGACCCGGACCAGGTTCGGGTGCCGCAGCCGCGCGGCGGTGCGGGCCTCCCGGATCGTGCGCTCCCAGATGTCGGTCCGCCCGGGCGCCACCCCGGCGATCGGCAGGATCTCCTTGACCGCGACCTGCCGGTCGAGCACCTCGTCGTGGGCCTGCCAGACCCGTCCCATGCCACCGCGGCCCACGAGCCGCAGCAGCCGGTACCGCCCGGCGACGACCCCCTCCTCCACCCCGCCGTCCACTGCCATATCCGGGATTCGGAGCCGCACCGCGACCGGATGGGTGCGCGGCGGTGCCGGTTTCCCGGGCGCCGGATGCCCGGTCCGGTCGGAGGGGCCCGGTGACCCCTCCGACCGGCGGCGTCACCGGGAGAACGCCTGGAACTCGGCGATGCGGACCTGCGCGGCGAACGGGCTCGCCGTCGCGCAGTCGGTCGCGGCGGCCGGGTCGTTGTCCTGCTCGCCGGCGTAGCGGGGGTTGCCGGTGCACTGGCTGGTCAGCACCTGGATGCGCAGGTGGGTGGCCTTCACCGGGTTGAAGTGGAACGTGCGGAGGTTGAGCTGCGAGGCGACCGGGCGGAACGCCTCGGCGGGGAAGGCGTCAGGGGCGCTGCGGAACACCTCGCGGTAGCCGGCGTCCGTGGAGCAGTCGCTGCTCGTGGCGTCGCAGGCGAGGACCCGGAACTGGCGCAGCGCCGAGAACCGGTTCTGGCCGAGCGGGTCGGCGTCGCCGTCGATCGCCGGGCGCAGCAGTGCGCTGACGTTCACCGTGTTCACCGACACCGGGCGGTCGCCGGCCAGGTCGACCGTCACCTTCTTGCCGGCCACACCGTCGAGGGAGGCCCAGTCGGTCGCCTCGGTGTCGTCGCCGAGCTTGTCGACGTTGACGCCGTCGCCGGTCAGGACCGCACCCGCGGCGGTCGAGGCCAGGTTGCGGGGCAGGTTGAGCTTCAGGTCCTGGGCCCGGCCGGGCAGGAACTGTGCGGTGAACTTCTTGTGCCCGAAGCCGGTGCCGACAGCGGTGAACGTGAACGTCTGGCCGGGCACGATCTGGAACGTGGCCGGCCGGTCGGTCTCCGGGTCGGTGTCGGCCACCGGCACGGCGCGGGCCTCGTAGTCGCCGACGTACAGCCGGATGTTCGCGCCGGCCGAGTCGCCGAGCGGCTGGAGCGTGACGGTGGCGTTGTTCGCGTACGGCGACGCGAAGCTCGGTGTCGGGTCGGTGTCGGCCGGGTCGCTCGTCGCGTCGGTGCCGAGGCCCGACTGGGCGAACGCGTTCCAGATCAGGTCCTGGTTCGCCCCGCCGAAGCGGACCAGGTCGGCGGCGAGCATGTTGTCGCGCATGTCGGCCATGCTGACCTGGCCGGACGCCTGGAGCAGGAACGAGTCGAAGGTGAGCTGGGCCCAGCGCCGGTTGCCCGGGCACGCGTCGGGCGTCACCTGACCGTCGGCGCAGCGCTGCTGCAGCGAGGGCGTCCCGGCCCCGTAGCGCTGCACGAACGCCGCGCGGACGCGCAGGTTGGTGGCGACCCAGATCTCGCCGTCGGCGTGGACCTCCGGGCCGGTCAGGTCGAAGCCGATGTCGGAGTAGTTCAGCGGGCTCTTGCTGCCGTCGTAGTCGCGGATGCCGGTCGTCAGGTTGCCTGTCGCGTAGGCACCGGTGACGAACGGGGTGTCGCCGAGCGGCCGGATGTTGTTCTCGAACAGGTACTCCCCGGCCAGCAGGTCGCCCCACGCCTCGCCCATCGAGCCGCCCTGGAACGAGCCGATGCCGGTGTCCGGGCCGGCGATCATCCGGTTGGTGATGGCGTGTGTGTACTCGTGCCCGATCACGGTCATGTCGTAGTCGCCGTCGACGCAGGGCGGGTACGCCGCACCCGCGACCGGCTGCCACAGGAACATGTTCGTGGTCGGGGGCAGGCCGTCGCGGGGGGTGCCCTGGTTGGCGTTGTTGCGGCTGCCGCCGAGCGCGTTGGACTGGGCCCGGCCCTGCTCGGCGTCGCCGCCCAGGCCGTCGGGCCCGAGGTTGACCACCTGCATGTTCCAGGCCGATTCATTGAAGCCGAGGTTGTACGCCCAGTCGTGCATCCGGTTGTGCATGGCGAACAGGTTCGTCACCGCGGCGTCGGCGTCGTTGCGCTGCGCCGAGGTGAACGCGGCCGGGTTGCAGCGGGTGGCGTGCCACTGGTCGGTGAACGGATACACGTAGTTGCGGTCGGGCTTCGGGGTGGCCAGGGTGGGCGATGTCCCGCCGCCCCACTGCACCACGTCGTTCACGGCGTTGCCGGTGGAGGTGAACGTCGGCTGCCCGGTGGCCAGGTCGACGTCCCACGCCTGCCCGCTGTTCGGGTCGCGGACGGTGCGCACGCAGGCCGGCATCGGGCTGAAGCACCAGCGCTGCCGGGAGTCGACGCCTGTCGCGGTCGTGGGGCTGGCCGGGAACACCGCCCAGCTGGGGTTGTCGGCGTCGAAGTCGACCAGATCGTCGCGGACCAGTACCGCGCCGGTGCGCGCGTCGACGTAGGTGGTGAACGCGGTCGGCCGGCTGAGGTCCGAGCCGCTGAGGTTGACCGCGTACGCGGCCCGCGGCCCGTCCTCGGGTGTGGGCACGGCGACCGTGTCGACGTCGACGTGCGCGACCTGGGCCGCGCTCAGCCCGGCGTCGCGGACGGCGACGGCGACAGCGTCGGCGGAGGTGATGGTGGCCGGCTGCGGGGCCCGGGTGTCGCGGGACAGCGACGACGTCACCCGCACGACCGCGCCGTTGCTGACGAGGATCGACACGAGCCCGTCGTGCCCGGCCGGCAGCCCGCCGAAGCGCTGGCGCAGCAGGACCACCGACGCCGTGCCCATCGGGCGGACGAGCACCGTGTCCATCGCGGCGACCGACTGCTCGTCGATGCCGAACAGCGCCTGGTTCTGGACCAGGAACTGGCGGGCCGCCGTCTGCGGGTCGGCCGCGAGCCCGGCGGTCAGCGCGGTGCGCCCCGGCGCCGTCGGGCCGAGCGAGCGCGGGGTGCCGAACACGTTGAACTGCACCGCGCCGAACCGGCCGGCCAGGGAGCGCTGCTGGCCGCTCGGCGCGGCGGTACCCTTGCGGTTGTCCAGGTCCCGGGCGCCGTGCCCTTCGCCGAGGAAGTCGTTGCCGTGCTGGACGGAGACCGGGTCCCGCGGTGGTGCCGCCCACGACGGTGCCGCCGTGGCGGTGAGGCTGGTGATCACAGCGACGGCGATCAGCCCCGCGGCCGCCCGTTTCGACTTGCCCACGATCGATTCCTCCTCGGTGTGGAGCCCGCAGTGGGTAGACGTGCACAGATGTGAATGTGTAAATACTCCGATCCGGCGATCCGGGCAAGAGCGGACAGCCCGGATCGAATCGAGGAAGGGTGTGGAACCGGGGGCCCGGTCCGCCCGTCCAACCGGTATGGGAAGGTGGCCGCTGCCGGCAGTCATGGGCCTGGCGCTGACGGTGACCGGCTGCGCCGGGCCGGGCAGCACCGCGCAGCCCACGCGATCCGTCGCGCCCGCATCAGCGGTCGCACCCGCATCAGCCGGCGCGTCCGCCTCGGTCGGTGTGTCTGCCTCGGCCGGTGCTCCGGCGTCCGCCGGTGGGCCCCCGCCGGCCGGGTCGCCGGCGCCCGCACCGGCGCTCATCGCGTTCGTCGAGGTGCGCGACGGCGGGTCGGGCGGCGCCACCGAGGTGACCGACCCCGGCCAGATCGACCGGCTCGCCCCGGGCCCGGCCGCGGCGCTCGCGCAGGCCCGGGCGGCGGTCGGGCGCCACGCCGGCCCGGCCACCCGGATCTTCGCGTTCGTCCTGGCGGGCTGCCGCAACGACGGCGCGGTGCTCACCCTCGCGACAATGGCCGCGACGCTCACCGGTGGCGAGGGTGCCGCCTGCTACGTCCCGGAGTGGTATCTGGCCGTGTTCGCCGTCCCGGCCCACCTGGTCCCGCCGGGCGCGCCCCGGTGACCGATGGCACGGGGTGGAACGCATCCCTGTCGACGGGCTCATGAGGGCCTGTCGACAAGGATGCGTACGCCGGTCGCCGCGGTGCGACAGGCAGAAGGAGGGACCATGTCCGGTAAGTTGCGTCGCTGGTTCGTGCCGCTCGGCGCGGCCGCGGTACTGTTCGGCGCGGCCGACCCCGCCGTCGCCGGCGGTGTGCTCGACCCCGCGCCGGTCTCACCGAACCAGGCGTTCGTGGGCCAGGTGAACGGCGTGGCCGGGCTGTCCCGCATCGCCGTCGTCTGCGACGGCCCGGCCGACATCGTGCCCACGGGTCACCCGGCGGCCGGTCAGACGGTGACGGCCGTGCAGGTCAGGACGGGCGACACCACGCTGGGTGTCGGGTTCACGGGCAGCGCCGGCACCGCGATCGTCGTCGGCATCGGCTCGTCCGTCTCCCCGCTGCCGCCGGTGACGCTGCGGTTCTTCCAGGCCAACGCCGCGATCCCGACGAACGTCCTGGTCCCGTGCACGGGCACCGGCGTCGTGTCGTTCACCCCGACCCTGACCAGCGCCACCGCCCGGACGGCGGCAACCAAGGTGACATTCGTCCGCGCCGTCTCCACCGGCTGAGCCGCGGCCATCGAGGGGGACCCGGCCGCCCCGGCGGCCGGGTCCCGCTCCCCGCCCGGGGTTCAGGCCGCCCGGATCGACTCGACAAGCAGCGGCAGGGCGGTGTCGTAGCGGCCCGGCGACGGTGCGCCGTAGCCGATCACCAGCGCCGGGCCGGCCCGGCCGGCGAAGCCGTCGGCGCGGAACACGGCCAGGCCCTCCACAAGCACACCGCGCCGCCGCGCCGCACGTTCGATGCGGCGCTCGTCGGTGCCGGGCGGCAGGCGCAGCAGGCACTGCAGCCCGGCGGCCAGGCCGGTCAGCGCGCAGCCGGGCAGGTCGCGGGCCACGGTCTGCTCCAGCCGGGTCAGGCGTTCGCGGTAACGCACCCGCAGCCGGCGCACGCTCCTGTCGTACTCATGCGCCTCGATGAACGCGGCGAGGGCCAGCTGCTGGAGGCCGGCCGGCGCCCCGCCGCCGAGCTCCCGCTGGTCGAGCACCTCGGCCCGCAGCCCCGCCGGTGGGACGGCCCAGGCCAGCCCGACCGATGGTGCGACGGCCTTGCTGGCGGTGCCGAGGTACACGACCCGGTCCGGCGCGAGCGCCTGCAGCGCGCCCACGGCCCGCCGGTCGTAGCGGAACTCGCCGTCGTAGTCGTCCTCGAGCACCAGCGCGTCCCGGCGCCGGGCCCAGGCCACCAGCCACCGGCGGCGCTCGGCGGCCAGCGGTACGCCGAGCGGGAACTGATGGGCTGGCGTCAGCAGCACGGCGTCGGCGTCGGCACCTTCGAGCATCGTCACGTCGGCGCCGTCGCCGTCGACCGGAATCGGCACCGGTTCGAGGCCTGCCGCCGCGATCAGCCGGCGGTGCCGCCGGTGGCCGTACGCCTCGACCGCCAGCCGTCGCGCGCCCCGCGCCCGCAGCGCCCGGCAGACGAGCACCAGCAGCTCGCCGAAGCCCGACCCGACGACGACGCCGTCCGGCTGCGCCGCGACGCCCCGGGTGCGGGCCAGGTAGCCCGCGAGGGCGGCGCGCAGCCTGAGACTGCCGGCCGGGTCGCCGTAGCCGAACTCGGCGGCCGGCGCGTGCATCGTGGCCGCGCGGACGGCGGCCAGCCACTCGCCCCGCGGGAACCCGGCCACGTCCGGGACCCCGCCCCGCAGGTCGATCAGGTGCGGCGCCGCGGCCGGCCGGCGCGGCCGCCGCGCGGTGCCGGCGGCGGCCGCGTGGTCGCTCACCCAGGTCCCGGCGCCGACGCGCGGCTGCAGCCAGCCCTCGGCCGCGAGCTGGGCGTAGACGGCGGCGACGGTGTTGCGGCTGAGGCCCAGGTCCGCGGCCAGGGCCCGGGCCGCCGGCAGCCGGGTGCGCGGGGCGAGCCGACCCGCGACGATGGCCGAGCGCAGGGCCGCGCTCAGCGCCTGGGCCGGGCGGGCCGCCGCGAGCTCCAGGTGCAGGTCGAGTCCCGGGATGCCGCTCACGCCAGCATGATGACACGAGTTGCCCAGGAAACCGGCCGCGCAATGCCCCAGCATCTGGGCCAATGCGCGCCTAGCCTCGGCTGCATGACGAGCAGCCCGACCGGCACCGCGCAGCGCATCCAGGCCATCAGCGCGGTCGCCGACGGGGCCGTGCTCACCACCGTCGTGCTCTACTTCAACCACGTCGTCGGCATCCCCGAGGCCACCGTCGGCCTGGTGCTTGCCGCCTCCGCCGCGTCGGCGTTCGCGCTCGCCGCGCCCCTCGGCCGGCTCGCTGATCGGGTCGGCCTGCCCAGGGCCGCGGCCGGCTACGCGCTCGCCGGCGCCGCCGCCCTCGCCGGCTACGCGCTCGCACACACGCTGTGGGCCTACGCCGCCGCCGCGATCGCGTTCGGGGTGGCGCGCGCCGGCATCGCCGCCACGATCCAGGCCATCGCGGCCCGGGCGAGCGCGCCCGAGCAGCGGGTGTCGGTGCGGGCGCGGCTGCACACCGTGCTCAACGCCGGGTTCGGCGTCGGCGCACTCATCGGGGCCGCGGTCCTGGCGGCCGGCCGGCCCGGCTGGTTCGTGGCGCTGTACGCCGGCGGGGCGCTGGCCCTCGCCGCCTGCGCCGTGCTGCTGGGCCGCATCGGGGTCGCCGCGGAGCCGGGCCCGTCGCCGCGCCGCAGCCGCCGCGGCGCCCTGCGCGACCGGCGGCTGGTGGCGGTGACGGGCCTGACCGCGGTACTGCTGCTGACGATGCCGATCCTGTCGGTCCTGCTGCCGCTGTGGCTGACGAACCGGACAGCCGCGCCGGCCTGGGTCGCCGCCGTCGCGTTCGGGCTCAACACCGTGCTCGTCTTCGTCCTGCAGTCACCCTGGTCCGCCCGGGTCCGCACCGACGCGGACGCGTCCCGCTGCGCGCTCGTCGCCGGGGCCGCGATCGCTGTCGCCGGCCCGCTCTTCGCGCTGATGCCGCTCGGTGGCCCGGCGGCGGCCGCGGCCATGGCCCTGACCGGCGTCGCCGTCCTGACCGTGGCCGAGGTCGCGGCCGGCACGGCGGCCTGGCACCTGGCCCTGCGTGACACCCCGGCCGCGCGGCAGGGTGAGTATCAGGCCGTCTTCGGCATGAGCGGCTCGGTGGCCCGGATCCTCGGCGCGCTCGTCGCCCTGCCGCTGATCACCGCTCTCGGCGCCGTCGGCTGGGCCGTGGTGGCCGCGGCGATGGTCACGGCCGCCACCGGCCTGGCGACTGTCGGAATGCGGGCCGGGCGCCGGACAGCGCACCGGGCTGAGCACCGGCCGGCGGTCAGCCGGACGCGGCCCGGCGCCGGTCGCGCTCGGCCGCGCGCCCGTGCGCGTGGGCGATCAGCTCATCGACGAGCCCCTGAGTGCGCGGGCCCGGGTTGATGACGCCGGCCCAGCCGTGCAGCGCGTACTGCGGGTGCGGGAACAGCTCGTCCTCGGCGGCGAAGTCGACCTCGCCCCGGTGGTCCTCGGCGTCGCGGGGCGGGTAGCCGAACAGCGCCTCGAACCGGGCCCGGCCCAGCTCGATGTTCAGCCGGAACACGCCGATCCGGTCGAGCCGGGACGCCTCGTCGAAGCCGGGGATGTCGTGCCCGACGATGCTGGCGAACGGCCGGCGCCGGTCCGGGCCGACGAAGAAGAACCGCTCGTCCCACGCCACCTCCGGTGCGCCGTCGTCCGGGCCGGCGTCCTGCTGGAACACGCCCGGCAGCGCCGCGATGCGCGCGGCCGCGGCCGCCGCGGCGGCCGGGAAGCGGTCGACGTGCCACACGCCGTCGCAGTGCTCGACGGTGGCGGCGTCGAGCGGGAAGTAGCCCTGCTCCGGTGTGACGCCGGCCCGGCCCGCGGCGCCGGCCGCCGGCCGGGTGAGCCGGGTGCGCTCGACGATCGGACCCTGGCCGGCGGCCGACGCCGCGAGCATCCCCTCGATGGTGTCGGCGGCCGGCCCGTCCAGGCCCAGAGCGCGGCTGGCACCGAGGCTGCCGGCGAGGAACGCGTAGCGGGAACCGAGCTCGGCGGCGAGCGCGGCGCCCGCACTGCCCCACTCCAGGTCCATCCCGGCCAGCCGCCAGGTGCTGGGGTGGCGCTGGAGGTGGCGGTTGTGGGCGAACACCAGGGTGGGGCCGCGCCGATACTCCTGCGCGCGGATGTCCAGCAGGTTGTGCGCCATCCACGCGTCGCGCACCCCGAGCAGGTCGGAGACCCGCCGGGCCTCGGGCGCCGGGTCGGCCGCGACCGCGTGGTAGCGCAGCAGGCCGAGCGCCGCGGTGCCGTGCAGCCGGGCCCGCCGCCGCGCCGGCCCGAGCCGCGCCGCGTGGACGTCCAGGGTGGTGAGCAGGTCGTCGGCGAGGACCCGCAGCGCGGCCGCGTCGCCGGTGCGGCCGGGGGAGCGGGCCGGGTCCATCAGCGCGGCCGTGTCGCTCCAGCGGGCGTCGTCGCCGGTCAGGGCCTCGAGGTCGCCGGACCGCGGCGGGAGCGCGTCCGCGCCCAGTTCGGCGGCGAGGAAGTCGCGCAGGTGCCGCAGGTACGGGCCGGGGCTCGGCGCACTGATCATCTCCAGCGGTGCGTCGAAGCCGTGGAACGACAGTCGCTCGCCCGCCGGTACCGCCGCGTTGTGGGCCCGCATCCACTGCACCAGCTCGCGGTTCGCGGCCAGCTCACCCCCGCGATGGCTGAAGCCGGTGGCGAGCACGTCGTCGAGGCCGCCCACACCGTCGCGGACGTAGTCGTCGACGGCCAGCCCGGCGATCCGGTCGGACTCCACCGCGATCGACCGGAAGCCGCGCGCGACGAGCCGTTCGAAGACGTGGTTGCGCAGCCGCGGGAAGGCCGGCTCACCGTGGGTCGGCTCGCCGAGCGCCAGCACGTCGAGCCCGTCGGGCCGGGAAGCCAGGAACGTGTCCACATCGATCGCCATGACCTCAACCGTATCGTTGCACCACCTGTTGAATGTTCGCCGACGTCGAGCACGATTCCACGTGCGCAACCTTCAAAACCGCGTACGACCGGCCGGCATCCCGGCACGACGCCGCGCCGCCACACCGAGAACACGTCGAGCGCCGCTGACCGCGCCCCTACACCGGCCGGTCGGCGGATGCCGGGCGATCGGCCCGATTCACGCGCAGGGCTGACACGATTCACCACCGCGGTGTCCTGAAACCGATCGGCGCCACCGGCGGCGGCGGGCGGGCCAATATGGTGCGGCTTTCCCCGATGTGAGGAGTAGCGTCCGGTGCCTGTCATCCGCCGTGGCCGTGACGGTGTCGACCCCGCCGGCCCGGGACAAGGGCGGCGGCTGTGGTGGTGGCGCGGCGTCGCGCTGCTGGGCGCCGTGATCGTGGTGGCCGGCACTGTCGCGATCGTGACCAGCCAGGGGCAGCACACGCCACCGCTGCCGGCGAAGACGGCGCCGTCCGGCGGGCCGGCGTGCCCCGGGCTCGCGGCCACGAGCGGCGACGGGTTCGCGCTGGCGTCGGTCCCGATCAAGCAGGGGCCCGAGGCGAACGCGCCGTCGGCCATGGAGTGCGTCGGCTGGATCATCGAGCGCGACTACCCGTTCGGGTCCGGGGACGCCGCCGTCAAGGCGATCATCTCGAAGATCGTCGCGGAGAACCGGCGCGTCGCGCAGCCGGACGGCACCGGGCCGGCCAGGCCGTACGTGCGCATCGGGGTGCTGATGCCGATGACTGACACCCCGACCGGCGCCATGGGGCCGAGCGAGATCCTCCACTCGCTGGAGGGCGCCTACGCCGCGCAGTGGCAGGCCAACCACGGCGTCGGCACCGACTTCGGCGACCCGACACCACAGTTCCAGCTCGTCCTGGGCAACGAGGGCAGCAACAAGAGCGCGTGGTCGGCGGCGGCCGACGGGCTGACGGCGCTGCGGGACGGGGAGCACCCCCTGGTCGCGGTGACGGGGCTCGGCATCAGCGTCCCGGAGACCCGCAACGCCGCCGTCGCGCTCGACCGGGCCCGCATCCCGACCATCGGCGCCGTGATCACGTCCGACGACATGGTCGCCCCGTCGATGTTCAAGGTGTCGCCGTCCAACCACCAGTACGCCGCGGCGCTCAAGGCGTACCTCGACGCCCGGCGCAAGGCCCGGACCGGCGACCCGCTCACCAAGGGCTACCTGATCTGGGACCGCAACGACGACAACTTCGTCGCCACGCTCAAGACCGCGCTCACCGACACGTTCGACGAGCAGTTCGGCCTGAGCCAGCACAACCGGGCGTTCACCGGCAGCAAGAAGCCGAACCGGGGCACGCCGCAGCTGTTCGCCGACATCGTCCGCGACATCTGCACCGCGAAGCCGGACATCGTCTTCTACGCCGGCCGGGACCGCGACCTGGACGCGCTCGTCAAGGCGCTCAAGGGGCGCGAGACCTGCCAGAACCCGACGAAGCCGATCCTGATCGCGACCGGCGCGACCGGGATCACCGTCGACCCCGCGCTGCTCGACCAGGCACAGATCGGGCTGCTCGACGCGTCGTGCACCGACGTGGCCGGGTGGCGGGCCAACGCGCCGGGCACACCGGCGCACTACAAGTCCTTCGAGGCCGTCTTCACCGCGCCGGCGCCCGGGGGGCTCGGCTTCGCGCCGGGCGATCTCGATGACGGGTACGCGGTGCTGCACCGCGACGCCGTCGCCGCCGCCGTGTCCGCGACCCGGCACGACGCGGCGGCCAAGACCGATGCGGCGCAGGGAGGCGGCGGCGCGAGCCCGCTGCCGCCCGGGCCCGTCGACACCCGCAACGCCCTGTTCGGCAACGCCGACAACGCCATACCGGGCGCGTCCGGGGACATCTTCTTCAGCGAGCTGCCGGCCGGCGGCCGCGCGAACGAGCTGTGGCCGTCCCGCAAGCCGGTGCCGATCCTGCGGTTCGGGGCCCTCGTGGCGGGCTGGCCGGCCGGCGACACCTACTACACCCCCTGAAAGCCGATCGGAGTGCCCACCATGCTGCTCACCGTCGCCACCGACGATCCTTCGGCGCTGGGCTCGCTGTACACGTGGCTGCGCGGCAGCGCCGACGTGACCGCGCACGCCGAGCTGACCCCGGTGCCCGCCACCGGGCCCACGATGAACGTCCTGGAGGCCATCGACGTGGTCCTCAGCAACACCATCGGGCTGACCAGCCTGATTGTGGCGGTCAAGGCGTGGCGCGGCGCGGGCCGGCGGGCCACGGTGACGCTCACCGCGGGCGGCATCACGCTCAGCGCCACCGACCCCGACCCGGTCACGCTCGCCGCGATGGAGCGGGCGCTGCGGGCGGCCACTGCCACCGGCGAGCATGCGGCCTGACCGGGACAAGTCCAGGGCCGTCATCGTCGGGGCGGCCCGGTATCGCCGCGGCCCCGATCTCCCGCCCGGCGTCCCGGCCGTGGCCGACCTGCCGGCCGTGGCGGCCAACGTGGCCGCGATGCGGCGGCTGGTGACCGACCGGGAGCACTGGGACCTGCCGCCGGAGCACTGCACCGTGCTGCTGGACCCGCAGCACCCGCAGGAGGTGTACGACGCGCTCGCCCGGGCCGCGCACGAGGCCACCGACGGGCTGCTGTTCTACTACGCCGGCCACGGCATCCTGGCGCCGCGCGACGGCGAGCTCTACCTCGCGCTGGCCGACGCCGACTACACCCGCTACTACAACGGCGTCCGCTTCGACGACGTCCGCTGGATCCTCAAGAACAGCGTCGGCGTGCAGTCCAAGGTGGTGGTGCTCGACTGCTGCTACGCGGGCCGGGCGCTGAGCGGGGCCATGAGCACGGGGGCCGACATCGGCGCCCGCATCCGCATCGACGGCACCTACCTGATGACCGCCACCGCCGAGAACGTCCTGGCCATGTCGCCGGAGGGCGACGAGCTGACCGCGTTCACCGGGGAGCTGCTGCGCTGCATCGACGGCGGCGTCCCGGACCACGTCGAGTACCTCACCGTGGACCGGCTGTTCTACCTGACCCGCAGCGCGCTGGCGGCCCGGCTGCTGCCCCTGCCGCAGCAGCGTGAGGACAACGGGGGCGCGGCGATCGTCCTGGCCCGCAACCGCTACCACGACCTGGAGCGCGGCCGGGCTGTCGCGGGCGGCCCCGAGCTCGTGCCGCCGGGGCTGCGCGGGGCCCTGGACGCGGCACCGGCGCTGCTCGTCGAGACGCTCGGCGAACTGCGCGCCGCCGGCCGCGACGAGGCCGTCACGGGCGTCCTGCGCGCCACCGGTGCGCTGCGCACCGAGCAGGGCGTCGCCGCCGTCGTCGAGCACCTCCAGCACCGGGGCCGGCCCGGCGACGCCGCGCTCGTCATCGCCGCGGCCGCCGATCGCCGTCCGGACTCGCTGCTGACGCTCGTCGAGACGTTCCGCGAGACCGGCCAGCCGGCCCGGGTCGCCGAGCTGCTGACCGCCGTCGCCCGCGGCACCACCGGCACGCTCACGGCCCTGGTCACGCGGCTGCACGAGGCCGGTGCCGAGGCGGACGCGGCAGCGCTGCGCGACGCCGCCGTCGACGCCCGGATCGGGCGGCCACAGACGATGATCGCGCTGGTCGGCGGGCTGCTCGGGGCCGGGCTGCCGGACGCCGTCGCCGCCGTCATCGCCCGGGCCGCCGCCCGCGGCGCCGCCCCCGACACGCTCGCCCTCGCCGATGCGCTGCGCGAGGCCGGGCAGGAGCCGGCCGCGCTGCAGCTGTACGCCACCGTCACCGACCTGGTGCTGCGGCGCCCGATCGCGGACGTGGTCGCCGTCGCCGCGGCCATGTCGGCGGCCGGCCGCGACCGTGACGCCGAGGCGCTGATCGGCCGGGTCGCCGCCGCGCACCCGGACCCGGCCGGGCTGGGCCGCGTGCTGCAGGCACTGTGGAGCATGGACGTCGCCGTCGACGACGTCGGCCTTGTGCGGCACCTGGCCGACGGGCCCCTGGCCGACCTGGTCGTGGCGCTGCACGGGGACCGGCCCGCCACCCAGGCCCGCCGGCTCCTGCTCGCGGTGCTGGCCGAGCGGCCGGCGGCGAGCACCGCGGGGATGGCGGTGGTGCTGCGCCGGGCCGGCCTCCCGGTCGAGGCGAACCGGCTCATCGACGCGGCCGTCGCCCGGCCCGCCGCTCACAGCGCGACGCTCGCCCGGCTGCTCGGCGACGCCGGTGACGAGCACGGCGTGCGCCGGCTCGTCGAGCGGGCCGCCGGATCGGCGCCGGAGACCGTCGCGGCCTTCCTGGAGGAGCTCGAGCCGGCCCAGCACCGGTTCGTCTGGCCGGTCCTGGGCCGCGGGGGCGCCGGGCGCGCCCTCGCCGTCGCCGGTCGGCTGGCCGGTGCCCGCGGCGACCTCATGCTCGCCGTCCTGCGGTGCGTGGCCGCGGCGGCGGCGCCGGCGGAGATCGCGGCCGCGCTGGCCGCGGGCGGGCCGATCGCGGCGGAGGTCGTCCTCGGCCTGGCGGCGCTGCGGCACCCCGGCGCCGACCGGGCCCTGGAGCAGGTCACCGGTGCCCTCACGGTGCCGGGTCCGGCCGCTGACGCCGCGCTCACGGGCGCGTTGGGCGACCCGGCGCACGCCGTCGCCGTCCTGCTGCGGGTGTCCACCCCCGAGTCGGTACGCGACCTGTGCCGGACGGCCGCCGCCCGTGACGACCTCGTGCCCGTGGTGGATCTGCTGCGCCGGCCGCCCGGTGCCGGTGCCCACGCCGACGTCCTCGTGGCGCAGCTGCGGGCCCGGCTCACCGACCATCGGATCTTCCCGGTCGCCGCCGCCCTGCACCGCCACGGCCGGGCCGGCGACGCCGCCGCGCTCCTCGCCGGGCGGGTCGCGGACGTGCCGCCCGGCGGGCCCGACCCGGTCGCGCTCGCCCTCGCGGAGCTGTTCGGCCGGGCCGCATCGGCGCTCCGCTGGAGCCGGTGGCGCATCCGCCGCCCCGGCCAGCCGCCCGCCTTCGCCGGACTGGAGCCCGGGGAGCCGGTGCTGCACCTGGTCGACGGCTCCGCGCTGGACCGCGGCTGGCTGCTGGCGTTCACCGCCACCCGCGTCCTGTACGCGCGGACGCGGCCGCAGCCGTACCGGCCCTGGATTCCCTACACCGACCTGGACCGGGTGGCGTTCACCGAGGCCGGCCCGCAGACGGTCGCCGTGCGCGACGACGACGGCTCGGTCGACTCGTGGACCGTCGGGCGCGGCGGCCCACCGGCGGAGCGGGTCGTGGCCCTGCTGCGCGCGGTCCAGGAGACCGTCGCGCCGGTCCTGGACCTGCACCGCAGACTGTCGGTCGACGGCCGCCCGGGTTGAGGCCGCGTGGGTTGCGGCCGCACAGGTCAAGGCCGCGCGGATTGCGGCCGCACCAGTGCCGCGTACACCTCGGCGAAGCGGGCGCGGCGGTCGGCGTAGTGCCCGGCGTGGGCGGGGCGCGGCTCGTAGGTGTCGCCGGTGCTCTGCGGAGCGCGGGTGACGCCGGGCGCGAGGACGTCGAGGGCGAGCAGGGCCGTGCCGCACTGGGTGGCGCGGCGCCGGTTGATGTGGGTGACCGGCCGGCCCAGGACGTCGGCGAGGATCTGCAGCCACTCGGGGTGGTCGTTGCTGACCCGGCCGGCCGCCGCCACCTGGACGATCCCCGTCGCGGCCGGCTGCAGCTCGTCGGCGACGCGCGCGTAGGTCATGGCGACGCCCTCGGCGATCCCGCGCCACAGCGCGTCGGCGTCCGTGGCCGCGGAGACCCCGGTGAAGACGGCCCGGGCGCCGCCGACCCAGCCGGGGGCGCGCTCGCCGGTGAGGTACGGCAGGACCAGCGGCGTGGCGTCGCTCGGCGGCGCGGTGAGGACCTCGGCGAGGGCCGGGCCGAGCTGCAGTGTGCCCTGCGCCCAGGAGACGGCCCGCCCCACGTCGTTGATCGCCCCGCCGAGCAGGGTGCGCCCGGCTTCGACCCGGTAGTTCCAGAGCCCGAACGGCAGGGGGTCGGCCGGACCGTCGAGCAGCACCCGCAGCGCGCCGCTCGTCGCGGTGGCCGCGGTGAGCACGGTGGCGTCGCTCGCCCCCGACCCGATGGTGCTGGCGTAGCCGTCGGTGATCACCGGGAACCAGACGGCCCGGGCCAGTGCGGGGCGCCGCCCCGAGCCGGCCGGGGGCAGCGGGTCGGTCGTGTCCCGCGGGGGCGACAGCTGCTCGGGGGCGAGGCCCGCGGCGGCGAGCAGTTCGGCGTCGAACTCGCCGGTGCGCCGGTCGAGCAGGCCGGTCCACGCGACTGTCGACGTCCCGGCGTGCGGCCGGCCGACCAGCCGGTGCCACACGTACTCGCCCAGCGACCACCAGCCCGCGGCCTCGGCAACGACCTGCGGCTGTACCGTCGCCAGCCACCGCACCCGCGGCGCGTGATAGCTGGTGTGCAGCCGGGCCCCGGTGCGCTGCTGCACCGCATGCTCGTCGAGCTCCTTGCGCAGCGCCGCGACGGCCTCGGCACTGCGGGCGTCGGCGTAGGTCAGGCACGGGGTGAGGGCGCGCCCGGCCGCGTCCACGGCGATCAGCGACGCGGCGAACGTGTCCATGGCGACGCCGGCGATGCGGGTCCCGAGCCGCCGCTTGCCGGTGACCGCGTCGAGCACCTGCTCGACCTCGGCCGTGACCTGGTCGGGGTCGATGACGGAGGTACCGTCGGCGGCGACCGTGAACGCGTGCGGCACCTTGTGCTGCAGGCCCCGCACCCGGCGCCCGGACGCGTCGTGGACCCCGCCCCGGGTGGCGGTGGACCCGATGTCCAGCGCCACGACCAGCGGGTCGAGGGCCGCGTCGAGCTTGACGGTGTCGCCGCTGCGGGTCATGGCCCGACCATAACCCGCACCCGGGCCGGGGGCGATCCGTGCGGGTGATCACGGGTCAGCGGCCCGGCCGGGTGCCGCCCGGCGCGACGGTGGTGTCCGCGCGGTCCGGGGGCACGGGGTGCTCAATCCACGTGCGGTTCGGGTCGATCACCGACGGTAGCCGGTTGCGGGAAACCCGCAGGAGGTGTGCGGGCCGGTGCGGACGCCGGGCGGGACCGGCCCGGCGACGCTTGTGCCGGGTGGTCGAGGGGAGTGGGGATGGGCCGGGGGACGCGCCGTCGGGCGGGCAGCCCGCTCTGGGCGCGGCTGTGCCTGGTCGCCGGGGCGGTGCTGCTGCTGGCCAGTGCCGGGACCCTTGCCGGGGGCGACCTGCTGCTGGCGCACTACGGCGACCAGGTGACCCACCCCGGCGGCCTGGGCTCGGCGGCGGCCGGGCACGACATCAGCGGGCCGCTGAACCTGCTGCTCGTGGGCATCGACGAGCGCGACGGCAACGCGCTCATGGGCGCCCGGGCCGACTCGATCATCATCGCGCACGTCCCGGCGAGCCATGACGTCGTCTACCTCACGAGCATCCCGCGCGACACGCGGGTCGTCATCCCGGCCGACCGGCGCACCCAGTACCGCGGCGGGACCGACAAGATCAACGCCGCGTTCGAGTTCGGCTACCAGCACGGCGGCGGCCGCGACGAGGGCCTGACGCTGCTCGCCGAGACGGTCGGCAACCTCGCCGGGGGCCTCAAGTTCAACGGCGCCGCGATCGTCAACTTCGACGGGTTCAAGGACATCGTCGACGCGCTCGGCGGCGTGCGCATGTGCGTCGACGAGCGCACGACGTCCATCCACACCGGATGGAGCATCAAGACCGGGCAGGAGGGGGAGCCGTACAACTTCAACGCCGACGGCATCCCGACGACCCTGAAGCCCGGCATGCGCGCCCAGGTCTACGAGCCCGGCTGCTCCGACATGGCCGCCTGGCAGGCCCTGGACTACGTGCGCCAGCGCGACAAGCTCGCGAACAACGACGGTGACTACGGCCGGCAGCGCCACCAGCAGCAGTTCATCAAGGCCATGCTGAGCAAGGCCACAAGCGCCGGCGTGCTCACGAACCCGCAGAAGGTCGACCACATGCTCAACTCGATCGGCAAGGCGGTGTCGTTCTACAACAACGACATCCCGCTCGCCGACTGGATCCTCACCCTGCACGGCATCACCCCGGAGCACATGGTCACGCTGAAGGCCAACGGCGGGCACTTCAACAGCCAGGTCTTCGACGGCCAGGCATACGAGATCCTCGACGCCGACACCAAGGCGCTGCTGAGCGCCGTCGGCCAGGACCGGGTCGCCGAGTTCGTCGCCGCCCACCCGCAGCTCGTCAGCGACGCCGGCGGCCAGGCGTGAGCGGGGCGGTGTCCCGGCGCTCGCTTCTGCTGGCGCTGGGCGGGGTCGGGCTGCTGGCCGCCTGCGGCGACGGCCGGGCCGCCTGGCACGACGGCCAGGGCATCCCCGGCGACTCGCGGCCGGGCGAGGGCGGGTCCCCCGACCCGTCGGCAAGTGCCCTGGACATTCCCCCGGCGAACCCGCCGACGCCCGGGGTGTGCCCGACGCCCGGCGGTCTCGGTCCGAAGGGCCCGCAGTACACCCTGCCGTGCCACGGGACCGACATCGCGCTCACCGTCGACGACGGCCCCGACCCGGCGTACACCCCGAAGATGCTGGCCCTGCTCGCCCAGCAGGGCATCCACGCCACGTTCTGCATGATCGGCCGCAGCGCCGCCGCCCATCCGGACCTCGTCAAGCGCGTCCTCGACGGCGGCCACCACATCGCCAACCACACGCACAGCCACCCGATGGACATCGCGAAGATGCCGGCCGCCGCGGTGCACACCGAGCTGGCCAAGGCCACCGACGCGATCTCGAAGGCGTCAGGCAACGGCTACCGCCCGGCGCTGTTCCGCTCCCCGGGCGGCGCCTGGTCCCCGACGGTGCTGAGCCAGGCCGGCAACCTGGGGCTGCGCGCCCTGGACTGGACCGTCGACCCGCGGGACTGGAGCCGCCCCGGCGTCCAGCACATCGTGTCGACGATCCTGAAACAGACCCACCCCGGCTCCATCATCCTGGAGCACGACGGCGGCGGGAACCGCGACCAGACCCTGACCGCCCTGGGCATCGTCCTACCCCGCCTCCGCGACGCCGGCTACACCTTCGTCCAGCCCTGAGCCGCCGTCCGGCGTCGTCCCGACGAGCGACGCCGCCATCGGGCACGTTGCCGTGCCGATCGATAGACGACCCCGTATGCCGATTGACCGGCTTCAGCGGCGCCGGTGACAATGCACCGTGCTTCCCACGCTGATCCTCGTCGGACTGCCCGTCGCGCTGGTGATCATCATGCTCGGGCTCGGGCTCGGGCTCACCGTGGAGGACTTCCGCCGGGTCGGGCGCTATCCGAAGGCGGCCGTGATCGCGCTCGTCTGCCAGCTGCTGATCCTGCCCGCAGTCTGTTTCGGGCTGGTGCTGGCGTTCGGGCTGGAGCCGCACCTCGCGGTCGGGCTGCTGCTGCTCGCGGCGTCGCCCGGCGGCCCCACGGCCAACCTGTACAGCCACCTGTTCGGCGGGCACGTCGCGCTCAACGTGGCACTGACCGCCGTCAATTCGCTGATCATCGTGGTGACGCTGCCGATCGTGGCGAACCTCTCGGCCGGGTACTTCCTGCCCGACAGCCCCGAGATCGGGCTGCAGTGGACCGAGGTGTCGCAGGTCTTCGCGCTCGTGATCGTGCCGGTCATCGCCGGCATGCTCGTGCGGGCGCGGCTGCCCCGGGTTGCGCGGCGGCTCGACCGGCCGGTGCGGGTGCTGTCGATCGTGGTCCTGCTCGTCATCGTCGCGGCCGTGCTCGCCGGGTCGGCGAGCAAGCTCGGCGGCTACTTCGCCGCGGTCGGGCTGGCCGTGCTGGCGTTCAACCTGATAAGCCTGCTCGTCGGCTACGGCGCGCCGCGGCTGGCCGGGGTCGAGCACCGGCTGGCCACCGCGGCCGGGTTCGAGATCGGCATCCACAACACCGCGCTCACGCTCACGGTCGCGGCGAGCCCGGCGCTGATGAACAGCGTGGAGATGGCGGTCCCGGCCGCGGTGTACGGGATCGTCATGCACTGCACCGCGCTCACCTTCGGCCTGCTGTACACCCGCCGCCGGGCCGCCGCCCCGGCCCCGCCCGAGCCGGTGCCGGTCCAGGCCGGGTGACAGGTGCGCCGCGCCTGCGGGTCCCCGGCCCGCGGCGGGGGTGGCACCGGCGCCGCGCGCTGGGCCACGGTGGGCGGGTGCCCCGTGTTACCGTCGCGCGATGTCTGACAAACCCCAGGTGGCGGTGACACTGCGGCCGCTGCGGGAGGATGACCTCCCGACGATGTTCGACATCCAGTTCGACGACGAGGCGCAGCGGCAGGCCGCGTTCGTGGACGGGTCCGGCCGGGACCGCGAGGCGTACTACGCGAAGTTCCGCAAGATCCTGGCCGACGACGCGATCGTCAAGCGGGCCGTCGAGGTCGGCGGCGAGGTCGTCGGCAGCGCCGCCGCGTACCCCTCCCGGGGCGCCATGGAGGTCACGTACTGGATCCGCAGGGACTGGTGGGGCCGCGGCGTGGCCACCGCCGCCCTCGCCGCCCTGGTGGCCGAGGTGCCGGCCCGCCCGATCTACGGCGGCGCCGTCGCCGACAACGTCGGCTCCCTGCGGGTGCTGGAGCGCAACGGCTTCGTGCCGGTCGGCCGCGAGGAGGGGTTCGCCGAGGCCCGCCAGGCGACCGTCACCGAGCTGGTCTACCGGCTCGACTGAGCTCCCCTTGCGCGGCCACCCGGGACGGGCGGGCGGCCGGGCTGCGGTGCGGTCTCAGGCGGTGACCGTGATGTGCACGGACCACGCGACCTGCGGTGTCGGGCACGGCGTGGGCTGGTGCAGGCAGGCGTTGTCGGTGACCGTGCTCAGGTCGGTGCGGCCCGGGATGGCGGCGGTGTAGCGGGCGGTCAGCGGCTGGCCGGTGGGGTAGCCGCCGGTGGTGTCGCGCAGGAGCAGCACGCCCCGGTTGGACAGCTCCAGCGGGCGGTACATGCTGGACAGCTTCACCACCAGCAGGTCCCCGACGTGCAGGCTCAGCAGGCGGGTGGTGTCGACCTGGGTCAGCGTGACGGTCTGGCCGGTGGACGGCACGTCGGCCACGATGATGTGGACCTGCCACAGCCGGATCGGGATCGTGCACGGCCGCGGGTCGTGCAGGCAGGCCGCGTCCGTGTGGGTGGTGATGTCGGCCGGGCCCGGCACCACCGCACGGAACACGGCGGCGACCGGCTGGCCACTCGGATATCCGCCGGTCGACGTGAGCTGGACGAGGTTGGTGCCGGCGGTGGGCGGCAGGTACTGCGACGGAAGGTTCACGGCGATGCTCTGCCCGACCTGCAGCGTGAGGGTGCGGCCGCTGTCCGCCTCGGTGACGGTGACATCGGCGCCGGTGGACGAGCCGGGGGCGTCGTCGGTGCAGCCGACTGTGGGCGCCACGGCGGGGCCGGACAGCTGCATGCCGAAGGTGGTGGACGCGCCCGGCTGCAGCGCCCCGTTGTAGGAGGCGTTGACCGCCGTCGTCGTGCCGCCGGTCGTGGTGACGGAGGCGTTCCACGCCGACACGACCTGCTGTCCCGTGGCGAGCGTCCAGGTCGCGGCCCACGTCGTCGCGGCGCTCGCCGACGTGTTGGTGATCGTGACGGTGACGACCTCGCCGCCGTACCACTGGGAGTCCACGTGCGCTGTCGCGCTGCACGAGCCGGTCAGGGCGGCCGCCGCGGCGGCGGTCATCGGCGGTGCGCCACCGGCGACGGCCGGTGTCAGCAGCAGCGCCAGCGCGGCCGTGCTCGCCGCGGCCCCGATGATGCCGAGGGCCGCTGAGCGCCTGGAGACAGCCATGACTCTCGTCCTTCCCTCGGTTGGCCGAACCATAGGAACGGCCGGACCCTGCGTCAACAGTTGATCGCAAAGCGTCGATGTCGTAAGCGGCCGGGTGCGAAAGTTCCACGGCCCCGCCCGGCGGCATGCGCTATACCGGCAGGGTGGCGAATGTGTTCGTGCAGAGCCTGGCCCGCAACTTCGAGCAGGCGCTGCGGCTGATGGAGGCGGCGCTGGCCGACTGCCCCGACGAGCTGTGGGCGGCGGACCTGTGGCCGGACGAGGCCCCCACCGCCGCGGCGGCGCACGGGGGACTGCACAGCTCGGCGCCGTGGTTCCTCGGCTATCACGCGCTGAGCATCCTCGACTACGACCTGGCCGGCGAGTTCGAGCCGTGGGCACCGCCGGCGCCGTTCGACGACAACACCTACGGGTTTCCCAACCGCCGCTTCACCCGGCCGGAGCTGCTCGGCTACGTCGACTGGTGTCGCGACCGCGTGCGCCTGACGCTCGACGGCCTGACCGAGCAGGTCGCCGCCCGGCCGCTGCCGAGCGCGCACCGGTACCACGGCACGCTCTTCGGGGTGCTTGTCGGCGGCCTGCCGCTGCACGTGGTCGAGCACGCCGCCCAGCTGCGCCAGCACCTGACGGCCGCGGGCGTCACGGTGCGGCCGATGCCGGGCGACCGGGGGTACACGGGCTGACCGGCCGGCGGTATCTATCAAATCGATTTGATGTATTCTGCTGGCGTGGACGCACCCGCAGGAGCCGGACCGCCGGCGTTTCTGGCCGCGGCCGGGCACCCGGTGCGCTGGCGGCTGCTCGGCGAGCTGGCCCGCAGCGATCGGCAGGTGCACGAGCTCACGGCGGCGGTCGGGGAGCGGCAGAGCCTGGTGTCCTACCACCTGGGAGTGCTGCGCACGGCCGAGCTGGTGCGCACCCGCCGCAGCGCCGCCGATGGGCGCGACGTCTACTACCGGCTCGACCTGGCCCGCTGCGGACAGCTGCTGGCCGTGGCGGGCGGGGCGCTGCACCCGGCGCTGCGCTACCGGGCGCCGGGGGCGCCGCCCGCGGTACCCGCGAAGATCATGTTCGTCTGCACGGGCAACAGCTCCCGGTCACAGATGGCCGAGCACCTGCTGCGGCACCGGTCCGCAGGTGCGGTGCGGACCCGCAGCGCCGGCAGCCACCCGAAGCCGCTGCACCCGGACGCGGTGGCGGTTATGGCCGAGCGCGGGATCGACCTGGGCGGCGCGCGGCCGAAGCACCTGGACGAGTTTGCCGGCGAGCGGTTCGACCGGGTGATCACGCTGTGCGACCGGGTCCGCGAGGTGTGCCCCGAGTTTCCGGGCGGCCCCGTCGCCGTGCACTGGAGCATGCCCGACCCGGCCGGCGAGCCCGACGGCCGGGCGGCGTTCGTCCGCGCCGCCGACGAGCTCACCGAGCGCATCGAACAGCTCCTGCACGCGCTCGCCGCCACAACCGTTCTGGAGGCGTCATGAGCAGCACCGCCGAGACCACCGTCAGCGTCCGCTACCTCGTCGACGACGTGGCGGCCGCCGTCGACTTCTACACCACGCACCTCGGGTTCACCGTCGACACCGCCTTCCCGCCCGCCTTCGCCGACGTGCTGCGCGGCAACCTGCGGCTGCTCCTGTCCGGCCCGGCCAGCTCGGCCGGGCGCGCGATGCCCGACGGGCGGGTGCCGCACGCCGGCGGCTGGAACCGCATCCACCTGATCGTCGCCGACATCGACGCCGAGGTCGGCCGGCTGCGCTCGGCCGGCGCGGTGTTCCGCAGCGGCGTCGTGGACGGCCCCGGCGGGCGTCAGATCGTCCTCGACGACCCGGCCGGCAACCCGATCGAGCTGTTCCAGCCGGCCGGCCGCGCATGAGTGGTACGCCACGCGCGGACACCGGCCCCGCGGACCGCCGCACGACGGTGGGGCTGGGCACCGTGCTCAAGGAGTGGGGGCGCATCGGCTGCCTCGGCTTCGGCGGGCCGCCCGCGCACATCGCCCTGCTGCGCAGGCTGTGCGTCGAGGACCGCCGGTGGCTCGACGCCCAGGAGTTCGAGGACGCCATCGCGGCGTGCAACCTGCTGCCCGGGCCGGCCTCGACGCAGCTGGCGATCTTCTGCGCGTGGCGGGTGCGCGGGCGGGCGGGTGCGCTCGTCGGCGGGGCGGCGTTCATCGTGCCCGGCCTGATCGTCATCCTGGCGCTGGCCGTGCTGTTCCTGCGCGGCGATCCGCCGGTGTGGGTGAAGGCGGCCGGGGCCGGCGCGGGTGCGGGCGTCGCCGCGGTCGCCGTGCAGGCCGGGGTCAGCCTGATCCCGGCCGGCTGGAAGCGGGCGCCGCAGCAGAGCAGCCGGCGGCGATGGATGGTGTACCTCGGGCTGGGAGCCGTGGCCGCGGCGACCATCGGGCCCTGGCTGGTGCTGCTGCTCGTGGCCCTCGGCATCGTCGAGGCGATCGCGCAGCGGGTGCCGGCGCCCCGGCGGCCGGCGAGCGGGCTGCCGGTCCTCGCCGCGGCCGGGCTCGGCGGCGGGGCCCTGGCCGCTGTGGCCTGGGTGGCGATCAAGGTCGGCGCACTGTCGTACGGCGGCGGGTTCGTCATCATCCCGCTCATGCGGGCCGACGCCGTCGAGCACTACCACTGGATGACCGGCGGGCAGTTCCTCAACGCCGTCGCGCTCGGGCAGATCACGCCCGGGCCGGTCGTGCAGACCGTCGCCGTCGTCGGGTACGCCGCGGCCGGCATCGGCGGCGGCATCCTCGCCTCCGTCGTCGCGTTCAGCCCGTCGTTCGCCTTCATCCTGTTCGGCGCCCACCGCTTCGACCGGCTCCGCGGCAACCGGGGCGTCCGCGCGTTCCTCGACGGGGCCGGCCCGGCGGCGATCGGGGCGATTCTCGGCTCCGCGGTCCCGCTCGCGCTGACGCTCACGCAGGCGTGGCAGTACTGCGTCCTGGCCGGCGCCGCACTCCTGCTGCTCGCCCTGCGCCGCGGCCCGGTCCTCACCCTGCTCGGCGCGGCCGCGGCCGGCGTGGTGATCGTCCTCGCCGGCGGTGCGCTGCCGCACTGAGGCGGACGCCGGTGCCGGCCCTCGGGCGGGCCGGCACCGGCTCGCTCACACGGTCAGCCGCGGGTCCTGGGCGATGGCGACAAGGGTGTCGAACGGCAGGACGGGAGCCGCCTGCTTCCCGGGGCCGCTGTCGGTCTGGCCACCCTGGTTGGCGGAGACGATGAAGATGGTGATGCCGTCCGGGCGGTCCACGATCACGTAGTTGTCGGCGATGCCGTTCTCGTGGATCTCCCGCCGCAGGACCTTCGCCCCGCCCGCCTCGGTGGTCTGCGTGCACGGGCCGGTCTCGCCCGTCGGCGAGCACGGGTTCATCGGGTTCCAGTCGGTGCTGCGCCGCCCGACGTTGAGCATCAGGTTGCCCTCGCCGGTGGGGCCCTTGAGATAGGCCGAGCCGTAGTAGCTGTCGTTGCCGCCGCTCTGGAACAGGTACTGCATCGCGAACGGCGGCCCGTCCTCGCCGGCCGACAGCGTGTAGCCGGGCGCCCTGTCCCGCACGACGTCCTTGACGGCCTGCGACAGGTGGCCGGCGGTGGCGCTCGCCTGGCCGGCCGGCGTCGATCCCCGGCCGCTCGGCACCGGGACGGGCGACGGCGACGCCGACGGCGACCGCGGCACCGGGCTCACGGACGGCTTGCCCACCGCGGCCGGCGCGTTGGTCACCGGGGACGATCCGCCGGCCGCGATGGCCACGCCGACCGCCACGGCCGCCACGCCGCTGCCGGCGCCGATGGCCGTCACCCGCCGTACCACCGCCCGGCGCCGCCCCCGGGCGATCAGCCGGTCGACGTCGATAGGCGACGCCGGCACCACTCCGATCGCCGCATCGAACTCTGTCCTCATCGTTGCACCCCTGACACGTTGGTGATGGCCGCACGCAACGTCTCCAGTGCGCGCGCGGTCTGGCTCTTGACGGTGCCGGTGGAGATGCCAAGCATCTCCGCGGTCTCCTCGACCGAGTGGTCGAGGTAGAAGCGCAGGACGATCACGGCGCGCCGCTTCTTCGGCAGCGCCCGCACCAGCGCCAGCAGGTCCCCGTGCTCACCGGCGGCGCCGCGGCCGGGCGCGGCGACGTCGGGCATCCGGTCCGTCGACACCTCCCGCCGCCAGGGCCGCCGCCGTTCGTCCAGGTAGGCGTTGACGAGCATCGCCCGCACGTACGCGTCGATGTTGTCCGCCTGCCCGGCCCGCCTCCACTTGTCGTACAACCGGGCCAGTGTCGTGGCCACCAGGTCGTCCGCGGTGTGCCAGTCGTGGCACAGCAGGTACGCGGTGCGCCGCAGGACGTCCATCCTGAGCGTGACGTACTCGCGGTACGCCACCTCGTCGCTTCGCTGCACGCCGATCCCTTCCCTTGCCTCTACAACGCGGGACGGAACGACGTGCCGATCAGGTTGCTTTCCGCGGCGCGCGGGCCGGTAGGCTCACTTCCGTGGACCGCGCTCGCCTCGCTGAGCTGCTCGAAACCCACGACGACAGGTTCGCCGCCGGCCGGCTCGCCGTGCTCGGCGGCGCCCGCTTCCGTATTGACGACGGCTCGACGCCGGCGCCGCGGCTGGCGTCGATCTACGCGAGGCGCGACCGGCACACCCGGTCGCGCGGTATGGCGACGCTCGGATTCGCGGCCGCGGTGGAGGCGCTGCGCGCGTACGGCGATCGGCCCGTGCGGCTCGGCGCGGTCGAGGTCGACGAGCCGCCGTACCACTTCCAGCTCTTCCTCGCCGCGGACCTGACCGCGGTGATCGCCTGCCTCGGCGTCGACCGGTCCGCGCCGGGCGCCTAGGAAGCCGGCGACGAGCGAAAGTACTCGCGGAGCCGGTCGGAGTACCGCCGCCGCTCCCCGGCCGGCGCGAAGTCGTCGGGCGGCCAGGTGAAGTACAGCTGGTCGTCGGTGTAGCGCGGGAAGACGTGCAGATGGTAGTGCCAGACGTGCTGGTGGCCGGCGGGCTCGTTGTGCTGGCGCAGCGAGGTGCCGTCGCAGCCGTAGGTCGCGCGGATGGCGATCGCCACGTCCCGGGCCAGGTCGTGGACCGCGTGGCCGTATTCGCGCGGCAGGTCGTACAGGTTCTCGTAGTGCGCGGTGGGCACGACCAGGACGTGGCCGTGGTTCTTCGGCCACCACCGCGGCGAGATGAACGCCATGGCCAGCTCGTCGCGCCGGACGATGTCGTGCTGCGCGCGGTGCTCGTCCGCGCCGCCCGCCGCCAGCCGGCACATCGGGCACACATAGCCGGCGGGCTCGTGGTTGAACATGAGGCCTGTATAACCCGCGGACTGCCGATCGGGAACTGTCGGCCTAAGGTTGGCGGGTGCGCGATCGACGCGGGTGGTTGGTGCTGGTGGCCGTGCTCGGGGTGGCCGGGTGTGCGGCGCCGGGGAGCGGGATCGGTGAGCGCGGGCCCGGGCGGGTCGGGGCCGACCCCTCGCCGAGCTGGTCGACCGGGCAGGCCGAGGTCGGCGCGGTCCGGCCCGGGCCCGGCGCCAACTCGGTGACGGTGCAGGTGCAGGCGCTCGCCGGGCGGGAGGACTGCTCGCGGGACGTGCGGGTGACGAACCTGGAGGAGGAGCGCGAGGTCATCTTCGCCAGCGTGGTGCAGGACTCGTACTGGTCCGGGATCGTCGGGGCGTGTCCGACCTCCACCACTGTCGAGGTGACGATCACGTCGCCGCGGCCGATCGGGCAGCGGCAGCTGACGATCAATCAACAGGCGTGGATGTTGCGCGATGGGCGGTACAACCGCTGCAGTGAGAATCTGGGGTGCGACCCGCCGGCGGACCGGTGCGATCCGACGTGGACGCAGGCGGCCGTGCGCGGGTTGGACGTGTCGCGGCACTCGACCGGGACGGTGGAGCATTGTGACGGCACCTGGCTCGTGATGACGGTGCCTGACGATCCGGCCGCCTGCGGGGCCGAGGCGCGGGCCGGGTGCACCGTCGACACGGCCGTGTGGCGGTACTTCCTGCACAGCGAGCCGGCCGGCTGGGTCGTCGTCGCCCGGACCGGCGCCGGCGGCTGCGACGATGTGCTGAAGGCGGCACCGGCGTTCCCCCGCCCGCTGTGCGCCGGCCTCCGGCCGACCGGCCGCTACGTCACGACCGCGCCGTCACGCTGAGTGCGGCGACAGCCGTGGGTACTGTCGTGCGGTGATACGAGAGGCATACCTCGCGTCGGCCGCGACCGCCGCCGCCCTCCTGCGCGACCCCGGGCTGGCCGAGCGCTGGACCGAGCCGAGCGCGCTGCCGGAGTTCACCACCGGCGGCCTGGCCCGGCACCTGGCCAACCAGGTCACGCAGACCGTCACGTACCTCGCCGCCGCGCCCGGCCCGGCGGCGATCCCGGTCCTGGAGCACTTCACCCGCAACGACTGGGTGACGACCGGCGCGGACAGCCCCGACAACGCCGACATCCGCCGGCGCAGCGAGCGGGCCGCGGCCTCGACGAGCGCCGCCGGCCTGGCCGACCTGGTCGACGCGGCGCTTGCCGCGCTGCGGGCCGCCGTGCCCGCCCAGCCGCGCGACCGGATCGTCGACCTCGGCGAGTGGGGCCTGACGCTCGAGGACTTCCTGCGCACCCGGATCGTCGAGCTCGTCGTGCACGCCGACGATCTCGCCGTCAGCCTCGGCCGCCCGACGCCGCCCGCCGACCCGGCCGCGGCGCAGGTCACGATCGAGCTGCTGACCCGGATCGCGGCCTGGCGGCACGGCCCGCTGAACGTGATCCGCGCCCTGGCCCGCCGCGAGCGGGCGCCGGACTCGATCTCGGCGTTCTAACCGCCTGCTCAGAGGTCCTGTCCGTCACCCCGGCGACCGTCGCCCGACGGCCCGGCCGTCCGAGTCGGCCCAGCGGACAGGACTTCCGGCAACGTGCTTCAGCGGCCGCGGTTCACCGGAAGTCCTCCGCGTGCGCCGCCGCCCACTCCGCGAACGTCCGGGTGGCCAGCTGCGGGGAGGTGGCGACGGGCGCACCGCCGGCGGCGGCCCACATGTGCAGGAGCCGGTCCGCGACGGCCTCCGGCAGGCTGCGGACCATCTCGGCCCGGGCCGCCGCGGGGGAGACCCGCTCGACCGTTATCGGCCGGTCCAGGGCGGCGGCGATCGCGGCGACCTGGTCGGCCTGGCTGAGCGACGCGGGGCCGTGCACGGTGTACGCGCGGCCGTCGTGCTCGCCGGTGACCAGGGCGGCGACGGCCAGCGCGGCCAGGTCGGCCTCGTGCACCGGCGCGGACTGCGCGTCCGGGTAGGCCAGGCGGACCGTGCTCTCGGCCCGGATCGACGGCGCCCACAGCCCGATCGTGTTGCTCGCGAACATGCCGCCGCGCACGAACGTCCAGGCCAGCCCCGAGCGCTCCAGCGCCTCCTCGACGGCGCGGTGCCGGCGGGCGATCGGGTTCTGCTCCGCGTCGGGGCGGGTGACGGCGGCCGAGGACAACAGGGCCACCCGCCGCACGCCCGCCGCCCGCGCCGCGGCGACGAACCCGTCGATCCCGGCCGGGTGGGCGTACAGGAACGCGGCGGTGGCGCCCTCGAGCGCGCCCGGCAGCGTCTCCGGCCGGTCCAGGTCGGCGATCACGGGTCCGCTGCGGCCGGTGGCCCGGACGGGCCGGCCGGCGTCCCGCAGCCCTGCGAGCACGTGCCGGCCGACCTGGCCGCGCGCGCCGAACACGACGACAGTCATGGCGCCAACGGTACCGGCCCCCGGGCGGGTCACCCGGGGGCCGGCGGCCCGGCTCAGCTGACCTGGACGGCCAGGTCGTCGAGGACGAACGAGGTCTGCAGCGACGAGTCCTCCGTGCCGGAGAACTTGAGCGCCACGGTCTGACCGGCGAAGGCGTTCAAACTGAAGGACTTCTGGGTGTACCCGCTCGCCTTGTTCAGATTCGACAGCGTGACGAGCGTCGTGGACCCGGCGGTGACCGTCAGCTTGTCGTACGCCGACGTCGTCGTGGTCTCGGCGGAGTCGACGTGGACCCAGAACGTCAGCGTCGCCGAGCAGCCGGCCGGGATGGTGACCGACTGGGAGATCGCCTCGGTGTGGGTCGAGCCGTAGCCGAGCAGCCAGGAGCTGTAGGTGCCGCCGTGCGCGGCCTGGCCGTCGGCCGCCCACTGGCCGATGGAGCCCGTGGTGCCGGTCCAGCCGGTGGTGCCGGACTCGAAGCCGCCGTTGGTGAGCTTCTGGCCGCTGCACGCCCCGCCGGTCGGTGTGGGCGAGGCGGGCGGGGTGCTGGTGGGCGGCGTGGTGGTGCCGCCGACCGAGGTGGCCCAGATCGTGTAGGCGACGCCGTCGGCCGCCCGGTTGAGGATGGTGGCGCTGATGTTGCTGCTCGTGTCGCAGGCCTGGTGGTAGCAGGAGTCGTAGGCGCTGTTCGCGGTGCCGCCCCACTTCGCCGCCTGGGCCGAGGTCTTCCGCGCGCTCGCCCCGGCCGCGTAGCCGGACGTCGGGATGCCGACCTGCTCGAACGAGTAGTCGTCGGAGCGGCCCGCGCCCTCGGTGTTCTCCTCGGGCTGCAGGCTCAGCGAGTCCCAGTACGCCTTCATCGGCGCGGCCGCGGTGGACGTGATGTGGTTGATGAAGTAGCCGCCGTTGGGCGAGCCCACCATGTCGAAGTTGTAGTACGCCTTGATCTGCGTGCGCTGGGTGCTGGTGAGCGCGCCCGCGTAGAACTTCGAGCCCTGCAGGCCCTGCTCCTCGCCGGCCCACCAGGCGAACCGCACGTGCCGGCTCATCGTCGGGTTCTGCTGGGCCAGCGCGAGCGCGTTCTCCAGCAGCGTCGCCGACCCGGAGCCGTTGTCGTTGATGCCGGGCCCGGCGGCCACGCTGTCGAGGTGCGCGCCGAACATGGTGACCTGGTCGGACGGCCCGCCCGGCCAGTCGGCGACGAGGTTGTTGGCCCGGTAGGTGCACGAGGTGCAGGTCTGCTCGGCGACGGTGTACCCGGCCGCCTGCAGCTTGCCCTTGATGTAGGCCACGGACGCGGTGTATCCGGCGGTGCCGCTGCGCCGCGTCCCGCCGTTGCTGGTGGCGATGCTGTTGAGCTGGGCCAGGTGGGCCTGCACGTTCGCGACGGCGATGTCGGGCGCCGCGGCGAGCGCGGGCGTGGCGCTCGACGCCGCGAACGCCGGCAGGGTCAGCCCGATGCCGGCGAGCAGGAGGGCGGCGGACGCGGTGAGCGTCAGCGCCGCGGTACGGGATCTCATGGGGGCGCTCCTCGATCGGAGGAAGAGGGTGGCGCGAGATTCGCACACCTCGATCTCCGCGACAAGCGCCCGAGGGCATGCCGAAGGGCAGTCGCGAGGGCATACCGCGACAGCCATACCGCGACCGCCGTTGTCGTCGGCCGTGACGTGGGCACAGGCCGATGGTCAGGCGCGGAGCCGGGTCAATACCTCCGCCACGGCGGTGGGGTCATGCAGCGGGGCGGGGCCGGAGCCCAGGGCGTACAGCGCGGTGCGGACCGCGGTGTCCGGGTCGGGGTAGAGGGCGGCGCGCAGGACGCTGGTGAACCAGCCGAACCGGTAGCCGCGCCGGCGTTCGGCGTCGGTCATCCGGCGCCGGCCGGCGTGGTCGTTGAGGGAGTTGCCCGCGGTGGTGGCGAGCCGGAGCCAGCCGCGCACGGCCCGGCCCAGGGGCGAGTCGAGCGGCACGCCGGGGAAGTGGCCGGACTCGGCGGCGGTCAGGACGTCGGCCAGGCCGGGGGTGTCGGCGACGCCGAGCAGGGCCGCGATCCGCCGGGCCTCGGCGACGGCGACGGCCCGCTTGGCCGCCGGGGTGGCGGCGTCGACCGCGGCGACCAGGGCGGCGCGGTGCGGCTCCCGGTCGGTGTGGTCGGCGCGGATGGTGCCGCCGGAGGGGCGGGCGGTGGTGAACCACGGCTCGATCTGGGCCGCGAGCATCGGGGCGGTCATCCGCTGCTGCGCCGGGAGTCCGCCGGCGATGCCGGCCGCGAGCAGCACGGCCCGCGCGACCGCCTCGTCCGGACTCGGGTCGTCCGGGCCGGCCGGCTCGAGTCCGGCCGCGCGGCGGCGGTCCAGCAGCCGGTCCGGGTCGGCGCCCCAGGTCCGCTGCGGCCACTCCGGGTCGAAGCCGGCGATCTCGGTGCCGTCCACGGCGTAGGCGAACCGGGGTGACGCGTAGTCGTGCCGGAGCGCGGCGACCGCCTCGGTGCCGGCCGACACCGCCTCCAGCAGCGAGCCGGTCCCCTCGAACCCGGACGGCTCGAGGACCACCGCCCACTCGCCGTGGCTGATCGCCCCGGCCATCGCCGGGTACCCCTCGGCGTACGACTCCCGCCGCTCCTCCATGGCCTCCAGGTCGAGCTCGGCGAACGTGTCCGGGTAGGCGCCGAAGCGCAGCAGCGCCTCGCGCGCGTCCACACCGCGGACGAATGTCAGACAGAAGATCTCCCCGAGCGCGTCACAGAGTGCGGACGCCTGCTCCAGCCCCGTGGTCATGGACGGCACCCTATCGAACTTAAAAGCTTCATCACCGGCCGCGAAAGTTTCAGTCGGCACCGGGCATCGTCGCCGGTTGCGGCGCTGTCCTGTTGACTTAAAGGTTTAAGTTCTTCATGTTCCCGGGTGCATCGCATCGATGCCTGCCTCAGAATCCGGGAGACCCGCATGAAGCAACGAAGAGCCGCGCTGGCGTTGTGCGCGGCGGGCGCGCTCGCCGCGGCCGGGGTGGCCGTCGTGACGCTGCCCGCGGCGGCCGCGAGCGCCGGCTGCTCGGTGACCTACCAGAACCTCAGCTCGTGGCAGTCGACGCCGACGTCCGGGGGGTTCACGACGAGCCTGGCCATCACCAACCTCGGCGACCCGATCAGCCACTGGACCCTGACCTTCACCCTGCCCAGCGGCCAGACCCGCACCAGCGGCTGGAACGCGACGTTCACCGGCACCACCGCCGTCACCGCCACCGACGCCGGCTGGAACGGCTCGATCGCCACCGGCGCCACCAACGCCTCCGTCGGCCTGCAGGGCGACTGGACCCGGTCGGCCTCCGGCACCACGGCGCCGAGCCCGTTCCCGCAGCCGTCGAACTTCGCCCTCAACGGCGTGGCCTGCACCGGCTCGACGACCAGCCCCAAACCCTCCAGCCCCGGCCCGAGCAGCCCCAAGCCGAGCAGCCCCGGCCCGAGCACCAGCACCAGCACGCCGCCGGCGAAGTCGGCGCCCGCGCTGCACGTCGCCGGCAACAAGATCGTGACGGCGGCGGGCACCCCGTACCGGTTCCTCGGCGTCAACCGCTCCAGCGGCGAGTTCGCCTGCATCCAGGGCAACGGCATGTGGGACGGGCCGGCCGACCAGGCGTCGATCGACGCGATGAAGACCTGGAACGTGCACGTGGTCCGGATTCCGCTCAACGAGGAGTGCTGGCTCGGCACCGCCAGCGTGCCCGCGAGCGGGACCAAGGGCGCCGCGTATCAGCAGGCGGTCAAGGACTACGTGAACCTCCTGGTCGCCTCCGGGATCACGCCGATCGTGGAGATGCACTGGAACTACGGCCAGTACAGCGGGGCCGGTGCGGGCTGCTCGGACGTCAAGGCGACCTGCCAGAAGCCGATGCCCGACGCGCAGTACGCCCCGACGTTCTGGACCCAGCTGGCCACGGCGTTCAAGGGCAACAACGCCGTCGTGTTCGACCTGTTCAACGAGCCGTACCCGGATGCCGCCAACAACTGGACCGACCCGACAGCCGCGTGGACCTGCCTGCGCGACGGCGGCACCTGCACCGGCATCGACTACCCGGTGGCCGGTATGCAGAGCCTCGTGAACGCGGTCCGCGGCACCGGTGCCACCAACGTCATCATGACCGCCGGGCTGACGTGGACCAACGACATGACGCAGTGGCTGCAGTACAAGCCGTCGGACCCGCTCAACAACCTCGCCGCCTCCTGGCACACGTACAACTTCAACGCCTGCGTGACCGCCTCGTGCTGGGACAGCCAGATCGCCCCGGTCGCCGCGCAGGTCCCGCTGGTCGCCACCGAGATCGGCCAGAACACCTGCGCCCACGACTACATCGACCAGGTCATGACCTGGGCCGACGCGCACGGCGTCGGCTACCTGGCGTGGACGTGGAACCCGTGGGGCGTCTGCGGCAGCGCCGGCAACGTGCTCATCACCGACTGGTCGGGCACCCCGACCGCCACGTTCGGCGAGGGCTACAAGGCCCACCTGCTCACCCAGAACCCCTGATCCCGCCGCCGGGGCCGCGGCACACCGCCGCGGCCCCGGCCCGGCCCGAGGAGCGATCCGTGCGGAAGGGGCGGCTACCGTATGCCGATGAACCCCGACGGGCGCCGGCCGACGATCGCCTCGATCGCGGCGCGGGCCGGGGTGTCGATCGGCGCGGTGTCCTACGCGCTGAACGGCCGGCCCGGCGTGTCACCGCAGACCCGCCGGCGCATCATCGACATCGCCAACGACCTCGGCTGGCGCCCGAGCGTGGCGGCCCGTTCGATGGTCGGATCGCGGGCGCACAGCGTCGGGCTGATCCTGGCCCGCCCGGCCGACACGCTCGGCGCCGAGCCGTTCTTCATGCGGTTCATCGCCGGCCTCGAGCGCGAGCTGTCGGCCCGGCGGATCGCGCTGCTGCTGCAGATCGTCGAGGACCACGCCGCCGCCATCGAGGCGATGCGCCTGTGGTGGGCCGAGCGCCGGGTCGACGGCATGGTCGTCACCGACCTGTGGGACCGCGACGAGCGGCTCGCGGTGATCGCCGAGCTCGGGCTGCCCGCGGTCGCGGCCGGCCGCGTCCCGGGTGGCGACCTGCCCTCGGTATCGACCGACGACGAGGCCGCGGTGGCCGCTGTCGTGGACTACCTGGTCGCGCTCGGGCACCGGCGCATCGCCCGGGTCGCGGGCCTGCCGGTGCTCAACCACACCCGGGTCCGCATCGCCGCGTTCACGGGCGCGATGCGCGAGCACGGCCTGCCCGCCCGGGACATCCTCACGACCGACTACACCTGGGAGGAGGGCGCCCGGGCCACCCGTACCCTGCTGTCGCGGCGCACCCGCCCGACCGCGATCATCTTCGACAACGACCTCATGGCCGTGGCCGCCCTCAACGTCGCCCAGGAGATGGGCGTCGCCGTCCCGGGCGAGCTGTCGATCGTGGCCGGCGACGACTCCCAGCTGTGCGCGCTCGTCCACCCGGCGCTCACCGCACTGGCCTGGGACATCCAGGCGTACGGCGCGCACACCGCCCGGGCCCTGCTCCAGCGCATCGACGACGGCCACGCACCGTCCCGGCGCGAGCAGCCCGCCACGCTCGTGGTCCGCGGCAGCACCGCCGCGCCGGTTAGGGTGGCCGGATGATCGTGGTGGCCATCCCCGGCACGCTGTGCTCGCCCGCCGTGTTCCGCCGGCTCTGCGCCCTGGCCGACGTCGAGGCCGTCTCCTGGATGACGGAGCCCGGCCCCTGGGACCTGGAGACGGTCGCCGACCGTCTGGCCGCCCGGTACGACGCCCCGGTGGCGCTGCTCGGCCACTCCACCGGGGGCGCCATAGCCCTCACTCTGACCGCCCGGCACCCCGGGTTGGTGGCCGCCCTGATGCTCGTCGACACCGGGGCCACCATGCACGGCCACGGCGACGTCGACACCGTCCTGACCGCCCTGGCCTCCGCGGCCCGGCCCCAGGTCCAGGCGGCGGTGCTCGACCGCTCCTTCGCCGCCCCGCTCGACCCGGCGTTTCGCGCGGAGCTGCTGGACTACGCGGCCGCGGTCCCGCCGGAGGCCGCGATCGAGGTGTTGCGCAGCCAGCGCGACACCGACCTGACCCCGTTCCTGGCCGGCATCGCCGTCCCCGTGACCGTCGTGCACGGCATCCACGACCCGGTCCGCAGCACGGACCAGGCCCGCGCGCTGGCCGCGGCAATCCCCGGCGCCCGCCTCCGCCTCCTCGACGCCGGCCACACCCCGGTCCACGAGGCCCCGGCCGAGGTCGCGGCCGAACTGCGGGCCCTGCTCGCCCGCGCGTGAGCAGCCCGCGACGTCATCCCGCGCAGCCGTCGGCGCCGCACCCGCAGCCGGCCGGCACGGCGCGCTGCGCGGCCCGGCGGCGGTGGAGCCACCAGGCGCCGAGGGCGACAGCGGCGAGGCCGGCGGCGCCGGCCAGGAGCGCCTGCTGCAGAAGTGCGGCGCCGGCCGCGGTGAGCACGCCGGCGGCGATGAGTGGCGGGAGCGCGCAGCAGACGGCGCAGGCCAGCGCGGCCAGGACGCCGCTGATCTTCGAGGTTCTCATGCGGCGGCACCCCGGGCCCGGCCGGTCAGCGCGTCGAGCACATCGGTGTATCGGGGCGGCACCTCGATGTCCAGGAGCAGGGCGCCCGGCGGGGCCGGTGTGACGGTGAACGTGAAGAACGAGCAGCACTGCGTCTCGCGGGCGGTCAGGTCGCGGACCGTGGCCTCCAGGCCGGGCGCGCCCGTCAGGTGCAGGCGGGCGTGGGCCGGGGTCACCCGCTCGACGTGGCGGACGGCCTCGGTGAACAGGGTGTCGAACTCGGCCCGGCGCAGGGGCCGTTCGGCGGTCGGGAGCGTGCATGCATCCGGTACACCAGCAGGCATCATGCTGTGACGGTAAGCCTGTTCCGGGGTACCGGATGCAAGCGACGACGGGGTCAGGCGCCGGGGTCGAAGGGGATGCCGGCGGGCTTGGAGGCGCTCAGCAGCGATTCGAACCGGCCGGCGCTGATCTTCTGCGTGGCCGAGCCGAAGTCGGCGGTCGTCATCGTGTCGCGCAGGGCGGTGCTCGGCCAGCCGTCCCAGCCGACGATCGGCGGGTAGCGCCAGGTGTGGTAGTGGTTCTCCGGCGGCTCGTCGTTGCTGTTGGCCAGCCGGAAGTAGTGGGTCGAGATGCCGTCCTTGTGGTAGACGGTCTTCGGGTGGGTGCCGTCGAAGCGGACCTGCGAGCGTGGGTAGGTCACCTGGCTGCTGTGCTGGGTGGTGGTGACGTACTCGACCTGGTTCGTCGCCTGGTTGACCCAGGAGATGACGTGCTCCCAGTCGTGGCGGTGCCCGCCGATGCTCAGGCCGGGGATGGCCTGGTCCTTCTCGAAGTAGCTGGCGTAGACGATCGCGCACCAGCCGTTGTTGCACTTCGAGCGGGAGTAGGTCTGAGTGCGGTCCAGGTCGGACTGGTCGCGGCAGTTGCCGTTGAGGGCGCCCGTCGGGTTGAGGCCCGGGTTCAGGGTGCCGGTCGGGCTGATCGCGGCCACCGCGTAGCAGCCGTCGGTGTCGTAGTCGTAGGCGGGGGAGAACGACTGCTCGTAGCCGTTCGCGTTCTGCGGCAGGTTCGGCAGGTTGTCGGCGAACGCGGCCGTCGCCGGCAGCAGGACCGCGAGCGCGGCCACCCCGGCCACCACCGCCCGGGTCATGCTGCGACGACGTACTGTGACGTGTTCCAACGCTGGCCTTTCATCGGGTCGGCAACTGCGATGAATATCGACGACCACGAGTATGGGGCGCGACCGCTGGGGTGTGAACATCCCATGTCCGGGTGGTGCCTTCACCGTGACGCCCCCGCCGTCGTCGCGGGGCTCCCGGCCGGCGGCGCGGTCAGGGCAGCGTCTGGCGGACCCGCCGGGCCGGGCTGAACGTGTAGAGGTCGAGGACGGCGGGCGGGTCGGCCAGGCCGGGGCCGCCGGCCCGGACCCAGGCGTCGATGTCGCCGGTGGCCTCGGCCTGGTTGACGAGCCCGAGCCAGACGGGCCGCCCACCCGCGCGGCGGCCGGCGGGGGAGGGCTGCACGACGATGACGTTGGCGTAGTCGCAGGCGTCGAGGCAGTCGCTGGTGCGGACCCGGGCGGCGCCGTCGAGCCGCCGGCGCAGCTGCGCGAGCTGGGCGGCGTGGTCCAGGCCCGGGATCTTCGGGGTGCCGCAGCAGCAGCCCCGGCAGACCGTCACGGTGCATGCGTCGGGGGCGGTGGCGGGGGTGTCGGCGCGGCGGTTCATGGCTCGCAGCAGCGTAGCCTGCGGCCCGGCGCGGTGGTCAGTGGCCCTGGTGGTATCGGTGGACCACGGCGTGGCCGCGGCCGCGGGCGATCATCAGGCGGTTCACCGGGGTCGTCAGCAGGAACGCGACGAGCAGCGAGAACGCCAGGGACAGCCAGAACAGCGCGCTGGTGAGGCCGGCGTCCATCGCGCCCGGCACGGCCACGACGACGAGGTTGTCCAGCAGCTCCATGACGGCGATCGACACCGTGTCGGCGGCGAGCGCGATGCCCAGTGCGGCGCGCAGCCCGACCCCGGCCCGCAGCACACCGCGCATGGTCAGGCCGTAGCCGAAGATGAAGGCCAGGACGATCGACAGCGCGACGGTCGCGGCGTTGTGCAGCCCCAGGCCGGTGCCGACGACCATGCCGAGGACCTCGCCGATGGCGCAGCCGGTGAGGCAGTGCAGCGTCGCCCGGGCCGCGGCCGCCCAGCTCGCCCCGCCGCCGTGATGGTGATGCTCGTGATGTTCCATCGTGAACCTCCCGGGAGCTCGATCGCTCGCCACTATACCCCCGGGGGGTAACTGCTCACTGTGGGCCGCGGCAAAGCCGGGCCGCCGCCGCGCGTTACCGGCCGCCGGTCATCGGGTATCACCTGCGGATGCGACCCACCACCGCGCTCGCCGCCGTGACCGCCCTGGCCGCGCTCGCCGGCTGCGGCAGCGCCACTGGCACTCCGGAGGCGGCGCTGCCGTCGTCCGGGCCCAGCAGCGCCGGCCCGGTCGAGCAGGCCACCGCCGGCCCCAGTGCCGCGGCGCCGCGGTCGGTGGCGCCCGCGCCGTCGTTCGGCGGGGCCGACGGGCCGATGCTGGCCGGGCGGCGGAAGGTCGTCATCCGCCCGGCCGAGGCCGGGGAGTCGATCCTCGCGGTCGACGGCAGCGGACGGCTCAACCTGACCGATGGTCCAAGTGCCAAGAGCCTCTTCGTGTTGGTACCGCAAGGAGCCCGCCACATGATCCGCACGGCGACGGCGGACGGGGCCTGTCTCGGGTTGAAGAACAACGGCAGCGCGCCGCTCACCGTCGCCGCCACCGCGTGTGACCCGGGGCGCGACGGGCAGCTGTTCACCATCAAGCCGCCGTCCGGCGGTGACCCGGCGACATACGTGATAAGCGTCGGCGGTGCGTTCCTGCAGTCCTCGAAGGCCAACGGGCTGATCGCCGAGGAGGCCGGTGACGCGGGTGCGGTCACCGCGTTCGTGCTCGTCGACAACGGGCCGGCCGCCTGAGCCGCAGGGCGCGCCGCCGGCCATGGCGGCGGCCTCGGCCCCGGCCCGGCTGGGCGCCGCGGGCTCGTTCGCCCGCCGATTTGGTGGCAGTATCAATCCTTGTCAATGGAGCCCGCCAGCCCGGACAGGGAGTTCGCCATGGTCATCGATCGCCGCACGCTGCTGGCCGCCGGAGCCGGTACCGCCGCCGCCTTGGCAGTGCCCGGAGTCGCCGCCGCCGGGGGCCGCCCGCCGTCGGCTGTGCGCTTCGAGCTCGACGCCGTGACCCTCGACGGTGGTGAGCAGGTCACCGCGGTCACGCTCGACACCGGGCGGCTCGGGCCGATCGCGCCGGGCAGCCTGACGCCGGCGACGTTCACCGTCCACGCCAAGGCCACCAGCCCGATCCCGATCGCCCCCGGTGACCAGATCTTCAGCGAGTACGACCTCGACCGGCCCGTGACCGCGGCCCGCCTCGACCGGCGCGGGAACATCGTGCTGGAGCTGAGCACGGCCGAGGGGCAGGTCGGCGGGGGCACGCTCGGCTACATCGCGAGCCGGGAGCGCAACGTCCGGCTCGACCTGGTGTACACGATCACGCAGCACGCGCCGCTGCGGCTGCGCGACGGCCGGGCCGTGACCATCGAGCGGTTCGAGCAGGGGCGCCTGGTGAATCCCGAGGTGGACGCGTTCGGCTACCACCGGTCGGGCTCGGGGATGCGGTACCGGCTCTACTCGCCGCCCGGCTCGGCCCGCGGCGCCCGCCATCCGCTGATCGTCTGGCTGCACGGCGGCGGCGAGGGGGCGTCGCTGCCGGACGGCTACTACGACAACGAGACCACGCTGCGGGCCAACCGCGGCGCGCTGGGCTTCGCGACCCCGCAGGCCCAGCGCATCTTCTCCGGCGCCTACGTCGTGGCCCCGCAGAGCACCTCGTACTGGCTGGAGGACGGCGACCGCTTCGCCCCGCAGATCGACGAGATCGTCAGGGACCTGGCCCGCCGCCTGCCCGTCGACCGGCGCCGCATCTACGTGGCCGGGTGCAGCAACGGCGGATACATGGCGCTGAAGATGACAGCCGTCTACGGCGGTGCGTTCGCGGCGTCGGTGCCGATCTGCGGCGTGGTCACCGACGTCGTCACCGACGACGAGCTGCGGCGGATCAGCACCCCGACCTGGCTCGTCGCGTCCCGCGACGACGACACCGTGCCCCCGCAGGCCAACACCGTGCACGCGCACGATCTGATCCCGGGGGCGCTGCTCTCGCTGTACGACCACGTGATCTGGAACGGTCACCAGTTCCCGGGCCACTGGTCGTGGATCTATGTCGCCCGCAACGACCCGAGCGTCGGGCCGCTGCACGTCTGGCAGTGGATGGCCGCACAGCAGCGCCGGTGACCGGGGAGCCCAGCCCGGTCACCGGCGCTGCGGCTCACCGGCGCAGGGTCAGCAGGCCCGGGCGGTACGGCAGCAGGCCGTAGTCGCCGCCGGAGCTCGGGGAGCGGCCCTGGTAGAGCAGCTGCAGGTTGCAGGGGTCGATGGTCTTGGTCTGGTCCGGGTTGGTCCGGACCAGGTCACCGTGGCTGATGTCGTTGGTCCAGGTCGCGCCGCTGTTGGCCTTGCCCGCGAACGGGTTGGACTCGCTGGCCGCCTGCGGGGTCCAGGACCCGCTCAGGCTGGAGGACGTGAACGAGCGGAAGTAGCGGCCCTGGCTGCCGATCGCCTCGACGATCATCAGGTACTGGTTCTGGCCCTGGACCTTGTAGACCTCGACGGCCTCGAAGAGGTTGTTCGTCGAGTCGCTCATGACCTGGGTGTAGCTGGAGCCGAAGCTGCCGGGGAAGTTCCCGATCGGCATGCTGGCCCGGTAGATCTTGCCGTTGTCACCGGCGAAGAACAGGTACATGTTCTGACCGTCACCGATCAGCGTCTGGTCGATCGGCCCGGTCCCGGAGCCGGAGATGCTGCCCGTGAACAGCGTCTGCTGCGCCGACCACCCGTTGGCGTTGGACGGGTCACTGGACGTGCGGTACGAGAACGCCGTCCCACCCCACTGATACGTCAGCACCCAGATGTTCTTCGGCGCAAAGTAGAACAACGTCGGCGCCACCGTGCTGAAGTTCATCTTGTTCTGGCTCGCCGAACCCATCGCCGACCAGTCGCTGAAGAGGCCGAAGCTCATCGACCCCCACGACGAGCCCGAATCGTGGGTCGTGGCGTAGACCAGGTGCTTGCCGTTGTAGACGACGTTGGTGAAGTCCTTCAGCGACACCCACCCGTTCTGCGGTGACGCGAGCGCGCCCGTCGACGTCCAGCGGTAGGTGGACGGCAGCGTGCAGGAGCCCCCGGTCGGCGACGGCGTGCTCGAGGTGGGCGGCGACGAGGGCGGCACGGACGACGGCGGCGGCGTGGTCCCGCCGGTCGAGCCCGTCTGGCCGGTGCATGTCGTGCCGTTGAGGGCGAAGCTCGCGGGGACCGGGTTCGCGCCGCTCGCGGCCCCGTTGAAGCCGAGCGTGGCGGTGCCGTTCGTCGGGATGCTCCCGTTGTAGCTCGCGTTGGTGACCGTGACGTCGGCGCCGGACTGCGCGACGGTCCCGCCCCACAGCTGCGTGACCGTCTGGCCCGACCCGAACGACCAGGTGAGCCGCCAGCCGTTGATGGCCTCGCCGAAGTTGGTGACCGTGACGTTCGCGGTGAACCCGCCGGGCCACGAGCTGGCCACGGCATAGTCGACGCGGCAGCCGGCCGCCGCCTGGGCCGGGGCCGCGGTGAGCACCGCGGCTCCCCAGGCCACGGCGAGACCCGCGGTGCAGGCGGCGGCCAGCACCCGGGTGCGTGGAAGCGGCATCAGATCCTCCATGGTGCGAGTAGGACGGATTCGGCGAGTGTTAGCGCTCACTTTTCAAGCGTCAACGGCCCTGATTTCGTACCGCCGCCACGCCCGCTGCCGAGCCGCTGAGCCCACCGCGAACCGGCGTCCTGAGCTGCTCAGACGATGAAAAGTGTTATGCCGCAGCCGGCGCCCGAGTCGCGCTGGAAAGTTACATCGGCGCCGCTAGACTCGGCGGATGACCCGGACCGACAGGGCTTCCCGCGTCATCGCGGCCCCGCCCGACCGCGTGTTCGCGGCGCTCGTCGACCCCGCGGCGCTGACGACCTGGCTGCCGCCCGGCGACATGAGCGGCCGGTTCGAGCGGTTCGACGCGCGCCCGGGCGGGTCCTACCGGCTCGTGCTGACCTACGCCGACCCCGCGACGGCCCGCGGCAAGACGACCGCCGACTCCGACGTCGTCGAGGCCCGGTACGTCGACATCGTCCCCGGCGTCCGGGTCGTGCAGGCCGTCGACTTCGTCTCCGACGACCCGGCGCAGGCCGGCACCATGACGATGACGTGGGAGGTCGCGGCGGTCGCCGGCGGCACCCGGGTGGAGTTCCGCGCCGACGACGTCCCGCCCGGGATCTCCGCCGCCGACCACGCCACCGGCCTGCACTCCTCGCTGGCCAACCTCGCCGCGCTCCTGGAGACCTGACCGGGCCCGGCCTCCCGGGCGGTGCCGGCGATCGCGCAGGGCCGTGACGGCCGGCGCATCGAGGCCGCGTTCGAAACCGTCCGGGCCCGCATCCCGCAGGCCGCGCCGAGGCGCCCGCCGTGGCGCAAAGGGACCGGCCCCGCGCCGCGGTGCGGGCGGGGCCGGTCGTCGTGCTCAGGCGGACGCGCAGCTCACCGACGACGGCGCGGTGCCGCTGGCGGTGAAGCCGTACGTGGTCGAGGCGCTCGCGGCCAGGTTGCCGTTGTACGTCTCGTTGCGGACCGTCACCGGCGAGGTCGCGGTGACCCGGCCGTTCCACAGGGAGCTGATCGAGGCGCTGCCGCCCGACCAGGTGGTGCTCCAGCCGGTCAGCGCGGCCGTGCCGGAGTTGCGGACGGTGACCTCACCCTGGAAGCCGCCCGACCAGCTGCTGATGGTGCGGTAGGTCGCGGTGCACGCGGCAGTGCCGCCTCCGCCTCCGCCTCCGCCACCGCCGCCTCCGCCGCCGCCACCGCCACCGCCGCCACCGTTGACGGTCGCGGAGAACGCGGTGACGGCGAGGCCCTGGCCGCCGATCCACGGCTCGAAGCCGGCCTGGATGCTCGTCAGGTACCACGCCGTGGTGGCCTTGCCGCGGGAGATGACGTCGTTGATGAACGCCTTGACGTCGAAGCTCCAGCTGGAGATGGGCGACGGCGCGACGTAGGAGATCACGTCGTTACCGCCGTTGTTGCCCTGCCAGACCTCCCACGAGCGGCCCGCGATCGAGGTGGTGCCGACCCGGCTGCCGACCGGCTGGATGGAGCCCTGCCGGTTGAACCAGATCATGATCTCGGTCGCGTTCACGCCGTCTTTCTTCGCCGTGGGGTCGAGCCAGATGTCGTACGCGGCGTCGTACGTGGCCCCGCTGACGAAGTTGTAGCTGATGCTCGTCTGGGCGGAGCTGATCGCGCTGATCTGCATCGGCAGGTTGGTGCCCGGCGAGCAGTTCGTGTAGTGGCATCCGACGTAGATGGCGGGGTAGGACGCCGGCGCGCCGTTCGTGGGCTTGTTCGCGTTGATCTGCGAGATCGAGAACCCACTGCCGGTGACGTTGATGCACTGGGTGGCGCTGTTGCCCCAGTTGTTGTTCATGACCACGTACTTCCCGCCGATCGTGGTGGACCCGTAGGTCTCACAGATCTGCGTGTCCGCACTGGCCGGTGACGCGGGCCCGAGTACCGCGGCCAGACCTCCGACGAGCAGGCCGGCAGCGGCAACCGCGCGCAGCGTTTTGCCCATGTGTTGCCTCCTTCCCTGGCGGAGCAAGCGGGAGCGCTCCGTCCACGCGGACGCTAGGCAACCCGGCGCCCATCGGCGAGACGGCGGCCGAACATTCACCGTTGTCGCTGCTCAGGGCACTTGACCGGTAATGAAACGTACACGCTGTACGGAGTCGCGCCGGTCCGGGCCAGGGTGCGGCCGGGCGGGCGCGGGCGGCGCGCCACCCCGGGCGGCCCGCCGGCGGCGCAGCGGGTTCAATTGCCGGATGACGATCGAGATCCGGCCCATCGAGCGGGCCGAGGTGCGGTCCTATCTGCAGGTGCTGCCGTACGTGAACGGGCTGCCGCACTGGGAGCCGGCGCCGGCCGCCTGGCACGGCGGCCCCGAGGCGTGGCCGCAGCCCCCGGCTCCGGCCACCGATGCGCAGCTCGACGCGTTCGCGGAGCGGGTGTTCGGGGGCGGGTTCTTCCCGCAGGCGGCGTTCGTGGACGGTCGGCTCGTCGGCGGGTCGGCCATGCTGGCCATGGACATCACGGTGCCCGGGCCGCTGGCGGTGCCGATGGGCGGGGTGACGGCGACGGCGGTGGTGGCCACGCATCGGCGGCGGGGGCTGCTGCGCGGCATGATGCAGGCGATGTTCGACGCCGCGCTCGCCCGCGGTGAGGCCCTGGCCGGGCTCAGCGCGAGTGAGGGCGGGATCTACGGGCGCTACGGGTTCGGGCCGGCGACCCGGCGGACCCGGTGGGAGATCGAGCGGGCCGAGGCCGCGTTCGCCGACCCCGCGCCGGCCGGTGGTGACCTCGAGCTCGTCGGCGCGGCCGTCGCCCGGGCGGCCTGGCCGCAGGTGCACGCGCTGGTGCGCCGGGAGCGGGTCGGGGAGCTGAGCCCGCAGCCGGGGCGCTGGGACCGGCTCAGCGACGAGTCGTCCGGGACCGCGGGGCCGATGCGCTACCTCGTGCACCGCACCGGCGGCGCCGTGGACGGCATCGCGCAGTTCCGGCTGCCGTGGTCGAGCACCGTCGAGCACACCGGGACGCTCGTGGTCGAGGCGCTCGAGGCCGCCTCCCCGGATGCGTACCGGGCGCTGTGGGGGCTGCTGCTCGACTTCGACCTGACCCGGCGGGTGGTGGCGCCGGCCCGGCCGGTCGACGAGCCGCTGCGGTGGATGCTGCGCAGTCCGCGGGCCATGCGGGTCACGCGGCAGTCGGACAGTCTGTGGCTGCGCATCCTGGACCTGGCGGCGGCGATCGGCTCCCGGCAGTACACCGGCGAAACGGGTTTGACGATCGAGGTCCCGCCGGACCCGATGTGCCCGGGCAACGCGGGGGTGTGGCGGCTCGACCTCGGGCCGTCGGGCGGGTCGTGCGTGCGCACCGGCGCCGCGCCCGAGGTGACGATCGGCATCCAGGCGCTCGGGTCGCTGTTCCTCGGCGGGCACTCGGCGGCGCTGCTGGCGGCGGCCGGGCTGATCCGGGAGCACCGGGCGGGGGCGGTCGCGGCGCTCGGGCGGGCGCTGCGCCACGACCCGGAGCCGTTCAACGCCTTCGTCTTCTGAGCCGATGGGTGCCACGGAGTACGTCGACCGCGTCGACGACCGCGACCGGGTCATCGGGGCCGTCCCGCGGGCCGAGGCCCTCCGCCACGGCTGGCTGCACCGCATCGCGGCGACCGTGTGCCGGGACCCCGGCGGGCGGATCCTGGTGTACCGCCGGCCGGGCGATGCGGCCCGCTACCCGGACCACCACGACGTGATGTTCGGCGGGGCGGTGGGCGCGGGCGAGAGCTACGCCGGCGCGGCCGCCCGCGAACTGCACGAGGAGCTGGGCGTGCGCGCCGCGGTGCGGCCCGTGGTGCGGTTCCTGTGCCACGGGGTGCTGGGCTCGTACTGGCTCGCCGTCCACGAGACCACGCTCACCGGCCCGATCGACCCCGACCCGCGCGAGGTCGCCTGGCACGGCTGGGTGGCCGTGCCGGACCTTCCCGCGCTCGTCGGGCAGCGGCGGTTCATCCCCGACGGTCAGCAGGCGTTCCGGCGATACGCGCTCGTCAGCGCGGGCGGCGCATGAGGTAGCGGGCGGCGCTGTTGCCCCGGCCGCCCTCCTCGACGACAGGCGTCCACCCGTCGGCGCCGAGCGTGTTCAGCGCCTCGGCGAGCTTGCGGTGGCCGTAGAGCGGGTCCCGCACCGCCGCCTCCGGGTCGTGCACGCCGGCGACGACGGCGTCGGTGGCCGTGATCAGCATCCAGACGTTGCGCTTCTGCGCACCGTCGGTGCTGAACGTCCAGGTGACGCCGCTGTCGCTGCTGCGCTGCGAGAAGAACCGGAGGAACCCGAACTCGTAGGCGGCCATGCGCCCGATGGTAGGACCTCGGGTCACGACGATCCGGTCGGCGCCCGGGGCCGGCGATTCCTTTCGCGGTCGCGCCGGTCTACACCGGGTATGGACGACATCTACTCGCTGGACAGCTTCTACCGCCGCAGCAACGCCCTGGGCCGGCTCGACCCGCCGCTGACCCTCGAGCAGCGGCGGGCCGTCGACTCGCACTGGGGGGACGTGACGGCCGAGCCCGGCGGCGTCGACTACCGGGAGCGCGAGCTCGGCGGCGTGCCGGTGCTCTGGGCCGAGCCGATCGCCGCGGCCGCCGACCGGGTCCTGCTGTGCCTGCACGGCGGCGGGTACGTCGGCGGCTCGATCTACACCCACCGCAAGCTCTACGCCCACCTGGCCAAGGCGGTCGGCGCCCGCGCGGTGCTCCCGGCCTATTCGCACACCCCCGAGCGGCAGTACCCGACCCAGCTCGACGAGGTCACCGCCGTCTACCGGGCGCTGCTCGCCGGGGCCCGCCCCGAGCACATCGCGGTCACCGGCGACTCGGCCGGCGGCGGCCTGAGCCTGTCGCTGATGCTGCGGGCCCGTGCTCAGGGGCTGCCGTACGCGGCCGCGCTGGCGCCGATCTCGCCGTGGACGGACATGACCCAGGGCGGGCCGTCCATCCGGACCAACCGGCCGACCGACCTGCTCTTCGGCGGCGAGCAGGAGATGGACATCGACGGCCTGGTCCGGATGCTGCTGCCGCCCACCGTGTCCCCGGCCGACCCGATGGTGAGCCCGCTGTTCGCCGACCTGACCGGGCTCCCGCCGATGTACATCCAGGTCGGCGGCGGCGAGATGCTCCTCGACGACGCCGTCCGCCTGGAACAGGCCGCCCGCAAGCACGGCGTGGAGGCCGAGCTGGACATCGAGCCGGGGGAGCAGCACACGTTCCAGATGGGCGCCGGGCACAGCGGGGTGGCGGACGCCGCAATCGCTCGCGTCGCCGCCTGGCTGCGCCCCAAGCTGGGACTGTGACCGACCAGGACGCCTTCACCCGCCGGACCGAGCCCTTCCGGCGCGAGCTGCTCGGGCACTGCTACCGGATGCTCGGCTCGCCGGAGGAGGCCGAGGATCTGGTGCAGGAGACGTACCTGCGGGCCTGGCGGGCCTACGGGGGGTTCGAGGAGCGGGCGTCGATCCGCGTGTGGCTGTTCCGCATCGCCACCAACGCCTGCCTCAACGCGCTGGAGGGCCGGGCCCGCCGCCCGCTCCCGTCCGGCCTCGGCGCCCCCGCGGACGACCCGTACGCCCCGCCCGGCGACGCGGACTGGGAGGTCCCCTGGCTGCGCCCGATCTCCGACGCGCTCGTCACCCCGCCGTCCGCGGACCCGGCCGAGGTGGTCGCGGTCCGGGCGAGTCTGCGCCTGGCGCTCGTCGCGGGGCTGCAGTATCTGCCGCCCCGGCAGCGGGCGGTGCTGATCCTGCGCCAGGTCCTGGGCTTCCCGGCGGCGGAGGTGGCGCAGATGCTCGGCGTCACCGTCCCCGGGGTGAAGAGCCTGCTGCAGCGGGCCCGGGCGCGCCTCGACGAGGTGGCGCCGTCGGAGGACGGCACCGGCCTGGCCGAACCGGACGATCCGGCCGCGCGGGCGCTGCTGGAGCAGTACATCGCCGCCTTCGAACGCAGCGACGTCGCCATCCTCGAACGCGCCCTGCGCACCGACGCCTCCCTGGAGCTGCTGCCGTCGCGCACCTGGTTCGCCGGGAAGAGGACCTGCATCCCGTACCTGGCCCAGGTCCTCGGCGGGCCCGGCGACTGGCACCTGGCGCCCACCCGGATGAACGGTCAGCCGGCGGCCTACGTGCGATACCGCGGGCAGCCCTTCGGCGTCGCGGTCCTGAGCATCACCGCGACGGGCATCCGCCGGATCGTGGCGTTCGGCCTCCCCGGCCTCGTCAGCGGGTGAAGGCCGGCGTGGCCGCGCCGTACTCGGGTGGGAGCCGCGGCCAGGCCAGGGGTTGGCCGTCGAGGCGCCCGGGCGGGCCGATCCCGGTCCAGCCGTTGCCGAGCTCGACGCGGTAGGCGTCCGGGTCGGGGGTCCGGGTCGCCGCGCCCGGACCGTGGTCCAGGAGCCAGCGGGCGGTGCGGGCGAGCGAGACGGACACGTGGGCGCCCCCGCCCCGCGCGAGGGCGGTGAGGACCCCGGCGGCGAGCAGGTATCCGGTGGCGTGGTCGAGCAGCTGGTAGGGCAGTGCGCCGGGCCGCCGGCCGTCGGGGCTGCTCGCCCACCCGATGCCGGTCGCCACCTGGACGAGGCTGTCGAACCCTCGCCGGGCGCCCCATTCGCCGGTGGTACCCCACGCCGAGAGCGTCGCCACCACCTTGCCCGGCCACCGCTCGGGCTCCAGTCCCAGGCGGTGCATCGCCCCGGGCCGATACCCGGTCACGATGACATCGGCCGCGGCGGCCAGCCCCTGCAACGTCGCCAGCCCGTCCGCAGTGCCGGCGTCCAGCAGCGTGCTCGCCTTGCCGATGACGCCGTCCACCGTGTGCAGCGGCAGCTCCGGCCGGTTCGGGTCGTCGACCCGCAGCACGTCGGCCCCGAGCGCGGCGAGCATCCGCGTCCCGACCGGCCCGGCGATGACCCGGGTCAGGTCGAGCACCCGCAGCCCCGACGCCGGCAGCGGACCCGGCGGCGGCAGCGCCTGCCCGTGGCCCGCCGGCTCGATCGCGATCAACGGCCCGTCCGTGAAGGCCCACCCGCCCGGGCGCCGGGCGGCGACGGCCAGTCCACCGGCCGCGTAGACCAGCCGCTCCACCTCCAGGGCCGGCCGCGCCCCGATCGCCGCCTCGAGCCCGGCCTCGGGGCCGAGCGCCGCGATGAGCGCGGCCCGGTGCCACGGATAGTTCGCGTGGGTGCGCACCCAGCCGTCGGCCGCCCGCCACAGCCGCGACAGCGCCGCGAAGCCGCCGATGCCGTTGCCGTGGGCATCGCGCAGCAGCGCCTCGCCGCGCACGGCCGCGTGCACGTGCCCGGCGTCGACCTCGACCACCGGCCGCCGCCCGGTGCGCACCTCGGCCAGGTCCGCCGCCGCGTCGAGGCACGCGGTCACGGCCGCGACCGCGCACTCGTCGACCGCCGGCGACGTCACGGCCGGGCCGCTTCGGCGGAGGCGGCCACCGCGGGGCCGGCGATGGAGGCGGGGCCGGCGGTCGAGGCGGCCACGGCGGCCAGGTCGGCGGCGGACCGCGCCAGGGTGGCGTGGAAGTCGGCGGACTCGTCGGCCAGGCAGCGCTGGCCCGTCAACCGCAGGACCGCCAACGCCAGATCGGTCGCCAGCCGGGCGGTCTGGGCGTCGATGCCGCGGTCCACCAGCGCGGTGGTGAGGGCCTCGGCGAGCGCGGCCAGCTTGATGAGCTCGCGCTCCCGCAGGGGCGGGTTGGCGGCGATGACGGCCGTGCGGACCAGCAGGAACTCGCGGGGGCGGATGACCTGCGGGACGGTGGCCAGGGCGGCCAGCAGCGTCGGCAGGGCGGCGGTGCCGGGCGGGACGGCGGCGACCGCCCGCACCAGGTGGGACTCGAGGTCGGTGCGGCCGCCGAAGAGGACCTCACGCTTGTCGGCGAACCATCGGTAGAACGAGCGCTCGGTGAGGCCCGCGCGCTGGGCGATCTGCGCGACTGTCGTGCGGTCGTAGCCCTGCTCCTGGAACAGCTCCAGCGCGGCCCGTTCGAGCCGGCCCTGGGTGTCGCCCTCCCACCGTGCCATGCCGACAGTCTAGCGACAGCAGATGCTGTCATCACCGTGGTAGCGTCGGTGACGACAGATCCTGTCGTCACCGCTGGGAGGACCCCGCATGCGCACACTCCGCTTCCACGACCACGGCGACCCGGCCACCGTCCTGCGCCTGGAAACCGCCGAGCCTCCGCAGCCCGGCCCGGGCCAGGTCCGCGTCGCCGTGCAGGCGTGCGGGCTCAACGCCGCCGACTGGGCCCTCTGCCGCGGCCTGTTCCCGGGCACCCTGCCCCGCGGCGTGGGCCTGGAGGTCGCCGGCACCGTCGACGCGCTCGGCGCGGACGTCGCCGGCGCGAGCATCGGCGACGCGGTGTTCGGCCCGGCCCCGTTCACCGGCCCGGCCGCCGGCGCCTCGGAGTTCGCGGTGCTCGACACCTGGTTCCCGCGGCCGGCCGGGCTCGACCCGGTCGCCGCGGCCGCGCTGCCGATGGCCGTCGAGACGGCCTACCGGGGCCTCGACGCGCTCGGCGTCGGCGCGGGCACGACGGTCCTGGTCAGCGGCGGCGGCACGATGATCGGCTACGCCGCCGTGCAGATCGCGGCCCACCTCGGCGCCCGGGTCATCGCCACCGCCGGCACCACGTTCGCCGGTGCCCTGCAGGCCGCCGGGGCGCAGGTCACCCCGTATGGGCCAGGCGTCGCCGAGCGGGTCACCGCCCTGGCCGGCGGGCTCGTCGACGTGGCCCTGGACGCGGCGCCGCCGAGCGGCGTGCTGCCGGAGCTCGTGCGCACCGTCGCCGCGCCCGGGCAGGTGCTGACCCTCAGCGACATGGCCGCGGCCGGACCGCTGGGCGTGCGCACCGGCATCGGTGACACCGGCATGCGGCTGTGCCACTTCGCGATCCCCGAATACGCCGCGCTGGCCGCGGCGGGGCGCTTCACGATCCCGGTGGCCGCGGTGCACGACCTGGACGACTGGCGCGCGGCCCTCGCGACAAGCCTTTCGGGTCACGCCCACGGCAAGCTGGTGCTGCGGATCGGTCGGTAAAGTCGCGGCATGAGAGCCACCGGAACCTTCAGCGTCAAGAGCTTCGTCCCCACCGACGTGGTGCCCGACCCGCCGATCGAGACCGCGCTGCCCGTGGGCGTGGCCCGGCTGGAGAAGCACTTCGAGGGCGAGGTCGAAGGCCGCGCGGCCACGCTGTTCACGGCGGCGTTCGACCAGGCGTCGGGCGCGGGGACCTACGTGGCGATGGAGTCGTTCGAGGGCAGCGTCAACGGCCGCGCCGGCACCTTCAACTTCGTGCACTCCGCGTCGACATCGGGCGGTGACCGTACCGGCGAATATTTTGCGATCGTCGCCAACAGCGGCACCGCCGAACTGGCCGGCATTACGGGCGGCGGCGGCCTCGGCGTGGACGACGACGGCACTCACCGCGTCTGGTTCGACTACGAGCTGTGACGGCGAAAAACCATTTGACGGTGCCGATAATCTGATCCTCCGTGCTTCCGAACGGGTGGGGGTTGCCCACCTCGTGAAGGAGCACCCTCGTGTCACGCCCGCCAACCCTGGCGTTCCTGCTCGTCACCGTCGCCGTCGACATGCTCGGGCTCGGGCTCGTCGTGCCGGTCCTGCCGTCCCTGCTGAGCGCCGTCACGGGTGACCCCGCGACCGGCGCACTCTGGTCCGGCTGGATCGGCGCCGCCTTCGGGGTCACCCAGTTCATCGGGGCGCCGCTGCTCGGGCGCCTGTCGGACCGCTACGGCCGCAAGCCCGTCCTCGTCGGCGCGATGCTCGCGCTCGGCGTCGACTGGCTCGCCCACGCCACCGCGAACACCCCGCCGGCCATGCTCGCCGCGCACGCCTTCGCCGGGGCGCTCGGCGGGACGGTCACCGTCGTCAACGCGTACATCGCCGACGTCACCGAGCCGCCGGGCCGCGCGAAGGCGTTCGGGTATGTCGGCGCCGCGTTCTCCGTCGGCTTCGTCGCCGGCCCCGTCATCGGCGGCCTGCTCGGCGCCGCCGACCCGCGCCTGCCGTTCTTCGCCGCGGCCGCGCTCGCCGGCGTCAACGCGCTCTACGGCGCGCTGGTGCTGCCCGAGTCGCGGCCCGGCGACCGCGGCACGAGCCTGGCCTGGCGGGTCGCCAACCCGGTCGGTGCGATCCTCGCCCTGGCCCGCCGCCCCGGCCTCGGCCACCTCACCCTCGCCCGCTTCCTCGGCGACATCGCGCGGATGGCCAACCAGTGCACATGGACGTTCGTGATGATCGCCCGCTTCGCCTGGTCCCCGGCCGTCGTCGGCGCCGTGATGGCGGCCGGCGCCCTGCTCGGCGCCGTCGTCTCGGGCACCCTGGCCGGCCCGTTCGTCACCCGCCTGGGCGTCCGCCGCGCGGCACTGGTCTCCGGCTGGGCGGGCGCGGTGAGCCTCGCCGGCTTCGGGCTGGCCGGCCCGGCGCTCATCGTGCCGTGCATGGCCCTCGGTTCGCTTGCCGCTCTGGGGGGTACCGCCACGCAGACCTGGATCACCACCCGCACCGCCGCCGACGAGCAGGGCGCCGTCCAGGGCGCCCTGACCGGGATCGCCGCGATCGCCGAGGCGGGCGTGCCGGCGGCGGCGACGGCCGTGTTCGCCTACGGCGTCGGGGCCGGCGCGCCCGGCCTCGTCCTCGTCCTGGCCGGCGCGGTCGGTGTCGCCTCCACCGTGGTCCTCGCGCGGGCGCCGCGGATGTAGCGCGGAAGGCCGGCCCTCACCGGGGTATCTGGACGGAGAGGCAGAACGGGTGCCCCGCCGGGTCGAGCAGGACCCGATATCGATCCGGCGCGGGCTGCCCCGGCAGCAGCGTGGCTCCGAGCCGGACCGCCGCCTCCGCGGCCGTGTCGAGGTCGTCGACCGACAGGTCGACGTGCACCTGCTTCGGCACGGCCGGGTCGGCCCAGGTGGGCGGCCGGTGGTCGGCGACCCGCATGGCCGCGAACCACCCGTAGGCCGTGCGCACCGCCACGAACTCGTCCCCGGCCGCCGCCACCTCACCGCCGAGCATCGCCGCCCAGAACCGCGCGAGCTCCTCGGGGTCGCTGCAGTCGAACACGATGGAGGCGAATCGAGCGACGGCCATACGCCCACCGTAGCCCGGCGCCGGCATGGTCGTCAGTCGTCGGGGGTGTCGGGCGCCTGGCGCAGCAGCGGGCTGGCGGCGGCGGCCCCGGCGACGATCGACACCACAAGCGCGATCGAGGTCTGCCCGGCCAGGCCGGCCTCCTGGACCGACGTGGTCGTCGTGAGGTGCATCTGCGCCAGGTACGTCCCCAGCGCCGCGAGGACCTCGAACCGCAGCACCGTCACGGCGGTGAGCGCGCCCACCGCGACCGCGCAGCCGACGGCCCACAGGGACGCCGGCAGCCGCTTGAAGACGCCCACCAGCGCGAGGATGCCGACGGCGATCACGCAGGCGACCGCGAACCCGTCGAGCATGCCGGGGATCGAGTGCTGCAGGGCGTCACGCAGCGCGGTGTTCTGGCCGGCGTCGTACAGCTGGCGCAGCCCCGGGTCGCCGCCGTCACGGACGGTGAGCCGCCCGTCGGGGAACAGGTCGAGCACGAGCCGCCGCCCGGTGTCGGCGGAGCCGTTGCGCGTATCGCCGGTGAACGTGCCGGCCGCCCACGCCCCGGTCGTCAGCCCCACCAGGGCCACCGCCGCGCCGATCGCCGCGACCGCGGCCAGCCCCCGCCCCGCCCACACCCGCCACACCGATGCCACGCTCCCCCCAAACCCCTGGACCGCTGTCGATGACACCGTACCGTGAGCCGGCCGGAGGGCACGAACACCGGCCGCGCGGCACTGCGCCCGGCGAGACATCCGCGCCCCCTGCGTCGTCGGATGGGGCGAAGCCATCACAACGGAGGGCGAACACCATGACCGAAGCACTCAAGTCCCGGCTGCCCGACCCGCTCCCGCTGCTGCCCGACGTGGGCTCGCTCGGCGCCGCCATGTCGAGGCTCATCGACAACGGGGCGGTACCACAGCCGACGATCGGGCTCGTGCAGCTGCGGGCCGGGCAGATCGTCGCCAGCAGCTACCACACCGTACGGCAGGCCGCGCTCATGCGGGCGGCGGGAGAGTCAGCCGAGCGCATCGACTCGCTGCCGTCGTGGCGGGACTCGCCGTACTTCACCGCCGCCGAGCGGGCCGCCCTGGCGCTCGTCGAGGCCGTGCTCACGGCGAACCCGGCGGGGGAGCGGGTGAGCGACGAACTGTTCGCGGAGGCGGCCGCGCATTACGACGACAAGGCATTGTGGACATTGACGGCGGCCATCGGGCAGATACTGTTCTTCGTGCCCGTCGCGCTCATCGCCAAGCCCATCCCCGGCCGGCCGATCGGGCAGAACTACGACAAGTAATGTGTCGCGTGTGAATGCACCGACGGCCTGGGACGGGCAGCGGATCGACGCCATCGCGCCGGGGACGCTGCCCGGCCTGGGGCGGGTGCAGAACCTGGTGCGCAGCGTCCGGACGCCCGAGTTCGAGGGTGTCACGTTCCACGAGGTCCTGACCAAGAGCGCGCTCAATCACGTGCCGGCCACCAGCGCGATGCTGCCCGGCGAGTGGACGCTCAACCCCTACCGCGGCTGCACGCATGCGTGCGCCTACTGCTTCGCGCGGCCGACGCACGAGCATCTGGGGCTCGGCCTCGGCGCCGACTTCGACGCGCAGATCATCGTGAAGGTGAACGTCGCCGAGGTGCTGCGCCGGGAGCTCGCGACGAAACGGGTCCGGCCCGAACGGGTGGCGTTCGGCACGAATACCGATCCGTATCAGCGGGCTGAGGGGCGGTACACACTGATGCCGCCGATCATCGATGCGCTCACCGGGGCCAGGGTCCCGTTCTCGATCCTGACCAAGGGCACGCTCATCCGGCGCGACCTCGACCGGCTCGCCGCCGCCGCGCAGAAGGTCAACGTGGAGCTGGGGCTGTCGATCGCGTACCTCGACGATGACCTCCAGCGCACGCTCGAGCCGGGCGCACCGTCCACCGCCGCGCGCCTCGACACCCTGCGGGCCATGCGCGACGCCGGGTTCGCCCCTACCGTGTTCCTCGCGCCGATCCTGCCGTACCTGACGGACAGCGCGGAGCAGCTCGACGCCACGATCGCCGAGCTCGCCGCGGCGGGCGCGGCAAACGTCCTGCCCACGTCGCTCTACCTGCAGAAGGGCGTCAAGGACCTGGTGCTGCAGTGGCTTCGGCGGCGCTACCCCGAGCTGCTCCCCGCCTACGCGGACCTCTACGCGACCGGCTCCCGGACCCCCCGCGCCTACCGCGACACCGTCAAGGCCCGCGTGCACCAGGCCCTGCACCGCCACGGCCTGCCCGTCCCGGACGACTCCACCGAGGACAAGTTCGCCCTCCTCGGCAAGCGCCGCCCCCCACCGCCCCCGCCCGAGCCGACCCTGTTCTGACGCCGCGGTCACCGGCCCGCCCCGGCCGGGCCGCCCGGCACCACAGCGGCCGAGACGGGTGCGGGCGTCCGGCGCGCTGCTAGGCCCGGGGAGCGTTCGAAGCCGGCTCGGGGTGGTTGCCGTCCGCGGCCTCGGCGGGCCCATCCTGCTCGCCCGGCCGCGGCGCGCGGCCGGGGCCGCCTTGTGCCGGAACGGCACCACGGACGGGTCTGCGGCCCGCGCGGCGCGGGCGGACCGTGAACAGGGCCAGGGCGAGGGCCATCGCGGCCAGGCCGGCAAGCGTGCGGGCGGTGGCCGGCTCGTGGAGCAGCAGCAGCCCGATCACCGTGGCGAACGCCGGCTCCACGAGCACCAGCGTCGCCGCGGTCGTGGCGGGCGTGCCTTCCAGCCCGCGCCCGAAGAGCACGTATGCGCCGACGGTGGCGACGGCGGCGAGATAGCCGACGACCGCGACCCCGGACGGCGTCGCCAGCCACGCGCGGGCCGTGACGAGCAGCGGACTCATGAGGACGCCCGCCCCGGCGAACGCCGCGGCCATCATCGACCGCGACGGGCAGCCGCGGCGGATCGCCGTGTGGCTTGCCATCGTGAAGACCGCGTACGCCAACCCGGCGGCCGACCCGCACACGACGCCCAGCGCACTGAGCCCGCGCCCGTCCGCGCCGCCGGCCAGCAGCGCGCTCGCCCCGGCCGCCGCCCCGGTCGCCGCCAGCCACACCCGCGACGGCCGGCGCCCGCTCGTCACCGCGACGAGCAGGCCGCCGAACAGCGGGATGCTCGTCATGCTGACGACCGTGCCGACGGCGACGCCGTTCAGGTGCATCGCGGTGACGTAGGCGGTCTGATAGCCGGCCATGGCCACGGCCGCCGTCACCGCGAGCAGCACGCCGCGGGGGGTTGCGCGGACGTCCCGCACCATCGAGCGTCCGCCGGCCACGACGACGAACAGCGCGCTCCCGGCGGCCATCCGGGCCGCGGCCACCCCGGGCGGGCTCGCGGACGCCGGGAGGAACGCCATCGCCGGCCCGACGGTGCTCCACGCCGCGGCGGCGAGCACGATCGCGAACGGCGCCGTCCCGCGCCGGCGGTGCGGGACCTCCGGCGGCTCGGCAACACGGATGGCCACGTCGGCGGGCGTCGTCAACGTCCACGGCTCCTCGGGGGTCACACGGCGCGGCGGGTCCGCGACCGACCGCGATGTGATCACCCACGCACGCCGGCGGGCACCGCCCACGACGGCGACCCCACCCCCGCGCACGGCTGACCCCGAACGTGTCCTCCGAGGTGAACGCGGCGGGTCAGCGCGCTGTCAGCAACTTGTCGCGCCCCGGCCGGGATCGTCCGGTCCGGCGGTCGATGATCGCGCCGGCCGGTTCGCCATCGGCGGCGCGGCCGGCGTCAACCGGCCGATCGGCGCGACCGGCCGGTGGGTGCGCCGGCTCGGCGGGGCGATGCGGTGCCGGGGCCGTGCGATGCAGGCCGTGCGGTGCAGGCTGCGCGGTGGCAGGCCGTGCGGTGGCAGGGCTGTGGTCTGCCGGGGTCTACGACAGGACCTCGTCGCGGTCGGGCTGGTTGATCTCGGCCCAGACGGCGTCGAGGGAGAGGCCGAGGACGGCGGCGATGGCCGCGATGGTCGAGAAGGCCGGGGTGGCGACGCGGCCGGACTCGATTTTGCGGAGCGTCTCCGGGGAGACCCTGGCGTGCAGCGCGGTCTCGAGCATGGAGCGGTCACCCCGGGCCCGGCGCAGCAGCGCACCGAGGCGCTGGCCGCGCTCGACCTCGTCGGCGGTGAGGGGCAACCTGACCATGGACCGATTCTAGTACCGGGATAATATGCCCGGGATAGTTATTGGTCGCGACGAGGAAGACGGCACATGATCGAGATCCTGGAGCTCACCGACCTGCCCAAAGCCCGTGAGACGGGCGCCGTGGTGGCCGGCATCCTGCAGGCCATGAAGAGCCGGGCCACCGTCGGCACCAATCTGCTGGACATCGACAGGTGGACCCAGGCCATGATCGCCGAGGCCGGGGCGACCTCCTGCTACGTGGACTACGCGCCGTCGTTCGGGCGCGGGCCGTTCGGCCACTACATCTGCACGTCGGTCAACGACGCCGTGCTGCACGGCCGGCCGTACGACTACACGCTCGCCGACGGCGACCTGCTGTCCCTGGACCTGGCTGTCGAGAAGGCCGGCGTCGTCGCGGACTCGGCGATCAGCTTCATCGTCGGCGACACCCGCCCCGCCGCGGACCTGGCCCTGATCGACGTCACCGAGCGCGCACTGCAGGCCGGCATCGCCGCCGCCGGCCCGGGCGCCCGCGTCGGCGACCTGTCGTACGCGATCGGTACGGTCCTGAGCGACGCCGGCTACCAGATCAACACCGAGTTCGGCGGCCACGGCGTCGGCTCGACGATGCACCAGGACCCGCACGTCTCCAACACGGGCCGCCCCGGCCGCGGCTACACGCTGCGCCCCGGCCTGCTCCTGGCCCTGGAGCCCTGGATCATGGCCGACACCGCGAAGCTCGTCACCGACGCCGACGGCTGGACGCTGCGCAGCGCCACCGGCTGCCGCACCGCCCACACCGAGCACACGATCGCCATCACCCCGGACGGCGCCGAGATCATGACCCTGCCCCGCACCTAGCCGCACCCGGCCGACGCGACCGCCCGCCCGGCGAACCACCGCGCCGCGCTCCCGCGCTGAGGCCGAGACGCGCTGCCGTGGGGGCCATCCGTCCCACCGGGGTACGGCCTGCCGCGGCCGGCGCGCCGGTGACGCCGCGCGGGTTGCGCGCGGCCATCCACTGTGTGGGAGCGTTCCCACGCCGGCGGCCGGAGCGTCTAGGGTCGCGGGGTGCTGGCCGTCATCTGGAGTGCCATCCGTGCCCGTCGCGGGCCTGCCGTCGTCATGGCGTTGCTCGTCGCGGTCACCGCCGGTGGGCTGGGCGCGGCCGGGTGGTTCGCCGATCGGGAGGCTGCCGCCGCGACCGCCGCGGTCGTCGCTGCCGCCCCGGCCGGGCAGCGCACTGTCGGGGTGCGCGGGAACATCACGCTCGGCGCGGACGCGGAGCAGGCGCTGCAGCGGTTCCGGGCCACGACCGAGGCGGCCGCCGCGCTGCCGGTCGAGCGGGGCGTGGCCGGTGTGCAGCTCCCGGGGGCGTACGGCCAGACGCAGAGCGAGCTGCGCTACCGCGACGACGCCTGCGCCAACATGGCGCTCACCGGCGTGTGCCCGGCCCGGGCCGGCGAGGTGGCGCTGCCGGGCGCGCTGGCCCGGCGCCTCGGCGTGGCGCCCGGCTCGCGGCTCGTTCTCAGCCCGGCGCTGAGCCGGACCCCGCTCACCCTCACGGTCGTCGCCACCTTCGAGCCGCGCGACCCGCTCGGCTGGTGGTGGAGCACGCAGCCCGGGGGCGACGCCGGGTACACCGTCCTGGACACGATCGCCGGCGCGGCCAGCCCCGCCTACTGCACGTACGACCTGCTGCTCGCGCCCGCGCACTTCACCGGCGGTGACCGGGCGGCGGCCCCGGGTGCGGTCGAGCGGCTCCGGCGTGACTTCCCCGAGGTCGGCTCGCAGGCGGTGGTGCTGAGCAAGGCGGTGGAGGCGGAGCGGTACGCGGTGACGCACGGCATCGTCGTCGCCGCCGTCCAGCTCGTCGCCGTCGGGTGGATCGCGATAGGGGTCGGCGCCTGGTACGCGGCCGAGGCCCGGCGCGCCGACGCCGCCCGCATCGCGCTGCGCGGAGCCCGGCGCCGGCGGGTGCTCGTCGCCACCTCCGGACAGAGCGCCCTGCCCGCGCTCGTGGGCGCGGCCGTGGCGGCCGGGCTGCTCACCGGCGTGCTGCACCGCCCGCTCACCGCCGCCGCCGTGGTGCTCGCCGGCGCCCTGGTGCTCATTGTGCTGGCCGACTGGCGGCTCACCCGGGCACCCGTGCAGCGGCTGCTGCGGTCCGCCCCGCCCCGCCGTGTCCCCCTGGCCGCGGCGGTGCTCGACCTGGCGGTCGTCGCGCTCGCGGTCGCGGCCGGGTACCAGTCGGCGGTGACCGGCGAGGCCCCCGTCGACGGATACGGCCTGGAGCTGCTCACCCCGGTCCTGTTCGCGACGGCCGGCGCGGTGCTGCTGACCCGGCTGCTGCTCCCACCGGCCGTCGCCGCCGGGCGCGCGGCCCTGGCCCAGGGGCGGCTCACCGGCGGCCTGACCGCGCTGTTCCTGGCCCGGCGCACCTCGGCGTATCGGATCGTGCCGGTCCTCGCGGCCACCGCCTGCCTGTGCGGGGTGGCCGCCCAGGACTGGGCCCGGGCCGACGCGGCCCGGCTGCACCGAGCCCGGGCCGAGGTCGGGGCCGACCGGGTGCTGAGCGTCGCTCCGGTACCGCGGGACCGTCTCCTGGCCGCCGTGCGCACCGCCGACCCGACCGGCCGCAGCGCCATGGCCGTCGTCGTGTCGGGCGCGTCCGGCCCCGGCCCCCGCGTCCTCGCCGTCGACGCACCCCGCCTGGCCGCCGTCGCCGCCGCCGACATCCCCGCGCTGGCCCTCGACACCGGCCCGGCCGGGTCCGGACCCGGTGGCGGCAGCGGTGCCGGCCCGGCGGACGGTGCCGGCGGGGCCGGTGGTGCCGGCCGGGCGGATGGCGGTGGCGGCGCGGGCGGCGGCGGGGCCGGCGGCGTGGTCAACCGGCTGCATCCGCCGGCTCCGGCGCCGGTCGCGGTCACCGGGACGGCGCTCGAGCTGCGGGCGGCCGCGGACCGGGCGGTGACGGTGAGCCTGACCCTCGCCGTGGCCGGGACCGGGGAGACCGTCCGCGCCGACTTCGGCACGATCACCGACATCCGGGTGTACCGCGCGGAAGTCCCCGCCTGCCGCACCGGCTGCCGGCTCGTCGCGCTGGATCTCGACGGCGCCCCCGGAGCGGTGCTCGACCTCACGGAGCTGCGGGCCGACGGGAAGGTCGCGGTCGACGGGCCCGGGTTCGCCGATCCGGCCCGGTGGCGCACGGCGATCCGCGACGACACCGCCACCGGCGTCCAGCGGCTGCGCGGGGCGGGCGGGATGCGGCTGGCCGCCATCGTCCCGGCCGGCGGTGAGCAGGTCGACCGGCACGTCTACGCCGTCGACGCGCCGCTGCCGCTGCCCGTGCTCGCCACCACCGGCGCCCTGCGCGAACCCGAGCGCAGCGGCAGCCGCGAGCTGACGGTGGCCGGCCTGCCCGTCCCGGTCCGCCCGGCGATCTCCGACGACCTGCCCGCGCGGGGCGGTGGGGTGATCATGGTCGACCTCGAGTATGCGAACCGGCTCACCACCGGCGCGGCCGTCACCGGCGACGTCGACCAGGTCTGGCTGGCCGCGGGCGCCCCGCCGGGCCTCGTCGACCGGCTGCGGGCGGCCGGGCTGCAGGTCATCGGGGAGGACTCGATCGCGGCCGGGCGCGACCGCCTGGCCCACCTCGGCCCGGCCGCCGCCCTGCGCTTCCACCTCCTCGCCGCCGCCCTGGCGCTGCTGCTCGCCTGCGCAGCGCTCACCACCGTCGCCGCCGTCCAGCGCCGCGGGCGCCGGGCCGAGATCCTGGCCCTGCGCCGCCAGGGTGTGCCGGCCCACGTCCTGCGGGCGGCGGGCCGCTGGTCCGCGCTCGCCCCGGTCGCCCTCGCGCTGGGCATCGGCCTGGTCGCCGCGGCCTGCTCCCGCCGGCTGCTGCGATCCCCGGTCCGCCCGTTCACCGACGGCTGGCCCGTCACCGAACCGCCCGTGTCCGCCGTCGCCCTGCTCGCCGCCGTGGCCGTCGCCGCCGCCTGCTTCGCCGCCGCCGCGCTCGTCTCCGGCCGCGACGGGAGCAGCCGATGACCGCGCTCGTGCTCGCCACGCTGCGGGCCCGGTGGCGGCCGGCTGTGGCGCTGTTCGTGCTGGCGGCGCTCGCGTCGGCCGGTGTCGCGCTGGCGCCGCGGTATCTGGACCGGACCGAGGAGGGGCTGATCGCCGATCAGGTCGCGGCCGCGCGGCCCGATGAGCGGTCGATGGTGGCCTCGCAGACCGTCGAGCGCAACGACGTCGGGGACATGGACGGCCGGTTCGAGCGGGATGGGGCGCGGCTGCTGGACGCGCCCGGGTTCAGCCTGGTGTTCTCGGCGTCGTTCACCGCACAGCCGGCCGACCGGCCCGCGGTGTTCCTGGACGGGACCCGCACGGTGGCGTACCGCGACGACGTCTGCGCGCACGTCCGGCTCGTCGCGGGGCGGTGCCTCATGGGTCAGGGGGATGCCGTCGTCACCGGCGAGACCGCGCGGCGACTGGCGGTACAGCTGGGGGATCCGCTGTCGTTGCGTGCGTCGGCGTACGACTCGCAGTCGTCGCGGTTCGTGGCCGAGGGCAGCCCGGGGTACTTGACGGTGGTCGGGATCGTGCAGCCCGTGACGGCGGCGTACTGGGGGCGCAGCTCCGCCGAGGGGACGGTCTTCGTCGATCGGCGCACCTTCGACGGGTTCGGTCGCCGCTCCGAGCTGCAGACGATCGACGCGTATCCGCAGGACGGTGCGGTCCGGGCGGCCACGCTGCCGCGGCTGCGGGCCTGGCTGGACCGGCGCGCGGCGGAGGGCGGCGACCCGCAGGTGACGATCGGCCTCGTCGGCCTGCTCGACCGCATCGACGCGGCCCGGGCGGCGGCGCGCACGCCGGTGCCGTTCGCGGCGGCTCCGGTGGCGCTGCTCGGCTGCGCGGTGCTCCTGTTCGCGGTGGCGGCCGGGGCGCGGGTGAACCGGTTCGAGCACGGGATCGTGGCGCTGCGCGGAGCCCGGCGGACCAGCCGGTGGGTGCTGGCGATCGCCGAGCCCGCACTGCCGGTGCTCGCCGGTGGGCTCGTGGGGAGCCTGGCCGGCGCGGGCGGGGTGCCGTCGGCGCTGCAATACGGGATCGCGCTCGCCGCCGCCGCGGTGCTCGCCGCCGCCGTCGTGGCCGTCCGGTCGGTCTCGGCGCCGCTGAGTGACATGCTGCGGCGGGTCGACCGGCGCGGCGCACGGTGGCGCTCGGCGACGTCGGAAATCCTGGCCGGGCTGCTCGCCGTCGTGGCCGTCGTGCACTTCCACACGTCCGGGGACACCGTGTATGGCGTGGCGCCGCTGACCCCGGCGCTGCTCATGCTCGTCACGGCCCTGCTCACCGCCAGGGCCCTGCCGATCGTCGCCGCCCGGGTCGCCGGGGCCGCGCTGCACCGGGGCCGGCCCGTGACCGCGCTCGCCGCCCTGCGCCTGGCCCGTCAACCCGCCGGCCGCCGGCTGCTCATCGTGCTCGTGGTCGCGGTGGCGCTGCTGGGCTTCGCGACCACCGGCGTGACGGTGGCCGCCGCGACCCAGAACGCGCGGGCCGACGTGGCGGTCGGGGCCGGGCGGGTGCTGAGCGTGGCCCCGGTGACCCGCCAGCGGCTGCTGGCCGCGACCCGGGCCGCGGACCCGGCGGGTCGCTACGCGATGGCGGTCGTGGCGCTGCCGGACCTGCTCGCCGTCGACGCCCCGCGGCTGTCCACTGTGGCCATCTGGCCGGCCGGCGCCGCCGACCGGGCACCGGCCGACGTGGCCGGGGCGCTGCACCCGATCCCGGCCACGGCCCCGGCCGTCCTGCGGGGCGCCACGGTCTCCTTCGACATCACCGTGACCCGGCTCGACGAGCTCAGCCCGGAGCTTGTCGCGTTCCTGGCGCCGCAGGACGGCACGAAGAGCCTGGAGGTGCGCCTCGGGCGGCTGCAGCCGGGGCGGCACACGTATCCGGGTGCGGCCGCCTGCACGGCCGGCTGCCGCCTGGCCGGCCTCGGCCTGGACCTGCCCCGCACCTCGGGTCCGACTGTCGCGCTCACCCTGCACGACCCGCCGACCCGCGACTGGCGCACCCCGCCGGGCGGCTCCGTCACCGCGGCCGCCGACGGGGTCGCGTTCACCGTCCAGGCGGGCGGCCGCGCCGACGCGGGCCTGCTGCAACCGGCCGGCATCCCCGAGCGCATCCCGGTCCTGCCGACCGGTCCGCTGCCACCGGACGGCCTGCTGGGCAGCCTCGACAGCACGCCGATCCCGGTGGCGGCGGTCGGGGCCGCGCACACCCTGCCCCGGCTGGGCGGGCGCGGGACGCTCGTCGACCTCGAGTACGCCGACCGTCTCGCCAGGGACTCGGGTGTCACCGACGCGGCCGAGGTCTGGCTCACCCCCGACACGCCGCAGTCCATTGTGGACGCCCTGACCGCCGGTGGCCTGACCGTCACCGGGGAGCGCACCGTCGAGGGCGAGCGGGCGCTGCGCAACCGCTCCGGCGGCGCCCTCGGCATGCGGTTCTCGCTGCTGGCCGGGGTCGCCGCCGTCCTGCTCGGCGCGGCCGGCCTCGTCGCGACAGCCCTCGGCGTGAACCGTGCCGACCTGTCGGCGCTGCGCCGCCAGGGCGTCCCGGCCCGGGTGACGCGGCGGGTCGAGCCGGCGGCGACGCTGGCCCTGGTGGCCGTCGCGCTCGTCGCCGGCACCCTGGCCGCGGCGGTGGCGTGGCTGGCGATCGGGCGCTACCTGCCGGCCGTGGACCCGGACACGCCGCCGGCCCCGGCGCCGCTGGGGCTGGCCCTGGGTGCGGCGGCGGCCGTCCTGTGCGTCAGCGCGTGGCTGCGGCAGCGGCTCGCCGCGGGCTGAGCCGCAGGTGCGGCGATCGTGACGGGCTTGGTGGAGCCGCTGCGCCGAGGGCACCCAGCTGCGCGGCTCGCCGGCCCGGCCCGCCCTGACGCCGTCCGGGCCACCGCCTACGGCTGCGCCCGGTCGGGGTCGCCGGTGGACAGGGTGGCCCAGACGACCTTGCCGGTGGCCGTCTGGGCGCTGCCCCAGGCCGTCGCCGCCTTCGCGACGAGCCGCAGGCCGTTGCCGCGGAACGCCAGCGGGGCGTCCGGGTCGTTCAAGCGCCGGCGAAGGTGCGGCAGCTGGGCGTGGCCGTCCTCGACGGCGAGGTGCAGCAGGTCGGCGCGGCGGTGCGTCATGGTGACGGTGAACGGGGTGCCGGCGTGCTCGATGGTGTTGGCCGCGAACTCGGACACGATCAGCCGGGCCGGGTGCAGCAGCGGCACGAGGTTCCAGGCCAGGCAGGTGTCGCCGATGAGGTTGCGGGCCTCGGCCGCGGCGAGCGGGCTCGGCTGCAGGTGCAGGCGGGCCCGCTGCAGCAGCGGCGGCGCCCCGGCCAGCTCCGCGAGGGCGGCCGCGCGGGTCCGGTGCACGGGGATGCGCCGGGCCGCGCCGCTGCGGCGCAGGCGCCGGGCCTGCGGCTCGCTCGCGACGATCATCAGCGGGACCGGGGGCCGCAGGGCCGCGTGCTGCTCCTCGGCCAGCCGGATCGTCGCCGCCAGAGTGGGCTCGGCGCCGACGACCCGGGAGACGTCGAGCAGCACCGCCCGCGGCCGCTGCGCGAGGGTCCTGCGCACCGCCGCCATCAGGTCGACCCCGACCTGCCGGGTCCAGCGTCCGAGGGCGACGAGCTCGATCGCTGCCTCGTCGACGTTGTCGCGCACCGTGATTGCTGTTTCCAGCATGTCGATTCCTTAATGGCCGCCAGGCGTCGCAGTCGCAGTCTGGTCGGGCCGGGATCATGGTGTCAACGCCGCGAACTGCGCAGACGGTCCTGACGTGGCCCGATGACCATTCGTGCGGCCCGATTCGTGCGTTCGGGGGAAGCCGGGCGGGTGACCTGCACCGTCCGCGGGTACGTTCAGGATCATGGGGACGGGACAGGTGCGGCTCGGCGATCTGCGGGTGCGTCGGATCGGGTACGGGACCATGAAGCTCACCGGCTGGCCGCGCGGTGAGGCGCCCGCGCGCGACACCGCGCTGGCCGTGCTGCGCCGGGCGGTGGAGCTGGGGGTCAACCACCTCGACACGTCGGACTACTACGCCCGCGACGGGGTGGCGGCGAACGAGCTGATCCGGTCGGCGCTGTACCCGTACCCGGCGGACCTCGTCATCGTCACGAAGGTCACCGCGCTCGTCGAGAGCGCCGCCGGGGCGGGGCTGCGCCGGGCGGTGGAGGGGAACCTGCGCAGCCTCGGCGTCGACCGGCTGGACGTCGTGAACCTGCGGCTGGGCGACCGGGGCCGCCCCGAGGTGCCGCTGGAGCAGGCCCTCGAGGCGCTGGAGGCGCTGCGGGCCGAGGGGCTGATCCGGCACCTCGGGATCTCCAACGCGACAGCCGCGCAGGTGGCCCGGGCCCGCGCGGCCGCCGGGATCGTCTGCGTCCAGAACCGGTACAACGTCGCCGAGCGCGCCGACGATCCGCTCGTCGAGGTGTGCGCGGCCGCGGGCATCGCGTATGTGCCGTACTTCCCGGTCGGCGGCTTCACCCCGCTGACCGGCGCCGCCCTGAACGCTGTCGCGGCCCGCCACGGCGCGACGGTGCCCCAGGTGGCCCTCGCCTGGCTGCTGGCGCGCTCGCCGAACATCGCGCTCATCCCCGGCACCGGGTCGCCGGCGCACCTGGAGGAGAACGTCGCCGCCGGTGCGCTGGAGCTGAGCGCCGAGGACCTCAGCCGGCTGTCGTGATCCAGGACGGGACCCACGGGTCCGGGATCGGCGCGTGGCGCTCGGTGAGGAAGCGGCCGAGGCGGGCCAGGGCGGTGCTCGGGTTGTCGCGGCGGCCGATCAGCCACATCGGGTACACCGGCGCGGGGCTCTGGATCGGGATGCGGCGCAGATCGTAGCGGTCCGGCCACAGGTAACGGGAGCGGGCGCCGACGAGTGTCGAGAGCGTCCTGGACGTGGCGAGCTCGTCCAGGAACGCCTCGTTGCCGAAGACCGGGCCCGTCATGTCGATCGTGAGGGCGAACGCGGCGGCGAGCTCGGTGTAGTACTCGGCCCACTCGGTGCCCGGCGTGAGGCCCTGCATGGTGATCGGGTGCGCGGCCAGCTGCGCCGGTGTCACCGACGCCGCGGCGGCCAGCGGGTGGTTGGGCCCGACGAGGAGCTGATGCGGCTCGCTGATGACGCGGGTGGCCCGCAGCGCGGGTGGGACCGGTGCCTTGAGCGCGTGGAAGGTGGCGTCGAGCGTGCCCGCCTCGACCGCCGCGACGGCGGCCGCCATGGGAAGGTCGAGCGTGACGACGTCCAGGTCGATGTCCGGGTGCCGGCGATGAAAATCCTGCAGCAGTACCGCGGCGGCGATGCGGCGGTTGACGACGTCCACCCGCAGGGTGCGCCGGCCGGGGCGGACGGCCGCGGCCGCGCGCTCGGCCACCCGCAGCAGCTCGCGCGCGTGCGGCAGGAACGCCTGGCCGTCGACGGTCAGCACGGCGCCGCGCGCGGTGCGGGTGAACAGCCGCGCGCACAGATCCCGCTCCAGGGCGGCGATCCGCTTCGACACCGCCTGCTGGGTGATGGCCAGCTCCGCGGCCGCCTGCTGGAACTGGCCGGTGTCGGCGGCGGCGACGAACGTGCGCACGGCATCGAGGTCCACGGGCCGAACCTAACCGTACAACCGCCGGTTGTGCGCGCCGTTGTTTGATCACCGGGGCGCGGGCTGGTGAGATCGCTGCCGTGGGGCGGGACTTCAGGTGGTTGTGGGCGGCGTACGCGGTCAGCGCGTACGGGTCGGGGCTCGGGTTCGGGGCGTTGCCGCTGCTCGCGGTGCTGGTGCTGCACGCCGGGCCGGCGCCGGTGGCGCTGCTGTCGGCGGTGGGGCCGGCGGTCGGGGTCCTGCTGGCGGTGCCGCTCGGGCCGTGGGTGGAGTACCGCCGCAAGCGCCCGGTGATGATCGGCATGGACCTGGTCCGGTTCGTGGCGATGGCCTCGATTCCGGTCGCCTACGGGCTCGGTATGCTCAGCCTGGTACACCTGCTGGTGGTGTCGGCGCTCGTCGCGGCGGCCAAGATCGCGTTCAACGCGGCCGGCGGGGCGTTGGTGAAGGGCCTCGTCGCGCCGGCCGATCTGCTGCGGGCCAACGCGCGGTTCGAGTCGACGAACTGGAGCTCGATTGCCGTCGGGCCGCCGCTGGGTGGCGCGGCCATCGGGCTGTTCGGGCCGGTCGCGAGCGTGGTGGCCGACGCGGTGAGCTACCTGCTGTCGGCGCTCGGCATCGCCGCGATCCGCGCCGCCGACGAGCCGCCGCCGCGCCCGACGAGGCTGCGGGCCGGGGACCTGCTCGACGGGTGGCGGAACCTGTTCGCCCACCCCGGACTGCGGCGGCTGTACCTCAACCAGCTCCTCGTCAACGGCCTGATCATGGCCACCGAGCCGCTGCTCGCGGTGCTGCTGCTGCGGGAGCTGGGCTTCGCGCCGTGGCAGTACGGCCTCGCGTTCGCCGCCCCGTGCGTCGGCGGGCTCATCGGGTCGCGGCTGGCCCGGCGGGTCGTGCAGCGGTCCGGCCCGGGCCGGGTCCTGCGGGTCGTCGGGTCGCTGCGCGCGATCTGGCCGCTCGGCCTGGTGTTCGTCGGCCCCGGCACACCCGGGCTGATCCTGGTGATCGCGGTCGAGCTCGTGATCATCGTGTTCATGAGCCTGTTCAACCCGGTCCTGGCCACGTATCGGCTGGAGCACACGCCCGCCGACCGGGTCGCCCGCGCCCTGACGGCCTGGTCGACCGGCAGCGCCGCGGCGATCTCGGTGTGCACGGCGCTCGGCGGTGTGCTGGCCGGGCTGACGAGCCCGCGCACGGCCATCGCGGTCGCGGGCGGGCTCATCCTCCTCACCCCGCTGCTGCTGTGGCGGGCCGACTTCGACGCTCCGCCGCCGTCGTCGTCGGCGTCTCAGCCGCCGGCCGGCCCGGCAGCGCCAACGCCAGCAGGATCGCCACGCCGGTGAAGCCGACGGTCCACCAGAACGTGATGTCGAACGCCTTCGCGAGGGAGCCGGTCGAGCGCGCCGAGGAGGCGAGCACGACGGCGAGCAGTGCGACGCCGACCGAGCCGCCGATCTGCTGGGCGATGCGGGTCACGGTGCTGGCGTGCGGCACCTGTGCCTGCTCCAGGCCCACGAACGCCACTGTCATCAGCGGGATGACCACCGTGCCCAGGCCGAGCCCGCGCGCGAAGAGCGCCACGAGCAGCCACCAGACCGGGGTGTGCGCGCCGGTGAAGGCGAACGGCACCGTGGCCGCCGCGACAAGCCCGAAGCCGAGCAGCGCCACCGCGCGGGCACTCGACCGCTCGAGCATCCGGACCGCGATCGTACGGCTCAGCAGCGATCCGGCACCCTGCGGCATCAGCAGCAGGCCGGCGCCCAGCGCATCGAATCCGCGCAGCTGCTGCCAGTACAGCGGCAGAATGATCATCGCTCCGTAGAGCGCGGCGCCGGAGAGGAACAGCAGCGCCGTCGCCGCCCACGTGGGCCGGGAGCGCAGGACGTCGAGGTCGACGAGCGCCGCGGCCCTGCGGTGCCGGGCCCAGATGACGAACGCGGCCAGCAGCGCCGCGCCGCCGAGCATCGGGGCGAGCACGTCGGCGCGGCCGAACCCGCCGGCGCCGCTGACGTTCGACAGCCCCCACAGCAGCGCGACGAGCCCGGGGGAGAGCAGCGCCAGGCCGACGATGTCCAGGCGGGTCCGGCGGGCCGGCGCGTCGGCCGGGATCATCCGCGCGGCCAGGACCAGGCCGGCCAGGCACAGCGGCACGTTGACCAGGAACAGCCAGCGCCAGCTGCCCGCGCCGAGGATGAGCCCGCCGATGACCGGTCCCAGGATCGGGCCGACGGCGGCGGGCAGCGCGATCGTCGACATCAGCCGGGTCCGGTCGGGCCCGGTGGCGACCTGCATCACCATCGTCACCATCAGCGGCATCATCGCTCCGCCGCCGAGGCCCTGGAGCACCCGGAACCCGATCAGGGCGGCCGGGGCCCAGGCGAGCGAGCACAGCACGGAGCCGGCCAGGAACACGGCCAGGGCGGCCATCCACAGCCGCTTGGCGCCGAGGCGGCCCTGCAGCCAGCCGACGACGGGGATGACGACGCCGAGCGCGAGCAGGTACGCGGTGCTGACCCACTGGATGGTGCCCACGTCCGCGCCGAGGTCGGCCTGCAGGTCGTGCAGGGCCACGCTGACGATCGTCGAGTCGAGGATGACCGTGACCCCGCCCACGAGCACCGCGATGGCGGTGCGCAGAGCGGTCCGGTCGATCGGGGTCGTGGCCATGAACGCCGCCTTAAGGTACACAACTGTATCTTCGCTTCCGACGCTACGCCGGTGCGATAAGATACGCAAGTGAGTCTTAAGACCCGGCGGCGCGGCACCGAGCTCGAGGCCGCGATCCTCGACGCGGCCTGGGAGATCCTGGTCGAGCGCGGCTACAGCGGCTTCACCTACGAGGCCATCGCCGCGCTGGCGGGCACGAGCCGGCCGGTGCTGTACCGCCACTACCCGCAGCGCGAGGACCTGTTGCTGGCCGCGGTGAAGAAGCACTGGTGGTCGCAGCCGATCCCGGTGCCCGACACGGGGAGCCTGCGCGAGGACGCCATCGGCTACCTGACAAACGCCGTCGACGGCCGCTGGCGCGTGATGACGTTCATCGGCGTGCAGCTGATGGAGTACTTCCGCGAGACCGGCACGAGCTTCGCCGACCTGCGCGACAAGCTGCGCCCGCCGGGCCAGGTGAGCGGCTTCGAGACGATGGTGGCGCGGGCCGTCGAGCGCGGCGAGCTGACCGCCGCCACCCGGTCGCCGCGCGTGGTGAACCTGCCGTTCGACCTGCTGCGCCACGACCTGTTCATGACGATGCGGCAGGTGTCGCCGGAGTCGATCGCGGAGATCGTCGACGCCGTCTGGCTACCCCTGCTCGGCGCCCGGCCGTGACGCCCCGGCAGGGGCTGGGCTGATGAAAAGCCGGTGTTCCGGGTACTGCGCATCGACCATCGCCACCACATGGTAGAGGCCGAGCCTTACCCGGTCCGCGTCCCCGGCGGCCAGCAGGGCGCGCACGTGCCGGCGGACGGCGTCGCGGATCGGCGCGAACGCCGGGTTGTCGCGGTGCTCGCGCAGGATCTTGTACAGGATCAGCGCCGGCCCGGACTCCGGCCGGGGGTAAGGGTCGAACCGGCCGTCGCCGATCCACTCCAGCCAGCGCCGCACGTAGGGCGCGGGATCGTCCAGGTGCAGCAGCAGGATCTCGTAGACGTCGACGAAGTAGTGGTCGGGGCGGCGCTGCGGGGCCAGTAGATACGCGTCCATCTCGGGCCGGCACAGGCGGATCACGTCGTCGCCGTGCTCGCGCAGGAACGAGTGGTACAGCCCGCCGCTGCCCGTGGCCACGACGCGGGCATGGCACCAGGCAACGGCGGCCGGGCCCTTCACGTGCACCATGCGGCCGCAGACGATCAGTCGCTCCGGCGGGCTCATCCGGGCCAGGCAGTCGTCGAGGGCGGCCATGCCCACGCCGCGGCGGTCGACGCACTGCAGCAGCACGATCGCCAGGTCCACCAGCAGCGGCCCGCCGGCGCACGCCCGGGCACCGTCGCGCAGCGCCGCCTCGAGGTGCGCGTCGTCGATGCCGGAGTGCGACAGCCGCGCGGCCGTCTCCTCGCTGATGCCACGACCGGCGTGGATCTCCTCGCGCAGCGCCTCCAACACGTCCGTCACGCCGCGAACGTACCGGCGCCGCCTATCGCGCCACTATCGCCCGTTGGTGGCCACCGCCGCTCCGGTCGGCCCGCCGTTTTCGCGACCGCACGTCCACGCGTGGCCGGCGTTGCCGCGTCCGCGCGTCGTCGGCCTCCGTGGTCGGCGTCTACCCCGCAGGACGGCATGTCGTGGGCGAGTGGCCGTCGGAATCGGAGCGGATCGGCTGAAGGAAGTGACGGGCGTCGTGCTTTAAGGTCACCTGATGCAGCCGCACCCGTGGTACCCGCCGCCCGTGCCCGCGCAGCACCCAGCCCCGCCATCCCCGCCGCCCCTGGCCCCGTCGTCCCCGGTGCCCCCAGTGGCTGCGCCGTCCGCGGTGCCGCCCCTGGCCCCGCCGTCCGCGGCGCCGCCCGTGGCCTCGGTGCCCATGGGGTCGCCGGCCGCGCTGCTGCCCGTGGCCGCGGGGTCCTCGGGCTCGCTGTCGCCGTGGCCGCCCGGGACGGCGCCGGTTGGGCCGGCGCCGTCCGCGTTGCTGCCTGCGCCGCCGCGGCGGGCCGGGCTGGTGCGGCGGGCGGCCGGGTGGGGCGTCGACTACTGCATCGTCATGGTGCCGGGGCTGCTGCTCGTCGCCTACGGGGTGGCGAACCTCGTGCGCGAACTGCCCGGCTACGTCGGGGCGGTGGCCGCCGGGTTCGGGGTGTCGCGGCTGATCGGCCTGATCACGCACCGCGGGGCCGGGGGCGAGAGCGTCGGCGGGGTCGCGGCTGGGGCCTGGCTCGGGTTGGCGCTGCCGCTGCTGCTGGCGATTCTGGCGGTACCACTGCTGCAGTTCGTCTATCAGGCGTCGCTGCTCGTCTGGCGGGGGCGGACTGTCGGCAAGATGCTGGCCGACACCAAGGTCGTGCCGGTGCGCGCGGGCGCCCGGGTGGCGCCGGCGGTCGGGCGGGCGTTCGCGACGACGCTCGTCGAGACGGGGCTCGTCGGATTCGGGTTGGCGCTGGCGGTCTACGGCGAGCTCGTGGCGGGCGTCCTCGTGCTGGTGGCGGCGACCGTCGTGTGGTGGGTGAACCTGCTGCCGGCGCTCGGGTCCGGCCGCCGCACGCTCGTCGACCGCCTGGCCGGGACCGTTGTCATACGCCGGGAGTTGTACTCGCAGGTCGCCGCCCACACCGCCCAGCTCGCCCGGCGCACGTCGGGTGCGGCGGTCGTGGCGGGGCGGATGGGCGCGGACGCGGCGGTGGTGGCGGCGCAGGTCGCCGCCGAGGCGGCCGCGGCGGCGCATCGGCGCGGTGCGCAGCAGCTGCCGATCGCGGCCCGGCGGACCTCGGATGCGGCGGCGGCCGCGGCCCGGAAGACGGCCGCCGCGGCGGCCGACGCGGCGGCGGTGGCGAAGCAGGGCGCGGAGCGGCTGAAGCAGGCGGCGCCGGTCCAGCAGGCGCTGCACTCCAAGACCGCCCAGCAGGGGCAGGACCTGGCCCGCAAGGTGGGCGGGCGGGCGCAGGAGCTCTGGCGGGAGCGGCGGTCCGGGCGCCCGCCGGACGGCAGCTGACGGTGTGCATGTTTCATCACGCGCGACCTCGAAAATATTTCGGGGCCGCGCGTTCGTTGTGCTCCGCCTTAAGTCTTGGCACAAGTCGTCACAAGCATTGACTCGCGACTATGTCGGCACCCAGGGTGGCGAAAAGGTTTTCGTCCCTACGGGAGGAGTACGACATCATGCCCGGATCCGTTCCGCCCCGGATCATCGTCGCCGCCGTCGCCGCGCTCGGCCTCGTCGTCGCCGGGGTTTCCGCCGGCACGGCGTTCGCCGGTGACCGCGGCAGCCGCACCGCCGACCTGACCGCGGTGCCGGCCGACGACGCCGCGAAGGGGCTCGTCTACAGCGGGCTGCAGCGCAGCCGGCCCGGCGGGCCCTGCGCCGCCGGCCTGCTCGAGGTCAAGGGCACCAGCCCCGTCATGTGCACCCACGGTCCGGACGCGCCCCCGGCCGGGCTGTCGGTGAAGACAAGCGTGCCGGCCATGGCCCAGAGCGACGCGGCGGCGGCCGGGCCGGCGCTCGCGGTGTGCGAGGGTGACGGCACCAGCGGCAAGCGGGTCGAGGTGCTGTACGTCCACGGCTCGGCGAGCCGCTACTCGCAGTACCTGGAGACGTTCCGCAGCCTCGCCGAGGGTGTCGACACGATCTTCAACGAGAGCGCCAAGGAGACGGGCGGGGAGCGGCACGTCCGCTACGTCACCGAGACCGTCGACGGCGCCTGCCGCCCGGTCGTCCGGGACGTGCAGATCGCCGACTCGGCGCTCAACGCCGACGACTGGGCGCCGCTGCTCAACGCGGTCAAGGCGGCCGGCTACACCCGGACCGACCGCAAGTACCTGCAGTTCGTCGACGCCAACGTCTACTGCGGCATCGGCGGGCTCGCGGGCGACACCAGCAAGAGCGACGCCAACCGGTCGAACGTCGGCCCGGAGTACGCCCGCGCCGACAACGGCTGCTGGACGGCCGGTGTGGCCGCCCACGAGCTCGGGCACACGCTCGGCGCGGTGAACAACAACGCGCCGAACGCGTCGGGCTTCGGCCACTGCACCGACGAGTGGGACGTCATGTGCTACAAGGACGACCCGAGCGTCACCGTGCGCACAGTCTGCACCGCCCAGTCGCACGACAACCGGCTGGACTGCAACCACGACGACTACTACAACACCAACCCGCCCGCCGGGTCGTACCTGTCGCAGTACTACAACGTCGCCGACAACCTGTTCCTCATCAAGGGCACCGGGGGCGGCGGCACCCCGACCGGCGGCAACCTGGCGCTGACCGCGACACCGTCGGCCTCGTACACCTCGTCGTGGGAGTCGGTGAACGCGATAAACGACGGCATCGACCCGTCGTCGTCGAACGACACCGCGAACCCGCGCTGGGGCACCTGGCCGAACAGCGGGCAGCAGTGGGCCGAGCTGCAGTGGTCGTCGGCGCAGACCCTGAAACGGGCGCAGGTGTACCTCTTCGACGACAACCAGGGCATCGATGTGCCCTCGTCGTGGAGGCTGCAGTACTGGAACGGGAGCGCGTACGTGGACGTGGCGGGGGCCAGCGGCTACCCGGTCACCGCCGACGCGTACATCACCGTCACCTTCACGCAGGTCAGCACCCAGCGTCTGCGGGTACTGCTGCAGTCCAACGCGGCAAGCTCCGTCGGCCTGCTGGAGGTGAAGGCGTTCGCGAGCTGATCCCCCTGTCGCGCGGCGGTGCCCGGCGGCCCGGCCCCGGCTCTTCGGCCCGGTCCTGGCTTCCGGGCGCCGCCGTGTCCGTGATCCGGTCGGGCCGCTGCATACATCGCCCGGCCCGGGGTAGTGGCGCACAATGATGGGACGCCTCCGGGTGGGATGGGAGCGCGCCATGACCGTCGCGAACCGCGCCGAAGACAGCCGGGGCCCCGCAGCGTTGCGGAGCGCGACCGGTTGCTCCCCGGCGGTCCGATCGTTGTACGTGTGCACCGCCGACGCCCCCGGAGCCGCAGCCGCGTCCGTCCGGCGTGTGCCGGGGAGGACCCAATGATCTTCGCGAACCGCACCGAAGCCGGCCGGGCACTGGCGGAGCAGCTGGTGCGGCAGGGCATCGGCGCCGACGGTCTCGTCCTGGCGCTGCCGCGCGGCGGCGTGCCGGTCGCCGTCCCGGTCGCCGAGCGCCTCGGCGCGGAGCTGGACATCGTGCTCGCCCGCAAGATCGGCGCACCCCGGCACCCGGAGTTCGGCGTCGGCGCCATCGCCGAGGACGGCCCGCCGGTCTTCGACGACGCCGCCCTGCGGTACCTGCGCCTGACCCCCGACGACCTGGCTGCGATCGTGGCCGCCGAGCGGGCCGAGCTGGCGCGCCGGGTGGAGCGGTACCGCCGGCACCGCCCCGCGCCCACCGTGACCGGCCGGCTCGTCATACTCGTCGACGACGGCCTGGCCACCGGCGTCACCGCCCACGCCGCCGTGCGCTGGCTGGCCCGCCAGAGCCCCCGATGTCTGGTACTGGCCGTGCCGGTCTGCTCACAGGAGGCCCGCACCCGCCTGGCCGCGGTCGCCGGCACCGTCGTGTGCCTGCACGCGCCACCGCAGTTCTCCGCGGTCGGCCAGTGGTACGACGACTTCACCCAGCTCACCGACGCCGAGGTCGACGCCGCCCTGAGCCGCCACCGCGACGCCCCGGCCCGCCACCCGCGACCGGCCCGCCGCCTCGGCCCGGCCGCGTAAGTCCTCCGCCCGATCTGCTCAGGTCGGCGGTGTCGCGGCCGATCGGAGCTGACGGTGTTCCGGAGCAGGGGGTCGGCGTGAGGTACAGGCTCGTGACACGCAGCGATTTTGACGGCTTGGTCTGCGCCACGCTGCTGAAACACCTGGACATGATCGACGAGATCGTCTTCGTGCATCCGAAGGACATGCAGGACGGCCGGGTGAAGATCACCGAGAACGACATCATCACGAACCTGCCGTACGTGCCCGGGGCGCACCTGGTGTTCGACCATCATCACTCGGAGACCGTCCGGGTCGGCTCGCAGCCGAACCACATCATCGACCCGTCGGCACCGTCGGCCGCGCGCGTGATCTACAACGAGTTCGGCGGGGCGGAGTTCTTCACGGACGTCCCCGTGGAGCTCATGGACGCGGTGGACAAGGCCGACTCGGCGCAGTACACCGTGGACGAGATCCTGGACCCGACCGGCTGGACGCTGCTGAACTTCCTGATGGACAGCCGGACCGGCCTCGGCCGCTTCCGCGACTTCACCATCTCCAACTTCGAGCTGATGATGAAGCTCATCCACGCCTGCCACCAGCTCGAGGGCGTCGAGGAGATCCTGGCCATGCGCGACGTGCGCGAGCGCGCCGACCTGTTCCACGCCCACGCCGAGCCGTTCATCGACCAGCTACGCCGGGTGAGCACCATCCACGACGACGTCGTCGTGGTGGACCTGCGCGGTGAGGACACCATCTACGCCGGCAACCGCTTCATGGTCTACGCGCTCAACCCGCAGGTCCGCGTCTCGATCCACGCCCTGTGGGGCAAGGACCGGCAGAACACCGTCTTCGCGGTCGGCAAGTCCATCGTCGACCGGACGTCCCCTGTCGACATCGGCTCGATCATGCTCCAGTACGGCGGTGGCGGTCACCGCGCCGCCGGCACCTGCCAGGTCGACAACCACACCGCCGAACGAGTCCTCGGCGAGCTCATCACCGCACTCGCCCGCCCCCGGGTGCCCGCCTGACCGATCGGTCCCCGCCCGGAGCGGCCGGTGGCATTGCCGGCGCCGAGTCAGGCACCGAAGGGCAACGACCGGGCCACGGCCGCGGCGACGCCACCCCGGATCGTGCGCCGCTGCCCTGATACGTCGAGCGGTGTAACGGACAGTGTCTGTTTGGCGACGGTTATTGGTCGATGTCTCGCCGAGGATCGTTGCTGTGCCTCACAATCATGCAATCGTTCTCGGCGCGAGCATTGCGGGCCTGACGGCCGCCGTCGCGCTGCGTGAGTCCTTTGACCGCGTCACCGTCTTCGATCGCGACACGCTGCCCGCGGGTGCCGAGCACCGGCGGGGTGTGCCCCAGGCCGAGCACGCCCACGGGCTGCTGGCCCGGGGCCGGGCCGTCCTCGAAGAGCTGTTCCCCGGGTTCGTTGACGAAGTGGCCGAAGCCGGGGCCGTGCCGCTCGACATCCAGCGTGACGTCGTGTGGGTGTTCGGCGACCGGCCGGTGCCGCGGGTCGAGTCGGGGCTCGCCGGGCTCTCGATCAGCCGGGCACTGCTGGAGTCGGTCCTGCGCCGGCGGGTCGTCGCCACGCCGGGCGTCACCGTCGTCGACGGGCACGAGGCCACCGCGCTGCGCTTCGACGGCACCCGGGTCACCGGGGCGACCGTGCGGCCCGTCAACGGCGGCCCCGCGCAGGAGGTGCACGCCGACCTGGTCGTCGACGCGACGGGGCGGGGCAACCGCGGTCCGGCCTGGCTCGCCGAGCTCGGCTTCGAGCGTCCGGCAGAAGATCGCATCGACAGTGGTACCGTCTACGTCTCCCGCGACTACCGCAGAGTGCCCGGCAACGAGGACTTCAACGCGGTCCTGAACGCGCCCGGTGGACCGGCCCGGCCCTACGGCGGGATCGCCATCGGCGTCGACGGCGACCGGTGGATGGTGACGCTCCTCGGCGTCGGGGCGGACCAGGCCCCGCCGACCGACCCCGACGGCTACCGCGACTTCGCCGCCAAGTTCCCCGACCCGCGGCTGCACCGGCTGCTGCAGGAGGCCGAGCCGCTCGGAGACCCGATGCGGCTGCGCCTGCCGGGCAGCGTCCGGCGGCGCTACGAGCGGCTGACCCGGCTGCCGGAGCGGTTCGTGTCGATCGGAGACGCCGTGTGCAGCTTCAACCCGGCGTACGCCCAGGGCATGACTGTCGCCGTGGCCCAGGCCCGCGAGCTGGGCGTCGTGGCCCGCAGCGGCCTGGACGGGCTGCCGCGGCGGTTCTACGCGCGGGCGGCCCGGATCATCGACGTGCCGTGGGACATGTCGGCGGGCGGCGACCTGGCGTACCCGGCGGTCGAGGGCGTGCGGACCCGGCGCACGGACGTGCTGAACGCCTACGTCGCCCGGGTGCAGACCGCGACCGGCCACGACGCCCTTGTCGGCCGCCGGTTCCTGGAGGTCACGAACCTCATGCGGCCGCCGCAGTCGCTGATGGCGCCGCCGATCCTGGCCCGCGTCCTGTGGCGGTCCCGCAAGCGGGCGAGCGGCGGGGGAGCGGTCGAACCGGCGACGGCCGAGACAGCGCTGACCCGCGGCTAGCGCTGGTCCACCAACCGTTCCCGGGTTCGCTGGGCAGCCCGACCAGGCGCCGGGGTTGGCCGCCTACCCGGTCAACGTCGGTGGACAAGATGCTGGCTGTAGCGACCGGCGCGCGTTGTCCTGGTCGCGTCGGTGAGCGGGTCCGTGCTGGCAGGCGGGTCGCGTCGATAGGCGGGTTGCGCCGGGGGGCGCGTCGCGCCGGTGGCGGGTTGCGCCGGCGAGCGGGCTGCGTCGGTAGGCGGCTGCGTCGGCGGGCGGGCTGCGCCGGCGAGTGGGGTGCGTCGGTGGGCGGGTCGGCGTGTGTCGGCCCGCTCGATCTTGACCGGCGGTTCGTCAGCCGGCCAGCCAGAAGGCGGCGGCGATGAGCACGAGCAGCAGCGCGAGGGCGATGACCCACCACGCGGAGCGGCGGTGCTCGACGACCCGCATCTCCTGCGTCGGCGAGTCGACAGGCGCCGGCATGTCCACCGGGCCGAGCAGTTGTTCGAGCGCGGATGGGGGTGCCGGCGCCGGGATCGGGGCGCGGGCGATGACGGGGGCGGGTGGGGGTACCGGAGCAGGCTTGGGAGTTTCTGCCGCCGGGCCGGCCGCCTGAGCCTTCGCGATCAGGCGGGCCGTGCGCCGGCTCGCCTCCCGGAAGCGTTCGATCTCCTTCGAGCGCAGCTTCCGGCCGGCGATGATGCCGCAGGCCTCGGCCACGGCGGCGACGAGCGTGGGGTTGCCGATCAGTTCGCGATGACCGGTGAAGAGCGCGGCGATCATATTGCGGTCCACCGCCAGGCCCGGGGCGAGCCGGCGGGAACGGATGACCTCGGCGAGGTACCGACGCGTGCTTTTGCTCTGCCGTTTGGGCCGGCGGCTCCGTGGCCGCTTGCGGCTGCGGTCCTCGGCCCGCACGACCGCGGCCGTCAGGTCGGCGATGAGCGACTCGACGGCGTCATCGGCCTCCTGCCACCGCTGCGTCACCGCATCCGTCAACGCCGCTGTCCTTCCACCCGTGTCCATGCCCTGGCGTGTACCCAATTCTTGCGTGCCGCCCCACACGCCACTGCGGCGGTACGTCGATCGAGTGAGGACGGCAACACACCGGACACCGCGCGGGCGCCGCGGGTGCCGTCAGCCCGGTCGGTGCAGCAGGCTCGGCGCCGCCTCTGACCAGGGGATTCTGATGCTCTCTCGGCGCATGATCCACCGGGCGAGGACCTCCAGCAGCCAGGGGGCCGGTCCGCTCGTCGCGTTCGTACCCGAGCCGGCGCCCCCGCGCGGCCGTCCGACGGCGATGACGGCCACGATCGTGTCGCCCTCGACGACGAGATCGGCGACGCGGCCGAGCGGGCGGCCGTCGGCGCCGGTGACCGGGCGTCCGAGCAGTTCACCGGCGCGCAGGCCGGGCGGGGTGGGGTCAGTTGCCGGCATGGTGGGCTCCCGGGATGCGGGTGATCAGGTGCTCGCGCAGCCAGGCTTCGAGTCGGTTCGGTGAGCAGTTTGCGGCGTGCGGTGAGCGTGACGGCATTGCCCGTTTCGACGGGATGGTCACGCTCGGCGACGATGTCCCACGGGACGCACAGGGGGTCCGGGTGCTCGGCCGGGCGCAGTCGGCCGGCGACGGCGGAGATCCACCGGCCGAGGCGCCCACCGATCCGGCGGCCGAGGGCCTGCGGCCGAGGGCCTGCGGCCCGACAAGCAGCGCCGTGATCCGCGGCGTGCCGTCCTCGCCCAGCGTGACCTCGACGTCGTCGACCTTGCCGACCGCCTCGCCGGCCAGGTCGACGATCTGCCGCTCAAGGAGATCGAACCCGATCAGGATCGACATTGATCAACCCTCCACACTTCGATCGATGTCGACAACAATCAACATGCCCCGCTCAACATCGACGAAAATCAGCCCAGGCCACTCAACATCGACGAAAATCCCCGTCCGTCGAGGGGCGTTGCCTGCAGTCGACGCAGACCGCTCAACGTCGATAACAGTCGGCATCGCCCGACCAACGTCGACGACCGTCGGCGCAGACCGCTCAACGTCGGCACAGTCGGCATCGCCCACCCAACGTCGACGACCGTCGGCGCCGGCCGGTCGACGTTGGCGGAAGTCGGCGCATGTTGCTCGATGTTGGCGGAAGTCGGCGCATGTTGCTCGATGTTGGCGGAAGTCGGCGTCCGTCGGGAGATGCAGATTGCAGTCGGTGAATGTCGTTCAACGTCGACAACAGGCGGCGTTGGCTGTTCAGCGTCGAGGACAGTCGACGCGGGTCGGTCGATGTTGACGGAAGTCGGCGTCCGTCGGGGGATGTTGATTGCAGTTGGCGCAGGCCGCTCAGCGTTGACGAAAGTTGCCGTCTGTGGGGAGACGTTGATTGCGGTCGGTGCAGGTCGGTCGACGTCGACGGCAGTCGGTGCAGGTCGGTCGATGTTGACGGAAATCGACGTCCGTCGAGAGGTATCGATTGCGGTTGGCGCAGGTCGGTCGACGTTGACGAAAGTCGCCGTCTGCGGGGGGGACGTTGATTGCGGTCGGTGCAGGTTGCTCGATGTTGACGGATGTCGGTGTCCGTCGGGGGATGCAGATTGCAGTCGGTGAATGTCGTTCAACGTCGACAACAGGCGGCGTTGGCCGTTCAGCGTCGAGGACAGTCGACGCGGGTCGGTCGATGTTGACGAAAATCGACGTCCGTCGAGAGGCGTCGATTGCGGTCGGCGCGGGTCGGTCGACGTTGATAAAAGTCGGCGTTTGTCGGGCGGCGTTGATGGCGGTGGGCGTCGGGTGTGCTGGGTTGGGGACGGTCGGCATGGCACGTCAGCCTCCCATGCCGGTCATGACGAGCAGCGGGATCGCGGCCGCCGCGGTCACCACGATGACGACCAGGTACAGCAGCCCGAGCGCGTTGGCGAGCCGCCCGTTCACCCGATCGCCGAGGTAGTCCCGGTCGTTGGTGACCACCAGGATGGGCAGGGACGTCAGCGGCAGCACCACCGCGCTGAAGATCAGCATGTACTCGGTCAGCTGCACCGCGTCCACCATCGTCGCCAGCGCGGCCACGCCGTGACCCGGCCCGGCCGGCGGATCCAACGCCGACGTTCACCCGCCCGGGCCGGTGGGTATCGACGGCCTATGGCGGACAGCGATGAGAGCAGCACCAAGACGGTTGTCGTGGCGGCCGGCGCGAACCTGGCGATCGCCGTGGCCAAGGCGGTGGCCGCGCTCGTCACCGGCTCGGCGGCACTCTGGGCCGAGACCCTGCACTCGCTCGCTGACACCGGCAACGAGATCCTGCTCTGGCTGGGCCTGCGCCGCTCGAAGCGCGGCCCGGACCGCCGCCACCCGTTCGGCTACGGTCAGGAGCGCTTCTTCTGGGCGTTCCTGGCCGCGCTGGGCATCTTCCTCGTCGGCGGCCTGCTGTCGGCGGCCGAGGGCGTGCGCAGCCTGCTGCTGCCCGAGCCGCTGGAAAGCCCGTGGGTCGGCGTCGCCGTCCTCGTCGTCTCGGCCGGCTTCGAGACCTGGTCCTGGCTGACCGCCCGCCGCCAGCTGCGCGAGGACGCGAAACGCCGCCGCCGCACGGTCCGCGAGCACCTGACGATGGCCTCGGACCCCAGCGCCACGACCGTGTTCCTCGAGGACTCGGCCGCCCTCATCGGCATCGCTCTGGCACTGCTGGCACTTGTACTGCACATGCTCACCGGATGGGCATGGTGGGACCCGGCCGCCAGTATCGCGATCGGTGTGCTCCTGGCGGTCGTGGCGTGGCTCCTGGCCCGCCGGTCCAAGGCGCTGCTGATCGACGCCGCCGCGCCGGACGACGTGATGGAGTCGCTGCACGCCGCGGTCGGCCCGCAGCCGTGGATCGAGCGGATACACGACATGCGTGCGGTGTACGTGGGCCCGTCCCAGCTGCTGGTCACGATGGAGGTGGAGCCCACCGCCACGGTCCGCGAGCGCCCCGGCACCGACCTGGTCGCCCACGTCACCGCGCTGCGCGGACGCCTGCTGGACGAGGCGGGCGTGGCCGACGCCGTGATCACTGTCGTCTGAGCACCCGGCCGGCTCAGGCCACGCCGCGCACCAGCTCGGCGAGGGAGTCCCACAGGGCCGGCGCGGCCCCGATCGTCAGCTCGGTGCTGAACGCGTCGCCCCGGCCGCCGAGCACGACCCCGGCCTCCCGCGCGACGAGCGCCCCGGCCGCGATGTCCCACAGGTTCGTGTCGAGTGCGAGCCCGCCGTCGAGCCGCCCGGCCGCGAGGTACACCAGGTTCAGCGCGGCCGGCACCCGCCGGATGTCGCCGCACGCCGGCAGCAGGTCCCGCACCACCCGCCCGGCCCGCGCCTTGGTGGCCGGGTTGGGCTGGAAGCTGACGCCGACGAGCGCCGTGTCGAGCGCGGGCCCGCCCGACACGGTGAGCCGCTCCCCGTTCAGCTCGGCCCCGCCCCCGTCGACGGCCGTGAACGTCTCATCGGCGACCGGCTCGTACACGACAGCGACCCGTGGCTCGTCGCCCTCGTAGAGCGCGATGCACACCGACCACGGCCCGGTCCGGCTGATGTAGTTGCGCGTCCCGTCGAGCGGGTCGACAACCCACTGCCACCCCGAGGTGCCCCCGCCGCCATGGCCCTCCTCGGCCTGCACCGCATCCTGCGGCCAGGCCTCCCGGAGAGCGTCGACGATGAGCCGCTCGCTGGCGATGTCGACGTCGGACACGACGTCGTTGGCGTGCGCCTTGGGCGCCCCGACCCGCAGCGTGTCGCGCCGCTCGACCTGCAGCCGCCCGGCCCGGACCGCCAGGCCCGCGGCCAGCTCCCGGGCCGCAACAAGATCCCTGTCCATCACCGCCCACGCTACCGGACGCGGTGCCGTGGGACGATCCGGGCATGAACGACTTCGCGCAGCCGTTGCCGGACCGCAGTGCCCTCGTCATCGGGGGCGGTGGAGGTGGCATCGGGCGGGCCGTGTCGCGGGCGCTGGCCGCGGCCGGGGCCCGGGTGGCGGTCGCCGACGTCGACCCGCAGCGGGCGCAGGAGGCGGCGCACGAGCTGGGGGACCGGGCGGTCGCACTGGCCGGGGACGTGCGCCGCCGCGAGGACGTCGACGGGTTCGTCGAGCGGACCGTCGCCGCGCTCGGGCGGATCGACTGCCTGGTCACGGTGGCCGGCGGGCAGGTGGCGTTCGTGCCGGCGGTGAAGGTGCACGAGATGGCGGACGAGGACTGGGAGCTGGTCCACGCCATGAACCTGCGGTACGTGTTCTGGGCCGCCCGGGCCGCGATCCGCGCGTTTCTCCGGCAGGGCGGCGGTGGCAGCATCGTCAGCGTCGGGTCGGTGACCGGGGTCATGGCCGCGCCCACGCAGGCCGGGTACGGGGCGGCCAAGGCCGGGCTGGCCAGCCTCGCCAGGACGGTCGCCGCCGAGTACGCCCGCGACGGCATCCGCATGAACGTCGTGGCCTGCGGGGCCGTCGCGACGCAGGCGGCCGGATCGTCGGGCGACGAGCGCGACGACGTGCCGGAGATTCCCATGGGCCGGCTCGGGCGGACCGGCGACGCCGCGGCGGCGGTGGTCTATCTCGCGTCACCGCTCTCGGCGTACGTGACCGGGCAGAGCCTGGTCGTCGACGGCGGTGTGAGTGTGCGCGGGCCGTTCGCGTAGCAAGATGCGGAGATGTGCCTCGACGGTGCGCTCATACCGTCGACGGCATGGTGCGAATCGCGGTTTCCGGGTCCATTGCCACCGACCATCTCATGACGTTCCCGGGGGAGTTCGCCGGGCAGCTGCTCGCCGAGCGGCTCGACGTGGTGTCGCTGAGCTTCCTCGTCGACGAGCTCGTCGTGCGGCGGGGCGGGGTGGCGGCCAACATCGCCTACGGGCTCGGGCTGCTCGGGCTGCGCCCGGTGCTGCTCGGCGGCGTCGGCGCGGACTTCGGCGAATACCGGGCCTGGCTGGAGCGGCACGGCGTCGACTGCTCCCACGTGCACGTCAGCCGGTCCCGGCACACGGCCCGGTTCGTGTGCACCACCGACCGCAACCAGTGCCAGATCGCCTCGTTCTATCCGGGCGCCATGGCCGAGTCCGGGGCCGTCCGGCTGAGCGACATCGGGGAGCCGTTCGACCTGGTGCTCATCGGCGCCGACGAGCCCGCGACGATGCTCGCGCGGGCCGACGAGTGCCGGAAGCTGGGCATCCCGTTCGCCGTCGACCCGTCCCAGCAGCTGGCCCGCTTCGACGGCGCGGACATCTTGGCGTTCATCGACGGGGCGCGATACCTGCTGACCAACGAGTACGAGGGCGCGCTGCTGGAGGCGAAGACCGGGTGCACGGCGGCGCAGCTGCAGGCCCGGGTCGAGGTCAGGGTGACGACGCTCGCCGAGCGCGGGGTCCACGTCGCCACGCGGCACGAGCGGTTCACGGTGCCGGCCGCCGCGACCGCGCGGGTCGTCGACCCGACGGGCGTCGGCGACGGGTTCCGGGCCGGGTTCTTCGCCGGTGTCCTGCACGGGCGGTCGCTGCGCGAGTCGGCGCGGCTGGGCTGCCTCGTCGCGGCGCGCGTCATCGAATCCGCGGGCTCGCAGGAGTACACCCTCGATTGAAAGCGATGTGAAAGGCGCGCGAAGCCGGACTGCAGGCGCTGGCTGGCAGCCTCGACAGCGTGCCAGTCATCGCCCAGGTCACAGCCGAGGACCACCGTCGAAAGCGCGACTACGGACGCCACCGGCGCCGCCACCACCGCCGCCGCCCGGACGATCTCGGCGCGTCCGCGCGGCACGTCCCGGCGGTGGTGCGGGCCTGCCGGCTCATCGAGACGGCCCAGGAGGTGCCGCTGCTCGGGACGCTCGCCGAGAGCGCCGGGCTCAGCCGGTTCCACTTCCACCGGATCTTCAAGGCCGTCATGGGCATCACGCCCAACGCCTACGCCGGCGGGCGGCGGGCGCGGCGGGTGCTCGACGAGCTCGCGCACGCGGCGACCATCACCGACGCCATCTACGACGCCGGGTTCAACTCCAACGGGCACTTCTACGCGCTGTCCGCGCAGATCCTCGGGATGACGCCGACGAGCTTCCGGGCCGGCGGGGCCGGCACCGCGATCCGGTTCGCGATCGCCGCCTGCGCCTACGGCCACGTGCTCGTCGCCACCACCGACCGCGGACCGTGCGCGATCCGGGTCGGCGCCGACCCCGCCGCGCTGGAGGACGACCTGGCCGGGCTGTTCCCGGCGGCCGAGCGCGACCGCGGTGACGGCCGCTACCGGGCCACCGCGCAGCGGCTCGTGGACGCCGCGCACGACCCCGCGCCGTGCCCGCTGCTCCCCGCCGACCTGCGCCGGACCGTGTTCGAGCAGCGGGTGCGGCAGGAGGTCTGCACTCGACTCAACCGAGGAGCACCCGCATGACCACGCTGACCGGGAAGTCCCTGCGACTGTCGCGGCTCTCGCGCCGCGGCGACGGGCGGTTCCTGTTCGTGCCGCTCGACCACTCCGTGTCCGACGGGCCGATCGCCGACATGCGCCGCTACGGCCGGCTGCTCGAGGAGGTCGTCATCGGCGGCGCCGACGCGATCGTCGTGCACAAGGGCCGGGCCCGGGTCATCGACCCCAACCTGCTGGCCCGCTGCGCGCTCGTCGTGCACCTGAGCGCCAGCACGCCGCACGCGCCCGACAGCAACGCCAAGGTCCTCGTCGGCGGCGTCGAGGAGGCCGTGCAGCTCGGCGCCGACGCGGTGAGCGTGCACGTCAACATCGGCTCCGACACCGAGGCCGGGCAGCTGGCCGACCTCGGCCGGGTGGCCGCGGGCTGCGAGCGGTGGGGCGTGCCGCTGCTCGCGATGGTGTATCCGCGCGGCCCGCGCATCGAGAACCCGGCCGACGCCACCCTGCTCGCCCACGTGGTGAGCATCGCCGCCGACCTCGGGGTCGACATCGTCAAGACGGTGTTCGCCGCGCCGTCGCACCGGATGGCCGATGTCGTCGCCGCCTCCCCGATCCCGGTGGTGGTGGCCGGCGGCAAGGACGAGCGGCAGAGCCTGGCCGACTTCGCCACGGCGGCGATCGGCACCGGCTGCGCCGGTCTCGCGATCGGTCGCCGGGTGTTCAACCACGCCGTGCCCCGCCGGGCCGTGCGGGAGCTCGCCGAGATCGTGCACGGCCACCCCCACCCGCATACCGATCAGCCGGAGCTGACCAGAGAGGGAGTCCGATGAAGTTCGCCTGGATCGACCTGCGCACCGTCCCCGACGAGCAGCGCGAGTCCATTGTGGACGCCGCGATCCACGCCGGCGTCGAGGCCATCGTCGACGACAGCCCGCAGACGCTGCGCACGCTGCCGCCGACGGTCCTGAAGGTCCTCGCCGGCCCGCACGACGACGTCGCCGACCTCGGCGACTACGTGCTGCTGGAGGAGGTCGGCGACGAGCGCGGCATCACCGAGGTGCTGTCCCGCCCGCGACCGCAGGGCCAGACCGGCGGCGCCGTGGTGAACGTGACCGATGACCCGTCGCTGACGCTGGCCTGCCAGTCCGCCTCCCGCCTGCCCTACACGGTCGTGCAGTTCAAGGACCCGACGAAGATCCCACTGGAGATCGTCATCGCCGCCGCCGACAAGGCGCCGGGGACGCTGATCTGCCGGGCCGAGGAGCTCGACGAGGCCCGGATCATCATCGACGTGCTGGAGAAGGGCTCCGAGGGCGTGCTCCTGGCGCCCCGCGACGCCAACGACGTCTTCCGCCTCGTCGCGGCGATGCGGGCCACGACCAGCCCGCTGACGCTGCAGAAGCTGCACGTGACGGCGATCGAGCACAGCGGCCTGGGCGATCGGGTCTGCGTCGACACCTGCACGCACTTCGAGAAGGACGAGGGCATCCTCGTCGGCTCCTACTCGCACGGCTTCATCCTGTGCTCCAGCGAGACGCACCCGCTGCCCTACATGCCGACCCGCCCGTTCCGGGTCAACGCGGGCGCCCTGCACTCGTACGTCGTCGGCCAGGACAACCGCACCAACTACCTCAGCGAGCTCAAGGCCGGCAGCACCGTCCTCGCGGTCGGCGCCGACGGCCGCACCCGCCGCGTCGTCGTCGGGCGCATCAAGCTCGAGTCGCGCCCGCTGCTCACGATCCGGGCCGCCGCCGAGGACGGGGCCGAGGTCACGCTCATCGTGCAGGACGACTGGCACGTGCGGGTGCTCGGCCCGGGCGGCACCGTGCTCAACGTGACCGAGCTTAAGCCCGGCGACGAGCTGCTCGGGTACATCGCCACCGACCAGCGCCACGTCGGCTGGCCGGTCGGCGAGTTCTGCGTGGAGAAGTAGCCCGTCCGCAACTGCCCGAGGGAGCCCGGACATGTCGGAGTCGTGGTGGGGCGAGGAGCTGCTCGCCGGGGGACCGGACGACGCGGTATGGGCCCGGGGCCGGCGCCCGGCGACCCACGGCGAGCTGCGCGAGCAGGTCGCGTGGCTCGCCCGGGTGCTGCGCGCCCAGGGCCTCGGCCCGGGCCGCACGGTCGTGCTCAAGGGCCCGCGCAGCCTGACGCTGCTGTGGACCCTGCTGGCGCTGTGGTCCCTGGGCGCCCAGGTGGTGCTCGTCGAACAGTGGGTGCCGCTGACCGGTGACCGGTCGCCGCTGCGCCCGTGCCGGCCCGAGTTCCAGGTCACCATCGGCGTGCCCGCCCCGCCCGGCGCCTTCGTCGACGAGGCGGAGGTCCGGGTGGTGCGCGACCCGGCCGGCGAGCCGGCCCGCAGCGGCGACTGCCTGCTGCAGCTGTCGTCGGGGACGACCGGCCGGCCGCGGCTCGTCGGCCGGACCCCGGAGTCGCTCATCGCCGAGCTGGACCGGCTGCAGGCCCTGGCCGGGATGCCGCGGGCCGGGGAGCGGGTGCTGCTGCTCGAGTCGTTCGTCCACTCCTACGGCCTCGTCTGCGGCATCCTGCACGCGCTCGCGGCGGGCGCCGAGCTGGTCCTGCCGGCCGGCCCGGCCCGGGCCCTGGACGTCGACGCGGTCATCGGCGCGCCCGGCGACTTCGCCGCGCTCGTCGAGCGGCCGCGCCCGGCCCCGCGGCTGCGGCTGGCGCTGTGCGGCGGGGAGATGCTGCCGCCGGAGACGTACCACGCCTTCGCGGAGCGCTACGGCGTCCACATCGGACAGGCGTACGGCACCTCGGAGACCGGCCTCGTCGCCACCGACCTGGCCGGCCAGCACGGGCCGCCGTTCCTGGGCCGCCCGGTCCCCGGCGTGCGGACCCGGATCGTCGGCGGGGCCCTGGAGGTCTACGCGCCGCGCTCGCCGTACCCCTTCGACCCGCAGGTCGGCTTCGGCGGCTGGCTGCCGACCCACGACCTGGTCGCCGCGGACCCCGACACCGGCGTGCTGCGGCTGCGCGGCCGGGCGGCGACCGGCGCGGCCCGCCGCCCCGACGTCGACCTGTTCGCGGTGGAGCGGGCGCTGCGCGCGCACCGGGCCGTCGTCGACGCGGTCGTGCTCGACGGCGAGGACATTGAGGCGTACGTCGCCGCGTCACCGCACATCAACCCGCACGAGCTGGCCGAGTGGTGCCGGCAGGTGCTCGGCCCGGCGACGCTGCCGGACCGCTACCACCTCACGCCCGAGCTGCCCCGCACGGCCGGGGGCAAGCTGCTGCGCAACCGGGCCGGGCTGCGCGAGTACATCACGACCGAATAGGAGCCTTCCTGTGTACCTCCTCGGCACGCACCGATCGATAGCGCAGCGGATGCGGCTGTTCCTGCGCGACGAGCTCGGCGCCGGGAACTTCTTCTGGCACGCCTACGACGTCGCCGACGACCGGTCCCGCCCGCTGATCTTCCACCCGGACGTGACGGCGCCCGACTGGGACACCCGCGAGGTGCCCGGCCTGTCCCTCGACGACCTGCGCGACCGGGCGCTGCGGCTCGCGGCCTGGTACCGCGACCAGGGTGTCGACAGCACCGCCCGGGTGGGCGTGTACACCCGCAACGGTCTGCTCGGGCTCGTCCACCACATCGCCGTCACCGGCCTGGGCGCCGCCGCCGTGCACTGCAACCCGCGGATGGCCGCGCCCACGGCGGCCGACTACTTCCAGCGGACCCAGTGCGCGCTCGTGGTCGGCGACGGTGACGGCCTCGAGCGGGTCACCGACGCCTGGGCCGCGTCCGGCGCGGCCGAGCTGCCGACCGCCAACATCCAGGAGCTGGACAAGGCGCTGCCGGCGCCGCGGGGCCCGCTGGCCGGATTCCCCTACCGCCACGGCCCGGACGAGCTGGTGATGATCTCCCACTCGTCGGGCACCACCGGCCGCCCGAAGGCGCCGGTCTTCGCGCACGGCTCGTTCTTCGTCGGCAAGCGCGAGCGGCTGCTCAACTACCCGTCGCTGCGCTCGGACCGGCTGCTCTCGGCGCTGCCGCACAGCCACTCGGCCGGCATCAGCTACCTGAGCCTGGCTATCATGCTCGGCCTGCCCACGATGGTCCTCGACGAGCCCGACGGCGCGGGGGTGGCCCGCGCGGTCAACGCCTTCCGCCCGACGATCGTGCTCGGCTTCCCGCTGACCCTGGCCGAGGTCGACCCGGCCGGCATCGAGCCCGCCGCGGCCCAGGGCGTGCACACCTGGAACGGCATGGGCGACGCCTCCCACGAGCGGCACATCCGCCCGCTGATCGCCCTCGGGCAGCGCCCGGGCCGCAACGGCCCGGTCCCCGGCAGCCGATACCTCGACGGCCTCGGCTCCTCGGAGATGGGCATGGTCCTGTTCCGGCAGGCGCATACGCCGGAGAGCAGCGCGTACGGCCGGCGGATCGGCAGGCCCGTCGGCGTCGTGCGCAAGGCCGCGGCGCTGCGCCCGGACGGCTCCGAGGCGGGCCCGGGCGAGGCCGGCCTGCTCGGCGTGCGGACCCCGAGCGTGACCCCCGGCTACTGGGACGACCCGGCCCTCACCCAGCGCTCGATGCTCAACGGCTACTTCCTGACCGGCGACGTCGCCCGCCGCGACGCCGAGGGCAACTGGTTCCACCTCGACCGCATCCCCGACGTCATCCCCTCGGTGCACGGCCCGGTGTACAGCCTGCCCATCGAGGAGATCGTCCTCAACGAGACGGGCGCCCTGGACACCGCCGTCATCGCCACCGACGACCCCGACAACCCCGGCTTCTGCGCCCCGATCGCGATCGTGCTGTTCCGCGCCGGCGTGCAGACTGCCAAAGCCCCGGACGCGGCTGTACTGCTGGAGCGCTGCAACGCCGCACTGCGCGACAACGGACTCGCCGTCCTGCGCCGCGTGCTGGTGGCCGCGGGCCGCGAGGACCTCCCGGTCGGCGTGACCGGCAAGGTCCTCAAACGCGAACTGCGCGACAGGCACCGGACCCTGCTGCACGAGGCCGGCGCATGACGGCCTCGGAGCGCGCGGCCCGCCAGGTCATCGACGTGGCGACGGGCTGGTGGCGGGCCCAGGCCATGCACGCCGCCGTCACCCTCGGCCTGCCGGACGCGATAGGCGCCGGCGCGGCCACCTTGAAGGCGCTGACGATCCGCCTGGGCGCCGACCCGGACCGCCTGGGCCGCCTGCTGCGCCTGCTGGCCGCGATCGGCCTGGTCACGCAGGACGGGGACGGCTACCACCTGACCCCCGCCGGCCGGCTGCTGCGCACCGACGTCCCCGGCTCGATGAACGCCCTGTGCCGGGTCTACAGCGAGGAGTTCGCCCGGGCCTGGGAGGCCCTCCCGTCGACGGTCCTCACCGGCGAGCCCGGCTTCACCTACGCCCACGGCCGCCCGCTCGGCGACTATCTGCGCGCCGAGCCGGCCGCCGCCACCCGCTTCCAGGGCGCGATGAGCGCCGGCAACCTGTTCTTCGCCGACGTGGCCACCGCCTTCGACTTCGCAAGCTGCGCGCGGGTCATCGACGTGGCCGGGGGCAACGGGGCGCTGCTGGCCACGATCCTCCGCACCCACCCGCATCTGTACGGCACCGTCGTCGACCAGCCCCACGTGGTCCCCCTGGCCGACGCGCTGCTCACCCGCGAACTGGGCCGGGGCCGCCACGAGGCTCGGGCCGGGGACGTGTTCGCGGCAGTGCCCCCGGGCGCCGACGCCTACGTGCTCTCGCGCGTCCTGCAGGACTGGGACGACGAGCACTGCGTGCAGCTCCTCGACACGTGCCGCCGCGCAATGCTCCCGCACGCGCGCCTCCTGGTGGTGGAGCGCGTCATCCCGGAGGCCGACGAGCAACTCCTCCCGGTCCTGTGGGACGTCCACCTCATGGTCGTGGCCGGCGGCCGCGAACGGACCCTGCCCGGCTACCGCTCACTCCTGGCCGCCGCCGGCCTGCACCTGGAGGCGGTCCACCCGCTCGCGCTGGAGACGAGCCTGCTGATCGCCGCCCCGGCCCACGCCTGAGCGCCGAGCGCAGCGTGCTGCGGGGCCCGGGCATCGCCCGAGCCCCGCGGCGCCCCGCCTGAGCGGCAACCCCCGCAACGGCTACACCGTGCGCGGCACCAGCGAGAACCGCGGCTGGGTGGTCTCCGCCGCCCGCTCGGCCGCGTAGAGGTGCAGCAGCTTGGGCACCCGGAAGCGGCCGGGTTTGTGCTCCTCCACCAGGTGCGCGGCCACGAGCTCGTCCAGGGCGTCGGCCATGTCCGGCTGCACGGCCGGGGCGGAGCCGGTGAACTCGGCGTGGGCGGCGCCCAGGTGGCGGAAGAGGCGGCGGGCCCGGGTCGACAGGGAGGCGTAGGAGCCGTCGAAGGCGTGGCGCAGCGCGGTGCGGCGGCCGTGGCCGGCCGACAGCTCGCTCAGGCGGTTGCCGCTGCGCAGCTCGGCCACGTAGTCGGCGATCTGGCGGTGCGGGCGGTAGAGCAGGGCCGCCGCCGCCAGCTGCAACGCCAGCGGGAGGTGGCCGCACAGGTGCACGAGGTCGGCGGCGGCGTCGGGCTCGGCCTCGACGCGTCCGGCCCCGAGGAGGCGGGCCAGCAGGGTGAGGGACTCGTCGGTGCCGAGCTCGTCCAGGCGATAGGGCACCGCCGAGTGCCGGGCCACGAGCGTCGGCTGGTAGAAGCGGCTCGTCAGCAGGACGGCGCTGCCGGAGGTGCCCGGCAGCAGGTGGCTCACCTGGTCCGCGTCCACGGCGTCGTCGAGCAGCAGCAGCACCCGGCGGTCGGCCAGCCGGCCGCGCAGGAAGGCGGCCATCGACTCGATGGTGTCGCAGCCGCCGTCGGTGTCGGCGCCCGAGGCCCGGATCAGCTCGCCCAGGACGGTGCGCAGTTCGCGGGTGCGGCACTGGTCGTTGGTGAGCCCGACGTACCACTGGCCGTCCGGGAAATGGTGGCGCAGCCGGTGCGCGAGGTGGACGGCCAGGGCGGTCTTGCCGACGCCGGGGAGCCCCAGCACCATGGCGACGGGCATGCCGCCGCCGGTGAGGACGCCCTCGAGGTGCTCCAGCGCGGCCGTGCGGCCGGCGAAGTCGGGGCGGTCCGGTGGCAGCTGGCACACCATCGACCAGCGGTGCGCGGGTGCGGGTACGGGTGGGGGCGGCGCGGTGACGGTGGCGGTGGTGCGGGGCGGGCCCTGGTCCTGCAGGATGCGCTGGAAGATGGCGGCGGCCCGGGCGCCGGGGGCGACGCCGAGCTGGTCGGACAGGGTCTGGCGGAGGCTGTGGTACGCGTCCACCGCCTCGACCCGCCGCCCGCACTGGTGGCAGGCGAGCATCAGCTGGCACCAGAGGCTTTCGCGCAGCGGGTGCCCGGCGATGGCCGCGCGGATGGCCGGGATCACCTCCTGGGCCCGGCCCAGCTGCAGCTCCAGGTCGATGTGGCGCTCCACGGTGCCCAGCCACTGCTCGTTGAGCCACGGCATGTGGTCACGGCGCAGCGACTCCGACTCGACGTCCAGCAGCGGCCGGCCCCGCCAGAGCGCCAGGGCCTCCTGCAGCAGCGCGGACTCCTCGCCGGGCTCGCCGGCGTCGCGGGCGCGCCCGGCCCGGTGGCGCAGCGCGGCGAACCGGGTCAGGTCCAGTTGGTCGTCGGGCATCTCGATCTCGTAGCCGTGGGCGTGCGTGCAGATCGCGGCGCCCGTGCCGGCCACTTCGAGGGTCTTGCGCAGCCGGGCGACGTGCACCTGCAGGGCGCTGCGCCGCCGGTGCGGGCCCTCGTCGTCCTCCCACACCCGCTCGATGAGGTCGTCCACGTCGACGACCTGGTTGGCGCTGAGCAGCAGGGTGGCCAGCACGACGCGCTGCTTGGGCGAGGTGATCGCGGCGGCGCTGACTTCGAGCGGGCCGAGAATGGCGAATCGGGCGTCGCTCATCTCGGCGCTCCGGCGGACCGGGGTCCTCCGCGCGCCCCGGTCGTGTCATGTCTGGAGGCGTGGTCGTGTGTCAACATCGGCATCAGCCCTCACGTTTCGGCCCCTCCGGCGAAACCGTACAGCGGAACTCGCCGGTTGATAGTCGCGACAATGCTCAACATTGAACGACATCAATAAAGTCATCGTAGCGCAATTCCGTGGATGCGCTCGGTGATCGAGGGGCCGGCCCGATGCGAAACTCATCACGCGGGCAAAATTTCAGATCACGATGACCAATTGTTTGCGCGGTCGCCGGCTATTCATCGGCAATTTGCCGGCGACCGCGCGGGCAATGTCCTAAACCCGCGAGCGGGCCGGGCGGAAGCCGGCCCACGCGATGAGCGCGGCCAGCAGCGCGAACGCGGCGAGCGCGAGCAGCCCGACCTGGAAGCCCGAGACCAGTGCGGCGTCCGCGGCCATCGGATGGGCGCCGCCGGAGACCGACGCGGTGCGGCTGGCCGCGACCGAGACGAATGCGGCCACGCCGAGCGCGATGCCGAGCTGCAGCGAGGTCTGGCGAAGCCCGCCGGCCAGGCCCTGCTCGGCGTTGCTGACCCCGGCCACGGCGCCGATCGTGGCGCTGACCGTCGTCATCAGGAAGCACATGCCCATGAGCACGATCGGCACCACGAGCACCCCGTAGCTCTGGTGCGGCCGCAGCGAGAGTGCCAGGGCGGCGATGCTGAGCGCGCCGACCGCGGTGGCCACGGTCATCATGGTGCGCACCCCGAACCGGGTGACGAGCTTCCCGGCGACCCGCCCGAGCAGCACGTTGGCCACCCCTGTCGGCGCGACCGCGAGACCGGCCTGGATCGGCGTGTAGTGCAGGACCTCCTGCAGGTAGAGCGTCAGCAGCAGGTAGCCGGCGCCGTTCATCGCGCCGCCGATGAGGGTCACCGCGTTGGCCGCCCGCACCGTGCGCACCCGGAAGAACCCGAGCCGGACCAGCGGCTCGGCGGCCCGGGTCTCGACGAGCACGAACGCGCCCAGCAGGACCAGGCCCGCGGCGAGGGTCAGCAGGAAGCGGGCCGAGGTCCAGCCGTGGGTGGCGCCCTGGCCCGGCGCGATGACGATGACCGCGACGGCCGCCGTCACCAGGACCGCCCCCAGGACGTCGACGCGGCTGCGGCGGGCCGGCACCGGGTTGACGTACCGCGGCGCCAGGGCGGCGACGACGAGCCCGACCGGCACCGCCACGTAGAACACGCTCGGCCAGCCCGGCCAGTCCACGAGCGGGCCGCTGAGCACCAGGCCGCCGACGAAGCCCAGCACGGTGGCGACGCTGAACGTGCTCATCGCCCTGTTGCGCACAGGACCCTCGGGGAACGTGGTGGTCAGCAGGGCCAGGGCGGTCGGCGCGATGACCGCGGCCGAGAAGCCCTGCAGGGCCCGGGCCACGATCAGCATCGTCGCGTTGACGGCGAGCCCGCACAGCAGCGACGTGAGCGCGAAGGTGACCATGCCGATCCAGAACATCCGGCGCCGGCCGACCATGTCGCCGACCCGGCCGCCCAGGATCAGCGCACCGGCGAACGCCACGTTGTACGCGGTCACCACGCCCTGCACCCCGACCGCGCTGAAGTGCAGCGAGTGCTGGATGTTCGGCAGCGCGACGGTCACGATCGACGAGTCGAGAATGATGAGGAACTGCGCGCAGACAATGAGCAGCAGCGCGATTCGCGACCGGCTGCCGTCCGCGCCCGGGGCCGGTGGCGACGCCTCGACCGGTCGCGCGAATTGCGTGCTCGGATGCTCGGTCAATTTCGGTCACCTGCCCGTCAGGGATGATCTACTGGAGTCGGCAATTTCTTTGTACCACGGGGCCGAGGTCACCATGCCCGCGCGCGGTGGCGGTTATCGGACTTCGAATTCGCAGCCCGGCCGGCGCAATACCCACAACGCGTGAGAATGCGCAGGCCGGGTCCCGAATGGATCCGAACGATCTTTGCAATTACTCCGCGGCCGCGCGCAGGTCCGCCGCACGGCCGGTGTGCTCCCAGGTGAACTGCGGCAGTTCCCGGCCGAAGTGCCCGTAGGCCGCGGTGTGCCGGTAGACCGGCCGGGTGAGGTCCAGGTCCCGGATGATCGCGGCCGGGCGCAGGTCGAACACCTCGCCGACGGCCTTGCCGATCCGCTCGACCGGCACCGTCTCGGTGCCGAACGTCTCCACGAACAGCGAGACCGGGCGGGCCTTGCCGATCGCGTAGGCGACCTGCACCTCGCAGCGCTCGGCCAGCCCCGCGGCGACGACGGTCTTGGCCACCCAGCGCATCGCGTACGCCGCCGAGCGGTCCACTTTGGACGGATCCTTGCCGGAGAACGCGCCGCCGCCGTGGCGGGCGTACCCGCCGTAGGTGTCGACGATGATCTTCCGGCCGGTCAGCCCGGCGTCGCCCATCGGCCCCGCCCACCTCGAACCGCCCGGTCGGGTTGACCAGCAGCCGGTAGTCGGACACGTCCAGGTCGAGCTCGTCGATCACCGGGCCGATGACGTGCTTGCGCACGTCCGGCGTGAGCAGCTCCTCGAGGGAGATGTTCGCCGCGTGCTGGGTGGAGACGACCACGGTGTCCAGCCGGACCGGCCGCCGCCCGTCGTACTCGACCGTCACCTGCGTCTTGCCGTCCGGCCGCAGGTACGGCAGCACGTTGTCCTTGCGCGCCGCCGCGAGCCGCGCGGCCAGCCGGTGCGCGAGCGCGATCGGCAGCGGCATGAGCTGCGGCGTCTCCCGGCAGGCGAAGCCGAACATCATGCCCTGGTCGCCCGCCCCCTGCCCGTCGAGCGCGTGCGCCGACGCGCCGGTGCGCAGCTCCAGGGCCGCGCTCAGGCCCTGGGCGATGTCCGGCGACTGCGCCCCGATCGAGACGCTGACGCCGCAGGACGCGCCGTCGAAGCCCTTGTGCGAGGAGTCGTAGCCGATGCCGAGCACGGTGTCGCGCACGATGCTGGCGACGTCGGCGTACGCCGTCGTCGTCACCTCCCCGGCGACGTGCACCTGCCCGGTCGTGATGAGCGTCTCGACCGCGACCCGGCTGCCCGGGTCCTGGGCGAGCAGCGCGTCGAGGACGCCGTCGCTGATCTGGTCGGCGATCTTGTCCGGGTGGCCCTCGGTCACCGACTCCGACGTGAACAGCCGTCGTGCCATAGTCCCGCATCCCTCCCGCCACCGCCCGCTGCGATGGCAATCCCCGTCAACGCTATGGACGGGCCGGTGGGACGCCGCTCCGGATGTTGCGCGGCAACATTGTGAGTGCCTGCTTCGGCGGTACCCCACGAGACTCGGACGGCAAGCACTCGACAAGTCCACTGTGGAGGGGTGTCGCCATGGCCGTGGAGGCCGGTGAAGTCTACGAGAACCCGCGCTGCGGCGAGAAGGTCGTCGTGCGCACGCCGTCGTCGCAGACCGGCGGCGAGCGGACCGTCATGGACGTCTACGCGACGCCCGGCGGGGCCGTCTCCGGCGAGCACATCCACCCGGTGAGCGCCGAGCGCTTCACGCTCGTGCGGGGCCGGGTCGCGTTCCTCATCGGCGGCCGCCAGGTGACCCTGGAGGAGCCGGGGCAGAGCATCCTGGTGCAGCCCGGCATCAAGCACCGCTGGTGGAACTGCACGGGTGACGAGTCGTACCACATCTGCGAGGTCATCGGGAACGCCGCCCGGTGGGAGGAGCTGGTGCTGCGCCAGATGTTCGGCCTGGCCCAGGACGGCCGCACGAGCCCCGAGGGGATGCCGCACCTGCTGCAGCTGGCGGTGACCACGCAGGAGTACGGCGACGTGGTCCGCTTCACCACGACACCCCTCGCGGTGCAGCGGCTGGTGTTCGGGGTGCTCGCGCCGATCGGGCGGCTCCTCGGGCGCAAGGGGCGCTACCCGCAGTACCTCAGCCGCCGGCCGGACAGCGTCGTGGAGTTGCCGCCGCTGCCCCCCGAGGTCGCCAAGCACCACTACTGAGCGCAGGGAGCGGATCCATGGTGGAGGGTGAGCCGGTGGTGCGGGTGCCGGTGCTGATCGTGGGCGGCGGGCCGGTCGGGCTCGCCCTGGCGCTGCTGCTCGATTACCACGGGGTGGCGTGCACAGTGCTCGACGACGGCGACGGGCCGCGCGGCACGCCGCGGGGCAGCACGCACAACGCGCGGACCATGGAGCACTACCGGCGGCTCGGGCTGGCCGAGGCGGTGCGCGGGCTCGGGCTGCCCCCGGCGGACCCGACCGACGTCGCCTACTTCACCCGGTACGCCGGGTATCCGCTGGCCCGGCTGCCGATGCCCTCGGCCGCGGCCAAGCGGCGGGCGGTCGCCGAGTCCGCAGCCACCGACCAGGTGCCGGAGCCGCTGCACCGGGCCAACCAGATGTACGTCGAGCGGCTCCTGCACGCCGCCGCGCGGGCCCGGCCGGGCATCGCCGTCCAGCCGGCCTGGCGGGTGCTCGACGTGCGCCAGGACGGCAGCGCGGCCGAGGCCACCGCCGAGCGGGCCGGTGACGGGCGGCGGCAGCGCTGGCGGGCGCGGTACGTCGTGGGCTGCGACGGGGCCCGCAGCGTCGTGCGGGCGGCCATCGGCGCGCACTACGCCGGGGAAGGCGGGGTCGACCAGCGCATCCTCGGCCGGCGGGCGACGGCGCTGCACCTGCGGCTGCCGACGCTGTACCGGGACGTGCTGACCGGGCCGCGGGCCTGGAGCTACTGGGCCGTCAACGACGAGCTCGCGGTCAACCTGATCGCACTCGACGGCGAGTCGGAGTTCTTCCTGCTGACCAGCTCCATCGACCCCGACGACCCGGACCCCGGGCGGGCCGCCGAGCTGGTCCGGCGGGCCGCCGGGGCCGACGTCCCGGTCGAGGTGCTCGACCGGCGGGCCTGGACGCCGGGGCAGGCGCTCGTCGCCGAGCGCTTCGCCGACCGGCGGCTGCTGCTCGCGGGCGACGCCGCGCACCTGTTCACGCCGACCGGCGGGTTCGGGATGAACACCGGGATCGACGACGGTGCGAACCTGGCCTGGAAGCTGGCCGGGGCGCTGCAGGGCTGGGGCGGCCCCGGGCTGGTCGGGTCCTACGGGGCCGAGCGGCGGCCGATCGCGCTGCGCAACACCGCGGCGGCGCGCCGGCTCAACCGCAACCTCGCCGACATCGCACCCACCGCCGTGCTCGAGGAGGACTCGGCGAAGGGGGCCGCCGAGCGCGACCGGGTCGGGGCGCTCCTGTCGACGTACGGGGAGCAGTTCGCCTCGATCGGGGTCCAGCTCGGCGCCCGCTACGACGGATCGCCGCTGCTGCACCCGGACCGGGCGGCGCCGCCGCCGGACTCGCCGACCGAGTACGTGCCGTCGGCCGTCCCCGGCGGCCGCGCCCCGCACGCCTGGTGCGGACCCGGGCGCGGGCCCGGCGACTCGCTCTTCGACCGCCTGGGGCCCGGCTTCACGCTGCTGCGCCTCGGCCCGCACCCGCCGGCCGCCGCGCCCGCCGTGGCCGCCGCCCGCGCCGCCGGCATCCCGCTCACGGTGCTCGACGCGCCCGACCCGCAGATCCGCGAGCTCTACGGGCGCGACGCCGCACTCGTGCGCCCCGACCAGCACGTGGCCTGGCGCGGTGACCGGCTCCCGGACGACCCGGGCGAGTGGCTGCGCCGAGCGGTCGGCCACTGAGCAACAACGAGAGCGCGTGTGGCGACAGTCGTCAATACGTTGGAGGCGTGATGCAGCAAGTGCCCGAGCGGACCGTCCCGGTGCTCATCGTCGGCGGGGGCGGGTCGGGGCTCACCGCCTCGATCGCGCTGTCGGACCTGGGCGTCGAGTCGCTGCTCGTCGAGCGGCACCCCTCGACGTCGCCGCATCCGAAGGCGCACATCCTCAACGGCCGGACGATGGAGGTGTTCGGGCAGCTGGGGATGGCCGACGAGATCTACCGGGAGGCCGCCCCGCCCGAGACGTCGGCGGCCATGGTGTGGCTCACCAGCCTCGGCGGCGACGAGCCCTACGACCGCAAGGTCCTGCACCGGGTCGACGCCTACGGCGGCGGGCGCCTGGCCGATCGGTACGCGGCCGCCAGCGCCTACCGGCACGCGAACCTCGGACAGCGCTGGCTCGAGCCGCTCCTGCGGCGGCAGGCGGAGAAGCGCAACCCCGGCGGCGTGCGCTTCCATCACGAGCTCGTGACGTTCGAGCAGGACGACGGCGGTGTCACGGCACTCCTGCGGGATCGCGACAGCGGGATGGAGTACCACATCCGGGCCCTGTTCCTGATCGGCGCCGACGGCGGCAAGACCGTCGGGCGCATCGCCCGGATCGCGATGCTGGGCACGCCGACGTTCCTGGAGTGGATCAACCTGCACGTGCGCAGCGACTTCTCCGGCTTCCTGCCGCACGACGACGCGGTGGTGAACCGGGTCTCGTCGCTCACCGACGACGGGCGGTTCGAGCACTGCGGGGTGGTGCCGATGGGGCCCTCGCGGTGGGGGCGCCACGCCGAGGAGTGGACGCTGATGTTCGCCCGGCCGCCGCAGGCCGCGCACCTCGGCGACGACGAGGTGGTGGCGCTCGTCCGGCGGACGCTGAAGCTGCCCGCGGCGCACCCGATGCAGGTGTACGCCGTCAACCGCTGGCCGGTCGAGGGGACCGTCGCGGCGTCGTTCCGTCGCGGCCGCGTGTTCCTGGTCGGCGACGCCGCGCACCGGCACCCGCCCTCGGGCGGCCTCGGCCTCAACACCGGCGTGCAGGACGCGCACAACCTGGCCTGGAAGCTCGCCGCGGTCCTGCGCGGGACGGCGGGGGAGGGGCTGCTGGACAGCTACGAGGCCGAGCGGCGCCCGGTCGCCGAGGCGGTCGTCGAGCGGGCGATGTACTCCGTGTTCAACCAGATCGCCATCACCAACGGCACAGGTGTCACGGCGGCCGGCAGCCCCGAGTGGAACCGCGCCCAGCTGACCGCGCTGTTCGCCGACACCCTGGCCGGGCGGGCCCGGCGGATGCTGCTCAAGGAGTACTTCGACACCAACCGCATCACCACCGAGCACCTCGGGCTGGAGATCGGCTACGACTACGCGGGGACGCCGGCCGTGCTCCCCGACGGCACAGCGCCGCCCGCGCCCGACCCGCTGCGGCTGGAGTACGTCGCGACCGCGCGCCCCGGGCACCGCCTGCCGCACGCCTGGCTCACCCACGAGGGCACCCGGATCGGCACCCACGACCTGGTGCAGCCGGGCGAGTTCCTGGCGATCGGCGCCGACGAGTGGCTCGACGCGTGCATCGCCGCCGCCGGGCGCCTCGGCGTGCCCCTGGCCGCGCACGCGGTCGGCCCGGGCGGCGACCTGCAGGACCCGGACGGCACCTGGGCGCGGCTGCGCGGCCACGGCGACGACGGCGTCGTGCTGGTCCGCCCGGACGGCTTCGTGGCCGCCCGCCGCGACGGCCGCGCCGAGGACCCCGACGCGTGGTGCGAGACCGCGCTGCGCACCGCACTGGCCCGTCCATGAGCAAGCACCGCAACCAACGACGAACCGGAGGAACCGTGCCCACCAAGGATCAGACACTCGTCACGCTCCGCGAGGCCCATCTCGGGCCGATGCGGTTCATGAACATCCTGTCCGTGTTCGAGCTCGGCATCGTCGACCTGATGCGCAAGCAGCCCAACCAGCGCTTCACCGCCGAGCAGCTCGGTGCGGCCGTCGGCGCCACCCCGGACGCGATCTACCAGCTGCTGCTCCTGCCGGTGAAGGACGGCCTCATTGCGCTCGACGAGCGCACCGGCGAGTACACCCTCGACGGCCTGGCCCGGCTCGGCGACGAGGACTTCGCCCGGGTGCTGCCCTGGATGAACATGATCAAGGTGGTGTGCCTGCGCCAGCTGTACTACCTGACCGACAGCATCCGGGCCGGCGAGGTCGTCGGCCTGCAGAAGCTGTTCGGGCTGACCGGCACGTTCTACGAGGCCACCCTCGGCAACGACGAGCTGCGCTCGGCCTGGGGCTCCATGATGGACGCGGTCACCGAGTTCATCGACCCCTGGTTCTTCGACAACGTCGAGGTCGGCGCCGGGCAGAAGGTGCTCGACCTGGCCGGCAACACCGGGCTCGGCGCGATCCTCACCTACCGGCACAAGGGCGTCGACAACCTGCACGTCACCTGCTTCGACTTCCCCGAGAAGGAGGCCGAGGCCCTGGCCAACTTCGAGGCGGCGGGCCTGGCCGGGCACTGCTCGTTCATCGGCGGCGACGTGTTCAAGGGCGTGCCGAAGGGCTTCGACCTCGTGCTCATCAAGCACTTCCTGGACATGTTCGACCGGGACAACGTGCTGAGGATCCTGCGCGCGGTCGCCGGCGCGCTGGAGCCGGGCGGCCAGGTGTACATCCTGGTGCCGATCTACCCCGAGGAAATCCGCGAGTCGTCGTCGGTCGACTTCTTCCCGTCGTACTTCCTGGGCTGCACGATGGCCCAGGGCGGCCCGCAGAAGGTCTCGACCTACTCGGCCTGGCTGGAGGAGGCCGGGTTCGAGGTGACCCGGGCCATCACGCAGGACCACGCGACGATGCCGGCGGACATGGTGCCGGTGCACGGCATCATCTGCGGCACCAGGAAGGCCTGACCCGCCGAGCCCGCGGCCGCGCCCGGTCGACCGGCCCGTAGCACGGGGCCGTTTGACCGGGTCGCGGGCGGGTAGGCGGCACCGATATGGGTGAGATTACTGCTGAGGTCCTGGTCTCCCGGCTGGCCGAGTGGGGCGTCGACACCGTGTTCGGGATCCCGGGCGACGGCATCAACGGGATCATGGAGGGGCTGCGCCGCAACCGCGACAAGATCCGGTTCGTCCTGGTGCACCACGAGGAGGCGGCCGCGTTCATGGCGACCGCCTACGCCAAGACGACCGGCCGGATCGGCGTCTGCCTGGCGACGTCCGGGCCGGGCGGCATCCACCTGGCCAACGGGCTCTACGACGCCAAGCTCGACCACGTGCCCGTCCTGGCCATCACCGGGCTGCAGGAGTCGAGCGTCCTGGGCACCGCCTACCAGCAGGAGGTCAACCTCGACCGGTTCTTCGCGGACGTCAGCGAGTACAACCAGATCATCATGAACCCGGCCCAGCTGCCGGCCCTCGTCGACGTCGCGATCCGCACCGCCTACGCCCGCCGCGGCGTCGCCCACCTGACGATCCCGAACGACATCCAGGTCGCGCCGGCGGGCAAGGACCCGTACCAGACGGTCGCCCCGGTCGTGGCGCCGTCGACCGCGCCGATCTACCTCGCACCCGCCGTCCGGCCCCGCGACGCGGACCTGCGCACGGCCGCCGACGTGCTCAACGGCGCCGAGAAGGTCGCGATCCTGGCCGGGATCGGCGCGCGCGGGGCCGGGGCGCTGCTCGAGCGGGTCGCCGACACCCTCGGCGCACCGATCGTCAAGAGCCTGTCCGGGAAGATGGTCCTGCCCGACGACTCGCCGTACGTCACCGGCGGCCTCGGCCTGCTCGGCACCAAGCCGAGCGAGGACCTCATGGAGGACTGCGACGCCCTGCTGATGCTCGGCACGAACTTTCCCTACACCAAGTTCCTGCCCAAGCCCGGCGCGGCAAAGGTCGTCCAGGTCGAGATCGACCCCGGGCGGGCCGGCACCCGCATCGCGACCGACGTCCCGCTCGTCGGCGACGTCGCCGCCACCCTGGAGGCGCTCCTGCCGCTGCTCGAGCGCAAAGAGCCGAAGCATCTGCGGCGCTACCAGGAGAAGGTCCGCGACTGGAACGAGCGCATGCGCAGCCTGGAGTCGGCCGACCGCGACCCGATCGCGCCGCAGTATCTGGCCGCCCAGCTCGACACCCTGGCCACCGACGACGCCATCCTCACCTGCGACTCCGGCACCATCGCCACCTGGGCCGCGCGGCACTGGCGAATCCGCGGCCGGCGCGAGTTCTACCTCTCCGGCACCCTGGCGACGATGGCCCCCGGCCTGCCCTACGCGATCGCGGCCCAGCTCGCCCACCCCGGCCGCCAGGTCCTCTCCCTGATCGGTGACGGCGGCTTCGCCATGCTCATGGCCGAGTTCAGCACCGCCGTGCGCTACCGGCTGCCGGTCAAGATCGTGGTGAACAACAACAACTCGCTCGGCCAGATCCTGTGGGAGCAGATGGTGCTCGGCTTCCCCGAGCACGGGGTGCGCTTCGGCGAGCCGGTGCCCGACTACGCGGCCGTCGCGCGGGCCTGCGGCGGGTTCGGCGTCCACGTCGACAAGCCCGGCGACGTGCCCGGTGCGCTGCGCGACGCGCTCGCCTACGACGGCCCGGCGCTCGTCGACGTGGCCGTGGACCCCAACGAGCCGCCGCTGCCGGCAAGCGTCACCTATGAGCAGGCGAAGAAGTTCGCGGCGTCGTTCCTCAAGGGCCAGCCGCACCAGGCCGCGATCGCGACGACCCTGTTCCGGGACAAGATCCAGCAGCTCAAGGGCTGAGCGGGCAGCCGGCGTCCACGCTCGCCGAGCGGGGGCGCCGGTCGCACCGTCGGCAATCGCCGCAAGTCCGGGCGGCGGCCCCGCCGGTCGCGGTACCGTGCCGGAATGCGGGTGGAGCGCATGGCGATGAGCACGCGGGACGCCGACGAGGCCACGCACGTCATCGAGAAGATGTACGTCGGGCACCGTTCGCGGTTCACGGCCCGCCAGTCCCCGCCGGAGCTGGCCCTCACCTCCGCCACCGCCGGCCCGCTGCGCGTCGACCGGCTGCGCAACTCGTTCCGGTTCGTGACCGACGGCGACCCGTTCGACTACATCTGCGCCCAGCAGCTCCTGCGCGGCGAGATGACCCTGCGCACCGGCCGCGAGGAGGTCCGCCAGCGCCCCGGCGACGGCTTCCTGCACCTCCTCGGCGCGGACAGCCACGCCACCCTGGCCGACTTCGACGTCGCCGTCCTGTGCCTGCCCCTGGCCCGGGTCGCCGCGGCCGCCGCCGTGCACACCGACATCGACGCCTGCGACCTGCGTTTCGAGTCGCCGACCCCCGTCTCGCCGGCCCTGCGCCGCTACTGGACCCACGTCCTGGCCTACGTCCACCGCACCCTGATGGACCGCGACACGCAGGTATTGCCCCCGCTCGTGGCCGAGCAGGTCGCCGACACCGCCGCCACGGCGCTGCTGGCCGTCTTCCCGAACACCACCATGACCACCCACCACAGCGCCCCCACCAGCCCGCTGCACCCGGCCGCCCTGCGCCGCGCCGTGTCCTTCATGGAGGACCACGCCGGCGACCCGATCACCGTCTCCGACATCGCGGCCGCGGCCGGCATCACCCCGCGCGCCCTGCAGCAGGGCTTCGCCCGCCACCACGACACCACCCCGATGGCCTACCTGCGCCGGACCCGCCTGGAGCGCGCCCACCGCGACCTGCAGGCCGCCGACCCGACGACTGGCGCCACGGTGGCCGCCATCGCCGGCCGCTGGGGCTTCGCGAAGGCCGGCAACTTCGCCACCGTCTACCGCCGCGCCTACGGCCGCCCGCCGAGCCGGACCCTGCGCACCTGAGCCGACTCCGTCGCCACCCGGGCGGGTAGCTCGGGTGCACGCCGTGCCGGCAAGGCCGCAGCGGCCCACCGCCGCGCCCCGGGTGACGGGGCACGGCGGCGGGGTCGACGGTCAGTTGCGGTAGCGGAACAGGATGCGGCCGCGGCTCAGGTCATACTCGCTGAGCTCCACCAGCACGCGGTCGAAGGGCATGATCTTGATGTAGTGCTTGCGGATCTTCCCGCTGATGTGGGCGAGGACGACGTGGCCGTTCGGGAACTCGACGCGAAACTTGGCGTCGCGCAGGCACTCCACCACGAGGCCCTCCAGCTGGATACCGCCTGTCGCGCGGGGCATCAGCGGATCACCAGCTCGAGGTTGCTGTTCTGCCGCACCGCGCCGGCCGCCTCGAACAGGGCGATCGCCGCGGTGTTGTCCTCGTGCACCTCGGCGACCGTCGGCACACCGCGGTCGTGGCCGGCCCGGCCGATCTCGCCCAGCAGGGCCAGGCCGATGCCGCGGCGGCGGTGGGACTGCCGCACGGCGAGCAGACCGATCCGGGTGCACCGCGGCAGCCGGGCCAGGCGGGCCAGCCCGACATAGGTGCCCGGACCGTCGGTGGCGACGACGTAGTCGGCCGGGTCCAGGGGCCGCGACAGTACCGCCGCCGGCATCTGATCCCAGCCGATCGAGTCCTCGATCTCGGCTCGGATCACGCCGTCCAGGCGCCGCAACGGCTCCGGCGCCGCAGTTCCCAGAGCCAGGACCTCCGGCGGTTGTACCCGCCCGGGCCCGCCGCCCGCCAGGACGTACTCCCATTCCCGGCGGCGGGTGGTCAGGCCGGCCTGCACCCAGCGGGTGCGCAGGTCACGGTCGGCCTCGTCGACGACGGTGAACAGGGGTCGGGGCAGCGCGGCCAGCATGGTCGTGGCGAGGTGCTCGAACACCTCGTCGTGCCACGTGTCGATGCTGAGGAAGAGCCGGCCGTCGGGTCGCGCTGAGGCGCCGCCGCGGCCGATGACGAGGTCGTCGTCGAGGGCATGCCACTGCCACTCGGCGACGCGGGTGATGACTGGAGTATGCATCGGTGTCACCTTTCGGGAGGTCGTGCTGACGCTCCCGGGCGGCACCTACCGCAGTCGCCCGACCGTGACGGATATGGGGAGCACCCACTTCACTGCAATGTTCACGGTGCTCACCCCCTCAAGGTCCGGCCACAGCCGTCCCAGACGATACCGCCCCGCCCGGCCATGGTCCACTCTTTATCGACACACGCGTCTTTATCGACGCACGCGCGCAGTGGCCGGCCGTCAGCCGCTGATCGCGACGGCCGGGGCGAGTGCGGTGAGGAAGTCGGCGGCGTCGAACATCGCGCCCGCCGAGGCGACGCCGGTGGTGCGGGCCCGGCCGGTGAGGATGCGGCACACCGCCTCGGCGGCGAGCGGTGCGGTGACTGCGTGGATGCGGGCAGGCGCAGTTCGTCACCACGCCGGTCCCGCCCGCCGGTGACCGCCCGCTCGCCGAGCTGCTCGCCTGGGCGGTGCGGCGGCTGGACGAGCCGCTGACGGTCGAGGACCTGGCCCGCCGGGCCAACGTCAGCGGCCGCCACCTGGCCCGGCGGTTCCGCTCGGCGACGGGGACGACGCCGCCGCAGTGGCTGCTGAACCAGCGCATCCGCCGCGCCCAGGAGCTACTAGAGCACACCGACGACGGCCTCGACGCGATCGCTGCCGCCAGCGGCCCGGGCACCGCGACCACCCTGCGCCGCCACTTCGACCGGGCGCTCGGCGTGACGCCCGGCGAATACCGTCGCACCTTCCGCCGCCGCCCCGGACAATGACCGGCGTGGATCCGGTGACGCGGCACAACCGTGAGATCTGGGAGCTGGCCTCCGAGAAGCACGTACGCGAACACGACGAGCTGCTGGCGCAGGCCCGGTCCGGCTCGTCGCTGTTCGCGGCCGAGGCGGACCTGCTCGCGCCGCTGCTGGCCGAGGGGCCGGAGGTGGTACATCTGCAGAGCGGGCACGGTCTCGACGACATCGCCCTGGTGCGGGGCGGCGCGCGGCGGGTGGTGGGCGTCGACTACAGCGCGACCGCGGCCGGTGCGGCGCGGCGGCGGGCCGTCGAGCTCGGCGCCGCCTGCTCCTACGTCGTGGCGCTGCTGCCGGGGGCGCCGCTGGCGGACGCGTGCGCCGACGTGGTGTACACCGGCAAAGGCGCGTTGATCTGGCAGCCGGACATCGGCGCGTGGGCCCGGGACGCCGCTCGCCTGCTGCGCCCGGGCGGGCACCTCGTCGTCTACGAGGAGCACCCGGCCCATCCACTGTGGACGTGGGATCTCGACGAGCCCCGGGTCCGCGCCGACCGCTCGTACTTCGCCCGCCGGTATGTCAGCGACACCTAAACGGGCGCGGGCGCGGTGCAGTGGCTGTGGACGCTCGGCGAGATCGTCAACGCCACGATCGCGGCCGGGCTCGCGGTGCGGCACCTGGCCGAGCACGCCGAGCCGTTCTGGCGGTTCGACGGCCTCGACGCCGCCGCGTTCCGCGGCCGTCTGCCCAATGCGTTCTCATTGCTGTGCGGCAAACCGCTCGGCGGATGACGCGCCGCGGGGCCGGCCCGGGCCGCGGCGGCGGGCGAGGTGCACCCCCCGCGCGGCCCGGGCTCAGCCGGTGCTCAGCCGCCGTCGACCGGCTGGAACTGGGGCACGACGGTCTTCGCCCGGGCGCCCGGCACCGTCGTGTCCTTGATGGTGTCGAACATGGTGCGGCCGAGGACCGAGTGCGCCTCCACCGCCGGGTGCGTGGCGCCGTAGTTGTCCAGGTCGCCCAGGCCCTCCGCGAAGAAGCCGTAGACCAGGGCCGGCGAGCCGTCGCTGCCGAACATGATGCCGGCCTCGTGCCGGGCCGCGCCGAGGTCGTTGAAGTCGGCGCCGTACTTGGTGGCGACCCGGCTGCGCTCCTCCGAGGACATGTTGCGCCGGATGCCGTCGTGGTAGCCGTTGATCCAGCGCAGGATGCTCAGCAGGAACGTGCACGAGTTCGCCGACAGCAGCGTCTTGTTGGCCAGGCGGGTCAGCAGGTCGGTGATCTCGTGCGGCGTGGTGGTGCCGAGGTAGAACCGGTTCGGGTTGGCCACCGGCTCGACCCGGGTGTGGACGAAGCCCTTGGCGGCCAGGATGTCGTTGATCTCCAGGGCCGGCACCACCCGCCCGCACATGCGCACCGCGGTGTTGTCCGAGACGAGCAGCATCGCGGTGAGGAAGTTGGCGACCGTGATGTCGTCGCCCCAGACGGTGTGCAGGAAGTAGATGCCGGTGCCGCCGAGGATGATGTCGGCCTGCAGGTCCAGCTTCTGCCCGAGGCTCAGCTGGCCCCGGTCGATCTTGTCCATGACAGCCGTCGCGACGGCCAGCTTCTGCACGCTGTAGCCGTGCACCACGTGGTCGGCATCGTCCTCGAGGACGTGCTGCAGCGTGCCCGCCGCGTCGACGCGCTTCACGTTCGAGTACCAGACGCCGCCGGCCTTGGCCTTCTGGCGGCCGTAGACCCGCCGGATCTTCTCCTCCGGCGACACGCCCGCGAACTCGTCCTTGACCGGCGCCGCCCCGGCCGTCCCGCCGGCGACGAGCGCCGCTGTCGCTCCCGCACCGGCCGCCAGCGCGGCCCGGCGGCTCATACCTGTGCCCATGTGCCCTCCCCGTGGACTCCCGGCAAGCCCGACGAACCGGGCAAGCTCACTCAGGGAGGCTATGGGCAACCCGAACCGGATTCAAGGCGGCAAATGTGGAGGTCTCGTGACGCTCAGTTGCCGAGGATCGCCGTCGTGGCGGCCGTACTGCCCGGGATGGCCACCATCGAGGCGACGACGGCCCGACGGGACCGCGCGCGCTCAGAAGGCGTAGCGGATGTGGCAGTAGGGGGTGTGCTCGGCGATGAGGTCGCGCAGGGCCGCCACGTAACCGCCCTTCGCGCCGGTGCGGTAACGCACGTTCCAGAAGCCGTTCTCGGAGCGCTTGCCCTGCTGCAGGTCGGGCCGCCACAGCAGCTCCTCGGCCTTCGGGTGCCAGCCCAGGTTGACCTCGTGCAGGTCGCGGTTGTGGGTGAGGAAGATGACCTCGGCCGCGAGCTGGGCCTTCGCCGCCGGGCCGAGGCCGGCGTCGAGCTGGTCGAGCAGCTCGGCCCAGTCGGCCAGCCAGCCGTCGCGCACGACGACGGGGCTGAAGTTCACGTGGACCTCGTAGCCGGCCGCGACGAAGTCGTCGATCGCGGCGATGCGCTCGGCGACAGGGGTCGTGCGGATGTCGAGGAGCTTGGCGTCGGCGGCCGGCATCAGGGAGAAGCGGATGCGGGTGTGGCCCTGCGGGTCCCAGTCGAGCAGGTCGCGGTTCACGTGCTTGGTGGCGAACGACGCCTTCGCGTTGGGCAGGTCCCGGAACAGCTCGACCAGGTCGCGCACGTTGTCGCTGACCCGGGCGTCGAGGCTGCAGTCGGAGTTCTCGCCGATGTCGTACACCCACAGGTGCCTGTCGCACTCGTTCGGCTCCGGCTTCGGGCCCTGGCGGCCGGCGTGGCGGCGGAGGTACCCCCCGATCTTGTCGATGTTCGCGAAGACCGTGATCGGATTGCTGTACCCCTTGTGGCGCGGCACGTAGCAGTAGGCGCACGCCATCGCGCACCCGTTCGCCGCCGACGGCGCGATGAAGTCGGCCGAGCGCCCGTTCGGCCGCGCGGTCAGCGACTTCTTGACCCCGAGCACGAGCGCGCCCTGCTTGATGCGCACCCAGCGGGCCACGTTCGTCTCGTCGCCGTACAGCTCCGGGATCCGGTGGTGGCTGTCCACCTCGACCCGCTGCGCGTCCGGGAACCGGGCCAGGACCTCCTGCCCGCGGGGCAGCGCGGCGGCCGCCGGTTCGACATATATGCGGCGAATGTCCAGGAGCACAGTCAAATGTAACGCAGCGTGGCGCCCGGGGCCCCGGCCGCGGGCCCCGCGACAGGCCGCGGCGAAGCGGCACGGTGAACGACCGACGTATGTCAGATCCAGTACAGTCAGATCCAGTTCGGCGGGTCGGCCCGATGGAGCGCCGGGTCGTCGGCCTTGAACGTGCGGACCGGGCCGGGCGGGGTCAGCGGGCCCTCGAACCGGACGGTGACGCGGCCGAGGCCGGCCCCCCAGACCCAGCCGGGGCCGTGGTCGTCGTGGCGAATGTCCTGGCCGGTGCGCCAGTCGGTGCCGGGCGGCGGCGGTGGGGCCTGCTCCGGGGCCGGTCGGCTCGGCGGGGGCGGGTCGGGCTCGGCGGTACCGATGACGGGGAAAAGGCCGTCCTGGGCGAACTCCGACAGCGCCGACACGCCGACGCCCAGCAGCCGCAGCCCGTTCGTCACGTCGATGTCGGCGAGCAGCCGGCGGGCCGCCTCGGTGATCGTGCGCGGCTCGTCGGTGGGCTGCTCGCGGGTGGCCGACCGGGTGATCGTCGTGAAGTCGAAGTAGCGGGCCTTGACCGTGACCGTGCGCCCGGACAGCCCGGCCGCGCGCAGGCGCGTCGCGACCCGGTCGGCCAGCTGGTCGAGCTCGCGGCCCAGGACGGCGCGGTCGGCGACGTCGGTGGAGAACGTCTCCTCGGCCGACACCGACTTGGTGTCGCGCTCGGGGACGACCGGCCGGTCGTCGTCGGCCCGGGCCAGCCGGTGCAGGCCGGTGCCGTGCGCCTGGCCGAACCAGGCGAGCAGGTCGACGAGCTCCCGGGCGGCGAGGTCGCCGATGGTCCGGATGCCGGCCTGGCGCAGCCGCTCCGCGGTCGCCGGCCCGACGCCCCACAGCTTCGTGACCGGCAGCGGGTGCAGCGTGTCCAGCTCCCGGCCGGGCCCGACGACGGTGAGGCCGTCGGGCTTGTCGAGGTCCGAGGCGATCTTCGCGACCAGCTTCGAGGAGCCGATCCCGACCGACCCGGTGACGCCGCCGGTCGCGGCCGCGATCCGGGCCTTGATCCCGCGGGCGAGCTCGGTCACCGCCGGCACCGCACAGTCGTGCCCGCCCGCCGCGAGGTCCACGAACGCCTCGTCGATCGACACCGGCTCGACGAGCGGCGACACCTCGCGCAGCAGGTCCATCACCACGTGACTGGTCCGCTTGTAGGCCTCGAAGCGGGGCACGAGGTACGCCGCCCCGGCCGGCAGCCGCCGCCGCGCCTCCGCCATCGGCATGGCCGAGCGTACCCCGTAGGTCCGCGCCTCGTACGACGCCGTCGCCACCACCCCGCGCCCGGCGATGCCGCCGACGACGACCGGCCGCCCGCGCAGCGACGGCTTGTCCCGCTGCTCGATGCTGGCGAAGGCGGCGTCGAGGTCCAGATGCATGATGGAAGCCTCGCGCCGCACCCGGCCATTCTGTCAGGCGAAGTACCCGTCGAGGTGCAGCGTGCCGGTCGCCGTGATGACGCCGGAGCCGCTGATGCGCACCCGGTCCCCGTCGACGGTGATCGTGATGACGCTGGGGCGGCCCATCGAGTGGCCCTGCTCGACGGCGAGGACGCCGTCGCGGGCCACCAGCGCGGCGAGGGGGCCGGCCGCCGTGCCCGTGGCCGGGTCCTCGGGGATGCCCATGGCCGGATTGAAGAACCGGGCGTAGGCGGTTTCCGCGAGACAGTACACGTAGCAGCCCTCACCGCCGACCGAGCGCAGGACGGCCACGAGCCTGTCGGCGTCGACCACCACCCGGTCCACCGCGGCCCGGTCGCCCACCTCGACGAGCAGGTGCGCGGCGCCTGTCGAGACCACCTGCGGCGGGCGTTCGGTGCGCAGGTCCGCCACGTCGAGGCCGAGCGCGGCCGCGAGCGGCGCCGGGTCCGTCACGACGTCGCCGAAGACGGGCGCGGACTGCTCCAGCGTGACGACCGGGCGCCCGTCGCCCGCCCGCTCGACGACGACCGGCAGCAGCTCGTCGCCGATCTGCTGGGTGAAGGTGCCGGGGCTGTCCGCCAGCTCGGTGAGGGCCAGCCACAGCCAGGCCCCGAGCACATTGTGCCCGACGCCGCCGACCTCCTCGCCGATCGGCGTGAACGAGCGCAGCCGCCGGTCGGCCGTCGCCGAGCGCATGATGAACGTGGTCTCGGACTGGTTGAACTCCCGGGCGATGGCGCGCATCTGCTCGTCGGTGAGGTCGTCGGCGTCGGGCACGACGGTGAGCGGGGCGCCGCTCAGCGGTGCGGCGGCGAACACGTCGACGTACGCGAACTCGGTCATGGGTCAGACGGTAGAGCCCCGGCGGCCGGCTACTGCAGCCCGGAGCGCACCGACGTGATGCGGGACGTGTTGAAGCCGAGCCAGTGCATGCGCCCGACGTAGCGGGCGTGCTCGATCTTCAGGCAGCGGTCGACGACCACGGCGAGGCCGGCGTCCGCGGCGATCGCCGTGCCCTCCTCGTTGACGACGCCGAACTGGCACCACAGCGCGCCTGCCTTTACCGCGACGGCCTCCCGGGCGATCGCGGGCAGCGCGGCCGGGGCCCGGAAGACGTCGACGATGTCGATCGGCACCGGGACGTCGGCCAGGGAGGCGTACGAGGTGAGCCCGAGGATCGACGACTCGCGCGGGTTGACCGGGATGACCTGGTATCCGTGCCGCTTGAGGTAGTAGCCGACGAAGTAGCTGGCCCGCAGCTCGTTGGGGGACAGCCCGACGATCGCGATGGTGCGGGCCGAGTGCAGCACGCGCTGGATCGTGGCCGGGTTCTGGTACGGCTGGAGGTCCATCAGGCCGCCTTGCTGACGTAGGTGAGGCCCTGCTCGAGATCCCACAGCAGGTCGTCGACGGATTCGGTGCCGACCGAGAGGCGCACGGTGCCGGGGCGGACCCCTGACGCCTCGAGCTCGGCGTCGCTGAGCTGGCGGTGGGTGGTGCTGGCCGGGTGGATGATGAGGCTCTTGGCGTCGCCGACGTTGGCCAGGTGCGACCACAGCGTGACGCCGCGGATGAGGTTCTGGCCGCCCTCCCGGCCGCCGGCGCAGTCGAAGGAGAACACCGCGCCGGCGCCGCGCGGCAGGTACTTCTCCACCAGCCCGCGGTACCTGCTGCCGGGCAGCCCGGCGTAGGTGACGTGCGACGCCAGGTCGTGCCCGTCGAGGAACTGCGCGACGGTCCGGGCGTTGGCGACGTGGCGCTCCATGCGCAGCGACAGCGTCTCCAGGCCCTGCAGGAACAGGAACGCGTTGAACGGCGACATCGCCCCGCCGAGGTCGCGCAGGGTCTCCGCGCGCAGCTTCATCAGGTATCCGTAGGTGCCGAAGGTCTCGTGGAACTGCAGACCGTGGTAGGCCGGGGACGGATCGGCGATGACGGGGAACCGGCCGTTCGACCAGTCGAAGGTGCCGGCCTCGACGACGACGCCGCCGATGCTGGTGCCGTGCCCGCCGATGAACTTCGTCGCCGAGTGCACCACGATGTCGGCGCCCCACTCGATCGGGCGGCACAGGTAGGGGGTGGCGAACGTGTTGTCGACGATCAGCGGCAGGTCGTGCTCGTGCGCGATGGCGGCGACGGTCTCGATGTCCAGGACGTTGCCGCCCGGGTTGCCGATCGTCTCGGCGAAGAACGCCTTGGTGTTGGGGCGGACCGCGGCCCGCCAGGCGTCCGGGTCGTCGGGGTCGACCCAGGTCAGCTCGACCGTCATCTTGCGCAGCAGGTGCTTGAGCTGGTTGACCGTGCCGCCGTAGAGCGCCGCCGAGCTGACCACGTGGTCGCCCGGCTCCAGCAGCGTGAACAGGGCGGCGGCCTGGGCGGCGATGCCGCTGGCGAACGCGACGCCGCCCATGGCGCCCTCGAGGTTGGCGACCCGCTCCTCGAAGACGGCGACCGTCGGGTTCATGATCCGCGAGTACGTGTTGCCGTACTCCTGCAGGTTGAAGTACGCGGCGGCCGACTCCGGGTCCTCGAACACGTAGCTCGTGGTCTGGAAGATCGGCACGGCGCGGGCGCCCGTGTTGGGGTCGGGGCGCTGACCCGCGTGCAGCTGGCGGGTCTCGAACCCGAAGTCGCGGGCTTCTTCCGCGCGGAACGTGTCGGTCACTGCGTGGTCCCCTCGAGGAATCGGCGGATGATGGGCGTCTGCCGGGCTTCTTCGAGCAGGAAGCAGTCGTGGCCGTACGGCGCCTCGATCAGGTGGAACTCTACCGTCTTGCCCTCCGCCTCCAGGGCCTGCTCGATGTCCCGGGAGGCGGACGGTGGATACAGCCAGTCACTGCTGAACGCGATGAGCAGCGTTTTCGCCTGTACTGCACGCATGGCGTTCCGAAGCGTTCCATGCTCCCGGGCCAGGTCGAAATACGTGAGCGCTCGCGACAGATACAGGTACGTGTTCGCGTCGAAGCGGCGCACGAACGAGCTCGCCTGGTGGCGCAGGTAGCTCTCGACCTGGTACTCGGGCTCGGTGAGCGTGTACCGGATGTCGTCGGAGGACTGCAGGCGGCGGGCGAAGCGGTCCTCCAGCGCGGGCGCCGACAGGTACGTGATGTGCCCCACCATGCGGGCGACACCCATCCCGGCCTCGGGCGCGCGGCCCGTGCCGTGGTAGTGACCGCCCTGCCACGCCGGGTCACCCATGATGGACTCGCGGGCGATCGCGTTCCAGGCCACGCCCTGCGGGTGCAGCCCGTGGGTGCTGGCGATCACCACGATCGAGTCGACGGACTCCGGGTACGCGATCGCCCACTGCAGCGCCTGCATGCCGCCGAGCGAGCCGCCGGCGACGGCCGCGAGCCGCTCGATGCCCAGCTCACGCAGGAGCGCGCGCTCGGTGCGCACCATGTCGGCCACGGTGATGACCGGGAAGTCCGATCCGTACGGTTTCCCGGTGTCCGGGTCGATCGACGACGGGCCGGTCGTGCCGCGGCAGCCGCCGAGGAGGTTCGTGCACACCACGTGGTACCTGTCCGTGTCGAACGCCTTGCCGGGGCCGATCATGCCGTCCCACCAGCCGAGAACTTTCCCGGCCGCGCCGTCGCGGTCCTCGGCCGCGAAACCGTCACGGGTCCCGGCCGCCTGGGGGCTGGTGGACACGCCGGCGGCGTGCGCATCGCCGCTCAACGCGTGGCAGACCAGGATGACGTTGTCGCGCTCCGGGGTGAGGTTGCCGTATGTCTCGTATGCGACCCGGACGGAGTGCAGCTCACGGCCGCAGTCAAGATGAACCGGATCGGGCAGGTCGAGGTACTGCGTCTCGACGGTGAATGTATTGTCCATCGCCCCAGTAGGTGTTATAGGTAAGCGGACCAGGATTCTAAGGAGATTACGCGAGATGACGACAGCGGATAACGGGGTCAACGTACAGGCGCTGCTCGACGCCCGCCAGGCACTCAAGGACGCGCCCGACGCGGCGCTGTTCACCTGGCGCGCGTCCTCGACGTGGGACCACGGCGTGCACAGCACCACCACCATCGAGAAGTTCCACGGCCTCGGCGCGGAGCAGACCCACAAGGCGCAGTCGACGTTCGAGTCCGACCACCCGGCCGTGTTCGCGGCCGAGGACAATGGCATCACCCCGATCGAGTACCTCCTCGTCGGCCTGGCCGGCTGCCTGACCGCCGGTGTCGCCTCGGTCGCCCAGAACCGCGGCATCCAGCTGCGCAAGGTCGAGTCGGTCGTCGAGGGCAGCCACGACATCCGCGGCATCCTCGGCGCCGACAGCGACGTGCGCAACGGCTACGAGGGCATCAAGGTGACCTTCCACATCGACGCCGACGCCTCCCGCCAGGAGATCGAGGCCCTCGTCGCGCAGTCGCAGAAGCGCTCCGCCGTGTTCGACGCGCTCACCAACCCGACCGACGTGACAGTCGAAGTTGCCTGAGTCATACCCCGCGGTCGTCATCGGGGCCGGCCACGCCGGCCTCGCGGCGAGTCACTTCCTGCGCGAGCGCTCCATCGACCACGTCGTGCTCGAGCGCGGCGAGGTCGCGAACTCGTGGCGCCGCGAGCGCTGGGACTCGCTGCGGCTGCTCACGCCGAACTGGCTGACCCGCCTGCCCGGGCAGCCGTACGACGGTCCGGACCCCGACGGTTACATGACGAGCGACGAGGTGGCGTCGGTCCTCGACCGCTTCGCCAAGCCGGCGCCGGTCCGGACCGCGACGGCGGTGACGTCGCTGCGGGCCGCCGGCGACGGGTACCGCGTGGTGACCGACGGCGGTGAGCTGCGCGCCCGGGCCGTCGTCATCGCCAGCGGCGCCTGCAACCGCCCGGTCGTCCCGCCGCTCGCCGCGGCCGTCCCGCCGGACATCGTGCAGGTCACGCCGCTGGACTACCGCGGCCCCGGCGAACTGCCCGAGGGCGGGGTCCTGGTCGTCGGCGCCTCGGCCACCGGCGTGCAGCTGGCGGCCGAGATCCAGCGCTCCGGGCGGCCGGTCACCCTGTCGGTGGGCGAGCACGTGCGCATGCCCCGGCTGTACCGCGGGCGCGACATCCTGTGGTGGATGGACGCCTCGGGGGTCTGGGACCAGCGCACGCACGAGATCGACGATGTGGAGCGGGCCCGCGGCCTGGCCTCCCCGCAGCTGATCGGCTCGGCCGCGCGCTCGACGCTCGACCTCAACGTCCTGAGCGACCTCGGCGTGGAGCCGGTCGGGCGGTTCGCGGCGCTGCGCGACGGGCGGGCGCTGTTCTCCGGCGGGCTGCGCAACCTGTTCTCCCTGGCCGACCTGAAGCTGGCCCGGCTGCTCGACACGTTCGACGCGTGGGACGGGGGCGGGCCGGGCGATCGGCCCGAGCCGACGCGGGTGCCGGCCAGGCCGCGGCTGCAGCTGGACCTGACCGGCGGCGCGATCCGCACGGTGGTCTGGGCGACCGGGTTCCGGCCCGCCTACGACTGGCTGGACGTGCCGGTCCTCGACGCCAAGGGGCGGCTGCGCCACACCGGCGGCGTGCTCGACGCGCCCGGGCTGTATGCGCTTGGCCTGCCGGTGCTGCGGCGGCGCAAGTCGACGTTCATCCACGGCATCGAGGACGACGCCCGCGAGGTCATCGACGAGCTCGCCCGGCAGCTGTGATCGGGCTGTGATCAGGCTCCGGCCGGTGCGATCGGCGGCACCCGGGTGCCGCGGTGCGGGCGGCCGCCGTCGCCGGCTCACTCCCGGGCCCGGTCCGGCGCACCGTCCGCTGCCGGCGGCGCGGCCAGGACCTGGGCCAGCATGCCGAGCGTTGGCCAGTCGACGAGGCCGGCGTCCCTGATCTCGGCGTACGTGTGCAGCTGCACCCAGGTGCGCTCGGTGGTGCCCGGCTCGCCGTGCGGGGTGCCGGCCCCGGCGCGGAGGGCCTCGACCTCGGCGGCGGTCAGCTCGGCCGAGAACAGGTGGGCGCGGTGGGTGGACAGGGTGCCGGCCACCTGGCGGCTGCCGTGGGCGCTCAGGCGGTCCGGCGCCAGGGCCAGGCCGGTCTCCTCGTGGACCTCGGCCGCGGCCTGGTCCCTCGGGTCGGTGCCGTCCGGGCCGGCGCCGCCGGGGAGCTCGTGGATGAAGCCGTCCGGGGTGGCGGCGGTCGAGCGGAACTCGCGGACCAATACGACGAGCGTCGTCGCGAGCGACGGGCCGCGGTGGTACAGCACCACGCTCGACAGGTCCGGCCGGGCGAGGACGATCTGGCCAGTCTTGACGCGGTCCTCGGCGGCCACCCGGATGTCGGTGCGCAGCGCCCAGTAGACGACCTGGCGTTTGCCGGGGCCGCGGCGGTACACCCACTCGGCCCGGGCCTGGCGCAGCTCGTTGCCGGCGGCGCGCTGGGTGCGGTACCAGCGCTGGAAGCTGCTCGTTCGCCAGACGAGCAGCGGGACCCCGCGCTCGCCGAGTTCGCGGCGGGCGGCCGGCGACAGCGCACCCAGGGCCAGCTCGAGCGTGGCCGGGAGGGTGTCGGCGACGGGGACGTGCTCGGCGGCGGCGCCGGCCCGCAGGTAGCGGTTCTTCGGGGCGTCCGGCGGTGCGCCGAAGACGGCCTTGCCGCTGCGGTGCCACGTGCCCCACTCCACGTTCGTCGTGAACGCGGGCATCGTCGTCAGCTCGCGGGGGACCCAGAAGACGATCTGGTCGGCGAGGTGCAGGCCGGCCTCCTCCCACTCGATCTGGCCGGTGTAGTCGCGGACCGCGCCGGTGGCCGGCTCGGGGGAGAAGACGACCAGGCGGCCGCCCGTCCAGCGGGCCCGCAGCAGCTCGATCGCCTCCGGGCGCCAGCTCGGCACCTCCGGGCTGCGCGGGTTGGGGCCGGCCAGGAAGAGCGACGCGTCCCACCACGGCGGCGGCACCTGCGGCGGCGTGCACACGATGACCTCGGCGCTCATGCCGGCGTCACCAGGCGGCACTCCCCGAACGTCAGGCAGCCGCAGCCCGCGCAGGCCGTGAACTGCTCGCGCTGCTGCTCGAGGCGGGCGATCCGCTCGTCGACGGCCTCGCCCCAGCACTGCGACGCGCGGCGCCAGAACGCGGCGGTCGGCGGGTGGCCCTCCGGCAGGAACGCCAGCACCTCGGCGATCCGGGCGAGTGGGATGCCGACCCGCTGGGACGCGCGGATGAACGCGACCCGCTTCGCCGCGGCGTCGTCGTAGCGGCGCTGGTTGGTCGCGCTGCGGTCGCTGCTGATCAGTCCCTGGCGCTCGTAGAACCGCAGCGCGGAGGCGGGCACGCCGCTGCGGCGGGACAGCTCGCCGATCGTCAGGAGGCTCACGCCGACGAGCCTAACCCGGCCTTGACGTGAACCTTGGTTCAACCCTTTGGATGCAGGCATGGCGGATATCGGCAGGGCCCTGGTCATCGGGGCGACGGGCAACATCGGGCGGATCGCGGTGCAGCTGCTGCGCGAGCGGGGCGTGGCCGTGCGGGCGATGGCGCGCGACGCGGGCGGGCAGCCGGACGGCGTCGAGGCGTTCAGCGCCGACGTGCTGGACGGGCCGGCACTGCGCGCGGCCGTCGACGGCGTGGACGCGGTGCTGCTGATCTGGCCGTTCATGGACGCGGGCGGCATCGGGCCGGTGGCCGCGGCGCTCGGGGCCGGCGGCCGGCGGGTCGTCTACATCTCGGCGATGAGCGCTGAGCACGGCGGCGTGTGGGGCGAGGTCGAGGCGGCGATCCGGGGTACCGCCGCGGCGTGGACGTTCCTGCGGGCCAGCGGCTTCGCGACGAACACGCTGCAGTGGGCGGCGGCGATCCGGGCCGGCGAGCCGGTGCGCATCCCCTATTCGGGGGCGGCCCGCTCGCTCGTGCACGAGCGGGACCTGGCCGAGGCGGCCGTCGTGGCGATGACGGAGCCGGGGCACGCGGGGCGGACCCATGTCCTCAGTGGACCGGGGACCGTCACGCAGGCCGAGCAGGTCCGGCTCATCGGCGCGGCGGCGGGCGTGCGCGCCGTCGCCGAGGAGGTCGATCGCGCCACCGCGCGGGCCGGGATGCTCGCGTGGGCGACCCCCGAGTTCGCCGACGCCGCCCTTGACTACTGGGCGTCGCTCGTCGACACGCCGGAGCCGGTGGCCGACGGGGTGCGGGAGGTCACCGGGCATCCGGCGCGGTCGTTCGCGCAGTGGGCGGCCGACCACGCCGCCGACTTCCGGCCGCCGGCGTCGGTGGCCGAGGTCGCCGCGCGGTACGTGGAGGCGTTCCGGGCCGGGCGGTTCGACAGGGCCCTGGCGCTGTACGACCCGGCCGTCGTGCGGGTGGCGCCCCTGGAGGGCGGAGGCGAGCTGCGCGGGCTGCCGGAGATCCTCGCCAACGGGCGGCGGCGGGCCGGGGACCTCGACGCGGGGGCGGTCGGCGTCCAGGGGCCCTACATCGGCGCCGACGGGTTCGCGGTGCGGTTCACCCTCGGCGCGACCACGAAGATGTCGCTGCTCACCGTCGAGGGCGGGGCCATCACCCGCGAGGAGGTGCACTACTTCGACCCGCCCGCGTGACCGGCGTCACTCGCGCGACTGTCACGCCGGGGCCGGTCCGGGCGGTCGTGGCGGTATGGAGCAACGGATGAACTTTGCGGAGGTCGTGCCCGAGGGGTACGCGGTGATGGCCCAGCTGGAGAAGTACGGGCGCCGCAGTGTCGAGCCGAAACTGCTGCACCTGGTCAAGGTGCGCGCGTCGATCGTCAACGGGTGCGCGTTCTGCATCGACATGCACAGCGCGGAGGCGCTGCACGACGGCGACCACCAGCGCCGGCTGTTCGCGGTCGCGGCCTGGCGCGAGTCGACACTGTTCGACGCGCGGGAGCGGGCGGCGTTCGCGCTCACCGACGCGCTGACCCGGCTGGGCGAGGACGGGGTGCCGGACGACGTGTGGGCCGCGGTCCGGGCGCACCTGTCGCCGGAGGAGGCGGCGAACCTGGTCTTGGCCATCGGCATCATCAACGTGTGGAACCGCATCTCGATCGCCTCGCGCCGGGCCACCCCGCCGCTGTAAGTTTCGCGGGTCGTTGACGGCGGTCGATGCCCGGTCTAGCGTGCGGGAATGCGCTTTCCTCGGCTCTTCGGCCCGCTCGCGGCCGCCTCGCTGGCGGCGGCCGCGAGCGCCCTGGCCGCCCCGGCCCCGGCCGGCGCGGCCGCGGCGACGCTCTACGTGGCGACGAACGGCTCCGACGGCAACGCCGGCACGCTCGCCGCCCCGCTCGCGACAATCCAGAAGGCGGTCGGTCTGGTCGCGGCGGGCGGCACCATCGCCGTGCGCGGCGGCACCTACGCGCTGACCACCAACATCCAGATCACCAGAAGCGGGACGTCGTCCGCGCCGATCGCCCTGACCGCGTACAACGGGGAGAAGGTCACGGTGGACGGCGAGGCCCTCGGATACACGCCGGGCGCGGTCGGCTCGACGATCCCCGCTGCCCAGCGCGGCGCGATCCACATGGAGGCGTCCTACTGGCGCATCACCGGCCTGGAGATCGTGCACGGCCCGTACGCGGTGTACTGCAACAACTGCAGTAACAACGTGTTCGAGCGGCTGTCCACGCACGACAACTACGAGACCGGCTTCCAGCTGCAGGGCACGTCCGCGAACAACCAGATCCTCGACCTGGACAGCTACAACAACCGCGACCCGCGCAAGAACGGCGAGAGCGCCGACGGTCTCGGCATCAAGGAGGGCAGCGGCTCCGGCAACGTGGTCCGCGGCGCCCGGCTCTGGAGCAACATCGACGACGGCCTCGACCTTTGGATGTTCACCTCGGCCGTCACGATCTCCGGCACCATCGCGTACGGCAACGGGTACAACCGCTGGAACATCCCGAACTTCTCGGGCGACGGCAACGGCTTCAAGCTCGGCGGCAGCGGCGGCACCGGCCCCGCGGCCGACCACTCGGTGACCAACAGCATGTCGTTCGCCAACGCGGCGCACGGCTTCACCGACAATGGCAACACCGGCACCCTGACGGTGAACCGGGACACCGCCTGGAACAACGCCAAGACGGGCTTCGACTTCGACGGCGGCTCCACCTCGAAGCTGACCGCGAACCTGGCCGTGGGCAACAAGACCGCTGTGGCGCTGGGCTCCTCGACCGCGTCGGGCAACTCGTGGAACACCGGCGGCACCTGGACGCTGCTGAGCACCGACCAGTCCGTCATCACCGGCCCGCGCACGTCGAGCGGCGCCATCGCCTCGTCGAACTTCCTGGTCCCCGCCAACGGCCAGGCGGTCGGAGCCAGGATCTGACCGCTCGCCGGCACCGCGATGGGCTTTCCTGAGGCCGGTAGCCCGCGGCCGTGGTTGAGGGGCCGCGGCCGTGGGCTACCGTGTGCACCGCCGCGGTAGCCCACGCGCATCCGCTCCCCGGCGCGCCGGGGCGGCGCAGGCCGGTCAGCCGCGGGTGAGCTGCGTGCGCAGGGTGGCCAGGGCCTTGGTGAGCAGGCGCGAGATGTGCATCTGGGACACGCCGAGCTCGGCGGCGATCTGCGACTGGGTGCGGTTGCCGAAGAAGCGCATGGCGATGATCTTCTGCTCGCGCTCCGGGAGGCGGGCCAGGAGCGGGCGCAGGGCCTCGCGGGTCTCGACCTGCTCCATGTCGGCGTCGTCGGCGCCCAGGAGGTTGCTCAGGTCGGTCGGGCCGTCGGACTCGTTGGTGTTCGCCGGGGCGTCGAGGCTCAGGCTGCGGTAGGCGCGCCCGGCGTCCAGGGCCTCGATCACGTCCTCCTCGGACGTCTCCAGCTCGGCGGCCAGGTCGGCGACGGTCGGCGAGCGGCCCAGGCGCTGGGTGAGCTCGCCGGTGACGCGCATGACGCGCAGGCGGTTCTCCTGGATGCGGCGGGGCACGCGGACGTCCCAGCAGCGGTCGCGGAAGTGGCGCTTGAGCTCGCCGGTGATCGTGGGGATGGCGTAGCCCACGAAGACGGCGCCGTTGTCCGGGTCGAACCCGTCGACCGCCTTGATCAGGCCGACGGTCGCCACCTGGAGCAGGTCGTCGAGCTGCTCGCCGCGGTTGCGGAAGCGGCCGGCCAGGTGCTGGGCCAGCGGCAGGTACAGCTCGATGACGCGGCCGCGGACCCGGTCCCGGTCGGGGCCGGCGGGCAGGTCGGCGAGGAGGCTCAGCAGCGCCCGGGCCTCGGCGTCCTGGGCGGCGCGGGCGGAGCCGGCGGTGCGGGTGGCGTTGACTTGGATCGTCATGATGGCAGACCTCTGGCAGCGGAGAACGTTCACGGATTACTGAGCGTGACGCCCGCTGCTTGAGCGCCCTTCAGAACACGACGGTAATGCCGAACTTGCCGCAAGACAAGTTTTGCGTCGATTCGTGCGTCGATTCACTCTCGGTGGTAGTCTGCGGCCAATGGCCACAAGGCGGCGCTGGCTCTTCGCCGACCAGCTCGGACCGCATTTCCTCGACGACGAGCCGGAGCGGCAGGTGCTGCTCGTCGTCAGCAAGGGCGTCTTCCGGCGGAAGGTGTACCACCGGCAGAAGGCGCACCTCGTGCTGTCCGCGCTGCGCCACCGGGCGGCCGAGCTCGGGGACCGGGCGGAGCTGATCGTCACCGAGCGGTACCGCGACGCCGTCACCGGACCCGTCGAGGTCTGCCACCCGACGTCCCGCGCGGCCCGGGAGCTGATCCGGTCGCTGCCGGACGCGACGATGCTGCCGCCGCGCGGGTTCATCACCGCGCCGGGCGACTTCGTGCGCTGGGCCGACGGGCGGCCGCGGCTGCTCCTGGAGGACTTCTACCGCGACGCCCGGCGCCGCCACGGCATCCTCATGGACGGCTCGGAGCCGGCCGGCGGGCGCTGGAACTTCGACGGCGACAACCGCGAGCCCCCTCCGCGGGGGGTGCGCACACTGGGGGTACCGCCGCCGCCCGCACTGGCGGAGGACGACGTCGACGCCGAGGTGCGCGCCGAGCTGGACCGGTGGGAACGCGACGACGGCATCCGCTTCATCGGCCGGGACGGGCCGCGGCGGTTTGCGGTGACCGCGGGCGAGGCGCAGGCGCGGCTCGCGCACTTCCTCGAGCACCGCCTGCCGGTGTTCGGGCCGCACGAGGACGCGATGCTGCGCGAGGACCCGCTGATGGCCCACTCGCTGCTGTCGGCGTCGCTCAACCTCGGGCTGCTCGACCCGCTCGACGTGGTGGAGCGGGCCGAGGGGGAGTACCGCCGCGGCGCCGCGCCCATCGCCGGTGTCGAGGGGTTCGTGCGCCAGATCCTCGGCTGGCGCGACTACGTGTGGCACTGCTACTGGTACTTCGGCCCCCGGTTCGAGCACCGCGACGCCCTCCACGCCCGGCGGCGCCTGCCGGCCTGGTTCGCCGGCCTCGACCCGGAGGGCGTCGGCTCCGCGTGCCTGCGCGACGTGCTGACCCGGGTCCGCGACACCGGCTGGGTGCACCACATCCAGCGCCTCATGGTGCTCGGGAACCTTGCGCTGCAGCGCGACTGGCACCCGGCCGACGTCGCCGACTGGTTCGCCCGGGCCTTCGTCGACGGCTACCCGTGGGTGATGACGCCGAACGTGATAGGCATGAGCCAGTACGCCGACGGCGGCCGGATGACGACGAAGCCCTACGCGGCCGGTGGCGCCTACATCAACCGGATGAGCGACTACTGCGGCGGCTGCCCGTTCGACCCGAAGCACCGCGCGGGCGCCGACGCGTGCCCGTTCACGGCCGGATACTGGGCGTTCCTGCACCACCACCGCGACGCGTTCGCCGGCAACCACCGCATGCGCCAGCCTCTGGCCCTCCTGGACCGCCTCGCCGACGCCGCCGAGATCGCGGCCGCCGAGTCCCGCCGCCGCGACTTCTGAGCGCCTACCCGCGCTCGAAGCCGTCCAGGAGGCGGGCCAGGCCGAACGCGAACTGCGGCTCCGCGGCATCGGCCTCGGCCCGCCGGGCCCGGGGGTCCTCGGACTCCAGGGCCAGGGCACAGCCGCGGACGAGGCTCGCGACGGCCAGGGCCAGATCCGCCGCCTCGGCGGGGGAGCAGCCGCGGTCGCGCAGCGCCCGGGCGGCCGCGTCGGTGTGCTCGGTGACGTGCGGGCTCGGGCCGGGGGCGGTGAAGGAGACGGTCCGGGCGAGCCAGGCGTGGCGGCGGTACATCCGCCACTGGAGCCGGGCCAGCCGCTCCAGCTGCGCCCGCCAGGTGCCGGCCGGCTTCGGGGGCGGGTGCCCGGCGAACACAGCGCCGGCCATCAGGGTCTCCAGCTCGGCGCGGTCCCGGACCCACTTGTAGAACGTGCCGCTGACCAGGCCGCCGGCGCGCTCGCCGATCAGCCGCAGGGACAGGTTGGCCAGGCCGTCGCGGTCGGCGAGCTCGACGGCGGCGGTGACGATCCGGGCCCGCACCAGGTCGCCGCGGGCCGGCGGCGGGGCCCAGGCGGCGGCGACGGCGGGCGCGTCGGCGGTGACGACCAGGCCGATGCCGCGGACCACCTTGGCCGCCAGGCCCTCCTGGCGCAGCAGCTCCATGGCCTTGTACGCGGTCGCCGTCGTGGCGCCCCACCCGGCCATGATCTCCTTGGCGGTGGGCAGGAACTCGCCGGGCTTCAGGTCTCCGGCGACGATGCGGGCGCGCAGGTCCGCGACGATGTCCGCCGCGAACCGGGTCACTGCCGCCTCCCGCACCTGGAGAGCGCAGTCTACCGGTCGAACTCCCGGGCCATTTTGCGCAGCGCCTGGCCGAACCCGGCCTTGCCGACGAGTGCGACGAGCCCGCCGGTCAGGCGATCGAGGCGGTGGGGGACGACAGTCACGTCCTCGGACCAGTCCACGCGGCAGCGCTCGCCGCTCAGCGCCACCACCTCGAACCACGCCTTGCCGCGGATCACCCGGCCGTGCTTGTCCACGTCACAGCGGTGCGGTGGCTCCCAGCGCACGACCGTCATCGGGTCGTCGAAGCCGAGCGGGCCGATCCCGGAGCGGGCGACGAACCCGGCGCCGAGCCCGTCCATCCGGTCGGTGGTGAGCCGGACCGTGGTGAGCGGGGCCCAGCGGGCGTGGTTGCGCCAGTCGGTGAGTGCCGCCCAGACCTGTTCGGCGGGCGCATTGACCTCGACGGAGGTAGTGAAGTGGGCCATCCCCTCGACCTTAGCCGGTACGGGCCGGCGGGGTCGGGTAGCGGTACAAATATGAAAGCTGTTGTATATCGCGGTCCGCGTGCCGTCGAGGTGACCGACGTGCCGGACCCGTCCATCCAGGCGCCGGGCGACGCGATCGTCCGCATCACCACGACGAACATCTGCGGTTCCGACCTGCACATGTACGAAGGCCGCAGCACTGTCGAGGCGGGCAAGGTGCTCGGCCACGAGAACATGGGCGTCGTCGAGGCGGTCGGGGCCGGCGTGTCGCGGATCAGCGTCGGCGACCGGGTCTCGGTGCCGTTCAACATCGCCTGCGGCACGTGCCGCAACTGCGTCTCCGGCTGGACCAGCTTCTGCCTGCGCACCAACCCGACCGACGGGGTGGACGGCGCGGCGTACGGGTACGCCAACATGGGCCCGTACGACGGCGGCCAGGCGCAGCTGCTGCGCGTGCCGTACGCGGACTTCAACCTGCTGGAGCTGCCGCCCGGCACCGAGCACGAGCACGACTTCGCGATGCTGTCGGACATCTTCCCGACCGGCTGGCACGGCACCGAGCTGGCCGGGATGCGGCCCGGCGACCGGGTCGCCGTGTTCGGCGCCGGGCCGGTGGGGCTCATGGCCGCGCACAGCGCGATGATCCGGGGCGCGTCCGAGGTGTTCGTCGTGGACAAGGAGCGCGACCGGCTCGACCTGGCCGCGAAGATCGGGGCCACGCCCGTCGACTTCAGCCGGGCCGACCCGGCCGAGCAGATCCTCGACGCGACGGGCGGGCGCGGGGCCGACTGCGGCGTCGAGGCGGTCGGTTACCAGGCCCACGACCCGAGCGGCGACGAGCACCCGGAGCTGGTCCTGGACAACCTGGTCAAGGTGGTGCGCTCGACCGGCGGGATCGGGGTCGTCGGCGTGTACGTGCCGTCGGACCCGGGCGCCGCGACCGCGGCGGCCAAGGAGGGCCGGGTCGCGTTCGACTACGGCACGTTCTTCAGCAAGGGCCAGCAGATGGGGACGGGGCAGTGCCCGGTCATGCGGTACAACCGGCACCTTCGGGATCTGATCGTGACCGGCCGGGCCCAGCCGTCGTTCCTCGTCTCCCACGAGCTGCCGCTCGACCGGGCGGCCGAGGGCTACGAGCGCTTCGACCGCCGCGATGCCGGCTGGACGAAGGTGCTGCTCAAACCTTGAACCGCCCCACCTCGCGCTGCAGGTCGGCGGCGAGGCGGGACAGCTCCGTGACGGTGGTGTCGGCCTCGGCGAGCGTCGCCGAGGTCGCCTGGGCCGCGTGCGCCACCCCGGCGATGTTGCCGGCGATGCCGGAGGCGCCCTGTGCGGCCTCGCCGACGCTGCGGGTCATCTCGTTGGTGGTGGCCGACTGCTCCTCGACGGCCGAGGCGATCGTCAGCTGGTAGTCGTTGATTCGGGCGATGATCCGGCTGATCTCGCCGATCGCCCCGACGGCGTTGCCGGTGTCGGCCTGGATCGCCTCGACCCGCCGGGAGATGTCCTCGGTCGCCCGGGCGGTCTCCTGGGCCAGCTCCTTGACCTCGTTGGCGACGACCGCGAAGCCCTTGCCGGCCTCGCCCGCGCGGGCCGCCTCGATCGTCGCGTTGAGGGCCAGCAGGTTCGTCTGCTCGGCGATCGAGGTGATCACCTTGACGACGTTGCCGATCTCGGTGCTCGACTCGCCGAGCTTCGACACGGTCTGGTTGGTCTGCTCGGCCACGCCCACGGCCTCGGAGGCGACCCGGGCCGCGTCGTTGGCGTTCTGCGCGATCTCCCGGATCGACGCGCCCATCTCGTCGGCGCCGGCCGCCACGGTCTGCACGTTGTGCGACACCGTGCCGGCCGCGCCCGCGGCCACGTCGGACTGGCGGGCCGCCTCCTGCGCGTTGGCGGCGATCCGGCCGCTGACCGCGGTGAGCTGCTGGGAGCTGTCGCCGAGGGTGCGCGAGCCGGTGGTGATGGCCTGGACGGTGCCGCGCAGGCCCTCCCGCGCGTCGTTGACCGCGGACGCCATCTCGCCGAGCTCGTCGCGGGAGTACACCTCGGCTGGCCGGGTCAGGTCGGCGTTGGCCAGCGCCCGCAGTGCGACGGACACGCTGCCGAGCTGGCGGCGGATGATCCGGGCGACGAATGCGCCCGCGGCGAGAGCGAGCAGCAGCCCGCCGACGAGCAGGATCACGATGTACAGGCGGGCGTTGCTGTACTCCTTGTCGGCCTGCGCGGCGGTCGCGCTCGCCTCCTTGTCCTCGAGCGTCTGCAGGTTGTTGAGGGAGTCCGACACGATCTTCTCGAGGTTCGCCGACACGACCACGATCTGGTCGGTGGCGGGCAGCGTGTACCCGGCCGGCGCGGGCTCCTGGAACAGGGCGGTGTTGCGCAGGGTGCGGTACTGGGCGAGCGCGTCGGTCACCTTGGCCAGCGCGTCGAGGCGGGTGCCGTCGCCGGCCGCGAGGTCCCGGTACTTCGCCGTGGCGGCGTCGACGCGCTGCTCGGCCGCCGTGACCTCGCCGCGGATCGGGACGAGGACGCTCTTGTCCGGGCTGGCGGAGTACAGGACCCAGAGCAGGGTGTGGCGGTACATGTCGGTGAGCCCGGAGCGCATCTGACCGAGCTCCTGGGCGCTGTCGAGATGCCGCGTCTTGATGTCGTGGAGGTCGCCGTTGAGCCGTGACATGCGGTCGAGCGACAGCACGGCGACCGCCGCCGCCACGAGCGTCACGAGCATGAGAGCAAGAAACGCCTTCGTGATGACCCCGCGATCGGCCACCGCCGCCGTCAGCCGCCCACGCGCGACCGTGACCTGTACACCCTCTTGCGCCACCGCTGTACCTCCGACGCTCGCCGTCCGGCGCACGAGAGCGCCGATCGGCTCATCGGCGGCGGGCGGGGCGAGTTGAGGCTCAGCGCTTCAACTGTCGCCGGTCCCAGAAGATCAGCAGCCCCGCGACACTTCTCAGGGCGACGGCACCGGCGAACACCCACAGGACCCATGGCATGGCCCACCTATGCCCACCGATGCCCGCGCTCACACACGCCCCGGCCCGGCCGCCGCCGAGGCAATGTTAGGGATCGTTCCCTTGCTCTGTTACGGTGTCGGTATGGACCTTCAGCTGAGTGGTAAGGGCGCCGTGGTGACCGGGGGTAGCAAGGGGGTCGGGCTCGCCGTCGTGCGGACGCTGCTCGACGAGGGCATGCGGGTCGTTGCGGCCTCGCGGACCGTGACGCCGGAGCTGGCGGCGACCGGGGCGATCCCCGTGATGGTCGACCTCGGGACGGCGTCCGGAGCGGCGCAGCTCGTCGAGGCGGCGCTGGCCGCGCTCGGCGGGATCGACGTGCTCGTCAACAATGTCGGGATCGGGGACCGGGCGCCGCACGTCGACGGGGCGCTGCTCCAGCTGGCCGCGCTGCCCGACACGGCGTGGGAGCAGACGTTCGCGCTGACCTTCTACGCGCCGCTGCGGGTGACGCGCGCCGCGCTGCCGAGCCTCGTCGAGCGCGGGGGAGTGGTGGTCAACGTGTCGTCGGCGGGGGCGCGGGCGGTGACGGCCGGGCCGGTGCCGTACAACGTGGCCAAGGCCGCGCTCAACGCGTTGACGAAGGTCGTCGCCGAGCAGTACGGGCCGAGCGGGGTGCGGGCCGTGACCGTCTCGCCGGGGCCGATCGCGACCGAGGTGTGGACCGACCCGGACGGGTTCATCGGCCGGCTCGCGCAGGCGCAGGGGCTGGCGTTCGAGGAGTTCGCCACGCAGGCCCGCACGGCGCTCGGCGCGGCGACCGGGCGCATCTCGACGCCGGAGGAGGTGGCGCGGCTCGTCGCGGTGGCCGCCTCACCGAGCAACGTGACGGGGGCCGAGTTCGCCATCGACGGCGGCATCGTCAAGCACGTGTGAGCGCCGAGGCGGGGCGCTCAGGCCGCGGGGACGCCGTGGGCGTCCAGCAGGAGCTCGACGAGCGGGCGCAGCTGGGTGACCGGGCCGCCGGGGCCCAGGCTGGCGGCCGCGGCGATCGCGCCCTCGTGGACCAGCAGCAGACGGTCGGCCAGGGCGTCCGCGTCGGTCGCGGCGGCGGCGCGCAGGATGTCGCGGAGGCGCTCGCGTATCCAGGTCTTGGCCACCACCGCCGGGCGGTGGTCCGGATACTCGGCGAGCGCCATCTGGCAGACGCACCCGCGGTACCCCGGGCGATGCATCTCGGCGAGCTGCGTGTCGAACATGCTCAGCACGGCCGCGCGCGGGGACGGCGCCGACGCGACGGCGGCCTCGATCATCGCGCGGGTGGCCTGATCGGCGCGCTCGACGTAGGCCGCGACCAGCTCGTCCTTAGAGGCGAACTGCCGATACAGCGTGGTCGGGGCGACAGCCGCCGCGGCGGCGACGGTGTCGATGCCGGTGGCGTGGATGCCGTTGCGGTAGAACAGCTCGTGGGCCACGCCGAGCACGTGCTCGCGGGTTTCGGCGCCGGTGCGTCGGCTCATGCGGCAAGCCTACCCGGGCAATGTTAGGGAGCTCTCCCCCTGGCCCGCGGCCAGGGGGAGAGCAGGCCGCACTACCAGGTCAGCGGCAGCGCGTTGATCGTGGCGAGCAGCGAGTTCGCGAGGATCCGGTCGTCGTGCTGCGACGGGTGCCAGTCGCAGCCGAGGTGGTCCAGGCCCAGCGCGTTGTCGTCGTAGTACAGGCTGCGCACCCGGGTGTCGCCCTGGCTGGTGCGGGTCTGCACGATCTGCTGGACCGAGGTCGCGAGCGCCGTCGTCTGGTACGACAGGTCGGGGTAGGTCAGCAGGATGTACGTGTTCGGGCCGTACCGCTCGCGCAGCTTCGCGATGAACGCCAGGTACGCCGTGCGGTAGTCGGCCGCGAGGGCGTCGACGGTCGCCCACTTCTCGCCCGCCGTGAGCGCTGTCGAGAAGTCGTTGATGCCGAGGCCGACGACGACGACCTGCGGCTTCCAGGTGCCGGGGTTCGGCCAGGTGGTGCTGTTGTACAGCGCCTGCAGGTCGGTGTCGTAGTAGTTCGTGAACAGGGTGCCGGTGTTCTGGCCGCCGTAGTTGCGCACCATGCCGAGCCCGGACCACGCCTGCACCTGGTAGTCGGCGTTGAGGTCCTTGGCGGTGAGTGCCGGGAACGCGGCGTCGGCGTTGGAGTTGCGGGTGAGGCTGTTGTTGCTGCTGCAGTCGCGCGATGTCGACATGTTGCCGTAGCCGGCGGTCCACGAGTCGCCGATGAACTCGATCTGCCGGCTGCGGGCCGCGGGCTTGCTCAGGATCGCCCCGCCGGCCGCGGCGACGAACCCGCCGAACTCGCCGGCCGCCCACGGGCTCTCGGTGCGCTTCGCCACCCGCACGGTGTGCTCGGCGTTGCCGAGGCCGGTCACCCAGTAGGTCGTGTTCCCCGGCGTCACGAGCGTCGCCACCGTCGCGCCGTCGACCTGCACCGCGTAGTCGTTGTTGGAGTCGTTGAGCTTCACGCCGACGCTCGTGCCGCGGAAGCGGCCTTCGAAATAGACGCCGGGCCAGGTGTACTGCAAGGCGTTGCCGACGGTCCGCACGCGCCCCGGGGTCTGGACATTGGCCAGGCCCCCGGGCGACGACGAGGAGGACGGCGACGCCGAGGCCGAGGCCGACGCCGATGCGGAGGCGGAGGCGGAGGGCGACGTGGACCGCGACGGCGACGCCGAGGCCGAGGACGGCAGGACCGGGCCGTTGCACAGGGTGCCGTTCACGGCGAAGTCGATAGGCAGCGGGTTGGACCCCGTCCAGGACCCGTTGAACCCGAGGGCGGTGCTCCCGCCGCTGGGGATGGCGCCGTTCCAGGCCGCGTTGGTGACGGTGACCCGGGCGCCGGACTGGGTGGCGGTGCCGTTCCACAGCTGCGTGACGGTCTGCCCGGCGGCGAACGTCCACGTCAGCTGCCAGCTCGTCAGCGCGCTGCCGAGGTTCGTGATGTTCACGCTGGCCCCGAACCCGCCGGCCCACTGGCTGCTGATCGAGTAGGTGATTTTGCAGCCCGCGGCCGCCTCGGCCGGGCCCGCCGCGGCCACCACCGCTACTCCGGCGGCCACGGCACCGGCCGCGAGCACGGCCAGCCCGTGCTGGAGTCCCGATCGTCGCATCGACGCACCTCGCAAACGTTTCGATAGACGTCAGTAAGTGTTTCGAAAAGCGCGCCGAGTATGGTGCGAGCCGGCCGGGACGGGCAAACCGCGCGGGCCCGGGCGTGCGGCGGTCCGGTGGCTGGCCAGCACTGAAGCCCAAAAGCCCGCCGTGAAACATTCGGCCGGATCATTCGCGGGCAATGCCATGTTTGCCCGAATCGGCAGGTGGGAAGCCATGGGCGCATGACGACGACTATCACCGCGGACAACATCCGGGCACTCGCGCAGTCGAACGACGCCGACCCCGCGCTCGCCGTGGCGCAGGACGAGGTCGTGCTGGTGCCCGAGGCGGCCGCGGCCGGCGGGCACATCGTGTACACGAAGGCCGAGCTGGTGCGCGACTACGGCGAGGAGATCACCGACGTGCAGGCCGAGGTGCTCGCGGCCGGGCTCTCCGCCCAGCTGGCCTGAGCCGCCTCCCGGGCCCGGGCGGCACCCGCGCGGGCCAGGTCGGCCGACAGGCCCAGGTGCCGGGCCGGGTCGAGCAGGGCGCGCAGGTCGGCGTCGGTCAGGTACGTCGTCACCCGCGGGTCGGTGTTCAACAGCGCCGCGAACGTGCTCTCGCCGGCCGCGGCCCGGTGCGCCGCCTCGGACACGACCCGGTGCGCCTCCTGCCGGCCGATCACCCGGCCCAGCGCCAGCATCACCGCCTCCGACACGATGAGGCCGCCGGTCAGGCCGAGGTTGGCCCGCATCCGGGCCGGGTCGAGCTCCAGGCCCTCGAGCACGACGGCGAGCCGGACGAGCTGATCCCCGGCCAGGATGCAGGCGCGCGTGACCGCGTCGTCGAGCATCGCCGTGTACGCCCCGTCGGCCTCGTGGTCCTGATGCATCGCCTCCAGGGCCTGCGGCACCAGCGCCCGGATCTGCGCCGAGATCGTCATCATGTCCTGGGACAGCTTCGGGTTGCGCTTGTGCGGCATGGTGCTGCTGCCGACGTCACCCGGGGCGGCCGGCTCGAGGACCTCGCCGTATTCGGTCTGCATGAGGGAGTACAACTCCCGTCCGATCTTGCCGATCGTGCCGCCGAGCAGGGCGAGCACGCAGACGTACTCGGCCAGGCCGTCGGCCGTGCTGCGGGCCGGCACGTCCATCGGCCACAGGCCGAGCCGGTCCGCGAGCGCGGCCTGGACCCGGGGCCCGTCGGCGCCGAGCGCCGCGTGGGTGCCGACCGCGCCGCCGAGCATGGCCACGAACACGGACGGCTCGCAGCGGCGGAGGCGCTCGGCGTGGCGCAGCAGCTCGTCGATCCAGACGGCCGCCTTGAACCCGAACGTCACCGGCACCGCGTGCTGCCCGTGGGTCCGCCCGGCCATCGCCATGTCGGCGCCGCGCTCGGCCAGCACGCCGGCGGCGCCGATGGCCCGGCCGAGCAGCTCCAGCAGGCGCCGGTGCGCGTCGCGCAGCAGGAGCGCGTCGCCGGTCTGCGTGATGTTCTGGGTGGTGGCGCCCCAGTGGACCCAGCCGCCGTAGTCGTCGCCGACCACGCGGGTGAGCTCGGTGATCAGCGGCATGAGCGGGTGGCCGGTCGCCGCGATCCCGGCCCGGACCCGGCCCTTGTCGAGCCGGTCCAGGCGGGCGGCGGCGGCGATGGCCGCGGCGGCGTCCGGGGGCACCACGCCCGCGTCCGCCTCGGCCAGGGCCAGCGCGCCCTCGACGTCCAGCCAGCGCTGCCAGTGCCCCGCCGTCGTGAACAGCTTGCGGATGCCGGTCTCGGGCACCGTGTCATCAGTGAATCGCGGCGGGGTCATTACATTTGCATGCCCCGAATCGATGATGTCAATCCTCGGCGGTCAGCACCGCCAGCACGCCGGTGATGTCCAGGACGCGGTGGACCATGCCGGTGGAGCCGTGCGCGCGCACCCGGATGTGGCGGGTGGCGCCGCGGCGATACGCGTGCAGGATCGTCGCGATGCCGGTGCTGTCCAGCAGCGTCAGGCCGCTGAGGTCGACCTCGATCTCGCCGACGTCGCGCACGGCCAGGGCCTCGTCGAGGGCCCGCTCCAGGATCGGCTGGGTGCCGAGGTCGACGAGGCCGCGCAGCCGCACCGTCACCCGGACCGGCCCGGGACCGCCGCGGGTGACCTCCCGGTCCGCGGTCAGGTCGCTGCCCATCGTCCTCCGCCCCCACGCTGTAGGCCGGGGACAATATACCGTTGCCGCCCGGCAAACTCAGACGGCGTCGAGCTCCGCCAGCGCGTCGGCGGGAATCCGCAGGCCCGCACCGGTGACGTTCTCGCGCAGGTGCGCCACGGACGAGGTACCGGGAATCAGCAGCATGTTCGGCGAGCGCTGCAGCAGCCAGGCGAGGGCCACGGCGAGCGGCGTCGCGTCGAGGCGCTTCGACACCGCCGCCAGGGTCTGCGACTGCAGCGGCGAGAACCCGCCGAGCGGGAAGTACGGCACGAACGCGATCCCCTGCGCGGCGGTGAGCTCGACGAGCGGGTCGTCCTCGCGCCGGGCGATGTTGTACATGTTCTGCACGCACACCACCGGCGCGATCGTCTGCGCCTCGGCCAGCTGCTCGGCGTTGACGGTGCTCAGGCCCAGGTGCCGGATCAGACCCTGCTCGCGCAGCTCGGCGAGGGCCTCGAACTGCTCGGCGATGGAGCCGGGCTCGGCCGCGTCGAACCCGCCGACCCGCAGGTTGACCACGTCCAGCGTGTCCAGGCCCAGGCGGCGCAGGTTGTCGTGCACCTGGGAGCGCAGCTCGGCGGGCGTCCGCGCGTGCGGCCAGCCGCCCTGCTCGTCGCGGCGGGCGCCGACCTTCGTGACGATGTGCAGGTCCGCGGGGTACGGCGCCAGGGCCGCACGGATGATCTCGTTCGTCACGTGCGGGCCGTAGAAGTCGGCGGTGTCGATGTGCGTGATGCCCAGCTCGACGACCTCGCGCAGCACGGCGACGGCGGCCGCGCGGTCCTTCGGCGGGCCGAACACGCCCGGCCCGGCCAGCTGCATCGCGCCGTAGCCGACGCGGGTGAGGTCGAGGTCGCCGGTGCGGTACACGCCGCCGGGAAGATCCTTGCTTGTCATACGTCCAGGTTCGCGCGGCCGCACGGGTTCAGGCAGTTGCCTGGCCATCCTGGGAGTGCCAGGACCAGGATGCGCCGGCGGTACCGGCGGTAGGTTGGACGGGTGACCACGAACGCGCTCGGCGAATACCTGCGGGCGCGGCGGGAGCTTGTCGATCCGGCCGACGCGGGCCTGCGGGTGGTCGGCGTGCGCCGCACTCCCGGCCTGCGCCGCGAGGAGGTCGCCACCCTCGCCGGCATCAGCGCCGACTACTACCTGCGCCTGGAGCAGGGCCGCGACCGCAACCCGTCGCCGCAGGTCCTCGCGGCCATCGCGCGGGTGTTCGGGCTGGACGCGGAGGCGACGCAGTATCTGATGAGCCTCACCGCCGCCCGCCCCCGCACCCCGCGCCGCCCCCGCCGCGAGACCGTCTCGGCCGGCATCCGGCAGCTGCTCGACGTCATCGCCATCCCCGGCTTCGTGGAGAGCCGCACCTTCGAGGTGCTCGCCGCCAACCGCCTGGCCACCGCCCTGTCACCGCGGATCGTCGTGGGCGCCAACCGGCTGCGCGACACGTTCCTCGATCCGGACGAGCGCGACCTGTACCCGGACTGGGAACAGTCCATCGGCGGCATGGTCGCGGCCTTCCGCAACTCCATCGGCACCGACGTCACCGACCCGCGCATCGGCCAGCTGGTCGGCGAGCTGTCCCTGGCCAGCGAGGACTTCCGCCGCCTGTGGGCCCGCCACGACGTGAAGCCCCTCACGGGCGCACCGCTGCGGCTGCGCCATCCGCAGGTCGGAGCGCTGGAGCTGCGCCGGGAGAAGCTCGCCATCGGCGATTCACAAGGGCAGCTGCTCGTCCTGTACCACGCCGAGCCCGGCTCACCGAGCGAGCGCTCCCTGGCCCTGCTGGGCTCCCTGTCGACGCCCGCGCCGTCGTCCGCCGAGCGCGGGTCGGCGCTCTAGGCACAGCCGCCGGGGGGCCTCCGCCGCGGCGCCGCCACCGGGCCCGCCGGCACCGGGCAGGTACACGGGGCCATGCTGGGTATGGGTCAGGTACATCCGTTCAGAGGAGAGTCATGCGCTATCGCAAGCTGGGCCGCTCGGACCTGGAAGTCTCGGAGATCTCGCTGGGCTCGTGGCTGACGTACGCCGGCGGCGTCGAGGCCGAGCAGACCCGCGCCTGCACCGAGGCGGCGTTCGACGCCGGGATCAACTTCTTCGACACCGCGAACGTCTACGGCCGCGGCGCCGCGGAGGAGGCGTGGGGCGAGATCCTGTCCAAGCACCCGCGCGACTCCTACATCCTGGCCACGAAGGTGTGGGGCCAGATGTCCGACACCGACAGCGGCCTCTCCGGCGACCAGATCGCCAAGCAGATCGACGCCTCACTGCGCCGGCTGCGCACCGACTACGTCGACCTCTACCAGGCCCACCGCTTCGACACGTCAGTCCCGATCGAGGACACCATCGAGGCGCTGCAGCTCGTGGTGCAGCAGGGCAAGGCGCGGTACCTGGGCTTCAGCGAATGGACGCCGGAGCAGATCCAGGCGGCGATCGACATCGCCGGCCCGGAGCTGTTCGTGTCGTCGCAGCCGCAGTACTCGATGCTGTGGCAGGCCCCGGAGGCCGAGGTCTTCCCGCTGTGCGCGGCCAACGGCATCTCCCAGATCGTGTGGTCGCCGCTGGCCCAGGGCGTGCTGACCGGGAAGTACAAGCCGGGCCGGCCGATCCCGGCGGACTCCCGCTTCGCCAGCGACGCCATGAACGCCGCCAAGGGCCTGGTCCTGCGCGACGACTTCCTGGAGGCCGTCCAGCGCCTGGTCCCGATCGCCGGCGAGCTGCGGGTCTCGCTGCCCACGCTGGCGCTGGCCTGGGTGCTGCGCCGCCCGGAGGTGGCCTCGGCCATCACGGGAGCCTCCCGCCCCGAACAGGTCCACGCCAACGCCGAGGCCGCCGGTGTCGAGCTGGCCCCCGACATCCTGGCGCAGGTCGAGGCGGCACTTGGCGATGCTCCGATCAGCGCCCCGACCCTTGCCACGTTCGCCGAGGAAGGCGTCCGCCATCGCTGAACCACCCCACCCGGTCCCGACCCCGATCCCGACCTGACCGGCAGCCGGCCGTTGGCTGTCGCGCTGTCCGCCGCGGCACGCTCCCGCCCGGCGGGGACGAGATCGTCCGGCCGGACGGGGCGGGCGCTGTTTGACTCGGGTCGATTCGGGCACCCATACAGGTGGGACAACCCTGCGAGACCTGGGAGATGCACGATGAGCTTGGGTGACAAAGTCGAGCACAAGGCGGAAGAGCTCAAGGGCCACGCCAAGGAAGGCTATGGCACGGCCACCGGCGACGCGGACCTGCGCGCCGAGGGGCGGGCCGACCAGGACGAGGCGAACGTCAAGCAGGCCGGCGACAAGGTCAAGGACGCGGCCCACGACGTGAAGGACGCCCTCAGCTGAGGCGTACCCCACGCATCTGAACACCGCCCCGTCGACGTCGACGGGGCGGTGTTGATTGCTGTCCCAGCCGATTGTTGTCCTGCTGACGCACATCGGCTCGCGGTGCCGGCGGCGGACGGGAGTCAGTCGCGGCGCGGGGGGACGCCCTCCAGGACCTCGACGGTGACCTGGTGGCCGTCCCAGCCGACCATCACGCGGCTCAGGCGTCTCGTGCCGGGCCACAGGACCTCGGCCCGGCCGACCACCACCTGGGGCAGCGCCAGGTGGCTCGGCTTCGGCAGGAAGCTCTTCACGTTCCCGGCCACGATGTTCATCAGCTCGCCTGTCGCGTCCTGGATGTCGTCCGGCTTGACCGAGGCCAGCTCCAGCATCTCCGCCGCGATCGCCGCCGCCGCGCCCAGGTCGCTGCGCAGGACGATCATGCCCAGCCAGGCGCCGGCCACGCCGACGCTGGCGGTGATCTCGGCGGCGGCGCTGTGCTGTTCGTCGTCGGAGGCGACTGTCGGGCTCGTCCCCAGATACGCGGTCCAGACCTGCCAGATGATGCCCTCGAGGTCCTGCGCGGCCAGCGGCTCTTCGGCGGGGCTCGTCATGGATACCCAATCCCAATCGACGTCACAGCGGCGGTCAGACGATCTGCTGCAGGTCGCCGGACCTGCGGGCCGCTTCGTCACTGCTGCTCCCGGTCCTGACCTGGCGCAGGCGCCGCGACGCGACGACGCTGCCGGCCGGCGCCACGAGCCCGAGCACCGCCACCACCAGCAGCACCTTGGTCCGGACCGATCGGTCCGCCAGCCACCCCGTCATGCCCGTCCACCCCTCTCCAACCGCTCAATCGGTTGCGCGGAGGGTGCCTTGAGTGTTTCACCAGGAGTGCATGGTGCCGTCCAGGAGCCGGTTCACCGGCAGGGCGGCCGGCCGGTACGGGTACTGGGCGGCCAGCTCCTCGTCGATGTCCACGCCGAGGCCGGGCTCCTCCGACGGGTGCAGGTAGCCGTCCTCGAAGCGGTACCCGTGCGGGAAGACGGCGTCGGTCTCGGGCGTGTGCCGCATGTACTCCTGCAGGCCGAAGTTCGGCACCGCGATGTCGAGGTGCAGCGCGGCGGCCATGCACACGGGGGACAGGTCGGTGGCGCCGTGGCTGCCGGTGCGCACGTGATACAGGCCGGCCAGGTCGAAGATGCGCCGCAGGTGCGTGATGCCGCCGGCGTGCACGACCGTCGCCCGGATGTAGTCGATGAGCTGCTCGCGCACCAGCTGCTCGCAGTCCCAGATCGTGTTGAACACCTCACCGACGGCGATCGGGGTCGTCGTGTGCTGCCGGATGAGGCGGAAGCCCTCCTGCAGCTCGGCCGGGACGGGGTCCTCGATCCAGGTCAGGGCGTGCGGTTCGAGGCTCTTGCCGAGCCGGGCCGCCTCGATCGGGGTGAGCCGGTGGTGCACGTCGTGCAGCAGCTTGAGCCCCGGCCCGAACTCCTCGCGGACCCGCGCGAAGACGCCGGGGACCGAGTTGAGGTACGCCTCCGTCGACCAGGTGGCCTCGGAGGCGATCGCGGCGTCGGCCGGCTCGTAGAAGAGCTTGTCGCCGCTGACCCCGTAGGTCGTGTCGAGCCCCGGCACGCCCGTCTGCACCCGGACGGCCTTGTAGCCGAGGTCGGCGTAGCGGGCCACCTCGACCAGGACGTCGTCGACGGTGTCGGCGTTCGCGTGGCCGTACACCGTGACGCCCTCCCGGCTGCGCCCGCCCAGCAGCTGGTAGACGGGCAGCCCGGCGACCTTGCCCTTGATGTCCCACAGGGCGGTGTCGACCGCGGCGATGGCCGACATCGTCACCGGGCCCCGCCGCCAGTAGGCGCCCTTGTAGAGGTACTGCCACGTGTCCTCGATCCGCGCCGCGTCCCGCCCGATCAGCGCCGGAGCCACGTGCTCGGTGAGGTAGGAGGCCACCGCCAGCTCACGCCCGTTGAGCGTGGCGTCCCCGACCCCGCTCACCCCGTCCTCGGTGACGATCTTCAGCGTGACGAAGTTGCGGCCGGGGCAGGTGACGATGACCTTGGCGTCGGTGATGCGCACGTCAGTCGACCTCTTCCTTCACACGGGCGACGAGCTGGGTCGGGTTGACGATACGCAGCGCCAGGACGAGCAGCACGAGCATGCTCGCCGTGTATACGACCGCCATCGCGTCGATCGACTGCTGGGCCCGGATGCCCGGCGACGCCATCTCCGCGTAGAGCTTCACGACGAGCGTCGACGACTCCTCGTCGGCGGTCAGGAACGTCAGCTCGAACATGCCGATGGTACGCACGAGCACGAGAATCGACGCCGCGAGGATCCCCGGCACCAGCAGCGGCGCGAGGATGCGCCCGAACACCTGCAACGTCCCCGCGCCGCACATCCGGGCGGCCCGCTCGATGGCCGGATCGATCTGCTCGATGAACGGCGTCATCGTGAGGATGACGAACGGCACCGACGGCACGAGGTTGGCCAGGATGACCCCGGACAGGTGCCCGGCCAGGTCGTACTTGTACAGCACCGTGGCCAGCGGAATCCCGTACGTCATCGGGGGCATCAGGATCGGCAGCAGGAACGCGAGGTACACCAGCCGCTGCCCGGGAAAGCGCCGCCGGGCGAGCACGTAGGCCGCGGGCACCCCGAGCAGCAGCGAGACGACCACGACGGCCAGGGAGACCTCGAGGGTCACCAGCAGCACGTGCAGCAGGCCGAACTCGTCCCACGCCTGGGCGTACCAGCTCGTGGTGTAGCCCTGCGGCAGCCAGGTGTCGAACCACTGCCGGCCGAACGAGCTCACGAGCACCGACCCGACGACCCCGGCCAGGTTGAGCATGAAGAACAGCACGGCGCCCCAGACGATCCACGCCGTCACGGTATGCGGCCGTCTCATGCCGTCACCTCCGCAGGCTCCGGCGCCGGCCTGAGACCCGCCCTGTGCTTGCCGGATCGCGGCCACTGCGCTGCGCTTCGTACCGCTCATCCCTTCCCTCCCGTCGGGCCGGTGTAGAACAGGGAGCGGGCGCCGAGGACCGCGCCGATGACGACGAGCTCGACCAGGCCCATGACGATGGCGATCGCGGAGCCCTGCGCGAAGTCGTAGTGCTGGTAACGGGCCTGCCACGCGGCGTAGGCGATGACCCGGGTCTCGCCGGCCGGGTCGCCGACGAGCACCGCCGACGGGAACACGCTGTAGGCGAGCACGAACGTCAGGCAGAACGTGGTCGCCAGGCCCGGGGCCAGCAGCGGCAGCGTGATCCGGCGGAACCGTTGCCACGCACCGGCGCCCAGCGTGGCGGCCGCGCGCTCCAGTGACGGGTCGATGCCGGAGAGGTACGACAGGACCAGGAGAAAGGCGAACGGAAAACCGGTGATGACCAGGGACAGGAACACGCCCCACGAGTTGTGCACGAGCCGGACCGGCGCGTCGACGAGCCCGGTGTCGAGCAGGACCCGGTTGAGCCAGCCGGTCGGGCCGAGGTAGTTGAGCAGACCCTGCGCGGTCAGGACGGTACCGAGCGTGATGGGCACGACGAGCAGCGTGGTGACGGCCCGCTTGCCGCGGAACCGGCTACGCATCCGGTATGCGATCGGCACCGACGCGGCGACGTTGACGATCGCGGCCGGCAGTGCGATCCGCAGCGTGATCCAGATCGTGTCGCGGTCGTAGGCGTCGGCGAAGAAGCTGCGGTACGCCTCGAACGGGCCGCCCTTCTCCGGCTGGAAGGACAGGCCCACGCCGTACGCGAACGGATAGATGAACAGCAGCACGACGAACGCGGCGGCCGGCGCGAGCAGCCACAGCTGCCGGTCGATGCCGCGCTCCGCCAGCCGGTGACGCAGCGCAACCATCAGCCGCCCCCGTCCGCCGGGTAGATGAGCAGGTCGCGGGCGCCGACGGCGATGGGGTCGCCGGGCGCGAGCCGGGCGGTGGTGCGCAGGTGCAGCAGCAGGCCGCCCTCGGTGCGCGCCTCGACCGCCAACTCGCGGCCCTGGTACTCCACCACCTCCACCACGCACGGCAGCCCCTCGCCGGCCACCGTCAGCTGCTCGGGCCGGACGGCGGCCAGCACCGCGTCGCCGGGCTGCACGGGGGCGAGCGCCGTCCCCGTGAACGGCACGCCCTCCACGTCGACGGTGACCCGGTCGCCCGCGACCGCCCCGGCCTGCAGCGCCAGGAGGTTGCGGAAGCCCATGAAGTCGGCGACGTGTGCGTTGGCCGGCCGGGTGTGCAGCTCCTCCGGCGTGCCGATCTGCTGGACGTGCCCCGCGCGCAGCACCACGAGCCGGTCGGCGAGCGACAGCGCCTCCTCCTGGTCGTGGGTGACGTAGACGGTGGTGAGGCCGAGGCGCTGGTGCAGCCGACGGATCTCGGTGCGCATCTCCAGGCGCAGCTTCGCGTCCAGATTGGACAGTGGCTCGTCCATCAGCACCAGCGACGGCGACACGACGACGGCCCGGGCGATCGCCACCCGCTGCTGCTGGCCGCCGGACAGCTGGCCGGGCAGCTTCGCCGCGTGCTCCTCCAGGCGCACGAGCCGGATGGCGTCCTCGGTGCGGGCGCGCACCTCGGCCCGGGGCAGGCGGCGCATCTGCAGCCCGAACGCGATGTTGCGGCGCACGCTCAGATGCGGGAACAGCGCATAGTTCTGGAACACCATGCCGAACCCGCGCCGCTCCGGTGGCAGCGTGTCGAGGCGCCGGTCGTCGAGCCAGATCCGGCCCGCGGACAGCGGCAGCAGACCGGCGAGGCAGTTCAGCGCGGTGGACTTGCCGCAGCCGGACGGGCCGAGCAGGGCGATGAACTCGCCCCGCTCGATGTCCAGGCTCAGGTCGGCCAGGGCGGCGTGCCCCGCAAAGCTGCGCGACACGCCCTCGATGCGAAGGGTGCCGAACTCGCTCACGTCGTCACCTCCGCAGGCTCCGGTGACGCCGTGAGGGCCCTGTGTTGATGGTTCGCGGCCCGTCCGCTTCGCTCCCGACCGCTCACGTCGTCACCTCCGCAGGCTCCGGCGACACCGCGACGCCCGGGTGCGCACGGTTTGCGGACCGTGGGCTCACTTGTTCACCTTCGCGCCGCCGATTTCGCGGTCCCACTTGTCGAAGGCGGCCACGAGCGCCTTCGCGTCGAGGGGCGTCTCCAGGGGGTTGCCGGCGATGAGGGCCTCGTACTCGGGGCGGCCGAAGTCGGCGATGGCCTTCTGGCTGTCCGCGGGCGCGATCGACAGTGGCACGTCCTTGACCGCCGGGCCCGGGTAGAAGTACCCCTTGTCGTACGCCTTCGCCTGCTGCTCCTTGGTGAGCATCGACTGCAGCAGCAGGTAGATCGCGGACTGCTTGTCGGCCGAGACGCCCTTCGGCACCACGACGTAGTGCGCGTCGGTGACCCAGTGGAAGCCCTGCAGCGAGCCGATCGCCGCCTCCGTCGGCACCTGGCCGAGGACCCGCGGGTTGATGTCCCAGCCGGTGGTGCTGGCGATGATCTTCGCCGAGCCGTTCGCGAGGCTCTTCATCGTCTCGCTCGTCGTGGACGGGTAGAGCGTCACGGACTTGTTGAGCTCGCTCAGGTACGCCCAGGTCTTCTCCCAGCCGTTGACCGGGTCCTTGGGGTCCTTGTCGCCGAGCAGGTACGGCAGGCCCATCAGGAAGGTGCGGCCGGGGCCGGAGTTGGCGGGCCGGGCGTACTGCACCGCGCCCGGGTTGGCCTTCGCGTAGGCGAGCAGCTCCTGGGCGGTCTTCGGCGGGTTCGGGACCTTGGCCGGCAGATACTCGATGAGCGGCCCGGACGGGTAGTAGGTGACGGTGACGCCGAACTCGCCGGCCAGCTTCTGCATCGCCGCCGCGCCGGGCAGGTAGTCGGCCTTGGCCCGCCCGGCGATCGGCAGCCACAGGTTCTGGTCGATGCCGGCGGCGAGCCCGTCGACGCCGGTGAGGACCAGGTCGATGTCGACCCGGCCGGCGTCCTGCTGGGCCTTGATCTTCCCGGCCAGCTCGGGCGCGGTCGCCTTGGAGTACGTGACCTTCGAGATGACCTTCGGGTTCTTCTGCGTGAACTCGTCGATCATGCCCTGGGTCAGCTGGAGGTTGCCGGCCACGTCGAGGATGTTGAGGGCGACCGGCGCGCTCGGCGTGTCGGGCACGGCGCCGCCGGTGTCGGTGGTGTTCGCGCCGGGCTTGTCGGGGGCGCCGCAGGCGGTGAGCAGGGTGCAGGCGGCGAGCAGGGCGAGCGTGCGGTTGCGCAGGGACATGGCGGGGTTCCCTTCTGGTGCTAGGGATGCGGTGCGGGCCCGGTCGAGTCGCGGACCATGAGGTGGGAGTCGAGCTCCCGGCGCTGGATCGGGTGGCCGGGGTCGGCGAGCAGCTGCAGGAGCAGGTCCACACCGGCCCGGCCGGTCTGCTCCTTGGGCTGCGCGAGCGTGGTCAGGGCCGGGCTGACCATCTCGGACAGGACGATGTCGTCGAAGCCCATGACGCTGATCCGCCCGGGCACGGCGACGCCGCGGGCCGCGAACCGGCTGAGCATGCCGATCGCGACCAGGTCGTTGTAGCCGATGACGGCGCTCACGCCGGTGGCGAGCACCTGGTCGGCCGCGGCGACCCCGCCGGAGAAGCGGGGCACCACGTTGCCGGTCTCGACGAGCTCCACGCCGGCCTCGGCGGTGGCCGTCCGCAGCGCCCGCAGCCGCTCGCGGTTGGACCAGGAGACCTTCGGCCCCGGCACGTACGCGACCCGCCGGTGCCCGAGCGCCGTGAGGTGCCCGATCGCGTGGCGCAGCCCGTCGACGCTGTTGACGGTCACCGACGGCACCCGGCCGACCCGCCGGTTGAGCAGCACGATCGGGGTGTCGCCGCTCAGTGCCCGGACCTCGGGCTCGCTCATCCGCGGCGAGCACAGGATCAGGCCGTCGACCTGCTTGCTGAGGTTGCGCACGAGCCCGGCCTCGGCCGCCGGGTCCTCGTCGGTGTCGGCCAGGAACACGGCGTAGTCGAACTCGCGGGCGCGGGCCTGCACGCCCTTGACGACGCCCGGGAAGAACGGATTCGCCAGGTCGGGCACCAGCAGCCCGAGGTTGCCGGTGCGCCCGGTGATCAGGCCGCGGGCCGCCCGGTTGGGGTGGTAACCGAGCTCGGCGACCGCCTGGCGCACCCGCTCCCGCGTGTCGGCGTGGACGAGATCGGGCGACGCCAATGCGCGGCTGACGGTGGACGCGGACACGCCGGCGGCCCGCGCGACATCCTTGATCGTCACCGGCATCGATGCCTCCCATCGATCACCGTCGAGTCTGCAAACCTTTGCAGAATCTTGTCAAGGACCGGTTCGGTTTCGAAACACGGCGAACCCCCGGACGCTGTGGTCCGGGGGCCGGGTGGTGCCGTCGACGGGGTGCCGGGGGCAGGGGGCGCAGCCCCCTTGACCGGGGCGGGAGCGAAGCGGCCCCGGAATCCTGAAGCGCTTCGTCTTTCGTTCTGGCCTGTGCTGTCGCTTTGGCTTGTGCTGGGGCTGCGGTTCCGGTTACGGCTGGGCGACCTCGAGGTGGCCCGCGTGGACGCGGGTCTGCAGCCGGGTCTGGTCGGAGGCGGCCGGCCCCCGCAGCGCGCGGCCGTCGGCGAGGCGGAAGACGCTGCCGTGCCAGGGGCACTCGACGCAGGCGTCGCCGCCCATGTCCAGCGTGCGGCCCTCGGCGAGCGGGGCTCCCTGATGGGCGCACCGTCCGACGAGCGCGCTGAAGCGGTCGTGCTCGCGGTACACCAGCACCGGCACGTCACCGACGGTGTAGGACGAGAGCTTGCCCTCGGCGATGGCGCCGACCGCGTCGAGGCGGTGCCAGCCGGACGGGACCAGGGGCAGGGCGGTCGCGGCGTGGTTGGCGCCGGCGCCCTGGGCGTAGGCGAGGTGGCCGCCGAGGTACGCCCCCGCGCCGGCCAGCCCCAGCCCGGTGAACGAGAGCCGGCGGCCGCGGGCATGGTCACCGCGGGCCCGGGCGGCGATGGACGCGGCGAAGAAGCCGAGCGCCGTCACGTTCGCTGTCACGTGGACCAGCGCCACGCGGCGCTGCTGCGGGGTGAGCGTCACGTAGTCGGCGAGGCCCGTGAGGGTGGCGGGCAGGGCGCCCGCCGTCCCGGCCGTCAGCAGCGCCGCGGCGGCGCGCCGGGAGCCGGGGGTGTCGCGCCCGGGCAGCGCGTCCAGGACCGCGGTGCTCATCCAGGCGCCGACCGGGAACTGCACGACCGCGGGGTGCAGCGGATGCCCGGCGGGGCGGCCGTGCAGGACGTCACCGAGGCGGCCGCGGCCGGCGGTGGCCTGCGCGACCCGGCGCAGCGCCTCGGCGAACCGGTCGAGCGGGCGGGCGGCCTCCAGGCGGGCGAGGAACGTAGGCATGCAGACCGATTGCCCAGCGGCACGTCGACAAAACGCATTGGCGACCGGCGGGCAACCGTCCGGCGCTCAACCGCCGGGCGGTGTCCGCCGATGGGACGACGTGCTCCAGACAGACATGGCGACCCGGCGGCTGGACCGCGCGGTCCTCGGCTCGGTGGCGCTCGCCGTGTACGCGGCCGGCGCGTTCGCACTCGACTACGGCCACGCGCGGATACCGCTGTGGCTGATGTGGCTGCTGACACCGGTCTCGGTGGTGCTGCCGCTGGCCGCCGCGCTGCGTGTCGCCCGGACGCCGGCCTTCGCCGCGCCGACCCGGCGCTTCTGGCGGCATGTGGCCCTCATCATGGCCCTGGCCGGCATCGGCACCGTCTGCAACGCCTTCGACGCCATCGGCGGCCCAGTGCCGAGCCAGCAGTTCTCGACGCTCACCGTCTGCGCGTACGGCGCGGCCGTCCTGACCCTGCTGTGGGCGCTGTGGCGGCTGCCGATCGGCACCACCAGCCGGGACGAGCGGCTGCGCATCGGCCTCGACGCGGCGACGGTGCTGGTGGCGGCCGCGGTGTTCATGTGGCACTTCCAGACCTCGCCGCTACTGGCGACCGACGGATACAAGGCGGGCTCGCTGGCCGTGGCCGGGTTCACGCTGGTGCTCGAGCTGGTGGCGGTCTTCGTCATCGTCAAGGTGGTCCTGTCCGGGCACACGTACGTGGCCCGGGGCACGCTGCGGCTCTTCGCGATCGGCCTGTTCGGCGGCGCGTTCAGCGGCGTGGCCCAGCGCTTCGTCCTCGACCAGCCCCAGCTGAGCCTGCCCCAGGTCGCCGTGCCGGTGATCCTCGTGTGCGTGACGGTCGGCGCCCGGCGCCAGTACGACACCCTCGCCAACCCGGAGACGGTCCGGGACGCGTCGCGGCGGCCGTTCAGCGTGCTGCCGTACCTCGCCGTCGCCGCCATCGACGCCCTGCTGCTGCTGTCGATCGGGACCGCGTCGGAGGACCTGGCCGTGACCGCCGTCGCCGCCGTGGTGCTGACCGGCCTCGTGGTGTGGCGGCAGGTCACCGCGTTCCGGGAGAACACGACGCTCGTCGAGCGCCTCGACTTCAACGCCACCCACGACGCCCTGACCGGCCTGCCCAACCGGGCCCTGTTCAACCAGCGCCTCACGGCGGTCCTCGCCACCACCGGCCCGCCGCGGCCGGTGAGCGTCGCCCTTGTCGACCTCGACGACTTCAAGATTGTCAACGACACGCTCGGCCACGGCGCCGGCGACGCGCTGCTCATCGCGGTGTCCGGCCGGTTGGCCGAAAGCGTCCGCCCCGGTGACCTGGTCGCCCGTCTCGGCGGTGACGAGTTTGTCGTACTGCTCGACGCCATCGACCCCGATGAGGCCGAACTCGTCGCGCAGCGGATGGTCGCGGCGCTGGCCGAGCCCGTCGTCGCCGACGGCCACGAGCTGCTCGTGCGGGCCAGCATCGGCATCGCCGACGGCCGCACCGGCGACGCACCGGGTGAGCTGCTGCGCCTGGCCGATATCGCCATGTACGCGGCGAAGCACGTCGGCGGCAGCGGCTACCAGCGCTACGTCCCCGGCATGGCCGGCGCGGTGGCGGGCTCGGCGGCGCTCGGCGCGCAGCTGCGCCAGGCCATCTTCGGCGGCGAGCTGTACCTGGAGTATCAGCCGATCGTCGCGCTCGACGCGGACCGCCTGGCCGGCGTCGAGGCCCTCGTGCGCTGGAACCATCCGTCCCGCGGCGCCGTGGCGCCCGTCGAGTTCATCCCGGTCGCCGAGCGCACCGGCCTCATCGTGCCGCTCGGCGAGTGGGTGCTGCGCGAGGCGTGCCGCCAGCTCGCGTCCTGGATCGTCGAGTTCGGCCCCGACGCGCCGGGCGTCGTGCACGTCAACGTGTCGGCCCGCCAGCTCGCCGCGGCGAACTTCCCCGACCTGGTGGCCGCCGCCCTGGCCGACTTCGGCCTGCCCCCGCACCGCCTCACCGTCGAGCTCACCGAAAGCGCGGCCGTCGCCCTCGGCCCGGCCGTCACCCGCCTCGAGGAGCTGCGCCGCATGGGCGTGCGCGTCTCCCTCGACGACTTCGGCACCGACCGGTCATCGCTGACGCTGCTGCAGGACCTGCCGGTCGACGAGCTCAAGCTGGACCGCTCGTTCGTCCAGCGGGAGGAGTCCGGCCGCCGCGGCATCATGCCGGCCGCGGTCCTCGCCCTGGCCCGCGTGGTCGGCCTGGATATCGTCGCCGAGGGCGTCGAGGAGCAGGACCAGGCCGACCGGCTGGCCGCGCTGGGGTACCGCAAGGCCCAGGGCTACCACTACGCCCGCCCGATGAGCCCGGCCGAGGTCGGCGCGCTCATCGCCCGCCCGGCGACGCTGGCGGGCCGGCACCACTGAGCGTCGCTGCCGCACGGTTGCTGCGTGCGCGGGTCGACTGGTGCGGCCTGTCGCTCCGCGCGTGGGGTGACCGCTTGGGGTGATCCCTGCGGTGGTCTCTGCGTGAGGCCGGGGCCGGCGCGTTCATCGCTCGTCCGGCGGCCGGCCGGGCCGGTGGCGCGGCACGTCGTCGTCGTCGGCGTCGCGCGTTGTCGGCATCGAGCGTTGTCGGCGTGGCCGTTGTCGGCATCCCGCGTGGTCGGCGCGTGGCGCGGTCCTATCGGGCGGCGGGTGGTGTGGTCAGGCCGGCCGCTTCGAGCGCGGCGTGGAAGGCGGCGGCGGTGTCCACGTAGGCGTCCAGGTCGGTGACCACATTGGACACCGTCAGGAACACGTGGTCGACGCCGGCCGTCTCGAGCGCGGCGATGTCCTCGACGATCTGGTCGATGCTGCCCGTGTACGGCCGGCGATCCGCTTCGGGCACGGGATCGAGGGTGCCGTCGAGGCCGACCTGGAACGTGCACGACACCGTCGACGGGTCGCGACCGGCGTCGGCGGCCATCGCGCGGATGCGGGCGAGGGTCGCCCCGGCCGCGGCCGGGGGCAGGCCGGTGGGCAGCCAGCCGTCGCCGCGGCGGGCGATACGGCGCAGGGCCGCGTCCGCGAACCCGCCCAGGTACACGGGGATGCGCCGGGCCGGCTTCGGGCCTATCTCGGCGGGCGCGACGGTCCAGCGGTCGTTGCGGTACGCGACGGGGTCGGGGCCCCAGATCGCCGCGGCGACGTCGAGGAACTCGTCCAGGGCGGCGCCGCGCTCGGTGACCGGGCGCGGCGCGAGAGCGGCGAACTCGTCGATGCTCCAGCCCGCGCCGAGGCCGGCGACGAGCCGCCCGCCGCTGACCGCGTCGAGGCTGGCCAGGCTCCGGGCCAGCCGGGCCGGCACGTGCAGCGGCGCGATCAGGACGCAGGTGCCCAGCTCGACACGCTCGGTCACGGCGGCGGCCAGCGTGAGCGCGACGAGCGGGTCGAGCACGCCGCCGTAGCGCACCGGCCACGGGACGTCGGGCATCTGATACAGCCCGTGCGGGCCGCCCTGGTCCTGCGGCCGCAGGAACCGCTCGAAGACCCAGACGCTGTCGTACCCGATCTCCTCGGCCGCCCGCGCGGCCCGGGTGACAGCGGTGCGCGCGTCGAAGTGCTTGAGCTGCGGCAGGCCGATCCCGACTCGTAACGCCACCGTGGCATCCCTTCCACGTCCACGCCCGTGTGATCACCGCAGACCTTATGCCATGACGTGGTGCGGGAGGCATCGACCGGTTGGGCGCGGCCGGGGCGGGCACCCCCCGAGCCCGGACACTTGTGGAGGAGGCGCTCGTGTTCGGGTCAGTCCGGGCCGGGCTCGTCGACCGGCAGCAGGCCCAGCAGGTCGGCGGCGTTGCGCTGGGCGTTGTCCCCGTAGCAGTTGTTCATCAGCACGTGCGTCGTCGACGTGGCTGCCGCGAGTGACTCGATTTTCGGCGCCCAGGACTCGAGCTCGTGTTTCGAGTACAGATAACCGAACTTCTCGTGGATGTTCTTGCTCGTCCACTGCTCGCTGTGACCGTGGAACCGCACGACCGCCAGGTCGGAGGTCGCCTCCACGACGGGCGGGACCGACTCGCGGTGACCCTGCGGCATGTCGACGACGACGTAGGGCAGGTCGTGTTCCCGCAGGAACTCGAGGGTCTCGGCCCGGTTGTCACCGTCGAACCACGACCCGTGACGAAACTCGATCGCCACCCGCAGCGGCCGGCAGCGCGCGGCCACCTCGAGCAGCGTCTGCTTGTTCGACCGGCGGATGGTGAACCACGGCGGGAACTGGAAGAGCAGCACCCCGAGCTTGCCGGCGTCGACGAGCGGGTCGAGGGCGCTCAGGAACCGTGACCAGACGTCCTCGTACACCTGCGCCGGCAGGTCCTTCGGGTACAGCCGCGCCTTGCCGTCGGGCGGGCGCAGGTCCTTCGGCAGCGCGGTCAGCTTCGTGGGGTGCCCGGTGAGCAGGCTGAACGCCTTGATGTTGAACGTGAAGCCGGGCGGCGTGCGCTCGGCCCACAGGCGCGCGGTCGCCTCGGCCGGCGGCGAGTAGTAGGTCGCATCCACCTCGACGAGCGGAAACTGCGACGCGTAGTAGCCCAGTCGCTTGGCGGGGTCGTCGGCCTCGGCGGGGTACCACCCGGACTCCAGCAGCGTCTTGTCCGTCCACGACGCGGTACCGACCTTCACGTCGCCCATACCTGCTCACGTCCCCGCTCGCCGCCCGGCCAAACACGGTGACCCAGCTCACATCGGGCAGAATGTCGAGAACCCGTCGGCGGCCCCGTCCCCGCGGCGAGAGTGACCTGACACGGGGTCACCGAGGCTTCGAGGAGAGTCGACGATGGCGAAGTACCTGCTGCTGAAGCACTACCGCGGCGCGCCGGCGGGGGTCAACGACGTGCCGATGGACAAGTGGACGCCGGACGAGATCACGACGCACATCCAGTTCATGAGGGACTGGGCGGCCCGCCTGGAGAGCACGGGCGAGTTCGTGGACGGCCAGGCTCTGGCGCCGGAGGGAACCTGGGTCCGCTACGACGGCGAGGGCCGCCCGCCGGTGACCGACGGCCCGTTCGCCGAGACCAAGGACCTGATCGCCGGCTGGATGATCGTCGACGTGGACTCCTACGACCGCGCCGTCGAGGTGGCCGCCGAACTCTCCGCCGCCCCCGGCGCCGGCGGCAAGCCGATCCACGAGTGGCTGGAACTGCGCCCCTTCCTGGCCGAACCCCCCACCGTCACCGACTGACCCACCACCACCGCCCCGTCACCACCCACCATCGGAGGTCGAGCACCCACCACTCGACCTCCAGCATTCACCCGATTCTTGGCACCACCCGATCTCCAGCACCACCATCCGATCTGCAGCACCCACCACCCGATCTGCAGCACCCACCACTCGATCTCTTGCACCCGCTTCCGACCTCTTGCACCCGTCACCGGGCCCGCCAGTCCCACCGCCCAGTCAACGCCGACCACCGTCACCGACGATGTCGACAACCATCACGGACGACCGTCCACGTCGACAACTGTCACCGACCACCGTCCACGTCGACCGGCTGATGGGATCGGCGCTGCGGCCGGTCGGGTGGGCCGGGGATCGGCGCTGCGGCCGGTCGGGTGGGCCGGGGATCGGTGCTGCCGGTCGGGCGGCGGGATCGGCGTTGCTGCGGAACGGGCAAATGGATGGCGGTGCCGCCCGGGCGTGCATCACCGACAGGTAACTTGGCAGGTCAATGTGCCGTCGTCCCGGCCCACTGACACCGTGGAGGTCCTCGGCTACCGGCCGACGCCGACGACTCCCCCGGCGGACACAGCGGTGGGGGAGTCGGCAACGGAAGCGGCTGGCAGTCAACGTTGACGGTCATCACCGTTGACGACTGTCATGGACTGCAGTTCGGGCCGACGACTATCACGGAGTGACCGAGACGATGTACGACGCCGCGCTGCTCCGCAGCCTCGTCCCGAGCGTGCTCGCAGTCCTCGTCCGCCGCGGAGCCGACTTCGCGGCGGCCGAGGACGCCGTCCAGGATGCGCTTGTCGAGGCGGTGCGGGTCTGGCCCGCCGACCCGCCACGGGAGCCGAAGGGCTGGCTCATCACCGTGGCCTGGCGCAAGTTCCTCGACGCGGCCCGAGCCGACGCCGCCCGCCGACGCCGCGAGGACACGGTCGAGTCGGAGCCGCCCATGGGCCCGGTCACGACGAACGACGAAACGCTGCAGTTGTACTTCCTGTGCGCCCACCCCGCCCTGACGCCCTCGTCAGCCGTCGCTCTCACCCTGCGCGCGGTCGGCGGGCTGACCACCCGGCAGATAGCGGAGGCGTACCTGGTCCCCGAGGCCACGATGGCCCAGCGCATCAGCCGGGCCAAGCGCACGGTCTCCGGTGTCCGCCTCGACCAGCCGGGCGACGTCGCCACCGTGCTGCGCGTGTTGTATCTGGTGTTCAACGAGGGGTACTCCGGCGACGTCGACCTCGCCGCCGAGGCCATCCGCCTCACCCGCCAGCTCGCGGCCGTCATCGACCACCCGGAAGTGGCCGGTCTCCTCGCCCTGATGCTGCTGCACCACGCCCGCCGAGCCGCCCGGATCACCGCCGACGGCAGCCTGGTACTCCTGGCCGACCAGGACCGCACCCGCTGGGACACCACGGCGATCGCCGAGGGCGTCGCCATCCTGCAGGCCGCACTGTCCCGCGACCGCCTCGGCGAGTACCAGGCCCAGGCCGCCATCGCCGCGCTGCACGCCGACGCCCCCTCCGCCGCCGAGACGGACTGGGTCCAGATCGTCGAGTGGTACGACGAGCTTCTCAACCTCAACAACAGCCCGGTCGTCCGCCTCAACCGCGCCGTCGCCGTAGGCGAGGCCGACGGTCCCCAAGCCGGCCTGGCCGCCCTCAACACCCTCGACCCGGGCCTGCCCCGCCACACCGCCGCGTCCGCATACCTCCACGAGCGCGCCGGTGACCTCCCGGCCGCCGCCCGCCTCTACGCCGAAGCCGCCCGCAAGGCCGGCAACCTGGCCGAACGCGACCACCTGACCCGCCAGGCCGCCAAACTCAACGCCCGCCTCCGCACCTGACCACGCCGGAGCGCCGGCGTCCGCGCCGGAGCGCCAGTATCCACACCGGAGCGCCGGCGTCCGCGCCCCAGCGCCGCCGTCCGCGCCCGAGCGTCACACGCTCGATCAGCCCGCGAACGCCCGTCGCCCCGGGCTATGAACATGCGGGCCAGACCCCTGACCGGAGACCGGCGAGCGGGGTCACGGGTCCAGCAGCAGGGCGCAGGCAGGCGTTCAGCGCTTGATGGCGAAGTCGGTAGCGGCGCTGAGCTTCGAGCCGACCCGCGCCACCACCTGATACGTCCCCTCGGGCGCCGGTGTGGCGCCGACCGCACAGACGTGCGGCGTCGCGCGGTAACTGCTCCACTGGATCCGGTACGTCACCGCGTCCCCGACAGCGAACGCCCGCACATCCGTCTTCTTCGCGGTGTTGCAGTCGTCCGAGGAGAACAGCAGGGCACCGGCCCGCAGGATCTGGACCTCCTGCGCCCCGGAGCCCAGGTCGCGGGTACACCAGTCGGTGGCCTTGCTGGCGATGTTGATGTCGAAGGAGAACGTGCCGCCGAGCGGGCCGGGGGAGGGGACCACGGTCACGGTCACGGCGATCTGGTCGTCGGTGCACGGCGGGATGTTCGCCGGCGGGGCACTGCGCTGCGCGGTCGGCTGGCCGGTCGGGTCCGGGCTGGCCGGGACGATCTGCGGCGTGGCCGAAGGGTCGCTGCTCGCACCGGGCCCGCCGGTGGCACCCAGGCCGCCGGTGGCACCCGGGCCGCCGGTCGCGCCCGCGGCGGGGTTCGCGGTCGAGCCGCCGCCCTGCCCGGACGCCGCCGCGCTGGTGGCCGTCGTCGGGTGGTCGCCGCCGCTGTTGCGGGCGAAGATCCACACGAGCAGGACCGCGCCCACGACGACGACCGCCACCATGGCACGGCGGCGCCAGTAGACGGAAGAGGGCAGGGGGCCGACGGTCCAGCGATTCGCCGGTCGTTGCATTCGGGCAGTTTGCCAGAAGCCGTGCGGCGGTTCAGCCCCGGACACCCCGTTTCGGATGACCGGTTCGGCGTGTTGCCGGCGACCTTACCCGTGCAGCCACCGGATGAGCTGGTCGACGAACGACGCGGGGTCGTCCAGCCACGGAAAGTGACCGGCGGCCGGCAGGACCGCGACCTCGGCCGGTGGGGCGAGCGGCGAGGAGAAGAACGCGGCGTACTGCGCAGCGTGCTTCGGCCCCAGCTGAATGTCGTACTCCCCGGCCAGCACCAGCACCGGCGCGGTCAGCAGCGCCAGGCCGGCCCGGACCGCCGCCGGGTCGAAGGCGTCGTCGCTGTAGTACACCGCGGCCGCGGCCCGGTTCGTGAGCGCCTCGGCCCGTTCGGCGTGCGACCGCGAAGTTTCGTCCCATCGGCCGTACACGAACGGGGTGATCGCCACCCAGTCCTCGTCGGTCGCCGACCCGGCCCAGATCCGCTCCAGCGAGGCGAACGACTCCGCGAACCACGGCTCACCCTGGCGCAGCACGGCCACGGCCCGGCGGTCCTCGTTCGTGACATCGATGCCGACCGGCCGCGGCGTCGGCGTGACGAGCGCGAGCCGGCCGACGCGCCTCGGGTAGCGGGCCGCGTACAGCATGGCGATCGTCGCCCCGCCGGAGTGCGCGAGCAGGTCGAGCGTGTCGAACCCGAGGTGCACGCGCAGCGCCTCGAGGTCGTCCACCTGCCGATCGCACCGGTACGTCCCGGGGTCGGCCGGCTCCGCAGAGTCACCGGTCCCGCGCAGATCGAGCGCGAGCAGCGGCCACTTCATGGCGAGCCCACCGAGGTCCCCGAGGTACGCCGACGCCTGCATCGGCCCGCCCGGCACGCAGATCAGCGGCCGCCCGGCCCCCATCCGGTGATAGGCCAGCACGGTGCCGTCGTTCGCCTCGAAGATCCCCACTGCCCGATCCTACGTTCCACCGCCCCCACCTCGGCACATTCGCGAACGACAATGCTCCCAGCAACCGCCCGCTCACAATGCGACAAACGCAGCGGTTGTACTGCGAGCAGTCCCCGCGACCCACAAGGACCCGATCACGCACAGTGGCCACACCAACTACCCAGAGCGCCGACTCAACGCCTCAAGCACCCCAGCCCCGTCACACCGACGTCAACAGCTGACATCGCCGCACCGACCGGTAACTCACCGTGCTCGCCGGCCGACAGCAGACCACACGCGATCGACGCAAGCGCCACGTCTCGCGGCAAGGACCGGCGTGCGGCTCGGCCGGTCACTCGCCGTGCTCAGCGCGTCGAGATCTGCTGCGGCGAGCGCGGGCGGGCGACCCGGTCGGCGGCGGCCACGACCTCGTCCACGGCGACGGCCAGCAGGGCCGGATGCGGATGGTCACTCGCAGTGTCCCCGGGCTCGGCCGTACGCCCGCGCCAGATCGCCACGTGCTGCGGCCGGTCCGGCGGCGGTCCCCACAGCCGCGGCGGCACCGGCCCGAACAGGACGACCGACGGCGTGCCGTACGCCGTGGCCAGATGGGCGATCCCGGTGTCGCCGCTGATCAGGACCCGGGCGTGGCCGACGAGCCCGGCCAGTTCGCGCAGCCCGGTGGCGCCGGCCAGGACGGCGGTGCCCGGCAGCCCGGCGTCCGCGGCGACGGCCTGCGCGACCTCGGCCTCGGCCGCCGACCCGGTGACGACGACATCATGACCGGCCGCGGCCAGGGCGCGCGCGGTCGCGGCGAACCGCTCCGGCGGCCACCGGCGCAGACCAGACTTGGCGCCCGGGTGCAGGACCGTGGCCCCCGGCCGCTGCGTACCGGGCATATCCAGGGCGAGGTCGGCACTGTCACAGGCGATCCCGGACCACCGCAGCATCCGGCACCACCGCAGCACCTCGTGCTCCTCGAAGCGCCACTGCGGCCCCCCGCTGCCGAAGCTCAGCAGCCGCCGGGGGAGCGTGGCCCGCAGCAGCTCGGTCGACTGCGGCCCGCGCCCGTGCAGGTTGACCGCGACCGCCGGATGCAGCTGCGGCAGCCGATCGTCGAGCCCGCCGCACGGCAGCAGCTCGTCGACCACGCCGGTCAGCTCGGCGAGCGGCCCCAGCCACGCCGGAGCGGCGAGCACGATCCGCTCACCCGGAAAGGCCCGCCGCACCCCGCGTAGCGCCGGGACCGCGGTCGCCAGGTCGCCGACCCCCAAGGCCCGCAGCACCAGAATCACCGAAACCAGCGCCCCGTTCCCGCCCAGCCATCCACGGGCCCGCCCGCGCGAGCCGAATCCGCCCCGTCCGCGCCAACACTCGCGCCCGCGCCCGCACCAACGCCCGCGCCAACGCCAACGCCCGCGCCAACGCCAACGCCCGCGCCAACGCCCGCGCCAACGCTCACGCCCGCGTCCGCGCCGCCAACGCCCGCGCCCGCGCCAACACTCACGCCCGCGTCCGCGCCGCCCGCGTCCGCGCCGCCCGCGTCCGCGCCGCCCGCGCCCGCGTCCGCGCCGCCCGCGCCCGCGTCCGCGCCGCCCGCGCCCGCGCCCGCGCCCGCGCCCGCGCCCGCGTCCGCGCCGCCCGCGCCCGCGCCAACGCCCGCGCCAACACCGATGCCGATGCCGTGAGCACCGTCCCCGCCGGCGCGAATGCCGACGCCGACGCCGCAGGAACCAGCCGCACCGACGGCAACGCGGTAGGGGCCAGCCGCGCCCGCGCCGACGGCGGCAGGATCGGTTGTGCCCGTGCCCGTGCCCGTGCCGGTGCCGGTGCCGGTGCGGGTGCGGGTCGGGGCGGCGGGCGAGGCCGGTCGGGTGAGGGTCACGGGTAGGAGGTCTCCTGCTCCGCGCAGACCACGAGTTCGCGCACGGCGCTGCCACGGGGCTGGCCCACGGCGAACAGGACCGCCGCCGCCACGTTTGCCGGGTCGTTGAGGATCGCGTCAGGGCCCGGCTTGTACTGCTCGTCGCGGTCGTCGAAGAAGCGGGTCCGCATGCCGCCGGGGATGACGAGCGTGACGCCCACCTGCCCGGCCAGCTCGGCGGCCAGGGCGCGGGTGAAGCCGACCACGCCGAACTTGGCCGCGCAGTAGGCCGTGGCGTCGCTTACCGCCTTGACGCCGAGCGTCGAGGCGATTGTCACCACGTTGCCGTGCGACTCGGTCAGGGTCGGCAGCGCGGCCCGGATGACGGCGGCCGTGGCCAGCAGGTCGACGGTGACGACCCGCTCCCAGACCTCGGCCGGTACGTCGGCCAGGCGGCCGGGCACGTCCATGCCGGCCGCGGTGACGACGGCGTCGAGGCGGCCGAGGTCCGCGATCGCCTTGCGGGTGGCGGCCTCGGCGGCGCGGGTGTCGGCCAGGTCGCACTCGGCCCAGGGGACACCCCCGGCCGGGGGCTGGCGGTCGATGACGTAGGGGCGGTCGCCGGCCTGCAGCGCGGCGGTGACGATGGCGGCGCCGAGGCCGCTGGAGCCTCCGGTGACCAGTACTGCGCGACTCATGCGGTTCCTCCGGACGATGACGAGCGGGCGGTGGAGATGAGCTTCGTGGTGGAGCGGCCGTCGAGGTACGGCACGATCACGGTCTGGCCGCCCCACTGCCGGACCAGTTCGGCCTCGGGCAGGGCCGGGCCGCCGTCGGCGTAGTCGCCGCCCTTGACCCAGATGTCGGGGCGCAGCCAGGACAGCGTCGCCTCGGGCGTCGGCTCGTCGAACACGACGACGGCGTCGACGCTGGCGAGGGCCGACAGCAGGCGCTTGCGGTCGGTTTCGTGGTTGACCGGCCGGTCCGGGCCTTTCAGCGCGCGGACGCCGGCGTCGGAGTTGAGGCAGACGATCAGGCAGTCGCCGAGGGCCCGGGCCGCCTCCAGGGTGGCGACGTGCCCGGCGTGCAGGAGGTCGAAGCAGCCCCCGGTGGCGACGATGGTGCCACCGGCCGCGCGGACGCGGGCGACGACCTCGTGCGCGGCGGCGGTCCCGCCGGCGGGACCGGTGCCCCGGCCGCCGCCGGGCCCGGCCGGGTGGGCCGGTTGCGCGCTGCGGGCGACGTACGCGGTGGCCGCGGCGACGGCGGCCGCGACCGCCTCCGAGGGCAGTGCACCGTCGGCCAGGGCGGCGGCGGCCGCGGCGGCGAACCGGTCGCCGGCCCCGCAGGTGTCCCCCTCGGCCACCTGCGGGGTGGGCACGACGAGCGGGGTCGGCCCGGCGTGGCACAGCACGGCTCCGGCCGCACCGGTGGTGACGACGACCGCGCCGGCCCGCCACCGCCGCCGCAGCTCCTGCCCGGCCCGGGTCGTGGCGGCGATCCGCCCGCCCCCGCCGGCGTCGTCGCTGAGCAGCCGGGCCTCGGCCTCGTTCGGGGTCGCCAGCCGGACCCCGGCCACCGGCGCCGCGCCGCGCGGATGCGGGTCCCAGACGATCGGCGTGCCCGTCGCGCCGAGCGCCGCCCGCAGCCCCGGCCGGCCGGTCAGCCCGCGCCCGTAGTCGCTGACCAGGATGGCGTCGGCCCCGGAGAACAGCGCGTGGAGATGCTCGGGGTCCTGGGGCGGGGCCGGCGCGCGGCCGCCCCGGTCGAGCCGCAGCAGCACCTGCCCACGGGCGCGCAGCCGGACCTTCTCCGGCGTCGCGCCCGGCAGGTTCACCGCATGCAGCCGTACCCCCGCCTCGGCCAGCAGCGCGGCCAGCCGCAGCCCGCCGGCGTCGTCGGCGAGCGCCGTCACCAGCGTCACCTCGAGCCCGTCGGCGGCCGCCAGCACCGCGGCCAGCCCGGCACCGCCGGGCCGGTCCACAGTGGACTCCTCGTCGAGCACCAGTGCGGGTGCGTCCGGACTGACCCGCCGCGCGGTACCGTCGACGTCGCGGTCGAGCAGCGTGTCCCCGACGACGACCAGCCGCCGGGTCACGACGCGACCAGCCGGTCGTCGCGCAGGCGCAGGTGGGCGTCGACGTGTTCGCAGATGACGTGGGCGGCGACGAGGTGCAGCTCCTGCACGACCTGGCCGTCGCCGGGGCAGCGGACCGTCTCGTCGCACAGCTCACCCAGCGGGGTCGGACCCGGGCCGGTCAGCGCCCACGTGTGCAGGCCCGCACCCCGGGCCGCCGTCACCGCGGCCAGGACGTTCGGGCTGCGCCCGCTCGTCGACATGGCGAGGAGCACGTCGCCGGAGCGGCCGTGGGCGAGGACCTGACGGGCGAAGACGTCCTCGTACCCGTAGTCGTTCGCGATCGCCGTGACCGCCGACGAGTCCGCGCACAGCGCGATCGCGGACAGCGGGATGCGCTCGTCGCGCAGGCGCCCGGTCAGCTCGGCCGCCAGGTGCTGGGCCTGGGCCGCGCTGCCGCCGTTGCCGCACACCAGCAGCCGCCCGCCGTCGCCGAGCACCCGGGCCAGGTGCCCGCCCCAGCGCTCCAGCCGGTCCGCCGCCTGCCCGAACGGCCCGATCGCCGCCGCGAGCGCGGCCAGGTGCGTGTGCAGCGGGTTCATCCGGCCACCGCCTCGGCGCGGGCACCGAGCGCCAGACCGCTGACGGTGCTGTAGAGGGCCGAGAGCTGCGCGGCGGTGCGCTGCCACGAGTAGCGGGTCCGGGCCCGGTCCAGGGCCGCCGAGGCGTACCCGAGGCGGCGCATCGGATCGTCGAGCAGGCGGCGCAGCGCGTGGCCGAGGGCGTGCGGGTCGCGGGCCGGGACGAGCTCGCCGGTGACGTTGTCGACGACGGTGTCCAGCAGCCCGCCCACGGCGGTGGCGACGACCGGGCGGCCGCAGGCCATGGCCTCGAGCGGGGTGAGGCCGAACGGCTCGTACCAGGGGACCGCGGCGACGACGTCGGCGGCGCGGTACCACGCCGGCATCGCGTCGGCCGGGACCTGGCCCTCCAGGTGCACCCGGTCCGCGACGCCGCACTCCTCGGCGATGTGGCGCAGGCGGGCCGCCTCGGCGTCGCCCGGCCCTCCCAGGATGTGGCAGGCGGCCCGCGGTACGAACGGAAGGGCTCGAATCAGTTCGGCGAATCCCTTGCGCTCCACCAGCCGGCCCACGGAGACGATGTGGTGGTGGGCCGGCGACAGGGTGACGGCCGGGCCGTCGGGGGTGAAGCGGTCGAGGTCGACGCCGGAGGGCACCAGCGCGAGGCGGCTGCGCGGCACGCCGAGCCGGGTCAGTTCGCGGGCCTCGTCGCGGCACTGGGCGACGACCCGGTCGACGTGCCGGCCGATGTGCCGTTCGAAGCCGATGCGCTGCGGGGGGCTGGTGTCGGCGGCGCCCTGGTGGCGGCGTTTGACGGTGCCGAGGGCGTGGAACGTCTGCACCACCGGGATGCGGCGCGACCCGGCCGCGGTGAGCGCGGCGAGCCCGCTCATCCAGAAGTGCGCGTGCACGACGTCGGGCACCCACGGGTCGGTGTCCCACTGCGCGCCGAGCCAGCGGCCGAAGTCGCCCATGTACGGCAGCAGGGCGTCCTTCGCCAGGACCCGGGCCGGGCCGACCGGGACGTGCACGACCGACACGCCGTCGCCCATCGCCACTGTGGACGGTTGCCGGGCGGCGTCGCGGCGGGTGTAGACCCGCACGTCGTGGCCGGTCGCGGCCAAGGCTGTGGCCAGCTCGCGGACGTGGGTGTTCTGCCCGCCGGCGTCCTGCGTCCCGGGCGGGGCAAGGGGGCTCGCGTGTTCCGAAATCAGCGCGATGCGCACAACGATTCCTCCAGCAGTTGGTCCCAGTCGGCCAGGAAGCGGTCGAGGCCGTACCGGCGCCGGGCCGCGGCCCGTCCGGCGGCCCCGAGACGCCGGGCGTCCTCGGGCGATTCGATGAGCCAGAGCGCCGCGTCGAGCAGGGTGGCGACGTTGGTGGACAGCACCCCGGCGCCCGGCGGTACCGCCTCGACGGCCTCGGTGGTGCCCAGGGCGACGACCGGCACGCCGATGGCCATCGCCTCGATCAGTGACAGGCCCAGCGACGTCCACCGGCACAGGTGCAGGTAGGCGCGGCGGCGGGCGAGTTCGGCGTGCATCGCGGCCTGCGGCGGGTCGGCGAAGACACCTATCGACGCCAGGCCCGGCAGCGCGGGCAGATGCTCGACGCCCATGCCGAAGACGTCGAGGGGCGCGGCGGCCGCGAACCGGGCGAAGAGGTCGGTGCCGGTGACCCGGCCGCGGCGGACCGGCTCGTTGGTGACGACGGCCAGGCGTTCGAGCTCGCCGGTGTAGCGGGCCGCGGGCTCCACGATGCCGTGCTCGATGACCGTCGTCGCCGTGGCGCCGCAGTCCCAGAACAGCGCGTTGAAGTGGGTGACGTGGACGATGACGACGTCGTCGCGGTCGGCCATGGGGTGGCGGGTGCCGGGTACGTCACCCTTCGGCGTGTTGTGCTCGAGGTACACCTTCGGGATCTTCGCCGTCGGGGCCCACAGCGAGAGCAGCTCCAGCTCCTCCGGGCGCTGCAGGACGATGAGGTCGATCTGTTCGCGGGCCAGCCGCTCGAACTGCACCTCGCGCACGGACTCGGGCCAGTCCCAGGTCTGGGCGCGGCCCCGGCCCCACGGCCCGCGGTCGTCGGTGACCGGCAGCAGGTAGCGGTGCTTGCCCTGCACGAACGCCGTCGTCCAGGACCCGTGGACATGCCACAGCAGGATGTTCACGCGGGCCTCCCGGCGCTGAGCAGTTCCACGGCGGCGACGACCGCGGCCGGGTCGACGCCGGCCAGGCACGGGTGGCCGCCAATGGGGCAGGCCGCGGCCCGGCTGTCCCGGCAGTGCGCGGCGGCGTCGCCGAGGCGCACGAGCGGGACGCGGTAGGGCGCCCACTGTCCGAAGGGGACGGTCGGCGCGTAGAGGCTGACGACCGGCGTGCCGACGGCGGCGGCGAGGTGGGCCGGGCCGGTGTTGCCGACCACGACGCAGTCCGCGGCGGCGAGCAGCCCGGCCAGGCCGGCCAGCCCGAACGCGCCGCCGAGGTCGACGCCGGCGGACCCGGCGACCTCGGCCGTGAGCTGCTTCTCGGCCGTCGACCCGGTGACCAGCACGCGGTGCCCGGCGGCGGCGAGCGCGGCGACGATCCGCGCGGACACGCCGGGCGGGCAGGCCCGGGCGGGCACCGACGCGCCGGGGTGCACCACGACGTACGGCCCCCGCTCGGGCGCGTCCGGCACCTCCCGGATCCGCAGCCGCAGATCGGCGCCGGGCCGGGGCGGGAACCCGGCCGCGGCGGCCAGGGACAGCGCCCGCTCCGCCTCCGGTACCCCCGGCGGCACGCGATGCCGCACGTCGAGCAGCGAGCCGGGGTAGTCGTCGCTTATCGCGCTGATCCGCCCGACCCCGGCCAGCCGCAGCAGCAGCGCGGTCGGCAGCGGTGACTGGTGGAACGACGTGAACACGACCGCCTCGTCGGCGCCGAGCGCGGCCAGCCGGCCGACGAGCGCGGCGGTCGCGGCCGGGTCGACCGGGTCCGGTGCGGGGTCGATCCACGGCAGCGGCCACTCGACGATCTCGTCGACGCCGGGCAGCAGCTCGGCCGCGGCGCGCCCGCGCGGCCCGCACAGCAGCACGACCCGCCCGGCGGCGGCCGCGACAGTGCGGATGGCCGGGCCGGTGACGAGCACGTCGCCGACCGAGTCGGGCCGCACGACCAGGACGGTGCCGGCGGTGTGGGCCCGGTGTGGGCCGGTCGGGTGCAGCTCGTCGCGGCGCAGGATCAGGTCGGCGGCGCTTGTCAGGTCCGGGGCGACGGCGGGCGCCGCGGCCACCTCCGCGGGGAGGGTCACCGCGGTCGGGACGAGGATGCCGGTGGCCCCGGCGGCGAGCGCGGCGGCCATGTCGCGGCCGATGTCACCGATGAGCACGCACCGCTCGGCCGTGGTGCCGAGCGCGGCCGCCGCGGCGTGCACGAGACCCGGCCGGGGCTTGCGGCACCGGCAGCCGTCGGCGTCGTCGTGCGGGCAGACCTGCCACGTGTCGAACGGCCCGAGCAGCTCCTCGACCCGGGCGTTGACCAGCTCCAGCTGCGCGGCGCCGAACCGGCCCCGGGCCAGGCCGGACTGGTTGGTGACGACCCCGAGGCGCAGGCCGGTGGCGCGCAGCCGATCGAGGGCGGCCCGCGCGCCGGGCATCGGGCGGACCAGGGCCGGATCGCCGTTGTACGGCACGTCCTCGATCAGCGTCCCGTCGCGATCGAGCAGCACGGCGTCGAACACGTTCATGCCGCCCGCCACCTCCACGCGCCGGCCAGCCAGTGCCCCACCGCCAGCGGGGGGATGAGGATGCTTGTGACGGCCATCGTCGCCACCTCGGCCGGGTCGCGCGGGCCGGGGGCGATCCGGGCCGCGGCGAACTCGGCCGTGCCCGCCGCCCACCCCAGCAGCGCCACGGCGGACAGCCACCGCCGGCGCCCCGGCAGCGCGGCCGCGGCGAGCGCGCCCGCGGCCGCGGCGGTGATGAGCGCGTGCCGGCCCCGGCGGCCCGGCGGGATCTGCAGCAGCCTCCGCCACCGCGGCCCGTAGAGGCGGCGCAGCAGGGCGTCGTCGGCGTTGCCGCGCTGCGTGCGCAGGCTGACCCAGCGGCTCTCCGGGCGCACCGGATGGGTGACGGTCCGCCCGCCGCGGACCAGCCGCCACCCGGCCCGCCGCACCCGGTACGCCAGCTCCGCGTCCTCGCGGAACGCGCGCGGGAACCGCTCGTCGAACCCGCCGACCTCGTCGAGCGCCTTGCGGCGGTAGGCGATGTCGGCGGTGAGCCAGGCCCCGTCCTCCAGGCCGATCGTGGCCCGCTCCCAGTCGGTCGGGCGGCGCCCGTGCGGCCGCGGCACCCGGATGCGGCCCTGCACCGCGCCGACGTCGTCGGCGACGTCGAGGTCGTGCAGCAGCCGCCGGTACCAGTCGGCGGCCGGCACCACGTCGTCGTCGAGGAACACCACCCAGTCACCGCTCGCCGAGCGCCAGCCCCGGTTGCGGGCCGCGGCCGGGCCGTGGCGCCCCTCGTCCTCGACGACGAGCAGCTCGACCTCCGGCGGCAGCGACCCGAGCGCGTCGAGCAGCGCGCGCAGCGTCGACCGGCCGAGCGTCGGCACGACGATGCTGACGCTCACCGCGCGCCGTCCTCCGCGAACGCCGTCGCCCGGTGGACCGCGAACGGCCCGAGCGCCAGCAGGTCGACCGGGGCCGAGCCGAAGAGCTCCATCGCCTCACGCGGAGTGTCGACCATGGGCCGTCCGGCGGTGTTGAGCGACGTGTTGACGACCACGGGCAGTCCCGTGCGCGCCTCGAACTCGGCAAGCATTCTGGCCACCAACGGTTCGGAGTCCGGATGTACCGTCTGCACCCGCGCCGTCCCGTCGACGTGCACGACGGCCGGGATCCGATCGGCCCAGGCCGGCTTCACCCGGTGCACGAACAGCATGTACGGGCTCGGGTACTGCCCCTCGAACACGTCCGCGAACCGCTCCGCGCGCACCATCGGCGCGATCGGGCGGAACTGCTCACGCCCCTTCACGTCGTTCATCCGCGCCGTCATCCGCCGCTCACCCGGGTGGCCGAGCAGCGAGCGGTGCCCGAGCGCCCGCGGGCCGTACTCGCTGCGCCCCTGGAACCAGGCGACGATCCCGCCGCGCGCGAGCACCTGCGCGGCCTCGGCGGCGATGTCGGCCGGCCGGCTGTAGGGCAGCGCCGCCCGCCGCAGCTCGGCCTCCAGCTCCTCGTCGCTCCACCCGCGCCCGAGATCGGCCCCGCGCATCGGCTCCACCGCCCCGGCCGTGCCCGCGACGTGCAGTGCCGCACCGAGCGCCGTGCCGGCATCCCCGGCCGCGGGCTGCACCCACACCCGCGCGAACGGCCCCTCGGCTGCGATCCGCGCGTTGGCCACGCAGTTCAGCGCCACACCACCGGCCATCGTGAGCATCGTCGGCCCGCCGGCCGCGGCAAAAAGCCAATGCGCCAGCTCCAGTTGTACTTCTTCGAGCCGCGCCTGCACCGAGGAGGCCAGATCCGCGTGGTCGGCGGTGAGCTCCGCATCGGAGGCGCGGGCCTTCGCGAGCGCGGGCCAGTCGATCTGCTCGACCCGGAAGCCGCCGTCGCCCGTCGCGTAGATCAGCTCGCGCAGCTCGGCCAGGAACCGGGGCCGCCCGTAGGAGGCCAGCGCCATCACCTTGTACTCGTCGCTGGAGTGCAGGAAGCCCAGGTGCCGGGTCAGGTTCTCGTACAGCAGCCCCAGCGAGTGCGGCAGCTGCTGGGCGGCGAGCGCTGTCAGCTGGCCGTCGCGGTAGACGCCGGCGAGGTGGCTGGCCGTCTCACCGCGACCGTCAAGCACGAGGACCGCGCCGTCGCCGCCGGTGGCCAGCCCCGCGGACGCGGCGTGGGCGACGTGGTGCGGCACGAACCGGACCTGCTGCGGATCGAGCCCGGGCAGGGCCGCGGCCAGGAACTGCGGGGCCCGCCGCGCGTAGTCGACCCGCATCGCGTCGGCCGGATCGTCGACTCCGAGCGCCGCGAGGTCGCCGCACAGGGCCGGGTCGAACGAGTACGCGACCGCGTCGAGGTCCTCCGGCCGCAGCCCCGCCTCGCGCAGGCACCACGCCGCCGAGAGCTCCGGCACCTCCCACGCCGAGAACGGCACCGGCCGCTTGCCGTGCTTGCGCCGGCTGAACCGCTCCTCCTCGGCCGCGGCCACCGTCCGCCCGTCGATCACCAGCGCGGCCGCCGGGTCGTGAAAGATCGCGTTGACCCCGAGAACCTTCATGTCCGGCTTGCCTACCCGGGCCCGCATCGCCCAACCAAATCGGTTCTCGCGGAGAACCGATTTCGCACATTGGGAACGGTTCTGCGCGAGAACCGTTTGACCGCCCGGAAGCGGGGAAGGTGGGCCCGTCATGCACATCGTTGAGCACCTCATCGCCGGGCGATGGTCGGCGGGCGGCGACGTCTCGACCGTGATCGGCCCGCACGCCGGCGCACCGGTGGCGAACTTCCCCGCGGCCACCCCGCACGAGGTCGCGGCGGCCGTCGCCGGTGCCCGCGCTGCCCAGCCCGACTGGGCTGCGACCGCACCCGCCGCCCGGGCGGACGCCCTGCGCGCCGCGGCCACCGCCGTCGAGCAGGCCACCGTCGAGCTGGCCCGCACTATGTCGGCCGAGATGGGCAAGCCCGAGGCGGATGCGGCCGGCTCCATCGCCGCCGGGGTGGGGACACTGCGGCAGTACGCCGAGCTGGGCCAGCTGCACGGCGGCCGCACCCTGGCCGGTGACCTGGGCGCCACCGACCTGATGGTCCGCGAACCCCGAGGCGTCGTGGCCGCCATCACCCCCTGGAACGACCCGGTCGCGATCTCCTGCGGCCTGCTGGGCGCCGCCCTCGTGACCGGCAACGCCGCCGTGTCCAAGCCGAGCGAGCGCACCCCGGCGACCGGCTGGCTGCTCACGAGGACGCTCGCCCCGCACTTCCCGCCGGGCGTCCTGTCCATGCTCGCCGGCGGCGCCCCGACCGGCGCCGCGCTTGCCGAGTCAGCCGTCGACGTGGTGGCCCACGTGGGCTCGACCGCGACCGGCCGCGCGATAGCCGCCGCGGCCGCCCGCACCGGCGCCAAGGCTCTGCTGGAGAACGGCGGCTGCGACCCGCTCATCATCGACACCGGCGTCGACCCGGCCTGGGCCGCCCAGCAGGCGGCACTCGGCGCATTCGCCAACGCCGGCCAGATCTGCGTCGCCGTGGAGCGCATCTACGTGCACGCGGACGTGGCCGAGGAGTTCCTGGCCGCGCTGGTGAAGGAGGCCGCGGCGTTCGAGATCGGCCCGCTCGTCGACCTGCGCCACCGCAGCGCCGTCCACGGCCAGGTGGTGGACGCCGTGGACCGGGGCGCCCGCATCCTGACCGGCGGCACGATCCCGGAGGGCCCGGGCGCCTGGTACCCACCGACCGTCCTGACCGACTGCACCGACGAGATGCGCGTGGTGGAGACGGAAACCTTCGGCCCGGTGGCTCCCGTGGTCACCGTGGCGTCGTTCGACGAGGCCCTGAGCCGCGCCACCCGCTCCCCGTACGGCCTGGCCGCGACGGTCCTGACCCCGTCGATGAGCAACGCCCACCGCGCGTGGCGGCAACTGGAGACCGGCACCGTCAAAATCAACGCTGTCTTCGGCGGCGCCCCCGGCGGCGCCGCCCACCCGCGGCGCGGCAGCGGCCAGGGCTTCGGCTATGGCCCCGAACTCCTTGACGAGATGACCGCGACGAAGGTGGTCCACCTGGAGTCCCCACCCGGCGGCTGGTAGCGCACGACGGCAGGCCCAACGAACACCGCCCGGCCCGCTCCGGCCGGAGGATGGCCTGACTTACTGGAGTCCCCACCCGGCGGCCGGCAGCGCTCAGCAGGCGACGCCGACGAGCACCTCCCGACCAGGTCCGGCCGGCGGTGGCCCTGTCTTACGAACAGCGGGGCGAGCAAGAGCGGTCGCCGTAAGCGCAAGAAGGCTCAGACCCGCAAGGCGATCGACAACGCCGCGCTCCACCCATTTCTGGAGCACGGCGACGACCGAGTGAGCGTGCGGGAGATCGCCGACGCCCCGGATCGGCCGGCGTCGACGGCCGTCGGCCGTGCCCGTCAGCGTGAATCGTTGTCCGGCGCGTTCGTCGGCGTCGACGGTTGTCGGGCATCCTCGTCGACGTGGACGTTGCTCAGGCATCTTCGTCGCCGTGGACGGTTGTTGGGCACCCTCGTCAGCATCGACGTTTGTAGTGCACCGTCGGCGCCATCGACGTTTGTCGGGCGCGTTGGTCGACATCGACGTTCGCCGGGCGCGTTGGTCGACGTGGACGTTTGCCAGGCGCGTTGGTCGGCATCGACGTTTGTCGGGCGCGTTGGTCGACGTGGACGTTTGCCGGTTCTGTCCGTCAGCGTGGATCGTTGTCGAGCACATTTGTGGGCGTCGACGGTCGTTCGGCGTCTTCGTCGATGTGGGCGTTTATTCGTGCGTGTTTGAGAAGTGGGTCATCATTCGTCTGGCCAGCGCCAGCGTTGCTGTCGGGTGGCGGGTTCGCCTCCGGCTAATCGTCTGGCCATGGTGTTGATCGCAGCCCAGCGGATCGTGGCTTCGGAGGTGGCGGGGTCGCGTTCGTACCGGCACGCCGACCAAACGCGAGTCGTTCTCAAACATGCGCCAGCACTGCCCGGATACGCGCGCCCAGCTCGGCGAACTGCTGCGGCGCATACGGCAGGACACCGTTCTCGGCCATGAGCGCGTGATACTGCTGCCGCTCGTACGGCACGCCAGGCGGCAGCGGCGCGACGTGCCAGTGCACGTGCGCGTTGCCCTGCATACTGCCGAGCGAGAGCAGGTAGGTGCGCTCTGGCTGGACCACCTCACCGACGGCATGAGCGACTCGGTGCACCACGGCCTGCAGGCGCAGATACTCCTCTGGCGTGAGACCTCGGATCACGTCCTCGACATGCCTGCGTGGAACAACAAGCGTGTAGCCCGGCAGCGTCGGATATCGGCTGAGGAACGCCACATGGGCCCCGTCGTCATGGAGCAGCTCGTGCTCGAACCCCGGTTCACCGTCGAGGAACGCGCAGATGAAGCACCGTCCCGAACGAACCCGCCGCTCGTATGCGACGAGGTCCACCGGCACCCGATCACCAAGCCCACTCATCCAGGCACCGAAGTCGTTGAGCCTCGCTCTGCGCATCGAACCCTTCTCAAGCACGCTCTTCGGCGTCTTCGTCGACGTCGACGTTTGTGAGGCACCTCGATCGGGCTCGACGGTTGTCGGTTCTGTCCGTCGATGTGGATAGTTGTCGAGCGGCGTGGTCGATGTTGACGAAAATCGACTTGGGTGTCGTAGCTCGACCTCTTGCAAGCGTGCGGCTGCCTGGTCGGCCGTGGCTGCTCAGCTGGCCTGGATGGCGCGGGTGGTTGCCGGTTCGGCCTGGTGGCGATTTGCCGGGTGTTGGGCCTAGGCGGTTGCCGCCCGTCCCGGTGGTTGCCTGTTCGGCCTGGTGGCGATTTGCGGGGTGTTGGGCGTGGGCGGTTGCCGCCCGGCCTGGTGGTTGCCTGGTCGGGCTGGTGGCGGGTTGTGGGGCGTAGGGCGTACCTGGTTGTTCACCCGGCCTGGTGGCTGTTTGTCCGGCGCGGGTGGTTGCCTGTTCGGCCTGGCGGCGACTTTGCGGGTGTTGGGCGTAGGGGTTGCCGCCCGGCGTGGTGGTCGCCCCGCCTGGGCTCGTGGGTGTTTGTTCGGTGCGGGTGGTTGCTTGCTCGATCTGGTGGCTGCTTGCTCGGCGGCAGTGGTCGACTGCCTGGCGAAAGCGGCGCTCTATTCGGCCAGGTGGCGGCGTAGGAAGCCCAGAGCGTGGGCCAGCAGGCGGGAGACGTGCATCTGGGACAGGCCGACCTGCTTGGCGATCTCCAGCTGCGAGAGGTTGCCGTAGAAGCGCATGGACAGGATGCGCTGTTCGCGTTCGGGCAGGCGGGCGATCAGCCGGCGCAGGGACTCGCGGTACTCCACAAGGGCGAACTCCGGTGCTTCGCCGCCCAGGGTGTCGAGCATCGTCGTGTCGTCGTCCATGCCCGGGGTCGGCACGTCCAGGGAGAGCGGGCGGTACGCCTGGGTCGCCCCCACCGCCTCGATGACCTGCTCCTCCGTGAGGCCGGTCGACGACGCCAGGTCGGGCACGGTCGGCGAGCGGCCCAGTTGCTGCGTCAGCGCGTCGCGGGCGTGGTTGACGGCCATGCGCAGCTCCTGGAGCCGGCGCGGCAGGCGGACGCCCGAGGCGCGGTCGCGGAAGTGGCGCTTGAGCTCGCCGGTGATCGTCGGGGTGGCGTAGGTGCCGAACTCCGTGCCGTGCTGCGGGTCGAAGCCGTCCACCGCCTTGACCAGGCCCAGGGCCGCTACCTGCGCCAGGTCGGCGGCCGGCTCGCTGCCGCCGTCGTAGCGGCGGGCCAGGCGGTGGGCGGCCGGGAGGCACTGTTCGATGACCTGGCGGCGGATCCGGGCGCGGACCGGGTCGTCGCCGTCGAGCTGGGCCATGCGCAGCAGCTGCTCGGTGACACCGGCCGGCCACTGGCCGTGGCTGAGCTCGACCTGGTCCAGGTCGACGTAGCGGCGTTCGCGGTTGTCGAGGGGCCAGTCGAGCTCGTCGTACACGCCCAGCTGCTTCGCCGCGCCGGCGATCTCCAGGGCGGCGAGTGCGACGCCGGTGGCGCCGCTGACGTGCAGGTCGGTCTCGATCTGCTCGCCTCGGCGCTGCAGGTAGACCAGGATCTTGATCGCGGCCGCGTCGACCAGGCGGACCTGGTGCACGTCGACGGCGACGTCCGCCGTCCGGGCGTCGAACTGCTCGAACACGATCTGCCGTAGGTACGGCGCGGACGCATAGTCGAGCACTCCCGAGCATTCCAGGAGGGTTGCGTCCGGCCGCTGTGACACCAAGATTGTCAAGTCCATGACCGCCCCCTCGACCCCACGCTATGCCGATCCGGGCGAAACCGCACCGTGAGCCGCCGGATTCGCACCCGCGCCCACCTCCGTCACCAGGATCGCCCCGATGACACCCGACGCCTCACTCGTGAGCGGCGTGCACACCACCCTCAGCTCGACCGTACGCCCCCGGCGGTTCACCGCCGTCTGCTCGGACTCCTCCCGCGCCGATCGGCCGGTGAGCACGTCACGGATGGCCGGGCGCAGCTGCCCGGTCGACAACCCGATGTCGATGTTGAGGAAGTGCTGGCCGACGGCCTCGTCGGGGCGCAGGCCCCACAGGTCCTCGCAGCGGCGGTTCCAGACCAGGATGTGCATCTCCCGGTCGAGGACGACGACGCCGGCCTGGAGGCTGGTGAGGATGGCCTCCATGAACGAGTTCGCGTCATTGAGCTCGGCGGTGCGCTCGCGCAGTTCGTCGTTGATGGACTGGAGCTCGTCGTTCGTCGACTGCAGCTCCTCGTTCATCGTCTCGAGCTCCTCGTTCGTCGACTGGAGCTCCTCGTTGGTGGTCTCCAGCTCCTCGACCGTGGACTGGAGCTCCTCGTTGGTGGTCTCCAGCTCCTCGTTGGTGGACTGCAGCTCCTCGTAGGCGGTCTCCAGCTGCCGGTTGGCGTGCTCGAGCTCGTCCTGCAGCCGCCGCGACGCGGTCATGTCCTGGAAGATGACCACGACGCCGAGCAGGCCCGCGTCGGAGTCGATGAGCGGGTGGATCTGGATGTTGAGGAACTGCTTCTCGCTGGTGCCGGTGGCCAGCTCGATGTCGTCGATCCGGGTGACCCTGCGCTCCACCTGGGCCTGCTCGATGTACCCCCGCAGCTCCACCGGCCGGTAGGACAGATCGAGATCGCGGAAGGGCCGGCCGATGTCGCGCGGTGACACCCCGAAGAGCGTCTCGGCGCGCCGGTTGGTGAGCGCCACCAGGCCGTCGGCGGTGACCACGACCTGCGCGACCGGGCTGGCCATGAACGCCTCGTTGCGCAGCCGGTCCAGGCCGAACAGCTCGGTGCGCGGCGGCGTGTGGCTCGGCTCGGCCAGGTACGCCCCGCCGTTGAGCACGGGCCGCGACACCTTGCGGAACATCCGCCGCTTGAGGTCCAGGGGCGTGAACAGGTTCGCGTGGCTGAGCAGCATCTCGGCCTTGCCCAGGAACAGCACGCCGCCGGGGGCCAGCGCGAAGTGGAAGCGCGACAGGATGCGGGTCTGGGTCTCGGCGTTGAAGTACATCAGCGCGTTGCGGCACACCAGCAGGTCGATGCGGCTTATCGGGGCGTCCTGGACCAGGTCGTTGCGGCCGAAGATGATCGAGCGGCGCAGGTCCTTGCGGAAGGTGAACCGGCCGCCGGCGGGCTCGAAGTACCGCTCCAGCAGCCCGGGCTCGAGGTGTGCCAGGTCGCGCTCGCCGTAGGTCGCCTGGCGGGCGTGGACGAGGCTCTCCTCGTCGACGTCGGTCGCGTAGATCTTGATGCGCTCCCGGAACCGCTCCGCGCCCATGGTCTCGGCCAGGACGATCGCGAGGGTGTACGCCTCCTCGCCCGACGCGCACCCGGCGCTCCACACCCGCAGCGGCCCGTCCTGCTCCTCGACGAGGCGGGGGAGGACCTCACGACTGAGCGCGTCCCAGGCGTCGGGGTCGCGGAAGAACCCGGTCACGTTGATCAGGATGGTGTTGAACAGGGCCGTGAACTCGTCCGGGTGCACCTGCAGGTAGTCCAGGTACTCCGCGTAGCCGTCCGGCGGGACCTGCGACATGCGCCTGTCGACCCGGCGCATCAGGCTCGATCGCTTGTACCCGGTGAAGTCGAAGCCGCGGGCCTCCTTGAGGTAGACCAGGAGGGCCTCGAAGTCCGGATCGGTCTGCGTCACCGCGCCACGCTACCGCCTGGGCTCGCGCCGCAGCGTCGCCCACACCACCTTTCCGCCCGCGGTATGCAGGCAGCCCCACGCCGAGGCCATGCCCTCCACGATCAGCAGGCCCCGGCCGGGCTCCTCGTCCTCGTCGTCGCCGGCGTCGCCGGAGCGCTCGAGGGGCAGCCGGCTCTCGTCGTGGACGGCCAGGTGCAGATGGCGGTCGCGCAGGGCCACGCTGACCAGCATCGGGGTGCCGGCGTGCTCGATCGCGTTGGCGACGAGCTCGGTCACGATGAGCGCGGCCCGATCGGCCAGCTCCGGCAGCCGCCACTGGGCGCACGCCCGGTCGACGAGCTCGCGGGCGGCCGACGTGGAGGCCGGCCGGGCGGCGAGCGCCAGCTCGAGCCGCCGCGGCCCGGGCATCCGGGCGTGGGCGGCGACGGCCTCGGCCGGGCCGGTGTGCACCGGCACCTGGCGGGCGACGCCGAGCCGGTCCAGCTGCGCGTGCAGGGCCGGTGTGGCGCCGACGAGCATCATGTCGGTGCCGAAGTCGACGCCGTGCCGGGCGATCATCGGGAACACCGTGAGCGTGATGTCATCGACGGCCACGAGCCCGGCCACGTCGATCAGCAGCACCTCGGGGTGGTCGGTGAGCGCCTTCTGGCCCGCGCCGCGCAGCAGCGACACCGAGGCGAACGTCAGCCGCCCGGTCGCGCGCAGCACGGCCACCGGGAACCCCGGCTCGTGGGTGCAGGTCAGCTCGTCGGGCGTCATTGCAGCACATCCTCCGGGACGCCCCCGGACAGGTCGCCGAGCCGCTCGATGAGCTGCCGGATCGTCTTGCCGGCCGCCTCGGCCTCACCGGCCGCCTCGCTGTAGCGCCCGGCCGTCGGCTGGAACCCGCGGACCCGCGCCGAGTCGGCCATGCGCCGGCTCAGCGCCGCCTTCTCCTCGAGGCTGCGCAGCGCCATCCACAGCGCGCCCTCCAGGGTGCCACCGAGCTCGCCCAGCAGCCCGGCCGCCGACCACGCGTGCCCGACCCGGCAGCGGAACCGCCCGGCCGCCGCGGGCATCTCGAACAGCGCGCCGTGACACGACGGGCAGCCGAACCCGGCGGGCACGCCGCCGATCTCGTCGGCGGTCACGGCCTCCATCGCCGCCATGGCATCCTCCGCATCCAGCGCCGCGTGCTCGACGGCGTCCCGTGGTGCCGGCCCGGGCAGGTCGGCCAGCAGCTCGGCCAATGCCGGTCCCATCATCGCGACCGGCAGCGTCCGGGCCGTCGGCACCTGCGCGGCGGCGTGGCGTGGCATGGACGGGTACAGCGCCTCGGCCGGGTCCTGGATCAGCCCGACGCCGCCCTGGCGGGCCACCTCGGCCAGCCCGTAGGCGCCGTCGTCGCGGTTGCCGGAGAGCACGACCCCGAGCACGGACGCGCCCCACCAGCGGGCGGCCGAGCGGAACAGCGGGTCGGCGGCCGGCCGGTGCCCATTCTCCACCGGGCCGTGCGACAGGCGCAGGTGCCCGTCACGGATCAGCAGATGTCGATTGGGCGGGGCGACGTAGACCCGCCCGGCCTCCAGCGCCGCGCCGTCACTGGCGTGTGCCGCCGGCAGCGGGCCCGACCGGTTCAGAATGTTGGGCAGTGCGGTGCCGCCGTCGCGGGGGATGTGCAGCACCACGCACACCGCGCCAGGCAGGTCGGCGGGCAGCGCGCCGCAGAATGCACGCAGCGCCTCGACGCCCCCGGCGGACGCGCCGACGACGACGATCCCGCGGGGCTCAGTCATACCCTTGCATTCTACGCTGTCCATGACCCGATCATGGGTGGCTCAGTTACCCGTTGCGCCGGTGGGTCAAACCGTTGGGCAGGTCACGCCTGTCACATCCCAGCGCCGCCGGACGGAGCCGGGTGGCGCCCCGGCGGCGATCATGATGGGGTCGGGGCGTGTTGTGGACCGGGAACTTCCTGCGGTACTTCCTCGCCCGCACCGTCTCCGTGTACGGCGACGCGATGCTGGTGGTCGCCTCGGCCCTCGCGGTCGGGCACCTCTACGGGGCGACGGGAGTGGGCCTGGTGCTGGCCGCCTACACCGTGCCGTTCCTGGCGAGCATCCTGTTCGGCGGCGTCTTCGCCGACCGGATCGGGGCCCGGCCGCTGATGCTGGGCGCGGACGTCGTGCGGCTGCTGGCCCAGTCGGCCGTGGCCGTGGCGTTCTTCACGGGTACCCCCCATCTGTGGCTCCTGATCGTCTGCTCGGCGGTCAGCGGGATCTCCGCGGCGGCGTTCCAGCCGGGGGTCAACGGGATCATGCCCCTGGTCACCGACGACCTGCACCGGGCCAACGCCACGATCAAGATCGCCACGTCGATCGCGCAGCTGCTCGGCCCGGCGACCGCCGGTCTGCTCTTCGGCTTCCTCGGCGCGGCCCCGCTCTACGCCGCCGACGCCGCGACGTTCGCGGTCAGCGGCCTGTGCCTGGCCGGGCTGCGGCTGCGCGGCACGCCTGCGGCAACCGGGTCGTCACCGCTGCGTGACCTGGTCGAGGGCTGGCACGGCTTCCGGTCGCGGACCTGGATCTGGAGCGTCATCCTGGTGTGGATCGTGTACGGCGTGCTGCTGTTCGGCCCGCTCATCCCGCTCGGCTCCGTGCTCATCAGCGGCCGGCTCGGCGCTCCCGCCTACGGCTGGACCGAGTCCGGCCTCGCCGCCGGGGCGATCGTCGGCGGCCTCCTCGCGCTGCGCCTGCGCCCGGGCCGGCCCCTCGCCGCGGGCGCTGTCGCGATGTTCGGCTACGGCCTGCTGCCGCTCGCCATCGCGCTGCACGCGGGGCTGCCGGTGCTGCTGGGCGCGGCCGCCGTCAACGGCGCGGCGTGGTCGTTCTGGTCGGTGATGTGGCAGACGAGCGTCCAGACGAACGTCCCGCCGTCGATGCTCAACCGGATCACGTCGTACGAGGTGTTCGGCTCGGACGGCAGCCTGCCGATCGGCCAGGCCCTGGCCGGCCCGGTCGCCGCGCTGGTCGGGGCCGAGGCCGTGCTCGGCTCGTCGGTCGCGGTGAGCGTGCTGGGCTGCGTCGCGCTGCTGCTCATCCCGGCCGTGCGGGGCCTGCGCCGCGCCGCACCGCGCAGCGTGCCCGATCAGTCGCTGTCGACCCAGACCCAATGATCCGGTTTGTACGCCACGCCGGCCGCCGAGAACAGCTCGCCGACGAGGTCGCGGTTGGCCTCGATCGGCCGCCCGTCACCGAGGACGCCCCGGGCGACCAGCTCCCGGAAGCACGCGTCCAGGCCGGCCCGCTCGTCGAGACCGAGGTGGGCCCGCAGGTAGCCGGTCAGCGGCTGCAGTGACGCATACGGGGTGACGGCGCTGTACCCGTATTCGCGCCCGGCGTCCCCGGGCCGGGCGCCGTAGTCGTAGAACTCGGTGAACGCGATCCGGTCGTCGATCGAGGACACGAGCAGCGTGAGGGTGAAGATGCAGTCAGTGTTCGCGCGGTTGGCGTGCAGCAGGGGGTACCGCCGCTCGCTGCGCTCCTCGAACTCCAGCCCGAGCGCCTCGTAGAGCGCGAGGACCTGCTCCCGGGTCGTGATCGGTTCGAACGCGGCGATGAACCGGCCGATCCGGTCCTCAGTGGACAGTGCGCGGGCGCCGGTGAGGTGCTCGGTCAGGCGGTCCAGGTTGTCGTACCCGGTGACCACGTGCACCTTCTGCTCGCCGTACCGGGCGAAGGTGATGGCCGGCGGGTTGCCGTCCGGCGTGATGGCGAGCGTGGCCTGCCGGCCCAGGTGCACCCACGGGATGCTGCTGGAGCGGCGGATGAGCAGCCCGGTCGCCGCGAGCAGCCCGGCCACCCGATCGCGGGCCTTCCCGGGTGGCAGCGGCGCCGCCGCGGTGGCGTCGCGCACGGCCGCGACGAGCGGGCCGGGATCGGCCGCGTCGAGCCGGGCCTCGACGTGGAACGCCGTGAACCGGCCCAGCCAGCCGGAGCCGTCGCCCGTGTACTTCTCGGTGAACCTGAGCTTCGCCGGCTCGCCACTGACGGTGACGGCGAGCGTACGGGTGTGCCCGGTCGCGGTGGTGGACGTGTGCAGTACCTGCTCCCCGTTCATGCTGCCACGATAGATAGGGTCCGCTCGTGGAAACGATCATGCTGACGACAGTCGATCCCGCCGCACCCCTCGACGACCTGGAGCCGTTGGCCGCGGCCGTGCGGCGCGCGCGGGTCGTGGCGATCGGCGAGAACGCGCACATGGTCCGCGAGTTCTACCGGTTCCGTCACCGGCTGCTGCGGTTCCTGGCCGAGCGCTGCGGCTTCACGGCGTTCGCGATGGAGTCCGGGTTCAGCGAGGGCCTGGCAGTGGACGCGTGGACGCGCGGCGGCCCCGGCGAGCTGGACACGCTGGCCCGCGACCACATTACCTACACGATGGGCCGCTGCCCGGAGATGCGCGAGCACCTGACGTGGATGCGGGCGGGCGGCCTGCGCTTCTTCGGCGTCGACGTGCCCGGCTCCACGGCCTCCCCGCTGTCCGCGCTCGACGGGGTGCAGCGCTACCTGGCCGCGCTCGACGCCGACGGCGCCGCGCTCGTCGACCGGCTGCGCGCCGATGTGCTGCAGTTCGCGAGCGAGCACGCCCTGCGCTCGCACGCCGCGTACGCCGCGCTCGAGCCCGCGCTGCGCGACCGGATCACCGCCGGGTTCGCCGACCTGGCCGCCCGCTTCGACGCGCTGGAGGTCGACTACGCGGACGCCTCCGGCCCGGCCGCCTACCGGGTGGCCCGCCACGAGCTGCGCCTGGCCGTACTCCTGGACCAGGCCCTGCGCAGCTACGCGGCCCGGATCGGCGGCGACACCGCCCACCCGAAGGTCGCCGCCCGCGACCGCGGCATGGCCGAGACGATCGGGTGGCTGCTCGACACCCTGCCCCCGGACACCCGCATCGTCCTCGGCGCCCACAACAGCCACATCCAGCGCACCCCGGTGCGCACCCCGGCGTTCGCGCTGTCCGCGATGGGCCACCACCTGGCCCACCGGCTCGGCGAGGAGTACCTGACGATCGCCGTCACGGCGACCGCCGGCACCACGTCCAGCCACCGCGCCGACCCGGACTCGCCGAGCGGCGTGGCCATCGCCGCCGCCCCGCTCGACCCGCCGGTCGACGGCAGCGCCGAGGCGGCCTACGCGCCGTCGACGCTCACCGACCTGCGCCCGCTGCGCGGCGAGCCCGGCGGCCCGGACCGGATCCGCATCATGAACGTCTACCAGGAGGCCCCGATCACCGCCGCCTACGACTTCGTGGCCAACCTCCCGCACATCACCACCACCGAGCAGGTCACCGCCTGAGCGGCGGGCCCGGGTCCCGCTGCAGGGGGCGGAGGGCCTCGATAGCGGCCCGGGTGCGCCGGCGCACGGCCGGGATGGCGCGCGGGGCCGGGGCGGTGCTCAGCGACTCGACGGTGCGCACGAAGACGGCGACGAGCGCGTCGGCCAGGGCGGTGGCGTTCGCGGGTGGGTAGCCCTCGGCCTCCTCGAGGCGCCCGGCCAGGCCGGTGGCGACGCGGTGGGCCAGGTCCAGCAGGGCGCGGTGCAGGGTGTTGCTGACCGCGATCTGGCGGACCATGCCGCCCGGCGTCTCCACGGCGCGCCGGGCGTCCGGGCCCAGCAGGAACGTCTCCAGCCAGTGGCCGTAGGCGTCGACGACGCCGGTGCCCGGGGCGCGGGCGGCCAGGGTGCTCAGCATCGTCTCCTCGAACGTCTCGGCCAGATCGAAGACCAGGCTCTCCTTCGTCGGGAAGTAGTTGTAGAGCGTCTGCTCGGACACTCCCGCGGCCCGGGCGACCTGGGTCATGGCCACGTTGTCGTAGCCGTGCTCGGCGAACAGGCCGGCGGCGGCGTCGGCCATCGCGGCGCGGGCGCGGGCCTTCTTTTCCTCACGGAGCATTTTTGGGTTACCCTAAATATCGTGCTACTCAAAGATTCGTACGACGTCATCGTAGTCGGCGCCGGGCCGGTCGGGCTGTTCCTCGCCACCGAGCTGCAGCGCTTCGGGGTCGGCGTCGCCGTGCTGGAGCGCCTCGAAGCGCCCTCCGAGCAGATCAAGGCCGGGTCGGTCGGGTCGCCGTCGGCGGAGATCTTCGACCAGCGGGGGCTGCTCGACCGGTTCCCGCAGCCGGACCTCAGCATCTTCCCCAAGGGGATGCCGGTCGGGCACTTCTCCGGGCTGTGGCTGCTGCGCGGCGCACCCGAGCTGCGGACGCTGCCGGTGTTCGCCCAGCAGGCCGTCGTCGAGGCCGAGCTGGAGACGTACGCGCGCACCCTCGGCGTCCCGGTCCTGCGCGGCTGCACGGTGACGGGTCTGGACGGCGAGCGGGTCACGGCCGAGCACGAGGGGGCGGCCGTCGAGCTCACGGCCCGGTTCGTGGTCGGGTGCGACGGCGGGCGCAGCACCGTGCGGCGGCTGGCCGGGTTTGCGTTCGAGGGGACACCGGCGACGATCACCGGCCGGCAGGCGCTCGTCGACATCGCCGGACCGAACCCGCTGGCGAAGGGGTGGCACCGCACCGGCACCGGCATGGTGGTGTTCGGGCCCGGCCCCCAGCGCGTGCTCACCGTCGAGTTCGACGGGCCGCCGGCCGACCGCGACGCGCCACTGTCCCGCGAGGAGATCGAGGGCTCCCTGCGCCGCACCTCCGGCACCGGCGTCGTCGTCGACCGGCTCGTCACCGGCACCCGGTGGACGGACAACACGCGGCAGGCGACACGGTACCGCCTCGGCAACGTCCTGCTCGCCGGCGACGCGGCGCACGTGCACCCGCCGTTCGGGGGCCAGGGCCTCAACCTCGGCTTCCAGGACGCGGTGAACCTCGGCTGGAAGCTGGCGGCGACGATCGCCGGCTGGGCGCCCGAAGGGCTGCTCGACACCTACCACGAGGAGCGGGCCCCGGTCGCGGCGGCGGCGCTGGCCAACACCCGGGCGCAGGTCGCGCTCATGCGGCCCGACCCGCAGACGAGCGCGCTGCGCGAGGTGTTCACCGACCTGCTCGCCTACGACGAGCCCAACGCGCACCTCACCCGGCTCATGAGCGGCGTCGACCGGCCGTATCCGATGGACAGCGACCACCCCGAGGCGGGCCGGATCGCCGCCGACCGCCCCGTCGGCGACGCGCGGCTGTGGGAGCTGCTGCGCCGGCCCGGCGGCCTGCTGCTGGACGCCACGCCGGACGGCGACGCCGCGAAGGTGGCCGCGCCGTGGGCCGGGCGGGTCGCGGTGGCCGAGGGCCCGCAGAACCTGCTGATCCGCCCGGACGGGGTGGTGGCCTGGGGCAGCGCGGGCACCGACGGGCTGGAGCGGGCGCTCACGACGTGGTTCGGGCCGCACTGACGCGCCGCGAAGGGGCCGGGGATGGGGCAGGCCCCGCCCCGGTCAGCGTGCCGTTCGCCGGGCCCGGGCGACGAGCAGGAGCAGCAGGCCGGCCAGGCACAGGCCGGTGCTGATGGCCCACGCCGAGCGGTAGCCGAAGTGGGCCGCGACGCCCAGCAGCGACCCGGCGAGCATCGCGCCGATCGGGAACGTGTTGGTGAACAGCGTCGTGGCGTGCCCGGGGCGGCCGGGCATCATGTCCTGCATGTAGGTGATGCCGACGCCGGAGATCGCGGCGATGAAGGCCGCGTTGACGGGCTGGGCCGCGGCGAGCACCCACACGTTCGGGCTCGCCCAGCCGATCGCGTAGTAGACCACGGCGCAGGCGGCGCCGATCCGGACCAGCGTGCTCAGCCGGAAGCGGGTGGTGAGCGCGCCCAGGCCGAGCATCAGCGGGATCTCCAGGGCCGCGCACAGGCCCAGGATCAGGCCGGCGGCCGACGCCTCGGCGTGCAGGTCGCGGCTGATGAACAGCGGCAGCGCCTGCACGGCGAGGGTCATCGGCGTCTGGAGCAGCACGAACGCGGCCACTGTCGCCCACAGCAGCGGCCGCGGCACGGTGAGTGGGGTGGAGGACTCGTCGGCCGTCTCGCGCGGCGGGGCCGGCAGCGTCTCCAGGCGCAGCACCGCGACAAGCGCGGCGGTCAGGTACAGGCCGGCCGCCACGCCGTAGAGCAGCCGGAACCCGCCGACGTCGAGCAGCAGCGCGGCGAGGGCCGGGCCGCCGACCCAGGCCAGCGAGAACACGGTGCGCATCGCGCTGATGCCGAACGCGGCCCGGTCCGGGCTGTCGCGCTCGAGGACCTGGCGGGCGTAGGCGAACGTCTGCGGGAACAGCGAGCCGGACAGTGCGAACACGCTCACCGACAGTGCCAGCAGCACCCAGTAGTCGCGCACGACCGTGTAGAGCCCGGTGCAGGTCACCCCGCCCAGCGCGGCGATCACGAGGATCCACCGCCGGTAGGGGCCGCGGTCCGACAGCCGGCCGACGAGGGTGGTGACGAGCACGCCGGCCAGCGGCGAGGCGACCAGGAACAGGGTCACCCGGCCGGGGCCGGCGTGCAGCTCGGTGTTGAGGAACAGCGCGATGAACGGGAACACCACGGCCGTGCCCATGCCGACGGCCAGGAACATCAGGCTGAGGGGCAGGAGGGTGCGGGCCAGCCCGCGCAGCCGGGGCCGCGCGGAGGCAGCGCTGTCGGTGGTCGTCGTCACTCCCGGCACTTTACCGGTCAGGACAACCGGTTTACCCGTGCCGGCTGTATCGGGCGACGTGGATGCCCAGCTCCTGCCCGGCCCGGTGGTCGATCCGGGTGTGCACACCCGCATAGATGCGGCTGAGACCGGCCTCGTCGGCGGCGGCCTGCAGCGATCGGAACGTCCGGGACACGCCCGGCAGTGACTCCGATGTGACGCTCAGTGCCTGGCGCCGACCGAATGTCGCGGCAAGCACGGTTGCGGCGGCCTGGCCCACGGCGCTGTGCGCACCGACGTACGACGGGTCGGCCGGGGTCGTGGCCAGCGGCAGCCACTGTGGGTCACCGAGCTCGCGGATGGCGGTGACCGGGCGCCAGATCCGGAAGTGGTACTTCGCGTCGTAGAACGCGATCACCGTGTCCGCGAGCACCGCGGCCAGCCGCGCGAAGAGGTGCGCGGCCGGGACGACGCCGAGGTGGTGGCCGGTGGTGAGACCCTGGGCGATCTCGAACCAGGAGTTCCAGATCGGCGCGGCCCAGAACCTGGCCTGCTCGGTCTGGTCGGCCGTGCGCGCGGTGCCGGTGTCCCGGCCGAGGACGCGGACCTCGTCGTAGAGGGCGGCCGACAGCCGCGGATAGGGCGCCGGGCGGCACTGGCTCGCCCGGGCCAGGCCGAACGGGCGCACGTGCGCCCAGTGGGTGAAGACGGCCGGGGTGAAGGCCGGGGCCGCCGGGCGCCACTCGCCGGGCCGCGTGCCCGGCGGGATCGCCGGGGGCGTCGCGCCGGCGCCGTCGTCCGCGCGCACGTGCAGTACCACCGCTGCCGCTGTTTGTCCATTATGGACACCCCTGTCCCGCGCGCCGGCATCGGGCACGGCGGCCAGGTCCCGGGCCAGGCGCTCGGCGAACCGCGCGGCCCGGGCGGGAAACAGCGCGGCCAGGACGTCGTGCGCGGCCCGGGCGGCGGCCGCGGCCGGGGAGGCCCGCCTGTCGCACACGAGCGCCGCGTCGCGCACGGCCAGATGCATGAGCGCGAAGCTGCGGGTCGGGTGCACGGTGGCCGGCTGGGCCCCCGGCGTGCGGACCGCGGCGAGCAGCTCGGCGTTCCAGCCCGGCACGACAGCGCCGTCGTCGTCCGGGCGGCGCGCCCCTGCGAAGGCCGGCGCGCCGGTCGTGGTGAGCAGGGCCGCGGCTGCACTGCCGGCGGCCCCGGCCACGATCAGGCTTCGGCGTCGGATACCCGTCATCTCGTACCTCCAATGCTCGGTCGAGAACAGATACGTGCGCGGGTTACGGTCGGCCGGTGCGTGTAACCCGGGCCCGTATCTCCATGCGGAGGTGAGTGCCGGTGACCGCGCCGAAGCCCGTGCGTCTGCTCAAGCTGGTGTCGCAGGCGTCCTACGGCTCGTGGGAGGACGCGTACTCGGACAACGTCGAGCGGCTGTACCGGCTGATGTTCGCCCGGACCGGCAACCGGCAGGACGCCGAGGATCTCACCGCCGAGGTCTTCCTGGCGGCGGTACCGCGGGTGCGGCTGGACGTGAGCATCGGCGAGGTGCGCGGGTACCTGCTGAGCGTCGCCCGGACCGTGCTGGCCGAGCACTGGCGGCGCACGCTCGGCCGGCAGGTCACCGAGATCGACCTCGAGACGGTCGCCGACGAGTACGCCGCCCCCGACCCGCGGCCGGACAAGGCCGAACAGGTGCGGCGGGTGCTCGACGCGCTGCCGGAGCGCTACCGCACGATCCTGCGGCTGCGGTTCCTGGAGTCGGCCACGATCCGCGAGGCGGCCCGGCAGATGGGTGTCAGCATCGCCAATGCGAAGGTGCTGCAGTACCGTGCGCTGCGCCACGCCGCCGGACTGTTCGACTCGGATGGGAGCTGAGCCGATGCGCCGCCTGACCGACTTCGTGCAGCGCCTCCTCGACGGGCGCCGGCCCCGCCCGTTCGTGCCGACCGACGACGAGACCGCTGCGCTGCGCGCGGCGATCGTGCTCAAGAGCAGTGCCGCGGAGCCGGCGGTACCGCGGGCGCAGTTCGTCGCGGACCTGCGCGAGCGGCTCGCGGATCGGGCCGCGGGGCTGGAGCAGCCGCCGCCGAGGCTCAAGCGGCGGCGGGCGCTGCTGGCCGGGGCGGGTGCGGCGGCGGCCGCGGCCACGGCGGCCGTGGTGGCCGACCGCACGCTGATCGGCGGGCCGCCCGGCCTGAGCGCGCTGAGCCCCAACGACGGCGTCTGGCACCCGGTGCTGGCCGCCGATGCGCTGGCCGAGGGCGAGGCGGTCGCGTTCGACACGGGCGTCGTGTCCGGCTTCGTCAGCCGCGCCGCCGGCCGGGTGTCGGCCCGCTCCGGCATCTGCACCCACCAGTTCTGCCGGCTGCGCCTCAACCAGCCGGAGCGGCGCCTCGACTGCCCGTGTCACCGCACCGCGTTCGGCTACGACGGCACGGTCCTGCGCTCGCAGCTGTCGCCGCCCCCGGCCCGCCTGCCACTGATCGAGGCGCGCGAGGCGGGCGGGCAGATCGAGGTTTTCGTGCCCCGCAGTTCGTGACGCCGCTTACGTTTCCTCCGTCCCGGGCCGGGCACTCGAAAGGAGTACGCGACGCAAGGAGGTTGACATGAGCACGGTCACCGAGTCCGTTGACGTGCACGTTCCCGTGCACACGGCCTACAACCAGTGGACCCAGTTCGAGTCGTTCCCGCAGTTCATGAGCGGAGTCGAGTCGATCCGTCAGCTCGACGACCGGCACACCCACTGGGTGACGAAGATCGGCGGCGTGGAGCGCGAGTTCGACGCCGAGATCACCGAGCAGCACCCGGACGAGCGGATCGCCTGGAAGAGCACCACCGGCGAGACGCAGCACGCGGGCGTCGTGACCTTCCACCGCCTCGGCGACACCGACACGCGGGTCACCGTCCAGCTCGACTGGCAGCCGCAGGGCCTCACCGAGAAGGTCGGCAGCGCCGTGGGCGTCGACTCGATGCAGGTCAAGGCCGACACGAAGCGGTTCAAGGAGTTCATCGAGCAGCGCGGCCAGGAGTCCGGCGCCTGGCGCGGCGACGTTCCGCGCCCGGGCGCGTAACACCTGACACCGCGGCCCCGCACCTCGCTCCCGCGAGGTGCGGGGCCAGTCTCGTTTCCGGCGGTGCGGTGCTCACCTTCGAGTGAGATGTTTTGTTTTTGGGTGGGGTGCCCGGGTATGCGCCGGGTATGACCCACGTGACGGAACGCCCGCTCGCCGTCGTGACCGGCGCGAGCAGTGGTATCGGCTATGAGCTGGCCAGACAATTCGTCGAGCACGGCTACGACGTGCTCATCGCGGCCGAGGACGCCGGGCTGGAGACGGCCGGAGCGGACCTGCGCCGCGACGGCGGGGCGCAGGTGCAGACCTGCCGCACCGACCTGGCGACCTACGACGGCGTCGAGACGCTCTGCCAGGCGATCGCGGCGACCGGCCGGCCGATCGACGCCGTCGCGATCAACGCCGGCCGCGGCGCCGGCGGCGACTTCGCCACCGAGACGGCGCTGCGCGACGAGCTCAACATCATCGACGTCAACGTCACCTCGACAGTGCACCTGGCCAAGCGGGTGCTGCCCGGCATGGTCGAGCGCGGCGCCGGGAAGGTGCTGTTCACGTCGTCGATCGCCTCGACGATGCCCGGCTCCTACCAGGCCGTCTACAACGCGTCGAAGGCGTTCGTGCAGTCGTTCTCGGAGGCGGTGCGCAACGAGCTCAAGGACACCGGCGTGACGGTGACGTCGCTGATGCCCGGCCCGACGGACACGAACTTCTTCGAGCGGGCCGACATGATGGACACGAAGGTCGGCGCCGGGAAGAAGGACGACCCGGCGAAGGTGGCCGAGCAGGGCTTCAAGGCGCTCATGGACGGCGACGACCACGTGGTCGCGGGCTCGTTCAAGAACAAGGTGCAGGCGGTCGTCGGCAAGGCGCTGCCGGACACCGCGAAGGCGGAGATGCACCGCAAGATGGCCGAGCCGGGGTCCGCCCCGGAGTCAGGAGCTGGAGCATGAAGGCCGTTGTGTGGCACGGCAAGCGGGACGTGCGCGTCGACGAGGTCGCGGACCCGCGCATCGAGCAGCCCAACGACATCGTCATCCGGATCACCTCGAGCGGCCTGTGCGGCTCCGACCTGCACCTCTACGAGGTGCTCGGGCCGTTCATGTCCGCCGGTGACATCCTCGGCCACGAGCCGATGGGCATCGTGGAGGAGGTCGGCGCCGAGATCACCAACGTGCGCCCCGGCGACCGGGTGGTGATCCCGTTCAACATCTCCTGCGGGCACTGCTGGATGTGCACCCAGGGCCTGATGACCCAGTGCGAGACCACGCAGGTGCGGGCCGAGGACAAGGGTGCGGCGCTGTTCGGCTACACCCGCCTCTACGGGCAGGTGCCGGGCGGGCAGGCCGAGTACCTGCGGGTGCCGCAGGCCCAGTTCGGCCCGATCGTGGTGCCCGAGGGCCCACCGGACGACCGGTTCGTGTACCTCTCCGACGTGCTGCCCACCGCCTGGCAGGCGGTCGAGTACGCGGCCGTGCCGCCGGGCGGGACCGTCGCCGTGCTGGGTCTCGGCCCGATCGGCGACATGTGCACCCGCATCGCGTCCTACCGCGGCTACCGCGCCATCGGCGTCGACCTGGTGCCGGAGCGCCTGGCCCGCGCCCGGGCCAACGGCGTGGAGGTGCTCGACCTCGGTGAGCACGACGACGTCGCCGACGCGCTGCGGGAGCTGACGAACGGCCGCGGCCCCGACTCGGTCATCGACGCGGTCGGCATGGAGGCGCACGGCTCCCCGGCCGGGAAGCTGGCGCAGACCATGGCCGGGTTCCTGCCGGACGCGGCCGCCCGCAAGTTCATCGACAAGGCCGGCGTGGACCGTCTCAACGCGCTGCACCTGGCGATCGACGCGGTCCGGCGGGGCGGGACGATCTCACTGTCGGGCGTCTACGGGGGTACCGCCGACCCGATGCCGATGATGGTGCTGTTCGACAAGCAGGTGCAGTTGCGGATGGGCCAGGCCAACGTCAAGCGCTGGGTCGACGACATCCTGCCCCTGCTGACGGGCGACGGCGACCCGCTGGGCGTCGACGGGTTCGCCACCCACCGGGTCCCGCTGGCCGACGCCCCCGCCGCCTACTCGGCGTTCCAGGAGAAGAAGGACGGCACCGTCAAGGTGCTCTTCAAGCCCTAGCCGTCCTCGCTGAGCCGGCGGCGCAGGAAGCTCAGGGCGTGGGTGAGCAGCCGGGAGATGTGCATCTGGGACAGTCCGAGACGCGCCGCGATCTCGGACTGGCTCAGGTTGCCGTAGAAGCGCAGCGCGATGATCCGCTGCTCCCGCTCGGGCAGGCTCCTGATCACCGCGGGCAGCGAGACGCGCAGGTCCACCAGGCCGAAGGCGGGGTCGTCGCCGCCCACGCCGTCCGCGATGGTGGCGTCGTCGGACTCGGGGCCGGCGGGCGCGTCGATCGACATCGGGTGCTGCATGTGCCCGGCCGTGATGACCTCGGCGACCTCGGCCTCGCCGACGCCGAGGTGGGCGGCCAGGTCGGCGACGGTGGCCGTCGAGCCGAGCTCCTCACGCGCCTTGCCCATCTCCAGCCGCAGCTCCTGCAGGCGGCGGGGGACGCGCACGGCGCTCGTCCGGTCGCGGAAGTACCGCTTCAGCTCCCCGGCGACCGTCGGCGTCGCGTAGGCGCCGAACTCGAGGCCGCGCTCGGGGTCGAAGCCGTCGACCGCCTTGACCAGGCCCAGCGACGCCACCTGGACGAGGTCGCCGACGGGCTCGCCGGAGCCGGCGTAGCGCCGGGCCAGGTTGCGGGCCGCGGGCAGACACATCGCGATGATCTCGTCGCGCCGGCGGGCTCGGCGGGGGTCGTCGGGGGCCAGGGCGTACAGCTGCCCGATCAGCTCGGTCACGCCGACCGGCCAGTGCCCGTGCCCGATGTGCAGGGCGGCCGAGTCGACGGGCGTGCGGTCGCGGTCGGCCTCCGGCCAGTCCAGGTCGGCGTAGGCGTCGAGCTCCTTGGCGACGCCGGCGATCTCCAGGGCGGTCAGCGCGATGCCCCGGGCCCCCGTCACGCGCAGCCGACCGCCGGCCTTCTCGGCACGTTGTTGCAGGTAGAGCAGCACCTTGATGGAGGCCGCGTCGATCAGCCGGGCGCGCGCGGCATCCACGGTGATGTCATGGCAGCCGCTGTCGAAGCGCTCGTACACGACCTGGCGCAGGTATGGCACGGAGGCGTAGTCGAGCACGCCGTCCAGCTCGACAAGCGATTCCCGGGGCCGGGAGGACAGCGTCATCGACAGTTCCATGGCCTCGTTAGTTGCCGTGCGACAAGGGTTCAAACAATGATCACCGATTTCGGGCCCGCGCGGGTTCGTTTCGGTGCCGGGGGCCCGGGTAACGGCGGCGCATGTCCGAACCTCAGCAGCAGCCTCCGGGCACCCTGGCCCGCATGGCCCGCAAGCCCGATCACGGCGAGACCTCATACCGCGGCAGCGGCCGCCTCACCGGCAAGGTGGCGGTCATCACCGGCGCCGACAGCGGGATCGGCCGGGCGGTGGCGATCGCCTTCGCCCGCGAGGGGGCCGACGTGCTCATCTCCTACCTCAGCGAGCACGACGACGCCCGCGACACCGCCAAGTATGTGGAGGCGGAGGGCCGCCGGGCCGTCCTGGTCCCCGGCGACCTGGCCGACCGGGCGATGTGCGAGTCGGTTGTCCGCACGGCGGTCGAGGAGTTCGGCCGGATCGACGTGCTGGTGAACAACGCCGCGTTCCAGATGAGCCACGACAGCGTCGAGGAGATCGACGACGAGGAGTGGGTGCGCACCTTCGACATCAACATCCACGCGATGTTCCGGCTGGTGAAGGCCGCCCTGCCCAACCTGGCGAAGGGCTCGGCGATCATCAACACGAGCTCCGTCAACTACGACATGCCGCGCCCGAACCTGCTGCCCTACGCCACCACGAAGGGTGCCATCGCCAACTTCACCGCGGGCCTCGCCCAGCTGCTCGGCGACCGCGGCATCCGGGTCAACGCGGTCGCCCCGGGCCCGGTCTGGACGCCGCTGATCCCCTCGACGATGCCGGCGGAGCAGGTCGAGGAGTTCGGGAAGGACACGCCGCTGGGCCGCCCGGGCGAGCCGGCCGAGCTGGCCCCCGTCTACGTCCTGCTCGCGTCGGACGAGGGCAGCTACATCTCGGGCGCGATCGTGCCGGTCACGGGCGGCAAGCCGATCCTCTGACCGCTGTGGTCGAGCGTCCGGGGGAGGGGCGAGCGCAGCGGGGCCGCCGTCCGCAGCGGGCCGAAGCGGTCCAGGAGCGCGGCGATGAGCGTGCTCGTCGTCAGCAGGACCACGTTGCGGCCGGGGCAGACCCCGGGCCCGGCGCTGAATGGGAAGACCGACCAGCTGCGCATCGCCTCCCCGTGCAGCCAGGTCTCGGGCGCGAAGTCGTCGGCGTGCTCGCCGTCGCGGTGGAAGTACGAGCTGGGCAGGATCAGCTCCGTCCCGGCCGGGAGGGTGCCGCCGGGCCACCGGGTGTCGACGGTGCTCTCACGCAGCACGACGAGGGTCGTCGGCCAGAGCCGCACCGTGTCCTGGACGCAGGCCCGGATGTACGGGTAGACGGGCCCCTGGTCGCGGGCGGCCGTCGCCTGCCGGGCCGGGTCGGAGCCCAGCAGGGCCAGTGTGCGAAACGCGCTGATGCCTGCCGCGTCGAACGCGAACAGCCAGTGCGGCACCTGACCGGCCGGGTCGACGCCGGGCGCCGCGGGGTTGGCCGCCATGGCCCCGGCCAGGCTGCCCGGCTCGGCCCGCGCCACATACGCGTCGACGCGCCGCTGGAACCGGGCCCGCAGGTGCTCCGGCCGCGGGCGCAGGTAGGCCCAGTTCGCGGCGTTGCGGAGGCGGTTGAGCTCGGCGGTGAGCCGCTCGTCGTCGCGGGCCGCGGCGCCGAGCACGACCCGGCGGGCGATGCGGTCGAACATCGCCGCGAACGCGGGCCAGTCCAGGACCGGACCGTCCACCGTGGACACCTCGTCGCGGACCACCGCGGCGACGGCACCGGCGATGTGGTGGTGCAGCTCGGCGCCGGTGTCCAGGACGCGCTCGTTGTAGTGGCGCCGGGCCTCGCGCTCCCGGCCACCGGAGATCAGCACGCCGTGCGGCTGGAAGTGCCGCAGTGCCGCCACCTTCTCGGTCGTGGCCAGGGCGAACGGCTCGGGTGAGCCGGTCAGCACGCGCTCGACGCCGTCCGCGCTCAGCACCAGCGCGATCGAGCGGCCCGGGACGGCCAGGCGCAGGGGGCCGTCTCCGTGGCGGGTGCGCAGTTGCCGCAGTACCGCCGCCGCCCGCCGGTCCAGGTCGAGCCGCTGCGCGAGGCGGACCACGCGGTTGCGGCGGCGGATCACACCCTGGGCCAGCAGCGGGGCGAGGACGACGGCGGCGCAGCGGGCGGTGTCGAGCACTCCCAGGCGGTTCGGCATACCCCTGCGGCTACCCCTCGGGGCGGGCGGAAAACGACAGGCGGCCGGCGTCACCGCAATGGTGCAAGTTATTGCGATCATCGACGCAGAAATTGCGCACCCAACCGGCGGCATTTACCGCGGCGAAATGCCGACCGTGGCCGGATTCCTGCACGTCGCGCCCATCGATGCGGACAGCAAGCGCCGATAATCAGGCGGCAATCCAGTCGAGTTCTTGCACGAAACTCTGGACTTCTTCCGGGCGCGGTCGTACTGTCTGCGACACCGATACGAAACACACCCCGTGACATCGCACCGCGCATCCCGTCCGCCCGAAGGGATTGATACATGTCAATTTACTCGAGAATGGTGGTGCTCGCGCTCGCCGGCGCGCTCGGGACCACGGCCCTGACCGCCTGCGGCGACGGCAAGGACGACGCCGAGGCCGGCGGGGCGACGACGATCGTCGTGGACTGCCCGCCGCAGAAGACCGACAACGGCGGCAAGTCCCTGCAGCTCTGGAACGACGACGTCGCCGCGTTCCAGAAGGCCCACCCCGGCGTCACCATCAAGACGGTCTCCGTCGGCAGCCAGTGCAACAACCCGCCGGACTTCACCGCCCGGCTGCAGGGCGGCACCCAGGCCGACCTGTTCTACGGGTACATGACCGACCTCGACCAGGTCCTCGACGCCGACGCGGCTGAGGACATCACGAAGTACATCACCGCCGACACGGTCCCGGGCTGGGACAAGCTCCTGCCGGCCATCAAGGACCCGTTCATCGACAACGGCAAGGTCTACGGCCTCGGCTACGCCGGCTACGGCCTCGGCCTCGTCATCAACAAGCCGCTGTTCAAACAGGCCGGGCTCGACCCCGCCAAACCCCCGGCGACGTGGCAGGAGGTCGCCGCCGCGGCCAAGAAGATCAGCGGCCTGGGCAACGGCGTCGCCGGCTACCAGGAGTACAGCGCCGGCAACACCGGCGGCTGGCACTTCTCCGCCGCCCTGTACTCCCGCGGCGGCTCGGTGCTCAGCGCCGACGGCAAGAAGGCCGCGTTCAACACCCCCGAGGGCAAGGCCGTCCTGGCGAACCTGAAGTCCATGCGGTTCAGCGACAACAGCGTCGGCGAGAAGCAGCTGCTGCAGTGGGCCGACCTGCTCACCAACGCCGGCGCCGGCAAGGTCGGCATGTACATCGGCGCCCCCGACACCATCAAGTCGATCGTCACCCAGTTCAAGGGCAGGTACGAGGACTGGTCGATCGGCCCGATGCCCGGCGACAACGGCCCGGCCAAGGCGACCCTCGGCGGCGGCAGCGGCTACTTCTTCAAGAAGGGGCTCAGCGCGGCGCAGATCAGGGCCGGCCTGCAGTGGATCACCTTCGAGAAGCTGACACCCGGCCAGGGCGACTTCAACTACGCGGCCCAGAAGGGCATGGGCGTGCCCGTCGGCCTGCCCGAGCCGCTCATCTGGAAGCCCGGCACCGACGTGCAGCGGCAGGACGACGAGCTGAAGAAGGCCAACAGCAACCTCGACCTGAGCGACTACGCGCCTTACGCGAGCACCCCGATCACCGTCAAGGCCGAGCCGGCCCGGGCCCAGGCCATCTACGCCGTGCTCGACGCCGCGATGTCCGCGGTGCTCACTCAGCCCGACGCGAACGTCGACACGCTGCTGAGCACGGCCGAGCAGAAGGTCAACACGATCCTGTCCCAGGAGTCCTGAGTGGACGGCGCGGTCCGGCTGGACCATGCGGTGCGGCCGGCCCGCGCCCCGGCCCGGACCTCATCGAAGACCGGCAGCCGCATCCGCAGCACCGTGACCGGGCACGCCTTCCTGATCGGTGCGGTCGCCTGCTTCGCCGTCTTCTCCTGGTATCCGATGGTCCGGGAGTTCGTCATGAGCTTCCAGCGCACCCGCCGCGGCGTCACCACCTGGGTCGGCTGGCAGAACTACGAGCGGCTGTGGCACGACCCGAGCTTCGCCGCGGCGTGGCGCAACACCGTCACGTTCACGCTGCTGGCGCTGCTCATCGGCTACGCGCTGCCGTTCCTCATCGCGGTCCTGCTCAACGAGCTGCGCCACGCCCGCGGCTACCTGCGGGCCCTGGTCTACCTGCCGGTGATGCTGCCGCCCGCCTCCGCGCTGCTGCTGTTCCGCTTCGCCTACGACCCGGGCGAGGGCGGCATCTTCAACCACCTGCTGCACGCGGCGCACCTGCCGACGTCGCAGTGGGTGCAGTCCACGACGATGACCCAGCCCTCACTGGTGCTCGCCTCGACGTGGATGAACGTCGGCAGTTCGATACTGGTGTACCTCGCGGCACTGCAGAACATCCCCGGCGAGCTGTACGAGGCGGCCGAGCTGGACGGGGCCGGCGTCCTGCGGCGGCTGTGGCACGTCACGGTGCCGCAGACCCGGCTCATCCTGTCGCTGATGTTCCTGCTGCAGGTCGTGGCGACCATGCAGGTCTTCATCGAACCGCTGATCCTGGCCGGCGGCGCCGGGGTCGAGGACTCCGCGACCTCCGTCGTGTACCTGATGTACCAGCACGCGTTCAAGCAGAACGACCTCAACGGCGCCGCCGCGCTCGGCGTCATGCTCATGGTCGTCCTGGCCGGCTTCTCCATCGCCTATGCGCGGCTGAGTCCGAAACAGGATTAGGGGGGTACCCGTATGCGCACTTTGATCTCGCCCGCCCGGCTGCATCGTCCCGGGGCCCGCCGCGCCTACTGGATCGTCGTCGCGCTCGTCGTCGTCATGTTCACGATCGTGTTCATCGGCCCGCTGTACTGGATGGTGACCGGGGCCCTGAAGTCCGGCGCCGAGGTCGCCCAGGTCCCGCCCACGCTGTATCCGCAGGACCCGCAGCCGGGCAACTACGCGGAGGCGTGGACGGCGCTCAGCCTGGGGCGGCTGCTGCTCAACACGGTCTGGTACGCCTTCGGAGCCCTCGCCTTCCAGCTGGTGTTCGACGTCGCCGCCGCCTACGCGTTCTCGAAGCTGCGCCCCGCGTTCGGCAACGTCCTGCTGGCCATGATGCTGGCGACGCTCATGATCCCGTCGACGGTCCTCGTGATCCCGCAGTACGTCACCGTCATCGACATGCCCCTCGTGCACTGGAACATGCTCGACTCGCCGTGGGCGATCTGGCTGCCCGCGGTCACCAACGCGTTCAACATCTTCCTGCTGAAGCGGTTCTTCGACTCGATCCCGGCCGACCTCATGGCCGCGGCCGCGATCGACGGTGCCGGCCCGCTGCGCTCGCTGTGCTCGATCGTGCTGCCGATCTCCCGGCCGATCCTCGGCGTCGTGTCCATCTTCTCGCTGACGGCCATCTGGAAGGACTTCCTGTGGCCGCTGCTGGTGGAGCCGTCACCGGACAACCGGACCGTCAACGTCGGCATCTACGCCTTCTCGCAGGGCCTCACCCAGAACGTCGTCATCGCCGGCGCCGTCATCGCCGCCGTCCCGACCGTCGTGTTCTTCCTGATCTTCCAGAAGAACATCATGTCCGGCCTCACCACCGGCAGCCTGAAAGGCTGAAATCGACCATGACACGTCTCCTGCCGCGTGCTGTGTCCGCGGCGGCGCTCGTCGCTGCCGTCCTGTGCCACCCCGCCCCGGCCGGCGCGACCGCCGCCCCGCCCGGCGCCGACACCCCGTTCACCACCTACGAGGCCGAGAACGCGTTCACGAACGGTGCCCGGCTCGGGCCCGGGTACGCCTTCACCACGCTTGTCGCGGAGGCGTCGGGGCGGCGGGCGGTAAGCCTGCGGGCCGGGCAGTGGGTCGAGTTCGTGCTGTCGGCCCGGGCGGACGCGATAAACGTCCGGTACTCGTTGCCCGACGGCAGCCCCGACGCGACGCTACGCGTGACGATCGGCGCCTCGCCGGGTGCCTTGAACGTTTCCTCACCGGGTTCCTTGCCGAGCGCCTCGATCGGCGCCTCGCTGGATTCCTCGCCGGGCGGCTCGATCGGCGCCTCGCTGGGTTCCTTGCCGGGCGGCTGGAACGGTGTTTCGGCGGGTGCGTTGCCGGGCGGCTCGAACGATGCTTCGGCGGGTGCGTTGCCGGGCGGCTCGAACGGTGTTTCGCCGGGCGCGTTGCCGGGCGGCTGGAACGGTGCCTCGCCGGGTTCCTTGCCGGGTGCCTCGACCGGTTCCTCGGCGGGTGTCGAGCTGCCGGTGACCGCCCGCTACTCGCACGTGTACGGCAACTTCCCGTATACGAACAACCCTGCGGACGGCGGCGAGCATCACTACTTCGACGACACCCATGCGTTGCTCGGCCGCACTGTGCCGGCCGGTTCGCGGGTCCGTCTGACCGCCTCGACGTCGATTTCGATCGACCTCGCCGATTTTGAGCTTGTCGGTCGATCGTCGATGAAACCCGACGGTTTTGTCGATGTCGTCGATTTCGGTGCCGACCCGACAGGTGTCGTCGATTCTGGTCCAGCAGTGCAGTCCGCGCTCGATGCGGGGAAGGCGCAGGGCAGGGGCGTCTGGCTGCCGGCCGGGACCTATCGCGTGCCGCGGCACCTCACCGCCTCCGGAGTCACGGTTCGCGGCGCCGGGCCCTGGCACACGGTGCTCTCCGGTCGCGGAGTCGGGGTCTACGGGGACGGGTCCGCGGCCGTGCATCTCGCGGACTTCGCGATCGCGGGGGACACCGTCGTGCGTGACGACTCGACCTCGGACAGTGGGCTCGGTGGGGTCATGGGCAGTGGGTCCACTGTGGACAACGTGTGGATCGAGCACACGAAGGTCGGCATGTGGTTCGACGGCCCGAGCGACGGTCTCACCGTGAGTCACGCCCGGATCCAGAACACGATGGCCGACGGCGTCAACCTGCACAACGGCGTCGCGCACACCACGATCCGGGACACGTACGTCCGCAACACCGGCGACGACGGCCTCGCGATGTGGTCGGACGCCAACGCCGACCACGACAACGCGTTCGTCCACGACACCGTGGTCGCCCCGCTGCTCGCCAACGCCTTCGCCGTCTACGGCGGCCGCGACAACGCCGTCACCGACAGTGTCGCTGCCGACACCGTCACCCAGGGCGGCGGCATCCACGTGGGCAACCGCTTCGGCGCGGTACCGCTGGCCGGGACGACGACGATCGCCCGCAACGTGATCCTGCGCGCCGGCGCCCTGGTGCCGAACCCGCCGGAGGAGGTCGCCGCCCTGTGGTTCTACGCCGCCGACGCCCCGATGGCCGGCGCGATCGACGTGCACGACGTGTCGATCGTGGACAGCCCGTTCGCGGCGGTCCAGTTCTTCGGGCAGCGGATCGACAACGTCCGGCTGGACCGGGTGGCGGTCATCCGGGCCGGAACGTTCGCGCTGCAGCGGCAGTCGCCCGGCTCGGCCCGCCTGTCCTGGCTGGTCGCCGCGGGCCTGGGCGCCTCCGGGCAGTACAGCTGCGGCAGTGGCTTCTTGCTCGAGCGCGGCCCGGGCAACCTGGGCTGGTCGTCGTCGCGGTGCGGCTTCCCACCGGCCGGCGCCCTGCGGCTGAGCGCCGACGCCCTCGACTTCGGCAACCTGGCCCTGCACTCCACCGCTACCAGGACGGTGACGGTGGGCAACCCCGGCCCGGACCCAATCGTCATCCGCGGGCTGCACACCCCGCCCGGTTACACCGCCACCACGCCGTGCACCCGAATCCCGGTAGGCGGCACGTGCACCGTCACCGTCGGCTTCAACCCCGAGCACGCGGGCATCTTCGCCGACCGGATCATGCTGGAGACGAGCTCGCCGGCCGGCCCGTACGTCGTGTCCGTCCGCGGCATCGGCTTCGACCCCGACGGCAACCTGGCACTGGGCCAGCAGATCGCGTCGAGCTCGCAGGCACTGTCGTGGCTGGGCCCGGCGAACCTGGTGGACGGCGATTCCGGCACCTACTTCGAGTCGGCCGGCAACGCGTTCCCCCAGACGGTCACCCTGGACCTGGGCGACGAGCGGACCGTCGGCCGCCTGGTCCTTCGCCTGCCCGCCAACTGGGGCACCCGCACCGAGCGGATCGCGGTCAGCAACGGCACCGCCCCGCTCGTGGCCGCGGCCGGCTACACGCTGAACCCCGACACCGGCAACGCGGTCACCATCACCTTCCCGCCGACCACGCTGCGCACTCTGACGCTCACGTTCACCGCCAACGACGGCTGGCCCGCCGCGCAGCTGTCCGAGCTCGAGGTCTACGCGCACTGACCCCGTAACCGTTCGTCCGAAGGGAGGACACCCCATGCAACGACGACTGATCGCCGGCCCGCGCCGCCGGGTGATCGCTGCGGCGGCCGCCACTGCCGCGGTCATCGTGGGCGCCGCCATCGCCCTCAGCGCACCCCCGGCCGCTGCGGCCACCGCCACCTATCAGGCCGAGTCGGCCACCCTGTCCGGCGGCGCGTCGGTCGCCACCGATCACGGCGGGTACACCGGCAGCGGGTTCGTCGGCGGGTACACGGACGGCAACAAGGGCAGCGCGGCCACCACGTTCAGTGTGCAGGCGGGCAACCAGCTCGCGCTGCGCTACGCCAACGGGACCGGGTCGGCCAAGACGCTGTCGCTGTACGTCGGTGGTGTGCGGCTGCGCCAGATCAGTCTGCCGGCCACCGCGAGCTGGGACACCTGGGGCATGGCGACCGAGGCGGTGAGCCTGACGGCCGCTTCGAACACTGTCGCGTACCGGTTCGACAGCGCGGACTCCGGCAACGTCAACCTCGACAGCCTGACCGTGTCGACGGCCGCCGCCGGCGGTCTGGAGGCGGAGAACGCGGTCCTGTCCGGCGGGGCGGTCGTCGCCTCCGACCACGGTGGGTACACCGGCACCGGGTTCGTCGGCGGGTACACGGACGGGAACAAGGGCAGCGCGGCGACCTCGTTCACGGTGCCGGCCACGGGCTCGCTCACGCTGCGCTACGCCAACGGGACCGGGTCGGCCAAGACGCTGTCGCTGTACGTCGGTGGTGTGCGGCTGCGCCAGATCAGTCTGCCGGCCACCGCGAGCTGGGACACCTGGGGCATGGCGACCGAGGCGGTGAGCCTGACGGCCGCTTCGAACACTGTCGCGTACCGGTTCGACAGCGCGGACTCCGGCAACGTCAACCTCGACAGCCTGACCGTCGGACCGGCATCCAGCCCGAGCGCCTCGTCATCGCCATCGCCGACGCCGTCGGCATCCACGTCCGGCGGGACCGGCGGCACCGGCGGTTCCGGGGCGGGCTACGAGGCCGAGACCGCGTTCTTCTCCGGTGGACCGCGCCTCGCGACGGCGGCCGGCGGGTATTCGGGCGGCGGCTACCTGACCGGGTTCACGGCGGTCGGAGCGCGGGTCATCGTCGCCGTCAACTCGCCGGCCGCGGGATCGCGGCAGGTCTCGCTGCGGTACAGCAACACGTCGGGGGCCGCGCAGCCGCTGTCGCAGTACGTCAACGGGATCAAGGCCGCTCAGGTGAGCCTGCCGGCCGCGGCGACCTGGACCTCCGCGACGCAGACGGTGACGCTGCGGGCCGGGGTCAACCTCATCGGCTGGCAGGTCGACACCGCGGTCAACGCCGACGGGATCAACATCGACTCCGTCAATGTCGACGGTAGTCAACCACTGTCGAGCCGGGGTGCGACGGTGCCGTACGTCGAGTACCGCGCGGCCGACGCCACCACCAACGGCACGAAGCTCGCGCCCAGCCGGACGTACCTGAGCCTGGCCAGCGAGGCGACCGGGCGCTCGGCCGTGCAGCTCACGAGCACCGGGCAGTACGTGCAGTTCACGCTGACCAGGCCGGCCAACGCGCTCACCATCCGCTACTCGATCCCGGACAGCGCCGACGGGGCCGGGGCCGGCGCGCCGATCTCGCTCTACGCGAACGGCGCGCACGTCAGGGACATCGCGCTCACCTCGAAGTACTCGTGGGTCTACGGCGCCTACCCGTACACGAACGTGCCGTCGCAGGGCTCGGCCCACCACTTCTTCGACGAGGTGCGCTCGACGATCGGCGACTTTCCCGCCGGTACGGTGCTGAGGCTGCAGAAGGACGCGGCGGACACGGCGAGCTCCTACACGATCGACGTGGTCGACGCCGAGCAGGTCGCGGCCGCGTACTCGATGCCGACCGGCTTCGTGTCGATCACCTCCGCGGGGGCGACGGCGAACGACGGTACCGATGACACCAATGCCGTGAACAACGCGATCTCCACGGCCCGCTCGTCGGGGCAGGGAGTGTGGATTCCGGCCGGGACGTTCGACATCACGAGCCGGATCAACCTGGCCGGGGTGGCGGTGCGCGGCGCCGGGCAGTGGTACAGCACCGTGCGGGGGCGCAGCGGCAAGGGCGGCTTCTTCGCGACCGGCTCCGGCGTCACCATCGCCGACCTGACGATGTCCGGCGACGTCACCTACCGTGACGACACCAACTTCGACACGGGCATCGAGGGGAACTTCGGCACCGGCTCACTGCTGTTCGACGTCCGCATCGAGCACACGAAGACCGGCCTGTGGGTCGGCGCGGGCACCGACGGTCTCTACGCCGTCGCCCTGCGTATCGCCGACACCATCGCCGACGGCGTCAACCTCAACGCCTACAACGGCACCGTCCAGAACGTCCGCCTCGACCAGTCGGCGATCCGCAACACCGGCGACGACGCCCTGGCGATGTTCTCGCAGACGCACGCGGTGTCGAACTCGGCGTACACGTTCAACACGGTGCAGTCCCCGCTGCTGGCCAACGCGGTCGGCATCTACGGCGGCAGCGGCAACACGGTGGCCGACAACCTGCTCTCCGACACCGTCACCGGCTCGGCCGGGATCGCCGTCAGCAGCCGGTTCGGCATCCCGTTCAGCGGCCCGACCACGGTCACCCGCAACACTCTGACCCGCACCGGCGGCCACGAGCCGAACTGGAACTCGGACCTCGGCGCGCTGTGGATCTACGCCAACCAGTCCGACATCACCACCCCGGTCATCGTCTCCAACCTGTCCATTGTGGACAGCACATATCAGGCGGTGCTGCTGAGTGACGGCCACCGCATCGCCGACCTGCGGCTCGACCACGTCGTCATCACCGGCGCCGGCACCTGGGGCATCGACCTCCTCAATGTCACCGGCGCCATGACGGCCAGTTACGTGACTGTCACCGGCGCCGCGGCGGGCGGGCTGAACAACCCGGGCAGCTTCGTCATCACCCGGGGGCCCGGCAACACCGGCTGGTAGTCGACACACGGCTGGCGGGGCCCGGCGAACGACCAGCGGCAGCCGGCAGCCGGTAGCTGGCAACCGGCAGCTGGAAGCTGGTAGCCGACTGGCGACCAACCGCGACCGGCCACCAGCGGCGACCAACTGCGACCGGCCACCGGCAGCGGGCAGCGGCGACCAACCGCGACCGGCCACCAGCGGCGACCAACTGCGACCGGCCACCGGCAGCGGGCAGCGGCGACCAACCGCGACCGGCCACCGGCGGCGGCCACCGATAGCGGCGGCTGGCAGCGACGGACGGGGGCTGAGAACACCCGCTGTAACCGGTCGCGCCGGCGGGTGCGTGGCGACGGCGGCCGGGATCGGTGGCACCCGCTGTGACCGGTGGCGCCGGCGGGTGGGTGGCGTCGCCGGGCGGCGGTGAACACACCAGCGGTAAGCGGTTCGGCACTTTCGGTTCAACGAGGGGATCACGTTCATGCCCGGCCCGACCTGGTGGCGCACGGCCGCCATCTACCAGATCTACCTGCGCAGCTTCGCCGACGGGAACGGGGACGGCGTGGGGGACCTCGCCGGCCTGCGGGCGCGGCTGCCGTACCTGCGGGACCTGGGCGTCGACGCGCTCTGGCTCACGCCGTGGAACGTGTCGCCGATGGCCGACGGCGGGTACGACGTGGCGGACTACCGCGACATCGACCCGCTGTTCGGCACCCTTGCCGACGCCGAGCGGTTCCTGGCCGAGGCGCACGCGTGCAACCTTAGGATCCTCGTCGACCTGGTGCCGAACCACTGCTCCGACAGGCATCCGTGGTTCCGGGCGGCGCTCGCCGCGCCGCCCGGGGACCCGGCCCGCGAGCGGTTCTGGTTCCGCCCCGGCCGGGGGCCGGCCGGTGAGCTGCCGCCGAACGACTGGCGCTCGTACTTCGGCGGCCCGGCCTGGACCCGCCTGCCCGACGGTGAGTGGTACCTGCACATGTTCGCCCCCCAGCAACCCGAGCTGAACTGGGAGCACGAGGGTGTGCGGGCCGAGTTCGAGGACGTCCTGCGCTTCTGGTTCGACCGCGGCGTCGACGGCTTCCGCATCGACGTCGCGCACGGGCTCATGAAGACGCCGGGCCTGCCGGACGTCGGCCCGGAGCCGGACCCGGCCGACCTGCCGTACCAGGACCACGAGAGCGTCCACGAGATTTACCGTGCGTGGCGGCGCATCGCTGACAGTTACGTCGATCCGCGCGTGTTCGTGGGTGAGGTATGGCTGCCGACGACGGCTCAGTTCGTGCGCTACCTGCGCCCGGACGAGCTGCACTCCGCGTTCAACTTCGACTTCCTGTGCTGCGCCTGGGAGCCCAACGCGGTCCGCAAGACAATCGACGACACCGTGGCCACCCACCACCTGGTCGGCGCGCCACCGACCTGGGTCCTGTCCAACCACGACACGATCCGTCACGTCACCCGCTACGGCCGCGAGGACACGACGTTTGACCTCGGCAACCGCCGTCACGGTGCGTACACGGACCTTGACCGGGGCCGCCGCCGCGCCCGCGCCGCCGCCCTGCTCACCCTGGCCCTGCCCGGCGGCGTCTACGTCTACCAGGGCGACGAGCTCGGCCTGGCCGAGGTCGAGGACATCCCGCTCGCCCGGATCCAGGACCCGACGTGGGAGCGCTCCGGGCACACCGACCGCGGCCGCGACGGGTGCCGCGTCCCGCTCCCGTGGGCGGGCACCGCACCCCCGTTCGCCTTCTCGCCGCCGGGGTCGACGGCCCCGTGGCTGCCCCAGCCGCAGTCCTGGTCGACCCAGACCGTCGAAATCCAGGACTCCGATCCACAATCGACGCTGCGGCTGTACCGCCAGGCCCTCGCCCTGCGCCGCGAACACCTCGTGCACCTGCCGGAGGACCCGGCCTGGCTCGCCGGCGACGACGGGGTCCTGGCCTTCCGGCGCGGCGACACGTTCGTGTGCGTCGTGAACTTCAGTGGTGCTGGTGCGAGGCTGCCGCAGTACACCCGAATCATGCTCTGTAGTGACGTGGTGACCGATGGCCTGCTGCCGCCGGATGCGTGTGCGTGGCTGCAGGTGTGAGCGCTCGGTGATCGTGTGAGAGGCCGGCTGTGTCATGACGTGGTGACTCGATGGCCTGCTGCCGCTGGGATGCGTGTGTGTGGCTGTGGGTGTGCGCGCTCGACGATCGCCCGTGGGTCCGGCTGTGTAGTGACGTGGTGACTCGGTAGTGACGCGGTGACTCGGCGACGCGGCGATCTGCTGCCGCGGGATGTGTGCGCGTGGTTACAGGTGTGCGTGCTCGGCGATCGCGCGCAGGGCCGGCGTGATGTCGCTGTCGGCGGGCTGGACCTGTACGCAGACGTGGTCGGCCCCGGCGTCCAGATGGGCCCGGACCGCTGCCGCGAGCGTGTCCGGCCCGCCGTGGGCGATGATCGCGTCGACGAGCTCGTCGCTGCCGCCGCCGGCCACGTCGGCGTCGGTGAACCCGGCCCGGCGCATGGTGGTGGTGTAGTTGGACATGCCGAGGTAGCGCGACAGGAACGCCCGGGCCGCGCGCCGACCCGACTCCGGATCGGCGTCGAGCACGACTGTCTGCTCGGGGGCGACGAGCGGCCCGGCCCCGAGCGTGGCCCGGGCCTGGCGTGTCTGCGCCGTCACGGTGAGATACGGGTGCGTGCCCCCGGCCCGCGCCGCCGCCATGGCGAGCATCCGCGGCCCGAGTGCGGACAGTATCCGGTCCGTGACGGGCACGCCGCGGTCGTCGAGCACGTCCAGGTACGCCGACATCGCCTCCACGGGCCGCGCCCGCCCCGCGTCCGCCTCCCGGTGCCCGGACCCGATCCCGAGCAGGAGCCGCCCGGGATGGCGGGCCTGAACCCGGTGGTACGCCGCCGCCAGCTCGGCCGCGTCGGCCCGCCAGATGTTGACGATCCCGGTGGCCACGACGAGCGTCTGTGTCGCATCGAGCACCGCCTCGGCCGCCAGCAGATCGGCGCCGGGCGACCCACCGAGCCAGAGCGTGCCATACCCGAGTGCCTCGATCCGCCCGGCCAGCACCGCGTCGACGAGCCCGACGCCCCGCCAGACCCCGATCGCCCCGAGCCGCTCCCGCCACCCCATGCCGCCTCCAAGCCTCGCCGATGCCGTCACCACAATCCTGGCACCGGACGGTGAGCACACGCCCTGACCGCACCGGCCGCGACCGTCGCATCCGAACGCCACAGGGCCGGCAGGCCGCCCGAGCCGGAGCTTGCGTTGCATTGGCGGCGGCGGTCGCGCCGGGTGTGATCTGGTGTCGGCCCCGGTCGCGGATCGTGGTGCTGCGATTACCGGGTCGGACGGTAGCGCAGCTCCGGCGACGTCGCACTGGGGCGGGTGTGGTCAGAGGCGGTCGCGCAGGTGCGTGGCGCGGGCGGTTGCCAGGGACAGGATGACGGCGGCGGCGACGGTCAGGGTGACGATGGCCGTGTCGCGGGCTGTGAGGGGATCGAGGTGCAGGAGGCGGCCGGCCGGGGTCAGTGTGGCCAGTAGCGCGACGGCCGTGGCGGCTGCGGCCCAGGCCGGAAATGCGGCGTTGGTACGCCACGCCAGCCCGGGCCGGGTCCGCAACGTCCACGCGATCAGGGCGTGGCCCGCGAGCCAGCCGAGGACGGCGGCGGCTCGGGCGGTGGGTGGGTTGTCGTGGGCCAGCAGCAGGTATCCGGGCAGGACGGCCAGGGTCAGCGTCACGGCGACTGTCGCGATGGCGGTGACCGCGGCGCGGTCCAGGAAGCGGGGGCCGGACGGGCGGGGCGGGCGGTGCATGGCGTGCGGGGCGGTGGGCTCGGCGACGAACGCGACTGAGGCGCCGAGGTCCATGAAGATCTCGAGCAGCACGATGTGGACCGGGGCGAACGGCACCGGCAGGCCGGCCGCGAGGGCGGTGAGCAGGACGATGACGAGGGCGACCTTCGCCCCGAGGTAGAAGGCGACGGCCCGGCGCAGCTGCGCACCGATGTTGCGGCCGGTGGCGACGGCGGCCACCACTGTCGGGTACGCGTCGTCGGTCAGCACGATGTCGGCGGCGGCCCGGGCGAGGTCGGCGCCGCGGCGGCCCATGGCGATGCCGACGTCCGCGGCCGCGAGGGCGGGGGCGTCGTTGGCGCCGTCGCCGGTGACGGCCACGGTGTGACCGCGGGCCTGCAGTGCCTGGACGAGGCGATGCTTGGCGGCCGGGGTCGCCCGGGCGACGACGGTTCCGTGCACGAGCAGCGGCGCCAGCTCCTCGTCGCTCGCGTCGGTGAGGAGGTCCCCGCGCGCGACCAGCCGCCCCGCGGACGGCCCGGCGGTGGCGAGCCGGCCGGCGGCGGCGGACAGCCCGGCGTTGGCGAGCCGGTCGGCGGCGGCGGGCCGGTCGGCGTCGGGCCGGCCGGCCGCGGTCTCGCGGGTATCGCCGGGCCGAGCGATCGTGGTGGTACCCGGTCCATGCAACGTTGCAACCGGCGCGGCGCCCGCTGCGGTGGGCAGGCCGGCCGCGGCGGCCACCGCGGCCGCCGTCTCCGGATGGTCGCCGGTGACGACGATCGTGGCGACCCCGGCGCCTTGCAACGTGGCAACCGCGGCGGCGACGTCGGGGCGCAGCGGGTCGGTGAAGCACGCCAACCCCGTGAACCGCAGCCCGGCCTCCACCTCATCCCGCTCGCCCACGCCGCCGGCGAGATCCAGATCGCCCACGCCGCCGGTGGCATCGCGATCGGCTGAGCCGCCAACGACCTCCCGCTCGCCCGTGTCGCCGGCGAGGTCGCGATCGGCTGAACCGCCGGTGAGGCCCCGGCCCCCGGTGGAGGCGCCGTCCGCCGAGCCGCCCGCGAGATCCAGATCGACCGGGCCGCCGGTGGGCTCGTGGTCGGCTGGGTCGCCGTCTTCGGCTGGGGCGGTGGGGGTGCCGGTGAGTGACCGTTCCGCGAAGGCGATGACCCGCAGGCCCCGCCGCGCCCGGTCCGCGACCTCGGCCTCGATGCGGGCCCGGGCGGCCGGGGCCAGGACGCAGCGCTCCAGCACCGCCTCCGGGGCGCCGGCGACGGCCAGCCGCAGGCCGTCGCCGGCGGTGCGGTGCACGCGGCTGAGGAGCTTGCGCTGCGGGTCGAACGGGTGGCCGGTGAGGGCCGGGCCCGGCTCCGCGATGCCCTCGGCGGCGGCCGCGGCGAGCAGCTGCTGCTCCATCGGCTCCCGGCCGCCCGGCGGGTACGCGGCGACGGCCGTCGTCAGGATCGCCCGGCGGTCGCCGACGAGCTCGGTGAGCTCGAGCCGGTTCTCGGTAAGCGTGCCGGTCTTGTCGGTCACGATGACGTCCACGGCGCCGATCGTCTCGCCGGCCCGGAGGCGGCGCAGTAGCGCACCGCGGCGGGCGAGCCGGCGGCCGCCGACGGCGAGCAGGACCACGACCAGGATCGGCAGCTCCTCCGGGACCGTGGCGAAGGCGATGGTGAGGCCCGACAGGAGCATGTCGCGCACGGGCTGGCCGGCCAGGACCCCGACCAGCGGGACGGCGACGCTCGCCGCGATCGCGATGACCAGGACCGCCTTGGCCAGCTGGGTCAGGGTGCGCTGGAGCGGTGTCGGCGGCTCCCGGGTCTCGGCGACCAGGCGGCCGAGCCGCCCGAGTTCGCTGTGCGTGCCTGTCGCGGTGAGCACCGCGCGGCCGTCACCGGCGACGACAGCGGTGCCGGCGTGCAGCATGCTCGACCGCGCCGCCAGGGGCGTGCCGGCCGGGACCGCGACGGCGCTCTTGCCCACCGCCGCGGCCTCGCCGGTCAGCGTCGACTCGTCGACCCGCAGGCCCCGGGCGGCGATGACGCGGGCGTCGGCCGGGACCACGTCGCCGGCCTCGACGGCCACCACGTCGCCGGGCACCAGGTCGGCCGCCGGCACCTCCCGGACACCGCCGGGTGTGACGAGCCGCGCGGTCGGTGCCGTCATCGCCCGCAGCGCCTCGATGGACCGGGCCGCCCGCATTTCGGTGCTGGTTTCGAGTACCGCCACGACCGCGATGACGGCGGCGATGGCCACGGCGTCGGACAGCTCCCCGAACACGGCGGACAGCACGGCGACGGCGATCAGGAGCAGCTGCAGCGGCTCGGTGAACGCCTCGGCCAGCTCCGGCAGCCAGCGTTTCGGCCGGCGCACCGGGCCCGGCCGGTTGGGCCCGTACCGTGCGCGCCGAGCGGCCCGTTCGGCCGCCGGGAGCCCTGTGGCGGTACCCCCCAAAGCATGAAGAACGGCGTCGGCGGGCTCGTCGAAGTAGGTGTGCGCCGTCATGCGGGCCCCGCCTCGGCGTGCAGGGCGGCGGTCTCGAACGCGGCCAGGGCCTCGGCGCAGGCCTCGACCGCCGCGGCCGCCGCCCTGCGCCCGGGTGCGCCGAAATGGTCCCGCGCCGTGATCTTCGCCAGCCAGGACCGGAACCGCTGGAGGTCGGCCTCGGACTCCTCGACCTCGGCGTACGTGGCCCGGCCGCGCCCGGTCTCCAGCGCCAGCTCGGCCAGCAGCTCGGGGGTGCGCTCGCCGACCTCGGCGTATTCGGCGTCGCGGGCGGCGTTGAACTGGGCGACGAGATCCGCGTACTGCGCCGGGTCGGGCACCGTGATCGTGTACACCTGCGCCACGCCACCGTCGGCGCGGACCCGGCCGGTGAGGCGCTGGACCTGCCGGACGATCGGCGGGCGAGCCGGGAGCAGGCACACCGACTGCTGGATGTACAGCGCGCCGAGCGAGCGCAGCTTGCGCCAGATCATCACCCGCACGCTCGCCGCCGCACCGGCCGTCGACGTGCTGATGAGCAGGAGTGGCTCCGGCATGTAACGAGCGTAACAGTCGACGGTTGCGAATGTTACGTCCGGCACGCCAGGCCGTCGATCGGTGCGGCCGGGCGAGCGGTGGCGGGAAACTTGCGGTGCATGGCTATCCGGACACTGTCGCGGCGCCGGCGGTGATGTGACGCTGCTGGTGTGGAGGCGATTCACCGCGTGGTGGTCCTGGTGCTCGACGGGGCCAAGCCGCTCGACGTGGGCATCCCGGCGCAGGTGTTCACCAACCGGCCGGGGATGCCGTATGCGGTGCACGTCTGCGGCGCGGCGCCCGGGCTCGTCGCGGGTGGCGACGGGCTGGCGTACCATGTGGCCGAGGGGCTGGAGGCGTTCGACGCGGCCGACACGATCTTCATCCCGGGGTACCGCAACCCCGACCGCGACGATCCGCCCGCCGAGGTCGTCCGGGCGCTGCGCCGGGCCCACGCCCGCGGGGTGCGGCTCGCCGCCATCTCGACCGGGGCGTTCGCGCTCGCCGCGACCGGGCTGCTCGACGGCCGGCGGGCCACCACCCACTGGCACTACACGCACCAGCTCGCCCAGAAGCACCCCGGCATCCGGGTCGACGAGGACGTGCTGTTCGTCGACGAGGGGGCGGTGCTCACCTCGGCCGGGGCGGCCAGCGGGATCGACCTCTGCCTGCACCTCGTCCGCCGCGACCACGGCGTGGCCCTCGCCAACGTCGTGGCCCGGCGGCTCGTCGCGGCGCCGTACCGCAGCGGGGGGCAGGTGCAGTACATCCCGCGCAGCGTGCCCGAGGTGGTCGGCGAGCACTTCGCCGCGACCCGGCACTGGGCCCTGGAGCGCCTCGGGGAGCCGCTGACCCTGGCCGACCTGGCCCGCAACGCCAACGTCAGCGAGCGGACGCTGTCGCGGCGGTTCGTCGAGGAGACCGGCTACACGCCGACGCAGTGGATCCTGCGGGCCCGCGTCGACCGGGCCCGGGAACTGCTGGAGCGCAGTTCGCTCGGCGTGGAGCAGATCGCCGGCCAGGTCGGGCTCGGCACGGGCTCGAACCTGCGGCTGCACTTCCAGCGGATCCTCGGGACGTCGCCAAGCGAGTACCGCCGCACGTTCGCCCGGCCGGGCGTGCCGCTTGACGAGCGCCGGCGGCCTGGCGCGATGCTTGCGGAGACTGGCGAGGCGTCGGCTGTCGCCTAAGCCGACAAAAGCCCACCATTACGACATGACCACACGAATTGCCATCAACGGGTTCGGGCGCATCGGCCGCGGGGTGCTGCGGGCGATCCTCGAGCGGGGCAGCCGCCTCGAGGTCGTCGCCGTCAACGACCTGGCCGGGCCGGACGTGCTCGCCCACCTGCTGCAGTACGACACCACCCTGGGCCGGCTCGACCGCCCGGTCGTGGCGGCCGGCGGCGCGATCATCGTCGACAAGCGGGAGATCCGGGCGCTCGCCGAGCGCGAGCCGAAGGCGCTGCCGTGGCAGGAGCTCGGCGTCGACATCGTCCTGGAGGCCACCGGGCGCTTCACCGCCGCCGACGCCGCGCGGGCCCACCTCGATGCGGGTGCCGCGAAGGTGCTCGTCAGCGCCCCCTCGGCCGGCGCCGACATCACGCTGGCGTACGGCGTGAACAGCGACGGGTACGACCCGCAGCGTCACACGATCGTGTCCAACGCCTCCTGCACGACAAACGCCCTGGCCCCGCTCGCCGCGGTGCTCGACGAGCTGGCCGGGATCGAGCACGGGTTCATGACGACGGTGCACGCCTACACCCAGGAGCAGAACCTCCAGGACGGCCCGCACCGCGACCTGCGCCGGGCCCGCGCCGCCGCCGTCAACATCGTGCCGACCACGACCGGCGCCGCGAAGGCGATCGGCCTGGTCCTGCCCCAGCTCGACGGCAAGCTCTCCGGTGACTCGATCCGGGTGCCGGTGCCGGTCGGCTCGCTGGTGGAGCTCAACGCGTTCGTCAGCCGCGACGTCACGCGCGACGAGGTCCTGCACGCCTACCGCAACGCCGCCGAAGGACGACTGCAGGGCGTGCTGGTGTACTGCGAGGACCCCATCGTCTCCAGCGACATCGCCGGCGACCCGGCGTCGTGCATCTTCGACTCGGCGCTGACCCGGGTGGACGGCCGCCACGTGAAGGTGGTCGGCTGGTACGACAACGAGTGGGGCTTCGCCAACCGCGTGGTCGACACCTTGGAGCTCATGGCCGCCGGACGGTGAGCCGGCCGGTCACGCGCGGCAGCCGGCCGGCGCGCGGACGCCCTCGCCGCGGACGGGTGAACCGGCGCGGCGGCCGAGACGGGGGAGGGTGCAAGAAGCGGCGTGAAGATCGTCAGTCGGCCGGGGCGGCGGCGGTGGAGCCGCGGACGATGAGCTCCGGTTCGAAGAGCTCCTCGTCCAGGGAGACCGGGCGGCGTTCGATCTGGGCGACCAGGGCGTTGACCGCGGCCACACCGATCGCGGCTATCGGCTGGCGGACGGTCGTCAGCGGCGGGTCCATCATCGGCATGTAGACGGAGTCGTCGAAGCCGACCACCGAGAGCTGCTCCGGCACCCGCAGGCCCTGCTTGCGGGCGCCGCGGATGGCGCCCAGGGCCAGGGTGTCGCTGGCGCAGACCACGCCGGTGGCGCCGGCGGCCAGCAGCGCGGCTGTCGCGCTCTGGCCGCCGGCGATCGAGAACAGGGTGTGCGCCACCAGGTCGGGGCGGCCGGTCAGCCGCAGGAACTCGGCCAACTTGCGCTCGGACGGGACGTGGCCACGGGGGCCGACGATCAGACCGATCCGACGGTGGCCCAGCTCGCGCAGGTGCGCCACGGCCAGGTCGGCCGCCTCGGCGTCGTCCACGGCCACGCGCGGTACACCCGAGTTCTCGTCGGCCTCGTTGATCAGCACGATCGGCAACCTGCGGGCCCGCAGCGCCTTGACCTGCTCCGGGCCGGCGTCGACGTAGCTGGCGCCCACGAACACGATCCCGGCAACCTTGCGGGCCAGGAGCATCTCGATGTAGTGGGCCTCGGACACGCCGTCGGCGGTGCGGGTGCACAGGACCGGGATGAGCTGGTGACGGACCAGGGCGCCGGCCATCGCCTCGGCGTAGGCGGGGAATATCGGGTTGTGCAGGTCGGGCAGCACCATGCCGACCAGGCTCCCGAGCTCGCGCCGGTGGCGGGTCGGGCGCTGGTAGCCCAGGACGTCGAGCGCGGTCAGGACCGCGTTGCGGGTGTCGGCGCCGATGCCCGGGACGTCGCGCAGGACGCGGCTGACCGTCGCCTCGCTGTATCCGGCGTACTTCGCCACCTCGGAGAGCCTCGTCACCACCCGGCCAATGTACCGGGAAAGAATCGCCGCTGGTTGTGCAAGAACTTGCGCGTTTTGGTGATGATCGGCCGGGTACCGGCGACGCCATGCGACTGCGGCGTAGTCAGCTGGACAAACAGGGTTTCGGCCGGCGCGGGTCCGGTCGCGGCTTCGCGTACCTGGACACCGACGGGAAGCCGCTGCGGGACGCCGACGCCGTCGAGCGGATCAAGGCGCTGGTCATCCCGCCGGCCTGGAAGGACGTCTGGATCAGCCCCGACGCGCGGGGGCACATCCAGGCCGTCGGCACCGACGCGGCCGGGCGGCGGCAGTACCTCTACCACCCCCGGTGGCGCGAGCAGCAGGACCGGGTCAAGTTCGACCACGTCCTCGAGGTCGCCGAGCGACTGCCGGGGATGCGCGACCGGGTCCGCCACGACCTCACCCACGGCCGCGGCCTGAGCCGGGACCGGGTCCTGGCCGCCATCGCCGGGCTGCTGGACCTCGGCATGTTCCGGGTCGGCGGGGCCGAGTCGGCCGACCGCGCCGAGGACCCGTCCTTCGGGCTGTCCACCCTGCGCCCGGACCACGTGCGGTGCAGTGGCGGCTGCGTGCTGCTCGAGTTCACCGGCAAGTCCGGCATCGAGCACGCCTCCGGGGTCGACGACGGGGAGATCTGCGCCGTGCTGCGCGAGCTGCGCAAGCGGCGCCGGGGGCACAACCGGCTGTTCGCATACTGGGACCCGGCCGTGAAGCGCTGGCACGAGGTGACGGCGGGGGAGATCAACGAGTACCTCCGGGAGGTCACCGGCGAGCAGATGTCGGCCAAGGACTTCCGCACCTGGCACGGCACCGTCACCGCCGCGCTGGCCCTGGACGAGGCCGGCCCGCAGCCGACCGAGACGAAGCGGAAGAAGGCGGTGGCCGGGGCGATGAAGCAGGTCGCGGAGAAGCTCGGCAACACGCCGGCTGTGGCGCGGGCCTCGTACGTGGACCCGCGGATCGTGGAGGCCTACGAGGACGGGGAGACGGCCGGCAGCGAGCACGAGGTCCGGGAGCTGTTGGACTCCGCGTGACCCCGGCGTGGTCCAATCGAGGTATGGCGGTGCGCGACGGTATGGCGGCAATCGGCTCGACTCTGGACCCCGCGCGCCTGACGGTCGCGGTCGAGCGGGTCTTCAGCGTGCTGCGGCAGGGCAATCCGCCCAACGACATCAGCCTGACCGCGGCGTCCACGATCTGGCGGCTGCAGCAGGAGGGTCCGCGCAAGCTCACCGACCTCGCCGCGGCCGAGGGAGTCACCCAGCCGGCCATGACGCAGCTCGTGCAGCGCCTCGAACGTGAGGGCCTGGCCCGGCGGGCCGACGACCCCTCCGACCGCCGGGTCGTCCTGGTCGAGGTCACCCAGGCCGGCATCGACCTGCTCCAGCGCCGCCGCGAGGTGCGCGCCGCCCATCTGGCCGCGCTCCTGGAGGACCTCAGCGCCGAGGACGAGGCCAGTATCGCGGCCGCCCTGCCGGCCCTCGAGCGCCTGGCCCGGGACCGCCGCAGCGCGTAGGCCGGGCCGGACGGGGCCGAGCCGCGGCGGCGCCGGGTCCGCGGCCGCTGTGGTGATCTCACCACCCGCAGCGGCCGCGCCGCCGTCAGGTGGCGGTGATCGGGGCCGAGCCGGCCACCCGGCCGGCCGGGGCGAGGTCGACCGTCTCCCCGCGCAGGATCGGCGTCACCGCGGCGTCGGTGCGGGCGGTGACGTCCGCCGCGAGGAAGTTCGACAGCGGGTCGCGGAACACGCCGTAGTCGTCGTAGTGGATCGGGATGATCCGCCGGGGCCGGATGAGGTTCGCCAGCTGCAGGCCGTCGCGGGCGTCCATCGTCACCAGCAGGCCGAGGACGCGGGTGCCGCCGAGGTGCAGCAGCATCGTGTCGACGCCGGGGAAGCGGCTCGGGATGTCGCGCAGGACGTGCCGGTTGAACCGGGTGTCGCCGCTGATGTACAGCCGCAGCCGGCGGACGCCGTCGACCTCCCAGTCCAGGATCGACCCCATCGTGGTCGGCATCGCCAGATGCGGCCCGGTCGGCCCGTGCCGCGCCGGGACCGACGTCACCCTCAGGGTCTCGGCGGCGTGGTGCAGTACGACGTCATCCCAGGCTCGCAGGCCGACGGCGTCGTCGAAGTGCCATTTGCGCAGCCGGCGGGCCGCCGGGACGGTCGTGAGCACGGGGACGTCGCGCGGCAGGTGACGGCGGGCCACCCGGTCGAAGTGGTCGCCGTGCAGGTGCGACAGCACGATCCCGTCGAGCCGCGGCAGGTCGGCCGGGCCGAGCGCGGGCTCGGTGAGCCGCCGGCTCCACAGCCCGTGCCCCAGGTAGGCCCGCTGCCCGCGGTGCAGGAAGTTGGGGTCGGTGAGCAGCGTGAACGCGCCGAGCCGCAGCAGGACTGTCGCCGTGCCGATGAACGTGGCCGAGGTCTCCATGGTCGGCCCCTCTACCCCGTCGCCGCGGGATCACGCGCCTTGACGAGACGTACGGTGTACGTCTAGCGTTCGACGTACACCGTACGTTAGGAGTGAGGATGCACGCGGCGGTACTGCACGAGGTCGGCGGCACGCCCCGGTTCCAGGAGTTCCCGGACCCGGTCGCCCGCGACGGGGAGATCGTGGTCAAGGTCAGGGCCGTGGCCGTCGAGAACGTCGACCGGGCGATCGTGGCCGGCACGCACTACACGGCGGCGCGCTACCTCGCGACGCTGCCGATGATCCCGTGCTTCGACGGGATCGGGGAGCTGCCGGACGGGCGGCTCGTCGGGTTCGGCAACCTGCGGCCGCCCTACGGCGCGCTCGCCGAGCTGGCGGTCGTGCCGGCCGACGGCTATGCCCCGATCCCCGACGGGTTCGACCCGGCCACGGCCACGGTGCTCGGCAGCGCGATCACCGGCATGGCGATGCAGACGGCGGGCGGCCTGGCGCCGGGTGAGACGGTGCTCATCCAGGGCGCCACGGGGGTGGCCGGCCGGCTGGCCGTCCAGGTCGCCCGCCTGCTCGGCGCGGGGCGCATCGTCGCCACCGGCCGCGACGACGCGCAGCTGGCCGCGGTCGCCGAGCTGGGCGCGGACACGGTCATCAGCACCGCCGTGTCCGACGACGAGCTGGTGGCGGCGTACCGGGACGCGCGCGGTGACGGCTACGACGTCGTCCTGGACTACCTCTGGGGCCGCCCGACCGAGATCCTGCTGCGCGCGCTGACCCCCGACTCGTTCGGCTTCCACAAGCCGACCCGGATGGTGCAGGCCGGCGAGTCCGCGGGCCCGGCGCTCGGCCTGCGCGCGGAAGCGCTGCGCACCTCCGGCGTCGAGCTGTGCGGCGCGGCCCGCGGCCTGCGCGACCGGATCGGCGAGGCCTACGCGCAGGTCCTCGCCTGGGCCCGCTCCGGCGAGCTGCGCTTCGCGCTGGAGCGGGTGGCGCTCGGCGACATCGAGGCCGCCTGGCGGCGGACCGACCTGCAGGGCCGCCGCCTCGTGGTGGTGCCCTAGGCCCCGTAGCCGCTCAGCACGGCGAGGACCTCCCGGTAGCGGCCTTCCGCGACGGCGTTGCGCAGGAACTTCACCCGCTCGACCAGGATCTGCTCGGCCTTCGGGTCGGCCTCCAGAAGCGCCATGACCTCGTCGAGGTACTCGTCAAGCGCCATCGCGTGCGGATCGTCCTGCTGGTGCATGAGGGTGGTGCGCACCGCCGGCGGGACGAGCTCGACGACCTGGACGGTGCTGCCGGACAGCTGGACCCGCAGGCTCTCCGTGTAGGAGTGGACGGCCGCCTTCGTCGCGCTGTACGTCGGGGTCAACGGCAGCGGGACATAGGCCAGGCCGGACGTCACCGTCATGATCGTCGCCTCCGGCCGGGCCAGCAGGCCGGGCAGGAACGCGCTGATGAGCCGGACCGGGCCGAGCAGGTTGACGGTCACGGTCCGCTCCGCGACGTCGAGGGCGGCCGGGTCGCGCACGTCTTCGGGCTCCATGATGCCGGCCATCGTGATGAGCGTGTCAAGGGCCGGGTAGCGCTCGGCCAACTCGTCGCGGGCGGCGGCGATCGACGCCGGGTCCGCGGTGTCGACGGCGACCGTGGCGATGCCGGGGTGCTCGGTGCGGATGCGGGCCAGGAGCTCGGTGCGCCGGCCGCCGGCGATGACGGTGTTGCCCCTGGCGTGCAGGCGCAGGGCGAGCCCGAGGCCGATGCCGGAGGTCGCGCCGGGGATGAAGACGGTGTTGCCGCTGATGTTCATCACCGCAGCGTCATCCAGGCGGCGCCGGGCAACCAGGTCAGGCTCAGCCGGGGATCGCCGGTCCCCGGCTATCGGGCGGCCGGGCGGCGGCCGCGGCCCGCAGGCGGTCGGCGAGGGCGGCGACGTGCTCGCGCAGCTCGTCCGGGCGCTCCACGGCGAACGGCCGGTCCAGCGTGGCGAGCAGGCCCGGCAGCCAGTCGAGCCGCTCCACGTTCAGGTCCGCCCGCCGCCACCCGCCGGCCGCCTCCGCCGCGATCGTGGCCAGGCCGGCGGGCAGCCGCGTGCGGATGTGCGCCTCCGTCGCCTGGATCCAGACCGTCACCCGATACCGGTACGGCGCCCCGGCCAGCCCCCGCAGCACCCGGTCGGCGGGGTCGGACCCGGCGGGCGGCGCGAACGTGCCGGGCAGCGTCCGGGCGTCGGCGATGCGGTCGAGCCGGAACGTGCGCTCCTCGCCGATGGCCGGCTCCACGGCCGTCACGTACCAGCGGCCGGCGTGGACGACGAGGCCGTACGGGTGCACGGTGCGGGCGCTTGTCCGCCCGTCGCGGCCCGAGTACCGCAGGGCGACGGGCCGGTGGTGGTGGACCGCGTCGGCGATCGTGAGCAGCACGGCGCCGGTGGCCGCGGAGGCTGAGGGGTGTGCGGCCGGCGGGTCGGCGAGTGCCGGCACGGAGCTGGATTCGCCCCGGTCGGATCGGCCTGCGTCGGATCGGCCCCGGTCCGGTTTGTCCGATTGTGCTGGAGCCGTGGCCGGTGGCGCCGTGAAGGTCAGCGAGGCGAGGACGGTGTCGAGGCGGCGGGCGAGGTGGCCCGGCAGCACCCGGCGGATCTTGGCCAGGGCCGTCTCGCTCGCGGTGGCGCCGGCGTCGAGCAGCCCGCTGCGCGTGGCCGCGACCAGGCCCAGCAGCACGGCCAGGGCCTCGTCGTCGCTGAGCATGAGCGGCGGCATCCGATACCCGGGGCCGAGCCGGTATCCGCCGTAGCGCCCCCGCACGGACTCGACCGGGATGTCCAGGTCGATGAGGTGCTCGACGTAGCGCCGCACGGTCCGCTCGTCGACGCCGAGCCGGTCGGCCAGCTCGGCCAGGGTGCGCAGCCCGCCGGACTGCAGCAGCTCCAGCAGCATCAGCACGCGCGCGGCGGGTCTCGACATTGCTCATGTATACCGGGCGGAATCTGTCCAGTATTCGATTTAGCGTCGACGGCATGGACTTCATCTCGATTCGCCTGATCACCGTCGACGTCGACCGTCTTGCCGCCTTCTACGCGACCCTGGCGCAGACCGACGCGGTCCGGCCGACAGCCGACTTCGCCGAGATCCGCACGCCCCGCGGCACCATCGCGATCGCCCACGCCCGGACCGTGCCGTTCCTGACCCCGGCCCCGAACGGCTCGGTGATCGTGGAGTTTCTGGCCGCCGACGTGGACGCGGTGTTCCGGCGGCTGACCGGCGCGGCGCCCGCCGGCGGCCCGGACGTCGTGCAGGAGCCGACGACCATGCCGTGGGGCAACCGCTCCCTGCTGCTGCGCGACCCCGACGGCAACCTGGTGAACGTCTTCACCCCGGTGACGCCCGCCGCGATCGCCAAGTTCGCCTGAGCGCGACAGCCGTGGGTGCACCGCCCCGGACCCGGCCGCGCACCGGGCCGGACGCCCGGCGGCGGCCGCTCTAGAATCCGTCGCGTGCGACTCCTCCCGGCGGTGCCGGCGGCCGATGCGGTGCCGGCCGTGGCGGCCGTCCTGATGCTCGCCGCCGGAGCCGGGGAGCTCGCCGCCCTCGCCGCGGCCCGCGGCCGGGTCGAGGCCGGGCCCACTGTCGGCGACGTGTTCGACGCGGCGGCCGCCGGCTACCAGGTGCACCGCCTGGCCTGGCTGGTGACGGTGCTGGGGGCGGCCGGGGTCGTCTACGGGCTGCGGGCGCTGCCGCCGTGGTGCTGGCTGCTGTGGACGGCCGTCGTGGTGCGCATCGGCTTCGCGCTCGCCACACCGGCCGAGGCGCTGCCGGGCCAGCAGCGGTTCTACTCGGTGTCGCAGGCGGCGAGTGCGACCGACCGGCACCAGGCGCTGCAGGCCCTCGACGCCATCGTCCCCGTGGCCGTCGACGGCCTCGGGATCGCGCTGCTCGCCGCGGCCGTCGCCGGGCACCTCTACGCAGTCCGGCGCCGCGCTCAGGCGTAGAGCGCGGCCATCGCCGCGATCGTCGCGACCATGTGGGCGACAAGCTCCGGCGGCGCCACGACCCGGACCTCGGGGCCGAGGCGCAGCAGCCCCGCGGCCGCGTTGGCCAGTGACTCCAGGGGGACGGACGCCTCCCGCCAGCCGTCCGCCATGGGCTCGGTCATCGTGGCTTGGGCCAGGCGGGCGGCGCGCGGGCCGAGGACGTCCGGCAGGGCGGCGGCGCCCGCGGGGGAGAGCCGCACGAGCGCGGTCGCCGTTTCCGAGGCGCTCTCATACCGGGAGACCTGCTCGCGCCAGTGCGCCGCGAGGTCGAAGCCGGGCGGGCGGGTGAACGTGTCGGGCAGGGTGCGCACGGTGCGGATGGCGGCGACCCGGTACGTGTGCGGGTCGCCCTGGCCCGCCGCGATCAGATACCAGACGCCGGCCTTCAGGACCAGGCCCAGCGGGCGCAGGCGGCGGGTCACCTCGCCGGGGGCGGGGAACCAGCGGCGGTACCGGATCTCGATGCGCCGGTCCTGCCACAGCGCCTCGGCCACGGCGAGCAGGTGCGGGACCGGCTCGGGCGCGCTGTACCAGCCGGGCGCGTCGAGGTGGAAGCGCTGGCGGATGCGCAGGGAGGCGTCGCGGTACGGCGTCGGCAGGGCGGCCATCAGCTTCAGCTCGGCCGCGGCCACCTGCGCGCCGAGGCCGAGCTCGCCCGCCGGGCCGCGCAGACCGGTCAGGAACAGCGACTCGGCCTCGTCGGCGGTCAGGCCCGTCAACCTCGTCCGGTACCCGTCCATCAGCGCGTATCCGCCCGCCGGACCCTGCTCGGCGTAGATCGGCACACCGGCCGCCGCGAGGGCGTCGACGTCCCGGTAGACCGTCCGCGCGGTGACCCCCAGCTCCGCCGCCAGCCGGGCCGCGCTCATCCGGCCGTGGTTCTGCAACAGCAGCAGGAGGGACACCAGCCGGCTCGCACGCACCGGCAGAGTCTGACAGAAGATGTCAGGGGTACCGTCGCAGGCTCTAGCGCATGAACGACTTCGACTTTCTGTTCGGCTCCTGGCACGTCGAGAACCGCCGGCTGCGCACGCTGTTCGCGGGGAGCGACGACTGGTACTCGTTCCCCGGCGCGTGCACGGCCCGCCCGATCCTCGGCGGCACCGGCAACATCGACGAGATCGACTTCCCGACCCAGGGCTTCAGCGGCTTCACCGTGCGCCTGTTCGACAGGGACCGGTCGACGTGGTCGATCTTCTGGGCCTCCAGCCGCACCGGCACCCTGGAGCCGCCGGTCGTCGGCACCTTCCGCGACGGCCGCGGCGACTTCTACGGCGACGACACCTTCGCCGGGCGCCCCATCCGCGCCCACTTCATCTGGTCCCACATCACCGCGACCTCGGCCCGCTGGGAGCAGGAGTTCTCCGCCGACGGCGGGGCGACGTGGGAGTCGAACTGGGTCATGGAGCTCACCCGCCGCTGAGCCCGGCCCGCTCGCCGGCGCTCATGCACGGGGCGCCGGCGCTCAGGCCCTCCTCCGGGCGGGCCGGGCGGCCGGTGCCCGGGGCGGCGGTGATCGCCGCGTCCGCGGGCGAGGTGGCGGTGGCCGCCGCGGAATAGTCGCCGCGGCATCGGGTAAGCGGGACATATGGCAGCAACCAGGAAGCGCTCCGGCACCCTTGACGCCGCCGAGCGCAACGCGATGTCCGACCGCACCTTCGCCTTCCCGCGGCTGCGCAAGGAGCCGCTCAACGACGCCTCCCACGTGCGCAACGCGATCGCCCGCTTCGACCAGGTCCGCGACGCCAGCGACGCGGAGCGCGACGAGGCGTTCAAGCGCATCAAGCGGGCCGCGAAACGGCACGGCGTGGAGATGACCGAGACCAGCTGGCGGGAGCTCGGCAAGCCGACGCGCACCATGAAGTCCTCCGACAAGCCGCGCACCGCCACCAAGTCGGTGCGCAGCCGCCCGACGGTCGACCGCTCCCGCGACGAGCTCTACGCCGAGGCGAAGCGCCGCAACATCCGGGGCCGCTCCGCGATGACCAAGGCCGAGCTGGTGCAGGCGCTCGGGAGCCGCTGAGGCGGCGCGCCCCGGATCGTCATCGTCGGCGCGGGCGTCCCGACGTCGGTCTGGGCCCGGTCCGCGGGCCGGCCGTGCCCCCGCAGACCGCGGCCCACCATCCCGGGTGAGGCCCGGCCTGACCCCGGGTGGTTAGCGTCGGTGGTATGTCGACCACCGCCACCACCCTCGCCGCCATCGTCATCGTGCTGGTCGTCGTCGCCGCGGTGGCGACGGCGGTGGCCCGGCACCGCCGCACGCAGGCACTGCGGCAGCGGTTCGGCCCCGAGTACGACCGGACGATCACGGAGCAGCCCAACCGGCGCAAGGCCGAACGCAACCTCCGGCATCGCGAGCAGCGCCACGACGAGCTGACGCTGCGGGAGCTCGACCCGAACCAGCGCGAGCAGTACGCCGCCGAGTGGCAGCAGACGCAGGCCCACTTCGCCGAGGCCCCGCGCGCCGCCACCCGCGAGGCCGACGAGCTCGTCACCCGGGTCATGGTCGATCGCGGCTACCCCGTCGAGGACTTCGACACCCGCGCCGAGGACCTGAGCGTCGAGCACGCGCAGACCATCGGTCACTACCGCGAGGCCCACGAGATCAGCCGGTACAACGAGCGCGGCCTGGCCTCCACGGAGCAGCTGCGCCAGGCGCTCATGCACTACCGGGCCCTGTTCGCCGAACTCCTGGGCGACCCGCGGGGCGGCGGGCGCCCGGCCACCGGCGTGGGCTGAACCTCTTGTAGAGTGGCGGCGATTTCGCGCGACACCTACCGTGGAGTTCATCCGTGCCCTGGCGCCGCACAGCCGTATTCGCGTTGGCCGTCCTGGTGCTGGCGCTCGGCGGCAGCAGCGGGGTGGCGTCGCGCCCGGCGGGTGCGCTCAGCTCGGTCCCGCTGGCCGTCCGCCACGACACCGCGTCCGCCTCGTCACCGTCGCCTTCCTCGGCACCCGCTGCGTCGGCCTCCGCCTCGGCCCCGGCACCCGCCGCGACCCCCGGCACCGGCCCGGCCGGCTCGCTGCGGACCACCGGCTCGTCGGCTGTCGCGCTGACCTTCGACGACGGCCCGTGGGACGACACGCCGGCGGTGCTGGATCTGCTGGCCCAGTACCACGTCAAAGCGACGTTCTGCATGGTCGGCCACCAGGTCGCCGCGCGCGCCGCCCTGGTGCAGCGCATGGTCGCCGAGGGACACACCCTGTGCAACCACACCTGGACCCACGACGAGATGCTCCCGAGCCGCCCCGCCGAGCGCATCCGCAGCGAGCTCCAGCGCACCAACGACGCCATCCACGCGGCCGTTCCCGGCGCCCCGATCTGCTACTACCGCGCCCCCGGCGGCAACTTCGCCCCGCACGTGGTGAACATGGCCGCGGGCATGGGCATGACCTCGATCTACTGGACCGTGGACCCCCAGGACTGGCGCGGCCCCGGCGTCCAGTCGATCATCCACAACGTCCTGACGAACACCCGACCGGGCTCGATAGTCCTCCTCCACGACGGCGCCGGCCCCCAGACGGTCGCCGCGCTGCGAACCATCCTCCCCGACCTGACCAGCCGCTTCACCCTCATCGCCCTGCCGATCACCGATCCGCCCGGCCACGCCTGACGGTGGGCGGCGCGCCGGTCAGCCGGTGGTGGCCGCGGTCGGGGTGCCGTTGCTGCAGGTGACGGTGACCGTCACCCGGGTGTTGCCGTGGCGGAAGGTGACGGTGGCCGAGGAGGCCGGGCCGGGCTGCTGGTCGTCGACCTTGTACGGCCGCGTCGGGGACGAGGACGTGACGTGGGCCTGGTCGTCGGCCGTGCACTCGGCCGTGACGGTGCCGCCCTCGGAGCTGAACGTCTGCGTCCCCGAGCCGCCCGCCGGCGGCGCTGTCGTCGTCGGGTCGGCGGCCCGGGTGGTGGCCGTCGTGGCGGTCGGGCCCGGGGCGGCCGTTGTCGTGGTCGGGTTGCCGGCGGGCAGGACGGGGGACAGGCCGGTCGGCGGGGTGCCGCCGCCCGGGCCCGGGGCCACCGTGACGGTGCCGGTGGCGGCCGGCTGGGCCGCCGCGCCCGTCGGGTTGGCGGCGGCGGTGCCGTCGGCGCTCGGGCGGGAGCCGGCCTCGGGCTGGGCGGCGTGGTTGCCGGGGGCAGTGGCCAGCGCCCAGGCCAGGACCGTGGCGGCGGTGCCCCCGCCGACGGCGGCAGCGGTCACGACCAGGGCCCGGCGCAGGCGGGACGGCTGGCGGTGCACCAGCGGGGTGGCGCCGAGGGCCGTGGCCACCTCCTCGGCCGTCGGGCGCGAGCCGGGATGCTTGGCCAGGCAGCGGCGGACCACCTCGCCGACCTCGGGCGGCACCCCGGCAATGGGCGGGAGGGGCGCGGCCACGCGGTTGAGGTGGGCGTCGAAGATCCCGCCCTCGCCGTCGACGGGCCACGGGAGGGTGCCGGCAAGCAGTTTGAAGAGCAGGACGCCCAGGGAGTACACGTCCGAGGCGGGCGTGACCGGCCCTTCCGCGGTCAGCCGCTCCGGGGCCAGGTAATGCGGGGTGCCGAACAGCGGGCGCCCGGACGCGTCGGTGTCGTTCAGCGCGATGGGGCCCGCCGCGGCGGCGATGCCGAAGTCGACGAGTTTGGCGCCGGACGGGGCGAGGATGACGTTCGCCGGCTTGACGTCGAGGTGGACCAGGTCGATGGCGTGCGCGGCGGCCAGGCCGGCGGCGATCTCGGCGCAGACGGTCAGGGCCTCGGACGGCAGGACCGGCCCGGACTTCATCCGCTGGGCCAGGGTGGGGCCGGGGACGAGCTCCATCACCACGTAGGGGACCGGGGCGCCGTCCTCCTCCGCCTCGCCGAAGTCATACACCTGGGCGACGTTCGGGTGCGAGAGGGCGGCCGCGGCCCGCGCCTCCTTGCGGATGCGGCGCCGGGAGCGCTCGTCGGCCGCGTACCGGCCGGAGAGCAGCTTGACCGCGACCGCGCGGCCGAGGACACCGTCGTGTGCCTGCCACACCACCGACATGCCGCCGACACCGAGGATGTCGTCGAGGCGGTATCGCCCGCCCAGAACCTGGGCCTCGCCGCCGGGTTCGCTCACGTCCACCGCCAGCACGGTACACATCGATATCGGATCTTTTCCAACCGGACAGCAACCGGCCGTCACGTGTTGGTCGCGAAAGCCGTCTGACGAAACCCGCCGGACCGGACCGCCGGCCCGGCCGGAGCCGTATTTTGCACCGGCCTGAGCCAGATTCGCACCGGCCTGAGCCGGATTCCGCACCGGCCTAAGCCGGATTCCGCACCGGCCGGTGCGGATTCGCTTGGCCCGACGATGCTCGATCGCCGCGGCGGCCGGACCGGATCGCTGGGCCCGACGACGCCTGATCGCCGCGCTGGCCGGTGCCGTCTTGCTGGGTCGGCGTCGGAGTGCTGTTCCGGCTCGTGCCGGATTGCCGCGCCGGCCGGTGCCGGATTGCCGGGTCGGCGGTGCCTGATCGCTGGGTCGGTCGGTGCTGCATTGCCGGGTCACGTCCGCGCCGGCCGGTGCCGGATTGCTGAGTCGGCGGTGCCTGATCGCTGGGTCGGTCGGTGCTGCATTGCCGGGTCACGTCCGCGCCGGCCGGTGCCGGATTGCTGAGTCGGCGGTGCCCGATCGTTGGGGCGGCCGGCGTTGGATTGCTGGGGCGGTCGGCGTTGGATCGCTGGGTCGGCCGGTGCTGGATTGCTGGATTGCGTTTGCCGTATGTCGGCAATCCGGTAATTCGCTGATCAGCGGGTTGAGACGCCTACCACGCCGTCGAGGTGCGGACGCGCGCGGGCGGGTTTGGGATGATCGGACGCATGTCCGCGCCCTCGCCCGAGCTCGCGCCACCGGCCGTGCCGCGCCGGCGCCGCCGGTGGGTGCGACTCGCGGTGGTCGGCGTAATCGTCCTGGCGCTCTCCGTAATCGGCCTGCGTGGGCGGCTCCCGGCGCCGCAGGACATCCTCGGGGCGCTGGCCGGTGCGAACTACGGCTGGATCCTGCTGGCCGCGGTCCTGCAGGCGGTGTCGATCGAGGCGTTCGCACTGCAGCAGCGGCGCCTGCTCAACAGCCTCGGCGCCCACCTCACGCGTGGCCACATCATGGCCATCACGCTCGCCGGGACCGCGCTGTCGATCTCCATGCCGGCCGGTCCGGCGGTGTCCACGGCGTTCACGATCCGTGAGTACCAGCGCGGGGGCGCGACCCGGGAGGCGTCCGCGGCCTCGGCGATCGTGTCCGGGCTGGCCTCGATCGGGGGACTGGGCCTGCTGTTCGCGGGCGGCGGCCTGGCGCTGCTGACCCGCTCGTCGGACGATCTGCTGACCTGGCGGCCACTCGCCGTGGTCGCGGGCATGACCGCCGTGACCGTCGCCGCCATCCTGGTCGGCCGTCGCCTTGCCCGCCGCCCGGCCGCCACCGGCCCAGCGAAAGACACCGGCAAGCGGGTGACGGTGGCGTTACAGTCCGTGCTGCGCGCGGGTCGCGACGCCTGGCGCGCCGGGGCCGAACTGCGGGCCGGTGACTGGGTGTTTGCGCTCGTGTACGCGACGGCGAAGTGGCTGACCGACCTCCTCTGCCTGGTCGCGGTGGCCGAGGCGCTGCATCTGCCGGTCGGGGTGGCCGCGATGGCCGGGATCTACCTGAGCGTGCAGATCGTACGGCAGGTGCCGCTGACGCCGGGCGGGGTCGGCGTCGTCGAGACCGCGCTCGTGGCCGGGCTGACGACCGCCGGGGCCACGGTGGCCGGGGCGACGGCGGCGGTCCTGACCTATCGCGTGCTCTCCACCTGGATCCTCATCCCGATCGGAGGCATCGCGGCCGTGGCGCTACGCCGCGACCGCGACCGCTCCGCACCGCCGGTGACGTGAGCGCCGCTCCGTTCAGCCGGTGCGTGCGTGTGGTTGCGCGCTGTCGGTGCGCTACGCCGTGAACGTGACCGCTCGGCACCGCCCGCGACGTGAGCGCCGCATCGCCCGCGACGTGAGTCCGCGACGTGAGCGCGGGGTCGGTCGTCGGGTGCGTAGGTGCGGCTGTGCGTCGTCGGGTGCGATAACCCGCCAACGTGACCCATTCCGCGCCGTCGGTGACGTGAGCGCCGCGCCGGTCAGTCGGTGCGTGGGTGTGATGGCGCGCCGTCGGGGCGGTCGGGACGGCGGCTGGGCAGGGTGCGCACGGCGAGGATGAGGCACTGCCCGGCCAGGGCCGCGATCCCGAGGTAGAGGCCCCAGGTGACGTCCTGGTAGAGGCCGTCGATGTCGACCCGCACCAGGTTGTCCCGAACGATCTCGCCGACCTCCGGGTCGTCGGGGCCGGCGGCGAACCAGCCGAGGCCGCCGTGCGCACTCGTCTGGTCGTGCAGGCCCGGGATGCCCTGCCACTGCCAGACGACAATGCCCAGCGCCACCGCGGTTGCAGCGAGTGCTGGGTCGGTCACCCAGCGTCGGTCGGAGCGGGCGGCGGCGGCGACGGCCGCGACCACCGCCAGCCCCACGGCAATCGCCCACCAAGTCGACGCCTGCCAGGCGTTCGCGGTGTCGTACTCCGTGTGCTCGCCGACCTTGTCGCCCACTGCGGTGGCGGTCCAGAACCACGGGATGAGGCTCACTGAGAGTACGATGCCTCCACTCACTGTCATCGCGATCCGGCCAGGTCGGTACATGCCGGACAGGGTAGCGGCTCCGGGGCGACCGCGGTGGGCTCCGGAGCGGCCGCGAGGGCATCGATACGGCGAAGGACGAGCACCGCGAGCACTGCGGCTGCGGTGAGGAGGAGGGCACCCAGCGTGAAACCGAGCGCGGAGCTGGCATTGAGCGCCGCCGGGGTCGTGGCGGTGCCGGTGCGCTCACCAGCCGCGGTGCCGAGTGCGGGCCAGCCCGGGGACGCGCCGGGCCGCCGGGAGCCGTTCAGCACCCCCGATGCGGTGCCCGTCTCGTGGGCGGCGACGCCACGGGTGCCGACGCCGTGGGTCGCGACGCCGTGGGTGGCGACCCGACGACCTGTCGGGCAGGACCGCCGTTCCAGCGAGTGTGGTGAGCGTGACCGGGGACGTCCACGGATGACGATCCGTCCGCCCAACCTCGAAGACAAGCGTCGACATGCCCGCGGTGGCTAGGATGGCGCCGAGCGCGTGAGGAATGTTCGTATGAGTGCGGACAGATAGTTGTGGCATCATGCACGCCCGCAAGCTGCTCCTGCCCCGCACCGAAGCCTGCGGCGCGCAGCCACTGCGGGCGGCCACCGACCCGGCTCCGGCGTGCGCTGGCGGTCCTGCGGCCGGCCGTCCACTCACGGAAACAGAGCCGGACGGAGGCCTGCTTCAGGCGGCGAGGAGCGATGGCATAGGCCTGCTTCAGGCAGCGGGGAGTGATGGCATAGGCCGGCGTCGGGCAGGCTGCGGCGCGCAGGAGTCGGTCGACGTCTTCCGGCACCTCTGGTGCTACATCGTCGGCGAGGTCATGGTGCGCGCCCGCTCTGCCGGCCGGCCCGCCGACGACGGTGGAGACGGATGTCCTCGACGGTGTCCGGCCGGTTCGCGTGGCCGGCAGCGGAGCTGTCGAACCTGGCTGCGATCGGTGACGACTGGCCCCGCAGCGCCGTCCGGGACATCTACCGTGAGGGCCTCCGCGTATTTGTGAGGAGCCTGCTGCCGTGAGTGCCGACTACTGGAACGGCCCCGGGGCCACCAAGACGTTCACGCATCCGCTGCGGATCGAGTGGCTGCCGGCGGGGGCGCGGGTGTTCGATTACGGGTGCGGGTACGGCCGCACCATGGCCGCGCTCGCCGACGCCGGGTTCAGCGACGTCGCCGGGGCCGACATCTCGGCCGCGCTGCTCGAACGCGGGCGGGCACTGCGCCCGGACCTGACGTTCACGCTGATCCGGCAGCCACCGTACGTGCCGGTCGAGACGGGGTCGGTGGACGTGGTGCTGCTGTTCGCGGTCCTCACCTGCGTCCCGGGGCGCGAGGACCAGCGGGCGCTTGTCGCCGAGGCCGGGCGGGTGCTGCGCCCGGGCGGTCTGCTGTACGTGAGCGACCTGCTCCGGCACGGCGACCCCGCCCGCTACGACGCGGACGGGGTCTTCACCACGAGTGACGGTGCTGTCTGCCGCCACCACGATCGGCCCTACCTGCGCGGGCTCCTCCAGGACTTCGATACTGTGCGCGAGGAGGAGCTCACCGTCACGACCATGAACGGCAATGAAGCCCGTGGGGTGCAGCTGCTGGTCAGGAAGCGATGACCTCGTACGTGTACAGGTACTGCATCTGGATCGACATCGACTGACGGCCTGGACCGTAGCTGTAGGTGCCCGAGCTCCGCGGCGGCACACTCGACACGCCGGCGCTCGGCCCGGGCGGACCGCTCGGCCCCATCGAGCCGCTCGGCACCGCCGAACCGCTCGGCGCCACCGAGCCGCTCGACATCGCTGAACCGCTCGGCACTACCGAACCGCTCGGCCACGCCGACCCCGTCACGATCGGCCCCGCCGAGAGGGTCACGACCGGCCCAGGTGAGAAGCTGCCCGCCGGCGACGGGCTCGTGAGGCTCGGGCCGCCGGACAGGAACGCGCGCCCGACGACGCGGGCCGTCCGCGGGTCGAACAGCACGAGCCGGCCGGTACCGCCGCCCAGGCTCCCGACGCCGAGCAGCCGCTGCCCGCCGAGCGTGACCTCGTGCCCGAAGGCGTAGCGGGCGGTGCGGGCGAGCATCTTCAGCAGCGCGGCCCGCACGCCGCTGGGCAGGAGCGGATCGACCCGGACCATGAACCCGGTCACCTGGCTCCACAGGGCCTCGGCCGCCGCCGCATCGGTGGGCGCGACAAAGCCGAGCTCCCGCATGAGTACGTCCGGGTTGCTGGACAGCCCGCCCAGCCACTCCGGCGTGGGATGGTCCGGCCCGGCCCCGTTCGCGGCGAAGTCGGCCCGCTCCTGCGCGGTGCGTTGCTTGCCGTCGGCGTTCAGCGAGTCGGTGCCGTTGCCGTCGAGCCGTCTGAGGGTGATCAGGCCCTGGACCTCGAACCAGACGTCGAGCACCTGCCGTGACGCGGGGCTCGCACTCGGACCGCCGACGGACAGGCCGGTGATCTCAATGTGCTGGTGCAGCTGATCGGTCGGGGCGGCCTTGACCGGCCTGGTCCCGGCGGCGGCCCGCTCCAGCTCGGCCAGCGCGCCGGCCGGGTCGACCGGCCGGCCGAGTGCCACCGTGCCCGCCACGATCAGCCCCGGCTGGTTGGCACCGCCGCCCGGGTTCACCGCCACCGCCACCGCGGTGACGACGGCGAGCGCGGCGGCGGCGGTCGCGACGGGGGCGAGCCACGCGCGGCGGGTCCGTGGTGGCCGGGCGGAGACGGCCCCGTTGACGCCGGTGACGACCCGGCGCCGGAGCGTAGCCAGGTCCTCGGGCGACGACGCGGTCCGCGGCTCGGTCAGCGCACGCAACTCGTGCACGTCGATGTCGTCGATCATCACAGCTCCCCCTCGGCACTGGGCATGATGCGGGCCGGCGCCGGGCGCAGCGGGCCGCCGGTGAGCGCGGCGCGGAGTTTTGTCCGCGCCCGGAACAGCGCGGACTGCACGGACCCGAGCGGGATCCCGAGCGTGCGCGCGATGGTGTCGTAGTCGAGGTCGGCCAGGGCGTAGAGCAGGAGGACGTCGCGCTGGCGGGCCGGCAGCCGGGCCAGTACCCCCGCCAGGTCTCTTCGCGCTGTTGAGGCGTCGGCCCGGGCAATGGCGCGGTCGGCGACGTCGGGCACCAGCGGGTCCTGCCCGGTCCGGGCGAGCGTCCGCAGCGCGCGGGTCTCGGTGCGCCGGTGGCGGCGCAGGAGGTTGGAGGCGATCCCGTACAGCCACGCCCGCACCGGCCCGTCGTGCAGCCGGTCGCGGCGCTGGTACGCGATGAGGAACGTCTCGGCGACGATGTCCTCGGCGAGACCGGCCCCGACCCGGCTCGCGCAGTAGTGCCGCAGCTCCGCGCCGTAACGGTCGAACAGCTGGCCGACATCCGGCAGTCCATCGACCGGCACCTCTCCGGTCAGCTGCGTGACGATCTCAGCACGCGGGGTCATGCCCTGCGTCGACGGCGTAATCGGGGCCGGCCGTGGTCCCTTGTCGCCGTCTACCGAGGCCGGTGCCGATGGCCGGGCTGGTTCCGGTTCCGGTCTGGATCTCGTCCGCGTCCCCGTCCCTGTCAGCGGCGGCGGCGTCGCGGCGTCGGCTGGTGGTGTTGCGGCGCGGGCTGGTGGTGTTGCGGCGCCGGTCGGCGGTTTCATGGCGTCGGCTGACGGTACTGCGGCTGGTCGGAGTGGATCGTCGGTCGGCCCGTGGATGAGCCGCAGGGTGGCCGGGATCGGCGGTGTTGCGGCCGTGACCGTCGCGGTCTCGCCTCGCGGCGGTCCTACAGCGCTTGCGGCTCGTGCGCGTGGTGGCGCGGTGTCCGTCGACAGAGATGGGGACGGGGGAGACGCGGTCGGAGGTGAGGCGGTCGACCGGCGGCGGCTCGTCTCTGCCGGGTCGGCCATGTTGTGCAACATACCGATGACTGCCCGCACACCCCCGCCGTGTTCCCGCGACTTTCATCGCGCTGCGGCAATGCGTGACCGCGCTGCGACTGCGGCGGCGTGTGCTGCCGGCGGACGTCGACGGACGTCGACGCCATCGTGCTTGCGTCGGTCTTCTTCGATCGCGGTGCGACGATGGGTCAACGCGCGGCAGCAATGTGTGACTGCGCTGCGACTATGGGGACGTGCGCTGGTAGCGGGCGTCGACGGAGATCGCATTATCGTGTTCGGTCCGGTCGTCTCGGATTGCGCTGCGGTGATGTGGGACCGCGCTGCGACATTGGTGGCCGAGGTTGGCGCGATGGTGCTCGTCACGGTTGTCGGTGATCGCGGTGCGACGATGGGTGAGCGCGCTGCGACAATGGCGGGGTGCGCTGGGGGCGGACGTTGGCGAAGGTCGGCGCGATCGTGGTCGCTGCGGTCGTCGCGGTGCTGGTGCTGCTTGCGCTGCGGCCCGCGGACGGGGGGTCGGAGGCTGGGCCGGCGGCGGGGGAGTGCTGGGCCGGGGTTGACCCGGTTCGTGTGGCCTGCACCGAGCCACACCGTCTCGAGACGGTCGCCGTGGGTGAGGTTGGCAGCGTCCTGGCCGGTCGGGCCGAGCCGCCGGCGCGGTCCGAGCTGGGTGCCGAGTACGCCGAGTGCGGACGCACCGCCGAGCGTTACCTCGGTGCGGACTGGCGCACCCTGCACGTCCAGCTGATCATCACCGCCCCGCCACGTGAGCAATGGCAGCAGGGGCGGCGGTGGTACCGCTGCGACGCCATCACCCTGGGTGACGAACTCGACCCCGTCGCCGATCGGCGCGGCTCGATGCGCGGTAACCCCGACGGCTCGGGGCCGGCGCCGGACCTCCAGCTGGGCTGCGCGACTCACGTCGTGGTGCTGAACGCGTTCATCGGCACCCGACGGCTGCCGTGCACCGACCCGCACGACATGGAGTTCGTCGGCATCGCCGAGTCCGACTGGCCCGACTTCCCGGCCACGGCCGACGCCGTCTCGGGTGCGTTCGCCGTCGAGTGCAAGGCCCGGGCCCAGACCTACACGGCAATGCCCGCCGACCTGCTTGACCAGCGTCACGTCACCATCACCGCCCGCCCGACCGGCGACGCGACGGCCTGGCCGGGCGGCGAGCACAGCGCCCGCTGCTGGGTTCTCCTCGACCACCCGATCACGACGAGCCTCTACGGCCTCGGTGACCTTCCGACATCCTGAGACAACCGTCGACATCGACCAAAACTGAGATAACCGTCGACATCGACGAAAATCACGTTAGCCGGTCCAGCTGCCAACCCGCCGCGACCGGGATCTCCGGCGGCTGCGGCGGAGACCGGGCCAACCCACGGACGATCCGGTGGCGGCAGAGGCGTTGCCGGGCTGGGCGGCGGACCGGTTGACCCCCAAGTTGCGTGTCCGGGTGGCGGGCGGGTTGAGCCTTGAGTTGTGTGCCTGGGTGGCGGGCGGGTTGAGCCTTGAGTTGTGTGCCTGGGTGGCGGACGGGTTGGCCCCTGAGTTGCCGGCCTGGGTGGCGGATGGGCCAGGCACCTAGACGAGCGTGGTGGCTCAGGTGGCTGTGGTCCGGTGCGTGGATCGGCGGGACGCGGGCAGCGGGTGGCCGCCCCGTGGCGGGTCGAGAGTTCTGGCGTCGTTGGTGGTGGGGGAACCTCAGCCGGCGGGCGGTTTGCGGGCGTGCAGGCGTTCGATCGAGCCCGCCTTGCGCCGTTCGTGCTCGACAATCTCGAAGCCGGCGGCCCGCACCAGGGGCAGTGAGCGGCGCGTGAAGTGCTCGCCCGCCGAGCGGATCGTGAAGCGCTCCAGGAGCCACTGCGCCGCGTAGATGGGTGGCCAGGTGCTGCCGACGTGGTCGAGCAGCAGCAGGCGGCCGCCGGGTCGCAGGACCCGGTGCATCTCGGCGAGCGCCGCGGCCGGGCGGGGGATTGCGCAGAGCGACAGGGCACAGACGACCGTGTCGAACGTACCGCCGCCGAAGTCGAGCTGTTCGGCGTCGCCCTCGTGGAGCTCGGCCGCGCACCCGAGCGAGAGGGCGCGGCGCCGGGCGACGGCCAGCATGGCGGGGCTCAGCTCGACGCCGGTGAGGTCCGTGCCGGGGGCGTAGTGGGGCAGGTTGCGGCCGGTGCCGATGGCGACCTCGAGCACCCGTCCGCGCGCGCGGGACGTCAGCCACTCCCGGCCGCCGGTGAACCAGATGCGCTCCAGGAGCTGGATCTGCCGGTCGTACTCGGGCGCCTGGCGGTCCCAGACCCGGCGCACCTTCGCGGTCTCCTCGGCCTCGCTCATCGGTGCCCATGGTAACGGCACGTGATGGCGAATTCGGTGACGATCGGTGCGTGGGCGGGCGGCTGCCCCCGGCGGGCCTGGCATCGGCAATTGGCGCGTGTCGAAGGAGCCGCGCTCGTACTCTCTGATGGTGAGCGATGGCAATGACGCCGTGAAGGTGCGAGCAACGTTCGACGAGGACGCTGTGCGGTATGACCGCGCCCGCCCGCGGTACCCGGCGCAGATGTTCGATGATCTCGCTGCGGGCGGGGTGGTGCCCGGGGCCGGCGTGCTGGAGATCGGCTGTGGCACCGGGCAGGCGACGGTGTCGCTGGCCGAGCGGGGCTACCGCGTCGTGGCTGTCGAGCTGGGCGCGGAGCTGGCGGCGGTGGCTCGGCGAAGTCTTGCCCGGTTCGACGCGGTGGAGGTCGTGACGGGGGCGTTCGAGGCGTGGCCGTTGCCCGGCGAGCCGTTCGACGTGGTGTTCGCCGCTACCGCGTTTCACTGGATCGACCCCGCGGTGCGGGTGTCGAAGTCCGCTGACGCTCTGCGCCCGGGTGGGCTGCTGGCCACCGTCGCAACCCACCACATTGCCGGTGGTACCTGGACCGAGCTGAGGATCCGCCAGCGGGTCCGGTGAATCGCTTACCGCCCGGGTGCACCGGCGCGCCCGGCGCTCGTCACGGCAAGTGCGTCCCGCGCCCTGTGGTGCGAAACGGCGGAAATGGACGTACCAAAACATCGGCGTGTTTTGATGAAATGGGCGCCGACGGATTTTCCTGTCGCATTGCTGACGGGGTGACCGACCCCTATATCCAGCCCTATCATCGCCCGATCGCGCGTGGATCTGCCATAGGGTTTACACGCCGTTCAGCCTTCGTCTGCCGGCAGTCGCAGTCGGGCGCCTAGCGTCCCAAGGTCGGCCCGCGGGCCGGCGGAAATTGTCACCGACCACCTGGAGGTCCGGGTCTATGTCCCGTGCGCTCGTCCGGCGGGTCTCCGTCGCATTATCCCTGTCCATGGCGTGCCTGGCTCTCCCGTTCCTCGCCACTGCGGCGTCCGCCAACCCGGCGGGCACCGGCCTGGTGATCAGTGAGGCCTACGTCAACGGCGGCTCGTCGGGTGCGAGCTACTCGAACAAGTTCATCGAGCTGTACAACCCGACCGCGAGCCCGATCGCGCTGAGTGGGGACACGCTGCAGTACCGGGCGCCCACGAGCACCGTCGTGCCCAGCGGTGCGCAGGTGTTCACGCTGACCGGGACGGTGGCCGCGCACGGTCACTTCCTGATCATGCTGCCGGGCAACGGGGCGAGCACCAACCCGGGTGCGCCGCTGCCGACGCCCGACCTGAACACCGGCACCAGCGTCAACCCGGGCGCGGGCGGCGGCACGCTGTTCATCGCCGCGAGCGCCACGGGCGTGCTGCCGACCGACCCGTCGGTCATCGACAAGATCGGCTGGGGCACCAGCAACTCCCCCGAGGGGGCCGCCGCGACCGGGAACTCGCTGGTGCTCAGCTACCAGCGCGACGCGGCCGGCGCGGACACCGACAGCAACGCCGCCGACTTCCACACGGCGACGCCGGCACCGCAGAACGCGGCGTCGGACGGGGGCACGAGCTCGCTCGCGGTGACGAACCCGGGGCCGCAGACCGCGACCGTGGGCACCGCGATCGCGCCCGTGACGCTGGCGGCCTCGGGGGGCGGCTCGCCGTACACCTGGACGGCCTCCGGTCTGCCGAGTGGGCTGGCGATCTCTGCGGCCGGCGTGATCACCGGCACGCCCAGCGCGGCGGGCACCTCGTCGGTGACGGTCACCGTGACCGACAACGGCGGGGCGAGCGCCGCGGCGACGTTCACCTACACGGTGAACGCCGCGGCCGAGGTCCTCGCCATCGCCGCGATCCAGGGCACCGGCACTGACACCTCGCCCTACAGCGGGAAGTCCGTGACGACCGAGGGCGTGGTGACGGCGGTCTACACGACCGGCGGCTTCAACGGCTTCTTCCTGGAGACCGGCGGGGCGGGCGGCACCGAGGCCGAGGACCTGACGCCGGGCGCGTCCGACGCGATATTCGTGTTCGGGTCGGTCTCGGCCGCGCAGGTGGGCATCGGCGACAGCGTGCGGGTCAGCGGTACCGTCGCGGAGTTCCAGGGCGAGACCGAGATCACCGCACCGTCGGTGACAAAGCTGGCCGCGCCGCTGCCGGCCGTCAAGGCGGGCACGATCCCGTGGACGAGCCTGGACACCGACGCGGAGAAGGAGGCCCACGAGGGTGAGCTGATCGCGCCGCAGGGCACGTTCACCGTCGCGGACAACTACGACGCGAACTGGTACGGCTCCTTCACCCTCGCCGCCGGCGACGCGCCCCTGCGCCAGCCGACGGACGCGGGCCGCCCGGGCAGCCCCGAGGCGCAGGCCGTGGTGGCCGACAACGCGGCCCGGTCGGTGACCCTCGACGACGGTGCGAGCGTCAACTACAGCTCGGCCGCCAACGCCGGCACGCCACTGCCGTGGTTCACGCCGGCCAACGCGGTGAGCATCGGGTCGAAGGTCACGTTCCACCAGCCGGTGATCCTGGAGTACCGCTTCTCGCTCTGGAACTTCCAGCCGACGAAGCAGGTCACCGACGACGGGGCGGCCGTCGCCACGTTCAGCGACACCCGCACGGCCAACGCGCAGCCCGCCGACGTCGGCGGCAACCTGCGCCTGGCCACGTTCAACGTCGAGAACTACTTCCCGATGACGGGCGAGCGGTACGTCGCGGCCGGGCTCGGCACCTGCACCTGGTACGACGACCGGGCCGGCAACCACGTCACCGTGCGCAGTTGCACCGGTCCGAACAACGCCGCGGGTCCGCGCGGTGCCGCGAACGACGCCAGCTTCCAGCGGCAGCAGGCGAAGATCGTGACCGGCATCAACCGGCTCGGGGCGAGCATCGTGTCGCTGGAAGAGGTCGAGAACTCGGCGAAGTTCGGCGAGGCCCGGGACACGGCCCTCGCCCAGCTCGTCGACGCGCTCAACGCGGCGGCCGGCGCGAACGTGTGGGCGTACGTGCCCTCACCGGGCGCCGACAAGCTCCCGGCACTGTCCGACGAGGACGTCATCCGCTCGGCGTTCATTTACAAGCCGGCGGACGTGGCCCTGGTCGGGGCGTCGACGATCCTGTTGACGTCCTCGGCGCCGGGCCAGCCGTTCTCGATCGCCCGCGAGCCGCTGGCGCAGGGCTTCAAGAAGGCGGGCGCCCAGGACGCCGACGCGTTCCTGGTCGTCACGAACCACTGGAAGTCCAAGGGCGCCGGTGACCCGCTGTATGACGGTGACGCCCCGGACACGTCCTCGCCCGCGAACAACCAGGGCTCGTTCAACGCGACCCGGGTCCGCGAGGCGCAGGACACCGTGGCGTTCGCGAACACCGCGGCGTCCGTGATCGGCACCAACCGCATCTTCCTGGTCGGCGACCTCAACTCGTACACCCAGGAGGACCCGCTGCAGGTGCTCTACCAGGCCGGCTACACCGACCTGGGCTCGACCCTGGACCCGTCGGAGTCGACGTACTCGTTCGACGGGCTGCAGGGCTCGCTGGATCACGTCCTGGCCAACGCGGGCGCGCGCGCCCTCGTGACCGGGGCCGACGTCTGGCAGATCAACGCGCAGGAGGCGATCGCGTACGCCTACAGCCGGTACAACTACAACGTCACCCAGCTGTTCAACGGCGCGGACCCGTTCGCGGCGTCGGACCACGACCCGGTCGTCGTCGGGCTCAACGCCCCGGTGACGCCGATCGTGCCGGCGTGGAACTCGTCGAAGGTGTACCTCGCCGGCGACAAGGTTTCGTTCAACGGCTCGGTGTGGCAGGCGTCGTGGTGGACGCAGAACCAGGTTCCGGGCGACCCGTACGGCCCGTGGCAGCAGATCGCCACGACCCCGGACGGCACCGCGCTCTGGACCGCGTCGCGCATCTTCACGGCCGGTGACGTTGTCGTGTACCAGAACAAGAAGTACGTCGCCAAGTGGTGGACGCGCAACCAGACCCCCGGTGACCCGTGGGGACCCTGGCAGCCGGTCGCCTGATCGCCGGTAGTCCGCGGGGCCGCTCTTCGTCCGGAGGGCGGCCCCGTCCGCGTCATCAGGGCGCGGGACCGGCGGTCCGCTGATACCTCCGGCCGGGGAACATTCGTACAAGCGGCCCGCGGTACCCACGCGAAGAATGGCCCGTGTGAGCGAGCGACGCGGGGACTATGGGTATGACGGGGACTTCGCAGTGGTCCCGGCATGGGGGCAGGCGGCGGTGCTCGGGGCGCTGATCGTGGGGTCCGGTGTGCTCGCCGCCGTGGTGAGCGCCTGGTTCGGCCTGGCCTCGGTGGGGCTGGCGCTGTTCGGATTCTTCTACGTGCACACCACGCGGGCCGGCAAGTTCCGGGCGTGGGACGGGATTCTGGACGGGCTCGGGCTGCGCGGGGACGAGGAGCTGCTCGATCTCGGGTGCGGGCGCGGGGCGGTGCTGCTCGCGGCGGCGCGGCGGTTGCCGGCCGGGCGGGCGGTCGGGGTCGACGTCTGGCAGGCCGACCAGACCGGCAACGGGCCCGAGGTGACGCTGCGCAACGCCGAGCTGGAAGGGGTCGCCGGGCGGGTGGAGGTGCACACCTGTGACATCACCCGGCTGCCGTTCCCGGACCGCAGCTTCGACGTCGTCGTCAGCAGCTTCGTCATCCACAACATCGCCGCGGCGGCCGGCCGGCAGGCGGCGATCGACGAGGCGGTGCGGGTCCTGCGGCCGGGCGGGCGGCTGGCCGTCGTCGACCTGCTGCACACCGGCACGTACGTGGATCGGCTGCGGGCGCTGGGCCTGAGCACCGCCGCCCGGCGCAATCTCGGCTGGCGCTGCTGGTGGGGCGGGCCGTTCCTCGCCTCGCGGGTGGTCACCGCCGGCGGGTCACTCCCGCTCGGCCCGGCGTAGCCCGCCGTCCGGGGTCCACCACTCGACGACGAGCAGGGTGGCCTCCGGGTTGAGGTGGGTGTGCACGACCTGGGTGATGACGGCCCGGAAGCGGTCGCTGCCGCCGTGGTCGGGGTGCGGCGGGGCCAGCACGGCCCGGCCGCTGATCTTCGCCTCGCCCGGCCACCGGGCCTCGGCGCCCTCGATCGGGTCGACGGTCGCGCTGTGCAGGCCGAACCGCGGGTCGCGGCGCAGGTCGGCGCCCTTGCGGGCGTTGGCCATCGAGCCGAACCAGAGCTCGCCGGCCTCGAACGTCGCCTCGATGCCGGAGATCCGCGGGGCGCCGTCGGCGCGCACCGTGGCGATGGTCTTGTGCCGGTGCGCGTCGAACAGCGCCCGGACCCGCCCCGCGAACTCCGGCTCCGCCCGCTCCACGTCCTGCCATGCCGTCATGGCGCTCATGATGGCACCCCGGCCGCCCGCGCGTCAGCGGCTCGGCGGCGCGCCGCCCGCGCCGGGCCCGCCGGGGCCCATGCCGCCGCCGGTCGGTGTGGTGCGCGTGTCGACCCGGGCGACCAGGGAGACGGCGAGGCCGTTGGTGACGTTGCCGGTGACCGCGCCGAGCTGCAGGGCGCCGGCGTCGTCGCCGAACACGTTGTCACTCTGCAGTGTCACGCGGGACAGGTTCTGGACCGAGGCGGAGTACCCGGACTGGGCGTAGACGGTGTCGCAGGTGGCCTTCGGCAGCGCGACCTGCGACGTGGCGATGGCCTTCGACGACTCGGTGATGCTCGCCTGGTCGGGGTACACCTCGAAATGGATGTGCGGCCAGCGACCCGAATAGCAGGCCGGGAAGATGCTCGTGAACGAGACCCGGCCCTGGGCGTCGGCGACCTGGACGCCGCGGAGGTAGTTCTGGTCCTGGGCGCCCTGCGTGTACAGCGAGTAGCGCCCCTCGCGGTCGCAGTGCCAGACGTAGACCGCGACGCCGGCGAACGGGGTGCCGCCGTTCGCCATGTCCACAATGGACAGCTCCAGGGTCATCGGGACGCCCTGCGCGGTGCCCGTGGCGGTGCCGAAGGAGGAGCGGATGTCGCGGCGGACGATGCCGCTCTGGTTGAGCACGTCCGGGCCGTTGGAGCCGTCGCCGGGGTAGGGCCCGGCGGTCTCGTCCGGGATCTCGCCCGCGGCCGCGGCGTCCGTCGCCGTGGAGGCGCTCGCCGACGGGCCCGCGGCCGGGTCGAGGTCGTCGCTGCACGCGGCGGTCAGCCCGGCCACCGCCGCGCCGAGCCCGAACGCCCGCAGCACCTGCCGGCGCCGCACGATGGTCCCGATGTCGAAGCCGAGACCCTGGTCCGTCAGTTCCTCGTCGGGCCGGGGGAGCGGGCGGCCCTCATACCTGGTGTCGTCCATGCGTTCAGGCTGGCCGGGCCGGCTGTGAGCAGGCTGGCAGCGGGCTGTGGGTTCGGGCGGGCCGCTCCCGGCCGCACCGGGGCGACGATCCGGGTGGCGCCGGACCACTGCCGCGGCCGCGGTGAACCTCGCCGCCGAGCTCGTCGGCGTGTCCGGCGGCCGGGTGATCGACAGCCGGCCGGTCGCGGCGCGCAACGCGAATACGTAAGGTAGGGAGCTCACCGCGCTACGATCGTCGCCACGGTCCGTGCGGGCCGGCGTGCGGATGTGGAGGCCCTGTGGAGTTGTCGATGCAGCAGGGTCTGGAGGTGACGGTGGTCACGGCCGCCGGTGACCTGGACATTGCGACGTCGCCGGAGCTGCGGCGCTACCTGCACGCCGTGCTCGACGAGAGCCAGGCGGCGCTGTACGTCGACGTCGCGGCCGTGCAGTTCATCGACTCCAGCGCGCTCGGGGTGCTGGTCAGCGTGTACCACCGGCTGGTCGGTCGCGGCCAGCAGCTGACGCTGGTGAGCCCGCACGAGCGGCTGCTGCGCACGTTCCGGCTGACCGCGCTCGACCAGATCTTCACGATCGTGAACACGCTGCCCGCCGGGCCGGCCGCGGCCTGAGCGGCGGCCGCCCGGCGCCGGTCAGCCGCTCGCCGCGAGCCGGTCGAGGCCGTCCAGGACCTGCTGGGCGGCGCCGGTGGCGGTGGAGAGCTGCCCGGCGACCGAGTCCAGGGTGGCCGCCTGGCGCTCGACCGAGCCGGCGATGTCGAGCTGCAGGACGTGGATCTCCTCGACCGCGCTCGACGTCGAGGCGAAGGTGCGGGCGACCTCGGCGGTCTGCTCCGTGATCGCCGAGATCACCGTGTTGACCCGGTCGACCGAGGTCGCCGTCTGCTGGGCGAGCTCCTTGACCTCCGTGGCGACGACCGCGAAGCCCTTGCCCAGCTCCCCGGCCCGGGCGGCCTCGATCGTCGCGTTGAGGGCCAGCAGGTTGGTCTGGGCGGCCAGCTGGGCGATGAGGGCGTTGACCTCGGCGATCTCGGCCACCGACCGCTCGAGCCGGCCGACCTTCTCGGTGGCCGAGCGGGCGGTGTCCAGGCCGCCGGCCGCGCTCCCGGCCGCCTGACCGGAGCGGGTGGCCACCTCGCGGACCGCGCCCGTGAGCTGGTTGAGCTCGGCGTCCACGGCGCTTACCGCGTCGATGGCGGCCCGCGCCTGCCCGCCGATGCCGGCGATGTCGGCGGTGATCTGCTCGGCCCGGGCGGCCGCCCGCTCGGCCCGGGCCCGCGCCTCGTCCGCGGCCAGCGTCCGCGCCTCGTGGCCGGCCCGCTCGCCCTGCTCGCGGTCCCGCGCGGCGTCCGCGGCCAGCCGCTCGTTGTCCCGCTCGACCTGCTCGGCGAAGTGCCAGAACACCAGGATGCCGACGATCTCGAGCACGAGCAGGCCCGCGTGGACGGCCACGTGGCCCAGCGCCATGACCGGCGACATGTCCATCATGCCGAACACCCGCTGCGGCGCGACGAGCCCGAGCACGGCGTGGTGCACCACGACGATGAGCACGGCGCACAGCAGCGGCATCCAGCGCTGGTAGAGCGCGACGAAGACGAGGACCGCGTACAGGTGGATGTGCGCCTCGATCGCGCCGCCCGAGAGCTCGACGGCGATCAGCGTGCACAGGATCAGCCCGGCACTGGCCAGGGAGCCCGCCGGGCCGCCGCGGGCGCGCCCGGCCGCCGCGGCCACGAGCGCGACAGCGGCCGGCAGCGCCACGGCCTCCCAGGCCGGCATCGGCCCCAGCAGCCCCAGGATCAGCAGCGCCGGGACGTGCAGCCACAGCAGCCGGACCACGATCGTATGGCGGGCCGCCCGCGACGCATCGGACAACCGCGCACCGCGGGGCAGCCGCGCCCCCAGTCCACTCATGGCGTCAGCATGGACGCGCCCGGCCCGGTTGCGGGCCGAACCGGGCAAACGGCTCCCGATGCGCAACCGTTCCGCGATACCCGCCGCGCACCCGGGCAAACATCCGGCTACATGTGCGCGGCCGGAGCGGCTCCGGTGGGCAGCGGGCCGGTGCGCAGCAGCAGGCCGCTGAGCACGGCGCCGACCACGAAGAACCCGGCGACCCAGGTGAACGTCGTCGTGTAGCTGTCGATCGCGGCCGACGCCATCGCCGCGGCGGTCGGCTGCTGACCGGCCAGGGCGTGGGTGAGGGCGCTGGAGGCGATCGTGCTCAGCACGGCGGTGCCGACCGAGCCGCCGACCTGCTGGGCGGTGTTGACGAGCGCCGAGGCCACGCCCGCGTCCTGCGCCGCGACGCCCGACGTGCCGGCGGTCATGGCCGGGGCCATGGCCAGGCCGATGCCGACGCCCGTGATGATCAGCGGGCCGAGCACGCTGCCGGCGTAGCCGGAGTGCACGTCGAGGCCGGTGAGCCAGAGCAGGCCGCCGGCGGCGATCAGGAAGCCGGCCGGGACGAGCGGGCGCGGGCCGACGCGGGGCACGACGACGCTCGTGGCGGTGGTCGCGGTCACGGCCAGCGCGCCGATCATCGGCAGGAACGCGGCGCCGCTGCGGATCGGGCTGAAGCCGAGGTTCTGCTGCAGGTAGTAGGTCAGGAACAGGAACACGGCGAACATGCCGACGCCGAGGGTGAGGACGGTCAGCAGCGCGCCGCCGCGGGTGCGGTCGAGCAGCACGCGCAGCGGGACGAGCGGGTGCGCGACCCGGGTCTCGATGACGACGAACGCGGCGAGCAGCGCCACGGCCGCGACGAGCCAGCCCCACACGGCCGGGCTGCCCCAGGCGTGGGTCTCCGCGTTGGCGAACCCGTACACGAGCGAGAAGAGGCCGGCCGACACCGTCAGCGTGCCGGGCACGTCGAGCCGGCTGCCCGCGCCGCCGCGCTGGTTGTGCAGCAGGGACGCGGCGCCGACGGTGGCGGCCACGGCGAACAGGACGTTGACGTACATGCACCAGCGCCAGTCGAGGTACTCCGTGAGCACCCCGCCGAGCAGCAGCCCGGTCGCGCCGCCGGCCCCGGCGATGGCGCCGTAGATCCCGAACGCCTTCGCCCGCTCCTTCGCGTCGGTGAACGTCGTCGTCAGCAGCGACAGCACCGCCGGCGCGAGCAGCGCACCGAACGCGCCCTGCGCGGCCCGGGCCCCGACAAGCGTGCCGAAGCCCTGCGCGGCACCACCGGCGGCCGACGCGGCCGCGAAGCCGACCAGCCCGACGATCAGCGTCGTCTTGCGCCCGATCAGGTCACCGACCCGCCCGCCGAGCGGCAGCAGCGCGCCGAAGGCCAGCGCATAGGCGGTGACGATCCATTGGCGGTACTCGTTGGAGAAGCCCAGCGCCCGCTGCGCCGACGGCAGTGCGATGTTCACGATCGTGGCGTCGAGCACCACCATGAGCTGCGCGAGGCCGAGCACACCGAGGATGGCCCAGCGCCGCGCGTGGTGCGGGTGCGCCACCGGGTCGGCGTGGCCGGCGCCCGCCGTCCCCGGTCGGTTGGTGGTTGTCGTCATGTGGCCTCTCCGGTCAGCAGTCGCGGTCGAGCTGCCCGATCGGCTGACAGGCCGGGTTGCTGAGCGCGGCGGCGGCACGGCGACCGTGCGGCTCCCCGAAGGCAACCGGCGTCGGCGCGGCCTACACGGAGGTCGGCATCGGCCCGCCGCGCCACGCGACGGCGTCCCGCAGCGCGGCGATCAGGTCCGGCTCGGCGCCGGCGCGCTCGGCGTAGGCCCGGTGCAGGTTCAGCACGATCCGCTCGGCGTCGGCCCAGTCCGCGAACTCGCCGAGGTCGAAGGCGCGGGCCGCCTCCAGCGGTGTCAGTCCCGGGTCCGCGGCCTCGGTGACGGCCGTGTAGTACCGCCGCAGCTTCGCGAACGCCGCCCCGATCTGCGGGCCGTGCAGGACCGGCCCGTGCCCCGGCACCACGTGCTCGGGCTCCAGCGCCGCCATCCAGTCCAGGGCCCGCGCCGCCCCGCCGACCGAGCCCATGAGCACCAGCGGCGTCAGTCCGCTGAACACCAGGTCACCGGCGAAGAGCACCCGCTCCTCGGGCAGCCACGCCACGAGGTCGCCGGGCGTGTGCGCGGTCCCGCCCGGGTGGCGCAGCTCGATGCGCCGGCCGCCGGCGTGCACGGTCACCGCGTCGCGCACGGCGACGTCGGGCAGCCGGCGGGTGACGTCGCCCCAGTCGGGGACCGGCGTCCAGAACGGCGGGCAGCCGTCGATGATCGGGTCGGTCCGCAGCGCCTCGCGCATGTGCTCGTGGCCGAACAGCACGGTGGCGGCGGGCAGGAGGCAGTTGCCGTAGGTGTGGTCGCCGTGCTGGTGGGTGTTGACCGCCATCCGCACCGGCCGGCCCGCGGCCACCCCGTCGACGGCCGCGAGGAAACGGCGGGTGCGGGCCTCGGTCGCGCAGGTGTCCACGATGAAGACGTCGTCGCCGCCGACGACCGCGCCGGCGTTGTTCACCCACCAGGTGCCGTCCGGCTGGACCCACGCGTACACCCCGGGCACCACGGTCTCGAGCATGGGCCGAGCTTACGGGCCGGCTTACGGGCTGAGCCCGAAGCATCGACAACTGTCGGGAAGTACGCAGCGATTGTTTCAACTTCCGGGGGTACTTCGGCGTCGTAACGCGTGGTGTCAGTGAGAGTACCGAGAGGCGGGGGCCGTCGTGATCGGAGTCGTGGGGGCGGGCAGCGGGCTGGTGCTGCTCGGCGTGGCGCTGTACCTGGTGCTGCGGGGCGAGGAGCTCTTCGGGCCGCGGTGGCACCGGTTCTTCAATCCCGAGGTGTGGCAGACCGAGGTCGAGGAGGCCGAGGCCGGCCCCGGCGGGCCGGTGGGCGCGGCCGGGGCGGGCACCGACGCGGGAGCGCTTGTCGCGGAGCTGGAGCGGGCGTACGCCGCATACCGCCGGGGCGAGGACGTGTTCGCCGGGGCGGCGCGGGAGCCGGGTGCGCGGTGAACGCGGCACGCCCGGGACCGGCGGTGGCCGGGCCCGGGCGCGGTGGAGCACAGACTCAGCTGCAGGCGGCGCCGTTGAGCGTGAAGCCGGTCGGCGCGGCGTTGTTGCCGCTGTGGTTGGCCTGGAAGCCGATGGTTGTCGAGCCGCCCGGCGGGAGGCTGCCGTTGTAGCTCGCGTTGGTCGCCGTGACGGCGCCCGTCGAGGGTGAGTACGTGGCGTTCCAGCCCGACGTGATGCTCTGGCCGGACGCCAGGTTGAACTTCAGCTGCCAGCCGTTGATGGCGGTCGAGCCGGTGTTCGTGATGGTGATGTTGTCGGTGAGCCCGGTGTTCCAGGCGCTCACCTGGTTCGTCACCTTGCAGGCCCCGCCGCCGCCGTTGTTCGGGGGCGGGCTCGAGGACGTGCCGGGCGTCGGCGAGCGCGGGGTGGTCGGCCCGCCCGTCGGCCCGGAGCCTTCGCTGACGGTGATGTTGGAGCTGACGTTGCTCTGGTAGCCCTCGGTGGCGAGGATCTGGTAGTCGTGGGAGCCGAGGTTCATGCCGAGGCTGGCCCAGGCGTTGAAGTGGTTGGCGGTGGTGATGGTGCCGCCGACGCGTTTGTTCTGCCGGACGCTCCAGTATTGGTAGAAGGTGGCGGTGCCGATGATGGAGGGTTGGTTGACGCGTTGGGTGCGGTAGATGTCGTAGGTGCTGCCGTCGGTGGTGACGGAGCCGAGGCGTTGGGTGCCGTTGCTGGGGTTGTAGTTGCCGTAGGTTTCGACGACGTAGTACTCGATGAGGGGGTTGGTGGTCCAGCCGTAGAGGGCGAGGTAGCAGTTGCCGCCGCAGTTGAATGAGCCGGAGTAGTTGACGGTGTGGTTGGAGCCGGGTTTCCAGCCTTTGCCGACGACGGAGTTGTTGATGCCGTTCATCTGGACGCTGTAGCTGCCGCCGGCGCCCAGGTTCATCGTGACGTTGCCGCTGTCCTTCCAGTACGAGAAGAAGTAGCCGTTGTGGGTGCCGGTGAGGTTCGACGTGATGGTCCGGTCCGCCTCGGCATGGGCGGTGCCGGTCAGCGTCAGTGAGGTCACGGCCAGCGCCGCGGCGCAGGCGGCCCCGAGGAGGAGTCTGAAGCGCTTCATGGCTCGAAGCTCGTCGATGACGCTGGAAGCTGTCAACGACGTTCCGGAAATATTGCTTCGGGGGTACTCGCACTAGAGGGCATATCAAGGCGCAACAGCCCCGAAAGTTGCGAATGGGCCATGAAAGTTCCGTGCCCGCCCGGGACGTGCCGTCAACACCTTGATCCGGGCGCCGCGCGGCCGATAGATGAGGCCGTGACCGCCGTGCATCGCGCCCCGCTGCGCTACGTGGTGGCCACCGGTGCGCTCGCCGCCGCCGGCACGCTGTGGTACGTCCTCTGGATCGTCACCGGCGTGGGGCCGGCGGCGGTCTCGTTCCTGTGGCTGCCGATCGGCGCCGCCGTGACCGTGGCCGCCGTGCTCGATCTGCTGCGTCGTGCGCCGCTGACAGTACCGGCGAAACGGTTCTGGCGGTTGTTGCTCGTGGCGTTCGCCGGTGTCAGCGCCGGATACTGGGTGCTGGCCGCCGCCGGGTTCCGCGACACCGCCGTCCTGCCGACCATGCCGCCGGCCGCCGCCATCCTCGCCGGCATCGGCTTCGTCGCCGCCATGTGGGCGATGGGCCGGGTGCCGCTCGGCATCGCCAGCCCCGGCGAGCGCTGGAAGCAGTGGCTCGACCGGGCCATCGCGTTCCTCGGCGGCAGCACCGTGCTGTTCCACTTCGGCCTCGCCCCGATGCTGGGCGGCACCCGGGTGTGGAGCATCCAGGCCCTGATCCTGCTGGGCATGTCGTTCGCGTTCGCCGTCGGCGGGATCACCAAGGTCGCCTACATCGCCGGCGGCCCGATCGACCGGGTCGCGCTGCGCCTGATCGGCCTGTGCGGGCTGTGCGGCGCGGGCGTGGCCGTGTGCATGGTCCTCGGCGGCGACGCCGGCACGGTCCCGGCCCAGGCCGTCGTCATGCCGATCGCCCCGTTCCTGGGCACCCTGGCCGTGCGCCGCCAGTGGCGAGCCGGCGCCGAACGCCGCGGCCGGGCCAACGTCTGGCTGCCGTACCTCGCCGTCGCCGCCGTCGACGTGCCGCTCATCGCCGTCATCCCGGGCACCGTCACCTGGACCGGCAAGCTCGTCATCGTCGCCACCGTGCTGGTGACCGGCCTGGTCACCATCCGGCAGTTCGTCGCCTTCCGGGAGAACGCCCGCCTCCTGCGCGAGCGGCGGCTGACCCAGGAGCGCCTGCAGCACGAGGCCACCCACGACGGCCTGACCGGCCTGGCCAACCGCGCCCTGTTCCGCCGGCGTCTGGCCGAGCAGCTCGAGCGGACCGGCGCGACGGTGCTCCTGGTCGACCTGGACGACTTCAAGACCGTCAACGACTCGCTCGGCCACGACGTCGGCGACGACCTGCTGATCGCGGTCGCCGACGTGCTGCGCCGCGAGACCGGCCGCGACGGCCTGCCCGCGCGCCTCGGCGGCGACGAGTTCGCCGTGCTCGTCACCGAGGCGACGGCGCTCGGCGAGACCATCGCGCAGCGCATCCTCGACGCGTTCGGGGGCCCGATGGGCGCGCACCGCCTCCTCGTGCACGCGAGCGTGGGCATCGCCACGGCCCCCGCGGCGACCGCCCTCGACCACCTGCTGCGCACCGCCGACGTGGCCATGTACGCGGCCAAGCAGCGGGGCAAGGCGAACTGGGTGCGGTACCACGAAGGCATGGACCAGCCGGTCGCCGACCACGCCCAGCTCGGCGGCGAGCTGCGCCGGGCCCTGGACGCCGGCGAGTTCACCCTCCACTACCAGCCGATCATGTCCCTGCACAGCGGCCGCATCGTCGGCGTCGAGGCCCTGGCCCGCTGGCGCCACCCGACCCGCGGCCTGGTCCCGCCGGCCGAGTTCATCCCCGCCGCCGAGCGCACCGGCCTGATCGTCCCCCTCGGCCGCTTCGTCCTGCGCGAGGCCTGCCGCCAGGCCGCCGCCTGGCTGGCCGAGTTCGGCCCCGACGCCCTGCAGAAGTTCGGCCCCAACGTCTCCGCCCGCCAGCTGCACGACCCCGACTTCGTCGCCGACGTCCAGTCCGCCCTGGCCGAGTCCGGCCTGCCCGCGGACCGCCTGGTGCTCGAGCTGACCGAGTCGGCCGTCCTGCGCGGCCAGCAGGTCTCGCGCGCCCTGCACCAGCTGCACGCCCTCGGGGTGCGCATGGCCCTCGACGACTTCGGCACGGGCGAGTCATCGTTGAGCCTGCTCCGCGCGTTCCCGGCCGCGATCATCAAGCTGGACAAGTCGTTCGTGGACGGGATCGAGCTGGACGAGCCCGGCTCCCCGGAGGCCGACGCCCGGCAGGCGGTGGCGAGGGCGGTCGTGCAGCTCGCGCTGGCGCTGGGGCTGGACACGGTCGCGGAGGGCATCGAGAACCGGGCGCAGGTCGACCGCCTGATCGAGCTGGGCTACTCCCTGGGCCAGGGCTACCACCTGGCCCGCCCCATGCCGGCCGAGGACATGACAGCCCTGCTGGCCGCGCAGCGCGCCCTCTTCGCCACTCCGGCGTAGCACCGCCCCGTCGCACGGTCTCGTGCTGCGGGCCGCTGCTCGTCACGCGGGCGGCTGCTCGTCACGCGGGCGGCCGCTCCTGGTACGGGCGGCCGCTCCTGGTACGGGCGGCCGCTCCTGGTACGGGCGGCCTCTGGCCACGCGGGCCGCTGCTCGTGGTGCGCGCGGCCTCCGGTCATGCGGGCTGTCTCTCGTGGTGGGGCTGCCTTTGGTCTTCGGACTGCCTGTCGTGGTGCGTGCCGCCCTTTGGTCGTGTGGGCCGCCCTTCGGCCGTGGGGGCTTCCTGTCGTGCTGCGTGCTGCCTTTGGTCGTGCGGGCTGTTTCTCGTGGGGCGGCCTGCCTCTCGTCATGCGGGCCGACTTGCATGATGGGGCTGGTTCCCGCTCTGCGCGCCTGTTCGCGTTGGCGATGCGCCCTTCACGATCAGGGCCGCCTCGCATGACGCGGGCCGGTGCTGTGATGCGAGTCGGCTCTCCATGACGCCTCGCCGTCGTCTTCGCCTTCGCCGTCATCCTCGCGGTCGTCTTCCCCGTTGTCCTTGTTCTCGCCTCGCCGTTGTCCTTGTCTTCGCCTCGCCGTTGTCCTTGTCTTCGCCTCGCCGTTGTCCTTGTCTTCGCCTCGCCGTCGTCCTTGTCTTCGCCTCGCCGTCGTCCTTGCCTTCGCCTCGCCGTCGTCCTTGCCTTCGTCTGCCGCGGCGTTGTGTTCGTGATGCTTGTCGATGAATTTGGTCGATGTCGACGCTAATCGAGTTCTGCCGCTGGTAGGGCTGGCCCCCGGCCGGGGCTGGGGCTGGCCCGCCGGTCGACTCGGTGGTCGGCGGCAGTGTGTTCGGGGTCCCCGGTGACGAGGCTGAGTGCGTTGATTCGTGACGGGTCCGGCATTGGGGATGGCTATGGCACACGGGTTCATCGCGCGGGTCGGGCAGTGGTGTTTCCGGCATCGGTGGGGGGTGCTCGGACTCTGGCTGGCCGCCGTGGTGCTCGGTGTCCTGGCCGCCGGGCCGGTGTTCGATGCGCTGGCGTCCGACAACAGCCCCAAGAACATGGAGTCGTTCCGGGGGCAGGACGTCCTGGCTACGCAGTCGACGCAGGGCGGGACCGTGATCGGGGTCGTCGACGGCGTCGATCCGGCGGCGGCGTCGGTCCGGGGTGATGTGCTGGCGATCGCCGGGGGGCTGCGCGGGATCGCCGGCGTCAGCCGGGTGGTGACGCCGTTCGACCAGGGGGTGCCGCCCGAGCAGGCGGGGGCGCTGCTCGCCAAGGACCGGCGCGGACTGCTCATCCAGGTGGACCTGGCCAACCTCGACGACGATGCCCAGGACACCGCCGCGACCGCGCTCACCGATGCGCTGCATGCCGGTGCGGTGACGCTGCGCGAGCACGGGCAGGCCGACGCCCGGGTGCGGGTCGGTGGCGGGCCCGTGCTCAATCAGCAGGCCAACGCGCAGGCGGGGGCGGACCTGTCCAAGGCGGAGACGATGTCGCTGCCCATTACGCTCGTGGTGCTGGTGTTCATCTTCGGCGGCATCATCGCGGCCGGCATGCCGGTGCTGGCCGCCGTCGTGTCGATCGCGTTCTCGATGATCATGCTGCTGGTCTTCACGAAGTTCACCGAGCTGGACTCGAACGCCGTCACGATCGTCACGCTGCTCGGACTCGGGTTGTCGATCGACTACGGGCTGTTGCTGGTCGCGCGGTACCGGGAGGAGTTGGCGGCCGGGTTTGAGCCTGCGGTTGCCGTGTCACGGGCCTGGGCGACGGCCGGGCGCACGATCGCGTTCAGTGCGTTGACGGTTGCCGCAGCGCTGAGCGGGCTCCTGCTGTTCGGGATCACGGGACTGTCGGCCCTCGGCGCGGCCGGGATTTCGGTGGCCATCGCGGCGATGCTGGTGTCGCTGACGTTCACGGCGGCGTTGCTCGGCCTGTTTCGCAAGCGCATCCGGCCGTCGAGGCGGGCTGGTCGCAGTACCCCCGAAATGGGCTTCTTCGCTGGTCTGGCCCGCATCGTGCAGCGCCGGCCGCTGCTGACCACCGTGCTCGGCGGGGTGGCGCTGGTCGCCGTCGCGCTGCCGGCCCTGGACACCGCCATCCACCTGGACGACCTCGGCGCGCTGCCGCCGTCGATGGAGTCGGTGCAGGTGGAGCGCGCGTTGACCGACAGCTACGGGCAGAGCGCGGCGCCGGCCGTCATCGTCGTCGCGCACCTCGACCCGGCCGGGCTCGACGCATGGGCGGCCCGGTTCGCCGGCACCGCCGGGGTGCGTCTGATCCATCCGGCCGCGGACGCCGGCAACGGGCTGACCACGCTGGGTATCGAGGCACTCGGTGACCCGGAAGGGCCGGCCGCTCGTGACCTCGTGGAACGCATCCGGGCCGACCGGCCGGGCGGCGGCGAGTCCTGGGTCACGGGCAGTGGCGCCATGGTCACCGACGTGGTCGGGCAGATCACCGACCGGCTGCCGCTCGCGCTCGGGGTGACGCTGCTGGCGATGGTCGTGCTGCTGTTCGCGATGACCGGCTCGGTGGTGGTGCCGCTGAAGGCCGTGCTGATGAACCTCGTGTCGCTGGGGGCCACGTTCGGTGTGCTGACCGCCGTATTCCAGCACGGTTTCCTGGCCGGGCCGCTGGGCGTGCTGACGGTCGGCGGGCTCAGCCCGTTCACGGTGGTGAGCGTCTTCGCCTTCGCGTTCGGGCTGTCGATGGACTACGAGGTGTTTCTGCTGGGCCGGATCAAGGAGTACACGGACAGGGGCTTCCCGACTGACGTCGCCGTGCGGCGCGGGCTGCAGCACTCGGGCCGGATCATCACGTCGGCCGCGCTGCTGATGGTGATCGTGTTCGGCTGCTTCGTGACCGGCGAGATGGGCGGTGTGCAGCAGATCGGCCTGGGGTTGGCGGTGGCGGTTGCGGTGGACGCAACCCTGGTCCGGTGCGTGCTGGTGCCGGCGACGATGACACTGCTCGGCGCGGCGAACTGGTGGGCGCCGGCGTGGCTCAAGCGCCTGCACGGCTTCATCGGCCTGCGCGAAACAGTGCTGGACGACCCGACCGTCATCCCCAGCACGAATCCGGCCCCAATTTCCATCGCGTCCTCAGCATCCGCACCGGCCTCCGCACCAGCCTCTGCCCCGGCCTCCGCACCAGCCTCCGCGCCGGCCTCCGCACCAGCCTCTGCCCCGGCCTCCGCGCCGGCCTCCGCGCCGGCCTCCGCGCCGGCCTCCGCGCCGGCCTCCGCGCCGGCCTCCGCGCCGGCCTCTGCCCCGGCCTCTGCCCCGGCCTCCGCGCCGGCCTCCGCGCCGGCCTCTGCGCCGGCCTCTGCCCCGGCCTCCGCCCCGGCCTCCGCGCCGGCCTCCGCGCCGGCCTCTGCCCCGGCCTCCGCACCAGCCTTCGCCTCGAGCTCTGCACCGGCCTCCGCCTGTACCTCTGCAACGGCCGCGGCTCCGGCTGCGAACAGGACGGCTGCGCTATCTGGCTCGAAGTCGATGTCGACGATCGTCAACCCGCCGGCGTCGCCGTTGGCGAATGTCGGCACCTCGGTGTCGGTGTCGGCGTCGGCTGAAGTCGACCCTGTGGTGTCGAGGTCGAGCGAGATCGAATGTGTGGTGTCGAGTTTGGCCGGGGCCGGCGCAGCGGTGTTGACGTCGGCCGAAGTCGACCGTGTGGTGTCGAGCTCGGCCGGGATCGACCCGGTGGTGGCGACGTCGAGTGGAATCGACGTTGCGGTGTCGGCGTCGACGGTTGTCGACCCTCGCGTGTCGACATCGACGGAAGTCGGCTATTCGGTGTCGATGTCGACGGCAATCGAGCCGGGGCGGTCGGCGTCGACTGAAATCGATGTCGCGGCGTCGATGTCGACGGATGTCGAGCGTGGTAGGTCGACGTCGACGGCGATCGGGGCGGCGCGGTCGGGGGCGGTCGGAGGCGGCGCCGGTGGGTTCGGGCTGTCGGAAATTGATCGAGCTGCGTCGGCGTCGGAGGAACATGCTGCGTCGGCGTCGGGGGAGCATGCTGCGTCGGCGGCAAGGGAGGGTGCGGCGTCGGCGTTGGTTGGGTCGGGGGTGGCGGTGACGGTGGGTGACCGGGTCGCTGTGGGGGAGCGGCGGAAGTCGGTTGTGGTGGCGTACACCTGGTGGCTTCTACTTGGGGTTTTCGGGGCGCACCACTTCTATCTCGGGCGGCGGCGGCTCGGGTGGTGGTATCTCGGGACCGTCGGGCTGCTTGGCCTCGGGTGGCTTGTCGACTCGGTTCTGCTGCCCGGCAGGGTTCGGGCGGCCAACGTGGTGCCGGTGCGGGTCGAGCGCGTTCGGGAGCTTGTCCACTCCTCGGGCTGAGCCGCCGGTCACCGCCTTGGAGGGGGTAGCCCGGGCTTGAGGTATGCGAGTCGGCCGCCGGTGTGCAGGCCTTGGTCAAGCGCGGCCTTGCCGGTAGCCGACCCAGACCCGCGCACACGTCGTTGACGGGCCGGCCGCCGGCTACCTTTCTGGCGGCCGGGCGGGGTCATGGAGAGTGACCGTCAGAGAGCGGCAGGAGTTGCGGCCGGTGGCCTGCTCACGCCTGGCGTCAGAAGGAGGTGGAGCGGCCGTCGCTGTACAGGGCCAGCCGGGCGCCCACCACGTGACTGAAATTGATCAGCAGCGTCGAGGTCTGGTCATCGCCCGAGCGGGACACCGTCAAGGGATGCACGGCCCCGGTCTCCATCCACTCGGACAGCTGCTGGCGGGAGAGGTCGGTGTCGTGCACCCGCAGCACCAGCTCCTTCTCGCGGCCGACCGTGAGAAGGTAGAGCAGGCAGGTCGGGGGCTCCATGATGGTTTTCCTGTGCCCGGCCGGGCGCCGCGCAAAACAACCCGGCCGAACGACCGCCTGAACACGGCCGGCCGAACGAGCTGCGCAAACGCCGGCCGGGGCAGGGACGAGCAACTCGCCGCGCCGGCCGGGTGACGGGGCCGTCCGAGGGCCGGCGGCTGTGACGGCGGGCCGGCCCTCGGTGATGCGGACGCTGAAGCGAGGGTCAGGTCAGGCGGGTCTCGTCGGCCTTGTCGTAGGGGTGGATCTCGGACAGGCGGTCCTCGGCCAGCTTGGTGGGCCAGGCCGGGTCGGAGAGCAGGGCGCGGCCCAGGGCGATCAGGTCGAACTCGCCCTGGTCGAAGCGCTCCAGCAGCGGGGCCAGGCTCAGGGAGCCGGCCTGCTCCTCGTGCTCGCCCCGGAACGCCTGGGCTACGCCGACCGAGCCGATGGCGATGACCGGCAGGCCGGTGAGCTTCTTCGTCCAGCCGGCCAGGGTCAGCGCCGTGTCGTCGAACGCGGGCAGCCAGTAGCGGCGGGTCGAGACGTGCAGGGCGGTGACGCCGGCGTCCACGAGTGGGGCGAGGAGCTGCTCCAGCTCGGCCGGCGTGTCGGCGATGCGGGCGTCGAAGTGGCCGCCCTTCCACTGGGAGAAGCGGAACAGGATCGGGAAGGCGGGGCCGGTGGCCGCCCGGATCGCGGCGATCACCTCGGCGCTGAGGCGGGCTCGGTTGGCGGGGCTGCCGCCGTGGTGGTCGGTACGGCGGTTCGTGCCCGGCCACAGGAACTGGTCGAGGAGGTAGCCGTGGGCGCCGTGGATCTCGACGCCGTCGAAGCCCGCGCGCTGGGCGTCCGCGGCGGCCCGGGCGAACGCGGCCACCACCGCGTCCAGGTCGGCGGCGGTGGCCGGCTCGCCGACCGCGGTGCCGTCGGCGCGCAGGCCGGACGGGCTCAGGACCGGCGCGCCGGGGTCGGGTGGGGAGCCGGCCGTGCGGACGGCGCCGAGGTGCCACAGCTGCGGGACGATCCGGCCGCCGGCCGCGTGGACGGCCTCGGCGACGAAGCGCCAGCCGGCCAGCGCGTCGGCGCCGTAGAAGCGGGGCACCCGGTCGCTCGACCCGGCCGACGGGTGGTCGACGTAGGTGCCCTCGGTGACGATGAGCCCGACGTGCGGGGCCCGTCTGGCGTAGTACGCGGCGACGTCGGGGCCGGGCACGCCGCCGGGCGAGAACTGCCGCGTCATCGGGGCCATCACGAAGCGGTTGGCCAGGTTGACGTCGCCCAGGGCGTACGGGGTGAACAGTGGCGCCGGGTCGGCCGCGGTGCGCAGGCCGGTCGTCGTCGGAGAGGTGGTCACACAGCAGATCAAATCAACGGGCGCGGTGCTTGTTCCGCCCGGCCGCCCGGTGTGGCCGATTTCATACTGGATCGGTGGAGAATTGGCGGCCGAGCGGGAAGTGGGTGCCGGTGAGCCGCTCGGACAGCGTCCACAGCCGCGCGGCGAGGCCGGCGTCGCGGGCGGTGGCGGAGCGGTTGATCAGCTCCGGGGCGCCGCGCATGTGGGCCCAGCGGCTCGGGCCGGTGAAGCTGTCGCCGGGCAGGTCGGCGACCGCGGCGTACAGGACCGGGAGGGCGCCCTCGTCGGCGCTCTGGCCGAGCAGCCGGACCATGAGGCGGAGCACCGCCCCGGACTCCGAGTAGATCGCGCTCTGCACGAGGCCGGGGTGGGCGGAGACGGCGCGGACCGGTGACCCGGCGGCGTCGAGGCGGCGCTGCAGCTCGGCGGTGAACAGCAGATTGGCCAGCTTGGAGCGGTTGTACGCGGCCGACTCCCGATAGGGGCGCCGCTCGTCGTTGGGGTCGTCCAGGTCGAGGCGGCCCATCCGTTCGGCCTGTGAGGAGACGGTCACGATCCGGTCGGTGACGTGCTCGAGCAGCAGGTTGGTCAGCGCGAACGGCCCGAGGTGGTTGGTGGCGAACTGGAGCTCGAACCCGTCGGCCGTGCGCCGCCGGTCCGGGACGGAGATGCCCGCGTTGTTGATGAGCAGGTCGACCGGGCCGGTCCAGGCGGCGGCGAAGGCGCGCACGGAGGCGAGGTCGGCGAGGTCGAGCCGGCGCACCTCGGTGTCGCCGGTGATCGTGCGGGCGGCGGCTTGGCCCCGGTCGAGACTGCGCACGGCGAGCACGACCCGGGCGCCGGCGAGGGCCAGCGCGCGGGCGGTCGCCAGCCCGACGCCGGAGTTGGCGCCGGTCACGATCGCCGTCCGGCCGTGCAGGTCGGGCAGGTCACCGGCGGTGAAGTCAGCCATGGAATGGACTCCGTTCAGCACGAGCAGTGCAGGCGAGAAGAGCAGGCGAGCGGTGGAGGACGAGCGGTGTGGCACGGGAGATGACGAACGAACGGTGCGGCGCAGGCGGTGATTGCACTCAGTGGCATCAGCCTAGCGCGATAATGCCACTGAGTGCAATCACGTAGGCTGGAGGCCATGGCGAGATGGGAACCCGGCGCGTACGACCGGCTGCGCGAGGCCGCGCTGACGCTCTTCGACGAGCAGGGCTTCGAGCAGACGACAGTCGCGCAGATCGCCGAGCGGGCCGGGCTCAACCGGCGCACGTTCTTCCACCACTTCGCCGACAAGCGCGAGGTCGTCTTCGCCGGCCAGGAGGCGTCGGAGGAGCTCATCGCGGCCGAGATCGCCGCGCAGCCGCAGGCGCTCGACCCGCTGCACGCCGCCGTGGCTGCCCTGCAGCGGGTGGCCGACACCACCTACGAGCGGTACCGCGCGGGCTCGGTGCTGCTCGGCCGGGTCATCGCGGCCAGCCCGGAGCTGCAGGAGCGCGAACTGGTGAAGCGGGCCGGGCTGGCGGGCCGCATCGCCGGCGCACTGGGCGAGCGGGGCACCGATGAGCGGGCCGCCGCCGTCGCCGGGTGGACGGCGGCCGCCGTGTTCTTCGCCGCCCGCAACCGCTGGAACCAGCCCGGCAATGAGCGGACCCTGGCCGAGCTCATGGGCGAGACGCTGGAGACGTTCCTCGACGCCACCCTGCACCGGGCAGGGGCGCCGCTACGCTCCGTCAGTGAGGTGTGACCGCAGCGCGGCGGCAAGGTCGGCCGCCGCGGCCAGCTGGGCCGTGGTCAGGGCGTCGACGAAGAGCTCGCGGACGGCGGTCAGGTGCGGGACCGTCGCCGCGTGGAAGGCGGCCGCGCCCGCGCGGGTCAGGACGATCTCGGCGCCGCGGTTGTCGGTGGGGCAGTCCTCGCGGCGGATCAGGTCGCGGCGCTCCATGCGGGGCAGGTGGTGGGACAGTCGGCTGCGTTCCCACCCGCACCGCTCGGCCAGTTCGGAGGAGCGCAGGCGGCCGCCGTCGGCCTCGCTGAGGGCCAATAGGACGGCGTAGTCGGCCGGTGACAGGCCGGTGTCGTGGTGCAGCCGGGTGGCCAGCGCGCTGCGCAGCGCCTCCGCGGTCTCGATGAACTCACGCCACGTCCTGAGCTCATCCCGGGCCGGTAGCCGACGCATGACGGGCGTCACCTCCATGTGCTTGACGCGTCAATCATACGGGCGGCATGATTGACGCGTCAATCAACGGAGGTCAGCATGAGCGAGCTGCTGTTCGGTCTCGACACGTTCGGTGACGTCCCGGTGGACCATACCGGCGCGCCGCTGTCGTACGCCGCGGCGATCCGGCAGGTCGTCGAGGAGGCCGTGCTCGCCGATGAGCTCGGTGTCGACGCCATCGCGCTGGGTGAGCACCACCGGCCGGAGTACTCCATCTCGACCCCGGAGACGGTCCTCGCCGGGATCGCCGGGCGCACCTCGCGGATCAGGCTGGGCTCCGGCGTCACCGTGCTGAGCTCGGACGACCCGGTGCGCGTGTTCCAGCGCTTCGCCACCGTCGACGCCATCTCGGGCGGGCGGGCCGAGGTGATCCTGGGGCGCGGGTCGTTCACGGAGTCGTTCCCGCTGTTCGGCTACGACCTCGCGGACTACGAGGTGCTGTTCGAGGAGAAGCTCGAGCTGTTCGTGAAGCTGCTCGACGAGAAGCCGGTGAGCTGGAGCGGTACCACCCGGGCGCCCCTGTCCGAAGCCGACGTGTTCCCCAAGACCGAGTCCGGACGGCTGCCCACGTGGGTCGGCGTGGGCGGGTCGCCACAGTCCGTGGTCCGCACGGCCCGCTACGGCCTGCCCCTCATGCTGGCGATCATCGGGGGAGACCCGAACCGCTTCAAGCCTTATCTGCAGCTGTACCGCCGCGCCGCCGACCAGCTCGGCACGTTCGCCCATCCGGTCGGCATGCACTCGCCCGGGTTCGTCGCGGACACTGACGAGCAGGCGAAGGAGCTGTTCTTCGGCCCCTTCAAAACCATCCGTGACCGCATCGGCGCCCAGCGCGGCTGGCCGGCCCTGCGCCGCTCGGAGTTCGAGGCGGAGGTCGCCGGCGGCTCGCTGTATCTCGGCGGCCCCGAGACCGTGGCCCGCAAGATCGCCCGGACGGTCAAGGACCTGGGCGTGGGCCGGTTCGACCTCATCTACACGGCGGGCGCACAGCCGGTGGGGGCTCGGATGCGCTCCGTGGAGCTGTTCGGCACCAAGGTGCTGCCGATGGTCCGCGACCTGCTGGCATGACGACGATCGGCATCCTCGGGGCGGGGAAGGTGGGCACCGTGCTGGCCCGTCTGGCCGTCGCCGCCGGCTACGACGTCCTCATCGCCGGGTCCGGTGACCCGGCCCGGATCGCGCTCATCGTCGAGGTCCTCGCACCGGGTGCACAGGCGGTGACGGCGGACGCGGCGGCGCGGCGGGCCGACGTGGTGATCCTGGCGCTGCCGCTGGGGAAGTACCGCACCGTGCCGGCGCCGTCACTGCGCGGGAAGCTGGTCATCGACGCCATGAACTACTGGTGGGAGGTGGACGGGGTCCGCGACGACCTGACCTCGTCCAGCGAGATCGTCCAGGCGTTCCTGGCACCGGCGCGGGTGGTCAAGGCGTTCAACCACATGGGGTACCACGACCTCGAGGACGGTGCCCGCCCCGCCGGCACGCCCGGCCGGCGGGCGATCGCGATCGCCGGTGACGCGCCGGACGACGTGGCGGCGGTCGCGGCGATCGTCGACGCGCTCGGCTTCGACCCGGTCCTCGCCGGGCCGCTCGCGCAGGGCGTGCGGATGGAGCCCGGCACCGCGCTGTTCGGGGCCAATGAGGACGCGGCCACGGTACAGGCGATGCTTCGTGGGTAGTTGCATGTCATGCGCATCGGGTATTTCTTGTCGTGTGAGGAGTACACCCCGGCTCAGCTGATCGAGCAGGCCCGGCTGGCTCAGGAGGCCGGGTTCCAGGGGTTGTGGATCTCCGACCATTACCATCCGTGGAACGACGAGCAGGGCCAGAGCCCGTTCGTCTGGTCGATGATCGGGGCCTTGAGCCAGGTCGTCACGATCCCTGTCACCACCGCTGTCACGTGCCCGATCCAGCGCATCCACCCGGCCGTCGTGGCCCAGGCCGCGGCCACCAGCGCGGTGCTGCACGAGGGGCGGTTCGTGCTCGGCGTCGGCACCGGGGAGGCGCTGAACGAGCACGTGATCGGCGCGCGCTGGCCCTCGGCCGCCGAGCGCCTGGAGATGCTGGAAGAGTCGGTCGAGGTGATGCGGAAGCTGTGGGACGGCGGGTTCGTCAACCACCGCGGGCAGCACTACGAGGTCGAGCAGGCCCAGGTGTACACCCGGCCGTCGACGCCCCCGAAGGTGTACATGTCCGCGTTCGGGCCCAAGGCCCTGGACCTGGCCGGCCGGATCGCCGACGGGTACATCCTGACGATGCCCGACGCCGACCTCGTCAAGGGCTTCCGGGAGGCCGGCGGCGGCGACAAGCCGGTGCAGGGCGGCTTCAAGGCCGCGTTCGCGCCGACCGAGTCCGAGGGCGTCGACATCGCCCACCGCCTGTGGCCGAACGCCGGCCTGCCGGGCGAGCTGTCCCAGGTGCTGCCGTCGCCGAAGCACTTCGAGCAGGCGTCGCAGCTGGTGACCCGCGACCAGGTCGCGTCGGCCATCGCCTGCGGCCCCGACCCGGCGAAGCAGGCCGAGCAGCTCAAGCAGTACGAGGACGCCGGCTTCGACGAGGTGTACGTGGCCAACATCGGCCCCAACTACGCGGAGCTCATCGACATGTACCGGAAGGAGTTCCTGTAGATGCGCGCCCTCGTGCTCGTCTGCTCGCTGAAGAAGTCGCCCGCACCGTCCAGTTCGGAGCTGCTCGGCCGCGAGATCCTGGCCGCCCTGGCCGACCACGACGTCGACGGGGAGGTGATACGCGTGGTCGACCACGACGTGAAGTACGGCGTCACCGCCGACGAGGGCTCCGGCGACGCCTGGCCGTCGATCCGCACGAAGCTGCTCGGCTCCGACATCCTGGTCATCGCCACGCCGATCTGGATGGGCCAGCCGGCGTCGGTCTGCAAGGTGGTCCTGGAGCGGCTCGACGCGGAGATCAGCGAGTCCACGATGTACGGCAAGGTCGCCGTCGTGGGCGTGGTCGGCAACGAGGACGGCGCCCACCACGTCACCGCCGAGGTCTACCAGGCCCTGAACGACGTGGGCTTCACGGTGCCGGCGGCGGGCGGCACGTACTGGGTCGGCGAGGCCATGGGCAAGGTCGACTACGCCGACGCCGGGCCGAAGCCGGACACGACGGGCACGGCTACGAAGACGCTCGCCGCGAACGCCGCGCACCTGGCGAAGCTGCTGAACGACAGCCCGTATCCGTCGTCCTGAGCCGCTCCCGGTGCTTGCGAGGCGGCCCTCGTCATGAGGGTCGCCTCTCCCGGTCGTGCGAGCCGCCGCTCATCGTGGGGGCAGTCGCTCATCGTGCGGACCGCTGCTCATCGTGCAGGCCGTCGCCCGTCGGGCGACGGCGCTGAGCGAATTACGGCTCCGAGCGGGCGAGGCGGGCCTCGAAGCCGTCCAGGAGCAGATCGAGGCCCAGTTCGAAGGTCTCGTCCGCGTCCAGGTGCTTGGCGTCGCGGATCACCGCCGCCAGGGCCGGGAACTGGCCGGTGGCGAAGACGCGCATCAGGTACGGGCCGTAGAACGACTGCCACTCCCGCTCGTCCAGGCCGGTCTCGCGTTCGGCGCGGCGCTCGGCGGTTTCCCGGCGGACGGCGCCGATGATGTAGGCGTTCACGGCGTCCACCAGCGGCATCACCGTGTCGGTGTCCACGTCGTGCATGGCCGACATCACCCGCTCGCCCCGGGCCAGGGCGTTCGGGCCGAGCTGGGGGCGGCCGCCGATCAGGTCGGCGAACCACTCGTGGCGGTGCACGACCTCGCGGGTCGCCTCGGCCAGGGAGCGCAACATCGGGCGCCAGCCGTCGCCGGTCGGGCGGATCTCGGCGTGCAGCGCATCGACCATCAGGTCCAGCAGGTCTTCCTTGGTGTCGATGTACCCGTACAGGCGCATCGGGCCGACGTTCAGCTCCGCGGCGACCTTGCGCAGCGAGACCGCCTCCAGCCCGTCGGCGTCGGCCAGGCGGATGGCCGCGCGCACGATCACCTCGCGGTTCAGCGGGGTCGGAGCCGGGCGCTCCGGCGGCTCGGGTCGCTCCCACAGCACCATGGCGTCGACAATACAGTGCCTCACTCGATACAGTGTATTGAAGCAATACGCCGTATCGAACTCATACGACGTATTGAGGCAGGCGGCGCAGCGCGCCGGACGGCGTAGTGGGGAGCGATCGTGAACAGCGCAACGGCCGGCAGGCCCAGGATCGTCATCATCGGCGCCGGGCCCGGCGGCCTGGCCCTGGCCCGGGTCCTGCACGTGCACGGCATCGGCGCCGCCGTATACGAGCGTGACGCCCACCGCACGGCCCGCGGCCAGGGCGGCATGCTCGACATCCACTCCGGGCAGCCGGCGCTGCGCGAAGCCGGCCTCCTCGACCGGTTCCTGGCCACGGCCCGGGGCGAAGGCCAGGACATGCGCCTCCTCGACCCGTCCGGCACCCTCCTGCACCGCGAGGACACGCCCGACGACGCGCCGATGCTCCGGCCCGAGATCGACCGGGCCGACCTGCGCGACCTGTTCCTCGACGCCCTCCCCGAGAAGACCGTCATGTGGGGGTACGCCTTCCAGCGGGCCGAGCACGGCGAGGTGCACTTCACCAACGGCCACCGCGTGCCCTACGACCTGCTCGTCGGCGCGGACGGCGCCTGGTCGAAGGTTCGGCCCCTGCTCACCGACGCCCGCCCCGCCCCCGTCGGCCAGCACGTCGTCGAGATCGGCATCCCCGACATCGACAGCACCCACCCCGACCTCGCGGCGATGGTCGGCCGCGGCAACTTCTGGGTGCTCGGCGACGGCATCTCCCTGGGCGCGCAGCGCAACGGCGACGGGCGCGTCCGCATCGGCGTGAGCTTCTACAACACCGGCGAGGGCTGGTTCGACAGCGCCGGGATCCCGCTCGACGACCCGGCCCGCGCCCGGGCCCGCCTGATCGAGCTGCTCCCCGGCTGGGACCGGAAGATCATCGCGCTCATCGAGGCGTGCGACGACACGGTCGTGACCCGGTCGATCAGCACGCTGCCGGCCGGGCTGACCTGGCCGTCACGGCCGGACGTCACGCTCGTCGGCGACGCCGCCCACCTGATGCCACCGGTGGGCGAGGGCGCCAACATGGCCCTGCTCGACGGTGCCCGGCTCGCGCTGGCCCTTGTCGCGCGGCCGCGGGACGTGCCGGGCGCCGTCGCGGACTACGAGCGGGAGATGTTCGAACGCACCGGCGCCGCCGCGCGCATGTCCGCGAGCGTCCAGGAGATGCTGATGGCCCCGGACGCCGCGCAGCGGATGGTGGCCTTCTTCCAGCCGGACTGAACGGGGCGCGGCCGGCGGCCGCGCCCCGAGGTCCGCAGCCGGTCGGCGTCAGGCGGCGACCGGAGCCTCGACCCGGATCGGCCGGCCGCCCAGCAGCCGCTCGGCCAGCGGCGCGAAGATGAGCCCTATCGCACTCCACAGCAGCAGCTGCGCGGCCAGGGAGTACAGGCGGAATGTATAGAGCAGGTCCGCGTCGAATCCCGGGAACACGATGTCCCCCGCCTCGTTGCGCAGTGGCAGCGGTGTCTCCGAGGCGTGCCTGCCGTAGTCGGCGACGTTCGTGGGGAGGTCGCCGAACGACGGCAGCAGGAAGCCCAGGACCGCGGTGGCCACCACGAACGCCGCCCCCGCGATCACGGTGGCGTTCCAGGTGCCGAACCGGGGCTTGAGCCGCTGGCCGAGGACGGTGGCCAGGATCAGGAACGCGATCGAGGCCAGGAGCAGGATGAGGTAGTAGGCGCTGCGCTGGCCGATGGTCTCCTCGTGGCCGACCGCGGGCGGGTTCGCCGGATACTTCAGGAACGGCACGAAGTAGAACGTGAGGAACCCGGCCCCGGCCAGGATCAGGGCCAGGCTGCGCGGGCGGAGGTTGCCGACGCGGCCCAGGCAGACCATGTACGCGACAGCGAACAGCGCCCCCATGGCCAGCCCGAACAGCAGCATGCCCACACCGATGCCGACATTGCCCTGGACGGTCCGGCTGAACAGCTCGTGGCTGTGCTCGTCGGCGACGGCGGCCCCGGCCGCCGAGTCCAGGGCGTGCTGGGCCTCGTCGCGGCCGCTCTCGTAGTCGACGGCCTGCTGGATCAGCGGCTCGGCGAAGATGCGCGCGAAGATGAACGCGACGAGGCCGGCGGCCAGGCCGGCCAGCGCGCCGCGCAGGATGATGCGCTTTTCCACGGATTCGGTGCCTCAGTGGCAGGGGAAACCGAGGAAGTGGCGGCCGTCGTGCACGAACTCGTGCACGTGCGCGTCGGCGCCGAAGACCGACACGGCGCCCTGGTCGATGCCGATGAAGTAGTACAGCAGGGCGGCGAATGCGGCCGTGCCGACCAGCCAGACGAGTGACCGGGACAGCGGGATGACGACGGGTGCCGCAGTGGCGACGGCGGCCGGGGTCGACGATGACACGCTCATATGAGCCTCCTTCAGGGATCTTGCGTCCCTCTAGTGCAGTGGCGGCTGACGGCGGAGGGTCTGACTCACCGCGCACCCGGAGGTGTGCGGCTCACAGTGGCGCGACCGTGCCGGGCTTTCACCGGCTTCCTGTCGCCGTCAAGTACCGCCGACGCTACGGGCAGCGACCGTCAACCGTCAATCCGCAGGCCCGGCCAGTGCCGCGATTCACGATCTTGATCGATCGGCTGGTTTGTTTTGCCCCGATCCGCCCGGGTACCGGCGGCCGTATGGAATCCCGCAAGCCAACCGAGGTGGTCAAAGACGTGGTCGAGGCCGCCGCCGCCAAGGTGACAAACGCGCTGACGCCCGACGTGCCCGGCAAGCCGGGCAGCGTCACGCCGTCCTTGACCGAGCCGACCGACCCCACCGGCCCGCCGCCCCCGTCCAAGGAGCAGGGGACCCCGGCGACGGTCAGCCCCACCGGCGTGGCGACCGGGGCACCGCCGATCTCCAAGGCGCAGCAGGGCGACTTCCTCACCACGTCGACCGGCACCCGCCTGCGCGACACCGACCACTCGCTGAAGGCCGGGCCGCGCGGCCCGGTCCTGCTGCAGGACCACCACTTCCGCGAGAAGATGACGCACTTCGACCACGAGCGCATCCCCGAGCGGGTCGTGCACGCCCGTGGGACCGGGGCGCACGGCTACTTCATCGGGTACGGGACCGCGGCCGACGTCACCAGGGCCGCGTTCCTGGCCAAGGACGTGCGCACCGAGGTCTTCGTGCGCTTCTCGACGGTCCTGGGCTCCCGGGGCTCGGCCGACACGGTCCGCGACACCCGCGGCTTCGCCACGAAGTTCTACACCGAGGAGGGCAACTTCGACCTCGTCGGCAACAACATCCCGGTGTTCTTCATCCAGGACGCGATCAAGTTCCCGGACGTCATCCACGCCGGCAAGCCGCACCCGGACCGGGAGATCCCGCAGGCCCAGAGCGCCCACGACACGTTCTGGGACTTCGTGTCGCTGCACACCGAGGCCCAGCACCACACGATGTGGAACATGTCCGACCGGGGCATCCCGCGCTCGTACCGGATGATGGAGGGCTTCGGCGTCCACACCTTCCGGCTCGTCAACGCGGCCGGCGACACCGCCCTGGTGAAGTTCCACTGGAAGCCCAAGCTCGGCGTGCACTCCCTCACCTGGGAGGAGGCGCAGCTGATCGCCGGCGTCGACCCGGACTACCACCGCCGCGACCTGTACGACGCCATCGAGGCCGGCGCGTTCCCCGAGTGGGAGCTGGGTCTGCAGGTGTTCCCGGACACGGCGGACGAGACGTTCGCCGGCGTCGACCTGCTCGACCCGACGAAGATGGTGCCGGAGGAGCTCGCACCGGTGCAGCCGGTCGGGCGCATGGTGCTTGACCGCACCCCGACCAACTTCTTCGCCGAGGTCGAGCAGAGCGCCTTCCACCTGGGTCACCTGCCCCCGGGCATCGACGTCACCAACGACCCGCTGCTGCAGGGCCGCCTGTTCTCCTACGTCGACACCCAGATCACCCGCCTGGCCGGGCCGAACTTCAACCAGATCCCGGTCAACCGGCCGCACGCGCCGGTCAACGACATGCTCCGCGACGGCTTCCACCAGCAGGCGGTGCACGGCGGGGTGGCGCCGTACCGCCCCAACTCCCTCGACGGCGGCAACCCGTTCACCGCGGGCGCCGACCAGGCCGCGTTCGCCGACCTGCCGGTGACCGTCACCGAGGCGCCGAAGGTGCGGGCGAGCCCGGCCTCGTTCGCCGACCACTACAGCCAGGTCCGGCTGTTCTGGCTGAGCATGACGCCTGTCGAGCGCGAGCACATCATCAACGCCTACACGTTCGAACTGTCGCGCTGCTACCACCAGGAGATCCGCGAGCGGCAGCTGCAGTGCCTGGCCAACATCGACCCGGTGCTGTGCGCCGAGGTGGCCGCGGGCCTGGGCCTGCCCACCCCCGAGGCGACGGAGCCGGTGGCCGACGTCGCACCGAGCCCGGCACTGTCGCAGGTCGGCCAGGCGTGGCCCCCGGACGGCCGGGTCATCGGCATCGTCGTGGGCCCGCAGACCGGCGGCACCGAGGACGTCGACGCGGTCCGCCGCACGATCCTCGGCGCCGGCATGGTCCCGCTCGTCATCGGGCCGCACGGTGGCCTGATCGGCGACCTGACGGTCCAGCGGACCTTCGCCGCCGCCCGCTCGGTGGAGTTCGACGCGCTGCTGCTGGCCGCCGCGCCGGCGCCGTCGCCCGATGCGATACCGGCGCGGGACGCGAAGGCGGGCGCCTCGGACTCGGCGACCGTCGACCCGCGCGTGCTCCTGCTCATCGACGAGGCGTGGCGCCACGGCAAGGCGATCGGCGCCTGGGGCACCGGCGCGGAGGCCCTGCAGCAGGTCGGCGTGGCCGGCTCACCGGGCGTCGTCACGGGCGAGGACGGCGCGGCGACACTCGAGGCGGTGCAGGCGCTCCTGCCCCTGCACCGCGTCTGGGACCGGTTCCCGGCCTCGGTCGCATAAGGGCGCAGCGCCGCCCGCAGGCATGACGAGGGCCGGCTCCCGCGACGCGGGGGCCGGCCCGCACTGTGTGCGCTTCGGACCGGCCCGCACGACGAAAGCCGGCCCGCACGACGAAAGCCGGCCCTCATGACGAGGGCCGGCTCTCGACCACACGGGCACGGGCCTCCCGGACCCGCCCCAGGTGCTACTTCGCGAGGGTGCGCAGGCGCTCCAGCAGCGGCCCCGCGGCCTCGTCCAGGAAGCGCTGCTGCAGGACGTCGCCGACCTGCACGACCGCGACGTCCGTGAAGCCGGCCTCCCAGTAGGGCCTGACGCTCTCGGCCAGCTCGTCCAGGTCGGGGCCGCAGGCGATCGAGTCCGCGACGTCCTCCTTGCGCACGAACTGGCTCGCCGCGTGGAAGCCGGCCGGCGTGGGCAGGTCGGCGTTGACGAACCAGCCGCCGCCGAACCAGCGGAACTGCTCGTGGGCCAGGTCGACCGCCTCCTGCCGGGACGGAGCCCAGCAGATCGGGATCTGCCCGATGGCCCGGGACCTCGCGGCACCCGCGGGGCGGGCCTTGTTCCAGCCCTTGACCAGGTCGGCGTCGGGCTCGACGGCGATCAGGTGGTCGCCCAGCGGGGCGAAGCGCTCGACCGACTTCTCGCCCGACACGGCCAGGCCGATCGGGACACCGCCGTCCGGGGTGTCCCAGATGCGGGCGGAGTCCACCCGGAAGTAGTCGCCCTCCCACGTCACCAGGTCGCCGGTGTGCAGGGCCCGGATGATCTGCACGGCCTCCTCGAGCATGTCCTGGCGCTGGGCGACCGGTGGCCAGCCCTCGCCGGTGACGTGCTCGTTGAGGTTCTCCCCGGCACCCAGGCCGAGGGTGAAGCGGCCGTCGGCCAGCAGCTGCAGCGTGGCCGCCTTCTGGGCGACGACCGCCGGGTGGTACCGCTGGGTCGGGCACGTCACGTAGGTCGCCAGCTCGACGCGTTCGGTCGCGTGGGCCACGGCGCCGAGGACCGACCAGGCGTAGGGCGCGTGGCCCTGCTCGGTCAGCCACGGCGAGTAGTGGTCGCTGCAGACCTCGAAGTCGAAGCCGGCCTCCTCCGCCCGCACCGCGTAGCGGACCAGATCCTTCGGTCCGCTCTGCTCGGTCATCAGGGTGTATCCGAAGTTGACCACTGTCGCCTCCTCAGGCGCGCATCGCGTCGAGCGCCTTCTTCAGCGCCGCCGGCTGCGTGGGCCGGGTCGGGGCCTTCGGCTTGAGCTCGAGCATCCTCGCGCCGATCTCCTGGAGCTGGCTGCGGCCCAGGCCCTCGCGGACCTTCGGGAACCACTCCTGCTCCTCCTCCTCGATGTGGTGGGTCACGTTCTCGATGAGCACCGTGACCTTCGCGTCGAAGTGCTCGTCCTCGGCGTCCATCGCGGCCAGCTCGAAGCACAGCACGTCGGCGACGTGGTGCTCCTCGTACGACTCGAGCACGTCGTCCTCGAGGTCGGGCAGGAGCTTGCGGACCTCGGGGTACATGACCTCGTTCTCGATGTACGTGTGGACCGTCAGCTCCTTGAGGATCTGCTCCACGATCTCGGCCTTGCGCGCGGCCGGGCCGTCCTCGGCGCTCTGGAACTCCTTGAACAGCCGCTTGACGGTCTTGTGGTCGTCTTTGAGCAGCACAATCGCGTCGGTCGACATCTATTCTCCTTTAGCCCTGCGATCCAATCAGTGGTTCGCGTACCCGGGGAGGTACCTGCACAAACGGACGAAGTGACGGCGCCCACCCATGACATATGTCTTGATGATCCCGCGGTGGCAGGGTCCATGATGATCGGATGACGGCAGAGGTGGTGCGGCTGCGGCCGCCCATGCACCGGGTCAGTCCGCGCGCCCTGTGGTACTGGGCGGCCCGGGCCGCGGTGCTGTGGATCGTGCTGATCGTGCCCCAGGCGATCTGGTGGTTCGCCGACAGCGACGGGGGCCGGCTGCCGCACGTGCTCGTGGCCGCGGCCTGGCTGGTGCTGGCCGCGGCGCACCTGGTCGCGATGCCGCAGTGGCGCTACCGGGTGCACCGCTGGGAGGCGACGCCGACGGCGGTGTACACCCAGACGGGGTGGCTCAGCCAGGAGCGGCGGATCGCGCCGATCTCGCGGGTGCAGACCGTCGACAGCGAGCGCGGGCCGATCGAACAGCTGTTCAAGCTCGCGAACGTGACGGTGACGACGGCCTCGGCGGCCGGTCCGATCAAGATCGAGGGGCTGGCCGCGGCCGACGCCGACCGGCTCGTCGCCGACCTGACCAGCCGGGTCGGCCAGTCGACCGGGGACGCCACGTGACCACCGCGCTCGGGCCGGCCGAGGGGGCGGTGGCGGACACCGGCGACGGCTGGCGGCGGCTGAGCCCGCGGATGCTGGCGGTCCACCCCGTGATGGAGCTGCGCCGGCTGATCTTCCCGCTGATCGCGGTGCTCGTCGGGGTGCAGACCAACAACGGCGCGGACGGCGGCTGGTGGGCGCTCGGCATCGGCGGGCTCGGCATCGGGCTGGGCTTCCTGCGCTACTTCACCACGTCGTTCCGGATCACCCCCGAATACGTCCAGGTCCGCCGGGGCCTCATCCGCCGGCGCACGCTGACCGTGCCCCGCGACCGCATCCGCACCGTCGACGTCACCGCGCACCTGCTGCACCGCGTCTTCGGCCTGGCCCGGGTCACCGTCGGCACCGGCCAGACCGACAAGAAGAACGACGGCGTGAAGTTCGACGGGCTCGGCGCCGCCGCGGCCGAGAACCTGCACCGCGAGCTCCTGCACCGCCCGGTGGCCGCGCCGGGCACCACCGCGGTGCCGGAGGTGGCGAGCGCCACCCAGGAGACGCTGCTCGCGGCGCTGCGGCCGGGCTGGATCAGATACGGCCCGTTCACGCTGTCGGGCCTGGTCACGATCGGTGTGCTTGTCGGCCTCGGGTCGCGGCTGGTGAACGAGAGCCACGTCGACCTCACGAAGATCGGTCTCGTGCACGCGTCGATCGACTACCTGCAGCAGCGGCCGCTGCCGGTGGCGATCCTGCTGGTCATCGCCGGGATCGTGGTGTTCACCGCCGTCGCGTCGACAGTCGGCTACGTCCTGGCGTTCTGGGGCTTCCGGCTCAGCCGGCACGACAGCGGCACCCTGCACGTGCGGCGCGGGCTGCTCACCACCCGCAACACCACGATCGAGGAGCGCCGGCTGCGCGGGGTGGAGCTCAGCGAGCCGCTGCTGCTGCGGGCGGTCGGCGGTGCCCGGGTCCTCGCCATCGCCACCGGACTGCGGGTTGGCCGCGGCGCCGAGCGCGGCGGCTCCGTCCTGCTGCCGCCGGCGCCGCACACGGTCGCCGCGGACGTGGCCGGGACGGTCATCGGCGCCGCCGAGCCGCTGCGGATGGCGCTGGCCGGCCACGGCCGCCGGGCCACGCTGCGCCGGTTCACCCGGGCCGGCGTGACGAGCACGGTCATGATCCTGATCGTGCTGGCGTCGGTGCTGGTGGCCGGGGTGCCGTGGTGGGCGTTCCTGACGGCCCTGGCCCTGCTGCCGCTCGGCCTGCTGCTGGCCTGGGACCGGGCCGGGGCGCTCGGCCACGCGGTGACCGGCGGCTGGCTGGTCAGCCGCCAGGGGAGCCTGGTGCGGCGCCGCTACGTGCTGCGCACCGACGCCGTCATCGGCTGGAACCTGACCACGTCGCTGTTCCAGCGCCGGGCCGGCCTGACGACGCTCACCGCGACCACCGCCGGCGGCCGCCAGGGCTACGCGATCCTCGACGTCGCCGACGCCGAGGCCGTCCGGGTGGCCGAGGCCGCGGTCCCCGGGCTGCTGCGGCAGTTCATGACGGGCTGAACGGCTACGCCGCCCGGTGCAGGCGGCCGAAGGCGCTGCGGTGGAAGACCAGCGGCGCGGCGGCGTGGTCGGCGTCGAGGTCGTGGATGCGCAGCAGGACGATGACGTGGTCGCCGGCCGGGTACTCCTCCTCGATGCTGCAGTCCAGCCAGGCGCACGCGCCGTCGAGGAGGATCTCCCCGTCGCGGCTGGCCCGCCAGGTGGCCCCGGCGAACCGGTCGCCGTCGCGCTGGGCGAGCTGGCGGCCGAGGCGCTCCTGGTCGGCGGCGAGCACGCTGACGCCGAGGCGGGGGGCCCGGCGCAGGACCGGCCAGGTGGTCGAGGTGCGGGCGATGCACACCGACGCGAGCGGCGGGTCGAGGGACACCGACGTGAACGAGCTGGCGGCGAGGCCGACCGGGGTGCCGTCGACGATCGCGGCGATCGCCGTCACGCCGGTCGGGAACGCCCCGAAGACGCGGCGCAGGTCGGCGGGGGAGAGCAGTGCGGGCGAGGTCATCGGTTCGGCCCGTCCTTCCGCTGGTGTACCGGTCATGCCAGTCTAGCCAATTTCCTAGTGATTCGATAGGGAAGAGGGATCGAGATCCAGGTGGTCCCGCAAGGTGGTGCCGGTGTACTCGGTGCGGTACACGCCGCGCGCCTGCAGCTCGGGCACCAGCCGGTCCACCACGTCCTCGACGGTGCCGGGCAGCTGCTGGGGGAGCAGGTTGAAGCCGTCGACGACGCCGTCGCGCACGTAGCGGGCCCACTCGTCGGCGACCTGCCCGGGCGTGCCGGTGAAGCTCTCGTGGCCGGGGCTGACCGCGATGACCAGGTCCCGGATCGACAGGTTGCGCTCCGCGGCCAGCTCGCGCCAGCCGGCGATGCGGGCCGCCTTGCCGGTGCGAAACTCGATCGGCAGCGTCCCGCGGGACGGGTCCAGCTCGCCCTCGGCGGGGTCGATGTCGGGCAGCGGGCCGTCGGGGTCGTAGCCGGACAGGTCCTTGCCCCAGAACTGCTCCAGGTACGCGATGGCCCGCGGCCCGGTCGTCTGCTCGCGCTTGATCCAGCGGGCCTTCTCCTCGGCCTCGGCCGCGGTGTCGCCGAGCACGACCGACGCGCCCGGCAGGATGCGCACCGCGTCCACCGGCCGCCCGATCGCGCGCAGCCGCCCGCGCAGATCCTCCGCGTAGGCGGCCGCCTTCTCGTAGCTCGTGTTGGCCGAGAACACGACGTCGGCGTGGCGGGCGGCGAGGTCGCGGCCGCCGGGCGAGTCACCGGCCTGGAACAGCACCGGCCGCCCCTGCGGGCTCGGCGGCACCGCGCCGACGGCGTCCAGGCGCAGGATGTCGCGGTCCGCGGTGACCCGTTCACCCCGCCACAGCGCCTTGGCCGCCGCGACGAACGCCGACGCCCGCTCGTAGCGCCGCTCGTGCGCCAGCCAGCCGCCGTGCCGGAAGTTTTCCCCGGTCCAGGCGTTGTCGGTGGTCACGATGTTCCAGCCGGCCCGCCCGCCGGACACCGCGTCGAGGCTGGCCAGGCGCCGGGCCAGGTCGGCCGGGTAGTTGTACGTGGTGTTCTGGGTGGCCACGAGCCCGATGTGCGTGGTCTGCGCGGCAAGCGCGGCGAGCTGGGTGATGGCGTCGGGGCGCCCGGCGACGTCGAGGGCGTGCACGGTGCCGCGGTTCTCCCGCACGCGCAGCCCCTCCCCGAGGAAGAACGCGTCGAACAGGCCGCGCTCCAGGGCCCTGGCGACGTGCAGGAACGTGTCGATGTGCGTGTGGTCGGCGAAGTCGGGCTCGGTCCACAACAGGTTGGGTCCGACGCCGGTGAAGAAGACACCCAGATGCAGGAAGCGGCTCATGCTGTACCCCGGGCACGTGCGAAGCGGTTCGCCGGCCGGGCCAGGCCCAGGGCCTGACGCAGCGTGGCGGCGGTCGAAGGGGCTGGGACGGGCGCCAGCTCCCCGCCGTCGTCGCGGATCAGCACACCGTCGGCGGCACCGTCCAGTGTGGACACGTCGAACCCGGCCGGCACGGCCGCGAACACGAGGGCGTCACCCCGCTCGACGTCCGCGCCGGGCTCCACCACGAGCACGTCGAGGCGGTCGGTGATGCCGAGTGCAGGCGAGCCGATGACGACCACCTGCCCCTGGGGCGGGCGGGTCGTGATGAGCGGGCCGACGATCGAGAACCGCGGGCTCTCGAAGTGCACGTGGTGCACGCGGGCCGGGTCGAGGAACCGCCCGGTCGGCACGTCGCGGATGATGGCGTCGTCCTCCCACGAGTCCCACAGCCGCCGGGCCACGTCGACGACGTCACCGACCTCCGCCGGGTCGACCTCGGTGCGCCCGACGGTGGCCAGGGCGGCCGGGTCCGACGTGGCCCCGACGACCCAGCCGGCCCGGCCCAGCGACGCGTGGTCGAGGCTGGCCAGCTGGGTGGCGAGGTGGAACGGCTCGGTGGTGGTCGCGTGCAGCGTCGGCGCGAGGCCGATGCGGGTGGTGCGCCGGGCGAGGAACGCGGCCCGCACGCCGGCCTCGATCCCGCCGCGCAGCGGGTCGTCGGGGAACGTGACGAACGCGTATCCGGCCGCCTCGGCCGCCCGGACCCGGGCCTCGAGGGACGCCGGATCGGGCGCGTCGACCTCCAGGGCGTAGAACCGCACTGCGGAGTGGGTCATCGGGCGGCCTCCAGCCGGGGCACCGCGGCGAGCAGCGCCTTCGTGTAGTCGTCGGTCGGTCGGGTGAAGACCTCTTCGACCGGGCCCTGCTCCACGACCCGGCCGTCATGCATGACCAGCACCCGGTCGGCGAGGTGGTGCACGACGCCCAGGTCGTGGGAGATGAACAGCAGCGCGGTGCCGTCGGCCGCCTGCAGGTCGGCGAGCAGGTCCAGGACCTGGGCCTGGATCGACACGTCGAGCGCGGAGACCGGCTCGTCGCAGACGATGACGTCCGGGCGCGGCCCGACGGCCCGGGCGATCGCCACCCGCTGGCGCTGCCCGCCGGAGAGCTCCCGCGGGTGCCGGCGCAGGTGGGCCGGGCCGAGCCCGACCCGTTCGAGGAGTTCCACGACCCGGTCCCGGCGGGCGGCGCCGCGCAGATCGAGCGGCTCGGCGACGAGCTTCTCGACGGTGTACCGCGGGTCGAAGGAGCTCAGCGGGTCCTGGGCGATCACCTGGATGCGCCGGCGCAGGGGCCGCCGGCGCCGCTCGGGCACGCCGCTCCAGCGGGTGCCGCCGAGGTGGACGGCGCCGGCCGCGGGCTCGACGAGGCCGAGCGCGATCCGGGCGACAGTCGTCTTGCCGGAGCCGGACTCGCCGACGATGCCCAGGGTCTCGCCGCGGGCGAGGGTGAAGCCGACGTCGTCGACGACGTGCCGGGCCCCGTAGTGGTGCTGGAGCCCCTCGGCCCGCAGCACGACGTCGTCCGCCGCGACGGCCCGCTGCGGCAGCGCCACCCGCTCGGCCGAGCTGAGCCGCAGCCCCTTCGAGGCCGCGGTGGGCACCGCGGCCAGCAGCAGCTTGGTGTACTCGTGCTGCGGGTCGGCGAGCACGGCGGCGGTCGGCCCCTGCTCGACGATGACGCCGTCGTGCATGACCAGGACCCGGTCGGCGATCGAGGAGACGACGGCCAGGTCGTGGCTGACCAGCAGCAGCGTCGACCCGGCGGCCTTGCGCTCGGCGAGCAGGCGCAGCAGCTGGGCCTGGACTGTCACGTCGAGGGCGGTGGTCGGCTCGTCGGCGATGAGCAGCGGCGGGTCGGCGGCGATGGCCGAGGCGATGAGCGCGCGCTGGCGCAGCCCGCCGGAGAGCTGGTGCGGGTACTGCTCTGCCCGCTCGGCCGGGTCCGGCACGCCGACCGCGTCGAGCAGGGCGGTGACCCGCCCGGTGCGCTCACCCGCGGTGCCGATGGCGTGCACCCGCAGGACCTCGCCGATCTCCTGCCCGACGGTGTTGAGCGGGTCGAGGGAGACCAGGGCGTCCTGCAGGACGAGCCCGGCGACCCGGCCGCGCAGCCGCCGCCACTCGCGGTCGCCGAAGCCGATGGTGTCGCGGCCGTCGAGGCGCAGCGTGCCGGCCTCGACGATGGCTGTCGCGCCGGCCAGCCCGACGAGGGTGCGCGCGGTGACGCTCTTGCCGGAGCCGCTCTCGCCGACGATGGCCACGCACTCGCCGCGCTCGACGGTGAAGCTGATCCCGCGCACGGCGTGGACCGGCCCGGGGAACGTGACCCGGAGGTTCTCGACCTCGACGAGTGTCATGTCAGCGCCTGCCTTCGAAGCGGCGCTGCAGCCGGCGGCCGAGGGCGGTCAGCGCGATGACGGTCATGGTGAGGGTCGCGCCCGGCAGGATCGCCGACCACCAGGCGACGCGCAGGTAGCTGCGGCTCTCGGCGAGCATCGCGCCCCACTCCGGGGTCGGCGGCTGCGGGCCCATGCCGAGGAACGACAGGGCCGACGCGTTGACGATCGCGGTGCCCAGGCCGATGGTGGCCAGGATCGGCAGCGGCCCGAGGACGTTGGGCAGGACGTGCCGCCAGACCAGCCGGGCCCGGGACAGGCCGAACGTGACCGCCTGCTCGACGTATCCGGCCCGGCGCACCAGCAGGGTCTGGGCCCGCACGATGCGCCCGTAGCGCGGTGCGAACGCCAGGGCGATGGCCAGCACCAGACTGGGGGTGCCGGGCTCGGTGAAGGCGATGAAGAGCAGCGCCAGGAGTACCTCCGGAAAGGCCGACAGCACATCGAGGGCGCGGCTGAGGACCTCGTCGATCCACCGGGGCGCGAGGCCCGCGAGGAGCCCGACGAGCCCGCCAGCCAGCAGCGACAGCGCGGTCGAGGCGGCGCCGATGGCCAGGGAGTACCGGGCGCCGTGGACGGTGCGGGTGAACACGTCGCGGCCGAGCTGGTCGGTGCCGAACCAGTGCCCGCCGCTGGGCGCCTGCAGGGCCGCGAACGGGTCGGCGGCCAGCGGGTCGGCGCCGGTCAGCAGCCCGGGGGCGATCGCGGCGATCAGGATCAGCGCGATGACGACGACCGCGGCGACGAGCCCGGGAGCCCGGAGCCGCCGCAGCCGGGACCGGCGCTCCTCCGCGGGCGCCGGGGCCGGCTGGGCGCTGGTGGCGGGCGTGGCCGAGAGCGTGATCGACATGTCAGCCCTTCCGCAGCCGGGGGTCGATGATGAGGTACGTCAGGTCGGCCAGCGTGCTGAGCGCGACGTAGATGGCGGCCGACAGCATCACCACGGCGAGGACCACGGGGATGTCCTTGGTGCCCACGGCGTCGGTGGCGACCTGGCCCAGGCCCGGCCGGCCGAAGACGCGTTCGACGACGACGGCCGCGCTGAGCAGGAAGCCGATGAGCGTGCCGGCCAGGGTGACGGCGGGCAGCAGGGCGTGGCGCAGCGCATGGCGCCACAGCAGCGCCTGGCGGGTCAGCCCGCGGGAGCGGGCGGTCACCGCGAACGGCTCGTCGAGCGCGCGTTCGAGGCCCTCCCGGATGACCTGGCTGAGCAGGCCGCCGAGCGGCAGGGCCAGCGACAGTGCGGGCAGGACGAGCGCGGACAGGTCGCGGTCGCCGGAGACCGGGAACCAGCCGAAGCGGAACGAGAAGACGCTCAGCAGCAGGATGCCGATGAGGAAGCCGGGCGCGGAGACGGCCGAGAGCTCCAGGGCCGAGGCCAGCCCGCGCACCCAGCGCCACCGGCCGGTGCGCCCGGTGCTGAGCAGGGCCAGCCCGAGCGCCACGACGACGGTGAATGCACTCGCGGCCAGGGTCAGCTTCACCGTCGGCCAGACCTGGCTGGCGATGATGTCGGTGACGGGGCGCTGCAGGACGTAGGAGCGGCCGAAGTCACCGTGCAGCAGCCGCCACAGGTAGGTGACGTACTGCACCACCGCGGGGCGGTCCAGGCCGAGGTCGGCCGCGATCTGCGCGCGGATCTGCGGGGTGTCCGGCCCGTCGCCGACGAGCGTGTCGACGGTGTCGCCGGGCGCCAGGTGCAGCGCCAGGTAGGCCGCGGTGGCGGCGGCCCAGAGGACCACCGCCCCGCTGCCGAGGCGCCGGAGTACGGCTCGCCACATGGTTGCTACTTTCCGATCCAGACGTTGTAGGCGCTGCCCGGTACCCCCGCGGTCGGCTCGAAGCCGAGGCCGCCGACCGTCTTCTGGGCGGCGATCTGGTCCGCCGGGGCGTAGAGGGGCAGCAGTGTCGCGTTGTCGGTGAGCGTGCGCTGGATGGAGGTGTAGATCTCCTTGCGCTTGGCCGGGTCGGACGTCGCCGAGCCGGCCGCGACCTGCGCGTCGAGCTCGGGGCTGGTGAAGCCGTGCCGGTTGATCGGGGCGCCCTTGGGCACGATCAGCGTGAGCGCGGCGCCGGCGTCGGTGTCGGCCCGGGAGTTGTCGAAGACCTCGAACTCGCCCTTGTTGAGCGCGTCGGTGGCGGTGCCCTGGTCGACGACCTTCACCTGCAGGTCGATGCCGGCCGACTGCTTGACCGCGGCCTGGACGGCCTGGGCCAGGATGTCGCGCTTGTCGCGCACGAACGGCGCCGACAGCACGATGCGCACGGTGAGCCGGGCGCCGTCCTTGGTGCGGAAGCCATCGGCGTCCCTGGTGGCCCAGCCGGCCTCGTCGAGCAGCCTGCCGGCCTCGGCCGGGTCGTTGCCGTAGGTCTTCTCCAGCGACGCGTCGTAGTACGGCCCGGACGGGCTCAGGATGCTCCAGGCCCGGGTCGCGGTGCCGCGGTACACGCCCTGCAGGACCCCGTCGACGTCGACCGCGTCGCGGAACGCCTTGCGGACCCTGATGTCGTTGAACGGCGCCCTGGTCTGGTTGAAGTAATAGTTGTACGCGGTACCGCTGTTGAGGTGCTGGCTGAACTGCAGGTTGGGGTCGGCCTTGACCAGGCCCTGCTCGGTGGCGGGGACGCCCTCGATGACGTCGACCTGCTGCGAGGTGAGCGCGCCGACGCGGACCGAGGACTCCTTGAGGAACCGGTACGTGACCTCGTCGAGATACGCGGCGCCCTGGTGCCCCGCGTTGGCCGGCGCCCAGTGGTAGTCCGGGTTCTTCTTGTAGTGGACCTCCTGGCCCTTGCTGTAGCGGTCGAGGATGAACGGGCCGGTGCCGACCACGTCCGGGCCGCCGGCCTTGAGGTTCGGGCTCTTGAGCGACTTCGGCGAGATCTGCGCGCCCTGCGGCGAGGCGAAGAAGTCCAGGATGCCCACGTCGGGTTGCTTGAGGTCGACCTCGATGGTGGAGCTGTCGACGACCTTGGCCCCGGCGTAGTACTTGAGCTGCGTCGACGTGACGCCCGGAGCGTAGCCCGGCACGAGGAGCTGGTCGAGGTTCGCCTTGACCGCGGCGGCGTCGAACCTGTCGCCGTCGTGGAACTTCACGTCGTCACGCAGCTTGAAGGTGTACGCCTTGCCGTCGGACGAGGCCTCGTAGGACTTCGCCAGCCACGGGACGTAGCCGCCCTTCTCGTCGTGCGTGAGGAGCGCCTCGAAGCTGTTCCAGACCAGCAGCCGGGCCTTGGCCTGCGCGTACTGGTGCGGGTTGAAGGTGACCGGCTCGGTCTCCACCGCCCACGTCAGCTTGCCGCCGGTGACCGGCGCGCCCGCGGCGGCTCCCGGGTCCTCGGCCGCGCCGCCGCCGCAGCCGGCGGTCAGCAGCGCGACGGCGGCCAGGCCGGCCAGGTATCGACCTATGTATCCACGCATGGACATTCCTCGGGGTGGCTCGTCGGGTGGTGTCGGCCAGTTGAGCAGTGGCTCAGCGTGACTGTCAACGGTCGATGGGCGTTCCTGTCGGCCATGTCACGAAGCCCTCGCCAAAAACATATCTTGCACGTAGGATAAGTCGGCTATTGCTCCGGCACAACGGAGGTCCCGCATGTCGAAACCGCCCCGCTCCAGCCGTCTGGTCAGCCCGGTCGATACCGAGGCCCGCGGCGTGTACCGCATAACCCGCACTCCCGACGACACCCGGCCGCGCTGCCGATGCACCGGCCACGTACCGGCCGCCCCCGCCCCGGGGCGTTACCGCACCGGCGCCGACCGGTTCGGCAGGCGGTCACAGAGGGTCACCATCGCCGGGGCCCTCGACGCCCGCCCCGCCGACCGGGAGTACCGGGCATGAGCACGACCGACCCCCTGCACCTCGCGGTGGCCCTCGACGGCGCCGGCTGGCACCCGGCGGCCTGGCGCGAGGAGTCCGCGCGGACCGAGGAGCTGTTCACCGCCGACTACTGGCTGGGGCTGGTGCGCCGGGCCGAGGAGGGCGCGCTCGACTTCGTCACCATCGAGGACTCCCACGGCCTGGCCCCCGGCGGCGCCGGCAACGTCCGCGGCCACCTCGACGCGCTGCTCATCGCCGCCCGCGTCGCCCCGCTGACCAGCCGCATCGGCCTGGTCCCCACGGTGCTGACCACGACGACCGAGCCGTTCCACGTCTCCACCCAGCTGGCCACCCTCGACTACATCAGCACCGGCCGGGCCGGCTGGCGGGCCCGCGTCGCCGTCGACCCCGACGTCGTCGCGGCCGCCCTCGCCGCCGCGAACGGCGACCCGGACGCCATCGACCCCGAGCTGATCTCGGGCCTGTTCGAGGACGCCGCCGACCACATCGAGGTCGTGCGCCGGCTCTGGGACAGCTGGGAGGACGACGCCGTCATCCGCGACGCGGCCACGGGGCGCTTCGTCGACCGCGACAAGCTGCACTACATCGACTTCGCCGGGAAGCACTTCAGCGTCAAGGGCCCGTCGATCACGCCCCGCCCGCCGCAGGGCCAGCCGGTCGTCACCGCGCTCGCGCACTCTCGGGTGCCGTACGAGTTCGCCGCCGCCGGCGCGGACGTCGTCTTCGTCACCCCGGCCGACGCCGGCCACGCCCGCGCGATCGTCGACGAGGTGCGCTCGCTGACCGACCGCCGGCTGCTCGTGTTCGCCGACGTGAACGTGTTCCTGGACCCGGCCCGCAAGCAGCGGCTGGATTCGGCGGGCTCCGGACAGTACAGCAGCGATGCCTTCGTGTTTGCGGGAAGTGCGGCGGAGCTGGCCGATCTGCTCCTGCGGTGGCGGGCGGCCGGGCTCGACGGGTTCCGGCTGCGGCCGGGGGCGCTGCCGGCCGACCTGGACGCGATCGTCGACGAACTGGTGCCGATCCTGCGGGAGCGGGGCGTGTTCCGCACCGGCTACACCGAGACCACCCTGCGCGGCCACCTCGGCCTCGCGCGACCCGCGAACCGCTACGCCCGCACCGAGGAGATCGCAGCCTAATGTCTGAGTCAAGAGGCGAGAGCAAAGTTTGCTTGGTAGGGCTGCCGGGTGCGCAGGATGGCGTGCAGGACGTTGATGCGTCGGCGGGCCAGGGCGATGAGGGCTTGGTGGTGCCGCTTTCCTTCGGCTCGTTTGCGGTCGTAGAAGGCGCGGCTGGCCGGGTCTCGTTGCAGGGCGCAGAACGCCGATTGGTAGAAGATGCGTTTGAGGGTTTTGTCGCCGGCGTTGGCGCGGCGCAGGTAGTGCATCTTGCCGGATTGTTGCAGCACGGGGGCGAGTCCGGCTGCGGAGGCGAGCTGGTTGCCGCTGGCGAATCGGCTGATGCCGCCTGCCACGGCGAGGAACTCGGCGGTCAGGGTGGCCCCCATCCCGGGCAGGGACTGGACGAGGGCCGCGTCAGGGTGGCGGGTGAGCGCCTCGGCGAGCCGGGCGTCGATCGCGGCGAGTTTGTCGCGGCCGGCGAGCACCTCGCGGGCGAGGTCACGCACGATGTCGGCAGCGACTGCCTCGCCGGGCACCGTGAGGTGCTGCCCGGTTGCGGCGGTCAGGGCTTTGTCGGCCAAGGCCGTGATGACGGCGGTGTTGTGCCGGCCGGTGGTGCGCAGGTAGGTGATGATCCGGTTGCGGCCGGCGCGGCGGATTTCGGCCGGGGTGACATAGCGGGCCAGCAGTGCGGCATCGGCTTTGTTGGTCGGGTCGAGCACGCGTTCGAGGCCGGGATGGATCGAGGCGAGCAGGTCCCGCAGCCGTGCGATGCGGCGGGTCTGATCGACCACGAGCTCCCGGCGGCGTCCGGCCAGCAGCCGCAGTTCGGCATCGGCGTCGGTGTCGGTGGTGACCGGGCGCAGTTCCTCGCGGCGCAGCCGGATCTGATCGGCGATCACCTTGGCATCGCGCGGATCCGACTTGTGCTCGCCACCGCGGGTGGCCCGCCGGGCCCGGTTGACTGCCAGCCCGGATACGTGGACCAGGTCCAAGCCGGCGTCGCTGAGCATGACCTGCAACAGCCCGGCGATCCCGCCGAGTACGTCGATCGCGACCGTCGCCGGGCCGTGATCGCCCTCGGCCGCGTGGATCTGGTCGATCAACTCATGGATCGCCGCCGGTTCGTTGGCTACCTTGCAGCTGGCCAGCAGTTTCCCGGTCTCGGTGTGCACGATGGCGGCCCAGTGCAGTTCCTTGGCCACATCGACTCCGACCGCGACAGCCATCTGACTCCCTTCTCCCATGGCCTGTCACCGCGCGCTCTTGCCGCCGTCAACGCCCTACACAGCGATGGATCGCAGAGCCCAATCAGCAGTCAGCAAGAGCAGACGAGGCAGGCGGCCATGCGTCCTGAACCATCGACGGCAGCCAGCATGAAAGCCATACCTGCCTCGCCCGCGTCAACCCAGATCAATATCAAACCTGGGCTCGCTATGAAAGGTAGGGCGGCATGAGCACGAAGCAGGTGATCCTCGCCGCGCACTTCCCCGGCGTCAACAACACCACGGTGTGGAGCGACCCGGCGTCCGGCAGCCAGATCGAGTTCGAGTCGTTCCGCCGCCTCGCGCAGACCGCCGAGCGCGGGAAGTTCGACTTTTTCTTCCTGGCCGAGGGGCTGCGCCTGCGCGAGCAGCGCGGCCGCATCCACGACCTCGACGTCGTCGGCCGGCCCGACAACCTGACGGTCCTGGCCGGGCTGGCCGCGGTCACCACCCACCTCGGGCTGACCGGCACGTTCAACTCGACGTTCAACGAGCCGCTCGAGCTGGCCCGCAAGCTCGCCTCGTTCGACCACCTGTCCGGCGGGCGGGCCGGCTGGAACGTCGTCACCTCCTGGGACGCGTTCACCGGCGAGAACTTCCGCCGCGGCGGCTACCTCGACCGCAACGACCGCTACTCCCGCGCGGCCGAGGTCCTGCAGACCGTCAGGGAGCTCTTCGCCACCTGGGCGGCCGACGAGATCGTCGCCGACCGTGCGGCCGGCGTCTGGTCGCGGCAGGCCGACCCCGGCGCGTTCGTCCACAAGGGACAGCACATCGACATCGCCGGGAACTTCCCGATCCCGCACAGCCCGCAGGGGCGCCCGGTGATCCTGCAGGCCGGCGACTCCGACGCCGGGCGCGAGTTCGCGGCCCGCGACGCCGACGCCATCTTCTCCCGGCACGGCACCCTCGAGGACGGCAAGGCGTTCTACGCCGACGTGAAGGGCCGCCTGGCCCGCCACGGCCGCCGGCCGGAGGACCTCAAGATCCTGCCCGCCAGCACGTTCGTGCTCGGCACCTCCGAGGCCGACGCGCAGGAGAAGGCCCACCACATCCGCCGCCAGCAGGTCAGCCCGCAGACCGCGATCCTGCTCGCCGAGCAGCTGTGGAACAAGGACCTCAGCGACCACGACCCGGAGGGCCCGCTGCCCGCGTTCGACCCGGCCCCGGAGCAGGACTCGATCATCAAGGGCCGGGCCGGGATGTTCGCCGACCCGGTGGCCACGGCCCGGCAGTGGCGGGCCCTCGCGGAGGAGAAGCACCTCGGCCTCCGCGACGTGGTCATCGAGGTGTTCGGCCGGCAGACGTTCATCGGCACCCCGCAGACGGTCGCCGCCACCATCGACGACTTCGTGCAGCAGGACGCCGCCGACGGCTTCATCATCGTCCCGCACATCGTGCCCGGCGGCCTCGACGAGTTCGTCGACACCGTCGTGCCGCTGCTGCAGGAGCGCGGGGTCTTCCGCGCCGAATACACCACCACGACGCTGCGCGAACACCTGGGGCTGGCGCGATGAAATTCCTGGCCATCACACTGATCGTCCACGACCGCACGAAGTCCCCGCGCGACCGGCTGCGCGAGGTCGTCGACAACGCCGTCTTCGCCGAGGAGGCGGGCTTCGACGGCTTCGGCGTCGGCGAGCGCCACGAGGCGCCGTTCATCTCCTCCTCGCCGCCGGTCGTGCTCAGCCACATCGCCGCCCGCACCAGCCGCATCCGGCTGTTCACCGCGGTCACCACGCTGAGCCTGCTCGACCCGGTCCGCGCCTACGAGGACTACGCGACACTCGACAACCTCTCCGACGGGCGGCTGGAGCTCATCGTCGGCAAGGGCAACGGCACCGCGCAGGCCCAGCTGTTCCACGTCACCACCGACGACCAGTGGGACCGCAACCGCGAGGGCTACGAGCTGTTCACCCGGCTCTGGCGCGAGGACCGGGTCACCTGGGAGGGGCGGTTCCGCCCGTCCCTGACCGACGCCGAGGTCCTGCCCCGCCCGCTGCAGCAGCCGATCCGCATCTGGCACGGCAGCGCCACCAGCAAGGCGTCGGTCGAGCTGGCCGCGCAGCACGGCGACCCGCTGTTCTCGGCAAACGTCACCAACCCGGTCGAGCCCTATGAGGAGCTCGTCCGGCACTACCGCGAACGGCTGGCCTTCCACGGCCACGACCCGTCGACGGCCCTCGTCGGGGCCGGCTCGGCCGGGACCTACGTCCACGAGCGGTCGCAGGTGGCGATCGACACGTACCGCCCGATCTTCAACGCCCGCCTGGAGACCTTCAAACGCTTCGGCGTCAAGCCGGTCTTCACCTCGATCGAGGACGCGATCGAGCGCAGCTCCATGCTCGTCGGCAGCCCGCAGCAGATCATCGACAAGGTCCACCGCTACCACGACCGCCTCGGCCACGAGGTGATGCACGTCCAGGCCGACGCCGACGGCCTCACCGACAAGCAGCACCGCGCGTCCCTCGAGCTGTTCCAGGCCGAGGTCGCCCCGGTGCTGCGCCGCGAGATCCCGAGCCGGCCCCTGGGGGTGCCGGCATGACGAACGTGCCGCTGTCCATCCTGGACCTGGCCCCGATCAGCTCGGGCTCCGACGCGGGCGCGGCGCTGCGCACGTCGATCGACGTGGCCCGCCGCGCCGACGCGCTCGGCTACACCCGCTACTGGGTCGCCGAGCACCACTTCGCCCGGGGCGTCGCCGGCGCCGCCCCGGCCGTGCTCATCGGCCTCATCGCCGCGGCCACCGACCGCATCCGGGTCGGCTCCGGCGCCGTGCAGGTCGGCTACCAGACCCCGCTGTCCGTCGTGGAGCAGTTCGGGATCGTCGACGCGCTGCACCCGGGCCGCATCGACCTGGGCCTCGGCCGCTCGGGCGGGCGCCCGACCCCGGTCACCGACGTCGCCGACCGGGTCGTCGACGGGCTGCTGATCCCGGCCCCGTTCGACTTCTCGACGCTGGCCGCCGGCCCGCGCTTCGCCGCCTACGCCACGCTGCTGCGCCAGCCGGGTGCCGAGCCGGCCCCGTTCCCGTCGATCGTCGACGACCTCCAGGCCCTCATCGCCGGCACCCTGCACCGCGCCGGCTACGACGTGCACGCCACGCCGGGCGAGGGCGCCAAGACGCAGCTGTGGGTGCTCGGCTCCAGCGGCGGGGAGAGCGCCCGCGTGGCCGGCGAGCGGGGCCTGCCGTTCGCCGCGAACTACCACGTGGCGCCGTCCAACGTGCTCGAGGCGGTGGAGGCCTACCGGTCCGCGTTCCGCCCCGGCGTCCTGGACCGCCCCTACGTCATGGTCTCGGCCGACGTCCTCGTGGCCGGCACCGCCGAGCGGGCCGCGCACCTGGGCTCGCCGTTCCGGCACTGGGTCCGCAGCATCCGGACGGGCACGGGCGCGATCCCGTACCCGACGCCGGCGGAGGCGGCCGCGCTGCCGTGGTCGGACGCGGACCAGGCGCTGGTCCGTGACCGGCTCGACACCCGCTTCGTCGGCACGGCCGATGCGGTGGCCGAGCGGCTGCAGACGCTGCGCCGGGTCACGCAGGCCGACGAGCTGCTTGTCACGACCATCACCCACGACCCGGCCGACCGGCTGCGCTCCTTCGAGCTCCTGGCGGAGGCCTGGCTCGGCGCCTGACCGCCGACGCCGACCGCCTCAGATCACCTCGGTGCGCAGCTCGTGGGCGCCGTCCGCGCGGGTCATCTCGTAGTAGAGGCGGCGCCGGCCGCCGGCGAGCGTGACAAGGGTGAGGTACCGCAGCCCGCCCGGTGCGTGCGGCGACGTGACCGGCTCGCCCCCGGTCGCGGTGAGCGCGCCGAAGGTGCCGGTGGCCACACCGGTGCGCTCCTCCCAGTTCTCCTCGGCGGTGGCGCGGCCGTCGTAGGTGGCCAGGACCCCGTCGCTGGTGGGCAGGACGGCGGAGACGCGCACGCCGCGCGCGTCCCAGGCGCCGGGCCGGCCGGTGAGGGCCACGCCCTGCCACTGCCAGGCGAGGCCGTCGGGGCTGGTGGCATACCAGGTGGACATGCGGTCGGCGTGCTCGTCCGACTCGAGCGGGTGGCACGACGCCCACAGGTGCCACCGGGCGCCGTCGAAGTGCACCACCGGGTCCTTGACGCCGACGGTGTGGTCGCCGGGCAGGACGGTCTTCGCGGGGGCGTCGGTGAGGTCCTCGGGGCGGTCGGCCTCGAGGACGTCGACGCGCCAGTGTTTGGTGCCGGGGGTGGCGACGCTCACGTACAGCCGCCAGCGGCCCTCGGGTGTGCGGACAAGCGCGGGGCGCTCCAGGGAGGCGCCGCCGAAGCGGTCCTTGTGCACCTCGGCGACCGGGGTGAACTCGACGCCGTCGGTGGAGCGGGCGACGACGTTGGCGTAGCCGCGGCCCTCGCCGATGGGGCGGCGCAGGCGATACGCGAGGTAGATGTCCTCGCCGTGCCGCCACGCGCTCGGGGCGCCCGCCCAGGTGCCGGTGCCCCCGTCCGGCGGGGCGACCGCCACCGTCGAGTCCTGGAGGCGGGGCAGCGGTGGCGGTACAGACAAGGTGGTTCCTCTCGGAGCGACGGTCGATGGCTTGAGGCTGACGCGGTCGAAGCTAACCCGGCCGGCCGCTGCGGGCTAGGGCCGGTAGCGGCTGGCGTGCTCGAGGCTGAGCCAGTCGGCGTAGGACTCCCCGCTCACGTCTTCGAGCTTGCGGATCTCATCGGCGAAACGAGGCAGCAGGGCCGCGCGTTGCGCCGGTGTCACGAACGGACGCGACTGGTGCCCGCGATGCAGCAGGTTGAGCAGCGGCGTGCGGAACACCTTGCGCACCGGCCGGGGGAAGCGGTGGCCGATGCGCCCGCCGGTGCGCAGCGCGAGACGGATTGCCGCATTCGCCGGCGTGTCGGCCACGAACGGCCGGACGTTGTCCGGCGGCGCCGCGCGCAGCCGGCCGGTCTCGACCCCGAGGAACGCGCACACCCGGTCGAGGGTGCCGGCGGGGTCGTCGCGCAGGTCGCGGTAGCGCAGGAGCAGCACCCGTTCGCGCGGGACGTGGCGCAGGAGGTGCTCGAGCTGGCTGCCGTAGCGCCCCAGGTCCGTGTAGTGCCAGAACGGGGCCCAGCCGGCCGCCTTGCGGCGCTGCTCGAGCTCGACCGCCCGCAGGAAGTCGGCCTCCGGCTCCAGGCCGGCGCCGAACAGGTGGGCCCAGTTGGAGTGGGCCCGGTCGACGGGGTCGCGCAGGACGAGGATCAGGCGGACGTCCGGCAGCAGCTTGGCGATGCGCTCGTGCGCGTCCAGGTCGTGCAGGTAGAACGGGGTCGCCTCACCCGTCAGCGCGCCGGGCGGGGCCGGGGCGAACAGGGCCTCGTAGTCCTCGCGCCGCCACACGTGCTCCTGGTAGGTCTGCACGTCGCCGGGGCCGCCGTGGCGCGGCGGGGGCCCGTCGGTCAGGAAGAACTTGGGCTCCTTGACCGCGGAGAGGTACAGCTGCGGGTGCGGTGCCAGTGCGGCGTGCAGTGCCGAGGTGCCGGCCTTGGGCACCCCGGCGATCAGGAAGTCGGGCCGGGCCATCGCCACAGCTATTCCCCTTATCCGATCGGACCAATCGGGATATCACCCCGGAGTGTAATGCGGTGCATGACCCGCCGCTCACTTCCGTAGTCCCGGTTGGCGTAGTGGGCGGTGCTGCGGTTGTCCCACATCGCCACGTCACCGGCCCGCCAGCGGTGCCGCACGATGTGTTCGGGCTTGGTCAGGTGGGCGTAGAGCAGGTCGAGGATCCCGCGGCTCTCCGCCTCCGAGACGCCCACGATGTGGGAGGTGAAGCCCGGGTTGACGAACAGCCCGCGCCGCCCGGTCTCCGGGTGCACCCGCACGACGGGGTGCTCGACCGGGTCGAGGCGGGTGACCACCTCGCCGTCCCACTCGTTGCCCCGCCCGCCGCGGCGCTGGGCCAGGTAGTAGCCGAACTCGCGGTTGCCGTCGTGGACCGCGACGAGCTGATCGGCCAGCCGCCGCACCGGCGCCGACAGCGACTCGTAGGCGAGCTGGCTGTCCGCCCAGTTCGTGTCGCCGCCGGTCGCGGGCAGCGTGACCGCGCGCAGGATCGAGCCGAGCGGCGGGCGGCGCACGAATGTCACGTCGGTGTGCCACACGTCGGCGAAGCCGCCGTCGCTGCTGTCCAGCGCGTACACCTCGGGGTGGGCCTCGTCGACGCCGCCGACCACCGGGTGCGAGGCGGTGAGCTCGCCGAGGCGCCGCCCGAGGCGCACGTGCCCGTCGTCGTCGAGCGGCTGGTCGCGGAAGAACAGCACCTTGTGCTCGACGAGCGCCGCCCGCACCTCGGCGATCGTCTCGTCGCTCGCCCGGTCGAGGTCGATGTCGTGGACCTCGGCGGCGAAGCGCGGCCCGAGTGGCTCCAGTTTCATACAGTGCTCCTGACCTCGGCGCGGTATGCGGTGAACTCGGGTGCCCGGCGCAGCTCCTCGGCGTCGACGCCGGCCCGGGGCAGGTCGATCGGCACGTCGAGCGCGACGCGCCCCGGCCGTTGCGTCAGCACGACGACCCGGCTGCCCAGGAACACCGCCTCGTCGACGCTGTGGGTGACGAAGATGCACGTGCGCCCGCTCGCGGCGGAAACCTGGCGCAGGTCCTCCTGCAGTCGCTCGCGGGTCAGCGCGTCCAACGCGGCGAACGGTTCGTCGAGCAGCAGCAGCGGATTCGGTACCGCCAGAGCCCGCGCCAGCGCCACCCGTTGCTGCTGGCCACCCGAGATCTGCCAGGTCCGCCGGTTCGCGACGTCGGGCAGCCCCACCCGCTCCAGCAGCTCGCCGACGCGGGCCGGGCGGTCCTCGCGGGGCACGCCGGCGTAGCGCAGCGCCAGCTCGACGTTGCCGCCGACGGTCTTCCACGGCAGCAGCCGGGGTGCCTGGAAGACCAGGCCCGCCCCGCGCCCGGGCACCGGCTGCGCCCCGTTCACCCGCACGCGTCCGGCGCTTGGCTGCTCGAACCCGGCGATGAGGCGCAGCAGCGTGCTCTTCCCGCAGCCCGACGCCCCGACCAGCACCAGGAACTGCCCGGCCGGGACGGTGAGGCGCACCGGGCCGAGCGCCGTCACCGCCCCGTAGCGGTGCTCGACGTCCTCGATGTCGACGGCGGGCTCAGGAGAGGACACCGGGCAGGCCCCTGGTGTAGATGGCCTTCTCGACGGCGGAGGCGTCCGGGACCGCGTCGATCTTGTTCTGCGCCTTCAGGAACTGGGCCGCCGCGAGCAGGTTCTTCGCCAGATCCCCGACGTTGCCGTCGGTGCCGAGCCACTCCTGCGAGTACAACTCGGAGGGTTTGAGGAACACGCCCTGGCTCAGCTGATGCTTGGCGTCGGCGGCGGAGATGTTGAGCTCCTTGCCGACCGCCTCGGCGGCGGCGTCGGGCTGCTGGGCGATGATGTCGAGGGCCTTCGCCTCGGCCTTGCGCCAGGCGTCGACGGCGTCGGGGTGGGCGTTGGCGAACGCGGCCGACACGACGCCGAGGTCGAGGGTCGGCTTGCCCGCGGTGGCCAGCTGCCGGCTGGAGATGAGCACCTTGCCGGTCTTCTTGAGCTCGTCGAGCGACGGCAGCCAGGTGTAGGCGGCGTCGAGGTCACCGCGGGCCCAGGCGGCCTGGATGTCCTGCGGCTCGAGGTCGACGATCGTCAGCTCCGACTCCTTGACGCCGGCCTGGTTGAGCGCGGCGAGGAGGCTGTAGTGCGCGGTGGACGCGAACGGCGTGGCCACCTTGTGCCCGCGCAGGTCGGCGACCGACGAGATGTTGGTGCCGTTGCGGGCGACGAGTGCCTCGTTGTCGCCGGCCACGTCGAGGACGAACGCGACCTGGTACGGGATGTTCAGCGGGGCCGACAGCCCGCGTGCGACAGGGCTGGAGCCGATGGCCGCGATGTCGATGCTGCCGGCGACGAACGCGGTGTTGATGCTGGCTCCGGAGTCGAACTTGGTCCACGTGATCGTGTAGTCGGGCAGCGCCTTCTCGAGCAGGCCCTGGTTCTTGACGATCAGGTCGCCGGACGGGAATGCCTGGTACGCCAGCCGGATGGTCTTGCGGGAGGCGTCCTTGTTGCCGGCGGCCGCGCCGTTGCCGCAGGCGGTGAGCGTCAGGACGGCCGCGGTGGCCAGTGCGAGGAACTTCTTCAAGGGGGGATTCCTTCTCAGGAGCGACCGCGCCACGGAATGAGGCGCTGTTCGATCAGGCGGAGCCCGGCGTCGATGGCGAGCCCGGAGAGGCCGATGGCGAAGAGGCCGAGGACGACGACGTCGGTCTGGGAGTACCGCTGGGCGTCGCGGACCATGCCGCCGATGCCCGGGACGCCGTTGATGGTCTCGGCCGCCACCACGGAGGAGTAGGCGATGCCGACGGCCAGCCGGATGCCGGTGAAGATCTCCGGCAGCGCGCTGGGCAGCACCACGTCGCGGATCGACTCCCAGCGGCCGGCGCCGAGCGCGCGGACCGCCTCGACCAGGGCGGTGGGGGCGGAGCCGACGGCGGACGCGGTGGCCACGGCGACGGGCGGCAGCGCGGCGATCGACAGCAGCCACAGCTTCGGCGTCTCGTCGATGCCGAACCAGATGATGAACAGGCTGAAGTACGCCAGCGGCGGCAGCGCCCGCACGAACGTGACGACCGGCTCGGTGACGACCCGCACCCAGGCGACGGTGCCCATCACGACGCCGACGAGCAGGCCGCCGGCGACGCCGATGGCCGAGCCGATGAGGATCCGGCGCAGGCTGACGCCGAGGTGCTCGATGAGGGTGTACCCGCTGTAGCCGTCGGTCGACGTCTGGACGAGCCGGTGCCAGACCGCGGCCGGGGCCGGGATGAACGCCGGATTGTCCATGACGGTGGCCGTGAGCTGCCACAGCACGGCGAGCCCGGCCAGGGCGGCCAGCCGCAGGCCCCAGGCCCGGCGCCGGGGGCGCGATGCGGTGCCGGGTGCGCGCTCGGCGGTCGCGGGCAAATTCATGCCGAGACGGTAGACAATAGGGGCGCCGCCGGTCAACTCCCTATAGGAATAATAGGGAATTGCCGGCGGCGCGGGTGGCTCAGGCGGCCGGTGTCGGCTGGTGCGGGACGGCCGGCTCCGGCGTCTCGGCGGGCTCGGCGCCCGGGCCGTGGTCGTGGTCGTCGACCATGGTGGTCTCGTCGAACGGCAGCCGGCCGGCGAGGACCTCGTCGCAGCGCTGCCTGTCGAAGTCGCCGGTCCACTTGCCGACGAGGACCGTCGCCACCGCGTTGCCGGCGAAGTTGGTCAGGGCCCGGGCCTCGGACATGAACCGGTCGATGCCGACGATGAGCCCGACGCCGTCGACGAGCTCGGGGCGGTGTGCCTGCAGGCCGCCGGCGAGGGTGGACAGGCCGGCGCCGGTGACCCCGGCCGCGCCCTTCGACGCGATGATCATGAACAGCAGGAGCGAGATCTGCTGGCCGATGCTCAGGGGCCGGCCGAGCGCGTCGGCGATGAACAGAGAGGCCATCGTCAGGTAGATGGCGGTGCCGTCGAGGTTGAAGGAGTACCCCGTCGGGACCGTGAGGCCGACCACCGTGCGGGACACGCCGGCGTGCTCCATCTTCGCGATCAGCCGGGGCAGCGCCGACTCCGACGACGACGTGCCCAGGATCAGCAGGAACTCCCGGGCGAGGTACTTCAGCAGCAGCAGGATGTTGATCCCGGCCACCGCGCGCAGCAGGACGCCCAGCACGACGAACACGAAGATGGCGCAGGTCAGGTAGAAGCCGGCCATGATCTGCAGCAGGCTCTCGATCGCGGCCCAGCCGCCGGCGCCGACGACCGCGGCGATGGCGCCGAACGCGCCGATCGGGGCCAGCCACATGATCATGGCGAGGACCCGGAACACCAGCTTCTGCACGTAGCCGATCCCGGTGACGATCCTCTGCCCGGCCGGGCCGATCGAGTGCAGCGCGAAGCCGGTGAGCAGCGCCACCAGCAGCGCCTCCAGGACCTCGCCGGACGTCAGCGCGGAGAAGAAGCTGGTCGGGATGATCCCGAGCAGGAAGTCGGTCGTCGACCCGGAGCCGCTGGCCGCCGACTTCTCGGCCGCCGCCTTCGCCGCGTCGGTCAGGTGCAGGTTGGAGCCGGGCTGCAGGATGTTGCCGACGACCAGGCCGACCGCGAGCGCGACCGTCGACATGACCAGGAAGTATCCGAGGGCCAGGCCGCCGACCTTGCCGACCCGGGCGACCTGGCGCACCGAGCCGATGCCGAGCACGATCGTGCAGAAGATGATCGGGCTGATCATCATCTTGATCAGGTTGACGAAGCCGGTCCCCAGCGGCTTCATCTCCAGGGCCGTCTTCGGCCAGAGCAGGCCGAACGCGGCGCCCAGGATGACCGCGACGATCACGGCCAGGTACAGCAGGTGTGTACGGTCGCGCCGTCGGGCGGGGGCGGCGGCGGTCGCGTTCTGCGGGGGTGTCATACCGCAAGCGTTCTCGTTTGAGTGACCCCGGTCACTGTTGCGTACATTGCGTACATGTCACCACGGCGTTGGAGCCTGGCCCAGCAGCTGCTCGGCCTCCAGCTGACGGTCATCACCGTCCTCGTCACCGGGACCCTCGCCGGCGCCTACGTCCAGGCCGACCGGGCCAGCCTCGACGCGGCCCGGCAGAAGGTCCTCGGCATCGCCTGGACCGTCGCCGACTCCCCGTCGGTGCGCGACGGGCTCGCCGCCCCCGACCCGACAGCCGTCCTGCAGCCGCTCGCCGACCGCCTCAACCGCGACGCCGAGACCGACTTCGTCGTCGTCATGACCACGGGTGGCATCCGGTACACCCACCCGGATCCGCGCCAGATCGGCGGGCACTTCCTCGGCAACATCGACGACGCGGTCGCCGGCCGCTCGCTCACCGAGACCTACACCGGCACCCTCGGCGCCTCGATGCGGGCCGTCGTGCCGGTGCGCGACGGCGAGCGGGTCGTCGGCCTGGTGTCCGTGGGCATCCGGCTCACGTCCGTCGCCCAGCAGGTCCGCGCCCGCATCCCGTCGCTGCTCGTCACCGCCGCCCTGGCCCTGCTCCTGGCCGGGGCCGGCTCCTGGCTGGTCAGCCGCTGGGTGCGCCGCCAGACCCACGACCTCGGCCCGGCGCAGCTGGCCCGGATGTACGAGTTCTACGACGCCGTCCTGCACGCCGTCCGCGAGGGCCTGCTGCTGCTCGACCGCCAGGGCCGCCTGCTGCTCGCCAACGACGAGGCCCGCCGCCTGCTCGGCCTCGACGAGTCGGCCCTGGGCCGCCCGATCGGTGCCGAGGGCCTGCTCGGTGTGCTGGCCGAAGGGGTGCCGCGCACCGACGAGATCCACCTCGCCGGCGACCGGGTCCTCGTCGTCAACCAGGCGCCGGCCGGGGCCGGGATGGTCGTCACCCTGCGCGACCACACCGACCTGCAGGCCCTGACCGGCGAGCTCGACTCGGTCCGCGGCTTCACCGAGTCGCTGCGGGCCCAGGCCCACGAGGCCGCCAACCGCCTGCACACCGTCCTGTCGCTCATCGAGCTCGGCCGCACCGCCGAGGCGATCGAGTTCGCCGGCGCCGAGCTGGCCGTCGCCCAGCGCCTCACCGACCGGGTCGTCGGCGCCGTGCGGGAGCCGGTCCTGGCCGCGCTGCTGCTGGGCAAGGCGGCCCAGGCGGCCGAGCGCGGCGTCGAGCTCGAGGTCGCCCCGGACGCCGAGGTGCCCGAGGCCGCCCTCCCGCCCGGCGACCTCGTCACCATCGTCGGCAACCTGCTCGACAACGCGATCGACGCCGCCGTCGCCGCCCCGCCCCCGCGCCGGGTGTCCTTCTCGGCGGTCCGGCACGGCGGCTCCCTGACCCTGCGCGTCACCGACAGCGGCCCCGGCCTCGACCCGGCCGACGTCAGCCGCGCCTTCGAGCGCGGCTGGTCCACCAAGGGCGCCGCCCACGCGACAGCCCCGACCGGCCGGGGCCTCGGCCTGGCCCTCGTCGGGCAGGCGGTGCACCGCCACGGCGGCGACATCGAGGTGGACGGGTCGGCGTTCACGGTCCGGGTGGCTGTGGGAGTACCGGCGTGATCCGGGTACTGGTGGTCGAGGACGAGCCGATCGCGGCCGACGCGCACGCGATGTACGTCGAGCGGGTCCCGGGCTTCACGGTCGCCGCGAAGACCGGCACCGCCGCGGAGGCACTGCGCCTGCTGGTGAAGGAGCGTGTCGATTTGGTACTGCTGGACCTCAACCTGCCCGACATGCACGGCATGGACGTGGTGCGGGCCATGCGCGCCGCGGGCCACCCGGCCGACGTGATGGCGGTGACCTCCGCCCGCGACCTGGACGTCGTGCGCGCCGCCGTCTCGCAGGGGATCGTGCACTACCTGCTGAAGCCCTTCGCGTTTCCAGCGCTGCGGGACAAGCTGGAGCGGTACCGTCAATATCGCTCACAACTGGACCGCGCCGAGTCCGTCGCCGACCAGAACGAGGTCGACGTCCTGCTGGCCACCCTGCGCGGCCAGTCCCCGACCCACCTGCCCAAGGGCATGAGCCCCGAGTCCCTCTCGGCCGTCGCCGACCTGATCCGCGCCGCGGCGGGCGGCCTGTCCGCGGCGGAGGTCGCCCTGTCACTGCACGCGTCCCGCGTCACCGCCCGCCGCTACCTGGAGTACCTGGCCGAGCGCGGCGCGGCCGCCCGCCACCTGCGCTACGGCAACGCGGGCCGGCCGGAGGTGGAGTACCGATGGATACCCTGAAGGCCGCCCTCGAGGACCGGCGCCGGGCCCTGGCGGCGGAGATCGCGGCGCTGGAGGCGGATCTGCGGGCGGTCTTCGAGGCGTCCCGCGAATCCAACGCCGACGACGAGCACGACCCGGAGGGCAGCACCATCGCCTACGAGCGCGCCCAGCTCAGCGCCGTCCTCACCTCGGCCCGGCGGCGCCTGGGCGAGCTGGACGACGCACTGACCCGCCTGGCCGCCGGCACCTACGGCACCTGCACGGTCTGCGGCCGCCCCATCCCACCCGAGCGCCTGGCCGCCCGCCCGTCCGCGCAGACCTGCGTCGCCTGCGCCTGAACCCCGACTGGAGCATCGACTGGAAACGGCCGGGCGCCCCTCCACAGGCGTCCGGCCGTTGCTTGATGGGCCTCAGCTGGCCGCGGTCAGCTCCGCGTCGCTGCCGCTGAACTCGGTGCCGGAGACGAAGGCGTTGTCGAAGCGGGCCTTGAGGGCGTCGAGCTCGGAGAACTCGGCCTGGTGCGAGGACTCGCCGCCCTCGGCGGTGAAGACGCGGTCGTCGACCGAGGCGTCGTGGCTGTAGTTCGTGTAGTCGTCGGACTCGAAGTGCACGGCGCCGGGCGCGTCGTACTCGACGTGCTGGCCCTGCGAGAAGTCGGTGGACTCGGCCGCGTGGTGGTCCTGCTCGTACACGCCGAACCGGCTGTCGTGGTCCGCCTCGGACCCTTCGGCCTGGTGCAGCTGGTCGAGCTCGCCCGACTCCTGCCCGGCCTCGTACTGCCCGTAGTCGACGTCGCTCATCTGTATCTCCCTGGAACGTTCGTTGTCGGTGTTGACACGAACGTTAGGGCGACCGCGACCTGCTCGAATCCCGGAAACGTGCCAGCGGGCGGACCTACGCTCGCCGGCTGACGCAAGCCCGGGGCTGCCTCAAGCGCCGGGCCGCCGCCCGCTGCGCCGCCGCGCGGGTGGCGCCCCGGCGAGCAGCTCCAGCCGCCGCTGCTCCCCGCACGTCTGGACCTGCCGCACCATCTGGCGCAGCCCGGCCGCGACGAGCCCGCACTCGGCGTCGCTCAGCCCGGCGCTGACGAACGCCTCCTCGGCGGCGAAGCGCGGCACCAGGTCCCGCATCAGCTCGACACCGTCGCCGGTGAGCGCGAGCAGCAGCAGCCGCCCGTCGTCGGGGTGCTCGATCCGCGCGAGGAGCCCCCGCGCCTCGAGCGTCCGCACCACCCCGGTCAGCGTCCCCTTGGCGATCCCGGCCGCCGCGGCGACGTGCCGGGACTCCAACTGCCCGCCGTCCAGCAGCACCCGCAGCACCCCGAACGACGTCCAGGTCAGCCCGGCCGCCCGCAGCGCGGTGTTCTCCAGGTGCTGGCGAACGGCCGTCGCGGCCCGGTAGAGCCCGGCGACGAGCCCATCACCGGCCTCGACCGTCGAGCGTCGGCCCGGCATGCGCGCTCCTTTGCCCTGTGCCCGTTCATCGCGTCCGGCCGCGGTTCGTTTGGCCTCAAATAGCGTATGGACGCGGGCGCCTCCCGGCAGCCGCAGCACCGCCCGCCGCGCCGACCCGAACACACTTCTTACACAAGCGGCCCTCCCGTACCCGCCCGGGCGGTGGCGTTTCAGCGCCGGTGGGGCGGTCTGGCCCTGCCGCCCGCGCCGGCGTACGACGGCGGGCCACGGCTGTTCGCCGCCGACACGCCGGAGCCGGCCGGGGCGGGCGCCTGGATGTTCGAGACGGGCCCGCAGCGCACGGCGGTGCCGTACTCGTTCGTGATCGGCCCCGACGATGCGTTCGGCCTGGCCGCCGGGGCCGTTGTCGCCCTGCACGACTCGATCGAGGGGTGGATCGAGTCGGTGGCCCTGGCTCACGAGGTGGCGGGCCGGGCGCGGCAGATCACCACACTGACCGGCCCCGAGGCGGACGCCGTGGCGCTGGCCGGCCTGACACCGATCCCCGAGGTGCGGGGCCGGGCCGACACCTGGTGGTGGCGGGACCCGGACACCCTCGTGGCCGCGTACGGCGGGGAGGCGGCGGCCCTGGACTTTCCGGCCGGGCGGACGGTGCGCGTGTACTCCCTCCGGTAGCGGCTGGACATTCGGGGCGGGTGACCATGATTCGTCCCGGTCCGGGCGGGGTATGCAACAGGCGTTCGAAGGGAGAACACCATGACTGACCGCAACCCTGAGAAGGACCCGGCCGACTGGGTGACCGGGGACGAGCCGATGACCGGTCCGCAGGAGTCGTATTTGGGAACCCTGGCCCGCGAGGCCGGCGAGGAGGTCCCCGAGGACCTCACGAAGGCCGAGGCGTCGCAGATGATCGACGACCTGCAGGAGGAGACCGGCCGCCGCTGACGGCCCCGGACGGCGCTGGATCACGGTCGGACCCTCCCACGGGGAGGACCTGCTCCGACCGTGACCAACGCCAACATCGCCGGCTGCGCTGAGCCCCCTGTCGAGCCTCTCCAGGGGCCGCCTGCTCGACCCGCCGCCCGCCGCCCGCCGTCGTTCGCCGCGCAGCCGCTGCCGCCGGTCACGCACCGGCCACCCGCCCGGCGCCGCGCCCCGCCCGCATCGGCCCGGGCCAACCGCGTCTCGGCTCCAGCCGCTGCTCAACCGCCCGCCGCGGCCGATCCGACGCCGCTGTGTGGTCACTCGATCCTGCGCGTTGCCCGGGCGGCCCCCGCCTGCCTGGAGCCGCGCGCGCCCGGCGTCCGCAGCGGATCTCTGCCATAGCGGAAGGTTTGTGGGTCCTTATTTCTTCCGTCAGCGTTTGACACGCCGCGATCGTGCATCTTCGATGGTGAATGTCCGGATACGGGGGGCGGTCCGCCAGCCGTCCCCGCCGGCGCTTTTCGATGCGGCAGTCGCCGGAGCGCGTGTACGCGCAGACCTGACCTGACCCCTGGCGGGGCCATGGCTTGTGGAGGACCAGCGGATGGGATCGAGCACGGCAGTACGGCGGCGGCGGTTGCGGGTCGGGCTCGGGGCGGTGCTGCTGGCCCTCGCGGTCGGCGGGGTCGGGGCGGCCGTGCTGGTGCCGGCCGAGGCCGCGACGGGGACGACGATCGTCAGCGTGGCCTCCGGGCGGTGCCTCGACGTGGTCGGGCAGAACCAGGCCGACAAGACCGGCGTCAACATCTACGACTGCAACGGGCAGGCGAACCAGGGCTGGACCTACACGGCGGCCCAGGAGCTGCGGGTGTACGACTCCGCGAAGTGTCTCGACGTGGCCGGGCAGGACACGACCGCGCCGGCGACGGCGCAGATCTACACCTGCAACGGGCAGGCGAACCAGAAGTGGCGGTTCGCGGCCAACGGGTCCATCGTCGGCGTGCAGTCCGGGCTGTGCCTCGACGTGACCGGGGCGGCCACCGCGAACAGCACCCTGGTCAACCTGTGGACGTGCAACGGGCAGAGCAACCAGCAGTGGCGCACGACGCTCGGCAACGCCGACACGCAGGCGCCGACCGTGCCGGGGAGTCCGCGGGTCAGCGACCTCGCCTGCGACGCGGTGACGTTCGCCTGGAACGCCTCCACGGACAACGTGGGCGTGGCGTTCTACGACGTGTACCACGACGGGCAGCTGATGAAGTCCGTCCCGGGCAACACGCTGTCGACGAGCCTCACGGTCGTCGCCGGCGTCACCTGGGGCCTGTACGTCAACGCGCGGGACGCGGCAGGCAACGTCTCCCAGGCCAGCACCACCGTGCCGATCACGCCGCCGCAGTGCCAGGCCGACACGCAGGCGCCGAGCGCGCCCGGGAACCTGACGGCCTCGGCGTCCGGGACCACTGTCACACTGCAATGGTCCGCCGCGACGGACAACGTCGGCGTGCGGGCCTACGACATCTACCGCAATGACGCCAAGGTCGGCACGGTGACCGGCACGGCTACCACCGCGCCCGGGACGAGCTTCATCGACAGTGCGCTGACCGGCAGTACGACCTATCGGTATTTCGTCGTCGCCCGGGACGCCCAGGCCAACGTGTCGGGGCACAGCAACACCGCCACCGTCACGACCGGGGCCTCGTGCGGCAGCCCGGTGTGCGCGGTGACCCAGGTCGGCACCGACACCGACATCCCGTGGGGACTCGTCACGCTGCCGGACGGCAGCCTGCTGTACACGCGGCGCGACGCCCACAACATCGTCCGCCTCAACCCGGCGACGGGCGCGCGGACCGTGGTCGGGACGGTGCCGAACGTCCAGAGCACCGACGGCGAGGGCGGACTGCTCGGCCTCGCGATCTCCAGCGGGTTCGCGAGCGACCACTGGCTGTACATCATGCACACGTCGCCGGCCGACAACCGGATCGTGCGGATCAAGCTCAACGGCGACGCGCTCGACACTGCGAGCGAGCAGGTGCTGCTCAGCGGCATCCTGCGCAACAAGTTCCACGACGGCGGGCGGCTGCGGTTCGGGCCGGACGGGAAGCTGTACGCGTCGACCGGTGATGCGCAGAACGGCGACAACGCACAGAACACCAACAGCCTGAACGGCAAGATCCTGCGGCTGAACCCGGACGGCTCGGTGCCGTCGGACAACCCGTTCGGCAACTACGTGTGGAGCTATGGGCATCGCAACCCCCAGGGGCTCGCGTTCGACTCGCAGGGACGGCTGTGGGAGCAGGAGTTCGGCAACTCGATCATGGATGAGACGAACCTGATCACGAAGGGCGGCAACTACGGCTGGCCGGCGTGTGAGGGCACCTCGGGCACCTGCGGCACCGCCGGATACATCGCGCCGAAGCGGACGTACCCCACGGCCGAAGGCTCCTGCTCCGGCATCGCCGTGGTCCGGGACGTCGTCTACATCGCCTGCGAGCGTGGCACCCGCCTGTACCGCGCCCCGATCAGCGGCAGCGACCTGCCCGCCGCCGCGGTGTACTTCAACGGCACCTACGGGCGGCTGCGGACCGTCGAACCGGCCCCGGACGGCGGGCTGTGGCTGACCACCTCCAACCTCGGCGACAAGGACAGCACCCCGGACAACAGCGACGAGAAGGTCCTGCACGTGACGCTCGGCTGACCGCCGCCCCGCGAGGCCCGGCGCCGGGCACCGATCCGGCGCTGGACCTCGCGGCGGCGAGCCAGCGGCAGACCGGCCGGGCCGGGCCGCCGCGCGCCGCACGCCGAGTCGCGCTCACGTGATGCGGCGGCGCACCCACCACAGGCCGAACCCGGCCAGCAGCCCGGCCAGCACCAGGTACGCCGACGTCTCGATCCACTGGAAGGGCCAGTAGCGGCTCGCGGGCTGGTACGAGTACACGAAATGCAGGTTCTTCGACTCCATGCAGGCGAAGTCGCCGTCCATGCTCCCGGTCTGGCACGCCTTGTTCCTGGCGGCGGTGAGCGGCGTGCCGTCGGCCATGAAGACCTGGTTGTCCGGGCTCATCGACCAAGCGCCGGGCTGGGTGTAGCCGAGGATGCGGGCCGAGGTGTCGTTCATGCCGAAGCCCTGGGCGTGCGCCATGACATCGGCCGTCACCTTGACCTCGGTGGTGACCGGCGGCATCAGGTGCGCGCGCAGGGCGAGCGGGACGACGATCTGCAGCGCGGCGTACAGCGCGACGACGATCGCCATGCTCGCCACCGTGCGCCGCACCACCAGGCCCACGACCACGCCGAACACGAACGCGAACGCGGCGTAGCCGAGCGGGGCGACGCCGCGGGCGCCGAAGTTCGGCGCGCTGAACCGGCTGCCGATGTACTCGTCGTAACGGCTCGCGCTCCACGTGAGCAGCAGGCTGTATATGCCGGTGACGGCGACCGCGGCCACACCGAGCACCGTCAGCTTCACCGCCAGCCAGCGGCCGCGCGTAACGCTCTGGTTCCACACCAGCCGGTCGGTCCGGTTCTCCAGCTCGCGGGCCACGAGCGGCGCACCCCAGAACGCGCCGATGAGCCCCGGCACGGCGATCAGGATCAGGCTGATGATCGCGATCGGAGCCTCGTACGCGTTGCCGAACAGCCGCCGCGTGACGGTGCAGTCGGACGGCACGCAGCCGACGACGTCGGTGCGGTAGTCGGCCCGGATCTGCACGCCGAGATACAGCAGGTAGGCGGCGAGCGCGGCCAGCACGAGGCCCGCCACGAGCGCCTGGGTGCGGAACTGCCGCCAGGTGAGCCAGATCATCGCCGCGCCTCCGCCGCCATCATGTACGCCATGCCGATGTCCTCGAGGTCGGTGTGCTCGGCCCCGGGAATCGGCTCGGCGGACCGCACGATCGTGGAGCCACCGCTCACCCCGCGGTCGGTGAAGACCACCTGCGCGCCCGACGGCAGACCCCCGGCTCCGCTGCGATCGGCCGCAATCCGATGGTGTACCGCGAGAATGTCCGCGACGTCGCCCGCGATCTGGACCCGGCCGCCGCCCAGCACGATCAGGTGGTCACAGACCTGGGCCAGGTCGCCGAGCAGGTGCGAGGACAGCACGACCGTCACGCCGAGCTCGCCGACGAAGTCGAGCAGGTCGTAGAGGAACGTCCGGCGGGCTATCGGGTCCAGGGACGCGACGGGCTCGTCGAGGATGAGCAGCTCCCCGCGCTTGGCGGCGGCGATGGTCAGCGCGAGCTGGGCCCGCTGGCCCCCGGAGAGTCGGCCGGCCTTCTGATCGGGGTCGAGGCCGAGCCGTTCGATCCGGCGCCGGGCGAGGCCGTCGTCCCAGCGCGGGTTGAGCCGGGCCCCGAGGCGCAGGTGATCGGCGACGGACAGCCCGGAGTACACCGGAGCGTCCTGAGCCACGAACCCGACCCTGGCCAGCTGGGCCGCGTTCACCCCGGGGGCACCGCCCAGCACGGTGATCCGCCCCTCGGTCGGCGTGATCAACCCGCACGTGAGCGCGAGCAGCGTCGACTTGCCGGCGCCGTTGGGCCCGACCAGGCCGGCGATGCGCCCCGGCGGGATCGCGATGGAGCAGTCGACGAGCGCGGGCCGGCGACCGTACCGCTTCGTCAGTTCCTGGGTTTCGATGACGGGTGGCATGGCGTCGTTTGTAGTCGCCGGGCGGTTACAGCACGGTGTCAGGCATTGACACCTGGCTGTAACCGGGCCGCGGCTACCCTCGGCCCCGTGAGAGTGCTCGTGGTGGAGGATCAGCGGCAGCTGGCGGACTCGATCGCGCGGGTCCTGCGGCGCGAGGGCATGGCGGTCGACGCCGCATACGACGGTGCCGCCGCGCTCGAGCGGGCCGACGTCGTGGACTACGACGTGGTGGTGCTCGACCGGGACCTGCCCGGTGTGCACGGCGACGACGTGTGCCGGGCTCTCGTGGCCCGCGAGTCGCCGAGCCTGGTGCTCATGCTGACCGCGTCCGGCACCGTGGCCCAGCGGGTCGAAGGGCTCGGGCTCGGCGCCGACGACTACCTGCCGAAGCCTTTCGCGTATGCGGAGCTGGTCGCCCGGGTCCGCGCCCTCGGGCGGCGCCACCGCTCGGCCACCCCGCCCGTGCTCGTGCACGCCGACCTGCGTCTCGACCCGTCGCAGCGGGTCGCCACCCGGGGCGGGGCCCGGCTGCCGCTGAGCCCGAAGGAGTTCGCCGTCCTGGAGCATCTGCTGGCCGGGCGCGGCCGGGTCGTGTCCGCGGAGGAGCTGCTCGACCGGGTCTGGGACGAGGCCGCCGACCCGTTCACGACCACCGTCAAGGTCACCATCAACCGGCTGCGGGCGAAGCTCGGCGACCCGCCGCTCATCGAGACGGTCGCCCGCGCCGGATACAAGATCTCGCCATGATCCGGTCGAACCGGCTGCGGTGGCGGCTGACCCTCTTCTACAGCCTCGTCACGTTCCTCTCCGGCCTGGCGCTGCTGGCGATCGTGATCGGCCTGTCCAGGAGCCTGCCACCGGCCGACGGCCCGGCGCCGCCGCACGCGGCCGCGGTCGACCGGCAACTGCCGGCCCGGGGCGCCACCGTCTACATCGCCAGGGGCGCCGACGAGAACTACCGCAAGAACCTGATCCTCGTGCCGGGCCTCGCCCTGCTCATCATGGTCCCGATCTCGTTCGGCGCCGGCTGGGTCATCGCCGGCCGCATCCTGCGCCCCGTGCGCACGATGACCGACAGCCTGCAGCGCATCTCCGGCCGCAACGTCCACGAGCGGCTGGCCGTCGCCGGCCCGCGGACCGAGTTCAAGGACCTCGCCGACACCATCGACGGGCTGCTCGGCCGGCTCGAGGCGGCCCTCGAAGGGCACAAGCGGTTCGTCGCCAACGCCGCGCACGAGCTGCGCACGCCGCTCACCGTCGAGCACGCGCTGCTCGAGGAGCCGCTTATCGACGAGGGCGCGACGGCCGAGGACTTCCGGGCCAACTTCGAGCGGCTCCTCGCCGTCAACCGCCGGCGCGGCGCGCTGCTCGAGTCCCTGCTCACCCTGGCCGGCAGCGAGTCGGCCCGCGACGGGGGCGTGCCGGTCCGGCTCGACGCGGTCGCCGCGACGGCCCTGGCCGACCGCCGCGGTGAGCTGGAGCGCCACGACCTGCGGCTGGACAGCACGCTGCGGCCGGCCCTGCTCGCCGGCGACCCAATGCTCGTCGCCCGGCTGGTGGCGAACCTGTGCGACAACGCCATCCATTACAACCGGCCGGGTGGGACGGTCGAGGTGACGGTCCGTACGCTCGACGGCCACGCCCGGCTGATCGTCGCCAACACCGGACCGCCCGTGCCACCCGACGAGGTGGACCGCCTCTTCGAGCCGTTCCAGCGCCTGCAACGCATCGCCGACGACGGTCATCACGGGCTAGGCTTGTCCATCGTGCGAGCCATCGCGACCGCCCACGGTGCCACCATCCACGCCGGTGCCCGCACCGGCGGCGGCCTGACCGTCGAAGTCCTGTTCCCGGCGGCCGAGCATGGCTGACCGCCCGCCCCGCGGCGTCCTGGACACCCTGAGCGACTCCCTGCGCTGGCGCCTCCCGTCGGCGGCGTGGATCCTCCTCGACAGCCAGATGACCCAGATCGACCGCGCCCTGCGCCACGCCGACCCCGCCGCCATCCAGGACGCCCACGCCCGCCTCGAACTCCTGCGGCCGGGCCCGACACCGTCGATCGGCGGGCACGGCACCGCAACCTGCCCGCCCGCCCTGGCCGAAAAGATCGAAACCCTGATCCGCCTGGTCCGCGCCGACATCTCCTGACCACCGACCGCCCTGACGACCGACCCGACCTCAGCCACCCGCCCACGCCGCCCGACCCTCCGCCTTGACACCTGCCCGCGCCCGCCACCCCGACCTGCCGCCCGCGCGTCCGCCCTCCGCCGCCCCCACCGCCCAGGCCCGCCGCTCCCGCCGACAGTGCGCGCCGCCCTCGCCGACAGCGCACGCCGCCTGTGCCGGGGCTCGCCGCGCCGATCCGCCATGCCCGCTGGCTCGACCCGGTCGGCTGTCCGCGCTGCTTGTCCGCCGCCTGTGCTTGGGCTTGCCGCGCTGATTCGCTATACCTGCCGACCCGGTCCGCTGTCCGCGCCGCTTGTCCGCTGTCCGCGCCGCTTGTCCGGTGTCCGCGCCGCTCGTCCGCTGCCTGCGGCCGCCGTGTATGCCTTGGCTCGCTGCGCCGGTCCGTCGTCCGCGCTCGCCGTCCGGGCCGGCGCCTGCTCGAGCAGGGCGGGGTTTGAGGTAGGGCCGGGCGGCGGCGGGGTCGAGGGGGTAGGCGCGGTCCGTGTTCTGTGCGTGCCGACCGCGGCTGGCCGCCTGCGTGTCCACCGCTGGCCTGCCCGGCCTCGCGGGCTCGCCGTCTGTGCCCTGGTTCGTCGGGCGGATTTGCTGTGCGCGCCCGGAACGGGCCGGACCGCGGACGTTTGCCGGGCGGCTGCACGGACGGGTTGAGGTGCCGGGCCAAGTGGTTGTCGGTGTTGGTGTGCCCCAGGCCCGAGGGTGGTCAGGGCTGGGGTTCGGTGGGTGGGGTCAGGGCGGCGGCCAGGTCGGTGTGGTTCAGGTACACCATGATCTGGAAGGTGGTGTCCTCGCGGCGCAGGAGCAGGGTGGCCGTGGTCGTGAAGGGCTCGCCGGACGTGCGGTCGGCGGACCAGGCGGCGCCGACCAGGATGTGCTTGTCGTCCAGGCGTTGCTGGCGGGTGGTGGTGCGCTGCAGGGGGCCCACGCCGGCCCGGTCGAACATGGCGCGGCGGGCGGGGAGGGCGGCGCCCAGCTGGGCCGGGGTCACGGCCACCGCGCGCGCCGGGTCCAGGGCCAGGAACGGGCTGGCGAACAGGTGCAGGCTGCCGCTGTCGTACTCGGCCATGAACGCGGCCACGTCGGCGTCGAGCGGGGTCCAGGTCATAGCTGCGCAGTCACCTTCTCGAGGAGGGGAATGGCGTCGGCCAGGAGTTGGCGCTGGGCGGGGGTCAGCGTGCTCAGGGCGTCGTGGATGCGGGCGATGCTGGCCGCCTCGCGGGTCTGCAGCGCGGTGCGGCCGGGCAGGCTGATGCTCATCACCGAGCGGCGGCCGTCGGCCGGGTCGGCGGCGCGGGTCACGAAGGCGTGGGCCTCCAGGCGGCGCAGGACCGGGGCTATCGCGGCCGAGGTCACGTGCTCGTGGCCGGCCAGTTCGCCGGGGCTGGCCGGGCCCAGGCGCTCGAGGCGCTGCAGCACGGCCAGCTCGAGGAACGTCAGGTTGTCGTCACCGTCGGTGTACAACCGGCGCAGGCGGCGGGCCAGGCGGCCCACCGCGAGGCGCAGATCCTGGGCGAGCGTCACGATCGCTAAGCTAGCTTAGCTAACCCAGGTTATCAATACAGCAGGCAGAACTCGTTGCCCTCCGGGTCGCGCAGCACCACGAAGCCCTCGTCGCCGCGCTGCCCGACGTCCGCGCGGGTGGCCCCCAGCGCCAGGAGCCGGTCCACCTCCGCGTCGACCGCGGACGCGCCGGAGGTGTCCACGCGCAGGTCGGGATGGTTGCGGTTCTTGCCCGCCTTGACCGCCGACGTCGGCTGCAGCCACACGCTCAGGCCCTGCCCGTCGCGCGGGCGCAGGTGGGCGTCGCCGTCGTCGCCCGGGTCGATGTCGTAGCCGAGCGCCGCCGACCAGAACCGGGCCATCGATGCAACGTCGTGTACATCGAGCGTCCACTGTGCAAAACGGCTCACCATGGCCGCCCCGTGCCCGCCGCGGCCGGGACCAAACACGCGGCCCCCGGACGAGACGCGGTGCGGGCACGCGGAGCGCGCGGCGGCTACGGTGTGCCCTTCAGCGGGTACGGGATGAATGTCGTGCGGTTCTCGTCGAGGTCCAGCTGGCGGCTGATCGGGGCGGCCGCGCGCTGCGGGCAGGTGGCGCGCTCGCAGGTTTTGCAGCCGGGCCCGATCGGCATGGCGGCGGCCGCGTCGTGCAGGTCCATGCCGGTGGAGTAGACCAGGCGGGCGGCGTGGCGGATCTCGCAGCCCAGGCCGATCGCGTAGACCTTGCCCGGCTGGCCGTAGCCGCCGTGGTGGCGGGTGATGGTGCGGGCGATCCACAGGTATCGCTGGCCGTCGGGCATCGCCGCGATCTGGGTGACGGGGCGGCCGGGGGAGCTGAACGCCTCGTAGACGTTCCACAGTGGACAGGTGCCGCCGGTGCGGGAGAACGGGAAGCCGGTCGCGGACTGGCGCTTGGACATGTTGCCGGCGCGGTCGACGCGGACGAAGGAGAACGGGACGCCGCGAGCGCGCGGGCGCTGCAGTGTCGACAGGCGGTGGCAGACCGTCTCCCAGCCCATCGCGAAGTGCTCGGTGAGCAGGTCGATGTCGTAGCGGCGGGCCTCGGCGGCGGTGAGGAACTGCTCGTAGGGCAGGACCAGGGCGGCGGCGAAGTAGTTGGCCAGGCCGACCCGGGTCAGGATCTGGGTCTGGACGTCGTCGAAGTGCTCCTCCTCCACGATCTCGTCGATCACGTCCGCGTACTCCATCAGGGCGAGCTGCGCGGCCATCCGCATGGCCTCCTGCCCGGCCCGCAGCGACGTCGACAGGTGCAGGGTCTGGGTCTGCGGCCGGTACCGGTGCAGCTCCCCGAAGGTGTCCTCGCGCACGATGCGCACGCCGTGGCGCTCGGCGAGGCGGTCGCGCAGGGCCGGGCGGACCTCACCGCGGCGCAGGCCCATCGCGCCCGCGAGGGTCTCCGCGGCCTCGTCAAGCGACGGCACGTAGTTCTGGCGCCGGTAGAAGAACTCCGTCACCTGGTCGTGCGGGCTGCGCCCGAGCTGGCCCCGGTCCCCGACGAGCTCCGTGAGCTGGTCGGAGACCTGGCGGTACCGTCGATGCAGGTCGATGATCGACTCGGCCAGGTCGGGCAGGCGGGTCGCGAGCTCGCTGAGGTCGGCGATGCTCCCGGAGCCGGCCAAGGCCTCGCGCAGACCGGCCACCAGCTGCGGCGTGTCGTGCGGGGCGAACACGGCCGGGTCGACGCCGAACAGCTCGGTCGCGCGGATCAGCACCGGTGCGGTCAGCGGGCGCACGTCGTGCTCGATCTGGTTCAGGTAGCTCGGCGAGATGGCCAGGTGCCGGGCCAGGTCGGTCTGGCTCAGGCCGTGCTCCTCGCGCAGCCGCCGCAGTCGCGCACCGGCGAAGATTTTGGCCATGCCCCAAGCATCGCACCTCAAATAGCAGCGCTGTCAAATGCGCATTTCGCAAGTTAGCAAACCGCATCGGAAAATTGGCAGGACTTGGCTTTTTCCGCCCCTCGACCGGCCCGTTCGCCGCATGTGACGGTGAGCGCAGCGGTACGGCACACAAGGGAGCTGACGATGACCGAGGCAGTTGAGCAGTTGCGACAGGAATGGGACACCGACCCGCGCTGGGCGGGTGTGCGGCGCGACTACGACGCCGCCGACGTGGTCCGGCTGCGCGGCGCGATCCAGGAGGAGCACACCCTGGCCCGCCGCGGCGCCGAGCGGCTGTGGCAGCTGCTGCACGACGAGGACTACGTGCACGCGCTCGGTGCGCTCACCGGCAACCAGGCCGTGCAGATGGTCCGGGCCGGGCTCAAGGCCATCTACCTGTCCGGCTGGCAGGTCGCCGCGGACGCCAACCTGTCCGGGCACACGTACCCGGACCAGAGCCTCTACCCGGCCAACTCGGTGCCGGCGGTCGTGCGGCGGATCAACAACGCGCTGCTGCGGGCGGCCCAGATCACCACCGCCGAGGGCGACACGCAGACGGAGTGGCTGGCGCCGATCGTCGCCGACGCGGAGGCCGGGTTCGGCGGGGTGCTCAACGCCTACGAGCTGATGACCGGCATGATCGTCGCGGGCGCGGCCGGCGTGCACTGGGAGGACCAGCTCGCGTCGGAGAAGAAGTGCGGCCACCTCGGCGGCAAGGTCCTCATCCCGACCGGGCAGCACGTGCGCACGCTGCAGGCGGCCCGGCTCGCTGCCGACGTGGCCGGGGTGCCGACGCTGATCGTGGCGCGCACCGACGCGCAGGCGGCCACGCTGCTCACCACCGACGTCGACGAGCGGGATCTCCCGTTCGTGAGCGGTGAACGTACCCACGAGGGGTTCTATCGTTTCCGCAACGGGGTTGCGGCGTGCATTGCCCGCGGCATCGCGTATGCGCCCTACAGCGACCTGCTCTGGATGGAGACGAGCACGCCGGACCTGGAGGTCGCGCGGCAGTTCGCCGAGGCCGTCAAGCGGGAGTACCCCGACCAGATGCTCGCGTACAACTGCTCGCCGTCGTTCAACTGGCGCAAGCACCTCGACGACGCCACGATCGCCAAGTTCCAGCGCGAGCTCGGGCACATGGGCTACAAGTTCCAGTTCATCACCCTGGCCGGCTTCCACGCGCTCAACTACTCGATGTTCGACCTGGCCCGCGGCTACGCCAGCGACGGCATGACCGCCTACGTGGCGCTGCAGGAGCGCGAGTTCGCGGCCGAGGCCCACGGCTACACCGCCGTCAAGCACCAGCGCGAGGTCGGCACCGGCTACTTCGACCTCATCAGCACGGTGCTCAACCCGGCCGGCGAGACCACGGCACTGCACGGCTCGACGGAACAGGAGCAGTTCGCGTGAGGTACAAGATCAATGGGCCGCTGCATCCGCGTTTCGACGAGGTCCTGACGGCCGGCGCGCTGGAGTTCCTGGTCGCCCTGGACGAGCGCTTCGCCGCCCGCCGGGTCGCGGTGCTCGACACGCGGCGCGCGCGGCGGGCCCGGTTCGCCTCCGGGCAGCTGCCCGACTTCCCGCCGGCCACGGTCCGCGACGACCTCTCGTGGCAGGTGGCGCCGCCCGCGCCCGGCCTCGAGGACCGGCGGGTGGAGATCACCGGGCCGCCCGACCGGAAGATGACAGTCAACGCGCTCAACTCCGGCGCCCGGGTGTGGCTCGCCGACTTCGAGGACGCGACCGCACCGACCTGGGACAACGTCATCGGCGGGCAGCTCAACCTGATGGACGCCCTGGACCGGGAGATCGACTTCACCGACGAGCGCGGGAAGCGGTACACCCTCGGGGAGCAGCTCGCGACAATCGTCGTGCGGCCGCGCGGCTGGCACCTGGTCGAGAAGTGGATCGTCGTCGACGGCCGCCCGATCTCGGCGTCACTCGTCGATTTCGGGTTGTACCTCTACCACTGCGCCTTCCGCCAGCTGGACAACGGCTCCGGACCGTACTTCTACCTGCCCAAGCTCGAGGACCACCGCGAGGCCCGGCTCTGGAACGACGTCTTCGTCTTCGCGCAGGAGTACCTCGGCCTGCCCCAGGGCACCATCCGCGCGACGACGCTCATCGAGACGATCACCGCCGCCTTCGAGATGGAGGAGATCCTCTACGAGCTGCGCGAGCACTCCGCGGGCCTCAACGCCGGGCGCTGGGACTACATCTTCAGCATCATCAAGAACTTCGGCCAGTGGTCCGACTTCGTCCTGCCCGACCGGGCCGAGGTGACGATGACGGTGCCGTTCATGCGCGCCTACACCGAACTGCTCGTGCACACCTGCCACAAGCGCGGCGCCCACGCGATCGGCGGCATGGCCGCGTTCATCCCCTCCCGGGACCCGGCCGTCAACGCCGCCGCGGTGGCGAAGGTCAGCGCCGACAAGCAGCGCGAGGCCGGCGACGGGTTCGACGGCTCCTGGGTCGCCCACCCGGGCCTGGTCGAGGTGGCCCGCGCCGCGTTCGACCAGGTCCTCGGCGACCGCCCCAACCAGCTCGCCCGCCGCCGCGACGACGTCGACGTCACCGCCACCGACCTGCTCGCCGTCGACAAGACGCCGGGACAGGTGACCCTCGAAGGGCTGCGTTCCAACATCGACGTCTCGCTCTCGTACCTCGACGCCTGGCTCGGCGGCGCCGGCGCGGTGGCACTGTCGAACCTCATGGAGGACGCCGCCACCGCCGAGATCGCCCGCTGCCAGGTGTGGCAGTGGCTGCACCACAACACCCCGCTCGCGGGCGGCGGCACGGTCACGGCGCAGACGGTCCGCGAGCTGTACGCCGCGGCCCTGGCCGAGCTCGACCTGCGCCACCCGGCCGCGGTGGCGGAGGTGTTCGAGCGGGCCGCGCTGCAGGAGCACCTGCCGCCGTTCTTCACGACCGACGCCTACCGGTTCCTGGCGCCCTCCGCGTGATGTGCCGCCGCGCTCGCCCGGCCCGCGGGAAGGTCCGCGGAGGCCAGCAGGGCGAGCGCGTCGGCGTCGGCCGAGCCGGGGTCCGGGTGGTAGACGATCATCATGAGGCCGTCGGTGCCGCCGACGCCCAGCCGCTCGCGGTTGAGGGTCAGCTCGCCGACCTGCGGGTGGCGCAGCCGGATCGGGGTGCCGCGCTGGCCGCGGATCTCGTGGCGGGCCCAGAGCCGGCGGAAGCGGGGGCTGGCCAGGGTCAGCTCGCCGGTCAGCTCGATGAACCGCGGATCGTCGACGTCGCCGCCCACCGCCTGGCGCAGGTTGGCGACGAAGCACTCCGTGACCGACTCCCAGTCGGGGTGCAGCGCCTGCTCGGCCGGGTCCAGGAACAGGTCGCGCAGCTGGTTGCCGCCCGGGGCGAGGCCCGGTGACAGGGCGCAGGCCCGGCGTCCGCCGGACCCCCACGTCGGGGATGCCCGCCAGCTCCGGGGTCACCAGTTCGCGCCGGGCCCGCAGGAAGGCGCCGAGGGTGTTCGTCGCGTCGCGCACACCCCAAGCGTAGAGCGGGCCGGGCCCGCAGCGGGGGTCCTGGCGGGCCCCCGGCTGAGCAGGGCTCCGGCTCGCCCCGGCGGCCCGGCCTAGCGTTGCCGCATGACCGTGACACTGATCACCGGGGCCAACAAGGGCATCGGCTACGAGACCGCCGGCCGGCTGCTCGCGCTGGGCCACACCGTGTATGTCGGCGCCCGCGACGCCGGGCGCGGCGCGCACGCGGCGGCCACCCTCGGCGCGCGCTTCGTGCAGCTCGACGTGACCGACGACGAATCCGTGCGCGCCGCACTCGACACGATCGGCGCGGCCGAGGGCCGCCTCGACGTCCTGGTGCACAACGCGGGCATCCTCGCGGCCGGCCCGATCGACGGGCCCACCGCCCTGCTGGCGTTCGACACCAACGCCGTGGGCATCGTGCGCGTCACCGAGGCGGCCCTGCCCCTGCTGCGCAAGTCGGCGAACCCGACGGTGGTCACGGTCTCCAGCAGCATGGGGTCGTTCTGGGCGGTGACCAACCCCGAGCGCCCCGAGTCCGGCCTGCCGCTGGCGCTCTACGCGGCGTCCAAGGCGGCCGCGACGATGCTCACGGTCCAGTACGCCAAGGCCCACCCCGGTATCCGGTTCAACGCCGTCGAGCCCGGCGCCACCGCCACCGACATGACCGCCGCGTTCGGCATCGGCCGCCCGGTGGGGCCGAGCGCCGCGGTCGTCGCGCGGTGGGCCACGCTCGGCCCGGACGGCCCGACCGGGACGCTGCAGGACGAGCGCGGCCCGCTGCCGTTCTGACTCAGACCGGCCCGGGCCCGTCGCCGCCGCAGCCCTGGGAGACGAACGTGGAGTATCCGGACTTGATGCCCCAGTCCAGGACGACACCCTGGCAGTTGGTGGTGTGCCCGCCCTGCTGGTGCGTCCGGGCGGCGTCGGAGTAGTAGAGCCAGCCACACATCGTCCCGGCCGCGCAGGCGCCGTACGCCTGCGCCGGCGCCGTGGGCGCCAGCAACGCGGCCCCGATCCCGAGCACCGCCACGACCGCCAGCCGCCGCATCCGTGAAGTCATGCAGCGATAGTCACCAATGCGCGTCCACCCGCGCAAGACCGCCGGACCCTTGCCATACCATGCACCGCCCGGCCGGTGCGGGGCTGCGCAATGTCACCGAGGTCGGCAGCGGCAGCGGACCCGGCGACCGGCGCTCGTGCTCACGCGTCGGTGGTGGTGCCCTCCTCGGCGCTGAGCAGTTCGGCGATGGCGGCGAAGAAGGCGGCGATGCCCGGCAGGTTGGCGCCCTTCGCGCGCGAGGCGGCGAAGTCCTCCGGGGTCTGCCAGGTCACGATGTCCAGCCACTCGTGGCCGGGCAGGCGGACCAGCCGGGCGCCCAGGAAGCCCGTGCGGTCGGCGCGGAAGTCGGCCACCATCGCCGGGCGGGCGGCGAGCAGGTCGGGTTCGCGGTCGGGGGCGACACGGAAGCGGGTCAGTTCGACGGTGGGCATGGCATACTCCTCGGTGAGATCGTCCAAAAATTGGACTATAGCGCGATGCCGGGGGAGTGGCCGTGCGACGGAGCACACGCAAGGCGCAGACGCCGGACCTCGGGGTGCTCGCGGCGCGGCTGCTGTTCGGGCTGCAGGCCGAGCTGTTCGCACGGGCCGCGGCGCTCGGGTTCGACGACGTCGGGCCGCGGCACGGGGCGGTCCTGGCATACCTCGACGAGGAGGGCATCCGCCTCGCCGACCTGGCCCGGCTGGCCGGGCGCAACAAGCAGACGATCGCCGCGATCCTCGACGAGCTCGAGCAGCTCGGCTACGTCCATCGGACGGCCGACCCCGCGGACCGGCGGGCCAAGCTGATCCGGCCGACGGACCGGGGCCGGGCGATCATGCGCATCTCCGACGAGATCGTGGCCGACATCGAGGCCCGGCACGCCAGACGGCTCGGCGCCGGGGCCTACGTGGCCTTCGTCACGGCCCTCGATATGGTGAGCGGCGGCGGGTCGGACCGGCACGCGGAGCACGTCTGACGGGAGGCGCTGCCGGATGCGCAGTCGTTCGTTCGCCGCTGTCGCCGCGGCCCTGCTGGCCAAGGCCGCCGAGAACCTCCGCACGGCCGTGGGTCAGGTCTGCGGCTGAGCCCCGGCGCTACGCCAGCAGGCCGCGGCGGCGGGCGACGGCGGCGGCGTCGCCGCGGGAGTTGACGCCCAGCTTGCCCAGGATGTTGGTGGTGTGGACGCCGGCCGTCTTCGGGGAGATGCCGAGGGCGGCGCCGATCTGCTTGTTCGTCCGGCCCGCCGCGAGCAGGCGCAGCACCTCGGTCTCGCGGGCCGTGAGCCGGGCCGGACCCGGCTCCAGGCGCTCGCTGTGCACCAGCGCCGAGGCCGCCGCGGCCAGGGGGCGGGCGCCGAGGCGGGTGGCGAGGGCCAGGGACTCGCGGGCGCGGGCGGCCGCCGTCGAGCGGTCGCGGGTGGCGTGTGCGGCCATGAGCAGAGTCTGGGCCAGGCGGAACGGGTGCCCGACGGCCCGCCAGGCGGCGATGGCCTCGTCCCAGCGGGCGTGCAGGGTCAGGCTCGCCGCCCGCTGGACCGGGCCGTTGACCGGCAGGCGGCGGGCCAGGCTCCGGTCGGGGTGGGTCAGCAGCAGTGACCAGGCGGCGGCCGGGACCATCGGCAGGCGGCCGTCGCCGAACGGGGGCCGCTCGCCGAGCAGGGCGCGGACCTCCCAGAGCGGGACGAGGAAGTGCCCGCCGGTGTACTGCCCGCCGAACAGCGCCGCGGCCTCGTCGGCGCCCGCGGCGGCGGCCTCGGCGTCGCCCTCCACGGCGTCGAGCCACGCGGTGGTGGTGGCGAGCACTGCGCGGTACCGCTGCGGAGGTCTGCCGTCGTGTGCCTCGGCGAGGACCGTGCGGGCCCTCGACCACTCGCCCAGGGCGAGCAGCGACCCGGCGAGGGCGGTGGCGAGCGTGGCGCCGCGGGTCGGCCACAGCATGGTGTGGCGGGCCGCCTCCAAACCGGCCGCGGCCGCCGCGGCCGCGGCCCGGGAGTCGCCGGCGGCCTCGAGGGCGGCCGCCTCCACGGCCCGGGCGAGCAGTTCGGCGTCGTCGTCGCCGCTCTGCCGGGCGAGGTCCATCGCCTCGCGGGCCCGGCGCAGGGCGACGGCGGCGCCGCTGCCCGACGGGTCGGCGCCGGGCTGGGGGTCGGTCGCGGCCGAGGCCAGGGTGGCGAGGGCGACGGCGCGCACGGCCGGGTCGCGGTCGGCGGCGGCCTCCTCGGCGAGGACGCGGGCCTCGACCGAGCGGGTCAGTGCCTCCAGGCGGGCGGCGAGGGCGGCCCGGATGCGGTTGTTGCGCGGCGCCAGGGCGAGGGCGGCGCGCAGCCCGGCGATGTCGTCGTCGCCGAGGCGCGACCGCAGCCGGCTGCGCGTCTCCAGCAGCACCGCCCGGCGCGCGGGTTCGCGGGTCTCGTCGAGCGCCGCCCCGGCCAGCGCCAGCCCGCGCTCGTACGCGCCGGCGTGCAGTGCGGCGACCGCGGCCGCGGCGAGGACGGCGACCCGGTCGGTGCCGGTGCGGAAGCCGGGGTCGAACACGCGGGGCCACGCCGCGGCGACGCGCTCGAGCATCCGCAGCTGCCCGGCGTACGCGGGCCCGATCGCCCCCGCCGCCCGCCAGGCCGCGTCGAACGCCCGGTCGGCGTCCCCGGCGGCGTGCCAGTGCTCGGCCAGCTCGACGAGCGCGGCCGTCGAGGGCCGGAACCCGAGCCGGGCGGTGATCGCGCCGGCCGCGAGCGCGTGCAGCCGGGCCCGCTCGCCGTCGCGCAGCTCCGCGTAGACGGCCGCGCGGACCAGGGAGTGCCGGAAGCGGTACCCGCCGGCGCACACCACCAGCAGCCCGGCCGCGACGGCCGGCCGCAGCCGCTCCCGCACGCGGCCCGCGATCCGCCCGAGCACTGCCTCGTCGACGTCGGTGCCGAGGACGGCGGCGACCCGGACCGCGGCCCGCGACTCGGCGGGCAGGCCCCGCAGCGGCAACAGCAGCAGCTCATCGTGCGACTCCGGCGGGTCCGCAACGTCGGCCGCGGCCGTGATCATGAGCGGATTGCCCCGGCTGTACTCCCACACGCCCGCCACCACCGACGAGCCGGGCCGGTGCCCGAGGCGCTCGGCGAGCAGCTCCCCGGTGGCCGCCTCGTCGAGCGGCCCCAGCCGCAGCCCGCCCGGGCCGGCGTCGCCGCGCCGGGTGCCGAGCACGAGGACACCGGGCCGGCGCAGCGCGCCGGGGAGGGCCGCGAACAGCTCCCGGCTCGGCTGGTCGGCCCACTGCAGGTCCTCCAGCACCAGCACCACCGGCGCGGCCGCCTCGAGCCGGGCCAGGACCTCGCCGGTGACGACCGAGCGCGGCCGGGCCGGGTCGAGCGGCGCGGGGTCCGCGAGCGCGGCGCGGAACGGCCCGTACGCCAGCGCGTCCCCGCCCACCTCCCGGCACCGGCCGCGCAGCACCCGCCCGCCGCGCTGCGCCACGAACGCATCCACGAGCGCCGACTTGCCGATCCCGGCCGGACCGCCGACGACGAGCGCACCGGACCGGGTCGCCGCGGCCCGCCAGGCCCGGTCGAGGTGGTCGAGTTCGATGGCGCGGCCGGAAAGATGCACGGCCCAACCCTAAAGTCCCGGCGGCCCGGGACCGTCGCGGGTTGCCGGGACACTGACATGCGTTAACGTTGTGCGCGTGCGGGTGCTGATGGTTGCGCCGCCCGGCGCGGGCAAGGGCACGCAGGGTGCCGTGATCGCCGAACACTTCGATCTCCATCGGGTGACCATCGGCGAGCTGCTGCGGCGCAACGTGGCCGACGGCACGGAGCTCGGCCGGCGCATCGAGCCGCTGATCGAGCGCGGCGAGCTGGTCCCCGACGACATCGTCCTGGACCTGATGCGCGAGGGCCTCCTCGAGGCGCGCGCCCGCGGCCGCGGCTACGTCCTCGACGGCGTGCCGCGCACGATCGCCCAGGCCCGGGCCGCCTACCGCGTCGCCCGCGGCATCGGCATGACCGCCGGCGTGGCCCTGCACCTGCAGGCCGACGACGAGGAGCTGGTCGGGCGCCTGCTGAAGCGGGCCGCTGTCGAGCACCGCGCCGATGACAACGAGGCCGTCATCCGCCAGCGGTTGCGGCTGTACCGCGAGGTCACCGAGCCGGTCCTGACGTACTACACCCGCCGGGGCATCCTGCTCACCGTCGACGCGATGCGCCCGGTCGAGGTCGTCAGCGCCGACGTGCTCGCCGCACTGGAGGCCCGGGCCGCCTGATCGCTATGCTCCGCCGATGAGGCTGGTGCAGATCGCTCAGCGCGCCGGAGACCTGCAGCGCGCCGCCCGCTGGTACGCCGACCTGCTCGGGGCCGCGCCCGTCGCCACGTTCGACCCGCCCGGTCTGGTCTTCTTCGACCTGGACGGGGTCCGGCTCCTGCTGGAGGGCAACGCGCCCGCGGCGCTGCTGTATCTGGCCGTCGACGACATCGCGGCGACCGTCGAGCGGCTGCGGGCGGCCGGCACCGAGATCACGGCGGAGCCGCACGTCATCTTCACCCACGCCGACGACACGCTCGGCCCGGCGGGCACTGCCGAGTGGCAGGCGTTCGTCCAGGACAGCGAGGGCAACCTCGTCGGGCTCGTGGAACACCGGGTGCCGGCGTGAGCGGGCTGCTGCACATCGGCATCCTCGGGGCGGCGCGGATCGCCCCGGCCGCGCTCGTCGGCCCGGCCCGGTCCGTGCCGACCGTGCAGGTGACGGCCGTGGCGGCCCGCGACCGGGCCAGGGCGGAGCAGTTCGCGGCGAAGCACCGGATCGGGACCGTCCACGCCGGCTACGCCGAGCTGCTCGCCGACCCGCGCATCGACGCCGTCTACAACCCGCTGCCCAACGGCCTGCACGCCGAGTGGACCCTGGCCGCCCTCGCCGCCGGCAAGCACGTGCTGTGCGAGAAGCCGCTGACCGCCAACGCCGACGAGGCCCGCGCGGTGGCCGACGCCGCGGCGAAGACCGGGCTCGTCGTCATGGAGGCGTTCCACTACCGGTACCACCCGCTGATCGCCCGCGCCCTGGAGGTGATCCCGCAGCTGGGGGAGGCGCGGCACGTCGAGACGAGCATGTGCTTCCCGCTGCCGCGCTTCGGCGACATCCGCTACGACCTCGGCCTGGCCGGCGGGGCCATGATGGACGCCGGCTGCTACGCCGTCCACGCGCTGCGCACCCTGGGCCGGGCCGAGCCGGTCGTCACCGCGGCCCGGGCCACCCTGCGCAAGCCCGGCGTCGACCGGCTCATGGTCGCCGAGCACCGCTTCCCGTCCGGCGCGACCGGCCGCACCACCGCGAGCCTCTGGTCCCGCCACGTCCTGGGGCTGACCGCCCGCTACACCGGCAGCGAGGGCTCGCTCAAGATCTTCAACTACCTGGTCCCGAGCGTGTTCCACCGCTTCACGATCACCCGCGGCGGCCGCACGACGCACGAGCGCATCCCGGGTGAGCTGACCTACCTGCACCAGCTGCGCGCGTTCGCGGCCGCGGTCCGCGACGGCGGCCCGAACCTGACGCCGCCCGCCGACTCGGTGGCGAACATGGAGGTCATCGACGCCGTGTACCGGGCCGCCGGGCTCGACCCGCGCGGTGCCGCCACGCGGCCCTGAGCCGGGCGGCGAGGGCGCCGCCGCGGGCCGCCGGGTAGTGCTAGCCATACCCCGACTCGGGAAGGTGGCGGTATCGAAAGTGGCGCGCCCGCGGCGGACCCTTGACGCATGTGGGCACGAGGGGTTGTCGCGGAGCGGGACGTCATCCGGGAGACGCTGCAGGAGGCGCTCGACGACCTGTGCCGGCTCGGCGCGACCGGGGCCCAGGGCCAGGTCTACGCCGGCGGCCGGGACGTGACCGCGACCGCCGGGGTGGGCATGCCCGCGGCGGGACGGTTCCGGATCGGCTGCGCGACGGGTGCGTTCACCGCCGCGGTGGTACTGCTCCTGGCCGACGAGGGCCGCCTGCACCTCGACGACCCGGTCGAGCGCCACGCGCCCGGGCTGCTGCCGGATGCGCGCATCACCGTGCGGCACCTGCTGCAGCACACCAGCGGCCTGGCCGACTACGTCGGCGACCTCGCCGCCGGCTCGCGCCTGGCCCGGCACGAGCCCCGCGACCTGGTGGCGCTCGCCCTGGCCCACGGACCGCGGTCCGCCCCGGGCACCCACTGGGCCTACGCGAACACCAACGCCGTGCTCGCCGGGCTGCTCGTGCGGGCGGTCACCGGGCGCCCGTGGGCCGAGCAGGTCCGCAACCGGATCGTGCGGCCGCTCGGGCTGCGCGACACGTACTTCCCGTACGACCACACCGGCCTGCCGCGCTCCTCGGCCCGGGCCTACCAGCAGCTGGAGCTGGGCGGGCCGCTGTTCGACGTGACCGAGCTCAACCCCACCGCGCTGGACGCGGCCGGCGGCCTGGTGAGCTCGACCGCCGACCTGACCCGCTTCTGGCGGGCCCTGCGCACCGGCGAGCTGCTCAGCCCCGCGGCCCGGGCCGAGTTCGACCGGACCGTGGCCGCCGAGACCTACCAGGACGTGCGGGCCGGGATCGGATACGGGCTGGGTGCGTTCCGGGTGCCGGGCGCCGGCGGCGGCTTCTGGTCGCACCCGGGCGACGTCCCGGGCACGGCGACCTGCAACGGGGTGAGCGCCGACGGGTCGCGCTCGGTCGTGCTGTACCGCACCACGACCCCGGCCGACCAGGCGCTGCGCGGCTGCATGGACGAGCGGGCCCTGCGCCTCGTCGAGGAGGTCCTGGCCGCCTGACGCGCAGACACCCTGTCATCCGATCGGCCAGTTCCGCTGCCCGACCCTCAGGCCGGGGCCGCGGCTGGCGATGGCAGAGGCAACGGCGACCAAGGACGGGCGCCGGCCCTGACCCGATCCAAGGAGGACATCATGGGTCTTCGCATCAACAACAACATCGCCGCGCAGAACGCCTACCGGAACCTGTCGGTCACCGACGGGCAGATGAGCAAGTCGCTGGAGAAGCTGTCCTCCGGCTACCGGATCAACCGGGCGGCCGACGACGCGGCCGGTCTGTCCATCTCCGAGGGTCTGCGCTCGCAGATCGGCGGCCTGAAGGTCGCCGTGCGCAACGCGCAGGACGGCATCTCGGTCGTGCAGACCGCTGAAGGTGCGCTCACCGAGACGCACTCGATCCTGCAGCGCATGCGTGACCTGTCGGTGCAGGCCGCGTCGACCGGTTCGCAGGACTCCGACGCGCGCTCCGCCGCGCAGACCGAGTTCTCGCAGCTCAACTCCGAGCTCGACCGGATCGCCTCGACCACCGCGTTCGGCGGCCAGAAGCTGCTGCAGAGCGGCGCCTCGGCCTACACGGGCACCTTCCAGGTCGGCGCCAACGGCTCGTCGTCCGACCAGATCGCGGTCAACCTCGCCTCGGCGTTCGGCAGCGGCTCGGCGCTGTCGGGCTTCGACTCGACGGGCCTCGGCGTCGGCTCGCTGGACCTGACCAGCTCCGGCACCGCGGCGATCGACGCCATCGACAAGGCCATCAAGGGTGTCTCCACGGCGCGCGCCACCCTCGGTGCCTACCAGAACCGGTTCGAGCACACCATCAACAACCTCAACGTCGCGGTGGAGAACCTGTCCGCGTCCGAGTCCCGGATCCGGGACACGGACATGGCGCAGGAGATGGTGTCCTACACCCGCTCGCAGATCCTGACCCAGGCCGGCACGAGCATGCTGGCCCAGGCCAACCAGGCACCACAGAACGTGTTGTCGCTGCTGCGTTGACGCGGGTGGGTGGCGGCGGGGAACGGACAGCGGCGTCCGTTCCCCGCCGCATTTTTTGTGCCTACGCGCCGACGCGCCGGGCGTTGCGCTCGTCGGCGTGGACGAGGACCGAGCACCACATCCGGTAGGGCCGCCACGGCTCGGCGATGCGGTGCATCTCGGCGTCGGTCGGGTCGGCGTCGAGGCGGTACAGTCGGCGGATTCCGGACCGCGTGAACCCCTCGGCCGGCACGGCGTCGGTGCGCCCGGCGCCGCGCAGGACGATCCCGGTGGCGAAGAAGTCGCCGACGCCCCGCAGCCGCTTCACGTCCGCGATCGCCTCCTCGGCCGGCATCGCCCGCAGCCGGGCCCGGTCCAGGCGCCCCGCGAGCGCCGCGTCGGCGATCCCGTGCAGCCGCACCATCTTCTCGGCGTCAAGGCCCGGCAGCTCGCGCAGCCCGCGCAGCACCGACGGCGCCGGGAACGCGTGCAGGACCTGCCCGCCGACCTCGACCGCCTCGCCGTGCGCCGCGGCGATCCGGGCGCGCAGGGCCCGCTGCTGGGTGATGCGCATGCGGTGGCCGATGACGAACGCGCACGCCGCCTCGTACGGCGAGTGGAACAGCACCGGCCGCAGGTACGCGTTCGCCCGCTGCAGCTCGCCGATGACCGGGTCGCGCTCGCCGACCGCGGCCCAGCCGCCGCCGTCCTCGTCGAGCGACACCGCGGCCAGGGCCTGCTCGAATGCCTCGGGCGGACCGCTGACCTCGCCGGTCACGGTGTCGCCCCGCTGCCGCAGGATGACGCCGGCGGCGCTGTGCCGGCCCTCGACCGGGAACGCCATCGCGATGCTGTGCGGGTCGCCGCCGGCCGGGCGGACCCAGCCGCCGAAGCTCTCGTTCTGCCGCGCCATGTCGTACGGGCCCGTGATCTTCCTCTGCATGCGGTCAGCATGGACGAGGAAACACGACATCTGTTGTCATGTTTTCTCGGGTACTGTCGGCGGCGTGCGCGGTGACCGGCTCCTCTCCCTCGTCCTGCTGCTCCAGGCCCGGCCCGGGGCGGCGGCGCCCCACCTCGCCGAGCGCCTGGGCGTGTCGGTCCGCACGGTGCTGCGCGACGTCGAGGCGCTCAGCGGCGCGGGGATCCCCGTCTACACCGAGCGCGGCCGCAACGGCGGCATCCGGCTGCTCGACACCTACCGGACCGGCCTGGCCCACCTGAGCCGGGCCGAGGGCGCCGGGCTCGCCGTCGGGCAGTCCCGCCTCGCCGGGGACCTGGGGCTGGGCGACGCGCTCGACACCGCGCTGGAGAAGCTGACCGGCGCCGGCGGCGGGGCTTTGCGCGGCGGGCTCGCCGACGGCCGCAGCCACGTGCTCGTCGACGTCGACCCGTGGATGCGCTCGGGTGAGGCCGTCCCGCACCTGCCGGCCATCCACGAGGCGCTCCTGCAGCGTCAGCGGCTGCGCCTGGTGTACCGCGACAGCGAGGGTGCCCGCACGGCCCGGACGGTCGACCCGGCGGGCCTCGTCGCGAAGGCCGGCGTCTGGTATCTCGTCACCGCCGAGCCGGCCCTGCTGCGCGTCGCCCGCATCGAGGACTGCACCGCCCTGCCCGAGCCGGCCGGGCGCCCGCCCGGCTTCGAGCTGGCCGCGGCCTGGGCCGCCCTGCGCTCCGGCGTCGAGGCCCGCCCGCGCGCCCTGCGCGTCACCGCCGAGGTCCACCCGGCGGCGCTCGCCCTGGCCCGCCGGGTCCTCGCCCGGCACTGCAGTGACGACGACAGCGGCGGGGGTACCCGGCTGCGGCTGGCCTTCACCAGCGTCGACCACGCGGTCGGCAGCCTCCTCGGCCTGGGCGCCCGACTGGAGGTCCTCGACCCCGAGCCGGTCCGCGCCGCGCTGCGCGCCGCCGCCCTCGACGTGGCGGCGCTCTACGAATCCTTACAGGACGGGAACGGTCGTTGCGCCGGGGCCGCCGGCGGAGCAAGCTGACCGCATGCGCTGGATCCTCGTCATCGTCGGTGTCCTGGCCCTGCTCGCCGGGGTCGTGTGGACACTGCAGGGCCTCGACGTGCTCGGCGGCAGCGCGATGAGCGGCAACGGCATGTGGGCGGTCATCGGCCCGATCGTCGCCGTCGTGGGCCTGGTCCTGCTCCTGCGCGGGGCCCGCCGCCGCGGCTGATCGCGCGGGTGCCGGCGGTACCATCGGCCCAATGACTTTCCGTATGGCGGACGCGGCCGACGTGCCGGTGCTCGTGGAGCTGGTGCAGTCGGCCTACCGCGGCGACAGCAGCCGGGCCGGGTGGACCACCGAGGCCGACCTCCTCGAAGGCCAGCGGGCCGACCCGGCGATGGTCACGGCCGCGGTCACCGGACCCGGCAGTGTCGTGCTCGTCGCGCTCGACGGCGACGGGGCCGTCGCCGCCTGCTGCCAGCTGGAGCGGCGCGACGGCTACGCGTACTTCGGCATGTTCGCCGTCGACCCGGGCCGCCAGGGCGGCGGTCTCGGCGCGGGGCTGCTCGCGCGGGCCGAGCGGTACGCCCGGGACGAGTGGGGCGCGGGCGAGGTGCGGATGACCGTCATCGTGCAGCGGGCCGAGCTCATCGCCTGGTACGAGCGGCGCGGCTACAAGCGCACCGGCGAGCTGAGCCCGTTCCCGTACGGCGACGAGCGCTTCGGCGTCCCGCTGCGCCCCGACCTCGCCTTCGAGACGCTCGTGAAGCCGATCGGGCCGTGAGCGCCGCCCGGCGCCGCTGTCCGCCGGGGCCGTCGGCATCGACGCGCCGCCCGCTGTGCGCCGCCTCGCCCGCGGGCCGGTCCGCGGAGCGGGTGGGCCCGCCCGAGCTCATCGTCGGGCGGCCCGGAACGCCTCCACCGCACCCGTCGGTGCCCGGCCGAGCAGCAGCTCCAGGTCGCCGGTCTGCCGCTCCAGCCGGCCCGCCGCGGCGAGGCCGTGCAGGTAGCCCATCGGCCCGGCCGGGGTCTGCTCGCGGTGGGCGACGTGCAGGGCCGCCGCGACCGCCGGGAACGTCCACAGTGGACCGGTGAGGTCGTAGGCGCGGCCCTCGTGACCGGCCTCGGCGACCAGGACGGCCGCGGCGGCCGCGGCGAGGTCGGCCCGGGTCGCGGTGTTGAGCCCCCGCCCGCCGGTGCCGCTTGTCAGCTCGTCACCGGCCTGGACGAACGCGTCGGTGTAGAACGGGTTGCGCAGGATCGTGTGCGGCCGCTCCCGCAGCGCCGCCTCGGTGTCGTGGTGCGCGCCCGCGTCCCGGTCCGCGCCCAGGAAGCTCGTGTACACCAGCAGCCGCACGTCCGCGGCCGCGGCGATCACGGCGCGGTGCTGCCGGGCCCGCGTGCCGTCGTCGAGCACCGGCGACGAGATCAGCAGCAGCCGCTCGACGCCCGTGAAGTCGAGGGTCTCCGGCCGGTCGTAGTCGCCGCGCCGGACGCCGACACCCCGCTCGGCCAGGTCCGCGACGGTGGCCGGGTCCCGGACCACGGCGAGGACCCGGGCGGCCGGGACGTGTGCGAGGAGACGGTCGACGACCAGGCGGCCGAGCGCACCGGAGGCGCCGGTGACGGCAAGCAGATGATCAGGCACCCGCCCAGATTCACATGCGCGTCAACGGCTTTATCCGCTCACGGCTTGCGGGCCACCGCACCGAGCACCGACCGCTGCTCGTGCTCGGCGGGCTCGGCCGGGTCCGGGTGCCAGCCGGTGACCGGCACGATGCCCGGCTCGACCAGCTCCAGCCCGTCGAGCATCGCCGCGACCTGCCCGGCGTCGCGGGTGCGCACCGACGTCGGCGTCCGGTCGTAGAGCCGCGTCACCTGCTCGTGCTGCGAGCCGAGGTCGTCGACGGCGGTGAAGTGCGACAGCGCGACGAAGCTCCCCGGCGCGCAGGCCGCGCTCAGCGTGCGCACCAGGCGCGCCGGGTCGTCCTCGTCGGTGATGAAGTGCAGCACGGCGACGAGCAGGACCGCCACCGGCTGGTCGAAGTCGATGAGCGCCCGGACCCGCTCGTCGGCCAGGATGCCCTCGACCCGGCGCAGGTCACCGCCGATCGCCGTCGCGTTGCGGTTGCCGGCCAGGATCGCCCGCCCGTGCGAGACGGCGACGTCGTCGACGTCGACGTACACCACTGTCGCCGCCGGGTCGATCGCCTGCACGACCTCGTGCACGTTGCCCCGGGTCGGGATCCCGGAGCCGATGTCCAGGAACTGCCGGATGCCCTGCCCGGCCAGCCACCGCACCGCCCGCCCCAGGAACGCCCGGTTGGTGTGCGCGACCTGCAGGATGCCGGGCCAGGCCGCGATCAGCTGCTCGGCGAACTCGCGGTCGACGGCGAAGTTGTGGTAGCCGCCCAGCCCGTAGTCGTACACCCGGGCCGCATTGGGAACTGTGACATCGACGCCGTCCGGCGCCCACTCCGGCAGGCTCACGGGTGCGACTGTACCCGGCGATGGAAATATGACGGTCTTGTGGCGATCGGGTTCCTGACTCCGCCGGACGGCCCGGGATCATTACCGTGGACGGCGTGACCGAGCCAGCCGAGACCGCCGTCCCCGCCGACGCCCCCCGCGTTGAGGGCCCGCCACCCGGGCTGTGGGCGAAGATGAAGGCGGACCCGGAGTACGCCCCGGAGCACCTCGCCCTGGAAGCCGTCACCCGCCTGGGCCCGAAGATGGCCGCCGAACTGGAGAAGCTGAAAAGCCAGAACCCCGGCGCCCCCGCCGACGCCCTCGCGAACATGATCGTCTACCGCTACGTGAACCAGTCGCGGCTCTCCGGCGCCGTCGGCGGTGCCGTCCCGGTCGCCGGCGCCCTGCTCGACGTCGGCGTCCTGGCCTGGACGCAGGCCCGGATGGTCCTGATGCTCGCCGCCGCCTACGGTGCCGACCCCGCCCACCCGGACCGGGCCGTCGACCTGCTGGTGCTGCAGGGCATCCACAAGTACACCCAGACCGCCCGCACCGCGCTGGCCGTCGCCCGGGGCCGCGAGCGCTTCGACGCCCTCCTGCCCGACGAGCGCCCCGAGGTCCGCAAGGTCCTCATGCGCCTGGGCCTGAAGCTGGCCCAGATGGCCGGCGTCCGCGCGGTGAAGAAGATGGCCGCGAAGGTCATCCCGGGCCTGGCCATCATCCTGGGCGGCGTCACCAACGGCAACGCGACCCGAGCCCTGGGCGGCCGCGCCATCACCCTGTACCGCCGCCCGTTCATGCCCGCGACCCCGCCGCACGGCTACCACGTGCCCCACCAACTCCCACCGGCCCCGCCGCACCAGGCACCACTGCAGCTGCCGCCGGCGCGCTAGGCCCGACCGCGGCTTGTCTCTCGCCACCAGCGGCAGTCGCCGGGTGGAGTCGAAACCGAATCGATCGGCCACGGCCCCGGGCCGGTCGCGCGGCGGGCGGACCACGAAGGTGCACCTGGCGAGTGAGCAGGGCCGCAAGGCATTGTCGCTGGTGCTGACCGCCGGGCCCGGGTCCGGGCCGGCCGTGGCAACCGGACCTGTCTACGTCGTCTCGGGACCCGTGCGACGAATCCGATGAAGGCGGACCACGCGGCGAACCGGCGCAAGCCGGGGTCGAAGGGCGGCCGTCCACCGGCACCAGCCGGCTCAAACGCAACCGCGGCGGGGCCGCCCGCTTCGCCGCAATCAACGAACGGCTCTAACCAGACGTACCAGACACGCCTTGAGCTCTCGGGGCCGGTCCGAGGCCGATACGTCGGGCGCTGGCGCGCCTCGACATATCGGACTTATACCCCGGCCGGGTATTCGCCCGTTTCGACGGCCGGGTGGCGCCGTTTACACAGCTCACGAGGCTGTCAAAGCCGTGGCCACGGTACGGGTCAGGCGGTGCGCGCGGGTCGGGGGCTGGCCGGGCGCTGCTGGCCGTTACCGCCGTTGCCCTGCCGCATGAGCGCGATGTCGGTGATCTCGGTGGCCGTGGCGGTGCCGCCGGAGACGGTGCCGACGATCGTCACCGCGTCGCCGCTCTTCACGTCGGCGATCGTGGCGCCGCCGGCGACCCGGGTGCTGCCGTTGACGGCGAACGTGGTGGCGTGCCCGTCGTCGCTCGTGGCCGTGATCGACGCCGCACTGACCGCGGTGACCGTGCCGGCCTGGAGCCGCTCGGTCACGTACTGCCCGTCGCCGCCCTTCACCACGAAGTCCCCGTGCAGCGCCCCGCCGAGGACCGCCCCGCCGCGCCCGAACCCCGGTCCGAACCCGCCCGGCCCGCCCTGGGCACCCTGCCCGCCGGGGACGTTCGGCCCGCCGCCCTGTTGCTGGCCGTTCTGCGCGCCCGGCCCGCCGCCGCGACCGCCCGGGAACGCCGGCCCGCCACCGGGCCCACCGGCCCGCGGCGCCGAGCTGCTGTCACTCGCCGCCTGCGCCACCGCCACCCCGCCGCCGATCACGATGACCGCCGACACCGCAGCGACGATGCCCAGCTTCACCCGCGACGACCGCTTCGCCGCCCCGTCGACGGGCGCCCCATCCCCGCTGCCGGCCGGGGCGTACGGCGCCTCGGCCGCCCACACCGGCGGCGCCTGCGGCCCGGGCCCTCCGGCGACCGGCTGCGGCGTGCCGCTGTCGAAGCCCGCGCCGTCCGCGCCGCCCGCAAGCGGCCGGGCGGCGGCCTCGGAGTCCGCCGGGGCCGCGGGGTGGGCCGCAGCGGCGTCGGGCGGTGCGGCGGCCGTGGGCGTCGCCGGGGTGAGGCGGTCGGCGGGCGCTTGCGGGTCATCGTGGGCGGAGCTCATCGCGCGTACTCCTCAGCAGCGGTTCGGGCGTGTCCACGACGACCGTGCCCGGGTCAGCTGTGGCGGCAATCCTGTGAAGCTGCCAAGTCGCTGTGAGTCATCGGCCGGCCATTACGGTGATTCGATGAGTGAAGTGGTCGAGCTCGCGCAGCAGCTGATCCGGTACGACACCACGAACGCCGGCGACGACGGCACGGACGGCGACGAGCGGGCCGCGGCGGAGTTCGTGGCCGAGCGGCTCGCCGACGCCGGGCTCCAGCCGGTGTACCTGGAGTCGGCGCCCCGGCGCGGCAACGTGGTCGTGCGGCTGCCGGGCGCCGACCCCTCCCGCGGCGCGCTGCTCGTCCACAGCCACCTCGACGTCGTGCCCGCCGACGCGTCCGGATGGTCGGTCCCGCCGTTCGCCGGTGAGATCCGCGACGGGTACCTCTGGGGCCGCGGCGCCATCGACATGAAGCACATGGTCGCCATGTCGGTGGCCGCGGCCCGCCGCTGCCGGCGGGAAGGCATCGTGCCGCCGCGCGAGGTCGTGTTCGCGTTCCTGGCCGACGAGGAGGCCGGCGGCACCAGGGGCGCCGGCTGGCTGATCGACCACCACCGCGACCTCTTCGACGGCGTGACGGAGGCGGTCGGCGAGGTGGGCGGGTTCTCCTACACGGTCCGCGACGACGTCCGCGCCTATCTGGTCGAGACGGCCGAGAAGGGCTCCATGTGGCTGCGCCTGAAGGTCCACGGCACGCCGGGCCACGGCTCCATGCTCCACACCGACAACCCGGTCGCGAAGCTGACCACCGCGCTGGCCCGTCTGGAGCAGCATCGATTCCCGCTGGTACTGCACCCCGCCGTCGAGGACTTCCTCACCGGCATCGCCGAGCTGACCGGCACCCCCTTCGACCCCGCCGACCCCGAGGCCGCGGTGGCCCGGCTGGGCTCGCTGTCCCGCCTGATCGGCGCGGCGCTGCGCGACACCGCCAACACGACGATCCTCACGGCGGGCCACAAGGCGAACGTGGTGCCGTCGACCGCCGAGGCGACCGTCGACGGCCGCATGCTCCCCGGCCGCGAACGAGCCTTCGAACGCGAACTGGCCGAGATCCTGGGCCCGGACGTCGAGCTGGTCCACGACCAGCTCCCGCCGGTCGCGACGAGCTTCGACGGCCACCTGGTGGACGCCATGGCCGGCGCCGTCGAAGCCGAGGACCCGGGCGCCCGCCTGCTGCCGTACATGCTCTCCGCCGGCACCGACGCGAAGCACTTCCAGCGCCTGGGCATCCGCCACTTCGGCTTCACCCCGCTGCGCCTCCCGCCGGACCTGGACTTCACCGCACTGTTCCACGGCCGCGACGAGCGCGTCCCCCTGGCCGCGCTCGAGTTCGGCGAGCGGGTCCTGACCCGTCTCCTGCGCACCTGCTGAGGATCCAGCCGCCGGGCCGGCTCGCCGGGCCGGGCGCCGGCGGGGGAGGGGTCAGACCCGGAACGACAGGCGGGTGCTGCCGATGAGGATCTCGTCGCCCGGGTGGAGGATGACCGTGTCGATGCGGCGGCCGTTGACGACCGAGCCGTTCGCGGAGCCCAGGTCGGTCAGCAGGGCCCGGTGGCCGTCGTAGTCGACGCGGGCGTGCTGGCGGGAGGCGCCCACGTCGGCCAGGCGCAGGGACGCCTGCTCGCCCCGGCCGATGATCGTGGCGCCCTCGGCCAGGGGGTAGTTCTGGCCGTCCTCGGTGACCAGGCGGACGCCGTGGCCCTCGCCGGGGGTGACCTCGCCGCCCGTGTAGACCTGAGCCGAGACGCGGAACAGGCCCGTCGCCAGGTCGTCACCGCGGGTGATCTCGACGACGATGTCGCCGTAGACGGCCCAGCCCTGCTCGCCCACGTACTCGGCCTGGGACTGGGCCAGCTCCTGGGCCAGGGCGGCGGCGAAGGGGGCCAGGCGGGAGTGGTCGGCGGGCGCCAGCGCGATGAGGTACCGGTTCGGCACCAGGACCCGGCCGCCCGTCATGTGGGACTGGTTGGCCTGGGCCTCGCCCTGCATGGCGTTGAGGATCTCGACGGGGTGGACCACGCCCTTGAAGACCTTGGCGAAGGTGCCCTCGACCATTCCTTCCAGCCGCTTCTCGAACCGCTGCAGCGCGCCCACTCGTCCCCCTCACCCGCATGCCCCAACGCCCTATCCGGCAAGCAACTGTGTATCACGCCTGTGATAGCCCCGCAGTCGCGACCTTGACGCACCGCCGCGGGCATGACCCACGTCACGCCGCCCTCCGGCCGGGCCCGCACCGGGCGGTGGACCGGGCCCCCGAACCGCCTGCTCACCGGCGCGGGCCCGGCGCCGCCGCAGGCGGGTCATGGCGACATGCCGAAAAACGACACCGGATCGGCCGGACTGCAACCATCCGCTGTCCCGTATCCGTCTTCAGGGACGAAACACGGACGCACACTTCGGGGGGATATTGTGGCCCGCCGGGGAACAGATGGTGCCGGGGAGTGGTATGGCGAAGAAGCGTGGGAAGAAAGACCCGTTGTGGGCGCGGTTGTCCCTCGTGGGAGGGGCGTTACTGCTGCTCGTCAGCGGAGGCTCGCTCGTCGGTGGCAATCTGTTGCTGAACCATTACAGCGACCAGATCACCCACGAGGGCGGCCTCGGTGACGCGGCGGCGACCGGCGCGACCATCGACGGGCCGATCAACCTGCTCCTCGTCGGTATCGACGAGCGCGTCAACAAGGAGGAGATGGGCGCCCGGGCCGACTCGATCATCGTCGCCCACGTGCCGGCCTCCCACGACGCGCTCTACCTGATGTCGATCCCGCGGGACACCCGGGTCGGCATCCCGGCGAGCAAGAGCACCGGCTACAACGGCGGCACCGACAAGATCAACGCGGCCTTCCAGTTCGGCTACCAGAACGGCGGCGGCCGCGACAGCGGGCTCAAGCTGCTCGCCGAGACGGTCAGCGGCCTGGCCGGCGGCTCGCTGAAGTTCAACGGCGCCGCCATCGTCAACTTCGACGGGTTCAGCGGCCTGGTCAACGCCCTCGACGGCGTCGACATGTGCGTCGACGAGAAGGTCACGTCGATCCACACCGGCTGGAACACCAAGACCAACGTCGAGGGCGTGCCCTACAACTTCAACGCCGACGGCATCCCCACGAGCCTCAAGCCCAACATGCGCCCCATGGTCTACGAGGTCGGCTGCCGCCACTTCGCGGCCTGGGAGGCCCTCGACTACGTGCGCCAGCGCGACAAGCTGGCCAACAATGACGGCGACTACGGCCGTCAGCGCCACCAGCAGCAGTTCATCAAGGCGATGGCCAAGAAGGCGACGAGCGCCGGCGTGATCTCCAACCCGATCAAGGTCAACGACGTACTCGGGCAGGTCGGCAAAGCGGTGTCGTTCTACAACAACAACGTCTCCCTGGCCGACTGGATCTTCACGCTCAAGGGCGTCAACCCCGAGCAGATGATCACGCTGCGCACCAACAACGGCCAGTTCTCGACCGAGGTGATCAACGGCCAGTCGTTCGAGGTCCTCGACCAGACGGCCAAGGACCTGCTCAAGGCGTACAGCAACGACGCCGTCGGCCCGTTCATCGCCAGCCACCCGGAGATGATCGCCAACGACGCGGCCACCCCGGCCACGGCGCCGTCCACGAAGTAACCGCACGACCGCAGAGCCCTCGCCCGGCACCGGGCGGGGGCTCTCCCATACCCCCGAGTCCGACCCGCACGGGACGGCCATAGCCCCGGTCCGCAGCGACGCACCGGGCGGCGGCACCCCGACCCGTCCAGGGGCAACGCCGGGTCCCGCCCGGTGGCATGATCGGCGGCATGGCCGATCGATTCCTCGCCCACCTGCCCATCGGCGAGCCGCCCACCCCGTTCGCGGGCGGCATCGCCGGCTGGGAGATCTTCCCGTTCACCGGCGACCTGCAGATCAAAACCCTTGAGCCTGCGGTGGTACCGGAGCCGCCGCGCAACGGCGAGCAGAGCACCGACGACTGCTTCGTCTGCCGCGACCCCCACGGCCCGGCCGTGTGGTCCGACGACCGGTGGATCCTGCGGCACACGGGCGGCCCGACCGCCATCCCGGCCGTGGTCCTGCTGAGCCCGCGCGGCCACCACGACTTCGACGACCTGCCCGCGGACCTCGGCGCCGAACTGTTCCCGCTGATGCAGCGCGTCGAACGGGCGATCCTGGCCGTCGGCGGCGTGGCCCGGGTCCACATCGCGAAGATCGGCGACGGCGCCCGGCACCTGCACTGGTGGTTCATGGGGCGCCCCGAGGGCCTGCTGCAGCTGCGCGGGTCCTGCCTGGACCTGTGGGACGACATCCTGCCGAAGCAGCCGGAGGACCAGTGGCGGGCGGTCCTGCGTGAGATCGCCGAAACCCTGGCCGCGGACGGCGGCACCGTGCACTGAAGTCCGCGGCCGGCGCGGGGTCGTGCAGCACTCGCTGCCGACGCGCCGGCCCCAGTCACCGCCCGCGCCGCCGCTGAAGCCCGAACATTTCGCCGTGTCGATCCGCGCAAGTTGATGTTGCATTGCGTCGCCTTAAGTTGAGTCGCGTTGGAAGCTGTTCCCGCAGATCAGCCGAACGGTCAAACCCGTGACCGGCACCACGTCCCGCGCATGGCGCGGGCATATCGTGGCAGCGCTAACATCTGCTGCGGGGGAGGGACTTTGCGCGCAACCAGCCACAACCGTGCCGCCGTCATGAACGACGTCGCGCGGCTCGCGGGCGTCTCACATCAGACGGTGTCGCGCGTCCTCAACGACCATCCCAGCGTCAGCCCCGCCACCCGCGAACGCGTCCTCGAGGCCGTCCGCCAACTCAACTACCGCCCCAACGCGATGGCCCGCGGACTCGCCGGCCGCCGCTCCCGGGTCGTCGGCGTCGTCTCCTTCGACACCATCCTCTACGGCCCCGCCTCCACCCTCCTGGGCGTCGAGCGCGCCGCCCGCGCCGCCGGCTACGGCGTCAGCATCGTGACCCTCGAACGCGTCGACCACACCGGCATGGTCTCCGCCCTCAGCGCCCTCGCCGACCAGTCGGTCGCCGGCGTCGTCGTCATCGCCCCCCAGACCGCCGCCGCGGCCGCCCTGCACAACATGCCCCTCGGCATGGCCGCGGTCGCCGTCGAGTCCGACGTCGGCGGCGAGGTCCCCGCCATCTCCGTCGACCAGGTCACCGGCGCCCGGCTTGCCGTACAACACCTGCTGTCCCTGGGCCACCGCAAGGTCTGGCACCTCTCCGGCCCGCGCGACTGGCTGGAGACCCACGGCCGCATCGACGGCTGGCGCCTCACCCTGGAAGAGGCCGGCCTGCCCGCCCCGCCCCTGATGACCGGCGACTGGAGCGCCCGGTCCGGCTACGCCGCCGGCCTGGAACTGGCCACCCGCGACGACGTGACAGCGGTCTTCGCCGGCAACGACCAGATGGCACTGGGCATGATGCGCGCCTTCCACGAGCGCGGCATCCGCGTCCCCGACGACGTGAGCATCGTAGGCTTCGACGACATCCCCGAGGCCGAGTTCCTGTCCCCGCCGCTGACCACGATCCGCCAGGACTTCGACGAGGTGGGCCGCCGCTGCATCGCCGCCCTGCTCCGCGTCATCGAAGCCGACCTACGCGAGGGCCCGGACCGCCCAGCCCCGAACCCGCGCGTCCAGCCGGCCCTGATCCCCCGAGCAAGCACCGCCCCACCACGTGCGTAGATGACGGGGAGTGGCGGGATCTGACGGCGGGTGAGCGACTCGGAGATCGATTAGGTCGCATGGGTTACGGTGAAGAAAAGCGGAGCGCCACCGACTCCGGGGGTCCTCCCACTCGCCACAACCCGACCACACCAACGCGACCGCCTTTGCTTCGTCCGCCTCTGCTTCGTCCCGCCCTCGCCTTGCCTCGCCCGCCCCCGAACACGCCCGTCCGCGCGCCAACCGCGTGAAACTTGCACGATCAAGGCCCAGAAATCACGCCACGTCCCGCTGGGCGCGCCCGCCCTGCGCGCGACGGGGGCCGGCCGGTCATCTGCGCCGAGGTGTCCGGGAAGGCTCGCAGCGGTAGGACGGCGGCGCATGATTCTCGGCGCGTCGTTCATCCGCGTGCTTCGACGCCGACGCCGACGCCGACGCCGGAGAACGGAGCCGGTGACGGACTTGCTTCGCCGACGGCGGGCAGGCGATCCGGGAGCCGGGTCGTCGGCGTCCCGTGAGACCGGGCGGTCGCCAGCGCTGGCGATGACGGTGGGCTTAGGGAATTTAAGGGCGTGGATCGCCGCGGCTGGTTGCTGGGGCGCGATGCGGCTGGCCGTGCCGTTGCGCGGGCTCGCCCGGTCGGCTTCGCGCAGCCCGCCTTGGCGCTGTCCCGATGACGTTGATTCCGCTGCCCCGATGACGGTGTTTCCACTGTCGTCGCCGGCTGTCATTGCGGCTGCTCTCGTGCGCTGCTTGCGGCCGCCCGCCTCGCCGCCCGCCCTGTGCCGCGCTGCGGTCCGCGGGTGATCGCGCGGCGCGGCTGGGGGAGGGCAAGGCGGGTCGCTCAGGTATTTTGTGCCGATTTGCGCGTTTTGTGCGGCGTCGGCGTCGGGGTGGCTTGAGCTGAGCGGCGGTTCGGTGGGTGTTGCGGGGTGGCGAGCCTGGCGGTGGCTGGGGATTGCGGTGGCTGGGGATTGAGGGCGGGTCAGGGGGCGGCGTTGGCTGAGGCTCGCACGACCAGGTGGGGGGAGAGGTGGATCGGGGACGGTTTCGGGAACGGTTCGCCGGTCAGCTGGGCTACCAAAAGGTCGACGCTGCGGCGGCCCAGTTCGGCGAAGTCCTGGTGGATGGTGGTCAGGGGCGGCAGGAAGAAGCCGGACTCCGGGGTGTCGTCGAAGCCGACCACGCTCACCCGGCCCGGGACCGGGCGGCCGGCCTCGTGGAAGGCGCGCAGGACGCCCAGCGCGATGTGGTCGTTGCCGCAGAAGACCGCTGTGACGCGGGTGTCGGCGGCCAGGTGCTGGCCGCGTAGGTAGCCCGACCTCGCGCTCCAGTCGCCCGGTTCGATCGGGGGGACCGGGGCGCCGGCCGAGTGCAGGGTCTGGCGCCAGCCGTCGATGCGGTCGCGGGCCTCCGGCCAGTCGGCGGGGCCGGGCACGTGGTGGACCGTCTCGTGGCCCAGTTCGAGCAGGTGGCTCGTGGCCATGCAGGCGCCGCGCACGTTGTCGACGCGCAGCATCGGGACGTAGCCGTCGTCGGCGCCGCCCACGCCCACGGCGGGGGTGCCGTTCGGGACCTGGGTCAGGGCGTCGGCCACGGAGTTCTTCGGGGCTATCGCGATGATGCCCTCCACGGCCTGGGCGCAGAGCTGCTCGACGGCGTCGAGGACGGCGTGGCGCTCCAGGGAGCGGACGGTGGCGATGCTGACGTAGTAGCCGGCCTCGCGGGCGGCCTTCTCGATGCCGTAGATCATCGAGGCCGGGCCGGCCAGGGTGGTCTCGAAGCCGATCAGGCCGATAGTCCGGGAACGGGATGTGACGAGCGTGCGGGCGGCCAGGTTGCGGCGGTAGTTGAGGACCCGCACGGCGTCCAGGACGCGCTCGCGGGTGGATGCGCTCACGTTCGGCAGGTCGTTGAGGACCCGCGAGACGGTCTGGTGGGACACGCCGGCCAGCCGGGCCACGTCGCGCATGCCGACCTTGCGCAGCGGCGGGCCGACGGCGTCGAGGCCGGGGGCGGTGCCGGTGTGCGCGACCGGGCCCGGTCGCCCGCGGTCCGGCCCGATGACTGCTGCAGCCACGGAGTGTCTCCTTCCGGCAACATCTCGGTCGCCGCTACTTGACGCCCGGGATGAGAACGCTAACACTCTCGAAATACAACCGCGACGGCCAATGCAATCAGGCCTCATGCGGCATCAGGCCACCGCCCGACACCCCAGGCGTGTGGCCATGGGCTTATCAATGTGAACGTTCACGCTATCTCGAAGGGACAGACGCAGTGCTGAAGAGATGGTCCGCTGCTGTGCTCGGCAGCGTGCTCCTGGTCTCCACGCTCAGTGCGTGCGGCGGGGAGAACGCCAGCGACTCCTCGTCACCGGGGGCCGCCAAGGGCGATGGCAAGATCACTATGGGCTTTGCGCAGGTCGGCGCCGAGAGTGGTTGGCGCACTGCGAACACCAAGTCGATCCAGGACGCCGCGACGGCCGCCGGCATCGATCTGAAGTTCTCCGACGCGCAGCAGAAGCAGGAGAACCAGATCAAGGCCATCCGCAGCTACATCGCGCAGAAGGTCGACGTCATCGCGTTCTCGCCGGTCGTGGAGTCCGGCTGGGACACGGTGCTCAAGGAGGCCAAGGACGCGAAGATCCCGGTCATCCTGACCGACCGCGCCGTGGACTCGAAGGACACGACGCTGTACAAGACCTTCCTCGGCTCGGACTTCGTGGTCGAGGGCAAGAAGGCCGGCGACTGGCTGGTCAAGGAGTACCAGGGCAAGACCGACCCGGTGAACATCGTGGAGCTGCAGGGCACGACGGGCTCCGCGCCGGCCAACGACCGCAAGTCGGGCTTCGCCGACGCGATCAAGGCCGCGCCCAACATGAAGATCATCGCGTCGCAGACCGGTGACTTCACCCGGGCGAAGGGCAAGGAGGTCATGGAGGCCTTCCTGAAGGCCAACCCGAAGATCGACGTGCTCTACGCGCACAACGACGACATGGCCCTGGGTGCGATCGAGGCGATCGAGGCGGCCGGCAAGAAGCCGGGCACCGACATCAAGATCATCTCTGTCGACGCGGTCAAGGACGGCATGACCGCCCTGGCTGCCGGGAAGATCAACCACATCGTCGAGTGCAGCCCGCTGCTCGGCCCTCAGCTCATGGACCTGGCCAAGAAGGTCGTCAAGGGCGAGACGGTGGAGCCGCGGATCCTCACCGTGGAGACCGAGTTCACGCCCGAGCAGGCCAAGGCCGCCCTCCCCGACCGCAAGTACTAAAGAGTTCGAGAGCCTGACCCAACCATGCTGACCATGACCGGCATCACCAAGCAGTTCCCGGGTGTCATGGCCCTGCAGGACGTGGACTTCCGCCTGTTGCCAGGCGAGGTCCACGCCCTCATGGGCGAGAACGGCGCCGGGAAGTCAACCTTGATCAAGGTGCTCACGGGTGTCTACAGCAACGACGCGGGCGAGATCGTCCTCGACGGCGCCCCGGTGAGCTTTACCGGGCCGCTGCAAGCCACCCAGGCCGGCATCAGCACGGTGTATCAGGAGGTCAACCTCTGTCCCAACCTCTCGGTCGCCGAGAACGTCTTCATCGGCCGGGAGCCGCGCACCTTCGGCCACATCCGCTGGGGCACCATGCGCAAGCGGGCCGCCGAGCTGCTGCACCGCCTCGAGCTCGACCTCGACGTCTCCGCGCCGCTGGCCGAATACTCGATCGCGGTGCAGCAGATGGTCGCCATCGCCCGGGCCATCGACGTCGACGCCAAGGTCCTCGTCCTCGACGAGCCGACCTCCAGCCTCGACGCCGGCGAGGTGGCCCAGCTGTTCCGGGTCATGCGCCAGCTCAAGAGCCAGGGCATGGCGATCCTGTTCGTCTCGCACTTCCTCGACCAGGTCTACGAGATCTGCGACCGGATGACGATCCTGCGCAACGGCCGGCTGGTCGGCGAGCACCTCGTCGCCGACCTGCCGCAGCTCGAGCTGGTCAGCCTGATGATCGGCAAGGAGCTGGCGATCCTCGAGCGGCTCGAGGACCAGCCGAAGCGGCGCCTCGACAACGCCGACACCGTGGTCGAGGCGAACGACCTGGGCCGCACCGGCTCCATCGCCCCGTTCAACCTCGCCATCCACAAGGGCGAGGTCGTCGGGCTGGCGGGGCTGCTGGGCTCCGGACGTACCGAAGCCGCGCGGCTGTTCTTCGGCGCCGACAAAGCCGACAGCGGGACCATCGCGGTCGACGGCAAACCGGTCGCCATGCCCGGCCCGCGCGCCGCGATGCAGCACGACATCGCGTTCTGCTCGGAGAACCGGCGCACCGAGGGCCTGATCGAGGAGCTGTCGGTGCGCGAGAACATCGTGCTCGCCCTCCAGGCGGCCCGGGGCTGGTCCCGGCCGCTGTCCAAGCAGCGCAAGGACGAGCTCGTCGCCAAGTACATCAAGGCGCTGGACATCCGCCCGGCCAACCCGGACCTGCCCGTGCGCAACCTCTCCGGCGGCAACCAGCAGAAGGTGCTCCTGGCCCGCTGGCTGATCACCGAGCCGCGGCTGCTCATCCTCGACGAGCCCACCCGCGGCATCGACGTCGGCGCCAAGGCCGAGATCCAGCGGCTGGTCACCGAGCTCTCCGACGGGGGCATGGCGGTGCTGTTCATCTCCGCCGAGCTCGAGGAGGTGCTCCGGCTCAGCCACAAGATCGCCGTCCTGCGCGACCGGCGGGTGGTGGCCGAGCTGCCGAACACCGACGATGTGAACACCGACCGGCTCATGGCGGCCATCGCCGAAGGGGGTGGTACCGCGTGAAGCGCTTCACCTGGCCGATCGCCGTGCTCGTCGTCCTGCTCATCACCAACCTGATCCACACGCACACGTTCCTCAACATCGAGGTCCGCGACGGCCACCTGTACGGCAGCATCATCGACATCCTGCGGTCCTCGGCGCCCCTGGCGCTCGTCGCGCTCGGCATGACGCTCGTCATCGCCACCGGCGGCATCGACCTGTCAGTCGGTGCCGTCGTCGCCATCGCCGGGGCCATCGCCTGCCTGCGCATCAGCGACCTCGGCGACCAGGGCAGCGTGCCCGGGGTGCTCGCCGCCGTCGGCATCGCGATCGCCCTGGCTCTGGTGCTCGGCGTGTGGAACGGCTTCCTCGTCGCCACCATCGGCATCCAGCCGATCATCGCGACGCTGATCCTCATGGTCGCCGGGCGCGGCCTGGCCCAGCTCATCACCGACGGGCAGATCATCACGGTGAACTCGGGGCCGTACAAGATGATCGGGGCCGGCTACTGGCTCTCCCTGCCGCTGAGCGTGCTCATCGCGGCCGCGGTCATCGTCCTGGCCGTGGTGCTCGTGCGCCGCTCCGCGCTCGGCATGCTCCTGGAGGCGGTCGGCGGCAACGCCGAGGCGTCCCGGCTGGCCGGCATCAAGGCCCGGTGGCTCATCCTCGGCGTGTACGTCTTCGCCGCGGTCTGCTCCGCCGTCGCCGGACTCATGATCAGCTCGAACGTGTCGAGCGCCGACGGCAACAACGCCGGCCTGCTGATCGAGCTCGACGCCATCCTCGCGGTCGTCATCGGCGGCACCTCGCTGTCCGGCGGGCGCTTCTCGATCGCGGGCACGGTGCTCGGCGCCGTCATCATCAAGACGCTCGACATCACGATCTACACGGTCGGAGTACCCCCGGAAGTCACGTTGCTCTTCAAAGCGATAGTCGTCATCGTCCTGTGCCTCGCCCAGTCGCCGAAGTTCCGGGCGATGTTCCAGCGCCGCCGGCCGATCCCGGTCGCGGCGCGGGCCGACGAGAAGGTGCAGGTCGGCGCATGACCACAGTGGACACCCCGACCCGCTCGGCCGGCCGGATCGCGGCGAACTGGCTGCGCAAGCCGGTGCTCGCCACCGGGGTCCTGCTGCTCATCATGTACAGCGTCGGCGTGGTGCGGTACAAGGGCTTCGACGACACCCAGGTCGTGCTGAACATCTTCATCGACAACGCGTTCCTGCTCGTCGTCGCGGTCGGCATGACGTTCGTGATCCTCACCGGCGGCATCGACCTGTCGGTCGGTGCGGTCGTCGCCCTGACCACGATGATCACGGCGACGCTGTTGGAGAAGGGCATCAACCCCGCTCTGGTGGTACTGGTAGCACTCGCGGTTGGCGGGATCATCGGCCTCGGGATGGGGGCGATCATCCACTTCTTCGACATCCAACCGTTCATCGCGACCCTGGCCGGGATGTTCCTCGCCCGCGGCACCTGCTACGTGATCAGCACCGACTCGATCCCGATCACCAACGAGACCTGGAACACCATCGCCTCGGACAAGATCCGGTTCGGCGGGTTCCACATCGGCTGGAGCGTCGTCATCTCCGGCGTCGTGGTCATCGCCGCCGCGTACGTCCTCGCCTACACCCGCCTGGGCCGCAACATCTACGCCCTCGGCGGCAACCAGCAGTCGGCGATGCTCATGGGCCTGCCCGTGGGGCGCACGAAGATCGCCGTGTACACCATCAGCGGCCTGTGCTCCGCCCTGGGCGGCATCCTGCTGACGTTCTACACCCCGTCCGGCTACGGCCTCAACGCGCTGGGCATGGAGCTCGACGCGATCGCGGCCGTCGTCATCGGCGGCACGGTGCTGACCGGCGGCTCCGGGTTCGTGCTCGGCACCGTCCTCGGCGTCGGGGTCCTCGGCCTCATCCAGAGCCTCATCACGTTCCAGGGCACCCTCAGCTCCTGGTGGACCAAGATCTTCATCGGCACGCTGCTGTTCGTCTTCATCGTGCTGCAGCGGACGGTGACCAGGAAAAAGACCGCGCGGAGAACTCCATGACGCAATACACAGTCGGCGTCGACTTCGGCACCCTGTCCGGGCGGGCCGTCGTCGTGCGGACCGCCGACGGGGCCGAGGTCGCCACGGCCGTCCACGAGTACCGGCACGGTGCCGTCGAGCGCACCCTGCCGGCCACCGGGGACCCACTGCCGCCCCACTGGGCACTGCAGATCCCGTCGGACTGGGTCGACGTGCTGCGCACCGCGGTCCCGCAGGCCGTCGCCGCGGCCGGCATCGACCCGGCCGAGGTCGTCGGCATCGCCACCGACTTCACCGCCTGCACGTTCCTGCCGGTCCTCGCCGATGGCACGCCGCTGTCCGACGTGCTGCCGCAGGAGAAGCACGCGTACCCGAAGCTGTGGAAGCACCACGCGGCCCAGGGCCAGGCCGACCGGATCAACGCCCTCGCCCACGAGCGGGGCGAGCCGTGGATCAGCAGGTACGGCGGGAAGCTCTCCTCGGAGTGGCAGCTGGCCAAGGCGCTGCAGGTCCTCGAGGAGGCGCCCGACATCTACGCGCGGGCCGAGCGGTTCATCGAGGCCACCGACTGGATCGTCTGGCAGCTGTGCGGCGTCGAGACGCGGATGATCGGCCTGGCCGGCTACAAGGGCGTCTACCAGGACGGCGCGTACCCGTCGAAGGCGTTCCTGGAGGCGCTGCACCCCGGCTTCGGCGACTGGGTGTCCAAGGTGGACGGGCCCCTCGCGCCGCTGGGCGGCCGGGCCGGGTCGCTCACCGAGGAGGCGGCCGGATGGACCGGGCTGCCGGCCGGGATCGCGGTCGCCGTCGGCAACGTCGACGCCCACGTCACCGCCCCGGCCGCGAAGGCCGTCGAGCCCGGCCAGCTCGTCGCCATCATGGGCACGTCGACCTGCCACGTGATGAGCGGCGCCGACCTGGCCGACGTGCCTGGGATGTGCGGCGTCGTCCAGGACGGGATCATCCCCGGCCTGTGGGGCTACGAGGCCGGCCAGTCCGGCGTCGGCGACATCTTCGGCTGGTACGTCGAGACGCTGCTGTCCGGCGGGCTCACCCACGACGAGCTCACCGAGCGGGCCGCCGCCCAGAAGCCGGGCCAGCACGGCCTGGTCACCCTCGACTGGCACAACGGCAACCGCTCGGTCCTGGTCGACCACGGCCTGTCGGGCGTCATCGTCGGGCAGACCCTGCACACGCGGCCCGAGGACGTGTACCGCGCGCTCGTCGAGGCGACCGCGTTCGGTACCCGCACGATCATCGAGGCCCTCACGTCGTCGGGCGTCCCGGTCACCGAGTTCATCGCCGCCGGCGGGCTGCTCAAGAACCGCTTCCTGATGCAGGTGTACGCCGACGTGCTCCGGCGGCCCATCTCGGTCATCGGCTCCGAGCAGGGCCCGGCGCTCGGCTCGGCCATGCACGCGGCGGTCGCGGCCGGGGTCTACCCGGACATCCGGGCGGCCGCCGAGGCGATGGGCAAGGTCTCGCGCGATGTCTACGTCCCGGACGCCGCGGCCGCGGACGTCTACGACCGGCTGTATGCGGAGTATCAGACGTTGCACGACTACTTCGGCCGCGGCGCCAACGACGTGCTGCACCGCCTGCGCGCCCTGCGCGAGGAGGTCTCCCGATGAGCTCGATCGCGGCACTGCGGGCGGAGGTCTGCGCCCTGCACTCGGAGCTCATCCGGTGGGGCCTCGTCACCTGGACCTCCGGGAACGTCTCGGCCCGGGTGCCCGGCGAGGACCTGCTGATCATCAAGCCGTCCGGGGTCAGCTACGACGACCTGACCCCGGCCGACATGGTGATCTGCGACCTCGAGGGCAAGCTCGTCGAGGGCGAGCACGCGCCGTCGTCGGACACCGAGGCCCACGCCTACGTGTACCGGCACATGCCCGAGGTCGGCGGGGTCGTGCACACGCACAGCCCGTACGCGACCGCCTGGGCCGCCCGCGGCGAGCCGATCCCGTGCTCCATCACCGCGATGGGCGACGAGTTCGGCGGCGACATCCCGATCGGGCCGTTCGCGCTCATCGGCTCCGACGCCATCGGCCGCGGCATCGTCGAGACGCTGCAGGGGCACCGCTCGCCCGCGGTACTGATGGCGCAGCACGGGCCGTTCACGATCGGCAAGAACGCCAGGGCCGCCGTCAAGGCGGCCGTCATGTGCGAGGACGTGGCCCGCACCATGCACTTCGCCCGCCAGCTCGGCCCCGTGCAGCGGCTGCCCGCCGAGGCCGTCGACTCGCTGTACGACCGCTACCAGAACGTATACGGGCAGCAGCCCACCAGTAAGAAGGGCGCACGATGACGACGCACGAGATTTGGTTCCTCACCGGCAGCCAGGGGCTCTACGGACCGGAGACCCTGGAGCAGGTGGCGTCGCAGTCGCGTCAGATCGCCGCGGCCCTCGACGAGTCGCCGGCCGTCGGCCCCCGGGTCGTGTGGAAGCCGGTCCTGACCTCGGCCGGCGACATCCTCAAGGTGTGCCTGGAGGCGAACGCCGACCCGGACGTCGTCGGCGTCGTCGCCTGGATGCACACGTTCTCCCCGGCGAAGATGTGGATCGCCGGCCTCGACGCGCTGCGCACCCCGCTGCTGCACCTGCACACCCAGTCCAACGTCGCGCTGCCCTGGGCCGACATCGACATGGACTTCATGAACCTCAACCAGGCCGCGCACGGCGACCGGGAGTTCGGCTACATCCAGTCCCGCCTCGGCGTGGCCCGCAAGACCGTCGCCGGGCACGTCACCGACCCGCGGGTGGCGCAGCGGATCGGGGCCTGGGCCCGGGCCGCCGCCGGATACGCCGAGATGCGCTCCCTGAAGCTGGTCCGCTTCGGCGACAACATGCGCGACGTGGCCGTGACCGAGGGCGACAAGGTCGAGGCGCAGCTGCGCTTCGGCGTCTCGGTGAACACCTACGGCGTCAACGACCTCGTCGAGGCCGTCGACGCGGCCGCGGACGCCGACGTCGACAAGCTCGTCAAGGAGTACGCCGACACCTACCGCGTCTCCTCGGCGCTGCTCGGTGAGCGCTCGGAGGCGCTGCGGTACGCGGCCCGGATCGAGCTCGGCCTGCGCGGGTTCCTCGACGCGGGCGGGTACAAGGCGTTCACGACCAACTTCGAGGACCTCGGCGGCCTGCGGCAGCTGCCGGGCCTGGCCGTCCAGCGGCTCATGGCCGACGGCTACGGCTTCGGCGGCGAGGGCGACTGGAAGACCTCCGTGCTCGTGCGCACCCTCAAGGCCATGGTGCCCGGGGGCGGCACGTCGTTCATGGAGGACTACACGTACGACCTCACCCCCGGCAACGAGGTCATCCTCGGCGCCCACATGCTCGAGGTATGCCCGTCGATTGCCGCCGACACCCCGTCGTGCGAGATCCACCCGCTCGGCATCGGCGGCCGCGAGGACCCGGTGCGCCTCGTGTTCGACGCCGCCCCCGGCCCCGCGGTCGTGCTGGGCCTGGCCGACCTGGGGGAGCGCTTCCGGCTCGTCGCCAACGAGATCGAGGTCGTACCCCCCTCCGCGCCACTGCCCAAGCTGCCCGTCGCCCGCGCGGTGTGGAAGCCGGCCCCCGACCTCGCCACGTCCGCGGAGTCGTGGCTCACGGCCGGCGGCCCGCACCACACGGTCCTGTCCTCGGCGGTGGGCGTGGAGGAGCTGCACGACCTGGCCGAGATGGTGGGCACGGAGCTGCTGGTCATCGACGCGGACACGACGCCGCGGCAGTTCGCGAAGGAGGTCCGCTGGAACGCGGCCTACTACCGCCTGGCCCGCGGCTTCTGACGGTTACCTGCTTGAGCGCGAAGGGGCCGGCGCTGTCCGGCCCCTTCGCCATATCCGCATCCACGCGCCACATGGGCTTGACCCGTTTTGACGGACAGGGTCGATGTGGTGGTTCAGGCTACCTTGCTGAGCGGTGGGTCGATCCTGCTGGCCTCGTAGGCGGTTGGGCTGAGGTAGCCGAGGCTGGAGTGCCGGCGTCGGGTGTTGTACCAGCCCTCGATGTATTCGAAGATCGCCTTGCGTGCGGCGGTGCGGGTGGGCCAGGCCTGCCGGTGCACGAGTTCGGTCTTGATGGTGGCGAAGAACGATTCGGCGACGGCGTTGTCCCAGCATTGCCCGCGCCGGCCGACGGAGAGCCTGACGCCGTGGCGGTTGGCGAGCCGTGCGTGCTGGGCGCTGACGTACTGACAGCCGCGGTCGGAGTGGAAGATCAACCCGTCCGCCGGCCTGTGGCGGTGCACCGCGTCGGTGAGCGCGGCGTCGACGAGGTCGGTGCGCAGGTGCTCGGCGACGGCCCAGCCGACGACGCGGCGGGAGGCCAGGTCGATGACGGTGGCCAGGTACAGCCACCCTTCCCACGTGTTGATGTAGGTGATGTCGCCGCACCAGCGGGTGTCGACCGCCGCCGGGTCCGGGGCGAACCCACGCTGGATCAGGTCCGGACGCGCGGAAGCGGCTGGGTCCGGGACCGTGGTGACCCGCCACCGGCGTGGGGACCGGCCACGGCGGCCGGTGCCGTGCAGCAGCCGGGCGATGCGTTTGCGGCCGTGCCGCCGCCCTGCTGCGGCGAGTTCGGCGTGGATGCGCGGCGCGCCGTAGGTGCCTTTCGACGCGTCGTGGATCGCGATGATCTGCGCGGTGAGGTCCTGGTCGGCGCGGGCCCGGTCGGAGACGTGATTGCGGCGGTAGTAGGCGGACCGGGAGACCTGCAGCAGCTCACACGCACGTTTCATGTTGCGCTTGCCGGCCTGCTCCGCCTCGATGAACGGATACACGTTCACCGGGTCTCCCTCGCGAAGAAAGCCGTGGCCCGTTTGAGGATGTCGACGTCCTCCTGCAACCGGCGGTTCTCCCGCCGCAGCCGGGCCAGTTCCGCCCGTTCGTCCGACGTCAACCCACCCGCCGCCGGCGCACCCGCCGCCGAACCGCCACCGCTGCTGGCGTTGCTGTCGATCGCGGCCTGCTTCACCCAGTCCCGCACCGCGGTCTCGGTCAGATCGAAATCCCGGGCCACCTGCCGGACCGAACGGTCACCACGCTGGCACAACTCCACGATCTCGGCCTTGAACTCCGCCGTGAACGAACGACGAGGCCGAGGCCGTTGCTTGCCCATACTCTCCATGATGCTGGACATCCTCCCGAAGCCCACAGGCTCCTGATCTCAGATGTCCGTCAAAACGGGGCAGGCCCAACACCGTCCCCATCCCCGCACACCGCACCGTGCCCGCCTCCGCGCGTTGTGTCGTGTCCGCGTCCGTGCGTTGTGCCGTGTCCGCCTCCGCGTCCGCGCGCTGTGCTGTGTCCGCGTCCGCGCGTTGTGCCGTGTCCGCCTCCGCGTCCGCGCGCTGTGCTGTGTCCGCGTCCGCGCGTTGTGCCGTGCCCGCCTCCGCATCCGCGCGTTGTGGTGTGTCCGCGTCCGCGCGCAGCATCGAACCCGCATCCGCGCCCTGCATCCGCGCCCTGCACGCGCGACCGCACGCCGTGCCCGACCGGCGTCAGCTGCGCACCGTGGCCGCGTGCCGCACCGCATTGCACCCGCTGCATTGCACGCGCGCATCGCGCTGCACCCGAGCGTCGCGTCGGCGCGCCCGTGCCGTGCCGGTGTCTTGCTGTGCCCGTGTGCCTTGCCGTGCCGGTGTGTCTTGCTGTGCCCCTGTGTCCTGCCGTGCCTGCGTGCCGCGCCTCGCTCGCGTGCTGGACCTCGCTCGCGTGCTGGACCGTACCTAGCCGTCTGATGCGTCCCGTGAGCGCCGGGTGGTCGGGCCGTCGTGGCCTGAGCGGTCGGGCCTGCCGCGGTGCGGTGGCGCCTGGGCGGGGCGGTGGACGAGGCGATGGACGGGGCGTTGCGCCGGCGGGCGGTTGTGGATCTGCTACCGCTTGAGGCGTTCGGCGATCCACGGCTCGGCCAGCGCGCGCGGGGAGTCGACGAGGGACGTGACGCGGATGAACGCCGCGGCCAGGTCGGCGTCCTCGGCGGCGGCGAGCTGCAGGCGGCGTACCAGCTCCGCCGGGGCTTTGGCATTGTCGTCAAGCGGCGCCCCGTCCAGGGCCAGGTCGGCACCGACCGCGAGGGTCCATGGTGCCTCGTGCAGCTGGGCCTGGGCGGCGTGGAAGTGCTGCGGGTCGACGTCGTCCAGGAGCAGCTCGGCGGACATGGCGGCGGTCGACATGCCCTGGCCGTACACGGGGTTGAAGGCGCACGCGGCGTCGCCGATCACGAGCAGGCCGGGCGGGAGCTCGACGCGCTCGTAGCGGCGGCGGACGTACGCGGGGAAGTGGTACGTGACGGCGTCACCGACCGGGTGGCCGGCCGCGACGACCTTTGCGGTGTCCAGGACCGAGAGGCTGTCGGCGTACTGCGCGAAGCCCTCCAGGTCGCCCGGCGGGCGCTCGCCGTGGACGCCGGCCAGGGTGACGAGCACCCGGTCGTGCTCGAGGCGCTGCATGACGGAGCTGCGACGGCGGCCCGGGTAGCGGGCGGTGATCACGACGAGGTCGTCGCCGAGCAGGTCGCCGCCCCGGTCCTCGAAGACACGGGAGGCGTAGCGGAGGTCGATCGGCACCGCGTCCTCCGGCGGCGGCGCACAGCCGAACGCGGCCAGCCACTGCGGCATCCGCGAGGCCCGGCCGGTCGCGTCGACGACGAGCGACGCCGGGATCACCCGGGACCCGCCGCCGTGCCGGTCGGCGACCTGCACACCGCGGCCCGGATCGAGGCCGATGATGTCGTGCCCGTCGTGCAGGACGACGTTCGGCAGGGCCCGGACGGCGGCCCGGATCGTGTGCTCGATGAGCGGGCGGCTCGCGGTGATCGCGGTGAGGCCGAGGTCGCTCTGGCGCAGGAGGAGGCCGTTGAGGTACCACCGGGCGTTGCCGAGCACGTCCCCGCGCATGCCGCCGGCCTCGGTGAGCCGATCGGTGGTCCCGGGCAGCAGGCGCTCGATGGCCTGCAGCCCGCGCGGCAGCATCGCGTGCACGTGCCGCCCCTGGGGCGCACCCCGGCGGGCCTCGGGCCCCTCCGGCAGGTCGTCCCGCTCGAGGATCTCGATGATGTCGTACCGCGGCGCCAATGCCGCCGCCGCGAGGAGCCCGGCGACGCCGCCGCCGAGGACGACTGCGTTCTGCTTCATGCCCCGCAGCGTGGACCGGGCCCGACCACCTGTCTGCGTACTAGTACGCCTCCGCGGCGCCCATTACCGGACAGCTCATCACGTATCAGGAGGGTCCCGAAGTCGCTCAGGCCACACGCCGCACGCCGCACGCATCACCATGACCACCGCCGAGCCGCTCGCGCCCAGGCCGCGCAGCGCTCCCCACTGAGCGGCCGGGAATTATCGAATTACCGATTGCGGTAATCCACCGACGATAATCCGCACACAATTCGCGCGCCGAAGCGCCAAAAGCGGAGCGCGCCGAAGCGCCGAAGCGCGCCGAAGCGCCAAAGCGGAGCGCGCCGAAGCGCCGAAAATGCAGCGTTTCCAAGCGCCAAATGCCCAGCGTGCCGCAGCGCGACAGCGATGTCGAAACGCCACCGGGCGGGAGCGCCGTCGTGCCGCACTGCCGGGACGCCGATCATGCCGGTGCGCCGACGCGCCGCAGTGCCAGAGCGCTAACCGTGCCAGGGTGCCGCAGTGCCAGGAGTCCAACCGTGCCGGAGCGCCCGCGCGCCGAAGCGCCAGGCCGCCAGACGTGCCAGGGCGCAGACGTGCCAGGGCGCAGACGTGCCAGGGCGCCGACGTGCCAGAGCGCCGAGGGTTGCCGGAATTCCAACCGTGCCGGAACGCCAAGCCTGCCGGAACGCCAACCGTGCCGCGCCGCTGCTGCTCGGCCTGCCGCTGCTCAGCGCCGGCGTGCCGAAGCGCCGGGACGAAAATCGCGCCCCGAGCCCAACGTGCCGACGGCCTGCACATGAGGAGGAGAGGCGGAGGTCAGCCCTCGTCCATCTCCGCGACCTCGGTGATCCACGTCCGGGCGGCGGCCGGGAGGGGGGCGGCGCCCTTGGCGTACATGGCGATACCCGTGATCAGGCCCGGCCACAGCGACCCCCGCCACCGCCCCCCGAACGGCGACAGCAGCACCAGCCGCCGCCCGTTCCACCAGCCGTGCGTCTCCGTCCCCGCGCTGCCGCGGACGGTGACGTGCGTGTCGGGGAAGTCGCGGAGCAGGTCCAGGACCAGCAGCGTCGTACGCCGCGGATCCTTCGACGTGTCCACCAGCACGCCGCCGCTGTCGGAGCGCTGGACGGTGCCGACGGACTCGGGGATGGCGTCGACCGCGTCGTCGAACGGGGAGCGCACGAGCAGCTCCCCGGCGTCGGCGGCGATGCCCGCGGCCTGGAACTCGGTGCCGAGCACGTCGCCGGCCAGGCCCTCTGCGTATTGTGCCACTAGCTCCTCCGGTGGTGTCTGATCGAGCCGGACCTGCGCGCGCAGGTCCTCGAAGCCGCCCAGGGGCGACAGCAGATGCCCATGGTGTACCGCCGCGATCCCCACGGTCGCCAGCGCGCCCTGCTCACCGGCGAACGCCTCGTCGTCGGCCGCGATCAGCGCGTCGAGCCCGGCGGCCAGCAGCGGCGTCCAGTCCTGCGGCGCCGGCCACAGCCCGGCCGCGGCCAGGACCAGCACGATCCGGAACGCGGTGAGCCGGGCCGGCAGCGGCCAGCCCGACGCGGCCCCGCCGAGGCGCAGGACCTGCTGGCGCAGCCGCTCGATCTGCCCGGCGTCCATCGAGGCGACGGCGATCGCGATCTCGCCGGCGGCGTCGACGAGCGTGCGGCCGAACGCGAAGTCCAGCAGCGCCGGGCCGACGATGGCGCGCAGCCGCTCCTCCTCCGCGGCGCGGCGCTCGGCCGGTGCGGTGCCGTAGCGCTGCGTGCGCCCCGATGCGAGCTGCGAGACCGCGGCGAACAGGTTCTCGAGGTCGTCGGCGTCGCCGAACACGTCGGCGAGGTCGCGCGACTCGAGCGGCGACGGCCGGCTGTAGCGGGTCACGGCGACGGCGACGTCGCTCACGACGGCGGTGCCGAGCTGGGTGCCGTCCGCGGCCCGGATCTGCGCCGCCCGGCCCCGCAGCGTGGCCCCTTCGGCCACGTACGTGTGCAGGCGCCCCTCCGCCCCCGTCCACGGCAGCTTGACCGACGTCTCGCCGACTGTCGCGACGAGCCCGTCCGGCGCCGTCGCACCGGCCGCGACAAGGCCGGCCTCGACCCGGTCGGCGTGCAGCCGCACCGCGAGGACCCGCGCGGCGGCGGCCCCGGCCGGCTCCGGCGTGCGGACCGCGAGGCCCGGGTCGCCGAGCGCCACGTCGTGCGCCGCCGGCTCGTCCAGCAGCGACGCCGTCACCTCCTGCAGCAGCCCCAGCTCGACGTGGCCGCCCGGGTCGGCGCTCGTCACCAGCAGCGACTCGGGCGTGCACTCCAGCCCGCCCGTGACGAGCACGCCCGTGTCGCCGCTCCACCATTCCAAGAGCCCTGCGCCGTGGTACTGCCGGTCAGTCGCCGCCTGCACGAGCACTTCGCCCGTTTCGTCGAACCCGCCGACCTCGTCGAGCACGGCCGTCAGACCGGCCACGTCGCAGCGCACGCCCACCGGCACCAGCAGCCGGACCTGCAGCGCCCGCACCGCCCGGGCGATCTCCGCGAACGCCCGCCCGGCCGCGTCGAACGCCCCGGCCGCCACGCCCAGCCGGTCCGCCCCCGCGGCGAACGGCAGCTGCTCCACGAACGGGACCTCGTCGTTGACGAGCAGCAGCGGCTCGTCGGCCTCGGCCGCGTGGGGCCGGGCGCTGAGCAGGTCGGCGACCGCCGTCAGGCGCTCCACCCCGAGGGGCTCGATCCACAGCAGCTCCGGCAGCCGCCGCAGCCACGCGGCCAGGTCGGTGATCAGCGTCGGCACCGTCGCCCCGTCCGCGGTGAGGTGCGTCCACACCTCCGCGCCGAGCCCCCACCCGCCGGGCGTCGCATCCCCGGACCCGATCGACACCGTGGCCCCGTCGGCCGACGCGGCGATCACGACCCGAGCCCGGAACCCGCCACCCGAACGCGCCACGACCGGCACCGGCAGCACGTCGCGCAGGGCGGCGTCCCCGTCGCCGGGCACGGCCTCGGCCCGGGCGTCGTAGAGCACCGTGGTCCGCGCCCCACCGGCCCGCGCCTGGCGCAGGCAGCGCTCGACGAACCCGAGATCGGCCCGCCCGGTGAGCACCAGCACCTCCTCGGCCCCGGCCAGCAGCGGCCCCGGTGATCCCGGTGACGCCGGTGCGCCGGGCGTGTCGCCCCGGTCGGTGCGTGGCGTGGTCGTCTGCGTGCCGACGGCCCCCGCCGTCCACGCCGGGCCAGCTGTCAGCAACCTTCGGCTCCTCTCGGCGGCAACACCGTTGTCACATATACCTTGACGCAATGACTGTCCGCATCAGGCACATCACGATCGACTGCGCCGATCCGTACCGCTTGTCCCTCTTCTGGAGCGCGGTGACCGGCTACCAGGAGGCACCCAACGACCCCAATCTGCCCACGCATGATCAGGCGCTCATCCTCGCCCCGGACGGCTCTGCCGGCCTGCTGTTCATCCGCGTCCCCGAGCCCAAGAGCGTCAAGAACCGCGTGCACTTCGACGTGCAGCCGCTTGACGCGACCCGCGACGAGGAGGTGGAACGCGTTCTTGCCCTGGGCGCCTCTCAAGTCGACGATTTCCGACGTCCAGACGGTACCGGCTGGGTTGTCGTCGCCGATCCTGAGGGCAACGAGTTCTGCATCGAACGCTCCGCCGCCGAACGCGCAGCGTAACCCGCCGACCACCTTCAGCACCGCCCGCCCGCAGCACCGCTCCCGCCCCACCCGCCGCCGCCCCGTCCGGCGCGGCGGCCCGGGTGCTGCGGGACGGCGGCCCGGCACGCCCGGGCCGACCCCGCCGCGCGGCCGGCGGCGACCGGCCGCAGCAGCGGGTACAGATCGCGCCGCACGCGGGGCAAGTCACGCGGGGCAAGTCGCGCCGCACGCGGGGCAAGTCGCGCCGCACGCGGGGCAAGTCGCGCCGCACGCGGGGCAAGTCGGGCCGCACGCGGGGCAAGTCGGGCCGCACGGCGCAGGTCGCGCATCACGCGGGGAGAGTCGGGCTGGGCGGGGCCGGTCGCGCCGCTCGGGGGAGGTCGCGCATCACGCGGGGGAGGTCGCGCCGCACCCGGGCAAGTCGCGCCGCGCGGGACAAGTCGCGCAGGTCGCGCATCACGCGGGGCAAGTCGGGCCGCGCACGGGGCAAGTCAAGCTGCGTGGGGCAGGTCGCGCCGCGCGGGTAGGTCGCGGCGCGCCGGAGTGAGCGGGGCGGGGGCGGGCGGGCCGGGGCCGGTTCGTGGCCCGGAAACGGCCGGTGTGCTTGCGGAGGCGGGGCGGGCGGCGGACCATGCTGCCATGCAGCGCGAGGAGCGGAGCCTCACCGGCGGTGGCGGCGTGCGGATCGTCTACGACGTATGGACGCCCGAGGACGGCCCGACGGGCGTCGTGGTGCTGTCCCACGGCATGGGCGAGCACGCCCGGCGCTATGACCACGTGGTGCAGCGGCTGGGCGCCGTCGGGCTGGCGGTGTACGCCCCGGATCATCGCGGCCACGGCCGGTCCGAGGGCAAGCGGCTGCTCGCGCGGAGCATCTCGGAGTACACCCGGGACCTGCAGTTGCTCTTCGACGAGGTGCGGCGGCGGCATCCGGGGCCGGCGCCGTTCCTGATCGGGCACAGCATGGGCGCCATGATCGCCCTCGCGTATGCGCTCGACAACCAGGCCGGGCTGCGCGGGCTCGTGCTGTCGGGGACGCCGGTCGTGCCCGGCACGGGGATCCCGAAGCCCGCCATCGCCGTCGCGAAGGTCCTCGGCCGGATCGCGCCCGGCGCGCCCGTGCAGTCACTGCCGTCCGTGCTGATCTCGAAGGACCCGGCGGTGGTCGCGAAGTACGACGCCGACCCGCTCGTCCACCACGGCAAGATCCCGGCCGGCCTGGGCGGGGCGATGCTCACCCAGATGGCGGTCTTCCAGCGCCGCCTGCCCGAGCTGCGGCTGCCCACCCTGGTCCTGCACGGGTCCGAGGACGGCCTGGTCGCCGCCGAGTCCAGCCGCCTGATCGCCGAGCGGGCGGGCTCGCAGGACCTGACGCTGCACGTGTACGACGGGCTGCACCACGAGGTCTACAACGAGCCCGAGCAGGAGCAGGTGCTCGACGACCTGATCGGGTGGCTGCGGCAGCACTAGGGACTTTTCCGTACCGCGTAAACGTTAGGACATCCCATGGGAATGAACGACGTCATCGCCGAGTACCGCAGGGGAGTCCTCTACCTCGACGCCGGAGACCCGATCGAGGCCGCCAAGATCCTCGCCGCCGTGCTCGACGAGGAGCCGAGCAACGCCGAGGTGCGGCTGTGGCTGGCCCGCGCCTACTTCGCCTCGGCCCAGCTCAACCGGGCCGAGACGCACCTGCGCGCCCTGGTCGAGCGCGACCCGAGCGACCACTACGCGTGCCACCTGCTGGGCCGGACCCTGGAGCGGCAGAGCCGGCCCCGCGAGGCCCTGCCGTACCTGCGGCTGGCCGCCGCGATGTCGACGGTCCCGGAGTACACGACCGCCGCCGAGCGGGTCGCGGGCACCATCTGAGCTGGGCCGGGACATTGAGGCCGACCCGGGGGCAGCGCCCGGCGCGGTGATCGCCTACGGTGGCCACTCGTGAGGCACTATCCGTGGCGCGCACTGTTCAAGGGTGTCTGGCGTTCGCTCGTCGCCCTCGTCGTGACGACGGCCTTCGTCATCGTCACCGGCATCCTGGCCGGCGGCCCGAGCTTCACCTGGCTCGCCGCCGGCCTGGCACTGTCGCTGTTCGCGGCCGTGCCCGGCTACCTGCTGTACCGCCTCGGCGCCCCCGAGCACGCGGCCGGCAACCGGGTCGTGATGCTGCTGGTGCTCAGCTTCGCCTCGGTCCTCGGCGCGCTGCTGGTCCTGCCGGTGTACATGTCCAGGGAGGGCGTGCCGACCGACGCCCGCGTGACCCAGGTCGTGCGCGCGGTCAGCAAGGTGTCGGAGCACCGCTTCCCGGCCTACCAGGTCGCCGAGCGCGACACCGGCGAGAACCTCGGCCGCCTGCGGTTCATGAGCACCGAGCCCAAGGTCGGCGAGACGATCCGGGTCCGCAAGGACCCGCGCGGCTGGTTCAACGTCACGGTCGCCGACCCGACGGGCCGGTTCACGAAGCTGGCCGCCCTGGTCGTCGCCGTCCTCGGCATCGCCGCGTTCTTCCTGGGCGCCGGCGGCCACATGCCCGACTGAGCGCCACCTGCCCGACTGAGCGCCGGACGCCCGGCCGGGTGCCGGGCGCCCGCGCCGGTTCAGAGCGTGACGGGCAGCGCCACCGGCCCGCGGATCAGCGTCCCCGGCCGCCAGTCGACCCGGTCCGCGGGCACGGCCAGCGCCATCCCGGGGAAGGCGGCCAGGAGGTCGGTGAACGCGATCTGCGCCTCCAGCCGGGCCAGCGGCGCGCCGAGGCAGTAGTGGATGCCGTACCCGAACGCCAGGTGCTGGTTGTCGGGCCGGCCGAGGTCGAACGCGTCGGGCTCCGGGAACCGCTCCGGGTCGCGGTCGGCCGCCAGCAGTGAGATGGCCACCATGGCCCCGGCCGGGATCGTGACGCCGCCGTACGTGACCGGCTCCGTCGCCGTGCGCGAGGTCGCCGTCTCCACCGGCGACTCCAGGCGCAGGAACTCCTCGACCGCGGCCGGGACCAGCGCCGGGTCCGCCTCCAGCGACCGCCGCACGTCGGGGCGGGTCAGCAGCGTGTACATCCCGCTGCCGATCAGGTTCACCGTCGTCTCGTGCCCGGCCAGCAGCAGCAGGAACGCCATCGACGTGAGCTCGTCCTCGTCGAGGCGGTCGCCCTCGTCCCGGGTCGCGATGAGCGCACTGAGCAGGTCGCCGGCGGGCGCCGCGCGCTTGCGCCCGATGAGCCCGAGCAGGTAGCCGACGAACGCGGCGGCCGCCTCCGGCACGCCCGCGCCACCGGCCGACGCCGACGCCGACACCATCACCGACGTCCACCGCCGGAAGTCGGCCTGGTCCTCGATCGGCACGCCGAGCAGCTCACAGATGACCTGGATCGGCAGGTGCACCGCGTAGTCCTCGACGAGCTCCGCCGAGGCGCCCCGCTCCCGCAGCGACGCGATCAGGGCCGCGCTGAGCTCGCCGACGCGCGGCCGCAGCGCCTCGACCCGCCGGGCGGTGAACTCCCGGGACACGAGCCGCCGCAGCCGGGTGTGGTCCGGCGGGTCGTTGGCGAGGAGGTGGCGGGTCAGCGGGGAGCGCACCGGCTGCGCCAGCGACCGGGCGTTGTCCCCGGCGCCCTGGCGCTTCGACAGGCGCGGATCGGCGAGCGCCGCCCGGCAGTCCGCATACCGCGTGACGAGCCAGATCTCCATGCCGTTCGGCAGGGTCACCGGGCGCACGGGGGACTCCTCCCGCAGCTGCGCGTACACGGGATGGGGGTTGTTCCAGAATGCCTGAGTGAACTGCAACGGCGTCGTCACGTATCCACGGTAACGAATCGGCGGGGCGCCGGGAATCATGGACCCGTCCGTGGCCGCATGATCGGCGTGGCGGCCGCGGCCGGTGCCGGTGCCGCCAAGCCGGTGTTAAGTGCCCGCCAACCGGGCCGCCGTCAGCTGTACCCATGACGAACTCCGCACCGAACCTCGTCGGCATCACCGTCAACCACCGCTCGATGGTCGGCGACGCCCGCCGCTTCGCCCAGGTCACCCGGGACATCGCCGACGGCCGCGTCCCGGCCACGCCGGCCCGGGCGAAGGCCGTCCACCGCTACCTGGCCACGCTCTGCGACGGCATCCACCACCATCACCGGGCCGAGGACGACGTGCTGTGGCCGATCCTCAACGCCACCGCCGGCGCCGAGGTCGACCTGGCCGAGCTCACCGACGACCACGCCCAGCTCGACCCGCTCCTCGAGCGCATCCGCGCGCAGGCCGCCGCCCTCGCCGCGGCCCCGGCCGACCGGGCTGCCGCCGCCCGGCTCGCCGACTCCCTGGCCACGCTGCGGGACCTGCTGGCCGAGCACATCGAGGACGAGGAGCGCACGGTGTTCCCGGTGATCCGCCGCTACGTCTCCGGCGCCCAATGGCAGCAGGTCGAGACCGCGGTGCGCAAGGGCGGGAAGCTGGGCTTCGAGCTGCCCCGCATCGAGCGCTACGCGACAGCGGCCGAGCTGGAGGAGCTGTACCGGCTGGCCGGCCCGGTGCTGCGCCTGATGCTCGCCGCCGTCCGCCCCGGCTTCCTGCGCCGTGAGCGGCTCATCTTCGGCTGAGGCGCCGGGCCGCGGCTACATTGCGGGCGTGGCCAGGGGCCGCGGCTACATTGCGGGCGTGGCGCCGGGCCGCGGCTGCATCCAGGGCGTGGCGCCGGTCCGGGCGGCGAGGTCGGCGGCCGCCCGCAAGTGGGCGTCGGCGGGCCGGCCGAGCACGGTGGCGAGCCGGCCGAGGACCAGGTCGACCGGCGGCCCGGGCGCCGTCCCGCTGGCCAGGCCGACGAACTGCCCGGCCCACGGCAGCAACTGCTCGTAACACCGCGCGGCCACCACCGGGTCACCGAGCGCGGCCGCGTTCTCACCGCGCAGGCCCGTCATCGCCAGCCAGTAGTAGTCCTCGCGGACCGGCCGGTCCGGCCGCCAGGCCGCGCGGGCCTCGTCGAGGCGGCCCGCGTCGACGAGGGCGCGGGCGATGAGCTCACCGGCCTCGGCCTCGGCGGTGGGCAGCGTGCGCAGCGGCTCCAGCATCGCCAGCAGCGTGTGCCCGCGGCCCTGCGTGAGCCGGACGAAGAACACGCCGATCAGGCTGACGAGGGCGGCGTTGGGCTGCCCGGCCGCCTCGATGCGCTGCCCCAGCTCGGTGTAGATGCGCTCCGCCGTGGCGTGGTCGCCGGCGAACAGGGCCCGGATCGCGCCGAGGATCGCCATCACGGACAGCGTCACCCCGAGCTGCCCGGCGGTGGAGCGCTCCAGGGCCCGGTCCAGGTGCTGCTGGGCGAGGGCGAGGTCGCTGCGCTCGAGCGCGGCCTGATACAGCACGTGGTGCGCCTGCGCCTGGAAGCCCAGCAGCCCGGCCCGCTGCGCGACCTCGAGCAGCTCCGCGCCGACCGCGGCCAGGGTGTGCCGGCGCTGCGGGTTGAGCACGGCGAAGTACCGCGCGTTGAGGGCCTGGCACAGCACCGGGGCGTCGCCCTCGGCGCGGGCGATGCGCAGCGCCTCCGCGCTCGCCTCGTCGCAGCGGGCGAGCTCGTCGCCCTCCAGCTCGTAGACGAGCGCGACGAGCAGGCGGGCCCGCAGCAGCGGCGGCAGCGCGGGTCGGGCCAGGGTCCGCTCCAGGAGCTCGACGAGGGGCCTGTCGATACCGCGGGCGACCCGGATCGACCAGGCCACCGGCGCGTCGAACGAGGCCAGGGCCCGGGCCCGCCCGATGGTGTCGCCGCCGGGCGCGGCCTGCACGGCGTCCCACCGGGCGGTGCGCGCGCCGAGCATGTCGCCGGAGTTCGCGCGGGCCGACGCCAGCCCGCACAGCAGGTCGAGCCGGAGCCCGTCCGCGTCGGCGGGCTCGCCGGCGGCCGGGCGGTGCAGCGCGAGGGCGTCGAGGGCCGCCGCGTACAGCTGCGCGGCCTCCCGGTGCGCGAAGGCCGCCGCCGCCTGCCGGGCCGCCGCGGACGCGTGCCCGGCCGCCCGCCGCGCCGTGGCCGGGGTCGCCGCGGCGAGGGCGTGGTGGCCGAGCGCGGCGACGTCGTGCGGGCTGGTCCGCTCCAGCACGGCGAGGACCCGCTCGTGCAGCCGCCGGCGGCGCAGCTGCGGCATGTCGTCGTAGAGCACGTCGCGCAGCAGCGCGTGCCCGAACCGCACGCGCCCGGGCGCCGGCTCCTCCAGCAGCCCGGCCAGGACCCCGGCCTCGAGCCCGTCGAGCACCGCGTCCTCGCCCTCCGTGAACGCCGACGCGAGCACGTCGATGTCGACGTCGCGGCCGAGGATCGACGCGTGCCGCAGCACCGTCTGCGCGGGCGCGGGCAGCCGGGCCAGGCGCCGCCGCAGGACGTGCCCGATTCCGGCGGGGATGGCCCGCACCGCGTTGCCGGCCCCCTCGGCCGAGATCAGCCGGGCCGTCTCGGCCAGGAACAGCGGGTTGCCGCCGGTCCGCTCGTGCACGACAGCCGCGACCGCGTCGTCGACGGGCGCCCCGAGGTGCCGGGCCAGGACCCGCGCCGCCGCGTCCGCGCGGAGCCCGCCGAGCAGCAGCTCGCTGGAGCGCGGGCCCGCGAGGGCGGCCCGGGCCGCCTGCAGCTGCGGCTGGTCCTCCCCGGTGCGGAACGTCGCCACGACGAGCACGGCGCGGGCCGCGAGCGCCACCGCCACGTGGCGCAGGATCTGCAGCGTCTCACCGTCGGCCCGGTGGACGTCGTCGAGCACGACGAGCAGCGACCCGCCCGCACCGAGCCGCTCGCTCACCGCCCGGGCCAGCTGGAACTGGTCGAGGCCGGGCCCGTCGGCGGCCGCCGCGTCACCGGCGAGCACCTCGGCCCACGCCCACGCGGGCGGCGCGCCGTCGACCTCCGGGCAGCGCCCCCACGCGACCGGCCAGCCCCGGTCGGCCAGCGCCGCCGCGAACGCCCGCGCCAGCGTCGACTTGCCCGCGCCGGCCTCACCACCGAGCCACACGATCCGAAGACCCTCAGCCTGTACCGCGAGCGCGGCCGACATGAGCGCGGCGAGCTCCTCGTCCCGGCCGATCGCCTCCGCCCGCGCCGGGTCCGCCGGCGCGCCCGGCCGCCGCGCGGGCGCGGGTGCGGGTGTCGCCGCCGGTGCCGGTGCGGCGTCCGCGGCCAGATGGTCGGCCTGGGCCAGGACGTCGGCCTCAAGCGCCCGCAGCGCCGGCCCCGGATCGACGCCGAGCTCGTCGGCGAGGCGGTCGCGGGCCTGGCGCAGCACGGCGAGCGCGTCGGCCTGCCGCCCGGCCCGGTAGAGGGCGGTGGCCAGGACGTGCACGGCCGCCTCGCGCAGCGGGTGCTCCTGGACGTGGCGGTCCAGCTCGGGGACGACGAGCGCGGCCCGGCCCAGCCGCAGCGCGACCCGGCCGGCCGCCTCGACCCCGGCCAGGCGCAGCTCCTCGAGGCGGGTCGCCTCGGGCCCGGCCCAGCCCTCGTCGGCGAACTCGGCGTACGCGGGCCCGGCCCACGCGTCGAGGGCCGCCCGCAGCAGCCGGTCCGCGGCCCGCGGGTCGGCCTCGGCCAGCTCGCTGCCCTCGCGCAGCAGCGCCTCGAAGCGCCAGGCGTCGACCTGCTCGTCGGGCAGCCGCAGCGCGTACCCGGGCGCCGCCGACACCACCACCGTCGCCGGCGTGCGCGGGGCGCGGCCGGGCTCGAGGACGCGGCGCAGGTTCGACACGTACACCTGCAGGGCGGCCAGGGCCTTCGGCGGCGGCTCACCCTGCCACAGGTCGTCGATGAAGCGGTCCGTGGGCACCACGTGCCCGCCCGCGGCGACGAGCCGGGCCAGGACCGCCCGCTGCCGGGGCCCGCCGATGTCGGCCACCGCCCCGGCGACCCGCACCCGCAGCGGCCCCAGCACGTCGACGGTCACGGGATTGGCGCTCACTCCCGGTATCCGATCATGGACGATCGCGGCCGACAACCGAACTTCGGACATCGGACACCGGGCGGGCGCCGTCAGTGGAACAGGGAGCTCACCGACTCGCCGTTGTGGATCCGCCGCATCGCCTCCGCCATGGCCGGCGCGATCGACAGCACCCGCAGCTTCGGCACCCACTTGTCCTTGGGCAGCGGCACGCTGTTGGTGCACACGATCTCGAGGACGTCGGGCTGGTCCTGGAGGCGCTGGAGGGCGTCGCCGGTGAACAGCCCGTGCGTGCACGCGACCCGGATGCTCGCCGCGTCGCGCTCGCGGAGCTTGTCGATGAGCTCGAACACGGTGCTGCCGCGGGCGATCTCGTCGTCGAGCACGATCACGTCGCGCCCCTCGATGTCGCCGATCACGGTGCTGATGACCACGCGGTCGTCGGAGAAGCGCTGCTTGGCGCCGGCGGCCACCGGTACACCCAGCATCCGGGCGAAGGCGGAGGCGGGCTTGGCGTTGCCGAGGTCGGGCGACACCACCACGGCGTTGCCCAGATCGTGCCCGGCGAAGTGCCCGGCCAGCTCCCGCAGCGCGTGCAGGTGGTCCACCGGCACCGAGAAGAACCCGTGCACCTGCGGCGAGTGCAGCGTCAGCGTGAGCACCCGGCTGGCCCCGGCGGCGGAGAGCAGGTCGGCGACGAGGCGCCCGCCGATGGAGATGCGCGGCTCGTCCTTCTTGTCGGAGCGCGCATACGCGTAGTGCGACATGACCACCGTCGTGCGCGCGGCCGATGCCCCGCGGGCCGCGTCGAGCATGAGCAGCAGCTCGACCAGGTGTTCCTGCACGGGCGGGACGAGCGGCTGGATCAGGAACACGTCCCGTTCGCGGCAGTTGGCCTGCAGCTGCACCTCCAGGCAGTCGTTGGCGAATCGATCCACCCGGACGGGCAGGAGCGGCACCTCGAGCTGCGCGCAGATCTCCTCTGCGAGCGCCGGGTGCGCGCTGCCACTGAACACGGCGATGTCGCGCACGGACATGACTCCTCGAAGCCGGGGTCTGGTCACCCCGTTGATACCACACCGCCCTCGCGCCACCGCCGCGCCGACACCCGCCGGTGTCGCACCGTGCGCGGTCGGGGACGTCACTCGGCGTCGCCGCGGCGCGGGCGGGAGGCGCTCGCGCGGGCCCGGAGCGCGCGGGCGGCGCTCCGGGCCGGCACCGGTCAGCCCGCCGAGACGACCCCGACGCGGCGGGGGCGGCGCTGTGGGGCCTGGGGGGCGTCGTCGGCCGGGCAGCGGCCCCGCAGGACGTAGCGGTCGGCGAAGCTCGCGACGGCGTCACGGATCGGCAGCGGCGCCCGGCGGCGGGCGAGGACGGCCTGGGCGGCGGTGAAGCAGGCAAGCGCGGCGGCGGCCGTGGCCGGGTCGGCCAGCCCGTCGCGGGCGGCGCCGAGCCAGTCGCGGTGGCGGCGCAGCGGGGAGCGCAGGTGCTCGGTGGCGGCGGCCGCGGCGGCGGCGCCCTCGGGGTCGTCGAGCAGCGCGGTGACGACGGCCGCCGGGACCACCCAGTCGTCGCCGGCCTGCTGGTCGAGCATGCGCAGCTCCAGGTAGCCGCGCGGCCGCACCGGCGGGACGAGGGTGCCCAGGTGCCGCTCCAGGTCGCTCAGTGTCACCGGCCGGGGGCCGTGCCCGCGCAGCCAGTCGCGCATCGTCAGGCCGTGCGGCACGTGCCAGCGGGCGCCGGGCTCGGCGGCGGCCGGGTCGTCGCCGGCGGGGGCGACCATGGCGACCTTCGCGGCGAGGGCGTAGCGGGCCCACGCCTGGCGCGGGTCACCGGTGCGCCGCGGCGCGCGGGTGCGGCTCGCATCCGTGCCGAAGCGCAGCGCCTGGCGGTAGGAGACCCAGCGCCGCCCGGCCCGGGTGACGTGCGGCGAGTTCGCGAACGCGGCCATCATCACCGGCCCGATCGCGTCGGCCAGCCACCAGCGGCGGGTGAAGTGCGACCAGTCGTCGGCCTCGGCACCGTCGGTGCCGGCGTCGAGGCACACCTGGATCGACGCCGAGTTCGTCATGACCGTGCGCCCGCGCGCGCCCGACCGGTCGTGGTACTCGGCCAGGGCCACGTAGCGCGGGTGATCCGTCACCAGCCGCGGCCGCCGCGCCATGTCCAGGCCCGTCCCGTCCAGGTACAGCCCGTGCTCCGCGAGGACCACGCGCACCAGCGCCAGGTCGGCGGTGAGCGCGTTCGTGCAGTCCGACAGGCAGGCGCCGACCGAGCTGGACAGCTCCAGCTGCCCGCCCGGCTCGACGGTGACCACGCTGCCGCCCGGAAGCGGGCTGCCCAGGTGCGCCAGGAGCCCGAGCAGCTCGGCCGGCGCGGGGCGATGCGAGGGCCGCCGCGGATCGCGCACGCAGTACTCCAGCTCCACCCCGACCCGCCCGACCGGCCCGACCCGGAATCCGGCGGCGGCGACATAGGCGGAGGCGGTGGCTTCGGTGAGGAGGATGGCGGGTGTCGTGTCGTTCACGGCGGCCTCCCGGAAGAAGGGTGCGTGCTACCCAGAGTGGTATTACGCATGAGAAAAGTGATCGTTCAGGTGCGCGGTGCGAGGCGGTGGGGTGTTGCGGCGGGCCCGGCCGGCGGGCGGGTGCCGGGCGAGGTGCATTCAATTAGGCGGTCATCCGGCCGTCCTGTCCAGGGTTCGAGGACAACGGGCGGTGAACTCTGGATGGGAACCCGCTGGATGCCCGCCGGTTCACGGCGCTCGGCCGCGCCGGCGCCAGATCGTGCTCCGCGGGGCGGAATTCGACAGCCGCGACGGTACAGAATCGATGTTGATCGGTGTTTGCCGGTGATTTTCGCAAGCGTTTTCTCTGGTACTGCCGGTGCCAACGCCCGTCGCCGCGGTCCCCGGAAAAAGAAGTGCCGCACAAATCCCCGGCGAGTTCGCCGAGCGCTGTTTTCCGGCGTCGTTTCCCGGGCGGATCGCGCAGCGTACCGGCCGCGGCAACCGGCTGTCGCGGCCGGTGTCGACGGCGGCCGTCGCGAACGCGGTGCGGCAGCGTTACGGCATGGAGTGTTCAAACAACTACTGCGAGTTGTCAGGGTGGGAGCGTCCGGCTCGGCTGGCGCGTGTCCCGGGCAGGCTCTTCCCTGGCGGGGGTCGTTGACACCTGCGGACTCATACGAAATTCATGCCGCAGCCCGGCTCCGGGGTAGCCCGCGCGCAGCGGCGGGCCGGCGGAGCCGGGCTGGCCGGACTACCAGGGGCTCGCGAAGTCCTGGGTCCAGTAGGGCACGCCGCGGTAGTCGTACGCGACGGCCACACCCACATTGCGGAACCGGCAGTTGAGGATGTTGGCCCGGTGTCCCGGGCTGTTCATCCACGCGTTCATGACGGCCCGCGCGTCCCGCTGGCCCCAGGCGATGTTCTCGCCGTAGGCGGACCAGCTGTATCCGGCCGCCCGGACCCGGCTGCCGGGTGAGCCGCCCCCGGGCGACCCGTGCGAGAAGTAGCCGCGCCCGGCCATGTCCCGCGAGTGCTGCCAGGCGGCCCAGCTGAGCCGCGGACTTGACGACACCGGCCCGCACCCGGACCGCGCCCGCATGGTGTTGGTCAGGGCCACGACCCCGCGCACCATGCCGCTCTCGGCCCCGAACGCGGGCCCGGCCTGAATCGCCGCGCCCGCCGCGACCGCACCCGCGACGAGCGTTACGGCGACACCCTTCCGGAATCCCATCTCACCTCCACGAAGTCGGGCAGATGGCCTGAAAGTAAGCAGCCGCCGACCGTTCGTCCGCAATCCCGGCGAATCTCCCCGCGGGGCCCGGCGATGCGATATGGCGGCGCTCAGCCGCCCCGGGCCGGCCGTCCGGATTTCACCCGCTTGAGTGACATGGCGATCACATTGCGTAGCGTTAAGGTGTCAGCCGATGCCGGCGACGACCAGGCGCTCCGGCGCCACTCCGGCGGCTCGGAGCCGAGCGGTCACGGCGGTGTTCGCGGCCGTGGTGCCGGCCACGAACACCGCATGCCCCGACCAGTCGCGCCCGTCGTCGGCGAACCGGTCCCGGATCACGACCGTGCCCTCCGGAGCCAGGTCGGCCAGCCGGTACACGTCCCGCTCGACCGGTGCGGGCCAGAACACCGTCACGTCGGGCGCCCGCCGGTCCGCGCCGGAGCCGTCCCGGCCTGAGCCCGCCGCTCGATGCCCCGGACCGGTCGCCGCGCTCGCCTGCGCGCTGCCGGGCCGGGCGGTGGTGGGCTCCGCGCGGCCGGGCCGTGCTGTGCCGGGCCCCGCGGCGTCCGGGGGCGTGGTGGCGGGCCCGGCGGTGGCGGTCCGGGCGGCGCGGAGGGCGGTGAGGGCGGCGCGGATCGGGCCGACGGCGTCCCGGTCGGCGATCAGCAGCAGCGGGGCGTCGTCGTCGAGCGGCACCGGGGAGCCGGTCGGCCGGTACAGGTCAATGCGGTCACCGACCCTTGTCCGCTCGACGAGCTCGGCCCCCACCGGATCGTCGCGGTGCAGCGCGACGTGCACCTCGACCACGCCGTCGACCGCGGGCCGGTTGCCGACCCAGCACTCGCGGGCACGGCCCGGGAGCGCGGCGATACCGGCGACGGCCCGCAGGCCCGGCGGGCACGGGTAGGGCAGGTAGGTCCGCAGCGTCAGCACGGCCATGTCCGCCCGCCGCCGGTCGTGCGCGGTGACCGTCGCGCTCCAGTGGACCGGCTCGTGCCCGGCCGCGTCGACGCCGGCCTCGGCCCACCGGGCGATCAGCCGCCCGGCGTCGCGCAGGGCGGCCTCCTCGTCGGCCCGCAGCGGCGGCGCGGGCGGATTGGCCCGCAGCGCGTCGACGAGCAGGATGGCCAGGGCCTCGAGGCGCTGCGGCGGCACCCCGAGCGCGGCGGCGGCCGGCCCGAGCTCGGCGCACCGGGCCGCGACCAGGCGCGGGTCCCCGAGGTTGGCGGCCAGCCAGGTCACCGCCTCACGCACGACCTCCCGGCGCACCGCCGCATCCGCGGGCAGCAGCACCCGGAGATCGTCGATCGCGTGCCGCTGCGCGGGTGCGGCGAGGCCGGTGACCGCCTCCCAGCCCCGGACGGCGGCCCGGCCCGGCGGGTCGACGCCGGTTGCGGGCTCGAGGAGGGCGGCCGGCAGGTCGAGGCGCCCGGTGTTCGGCCCGACGAGCGCCACCGGCCGGCCGGCGCGGCCCGGATCAGGACCGGTCGGGGGCGGCAGCCGGCCGGTGCCGGGATCGGTGAACCAAGGCGGCGGACCCGGGCGGCCGGTGGCCTGGGGCACGGGCGGCGGGGACGGGCGGGTGTCCGCTGGGGTGTCCGCCGGGCCGGGGGTCGGCGGCGGCGGACTCTGCGGTGATGACCTCGGGGGCTGAGCGGGCCCTTGAGCGGGCGGCGGTGGCGGCTGGCCCGACGCCGGCGGTGCGGCGGGCTGTCCCGGCGCCGGCGGTGCAGAGGGTTGAGCCGGCGCCGGCGGTGCAGAGGGTTGAGCCGGTGGCGTGGGCCGGGCGGGCGCTGCCGGCGCGTTCGGTGCGGTGGGTTGACCCGGTGCGGCGGGTGGTTGCGGGGTTGGGCCCGGCGGCGTCGCCGGTGCTGTCGGGGCGTTCGGTGCGGTGGGTGGTTGCGGGGTTGTGGCTGGCGGCGTCGCCGGGTGTGGGGTGGCGGGCGGCGGCGGGGTTGCAGGCTGGGGGAGGCGGGACAGGATCTGGAGCAGGGCCCGGTCCATGGCTGTCTCGGCCCGGGTCAGGAGGGTGGTGAGGACCTGCTGGAGGGTGGCGGCCGAGGTCGGGGCGCCCGGAAGCGGGCCGTCGGGTGGCAGGAGGGGCGGGGTCGACGGGGTCAGAGCCGCGCCCGGAGCGGCCGGTGCCGACGGTGCCGCGGGTGCGGTCGGTGCGGCCGGGCCGGGCGGGGCTGGAGCTGGTGGTGGGGTGGTGCGGACCAGGGGCGGGTCCGGGGGGACGGGGGCGGAGCCGATCGTGGTCACCGTTTGAGTCTCGGCGGGCGGCGTGGTTCGCGGCGGCGGAACTACGCAGATGCCGGTGCGGAGGTGCGGGGCGGGGTGGTGCTCAGGGGGAGGAGGTCGTCGAGGGCGGTCCGGGCGCCGAAGCGGTACGCGCGGGCGTAGTCGGCCGGCGGCAGGGCCGCGCGGAGAGCGGCCTCGGTGGCCGCCCGGGCCGGCTGCTCGCAGGCCGGGGTCGGTGCGGAGATCTCGTGGCGGAGGGCGTCGGCGGCGGCCAGCAGGGCGGTGGCGTGGGCGGGGTCGTCGGCCCGGCGGCGGCACTCGGCCAGGGCCTCCAGGACGCTCGCGGTGCGCCAGCGGTCGCCGACCCGGCGGTGGATCGTCAGGCTCGCCCGGAGGCGCTCGGCGGCCGCGGGGAGGCGGTCGTCGGCCAGCTCGACGCGGGCCAGCAGGTCCTGAGCCCACGCGACGCCCTCCGGGAACCCGAGCTCCGTGAAGCCGGCCAGGGCGTCGTCGAGGTGGCGACGGGCGGTGCGCCCGTCGCCCCGGTAGTGGGCCACGGCGCCCAGGTGGGTGAGGCAGGAGGCGGCGGATTCGGCGTCGGCCAGGTCACGGAATGCGGTGAGGCTCGCGGCGAGGAGCTCCGCGGCCGCGTCCAGGTCGCCGGACAGCCAGGCCGTGGCCCCGGCCAGCTGGGTCGCGCGGCCCTCACCCCAGGCGTCGGCGGCCTTGCGGTACAGCTGCCGGGCCTCGTCCAGATGGGCGCGGGACGTCTCGTAGCGGGCCCGTTCCCGCTCGACGCTGCCCAGGAGGGTGAGCAGCGGGCCGCGCTGGGCCGGATCGTCGCCGGAGGTGAGGGGGAGCGCGCGGTGGGCCAGGGCGGCCGCGGCCGGGTAGTCGCAGGCCAGCATCGCGAGCGTGGCCGCGGCGCCGAGCGCGGCGACCCGGGCCGGGGCCGGGGCGTCCGGGCGGCGGGCAAGTGCGTCGGTGAGCCAGCGGCGGCCCTGGGAGTATCCGCCGGTGAAGTGCTGGAACGGGGCCATCGCGGCGGCCAGGCGCAGGTCGGTGTCGAGCGCGGGCCCCGGCTCGGCGGCCAGGCGGACCAGGGCGGCGCGAAGATTGTCCTGCTCCACGGCCAGGGTCCGCAGCCAGGCGCGCTGGTCCGGGCCGCGGATGCCGGCCGCCGCCCGCTCGGCCAGGTCGAGGTGGAACGCAGCATGGGCCCGGTGCGCGGCGGCCGCCTCGTCGGGGTGCTCGGCGAGGCGGGCGGCGGCGTACGCGCTGATCGTCTGCAACATCCGCCCCCGCGCAGCCCCGGACTGCCCTCCGCCCACCGGACCTGGCCGCTGCGACAGGCCGCCAAGCGCCGCCTCAGCCGAACGCTGCGGACCCGCCCCGCCCGAACTGCCCGTGCCCGCCCCGCCTGCGCCGCCCGCGCTGCTCGCGCCGCCCGCCGCTGAGTCGGCTACTGGCGAGCCGGACGGCGGCGTGCGGTCCGAGTCGTGCGCTGCGGAGCCGGTCGACGGCGGGCGTTGCGGGGTGATTGGCGCCGGGCCGGACGGTGGCGTGGGTCCGGAGGCGGGCGGTGGTGGGTCGGCCGGGCGCGGGTGGGGTGCGGCGGCGCGGTCCGGTGGTGGGAGTGGGGGTTCGGGGGTGGTCAGGAGGGAGCGTTCGGCCAGGGCCTGCAGGAGGCCGGGGCGGTAGGCGGGCAGCGTCGCCACGGCGGCGGGGTCCCAGCCGCCCTGGAAGACGGCGAGCTGGCGCAGGAGGGCCTGCTTGTCGGGGGAGAGCAGCTGGTAGCTCCAGTCGAGGGCGGCCCGCAGGGTGCGGTGATGCGCGGGGCCGGGGGCCTTGGCGTCGGCCAGGACGCGGAAGCGGTCGGCGAGGAGGCGGTTGACCTCGGGTACCGACAGGAGGGCGGCGCGGGCCGCGGCCAGCTCCACCGCGAGCGGCAGGCCGTCGAGGGCGGCGCAGATCGCGGCCGCGGCGGGGCGGTGGGCCGGTGGCAGCGGGTGGCCGGTGCGCTCGAACATGCGGGTCTCGAACAGGCGCAGCGCGCTCGCCGGGTCGAGGGGGTGGATGCCGAGGACCGTCTCCGCGGGCAGGCCGAGCGGCTGCCGGCTCGTCGCCAGGATGCGCAGGGCCGGGCGGGCGTCGAGCAGGTGCCCCGCGAAGCGGGCGACCGCGGCGGCCGCGTGCTCGCAGTTGTCGAGGATGAGCACCGGCGGTACCCCCGCTGCGTCTGTCGCGTCCAGGGCCGCGAGCAGCGTCTCGAACGGCGTCCGGTCCGGGCGCCGGGCCACACCCAGGCTGTCGAGGACGAAGCCGGCCGGGTCCTGATCGTCCATTGTCGACAGATCGAGGAACCGGACCGGGCCCGGCGCGGCCGCCCCGACCGCGACGGCCACCCGGGTCTTGCCGCTGCCGGCCGGGCCGACGAGCGTGACGAGGCGGCCCGGGGCCAGCCGGCGCGCGGCCAGGCGCACCTCGGCGTCCCGCCCGATCAGGGAGCTCAGCGGGGCCGGAAGCGCCGCCGCCGGGTCCATCCGGGCACTGTACCGCCGCCCCGCCCGCCCCACAGGTAGCGTGGTGGCCGATGGCATTCCTTGTTGAGATGCCCGACGGCGGGTTCATCGAGGTCGAGGAGCGCGACGACCTCGACCTGCCGGAGGGCGCGTGCGGCGTGCTCGGCGCCTCGCCGCTGGAGGGCACCACGCTCATCACGTTCGGCGCGGCGGTGCGGACCGGCCTCAGCGTGGAGGAGCAGGACGACTTCGCCGACTGGCTGTACGACCGGGTGGTGCTGTTCGCCGAACTCGGCGGCCAGGTCGACGGGTGGTCACCGCGCGACGACGGAACGTGGATGATCCACGCGTACGCCGGGGACAGCGACGAACGTCACTGATTCGCGCTGAACGGACGATGAACGGTGGGCCACCCGGGCGGCCGGACACCGGATACCCTGGCCGACGATGACGATGACGATCGAGGTCTCCGGGGCCGGGCGCCAGCTCAGCGTCGGGGCCGCCACGGAGGTCGGCCGGCGCTACCCGGCCAACTTCGACGTGCTGCACGCCGCCGAGCTGCACCGCCGTCCGGGGCTGTGTGCGGTTGTCGCCGACGGGATGGGCGCCGGCGAGGGCAGCCGCACCGCTGGGCGGATGGCCGTCGACGTCTTCACCGCCGCCGTGCAGCAGCACCGCGGCCCGTTCGAACCCACGCCTCTGTTCGCCGCGGTCGCCGACGCCCAGCGCCGCGTCCGCGCGGCCGGGCAGGAGCTGCGCGAGCTCACCGGCTGCACGCTGACCGCCCTCGTCGCCGACGCGACGGGCGCCTGGGTCACGCAGATCGGCGACAGCCGGGTGTACCGCCTGCGCGGCGGCCTCCTGGAGCTGCTCACCGTCGACCACACCGCGGCCTGGCTCGGCGCCGTCCACGGCTGGTATCCGGCCGACTCCCCGCAGGCCGCCGCCGCCCGCTACCAGCTGCACCGGTTCATCGGCCACCCGGGCCTGCCGGAGCCGGACGTGCTGAGCGTGACGATGTTCCCCGGCGACGTGTACTGCCTGTGCACCGACGGCATCGCCGAGCAGGTCCCGTACCAGCTCATGGAGCGCACGCTCGGCTCGGGCGCCCCGCCGGACGTGATGGCGTCCGAGCTGGTCGCCGCGTCCCTGGAGGCGGGCGGCCGCGACAACGCCACCACCGTCGTGGTCAAGGTCGCGTAGCGGCTCAGAAGCTCGCGGCCACGATCCGCACGGCCGCGCTGAGGTCCTGGGCGGTCGGGGCGTCGTCGGCGTCGATCAGCACCTGGGTCAGCACACCGCTGATGAGCGCCTGGTAGAACGAGCCGACCAGGTCGGCCTTGGCCGGCTCGGCCGCGCCGTCGATGCCGTGGAACACCTGCGCCCACAGCCGCCGCGCGCCGCGCATCCCCTCCACGAGCATCCGCTTGACCGGTTCGGACTGCTCGGCCTGCAGGAACGCGTCGAACGTCGCCAGCATCAGCGGCCGCTGGCTCTTGACGCTCTCGATCATGTGCTCGAAGTACCGCTCGAACCGCTCCACGCCGGTCAGCCCGTCGGCCCCGGCCGTCATGATCGCGTTCGCCAGCGACAGCCCCCACGCCTCGACGGCGCGTTCCAGGGCGGCGGCCATCAGGTTGGCCATGCCGCCGTAGTGGTAGCCGATCGAGCCGAGGTTCGTGCCCGACGCCTCGACGATGTCGCGAGCGGTCGTGCTGGCGTACCCCTTCTCGAGGATGCAGCGGACCGCACCCTCCAGGAGGTCCTCGCGATGTCCCATGAGAGCCGATCCTAGGTCTTATACGGCTGTGCTACACGAACGTTCTATACAAACGTGTAGGACGCGCGTATGGTCGCCGCATGGACATCCTGATTTCGGGTGCGAGCGTCGCCGGTCCGGCCCTGGCGCTCTGGCTCAGCCGGTACGGCCACGACGTGACGGTGGTGGAGAAGGCCCCGGCGCTGCGCGGGGGCGGCTACGCGGTCGACTTCCGCGGGGCGGTACACCTGGAGACCCTCAACCGCATGGGCCTGCGGGCGGCCCTGGAGGTGCGCGCGACCCACATGGGCGACATCGCCATCGTCGACGGCACGGGTGCCCAGGTGGCGGCGCTGCCCTCGGCGATCTTCAGCGGCGACCTGGAGGTGCTGCGCGGCGACCTGGCCGCGGTGCTGTACGCGGCGACGAGGGAGCGCGTGCGGTACCGATTCGGCGACCACATCACCGCGATCGCCCAGGACGACGCCGGCGTCGACGTGGACTTCGCCTCGGGCCGACGCCGGCGCTTCGACCTCGTGGCCGGCTGCGACGGCGTGCACTCCGGCGTGCGCCGCCTGGTCTTCGGCGACAGCCCGCAACACACCAGACCCCTCGGTGTGTACGGCGGGATCTTCACGATGCCCGCGACGATGCACCTGCACCGCAGCGGCATCATGTACAGCGAGCCCGGCCGGTCCGTGACGGTCATGTCCCCGCACGGCGGCGACCAGATCGTCTCGCTGAGCTTCTACGAGCCCGGCCTCGGCTTCGACCACCGCGACACCGCCCAGCAGCGCCGCATCATCCGCGAGCGCTTCGCCGGCGTCGGCTGGCGCACCCCCGAGCTGCTCGACGCGATGGACGCCGCGGCCGACTTCTGGTTCGACGAGTCCACCCAGATCCACCTGGACTCCTGGTCCAGCGGCCGCGTGGTCCTCCTGGGCGACGCCGGGTTCGCCGGCGGCCCCGGCGGCAACGGCACCGGCCTGGCCGTCGTCGGCGCCCACGTCCTGGCCGGCGAGCTCGACAGGGCCCGCGGCGAGCACCGGGCCGCGTTCGCCCGCTACGAAACCCTCATGCGCCCGTACGTGGCAACCGGCCAGAAGCAGGCCGGCGGCAGCCCCGACTTCCTGGTCCCGACCACCTGGAAGAAGATCGCCCAGCGCAACCGCTTCTTCAAGACCATCCGCTACGTCCCCCCGATGCGCCGCGTCTTCAAGTACTTCGCCACCCGCACCGCGACGGCGTTCGACCTGCCGGAGTACGAGGTCCCCGCCTTGACCTGAAGCCTGTGACGCCCGGCGCGCGCTCTTGGCCGTGCGCTTTCGCGAGGCTCACCTTGTCGGCGCCCGCACCGGTGCCCGCGTGGTCCCGTGCATCCGGTGGCGGCGGCCGGCGTTGGGTCATCCGCTCCGTCGGTGCCGTCGCTGCTGGTTCGCGCTTGTCGGGCGGACTGGGCCCGGTGCTCTGTAGCGGCGCGCCGGGCCGCAGCGGGCAATCGTGCCGGCGGCCCCCGGCGCGGGCTCAGCCTTGTGGGCGTGATCCGGCGGGCGCATGAGGGCCCGCCGCCCGTGCTCGCCACGGGAGCCGCCAATACCGGTATTTCGTCGAGGGGCCGGCCTCCCCGAGCGTGGTGCGGCGGGCATATCGAGGCCCGGTGACGGCGCTTGTCGCCGTGGCGGCCGTTGCGCAGTCCGGTCCGACGCCGCCACCGACGCGGATGGGAATGCCGACGCGGACGGGGATCGGTTGCCGACGCGGACGCGGATGCCGACGGCGATGGCGCTCGGTGACTGCGACCCGGACCCTTGCGACCCGGATCTGTGCGACCCGGATCGGTGTGGCGCAGAGGCGAGGCTAATTGGATGCCGAGGCCCGATGGATGAGGCGGACCAGTCGGCCATATTCGGTCCAGCGCCATGATCCGGTAGAACATGCGTCATGTTCGAACGGGTAACAGCCGAAGCGCGCCAGGTCCTCGCGCTCATGGCGCAGCGCGCGATCGCCATCGACCGGTCCGAGATGCGCCCCGCCGACCTCGCCGCCGCTCTGGCAGCCCACCCGATCGGCAATACCGCCGCGATCTGGTCCGCAACCCGCCCGCCACCGGTCCCAGCCGCAAACTCCACCGCAGCCTCAACCGCAGCTACGGCCTCAACCCCAACCACAGTCTCAACCGGAGCTACGGCCTCGGACCCGGCCGCAGACTCTGCGCCAGCCGCGGCCTCAACCTCGACCTCTTCTTCAACCCCAGCACCTGCCCCCGCGGCACCTGCGGCCTCGGCATCTGCGCCCGCGGCATCTGCGGCCTCGGCATCGACTGGCGGGGCTGCCACGCCGGAGTCGCCGGGCCAGTCCGGCGCGGATTACCGTCGGTGGATTACCGCAATCGGTAATCCAGTAATTCCGCCCATGGCCCCGCGAGGCGAGCAATCAACTCCTATTATCCGTGGCGACGCGCCGGTGGCTGCAGGTCCGGATGGCGAACAGCCGACCGCGGAAATGCACGGCGACGGGCCGGCTGCCGGTGCGGATGGCGGGCGGTCGTCACCGGTGCGGTTCGACGCGGCGATGCGAGCGATAGTGGAAGCGGCAGCGCAGATGTCCCTCGCCGAGAAGGCCCCGCACATCGGCACCGAGCACCTGCTCGCCGCGCTCGTCCGCCGCGGGCCGAAGGATGTCGTTACCGACCTGAGCACGTGGGGCGCGACTCCCGAGGCCGTCAACGTGCTCCTCGCCCGGCTCGCCGGTGGCCGCGGTGTGGAGATGCCGCCGGAGGGTGGACCGGCCGCGGTGAACCTGGCGCGGCGCTCCCGGCTTCGCTCCGCGCGGGGTCGAGCGCTCGTCGTGCTGGCGGTCATACTGCTCCCGCTGCTCCTCGTCGTGGGCGTCTGCGTCCTGGGGCCCATATTCGGCCCGTGAGCCGAACCGAGCCGCGGACGCAGGCCGCAGTGAGCTGCGAACGCGGGCCGCAATGCGCCGCGGACGCAGGCCGCAGTGAGCTGCGAACGCGGGTCACAGTGTGCCGCGGACTGGCCGCAGTGCGCTGCGAACGCGGGCCATAGTGTGCCGCGGACTGGCCGCAGGCAAGCCGGCGAGCGCGAACCTCGACAGATGGCACCCGGCCGCATTGCGCTCAGCGCCCGTCATATCGGCACCGCGGTGTCGCACCGGTCGACGCTCCCCACGGCGCGCTCAGTGCCATACAGCTCCCGGGCCGAACGGTGGCCGCTCAACCATCCAGCTCGCGGGGGCAACGCGCGGCACCCGCCAAGCCGGGACGGTGGGGGCAATACGGAATTATGGCGCCGGTCACACCGAGGTTCCCGCCGGGAACAAGGGGAACGGTTTGTAACTTAAGCCTGACACGCTCAACCCAACACTGATGGCAGGTGTGTCTGATGGCTACGCTTCCGGTTCTTCCGCTCAACGATGACGTCCTGCTGCCCGGCATGGTCATTCCCGTCACGCTCGACGCCTCCACGCAGGCGGCCGTCGACGCGGCTCGGGCGGCCGGGGACAAGCGGGTGCTCGCCGTGCCGCGGGTTGACGGAGCTTACGGTTCGCACGGTGTCGTGGCCGTGCTCGAGAAGGTCGGGCGGCTGCCCAGTGGGGAGCCGGCGGCGGTGATTCGGGGCCTGAGCAGGGCGCGGATCGGGGCCGGCGTGCCGGGGCCCGGGGCGGCGCTGTGGGTCGAGGCGGCCGAGGTCGTCGAGGCGGCGCCGGCCGGGAAGGCGCGGGAGCTGGCCCGGGAGTACAAGGCGCTCGTCATCGGCGTGCTGCAGGAGCGCGGTGCCTGGCAGGTCATCGACACCGTCGAGAAGATGACCGACCTGTCGGAGCTGGCGGACTCGGCGGGGTACGCGCCCTGGCTGACGCTGGAGCAGAAGATCGAACTGCTCGAGGCGCCCGAGGTGACGGCGCGGCTGGAGCTGCTCGTCGAGTGGGCCCGCGCGCACGCGGCCGAGCAGCAGGTCAACGAGAAGATCAACCATGACGTTCGCGAGGGTCTGGAGAAGACGCAGCGGGAGTTCCTCCTGCGCCAGCAGCTCGCGGCCATCCGCAAGGAGCTGGGCGAGGACGAGCCCGACGGGTCCGCCGACTACCGGACCCGGGTCGAGGCCGCCGAGCTGCCGGACAAGGTCAAGGAGGCGGCCCTGCGGGAGGTCGGGCGGCTCGAACGGGCCAGCGACCAGTCACCCGAGGCCGGCTGGATCAGGACCTGGCTCGACACGGTACTGGAAATGCCGTGGAACGAGCGGACCGAAGACAACACGGACCTGGCCGCGGCCCGCGCCGTGCTCGACGCCGACCACGCCGGACTGGCCGACGTGAAGGACCGCATCCTCGAGTACCTCGCCGTGCGCAACCGCCGCGCCGAGAAGAACCTGCAGGTCGTCGGCGGCCGCGGCTCCGGCGCCGTGCTCGCTCTCGCGGGCCCTCCCGGGGTCGGCAAGACGAGCCTCGGCGAGTCCGTGGCCCGCGCGCTCGGGCGCAAGTTCGTGCGGGTGTCGCTCGGCGGCGTCCGCGACGAGGCCGAGATCCGCGGGCACCGGCGCACCTACGTCGGCGCGCTGCCCGGGCGGATCGTGCGGGCGCTGCGCGAGGCGGGGTCGATGAACCCGGTCGTGCTGCTCGACGAGGTCGACAAGCTCGCCGCCGGCTACGCCGGTGACCCGGCCGCGGCCCTGCTCGAGGTGCTGGACCCGGCGCAGAACCACACCTTCCGCGACCACTACCTCGAGGTCGACCTGGACCTGTCCGACGTGCTGTTCCTGGCCACCGCGAACGTGATCGAGACCATCCCCGGACCGCTGCTGGACCGTATGGAGCTCGTCGCGCTGGACGGGTACACCGAGCAGGAGAAGGTCGCCATCGCCCGGGATCACCTGCTGCCCCGGCAGCTGGAGCGGGCCGGCCTGGAGGCCGCCGACTTCACGATCTCCGACGAGGCGCTGGGCCGCATCGCCGGCGAGCACACCCGCGAGGCCGGGGTGCGGCAGCTGGAGCGGGCCCTGGCCAAGATCCTGCGCAAGGTCGCGGTGGCCCTGGCCGCCGACCCGGCACCGGTCCACGTCGGCGTCGAGGAGGTCGCGACCTACCTGGGGCGGGCCCGGTTCACGCCGGAGTCGGCCGAGCGCACCGCCGTCCCCGGCGTGGCGACCGGCCTGGCGGTCACCGGGGCGGGTGGCGACGTGCTGTTCATCGAGGCGACCTCGATGGAGGGCGAGCCCGGCCTGACCCTGACCGGTCAGCTCGGCGACGTGATGAAGGAGTCGGCGCACATCGCGCTGTCGTACCTGCGCTCCAACGGGCGCCGGCTCGGCATCGACCCCAACGAGCTCGCCGGGCGCCGCATCCACCTGCACGTGCCGGCGGGTGCGGTGCCGAAGGACGGCCCGAGCGCCGGCATCACGATGGTCACGGCCCTCGCGTCCCTGGCGACCGGCCGGCCGGTGCGGCCCGAGTTCGGCATGACCGGCGAGGTCACCCTGGCCGGCCGGGTCCTGCCGATCGGCGGCGTGAAGCAGAAGCTCCTGGCCGCCCACCGCGCGGGCCTGACCGAGGTCATCATCCCGAAGCGCAACGAGCCCGACCTGGACGACCTGCCGGAGGAGGTGCGCAGCCAGCTCACCGTCCACGCCCTCGCCGACGTGGCCGACGTCCTGGCCCTCGCCCTGCGCCCGGCCGACGACCCGGCGGTCCCGGACTTCGTCCCGACGACCGTCTGATCGCGGCAAAACGGGCAAATACCCTGACAGGCGATAAGTCCGATATGTCGAGCGCAGCGCGGCGCGAAGCGCCCGACATATCGGCTCCAACGCTTCGACGTATCGGCTCCAACGCCCGGCAGTTCGGCTCCAACGGCCGGCCGGCGTGCCCACATGCACCAGCACATCAGTCACGGCGTCACGGTCTCTGTACCGTGGCGCCGTGACCATTTCCGTGACCTGGGACGACGTGCTGCACTGGCGCTGCCGGCAGCAGTGGCTGCACCGACCGGCGGAGGCGGCCGACCCGGTCGCCGTTGTCACGCGGCTCGGCGGGGTGCAGGCGCAGGTCGCGTCGGCGGCCGAGCAGGCGGTCGCGGCGCGGCAGGAGACGCCCGACCCCGGGTCGGTCGGGGCGGCGCTCGCCGAGCGGCGGCTGGTCAAGACCTGGACTGTGCGCGGCACCCTGCACCTGCTGCCGCCGGAGCCGGCCCGGGCCCAGCTCGCCCTCCTCGGGGCCGCGCGGACCTGGGAGACGGGTTCGTGGCAGCGGACGTTCGTGACGGCGGCGCAGATGGAGAAGGTCACCGCCGCCGCCGCGGAGGTGCTCGACGGGCGCGAGCTGACCCGGGAGGAGCTCACCGCCGCGATCGTCGAGCACGCCGGGGACCCCGCACTGGGGGAGCACCTGCGGTCCGGCTGGGGCACGGTGCTCAAGCCGGTCGCCTGGCAGGGGCTGCTCGTGTACGGCACCACCGGCGTCACGTTCAGCAAGCCCGCCTGGGACGGCCTCCCGCAGCCCGCCGCGGCGGCGCGCAGTGTCATCCCCGCGTACCTCGGCGCGTACGGTCCGGCGTCGGCGGCCACGTTCGACAGGTGGCTCATCCGCGGCCGGTCGAAGCCGGCGGCGCTGCGGGCGTGGTTCGCCGAGCTGCTGGCCGACGGGGTGATCGCCGAGGTCGACGTCGAGGGGGAGCGGCTCTACGCCCGCTCGGAGGACCTCGAAACGCTGCAGACCCCCAAACCCTTCGAGGGTGTACGGCTCCTGCCCGCCTTCGACCAGTTCGTCCTCGGCCCCGGGACCGCCGACACGCGCATCATCCCGCCGGAGCAGCGCGCCCGGGTGAGCCGGGCGGCGGGCTGGATCTCCCCGGTCGTCGTGCACCGGGGCCGGGTCGCGGGCGTGTGGGACGACGACGGCGAGACCCTCTGGGCGAAGGTCCCGGCCGCCGGGATCAGGGCTGAGCGGGCGCGCCGTCCTTGAGCAGTGCCCGGGCCTTGTCTGGGTCCTGCTCACCCAGCGCCGACGACCGGCACTCCGGCGCCAGCGGGCAGGCCGCGCAGGCCGGTCGGCGGGAGTGGCAGGTCCGGCGGCCGTGCAGGATCAGCAGCTGGTTGACGGCGACCCAGTCCCGCTTGTCGTAGCGGGCCTGCAGCGCCGCCTCGGCCGCGCCGACGTCCTTCTCCGGGCCCCAGCCGAGCCGGGCCACGACCCGTGACACGTGGGTGTCGACGGAGATCGCCGGCTGGCCGAACGCGTTGCCCAGGACCATGTTCGCGGTCTTGCGCCCGACCCACGGCAGGGCGACGAGCTCCTCGAGGGTCTCCGGCACCGCCCCGGCGTGCCGCTCGACGAGGACCGTCGCGAGCTTGATGACGTTGCGGGTCTTCTGCCGGTAGTACCCGACCGGCACGAGGATCTGCTCCATCTCCTCCGGCACCGCCGCGGCCAGGTCGGCGGCGGCCGGGTAACGCTCGAAGAGCACCGGCCGCACCGCGTTGACCCGCTCGTCGAGGGTCTGCGCGGCGAGCGTGGCCGCCACGAGCAGCTGCAGCGGCGAGTCGAAGTCGAGCTCGAGGCGGTGCCGGGGGTAGCGGGTCTGCAGGAGGCGCAGGATGCGCCGGGCGCGCCGCTTCTCCGCGATGGGCAGGTCCGTATCCGCCGCAGCGTTCACCGCCGAAGCCTACTGCGGACACAGCGGTGGGGACGGCCCGTATGGTGCCGTCCCCACCCTCTGGCGGTACAACCGCTGCGTCTAGATGAGACCGAGGCGCTCGACGGCCTGGCGCTCCTCCTCCAGCTCCGCCACCGACGCGTCGATGCGGGCGCGGGAGAACTCGTTGATGTCCAGGCCCTGGACGATCTGCCACGATCCGCCGGACGAGGTGACCGGGAACGAGGAGATCAGGCCGGCGGGCACGCCGTAGGAGCCGTCGGAGACGATCGCGGCCGACGTCCAGTCGCCCTCGGCGGTGCCGTTGACCCAGTCGTAGACGTGGTCGATCGCGGCCGACGCGGCGGAGGCGGCCGACGACGCGCCGCGGACCTCGATGATCTCGGCGCCGCGCTTGGCGACCCGGGGGATGAACTCCTCGGCCAGCCACTGCTCGTCGTTCACGGCCTCGGCGGCGTTGCGCCCGCCGACCTCGGCGTGGAAGAGGTCCGGGTACTGCGTCGCCGAGTGGTTGCCCCAGATCGTCAGCTTGCGGATCTGCGACACCGGGACCGACAGCTTGCGCGACAGCTGAGACAGGGCCCGGTTGTGGTCGAGGCGGGTCATGGCGGTGAACCGGTCGGCCGGCACGTCGGGGGCGTGGCGCTGGGCGATGAGGGCGTTGGTGTTGGCCGGGTTGCCCACGACGAGGACCTTGATGTCGTCGGCGGCGCCCGCGTTGATGGCCTCGCCCTGCGGCTTGAAGATCCCGCCGTTGGCCTCGAGCAGGTCGCCGCGCTCCATGCCCTTGGTGCGGGGCCGGGCGCCGACGAGCAGGGCCACGTTCGTGCCGGAGAAGGCGGCCTTCGGGTCGTCGAACACGTCGACGCCGGCGAGCAGCGGGAACGCCCCGTCCTCGAGCTCCAGGGCGGTGCCCTCGGCGGCCCGGACGGCCTGCGGGATCTCCAGCAGGCGCAGCTTGACCGGGGTGTTCGCGCCGAGCAGCTGCCCGGAGGCGATGCGGAACAGCAGCGCGTAGCCGATCTGGCCGGCCGCGCCGGTGACGGTGACGTTGACGGGCGAGTCGCTCATGAGAAGTCTCCTGGCAGCAACGGCGGGTGTGCTTCTGCCGACAAACTATCCTCGCCCCCGGATCGTGTGTTCACCGTCCCGTCACGGTGTGTGGCTTACGGCACTCGATCAGGTACCGCGCCGTGGACGCCCGGAACGCGCCCTCCCGCCCGATGTGCTCGTGCATCGCCGCGAGCTGCCGGCGGTACCGCGCGATGGTGAAGCCCGGGACGATCCAGATCACCTTGCGCAGGTACACCGCGACCGCCGCCACGTCGTAGAACTCGAGCTTCAGCGTGGCCTCGCGCACGTCCACGACCTCGAGCCCGGCCGCCCGGGCGCCCGCCCGGGCCCGTTGCACGCTGCGCCCGTCGCCGACCGGCTGCGGGCCCATCATGAAGTCGGTGACCGCGGCGGCGGTGCCCACGCCGACGTGCTGGGCGAAGTACGTCCCGCCGGGTGCCAGCACCCGCGCGATCTCGGCCCATCCGGCGACCGTCGGGTGCCGGCTGCTGACCAGGTCGAACGTGTCCGCCGGGAACGGTAGCGGCCCGTCGTCGGCCGCCTCCTCGACGACCCCGCCGAACGGTGCGAGCGCGGCCCGGGCCAGGGCGATGTTGGGCGGCCAGGATTCGGTCGCCGCGACCGTCGCCGGCACGGTCCCGGCCGCCGTGAGGGCCGTGCGCAGGACCTCCCCGCCGCCGGTCTGGATGTCGAGGGCCGCGGTGGCGGTGCGCAGCCGCTCGCCGAGGCGCCGGGCGTACCCCCACGGCGGCCGCTCCTCGATCGCCCGCCCGTCGAACCAGGAGAAGTCCCAGCCGTCGACGGGCGCCGCCGCGGCCTCGGCGAGCAGGTCTTCAAGTGTGTCCATGGTTGTACCCTCCGTTACCGGGGCATCACCCTGGCATGACGATCATTGCGCAGAACGTGCCGCTGTGGCTCGCCACCAGCGCCGACAACGAGGTCCTGGCCGGCCGGGTGATCGGCTGGCAGATGGACAGCATGCAGCCGGTCCCGATGGTGGCCTGGACGGACGAGACCGGCCAGCTGATCCGCATCGGCCACCCGGTCGGCCCGGTCGTGTGGCTGGGCGACACCCGTGGCGAGGCGATCGAGTCTGCCCAGCGGGAGTCGCGGCTGGCAACGCTTTAACCACGGGCGGGCCGGCCCGCTATGTCGGGCGCTGGCGCGCCGCGACATAGCGGATATTTCGCCCGACGGGGTATTCGCGTCTTCGCTCACCCGGCCACATACGTCCGAATCCGCGCCTGCACGACATGACCTAGCTTCCTAGGATGCGCTACGCGACGTGGCGCGGGTCAAGCTGCTGGTGCCGGTACGGATGATGCGACGTGGTGCCGATGAGGCCGCCGGTGGGAGGAGCGATCGGCAGAGCGGATGCGAGAGGCTCGCACGCGTTGATGCCGGGGCGGGCGGCAACGGGAGCGGCTGGTGGGGCGGCGGGTGGTGCCTCGCGAAATACGGCAAACCGGCCGCAAGAAAATTGTCTCGCAGCAAAGAGGTATCCGCGTTCGCTCGGGTGAGCGGTGGGCGGTACCGTCCTGTCTCGAATCGCGTTTCAGCGTGAGCGTAGGGGGAGTGGACGGGTGAAGGTGAACGCCGAGGCCAGGCAGCGGCTCAGTGCGCTCCTGCGATCGCACGGGGATGAGATCCAGAAGCGGTGGGCGGAGATCTCCGCCCGGACGCTACGGGGGCGGCTGACCGACGCGGAGCTCGTCCGGCAGGTGCGGGAGGTGTACTCCGCGCTGCTGGGCATGCTCGAGGGCAGCGCGGAAGGCGAGCTGGCCGGGTCGCACGGCGGCGAGTCGCGGGCGGTGCTCGGGGAGCTGTCGCAGGAGTGGGCGCGCAAGGGGTTCACGCCGATCGAGACGGCCAACCTGGTCTTCACGATCAAGGAGGTGGTGCTCGGGCTGTTCGAGTCCACCGACGGCGAGCAGGTGCCGGCCGATTTCCTGACGCTCTCGGTGCTCGTCGACGACATGGGCCTGTACACGTTCGACACCTACGCGAAGACGCGGGAGTCGATCATCGCCGACCAGACGGAGCAGCTGCTGGAGCTCTCGACGCCGGTGGTGAAGCTGTGGGACGGGGTCGTGGCGGTGCCGCTGGTCGGCACGCTGGACTCGGCGCGGGCGCAGGTGGTGATGGAGAAGCTGCTGCAGACGCTGGTGGACACCGGCTCCGGGTACGCGATCGTCGACATCACCGGCGTGCCGGCCGTCGACACGCAGGTGGCGCAGCACATCCTCAAGACCGTGGTGGCGGCCCGGCTGATGGGTGCGGAGTGCATCATCTCCGGCATCCGGCCGCAGATCGCGCAGACGGTGGTGGCGCTGGGCATCGAGTTCGGTGACATCGTGACGAAGGCGTCGCTGGCCGACGCGCTCGTGCACGCGCTGCGGGCCAGCGGTGTCGAGCTGGTCAAGCGGTCGTCGGCCGGGCGGCAGGGGATCTGATGGACCGGGTTCCCGTACTGAAGATCGGCGACATCCTGCTGGTGTCGATCCAGATCGACCTGGACGACCAGACGGCGCTGCAGCTGCAGGAGGATCTGTCGGACCGGATCGTGGAGACCGGTGCGCACGGTGTGGTGATCGACATTTCGGCCCTCGAGATCGTCGACTCGTTCATCGGCCGGATGCTGTCGACGATCGCGGCGGTGTCGCGGGTCCTCGACGCGGAGACGGTGGTGGTCGGGATGCGGCCGGCGGTGGCGATCACGCTCGTCGAGCTGGGGCTGTCGCTCAATGGTGTGCGCACGGCGCTCAACGTGGACAAGGCGCTCGACATTCTGGCCGCGGCGAAGCAGGTGCACGGGGTGGGGATGCTGACAGTGGTCGAGGACGCCGGTGCCTGACGACGCCGGTGCCGAGGTGCTGCGGCTGGAGATCGGTGACGACAAGGACGTCGTGCGGGTCCGGCAGGCGGTGCGCGTCGCGGCGGTCGAGGCGAAGCTGCCGCTCGTCGACCAGACGAAGCTGGTGACGGCGGCGAGTGAGCTGGCCCGCAACACGCTGATCCACGGGGGCGGCGGATACGCGACGATCGCCGGGGTGCACAACGGGCGGCGGGCCGGGGTCCGGGCCGAGTTCGTGGACTCCGGGCCGGGGATCGTGGATCTGGGACTGGCGTTCACGGACGGGTACACGACGGGCAGTGGTTTGGGTTTGGGTCTTTCGGGGTCCAGACGACTCGTGGACGAGTTCGAGATCGACACCACGCCTGGTGCGGGCACGCGGATCGCCGTGACGAAGTGGGCCCGGTGACGGCCGTCGCCGCAGTGCCGACGGTGGAGGAGCTCGGCTGGGTCGCGGTGGGCGACTCGGGTGCGGCGGGGGTCGCGCGCCGGGTCGCCGTGGACTGCGCCCAGCGCCTGGGCTTCAGTGAGCAGCGGGCCGGCGAGGTGGCGATCGTCGCGGCGGAGCTGGCGTCGAATCTGCACCGGCACGCCGACGGTGGCGCGCTGTCGGTGCGGTGCCTGCGGCGGGGCGAGGTCGGCGGGGTCGAGCTGGTGGCGGTGGACTCGGGGCCGGGGATGGCGGATCTGCCGTTCAGCTCGGTGGACGGGCATTCGACGGCGGGGACGCTGGGGATAGGGCTGGGGGCGGTGCGGCGGCTGTCGGACGTCGCGGCGGGGTATTCGCTGCCGGGGCGGGGGACGGTGCTGACGGCGCAGCTGTGGGCGGGGGAGAAGCGGCGGGTGGTGCCGCCGCCGGTGGCGGGGTTGTCGCGGCCGATCACGGGGGAGCGGGCGTGCGGGGACCGGTATGCGGCGCGGGCGGTCGGCGACGTGCTGCTGGTGCTCGTCGCGGACGGGCTGGGGCACGGGCCGCTGGCGGCGGCGGCGTCCTCGGCGATCACCGACGTGTTCCTGGCCAGTGACGTGGACGCGCCGGGGCGGCTGCTGGAGCTGCTGCACCGGTCGGTGTCGCACACGCGGGGCGCGGCGGTGTCGGTGGCGCGGGTGTCGGACGGCGCGGTGGTGTTCGCGGGGCTTGGCAATGTCGCGGGGGCTATCGCGTTTCCGGACGGTGAGCGGCGGGGCATGGTGAGCATGCCCGGTATCGTCGGGCACCAGTCGCGGGGTGTGCGTGAGTTCACGTACGAGCTGCCGCCGGAGGGGGTCGTGGTGCTGCACTCCGATGGTGTGTCGGATCGGTGGAATCTTCGGGACTATCCGGGGTTGTCGCGGCAGGACCCGCTGCTTGTCGCGGCGACGCTGCTGCGTGATGCGGGTGTGCGGCGCGACGATGCCTGCGTGGCGGTGGCCGGTAGCGGTGTTCCGGCGTGAGTGTGGACCCGGCGCCGGTGCTGCGGATGGTGCTCAGCTCCGAGCATGACGTGTTCGTGCTGCGCCAGCGCGGCCGGGAGGTGGCGGCCGCGCTCGGGATGGACTACCAGGATCAGGTCCGGGTGGCGACGGCGCTCAGTGAGATCGGGCGGCAGGTGCCGGGCGCCGAGGTGCTGTTCGCGGCGGCCGCGGGTCCGCGCCCTCACCTGGTCATTGTTGTGTCATCCGCGGCCCTGGGTAACCAGAATCTTGAGGGAGTCCGGGCGGCCGGACGGCTGATGGATGAGGTGCGGGTGGAGGACGAGCGGATCGTGCTGACGCGGCGGCTGCCGGCACAGGTCGATGCGGAGCGGGTCGGGCAGGCGCGGGCCGAGCTGGCCGAGAGTTCGCCGACGACCGCGCTCGACGAGCTGAGCGTGCAGAACCGGCAGCTGGTGGCCGCGCTCGAGGAGGTCCAGGCGCACCGGGACGAGCTGCTGCACCTCAACGCGGAGCTCGAGGAGACGAACAAGGGCGTGATGGCCCTGTACACGCAGTTGTCGGAGGAGCTGGAGCAGACGAACCAGGGTGTCGTGGCCCTGTATGCGGAGCTGGACGAGCGTTCGGCGCAGCTGCGGGAGGCGAACGAGGCGAAGTCGCGGTTCCTGGCGAACGTGTCGCACGAGCTGCGGGCGCCGGTGACGGCGATCATCGGGCTGACCCGGCTGCTGCTGGACCCGCGTTCGGAGCCGCTGACGTCGGAGCAGACGCATCAGCTGGACCTGGTGCAGGGTTCGGCGGCGGACCTGCTGGCGCGGGTGAACGATCTGCTGGACCTGGCGAAGGCGGAGTCGGGGCGCATCGAGCCGAACTGGGGGCCGATCGACCTGGCGGCGGTGTTCGGGCAGCTGCGGGGGACGCTGCGGCCTCTGGCGCGCCCGGAGGTGGAGCTGGCGGTGGACGAGCCGCCGGCGGCCGGGCTGGTCAGTGACGAGCTGCTGCTGACGCAGATCCTGCGCAACCTGCTGACGAACGCGTTGAAGTTCACCGACACGGGGACCGTCGGGATGGGGGCGTGGGTCGACGGGGATCGGCTGTACATCGCGGTGGCGGACACCGGGATCGGGATTCCGTTCGCGGAGCAGGCGCGGGTGTTCGAGGAGTTCCATCAGGTCCGCGGGGCCCGGCAGGCCGGTGGGACGGGGCTGGGGCTGCCGTATGCGCGGCGGCTGGCGACGCTGCTGGGCGGGGCGTTGACGATGGTGTCGGAGCCGGGGGAGGGTTCGACGTTCACGCTGTCGCTGCCGCTGCGCCCGGCGGTGCCGGAGGTCGACGACGACGGGCCGCTGCCGCAGGTGGAGCGGGCCCTGGTCGTCGATGACGATCCGGCGGCGCGGCACCTGCTGCGCCAGCTCCTGGCGGGCATCGCGGGGCAGGTTTCGGAGGCGGCCGATGTACGTTCAGGGCTGGCGATCGCGGTGCGGGAGCACCCGTCGGTCATCTTCCTGGATCTGCGGATGCCGGGCGGTGACGGCACGGAGCTGCTCGCCGATCTGGCCGGGCTCGACGACGTCGCCGGGATTCCGGTGTTCGTGGTGACGGCCGCGGACCTGTCGGACTTCCGGGCGGACGAGCTGGCGCACGCCCGGTCGGTGCTGGTGAAGGAGCACCTGACCCGCCGGGCGGTGGTCGACCTCGTCGCGGGCATCGCCCGATGACGGTGGTGACGGCGGCCGACATCCTGGTCGTCGACGACAGCCCGTCGAAGCGGTACGTGATCACCAGCTGGCTGCGGCGGGAGGGTCACCGGGTCGTCGAGGCGGCGGCCGGGGAGGATGCGCTGACGCTGCTGCACGACGAGGCGGTCGCGGTCGAGCTGGTGGTGCTGGATGTGCGGCTGCCGGACATCGACGGGTTCGAGGTGGCGGAGCGGATCAAGTCGGACCCGCGGACGGCGGCGGTGCCGGTGATCCACATTTCGGCGACGGCTGTCCATGCGGTGGACCGGACGCAGGGGCTGATCCGGGGCGCTGACGCGTATCTGGCCGAGCCGATCGACCCGGATGAGCTGCTGGCGACGGTGGGGGCGCTGCTGCGGTACTCGCGGGCGCGGCACCGGGCGGAGCGCCTCGCGGGGCGGCTGACGCGGCTGGTAGCCACGACGGCGGAGATCAACGCGGCGACGAGCCTGCCGGAGCTGCTGCGGCTGGCCGCGGTCGGGGCGTCGCGGGTGTTCGACGGTGCGGTGGCGGTCGCGGCGACGTCGCCGGAGACCGGGGCGCTGGCCGTGCAGGTGGATGCGGCGGGGGCGGTGCCGGTGGTCCGGGCCGCGTACCGGGAGCATTTCGACATCGACCCGCTGGACGGGGCGGTCGGGGCGGAGCTGTTCGTGCAGGAGGACGGGCCGTGGTGGCCCGGGGCGGTGTTCCGGGTGGTGGCCCGGGTGAAGGCGGGGCGGGAACCGCTGCACATCGCGGTCCCGGCGGCCGGGTTCACCGACGACGACCGGGACGTGCTGCGGCAGCTGGGGCAGGCGATCGCGCTGGCGGTGGAGGCGCTCCGCTCGTATGACGAGGAGCGGCGCACGGCGCTGACGCTGCAGCAGAGCATGCTGCCGGCGTCGCTGCCGCCGGTGCCGGGCTACGACATCGCGGTGCGGTATCGGCCGGCGTCCGATCACGCGTATGTGGGCGGGGACTTCTACGAGGTCGTGGCGGTGGAGGGGCACATCGTCGCGGCGATCGGTGACGTGGCCGGGCATTCGCTGCGGGCGGCGACGATCATGGCGGAGGTCCGGCATGCGCTGCGGGCGTACCTGGCCGAGGATCACGCGCCGGGGCTGACGCTGGAGCGGCTGAACCGGATGATGCTGCGGTTCCTGCCGGAGGAGATCGTGACGATGTGCCTGCTGCGCATCGAGCTGGCGACGGGGGAGATCCGGCTGGCCAACGCCGGGCATCCGCCGCCGCTGCGGGTCGGGCGGGGCCGGGCGACGACCGTGGAGGGGCGGGTGGCGCTGCTGGGGGTGCCGACGGTCCACGACGCGGAGACGGTGTTCACGCTCGATGCCGGTGAGTCGCTGGTGCTGGTGACGGACGGGCTGATCGAGCGGCGCGGGTCGTCGTTCAACGAGGGTCTGGAGCGGCTGCAGGCGGCGTTGGTGGCGGGGCTGGCCGCGGACGGCGGCGACGGGGACCTGGAGGCGTTCTGCGACGCGCTGCTGCTGGGTGTGGGTGACGAGTCCGAGGACGATCAGGCGATGCTGGTGATCCGGCGGGCGATTTCTGCCTGAACCGGTTGCGGGCGCGCGCGGCATTGGTGACGCTTTGTCCATGGCGGTATGTGTGACCTGCGGAAATGACTATTACATGGCGTTCGAGGTGCGGACGGTCGGCGGTGGGGTGCACACGTTCGACTCGTTCGAGTGTGCGATCCAGAAGCTGGCGCCGGTGTGTGAGCACTGCGGGACGCGGATCGTCGGGCACGGCTCGGAGGTGTCGGGGCGGTTCTACTGCTGCGCGCACTGTGCCCGCACGGCGGATGCGGCGGCCGGGTCGGAGGTCCGCGACGCGGTGGGCGCCTATCCGGGCTGAGGCGGCGCTGGGACGGCGTTCCCCCGGTGATCTCCGCGCCGGCGGGCCATGATTGGGTGACCCGCAGGCATTGTGGTGACACCCCTGGCGCGTGAAGGAGCAGCTGTGGTCGTCCTGGGAATCGACATTGGTGGATCGGGCATCAAGGGGGCGCCGGTCGATCTGGTGACCGGCTTGTTCACCAGCGACCGGGTCCGCATCGAGACGCCGCAGCCGGCCGACACGGCGGCTGTCGTGCAGACGGTCGTGCAGGTCGCCGGGGCGTTCGAGGCCGCGGCCAGCATCGGGATCACGTTCCCGGCGGTGGTGCAGCACGGGGTGACCAAGACCGCGGCGAACGTCGACAAGTCGTGGGTCGACGCGCCCGCCGAGCAGCTGTTCTCGGCGGCGCTGGGCAAGCCGGTGACGGTCCTCAACGACGCCGACGCGGCCGGGGTGGCCGAGGTCGAGTACGGCGCGGGGCGGGGCGTGCCCGGCCTGGTCGTCATGGTGACGTTCGGGACCGGGATCGGCACGGCCCTGTTCATCGACGGCACGCTGGTGCCGAACACGGAGTTCGGGCACCTGCAGATGTCCGGGCTGCACCTGCACGGCGGTGACGCCGAGGACTACGCCTCGGACCGGGTCCGGGAGGCCGACGATCTCGGCTGGCCGGAGTTCGCGGAGCGGGTCCAGACGTACCTGCGCCACCTGCACGCGCTGCTGTGGCCGGATCTGATCATCGTCGGCGGCGGGGTGAGCAAGAAGGCCGAGAAGTGGCTGCACCTCGTCGATGTGCCGACGAAGGTGGTGCCGGCGGCGCTGCAGAACAACGCAGGGATCGCCGGGGCGGCGCTGCTGGCCGCCCGCAATGCCCGGGTTGTGTAGAAACCGGGGCGAGTGTTCGGAGCCGGGTGCGCCGGTGAGGCACCATAAGTCGTATGGGGGATTCGCCGGCGCCGCTGCGTGACGGGGACCCGGCCACCGTCGGGTCCTACCGGCTGCTCGGCGTCCTCGGCGTCGGCGGGATGGGCACCGTGTACCTCGCCACGGGCGCCGGCAGCCGCCAGGTGGCGCTGAAGGTCATCAACCCGGCGTTCTACGGCGACCCGATGTTCCGGCACCGGTTCGCGGCGGAGGCAGCGGCCGCGTCGCGGGTCGCCGGGTTCTGCACGGCCCGGGTCCTCGACGTGGCCCTGGACGGGGCCGTGCCGCACATCGTGACCGAGTATGTCCAGGGCCCGTCGCTGCACGACTACGCGACCGCGCACGGGCCCCTGGCCGGGCAGGTCGAGGCGGTCGCCGTCGGGGTCGCCGCGGCGCTGACCGCGATCCACGCCGTCGGGCTCGTCCACGCCGATCTGAGCCCCCGCAACGTGCTGCTGTCGCCGTTCGGGCCGAAGGTCATCGACTTCGGCGTGGCCCGGCTGCTCGGGCACACCGCCGCGCACGGCCCCACCTTCGGCACACCCGGCTGGCTGGCCCCGGAGCAGGTCCGCGGCTGGCCGCCGAGCCAGGCCAGCGACGTCTACGCGTGGGGCCTGCTGGTGGCGTGGGCGGGCACCGGGCAGCTGCCGCCCGGGGACCTGGCCGGTCTTGACCCGGCAACGGCCGCCATGGTGCGCCGCTGCCTCGACCCGGACCCGCAGCGGCGCCCGACCGCCCGGCAGGTGCTGCTGGCCCTGGTCGGGCAGGACGACCCGGCCGCGGCGCAGGTCGCGGCGACGGTGCGCGGGTCGGCGCCGGCGGCCCGGCCCCGGTCGCGGCGGGGCGCGACGGCGGCGTTCGCGAAGGGCGCCGCGCCGGTGTCGCCGCCGACCCGGCCGGTGACCGCCGTGTCCACCGGCTACCCGGGGCTGGCCGCGCACGGCGGCTACCCGGGCCTGGAGGGCCACGACGGGCCGGCCCCGCGGACCGGGCGCGGGTTCCGCCCGCCGCTGCCCGTCGCGCCGCCACCGCCCCGGCGCCGGCCGCGGCGGGCCGGGCGGGGGATCGCGACCGGGCTCGCCCTGATCGCGCTGCTGGCGGTGCTGCTGGTGGCGCTGAGCCTGGCGCAGAAGGCCGGCCGGGGCGAGCTCGGGTCCCCGGCCCCGACGCCGGCGTCACCGACCCCGTCGCCGACGCCGAAGCGCTCCCCGGTCGCGCAGGACGGGAAGCTGCGCTTCACCCTGGCCGGGTTCAGCTGCGGCCGCAAGGAGCTCGGGGACTGGCCGCTGACCCGCAAACCCGACGGGCAGTACTGCCTGGCCCAGCTGAAGGTCGAGAACACCGGGGACAGCAAGGCCCGCATCTGGGTCGGCTACCAGAAGCTGCGCGACAGCGCCGGCAAGGAGTACGGGCCGGACGAGCTGGCCTGGGTGTGGTACGCCGACGCCCGGCCGCTGTTCAACGAGATCGCGCCGGACACCGCGGTGACGGGGACGCTCGTGTTCGACGTGCCCGAGGGGTTGCAGTTCACGGAGCTGCGGGTCAAGTCGGGCCTGGTCGGCGGGGACTCCAGCGCGATCCGGCTGCCCTGAGCCGGCGCTCGTGAGCCGGCGGTCGTGACCGCCCCCGGCCGGTGCGGCCGCGGGAGCAGCGGTCCGGGCCGCCGCGGGCGCCGCGGCAGCTCGCCACCAGCACCTGTCCCTGATCCTCGAACGCCGTGAGAGCGCTCCATGGGAGCGGTCCCGGCGGCGACCCGCCGGGGTGGCCGGCCTGATCGCATACGCATCGACGGTGGTCCCGAGCAAACACCATGCGCAGCCGCTTGGCAAGGGTTGCCGCCACGTTAAGTTTCGTTACCACCGTGTTATTGACACCACTGTCCGCGATCGGATTTAGTGTGCCGGAACCGGTTGCGGAACCGGTTCCAGAACACGCTCTCTTGCCAGAAAGCGCTCTCACCGGAAGGATCGCGGCGTGCCGATCACCATCGCCGATGTGGCGGCCCGGGCGGGGGTCAGCAAGACCACCGTCTCGCGGGTGCTCAACGGCAAAGGCGAGGTCGACGAGGCGACCGCGGCACGGGTTCGGACGGTCATCGACCAGCTGGGCTACGTGCCCAGCGCGCGGGCGGTCAACCTGGCCCGGGGGCACACCCGGGTGATCGGGATGCTCGTCCCGTCGCTGACGTGGCCGTGGATGGGTGAGGTCGTGCAGGGAGCGGTCGACGTCGTGGAGTCGGAGGGGTACGGGTTGCTGCTGTTCACGTGCAACCGCGGCGCCGAGTCCATGCGCCAGTTCGCCGCCCAGGTCTCCGGCAAGTCCTTCGACGGCCTCCTGGCCATCGAGCCCGAGGGCACCCTCGACTACCTCGCCGACCTGTACACCGGCGGGCTGCCGGTGGTCCTCATCGACGACCGCGGCGACAAGCCGCTGATGCCGTCGGTGGCCACCACCAACCGGGCCGGCGGGTCACTGGCCGCCCGGCACCTCGTCGAGATCGGCCGGCGCCGGCCCCTGGTCATCACCGGCTCGGAGAAGTTCGGCTGCACCCAGGACCGCCTCGGCGGCTTCGCCGACGTCTTCGCCGCGGCGGGCGCACCCATCGACCCCCGCCTCGTCGTCGAGGGCGACTTCACCTACGAGTGCGGCATCACGTCGATCCAGCGGGCCCTCGCCGAGGGCGTCGAGTTCGACGCGGTGTTCGCCCACAACGACCTGTCGGCCTCCGGCGCCCTGCAGGCGCTGCGGCTGGCCGGGAAGGCCGTCCCGCAGGACGTCGCCCTCGTCGGGTTCGACGACATCCTGCACGCGGCCCACACCGAACCGCCGCTGACCACCGTCCGCCAGCCCATGCGCCAGATGGGCGAGATGGCGGCGCGTCGGCTCATCGCGCATTTCGACGGCACGCCGCTCACGGCGGAGCCGAACATCCTGTCCACCACGCTCGTCGTGCGCGGGTCCACCGTCGCGGCGCAGCCCGAGCGCTCGACCTGACGCCTCAGTACCAACGCAGAGCCGGCTGTTTCGTGGCCACTCCGCTTCGCTCCGTACCACGAATGTTCCTGTCCGCCCCACCTGTCGATCCAGGTACAAAAGGAGACACCCCCGTGTTGACCAGACGCTCCGTACTGCTCGGCATGGCCGGTCTGCTGGCCACGAGCACTACGCTGGCGGCGTGCGGCGACTCGCCGAACGACCCGAACAAGAACAACGGCGCCAAGACCACCGTGCTCAACGTCGGCATGCCCAACGGCCCGCTGACCGAGAACGAGAACCCGTTCCTCACCACCTCGGCCGCGGCCAAGGACGGCTACCGCTGGGTGCTGTACGAGCCGCTGATGATGTGGAACCCGGTCAAGCCGGCCGACCCGATGAAGCCGTGGCTGGCCACCGCCGCGAAGTGGAACACCGACTACACCTCGGTCACGGTCACCGTCCGGGACAACGCCACCTGGTCCGACGACCAGAAGGTCACCGCCGACGACGTCGCGTACACCTACAAGCTGGTGCGTGACAACGAGGCCCTCAACTCCGGCGGCGTGCCGATCACCGACGCCACCGTCTCCGGCTCGGACGTGACGATCACGTTCAAGTCCTCGCAGTTCGTCAGCCAGCAGAAGGCGATCGCCCAGATCCCGATCGTGCCCAAGCACGTGTGGGAGAAGGTCGCCGACCCGAAGACCGAGGCCAACAAGAACCCGATCGGCTCCGGCCCGTACGTCAAGAAGTCCTTCACCCCGCAGACCACCACCCTCACGGCCCGCGACAAGGGCTACTGGGGCGGGACGCCGGCGGTCAAGGAGCTGCGCTACACGTCCTACACGGACAACAACGCGCAGACCACCGCCCTGGCCAACGGCGAGAGCGAGTGGAGCTTCGTCTTCATCCCCAACGTGAAGACGGTCTTCATCGACAAGGACGCGGCCAGCCACAAGATCTGGGCCCCGCCGGTCCTGGGCATCCACGGCCTCTACATCAACACCACCAAGGCGCCGTTCAACGACCCGAAGCTGCGCGTCGCGATGGGCATGGTCATCAACCGCGACGACATCTTCAACACCGCCGAGGCCGGCTACTTCCACCCGCTCGTGAAGAGCGTGACGGGTCTGCCGTCGCCCGCCGGTGACGCGTACATCGCCGACGCCTACAAGGGCAAGGACTACAAGGTCGACCCCGAGGGCGCCAAGGCGCTGCTCACCGCGGCCGGCTACAAGCTCGACGGCACCACGCTGAAGGACCCGTCCGGCAAGCCGGTCACCCTGACGCTGAGCGACCCGGCCGGCTGGTCGGACTACCAGACGTCGCTGGAGATCGTGAAGGCCAACCTGGCCACCATCGGCATCCAGGCCACGATCGACAAGGCCAACCAGGACGCCTGGTTCAAGAACATCGAGGCCGGCCAGTTCGACGCGGCGTTCCGCTGGACCGACGGCGGCTCGACCCCGTACGACATCTACCGCACCATCATGGACGGCGACCAGCTCAAGCCGATCGGCACGCCGTCCCCGGCCGCGAACTTCGGCCGGTTCGACAACAAGGAGGCGACGGCCGCGCTGCGCGCCTACGCCGCCGCCACCGACGACGCGGCCCGCAAGACCGCGCTCGCCACGCTCCAGAAGATCTTCGTCGAGCAGGCCCCGATGATCCCGGTCGGCGCCGACAACATCGGCATGGCGTACAGCCAGAAGAACTGGACGGGCTGGCCGGACGACGCCAACCCGTACAGTGCCGGGCAGCCGACCCAGGCCAACGCGCTCGACGTGATCATGCACCTCAAGCCGGCCGGCTCCTGACGCCCGGATCGTACTGACACCGCTCCCCGGGTGGCGCGATACTGGCCACCCGGGGAGCGGTACCCCGTCACGACACCCTGCGATACACCCCGAGACAGGACCAATCGGCATGACGTTGAGCGAAAGCCCGGCGAAGGCCCCGGCCGATGAGGTGGTGCTGGAGGCCGTCGGGCTGACCAAGCACTTCCCCGTACGCCGCCGGCTCGCCGACATCTTCACCGGCAGACGGGCCGTCGTGCACGCCGTGGACGACGTGTCGTTCACCCTGCGCCGCGGCCGGGTCACGGCCCTGGTCGGCGAGTCCGGCTCCGGCAAGTCCACCGTCGCCCGGCTGCTCGCCCAGCTCTACCCGCGCACCGGCGGCGACCTGCGGCTGCACGGCCAGACCACGCACGTGCGGGGCGGGCGGCGGTTCCGGCAGTACGTCAGCCGCGTGCAGCTGATCTTCCAGGACCCGTTCGGCTCGCTCAACCCGGTGCACACGGTGCGGTACCACCTCACCCGCGCGCTGAAGATCCACGGCAACGCCGGGAACAGCGCCCAGGAGCTCGAGGCCGCCCTGGCCAACCTCCTCACCCGGGTGGCGCTGACGCCGCCCGAGCGCTACGTCGACAAGTTCCCGCACGAACTGTCCGGCGGGCAGCGCCAGCGCGTCGCGATCGCCCGGGCCCTCGGCGCCGACCCCGAGGCGCTGCTGGCCGACGAACCGGTGTCGATGCTCGACGTGTCGATCCGCCTCGGCATCCTCAACCTGCTGCGTGACCTCAAGGAGCGGCTGAACCTCGCCATCCTGTACATCACGCACGACATCGCCTCGGCGCGGTACTTCGCCGACGAGACGATGGTGATGTACGCGGGCCGGATGGTCGAGGGCGGCGACAGCGAGACGGTCACCCAGACCCCCGCGCACCCGTACACCCGGCTGCTGATCGACTCCGCACCCGACCCGGACCGCATCGCCGGGATCGCCGACGCCGGCGCCGAGGACCGCGGCAACGGTGAGCCGCCGAGCCTGATCCGGCCTCCGGCGGGCTGCCGGTTCCACCCGCGCTGCCCGCACGCCATGCCGCGCTGCACCGTCGACCTGCCGCCCCGCCTCGAGGTCGGGCAGCCCGGGCACTGGGCCGCGTGCTGGCTCTATGACGCCGACACCGTCGCCAGAGAGGGCATCGGAGCCGTCGGTGACCCGTCGATCCCCACGCCACCGGCCCACCAGGCGCCGGAGGAGGCCCGATGAGATTCCTGCTGCAGCGCATCGCGTTCTACCTGTTCACGGCGTGGGCCGCGATCACCATCAACTTCTTCATCCCGCGGATGATCCCGGGTGACCCGATCAGCTCGTTCCTGGCCCGCAACCAGGGCGCGATCTCCTCGGACTCGATCCAGTCGCTGAAGGTCCTCTTCGGCCTGGACGAGCAGGAGAGCCTGTGGCAGCAGTACCTCGACTACTGGCGGCAGCTGTTCCACGGCGACCTCGGGCTGTCGTTCACGTTCTTCCCGTCGACGGTCAGCGAGGTCATCTCGCAGAGCCTGCCGTGGACCATCGGGCTCGTCGGCATCACCACGATCCTGAGCTTCCTCATCGGCACCGGCCTCGGCGTCGGCGCCGGCTGGCGGCGCGGGACCTGGGTCGACTCGCTGCTGCCGGCCACGACGTTCCTGTCCTCGGTGCCGTACTTCTGGCTCGGGCTGGTCTTCATCGCCCTGTTCACCGGCTCCGACAGCTTCTTCCCGTCCTCCGGCGGCTACACGCCGGGCCTGGTGCCGTACTTCGACGGGACGTTCATCAACTCGGCGATCAACCACAGCGTCCTGCCGGCCTGCACGATCCTGCTGTCGTCGATGTCCGGCTGGATCCTCGGCATGCGCAACATGATGGTGACCGTGTCCGCCGAGGACTACATCACCGTCGCCCACGCCAAGGGCCTGTCGGAGCGGCGGGTCGCGTTCAGCTACGCCGCCCGCAACGCGCTGCTGCCCAACATCTCCGCGTTCGCGCTGTCGCTGGGCTTCATCGTCGGCGGCACCCTGCTCGTCGAGATCGTGTTCTCCTACCCGGGCGTCGGCTTCCAGCTGTTCCAGGCCGTCGGCGCGCACGACTACCCGCTGATGCAGGGCATCTTCCTGGTCATCACGATCTCGGTGCTCGTGGCGAACCTGCTGGCCGACGTCGCCTACACGATGCTCGACCCGCGCACCCGAAAGGCAGGCTGAGATGACCGTCACCCCGTCGAGCATCGAGCAGGTCATCCCCGGGCAGGGCGCGATGGCCCAGCCCGACGCCGCGCCGGTCGGCAAGAAGGCCAAGCGCAAGCGGTTCCGGTTCATCGCCAACGGCAAGGCCGCGACCGGCCTGGTCATCCTGGCCATCTACGTGCTGTTCGCGATCATCGGCCCGTGGGTCGCCCCGTACAACCCCGACGCGATCAACCCGGGCGGCATCCAGCCGCCGTCGGCCGAGCACTGGTTCGGCACCACACACCTGGGCCAGGACATCTTCAGCCAGATCCTGGCCGGCACCCGCAGCGTCGTGTTCGTCGGCGCGGTCGCCGGGGTCGTCGCCACGATCCTGTCGGTCGTCGTCGGGGTCACCGCCGGCTACCTCGGCGGCATCACCGACGAGATCCTGTCGGTGCTGTCCAACGTCTTCCTGGTCATCCCCGGCCTGCTGCTGATCATCATCATCTGCACGTCGCTGCCGCGGGTCAACGACCTGACCGTGGCCCTGGTGATCGGCCTGACCAGCTGGTCGTGGGGGTCGCGGGTGCTGCGGGCGCAGACGCTGTCGCTGCGCCGGCGCGACTACGTCGACGCGGCCCGGGCCACCGGCGAGAAGACGTGGCGGATCATCTTCTTCGAGATCCTGCCCAACCTGACGGCGATCATCGCGTCCGGCTTCGTCGGCACCGTCATCTTCGCGGTCCTGTCGGAGATCACGCTGGCGTTCATCGGGATCTCCTCGGTGTCGTCGTGGAACTGGGGCACCATCCTGTTCTGGGCCCAGGGCCAGCAGGCCCTCGCCCAGGGCGCCTGGTGGTGGTTCGTCCCCGCAGGCCTCGCCATCGCGATCCTCGGCACCGCGCTGAGCCTGGTGAACTTCGGCATCGACGAGTTCGTCAGCCCGCGGCTGCGCACCTCCGGCGCCGGCACCAACAAGGGCCCGGACGGGCGCAAGGTCCGCATGCAGGTCGGCTTCACCCCGGTCGTGCGCCAGGCCGACCCGCCGGCGAACATCACAATGGACGGTGCCAAGCGATGACCCAGGTCCTCACCAAACCGCTGCTGGAGATCAAGCACCTCGACGTCGACTACGGCCTCGGCGACGCCGCGGTCCGGGCGGTCCGCGACGTCAACCTCACCATCCACCGCGGCGAGGTCGTCGGCCTCGCCGGGGAGTCCGGCAGCGGCAAGTCCACCCTCGCCTACGGCGTGACCCGGCTCCTGCCCCCGCCCGGCGTCGTGGCCGGCGGGTCCGTCACCTACCACCCGGCCGACGGTGAGCCGTACGACGTGCTCAGCCTCAACCACGCCGAGCTGCGCAAGTTCCGGTGGGCCGAGACGTCGATCGTGTTCCAGGGCGCGATGAACTCGCTCAACCCCGTCCACAAGATCGATATCCAGATGATGGACGCGATCAAGGCTCACGAGCCGGGCCTGTCGAAGGCGGCCCGCGTCGCCCGGGCCAAGGAGATGCTGCGCCTCGTGGGCATCGCCGAGGACCGCCTCGAGGCCTACCCGCACCAGCTCTCCGGCGGCATGCGCCAGCGCGTCATGATCGGCATGGCCCTGGCGCTGCAGCCGCAGCTGGTCATCATGGACGAGCCGACCACGGCGCTCGACGTCGTCATGCAGCGGCAGATCCTCGGCCAGCTCGTGGAGCTGCGCGAGCGGCTCGGGTTCTCGGTGCTGTTCATCACCCACGACCTGTCGCTGCTCGTCGAGTTCAGCGACCGGATCGCGATCATGTACGGCGGGCGGATCGTCGAGGAGGCCCCGTCGGCCGACATCTACCGCGATCCGCTGCACCCGTACTCCGCCGGGCTGCTGCGCTCGTTCCCCGCCCTGCGCGGCGAGCGGCGCGAGCTGACCGGCATCCCCGGCTCCCCGCCCGACCTGCGCGGCATGCCCACCGGCTGCTCGTTCCACCCGCGCTGCCCGAAGCGGTTCGAGCCGTGCGACACGATCCTGCCGATCCTGGGCAAGCCCGACGACCACGTCGGGCGGGCCCGCACGGTGGCCTGCCACCTGCACCCGGTCACCGCCGGGTAGCGGGCCGCCGCCACTGACCATCCGCTGAACAACCCAGGAGAACCATGGACACGACCGCATCGCCCCTCGATCTGGCCAACCCGATCGCCACGCTCCCGCCCACGTTCCGCTGGGGGGTGGCGACCTCGGCCTACCAGATCGAGGGCGCGGTCGACGAGGGCGGGCGCACCCGGTCCATCTGGGACACGTTCTGCGAGGTGCCCGACGCGATCGACAAGGGCGACACCGGCGAGGTCGCCTGCGACCACTACCACCGCATGCCGCAGGACGTCGCCCTGATCCGCGACCTCGGCGTCGACCTGTACCGGTTCTCGGTGGCCTGGCCCCGCGTGCAGCCGCGCGGCCGGGGCCCGGTCAACCCGGAGGGTCTCGGCTTCTACGACCGGCTCACCGACGAACTGCTCGCCAACGGCGTCGAACCGTGGATCACCCTTTACCACTGGGACCTGCCGCAGGAGCTCGAGGACGCCGGCGGCTGGCCGCACCGCGACACCGCGTACCGCTTCGCCGACTACAGCATGCTGGTCTTCGACGCGCTGCAGGACCGGATCACGACCTGGACGACGCTCAACGAGCCGTGGTGCTCGGCGATGCTCGGGTACGCCTACGGCGCCCACGCCCCCGGCCGGCGCGACTTCGCCGCGAGCATGCACGCCGTGCACCACCTGCTCCTCGGCCACGGCCTGGCCACCCAGCGGATGCGTGAGGCGTCGCAGAGCGCGGGCGGGCAGCACACGTTCGGGATCACCCTCAACATGGGGGTCCCGACCCCGCAGACCGACTCGGCGGCCGACCTCGACGCCGCCCGCCGCTCCGACGCGCTGTCCACCCGGATCTACCTCGACCCGCTCGTCCACGGCCGCTACCCGGCCGACCTCGTCGACGACCTGGCCAAGCTCGGCATCGCGCTGCCGGTGCAGGACGGCGACCTCGACGCCATCAAGACGCCCCTGGACGTCCTCGGCGTCAACTACTACTTCTCCGAGACGCTGTCCGGCGTCGACGAGGACGGCAACGACACCGACTCGGCCGGGCTGCCGGTCTCCCGGGTCATCCCGACCGGCCGGCCGATCACGGCCATGGGCTGGGAGATCGTCCCCGAGGGCTTCACCCAGCTGCTCGTGCGCCTCTACACCGACTACCGGCTGCCGATCTACGTGACCGAGAACGGCGCCGCGTTCGACGACGAGCCCGACGAGACCGGCTACGTCGACGACGCCGACCGGGTCGCGTACTTCGACTCCCACATCGGCGCCGTCGCCCTCGCCCGGCAGCAGGGCGCCGACATCCGCGGCTACTTCGCGTGGTCGCTCATGGACAACTTCGAGTGGGCGTACGGGTACGACAAGCGGTTCGGGATCGTCCGCGTCGACTACGACACCCAGCAGCGCACCCCGAAGCGCTCCGCGCACTGGTACCGCGACACGATCAAGGCCCTGCGCTCGTAAGTATTCCCTGGTGGCCCCGCCCCGTGCGAACATGTGTTCGTGCCGGACGGGGCCAACATCCTCCACGCCGACCTCGACGCGTTCTACGCCTCCGTCGAGCAGCGTGACGATCCGCGCCTGCGCGGGCGGCCGGTGATCGTCGGCGGGGGTGTCGTCCTGGCCTGCTCCTACGAGGCCAAACGCCGCGGCGTGCGCACCGCGATGGGCGGGCGGCAGGCGAGGGCCCTGTGCCCGGAGGCGATCGTGGTGCCGCCCCGGATGAAGGCCTACGCGGAGGCGTCGAAGGCCGTCTTCGCGATCTTCCGCGACACCACGCCGATGGTCGAGGGCCTGTCCATCGACGAGGCGTTCCTCGACGTCGCCGGCCTGTACCGGCTCGAGGGGGCCCCGCTCGGCATCGCCCGGCGGCTGCGCGAACGGGTCCGGGCCGAGGCCGGACTGGCCATCACCGTCGGCGTGGCCCGCACCAAGTTCCTGGCCAAGGTGGCAAGCGGCGTCGCCAAGCCCGACGGGCTGCTGGTCGTGCCGCCCGACGGCGAGCTCACGTTCCTGCACGCACTGCCGGTGCAGCGGCTGTGGGGCGTCGGCGTCGTCACCGCCGCGAAGCTGCACGCCCACCACGTGACGACCGTCGGGCAGGTCGCCCGCCTCGGCGAGGCCACGCTGATCTCGATGCTCGGCGAGGGCCAGGGCCGCCACCTGCACGCCCTGGCCCACAACCGCGATCCCCGGCCCGTCGTCACCGGCGTGCGCCGCCGCTCCATCGGCGCCCAGCGCGCCCTCGGCCGCGGCCCCCACCCCCGCCCGTTCCAGGAGGCCGTCCTCGCCGAGCTCACCGACCGGGTCACCCGCCGGATGCGCGCCGCGAACCGGGCTGGGCGCACCGTCGTGCTGCGGCTGCGCTTCGCCGACTTCACCCGGGTCACCCGCTCCCGGACCCTGCCGCGCCCCACCGCGCACACCCAGACGATCCTCGACGCCGTCCTGGCCCTGCACGCCGCCGCCGTCTCCGAGATCGCCAACCGCGGCCTCACCCTGGTCGGCCTGGCCGTGACGAACCTCGACGGCGACGGCTCGGCCCAGCTGGAGCTGCCGTTCGACGTCACCTCCGGCGACGAGCTCGACACCGCCCTGGACCGGGTCCGCGACCGGTTCGGCTCGGCCGCCCTGACCTGCGCGTCGCTGCTCGGCCGCCGCCAGGGCCCGACAGTCCCGCTGTTACCGGACTGATCCGGCCGCGCCCGGCCGGGGCCCGTCCGGCCCGGTGGCGGCGATGCCGAGCATGACGAGGTCGAGGAGGCGGGCGGCCTGCTCGGCGCGGCTGGTGATCGGGGCGACCGTGAAGATGCCGATCAGGGCGGCCGCGACGTCCTCGGCGGTCGCGTGGGCGCCGATGTCGCCGGCGGCGCGGCCGGCGGCGAGGATCTTGTCGATGGCGGTTAGGAGCTCGGTGCGGGTGTGCGCGTGGCCGAGCTGCTGGTTGCCGACCATGGCCCGCAGGGTGTCGACCATGCCGTGCTTGGTGGCCAGCCACTCGCTGAACAGGTCCATCCAGTGGCGCATGGCCCGGGCGGGCGGGTGGGCGGCGAGCAGGGCGTCGGCGCCCTCGGTCAGGCGGCGGACCTGGTCCTGGTAGACGGCCTCCACGAGGGCCTCGCGGGTCGGGAAGTGCCGGTACAGGGTGCCGATGCCGACGCCGGCCTCACGGGCGATCAGCCGCATCGACGGCTCGTCGCCCGCGGCGGCGGCGAACAGCCGGGTCGCGATCTCGATGAGCGCCTGCCGGTTGCGGGCCGCGTCACTGCGCACGGGTGAGGCCACCGCACCACACTAGCGGAACATGCTCCGGTTGTGTAACGTCGCCGCACGGAAACGGAACATGCTCCTTTTAGTGTGCGGAGAGCTGTCATGCGTGTGTTCATCACCGGAGGCTCGGGCCTGACCGGCCCGGCCGTCGTGTCGGAGCTCCTCGCGGCCGGGCACCGGGTCACCGGGCTGGCCCGCTCGGCCGCCGCGGCCGAGCGCCTGACCCGGCTGGGCGCGGAGCCGTTCGCGGGCTCGCTGGACGACCTTGACCGGCTGCGCGCGGGCGCGGGCGCGGCGGATGGCGTGGTGCACATGGCCGCCGGCGGCGAGCCCGGCGACTGGGCCGGCATCACCCGGCGCGACGTCGACGCGATCGAGACGCTCGGCGCCGCCCTCGCCGGGTCCGGCCGGCCGTTCGTGTCGACGTCCGGCACGATGGTCATGGCGCCGGGCCGGGTGAGCGCGGAGACGGACCCGCCCAGCGCCGACGCGTTCGCCGCGTACCGCATCCCCGGCGAGCAGCGCTGCCTGGCCTACGCGGAGCGGGGCGTGCGCTCGAGCGTGATCCGGCTCGCCCCGACGGTGCACGGCCCCGGCGACTACGGGTTCGTCGCGATGCTCGTCGCGGCGGCCCGCCGGACCGGGGTGTCGGCCTACATCGGCGACGGCGCCAACCGGTGGCCCGCGGTGCATCGCCTCGACGCGGCGGTGCTGTTCCGCCTCGCGCTGGAGCAGGCCCCGGCCGGCACCGCGCTGCACGGTGCGGCGGAGGGCGGCGTCGCCATGCGCGACATCGCCGCCGCGATCGGTGCCGCGCTCGGGCTGCCCGTGGTGGCGGTGGGCCTCGACGAGGCCGGGACGCACTTCGGCAGCCCGGCCCTGGCCTCGGTGTTCGCCGCGGACGTGCCGGTCTCCAGCGCGTACACCCGCGAGCTGCTGGGCTGGACGCCGACGCACTACACGCTGCTCGAGGACCTGGCGCACGGCGACTACTTCGCGTCGGCGGAGGCGGCCTGACCAGCGGCGATGTCTAATCCTAGCATCCTAGGACGCCTTAGATGACGTGGCTACGCCACGTCTGAACAGCAACCCCTAGCCGCTGCGCGGCTGACTTAGGTTTTTGTGTTCCGGCCCGACGGCAGGTTGCGCCGGCTGGTGTGGCGCAGTGCGGGCCCGTCCTGCGTGGCGGGTCCGCGCGGGCCGGTCAGGTGGCGGCCGGGGCCGGGGACCTGGCCGTCTGGCCCTGGCAGGCGACGACGGCGTCGAGGTGCCAGCCGAGGGCGCCCCGGGTGCGGAAGGTGAGGACGGCGACGGTGTGGGCGCGGCGGTCGAAGCCGATGTCGACGCGGTCGTCGCTGTCGAAGAGGCGGTGCTTGCCGGCGACGAGCTCGGGGTTGCGGGCGTTGGCCCAGGCTTCGGCGAGCTGGTCGGGGGTGCGGGTTTCGCGGGTGGTGGGGGCGGTGGTGGCCTGGGCGCCGGCGATCCGGGTGTCGCCGGCGCACTGCAGGGAGCCGGCGGGGTTGAAGCGGGCTTCGTCGCGGCGGCCGGCCCAGTTGATGTAGGTGATGAGGGCGGTGGCGGCGATGGCGAGGCCGAGCAGGCGGAGGAACGTGCGGCGCACCTACTTAGCGTGCTCTTTTCGCCACCAGTCGGCGCCGGTTTTGGGCAGAGTGTCGATGGGGTCGTAGTAGGGGTAGGTGCGGTCGAGTTGGGTGGCGTCGTCTTCGATGCTGGTGCGGTAGTTCTTGGTCCAGTAGCTGATGCCGCGTTCGCGGTCGTATTCGGTGACCATGTGGACCCAGCGTTTGCCGACGAAGGGGACGTCGCAGACGATGCGGGGGGTGGCGTAGCCGGGGAGGTAGCCCATGATGTCGTGCTGGAGCTGCTGGGCCTGCCAGACGGCGACGCGCCAGTGTTCGGCGTTGGGGATCATGTCGCACATGTAGAAGTAGTAGGGCAGGATGCCGGCTTCGCCCTGGAGGGCGAAGCAGAGGTCGAGGAGGTCCTCGGCGGTGGCGTTGACGCCGCGGAGGAGTACGCCCTGGTTGCGTACGTCGCGGACGCCGACCTCGAGTGCGGTGTGGGCGGCTTTGGCGACGAGTGGGGTGAGGGATTGGGCGTGGTTGACGTGGGTGTGGATGGCGAGGTTGACGCCGCGGCGGGCGGCGGTGCGGGCGACGCGTTCGAGGCCTTCGACGACGGTGGGTTGCAGCCAGTGCTGGGGGAGGCCGGCGAGGGCTTTGGTGGCGAGGCGGATGTCGCGGATGGTGTCGATGGCGAGTAGTGCCATGAGGAAGGTTTCGAGTTGGTGCCAGGGGGTGTTGGCGACGTCGCCGCCGGAGACGACGATGTCGCGGACGCCGGGGTGGGCGCGGAGGTAGTCGAGGATGGCGGTGTGGCGGTCGGCGGGTTTGTTGAGGAGTTTGAGTTTGGTGACGGTGGGGGTGTTGTTGCCGACGAGGTCCATGCGGGTGCAGTGGCCGCAGTACTGGGGGCAGGTGGGGAGGAGTTCGGCGAGGACTTTGGTGGGGTAGCGGTGGGTGAGTCCTTCGGCGACCCACATGTCGTGTTCGTGGAGGGAGTCGCGGGTGGCGTAGGGGTGTGAGGGGTATTCGGGGTGGCGGTCGGTGGCGATGGGGAGCATGTAGCGGCGGATGGGGTCGTTGCGGAGGGTGTCGTCGGTGGGTGGGGTGTCGGGGCTCATGGTGTTGATCATTTGGGGTGGGATGAGCATCGACATGGTGGCGTGGGTGGCCTGGTCGTCGGCGAGGTCCTGGTAGAAGGCGTCGGTGACGGTTGCGCCGAGGAGGGTGCGCAGCTGGGGGATGGTTTTGATGCAGTGGGCGCGTTGCCATTGGGCGTCTTCCCATTGGTCGCGGGTGACGTCGGCCCAGCCGGGGTAGCGGCGCCAGTCGGGTTCGGTGAGTGCGTGGCGCTGGTAGGCGTACGGCTGCACGGTCCTGGCCCTTCATTCGGCGGCGCTTGAAAGATATCCTGTAGTCAGGTTAATCTGCCGGAAGATTTTCGGTCAATGCCGTTGCTTGCGGGAAAAGGCGGTGTGTCGACGTGGGTTCGCCGATCGGTTTGCACCGGGTCCTGGCCCCGGCCGGGGTGTTGCCGCAGGCGGCGGAGCGCTTGGACGCCTCGCCGGTCGTCGGTGACGACGAGGTGCGGGTGCGGGTGGAGCGGCTGAATCTGGACGCGGCGTCGTTCCGGCAGTTGTCGCAGGCGTACGGCGGTGACGGGGATGCGGTCCGGGCCGCGGTCCTGGAGATCATCGGGCGGCGGGGGAAGATGCAGAACCCGGTGACGGGGTCGGGTGGGATGCTGCTGGGCACCGTCGACGCGGTCGGCCCGGCGTCGCCGCTGGGGCTGGCGGTCGGGGATCGGGTCGCGACGCTGGTGTCGCTGACGTTGACGCCGCTGGCCGTCCACGACGGGCTGCGGGGGTGGGACGGGCGCGGTGAGCAGGTGCCGTGCGACGGGCACGCGATCCTGTTCGCCCGGTCGGTCGCCGCGAAGCTGCCGGCGGATCTGGAGCCGGAGCTGGCGCTGGCGGTGCTCGACGTGTGCGGGGCGCCGGCGCTGGTGCGGCGGCACAAGCGGGGGAAGGTGCTGGTGCTGGGGGCGGCGGGGAAGTCGGGGAGTCTGTGCCTGGCCGCGGCCCGGGGTCTTGAGACGGTGGGTGTGGTGCGCGACGAGGCGGAGCGGCGGCTGCTGGAGGGGGCGGGGCTGGCGACGGAGGTGCTCGTCGCGGATGCCCGGGACGCGGTGGGGCTGGCCGCGGCGGTGGGGGAGCCGGCGGATGTGACGGTGGTGTGTGTCGACGTGCCGGGTTGTGAGCATGCGGCGATCCTGGCGACGCGGCCGGGCGGCACGGTGATCTTCTTTTCGATGGCGACGTCGTTCGCGGCCGCGGCGCTGGGTGCGGAGGGTCTCGCGGCGGATGTGACGATGCTCATCGGCAACGGTTACGTGCCGGGCCACGCCGAGTACGCCATCGGTCTGCTGCGATCGGACAGTGCTGTGCGGGATCTGTTCCGGGCGCGGCTGGGTCTGCGGTTGGCAGACTGGGCGGTATGAGGACCCTGTACCGCGGTGGCCGTGTCCATACTCCGGCTGACCCGTCTGCCACCGCGCTGCTGACTGACGGCGACCGGATCGCCTGGCTGGGTGTCGACGCCGATGCGCCGGGGCGCGCGGATCGGGTGGTGGAGCTGGACGGTGCGCTGGTGACGCCGGCGTTCGTCGACGCGCATGTGCACACGACCGCGACGGGCCTGACGTTGCAGGGCCTGGACGTGTCGGGGGCGCGGTCGGGCCGGGATGTGCTGGATGCGGTGGGCGCGTATGCGGCGGGGCTGCCGGCGGATGCGGTGGTGATCGGGCACGGCTGGGACGAGTCCGGGTGGGCGGACCCGGTGACGCCGAGCGCGGCCGAGCTGGATCGGGCCGCGGGTGGGCGGGCGGTGTACCTGTCGCGGGCGTGTATCCACGCGGCGCTGGTGTCGTCGGCGTTGCTCAGCGCGGAGGCGAAGGCGGCGGCGGGCTATGACGAGGGCGGGTGGCTGCGGCTGGACGCGCACCATGTGGTGCGGGCGGCGGCGTATGCGTCGATCACGCTGGGGCAGGCGCGGGCGGCGCAGGTGGCGGCGTTGCGGCGGGCCGCGTCGCTGGGGATCGCGTCGGTGCACGAGTGCGGCGGGCCGGGGACGTCGGGGGAGGCTGATTTCACTGCGGCGCTGGGTCATGGGCCGGGGTTGCCGCGGGTGTTCGGGCTGTGGGGGGAGACCGGTGCGGCGGCGAAGGCCCGGGAGTTGGGGGCGGTCGGTGCGGGCGGGGATCTGTACGCCGACGGGGCGTTGGGGGCGCGGACGGCGTTTCTGGGTCATGACTATGCGGACGAGGCCGGGTCGTGCGGGCACGGGTATCTGAGTGCGGAGCAGATCGGTGAGCATCTGGCCGGGTGTGTGGAGCATGGGGTGCAGGGCGGGTTCCACGCGATCGGTGATGCCGCGATCGGGACGGTGCTGGCCGGGTTCGGGTTGGCGGCGGCGCGGGTGGGGGTGGAGCGGCTGCGGGCCGGGCGGCACCGGATCGAGCATGCGGAGCTGCTGGACAAGGCGGCGATCGCGAAGTTCGTGGAGTACGGGATCGTGGCGTCGATCCAGCCGGCGTTCGACCGGTTGTGGGGTGGTGAGGCCGGTATGTATGCGCAGCGGCTGGGCCCGGCGAGGGCGTTGGCGGCGAACCCGATCGGGTCGCTTGTCGGGGTGGGGGTGCTGCTGGCGTTCGGGTCGGACAGTCCGGTGACGCCGCTTGATCCGTGGGGGTCGTGCCGGGCGGCGATGCGTCATCACAATCCGGTGCAGCGGATCGGGGCGAAGGCGGCGTTCGCGGCGCATACCCGGGGCGGGTGGCGGGCGGTCGGTGTCGATGACGAGGGTGTGCTGAATCCGGGTGGGACGGCGACGTTCGTGGTGTGGGACACGACGTTGCCGCTGGGGGCTGTGCTCGGCGGGGACGGTACGCCGGCGGCGCGGCTGACGGTGCTGGCCGGTACCGATATCTGGACGGGTTGAGCGATGGCGAGGAGGCGGCGGTGACCGGGAAGCCGGGCGGGAAGCTGGGTCTCGACCGGGCGGTCGTGGCGCGGGCGCGGCGGCTCGCGGCGCAGGCGGGCCGGCCCGTCGTCGACCTTGCCCGCACGCATACGACGGTGTCGGTGGAGCGGGCGACGCTGCGTCTGGCGGGGGTCACGGGGGCGGACCCGGACGGGATTCCGTGGGTGAACCGGCTCGTCGATGCGGTGGTCGCGGATGTCGGGCTGGGGCACGGGGTGCTGCTGCCGGTGTTCGATGCGCTGGTGCGTGACGGTCACGCCGATGTGACGTTGCTGGCGCAGAAGGCGGCGGCGGGCAGTGTGCGTTTCACGGTGCCGGCGCGGGCGACGGCGAAGCGGGCGGCGGTGGCGGCGGTGCGGCGTGGGGTGGCCCGCATCGACGGGCGGCGGCGGGAGCGGGAGCGGCTCATCGCGCGGCTCGGGGATCCGCCGCGGCGGCCGTGGATTTATCTGATCGTCGCCACCGGTGACATTTATGAGGACATTCCGCAGGCGCAGGCGGCGGCGCGGGCCGGCGCGGATGTGATCGCGGTGATCCGGTCGACGGGGCAGTCGCTGCTGGATTATGTGCCGGAGGGGGCGACGCGGGAGGGGTTCGCGGGGACGTACGCGACGCAGGAGAACTTCCGGTTGATGCGCGCGGCGCTGGATGTGACGTCGAAGGAGGTGGGCCGGTATGTGCGGCTGACGAACTACGCGTCGGGGCTGTGCATGCCGGAGATCGCGGCCCTGGCGGGGCTGGAGCGGCTCGACATGATGCTCAACGATTCGATGTACGGGATTCTGTTCCGGGACATCAACCCGATCCGGACGTTCGTGGATCAGCGGTTGTCGCGGCAGATCCATGCCCGGGCCGGGATCATCATCAACACCGGTGAGGACAATTATCTGACGACGGCGGATGCGGTCGACGCGGCGCATACGGTGACGGTGTCGCAGCTGCTGAACGAGTATTTCGCGAAGGAGGCGGGGCTCGAGACGTGGCAGCTGGGGCTGGGGCATGCGTTCGAGATCGATCCGGAGGTGCCGGAGTCGTTCCGGCTGGAGCTGGCGCATGCGCTGCTGGCGCGGGAGTTGTTCCCGGGGGCGCCGTTGAAGTGGATGCCGCCGACGCGGCACATGAGCGGTGACGTGTTCCGCGGGAACCTTCTCGACGGGTTCTTCAATCTGGCGGGGGCGTTGACCGGGCAGGGGATTCTGCTGGTGGGGATGATGACGGAGGCGGTGGTGACGCCGTGGCTGTCGGACCGGGACATCGCGTTGCAGAACGTGCAGTACGTGCTGCGGGCGGCGGGGAATCTGCACGAGGACTTCGTCCCGGGTCCGTTCATCCGGCAGCGGGCGTCGTCGGTGCTGCGGGAGGCGGTGGATCTGCTGGAGGTGATCCGGGGGCGGGGTCTGCTGGCGGCGATCGGGGAGGGCACGTTCGGGATCATGCGCCGGCCCGCGGATCGTGGGAAGGGCCTGGACGGGGTCGCGAGGCGCGAGGACGACTACTGGAATCCGGTAGAGGGGCTGCTGAGCGGTGAGCGGTGACGGTGGGGTGGTGCGCCCGTACGGGGACACGACGGGTGACGGGATGGTGCAGCTGTCGTTCACGTTGCCGTTGCCGGCGTCGAAGCGGGCGGAGGGGGCGGCGGTGCAGCTGGCCGGGAAGATGGGTGTCGACCCGGCGATGGTGGTGCATGCCCGGCCGATCGGGGCGGGGCACACGTTCTTCGTGGTGTATGGGCGGGTCGCGCATCTGGTCGAGCCGGGGAAGGTGGTGGTGGCGGAGCGGGATTTTCCGCTGCTGTCGCCGAAGGATGTCAATGCGGCGGTGCGGGCCCGGCTGCGGCGCAAGCTGGTGGTGGTGGGGGCGTGTATCGGTACGGATGCGCACACGGTCGGGATCGACGCGATCCTGAATGTGAAGGGGATCGCCGGGGAGAAGGGCCTGGAGTATTACCGGGAGCTGCGGGTCGTGAACCTCGGTGCGCAGGTCAGCGTCGCGGAGCTGGTGGAGGCGGCGGCGGTGGAGCGGGCGGATGCGGTGCTGGTGTCGCAGGTGGTGACGCAGCGCGATGCGCATCTGCACAATGTGCGGGCGATGTCGGCGGCGTTCCGGGAGGCGTTCCCGGTGGCGCGCCGGCCGCTGCTCGTCGTCGGCGGGCCCCGGTTCGATGAGTTGATGGCCGGGGAGCTGGGCGTGGATCGGATCTTTGGTCGTGGCACGACACCGCGCGAGGTCGCCTCGTACCTTGCCCACACGATTGGGAGCCGCCGGACATGAGTGTTGTCGGGACGACGGTCGTGCACCGCCGCTATGTGCCGTATGCGCATGCGCATTACGGCGGGAGTCTCGTGGACGGTGCCTACAGTCTGGCGCTGTTCGGTGATGCGGCGACGGAGGTGTGTATCCGCACCGACGGTGACGAGGGGCTGTTCGCCGGGTATGCGGCGGTGGCGTTTCATGCGCCGGTCCGCGCCGGTGACGTCGTGGAGGTGACGGCGGTCGTGACGCGGGAGGGCCGCCGGTCGCGGACGGTGGAGTTCACGTGTCATGTCACCTGCCGTGCCGACACCGCCCGGGGGGCGTCGGCGGCGGTGGTCCTCGATCCGCCGCTGCTGGCCGTGTCGGCGACGGGGACCGTCGTCGTGCCATGAGGGTCGCGTGTGTCGACGTGGGGTCGACGGACACGAAGTGCGCGGTCGTCGACACGGCGACCGGGGCGGTGCTCGCGTCGCTGTCGGCGCCGACGACGGTGGAGACGGATGTCCTCGACGGTGTCGATGCGCTGCTGGCCGCGGCGGGGCCGGTCGCGGGGGTGTACTGCTGTTCGTCGGCGGGTGGGGGGCTGCGCCTGGCGGTCGTCGGGTTCGAGGAGCTGGTGTCGGCGGAGGCGGCCCGGCGGGTCGCGTTGACGGCCGGGGCGCGGGTCGTGGGCTGTTTCGCCGGGCGGCTGGACACGGCGGCGGTGCGGGCGTTGCGGGCGTCGCGGCCGGATGTGGTGCTGCTGGCCGGGGGGACCGACGGCGGGGACGGTGACACGATCCGGCACAACGCCGGGCGGCTGGCCGCGGCCCGGTGGCGGGTGCCGGTCGTCGTCGCCGGGAACCGCGACGCCCGCGATGAGATCACCGCGCTGCTGGGTGCGCGGGGGATGCCGGTCGCGGCGGCCGGGAACGTGCTGCCGCGGATCGGGGTCGTCGAGCCGGGGCCGGCCCGGGCGGCGATCCGGGAGCTGTTCCTGGCGCACGTCATCGGCGGGAAGCGGCTGTCGCGGGGGCCGCGGTTCGGGCGGCTCGTGACGGCCGCCACCCCGGATGCGGTCCTGTCGGGTGTCGAGGTCCTGGCCCGGGCGGTCGGCGGGGATCTGCTGGTGGTGGATGTCGGCGGGGCGACGACTGACGTGTATTCGGCGCTGCAGCCGCGGGAGCAGGCCCCGGACGCGGTCGCGGGGACGCTGTGGCAGGCGCGGACCGTGGAGGGGGATCTCGGGGTGCGGTGGAACGTCGACGGGGTCCATGACGCCGCCGCCCGGGAGCGTGTCGCGCTGGCGGCGGGTGCGGGGCCGTTGGAGCTGGCGGCGGCGGCGGTGACGGTGGCGGTGCGCCGCCACGCCCGCGGGGGACGCGACCTGCGACACGTCGTGTCGGTCATCGCGTCCGGTGGCGTCTTCCGGCATGCTGATCCAGCCGCGGCGCGGGCGGCGCTGGGCCCGGTCCTGCACGATCATGCCGGCGGCTGGGCGTTGCCCCGTGACCCGCGTACCGCTGTGGACGCCAGCTATGTGCTGGCCGCGGCCGGTCTGCTCGCCGCCGACCATCCGGCCGCCGCCGCGGGGCTGTGCGCCGTCCTCGCGCACGCACAGTGACGGTACACGTCGTGGCGGGGCGGGTACGGGGTGTCAGCGGCAGGGTGAACCAGGCCCGACACGCCCGTGCGACACGCCGCGGATCGCGTTTCGGGGCGGCCGGGCGGTTGACACCGACCCCGGATCGGCGCGTACCGTCTTTGCGTCCTACTTCGGGAAGGATGACCGCGGTTCGCTACTCCCCAACGCCCGGCCGGCCGGACGTCTGCGTCAACCGGCGCGACGACCCCGCGACGTGCCGGGCGGGGGTCGGCGGGGGCAACGAACGGGCATCCACCGGTGGTCGGGCAGGGGGGATCACGCGACCAGTAGACAACGGCACGTGCACGGGCAGCCAGTCCGCGCCGCGCCGGAACGAAGGCCGCGCACGAACGCCGCTGCCGCACCGGCCGGACACAGGGCCTGGGAGCGCGGGGCGCGACTACGGTCGCGCCCCCTTGCAGCGCTGTGCCCCGCCCGGTCCGGTTGCCGCCGGGGGCCGCGATTCCACGTTCGGGCTACCCACCCCGCATAATGGGCGCCGCAAGGCGTAACCAGAGTCGGACAACCACGGGGATGGCGCAGGTGACGTTGGTCGTGCAGCAGCCCGCCGCGGCCGCGGCCTGCGGGCCCGTCGACGAGCCGGTCCTGCCGCTGTGGGCGGCGATCCTCGCCGCTGCGGTCGCGGGTGGGGCGATGCTCGTGGCGTTCCCGCCGTATGGGCAGTGGTGGGCGGCGCCGGCCGCGGTGGCGTTGCTGGCCGTGGCGGTGCACGGGCGGCGGCTGCGGGCCGGGTTCTGGCTCGGGTGCCTCTCCGGGGTGCTGTTCTTCACGCCGCTGCTGGCGTGGACGAACCTGCACACCGGGATGGTGCCGTGGCTGCTGCTGTCGGTGCTGGAGACGCTGTACTTCGGGCTCGTCGGCCTCGCCGGGGCGTGGATCGGTCCGCTGCTCGGCGGGCGGCAGCGCTGGAACGGCGGCGGGTGGAGCTGGCCCGTGGCCGTCGGGCTGCTGTGGGTGGCCCAGGAGGCGCTGCGCGACCGTACACCGTTCGGCGGGTTCCCGTGGGGGCGTCTGGCGTTCTCCCAGGACACGTCGCCGCTGCTGCGTCTGGCCGCGGCCGGTGGGGCGCCGCTGGTGACGTTCGCCGTCGCCCTCGCCGGGGGGCTCGCCGGGTTCGCGGTCCTGCGCGGGATCGGGGCCGGGACCGAGGTGCGCCGGGCCGTGGCGCCCCTCGCCGCGGTCGCGGCCGGGTGTGCGCTCATCGGTGTGGCGGCGGTGGTGCCGCTGACGGAGCCGGCCGGGCCGGCCGTGTACGTCGCCGTCGTGCAGGGCAACGTGCCCCGCCTGGGCCTGGACTTCAACGCGCAGCGGCGGGCCGTGCTCGACAACCACGTCAGGGCCACCATCGCCCTCGGTGACCGGGTCAAGGCCGGGGCGCGCCGGCCCGACCTCGTCGTGTGGCCCGAGAACGCCTCCGACATCGACCCGCTGCGCAACACCGACGCCGGGGTGCTCATCGGGCAGGCCGCCGACGCCGTCGGCGCGCCGATCCTCGTCGGTGCGGTGCTGTACAGCCCCGAGACCGGGGTCGAGAACGCCGGGCTGGTGTTCAACCCGGGCCGGCAGCTCGGCGACCCGGTCAGCAAGTACGTGAAGCGGCACCCGGTGCCGTTCGCCGAGACGATGCCGCTGCGCTCAGTCGCGCGGCTGGTGTCCAGCGAGGTCGACCGGGTCACCGACATGACCGCCGGGACGAGCCCCGGTGTGCTGAGCGTCGGGCCCGCGACCGTCGGTGACGTCATCTGCTTCGAGGTCGCCTACGACGGCCTGGTCCGCGACACCGTGACCGGCGGCGGGCAGCTCATCGCCGTGCAGACGAACAACGCCACGTTCAACGAGGCCGAGGCCCGCCAGCAGCTGGCGATGGTGCGGCTGCGGGCCGTCGAACACGGCCGTGATGCGCTCATGGCCTCCACTGTCGGGATCTCCGCGTTCGCCGACGCGACCGGCGCCACCAGCGCCGAGACCGCGTTCGACAAGCCGGCCGTCATCGTCGCCGAACTGCACCTCGGCGACCGGCGGACGCTGGCGACGCGGCTCGGGGCGATCCCCGAGTACACCCTCGTCGCCTTCGCCGTGCTCGGTCTCGTCGCGGCGCTGGCCGTGCGGCGCCGCGACGGCGGGCGCGACCCGGACCTGCACCCTGTGCCCGAAGCCGCCGACGGCCCCGAGGAGGACCTGTGAACGCACCCGACCGAGGCGTGGCCGAATATCCCGGGGTCGGCCGGGTCCTCGTCATCATCCCGACGTACAACGAGGCCGACAACATCCGGATCATCGTCGGGCGGGTCCGGGCGGCGACACCGGCCGTCGACATCCTCATCGCCGACGACAACAGCCCCGACGGCACCGGGCGGATCGCCGACGGGCTCGCCGCGGCCGACCCGGCCGTGCAGGTCATGCACCGGCCCGGGAAGCAGGGCCTCGGCGCCGCGTACATCGCCGGGTTCGCGTGGGGCGCCGAACGCGGCTACGACGCCTGCGTGGAGATGGACGCCGACGGCTCGCACGCCCCGGAGGAGCTGCCGGCCCTCCTCGACGCGCTCGCCGACGCCGACGTGGTGCTCGGGTCGCGGTATGTGCAGGGCGGCCGGACCGTCAACTGGCCCGCGCACCGGCAGGCGATCTCCCGCATCGGCAACGTGTACGTGCGTCTCGCCCTCGGGATGCCGCTGCGTGACGCGACGGGCGGGTACCGCGCCTACCGCACCCCGGTCCTCGGGAAGATCGACCTCGACTCGATCGCGTCGCACGGGTACTGCTTCCAGGTCGACCTGGCCTGGCGTGCACACCGCGACGGGTTCCGGGTCGCTGAGGTGCCCATCACATTCACCGAACGCGAACGCGGGCAGTCGAAGATGAGCTCTTCGATCGTTCGTGAGGCACTGTGGAAGGTGACAGTGTGGGGCACCGCCGCCCGCTGGACCGCCCTGAAACGGGCCGTCGCCGGGAACGGCCCGGCCCAGGGCAGCACCGGGCGCTGAGGAGAGGCAGGAACGCATGCGAGGGCTCGGCTGGGCGGCGATCGGCGCGTTTCTGCTGGTGATCGCCGAGATCACCGTGTTCGTCCTGGTCGCGCAGGCGATCGGCTGGCTGTGGGCGATCCTCATCGGCCTCGCGACGACCGTCGTCGGGTTGATGCTCGTCAAACGCGAAGGGGTCCGGGCCTGGCGGCGGCTGCGGGCCGCGTTCGGCGAGGGCCGCCCCGCCGGCGGTGAGGTCTCCGACGGGGTCACCGGCCTCGCCGGGGCGCTGCTGCTCATCGTCCCCGGCTACCTCACCGACGCCGCCGGGCTGCTGCTGCTCGTGCCGCCCGTGCGCCACCTCGCCGACCGGCAGGTCCGCCGGGCCACCGAGCGGCGCATCTCCCCGGCCGCCGCCGGTGACCTGTTCGGCCCCCGCGTCGTGCGCGCCGAACGGACCCCGCCCGCCGCCGCCGCCGCCACCGGCGGCGACCCGGGCCCGGCGGGCGGCGCCGGTGAGATCGTCGAGGGCGAGATCGTCGAGCGGTGAAGGCGTCCCCGGTCACCGTCGCCGCCCTCGCCCGGCAGATCGCCGCCCGGGTCGCCGCGTTCGACGGCGGGCACCCGGCCCGGGTCGCCGTCGACGGCGCCCCGACCGCCGGTGGGGCGGACCTCGCCGAGGCCGCTGCCGGGGTCCTGCGCGACGAGGGTGTCCCGGCGCTGCACATCGCGGCCGGGATGTTTCTGCGCGCGGCGTCGCTGCGCCTGGAACGGGGCCGCACGAACCCCGACGCGTACTACGAGGACTGGCTCGACCTGCGCGCCCTGACCCGGGAGGTCCTCGGCCCGGCCGGGCCCGGCGGCACCGGCCGTGTCCTGCCGTCGCTGTGGGACCCCGTCACCGACCGGGCCACCCGCGCGGCGTACGTCACCGTCCCCGCCCACGGCGCCGTCATCGTCTCCGGGGTGTTCCTCCTCGGGGCGGGCCTCGGCTTCGACGTGGCGGTCCACCTCATGCAGAGCGACGCCGCCCTGACCCGGCGCCTGCCCGCCGAGCTCGGCTGGACCGTGCCCGCCTACGGCCGCTACCGCGACGAGGTCATGCCCGAATATCAGGCCGACGTCGTCGTGCGCGCCGACGACCCCCGCCACCCCGCCGTCGTCACCGCCCTGTAACGGCTGTGACCTGCGGGTTCGGCTGTGCGCGGACGGGGCTGGCACGGCGCCGGCCGCGGGCTACCGTCGGGGTGTGAAGACGTTCTGGCTCGACCGTGACCGCGACCGCTACACCGCACGTGTCGAGGCGCACCCGAACGGCTTCGCCTACGCCCTCGGCGACATCGCCCCCGTCGCGTTCGCCTGCGCCGCGTGGACGTTCGCGACCCCGCCGGTCCTCGACCCGGGCTACGTCCGCTGGCACCGCCGGGTCCTGGCCGCCACCTGCCGCCGCAACCCGTTCGACGGCGGGCTCATGGCCCGCGTCGAGCTCGTCTCACCGCTGCCCGCGGAGCTGACCACGACCCGGGCCTGGTGGCGTGACCGGGGCTGGCGCGGCTGGCCGGAACTGTTCGGGCAGTTCGTCCAGCCCGGCGACCGCGACCTGGCCCGCTACCCGCACCTGCGCACCACGCTGCTCATCGAGGCGCCCCTGCCCCTCGACGGGCTCCCCGCGGCTCCCGAGCCGGGCACGGCCGGCGGGGCGCTCGCCGTGGCCGCCGCCCGGGCCGTGGCCGTCCTCGTCCGTGACCTGTCCGACCTCGTCGGGCCCGTCCTGCAGCAGCTGGACAGCGACCGCGCCACCATGTGACCGGGCCGGTTCGGGGCCGCCTGCGCGGGTTGTGCGATATCGGCCCCGGATCCCTCTTGCCCTGCGCCGGGCGAATTGGGAGGGTCGTGCGGTGGAGGGACGCGTGGCGGTACGCCCACTCACCGGTGACGACTGGCGGCTCAAACGCGACATGCGCCTCGCCGCGCTCAAGGACAGCCCCGCCGCGTTCATCAGCACCTACGCCCGCGAGGCGAAACGGTCCGAGCTCGACTGGCGCTCGTGGCCGGCCGGTGGGGCGTTCTTCGCCGCGTTCGGGCCGCCGCCGGGCCTGCGCAGCCGCGCCGGCTGCGACGTGCCCCTCGGGATCGCCGCGGCCTGGGTCGCCGCCGCCCGGCCCGCCACCACCCACCTGATCAGCATGTGGGTGGTGCCCGCCGCCCGCGGCAACGGCATCGCCGCGCAGCTCGCCGACGCCGTCACCGGCTGGGCCGCCGGCCGCGGCCACCGCACCGTCGAGCTCGAGATCGCCTGCGGCAACACCGCCGCGCTGCGCGCCTACCTGCGGTGCGGGTTCACCCCCGCCGGCCGGGAACCGTTCACCGGCGGCGGGACCGTGCTGGTGCGCACCGTCGGGCGCTGACCGCGGCGGCAGGATCCGCCCGCGGGGCGGCGACCCCGGTGGTGGATGTGGACGTTTCGCGTCCGGTGGCTGTACCGGTCGGCGTCCGCGGGTGGCCTGATGTCCGTCAGCCTCTGGCTGAAAGGATGAGGCGTTTTGCGACATTTCCGGCGTTCGGCTACATAGTGTAATCGCGTCATTACGACACAAGGGGGAGTCAAGATGCGAAACACGCAGCGAATCCTGGCCCTGGGCGCCATGACCCTGACCGCCGGTGCGGTCCTCGGCATGACCGCCACGGCCGCGTCCGCCGCCACCGGGCAGGGCAGCCAGCCCGCCGCCGTCCAGCCGGGGCCGCACGACCACGACCACGACGGGCAGTTCGGCGACCACAACGGGCAGTTCGGCGACCACGACGGCAACTTCGGCGACCGCCGTGACGACCACGTCCGCACCTGGATCGCCGGCCGGTACAACAGCAAGAAGACCTGCAACTTCTTCGCCTGGGTCGGCGAGCGCCAGGGCCGCTTCGACGACGGCAAGTGCGTCCCGGCGTTCAACGGCCGCCGCGGCGGGTGGCTGCTCATCGCGAAGGACTACGGCCGCCACCACGGCCACCGCTGACGCGTCAGCACCGCACCGCACGGGCGGTCTCCCAGCCAGGGAGGCCGCCCGTGCGGCGTCACCGGCACCTAGTGCGGACCGGACGCGGCCCGGCGGCCCCGCACGGCCAGCAGCAGCACCCCCACACCGGCCGCGGCCAGCTGCGAGCCGGCGAGCCCCAGGACGAGGACCCACAGCGGCCGGCCGACGACCCCGGCGGCCACCGCCGCCCCCGCCGCCGCGGCGGTCAGCTTGACGCCGGCGCCGAGGGTGAACACCTGCGTGCGGACCCGCGGCGGGGACTGCTCGGCCCGCACCTGCAGCACCGACGTGAACAGCGGCCCGTCGAACAGCCCCGCCACGGCGAACACCGCCACCACCGCCGCCCAGGCCGGCACCAGCGGCACCACCGCCAGCAGCACCCCGATCGCGGCCAGGCAGCCGAACACCACCCGGTGCGCCGCCACCCGCACCGGCCACCGCGCCACCGCCAGGGACCCGGCCAGCGCCCCGACCCCGACCGCCGTGACCAGCAGACCACCGCCGGCCGGGTGCCCGTGCGCCACCCCCAGCAGCACCGCGATCGACGGGAGCATCCCGTTGCCGAACGTCGCCAGGCACGTCGCGGCCGTCACCGCCAGCAGCGGCGGCGACACGGCGATCGCCCGGAACCCGGCCCGCAGATCCTCCCCGAACGACACCCGCCCACCGCCGCGCCCGGCCGGTGACGGCGCACCCGGCGCGGCCGGCAGCGGGCGCACAGTCAGCAGCAGCCCGGCCGCGCACAGGCACGACACGGCGATCACCGCCGCGGCCGCCGGCACACCCATCGACACGACAAGCCCCGCACCGGCCACCGGACCGAAGATGTCGGCGACGTTGTAGGTGGCCGCGTCCAGGCCCCGCACCCGCACCCGGTCGGGGGCCGCGACCACGTCGTCGAGGCGCCCCGACAACCCGCCGAAGATCATCGGGCCGCAGCAGCCGGCGAGCAGCGCCACGGCCAGGACCAGCGGCTGCGGCGCCCGGCCGAGCAGCGCCAGGATCCCGCCGAGGGCGACACCGAACGCGGCGACGAACCCCGCATGGACCAGGCGCGGGCGGCGGGCCCGGTCGGTGACGAGCCCGACGAGCGGCCCGGCCAGCAGATGCGGCACCAGGAGCACGGCCAGGACCAGCGACCCCTGCCCCGGGCCGCCGGACTGCCGCAGCGACGCCAGGACGAGGGCGACCCCGGCGCTCGAGTCCGCCGTGCGGGCCAGCGCCGCCGCGGCGAGCAGCCGCACCCCGCTCACGGCCCGTCACCCGAACGGGTGGCGGCCACGGTGCGGACCATGCCCATCACGGGCAGGATTTGTTCATGCACCTTGCAGTCACAAACCGTGCCGGTGGCATCGCCCTGGTCAGCATCGCCGGCGCCATCGACCTCAACACTGCCCCCGCCCTGCGCGACACCATGCACCGGCTGCTCGACGAGGGCCGCACCCGCATCGTCGTCGACCTCGCCGGCGTGCAGTTCTGCGACTCGATCGGCCTGGGCACCTTCGCGTACGCCCGCAATCACTGCGAAGCCACCGGCGGCTTCTTACGCCTCGCCGCGCCGACGCCGTTCATGGCCCGCCTGTTACGCACGGTCGGCCTCGCCGGCCCGATCCCCGTCCACGCCACCGTCACCGAAGCCCTCGACCCCGCCGCCTGACCACACCCGCCCCGAACGCCGGGGCCAAGCACCGGCAGCGCGGACAGCACCGCGCCGGGCCGGACGGGCCCGGCCGCGACCCGGGACGGGCGCCGGATCACCGGGCCGTGGACCAGTGCGCCGGACGGTGCAGGGCCGCCGGCAGCCGGGTGGACGCGTCGCCGGTCGCCGCGTCGAGCTGCGACTGGATCAGGAACAGGGTGCCGCGCAAATCCGCACCGGCCAGGTTCGCACCGCGCAGATCCGCGCCGATGACGTCGGCGTTGCGCAGATCCGCGCCGCGCAGGTCGGCCCCGATCAGCAGCGCCCCGCGCAGGTCCGCGTCGCGCAGATCCGCCCCGCGCAGCGCCGCCCCGATCAATGCCCGGCCCGGCGCCTCGTGTACCGCGCCGCGCCCGCGCTGCCGCCGGGGACGCCCGTCGCGGGTGCGGCCGTCCGCGGCCGACGCCGGGGCGCCGCGGGAACCCGGCCCGGGGGTGCGGGCCAGGCGGCTCGCGTCGCGCAGGAGGGCGGCGACGTGGGCGCGGTGACGTTCGGCGCCGCCGGGCGTGAGGGTGTCCGGGGTGTCGCGCAGTGCCCGGGTGGCCGCGAGGGCGTCGTCCAGGGCCGCGTGCAGCGCAGCCGTCCTCGGCAGGGCCCGGGCCTCGGTGAGGTACCACAGCAGCTCGTGCAGGATGCGGACCGCGGCGAACACCTCGAACATCCGGGGAGCGGACGCCGGGTCGGCGCGCCAGTCCCGGCCCTGCGCGACCACCTGGGCGACGTGCTGCCCGGCGCCGAAACAGTCGTAGACGGTGCAGCCGGGGAAGCCGCGCTCGCGCAGCCGGGTGTGGATGCCGCAGCCGAAGTCGGCGCCGAGGTTCGGGCAGGCGTGCCCGGCCGGCTTGTCGATCGCGAAATCCGACGACCGGGAGAACGCCGGGGCGACACAACACAGGCCGAAGCAGCGGGAGCAGTCGGCTCGCAACTCTGCGCTCATGGTTCCTTCCTGATCGCGCCCGACGGTACCCCCACGCCACACCACCGTGTCACAAGGCCCGCGTTGCCCCGGCCGGCAGCGGTCCGGGGGCTTGAGGACGGCGAAAAGCCCCGGCGGGTGGCCGGGGCTTTCCGTACGTCGTGCGGGGTGCGCTGTTACGCGGAGCGGCCGCGGCGCAGCCGGACCTCTTCGAGGCGCTCGTTCAGGATGTCCTCGAGCTCGGCGATCGTGCGCCGCTCCAGGAGCATGTCCCAGTGGGTGCGCGGCGGCTTCGCCTTCTTCTGCTCGGGCTCGCTGCCGTCGACCAGCCGCGCCACGCTCCCGTCGAACTTGCACTCCCAGGTCATGGGGACCTCGGCATCGACGGCGAACGGTACCTCGAACTGGTGCCCCTTCGCGCACAGGTACTCACGGGTCTGACGCGGAGCCAGTTCGGTGTTGCGGTCGGACTCGTAGCTGACGGCTCCGAGACGGCTGCCGCGCAGCATGCGCTCGCCCATGGTTGGTCTTCCCCTTCGGATCGTGTTGCGCTTCGCTGTAACCAACGACGCCACGTGGTCTGACGATTCCCACCGCGGGCGGGCAGATTACACGACCGACCCGGCGCTGCGGTAGGTTCGTCGCCAGGTGGGTACCCTGATTTTACGTTGGGTTTCAATGATCGACCACACCTGTCGTTTCGTGGCGCGGCTCACCGAAGGTAGTTTCGGCAGGTCACCCAGGTGGTTGACGGTTCTCACCCCGCCTCGGGTGGCACACTTCCCGACACTGTGAGCCGGGTCAGCGCCGCGGTGAGCTGGGTCACCTGATCGCGGAGATTGTCCGCCCAGGCATGCGCGCGGTCCGCCTCCGACCGCAGCCGCACCAGCTCCTCCCGGGCCGCGATCAGCGCCGCCTCGGCCCCCGCGGCCCGGGAACCCTCCGCGTCCAGGCGCCGCTGCAGCCGGCCCTCCGCCTCCGCCCCCTCACGCAGTGCCCGTTCCACGGCCGTGTGCGCGACGTCGCGTTCCCGCAGGGCGTTGCCGGCCAGGTCGCGGGCCGCGTCGCGTTCCCGGTACGCCTCCGCGCGCAGCGCCGCCTCCGTCGCCGCCTCCCGCCGGGCCTTGTCCCGCTGGACGGCGATCTCGTCGGCGGCCTCCCGGTACTGCTCGATCGTCGCCTCCGCCGCCTGCCGCGCCGCCGCCAGCGCCTCGTCCGCGGCCGCCTGCACCTGCGCGACCCGGCGGTCACCGTCGGCGACCGCGGCGGCGACGGACCGTTCCGCGGCCCGGCGGACGTCGGCGACGGCCTGCTCCATGGCCGCCTTCGTCTCCGCCACCGTCACCGCCGCCTCCTCGCGGGCCTCGGTGACGGCCTGCTCGGCGGCCGCCTGCATCTCCGCGACCGCCTTCCCGGCGGCGGCCTGCACCTCCTCGACCCGCAGCCGCGCCCGTTCCTGCTCGGCGGCGAGCGCCTCCTGCGCCGCCGCGGCGTCCTCGGCGCGCTGCCGGGCCGCGTCCGCCCGGGCCTGCTCGAGCGCGGCCCGGGCCTTGCGGGTCTCCTCCCGGGCGTCGTCGCGCTCGACCTGCGCGGCGACGAGCCCGGCGGCGGCCTCCGCCCGGGCCTCGGCGACCTGCCGCTCGATGCCGCTCGTGGACACCTCCGCGTGCAGGGCGTCGACGAGGTCGGTCAGGGACTGGTCGAGCCGCTCGGCGATCTCGAACGCCCGCGCGACCTGCCCGCTGAGCCCCGGCGACGTGCGCTGGCGCATCCGCGCGTTGCGGGCGTTGCGCTGGCACTCGCCGTCGTTGTCGCGGCAGTACCGGAACGGCCGCCCGGCAGCGTTGCGCTGCGGGACGGGCCGGCCGCAGTACGCGCACGGCCGCTCCTCGCCGGCACGTTCGTCGACCACCCACTCACGCGCCGCGGCGCCGTCGCCGTCGAGCCGTACGTCGATCCGAGACTCAGTCACGCCCGACAGCGTAGGACCCGCGGATCGCTGCTCGTCACGCGACACGCCGGTTTATCGAATTGCTAATACCGATAATTCGATAATTGCCTGCGGAACGGCCGTGGGGGCGCTCGGAAGCGCCGGGGAAGGCATACACCATAATGACAGTTAAGTTATGCCTCTACACAACGTTGTATGTTGCAGTACGCTGCAGGCGTGACAGACGAGACCGTCGCGTGCCGGCGATGCGGTGACACGCAGCCGCGCGACGCCTTCTACAACCAGGGCCACTCCTCACGGCCACGGCAGCCGTGCAAGCAGTGCCTGTCCGTCGCACGGCGGGTGCAGTACCTCGCCGGGGGCGGCAGCCGGATCTCGCACGCGCAGGTCCTCCGGGACAAGTACGGGCTCACACCACAGCAGTACGACCGGATGCTGCAGGACCAGGGCGGCCTGTGCGCCATCTGCGGACAGCCCGAGACCCGGCGTGGCAGCGGCGGCGAACCGCGACGCCTGTCCGTCGACCACGACCACCGCACCGGTGTAGTCCGCCAGCTGCTCTGCGGGCGGTGCAACTCCGTGACGTGGGCCGTCGAGGAAAGCCCCGGGCTGCTGGAGGCGGTCCGCGACTATCTGGAGCGGCACCGACGGCTCGGCAACGCCTGACGGAGCCGGCTGTCCCGCGGCTGGGACTCAACGGCGCGGGCGGCCCGGGAGCACGAAGTAGACCAGGGCGGCTGCGGTCACCAAGCCTGAGAGCAGCAGCGGCCAATCTGTACCGGCCGGGAGTGTGGCGCCCATGGCGGCGACACCGGCGCAGGCACCGGCCTGGCGGGCCGCGTTGAGGATCCCGGCGGCGGCGCCTGTCGCGCCCGGTGGGGCGGCGGTCACGATCGCCGTGGCCAGCGCGGGGAGGGCGAAGGAGACGCCTAGACCGACGAGGAGCAGCGACGGGGCCAGCCAGGGGTAGGCGGCGCCGGTGTGTACGGCGGCGGCCAGGGTTGTGGCGCCGAACGTGAGGAGGGCCAGGCCGGCGGCTGTCGGGATGCGCGGGCCGGATTTGGCGACGATACGGGCGGTCAGTGGCGGGTTCACGGCGAACGGGACCGTCAGGGGCAGGAAAGCCAGGCCGGTCTCGAGGGCGGCCAGGTGGTACGTGCGCTGCAGGACCAGCGGCAGGACGAACAGGGCGCCGGACAGCGCGAAGCTCACCGCTGCGGCGGCCGTGATCGCCGCGCGCACGCCCGGGACGCTCAGGAGACGCCTGTCGAGGACCGGGGTGCGGCTGCGGCGATCCCGGGCGGTGAACACGGCGAGCGCGATCACCGTGAGGGTGGCGGCCAGGACGAGGTGGGGGCGGTTGCCGGTGCCGGCTGTGATGAGGGTGTCACTACCGAGGGCCAGGACTGCCGCGGCGGCTGCGTGGGCCGGCCAGTCGATGCGTGGGCGGGTATCGAGGCGGGGCGCGTCGGGCCCTGGCCCGGTGGTTGCGGGCCTGGGATTGGCCTCGGTGCCGGCCGGCGTCGCAGTGGTGCTGGTGGGCGGGTCTGGTGGTGGGGGCGTGGGGGAGTACAGATGCCGGGTCAGGAAGATGACGAGCAGGCCGAGTGGGACGTTGATCAGGAACACGGCGCGCCAGCCTGCGGCGCCGACCAGTGCACCGCCGGCTATCGGGCCGGCCGCTACCGCGGCGCCGCTCGTCGCGGCCCAGGTGGCGATCGCTCGGGCGCGCGCCGGCGGGGACGGGTAGAGGCTTGCGATCAGGGCCATTGAGGCCGGTACGCACGCCGCGGCGGCGGCGCCCATCACGGCTCGCACAGCCACGAGGACCCACAGGGCCGGGGCCAGGGCGCTCAGCAGCGACGCGACAGTGAAGGTGACGACGCCCAGGTGGAACAGGCGGGCGGCGCCGTAGCGGTCGGTGGCGGCGCCGGCGGAGAGCAGGAGCGCGGCGAAGACGATGGTGTACGCGGTGGTCGCCCACTGCAGGCCGGCCGTTGATGCGTGGAGGGACGCGGCCAGGTCCGGCTCGGCGACGGCCAGGACCGTCATGTCGAGCAGGACCATGAAATAGCCGAGGGAGATGCCGGCCAGGGCGCGGCGGGCCGGTGCTGAGGCGAGCTGGTGAGTCTGCGAAGTGGTCATGGTCCGACCTACGGTGCGGCACCGGGGTTTGCGTCTCCACCGGCCTGACCGCAGGCGGCGTTCGGGGAAACCGAATGCGCGGCTCACCTGCGGCGTTCGAGGATTACCGATGAGCGCTGCTTGAGTAGAGTTACCGGCCGTGCAGCGTCACCGGGCCGTTCGGCAAGCGCCGCGGCCGGCTTTGCGTCCGAGTGAGACGTCGTGCGTGCCGCCCCTCACCGCCCGTGTCGTGGGCGTCACAGCGGGTGGTCTCGCGCCGCTCCCTGGCGTCAGGCGGCGCGGCATCGTGTTGCTGCTCGCGATGGTGCGGGTGACCTGTGAACGGTGACGGCGGAGCGGCGGCGCTGGAGCTGCGGCAGTTGCGGACGTTCGCGGCGGTGGTGCGGCATCGGACGGTCACCGACGCGGCCGTCGCGCTGCAGTTGGCGCCCTCGTCAGTGTCGCAGCAGATCCGGACCCTCGAGGCGGCGCTCGGGGTGGCGCTGTTCGTGCGGGGCGGGAAAGGCATGACGTTGACCACGGCCGGGCAGCGGCTCGAAGGGTGGGCGCGGACGCTGCTCGCGCAGGCCGACGCCGCGGTCCGCGACGTGCGGGATCTGCGGCCGGTGCTGCGGCTCGGGGCACTCGGGACGATCGCCGAGGTGTACGTGCCGCGGATCCTGGCCCGGTTCGCGCAACGCCGGCCCGACGTCGAAGTCGACGTACACGCGGACGGTGTCCGGGACGGGCTGCTGCGTGGGGTACTCGACGGGCATCTCGACGCCGCGCTGCTGCTCGACGCCGGGGACGGCATCGGCGGGCTCGGGTTCGCCGTGCCGGGCGGGTCGCTCACATTCCTGGACCTGCAACCCGTGCCGCTTGCGCTCGTCGCGGCGCCCGGAAGCGCGCTGGCGCAGCGTGAACGGGTCGGTGTCGAGGACCTGCGGGGCGAGCGGCTGCTGGTCAACGTGCCGGAGTGCTCGTTCTGGCTCGCCGGGCAGCGGCTGCTCGGGGACGGGCCGCGGCGGGTCAAGGCCGGGGGAGTACCGGTGATGCGGGCCTGGGCCGAACAAGGCCTCGGCGTGACGCTGTTGCCGGAATTCGCCGTCACTGACAGCGTGGCCGGCGGGCGGCTCGTGCGGCTGGCGTTGGACGTGCCCGATCTGGCACTGCGGCTGGTCTGGCGGGAGGACCAGGAGGAGCGGGCCGGGATACGCGACATGCTGTACGCGGCCGCCCGGGCCTGACCGGCGGCGGCCGCGCGCGGTCGACGAACGTCCGGGCTGGTGCGCCGCGACCGGAGTGGTGTTCAGCAGGTCGTGGCGAAGCCCTCCAGGAGGTTCCGGCCGTACACGAAGATCACGTAGGAGGGGAAGTCCTGGCGGGTCGTCGGCGGGCCGTACTGGGTGATGACGTCCGACTCCGTGCCGTACATGGGGCGGTGCTTTTCCAGCAGCACGAAGCGGGCGTCGTGCTTTGCCGGGTCGTACATGTCGGTGTGGGTCTGCCAGCACATGCCGACCAGCCGCCCGTGGTCGCTGAGCGTCGGCACCACCGTGACCTGGCGTGACGTGCCGACGGTGATGTTGTTCGACACCCAGTACGAGCCGAGGCCGTACCGCATGCCGTGATCCTGCAACCACTCTGCGGCTTCCTGACCCTCGATCGGCGCGGCCTGCGGAGGGGCGTAGGCGACGAGGGTGATCAGCTGCGCCGCGAGAACGACCGGCAGAACCGCCAGCACGGCGCCCCGGAATCGGCGAACCAGAACCGGCGGGGTGATCGAGCCGATCGCGGGCGATGCTGCCGAGCCGGCTCGCGTGGCCGGCTCGGCGACCGGCGCATTGGGTCGAGCGGAGCGCTCGACGGCGGGTGCGCGGCGGTCGTCGAGTGTGCGGGCGGTGAGGCGGGCGGCCAGGACCGCGGCCAGGGGCAGCACCGGCGCGACCTCGCGCGTGGCCAGCAGGTCGATCGGCAGCGTCGACACGATCTCGGCGCCCAGGTCGCACACGATCGCCGCGGCCAGGACCGCGTCGACCCGGTCGGCCCGGCCCCGGACCGCGGCCACCGCCGTCACCAGCACCGCCACGACGGCCAGGAGCAGTCCCGGCACCCGTACCACCTGCAGCGTCGTCTCCACCCAACCCGGCTGGACATGCGGGCGTGCCGTGCCGAACAGGGTGCCGAGCATCCGCGACACCGTCCCCGCCCGGTCCGCCCACACCTCAATCGGCGACAACTCGATCGGCGGCCGCGGCGCCCGGAACCCGCCGGCCTGCTCGATCAGCCACAGCGCGGCGTGCGACACCACCACCGAACCGACCCCGGCGGCCGCCAGCCGCACGTCGAGGCCGCGCCACGCCCGGGCTCGCACCGTCCGATAGCCGGTGACGGCGATCAGCGGCGCCGCCCCGACGAACGTGATGAGCGGATCACCCATCGCCCCCCACGCCAGTACCGCCCCCACCGCATACGGCAGCCACGGACGGTCACGGGCCCGGTCGATCAGCAGCCACGCGATCAGCAGCGGCACCGCCGAACCGGTGTGGTTCGGCGACGACAGCAGGGTCTGGTACCCGACCCCCGGCGACGGCACCACCAGCACCGCGACAGCGACCCCGGCCGCGACCGCGCCGGAGCGCCACGACGTCGCCGCCGACCGGGCGAGCCAGGCGGCGAAGCACACGACGAGGGTCCACGACAGCGCCGCCGCGATGTGGATCTGCTCGGTCGTGACGCCGGTGACGAGCTGGATGATGCCGTACTGCACCAGCTCCGTCGGGTAGAACGACACATCCGACAGCGTCCACCCGCGCAGCAGCACGTTGCCGTGGAACAGGTCCCACGCCTGCAGCGCGTTGCTGGCGCCGTCACTGTTGACCGTCACCGCGCGCGCCATCCGCAGGTACGCCGCGAACAGCCCGGCCGCCGCCACCACCACCACGGCCGCCGGGCCCGCCCACCGAAGGTGCCTCATGCCCCGATCCGCCCGCCCGCCGTGACGAGCCACTCGCCGGTCTCCCAGTCGTCCGGTGCACCGTCGCCGCGGTAGTACAGGTCGAAGCGCACCAGCGGCCGGCCCCGCACCGTGACCGCCCGGAACACCTCGCCCAGACCCGGGAACGCCGTGCCGTCCGGCTCCGGGAACATCCGCTCCAGCGCCGCCCTGGACAGGTCGGTCCGCAGCGCGAACTGCCACAGCGGCTCGGCCAGCCAGTCGTCGCGGACCAGCTCGAAGCGGGGCTCCCGGCCCGCGACGAACGCGGTGATCGCACCGTCGAGCTCGGCGGCGGTCGCCGGGAGCACGAACGGCCACGGCTCACCCGTCGGGTAGCGGTACATCGCCGACGACCCGGCGATCCGGTCCACCGTCTGCCGCCACAGCTGCGCCGACGACGCGGCCGGCAGGTTCACCCCGGTGTGATCGACCGCCTCGACGTGGGCGGCGAGCCGGTCCGCCAGGTCGCCGAGCGCGACACCGCCGCCGGACGGGCCCGGCGGCGACTGCAGGGCGTAGGCGTCGCCGTCCGAGGTCGTGAACCGCACCTGCGCAACGTCGATGGCCGCGGTCTCGAACACCGTCACCGGCAGCGCACCCACCGGCGCGGCCGGGGTCAGCGTGAGCCGGCCCGGCGCCGCCGACAGCTGCGCCACGCCGCCCAGCAGTGTCCGCAGGTGGGTGAGGAACGACCCGTCGGCGTGCGGGAGCCGGTAGGCGATCTCGGTGAGCCGGGCCACGTCAAACCCCTCGGCCCGGGTGCGCCGCACCGCGCGGCGGCCGGGGTGCCCGGCCGGCGGCGGTCACCGGATGCCCCAGTCGGCGAGGACCTCCGCGGTGTCCTGACCCGGCCGGGGCGGCGCGCCGAGCGGAGCCCGGTCCGGCCGCCCGGACGGCGGGGCCGGCGGGTCGGGCGGCGAGAGCGTGGGCGGGGTGGTGAAGCGGGGCGCGGGAGCCGGCTGGGTGACGCCGCCCGCCGTGACGAACGTGCCGCGGGCCGCCAGGTGCGCATCCGCGGGCGCCTCCGCCAGCGACAGCACCGGCGCGACACAGGCGTCGGTGCCGTCGAACACCGCCGCCCACTCGTCCCGGGTCTTGTCCAGGAACGCCGCCGCCAGCCGCGCCCGCAGCTGCGGCCAGCGCGGCACGTCGAACTGCTCCGGCAGGTCGGTGAGGCCCAGCCGGGCCACGAGGTCGGCGAAGAACTGCGGTTCGAGCGCGCCGACCGCCACGTACCGGTCGTCGGCGGTCCGGTACACGTCGTAGAACGGCGCGCCGGTGTCCAGCAGGTTCACGCCCCGCGCGTCGCGCCACAGGCCCGCGGCGAGGAGGCTGTGCACGATCATGCTCAGGTGGGCGGTGCCGTCGACGATCGCCGCGTCCACGACCTGGCCGCGGCCCGTGACCGTCGCCGCGTGGACGGCCGCGAGCACCCCCACGACCAGGTATAGCGCCCCGCCGCCGTAGTCGCCGAGCAGGTTCACCGGCACCTGCGGCGGGCCGCCCGCCCGGCCGATCGCGTGCAGCGCACCCGTCCGCGCCAGGTACGTGATGTCATGCCCCGCCGACGCCGCCAGCGGGCCGTCCTGGCCCCAGCCGGTCATCCGGCCGTACACCAGCGCGGGGTTGCGGGCCAGGACCGCCTCCGGGCCGACCCCGAGCCGCTCGGCGACACCCGGCCGGAACCCTTCGATCAGCACCTGCGCACGCTCCGCCAGGGCGAGGACCACCTCGACACCCTCCGGCGTCTTCAGGTCCGCGGCCACCGACCGCTTGCCCCGGTTCGTCAGGTCCCCGGCCGCCGGCGGCGCGATCGGCGAGCCCGGCCCGGGCCGGTCGACCCGCACCACGTCGGCGCCCAGGTCGGCCAGCAGCATCGCCGCGAACGGGCCCGGGCCGATCCCCGCCAGCTCCACGACGCGCAGATCCCGCAGCGGTCCATCGCTCATGCCAGCAAGGTACCGGGCGGGCGATCACGCACCCGAGACGCGGCACACAAAAACGCCCCAGCCCAGGTACCGCCGCTGGTACTGCAGATGCGTCCGCCGGGCCGCCCGGAGGTACTCGCGCATCGCCGGCGCGTCCGGCGACTCCGGGTGCGCGCGAAGCCAGTCGGACACCGTCCACCACTGCGACGCCACGTACCGGTCCCAGCTGTCACCGTCGGCGAGGACCATCTCCAGCAGCTCCAGCCCCGCCGACTCGAGCCGCTCCAGCGTCCCACCGAGCGTGGCGAACACCTCACGCGGACAGTCCAGCGCGGCGTACGCCCCGTCGGGGGTGTCGTCGGCCCAGTACGGCTCGCCGAGCAGCAGCAGCCCGTCGTCCCGCACCGCCCGCCGCATCAACGCCACCGTCCCGGCCAGCCCGCCGCCGATCCAGGTCGCGCCGATGCAGGAGACCACGTCGTACTCCCATCGCGGCCCGGCACCGCCCGGGTCGCCGCCCGGTTCCGCGGCGTGCGGGCGTGTGGCGTCGCCCGCGCCGCCGGGTGGCGGGACGGCCTGTGCGGCGTCGCCGAGGGCGAAGGTGACGCGGTCGGCGACGCCGAGCTCCACGGCCCGGGCGCGGGCGGCCGCGACGAAGACGGTGCTGATGTCGACGCCCAGGCCCTCGATGCCGAAGGCGTCCGCCCAGCGGCACAGCAGCTCGCCCTTGCCGCTGGCCAGGTCCAGCAGCCGCTGGCCCGGGTGCAGGCGGCAGACCTCGCCGAGCAGCATCAGCTTGTCCTCGGTGAACGGGTTGAGGATCCGGTGCCCGGCCTCGGCGATCTCGTGCATGCTCAGGACATCCATGCCGGTGACCGTGGCAGCGGCGGCGCCGGATGTCCAGGTGGTTTTGCGGCTATCCGGTGTGTTCCTCTCGGGCCAGGTGCGTTTCGGCGGCCTGGCGCAGGTCGATGTCGTGGACCAGGATGCGGGCCGTGTCGTCGTCGAGGTCGCCGCGCAGCACGGCGGTGACGACGGCGGTGCGCTGGGCGTCGAAGCCCGCCGGGGTCGGCGGGCCGTCGTGGCTGATCGCGGCGGTGGCGATCCGGCGGCCGCGCTCCAGCAGCTGCGTCGCCCGTTCGCGTTCACGGTGCGTGTCGATCTTCAGGCGGCGGACCAGGGGACTGATGGTGGTGCCCTGGATCAGCAGCGTCCCGAGGGTGACGAACAGGGCGATCGCCTGGATCGCGTCGCGGCCGGGGAACTGCTCGCCGCTGTGCAGCGTGGGCGGGATCGCGGCCGCGGCGGCCAGGGTGAGGATGCCGCGCATGCCGGTCCAGCCGACGATCAGCGACTCGCGCGGGGTCGGCGCGCCGAGCGGGCCCTGCCACTCACCGGCCGCCTGCCACTCGCCCGACGCCTGCCACTCACCGTAGGCGCGGGCCCGGCGGCGCCGGCGGCGGGCGAGGCGGTCCGCGGCCCGTTGCCGCATCCGCGCGCGCAACGCCGGGTCGTCGCGGATGCGCCGTTCGAGGGCGCGGCGGCGCAGGTCCCACCACGAGAAGATCATCCAGACCGCGAGCAGGCGGAACAGGATCACCGTGACCAGCAGTACCCCCGCCGCCAGCAGTGTGACGGCCAGGCCCGGTTCGGCGCTCGCGTGCCGCAGGTCGGCGATGACGAACCGCAGCTGCAGGCCGATGTAGGCGAAGACGAACGTCTCGAGCAGGAAGTCGAGGACCGGCCACACCGCGTCCTCCTGCAGGCGGGTGCGGTAGGCGCTCGGATACTGGAACTTCGGGTCGAGGGTCGTGTTGATGCTGAACAGGTAGGCGCAGGCGACGACCGCGAGGATGCCCGAGGCGTGGACCTGCTCGGCGCTCAGGTACGCGGTGAACGGCAGCAGCAGCGCCAGGGACGTCTCCAGCACCGGCGTGTGCAGCCGCGGCCGCAGCAGCAGCGCGACGCCCGCGAACACCATCCCGATCAGGACCCCGGCGGCGGCGGTGTACGCGAACAGGCCGAACGGGTTGTCGAACAGTGTCTCCTCGGCCCCGGCCGCGGCCGCCGCGATCCCGAACAGCGTCAGCGCGGTGGCGTCGTTGACCAGGCTCTCGCCGGTCAGGATCGCCGTCACCCGGCGGGGTATCCCGAGTTCGTCGCCGTGGGAGACGGTGGTGATCGTGTCCGGCGGCGCCAGGACCGCCCCCAGCAGCAGCGCCGCCGGCAGCCCGATCGCCGGCATCAGCCAGCTGCCGACGAGGCCGGCGACGCCGGTGGTCAGCACCACCAGCGTCACGCCGAGCGTCAGGATCGGCCGCAGGTTCTGCGAGAACCCGGAGAACGACGCCGCCCGGGTCGCGGAGTACAGCAGCGGGGGCACGACGACGGCGAGGATGAGCTCACTGTCCAGCTCCAGGCGTGGCACGCCGGGCAGGAACGACGCGCCCGCGGCCAGGACGACGACGATGAGGCCGGGCTGCACCCCGCGGCGGTGCGCGACGACCGACACCGCGATGCCACCGAAAATGATCAGCAGCAGCTGCACACCGTTCACGGAAGATCACCCTAATCGGGCGGTCACCCCGCGCGCATGAACTCGTAGGCGCCACGCAGCCGCGTCCGCAGCAGCCCCGTTGCCGGCCCGATGCCGAGCCGGACGTCACCGGGGCGGCCCGAGCCGGTCGCGGCGCGCAGCGGCCCCGGGTCGAGACCGTCGCGCCGGGCGACCAGGACGCCGAGGTCGTAGCGGCTCACCGCGTCCGGCCCGGCCACGTGCACGACCCCGCTGACGTCGCCGCCGCCGAGCTCCAGCAGCGCGTCGGCGAGGTCGTCGACGTGGATCGGCTTGCGGATCTCGTCGGTGAACAGCGCCCCGTCGACCCGCCCGGCGAGCAGGTCGTAGGTGAGCTGCTCGTGGCCACTGCCACCGTCGGCCATGATCAGCGACGTGCGCACGACCACCGCGCCGGGCGCGATCGCCCGCACCGCCGTCTCGGCCGCCGCCTTCGCCGCGCCGTACGGGTAGATCGGGTCGGGGTGGTCGTCCTCCGTGTACTCGCGGCCGGCCCGGCCGGAGAAGACCGCATCGCTGGAGACGTGCACCAGGCGCACCCGCTCGTCGCAGGCCAGGGCCACGTTCGCGGCGCCGTCGGCGTTGGCCGCCCAGTCGTTGCGGTCGCGGCCCGCCGCGGTGTGGATGACCAGGTCCGGCCGGACCGCGTCGACGACGTCACGCACCGCATCGCGGTCGCGGATGTCGACCCGGACCGGGCTGATCACCGCGTCGGCCTTGCCCTCCGTGACACCACGGCCACGATCGACCGCCTCGATCCAGGGCCGTACGTGGGTGCCGAGCACCGTGTGGCCGGCGGCGACCGCGAGCGTCGCCACCCGCCGCCCGAGAGAGCCCGTCGCGCCGGTGATGAGGATTCGCGCCATGGGGATCAGTAATACCGGAGCGGCCGTAGTACCGGAGAGCTACCCGCAGATGGTTCCGCGGAGTGACGCGGCGGGCGGCGGCCGCTCCCTACCGTGCGTCCATGCGAACCGAACGGGGCCGGACCGCCGGCTCGCCGGTGCCCGGCCCCGTCGCGGCGCCCGGGCGGGATCGGGGGATCGACGCGCTGCGGGTGGTGGCGATCCTCGGGGTGGTGCTGGGGCACTGGCTGGTCACTGCACTGGTCGTGGACGGGGGACCGGCGCATGTGGCAAGCCCGCTGCGGGCCGCCCCGGGGCTCGCGCCCGCGTCGTGGGTGTTCCAGACCCTGGCACTGTTCTTCTTCGTCGGCGGGGCCGTGACGGCCCGCGGGCGGGGAGGTGGTGCCGGTTCGGGCGGCGGCGCGGCGGCGGGCGGTCGGCGGGCCTGGTTGTCGGCGCGGCTGCACCGGCTGTTCCGGCCCGTGCTGGTGCTGGTCGCCGCGTGGAGCGCGCTGCTGATCGGGGCGGTCCTGTGGCAGTACACCCCGGGCTTGTCGCGCAGCGTCGACGCGTTCACGGCGGCGGTGCGGTCGCGCACGGTGCTGAAGCTCGTCGCGTCGCCGCTGTGGTTCCTGCTCGTGTACGCCGCGCTGACCCTCGCCCAGCCGCTCGTGCGCCGGCTGCACCCCGGGTGGCCGCTCGCGGTGGTGGTCGCCGTCGACCTCGGGCGGTTCGCGTTCGGGGCACCCGGATGGATCGGGTGGATCAACCTCGGCGCGGGGTGGCTGGTGCCGTACTGCCTGGGCGCGGCCTGGTCGCGGGGCCGGCTCCGGTCGGCGCGCAGCGGATGGGTGATGCTCGCCGGCGGGCTCGGGGCGGCGGTGGTGCTGACGGGCCGGCTCGGGTATCCGGTGTCGATGGTCGGCGTCCCCGGGCAGGGGATCTCCAACCTGAACCCGCCGACGCTCGCGGCCGTCGCGTTCGGCATCGGGCAGTGCGGGCTGGCGCTGCTGATCCTGCCGTCGCTGCGGCGGGCGATGGACCGTGCGCGGCCGTGGCGGGCGGTGACCGCGGTGAACCGCTCGGCGATGACGGTCTTCCTGTGGCACCAGACGTCGCTGCTGCTCGTGTCGCTGCTGGTGCCGGGGGTGATGGTGGGGCTGCAGACGGTACCGGACGGCGCGTCCTGGCTGGCGGCTCGCCTGCTGTGGCTGCCGGTGTTCGCCGCCGGGCTGGCCGGGTGCGTGGCGGTGTTCCACCGGTTCGAGCGGCCGCCGCCCCCGCCGCCGCGCTCGCCCGCGCCGGCCCGGCGAGCGCACGTCGCGGCGTGACGGGGCGGCTACACCGGGCGGGCGGTCGTGGTGTACGGGGCCGGCGTGAACCAGGCGGGCAGGGCTCGGCGCATGTGTTCGGGGCCGTGGACCCGCAACGCGCCGTCGCGCTGGGCGTGTTGCCAGCTCACGTCGCCGCGCCAGACCTCGGTCAGGCGGCGCAGGGTGCCGTTGACGGTGACCGTGACGTCGAAGCCCGGGTCGTCGTCGCAGACGTCGGCCGCACCGGCGGTGATGATCATCCACCAGTACCGTGCCGGGCCCGGCACGTCCGTGAAGTCGAAGTGCACCACCGAACGGCCCGGCGGGACGGCTTCGTGGTCGACGCGGCGGTGCATGTCCCACAGCAGCAGCTTCGGGTCCAGGTCGGCGTCGCCGAGCTCGCCGATCCAGCGCACACCCCAGACCGCAATCGCGTTCACGATCGGGGCCAGCTCGAAGCCCGCCTCGGTCAGCACATAGCGGCCGTCCTCACTGCGGACCAGGCCTGCGCCGGTCAGCTGCTGCAGCCGCTTCGACAGCAGCGCCGGGGACATGCGCGGCAGGCCGCGGCGCAGATCGTTGAAGCGGTCGCTGCCCGCCATGAGCTCACGCAGCACGAGCATCGTCCAGCGCTCGTCGAGCAGCTCCATGGCCTTCGCGACCGGGCAGAACTGGTGGTAACCGGCACCCATACCGGCAGCGTAGGGCGCCCGCCCGGCCGGCTCCAGTACAGATCGTGTACTGGTTGCCGACACGTGCGGCCACCTAGCGTGCTGCCATGACCACACCGCTGAAAGACAGGCACCGCGCGATCTGGACCTCCGGCGACTACGCGACGGTCGCCGCCGACATCATCCCGAGCCTCGGGCCGTTACTCGTCGAGGCGTGCGGCATCGGGCCCGGGCAGCGGGTCCTCGACGTCGCCGCCGGCACCGGCAACGCCGCCATCCCGGCCGCCCTCACCGGAGCCGACGTGACCGCGAGTGACCTCACACCGGCCCTGCTCGAGACCGGCGAACGCCTCGCCGACGCGCGGGGCGCCAAGCTCACCTGGGCCGAGGCCGACGCCGAGGCGCTGCCGTTCGCCGACGGGGAGTACGACTGCGTGCTCTCGTGCGTCGGGGTCATGTTCGCGCCGTCGCACCAGGTGGCCGCCGACGAGTTGGTGCGCGTGTGCCGCCCGGGCGGGACGATCGGGCTGCTCAGCTGGACGCCGGGCGGGTTCATCGGGCAGCTGTTCGCGGTGATGAAGCCGTTCGCGCCCGCGCCCCCGCCCGGTGCGCAGCCGGCGCCGCTGTGGGGCGACGAGGCGCACGTCCGCACGCTCCTCGGCGATCGGGTGACAGACGTGACGGTGCGGACCCAGCGCCTGCGCGTCGAGGCGTTCGCCGCCGCGGACGGGTTCCGGGAGTACTTCAAGCGCAACTACGGCCCGACGCTCGCCGTGTACCGGGCGCTGCAGGACGATCCGGCCCGCACCGCCGAGCTCGACGCGGCACTCGATGCGCTCGCCGCCCGGTTCCGCGCTGCCGACGGGTCGATGGACTGGGAGTACCTGCTGGTGACCGCGGCCCGGGCCGGTCGCTGACGCCGGCCGGCGGGCCCGGGGCGGTCTGGTGTGCGGGGCGACGCCTGGTTACTCTTGAGTAGGTGAGCACTGAGGCTTTCGTTTTCGATGCCATTCGCACACCTCGCGGCCGCGGTAAGAGGAACGGCTCGCTACACGGTGTCAAACCCATCTCACTCGTCGTGGGGCTGATCGACGAGCTGCGTACCCGCAACCCCGGGCTCGACCCCGAACGCATCGACGACGTCGTCCTCGGTGTCGTCTCACCCATCGGCGACCAGGGCTCCGACATCGCCCGCACCGCCGCGATCGCGGCCGGGCTCGGGGAGACCGCGGCCGGCGTGCAGCTCAACCGGTTCTGCGCCTCCGGGCTGGAAGCCGTCAACATCGCGGCGCAGAAGGTCCGGGCCGGGTGGGAGGATGTGATCCTCGCCGGCGGCGTCGAGTCGATGTCCCGCGTGCCGATGGGCTCCGACGGCGGCGCGTGGGCGATGGACCCCGAGACCAACTTCGCGACCGGGTTCGTGCCGCAGGGCATCGGCGCCGACCTGATCGCGACCATGGACGGCTACAGCCGCGAGGACGTCGACGCCTACGCCCTGGAGTCGCAGACCCGCGCCGCGAAGGCCTGGGCCGGGGGCCACTTCGCGCGTTCGGTGATCCCGGTCCGCGACCGCAACGGGCTCGTCGTGCTCGACCGGGACGAGCACGTGCGGGCCTCGACGATGGAGGGCCTCGGGGCGCTGCCCGCGTCGTTCGCGCCCATCGGCGAGCTCGGCGGGTTCGACGCCGTGGCGCTGCAGAAGTACCACTGGGTGGAGCGCATCGACCACGTCCACACCGCCGGCAACTCGTCGGGGATCGTGGACGGCGCGTCACTGGTGCTCGTCGGCAGCGAGGCGGCCGGGCGCGAGTTCGGGCTGACGCCCCGGGCCCGGATCGTGTCCGCCGCCGTCAGCGGCGCCGACCCGCTGATCATGCTCACCGGGCCGGCGCCGGCCAGCCGCAAGGCCCTGGCGAAGGCCGGGCTCACCGTCGACGACATCGCCCTCGTCGAGATGAACGAGGCGTTCGCCGCTGTCGTGCTGCACTTCGCCAAGGACATGGGCTTCGAGCTGGACCGGGTGAACGTCAACGGCGGCGCCATCGCCATGGGCCACCCCCTCGGCGCGACCGGCGGCATGCTGCTCGGCACGCTCGTCGACGAGCTCGAACGCCGCGGCGAGCGGTACGGGCTGGCCACGATGTGTGTCGGCGGCGGCATGGGCATCGCGACGATCGTCGAGCGACTGTGAACCGGGGGAGCGACGTGGAGATCATCCGCTACGAGCGGGACGCGGACGGCGTCGTCCTGCTGACCATGGACGACCCGGCGCGGTCCGCCAACACCATGAACGCCGCGTTCACCGAGGCGCTCGGCACCGTCATCGACCGGCTGTACACCGAGCGCGACGACATCACCGGCGTCATCCTGGCCTCGGCGAAGAAGACCTGGTTCGCCGGCGGCGACCTGGACCTGCTCGCGAGCATCGGCCCCGACCAGGCGGCCGCCGTCACGGCCTCGACGACGCACCTCAAGGGCCTGCTGCGGCGCCTCGAGACGCTCGGCCGGCCCGTCGTCGCCGCGATCAACGGGTCCGCGCTCGGCGGCGGCCTGGAACTGGCGCTCGCCTGCCACCACCGGATCGTCGCCGACGACGCCCGCGTCGAGATCGGCTTCCCCGAGGTCACCCTCGGCCTGCTGCCCGGCGCCGGCGGCGTCGTGCGCACCGTGCGGATGCTCGGGATCGCCGACGCGCTCATGCAGGTTTTGCTCAAGGGTCAGCGGCACCGCCCCGCCAAGGCCCTGCAGGTCGGCCTCGTCGATGCCGTGGCGCCGGCGGGCGACCTGATCGCCGCCGCCCGGCAGTGGATCGCCGAGCATCCGGGCGCCGTCCAGCCGTGGGATGTCAAGGGCTTCAAAATTCCCGGGGGTACCCCCAGCAGCCCGTCCTTCGCCGCGAACCTCCCCGCGTTTCCGGCGACCCTGCGCAAGGAGCTCAAGGGCGCCCCGTACCCGGCCCCGCGCAACATCCTCTGCGCCGCCGTCGAAGGCGCGCAGGTCGACCTGGACACCGCGTTCGCCATCGAGGGCCGCTACTTCGTCGAGCTCGCCACCGGCCAGACCGCCAAAAACATGATCAAGGCGTTCTTCTTCGACATGCAGGCCGCCAACTCCCGCGGCGCCGCGAACGTCGGCTTCAGCAAGGTCGCCGTCCTCGGCGCCGGCATGATGGGCGCCGGCATCGCGTACGTGTGCGCCAAGGCCGGGCTGCCCGTCCTGCTCAAGGACGTCACGCTCGAGGCGGCGGAGAAGGGCAAGGCGTACGCGGCGACCCGCCGCCACGACCAGGCGCTGCTGGACCGGATCACACCCACCGCGGACGTGGCCGACCTCGCCGGGGCCGACCTGGTCATCGAGGCCGTGTTCGAGGACCCCGGCCTGAAGCACAAGGTGTTCGCCGAGATCGAGGACGTCGTCGCGCCCGGCGCGCTGCTGTGCTCGAACACGTCGACGCTGCCCATCTCGCTGCTGGCCGAGGGGGTGCGCCGGCGCGGCGACTTCGTCGGGCTGCACTTCTTCTCCCCGGTCGACAAGATGCCGCTCGTCGAGGTCATCCGCGGCGCGGAGACGTCGGACGAGGCCCTGGACAAGGCGCTGGCGGTGGTACGGCTGCTGAAGAAGACGCCCATCGTCGTCAACGACAGCCGCGGCTTCTTCACCAGCCGGGTCATCGGCACGTTCACCCTCGAGGGCCTGCGGATGCTCGCCGAGGGCGTGCCGGCCCCGTCGATCGAGCAGGCCAGCCTCCAGGCCGGATACCCGGCGCCGGTCCTGCAGCTCATGGACGAACTCACGCTCACCCTCCCCCAGAAGATCCGCAACGCGACGGCGGCGGCCATCGTCGCCGGCGGCGGCACGTGGACGCCGAGCCCCGCCGACGCGCTCATCGACCGGATGGTCGACGAGTTCGGCCGCCCCGGCCGGTCGGGCGGCGCGGGCTTCTACGAGTACGAGGACGGCAAGCGGACGCGCCTGTGGCCGGGCCTGCGCACGCACTTCGCCGGCCCGGCCGCGTCCTCTCCGGCCGGGTCCGGGCCGGCCGTGGCTGTGCCGTTCATGGACATGCAGGAGCGGATGCTGTTCGCCGAGGCGCTGGAGAGCGTGAAGTGCCTGGACGAGGGCGTGCTCACCTCGGTGGCGGACGCGAACGTCGGGTCGATTCTCGGCATCGGGTTCCCGGCCTGGACCGGGGGCGTCCTGCAGTACATCAACCAGTACGCGGGCGGCCTGCCCGGGTTCATCGCCCGCGCCGAGGAGCTCGCCGAGCGCTACGGGGAGCGCTTCACGCCCCCGGCGCTGCTGCGGGCCAAGGCCGCGGAGGGCTCGACGTTCGTGTAGCCCGCCCGGCCGGTGTCAGTACCCACGAGCCGCGGTCCCGCTCCGGCGGGGCCGCGGCTCGCCGCTGTTCGACGCGGCCGCCCACGCCTCACCGCGGCCACGCCGGCCGTGCCTTACCCCGGCCGCGTCGGGCCGGTCGAGCGGCCCGGCGCTCAGGACGGGCCGGCGTCGTCGGCCCCTCCGCCCGACCGCGGCCGCCGCGGGGCGCGGGCCGACTTCGTGGACTTCGCCGCCTTGGTGCCCCGGGCCGCCTTCGCCGCACGGCCGGACTGGGATCGGCCCGGCTCGCCGGCGCCGGTGCCGGTGCTCTGGGCGGCGCCGGTGCTCTGCGTGGGGACCGTCATCGCCGGCCTGGACGTGTCGGTCCCGGCCGCCTCGGCCGGCACACCCGCGGACGCGGGTGCGGAGACGGACTTCGGCGCGACGGTGGTCTCCGCTCCGGCCGCCGCGTCGTCACCGGCCGGGGTCGTCGAGTCGCCCTTCGCCGTCGACGGGGGCGCCGGCGCGTCGGTCCCGGCGACCGGTTGGGTCTCGTCGGTGGCCCCGGTGACGAGTTGGGTCTCGTCGGTGCCGGCGACCTGCTGCGTCTCGGCGGAAGCCGCGTCGGCCGGTGAGTCGGCGGGCGCGTCGGTGGGTGCCGGCGTGCCGGTGGCGGTGACGCGCTGTGTCTCGGCGGAGGCCACGTCGTCGGCCGGGGCGGCGGGTGCGGCCGGGCTCGCGCCCGCCGGCTGCACGGACCCTTCGGCCGTCGGGTCCTGCCCCGGGGAGTCCTCGGCCGGGGAGTCCTCCGCGGGCCCGGCGGGGCCGGGAGCGGGGATCGGGGCGGCGGCCGGGGCCAGGAGGGAGCGACGGCGGCGGCGGGAGCGGACGACCGCGAACACGCCGGCGGCGATCATCAGGATGCCGAACACGCCGACGCCCATGACGATTCGCTTGATGTCCTGCAGCGAAAGGCTGTCCAGGAACGAGCGGCCGGCGGTCTTCGGGGTCTGCGCCTGGACCACCGGCGCGGCCGAGGCGGGCGCCGGCGGGGCGAAGGGGGTGTACTTCAGGATTGGGGTGGCCTTGGGCTGGTCGGAGGTGGTGAGGAAGGTGGTGCCGTCGCGGCTGTAGGCGATGCTCTCGCCCTGCGGCTCGCTCGGCAGCGGGGTGATGCGGGGCTTCTGGCCGCCCGTGATCGCCTCGACGACGTCGCCGTCGGTGACGTCGAACTCGTAGGCGTCGGACATCGTGCGGACCACGGCCCGTTTGCCGTCGGGGCTCAGCGCGGCGCCGGTGACCACGGCGGTGCCGACGATGCCGTACGGGTTCGCGGTGCCCGTCGCCTGCGGGCGGAAGGTGCCGGAGCGGGTCAGCGGGGCCGGGTTCGCGTTGTTGGCCGGGAGCGGCTCGGCCGTCGTGTACACCTCGCCGACCGGGTCCTTGGTGATGATCACCGGGCGGCCGTCGCCGTCGATGATGAGCGCCTCGGCGTCGCGGGCCTTGCCGTCCGGGTACGCCAGGCGGTGGATGACCGGGGTGTTCGCGCCGGGGGCGAGGCTCCACAGCGCGATCGACGAGCGGCGGTTGCCCGAGCCGCCGGTCAGCGTGGTGTTGTCACCGACGTCGGCGACCCACAGCGTCCCGTCCTTGGCGACCGCCAGGTCCTCGGGGTCGAAGGCGCTGCTCGGGTAGGCGACGGTGCGGGTCACGGCGCACTGGTCGTTGAGGAAGAAGATCTTCTCCCGGGACCGCTCGATGTTGCTGTCGTTGATCGCCGCGTAGCCGTCCGCGGTCGCCACCAGCCCCGAGACCTCGGTGAGCTGCGGGTCGCTCATCGTGCACATGGTGACTCCGCTGACGGCCGGGCCCAGGTTGGGGTTCGCCGCGCCGGAGGCGGACGGTGTCGGGCTCGGCGCACCGTACGCCGCCGCCGCAATCCCCAGCGCCGCCACCGCCGGCACGACCACCACCAACACGGACGCCCCGATCGCGCCCCCGACCCGCTGCAGCATGCGCGACAGTGTTGCAGACACCCCTGAGAAACCGGCCACAGCCCGCCCCGAATCCGATCATGCCCACCGGCCCGTCACACCGCCCCCGGACACGCCCGGCGGCCTACCCTGTGTGTGTGACGGGCCATCTCCTCACTGAGACGGAGCGGGCCAGGCAAACGTTGCATCGCCGTCCAGCACCAGCACCAGCGCCGGGCCACCGCCGGCCGCCGGGCCCGCGGAAGTTTCGGACGAACGAATTATCGGCAATGGATTACCAGTAATCGCAATCCGGTAAACCGGGCTCAGCCGGCGCCGTGGCCCGACGCCGAGCAGATCACCGGCTCGCCGCCCCGACCGATCGCCTCCGCCCGCTCCGGGCCCTTCGGCGCGCCGGCCAGCCGCGCCGAAGCCGGTGCGGCCGAGTGCGATGAGCCGGCTTCGCACGTCGGCCGCCCGGTCGGCGGGAGTTCGGCTTGCGGGAGTTCGGCCGGCGAGTGCTCGGTGCCCGCGCAGGCGCCGGCGAGGGAGCTGCCGGCGGCACCGGAGCGGGAAGCGGACTGCGCGGCGGCGATGGGGTCGCCGGATGGGGTCGTGGTCGCCGGGGACGTGGCCCGCGGACTGCTCGCGCGAGGGCTCGCGAAGGTGACCGGGAGCGCCGCCGCGGGAATTGGCCGCAGCAGCAATGCGGCGCCCACGATGGAGGCGGCCAGCAGGGCCGCGCCGATGGTGAAGGCGAGCCGGTAGCCGTCCGTCAGGGCCACCGCCGACGAGGCGCCCGCGCGCAGGTGGGCTTCGGTGCGGGCGGCGGCCACCGTCGACAGGGCGGCCACACCCAGCGCCATGCCCAGCTGCTGGGTGGTGTTGAACAGGCCCGAGGCCAGGCCCGCGTCGTCGGGGCGGGCGCCGGACATGCCGAGGCCGGTGATCGCGGGCAGCACCAGGCCGCCGCCGGCGATGAGGAGCATCACGGGCAGCAGGTCGGTCGTGTAGCGGGCGTCGGACGGCAGCCGGGTCAGCCAGCCCAGGGCGGCGGTGAGCAGCACCAGGCCGGTGATCAGGATGGTGCGCTCACCGAAGCGGTGGATGAGCCGGGCGGACACGCCGAGTGACACCGCCGCGATCGCCAGGGCGGCCGGGAGCATGGCGAGGCCGGTCTGCAGCGCGGAGTAGTGCAGGACTCGCTGCATGTAGAGGGCGACGAGGATCTGGAAGGAGAACATCGCGCCGATCAGCAGCACCTGTAGCACGTTGGCCCCCGCGACCTGGCGCGAACGCAGCACCCGCAGCGGCATCAGCGGAGTCCTGGCGAGCATCTGGCGCACGATGAAGGCGGCCAGCAGTACCACCGAGGCGCCGGCAGTCAGCAGACGGCTGCCGCTCGTCTGCACGACGGCGTAGATCCCGGTCATGAGGCCGGCGGTCACGAACAGCGCACCGAGCACGTCGGCGCCGGCGCGCAGACCCAGGCCCCTGTCGGAGGGCAGGCAGGGCACGGCGAGGGCGAGGGTGGCCACGCCGATCGGGACGTTGATGAGGAAGATCCAGTGCCAGCTGAGGGCGTCGGTCAGGACGCCGCCGAGGACCTGGCCGATCGACGCTCCGGCCGCGCCGGTGAAGGAGAACACGCCTATCGCGCGGGCCCGCTCGCCCTGCTGCGGGAACAGCGTGACGAGCATGCCGAGGCTGACGGCGCTGAACATGGCACCGCCGACGCCCTGCAGGAAGCGGGCCACGAGCAGCACTGCCGGGCCGGTCGCCACACCGGCGAGCACCGACGCGGCCACGAACACCGCGGTGCCGGCGATCAGGACCCGCTTGCGTCCGAGCAGGTCACCGAGGCGCCCGGCGAGCAGCAGGAAGCTGCCGAACGCAATCAGGTAGGCATTGACCACCCACGTGAGGCCCTCCGGGCTGAACCCGAGGTCACGCTGCATGACAGGCATCGCCACGGTGACGATGCTGCCGTCGAGGATCACCATGAGCATGCCTGTCGCGAGTACGGCGAGGGCGAGCCATCGGTTCTGTCGCATAAGCCCGACCGTAGCAGATCGTCTACTACGGGACTATCCCGGAGGGGATTAACTTGCCTGCGTTTCCCGAGCCGACGACGCCGGCCGCCGACCGCGGTGAGGTGTTCGTGCGCTACCTGGACTACTTCCGCGCGACGCTGCTCGAGCGGGTCGCGGGCCTGCCCGAGCCCGCCGCCGGGCGCTCGGTGCTGCCGTCCGGCTGGACGCCGCTGGGGCTGCTCAAACACCTGCGCTACGTCGAGCTGCGGTGGCTCGAGTGGGGGTTCGAGGGCCGCGCCGTCGCCGAGCCGTGGGGCGACCGCGGCGAGGACGGGTGGTTCGTGGCGCCCGACGAGAGCCGCGACGCGCTCAGCGCCGACCTGCTGGCGCAGGGCGCGATCACCCGCGCGGTGGTGGGCCGGCACGCGCTCGACGCCGTGGGTGCGCCGGGGCCGCGCTGGGACGGTGCCGAGCCGCCGACGCTGGAGCGGGTGCTGTTCCACCTCGTCCAGGAGTACGCCCGCCACGTCGGGCACATCGACATCGTCGCCGAGCTCGAGGGCGGCCCGCCCGGCGAGTGAGCCGGCCGGCGGGTGTCACCGACCGGCTGGTGCGTGGCACTGACCGGCCGGTGGCGTCACCGACCGGGTCTTGCGCGTCACTGACGGGCGCGGCGGACGCCCGGGGCCTCGGCCGGCGTGGCCAGGTGGCCCTGGGCCAGGCGGGTCAGCGCCCGGACCAGGACCGCGCGCTCGTCCTCGGGCAGCGCATCGAGGACCGCGGCGTGCACCCCGTCGGCGATCTCCTGGCTGCGCGCGGCCATCTCCGCGCCCGACGGCGTGACCGCGATGATCCGGGCCCGGCGGTCGGTGCTGGACAGGCGGCGCTGGGCGTACCCGGCCTTCTCCAGCGCGTCGACGGTCACCACCATCGTGGTCTTGTCCATGCCGCCGATCTCGGCGAGCTGGATCTGCGTGCGCTCCTCGCCCAGCGCGTGCGCGAGCACACAGTGCATCCGCGGGGTGAGGCCGATCTCCGCCAGCGCCGCCGTCATCTGGGTGCGCAGCACGTGACTGGTGTGGTCGAGCAGGAACGACAGGTCAGGCGTCAGCGGTGCGGCCATGCCACCCAGCATAGATTCCCGTCGCCGAACGCCCCGGGCATGCGTTTCCCGGGCAAGACGTTTCGCGGCCGGAGTCACTCGGTGTAGTTGTGCCGGGCCGGGTACCTCTTCCGGTCGATGACCGCGGCGGCGCCGTCATCGTAGGGTGCGCGCATGATCACTGGCGGGTACTGCCTCGGCGTCGACTACGGCACGTCGAACACCGCCGCGGTGATCCACGAGCCCGGCGGCCGCACCCGTCCCCTGCTGTTCGACGGGTTCCCGCAGCTGCCGTCGTCGGTGTGCGTCGGCCCCGACGGCCAGGAGCTGCTCGTCGGCCGGGAGGCGATCCACGCCGCCCGGGTCCGGCCGGAGCGGTTCGAGCCGCACCCGAAGCGGCGCATCGACGACGGCACGGTGCTGCTCGGTGACGCCGAGTTTCCGGTGCCCCGCCTCATCGCCGCGGCGCTCGTCCAGGTCCGGGCCGAGGCCGTGCGGACCATGGGAGCACCACCGGCCGGCGTCGCGCTGACCTACCCGGCGGCGTGGGCGGCCCGCCGCCGCGCGGTCCTCGTCGAAGCGGCCCGCCTGGCCGAGCTCGCCGGCCCCGCGGCCCCGGCGCAGCTGGTGCCGGAGCCGGTCGCGGCGGCGTCGTACTTCGCGCAGGACACCGGCGCGGCGCTGTCCCCCGGTGACTGTGTGGTGGTCTACGACTTCGGCGCCGGCACGTTCGACGCGTCGGTCGTGCGCCGCACCGAACGCGGCTGGGACGTCGCCGCCAGTGACGGGCTCGCCGACGCGGGCGGCCTCGACGTGGACGCCGCGATCGTGGCCTACCTCGGCGCCGTCTACTCCACGACCCACCCCGAGGCGGTGCGCCGCCTGGAGCACCCCGAGTCCACCGGCGACCGGCGGGCCCGGCGCAACCTGTGGGAGGACGTGCGCACCGCGAAGGAGATCCTGTCCCGCTCCGCCTCCACGTACGTCCACCTGCCGATCCTCGACCAGGACGCCCCGCTGGGCCGCGAGCAGGTCGAGCGCCTCGCCGCCCCGGTCGTCGCGCGCACCGTCGCACTGACCCGCTCCGTGATCGCCGCGTCCGTCCCGGCCGGCCGCCTGACCGGCCTGTTCCTCGTCGGCGGCTCCAGCCGCATCCCGCTCGTCGCCACCGCCCTGCACCGCGTCACCGGCACGGCGCCGACGGTCATGGAGCAGCCGGAGCTGGCTGTCGCCCAGGGCAGCGTCGCCGCGTTCGACGCGCCGCCCCGCATCGTGCGTCCCCGCGCCGAGATCCGGGAGCGGGCCGCGGTGCCCGGCGCCGACACGGTGTCGGAGGACACAATCGCGATCATCGCCCACCAGACCGCCCCGGCCGCGCCCAGCGCCCGCAGCCGGGTGCCCGCACCGCGGCAGGAGCCGGCCGAGACGCCGGCCGAGCCGGCGGCGGCCCAGACCGACGAGGAGCCGAAGCCGGCCGGTCGGGGCGCCTGGTCGCTGGCGGTGGGGGTACTGCTCGTCGCCGGACTCGTCGCGATGACCGGTCTGGGGCGCACGACGATGCCCGAGTGGCACTTCTGGCTCGGTGACGCGCTGCTCTACCCCGGCTACGCCCTGTGGCTCGCCTACCTCTTCGGCCTCCCCGGGAGCCGGACCCAGTGGCGGGCCGCGATCCACGTCGTGTCCCTCCTCGCCGGCTGCCTCGCCGCATACACGGGCGCCGCCGCGGTCGCGCACCGCTGGGGCACCACGCCGCTGCTGTGGGTGCTCGGCGCGGTCGTCGCCGTCGCGGCGGCCGGCGCGGCGCTGTGGCGGGCGCAGGGGAGTGCCGCGGTGTTCGGCCGGGCGGACGCCGCCGGTCTCGTCCTCGCCCTGACCGGCTTCGGCGCGGCCCACGGCCACGACCACTCCGCCGCGATCACCATTGGCGTCGTCCTGGCCGGCGGCCCGGCCGCCGTCGCGTTCGTCGGGGCCGGGGCCGCCCTCGGCCGGTACGTCGCCGCCCGCGAACCCGGCGCCCACCGCTGGCTACCCCGCACCGCCGCCCTGCTCCTGCTGGCCGGAGCCGCCGCCACCACCCTGCGCCTGGCCGCCGCCATCCCGTAGCGCAGCCGCCACGGTCCGGCCCACCCACTCGCCGGCCCCACCCGCCGGCGCGCGCCGGGCCGCGCGCGCCGCAACGAACCGAGCGCAGCCGTCACGGGCCGGCCCACCCACTCGCCGGCGCGGCCCGTGAGCGCCGCGGCGAAACCGGGGGCCGCGGCGCCCCGGCCGCCTGCGGTGCGGACAGCGCCCGGCCGTAACCGCGTTGCGTTGAGCCGCCGGTCTCGCGTAAAGCAACACACCATGGACAGGCAGGCCGTCGTGTGGGACATGGAGACCGGCGACCCCGACGACTTCATCACCCTGCTCCTGCTCGCCGGGCACCCCGCCGTGGACCTGCGCGCCGTCACCGTCACCCCCGGGACCGCGGCCCAGATCGGCGTCGTGCGCCATGGCCTGCGCCTCCTCGGCCGCGACGACGTCCGGGTCGGTGCCGGCAACCTCGACCACCCCAGGGACGCCGTGTCGCCGTGGCACTACCAGGCCCTCGGCCCGATCGGGCCCAACCGCGACGCCGAACCCGCCGCGCGGCTGCTCGCCGAGCGCTGCACCGACGACACCACCCTCATCTGCGGCGGGCCGCTGAAGAACCTCGGCCAGGCCCTGCACGACGACCGGTTCCGGCTCGGCCGGCTGGTCGTGCAGGGCGGCTTCGCCGGGGACGGGGTCGTGCCGCGGGCACGGCAGCTGGAGAAGTTCAAGGGCCGCACCACCTGCCCGAGCTTCAACCTCAACGGCGCACCGAAGGCGGTCTTCGCCGCGCTGGCCAGCCCGGCCATCCGGGAACGCTGGTTCGTGTCGAAGAACGTCTGCCACGGCGTCGCCTACGACGAGGCGCTGCACGCCCGGTTCGGCCGGGCGGGCGCGGCGAGCCTGACCGCGATCCGCCGGCTGATGGGCGACTATCTGCGCGAGCACCCGGGCGGGAAGCTGTTCCACGATCCGCTGGCCGCCTGCTGCGCGCTCGACCCCGGCATCGGCGAGTGGGCCGAGGTCGAGATCTACCGGGAGCGCGGCGAGTGGGGCGCGCGACCGCGGCCGGGCTCGGGCACGCGGATCATCGTGGGGTACGACCACGAGCGGTTCGTCGCAACGCTGCTCGCCGAGCGGCCCGGTCGAGCAGCCCCGCCGAGCCGGGCGACCGCCGAGGCCGGCGCCGGCGTTCGAGCCGAGGAGACCCGGGGACTCGAGCGGGACGTAGTATCGTAGAGCGTTCGGGCAACAAAAAAGACGCCAAAAGGCGTCTGACTGTTGCGATGTTAGCCGACTGGAGAGCGGATTGTCAAACCCATCCGACACAGCCGACATGGTCGAGGAACAGGGGCACCTCGACACGCTCTATGAGCACCTGGACAGCCTGCGGGAGGAGGCTTCGGGCCACCTGTCCAGGACGCTGCGGGAAGGTGGCGGCACCCCGGCCGACCGGTCCCACCGCGACTCGCAGGCCGCCCTGTACACGGACCGGATCGCGCAGTACAGCGCCGTGGAGAACGGGCTGTGCTTCGGCCGGCTCGACCTCACCGCCGGCGGGGGCGAGGTCCGCTACATCGGCCGGATCGGGATCTTCGACGAGGAGAACGACTACGAGCCGCTGCTGATCGACTGGCGGGCCCCGGCCAGCCGGCCGTTCTACCTGGCGACCGCGGCCGCGCCCGACGGGGTACGCCGGCGCCGGCACATCCGCACCGAGCGGCGGACCGTGACCGGCCTCGACGACGAGATCCTCGACCTGAACGAGGCCCACGAGACCGGCCGCGGCGCCCACGACGGCGTGACCGGCGAGGCGGCGCTGCTCTCGGCGCTGAACGCCTCGCGGACCGGCCGGATGCGCGACATCGTCGAGACCATCCAGGCCGAGCAGGACCACGTCATCCGGGCCGACCTCAACGGGGTCATGGTCGTGCAGGGCGGCCCCGGCACCGGCAAGACGGCGGTGGCGCTGCACCGGGCCGCCTACCTGCTGTACACGCACCGGCAGATGCTCTCCTCCCGGGTCGTGCTCATCGTCGGGCCCAACGCGACGTTCCTGCGGTACATCTCCCAGGTCCTGCCGTCGCTGGCCGAGACCGGCGTGCTGCTCGGCACCATGGGAGACCTGTTCCCGGGTGTCGTCGCGCACCGGGAGGAGCCGGCCGAGATCGCCGAGATCAAGGGCCGGGCCGTGATGGCCGACGTGCTCGCCGCCGCGGTCCGGGACCGCCAGCGGGTGCCGGACGAGCCGTTGAAGCTGCGCCTCGACCTGCTCGACGGCGCCGAGGTCGTCCTCGACCCGTCAGTCATCGAGGACGCCCGCGACCGGGCCCGCCGCACCGGGAAGCTGCACAACCTGGCCCGGCCGACGTTCGACACCGAGATCATCCACGCCCTGTCGCTGCTGATCGCCGACACCATCGGCCTGGACCCCTACGCCGACGACCCGCTCGGCGGCGGCGACGCCCCCGGCGACCCGCAGCTGCTCGACGAGGCCGACCTGGCCGAGATCCGCCGCGAGCTGCGCGGCGAGGCCGAGGTCCTGGCCGCGCTCGACTGGCTGTGGCCGATCCTCACCCCGCAGCAGCTGCTCGCCGGGCTCTTCGCCTCCGACAAGCGCCTCGCCGCGGCCGGCGCCGACCCGCGGCTGAAGCGGGCTCCGCGGGAGGGCTGGACCCCGGCCGACGTGCCGCTGCTCGACGAGGCCGCGGAGCTGCTCGGCGAGGACGAGACGGTCCTGGAGATCCTGGCCGAGCGCCGCCGCCGCCAGCAGGTCGCCTACGCCGAGGGCGCCCTGGAGATCGCGTTCGGGTCGCGGTCGATCGACGTCGAGGACGAGGACGACCCGGAGCTGCTGTCGGTCACCGACCTGCTCGAGGCCGACCGGCTGGCCGAGCGGCAGGACGAGGGCGAGGCCCTGACCCCGGCCGAGCGGGCCGCGGCCGACCGCAAGTGGGCCTTCGGCCACGTGATCGTCGACGAGGCCCAGGAGCTCTCGGCGATGGCGTGGCGGCTGCTGATGCGCCGCTGCCCGAGCCGCTCCATGACCGTCGTCGGCGACGTCGCCCAGACCGGTGACCTCGGCGGCGCGTCCGCGTGGGGCGACGCCCTCGAACCCTACGTCGGGGCCCGGTGGCGGCTGCGCGAGCTGACCGTCAACTACCGCACGCCCGCGGAGATCATGGCGGTCGCCGCCGGTGTCCTCGCCGGGATCGACCCCGGCCTCCAGCCGCCCCGGTCGGTGCGGGAGGCGGGCGTGGACCCGTGGGTGCGCGGTGTGGCGCCGGTGAAGCTCGGCGACGCGCTCGCGGAGGCGGTGGAGCAGGAGGCGGAGGCGGCCGGGGCGGGCCGGCTCGGCGTGATCCTGCCCGGCGGCACCTTCGAGGACCTGGTCCCGCACGTGCGCAAGGCGGCGCCCGACGCGGCGATCGGCGAGGAGCCGGACCTCACCGCCCGGGTCGCGGTGCTGACCGTCAAGCAGGCCAAGGGTCTGGAGTTCGACGGCGTCATCGTGGTCGACCCGGAGCGGATCGTCGAGGAGTCCCCGCGCGGCGCCAACGACCTCTACGTGGCGCTGACCCGGGCGACCCAGCGCCTCGGCATCCTGCACCCCGGATCGCTGCCGGAATCGCTGCTCGCGGTCGTCGGCATCTGAGGCCTGGCAGGGGTTCAGCCGGGAGCGTGATGGGTCGGACTCCAGCACGCTCACCGAACCGAGGGTGACTGTAGCAACCGCTGCGGCGGTCACCATCGCAGGGACCGGCCCGGAGGGCGGCCGTCACCGCGCCCGGCGCGGCGGCGTCCGAAAGTGTTCGCGGCGGCGGTGCGCGGATGGGCGGGCGGCGGTGTCATGCGTCAACGACACCACGCCCGCCCACCGCCGCGGAAGCCCCGATCCGGGCCTGTGGACAACTCACGAAAGTGCAGGTCAGCTACGCGTCGTCATGGCGGCGCCAGGAGTCGACGTAGAGCGCGATGATGATCAGTACCGCGACCGCGAGGCCGAGGATGATCCAGACGAAAACGGCACTTCCGTCCATGCGGCGACGGTACCGAAGCAACCGCCTGCGGGGCGTCGCACGCACGGGTGACAACCGGCCTTGATACCCTCCGCCGCGATGACGGTGCAATTCGTGCTCGACAACACCCACCTCCGACCGGTACCCCTCACCCCCGAGGTCCGGCTGCGGCTCGCCGACGAGGCCATCGAGCTGTGGGAGCGGACCGAAACGGATCAGGGCACCGCGATGCCGCCGCCGTTCTGGGCGTTCGCCTGGGCGGGCGGGCAGGCGCTGGCCCGGTACACCCTCGACAATCCGCATCTGATCAGCGGCCGGACCGTGCTGGATCTCGCGGCCGGGTCCGGGCTGGTGGCGATCGCGACCATGAAGGCCGGCGCGGCCCGGGTCACCGCGGTGGAGATCGACGAGCTCGCGGTGGCCGCGATCGCCGTCAACGCCGAGGCAAACGGCGTCGCCGTCACGCCGCTGCTGGCCGACGTGCTGGAGCAGGAGCCGGACGCCGAGGTCATCCTGGCCGGCGACATCTTCTACAGCCGCGAGATGACCCGCCGGATGCTCGACTACCTGCGCCGGGCCGCCCGCGCCGGTGCGACGGTCCTCGTCGGCGACCCGGGCCGGGCGTACCTGCCCCGGGAGCATCTGACGCTGCTCGCCGAGTACGACGTACCGGTACCGCAGACGCTTGAAGACACCCCCGTGAAGCGCACGACCGTGTGGTCGGTCAACCCGTAGATGGCTTCCCCCGAACGCCTCCCGCCGCCCGCCCTGCCCGCCGTCGCCGACGGCTCCGCCGACTTCACCGAGGCCTGGCTGGCCAACCGGCGCCTGTCCGCGAACAGCCGGGCCGCCTACCGCCGCGACGTCCACCAGTACCTCCAGTGGTGCGCCCGCCGCGACCTCGACCCGCTGCACGCGTCGTTCCTGCACGTCAACGCCTACGCCCGGGATCTGGAGGCGACTGTCGACGCCCGCACCGGCAAGGTCCTCGCCCCGGCCAGCGTGGCCCGGAAACTGTCGGCGCTGTCGAGCTGGTACGCGTTCCTGGTCCGGCTCGAGGCCCTGCCCGCGAACCCGGTCGGCGGCGCGGACCGGCCCCGCGTCGACCGGGACGTGTCGGCCACCGTCGGGCTGGCCGCCGCCGAGGTCGACGCCATGCTCGCCGCGGCCGAGCGGCTCGGCGGCCCGACCGGCGCCCGCGACCGCGCGATCCTCGTCCTGCTCGCCGACCTCGGCCTGCGGGTCGGGGAGGTCGTCGCCCTCGACGTCGAGGACCTCGGCACGGAGCGCGGCCACCAGACCGTCCGGTTCACCGGCAAGGGCGGCAAGCCCCGCCGCCGCGCGCTGACCCCGGGCGTCCTGCGGGCGCTGCACGACTACCTGCCGCTGCGCGGCGACGCCCCCGGGCCGCTGTTCGCGACCGCCACCGGGGGCCGGGTCGACCGGCACGCCGTGTTCCGGCTGGTCCGCCGCCTGGCCCGGGCCGCGGGCGTCCCCGAGTGGGAGCGGCTGAGCCCGCACTCGCTGCGCCACGCGTTCGCGACGGCCGCCCGCGACGAGGGTGTACCCCTGGAGGACGTGCAGGACGCGATGGGCCACGCCGACCCGCGCACGACGCGCCGCTACGACCGCGACCGCCACAACCTGGACCGCGACCCCGCGTACACGCTGGCCGCGGCCCGGGCTCGCCGCAGCCGCGCGTAGGGCACCGCGCCCCGCTCACACCAGCTGGTCGAACCCCGCGTGCAGGTCGGCGGAGATGTCGGCGTTGCCCAGCCGCCGCAGGATCCACAGCGACGCCAGCAGCGCCGGCCGCTCCTCACCGCGCTCCGCGGCCCACGCCGCGTGTTCGAGCAGCAGCGCCGCCGTCAGCGCGTGCCCGAGCCGCAGCGCCAGCTCCCGCGCCCCGGCCACGACCCGCGGGTTGCGCGGGTCCGCGGCCGCCGTGGCCAGGTCCGCGGCGAGCCGCCCGGCCGCGGCGGCGAGGGCCTCGGCCACGCCGGGCAGCCGGTGCGTGGCGGCGTCGGTGGCCGCGGTGAGCCGGTTGAGCACCGGCCGCGCGCCGTCGCCGGTCGCGAGGGCGCGCAGGACGTCGACGGACAGGACGTTGGTGGTGCCCTCCCAGATGGGCAGGACCTGCGCGTCGCGCAGCAGGCGGGGGATGCCGGTGTCCTCGACGTACCCGGCGCCGCCGAAGCACTCCAGGTATTCGCTTGCCGACGCGACAGCGAGCCGGCCCGTCGTCAGCTTCGCCAGGGGCGCGGCCAGGCGCAGCTCCGCGGCGGCGTCCCGGTCGCCGTGCTCGGCCCGGCCCAGCAGCGCGAACCCGTGGGCGGCCAGGGCAAACGCGCCGGCCGCGTCGACCGCCAGCCCGCCGAGGGTGGCCCGGTGCAGCGGGTTGTCGGCCAGCAGACCGCCGGCGACGGTGCGTTCGGCGGCGTAGGCGAGGGCGTACTCGAGGCCGCGGCGCATGCCCCCGGCGGCCGCGGCCGCGTTGTGCAGGCGGGTGACCACGACGAGGGTCATCATTGCGGCCAGGCCCGGCTCGGCCGGGTCGGTGAGCGGGAACGCGGGGACGCCGTCGAGGCGCACCTCGCCCGTCGGTACCGCCCGCGTGCCCAGCTTGTCCTTGAGCCGCAGCACCTGCAGGCCGGGCGCGGGTGCCCGGCCGTCGGCGGCGTAGCGCGGCACCAGGAACGGCACCAGGGTGCGGCTGCCCGCGGCGGCGCCCTCGGGCCGGGCGAGCGCGACGGCCATCGCGGAGTCGATCGCCGAGCAGAACCACTTGTCGCCGGTCAGCACCCAGCCGCCGGACCCGTCCGGGGCGGCTGTCGTGGTGGAGCGGGCGATGTCGGAGCCGCCCTGCGACTCGGTCATCCACTGCCCCGACGTCACCGCGACGGCCGGGTCGGTGGCGGTCAGCCGGGCCAGCCACTCGCCCTGCGCCCCGGTCCGGGCGAGGAGCGCGGCGGCGCCGTCGGCCATCGCGACCGGGCAGGAGAACGTGGCCGACTCCGGGCCCCACAGGTGCAGCAGGGCGTGCTGCACGACGCGGGCGCCGGGGCCCCAGGTGTCGCGGGCGTCGGGGAGGTACGGCAGGGCGACGACGGCGTGCCGGGCGGCCGCGGCCCGCTGCGCCTGCCAGCCGGCGGAGGTGTCGACCCGCTCGATGCGCTGCCCCCACGCGTCGAACCGGGTGAGCGTCGGCGGGTGGGTCTCGGCGTCGTGGTGGGCCTCGCGCAGCGGGCCGAGGACCTCGGCGGCCAGGTCCGACAGGCGCTGCCCGGCGGCGGCGTGGCCGTCCTCGCCGAGGAGCCGGTCGAGCCAGCCGCGCAGCTGCGGGTCGGCGGTGTACGGGTCGCGTAGCGCCGGCCCCGGCTGCACGAATCGCGTCATGCGGGCAAGGCTACTTTGGTGCGGTGAGCGCGCACGTCGACACCGCGCAGCGGCGGGCCCGGCTGGCGCTGCGGCAGGGCCTCGCCGGGGCGGTACACCCGCGCAAGACCGCCGAGGAGGTCGCCGCGGAGCTCGTCGCGCTCCACGCCACCGACCCGGCCACCGTGCACCTGTCGGTCGCGGCCCGGCTGCACCGCCCGTCGATCGCGGCCGTCGAGTCGGCGCTGTACGAGCGGCGGACCCTGACGCGGATGCTCGGGATGCGCCGCACGATGTTCGTCGTGCCGTCCGGGTTCGCCGCGGTCGTGCAGGCCGGCGCCGCCCGCGCGGTCGCGGCCGAGCAGCGCCGCCTGCTCGTCAGGCACCTGACCGAGACCGGCGCCGGCGACGCGGCCTGGCTGCAGGACGTGTCGGAGTCGGTGTACGCGGCGCTGCGCCGGCGCGGTTCGGCGACCGCCGCCCAGCTCGCCGCGGACGAGCCCCGGCTGCGCACGCTGATGGTGTTCCCGCAGGGCAGCCAGTACGTGACGAGCCGGGTGCTGTTCCTGCTGGCCGCGGACGGGCGCATCGTGCGCGGGCGCCCCCTCGGCACGTGGGTCAGCAGCCAGTACGCCTGGTCGTGCCTCGACGACTGGCGGTCCGAGCCGCTGGAGGACCTCGACCCGGCGGTGGCGCGCACCGAGCTGGCGCGGGCGTGGCTGTCGCGGTTCGGCCCCGGCACCACCGCCGACCTGCGCTGGTGGACAGGGTGGACGCTCACCCATACGCGCGCGGCGCTGCGCGCACTCGAGGCGGTCGAGGTGACCCTCGACGGCGGCGACACGGGCTGGGTGCTGCCCGACGACACCGGACCGGTCGACGACCCCGGGCCGTGGGTGGCGCTCCTGCCGAGCCTCGACCCGACGGTCATGGGTTTTCAGAGCCGGCATTGGTACCTCGGGCAGCACACGAAGTCCCTGTTCGACCGCACCGGCAACGCCGGCCCGACGATCTGGGCGCACGGGCGCATCGTCGGCGGGTGGGCGCAGGGACCGGCCGGCCGGGTCGTCACCGAGTTCCTGGAGCCGGTGGCGCCGAGCGTCGCCCGCGCGGTCGCCCGGGCGGCGGACGAGCTCACGCAGTGGCTGGACGGTGTCCGGGTGACACCGAGGTTCCGGGCCCCGCTGGAGCGGGCACTGTCGGACCGGGCCGGTACGGTCGTGGCATGACGGTGGTTGCCTGGACCCTGGCCGCGCCGGTGGCGGTGTTCACCGTGATCCGGGTGCTGGGCCTGGAGCGGGGCACGCCGCTGGTGCAGTTCGTCACCTACACGCCGTACGCGGCGCTCCTGTCCGTGCTGGCCGGCGCGGCCGCCGCGTTCACCGCCCCCGGCCCCGGGCTGGTGCTGCTCGGCTGCGGGCTCGTCCTCGGCGGCGTGGTGGTGCCGCGCCTGATCCCGCGGCCGGCCCCGGGCGACGGGGTGCGGCTGCGGGTGATGTGCGCGAACCTGCTCTACGGCCGCGGCGCCACCCAGGCGTTCGTCGACCAGCTGAAGGTCGACGACGTCGACGTCCTCGCCGTGCAGGAGCTGACCGACGAGGGCCTGGCGGCGCTCGACGCGGCCGGCATCGACGCGCTGCTGCCCTATCGGGTGCTCGCGACCGCCCCGGGCGGCGGCGGGTCCGGACTGTTCAGCCGCCACCCGATCACCGGCCCGGTGATCCGCACCCACACCCCGATCCCGCTCAAGCAGACAGGCGCCACCGTGCTCGTCCCCGGCGCCGGGGAGATCCTGGTCGAGTCCGCCCACCCGTACCCGCCCCGCCCGGGCCACGTCGCCGCCTGGCACCAGAACATCCGCGCCCAGGCCGTCCCCGACCCGCACGGCCCGCCCCGCATCCTGCTCGGCGACTTCAACGCCACCCTCGACCACCGGGTCCTCCGCGAGCTGCTGCGCGCCGGCTACCGCGACGCCGCCGCCGAACGCGGCCGCGGCCTCGTCCCGACCTGGCCGTGCCGCACCGAGACCCTCCCGTTCTGGACCCCGCCGGTCACCCTCGACCACGTCCTGGCCGACCGCCGCATCGGCGTGCGCGAGTTCGCCACCCGCCACCCGGGCGAGAGCGACCACAACGTCGTCGTCGCCGAGCTCGTCCTGCCCCCGGCGGGACCGATCACCCCTGGAGATAGTCCCGCAGCACCGGACTGAACTCGACACGCCCGGGGTTGGTGTGCCACAGCGCGAGGGCCTGCGTCAGCGTCCCGGTGGCGGTGAGCAGCGCATTGCGTTCCGCCTGCGCGCGCTCGGCCGCCGGGAGGGCCGGGCCCGGGACTGCGGCGCCGGGGCCGATGTCGTACTGCAGGACGTGCGGTGGCCGGACGACGCTGTGCAGGACGCGCCCCTTCGCGGCGGGCTCCGCCGGGAAGACCGGCCCGAGCGTGTCGTCCGCGGGCAGCCGGACGCGGCGCCGGACCGCCGGGTGCACGAAGACCGCCGGGTCGGCGAACCGGCTCAACGCGTGGACGCGCAGGATCATATGGTCAGCGCTGTCGTCGAGTGCCACGATCGGGCGCAGGTTGTCACCGCCGAGGATGCGCACGCCGGCCCGAACCGTGGCCGTCTCGTACCCCAGCAGCGCCAGTGCCCGCCCCAGCTCGTAGCAGGCCGTCGACGACGATCGGAACTCCTGACCGGCCACGACGGCCCGGTAGGCGCCGAACGCGAGATAGAACGGCCTGGCCTCGGGCGGCATCCGCTCGGACAGCCACATCGACCGCTGCGCTTCGGAGATCGCCGGCATCGGGTGGGGCCTGGGCTCGGACGCCTGCCGCGGAGGCACCGGCCGCCGGTTCGGCGGCTTGTGCCGCTTAGTCATCGCCGCCGCCTCGCCACTCGGGTGGCAGCGTGGCGGCCCAGCGCGTCATCAGCCAATGGACGGCCGGCGCGCCCGCCGGCCGCGCCGCTTCGACCATCGACAGCTCCCGCCGGTCCACGGCGGCAAGATGCCGGACCGCGGAGTCGATGTCCAGCCCTTCGGCGGCCAGGTAAGCCCGGCAGAGCTCGACCCGGTCGCGGTCGCCCGGCCGGAAGGTGTTGCCGAGCGACTCGTACACGTCGGCCACCGACACGACCTCCGACAGCAGCCGGGTCGCCTCCCGCGGGCCCGGGACCTGCATGAAGTATGCATGGGCGAGGTTCGTGACAAGCCCGTCGACCTCCACGTAGTGGGCTGCCCCGGACTCGACGGACTCGCGGACCGCCCGCACGCTGTCCGACGCGCCGGTCCAGTCGCGCAGCTGGACCTGGGCTTCGGCCCGCAGCCGCATCAGGGTCGCGCGATAGAAGCCGTACCCGGCCGTGGCGAGCAGTTCGTCGATCCGCAGCAGCGCCGCCCCGTCAGCGCCGTCGCGTAGCAGCTCGTTCACCCGGTCGACCTCGACCGCCCTGGCCTGGGCACCGACCGGCCGGGGCGCGGCGCGCAGCAGCTGCCCGAGCCGCGCGGCCATGTGCTGGAGCCGCGGGTGCTGCGGCAGGTCGTGCGCCAGCCCGCGCACGACGACGGACGCGGTGAAGGCGGCGCCGGCCGATCGGACCGGGTCGCGGGCGGTGACGTCCTCGTACCGGGTGAGGGCCCGCTCGATCAGGTCGCACACCGGGTCGGCGGCGTCGGCCGGCCGGTCGGCGGCGCGGGCCAGCACGGCGGCGAGCTGGACACACGTATCCAGCTCGAGGGCCGGATCGGCGGGCTGCTGGGTGTCGAGGAACGCGAGCTCGGCCCGAAGATAGGTGGCCGCAAGGTGGAAGCCCTCGACCCGCGTGAGTGCGGCGGCCGTGTTCCCCCACAGCAGCGCTGTCGCGAGGTTGGCGATGCCGTGCTCGATCGCGGTGTCGGCGAGTCGGCAACAGTGACCGGCAAGCAGCAGGGCCAGGTCGTCCCGGTCGGCGTCGAGCAGTTCGCGCAGCCACACCTGCGCGAAGTATCCGGCCTGGGTGACAGCGGTCTCGATGCCTCCCTCCCGGGTGACGTCCCATCGGATCACGTCTTGGACGACCTCGTTCATGGAGATCGAGAAGTCGAGTGCCGTCGGCGTCCGGCCCGCGCCGAAGACCGGCTCGTCGACGGCGATCAGTGAGCCGCGGCGCAGCTCGCGAAGGATCTCGCCGATCGGTGGGTCCGGGTGCCGGTAGACCGCCGGCGCCGGCTGCTCACCACGGAGGTCCGCCTCGATGTCGCCGAACACGCAGGCCATCAGCAGGTGCAGCGGGATCTGCCGGGGCCGCAGGAGCGCGGCGAACCGCAGGGTCAGCCGCGCGACCTTCGCCGCCCGATGTGCGCCGGCGCGCTGCTCCATGCGCCGCACGGCCAGCAGCACGGCGCCGACGAGGGTCCGCGGATAGCCCGGGGGGACCGAGTCGGGGTCGTCGAGGGCCCGCAGCACCAGGTGCTCGTAGCCGGCTGCGTCAAGGTCACCAGCGTGTGTGTCCAGCAGATACGCCGACGCCAGCTCCAGCGCGAGCGGCCACCGCCCCAGCCGCTCGGCCAGAGCGCCGATCCGCGGGTCGCCGGTCCCAAGCCGGCGCCCGAGGAGATCATGGGCCTGCCCGCCGGTCATCACCGGGACCGCAAGCGCCGTCATGTAGGCGCCGTGCCACGACGACGGATCGGTCGTCGTCACCAGGGCGTGACCCGTGCCGGTCCGCGGCAGCCACGCCTTGACGGCCCGGGCATCGGCCGCGTTGTCGAAGACCAAAAGCCACGGTTCCCGCAACCGGCTCAGCCCGGTCAGCACCCGGTCGCGCACCTCCGCCTCCGCGGGCGCCGGTGCGGCGTTCGCGGCAAGCCAGGCATCGACGGCCAGGAACGAGGACTCCATCGACCCGGCCGACGAGGCGTCGACCCAGAACACCACCCGATAGTCGTCGCCGCGGTCATCGGCCCACGCCGCGGCCAGGCTCGTCTTCCCGACGCCGGACAGCCCGTGCAGCACGCACACCGGCACCTGCGGCGCCGGATTCGGCACCGGCAGCACAGCGGCGATCGCCTCGACCAGCTCCGGCCGGGCCACGTCGGTCCGCCGCGGCGGCACGTTCACCGTCACCGTCCAGCCCCGCCCGGCGACCGCGGCGGCCAGGGTGGCGTTGTCGACGGCGAGCGCGTCCCGGATGGTGTCGAGGGCGATCAGCGGCTGACCGGGCGCGGCCGCCGTCGACAGCACGTCCCACAGCAGGTGGCCCAGGACGAGCCCCGCGGCGTCCCACCCAGGGGTGGCCGCAACGCGGCGTCGAAGGCGGCGGGTCGTCTCCCTCAAAGCCCGCCTGATGTCGGGGGTACTGCGAGTGTCCACCCCGACACCACACCGCCGCAGACGCGCCCAGGTGTCGTCGTCGAGCCCGTCGAGCTGCTCCCGGACGCCCCGGGACCGGCGGGCGAAGTGCGTGACCGCAGCCCGGAAGGCGTCCTCGTCACCCGGCGGGCCGGCCAGGGTCTCGGCGAGCCCGTCGAGCTCCCCGAGGCCGGCCCGGTTGGTCAGCAGCACATATCGCCCGGCGTCGCCGGTGATGAGCCGCAGCAGGATCGCCAGCGCCGCCGGAGCCGACAGGGGCGTGCTCTTGACCTGCGCGGCCAGCAGGCACTGCGTGTCACGGTAGACGGCGAAGTCGACGGCCTCGGCATCGACCGCACCCCCGGCCGGCGCCGGCGGACTCTCGACGTAGACACCCGTCGCGCCGGCCGGTTCGCCGTCGAGCGCCGCGAAGGCGTATTCGAGCGTGCGCAGGAACTGGTACTCGAACCCCCGGACCGCGTCCTGCCCACCCACACCGAGTACCTTACGGCGACCGCCGCCGATGCCCGGCCCGCACCGCCCGGTGACGTCAGACCAGGCGCAGCTGGCCCTCCGCGCGGGCGGCCGGGCCCAGGTCGCCGGTGCGGTGGTGCCGCCGGCACAGCACCTGGTAGTGCACGTCGGCCGGCTGCGGCTCCTCGGCCCCGTCGGCGGTGGTGTCGCCGATCACGACCTGGTCGCCTTCGCGGGCGATGACCCCGTCGACGACCCGGGCGTTGAGCAGCCCGGCCCGCCCGCACCAGCACAGGACCTCGACCTGCACCTTGGTGACCTCGTCGGCGAGCTCGAACAGCCGCTGCGCGGCCGGGAACAGGGCGGTCCGGAAATCGGTGGCCAGCCCGAACGCGTACACGTCGACGTCCGACGTGTCGACGAGGTCGGCCAGCTGCTCGATCTGCTCGACGGTGTAGAAGCTGGCCTCGTCGCAGATGAGGTAGTCGACCCGCAGCCCGCGCGCCCACCGCTCCCGCACGAGCGCCCGCAGGTCCAGCCCGGCCACGTCGACGGCCTCCTTGCCGAGCCCGATCCGCGTCGACAGCCGCCCCGGCCCGGCCCGGTCGATCGTCGTCAGCACCAGCCCGTGGCGGCCCTGCCGGGCGTGGTTGTAGTCCATCTGCAGCGCGAGGGTGGACTTGCCGCAGTCCATCGGCCCGTAGAAGAACTTCAACCGCCCGCCCCGCCGCAGGCGGCTGTCGCCGGCGGCCACGCAGGCCAGTGGGTCGTCATCGTCGGTTCCCGTCACGACGACGCAGCCTAATCCAAGGCGCTAATCGAGGACGCGTTCCGTGACGCCCATCGCCTTGTACAGGTCGGCGGCGGTCTGCAGGCGCTGGCGCGACAGGCGCGGGTCGTCGGTGCACAGGCCCAGGCCGTGGTAGGCGCGGGCCTGTTCGTAGCGGTAGCCGGCGCGCATGGCGCGTTCCAGGGCGCGGGCGTATTCGGCCTTCGCCTCGTCGCGGCGGCCGACGGTGCGCAGGCCGGCGCCGTAGTTGCTGGCGGCCAGGCAGGCGATGTGGGGGTCGAGGTGTTCGGAGTCGCGGGCGGCGAGTTCGAGCAGGGCCAGGCCCTCGCCGGTGCGGCCCATGGCGACCAGGGTGACGCCCAGGTAGCTGCGGGTCTCGCAGATCAGGGCCATGCCGGCCTCGGGAGCGGTCTGCCCGACGATCCAGCGCAGCAGCAGCTCGGCCTGGCGGTGGCGGCCCTGGGACTCGCGGATGACGGCCAGTTCGATGGCGCCGTTGATGGCGAGCTGGGTGCCGTTGGAGCGGCCGACGGCCAGGGCGTGGCGGGCCGAGGCGACGGCCTCGTCGGTGCGGCCGAGCAGGCGCAGGATCGTGGTGAGGCATGGCCACTGGCCGCCGTAGACCATGACCTCGGCCGGGTAGATCGCCTGCAGCGACTGTTCGAGCAGGTCGAGGGCCTCGGTGAGGCGGCCGGCGTAGAGGTAGACGGCGGCCAGGTTGGAGCGGGCGCGGGCGCCCCAGACGGGGTGCTCGGTGATGGCGTGCAGGTGGCGGGCGGCGTCGTCCTGGTTGCCGGCCCGCGCGTAGGCGGAGGCCAGGTAGTTGTGGGTCATCGCGATGAGGTCGTCGTCGGCGAGGGCCTCGGCGGCGGTCAGGGCGCGGCGGTGCAGGTCGGTGGAGATGTCGTTCATGGAGTTGCGGAAGAGGTACCCCCACACCGCCCGCGGCAGCAGGCACGTGTGCCGGTGCCGGCCGAGGCGGTCGGCGAGGGCGGTGACGGCGATGACGTTGCCGATCTCGGCGTCGAGCCAGCGCCGGGTGCCGGCCAGGTCCGTGAACCGCGGCACCCACGGCAGGTCCTCGCCGGCGTCGATGGCGCCGCGGTGCCGGCCGTTCTCCCACGGGCGGGTCGCGGCCGCCGCGGCCTGCAGGTAGAAGTCGAGCATCCGGGTGGTCGCGGCGTCGGCCTCGGGGTCGGCCGTGGCGAGCTGCGCGGCGTATTCGCGCAGCAGGTCGTGCAGCCGGAACCGGCCGGCGACGGGCTCGATGAGCAGGTGCGCGTCGACGAGCCGGCCGAGGAGCTCGTCGGCGTCGCGGATCGGCAGGTCGGCCAGGGCGGCGGCGACCCGGACCGCGAACTCCCCGGACGGGTGCAGCCCGGTCAGCCGGAACAGCCGCCGGGCGGGCTCGTCCAGGGCGCGGTAGGACAGTTCGAACGCGGCGTGCGGGGACCGGCCGTCGACGGTGAGGTCGATCGGGGCGGGGTTGGCCTGGCGGAGCCGGTCGGCGAGGTCGGCGACGCTCCAGCCGGGCCGGTGGGCGAGGCGGGCCGCGGACAGGCGCAGCGCCAGGGGCAGGCCGCCGCAGAGCCGCACGACGTCGGCGACGGCCCGCGGGTCGGCCTCGGCGCGGGCGCCGACGACGGTGGTGACGAACCGGACGGCGTCGCCGTCGTCGAGGACGTCGAGGGAGATGCTGTGGGCGCCGTCGAGGCCGCCGAGACGGCGGCGGCTGGTGATGAGCACGAGGCTGGCCGACGCGCCCGGCAGCAGCGGGGTGACCTGGGCCGGGTCGGCGGCGTTGTCGAGCACGACGAGCAGGCGGCGGGCGGCGAGCTCGCTGCGCCAGCGGGCGACGCGCTCGTCGGGGTCGGCCGGGATGCGCTCCGGGTCGACGCCCAGGTGGCGCAGGAGCAGACCGACGGCGTCGTGGGGGGCCAGGGGCGGGCGTTCGCCGTGGGCGCGCAGGTCGACGAAGAGCCGCCCGTCGGGGTACCGGTCGGCGACGAGGTGGGCGACGTGGACGGCGAGGCTCGTCTTGCCGACGCCGGCCATCCCGTCGACGGTGAGCACGACGGGCACGCCGTCGCGGCCGGGCTGGGCGGCCCTGACGAGGCGGGTGACGAGCTCCTCGCGGCCGGCGAAGTCGGCGACGTCGCGGGGCAGTGTCCACGGGGTCGGGATCGGCAGGGCCCGCGGTGCGGGGGCGGGGGCGGCCGAGCCCAGCACCGCAGGCGGCTGCAGCAGATTGCGGTACAGCTCCTGCAGGGCGGCGCTCGGGGCGAGGCCGAGCTGCTCGTCGAGGGTCTCGGTGAGGCGCAGGTAGACGGCGATCGCGTCGGCGGTCCGCCCGACCCGGGCCAGGGCGGTCATGAGCTGGCCGTGGAGGCGTTCGCGCAGCGGGTGCTGCTCGGCCAGGCCGGTGAGCTGGCTGATGAGCTCGGCCTGCAGGCCCAGCTGCAGCTCCACGTCGATGCAGTCCTCCAGGGCGCTGTTGTGGCGCTCTTCGAGGGCGACCGCGGCGGCCTGCACGGAGGGGCTGTCGACCCCGGCGAGCGCGGGGCCGCGCCACAGGTCGAGGGCGTCGCGGAGGTGCTTGCGGGCGGTGTGCAGCTCCCCGGCCGCCATCGCGGCCCGCCCGTCGGCGACGAGCTGGGCGAAGACGAGGGTGTCGAGCTCGTCGGGTTCGACGGCGGCCCGGTAGCCGGCGGTGTCGGTCTGGATCGCGCCGGGCAGCTGCCGGCGCAGCCGCGACACGCAGGTGTGCAGCTGGGCCCGGGCGGTGGCGGGGGCGGCGTCGCCCCAGACGGCGTCGACGAGCCGGGGCAGGGTGACGACCCGGTTGGGCTGCAGGAGCAGCATCACCAGCAGGACCCGGTCGCGGGTCGCCGAGATCTCCAGCCGCCGGCCGGCGACGTCGACCTCCAGCGGACCGAGCAGCCGGTAACGCACGACCCGAACAGTAACGCAGGGTGTCACGTAGACGACACCCACCAGTCGGCGAACCGTCAGAGCTTGGCCGGGGGCGTGTTGCCGGCCTGCTCGATGGCCCGCCGGATCGGGACCAGCGCCAGGGCGATGAACCCGACGACGAAGAACACGATGAGCGCGATGATCGCGACCCGGTAACTGTTCGTGAGGTCGTAGGCGAGCCCGAACGCGAGCGGCCCGAGCCAGCTGGTGCCCTTGTCGGAGATCTCGTAGAGCCCGAAGTACTCGCCTTCCTTGCCCTTCGGGATCAGCTGCGAGAACAGCGACCGGGACAGGGCCTGGCTGCCGCCGAGGACGAGCCCGATCCCGCCGCCGAGGATCACGAACGGCACCGCCTGCCGCTCGGGCAGGACGAACGCGACGAGGATGACGACGGTCCACAGCACCAGGCTGAGCAGGATCGTCTTCCACGCGCCGATGACCCTGGCCAGCCGGCCCAGCAGCAGGGCGCCGGCGAACGCCAGGAACTGCACCATGAGGATCGTCGGGACGAGCACGTCGTCGGAGAGTTTCAGCTCCTCGGTGCCGTAGACGCTGGCGAGGGAGATGACGGTCTGGATGCCGTCGTTGTAGATCAGGTACGCGATGAGGAAGAACAGGGTCAGCGGGACCGCCCGCATGCCCTTGAGGGTGGTCCACAGCTGCTTGAAGCCGTCGAGCAGCGGGTTGCCGCGGTGTTCCCCCGCGAGGACCGGCCGGTTGTGCAGCGCGAGCAGCGGGATGGTGGTGAACCCGGCCCACCACAGGCCGGCCGACACGATGCTGTAGCGGGCGACCTCCCCGGTGCTCATCCCGAGGCTGTCCTTCATGAGCACGGCCGCCACGTTGATCAGCAGCAGGGTGCCGCCGCCGAGGTACCCCCACGCCCACCCGAAGCTCGAGACGCGGTCCCGGTCCTGCTCGTCGGCGATCTGCGGCAGGAACGAGTTGTACACGACCACCGACGCGCCGAATGCGATGTTCGCCAGCAGGAACAGCCCGGCGCCGAGCAGGTACCGCTCGCCGGTGAGGAACAGCATTCCGACCGTGGCCGCGGCGCCGATGTAGGCGAACAGCGCCAGGAGCTGCTTCTTGCGCGGTGACCGGTCGGCGATCGCGCCGACGACGGGCAGCACGAACACGGTGAGGAACACCGACAGCGACACCGTGTAGGGAAACAGCGACCCGGGGGCGATGGCGAGGCCGAGCGGGTGGATCGCGGCGCCGTCGGGGCAGGTGTCGCCGTCGCAGCCGGCCGCCGTCTTGGCGATCGCCGTCAGGTACGGCCCGAGGAAGACGGTGACGACTGTCGTCTGGAACGCGGAGTTGGCCCAGTCGTAGAAGTACCAGCCGGTGCGTTCCCGGCGTGAGCTGAGCTCCTCCACGCAACGACCCTTCTACGGCCAGATGCCGCGCTCGAGGTACACCTCGCGCAGCACCGAGATTTGATCGGTCATGATGCCATCTACGCCGATGTCGAGGAAGTGGGCGATCTGCGCCGGATCGTCGATCGTCCACAGGTGCACCTGCAGCCCCATCCGGTGGCAGTAGCCGACGAACGCCGGCGTGGCCAGGGCGAGGCGGCCGTAGCGCGGCGGGATCTGCACGGCGACGACCGCCTCCAGGGGCGTGTACCGGCGCCCGAGGCGGTAGGAGCCGTACAGGGCGGCGACCTCCCGCATCCCCATGGACGTGGCGACGGCGGGCCCGGCGAGGCGGCGCAGGCGGCGCAGCCGGGCCGAGGAGAACGACGCGAGCAGGACCCGGTCGTGGGCCTTGAGCCGCTCGATCACCTCGACGGTCGGGGCGACCGCGTGCTCGGTCTTGGCGTCGATGTTGAACCGGATGCCGGGGTGGGCGTCGAGGACCTCGTCGAGGCGGGGGACGGCCGCGGCGCCGCCGACGCGCTCGGTGCGCAGGTCGGCCCAGCGTAGGTCGATCATCCGACCCGGGCGCCCCAGGAGCCGCTGCAGCGTGTCATCGTGGAACACGACCGCGACCCCGTCGGCGGTGGCGTGCGTGTCGGTCTCGATGTAGCGGTACCCGAGATCGGCGGCACGGGCGAACGCCGCTGTCGTGTTCTCGTCACCGGCCGCCGCCCCGCCACGGTGGGCGAAGCCCAGCGGTCCGGGCGCGTCGAGGTAAGGGACCTGCTTCACGCGGCCAGTATCCCGGTTGTTCGGTCAACTCCACGCGTGCGGCGGGTGAACGGCAGGCTTGACGGCCGACGCAGGGCGTGGAACGGCACAGGTAGGGTGACGCACATGCGCGTGCTCGGCATTGACTTCGGCACGTCGAACACGGTTGCGATGGTCCGCGCGGGCGACTTGCGGATGCGACCGCTGCTGTTCGACGGTTCCCCCTTGCTGCCCTCTGCCCTGTACTTCAACACCGACGGGAAGGTCCTCGTCGGCCGGGATGCCGAGCGTAACGCGCGGCTGGACCCGGCCCGGTTCGAGCCCAACCCGAAGCGGCGCATCGACGACGGCGAGGTGTTCATCGCCGACACGTCGATGCCCGTGCCGCGGCTGTTCGCGCACGTGTTGTCGCAGGTGAACGCGGAGGCGCGGCGGCAGCTGGGCGGTGCGCCGGAGGAGGTGCGCCTGACCCACCCGGCCCGGTGGGGTGAGCGGCGCCGGTCGCTGCTGATGGAGGCGTGCCGGCTGTCCGGGCTGGGCACGCCGCGGCTGATCGCCGAGCCGGTCGGTGCGGCGTCGTACTTCACCGCGGTCCTCGGCTCCGCCGTCCCGGTGGGGCGCAGCCTGGCCATCTACGACCTGGGCGGTGGCACGTTCGACGCGACGGTGGTGCGCCGCACCCAGTCCGGGTTCGAGGTCCTCGCCGAGGACGGCCTGGCCGACGTCGGCGGCCTCGACTTCGACCACGCGATCGTGGAGCACCTCGGCAAGACCTACCAGGAGAGCCACGCCGAGAAGTGGGCGGCCCTGGCCAACCCGACCGACGCGTCGGACCGGCGGCTGCGCCGGATGCTCTACGAGGACGTCCGCGGGGCGAAGGAGATGCTGTCGCGGACCGCGTCGACGGACATCCACCTCCCGTCGATGGAGATCGACGCGCACCTGACCCGCGAGGAGCTGGAGACGCTCGTCAAGCCGTACCTGGAGCGCACGGTCGCGTGCCTGCGCCGGGCGGTCGAGTCGGCCCGGCTGCAGCCGAAGGACCTCGTCGGGATCTTCCTGGTCGGCGGGTCGTCGCGGATTCCCCTCGCGGCGCACCTGATCCACACCGAGCTCGGGGTGGCGCCGACGACCCTCGAGCAGCCGGAGACGGTCGTGGTGGAGGGTGCGCTGTGCATCGGCGCGGCCGTCCCGCCGCAGCTGGCGTCCGGCACCCCGCGGACCGCGACCGCGCCGCCGCCGATGCAGCGCCCGCCGGTGCAGCAGCGTCCCCCGATGCAGCACACGCCGGTCTCGGCGGCGCCGATGTCGGGGGTGCCGGTGTCTCCGGCGGTCCGTCAGCCGGTCATGCCGCAGCCGGTGGCGCGTCCCCCGGTGCAGCAGCCGGTGGTGCAGCGCCCGCCGGTGGTGCAGCAGCCCGTCGTGCAGCAGCCGGTGTTCCGGCCCCAGCCGGCGCCGCAGCCGGTCGTGCAGCAGCCCGTGGTCCCGGCCCGGCCCGGGCCGTTCCCGCCCCAGGCGGCCCGGCAGGCGCCGGCGCAGCAGGGTGAGGCGGCCGAGCGCAACTGGATCGCGGTGATCGTGGTCGTGCTGGTCCTGGTCGCGATCCTCTTCGTGATCCTGTTGTGGACGGCACTGGCTTAACGGCACAAGCAACAAGCGGCGGATTTGGTACTGGCGGTCAGTACCGAATCCGCCGCTTTGTCGTCTGGTCCGGCCGTTGTCCTATTGCGGCGCCCAGTAGGTCGCGAGGCTGCTCGTGGCCGGGTCCTCCGAGCCGAGCAGGAGGCTCCACGGGTCGGTGCCGGGCGGCACGTCGAGGTGTTCGTAGTCGGCGAGGCCGGCGGGTTCGGCGGTGCCGGGCTCGACGGCCGGGTCGAACGCCGCGGAGAGGCTGTGGTCCGGGCCGCCGAGGACGTCGGCGTCGGTCCACGGGAACCCGTCGACGGGCGCGGGCGGGTCCTGCAGGTGCAGCTCGTCGGGGAACTGCACGTCGTGCCAGGCCGGGTCGTCGGCGGACGCGTCGACGTCGGGGTCGGCGCCGAACGCGGCCTCGTGGTGCTCGGCGCCGCCGTCGTGGTCCGGCCGGCCCGGGTCGCCGGTGTCGTGCGAGCCGGTTTCGTGCGAGTCGGTATCGTCGTGGCCGGGGTCGAGGTGCCGGTCGTCGAGCTGGACGTCGTGCTCCCCGTCGCCGCCGTCGCCGCCGCTGTCACCGGTGCCGTCGTGGCCGGTGTCCTCGTGGCCGCCGAGGTCGTCGTGGCCGTGCAGGGACTCGTCGTATTCGGCCGTGGCGTGCTCGGTGCCGAGCGGCTCCTCGAGGTCGTCACCGGCGTGGCCGCTGTCGAGGTGGCCGCCGGGGCCGTGCTCGTCGCCGCCGAAGTCGGTGCTGTAGTCGCCGTGCGCCTCGAACCCCTCGGCCTCGAACCCGCCGTGCAGGTCATGCCCGGCGTCGCCGTTGAGGTCGGCGGTGTCGGCGTCGTCGCCGCCGCCCTCGGACCACTCCCAGTGCCCGTCCATCGTCAGACCCCCTTACGCCTCGGCGGCCTCGGCGCCGGCATCGGCCGGGGCGGACGGGGTGAGCGCGCGGATGCGCACGAGCACCTCGTCGACCTGCTTGATGCGGGACCGGAGACCTTCCCGTTCGGTGTTGAGCGCCGCCTTGCGCTTGGCTCGTTCCGCCTTGTCCTCACCCAGGGACTTGTCGATGTTCGCGATGTGCGCGTCGAGCTGCTTGACCCGCCGTTCGATGGCCTCGTCGAGGGCGAGGGTCAGCGCGTACTGCAGGTCGGTGAACCGGTGCATGATCTCGTCGGACAGGGCGGCCCGGGCCTCGCTGAGGACCTCGCGCAGCCACTGGCGGGCCTGCTGCTTGTCGGCCATGCTCTTGCGCTTGAAGATCATGTAGGCGCCGGCGGCGAGGCCGAGGCCGACCCCGACGACGGGCAGGACGAGCCCGGCCCCGGCCAGGCCGATCGCGCCGAGGGCGCCGGCCCCGCCGATCATGCCGGGCACGCGGGCGGCCATCATCGCCATACCGGCCGAGGACATGACGACCATCGCGCCGTCGCCGGACTGCTCCCGCCGCGGCTTCGTGCCGAGCGCGTGGCGCAGCCGGGCGTTGAGGCCGCGCAGGACGTGCTGGAGCTCGTGCGGGTGGAACACCTGCGCGAGGACCCGCTCGCCGACCTTGCGGAAGCGGAACTCGAGGTCGTGGGAGAGTCGCACGGACAGCGCGTAGAGCGCCTTGTCCAGCTCGGCCGGCAGGTCGGAGATGTCCCCGCGGCCGCCCTTGTCGATCTTCTCCATGAACTGTTCCTGCAGCTGCGTGATGTAGTTGCGCAGCCGGGACGTCGCCTCGACCCGGGCCCGCTGGGTCTCCGTCGACAGCGCCAGCGACCACTGCCGCGACTCGGTGCGCTTGCGGGTGGCGACCTGCGCGCGCTCCTCCTTGGCCCGTTCGGCGTCGGCCGGGTCGGGGTCGGTGGCCTTCATCCGGTCGCCGAGCTCCTGGTCGAAGCGGATGTACTCGGAACGCACCGAGCGCAGCACGTTGGCCTGCTGCAGCAGGTGGCCCTTGGAGGCCAGGTCGATCAGGGCGTGCTGCAGCTCGGCGATGCGCGACTCGCGGATGAGCTCCGCGGCGGCGTCCTTCGGCATCTGCATGGCCAGCTCGGCCAGCCGGGCCGAGACCGGGAACCAGGGTGCGGAGGCGAACCGGGGTGCGTGGGTCTGCAGCTGGCCCTTGTTGTCGTCGAGGATCTTGCGCCAGCCCGGGTAGGCGTCGACCTTCGTCAGCGCGAACAGCACGAAGTTGACCTTCTTGCTGGCCTCGATGAGGAAGTTCATCTCCGGCTTGGAGAACGGGCTGGAGGAGTCGACGACGAACAGCAGGGCCGTCGCCTTCTCCACCGCGTCCATCGCCACCTCAGCGTGCATCGAGTCGAGGCCGCCGGTGCCGGGCGTGTCGATGAGCGTCAGGTACTGCAGCAGCGGCGCCGAGTGCATGATCTCGATCCGGCGCGGGGGGCGCATCCCGTCGGGCATGCGGCCCAGGACGGTACCCCAGTCGCGCAGGTCGCCCAGCCCGATCGGGACGGGGTCCTCGCGGCCGGGGATGTAGGCCCGGGCGCCGTGCTGCGGGTTGTGCATGAACTCCAGGTAGGAGGCGGTGGCCACGGCCGCGTCGACGGGCGACAGGTTGGGCACGCCGATGAGCATGTTGGTCAGCGAGCTCTTCCCGCGTTTCGTCTCACCGACCACGACGATCTTGGGTCGCTGGACCTCGCGGCGCCGTTCGGTGTCGATGTCGGCGGCCGCGTCCGGGTCGATCTTGCGCAGGTAGGCGAGGCTGCCCTCGACGCCGGCCTTGAGCAGCTTGCCCAGCGCCGCGGTCGGGTCGGCGGGCTTCTTCGGCGCCTGACCGGCGGGAGCGTTGGGGGTCGTGGTCATCGTGGCTGCTCCCTGCGCGGCTGCGTGGTCTGGTTCGGGTGGGTCGGTGGCGCAGGCTGGGTGTGCTGGTTCGGCGCGACGATCGGGTGCTGGCCGGTCGCGGTGCCGGGCTGGGCCGGGCGGCGCCCGGTCGTGGCCGGGGGCACCGTCGGGTGGGCGCCGGTGGCGCCGCCGGCGCTGCGCGCGGCCTGGAAGACGGTGACGATCGGGGCCCGCAGGACCCGCCCGTCGCGGTCGACGTAGCCGGGGACCTCGACACCGGAGATCTGCCCGTTGAGGCCGGGGTCGTTGGTCGGGGTGGTGCCGCCCGCCTCGTGGTGGGCCGGGTCGAACCGGACCCCGGTCGGCTCCAGGGTCGTCACGCCCGCGTCGTGCAGGGCGGCGCCGAGCCGGTCGCCGAGGGCCTTGCTGGTGACCCGGTCCCGCACGTAGATCGTGGCCTGCACGAGCGCGCGCCGGTCGGCGTCGGACTGCCCGCCGGCGCCGGGCGGCGCCGACACCGGCGCGGACCCGCCCCGGCCGCGGGTCGACAGCAGCAGCAACAGCAGCAGGGCGGCGCCGACGAACAGGGTCCCGACGAACGCGACGAGGGCCGGCTTGACGCCGAAGGACTCCTGCGCGTCGCACGCCTTCGACTGGGCCTGCAGCGTCGTGGGCGCGGTGGCCTTGCCGTCGGGCTGCTCGGGTGTGCCGCCTTCGCCGGCCTTGACCGCACCGGCGGCGCCGGCGGCACCGTCGACGGCCGGGGCCGACGCGGTGACGGTCTGGGCGGGGCAGTTCGGGGCGCCGCCGAGCAGACCGGTCGCCACGCCGGTGAGCACCGCGATGACGAGCGCGACGGCGACCGCGAGCAGGCGCAGGCTGTTGGAGGACATCTTCGGCTCCTGGGGGTGGGGGCCTCGGTTATGGGCTGAGCGCGCAATGGCTGGTGACCGTCCGGCCGGCGGACCGGACGGACGGCTGTTCGTGTGATTATCGGACATTTGCTCCACCGCCGCGGGCCTGCTGCGGCCGGTTGTCGTTCGCGTTACCGGACATTTGCCCCTCCGCCGCGGATGCGCTGCGACAGCAGGTAGAAACCACGGTGGGCGACGAGCGCAACCCGGGACTGTGACGGGCTGGCCCCAGCGACCGCGTAGGCGCGCCAGCGGGTGGCGGCGTCCAGGGCGGCGCGGACCATCGAGTCGCGGTCGGCGCTTGGCAGGTTGAGGATCCAGCCGGGGTCGTTGGACAGCGCCAGGCGGGTCAGCTCGCCCTCCATCTGGTCGGGCAGGTCCACGGCGCCGGTGGTGACGAGCTGCGCGACCTCCAGCAGGCGCAGCCGGTGCGACTCGGGCTGCTGCAGGACCCGCTCGATCGCGTCGCGCAGCAGCTCCCGGTCGTGCGGGCGCTCGGCGTGGCTGGCGATCTTCTCCAGGCTCGACAGGGCCCAGCCGGCCTTGATCGCGTCGGTGCGCCAGCGGAACGCGTGGTCGAGGGTCTGGCGCAGCCGCGGGAACCCGGACGCCTGGAACAGCATCCGGACGAGCTCCCCGGTGGCCAGGGTGGGCTTCGCGACCAGCTGGGCGATGGCGAAGCTGATCCCGTACAGGTCCAGCAGCCGCAGCAGCCGCTCCCGCGACTCGCGGGTCACCGGGCACTCACGGCTGGTGAACAGGTCGACGGAGGCCAGCAGCACGGTCCGCTCGCCCTGGGGGAGCGCGGCGAGCTGGCGCAGGGCCTCGCAGTCGGCGGCGGTGAGCCGGCCGGCCTCGGTGGTCTCGGCGAGCAGCCCCACCACCGGCACGACGTCGGAGACGACCCGGCGCAAGACCTTCGACTGGTCGTTGGCCAGCGGCGCGACGATCGGCCACGGGTCCATGCCGCCGCCGGCGAGCTTGTCGACCTTGTTGAACAGGCCCAGGGAGTTGATCGGGTTGCTGGACAGCCGGGCCGAGATCGACCGGAACGCCTCGAGGGCCTGCACGTCGTCCTCGCGGACCGACTGCGTGAACACGTAGATGATCGCCTCGGCCCCGGACAGGGCCCCGGCGGAGTCGGAGTCGAGGTCGTCGTCGATCGGGGCCTCGGAGAACAGGAACCGGCGGGCCTGGTCGGACACGGACGTGTTGGCCGAGGACAGGCCGGGCGTGTCGACGACGGTCAGGTCACGCAGGTGGTCGCTGGTGAGCGTGACGTCGACGTAGGCGACCTCGTGCCGGGGCACGCCGAGGCGCTGGGGGATCATCCCGGCCTCGTCGAGGGGGAGGCTGACCCGGGCGCCGTTGCGCTTGACGACGTCGACACGGTCGGAGGTGCCGTAGCGGAACTGGGTGACGATACGCGTGCACTCGCCGACCTCGGTCGGGGCGACCCGCCGCCCGATCAGCGCGTTGACGAGCGTGGACTTGCCGGACTTGAGCCGGCCGGCGATCGCGACCCGCAGCGGCTCGCCGAGGCGCCGCCGCACGTCGACGACCTGGGCCTGCGCGGCCCCGCCGAGCCGGTTGCCGACCTCGCCGCAGAGATCGCCCACACGGGAGCTGAGTGGTCCTGGAGCCACGGGGTCAGCTCCGCTTCGACGCCGGGCACAGACCGATCACCGACTGCGCGAGGCCGGTCGTTTCAGCCACAATGCCGACGTACCCTCGGGTGTCCAAGGGGTGGACCTCGCTCATTCTTCGCTCCTGGGTGCAATCAGTACCGTCATGTCACGCACGTACGGCACACACATTACGAATATCCTGCGCGCGCAGGATCCCATGTTCGTGCCAGGAATGGAGGCTTCCCGTGCCTGAGGCACCGACTGAAGAGCCCGTCGCCGCCGAGGCGGCCGGGCCGGCGGTGGTGTCCGCGGTCGTGGGCCGGGCGAGCGTTCCTGCCGTGTGGCCGCCCGCCGAGCTGCTCGCCGCGGCGGTGGACGCCCTGCACAACCCGGGTCTGGTGGTCATCGCCGGCGCGCCCGGGACGGGCCGCACGGGTGTGCTCAAGCGCCTCGGGGAGTCCTTCCGCGGGCCCGTGTTCAGCGGCGGGGCCCTGGCCATGCTGCGCGGCGTCCCGGCGCTGCCGCTGTCGCGGGCGGTGCGGGTGCGACTCCCGTCACATGAGGCGCCGCTGCTCGCCGAGGCCGTCCGCTCCCGCGTCCGTCACGGCCTGCTACTCCTCGACGACCTGCAGTGGGCGGATCCGCTGACTGTCGCCGCGCTCCCGGCCATCGCCGAGCACTGTCGGATAGTTGTCACCCTGCGCACGCCGCACCGGCTCCCCGGCGACGCCGAGCGGGCCCTGCGCGCCGCCGCGGACCGGTCCGGCGCCTGGCTGCAGATGCCGCCGATGCCCGCCGACGCGGCCGCCGCCCTCGTGCGCCAGCTCGCCCCGTCCGCGTCCCCGACCGTCGTCGCCGACCTCGTCCGGCGGGCCGGTGGCGTACCCCTCGCCGTCGTCGCCCTCGCCAAGCACGTCGCTCAGGGCGGCACCCCCCGCGACGGCGGCGACGGCCTCGACAAGGGCCTCGCCTACACCGTCGCCGGTGCCCTCGCCGACCTGACCCGCCCCGCCCGCACCGCCATGGCCGCCCTCGGCCTGCTCGGCCGGCCCGTCACCGCCACCGTCCTCGGCGAGGGCCTCACCGAGCTCGTCGAGACCGGCCTCGTCGAGCTCACCGACGGCGTCGCCGCCCCCGTCTCCCCGTACACGGCCGAGGTCGCCGCGGGCCTGCTCGACACCGCCGAACGCGCGGCCCTGCACCGCCGCCTCGCCACCCTCGTCCCGCCGCGGGAGGCGGCCCGCCACCTCGCCGCGGCCGGCGCCGCCGCGGAGGCCTACCAGGTCGCCGTGGCCGCGGCCGCCGCCGCCGAGTCGTCCGGGGACCGGGCCGAGCTGCTGCTGCTCGCCTGTGACCTGCCCGGCGTCGACGCCGAGCCGCAGGTGCGCATCGCCGCCGCCCGCGCCGCCCTGGCCGCCGGCCGGCCCGGCTCCTGCCTGCGGGTCATCGACCCGGCCACCACCGACCCCGTCGCCGCCGTCCTGCGCGGCGAGGCCCTCCTGCAGCAGGGCAGCCCCGTCCCCGCGGCCGCCGCCGTCGAGGCCGTCCCGGACGACGCCCCGGCCGACGTCCTCGGCGGCCGGGACCGCATCCGGCTGCTGTCGATGCTCACCACCGACCCCGGCGGCGCCGTCGCCCGGGCCGAGGAGCTGCTCAAGGTCCACGGCGACGCCCCGGCCCACCCGGGCCTGCGCGCCGCGATCGCCGCCGTGCGGGCCGGCACCCGCCAGCCCGGCTGGGAGTACGGCCTGGCCACCGCCGCGTCCGCGGCCGGGCAGGCCGGTGACGCCCTGGCCGCCCGCTGGTCGGCGTGGCTGCTCGTGGAGACCCTCACCGCCGACGCCCGCCTCGCCGAGGCGTCCCAGGCCGCCGCCGCGGCCGCCGCCGCCTGCGCCGGGGACCTCGCCTACAGCTGGCAGACCCGGTTCCTGGCCGCGCAGCTGTGGTGCGACGCCCTGCGCGGCGCCGAGATCGACGAGGTCGTGCGCCGGGCCGGGGACCTCGCCGACCGGACCCTGCCCGCCCTCGCCCGCGGCTACGCCGTGGCCGCCGCGAGCCTCGCCGAGGCCGACGGCGGCCTGCTCGCCCCGGCCCGGGCCCGCCTGGAGGCCCTGCAGAACCGGCCCGCGTCCGCGGCCCCGGTCCTGGACTGGGTGACCCGCGAGGCGGCGTGGCTCGACGGCCGCCCCGACCAGGCGTTCGCCCCACCGGCCGCGGCCGGGTCGACGCCGCTCGTCGACGGGCTGCGCAGCATCACCGCCCGCTGGGCCGCCTACGACGCCGGCACCTCCTACGCCGGCGGCGACGACGCCGCGCCCCTCCCGCCGGTCCAGGCGACACTCGAGGCGTGGAAGGCCCCGGACCGCTTCGCCGAGGCCGCCGCCGCCTGGCACGAGCTCGCCCGCCGTGAGGAGGTCCGCTGCCTGCTCGCCCAGGGCCTCCTCGAGGACGGGGCGGAGGCTGCGGTGCCGCCGCTGCTGGAGGCCGAACGCCTCGCCGAGGAGGCCGGCCTGGTCGTGCTCCTCGGCCGGGCCCGCCGGGCCCTGCGCCGGCACTCGATCCGCCGCGACACCCGCGGCCGCCGCGCCGGCGACGAGCTCACCGACCGCGAACGCGACGTGCTGCGCCTGGTCGCCAACGGCGAGCCGACCCGCCGCATCGCCGGGCAGCTGGGCATCTCCCGGGAGACCGTCGAGACCCACATCCGCTCCGGCATGCGCAAGCTCGGCGCCCGCACCCGCACCGAGGCCGCCGCCCTCGCCATCGAGGAGCTCGGCCAGTGACGGCATTGTGTTTGCGAGCCGGCGGAAACGGGCACAAGGCGCCCACTCCGGCGGCCATTGAGGACTGTGGATGAGTAACGCTGTGGTCTTGTGCGCGACGGCCCGTTCATCGCATGGTGGGCGCATGTTTACACCCGCGGCCCGCCGATGACCGGGGACCCCGCGCTCGCACCCCGGTACGTCGTCGCGTCCGGCGCCGACGCCACCGCCGTGCTGCGCCGCCTCGCCCGCGCCGGCTGGACCACCCGCGAGGGCTTCGCCCTGACCGACCAGGCATGGGACGTCACCGACGCCCGCCTCGCCCTCTACGGCCGCATCGCCGACAGCGACACCGCCGAACTGGCCCTCTACGCGGCCGCCCGCGGCGCCGGGATCGTCGCCATCAGCGACACCACCGCCGACATCGGCCGGGCACTGCTCGCCGACCTGGCCCGCATCGGCCCCGTCACCACCGACCCCGACGCCGACCTCGGCACCGAACCCGCCGACGACGCCGGCGGCCCGGTCCTCGCCCCCGAGCAGCGCGCCCTCCTCGAACGCCTCGCCGGCGGGGAGACGATCGCGGCGGCCGCGGCGGCCGAGTTCCTGTCCCTGCGCACCGCGAACCGCCGCATCGCCGAAGCCCGCGAGGTCCTGGGCGTACGCACCACCCGCGAGGCCGTCCTGGCCTACCTGCGCATGCGCCGCGAGGGCGCGTAACCCCGGGCAGCCGTTCGTGCTCGTGCACGGGCCCCGCTCATGTGCTGCCGGGGCGACGGATGGTCACCGTCCGCTGGGCCGGTGGCGCCGCTGCACGCTCAACGGCCGGACCGGGTCGATGTACCGGGGCAGCCGCGGCTCGTCGACCCGCAACTCCCGCAGTTCCGCGGTGATCGCATCGATGATCCGGTCGGTGGCCCGCTGCGCCGCACCCGGCGCCCCCGGCTCGATCCCGCCGAGGTCGACGACCCGGCCGAAGTGGACCCGCACCACCGGCCGGCGCACCAGCGCCCGGGCCAGCGCCCGCACCGTCGGCCCGAACCCGCCCCACGCCGCGACCTCGTGCGCCCCCCACTGCGCGACCGCGACGACCGGCGCCCCGGTCGCGAGCGCGACCCGGGCCAGCCCCGTCTTGCCCCGCTCCGGCCACATTCCCGGGTCGAGGGTGATCCGCCCTTCCGGGTACCCGAGCACATGCGACCCCACCGCGAGGGCCCGCGTCACGTCGTCGACGGCGTCGGCGACGTTCGCCTGCCGCCGGTTGATCCGGATGTGCCCCGACGCCCGCATCACCGCCCCGACGACCGGCGCCTTGAACAGCCCGCCGGTGGCCATGAGCCGCGGCGCGACCCGAGCCACCCGGCACGCGGCGGTGACCGCCACCGGGTCGAACGGCCCGATGTGGTTGACGGCGAGAATGACCGGCCCGCCCCGCAGCCGCTGCGGCAGCGCACCGGTGACCCGCAGCCGGGCGACGGGCCACACGACGACCCGCGCCGCCCCGAGCAGCACCTTCCACGTCACCGGCGTGCGCCACCGCTGCGCGCCGCGAAGCCCTGCACCGTCCGCCCGCCCCGAACCGCTCCCGTGTCCCGGGCCGTCCGCGTGCGCGGGGCGGTCCGCCGCACGGTCCAGGACCGAAGTCGGGACCCGGGCATCCAGGGGCATCCGCGCAGCCGGGGGAGTCACCACCTGTGCAGCGCCACCACCGTCGCCGGCAGCACCATCGGCGGCAGTACCGTCCACGGCACCATCACCGCCGGCACCGTCGAGGGCCTTTCGGGACTGCGCCGGAACCATGTCCCGCTCCGCGGCCGCGGCCGCGGCCGCGTCCACGCCGATCCGCGCCGGCTCCCCGTCACTCACGTCCGATTTCCGTTCTCCGCGCTGGTCCCGACCCCGAGAACGGTAGCGTCAACCCCTTTGCCCGCGAACCATCCCGTCGGCCAATCCTCACCAGCGCACCGCCGACACCGCCGACACCACCGCGCCCGCACATCCACCGCCGCACCGCACTACACGTCAGCGCCCCACACCTCAGCGCGCCGGCGCCCCGGCCGTCGGCGTGGCTGGGTCCGCTGCCGACGGGGGCGCTCCCGGCGCTGGCCGCCGTCGCTCCCACGGGCCCGGAGGCGGGGCGCCGCGCCGAGCCAAGGAGTGGCCGTCGGCGCCGAAGCACCGGCTGCACTCCAGCGAGTCCAGCCCCCGACGGGCGCGGCACGCGGCGACAGTGTCCGGCGCCCGCGACCGTGACACCCCAGGGCGCCGCAGCCGCGCGCAATCCGTCAATCCGACGCTCCGGCTATGCAGCGTTGCGGCTCCACAGCGGTCCCGGGGACCGGCCGGCGTGCCCCCGCTGCGGTCGTCGTACCGCAGCCGGGGCCCGCCGCTACTCGGCCTCGCGGAGTTCGGCGAGGCGGGCCTCGATCTCGGCGAGCTCGGCGCGGAGGCGTTCGGCCTGGTTCTCGGCCTCGGCGCGGGCCGCGGACACGATCTCCTCGACGGCCTCGTGGACGCCGGGCACGTCGAGCATCGCGACCATCTTCAGCGCCTCGCCGGCCTTGATCACGTACGGCTTCGCGAGCGCCTTCGCGCCCTGGTTCGCCGCGACCGTCCACTCGCCGTCGGCGTAGGCGAGCGTCACGGTCAGCCCGGCCGGCGGCTTCGCCTTCGGCGCGGTCTTCTTCGCCGGCGGCTTGCTCGAGGACGGCCTCGACTCCCCCGAACCCGACGAATCGGACGAATCACCACCGGACCCGGCCGCCGACCCAGCCGAAGCCGAACCGGCACCGCCCGAACCCGAGCCCGCCGCCGCGGCCGAGCCCGACCCGGCAGGGTCCGAACCGGGAGCCGAGCCCACATCGGACCCGCCGCCGGCGTCCGGGGCAGGTGAAGAGGAGGACGCCGCAGCGGCGTCGGCAGGGGAGTCCGGCGCCGCGGCTGAGGTCACGGCGGCGGGGGAGTCGGCAACGGAAGCGGCTGGCACAGAGCTCTCCTCACGAGGTGCGGGCACGGCGGCGGCACCACGCTTCGCCGCCGTGGTCTTCGGTGCAATCGCCAGATCGGCGGGGGAGAACGGCAACTCGTCGCGGCCGAACCGGACCACGACCCACTCGTCGGACAGCTCCGGGTCCGTCAGCGCGACGACCTGGCCCAGCTGCCCGGCGATCTGCCCGGCCTGCTCGGTGAACACGACCTTCGGTTTCCGGCCGGCCGCGAGGGTGTCCCGGATCTGCTCCAGATCCACCGTCGACAAGCCCTTGGCCGCGGTCCGCGCGGCAACCATCGCACCCTCCCCAACCCAGCTATCGAACATGTGTCGGAACAGTCATACCAGCCACCTACGACATTTTCCGAACGCGACACACCGTACGACAGACCCGCCCACCACACAGCGGCAGAAATATTCGCATTCCCGAGGGGCGCTACGGCAGCTCGTCGATCTCCGCCTGCGGGTCCAGCTCCCGCAGCAGCTGCGCCCGGTCGGTGACGATCGCCCAGCCCGGCCGGGCCTGCGCCCGCCGCACCACGTGCGCCGCCGCCACCGTCGCCGGGCCGCCCTCACCGGAGAACAACGCCCCGCTGTCCACCGCGTCCGCCGCCGTCAGCTCGTCGACGACCACGACCGGCAGGCTCAGCAGTACCTTCAACACGTCATAGTCTTTCGGCGACGTCTGTGCCCACGCCTCGGCCAGGGCCGCCGCCGGGACCGCCAGGACCACACCCTGATCCACGGCGTGCCACACGATCGCCGAACTGTACGGCTTGCCCGCCACGAACCCGAGGATCGCGGAGCTGTCCAGGATTCGCCCCCCGACCGCGGTCACGACACCGTCCCGTTCGCGGGTGCCACCCCCAGCACCTCACGCGCCCACGCGTGGTGCTCCGGGTCCAGCCGCACCCCCCGCTGCGCGTACAGCTCGTTGAGCGTCAGCAGGGCCCGGTCCCGGGCCAGCCGGCCCCGGACCGCCTCGGCGACGTACGCCGACACCGACTCCGCGCCGCCCGAGTCCACGAACCGCCGCACCGCCGCGGCGTCGTCGGCCGGCATCGTCACCGTCACCCGCTCCTTGCGCACCTCACGCATACGGCCAGGGTATCGCCCGCATACGACGATCACCTAGCGTGCCGTCACCCGAACGGGTCAGCGTTCGTGCCCACCTGCGCCGTCCCGCCCCGGACGACCGGAGATCCGCAACCGTCCGTGACCAGCGCCACCGTCGGCCTGGTGCCAAAGCCGCGCAACGACGGGCGGATACCCCGTCGGGCGAAAAATCCGATATGTCGTGGCGCGCCAGCGCCCGACATATCGGCCCCCGCCACCGTACCCGGCGGATGTTCGATAATGTACATTATGTCAACCAGACGGCGTGGAACAACGCCGGGGCCGACAGGCGACCCCGGCGTTATTCGTGCACTAGATGGCCGGGCGGTAGTAGAAGGTGCGGCGGCGGGCGATGCGGCCGCCGCGCAGTTCGTACCAGTCGGCGAAGATCTCGTTGAGCGGTACCCCGGCGTGGGACATGCCGTCGAAGCGGCCCCAGCAGAACCCCTGCCCGTCCGGCCCGTCAGCGGTGACGCACCGGTCGACGTGGTGCCGCCCGGCGGAGACGATGCAGCGGCGGCGGTAGAACGCGACGAACTGCTCCGCGCCCTCGATGGGCGGGCAGCCGGGACGGTGGTAGACGACGTCGTCGGTGACGAGGCCGGCCAGGCCGGTCCAGTCGCGTTTGTCGATCGTGGTGAGCAGCTGTGAGTACTGCACGCCGATGTGCTGCACGTCGGTGGTCATACCACCATGACACGGGCCGGACCCCGGTGCGGTCAACGCCCCACCGGTCGTTGTTTACACCCCGAAACCGGACCGTAACCGGGCGCGGTGCGCGTGCAGACTGGTGACGGGATGCGCCGGCCGTCGGCGTGCCGGCGCATCCCCGGTGCGTTCGGGGCCGGCCGGATCAGACCGTGACGTCGATCTGGCCGCCGTCGTCGGCGGCCTTGTCGGGTTTGACGGTGTCGTCGGGGGGCCCGGCGGTGCGGGAGGCCGCGAACGCCATGATGAACGACCAGGGCGGTACCGCACCCGACACGTTGGTGACGGCGCCCGTCGGTGACAGGTGGTAGCCGGTCGCGCCGGCGATGGCGGCGCGGTCGCCGGGGGTGAGTTTGCTCAGCACCTGCTGCGATGCGGGCAGGCCGCCCTTCGGCGGGGGTGCGGGCGCTTCCACGGCCGCGTTGGTCGCCGCGCCGGGCACCGCCGTCTTCGGTGGTGCTGGTGGCGGGGCGGCGGCCGGCGTGCTGGCCGTCAGTTGTCGAATCTCCATATTGGCCTCCCGAAGCGTCCGTGCTCCAAGCTGATCCTCGCGTACATCACAGCATTTCCGCAGGTGAACGGGCAGCCGGGTGGTTGGCGCTGACACATTGGGCCGAACGGACGATGCGATTCCCAGCCGTCGCGGGCGCCTCTCTAGACTCGCCGGGTGGACGCCCCCGACGTCGCCGCGACCGCCGCGGTGCTCGACGCGCACCGGCCCGATCTCCTGCCGCGTTTTTCGGCGGCGGTACCGCCGGCCCGCGCCGCGGTGCTCACCCGCCTGTGGGGTGCGCTGTGGCGGGAGCAGGTCATCGACCCGGCCCGGCTCGGCGGTGCGCCGCCGCCGCTGTTCGGCCCGCCGCTGCACCGGGTGGTCGCCGACGGCGCCGCGTTCACCGACCCCGGCACCCTCGCCGCGGCGCTCGGCCTCGCCGCCGGGTTCCGGGTGGAGCTCGACAACAGCGTCGCGAACCTGGCCCTGGCGATGACGGCGCCGCCGAGCCCGTTCGGCGGGCTGGCCGGGGCGGAGCAGTCGATTGTGGACGGTCATCCGCTGCATCCGTGCTGCCGGACCAGGATCGGCCTGTCGACCCTCGACGTCCTCGCCTACGCCCCGGAGCACCACCCGGACGTGCGGCTGCGGGTGGTGGAGACGGACCCGGGCCGGTGGCGCACGTCGGGGGTGCCGGTGCCGCCGCGGTTCCCGGTCCACCCGTGGCAGCTCCCCCGGGCCCTCGCCACGGGCCTGGTCACCGACACCGGGGTGGAGATCCCGGCCCGGCCGCTGATGTCGCTGCGGACCCTGGAGGTCCCCGGCGGGCATGTGAAGACGGCGGTGGAGGTGCAGATGACCAGCGCGGTGCGGACCCTGTCGGCGGCGGCGGTCCACAACGGTCCCCTGGCCTCGGCGCTGCTCGTCGCGCTGACCGCCGGTACCCCCGAGCTCGGTGTGCTGGCGGAGCGGTCGGCGGGGACGGTCCTCGACGACGCCGGTGTGCCGCAGCGGGCGCTGGGTGCGGTGTGGCGGGCGGGGCCGCCGCCCGGCGCGGACGTGCTGCCGGTGGCGCTGCTCCCCCACCGCCCGGACCTGCTCACGCCGCGGTTCTTCCGGGAGTTCGTGGCGCTGATGGTGCCGCCGCTGCTGGAGCTGCTCGCCAACGGTGTGGCCCTGGAGGCGCACGGGCAGAACCTGCTCGTGGAGGTCGTCGCGGGTGCGCCGGTGCGGCTGTACTACCGCGACCTCGGCGGCATCCACGTCCACCCGGGGCGGCTGCGCCGGGCCGGGCACGTCATGCCGCCGCTCATCGGTGCGCTGCCCACCGACGACGAGGACGCGCTGCGCACGAAGCTGCTCGCGGCGGCAGGCAGCACGGTCCTGGCGAGCCTCGTCGCGGCCCTCGCCGACCCGGGCCTGTGGCAGCACGTCACCGACGCCGTCCGGGCCGGTGCGGCGGGTGCGGACCGCGACGTGATCCTGCGGCGGGACTGGCCGCTGAAGGCGACCACCGCGATGCGGCTCGCCCCGGACCCGCTGCAGGACAGGTGGTGCCGGGTCCCGAACCCGCTGCGGGGTTAGATCCGGCCGAAGATGGCGGTGAGGAGGACCTCGTTGATGTCGAACGCGGTCTTGGACGTGTACAGGGTGCCGCCGCTCACGCGGGAGATCTCCTGCAGCGACGTGAAGTCGGCGTCGTTGCCGTAGCCGACGGTGACGATCGGGACCTTCCGGTCGCCGGCGGCGTTGGCCTGGAGCTTCTCGCGGAGCTGGTCGAGGTTGAGCCCGCCGGTGGTGTCGTCGTTCTTGCCGTCGGTCATGAGCACGACCAGGTTCGTGGCGCCGGGCTGGAAGGTGTCGGCGACGGCCTGCTGCGCGGCCGCGGCGGTGTCGTAGAGGCCGGTGTCGCCGGTCGCGGCGAGCCGGTCGATGGAGGCGGTCATCTGTTCGCGGCGGGGCCTGCCGTTGACCTGGTCGCCGACGCGGCCGATGGGGACGAGCTGCCGGTAGTCGGTGGTGCCGTTCTGGCGGGTGGAGAACACCCACAGGCCGGCGTCGACGTCGCCGTCGAACAGTGCCACGGCGCCGTGGGCGGCGTCCTTGGCCAGCTGCATGCGGGTCTTGCCGGTCCCGGGGACCTGCTCGTTCATCGACCCGGACACGTCGAGCACGAGCAGGACGTTGGTGGGGCGGGTCAGGGCGGTCCAGGTGTCCATCGACTGTTTGACCGACTCGGGCAGCAGGACCGCGCGGGGCACGGTCTTGATCCGGGCGGCGAACGTCGACCCGGACAGGGCCGGGCCCGCTTCGCGGTTCGGGTCGCGGAACCCGGCGTCGAGGAACACCTTGCGCCCTTCGGGCCCGCGCGCGAACGTCAGGAACGCCTTCGCCGCCTCCTGCTTGTCCTTCGACGCCCACGGCGCCTCCAGGATCAGGTACGGGTTGTCGGCGTCGGCGCTGCCGTTGGACGGGTACACGGCCACGAGCGGGGTGTGCGGGTTTGCCTTGTTGTAGGTCAGGACGTCCTGTTCGAGGGCGGGGAACGCGGACACGTACTGCAGGCCCTGCTCGGCGCCGGCCTGGTCGGCCTTCGACAGCCCGTCGAGCAGCTGCCCGGTGGTGGCGGTGTAGAGGGCCCGTTCCTGTTTGAGTTTCGCCAGGGTCGCCTGCTCGTCGGGGGTGACCTCACCGTCGTCGTTGCCGTCGAGCATCGCCATGAGCGCGAGGAGCCCGGCGGTGGACTGCAGCGGGTCGGACATGCCGAACTTGAACGCGCCCCAGCCGGGTTTGCCGTACTTCGCCCAGCCCTGCGGGTCCGCCGCCACCTTGTTGATCATCTCTTGCCAGGTGATGTCGGTGTCGGGCCAGCCCAGCGCCCGGGCCATCGGCTCGGGCATCGCCAGCACCGACGGGCTCCGGGCGAGGCTGGGCTGCAGGTCGGGCATCATCCGTTCGGCGATCGCCGCGGTCGAGGCGCGCCGCACCCAGGCGGAGGAGTCGGGGACCCACACGTCGGGTGGGGTGCCGGTCTTCGCGTCCCACTCGGTGCCCAGCGCCTGGGCGGTGCCGGCGGTGTCGCGGGCGGACACGGCGACGTGCGCGCACAGCCCGCCGACGGTCGGGTCCGTCGACGACCACTTCGTCGCCAGGTCCTCCAGGAGCGTCGCGGTCGCCGGTGCGGCGACGACGGTCGCGGTGACCGACCCGGTGCAGGTGCTGCCGGTGAGCCGGTGGTACGTGAGCCAGCCGCCACCGGCGGCGAGGACGGCGACGAGCCCGCCGATGATCCACGGGGTGGATCGAAAGCGGTCGTGACCTGGGCCGCGGCGGTGTGACCGCACGTCTGCCCGCGTGGCCGGGTGGGCCATGGCAGTGCCTCCGGGGGTGGGAAGTCGGCATAGTGTAGGCCCTTGTCAAGCCGGGTCCGGGCCGCCCCGCACGTACCCTTGCGCAGGTGAGCGCCCAGATCATCCGCCGCTACGGCGACCCGGTCCTGCGCCGCCCGGCGCAGGCGGTGACCGTGTTCGATGCCGCCCTGCACGCGCTCGTCGCGGACCTGTTCGACACCCTCGATGCCGCACCGGGCCGGGCCGGGCTGGCCGCGCCCCAGGTCGGCGTCGCGGCGCGGGTGTTCGTGTACGCGACGGCGCAGGGCCGCGGCCATGTCGTGAACCCGCAGGTCACCGCCCGGGCCGGGGTCCAGACCGGGGACGAGGCGTGCCTGTCGCTGCCCGGCCTGGCCTTCCCCACCCCCCGCGCGCAGACGGTCACCGTCACCGGCGCCGACCAGCACGGCGACCCGGTGACGGTCACCGGGTCGGGGTTCCTGGCCCGGGCGTTGCAGCACGAGACGGACCACTGCGACGGTGTCCTGTTCGTCGACACCCTCACCGGCGACCCGCGCCGGCAGGCGCTGCGCGCGGTCAGGGCGCTGTTTCGTCCAGGATCGTGAACCGGGGCGGGTCCAGGCGCAGGAAGTCGTGGTGGGCGACCTCCCACCCGTAGGCGCCGGTGTTGGCGAACAGCAGCACGTCCCCGGCCCGCAGCCGCGTCACCGGCTCGTCGCGGGCCAGGACGTCACGCGGGTTGCACTGCTCCCCCGCCACCGTGACCGCCGCGCCGGTGACCTCGGGGCGGCGCCACCGGTACGGCCACCGCTCGACGGGCACGACCGTGAACGGGTGGCTGTAGCCCCACGAGGCGGGGAGCCGGAAGTGATGCGTCCCACCCTTGACGAGCGCGAACCACGTGCCGTGGGAGCGTTTCACGTCGACGACCTCGGCCGCGTACCAGCCCGCCGGTGCCGCCACGTACCGGCCGGGCTCGGTGAGCAGCGTCATCCCCGCCGGGAGATCAAGATCACTGCGGAGGGTGGCGAGGGCGTCCAGGTCGAACGCGGCCCGGCCGGTGACGTCGACGCCGAACCCGCCGCCGGTGTTGACCCAGCCGCCGCCGCGGGCCGCGGCCCAGGTGACACAGTCGCGGATGTACGCGGCGTGCGCGGCCGCGTCGAGGTTGTTCGACACGGCGTGCAGGTGGAACCCGAGCAGCTCGTGGCGGCGCGCCAGGCCGAGGGCGGCGCCGAGGTCGGCCTCGTCGATCCCGAACTGGGTCGGCCCGCCGGTCATCCGGTGCGTGCCCGGCAGGGCGGCGTGGGCGCGGTTGACGCGCAGGCAGATCCGGGCCCGGCCGGGGATGCGCCGCAGCTCGTGGAGGCTCTCCACGTTGATGACCGCGTCGACGTCCACGGCCCGGCGCAGCAGCGCGTCGGGTTTCGCGGGCCCCGACAGGATCAGCGGCACCCCCAGCCCGGCCGCCGCGTCGAGCTCCCCGGCGGAGGCGACCTCGAGGGCGTCGGCGGCCTGCGCCGCGGCCCGCACGACGTCGGGGTGGCCGTTGGCCTTCATCGCGTACGCGACGAGGGTCCCCGCCGGCAGCGCCCCTCGCAGCTGCCCGATCCGGGCCCGGACGACGCCCAGGTCGTACAGGTATGCGGGCAGCGGCCCGGCCAGGGCGGCCCGGGTCACATGTGGGCTCGGTGACACCCGTACTCCGTTCGGCCGGGGGCCACGGGTGCCAGTAGGCTCACGCCGATGCACCTCAACGACGTCCACGACCCCATCGCGTTGTGGCAGTACGCGGAACGGTATCTCGGCGTCGGCACCCGCACCTACAGCCCGTACGCCGCCGACCTCGACATCGCCGAGCGCTACCATCCGCAGCGCGGCGCGGCGACGTTCACCCTGCCGACGTTCCGCGTCCCCACAAACCTCGGCGGCCACCACGACACCGGATCGCCGCTCGCCGCGCACTACCGCGACGGCGACACGCTGCTGCTGCCGGTGCACCCGAACACCCTCGACAGCCCCGGCCTCGCCGCCCGTGACGTGCTGCTGTCGCTGGAGCCGGGCCCGGCGCTGACCGCGGTGCCGTCGGCGAACGCCCGGACCGTGTTCATCACCGAAGCCGCCGGCCGGCCCGTCGAGCCGCACTTCGTGAAGCTGCACTATCCGCGGCGGCTGTCCCGGTTCACCCGCCGCCTGCGCCGCCCCGTCATCGACCTGCAACTGTGGGTCTCCGCCGACCTGCGGCGGGCCGGGACCCCGGTCCTGCCGGAGGTGTTCGGCGGTTGGCTCGACGCGGGCCTCGGCGACGACGCGTGGGGGTTCCTCGTCCGCGCCGCCCGCCCCGACACGCCCGCACCGCGGTGGACGGTGCCGCTGTTCGCCCTCTACGGCCGGGACCTCGCCGCCCCCGCCGACCCGCCCCTGCTGCAGCAGCTCGTCGACGCGTTCGGCGAACCCCCCGCCGACTTCGTCGCCACCCGCATCATCGCCCCGATGGTCCGCCTCTGGTGCGACACCGTCGTCGCGACCGGCTGCCCCCTGGAGACCCACGGCCAGAACACCCTGTTCACCTTCGACGCCGGGACGCGCCGCACGGCGGTGGTGTACCGCGACTGCGCCGTCTACGTCGACAGCCATCTGCGGGCCGCGGCGAACCTCCCGGGTGGCCTGCCCCCGGCGAACGTCATCCCCCGGGACGTGCCCCTCGCCGCCGACGAGGTGTTCTCCCTCGCCTACGACAGCTTCATGGGCCACCACGCCCTCAACTACGTCGCCGCGCTCGCCGCCACCGTCTGGGGCGTCGACGAGGCCACCCTGCACGCGGCGGCCCGGGCGGCGTTCACGACCCCGCAGCTGCTCCCGGCGTCGACGTACTACTACGACAACGTCCTCTACGACAACGGCGACTGGAAACTCGTCGACACGGGCCGCCCGCCCCGCTGGCGCTGACCCGTCCCGCGTTAGGGTGGCCCAGGTGATCGTCGTGCACGGCCTGGTCCTGCCGGACGGCTCCCTGGCCTGCTGGGCCGAGACGACCGACCCGCAGCCGACCCCGGCGCCGCCGCTGCACCCGTTCGCCGCGCTGCCGCCGCTGCCCGGCACCGTCACCACCGCCGAGCTGCTCCTGCCGTCGAGCGCTGCCGGGCCGGCCCCGTCACCGACACTGGCCGGGCACCTGCCACCGGCGGCGCGGCCCCGCCCGGCCCCGAAACGCCGGACCGGGTGGACCGTCCCGATCGTCGTGCTGCCCCCGGCCACCGACCCGGAGCAGCTCCTGGCGGCCGGCCCGGACACCGCCGTCGCGGCGCCGACGGTCGGCGCCCTGGCCGACGTGGTCACCTTCGCGCGGGACCTGGTCGCCCGGGGCCGCTACCTCCCGGCCCTCACCACCGAACCCTCCGGCGCCGGCCGGGGCCCCGCCGCCCGCTGGCGCCCGGCCCTGTGGTCCGCCGACGCCGCCACGTTCACCGCCCTGGCCCGCGCCCTCCCCGGCGCCGCCGCCACCGCCCTGCCCGCCGCCCCGGCCGCCGGCCGGCCGGTGCGGCCCTGGTCCACCGGCGACGCCACCCGCACCGCCCTGGACGCGGCCGTCGACCACCTGGTCCGCGCGGCGCTGACCGGCCACCCGCTGCTGTCCCCCGGCCAGGTCCGCCACGACACCGCCACCCGCGCCTGGCTCGCCGCCCTCACCAGCCCCGACGCGCGCCTGCGCACCACCGCCCCCACCGCCGCACCGGGCGGCGACCAGCCGCCCGACCCCTCCGGCCGCACCGGGCCACCCTCGACCGCCGGCCTGTCCCCGGCCGCCGCCCGCGCCCGGGCCGAGGCGCGCGCCATCGCCGCCCGGGCCGCCGCCGCCCGCTTCCTGCCGCCGGACACCCCGCCGCCCGCCCCCACCCCGGCACCGGCCGGTCCCGGCCCGGACGCTGCAACCGGCGCACCACCGGCCGCCGGCGACCCGCCGGCCGGGGACCTCCTCGCGGACGGGCCCGAGGTGGCGCGGCTGCGGGAGGTCCTGCAACGGTGGGCCGACAGCGGCCGGCCCGCAGCCGTCCGGCTGTGTTTCCGGCTCACCTACGTCGACGACCCCGACGACGACGGCGCCGAACTCGCCCCCGACCCGGCCGGCGGCGAACACCGCCACCCGCCCCGCGCCGCGGCCGCCGCCGACGAGGACGGCGGATACTGGCTCGTCGAGTTCCTCCTGCAGCCGGCCGCCGAACCCGGCCTGCTCATCCCCGCCCGGGACGTCTGGTCGGACGCGGCGTCGCCGCTGTTCACGTGGGTCGACTACCCGCAGGACGTGCTCCTGGCCGACCTCGGCCGGGCCAGCCGCCTGTGGCCGGACCTCGACGAGGCACTGTGGCGACGCGACCCGGTGTCGCTGCGCCTGGACACCACCGGCGCCTACCGGTTCCTGACCTTCGCCGGGCTGCTGCACGACGCCGGGTTCGGGGTGCTCCTGCCGGCGCAGTGGCAGCGCCGGCAGGACCTCGGCCTGACCCTGACGGTCCGCACGGCCCAGCCGGCGGCGCCGGTCCTGCGCGACACGACCACGAACCGGGCCGCGATCGTCGACTACCGGTGGGGCCTCGCGATCGGCGACGAGTTCCTCAGCGAGGCCGACCTCGCCGAACTCGCCCGGGCGAAAGTCCCACTGGTGCGGCTGCGCGGCCGGTGGGTGCACCTGGACCGGGAGCGGCTGCGGGCCGGGCTGGCGTTCCTGCGCCGCGGCGGGCGCGGGCAGATGACCGCCGGGGAGGCGATGCGCCTGACCCGGCTCATCCCCGACGGGTCGCTGCCGCTGCCGGTGACCGGCGTCGACGGGCAGGGCTGGCTCGCGGACCTGCTCACCGGCCGGGCCGCGCAACGCCTCGAGCTCCTCGACCCGCCACCCGGACTCACCGCGACACTGCGCCCCTACCAGCGGCGGGGCCTGTCGTGGCTGGCGTTCCTCGACACCGTCGGCGTCGGGGCGCTCCTCGCCGACGACATGGGCCTCGGCAAGACCGTCCAGGTCCTCGCCCTCGAAGCCCACACCCGCGCCCGCGGGCCACGCCCCCCGACGCTCATCGTGTGCCCGCTGTCGGTCCTGGGCAACTGGCGCCGCGAGATCGCCCGGTTCACCCCCGCCCTCACCGTCCGCGTCCACCACGGCGCCGGCCGCGGCCCCGCCACCACCGGCACCGACCTCGTCCTCACCACCTACCAGGTCGCGACCCGCGACGCCGACACCCTCGCCGCCGTCGACTGGGACCGGGTCGTGCTCGACGAAGCCCAGCAGGTGAAGAACGCCACCGGCGTCACCGCCCGGGCGGTGCGCCGGTTCCCGGCCCGGCACCGCATCGCCCTGACCGGCACCCCCGTCGAGAACCGGCTCACCGAACTGTGGTCGATCGCCGACTTCCTCAACCCCGGCCTGCTCGGCGACGCGAGCACCTTCCGGGCCCGCTACTCGGTGCCGGTCGAACGGTGGGGCGACACCGACGCGGCCGCGCGGCTGCGGCGGGTGACCCGCCCGTTCCTGCTGCGCCGGGTCAAGACCGACCGGGCCGTCATCGCCGACCTGCCCGAGAAGTTCGAACGCCGCCAGTGGTGCACCCTGACCCTGGAACAGGCGACCCTGTACAAGGCGGTCGTCGACGAACTGTTCGCGAAACTCAAGGAAGGCCGGGCCGGGTCCCAGCGCAAAGGCCTGGTCCTGTCCGCGATGACGAAACTGAAACAGGTGTGCAACCACCCGGCGCACCTCATGGGTGACGGGACACCACTGCCGGGCCGGTCGGGGAAGCTGACCCGCCTGGAGGACATCCTCACCGCCGCCGTCGACGCCGGCGACCGGGCCCTGGTCTTCACCCAGTTCACGAAGTTCGGGCACCTCCTCACCCCGCACCTCGCCGCGACCCTCGGCGCCGGCGTCGAGTTCCTGCACGGCGGTACCCCCACAGGCGCCCGGGACCGCCTCGTCGAACGGTTCCAGTCCGGCACCGGCCCCGCCGTGCTGCTCGTGTCACTCAAAGCCGGCGGGACCGGCCTGAACCTCACCGCGGCGAACCACGTCGTGCACGTCGACCGGTGGTGGAACCCGGCCGCCGAGGCCCAGGCCACCGACCGGGCGTTCCGCATCGGGCAGCGCCGCGACGTGCAGGTCCACACGTTCGTGTGCATCGGCACCGTCGAGGAGCGCATCGACGAGATCATGACCGGCAAACGCGGCCTCGCCGGTGTCGCCGTCGGGTCCGGCGAAGGCTGGCTCACCGGCCTGTCCAGCGACGACCTCCTCGACCTGCTGCGCCTGACCCCGGAGGCCGTCGCCGATGCCTGAACCCGCCAGCCGCAGATGGTCGCACCAGTTCCTGCTCATGCTCGAATCCCTGCGGATGGGCACCACATTCTCCGCCGGGCGCCGCTACGCCCGCGCCGGGCAGGTACGCTCCATCACCATCTCCACCAGCATCGTCACCGCCCTCGTCGTCGACGAGGACGGCGAGACGTACCGGGCCCGGATCGGGGTCAAGGCGTGGACCGCCGCCGACTGGGCCCGCATCGACCGGGTCCTGGCCGCCAACGCCATCTACGCCGCGAAACTCCTCGCCGGGGACCTCCCCGCCGGCCTCGACACCGTCCTGGCCGAGTTCGGGCTGTCACTGTTCCCGCAGTCGCTGCAGGACATCGTCCTGGACTGCTCCTGCCCCGGCTGGCAGAAACCGTGCCGGCACCTGACCGCCGCCTGCTACGTCCTCGCCGAGGAGTTCGACGCCGACCCGCTGCAGATCCTCGCCTGGCGCGGCCGCGGCCGCGACGAGGTCCTCGACGCGCTGCGCGCCCACCGGACCTCCGCCCTCGGCCACATCGCGAAAGGCCCGCACCGCGACGACACCCCCGCACCGCACCGCGAAGCCGGCTTCTGGGACGCCGGCCCCCGGCTCCCCCAGCCGCAGCCACCCCTGCCCGGCACCCTGCGCCGCGGCGACGCCATCCTCGACCAGCTCGAAACCCTCCCCCTCACCGCCGGCCGGTTCGACGTCACCGACCTGCTCCGTGCCGCCTATCACACCGTCACCCACAGCGAGCCGGGGTTGCCGGACCGCCGACAGCCCCGGTAACGTCGTCAGGTAGCGGGGCACGAACACTGCACCGCCGTCAGGGCCGAGAGGCGCTGCGACGAACCCGGCAACCGGCGTTCGCCACGCTCGGCCATCACCTGACTTCCCTTGACCCAAGGGCGCCTCCTGTCACCGGGAGGTGACCTCAGGTATGTCCCAGCACCAGCACCGGCCGACCCTGCAGCAGCTCGTCGCGGACGGCCACCCCTACCGGCAGACCCGCGGCGGCATCGACTTCGCCGTCGCCGACCTGTCCCTCGCCCCGGCCGGCCGCACCCAGATCCGCCTCGCCGAACACGAGATGCCCGGCCTGATGGCGACCCGCCGCGAATACGCCGCCGCCCAGCCCCTGCGCGGCGCCCGCATCGCCGGGTCCCTGCACATGACCGTGCAGACCGCCGTGCTCATCGAAACCCTCGTCGCGCTCGGCGCGCAGGTCCGGTGGGTGTCGTGCAACATCTTCTCCACCCAGGACGAGGCCTCCGCCGCCGTCGTCGTCGGACCCACCGGCACCGTCGACGCCCCCGCCGGCACCCCCGTCTACGCGTGGAAAGGCGAAACCCTCGACGAGTACTGGTGGTGCACCGACCAGCTGTTCCAGTTCACCGGACCCGACGGGCAACCCACCGGCCCGAACATGATCGTCGACGACGGCGGCGACGCGACACTGCTCATCCACAAGGGCGCCGAATTCGAAACCCACGGCGCCGTCCCGCAGCCCGCCGCCGGCGACGACCCCGAGTACCAGATCATCCTGCAGACCCTCGCCGCGAGCCTCGCCCGCGACCCGCAACGCTTCACCCGCATCGCCGCCGCCGTCCGCGGCGTCACCGAAGAAACCACCAACGGCGTCAAACGCCTCTACAAACTCGCCGACGACGGCTCCCTGCTGTTCCCGGCGATCAACGTCAACGACTCCGTCACCAAGTCGAAGTTCGACAACACCTACGGCATCCGCCACTCACTCCTCGACGGCCTCAACCGCGCCACCGACGTCATGCTCGCCGGGAAACTCGCCGTCGTCTGCGGCTACGGCGACGTCGGCAAGGGCGCCGCCGAAGCCCTCCGCGGGCAGGGCGCCCGCGTCGCCGTCACCGAGATCGACCCGATCTGCGCCCTCCAGGCCGCCATGCACGGCCTGCCCGTCGTCCACCTCGACGACGTCATCGACACCGCCGACATCGTCATCACCGCCACCGGCAACAAGGGCATCATCACCGCCGCCCAGCTCAACCGGCTCAAACACAACGCGATCGTCGGCAACGTCGGACACTTCGACAACGAAATCGACATGGCCGGCCTCGCGAAACTCCCCGGCATCACCAAAACCGAGATCAAACCCCAGGTCCACGAATGGACCCGCGCCGACGGCCGATCCATCATCGTGCTCTCCGAAGGCCGCCTGCTCAACCTCGGTAACGCCACCGGCCACCCGAGCTTCGTCATGTCGAACTCGTTCACCAACCAGACCATCGCCCAGATCGAACTGTTCACCAAGCCCGACGCCTACGAGCGGCAGGTGTACCGGCTGCCGAAACACCTCGACGAGAAGGTCGCCGCCCTGCACCTCGACGCCCTCGGCGTCCGGCTCACCGAACTGTCCAAGGAACAGGCCGAGTACATCGGCGTCGACGTCGCCGGCCCCTACAAGCCCGACCACTACCGCTACTGACCCACACGGTGGCGCCGGGGCGACCCGGCGCCACCGCTCAGCGCGTCTCCTGCAACGGCAACGTCACCGTGAAATGGGTACTGCCCGGCTCCGACGTCACCCGGATGTCACCGTGATGCTTCTTCACCACGATCCGGTACGAGATGTCCAGCCCCAGACCCGTACCCTCACCGACCGGCTTCGTCGTGAAGAACGGCTCGAAGATCCGCGGCCGCACCTCCGGCGCGATCCCCGACCCGGTGTCGTGGATGTCCACCGACAGACAGTTCCCCGTCGAGTCCAGACCCGTCGTGATCGTCAACGTCCCCGACCCGTGCATCGCCGACACCCCATTGTCGATGAGGTTCGTCCACACCTGGTTCAGCTCCGCCGCATACGCCGGGATCCTCGGCACCGACCGGTCATACTCCGTGACGACCCGCACCCCCTGCGGAATCTTCGCATTCAACATGATCAGCGTCGCGTCGAGCAGCTCATGCACATCGACCACCTGGAACGGGCCCCGATCCAGCTGCGAATACTGCTTCGCCGCCCCCACCAGCCCCGAGATCCGCGCCACCGCGTCGTCGATCTCCCCCATCAGCAGCTCAGTCTCGATCGTGTACGACAACCACCGCACCGCCGGCTCCAGATCCAGCTCACCGATACACGACGCGACATCCTCCAGCCACGCCACCTCCACCCCACCCGCGACAAGCGTCGGCGCCAGATCCCACGCACCCGACACGTCATGCCCGTCGAGCCAGTCACCGATCGCATCCTCCGCATCCGACGTCTGCAACGCCGTCCGCTTCGGCGCGTTCTGCGCCTTCTTCACCGCCGTCTCCTGCAACTCCACCAACCCGTGCAGCCGCTCCCCGTCGATGCGCCCATCCGCGATCATCGCCAGCTTGTGCCGCATCCCGGCGACCTTGTCCCGCAACACCGCCGTCGCCCGCACCGCCGCCGCCGCCGGATTGTTCAACTCATGCGTCAACCCCGCCGACAACGACCCCAACGCCAGCAGCCGCTCCCGCTCCGCGACCGCATTGTTGCTGTTACGCATCCCGAAGAACAAACCCTCCAGCAGATGCATCGCCATCGGGAACCACTCCCGCACCACCGGCCCGAACTCCACCGCCGGCAGCTCATACACCTCCGCGTCGGTGATCGCATGCATCGTGTTGTTGTAGACCTGCGCCACCTGCTCACCCAGGTACGCCTGCGTCGCACCCCCGTACACCCCGACCTGGTCCGTCCGGGACAGCTCCACATCATCACCGCGGATGTTCCGCGACAACGACACCGTCCCCGACAACAACACCACGAAACACGTCGCCGGCTCACCCTCCGTATAGATCGCCTCACCGGCCCGATGGGTCACCGCCCACCCGCGCTCCGCCAACCAGGCGACCTTCTCGTCATCGAGGGCCTCGAACAGAAACAGCGACCGCAACTCCGACGCCGACAAACGACGACCGGACTCATGCATCGACGTGCTCATTGCGACTCCAGAAGGTAGCGGTGCACAAGCGACACAGCCATCGCGCCCTCACCCACAGCAGACGCGACACGCTTCACCGAGTCCGCCCGCACATCCCCGGCCGCGAACACCCCAGGGATCGACGACTCCAAATGATACGGATCCCGGCCCAGCCGCCACCCCGGCGGCGGCCCGTCACCACTGAGCAGATCCGGACCCGTCAGCACAAACCCCCGCGGATCCCGCAGCACCGCCCCACCGAGCCAATCCGTGCGCGGCTCCGCACCGATGAAGATGAACAGCCACGACGCATCAACCACCCGCCCCGGCCCGCCATCCACCGGCCGCAGCTCCAGCCGCTCCAGATGCTCATCACCGAACGCCGCCGCCACCTCCGTGCACGCATGCACCTGAATCGACTCCACCGCCTCGATCTGATCGATCAGATACTGCGACATCGACGACTGCAGACTCGCCCCCCGGATCAGCAGATGCACCCGGCTCGCATACCGCGAGAAAAACATCGCCGCCTGCCCCGCACTGTTCGCCCCACCCACGATGTACACATCCTGATCCGCACACGACGGCGCCTCCGTCGACGCCGACCCGTAATACACACCCCGCCCATGCAGCTCCGCCAACCCCGGCGCCGTCAACCGCCGATACGACACCCCCGTCGCCAGAATCACCGCATGCGCCGCGATACTCGTCCCATCCTCGAACTGCAGCACCCGCGTATTACCGTGCGTCTCCAACCGCGTCACCCGGCACGCCGTCAGCAGCTCCGCACCGAACTTCACCGCCTGCCGCCGCGCCCGATCCGTCAACTGCGCCCCCGACACCCCGTCCGGGAACCCCAGATAATTCTCGATCCGCGACGACTGCCCCGCCTGCCCACCCGTCGCCCGCTCCTCCAGCAACACCGTGCGCAGACCCTCACTCGCCCCGTACACCGCCGCACCCAACCCCGCCGGCCCACCCCCGACCACCACCAGGTCGTAGAAGTCCGTCGCCGGCGTCGTCGTCAACCCCACCTGCGTCGCCAGCTCCGCCTCCGACGGATTGATCAGCGCCTTACCCTCCGTCGTGATCACCAACGGCACATCGTCAGCGGACACCCCCGCCGCCGCCAGCAACCGCTGCCCCTCAGCGTCATCAGTCGTGAACCACCGGTAACTGATCATGTTCCGGGCCAGGAAATCCCGCACCCGGAACGACGGCGCCGACCACCGATGCCCGATGATCTTCACATCCGCCGACGGCCGGTCCGGCGCCGCCAGCCACGCCTCCAACATCGCATCGATCACCGGATACAACTTCTCCTCCGGCGGATGCCACGGCTTCAACAAATAATGATCCAGATCCACGATATTGATCGCCTGGATCGCCGCATCCGTATCCGCATACGCCGTCAACAACACCCGCCGCGCCCGCGGAAACAGGTCCATCGCCGCCTCGAGGAACTGCAGCCCGTTCATCTCCGGCATCCGATAGTCCGCCAGGAGCACCGCCACCTGCTCACCACGCAGCTTCAACTCCCGCAGCAGCTCCAGAGCCTCACGCCCCGAATCCGCCCGGACAACCCGATACTCCTCCCCATACTGCCGCCGCAGGTCACGAGCCACCGCACGGGACACAGCAGGATCGTCGTCAACGGTCAAGATCGCAGGCTTGGCCATACCACCAATCCAACCACGCAACACCCCCACCGGCGAACACCACCGAAGCGCTACGGTGATCACATGCCCAACAGCTGCACCCACACCGACCAGATCAACGACGTCGAACCCTCAGCCGACGGCTGCGAAGACTGCCTCAGAACCGGCGGCCGCTGGGTCCACCTCCGCCTCTGCCTCACCTGCGGCCACGTCGGCTGCTGCGACTCATCCCCGGCCAAACACGCCACCGCCCACTACCACGACACCGGCCACCCCCTCGTCCAGTCCTACGAACCCGGCGAGGAATGGGTCTGGTGCTACGCCGACGACACCATCCTCAACGTCCAGGGACTCCCCTCCCGCGCCCACAGCTGACACGGCCGCCCACCTACGGCAACTCCACCTCAAGACTCCCGTTCACCTGCAACTTCCGGCGCGCCCGCTCATAGAAGGTGGTGTAGCCCAACCGCACCACCTTCGCCGCCGCCGGCACCGCCGACACCGTCAACGTGTCCCCCGGCCGCAACTCACCCAACAACTCACCATCGACCTCCACCGCCAACCGCCCGCTCGACGGCAACAGCTCCAGATCCAGATCCTCGTGCGGCGACAACACCAACGCCCGGTTGAACGCCGAATGCGCCGCCGCCGGCACCACCAGAATCCCCTCCACATTCGGCGACACGATCGGCCCGCCCGCCGAGAAGCTGTACGCCGTCGACCCCGTCGACGTCGCCACGATCAGCGCATCCGCCGAATACCGCACAAACGGATACCCCTGCATCGAGATCGCCACCGCCGCCATCCCATGCCCCGGCGTCCGCACCAACGCGATGTCGTTGAACGCCGTCACCGCCGTCCCGTCCGGCAACGTCGTACGCACCGCCATCCGCGGCTCCACCGTGAACCGGTGCGCGTCGATCGCCGACAACGCCTCCGGCAACTCCTCCACCGACACCTCGGCCAGAAACCCCAGCCGCCCCAGATTCACCCCGAGCACCGGCGTCGGCTTGCCCGACAACAGCCGCATCGAACGCAGGATCGTCCCGTCACCACCCAGCGACACGACGAGCGACGCCCGCCCGACCAGCTCGTCGGCGGACACGGCCACCGCCGAGCAGTCGATGCGGTCCACCTCGTCCGGCAGGCCCAGCACGGTCGTCTCCCGGCTGCGCGCCCAGTCGATGACCGCGTCGATCGCCGGCTTCGAGTCACGGCGTGGATGCAGGACGAGTCCGACGGTGTGCACCATCCCCATTGCCGTCACTGTACGGGGTCCAGCCCGCCTCCGGGCCCGCGGGAACGACGACGGCCACCGCCACCAGCGCCACCGCCGGCAGCGGACCCAGCCACGCCGCCCGGTCCAGCAGCAGCACCGCCCCCGCCGCACCGACCGGCACCGCCAGCAGCGGCCGCCAGTCCATCCGCCGCGGCGCCAGCAGACCACACGCGATCGACGCAAGCGCCAGCAGCGGCATCTGTACCGCCCCCCGCGGGTCGTGGTGCGCGGCCGCCCACCCGCCCGTCAGCGCGCACAGGGCCGCGAGCGCCGCGACGCGACACCGGGCCGGGGCGACCCGCCGCGCCGCGACCACCGTCGCCGCATACACCCCCGTGGCGAGCACCGCACCGGCCAGATGCGCCCGGTCCGCCACCGCCGCCACCCCGGCCAGCACCAGGTTCCCGCCGACGACGGACGCGAACGCACCGCCCAGATACAGCAGGGCGAGACCGTCCAGATACCCGGCGGCCAGAGCAAGCATCGTCCGTCGCACGGACCGGACCCTTCCCCGCCACCGCCGGAATACGCCGCCTGCGGTTGGTGAAGACAGGTCGGCGCGCAGCGCCGATCGTTACTGGTTCTTGGGGTGTGCCGGAGGCACACCGTGTAAGGCGTCCTAGGATGCTATGACGTAAGCTCGGATCCCGGCAACAAATGTTGTAGGAATCCCACAACACGACGGCCCTAGGATCGGTTTGCGACGGCATTGGTGTACTCAGCAGTAATCAAGCAGGGTGTAGACCGTCGCGGCACCAGCGGGGAAACCAGGAGGCACACAGCGGTGTTCAGTCGTATCGCCATCGTCAACCGCGGCGAGGCCGCCATGCGGCTCATCCACGCCGTCCGCGACCTGTCCGCCGAGACCGGCACCCGGATCGAGACCATCGCCCTCTACACCGACGTGGACCGCACCGCGACGTTCGTCCGCGAGGCCGACCACGCCTACCCCCTCGGCCCCGCCGCCGCCCGGCCCTACCTCAACCACGCCCTGCTCGAGCAGGCGCTCCTCGCCACCGGCGCCGACGCCGCCTGGGTCGGCTGGGGCTTCGTCGCCGAGGACCCCACCTTCGCCGAACTGTGCGACCGCATCGGCGTCACCTTCATCGGCCCCTCCGCCGACGCCATGCGCAAACTCGGCGACAAGATCGGCGCCAAACTCATCGCCGAAGAGGTAGGCGTCCCCGTCGCCCCCTGGAGCCGCGGCGAGGTCGCCACCCTCGACGCCGCCCTCGAAGCCGGCGCCGCCATCGGCTACCCCCTCATGCTCAAAGCCACCGCCGGCGGCGGCGGCCGCGGCATCCGCATGGTCGCCTCCGCCGACGAACTCACCGACGCCTACGAGCGCACGAGCGCCGAAGCCCTCCGCGCGTTCGGCTCCGGCATCGTCTTCCTCGAGCGGCTCGTCACCGGCGCCCGCCACGTCGAGGTCCAGGTCATCGCCGACGGCCACGGCACCGCCTGGGCCCTGGGCGTGCGCGACTGCTCCGTCCAGCGCCGCAACCAGAAGATCATCGAAGAGTCCGCGTCGCCGGTCCTCGGCCCCGACCAGGTCGCCGAGCTCAAGGCCGCCGCCGAACGCCTCGCCCTCGCCGTGGGCTACCGCGGCGCCGGCACCGTCGAGTTCCTCTACAAGCCCGCCGACAAACTCTTCGCGTTCCTCGAGGTCAACACCCGCCTGCAGGTCGAACACCCGATCACCGAGATCACCACCGGCACCGACCTCGTCAAACTCCAGCTGCACGTCGCCTCCGGCGGCACCCTCGACGGCCAGCGCCCCGCCGAACTCGGCCACGCCGTCGAGGCCCGCCTCAACGCCGAGGACCCCGACCGCGACTTCGCCCCCGCCCCCGGCCGGATCTCCCGCCTCGTCCTGCCCGCCGGGCCCGGCATCCGCGTCGACTCCGGCGTCAGCGAAGGCGACAGCATCCCGTCGGACTTCGACTCCATGATCGCCAAGATCATCGCCTACGGCCGCGACCGCGACGAGGCCCTCGCCCGCCTGCGCCGCGCCATGGCCGAGACCACCGTCATCATCGACGGCGGCGCCACCAACAAGAGCTTCGTCATCGACCTGCTCGACCAGCCCGAAGTCATCGACGCCACCGCCGACACCGGCTGGATCGACCGCGTCCGCGCCCAGGGCCGCCTCGTCAACCACCGCCACTCCGCCATCGCCCTCGCCGCCGCCGCCATCGAGGCCTACCAGGACGACGAAGCGATCGCCCGCAGCCGCCTGCTCACCACCGCCCACGGCGGGCGCCCCCAGGTCCAGCACGAAGCCGGCCGCCCCCTCGACCTCAAACTGCGCGGCAACACCTACCGCGTCACCGTCGCCCGCGTCGGCCAGACCCGCTACCGCACCCTCATCGCCGCCGGCGCCGACCCCGTCGCCGCCGACATCGAGATCGAGGCCTTCGACAGCCACCGCGGCCAGATCACCGTCAACGGCCACCGCTTCCGGCTCATCTCCGCCACCCACGGCCCCATCCACCTCGTCGAGGTCGACGGCGTCACCCACCGCATCAGCCGCGACGAAGGCGGCGTCGTGCGCTCACCCGCACCCGCCCTCGTCGTGGCCACCCCCGTCACCGTCGGCGACGAGGTCGACGCCGGCGCCACCATCCTCGTCCTGGAATCCATGAAAATGGAGACCGCCCTGCGCGCACCCTTCCGGGCCCGCGTCAAGGAACTGCCCGTTTCCGTCGGCAGCCAGGTCGAGACCGGCGCCCCCCTCCTGCGCCTCGAACCCCTCACCGACGGCGACAGCGACACCACCGGCCCCGCCGACACCCACACCGTCGACATCGACCTCCCCCCGGCCGGCACCACCGCCGACCCCGCCGCCCTGCTCGACCGCAGCCGCCAGGACCTCTACAGCCTCCTGCTCGGCTTCGACGTCGACCCCGCCGACCAGGGCCGCGCCCTCACCCGCTACCTCACCGCCCGCACCGAAGCCGGCGACCGGCCCCTGCCCGGCGAGGTCGAACTCCTCACCGTCTTCGCCGACCTCGCCGAACTCACCCGCAACAGCGCCGGCGGCGAGCTCGGCAGCGAACCCGGCAGCGCCGTGCACTCACCCCGCGAATACTTCCACCGCTACCTCGGCAGCCTCGACGTCGACCGGGCCGGCATCCCCACCGGCTTCCAGACCCGCCTCACCAAAGTCCTCGCCCACTACGGCGTCGACAGCCTCGACCGCACCCCCGCCCTCGAAGCCGCCGTCTTCCGCATCTTCCTCGCCCAGCAGCGCACCGCCACCGACATCGCCGTCATCACCGAACTCCTGCGCCGCTGGCTCGCCGGCCCGCCCCCCATCGAACCCCTCGCCGAACGCGCCGGGCTCACCCTCGAACACCTCATCGAAGCCACCCAGGTCCGCTTCCCCGCCGTCGCCGACCTCGCCCGCGGCATCGTCTTCCGCTGGTTCGCCCAGCCCCTCCTGCGCCGCAACCGGGCCAAGGTCTACGTCACCGTCCGCGCCGACCTCACCTACCTCGACCGCAACCCCGAGGCCCCCGACCGGGCCGAGCGCATCCAGTCCATGGTCGCCTCCGCCGAACCCCTCGTCCGGCTCATCGGCCAGCGCATCGGCCGCACCGGCACCGACCACTCCGCACTGCTCGAAGTGCTGACCCGCCGCTACTACGGCAGCCGCGGACTCACCGACGTCACAGCCACCGACACGCCCGGCGGCCGGTTCGTCACCGCCCAGCACACCGGCCGATCCGGCCTCACCCGCGTCGTCACCACCGCCGTCGACATCGCCACCCTCGGCGCCGCCCTCGACACCGTCGGGCACCTGGCCCAGGACCCGGCCGCCGGCGGTACCGTCGCCGACGTCTACGTCGCGTGGGAAGACCAGCCCGACGCGACAGCCATCGCCGCCACCCTCGGCGACCTGCTCACCAAACACCCCCAGCCCGACGGCGTGCGCCGCATCACCATCACCGTCGCCGGCACCAGCCACGCCGTCATGCACCACCACTTCACCTTCCGCCCCGACGGCGACGGCTTCGCCGAGGACCGCCTCATCCGCGGCCTGCACCCCCAGATCGCCAACCGCCTGCAGCTCTACCGGCTCCGCGAGTTCGACCTCACCCGGCTGCCCTCCGCCGACGAGGAGATCTACCTCTTCAAAGCCGTCGCCAAGACCAACCCCGCCGACGAGCGCCTCATCGCCATGGGCCAGGTCCGCGACCTCACCGCCCTGCGCGAAGCCGACGGCCGCCTCGTCGCCCTCCCGGCCCTCGAGGACATCACCACCGGCTGCCTCGACGCCATCCGCAACATCCAGGCCCAGCGCCCCCAGAACAAACGCTTCGACACCAACCGCATCATGATGTACGTCTGGCCCGCCACCGAACTGACCCAGGACGAGATCGAAACCCTCGTCCAGCGGCTCCTGCCCACCACCGCCGGCGCCGGCCTCGAAGAGGTCCAGTTCCTCGCCCGCCAGCGCAACGCCGCCGGCGACCTCGCCGAAGTCGCCGTCCGCATCACCCTGGACCCCGGCCACGGCGCCCGTCTCACCGTCGACAAACCCACCACCGAGCCCGTCCAGCCCATCGACGACTACCGGCAGAAGGTCCTGCGCGCCGCCCGCCGCGGCACCGTCTACCCCTACGAGCTCACCAGCCTGCTCGCCGGGCCCGGCGGCACCTTCACCGAACACGACCTCGACGAGCACGGCACCCTCGTGCCCGTCCAGCGGCCCAAGGGCAGGAACACCGCCGCCATCATCGCCGGCGTCGTCACCACCCCCACCCCCCGCCACCCCGAAGGCGTCACCCGCGTCGCCCTCCTCGGCGACCCCACCAAAGCCCTCGGCGCCCTCTCCGAACCCGAGTGCAGCCGCGTCATCGCCGCCCTCGACCTCGCCGAACGCCTCAACGCCCCGGTCGAGTGGTTCGCCCTGTCCGCCGGCGCCCGCATCTCCATGTCCTCGGGCACCGAGAACATGGACTGGGTCGCCGCCGCCCTCAAACGCATCGTCACCTTCACCCAGGCCGGCGGCGAGATCAACATCATCGTCACCGGCATCAACGTCGGCGCCCAGCCCTACTGGAACGCCGAGGCGACAATGCTCATGCACACCAAGGGCATCCTCGTCATGACCCCCGACTCCGCCATGGTCCTCACCGGCAAGCAGGCCCTCGACTTCTCCGGCGGCATCTCCGCCGAGGACAACTACGGCATCGGCGGCTACGACCGCGTCATGGGCCCCAACGGCCAGGCCCAGTACTGGGCCCCGAACCTCCCCGCCGCCCGCGACGTGCTCATGGCCCACTACGAGCACACCTACGTCGCGCCCGGCGAACCCGGCCCCCGCCGCACCACCACCACCGACCCCGCCGACCGTGACGTCACCTCCTACCCGCACACCGTCGCCGGCAGCGACTTCACCACCGTCGGGCAGATCTTCTCCACCCAGCACAACCCCGACCGCAAGAAGCCCTTCGACATCCGCACCGTCATGAAAGCCGTCGCCGACCAGGACCACCCGGCCCTCGAACGCTGGACCGGCATGGCCGACGCCGACACCGCCGTCGTCCACGACGCCCACCTCGGCGGCCGCCCCGTCTGCCTCGTCGGCATCGAGTCGCGCTCCGTGCCCCGCACCGGCTTCCCACCCACCGACGGCCCCGACACCTACACCGCCGGCACCCTGTTCCCCCAGTCGTCGAAGAAGGTCGCCCGGGCCATCAACGCCGCCTCCGGCAACCGCCCCCTCGTCGTCCTGGCCAACCTCTCCGGCTTCGACGGCTCCCCCGAGTCCATGCGCAAACTCCAGCTCGAGTACGGCGCCGAGATCGGCCGGGCCATCGTCAACTTCGAAGGCCCCATCGTCTTCACCGTCATCTCCCGTTACCACGGCGGCGCGTTCGTCGTGTTCTCCAAGGCCCTCAACCCCAACATGACGGTCCTGGCCCTCGAAGGCTCCTTCGCCTCCGTCCTCGGCGGCGCCCCCGCCGCCGCCGTCGTCTTCTCCGGCGAGGTCAACAACCGCACCAGCACCGACCCCCGCGTCACCGACCTGCAGGCCCGCATCGCCACCGCATCCGGCGCCGAACGCGCCGCCCTCAACGCCCGCCTCGCCGAGGTCCAGTCCGCCGTGCGGGCCGAGAAACTCGCCGCCGTCGCCGCCGAGTTCGACCGCGTCCACTCCATCCAGCGCGCCGTCGAGGTCGGCTCCGTCGACGCCATCATCAGCGCCCGCGAACTACGCCCCCGCATCATCGAGGCCATCGAGCACGGCCTCAAGCGCTGACCCGCTCCGGGCCGGCCGTGAAACCCTGCGGCCGGCCCGGCCCGGACCCCATACGGTGAGCGGATGCCACCCCCGTTCATCCCCGGGCTCCAGCTCTGCCGCGACCTCTACGAACTCGGCGTCCGGCCGCTGCTCACCGGCATCCCGCACGCCGCCGCCCGCATCGGCCCCGGCTCCGAGGTCCTCGGCTTCGACACCGAACGCTCCACCGACCACGACTGGGGCCCCCGCCTCCAGCTCTTCGTCGACCTCGCCACCGTCGACGCCGCCGCCCTCAGCCGGACACTGCGCGAGCGGCTGCCGAAGGACATCCACGGCCGGCCCACGAACTTCGCCCCGCCCGGCGAACGCGTCCAGGTGATGACCCCCACCACCGGCCCCGTCCACCACCGCGTCGACATCACCGACGTCGCCACCTGGTCCCGCCGCCACCTCGGCTTCGACGCCCGCACCACCGTCACCACCGCCGACTGGCTCGCCACCCCCACCCAGCTGCTCGCCGAGGCCACCGCCGGCGCCGTCTACCACGACGACACCGGCGAACTCACCGCCCTGCGCACCAACCTCGCCTGGTACCCCGACCCCGTCTGGAAACAGATCCTCGCCGCCCAGTGGGCCCGCATCGCGCAGGAGGAGGCGTTCGTCGGGCGCACCGCCGAGCTCGGCGACGACCTCGGCAGCCGCACCGTCGCCGCCCGCCTCGCCCGCGACGTCATGCGCCTGTGCCTGCTCCTGGCCCGCCGCTACCCGCCGTACAGCAAGTGGCTCGGCACCGCCTTCGCCGCCCTGCCCGGCAGCGCACCCATCGCCGACGCCCTCACCCACGCGCTGCGCGCCGACGACGCCGCCGATCGCCAGTCCGCCCTCTGCGACGCCTACAAGCTCGCCGGCGCCTGGCAGAACCGCCTCCGCCTCGCCCCGCCCGTCAACGCCACCCGCCGCCCGTACTTCGACCGCCCCTTCCCGGTCATCGACGCCGGCCGGTTCGCCGACGTCCTCGACCCGGGCGGGCGGCGCATCGGCGCCGTCGACCAGTTCGCCGACAGCACCGACGTCATGGGCCGGCCCGAGCTGACCCGGGCCCTGGCCGCCGCCGTCCACCCCGGCCACCGGCCGGCCCCGGCCGCGTAGCGGCTGTATTGCGGGTGCGTGGCTTCAGCCACGCTCGCTCATGCGTCCTAGGATGCTAGGTGAGGGGTCGACGACGGGCCGTCCCGCGGGTGACGGGCCACCACTGCCTCGAGGGTGCGGCGCACCGCCGTGGTCGGCGCCCTCAGTACCGGCCGAGCCAGGCCGTCGGCGCCATCACGATCTGCGGGTTGGCCGCCGGGTCCAGCCACCGCAGCACGCTGAGCAGGTCGCCCTGCGCCAGGCTGACGCAGCCCGCGGTGCTGTTGCCGCTGGCCACGTGCAGGAAGATGCCGCTGCCCCGGCCCGGCGCCGCGGGCATGTTGTAGCGGATGACGGCGAAGTAGTTGTACTGCGGGACGAACGTCCACAGGGCCTCGCTCGGCCCGCCCGGGTTCGGGCCGTGGACGAACGTGTTGTAGCCGGGCGTGTCGCTGTTCTCGTTCCACCAGTCGTCGGTCACGACCCGGTGGTACGCGTACCGGACGCCGGGGTCCGCGCTGATGCCGTACATCGTGGCGTCGATGGCGAACATCCCGGCCGGGGTCGTCATGTCGCCCTCGTGCTTGCTGTCGCTGAAGCCCTTCGCGCCGACCCGGGCGGCCATCGGGCCCAGGACCGGGGTCCAGGAGCCGCCGTCACGGGCGTAGGCCTGCAGCGTCGCCGACGTCGACGTCTGGGACCCGGACTGCACGATGATGACCTGCTTCGTGCTCGCCGGGAGGGTGCGCAGCCGCGCGGCGTCGTTGGTCGGCAGCGGCACCGGGGTCGTGCGCACCGGCTGGGCCGACCGGCCGGGGTTGGCCGCCGGCGGGGCGGTCGTCGTGGGCCCGGCCTTCTCCTGGACCGCCGGGCCGCTCGTGGTCACCGGGCGGGCGGCCACGGCCGACTTCACCGGCTCGCCGGACGAGGCGGTGCCCGGCGCGGCCGGGGCGGGCGTCGTGGGCGTCGCGACGCCCGAGGCAGGCGCGGCGGTGACACCGGCGTAGCCCTCGGTACCGCACCCCGCGAGCATCGTCACCAACAGCAACGGGATTGCTGCGAACCGCCATCGCGCGCGTCCTCGCTGGTCAACCGGCACGACCCATAGTATCGAACACATGGGCCGAGCGTTTCCGACAAATCCGGCAGTCCGTCGCCTCGCCACCGGGCTCGCGGCGGCCGGCCTGACCCTGCTCGCCACCGGGTGCGGCGCCACGCCGCAGGTGGCGCCGGTCCCGGCGGGCGTGTCGGGCTCGTCGGCGCCGCCCGTCGCCGGCCCTGCGGGTACCCCCGCAGCGTCTGGACCATCGATCCCGCAAGACTCGATCGAGGCGCTGCCGGCCGCGCTGCGCACCGCCATGACCGGGGTCTCCTGGCGGCCCGGGTGCCCGGTCGGGCTCGACGATCTCCGGCTCGTGCACGTGTCCTATGTGGACTTCGACGGGGCGCTGCGACCCGGGCAGCTCGTCGTGCACAAGGCGATCGCCGAGGCCACGCTGCGGGTCTTCCAGCGGCTGCGGGCGGCGCGGTTCCCCATCCGCGGCATGGCGCTCGTCGAGGAGTACGGCGGCAGCGACGACACGTCGATGGCGGCCGACAACACCTCGGCGTTCAACTGCCGCAATGTGCCGAACACGCAGCATCTGTCGAATCACGCCTACGGGCGGGCGATCGACGTCAACACCGTCGAGAACCCGTATCTGCCGGGCGGCCGGGTGATGCCACCGGCCGGATCGGCATTCCTCGACCGCGGCAACGTGCGCAAAGGCATGATCGTCGCCGGTGACCCGACCGTCCAGGCATTCCGGGCGGAGGGATTCTCCTGGGGCGGAGCCTGGAAAAACGGTACGGATTACCAGCATTTCGAGAAGGCGTGAATCCGATCCACGTCACATTGCGGCGCGGCATGATCACCGTCACCATACTGGCCGACATGGAATCCCGGGTTGGTGTGTTCCGGCTGCTGATCGCCGGAATGCTCGTGCTGATCGTCGGCGGTGTCGCGACCACGGCGTGGGGGCTGCGCCGGGCCGAGACGCGCGCCGAGCCCGGGCCCGGCCCCACCCCGGGCGCCGCGGCGCCCGGCCCGCCGTCCGCGTCGCCGGCCCCGCCGCCGTTCGCCGGCTGGTCCGACCCCGCCGGCGTCGGGCGGCCCTACGGCACGAAGGTCCAGGGCCTGCTGACGTTCCGCGGCAACCCGACCCGCACCTACTACGGCCAGGGCCCGGTCCCCCGCACCACGCCCGTGGCCCGGTGGCAGTTCCCGCGCAGCGGCGGGCTGTGCTCGATGTCGTCGGACAAGGGCGAGACCCGCGAGTGGTGCGGCACCGGCTGGACCGGCCAGCCCGCCGTCTTCGAGCGCGACGGCCGCACCTGGGTCGTGTTCGGCGCCTACGACCGCGCCATCCACTTCCTCGACGCCGCCACCGGCGAGCGCATCCTGCCCGACTTCAAGACCGGCGACATCATCAAGGGCAGCGTCACCGTCGACCCCGACGGGTTCCCGCTCGTCTACTCCGGCTCCCGCGACGGCTTCTACCGGGTCATCGCCACCGACCGGGCCGCGCCCACCGAACTGTGGAAACTGGCCGCGGACGCCGTCAAGCCGACCATGTGGAACGACGACTGGGACGGCTCCGGGCTCATCATCGACGACTACCTGCTCGAGGGCGGCGAGAACAGCCAGTTCCACATCGTGAAGCTCAACCGCGGCTACGGCGCCGACGGCAAGGTCACCGTCGCCCCGAAGCTCGTGTTCAACACCCCCGGCTGGGACGATCAGCTGCTCAATGACGCCGGCGACAGCAACGTGTCGATCGAGAACTCCGTGGCCGTCTTCCGGGACACGGTGTACTTCGCCAACTCCGGCGGCCTCGTGCAGGGCTGGGACCTGTCCGGGCTGCGCGACGGCAGGGCCCCGGTGCGGACGCTGCGGTTCTGGACCGGCGACGACACCGACGCGTCGATCGTCGTGGACGCCGACGGCTTCCTGTACGTCGGCTCGGAGTACGAGAAGGGCAACGCCCGCTCCCGCGACGTCGGGCAGATGCTGAAGCTCGACCCGTCGAAGCCCGACAATCCCGTGGTCTGGGCGGTGAAGGACACCGGCCAGAAGCCGGGCGGCGTCTGGGGGACGCCCGCGCTGTACCGCGACATCGCCGTCTACGACACCGCCGGCGGCGACGTGCTCGGCCTGGACCGGGCGAGCGGGGCCGTGCGCTGGCGCTTCCACCTGGCCGGTGGCGAGACCTGGCAGTCCCCGGTGATCGTCGACGATACGCTGTTCATGGGCGACTGCACCGGCGTGATGCACGCCTACGACGTGGCCGACACGCACGCCGAACCCCGGCCGCTGTGGGAGTACAAGATCGGCGGCTGTATCGAGGCGACACCGGCGGTCTGGAAGGGATCGCTGTACTTCGGCACCCGCGCCGGTGCCGTGCACGCCCTCGCCGCCGGGTAGGTGAGAATGTATTGCGCAATTGTTACGGGCCGCGACTTCTCACGGTGCGACGGCACGCCATACGTTGCCCGACACGATGTCGACACCCGAAAGGACCCGAGCAATGCGCAGAGGGATCCTCTCCCTGCTGGCGATCGGCGCCCTCGCAGCGAGCGGGACGGCGGCGTGCACCGCGAACGTGTCCGGCGCCGGAAGCCGCCCGCGCATCGGCGTCATCCTCCCCGACAGCAAGTCATCGGCCCGGTGGGAGACCGCCGACCGCAGGTATCTGGCCGCCGCGTTCAAGGCGGCCGGCGTCGACTACGAGATCCAGAACGCGCAGAACGACAAGAGCGCGTTCACGACCCTGGCCGAGCAGATGATCACCCAGGGCGTCGACGTGCTCATGATCGTGAACCTGGACTCCGGCACCGGCAAGGCCGTGCTGGACAAGGCCCGCAACGCCGGCGTCGCCACGATCGACTACGACCGGCTGACCCTTGGCGGGTCGGCGCGCTACTACGTGTCCTTCGACAACGCGGCCGTCGGCACCCTGCAGGGCCAGGGCCTGGTCAAGTGCCTCACCGACGCCAAGGCGACCCGGCCGGTCATCGCCGAGCTCAACGGCTCGCAGACCGACAACAACTCGACGCTGTTCAAGGAGGGCTACGACGGCGTCCTCGGGCCGAAGTTCACGTCCGGGGAGTACCAGAAGGGCCCCGACCAGTGGATCGAGGAGTGGGACAACACCCGGGCCGGGACCGCGTTCGAGCAGATGATGACCGCGCAGCCGGACATCGGCGGGGTCATCGCGGCCAACGACGGGCTGGCCAACGCGGCCATCAACGTGCTCAAGAAGCAGGGCCTCAACGGCCACATCCCGGTCACCGGGCAGGACGCCACCGCGCAGGGCCTGCAGAACATCCTCGCCGGCGACCAGTGCATGACCGTGTACAAGGACGTGCGCCGGGAGGCCGCCGCGGCCGCGAAGCTGGCCATCGCCCTGGCGAAAGGTGAGACGGGCGTCACCACGGCCAAGGTCTACGACCGGGTCGGCAAGCGCGACGTCGACGCGATCCTGCTCGACCCCAAGGCGATCACCAGGCAGAACGTCCGGGACGTCATCGACGACGGCTACGTGGCGGCGGATGAGGTGTGCACCGGCGAGTTCGCCGCGAAGTGCGCCGCAGCAGGTATCAAGTAGGGTACCGGCTTTCGAGGGAGTGTTGTGACCGAAAGACCCTTGCTGGAGATTCGGGGGCTCAGCAAGAGCTTCGGACCGGTCCAGGTGCTGCGCGACGTGGACTTCTCGGTGTACGCCGGGCAGGTCACCGCGCTCGTCGGCGACAACGGGGCCGGCAAGTCGACACTTGTCAAGTGCGTCGGCGGGATCTACTCGATCGACTCCGGGGAGTACCTCTTCGAGGGCCGGCCGGTCTCCGTGCACGGCCCCCGCGACGCCGCCGCGCTCGGCGTCGAGATCGTCTACCAGGACCTGGCGCTGTGCGACAACCTCGACATCGTCCAGAACATGTTCCTCGGCCGGGAGATCCGCCGCGGCCTCGTCCTGGACGACATCACCATGGAGCAGAAGGCGGCCGAGACCCTGGCCGGGCTGTCGGTGCGCACGGTGGCGTCGGTCCGCCACCCGGTCTCCAGCCTCTCCGGCGGGCAGCGCCAGACGGTCGCCATCGCCAAGGCCGTGCTGTGGAACAACCGCATCGTCATCCTCGACGAGCCCAACGCCGCCCTCGGCGTCGCCCAGACCGCCCAGGTCCTCGAGCTGGTCCGCCGCCTGGCCGACCGGGGCCTGGCCGTCGTGCTCATCTCGCACAACATGAACGACGTGTTCGCCGTCGCCGACCGCATCGCCGCGCTCTACCTCGGCCAGATGGCGGCCGAGGTCCGGGCCACCGACGTGACCCACTCGCAGGTCGTCGAGCTCATCACCACCGGCCGCAGCGGCCCGCTCGGACTGGGAGCGACCCTATGAGCCTCTCCATGCTGGAGGACCGCACCGCGCAGCGCCCCTCCGCCGGCCTCGGCCCGTACACCCGCGACTACCTGGCCCGGGTGCGCGGCGGCAACATGGGCGCGCTCCCGGCCGTCCTGGGCCTGCTCACGCTCGTGGTCGCGTTCTCGGTCGCCCGCCCGGAGTTCGTCACCGCCGGCAACCTGGCCAACCTGCTGCATCAGGGCGCCGCGGTCACCGTCATCGCGATGGGGCTCGTCTTCGTGCTGCTGCTGGGCGAGATCGACCTCTCGGCCGGGTTCGCCAGCGGCGTCTGCGCCTCGGTGCTGGCCGTCCTGCTGACCAACTACGGCTTCCCCTGGTACTTCGCCGTGCTCGGAGCGGTCGCGACGGGCGCGGCGATCGGGCTCGTCATCGGGTTGCTGGTGGCCAAGCTCGGCATCCCGTCGTTCGTCGTGACACTTGCCGCGTTCCTGGCGTTCCAGGGCGCGGTGCTGCTGCTCATGAAGGGCGGCACGATCGTCGCCGTCGACGACCCGGCGATCAAGAAGATCAACTTCGACGGGCGGTTCACGCCGCTGCAGGGCTGGGTCCTCTACGGCGTCACGATCGCCGCCATGCTCGCCCTGCACCTGTGGAAGCGCCACAGCCGCGTCCGCCACGGCCTGACCGCCGACCCCATCTCCGTCATCGCCCTGCGAGTCGTCACCGTCGCCGTCCTGCTCGGCGCGGCCGTGTGGACGCTCAACCTGGAGCGCTCCAAGAACGACGCCATCTCCCAGCGCGGCGTGCCCATGATCGTGGCGATCCTCGGGCTGCTGCTCTGGCTGTGCACGTTCGTGCTCAACCGCACCGCGTTCGGCCGCCACGTCTACGCCGTCGGCGGCAACCGGGAGGCGTCGCGGCGGGCCGGCATCCACGTCGACGCGATCCGCATCGCCGCGTTCGTCATCTGCTCCACCATGGCCGCCGTCGGCGGAATCGTCGCCGCGTCCCGGGACGCGTCGGTGAACCCCAACACCGGCGGCAGCAACGTGCTGCTCTACGCCGTCGGCGCGGCCGTCATCGGCGGGACCAGCCTGTTCGGCGGCAAGGGACGGGTGCTCAACGCGGTCCTCGGCGGCGCGGTCGTGGCCGTCATCGAGAACGGGATGGGCCTGATGGAGTACAGCCCCGGCACCAAGTACATCGTCACCGGCGTCGTGCTGCTGCTCGCCGCGGGCATCGACGCGCTCACCCGCCGCCGCGCGGCCCGCGTCGGGATATCGCTGCACTAGTCTGCTGGTTCCCACTGTTGTACCGCCGCTCGTAGTGTTGTGACCGCTCTCGTTCGACAGCTCTGTTTGACCTCGAAGAAAGCCGAGCATGCGCGTTGGCCCCAGCCAGGAGGAGATCCGGCGGAGCAACCTCGGAGCGCTCCTTCGCTCCGTGCACCTCCACGGCGCGATGTCGCGTGCCGATCTCACGACGAGCCTGGGCCTCAACCGCAGCACCATCGGCGCACTGACCGCCGACCTCGCCGGCGCCGGCCTGGTCTCCGAGGGCGTCCCCCGCGAGCAGCGCGGCCGGGCCGGGCGCCCCTCCCTCGTCGTGCGGCCGGAGTCGGAGAAGGTCTACGTGTACGCCTTCGCCGTCGAGGTCGACCGCATCGTCGCCGCCCGCGTCGGCCTGGGCGGCGTCCTGCTCGACCGCTTCGAGGCGGCCCGCCCCCGCGGCGAGCACGACGCCGCCACGGTCGTCGCCCCGATCGCCGACTTCGTGCGCAAGATGCAGCTCACCTCCCCGGCCGGCGCCCGCCTGATCGGCAGCGGCGCCGCCGTGTCGGCGATGGTCCGCCGCGACGACGGCTACGTGCGCCTCGGCCCCCAGCTCGGCTGGGCCGACCAGCCGCTCGGCGAGGCCCTGGGCGTGCTGGTGGGCGACGGCCGCCCGGTCGCCGTGCGCAACAACGCCGACCTGGCCGCCCTGGCCGAGCACACCCGCGGCGCCGCCGCCGGCTGCGACAACCTCGTCTACCTCTACGGCGACGCCGGCATCGGTGGCGGCATCATCGCCGCCGGCCGCCCGGTCACCGGCCACGGCGGCTACGGCGGCGAGGTCGGCCACATGGTCGTCAACCCCAACGGCAAGCCCTGCAGCTGCGGCTCCCACGGCTGCTGGGAGACCGAGATCGGCGAACACGCCCTCCTGGCCGCCGCCGGCCGCAACGCCACCGCCGGCCGCGAGGGCATCCTGGCCGTCGTCGACGCCGCCTCCCGCGGCGACAACACGGCGCAGGCCGCCATGCGCCAGGTCGGCGACTGGCTCGGCTTCGGCGTGGCCAACCTGGTGAACATCTTCAACCCGGAGATGGTCATCTTCGGCGGCACCCTGCGCGAGGTGTACCTGGCCTCGGCCGCCCAGGTCAGGTCCCGCCTGAACCGCAACGGCCTGCCCGCCTGCCGCGAGCACGTCCGCCTCCGGACGCCCCAGCTCGGGCAGGACGCCGCACTGATCGGCGCCGCCGAGCTGGCCTTCGAACCGCTCTTCGCCGACCCGCTGTTCGCGTGAGCTCCCGGGCCGGCCGGCGCGATATGTCGGGCGCTGCGGGAGACCGCCGCCGTCAGGCTCCGACCGGCGACGCTTCCTTGCGGCGGCGGGCCAGGGCGGTCAGCGACGCCACCGACAGGACGGCGGCGGCCGCGCCGGCCACCGTCCCCACCTGCGGTGCGGCGATGAGCAGCGGCAGGGTCCGGACCGCTACCGCGCTGCCCAGGGCCCGGGTCGACGCGCTCCAGGCCAGGACCGTCGTCACCGTGCCGGGCCGGGCCGCCTGAGCCAGCCGCGCGTCCATGCCACCCTCGAACGCCGTCATGCTCAACCCCGACAGGAACTGGGCCACGAACAGCCCGGCCACGTGCCCCGGCGCGAGCACCCAGCCGGCGAGCATCCCGACGCCCCACAGCGGCCACACCACCCCGGCCGGCAGCCGCAGCCGCCCGACCCGGTCCACCGCCCACGACGAGAGCAGGCAGCCCGCACTGAACGCGGCCGCCGCCCCGGCGACGGCGTGGTGCCCGTACAGCTCGGTGGCCAGCGCGACCGACAGCAGCGTCGGCCCGGCCGACAGCAGCATGATCCCGCCACCGGCCGCGAGGACCGGCAGCGCGACAGGCACACCCCGGGCCGCACCCTCGGCCCGGCGCCGCTCGACCCGGCTGGCGAACGTCCCCGGCACCGGCGGCGCCACGTTGCGCGCGGTCCGGGCCCGGCGGGCGGTGAGCATGTTCGGGACGAGGCTGAGCCCGTACACCAGGAACACCACGGTCAGCGTCGCCCCCTGCATCGGCAGCAGCGCGGCCGTCCCGGCGCCCAGCGCCTCCACGGCCGCGATCGACAGGGCGTAGCGGGTCATGGCCCGGGGCCGCGCGTCGACGGCGGCGACCTCGGCCCGCATCGCCGCGAACCCGGTGAACGCCGCGACGTGCATCAGCGTGACGCCGGCCGCGATGACGGTGGCGTCGACGCCCTTGAGCAGCGCAGCGAGGGTGCCGACGCGCAGGACCGCCTCGGTGCAGCCCGCGACCAGCAGCAGGGTGCGGCCGTGCAGGTGCCGGGCGAGGCGCCCGACCACCGGCGCCGACAGCACGACGCCGAGCAGCATCGCCGAGTTGAACAGCGCGGCCATGGCCAGGCCGCCGCGGTCGACGGCGACCAGGTTGAACAGGGTCCACCCCAGGTACAGGCCGAACGAGTCGACGACGCCGGAGACGAGCAGCTCGCGCAGCCGCCCGGCCCGCCGCCGCCCGCCGGTGCGGTCCGTGCGATGCCGCCAGTGCTGCGCCCCGACCGCGGCGGCCGCGGCCATCAGCGCCGGCCCGCCCGCGCCTCACCCGGCGGCCCGGCGGCCCGCAGCGGCGGCGCCGGCGGCAACACCGTGGCGACGCGAGACGCCGTAGCCGCGAGAGACGCCGTGCCGAGGTGAGACGGTGTACCGAGGTGAGACGGTGTATCGGCGGGCGACGGTGCAGCGGGCGAGGACGGCAGATGCGGCTGGGACGGGATGCGCTGGACGGTGGCGTTGGTGCCGGCCGGGCCGCCGACGAACACCGGCTCCGGCGGGGCGAACCCGTTGAAGTGGCTGGCGTAGCTCAGCGTGTAGGCGCCGGCGGACCCGATGTACAGCCGGTCGCCGACCTCGATCGTCGCCGGCAGGTTGACGCCGTAGAACATGGTGTCGGAGCTGTCGCACGACGGACCGGTGACGGTGAACGGCACGTGCGGCACAAGGGCGTGGTCGGTCCGCGACGTCCACAGCGGAAACCGCCACTGCTGCACCGTCTGCTGCGTCTCCATCATGCCGTTGTAGGCGCCCACGTCGACGTACAGCCAGTTCTCCCCGGCCCGCACCTCGCGCCCGAGGACGGTGGTGACCATGACCGCGCTCTCCGCCACCAGGTGCCGCCCGGGCTCCGCCGCGAGCAGCGCCGGCCGGTACGGCAGCAGCTCCTCGAGCGCCGCATTGATCGTGCCCGCGATCTGGTCGAGGGGCGGGACGCGCTCGACGTAGCGCGACGGGAAGCCACCCCCGAGATCCAGCATCCGCAGGTGTACCCCATCCTCCTGCAACGCCGCCATCAGCGCCCCGGCCGCGGCGATCGCCTGCCGCCAGGCGCTCGTCGTCGCGCACTGGGAGCCGACGTGGAACGTCACGCCGTACGGCTCCAGGCCGAGCTCGCGGGCCAGGAGCATCAGCGCCCGCGCCTCGTGGGCCTCGGCGCCGAACTTGCGCGAGAGCGGGAACAGGCTCGTCGAGTCGTCGACCCGCAGCCGGATGTACACGGCGGCGCCCGGCGCGTGCTGCGCCAGCTTGTACAGCTCCCCCTCGGAGTCGAAGCTGAACCGCCACAGCCCGGCCGCCCGCGCCGCCGCGATCGCGTGCGGCGCCTTGACGGGGTTGCTGTACAGCACCTCGGCCGGGTCCACCCCGATCTCCTGCAGCATCCGCAGCTCCCCGATCGACGCCACCTCGAAGCTCGACCCGAGCGCGGCGAGGGTGCCCAGGACGTCCTGCGCGGCGTTGCACTTCATCGCGTAGAACGGGCTGATGCCGGGAATCGCCGCGGTGAAGGCCGCGTAGCGGTCGGCGACCGTCGACAGGTCCACCGCCAGGAACGGCGTCTGCGCATCCAGCTCGGCAAGCGCCCGCGGCCCGAGCGCGGCGGGCCAGTGCCCGGGCAGGTCGAGGCGGGCCTGGTCGGCGAGGGCGGCCGTCATCGAAGCGGTCTCCTAAGCAGCTGGTGTCGCGGTCACCCACTAGCCTCGCCACCGCCGGGAGCACGGCGGTGGCCCACCCGGTTGCGACCCGGTGCCGATCCGCCGCGCGCGGTGAGCGGGCCGACGGGTCAGGCGGCGACCGCGGGCTTGTGCTCCTGCAGCAGCAGCCCCGCCTCCGCGGCCGGCAGCGGGCGGGAGAAGTAGTAGCCCTGGGCGAGGTCGCAGCCCATCCGGCGCAGCGCCAGGAACTGCGCGTACTGCTCGATGCCCTCGGCGACGGTGGCCATCCCCAGGCTCTGCCCGAGCTGCACGATCGTGCGGGCCAGCGCCGCGTCCGGGGTGGCGCCGCTGAGCCGCTCCACGAATGACCTGTCGATCTTCAGGGTGTCGACCGGGAAGCGGCGCAGGTACGCCAGCGACGAGTACCCGGTGCCGAAGTCGTCGATGGCCAGCCGTACCCCGATGTCCTTGAGCGACAGCAGCACCGCGAGGTTCTCCTCGGTGTCGGTCATCAGGACGCTCTCGGTCATCTCCAGGCACAGCCGCTGCGCGGGCAGCCCGGTCTCGGCCAGGACCGCGGCGACGATCCCGGGCAGGCCGGGCTGGTCGAACTGGCGGCCGGACACGTTGACCGCCATCGTCATCGCCCGCTCCGGGGCGCCCATCCCCCAGGCGACGGCCTGGCGGCAGGACTCCGCGAGCACCCACTGGCCGAGCGGCCGGATGAGACCGGTGGACTCGGCGAGCGGGATGAAGTCGACGGGGCTGATCATGCCGCGGACTGGGTGGCGCCAGCGGACGAGGGCCTCGAACCCGACGATCTGGCCGGTGCGCAGCTCGATCGTCGGCTGGTAGTGCATCTCGAGCTCGCCGCCGGTCTCCAGGGCGCGGCGCAGGTCGGCGGCGAGCTGGAGGCGCTCGACAAGCCCGGAGTGCATCTGCGGGTCGTAGCGGGCGAACTGCCCGGAGCCGGCCGACTTGGCGCGGTACATGGCGAGGTCCGCGTTGCGCATGAGCTGATCGGCGTCGCGGGCGTCCGGGCCGGTCAGGGCGATGCCGATGGAGCCCTGGACGTGGATCTCCTGGTTGTCGATGACGAACTGCTCGTCGAGCGCGGCGATGATCCGGGTGGCCAGGTCGTCGGCGTCGCCGGGGGCGCCGACGGCGTCGATGAGCACGGCGAACTCGTCGCCGCCGAAGCGGGCCACGGTGTCGCCGTCGCGGACGGCCTCGCCGAGGCGCATCGCGACCTGCATGAGCAGCACGTCGCCGGCGGCGTGGCCGAGGCTGTCGTTGACCTCCTTGAACCCGTCGAGGTCGAGGAACAGGATGGCGACGTCGGCGCGGCGGCGCAGGGCGACCTCGAGGCGGTCCTTGAACAGGGCCCGGTTGGCGAGCTTGGTCAGCCCGTCGTGGAACGCCTCGTGGACGAGCTGGTCCTCGAGCTCCTTGCGCTCGCTGATGTCACGGGAGTTGAGCACGATCCCGCGGACGCTGGGGTCCTCCAGGAGGTTGGTGAGCGTCACCTCGGCCAGGCAGCGGTGCCCGTCGGCGTGCAGCATCGGCAGCTCGACGACCCGCGTCGCGTAGGCGGTCCCGGTGATCGCCTCGACGGCCGCGGTGAGCGCCGGCACGGACTCGGCGAGGATGCGCTCCGTCAGTCTGAGCCCCGAGAAGTACGCCGGGTCGTAGCCGAACACCCGGGCGACGCTTTCGCTCTGGTACGTCACCACGCCCTGCGCGTCGATGACGGTGACAACGTCGGAGCTGTGCTGCACGAGCGCCTGGAACCGCTGCTCGCTCGCCCGCAGCTCGGTCGTGCGCGCCTCGACCCGCGCCTCGAGCCCGCGGGTCAGCGACCGGTTCTCCAGCAGCGTCAGCAGCTGCCGGCCGACGATGAGCAGGATGATCGCGGAGCGGCTCCAGGACACGAACATGTCGTGCGCCCCGTCGCGCAGCACCTCGAACGTGCTGGTCACCAGGGCACCGAGGACGGCCAGATACGGCAGCATCACCCCGAGGGGCTGCGCGAGATCGTGCACCTCCTGCTCGGCGTAGGCCCGCTCGGGCCGCCGCGCGGCGAGCAGGATCAGCGCGAAGCCGGTGAACCAGCCCAGGTCCAGGACGTTGCCCGACCCGTACGTGTCGAGCAGCGTCAGATACGCGTACCCGGAGTCGGACACGGTGAACGCCACCAGCCCGGCTCCGACCAGCGGCAGCGACAACGGCCGCCGCCCGCCGCGCCGCAGCCGCGCCACCATGAACAGCACGATCGTCAGCACGACGACGTCGCCGCCCGGGTACCACAGGGTGATCAGCAGCCCGAGCCGGCTGTCGGCTCCCTGCTGCACCAGCGGCCCGAGAATCAGCACCCAGGTGATCAGCAGCAGCGACACGGCGATCATGAGCCCGTCGAGGATGCTGCGGGCCTGCTGCGCGAGGCTCTGCCGCGACACCGGGAGCAGCAGCAGCCCGGCCGCGGTGAACGGCATCATCCAGAAGTACCCGGCGTCCGCGAGCGACGGGAACGGCACCGCCCGCCCGAGGACCGTCTCGTACCAGATGCAGAACGCCTGCCCGACGCCCCACGACAGCGACCCGGCCCCGACCAGCCCCCAGGCCCACCGCACCCGCCGCGCGGCCCGCTCCCGCCAGGCCCGCACGGCGCAAGCGGTGCCGGCCGTCACCGCGGCCAGGAACAGCGCGATGTTCGACACGTTCTGCCCGACCATCGCCCCACCGGCACCGCTGACGAAGACGACGCACAGCAGGGCCGTGACCGTGGCGGCGCCCGCGCACAGCAGCGCGTAACCGCGGGTGGGCGCGGCCGCCCGCAGCAGGCTGCCCGGCCAGCTCGCCATCGTCCCCCCGATCCTGTGGGCGCTCGTGCCCCCCTGATCGGGTCCCGGCCGGGCGAGCTGAGCGGCAAGCCCGGCAGGCAACCGTCCCGCACCCGGCCCATCCTTCCGCGCCCGCCTCCCCCGGCCCGCGAGCCGGCAGCCGTCACGACATCGCGCTCGGGTCACGGGAGCCGACTCGCACGACGGGAGTGCGCGCCAGTCCCGCGAGCCGGGCGGCGTGACCGGCCCCGCCGTCGTGGCCGGCGGCGGTTTGGGGCCTTCGCGACCGTCCGGGACGTCGCGGCGTGTCGGCCCGCTCCGGCCGCTCGGGCGCGGAATCGGCGTTCCGGTGATCTTCACTGAGGGTGATGGCTAGATTGCGAAGCGTGTTCGCATTCGTTTGTCGCGTGCAGGTCTGAGCACGCGAGTGCACTGAGACGGGGGATGGGATGCCAGCCCAATCGAGGTTGAAGCCGCGGCCCAAGCGGCGCCCGCGGGTCACGCGGCGCTCGGTGAAGGCCGGCCTGGCCGCACTGTCGGCGAGTGTCGTGGTCTTCGGCAGCGCGGCCGGCCCGGCGTTCGCGGCCATGGCCAACGGCAGCGGCAGCCCCGGCCCGGCCGGTCAGGCCGAACCCGCCGCCGGGAGCACCGCCCGGTCCGGCGCGAGCCCGAGCGCCGAGTCGACGGCCGACCCTGCCGCCGCGAAGGCGAAGACCGGCGGATGGGGGCGGCAGAACACCGAGGCCGACTCCAACGGCGGGTGGGGCGGGCACCGGGCCCACCCCTCGCATCCCGGGGCGAGCACGCAGCCCGGCGCGAGCCCGAGCCCCACTCACGCACCGGCGGACGCCACAGGCGCCCCGCCGAGCGGCCGCGCCGCCGACACCACCGGCGGTGCCGACGACAAGGCGGCCACCACCGGCGCCACGGCCGGCGCGCGCGGCGACGACCGCACCGGCGCCCGGCCGTCGCCGACCGGCAGCCACGCGCCGGCCGCCAGCCCGCCGCCCGCCACGGATGCCACCGCCGGGCACGGGCCGTACATGGACTACGTCCCCGACGACGACCCGTCGGCCGGGCCGGGCACCGGCCGCGACAGCACCGCAGCCGGCCGGGACGACGGCGCCGCCCGGATGCGCGCCTGGGCGCAGGCGCAGGGGCGCGCCGCCGCGAGCGGCCGGCCGTACGCGAACCCGGACACCGACGTCCTCGGCACCGACAAGCGCGGCGCCGGCCGCGACACCGACGCCCGCCGCGCCATCCCCAGCGTGATCGCGGGCCTCCTCGCCGCCACCGCGGGCGGCGCCCCCGGCCCGGCCGGCGACGGCACCGGCACGGCGGCGGCCACGACTGACACCGACGGCGACGGCGGCGCCGCCGGCGCGGACGCGCTCGTCCCGGGCGTGTCCGCCCCTTCGGCGGCGGCGACGGCCGAGGCGATCCCCGAGGCCCCGTCAAACGTGTCGGCCCAGGCGCTCTCCTCCGGCATCCGGGTCTCCTGGACGCACTCCGGCACGAACGTCGACCACTACGCGGCCATGGCGCAGGAATCCGGTGGCGGCACCGCCGGGATCTGCCTCGGCGGGGACGCGTCGACCACCACCTGTGACATCGTCAACGGCCTGACCATGGGCACGGCCTACACGGTGAAGGTCGTCGCCTACGGCAGCGCTGACGACAGCGAGCCGTCCCCGGCCGCGACCTCCGGCACGGTCGTGCCCGGGCCGCCGGCCGCGCCGAGCGCCGTGCACGCGACCGGGCAGACGGCGACGTCGCTGCTGGTGTCGTGGACGGCACCGAGCACGCCCAGCAGCGGCATCGCCCACTACGTGGTGGTGTCCGACCAGGACCCGTCGAAGGGCTGCACCACGACCGACGCGACGACGCTGCACTGCGTGGCCGGGTCGCTCGATCCGGCCACGGCCTACAGCTTCACCGTCCAGGCGGTCGGCAACGGTCAGGCCGGCGACTCGAGCCCGAGCGGCTCCTCGGACCCGGTGACGCCGGGTGCGCCGGACGCGCCGACCGGGGTCATGGCGGTCCCGGCCGGGCCGAACACGCTGCGGGTCAGCTGGACGGCGCCGGCCGCGGCGCGGGGCGGGATCGCGCAGTACGTCGTCAAGTCCGTCGAGGACCCGAACAAGATGTGCGACACGTCCGACGGCGGCAGCACCTACTGCGAGATCGACCACCTCGTCGCCGGCGGCACCGGGTACACCTTCCGGGTCCAGGCCAAGGGCATGAACAGCAGCGGCGACTCGGCCTGGTCGGCGGCGTCGTCCCCGGCGGTCGTGTCCGGGCCGCCGGACGCGCCCACCGGTGTCGCGGTCACGCCCGACGACGGCGCGCTCATGGTGCACTGGACGGCACCGGTGAACCATGGTGCCGGCATCGACGGCTACCTGGTGTGGACGGCCGAGGACCACGCGCTGACGTGCGGGCCGGTCGCGGCCACCGAGGATCACTGCACGATCACCGGGCTGACCAACGGCACCGCCTACACGGTGCAGGTCCAGGCGCAGGGCACCGGCAACTCCGGCGACTCGACCTGGGCCGCCGCCGCGGCGGCGACACCGAGCAAGGCGCCGGCGACCCCGGCCGCGGTGATGGCGACGGCCCGGACCGAGGCGATCTGGGTCGGCTGGACGGCCGGTGACCCGGGCTCGGGCGTGGCGAAGTTCCGGGCGACGGCGACCGCGCTCGAGGAGACGAAGACGTGCGAGGCGGCGGCGGCCGAGGCCGGCTGCGCCATCCTGGGGCTGACCGCGGGGACGCAGTACACCGTCGCGGTCCAGGCCCTCGGCAAGTACGGCCGCGACTCGGCCTGGTCGCAGACGGCCACGGCGACGCCGATGGCGCTGACGATCCCGGCCGACGTGCCGCCGAGCGCCGGGCACGTCGACAGCTCCAGCGGCACCGACGTGGCGCCGGGCGAGCAGATCACCCTCAGCGGCACCGGCTACGCCCCGCACACGACGATCACCGTGGCGATCTACTCGGCGCCGACGACGCTGACCACGACGACGACCGACGGCAGCGGCGCGTTCAGCATCGCGGTGACGGTCCCGGCCGGGTTCACGGGCCCGCACACGCTCGTGGCGTCGGGTGTCGACGGCAACGGCACGCCGCGGTACCTCACCCTGGGCGTCGACGTCGCCACCGCCCACGCGGTCCAGCCCCCGGCGGCGGCCCCGGTCGGCGACCACGGCGTCACGACCGGCGGGGTCAGCGCCAGTGGTGAGATGTCCGGTTCGCTCGCGGTGACCGGCGACCCGATCAGCAGCATCGCGCTGCTCGGCCTGTGCCTGCTGCTGGCCGGCTTCGCGTTCACGACCCTCGCCCGGCTGCGGTTCCACGCCGCCGGATCGGACGAAACGGCGTCAGGACCGGCGTAGGCCCACCCGCCGCGCCGTCCGAAGCGCGAACGACGTCCAGGAGCACAGGTCCTGGAACCGGAAAAGACCGGGGGCGCCCGCAGCGGGCGCCCCCGTTCAGCTTCCCGCTTCGGCGTGGAATCGTTCGACGATGTCGGCTCGGATGCGGCCGCGGTCGGAGACCTCGAGCCCCTTGCCCTGCGCCCACTCACGGATCGCCCGGTTCTGCTCCCGCTCCGCGCGGGCCGACAGGACGGGGCGGGTCCGGCCGCCGCGGGCCGGCGGGGTCGACGCCGGGGTGCGGCCGAGCTTGGACGCGGCACCGACGAAGGGCGCGAGGACGTCGCGCAGTTCGGCGGCGTTCTTCGCCGACAGATCGATGGTGTACTGCACGCCGTCGAGGCCGAAGCTGAGGCTCTCGTCGGCGAGGCCGCCGTCGAGGTCGTCGATCAGCTCATGGATCACGCGTCTGGCCATGGCAGTGCTGCCCTCCGATAGCAATACGGGGAGTGAAGTTCCGCGGCCCACGGACCGCCGTCAGACGTGGTGAAATCGGTCAGACGGGCAGTGAGAGGCACGGAACGGTCGTCGCAGCCTACTGCAACGCTCACGGAAGGCAACGGGCGACCCGGCCGCCGGGGGGCCTCACGGCAGCCACGCCCGGCAATGGCGCAGGCACGCTACGCACACGGTTTCCGCAGCGTACGGCCACAGGTCCGGGCCTGGAACCCACAGTGGCCGCCATCCACAGAACGTGACGACGGCCACAAATATGGGGGCAACCGCCGGCGATCAGCCGGTGCGCTTGGCCCGGGCCCGCTGCGCCTCCCGGCGCTCGACGAACCGGGTGGCCTGCGCGTCGAGGTCGGTCATGAACGCGACGAGCTCCTCGCGGGCCTTGTCGCCCTCGCCGGTCACCGGCCGGTCGAGGGCCTTGACCTGGCGCAGCACCGGCGTGAGGACGTCGTCGTGGTGCAGCCGCAGGTCGTAGATGCCGGCCTTGGCGATCTGGACCGACTTGCGGCCGAAGTTCTCGATCGTGTGCCCGGGCATCTGGAACGAGGTCGCGACCCGGGTCACGGCCTGCATGGTCTGGTTCGGGGCCAGGTCGAACATGGCGTTGAGCAGGTTGCGGTAGAAGATCATGTGGAGGTTCTCGTCGGCCGCGACCCGCGCGAGGAGCTGCTCGCAGACCGGGTCGCCGGACATCGCGCCGGTGTTGCGGTGCGAGACGCGGGTCGCCAGCTCCTGGAACGAGACATAGGCGACGGACTCGATGAGCCCCTCGTAGGCGTTGGCGAAGCCGCCCTCCATGTGCGTCATCCGGGCCCGCTCCAGCTCGACCGGGTCGACGGCCCGGGTCGCCAGGAGGTAGTCGCGGATGGCGATGCCGTGGCGGCCCTCCTCGGCGGTCCACCGGTGCACCCACGTCCCCCACGCGCCGTCGCGGCCCATGACCGTGGCGATCTCGTGGTGGTAGCTGGGCAGGTTGTCCTCGGTGAGCAGGTTGACGACGAGGGAGATCCGGGCGACCTCGGACAGCTTCGACTGCCCGGGCTCCCACGGCTCGCCACCGAGGACGCCGTCGAAGGTCCGGCCCTCGCTCCACGGCACGTATTCGTGGGGGAACCACTCCTTGGCCGTGGCCAGGTGCCGGTTGAGGTTGGTCTCGACGACGGGTTCGAGCTCGCGCAGCAGCACGAGCAGATCGGTCGGTTCGACCGTGGTCACTGGGCCTCCGCTTCAAGTACTTCCGGTTCGGGTGCGGTGCCGCCGAGATGCGCCGGCAGCCACCACAGATCATCGGGGCCGGCGGGCTTCTGGGGGTACCCCCGCTGCACTTCTACCAGCATGGTCTTCATCCGGCTCCGCAACTCTGCGGACACGGTGTCCCCGTTGTCCTTGCGCGTGGGGTGCAGTGGCTCACCCATGCGGATGGTGATCGCGACACCGCGCTGAGTGAGGTCACGGGGGCGGCCCTTCGTCCAGAAGCGCTGCGTGCCCCACAGCACCATCGGTACCAGCGGCGTCCCGGTCGCCGCGGCGAGCCGGACCGCGCCGCTCTTGAAGTCCTTGATCGTAAACGACTGGTCGATCGTCGCCTCCGGGAAGACCCCGACCACCTCGCCGGCCTTCAGCGCCGCGAGGGCCGCCTTGTACGACGCCATGCCCGCGTCGCGGTCGACCGGGATGTGGTGCATGCCGCGCATCAGCGGTCCGCCGATGCGGTTGCGGAAGATCGACTCTTTGGCCATGAACCGAACGAGGCGCCGGGACTGCCGGGCGCCGAGGCCGCAGAAGATGAAGTCAAGGTACGAGATGTGGTTGCAGGCGATGACGGCTCCCCCGCTCGCCGGCACGTGCTCCTCGCCCAAAATCGTGATCTTCATGTTCAGCGCGCGGAACATGGTCTTCGCGAATGCGATGACCGGCGGGTACACGAGATCTGCCATGTCCCAACGCTAGCGGTCGCCGCGGGCGTTCACCCGGTACCCTGCCCCAAGACCATCCGACTTCCAGGGAGTGCACAGTGCAGGACGAGGTGCTGGACCCGACCCCGGCCGCCCCGCGATCCGGGGCCGGACCCGAGGCCGAGGCCGCCCCGGACGTCGAGGTCGAGGTCGTGCTCGTCGAGGAGCCGCGCTTCGGCCGGCCCGGCCCGCCGATGCGCCGCTCCCCGCTGATCATCGGCTTCCTCGCCGGACTGGGCCTGCTGCTGGCCTACACCGCCTACCAGGCCGTGCAGAACGTCTACTCGATCCTCCTGCTGATCTTCATCGCGGCGTTCCTGGCGATCGGCCTGAACCCCGCGGTGGTACGCCTGACGAAGTGGGGCCTGCCCCGCGGGCTCGCGGTCGCCGCCGTCGGTGTCGGCGCGATGCTCGTGCTGTGCGGCGGCATCGTCGCGCTCATCCCGCCGCTGGTCCAGCAGAGCAACGAGCTGATCGTCAACCTCCCCCATTACATCGACAATCTGCAGCGCAACGATCAGCTGAACAAGCTCAACGACGACTACAAACTGCTCGATCAGCTCAAGAACGTCGCCACCGCCGCCAACGTCACGAAGGCCCTCGGCGGCGTCTGGGGCGGGGTGCAGGTCGCGTTCTCGGCCATCTTCAACATCGTGACGGTCATCATTCTCACGCTGTACTTCATGGCCGCCTTCGAGCGCCTGAAGGCCGGCGGATACAAGCTCGTGCCCGCCTCCCGCCGCGAACGGGTGCGGCTGCTCGGCGACGAGATCCTGTCGAAGGTCGGCGCCTACCTCGGCGGCGCGCTGGCGATCGCCGTCATCGCCGGCCTGTCCTCGTTCGTGTTCCTGCTGATCCTGGGCATCGCGTACCCGTACGCCCTGGCCGTCCTCGTCGCCATCACCGACCTCATCCCGCAGATCGGCGCGACCCTCGGCGCGGTCGTCGTATCGATCGTCGGCTTCGCGACCTCGATTCAGGCCGGCATCGCCTGCGTCATCTTCTTCGTCATCTACCAGCAGGTCGAGAATTACCTCATCTACCCGACGGTGATGCGCCGCGCGGTGAAGGTCTCCGACCTCGCCGCCATCATTTCCGTCCTCGTCGGCGTCGCACTCATGGGTGTTGTCGGCGCACTCATCGCCATTCCCGTCATCGCCGCGATTCAGCTCATCTTCCGCGAAGTCGTCCTGCCCCGGCAGGACGCCCGCTGATATTCGGCGCGAATACCAGTACACTTCGGGCCATGCACGACGAGCCGGCCCGCGGACAGGTGGCCTACCTGGCCCGACCGCACCGCCCCGCGCTCGTCGCCCGCACCCTCGACGAGCTGCGCGGCCCGGTCCGCGGGGTCGTCGAGCTGCCGCAGCGGCTGATGTGGAACCCGCAGCGCGCCTTCGACCTCGACAACCACGACCTGCTGCTGTGGATGTACGAGAACGTGCTGCGCGAGGCGATCCGCGCCGACGAGCTGCGCCGGTTCCTCAACAAGAAGATCCTGGTCCGGGTCTGGCCGGAGCTGAACCTGCCGCACGGCGTGCGCCGCGCGTGGGAGGCCCGCCACCCGGCCCTGCGATGATCGATTTCTACACCGACGTCGCCCGGGTCGCGCTGACCGTCGCCGACAAGCACGGCTTCGTCCTCGGCGGCGGCTTCGCCTGGCTGATGAACGGGCTCGTCGAGCGCCCGACCGAGGACGTCGACCTGTTCACCGACACGGACGGTGCGGCCGGCGCGGCCGCCGACGCGGTCTGCGCGGCCCTGCGCGAGGCCGGGTACACCGTCCACGAAGAGGAGGCCGACGACCTCCTGGAGCTCTTCGCCGGCTTCGACCAGCGGGAGTTCACCGTCGCCGGCGGCGCCCAGACGGTCCGCCTGAGCCTGTCACGGCTCGACCGCCGGCACAGCCCGGTCATGATGGACGTCGGCCCGGTCATGCACCTCGAGGACCTCATCGCCACGAAGGTCGCGGCGCTTGTCAACCGGCGCGAGGTCCGCGACTACATCGATGTCGCGGCGGCGATGGAGCGCTACTCCGTCGGGGAGCTGCTCGAGCTGGCCCGCCGCCAGGACCCGGCGCTGGAGTTCGCCGACGTGATCGCGGCCGGGCGCTACCTGGACCGCCTCGACGACGGCCGGTTTGCCTTCTACGGCCTGGACGCCGAGCGGATCGCCGCCCTGCGCGGCCGCCTGCGCGACTGGCCGCGCTGACGCGGGCCCGGCGCTACTGGGCCGCGGCGCTGGCCATGACGTGCGCGAACCCGCGCAGCGTGCGGTCGACCTGCTTCGTCGCGGCCTGACCGGTGGTGTGCAGATACGCCGACCCGGTCACCTCGAGCCGCTCCCGGCCGTTGGCGCCGAGGACGCGGGTGACCAGGACCTTGCCCACCCCGTCGACCTGCATGACGGCCGGGGTGGCGCGGTGCTCACCGAGGTTGCAGCGGTGACCGCGGGCGCACCAGGCGGGGTGGTTGTACGGGCCCATCAATACCGTCCTCCAACTGATGACAATCACGCTGACACCATCGACGTTAGGCGCCACTACCAGCGGAAACTACGGTTTGTGACGTGCACTACCGCAGCGTCACCGGTCCGGGTGAAGGATCCTCGTGACTCCCGTCACCCCACCGCGTTCTCGTGCCGCCACTGCCCTATAAGGCCCCGGAAGTGGGCGATGAACCGCTCGTGCTCGGCCGCCGGATAGGTGCTGCGCACGGTGCTGACCAGCAGGTCGTCGAAGTCCGCGGACGCCACCCACTCCGCGACGAGCTCCGGCACGTGCGCCAGGCTGCTCGCGCAGAACTCGCGGTACCGGTCCGTGTCGAAGTATTCGTCGGCGAGGGTGCGGTACCCCCGCAGCTTGTCCTGGTATGTGGCTTCGGAGTCGCCGATCGCGAAGTAGCGGGCCGTGTCCATGTCCAGCCGCGACGGGCGGTCCGTCACCACGCAGAAGACGCTCCAGCGCAGCAACGCCGTCATCGCCCACGGGAAGTAGTAGTGCAGGCTCGTCACGGCCACGTCCGGGCACGCGTTGGCGTAGTCGATCGGATACACCACACCGTCGCGGACCAGGCACTCGCACGAGTTGAACTCCCACCGGAAGAACGCGTTCACCAGCCGCGAGATGGTCACGACCTCCTCGCCGACGTCGTCGCTGAGGAACCCGTGCGCGACCTCGTACCGTTCGTGCATCGGCAGCGACGGCCGGAACTTCATCACCATCGTCTCCGGCCCGACCGACAGCGACCGGGTGAACACGTCGTAGTCCTCGACCGACTGCTGCAGGTGCATCAGCCGCTCACCCGACTGGTCGTAGGCCGCGTGCAGCTGGGCACTGTCCGCGATCCGCGACACTCCGACCCACGCGCCGCCGTCGTACGGCTTCATGAACAGCGGATACCCGAGCCGCTCGGCGACCGCGTCGAGATCGAAGCCCCGGTTGTACCGCTGCGCCGTATACGCCCACTTCGCATGGTCGACCGGGTTCTTGTACGGCACCAGGACCGTCTCCGGCACGTGCAGCCCGAGGCGCATCATCGCGCAGTACGCCGCGTGCTTCTCCATCGACTGGAACGTGAACGGGCTGTTGAGCAGGTACACGTCGTCCATCAGCGCGATCTTCTTGAGCCACTCGCGGGGGTGGTAGTACCAGTACGCGAGCCGGTCGATGACCAGCTGATGGTCGGGCCGGTCGCGCAGCCCGAACGGCTCGATCGTCACCCGCTCCGTGCGCAGCCGGTGCCGGCTGCCGTCGGCCGCGGTGACCGTGCCGAGTCGTTCGACGAGCGTCTCGAACGCCCGCGGCCAGTCCTGTTCGGTGCCCAGCAGCAGCCCGACGAGGTGCTCATGGGGTGTGGCTCCGGTCATCTGATACCTCCCGCAGCAGGCGGTGCAGGTGGGGCTCGAGCGCGTCGCACCAGGAGGTCATCGAGTGACCGCCCGGCACCTCGAGCAGCGGCACGCCGAGCCGGCCCGCCATCGCCCGGTTGTTGAGCAGGTTCTCCTCGTCCCGCCCGCACGTCAAGACCACCCGGGCCGGCACCGGCCGGGCCCGGCGGACGAACGCGAGGATGCGGCGGAAGTACGGGAACCCGGACTCCTGCGGGTCGAGCGCGGCGGTGAAGAAGCTGCCGGACTGCAGGAACAGCCCGGCGAACCGGCCCGGATACCGGGTCTCGGCGTGCAGCAGGGCCAGCGCACCGAGGCTCGCCCCGAGACCGACCACGGGCCCCGGCGGCAGCTGCGGCAGGACGTCCTCGACAAGGGCCTTGGCGTAGGCGGGGTTGGCGGAGTACCAGTCGTTGCGCGGCCCCGGGGTGAGCAGCGCGACGTACGTGTCGGGGAAGTGCTCGGTCAGGCGGCCGACCCGCTCGTACTCGGGCCCGTCGTGCACGAGCAGGACCAGCCCGCTCGCCGGCACCGCCGAGGGCGGCACACCGCGTGTCTCGATCGTCACACGGGTGTCACGGGCCACCTACGCACCATATGGCAGATGATCGTTCGGCGCAGGGCTCACCGGCGCCGGCGGCGCCTCCGGCATCACGAGCCACAGCATCGGGTAGGCCAGGACGGCCACGCCGCCGGTCAGCAGGATCGCGAGGAGGAACACGGCCCGCACCATCGTCGGGTCGGCCCCCAGATATTCGGCGAGCCCGCCCAGCACACCGGCGACCGTGCGGTCGGTGCGGGAGCGGCGAAGGCGCTTGATGTCGTTCATACCTGCCAGGTTGCCCGCCGAAGTCCCCCGACGACCTCGGGTGACGCCCCGAATCACCCCTGAGACCTCTACCCTGACCGGCATGACTGCCCCGGATCCAGCAGACCGGCCCGACCCCGCGGTGGGCGAGCTCGTCGACCTCGAACGCGCCTCCGTCACCGTCGCCCGCTTCGCCGACTACGCCGGCGCCCAGCAGGCCGTGGACTACCTCTCCGACAACGGCTTCCCGGTCGAGAAGACCGCGATCATCGGCACCGACCTGCGCCTGGTCGAGAACGTGCTGGGCCGCCTCACCGTCGGCCGGGCGGCACTGGCCGGCGTGGCCAGCGGCGCCTGGTTCGGCCTGTTCATCGGCATCCTGTTCACCCTGTTCAGCGACGCGAACTGGGTGGGCGTCCTGCTCAGCACGGTCCTCATCGGCGCGCTCTGGGGCGCGATCTTCGGCGCCGCCGGCCACGCCCTCACCGGCGGCCGCCGCGACTTCTCCTCGCGCAGCTCCCTGCAGGCCGGCCAGTATGCGGTCACCGTCGAGGCCGACGCCGCCGAGGAGGCCCGCGTCCTCATCACCCGCCAGACCTGGCGCGCCGCGAACACCTGAGCTCAGCTCCCCGGCGGCGGCGCCTGCATCCGATCGATGATCTTCTGCAGTGCCGCCGCCAGCACCTCCAGCTCCTGCTCCTCCAGGTCGGCGAGGGCGTGCTCGGCCAGGGCCCGGCGGGCCTGCTCGATCGGCGCCTGCGCGGCCCGCCCCTTCGGCGTCAGGCACAGCCGCACGAGCCGCCGGTCCTGCGGGTCGGCCCGCCGCTCGACAAGCCCGTCGTTCACCATCCGCGTCGCCGTGTTCACCACCGTCGGCGTCGCCACCCCGAGCCGCGCCGCCAGCTCCCCCGGCGCCTGCCCGTCCCGCTCCCACAGCAGCTCCAGCACCAGGTTCTGCCCGATCCGGACCCCGTGCACGCTCATCGCCTCGTCGGCCGCCGCCCGCAGCAGCTTCTGCGCACGGGTCAGCAGGCGGATCACATCAGCCACGTTTGCATGCTAGCGAGATGTTGCCCTATATTCCGTTAGCACGCTATCAATCGGAGGCGACATGATCCTCATCACCGGCGGCCTGGGCTTCATCGGCACCCACACCACCCGCGCTCTCCTGGCCCAGGGCGCCGACGTCCAGCCCGCGTCCCGCCGCCCGACCCCCTCGCCGCTGCTTCCCCCGGGCGTCACAACGGCCACGCTGGACTGCACCGACCTCGACTCCCTGACCGCCCTGGGCCGCACCCACACCATCACCGCCGTCATCCACCTGGCCGCCGCCCCCCTCGGCACCGCCGACCCGCTCGACGACCTGCAACACAACGCCACAGCAGCGCTGGCTGTACTGCGGGCGGCCGCCACCTGGAACGCCCGCGTCGTGATGGCCAGCACCATCGGCGTCTACGCCGGCGTCGGCGCACTCCCCTGGCGGGAGGACACCCCGCTGCCCCTGCCGTCACCGCACCCGATCCCGGCGAGCAAGAAGGTGGCCGAGATCCTGGCCCTGGCCGGCGGGGCGGACGTGGTTGTGGCCCGCATCGGCGCGATCTGGGGCCCGGGAGGCCGCCCCAGCAGCCCCTTCATCGCCATCCCGGCCATGGTCCGCGGCACCGTCCAGCCGGGCACCGTCCACGCGGACGACGGCGCCGACCTGCTCTACGCACCGGACTGCGGCACCGCCCTGGCCCTCCTGGCCACCGCCCCGACCCTGCGCCACCGCACCTACAACGTCAGCACCGGCCACCCGACGACGAACGCCGAGGTCGCCGCGGCGATCCCCGACATCCCGACCCCCCTGGTCCCGGGCGGCTCCGGGCCGATCCCCTACCTGGACACCACCCGCCTGCGCGAGGAGGGCTGGCAGCCGGCCTGGCCGCTGCAGGCAGCGGTGACCGACTACCGCGCCTGGCTGTCCGCCGGCCACCTCCGCTGACCCACCCGTCTACTGCCGCCCTCGGCCGGCGCCACACCGCGTAAGCCGTCCTAGGAAGCTAGGTCATGAAGCGTCTCAGGGCCGGCGGCGCCCTGCGGAGGCTCCTCGTCAGTACCCGCCGTCGACGGCTGCGGCGGGGGCAGGCGGCTGTTCGTCGCGCTCGCGGGCGGCGTAGTCGTCGAGGATCGCCTCCGTGGCGGTGGCGCCGAAGCGGGTCGCGCCGGCGTCGTGCAGTTCGAGCAGGGTGGCGAGCGTGCGTACGCCGCCCGCGGCCTTGACTTCGACGTGCGGGGCGACGGCGGCCCGCATCAGCCGGATGTCGGCGAGGGTGGCGCCGCCGGGGGCGAAGCCGGTGCTGGTCTTGACGAAGTGCGCACCGGCTCGCTCGGCCAGGTGGCAGCCGAGGACCTTCTGCTCGTCGGTGAGGTAGGCGTTCTCCAGGATGACCTTGACGGTGCGGCCCTGCGCGGCGGCGACCACGGCGGCGATGTCGTCGTGGACGTAGCCGCTGTCGCCGTCGCGCAGGCGGCCGATGTGCAGCACCATGTCGATCTCGTCGGCGCCGGCCTCGACGAGTGCCCGCGCCTCGGCGACCTTGGTGGCGGTGCGGGCGTCACCGTGCGGGAACCCGGCAACCGTCCCCACCAGCACACCCGTGCCCGCGAGCGCGGCGACGGCCAGCTCCACGTCCGACGGGCGCACGCAGACCGACGCGACGGCCCGCCGGCCGGCGACCGCGCAGCCGCGCCGGACGTCGTCGGTGGTCAGCTCGGGGCGCAGCAGAGAGTGGTCGATCATCTTGGCGATGTTCATCGGGCGGCTCCTGTCCGGGGTGGCTGCACGTCGAACGTGACGTGCAGGTCGTAGCGGCCGCCGACGTAGCGGCTGATGGTGTACTCCAGCGGTGCCGAGTGCTGGTCGACGATCAGGCGGGCCTCGACGAGCAGCGGCTCGTCCGCCGGCACGTGCAGGTGCTCACCGTCGGCGCCGGCCCGGTGCGCGGTGAGCGTCGAGGTGCCGAGCGTGGGGCGCAGCCCGCGCTCGTGCAGCGCGCGGTGCAGCGAGGCGACCTCCAGGTCGATGTCGAGCAGCGCGCTCAGGTGGGCCGGGAAGCAGGCGTACTCGATGGCCACCGGCACGTCGTCGGCGAGCCGGACCCGCACGATCGACACCACCCGCGGCGCCGCGGCGCTCAGGTCGAGCGCCGCCGCCTCGGCGCCGGACGCCGCCCGGACCTCACCCGCGAGCAGGCGCGACGTCGGGGTGCGCCCCCATGCGCGCACCTGGTCCTGGAAGCTCATCAACGTCCCGGCCGCGCGCGGCTCCGGCCGCTGCCGCACGAACGTCCCACGCCCCTGGACCCGCTCGATCAGCCCGTCCGTCTCCAGCGCGTTGAGCGCCGCCCGGACCGTCATCCGCGCCACCCCGAACTCCGCGGCGAGCGCCGACTCGGCCGGCACCGCATCCCCGGGCCGCGCCTGCGCCAGCCGGGCCCGCAGCTCCCGCTCGATCCGCACGTACAGCGGCGCTTTCGCCATCTCCACTCCCGACTAGGTCGTCTAGACAACTTAGAGGATCACACCGAGCACTGCGCACGTCAACAAACTCGAGCGCCACGGCACAGGCAGGCGCGCCGCCGGCAACGCCTACAGGCAAGCCGGGTTGCAGCGCGTGGCGGGGGTCTGGTGCAGCCAGCCGGCGCCATCCTCATCGGAGGTGGCGTCCAAGCTATGGACCTCCCGCTGCCCGTCGTCGTTCACGCCGGTCGCTACCAGGGTGTGCACGTTGACGATCCGGCCTCGTTCCCGCACCTCAACCGATGAGGGCGTTCAGAGCTATGAACGCCGACGGGCCGCCGTCGAGGGGGCCGTTGCGGAACGCCTCGACATGCGCGTCCAGATGTGTCGCCATCTTTGACACCTGACTCTTCGACAGGTGCGAGGTGCTGCAACAACCAGTCCGGGAAATACGAGCCCTGCCGCAACTTCGCAACGGCGAGCTCAACGGTGCCGGCCGCTGATTTGTCCGCTCGTCGCTGCGTTCGCCGTCACCGCCGCCGCAGACGGCGTCAGCCTCCGCCGACATGAGGGCCTCGGCGAACGTCTTCACCATCGAACGCAGCACATCGGGTCCGGCCGAGCCGCGGTCCTCCCGCCGAAACCTGCCGGCGTCCACACTCCTGGGGCGCGGTCACCGCTCGTCTCCGTCTTCCAAACACCGCAAAGACGGGCGATTCGCGCACCACTCCCGTGGACGTGACAACGCCGGGCGGGGCCGCGCAAGCGGTCCCGCCCGGCGGGCGTGTCGATGTCGGGGCCGTGCGTGCCTGGCCCTCACGTGCGGCCGGGCAGGCTGTGACCGGTCAGAGAGCGTGGCGGGGTGGGGTGTCGCTCAGGCGGGCCTCGCCGTCGGCCTCGTGGGCGCCGCCGTCCACCGCGTGCGCCGGGACGTGGTCCACCGCCGCGGCCGTGCCGTCGGCCTCGTGGGCCCCGCCGCCGTTCGCCGGCGAGGTGCCGTCCGCCGGGGCAAGGGCTCCCGAGGCCAGGCCCGCGGTATGGCCCGAGCCGCCGTTCGCCCCGGAGCCGCCGTTGGATGCGGCAGCGGCGGGATCGGAGTGCGACGTGGTGTGCCCAGCCGCCCCGGAGCCGTTCGAGGAGACAGCCGAATACGCGGGAGCAGAGTGCGCACCCGCGGCCGGACCTGACGCCGGCGCCGAGTCCGGGGTCCGGCCCGCGCCCGGTGCCGACGCGGGGTCCGAGGCCGGTGACGTCGGTGAGTGCGCGGGTGAGCGGTCCGCGTCGGCGGCGGCCGGGTCGGTCACCGAGGCGGAGCCGGCCGCCGCGGCGTCCTCGGCGGCGCGGGCCTGGGCGGCGGACATGGAGCGCAGCGGGATCTCCGGGAGGAACAGGATGACGATGAGGCCGACGACCATGATGCCCGCGGCGACCATGAAGACCGTGGCCATCGAGTCGGAGAAGCCGACCTTGAACGGGTGGGAGATGGCGGTGTCGAGCTTCTCCAGGAACGACGTGTCGCTCAGGCCGCCGCCCGACGAGCCGCCGCCCGAGGCGGCCTGGATGGCCTTGAGCTGGTCGGGGTGGGCGCGGGCGGCCTGCTGGAAGTCCGGGGTCGCGCCGGCCGCTGTGTACGCCGATTTGATCTTGTTGGGCAGGAGGCTGAACAGCACCGACAGGAAGACGGCGGCGCCGAGCGTGCCGCCCATCGAGCGGAAGAACGTCACCGTGGACGTCGCCACGCCGATCTCGCGCGGGTTGGCCGCGTTCTGCACTGCGGTGATGACCGGCTGCATGTTGCCGCCGAGGCCGAGGCCCATCAGGGCCATGATCAGCATCGTGCGCCACAGCGGCGTGTCGGCGCCGATCCGCGAGAACAGGGCGAGCGCGGCCAGCATGAGCACCGAGCCGATGATCGGGAAGATGCGGTAGCGGCCGGCGCGGGCGATGACCTGGCCGGAGACGATCGAGCCGGTCATGATGCCCAGGACCAGCGGCAGCAGCATGAGGCCGGCCTCGGTCGGCGTGGCACCCTTCACGATCTGCAGGTACAGCGGCAGCGTGAGCAGCCCGCCGAACATCGCCATGCCCAGGATGAAGCTGCCGATCGACGCCACCGAGAACGTGCGCCCGCGGAACAGCCGCATCGGCAGCAGCGCCTCGTCCTTGTACGCGGTCTCGGCGACCAGGAACAGCACCAGGCCCACGAACCCGATGCCGTAGCAGGCGAGCGACTTCACGTCGCCCCAGCCCCACTCGCGGCCCTGCTCGGCGACGGTCAGCAGCGGCACCAGGCACACGATCAGCGCGACGGCGCCCGGCCAGTCGATGCGGTGGTCCTGGCGGCGGTGCGGGATGTGCAGCACGCGCATGACGACGAGGAACGCGGCCAGGGCGATCGGCACATTGATGTAGAAGATCCAGCGCCAGCCGGTGACGCCCAGGATGCTGCTGGCGCCGGCGAAGAAGCCGCCGAGGACCGGGCCGAGGACGCTGGAGGTGCCGAAGACGGCGAGGAAGTACCCCTGGTACTTGGCGCGTTCGCGGGGTGGGACGACGTCGCCGATGATGGCGAAGGCCAGCGAGAACAGCCCGCCGGCGCCGATGCCCTGGACGGCCCGGAAGGCGGCCAGCTCGTAGATCGAGGTGGCGATGCCGCACAGGACCGAGCCGACGATGAAGATGCCGATCGAGAACAGGATGAACGGCTTGCGCCCGTAGATGTCGGACAGCTTCCCGTACAGCGGCGTCGAGATCGTCGACGTGATGAGGAACGCCGTCGTCGCCCACGCCTGCAGCGAGAAGCCGCCGAGGTCATCGGCGATGGTGCGCATCGCCGTCGACACGATCGTCTGGTCCAGCGCGGCCAGGAACATCGCCATCATGAGCCCGCCCAGGATCGTGAGGATCTGGCGGTGCGTCAGGACGGTGTCTTCCCCCGCGGCCGGCGGTGCTGTTGTGCTCAAGGCGTCTCTCCCGTTAGAGCCAGGCCGTTTCGATCCGATCCCGTTTCAGAATTCACGCTACTCCTCGATCGCGGCCGGGGCGCGGGGAGCATCGTGAACACACCAGGGACACTAGTCACGGGGTACGACAAAAATGGGAGGTTCAAACGCGTGGCAGCGACGCTCGTGGTGAAAGATCTTGCGGCCGGGCACGGGGACAAGGCGCTGTTCAGCGGCTTGGACCTGGTCGTCGCCCCGGGCGACGTGATCGGGCTGGTCGGCGTGAACGGCGCCGGGAAGTCCACGCTGCTGCGCACGCTCGCCGGGCTGCTGCCCCGGGAGCACGGTGTCGTCCAGCTCAGCCCGCCCGAGGCCACGATCGGGTACCTCCCCCAGGAGCCCGACCGCCGCCCGGGCGAGACGCTGCGCGCATTCCTGGCCCGCCGCACCGGCGTCGCCGAGGCGCAGGCGCGCATGGACGCCGCGGCCGAGGCGCTCGGCAGCGACCCGGCGGGCGCGGACGAGTACAGCGTCAGCCTCGAGAAGTGGCTCGCCCTGGGCGGCGCCGACCTCGACGAGCGCGCCGCCGAGACCGCGGCCGACCTGGGCCTCGCCGTCGACCTCGACCTGGAGATGACGGCCCTCTCGGGCGGCCAGGCGGCCCGGGCCAACCTGGCCAGCCTGCTGCTGTCACGCTACGACGTGCTGCTGTGCGACGAGCCCACGAACGACCTCGACCTCGACGGCCTGGCCCGGCTCGAGGCGTTCATGCAGTCGCAGCGCGGCAAGAGCGTCGTCGTGGTGAGCCACGACCGGGAGTTCCTGACCCGGACCACCACCGCCATCCTGGAGCTGGACCTGCACCAGCAGCAGGTGCACTTCTACGGCGGCGGCTACGCGGCGTACCTGGAGGAGCGCGAGATCGCCCGCCGGCACGCCCGGGAGCGCTTCGAGGAGTTCGACGACAAGAAGTCCGACCTCGAGGCCCGGGCCCGGATGCAGCGCGCCTGGATGGAGAAGGGCGTCAAGAACGCCCGGCGCAAGCAGCCCGACAACGACAAGATCGGCAAGTCGAAGCGGATCGAGTCGACCGAGAAGCAGGCGGCGAAGGCCCGCCAGACCGAGAAGCTCATCGAGCGCCTCGAGGTCGTGGAGGAGCCGCGCAAGGAGTGGCAGCTGCGGATGGAGATCGCCGCCGCCCCCCGCGCGGGCGCGGTCGTCGCCACCCTGTCCCACGCGGTCGTCCGCCGCGGCTCGTTCACCCTCGGCCCGGTCGACCTGCAGATCGACTGGGCCGACCGGGTCGCGATCACCGGCGCGAACGGCTCCGGCAAGACGACGCTGCTCGGCGCGCTGCTGGGCCGCATCCCGCTCGACGACGGCCGGGCCCACCTCGGCAACGGTGTCGTCGTCGGCGAGGTCGACCAGGCGCGGCGCATGTTCGAGGGCGAGGACTCGCTGCTCGACGCGTTCCGGCTGGCGGTACCGGAGCAGAACCCCGCCGACGTGCGGACCCTGCTGGCCAAGTTCGGCCTGCGCTCCGGGCACGTCATGCGCCCGGCGGCGAGCCTCTCCCCCGGCGAGCGCACCCGGGCCGCCCTGGCGCTGCTGCAGGGCCGCGGCGTGAACCTGCTGGTCCTCGACGAGCCGTCCAACCACCTCGACCTGCCGGCGATCGAGCAGCTCGAGCAGGCCCTGGACGGCTATCCGGGCACGTTGCTGCTGGTCACCCACGACCGGCAGATGCTCGAAGCGGTGCACACCAACCGCCGGGTCCGCGTCGAGGACGGCCGGGTGACCGCGCAGTGACGCTGCCGGAGTTCTGGACCGAACGCCACCTGTGCACGGTCACGACCATTCGCGCCGACGGTACCCCGCACAGCGTCCCGGTCGGCGCGACGTACGACCCGGCCACCGGCCTGGCCCGCATCATCACGTCCGGCCGCTCGCAGAAGGTCCGCAACCTGGACCACAACCCGAACATCGCCATCTGCCAGATCGACGGCCGCCGCTGGAGCACGCTGGAGGGCATCGCCACCGTCGAGCGCGACCCGGCGGCGGTCCGCGACGCCGAGGAGCGCTACGCCCGCCGGTACAAGGTCCCGCGGCCCAACCCGGACCGGGTCGTCATCCTGGTCACCGTGACCAGGGTGCTCGGCACATATAAATAACGCATGGCCATGAGCGAGTACCTCACGAACCTGCGCCGGCACGTCGGCCACGACCTCGTCCTGCTGCCCGCCGTCTCCGGCGTCATCTTCAACGCCGTCGGAGAGCTCCTCCTGGGCCGCCGCGCCGACACGGGCGGCTGGTCGCTGCCGGCCGGCATGGTCGACCCGGGCGAACAGCCGGCCGACGCCCTGGTCCGCGAGGTCCGCGAGGAGGCCGGCATCGAGATCGCCGTCGAGCACCTCGTCGGCGTCGCCATGCACTCGGTCACCTACCCGAACGAGGACCGCTGCGACTATCTCAGCGTGTGGTTCCGCTGCCGCCACCTGGCCGGCGAGGCCGTCGTCAACGACGAGGAGTCCCTCGACATGCGCTGGTTCGCCGTCGACGCCCTGCCCGACATGGAGGACTTCGCCCGCCTGCGCATCGACCGGACGCTGCGCAACACCCCCGCGGCATGGTTCACCCAGCCCGGCGCGTCCCACCCGGCGCTGACCGGCCGCCACCCGGTCTGAGCAACGAAGTCTGCGCCACCGAGCACTCAGCCGCCGACCCCGAACCCGGCCAGCCGGGCGCCCAGATCGTCCACCCACTCGCCGGCCGTCCGGCGGTCCGGCATCGGCACCCCCGCCTCCACTCGCCACAGCACGTCGTCGAGCACGGTCCGGACGTGCCACCCCATGATCCGATCCCGGTCGAGGGCCGCCCCGGACACCCGCTCATACGCGTCGACGACCGCGCCGAACAGCTCCATGCCGCAGTCCCCGGGCAGGCACCGCAGGTCGTACTCGGGCTCGGCCGGCCCCGCCGTCTCCCAGTCGACCACCAGCTCCAGCCGCAGCGACCGCTCGTCCCAGAGGTGGTTGCCACCGTGGAAGTCCCCGTGCACCAGCCCGGCCCGCCCCGGCGCCGGCCCCAGCACCCGATCGGTCCAGTCGCACCAGGCCGCCACCCGCTCCCACCGCACATCCGGCGCCGCCGGCCCGCGCCGCAGTACGTCGGTGGCCGCGGGCATCACAGGCGCGGCCAAGGGACCGGCCGCCGCCGACACCGCCGCCAGCACTCCCGGGTCGTGCAGCCGGGCGAGCACAGTGCCCAGATCCTGCCCGACCCGGGCCCGGCCGCCGGCCCCGACCAGGTGCCGGACGTCGAAGAACGGCACCGCCGCGGCCAGCTCCGTCACCAGCAGCGCCGGGCTCTCCGACGCCACCACCACGGCCGGCAGCGCAAGCCAGGGCGCCGCAGCCTTCAGCGCGCCAAGCACCCGCGCCTGGTGGCGGATCCGAAGCGCGGCCGGCTCGGCCCACGCGAACTTCACCACGTATCGCCCGGCGAGCACGGCGGTGGCCGCCGACCACTCCGGCGCCGCGTCCGGCACCAGGTTCCGCGGGACGATCGCCCCACCGCCGAGCTGCGGCGCCACCTCGTGCAGCGCCTCCCGCAACGCCGCGACGCTCGGCGCCCCGAGCCAGGTCACCACCGCCGCCTCCCGGTACCGCGGCCCTGACAAACCCCTACCGGTCCGGCCACCTACCGGTCCGGCCACCTGCCGGTCCGGCCGCCTACCGAGCCGGCGGCCAGCTGGGCCCGCTCGCCGGCGGCGGCTGCGACCCCGGCCACGGCGGAATCCCGTCCGGCGCCCCAGAGGCCGGCGGCGCGGAAGCCGGGGGCGCGGAGGCGGGCGGCGCGGAAGCCGGCGCGACCGGCGCCGCATAGGTAGGCGGCGCCGACACCGGCGGATCGGACGAGGGCGGCCCGAAGGTGGGCGGGGCGGACGCGGGCGGGCCGGACGCGGGCGGCGGCACGTACATCGGCGCCGTCCCCGGTGGCGAGCCGGCCGGCAGCTGACCGAAGCCGGGCTGCCCCACCGGCGCCGGCTGGCCGGACTGAGGCTGCCCCGGATACCCACCGGCCGGGTAGCCCGCAACCGGCGGCGCGCCCTGATACGGCGGCGGGAACCCCGGTCCGCCCGCGCCCGGCGGTGGGAACCCGCCCACCGGTGTGGCCAGCGGCGCCGCCGGACGGGCCGTGACGAGCGGTGACACCCGCCGCCCGATGAGCTCCATCAGCCACACGACAAGCCCGCCGAAGAGTCCGAGCAGGCCCATGACCAGCGTGGTGACCCAGAAGCCCTGGTTCCAGATCTGCAGCAGCCGGGTCAGGCCGTCCACGATCGCGACGGCCAGCACCACGCCCAGGATGCCGCCGCGGCGGCCCAGGGGGCTCACGCCGGCCAGGAGCACCACGGCCAGCCCGGCGAGGGTGAGGTTGTTGTCGCCCGGGCCCGCCGAGGCCAGCCGGATCGTCAGCACGGCCCCGGCCAGCCCGGCGGCGACGCTCGAGCCGAACACGCCGACAAGCGCGCCCACGAACCGGGCGCCGCTGAACGCGCCCGCCTCGCCGCCGGCGGGCCGGTTGGCGGACAGGTACCGCCGCACCGCCGGGATCGCGAAGACCACCCCGCCGGCGATGGACACGACGATGAAGCCGACGCCCCAGATCCAGTACGTCTGCGGCGGGTCCTGCAGCCGGGTCGTCCTGGCGTCGCTCGCGCCGATGACGATCGCGGTGCAGATCAGGCCGCCGAAGAGGGTGACCGTCCAGCCGGGCAGGCCGGTCAGGCCGACGAGCAGGGCGAGGACCAGGCCGATGCCCGCGGCCGCGGCGATGCCGGCGAGCATGCTGCCGCTGTCGGCGTACACGTAGGCGGCGAGCGACGCCAGGGGCCCGACCGCGAGGTTCGGGGTGCCGGTGCGCAGTGACAGCGACAGCCCGGCCGCGGCCAGGCCGAGCGCCGCGAACGACAGCCAGTAGCCGCCGCTGCTGAAGAGCCGCTCGGCCTCGTTGTACAGCGTGATGAGGACCCCGGCCGCGACGAGCAGCAGGACGCCCTCCCAGACGAGGTTCGGCAGCAGTTCGCGTAACGGCCGGGCCGGCGGCGGCGCCGTGACATCGCTCATGCCGGGCAACATACCGCGCACTCAGGCCTGTCGCTCCCCCTGCGCGGCGGCGCGCCGGGGCAGGAGCGGGCTCAGCAGGCCGAGCAGGACACCGAGGCCGGCGGCGATCAGGAAGACCCGGTCGAAGGGGCCGGCGGTGGCGAGCACGGCGAGGCCGATCGACGCCCCGGCCTGGCTCGCGGTGCTGGCCAGCCCGCCGGCGGTGCCCGCGTCGGCGGGCGGCACCCCGGCGGTCGCCGCGGCCATGAGCGTCGGGAACGTCAGGCCGATGCCGGCCGCGACGAGCAGCGTGGGCCCGAGGACGGCGGTGCCGTACCCGCCGTCGCCGAGCGCGAGCCACAGGAACCCGGCGCCGAAGCCCAGCGCGCCGGCCGCGACGAGCACCCGCGGCCCGGTCCGCGGGAGCAGCGCGGGCGCGCGGCCGGCGACCACCACGAACAGCACCGCGGCCGGGGTCTGACCCAGGCCCGCCTCCAGCGCGCTGTATCCGTGGACGGTCTGCAGGAGCAGCGCGGAGAAGTACCACAGCGCAATGGACAGTGCGCCGAAGAGCAGCAGCAGCCCACCGGCGACGGTGGTGGTGCGGCGGGCGAAGAGCCGCCGGTCGGCGACCGCGAACCCGGCGAGCAGCACCAGGCCGGCGGCGATCGTCCACGCGGGACCGCCGCGGATGACGCCGTAGATGGTCAGGGCGAGCCCGGCGGTGGCGGTGAGCGGGCCCAGCAGGTCGAGGCGCCGGCGCACCGGCGTGCCGCGGGGCAGGGCGACGAAGGCGGCGGCGAGCAGGGCCGCGCCGATCGGGACGTTGATGAGGAACACCCAGCGCCACGACAGGCCGGTGGTGAGGGCGCCGCCGGTCAGGGCCCCGGCCATGCCGCCCACGCCGCCGGCCGCCGACCAGGAGCCGAGCGCGCGGGCCCGGGCGGCGCCGGCGGGGAACGCCGTGTTGATGACGGCGAGGGTGGCCGGGGCGAGCAGCGCGGCGCCGAGGCCCTGCACGGCCCGGGCCCCGACAAGGACCCCGGCGTGGCCGGCGAGGCCGGCGACGAGGCTGGCCGCGGCGAACAGCAGCAGGCCGGCGACGAGCGCGCGGCGGTGGCCGATGACGTCGGCCAGCCGCCCGCCGAGGAGCATGCAGCCGGCCAGCGTGAGCAGGTACGCGTCGACGACCCAGGCCAGGCCGGCCGACGTGAAGCCCAGGTCGGCCCGGATGGCCGGCAGGGCGACGTTCACGATCGCCGCGTCCAGGATGACCATGAACTGGCCGGCGCAGACGAGCGGCAGCAGTAGCGGCAGGAATGGTCCGGCGGTTCTCGGCACCTTGCGGCTCCCCGGTGTAGGATTAGTTATGCGCATAACGTTATGCGCATAACTATTTCTGTCAAGCCGCCCCACGTCATCGGGAGCCCCGTTGGACTTCGCCACCGCCGACGCGCTCAACCAGGCCATCCGGCTGCTGAGCCTGCGCCACCGGGCCCGGGCCGCCGCGCTGCTCGCACCGCTCGGCCTGCACCCCGGCCAGGAGGCGCTGCTGCTCGAGCTCGACCGCACCGGCCCGCGAATCCAGGCCCAGCTCAGCGACGCCCTGGGCTGCGAGCCGCCGAGCGTCACGCTGATGGTGAAGAAGCTGGAGGCGTCCGGGCACATCCGGCGCACGCCCGCCCCCACCGACAGGCGGGCCACCGTCGTCGAGCTCACCGACGCCGGCCGGGACCTCGCCGGCGCGGTGAAGGCGCTGTGGTGCGAGCTCGCCGACGAGACGGTCGCCGGGCTCGACCCCGCGACCGCCGCCGGGCTCCCGGCCGTCCTCACCGCGATGACCGCGAACGTCGACTCCCGAAACCGGGCACACGGGGCGGGTCACGGCAAGGGGGTCAAACGCAATACGCTCACGCAGTGACCGACGAGCAGCGCGCCGACCCGATCGCGCAGGCCCACGGTGAGCTGTCCCTGGCCCGCGTCGCGCTCGCCGACGGCGACCTGCCGCACACCGCCGGCCACGTCGCCGGGGCCATCGCGCTCGCTCCGGGGCTCCCCGAGGTCCACGAGCTCCTCGCCGCGCTCGCCGCCCGGGCCGGCGACGAGGGCGCGATCGCGCTGTTCCCCGTCGAGCAGCCCGCGTTCATCGGCAACGTCGTCGCCCGGGCCCACCTCCAGGGCCGGCACGACCCGATCGGCGGGCTGCGGATGCTGGCCCAGGCCACCCGGTTCGACCCCGCCCAGCCGTGGGCCGACGTCAGCTGGGTCCGCGCCCTCGAGCCGCGCCGGCTCGACCCCGAGCATCTCGCCCGGCTGTTCGTCGCGGCCATGTCCGGCCTCGGCGACCCGGCCGAGCCGGCCGTCGCCCGGGCCAATGAGGTGTACCTCGACCTGGCCCGCCGGGCCTGCACGGCCCACCCCGGCAACGCGCTGCTGCACGGCGCCGCGGCCGGCCTGGCCCGCCGGTTCACCGCGATCGCCCCGGGCGCGCTGGCCGAGGCGGTGCGGTGGGGCGGGCACGGATACCGGCTGCGCCCCGACAAGCTCACCGCCGTCTGGTACGCCTACGCCCTCAAGGCCGACGGGAAGCTCGACCAGGCCCTGCAGGTGATGCACCAGGCGTGGCAGGCCCAGCCGGACGAGGTCGACCTGTGCGCGGACATGGCCAACTGGCTCGCCGAGGCCGGCCGCCTCGACGAGGCCCTGGACCTGCTCGACGCCGCGATCCGCCGGGCGCCCGACTACGACTGCGCCGTGCACACCGCGGCCCGGCTGCGCTTCCGGCGCGACGGGGACGTGCGCCACCTGGTCGCCCTCGTCGACTTCCTGCGCGAGCACCCCGTCAACAGCCACGAGCACACCGACCTCGACGCCGCCTGCCACGGGCGGCCGTGGCTGTCGTCGGTCGACCGCCCCGCCGAGTCGGTCATCAACCTGCTGCACCAGATCCCGCGGGACAGCCGGGCGATGAAGGGCACGGCGACCGTGTCCGCCCTGGAGGTACCGAGCGCGCTGCGGGTCGTCCACCGCGAGCTGCCCGGCCTCACCCTCACCATCGAGGGCGATCCGCCGCGGGACATGGTCCAGCCCCAGCGGCCCGGCGGGCGGGTGCTGTGGCACTACTCGGGGCTGCGCGCGGCACCCGCGGTACCCCCGCCGGATCGGCAGTCGCTGGAGCTGCTGCGGGGTGTCGCCTGGCCGCGCTGGGCGAACCCGGTCGCCGCCTACGACCGGGCGCTGCCGCTCGGCCAGCTCCCCGCCGACGAGCTTGTCGCGCTGCTGGTCCATCCACCGGCCGGCACCGACCCGGGGCTGCCGGACGGGGTGTGGGAGCGGGCGGCGCAGACGTTCGCCTGCCTCGGCCTGCTGCACTGCGAGGAGCTGCGGGCCGGGGTCGAGCCCGGCGACACCACCCGGTCGCGGGAGCTGCTCACCGGCATCGCGTTCGGCGTCGAGGACTGGACGACCGAGGCCGCCGTGTTCGGGCTCGTCGTGGCCGCCTGGCTGGACCCGGCCTGCCGGGGGGAGGTCCGTGAGGCGGTCGGGCGGCGGTTCGTCGCGGCGATGCAGCAGTCGCGGCACCGGGTCGTGACGATCCGCGAGTCACTGGCCACCCTGGCCCTGGCCACCCCGGACATGATCCCCGAGGTCGCCACGCTCGCCCGCGACCTGCTCAGCCGGGCCGACGAGCCCGAAGCGCCCCGGCGCGCGCCTGCCCCGCCGCCACCGCCGCAGCCGCCACGGAAACGGCGCTGGTTCGGCCGCCGCTGAGCGGTCTGCAAGTTGCAGATCGGCCGACCGTTACGGTCCGTACGATCCTTCCCCCGCCGAATTGTGCAGGCAGCACCTTTGCACAAATCTCCGGGACCGCACGCACCGGCGGCACGCTGCCCACACATTCACTCATGTCACCATTTGAAGTGGATCGACTACGTAGCGGCACCGTCACTTACGGTCAGCACCATGGCTCACATCCTGCGCATGCTCGCGGCGCTCGCACTGGCCGGGGCCGCCGCGGCCGCGGTGCCGGTCGCCGCGGACACCGCCGCCTACCTGACCGCGCACCCCGGCGGCCGGATCGCCGGCGGCGACATCCTCTACGGCGGCGGCACCTTCGTGGTGACCCTGCACGCCCCGCCGCGCGCCGACGCCCTCGTCGACTGCCCGTCGGGGTGGTACTGCTTCTACGACCGGCCCGACTACGGCTACCCGCGCGGCAAGCTCAGCGACTGCGGCTGGCAGAGCCTGGCCTGGTGGGGCTGGCAGGACCGGGTCGAGTCGGCGTTCTACAACCTGTCGCGCGGCTCGGTGCAGTTCCTCGACACGGGCGCCGGCCTGTTCCAGATCAGCGCCGGCGCGCGGGCGCTCGGCGACGCGGGCGCCGGCCGCAACCGCGCGACGGAGGTGTACCGCTACTGCTGACCCGCCCGCACGCCGGCCGCGATCCGCCGCAGCCGCCCGGGCGGGGCTTCCGGCCGGGCCGCGGCGCGGACGGCGCGGGGCGGCGAACCGTCCGGTGCGCCGACTCAGCGGTCGGCGTCGGGCAGGTCCGCGAACCAGCCGGACTCCGCGTAGGCGACGTCCTCGGTGTTGGTCTGCCCGGCCGCCAGCGGCACGCCCGTGACGATCTGCCCGCCGAGCAGGTCGCCGGTCTGCTGGTCGAGCAGGAGCGTGACCCGCTTGCCCGCGGCGCCGTCGGCGCTTATCGCGAGCCCGGCCCGGCCGAGGCGGTCGAAGCCCTGACCCCGCAGCACGAGCCCGTCGCGCGCCGCGAGCATGCGCAGCACGGCGCCGCGCTGGGCCGGGGTCAGGGGATAGGTGTCGGCGAGGTCGAGGCAGTACAGCAGCGGGCGGGCGTCCCCGTCGGGCTTCGGGCGCCGGTTCAGGGCGGCCGCGTACAGGGCCTGCGGGTCGGTGCCCGGGGCGGGCGGCGACCCGGGTGGCGCGCCGGGCGCCAGCCGCTCGGTGTGCGGGTCGCGGCCGTTGACGGTGCCGAGCCGACGGCCGGGACCATCGTTGGCCCAGCAGAGCCGCTCGTCGGTGCGGGTCTCGCGGGCCCGCGGGTCGGTGGCGTCGACGGTCCAGTCGGCGCGGTGCACGCAGCGGTACCGGGCCTCCGGCGCGGCCGTGGCCCGCTCGGCCTGCTCAGCGAGTCCGAGGAGCGTCTCCCCCGCCGGTCCGCTGTCGGCCGCGGGCCCCAGGGCGGGCGGCGGCGATGCGGACCCACGCCCGGCCAGGGCCGCGGTGCCGCGGTGCCCGGAGAGGTACAGCGCCCCGGCCACCACGCCGACGACCACGGCCGTCGCGCCGACGAGCAGCAGCGCCAGGGTGCGCCGGGCCGGCGGCGGGGCGAGGGCGGGCGGCTCGGCCGGTCCGGTCGGCACCGGCGGCTCGGGCAGGTCGCGCCAGCGGGCGACCCAGTACCGCACGTCGGTGTCGTAGCCGCCGGCGAGGTAGACGATCCAGGCGAGGACCCGCTCCCCGAACCGCTGCGGGTCGAGCAGTTCCGCGGCCGCCGGGACCGGGCCGGGCACGGCGTCGGGGACGCAGTCCGGGATGACGCCGAGGCCGCGGCCGGCGCAGGCCGCGAGGTCCAGGCCGAGCCCGTGCAGCATCTGCAGCACGGCCGGGCGGACGTCGGCCCGGGTGCGCAGGTGGTCGAGGGGCGGGTGCCGGAGGGTCTCCGCGGCGGCGTACCCGGCGTGGCGGTGCTGCCATGCGGGCAGATCCTCGTCGGGGACGTCGCAGGCCCGCAGGTACGCCTCGCTGTGCTTCCAGGTGGCGAGGCTGCGGCCGCTGTCGGCGGCGGAGAAGATGCTGGCGCTGTAGTGGGTGCGCTTCTCCATTTCCCGGCGGGTGGGTTCGCCGGCCCGTTTGAGTTCCGCGCGCAGGAGCCGGGCCCATTCGGCGCCGGCGGTGAAGCCGTGGATTGCGTTGTGCCGGCGGCCGCGGCGCCGTTCTTCGGCGTCGTCGGGCCCGGCGGTGGTGGCGGCCATGGCTGCTCAGCTCGCTTTCGCGGGATGAGGCGGACCGGCGCCCTGCCGGCAATTGCGGCAGGGCGCGGCCCGGACGGGTTCAGCGGTTCATTCACCGGTGTTGGGGTGCACGCCGGCGGTTGCCGCCGACCGGCGCCGCCCGGCTGCCGGGAATCGTGCCACCGCATCGACCCGTCGCGCTACTTGAAACGCATGAAAATACGATCGTGAATGCCGAGACCTGTGGCCGAGCGCAACCATGCGGTAACGTCGCGGCATTCACGCCGACTCCCGGCCGGCCCCGCACCAGGGTTCAGCGGTCCCGGGACGGGGGCCTTCCGTTGCCGCGGGAGGCCCCCACTTCGTTGTCCTCCGGCCGCGGGCCCGCGGTGCCCCGCCGGATGCTTGCCACGAGCCCACCGGCCGCCGCCGTGACGGCCGCGACCAGGGCGGCGATGCTGGCGGCGGGCAGCCCGGCCGAGAGGGCCAGCGTGGCCAGGCCGAACACGGCGGCCAGGGCGGCCAGGCCGAGCACCGCCTCGACGAGCCCGCGGCCGGGCGGCTGGGCGCCGCCCGGCCGGGCCGGGGCGGCAGGTCTGCGTCGTGTCATGACGCTCCTCCGATCACCATGTGCCGCGCACGGACGGTCCGTGCGCCGCCGGAGATCGTTGCACCGCCGCAAGCATGGAACGGAGATCGAAAGCCTGCGAATCCGTGCGGAACCCAAAGACCATTTGTGCACATCCGGGAATGCACAAAGATTTGCGGCCCATCGCCCTTACCGTAGGGCCGTGTGGCCATATTGTCAATGCACAGAAAAAGGGCCGGCTGGCGCCGGCCCTTTTTTCGGGACGCTTATCCGCTCACGTACTTACCAGTAATGGCGACGGCCGGCGATCGGGCGGCCCACCGCACCGAGAATCCACAGGACGGCACCGACGATGAGCAGGACGATCCCGATCGTCTCGATGATGCCGACGTGCAGGAACAGACCGACGAGGAACAGGATCAAACCAAGGACGATCATTTCAGCTCCCGGGAGGAGTGGGGGGACCGATCTACGTTGATGTAGGTACCCCCACGACCGCGGTCGCCAAACCTGGTTTCACCCCCGGCGGCCCCGGCGGGCCCGGATGTAGTCGGAGATCACATACCGGCCCAGGTCATCGGCGTCCGGGGTGAAGACCCGGCCACCGTTGCGGCGGGCGACCGCGTCGACGAACCGGCGCAGGCCCGGGTCCTCGCCGAGCATGAAGACGTTGAGCACCGCCCCGTAGCGGGTGAGCTGATCGACCTCGTGCACGGTGGCGCGGACGGTCTCACGGGTGGAGGGCCACATGAAGTACGAGCTGCCGTCGTCGAGCAGGTGGGCCGTCGGCTCCCCGTCGGTGACGACCAGGACGACCGGGTCCGACGCCGGGTGGCGGCGCAGGTGCCGGGCGGCCAGCTTCAGGGCATGCTGCAGGTTGGTGCCCTGGACCATGTCGGGCTCGACCGCCGCGAGCTGCTCCTGCGACAGCGTCGAGGCATAGCGGCCGAAGCCGATGATCTGCAGCGCGTCCTGCGGGAACCTCGTCGCGACCAGGTGCGACAGGGCCAGGGCGGCCTGCTTCATCGGGCCCCAGCGGCCGTCGGCCATCATCGAGAAGGACAGGTCGACGCAGAGCGCGACGGCGGCGGAGACCCGCCGCTCGGTCTCGGCGATCTCGAAGTCCTCCACGTCGAGCCCGATCGGCAGGACCGCCGCGCCGCCGCCGGCCTGCCGGCGCACCGCGTTGCCGATCGTGCGCACGACGTCGAGGGCCTGCTCGTCGCCGTACTGCCAGCGCCGGGACGCCCCCGTCAGCTCACCGGCCGCACCCGCGTCGCGCAGGTCGTGCTGCCCCTGGCGACCGGCGTGCAGCTGGGCGAAGACCGTCCTGAGGGCGGTACCACCGAGGCGTCTCAACGCTTTCGGGCTCAACGTGGGCCCCTCGGCCCCCCGGGTCACCCAGCCCTGCCGGCGCAGCTGCTGCTCCAGCTCGCGCAGCCGCCGCACGTCGTCGGCGGCGGCCCGGCCGAGCTGGCGCTCGACCGCCTCCACGTCCACGTCGTCGAGCGTGGCCCCGGGGTGCTCCTGGCCCAGCTGGTCGAGCAGGTCGTCGAGGTCGCCGATCTCCTCCAGGGCCCCGGCGGCGTCGCCGTAGCCCAGGTCGTTCTCACCCCGGACCCGCTCGCCCCGGCCCCAGTTGAGGTTGGGGCGAAGCGCCCGCAGGTTGTCGGTGAGCTCGGCGAACGCCCCGGCCATGTCACCGAGCGACTGGGCCATGAGGTCCTGCAGCTCGGCCCGCTGCTGCGGCGACAGCGAGCGCATGAGCCGCTCGCCGGCCGCGGCCCGCCGGGCCAGGGCGTCGATCAGCTCGTCGACGTTCGCCGGCTTCTCCGGGAAGAAGTCGCCGTGGCGGTTCATGAACTCGGCGAACGCGTCGTCGGTGTGCTCGCCCCGGGCGTGCTTGGCGAGCAGCCCGTTGAGGTCCTGGAGCATCTCGCGCATCGCGGCCTGGGCCTCGGGGTCGCGCAGGGCCTGCTGCATGCCCTGGAAGCGCTGCTCGACCACCTCCTGGCGCAGCTGCTCGAGGATCTGGTCGTACAGCTGCCGGGCCTCCGGAGAGGTCCAGTGGTATTCGGACAGCTCGGAGACCGCCCGCGCCGTCGAGCGCGGGAGGGCGTCGAGCTGTGCCTCGGCGAATCGGGCGTCGTCGCCGTCGCGCTCCGCGAGTGCGGCGCGCTCGGTGGCCAGCGCCTGGTCGAGCAGCTGGGTCGCCCGGGTCACGGCGCCGTCCAGCTGGCCCCGGCGCATGGCCTCGCGGCGCATGCGGCGGGCCCGGGCGAGGAGGTCGTCGAGGCCCCGGCCGTTCTGGGGCCCCCGGCGCAGCAGGTTGCGCAGGGCGTCGCGCAGGCTGCCGCCCTCGAGGACCTCCTGGCCGACCTGGTCGACGGCGGCTCGCACGTCGTAGGGCGGGGCGAGCGGGTCGGGCCCGCCGCGCCACGCCCCGTAACGGAACCTGTTATTGCGCAAGGTCAGCCTCCGTAGACGGTACGGCCGTCGTCGGTGAGGTCCTTCGACAGCCGCCGGGTCAGGTGCAGCCCCTCCAGGGTGAACTCGACGCCCGCGGCGGCCTCGCCCCGGCTGGGCGCGTCGCCGAGCCCGAGCCGGTCCAGGACCTTGGCCAGGCCTGGAACGGTGCCGACCTGGCGCAGGATCTCGTCGGCCCCGGCCAGCTCGCCGGTCTCGACGACCTGCCCCTCGGCGACGAGGTCGGTGAACCCGGACAGGTCGAGCCCGGACAGCCGGGCGCGGAACGTCTCCGCGGTCGCGGTGCGCAGCAGGTGGGCCAGGATCTCGGTCTCGCGGCCCTCCTCGCCGCTGTCGAACTCGACCTTGCCCCGCAGCGTCGAGGTGACCGACTCGGTGTCGCCGATGCGGGCCACCGGCTGGTCCTCGCGCAGCAGCCCGGCCCGGCGCAGGGCCGAGGCCGACACGGTCTCGGCGGCCGCGATCGCGAACCGGGCCGACACGCCGGAGCGGGCGTCGACCGACGGCGACTCGCGCACGGCCCGGGTGAACCGGGCCAGGACCTCGATCACGTGGTCCGGCACCTGGGCGACGAGCTGCGCCTCCTGGCGCACCAGGTCCATCTCGAGCTCGAGGTCGAGGGGGTAGTGGGTGCGGATCTCCGCGCCGAACCGGTCCTTGAGCGGCGTGATGATCCGCCCGCGGTTCGTGTAGTCCTCCGGGTTGGCGCTGGCCACCAGCAGGATGTCCAGCGGCAGGCGCAGCTGGTAGCCGCGGACCTGGATGTCGCGCTCCTCGAGGACGTTGAGCAGCGACACCTGGATCCGCTCGGCCAGGTCGGGCAGCTCGTTGACGGCGAAGATGCCGCGGTTGGTGCGCGGCACGAGCCCGAAGTGGATGGTCTCGGGGTCGCCGAGCGTGCGGCCCTGCGCGACCCGGATCGGGTCGACGTCGCCGATGAGGTCACCGACGCTGGTGTCGGGGGTGGCGAGCTTCTCGCCGTAACGCACCGACCGGTGAATCCAGTCGACCGGCAGCGCGTCGCCGGCCTCGGCCGCGAGCCGGCGCGACGCGGGCGTGATGGGCTCGAAGGGGTGCTCGTTGAGCTCGGACCCGGCGATGACCGGCGTCCACTCGTCGAGCAGGGAGGTCAGGCCGCGGATGACCCGGGTCTTGCCCTGGCCGCGCTCGCCCAGCAGCACGACGTCGTGCCCGGCGAGAATGGCCCGCTCGAGCTCGGGCAGGACGGTGTCGTCGTAGCCGACGATGCCGGGGAAGCGCGGCTCGCCGGAGCGCAGCCGGTCGAGGAGGTTCTCGCGGAGCTCCTCCTTCACGGTGCGGAACCGGTGGCCGCTCGCCCGGAGCTCGCCTGCCGTGCGGGGAAGGTCCAGGGGCTGGTCTGGCGTCACTGTCACATTTGATGACCCTAGCGCGGCGGAGCGGACTTTGAACGCGCTCAGCATTGCTCGGTGCCGTCGCAGTGGTCGTACCGGCGATGACGCCACGCAGATCTCGATATGGCGGCGGTCATCTGTCACCTGCGGCGGCGGCCGCCGTGTGCGCACCGCCGGACTCCGGCTGGACCGGCGCCGCGGCCCGCAGTGGCGGCAGGTGGCGCAGCATCCGGTAGGTGACGACGGCCAGCCCGGCCAGGGCGACGGCGCAGACCGCGGCCACGACGTGCAGGCCTGTCGTCGACGCCTCCCGGGCCGCCGTGAGGAGCCGGTCGCCCAGGTCGCCGGGCAGGCCGGCGGCCACCGCGGTCGCGGAGGTCACGGTGTCGCGCGCCCCGGCCAGCGCCGGGGCGGGCAGACCGGCGGGCAGGTCGACGGCGGCGCGGTACACGGCGGTCCCCAGGCTGCCGAGCAGGGCGATCCCGAGCGCGTAGCCGAACTCGCCGCTCACCTCGTTCAGTGCGCCCGCGGAGCCGGCCCGCTCGGGCGGCGCCGAGCCGAGCACGATCCCGGTCGCCAGGGTCACCATCGGGCCCATGCCGAGGTTGGTGACGATGAACGCGGCGATGATCGGCAACGGCCCCGCGCCGGCCGGGATCAGCACCACCGCGGCGACGCCGGCCGCGGAGAGCAGCAGCCCGCCCGCCATGAGCCGGCCCTGCGGCACCCGCCGGGCCAGCAGCGGCGCGACCTGGAACGACGCCGCGGTGGCGATCGCGGCCGGGAGGAGCCACAGGCCGGCCGCGCGCGGCGAGAGCCCGTCGACGAGCTGCAGGTGCTGGGTGATGAAGACCATCATGGCGCCGGTCAGCATCGTCCCGGCGAACATCCCCGCGAGCGCGGCGGCGAACGCCCGGTCGCGGAACAGCCGCAGGTCCAGCAGCGGCTCGCGGCCGGGGCCGGCGCTCATCTGCCGGCGCACGAACACGACGCCGAGCACCGCCGCGGCGGCCACCGCCAGCAGCGGCACCGGCGACAGGCCGCCGCGGGCGAGCTCCTTGACGCCGTAGACGAACGGCAGGATGGCGCCCAGGGACAGCCCGACGCTCGGCAGGTCGAACGCCCGGGTGTCCGGGTGGCGCTGCTCGGGCAGCAGCCACGGCCCGAGGACCAGCAACAGCAGCATCGGGGGTACCCCGAGCAGGAACGCCGAGCCCCACCAGAAGTGCTGCAGGAGCAGGCCGCCGACGACCGGCCCGATCACCGCACCGCTCATGAAGCACACCATCCACACCCCGATGGCCAGGCCGCGCCGGCGCGGGTCGGGGAACAGGCCACTGATCAGGGCGAGGGCCGACGGCGCGAGCGTGGCCCCGGCGATGCCGAGCCCGGCCCGGGCCGCGATGAGCATGACGGGCCCGGTGCTGTACGCGGCGACGACCGACGCCACCCCGAACCCGGCTGCGCCGAGCAGCAGCAGGCGCCGCCGCCCGATCCGGTCCCCCAGCGTCCCCATGGTGATCATGAATCCGGAGAGCAGGAACCCGTACACGTCGAGGATCCACAGCTGCTCGGTGCTGCTCGCGTGCAGTTGCTCCCCGATCCGGGGCATGGCCAGCAGCAGCACGAACACGTCGATGGACACCAGCAGCGCCGGCAGCGCCAGCACGGCGAGCCCCAGCCAGGGCGAACGCTTCATCATGCCAACCGGTCGGCGCCGAGCTCCCGGTCTCGACATCCACCGCCACCCGGCCGCCGGGCCTCACTCCTGTTACCACCCGACTACTGTTACCGCCCGTGACGCACGCCGAGATCGAGATGACGGCCGGGCTCGTCCAGGACCTGCTGCGCGACCAGCACCCCGACCTCGCCGGCCGCCCCGTCCGGCTGGGCGCCCGGGGCTGGGACAACCAGCTGTGGCGGCTCGGCGACGACCTCGCGGTCCGGCTGCCGTGGGCCACGCAGGACGCCGACGAGCTGCTGCGCAAGGAGTACGCCTGGCTGCCCGGCCTGGCGGCGCACCTCCCGCTGCCGGTCCCGATCCCCCAGCGCCTCGGCGCGCCGTCCGCGCGGTTCCCCCGGCCCTGGCTCGTCACCACCTGGGTCCCCGGCGCCCCGGCCGACCGCTCCCCCGTCACCGAACCCGGCGCCGCCGAGGCCCTGGCCGCCTTCCTCACCGCGCTGCACCGCCCGGGCGCAACCGCGGCGGTGACCTGGCCGGGCACACGTCCGGATTCACCCGCGCCCTCGCCGCCGCCGAGCTCGGCCTGGTCGACGACCCGGGCGCCGCCCGCGCGATCTGGGCCGACGCGGCCGCCGCACCGCCGTGGCCCGGGCCGCGGCTCTGGCTGCACGGGGACCTGCACGCGGCGAACGTCCTCACCGACGGCGGGCGGCTGGCCGGCGTGATCGACTTCGGCGACCTGTGCGCGGGCGACCCCGCGTGGGACCTGGCGGCCGCCTGGCTGCTGCTGCCCGACGGCGGCGCCGAGCGGTGCCTGGCCGCCTACGGGCCGGGCGCCGACCCGGCCACCGTGCGGCGGGCCCGCGGCTGCGCCGTGGGCCGGGCCGTGGCCGGGCTGCTCATCGGCGCCGACGGCGGGCCCGGCGGCAAGCCCACCTGGGGCCCGCCGGCCCGGGCCGCGCTGCGCCGCTTATCCAATTCTTAGCCGGCGCAGATCGAGGCTCTTAACCGCGCCGAGCAGAGTCACCCCCGAGGTTGACGTGACCGAAAGGGGCCCGACATGACCACCACCGCTCTGCCCGCCGCCCGCACCACCCTGAAGGCGACGCTCACCGCCGTCGGCATCGCCGCCGCCGGCAGCCTGGCCGTCAACACCGCCATCGCGCTGGGCGCCCGGGCCCTCGGGGCGCCGGAGGAGTTCCAGCCGCTCACCCTGCCCGTCTACGGGACGCTGTCCGTCGTGGGCGTGTTGATCTCGGCGGTCGCCTGGCGGCTCGTCGTCGCCCGCAGCCGCGCCGCCGGCCGGGTGCTGCGGGTCCTGGTGCCGGTCGTGCTCGTCCTCTCGCTCATCCCCGACGTGGTGCTGCTGGCCACGCAGGGGCAGCCGGGCACCACCGCCACCGGCGTCATCGCGCTGATGCTCATGCACGCCGGTGTCGCCGCGGTCGCCGTGCCGGCCTACCGCCGGTTCATGCCGCCGCGGACCTGATCAGTCCTGGAACCGCACGTCCAGCCAGGACGTGAAGCCGCGCCAGGTCGCGGTCGGGTCGTGGCGCAGGTAGTACTCCCCCGCCGCCTCCGAGCTCAGCCGGACCACCGCGGTCGCCGACCCGACGATCACCAGCGTCACCGTCAGGCCCTGCTGCGCGGTGTACCACAGCGGCAGCAGCGGCTGCAGGTGGTCCAGCTGGCTCTGGTTGTCCGGGAGCAGTACCGCGTCGGGGCCGTACACGACGCCGAGCAGCAGCGACACCGTCACCAGCAGCAGGGCCCAGCCGACCAGGCTGCGGGTATACGGCGTGCGCCGCGGTACGGCCAGCGCGATGCCCACGAGCAGCGCCGACAGGCCCGCGGCCAGGACGGCCGCCCCGGTCAGGTGGGTGTACACCGCCTCGATGAGCGTGGCCTCGTTGCGCGACCACGGGCCGAGCTCGTCGACCAGCCGGCCGTAGCGCAGCAGCAGCCAGCACGCCGAGGCGGCCTGGCCGAGCTGCAGCGCGGCGCACGCCGTCAACAGCCGTAACGCCACCCGGACGGGATGCACACGCCGAGGGTAAGACGGGATAGGGCAGGATGGAGACGACGTTTCGTAACGAAGGAGTCAAGCGCATGGCGTTGAGTAAGCCCGAAGTGACGCTGCCCGACGGACCACCGCCCGCCGACCTCGTGATCGAGGACATCACCGTCGGTGACGGGCCCGAGGCGACGCCCGGCCAGCTCGTGAGTGTCCACTACGTCGGCGTCGCCCTGTCGACCGGGCGGGAGTTCGACGCCTCGTGGAACCGCGGCTCGACGTTCGACTTCGGTCTCGGCGCCGGGCAGGTCATCGCCGGCTGGGACCGGGGCGTGGCCGGCATGCGCGTCGGCGGCCGCCGCAAGCTCGTGATCCCGCCGCACCTGGGCTACGGCCAGGCGGGTGCGGGCGGCGGGCTGATCAAGCCCGGCGAGACCCTGGTGTTCGTGGTCGACCTGCTCGGCACCAAGTAGCCGGGTAGCAGCGGCGCACGCAGAAGCGACTGCATGCCCGGCTGGGGGGACAACATTCCCACAGCCGGGCATGTGGAAATTCACAGCCGTCCCCAGGCGCGTCCGTGAGGTCGGGATGCGAAGCTAGACCATCACCGCGGTGGCGGGGCAGATGGAGGGGTGGCATATGACGATGCAGTCGGCGGCACCACGGTCGAAGCGCATCCTGATGGTCGGCGCGCCGGGCTCCGGCAAAGGAACCCAGGCCGACTCGATCGCGAAGCAGTTCGGCATCACCCATATCGCGAGCGGCGACCTGCTGCGCCGGCACATCGCGGACGGCACGGCCATCGGCAAGACCGTCGAGGACATCGTCAACAAGGGCGAGCTGGTCCCGGACGCCCTGATCATGGATATGCTGCGCAAGCCGGTCATGGCGGCCAACGAGACCGGCGGCTACGTGCTCGACGGCTTCCCCCGGACCGTGGAGCAGGCCGAGGCCGCCTACCGCACGGCGGGGACGCTCGGGGTCGGTGTGCAGATCGCGGTACACCTGGAGGTCCCGGAGGAGGAGCTCATCCGGCGGCTCCTGGCCCGGGCGCGCGGCGCCGACGACACCGAGGACGTCATCCGGCACCGGATCAAGGTGTACGAGGAGAAGACCCGGCCGCTGCTGGAGTACTACGCCAGCCGCGAGACCCTGATCCAGGTCAACGGCGCCCGCCCGATCTCCGAGGTCACCTGGTCGATCGTCGTGCAGCTGCAGCGGGCGTTCAAGAAGCCGAGCCCGCGCCAGGCCACCACCGAGAGGGCAGTGGCCTGACGCCCGGGCGCTAACCCTGCAGCGCGTCGGCCACGACCTCGCGGGCCTCCGTCTGGATCTCGGCCAGGTGCTCGGGGCCCTTGAACGACTCCGCGTACACCTTGTAGACGTCCTCCGTGCCGGACGGCCGGGCGGCGAACCACCCGGACTCCGTCACCACCTTCAGACCACCGATCGCGGCCCCGTTGCCCGGGGCCGCCGTCAGCTTCGCGGTGATCGGCTCACCCGCGAGGGACGTGGCCGTGACCTGCTGCGGCGACAGCTTGCCGAGCACGGCCTTCTCCTCGCGGGTCGAGGCGACGTCCAGGCGGGCGTAGGCGGGCTCACCGTGCCTGGCGACCAGGTCGCGGTAGTGCTCCGACGGCGTCCGCCCGGTCCGGGCCAGGATCTCGGAGGCGAGCAGGCACAGCAGGATGCCGTCCTTGTCAGTCGTCCACACCGAGCCGTCCCGGCGCAGGAACGACGCCCCCGCGCTCTCCTCGCCCCCGAACGCCACGGAGCCGTCGAGCAGGCCCGGCACGAACCACTTGAACCCGACGGGCACCTCGATCAGAGTGCGGCCGAGATCGGCGGCGACCCGGTCGATCATCGACGACGACACCAGGGTCTTGCCGATCGCCGCCGCCGCGCCCCAGCCCTCCCGGTTGCGGTACAGGTAGTCGATCGCCACGGCCAAAAAGTGGTTCGGGTTCATCAGCCCCGCGTCGGGCGTGACGATCCCGTGCCGGTCGGCGTCGGCGTCGTTGCCGGTGGCGAGCTGATACTCGGCCCGCCGGCCGATGAGCGAGGCCATGGCGTTCGGCGACGAGCAGTCCATCCGGATCTTGCCGTCCCAGTCCAGGGTCATGAACCCGAACGCCGGGTCGACCACCGGGTTGACGACCGCCAGGTCGAGCTTGTACCGCTCCCCGATGTACGCCCAGTACGCGACGCTCGCCCCGCCGAGCGGGTCGGCCCCGATCCTCACCTGCGCGCCGGCCACGGCCTCGAGGTCGACGGCCGAGCCGAGGTCGTCGCTGTAGGCGGCCAGGAAGTCGTAGCGCTGCGTCGTCGGCGCGGCCAGGGCCTTCGCGTAGGTGACCCGCCTGACCCCGCCGCCCGCGCCCCGCAGGCCGGCCCGCAGCAGTTCGTTGGCCCGGTCCTGGATCCACTTGGTCACGTCGGTGTCGGCCGGGCCGCCGTTGGGCGGGTTGTACTTGAAGCCGCCGTCCTCCGGCGGGTTGTGCGACGGCGTCACCACGACCCCGTCCGCGCCCCGGTGCCGGTTGACGAGGATCGCGTGCGACACCGCCGGCGTCGGGGTGAACCCGTCGCGGCTGTCGATCAGGACGGTGACCCCGTTGGCCGCGAACACCTCGAGCGCACTGACCGTCGCCGGCTCCGACAGCGCATGGGTGTCACGACCCAGGAAGAGGGGTCCCGTGTACCCCTGGGAGGCCCGGTAGTCACAGATGGCCTGACTGGTGGCGACGATGTGGTCCTCGTTGAACGAGCCGCGCAGGCTCGAACCGCGGTGCCCGGACGTGCCGAAGGCGACCTGCTGGGCGGGGTCGGCCGGGTCGGGGTGAACGGCGTAGTAGCTGGTGATGAGCCGCGGCACGTCGACGAGGTCGGAGCGCTCCGCGGGCTGTCCAGCGCGGGGATGGACGGACATGCCCCATACGTTGCCACGCCGGTCCGAAAAGCGCGCGGACAACCGCGGTGGAGCAGACCCTGACCGCGGTACAGCCGCAGCTTGTGGCACCGTGGTCGGCATGATCTGGACAGCACCGCCACCACCGCCGTTCGGGGGTTCGCTCGTCGCGGGCGAGCGGACCCTCCTGGAAGGCTTCCTCGACTGGCAGCGCGCCGTCCTGGTCGGCAAGTGCACCGGCCTGACCGGTGAGCAGCTCGCCGTCCGGGGTGTGCCACCGTCGACGATCTCGCTGCTCGGCCTGCTGCGCCACGTGACCGACGTGGAGCGCGAGTGGTTCCAGCACCGTGTGCAGAAGCTGCCGGTGGTGTACTCGTACAAGCGCCCGGACGCCCGCGACGCCGCCTTCGACGAGGCCGACCCCGACCGGGCCGAACGGGACTACGACCGGCTGCTCGCCGAGTGGCAGGCGTCCCGGGCCGCGGTCGCCGACATGCCGCTCGACTTCGCCTTCGAGGACGACCTGCGCGGCCCGATGTCGCTGCGCGCCGTGTACCTGCACCTGATCCAGGAGTACGCCCGGCACAACGGCCACGCGGACATCCTGCGCGAGCAGATCGACGGCCGGACCGGCTGACGGGCGCCGGCCGGCCCGGCCGCCTCCGCGTCACCTCCGGCCGGCCATCATCCCGGGCCGCATCGCGACGAGCCCGAGGCCGATCGTGACGATCCCGATGACCACGTTGCTGGCGATCGCCCCACCCGAGGCGTACCCGCGCTGCACGACGAACGGCGCGAATATCGTCCACAGGCCGATCGCCACCGGCAGCCACGCGAGCCCGTGCGTGCGCCCGTAGGCGACGGCGAACCCGCCCGCCAGCACCGCGACGGCGATCCCGCAGATGAAGTTGTTGACCGACAGGTTTCCCTCGAAGGGCGTGAACCCCACCACCCAGGGTGACAGCGCGAGGTACAGCCCGGCCAGGACGAGCACCCCGTCCGTGATGCGCGCCGCGGGCGTCTCCGCCACCTGGTCGTACCGCGCCCGCAGCTCGGCGATGTCCGGGTGCCCCGCGAGGTCTGCGATGGGTCGGACCATGACGACCCCCTTCCGCTCGGATGAGGTCTGGACTAACCCGATCGCGGGGGAACTAACACATCCGGGCGGCCGAACTTGTCTGGGACCGGGCGCGGGGGGCGGCCGCTGCAGACGTCCTGCTCCGCCGCGCCCGGCGGGTTTCGCGTGGGAGCCGCGATGTGGGGGTTGGGCATCACCTCCATGGAGATCGATGGTTGGCCGACGGTAGCCCGCCTTGTTCCGGGAGCGCTCCCCTGCCAGAATCGGCGCTACCAGGCGAACGGGAGCCGCCCGGGCCCTGCCAGCAATGGCCTTGCACACCAAGGGCATTGCGCTGGCGAGCGCCCGCGCCCCGGCAGGTAACTTTCACGAGGACCACTGCCGGGAAGCCGCTGCGCGGGTCCGCGACGATATGCTGGCGATGCCGGGCGGGCCGATGGGGCGGTGCCGATCGCCCAGGCCGTGGCCGTCGTCGCAAGCCTGGAGGTGCGCGTGCACACCTGGGATCTCACCCGCGCCACCGGTGGTGCCGAGGCGCTCGACTCCGTGCCGGTCGCCCAGGTGCACGCCGCGGCCGAGCCGTACGCCGCCGGGCGGCGGCCGTGACCCGGGACGAGCTCGTCGCCTACTGCCTCGCGAAGCCCGGCGCGTGGGAGGACCAGCCATGGGAGGGCGACGTCGTGGCCAAGGTCGGCCCGAAGATCTTCGCGTTCCTCGGCGGCGCCGGGGTGGGCGTGAAGTGCGCGCCCAGCCGGGAGGCGGCCGACGAGTGGCTGCACCGCTACCCGGAGGATGCGGCCGCGATGCCCTACATCGGGCGGTCCGGGTGGAACTCGCTGACCGTCGGCGGGGCGATCCCGGACGAGGAGATCCGGGAGGCGATCGACGAGTCGTACCGCTGGGTCGTCTCCAAGCTGCCGAAGAAGGACCGCCCCGCCTAGACCCTGCCCGGCCGGTCACCGCCGGCCGGCGGCGGGACGGGGTTCAGACGTCGTAGCCGGCGAGGCTGTCACCGGCCGCGACGCAGAGCCGGGTCTCGCGGCCGGCGAGCTTGTACGCGTTTGGCTCGTCGAGCAGCTTCAGCCGCCGGCCGTCGACCGGGTCGACCTGCGCGACGCCGTCGGCCGTCGCGACGTACACGAAGTCGCCGAGCGCGATGATGTCGGCGAAGTCCCAGACGTAGGTCCAGCGCTTCGCGCCGGTGTCCGGGTCGAGGCCCGTGAGCGTCCCGTCCTCGTGCACGGCGACGATCCCGCGGCCGGTCACCAGCGGCGGGGCGTCGGCCAGGTCATCGGGGGCGTCGTACTGCCAGCGCAGCGTGCCCGAGGCGGCGTCGAACACGAACACGGTCTCCAGGCGGTACAGGTAGTCGTCGTCGACGTACTGCATCCCGACCGCGGCGACGAGCGGGCCGTGCGCGACCGGGCGGCCGAACACGTGGCCGTCCGCGGCCGGCGCCGACCACTTCACGGTGCCGGCGGCGGCGTCGAACGCGACGAGCGCACGGCCCGCCGAGTAGACCGTCGCGCCCTCGCCCAGCAGGTCGAACGGGCCGTCGGCCGCGGCCAGCGGGTGCCGCCAGGTGTCGGCGGCGCCCGTGAACCCGCTCAGGCCGCGGCCGTCCGCGCCGTCGGTGACCGCCACGACCAGGCCCGAGCCGGTGGGCGCCAGATCCCCGACGTACTGCGCGAAGTCGCGCCGGGTGCGCTCGGTACCGTCGAGGGGGTTCGCGGTTCGTATCTGGCTCGTGCCACCCTCCTGCGTGCGGTAGGCGAAGGTGTCGCCGGCCACCTTGATCGGGGCCGTGCGCACCCGGCCGGGCAGGATCGCGTTGCGGCCGAGGTCGTGACTCCAGCGGGTCGCCCCGGTGTCGGCCGCGAAGCCGGTCAGCCCGTTGCCCAGCGCGAGCAGCGTGTCACCGGCGAGCAGCAGCGCGTCGGGCTGGTCGGCCGCCGGCACCCGCCAGCGCGGCTTCTCGTCGTGGCCGGGCGGGGCGGGCGGCGTGCCGCGCCCGCCGTACCAGACGAGCGCGCCGCCCACCGCGGCCGCACCCCCCACCACCCCGGCCGCCCGCAGCAGCGTCCGCCGCGTCATCGTCATGGCGCCTGATCGTACGGTGGGCGGCCTGTCGAATCCGGGGAGCCCCGATCGTCGTGCTCATGAGACGGTGAACCTCCTGGAGATTGGATCCGACATGGCGAAGTACCTGCTGCTGATCTACGGCGACGAGCAGCGCTGGGACGCCGAGACCCCGGCCGAACGGGCCGAGAAGGACGCCGGGCACCGCGCGTTCAACGCCGCGGCCGGGGCGGCCGTCCTCGGCGGCCATGAGCTGGAGCCGTCCGCGACCGCGACGACCCTGCGCCCGACCGCGACGGACGGGCCGTTCCTGGAGACAAAGGAGGCCCTCGGCGGCTTCTACGTGCTCGAGGCCCCCGACCTGGACGCCGCCCTGGCCCTGGCCGCGCTGCTGCCCGAGCTCAAGTCCGGGCACGGCGGCGTCGAGGTGCGCCCGATCGTGGACCACGGGTGACGGTCACCGAGGCCGTGGAGCGGGCCCACCGCGACGAGTGGGCCCGCGTCCTGGCCGTGACCGTGCGCCTGACCCGCGACCTGGACCTGGCCGAGGAGTGCGTCCAGGACGCGTTCGCGCAGGCCCTGCGCACCTGGCCGGAGGCCGGCGTGCCGGACCGGCCCGGCGCCTGGCTCACCACCGTCGCCCGCAACCGCGCCCTCGACCGGCTCCGGCGGGAGGCCGCCTTCCGGCGGGTCCTGCCCCAGCTCGTCACCGACGAGGTCGCCCCGCCCGCCGACGACCGGCTCGGCCTGATCCTGATGTGCTGCCACCCGGCGCTGTCCCGCGACGCGCAGGTCGCGCTCACCCTCCGGCTGGTCGGCGGGCTGTCGACGGCCGAGGTGGCCCGGGCCTACCTGGTGCCGGAGCCGACGATGGCCGCCCGGATCACCCGGGCCAAGCGCAAGATCGCCGCGGCCCGCATCCCGTTGCGCGTGCCCGGCCCCGACGCGCTGCCGGCCCGGGTCGCGGCCGCCTGCGAGGTCGTCCACCTCGTGTTCACCACGGGGCACACCGCGCCCGGCGGCGCCGAGCTGACCCGGCCCGACCTGGCCGGCGGGGCCCTGGCCCTGGCCCGGATGCTGCACCTGCTGCTGCCCCGCGACCACGAGGTCACCGCCCTGCTGGCGCTGCTGCTGCTGACCGATGCCCGCGGGGGTACCCGTACGGACGGTGAAGGGCGCCTGGTCCTCCTGGCCGATCAGGACCGCTCGCGCTGGTACCGGGAGCGCATCGCCGAGGGCACCGCCCTGCTGGGCGAGGCCCTGCGCCGGCCGCCGTCGCGCTGGGCCGTGCAGGCCGCCATCGCCGCCGTCCACGCCGAGGCCCCGACGTGGGCGGCGACGGACTGGACCGAGATCTGCGGCCTCTACGACGCGCTGCTGGCCCTGTGGCCCAACCCCGTGGTCCGGCTCAACCGCGCCGTCGCCGTGGGCTTCCGCGACGGGCCCGCGGCCGGCCTCGCCGCCCTTGACGCCCTGCTCAGCGAGCCGGCGCTGGCGGGGTACGGCTACCTGGCGGCGGCCCGGGCCGACTTCCTGCGCCGCCTGGGCCGGCGGGCCGAGGCCGCCCTGGCCTACGAGGAGGCGCTGGCCCTCACGGCGAACGAGGCCGAGCGGGCGTTCCTGACCCGCAGTCTCGGTGCGCTGGGATGCAACGGATAATCGGGCAGACACGTCTGGATCAGTGCAACTTGCACACCCCGACGGAGGAGCCCTCATTGCCGACGCACGTCACCCGCCGCCGCCTGTTCGGCGCCGGCCTGGCCGCGGTGGGCGCCGCCCTGGTCGCCCGCGAGCCCACTGCCCAGCCCGCCGACGCGCAAACGTTCCTGGCCGACGCGCCGCCACCGCTGCTGCTGCCCCCGCCGCACCCGGCGCCGTCACCGAGCCCGGCGGAGCCCGGGACCCCGACGCTCAACCGGCCGGTGTTCACGTTGAAGGAGTACCGCCAGGTCGTCCCCGGCCCCGCCTTCCCGGACAACGCCGTGGCCCTGACCATCGACGACGGCCCCCACGGCGGCTGGACCCCGCAGGTGCTGCACATCCTGGAGAAGTACCACGTCCAGGCCACGTTCTGCATGATCGGCAACCAGATCCTGGGCCAGGAGGCGGTCGCCCGCAGCGTCGTCGCCGCCGGCCACCAGGTCGCCAACCACACCTGGAGCCACCCGGCCACGCTCGCGCAGATGCCGGCCGACAAGGTCGAGCAGGAGGTGTACCGGGCCCAGGAGAAGATCCACGAGACCACCGGCCGCACCCCGGCCGTCTTCCGCTCACCCGGCGGCGCCGTCTCCCCGGCCGTCTTCGCCGCCGCCGCGAAGGCCGGCATGATCCCGGTGAACTGGGACCGCGACCCGAAGGACTGGACCAAGCCGGGCACCCCGTCCATCACCAGCCACCTGCTGGCCGCCCGGCCCGGCGACATCCTCCTGTGCCACGACGGCGGCGGCGACCGCTCCCAGACCTGCGCCGCCCTGCGCACCGTCATCCCGGCCCTGCAGTCCCGCGGCCTGCAGTTCGTCGCGCTCGGCGTGCAGCCCTGACCACCCGGTGACCGGCCCGCTCCCGGCCGCGGGTCCGGCACCGGCGACCGGGCCCGTCAGCCGGATGTGCGGCGGACCGCGGCGCGGGCGGCCTCCGGGGTGTCCGCGGCCAGGGCGGCCTTGGCGATCTGGCGGCACTCCTGGAGCGTGTGGGCGGCCAGGGCCTCGCGGACGGCGGGGATGCTGCGCGGGGCCATGGACAGGCTGGTGATGCCCAGCCCGGCCAGCACCAGGGCGAAGTCCGGGTCCGCGGCCGACTCCCCGCACACCCCGACCGGCTTGCCCGCCTCCTGGCCCGCCGTGGCGCAGGCGGCGATCAGGGTGATCAGGGCCGGCTGCCACGGGTCGAGGAGCTCGGCCAGATCGCCGCACATGCGGTCGGCGGCGAAGGTGTACTGGCTCAGGTCGTTGGTGCCCAGGCTCAGGAAGTCGGCGTCGCGCAGGATCGACGGCGCGCGCAGGGCGGCCGCCGGGATCTCGATCATCACACCGGCCGTCGGGAGGCCGTGGGCGCGGCACTGCGACGTGAACGCGGCGGCCTCGGCGGCGGTGGCGACCATCGGGGCCATCACCCACACGTCGGCCTCGGTCGCGGCGGCGGCCGTGGCGATCGCGGCGAGCTGGGTCGCCAGGACGGCCGGGGTGCGGCGGGCGATGCGCAGCCCCCGCACGCCCAGGGCGGGGTTGGGCTCCTCGGCCATGCGCAGGAACGGCAGGGGCTTGTCGGCGCCCGCGTCGAGGGTGCGCACCACGACCTTCTTGCCGGGCAGGGCCGCGAACACCGCGGTGTAGGCGGCGACCTGCTCCTGCTCGGTGGGGGCGTCGGCGCGATCGAGGTACAGCAGCTCGGTCCGGAACAGCCCGACGCCCTCGACGTCCGGCGTCAGGTCGCGGGCGGAGCCGATGTTGCCCAGCAGCGCGACAGGGTGCCCGTCGGCGGTCTGCCCGGGCCCGTGCGACGCGGCCCGGCCGGCGAGCAGGGCGGCGGCCTCCGCGTTGACGGCGTCCGCGTCGGCCCCCGAGAGTCCCGTCGTCACGGCGCCGGTTCGGCCGTCGACGGCGATGAGCGACGCGTCGGCGACGTCGGCGATCTCGCCGCACCGCACCACGGCGGGGATGCCGAGCGTCCGGGCCAGGATCGCCGTGTGCGACGTCGGACCGCCCTCGGCGGTGACGAGCGCCAGCACGACGGCCGGGTCCAGCCCGGCGGTGTCGGCCGGGGCCAGGTCCCGCGCCGCCAGGATGAACGGATGCCCCGGCGCCGGGATGCCCGGCATCGGCAGGCCGAGACAGGCCGCGACCATGCGGTCCCGCAGGTCGTCGAGGTCGGCGACCCGCTCGGCCAGGTATCCCCCGGCCGCCTCGAACGCCGCCCGGTGCTCGGCCAGGGCGTCCGCCAGCGCGTGCGGCGCCGACGCGCCGGCGTCGACGCGGTCGAGGGCGGCGTCCACCAGCATCTCGTCGGTCGCCATCAGCACCTGCGCCCGCAGGACCTCCGCGACCGTGGGGTCGGCGGCGGCCTCGGCCCGGCGCTCCAGCTCCGCGGCGACGGCCGCCACGGCCGCGCGGACCGACGCCTTCTCCGCGCCGGCGTCGACGGCGGGCGGCGGGGCCGGCAGCGCAGGCGGGGGTGCCAGGTGCAGCACCGGGCCGGCCGCGCGGCCCGGTGACACGCCGATCCCCCGCAGCTCAGGCATCGGGGGCGTCCAGATCGCGGGCCAGGAGCCCGGCCAGCTCGTCGAGGGCCGCCTCGGCGCCGTCGCCGTCGGCCGTGAGGGTGACCTCGGTCCCCTGCTTGGCGCCCAGTGACAGCACACCCAGCATGCTACGGGCCGGTACCGGCTTCTTCGCCCCTTCGGTGGTGATGGTGACTGGCACGTTCTGCTTCGCGGCGGCGGCGACGAACAGGGCGGCGGGGCGGGCGTGCAGGCCGCTGGCCGAGCCGACGACAACGGTCCGGGTGGGCACGAAACACCTCCTAGGGTTCGACGGTCACCTTGATCGCCTCGCCGCGGGCGACGATCCCGAAGGCGTCGAGCGCGGCGTCGAGGGGCAGGCGGTGGGTGATGAGGTCGGCGACGGGGACGGCACCCTCGGCGATGAGCCGCAGCGCCTCCTTGTTGTGCTCGGGGCTGGAGCCGTTGGCGCCGACGATCGTCAGCTCCCGGTAGTGCACGAGGTTGGAGTCCAGCGAGATGACCGGCTTGTCCTTCGGCAGGCCGCCGAAGAAGCTGATCCGGCCCTGCCGCGCGGTCATCTGCACCGCCTGCTCCTGGGCGGCGCCCGCGGCGGCGGCGGTGATGACGACGTCGGCGCCGCGGCCCTCGGTGAGCTTCATGACCGCGTCGACGACGTCCACCTCGGCGCCGCAGATCGCCTCGTCGGGCTGCACGAGGGCGGCCGCCAGGTCGAGGCGCTCGCGGTTGAGGTCGACCAGGAACACACGGGCGGCGCCGCGGGCCCGGGCCAGGCGCACGTGCAGGCAGCCGATCGGGCCGGAGCCCATGACCACCACGTCGTCGCCCTCGCCGACCCCGGCCAGGTTCTGGCCGTTGAGCACGCACGCGAGGGGCTCGGCGACCGACGCCTCGGCGAAGCTGAGCCCCTCCGGGATGCGGTTGAGCCCGTCGACGGCGAGGACGTTCGGCGGCACGATCATGTACTCGGCGAAGCCGCCGTCGAAGTGGTATCCCATCGACACCTGGTTGGGGCAGACGGTCATCCGGCCCCGCCGGCACTCGCCGCACTGCCCACACGGGATCGCGGCGATGACCTGGACCCGGTCGCCGGCCTGCCACCCGCGCACATCGGCGCCGACCTCGACGACCTCACCGGCGATCTCGTGGCCCATGACGCGCGGCGGCACGATGTGGTGGTGGCCGAACTTGAAGATCTTGACGTCGGTACCGCACGTCGAGCACGCCCGCACCCGGATCTTGACGTCACCGGGCCCCGGCGACGGCTCGGGCGCATCCTCGATGCGGACGTCACCGGGGGCGTGGAACCGTACTACTCTCACGACTTCTCCAAAACCAGCAGGTCGAGTACTTCATCGGCGCTCGCCGCGGCGCGCAGCCGGGCGGCGTCGTCGGGCTCCATCAGGATCTCGGCGAGCGCGGCAAGGATGTCGACGTGGCCGTCGCCGGCGGCGGCGATCGCGACGCACACGCGCACGTCCTCGCCGCCCCAGTCGACGCCGTCGGGGAAGGAGACCACCGCGAGCGCGTCGCGCACGACCGTCTCCTTGCTGTTGAGGGTGCCGTGCGGGATCGCGACACCCTCGCCGATGTACGTCGAGATGCTCTGCTCGCGCTCGAGCATCGCGTCAACGTAGGAGGGGGCCACCGCGCCGATCTCGACGAGCACCTCGCCGCAGCGGCGGATCGCCTCCTCCCGCGATCCGGCCCGCTCGCCGAGCCGGATCGCGTCGCGGGCGAGCAGGTCACCCACTGAGTTCACCGCCGCGCTGCACCGCCTGCACGACCTTGGCGACCGCGGGGTCGCCGATGAACACCTGGAAGGGCACGATGACCTTGTCCGGCGCGCTGACCCGGGCCCGGGCCGCGAGGCCCTTGTGGCACAGCACCACGTCGGCGTCGGCCGGGATCGAGTTCACCGGGGTGTGCTCGACCGTCACCGCGTTCTTGGCGAGCTGGCGCTTGAGCTGGCTGGCCAGCATCACGCTGCTGCCCATTCCCGCGTCACAGGCCACGACGAGCTTCTTGATGTCGGTACCGCGAATCGTCGGCATGCGCTCTACGCCTCCTGGCGGGACAGCTTGGCCGCGGCGTTCTCGGCCTCGTCGGGGTTGACGACGGTCTCCTCGTCCGGGCCGATGGCCGCCTCGTCCTCGGCCGGTTCATTGCGGCCGAAGCCCAGCAGCAGCGATGCGACAGCGAACGTGACGCCGGCGGCGATGACGATGCCGAGCAGGACGCCGAAGTAGCCGCCCCTGGGTGTGACAGCCATGTAGGCGAAGATGCTGCCCGGCGACGGGGTGGCGACCAGGCCGGCGCCGGTGATCATGAAGGTGCCGACACCCGCGGCGCCGCCGCAGATCATGGCCAGGATCAGCTTCGGCTTCATCAGCACGTACGGGAAGTAGATCTCGTGGATGCCGCCGAGGAACTGCACGATGATCGCGGCCGGCACGCTCGGACGCAGGTTGCGCGGGCCGAACAGGAAGAACGCGAGCAGCAGGCCGAGGCCGGGGCCGGGGTTCGACTCGATCATGAACAGGATCGACTTGCCCTTGTCGGCCGCCTCGGCGACACCGAGCGGGCCGAACACGCCGTGGTTGATGGCGTTGTTCAGGAAGAGCACCTTCGCCGGCTCGACGACGATCGAGGTCAGCGGGAGCAGGTCGTGCGCGACGAGCCAGTTGGCACCGTTGCCGGCCCGCTTGGTCAGCCACTCGACGACCGGGCCGATCCCGTAGAGGCCGCCGACGGCCATCGCGCCGCCGATGATGCCGGCGCTGAAGTTGTCGACGAGCATCTCGAAGCCGGGCCGGATGCGGTTCTCGACCAGGCCGTCCCACAGCTTGAGGATGTAGGCGGTCAGCGGGCCGATCATCATGGCACCGAGGAACATCGGCACGTCGGCGCCGACCACGATGCCCATCGTGGCGACCGCACCGACGACCGCGCCGCGCTGGCCGTGCACGAGCCGGCCGCCGGTGTAGCCGATCAGCAGCGGCAGCAGCACCGTGATCATCGGGCCGACGAGCTCGGCGATGTGCTTGTTGGGGATCCAGCCCGTCGGGATGAACAGGGCCGTGATGAGACCCCAGGCGATGAAGGCGCCGATGTTCGGCATCACCATCGCGGCGAGGTAACCGCCGACGCGCTGGACGGAGGCTCGGAAGCCCGAGCCGGTGACTTGGGGCGTGTAGGTCGACACGGGGTGTCTCCTTCAGGAGGACGGGCCGGAGAGCAGCGGGCGGAGCTCGTCCGGTCGGGGGTGGATTGTGACGTTGTGGCGGATCAGATCGGCGGGGCCGGGCATCCTGCTGCCGGGCAGGCTTACCGCGGCCGCGCCCCAGGCGAGCCCCTCGGCGAGTGCGGCGGCCCCGTGCGCGCCGGCGGCCAGGAACCCGGCCAGGAGGGCGTCGCCGGCACCGACGGTGCTGCGCGGGCGGGCCACCGGGCACGTGCCGGTGACGACGCCGTCTGCGTCGACGAGCACGGCACCGTCGGCGCCCAGGCTGGCCAGGACCGTCCCGGCCCCCCAGGCGCGCAGCTGCTGGGCGGCGGCGACGACGTCGCGCAGGTCGCCGAGGGGGGACCCGACGACCTCGGCCAGCTCGTCCCGGTTGGGCTTGAGCAGTGTGGCACCGGCCGCGGCAGCCTCGCGCAGGGCCGGGCCGCTGGTGTCCACGGCGACCCGGATGCCGGCCGCGGTGAGGCGCCGGCACAGCTGGGCGTAGGCGTCGGCGGGCAGCCCGGGCGGGACGCTGCCGCACAGCACGACCCAGTCGGCCGAGCCGGCCCGGCCCAGCACCCGGTCGGTGATCGCGTCGAACTCGCCGCCGACCAGGGCCGGCCCGGGCTCGTTGACCTTGGTGACCGTGCCGTCGGGCTCGGCCAGGGTGATGTTGGAGCGGGTGCGCCCGGAGATCGGGATGGCCAGCACCTCGACGCCCTCGGCCTTGAGCAGCCGGACCAGCTGGCTGCCCTCGTCGCCGCCGCAGGGCAGCACCGCGACCGACGGCACGCCGTTGGCCAGCAGCGCCCGGGAGACGTTGACACCTTTACCGCCCGGGTCGAGGTGGGCCGCCGTGGCCCGGATGACCTCGCCGCGGATGACCCGGCCGATGTCCATCGCCCGGTCCAGGCTCGGGTTGAGCGTGACGGTGACGATCATGCGCGCATCACCCGGATGCCTGTCGCCTCGATGTCGCCCACGAGGTCGGTGTCGGCGCGGGTGTCGGTGATGAGCGTGTCGACGTCGGCCAGCTCGCCGAACCGGGCCAGGTAGTCGTTGCCCAGCTTGGTGTGGTCGGCGAGCAGGACGGTGCGGCGGGCGGCGCGGATCATCGCCCGCTTCACCGCCGCCTCGGCCGGGTCGGGCGTCGTGAGCCCGCGCTCCACCGAGATGCCGTTCGTGCCGACGAAGGCGACGTCGACGTACAGGTCGGCCAGGGGTCGCAGCGACCAGTCGTCGACGGTGGCCAGGGTCTTGCCCCGCAGCCGGCCGCCGAGCAGCAGCACGTTGAGGTTGGTCCGGGTGCCCAGGAGGGTGGCGATGACCGGCGAGTTGACCACGACTGTCAGCTCACGGTCGGCGGGCAGAAAGTTGGCCAGTTTGATGGTGGTCGTGCCGGCGTCGAGGATGATGGCGCCCTCTTCGGGGACCTCCGCGAGCGCCAGCTTGGCGATGCGCTCCTTCTCCTCCACGAGCACGGCGTCGCGGGTGGCCAGGGCGGGCTCGAACCCGATGCGCTCGACGGGGATCGCCCCGCCGTGCACCCGCCGCAGCACCCCGGCCCGCTCGAGCGAGGTGAGGTCGCGCCGGATCGTCTCCGACGTGACGTTGAGCTCGTCGGCCAGCCCGGCCACCTCGACCCGCCCCTGCTCACGGGCGATGCGGACGATGGCCTGCTGCCGCTCCTCGGCGTACATGATGTGGTTTCACCGCCGTTTCGTTTTGCTTGTGTTTTGTTTACGCCCGAATGTGTGGGCCGTCAAGAGTTGAACCACAGAAACCCACACGGGCCAGCCAAGCAACCAGACCGCCAGCGCGAACCCCACGAACCGCGTCATCCCCTGCAGCGCCTCGGTCCGCTGATCGTCGCCGATCCACCACCGCCCGCCCTGCAGCAGCGCCACTGCGACGGCCCCGCCGAGCACCGCCTTGCCCCATTCCCGCCACTCGTACCGGACCCGCTCGGGCCCGCGCTTCGGCACCACCCGCGGCGGCGGCCCACCGGCGAACCGGTGTGCGAACCGGACGTCGGCCCACCTGATCATCGAGTGCCCGAACGCGACCGAGAACCCCAGGAACACCGCGGCGATCGCGTGGGACCGCCCGGCCACCCCACCGCCGCGCAGGTCGACAGCGGCCACGACGAGCAGCCCGAGGTCGATGACGGCCGTGGCCACCAGCAGCGCCGCCCCGAGCCGCCGGCGGCGCAGCAGATACCTGGCGCTCAGCCCCGCGGCCAGCACCACCCAGAACGCGATCTCACACCCGATGATCCAAGCAATCAGCATGCTTCGAGCGTTCCGGCCCGGGCGCCACATTACGTCGGCACCACTGAGGGTTCGCCTACATCCTTCGTCGCATTCCGCGCGGCGGTGAAGGATGGTGGAATCGGTGGGTGAAGGGGCGCACCGTTGACCTGGTCCTGGCCGGCAGCGGGCTGGCCGCGGGGGCGCTCATGTACGTCACCGGGCAGTACCAGGCCCGCGTCGACGCGCGGTGGCTGTTCGTGCCGCTCGCCGTCTGCTGCTCGGCGCTGCTGCTGCGGCGCTCGGCGCCCGTCACATCGGTGCTCGTCGGCACGGCCGCCGTCGCCGGTGACGTCGTCATCGGCCCGTCCCTCGCCACGCCGCTCGTCTACACCCAGGTGCTCTACGACGCCTGCCTGCACGGCAGCGCCCGGCTGGCCCGGACCCTGCTCGCCACAAGCGTCGTCGGGTCGGTCGTCACCGCGATCGTCTGCCTGGTCGTCATCCGCGACGTGCGGGCGATCGGGCTCGGCGTCCTGCTCGCGCTCGTCACCATCGTGCCCGTCCTGACCGGCACGCACGTGCGCCACCACCGCGACCAGGCCGAGACCGCCCGGCGCTCGGCGCAGCAGGTGGCCCGCCTCGCCGCGGCCGACCGGGCCAACGCGGTCGCCGCCGAGCGGGCCGGGATGGCCCGGGAACTGCACGACGTCATCGCCAACCACCTCAGCGCCGTGGCCATCCACGCCACCGCCGCCCTCTCCACCGACCTCGGCGCCGACGGCACCCGCCAGGCGCTGGGCGTCATCCGCGAGAACAGCGTCCAGGGCCTCGCCGAGATGCGGCGGATGGTCGGCTTCCTGCGCGACCCCGCGGCGCTGCCGGACAACGCGCCCGGCGGGCTCCGCGCGCTCGACGACCTGGTGGCCCGGGCCGGGCTGCCGGTCCGCCTCGACGTGCGCCACGGCGCCGGGGACGTCCCGGTGAGCGTGGACCTGGCCGCGTACCGCATCATCCAGGAGTCGCTCACCAACGCCCTCAAGCACGGCGACGGCGGGCCGGTCACGGTCGAGGTCGACTGCGGCCCGGCGGCCGTCACGATGCGGGTCACCTCGGGCCTGCCGCGCGAGCGGGTGATCGGCGAGGGCGCCGGGCTCATCGGCATGCACGAGCGCGCGGCGCTGCTGGGCGGGGAGCTCACGGCCGGGGAACGCGCCGGGCAGTGGGTCGTCGAGGCGAGGCTGCCGTGCGGGTGATCGTGTGCGACGACCAGCCGGCCGTCCGGGCCGGGCTGGTGCTGATCCTGCGGGCGCACCCGGACATCGAGGTCGTGGGCGAGGCGGGCGACGGCGCCGCGGCCGTCGAGCTCGGGCTGCGGCTGCGCCCCGACGTGGTGCTGATGGACCTGCGGATGCCACGCCTCGACGGTGTCGCCGCGACCCGCGAGCTGACCCGCCACGGCGTTACGGGGGTGCTCGCGCTGACGACGTTCGACCTGGACGAGTACCTCTTCGGGGCGCTGCGGGCCGGGGCCGCCGGGTTCCTGCTCAAGGACGCCTCCGCCGACGAGCTCGTCGCCGCCGTGCGGACCGTGGCCCGCGGCGAGGGCATCGTCGCGCCGGCCGTCACCCGCCGGGTGCTCGGGGCGTTCGCCGGCCCGCTCACCGACTCCACCCCGGCCGCGGTGCCCGTCGGCCTGCTCACCACCCGCGAGCGCGAGGTCCTCGACTGCCTCGGCGAGGGGCTCTCCAACGCGGCCATCGCGACGCGCCTGGGCATCGCCGAGGCCACCACCAAGACCCACGTGAGCCGCATCCTGGCGAAGCTGGGCCTGCAGAGCCGGATGCAGGCCGCCGTCGCCGCGCGCCGGGTGAGCCGCCTCGACATGTGACGATGTGGTCACACCACCATCAGCCGATGGCTCCGCGCAGTCAGCAACACGGGGCTAGTACCGGAACCGCCCGACCAGCCCCTGCAGGTCCGACGAGACCTGGGCCAGGCTCCCGGCCGCGGCCCCGACGCCCGTGACGGTCACCGTGGTGGCCCGGGTGGCGTCGGCGACCGCGGCCACGTCCTGGCGGGCCTCGTCGCTGCTGCGCGCCACGCCGGTGATCGTGCGGGACAGGTCGGCGGTGGTCGCGCTCTGCTCCTCGATGGCCGAGGCGATCGTCACCTGCAGGTCGTTGATCCGCCCGATCACCTCCGCGATCCGCTCGATGGACCCGGCCGCGCCGGCGGTGTCGTCCTGGATGGCGGTGATCCGGGCCGAGATGTCCTCGGTGGCCCGGGCCGTCTCCGCGGCCAGGTCCTTGACCTCGCCGGCGACGACCGCGAAACCCCGGCCGCTCTCCCCCGCCCGGGCCGCCTCGATGCCGGCGTTGAGCGCCAGCAGGTTCGTCTGGCGGGCGATGCCGCTGATCACCTGGGCCATCTCGCCGATCTGCCGGCTCGACCGGCCCAGCTGCGCCATGGTCTCGGTCACGGTGCCGGCCAGGGTGTGCGCGGCGACGGCGACCGCGGCCGCCTCGTGTGCGCTGGCCGAGATGGCCGCGATCGACTGGCCCATCTCCTCCGTGCCGGCCGCGAACGTCTGGACGCTGTGCGAGATGTCCTCGGTGGCGGTCGTGGCCGCGGCCGCCCGGGCCGCCGCGGACTCGGCGGAGACGGCCAGGTCGGCCGAGACGCCGGACAGGTCGCCGGAGTGGCTGGCGACGACGCGGGCCCGGTCGTCGACGGAGCGCATCGCGTCGGCCAGGCCGGCCACGAACCGGTTGAACGAGGCGGCGACCGTCGCCAGCTCGTCCCGGCCACCCTCCTCCAGGCGCGCGGTCAGGTCGCCGTCGCCGTCGGCGATGTCGGTCAGGCGCGCGTCGAGGGCCCGCAGCGGCCGGGCGATGCTGGCCACCACGCCGACCGCGACGGCCGCGGCGACGAGCAGCCCGGCCAGCCCGACGATCCACACCGTCCGGCGGCCGGACTCGGCGGTCCCCTGCGCCGTCGCGGCCACGGCCAGACCGCGGGCGGTGACGGCGGACGCCATGCCGTTGGTGGCCGCGGCCATCACGTTGAAGGCGTCGAGGGAGTCGCCGGAGGCCAGGGTGTCGGCGGCCGTCTTGGCCTCGGGTGAGCCCTGGCGGTACAACTTGATCATTTTGGCGTCGATGGCCATGAAGGTCTCGTAGCCCGTCGTCGCCCGCTGCAGCTGCGTGCGCTCGCCGGCCGCCAGGGGGCCCGCGGCGAGCTGGGCGAAGACGTCCCGCAGCGCGGCCGCCGAGCCGAGGAACTCCTTGCGCTGCCCCACGGTGTCGTCGAGGGCGCCGGGCAGGCCGCGGGCGAAGTCGAAGGCGTAGCCGGTCTGCCAGCCGGCGATGTCGGCGGCCCGGAACTTCGCCTCCATCGCCAGCCGGGACAGCCGCATCAGGGTGCTGGCCTCGGCGCTGGCCGCCCGCTGCTGGCCGAAGCCGACCGCGGCGGTGCCCAGCAGCACGCCCGAGACGAGCACGCCGATGACGGCGAGGAGCAGGATGCGGGTGGTGATCCGCCAGCGACGCATACCTGCCCGATCGGCAGCGGCCCGACCGTCTTGAGTGCGCGCCCACCCGTTGTCCGACAACCGCAGTACCGCACGAATGCCGGCAAACTCCCACGGCCGGCCGGCGGGCCCCGCAGACTCCAATGGTGGCAGCCGTATCCGTGGCCCGGATCCGCCGGCTCGCGCTGCTGGGAGCCGTCGCCGCACTCTGCGCGGCCGTCCTGCCGGGCGCCACCGCCGGCGCCGCGCGCACCGATCAGGCGTTCGACCCGGTCACCGGCGCGCTCGACGTCGACTACGCCGGCTACCTGGCCAAGCACGACATCGTCTACAACACCCCGCAGACCGACCCGCGCCGCGGCCTGACCGTCGGCAACGGCAGGACCGGCGCCATGGTGTGGAGCGGCGACGGGCTCACCATGCAGGTGTCCGGGGCCGACCTGTCCGAGCAGTCGGCGTACGCGGCCGGCCTGGTCAGCCTCGACACCGACCCGGGCCTCGGCGCCGGGTCCACGCGCTACCAGCAGCGGCTGTCGCTCTACGACGGGACGCTGACGACCAGCTACGGCACCGACCGGACGGTCACCGTGCTCGGCGTGCCCGGGTCCGAGGTGATGGGGGTGCACGTCGAGGACGCCCGGACCGGCCAGGGCAGCACGACGCTGGAGCTGAGCATGTGGGACCCGGCGACGGTGACCGACTCGGCGGACGTACCCGACCTCGACACGTGGAAGCAGATCAGCACGTTCGCCGACAGCGCGGTCGCCGGGTTCAGCCGCGGGCAGCGCGACCCCGGCGGCTTCGGCTACACCCTTGCCGCGACGGTCGAGGGCGCCGCGTACACCACCCAGGTCGTCGGCGACCGCCAGGTGCGCCTGACCATCACGCCGACGGCGAACTACACCATCTGGTTCACCGCCGCGAGCCGGATCGACGCCGCCGGCCGCGACTCGGTGGCCGCCGCCCGCAGCCAGCTCGCCGCGGCCCGCAGCACCGGCTACCTGGCGGCGCTCGGCAACTCCCGCGGCTGGTGGCACGCGTTCTGGCAGCGGTCGTTCGTGCAGTACTCCGGGGCCGCCGGCACCGGTGACTACCTCGAGAACATCTACTACCTGGCGACGTACATGATCGCCGCGGGCGGCCACGGCGACTACCCGTTCCACTTCGTCAACGGCGTCTTCCGCGCCACGCAGGACAGGACGGCGTGGAGCACCGGATACTGGCACCGCGACCAGGGCGACGTCTACAACTCCCTGCTCGCCTCGAACCACGCCGACCTCGTCGCCACCGAGAACCGGCTCTACAGCCGCAACTTCAGCGCGCTGAAGGCCTACACCCGCACCCGCTTCGCCGTCGACGGCATCTGGGTGCCGGAGGCGATGGGCTGGGACGGCAACGCGCGCACGAGCGTCGGCTCGGACTTCGTCGACGACATCTACTCGACCGGCGCCGAGGCCGCCTACGGCATGTACCTGCAGTACCGCTACACGAACGACACGTCATACCTGCGCGGCACGGCGTACCCGTTCATGCGCGAGGTCGTGCGGTTCTACCGGGCCGAGCTGTCCCGCGACGCGAGCACCGGCCGCTACTTCATGGCCCGCTCCAACGCCGCCGAGACCTACTGGGACGTGCAGAACGCGATCACCGACCTGGCCGCGGTCCGGCTGATCTTCCCGCTGACCATCGCCGCGAGCGCCCAGCTCGGCCTGGACGCGGACCTGCGGGCCGGCTGGCAGGACGTCCTGGACCACCTCGCGCCCTACCGGGTGAGCAACGGCGCCTGGCTGCCCCACGACCCGCCGGCCCCGGCCCCGCCGCACAACAGCGAGAACGTCACCGCGGAGCTCATCTGGCCCTACGACCTGACCGGCATCGGCGCCGCCGACTACCCGACCGCCCTGCACAGCTGGAACACGCGGCCCAGCCCGTACAGCAGCGTGGCGGCCGGCGACGCCGTGCAGGCGGCCCGGCTCGGCCTCGGGGATCAGGCGCTGGCCGGGCTCAGGCTGATGCTCCAGCGCTACCAGCAGTACCCCAACGGCCTCACCGGCAACACCGACGGCGTCTTCGAGTACCTCGGCGTGCACCTCGCGGCGATCAACGAGTCGCTCATGCAGTCCTACGACGACCGGATCCGGGTGTTCCCGGCCGCGCCCGCCGACACCGGCTTCAGCGGCCGGTTCACCCTGCTGGCCAAGGACGGGTTCCTGGTCAGCGCCGAGCGCGAGGCCGGCGAGACGAAGTATGCCGGGCTGAGGAGCCTCTACGGCCGGCCGGCCCGGGTGGTGAACCCGTGGAGCGGGCAGCAGATCCGGGTCCGCCGCACCTCCGACGGCGCGATCCTGGCCACCACCAGCGCGGCCGAGGTCACGTTCGCCACGGCGGCCGACGCGGTCTACGTGATCGAGCGCACCGCCGAACCGCTCCGGGTGTACTCGCACACGACGCTCACCGCCCAGGCCAACAACGGCCGCAAGACACTCGCCGGCACCGCCGCCACGCTCGGCTCCGACGGCCCCGGCGGGCCCGGGCTCGGCGGCGCCACCGCGCCCGCGCGGGCCGGGCTGGCGCTGCGGGCCCAGGTCAACACCCGCTACGTGACGGCCGGCAGCGGCGGCACCGCACCGCTCGTCGCCGGCCGGACGGCCATCGGCCCGGCCGAGCAGTTCGACCTCGTCGACCGCGGCGGTGGCCTGGTGGCGCTGCGGGCCCGGGTCAACGGCCAGTTCGTCTGCGCCGAGAACGCCGGGGCCAACCCGCTCGTCGCCGACCGGGCCCGGGCCGGGCCGTGGGAGACGTTCCGGCTGATCCGCAACAGCGACACCAGCGTGAGCCTCCAGGCGACGGTCAACAACAGGTACGTGACGGCGGAGAGCGCCGGGTCCGCCCCGCTCATCGCCAACCGCGACGCGATAGGCCCGTGGGAGAAGTTCGACCTCGTCGACGCCTGAGCGGCGCCGGCGGGGTGGGTGGGGCCGGTCCGGGTGCCGGCCCCACCCGGCTTCGTCAGCTCACGGTCACGGCGGCGTCGTCGATGACGAACGACGTCTGCAGCGAGGAGTCCTCGGTGCCGTTCCACTTGAGCGTCACCGTCTGGCCCGCGAAGGCGTTCAGGCTGTAGGTCTTCTGCACGTATCCGGTGCCCTTGTTCAGGTTCGACAGGGTGACGAGGGTGGTCGAGCCGGCCGTCACGGTCAGCTTGTCGTAGGCGGTCGACGTGGTCGTCTCGGCCGAGTCGACGTGCACCCAGAACGTGAGCGACGCCGAGCAGCCGGCCGGGATGGTGACCGCCTGCGAGATGCTCTCGGTGTGCGTGGAGCCGTAGCCGAGCAGCCAGGCGCTGTAGGTGCCGGCGTGGGCCGCCTCACCCTGCGACGCCCACTGGCCGATCGCGCCGGTGGTGCCGGTCCAGCCCGTGGTGCCCGACTCGAAGCCGCCGTTGCTGAGCTTCTGGCCACTGCACGTGCCGCCGCCGGTGCCGGACACGGTCCAGGTGAACGACGTGGTGCCGGTGGCGCCGGTGGTGTCGCGGACCGTCACGGTGCTCGTCGTGGTCTGGGCGGTCGTGGGGGTACCGGAGATCAGGCCCGTGCTGCTGTTGATGCTCAGGCCCGCGGGCAGGCCCGTCGCCGAGTAGGTGAGCGTCTGGCCGGACGCCGAGTCCGTCGCCGTGATCTGCAGCGACCTGGCCGCCCCGACGGTGGCCGTCTGCGCGCCCGGGTTGGTGACCGTGACGGTGTTGCCCGGCGCGGTGGCGCCGGTCAGCAGGCAGCCGGAGACGGTCAGGTCGATCGCCCGCGACGAGTTCAGGCACGTGGTGAACCAGTAGGTCTGCTCACCGTAGGACTGTCCCTGGTGGACCGTCACGTTGCCGTTGGCGTCGACCTCGCACGGGTTGTTGAGCGTGCAGCTCTGCCCGTCGTCGTTGCCGGTGTTGTTGATGCCGATGACGGCCCGGTCCGAGGTGCGCACGATCGGCGAGCCCGAGGTGCCGTGGGTGGTCTGGCAGCCGGTGTTGTACCGGATCGAGTCGTGCCAGGTCCAGGTGTCCTCTTTGAGCGTCGGCACGAACCCGTTGATGGTGCAGGTCCAGACCTGCTTCCAGTAGCTCGACGGGATCGTCATGGCGGTGCCGTCGGCCGGACGGGCGGCGGCCACGGTGAGCGCGGTGGTGTTGCTGTACTTCGACTTGATCTGCGCGTACGTGTCGGTGAGCTGGTACAGCGACACGTCCGTGCCGGTCATGGTGCCGTAGATGAGCTTGTCGGCCTTGACCGTGCCGAGTGCGGTGCCGGCGTCGTTGAGCAGCGTCCCGGTGCGGCTGCTGGCCCGGTTCGTGTACACCTGACCGGCCGGGATGAACCCGTTCTCGTAGCAGTGCCCGTTGGTGAGCAGCAGCGCCCGGTCGGCGTCGACCGACTGCGGCCAGCGCACCAGCGAGCCGGAGCAGTTGTTCAGCGCGATGGTCGAGCCCAGGCCGGTGACCGCGAGCGCCTGCGCCGGTGCCGCCGGGCCGGTGACGACGCTCGCGGCGACGGCGAGGATGGCCGCGCCGACCCCGAGTGTCCGTCTCATGCGCATGGGGGATCCCTTCGTTGGGGTACGCGCGGCGGTTGTGGGCTGCGCGTAGCCGCCCGTCAATGTGATTCGCACCCTCACATCGACGAACTTCCCCGTCAACGAGGCCGACCCTACGTCTGGCCCTGCGGTTACTCCTCGATGGCCCCACCGATCCGGCGCAAATGCTGCCTGAAGGTGTACTGCGGGTCAGCGCGGCGACGGTCGAGGAAGTCCGCGAACGCGGTCTGCCGGCGCAGCGTCTGCCCCGCGGCGATCCCGGCGGCCTGCGCGCGTTCGGTCTCGCGGATCGCCCGGGCCTGCTCCAGGACGCCCAGGTCGGCCGCGTGCAGGAAGAGCACACCGTCGTCGTCGGCCAGGACGTGGTCGTCGGCGGTGACCGTGTGGGGCCCGAAGCGGGCGCTGGTGAGCGCCTCCGGCTCGCGCTCGTCGACGCGCAGCGGCCCGAGGGGCAGGGCGCCGTAGCTGAACACCGGCCGGCCGATCTCGCGCAGCTCGGCGGTGTCGCGGTGCAGGCCCCAGACGACGAGCCCGGCGACGCCGGCCGCGGCCGCCTCGAGCACCGTCAGGTCGCCGATGCACGCCTCGTCGGTGCGCCCGCCGTTGTCGATGACGAGGACGTCACCGGCGCGGGCGTCGCCCAGCGCCTCCAGGAACACGTCGACGCTGCCGTAGTGGCGGGCCGGGAGCACCCGGCCGGCCAGGCGCGTCCCGGCAATGACGGGCCGGATGCCGGCGGGCGCGATCCGCGGCGTGATGCCGGCGCGCACACAGGCGTCGGCGACGAGCGGCGTGGTGAGATCGTCGAAGTTCACGGCCTGATCTTTCCCCGGCCCGGGCGGGCCGCGCCGGAGCCAATCCGCCGTATGTGGTTTTTTACTGGGGCAGGAGCGCGGCGAGGCGGGCCACGGCCGGGCGGGCCTCGAGGTGCAGCCGGGCCACGTTGATGCCGTCGTCGCCGAGCACCGACAGCAGCGTGCTCGGGTTGACGGAGTACACCGTGAAGTATCCGCCCTCGCTGCGCAGGGTGGCGTCGCGGAACGGGCTCTGCCCGAGCACCATCGCGGTCTGGCGGCCCAGACCGTAGGTGGTCGCGGCCAGCGCCGCCAGGTCCGCCGGCTCCAGGCCGGGTGGCAGGTCGTGGGTGATGAGCAGGCCGTCGACCCCGCCGACGGCCGCTCCACGCACGCCCGGCACCCGCAGGCGCAGGTCCGCGAGCTCCGAGCGGACCGCCGCGAGCGCGGCGGCCATCGGATCGATCGTGGTGCCGAATCTCGGCGCCGGGGACCAGCCCTGCTCCCCACCGCCGCGGCGGGACGGGAGCCCGTCCGCCGCCGGGGGTGAGGCAGTGCCGAAGTAGGTCACAGCTCGAGGCTCTCTTCGATCCCGCGCAGCTGGTGGCGGGCCAGCGCGAGGTTCGCGCGGGTCTTCACCAGGGCGAGGTAGAGGAAGAGGCCCCGGCCGCCGATGGAGCCCAGGGGACGGATGATGTGGTACTGGTGGTCGAGGGTGATGAGGATGTCCTCGACCCGGTCCGGCAGCCCGAGCATCTCGATGGTCCGGAGCTTGGCCCGCACGACGTCCGTGTTGCCGGCCGCGGCCACGGTGATGTCGAAGTCGGGCCCTCCGCCGAGGGTGCCCAGGGTCATGCCGCTGGTGTAGTCCACGAGCGCGACGGCGATCGCGCCGTCGATGTTCATCGCGCTCTTGAGCGCGACGTCAAGATTGCTGGTCAAGCCTGCCTCCGCGGTGAAAACATGTGGGCCGCGCCCGAGCCTGACACACGATGATCGCTCAGCACACGTTTCGTCACATCTTTCAGACACTCGGCCAAGTGCTACCTGTCCTGCCAGCCGATGTCCTGGTAGCGCTGTGTCGTCTGTTGCGTTCACAACGCAATGTCGCACATGGATGTGCGACGCCATCAGTCCAGGTCAGAGCACTCGCAGGCGGCGCCGCGCCGGGAGCGGGAGAGCGCTCTCGCGGGCGCCGCCGCCCGCACGGACGGTCCGCCTGACGGGACCGGAAATCTGAGCGGATTCAGGCGATCGACCGTTCGCCCGTGGTGCCGGTGACCGTCCAGCCCGCGCCGTCGCCGTTGTGGACGACGTAGGTCAGCCAGGTGGCGCCGAGGCAGGCGACGAACCCGTTGACGGGGACCTGGACCTCGCGGTCGTCGCCGGCGACGGCGCCGAGGGTGATCACGATGCTGCCCGCCGGGGCCTGCGGGCAGCCGTCGCGGACCTGGATCACCTCGTCGCGGGTGGCGACGAAGCGGACCTCGGTCACGGCGGCCAGCGCGGCGGCGATCCGGCGGCGGGTGTCGTCGGCGAGCGGCTCGCCGCCGTTGGCCCGCGCGACCACGTAGGTCGTGGCGAAGCCGTTGACCGAGAAGGAGTTGTCGCTGCGGCTGCCGAGGTACTGCCGCAGGACGGCCGTGTAGACCTCGGCCTCCTCGACTCCGGCGGGCTCCCGGGCCGCGGAGGGCCGGTCCCCCGCCACGGACACCGCCGGACCGGCGGCGGGGGCGGCCGGGCCCCGCGCGCAGCCGCCCAGCACCAGGACACCCACCAGCACCGCCGGCAAACCCCGTCGCATCATGCCCCTCAGACGCGGCCGTGGCGGCGGCGGTTCCGGCCCGTCAGAGGGTTTTCGTCCACTCGTCGGTCGTGAGCACCGTGGCCTGGCGCGGGAAGACCTTCTCGACGAGGACGCGGTGGACCTCCTCGTCGGCGTCGGCGCAGGCGTCGGCCAGGACGGTCAGGGCGAAGTCGAGGTCGGCCGCCTGCCGGACGGTGGACAGGACCACGCCGCTGGTGGACAGGCCGGCCAGGATCAGGTGGCCGGCGCCGGCCGCGCGGAGCAGCACCTCGAGGTCGCTGCCGCTGAAGGCGCTCACCCGGCGCTTCACGATCACCGGGTCGCCCTCGCGGACGTCGAGGCCGGCGTGCAGCTGCGTGCCGGGGCCGGCCTCGGTCATGGTGTCGCCGGCCGCCCGGAGCCGCCCGAAGACGGCGTTGGCCGGGGACACCTCGGGGTAGCCGGGGCGGAAGGCGACCCGGACGAACATCACCGGGATGCCGCCGGCCCGGGCGGCGGCGATGGCCCGGTTGACGTTGGCGAGGGCGGCGTGGCCGGTGCCGCGATCGATGATCGCGTGCTGGAAGTCCATGGCGAGCAGGACGGGGCGGGGCTCGGTCATCCGGGGATCCTCACTGCTGGTCGGGGGTGGTCGCTACCGGCCGGGGTCGTCCAGCCGGGTCAGGAGCGTCAGGGCCTCGGCGATTGTCGCCAGCTCGGCCGGGGTGAAGCGGCGGTCGAGCTCCGCGGCCAGCCAGGCGTGCCGCTCCTGCCGGTCGGCCAGGGCTCGGGCCCGGCCGGCCGGGCTGAGCGTGATGAGCTGCCGGCGCCCGTCCTCGGGGTCGGCGGCCCGCTCGATGAGGCCGAGATCGCCGAGGGCGTTGAGGGTCGCGGTCATGGACTGGGAGCGGACGCCCTCGGCCAGCGCCAGGACCGTCGTGGAGGAGGCGCCGTCGCGGTGCAGCCGCAGCAGCACGGCGGCCTGGGACGGGGTGAGCGAGCCCGACGGGACGCGCCGCAGCCGGGCCCGCAGCCGCCGGAACAGCGCCACGAGGTCGTCGGCGGCCTGGGACGCGGCGGGATCGGGCACGCCGTCACCGTACTACGTAGGAAGCCTACGTAGTTGTCCGATGCGATGCCCGTCACGGTGGGTCCAGTTGACCGGAGGGCTGCCTCCGCTATTGTGGAGGCATGCCTCAAGTTTCTCGGTCGTCGTCCCGGCTGACGTTCGGCGTCCTGGCCGCGTCGACCGCGGCGTTCTCCATGCTGCAGTCGCTCGTCAGCCCGGTGCTGCCGGTCATGCAGCGCGACCTGCACACGTCCGCCGGCACCGTGACGTGGGTGCTGACCGCGTGGCTGCTCGCCGCGTCGGTCGCCACGCCGCTCATGGGCCGCATCGGCGACATGATCGGCAAGGAGCGCACGCTGCTCGCCGCGCTCGCGGCCATCGCCGCCGGCTGCCTGCTCGCCGCGCTCGCCCCGAACATCGCCGTCCTGATCGTCGCCCGGGTCATCCAGGGCCTCGGCGGCGCGCTGTTCCCGCTCTCGTTCGGCATCATCCGCGACGAGTTCCCGCCCGGGCGGGTCGTGTCCGCCGTGGGCGCCATGTCGGCCGTGATCGCGCTCGGTGGCGGCCTCGGCATCGTCCTGGCCGGCCCGGTCGTGGCCGCCCTGAACTGGCGCTGGCTGTTCTGGATCCCCCTCGGCGTCGTCGCCGTGACCGGCCTGCTCGCCTGGCGCTTCGTCCCGCCGTCGCCGTCGCGGACCCGCGGCCGGGTCAGCTGGGCGGCCGCGGTCCTGCTCTCGGCCTGGCTTGTCGCACTGCTGCTGCCGCTGAGCAAGGGCAACGCGTGGGGCTGGTCGTCGCCGCTCACGATCGCGCTGCTCGCGGCGGCCGCGGTGCTGGCCGCGGCGTGGGTGGCGGTCGAGGTGCGCTCCGGCAACCCGCTTATCGACATGCGCATGATGCGCCGCCCCGCGGTGTGGACCACGAACATCGTGGCCCTGCTCTTCGGCGCCGGGATGTTCGGCGTCTACGCCTTCCTGCCGCAGTTCATGCAGATTCCCCGCTCCACCGGCTACGGCTTCGGCTCCACTGTCGGCCAGGCCGGCCTGCTCATGGTCCCGATGCTGGCCACCATGGCGGTCGCGGGCATGCTCTCCGGCCCGATGGCGGCCTGGTTCAGCAGCCGGGCCCAGGTGATCGCCGGCTCGCTCCTGGCCACCCTGTCGACGGCGGCGTTCGCCTTCGCCCACCGCCACCCGTGGGAGGTCGCCACCGCCGCCGCGTGCTTCGGCGTCGGCATCGGCCTGGCGTACTCCTCCATGACCGCACTCATCGTCCACGCCGTCCCGCAGGCCCAGACGGGCGCGGCGAGCGGCATGAACGCCAACATCCGCACCATCGGCGCCTCGATCGGCACCGCGGTCGTCAGCTCGATCGTCACCAGCGACCTGCGCGCCGACGGCCTGCCCACCGAGTCCGCATACACGTCGGCGTTCGTCGCCCTGGCCGCCGTCGCCGCCGTGGCCGCCGCGGTCTCCCTGCTCATCCCCCGCCACCGCCGCGACAGGACTCCGGCGGGCGAGCGGCGCGAGCACGTCGAGCCGGGCCCGGCGAGCACCGGCGCCGACGCCGAGCTCACCCCCGTGGCCGGCTGAGCTCGTCGGGCACCGGCAGCCGCGGGTCCAGCTGGAGGGCCTCCAGCGCCAGGTGCCGGGGGCCGCCCGCCGCGCTCACCGCCGCCAGCCGGTCGAGCAGGGACCGGTCCGCCTCGGGCAGCTCGTCGTAGTGCACCGGGATCAGGCCCCAGTTGTCCCACGGGAGCGCCTCGACCCCGCCCAGTGCGGCCAGGTCGCGGATCACGTTGCCCTGCACCTCCCACAGCCCGGTCAGGCCGGCCGCGCTCGTCCCCACCGTCTTCGGGTCACGCTGCCCCGACCGGCACTCCCGCCACGCCTGCCCGCCGACCAGGAAGCCGTCGCGGGGCACGTCGAGCGGGTCGAGGCCGCCGGTGCCGTAGGCGCCCGGCTCGGCGCTCGCCACCTGGGCGTCGACCAGATACCAGCCGCGGTCCTCGGACCAGACCTCGGTCACCCAGTGGTCGTCGTAGAAGCCGGGCGTGAAGTAGCCCGCGAACCCGGCCCGCGCCCGGGCCGGGACCCCGGCCGCCCGCAGCAGCGCCACCAGCAGCACCGCGAAGTCGCGGCAGGTCCCGGCGACGCGCTGATCCGCCGGGCGCTCCCGCAGGGAGCCGAGCCTGGCCCGCATCGCCGGGACGAAGCGCAGGTTGGCCTCGTCCCGGCGTTCGTCGGGCAGCTGGACGCCCCACTTCCAGGCCCAGTCGCGGTGGATGAGCACACCGCCGACGATCCTCGCCAGGGCCCCCGGATCGGCGGGGAGCCCGCTGAGCGGCCCGGGGTCGGTGATCGCGGTCTGCCGCAGGTAGCACGAGACCTCATCCATGCCCGCAGACTAGCGGGTGGGTACGACAACAACGGTCTACGCGGGGACGGACCAGATCTGGAACGTGGGCCCGTCGGCCGGCAGGACGCCGCTCCAGGGCGCGCCGCCGTAGAGGTTCGTCGCCTCCGCGATCGGCAGCGCCACGGGACGGCCGCCGGCGCGGCGGGCCAGGATCAGCAGCCGCTCGTCGGCCGTCTCGCGCCAGAACGCGATCGCGTCGGCGTCGACGTGGGCGAAGCGCAGGCCACCGCCGCGCAGCGCCGCGTGCTTGCGGCGCAGGGCGAGCAGCCGGGCGTACCAGGGCAGCGGCGGTTCGGCCCGGCGCCAGGGCATCGGCGTGCGGGACTCCTCCCCGGTGGACCCGGTCAGCCCGAACTCGTCGCCGGCGAACACCATCGGCACGCCCGGGAGGGTGGCCAGCAGCCCGGCCGCGACCTCCATCCGCTGCGCCGAGCCGACGACGGTGCGGATGCGGGCGGTGTCGTGGCTGCCCAGGAGGTTCCAGGAGTGCGTCCAGGACCGCCACGACATCGTCGCCATCATCGCGCGCACGGTGGCGACGAACGCGTGGCCGTCGCGGCGCGGCACGGGGCCGGGGACGCCGAGGAAGTCCGGCAGGGCCAGGTCGTCGCCGCGCAGCCAGGTCCACAGCGGACGGGTGAAGCCGGCGTAGTTCATGGTGCCCGGCCAGCCGCCGGCGTCGAGGTCGGCGCCGGCGCCGTGCGCGTGCTCGGCCACCAGCAGGGCGTCGGGCCGGGTCCCGCGCACCGCGTCGGCGAGCAGCCGCGACACCTCCAGGGCCAGGTCGTCGGCGGCCCGGCGGCCGGTCATGTTGGCCACGTCGATGCGCCACCCGTCCAGGTAGCGCAGCCACCGCCGGGCGATCGAGTCGGTGTCGGTGACGAACCGGGCCCGCAGCCGCGCCGAGTGCCAGTTGAGCTTCGGCAGGGACGGCACCCCGAGCCAGGACTCGTAGCCGCCGTCGCCAGTCATGTAGTACAGGTCCGGCTCGTCGAACCACGGGTGCTCGATGCCTGTGTGGTTCGTGGTCAGGTCGCCGACGAGCCGCATGCCCCGGGTGTGCAGGGCGTCGGACAGCCGGCGCAGGGCCCGGTCGCCGCCGAGCAGCGGGTCGACCCGGTCGAAGGCGACGGCGTCGTAGCGGTGGTTGGAGCGGGCCGGGAAGAACGGCGTGAGGTACACCGTGTCGGCCCCGAGGTCCTGGATGTGGTCCAGGCGCCGGGCGATGCCGTCGAGGTCACCGCCGTACCACTGCCGCGACGCGTCCCGCCCGCGCCCGGCCACCGGCTCGTCCCATTCGCAGCGCACCGCCCAGTCCGGGGTCGCCGGTGCGGTCGCCGAGCGGGCGAAGCGGTCCGGGAAGATCTGGTAGACGATCGCCTCCCGGGTCCACGGCGCCGGCGCGGGGAAGGCGACGAGGCGGAAGTCGGTGTCGTCCGGCACGTCGTGGCCGAACCGCCCGAGCACGGTGTACCAGTCCCCGTCGACGAGGAACCGGTAGCGGGTGACGGGGTTGCGCACCAGCACGCTCGCCCGCCACCACAGTTCGCCGCCGCGCCGCTCGCCGGTCGCCCGGGTGAAGCGCGGCTCGCCGTCCTCGACGGACCGGACGTGGACCGACGACACCGACCGGGCCGTGCGCAGCCAGACGTCTACGTTGGAGCCGAGCCGCGGGTTCTGGTCGGGCACGTACAGGGCCGACCCGTCGTGGTGCACGGTCATCCCTTCACCGCCCCGGTGGTGAGGCCGGACACGATGTAGCGCTGGAGCACCTGGAACACGATGACCGTCGGCACCGCCGTGAGCAGCGAGCCCGCGCAGAACATCCCGAAGTTGGCGTTGCGCTGCTCGGCGACCAGGCCGTAGAGGCCGACGGCGAGGGTCTTCTCGTCGTCGCTGTGCAGGAACACGTTGGCCAGGAGCACCTCGTTGATGGTCCCGATGAAGCTCAGCAGCGCGGTCACGGCCAGGATCGGTGTGACGAGCGGCAGCGTCACCCTGAAGAAGATCTGGGCGTGGGTGGCACCGTCGACGACCGCCGACTCGTCGAGCTCCTTCGGCACGGTGTCCAGGAAGCCCTTCATGAGCCAGGTGTTGACCCCCAGGGCGCCGCCGAGGTACAGCAGCATCAGCCCCCAGGGCCGGTCGAGCCCGATCGCGGGGTAGTAGTCGCCGACCGCGGCGAAGATCAGATAGATCGTCACGACGGCCAGGAACTGCGGGAACATCTGGATGAGCAGCAGCGAGACGAGCCCGGTGCGGCGGCCCTTGAACCGCATGCGGGAGAACGCGTACGCGGACAGGATCGACAGGAACACCCCGGCCGCGGCGGCGACCCCGGCGATGAGGATCGAGTTGAGGTACCAGTTCCCGAATGCGGTCTTCGCGAACAGGTCGGCGAAGTTGCCGAGCCCCGCGGCCCGCGGGACGAGCTCGGTGGAGCTCAGCGAGCCGAGGGGGTTGAGCGCGGCCGAGACCACGAAGACGATCGGGAACAGGGAGAAGGCCACGGCGAGCAGTCCCGCCGCGTGCCGCCAGCCGCTGCGGCGGACCCAGGAGGTCATGAGTACACCTCTTCCTGCTTGCGGCTGCGGCGGAAGCCGGCGACCGAGATGAGCGCGACGATGGCGAAGATGTACACGGAGATGGCCGCGGCGAACCCGAGCTGCGCACCGGAGCCGCCGAAGGCCAGCCGGTAGGTGTAGGTGATGAGCAGGTCGGTCGCGCCGATGCTGGAGTTGCCGGCCGCGAACGGGGCGCCGTCGGTCGTCAGGTAGATGGCGTTGAAGTTGTTGAAGTTGAACGCGAACGAGGAGATCAGCAGCGGGGTGAGCGCGACGAGCAGCAGCGGCAGCGTGACCCGGCGGAAGCGCTGGACGGTCGTGGCCCCGTCGATCGACGCCGCCTCCTGCATCTCCCGCGGGATCGCCTGCAGCGCGCCGGTGGCGACGAGGAACATGTACGGATAGCCGAGCCACAGCTGCACCAGGATGACCGCGGCCCTGGCCGTCCACGGGCTGCCGAACCAGTCGACGTGCAGGCCGGTGATCCGGTTGATGAGGCCGAAGTCCTGGTTGAACAGGTCCCGCCAGACCAGGAGCATGGCGAAGGAGGGCATCGCGTAGGGCAGCACCAGCAGCACGCGGTACCAGCTGCGGCCCCGCATCTTCGCGTTGAGGGCCAGCGCGCAGGCCAGGCCGAGCGCGAAGGTCACCAGGACCGAGCCGACCGCGAACGCCAGGTTCCACACGAGCGTCTTGAGGAACGGCCCGGCGATGCGCGAGTCGGTCAGGACCCGGGTGAAGTTGGCCAGGCCCACGTTCACCTTCCAGCCCTGGGCGAGGTGCTCGCCGTCGGCGGCGACGAACGAGCCCGTCTCCTCGTCGGCGACCCACCGCTTGCCGCTGGCGCGGTCGGTGATGCAGTCGCAGCCGGCGTCGTAGAAGCGGGTGGCCTGGCCGGTGTAGGCCCGGGTCAGGCCGCTCGCCCGGATGGCGCCGCCGGCGGTCGGCACCGTGAACGCGAGGATCTCGTCGTTGCGCTGGGTGGCCTCGCCGAGACCGAGCAGCTGGTAGCCGTCGGCCGCGACCACCCGGCCGCCGGAGACGTCGGCGCGCTCCAGGGCCCTGAGGCCCGTGCCGTCGCCGACGTAGGCCTTCCCGTCGGGCGAGACGAGCAGGAACTTCAGCCCTCCGTCGTCGAGCGCCACGGACAGCGCATACTCGACGGAGCCGGGCACCTGCTGCACCGAGGCCGACTCGATCGCCCGGACGGCGTCCTGCTGACTGCCCCGGTGCCCGTCGCCGTAGTTGGTGAACGCGGTGGCGACGGTGTACAGCACCGGGACGACCTGGAAGGCCAGGAGGAACAGCACGCCGGGCACGAGGTACTTCGCCGGGATGGCCCGCTTCGACAGGTAGACCGCGAAGATCAACGCTGTCGCCACGACGAGCACCGCGAGCCATCCCCAGGCACGGGCCTCGGCCAGCGGGAAGGCGGCGTACACCGCCAGCGCCAGGGCGAGGCCGAGGACCGCAATCTTCATGGCTACTTGGCGATCGCGTCGCTGATCGTCTTGGCCGCGCCGGTCAGCGTCGAGGGCACGTCGGCCCCGCCGACGATCGCCGACTCGGCCTTGCCGAACGGGTCCCAGACCGCGGCCATCGCCGGGATCGCCGGCAGCACCGCGCCGCCCTTGCCCGCGGCCAGCCACTTCTCGATGTCGGCGTCGCTGCCCTTGACCTGGTCCAGGGCCGCGCTCAGCGCCGGCGGGCGGGGGTTGGCCTGGTACAGCGCCACCTGCAGGTCGGGCTTGGTGAGGTAGTTCGTGATGAACTCGTTGGCCAGGGCCTTGCTCTTGCCCTTGCTGGCCACGTAGAACGCCTGCACGCCGACGAACGGCTGCGCGGGCTTGCCGCCGGCGAACGCGGGCACCGGGGTGATGTCGTACTTGATGCCGGCCTTCTTGATGTCGGCGACGGCCCACGGACCGGAGATCAGGAACGGGGTCTTGCCACCGGTGAAGGTCGGGATGGCGTTGTCGCTGTTGACCGAGCGGGTCAGCGCGCCGGAGCCCTTCTCGCCCAGCGCCGCGATCTTCTTGAACGCCTCGATCGACTCGGGCTTGCCGACGCCGAGGTCGGCCGGGTCGTAGTCGCCGTTGGCCTTCTTGCCGAACAGGTAGCCGCCGGCCGAGGCGAACAGCGGGTAGACGTGGTAGGCGTCGCCGTTCTGGCCCACCTGCAGCGACATGATGTTGCTGACCTTGCCGGCGTCCTTGAGCGCCTTGCCCGCGGCGACCAGGTCCTCGATGGTGGCCGGGGCGTTCGGGGCCAGGTCCGTGTTGCGGATCAGGGCCAGGTTCTCGATCGCGTAGGGGACGCCGTAGACCTGGCCGTTGAAGGTCACGGCCTTCATCGCGACCTCGGCGAAGCCGGACTTCTGCGAGTCGGAGAGCTGGATCGGGTCGATGGTGCCGTTCTGGACCAGGTTGCCGATCCAGTCGTGGGCGCCGACGACGATGTCCGGGCCCTTGCCGGACTGCGCGGCGGTGACGAAGTTGGTCTGCAGGTCCTTGGAGACGGCCTGGACCTGCACGTCGACCTTGTTGGCCGCGCCGAACTGGGTGGCGAACGGCTTGAGCGCGGCGGCCCGCTGGTCGTCGGCCCAGATGGTCAGGGTCGCGGTGGGTGCGGTCGAGCCGGCCTCGGGCTTCGTGTTGTCGCTGCAGGCGGTCAGGGCTAAGGCGGCGACGGCGAGCACGCCGACGGCGCGCACGGGTATGCGCATCGAGACTCCTGGTGTCAGGCAAGGAAGGGTGGGTCGGCGAGAGTTGCAAGGGGTGTCTATCCGCCGATGGCTCGGAACCGTAGCAAGGACTTGCACGGAATGAAAGACCTTCCAAGCGACTTTCAATTTCGGCCGGGAGCCGCTTACTCTCGTCGCATGGCCATGGACGCTCCACGAGCTCGCCTCGCCGACATCGCCAAGCAGGCGGACGTCAGCGAGGCCACCGTCTCGCGGGTGCTCAACGACCGGCCCGGGGTCAGCGCCGACACCCGACACGCCGTGCTCACCGCGCTCGACGTGCTCGGTTACGAGCGACCCGAACGGCTCCGCAAGCGCAGCGCCGGCCTCGTCGGCCTGGTGACGCCGGAGCTGGAGAACCCGATCTTCCCGCTGTTCGCGCAGGTCATCGAGTCGGCGCTGTCCCGGCACGGGTACACCCCGGTGCTGTGCACGCAGACTCCCGGCGGCGTGACCGAGGACGAGTACATCGAGATGCTGCTCGACCGCGCGGTCGCCGGCATCATCTTCGTGTCCGGCCTGCACGCCGACACGACCGCCGACCACGACCGCTACCGCAAGCTCATCGACCGGCCGCTGCCGATCGTCATGGTCACCGGCCTGGTCCCGGGCCTGCAGGCGCCGTGCATCTCCTGCGACGACGCCCGGGCCAGCGAGCTCGCGGTCGACCACCTCGCCTCGCTCGGCCACTCCCGCATCGGCTTCATCTCCGGCCCCGAGCGCTTCACGCCGGTGCAGCGCAAGATCGAGGGGTACCGCGACGCGATGGCCCGCCACGGCCTCCCCGCCGACATCGAGCTCTCGCTGTTCGGCGTCGAGGGCGGCGCGGCCGCGACCGGGCGCCTGCTCGAGCGGGGCGTGACCGGGATCGTCTGCGGCTCCGACCTGATGGCGCTCGGCGCGATCCGGGCCGCCCGCTCCCGGGGGCTCACCGTGCCCGGCGACGTGTCGGTGGTCGGCTACGACGACTCGCCGCTCATCGCCTTCACCGACCCACCCCTGACCACCCTGCGCCAGCCGGTCCTGCAGATGTCGAACGCCGCGGCCCAGTCGCTGATCGACGCCATCAACGGCCAGCCGTCGCCGCACTCGGAGTTCCTCTTCCCGCCCGAGCTGGTCGTGCGCAACTCGACGGGCATCGCCCGCCGCTGAGCCCGGCCCGGCTCCGGCGTCGAACCTCGGCGGGGGTACCGCACCGACCCCGCCCGATCGCGGCCGGCGGGCCGCGCCCATCTCCCCCGCGCCGCCCCAGCGCGGGGGACGTTCTCCATGCCCCTGGAAAGGACCACGATGCCGGATATTTCCGATACACCGGGCGAATGGTGGCGCACCGCCGTCATCTACGAGGTGTACGTGCGCAGCTTCGCCGACGGCAACGGCGACGGCGTCGGCGACCTCATCGGCCTGCACGAGCGCCTGCCCTACCTGCGCGACCTGGGCGTCGACGCGCTCTGGCTGACGCCGTTCTTCCGCTCCCCCATGGTCGACGGCGGCTACGACGTCGCCGACTACCGCGACGTCGACCCCGCGTTCGGCACCCTGGCCGACTTCGACGCGATGCTCGCCGCCGCGCACGCCCTCGGCCTGCGGGTGATCATCGACGTGGTCCCCAACCACACGTCGAGCGAGCACGCATGGTTTCGGCAAGCCTTGCAAGAAGCTTCAGGATCTTCGGCCCGGGCCCGGTACCACTTCCACCCGCCGACCGCCGACGGCCGTCCGCCGAACGACTGGGAGTCGGTGTTCGGCGGGCCCGCGTGGACGCAGACCGGCGACGGCGAGTGGTACCTGCACCTGTTCGACCCCGCCCAGCCGGACCTCAACTGGGACAACCCGGACGTCCGGGTCGAGTTCGAGGGCGTGCTGCGGTTCTGGCTCGACCGCGGCGTCGACGGGTTCCGGGTCGACGTGGCCCACGGGATGGTGAAGGCGGCCGGCTACCCGGCGGCCGGCCTGACCGGGCAGATCGGGCTGCTGGGGCGGCGGGTGCTGCCGTACTTCGACCAGGACGGCGTGCACGAGATCCACAGGGCCTGGCGCAAGATCCTGGACTCCTACCCGGGACAGCGCATGGCCGTCGCGGAGGCGTGGGCGTCAACGCCGCAGCGCCTCGCCCGCTACACCGCGCCCGACGAGCTGCACCAGGCGTTCAACTTCGAGTTCCTCCAGGCGGACTGGGCCGACCCGGCCGCGGTGCGGGCGAGCATCGACTCCTGCCTGCACGCCGCCGAGTCCGTCGGTGCGCCGACGACGTGGGTGCTGTCCAACCACGACGTGCGCCGCCACGTGACCCGCCTCGGCTCCCCGGCGCGGGCCGGCGCGGCCGCGCTGCTGATGCTGGCGCTGCCCGGCTCGGCGTACGTGTACCAGGGCGACGAGCTCGGCCTGCCCGAGGTCCTCGACCTGCCGGCGGACGCGCGCCAGGACCCGGTGTGGCGCCGCTCGGGCGGCACCGACCCCGGCCGGGACGGCTGCCGGGTGCCGCTGCCGTGGGCGGCGGACGCGCCCGCGTACGGGTTCTCGGCGACCGGGGCGGCGTGGCTGCCCCAGCCGGACTGGGCCGCGCTCGCCGCCGACGCCCAGGCCGGGGACCCGGCGTCCACATTGGAGCTCTACCACCGGGCGCTGCGCCTGCGCCGGGACCTGCGCGGGCCGCTGCGGTGGCAGGAGTCCGCGCCGGGCGTGCTGGACTTCACCCGCGACGGGTTCCGCTGCGTCGTGAACCTCTCCGGCGCGGCCGTCCCGCGGCCCGCCGGCGACATCGCGCTGGCGAGCCGGCCCATCGACGGCGATGCCCTTCCGGCCGATACCGCAGTGTGGATCTTTGCAAGAAGTAACAAGTCTTCCTAATCGTTTCTGCTGCTCGAGGGCCTTGCCGGAAGTACCGGCGGGCAATTCTTGCAAGGTCCTTGACAGACGGTTTCAACGAGGCCGAAGCTCAGCGTCAATCGATCCCGCCGCCACGGGATCGTCAGCGAAACACCCCTGACTCCGCTACCGCCATTCCGGAGGCACTCGTGCGCGTATCCCTCAAGAGAACCCTGGCCGCCGCCGGCGGCCTGCTGCTGACCGCGGCGCTGAGCGTGCCGCTGCTGATCGGCGACCGCCAGGCCGAGGCGGCCGCCGGCACCAACGACGTCATCGCGAACCTGTGGCTGTGGCCCTGGACGTCGGTGGCGAGCGAGTGCACGAGCACCCTCGGACCGGCCGGTTACGGCGCGGTGCAGGTGGCCCCGCCGGAGGACTCCATCAGCGTCGCCGGGCACCCGTGGTGGGACATCTACCAGCCCGCCGCCTACGACCTCAACAGCCGGATGGGCACCCGGGCCCAGTTCCAGAGCATGGTGAGCACCTGCCACGCGGCCGGGGTGAAGGTCTACGTCGACACGGTCATCAACCACATGACAGGGGCCAACCAGTCGAGCACCACCGCCTACGGCGGCGCGAGCTTCACGAACACCTACAGCTACCCGAGCGCCGGCTACAGCTCCTCGGACTTCCACTTCTACCCGGCCGACTGCCCCCAGTCGGACAACCAGATCCACGACTACAACAACTCCGCCGAGGTCTGGAACTGCCAGCTGGTCGGCCTGTCCGACCTGAAGACCGGCACCGACTACGTGCGCACGAAGATCGCCGGGTACCTCAACGACCTCATCTCGGTCGGCGTGGACGGCTTCCGGGTCGACGCGGCCAAGCACATCCCCCCGGCCGACCTGAGCGCCATCAAGGCCAAGCTGTCCAACCAGAGCGTGTACATCGCCCAGGAGGTCATGCCCGGCGGCTCCGGCAGCCTGGCCCCCGCCGCCTACGAGGGCATCGGCGGCGTCCTGGAGTTCAACTACGCCACCAACCTGAAGAACCAGTTCAACGGCAGCATCGCCAACCTGCAGACGTTCGGCCCGAGCTGGGGCCTGGAGCCGAGCAACAAGTCCACGGCGTTCGTGTCCAACCACGACACCGAGCGCAACGGCTCGACCCTGAGCTACAAGAACGGCGCCACCGACACCCTGGCCAACGTGTTCATGCTGGCCTGGAACTTCGGCACCCCGAACGTCATGAGCTCGTTCACCTTCTCCAACAACGACGCCTCCCCGCCCGCCGACGCCAACGGGTACGTCACCGCCGTCACGTGCGGCAGCGGCTGGCAGTGCCAGCACCGGCAGCGGGCCGTCAAGAACATGGTCGGCTTCCACAACGCGACCCGGGCCGACACGACAGTCGGCAACTGGTGGTCGGACGGCGCGAACGCGATCGCCTTCTCCCGCGGCGCCAACGGCTGGATCTCCATCAACAACGGCAGCGGCGCTGTCGGCGCGCGCACGTTCAGCACCGGGCTGGCGGCCGGCGTCTACTGCGACGTCATCCACGGCGACTTCAACGCCACCAACTCGACCTGCTCCGGCCCGACGGTCACGGTCAACGGCAGCGGCCAGGCCACGGTCGGGGTCGCGGCCAAGGACGCGGTCGCCATCCACGCCGGCGCCCGGGTCACCGGCGGCGCCACGGCCACGCCGACGGTCACGCCGACCGGCACGGCGAGCGGCGTCTCGTTCACCGTCTCCGGCGCGCCGACCGGCAACCCGGTGTACCTCGTCGGCTCGGTCAGCCAGCTCGGCTCCTGGGACCCGGCGAGCGCGATCCCGATGACCGCGAGCGGCTCCACCTGGACGAAGACGGTGACGCTGCCGGCGGGCACGGCGATCGAGTACAAGTTCATCACCAGGACCAGCAGCGGGGCCGTGACCTGGGAGCCGGGCGGCAACCACACCTACACGGTGCCTTCCACGGGTACCGGCGCCATCAGCACGACGTGGAACGGCTCGACGACGACCAGCCCGGCGGTGACGTTCAACGCGAACGTGACGACGACGGTCGGCCAGAACGTGTTCGTGGTCGGGTCGATCCCGGCCCTGGGCAGCTGGAACACGGCCGGTGCAATCGCGCTGTCGCCGGCGGGCTACCCCATCTGGTCGGCGACGGTGTCCCTGCCGGCGAACACGGCGGTGGAGTACAAGTTCATCAAGAAGAACGCGGACGGCTCGGTCACCTGGGAGAGCGGCGCCAACCGGACCCTGAGCACGGGGACGGCGGCGCAGACGGTGAACGCCACCTGGAAGTAGCGCTACTCCTGCACGGCCAGCACCATCTTGCGCAGCAGGCCGGCAAGCGTGCGCCGCTCGCGCTCGGTGAGCGGCGCCAGGAGTACCGACTCGCCGAGCCCCTCCTGACTGATGTGCGCGGTCAGCATCGCGTGCCCGGCATCGGTCAGCCGCACGTGCACCCGGCGCCGATCCGCGGCGTCGGGTGCCCGCTCGATCCAGCCGGCCTCCTCGATCGCGCCGAGGCGGGCCGACAGCGCGCCGCGGGTGAGCCCCAGGTGCTCGGCCAGCTGGGACGGGCTCGCGGTGTACGGCGGGCCGTTGCGCCGCAGTATCAGCAGGACCTTGAACTGCCAGCGCAGCATGCCCCCGGCCGCGAGGACCTCGCGGCGGCGCCGGTCCTGATGCCGGGCCAGGATGGCGAGCCGGACGAATATCGCCTCACCGACCGGGTCGAGGCCGTCCAGTTCGCGTGTCCACACGTCGACGTGCCGATCCGCCGCATCCTCCACGGGTACACCCTAACTAGTTTTCTTGTGGATAGTTTTTCGGATTACTACCGTCGGGCCCATGCTGACACTCGATGAGCTGCTCGCAGCGGCTCGATCACTGGCGCTCGCCGCGCGGTGGGAGCAGGCCACGGGGCTGCTCGACGCCGTGCACGATCGCCTGCCGCCGGGCCCGCAGCGGGCCCGGGTGGCCCTCCTCGCGGCCGAGATCGCCGTGGACTCGGCCTGGTACGACGGCAACGGGGACGCCCCCGCCCGGCTGTCCACAGTGGACGAGGAGGCCCTCGGCCCGGACGGGCGCTGGGATCTCGGCTTCGCCCGGTTCCGCTGCGCCTACTACGTCTCGCTGCGCCGGGTGGACCCGGCGCTGCGCGAGCGGGCCGAGCACTTCGTGGCCTCGGCGCCGGACCCGACGCGGCTCGGCTGGGCGCACATGTACCTCGGCCTGGTGTACGACAACATCCTGGACGAGCGCGCGGGCGCACCGCAGCACTACGAGATCGCCCTGGCGAACTGTGCCGCCGACCCGCTGCTGCGCCGGGAGGCCCAGCGGCACCTGGGCGACCACGACCACGACGCCGGCGACCACGCCGGCGCCCTGGCCCGCTGGCGGGATGCGACGGCCGCCGGGGCCGCGGCCGGCACCGTCGGCGGCACCCTGGCCCAGCAGATCCTCCTGGCCGTGCTGGCCCGCGACGCCGGCGACGAGGCCGGCGCGCTCGCCCTCGCGGCCGAGGTGCAGCGCTGGGCCACGGCGATCGGCGCGGCCCGGATCGCCGCCCAGGCCGCCGCGTTCCAGCAGGGGGTCGACCCCACGCAGCCGCCGGCCTCGTGACATCGATCGATCGGGGTGATACACCTTCGGCATGGCTGAGCGAGTGCTGGAGCAGTGCCGGCTGTTCAACGAGGGCGTCCGGACCGGCGACTGGGGCGGCTACCTGGACCGGTTCGCCGACACCGCGACCCTGCGCATCGAGGGCGACCCCGGCAGCCCGTACGTGGGCCGCGCGGCGATCGCGGGTGCGTACGCGGCGGCCCCGCCGGACGACACCCTCGACGTCACCTCGGTCACCTGCGACGGCGACGAGGACATCGCCCGGGTGACGTGGTCCGCGGGCGGTGCGGGCACCCTGCGGATCCGCTGGTCGGCCGGGCGCATCGCCGAGCTCTCGGCGCAGTTCGACGCGCCCGATTAGGCTGGATCCATGGAGGATCCGTACGGGCTGTCGCGGTTCGTCGAGGCGCAGCGGGACGTGTACGACCACGCCATCGGCGAGCTCAAGGACGGCAACAAGCGCAGCCACTGGATGTGGTTCGTCTTTCCGCAGATCCGGGGGCTCGGGCGCAGCTCCACGGCGCAGCGCTACGCCATCGGCTCCCTCGCGGAGGCGCGGGCGTACCTGCAGCACCCGGTCCTGGGGCCGCGGCTGCTCGAGTGCACCGAGGCGCTGCTGGGCGACTCGACGCACACCGCGGAGGACATCTTCGGCGCCACCGACGCCATGAAGCTGCGCTCGTCGATGACGCTGTTCGCCCACGCCGAGCCGGCCGAGAACCGCTTCGCCCGCGTCCTGGACCGCTACTACGGCGGCATCGAGGACGCCGAGACGCTCCGGCGCATCTAGCGCCCGAGGCGCAGCAGCGGCGCGTAGGAGGGCACGTACTCCTGCCCGGTCAGCTCGCCGATGCGGGCCATCACCGCGTCGGTGGCGGCCCGCACGGTCCCCTCCTCGACATCGACGGGCCGGCCGAAGGTGTACTGCACCTGCGCCCCCCGCACCCGCCGGGGCCGCCGGGCGTGGATGGGCTGCACCAGGTCCGTCCCGCTCACCCCGAAGGGCACGATCGGCACCCCGGCCAGCCGGGCCAGGCGGACGGCGCCGGTGCGCCCGCGGTAGAGCCGCCCGTCCGGCGACCGGGTGCCCTCCGGGAACACGGCGACCAGCCCGCCGCGTCGCAGCACCGGCACCGCCGCGTCGAAGGCGGTCAGCACGGCCCGGCCGCCGGCCCGCTCGACCGGGATGGCGCCCAGGCCGCGCACCAGCAGGCCGACCGGGCGGTGGCCGCGGAAGTACTCCGCCTTCGCCCAGAACGCGACGTGGCGGGGCATCAGCGCGCCGAGGAACAGCTCGTCGGCGACCGACAGGTGGTTGCCGGCGAGGATCGCGCCGCCCGGCGGGATGTGCTCCAGGCCGCCGACCTGCGGCCGCCAGCCCCAGCGCAGGGCGCGCCCGGCGGTGGCGCGGGCGAGGCGGTACACCACCGGCATCACGAGGCCCGTCCGAGGTGCGCGTCGAGGGCCGCGTCGAGCAGCGCCGCCGGGGCCGTCTCCCCGGTCGCGAGGGGCAGGCTGCCCCACAGCCAGAGCTGCACCACGCCGTGCACGTTGGCCCACAGGGCGCCGGCGGCTACCGGCCCGAGCTCGGCGGCCAGGGCCCCGAACAGCGGGAGGCTGGCGTCGCGCAGCCCGAGGCGGCCGGAGCGCAGCAGGTCGTGGCGGAACATCAGCTCGTACATGCCGCGATTGTCCCGGGCGAACCGCGCGTAGGCGTGGGCCCGGCTGCGCAGGTCCGGCGCGGCCGCCTCCAGTGTCGCGGCGAGGTCGGCGAAGCCCTGGCGGGCGATGGCGGACAGCAGCTCGACGTGCGTCGGGAAGTACCGCCGCGGCGCGCCGTGCGACACACCGGCCCGCCGCGCGATCTCCCGCAGCGACACGGCGCCGGGCCCCTCCGCCGCGACCAGTTCCACCCCCGCGCGGACGAGCCGCGCCCGAAGATCCATGACCACTGTCTACACCACCGCGTAGACAGTGTCTACTCGCGCGGCCGCGCGGTGAGCGTCTCCGGCGGCCCGGGCTCCAGCGGGACGCCGGCCCGGCCGCGCCGGCCGGGCCCGACGACCGTCCCCGGTCCGGCGAGCGCACGAGGGCCCCGCGATGCCATCCTGGGATGATGCAGCGACCGACCGAGTCCGTGTGGGACTACCCGCGGCCACCCCGGGCCGAGCCGACGGACCGGCACATCACGGCGAGCCACCGGGGCGAGGTGGTGTTCGACTCCCGCGGCGCCGTGCGGGTCCTCGAGACGTCCCATCCGCCGGTGTACTACATCCCGCGCGCCGACGTCCGGGCCGTGCTCACCGCCACCCGCCGGCGCACGTTCTGCGAGTTCAAGGGCTACGCCTCGTACTGGAACCTGGTCGTGGGCGGGGTGGTCGTGCCCGATGCCGCCTGGTCGTACGAGGACCCGACGCCCGGCTACGAGATCCTGCGCAGCCGCCTGGCGTTCTACCCGGGCCTGCTCGACGAGTGCGCCGTCGACGGCGAGCGGGTCGTCCCCCAGCCCGGCGACTTCTACGGCGGCTGGCTGACCGCGGACATCACCGGCCCGTTCAAGGGCGGCCCGGGCACGCAAGGCTGGTGAAGCACCGCGACACGTCCGGCCGGGTCCGTGAGTTTGGGCAGCTGGCGGTTACCGGCCGGATCGCAT